>NZ_JBXVNN010000001.1:0-437500 GCF_057284075.1 Pseudomonas sp. TE31087
GAGCAGGACATCAACCGCCTGTTCAATGGCCGCCACGAACTCTCCAGCGGCTTCGAGGCGCTGCGCGCCGCCGAGCTCGAGCAGTTCGCCCGGGTGTTCTTCAGCAAGCCTGAGCGCACCCGTCTGCATTACGACCTGCATACCGCCATTCGCGGGTCCAAGATCGAGCAGTTCGCCTTGTATCCCTACAAGGAGGGCCGCACGCATTCCCGGCGTGAACTGGCGCGCCTGGCTGCGGCAGGGATGGAGGCAGTGCTGCTGCAGAGCAAGCCTTCGATTACCTTCAGTGCCTTCACCTATGAGCAGCTGGAGGCCGAGGCCTTTACCCTTGAACTGGGCAAGGCGCGGCCATTTGGGCAGAACGAAGGCGTCAATCTCGACAAGCTCGAAGAACGCCTCATCCAGATCATCGAAGGTACCGAGCCTGAGACCGGCGACTCGCTCGACGGCCTGAAGCTGTTCAGCGTCGCCCGCGAGATCATCAAGCACAGCGACAGCTTCCACCTGCACCTGCCGGCGGACATCGAGAATTTCTCCGAGCTCAGCAAGGGCTACCTGCTGGCCGAAGACCTGGCCGAGACGCGCTGGGTGGTGGAGGAGGAGGGCGCGCGGATCATCTTCCCCAACCCCAAGGTGAAGAACGGGCTGCGCGCCGGCATCCTGATCGTGCCGGATTCGGGCCAACGGCTGGCTTGATGCTACCCTCAAGCCTTGCGCGATTTCTGTAGGAGCGGCCTTGTGTCGCGAAAGGGTCGCAAAGCGACCCCGGCGATCTTTGCTCACCATTGAAATCCCGGGGCTGCTACGCAGCCCTTTCGCGACACAAGGCCGCTCCTACAGTCGAGCTCTGCCCCGTCCTGTTTTGGATCCCTTTGGTGATGAAATTCTTTTAATTCACCAACCTGTTAATTTTCCCCGCCCCGGGACCGTAATTGGCTTGCCAGTAGCGAAACGCTGGCTTTAGCATCGCGGTCATGCCGTTTTCAATTGCTGTAGTCCGACAAACCGTCCATTCGACGGTTTCTATCGCATAAACACACTGCACCGAGACTGCAGGACCGATATAATGCGGCCCTTTGCCGTCGTTTCGTCGATTCGACGTGTGGCCGCCGTTTCCGTGGAAGAACCTATGAAAAGCGCAGAAATCCGTGAAGCCTTCCTCCGCTTCTTCGAAGAGCAGGGACATACTCGCGTTGCCTCCAGCTCCCTGATCCCGGGCAATGACCCGACCCTGCTGTTCACCAACGCCGGCATGAACCAGTTCAAGGACTGCTTCCTCGGCCAGGAAAAGCGCGCCTATACCCGCGCCGTGAGCAGCCAGAAGTGCGTACGCGCCGGTGGCAAGCACAACGACCTGGAAAACGTCGGCTACACCGCCCGTCACCACACCTTCTTCGAGATGCTGGGCAACTTCAGCTTCGGCGACTATTTCAAGCGCGATGCCATCACCTTCGCCTGGACCTTCCTGACTTCGGACAAGTGGCTGAATCTGCCGAAGGAAAAACTGTGGGTCACCGTCTACGCCAGCGACGACGAGGCCTACGACATCTGGACCAAGGAAGTCGGCGTGCCGGCCGAGCGCATGGTGCGCATCGGTGACAACAAGGGCGCCCCGTACGCCTCCGACAACTTCTGGACCATGGGCGACACCGGTCCGTGCGGCCCGTGCACCGAGATCTTCTACGACCACGGCGCCGACATCTGGGGCGGCCCACCCGGCTCGCCGGAAGAAGACGGCGATCGCTACATCGAGATCTGGAACAACGTCTTCATGCAGTTCAACCGCACCGCCGATGGCGTCCTGCACCCGCTGCCAGCGCCGTCGGTGGATACCGGCATGGGCCTGGAGCGCATCAGTGCGGTGATGCAGCACGTGCACTCGAACTACGAGATCGACCTGTTCCAGAGCCTGCTGGCCGCTGCCGCCAAAGCCATCGGTTGCGCCAATGACGACCAGCCATCGCTGAAAGTGGTTGCCGACCACATCCGTTCCTGCGGCTTCCTGATCGCCGACGGCGTGCTGCCGTCCAACGAAGGCCGCGGCTACGTGCTGCGCCGCATCATTCGTCGCGCCTGCCGCCACGGCAACAAACTGGGCGCCAAGGGCAGCTTCTTCCATAAGATCGTCGCCGCGCTGGTGGCCGAGATGGGCGAAGCCTTCCCTGAACTCAAGAGCCAGCAGGCGCATATCGAGCGCGTGCTCAAGACCGAGGAAGAGCAGTTCGCCAAGACCCTCGAGCAGGGCCTGCGCATCCTCGAGCAGGACCTGGCCCAGTTGCAGGGCCAGGTCGTGCCGGGCGACGTGGTGTTCAAGCTGTACGACACCTACGGCTTCCCCATGGACCTGACCGCCGACATCGCCCGCGAGCGCGAGCTGACCATCGATGAAGCCGGCTTCGAGCGCGAGATGGAAGCCCAGCGTGAGCGTGCCCGCTCCGCCAGCGCCTTCGGCATGGACTACAACAGCCTGGTCAAGGTCGACACCGCCACCGACTTCCTCGGCTATGACGCCACCGAAGGTCAGGGCAAGGTCATCGCCCTGTACAAGGACGGCCAGGCCGTCGAGCAACTGGCTGAGGGCGAGGAGGGCGTCGTGGTCCTCGACCGCACCCCGTTCTACGCCGAGTCCGGCGGCCAGGTCGGTGACTGCGGCTACCTGCAGGCCGGCGCCGTGCGCTTCGACGTGCGCGACACCACCAAGACCGGCGGTGCCTTCCTGCACCACGGCGTGGTCGCCAGCGGCGCGCTGACTGTCGGTGCCGCAGTTGATGCCCGCGTCGATGCCGAGGTGCAGCACGCCACCTCGCTGAACCACTCCGCCACCCACCTGCTGCACGAAGCCTTGCGCCAGGTGCTGGGCGAGCACGTGCAGCAGAAGGGCTCGCTGGTCGATAGCCAGCGCCTGCGTTTCGACTTCAGCCACTTCGAGGCGGTCAAGCCAGAACAGATCAAGGCCCTGGAAGACATCGTCAATCGCGAAGTGCGTCGCAACACCGAGGTACAGACCGAGC
Source organism: Pseudomonas sp. TE31087 (assembly GCF_057284075.1). Taxonomy (NCBI): domain Bacteria; kingdom Pseudomonadati; phylum Pseudomonadota; class Gammaproteobacteria; order Pseudomonadales; family Pseudomonadaceae; genus Pseudomonas; species Pseudomonas sp. TE31087. The sequence goes on from NZ_JBXVNN010000001.1 coordinate 3,012, forward strand.
TGACCGACATCGAGACCGCCAAGGCCAAGGGTGCAATGGCGCTGTTCGGTGAGAAGTACGGCGACACCGTGCGCGTACTGAGCATGGGCGGTGACTTCTCCGTCGAGCTGTGCGGTGGCATCCACGCCAAGCGCACCGGCGACATCAGCCTGTTCAAGATCATCAGCGAAGGCGGCGTGGCCTCTGGCGTGCGCCGTATCGAAGCGATCACCGGCGCCGCCGCGCTGGCCTACCTGAACACTGCCGAAGAGCAGGTCAAGGAAGCCGCGCAGCTGGTCAAGGGCAATCGCGACAACCTGATCGACAAGCTGTCGGCTGTGCTCGAGCGCAACCGCCAGCTGGAAAAGCAGCTCGAGCAGCTGCAGGCCAAGGCCGCCAGCGCCGCCGGGGATGATCTCTCCAACGCGGCCGTTGAGGTCAAGGGTGCCAAGGTCCTCGCCGCCCGCCTGGATGGGCAGGATGGCAAGGCGCTGCTGGCGCTCGTCGATCAACTGAAGAACAAGCTCGGCCACGCAGTGATCCTGCTGGGCAGCGAGCATGAGGGCAAGGTCGTGCTGGTGGCTGGCGTGACCAAGGACCTCTCCAGCCAACTCAAGGCTGGCGACCTGATGAAACAAGCTGCTGCGGCGGTCGGTGGCAAGGGCGGCGGTCGTCCTGACATGGCCCAGGGCGGTGGCGTCGACGTCGCCGCGCTGGACCAGGCGCTGGCCCTGGCCGTGCCGTTCGCCGAGCAGGGACTTTGAGATGGAGGGGGCGCCGGTCTAGTCGGCGTCCCCGCCATGTTGGATTGTTTTTTGGGGCCCTTGAGGGCTGAGGCACCTTTGAAATGGCGTTGATCGTACAGAAATTTGGCGGTACCTCTGTCGGTTCCATCGAGCGGATCGAGCAGGTTGCCGACAAGGTCAAGAAATTCCGCGAGCAAGGCACCGACCTGGTGGTTGTGCTGTCGGCGATGAGCGGGGAAACCAATCGCCTGATCGACCTGGCGAAGCAGATCACCGACAAGCCCGAACCCCGCGAGCTGGACGTGATCGTCTCGACCGGCGAGCAGGTTACCATTGCCCTGTTGTCCATGGCCCTGATGAAGCGCGGCGTGCCGGCGGTGTCCTACACCGGCAACCAGGTGCGCATCCTCACCGACAGCGCGCACAACAAGGCGCGCATCCTGCAGATCGACGACCAGAAGATCCGCGCCGACCTCAAGGCCGGCCGTGTTGTGGTGGTCGCCGGTTTCCAGGGCGTCGACGAGCACGGCAACATCACCACCCTCGGCCGTGGCGGCTCCGACACCACCGGCGTGGCCCTGGCGGCGGCGCTGAAGGCCGACGAGTGCCAGATCTACACCGATGTCGATGGCGTCTACACCACCGACCCGCGTGTGGTGCCCCAGGCTCAGCGCCTGGAGAAGATCACCTTCGAGGAGATGCTGGAAATGGCCAGCCTCGGCTCCAAGGTGCTGCAGATCCGCTCGGTGGAGTTCGCCGGCAAGTACAACGTCCCGCTGCGCGTGCTGCACAGCTTCAAGGAGGGTCCGGGTACCCTCATTACCATTGATGAAGAGGAATCCATGGAACAGCCGATCATTTCCGGTATCGCCTTCAACCGTGATGAGGCCAAGCTGACCATTCGTGGCGTCCCGGATACCCCAGGTGTCGCCTTCAAGATCCTCGGCCCGATCAGCGCCGCCAACATCGAAGTCGACATGATCGTGCAGAACGTCTCGCACGATAACACCACCGACTTCACCTTCACCGTGCACCGCAACGAGTACGAGAAGGCGCTGAGCGTGCTGGAGAACACCGCCCGCGAAATCGGCGCGCGTGAAGTGATCGGCGACACCAAGATCGCCAAGGTGTCGATCGTCGGCGTCGGCATGCGCTCCCACGCGGGCGTTGCCAGCCGCATGTTCGAGGCCCTGGCCAAGGAGAGCATCAACATCCAGATGATCTCCACCTCCGAGATCAAGGTCTCGGTAGTGATCGAAGAGAAGTACCTGGAGCTGGCCGTACGCGCGCTGCACACCGCGTTCGAACTCGACGCTCCCGCCCGACAGGGTGAGTGACACGCTGCCTGGAGGGGCGCGGCTTGCCGCGCCCTTCGCGTTTCTGGCCGCTGCGGCTGTCCCTGTCCAGGCAGCCGTGGTGGTCGATCCGGGCCAGTGCCGTCGTCCCCGGCCAGGCCCTGCTTTTCAAAGACTGTTGTCCCTGAAGATTCATGTGAGGAGAAAACTATGCTGATTCTGACTCGTCGGTGCGCCGAGAGCCTGATCATTGGTGACGGTGAGATCACCGTGACGGTCCTGGGTGTCAAAGGCAACCAGGTGCGTATTGGCGTTAGCGCGCCCAAGGAAGTGGCTGTTCACCGCGAGGAAATCTACCTGCGGATCAAGAAAGAGAAGGACGAGGAGCCAAGCCTTTAATTTTTTTGAAGTTTTTTTCAAAAAAAGGGTTGCAAACGAGGAAGGGTGTGTTTAATATTCGCCTCGTGTTGCGGTGAGGTGGCCGAGTGGCCGAAGGCGCTCCCCTGCTAAGGGAGTATACCTCATAAGGGTATCGGGGGTTCGAATCCCCCCTTCACCGCCATTATTTGCCTGGAGCGCTTAAAGCGATCCGAATGGCACAGCAAGACACGGACTCATAGCTCAGCTGGATAGAGTACTCGGCTACGAACCGAGCGGTCGGAGGTTCGAATCCTCCTGAGTCCGCCACTTTTGAAGTGGCTTTGCCTGCAAGGCTGCTTCAATCCACCAGTGGTAATCTGGTCTAAAACTACCCCACGGACTCATAGCTCAGCTGGATAGAGTACTCGGCTACGAACCGAGCGGTCGCAGGTTCGAATCCTGCTGAGTCCGCCACTTTTGAAGTGGTTTTGCTTGCAAAGGCACTTCAACAAGCCAGTGGTAATCTGGCCTAAAACTACCAAACACGGACTCATAGCTCAGCTGGATAGAGTACTCGGCTACGAACCGAGCGGTCGCAGGTTCGAATCCTGCTGAGTCCGCCACTTTTGAAGTGGTTTTGCTTGCAAAGGCACTTCAACAAGCCAGTGGTAATCTGGCCTAAAACTACCACCACGGACTCATAGCTCAGCTGGATAGAGTACTCGGCTACGAACCGAGCGGTCGCAGGTTCGAATCCTGCTGAGTCCGCCACACATCAAGAAGCCCGCTCGTTAGAGCGGGCTTTTTGTTTTTCTGGCGCGCTGAATTGTCACGGATGTCCATCTACGCTGTTCTGTAGATGTTCCCGAAAGGGGCCAGGCGCCGCAAATCGAACCAGCGCAAGACGAATGTGCTTTTCACGCCAGAGCGACCGTCGCACTGATGGCTTCGAGCGTTGTCACAGCTTTAGCGCGCAAACGATTGTTCTGGCCAAAAATTTAAGCGATCCGACAGCTTGCACAGTGTATGATTGCGCCCGTCAGCCCCGCCGGGGCTTGTGGAATCCCACCATGGACTTACCCAGTAGTTACTCGCCAACACGCTTCATACAGCCTGATCTGACCGATTGATTCTCCCGGCGTGCTCCGCTGCTGGGAGTGGAGTTCGCCTATGACCGAAATCGAAGTAAAGAAAGCCCAAGACAGCCTGCAGGATCGCCTGGCCCAGGTGATCGAGCTGCTGCAGCGCCAGCGGGTGGTCGAGGACCTGACGCACCGTCAGGAAGGTCACCACCATGACCTGGTGGAAAACCTCGTCCACCGCCAGAACCTCGTCGAACTGCAGCGCAAGCTCGACGACCTGCACCCCGCCGACATCGCCTATATCCTCGAAGCCTTGCCGCTGGACGACCGCCTGACGGTCTGGCAGCTGGTGCGCTCGGATCGCGACGGCGACATCCTGCTCGAAGTCTCCGACGCCGTGCGCCAGACCCTGATCGCCGACATGGACGATCACGAGTTGCTGGCCGCCGCCAAGGAAATGGACGCCGACGAACTTGCCGACCTGGCGCCGGAGCTGCCTCGCGACGTCGTGCACGAGCTCATGGAAACCCTCGATGCCCAGCAGCGCGAGCGTGTGCGCTCGGCCCTGAGCTATGACGAAGAGCAGGTCGGTGCGCTGATGGACTTCGAGATGGTCACCATCCGCGAAGACGTCAGCCTCGAGGTGGTATTGCGCTACCTGCGCCGGCTCAAGGAGCTGCCAGGGCATACCGACAAGCTGTTCGTCGTCGATTACGATGGCATTCTCAAGGGCGTGCTGCCGATCAAGCGGTTGCTGGTCAACGACCCGGACAAGAAAGTCGCGGAGGTCATGGCCAATGACCCGGTGACCTTCCACCCCGAGGAAGATGCCTACGACGCCGCCCAGGCCTTCGAGCGCTACGACCTGGTTTCCGCCCCGGTGGTGGACAAGAACGAGCGGCTGATCGGCCGTCTGACCATCGATGAAATGGTCGACCTGATTCGTGAAGAGAGCGAGAGCGAAGTGCTCAACATGGCCGGTCTGCGCGAGGAGGAAGACATCTTCGCCTCGGTCTGGCGCTCGCTGCGCAACCGTTGGGCGTGGCTGGCCATCAACCTGATCACCGCCTTTGTCGCCTCGCGGGTGATCGGCCTGTTCGAAGGCTCCATCGAAAAGCTGGTAGCGCTGGCGGCGCTGATGCCGATCGTGGCGGGTATTGGCGGCAACTCGGGCAACCAGACCATCACCATGATCGTGCGCGCCATGGCCCTCGACCAGGTGTCGCCGGGCAATACCAGCCGCCTGATGCGCAAGGAGCTGGCGGTGTCGCTGCTCAATGGCCTGATCTGGGGGGGCGTGATCGGTGTCGTGGCGTTCTGGCTTTACGGTAGCTGGTCGCTGGGTCTGGTGATGACAGCTGCGATGACCCTGAACCTGTTGCTGGCCGCCTTGATGGGCGTACTGATCCCGATGACGTTGACGCGCCTGGGGCGTGATCCGGCGATGGGGTCGAGTGTGATGATTACGGCGGTCACCGACAGTGGTGGTTTCTTTATCTTCCTTGGGCTGGCTACGCTGTTCCTGCTGTAAGCGTTGGGTTCAGGTCATGCGCAACCCCCTGTAGGAGCGGCCTTGCGCCGCGAAAGGGCCGCAAAGCGGCCCCGGCGATCTTTGCATCAATGCTGAAATCCTGGGGCCGCGATGCGGCCCTATCGCGACACAAGGCCGCTCCTACAGGGGGCGTGCGGTACCCCACCGCAATCACCAGATGCAAAAAAGCCAGCTTGCGCTGGCTTTTTTGTGTGCGGTGTCGCTGCCTGGATCAGGACGCGTCGGCGGCCATTTCCACATCGTGAGCGATGAGGGCGACCAGGGCATTCTGCTGGCGGTGGGACAGTTGGCGGAAGCGCTGCAGCAGTTCACGTTCGTGGAGGCTGAGCTCTGGGCTGTCCAGGCGCATGCTCAGTTCATCACCCAGGGCGCCTTCCTGGATAAGGCTCTGCTCCAGGCGGGCGATGATCTCGGAGTTCATGCTGCGGTGGTGGTTGCGCGCTACCTCGGCAATGCGCTCACGCATCCCGTCTGGCAGGCGGACGACAAACTTGTCAGCGGTGCGGCTCGAATAGATAGCCTGTTTCATTGGGCGCATATAAATTGACCGGTTGTTCTGGTTCAGGGGGAGCGGTTCGCAAATTGGCCGCACGGTGGAAGTACGACCGCGGCGACGACAAAATGTTCAACCGTGATGTGATTTTGGTTCTTCATCTTGCCTCAGGGTCGCCGTTTCCTTGGCGTCAATTCTGTGACAAATAGTGATCTCGATAAAGGCTTTTTGCCAGTACCAATTATCAGAAATGAGCACTGGTTTGAAAAGTTTCACATTCATCGAATTACACCGGTGTCAGACAAATGCCGTCAAAATCTGGTAAAAGACGGTAAAGGCCTAGGGAAAATCCTGGAATAGGCTGGTTTCCCATACATTGAGCATAGTGGCTATGCAATATGACGCAAGCGGTGGGGCAACCTCAAGGGGGCGCCTTGTATTCCTCATGGGACCGTCGGGTTCGGGAAAAGATTCCCTGATCGATGCGGCGCGTGAGCGATTGTTCACCCTAGGTGTCGAAGTCGCCCGGCGGGTCATCACGCGCTCAGCCGAGGCCAAGGGCGAAGCTGCCCTCGGAGTGAGCGTCGAGCGCTTCGAGGCGATGCGCGAGGCGGGGGCCTTTGCCCTGGACTGGCAGGCTAACGGCTTGAGCTATGGCATTCCTGTTCAGCTGGACGCATGGCTCGCTGCGGGTCGGTCGGTGCTGGTCAATGGTTCGCGTGCCTACCTGGCCAATGCCCGGCAGCGCTATCCCGACCTGGTGGCCGTGGGGCTGACCGTTTCACAGCAGGCGCTGCGCCAGCGTCTGCTGGCCAGGGGGCGAGAGAGCAACGAAGAGATCGAACAGCGCCTGGCCCGCAACTTCAGGTTGCAGGCGTATGATCCCGGCGTGCATGTCGTGGACAACTCCGCTTCGCTGGCCAGCGCGGTCGAAGCGTTGCTCGCGCTGTTGCGCAGCGAAGGTGTGATCGCTGACGCGCAGGGGAAAAAGCCGACGTGCAAAACGCCCGATTGATACATGACAAATGCCCGCACGCTGGTTAACATGCTCGCCGTCCCCGCCGCACAGCGTCTGTTGTCGGCTTCAGTGTCTCAGTAGCTCAATTGGATAGAGCATCCCCCTCCTAAGGGGAAGGTTGGCAGTTCGAACCTGCCCTGGGACGCCATTTCCCCATTCCCCTTGTCTTCTTCACCGTACCTGAACGCTTGCCTGCGGCTGTTGGGCCGTGCGGCTGTAGCTCAGGGCGAAGTGTGCCGCCAGCCCGAAGATCAGCCCCCAGAACGCGGCGCCAAGACCGAGCAGGCTCATGCCCGATGCGGTGACCAGGAAGGTGATCAGCGCCGGCTCCCGCTGTTTCTCGTCACTCATGGCGCCCGCCAGGCCGTTGGCAATGGCACCGAACAGTGCCAGGCCGGCGAGGGCGGCGATCAGTTCCCTCGGCAGGGCGGCGAACACCGAGGCCAGGGTGGCGCCAAAACTGCCCATCAGCAGGTAGAAGGCACCACAGGCCATGCCGGCGATATAGCGTTTATCCGGGTTCTCGTGGGCCTCGCGGCCGGTGCAGATGGCAGCGGTGATCGCCGCCAGGTTGACGCCGTGGCAGCCGAACGGCGCCAGCAGCAGCGAACCCAGGGCGGTGACCGAGACGATCGGGCGTGCCGGCACCTGGTAGCCGGAGGTGCGCAGTACGGCGATGCCGGGCACCGACTGGCCGGTGAGCGATACCAGGGCCAGGGGCAACCCGATATTGACGATGGCCTGCCAGCTCCACTGCGGGCTGGTCCAGGTCGGGATGGTCATTTCCAGCACCAGCGCCTGGGTGTCCAGTTGGCCCTGGCCGGCGGCGAGGCCGCAACCGACGATCAGCACCGAAAGAATCGCGTAACGCGGCGACAGGCGCTTGAACAGCAGGTAGCTCGCCAGCATCGACAACACCAGCACGGGCTGCAGGCGGATCGAGCTGAACAGCTCGGCGCCGAAGCGGAACAGGATGCCGGCCAGCATCGCCGCGGCAATGGCCTTGGGCAGGCGATTCATCAGCTTGTCGAAGGCGCCGCTCAGGGCGATCGCGGCAATCAGCAGCGAGGCGACGATATAGGCGCCCACCGCCTGGGCCAGTGACACACTCGGCAGCATCGACACCAGCAGCGCCGCGCCGGGCGTGGACCAGGCGGTGATCACCGGCACCCGCAGTTTCCAGCTCAGCAGCAGGCCGGTCAGGCCGCTGCCGATGGAGATGGCCCAGATCCACGAAGCGGTCGCTGCGTTGTCCAGACCTGCCTGGTCGGCGGCCTGGAACACAATGATCAAGGGGCCTGCGTAGGAGATGATCACGGCGATCAGGCCGGCGACCAGGGCGGAGAGGGAAAAATCCTTTCTGAGGTTGTCCATGGCGAGTCCAGGTGAGTTGATTGATTCGATTGAGTCGATTCAAATTGAATCTATACGTTAAAGGGTCCTGAATTCAAGTGGGGCTGCTCTCCAGCCCATCGCGGGCACGTTCACTCCTCATGGAGCAAGCTGTAACTTGTTGATTCAGTGAGTACCTGTGGGAGCGGGTTTAGCCGCGAAGCATGCGGCGCGGTGGATGGCACCGGCTCCGCCGGTGTTCGCGGGCAAGCCCGCTCCCACAGAGGGACAATTTCATCCGTGATTTCATGGCAGGAAGGCACAACTTGAATCGCTCGGAGGATCGACTCAAGTCGGCCTGTGTGTTCAAATTTCAATCATTTTCAGCCCGGTAGCCGTCTCATGTGGGTTCCACGGATCAGCGAAAGCAATCAGCCTGTCTACCTGTCCATCGCCGATGCGCTGGCGCATGACATTGCCAGCGGCGCGCTGCGGCGTGGCGAGCGCTTGCCGACGCTGCGCGAATTGGCGCAGGCGCTGGATGTCACGCCCGGCACCATCAGCCGCGCCTATACCGAGGCGTCGCGCCGTGGCCTGACCCAGGGCGAGGTGGGGCGTGGCACCTACGTCCTTGACCGGATCGCCGAGACGGACGAGGCCCCCGTTGCCGCCCGTGCTGCCCCCGCGGTCCGCAGCGAAGTGCTCGACCTGTCGATCATCAAGCCCTACGGCGAAACCCTGCAGTACTGGTTGCGCAACGCCTTGACCGAGCTGGCCAATACCTCACGGCTGGAGCAGGTGCTGGACTACGCCCCCGACGGCGGCCATCCGGCGCATCGCGAGGCGGGCGCGCAATGGTTGCGCCAGTGGCTACCGGGTGCGCAGTGGCAGCAGGTGGTCATCACCAGCGGTGCCCAGCATGGGCTGATGGTGGCGATCAGCGCCCTGACCGGGGCGGGCGACCTGATACTGTGCGAGTCGCTGTGCTATCCGGGCATCATTTCCGTGGCCCATGGCCTGGGCCGCCGTCTGCGTGGCGTGCCGATGGACGAGCAGGGCATCATCCCCGAGGCCTTGCGCGAGATCTGCCAGCGTGAGCGGCCCACCATGCTGGTGTGCGTGGCGACCTGCCAGAACCCGACCACGGCAATCATGTCCAACGAGCGGCGCGCCCAGATCGCGGCGCTGGCGGAGGAGTTCGACTTCCTGCTGCTGGACGATGACATCTACGGCTTCCTTGCCACCGACCCGCAGACCCGGCCGCTGGCGACCTTCGCCCCGGAGCGTTCGATCTACCTCACCAGCCTGTCCAAGTCGGTCATGCCGGCGCTGCGCATCGGCTACCTGTACAGCCCGCCAAAGCTGCTGTCGCGCCTGACCGCCATGGTGCGCAGCACGGTGTGGATGCCTTCGCCATTGACCGCGCAATTGGCCAGCCATGTGATCGGCGAAGGGTTGGACAGCCAGTTGATCCGCATGCACCGCGCCGAGGCGGCGGCACGTCAGGCCATCGCCCGTGAAGTCTTCGGCAGTGCGTCGCTGCAGAGCCAGTCGCACTGCTATCACCTCTGGCTCAACCTGCCCGAGCCGTGGCGCAGCGACGAGTTCGCCTTGCTGGCGCGGGCCAATGGCGTGGTGGTCATGAGCGCCAGTCAGTTCCAGGTGGAGCGCACGGGCGATCCACGTGGCGTGCGGGTCGTGCTGATGGCGCCGACCAGTCGGGAGGAGTTGCGCTTCGCCCTGACCCAGTTGGCCAGCCTGCTTGAGTCAGGGGATCCGCAGCGCTTTTACTGACGGATGCTCAGGGCTACAGCTTGGCGCTGTACTTACGCTCGGTGTCCCTGTCATCCGCCGAGGTCATGGCGCCCTGGGCGCGCTGCGCTTCCTGATCGTTTCATCTCGGTCTCCTCCTGCATGCGTTGGGCGATCTGTCGAGCGATCGCGGTGATAAGCATGATGGCTCCCGGGATGGAGCTGAAGACACGACGAAAGGGGCAAAAGCAGTACCAGTAGTGGTACCGGGGCGAAATAGGCCGTCAGGGCTATTCCGGCAGCCAGTTGCTCGGAATATGCTTGCCCGGCATAGGAACAGGATTGCCGCTTGCGGCAAATACAAGCATGTGTCGGCAGCACCGGATACGGGGCGCAGTTGCTGGACAACAGGGAGCGCGTCCATGAGTCAGGCAACAAAGCCGCTACCGGCTGGCTTCACCGAGCAGCAATTGCACACCTTGTTCGATCTGATCAGCGACGGTATCTGGGACTGGGATGCCAACAGCGGCTATGTCTACCGCAACCCGGGCTGGTACGCGATGTTGGGCTACGCCAGCCATTCGCTGGACAATTCCGTGCTGACCTGGGAAAGCGTGATTCACCCCGAGGATTACCCGCGGGTGATGGCGCATTTCGAGGCTTACATCAACCAGCGCAACGAGCGCTATCTCATCGAGTACCGTTGCCGCTGTCAGGATGGCAGCTATCTGTGGATCGAGGACAGCGGCCATGTCATCGCCCGTAACGCCGACGGTTCGGTGGCGCGGATGCTCGGCGCCCACCGCAATATCGACGCGGGCAAGCGCCTGGTCGCCGAACTCGAGCAGCGCAACCTGTCCCTGGAAGGCCTGGTGGCCGAGCGCACCCGCGAACTGTCGTGGGTCAACCAGCAGTTGCAGCGCCAGCTCGACGAGAATCGCGAGTTGGCCGAACGCGACGCCCTGACCCGTACCGCCAATCGCTATCGCCTGGAAAAGACCCTCGAGGAGGCGTGCGAGCGCGCCCGGCGCTTCCGTGAACCGCTGGCGTTGATCGCCATGGACCTGGACGACTTCAAGCCGATCAACGACCTGCACGGCCACGCCCGTGGCGATGCCGCACTGGTCGAGGTTACCGAACGGATCCGTCGGTGTCTGGGCGAGCAGGACTTGTTGGCACGTTGGGGCGGCGATGAATTCGTGGTGGTCTTGCCGCGAACTTCGCAGGAGCAGGCACGTGAAGCGGCGCAGCGAATCCAGGAGGCCTTGGCCAAAGTGCCGCCGATAGGCCAGTGCCAGCTGACCATGAGCTATGGCGTGGTGCAGTGGCGCGAAGGGGAGGACCGTCAGGGGTTGCTGGGCCGTGCCGACAAGGCGCTGTACCGGGCCAAGGCAGCCGGCAAGAACGTCGTCGCCGAGTGAAAAAAAGACCCGCTGCGCCAGGGGCGTAGCGGGCCAAATACGGCGATTGCCGCTTCAGTGTCAGGTCAGATGTGCAGGGCGTGGCCCAAGGCGCGCAATGCCGCTTCCTGCACCGCCTCGCCCAGGGTCGGGTGGGCGTGGATGGTGCCGGCGATGTCTTCCAGGCGTGCGCCCATCTCCAGCGACTGGGCGAAGGCGGTGGACAGTTCCGACACCGCCACGCCCACGGCTTGCCAGCCGAGGATCAGGTGGTTGTCACGGCGGGCCACCACGCGCACGAAGCCGGTCTTTGATTCCAGGCTCATTGCCCGGCCGTTGGCGGCGAAGGGGAACTGCGCGACGATGCAGTCCACGCCCTGCTGGCTGGCTTGTTCCGGGGTCTGGCCGACCACCACCACTTCCGGGTCGGTGAAGCACACCGCGGCGATTGCGCTCGGCTCGAAGCGTCGGCTCTTGCCGGCGATGATCTCGGCGACCATCTCGCCCTGGGCCATGGCCCGGTGCGCCAGCATCGGCTCGCCGGCCACGTCGCCGATGGCCCAGACGTTGCGCATGCTGGTCTGGCAGCGCTCGTCGATGGCGATGGCCGCGCCGTTCATCTTCAGATCCAGGCTTTCCAGGCCGAAGCCTTTGGTACGAGGGCGACGGCCCACGGCCACCAGCACCTGGTCAGCCTCAAGGCGCAGCTGGCCACCTTGGCCATCGCTGGCCAGCAGGCAGCCGTCGGCATAGCCTTCGACACTGTGGCCCAGGTACAGGGCGATGCCGAGTTTCTTGATCGAGTCGGCCACCGGCGCGGTGAGTTCGGCGTCGTAGGTCGGCAGGATGCGTTCGCGCGCTTCCACCACGCTGACCTTGGCGCCAAGCTTGCGGTAGGCGATGCCCAGTTCCAGGCCGATGTAGCCGCCGCCGACCACCACCAGGTGCTGAGGCAGCGCCTTGGGCGCCAGGGCCTCGGTGGACGAGATGATCGGCCCGCCGATCGGCAGCATCGGCAGTTCGACGCTGTTCGAGCCGGTTGCCAGCAGCAGGTGCTCGCACTGGATGCGCTGGCCATCGACCTCGACGCTCTTGCCGTCGAGGATCTTCGCCCAGCCATGGATCACCTTCACGCCGTGCTTTTTCAGCAGGGCGGCGACGCCGCTGGTGAGGCGGTCGACGATGCCGTCCTTCCACTCGACGCTGCGCGTGATGTCCAGGCGCGGCGAGGATACGCTGATACCCAGCGGCGAAGGTTCGGTGAAGCGACTGGCCTGGTGGAACTGCTCGGCCACATGGATCAGCGCCTTCGAGGGAATGCAGCCGATGTTCAGGCAGGTGCCGCCCAGGGCCTGGCCTTCGACCAGCACGGTGGGGATGCCCAGTTGCCCGGCGCGGATGGCGGCCACATAACCGCCGGGGCCGCCGCCGATGATCAGCAGGGTGGTGTTGATGAGCTCTTGCATGATCACTCCACGAACAGGCAGGCAGGCTGTTCCAGCAGACCGCGCACGGCCTGGATGAACAGGGCGGCATCCATGCCGTCGACCACGCGGTGGTCGAACGAACTGGACAGGTTCATCATCTTGCGCACGACGATCTGGCCGTCGATCACCACCGGCCGTTCGACCATGCGGTTGACGCCGACGATCGCCACTTCCGGGGTGTTGACCACCGGGGTGCTGACAATGCCGCCCAGGGCGCCGAGGCTGGTCAGGGTGATGGTCGAGCCGGTCAGCTCTTCGCGGCTGGCCTTGTTGTTGCGCGCGGCGTGGGCGACGCGGGCGATCTCGCCGGCGTTGCTCCACAGGTTGCCGGCTTCGGCATGACGCAGTACCGGCACCATCAGGCCGTTGTCGCCCTGGGTGGCGATGCCGACGTGCACCGCGCCGTGGCGGGTAATGACCTGGGCCTCGTCGTCGTAGGTGGCGTTGATCTGCGGGAAGTCGCGCAGGGCGACGACCATGGCGCGCACCAGGAACGGCAGCAGGGTCAGCTTGCCGCGGCTGTCGCCGTACTTGGCGTTGAGCTGCTGGCGCAAGGCTTCCAGGTTGGTGACGTCGATTTCCTCGACGTAGCTGAAGTGGGCGACGCGACGCTTGGCGTCCTGCATGCGCTGGGCGATCTTGCGGCGCAGGCCGATCACCGGTACCTGCTCGCTGTCGGTGCGCTTGCCGTAGCCGCCCGGTGCCTGGCCGGCGCCGGTCTGCGGCTTGCTGATGAAGGCGTCGAGGTCTTCATGCAGGATGCGCCCGGCCGGGCCGCTGCCATGTACGTAACGCAGCTCGATCCCGGCGTCCAGGGCGCGCTTGCGCACGGCCGGGGACGCCAGTGGCTTGTCGTGGGCTTCGCGCGGCACGATAGGCGCGGTGGCATGGGCCGCAGCAGCCTGGGGTTGTGCCTCGATGCGTGGCTCGGGCTGGGCCACGGCCTTGACCGGCGCGGCTTCCGGCTCAACCGGCTTGGCCTGTGGCGCGTCGACATGGTTGCCACTGCCTTCGACCTCGATGCGGATCAGCTCGCTGCCGACCGCCATCACTTCACCCGGCTGGCCGCCCAGGGCCAATACCTTGCCGCTGACCGGCGAGGGAATTTCCACGGTGGCCTTGTCGGTCATGACATCGGCCACCACCTGGTCCTCGGCGATCATGTCGCCGACCTTGACGAACCATTCCACCAACTCGACTTGCGCGATGCCTTCACCGATATCCGGCATCTTGATGACGTGCGTGCCCATTCAGACCTCCATGACCCGTTTCAGTGCCGCGCCTACCCGCGAAGGGCCGGGGAAGTAGGCCCATTCCTGTGCGTGGGGGTAGGGCGTGTCCCAGCCGGTGACGCGCTCGATTGGCGCCTCGAGGTGATGGAAGCAGTGCTCCTGGACCAGCGACACCAGTTCGGCGCCGAAGCCGCAGGTACGGGTGGCCTCGTGCACGACCACGCAGCGACCGGTCTTCTTCACCGAGGCGACGATGGTCTCCAGGTCCAGCGGCCAAAGGCTGCGCAGGTCGATGACCTCGGCGTCGACGCCGCTCTCCTCGGCGGCCACTTGCGAGACATACACGGTGGTGCCGTAGGTCAGCACGGTGACGTCATTGCCTGGGCGGGTGATCACCGCCTTGTCCAGCGGCACGCTGTAGTAGCCATCAGGCACTGCGCTGTGCGGGTGCTTGGACCACGGCGTTACCGGTCGGTCGTGGTGGCCGTCGAACGGGCCGTTGTACAGGCGCTTGGGCTCGAGGAAGATCACCGGGTCGTCGCATTCGATCGAGGCGATCAGCAGCCCCTTGGCGTCGTACGGGTTCGACGGCATCACGGTGCGCAGGCCGCAGACCTGGGTGAACATCGCCTCGGGGCTCTGGCTGTGGGTCTGGCCGCCATAGATGCCACCACCGCAGGGCATGCGCAGGGTCAGCGGCGAGATGAACTCGCCGGCCGAGCGATAACGCAGGCGGGCCATCTCCGAGACGATCTGGTCGGAGGCGGGATAGAAGTAGTCGGCGAACTGGATCTCGACCACCGGACGCAGGCCATAGGCGCCCATGCCCACGGCGGTGCCGACGATGCCGCTCTCGGAGATCGGCGCATCGAACACGCGGGACTTGCCGTACTTGGTCTGCAGACCTTCGGTGCAGCGGAACACGCCGCCGAAGTAGCCAACGTCCTGGCCGTAGACCACCACGTTGTCATCGCGCTCGAGCATGACATCCATGGCCGAGCGCAGGGCCTGGATCATGGTCATGGTGGTGGTGGACATGGCGTTTTCCAGATGGATGCTGTTGTTGTGATCGTTCATCTCAGACCCCCAGTTCCTGGCGCTGACGGCGCAGGTGGTCGGGCATTTCCTTGTACACATCCTCGAACATCGAGGCGGCGCTGGGGATATGGCCATTGCTCAGGGTGCCGAACTGCTCGGCGTCCTTCTGCGCCTTGATCACCTCGGCCTCGAGCTCGGCGGTGACCGCCTGGTGCTCTTCCTCGGACCAGTGGCCGAGCTTGATCAGGTGCTGCTTGAGGCGGGCAATCGGGTCGCCCAGCGGGAAGTGGCTCCAGTCGTCGGCCGGGCGGTACTTGGACGGGTCGTCCGAGGTCGAGTGCGGGCCGGCACGGTAGGTGACCCACTCGATCAGCGTCGGGCCCAGGCCGCGGCGGGCGCGTTCGGCGGCCCAGCGCGAGGCGGCGTAGACGGCGATGAAGTCGTTGCCGTCGACCCGCAGCGAGGCGATGCCGCAACCCACGCCACGGCCGGCGAAGGTGGTCGACTCGCCACCGGCGATGGCCTGGAAGGTCGAGATCGCCCACTGGTTGTTGACCACGTTGAGGATCACCGGGGCGCGGTAGACGTGGGCGAAGGTCAGGGCGGTGTGGAAGTCGGACTCGGCGGTGGCGCCGTCACCGATCCACGCCGAGGCGATCTTGGTGTCGCCCTTGATCGCCGAGGCCATGGCCCAGCCGACCGCCTGGACGAACTGGGTGGCCAGGTTGCCGCTGATGGTGAAGAAGCCGGCTTCGCGCACCGAGTACATGATCGGCAGCTGGCGGCCCTTGAGCGGGTCACGGGTGTTGGACAGCAGCTGGCAGATCATGTCCACCAGCGACACCTCGCGGGCCATCAGGATGCTCTGCTGGCGGTAGGTGGGGAAGCACATGTCGCTGCGGTTCAGGGCCAGGGCCTGGCCGCTGCCGATGGCTTCCTCGCCCAGGCTCTGCATGTAGAAGGACATCTTCTTCTGGCGCTGGGCAACCACCATGCGGCTGTCGAAGATGCGCGTCTTGAGCATGGCGTGCATGCCCTGGCGCAGTACCTTCGGCTCGATGCCCTCGGCCCAGGGGCCGACGGCGTCGCCGTGCTCGTTGAGCACGCGCACGAGGCTGTAGGAGAGGTCCGCCGTGTCGGCAGGCTCCACATCGATAGGGGGTTTACGGACTTGACCGGCGTCGTTCAGGCGCAGGTAGGAGAAATCGGTCTGGCAGCCTGGCCGGCCTGTAGGCTCGGGCACATGCAGACGCAGGGGGGCGTACTCGTTCATGCTTTTTACGCTCGCTCGAATGTTGTTTTTGTGAGCTTTGAAGCGGCCGCCGCTGACTGCCGGCTCGTGACTGGCAGGTCAGCGTCTTTTTACATCATAGGGGGACGGCAGGAGAATTTTTCTCTCAAGTTCATTGCCTTTGTCCGGCGGCGCAGATAAACATTCCGTACAAACACAAAAACCAGGTCAATTTCTCTCATGCGTAAACTGGATCGAACGGATATCGGCATCCTCAACAGCCTGCAGGAAAACGCCCGGATCACCAATGCAGAGCTGGCGCGCTCGGTCAACCTGTCGCCCACGCCGTGCTTCAACCGGGTCAAGGCCATGGAGGAGCTTGGGGTGATCCGCCAGCAGGTCACGCTGCTGTCGCCCGAGGTGCTGGGGCTGGATGTGAATGTGTTCATCCACGTCAGCCTGGAAAAGCAGGTGGAGCAGTCGCTGCACCGCTTCGAGGAGGAGATCGCCGAGCGTCCGGAGGTGATGGAGTGCTACCTGATGACCGGGGATCCGGATTACCTGCTGCGGGTACTGCTGCCGAGCATCCAGGCGCTGGAGCGCTTCCTCGATTACCTGACGCGGTTGCCCGGGGTGGCGAACATTCGCTCCAGCTTTGCCTTGAAGCAGGTGCGCTACAAGACCGCGCTGCCATTGCCGGCCAATGGTATGACGTTGCGTGAGCAATGATCCGGGCGCGGTGCCTGGGGTGCTTGATATTTTAAACACCCCCGGCCTATGTTGTGTGCGTCGCCACTCCCGGCATGCGAACACAACAAGAAGGACAGCGTCATGACGACCGAAGGCCCGCGCAACCAGGCAGCGTTCCTCAAGGGCATCGATGAAATCGAGTGCGTCACCCCGGACCTCAACGGCGTCCCCCGCGGCAAGGTGATGACCGCCGAGGGCTTTCTCGAGGGCCGCCGGCTGCAGATGGCCCGCGGGGTCCTGCTGCAGTGCATCATGGGCGGCTACCCGGCGGCCAAATATTACGGCAGCGACGACGGCGACCTGGCGCTGGTGGCCGAGCCCTCGCAGATCCATCGCCTGCCCTGGAGCGACGAGCCTCGGGCACTGGCGATCTGCGACGCGGTGGAGCTTGATGGCACGCCCTCGGGGCTGTCCAGCCGTGGCCAGCTCAAGGCGGTGATCGCCCGCTATGCCGAGCGCGGGCTGGCGCCGGTGGTGGCGACGGAACTGGAGTTCTTCGTCTTCGCCGCCAACAGCGATCCGACCCAGCCGTTCCAGCCGCCGCTGGGCAGGGACGGGCGCCGGGAAATGGGTCATTCGGCCTTCAGCGTCAGCTCCAACAACGGCCTGCGCCCGTTCTTCAACGAGGTGTACCGCTGCATGGCCGCGCTGGGCCTGCCACGCGACACCTTCATGCACGAGATGGGCGTCAGCCAGTTCGAGATCAACCTGCTGCACGGCGATCCCTTGCTGCTGGCCGACCAGACCTTCCTGTTCAAGCACCTGCTCAAGGAGGTCGCGCTCAAGCATGGCCTGACCGTGGTGTGCATGGCCAAGCCGCTGGCGCACACCCCCGGCAGCTCGATGCATATCCACCAGAGCCTGGTCGACAGCGCCAGCGGGCGCAACGTGTTCAGCGACGAGCAAGGCAGGGCGACCGACACCTTCCACCATTTCATTGGTGGACTGCAGGCCTGCCTGGCCGACTTCACCGTGCTGTTCGCGCCGAACGTCAATTCCTACCAGCGCCTTTGTCATCCCTATGCCTCGCCGAACAATGCCTGCTGGTCCGAGGACAATCGCGCCGCGGGCCTGCGCATCCCGGCCAGCTCGCCTGCGGCGCGGCGGGTGGAGAACCGCCTGCCGGGTGCCGATGCCAACCCCTACCTGGCCATCGCCGCCAGCCTCGCCGCCGGCCTGCATGGCATCGAGCGGCAGATCGCGCCGACGCCGGCGATCCAGGGTGAGTTCGAGGTGCCCGAGCACCTGAGCCTGCCCTGCACCCTGCACGCCGCGCTGGAGCGCCTCAAGCGCAGCAACCTGGCGCGGGAACTGTTCGGCAGGGAGTTCATCGAAGGCTACATCGCCACCAAGACCCTGGAGCTGAGCGATTTCTTCGATGAGATCACGCCCTGGGAGCGCCGCGTGCTCGCCGCGCAAGCCTGAGCGCGACACGACCGCTACTGGATGCGCCCCCGGCGGCCGATTTCGCCGTCTGGGGCCTGCGCCGCGATGGATTTGCTTTTATGCTTGGCAGCAACCCCGCGCCACCAGATCAAGGAGCTTGACGGGACGTATGCGAAATATCTGGAAGCCGTTTCAGTCGTTGTACTTCGCCGCCCTGATGATGCTGATCGGTTCGGGCCTGCTCAGTACCTACCTGGCCCTGCGCCTGGCCGCCGACCATGTCGACAGCCTGTGGATCGGTGCGTTGATGGCGGCCAACTACTTCGGCCTGGCGGTGGGCGGCAAGGTCGGCCACCGGTTGATCGGCCGGGTCGGGCATATCCGCGCCTACGCCACCTGTGCCGGCATCGTCGGCGCGGCGGTGCTCGGGCACGGGCTGACCAGCTGGCTGCCGGTGTGGATCGGGCTGCGGATGATCGTCGGCCTGGGGATGATGTGCCAGTACATGGTCATCGAGAGCTGGCTCAACGAGCAGGCTGATGCCAAGCATCGCGGCGCGGTGTTCAGCGGCTACATGATCGCCTCGTATCTTGGGCTGGTGCTTGGCCAGTTGATCCTGGTGGTACATCCGCAGCTGGGGCCTGAGTTGCTGATGCTGGTGGCGATGTGCTTTGCCCTGTGCCTGGTGCCGGTGGCCATGACCCGGCGCATCCACCCCGCGCCGTTGCGGCCGGCGCCGATGGAGCCGAAGTTCTTCATCAAGCGCGTGCCGCAGTCGTTGTCCACGGTGCTCGGCTCGGGTCTGATCGTCGGTTCGTTCTATGGCCTGGCGCCGCTGTATGCGTCCAGCCAGGGGCTGTCCACCGAGCAGATCGGTCTGTTCATGGGCAGCTGTATTTTTGCCGGCCTGCTGGTGCAGTGGCCGCTGGGCTGGTTGTCCGACCGTTATGATCGCGCCGTGCTGATCCGCAGCGTGGCGATCGGCCTGGCGCTGGCCTCGGCGCCGCTGGCGATCCTGCCAGGCGTGCCGTTGGCGCTGTTGTTCGGCATCGGTTTCGTCATATCGCTGTTGCAGTTCTGCCTGTATCCGCTGGCGGTGGCGTTCTCCAACGACCATGTGGAAAGCGAGCGGCGGGTCTCGTTGACCGCCATGCTGCTGGTCACCTATGGCGTGGGCGCCTGCATCGGGCCGCTGGCGGCGGGGGTGCTGATGAAACTGCTGGGTGCGCAGATGCTGTACGCCTTCTTCGTGTTCTTCGCCCTGGTGCTGGTCTGGCGCATTCGGCCCAAGGCGGTCACCGGGCTGCACCAGGTCCAGGATGCGCCTCTGGGGCACGTGGCCATGCCGGCGGCGGGGTCGCCCTTGTCGGCGGCCCTTGACCCTCGGGTGGACGAGCAGACCGTGCAGGAGGTGATGCAGGCGCCGGTGGCGGCGGAGGATACCGAAGAGGAGGCCGGCGCGGAGCGGGAAAGCGAGATGAGCAAATCCTAGCCAGTCAGTTAAGCCAATTGGGGTCGCTGCGCGACCCTTCGCGGGTAAACCCGCTCCCACAGGATCGCGCAGATGCTGAATCGAGCGCTGTACCTGTGGGAGCGGGTTTACCCGCGAAGGGCTGCAAGCAGCCCCAATAAGTGCGATCAAGCGCTAACTGCCTGGCATTAACCCGTGGGGTGGCGTTTTCGTGCCCTGCTGACGCTCAATAGTCGTCTTTGTCGAACCGCCGCGCCTCGCGCTGCAGTTGATAGACGAAACTCTCGATCTTGCGCTGCGCCTGACCGTTGAGGTTATGGAAGCGCACCCCGGCGAAGGTGGTGTTGATACGCTCCTCGAAGTGCAGGTGGCGCAGTTCGACCAGGGTGTCGGTCAGCCCCAGTGGGTTGCTGGCCTTGAAGCGCTCGTAGACCTGGCCCAGTTGCAGGCGGTCCTCGACGTTGCCGTCGAAGCGCAGCTTGCAGCCGGTGGCGGAAATGTCCAGCAGCTTGCCGCGCAGGGCGCCGTTGCCCTTGAGGTGGGCGCCGTCGAGGACGATGTCGACCAGTTGCGACAGCTTCAGCGCGGCGCGGAAGGCGTTGCGGCGCTGGTGGTAAGTCACTTCCTCGGGCAGCGGGCCACGGTAGCAGCGGTGGCCGTCGATCTCGCCGATGGTCAGCGCCGTGTTGGATTCCCAGGCGATACGCACACCGTCATGGAAGCCTTCGACACGGAACGGTTCGCCGTTCTCGATGTACTTCTCACCGTCGCGGGGGATCATTTCATCCAGCGCCAGGACGCCGCTGTCCCGGTCGACATGCACCACGTAGCTTTGAAACCGCTGGCTGCGCTCATGGAAGCTGATGATCAGCGGGTCGTGGCTCTCCAGCAGTTGGCGCAAGTTGGCCGTGATCTCCAAAGGGGTGCTCAGCACCTTTGGTGGCTGGGGAGCATCGGATTCATTGAACACAGGTAATCAATCTCCAGGCGAATACGGCACACGCAAGTAACGGCATTATGCCAGTATGTTCCGTGCCTTGATCAGGGTCAATCAGACTTGGCCGATGGCCCTGGGCTTGTCCATTGGCGAGGTGGCGCCGCGGCTGTCATAGAGCGACGGCGAGTCGCCGCCCATGAGGATTCTGATCTGGTTGGCCGTGGCGTACTGCTGCATCTGGATGATCCGGCCGTTGTTCTCGTTGACCTTCTGGCAGGCATCCATCAGTTGGGTGAGCTCATTGAGCTGCTGCATGATGAGTTCGCCGTTGGGCGACTGGTCGGCCACCGCCTGCACGCCTGCGCGGTCGGCGCTGAGGCCGAGATCGATGAGCAACTGGTTGCGCCGTTGTCCCTGCTGCTCGAGCAGCACGACCAGCGACTGCTTGCGGGCAAGGATATGCTCCAGCGCCATGATTTCCCGGCCATGCAGGGAAACTGCCTCCTTTTGCAGAAGGTCGAGCAGTTCCTGGGTCGGCGCGATGTCGTCTTCGATCAGTTGCAGCAGGGTGATGTCGTGCATGGCTAACTCTTGGCGTTTTGCGTCCTTGAAGTCAGCGCCCCTGGAGGTCAGCGCTGGGCTTCGAAATCAAGCAGTTTGCTGGCGACCCGGTCGGCATCGACCTTGTAGCTGCCGTCCGCGATGGCCTGTTTCAACTCGGCCACGCGGGCGCTGTTGACGGTCGGCTGATCGCGCAGCTTGTCGCTGATCTTCTGCAATTGCTGGGCCTCTGGGCTCAGGTGTACCGCTTCTCCGCTGACACTGGCGTGCTTGGGCGCTGCGCTGGCCTCGCCGGCTTTATCGGCGTTGCCCGGCGCGGCATTGCCGCGAACGCCGCCCGTGACGGACGGAGAGTTGTTGAGACGACTGAAGTCGATGACCATGTTCAGAACCCCTGGGAATTAGGACGCATGCCTTGCTTTCGGCCTACCCGAGCAAAACTTTAGGCGTGAATGCATCACCGCCTCTCGGCACACGTGCGCAACCCGATCTGTGACACAGTTTAGGGGGCGCGGTTCCACATCGCCAGCGTTGCGTCACTATCCCGACGCAGTGCAGCCCTACATGGCCACCTCGACCTGCCCCGGGCCCGTGACGCGGGCCTTGACCACACGTTTCGAATTCAGGTTGCGTACCCGGATCTGCGTCTGCAGGCCACCTTTGTCCAGGGCCTCGCCGGGCATGCGTACGCTCAAGCTGCCGCTGCGGGCGATGATCACCACGTGATCACCCTTGCGCACCACATCGGCCTGCTCCAGGTGCTGTTGCGTCAGCACCTGGTCGAGCACCGTGGGTCGCAACAGCTTCAAGCCCACGGCCTGGTCAAGCTGGGTCAGGTAGCCGACGCCGAGGGTGCCCACATCGCGTTCGCGCAGGGCCACATCACCTTCACCCACCACGCTTTCACGTTTCAGGGGGCGAGTCATGACCACCACGTCGCGCATCAGGCGCACCTGGGCGGGGACGAATACCGTCCAGGGCGCCGTGCCGTCGCAGCGGACCCGTACCGTGACCCGTCCCAGGGGCGTCGAACCTTCCAGTGAAGCGTCAAGCTGCTGGCTGCACAGCGGCATGCGCAGGCGTGGGTCGAGGTTGTTGACCTGGATCTCGTAGCGGCCTGGGGTCTGGGTGGTCGCCAGGTAATCCTCCACGGTGAATTCAAGAAACCCTTGAGTGACACCGATAAGCTGTTCAGGCAAGGTAAAAGAGTCCGCCAGCGTACGAATGCCGGGTGCCAGCAGGCACAGGGCGGCCAGTGAGCCGGTCAACAGGCGCGTCAGTCGTCGGAAATTTGTCGTTTTCGTGTACATGGCGTTCAAAAAAGCAAAGCCCGTGCCGATTCGGTACATAGGCAATCGTTGAAGGAGTCTGGCATGGCTGGAGTGATGGATTCGGTCAACCAGCGCACGCAACTGGTGGGGCAGAATCGCCTGGAGCTGCTGTTGTTTCGCCTCAATGGCGATCAGCTCTACGGCATCAATGTGTTCAAGGTGCGGGAGGTGCTGCAGTGCCCGGACCTGACGCTGCTGCCCAGGTCCCACCCGGTGGTGCGCGGCGTGGCCAACATTCGGGGGGCGACCATCCCGATCCTGGACCTGTCGATGGCCACCGGCCTTCCGCAGTTGAAGGAAGAAACGCGCAACAGTTTCGTGATCATCACCGAGTACAACACCAAGACCCAGGGCTTCCTGGTGCATTCGGTCGAGCGCATCGTCAACATGAACTGGGAAGAGATCCATCCGCCACCCAAGGGTACCGGACGTGATCACTACCTGACCGCCGTGACCCGG
Organism: Pseudomonas sp. TE31087; assembly: GCF_057284075.1. Classification (NCBI taxonomy): domain Bacteria; kingdom Pseudomonadati; phylum Pseudomonadota; class Gammaproteobacteria; order Pseudomonadales; family Pseudomonadaceae; genus Pseudomonas; species Pseudomonas sp. TE31087. The sequence goes on from NZ_JBXVNN010000001.1 coordinate 25,904, forward strand.
GTCGACAACCGCATGGTCGAGATCATCGATGTGGAGAAGGTGCTGGCCGAGGTGGCGCCTTCGTCCGAGTCGGTGTCCGATGGCGTGATCGATGCCGAAGTGCAGGACAAGGCGGTGATGCTGCGGGTGCTGACGGTCGATGACTCGTCGGTGGCGCGCAAGCAGGTGAGCCGTTGCCTGCAGACCGTGGGGGTCGAGGTGGTGGCGCTCAACGACGGTCGCCAGGCCCTGGATTACCTGCGCAAGCTGGTGGACGAGGGCAAGCGTCCGGAGGAGGAGTTCCTCATGATGATTTCGGATATTGAAATGCCGGAAATGGACGGCTATACCCTCACGGCGGAGATCCGCAGCGATCCGCGCATGCAAAAACTGCACATCTGCCTGCATACTTCGCTGTCCGGGGTATTCAACCAGGCGATGGTCAAGAAAGTCGGTGCCGATGACTTCCTGGCCAAGTTCAGGCCGGATGACCTCGCTCAGCGCGTGGTCGACCGGATCAAGGCAAGTCATTGAAACGGCCGGGGCCCGTCCCCGGCGCTAGCGATTTAAGAAGAGGCGGCAGCATTGTCTACGGGTAATTTGGATTTCGAACAGTTCCGGGTCTTCCTGGAGAAAGCCTGTGGCATCCTGCTGGGCGAGAATAAGCAGTACCTGGTCTCCAGCCGTCTCAACAAGCTGATGGAGCAACAGGGCATCAAGTCGCTGGGCGAGCTGGTGCAGCGCATCCAGACCCAGCCACGCAGTGGTCTGCGCGAGCAGGTGGTCGATGCCATGACCACCAACGAGACGCTGTGGTTTCGCGACACCTACCCGTTCGAGGTGCTAAAGAGCAAGGTGATCCCGGAGTTCATCAAGAACAACCCGGGCCAGCGCCTGCGCATCTGGTCGGCGGCCTGTTCGTCCGGTCAGGAGCCGTACTCGATCTCGATGTCGATCGACGAGTTCGAGCGCACCAACCTCGGCCAGCTGAAGATGGGTGCGCAGATCGTCGCCACCGACCTGTCGGGCGCCATGCTCAACAACTGCAAGACCGGCGAGTACGATAGCCTGGCCATCGCCCGCGGCTTGTCGCAGGAGCGTCTGCAGCGCTACTTCGACCCCAAGGGTCCGGGGCGCTGGGCGATCAAGTCGCCGATCCGCAGCCGTGTCGAGTTCCGTTCGTACAACCTGCTCGACAGCTATGCGCCGCTGGGCAAGTTCGACATCGTGTTCTGCCGCAACGTGCTGATCTACTTCTCGGCCCAGGTCAAGAAGGACATCCTCATGCGCATTCACGGCACCCTCAAGCCCGGTGGCTACCTGTTCCTGGGGGCGTCCGAGGCGCTCAACGGCCTGCCTGACCATTACCAGATGGTCCAGTGCAGCCCGGGGATCATCTACCAGGCCAAGTAAGGCTGGGCGAAAAAAGGCCGGTATCCTGCGATACCGGCCTTTTTGTTTTCGCTGCGGGCTTGCCTGTGATGGCGTGTCAGAACGCGTAGCGCAGCCTGGCCGAGAACACGTCGGCATCGAAGCCCGACTTGCCCACGTAGTCATAGCTGACGCCGACGCTCACCGCGCCCAGCTTGTAGTCCGCTCCCAGCCCGGCCTCGTAGCTGTTGCGCGCGACGCTGGCGCCGTGGCTGACGAACGGCGTGGTGCCCAGCACGAAGGTCGCGGTGTTCTGCACAGGATCCGCGGCAAAGTCGTGGTAGGCCATGACTTTCACCTGCGGCTCCAGGATGCCGGCGCCGAGCGGCAGTTGGCTGGCCACGCGCACGCCGGCGCCCAGCTCGATGGCCTCGTAGCGCTGCGCCTCGACCTTGAGTGCGGCGGCCGAGCCTTTCTCGTTGAAGCGGTCGATGTCGACGCGGCTGTAGCGCGCTGCCAGGCGCGGCTCGACCAGCAGTCGCGGATTCAGCTGCCAGCTGTAGCCGCCGACCAGATTCAGGCCCAGCAGGTTGCTGTCATAGTCCGACTTGGCCCGTGTGCCCGCGACCTCTCGCTTGCCTTGGTTATCGTTGAAACCGTAGGTCAGGCTGGCATCGACGAAGTAGTTGTCCAGGGTGTAGCTGCCATACAGCGAGAAGGCGTGGCTCTGCACCTGGGTCTTGTTGCCGCGTTTGCCGTTGATGTCGGTGTCGATGAAGCTGTAGGCCGCACCTAGGGTGAGCTGGTCGTCCAGCTGGCCATCGGCGCCGACCGCCACGCCGCGGCTGTAGGCGTTGTAGCCGGCAATGCCATCGCGCTGCTGCTGGCTGGCGTCGCTGTACAGCGACTGCATCCACACGCCGGAGGCGCGGCGTGCTTCGTCGGCGCGAAGGGCGCGCAGGCTGCTGGAGCGGTTGTCGATGGCGTTGCCGATCAGTCGCTGGCTGGCCATGGCGGCCTGGCGGGCGCCGTCGCTGACGTCCGGCGCCAGTTGCTCGGCGAGCCTGGCCAGTTGCGCCTCGTCGGCGCTGGCGGCGGCGAGGAACAGTGGGTCCTGGTTGCCCAGGCGTGCCAGCAGGCCGGCTTCGGCCAGGTTGCCCAGGGCACGCTGTGCATTGCTGTCGCCACCCTGTTGCGCGACGATCTGCTCAAGGTCCTCGGTCGGCTTGGTGCTGACGGTGACGTAGACCTTGTTGTCATCGAGCGTGCTGCTCAGCACGTTGAGCATGGCCGAGGTGCTGGCGACCTGGGGCTTGGCGTTGACCTGCAGGCCTTTGGCGTCGAGGACCTGCACCTGGCCGGCCTCGAGCAGCAGGTAGCGGCTGCCGCTGGCTTCGAAGTCGGTGTCCTCCGGCTCCATCAGGATCCGCGCGTTCTGGGCGAACTCGGCGATGCCGCTGACCTTGAGCACCGCCGTGTTCGGGTCGGTACTGCTTGCCAGCCACAGGCCCAGCGCCGAGTTGTCGGCAATCCTCAGGTTGCCGTCGAGGGTGGTGTGAAGGCTGTGCAGGGTGAAGGTAGTGGGTGGCTCGCTGCTGTCGCCCACATCGATCCAGCCACCGTTTGCCAGGCGGATGCTGTTGCTGCCGGGGGGGCCGTAGGCGACGCCATAGGTGCTGTCGCCTTCGACCTCGATGTTGGCCAGGCCGACGAGGTCGCCGTAGATCTTGCTGCCCTGGCGCATGATCAGCTCGACCGGGCGGTTGCTGGTGGTGGCGTCGATGGCGACTTTGGCCCAGATCTCGCCGCTGTTGAAGATGTTCAGGTCACCGTTGGCCTTGTACCCGGGTTGCAGGCCGGGGCCGTCAAAGGCGGTATTGCCAATGCGGATAGCGGTGTCGCCGGCCACGATCCTGCCGCTGTTTTCGACATGGCGTCCCAGGCTGTCGAACAGGGTCGCGCCGTCGAGCACGATGGCCTGGGAGCCTTGGTCACCAGCGAAAATCTGGCCCTGGTTGTCGATGCCGGCCAGTACGGTCGGCCGGTTGGCGGCATCCGTGGTGGCGTGGATGGCGATGGCGCCCGGGCCCGTCGCGCTGATCTCGCCGCGGTTGACCACCCGCTCTTCCAGGTTCGCCCCTGCCAGGTTGATGGCCCGTGAGTTGCGGCCGGTGGCGATGATGCGGGCGCCTGCGGTATTGATCAGGCCGCCGTGGATGCGGCTGATGTTGCTACCGGGGCTGGACAGGTCGATGCCGTAGGTGGGGCCGCCATTGTTGTACGAGAAGCTGGTGCCGGCCTTGAGCAACCCTTCGTTGGTCAGGTCGTCGTCGACGGTGCTGGCGCTCAGGCGCAGGGCGGCACCGTCGAGGCTGGTGGTGACAACATTGCCGCGGTTGGTCAGGAAGCCGCCGATGTTGGTGCCGCTGATACGGATACCGTCGCTGCGATGGATCAGGTCGACAGCGTTCGTGTCGCTGTCGTTGATTGCACTGCCAAGCGTCATGTTGCCCGCCACCAGGCTGTTCGCGAGGGCGATCGCGTCCTGCTGGTAGCCGGTGAAGCTGCCGGTGAATTCGAGGTCGTCGGCAAAGGACTGGTGGTCACCCCTGTAGCCAGCATGGGTGAGTGCAATGGTCTGGGGCAAAGCCAGGGCGGGGGCGGGAATGGCGCCGATCAGGAGGGCCAGGAGGGTCTTGCGCAGGTTAAGCGGTGGCACGGTTTCGTTCCTTTGAAATCGTAATGAAAGCGGCGCGCATCCATGCGGGCGACAACCGTGATGGCGTGGGCTGGTGCGCGAGGACGCGGATGCTATCGCGATTGGTGGCTAAATGACATGTCGAATTGACGTCAATTTTTTGTTTTGCCGCTTTTGCCGCCTGGCAATTGCCGCTTGCCGAGTTGGATGCGGAAGCACATTGCCGCTTTTCTGGCATCGCCAGTGTCCTGATATCTGGCTAGCCCCCGCTTTACTGGGGTTGCGCAGGTTGGCACAGCCCTTGCTAAAGCCTAAGCCAACGAAACTCTGGTCAACCTTTGAAGGTTTCCCCGATATGAGCATCAGCTTCGACAAGGCGCTTGGCATCCACGAAAAGGCATTGGGCTTCCGTGCCCAGCGTGCCGAGGTGCTGGCCAACAACATCGCCAACGCCGACACGCCCAACTACAAGGCGCGTGACATGGACTTCTCGTCGGTACTCGCCGCCGAGGCCGACAAGCAGCAGAAGGGGCGCATAGCCCTGGACCGCACCAACAACCGCCACATCGAGGCCGAAGGCCTGGCGATGATGGACGACACCCTGCAGTACCGTACGCCGATGCAGCCGTCGATCGACCAGAACACCGTGGATGCGCAGATCGAGCAGTCGAACTACGCGGAAAACGCCGTTGGCTTCCAGGCCAGCTTCACCCTGCTCAACAGTAAATTCAAAGGGCTGGTATCGGCCCTGCGTGGAGAGTGACCATGTCCCTTGCCAGTGTCTTCAACATCGCCGGTAGCGGCATGAGCGCGCAGAACACGCGCCTGAACACCGTTGCCTCGAACATCGCCAACGCCGAGACGGTGTCCTCGAGCATCGACCAGACCTACCGCGCCCGCCATCCGGTGTTCGCCACCACCTTCCAGAACGCGCAGAACGGCATGGGCCAGTCGCTGTTCGAGGAGCAGGGCGAGGCCGGGCAGGGCGTCCAGGTCAAGGGCATCATCGAGGACCAGAGCAACCTCGAGGCACGTTACGAGCCCAATCATCCGTCGGCGAACAAGGACGGCTACGTCTACTACCCGAATGTCAACGTGGTCGAGGAGATGGCCGACATGATCTCCGCCAGCCGTGCGTTCCAGACCAACGCCGAGCTGATGAACACCGCCAAGACCATGATGCAGAAAGTACTGACCCTGGGTCAGTGATAAGGAATCCCGACCATGGCAGTCGAAAACCCCAGCGTGAACCTCAATGATGTGCTGACAAAATCCGGGGTCAGCACCGGCACCAAGAAAACCACCACCGAGCCTGTCGACAAGAATGCGCTGGGCAAGGATGCGTTTCTCAAGCTGCTGGTCACCCAGATGCAGCACCAGAACCCGCTGGATCCCCAGGACAACGGTCAGTTCATCGCCCAGCTGGCGCAGTTCAGCAGCCTGGAAGGCATCCAGACCCTGAACAGCTCGGTCAACTCGATCATCAGCGGCATGGGCTCGTCCCAGGCGCTGCAGGCCTCCTCCCTGGTAGGGCGTTCGGTGATCGTGCAGAACGACAAGGCCCTCTTCGATCCGAAGGAAAGCCTCAATGGCCAGGTGGTCGTGCCGCAGAACATCACCGACGGCAAGGTGACCATCAAGGACAAGGATGGCAACGTGGTCAAGACCATCCAGTTGGGCGAGCAGAAGAAAGGCACCGCCGATTTCATCTGGGACGGCACCAACGACAAGGGCGAAAAAGTCGAGGCGGGTACCTATAGCTTCACCGCCACCACCACTGTCGACGGCAAGTCGCAGGAGATGTACACGATGCTGCCGGCCAAGGTCACCAGTGTCAGCTTCCAGAACGGCGGCGAGATGATGCTCAACCTTGCCGGGATCGGCAAGCTGGGCATCTCCAAAGTACAAACCATCGGAATCTAAGGCCGCTAGCACGGCATAAGGAGTGAATGCATGTCTTTCAATATCGGCCTTAGCGGTCTGTACGCAGCCAACAAGAAGCTGGACGTCACCGGCAACAACATCGCCAACTCCGAGACCGTCGGCTTCAAGTCGTCGCGCGCCGAGTTCGCCGACGTCTACGCCGGCGCCAACCGCCTGGGCGTGGGCAAGAACCAGGTCGGCAACGGCGTGCGCCTGGCCACGGTTTCCCAGCAGTTCGGCCAGGGCGACGTCAACAACACCGGCAACGTACTGGACATGGGCATCCAGGGCCAGGGCTTCTTCGTCCTGTCCGACAACGGCTCGCTGAGCTACACCCGCGCCGGAGCGTTCCAGACCAACAAGGACGGCTATGTCGTCACCTCCGATGGCCTGGGCCTGCAGGGCTATGGGGTCGATGCCAATGGCAAGATCATGAAGGGCGTGCTGACCGACCTGCGGATCGATACCTCGGCAATGGCGCCGAAGGCGACCACCCTGATCGACCAGGGCATCAACCTGAACTCCTCGGCCCCCGATATTCCGCTGCAGGTCCCGGACAATTCCACGCCGCCCGTGATGGTGCCGAACAAGCCGTTCGACCCGAAGGATCAGAGCACCTACACCAAGTCGTTCCCGACCAAGGTGTACGACAGCCAGGGCAACGAACACGTCATGGAGCAGTTCTACCGCAAGACCGGCGAGAACCAGTGGACCATGTACACCCTGGTGGAAGGTCGCAACCCTTACGATCCGAGCAAGACCACGCCGCTCATTGGCAACATCGACTTCAACCCCGATGGCAGCGTCAAGGCCATGACCGCCAGCCCTGACAACGTGCCGACCACGCCGGTGGGAGCGTTCGACTGGAGTGTGGTCAACAACACCTTCACCATGAAGGGCTGGATCCCGGCCGCCAAGGACGCCGCGGGCAACTGGGGTTCCAACGGCTCGGTGGGTAACGCCGACGGTATGCGTCTGTCGATGAACAGCACCACCTCCTACAACCTCGAGACCGCGCGCAGCTCGCAGTCCCAGGACGGTTATGCCACGGGTGTCCTGTCGAACCTGTCGATCGACTCCACCGGCGTGATGTTCGCCAGCTTCAGCAACCAGCAGTCCCGCGCCATCGGCCAGGTAGCCATTGCCAGCTTCGCCAACGAGCAGGGCCTGCAGCAGGTCGGCGGTACCCGCTGGAAGGAAACCTTCTCCTCGGGTATTCCAGGTATCGACGCGCCAAAAACTGGCACCCTGGGCTCGGTGGAGTCCAACTCGCTGGAGGCTTCCAACGTCAACCTGACCAAGGAGCTGGTCGAGCTGATCAAGGCGCAGAGCTTCTACCAGGCCAACGCCAAGACCATCTCCACTGAAAGCACCATCATGCAGACCACCATCCAGATGACCTGATGGTCGCTGGCTGAGCGTTTGTCGACGAACCCCTTTGCACGAAGGGGTTCGTCGTTTTCGAGGAGAGGCTCCATGAAAAAGCTGGTCGCTGCCGCTGTTGCGGCGCTCTGCCTGCTCCAGGCGCAGGCCGCGATGGCCCCCTGGTGGCGCTGGGAGAGCCAGGCCGATGGGCGTCTGGTGTGTTCGCAATGGTCACCTGGCGAGGGCTGGAAACGCTTTGCCGGGCCGTTCGACAATGCCGGTTGCAGGTCGCTTTGACCCAAGGCAAAAATTGATGGCTTGAGGCCATCGATTGGCGGATTTGCTTCAGGTATGATCCGCGTCATTCCACTCGTTCGAGTGGCTGGCAAGCGTCATTTTCCAAGGATCGGAACTCTTGAAAAGCAGTAAGGATACTGGCGCGCGCGTGCTGCCGGCGCCGCTTCGCGTGGCCTTGAAAAAGGGCCTGGTCGGCGCAGCCCTGTTCTCTGGCGTGATCAACCTGCTGGCGTTGATCGGCCCCCTGTTCATGCTCGAGGTCTATGACCGGGTCATCCCCAGTCGCAGCCTGCCCACCTTGGTGGCGCTGGGGCTGCTGGTGGCGGGTGCGTACCTGGTGTTCGCCGTGCTCGACATCATTCGCTCGCGGGTCATGTCGCGTATCGCTGGAGCTGTGGACGGAGCGCTTTCGACGCAGGTGTTCAGGATCATCGCCGGCACGCCGCTGAAGATCGCCCTGGACCAGGATCCGCTCAAGCCCGCCCAGGAACTCGAACAGATCCGCGCCTTCATCGCCGGCCCCGGGCTCATGGCGTTCTTCGACCTGCCGTGGATGCCGGTGTACCTCGCGGTCAGCTTCTACATCCATCCATCACTGGGCTGGCTGGCGTTGGGCATGATCGTGCTGATGGTACTGCTGACCTGGCTCACCGACCGTGGCACGCGCCGGGCCATGCGTGACAGCGCGGTACTGGCCAGCCAGCGCAATCGCCTGGGCCAGCAGGCCCATGTCGGCGCTGAAGTGCTCGCCGCGATGGGCATGACCGAGCGTGCCGCTGCACGTTGGCAGGTGCTGCAGGAGCAGTACGCCACGTTGCAGCGGCGCAGCGCCGATGTCGGCAGCTTCTATGGCGGGATCACCAAGGCCCTGCGCCAGTTGGTGCAATCGGCGTCCCTGGGTGTGGGTGCCTGGTTGGTGATCGGGGGCGATCTCAGCGGCGGTGCGATTGTCGCCGCCTCGATCATCGTTGCCCGCACCCTGGCCCCGGCCGAGCAGATCATTGGCACATGGCGCAGCCTGGTGTCCGCGCGATTTGCCTGGCAGCAGTTGCGCGGCGTGCTGGCGATCTTTCCGGCGCCCGCGCACAGGACTGCGCTGCCGACTGCTCGCAGCCAGCTGCTGGTGAGCGGCCTGTGTGTGGCGCCGCCGGGCGTGCAGCGGCTGGTGCTGCAAGGGGTGAATTTCAGCCTGGCTGCCGGCGGCTCGCTGGCGGTGATCGGCCCCAGCGCCTCGGGCAAGTCGTCGCTGGCGCGGGCCTTGGTCGGCGCGTGGCCGGCGCTGCGCGGCCAGGTCTGCCTGGATGGCGCGGCACTGGAGCTCTGGCCGGATGCGGCGCGGGCGGTCATGACCGGTTACCTGCCGCAGAGCGTCGATCTGTTCGAGGCGAGCGTGGGGCAGAACATCGCGCGTCTGGATCCGCAGGCCGATGCCGCGGCGATTGTCGCGGCGGCGCGTCAGGCCGGCGTGCACGAGTTGATCCTGCAACTCCCGCAGGGCTATGACACGCCGGTCGGCGAGGGCGGCGTCAATCTTTCGGCAGGGCAGCGCCAGCGTATCGGCCTTGCCCGCGCGTTGTATGGCGAGCCGTTCCTGGTGGTGCTCGACGAGCCCAATGCCAACCTTGATGCCGAGGGCGAACGGGCGTTGGCCCGGGCGATCGAGGGCGTCAAGGCGCGCGGCGGGGTGGTGGTGGCCATCGCCCACCGTTCCGGGCTGCTGGCGGTGATGGACCAGGTGCTGGTGCTTGAGCAGGGGGCGCAGGCGGCATTTGGCCCGCGCGATACCGTGCTGGCGCGACCGGTGACGCTCGCCGAGCCGCGAGTGGTCAAGGGAGGTGTGCAGGCATGATGCGGATCGATGATGAGCAGGGGCTGCTGCGTTCGCTGCGTGGCCACCTGTGGGCCGGTGCCGGGGTCGTGGTGGTGGTGCTGGGCGGCGCGCTGACGTGGTCGGCCGTCACTGAACTGGCCGGTGCGGTGATTGCGCCGGGGGCGGTGGCGGTGCAGGACAGCGTGAAGAAGGTCCAGCATCCCAGTGGTGGCGTGGTGGCGCAATTGCTGGTTGGCGAGGGGCAATCGGTGCACGCCGGTGACGTGTTGCTGCGACTGGACGCGACCTTGCAGGAGGCCAGTCATGCCATCGTCGCCAAGGCCCTTGACCAGGCCTTGGCGCGTCAGGCTCGGCTCGAGGCGGAGCGCGATGGCCTGGCGCAGGTGGACACGCCGTCACGGCTTGTCGCGCGCGAGGGTGAGGCACAGGTGCAGGCGGTGCTGGCCAGTGAGCGGCAGTTGTTCGTCGACCGCCGCCAGTCGCGGGATGGGCAGAAGCAGCAATTGCGCGAGCGTATCGAGCAACTGATCCAGACCATCGCCGGTCATGACCTGCAGCAGCGCACCAAGGGCGAGGAAATCCGCCTGATTGACGAGGAATACCAGGCCGTCAAGATCTTGCAGAAGAAGGGCCTGATGACCCTCGACCGAGTCAATGCCCTGGCCCGCGGCATCGCTCGCCTGCAGGGCGAACGTGGCCAGTTGGTCGCGGCCATCGCCGAGGCGCGGGCGCGCATTGCCGAAACCCGTCTGGAGCTGTTGCAGGTGGACCAGCGGTTCCGCGAACAGGTTTCCGGCGAGCTGCGTGACCTGATGGCGCAGCAGGGCGAATGGGTGGAGCGCGAGGTCGCTGCGGCCGACCAGCTCAAGCGCATAGAAGTGCTGGCGCCCAGTGCCGGGCGGGTCCAGCAGTTGGCGGTACACACCGTGGGCGGTGTGATCTCGCCGGCCGAGACCCTGATGCAGATCGTCCCGCTGGACGACGAACTGTTGGTCGAGGCGCGCATCAGCCCGCAGGACATCGATCAGGTCGTGCTCGGCCAGGAGGCGTTGCTGCGCTTCAGTGCGTTCAATCGCGCGACCACCCCCGAAGTGCTCGGGCGGGTGGTGCGTCTCTCCGCCGACCTGGTGACCGACCCGCAGAGCGGGCTCGGCTTCTACCGCGCCGGCATTCATATCGACAAGGCCGAGCAGCGCAAGCTGGACGGCCTCACGCTGGTGCCGGGCATGCCGGTGGAGTCGATGATCCAGACGGGTCATCGCACCGTGCTGTCCTATCTGCTCAAGCCAGTAGGCGACCATGCGCAACGGGCATTCAGGGAAGGATGAGCGCCGACCGGAGGGTGGGCGCTGTCATGCAGGGATTGTTCAACCATTGGCAAGGAATCAGTAGACATGGCTGTTATCCAGGGAACCGAAGGCGCCGACAATCTGGTCGGCACCAGTGCGGACGATCAGATTTTTGGCAAGGGTGGCGATGACATCATCAATGGCGGTGATGGTAACGACACGCTATACGGTGGCGCGGGTGCCGATCGCTTCATCGGTGGTGCGGGCAACGACACCGTGTCGTACACCGATGCCAGCGCCGGCATCACCCTGAACTTCAAGACCGGCGTGCATACTGGCATTGCTGCCGGCGATACCTTTGAAAGCATCGAGGTGTTCCAGGGCTCGAACTACGCCGACACCTTCATCAGCGATGCGCGCGCGCAGACCTTCAATGGCGGCCTGAACGACACGATGGACTACTCGCTGTCCGACCAGGCGGTGACGATCACCATCGACAACACCGGCGGCAAGGGCCAGGGCGGCGATGCCGAGGGCGACAAGTTCACCGGCATGTACAGTGTCATCGGCAGCAGCCAGAACGACACCTTCATCATGCAGGCGACGGGGTCGAGCAAGAGCTTCGCCGGTGGTGCCGGCAACGACGTGTACTACCTGCATGGCGCTGCCGGCGTGTTCGAGCAGGCCGGCGGCGGCATCGACGAGGTGCGCACCTCCCTGGCCAGCTACACCCTGACCAACGAAGTGGAAAACCTGACCTACATCGGTAGCGGCAACTTCACCGGTGTCGGCAACGCCAGCGACAACATCATCACCGGCGGCAGCGGCAATGACGTGATGCGCGGTGGCGCCGGTGGCGACCGCTTCATCGGCGGCGCGGGCAATGACACCGTGTCGTACACCGATGCCAGCGCCGGTATCACCCTGAACTTCAAGACCGGCGTGCATGGTGGCATCGCCGCTGGCGACACCTTCGACAGCATCGAGGTGTACCAGGGGTCGAACTACGCCGACACCTTCATCAGCGACGCGCGCGCGCAGACCTTCGATGGCGGCCTGAACGACACGATGGACTACTCGCTGTCCGACCAGGCGGTGACGATCACCATCGACAACACCGGCGGCAAGGGCCAGGGCGGCGACGCCGAAGGCGACAAGTTCACCGGCATGTACAGTGTCATCGGCAGCAGCCAGAACGACACCTTCATCATGCAGGCGACGGGTTCGAGCAAGAGCTTCGCCGGTGGTGCCGGTGACGACGTGTACTACCTGCATGGCGCGGCCGGCGTGTTCGAGCAGGCCGGCGGCGGCATCGACGAGGTGCGCACCTCCCTGGCCAGCTACACCCTGACCAACGAAGTGGAAAACCTCACCTACATCGGTAGCGGCAACTTCACCGGTGTCGGCAACGCCAGCGACAACATCATCACCGGCGGCAGCGGCAACGACGTGATGCGCGGCGGTGCCGGTGGCGACCGCTTCATCGGCGGCGCGGGCAATGACACCGTGTCGTACACCGATGCCAGCGCTGGCATCACCCTGAACTTCAAGACCGGCGTGCATGGCGGCATCGCCGCTGGCGACACCTTCGACAGCATCGAGGTGTACCAGGGCTCGAACTACGCCGACACCTTCATCAGCGATGCGCGCGCGCAGACCTTCGATGGCGGCCTGAACGACACGATGGACTACTCGCTGTCCGACCAGGCGGTGACGATCACCATCGACAACACCGGCGGCAAGGGCCAGGGCGGCGATGCCGAGGGCGACAAGTTCACCGGCATGTACAGTGTCATCGGCAGCAGCCAGAACGACACCTTCATCATGCAGGCGACGGGTTCGAGCAAGAGCTTCGCCGGTGGTGCCGGCAACGACGTGTACTACCTGCATGGCGCTGCCGGCGTGTTCGAGCAGGCCGGTGGCGGAATCGACGAGGTGCGCACCTCCCTGGCCAGCTACACCCTGACCAACGAGGTGGAAAACCTGACCTACATCGGTAGCGGCAACTTCACCGGTGTCGGCAACGCCAGCGACAACATCATCACCGGCGGCAGCGGCAACGACGTGATGCGCGGCGGCGCCGGTGGCGACCGCTTCATCGGCGGCGCGGGCAATGACACCGTGTCGTACACCGATGCCAGCGCCGGTATCACCCTGAACTTCAAGACCGGCGTGCATGGCGGCATCGCCGCTGGCGACACCTTCGACAGCATCGAGGTGTACCAGGGCTCGAACTACGCCGACACCTTCATCAGCGATGCGCGCGCGCAGACCTTCGATGGCGGCCTGAACGACACGATGGACTACTCGCTGTCCGACCAGGCGGTGACGATCACCATCGACAACACCGGCGGCAAGGGCCAGGGCGGCGATGCCGAGGGCGACAAGTTCACCGGCATGTACAGTGTCATCGGCAGCAGCCAGAACGACACCTTCATCATGCAGGCGACGGGTTCGAGCAAAAGCTTCGCCGGTGGTGCCGGCAACGACGTGTACTACCTGCATGGCGCGGCCGGCGTGTTCGAGCAGGCCGGCGGCGGCATCGACGAGGTGCGCACCTCCCTGGCCAGCTACACCCTGACCAACGAGGTGGAAAACCTCACCTACATCGGTAGCGGCAACTTCACCGGTGTCGGCAACGCCAGCGACAACATCATCACCGGCGGCAGCGGCAACGACGTGATGCGCGGCGGCGCCGGTGGCGACCGCTTCATCGGCGGCGCGGGCAATGACACCGTGTCGTACACCGATGCCAGCGCCGGTATCACCCTGAACTTCAAGACCGGCGTGCATGGCGGCATCGCCGCTGGCGACACCTTCGACAGCATCGAGGTGTACCAGGGCTCGAACTACGCCGACACCTTCATCAGCGATGCGCGCGCGCAGACCTTCGATGGCGGCCTGAACGACACGATGGACTACTCGCTGTCCGACCAGGCGGTGACGATCACCATCGACAACACCGGCGGCAAGGGCCAGGGCGGCGATGCCGAGGGCGACAAGTTCACCGGCATGTACAGTGTCATCGGCAGCAGCCAGAACGACACCTTCATCATGCAGGCGACGGGTTCGAGCAAAAGCTTCGCCGGTGGTGCCGGCAACGACGTGTACTACCTGCATGGCGCGGCCGGCGTGTTCGAGCAGGCCGGCGGCGGCATCGACGAGGTGCGCACCTCTCTGGCCAACTACACCCTGACCAACGAAGTGGAAAACCTCACCTACATCGGCTCTGGCAATTTCACCGGTTATGGCAATGCCAGCAACAACGTGATTGTCGGTGGCGCTGGCAATGACACCTTGTTTGGCGGTGCCGGTGCCGACCGATTCGTCGGTGGCGCGGGTATCGACACCGTTTCGTATGGCGACAGCACGGTCGGCATTCTCCTGAATCTCAAGACCGGCGTGCATGGCGGTATCGCCGAGGGCGATACCTTCGAGGGCATCGAGAAGTTCGTCGGCTCGTCGTCGGGCGATGTCTTCGTGGCCAACGACCAGCCCAACGACTTCAATGGCTCGCTAGGTGTCGATCTGTTGACGTTCGCCGGCGAGGGCGCCGGGTTTACGCTCGATCTGAACGCTACCGGTAATGACCTGTTCACCAGTATCGAGAGTTTCGAGGGTACGGCGTTCAACGATACGTTCGTGGGGACCACTGCGAACGAGAACTTCATTGGCGGTGCTGGCGCGGATGTGATCAATGGTGGGGCCGGTCGGGATTCGGCCTGGTACATCTCGAGCAATGCCGGCGTGTCGATCGATCTTGCCGCAGGTACTGTGGCTGGCGGGCATGCCGAGGGTGATGTGCTGAGTGGAATCGAAGGGCTGGCGGGCTCCGCGTTCGCCGATGTGCTCAATGGCGATGCCGGTGCGAACACGCTCTATGGCGCCGAAGGCGACGATGTCATCAATGGCGGTGCGGGCAATGACATCCTCTACGGGGATGGCATCTACTCCACCGATTTCGGTGCCCTGGCGCGCCCGGCGAACACCCAGGTCGCCCAGGCGGATGTCGTCAATGGCGGTGACGGCGACGACACCATCACCGGTGCGCTGAACGACACGGGTTCCGTCTACCATGGTGATGCCGGCAACGACACCATCCAGACCACCAACGGCAAGGCGTATGGCGATGATGGCAACGATCGCCTGGTTGGTAACGGTTTTGCCTACGAACTCTATGGTGGCGCCGGCGCCGACCGCCTGGACATGATGTCGGCCGGTTACGCCTTCGGTGGCGAGGGCAGTGATGTCTACACGATCTACTCCAAGGCGGGCGTGGTGATCCAGGATACCGGTAGCGCAGGTGTCGACGTGGTGGTGCTGAAGAACATCCAGACCTTCCAGGATGTCGTGGTGCAGAACGATGGCGTCAATGCCTTCATCTTCTCCAAGGCTGACTGGAATGCCGGCAACCTCGATTCGGGGGTGATGCTCAGCAACTGGTACGCCGGCTCGAATACCATCGAGTCGTTCCAGACCAACAACGGCGACACCTTCACCATCACCTGACAGGCAAGCGGCGTCTGACAGCGTCCGCAGGCGGCCAAGCCTTGCCGCTGTCAGGCACCCGCCGCCGAGATTTTGTCTCTCTGACAGCGTGCTTTTCGGCAAAGGCCCCGTAAACCGGGGTCTTTGTCGTTTCTGTGGTAATTGGCGCGAAACTTGCTCGAAGCTTCGTACAGCCACGGCGACCGGCAATCGATCGCCCGTGCAGCGGAGGATGACTGTGGACAAGATGCTTTACGTGGCCATGACCGGCGCCAGCCAGAACGCGCTGGCGCAGAAGGCCCATGCCAACAACCTGGCGAACGTTTCCACCAACGGCTTCCAGCGTGATCTGGAGCAGGCCCGTTCGATGCCGGTGTTCGGCGACAGCTTTCCGGCGCGTGCGTTTGCCATGAGCGAACGGCCGGCCACCGATTTCAGTGCCGGTCCGCTGGTGGAAACCGGTCGCGAGCTGGACGTGGCGGTCAGCGGCAACGGCTTCATTGCCGTGCAGGCCCCCGATGGCAGCGAGGCCTACGTGCGCACTGGCGGCCTGAACATTGACGCCCTCGGTGTGTTGCGCGCCGGCAACGGCATGGCGGTAATCGGCAATGGCGGTCCGATCGCCATACCACCGGAGCAGAAGGTCGAGATCGGCGATGACGGCACCATCAGCATCCGCGCCATGGGCGAGGACCCGCGGGTGATGGCCGAGGTCGACCGGATCAAGCTGGTCAACCCTGACATCAAGGGCATGACCAAGGGCCAGGACGGGCTGATCCGTACCGCCAGCGGCCAGCCGGCCGACATGGACGTGAACGTGCGCGTGGTGTCGGGATTCCTCGAAGGCAGTAACGTCAATGCCGTGGAGGAAATGACATCGGTGCTGGCGCTGTCCCGACAGTTCGAGTTGCACGTCAAGATGATGAAAGCGGCCGAGGAAGGCGATCAAGCCATGGCTCGGGTTTTGCAGATCGGCTAATCACATTTGAACGGGTGCCGTAAAACAGGCGCACGAGGAGAACACTAAATGCTTCCGGCTCTTTGGGTCGCTAAAACCGGCCTTTCCGCCCAGGATACCAACCTGGCGGTCATCTCGAACAACCTGGCCAACGTCTCGACCACTGGCTTCAAGCGTGATCGCGCCGAGTTTCAGGACCTGCTGTACCAGATCAAGCGCCAGCCCGGTGCGCAGTCCACCCAGGACAGCGAGCTGCCTTCGGGCCTGCAGGTCGGTACCGGTGTACGTATCGTCGGCACCCAGAAGAACTTCCAGACCGGCAGCCTGCAGACGACCGAGAATCCGCTGGACATGGCCGTCAACGGTCGTGGCTTCTTCCAGGTGCTGCAGCCTGACGGCACCGTCTCCTATACCCGCGACGGTACCTTCCACCTGAACTCCGACGGCCAGGTCGTCACCGCCAACGGCTTCGCCCTGGAACCTGCGGTCGTCGTACCGCCGGATGCCCAGACCTTCACCGTCGGCCAGGACGGCACGGTGTCGATCACTACCCCCGGCAACCCGGCCGCGCAGGTCATCGGCAACATCCAGACCGCCGACTTCATCAACCCGGCGGGCTTGCAGGCCATCGGCGGCAACCTGTTCCTCGAGACCGCCGCCAGCGGCGCGCCGCAGATCGGCACGCCTGGCCTGAACGGTTTCGGCCCCACCCTGCAGAAAACCCTGGAGGCGTCCAACGTCAGCACCGTGGAAGAAATGGTCAACATGATCACCACCCAGCGTGCCTACGAGATGAACTCCAAGGTCATCTCCGCCGCCGACAAGATGCTGTCGTTCGTCACCCAGCAGCTGTAAGCCCTGGCGGCCCGATCAAGGCGGGCCGCTGATCATCCGCTCGCTGTTGCAGCGCCTGTTTCACCATGAGGTAAGTGTCATGAGCCGTCTGTTGTCCGTATTCGCCCTGGGGGGGGTGGTGTTGCTGGCTGGTTGCGTTGCGCCGACGCCCAAGCCAAACGACCCGTATTATGCGCCGGTCCTGCCGCGCACCCCGTTGCCGGCGGCGGCCAACAACGGCTCGATCTACCAGGCCGGTTTCGAGCAGGGTCTGTACACCGATCGCAAGGCGTTCCGGGTCGGTGACATCATCACCATCACCCTGAACGAGCGTACCTCGGCGAGCAAGAACGCCGGTTCCCAGATCCAGAAGAACAGCAAGGCCGATATCGGCCTGACCTCGCTGTTCGGCACCGTGCCCAACACCAACAACCCGCTGGGCAGCGGCGACCTCACGCTTGAAGCCGGTTACAGCGGCGACCGCTCCACCAAGGGCGACAGCAAGGCCACCCAGGGCAACACCCTGACCGGCTCCATCACGGTGACCGTGGCCGAGGTGCTGCCCAACGGCATCATCGCCGTGCGCGGCGAGAAGTGGATGACGCTGAACACCGGCGAGGAACTGGTGCGCATTGCCGGCCTGATCCGTGCCGACGACATCGCCACCGACAACACCGTGCCGTCCACTCGCGTGGCCGACGCGCGCATCACCTATTCGGGCACCGGCTCGTTCGCCGATGCCAGCCAGCCCGGTTGGCTGGACCGTTTCTTCATCAGCCCGCTCTGGCCTTTCTGAGTACGGATGACCATGTTCAACGCTAGGCGGTTGATTGCCGCGACCCTGCTTCTGTCCTGTGCGTTCGGTGCTCACGCCGAGCGCCTGAAGGATATCGCCAGCATTTCCGGCGTGCGCGCCAACCAGCTGATCGGCTACGGCCTGGTGGTGGGCCTCAACGGCACGGGTGACCAGACCACCCAGACACCGTTCACCCTGCAGACCTTCAACAACATGTTGTCGCAGTTTGGTATCAAGGTGCCGCCGGGGTCGGGCAACGTGCAGTTGAAGAACGTTGCCGCCGTGTCGGTGCATGCCGACTTGCCGGCATTCGCCAAGCCCGGCCAGGTGGTCGATATCACCGTGTCTTCCATCGGCAACTCCAAGAGCCTGCGTGGCGGCAGTCTGTTGATGACGCCGCTCAAGGGTATCGACGGCAACGTCTACGCCATCGCCCAGGGCAATCTGGTGGTGGGTGGCTTTGATGCCGAAGGTCGCGACGGCTCGAAGATCACCGTCAACGTTCCGTCGGCCGGTCGCATTCCCGGCGGGGCCTCGGTCGAGCGCGCGGTGCCGAGCGGATTCAACCAGGGCAATAGCCTGACGCTCAATCTCAATCGTCCGGACTTCACCACCGCCAAGCGCATCGTCGACAAGGTCAACGAGCTGCTCGGCCCGGGCGTGGCCCAGGCCGTCGATGGCGGTTCGGTGCGGGTCACCGCGCCGATGGACCCGAGCCAGCGCGTGGACTACCTGTCCATACTCGAGAACCTCGAGATCGACCCGGGCCAGGCGGTGGCCAAGGTCATCATCAACTCGCGCACCGGGACCATCGTCATCGGCCAGAACGTCAAGGTGTCGCCGGCGGCGGTTACTCACGGCAGCCTGACCGTGACCATCACCGAAGATCCGATCGTCAGCCAGCCGGGGCCGTTCTCCAATGGTCAGACCGCGGTGGTGCCGCGTTCGCGGGTCAACGCCGAGCAGGAAGCCAAGCCGATGTTCAAGTTCGGCCCGGGCACCACGCTGGATGAGATCGTCCGTGCGGTGAACCAGGTCGGCGCGGCGCCGAGCGACCTGATGGCCATCCTCGAAGCGCTGAAGCAGGCCGGTGCGTTGCAAGCCGACCTGATCGTGATCTGAGGACGCCAGGGATGAATTCGAAGAGTCTTGTTTCCAGTCAGGCCGACAGCGGCGCCTACACCGACCTCAATCGCCTGGGCTCGCTCAAGCGCGGGGATCGCGACAGCGAGGGCAACATCCGCAAGGTGGCCCAGGAGTTCGAGTCGTTGTTCATCAGCGAGATGCTCAAGGCGTCGCGCAAGGCCAGTGATGTGATGGCTGACGAAGACAGCCCGATGAACAGCGACACGGTCAAGCAGTACCGCGACATGTACGACCAACAGATGGCCGTGAGCATGTCGCGCGAAGGGGGTGGTATCGGCCTGCAGGACGTGCTGGTGCGCCAGCTGTCGAAGAACAAGGCCGCGCGCCCGAACACCAGTCCGTTTCCCCGGATCGAGGGGCAGGCGCCGGCATTGTGGGCCTCGAAAGTGGCCGAGCCCGCGCACATGGTCGAGAGTGCCGCTACGCGTAACGATGTGGCTGCGCTCAATGCGCGGCGCCTGGCGCTGCCTGGCAAGCTCACCGATCGCTTGCTGTCCGGCATCGTGCCGTCCGCTGGCAATGCCGCCGCCAACGCCACGGCGCTGCCTGGGCGTGGCGATCTCCCGCCCGGTGGCGTGGCCGTCGGCGACTGGGAGCCGGCGCGCAGCTTCGCGGCGCCAGGAGGCAACCTGCAGATTCTCGGTCGGGCCGTGGCCCAGCCGCCGCTGGCACCGAAAAAGGCCTTCGCCGACAGCGACGCCTTCGTCGCCACCATGCTGCCGATGGCCGAGCAGGCCGCCAAGCGCATCGGTATCGATCCACGCTACCTGGTGGCCCAGGCCGCGCTGGAAACCGGCTGGGGCAAGTCGGTCATGCGCAACCCCGATGGCAGCAGCAGTCACAACCTGTTCGGCATCAAGGCCACCGGCAGCTGGCAGGGCGGCGAGGCGCGGGCGATCACCAGCGAGTTCCGCAACGGCCAGTTCGTCAAGGAGACTGCGGCGTTCCGTTCCTACGACAGCTACCAGGACAGCTTCCACGACCTGGTGAGCCTGTTGCAGAACAATTCGCGCTATCAAGATGCGGTGCGGGCGGCCGATAAACCAGAACAGTTTGTGCGGGAGTTGCAGAAGGCCGGTTACGCCACCGACCCCAACTACGCCAGCAAGATCTCGCAGATCGCAAAACAGATGAAGTCGCAGCAGAGCTACGCAATGCTCGGTACCACCACGAAACTTTAAGGGCAGGAAACCATGGCGAGTTTGATCAATATCGGTATGTCTGGCCTGGGCGCCGCCCAGTCCGGGATGTACACCCTGGGTAACAACATCGCCAACGCCGATGTGGAAAGTTACTCTCGCCAGCAGATCGTCCAGAAGACCAAGGGTGGCCAGCAGGTCGGCCAGGTGTTCATCGGTACCGGCACCACGCTGTCCGATGTGCGCCGGGTGTACAACGCCTTCCTCGAGAACCAGCTGCGTTCCACCACGTCGCTGTCCAGCGACGCGAACGCCTACCTCAACCAGATCGGCCCGCTGAACAATGCCCTGTCCAGCGCCGATACCGGTATCACCGCGGCGCTCAAGAGCTTCTTCAGCGCAATGCAGGACGCCTCGGCCAAGCCCACCGAGGATGCCTCGCGGCAATTGCTGCTGACCAGCGCCCAATCGCTTGCCAAGCGTTTCAACAGCCTGTCGGCGCAGTTCAACCAGCAGAACAGCAACATCAACACCAACATGGCGGCGACGGCCGACCAGATCAACAAGCTGACCGCGACGATCTCCGAGTACAACCAGCAGATTGTCAAGATGACCGCCATCACCGGCAAGCCCAACGACCTGCTCGACCAGCGCGACGGCGCGGTGCGCGAGTTGAACAAGCTGATCGGCGTGGACGTGGTCGAGCGTGACGGCAACTACGACATCTACCTGAAGAACGGCCAGTCGCTGGTGCTGGGCAACACCACCCAGACCCTGGGCGTGGAGCCTGCGGCGACCGACCCGTCGCGGATGAACCTGGTGCTCAATCGCGGCTCGACCAAGATGGACATCACCGACAGCACCACCGGCGGCGAGCTGGGCGGTCTGCTGCGCTACCGCAAGGACACCCTGGACCCTGCGCTCAACGAGCTGGGCCGTGTGGCCCTGGTGGTGGCCGATGCGATCAACAGCCAGCTGGCCCAGGGCATCGACAAGAACGGCGAGTTCGGCGCGACCCTGTTCGGCGACATCAACAGCGCCGCCGCCATGGCCGGGCGCAGCGTGGCCAAGCTGGGTAACAGCCCCGGTTCCGGCAACCTCGATGTGAACATCAAGGATACCGGCAAGCTGACCACCAACGACTACCAGGTGACGTTCACCAGCGCCAACGAGTTCACAGTACGTCGTCTGCCTGACAACACCGAGATGGGCAAGTTCGACATCACTGCCACTCCGCCACCGGTGATCGACGGCTTCAGCCTCAATTTGCGCGGTGGCACGCCGATCGCTGGTGATAGCTTCAAGATCACCCCCACCCGCAATGCCGCGGCCAGCATCGAGACGGTGCTCACCGATCCCAAGCGCCTGGCGATGGCCAGCCCGCTGACCGCTACCAGCGGCTCGGGCAACAAGGGCACCGGGCAGATCGGCCAGCCCACGCTGACCTCCGAGCTGGACATCTACGATGCCGCCCAGCGCGCCGACCTGCAGACGGGGCTCAAGTACTCGACGCCGGTCAAGCTGGTGTTCGGTGACGAGAAGACCTCGCCCCAGACCTACACCATGTTCGATGCCAAGGGCAGCCCCATCGGCAGCGGCACGATCATCCCCGGCCAGGAGAACAAGCTGCAGCTGTCCGTGCCGATGGTCGATGGCAGCGGCAACCCGATCAACGACGCCAGCGGCACGCAGAAGAAGTTCACCTTCGAGATGACCGTCGCTGGCGCCCCGAAGGGCGGCGACAACTACACTGTCTCGCTGACCGGTGCCGGCTCGGCCGACAACCGCAACGCCCAGTCGGTGATCAACCTGCAGACCAAACCCACCGTCGATACCGGTGCCGACGGCAAGGGCATCAGCTTCACCGATGCCTACGCCAAGCTGGTGTCCAACGTCGGTGGCAAGACCAACCAGGCCGAGATGGACAGCAACGCCACCCAGGCGCTGCAATCCTCCGCCCTGACCAGCCGCAACTCGAGCTCCGGCGTGTCCGTGGACGAAGAGGTCGGCAACCTGGTCAAGTTCCAGCAGTACTACACCGCGTCGTCGCAAATCATCAAGGCGGCCCAGGAAACCTTCGCCACTTTGATCAACAGCCTTTAAGGAGCCGTAGACCGTGCGCATCTCCACCCCGCAGTTCTACAACAGCAGCAGCGCCAACTACGAGCGCACCTTCGGCAACGTCAACAAGACGACGCAGGAAGCCAGCGACTTCATTCGCGTGCGCACCGCCGCCGACGATCCGGTCGGCGCCGCGCGCCTGCTGCAGCTCGAGCAACAGCAGAACATGCTCGGCCAGTTCAAGGGCAACATCACCAACGTGCGCAACGCGCTGGGCAGCAGCGAAAGCACGCTCAATGCCATTGGTACCGTTCTGCAGCGGGTCAACGAACTGGCCGTCAGCTCCGGTAACGCGAGCTTTACCGACGCCGACCGCAAGGCCAATGCACAAGAGCTGGCCTCGCTGGAAGACCAGCTGTTCTCGTTGATGAACAGCAAGGACGAGAACGGCAAGTACCTGTTCTCCGGCTCCAAGGGCGATACCCAGCCTTACGTGCGCAACTCCGATGGCACCTACAGCTACCAGGGCGATCAGAGCAACCTGATGCTGCAGGTCGGCGACATGCTCAGCCTGGCCGCCAACGAGACCGGCTACAGCGCCTTCGAGCAGGCGCTCAACACCAGCCGCAGCGAGACCCGCCTGACCGCGCCGGCCACCGATGACGGCCGGGTCAGCCTGTCCAACGGCCAGGTGTCCGGCAACACCACCTACAATGACCGTTTCCGCAGCGGTGAACCCTACAGCGTCCAGTTCACCAGCAGCACCGAGTACAAGATCCTCGATGCCGGCGGCAACGATGTGACGCTGGAAGCCAGCCAGGGTGGCAAGTTCGATCCCAATGGCACGAACATGGCCATCAGCTTCCGCGGTGTCGACCTGCGTCTGAAGATCAGCTTCAAGCCGGGTGACGAAGCCAACCCGGATGCCGCCATCGCCGGTCACACCTTCAACCTGAGCTCCAAGGCCGATTCGATCGCCGGCACCCGCAGCCCGGGCAACACCTCGTCGGCGCAGATCACCGATGCAAACATCAGTGACCCGGCCGCCTACAAGGCCGCGTTCCCCGGTGGTGGCGCGGTGCTGAAGTTCACCAGCGCCACCGATTTCGAACTGTATGCTTCGCCAATGACCGCCGACAGCCGTCCGATCTCCAGCGGCACGCTCAGCGGCACCACGGCCACCGCCGCCGGTGTGACGTTCGACCTGGCCGGTGCCCCGAATGCTGGCGATTCGTTCGCGGTCAAGGTGGACACCCATCAGAACCAGAATATCCTCAACACCATCAGCCAGTTGCGCACCGCGTTGAATACCCCGCAGGACAACGATCCGGTGGCCAAGCAGAACTTCCTCGCCGCCCAGGATGCGGCGCTGGGCAATATCGCCAGCGGCATGAACCAGGTGTCGTCGTCGATCTCGTCCATCGGTGGTCGCGGTCAGGCGCTCGATGTACAGGCTGAAACCAACGAGGCGCTTGCCGGCGAGAATACCAAGACTCAGAGCTCGATCCGCGAGAGCGACCCGGCCGAAGTGATGCTGCGCCTTGAAATGCAGAAAAACATGCTGCAGGCCTCGATGCAGTCCTTTGCCAAGATTGCCGGCCTGTCGCTGGTCAACTACATCTGATCGATCCTGCCCAAGGCAACGGCCTTTTGCCGTTGCTTTGCCCGTTACCCAGCGCAATGCTGGGCAGCGGGCTGGTCTGAGCCAGAGGCCTGGCTGTTCGAACCATTGCCTGAGTGAGCCTCCGTGGACGCACAACCTCTTGTCACTATCGCCATTCCAGCGTTCAATCCCGACTTCTTCCGCAGTACGCTGAACAGCGCGTTGACCCAGGACTATCCAAACCTGGAGATCGTGGTATGCGATGACAGTGCCGGAAGTGAGATCGAGGCTATCTGCCATGGGTTGACCGAGGGCTCGAGCCGCGTCCTGCACTACGTGCGCAACCCTCGCAGGCTTGGTTTTGCCTGCAACCTGATGGCGTGCCTGGAGCAATCATCGGGGGACTACATCAAGTTCCTCTGCGATGACGACACGTTGCTCGGGTATTGCGTCGGCCTGCAGGTCAATGCGCTGGAGGGCCGGCCCGAGGTCAGCATGGTAATAGGCCAGCGGCTGGTGTGCGCCGCTGACGATGTGCTCCTGCCGTCACGCCCGCTCAACTTCATCATCTCTCCTGAAAGCGCGGTGTTGAAGGGGACGGATCTGCTCGACAGTATCGCCGACAACGTACCGAATCTGTTCGGCGGTATCAGTCACGCTTTGTTCCGCAGGGCGCAGGTCGAAGAGTATCTGCCGACGCTGGTGCAGGAGGGCCATGGGTTCATTGCGCGACTGGATCTGGCGTTGTACACCTGCCTGTTGCGCCGCGGTGACTTGTGCAGCCTTGAGCAGATCCTCAGTCTCGAGCGCGTTTACCCGGGCCGGCTCAGTCATCAGTCCTCAATGACCGAGGCGGCCAAGGCCGAGACCGAATGGTTGCGGCAAATGCTCGCGGCCCGTACGGGTGAAGCGGCGCCAGCGGTCGGCTGGGTGCGTTACCTGCCGCTTGCATCCTATCCCGCAGGAGAAGGGCAGGCGTGGGAAGAGGTTGACATGCGTGCGGCCTTTTCCAAGCAAATGGCCAATTACAATCAGCAGGTCGGTACCTACAGTCTCGATTTCACCGAGCTCTATGAGCAGTGGCTGGCGCACCGTGAACTATCGCCGGGCCAGGCCCGCCTACTGCCCAAGCGACTGGAGCAATGGCCTGTCCTTCCGCGTATCGTCGCCGTGGTGTTGTGCAACGAAGGTGAGGAGGAGGCATTGCGTGCCACTCTGGACAGCCTGGCTGCGCAATCCTATGCAGCGAGTCGCATCCTGATGGTCGCCCCGGCAGTCGTCGAGGGGGTGACTGAAGAGGTACGCTTCATCCGGCGGCGTGGTCACGGTTTTGCCGAACTTGAGCAGTGGCTTGACGGCAATGAGCAGGCCGAGTGGGTCTACCTGCTGCGAGCCGGTGACCGGCTGCATTCTCATGCGCTAGTGATCATGGCCGAGCGCATGGCGCTGCGTGCCGACTGTGCCTGCCTGTACAGCGACGAGGGCAGTCATGATGGGCTGGCGCCTTCCCACCCTATCCTGAAACCCGACTTCAATCTCGACTTGATGCGCAGCCTGCCCTATGTGGGGCGCCTGCTGGCATTTCGATGTTCGGTATTGCGTAGCCTGGGTGGCTTCGATGAGCGTTTCGCTGCCCTGGCGCCCCACGACCTGCTCTGGCGCATAGTGGAGCAGCACGGCTTGCAGGCGGTGGAGCACGTCGCAGAGGTGCTGGTGCATTGCAAGGAAACCTACGCGAACTGGCTGGGCCACCCGGAAGGCGGGGGGCAGGCTGTGCAGGTGGTAGAGGCGCATCTGCAGCGCCTTGGGGTTGGTGCGCAGGTTGCCGGTGTCGAGGGCGGCATGGTCTCTCGCGTGACCTATCTGCATGACTACACAGCGAGCGTTTCGATCCTGATCCATGCGGGCACGCAGTTGTCGGTGTTGATGCGTTGCCTGCAGTCGTTGCTGGCCAATACCGCCTATGCTGGCTTTGAAGTGCTGCTGGTGGCTGACGAGCAGACTCCGGCCGATGTACTCGACTGGCTCTCGGCAATGGCTGGCATGGGTAGTGAACAACTGCGTGTGACTCGGGTCGCAGGTCGGGGCCGGGCGCATAGTCTCAACCTGGCCTGCCAGCAGGCGCGCGGTGAGTATCTGTTGTTGCTGGAAAGCACCTGTGTGGTGTACGAGTCGCAATGGCTGCAGGAGTTGATGCAACATGCCCAGCGACCGGAAGTCGGCGTGGTCGGACCCAAGCTTTTCTCCAGCGATGGCAACGTGGTGTCTGCAGGTCTCGTGCTCGGACTCAACGGCCTGGTGGGTAGTGCATTCGTCGGCTGTGCAGTGAATGCCGAAAGCTACATGAATCGTCTGGGCATGGTGCAGAACTGGAGTGCCCTGAGCCTCGATTGCCTGGTAATACGGCGGGAGCTGTTCACCGAGCTGGGTGGCCTGGATACGGCATCCCTGGAGCAGTCGCTGTTCGATGCAGATCTATGCCTGCGGGTTCGTGAAAAAGGCTACCTGGCTGTCTGGACGCCTTTCTCGAAGGTGGTCAGATTCCCCTCTGCACCGCACGAGGGAGAGGTGGTGCAGCTCGGATCCGCCGACAGCGATGTCTTCTTCGAGCGTTGGCTGCCGTGGATAGCCCGGGATCCGGCGTACAACCGCAACCTGAGCCTGAAACTGGCGAATTTCAACTTCGAGCCCGGCCTGCGATCGGGCTGGGACCCCTTCATGGCGCGGGCGATGCCGTCAGTGCTTGGCTTGCCGAGCAACACCTCGGCGATTGGTCACTACCGCGTGGTCCAGCCGTTTACTGAGCTTGAGCAGCGCGGTTGGATCCAGGGGCGGATCAACTACAGCACGCCGGGCCTGATCGAGCTGGAGCGGGAGAAGCCTGATGTGCTCATTCTGCAATGTCGCTACATGCCGCACAGCATCAGGGAGCTGAGCCAGCTCAAGCGCTATTCTGGCGCACGGCGCATCTACGAGCTCGATGACTACGTGATCGAGCCTTCGCAGAAGAATGACCATGTGCGCAACCTGCCAGGGAATATCCGCGAGCTGGTCCGTGAGGGCGTCGGCCTGTGCGATCGGGTGGTAGTTTCCACCGAGCCTTTGGCCGATGCGCTTTCTAGCATGCACCATGACATCCGGATTGTGCCGAACATGCTCTCGGCCCCCTTGTGGACTGGATTGACCAGTGAGCGTCAGACAAGCGCCAGGCCGCGTGTCGGTTGGGCTGGGGGGACCAGTCACCGTGGCGATCTGGAGTTGTTGCTGGAAGTCATCAAGACACTGGCCAATGAGGTCGACTGGGTGTTCTTCGGCATGTGCCCGGAAATGCTGCGACCCTACGTCAAGGAGTTCCATCCGGGCATCTCGTTTGCAGACTATCCGCGCAAGCTGGCCAGTCTCAATCTTGACCTCGCTCTGGCACCGCTCGAACAGAACCTGTTCAACGACTGCAAGAGCAACTTGCGGTTACTGGAGTATGGCGCATGTGGTTTTCCGGTGATCTGTACCGACACCAAGGCCTATGCGGGCTATCTGCCGTGCACCCGGGTGAAGGACAACAGCAGCGGGCAATGGCTGGAGGCGATTCGCATGCACCTTGCAGACCCGCAGGCCAGCTACCGGCAGGGCGACGCCCTGCGCGAGGCGGTATTGCGCGACTATTTACTGACACCGCATCACCTGCAGCATTGGGCCAATGCCTGGCTCGCGGACTGAATCTGGTAGCTGCGGGATGACCGCGCTCCGAACCGACATTTTGAAGAGGGCACTATGGCCGAAATCACAACTGCACCGTGCACCAAGGTGACTGTCGTATTGCTGGGGCAGGAGCAGGCTGACTACCGGGCTCGTGCGCAGCACTATTACCAGAGGGCCGGCGTCCAGTGCTTGTCGCTTGACGTGCAGCCTCAAAATCAGGCGGCGCAGCATTACAGCGAGCTTCTGGGGCAATTGTTGCAGCAGGTGACCACTCCCTACGTGGTGCTTGCCCACGAGTCTGACTTTGCGCTGGTTCCAGCCCTGCAGGCCGCCGTTGTTCAGCTGGAGGCGCAGTCGAGTGCCATTGCAGCCCAAGGCCATGCGCTGGGCTTCAGGACGGGCAATGCCCAGCTGACGTACCACAAGGTGGGGGGAGCAATTCCCGCACTGGAGGGCGAAGGGGGGCTGGCGCGTCTACGCCAGTATGGTCAGGCCCGCCGTCAGGCATGGCGTGCCGTCACCCGGCTGCCAGCCATGCTGGCGGCGCTGGATCAGACCCCAGCGGGCGATGATCCGGCCGTGTTCTGTCTGGGGCTGTCATATGCGATCCTCGCCCAAGGCGAAGTCGCCTTGCTCGAACAGACCGATGTGCTGTGCAGCCTGGAATCCGAGGGCTGCGATCAGGTCTTGCGCGAGGAGCGCATGAATCGTGCGTTGTTCGCTCTTCGTCAATGGGATGCCCAGGGGCAGGCCCTATGCGTTGGCGAAGGTGAATTTGCAGTACTCCATCGCTTCGTTCGCGGGACCTATGATCACGGCGAGGCGCCCCTGCTGTTCACTTCCACCTGGAGCAGCGTGATCGATGATCCTGAACGGCTTTTCGAGCCGCGCCAGTATGTCGAGATGCCTTACTACAACAGCGCCCTGTTTACCCAACTGGCAGCGCTGGAGTTTCTCTGCCATGCCTTGCCGGCTGGCAAGGCGCAGCACGCGGCACTGGAAGGCCGCTGGGTACGCCAGCGTGACCTGTTGCAGGTGCATCCCAATGACACGCCCGCCAGTTTGCAATTGCGTTACTGGCAAGCGCTGGCGCTCGGACTGTTCGACCCGCAGCTCTGTCAAAAGCTTGTGGAGACGTTGGACGCAGAACGCGATGGTGATCAATTGCGTGAGATACGCAATTGGCTCGAGCGTTTGCGACAAGTGCCGGGGGTTGATCACCAGCCGCGCTTGCAGGCCACCCCGTCCGGGCAATTGCTGGCGAGTATTGGCGCGGCGACGCCTGACGCTGCGGCGCGTCAGCAGGTGTTGAATCACCTGTCCAGCCATCCCGCTGCGCAGATCGCCTTCGTGGTACTGGATCTGGAGAACGATGATGCGGCGTTGCAGGCTACTTTCGACAGCCTGCTGGCCAGCGGTATTCGCGACTTCAAGCTGGTGGTCCTCAAAGGTGGCAAGCCGCCGGTGATCACCACTGCGCGCGATACCTTGCACTTTATCCAGGTCAATGACGGCAACTGGTTGGCGCATCTGAACCAGGTGGTGCGCCAGTTGCCGAGCGAATGGTTGCTGTTGTTGCAGGCAGGAGACGAACTGCAGACGGGTGGATTGCTGCACCTTCTGGTGGAGCTGGCCGAGTCGCCTGCTTGTCAGGCGATTTGTGCCAACGAAGTGCAGCGTGACGAGGAGGGGCGTCTACATGCCGTGATGCGTCCTGGCGCGGACCTGAATCTGTTACGTAACCAGCCGGGCCTGATGTCCCGGCACTGGCTGTTGCGTCGTCAGGCGGTGGTCGATCTGGGTGGCTACAGCGAAGCCCACCGGCAAGCCCTGGAGTTCGACTTGCTGCTGCGACTGATCGAGGCGCAGGGGGTCGGTTGTCTTGCGCACCTGGATGACTATCTCGTCATCACGCAGCAAGCTACGGCTGCACTGATGGATGCGGCGCAAGGTGCGCTCAATCGTCATTTGACCCACCTGGGGTATCGCGCCCAGGTGAGCGAACAGCCGAACACAGGGTTGCGTATCGATTTTCGGCATGCGGCAACACCGCTGGTGAGTATTCTGGTGGCCAGTACGGGTGACCATGCCCAGCTCGAGGCCTGCCTGACCAGTGTCCTGCAACGTACCCGATACCCGCGTTACGAGGTGCTGGTGGTGTGCGCCGAGGAGGAAGTGGAGGCGTTGCAGCTCCTGGGGGGGCGCGTACAGGTGTTGGTGGGCGAATCTGCTGGCTCGCGCAGTGCCTGGCTGAACCAGGCCGCAGGGCGGGCGCGCGGTGAGTACCTGGTGCTGTTGTCGGCGCAATGCCAGGTCATCACGCCAGCCTGGATCGAAGCGTTGCTCAATGAGGCGCAGCGCCCGGAAGTGGGTGTGACGGGGGCGGCGCTGCGTACCGTCGATGGCGCCCTGGCACATGGCGGCTATGCCCTATTGGAAGGGCCGCAAGTGGCGGTGCCTTGGCAGGGCATGTCGGACGAGGAGTGCCGCAATGCCCGCTGGCCGGAGGCCGTGCGCGGTTGTGCTGCCGTTTCGGCTGACTGCCTGATGGTTCGCCAGGAGGTGTTCGCCCATTGCGGTGGCTTGCAGATCGTGGGGGGGGGGGCCGACCTTGACCTGTGCCTGGCGGCGACTGAAGCTGGCCAGTTAGTGGTGTGGACGCCTCAGGCACAGCTGCAGGTGAGCGCGTTGTCTGTACCGGCCGAGGGCCTGGCGCTCGAGCTGCAGGCTCGCTGGCCGGCGGCGTTCAGTGGCCGAGACGTACAGGTTCCTGCTTTGGCCTGGCTCGACCAACTCCGCCAGGGCTTGTAAGCCAGGCGGTTTATTGACGGGGTGCGGCGCCAGTCGCCGTATCCCCGTTTCGCGTCACCTTCTCCTCCCGGCATGCTTCGATGCTGCGCAGTTGCATCCCTTCTCCTGTCCTTCGGCAAAACCTCCAAAACCCTTCGTGCGACTGAGTGGTGACGAAATGAGGGCTGAGGCTATCCGTTGCGAGTCAGCAATAGCGACACCCGTCCCATCCGCAACCCAGCCCGAATTGCTCCAGGCAATCAGTGGTCGCCTGCATTTTGTGCTAAGCGAATCCAGCGACAAGATCGAGGCAGTAAGAGTATCCATAAAGACTTATGCGTTTATGCATTGATTAAAAATGCTGTAACGCATAATATACTGTGACCGGCGCTTGTGGGGCGCCGGGGTGCGATCAATCATCTGTGATTGGCACGGAGCTCGCGCAGAAAATACAAGGAAAATTAATGATGAAGAAAATGTTGAGCCGGTTATCTGTTCTGGGCATCGCTTTAGGGGTGGCTTTCTCTGCACAAGCAGGTGAACCGCAATTAGGGTACTGGAAGCTGACCACCTTTCATGTTTCCAACGGTGCTGTCGCCACCATTCAAATGCTCTGTTTCAAGCCCGATAAGACCTGGTATTCCACTACTGAAGCCAAATGGAATGGTGCATGGTTTGCGAGCGGAGATGAAATCCATTGGTATGGCAGCGTTCCGTTGGCCGGTTATGGCAACGTAGCGACCATTGGCATGGGAGAGCTGTTGGGGCCTGCCAGTATGTCGGGAAAGTATGCTGAGTGGTCTGCACCAGGTAGTACGCCCTACAGTTTTGACAGGCATTACACGTACACGCTGACTTATCAGCAGGCAGAATGTCCTCCCCCCAAGCTGTAAGCGTTAGCGCGGGGTAACCTCAGCTGGATCTGCGGGTTCAGATTGTCTATACCAGGCTCATTGATCTAGGGATCGCTTGGTCGCTTGGGGTGTCGATAATGGGCGAAGGGTGCCTTGATACGCATTGTTTCGCGGCTTGAGGGTGCCCTGTAGGTGGCGATTTATTGACAGATTCAGGTTGTTGGATGATTTGCGTATCAAATGATTTGGAGCTATCTGTCCAGCATGCTGCGTACCGGGGGAGAGCCCCTGGCCCTTTAAGTAATTCCTGAAGAGCAAGACGGCGTTGAGTGGCGTGGCCGACATACATCTTTCCTTTGTTCTTCGTTGAGCAGGGCAACGGTAACGCCGTTCCAGGCGGGTGAGACGCGGTTGCCGGTTCTGCACTGCCCTGTATCAAGAAACCTTTCACCGGGTAGAAGGCGTTCAAGCAGGGTGATGTGGCATCCAATGAGCACGAAGACGGTCAGCCGGTGGGCGATTCGGTCAACGTGCTGGTAAGGATAAGTGACCTGCACGATGCCGATTGCGATGGCATTGCATGGTTGCTGAATCTTGATGGCACGACGGTGCAGCCCGGGAGCCATTTGACAATCAATTGAGCTGATTGAGCTATCCAATGCCCGGCATCCAGCCGGGCATTGGCATTCAGGCTTGTCGGGGCAATTTCCTGCGAGCGAATCGCTCGGTGGTACTTTGCCTGGGCGCGAGTTGGCAGTCTTTTTGCTAAGTCTGCCCAAGTAGCTGAATTGGTCAGTATTTTGTCAGCCCGTCCAGGGCCGCGGCCTTCCAAGGTAAGTCGACAATGAAAACAGTCATCCTGGCCGGCGGCCTGGGTACACGCATCAGCGAAGAATCACACCTTCGCCCCAAGCCAATGATCGAGATCGGCGGCAAGCCGATCATCTGGCACATCATGAAGATCTACTCCCATCACGGGATCAACGATTTCGTGATTTGCCTGGGCTACAAGGGCTACGTGATCAAGGAATACTTCGCCAACTACTTCCTGCACATGTCCGACGTGACTTTCGACATGTCGGAAAACCGCATGCACATTCACAACCGCAATGCCGAGCCGTGGCGAGTAACGCTGGTGGACACCGGTGAGAACACCGCCACCGGCGGGCGGATCAAGCGCGTGCGTGACTACGTGGGCGACGACACCTTCTGCCTCACCTATGGCGATGGCGTGGCCGACGTCGATATTCCGGCGTTGATCGACTTCCACAAGAGCCACGGCAAGCTGTCGACGGTAACTGCGGTGCAGCCGCCTGGGCGCTATGGCGCGCTCGATGTGCGGGGCGAGCAGGTGCGGGGTTTCCAGGAGAAGCCACTGGGCGACGGTGGTTGGATCAACGGCGGTTTCTTCGTGCTGGAGCCTGGCATTTTCGACTACATCGACGGTGACGACACCACCTGGGAATACGAACCCATGCGCGCGCTTGCGCAGGACGGTCAATTGATGAGCCACACCCACCGGGGCTTCTGGCAAGCGATGGATACCCTGCGTGACCGCAATTACCTCGAAGAGCGCTGGAAGTTGGGAGAGGCGCAATGGCGGGTATGGCCGTAAGCCGCGAATTCTGGGCCGGGCGTCGGGTATTCCTGACCGGCCACAGCGGCTTCAAGGGTGGCTGGCTGGGTTTGTGGCTCAGCGAGCTTGGTGCTGAAGTGTACGGATATTCGCTTGCCCCGCAGACCCAGCCGGCATTGCACCAGAGCATTCGCCTGGCTGAGTGCCTGGCGGGCGAGTTCGCCGATATTCGCGACGCCGAGCAACTGCGTCGCAGCCTTCAGGCATTCCGTCCCGAAGTGGTCCTGCACCTCGCCGCGCAACCTCTGGTACGGGAGTCTTACCGGACCCCAGCGGACACCTACGCCACCAACGTCATCGGCACCCTCAACCTGCTCGAGGCCGTGCGCCAGTGCGACACGGTGCGCGCTGTGCTGGTGGTGACCAGCGACAAGTGCTACGAAAACCGCGAGTGGCTATGGCCCTATCGTGAGCAGGACGCCCTCGGTGGTCACGACCCTTACAGCAGCAGCAAGGCCTGTGCCGAGCTGCTCTGTGTCTCATGGCGTGACTCCTTCCTGCGCGAGCGCGGTGTCGCGCTGGCGACCGCCCGCGCCGGCAATGTGATCGGCGGCGGCGACTGGTCGGCCGACCGGTTGCTGCCGGACATCCTGCGTGCTTGGGATGCGGGCGAGTCGTTGACCCTGCGCTATCCGGGCGCGGTGCGTCCGTGGCAGCACGTGCTCGACCCGCTGCAAGGCTATCTGCTTCTGGCCCAGGCGTTGGTCGAACAGGGTCAGGCGGTTGCCCAGGCCTGGAACTTCGGCCCCGACAGCGAAGGCACGGCCACCGTTGGCGAGGTGGTCCAGGCCATGGCCGAGCGGTGGTCCGGCGATGCGCGCTGGGCGGTCGAATCGCTCGACCAGCCCCATGAGGCGGGGCTGCTCACCCTCGATTCATCCCGGGCCCGCCAACGGTTGGGCTGGCGCCCGAGCTGGGACTTGCCGCAGGCCCTGCAACGAACCCTCGATTGGCATCGTGCCTGGCGCGACGGCCAGGACATGCAGCAATACAGCCGTGCACAGATCGCGGAACATGAAGGCGAAAACAATGACTGATCAAACGGCGCAGCAGTTGCGCCAGCAAATTGCCGAGCTCGTGGGCCGCTATGCGGAGCTGGAACTGGCGACCCCGCAATTTGTACCCGGGCAGCATGCCATACCGCCGTCGGGCAAGGTCATCGGGGCGCCGGAGCTGCAAGCCATGACCGAGGCGGTGCTCGATGGCTGGCTGACCACCGGCCGTTTCAACCAGGCCTTCGAAAAGCGCCTGGCCCGCTATCTCGGCCGACGCGGCGTACTGACTGCCAACTCCGGGTCATCGGCCAACCTGCTGGCGTTTTCCGCGCTAACCTCGCCGCGTCTGGGTGACCGTGCCATTCGCAAGGGTGACGAAGTCATCGGTGTCGCTGCCGGTTTCCCGACTACGGTCAACCCGATCCTGCAGTTCGGCGCGGTGCCGGTGTTCGTCGATATCGAGATGGGCACCTACAACATCAACCCGGCGTTGATCGAAGCGGCTATCGGCCCGCGTACCAAGGCAATCATGCTGGCCCACACGCTGGGCAACCCGTTCAACCTCAAGGTGGTGCGCGAGCTCTGCGACCGCTATGGCCTGTGGCTGATCGAGGACTGCTGCGACGCCCTGGGCGCCACTTATGACGGTCGCCAGGTTGGCAGCTTCGGTGACCTGGGAACGCTGAGCTTCTATCCGGCGCACCACATCACCATGGGCGAGGGCGGGGCCGTGTTCACCGACTCGCCTTTGCTCAAGCGCATCGTCGAGTCGTTCCGCGACTGGGGGCGGGATTGCTATTGCGGTCCAGGCGAGGACAACACCTGCAGCAAGCGCTTTTGCTGGCAGCTTGGCGACCTGCCGCAAGGTTACGACCACAAGTACACCTACTCGCACCTGGGCTACAACCTCAAGATCACCGACATGCAAGCCGCCTGCGCCTTGGCGCAGATGGATCGGGTGGATGACTTCATCGCCGCGCGCAAACGCAATTTCGCCTGGCTCAGCGATCGCCTCGCCGGGTGCGCCGAACAGCTGATCCTGCCCCACGCGACCCCCAACAGTGATCCCTCCTGGTTCGGCTTCCCGTTGACCCTGCGCGACAATTGCGGCACCGATCGCCTGGACCTGCTGCGCCACCTCGATGCACACAAGATCGGTACGCGTTTGCTGTTTGCCGGCAACCTGACCCGCCAGCCCTATATGAAGGACCAGCAGTACCGCGTGGCCAGCGATCTACATGTCACTGACAAGGTGATGAAGGACACGTTCTGGACGGGTTTGTGGCCGGGGCTCGGCGAAGAGCATCTTGAGCACGTTGCCAGCACGATCGAACAGTACGTGCGCAGGTTGCGTTGATGAACTGCTTCGAACAGACGCGTTTCAAGCTCAATCGTCCACCGAAGCAGAGGCTCGAAGGATAGTTCATGGCCAGCCGCACCTACCCGCCGTTGCACACGGCACCGAAGCGTCCGTACTACATCTACGCTCCGGATTACCGTCAGACCTCGGCGGGCATTCGTGTGACCCACCTGATCTGCCATCTGCTCAATCGTTGCGGGCAGGATGCGTATCTGCTGTTCGCCAAGCAGACCAATCCGCTGTGGCATACGCCCCTGCTGACTGACATCCTGGAGCAGCAACATGCTGAGGCGGGGCGTCAACCGATCGTGGTGTATCCGGAGGTGGTGCGGGGTAACCCTGCCAATGGGCAATCGGTCGTGCGGTACTTGCTGAATGTGCCAGGATTGTTGGGGGGCGACAGCGAGTTCCCCGCCACGGACATGATTTTCGCGTATGGCGAGAACCTGCTTCCTGAAGGGCTTGGTGACGACCACATTCTGTTCATGCCGCCCATCGATACGTCGATTTTCAACAACCAGGCTAACAGTTTCGATCAACATCGAAAGGGCTGGTTGCTGTATCCAGGGCGTTACATCGATGCCTTGCAGCAGTACCCAGAGCTGGCTGCGAAATGCACCATCATCACGAGCAAGTGGCCCGCTACGCCGGAGGAAATGGCTGAGCTTTTCCGGCGCAGTGAGCGCGTCTACTGTTTCTCATCCACGGCCATTGCGCTGGAAGCAATGCTATGCGGTTGCCCGGCAGTGATTCTCAAGTCACCCTTTTTTGACGGTGTGCCTATTGGTGGTGGCGAGTTCGGTACTCACGGTCTGGCCTTTGAGGATTCTGATGAAGCAGTCGCTCAGGCCGTTGCCGGGCTGGATATTGTTTCGCAGACCTATGCCAGGCTGCAGAATCGCTTCTGGGAACAGTTTGATATCTTTATTGCCAAGACACAGGCGATGCCGATCCAGCCGCGTTTGCTCAATGACGTTTCCGTGGAACAGGGTGCTGCGACGCCAGCGTTTGCGCATAGCCAGATGGTCAGGCAGTGGCTGCGCCAGCGTACCCCCAATGATGCCCAGGCTGAATTGATCATCCAGCGCCTGGAGGCATGCCAGCAAGCATTGCCTCGTTTCGATTTTATTCTCGTGCCGGATGGCCAGCCAGGTGCGGTTGAAGTCACGCGTCAAAGCTTGCTGGAGCAAGGTTACCCATTCATTGGTATCCATCTGCCGGGCGATGCCGAAGCTGAAACCCTTAACGAAGTCGCGCTGAATCAATGTCACGGACAGTGGTTGTGCTTCGTTCGCGCCGGGACGACGTTCACGACGTTTGGGTTGGCCCTCCTTGCCCTGGAATTACTGGCATCGGCGAATGTGCGCGCGTTCTACACCGATGAGGTCGTCCGCCATCCTTCCGGCGATATGGAAACGATACTGCGACCGGACTTCAACCTCGACATGCTACTGAGCGCGCCAGCAGACATGGCGTATCACTGGCTTTACAAGCGTGAGGTATTCCTCGACGCAGGTGGTTTTGACCCGGCATGTGCCGGTGCGATCGAGCTTGCCCTGCTACTGTGGTTGATTGAGGGCAGTGACGGCGTGGACGGCCTTGCGCATGTCAGTGAGCCGGTATTCATCACAGATGCCATCCGGCCGGCCCATAGTCCGCAGGCGCAGGCTGTTGTGGCCCAGCATCTGAACCGTCGTGGGTATACGCGCGCAAGGGTGCAGAAGCACCTTCCAGGCATTCATCGAATCCATTACGGCCACGAGGATGAGCCGCTGGTCTCGATCATCGTTCCCATTGGTGGGCAAGCTGGACAGATCCAGCACTGCATCACCTCGCTGATGGAAACAACCACCTATCCCCGCTATGAGATTCTCCTGCTGGACGATGGCGAGGCTGATTGGGCCACGCGGGTCTGGCTCGATGCTCTTGCGTCCCAGCAAGTGGGTGGCATCAGTGTGCTGACCGGCGGTGGTGCGGTGGCCATGCAGCGTGCTGTCCAGCATGCCCGAGGTGATTACCTGCTCATGTTGAGTAGTGACACAACGGTGGTCCACAGCGACTGGCTGGATGCATTGCTCAACCACGCGCAGCGCCCGGAGGTGGGAATTGTTGGCGGCAAGTTGCTGCACCCTGGTGGCACGGTGGAGCAGGCCGGCATGGTGCTTGGACTCAACGGTGCAGCAAGTACTGCCTTCAGTGGCCAGACCAATGGTTTGGGCTATATGCGCCGCCTCGAAATGGATCAGAACTACAGCGCGGTTTCCGCTGCCTGCCTGATGATCCGGCGCTCGCTTTTCGAGGCGTTGGGTGGCCTGGACATGCTGCAATTCAACGGCTCTGGCGCAGCCATCGACTTGTGCCTGAAGTCGATGCAAGCGGGCTATCTCACCGTCTGGACGCCTCACGCTGTTCTGTTCTGCGAGGGTCGTGATGTGTCCGGGCAGGAGGCTGCGACCAGTGACGAAGGGCAAGCGCAGCAAGATGCGCTGTTGCGAAAGTGGTTGCCTCTAATTGCTCATGATCCGGCGTACAACCGCAATCTGACTCTGCAAGGTTCTGGTTTTACGCTGGAAACCGATCCCGGGCTCGCCTGCCGTTATTTAAGCTGGCGTCCGCTGCCCGTGGTGTTGACGATGCCTGCGGATTTCGAAGCCAGTGGACATAGCCGCATCATCGATCCCGCGCTGGCCATGAGGAGCAACGGTCAGGCCGATATCCGTCTGGCCCTTCGCAATTATTCGCCGGTTGAGCTCGAACGTTTGCAGCCTGACGCATGGGTCATGCAGCCGCCTCGCCTCGAGACGCAGGTCGAGGCATTGCGGAAAAACGCACGGTTCACATCGGCATTCAAGGTGCTGGAGGTCGATACTCTGTATTGCACAGAGGCTGGGGATTCACTGTCGGCGCCGGTTGACGGAGCGCTGCGTCGCTTGTCTGCCATGGCCGACCGGTTGCTGGTGGCGACGTCGGGATTGGCCGAAGCGTTGCGCGATACCTGCGCGGATGTTCGTGTAATCCCTGATCGATTGAATCCGGCTCGCTGGAGCGGGTTGCGGAGTCAGCGGCGGTTCAGTGCTCGTCCTCGCCTCGGGTGGGTTGAAGGAGGGGGCGCGCAGGAGCAGGCATTGTTACTGGAGATCGTCCAGCAGTTGCATGGGGAAGTCGACTGGGTATGTCTGGGTCAGTGTCCGTCGCTTCTTCGCCCTTATCTTAGCGAGCAGCATGATGCGGTGTCGTTCGATGAATATCCGGTAAAGCTTGCCTCCTTGAATCTGGACCTGGCCATCGCGCCCTTGGCTCCGGGTTTGCTCGGCGAATGCCGAAGCCCGTCGCGCCTGTTGGAATATGCCGCGTGCGGAGTGCCTGTGGTCTGCAGTGACGTTTGGTCCCTGCAAGGGCTGTCTGTGATACCGGTCAGGAACATTTCCAGGGACTGGGTTGAAACCATTCGGATGTACCTGGCGGAGCCGGAGGCCAGCGCCAGGTGTGGCGATGCATTGCAGGAAGCGGTCCTGACGCAGTGGATGCTGGATGAGGACCATATCCAGACGCGACTAAAGGCCTGGCTCCCCGGCTGACGGGCGGGTACGCAACAGGCCGCGATTATCCACACAACATTTACAGGATCGGTGCACTGCAAGGTCATCATCCATTTGCGGTAGTCCAGACGGACCAAGATCTGGGCGCCGACATCCATTCAGTCATGCGAGTGAGCAGGGGAGCTTTAATGAAAACCATCAGCCAACGTGACAAAGATCTGTTCGAAAACCTGTTCGTGCTTGAACTGGCCAACAATCACTGGGGCAGCCTGGAGCGGGGGCTGAAGATCATTCGAGATCACGGCGCAATCGCACGCTTCAACAATGTCAAGGCTGCGATAAAACTGCAGTTTCGCGACGTCGATGAATTCATCCACCCGGACTTCAAGGGTACGACAGAGCTGCGCTATGTGAAGAAGACCGAGGACACTCGACTGAGCAAGGCCGAGTTTGCCCGGATGGTTGAGGAAGTCCGCAATCTGAGTTGCATTCCCATGGCTACCCCGTTCGACGAGGCCTCGGTAGACCTGTGCGTCGAGTTCGACATGCCGATTCTCAAGATTGCCAGTTCTGACATGAATGACTGGCCATTGATCGAGAAGATCGCCTCCACGCGCCGTCCGACCATCATCTCGACTGGGGGGGCATCGGAGAAGGACCTCGATGACGTAGTTCGATATTTCGAGAAGCGTGACATCCCGCTTTCGATAAACCACTGCGTTTCGCTCTACCCCAGTGAAGATGATGAACTGCACCTGGATCAGATCGACTATCTGCGCAATCGCTATCCAGGTCACGTGATTGGCTTGTCTACCCATGAGTATCACGATTGGCATTCGTCGATGCTGATCTCCTACGGCAAAGGAGCCCGTACCTGGGAGCGTCATATCGACATACAGTATGAGGGCGTTCCGGTCTCCAACTACTGCTCGCTGCCGGAGCAGTGCGACAGTTGGTACAAGGCATTCCACAAGGCCAAGGAAATGTGCGGGGGCGTGAGTGCCAGCCGACGCATCATCTCGCGCAAGGAAACCGAGTATCTCAACGCCCTCGTGCGCGGCGCCTATGCGCGACGTGACCTGGAGCCTGGTTATGTGCTGACGCGTGACGAATTCGAAAAGGATTTCTATCTGGCCATCCCGTTGCATAAAGGGCAGCTGTCGTGCCGTGAGGTGATGAATGGCGAGCGTCTCTTGCAGTCGATCAAGGCCAACGAGCGCTTGACTATCGAGCATATCGACGGCCCCTACAGCGAAACGCCCGCGCTCAAGAACCTGATCCTGAACAGGGGGCTTTGAGCATGAAGCGTGTTTCCGAGCAGATCGCTCAGTGGTTGGTGCAGCAGGGTGTCGAACAAGTCTTCACTGTCACTGGCGGCGGTGCCATGTTCCTCAATCAGGCGCTTGGTGGGCATGAGGGCCTGCGTTGCACTTTCATGCACCATGAGCAGGCATGTGCCATGGCTGCTGAGGGGTACGCACGGGTCACCGGCAAGCCTGCGGTGGTGATGCTGACCACCGGGCCGGGTTCGATCAATGCTCTCAATGGTGTGCACGGCGCATTCACCGACTCGATTCCGATGATCGTGATCTCTGGTCAGATCAAGCGTGAAACCTGTGTTTCCTTCCAGGACGTGCCGGGCCTGCGGCAGTTGGGTGACCAGGAGGGGCCGACCATCGCGATGGCCAGTCCGGTTTGCAAATATGCCCGGATCGTGCGCAGCGAAAAAGACCTTGAGGACATGCTGCCCACCGCCTACGCCGAGGCAGTTGGCGGACGTCCTGGGCCGGTATGGCTTGATATTCCCCTGGACATCCAGCAGTCGACCGCGTCGATCAATATTCCCGCCCCGGTTCTGACTCGGCCTGCTCCGGCCGAAGGTCTGAGGAGCGCCTGCACGCAGATCGCCCGTCGTTTGCTGCAGTCGCATCGACCGCTGATCCTGGGTGGTACGGGGGTTCGGCTTTCGGCTACGGAGAAGCGCTTGCTGGCCTTGGTCGAGCGCTACCGTATCCCTCTGGCCACTGCGTGGACTCACGACCTGATTGCCAGTGACCACCCGCTGTTTGCCGGGCGCCCTGGCACCATCGGTACGCGCTCTGGCAACTTCTGTCTGCAAACCGCTGATTTCGTGCTGGTGTTGGGGTCACGGTTGAATGTGAGACAGACGAGCTACAACTGGCAGGCCTTTGCGAGAAACGCCTGGGTCGCTCAGGTGGATATCGATGCTGCGGAACTGAACAAGCCCACCGTTCGTCCAGACCTCGGGGTTGTCGCAGACCTGAATGATTTTCTGGATATGTTCGAGGAGGAGCTGGCGCGTTGCGTCCTGCCGAACTTCTCCGCTTGGGTGCAATGGTGCAAACGCATTGGCGAGACCTACCCGGCTATTGCGGAGCATCGCCAGCAAGCTGGGGCGGCGCTCAATCCCTATGTCATGGTAGAGCGTATCTTTGCTCAGATGCGTCCTGACGACATTGTTGTCTGTGGCAATGCTTCTGCGTGCATCCTGCCGTTCCAGGTGGGAGCGCTACAGTCTGGTCAGCGTTTGTTCAGCAACTCCGGCTCGGCCTCCATGGGGTATGACTTGCCGGCGGCCCTGGGTGCTGCAGCGGCTGCTGCTCAGGAGAATGGGCGGCGGGTGATCTGCTTCGCGGGCGATGGCAGCCTGCAGATGAATATCCAGGAGTTGCAGACGCTGAAAACCGTCGCGGCCAATCTCATCGTGATTGTTCTGAACAACCGTGGCTATCTTTCCATCTGGCAGACGCATGAGAACTTCTTCGGTCGTGTGATTGGCGCAACTCCCGAATCGGGAGTGGAGTTCCCTGATTTCACCGCCGTTGCTCGCGCCTATGGTTTGCGGGCCGAATCGATCCACGGTGAGGAGGATCTGCGCCGGCTCGATGAGCTCTTGGGCTGTAATGGGCCGCTGCTCATCGACTTGCACGTTGATCCTCGGCAAGAGTTCGTGCCGCGCATCAAATCTCGCGTCGATGCTAACGGTGCATTCGTGACGCCAGAGCTGGACGACATGCACCCGTTCCTTGAGCAGGCGACACTCGAGCAGTTACGCAACGAGGCCCTGGCCATACGCGCAATCCCCCATACCGTCACTGACTCAGGAGCCAACGGCAATGGTTGACAAGACTTATCGCACTGCTGATTTCAATGCCCTGCGTG
Source organism: Pseudomonas sp. TE31087 (assembly GCF_057284075.1). Taxonomy (NCBI): domain Bacteria; kingdom Pseudomonadati; phylum Pseudomonadota; class Gammaproteobacteria; order Pseudomonadales; family Pseudomonadaceae; genus Pseudomonas; species Pseudomonas sp. TE31087. The sequence goes on from NZ_JBXVNN010000001.1 coordinate 67,738, forward strand.
AGCAGGCGGCCGGTTTGCCGCGGACACATATCGAACCAGGCAGCGTCATCTGGATTTTTGGTGCGGGCAACTTCGGTCGAAGCCTGGCGGCGGCGATGCAGAAGCAAGGTATTGTCGTGGCGGGCTTTGTCGAGACCGCTCCCCGTGTGGCAACCGTGCTTGACCTGCCTGTGCTGGACTGGCGGGCATTGGCGCGGGAGCATTCGGGAGCGCGGCTGGCGCTTGGGATCTTCAATCGCGATACGCCGTATGATGAGCTGCTGACGATTGCCGCCGAGGCAGGTTTCGCACCGCCGTTGATGCCGTGGATGCTGTACGAGCAATTTTCCCAAGATCTTGGCTGGCGATTCTGGCTCAGCGCCCGTTCGTTCCTGTTAGAGGCAATGGGACGAATTGCTGGAGTGGCCGAGCAATTGGCTGATGAGCAAAGTCGGGAAATCCTGTATCGCATGTGCGCGTTCCGTCTTGGTCTGGATATGGAATACGCCAGCTACCTTTCCAGCGAGGCGCGCTACATCAATGAATTGACCTTGCCTGCGTTGCGGGGCCACGGTATCACCTACGTGGACTGCGGTGCCTATGATGGTGACAGTTACGAAGAGCTGATAGCGTGTCCCGACATTACCTGCAAGCAAGCGTTTTTGCTGGAGCCTGATGCGGAAAACTTCAGTCGTCTGGTAAGGCAGGTAGCGCTTGGCGGTACCAACGCCGTTTGCTTGCCCATGGCCGCTGCCCAGACCTACAGTATCCTGACATTCAACGCCGGACAGGGAGAAGCTTGCTCCCTGAGTCAGGATGGTGCTGGCACTTCGATCGCAGCGGTGGCCTTGGATCAAATGCTGCCCTGTATGCCGGTTGACCTCATCAAGCTCGATGTCGAAGGGGCAGAGGCTCAGGTACTGAGGGGAGGCGAGCAGATCATTCGTCGCAGCCGTCCAACGCTGATCGTATCGCTCTACCATAACCCGGAAGATCTCTGGGAGTTGCCGGAGCTGCTGTTCAATTTCTGCCCGAACTACCGTTTCTACATCCGCCAGCATTGCCCGAATACATTCGAGTCGGTCCTCTACGCTGTACCCAACCCATGAACGTGTTACTGACCGGGGGTACTGGATTTTTCGGGCGCGCATTGTTGCGGCATTGGCAGGAATGTGCAGATGCCGGCGCCCAGGTACCCAAGGTTACTGTGCTAAGTCGGATGCCGTATGCATTCCTTGAGCGGTACCCTGAGTTTGCGGGCCAGCCTTGGCTGCGCCTGCATGAAGGTGACATTCTGGTGCCGGATTCGCTGCCGGTATCACGGAATTTTACGCATGTGCTGCATGCGGCTGCTGACTCGACAACCGGGCCTGCCCTCGGCCCGCTGGAGCGCTATCTGCAGATCGTCGACGGAACCCGGCATCTGCTGGACTATGCCGTTGCCAATCGTATTCCGCGTTTCCTGCTGACAAGTTCTGGTGGCGTTTATGGGCCTCAGCCGCAAGGCATGGGGAGCATCGTGGAAAGTTACAATGGCATGCCGGATCCGCTCGAGCCAGGACATGCATACAGTGTGGCCAAACGTTGTGCCGAGCATCTTTGCGCCCTGTATGGCCATCGGCACGGGCTTGATGTTGTGATTGCCCGCTGTTTTGCTTTTGTCGGGCGTGACTTGCCTCTGGATGTGCATTTCGCCATCGGCAATTTCATCAGGGATGCGCTTGGCTCACCCATCATTGCAGTGAATGGCGATGGTACGCCCGTGCGTACCTACATGGATCAGCGAGATCTGGCGCACTGGCTAGAGGTGCTCCTGAGTAGCGGGAAGCCAGGGCAAGCCTACAACGTAGGCTCTGATGAGGTCATTACGATCGGTGAACTGGCACACTTGGTTCGCGACACACTCGCGCCCGGGAAGCTTGTGCGCATTGCTCAGCGTGAAGAGTCGCCTGGAAGTTTCCGGAATCGTTACGTGCCAGCAATCAGCAAGGCGCGTGATGAACTGGGGCTATCCCTGCGTTACAACCTGGCAAGGTCGATACGGGATGCGGCGGAGCATGTGGGTCGTTGACCGGTACGTAATGACTCTCTTCTTCTTTGATGTATCAGGAATGCAAGCATGAACAACGACTTCCCTGCTTCGTTGCGACGTGAGCGCGTGGCTCAACAGTGCATCTGCTGTGGTGGTGTGCAACTGCAACGGTCGCCGGCTATTCTCATGCCGTTCGTTTCCCATCGGGCATTGGGGCTGGCGCCTGTTCTCATTGATGAGCAGTGGGGGCTGAAATCCATTCCTCAAGGTATGGCGTATTGCCTGTGCAATACACTTCATTGTTCACAATGTGAATTGTTGTTCTTGGATATTCGTTTTTCCGACCGCGAGATGGCCTGCCTGTATGACGGCTACTACGGTGAGGCATACGAAGCGCTTCGAGAACACTATGAACCCGGCTTCAAGGCGCGAAATCTTGCCCTGAGGGCGCCTAGCGAGCTAATGGGGCTGACGATCGATTACATTCTGCAGTACCTCAGCCCCGTGCGCATCCTTGATTGGGGAGGGGGAGATGGCACGAACACTCCGTTCAAGGGGGATGGGTACCAGACTGACATCTTCGATATCGACCGCAAACCTACCGTGGTGGGTACTCGCAGCGTCGCAAAGGGAGATGTTGAAGGCGTCGCTTACGATCTCATTGTCTGCCGCCAGGTGCTTGAGCATGTTCCCTATCCAACGGATGTGCTTGCCGAGATCCGTCAATGCATGGGGGATGAGACTTTGCTCTACGTGGAGTTGCCGCATGAGGCGCTCATGGTCGGCAACCAGGCGCTTTCACCGTCGCAAAAGCGGCATTGGCACGAACATATCAACTTTTTCTCACCCGCTGCGCTCGCTAACCTCTTCCTGGCCTGCGGTTTCAAATTGTTGAATGTGCAATCGACTCCTATAGGGAGTGACCCACGATTGAGCTCAGCCTCTCGGATTCTGCAGGCCATGGTAAGGAAGGCATAAGTACTGCGGGTAATGTCGCAGTGGCATTGGCATTGAAATGAAAGCCGGTGGTGCAATGCCGCCGCCTGACACCGTGAGGTCTTCGGGCGCTTCAATAGCGCAGGTGGCATTGCGTGGATCACAGGATTGGTCGTATAACCGTGACCTGGCAGTCAAAACGTGCATCACACATGCATTGAGTCTGCGGGCAGCCATGTCGACATGCCAGGCCAGGCGTATGGTTCTGGTCGCCAGCCCCGTGATTTTTCGTCATTTCCATTGGGAAGCCACAATGATTGGCATTAAAAGCATCGCCAGTTACGTACCTGTGGAGGGCGTCGACAACTACGCCCAAGGTGCGAAATTCGGCAAGGATCAAGAATTCATTTTCGGCAAGATCGGTTCGACCTTCCTGCCGCGCAAGGGCGACACCCAGGAAACCTCCGACCTGTGTGTCGAGGCCGCGAAAAATCTGTTCGCTGCCAATCCGGCTCTGGACCCGGCGTCCATCGATGTCGTCATTGTCGTCACCCAGAACGGTGACGCGCAAGGCCTGCCGCACACGGCGGCCATCGTTCAGCACAAGCTTGGGTTGTCGACCGCCCTTGCCGCGTTCGACATCTCGCTGGGCTGCTCGGGCTATGTCTATGGGCTGTACGCGATGAAGGGCTTCATGGAGGCCGCAGGCCTGAAGAACGGCTTGTTGCTGACCGCTGACCCTTATTCGAAGATCGTCGACCCAGAGGATCGCAACACCACCATGCTGTTCGGCGACGCCGCTACCGCCACCTGGATGGGGTGATGGGGCGATCTGGCAATTGGGCAAGTCGCTGTTTGGCAGTGATGGTGCCGGTGCCGAGCATCTGCGTACCACCGACGGCAAGTTCTTCATGAACGGTCGTCAGGTCTACAACTTCGCCCTGGTCAAGGTGCCTGCGCACTTGCAGCAGTTGCTCGAGGCCAGTCAACTGAAGGCCGAGGATGTCGACCTGTACTGCCTGCATCAAGGCAGCGCTGCGATTGTCGATGCCGTTTCCGCGCGGTTCTGTGAAGGCAAGCACAAGGCCAGGTTCGTCAAGGACATGGTCGAAACCGGCAATACCGTTTCGTCGAGCATCCCGCTGCTGCTGGAGAAGCATGTGCTCGGATCGCAGTACCAGCGCGTCGCCCTGAGTGGCTTTGGCGTGGGCCTGTCCTGGGGGTCGGCCATTATCGAGCGCGCCACTTGACCGAAAGTGGGTGTTCAGCAGAAGCGCCGACCACAAGTGGTCGGCGTTTTTTTTTGTTCTGGGGTTGAGTTTCTGGCGTCAAATCCCTGAATTCATTGAGGGTGGCAGGGTGCCAGTAAAAAATTTGAGAATTCGCCCTAAAGCAAACTGCCCTGGCGACGATAAACATTACGAAGGTTCTCTAGGCCAACCACCCGGCGAATTGCCAAGGCCGGAAGCCGTAGTACCCAATCCAACGAGGAATTCGTCATGGCTTTGACTGTAAACACTAACACCACCTCTCTGGGCGTTCAGAAGAACCTGAACCGTGCTTCCGACGCACTCAGCACTTCGATGACCCGTCTGTCCTCCGGCCTGAAAATCAACAGCGCCAAAGACGACGCCGCCGGCCTGCAGATCGCTACCCGCATGACCTCGCAGATCCGTGGTCAGACCATGGCTATCAAGAACGCCAACGACGGTATCTCCATCGCCCAGACCGCTGAAGGCGCGATGCAAGAGCAGACCAACATGCTGCAGCGCATGCGGGAACTGGCCAACCAGTCGCGAAACGACTCCAACAGCACCCTGGACCGTGAAGCACTGGACAAAGAGTTCCAGTCGATGCTGAAGGAAATCGACCGTATCGCCAGCAGCACCGAGCTGAACGGCAAGAAGCTGCTCAACGGTAGCTCCGGTGTCATGACCTTCCAGGTTGGTTCCAACATCGGTAGCGACAACCAGATCACCATCAGCCTGAGCTCCTCGATGAGCACCGGCACCGGTGGCGCTCTGAGCGGTCTGAACGGCAAGGCCATCACTGGCACCAGCGCCAACATCGAAGCCAACTTCACTGCTGCCATGAGCGCCATCGACGACGCTCTGCAGGCAATCAACACCTCGCGTGCTGACCTGGGTGCTGCCCAGAACCGTCTGACCAGCACCATCAACAACCTGCAGAACGTCAACGAGAACGCCGAAGCTGCTCGTGGCCGTGTACAGGACACTGACTTCGCTGCTGAAACTGCCCAGCTGACCAAGCAGCAGACCCTGCAGCAAGCTTCGACCTCGGTTCTGGCCCAGGCCAACCAGCTGCCGTCGGCAGTCCTGAAGCTGCTGGGCTAATCTGCCTGATAGCTGATGGCGGGGAAGTGCTCTCCAGGCACTTCCCCGCCTTTTCATTGTGAGGTGGTGGACATGGACATGAGCGTCAAGCTGAACCTGTCTTACCCGGCCGCAAGGATGGCCGAGCAGGTTGCCGATAAACCGGTTGCCCGGTCTGTGAATGTTCCCGGCGACGGCGAAAAAAGGCAGGATCCGGCCAAGGTGCAGGGCGCCGACAAGGTCAAGGACGCTGTCTCGGAAATCGAGAAGTTTTTGAAGGAAACGCGACGTAACCTGGAATTCGTCACTGACGAAGAATCCGGTAAGATCGTGGTCAAGGTCATCGCCAGCGAAACGGGCGAGTTGATCCGACAGTTGCCCTCCGAAGAGGCCCTGCGGATTGCTCACAGCCTGAGCGATGTCAAGAGTGTTCTGTTCGACGCCAAGGTCTGACCGGCGGCGAACACCATCATGTAATTCAAGTTGGCCTTGCAGGAGCGGGGCTGACGCATTGAAGAGAGGAGCAACAGCATGGCAAGCCCGATTACTACCAGCACGGGTGCAGGCTATGGGCTCGACATCGCCAACATCGTCAAAGTGTTGGTGAATGCCGATACATCGGCCAAGGCCAATCAGATTGCCCGGCAGACGAGCAACAACTCGGCGATGATCTCCGGCATCGGCTCCCTGCGCAGCGCCCTCACGGCGTTCCAGGATGCGATGAAGAAGCTCAACGACAAGGATGCTCCTTCTTTCAATGCATTCGCCGGCACGTCCGCCGACGAAAAAGTGGTCAAGATCAAGTCTGGCAACACTGCGGTTGCCGGTGCCTACGATATCAAGGTCGACAAGCTGGCCACTGGTTCCAAGGTCGCCAGCCAGAAGTTCGTCGGTGGAGCGGCGACGCCGATCGATGCCGGGGAGTTGGTGATCAGTCAGAATGGCAAGGACTACAAGGTCAACGTTGCCAGCGGCGCCACACTGCAGACCGTGCGTGATCAGATCAACAAGGAAATGAGCACCAAGGGGATCACTGCCAACATCATCAACGAGGCAGGTGGTTCGCGGCTGGTGTTCAGCTCCACCACGACTGGTGCAGGTAGTGATATTTCTGTTGGCGGTATTGCGGCACTGGCTATCGACGGTACCCAGCCGATTTCGGGAGGCGGTGCCGGTTACATCAGTGCGAAGGCCCAGGATGCGGAATTTTCCATCGATGGACTGAAACTGACCAGTCCGACCAATACCGTGGACAAGGCGATCAGTGGCCTGACCCTCGAGCTTACCGGTACCACTGCGCCGGGCGCCGCCACTGGCACCAAAGTGACTGTGGCCCTTGACAATCAAGGGCTGCAAAAGTCGGTACAGTCGTTCGTCGATGCCTACAACACCCTGCAGAAGGCTATCACTTCGCTGGTAACGCCAGAGAAGGACGCGAGTGGCAATGTCAAGAGCCTTGGTCCGCTGACCAACGATCCGACCACGCGTTCGTTGGTGGGTGACGTACGCAAGGTGCTGGCTGATGTAGGTGCCGGTGACAAGTTGACTACCCTCAGTCAGCTGGGTGTCAATACCAAGAATGATGGTACGCTTGAGTTCAACAGCACCAAGTTCAATGCTGCGCTGAACGACAAGAAGCTCGGTCCGGAAATCCAGGAATTGTTCTCTGGTACCAATGGCTTGTTCGAGCGAATGAACAAGGCGATTGATCCGTACAATGCGTCTGGTGGTACGCTGGATTCGCGCAAGAACAACCTCGACAAGGCGACCAAGGATCTGCAGAACCAGCAGGCCGCACTGGATCGTCGCACCGAGTTGCTGACAGCGTCGCTGACCAAGAAATTCTCCGCGCTCGACGCGGCCCTGGCCAAGATGAAGAAGCAGGGCGAGCAGATCACCTCGATCTTCGAGGCGATCAACGCCCAGGCCAAGAAGTCCTGATCGATCGCGCATGACAAAAGCCCGGCGGCGCCTCACAGGCGTGCCGGGCTTTGTCTTTTCCGGCTAAAGTTTTTTGACGCGGCGGCGATACAAGAGGTATATGCACCTTTTCGCTGCAACGAGGTAGATCCATGAACCCGATGTTGGCCCTTCGGCAATACCAGAAAGTCAATGGCGTGGCACAGACTTCCGAGGCCAGTCCGCACCGCCTGGTGCAGATGCTCATGCAGGGTGGTCTTGACCGCCTGGCCCAGGCCAAGGGCGCCATTGCCCGCAAGGATATCGCCCAGAAGGGCATTCTGATCGGCAAGGCCATCGATATCATCGGCGGCCTGCGCGAGGGTCTCGACCTGGAGAACCACGCCGACAGCCTGACCGACCTGGACAACCTGTACACCTACATGAGTCGTCGCCTGGTCGAGGCCAACGTCAAGAGCGACCCTGCGATCATTGACGAAGTCGCGCGTCTGCTGATCACGGTCAAGGAAGGCTGGGACGCGATCGGCGAACAGCAGCCGGCGCCCTGAACCAGGAGGTTGTCATGAGTGAGGTGATCGAGCGTATCGACCAGACCCGCGAGCTGCTGCTCGCCGCCCTGGCCAGTCGCGACTGGGAGGCGGTTGGCGAGCTGGATCTGGAGTGCCGCCTGTGCGTCGACGATGTGCTGGCCGAGGCGTTGTCGAACGAGGATGAGGTGCGTGCCAGCCTGGAGCAGCTGCAGGCTGTCTATCGGCAGCTAATCGAAGTTGCAAGTGGCGAGCGTCAATCAGTGGTCGACGAGATGGCGAAGATACGTCAGGCAGAAAACGCGACAAAGGTATACCATTTGTTCACCTGACCACAGGTTACACAAAAATCAGCGCGCCATAAATTTGACTGTGTGCCGTTTTTTGACTTTACTAGTGGCTGTTTTCGAAATTCAGACGTCCGAACACTGACCATTCAGTCGGAATGATGTCGTGCACGCCTTCGGGCGCCGATATGACTAGGGAAGTTGCTATTGCATGTGGCGTGAAACCAAGATTCTCCTGATCGATGACGACAGCGAACGCCGCCGCGATCTGGCGGTGGTCCTGAATTTTCTCGGCGAAGAAAACCTGTCCTGCTCCAGCGACGACTGGCAGCAGGTGGTCGAGGGTTTGTCTTCCAGCCGTGAAGTGCTGTGTGTCCTGATCGGTAGCGTAAATGCCCCGGCCAGCGTGCTGGGGCTCCTTAAGACAGTGGCCGGGTGGGATGAGTTCCTTCCGGTTCTGCTTCTGGGTGAAATTTCTTCCGCGGACTTCCCCGAGGACCTGCGCCGCCGTGTGCTGTCCAACCTCGAGATGCCGCCGAGCTACAGCCAGTTGCTCGACTCCCTGCACCGTGCCCAGGTCTATCGCGAGATGTACGACCAGGCCCGCGAGCGTGGTCGCCAGCGCGAGCCCAACCTGTTCCGCAGCCTGGTGGGCACCAGCCGTGCCATCCAGCATGTGCGGCAGATGATGCAGCAAGTGGCCGACACCGATGCCAGCGTGCTGATCCTTGGCGAGTCGGGCACCGGCAAGGAAGTGGTGGCGCGCAACCTGCACTACCACTCCAAGCGTCGCGAGGCACCGTTCGTGCCGGTCAACTGCGGGGCGATCCCCGCGGAGCTGCTCGAAAGCGAACTGTTCGGCCATGAAAAGGGCGCCTTCACCGGGGCGATCACCAGTCGTGCCGGGCGTTTCGAGCTGGCCAACGGCGGCACGCTGTTCCTCGACGAGATCGGCGACATGCCGCTGCCGATGCAGGTCAAGCTGCTGCGCGTGCTGCAGGAGCGTACCTTCGAGCGGGTCGGCAGCAACAAGACCCAGAGCATCGATGTGCGCATCATCGCCGCGACGCACAAGAACCTCGAGACCATGATCGAGGATGGGACCTTCCGCGAAGATTTGTATTACCGGCTGAATGTGTTCCCGATCGAGATGGCACCATTGCGTGAGCGGGTGGAAGACATCCCGTTGCTGATGAACGAGCTGATCTCGCGCATGGAGCACGAGAAGCGCGGCTCGATCCGCTTCAACTCGGCGTCGATCATGTCGCTGTGCCGTCACGGCTGGCCGGGCAACGTCCGCGAGTTGGCCAACCTGGTGGAGCGCATGGCGATCATGCATCCGTACGGGGTGATTGGTGTGGCGGAGCTGCCGAAGAAGTTCCGTTATGTGGATGACGAGGATGAGCAGTTGGTCGACAGCCTGCGCTCCGATCTCGAGGAGCGCGTGGCGATCAATGGGCATGCGCCGAACTTCGCCAGCCACGCCATGCTGCCGCCCGAGGGGCTGGACCTCAAGGACTACCTCGGCAGCCTCGAGCAGGGGCTGATCCAGCAGGCGCTGGATGATGCCAACGGCATCGTAGCCCGGGCTGCCGAACGACTGCGCATCCGGCGTACCACGCTGGTGGAGAAGATGCGCAAGTACGGCATGAGCCGCCAAGGTGGCGAGGAACAGGCGGACGACTGATCCCGTCTTGCCTGGACGCAATGGTCGGGGGCTGTGACAGTCCCGGCCATTGCCTTCGATCAACGATCCTGCAGTCGATTATCCCCATCTCCGGCACGGCTATTGCTACAGCGCAGGCAACATACCGTTTTTATGACGGTCAGCCATGCGAGAGAGCACGATGCCCCAGGCCGCCCACCGTTCCCATGCCGCCGATCCGCGCGGGCACACCCCGCTCGAGCAGGAAAGCCGGCAGGGTCTTGAGCAGGCGTTCGCCCTGTTCGATCAGGTTTCCAGCCAGCTGAGCCAGTCCTACACCATGCTCGAGACGCGGGTCAGCGAGCTCAAGGGCGAGCTGGCGGTGGTCAGTGCGCAGCGCATGGCCGAGCTCGATGAGAAGGAGCGCCTGGCCAATCGCCTGCAGAACCTGCTCGACCTGCTGCCGGGCGGGGTGATCGTGATCGACGCCGAAGGGTGCGTGCGCGAAGCCAATCCGGCGGCCTGCGAGTTGCTCGGCGAGCCGTTGATCGGCATGCGCTGGCGCGAGGTGATCGCCCGCAGTTTCGCGCCGCGTGACGATGACGGCCATGAGGTCTCCCTGCGTGACGGGCGTCGCCTGTCCATCGCGACGCGCTCGCTGGATGCCGAGCCGGGGCAGTTGGTGCTGCTCAACGACCTGACCGAAACCCGCCGTATGCAGGATCAGCTGGCGCGGCACGAGCGCCTGTCCTCGCTGGGGCGCATGATCGCGTCCCTGGCGCATCAGATCCGCACGCCGCTCTCGGCGGCGATGCTCTATGCCAGCCACCTGGCCGAACCGCAGCAGGTATTGACCGACGAAACCCGGCTGCGCTTTGCCGGCAACCTCAAGGAGCGTCTCCACGAGCTCGAACACCAGGTGCGTGACATGCTGGTGTTCGCCCGCGGGGAATTGCCGCTCAATGACCGGATCAGCCCGAAGGCGTTGTTCCAGGCGCTGCAGCAGGCGGCTCATGCCCATGTCGAGGGGCATGCGGTGCGCTGGCAGTGCGACAGTCGTCTCGGGGAGTTGCTGTGCAACCGTGACACCCTGGTCGGCGCCTTGCTCAACCTGATCGAGAATGCCCTGCAGGCCAGTAGTGGGCCGGCGAAACTCAAGGTGCACCTGTCGCGTCGCGACGACAATCTGCGCGTGTGCGTCAGCGATGCCGGTAGCGGTATCGACGAGCAGTTGCTGGCGCGCCTGGGGGAGCCATTCGTGACCACCAAGGCGACTGGCACCGGCTTGGGGTTGGCGGTGGTCCAGGCGGTGGTGCGCGCGCACCGCGGCACCCTGCAGCTACGCTCCAGGCTTGGCCGTGGTACCTGTGTCACCGTGCTGCTGCCGTTGATCGACGGCCGTGGGGAGGTAAATCAATGAGCGTCAAGGTACTGCTGGTCGAGGATGATCGGGTCCTGCGTCAGGCGTTGGCCGATACCCTGGAGATCGGCGGTTTCTGCCACCGTGCCGTCGGCAGTGCCGAGGAGGCCTTGCTGGCGGTGGCTGAAGAGTCGTTCAGCCTGGTGGTCAGCGACGTGAACATGCCGGGCATGGACGGCCATCAACTGCTCGCCCAGCTGCGTCGACAGCACCCGCAGCTACCGGTGTTGCTGATGACCGCCCATGCGGCGGTGGAGCGGGCGGTGGAGGCCATGCGCCAGGGGGCTGTCGATTATCTGGTCAAGCCTTTCGAGCCCGCAGCGCTGAACGGCCTGGTGGCGCGTCATGCCGTCGGCAGCGCTGCCGGCAGCGATGACGAAGGGCCGGTGGCGTGCGAACCGGCCAGCCGGCAATTGCTGGAATTGGCGGCACGGGTTGCGCAAAGCGACTCCACCGTGCTGATCTCCGGTGAGTCGGGAACCGGCAAGGAAGTGCTGGCGCGCTACATCCATCAGCAGTCGCGGCGGGCGGACCAGCCCTTCGTGGCGATCAACTGCGCGGCAATCCCGGACAACATGCTCGAGGCGACCCTGTTCGGCCATGAAAAGGGCGCCTTCACCGGCGCGATCGCCGCCCAGGCCGGCAAGTTCGAGCAGGCCGACGGCGGCACCTTGCTGCTGGACGAGATTTCCGAGATGCCGCTCGGCTTGCAGGCCAAGCTGCTGCGGGTGCTGCAGGAGCGCGAAGTCGAGCGCGTCGGTGGGCGCAAGCCCATCGCCCTGGACATCCGCATCCTTGCCACGACCAATCGCGACCTGGTGGGGGAGGTGGCGGCCGGCCGTTTCCGTGAAGACCTGTACTACCGCCTTTCGGTGTTCCCCATGGCCTGGCGCTCCCTGCGCGAGCGTCCTGCCGATATCCTGCCGCTGGCCGAGCGCCTGCTGGCGCGCCATGCCCGCAAGATGCGCCATGCCCAGGTGTGCCTGTCCAGCGAGGCGCGGGCGTGCCTGCAGGCGTATGCCTGGCCGGGTAACGTGCGGGAGCTGGATAACGCCGTGCAGCGGGCGCTGATCCTGCAGCAGGGCGGTGTGATCGAGGCGGCGGATTTCTGTCTGGCTGGCGCCATTCCATTGTCGGCGCCGAAAGTGGCCACTATTGAGCCATTACCTGTTGAGCCGGTTGCCGAGGTTGGCGGGCTGGGCGACGACATGCGGCGTCATGAGTTCCAGATGATCATCGATACCTTGCGTGCCGAGCGCGGCCGTCGCAAGGAGGCTGCCGAGCGCCTGGGGATCAGTCCGCGCACCTTGCGCTACAAGCTGGCGCAGATGCGTGACGCGGGCCTGGATGTCGAGGCCAGCCTGTTCGGTTGATGCGTCGTTTTGAATGATTTTCGGGTTGGCTGGCACTCCTCTTGCTAGTTCCAACCCATTCGCTGCACGAGTGTCAAAAAAAGTGCGGCAGCCGGAGAGAGAAGTCCATGACCCAAGGTGTTGAATTCAATCGTCTGATGTTGGACATGCGTGCCATGCAGGCCGAAGCCATGTCCCAGTCCAAGGCTGTCGCCGCGCCTGAACTGGCGCCAGGCCAGAGCAGCTTTGCCGACATGCTTGGCCAGGCCATTGGCAAGGTGCATGAAACGCAGCAGGCCTCCTCCCAGCTGTCCAACGCTTTCGAGATCGGCAAGAGCGGAGTCGACCTGACCGACGTGATGATCGCCTCGCAGAAGGCCTCGGTGTCGTTCCAGGCCCTGACCCAGGTGCGCAACAAGCTGGTACAGGCGTACCAGGACATCATGCAGATGCCGGTATAAGGGCGAGAGTGAGTCATGGCCGAAGCAGTCGTCGATAACGCCCCCGCCAAGAGTGGTCCGCCAGCGGCCAAGCCGCCGCTGTTCGGCATGGCATTCCTGGAAAACATCTCGCAGATGCCCATGCTGCGTCAGGTCGGCCTGCTGGTCGGCCTGGCCGCCAGCGTGGCCATCGGTTTCGCCGTGGTGCTGTGGTCGCAGCAACCGGACTACCGGCCGCTGTACGGCAGCCTGGCGGGCACCGACACCAAGCAGGTGATCGATGCCCTGACCGCCGCCGATATCCCCTATCGCGTGGAGCCGAACTCCGGTGCCTTGTTGGTCAAGGCCGACGACCTCTCCCGTGCGCGCCTGAAACTGGCCTCCGCCGGTGTTGCGCCAAGCGATGGCAACGTCGGCTTCGAGCTGCTCGACAAGGAGCAGGGCCTGGGCACCAGCCAGTTCATGGAAGCCACTCGCTACCGTCGCAGCCTGGAAGGCGAGCTGGCGCGTACCGTGTCGAGCCTGAACAATGTCAAGGCCGCCCGCGTGCACCTGGCGATCCCGAAAAGCTCGGTGTTCGTGCGTGACGAGCGCAAGCCCAGCGCCTCGGTGCTGGTCGAGCTGTACCCGGGCCGCGCCCTGGAGGCGGGCCAGGTCATGGCCATCGTCAACCTCGTGGCCACCAGCGTTCCGGAGCTGGACAAGTCCCAGGTGACCGTGGTCGACCAGAAGGGCAACCTGCTTTCCGACCAGTTGCAGGACACCGCCCTGACCATGGCGGGCAAGCAGTTCGACTACAGCCGCCGCATGGAAGGCATGCTCACCCAGCGCGTGCACAATATCCTCCAGCCGGTGCTGGGCAACGACCGCTACAAGGCCGAGGTGTCGACCGACGTCGACTTCAGCGCCGTCGAGTCCACCTCCGAGCAGTTCAATCCAGACCAACCGGCGCTGCGCAGCGAACAGTCGGTCAACGAACAGCGTGCCAGCAGCCAGGGCCCGCAAGGTGTGCCGGGCGCCCTGAGCAACCAGCCGCCGGCCGGCGCCTCCGCGCCCGAAAACGCCAAGGCCGCCGCCACGCCGGCCGGCGCCATCCAGCCTGGTCAGCCGCTGGTGGACGCCAACGGCCAGCAGATCATGGACCCGGCCACCGGCCAGCCGATGCTTGCGCCGTACCCGAGCGACAAGCGTCAGCAGAGCACCAAGAACTTCGAGCTGGATCGCTCCATCAGCCACACCCGTCAGCAGCAAGGTCGCCTGACCCGCCTGTCGGTGGCCGTGGTGGTGGACGACCAGGTCAAGCTCGACGCCGCCACCGGCGAAACCACCCGCACTCCGTGGGGTGCCGAGGACCTGGCGCGCTTCACTCGCCTGGTGCAGGACGCAGTGGGCTTCGATGCCAGCCGTGGCGACAGCGTCACCGTGATCAACGTGCCGTTCGCCGCCGACCGTGGCGACGAGCTGGTCGACATTCCGTTCTACTCGCAGCCGTGGTTCTGGGACATCGTCAAGCAAGTGCTGGGCGTGCTGTTCATCCTGGTGCTGGTGTTCGGCGTGCTGCGTCCGGTGCTCAACAACATCACAGGTGGCGGCAAGCAGGCTGCCACGGACAGCGACATGGAGCTGGGCGGCATGATCGGTCTGGATGGCGAACTGGCCAACGACCGCGTCAGCCTGGGTGGCCCGACAAGCATTCTGTTGCCGAGCCCGAGCGAGGGTTACGAGGCACAGCTCAACGCAATCAAGGGCCTGGTGGCCGAAGACCCGGGCCGCGTGGCCCAGGTCGTGAAAGAGTGGATCAACGCCGATGAGTGACAATCGAGCCATTACCGCCAAGCTGAGCCGCGTCGACAAGGCGGCCATCCTCCTGCTCTCGCTCGGCGAGACCGATGCCGCGCAGGTCCTGCGCCACATGGGGCCCAAGGAAGTGCAGCGGGTCGGTGTGGCCATGGCGCAGATGGGCAACGTCCATCGCGAGCAGGTCGAGCAGGTGATGAGCGAGTTCGTCGAGATCGTCGGCGACCAGACCAGCCTGGGCGTCGGTTCCGACGGTTATATCCGCAAGATGCTCAACCAGGCCCTCGGCGAGGACAAGGCCAACGGCCTGATCGACCGTATCCTGCTCGGTGGCAACACCAGTGGCCTGGACAGCCTCAAGTGGATGGAGCCGCGTGCCGTGGCCGACGTCATCCGCTACGAGCACCCGCAGATCCAGGCCATCGTGGTCGCCTACCTCGACCCCGACCAGGCCGGCGAGGTACTGAGCAACTTCGACCACAAGGTGCGCCTGGACATCGTCTTGCGCGTGTCGTCGCTCAACACGGTGCAGCCGGCGGCGCTCAAGGAACTCAACCAGATCCTCGAGAAGCAGTTCTCCGGCAACTCCAATGCCGCGCGCACCACCCTGGGTGGCATCAAGCGCGCCGCCGATATCATGAACTTCCTCGACAGTTCCGTGGAAGGCGCGCTCATGGACTCGATCCGCGAGATCGACAGCGACCTGTCGGAGCAGATCGAAGACTTGATGTTCGTCTTCAACAACCTGGCCGACGTCGACGACCGTGGCATCCAGGCGCTGCTGCGCGAGGTGTCTTCGGACGTGCTGGTGGTGTCGCTCAAGGGCGCCGACGAGCGGGTCAAGGACAAGATCTTCAAGAACATGTCCAAGCGTGCGTCGGAGCTGTTGCGCGACGACCTGGAGGCCAAGGGGCCGGTTCGGGTCAGCGACGTGGAGACGGCGCAGAAGGAAATCCTCACCATCGCCCGTCGCATGGCCGAGGCCGGCGAGATCGTGCTGGGCGGCAAGGGCGCCGAGGAAATGATCTGATCAGCGGGGCGACGCGGTCCCCTGTAGGAGCGGCCTCGCCGAGGCGTCGGACCGGCCGGAAAAGGCAAGGCTGCCCCGACAATTTTGCGGTGACATCGATATCGAGGGGCTGCTTTGCAGCCCTTTCGCGGCACAAGGCCGCTCCTACAGGGGCGCGTTGGTTGCAGATGGCTTTTGAGTACCTGAAAACATGTCCACCACCGAACACCCCAGCGACCTGATCCGTGCCCGCGACCTCGAGGGCGTGGATGTGTGGGCGCTGCCCAGCTTCGACCCCGAGCCCGAGCCGCAACCCGAGCCGGAGCCTGAGGTTATCGAGGAAGAAGTCGAAGAGGTGCCGCTGGAGGAAGTCCAGCCGCTGACCCTCGAAGAGCTCGAGGCCATCCGCCAGGAGGCCTACAACGAAGGCTTCGCCACTGGCGAGCGCGAAGGCTTCCACAGCACCCAGCTGAAGGTTCGCCAGGAGGCCGAAGTGGCCCTGGCGGCCAAATTGGCCAGCCTCGAACAGGTCATGAACCATCTGCTCGAGCCCATCGCCGAGCAGGACACCCAGATCGAGAAAGCCCTGGTGCAACTGGTCGCCAGCATGACCCGCCAGGTCATCGGTCGCGAGTTGCGCAGCGATTCGAGCCAGATCACCCACGTCCTGCGTGAGGCGCTGAAACTGCTGCCGATGGGTGCCGACAACATCCGTATCCACCTCAACCCGCAGGATTTCGAGCTGGCCAAGGCCTTGCGCGAGCGTCATGAGGAGAGCTGGAAGCTGCTTGAGGATGAGTCGTTGCTGCCGGGCGGCTGCCGGATCGAGACCGCTCACAGCCGTATCGACGCGACCATGGAGACTCGCATCGAAAAGGCCGTGATGCAGTTGTTCGACCAGTCCCACGATCAGGCCCTGCATCCTGCTGCGCCGGATATATCCGTCGAGCTGGACGTGCCGGCGGGTGAAGCCGATGCGCCTTGACCGGACCAGCTTCGGCAAGCGCCTGGAGGGCTATGCCGACGCGGTGAAGCTGCCCGACCAGCCGATCGTCGAAGGGCGCCTGCTGCGCATGGTCGGTCTCACCCTGGAGGCTGAAGGTCTGCGCGCTGCGGTGGGCAGCCGCTGCCTGGTGATCAACGACGACAGCTATCACCCGGTGCAGGTGGAAGCCGAAGTCATGGGTTTTTCCGGCAGCAAGGTGTTCCTGATGCCGGTCGGCAGCATTGTCGGCCTGGCGCCCGGTGCCCGCGTGGTGCCGCTGGACGACAGCGGCCGCCTGCCCATGGGCATGAGCATGCTTGGCCGGGTGCTCGATGGCGCCGGTCGCGCGCTGGACGGCAAGGGTGGGATGAAGGCCGAGGACTGGGTGCCGATGGATGGCCCGATCATCAACCCGCTCAATCGTGATCCGATCAGCCAGCCGCTGGATGTCGGTATCCGCAGTATCAATGGTTTGCTCACTGTCGGCCGCGGCCAACGCCTGGGCCTGTTCGCCGGTACCGGTGTCGGTAAGTCGGTGCTGCTGGGCATGATGACCCGCTTTACCGAGGCCGAGATCATCGTGGTCGGCCTGATCGGCGAGCGGGGTCGGGAAGTGAAGGAATTCATCGAGCACATCCTCGGAGAGGAGGGGCTCAAGCGCTCGGTGGTGGTCGCCTCGCCAGCGGATGACGCGCCCTTGATGCGTCTGCGTGCGGCGATGTATTGCACGCGCATTGCCGAGTATTTCCGCGACAAGGGCAAGAATGTCCTGTTGCTGATGGACTCGCTGACCCGTTTTGCCCAGGCCCAGCGCGAAATTGCCCTGGCCATCGGCGAGCCGCCCGCCACCCGCGGTTATCCGCCGTCGGTGTTCGCCAAGCTGCCCAAACTGGTGGAGCGGGCTGGTAATGGTGAACCGGGCGGTGGCTCGATTACCGCGTTCTACACGGTGCTGTCCGAAGGCGACGACCAGCAGGACCCGATCGCCGATTCGGCGCGGGGCGTGCTCGACGGCCACTTTGTGCTGTCCCGGCGCCTGGCAGAGGAAGGGCATTACCCAGCCATCGACATCGAGGCCTCGATCAGCCGGGTCATGCCCCAGGTGGTCGACCCCGATCACCTGCGTCAGGCGCAGAAGTTCAAGCAGCTGTGGTCGCGCCTGTCGCAGAGTCGCGATCTGATCAGCGTCGGCGCCTATGTGGCTGGTGGCGATCCGGAGACGGACCTGGCCATCGCCTTGCAGCCCAGGCTGGTGGACTTCCTGCGCCAGGGTCTGGATGAAAACGTCGGCATGGCGCAGAGCCGTGAAGAACTGGCCGCGGTGTTCGCGCCGCCGGCGGGCTGATAGGCCATGGCCCAGCCCAGCCGAGCGGCACGCCTGGTGCCGGTGGTGGACATGGCCGAGGAGGCCGAGCGCAAGGCCGCCCAGCGCCTGGGGCATTTCCAGAGGCTGCTCAGCGATGCCCAGGCCAAGCAGGCCGAGCTCGAGAGTTTTCGCGAAGCCTATCAGCAGCAGTGGATCAATCGCGGAAGCCAGGGCGTCGACGGCAACTGGCTGGTCAACTACCAGCGCTTCCTTGGGCAGTTGGAAGCGGCAATGACCCAGCAGCGCCAGAGCATGGCCTGGCACCAGAACAACCTGAACAACGCCCGCAACACCTGGCAGCAGGCCTATGCCCGGGTCGAAGGGCTGCGCAAGTTGGTCCAGCGTTATATGGACGAAGCGCGCAGGGCCGAGGACAAGCGCGAGCAGAAGCTGCTCGACGAGCTGTCCCAGCGCCTCCCGCGCCAGAGCCACCCCTGATCGGCGGACCTCGCCTTGCACCCGCCGCCAGCGGCTGCTAAACCTTCAGAAGTCGTATTCGCCATCATCGAAGGAATCGCTCGCATGGCAGTCGAATCTTTTTTTTCTCCGGACGAGAAAAAGCTGACTATCAAGATCAAGGGTCGCTTCGATTTTGGTCGGCATCAGGAATTTCGCAACGCCTATGAAAAGCAGCCCAAATCCGCAGATACGGTAGTGATCGATCTCAAGGAGGCGACCTATCTGGATAGCTCTGCGTTGGGGATGTTGTTGCTACTACGGGATTACGAAGGTGGGGAGGATGCCTGCATCAGCGTGATCAATACCAGTTCAGACGTGCGCAAGATCCTGGCTATTTCCAACTTCGACAAACTGTTCGACATCAGTTGACTGTCGTCATGTCCGCCGATCAGCCGTTGACCGTGCTGGTAGCCGAAGACGGCGCCGCGGACAGGCTATTGCTGGCGCAGATCGTCCGGCGCCAGGGGCATGAGGTGGTCACTGCCGAGAACGGCGAGCAGGCGGTGGCGCTGTTTGCCGAGCGGCGGCCGCAGCTGGTGCTGCTCGATGCGCTGATGCCGGTGATGGATGGCTTCGAGGCGGCGCGGCGGATCAAGGCGCTGGCCGGCGAGGCGCTGGTGCCGATCATCTTCCTGACCTCCCTTAATGAAGAGGAGGGGCTGGTGCGTTGCCTGGAGGCCGGGGGCGACGATTTCATGGCCAAACCCTACAGCGCCGTCATCCTGGCGGCGAAGATCCGTGCCATGGACCGCTTGCGTCGCCTGCAGGCGACGGTGCTGGAGCAGCGCGACCAGATCGCCCGCCATCACCATCACCTGCTCAACGAGCAGCGGGTGGCCAAGGCGGTGTTCGACAAGGTCGCCCACTCCGGCTGCCTGGGTGCCTCGAACATCCGCTACCTGCAATCGCCCTACGCGCTGTTCAATGGCGATCTGTTGCTGGCGGCGTTTACCCCTTCGGGCGACATGCATGTGCTGCTGGGGGATTTTACCGGCCATGGCCTGCCGGCCGCGGTCGGCGCCATGCCGCTGGCGGAGGTGTTCTATGGCATGACCGCCAAGGGCTACGGCCTGGTCGAAACGCTGCGGGAGATGAACGCCAAGCTCAAGCGCATCCTGCCTGTGGACATGTTCTGTTGTGCGCTGTTGCTCAACCTGAGTTTCCAGCGAGAAACCGTGGAGCTCTGGAACGGTGGCATGCCGGATGGCTATCGGTTGTCGGCGCAAGGCGAGGTGCTCGAGGTGTTGCCTTCGCGTCACCTGCCGCTGGGCATCCTGCCGCCCGAGCAGTTCGACGATACCACCGAGGTGAGGCCGCTTGCGGCGGGGGAGCGACTGTTCCTGCTGTCTGATGGCGTGGTCGACACCGGGGATGCCCGGGAATGCCTGTTCGGTGTGGAGCGTCTGTTGGCGGTGCTGGCGGCCAACCGCGATCCGGTGGTGTTGTTCGACGAGGTCATGCAGGCACTGGCGGGCTTCGGCGGCCAGTCTCGTGACGATATCAGCCTGTGCGATATCCGCATGTTGGCGCCTGAACATGTAGTACCGCAGGCGGTGGTGTACTCCGACAGTGGTCGTTCCAGTCCGTTGGACTGGTCGATGCAGTTCGAGTTGCGGGGCGAGAGCCTGGGGCGCTTCAACCCGGTCCCTTATCTGGTACAGCTGTTGCAGGAAATCCACGGCCTCAGGCCCAGCAGCGGCAAGTTGCACAGTGTGCTGAGCGAGCTGTACTCCAATGCGCTGGAGCATGGTGTGCTGGGGCTGGACTCGGCGCTCAAGCGCGACGCCGAAGGCTTCGCCGAGTACTATCGCCAGCGCGCCGAGCGCCTGGGGCGAGAGGTGCACGGCAGCGTCGGTATTGCCCTGCGGGTGGAGCCTCAAGGTGCGGGTGGGCGTCTGATCATCGAGGTCCGCGACAGCGGCGCGGGCTTCGACGTGGAGCGCCTGTCGGCCGCCACGCCAGTGGAACAGGGCTTCAGTGGGCGAGGGGTGGGCCTGGTGCGGCGGTTGGCCGGCAATGCCCAGTGGTTGGAGGGTGGACGCTTGGCGCGGGTGGCGTTTCAATGGTGAGCCGGTTTGCGCGGCTCGGGCCTAATCAGGCTTGATCAAGGAGTGAACAAGTGGCGGACATGCATATTGATCAGAAGGTGCTGAGTGATTTGCGGGAGGTCATGGAAGATGGCTACCTGCAGTTGCTGGAAACCTTCCTGGAAGACTCCGAGCGGCGCCTGAACCAGCTGCACGAGGCCAAGGATGCCGACGAGCTGGGCCTTGCCGCACACAGTTTCAAGGGCAGCAGCAGCAATATGGGGGCCGTGGGCCTGGCCGCGCTGTGTCAGCAGCTCGAGGAACGAGTGCGTCAACAACCCTTGTATGGCATCGAGGACCTGATCAACCGCATCGACCAGGAGTACCTGGAGGTACAGCGCTTTTACCGTGGCGAGCGTCAGCGAATCGCCGCCGAGTAAAGCTGGCGCGAGTTTTGCTTTTCTTCGCACAGATGCACTTTACCAGTTCTGCTGCGGAGACCTTTCAATGCCTGTCGCATCCAATCCATTGTTGCAAGCCGGCCTCGTCAATACGGCGTCGCGCCCGGCTGCCGGAGTGGCGGACAAGCCGCTGCAAGCCCCGGCCAGCCAGGGCGGTGGCTTCGACCAGGTCATGGCTCGGCAGGGTCGCGACAATACCCCTTCCCGTGATGTCAAGGTTGCCAAGGACACCGCCCCGGCCAAGCCCAAGGAGCAGGCAGCCCCCGCCAATGGCGGCAAGCCGGCGGATGCCAGCAAGCCAGCGGTTGCCGATGACGGCAAGAACTTGCCTGCGACGGCTGACACCAAGCCGGCCGGCGAAACGGACGAGTCGGCTGATAGCAGTAATACTCCCTCCCTCGATGCCAATCTGGTGGCAGGGCAGATCACCGATGCCCAGGCCGGCGCGCAGTTGATCCAGGCCCAGGCCGAAGCGGTCGCGCCGGTTTTGCAGGCGGCGATGCAGACGCCGCAACCCGCCGTGCCGGCTCCGCCGGTCGGTGAGGAGGTCCTCAAGGACGCAAACTTCGATCCGGAGGCCGACCCATTGGCCGATATGCCGACCTTGCGTCTGGCGTTGGAGCACGAGGCCCAGGCCAAGGGCACGACTTCGGCGCATGCCGCCAGCGCGCGCCCGGAAAATGGCCAGGTACCGGCCGACCCGGCCGCGACTGCCGTCAATACCTTGGCGAATGTGACAGAGAAGGCCGAGTCCGAGGCCGGGCACTCCGAGCGTGGCGACAAGGCGTTCGCCGGGCTGATCGACGATGGCCTCAAGGACATCAAGGAGGCCAGCAGCGACACGCGTGTGGATGACTTCGCCAATCGCCTGGCAAACCTGACGCAAGCGGCGACGCCCAAGACCGCCAACGCCGTGCCGGTAGCGCCGAACCCGCTGCAGCAGCCGCTGGCGATGAACCAGGGGGCCTGGACCGAAGGCCTGGTGAATCGGGTCATGTACCTGTCCAGCCAGAACCTGAAGTCGGCGGATATCCAGCTTGAACCTGCCGAGCTGGGTCGCCTGGACATTCGTGTCAATGTCGCGGCGGATCAATCCACCCAGATTCACTTCGTCAGCGGTCACGCCGGGGTGCGCGATGCCCTCGACAGCCAGGCCCACCGTTTGCGCGAGCTGTTCGCCCAGCAAGGCCTGGCGCAGCCGGACGTCAGCGTGGCCGATCAGTCCCGCGAGCAGCAGCAACAGCAGCAGGCGCAGCAGGGCGGGTCGAACCTGTCCGGCGTCGCGGCGCGGCGCGCTGAGGCGGCCGGGGAGGGTGGCGAACTGGCCGATGCCGCGCATCCCGTCGAGCAGCAGACGGTGATCGGCAGCAGCATGGTCGACTACTACGCCTGATCTTCCCCCCCGGCCCTGGCCATGCCCCGTCGGGCGGGTACTTTCCCGCGACGGGGCTGGTACTTTCCGACTCGGGCAGATTTGGCATAACACTTGCTCAAGCCACGTCATCCTTCCTTGAAACCCCGATGGACGACGGATTATTGGCATGGCGAAGAGTGACGCAGTGAAAGACCCCGCCACTAAAGGCAAACTCAAGTTGATCCTGCTGCTGGTGCTGGCCCTGCTCCTGGCGGTCGGCCTGTCGGTAGGCGCTACCTGGTTCTTCATGCACAAGAGCGAGTCGGCGCCAGCGCCTGACGCCGCGCAGAGCAATGTCAAGCTGCCGGCGATCTACGAGCCGCTGGCACCGGCCTTCGTGGTCAACTTCAACCAGAATGGCCGCCAGCGCTACATGCAGGTGAGCATCACCATGCAGGGGCGCAGCCAGGCCGACCTCGAAGCGCTCAAGGTGCACATGCCGGTGATCCGCAACAACCTGGTGATGATGTTCTCCGGCCAGGGCTTCGACACCCTTGCCGCCAGCCCCGTCGGGCAGGAGATGCTGCGCCAGAAGGCCACCGCGGTGGTGCAGGAAGTGGCGCAGAAGGAAGTCGGCAGGCCGGTCGTCGACCAGCTGCTGTTCACCAATTTCGTATTGCAGTAGGAGCACATAGATGGCCGTGCAGGACCTGCTGTCCCAGGATGAGATCGACGCCCTGCTGCATGGGGTGGACGATGGGCTGGTACAAACCGAGAGCGCTGGCGAGCCCGGCAGCATCAAGAGCTACGACCTGACCAGTCAGGACCGTATCGTGCGGGGTCGCATGCCGACCCTGGAAATGATCAACGAGCGTTTCGCCCGTTATACCCGTATCAGCATGTTCAACCTGCTGCGTCGCTCCGCCGACGTGGCGGTGGGCGGCGTGCAGGTGATGAAGTTCGGCGAGTACGTGCACTCGCTTTACGTACCCACCAGCCTCAACCTGGTCAAGATCAAGCCGTTGCGCGGTACCGCGCTGTTCATCCTTGACGCCAAGCTGGTGTTCAAGCTGGTGGACAACTTCTTCGGTGGCGATGGCCGTCACGCCAAGATCGAGGGTCGCGAGTTCACCCCGACCGAGCTGCGCGTGGTGCGCATGGTCCTGGACCAGTGCTTCGTCGACCTCAAGGAAGCCTGGCAAGCGATCATGCCGGTCAACTTCGAGTACATCAACTCCGAGGTCAACCCGGCCATGGCCAACATCGTCGGCCCCAGCGAGGCGGTGGTGGTCTCGACCTTCCACATCGAACTCGATGGCGGTGGCGGCGACCTGCACGTGACCATGCCCTATTCGATGATCGAGCCGGTGCGCGAAATGCTCGACGCCGGGTTCCAGTCCGACCTGGACGACCAGGATGAGCGCTGGGTCAAGGCCCTGCGCGAAGACGTGCTGGACGTCAACGTGCCGGTGTCGGCCACGGTCGCCCGTCGCCAGCTGAAGCTGCGCGACATCCTGCACATGCAGCCGGGTGACGTGATTCCGGTGGAACTGCCGGAGCACCTGGTGCTGCGCGCCAACGGCGTGCCGTCGTTCAAGGCGCGGCTGGGTTCGCACAAGGGCACCTTGTCGCTGCAGATCATCGACCCGATCGAACGCCGCTGACGGCGTGCCGGTCGCTCCAACGTATTGAATGCCTGTCGAGGAAATCATGGCTAACGAAAACGAGATCAACTCTCCCGAGGAACAGGCCCTGGCCGATGAGTGGGCTGCCGCCCTGGAAGAGACCGGTGATGCCGGTCAGTCCGACATCGACGCACTGCTGGCGGCCGACGCCGCTTCGGCCGGCGCCGGCCGCCTGCCAATGGAAGAGTTCGCCAGCTCGCCCAAGCCCAACGAGCATGTCAGCCTCGAAGGCCCCAACCTGGACGTGATCCTGGATATCCCGGTGAGCATCTCCATGGAAGTGGGCAGCACCGAGATCAGCATCCGCAACCTGCTGCAGCTCAACCAGGGCTCGGTGATCGAGCTCGACCGCCTGGCCGGCGAGCCGCTGGACGTACTGGTCAACGGCACGCTGATCGCCCATGGCGAGGTGGTGGTGGTCAACGAGAAGTTCGGCATCCGCCTGACTGACGTGATCAGCCCCAGCGAACGTATCAAGAAGCTGCGCTGAGTGAAGGGCATGCTGCGGAGCGTCACAGCCTTCGGTGCGTTGCTGGTCAGCGAGGTGGTGATCGCCGCCGCCGAGCCTGCTGCTGCCTCGACGGCGACGCCCGGTGGAATGGGCGCGCAGCTGGCGCAAACGGTGATCGGCCTGCTGCTGGTGGTGGGGCTGATCTTCTTCCTGGCCTGGCTGCTGCGACGCATGCAGGGCAGCGCGCAGCAGGGCGCCCAGGTGATCGAGGTCATCGGCACCCGGGCCATCGGTCCGCGTGATCGGCTGCTGCTGGTGCAGGTCGGCAAGGAGCAGATCCTGATCGGCCATACCCCCGGCAGCATCGAGGCCCTGCATGTGCTGGCCGAACCCGTGGATGTGCCCGCCTCGGCGCGCCAGGCCACGCCGGAATTCGCCCAGCGGCTGCTCGAGCTGATGGGCAAGGACCAGAAGGACAAAAAGTGATGAGCGGCGCAGTGCGCTTTCTGTTGACCCTGGCGCTGCTGCTGGCCGCGCCGCTGGCCCTGGCCGCCGATCCGTTGTCGATTCCGGCCATCACCCTGTCCAGTGGGGCGGACGGGCAGCAGGAGTATTCGGTCAGCCTGCAGATCCTGCTGATCATGACGGCGCTGAGCTTTATCCCGGCGTTCGTCATCCTGATGACCAGCTTCACCCGCATTATCATCGTTTTCTCGATCCTGCGTCAGGCCCTGGGTCTGCAGCAGACTCCTTCGAACCAGTTGCTTACCGGCATGGCGCTGTTCCTGACCATGTTCATCATGGCGCCAGTGTTCGATCGGGTGAACAAGGACGCCTTGCAGCCCTACCTGGCCGAGCAGATGACCGCCCAGCAAGCGATCGACAAGGCCCAGGTACCGTTGAAGGACTTCATGCTGGCACAGACCCGGCAGAGCGATCTCGACCTGTTCATGCGCCTGTCCAAGCGCACCGATATCGCCGGGCCCGACCAGGTGCCGCTGACGATCCTGGTGCCGGCGTTCGTCACCTCCGAGCTCAAGACTGCATTCCAGATCGGCTTCATGATCTTCATCCCGTTCCTGATCATCGACATGGTGGTCGCCAGCGTGCTGATGGCCATGGGTATGATGATGCTGTCGCCGTTGATCATCTCGCTGCCGTTCAAGATCATGCTGTTCGTCCTGGTCGATGGCTGGGCGCTGATCATGGGCACCCTGGCCGGAAGTTTCGGCGGTGTCTGACGCCGTCAAGGAGAGCCTCGCATGACACCTGAAGTCGCCATCGACCTGTTTCGCGAAGCGTTGTGGATGACCACCATGATGGTCGCCATCCTGGTGGTGCCGAGCCTGCTGGTGGGCCTTGTGGTGGCCATGTTCCAGGCGGCGACGCAGATCAACGAACAGACCCTGAGCTTTCTTCCGCGCCTGCTGGTGATGCTGGTCACGCTGATCGTCGTCGGTCCGTGGCTGACGCAGAAGTTCATGGAGTACTTCATCGGCCTCTACACCAGCATTCCGCAGCTGGTCGGTTGACGCCACGATGCTGGAATTGACCGACACGCAGATCGGCACCTGGGTCGCCACTTTCATCCTGCCGTTGTTCCGGGTGACCGCCTTGCTGATGACGATGCCGATCATCGGCACCAAGATGCTGTCGGCCCGGATACGACTGTACGTTGCCGTTGCCATCACCGTGGTGATCGTGCCGGCCCTGCCACCGCTGCCTGAAATCGACCCGTTGAGCCTGCGTGGCGTGCTGTTGTGCGCCGAGCAGGTGATTGTCGGGGCATTGTTCGGTTTTTCCCTGCAGTTGCTGTTCCAGGCCTTCGTGGTCGCAGGGCAGATCGTCGCGGTGCAGATGGGCATGGCCTTCGCCTCCATGGTCGATCCGGCCAACGGCGTCAACGTCGCGGTTATCGGTCAGTTCATGACCATGCTGGTGAGCATGCTGTTCCTGCTGATGAATGGCCACCTGGTCGCGTTCGAGATACTCACCGAGAGCTTCACCACGTTGCCGGTGGGGCACGCGCTGGTGGTCGATCATTTCTGGGAAATGGCCGGGCGCATGAGCTGGGTGCTGGGGGCCGGGTTGTTGCTGATCCTGCCGGCTATCGCCTCGCTGCTGGTGGTCAACATCGCCTTTGGCGTGATGACCCGCGCCGCCCCGCAGTTGAACATCTTCTCCATCGGTTTCCCGCTCACGCTGGTGCTGGGCATGGTGATCTTCTGGATCGGCCTGGCCGATATTCTTTCACACTATCAGGCACTGGCCAGCGAAGCGCTGCAGTGGCTGCGTGAGCTGGCACGGGCGCGCTGAGCATGGCTGAAAGCGAAAGCGGTCAGGACAAGACAGAGGAACCCACCGACAAGCGCAAGCGCGACGCGCGGGAAAAAGGTGAGATCGCCCGCTCCAAGGAGTTGAACACGGTGGCGGTGACTTTGGCTGGCGCCGGAGGGTTGCTGGCCTTCGGTGGCTACCTGGCTGAGGTGTTGATGGCGCTGATGCGCATGAACTTCAGCCTTACCCGTGAGGTGGTGGTGGACGAGGGGAGCATGGCGGCGTTCTTGTTGGCGTCGGGGAAGATGGCCATCTGGGCGGTGCAGCCGGTACTGATCTTGCTATTGGTGGTCTCTTTCGTCGCCTCCGTCGCGCTGGGTGGTTTCCTGTTCTCGGCCAATCTGCTGCAGCCAAAATTCAGTCGTATGAATCCCTTGTCGGGGGTCAAGCGCATGTTTTCGATGAATGCGCTGACCGAGCTGATCAAGGCGCTGGCCAAGTTTTTCGTGATCCTGATCGTGGCGCTGGTGGTGTTGGCCGGGGATCGCCAGGCGCTGCTGGCGATTGCCAACGAACCGCTCGAGCAGGCGATCATCCATTCGGTGCAGGTGGTGGGTTGGAGTGCGTTGTGGATGGCGGCTGGGTTGTTGCTCATCGCTGCGGCCGATGTGCCGTTCCAGCTGTGGCAGACCCACAAGAAGATGAAGATGACCAAGCAGGAAGTGAAGGACGAGTACAAGGACAGTGAGGGCAAGCCCGAGGTCAAGCAGCGTATTCGCCAGCTGCAGCGCGAGGCGTCGCAGCGCCGGATGATGGCGGCGGTGCCGGATGCGGATGTGATCATTACCAACCCGACTCACTATGCCGTGGCCTTGCAGTACGACCCCGAGAAGGGGGGCTCGGCGCCGCTGCTGGTGGCCAAGGGGACTGATTTTGTCGCATTGAAGATGCGGGAGATCGGGGTCGAGCATAACGTGCAGATACTTGAATCGCCGGCCCTGGCGCGGGCGATCTATTACTCTACCGAGATGGAGCAGGAGATTCCGGCGGGGTTGTACCTGGCGGTGGCGCAGGTGTTGGCCTATGTGTTCCAGATTCGGCAGTATCGGGCGGGCAAGGGGAAGGCGCCAGAGCCTTTGAAAGAGGATTTGCCGATTCCTGATGATTTGCGGCGGGATAGTTGAGTTGAGTTGAGTTGAGTTGAGTTGAGTTGAGTTGAGTTGAGTTGAGTTGAGTTGAGTTTGGTTTGGTTGTGGTTGTGTTGAAAGTTGTATGTGCATTCATTTGTGATGTCGACGCTTATTCACCTTTCCGCCCTTACGGCGGGTAACTTTTTGAAGGATCAAAAAGTCACCAAAAAATCCTCGCTCCATTCATCCGGCCCCTGCGCTTCGCTCCGGGGTCCCCTCACTCCGGCCTTGCTCCCGGGAGGGCCGCGCTGCAGGGCCCATCCTGGGCCCCAGCGCTTGACGGGCATCCATGCCCGTCACCTCCCTCCGCAAGTCCTGCGTTCGGCCTCCTGAAGTCGCGAAGTTACGAGCGGCGCCTGGACTGGCGCAGCTATCGCTAGTTGAAGCTTAATTAAGCTCTCGATTACATCGCGGGGCAAGCCCGCTCCCACGCAATAGTCGCCGTTATATAGATCCCTGTAGGAGCGGGCTTGCCCCGCGAAAGGGCCGGAACAGCCAATACATAATTAACTGTCAAATAACCAACTTCGAATTTCTTGCTCTTGCTCTTGCTCTTGCTCTTGCTCTTGCTCTTGCTTCTAAGCGCGCAATAGTCCAGGCGCCGCCAATTGCGACTTCAGGAGGCCGAGCGGAGTTCTTGCGTAGTGGGGCGACGGCCATGGATGGCCGTCGAGCGCTGCGGCCCAGGATGGGCCGTACAGCGCGGTACCCACGGGAGCAAGAACGGAGCGAGGGAACCCCGGAGCGAAGCGCAGGGGCCGGATGAATGGAGCGAGGATTTTTTGGTTCCTTTTTGATCCTTCAAAAAGGGACCCGCCGTAAGGGCGGAAAGGTGACTATGCGTCACCATCGCCAATGAATGCGCATAAAAAAATCAAAACAATAATCCTGAACCTGAACCTGAACTTGAACCTGAACCTGAACCTGAACCTGAACCTGAACCTGAACCTGAACCTGAACCTGAACCTGAACCTGAATCCGAACCCGAACCCGAACCCAGCCCAACCCCCCGAAAACCCCCACCCCCAGAAAAGTTGGAAAGCTTCTTGCAAAGGCAGCGCCAGCCGCCACACAGGCGTCAAAGTTTTGCTTGAAGAGGAATCGCGGTGGATCGCACTCAGTTAATCAGCAACGCCCGCAACAACCTGGCCGGTCTCGGCCGGGGCAACCTCGGCGTGCCGCTGCTCCTGCTGGTGATGCTGGCAATGATGATGTTGCCGATCCCGCCGTTCCTGCTCGACGTGTTCTTCACCTTCAACATCGCCCTGTCGATCGTGGTCCTGCTGGTCTGCGTCTACGCCCTGCGCCCGTTGGATTTCGCCGCGTTTCCCACCATCCTGCTGGTGGCAACGCTGCTGCGCCTGGCGCTGAACGTCGCCTCCACCCGCGTGGTCATGCTCCATGGCCAGGAGGGCCATGGCGCCGCGGGCAAGGTGATCCAGGCCTTCGGTGAAGTGGTGATCGGCGGCAACTACGTCGTCGGTGCGGTGGTGTTCGCCATCCTCATGATCATCAACTTCGTCGTGGTGACCAAGGGGGCCGGGCGCATCTCCGAGGTGAGCGCACGCTTCACCCTCGATGCCATGCCCGGCAAGCAGATGGCCATCGACGCCGACCTCAACGCCGGCCTGATCGACCAGGCCCAGGCCAAGTCGCGCCGCGCCGAAGTCGCCCAGGAGGCCGAGTTCTACGGCTCCATGGACGGTGCCAGCAAGTTCGTCCGCGGTGACGCCATCGCCGGCCTGCTGATCCTGTTCATCAACCTCATCGGCGGCATGCTGATCGGCATGCTGCAGCACGGCATGACCTTCGGCGACGCCGGCAAGGTCTACGCCCTGCTGACCATTGGTGACGGATTGGTGGCGCAATTGCCATCGCTGCTGCTGTCCACCGCCGCTGCGATCATGGTTACCCGCGCCTCGGGGTCCGAGGACATGGGCAAGCTGATCAATCGGCAGATGTTCGATTCGCCCAAAGCCCTGGCGGTCTCCGGTGCGTTGATGATCGTCATGGGCCTGGTGCCCGGCATGCCGCACATCGCCTTCCTCGGCCTGGGCGGGTTGGCCTGTGGTGGCGCCTACCTGGTGTGGAAGAAGCAGCAGAAGGCCAAGCTCGTGGCTGAGCAGGAGGTCCAGCGTCAGCAGGACCTGCTGCCTTCACCGCAGCGCGCCATGGACACCAAGGAGCTGGGCTGGGACGACGTCACGCCCATCGACATGATCGGCCTTGAGGTCGGCTATCGCCTGATTCCGCTGGTGGACCGCAACCAGGGTGGCCAGTTGCTGGCGCGGATCAAGGGCGTGCGCAAGAAGCTCTCCCAGGACCTGGGCTTCCTCATGCCGACCGTGCACATTCGCGACAACCTCGACCTGCAACCCAGCGCCTACCGCTTGACGCTGATGGGGGTGATCCTGGCCGAGGCCGAGATCTACCCGGATCGGGAGCTGGCGATCAACCCGGGCCAGGTGTTCGGCTCGGTCAACGGCATCGCCTCGCGCGATCCGGCCTTCGGCCTGGAAGCCGTGTGGATCGATGTCGGCCAGCGCGCCCAGGCGCAATCGCTGGGCTACACGGTGGTGGACGCCAGCACCGTGGTCGCCACCCACCTCAACCAGATCCTGCAGAAGCACTGCCACGAGCTGATCGGGCACGAGGAGGTGGTGCAATTGCTGCAGGTGCTGGCCAAGGTCTCGCCGAAGCTGGCCGAGGAGGTGGTGCCGGGTGTCATTTCCTTGTCGGGCCTGCTCAAGGTCCTGCAGGCGCTGCTCGCCGAGCAGGTACCAGTGCGTGACATCCGCAGCATTGCCGAAGCCATCGCCAACAACGCGGCGAAGAGTCAAGATACCGCCGCGCTGGTGGCGCTGGTGCGCGTCGGTTTGTCCCGCGCCATCGTGCAAAGCATTGTCGGCGTTGAGTCCGAGCTGCCTGTGATTACCTTGGAGCCAAGGTTGGAACAGATCTTGCTCAATAGTTTGCAAAGGGCCGGGCAGGGTCAGGAAGATGGTGTTCTTCTTGAGCCGAGCATGGCCGAGAAGCTTCAGCGTTCGCTGATCGAGGCGGCCCAGCGTCAGGAAATGCAGGGCCAGCCGGCCATCCTCCTGGTCGCCGGCCCGATCCGCGCCATGCTGTCGCGCTTCGGTCGCCTGGCTGTACCGAATTTGCATGTTTTGGCGTATCAGGAAATACCTGACAACAAGCAAGTCACCATTGTTGCCACCGTGGGCCCCAACGGCTGAGGTAGTGGGTTATGCAAGTTAAGCGTTTTTTCGCCGCCGATATGCGTCAGGCCATGAAGCTGGTCCGGGATGAGCTCGGCTCCGACGCCGCCATCATCGGCAACCGCCGCATCGCTGGCGGTGTCGAACTGACGGCCGCGCTGGACTACAAGCTGTCCGCCCTGGCCCCACGCGTGCCCAATGCGGAGCTCGAGGACGAGTTGCGCAAGACGCAGTCGCGCATCGTCACCGCCCAGGCCGAATTGACCGGGCGCGGTGATGCCGTCGAAGGCGGCAACCGGCAATTGTTTGCCGGCCAGTCGCTGACTGCGTCCGAGCCGTTGATCGAACCGCATGTCGATGAGCCGGTGGTCGCGGCTGTGCCGGCAGCGGCCCCCGTCGATCCGCGTCTGTTCGATGCCATGCGCTCCGAACTGACCGGCCTGCGCGAGCTGCTGGAAGTCCAGCTCGGTTCGCTCGCCTGGAGCCAGCTGCAGGGCAGCAAGCCACAGCAGGCCAACCTCTGGCGCCGCCTGCAGCGCCTCGGCCTGTCCGGTGGCCTGGCCCGCGAGTTGCTCGACCTCACTACCGAAATCGAAGACCCACGTCATGCCTGGCGCATGGTCCTGGCACACCTGGCGCGGATGATCGAAGTGCCCGAGATCGAACCGATCGAGGAGGGCGGGGTCATCGCCATGGTCGGCCCGGCCGGCATGGGCAAGACCACCACCCTGGCCAAGCTGGCAGCCCGCTACGTGCTCAAGTACGGCGCGAACAACCTGGCGCTGGTCAGCATGGACAGCTTCCGCATCGGCGCCCAGGAGCAGCTCAAGACCCTGGGGCGCATCCTCAACGTGCCGGTCACCTATGTCGACCCGGGCGAGTCGCTGGCCCAGGCGCTGGAACCACTGCTGCGCAAGCGCGTGGTGCTGATCGACACCGCCGGCCTGCAGGCCAGCGACCCGGCGCTGCGCATGCAGCTCGAGACCCTGGCCGGGCGCGGCATCGCCGCCAAGAATTACCTGGTGCTGGCAACCACCAGCCAGAAGCAGGTGCTCACCGCCGCCTACCACAGCTACAAGCGCTGCGGCCTGGCCGGTTGCATCCTGACCAAGCTCGATGAAACGGCATGCCTCGGCGAAGTGCTGAGCCTTGCCATCAGTCATGAACTGCCGGTGGCCTATCTGACCGATGGGCCGCGCATTCCTGACGACCTGCAACTGCCGCGCAAGCACCAGCTGGTGAGTCGCGCGGTCAGCGTGCAGTTGCAGGACGAGCCCAGCGACGAGGCCATGGCCGACATGTTCGCTGATCTCTACCACAACCCTGGCAAGCGTGCGGGTTGAGGGTGAATACTGTGCAAAGTACCTACATCATGGGGTTGCCCGGCCGGACCGTGGCCTTGAACGTTCAGCCCCTCATGTGGCCTGGGTCCAAGCGAGACAAGGTAAAGAACAGACATGGGTAGCATGCATCCCGTACAGGTGATCGCCGTGACCGGTGGCAAAGGTGGCGTCGGCAAGACTAACGTTTCAGTGAACCTGTCCCTGGCGCTGGCCGAACTCGGCCGCCGGGTCATGTTGCTGGACGCCGACCTGGGCCTGGCCAATGTCGACGTTCTGCTGGGGCTCACGCCCAAGCGCACCCTGGCCGACGTCATCGAAGGCCGCTGCGAGCTGCGCGATGTGCTGCTGCAGGGCCCCGGCGGCGTGCGTATCGTCCCGGCGGCTTCCGGCACCCAGAGCATGGTGCACCTGGCGCCCGCCCAGCACGCCGGCCTGATCCAGGCCTTCAGCGAGATCGGCGACAACCTCGACGTACTGGTGATCGACACCGCTGCGGGTATTGGTGACTCGGTGGTCAGCTTTGTCCGCGCGGCCCAGGAAGTGTTGCTGGTGGTGTGTGACGAGCCCACCTCGATCACCGACGCCTACGCCCTGATCAAGCTGCTCAACCGCGACTACGGGATGAATCGGTTCCGCGTGCTGGCCAACATGGCCCAGAGCCCGCAGGAAGGGCGCAACCTGTTCGCCAAGTTGACCAAGGTCACCGACCGCTTCCTCGACGTCGCCCTACAATACGTCGGCGCCGTGCCGTACGACGAGTGTGTGCGCAAGGCCGTGCAGAAGCAGCGGGCGGTCTACGAGGCCTTCCCGCGCTCCAAGTGCGCGCTGGCGTTCAAGGCCATCGCGCAGAAGGTCGACAGCTGGCCGTTGCCTGCCAACCCGCGCGGGCACCTGGAATTCTTCGTCGAGCGCCTGGTGCAGCCCACCAGTGCAGGGCCAGTGTTATGAACGCGAGTGGTTTCAAGATGTACAGCAAGGCCGCCAAGGACGCTCAGTACGAGCTGATCGAACGCTACGCGCCACTGGTCAAGCGTATCGCCTACCACCTGCTGGCGCGCCTGCCAGCCAACGTCCAGGTCGAGGACCTGATCCAGGCCGGGATGATCGGCCTGCTGGAAGTGGCCAACAAATACGATGCCAGCAAGGGCGCCAGTTTCGAGACCTATGCCGGTATCCGCATCCGCGGCGCCATGCTCGACGAGGTGCGCAAGGGTGACTGGGCGCCACGCTCGGTGCACCGCAACACGCGCATGGTCAGCGACGCGATTCGCTGCGTTGAAGCAAAGACGGGGCGCGACGCTAAAGATCACGAGGTTGCTGCCGAACTCCAATTGAGTCTCGATGATTACTACGGGATTTTGAACGACACCCTGGGCAGTCGCCTGTTCAGTTTCGACGACCTGCTGCAGGACGGCGAACACGAGGGGCTGCACGAGGATGGCGCCAGCAACCAGCTGGAGCCGGCGCGGGACCTGGAGGACGAGCGCTTCCAGGCCGCATTGGCCGAGGCGATCGCCAACCTGCCAGAACGCGAGCGCCTGGTGCTGGCGCTGTACTACGACGAAGAGCTGAACCTCAAGGAAATTGGTGAGGTGCTGGGGGTCAGCGAATCGCGTGTCAGCCAGTTGCACAGCCAGTGCGCGGCACGTCTGCGCAGTCGCTTGGGTGAATGGCGGGCGCGTTGAGCCAAGGTTCGATGCAGTCGTTTTTTTGTGGTGCCGAATTGATTGAGTGCGCGCTCGGCGCCGAGCGCGTTTAAGACTGCTTGGAGGTCTAATTGAACAAAGACATGAAAATCCTCATCGTTGACGACTTCTCGACGATGCGGCGGATCATCAAGAACCTGTTGCGTGATCTGGGTTTCACCAACGTCAAGGAAGCCGATGACGGCAACACGGCACTGCCGATGCTCACCAGTGAGCACTTTGACTTCCTGGTAACCGACTGGAACATGCCGGGCATGACCGGTATCGACCTGCTGCGCGCGGTCCGTGCCGACGAGCGCCTAAAGCACCTGCCGGTGTTGATGGTCACCGCCGAAGCCAAGCGCGAGCAGATCATCGAAGCTGCCCAGGCCGGCGTAAACGGCTATGTGGTCAAGCCTTTCACCGCCCTGGCGCTGAAAGAAAAGATCGAGAAGATCTTCGAACGCGTCAACGGCTGAGTCACGTCTGGGGGGCGCAATGGAGTCAACCAACAACTCTTTGGGTGAGTTTGAATCAACCCTGAAGAAGCATGCCCAGGAGCTGGTCGAGAGCCTCGAGCGCGGCCGGTTCGGTGATGCGGTGCAGCTGATCCACCAACTGAACCAGACCCGCGACCGCGGGCTGTACCAGGAGGTCGGCAAGCTCACCCGTGAACTGCACAGTGCAATCGTCAACTTCCAGATCGACCCGTCCATGCCGCAGGCCGAGGAAGTGTCGCAGATTACCGACGCCGCCGAACGCCTCTCCTACGTGGTTCGCCTCACCGAAGGTGCGGCCAACCGCACCATGGACCTGGCGGAGGCGTGCACCCCGGTGCTCAACGACCTCGCCGCCGAGGCCCAGAGCCTGTCCGCCGACTGGCAGCGCTTCATGCGCCGCGAGGTGGCAGCGCCGGAATTCCGTGAGCTGGTCAAGCGTGTGGACAGTTTCCTGGCGCACAGCGCCGAAGGTAACCAGAAGGTCGCCGGCCATCTCAACGATATCGTCCTGGCCCAGGATTATCAGGATCTCACCGGCCAGGTGATCAAACGGGTGACCGCGCTGGTCACCGAAGTCGAAAGCAATCTGCTCAAGCTCGTGCTGATGGCAAGCCAGGTCGACCGCTTTGCCGGGATCGAACATGACCACCAGCAGCTGCGCGCTGAAAAAGATCAAGAAAAACATCCGACTCGGGGTGAAGGTCCGCAGATTCATGCCGATAAGCGTGAAGACGTCGTGTCCAGCCAGGACGATGTCGACGATCTGTTGTCCAGCCTGGGTTTTTAAGGAGCACGTTTAATGAGCTTCGGCGCCGATGAAGAAATCCTTCAGGATTTCCTGGTAGAAGCCGGCGAAATCCTCGAGCAACTGTCCGAGCAATTGGTCGAGCTGGAAAGCCGGCCCGATGATGCGGACCTGCTCAACGCGATTTTCCGCGGTTTCCACACTGTAAAAGGGGGCGCCGGCTTCCTTCAGCTCAATGAGTTGGTGGAGTGCTGCCACATTGCCGAGAACGTGTTCGACATCCTGCGCAAAGGTGAGCGCCGGGTTGACGCGGAACTGATGGACGTGGTGCTCGAGGCCCTCGACACGGTCAACAGCATGTTCGGCCAGGTGCGCGAACGTACCGACGTCACGCCGGCCACGCCGGAGCTGCTGGCGGCGCTGTCGCGCCTGGCCGAGCCCGGTGGCGCCGAAGCGCCGGCCCCGGTGGTCGAAGCCGCGCCCGTGGTTGAAGCCGCGGCTGCCGAGCCCGACATCACCGATACCGAGTTCGAGCAGCTGCTCGACTCGCTCGATGCGGTCAAGGCCGAAGCCCAGGCTCATGAGCAACTGCAGGGTGAAGAAATCAGCGGCGGCGGTGACGAGATCACCGATGCCGAGTTCGAGTCACTGCTTGACCAGCTGCACGGCAAGGGCCAGTTCTCGGCCGATGCCGCCGTCAGCGCGCCTGCGCCAGCCGCCCCGGCCAGCGATGAGATCACCGACGACGAGTTCGAATCACTGCTCGACCAGCTGCACGGCAAAGGCACCTTCGCCGTCGACGCACTGCCAGGCGCCGCCGCGCCAGCGGCCAGCGCGGCACCCGCTGCTGGCGACGAGAGCATCAGCGAACACGAATTCGAGGCCCTGCTCGACCAGTTGCACGGCAAGGGCAAGTTCTCCGGTGACGCAGTCACCGCCGAAGCGCCTGCCGCTGCCGTTGCCGCACCTGTCGCGGCCAAGGCCGAGGTCAAACCAGTTGCCAAGCCGGCACCGGCCGCCGCGCCCGCCGCAGCTCCGGCTGCCGCCGCCAAGCCTGCCGCACCGGCCCGCGCTCCGGCGCCTGCCGCCGAGAAGCACGGCGCCAGCGAGGCGGAAACCACCGTGCGGGTCGATACCGCGCGCTTGGATGAGATCATGAACATGGTCGGCGAACTGGTGCTGGTGCGTAACCGCCTGGTGCGCCTGGGGCTCAACAGCGGCGACGAGGCCATGTCCAAGGCCGTGTCCAACCTCGACGTGGTCACCGCCGACCTGCAGACCGCGGTCATGAAGACCCGCATGCAGCCGATCAAGAAAGTCTTCGGCCGCTTCCCGCGCCTGGTCCGCGACCTGGCCCGCCAGCTCAAGAAAGAGATCAACCTCGAGCTGGTCGGTGAAGAGACCGACCTCGACAAGAACCTGGTCGAGGCCCTGGCCGACCCGTTGGTGCACTTGGTGCGCAACGCCGTCGACCATGGCGTCGAGATGCCCGATGAGCGCGAGGCCTCCGGCAAGTCGCGCATGGGCCGGGTGGTGCTGTCCGCCGAGCAGGAGGGCGACCACATCCTGCTGTCGATCTCCGACGACGGCAAGGGCATGGACCCGAGCATCCTGCGCGCCAAGGCCGTGGAGAAGGGCCTGATGGACAAGGACGCGGCCGATCGCCTGAGCGAGTCGGACTGCTACAACCTGATCTTCGCCCCGGGCTTCTCGACCAAGACCGAGATCTCCGATGTATCCGGCCGTGGCGTCGGCATGGACGTGGTGAAGACCAAGATTTCCCAGCTCAACGGCTCGATCAACATCTTTTCGGCCAAGGGCCAGGGCTCGAAGATCGTCATCAAGGTGCCGCTGACCCTGGCGATCATGCCGACCCTGATGGTGATGCTGGGCAACCAGGCGTTCGCCTTCCCGCTGGTCAACGTCAACGAGATCTTCCACCTCGACCTGTCGCGCACCAACGTGGTCGACGGCCAGGAAGTGGTGATCGTGCGCGACAAGGCGCTGCCGCTGTTCTACCTCAAGCGCTGGCTGGTCCAGGACCACGAGCACGAGGAGCAGCACGAAGGCCATGTGGTGATCCTGTCGGTCGGCACCCAGCGCATCGGCTTCGTCGTCGACCAGCTGGTCGGCCAGGAAGAGGTGGTGATCAAGCCACTGGGCAAGATGCTGCAGGGCACCCCGGGCATGTCCGGCGCGACCATCACCGGTGACGGGCGGATCGCGCTGATCCTCGACGTCCCGAGCATGCTCAAGCGTTACGCCGCCCGGCGTATTTGATTTCGGTGGCGCGCCCTGGCGGGTGCGCCGCCTAATGGAGTGTTTATGGCAGTCAAGGTCCTGGTGGTGGATGATTCCGGTTTCTTCCGCCGCCGTGTCTCGGAAATTCTCTCGGCGGACCCGACGATCCAGGTCGTGGGTACCGCGACCAACGGCAAGGAAGCGATCGACCAGGCGCTGGCGCTCAAGCCCGATGTCATCACCATGGACTATGAAATGCCCATGATGGACGGCATCACCGCGGTGCGGCACATCATGCAGCGTTGCCCGACGCCGGTGTTGATGTTCTCCTCGCTGACCCACGAAGGCGCTCGCGTCACCCTCGATGCCCTGGACGCCGGCGCGGTCGACTACCTGCCGAAGAACTTCGAGGACATCTCGCGCAACCCGGAAAAGGTCAAGCAGATGCTCTGCGAGAAGGTCCACACCATCTCGCGCAGCAATCGCCGTTTCAGCGCCTATTCCAGCCCGGCGCCGACTGCCGCGCCAGCTCCAGCCAGCAGTCATGCGCCGGCCAGCAGCTTCGCCAGCAGCGCACCTGCGCGCACGACCGCCCCGGTGCGTACCGCGGCACCGGCCGCCGCGCATTCGCCGGCGCCCAAGCGCAAGCCGTACAAACTGGTCGCCATCGGCACCTCCACCGGTGGTCCGGTGGCGCTGCAGCGGGTGCTGACCCAGCTGCCCGCCGGATTCCCGGCGCCGATCGTGCTGATCCAGCACATGCCGGCGGCGTTCACCAAGGCCTTCGCCGAGCGCCTGGACAAGCTGTGCAAGATCAGCGTCAAGGAAGCCGAGGACGGTGACGTGCTGCGTCCGGGCCTGGCACTGCTGGCCCCGGGTGGCAAGCAGATGATGGTCGACGGTCGTGGCACGGTGAAGATCCTGCCGGGTGACGAGCGCCTGAACTACAAACCTTGCGTCGACATCACCTTCGGCTCCGCCGCCAAGTCCTATGGCGACAAGGTGCTCTCGGTGGTGCTCACCGGCATGGGCGCCGACGGTCGCGAAGGCGCGCGTCTGCTCAAGCAGGGCGGCAGCACCGTGTGGGCACAGGATGAAGCCAGCTGCGTGATCTATGGCATGCCCATGGCCATCGTCAAGGCCAATCTGGCCGATGCCGTGTACAGCCTGGACGAGATCGGCAAGCACCTGGTCGAGGCCTGCGTCTGATGGATGTGTTGAGCCTTATCGGCCTGATCCTCGCCTTTGTCGCCATTGTCGGCGGCAACTTCCTCGAGGGTGGCCACGTCGGTGCGCTGATCAACGGCCCGGCGGCATTGATCGTGCTGGGCGGTACCCTGGCAGCGGCGTTGCTGCAGTCGCCGCTGTCGTCGTTCAAGCGCGCGCTGCAGATCGTGCGCTGGATCTTCTTCCCGCCGCGGGTGGACCTGCCCGGTGGTATCGACCGGGTGGTGAACTGGAGCCTGACCGCACGCAAGGAAGGCCTGCTGGGGCTGGAGGGCGTGGCCGACGCCGAGCCCGATCCCTATGCACGCAAAGGCCTGCAGCTGTTGGTCGACGGCGCCGAGCCCGAGGCTATCCGCAGCATCCTTGAAGTCGACTTCCTGACCCAGGAGGCCCGCGACATCCAGGCCGCCAAGGTGTTCGAGAGCATGGGCGGCTACGCGCCGACCATCGGCATCATCGGTGCGGTGATGGGCCTGATCCACGTGATGGGCAACCTGGCCGACCCGTCGCAGCTGGGCAACGGCATTGCCGTGGCCTTCGTCGCCACCATCTACGGTGTGGCCAGCGCCAACCTGATCCTGCTGCCGGTCGCCAACAAGCTCAAGGCCATCACCCTGCGGCAGTCGCGTTACCGCGAGATGCTG
The DNA here is from genome assembly GCF_057284075.1 of Pseudomonas sp. TE31087. Taxonomy (NCBI): domain Bacteria; kingdom Pseudomonadati; phylum Pseudomonadota; class Gammaproteobacteria; order Pseudomonadales; family Pseudomonadaceae; genus Pseudomonas; species Pseudomonas sp. TE31087. Next base: position 107,273 of record NZ_JBXVNN010000001.1, read on the forward strand.
CTCGAAGGCCTGCTGTCGATCGCCGAAGGCGAGAACCCACGCTCGATCGAGCTGAAGCTGCAAGGCTTCATGGAGTAAGCCATGGCCCGTCGTCGCAAGATCGAAGAGCACGAGAACCACGAACGCTGGCTGGTCTCGTATGCCGACTTCATCACCCTGTTGTTCGCCTTCTTCGTGGTCATGTACTCGATCTCGTCGATCAACGAGGGCAAGTACAAGCAGATTTCCCAGGCACTGATCGGGGTATTCAACGACCCCGAGCGCAGCATGAAGCCGATCCCCATCGGTGACGAGCGGCCGTTGAGCGTCAAGCCCGCCGAGCCGCTGATCAAGGACAGCGAGCAGACCGATGCGGGCCTGGCCCAGACCAGCGCCGACCCGCTCAAGACCATCACCGACGATGTCCGCGACGCCTTTGGCGACCTGATCAAGTCCAACCAGATGACCGTGCGCGGCAACGAACTGTGGGTGGAGATCGAGCTCAACTCCTCGCTGCTGTTCGCCAGCGCCGACGCCATGCCCAGCGATGTCGCCTTCGAGATCATCGAGAAGGTGGCGAAGATCCTCAGGCCGTTCGCCAACCCGGTGCACGTCGAGGGCTTCACCGACAACCTGCCGATCCGCACCGCCCAGTACCCGACCAACTGGGAGCTGTCGTCGGCGCGGGCGGCGAGCATTGTCCGGCTGCTGGCCATGGAAGGGGTCAGCCCGGGGCGCATGGCCTCGGTGGGGTATGGCGAGTACCAGCCGGTGGCTGGCAACGACACCGCCGAAGGCCGTGCGCGCAACCGCCGGGTGGTGCTGGTGATCTCGCGCAACCTGGAGGTGCGCCGCAGCCTGACTGGCAGCGGCAGCGCCAATGCCACCCCGGATGCGGCGATGCGTCGGGCTGGCACACAAAGTGCACCAGCCTCGCCAGCGCCGTCGACCGGGGGCTGATTTCGTCAAATCCCCGTCACTGAATTTCACACCGTTCCCGGCAGGGCAGGCGGCCATACCGGGAGGAAGCAACGCACGATGAGAGTCTGGGCAGTAGCCAATCAAAAAGGTGGTGTCGGCAAGACCACCACCACCATCGCCCTGGCCGGCCTGCTGGCCGAGGCGGGCAAGCGCGTGGTCGTGGTCGACCTCGACCCGCACGGCTCGATGACCAGCTACTTCGGGCACAACCCCGATGCGCTCGAGCACAGTTGCTACGACCTGTTCCTGCACAAGGGCACGGTGCCGGAGAGGGGCTGCCGGGCCAATTGCTGCTGCCGACCAGCGACGAACGTATTTCGCTTCTGCCGTCAAGCACCGCACTGGCGGTGCTGGAGCGCCAGTCGCCGGGGCAGAGTGGCCTGGGCCTGGTGATCGCCAAGAGTCTGGCGCAGCTGTGGCAGGATTTCGACTTCGCCCTGATCGACAGCCCGCCGTTGCTGGGCGTGCTGATGGTCAACGCCCTGGCCGCCAGCCAGCAGTTGGTGATCCCGGTGCAGACCGAGTTCCTTGCGGTCAAGGGCCTGGAACGCATGGTCAGCACCCTGGGCATGATCAACCGTTCGCGCAAGCAGGCGCTGCCCTACCAGATCGTGCCGACCCTGTTCGACCGCCGCACCCAGGCGTCGCTGGGCACCTTGAAGGTGCTGCGTGACACCTATGGCGACCAGGTCTGGCAGGGCTACATTCCGGTGGACACGCGCCTGCGTGACGCCAGCCGCAATGGCGTCACGCCTTCGCAGTTCGACGGCAAGAGCCGTGGCGTGGTGGCCTACCGGGCGCTGCTCAAGCATATGCTCACCTACCGTTCCGCATTGCAGGTGGCGTGATGAACCAGGCACGGCAGATCACCACCAAGCCACAGATGGCCTTGCAGTCCTATCTCGATGGGCTGTTGCAGGAGGCCACCGAGTCGTTCGAGCTGCCGGCGGAGCTGGAGGCACCTGTCGAGGAGCCTGTCGAGCAGGCCCCCGGCGATGACTTCGAAGCCGCGGTCCGCGAGGAACAGGCTCGTGACGCCCTGCGTCAGGTGGCCCCGGCCCTGCCTGCGGCGCGGCCCTTTGCCGAGCCGCAGGCCAAGGTCCTGCCGACCGTGCTGCCGCCTGCCGCGCCGGTGGTGGAACCGGTGGTCGCCGTGGTCGAGACCGAGGTGGTGGCTGAAGCCAGCATCCCGGTCCTGAGTGAAACCCAGGCCATCGAGCCCGTGGCGCCGCTGGTGGAGCTCAATGTGACGGTGGCACCCGCCGCGCCTACACCGCCGGCCAGCGTCGATGGCCGTCCGGATTGGGCCGCCGAACCGTTCGAGTGCCTGCTGTTCGATGTCGCCGGGCTGACCCTGGCGGTACCGCTGGTGTGCTTGGGCTCGATCTACACCCTGGCCGGCCAGGAGCTGACACCATTGTTCGGCCAGCCGGACTGGTTCCTCGGCATCCTCAGCTGCCAGGCGGGCAACCTCAAGGTGCTCGACACGGCGCGCTGGGTGATGCCGGATCGCTACCGCGACGACTTCCGCCAGGGTCTGCAGTACGTGATTTCGGTCCAGGGCTACGAGTGGGGGTTGGCCGTGCACCAGGTCAGCCGCTCGCTGCGCCTGGACCCGAACGAGATCAAGTGGCGCAGCCAGCGTGGTCAACGCCCGTGGCTGGCCGGCACGGTGATCGAACACATGTGCGCGCTGCTCGATGTCGCCGAACTGGCCGAGCTGATCGCCAGTGGCGCGGTCAAGCAGATGAACACCAAACACAACTGAATCAACGCCGCTACTGCCGCGGCAACACAGAGCACACCGCCGATGGCGGATTTTGAGGGCTAGGGGAATGAAAAAGTCGTCTGCACAAGGTTCCGAAGATCCGATCCTGCAGTGGGTAACCTTCCGTCTGGACAACGAGTCCTACGGTATCAACGTCATGCAGGTGCAGGAAGTCCTGCGCTACACCGAGATCGCCCCGGTTCCGGGCGCCCCCAGCTACGTCCTGGGCATCATCAACCTGCGCGGCAACGTGGTGACGGTGATTGACACCCGCCAGCGTTTCGGCCTGATGCCGACCGAAGTCACCGACAATACCCGCATCGTCATCATCGAGGCGGACAAGCAGGTGGTCGGTATCCTGGTCGATAGCGTCGCCGAAGTGGTCTACCTGCGTCAGTCGGAGATCGAGACCGCACCGAACGTCGGCAACGAAGAGTCGGCCAAGTTCATCCAGGGCGTCTGCAACAAGAACGGCGAACTGCTGATCCTGGTCGAGCTGGACAAGATGATGACCGAGGAAGAGTGGTCCGAGCTGGAGAACATTTGAGTTGATCTTCGAGGTTGCTGTCATCTTCCTGGCGCTGCTCTGGGCGCTGAGCCTGTGGTTCTTCCTCAACTACAGCAAACGCCAGCGCGAGCTGGCCGCCCAGCAGGCCCAGGGCGATGCGCTGCGTGACCAGCGCATCAAGGACCTGGCCAAGCGCCTGGACGACTACCAGAACGGCACCGTGCGCATGGGCGAGGCGATCCATGAACTGCGCGCGGTGGTGGCGCCGTTGCCCGAGAAGCTCCAGCAACTGGAGCAGCGCGACCCCAACAGCGTCACCTTCGCCCAGGCCGCCAAGCTGGTGGGGATGGGCGCGAGCGTCGAGGAACTGACCCAGACCTGCGGGTTGACCCAGGCCGAGGCGCAGTTGATGAGCAAGCTGCACCGCGGCGAGTGATGATCCGGGCGACGCAAGTCGCCCGGCTTGTATCAGGGTTTCGCCCACGAGTTGTTGTTGCCTACCGTCACAAGGTCTCTCAGCGCCTGGTCGCTACCCTGCGCCTCGGAAATGGCGGCGTGGGCTGGACTTGTGAGGAAGGTGAAGTCTTTCTGAGGGACTGACTCCAGCTTGGTGATTTGTCGCAAGATACGCAGCCTGGACAGATCCTCGTAGTCCTCATCGTCAATCACATCGTTGAGGACGCCAGGTCCGGTCATCTCGTTCAGTTTCTTGGCGTAAGTCTCATGATCGGGGGCGCCATACAACGGTCTGCTGTTATAAAAGTTCGGGTTGTCCTCGAAGCGTTTGAGTATCTCATCGGAGATAGCGTCCAGCGTATCGTTCCCTGCATGACTGCCAATCAAGCTGCTCGAGTAGGCGCAATGCATGCCCAGGCGCGCATTGTCCATCGGGGCGCCCAGCACAAGACCATTTTGCGTCGCTTTCAAGGGCGTCGAGGCGATCATTGCATCGGCGTCCGGATGATCGCCAAGGGTGCGCAGGGTGTCGTCGATGTCTATATAAACGCCGCCTTCGCTGTTGAGTAGTTGGTAGCGAAGTACGTCGCAGGCCGAAGCATAATTTCCACCTTTGATGGCCTTCTCGTATTGCCCAAAGTAAGGACTGTCCTGGAAGTCATCGTAGAAGGCTTGCTCTTCCAGCGGCAGTATCTGCAGATTCTCAGCATGCTTGAGCAGCGCGGCATGGTTGAGGCTGTATACATTCGAATCGGCAGTGGACAGGTATATCCGGTAGGGGGTTCTGGAACGCAGCAAACCCCTGGCGTTGGCTTCCACGGTCTTCAGCAGATTGCCGGGGATGATTTTGTCACCGACCCAGATATTCAGGATCTGCTTGGGAAGTTCGAACATTTCGCTGGTGGGCGTTGGGATTTTGATGGGCAGTTGCAGGTCGACGCCCAGTGCGCGCAATGTCCTCATGCGCATGGCGTCAGTGACTGGGCGGTTTGTGACATCGATGACTTCCAGGTCGTTGCTCTGCTCGGAAACCTGATAATAGGTTGGCGATTCATTCTTGCTATTCGGCCTGCGGACGAATGCATCGTGTTCACTGTCGTAGCGTACTTCGAACCTCGCTTCTTCCAGGGTTGCCTCCATATGCTTTACGCCATTGCCATCAATGAATCGGGTGATCCAGTTGCCTAGATGGCTATCTTGTGGAAGTGCTATTGGCTCTGGAGGTGGGGCGAAGAATTGCGCGGCCCCCTCTTCGGGTAGCCTGGGCGGATCCATGGGGCTAAGACGGTAACCCAACTGATCGTTCACTCGCGTTGGCATGACGAATCGTGGGCTTTTGCCAGGGAACAGGATTTTCACGCGAGTCGCTTCTCGCAAGACCAGCGGGACGGCATTGAGCAGGCCGAACTCGATGTTGCTTACGCCGTTGGCCTTGTCCTCCAGCGTCTTGCCGTTGATTGCCTGGTCGATCCCCAGGCCAAATTGCGCGATGCCACCGACGGCCAGCAGCGGTATGAGTTCGGGCACCACCAGCGCCAGGGGCGCCAGCAGATTGATCGAGGTCACCAGGTAGTCACGCCAGCGGGCCTTGGTCACTTGCGTCCTGCTGGTGATGAGAAAGTCGGCGTCGGCATAGCTGCGCTTACGCTGGCGCAGCGTGAGGGCTTCGAACAAGTCGCCCTCTATCAACGGGCTGTACTTGTGGGGCTTGTAGTTGACGTAGTCCCTGGGAGGCCATGGACCATCGACGGTGAAGCCTGGCCGGTTGGGCGATCGCGTGTGGAAGCGCGGGAAGGTGCCAAGGCCATCCAGCGCGGTATCCAGCCCGCTGAAATCCAGGCCGTCGGGGGTGTCTGCCGCTTTGAAATACTGACGCAGGCGCTGGCGTTTTTCGCTGGTGCGGCACTGTTCAGCGAACCAGTCCTTCAGGGCATTCATGCCGTCGAACTCATGGAAGGGTGATGAATTTCCCGGCAGGTACAGCAGTACTGGCTGATGTGCTGGGTCAGCAATCTGGATGATGTCGGTGGCGGCGTAGCCATAGACATTCAGAGGCCTGATTTCCAGGCCGGAAGCTCTCGGCATGAGTCCCGCCGCTTGCCAGGCCAACTGACGGCCAGCGTCACTCAAGGAACCTTCCTGGACCTGTTTGTTGCAGGCTGCGATAAAGCTTATTTGCAGAGACTGTGGATGGGTTTTGCTGGTCTTTTGCCAATACTCGTCCAGCATCGAGACGAAGCGGGTGTGAACGTCCAGATCCCAGATGAACCGCTGCATGGCCTCGACATCCACTGGCAGGTGCGTGGTGCTGTCGTAGCGGGCCGGGGTGGACCTGCGGAAGACACCGTTGAAGACCGAGAACCGTGCGCTGTTGTCGAGCGGTCCGAGCGCTGGCAGATGTTCGACAATGGTCAACGGGCCGTCTGGCAAGGTACCTGCCCAGTTACCCGGGAATAGCTGGCCAACCAGGTCCTTGTTGTTTTCACCTTGCCAGTTCGAGAGCACCGCCTGGGTGAGTGAAAGGCGCTGGGCAATCATGACCTGATTGCCACGGTAGTGCAGGGTGACGACGTCGGTCTGGTCGGGGTCGAGTTGATGTTGCTCTTGTCCAGCCCATTCACGGATTGCCTTGGCGGCAAACAGGCTAGGCCTGGGAATATGCTGCAGGTGGCGGCGGATGAACTGTTCGCCCGCGTTATTTACGAAAGTGGAAGCCATTGGAATCGATCCGTGTGGATAAATGAGGCCCCACGGTAGCGACGGCGATGCTCCAAGCTTGCGTATATGTTTACCACCTGATGTAACAAGGGCGGCCGTCAGGCCGCCCTTGTTACATCAGGGCTTGGCCCACGAGTGGTAGTTTCCGACTTCGGCTACCTGGTTGAGCGGAATGTCGCCGGTCGCGGCTTCCCGCAAGGCCTGTTCGATCGGGGTCACCAGGTACATCGGATTGTGTTGCGGCAAGGCGTGCAGGTTGATGATCCGCCGTAGTGCCCGCAGCCGTGGCAGGTGCTGGTCGATGACATCGTTCAGCAGGCCGGGCCCGGTCATGTGGCTCAGGCGCAAGGCATAGGCATCGAATTCGGGGCCCTTCACTACTGGCCTGTTGCCGTAGAAGTCACGGTTGGCCAGGTAGCGCTCGTGCATGGTGTCCGAGATCGCCTGCAGCGTCGGGTTGCCGGCATGGCTGGCGATCATGTTGGTGTTGTACTGGCAGTACATCCCCAGGGCGTCGTTGTTCATCGGGCCACCTAAAATGAGGCTGTCCGGTGTGGTGGCCAGGGTCACCGAGTCGATCGCGGCGCGGTTGGGATTGTTCGGATGAACCGGGTCGGCAAGCAAGGTATCGTCGACGTCCAGGTACAATCCGCCTTCCTCGGCGAGCAGGGGATAGCGCAGGATGTCGGATGCCGAAGAGAAATTTGCACCTGCGCCGCCAACGGCATCTTGATACTGCTCGAAGTATTTGGTTTCGCGCAACCTTGCGAAGAACGGCTGCTCCTCAAGGGTCAGCACATCGAGATGCGGTGCGTGTGCGGCCAGTAGCCTCAGGTTCGCGCCGAAGGCCTGGGCATTGGCGTTGGACAGGAACAGTCGGTAGGCATACTGGCTGTTCGTCAGGCGTTGCTGATTGCGGACCAGCGTGGTCAACAGTTTGGGTGCGATCACCTTGTCGCCTACCCAGATGCTCGAGATCTTCCGTGGGATCGGCTGGCGCAGGTGTGCCTCGAAGGACGGGATTTCCAAAGGCAGTTGCACATCCACGCCCATGGCTCGCAGGCTGCTTATGCGCATCGGGTCGGTGACTGTGCGTGCGTTCAGGGGCATCTCGACAAGCCCATGGCCTTCTGGCGATACCTGGTAGTAGCTTGGCCTTATCTCGTTGGCCTCGGACTCAAGGATGAAAGCATCATGTTCACTGTCGTAGAGGACCAGTGTGTTGTAGCCATTCAACAGGGATTGAAGCTGCGCTTGCGAGTCCGCAGAGACCGGCACGTGCGCCAGCCATTGGGCAATGGCGGTGTCGCCGCCGGGCAAGGGGGGGACTGTCGAGCCGAACAGACCGGCCAGCTGGCGTTCGGGCAGTGCCGGGGGCGTCATCGGGCTCAATGGGTAGCCCAGTTGGTCGTTCACCCGACTGGGGAAGATAAAACACCTGTCTTTGGCGGGGTACAGCACTCGCGCTCGCGCCAATGGGCGCAAGGCAAGTGGTGCAGCGTTCATTAGCCCGAACTCGATGTTCGTCACGCCATCGGCCTTGTCTTCAAGTGACTTGCCGTTGATTGCCTGATCGATCCCAGCCGCGAACTGGGCAATGCCACCCAGAGCAAGCAGCGGCGCCAGTTCTGGCAGTACCACGGCCAAGGGGGCCAGCAGATTGATGGTATTGACGACATAGCCGCGCCAGCGCGCCTTGTTCACCTCCTGATTGCTGGTAACGATGAAGTCAGCGTTGGCATAGCTGCGCTTGCGCTGACGCAGGCTCAGGGCTTCGAACAGATCGCCGTCGAGCTTCGGGCTGTATTTGTCCGGACGGTAGTTGACGTAATCCCTGGGTGACCAGCGGCCGTCGGTGGTGAATCCCGGTCGGTTTGGCGAGCGATAGTGGATGCCCGGGTAGGCGCCCAGGCCTTCGAGGGCGGTGTCCAGGCCGCTGAAGTCCAGTCCATCTGGCGTGTCGGCCAAGTTGAAATGCTGGCGCAGGCGCTGACGTTTATCGGGGTTCTGGCACTGTCTGGCGAACCAGTCCTGAAGCGCCGCCATGTTGGCGAACTCGTGAAGGGGGGAGGCGTTGCCTGGCAGGTAGAGCAGGGTGAGCGGTTGGGATTTGTCGGTGATGCACAGCAGATCGGTGGCACTGTAGCCGTAGACGTTCAGTGGCCTGATTCGCAGGCCAACCGCCCGAGGGGCCAAGCCGGCAGCCTGCCAGGCCAGCTGGCGTGCCCCATCGCTCAATGAGCCTTCGCTTACCTGCTTGTTGCAGGCGGTGATGAAGCTGATCCGCATGGACAGCTGGTGGCCATGCAGGGCGCGCTGCCAGTAGTTGTCCAGCATGGCGGTGAAGCGGGCGTGAAAATCCAGGTTCCAGATGAAGCGCTGCAGGGCTTCGACATCCACGGCAAGATGCGTTGTGCTGTCGTATTGGCCGTTACCGGTCCGGCGGAACAGACCATTGAATACCGAATGATCGGCACCGTTCGCCCATGGCTCGCGAGCAGGCAATCGATCGACGATCTGCAGCGGGCCGGATGGCAGGGTACCGGACCAATGACCAGGGAGCAGTTGGCCGATCAGGTTCTTGTCGGTCTCGCCTTGCCAGTTCGAGAGCACCGCTTCGGTCAGTGACAGGCGCTGGACGATGACGGCCTGGTGGCCTCGGTAGTGCAGGGTGACGACGTCGGTCTGATCCGGATCCAGGTCCGATCCCTGGCGTTTGGCCCAGTCACGGATGGCTTGTGCGGCGTGCTTGTCGGGGCGGGGGATGGTCTGCAGGTGATCGCGAACGAGCTGTACGCCCAGGTTGGTGATGAAGGTTGGAGGCATGATTGAGTCGACCTGTGTGGAGAAACCAGGCACAACGGTGACTCAACCCTTATGTCGGGGAGCGGTAATGAATTATCGCGCAAGCATGGCATTGCCCCTTTGGGAGTGGTGCCACACGCAGGGTCAGCGTGTATCCACGCCTGCCGGCAGGAACAGCTGCTCGGGCGTGATATCCCGTGGCGGCGCAGGCTGGTCGTCGAAGCCCACCGGCACTTTGCCGCGCAATTGCCAGGCGAAGGCGATGATCTCGGCGATGGTCAGGTACAGCGCCTCGGGGATCTGCTCGCCCAGTTCCAGCCTGGCCAGCAGGCGTACCAGCTCGGCGTTCTCGTAGATCGGCACTTCATGTTCACGGGCCAGGGCGAGGATGGCCTCGGCCAGTTCGTCGTCGCCCTTGGCGCTCAGGGTCGGGGCCTGCTGGCCGTCGTAGCTCAGGGCAATGGCCTGGCGTGGCTGCTTGTGCTTCATGCGGTCTCATCCACCCAGCGTTGTTCGAGGCGTGTGCGGGGGCCTTGCGGTGGCGTGCCGGGGTGGCACTCCAGGTCGCCGACATCCAGGCCGCGTGCCAGCAGGCGCTCGCGCAGCGTGCCGAGCTGACTGTCGATCAGGCGGGCGGTCTGTTCCTGCTCTGCCCACAGCTGTCCCGACAGACGTCCTTGCAGCAGTTGCGCCTGGACCTGCAGCGGACCGAGTGGTGACAGGTCGAAGGCCAGTTCGATCCGCCATATGGCCTCCAGCGGATCACGCCCTTCACGTTCGCGATCGGCTTGCTGCTCCGGCGTTTCCTCGCGCTGCAGCTTGACCTGCAGGGGAATGAACTCCTGGCCATGGCGGATGGGGATCTCGGTCTGCCAGGTGGTCTGCTGGTTGCCGTTCTCCAGTGGGCCGGATTGCTGCAGGCTGGACAGCGCATGGCTCTGCAGGCGCGAGATGGCGGCGGCGGCCAGGCGCAGCAATTGCTGCAGGTCGCCTTCGTTTTCCAGGCTCTGCAACAGCCGCGAGGGCAGGGGGAAGGCTCCAGGTTGCGGGCGCGGGCTGACCTGGCCGAGCATGCCCAGGGCGCTGCGGGCGAAACCGGGCAGGGCATGGGCCAACGTACTGGTCTGTGCGGGCGTGAGCATCTGTCCCGTGGGAGGATTGGGCAACTGTGCGATCAGCCTGACCAGTTGCGTCTTCAGGTCGGGCGCCACGCCGCTTGCCAGGCCACCCAGCAGCTTGGCTTCAAGGAAGGCGCCACTGTTGTTCAGGGCCTGGGCCAGATTTTTCGCATCACCCAGTTGGCGGGCATCGGGCAGGCTGGCCAGCAGGCGTTCGGCGCTGGCGCGCAGTTGCGTGCCAGCGTCGCCGGAGGTGGCGACCTGCTGCAGGGCATTGAGCAAGCCAGGCAGCGAGGCCTGGCGGCCTTGCTGGGTCACCAGCTGCTGGGCAATGGCCAGTTGATCCTGGCGGCCGCTCAAGGGAACGAAGCGCAGCGACTGGTCACCTTGTACCAGCGCGCTGAGCAGGCTGCCGATCGGCAGTGGCCGCGGGCTGTCGATGGCCAGGGTGGCGCCGGCCTGGCTGCTGTTGAGCAGGCTTACCAGCGAGCGGAAACTGGCGATCTCGCCGGCGTTCTGAACCAGGGGCTGGCTGGTCAGGACCTTGCCTTGCAGCAGTGTGCCGACTGGAACCTGGCTGGTGTCCAGGCGGGTGAGGGTAGTGATGTTGTTGGCGTTGACCTGCTGCACCATGACCGCCAGGCGGTTGCTTTCAGTCTGCGTGACCGTGATCTGGCTGCCCTGGGGCAGGGGTTGGCTGGCATTGGCCTGCAACTGGGTCTGGTTGCCGTTGCCCTGGGTCAGGCGTAGCAGCAGCTGGAAATCCACGCCGACCTGGCGCATCGACATGACCTCGGCACGTGCCGTCTCGCCCGGGGCCAGCAGGCCGGGTTGCGCTTGCAGCAGGCGCAGCAGCTCGCCGGTCATGGCCGCCTTGGCCGCCTGGGGGCCTGGCACGGTTTGTGCGCCGAGACTATTGATTTCAGTCATGATTGTATACAACCTGTCGAACTCGGCCTCTTGGCAGCGCGGTGACGCGTGTAATAATGCCGACCGCCCATTGTTGCCAGTATAACGGCAGCGCGGCGGGCGACTTGAGACATAGGGGTTTTGGAGCGGCGTTGCCTGCTTCGCGGGTGAACCCGCTCCCACAGGGTCTTGTGCAGCATCTGAAAGCTGCGCCGTACCTTGTGGGAGCGGGTTTACCCGCGAAGCAGGCAACACCGCCCCGAAGCCCTACAAAGATAAGGCGAAACCGTGACCCTTCACCTCCAAGCCGCAGGCCTGGCCTGCGAGCGCGACTGGCGCTTGCTGTTCGAGCAGCTCGATTTCGAGCTGGGCGCTGGCGACATGCTGCAGATCAGCGGCCCCAACGGCAGCGGCAAGACCAGCCTGCTGCGCCTGCTGGCCGGGCTCATGCAACCCACCGCCGGGCAGATCCTGCTCGGCGGCCAGCCATTGGCCGAACAACGCCATGCCCTGGCCAGCATCCTGCTGTGGATCGGCCATGCCGCCGGGATCAAGGACCTGCTTACCGCCGAAGAGAACCTCGCCTGGCTCTGCGCCCTGCACCGGCCGGCCGGCCGCGAGGCGATCTGGCAGGCACTGGAGGCTGTCGGCTTGCGCGGTTTCGAGGACGTGCCCTGTCACACCCTGTCCGCCGGCCAGCAGCGCCGGGTCGCCCTGGCACGGCTGTACCTGGACAGCCCGCCGCTGTGGATCCTCGACGAACCCTTCACCGCCCTCGACAAGCAGGGCGTGGCCCAGCTGGAAGCTCACCTCGCGGCCCACTGCGAGCGGGGCGGCACCGTGGTGCTGACCACCCACCATACGCTCGAGCGCAAGCCATCCGGCTACCGTGAGCTGAACCTGGGGCAATGGGCGGCATGAGCGTATTCCTTCTGCTGTTGCGCCGCGAGGCGCGCCTGTTGTTCCGCCGCCCGGCGGAGCTGGCCAATCCGCTGGTGTTCTTCGCCATTGTCGTCGCCCTGTTTCCGCTGGCGGTCGGTCCTGAGACACAATTGTTGCAAACCTTGTCGCCGGGACTGGTCTGGGTCGCGGCCCTGCTGGCGGTGTTGCTGTCGCTGGACGGGCTGTTCCGCAGCGATTTCGAGGACGGTTCGCTCGAACAGTGGGTGCTTTCGCCGCACCCGCTGGCGCTGCTGGTATTGGCCAAGGTGCTGGCGCACTGGATCTTTTCCGGGCTGGCGCTGGTATTGTTGGCGCCACTGCTGGCGCTGATGCTGGGCCTGCCGAGCGCCTGCCTGCCTGTGCTGCTCGCCTCACTGCTGCTGGGCACGCCGGTGCTGAGCCTGCTGGGCGCGGTGGGCGCGGCGCTGACGGTCGGTCTGAAGCGCGGCGGCCTGCTGCTGGCGTTGCTGATTCTGCCGTTGTATATCCCTGTATTGATCCTGGGCAGTGGTGCGTTGCAGGCGGCGTTGCAGAATATGCCAGCCACCGGCCACCTGCTCTGGCTCGCCAGCCTGACGGCCCTGGCGGTGACACTGGCACCCTTTGCGATCGCGGCCGGCCTGAAGATCAGCGTCGGCGAATAACGAGTCTCGGGCACCGCAGCCCGGCCAATACCCTGGATGTACCCTGATGAAAATGAGTTGGACGTGGTTCCACAAGCTGGGTTCCCCCAAATGGTTCTATGCCATCAGCGGCCGCATGCTGCCGTGGCTGACCGTTTCCTCTGTCGTGCTGCTGCTGGTCGGCATCACCTGGGGCCTGGCCTTCGCCCCCCAGGACTACCAGCAGGGCAACAGTTTCCGCATCATCTATATCCACGTGCCGACGGCCATGCTCGCCCAGTCGTGCTATGTGATGCTCGCGGTGGCGGGGGTGGTGGGGCTGGTGTGGAAGATGAAACTGGCCGACGTCGCGCTGCAGTGCGCGGCGCCCATCGGCGCCTGGATGACCGCGGTGGCCTTGGTTACCGGGGCGATCTGGGGCAAGCCCACCTGGGGTAGCTGGTGGGTCTGGGATGCGCGCCTGACGTCCATGCTCATCCTGCTGTTCCTGTACTTCGGCATCATCGCCCTGGGCCAGGCCATCAGCAACCGCGACAGCGCGGCCAAGGCCTGTGCGGTGCTGGCGATCGTCGGCGTGGTCAACATCCCGATCATCAAGTACTCGGTGGAGTGGTGGAACACCCTGCACCAGGGCGCCACCTTCACGCTGACCGAAAAGCCGGCCATGCCGGTGGAAATGTGGCTGCCGCTGCTGCTCACCGCGCTGGGTTTCTACTGCTTCTTCGGCGCCGTGCTGCTGCTGCGCATGCGCCTCGAAGTGCTCAAACGCGAAGCCCGCGCCAGTTGGGTCAAGGATGAGGTGCTGGGGCAACTCGGACGGGAGGCGGTACGATGAGCTTTGCGTCCTTCAGTGATTTTCTCGCCATGGGCCACCATGGCCTGTACGTCTGGTCGGCCTATGGCATCTGCCTGGCGGTACTGGCGCTGAATGTCGCCGCGCCCCTGCTGGCCCGTCGCCGCTACCTGCAAGAAGAGGCGCGTCGTCTGCGCCGGGAGAGCAAACCGTGAATCCGCAGCGCAAGAAACGCCTGTTCATCATCCTCGGCCTGCTGGCCGGTGTCGGCGTCGCCGTGGGCTTCGCCCTGAGCGCGCTGCAGCAGAACATCAACCTGTTCTACACCCCGACGCAGATCGCCAATGGCGAGGCGCCGCTGGATACCCGCATCCGCGCCGGAGGCATGGTCGAGAAAGGTTCGGTGCAGCGCTCGGCCGATTCGCTCGATGTGCGTTTCGTGGTTACCGACTACACAAAATCAGTGCCGATCACTTACCGCGGTATCCTCCCCGACCTGTTCCGCGAAGGGCAGGGCATCGTCGCCCTTGGCAAGCTCAACGCCGACGGCGTGGTGGTGGCCGACGAGGTGCTGGCCAAGCACGACGAGAAATACATGCCGCCGGAAGTCACCAAGGCCCTGAAGGAAAGCGGCCAGGCCGCCAGCGACGCGGGAGCCAAGCCATGAATGCGGCCCTGGTGATCCCCGAACTCGGCCAGCTGGCGATGATCCTGGCGATCTGCTTCGCCGCCGTGCAGGCCACTGTACCGCTGCTCGGCGCCTGGCGCGGCGACAGCCTGTGGATGGGCCTGGCGCGGCCGGCGGCCTGGGGGCAGTTTGCCTTCCTGGCCTTCGCCTTCGCCTGCCTGACCCACGCCTTCATGACCGACAACTTCTCGGTCGCCTACGTCGCCAGCAACTCCAACAGTGCCTTGCCCTGGTACTACAAGTTCAGCGCAGTGTGGGGCGCCCACGAAGGCTCGCTGCTGTTGTGGGCGTTGATCCTCGGCGGCTGGACCTTCGCCGTGTCGATCTTCTCGCGTCAGTTGCCGCAAGTGATGCTGGCCCGAGTGCTGGCGGTGATGGGCATGATCAGCGTGGGCTTCCTGAGCTTCCTGATCATCACCTCCAACCCGTTCTCGCGCCTGCTGCCGCAGGTGCCGGGCGATGGTCGCGACCTCAACCCGCTGTTGCAGGACTTCGGCCTGATCGTCCACCCGCCGATGCTGTACATGGGCTATGTGGGCTTCTCGGTGGCCTTCGCCTTCGCCATCGCCGCCTTGCTCGGCGGGCGCCTCGATGCCGCCTGGGCGCGCTGGTCGCGGCCCTGGACCATCGTCGCCTGGGCCTTCCTCGGCGTGGGCATCACCCTTGGCTCGTGGTGGGCCTATTACGAGCTGGGCTGGGGTGGCTGGTGGTTCTGGGACCCGGTCGAGAACGCCTCGTTCATGCCCTGGCTGGTGGGCACGGCACTGATCCACTCGCTGGCGGTCACCGAAAAGCGCGGGGTGTTCAAGAGCTGGACCGTGCTGCTGGCCATCGCCGCGTTCTCCCTGAGCCTGCTGGGGACCTTCCTGGTGCGCTCCGGCGTGTTGACCTCGGTGCACGCGTTCGCCGCCGACCCGTCGCGCGGTATCTTCATCCTGATCTTCCTGCTGTTCGTGGTCGGTGGCTCGCTGACCCTGTTCGCCCTGCGCGCGCCGGTGGTCAAGAGCCAGGTGGGCTTTGCCCTGTGGTCCCGTGAAACCCTGCTGCTGGCCAACAACCTGGTGCTGGTGGTGGCGGCCTCGATGATCCTGCTGGGCACCCTCTACCCGTTGGTGCTCGACGCCCTGACCGGGGCCAAGCTGTCGGTCGGCCCGCCTTACTTCGACGCCCTGTTCCTGCCGTTGATGGCGCTGCTGATGGTGGTGCTCGGCGTGGGCGTGGTGGTGCGCTGGAAGGACACTCCCGGCAAATGGCTGGCCGGCATGCTGACCCCGGTGCTGGTCGGCAGTGCAGTGCTGGCGCCGGTCGCCGGGCTGATCGTCGACGACTTCGACTGGCCGGCCCTGAGCGTGTTCGCCCTGGCCGCCTGGGTGGTCCTGAGCGGCGTGCGCGACATCCTCGACAAGACACGTCACAAAGGCCTGGTCAAGGGGCTGGCGGGTCTGAGCCGCAGCTACTGGGGCATGCACCTGGCGCACCTGGGCCTGGTGGTGTGCGCCCTGGGCGTGGTGCTGTCGAGCAACAACAGCGCCGAGCGCGACCTGCGCATGGCGCCGGGCGAGACCGTCGAGCTGGGCGGCTATCACTTCCTGTTCGAGGGCGCCAAGCACTTCGAAGGCCCGAACTTCATTTCCGACAAGGGCACCGTGCGGGTTTCGCGCGATGGCCGCGAAGTGTCCGTGCTGCACCCGGAAAAACGCCTGTACACCGTGCAGCAGTCGATGATGACCGAGGCCGGCATCGACGCCGGTTTCACCCGCGACCTGTATGTCGCCCTGGGCGAGCCGCTGGAAAACGGCGCCTGGGCGGTGCGGGTGCATATCAAACCCTATGTCCGCTGGATCTGGCTGGGCGGTCTGCTGACCGGCCTGGGCGGCTTGCTGGCGGCCTTCGACCGACGCTACCGCGTCAAGGTCAAGACCCGGGTGCGTGAGGCCCTGGGCGTGTCTGGAGCAACTGCATGAAGCGTTGGATCATGGTGGTACCGCTGGCGGTGTTCCTGCTGGTGGCGGTCTTTCTCTACAAGGGGTTGTTCTTGAAACCCGACGAACTGCCTTCGGCGATGATCGGCAAGCCGTTCCCGACGTTCGCGCTGGCGAGCGTGCAGGGCGATCGCAGCCTCACCCAGGCCGACCTGATCGGCCGCCCGGCGCTGGTCAACGTGTGGGGCACCTGGTGCCCGTCGTGCAAGGTCGAGCACCCGTACCTGAACCAGCTGGCCGAGCAGGGCGTGGTGATCCACGGGGTCAACTACAAGGACGACAACGCCGCCGCGCTGAAGTGGCTGGCTGAGTTCCACAACCCATACCAGCTGAACATCGCCGACCAGCAAGGCTCGCTGGGCCTGGACCTGGGCGTGTACGGCGCGCCGGAAACCTTCCTGATCGACGCCAAGGGCATCATCCGCTACAAGCACGTGGGCGTGGTCGATGCCACGGTGTGGCGCGAGCAGCTGGCGCCGCTGTACCAGGGTCTGGTCGACGAGGTCCGGCCATGAGGCGCTGGCTGGCGGCCGCCGTGCTCGGCCTGAGCCTGGCCGGCGTGGCCAAGGCGGCCATCGACACCTACCAGTTCCGCGACGACGCCGAGCGCGAGCGCTATCAGCAACTGACCAAGGAACTGCGCTGCCCCAAGTGCCAGAACCAGGACATCGCCGATTCCAACGCGCCCATCGCCGCCGACCTGCGCCGCGAGATCTTCCGCATGCTGGGCGAGGGCAAGGACAACCAGCAGATCGTCGATTTCATGGTCGATCGTTATGGCGACTTCGTGCGCTACAAGCCAGCGCTCAGCGGGCGCACCTGGCTGCTCTGGTTCGGCCCGGGGATCCTCCTGGTCGCAGGCTTCGTGGTGCTGGCGCTGATCGTGCGCCGTCGCCGTGGCCAGGCCGTGGCCGGCAATACCGAACTGTCCGCCGACGAACGCGAGCGTCTGGCCAAACTGCTGGATAAAGAACGTACCCATGACTGAATTCTGGCTTAGCGCGGGCCTGCTGCTGCTCGCCGCCCTGGCTTTCCTGCTGTTGCCGATCCTGCGCGGTCGTCGCCGTCAGCAGGCCGAGCAGGATCGTACCGCCCTCAACGTGGCGCTCTATGAAGAGCGCGTTGCCGAACTGGTTGCCCAGCAGGCGGCCGGCGTTCTTGATGAACAACAACTGGCCAATGGTCGTGACGAGGCCGCCCGTGAGCTGCTGGCCGACACCGAGCGCGGCGAGCTGACGCGTCAGGGCCACCTGGGCAAGGCCGTGCCGCTGCTGGCGGCGGTGCTGGTGCCGGCCATGGCCCTGGGGCTGTACCTGCACTTCGGCGCCGCGGACAAGGTCGAGCTGACCCAGGAGTTCGCCAGCGCGCCGCAGTCGATGACGGAGATGACCACGCGTCTGGAGCGTGCGGTGCAGGCCCAGCCCGACTCGGCCGAAGGCCTGTACTTCCTGGGCCGGGCCTACATGGCCGAGCAGCGCCCAGCTGAGGCGGCCAAGGCCTTCGAGCGCGCCGTGGCCCTGGCCGGGCGTCAGCCCGAGCTGCTCGGGCAGTGGGCGCAGTCGCTGTACTTCGCCGCCGACAAACAGTGGTCGGCGCAATTGCAGGCACTCACCGACGAAGCGCTCAAGGCCGACCCGCAAGAGGTCACCAGCCTTGGCCTGCGCGGCATCGCCGCCTTCGAGGGTGAGCGCTACCAGGAGGCCATCGACTACTGGCAGCGTCTGCTGGCGCAGTTGCCGCAGGGTGACGCGTCCCGCGACGCGCTGCAGGGCGGCATCGACCGCGCCGCCGACAAGCTCAAGGCCGGTGGCGGCAAGGTGACCGAGACGGCGCGACTGAAGGTGCGGGTGGAGCTGGCCGCGGCGCTCAAGGACAAGGTGCGTCCGGACGACACCGTGTTCATCTTCGCCCGCGCCAGCAATGGCCCGCCCATGCCGCTGGCGGCCAAGCGGGTGACGGTGGCGCAACTGCCGATCGAGGTGGAGTTGTCCGATGCCGACGCGATGATGCCGCAGATGAAACTGTCGGACTTTGCCGAAGTCCAACTGGTTGCCCGAGTCTCGCGCGCCGGGCAGCCCACCCACGGTGAATGGAAGGGCCAGAGCGCCCCGCTGGCCACCGGCACCCGGGGCATCCAGCATGTGACCATCGACAGCCCCGACTCATAAGAGAGCACCCCCATGAACAGCACCGTCCGCCTGACCCTGATCACCCTGGCCCTGGGTCTTTCCGCGTGTACGGTGCATCAGCCCGGGGAGCGTGAGCCGCTGCCGCCGATCGAGACCACGCCGCCGCACAAAGGACCGGTGGTCAAGCCCTTGCCGGGTGGCCAGCCCGGCACCCAGCCGAGCAAGCCGGCGGCGATTCCCAAGCCGATGCCACGCACCTCAGCCAGCTTCGCGCCGCCGCCGGGGGGCGCCAGCCACTGGGACCCGAAGCTTGGGGTCTATGTGCTGGAGAAGCAGCCCAACACCTTCTACCGCCAGCGCACCTATTACCGTTGGAACAACGGCTGGAGCTGGTCGCTGAGCCCCAACGGGCCGTGGCAGGACACCGACAGCAGTGGCGTGCCGGGCGGGTTGGGCAGGGCGTTTGGGCAATAATTGCCGTTGAGGCCTTATCGCGGGGCAAGCCCGCTCCCACGCCAGTAATGCTCATCGTCAATTGCGTGGGAGCGGGCTTGCCCCGCGATAGGGCCGGCCGCGCCAACAGCTGGCATAATCCCCCTTCGCATTCAACCGGAGGGTGGCATGAGCAAGACAGTCCTGGTGCTGGTGGAAACCGTCGATGACTACCTGCCGCTATTGGAACGGGCCGGCTACCGCCTGATCCGCGCACCGTCGCCGCAACTGCGCGCCGACGCCATCGCCCGTCATGCCGGGGAGATCGATGCCGTGCTCACTCGTGGTCCGCTTGGCCTGACAGCCGGCGAAATCGCCACATTGGTCAACCTGCGGATCATTTGCGTGATCGGTGCCGGCTACGAACAGGTCGACCTGGCCGCCGCCGCCGCCCGCGGTATCACTGTGACCAATGGCGCCGGTGCCAATGCCGCCGCCGTGGCCGACCACGCCCTGGCCCTGCTGCTGGCCCTGTTGCGCGACATTCCCCGTGCTGATGCCAGCACCCGCCGTGGCGAATGGCAGCGGGTGATCAGCCCGTCGGTGAGCGGTAAACGCTTGGGCATCTTGGGGCTGGGCGCGGTGGGGTTGGCAATCGCCAAGCGTGCCAGCCTCGGCTTCGACATGCCCGTCAGCTATCACAGCCGTACTCCGTGCAACGATGTGCCCTACACCTGGTACGACAGCCCGCTGCACCTGGCCGATGCCGTCGATATCCTGGTCGTCGCCACCCCGGGCGGGGCCGGCACCCAGCACCTGGTCGACGCGCAGGTGCTCGACGCGCTGGGCGCCGAGGGCTATCTGGTGAATATCGCCCGCGCCAGCGTGGTCGATACCCAGGCGCTGGTCGCCGCCCTGGCCCAAGGGCGGATTGCCGGCGCCGCGCTCGATGTGTTCGATGACGAACCCGGCGTGTCCGATGCCCTCAAGGCCCTCGGCAATACCGTGCTCACCCCCCATGTCGCCGGCCAGTCCCCCGAGGCCGCCCGCGACACGGTCAGCCTGGTGCTGCGCAACCTGCAGGCGTTCTTTGCCGGTGAGCCGGTGCTTACACCGGTGCGCGGATAGCCTGATACCCGTCACCGGCAGGCCAATTCCCACAGGCCATCTCTATTCCCTGTGGGAGCCGGCTTGCCGGCGATGGGCTGCAGAGCAGCCCCAGTCAGCCCATAACTCTCACTTGAAGGAGTGCATGCATGCAACTCGAGATCTTCCAGGTCGATGCTTTTTCCGCCAAGCCGTTCGGCGGCAACCCCGCGGCGGTGATCCCTTTGGATAGCTGGCTACCCGATGCGCTGCTGCAGCGTATCGCCGAAGAAAACAATCTGTCCGAAACTGCCTATTTCGTTCGCAACGGTGAAAGCTACGACCTGCGCTGGTTCACCCCGACGGTCGAAGTTGATTTGTGCGGCCACGCCACCTTGGCGTCGGCCTGGGTGCTGTTCGAGCAGTTGGGCGAGCAGCGCGAAGAGCTGCGCTTCAACACCCGCAGCGGTGAACTGCGGGTCAGCCGCGGCGCCGAGGGCCTGCTGGCGATGGACTTCCCGGCCAAGCAGCCGCTGGCAGTGGAGACGCCATCGGGGTTGCTGGAGGCCCTGGGCGTGGCCAGTGCGCGAGGCTTGTATCGTACCGACGACTACATCGTGGTGATCGATGACCCGGCGGAACTTGCGGCCTTGCAGCCCGATTTCGTCGCTTTGTCTCGCTTCGACGTGCGTGGCATCGCGGTGACGGCGCCGGGCGGCGGGTTCGATTTCGTCACACGTTGGTTCGGGCCTCGGGTCGGGGTCAATGAAGATCCGGTCACCGGCTCTGCGCATACCTCGTTGGTCCCTTACTGGGCCGAGCGGCTCGGGCAGGCACGGCTTCATTGCCAGCAGGGTGGTGCGCGCAAGGGGCAGTTGGTCTGTGAGTCACCGGGCAATGGCCGGGTAATCATCTGCGGTCATGCTGCATTGTATTTGCGCGGCATAGTGAATCTGTAACGAAGAGGGCGTACCCCCGAAGGGGTACGCTGATGGTGCAAGCTTGCCATTGTCTACTGTAGTCAGGACTTGTTTTCAGGCTCAGCGTTATCGCCGCGGGTGTCGACAATCACCAGAGGAGTCGTGGTATTTGACACAAGGCCAGATTCATTTCTCGCGGTCCATGTGGCATGCATATGGCAAAAGTCATTTGGGACCAACAGGTGATGTGCCGGGATTGCAAACTCTGTTTCTATGTCTTTATCGTCTTCGCCAACGGGTTTCGAGAAGGTGTACCTGCTCTCTTCGATAGGCGTTTCGTTGTCGTCATGCTTATCTTTGTCAGCCTGGTATACAGTGATCGCGATGGTGTCGCCCGGCTTCTTGTTCTTGTAGTGCGGCGTAATGAACTTGACCCCTCGACTGATCTCGTCCCTTGTGATTCTGCCGGAGGCATTGAGAGGGACATATTCGCCATCGTCGAGGCTTCCTTCGCCCGGTAGTTCATCGTTTCCGTGCACCGCGATCGGTTGTTCATAGGACAGCGAAGTATTCTCCGCCCCCCCTGTGATCTCTCGGGTTACCATGAAGTAGAGCGGTTGTGTACCAGAGCCTTCTTGCGCGATCTGGGCGGCAGTCAGGGTGAACTGCAGATCGGCCGTGCCGTTCGCTTCCAGGTCAGTGACGGTATGTGCAGGGAACGCTATTGCACCATAAACGACGGAGACCTTGTCGCCCTTCTCCAAGACCTTCCTGGGTGGAAACTTTCGATCGTACAACGGTATATAGATCGTGGCGTCCTGGTCGAATTCATCACTGGGGATTTCATTGTATTGTTTGCTTGCGGTCTCCAGGTAAGGGGGGCGCAGGTTCGGATGCACCGGATCTTCCGGATCTGGATTTGGATCGCCGCCAACCTGAAACAAGTTGACCGCCACTGTGGTGGTCTGCGAGGTGCCGGCAACAATATCGTTTCGAATAATGCGGTAGAACACGTCGATACTGGCGACCTTGTTGTCACCTGCCGTTGCCTTCTTCCACGTATCGTAGAGGGCTGCATAGGAGGGATTCAAAGTCTGCGGATTGAGTTCTTCGCCACCAGGGATAGGCACCAGTTCATGCACGGCGTCACCCCACACCAGTTCGATCTTGTCACCCGGCTGGATAGCCGGCGTGCCAGTGTGGGCGGGTACGACCAGTTCCAGAGGCTCGCGTGCCTCTGCATCGATGATGAGACCGTCATTGTGTGCAGCAATCAGCGGGGCGAGCAGGCCTTTCAGTTCCCCCTTGAGGAGTACCTTCAGCGTCAGTGGGAGGGACATCTGCGAAACATTGCCTGCCCGATCCGTGACGTTGTAGGTGAAAACGAGGGTACCATCCCCCAAGGCCTCGATATCTGCCCGTGAGAAGCGCAGCGTCAATCCGTCCTTGGGACGACGACGCATGCTTCCTCGGGCTCTGCGTCGAGGACGTAACGTGCTGTTGATCGTCCCCTCGATGATGTCGCCGGGCGCTATGCCGCCATAGCCGGCAAGGGTGCATTCCAGGTATTGCTCGCCGTCCTCTTCCTTGAGCTTGTCCGAGGTCAGCCCGTTCGTTTTGATTAGCTCATCAACAATCAACTCGGCCAGCAAGGGTTCGCCAGGTTTGGTCAGGTCGACAATGAAGGATTGTGCTGGGCCGCTCTCGTTCCCACTGCCGGAGTATATGACTTTGTAGATGATCGTGTGGGTGCCTTCCGTGCGAACAGCTGCAGGCAGGTCGATTTCAAAAGTGTCTCCAGGATTTTTACCTTTGAACGTGACGGGCGGATCCACTGGAACACCATCTACTACCAGTTGCACGCTATCGCCGTCCGGGTCCTTGATCAAGTCCGGCACTGGAAATGTGAGCTTGAGCGGGTCGGAGCTGACGCTTGCCAACAGTAAATTGTCTGCAATGCCGGACGGCGGCAATTCCGCCAGGGCGTTTTCCGGGAACACCAAGGGATCAGTAAAACCCAGTATGCCTGGCGACCGTTTGCGTGTTGGCTTGTAGGACATAGGGCACTTGCAACGCCCGGAGTGGGCAATGGATTGGCTTGGCACCTTGCCGGGTGTGTGCACGTCGATGCGAGAAGATTGGTCAGACATGGTTGCATTCCAGTGGCTAAGGGATTCACAGGGTTGCTGCTGGGCGACGTGCCCCGTCAGGCACTGCCACAGCAGTCCTACTGGCTGTCCCGGTACCTGGCGCAGCCGATGCGATCGCAGAGTCATGGTCGGAAAAAAGCGCGCGCTTGTAACCTGACAGAATTGCCAGGTCGCCACTGGCGGGTGTCGATCATCGAAGGGGGAGGCGCAAGGAGAGTGCGCTCATCGTGCGTGTTGTGGGGCCCTCGGCGTCAACCGAAGGGCCCATTGGAGGAGAACTCGTGCACTATGCAGTGCTCACTGAGTACCGCGGGAGTCTACGATCAGCTTGGCGGTGGTGTCGTTCTTCACCGTTTTCCCATTTCTGGTAACTTGCCATATGGAATGAATATGGCAACGTTTCTTGGGTGCGAGCAATTTGGCCGTTTCAAGGGGGAATTTGTACGCCTCGGTCTCCTCACTGGCATCGAGGACCGTATATGCCATGGTGATTCTTGACTCCTCCAAGGGCGACTCGTTATCTGTGTGTTCGATACCCTCTACCTGGACCAGATCGATTTCAATCAGGTCGCCACTTCGCTTGTGCTTGTACGGCGGCGTCACGAAATACACGATCTTGCCATCCTCGAGATCAGCCGGGATGATGCAGCAGGCGGACTTGAGGGGCGCGTACTCACCTTCTCCCAGGTCGCCATCGCCAGGCAGTTGCTCATCAGCGTCCACGAGCACTGGTTGGACCGGCCCCTGTGACGTGTTGTGGGTCGGGCCTTGGACAGGGCGCTCCACCTCATAGACCAGGGCTTGTGTGCCACCCGCTTGTTCTGCGATCAGGTCGGCCGTGAGGGCAAATTCGAGGTCAGCCTTCTTGCCGACGTCAGCGTCGCTGACGGTCCGTGGGGGAAACGCATAGGTACCGTATTTGAGCCGGACCACATCGTCCTCGATCAGCACCGGTGCCGTCGGTGAGTGCCGGTCGAACCATGGCACGAAGAGCCTGGCGTCCTTGGCATAGTCATCTTTGGGGATGTAGTTGAGCTGCCCTGACCAGGACATCAGCACGGCTGGACGCAGGTTCGGGTGGGTCGGTACCTCTGGTTCTGGATCGCCACCCACCTGGTGCAGGTTGATGACCACGTCCAACCCTGCGGAGGTGCCGGCCACCATGCCTTCGCGAATGATCCGATAGCTTACGGTGATGCGGGCGGTTTCATCGTGCCCCTGCGATTGCGCCTTCCAGGTGTCGTAAAGGGCTGCATAGTCCGGGTAGATCGGCAGGCGAGCACCTTCCTCGCCATCGGGGATGGGTAGTGGTTCGTGGTGGGCATCGCTCCAGATCAGCTCGATCGCGTCGCCTGGCAGAATGGGTTTGTCCGAATAGGCGGGGATGATCACTTCCAGCGGTTTGCGCGCCTCTTCATCGTTGATGATGCCATCGGCGCTGTCTGCCACTTCTGGTGCCGGAAGATTGGTCAGCTCGCCGTCGAGCAGTACCTTGAGAGTCACGGGGCGCGAAGGGAGCGAAATATTTCCGGCGCGGTCGGTGACGGTATAGGCGAATGTTTTAAGGCCATCCCCTGCACGTTCGATGTCCTCCCTCAGGAACCGCAAGATGATCTCGTCTCCAGGCCCGTATTCTTGCTCGACATCCGTTGTGCTACCGAACCCGTCGAGGTCGGCGATCACGCCACGGATCCTGTCGCCTATTCCAAGGCCGTTGTAGCCATTGAGGGTCGTTTTGAGGTAGTGCTTGCCATTGTGGATTTCGAGGGTGGCCGAGGTGACCCCGCCTTTGATGATGTCGCTATCAACGTTCAATTCGGCCAGTGACGGCAGGCCAGGTGCAGTCAGATCGACCTTGAAGGATTGGAGGGGACCGTCCTCCGATTGATTGTTCGAGTAATGTATGCGGTACCGGATCGTATGGATGCCTTCTTGGCGAGCGCTGGCGGGCAGTTCGATGGAAAAGATGTCCCCCGCCTTGTAGTCCTCGAAGGTGATGGGGATGCTGAACGCGCTCCCGTCCACGAGAAGCAGTACGGCATCCCGGGTTGGGTCGACAACTTTAGCCGGGATCCTGAACCGTAGCGTGATAGGGTAGTTCCTGAAGTCTGCCAGCAACAGGTTGTCTGCCTCGACACCCGGGAGGGTCGGAGCGAGCGCATCCTTGGGAAACACCAGTTCCTCATCAAAGCCCCACGTGGCGTTAATGCGAGCAGGTTTTCGAACCGCCTTGTAGGCGTGCCGGCTATGGCAACCACATTGCGAGGCAATGGATTTGGCCGGCAGGGTGGCAGGCCGATACTCGGCGATGAAATAACGTTCAGACATGGTTGTTTTCCTGTGCTGTCAGGGCTTCAGGTTTGGGGCTGGCGGTGACGGGCCTCGGCAGTGTTCCAAGTCGTTCCGATACCGGGTACGGTGCAAACGAACGCAGGTTCATAGTCGGGAAAAAGCGCGAACTTGTAAGCTGACAGAATTACTAGGTCGGGCTGGCGGGAGGGGGCATGCGTCGGTTTGGCCGACGCATGCCCAGGCGATCAGAAGGACAGGCGCACGGCCAGTGAAGCCGCGGTGTCGGAGAAGTCGTTGCTGCCCACTTGCTGGGCCAGCGACGCGGTGATCGTGAGGTCGCGGTTGATGCGGCCTTCCGCGCCGACCTTGAATTCGGCGATGTTGCGGGTGCCGGCCTGGGTCACGCTAACGCCGTCGAGGTTGACGCCGGCCTGGCGATTGTTGTGAATCCAGTTGGTTTCGACGAAGGGCTTGAAGCTGTCGGCCAGGGTGTCATCGCCGGTGTAGTTCAGCTTGAGCGAGGCGCGGGCGCCGACACTGACGCTCAGGGTATCGCTGCCCTGGGTGGAGACGACGGTGCCGTTGTCTTCGCGGTGATCGTCGGGGGTCACACCCGACCAGACCACCTTGGCCTTGGGTTGCAGGTACCAGGCATCGCCGTCTTCGAAGCGGTCGCTGAACACATAGCCGGCTTCCAGTGACGTGGAGACGCCCTTGGCACTGTAGCGCTCGGTGGCCACGTCGTCGCCGGAGACCTGGGCGTCGAACCAGCTGTATTGCAGCACAGCGTCGGTGTACAGGCCCTGTTCGCTGTTACCGTTGGCAAACCAGGTGCCATAGACACCGGTGGTATAGCCCTTGACCTGACTGCTGGCGGAGTGATTGGTCAGCTGCGAGGTGCTGTTGCCATGGCTGTTGCCGTAGCCGGCAAAGACCCCGGTGCGCCAGGCGCCGCCGGCACGGGTCGAGCCGCCGGCCAGGTCGGCGCCGAACAGCGTGGCGTTGCGGCTGACGTGGGTGTTGAGTTGCCCGCTGCTGTCGGTGCTGCGCTGGTGCCCGCCGCTGTGCTTCATCCACAGGTTGGTCGAACGGCCGTCGGCCGCCAGGGTGTCGGCACGTTCGGTGTCGCCGCCGCGCTGGCCGACACTGGCGTCGAACAAGGTGCTCATCGCGTACAGGTTGGCCGCGTAGGCGCCACCTTCGGGACGGACGATCAGGATCGGCGCTCCAGGGTTGCCCGGATCGATCAATTCATTTCGCAGGTACCAGTTGCCGCTGTTATCGCCTTCACCCCGTACCAGTTGATAGTCGTAGGCTCCGGCAACGATACGACCTGCCTGGGTGAATTCCCCGTTGGAGGCGCCGCCGACGGTGATCAGTTCGATACCATTCAAGGTCTTGGCACCGGACCCGCCGAGGTTGTTGACGCTGACTGACGTGGTGCCGCTGGTATCGCCTTCGATGATCAACCTGTCGGTTACCGAGGCATCGCCCTCCAGCTTGGTGTTGAATTCTATGCTGCCGCCATCGCCGACATAGTCGCCATGCACGGTCAGAATCCGGCCGGCTTCGTCGCCTTCCCTATCGCTTTGAAAGGTGATCCTGCCACTGTTGGTGAGAAGCTCGTCGATGGAGGAGTCAGCGGTGACGATCCATTGCGCGGAGGCGCCGACATCGAGCTGGTCCACACCCTGCATTGCGCTACGCAAGATGGCTTTTTCACCGAGTGCCACATGGGTTATGGCGGTGTCGGCAGAGATGATATCGCCTTCGATTTCACTGGTCTTGATGGTCAGGAACACGCTGGCGTCGTCCTCCACCTCGAGCAGGGTGCCATTGTTCGCATGCACCACGGTGCCATCGCGCAGGGTGATATGGGCTGTCGGGGCAATCGGCTCCGCGTCGAAGGCCTTGCCGACATGGATGGCGCTGCCGGTGGTCGAAATCAGCTGGCTGCCGGCGATATCCAGGGTGGCCACCTGATCACCGGCGTTGTCGCCCCGGCTGTCCGAGCTGATGGCAATTGCATGGCGGGCACCATCGAGCACCGAGCCCACGACGGTGCTGGTGCCGCCGTACATCTCCAAGGCGACGCCGGACAAGGCACTGGTGCCATCATCGGTGGCGGTCACACGGCTGCCGACCAGGGTCACGTTGCTGTCGTTGTTGAGAATCGCACGCCCGGCGGCACTGATGGTGGCGCCCGTGGCGTTGAGGTGGCCGCCTTGGGTCAGTGTGATCGCGACTCCCGAGAACGAGTCCGAGGCATCGGCCTGGCTGCCTGTGTTCATGTTCAAGGTGGCGCCATTGTGCACTTGCCAGGACTCTGCAGGGCTGCCGGCCTCGACAGTAGCCTGTTCACTGCGGCCATCGAGGACGCCCGCTGTGGCCAGGGGCGTGCAGCCGAGCAGCAGGACACAGGTAAATCGATACGGTCTGCGGAAACGCAGGCGCAGGTCTTTTTTCATCGTGGACTCCGACGCGAATAAGTAAGTGGGACAGGCATTCGGGGAGCGCTGAAGAGTGCGGGAAGAAGTAAACTGAGACTGTAGGAAAAGTCTGAGCATGGTGCGGGAAAAGGTGAACATGGGCGTCACTTCCTGGCTCATGCGTGCGGGTAGCTTGAGCCAAGGGTGATGGGAAGTAACCTGACAAAAATGCTAGTTTTCAGGTGCCAGGAAATCGGCATGGGGTACCAGGGCCCGGCTTGGGCCCTGGTTGGTAGTTCAGAGCTGAATGAGCCCGGGAGGTGAGAAGAGGAAGGTCGTATCCTTGTCGCGCCGGATACCGTAGTTGAACAAAGCGGCGCCGCCTCGGTTTTCAGCTATCCAGGAGTCTAGTGCCAGAATTGTGGCTCTTTCAGGTTCATCAAATCGCTGATAACTAGTAGAGCGCTTTGCCACTCGTCCATTAATTATGAGGTTAACCATGTCGCTATCTTCCCATTTTGGGAACTCGATATCGGCAGTGTACTTATCACCATCAGAGGTGATCTTGATGGCCGGAGTTTCCACCGCTTGAGGCTCAACGGCCACCCTGCGTGGTGTGGAGGCTATGCCATTTACAAAGCTGGTCACGGAGACCTCACTCGAGTAGCCCCCCATTGCCAGCGAGTCCGGCAGCAAGAAATTCAGTGTCCCCGGTGAACGGACTGTTTTCTCCTCGCTGCGCCATTCAATCACGCCCGATGCCTTCCACACTACAGTGACCTTTTGTCCAGCTCGCATACCGGGGTAAGCCTCCACGTCGACCTTGAGATGCTGATCGGGCTGCACATCGCGTTGGTAATCCAGCTTGTCGTTCTTGGCTTGGGGAAGTTTGGGGGCTGCAATGACAGTGTGGGTGACCGGCCGGGAAGTACTTTTCGAGAGATGTTGACCGTCCACGTGGTAGGCGACACGGATCGAACCCTTTACCAATGCTTTTACGAAGCCATTGGGAATCTTGAACAACATGTCTTCAATCGGAGAGCCGACGTTCTGGGGTTCACTTGTAAAAGGCATGTCTTCGCCGTCGGCGTTCCGACCGTATGCCTCGACGACGACAGCTTGTCCCGGCCGCAGATTCTCATTCGCAGGCACCACCACCGTCAGGTCGTCGGTCAACAGGTACCTCATGTCGATCTCTTCGTCTTCATGTCCATCGACAAGAAGGCGCGGCGCGGCGGGCTGTTCGGGATAGTCGAAGTCGACATCCACCGTCGTGGACGGGGCCAGGAGGGAGTAATTGCCTGCGTCGTCGGTAATACTGTAGCGCAGCGAAGTTCTACCGCCTGGGATTTTGGACTTCACGTCGTCCAGAACGATCACCGTGTCGTTATCGGTATCATCAATTCGGATGCTGCATTCATATCCGGACCAATGTATCGTCAAGGTGTCGTAGCCGGATTGATAAGTCCATTTGGGGACCGTTATGGTGACCTTCTCGGTGTCTCCTGCCAGCCATTCAGGGATGATTGAGGCTTTTTCCAGCTTGTAGTTTTCCTCTGGGAGCGGCAGGTCTTTATCAGGGTCCCCGGGGATCGTGGTCTTGATGAGTAGTGCGGTTTCATCCGAGGGGAATTCTATTCCGCCTGGGAAACTTATGAACTTGTACCAGAGTCCATGCAAGCCTTCTTTTGTATTTATAAAATGTTCTGCAGTAGGTTCTAGCACTATGACGCCGGTCTCGTCTTTTTTGACGAATCGACTGTATATCATGGTGTCGTCCAGAAATAACTGAATGTCATCGCCATCCGCTACGTCGAGGTACGGGCCAACACGCGTTTCAAGAATCTTCTTCGGATTGTGCAACAAATCATAATAACCGAGTCCACCATTCCCCTGGCCATCGTCGTCGGCATCTACCATTTTCGGAGGCATCAAGTTGGCGTAGGGAGTGGGGTTGGTGCTGGTGTCAGTTGTGGTGGTTGTAGTTGTGGTTGTAGTTGTGGTTGGTGTTGACGTCGTTGTCGTTGTCGTTGTGATATGAGTGGCGGATGTTGTAGTGTTTTTCGCGGGTGTATTGGACGTGCTGCTCATAGGTGCTTCTCCTGGCCGGCGCGGGGGACAGGCATTGCCGGAGCTTCCAAGTTAGGAATTGTGCTGCTATGTAACAACTGGCAAAAATGCTAGGTCGAATGGGCACGAGCGGGCCTGAATTATCCGGGGTACGGCCACGCACACTTGCCTACGAGCGCCTGGCCAGGATGCTGGGCTGAGGCAGGGCGATGCCGGACATGCCTGGAGCCTGCGCCTATACTGCAACTCCCCGGAACAACCGCAAGGAGCCCTAAGATGCCCGTGGAAAAACAAGGCAGTTGCCTGTGTGGTGCAATTCACCTGAGTGCAACAATCGACAACACCCATGTCAGCGCCTGTCATTGCAGCATGTGCCGAAAATGGACCGGTGGCCCGCTGCTGGCGGTCCATTGCACCGAGCCCCCGCAATTCGAGGGCCCAACCCCGAGCGTCTATGATTCCTCCCCTTGGGCCCAGCGCGGCTTCTGCGGCCGGTGCGGTACGCACCTGTTCTACCGCTTGAAAGAGGGCAACCTCTATGTCGTGCCGGTCGGCCTGCTGGACGGCACGGAAAACTGGACCTTCACCGAGCAGATCTTCATCGACGAAAAACCCGCCTGGTATTGCTTCGAGAACGAGACCAAGAACCTCACCGGCCAACAGATCTTCGAACAGTTCGCCCCGTCCTGAGCCGACCAGCCTTGCCAAACTCAAGCATTCCTGAGAAAAGGGCGCCCACCAAAACCGTCTCGAGGAACCTGCCATGAGCAGTGAGCTGCAAGTCATCGATCTACACGAAGGCGACGGCAAGTCCGTGGTCAAGGGCGCGCTGATCACCACCCAGTACCGCGGCACCCTGGCCGACGGCAGCGAGTTCGATTCGTCCTGGTCGCGCGGCAAGCCGTTCCAGTGCGTGATCGGCACCGGCCGGGTGATCAAGGGCTGGGACCAGGGCCTGATGGGCATGCGCGTGGGCGGCAAACGCAAGTTGCTGGTGCCGGCGCACCTGGGCTATGGCGAGCGCTCGGTCGGTTCTATTCCACCGAATTCGGACCTCACCTTCGAGATCGAGTTGCTGGAAGTACTGACCCGCGACGATTGAGCTGCGAGCAATAATTCAGCAACACACAGGCGTTAACGTGGCCTTGTCCATGGAACGGCATGTGCGCCCAGGGAGGAACCAAACGGGTCGAAGGCACTCTGAGCCTCACTCGCTGCCACGGATGGCATTCACGACAGGGACGACCAGCAGCCAGGGCTGCCGGACCATGTGGCGGGGCAACCCAGTACCCCTTGCCACAAGAGTCCGTCCCAGATGAAGCTGCCCACCTTCCTTCGCCGTCGTCGTCACCTGTTGTTGAGCCTGACGCTCGCCGCTGCGGCCGTACCATTGGCCTTGGCAGTGGTCGAGAGCCGCGCGCAACCCGTGGATGGCACCCAGACCCTGGTTTTCCTGCGCCACGCCGAGAAGCCCGGCGAAGGGCTGGGGCAGTTGAACTGCCAGGGGCTCAACCGCGCTCTGGATCTCGCCACCTTGCTGCCCGAGCGTTTTGGCGAGGCTGACTACGTATTCGCCGCCAACCCTTCGCGGGGTGTCGAGGAAGGTAGCCTGGATGAGCGCTACAGCTATATCCGCCCGCTGATGACCATCAGCCCCAGCGCCATCCGCCTCGGCTTGCCGGTGAACATCGACTATGGCGCCAACGACACCGACGATCTGGCCGACGAGCTGCTTAGTAGCAAATACCGCAATGCGACGGTCTACACCGCCTGGTCCCGCGGTTATCTCCCGGAACTGATCAACACCGTGGCCGGCAAGGCCCTGGGCGAAGAGCGAGTGCTCACCGAAGACTGGCATCGCGACGACTTCGATACCTTGTACGTGCTCACGCTGACCTGGCGCGATGGCAAGGCGACCCTGCTCAGCCGTAACCTGCGCCAGGGGCTCGATCACGGCGAGTCTGGCTGTCCGACCTGACCTGCTGTTACTGTCTGGCCATCAGGCCTGGACGGGAACGGATGCATGAACCAGCGGGTGACAGTGGCGTTGGCTGGCGGTCTTCGGTATAGCCAATGCATTCCTACCGGTTGAACAAAAGGTAGAAAATCTGGGGCATCCAGCCCTTCAATGTGCGCCATGCCAAGGAACCGGGTTATGAAGGCCTGGCGCCGCGGTGCTAATTGTTTGATTTAGGAAGTTTCCCACCGGAATATCAGACGTCAACTGGTGCCTTAAGAGGTATGTCCGGAGCTATCGTCGCAAGTTCACCTGGATCGTTGTCCAGAGCCTTACGCAGGAAATGCTCCGCATGCCATTTGAAAGGACCTATCACGTCGTCGCACACCACGGCGTGGCATTCAATATATTCGAGTTCACCGTAAAACCTCTTGAGCGTTGTCGACTCAATGAGCTGTGCTTTTCGACAGCACGTCAGCACAACTATCAAATCGTCAGAAAGGTGATGGAGGTGTATGACCGGATGCAAGCGGGAGTACTTCCGTGTTTCGTCTCAGTCGCTATATCGCTGCCTCTGAACCGCATTCAGGGCGATGCGTTGAATGCTCAGCGTTGGACTGTAACCGGGTTGGTGTCGGCGGCCGTGGGTTCGACGGTCGGGTTGCTCGCGGGCGGTTTCATATCGGGTGGTCTGGCCAAAACCGCTACTGCGGCATTTGTGGCGGATCGTCTGCCAACCTATCACTCGGGTGATGTTCTGGTTTCAATCGATGCCAAGGTCAAAGGTGGTATTGGCCCTCAACACACTTCGATCTCGATGATCGTCACAGCGTGAGAATCGTTAATGTACGAGGATCCTGTTCAGATCATCCTGTCGCTATTCATAGGCTTCGCCATTGATCGTTGGCTGAGGTCACCCCGGCTGCGTACCTGGCTTGGCGTGAGTCTGCTCATTGCTGGGGCGCTCGGCATGCTGTTCTTGCATTGTGAAACGCTCAATGGGGTTGATGTGGTGTTGTGGAAGTCCTTCGCCATCGTGCTGGGTGTGTGCCTGGTTGTCTATCGTGACCGCTATAAGCATGTGGAATGACAGCGTTCGCGCAGTGCGCTGATTCAAGCCTTCGCGTCGCTTCCGCGGCATTTTCTATTGTCCAAGGATGCAAGCCTGGCTGTCCGACCTGACCTGCTGTTACTGTCTGGCCATCAGGCCTGGACGGGAACGGATGCATGAACCAGCGGGTGACAGTGATCGGCGGCGGGGTGGTCGGCCTGGCGACGGCTTATGCGCTGGTGCGCGACGGCTGGCAGGTCGACCTGGTCGAGGCCCGCGACAGCCTGGCCAGCGCCACAAGTTTTGCCAACGGCGGGCAGCTTTCGTACCGCTACGTGGCGCCACTGGCCGATGCCGGTGTGCCGTGGCAGGCGCTTGGCTGGTTGTTGCAGGGGGACTCGCCGTTGCGCCTTCGGTTGCGTCTGGACCCAGCGCAGTGGCGTTGGCTGGCGGCTTTCGTCATGGCCTGCCGTACCTCCGTCAATCGCCGTAATGCCGCTCGGCTGCTGAGTCTGGCGCTCGAAAGCCAGGCGGCTTTGCAGCGCTGGCGCGAGCAGGACGGCCTCGATGATTTCGCCTGGCGGCGCAATGGCAAGCTGGTCGCATTCCGTACCCAGCGTGCATTCGACCACGGGCGCCAAAACTTGCTTGATTCCCACAGCCAGCGAACACTGGATGCCGCCGAACTGCGCGAACTCGACCCGGCGCTTTTCGATGCACCGTTCGTTGGCGGCGTGTTCACCCCGGACGAAGAGGTCGCCGATTGCCACCGTTTTTGCCTGCGTCTGGCCGAGCGCCTGGAGGCGTCGGGACAATGCAGGTTGCTGTTGGGGCGACCGGTGACACGGCTGATAGCGCACGATGATCAGGTGCTGGCCCTTGAGCTGGGCAACGAACGGCTGGAAGTGCAGCACCTGGTGCTCTGCGCCGGGCACCGTAGCGCCGGCCTGGCATTGCCGGGCTTGAATTTGCCGGTCTATCCCTTGAAAGGCTACAGCCTGACCGCGCCGATTGGCGCCGCGCATCGGGCGCCCGATGTGAGTATCACCGACTACGAGCGCAAGATCGTCTATGCCCGGCTGGAGGATCAGCTGCGTGTGGCGGCGATGGTGGACATCGTCGGTTACGACGAGTCGGTGGATGCCGGCAGGCTCGCGAGCATGCGACGGCTGGCGCGCGAGACCCTGCCGGAGGCCGCTGATTACAAGCAGGCGGTGGAGTGGGCTGGGATGCGGCCGGCGACGCCGACCGGGGTGCCGATCATCGAGGCCACACGGTATCGCAACCTGTGGCTGAACCTGGGGCATGGTGCGCTGGGGTTCACCTTGGCGTGTGGCAGTGGCGAGCGGCTGGCGAGGCTGTTGCGCTGACCTTGTTGGCCTCATCGCGGGGCAAGGCCGCTCCCACGGATTGCTTTTGACGCCAGGGGAGTGGGCTTGCCCTGCGACGGGCGCGCTGCTGGTAGATCAGTGCCCGAAGCGCATCGGCCAGCCCACCACCTTCTTCGCCCGCGGCGTGGCGTAGGTGCGCACCTTGGAGGTGCTCAACCCCAGCCTCACCAGTGATTCGGCAATGGTCACCGCCGCGCTCACACCGTCCACCACCGGCACCCCGGTGCGCTGGCGGATCTGCTCGTCGAGTCCGGCCATGCCGCCGCAACCCAGGCAGATCACTTCGGCCTTGTCCTCGCGCACGGCGCGCTCGGCCTGCTCGACGATGGCTTCCACCGCACGCCGTGGGTCGCTTTCCAGCTCGAGCACCGCCAGGCCGCTGGCGCGCACCGAGGCGCAGCGCTCATACAGTCCGGAGAGCTTGAGGCGGTCCTCGATCAGCGGTACGGTGCGGTCCAGCGTGGTCACCACCGAGTAGGCGTGGCCCAGGTACATGGCAGTGCTGGCGGCGGCATCGGTGATGTCCACCACCGGCACGTCCAACAGCTCCTGCAGGCCTTCGCGGCCATGCTCGCCGTAGCCGGCCTGGATCACGGCATCGAAGGGTTGATCGTAGGCCAGCACCCGGTCCATCACCGCGATGGCGGCCAGGTAGCTCTCGAAGTTGCCCTCCACCGACTCGGCGCCGAACCACGGGGTCAGGCCGACGATCTCGGTACCGGGCGCGGCCACGCTGCGCGCTTGCTCGGCAATGGCTTCGGTGATGGCTTCGGTGGTGTTGACGTTGGCGATCAGAATACGCATGACGGATCTCCCTGAAATCAGTGGCTGCTGTGGTCGACGGCGATGCATTCGCCGCTGACATCGAGGTATTGGCGGTTGCGTGGCGCGATCAGCAGGTAGACGGCGGCGGCGATACCGGCACCGATCAGCCAGGAGAACGGCGCGATGCCGTGGAAGTTGGGCACCAGGGCCAGGACGATGGCCAGCAGCGCGGCCGGGATGAACGCGGCCAGGGCGCGCAGGTTGATGCCGCGGGTGTAGTGGTAGGCGCCGGCGGGATTCTCGCTGTACAGCTCGGGCACGTTGATGCGGCCCTTACGCAGCAGCCAGTAGTCGGCCATGATCACGCCGTACAGCGGGCCGAGCAGGGCGCCCAGGCCTGAGAGGAAGTACACGATCACCAGAGGGCTGTTGTACAGGTTCCAGGGCAGGATCAGCACCGCCAGGGTGGCGCTGATCAGCCCGGCGCGGCGGAAGTTCAGGTGGCGCGGCGCCAGGTTGCTGAGCACGAAGGCCGGGGCGACGAAGTTGGCCATGATGTTCACCGCCACGGTGACGATCAGGAAGGCCAGGCAGCCCAGCACCAGGAACGCGGTGTCGGGGATGCTGGCGACGATCTGCGTCGGGCTGTCGATGACCTGGCCGTTGATCTGGAACTGTGCGCCGCACAGCACCACGGTGATCGCCGCGAACACCAGGATGTTCACCGGAAGGCCCCAGAAGTTGCCGACGCGGATGGTTTTACGGCATGGCGAGGAGCGGGCGAAGTCGCAGAAGTTGAGCACCAGGGTGCCGTAGATCGCCAGCCACAGCGCGCCGCCGGCGAAGATATTGCGCCACATTTCGTAGCCGCTCAGGGGCTCGGCGACCGACCAGGCGATGCGCGCATCGGCCTTGAAGTACATGAACACCGCCAGGCTCGCCACGGTCAGCAGGATCACCGGGCCGGCGAAGGCCTCGTAGCGGCGCACCATCTCCATGCCGTAGGCGAGGATCACCAGCTGCACCAGCCAGATCGCCACGAAGCACACCCAGCCCAGGCTCGACAGGCCGAGGATGCTGTCGTGGTCGTAAGCGGCCACCTGCGGCCACACGGCGGTCAACAGCACCCGCAGCACCACCGAGGCCAGGTAGGTCTGGATGCCGAACCAGGCGATGGCGATCACCGCGCGGATCAGCGCCGGGATCTGCGCGCCATGGATGCCGAAGGCGATGCGGCTGATTACCGGGAACGGCACGCCGGTCTTCTGCCCCATGTAGCCGGACAGGTTCATGAAGAAGTACACCAGCGCCGCGCCGATCGCCAGCGACAGCAGGATCTGCCAGCCACCCAGGCCGAGGGCGAACAGCCCCATGGCGAAGGAGTAGTTGGCGATGTTGTGCACGTCGTTGGTCCACAGCGCGAAGATGCTGTAGCCGCCCCAGCGGCGGCCTGCCAGTTTGGTCGGGGCGAGGTCGCGGTTGTGCAGGCGCGGGCTCAGTTCGAGATCGGCGGGTTGGCCTTCGAGGGTGGTGGTCGAGGGATGGGTGCTGGCAACGGAAAGTTCAGGGGCAAGGGGGAGGCTGCTACTCATTCCGGCGGCTCCTGATGCGTGTGACTGCGATGAGCGGGCGCTGGCGCACGGGCTCGCCATCTCGTCGGTGCAGGCGTTGGCATCACTGGGTTCTGGGCGCAACGGTCGCCGGTGGGGCGACGCTGCGGGTTCTTGTGTATTTATGTTTCGTAAAACTTGTATACAAAACACAAACACACAAAAGCCAGTTCCATGCCAGCAGGAGTGGGAATGCTAGTTAACCTTTATTTCGAATCTATCTATGTAAAAGGTAAGTAAATGAAAATATTGAATTATAAATTGACCGAGTGAACAGGTTTAAATTTTATAGTGTTGATTTAGTTGATCGTTTGGTCAATTTTCCTGATGAGGGATGTGTAACCTATTGGGGCGTTACCCCGATAAAGTGCACACAAAAATGGCACTAAACGTGACATTTGTGTGTACAAGTATTCATCTGGTTTGCTTCTCTGTCCTGCAGCTCCCGATTCGTCGAATCGAATAGTCTGCGCGCCTGCGCACCCAGGAAATCTGGTCGATGCCAGCCTCGCGCAAATGCTGTCTCAGCATGGAAAGCGCCTCTTTGACAGCGCCCCCCGGGAAACAGAAATCGATGACCCAGGCGCGTCCACCCTCATTCCATTCACTCGGGTGCAGCAGGAAGTTCGGGTCCTGGAGCAGACGTTGCTCGGTGTCGGGCGCCAGGTGCGCCCAGATGAGAAAGCCCCTCGGCGCACAGGTCGAGTCGAAGAGCATGATGATCTGTGCGTGCTCGATAGCGGGTGCGAGCCAGTAGTACAACGTGCGTATCTGGAAGCCTGAAGAGCGTCGGCAGCCGGCCATGACCATGGCGGCATGGCCCAGCATCGTTGCCTTGTCATTGAGCTTGGCGTCTCGGCAGCTGGTCTGCAGAGTGTAATGTTTGTTCATCTGTTTACCTCACGAGGCCAGGGTAGAAGTTCAATGCCTGCCTGATTTCTTCATGGCCTTCGGCTTTTGCCGACAACGCCTCCAGCGTCAGCGGGGTTGTAGCGCGCTCCGACAGGCTGAACCGGCCGGTTTGCGGGTTGAAGCAGATGGCTAGCGTGGCACTTGACCAGAACGGCAGGGCATTCGGCTGTTCGTGGCCGAGATTGAAGCGACCAGCCAGCAGTGCGTGGTCTTGCAGTGCATGCAAGGCCACTCTTCGGTCGCCGACCGGTTCTGCATCAATAGCCTCGATAATGCTTTGCAGCTCATGCAGCACACGGTGGCTCCGGTTCAGCCGGGTGGCATTGATCAGCAGGGTGAGCTGGAGGTTATGGCGGTCTATGTTGTACTCGCCAGCCGCCTGCGCAACCCTGGTAAACAGCTGGTCGTAGCTTGAGCACAATGGGCCGGTCAGCGTGGCATCGCTCCCCAGCCAAGCCAGATCGCCATCTTTGCCGTTGCGCGACAGCAGCGCGTGAAAGAGTCGTCCACTCCAGCGTTGATAACCGTCCCAGCCCGTGGTGTCGGCGATGGCGGTAACAGTGAAATCGTCAAGCGCCAGAATGCGCTGCAGTGCAGTGGCAAAGGCGTTGAACTCCGGGGTGTTCTCCAGGCGGCGCAACAACCAGAGTGGGAATCCGGCCTGGGCGACCTGATACAGATTCAGGTAATGGCTGTAGCGTTGGTTGAATTGCTCAAGGGTCTTTTGCCAGAGGTGTAGCGACACCTCGTTGTCCACGACTGCGTACTTGCCCAGGTAGTAGCACAGGCTCTGCAGACTCTGCAGGGCGGGCAGGTATTCGCTGTTGAAGCGGTCGATGCTGGAGCGGTCGCCATTGATGAAGTGAGTGAACAGGCAAATGCCGCTCAGGTCCAGCCAGCCACCGGTCAGGGAAACGTTGGATGCACTGACATTGAAATGGATGATGTGTTTGGCGCGCGCGGCCGCGAACTGCTCGGCGTAGCGCCCGGCCAACTCGACCAGGCCATTTTCCAGGCGTTGTTCGAGTGAGGGTATTGGCGTTGTCGAGGCTCGTGCTTGGGGAAGGAACTCGACGAGCCGTTGAATGGCCTGTTTCACCCGTAGGGCATCTTCACCCAGGCCATCCAGGCGCTGCTGTCTGAAGTAGATGGACCTGATGAAATGCGCCGGGCGCACAACCGGCTGGCGAACCAGCAGGCCGCGTTTCAGCGTCCCGCGCCAGG
Organism: Pseudomonas sp. TE31087; assembly: GCF_057284075.1. Classification (NCBI taxonomy): domain Bacteria; kingdom Pseudomonadati; phylum Pseudomonadota; class Gammaproteobacteria; order Pseudomonadales; family Pseudomonadaceae; genus Pseudomonas; species Pseudomonas sp. TE31087. The sequence goes on from NZ_JBXVNN010000001.1 coordinate 145,961, forward strand.
TGTCATAGGTCAGGCCGGTGTCGAGGATGGCAATGGTTCTTGTCGCCCCGAAAGGCAGCACCGACGCGATGATTTCTGCCCACACCGACTCATAGAGTGCGGTGGTCAACGACAAGTTGCCATCACCATGTCCCGCATCCACATCGTGACCTACCAGCGGATTGGCCCCAATTCCCTTAAGTTGCCACACTCCATCAAAACCACAGCGTGCGCCGCCGCCGTTGCTGAGAATGCCGTCGCCGCCGTAACGTTCAGCCATGAAGGTCTTGCGTGTTGCATTGGCGCGCCGGGGCACGGTATCGGTCCGGATCATGTAGCTGTAAGAGGCCAGCAAGTCAGTCGAGTTCTGCCGTTCACACAGCGCCTCGTTAAGATAAATAACTTCACAGCCCTCGATATATTCCGTTTCAAAAGGGACGAATACTTCGTGCAACTCGTTGAGTTGCGCCACTTCATTGTCTGGGGCGATCATCTGGACGGAATAAGTTCTGGCGATTAGTCGAGGCGTGTCAAGGCCGGGGAGGCCCGCTACGGCGTGCGGCTCTGCAAGGCGGGCATGTTGACGTTTATACTCTGTGGGTATGTCAAAGTGCCACCCTACAGGTGTAGGATGGCCAGCGCTTCAAGAATGTGAATAATTACGTATTGCCTGCGGCTTTGTGTTGAAGCGAGGGCGGGTGTTCGTTTGATGTACTGAACAGTATGGCCAGTTCAATGCGGCTGCCAACATTCAGCTTTTTGAATACCGAGGACAAATGGTCCCTGACGGTGTGTTGGCTGATACCCAGTTGTTGTCCGATTTCCTTGTTGGTCAACCCTCTCGATAAGCAATGAATAACGTCGTGTTCTCGTTCCGTGATGTTCAACGCATGTTTCCTTTGTATTGCGGTTGCCGAATGTCAGGCGGCGGATGACAAAGTCAAGTGGCTCTGTGTGCTGTCCTGTACATGGTGGGGGAGGACGAGCGGCGGCGTCAAAAATTTAGTTGGGCCGCACATTATTTTTGTCCGCTGAGGGCACCTTCGTAATCAAGCCGACCCGCTGAGGTCGGGCCCGGGGTGAAGTCTCCCGGCCAGGTAAAGGATAACTGCGTGACAGGTAAGGCCCCCTTGTTCAGACCCGAAGCGCTGGCCGCGCGACAGAGCACCTGGTTGGGTGACATCGTGCTGGTCAGGCCTGTGTCCTTCACGGTGATGACACTGGTGGCGTTGTTGCTCGCGGTGTTGGTCGTGAGTTTCTTTTTCTATGGCAGTTATACGAGGCGTAGCACCGTCCCAGGTCAACTGGTGCCATCGTCCGGACAGTTGAAAATTCATTCGCCGCAGTATGGTGTCGTGCTGGAGCGTTACGTCGAGGAAGGGCAGCAGGTAGAGCAGGGCGGGCGGCTGTTCCTGATTTCCAGTGAGCGCTCGGTCGACTCGGGGCCTGTCCAGGCAGGGGTCAGCGATCAGCTTCAGGGGCAGCGTCGTTCCCTGGAGGAGGAGTTGCGCAAGCAGCAGCAACTGCAGGTTGAGGCGCGGCAGAGTCTGGATAGCAAGCTGCGAAGCCTCACTCAGGAGCTGGACACGCTGGCGCAGCAGATCGCCAGCCAGCAGCGGCTTGTGCAACTGGCCGGCAATGCGGCCGAGCGCTATCAGGGGCTCATGGACAAAGGCTATATCTCCATGGACCAGCTTCAACAGCGCCAGGCCGAGCTTCTGGGGCAGCGCCAGAGTCTTCAGGGCCTGGTGCGCGAATCGACCGTGCTCAGGCAGCAGTTGGTCGAGCGACAGCATGAACGGGCAGGGCTGGAGGCACTACATGGTAATCAGCTGGCCAGCATTCGCCGATCGCTGTCGTCGGTGCAGCAGGCGTTGATCGAAAGCGAAGCCAAGCGCTCGCTGGTCATTACGGCACCCCAGCCAGGCGTGGCCACCTCCATCCTGGTGGGGCCGGGGCAGGTGGTGGACAGTTCGCGCACGCTGATGAGCCTGGTACCGGCGGATGCCAATCTGCAGGCAGAGCTGTATGCCCCCAGCAAAGCCATTGGCTTTATCCAGGCGGGCGATGCGGTGCTGCTTCGCTACCAGGCCTACCCCTATCAGAAATTTGGCCAGCACCATGGTCAGGTCGTTTCGGTGTCCAGGACCACGCTTTCGGCTGCCGAGCTTGCCAATGTGGTCGGGAGCGTGCCCGGCCTGGGAGGCAATGGTGAACAGATCTATCGCATTCGCGTGGCGATCGATAGGCAGTCGGTGCAGGCGTACGGGGAGTCCCGGGCATTGCAGGCCGGCATGCTGGTCGAGGCGGATGTGCTGCAGGAAACCCGGCGTCTTTACGAGTGGGTGCTCGAACCGCTCTACAGCCTGACGGGCAAACTCTAGGAATGGACGCATGAACTACATCGACGCCATCACCCCGAGCCTGGGGCGCCGTCTTCCGCTGATCCTGCAGACCGAGGCAACCGAGTGCGGACTGGCCTGCCTGGCCATGATCGCAGGCATGCACGGCCATCATACGACCCTGATGGAGCTGCGCCGGCAGTTCAGCGTTTCGCTCAAAGGCATCACCCTCAGGCAACTGATGCAGACTGCCGAGCGCCTCAACCTGGGCACCCGTGCGGTCAGGCTGGAGCTGAGCGATCTGAACAAGCTCAAGCTGCCATGCGTGCTGCATTGGAACTTCAACCATTTCGTGGTGCTCAAGGCTGTCCATGGGCAGCACCTGACCCTGCATGATCCCGGCCAAGGGGTGCGCCAGCTGAGCTTTGCCCAAGCCAGTGAAAGCTTCACCGGCGTTGCCCTGGAGGTATGGCCCGAGCAGGGCTTCGAGGCGCAGGCCGCCAAGCCCCGGTTGGGCTTGACCAAGATGCTCGGGCGTGTGAGCGGGCTGTACCGTGGCTTGGCCCAGGTGCTGCTGTTGGCGCTGGTGCTGGAAGTGTTCTCACTGGTCAGTCCGTTCCTGTTGCAATGGACCCTCGACAACGTCGTGGTCACCCAGGACCGTGATCTACTGACCACGCTGATGATCGGCTTTGGCCTGTTGCTTTTGATGCAGCAGTTGGTCAGTGCCACGCGCGCCTGGGTCATGATGCACATGAGCACGTTGCTCAGCGTGCAGTGGCGGGCAAACCTCTTCAGTCATCTGCTGCGTCTGCCGATCCAGTACTTCGAGAGGCGTCACCTGGGCGACGTGGTGTCTCGCTTCGGGGCTGTCGATCAGATTCAGCATACGCTGACTGCGGCGTTCTTCTCGGCGATACTCGACGGCCTGATGACTGTCGCCACCCTTGCCTTGATGTTCCTCTACAGCCCGTCGCTGGCGATGATCGCCGTGCTGGCGATGGTGGCCTATATCCTGGTTCGCTGGATGTGGTATGGCCCACTGCGCCGTGCCAGCGAGGAGCAGATCGTTCATGCGGCGCGCCAGCAGAGCCATTTCCTCGAAACGCTGCGAGGGGTACGCACGCTCAAGTTGTTCCAGCGTCAAGGTGAACGGCGCTCCACCTGGCTCGGATTGTTGGTTGCCCAGATCAACGCCGGATTGCGCACGCAGAAACTGCAGTTGCTCTACACCCAACTCAACGCGCTGATCTTCGGGTTGGAAAACCTCTGCACCATCGGTCTAGGTGCATCGCTGGTCATGAGCAATCACTTCACGGTCGGCGTGCTGATGGCGTTCATGGCGTACAAGGGGCAGTTCGTCAGCCGTGTAGCCAGCCTGGTAGACCACCTGTTCGACCTGCACATGTTGCGTTTGCAGGGTGAGCGGCTGGCCGACATCGTCACCCACCCTCCCGAGGAACAGCGGGATACCCCCCAGGGCGCGGACTGGCCAGCGCGCCAGATGACCATCGACATCCAGAACCTGAGCTATCGCTACTCCGAGCATGAGCCGCTGGTGCTCGATGGCATCGACCTGCACATCGCGCCCGGGGAGTCCGTTGCCATCACCGGTGCCTCGGGATGCGGCAAGAGTACCTTGGTGAATGTGCTGCTGGGGATATTGCCGCCCACCAGTGGCCAGATTCGCATGGGTGGGCATGAGCTGCGCCAGCTGGATCTGGAGTCCTGGCGCGGACGGATCGGCACGGTGATGCAGGATGACTGCCTGTTCGCCGGCTCGCTCGCAGACAACATCACGTTCTTCGAGTCGAGCCCCGATCTGGAATGGGCCATGGAATGCGCGCGCATGGCGGCCATCGATGCCGAAATCATGGCCATGCCAATGGGCTACAACACCTTGGTAGGCGACATGGGCACGGTGCTGTCCGGAGGCCAGAAACAGCGCTTGCTGCTGGCCAGGGCACTGTACAAGCGGCCGGATATCCTCATCCTCGACGAGGCGACCAGCCATCTTGATGTGGCCAGTGAGCAGCGGGTCAATGCTGCGGTGCGTGCGCTCGCCGTGACCCGAATCATCGTTGCCCACCGCGCCGAGACGATTGCCTCGGCAGACCGGGTGGTACACCTTGAAGCAGGCCGAGTCAGGCTCGATCTGCCGAGGGTGGATTCACCGTCCTGCCCAGGCGGGGCGGTCACATCGTGAGCGCTGGCACTTTCTTTGGCTGTCTGCTCGGCATGCTGTACGCGTGGTCGTCCGGCGTCGTTGCGCTGGATGTATTCTCGACCGATGAGTCCGTGGCGGTCATGGTTGCGCGCAACGATGCCGAAGCAGGTGCAACCTGTATTGACCCTGTGCAACCAGGGGGGCTTACCCTCGATGTCATGATCGAGCGTGTGTTATGTCGTGACCCCAAGGCCCGACGTGCCTGGGCTGAGGCCAAGTTCCAGGCCGCGCAGGTGGGAATAGCCCAATCGGCCTACCTGCCAAGGCTTGATGCTAGGTCCTCGTTCAGTCGCAGTCGCAATGACAGCCGTTACGACAACCGAGAGGATCACTCGATCCAGGGCAGGCAGCGTCAGCTCGAAAATCGACTGGGCCTGAGCTGGGTGCTGTTCGATTCCGGTCGACGAGAGGCCGACCTGCGTCATGCGCGGCAATTGCTGGTGGCGGCCAATGCCGATCAGGACGAGCGCTTGCAGCAGGCATTTTTGCAAGCGGCCCGTTTGTACTACGACACCTTGGCGGCCCAGGACAGGCAGCGGCTTGCAGAACAGGTTGCCGCACTGGCGGCCGAGAATCTCAAGGATGCGTCCGCCAAGTACGAAGCGGGCGCGGCCGCGCTTTCAGATCGTTTGCAGGCACAGACCGCCTACACACAAGCCAGCCTGAACGAAGTTCGGGACCGGGGGGCGGTACGCAGCGCCCAGGGGCAGATTGCCCTGCTTGCAGGGTTGCCGCTGCAGACGACGCTGACGCTGGCGGGGACGCTGGCCTGGCGCCCGACCACGTCTTTCGTCCAGGACCTGGATGCGCTACTCGAACAGGCGGGATTGGACCATCCCGCAGTCATAGCCGCAAAGGCCCGGCTGGATGCGGCGAAAGCTGGTATCGCCGAGCGCGAGGCTGCCGGTCGCCCGTCGCTGTCGCTGATCGCTTCGCTTTCAGATATGCAGGCACATCGGTCAACCGACTTTGATGGCGACAGCCGCGCCCGTGACAGCGTTGTCGGTCTGCAACTCAACATCCCGCTGTTCGAAGGATTCGAGCGCACCTACCAGGTGCGTGGTGCCCGGGCCAGGATGCAGGCCAGTGAAGCAGAGCTGGCGGATGTCGAGCAGCGCGTATCGCTGCAGCTGTGGGACAGCTACCAGTCCCTGGGTACCGAAACCCAGGCACTTGAAAGAACCGCCGAGTGGGTGGAGCAGGCAATGCTTGCCCTGAACGTGGTCCAGGGCCGTTATCGCTCTGGGGTGGGCAGCATGATCGAGCTGCTCAATGCTTCTTCCGCCTATGCAATGGCGGAGCAGGAGCATATTGCTGCATTGAACCGTTGGCACCTCGCGCGTTTGCGACTGGTGGCGAGCCTGGGGCGCCTGGGATTCTGGGCGCTTTGATCGCTGCTATTCGAAAAGCGCTTCGCGCGCGTGTAGCCGAAGGGTAAACGCTGAACATCTTTTAATAAAACCATAGGGAATTGTAATAATGCGCGATATCACAGTAGAAGAACTCGAGATGGTGGCAGGCGCCTTTGGTCCTATTGGGGCAGTCGGTGGTGCAGCCGTTGGCGTTGCTACTTACCTCGGTAGCCAAACGGGTGGTGGCAGCATCAATGGCGCTGACCTGGCATTGGCGGCTGGGGCTGGCGCGCTGGTAGGTGCTATCGCCGGGCCTGCGGGCATCGGAAGTATCGCTGCGGGTACGACAGCAGGTTTTGGCGGCGGCGTGATTGCAGGTAATGGATCCCGGATGTGGGGCAGTGCTTCGACTGGCGCTTAAGCGTTTAACGCTGTTGATCGTCCATCACCAGGGCGGGCAGTCTGGTCAATTTTGATCGGTTGTCCGCTTGCAAGGTCGGAAGAGGCTGAAATAGCTCAGAATTCGCTGGGTGTTTGAGCCTCTTTTCGACTTGGGGAGTCAAGTGGTCCGGCGCCATCCCTACACATGTAGGGTGTCGGGCGCGGTACGCGGACGCTAGACTGAGTGTCAGTAGTGGCTTCAAGCCATTCTGCCGACGTAAATACTCGGCGTCAGAGGGTAGGTGATCTGGAATGTATCCATGAATTCTTTCGTCGTCATGGCCGTGACGATCTCCATCGGAATAGCGGTGGGGACAGCGGCCGACTATTGGATGATCAATGTTTACATCAAGTACGCGTTGATGGCGTTGGCGATAACGCTGTCGCTTCGTGTACTGGGCGAAAAAAAGGGTAAAGTCAAACGCTCCTGAGGGATGTGGCGTGCGTTAGGACCTACGTCGTCAAGGGGCAGTTGGCGGGTGCCGGCGTCATCGGAGCGATCGCTGATCGCGCCAGCGCAACGCGTGGTTGTTTTGTATTGAGATGCACGTTTAGTGTGATGACCCTGTACGCGACGGTCAGACGGTCCGTTCAGAGTGACTATAAGGAGCGATACACGCTCCGCTCATAATTAAATTATATTCCGTGATGTCAATGAATTCGAAAATTTCTAGCGGGAGTGATGGCGCTCCCGAAGATTCGTCATTCTTTCGTAAAACTTTTTATTTGGTGTCGTTGTACTGGAAGAGCGAAGAAAAGCTATTCGCCTGGTGCTCACTGGTGGCATTGGGGGGGCTGTCCCTTCTGGCGGTGGCCACCGCACTGGCGATCAATGAATGGTACAAGCACTTCTATAATGCCATTCAAGAACTCGATGCTTACTCCTTCTATCGGCTGGTAGTGGTGTTCATTGCCATTGTGCTGTTCTCGGTATTTCGTTCGGTATTGATCACCTATTGGGTCGACGTCTTCGCGCTGAGATGGCGTCGCTGGTTGACCAATCACTACCTGTCGGCCTGGGTCGTCGAGTCGAATCACCCCGATCAGGTCGAGCGGCAGGTCGACAATCCCGATCAGCGCATCGCCGAAGACATCAACAAGTTCACGTTCGAGACCATTGACCTGGCCTGTGGCCTGTTCTACACGTTGGCCAGCGTCGTGTCGTTCAGTGTGGTATTGATCGGCATTTCCGGTAGTGCGCAGTTGTGGGGCCTGAACATTCCCGCCTATATGTTCTGGGCCGCCTTACTTTATGCGTTTCTGGGAACCTACATCAGCCAGAAAATCGGTTTCAAGCTGGTCTCCTTGAGCAACAATCAGCAACGCTCCGAGGCGGACCTGCGTTATTTCCTGATCCGCTTTCGCGACAGCTCCAGCGACCAGGCGGCCTCTTGTGGGCGTCATGGCGAAAAACAACGGATCAGTGAGAAGCTCGATGTCAGCCTGGCCAACATGCGTCGTACCATCAATGTGAAAATGCGTCTTTCCCTGTTCACCGAGAGCTACAGTCAGCTGTCGCTGGTGTTCAGCAGCCTGTTGGCTGTTCCGCGATTCTTTTCCGGCGCCATCATGTTTGGCGACGTCATGCAGATCAACTCTGCATTCGGCAATCTTTGCGGGAACCTGAGCTGGTTCATCAATGCCTATCACCGCCTGGCCGACTGGAAAGCCACGACGGACCGCTTGATCTCGTTCGATGGAGCCTTGGCCGAGCGTTGCGAAACCCATGGCGCAGTACGAGGGCATGGAACTGTCTTTGCGAAGTAGCCTGAACCTGAGAGGGCTTGCGTCGGCTGACTGCTGCAACGCTGCTGCCAGGTCTGCTCACTCCATCGGCGGCAACCGCCGCTTCACCGGCGTCTTCTTGATGATCGCCGTATTGGTTTCGGCCAGCACGTTGAGGCGGTCGAGCAGCGTGTCCAGCTGCTCCATCGAGCGCACATGCAGGCGGGCGATGAAACAATCCTCGCCGGTAACCTTGTCGCACTCGGTGAACTCGGGAATGGCCACGATTTGCCGCTCCACCTCCTGCAACTGCCCCGGTAGCGGGCGAATGCGCACGATGGCCTGCAACTGGTAGCCGAAACAGCGCGGGTCCACCTCCACCGTATAGCCGCGCAGTACGCCGCGCTCTTCCAGGCGGCGCAGGCGCTCGCTGACGCTGGGCGCCGACAATCCGCTGATCTGCGCCAGGGCCTTGAGCGAGCGGCGCGAGTCTTCCATCAGGGCGTTGATCAGCAACTGGTCGATGGCATCGGTCATGGCAGCCTCGTTAGGTGATTTTCAAGATATGCCTTGATAGTAAAGGCGAGATCACAGATATGCCTTGGTTATCCGCTGGAAGGTCGCCCTCGACCCTCCGCATACTGTGCCCATCATCGACAGGAGGTGTGAGATGGACAATTCGCTGCGCCGTGGCTCGCTGGAAATGATCGCCGCCATGCTGATATCCGGGACCATCGGCTGGTTCGTGCTGGTATCCGGGCAGCCGGTGCTGGAAGTGGTGTTCTGGCGCTGCGTGTTCGGCGCCGGCACCTTGCTGCTGATCTGCGCGGCCATGGGCTTTCTCAAACCGGGTGTGCTGACCCGCGCCACCTTCCTGCTGGCGGTGGCCAGCGGCGTGGCGATCGTCGGCAACTGGGTGCTGCTGTTCGCCTCCTATTCGCGGGCTTCGATTGCCATCGGCACGGCGGTGTACAACGTTCAGCCGTTCATGCTGGTGGGCCTGGCCGCGCTGTTTCTCGGCGAGAAGATCACCCCGGCCAAGCTGACCTGGTTGAGCGTGGCGTTCCTCGGCATGCTGGCCATCGTCAGCGCCCATGGCGCGGGGCAGGCCAGTGGCGACGAGTACCTGCTGGGCATTGTCCTGGCATTGGGCGCGGCGTTCCTGTACGCCGTGGCGGCGTTGATCATCAAGCGCCTGACCGGCACGCCGCCGCACCTGATCGCGCTGATCCAGGTGAGCACCGGTGTGTTGCTGCTGGCGCCGTGGGTGAAGCTCGGTGGATTGCCGGGTGAACTGCCGGCGCTCGGCAGCCTGGTGACACTGGGGATCGTGCATACCGGGTTGATGTACGTGCTGTTGTACAGCGCCATCCAGCGCCTGCCCACGGCGTTGACCGGGGCGTTGTCGTTCATCTACCCGATCGCGGCGATCCTGGTCGACTGGGTGGCCTTCGACCATCGCCTGGCGCTGGTACAGTGGCTGGGTGTGGGGCTGATCCTGCTGGCGGCGGCGGGCATGCAGCAGGGATGGTGGTTCCGGCCGGCCAGCGGCCGCGGCGTGGCAAGGCCTGAATGAGGTTCAGTTTGTAAGATCGGCGTGGTCTTGGCGTGTAACAGCCTCAAGGTGTTGAAGTCGTCCGGAGTCGGTATTCGGCTTCAACCGCCGGGGCTGCGAGGCAGCCCTTTCGCGGCACAAGGCCGCTCCTACAGGGGGATGCGCTTCCTGTAGGAGCGGCCTTGTGCCGCGAAAAGACCGCAAACGCCGACTGCTCAGTTCAACCAGCTCAACGCCGGCCCCTGGGGCACGATCCGGGTCGGGTTGATGTGGTTGTGCGAGTAGTAGTAGTGCAGCTTGATATGCGCCATGTCGATGGTGCGGTAGATCGCCGGGATCTGCGTCAGGCGCACCAGGTACTGGTACAGTGCCGGGTACTCGGCCAGGGTCTTGTGGTTGGTCTTGAAGTGCACGTAGTACACCGCCTCGTAGCGGATCAGCGTGGGCAGCAGGAACAGGTCCGACAGGCTCAGCTTGCCGCCCACCAGGTACGGCTGCTTGCGCAGCCGATGCTCGAGGGTGTCCATGGCCGCGAAGAACTGCTGGAAGGCCTGGTCGTAGCTCTCCTGGTCCGGGGCGAAGCCCATGTGGTAGACCATGCGGTTGATGTTGGTGTGCAGCCACTGGTTGAGCTCGACGATGTCGCAGCTGGAGCGGTCGGGCACCAGGTCGATCGGGGTCTTGGCCAGGGGCAGCAGGCGGGTCGCCATCTGCAGCGCCAGCTCCGCCGAGTCGTTGTGCACGATACGGTTCTGCTGACGATCCCAGAGCACCGGCACCGACTGGTTGCCGGTGAAGCCCGGGCGCGAGCGCTCGTACAGGCTCGACAGCAGGGTGACGTCCTTGTGCAGCGGGTCCTGGTCGTGTTCGTCGAACTCCCAGCCCTGGTCGTGGCGGCGGGCCGCCACCGAGGTGACGTCCAGCGCGTCTTCCAGGCCCAGCAGGCTCTGCACCAGGTGCACCCGGTGCGAGAACGGGCAGGCGTGGGAGATGTACAGGTGGTAGCGGTTGGGCTCGGCCACCAGTTCGCTGAGGAACAGTTCCTGGACCGATGGGTTGTCTTGGCTGCGGGTCATCTTACCTCCCTACGGCGGTGGCCAGGCTTGGGCATGGGCGTTCGCCGAGGGCGGCGATGCTGTGCTGGATCTTCAGGTTGGCGGCGGCCAGGCCCGCGGCCAGGCTTTCTTCGCCCATGCCCAGGCCTTCGGCGTAGATGAACTCGACGCTGTTCAGGCCGACGAAGCCCAGGGTCTGCGACAGCCAGCCGGCCAGGGTGTCGGTGCCCTGGCTGTAGACGCCGCCGCTGGCGTTGAGCACGTGCACCGGCTTGTCATCCAGCAGCCCGACCGGGGCGCCGTCGACATAGGTGAAGGTGACGCCACCACGCACGATGTAGTCGACCCAGGTGTGCAGGATCGACGGTGCGCCGAAGTTGTAGCGTGGCAGGCCGATCACCACGCGGTCGGCTTCCTGGATCTCTTCGATCAGCTCGTTGGACAGCTTCAGTGCCGCGGCCGCCTCGATGCTGCTGGCGTCACCGCCGAACAGGGCGTCCATGGTCACCGCATTGAGGTGCGGGATGGGCTGGGCGTGCAGGTCGCGTACCGCCACCGAAGCTTCGGGGTTGACCTCTTTGAGCTGCTTGAGGAAGTTGTCCACCAGTTGGCCGGAGAAGCCGCCATCGGACTTGATCGAGGAGCGGATGACCAGGACCTTGTGATTCATTGCGAGAATCCTTTCAGTGATGTGTGTGACAGCCAGTCTTGAGCAATCGGGCGGGAGTGAAAAGCGCAGATAATCAGGGTATTACCCTTAAGGTTGTCATGTATCGCCAGGGGCTCTGTGCTGAAACGATCGCGGGGCAAGTCCGCCCCCACATATCACGTGGGAGCGGGCTTGCCCCGCGAAGAAGGTGATGGGTGATTACGCCGTCACCACTCCCGCTTGAGCCTGAACTTGCTCAGCTGCGCGCTGGCGATGCGCGTCTGGCTGCCGTCGGCGTTGACCCGCCAGGCCTCGGCCTGGGTGAACATCAGGTTGCGTCCATCACGGATCACCTTGGCGTGGAACAGCACCTCGGTGTCCCGCGGTGTGGCCGATAGCAGCAGGGTGTTGAAACTGTTGGTCAGGGCGTACTCGTCAGGCCCCAGCAAGGGCAGGGTGGCGAGCATGCTGGTGACGTCGAGCATCGAGTAGATCACCCCGCCGTGCAGGGTCTGGCTGAGGTTGTCGATGGCATCGGTGACGGTCAGCCGGCAGGTGCACTGGCCGGGGGACTGTTCCAGCATTTCCAGCCCGCAGTAGCGCTGGTAGGCGTGTTCGAGCAGCGCGCGCGAGTGCGCGGCGGCGTGGTCGCTGATGGTGCTCATGGTGTGATCCTTCACAGGTGCCGGGCAATGATTTCCAGCATGATTTCGTGGGTGCCGCCGCCGATGGCCAGCAGGCGGGCGTCGCGGTGGATGCGTTCGACCAGCGAGGGCTCGACGCAGCCGTGGGCGCCATGCAGTTGCACGGCATCGCGGGCCAGGGTTTCCAAAGTCTGTACGGCGCTGTTCTTGGCGATGGCCACCTGGTGCGCGTCCAGGGTGCCTTCGGCCTGGCGGGCCACGCAGGTGTCGACGAACTGGCGGCTGACCGTCAGCTGCGCGTAGTGCTCGGCCAGGCGCTGGCGGATCACCGATTTGTCGAACAGTGCCTTGCCGCCGACCTGGCGGCTCTTGCACCAGTCGATGGCGGCCTGCAGGGTCATGTCGGCGCTGGTGATGGCCATCACCGCCAGGTTCAGCCGCTCCTGCTGCAGGCTGGCCTGCAGCAGACGGCCGACACCGCCCTTGCCGGTCAGGCGCAGCGCTGGCACGTCCACAAGCTCCAGGTCGGCCAGCGGCAGGCAGCGCCAGCCCAGGGCCTGGCGCGGGGTGTGGCGGATGCCGGCGGCGGAACCCTCGACCAGGAACAGCGCCAGGCCGTCCTCGCAGTGGCCGACCATCAGCAGCCAGTCGGCACGGGTGGCGTTGCAGATGAACGCCTTGTGCCCGTTCAGCCGGTAGCCGTCGGCCAGACGCGTGGCCCGGCACTCCAGGGCGCGCAGGTCGGAACCGGCCTGGCGCTCGGTGATCGCCAGGGCGATGCTCTGGCGGCCGTCGAGCACTGCCGGCACCAGGTCGTGGACGATCGGGTGGCCGGTGGCTTGCACCGCCTTGAGGCTGACGAAGTGCGAGCCCAGGCCCATGGTGATGCCCTGGGCGCCGCTGCGGGTCAGTTCCTCGATCAGCACCGCCACGGCCCGCGGGTCGTCCGGCAACTGGCGGTGGTCGTGGCCCAGGCCGAGCAGGCCGGCGGCGCCGGCCTCGCGGTTGAGCGTGGCCGGGTAGGCGCCGAGCTGCTCCCAGGCCGCCACGTTCGGCGTGATGCGCTCGCTGACGAAGGCCTGCAGGCGCTGGCGGTATGCGTCACTCATGGCGATCTCCTCAGAACACCGTGGTCAGGGCCAGGTCGTGGAAACGCTCGACGATCGGCCGGATCCGCGAGGAGGTCATGGCGCTGTCCTCCTCGAAGTAGTACAGGTCGGTCATGTCGCGCATCACTTCCAGCATCACCCGCGAACGCTCGGCGGCGCGGATTTCGTAGCGCTGCAGGGCGCTGTCGAGGCGCTCGTCGCAGCAGCCGACCAGGGCCTGGGCGAGCATGAAGGCGTTCTCCAGGCCCAGGGTCAGGCCGTAGCCGAGGGTCGGCAGCATGGCGTGGATGCTGTCGCCGAGCATCACCACGCGGCCGTTCTGCCAACAACCGGCGCCGGTCAGCGCCATCATCTTGTGGGTGAGGATCTGCTCGTGCTCGGTGGCTTCCATCATCCGCACCACGTCCGGCGGCAGGTCGGCAAACAGCTGTACCAGGCCGTCACGGTCGAGCAGCGGCTGGTTGCGGTGCTGGTAGGCGGCGAACCAGTAGCGGTACGGGCGGTCGGCGGCCAGCGGGTAGGTGACCACCCGCGAGAACTCCGAGGCGAAGATCTGGCAACGGTCGGGCAGCAGCAGCGGCGAGTCGAACTCGACCATGCCGCGGCTGGCCACCAGGCCCGTGTCGTAGGGCGTCAGGCCCGGCTCCAGGCACTGGCGCACGGTGGAGCCGACGCCGTCGCTGCCGATCACCAGGTCGAAGTCTTCCTGTTCGCCGTTGCTGAAGGTGACCCGCGCCTGCTCGCCGACCTTCTCCACCTTCTCGCAACCCATCTGGTAGCGGATCTGCCCGGGGGCCAGGCGTTCGCGCAGCAGGCCGAACAGCTCGGGACGCGGGAACATCACCGCCGGCGCCGGGATCCCCAGGCCGTCCGGGCGCACCGGCTGGCTGTGGATCAGGCGACCGTCGCGGCCATGGGTGTCGAGGAACTCGATGGCCTTGCCGCGGCCGATGAAGCCGGTGTCGTTGAACAGGAAGCGCAGCACCTGCACGCCCTGGGGCCAGACGTAGATGCCGGTGCCCGAGTCGCGCGGGCCATGGGCCCGCTCGTACACCGTGGCCTCGAGGCCGAAGCGCTTGAGAATCAGGGCGCAGGCCAGACCATTGAGGCCGGCGCCGATGATCGCGATCTTCATGCGGCCACCTCGCTCAAGGTGTTCCAGCTCTGGCCGCTCATGCGGTAGCGGCGCTGCAGCAGGCACAGGCTGGTCAGCTCCATCAGCATCGGGTCGAGCAGGCCCTGTTCCTGGGCGCTGAGGGTCGGCAACTGCTTGAGCAGGGTGCGTACCTTGGCCGCGTCGAAGAACGGCAGCGCGTCCAGATCACGGCTGTGCAGGGTGTCCTGCACCAGCTGCCACAGGCGGCCTTGCTGCTGCAGGGTGGCCGGCGGGGCGCGGAAATAGTGCTTCTTGCGCTCGTACAGGGCCTTGGGCAGGTAAGGGCGCATGGCTTCGCGGAACACGAACTTCTCGGTGGCGCCGCGCACCTTCATCCACACCGGCAGCTGGCAGGCCAGTTCGACCACGTGGTGGTCGAGCAGCGGCACGCGGCCTTCGATGCTGTTGGCCATCTCCATGCGGTCGCCCAGGGTGGTGAGGACGAAGTTCGGCAGGTACGACTTGGCCCACAGGTACATGGAGTTGTGCACCGGGTCGCGGTCGGCGAGCTTGCCGTGGTCGAGGCGGTCGAAGAACTGGCGGTACGGGTCGACACCGCTGAAGTGATCGCGGAAGTCGCCGCGGTACAGGCTCTCCAGGGCCTTGAACCAGCCGGCCTGGTTGTCCAGCCACGACACGCCGTGCTTGAGCTGCTCGACCATCCAGTGGATGTCGTGGGGCATGTGCGCGTTGGTGTAGCCCTGCTCGTTGGCCTGGATGCGCTGGCGCAGCAGGTCGATGACTTTCGGGTCTTGTTGTTCGTTGTTGTACAGCAGCATGTCGCGGCGGAAGTGCGGGTAGCCGGCGAACACTTCGTCGGCGCCTTCGCCGGTCAGCACCACTTTCAGGCCGGCCTTGCGCACTTCCTTGCTGAGGATGTACTTGGCCACGCCGTGGGCGTTGAAGAATGGCGTCTCGTTGTGCCACACCGCCTGCTCGAAGTTGTCCGCCAGGTCGTCCTGGGTGATCTCGATGGTGTGGAAGCGCGCGCCATTGTGCTCGGCGGCCATGCGCGCGAAACGGTTCTCGTCGTAGTCGTCCATGTCGGTGAACGACAGGTTGAAGGCGTCCAGCGGCTCGCCCTTGAGGGCGGTGGCCATGCCCAGCATCGCCGAGGAGTCGATGCCGCCGCTCAGGTAAACGCCCATCGGCACGTCGGCGCGCAGGCGCAGGCGCACCGCTTCCTCGATGGCGGCGCGCACGGATTCGATCATGCCGGCCTCGTCGCTCGGCGCCGGGGTGTCGCGGCGGGCGAATTCCATGTCCCAGTAGCGGCCGCTGTGCAGGCCGCCGTGGTCGACCATCACCCAGCAGCCCGGCTGCACGCTGCGCACGCCTTCGAACAGGGTGTGGTCGCGCAGGTAGAAGGCGCGGCTGGCGTAGGCGTTCTCGTCCCAGGTCGGGTTGACGCCGGCGGCCAGCAGGGCCTTGATCTCGGAGGCGAAGTACCAGTTGCCTTCATGCTGGGTGTAGAACAGCGGCTTGATGCCCAGGCGGTCGCGTACCGCCAGCATCAGGCGACGACGGCGGTCGAACAGGACCATGGCGAACTCGCCGCGCAGCTCCTTGAGCCCGGCCATGCCGGAGCGGCGGTACAGGTGCAGGGCGATCTCGCTGTCCGAGGCGGTCTTGAAGATCGCGCCTTCGGCCTGCAGTTCGGTACGGATGCGTTCGTGGTCGTAGAACTCGCCGTTGACGATCACCGCCAGGTCGCCTTCATCGGCGACGATCGGCTGCATGCCGTTGTCCAGGCCGATGATGCTCAGGCGGGTGTGGCCGAGCACGGCGCGCTCGCCCGGGTCACGCCACAGGCTGTGCTCGTCGGGGCCGCGGTGATTGATGGCGGCCAGGGCGTCGAGGATCGACTGGTCGCTGATGCTGTTGCGTTTGGACTGGTAGACACCGATGAAACCACACATGGCAAAATCCTTTTCTCATAGGTCGGGCGTCGTCGGCGACGCCGGAACGGCGCGGGCTTCGTGGTCCGCGCACCCAGGGTTCATTGCGCCCAGTCGGGGCGGCTGCGTTCGAAGAAGGCGGCAAGACCGTGCTGGCCCTCGCTGGAGGTGCGCAGGCGGGCGATCAGCTGCAGGTTGCAACCCTGCTCGTCGAGCAGGTGGTCGCGGCCTGCCAGGCGCGCCAGCATCTGCTTGATCTCGCGACTGGCCTGGGGGCCGGTCTGCAGCAGGGTGGCCAGCCAGCGGTCGCGGGCCTGCTCCAGCTCGGCGGCGGGCACCAGGCGGTGGACCAGCTGCAGGCGCAGCGCATCCTCGGTGCCGAACACCTCGGCCGAGAGCATGTAGCGCCGTGCCTGGCGCACGCCCATGGCGCGCACCACGTAGGGGCTGATCAAGGCCGGGGCCAGGCCCAGGCGCGCCTCGCTGAAGCAGAAGCGCGCATCCTCGGCGGCCAGCACGTGGTCGGCGCAGCACAGCAGGCCCAGGGCCCCGCCGAACACCGCGCCGCGGGCCAGCATCAACACCGGCACCGGGAAGTCGTCCAGGCGCTGCAGGACGTTGGCCAGCAGGCTGGCGTCCTCCAGGTTGCGCGCATGGTCGAAGTCGCGGCTGCGGCGCATCCACTCCAGGTCCGCCCCGGTGCACAGGTGCTCGCCGGCGCCGTCGAGCACCAGGGCGCGCAGCCCCGGGTGCTCGGCGAGGGCCTGCAGCTGCTCGTGCAAGGCCCCGAGCAGGGCCTCGTCGAGGGCGTTGCCGGCATGCGGACGGTTCAGGGTCAGGCAGGCGACCGCGGGTTGCGGCCAGCTCAGCAGCACGTCGCTCATGGTCGTCAGCTCGCCATCTTCAGGGACAGGGCGGTGCTCTCGTACTGACGGCGATAGCCCTCGCAACCGCCGTAGCGGAACGCGCCGCCGGTGACGTACGGCGTGCTGTAGTCGGCCACGGCCGGGTGGTTGTCGCCATAGAACCAGCTGCTGTACTGCTCATGGCCCAGGCGGGTGCGGCTGGCCAGCATGCGCGCATGCGCCTTGCGCCGCGAATGGGCCTGGTAGCCCGGCACCACGGTGGCGCTGAAGAACTCGCCGACGCTGCCCGAACCGTAGCTGAACAGGCCGATGTTGCGGCCGGTCAGGTCCTCGTCGCTGTTGTCCAGCAGCGACAGCAGGGCGATGTACAGCGAGGCGGTGTAGCAGTTGCCGATGGCCTTGCCGTACAGCTGGCTGGTGGAATAGGCCTTCTCGCCCAGGGCCTTGGCTGCTTCAGGCTCGATCGCCTCGAACACCGAGAAGGCTTTCTTCGCCATCTTGGTGAACGGCTGGTGGAAGCACAGGAAGCTCATGTCTTCCAGGCCCAGGCCGCCGTCGGCGCGGTAGCTCTGCCAGGCGTTGCGCAGCGACTCCAGGTAGACCTCGATCGACAGCTTGCCGTCGACCAGCGCGGTGCTGCGCAGGTTCGGCCGCCAGAAGTCCGAGACGTCCAGACTGTAGCGGCCCTGGTGCGGGTGCAGCTCCAGCAGGCGCGGGTTCTCGGCCACGATCATGGCCACGGCGCCGGCGCCCTGGGTGCATTCGCCCTCGGAGTTCTGCTCGTAGCGGGCGATGTCGGTGGCGATCACCAGCACCTTCTCGTGAGGGCGCTGGGCGACCAGTGCGCGGGCCATCTGCAAGCCGGCGGTGGCGCCGTAGCAGGCCTGCTTGAACTCCACCACGCGGCAGTCGGCGCGCAGGCCGAGCAGGCTGTGGACGAACAGGCCGGCGGCCTTGGACTGGTCGATGCCGCTCTCGGTGGCGAGGATCACCGTGGCGATCGAGGCGCGGGTGGCGTCATCGAGCAGTGGCAGGGCAGCGTTGGCCGCCAGGGTCACGATGTCTTCGTCCGGTGCCGGCACGGCCATGAACTCCTGGCCGATGCCGACCAGGTATTTCTGCGGATCGATACCATGCCGTTCGGCAAGTTCTTCCAGTGCGAAAAAGTGTTGCGGTACAGACAGCCCAATATCATCAATGCCGATTTTCATGTGTATGCCCAATTATTTTTCACTGTTGAAAAAATCCCAAAATACACAACCGGTCTTGTTGTTCCGGTGCCAGGCCCTGCTGGCCATTTAATTATTGCGGCTGAAGCTTTTGGCAAAAAAAGCGAATAATTCCGATGGGATTGATGACGCCAGTTCATGGTTTTTTGAGGGTGGAAAGTTCGGCGTTTATTTATCGCGCGCAGGCGTGCGCCCCGTGATTCCACGAGGCTTGCGCAAAGGGGTGATGAGCGAATTGTCTAACAATAGGGCAATTAAAATTTTCAATGGTTTTAATATGAAAATTTTATGGCGGTGTTGTCGCCGTATTGACCTGTTGTTTCGGCTATATATTTATGCCGTATCGCTTGTGCATATCTGCATGATCGGGACTTCCTTGTCCATTATTCATCCATTAGTGCCGGGCACCGTGAGGGAGGTTGTTGTCGCACGAACCGCGCCGGGCGAATAGTGACAAAAAGTGCGTGCATCGCGGCATGGTCTTCATGTGTCGTACGCAGCTGTGGTACAACGCCGCAGGACAAAGGATTCGTCGCCCGGCTTTCGGGTACACAAGGAGGTAGTGGTGTTTTCCAAGATCAGTCTCGATCAGTGGCGCGCGTTCGTCTGCACGGTCGAGTGCGGCGGTTTCCAGCAGGCCGGCGAGCACATGTACAAGTCGCAGTCGGCCATCAGCCACTCGGTCAACCGCATGGAAATGCTCCTGGGCCAGGAGCTGTTCATCATCGAAGGCCGCAAGGCCGTGCTCACCTCCCTGGGTAAGGCCCTGCTGCCCCAGGCCAAGCACCTGCTGGGGGCGGCGCAGAAGCTCGAGCACCTGGCCAACCAGTACCAGCCCGGGCTGTTCACCGAGCAGGCGCTGGCGGTGGATGTGCTGTTCCCCATCGAATTGCTGCAGCAGGCGTTGCAGGAGTTTGCCCTGGAGTACAAGGATCACCGTATCCGCCTGTACGAAACGGCGTTGTCCGGGGCCCGCGAGCTGCTCGAAGACGGCAAGGTCGAGCTGGGTATCGCCAGCAGCCTGCCTTCCGGCTACCTGCAGGAGTTCCTGCTCAATGTCTCGCTGGTCTGCGTGGTGGGGGCCAGCCACCCGCTGAGCGAGGCGCAGGGGGAGTTGAGCCTGGACGACATGAAGAACCACCGGCAGGTGGTGATCCGCGATTCCGGCACGCGCAATTCGCAGAACAGTGGCTGGCTGGGGACCTCGCAGCGCTGGACGGTGAGCAGCCTGGCGGCGGCCGAGAGCTTCGTCGAACGGGGGATGGGCTTTGCCTGGTTGCCGGAGCATCGGGTGCAGCAGGGGTTGGCGCAAGGGCGGCTGGTGCGGGTCAACCTGCAGCATCAGCGTGAGCGGGAGGTGCCGATGTACATGGGTTATCCCGAGGAGTACCGGCACAGTCCCGAGGTGCGGTTGCTGGCGCAGATATTGCGGGAGCGGTGTCGGGAGTATCGGCCGGTTGTTGCTTGATGGATCGTTGGAGCTGGTTTCGAGGGATGTAGGCGCATTCATTTGTGATGTCGACGCTTAGTCACCTTTCCGCCCTTACGGCGGGTCCCTTTTTGAAGCATCAAAAAGGAACCAAAAAATGCTCGCTCCATTCATCCGGCCCTCCGCTTCGCTCCGGGTCCCCTCACTCCGGCCTCCTGAAGTCGCGAAGTTACGGGCGGCGCCTGGGCTGGTGCAGCTATCGCTAGTTGCTGTTTGGTGAACTCTTGATCGCCATCGCGGGGTTGCTCGCAATCCGGGTCTTGCCCGGCCATGCTTGCTCATTTTCCAGGTAAGACATTTCCGAACCTGAAACCAAATGCTTCATCCAGCAAAGCTTGGGAACTATCCTACGCGCTTGCCGGAAGCTGCTGCGTTGTCGGGGAAATACCCCACGGATAACTTCACGGGGTCGCCACATCAGGTGACCGGGTGTGAGAACCCGACTTGCACTGCCAAGGCTATTGCTTCATGGCAGCCCTGCGCGGGCAGACTTCGGTCTGGCCGGCTTCAGTGCACCGGTTTCTCACCCCGCGTACGGCTGCCACCTTTGTCCGTGAGAAAGATCGAGATGGCCGCTCCTGTCCCGCACTGGAGTTTCATCATGAAAAAGATCGTCCCAGACCCACCCCGTCTAGCCCCCTTCATCGCTATCCGCCCGACCCTCACTCGCGAAGAAGCCATGACCGCCGCCGTCGAAGTGGCCACGGCCATTTCCGATGTCCTCGATATCTACTTCAAGACCGAACCTGGCGAAGTCCAGGACCGTCTGTTCACTGCCAGCGACTACCTTGGCCAGCTTGCCTGTGCCTTGCTCGAATACAAGCCGGAGGTGCGGCCATGACCAACGCACGTACCGCAGGCCGGACCCGTTGCATGGACCTGTTCAAGGTCGAGCCGGGCATTCCCTTCGCGGATGCCTTCAGCGAGTTGTCGGTGCTGCTTGGCTGCATTCGCCACCTCACCTGCGAGGCCGAGATGGAAGGCGACCTGATGGCGGGCAGCGCAGCGCGCATGTTGAGCGCCATGGCCAAGGCGTTGATTGATGATATGGAGTTGGGGATGAATAACAGGACTCGATAAAGCGTTGGGGCCGCTGCGCGGCCCCGACGATTCCAATGCTTCACCCGCGCAGATCACTCGGCAGGAAATCCCGCTCCGGCTCGTAATCCAGCTTCAGATACCCCGCCAGCTCGCGCAGGTCATCCGGGCTCAGGCTGCCAGCCTGTTGCTTGAGCCGCAGGCTGTCGACGATGTACGCATAGCGCGAGACGTTGTAGTCACGCACCGCGTTGTACAGGTCGCGCTGCGCATCGAGGATATCGACGATGTTGCGGCTGCCCACCTCATACCCCGCCTCGGTGGCCCGCAACGAGCCCTGGCTGGAGATGATGCTCTGGCGTCGCGCCCGCACCTGCTCGACATCGCTGACCACCGCGCGGAAGGCGTTGCGCGAACCTTCCAGCACCTCGCGCTCGAGGCTGGTGCGACCGTACTCGGTGCGCGCCAGCTCATGGGTGGCCTGGCGCACCCGCGCGCTGGTGCCGCCGCCGCTGAACAGCGGCAGCTTCATCTGCACCATCACCGAGCTGTCGCGCTGGTTGCCGGGGCGCTGGCCGAAGTGCGCGCTGGAGTCCATCAGGTCGCTGTCGCCCTCGGTGTAGCCCATGGCCAGGTTGAAGGTCGGCAGGTGATCGGCCTTGCTGCTGCGCAGGGTCTGGCCGGCCTGGCTGACGGCGGCCTGGCTGGCGCGCAGGCGCAGGTTCTGCGCCATGGCCTGCTCGACCCAGGCGTCGGCGCGCTCGGGCACCGGCGCCTGCACCGGCAGGCTGTGGCGGATCCCGGCCAATGCCGGTTGCGCCTGGCCGGTCAGGCGCATCAGCGCCTGGTAGGCGTCTTCGCTGCGGCGCTGGCTGTCGATCAGGTTGGCGCTGGCGCGGTCGAAGCTGGCCTGGGCCGAGAGCATGTCGTTCTGATCCGACAGGCCGGCGTCGTAGCTCAGCCGGGTCTGCTGCAACTGGCGGTCGAAGGCGCGCAGCTCGGCCTTGGCGGTGGCCAGGTTGTCCTCGGCCAGCAGGGTGTCGAAGTAGCTGCTGGCGGTGTCGAGGATCAGCTGTTGCTGGAACGCCGAGAAGTCCAGTTCGGCCTGTTCGTTCTCGGACTGCGCGGCCTTGAAGTCGAACCAGCGGCTGAGGTCGAACAACGGCTGGTCGAGGCTCAGGCGGTACAGGCTGCCGCTGCGCTGCTCGACCTGGCGGCGGTCGCTGCGCACGTCGCCGGCCTCGGCATCCAGGGCCACCTGCGGCAGCAGGCGGGCGCGGGCCAGGGGCACGGCCTCGCGGCGGGCCAGGTAGTTCTCGCGGGCGGCGGCCATGTCGCTGTTGTGCTCGACCACCTGGGCGTACACCGACATCAGCGTCGCACGCTCGGCGGCAACGGCCTGGGCCAGGGGCGCCAGGAGCAGCAGGGGCAGAAGGGTCTTACGTAGCATGTCGTTTCTCTTAATTCGGGCCGGCCGCTCCCAGGGGCAGCCGATCACGGCTGCCACAGGGGAGGGCGGGCGAAGGGGTCAGGCCGGCTGGGTGTAGGCGGCCAGTTCCTGCAGGCGTGGGTCTTCGCTGGCACGGTGGTCCTTGGCCAGCAGCGAGTACACGGTGGGCAGGATGAACAGGGTGAACAGCGTGCCGACCAGCATGCCGATGACGATCACCAGGCCCAGGCTGAAGCGGCTGTGGGCACCGGCGCCGCTGGCCAGCAGCAGCGGGACCAGGCCCACCACCATGGCCGCGGTGGTCATCAGGATCGGCCGCAGGCGAATCTGCGCGGCGCGTTCGATGGCCGTGCGGCGGTCGAGCTGGTCGGCCTGCTGCAGTTCGTTGGCGAACTCGACCATGAGGATGCCGTGCTTGCTGATCAGGCCGACCAGGGTCACCAGGCCGATCTGCGTGTAGATGTTCACCGTGGCGTAGCCCAGGTACAGCGGGATCAGCGCGCCGCACACCGACATCGGCACGCTGACCAGGATCACCAGCGGGTCGCGCAGGCTTTCGAACTGCGCCGCCAGCACCAGGTAGATGACCAGGATGGCGAAGATGAACGTCACCACCAGGGCACTGCCTTCCTGGACGAACTGGCGGGCATCGGACAGCCAGTCATGGCTGAAGCCGGTGGGCAGGGCATTGGCTTGGGCGGCGAGGAACTGCACCGCGTCGCCGATGCTCACGCCCGGCGCCGGCACCGCTTGCAGGGTGGCGGAGTTGAGCTGGTTGAACTGGGTCAGCTTGTTGGGCTCGATCGACATGTCGAAGCTGACCAGGGTCGACAGCGGCACCTGGGCGCCGTTGGCGGCCTTGACGTACTGGCCGACCAGCATCTCCGCCGACAGGCGCTGGGCTCGCGCCACCTGCGGGATCACATCGTAGGAACGGCCGTCGAGGGCGAAGCGGTTGACGTAGTTCTCGCCCACCAGCACCGCCAGGGCGTCGCCGATGGCCTGCATGCTGATGCCCAGGTCGTTGGCCTTGCTGCGGTCGATGTTGATGTTGACCAGCGGGCTGTTGAAGTCCAGGTCGGAGTCGACCACGGCGAACAGGCCGCTGGCCATGGCCGCCTGCTTGATCTTGTCCATGGCGTCGAACACCACGCGGTGGTCCTGGGAGCTCTGGATCACCATCTGCACCGGCAGGCCGCCGGTGGAGCCGGGCAGCGGTGGCAGCTGGAAGGCGAAGATGGCCACGCCCTCGATCTCGCCGACGGCTTTCTGGATCTCGGCCTGCAGCTGGTCGGCGCTGCGCTGGCGTTTTTCCCAGGTGCTCAGGTTGGCGCCGCCGAACGCGGTGCGTGGGCCGTCGTTGCCGTTGACCACCCAGGTGATGTCGGTTTCCGGGAAGGTGGCGAACAGGCGGTCCATGCGGTGCGCGTACATCTCGGTGTAGTCGATGTTGGCGTACTGAGGGGCCTTGGCCACTGCCAGCACCTGGGCCTGGTCCTCGACCGGCGCCAGTTCGCGCTGGGCGCCGAGGTAGAAGATCGGCAGGCTGACGAACACCGCCGCGGCAATCGCCAGGGTCAGCCAGCGGTGGTGCAGGGACACGTCCAGCACACGCCCGTAACCCTTGCCCAGCCACTGGAAGAAGCGCTCGGCGCCACGGGCCATCGGCCCTTCGCTGGCCTGGCGGTTGAGCAGGAAGGCGCTCATCACCGGCGACAGGGTCAGCGCCACCACGCCGGACACCACCACGGCGCCGGCGAGGGTGAAGGCGAACTCCTTGAACAGCGCGCCGGTGAGCCCGCCCATCAGGCCGATGGGTGCGTACACCGCGGCCAGGGTCAGGGTCATGGCGATCACTGGGCCGGCGATCTCGCGGGCGCCGACCAGCGCCGCCTGCAAGGGAGACTTGCCTTCCTCGATATGGCGGTGGACGTTCTCCACCACGACGATGGCGTCGTCCACCACCAGGCCGATGGCCAGGACCATCGACAGCAAGGTCAGCAGGTTGATGCTGAAACCGAACAGACTCATGATCGCCGCCGCGCCGATCAGCGACAGCGGGATGGTCACCAGCGGGATCAGCACGCTGCGCAGCGAGCCGAGGAACAGGAAGATCACCACGGCGACGATCACCACGGCCTCGACCAGGGTCTTGACCACCTCGTCGATGGACGCCTGGATGAAGCGCGCCACTTCGAACACGATGTTGGCGGTCATGCCCGGCGGCATGGTCTCGCGGATCTGCGGCATCATCTCCTGCACCGCGCCGACGATGGTCAGCGGGTTGCCGGCGGGGGTGGCGTGCAGGCCGATGAACACCGCCGGCTCGCCGTCCATGATGCCGCTGGTGTCGTAGGAGGTGGCGCCGAGCTCGGCGGTGCCGATGTCGCTCAGGCGGATCAGCGTGTCGCCGTCGCGGCGCACCACCATCTGGCGGAACTGGTCGACGCTGGTCAGGTCGGTGTTGATGTTGATGTTGGCCGAGACGTACTGGCCCTTGGTCTGCCCGGGGGCGGCCTGGAAGTTGTTCTGGCGTATGGCCTCGGCCACGTCGCTGGCCGACAGGTTGCGCGCGGCCATGCGCGCCGGGTCCAGCCACAGGCGCATGGCCAGTTTCTGGCCGCCGAGGATCTGCGCCTCGGCCACGCCATCGATGGCCGCCACGCGTGGCTGCACCACCCGCGAGATGTAGTCGGTGATCGCCGGCAGGCCGATGTCCTTGCTCGAGAAGCCGATGTAGATCACCGCCGTGCCTTCACCGGAGGACTTGGCCACCACCGAGTCGTAGGCGCCTTCGGGCAGGCGGTA
Organism: Pseudomonas sp. TE31087; assembly: GCF_057284075.1. Taxonomy (NCBI): domain Bacteria; kingdom Pseudomonadati; phylum Pseudomonadota; class Gammaproteobacteria; order Pseudomonadales; family Pseudomonadaceae; genus Pseudomonas; species Pseudomonas sp. TE31087. The sequence continues at coordinate 170,973 of NZ_JBXVNN010000001.1, forward strand.
CTTGACCTGGTTGACGGCGGCCATGATCTCGGTGAGGGCCTTGTTGGAGTCGGCGTTGAGCTTCAGGCGCACGCTGATGACGCTCTTGCCCTGGGTCGAGGTCGAGCTCAGGTAGTCGACACCGTCGACCGAGGCCACGGCTTGCGAGATGGGTTGGGTGACGAAGCCCTGCATCAGCTGCGAGCGGGCGCCGGGGTATTCGGTGGTGATGGTGATGGTCGCGCTTTCCAGCTGCGGGTACTGGCGGATCGGCAGGTTCAGCAGCGCCAGCAGGCCAAGCATGACGATCATCGCGCAGACCACCAGGGTCAGTACCGGGCGGCGGATGAACAGGTCGGTGAATTTCATGGTGCTACAGGTCCTTTTCAGTGGCACGCAAACCCATTACTGCTGGGCCAGGTCCGGCTTGCGCGTGGTGCTGGCGGCCAGGGTGTCGTCGGTGACCCGCACCGGCATGCCATTGCTCAGGCGGATCTGCCCGGACACCACCACGCGGTCGCCCGGTGTCAGCGCGTCGAGCACCACTACACGGTCGTCGCGGCGGGCGCCGAGCTTGACGAACACCTGCTCCACGCGCAGCGCGCCGTCCTTCTCGCGCAGCACGTACAGCGAGTTGCCGTAGGCGCTGTAGCTGATCGCCGTTTCCGGCACGCTGAGCACGTCGGCGTGGCTCGGCAGCTCGATGCTGACGTTGGCGAACATGCCCGGCTTGAGTTGCTGGCCGGGGTTGTCGAGGGTCGCCTGCACCAGCATGGAGCGGGCGCCCGGGTCGATCTGCGGCTCCAGGGTGGTCACTGCGGCGACAAAGCGCTGCTGCGGCCAGGCATCGACCTTGAGGGTGATGGCCTGGCCGGCCTGCAGGGCGGCGGCGGACTGCTCGGGCAGCGGGAAGTTGACGTGCAGGCGCGACAGCTCGGTGAGGGTCACCAGGCTGTCGCCGGGGCTGACGTACTGGCCGAGGTTGACCTTGCGAATGCCCAGCACGCCGGCGAACGGGGCGCGGATGGTCTTCTGCGCGATCTGCGCCTGGACCTGGGCGATCTCGCCAAGCAACTGGTCGTAGTTGGCCTGGGCCTGGTCGAGCTGGGCCTGGGTGGAGGCCAGCGGCAGCACCTTGCGCGTGCGCTCCAGGGCCAGCTTGGCGTTCTTGGCCTGGGCCTGCAGCTTGGCCAGCTCGCCGCGCTCGGGCGCGTCGTTGAGCTTGACCAGCACTTGGCCGGCGGCCACGGCCTTGCCGGCGGTGAACTCCAGCGCGGTGATGCGCCCGCCGACTTCCGGCGAGACATTGACCTGGTGCACGGCCTCCAGGGTGCCGACGGCGCTGAGCACCTGCGGCATGGGGCCGGACTGCACCCGGGCGACCGCCACCGGGGTGGCGTTGGCCTGGGCGGCGGGGGCGTCGTTGGCCATCACCGCCGGGGCGGGCAGCAGGGCCATGGCCAGTAGCGACAGCGAGGTGCCGGCGGCGATCCAGTAGCGATTGTTCATTGTGCGGCTCCTTGTGCCTGGTTCTGGTTGGCACGGACCTGGATGAAGGTCTGGCGCAGTTGCTCGAGGCTCAGGGCGCCGGGGACCAGGTAGCGGCCATCGATCACCAGGCTGGGTACCGAGCTGATGCCCAGGCGGCGGCCCAGGGCCAGCTCTTCGTCGAGCATTTGCGGGGCCTGTTGGTCGAATGCCGTGGCGAAGGCCTGCGGGTCGAAGCCGGCCTCGGTGGCGACCGCCAGCACGGTGGCGCGGTCGCCAATGTTGCGGGCCTGCACCAGGTGGGCTTCCTGCAGGCGGTCGAACATACGCTCGTGGCCTTCGTTGCCGCCCAGCGCCTTGGCGGTCTGGCAGGCGAGGCCGGCGAGCAGGCCGGTGGGGTATTCGAAGTCCTGCTGGCGCATGGCTTCGATGTTGATGCGCTTGACGTCCTCGGCGCGCGAGCACGACAGCCAGTGGCTGAGGATGGTTTCCTTGGCCTTGGGCATCGAGCCGAAGCGCTCGACCATCGCCTCGCGGCTGGTCTGCAGGATGAAGCTGCGGTGCTGGATGTCCAGGTTGAGTTCGTCCTGCAGTTGCTTGAGGCGCGGGGCGAGGACGAAGCACCAGCCGCAGACGACATCGTGGAAGAATTCGACTTTCAGGGGTGACATGGCAGTGATCCGGTTTCAGGGAGGGATGGCCGCACTATCCACAGCGCCCCGGCAAGAAAAAAGCGACAAAAGTGCCGCAAACCCTCTCATCCCCTTCATCGATGACCGCCCGGCCCGGCCGCGAGCGGGTAGAATGGCGCTTTTGCCTGACCGTAGCCGACATGAGCCCAGCCATCGCCACCCTCGAGCAGCACCTGCTCGCCGCCCTCGATCCCGCCCCCCTGGAGACCCGCCGCCTGTTCCATGGCCGTGGCCGTTGCTGGCCGGGCCTTGAGCAGATCACCGTCGACTGGCTCGATGGCGTGCTGCTGGTGGCGCTGTTTCGCGAACCGCCCAAGGGCCAGTTGGCGGAGCTCGAAGCGATGCTGATGGCGCTGGTCGAGCGCCCGCAGTGGACCGGCCAGGCCATCCTGCTGCAGCACCGCTACCTGCCGGACAGCCCCGGCCAGTGGTTGTGGGGCGAGCCGTGCCAGCAGCGCGAGGTGGTCGAGGATGGCCTGAAGTACCTGCTCGACCTCGGCGTGCGCCAGAACAACGGCCTGTTCCTCGACATGCGCTATGGCCGACGCTGGGTACGCGAGCAGGCGGTCGGCAAGCGCGTGCTCAACCTGTTCGCCTACACCTGCGGATTTTCGGTGGCGGCGATCGCCGGCGGCGCCGAGCAGGTGGTCAACCTGGACATGGCCAAGTCGGCGCTGTCCCGGGGCCGCGACAACCATCGGCTCAATGGCCATGACGCCTCGCGGGTGGCGTACCTGGGGCATGAGCTGTTCAAGTCGTGGGGCAAGGTGCGCAAGTACGGGCCGTACGACCTGATCATCATCGACCCGCCGACCTTCCAGCGCGGCAGCTTCGTGCTGACCCAGGACTACGCCAAGATCCTCCGGCGTTTGCCGGAGTTGTTGAATGAAGGCGGCACGGTGCTGGCCTGTGTCAATGACCCGGGGATCGGGCCGCAGTTTCTCATCGAGGGGATGGCCGAGCAGGCGCCGGGGCTGGCGTTCGTCGAGCGGCTGGAGAATCCGCCGGAGTTTCCGGATGCGGATCCGGAGGGTGGCCTGAAGGCGCTGGTGTTCCGCCAGCAGGCCTGACCCTTATTGATACTGGAAGGTGCGTGGGAGCGGGCTTGCCCCGCGATGGGGCCAGCCCAGACAACACTTTCGTTGCCACTATCGATATCGCGGGGCAAGCCCGCTCCCACGAGCCGCTCCCACAGAACCGCTCTCTTAGGGCTGCCCCTGCTGAGAGCGGTTACTTGTTGGTATAGATCTGGTCGAACACGCCACCATCATTGAAGTGGGTCTTCTGCACGGTGCGCCAGTCGCCGAAGGTCTTCTCCACCGACAGGAAGTCGACTTTCGGGAAGCGGTCGGTGTACTTGGCCAGCACCGCCGGGTCACGCGGGCGCAGGTAGTTGTTCGCGGCGATCTCCTGGGCCTCGGGCGACCACAGGTACTTCAGGTATTCCTCAGCCACAGCACGGGTCTTTTTCTTCTCCACCACCTTGTCCACCACGCTCACCGGCGGCTCGGCCTCGGCGGACACGCTCGGGTAGATCACCTCGAACTGGTCGCGACCGAACTCGCGGGCGATCATCTCGGCCTCGTTCTCGAAGGTCACCAGCACGTCGCCGATCTGGTTGGTCATGAAGGTGGTGGTGGCGGCGCGGCCTCCGGTGTCCAGTACCGGTGCCTGCTTGAACAGCTTGCCGACGAAGTCGCGGGCCTTGGTTTCGTCACCGCCCTGCTTGAGCACGTAGCCCCAGGCCGAAAGGTAGGTGTAGCGGCCGTTACCCGAGGTCTTGGGGTTGGGCACGATCACTTGCACGCCGTCCTTGAGCAGGTCCGGCCAGTCCTTCAGCGCCTTGGGGTTGCCCTTGCGCACGATGAACACGGTGGCCGAGGTGAACGGCGCGCTGTTGTTCGGCAGGCGGCTCACCCAGTTGTCCGGCACCAGCTTGCCGTTGTCGGCCAGGGCGTTGATGTCGGTGGCCATGTTCATGGTGATCACGTCGGCCGGCAGGCCATCGATCACCGCGCGCGCCTGCTTGCTCGAGCCGCCGAAGGACATCTGCAGGTTGACCTTCTCGTTGTGCTCTTTCTCCCAGTGCTTCTGGAACGCCGGGTTGTAGTCCTTGTAGAAGTCGCGCATCACGTCGTAGGAGACGTTGAGCAGGGTCGGGGCGGCCTGGGCGAGGTTACCCAGGGCCAGGCCCGCGGCGAGCAGCGAGGCGCTGAAGAGTTTTTTCACTGGGGGCATTCCTTGTTCTGGTTCAAAGGGTTGGCGCTTTGCCAGCGACTATAGCGGGTGGCTTTGCGTGGGTTAAAGAACAAAACGGTCTTTGGTTATGTCGTTGTCAGTGCCGGCCTCTTCGCGGGTAAACCCGCGAAAGGGCCAGCACAGTCAGCCTCACTGCTTGGGAAACAACGCATTGCCACACCGCGAACAAAACGCCGCGCCATGCTCGTGGTGATGCTTGGCGCAGGTCGGGCAGTCATGCTGCAACTGCTCGCCGCGCAGGGCATTGGCCAGTTCGGCGGTGAAGATGCCGGTGGGCACGGCGATGATCGAGTAACCGGTGATCATCACCAGCGACGACAGCACCTGCCCCAGCGGCGTCTTCGGCACGATATCGCCGAAGCCTACCGTGGTCAGGGTGACGATGGCCCAGTAGATGCCCTTGGGAATGCTGGTAAAGCCGTGCTCCGGCCCTTCGATCACATACATCAGCGTGCCGAACACCGTGACCAGGGTCGACACGCTGACCAGGAACACGATGATCTTCTGCTTGCTGCCCTGCAGCGCCGCCAGCAGGTAGTGGGCCTGCTTCAGGTAGGGGCTGAGCTTGAGCACGCGGAAGATCCGCAGCATGCGGATCACCCGGATCATCAGCAGGTACTGGGCGTCGCTGTAGTACAGGGCGATGATCCCGGGCACGATCGCCAGCAGGTCGACCAGCCCGTAGAAGCTGAAGGCATAGCGCAGCGGCTTGGGCGAGCAGTACAGGCGGGTGATGTATTCGGCGAGGAAGATCGCCGTGAAGCCCCACTCGATACCGGCCAGCAGCCCGGCGTAGTTCTGGTGAACATCGTCGATGCTGTCGAGGATCACCGTGACCAGGCTGGCGAGGATGATCAGCAGGAGGATCTTGTCGAAGCGACGCCCGGCGACGGTGTCGGTCTGGAAGACGATGATGTAGAGGCGTTCGCGCAGGGAGGGCGGGGTGGACATGGGGCGGGTTCCGAAAGCGTGAACAGCAAGCGTAGAAGGTTGCTGCCGTTGGTTGCAACGTCTCGTGCCGCCAGGGTGGCCTGGTAGAAATGCCAGTTTTGCGCCTTGCCGGGTTGGCGCACCATGGGCCTGAAAAGCTACTTACCTGGAGATGGAGTTCTTGGCATGTCTGACCGGATCAATGATTTGAAGGTGCCCGCCTCTGCGCTGCTTCAGTGTGATCTGGCAGGTTCTGTGTTGAGCGCCCACGGAACGGCGCAGCGAATGCTGAGCTACACGGCCTATGGATACCTGGCCGATCCGGCGCGCAAAGGTGCGATTGGGTTCAACGGGCAGTTGTTGGAAGGTGACGTGCAAGGCTATCTACTGGGGAATGGGCACAGGCTCTACTATCTACCGTTTATGCGTTTTTCAAGCCCAGACGCCCTCAGTCCATTTGGAGAAGGGGGGCTGAATGCTTATGCCTATTGTGAAGGTGAGCCGGTTAATAGCTTTGATCCTGACGGGAGATTCAGTATCAAGAAATTGTTTTTTGGGGGGACCGGCCTTACTAAGCAGATGGAGTATGCTGGGATTCCAAGCGATTTGAAACCTTACCTGAAAGCACGCTTGAATCTAGGTGAAACAGTCGAGTTCTATCACGCGGGCAAGGATAGAAAAGGTGGGGTTGACTTCAAATTGATCAGGGGCAAGGTCATCACTAGGCTGCGACCTAAGGCGGTTTCTGGTTCTGAGGAGTTTTATCGAAAGGATGATTTATTAATCATTAATCCTACCGGTCAAACATTTGGGTTGATGTATGGCCTTGGGTTTAGATCGGCCCCGGAAGGACCGATTGCAGAAGTGACTGGTACGGATTCAAAAAAAGGCTTTGTGTACTCGCGTGAGTTGATCCATGTTCAAGAGCAAATGCAGGGTAATCGTACTAATACTCAGTGATTTGAGGTGTGCGCTTGCTTGTTTTTGTGAGCGTTACAATTAGGTTCATGAGCCAGCAAGCAACTACGAACGGTGCAGTCAATCCGGTGATAGGCAACAGCTTGAACAGCGGCTGCAACAGCAGCGCCAGCGCAATCGCCAGTAGGGGCACCCAAGGCTTCTCACCCTGGCGGCTGAAGGCCAGCGCGGCCAGTGCCGCATTGAAGCCGTACAGCCCCAGCCAGGCCCCCTGTGCCTCGCCCGCCAGCAACGCGACACCGCCACCGATGGCCGAGCCGATCAGCGCCCAGGTGGCGGCATAGGGGTTGGCGAAGTACATGCCGATGACGATCAGCAGGCCGGCCATGGGCTTGTCGAGCAGGAAAATCTGCCCCACGCCGCGCAGCAGGGCATATACAGGGTCTGCCTCGACAAAGCTGCTGATCGAGGGCTCGGCCAGCAGCAGGGTGGCCCAACCCAGCAGCACGAAGGGCGCGGTATAGGCGACCAGCAGCTTGCCGCCACGCTTGCGCCACTGGTGGGTGAGCATGCTCGACAGGCCGCCGGCGGCAATGATCAGTGGCGGCAGGATCGCCGACCAGGGCAGCACGGCGCTGATCAGGATGCCGATCAGCACGCCGTTGTAGCAGTACAGCCCGGCCTGGCGATCGGCGCGGTCGTAGCCGCGGCGCTGGGCGGTGAGCAGGCCGGCGAGGGCGCCGAGCAGGGCGCCGCCGACCAGGTCCGGCGCGGTCAGCAGGATGGCCAGCAGGCAACACAGGCCGCACAGGGGATTGCGCAGCAGCAGCACCTGGCTGAAGCCGTTGAGCAAGGCCGTGGCCCAGTCGGGGCACGGGTTGACGAAATTCTTGGTGTACATGGGCAGTCGGCAAGGTGAGTGGGGGAGCGGTGGGCCTCTTTGGGCCTCGGTTTTCCGCAGTTCTGTTACATCGGTGTACGGGGAGGGCTGCGCCCTCCAATCGCGACACAAGGCCGCTCCTACAGGGATCGTGTATTCATGCCTGGGTGCGATCCCTGTAGGAGCGGCCTTGTGCCGCGAAAGGGGCGCAGGGCGCCCCAGGCGATCTCAAACCAAGGTCTCGATCCGCAAGGTGTTAGTCGAACCCGGCTTGCCGAAAGGCACACCGGCGGTGATCAGCAGCGTGTCGCCACGGCTGGCCATGCCTTGCGCCTGGGCGATTTCCAGCGCCGTGGAGACCACCTCGTCGACCTGGCGCAGGCGGTCGTTGACCACCGAATGCACGCCCCAGGCCACGCTCAGGCGGCGTGCGGTGTTGAGGTTCGGCGTCAGGTTGAGGATCGGCGCCCGTGGCCGCTCGCGGGCGGCGCGCAGGGTCGAGGCCCCCGACTCGCTGTAGTTGACCAGCACCGCCACCGGCAGGATGCCGCTGATGCGACGGATCGCGCAGCTGATGGCGTCCGACACCGTGGCCTCGGCCTTGGGCCGGCCGACGTCGAGCTGGGCCTGGTAGTCCGGGCCGTTTTCCACCTGGCGGATGATCTTGCTCATCATCTGCACCGCTTCCAGCGGGTAGTCGCCCGAGGCGGTCTCGGCCGACAGCATCACAGCATCCGCGCCTTCGGCCACGGCGTTGGCCACGTCGGTGACTTCGGCGCGGGTCGGGGCCGGGGAGAAGCGCATCGATTCGAGCATCTGGGTGGCCACCACCACCGGCTTGCCCAGCTGGCGGCAGGTGCCGATGATGCCTTTCTGGATCTGCGGCACGCTTTCGGCAGGCACTTCCACACCCAGGTCGCCGCGGGCGACCATGATCGCGTCGGACAGCTCGGCGATGGCCTGCAACTGCTCGACCGCCGAGGGCTTCTCGATCTTGGCCATCAGGTAGGCGCGGTCACCGATCAGCTGGCGCGCCTCGACGATGTCTTCGGGGCGCTGCACGAACGACAGCGCCACCCAGTCCACGCCAAGCTCCAGGCCGAAGGCCAGGTCGCGGCGGTCCTTCTCGGTCAGCGGGGAGAGGTCAAGCACCGCCTGGGGCACGTTGACGCCCTTGCGGTCGGACAACTCGCCACCGGCCAGCACTTCGGTGTCGATGGCATCGCCGTGCTTGGCGGTGACGCGCAGGCGCAGCTTGCCGTCGTCCAGCAGCAGGTCCATGCCCGGCTCCAGCGCGGCGATGATTTCCGGGTGCGGCAGGTTGACCCGGCGGCTGTCGCCCGGGGTTTTGTCCAGGTCCAGGCGCAGGGCCTGGCCGCGTTGCAGTTGGACCTTGCCGTCGGCGAAACGGCCGACGCGCAGCTTTGGCCCCTGCAGGTCCATGAGGATGCCCAGCGGATAGTTGAGCTGCTGCTCGACTTCGCGGATCCACTGGTAGCGCAGGGCGTGGTCGGCGTGTTCGCCGTGGCTGAAGTTGAGGCGGAAGATATTTACCCCGGCCTCGACCAGCTGGCGGATGTCATCGATGCCTTTGATCGCAGGCCCGAGGGTGGCGAGGATTTTGACTTTTTTATCAGGCGTCATGATTGCGGAGTCTCGAGGATCAGGATGGCACGGAAGTCGTTGACGTTGGTGCGGGTCGGCTCGGTGACGATCAGCGCGTCGAGGGCGGCGAAGTAGCCATAGCCGTTGTTGTTGTCCAGCTCATCGCTGGCCGACAGGCCCAGGGCCTCGGCGCGAGCGAAGCTGTCCGGGGTCATGAAGGCGCCGGCGTTGTCCTCCGAGCCATCGATGCCGTCGGTGTCGCCGGCCAGGGCGTACACGCCGGGCAGGCCCTTGAGGCTTTCGGTGAGGCTGAGCAGGAACTCGGCGTTGCGCCCGCCACGGCCGTTGCCGCGCACGGTGACGGTGGTCTCGCCGCCGGAGAGGATCACGCAGGGTGCCTTGAGCGGCTGGCCGTGCAGGACGATCTGCCGGGCGATGCCGGCATGCACCTTGGCCACTTCGCGCGACTCGCCCTCCAGGTCGCCGAGGATCAACGGGCTGAATCCGGCCTGGCGGGCTTTCACCGCGGCGGCCTCCAGCGACTGCTGGGGCCTGGCGATCAGCTGGAAGTGGCTGCGGGCCAGGGCCGGGTCATCGGCCTTGACGGTCTCGGAGGCCGGGTTGTTGAGCCAGTCGATGACGGCCTTGGGCGCGTCGATGTTGTAGCGCTTGATGATCGCCAGGGCGTCGGCCGAGGTGCTCGGATCGGCCACGGTGGGGCCGGAGGCGATGACCGTGGCGAGGTCGCCGGGCACATCGGAAATCGCGTAGGTGTAGACGGTGGCCGGCCAGCAGGCCTTGGCCAGGCGGCCGCCCTTGATCGCTGAGAGGTGCTTGCGCACGCAGTTCATCTCGCCGATGGTGGCGCCGGACTTGAGCAGGGCCTTGTTGATCTGCTGTTTGTCGGCCAGGGTCAGGCCTTCGGCGGGCAGGGCCAGCAGGGCCGAGCCGCCGCCGGACAGCAGGAAGATGACGCGGTCGTCTTCGCTCAGGTTGCTGACCAGGTCGAGCACCCGCTTGGCCACGGCCAGGCCGGCGGCATCGGGGACCGGGTGGGCGGCTTCGACCACCTCGATTTTCTGGCAGCTGGCGCCATGGCCATAGCGGGTGACCACCAGGCCGGAGACTTCGCCGTGCCAGCTTTTCTCGACCACTTCGGCCATGGCCGCGGCGGCCTTGCCGGCGCCGATGACGATGACCCGGCCGCTGCGGTCGGCGGGCAGGTGGGGTTCGAGGACCTGGCGGGGGTGGGCGGCGGCGATGGCTGTGTCGAACAGCTCGCGCAGGAGTTTTTGTGGATCGACCGACATGGCAGGCTCCCAGATTCTTGTTGTTCTGCAAAATCGAAAACGCCCCTGGAACTGCCTCCGTGCAGGCCGAACCAGGGGCGGGTGTTGCTCGGTGTCACCACTGGACCTGTGGTTGCAGGTTCAGCGGTGTTGGATCTGGAATCGTGGGGGCTGCGCAGCAGCCCCCGGATTCAAATCACTTGTCGTCGCGGATCGAGAAGTTGGCCATGTGCTCCAGGCCCTTGATCAGCGCCGAGTGGTCCCAGTTGCCGCCGCCCAGCGCCACGCAGGTGCTGAACACTTGCTGGGCATTGGAGGTGTTGGGCAGGTTGATGCCCAACTCCTTGGCGCCTTGCAGGGCCAGGTTCAGGTCCTTCTGGTGCAGGTTGATGCGGAAGCCCGGATCGAAGGTGCCCTTGATCATGCGCTCGGCATGCACTTCGAGGATCTTCGACGAGGCGAAGCCGCCCATCAGCGCTTCACGCACCTTGGCCGGGTCGGCGCCGTTCTTGGCGGCGAACAGCAGCGCCTCGCCGACGGCCTGGATGTTCAGGGCGACGATGATCTGGTTGGCCACCTTGGCGGTCTGGCCGTCGCCGTTGCCGCCGACGCGGGTGATGTTCTTGCCCATGGCTTCGAACAGCGGCAGGGCGCGCTCGAAGGCTTTCGGGCAGCCGCCGACCATGATGCTCAGGGTCGCGGCCTTGGCGCCGACTTCGCCGCCGGACACCGGGGCGTCCAGGTAGGCGGCGCCGGTGGCCTTGATCTTCTCGGCGAAGGCCTTGGTGGCGGTGGGGGAGATCGAGCTCATGTCGATCACCACCTTGTTCGGACCGACGCCTTCGACGACGCCGTTCTCACCGAACAGCACGCTCTCGACCTGCGGGGTGTCCGGGACCATGACGATGATGAACTCGGCTTCCTGGGCCACTTCCTTCGGGTTGGCCAGGGCCACGGCGCCGGCGGCGATCAGGTCGGCCGGTGCGGCGTCGTGGTGGGTGGAAACGAAGATGCTGTGACCTGCCTTTTGCAGGTTCTGGGCCATGGGCTTGCCCATGATGCCGGTGCCGAGGAAACCGATTTTAGCCATGAGAGTTCTGCCTCTTTGTATTTGTATGAACAGGCGACCAGGCCCTTGTAGGAGCGGCCTTGTGTCGCGATTGGGGCGCGAAGCGGCCCCACGATTTCGGCCATTTCAGCGATTGCCGGGGGCTGCTGCGCAGCCCATCGCGACACAAGGCCGCTCCTACAGGGACCGTGTGCATCCTTAGATTGCGTTATGGGTCTTCAGCCAGCCCAGACCGGCTTCAGTGGTGGTCTTGGGCTTGTACTCCGCGCCCACCCAGCCCTGGTAGCCGATGCGGTCCAGGTGCTCGAACAGGAAGCGGTAGTTGATCTCGCCGGTGCCCGGTTCGTGGCGGCCCGGGTTGTCGGCCAGCTGCACGTGGTTGATCAGCTTCAGGTTGGTTTCCAGGGTACGGGCCAGGTCACCTTCCATGATCTGCATGTGGTAGATGTCGTACTGCAGGAACAGGTTGTCGCTGCCCACCTCGGCCTGGATTTCCAGGGCCTGTTTCGTGGTGTTCAGGTAGAAGCCGGGGATATCGCGGGTGTTGATCATTTCCATGACCAGGCGGATCCCGGCGGCCTTGAGCTTGTCGGCGGCGTAGCGCAGGTTGTCGACGAAGGTCTTGCGCACGGTGGCGCAGTCCAGGCCCTCGGGGCGAATGCCGGCCAGGGCGTTGACCTGGGTGTTGCCCAGTACCTTGGCGTACTCGATGGCCTTGTCGACGCCAGCGCGGAATTCCTCGACGCGGTCGGGGTGGCAGGTGATGCCGCGCTCACCTTTCGACCAATCGCCCGCAGGGAGGTTGAACAGCACCTGGGTCAGGCCGTGGGCGTCGAGCTGCTGCTTGATCTCGGCGGCGCTGAAATCGTACGGGAAGAGGTATTCGACGCCGCTGAAACCAGCGTCGGCGGCGGCCTTGAAGCGGGCCAGGAAGTCCTGTTCGGTGAACAGCATGGACAGGTTGGCGGCGAAGCGAGGCATAGGTCGTCTCCTTGCGTTGAAGACCCCCGCGCAAGGCGCGGGGGCGTCAGGCGATCAGTCCAGCAGCGAGATGGCGGTCGGCGCGTCGTTGCCGACCAGGGCGAGGTCTTCGAACTCGTTGACCGCGTTGATCTCGGTGCCCATGGAAATGTTGGTCACACGCTCGAGAATCACTTCGACCACCACCGGCACGCGGAACTCTTCGGCCATCTTCTGCGCCTTGAGCAGGGCAGGGGCGATGTCGGCCGGTTCGAACACGCGGATGGCCTTGCAGCCCAGGCCCTCGACCACGGCGACGTGGTCGACACCGTAGGTGGCGGCGTCGGTGGCGTTAATGTTCTCGAAGGCCAGTTGTACACAGTAATCCATGTCGAAGCCACGCTGGGCCTGGCGGATCAGGCCGAGGTAGGCGTTGTTCACCAGCACGTGGACGTACGGCAGGTTGAACTGCGCGCCCACCGCCAGTTCTTCGATCATGAACTGGAAGTCGTAGTCACCGGACAGCGCGACGACCTTGCGCTTCGGATCGGCCTTGACCACACCGAGGGCGGCAGGAATGGTCCAGCCCAGCGGGCCGGCCTGACCGCAGTTGATCCAGTGACGTGGCTTGTACACGTGCAGGAACTGCGCGCCGGCGATCTGCGAAAGACCAATGGTGCTGACGTAGCAGGTGTCCTTGCCGAATACCTGGTTCATCTCTTCGTACACGCGCTGCGGCTTGACCGGCACGTTGTCGAAGTGGGTCTTGCGCTGCAGGGTCGCCTTGCGCTGCTGGCAGTCTTCCAGCCAGGCCTTGCGGCACTTGAGCTTGCCGGCGGCTTTCCACTCGCGGGCCACTTCCAGGAACACATCCAGCGCCTTGCCGGCATCGGAAACGATACCCAGGTCAGGGGTGAACACGCGGCCGATCTGGGTTGGCTCGATGTCCACGTGCACGAACTTGCGGCCTTCGGTGTAGACGTCGACGGAGCCGGTGTGGCGGTTGGCCCAGCGGTTGCCGATACCGAACACCAGGTCGGACTTGAGCAGGGTGGCGTTGCCGTAGCGGTGCGAGGTCTGCAGGCCGACCATGCCGACCATCAGTTGGTGATCGTCCGGGATGGTGCCCCAGCCCATCAGGGTCGGTACAACTGGCACGCCGGTCAGTTCGGCGAACTCGACCAGCTTGTCGCTGGCGTCGGCATTGATGATGCCGCCACCGGCCACCAGCAGCGGGCGCTCGGCGTCATTGAGCAGGGCCAGGGCTTTCTCGGCCTGTACGCGGCTGGCTTGTGGCTTGTGGACTGGCAGCGGCTCGTAGGCGTCGATGTCGAATTCGATTTCGGCCATCTGCACGTCGAACGGCAGGTCGATCAGCACCGGGCCTGGGCGGCCGGTGCGCATTTCATAGAAGGCCTTCTGGAAGGCATACGGCACCTGGCCCGGTTCCAGGACGGTGGTCGCCCACTTGGTCACCGGCTTGACGATGCTGGTGATGTCGACGGCCTGGAAGTCTTCCTTGTGCAGGCGGGCGCGTGGGGCCTGGCCGGTGATGCAGAGGATCGGGATGGAGTCGGCCGAGGCGCTGTACAGGCCGGTGACCATGTCGGTGCCGGCAGGGCCGGAGGTGCCGATGCACACACCGATGTTGCCCGGGTTGGCGCGGGTGTAGCCCTCGGCCATGTGCGAGGCACCTTCGACGTGGCGAGCGAGGACGTGATCGATGCCACCGACTTTCTTCAGGGCCGAATACAGCGGGTTGATGGCAGCCCCTGGAATGCCGAACGCGGTATCTACACCTTCACGGCGCATGACCAGAACGGCTGCATCGATTGCTCTCATTTTGCTCATGGTTTGTGCCTCATCGATTTTGTAATTGTATACAACTTGCGTTGCGGCAGAGTGTATTCATGCTCGGCGCAAAAGGTCAATCCATTTTCGTCGGCGCTGTTGACTGAGCGGTCATTGGGCGATGAGGCGGCATTTCGTCGCACTTGGCAAGATTGATTCAAATAATTGTATACAAAGCGTGTCTTCGTTGTGTTCTATTCTATCTACTGGTTTTCAACTGCCCTCAGGGCTTCTCACAACAAGAAGAGGACCTTTTCATGAACGCATTGACCCTCAAAGACGCTGTCGGCGTGGTGAACGCCGCGCTGGCCGCGGGCCGCAAGATCAACGCCGCGCCGCTAACCGTGGCGGTGCTGGATGCCGGCGGGCACCTGCTGGCGCTGCAGCGCGAGGATGGCGCCACCCTGCTGCGTCCGCAGGTCGCTATCGGCAAGGCCTGGGGCGCGGTGGCCCTGGGCAAGGGTTCGCGCCTGCTGGCGCTGGATTCGCAGCAGCGACCGGCGTTCTATGCCGCGCTGAACGGGCTGGGCGAGCGGCCGGTGGTGCCGGTGCCGGGCGGGGTGCTGATCCGTGATCGGGATGGCAAGGTGCTGGGGGCTGTCGGGATCAGCGGGGATACCTCGGATATCGACGAGCAGTGCGCGATCAGTGCGATCGAAGAGGTGGGGCTGACGGCGGATGCGGGGGTTGCTGCGTAAGGCTCGTCATTTTGGGGCCGCTCTGCGGCCCATCGCGACACAAGGCCGCTCCTACAGGGGAATGCGTAACCTCTGTAGGAGCGACCTTGTGTCGCGAACGGGCTGCACAGCAGCCCCATTGCCCCTATCAGGCCGCCTCGGGCTCGCAGCCTTTCAACACCAGGCGGATGATCGTCTCCGCCGCCGCGTCATAGTCGCTGTCGGCCAGCTTGGCCTTGCCGGTCACCACGGCGATCTGCCAGTCGAAATCCGCGTAGGTCTGCGTCGCCGCCCAGATGCTGAACATCAGGTGGTGCGGATCGACGTGGGCGATCTGGCCGCGCTCGATCCAGCGCTGGATGCACTCGATGTTGTGCCGGGCCTGCTCGTTGAGCTGCTCGACCTGGCGCGGCGACAGGTGCGGCGCGCCATGCATGATCTCGCTGGCGAACACCTTGGAGGCGTGGGGCAGGTCGCGGGAGATGCGGATCTTCGAGCGGATGTACGAGCTGAGCACCTCTTTCGGATCACCGTCGGCGTTGAACGGCGTCGAGGCCTGCATGATCGGCGCGATGATGCTCTCGAGTACCTCGCGGTAGAGGTTTTCCTTCGACTTGAAGTAGTAATACACGTTCGGCTTGGGCAGGCCGGCCTTGGCCGCGATATCGCTGGTCTTGGTGGCGGCGAAGCCCTTGTCGGCGAATTCTTCACTGGCCGCGCGCAGGATCAGTTCCTTGTTGCGCTCGCGAATGGTGCTCATTGTCAGGGGTCTTCCTGTTGTCTGGCCCCCTGCAAATGGGGTCCGGCATGGTAGCACCCGCCCGGACGGGCGCTCAAGGCAGCGTCTTTGGGCTAGAATCCCGGCCATTCGAACCTACTGGAAACATTTTGACATGGCAGGAAGCAGCTTACTGGTATTGATCGACGACATCGCCACGGTGCTCGACGATGTCTCGGTGATGACCAAGGTCGCGGCGAAGAAGACCGCAGGGGTGCTGGGCGACGACCTGGCGCTCAACGCCCAGCAGGTCACCGGCGTGCGCGCCGAGCGCGAGATCCCGGTGGTGTGGGCGGTGGCCAAGGGCTCGCTGGTGAACAAGGCGATCCTGGTGCCGGCGGCGCTGTTGATCAGTGCGTTCATTCCCTGGGCGGTGATTCCGTTGCTGATGGTCGGCGGCGCCTACCTGTGCTTCGAGGGCTTCGAGAAGCTGGCGCACAAGTTCCTGCACAGCAAGACCGAGGACGACGCGCAGCACGAGGCGCGCAAGGCGGCCGTGGCCGACGAGCAGGTCGACCTGGTGGCGTTCGAGAAGAGCAAGATCAAGGGCGCGGTGCGCACCGATTTCATCCTCTCTGCCGAGATCATCGCCATCACCCTGGGCACCGTGGCCGATGCGCCGCTGAGCCAGCAGATCATCGTGCTGTCGGGCATCGCGCTGGTCATGACCATTGGCGTCTATGGCCTGGTGGCAGGCATCGTCAAGCTCGATGACCTGGGGCTGTGGATGACCAAGAAAGCCTCGGCGCTGAGCCAGGCGGTGGGCAACGGCATCCTGCGCGCCGCGCCGTACATGATGAAGAGCCTGTCGGTGATCGGCACCGCGGCGATGTTTCTGGTCGGCGGCGGCATCCTGGTGCACGGCATCGCGCCGCTGCATCACGCCATCGAGGCGTTCAGCGAAGGGCGGGGCGGGGCGTTGACCGGGGCATTGCTCAATGGTGTGGCGGGGGTGATTGCGGGGGCTTTGGTGCTGGCGGTGGTTGCTGTCGCGGGCAAGATGTGGCGGACGGTAAAACCGGCAAGCTGAGGCGCCCGGCCGGGGCTTGCCTCGGATCTCCTGTAGGAGCGGCCTTGCGTCGCGAAAGGGCTGCGCAGCAGCCCCGGCGATTTTGCATGATGCCGAGAACCTGGGGCCGCTTCGCGGCCCTTTCGCGACGCAAGGCCGCTCCTACAGGCTTTACACTGGCATCAGATCAGAAGTGAACCTTGACCAGGAAACTCATGGTGTTCTGATCGGTGGTAAAGGCATCGCTGTCCTTGATGCCGTACTTGTTCTTCCAGTAGTCGTACTCGATACCCACGTACAACTGCTTCTCGCCCAGGTGCAGCGCCTTGCCCAGGTCGTACTTGACCTGCGGGTTGAAGTGCAGGTTCGCCTGATAGGTGCCGCGACGGTTCTCGTCGTTGTCGACCACCCAATCCATGAAACCGTCGATCAGGATGTCGGACGAGCCCACAGGGATGGTGTACGACCAGACCGGGGTGATCTGCCAGACATTGTCGCCTGGACGGCTGCCGTCGGTGGTGCGCTGGTAGAAGTTCAGCTGGAAGTAGTCGAAGCCGGGGATGGCCAGGTCGAAGCCGGGGCCGATCAGGTAGGACTCGGTGTCACCCTCGCCGAACTCGTAGGTCATGGCCAGGAGCACGTCTTTCACCGGGCCGAACTCGAGCTTCTGGTCGAAGATCTTGCCGAACGACAGGCGCGGGCTGAACTCGCCGTAGTAGGTGTTGGGGCCGTTGCTGGCGTCCTTCTTGCCCTGGTAGAAGATCTTGTCGAAGAAGAAGAAGTTGTCGCCGTACTTCCACGCATCGGCGTGCTCGAAGGTCACGGTCTGCTGGATCTCGGGGTTGACCTTGAAGTTCTTGCCCCACAGGTAGGTCAGGCTGTTGTTCTGCCATTGCAGCAGGTCGCCGGCTTGGCTGGCGCCGCAGGCCAGCAGGCCACCGGCGAGGATCAGGCTATTGATGGTACGCATTGCGAGTGTCGCTCCCTTGATTGGATCTGTTGTCAGCGCTCGGGCGCTGTTCTTGTCTTTTGGGTCAGCTTTTTTCAATTGGCCACAGCTGTTTGGCAAGAGCTGCGCCAACTTTTCCACGTTGGGCACAACCATCCTGCTCGACGTCTTTCTGAACGGATGAAATGGGTATTTCACGCTGGCAACACGTTGGCCAACCGCCCGGAAACATTGACTGAGCGGTCAGCAAACGCGGGCGGGATCCTTCCCGCCCCGATCGAGGGGGCGCGCAGATTACTCACTTGCGCGCCGGGCCTCAAGTGCTCCGTCCTGGAGCACAGTGGTGCAAATTTGGGCGTTCGGTCAGTTTTTCAGAAATGCACCTTCACCAGGGCGCTGGCCACGCTCTGGTTGCTGTCGACGTTGCCGCGGCTGTCGATGCCGTACTTGTCCTTCCAGTAGCTGTATTCGAAGCCGACATAGAGCTGCTTGGCGCCCAGGTTCAGGGCCTTGCCCAGGTCGTACTTGACCTGCGGGTTGAACTGCAGGTTGGCGTGGTAGGTGCCGCGACGGGTCTGGTCGTTGTCGACCACCCAGTCGATATAGCCGTCGATCAGGATGTCGGACTTACCCACCGGGATGGTGTACGACCAGGCCGGGGTGATCTGCCAGACGTTGTCGCCGGGGCGGCTGCCTTCGGTGTTGCGCAGGTAGAAGTTCAGGGTGAAGTAGTTGAAGCCGGGCACGTTCAGGTCGAAGCCGGGGCCGATCAGGTAGGCCTCGTTGTCGCCTTCGCCACGTTCGTAGGTCATGGCCAGCAGCACATCCTTGATCGGCCCGAAGGCCAGGTTGCGCTCGAAGATCTTGCCGAACGACAGGCGCGGGCTGAACTCGCCGTAGTAGGTGGTCACGCCTTTGCCGGGGTCGGCCTTGCCGTTGTAGAAGATCTTGTCGACGAACAGGAAGGTGTCGCCGTACTTCCACTTGTTGGCATGTTCGAAGGTGATGGTCTGCTGGATGTCGGGGTTGACCTTGAAGTCCTTGCCGTACAGGTAGGACAGGCTTTCGCCGTGCCATTGCAGCCATTCGCCGGCATGGGCGGGGAGGGTGGCCAGCAGGCTGCTGCCCAGCAGGACGGACGTGGTGATGCGCTTCATGTTGTGATTCCCGGACTTATTGTTTTTATGTGGGTGTTGCCTTCTCGCGGGGCAAGCCCGCTCCCACGTGCGGGCGTGTATCCAGCGTGGGAGCGGGCTTGCCCCGCGATAGGGGACTTCAGTGCTGATGACAGGCGTCGTTATGCGCGGCGCGGTCGGCGCCGCCGAGGATGTTGAACAGCAGGTTCAGCACCAGGGCGCTGAGGGTGGCCATGGCGATGCCACTGTGGGTGATGGGCTCCATCCACTGTGGCATCTGTGCGAAGAACTCCGGCCGCACCACCGGGATCAGGCCGAAGCCGACGCTGACCGCGACCAGCAGCTGGTTGCGCCGGTCGACGATGTCCGCTTCCTGGAGGATCTTGATCCCGGTGGCGGTGACCATGCCGAACATGGCGATGGACGCGCCGCCCAGTACCGCGGGCGGGATCGAGGCGATCAGGAAGGCCGCCTTGGGCAGCAGGCTGAGCAGGATCAGCAGCGCGCCGGCCATCACCGTGACGTAGCGGCAGCGAACCCCGGTCATCTGCACCAGGCCGATGTTCTGGGCGAACGAGGAGTGGGTGAAGGTGTTGAAGAAACCGGCGATGAACGACGCGCCGGCATCGCACAGCAGGCCGCGACGCAGCATGCCGGGCGTGACTTCGCGGTCGGTCACCTTGCCCAGGGCGAGGAACATCCCCGTGGACTCGACGAAGATGATCACCACCACCAGGCACATCGACAGGATCGGCGCCAGGCTGAAGGTCGGCATGCCGAAGTGCAGGGGGGTGACCACCTGCAGCCACGGCGCCTCGCTCAGGCCCGACAGGTCGACCATGCCGATGGAGCCGGCGAGCACGTAGCCCAGGCCCATGCCCACCAGTACCGACACATTGACCCAGAAACCGCGCATGAAGCGGTTGATCAGCAGGATCACCGCCAGCACCAGGCCGGCGACCATCAGGTAGATCGGCGCGCCGAAGGCTTGCGCCTCATGGCCGCCGCCGGCCCAGTTGACCGCCACCGGGAACAGCGACAGGCCGATGGAGGTGATGACCGTGCCGGTCACCAGCGGCGGGAAGAAACGCACGACCTTGGACATGAACGGCGCGATCAGCATGCCGAAGAAGCCGGCGGCGATGGTCGCGCCGAAGATCCCCTGCAGGCCGACGCCAGGCATGCCGGCCATGGCCACCATGCTGCCGACCGCGGCGAAGCTGGCGCCCATCATGACAGGCATGCGGATGCCCACGGGGCCGATACCGAAGGATTGGATGATGGTGGCAACGCCGGCGACCAGCAGGTCGGCGTTGATCAGGAAGGCGACTTCTTCGCGGGACAGGCCCGCCGCCTGGCCGATGATCAGCGGCACCGCGATGGCGCCCCCGTACATCAGCAGAACGTGTTGCAGACCCACCAGGATCAGCTGGAACAAGGGCAGGGGCTGTCGTGGCGGCGCAACAGGGATGTACGCCTTGGGTGACTCGGACATGCAGCACCTCGAGTTTTGTTTTTATTCTCGGATCCAAGCGGGCGGCTTCAGGCGGAAGATTCCCGCCTGAAGTCGAACGCTCGATGCTTGCTTGTTGCGTAAACCTTGAAACAGAGGCCGGGTCTGCCGGCCTCTTCGCGGCGCAAGGCCGCTCCTACAGTCTTTGCACGCCGTGTCGGTCAATTGACCTGCGCGCCTTTGGCGATCCAGTCGCCGACCAGCTTGCGTTCTTCAACGGTCATCTGGGTGATGTTGCCCAGCGGCATGATCTGGCTGGCGACGGCCTGCGCCTGGATGCGCGCGGCCTGAGCCTGGATCTGCTGCGGGGTGTCGAACATCACGCCGCCAGGGGCGGCGCTGAACAGCGGGCTGGTCGGCTTGGCCGAGTGGCACACAGTGCAGCGTTCCTGGATGACGGTGTGGATCTTGTCGAAGCTGCCGGTGGCCGCCTGGGCCGTGGCCTGGGCAGGCTCTGCGGCCGGTGCCTGGGCAGGCTTGGCGGCCTCCTCGGCGCGCAGCTCGGCGGCGGTCTTGCCACCCACGGCAGTGGCCGGCAACGGCTGGTACTCGACCTTGGCGGCGGCTTGTTCCGGGGCGGTCGGCAGCGGCTTGGGACCGGTCACGTAGGCCAGGCAGATCATCGCCAGGGCGCCGACGGGCAGGGTCCAGGCGTACTTGTTGCTGTCGTGGCGGGTGTTGAAGTAGTGACGGATCAGTACCGCGGCCACCGCGATCCCGGCCAGGATCAGCCAGTTGTACTGGCTGCCGTAGGTGCTCGGGAAGTGGTTGCTGATCATGATGAACAGCACCGGCAGGGTGAAGTAGTTGTTGTGACGCGAGCGCAGCAGGCCCTTGGCCGGCAGTACCGGGTCGGGGGTCTGGTTGTTCTCGATCGCCGCCACCAGCTGGCGCTGGGCCGGCATGATGATGCGGAACACGTTGCCGACCATGATGGTGCCGATGATCGCACCGGTGTGCAGGTAGGCGCCACGGCCGCTGAACACCAGGCTGAAGCCCCAGCAGGCGGCGATGATCAGCACGAACAGCACGCCGCCCAGCAGGGCCGGTTGCTTGCCCAGGGGCGAGTCGCACAGGAAGTCGTAGATGAACCAGCCGGCAACCAGCGAACCGATCCCGATGGCCACGCCTTCGGCACCGCTCAGGGTGCTGCCGGGCGCCAGCAGGTAGAGGCTCGGGTTCCAGTAGAACACCACGCACAGCAAGGCGATCCCGGACATCCAGGTGAAGTAGGCTTCCCATTTGAACCAGTGCAGGTTCTCGGGCATTTTCGGCGGCGCGAGCTTGTATTTCTCCAGGTGGTAGATACCACCACCGTGAATGGCCCAGAGGTCACCCGACAACCCATCGCGCGGGTTGCTTCGATTCAGGTGGTTCTCCAGCCAGACAAAGTAGAACGATGCACCGATCCAGGCCACGCCGGTGATCATGTGAACCCAGCGAATGCTCAGGTTCAGCCATTCGTGAAGGTGTGCTTCCACAGTATGTACCTCTCGCCAGTCACCCTATCGATGACCGACCCTTTCTTATTGGTGGGGATTGAGGATCAACATCTGTTCCTCGGGGAAGTAATGCTCATCGCAGTTGTTGCCGGAACCACTGCGATCAACCACCAGGAAGTCATCCCGCTTTTCGATCGTCAGCACCGGGTGGTGCCAGACGCCGCGATGGTAATTGACGCCCTGCCTGCCATTACTGCGGAAGGCACGGACCAAGCCTGATACAGGTGCATCGCCAACCGGCGCGACCACGATCAGAAAGGGGTTGCCGAGCAGCGGGATGAAAGCCTGGCTGCCCAGCGGATGGCGCTCCAGCATGCGGACGGTCAGCGGCATGTCCAGCGCGTCGGCGCGGAAGATGCTGATGATCGCCTTGTCCTCGGGCTCGGCGGTCTCGACCGTGGCGAGCTTGTGGAAGCGCATGGTCGAGCCATTGTTGATCATGAAGTGGTCGCTGCCGTCGGTTTCGATCACGTCACCGAAGGGGGCGAAGGCTTCTTTGCTCAGGGGCTCGATCATCAGGGTGCGCATGCGGGTCTCTCTTATATGTTCGTTGTACTGAAAAGTTCGGCTGTCGCTTACAGCTGCAGCAGGCGGAACAGGGCGATCAGGTTGATCTGCGCCAGGGCTTCCTTGAACTCGGCATCCTGGTCGTTGTGGATGCGTTTTTCGAAGGCGGCGAGGATCTGGTGCCGGTTGCTGCCCTTGACCGCCATGATGAACGGGAACTGGAACTTGGCCTTGTAGGCGTCGTTCAGCTCGGTGAACCGGGCGAACTCCTCGGCGGTGCACTGGTGGATGCCGGCGCCGGCCTGTTCATTGGTGCTCGATTCGGTCAGCTCGCCCTGGATGGCGGCCTTGCCGGCCAAGTCCGGGTGAGCGTTGATCAGGGCCAGTTGCTCTGCGTGGCTGGCGCTGAGCAGGATGTCGCTCATGCGCTGATGCAGCGCCTCGATCTCGTCCAGCTCGGCCAGCTGGCCCAGGTCGTAGGCTTTCTCGGCGACCCACGGCGAGTGCTCGTAGATGTCGGCGAAGGCGGCGACGAAGGCGGCGCGCTCGAGGGTGGAAGGCTTGAGGGTCTTGAAGGCGGTCATCAGGCGTTCTCTTTCTTGTACGGGTGGGTGGCGTGCCAGTGGCGGGCGATGTCCACGCGACGGGCGAACCAGACCTGCTCGTGGCTCTTGGCGTAGTCGACGAAGCGCTTGAGCGCGGCCAGGCGTGCCGGGCGGCCGACCAGGCGGCAGTGCAGGCCGATCGAGAGCATCTTCGGTGCCTCGGCGCCCTCGGCGTAGAGCACGTCGAAGGCGTCCTTCAGGTACTGGAAGAACTGCTCGCCGCAGTTGAAGCCCTGCACCTGGGTGAAGCGCATGTCGTTGGTGTCCAGGGTGTAGGGGATCACCAGGTGCGGCTTGTCGGTGGGGTTGTTCGGCTCCCAGTAGGGCAGGTCGTCGTCGTAGGTGTCGCTGTCGTAGAGGAAACCGCCTTCCTCCATCACCAGGCGCCGGGTGTTCGGGCCGGTGCGGCCGGTGTACCAGCCCACGGGGCGCTCGCCGGTAATCTCGGTGAGGATGCGGATGGCCTCGAGCATGTGCTCGCGCTCTTGCGCTTCATCCATGTACTGGTAGTCGATCCAGCGGTAGCCGTGGCTGCAGATCTCGTGGCCGGCCTCGGCCATGGCACGGATCACGTCGGGGTGGCGCTGGGCGGCCATGGCCACGGCGAAGATGGTCAGCGGCACGCCGCTGTCCTTGAACAGCTTGAGCAGGCGCCAGACGCCGGCGCGGCTGCCGTATTCGTAGAGCGACTCCATGCTCATGTTGCGCACGCCCTGCAACGGCTGGGCGGCGACCATTTCGGAAAGGAACGCTTCGGACTCCTTGTCGCCGTGCAGGATGTTGCGCTCGCCACCTTCTTCGTAGTTGAGCACGAAGGACAGCGCAATGCGGGCATTCCCCGGCCATTGCGGATGAGGTGGGTTGTTGCCGTAACCGATCAGGTCGCGTGGGTAGTCAGCGCTCACTGCAGTCTTCCTTCTTGTACGTTAATGCGGGTGGTGGGCGCGCCGCGTCGGGATGTCGCACCACCGGATGGGCTGATTGTATACAACTTCTGAAATCTTTTGTAAGCCTGTTTTTCCGCATTTCTTCCCATTTGTCGCGTAAGAATGACTTGCAAGAAACCTGCCTGATTGGTCAGGTAATGCCAAGGATGGCGGCATGGCGCGTGTCTTTGCGACTGGCGGCCTGTTCTGTGGAGGTTGCGCGGGAGGGGATAAAAAATTGTGTACAATTTATCGGTAAACTGTCTTAATGGCTTCATTCCCGCACGCCGCAGGCCTCGTGCCCGGTGATTGCCGTGTATTTTTTGCCCACGCATACGACAAGAGGCGACAAGCAAATGGGACGTTTGACCACACATGTACTGGACGCCGCGCATGGCTGCCCGGGCAGCTCGATCAAGGTCGAGCTGTACCGCGTCGAAGGCCAGCAGCTGGAGCTGGTGAACACCGCACTGACCAACAGCGACGGCCGCGTCGATGCGCCGCTGCTGCAGGGTGACGATTACCGCACCGGCGTCTATCAACTGCAGTTCAGCGCCGGTGACTACTACCGCGCCAAGGGCGTGAAGCTGCCGGACACCGCGTTTCTCGACGTGGTCGTGTTGCGCTTTGGTATCGACGAGCAGCAGGAGCACTACCACGTGCCGCTGCTGATCTCGCCGTACAGCTATTCGACCTATCGTGGAAGCTAGTTGGTCGCTAGAAGAATCTTCGTAGGTCCTTGGCCCGCTCTCACACTGGCGGGCTTTTTTTCGTCTGTTGTTTTTGCAGTTGTCAATCTGCCCTTCGGGTGCGGCGTACCCTGTAGGAGCGGCCTTGCCGAGGCGTCGGACCGGTCGGAAAGGGCCGCGCAGCGGCCCCAGGATCTCGGCATCATGCAACATTGCCGGGGCTGCTACGCAGCCCTTTCCGACCGGTCCGACGCCTCGGCAAGGCCGCTCCTACAGGGGATGTGTGGAAGCAGGCATGCCGAGCAGGCAAAAAGAAAGGGCGCCGAGGCGCCCTTGGTTGTTGCAGCCGGGTCAGAGGAATACAAACTTGGCAATGAAGATCAGGCACAGCACCCACAGGCTCGCCGAGATCTCCTTGTACTTGCCAGTCCCGGCCTTGAGTGCCACGTAGCTGATAAAACCCAGGGCAATGCCGTCCGCCACCGAGAAGGTCAGCGGCATCATGATCACCGTGACGATCGCCGGAATGCTGTCGGTGGCTTCGTCCCATTCGATATGCGCCATGCTGCCCATCATCAGCATCGCCACGTAGATCAACGCGCCGGCGGTGGCATAGGCCGGAATCATCCCGGCCAGCGGGGCGAAGAACATCGCGGCAATGAACAGCACGCCGACCACCACGGCCGTCAGGCCGGTACGCCCACCCGCCGCCACACCCGCGGCACTTTCCACATAGCTGGTCACTGGCGGCACGCCGACCACCGCGCCGAACACGCTGGAGGTACTGTCGGCCTTCAGCGCCCGCGACAGGTTCTCGATGCGCCCGTCCGGCGCCACCAGGTTGGCACGCTGGGCCACGCCCATCAGCGTGCCGGCGGTGTCGAACATGTGCACGAACAGGAACGCCAGCACCACGCTGATCATGCTGACGTTGAACACCCCGGCCACGTCCATGGCCATCCAGGTCGGCGCCAGGCTCGGCGGCATCGACATCACCCCGCCGAACTTGACCAGGCCCAGGCCCCAGCCGGCCAGGGTGACGCCGATGATGCTGATCAGGATCGCGCCGAACACCCGCTTGTAGCTGAGGATAGCGATCGACAGGAAGCACACGGCCGCCAGCAGCGGGCCGGGCTCATGCAGCGAGCCCAGCTTGACCAGGGTGGCCGGGCTGTCGACGATGATGCCGGCGGTCTTCAGGCCGATCAGCCCGAGAAACAATCCGACGCCGGCCCCCATGGCATGGCGCAGGCTTACCGGGATGCTGTTGAGCAGCCACTCGCGCACCCGCGAAACGGTCAGGAACATGAACAGCACGCCCGAGACGAATACCGCCCCCAGCGCCGTTTCCCAGTTGTAGCCCATGGTGCCGACCACGGTGTAGGTGAAGAAGGCATTGAGGCCCATGCCCGGCGCCAGGCCCACCGGCCAGTTGGCGTACAGACCCATCAGCAGGCAGCCGAGGGCGGCGGCGATGCAGGTGGCGACGAATGCCGCACCGTGGTCGATGCCGGCGTCGGCCATGATGTTGGGGTTGACGAAGATGATGTAGGCCATGGTGATAAAGGTGGTCACCCCGGCGATCAGTTCGGTCCTGACGGTAGTGCCATGTCGCTTGAGTTTGAAAATCCGCTCCAGCCAGCCCGTTTCGAGCGGTGGGGCGAGATCCAGCGTAGGTGCTTCGGATTTGCGGCTTTCCACAGCGAGTACTCCTCAAGTCTTTCTTGTTGTTCGAAGCCTGGTCCTGAGCTGATGCACTTGGGGGCTTCGCGAGGGAGGGTGTGGCAGACGTCCGACCATTTTGTTGACTTCTGGGTCAGGAAGTTGCTCGCAGGATTATGCTTTTGTGTACAAATAAAGCAAATAATGTTTTATCTTTTGTGCGTACAAACGGTCGTACAACGGCTATATAGGTAAAAGGCCACCTGCAGAATCGGGTCAGCCTGTGTACAATGGCGCCATACCTTGGCCCTTCATCTTCATTTCCGGACTTGCCATCCCCCCGTCGACAGGCAGTACAGTCACGGTCCGACTGGCAGATCCCCTGTGCTCGAGCGCCCATGAACGAACAGCTGCAACCTCTGAAAAAACCTGTGCGCACTGGCAAGGCCGGCCGCAGCGGTACCCAGGACGACATCGTCTACGCGCACATCTTCGAGGCGATCCTCGAGCAGCGCCTGGCTCCGGGGACCAAGTTGAGCGAGGAAGCACTGGGCGAGATCTTCGGCGTCAGCCGCACCATCATCCGCCGCGCGCTGTCGCGCCTGGCCCACGAAAGCGTGGTGCTGCTGCGGCCCAACCGCGGCGCGGTGGTGGCCAGCCCGACGGTGGAAGAGGCGCGCCAGGTGTTCTTCTCCCGGCGCATGGTCGAGCGCGCCATCACCGAACTGGCCGTGCAGCACGCTACCGTCGAGCAGCTCAACGAACTGCGCCAGATGGTCCGCGAGGAGCGCGACAGCTTCTCCCGTGGTGACCGTGGCGCCGGCATCCGCCTGTCCGGCGAGTTCCACCTCAAGCTGGCCGAGGCGGCGGGCAACGCGCCGCTGGTGAGCTTCCAGCGCAGCCTGGTGTCGCAGACCTCGCTGATCATTGCCCAGTACGAGAGCGGCAACCGCTCGCACTGCTCGTACGACGAGCACATGCAACTGATCGACGCCATCGAGGCGCGTGACGCCGAACAGGCGGTGAGCCTGATGATGCACCACATGGACCATATCGACAGCAAGCTCAACCTCGATGAGGAGAGCGCCTCGGACGATCTGCACGCGGTGTTCTCGCACCTGCTGAAAAAGCCCAAGGCCACCGCCAAGGGTTGAACGTTTGCCTGCCTGACTCAGGGCCCTTTCGCGGGCAAACCCGCTCCCACAGGAAATGCGTTGCCATCAAGCAGGGCATTGTCCCTGTGGGAGCGGGTCTACCCGCGAAAAGGGCCTTGGTCGTTTCTGGCCACTTGTCAAAGCTCTGCTAGATTTCTCCTCAGCAAACCTTCATCAAGCAGTTGGGCTTGCGCAGTCGTTGCGTCCAATTACTTGAGGAATGCTCCATGAGTTCGTCCCTGGGTGTACGCATGGGTGCCGAGTTGGTCGGCACGTTCTGGTTGGTCCTTGGCGGGTGTGGCAGCGCGGTGCTGGCGGCCAGCTCCCCGGTCGGCATCGGGGTCCTCGGTGTCGCCTTCGCCTTTGGCCTGACGGTCCTGACCATGGCCTTCGCCATCGGTCATATCTCCGGTTGTCACCTCAACCCCGCCGTGTCGTTCGGCTTGGTGGTGGGCGGGCGCTTCCCGGCCAAGGAATTGCTGCCCTATGTGATCGCCCAGGTGATCGGCGCGATCCTCGCCGCGGCGGTGATCTACTTCATCGCCAGCGGCAAGGCCGGTTTCGAGCTGGCCAACGGCTTGGCCTCGAACGGCTACGGCGAGCACTCGCCCGGTGGCTACAGCTTGGCGGCAGGCTTCACCAGCGAAGTGGTGATGACCGCGATGTTCCTGGTGATCATCATGGGCGCCACGGATGCCCGGGCGCCGGCGGGGTTCGCGCCGATCGCCATCGGCCTGGCGCTGACCCTGATCCACCTGATCTCGATCCCGGTGACCAACACCTCGGTGAACCCGGCGCGCAGCACGGGGCCGGCGTTGTTCGTCGGTGGCTGGGCCGTGCAGCAGCTGTGGCTGTTCTGGCTGGCACCGCTGATCGGCGCGGCGATCGGCGGGGCTTTGTACCGCGGGTTGGCGAAGCAGCCCTAGCTGCCTATCGCGGGGCAAGCCCGCTCCCACGGAGCCCCGCGATCTTGTCAGCGCTGGTGTACGCAGCGCCCGGCGGCGTAGGTTTCGCGCACGGTGCGGTCGTCGCCCAGGGTGGTGAGCACGAACAGGGTCTCCTCGATGTTCTTCGACTGCTGCAGGCGGTAATCCAGCAGCGGGGTGGCCTTGTAGTCGAGCACCACGAAGTCGGCGTCATTGCCCGGGCGCAGGCTGCCGATGCGGTCGTCCAGGCGCAGGGCGCGGGCGCCGCCGAGGGTGGCCAGGTACAGCGACTTGTAAGGGTGCAGGCGTGCGCCTTGCAGCTGCATCACCTTGTACGCCTCGTTCAGGGTGTTGAGCAGCGAGAAGCTGGTGCCCGCGCCGACGTCGGTGCCCAGGCCCACATTGACCTTGAAGCGCTCGGCCTGAGGCAGGTTGAACAGGCCGCTGCCGAGGAACAGGTTGGAGGTCGGGCAGAAGGCGATGGCCGAGCCGGTCTCGGCCAGGCGCTGGCATTCGTCGTCGCACAGGTGCACGCCGTGGGCGAACACCGAGCGCTCGCCGAGCAGCTCGAAGTGGTCGTAGACGTCCAGGTAGCCTTTCTGCTCGGGGAACAGCGACTTGACCCAGTCGATTTCCTTGAGGTTCTCCGACAGGTGGGTATGCATGTACACGCCCGGGTGCTCCTTGAGCAACTGGCCGGCCACGCTCAATTGCTCCGGCGTGCTGGTCGGCGCGAAGCGCGGGGTGACCGCGTAGTGCAGGCGGCCCTTGCCGTGCCAGCGCTCGATCAGCGCCTTGCTGTCGCGGTAGCTGGATTCGGCGGTGTCGGTCAGGTAGTCGGGGGCGTTGCGGTCCATCATCACCTTGCCGGCGATCATGCGCAGGTCGAGGCGCTCGGCCTCCTCGAACAGGGCGTTGACCGACTCCGGATGCACGCTGCCGAACACCAGGGCAGTGGTGGTGCCGTTGCGCAGCAGTTCCTTGAGGAAGATCTTCGCCACCTGGTCGGCGTGGCCCTTGTCGGCAAACTGCTTCTCACAGGGGAAGGTGTAGGTGTTCAGCCAGTCCAGCAGTTGCTCGCCGTAGGAGCCGATCATGCCGGTCTGCGGGAAGTGGATGTGGGTGTCGATGAAGCCCGGGGTGATCAGGGCGTCCTGGTAATGCTGCACCGGGATGTCGGCGTCAAGGGTCGGCAGCAGCTCGCTGGCATGGCCCAGGGCGCTGATGCGGCCGTTGTCGACCACCAGCAGGCCGTCTTCATAGTATTCGCAGGACGCCTCAAGGCCGACCTCGGCGGGGTCGGCGATGCTGTGCAGGATGGCGGCTCGGTAGGCTTTGCGGGTTGCGCTCATGGGGCTCTCGTCAAAGGGTCTGGCTGCGTCGCGAGGACGGCAGCAACTGGGCGATGGGGCCTGAATTGGCGGCAGCGTCGTGCTGGCCGAAGCAGGCGTTGTAGGTGGCAATGATCTCGGCGGCGATGGACACGGCGATCTCGATCGGCAGCTTGCCCTTGACCTCGGCCAGGCCCATCGGGCAGCGCATCCGCGCCATTAGCGTGTCGTCGAAACCGCGCTCGCGCAGACGGTGCTCGAACTTGACCCGCTTGGTCTTCGAGCCGATCAGGCCGAACCAGGTGAAATCGTTGCGCTTGAGGATCGCGGCGGTCAGTTCCAGATCCAGCTGGTGGTTGTGGGTCATGACGATGCAGTAGCTGCCGGCGGGCAGGTCGGCGACTTCGTCGACCGGCTCTTCGCTGACGATCTTGCTCACCCCGTTGGGGATGGCGTCGGGGAACTCCTGCTCGCGCGAGTCGATCCAGCGCACCCGACAGGGCAGCGCGGCGAGCAAGGGTACCAGAGCGCGCCCGACATGGCCCGCGCCGAACACGGCGATCTCGGCCTGCACGCCGGTCATCGGCTCGAACAGCAGCACGGTGGCGCCGCCGCAGCACTGGCCGAGGCTGGCGCCGAGGCTGAAGCGCTCCAGGTGCGGGGTGCTGCGGTGTTCCTCAAGCATCTGCCGGGCGATGTGCAGGGCCTTGAACTCCAGGTGGCCGCCGCCGATGGTGTCGTACAGAGCGCTGGCGCTGACCACCATTTTCGAGCCGGCGTTGCGCGGCGTGGAGCCGCGTTCCTCGATGATGGTCACCAGGACGCAGGGTTCGCCGCGGGCTTGATGGTCGGCGAGGGCGTTGATCCATTGGTGCATGTCTTCAATCCTCCTCGTGCCCTTGTAGGAGCGGCCTTGTGTCGCGAAAGGGCTGCGCAGCAGCCCACAAATCTTCATTGCGGCACAGATCCAGGGGCCGCTGCGCGACCCTTTCGCGGCGCAAGGCCGCTCCTACAGAGGGGCGCGCTGTCAGTGCGTCACCGGTTCCAGTTCCTGTTCCACAGGCTGCTGCGCAGCCACCGCCTTGCGCATCTGCTCGCACCCCCACAACACCCGCTCCGGCGTCGACGGCGCGTCGATCTCGGGCTGCACACGGTAGTCGGCGATGCTCGCCACTGCGTCCTTGATCGCGCACCAGGCGGCGATACCGAGCATGAACGGCGGCTCGCCCACGGCCTTGGAATGGAACACCGTGTCCTCGGGGTTCTTGCGGTTTTCGACCAGCTTCACACGCATGTCGATCGGCATGTCGGCCACCGCCGGGATCTTGTAGCTGGCCGGGCCGTTGGTCATCAGCTTGCCCTTGGCATTCCACACCAGCTCCTCGGTGGTCAGCCAGCCCATGCCCTGGACGAAGCCGCCCTCGACCTGGCCAATGTCGATGGCCGGGTTCAGCGAGTCGCCGACGTCGTGCAGGATGTCGGCGCGCAGCATCTTGTACTCGCCGGTCAGGGTGTCGACGATCACCTCCACGCACGCCGCGCCGAAGGCGAAGTAGTAGAACGGCCGGCCACGGGCCTGGGAGCGGTCGTAGAAGATCTTCGGCGTGCGGTAGAAACCGGTGGTCGACAGCGACACCTGGGCGAAGTAGGCCTGCTGCACCAGTTGCTCGAAGCTGACGATCTGGTCGCGCACGCGCACATGGCCGTTGCGGAACTCGACGTCCTCCTCGGTGACGTTGTAGTGCCCGGGCGGCGAACTCGGTCAGGCGCTTCTTGAGGATCTCGGCGGCGTTCTGCGCTGCCTTGCCATTCAGGTCGGCGCCGCTGGAGGCCGCGGTCGGCGAAGTGTTGGGCACCTTGTCGGTGTTGGTGGCGGTGATCTGGATGCGGTCGAAGTCGACCTGGAACACCTGGGCCACCACCTGCGCAACCTTGGTGTTCAGGCCCTGGCCCATCTCGGTGCCGCCGTGGTTGAGGTGGATGCTGCCGTCGGTGTAGATGTGGATCAAGGCACCTGCCTGGTTGAGGAAGGTGGCGGTGAACGAGATACCGAACTTCACCGGGGTCAGCGCCAGGCCCTTTTTCAGTACCGGACTGTTGGCGTTGAAGCGGCGGATTGATTCGCGGCGCTCATGGTAATCGCTGCTCGCCTCGATCTCGGCGGTCATATCCTCGAGCATGTTGTGCTCGACGGTCTGGTAGTAGTGGGTGACGTTGCGCTCGGTCTTGCCGTAGTAGTTGGCCTTGCGCACCGCCAGCGGGTCCAGCGCCAGGTGGCGGGCGATATGGTCCATCACCTGCTCGATGGCGACCATGCCTTGCGGGCCACCGAAGCCGCGGTAGGCGGTGTTGGAGGCGGTGTTGGTCTTGCAGCGGTGGCCGTGCACCGTGGCGTCGCCCAGGTAGTAAGCGTTGTCGGAGTGGAACATGGCGCGGTCGACGATCGAGCCGGAAAGGTCGGGCGAGTAGCCGCAGTTGCCGGCCAGGTCGAAGTTGATGCCGTGCAGGCGGCCGCTGTCGTCGAAGCCGACGTCGTACTCGACGTAGAACGGATGGCGCTTGCCGGTCATCATCATGTCTTCGACGCGGGGCAGGCGCATCTTGGTCGGCTGGCCGGTCAGGCGCGCGATCACCGCGCACAGGCAGGCGGGGCTTGCGGCCTGGGTTTCCTTGCCGCCGAAGCCACCACCCATGCGGCGCATGTCGACGACGATCTTGTGCATCGGCACGTCGAGCACCTCGGCGACCAGCTTCTGCACCTCGGTGGGGTTCTGCGTGGAGCAGTAGACGATCATGCCGCCGTCTTCGCTGGGCATCACCGAGCTGATCTGGGTCTCCAGGTAGAAATGCTCCTGGCCGCCGATGTGCAGGCTGCCCTGGATGCGGTGCGGGGCGCTGGCCAGGGCCGTGTCCGAATCACCGCGCTTGTGGGTGTGGCTGTCGAGCACGAAGTGCTTCTTGCGCAGCGCCTCGACCACGTCGAGCACCGGTTCCAGGTCTTCGTACTCGACGATCGCCGCCATCGCCGCGCGGCGCGCGGTGTCCAGGTCGCGGGCGGCCACGGCGAGCACCGGCTGGCCGAAGAACTCGACCTTGTCGATGGCCAGCAGCGGGTCGCCGGCCACCACCGGACCGATATCCTTGAGCCCCGGGATGTCCTCGTGGGTGATGGCGATGCGCACGCCTTCGAACTGATAGCAGGGCGTGGTGTCGATGCGCAGGATGCGCGCATGGGCGCGGTCCGCGGTGCGCGCATAGACGTGCAGCTGGTTGGGGAATTCCAGGCGGTCGTCGATGTACACCGCCTCGCCCGCCACGTGCTTGTCGGCGCTGTCGTGCTTGAGGCTGCGGCCGACCCCGGTGGTCAGGTCCTGGCTGAACAATGCGGCCATCTCGGCCTGGCTCTTGACGGCGTGATGATTAGACATAGGCGGTCACCCGGGTTTCGATGTGCGGCGTTTGCAGTTCGATGAAGTACTTGCGCAGCAGGTTCTGCGCGGTCAGCAGGCGGTACTCGCGGCTGGCGCGGAAGTCGCTGAGCGGGGTGAAGTCCTCGGCCAGGGCCTGGCAGGCACGCTCGATGTTGGCCTGGTTCCACGGCTTGCCGCGCAACGCGGCTTCGCAGGCGCGGGCGCGTTTCGGAATCGCTGCCATGCCGCCGAAGGCGATGCGCACGCCGCTGACCACGCCGTTCTCGATGCTCAGGTTGAACGCCGCGCACACGGCGGAGATGTCGTCGTCCAGGCGCTTGGACACCTTGTAGGCGCGGAACGCCCAGTCATTGCTGGCGCGCGGCACGATGATCTTCTCGATGAACTCGCTGTCCTGGCGCGCGGTGATGCGGTAGTCGATGAAGTAGTCTTCCAGGGCCAGGGTGCGCTGGCGCTCGCCCTGACGCAGGACGATCTGCGCGTCGAGGGCGATCAGCAGGGGCGGCGAGTCGCCGATCGGCGAGGCGTTGCCGATGTTGCCGCCCAGGGTGCCCTGGTTGCGGATCTGCAGCGAGGCGAAGCGGTGCAGCAGGTCGCCGAAGTCGGGGTATTCCTCGTTGAGCGCGGTGTAGCAGTCGGTCAGCGGGGTGGCGGCGCCGATCTCCAGGTGGGTGGCGGTCTTGTCGATGCGCTTGAGCTCGGCGACATGGCCGACGTAGATCATCACCGGCAGGGTGCGGTGGAACTGGGTGACCTCCAGCGCCAGGTCGGTGCCGCCGGCCAGCAGGCGCGCCTCGGGGTGCGAGCTGTACAGGTCGGCCAGGTCGGCCACGGTCAGCGGCACCAGGCAGCGCTTGTCGCCGCTGTTGAGTTCGCCGGTCTGTTGCGGGGCGATGGCCTTGAGGCGGGCGATGGTCTGCGCCTGCTGGGCGTCGAACTGGTCGCGGCAGGGGCGGGCGCAGCTCTGCTCGGCGGCTTCGAGGATCGGCCGGTAGCCGGTGCAGCGGCACAGGTTGCCGGCCAGGGCCTCCTGGGCCTGGTGCAGGTCGTGGCCCTCGCTGTTCTTCTGCAGGGCGAACAGCGACATGACGAAACCGGGGGTGCAGAAGCCGCACTGCGAACCATGGCAGTCGGCCATGGCTTTCTGCACGCTGTGCAGTTCGCCCTGGTGCTTGAGGCCCTCGACGCTGATCAGCTGCTTGCCGTGCAGGGAGGACACGAACGTCAGGCACGAGTTGAGGCTGCGGTAGCGGATGGCGTCGCCGCCCTGGTCGTTCTGGACGAGTTCGCCGACGACCACGGTGCAGGCGCCGCAGTCGCCGCTGGCGCAACCTTCCTTGGTGCCGGGTTTGCCCAGGTGCTCGCGCAGGTATTGCAGCACCGTCATGTTCGGGTCCAGGGCGTGCTCGTTGCGCAGCTCCTGGTTGACGAGAAACTGGATCACGGGGGAGGGCCTCGCAATGGTTTTATTGTTGTTCGGGCGGACTCTAAGCAACGCTTGACCCTGAGGTCAATAATTTTCTGACTCAAAGGTCAAGATTTCGTCCAGAGGCCTTCCGAACCGCTTCATCGAGCCTTTCTCCAAGCATAGTTCGCGCCGAGTGGGAAAGTTGACCCGCCAGTCGCACAAAGCGCGTCGCGCCGCTGCGCGGGCACGGGACAAGTGCGCTACAATCGCGCCCTTGTGCACAGCTACCCAGATCGCGAAGGAAAACCATGACGTTCAAGGCGCCGGACAGCCTCTCCGAGCAAATTGCCCACTACCTGGCCGAGCGGATCATCCGCGGCGAACTCGCACCCGGCGAGCGCATCCAGGAGCAGAAGGTCACCCAGGCCCTCAACGTCAGCCGCGGCTCGGTGCGCGAGGCGCTGCTCATTCTCGAACGCCGTCACCTGGTGGCGATCCTGCCGCGCCGTGGTGCCCATGTGACCGAACTGGACGAGAACAGTGTGCGCAGCCTGTGCACCCTGATGGGCGAGTTCTACATCCTGCTGGGCAACGCTGTTGCCCAGCATTGGCGCATCGACAGCGACCTGCGCCCATTCCTGGACATCCAGCAGCGCCTCAAGCAGGCCCATGTCGCCAAGGACATCAAGGCCTTCGTCGGCGACAGCTTCGCGGTGATGCGCGCCGCCTACCCGTTCGCCAACAACCCGTACCTGCAGGAAACCGTCGAGAACCTGCAGCCGGCCATGAGCCGCGCCTACTACCTGGCCCTGGACCAGCGCCAGGCCAACATGGTCGATTACCTCGAGCTGTTCGCCCGCCTGCTCGAAGCCGTGGTCGCCCGCGACCTGCCGCGCATCCGCGAGGTGCTCACCGCCTATTGCCAGCGCAGTTGCGAACTGGTGCTGGCGGCGCTGGCGCGGGTCTGACCGATGCGCCTGAAGTGCATCCGCCTGGCCGGATTCAAGTCCTTCGTCGACCCGACCACGGTCAATTTTCCCAGCAACATGGCGGCCGTGGTCGGTCCCAATGGCTGCGGCAAGTCCAACATCATCGACGCGGTGCGCTGGGTGATGGGCGAAAGCTCGGCCAAAAACCTGCGCGGCGAGTCGATGACCGATGTCATCTTCAACGGCTCCACCAGCCGCAAACCGGTCAGCCAGGCCAGCATCGAACTGGTGTTCGACAACAGCGACAACACCCTGGTCGGCGAGTACGCCGCCTACGCCGAGATCTCGATCCGCCGCAAGGTCACCCGCGACGGGCAGAACACCTATTACCTCAACGGCACCAAGTGCCGGCGCCGTGATATCACCGATATCTTCCTCGGCACGGGCCTGGGGCCGCGCAGCTACTCGATCATCGAGCAGGGCATGATCTCCAAGCTGATCGAGGCCAAGCCCGAGGAGCTGCGCAATTTCATCGAGGAGGCGGCCGGCATCTCCAAGTACAAGGAGCGCCGCCGCGAGACCGAGAACCGTATCCGCCGCACCCAGGAGAACCTGGCGCGCCTGACCGACCTGCGCGAAGAGCTGGAGCGCCAGCTCGAGCGCCTGCACCGCCAGGCCCAGGCCGCCGAGAAGTACCGCGAGTACAAGGCCGAGGAACGCCAGCTCAAGGCGCGCCTGGCGGCCCTGCGCTGGCGTGACCTGGACCAGCGGGTGCGCCAGCGCGAGGCGGTCATCGGCGACCAGGAGATCGCCTTCGAGGCGCTGGTGGCCGAGCAGCGCAATGCCGATGCCAGCATCGAGCGCCTGCGCGACGGCCATCATGAGCTGTCCGAACGCTTTAACCAGGTGCAGGGCCGCTTCTATTCGGTGGCCGGCGATATCGCCCGGGTCGAGCAGAGCATCCAGCATGGCCAGCAGCGCCTGCGTCAGTTGCAGGACGACCTCAAGGAAGCCGAGCGCAGCCGCCTGGAAACCGAATCGCACCTGGGGCACGACCGCACCTTGCTGGCGACCCTCGGTGAAGAGTTGGCCATGCTCGAACCCGAGCAGGAACTGACCCTGGCAGCGGCCGAGGAGGCCGCCGCGACCCTGGAAGAGGCAGAGCTGGGCATGCACGGCTGGCAGGAGCAGTGGGACAGCTTCAACACCCGCTCCGCCGAGCCGCGTCGCCAGGCCGAAGTGCAGCAGGCGCGCCTGGCGCAGCTGGAGGCCAGCCTGGAGCGTCTGGCCGAGCGCCAGCGCAAGCTGGGCGAAGAGCGTGACCAGCTCGGCGAGGATACGCAGGATACCGAGACCAGCGACCTGGGCGAGCAGGTGGCCGGCAGTGAGTTGCTGCTCGAGGAACTCCAGCTGCAGGAGCGGCAGGTGGTCGAGCAGCTGGATGCGTTGCGCGAGCAGATGCAGCAGGCCAGCCAGGCGCAGCAGCAACAGCAGGGTGACCTGCAGCGCCTGGGCGGGCGCCTGGCGTCCCTCGAAGCCTTGCAGCAGGCCGCGCTGGAACCGGGTGTCGGGGCCGCCGACTGGCTGCGCGCCCAGGGCCTGGAACAGCGCCCACGGCTGGCCGAGGGGCTGCGGGTCGAGCCCGGCTGGGAGCTGGCGGTGGAAACGGTGCTGGGCGCCGATCTGCAGGCAGTGCTGCTGGATGATTTCGCCGGCCTGGAGTTCGCCGCGCTGGAGCAGGGCGAACTGCGCCTGCTGATGGCGGGGGGAGGGGGCGCGACCGTCCCCGGCAGCCTGCTCGACAAGGTCGAAGGGCGCGTCGACCTGTCGCCCTGGCTGGGCCAGGTCATGCCGGTGGACACCCTGGAGCAGGCCCTGGCCCGGCGGGCGTCGCTGAACGATGGGCAGAGCCTGGTCAGCCGTGACGGCTATTGGGTCGGGCGACACTTCCTGCGGGTCAGCCGAGGAAGCGAGGCCCAGGGTGGCGTGCTGGCCCGTGGCCAGGAGATCGAGCGCCTGGGGCAGGAACAGCTGGAACAGGAGGCCTTGCTCGAACAGCTCGACGAACAGTTGCAACGCCTGCGCGAGCAGCAGCTCGACCTGGAGGAGCAACGCGAGCAGCTGCGTCGTCGCAGTCAGGACGAAGGCCGTCAGCATGGCGAGCTCAAGGCGCGCCTGTCCGCCGGCCGTGCCCGTGCCGAGCAGCTGGAGCTGCGCCGCCGGCGCCTGCAGGAAGAACTGACCGAGCTGCAGGAGCAGCGCGCCCTGGAGCACGAGCAACTGGGCGAGGCGCGCCTGTTGCTGCAGGAAGCCCTGGAACTGATGGCCCAGGACACCGAGCAGCGCGAGCTGTTGATGGCGCGCCGCGACACCCTGCGCGAAGGTCTCGACCGCATCCGCCAGGAGGCCCGCCAGCACAAGGACCACGGTCACCAGCTGGCCGTGCGCCTGGGCTCGCTGCGCGCCCAGCATGACTCGACCCGTCAGGCCCTCGAACGCCTGGAACAGCAGGCCGCACGCCTGGGCGAGCGCCAGGAGCAGTTGAACCTGAACCTGGAGGAGGGCGAGGCGCCGCTGGAAGAATTGCGCCTCAAGCTCGAAGAGCTGCTGGAGCGACGCATGAGCGTCGACGAGGAAATGCGCCAGGCGCGCCTGCACATGGACGAGGCCGACCGTGAGCTGCGCGATGCCGAACGGCGCCGCACCCAGGCCGAGCAGCAGTCGCAACTGTTGCGCGGCCAGCTGGAGCAGCAGCGCCTGGAGTCCCAGGGCCTGGACGTGCGACGCAAGACCTTGCAGGAACAACTGCTCGCCGACGGCTACGATCTTCAGGGCGTGCTCGCCACGCTCGAGGCCGATGCCAGCGAGCAGGGTACCGAACAGGCATTGGAGCAGATCGAGGCGCGCATCCAGCGCCTGGGCGCGATCAACCTGGCGGCCATCGAGGAATACGAACAGCAGTCCGAACGCAAGCGTTACCTGGACGCCCAGGACGCCGACCTGGTCGAGGCGCTGGAGACCCTGGAAAACGTCATCCGCAAGATCGACAAGGAAACCCGCAACCGCTTCAAGGATACCTTTGATCAGATAAATGCCGGATTACAGGCACTTTTCCCAAAAGTTTTCGGTGGCGGCAGCGCTTATCTGGAACTGACGGGCGAAGATCTACTCGATACAGGGGTGACGATCATGGCGCGTCCACCGGGCAAGAAGAACAGCACCATCCATCTGTTGTCCGGCGGCGAGAAGGCACTGACGGCCCTGGCCCTGGTGTTCGCCATCTTCAAGCTGAACCCGGCGCCGTTCTGCATGCTCGACGAGGTCGACGCGCCGCTGGACGACGCCAACGTCGGGCGCTATGCCCGCCTGGTCAAGGAAATGAGCGAGACCGTGCAGTTCATCTACATCACCCACAACAAGATCGCCATGGAAATGGCCGACCAGCTGATGGGGGTGACCATGCACGAGCCGGGTTGTTCACGTCTTGTTGCAGTTGATGTGGAAGAGGCAATGGCCATGGTCGATGCGTAAGGGGTAAAGAATGGGTGTGAACATGTAGGCAAAAGCCTCAGCAGATGCGACAGACGGTGTAAAGTTGCCTTTGGTCGTGCTAGCTTAATGTCACTTGTTTTTTGCGTGGGTAAAACGCCTGTCAGAACATAGAGTTGGCGCCACGTGTTAAAGGCCTTTGAAGCCTTTGTTTTCAAGCATATTTTTTATAGAGGCACGGGATTACATGGAAATCGGTCTGCGCGAGTGGCTGATCGTCATCGGCATCATTGTCATCGCCGGTATTCTTTTCGACGGCTGGCGCCGCATGCGCGGCGGCAAGGGCAAGTTGAAGTTCCGTCTGGACCGTAGCTACGCCAACGCCCCGGACGACGACAGCGGCAGCGCCGAGGTGCTCGGCCCTGCGCGTGTGCTGGATACCCATAAAGAGCCCGAGCTGGACGAGTCCGACCTGCCGTCGGTGAGCGTCCCTGCGCGTGAACGGGAGCGCGAGCGCGAACCCAAGCCGGCCAAGGCCAAGCGCGGCAAGCGCAACCACAGCGAGCCGCAGCAGGGTGACCTGAACCTGGCCGCCGAGCCCCGCGAGCCCGACCTGTTCGAGGGTGGCGACGACGATTTCGCCGCCGACAACACCCGCGCCAACGGCTTCACCGCGCCGAGCACGCCGGCCAAGGAGCTGCCGCCGGCCGAGGAAGTGCTGGTGATCAGCGTCATTTCCCGTGACGAAGGTGGCTTCAAGGGCCCGGCGCTGCTGCAGAACATCCTCGAAAGCGGCCTGCGCTTCGGCGAAATGGACATCTTCCACCGCCACGAGAGCATGGCCGGCCACGGCGAAGTGCTGTTCTCCATGGCCAACGCGGTCAAGCCCGGCGTGTTCGACCTGGACGACATCGACCATTTCAGCACCCGTGCGGTGAGCTTCTTCCTCGGTCTGCCTGGCCCGCGTCATCCCAAGCAGGCCTTCGACGTGATGGTGGCCGCCGCCCGCAAGTTGGCCCACGAGCTCAATGGTGAGCTCAAGGATGACCAGCGCAGCGTGCTGACCGCCCAGACCATCGAG
The DNA here is from genome assembly GCF_057284075.1 of Pseudomonas sp. TE31087. Classification (NCBI taxonomy): domain Bacteria; kingdom Pseudomonadati; phylum Pseudomonadota; class Gammaproteobacteria; order Pseudomonadales; family Pseudomonadaceae; genus Pseudomonas; species Pseudomonas sp. TE31087. The sequence continues at coordinate 210,595 of NZ_JBXVNN010000001.1, forward strand.
CATTACCGTCAGCGCATCGTCGAATTCGAGCGCCGCGCCCTGACCCAGAAACGCTGATGTTTACGAGCGGGCGGATCCTGCCTCGATCCGCGCCGCGATGATTCAAGTAAAAGAGCAGCCAGGGGCTGCTCTTTTGCTTTGCAAGAGAAGACCAACCATGAACGCCGAATCCCGAATCCATGCCCTGCGCGCCGAACTCGACCAGCACAACTACCGCTATTACGTGCTCGACGAACCCAGCGTGCCCGATGCCGAATACGACCGACTGTTCAACGAGCTCAAGGCGCTGGAGGCCGAGCATCCGCACCTGGTGACCCCGGACTCGCCGACCCAGCGCGTCGGTGGTGCGGCGCTGGCGGCTTTCAGCCAGGTCCGCCACGAGGTGCCGATGCTCAGCCTGGGCAACGCCTTCGAGGAGGATGACCTGCGCGATTTCGGTCGCCGCGTCGTGGAGGGCCTGGACCTGCCGGGCGGTGATCAGGCCGCGGTGGACTACAGCTGCGAGCCGAAACTCGACGGCCTGGCGGTGAGCCTGCTGTACCGCGATGGCCAGCTGGTGCAGGGCGCCACCCGCGGCGACGGCACCACCGGCGAGGACATCAGCACCAACGTGCGCACCGTGCGCAACATCCCGCTCAAGCTGCAGGGCGAGGGCTGGCCGGCGGTGCTGGAAGTGCGCGGCGAGGTGTACATGAGCAAGGCCGGTTTCGACCGGCTTAACGCCGCCCAGGCCGACGCCGGCGGCAAGACTTTCGCCAACCCGCGCAACGCCGCGGCCGGCAGCCTGCGCCAGCTGGACTCGAAGATCACCGCCAGCCGCCCGCTGGAATTCTGCTGCTATGGCGTCGGCCAGGTATCTGAGCCTTTTGGCGACAGCCATATCGGCATCCTCGAAAAGCTCAAGACCTGGGGGTTGCCGATCAGCCGCGAGCTGCGCCATGCCGCCGGCATCGAGGAGTGCCTGGCCTACTACCGCGATATCGGTGCCCGTCGCAATGGCCTGCCCTACGAGATCGACGGTGTGGTGTTCAAGGTCAACAGCCTGGCCTCCCAGCGTGAGCTGGGCTTCCGCGCCCGCGAGCCACGCTGGGCGATCGCCCACAAGTTCCCGGCCATGGAAGAGCTCACCGAGGTACTCGACGTCGAGTTCCAGGTTGGCCGCACCGGCGCGGTGACCCCGGTGGCGCGGCTCAAGCCGGTCAAGGTGGCCGGCGTGACCGTGTCCAACGCCACCTTGCACAACATGGACGAGATCGCCCGCCTGGGCCTGCGCATCGGCGACACGGTGATTATCCGCCGCGCCGGCGATGTGATCCCGCAGGTGATGCAGGTGGTGCTCGACCGCCGTCCGCAGGACGCCCGGCCGGTCGAGGTGCCCACGCAGTGCCCGGTGTGCGGCTCGCAGGTCGAGCGCACCCAGCTGGTCAAGCGCAGCAAGGGCAAGGAAACCACCAGCGAAGGCGCGGTGTACCGTTGCGTGGGGCGCCTGAGCTGCGCTGCCCAGCTCAAGCAGGCGATCATCCACTACGTATCGCGCCGGGCCATGGACATCGACGGCCTGGGCGAGAAGAGCGTCGAGCAGCTGGTCGACGAGAACCTGATCCGCTCACCGGCCGATCTCTACCGCCTGACCTTCGACCAGGTGGTGGCGCTGGAAGGCTTTGCCGAGGTGTCGAGCAACAAGCTGCTGGCCGCCATCGAGGCGAGCAAGCGCCCGAGCCTGGCGCGCTTCATCTATGCGCTGGGCATCCCCGATGTCGGCGAGGAGACCGCCAAGGTCCTGGCCCGCTCCCTGGGCAGCCTGGCGCGGGTGCAGGTGGCGTTGCCGCAGGTGCTGACCTATCTGCCGGACATAGGCCTAGAGGTTGCCCACGAGATCCACAACTTCTTCGAGGACGCGCACAATCGCGAGGTCATCGCGCAGTTGCTGGCCAGCGGCATGCAGTTGCAGGACGAGGGCGAGCTTGCCGCCGAGTTCGCCGCCAGCACCACGCTGGCCGGGATGCTGGCCAAGCTCGACATCCCCTCGGTCGGCCCGACCGGCGCCGAGAAGCTGGTGGACAAGCTGGGTACGCTGGACAAGATCATCGCCGCCGATGGCATCGACTTGCGCCAGGCCCTGAATACCAAGGCCGCCGACGGGGTGCGCGAGTTCTTCAAGGTCGAGGCCAACCAGCAGCTGGCCCACGCCATCGAGGCCCAGTTGCTGGAATTCGGCATGCACTGGTCGTGTGAGAAGAAAACCGCCGAGGGCTTGCCGCTGGCCGGACAGACCTGGGTGCTGACCGGCACCCTGGAACGCATGAGCCGCGATATCGCCAAGGAGAAGCTGGAAAGCCTGGGGGCCAAGGTGGCGGGTTCCGTGTCGGGCAAGACCCACTGTGTGGTCGCCGGCCCCGGCGCCGGCTCCCAAGCTGGCCAAGGCCGCTGAGCTGGGCGTGGCGGTGTTGGACGAGGAGGCGTTCGTGGGCTTCCTGGCGGAGCGCGGCATCAGCGTCTGAACCCGCAGGCCTTATCGCGGGGCAAGCCCGCTCCCACGGGTGATGATGCGTGGGAGCGGGCTTGCCCCGCGATAGATTTGCCACAAGTCCTTGAGAAATGATGGTTTTTTCACGATCAAAGGTTGTAACTTCGCCCCGGCGCTGTACAATGGCGCGGCTCGTCAGCTGACGAGCCGTCGTGGTGGCCCCATCGGTCCCCCCGCATTGATTACCCGTTAACCTGGTCAGGCCCGGAAGGGAGCAGCCATAGCGGGAACATCGAGTGCCGGGGTGTGGCTGGTGGGGCCGCCTCCATTTTGGGCGCAGGGGTTTTCCGGCGTACCTGTCAGGCGTCGCCCATCAGACGCTTTTCTTTACACCCTCGCACCGTTTTCCGCCTGCACGATCCCGCGCAGCGCCTTATCATGCATCCCATCGTGTCAGCCCAATCGGCCAGGAGATAGCGACCGTGGAACATGTCGACGACCTCACCCGCCAGAAAATCCGTGAGTGGCAGATGCGCCGCCTGGAAATCAAGGACCAGATGGCCGCCAGCCCCGAGCGTGTGCTGGAGCTGTCGCAGGTGCTCGACCAGATGGAAGAAGAGCATGAGCGCATCCTCGAGGAAGCGGCTGCCCCTGTGGCAGTGACGGCTGACGCGGCGGCCTTCGCGTTGCAGGTGCAGGTGTCGGCGCACTCGGTGCGTGACTTGCGCAAGTTGCTGGACCTGGCCCTGCATGAGCTCGATGGCGTACTTGATGCGCCGCAGGCGGGTATCAGCTATCCCGGCGACATGGCGGGGTCGTTGGGAGCCTACCGCTTCGAACTGGTGGTGGGGCAGGCCGCTGAATCCGACAACCCTTGAGTGATCCCCGGACCCGTACCGATATGCAGCCCGAGCACTTCGACTTTTCCCATCCGGTGTACCTGCCGGTCAGCGCAGAGGTATGCCAGGCCTTGCTGCAGGCCGAGGGCGCGCCTGCGCTCGACGCCTTGGGCGAGCCGGAGCTGGCAGCAATACTGGTGATCCAGAACCTGGCCCAGACACCGGGCCAGGTCGATGCGCGGGCGGCGGAAAAGGTCCTGGGCAAGCTGCTGGCGTGGGCGGTCGATGGCGCGCACTCGCCTGGCGTGGGCTTGCTGTCCGAGGCCCGTCGGCTGTTCGATGCGCGCAAGCTCTATTTCGGCCTCGAGGTGATCAAGGGCTCGAAACTGCGCCTGCTCGATGCCGAACAGGTACAGGCGCGGGAGTACCTGCTGGCGGATGGCAAATGGGATTTTGACTACCGCATCCGCCTGCATCACAGTGACAACCCGTTCAGCCAGCGGGTGACCACCGGCTTCGACAGCGAGCGCTGGCTGACCGTCGAGCAGGACAAGCTGCTCAAGGTCATCCAGGCCAACCTCGACGAGGATATCCACGTGCAGGGCTATGCCGGGATCGGCAAGAGCTACCTGCTCGGCGCCCTGATGGAATGCCTGCCGCGTGGCCGGGTGCTGGCCCTGGCGCGCACACCGGCCAAGCTCGGTACCCTGCGTCGGCGCATGGGGCTGGATGCCCAGGCCAAGGTCGGCATGACCTTCGGCCAGTTCGCCCGGGCCCTGCTGAAGGATAACCGGCCGGTTTCCGCCCGGACGGCGCCGCGCGGCCCCGGCAAGCGCCGGCTGGCCGAAGAGCTGGGGATCGTCGGGCTGCGCCAATACGACGCCGAGCACGCCCTGGATATCTGCCTGGAAGTGCTGCGCAACTATTGCGAGTCGCGGGACTACAGCCTGTCCAACCGCCACCTGCCGCACTTTCGCCAGGCGCTGTCCAGCCTCGATGCCCAGGTGCTGCTCGAGTACGCCAGCCGCCTGTGGCGTTACCTGGAGGCGCAGCCGAGCTGGGGTACGCAGACCGGGTTCGAGGCGTTGCTGCTGCTCAAGCGCGCCAGCCTGGGTGGCTGCAGCGTGCCCGGGCGCTTCAGCCATGTGATCATCGACGAGAGCCAGGATGTGCCGGCCTCGCTGCTGCAGGTCATCGAGCGTGGCCGCCAGGTGCTGATCACCCTGGGCGACGAATACCAGAAGGCCAGCGGCGAGGTGGTCAGGCGCGAGCGTCAGGTGCGCCAGAAGGACATGGCCTTCGCCGTGCGCTCCGGGCCCAAGGTGGAGCGCCTGATCAACCCGCTGATCGGTGTGCACTCGAAAAAATCCAAGGTCGCGTTCGAGGCGGCGCGGCATGTCGATGTCGGCATCGAGCACTTCCCCGAAGGTTTTGTCCCGCCCGAGGGCTGCGTGGTACTGACTGCCTCGCGCTGGGACACGATGCGCTGGGCCATGGAGATGGCCGAGTCCAACTGCCTGCTGAACTTCCCCGACTGGCCAGATATGCGGCGGTTCATGGCCACCGCGATTGGCCTGTTCAGGTCGGCGTTCTATGCGCCGGGGCAGGACGCCGAAGGGCCGCATGGGTACTTCGCGCACCTGCTCGACTGGCAGCAGGTGCGCGAGTCCGAGCGTTTCGATGCCGCGTTTCAGTGGGTCGAGGCGCGGCTGGAGGCGGGTTTCAAGCTTGCCGACCTGACCGGTCTGGATGCGCGCGTCGCCGTGCAGCCCACCAGCCTCACACTGTTGATGGCTGAGGAGGCCGGTGGCCTGGAGTTCGATCAGGTGCTGTTGACGCCGGAGCTGATGACCACCCAGCGCTTCAAGGACGCCTACGCCTTCGATGCGCGGATCTGCGCGGTGTACATCGCCCTGTCGCGGGCGCGGCGGCAGTTGTACCTGCCCTATGACGTGGAGGAGTGGATCAATTACCACAAGGGCCAGCCGTTCCGCGAGTTGCACGGCTACTGAACCCGTCGCCGTGCTCTGGTCTGGTGGGCCTCATCACGGGGCCAGGCGACTCCCACGCTTGCCCCTGCTGGCCGACACTTGCATCAATCGCTGGAAGGTCGGGCACTGCAGGTGGTTCTCCTCGGGGCACACCGCCGCATGCCGCAGCCCTTTGCTCATCGCCTGCAGGCGCTTGATCTTCTGCTCGATCTCATCGGCCTTGGCCAGCAGCAGCGCTCGGTCGACCCGTTGCTCGTCCAGCATCGCCGCCACCTCGTCCAGCGAAAATCCCGCCGCCTGGCCCAGGGCGATCAGGGCCAGGCGTTCGGGCGTATCCGCCGGGAATTGCCGGCGCTGGCCGCGGCCAGCGAGTGATGTGAGCAAGCCCTTGTTCGCGTAGTAACGCAATGTCGACGCCGGCACTCCGGTGCGCCTGGCGACATCGGCAATGTCCATCGCGGCTCCCTTGACTTGAAGTTGACTTCAACTTGCATGCTGCTCGGCATCGACCTTTCCGTCAATCTGCCAAGGGCTTTTGTCATGAGCGTTTCTTCTCTCGTATTTTCCATTCTGCTGATCGGCATCGGCGCCACCCTGGTCATGGACCTGTGGACCCTGCTGCTCAGGCGCCTGGGCATTACCACCCTGAACTACGCGATGGTCGGGCGCTGGGCGGGCCACCTGTTCGCGGGGTGCTGGCGGCATGCGGCGATCGGCAAGGCTGCGCCGGTCAGGGGGGAACTGGCGTGGGGCTGGTTGCTCCATTACGCCACGGGGCTGGTTTTTGCGGCGCTGCTGGTGGCTATTGCAGGGGAGGGGTGGTTGCAGGGGCCGCTCCTGTGGCCCGCGTTGCTGTTCGGGGTGGTCTCGGTGCTGGTGCCGTTGTGTGTGGTGCAGCCCGCGTTTGGGGCGGGGTATTTTGCCAGCCGTACCCCGACGCCGCTCAGGAGTTGCCTGCGTAGCTTGGCCACGCATGGCGTGTTCGGTTTTGGGTTGTTCCTGAGTGCGGTAGTGCTGGCAGGGGTTCGGGGAGGGGTGGCAGGTTAAACAGGTGTGTTTGGACCAATGGAGCCTGTCTCATGCTTGTCTTGGGTGAGGGCATCCAGGTGTCCGCCGCAACCCCTGCAGCGCCTATCAGATCGAGCGCCGCCCGCGCGGCGCATCGCGACGCAAGGCCGCTCCTACATCTATGGTTACCCCCATTTCTGCAATACTGTACTGAGATGTGCGTGAGTTTGGTTTGCGTCAATCTATACGGCGTCGTGTGGGAGGTTGGTCCCGCGCCTCGATGAAAATCGCGCCCGACGAGCCTAGATATTTGTTCGGCTTCTGAAGCCGAGTAGGAGCTCAGGTTGATCGCCAGGCCGGTATACCGTTCACGTCATCTGTGTGCAGCATCGCAAAACCAGGTGGGTTGTTACTCGTGTGTCTGCAGGGTCAAGCGTTCATGGCGCTTGACCCTGCATCAAATTCGCTGTGGTGTGCCGTGATGGCCCAGGCGATTCGGGCCAGTTTGTTGGCGATAGCGCACACCACCAGGTTGGGGTGGTGAACACGTAGCAAGCCACGTACCCAGTCCGCCAGCTTGCCGGTTTTGCGCTCCAGCCCAATCAGATAGACCCTCGCGCACTGGATCAGCAGTCGTCGCTGATTGCCGTCGCCCCGCTTGCTGATTCGCCCCAGGCAAGGTTTGCCGCCTGTCGTGTGCTGCCTGGGAACCAGGCCTATGGAGGCTGAATAATTTCGCCCACAGCGGAACTGCTTACCATCACCCAATTCCGCAGCCAGGGCGGTAGCGGTGATCGGGCCAATACAAGGTATCGACATCAAACGGGAAGCAAGATCATCGCTAACGGCCTGGCTATGCACTTCCTTGTCCAGAGCCTTGATCCGATCATCGAGATAGCGGAAGTGGGCATGTAGGTCCAGCAACAGCTTCTTGATCAACGGTGAGAAGGTACTGTCGTCCAGCAGAATGGGGAGCTCCCGGACCGCCTTGAAGGTGGGTGCCAAACTGACCCCCACCTCGAGCAAATAAGCGTGGATGCGGTTCATGGTGGCAGTACGGTCTCTGATGAAGCTGTCGCGCAGTGAATTGAGCATCGCCAGCGCCTGCTGGGCCTCGGTTTTGGGAGGCACGAAGCGCATCTGATCGCGGGTTGCCGCCTCACCGATAGCGGCAGCATCGGCAAAGTCATTCTTGTTGCTTTTCACGTAGGGGCGAACGAACTGTGCGGGAATAAGTTTGGGCGTATGACCCTGTCTCGTCACCTCTCGCGCCATGAAATGAGAGCCACCACAGGCCTCCATCGCCACCGTGCAGGGCGCAAGATTGGCAAGGTGGCGGATGAGTGACTCACGGTTGAACCTGCGGTGATAGAGCTCATGACCCCGATCATCCTGAGCGTGTACATGGAAGCTCAACTTTCCCAGGTCGATGGCGATGATGGCGACAGTGTTCATGGCGTTGCACTCCGATAGGCACCCTGTGAAAGCTTAGAGGGCTGACACAGGGTGGGGCGGGGGTAGCCATTTCATTATTTGTTGCAACGTGCCGAACCTGTCAGGCCATGGTTGCCCGCCTTGGCGCATGCCTTGAGACAGGTGGGACGGCAACGATGCCCACGCTGAAACTGTGTCGTACCAACAAGGCGGACCCGGTAATGGTACAGGATTGACTGGCCCGAAACAGATGTAGGAGCGGCCTTGCGTCGCGATGCGCAGCGCGGGCGGCGCTCGATCTGATAGGCGCTGCACCTCTAACGTCGAGCACCTTGAAAGACCTGGCCGTCGGTATACCTCTGGACAATCCGCTGCATCTCCCCGGACTGCTTGATCCGCACCAGCGCCCTGAGCACGCCTTGGGTCGGTAGTTGGGGATCATTGCGCACCATGCAGCCCAGCGCTTGCTCTTCCAGCACGGCCAAGGCTTGCAGGCGTTGCCCCGGCGGCAGGGAGCGGTTGTACCATTGCAATGACAACTGGTTGCTGATCGCGTGGCGAAAGCGTCCGGCCTGGAGCTTCTGCAGGGCCAGCAACTGGTTGCGGCTGTCCTCGCGTTGCAGGCGGCCCTGGCTGAACAGGAGTTCGAGGGTGGGGTAGGTGTAGCCGAGTACAGTGCCGATAGCCTGCGGCGGCAGTGCTTCCGGGTGGGTGGGGCCGCTGTCGCCGGGGCGGCCGATCAGCAGGTCACGCTGTTCGATGACGGGGATGCTCCACAGGAAGTCGCCCGGCCGGTCGGTCAGCCACTGGGTGGAGACGTAGCAGCGCACGTCGATTTCGCCGGCCTGCATCGCCTCCTGCAGGCGCAGGCGGGCCATCACGTGGTATTGCGGGCGGGCGTCGACCTCCCGGGCAATGGCCTGCATCAGCTCGAAAAGGATGCCTTCCACCGGTTGCTGGTCCTCGGTGCGCATCAACGGCATGCTCCAGCTTTCGGCGACGGAAAAGCGCAGCACCGGCGGGTGCGCCAGGCTTTGGGTGGTCCACAGCAACAGGATAGCCAGGACTCGCCGCACGCCTCATCCTCCCTGATCCGCCGTCCGTGTGCCCGCTACTGAGCTTAGTCGAGATCGGCAGGGTGCAATTTCGGCCCCGCTCCGCTAGCATTAGCGCTCTTTCCGCCCGCTCCGGTCACGATGGTTTTTTGATGAGTTATCAGGTTCTTGCACGTAAATGGCGTCCGCGCTCGTTCCGCGAAATGGTCGGCCAGACCCATGTGCTCAAGGCTTTGATCAACGCCCTGGACAACCAGCGCCTGCACCACGCCTACCTGTTCACCGGTACCCGGGGCGTGGGCAAGACCACCATTGCGCGGATCATCGCCAAGTGCCTGAACTGCGAGACCGGCATCACCTCCACGCCGTGCGGCACCTGTTCGGTGTGCCGGGAGATCGACGAAGGTCGTTTCGTTGACCTGATCGAGATCGACGCCGCCAGTCGAACCAAGGTCGAGGACACCCGCGAACTGCTCGACAACGTGCAGTACGCGCCAAGCCGCGGGCGCTTCAAGGTCTACCTGATCGACGAAGTGCACATGCTCTCCACCCACTCGTTCAACGCCTTGTTGAAGACGCTGGAAGAGCCGCCGCCCTACGTCAAGTTCATCCTCGCCACCACCGACCCGCAGAAGCTGCCGGCGACCATCCTGTCGCGCTGCCTGCAGTTCTCGCTAAAGAACATGAGCCCGGAACGGGTGGTCGAGCACCTGACCCATGTGCTGGGCGCCGAGAACGTGCCGTTCGAGGACGACGCCCTGTGGTTGCTCGGTCGCGCCGCCGATGGTTCGATGCGCGACGCCATGAGCCTGACCGACCAGGCTATCGCCTTCGGCGAGGGCAAGGTGCTGGCCGCCGATGTGCGGGCGATGCTCGGCACTCTCGACCATGGCCAGGTGTACGGTGTGCTGCAGGCGTTGCTCGAGGGCGATGCCCGGGCATTGCTGGAGGCGGTGCGCGATCTGGCCGAACAAGGTCCGGACTGGAACGGCGTACTGTCGGAAATGCTCAACGTGCTGCACCGGGTGGCGATTGCCCAGGCCCTGCCCGAGGCGGTCGACAACGGCCAGGGCGACCGTGAGCGCGTGCTGGCGCTGGCCCAGGCCCTGCCGGCCGAGGATGTGCAGTTCTACTACCAGATGGGCCTGATCGGCCGACGCGACCTGCCGCTGGCGCCGGACCCGCGTGGTGGCTTCGAAATGGTCCTGCTGCGCATGCTGGCCTTCCGCCCGGCCGACACCGACGATGCACCGAAGCCGGTACTAAAGCCGGTGGGGATCAGCCAAGCCACAGCTGATCCGGCCCAACCGGTGGCAGCGGCGGCTATTGCCGTGGCGCCGCCCGTTGCCGCCAGCCCTGTCGCTGAAGCGGTCGCGCCGGAGCCCGTGGCTGAGCCACCTGTACAGCCAGAGCCGCCAGTCGTCGAAGTGCCGGCCGTTGCCGAGGTTGTCGAGGCGCCGCAACCGCAATCGGAACCAGAGCCTGAGCCGCAGCCCGTCGAGGAGGTCATCGACCTGCCGTGGGAGGAGCCCGTTGCCGCGCCGGCGCCGGTTGCGCCCGAGCCTGCACCTGCGGTCGAGGCCGCCAACCCGCAGCCGGACTACGACGAGCCGCCGTTCGATCCGTCGGCCTACAGCCCGGCGGGCATGGACCGCGACGACGAGCCGCCGGCGGACGAGGACTACTACGCGCCCGACAGCGACCCGGCCGGCTTCAGCTACCTGGACGAGTTGGCCGAGCACGTGCAGGAAGAGGCGCCCGCCCAGGCGCCGGAGCCGCTGCCGGCGGCCATGCCCGCGAGCGGCCTCGCCCTGCAATGGCTGGAATTATTCCCACAGTTGCCTGTCTCCGGTATGACAGGCAACATCGCCGCAAACTGTACGCTGATCGCCGCCGATGGCGATGACTGGCTGTTGCACCTGGACCCGGGGCAGGGCGCGCTGTTCAACTCGACGCAGCAGCGCCGCCTGAACGACGCGCTCAACCAGCAGTTGGGTCGCGAGATCCGCCTGAAGATCGAGTTGATCCGCCCCGAGCAGGAGACCCCAGCCCAGGCCGCCTCGCGCAAGCGTGCCGAGCGTCAGCATGATGCGGTGGTGTCGATCGAGCAGGATCCGCTCATCCAGCAGATGATCCGGCAGTTCGGCGCGACGGTCAGGCAGGATACTATTGAGCCTGTAGACGCCCTGGCCAGCCAGGGCCAATGAACGGATAACCATGTGGCCCGCCTGTGCCGGGCCGCATCACATGACCCAATCGAGGTATACCCCATGATGAAAGGTGGCATGGCCGGCCTGATGAAGCAGGCCCAGCAGATGCAGGAAAAGATGCAGAAGATGCAGGAAGAGCTGGCCAACGCGGAAGTCACCGGCCAGTCCGGCGGCGGCCTGGTCAGCGTGGTGATGACCGGTCGCCACGACGTCAAGCGCGTCAGCATCGATCAGAGCCTGATGTCGACCGACGCCGACGACAAGGAAGTGCTCGAGGACCTGATCGCCGCCGCGCTGAACGACGCCGTGCGCAAGATCGAGCAGAGCAGTCAGGAAAAGATGGGCGGCATGACCGCTGGCATGCAGCTGCCGCCTGGTTTCAAGATGCCGTTCTGATCGGCTTCTGGCTTCAAATGGGGAGCAACGACCCGACGGTCGTTGCTCCCTTGTTCATTCTGTTTCCTGAATTGGCAGGCCTGCACACATGAGCTTCAGCCCCCTGATCCGCCAACTGATCGACGCCCTGCGCATCCTGCCCGGCGTCGGTCAGAAAACCGCCCAACGCATGGCCCTGCAGTTGCTTGAGCGCGACCGCAGCGGCGGCACGCGCCTGGCCCAGGCCCTGAGCCAGGCCATGGAAGGCGTCGGCCACTGCCGCCAGTGCCGGACCCTGACCGAGCAGGAGCTGTGTCCGCAGTGCGCCGACCCGCGCCGCGACGACAGCCAGCTGTGCGTGGTGGAGGGGCCGATGGATGTGTACGCGGTGGAGCAGACCGGCTATCGCGGCCGCTACTTCGTGCTCAAGGGGCACTTGTCGCCGCTCGATGGCCTGGGGCCTGAGGCCATCGGTATTCCGCAGCTGATGGCGCGGATCGAGGAGCAGGGCACCTTCAGCGAGGTGATCCTGGCCACCAACCCCACGGTGGAGGGGGAGGCGACTGCCCACTACATCGCCCAGCTGCTGGCCGAGAAGGGCCTGGCGGCCACGCGCATCGCCCATGGCGTGCCGTTGGGCGGGGAGCTGGAGCTGGTGGATGGCGGGACGCTGGCCCATGCTTTCGCGGGGCGCAGGCCGATTTCGCTGTAGGTCCATGTAAAGCATCGCGGGGCAAGCCCGCTCCCACGCAGGTTGCCTGCGTGGGAGCGGGCTTGCCCCGCGATCATTCTGGACGCGAACTCAGTACTCGCTCAGGGAAAACTCGGTCAGGCAGAAGGTCGGCACCCCGGCCGCCTGCAGGCGGCGCGAGCCTTCCAGCTCCGGCAGGTCGATGATCGCCGCCGCCTCGAACACTCGGGCGCCGGTGCGGCGCACCAGGTTGGCCGCGGCCAGCAAGGTGCCGCCGGTGGCGATCAGGTCATCGAAGATCAATACCGAGTCGCCATCGCACAGGCTGTCGGCGTGCACTTCCAGGAAGGCCTCTCCGTATTCGGTCTGGTAACCCTCGCTCAACACGTCTGCCGGCAGCTTGCCCTGCTTGCGGAACAGGATCAGAGGCTTGTTCAACTGGTGAGCGATGATCGAGCCGATCAGGAAGCCCCGCGCGTCCATGGCGCCGATATGGCTGAACTCGGCCTCGACATAGCGCTCGATGAACTGGTCGGCGACATAGCGCAGCCCGCGCGGCGATTGGAACAGCGGGGTGATGTCGCGGAAGATCACGCCCGGCTTGGGGAAGTCCACTACCGGGCGGATCAGGGCTTTGAGGTCGAAGGTGTCGCTGTGCATGGGCGGGTATCCTGGAAAAACTCGGCGCCAGTATACCCCGTCCGCAGGGCAATCAGGCGTCCAGCGCACCACCGGCCAGCGCACACAGCTGGATCGGATCGAGGATGTGCACTTCCTTGCCCTCGGCCTTGAGCAGGCCGTTCTGCTGGAAGCGGGTGAACACCCGCGACACGGTTTCCACCGCCAGGCCCAGGTAATTGCCGATCTCGTTGCGCGACATGCTCAGGCGGAACTGGTTGGCCGAGTAGCCGCGGGCACGGAAGCGTGCCGACAGGTTGACCAGGAAGGTGGCGATGCGCTCGTCGGCGGTCTTTTTCGACAGCAGCAGCATCATCTGCTGGTCGTCGCGGATCTCGCGGCTCATCACCCGCATCAGCTGGCGGCGCAGCTGCGGCAGCTGCACCGACAGCTCGTCGAGGCGCTCGAAGGGGATCTCGCACACCGAGGTGGTTTCCTGGGCCTGGGCCGACACCGGATAGGCCTCGGTGTCCATGCCGGACAGGCCGACCAGCTCGCTGGGCAGGTGGAAGCCGGTGATCTGCTCTTCGCCGGCATCGCTGAGGCTGAAGGTTTTCAGGGCGCCAGAGCGGACCGCATAGACCGAGCCGAAATTGTCACCCTGGCGGAACAGGAACTCGCCTTTCTTCAACGGGCGGCCGCGTTTGACGATTTCATCCAGTGCATCCATGTCCTCCAGGTTCAGGGACAGGGGCAGGCACAGGGGGGCCAGGCTGCAATCCTTGCAGTGGGCCTGGTTGTGTGGGCGCAGTTTTACTGGCTCGGACATTTCTTTCGATCCTTGTGGGAAAGCACACATAAGCCGTAAGGATAACCTGCGGCATGGGCTGTAGGCCAGTGTGCGCATTTTTGGTGCACGCTAGCGACGGTGCGGAAGGTGTGTTCCGCCACCGTTCAACTGTCCATAGTGTGCCTCGAAAGGCGGGCTGTCCATGCGGTGAAACGCCTCAATCGCCTCAGATCACCCGGGAAAAACGCTGGCGATTCTGCTGCGCGAGGTAGGCGTCGAACACCATGCATACCGAGCGCGCCAGCAGGCGTCCGGCCGGCAGGATGCGGATGCCTTTGCTGTCCAGGCTGATCAGGCCGTCGCGCTGCATGGCTTGCAGCTGTGGCCACAGCTCCTTGAAGTAGCCACGAAAATCGATGGTGAAGGCCTGCTCGAACGCCTCGAAATCCAGTTCGAAGTGGCAGATCAGTTGCTGGATCACCGCCCGGCGCAGGCGGTCGTCCTGGTTGCACAAAAGGCCACGCTGGGTCGCCAGCTGGGCGGTGGAGAGGGTGTCCTGATAGGTGTTGAGGTCGCTGCTGTTCTGGCAGTACAGGTCGCCGATCTGGCTGATCGCCGACACGCCCAGGCCGATCAGGTCGCAGTGGCCATGGGTGGTGTAGCCCTGGAAATTGCGCTGCAGGGTGCCTTCTTCCTGGGCGATGGCCAGTTCGTCGTCGGGCAGGGCGAAGTGGTCCATGCCGATGTAGCGGTAGCCGGCGGCGGTCAACTGGTCGATGGTGGCGTGGAGCATTTCCAGCTTGGCCGCCGGCGCCGGCAGGTCGGCGCTGTCGATGCGCCGCTGGGGCATGAAGCGCTCGGGCAGGTGTGCGTAGTTGAATACCGACAGACGGTCGGGCTGCAGGCGGATCACTTCCTCGACAGTGCGAGCGAAACCTTCCGGGGTCTGCTTGGGCAGGCCGTAGATCAGGTCGAGGTTGATCGAGCGGAACTGCAGGGTGCGCGCCGCCTCGATCAGGGTGCGGGTCTGCTCCAGGCTCTGCAGGCGGTTGACCGCGCGCTGCACGGCCGGATCGAGGTCCTGCACGCCGAGGCTGACGCGGTTGAAGCCCAGCTCGCGCAGCAGGCCCATGGTCGACCAGTCGGCCTCGCGCGGGTCGATCTCGATGCCGTAGTCGCCGGAGTCGTCGTCCAGCAGGTGGAAGTGCTGGCGCAGGGTGGCCATCAGCTGGCGCAGTTCGACATGGCTGAGGAAGGTCGGCGTGCCGCCGCCGAAGTGCAGCTGCTCGACCACCTGTTTCGGGTCGAGGTGGCAGGCGATCAGCTGGATCTCCTGCTCCAGGCGCTGCAGGTAGGGCGCGGCGCGGCCACGGTCCTTGGTGATGACCTTGTTGCAGGCGCAGTAGTAGCAGATGTTGGCGCAGAACGGCACGTGCACGTACAGCGACAGCGGGCGCGTGGCGCGGCGGCTTTCGCGCAGGGCGTGAAGCAGGTCGAACGAGCCCACTTCGCCGTGCAGTTGCACGGCGGTCGGATAGGAGGTGTAGCGTGGCCCGGCCAGATCGTAGCGACGAATCAGGTCGGCGTCCCAGCGTAGGTCGTCGAGCATGTGGGTGGTCCCCGGATAGAGCTGCAGTGTCCGGAGTCTAGGGGCGGATGTAAGAAGTCGTGTTGATTTGTATCAAGGTGAGTTGGCGGCCGTCGCGGGGCTGGCGTGGGAGCGGGCTTGCCCCGCGATCAATGTCCCATCAACCAATGCTGGTGAGGTCCGGGCAGTGTCCACAGGCCAAAGAGGACCACCAGCACGCCGCCGGCCATGCGCACCCCGCGCTTGCGCAGCAGGCGACCCACGCGCTCGGCGGCAAGCCCGGTGGCCAGCAGCACCGGCCAGGTGCCGACGCCGAACGCCAGCATCAGCGCCGCGCTGTGCAGCGCGCATCGCCCTGGCTCGCCGCCCACAGCAGGGTGCTGTACACCAGCCCGCACGGCAGCCAGCCCCACAGGGCGCCCAGCAGCAGGGCGCGAGGCAGGCTGGACACCGGCAGCAGGCGGGTGGCGATCGGTTGCACATGGCGCCACAGGCCGCGGCCGAGCGCCTCGATTCGGGTCAGTCCACTCCACCAGCCGGCCAGGTACAGGCCCATGGCGATCAGCAGCAGTGCCGCGACAACGCGCAAGCCGATGGCCAGCGGGCTACTGGCCAGCGCCACGCCGGCAAGGCCCAGCAACAGGCCGGCGGCGGCATAGCTGAGGATGCGCCCGAGGTTGTAGGCCAGCAGCAGGCGCAGGCGGCGGCCGCGCTGTTCAGCAGGGATGGCCAGGGTGAGGGCGCCCATCAGGCCGCCGCACATGCCCAGGCAGTGGCCGCCACCGAGCAGGCCCAGGACCAGCGCCGAGCCCAGCAGTGGAATCAGTTCAGGCACGTGGCGCGGGGTCCTTGTCGTCGGGCTGTTCGTCCCCGGGCTTCACGGCGGCCTGGTGGCGCGGGTCCTGGTCATCGAACAGGATGCTGTGGGCCGGGCCTTCGAGGTCGTCGTACTGGCCGCTGTCCACCGCCCAGAAGAAGATGTACACGGCGACGCCGACCAGCAGCAGGGCGGCGGGGATCATCACGTAGAGGGCGGGCATAGCGGTTTCCTTTCGAGCGACGTCGGCTCGCGCGCGCCCGGCGCCGCCTCGGCGGGCAGCCGGGTCAGGCGCAGGGCGTTGAGCACCACGATCAGCGAACTGACCGACATGCCGATCGCCGCCCACACCGGGGTGATCCAGCCGAGCGCGGCGAACGGCAGCATGAGGCCATTGTACAGCGTCGCCCAGAGCAGGTTCTCGACAATGTTGCGGCGGGTCCGGCGAGCCAGGTCGAAGGCCTGCACCAGCGCCTGCAGGCGGTTGGACAGCAGCACCGCGTCGGCGCTGGTCTTGGCAAGGTCCGTGGCGCTGCCCATGGCGATGCTGATGTCGGCGGCGGCCAGTACCGGCACGTCGTTGACGCCGTCGCCGAGCATCAGCACCTTGCGTCCTTCGCCTTGCAGGGCCTTGAGGCGGGTCAGCTTGTCGTCCGGGCGCAGGCCGCCGATCGCCTGGTCGATGCCCAGTTGCGTGGCCACTTCAGCAACCATTGGCGAGCTGTCGCCGGACAGCAGCAGCGTTTGCCAGCCCCGGGCCTTGCAGGCGGCCACCAGATCCTGGGCGTCGTCGCGCAGGCGGTCGTCCAGTCCGAACCAGGCCAGCGGCCCTTGACGGTCGCCCAGCAGCAGCCATTGCCCGCGTGGCTCCGGCACGGCGGGGACCTCGGCGCCGCTGAGGGCGCAGACGAAGGCGGGCTGGCCGATGCGCAGGCGCTGGCCGGCCAACTCGCCTTCCAGGCCCAGCCCCGGCATGGTGCTGACGCTTTCGGCGGCCTCGGCGGCGCGGCCAAAGGCGCGGGCGATGGGGTGCTCGGAGCGGTTCTCCAGCGCGGCGGCCAGCGCCAGGCACTGGTCGCCGTCCAGCCGGCCCAGTGGGCGCACGCTGCGCAAGGCCAGGCGGCCCTCGGTGAGGGTGCCGGTCTTGTCGAAGATCACCGTGTCGATCTGGTTCAGCCCCTCCAGTACATGCCCGCGGGTGACCAGCAGGCCGAGCTTGTGCAGGCTGCCGGTGGCGGCGGTAAGGGCGGTCGGCGTGGCCAGCGACAGGGCGCAGGGGCAGGTGGCGACCAGCATGGCCAGGACGATCCAGAACGCCCGGGGCGCATCAAGCTGCCACCAGACCACACCGATCACGGCGGCCGCCACCAGGGTGAACAGCAGGAACCATTGCGAGGCGCGGTCGGCGATTTCCGCCAGGCGCGGCTTTTCCGACTGGGCACGCTCCAGCAGACGGACGATGGCCGACAGCCGCGAGTCCTGGCCCAGGGCCTGGACTTCGACCGTGAGGGTACTCTCGACGTTGAGGGTGCCGCCGGTCACCCGGTCGCCGGCGCGGCGGGCCAGAGGCAGGTATTCGCCGGTGAGCAGCGACTCGTCGACGCTGGAGCGCCCGTCGACGATCAGCCCGTCGGCCGGGATCACCGCGCCGGGCAGCACCTGCACCCGGTCGCCGCACTGCAGTTCGCCAAGCAGGATGCGCTCCCCCTGGCCGTTGGCGTCCAGGCGCAGGCACGAGGCCGGCAACAGGTTGACCAGTTGCGCGGTGGCCGCCGCAGTGCGCTCGCGGGCCCGGCGCTCCAGATAGCGGCCGGTGAGCAGGAACAGGGCGAACATGCCGACGGTGTCGAAGTACAGCTCGCCACTGCCGGTGATCGCGGTCCAGATCCCGGCGCAGTAGGCCAGGGCGATGGCCAGCGACACCGAGACGTCCATGGTCAGGTGGCGGGTGCGCAGGTCGCGGGCCGCGCCCTTGAAGAACGGCGCGCAGCTGTAGAACACGATAGGGGTGGTGAGGAACAGCGCGACCCAGCGCAGGATGGTGTGCAGCTCGGGCGACAGGTCGATGTTGAATTCCGGCCAGGTGGCCATGGTCGCCATCATCGCCTGGAACCACAGCAGCCCGGCCACGCCCAGGCGGCGCAGGGCGCTGCGGTTTTCCCGGGCCAGCTGTTCGGCGGCCTGGTCGGGTTGGTAGGGGTGGGCGGCGTAGCCGATCTGGCGCAGCTCGGCCAGCAGCCTGGACAGCGGCAGCTGCTGGTCGTCCCAGCTGACCAGCAGGCGGTGGTTGGACAGGTTCAGGCGGGCGTCGTCGACGCCGGGCAGGTTGCGCAGGTGCTTCTCGATCAGCCAGCCGCAGGCGGCGCAGCTGATGCCCTCGACCATCAGGATGGTTTCGGCCAGCTCGCCTTCATGGCGAACGAACGTCTGTTGCACGTCGCTGCGGTCGTACAGCGCCAGTTCATCCTGGAGCTGGCGGGGCAGGGCCTCAGGGTTGGCGCTGGTGTCGCTGCGGTGCTGGTAGTAGTGCTCCAGGCCGCCGGCGACGATGGACTCGGCCACTGCCTGGCAGCCGGGGCAGCAGAACTGTCGCGGCTCGCCGAGGACCACGGCGGTGAAGCGGCTGCCGGCGGGAACGGGCAGGGCGCAGTGGTAGCAGGGGGTGGGGTGGGTCATCGACATCTCTTCTTGCCGGTGCGGGCTCGTGGGAGCGGGCTTGCCCCGCGATGGGTCCGGGATACTCGTTTTCAGGCCCAGCCCCATCGCGGGGCAAGCCCGCTCCCACGAAGTGTGGTGATATCGCCGTTACTGGTGCTCGGCACCTTGCAGCGCCTCGTCCCCCAGCTGCAAGGTCACCCCATGCTCGACCTTCTCTTCCTCGAACAGTCGCCACACATGCTCATCCTGGCTGCCCAGCAGCTCGACGAAGCGCCGCCCCTGGACCTTGTCGTCGAGCTGGCCGACATAGCGGCCCTGTTCGGCGCGGATCAGCGGCACCTTGCGGTCCTTGTCCGGCTGGGTCGGCGAGATCAGGTTCAGCTCCAGCGTCTGCGGGTCGCTGTTGCCGGTCAGGCGTACTTCCACTTCGCCGGTCAGCTCGTCCAGGTGCACGCTGGCCTTGAGGTTGAGGGTCTGGGCCAGCAGTTCGCGGTCCAGCGAGCGGTTGATGCCCTTGCCGGCCTCGTAGTAGTTGTCGTTGACCAGGTTGTCCGGGTTGCGCACGGCGATGCTGACCATGGTCAGGCTCAGGCACACCGAGGTGGCCAGGATGCCGATGATGATCCAGGGCCAGAGGTGCTTGTACCAGGGGCTGGCGGCGGTGGCTGCAGGCATTGTTGGTGTTCTCTCTCAGCGGATCTGTGGGCCGATGAAACGGCTCTTGGCTTCAACCTGGCTGGCGCTGTCGTCGGCGTCCTTGAGGATGAAGGTGATTTCGTTGGTGGTCGAGGGCAGTTGTTCCGGGGCAACCGACAACTGCACCGGCAGGTTGACGATGTCGCCGGCGCTCACGCGGATCTCACGCTGGCCTTCGAGCTTGAGGTCGGGCAGGCCGGTGGCGTCGAGCACGTAGACGTGGTCGCGCTGGTCCTTGTTCATCACCTTCAGGCTGTAGACGTTCTCGATCCGGCCCTGGGCGTTCTCGCGGTACAGCACGCGGTCCTTGGCCACGTCGAAACCGATCAGCGAACGGGTGGCGAAGGCGGTGGCCAGGGCGCCGATCATCACCAGCAGCACCAGGGCATAGCCGATCAGGCGCGGGCGCAGCATGTGGGTCTTCTGCCCGGACAGGTTGTGCTCGGTGGTGTAGCTGATCAGGCCCTTGGGATAGTTCATCTTGTCCATGATGCTGTCGCAGGCGTCGATACAGGCGGCGCAGCCGATGCACTCGATCTGCAGGCCGTCACGGATGTCGATGCCGGTGGGGCAGACCTGCACGCACATGGTGCAGTCGATGCAGTCGCCCAGGCCCTTGGCCTTGTAGTCGATGTCTTTCTTGCGCGGGCCGCGGGTCTCGCCGCGGCGCGGGTCGTAGGAGACGATCAGGGTGTCCTTGTCGAACATCACGCTTTGGAAGCGCGCGTACGGGCACATGTAGATGCACACCTGCTCGCGCAGCCAGCCGGCGTTGCCGTAGGTAGCGAGGGTGAAGAAGCCGACCCAGAAGTAGGCCCAGCCATCGGCTTGACCGGTAAAGAACTCGATGGCCAGCTCGCGGATCGGCGAGAAGTAGCCGACGAAGGTCATGCCGGTGACGAAGCCGATCAGCAGCCACAGGCCGTGCTTGGCCAGCTTGCGCAGGAACTTGTTGGCGCTCATGGGCGCCTTGTCCAGTTTCATGCGTTGGTTGCGATCACCCTCGGTGACTTTCTCGCACCACATGAACACCCAGGTCCACACGCTCTGCGGGCAGGTATAGCCGCACCAGACCCGCCCGGCGTATACGGTGATGAAGAACAGGCCGAAGGCGGCGACGATCAGGATGCCCGAGAGCAGGATGAAGTCCTGGGGCCAAATGGTGGCGCCGAAGATGTAGAACTTGCGTTCCGGCAGGTTCCACCAGACGGCCTGGTGGCCGCCCCAGTTCAGCCAGACGGTACCGAAGTACAGCAGGAACAGCACCGCGCCACCGACCATCCGCAGCCTGCGGAAGATGCCGGTGAAGGCGCGGGTGTAGATTTTTTCGCGCGAGGCGTAGAGGTCGACGGAATCCTTCCCTTTGCTGGCAGGCGGGGTGACGTCATGTACCGGAATTTGCTTGCTCATCATCAAGTCCCACGGCAGTGGAGAAATGCCGCGGCCAGTGCGTGCCGGCCGCAGTCTCGCGCGTTCTGCTAGCGCTCTGCGGCCCATGATACGCCTGAGATGGCGCGTGCGGGGCGCGCTGCGACCTTTAGTCGCGTTGGGTTCGTGGTGTGAATCGTGTTATGGCGGGTGTCAATTGATTCAGGTCATGAGGCCTGCAGGAATTGTGCTGTCAGTGCCGGCCTCTTCGCGGGTAAACCCGCTCCCACAGGTTCAGTGAAGTACCTGTGGGAGCGGGTTTACCCGCGAAGAGGCCAGGCCTGCCTTACTCGGTCTTGGCCGGTTCCGCCTGATGCGACAAGCTGTACACATAAGCGGCCAGCAAGTGCACCTTGTCATTACCCTGCATCTGCGCCTGGGCCGGCATCTGCCCCTGGCGGCCATAGCGGATGGTCTGCTGCAACTGGGCGAAGCTCGAGCCGTAGATGAATGCCTGCGGATGGGTCAGGTTAGGCGCGCCCATGGCCGGGGTGCCCTTGCCTTCAGGCCCGTGGCAGGCCACGCAGTTGGTGGCGAAGATCTGCTGGCCCTTGGCCGGGTCGGCCTTGGCGTCCTCGGGCAGCTTGCGCCCGTCAAGGTTGGTCAGCACGAAGGCCGCCACATCCGCCACGCCCTGCTCGCCGATCACCGTGGCCCAGCCCGGCATCACGCCGTGGCGACCGTTCATGATGGTGGTCTTGATGGTCTCCGGCTCACCGCCCCAGCGCCAGTCGCTGTCGGTCAGGTTGGGGAAGCCGTAGGCGCCGCGGGCGTCGGAACCGTGGCATACCGAGCAGTTGGAGGCGAACAGGCGCGCGCCCATCTTCAGGGCCTGCGGGTCCTTGGCCACATCCTCCAGCGGCATGGCGGCGAACTTGGCGAAGATCGGCCCGAAACGGGCGTCGGCCTTGGCCATTTCCTTTTCCCACTCGTGCACGCCGGTCCAGCCGGCCTGGCCGTTGGAGAACTCGGTCTTCTTGTCGTTGTCGACGTAGGCGTAGCCCGGCAGGATGCCTTTCCAGTTGCCCAGGCCGGGGTACAGCACCAGGTAGCCGAGAGCGAAGACGACGGTGCCGACGAACAGCCAGAACCACCATTTCGGCAGCGGGTTGTCGTACTCCTCGATGCCGTCGAAGGCGTGGCCGACGACTTCGTCGGTAATCTCTTCGCGCTGGCCCTTGCGGGTCGACAGCAGCAGCCAGGTCAAGGCGAAAATGGTGCCCAGGGTCAGGACGGTGACGTACAGACTCCAGAAGGTTGTCATTGTTGTTTGCTCCTAGAAGCTTTTGCTTGCTCGACGTGCCGGGTGGCGTCTGGATCGTCCGCGAACGGCAATTGCGTCGCTTCGTCGAATTCCTGCTTGCGCCGCGGGCTGAACACCCACAGCGCCAGGCCCACGAAGGCCACCAGCACCACGACGGTGCCCAGGCCGCGAATCATCCCGATATCCATCAGCGTCACCGTTTGCTTTTGATGAGGGTGCCAAGGCCTTGCAGGTACGCGACGATGGCGTCCATCTCGGTCTTGCCCTTGACCGCGTCGCGGGCGCCGGCGATGTCTTCGTCGGTATACGGCGTGCCCAGGGTGCGCAGCACTTCCATCTTCTTGGCGGTGTCCTTGCCGTCGAGCTTGTTCTCCACCAGCCACGGGTACGACGGCATCTTCGATTCCGGTACCACGTTGCGCGGGTTGTACAGGTGGGCGCGGTGCCAGTCGTCCGAGTAGCGGCCGCCGACCCGGGCCAGGTCCGGGCCGGTGCGCTTGGAGCCCCACAGGAACGGGTGGTCCCACACGCTTTCGCCGGCCACCGAGTAGTGGCCATAGCGTTCGGTCTCGGCGCGGAACGGCCGGATCATCTGCGAGTGGCAGCCCACGCAGCCTTCGCGGATGTAGATGTCGCGGCCTTCGAGCTCCAGCGCGGTACGCGGCTTCATGCCCTCGACCGGCTTGTTGGTGACGTCCTGGAAGAACAGCGGGACGATCTGGGTGAGGCCACCGACGCTGACGGCGATGACCATGAAGAAGGCCATCAGGCCGATATTCTTCTCGACTGCTTCATGCTTCATCAGTGGGCTCCCACGACGACGATCTTGGCGGCTTCCTCAGCCTGAACCGGGTTGGCGGCGCGCACGGTACGGAACACGTTGTAGGCCATCAGCAGCATGCCGGAGGCGAAGAACGCACCGCCCAGGGCGCGGACGATGAAGCCCGGGTGGCTGGCCTGCAGGGCTTCGACGAAGGAGTAGGTGAGGGTGCCGTCGTCGTTGATGGCGCGCCACATCAGGCCCTGGGTGATGCCGTTGACCCACATCGAGGCGATGTACAGCACGGTGCCGATGGTGGCCAGCCAGAAGTGCGCGTTGATCAGGCCGACGCTGTGCATCTGCTCGCGGCCGTAGAGTTTCGGGATCATGTGGTAGACCGCGCCGATGGAAATCATCGCCACCCAGCCGAGGGCGCCGGCGTGGACGTGGCCGATGGTCCAGTCGGTGTAGTGCGACAGCGAGTTGACCGTCTTGATGGCCATCATCGGGCCTTCGAAGGTGGACATGCCGTAGAACGCCAGCGACACCACCAAAAAGCGCAGGATCGGGTCGGTGCGCAGCTTATGCCAGGCGCCCGACAGGGTCATCATGCCGTTGATCATGCCGCCCCAGCTCGGCGCCAGGAGGATGATCGACATCACCATGCCCAGCGACTGCGCCCAGTCCGGCAGCGCGGTGTAGTGCAGGTGGTGCGGGCCGGCCCAGATGTACAGGGTGATCAGCGCCCAGAAGTGCACGATCGACAGGCGATAGGAGTAGATCGGGCGTTCGGCCTGCTTGGGCACGAAGTAGTACATCATCCCGAGGAAACCGGTGGTGAGGAAGAAGCCCACGGCGTTGTGCCCGTACCACCACTGGATCATCGCGTCGGTGGCGCCGGCGTAGGCCGAGTAGGACTTGAACAGGCTCACCGGCAGCGAGATGTGGTTGACGATGTGCAGCATCGCGGTGACCACGATGAAGGCGCCGTAGAACCAGTTGCCGACGTAGATGTGCTTGGTCTTGCGCTTGACGATGGTGCCGAAGAACACCAGGGCGTAGGTGACCCAGACGATGGCCAGCAGGATCGCCAGCGGCCACTCGAGCTCGGCGTATTCCTTGGTGGTGGTGAAGCCCATCGGCAGGGTGATCAGCGCGCCGACGATCACCGCCTGCCAGCCCCAGAAGGTGAAGGCAGCCATGCTGTCGGAGATCAGCCGGGTCTGGCAGGTGCGCTGCACCACGTAGTAGCTGGTGCCGAACAGGGCACAGCCACCGAAGGCGAAGATCACCAGGTTGGTGTGCAGTGGGCGCAGGCGGCCGAAGCTCGTCCATGGCAGGTCCAGGTTGAGCTGGGGCCATACCAGTTGCGAGGCGATGAAGACGCCGAGCCCCATGCCAAGGATCCCCCAGACCACCGTCATGATGGCGAACTGGCGGACGACCTTATAGTTATAAGCAGTCGGACTGATTGCAGTGCTCATTCTAAGGTTCCACGGTTTGGGTGTTCTTGTTGGTTGGTAAATCGGCGCCAGTATCGATAACCACCAGGGTTATGGCAACGCAAGGAAACCTGCGCCGACCCGTGTCCAGACCCTTTTCACCGCCGTCCCGCGGCTCTTGGGCTGGATGATTGTACACAAATAAATATTTGTAATGTGTACCGTTTTCCATGTTTTTCTGATCGTTCGGTCAAGCTTTTTAATCGGGGACGGGCACGCAAGGCGTCATCCCAAAGCCGCAGGCTCGTGAGCGTGGAGTCGATGCGTGATGTCAGGCTGTGCACCACGTCTGTTCCGGTCGCTGCGAGCGGAGCCACTGTGGCAACAAGCTTAGTTGTGTTCGGAGGGGGTGCAAGGCGGGGAGGGGAGAGGGGGAGGTCTGTAGGAGATCACCAAACCCTTTGGGGCTGCACTCTCGCACAGGGAGCGGAGTTGCAGGCTTTTACAGCGTGGGAGCGGGCTTGCCCCGCGATGGCGTCGGTTCCGGCGATGAGGTCGTCAGGTTTGGCGCCATCGCGGGGCAAGCCCGCTCCCACGAGTGTTACTTGGCAGTCACTGTTTCAGCGGCCTGCTCCTGCGACAGGCTATACACATAGGCCGCCAGCAGGTGGACCTTGTCGTTGCCCTGGATGTCGTGCTGCGCCGGCATCTGGCCCTGACGGCCATAACGGATGGTCTGCTGCAGCTGGGCGAAGCTCGAGCCGTAGATGAACGCCTGCGGGTGGGTCAGGTTCGGCGCGCCCATGGCCGGGGTGCCCTTGCCTTCAGGCCCGTGGCAGGCCACGCAGTTGGTGGCGAACAGCTCCTTGCCCTTGGCCGGGTCGGCCTTGGCATCAGCCGGCAGGGTGCGACCGTCGAGATTGGTCAGCACGAAGGCCGCCACATCGGCCACGCCCTGCTCGCCGATCACCGTGGCCCAGCCCGGCATGATGCCGTGGCGGCCGTTCATGATCGAGGCCTTGATGGTCTCCGGCTCGCCGCCCCAGCGCCAGTCGCTGTCGGTCAGGTTGGGGAAGCCGTAGGAGCCCTTGGCGTCGGAGCCGTGGCACACCGAGCAGTTGGAGGCGAACAGCCGGCTGCCCATCTTCAGCGCTTGCGGATCCTTGGCCACCTCTTCCACCGGCATGGCGGCATACTTGGCGAAGATCGGGCCGAACTTGGCGTCGGCCTTGTCCATCTCTTTCTGCCACTCGTCCACTTGGGTCCAGCCATTCTCGTAGCCGGGCAGGATGCCTTTCCAGTTGCCCAGGCCCGGGTAGAGGATCAGGTAGCCGACCGAGAACACCAGGGTGCCGACGAACAGCCAGAACCACCATTTCGGCAGCGGGTTGTCGTACTCCTCGATGCCGTCGAAGCTGTGGCCCATGGTCTGGTCGGTGGTGTCGCTGCTCTGGCCCTTGCGGGTGGCGAGCAGCAGCCAGGTCAGGCCGATCAGGCTGCCGATGGTCAGTACGCTGATGTACGTACTCCAGAAGGTGGTCATTGCCGGGTACTCCTCATTGCAGCAGGTTCCTGCCCGGCGGGGGGCAGGCGGTCGTCGACGAAGGGCAGCAGGCGCGCTTCGGCGAAATCACGGTCGCGGCGACGGTTGAACACCCAGAGCGACAGGCCGATGAAGGCGATCATCACCACCAGGGTGCCCAGGCCGCGGATCATGCCGATGTCTATTTCCATCGCACTCACCTCTTGTTCTTGATCGCGGTGCCGAGCACCTGCAGGTAGGCGACCAGCGCGTCCATCTCGGTCTTGCCCTTGACCGCGTCCTTGGCGCCGGCGATGTCGTCGTCGCTGTAGGGCACGCCGAGGCCGCGCAGGACGCGCATCTTGACGTCGGTGTGGCTGTTGTCGACCTGCGCGGCCACCAGCCACGGATACGACGGCATCTTCGACTCCGGCACCACGTTGCGCGGGTTGTACAGGTGCGCGCGGTGCCAGTCGTCCGAGTAGCGGCCGCCGACCCGGGCCAGGTCCGGGCCGGTACGCTTGGAGCCCCACAGGAACGGGTGGTCCCACACGCTCTCGCCGGCCACCGAGTAGTGGCCGTAGCGCTCGGTCTCGGCGCGGAACGGCCGGACCATCTGCGAGTGGCAGCCCACGCAACCTTCGCGGATGTAGATGTCGCGGCCTTCGAGCTGCAGGGCGGTGTAGGGCTTCATGCCCTCGACCGGCTTGTTGGTGACGTCCTGGAAGAACAGCGGGACGATCTGGGTCAGGCCGCCGATGCTGACGGCGAACACCATCAGCAGGGCCATCAGGCCTATGTTTTTCTCAACGACTTCATGGTTCATCAGGCTCTACTCCTCAAGCCAGCTGGGCGTTGGCGGTGGCTTGCTCGGCGGCCGGGGCGCGCACGGTGCGCCAGGTGTTCCAGGCCATCAGGAACATGCCGCTGAGGAAGATCACGCCGCCGACGAAGCGCACGACGAAGCCTGGGTGGCTGGCCACCAGGGTTTCGACGAACGAGTAGGTCAGCGTGCCGTCGCTGTTGACCGCGCGCCACATCAGGCCCTGGGCGATGCCGTTGACCCACATCGAGGCGATGTAGAGCACGGTGCCGATGGTGGCCAGCCAGAAGTGCGCGTTGATCAGCCCGAGGCTGTACATGCGCTCCTTGCCGAACACTTTCGGGATGGTGTGGTACAGCGCGCCGATCGAGATCATCGCCACCCAGCCGAGGGCGCCGGCGTGGACGTGGCCGATGGTCCAGTCGGTGTAGTGGGACAGGGCGTTGACCGTCTTGATGGCCATCATCGGGCCTTCGAAGGTGGACATGCCGTAGAACGCCAGAGAGACGACCAGGAAGCGCAGGATCGGGTCGCTGCGCAGCTTATGCCAGGCGCCCGAGAGGGTCATCATGCCGTTGATCATGCCACCCCAGCTCGGGGCCAGCAGGATCAGCGACATGATCATGCCCAGCGACTGCGCCCAGTCCGGCAGCGCGGTGTAGTGCAGGTGGTGCGGGCCGGCCCAGATGTACAGGGTGATCAGCGCCCAGAAGTGCACGATCGACAGGCGATACGAGTACACCGGACGTTCGGCCTGCTTGGGCACGTAGTAGTACATCATCCCCAGGAAGCCGGCGGTCAGGAAGAAGCCCACGGCGTTATGGCCGTACCACCACTGCACCATGGCATCGGTGGCGCCGGCATACAGCGAGTAGGACTTGGTCAGGCTGACCGGCACTTCCAGGTTGTTGACGATGTGCAGGATCGCCACGGTGAGGATGAAGGCGCCGAAGAACCAGTTGCCCACGTAGATGTGCTTGGTGTTGCGCTTCATCAGCGTGCCGAAGAACACCACGGCATAGGCCACCCAGACGATGGTGATCAGGATGTCGATCGGCCATTCCAGTTCGGCGTATTCCTTGGTGCTGGTGTAGCCCAGCGGCAGGCTGATCGCCGCCAGCAGGATCACCAGCTGCCAGCCCCAGAAGGTAAACGCGGCCAGGCGTGGCGCGAACAGGGTGGTCTGGCAGGTGCGTTGCACCGAATAATAGGAGGTGGCGAACAGGGCACAGCCGCCGAAGGCGAAGATCACCGCGTTGGTGTGCAAGGGTCGCAGGCGGCCGAAGCTGGTCCACGGCAGGTCGAGGTTGAAGGCGGGCCAGGCGAGCTGGGCGGCAATGAAGACGCCGAGCCCCATCCCGACGATGCCCCACACCACCGTCATGATGGCGAATTGGCGGACCACCTGGTAGTTGTAGGCGGTACTGCTGGTTGTGTTCATGTATGGGTTCCCATCCACGGTTATAGGCAGGCTAAACAGCGAGGCAAGCATGATTAATGGGCAAAGTGCCGGTATTGACGGGGATCAATGGGCGAAGATCGGAAATGTCCCAGGCTTGCGCTGCGATCCTCCGAAAATGGCGGAGGATCGCGGCATTTCCAGCTGCCTGATCCTGGCCCATGGCGCCGGTGCGCCAATGGACAGCGGGTTCATGGAGGACATGGCGCAAAGGCTGGCGGGGCAAGGGGTAGGGGTGGTGCGCTTCGAGTTTCCGTACATGGCCGAGCGGCGCCTGAACGGTGGCAAGCGACCGCCCAATCCGCAGAAGGTGTTGCTCGAATGCTGGCGGAATGTATACGACCAGCTGCGACCATTGGTCGCAGGGCGGTTGGCCGTTGGCGGCAAGTCCATGGGCGGGCGCATGGCCAGCCTGCTGGCGGATGAACTGGGCGCCGATGCGCTGGTCTGCCTGGGGTATCCGTTCTATGCCGTGGGCAAGCCTGAGAAGCCACGGGTGGAGCACCTGGCCGGGCTACGCACGCGCACGCTGATCGTGCAGGGCGAGCGGGATGCCCTGGGCAATCGTGAGGCGGTGCAAGGATATGAGCTATCGCCGGCGATCGAGGTGAGCTGGCTGGTGGCGGCCGATCATGACCTCAAGCCGTTGAAGGCGTCGGGGTTCAGCCATGAGCAGCACATGCAGGCGGCGGCGCAGCGGGTGGCGGCTTTCCTGAAAGATTGATGCAGCCTTCTTCGCGGGTAAACCCGCTCCCACAGGGACGGTGCAATGCTCGAACCCTGTGGGAGCGGGTTTACCCGCGAAGAGGCCGGTGCAGGCTATCGCTTAGTCGCGGTACTCGCACAGGTAAGCGGTATCCACGGCGACCTTCAGCTGGAACTTGCTGTCGGCGGCCACGTTGAACTTGTCGCCAGCATTGAAGGTTTCCCAGTTGTCGCTGCCCGGTAGCTTCACGCTCAGGGCGCCGGAGACCACGTGCATGATCTCGCGCTTGGCGGTGCCGAACTCGTATTCGCCCGGGGCCATCACGCCCACGGTGGCCGGACCTTCCTTGCCTTCGAAGGCGATCGACTTGACGGTGCCATCGAAGTACTCATTGACCTTGAACATCGGGCGACTCCTGAAAAAGGACTGAAAAAAGGGCTGGCCAGTATGCCCAAGGCCCGCCCCTGCGTCATCTGTTTCAGGCGCTGCCCGGCGGCAGGCTCAGGGGCAGCAGGCGTGCGGTGTTGCGGGCGTCTTCCAGGGCCCGGTGCTGTTGCCCGGAAAACTGCAGGCCGGCCAGTTGCAGGGCGCTGTTCAGGCCTGCCGGGCGCTGCAGGTGGCGGGCCTTGGCGAAGCGTTGCTTGAGGTTGATGTGCGGCAGTTGCTCGAGCAGGCTGCGCACATGGTGCGCCTGCCATTCCTGCAGCAGCTGCTTGCGATCGTAGTCGCCCCAGCTGACCCAGGCCTGCAAGTGTGCCTGGTGATGGCCCAGCCAGCGTTCGAACGCGGCCCAGACCTCGGGGAAGGGCGCAGCCGCATCGACCTCGGCCTGGCCGATGTGGGTCAGCTCGCAGCAGAAGGGGGTCAGCTGCGGCCGCCGCCGGGGCCGTACGAAGCGCTGGAAGTGGTCGACCTCGCGCCCATCGCGGGTGACCAGGCTTGCGCCGATTTCAATGATTTCCATCTCCGTGACCGGCCAGCCGCCGTCGTCGGTGGTGGCTTCCAGGTCGATCACCAACCAATGGCCCATGCCAGGCTCCCTATCAATGCAGAAAAGCCTGCGCGCTCGCCGGGGCGCGTGCGCAGGCCAGTAGAGCGTAGCCAAACTCGAGGCCCACGACATCCCCTGGCACTTTGGCATATTCGGCGGTTGTGCCTGTGCGGGAAAACGCCTAGCTTAGGCGCATTCAGGCCTTTACCCGTGATGAGTGTCCCGACTTGACTCCACTGCCCAATGCCAAGCTGTCGTCCGCCCTGTTGCTGTTCGCGACGGTTTTGCTGAGTGCTGCGGCGCAGGCCGAGGTGGTGCGGGAAGTGAAGATCGGGGCGGCGCATTTCCCGCCCTACACCGTGCGCCCGGAGCAGGGTGCCGATACCGGCCTGCTGCCGCAGCTGGTGGAATCGCTCAATCGCTCGCAGTCCCTGTATCGTTTCGTCCTGGTGCCCACCTCGATTCCCCGGCGTTTCGGCGATTTCCAGCAGGGCCGCACCGACATGGCGATCTTCGAGAATCCGCAGTGGGGTTGGCAGGAGATCGAGCACAAGGCGGTGGACATGGGCCTGGAGGATGCCGAGATCTTCGTCAGCCGCCAGCAGGCCGGGCGTGACCAGCATTACTTCGACGACCTCGAGGGCAAGCGCCTGGCGCTGTTCAATGGCTACCACTACGCCTTCGCCGATTTCAACGCGGACCCGGCCTGGCTGAAGAAGCGCTACCGCGCCACGCTGACCTATTCCCACGACAGCAACCTGAACATGGTCGAGCGCGGGCGTGCCGACATTGCCCTGGTCACCCGCTCGTACCTGAGCGACTTCCTCCAGCGCAACCCGGACAGCGCCGGCCAGTTGCTGGCGTCGCAACGGGTCGATCAGGTCTACCATCACTACGCGCTGCTGCGCCCGGGTGCGGCCATCAGCCCCGAGGCCTTCGCCAGCCTGTTGCGCCAGCTGCGGGAAAATGGCGAACTGCTGCGCATCTTCAAGCCCTACAAGATCACCGTCGAAGCGCCGCACGACTAAATTTCGGCGAAGTTGCCGCGTATTCAGTAATGAGCGTGCAGGATTCTGCAGTGCCCGAGGCAAACGCGTGCTCCTGTGGGAGCGGCTTCAGCCGCGAACACCGGCGCAGCCGGTGCCAGGCGCCGCGTTGGATTCTTCGCGGGTAAACCCGCTCCCACAGGGTCCAGCAGAATCGATGGAGAACAGCTCAGCCCAGGCGACTGCTCTTGCGGCAATGGATCAGCGCATCGCGGATCATGAAGTTGACCAGCGTCGGCGACACCCCCAGCTCCTTGGCGATGTCCTTCTGTGGCACGCCATGCAGGCGGTACATCTCGAAGGCGTAGCGGGTGCGCTTGGGCAGTTCGTCGAGGGCGTCGGCGATGTGCTCCAGGGCGGCGAGATTGATGTGGGTGGCTTCAGGCGAGGCGTTCTGGATGACCACGTTCATCCCTTCCTCTTCGCTGCCGGTGTATTTCAGCTCCATGGCCTGCTTGCGGTAGTGATCGATGGCCAGGTTGCGCACGATCTGGAACAGGTAGCTGAGCTGGGCCTTGAATGAAGAGGTGATCTGCGGGGCGGCGCTGAGCCTGAAGAAGGCGTCCTGCACCACATCCTCGGCGCGGGAGCGGCAACCGGTGATGCGCGCCGCGATCTTCACCAGGATGCTGCGGTTGTCGACGAATGCCTGGAGTAATGGTGAATCGCACTTACTTGTGGATAGTTGTTCCGCCATGGAAATCACCTTGTCTCGAAGAGGAGTGGGAGCGCACCCCTGAGGGAGGCTTCCTACGACGTGCGACAAACTATTCGTAATGATAATGATTGTCAAATACGAAAGTTAATGAGTTTTGATCCATTTTAGTTCTAAGCTCCAGGCTGTGAACGGCTTCACTCCATCCCTCTGCGCCCGGCCTTCCCGGGCCGTCCGACGGGCCTAATTTCTTCCCAGGCCCATCCGTTCCCCTGTGTACATCTCGGCTGCCGAACACTGCCCGCCTGTCGTGCGCGGGCCAGTCAGGCGCGACTCACCCAGACACTGGCAGGAACATTCCATGACGGACGCCTTCGAACTCCCGCACTCGCTGGTCCAGGCCCTGGCGCAGCGCGCCGCCCAGACCCCTGAGCGCATTGCCTTGCGCTTCCTGGCCGACGCGCCCGGCGAGCAGGCGGTGCTCAGCTACCGGGACCTCGACCAGCGCGCGCGGACCATCGCCGCGGCGTTGCAGGCCCGGGCCGGGTTCGGCGAGCGCGCCGTGCTGCTGTTCCCCAGCGGCCCGGACTATGTCGCGGCCTTCTTCGGCTGCCTGTATGCCGGGGTGATCGCCGTGCCGGCGTATCCGCCGGAGTCTTCGCGTCAGCATCACCAGGAGCGCCTGCTGTCGATCATCGACGACGCCGAGCCGCGCCTGCTGCTGACGGTAGAAGCGCTGTGTGACAGTTTGCAGGGCCTCGAAGCCCTGGCAGGGGCCAACGCCCCGGGCCTGCTGGCCGTGGATCGTCTGGACCCGCAGTTGGCCGGGCAGTGGCGCGAGCCTGAGCTCAAAGGCAATGACATCGCCTTCCTGCAGTACACCTCCGGCTCCACCGCGCTGCCCAAGGGCGTGCAGGTCAGCCATGGCAACCTGGTGGCCAACGAGCAACTGATCCGCCAGGGCTTCGGCATCGACCTGAACCCGGACGACGTGATCGTCAGCTGGCTGCCGCTGTACCACGACATGGGCCTGATCGGCGGCCTGTTGCAGCCGATCTTCAGTGGCGTGCCCTGCGTGCTGATGTCGCCGGGCTACTTCCTCGCCCGGCCGCTGCGCTGGCTGCAGGCGATCAGCGAATACGGCGGCACCATCAGCGGCGGCCCGGACTTCGCCTACCGCCTGTGCAGCGAGCGGGTCAGCGAGGCCGCAATCGCCGGCCTGGACCTGAGCCGCTGGCGCGTGGCCTATTCCGGTTCCGAGCCGATCCGCCAGGACAGCCTCGACACCTTCGCCGAAAAATTTGCCGCCTGTGGCTTCGACGCCAGCAGTTTCTTCGCCAGCTACGGCCTGGCCGAGGCCACCCTGTTCGTCAGCGGCAGCCGCCGTGGCCAGGGCATCGGCGCCCTGGAACTGGATGCCGAGGCCTTCGCCGCCAACCGTGCCGAGCTGGGCAAGGGCAGCGTGCTGATGAGCTGCGGCTATCCGCAGCCGGGCCACGCGGTGCGCATCGTCGAGCCGCAACAGCTGCAGGTGCTGGCTGACAACCAGGTGGGCGAGATCTGGGCCGGCGGCCCGAGCATCGCCCTGGGCTACTGGCGCAACCCCGAGGCCAGCGCCCGCACTTTCGTCGAGATGGACGGCCAGACCTGGCTGCGCACCGGCGACCTGGGCTTCATGCGCGATGGCGAGGTGTTCGTCACCGGGCGCCTGAAGGACATGCTCATCGTCCGTGGTCAGAACATCTACCCGCAGGACCTGGAAAAGACCCTGGAGCGTGAGGTCGAGGTGCTGCGCAGGGGCCGGGTGGCGGTATTCGCCGTCGACGACCAGGGCGAGGAAGGCATCGGCGTGGCGGTGGAGATCAGCCGCAACGTGCAGAAGGCGCACACGCCCGAGGCGCTGATCAACACCCTGCGCCGGGTCATCGCCGACGCCTGCCGCCAGGCGCCGGCCGTGGTCCTGCTGCTCAACCCCGGCGCGCTGCCCAAGACCTCCAGCGGCAAGCTGCAGCGCTCGGCCTGCCGCCTGCGCATGAACGACGGCAGCCTGGATATCTATGCGCGGTTCCCGACGGCGCAAACGGAGCAAGGTAATGGCGTGGCGGGTGACGACCTGCAGGTACGGATCGCCGGTATCTGGCGTGAGCTGCTCAAGGTCGAATCGGTGGCGGCGGACGATCACTTCCTGCTGCTGGGCGGCAACTCCATCGCCGCCACCCAGGTGACCGCGCGCCTGGGCGACGAGCTGGGCCTGCAACTGAGCCTGCGCACCCTGTTCGAAGCGCCGACCCTGGCCGAGTACAGCGCCGCCGTGGCGGCCATTGTCGCCGAAGGCGGCAGCGCAGCCGGCGTGATCCGCAACCAGGACCGCGACCAGGCATTGCCGCAGTCCCTGGCGCAGAATCGCCTGTGGCTGTTGTGGCAACTGGAGCCGCAGTCCGCCGCCTACAACATCCCCGCCGGCCTGCACCTGCGCGGCGAGCTGGACGAAGCGGCGCTTCAGGCAAGCTTCCAGGCCCTGGTCGCCCGCCATGAATCCTTGCGCACGCTGTTCGACGAGGTTGACGGCCAGGCCGTGCAGCGCATCCTGCCGGACCAGTCGTTCAGCCTGCGTCATCTGGACCTCGAAGGGCTGTCGCCCGCCGAGGTGGCCGCGCGCCGCGAGGACGAGGCGCAGCAGCCGTTCGACCTGCGCCAGGGCCCGCTGCTGCGGGTGACCTTGGCCCGCCTGGACGACGAAGAGCACCAGCTGTGGGTGACCCTGCACCACATCGTCGCTGACGGCTGGTCGCTGAATATCCTGCTGGATGAGTTCGCCCGCCTGTACGCCGCCCAGGGTCAGGCCGTGCAACTGCCTGAACTGACACTGGGCTACGCCGACTACGGCCAGTGGCAGCGCCATTGGCTGGCCGACGGCGAGAGCGCCCGTCAGCTCGACTACTGGAAGAACACGCTGGGTGATGAACTGCCGGTGCTCGACCTGTGCACCGACCAGCCCCGCGCCAGCCAACAGCACACCCGCGCCGCGCGCCACAGCCTCAAGGTGCCAGCGGCGCTGACCAGCGCCCTCAAGGACCTGGCCCGCGACCAGCAGGCCAGCCTGTTCATGGTCCTGCTGGCCGGCTGGCAGGCCCTGCTGCACCGCTACAGCGGCCAGGGCGACATCCGCGTCGGCGTGCCCAACGCCAATCGTCCGCGCCTGGAAACCCAGGGCATGGTCGGCTTCTTCATCAACACCCAGGTGCTGCGCGCCGAGCTCGACGGCCGCCTGCCGTTCGCCGGGCTGCTGGCCCAGGCGCGCCAGGCCACCCTGGAGGCCCAGGCCCATCAGGACCTGCCGTTCGAACAACTGCTCGAAGCGCTGCCGCAGGCCCGTGAACAGGGCCTGTTCCAGGTCATGTTCAACCACCAGCAGCGCGACCTGTCGGCCCTGCGCCGCCTCCCCGGGCTGCTGGCCGAAGAGTTGCCGTGGCACAGCCGCGAGGCCAAGTTCGACCTGCAGCTGCACAGCGAGGAAGACCACCAGGGCCGCCTGACGCTGGCCTTCGACTACGCCGCCGGGTTGTTCGAGGCGGCCACCGTCAAGCGCCTGGCCAGCCATCTGCTGGCCTTGCTCGAGCAGGTCTGCGCCGAGCCGCAACTGGCCCTCGGTGAGGTGCGCCTGCTCGATGAACAAGGCCGCGCGCAACTGCTCGGTTGGGGGCAGGCACCGATGGCGAGCGCGCCGCGGCTGCTGGTCGAGCAACTCAATGAACAGGCCCGCCTGACCCCCGAGCACACCGCGCTGGTGTGGGAGGGCGGCCAGCTCAGCCATGCCGAGTTGCACCAGCAGGCCAACCGCCTGGCCCACTACCTGCGCGACAAGGGCGTCGGCCCGGACACCTGCGTGGCCATTGCCCTCGAGCGTTCGCCGCAGTTGCTGGTCGGTCTGCTGGCCATTCTCAAGGCCGGCGCCGCCTATGTGCCGCTGGACACCGACTACCCGGCCGAGCGCCTGGCCTACATGCTGGCCGACTGCAAGGCCGGCCTGCTGCTCAGCCACGCCAGCCTGCTCGACAAGCTGCCGCAGGTGGACGGCGTCAGCGCCATCGCCCTTGATCAGCTGCACCTGGACAGCTGGCCGAGCCAGGCCCCGGGCCTGCACCTGCACGGCGACAACCTTGCCTACGTGATCTACACCTCCGGCTCCACCGGCCAGCCCAAGGGCGTGGGCAACACCCACGCGGCCTTGGCCGAACGCTTGCAGTGGATGCAGCAAACCTACGCGCTGGACGCCAGCGACGTGCTGATGCAGAAGGCACCGATCAGCTTCGACGTGTCGGTGTGGGAGTGCTTCTGGCCGCTGGTCACCGGTTGCCAGCTGGTGCTGGCCGGCCCCGGCGAGCACCGTGACCCGCAGCGCATCGCCCAGCTGATCCAGCAACACGGGGTGACCACGCTGCACTTCGTGCCGCCGCTGTTGCAGGTGTTTGTCCAGGAGCCGCTGGCCGCTGGCTGCACCAGCCTGCGCCGGCTGTTCTCCGGTGGCGAGGCGCTGTCCGCGGCCTTGCGTGACCGCGTGCTGCAACTGCTGCCGCAAGTGCAACTGCACAACCGCTACGGCCCGACCGAAACCGCCATCAACGTCACTCATTGGCACTGCCAGGCAAGTGATCGCGAACGCTCGCCGATCGGCCGCCCGCTGGGCAACGTGCTGTGCCGGGTGCTGGACGACGAGTTTGAGCTGAGCGCGCCTGGCGTGCCCGGCGAGCTGTGCCTGGGAGGCGCGGGCCTGGCCCGTGGCTACCTCGGCCGCCCGGGGCTGACCGCCGAACGTTTCGTGCCTCAGCCCGATGGCGACGGCGCGCGCCTGTACCGCAGTGGCGACCGCGCCCGCTGGCATGTGCAGAGCCAGGCCCTGGAGTACCTGGGCCGCCTCGACCAGCAGGTGAAGGTGCGCGGTTTCCGCGTCGAGCCCGAGGAAGTGCAGGCGGTGCTGCTGGCCCAGCCGGGTGTTGCCCAGGCCCTGGTGCTGATTCACCAGGACGCCGTTGGCGCCCAGCTGGTGGGGTACTACAGTGGCATCGAGCAGAGCGACGCGCTGCTGGTCGCGCTGGCCGAGCGCCTGCCGGCCTACATGGTGCCGGCGCAGCTCATCCACCTGGCGCAGATGCCCCTGGGGCCGAGCGGCAAGGTCGACCGCAAGGCGCTGCCGGCGCCAGTCTGGCAGCAACGTGAACACGTCGAGCCGCAGAGCGCGCTGCAGCAGCAGGTCGCGGCGATCTGGCGCGAAGTGCTGAACCTGCCGCAGGTCGGCCTGCAGGACGATTTCTTCGCCCTCGGCGGCCACTCGCTGCTGGCCACCCAGATCGTCTCGCGCACCCGCCAGGCGCTGGATGTCGAGCTGCCGCTCAAGGCCCTGTTCGACGCCAGCGAACTGGGCGCGTTCTGCGCCGAAATCGCCCGCCTGCAGGGCAGCGGCGAGCGTAACCGGCAAGGCGTCATCGCCCGTGTCGACCGCCGCCAGGCCGTGCCACTGTCGTACTCGCAGCAGCGCATGTGGTTCCTCTGGCAGATGGACCCGCACAGCCCCGCCTACAACGTCGGCGGCATGGCCCGCTTCCAGGGACCGCTGCATGTGGACGCCTTCGAGCGTGCCCTGCAGGCGCTGATCGTGCGCCATGAAACCCTGCGCACCACCTTCCCCAGCATCGACGGCAAGCCGTACCAGTGCGTTGCCGACGACAGCCACCTGCAACTGCACTGGCACGACTTCAGCGCGCTGGCCGACGAAGCCCGCCAGCAACGCCTGCAGCAACTGGCCGACGACCAGGCGCACCAGCCGTTCGACCTGGAGCGCGGCCCGCTGCTGCGCGCCTGTCTGGTCAAGGCCGGCGAGCGCGAGCACTACTTCGTCCTGACCCTGCACCACATCGTCACCGAAGGCTGGGCCATGGACATCTTCGCCCGTGAACTGGGCGAGCTGTACGAGGCCTTCGTCGACGAGCGCGAGTCGCCGCTGGCGCCGCTGCCGGTGCAGTACCTCGACTACAGCGTCTGGCAGCGCCAGTGGCTGGAAGGCGGCGAGGGCGCCCGTCAGCTGGCCTACTGGAAAGACCGTCTGGGCGAGGAGCATCCGGTGCTGGCGCTGCCGGCCGACCGTCCGCGCCCGGCAGTGCAGAGCCACCGCGGCGAGCTCTACCGCTTCGACCTGGATCCGGCGCTGGTCAAGCGCGTGCATGCCTTCAACAGCCAGCGCGGCCTGACCCTGTTCATGACCATGACCGCCACCCTGGCCGCGCTGCTGCACCGCTACAGCGGCCAGCGCGACCTGCGCATCGGCGCGCCGGTGGCCAACCGCATCCGTCCGGAAAGCGAAGGGCTGATCGGCGCCTTCCTCAACACCCAGGTGCTGCGCTGCGAGCTGGACGGGCAGATGAGCGCCGGCGCGTTGCTCGACCAGTTGCGCCAGACCATCATCGACGGCCAGTCGCATCAGGACCTGCCGTTCGAGCAACTGGTCGAGGCCCTGCAGCCGCCGCGTTCGAGCGCCTACAACCCGCTGTTCCAGGTGATGTGCAACGTGCAGCGCTGGGCCTTCCAGCAGAGCCGTGAGCTGGTGGGCATGCAGGTGGACTACCTGGTCAACGACGCCAGCGCCACCAAGTTCGACCTGTACCTGGAGGTCACCGACCTCGATGGCCGCCTGGGCTGCTGCTTCACCTACAGCCGCGACCTGTTCGACGAACCGCGTATCGCCCGCATGGCCGAGCACTGGCAGCAACTGCTGGTGGCGTTGATCGACGACCCGCAACAGCGCCTGTGCGAACTGCCGATGCTGGCCGAGGCCGAACAGCAGGTGCTGATCGGTCAGCTCCAGGGCGAGCAGGACTTCGAGCTGAACCAGACGCTGCACGGGTTGTTCGCCGCCCAGGCCGAGCGTACCCCGCATGCCCTGGCCCTGACCTTTGCCGGCAAGCACCTGAGCTATGCCGAGCTCGACCAGCAGGCCAACCGCCTGGCCCGCGCCCTGCGCGAGCGCGGCGTAGGCCCGCAGGTGCGGGTGGGCCTGGCGCTGGAGCGCTCGCTGGAGATGGTGGGTGGGCCTGCTGGCCATTCTCAAGGCCGGTGGCGCCTACGTGCCGCTGGATCCGGAATACCCGCTCGACCGCCTGCGCTACATGATCGAGGACAGCCGCCTTGGCCTGCTGATCGGCCAGCGGGCGCTGCTCGACACCCTGGGCGAACTGCCGCCAGGTGTCGCGCGCTGGAGCCTGGAGGACGATGCCGCGAGCCTGTCCGCCTACAGCGACGCCGCCCTGGACAACCTCAACCTGACGCAGCACCAGGCTTATCTGATCTACACCTCCGGCTCCACCGGCAAGCCCAAGGGCGTGGTGGTCAGCCACGGTGAAATCGCCATGCACTGCAAGGCGGTGATCGCCGAGTTCGGCATGCGCAGCGACGACTGCGAGCTGCATTTCTATTCGATCAACTTCGACGCCGCCAGCGAACGCCTGCTGGTACCGCTGCTGTGCGGCGCCCGCGTGGTGCTGCGCGCCCAGGGCCAATGGGGCGCCGAGGAAATCTGCCAGCTGGTACGTGAACAGCAGGTCAGCGTGCTCGGCTTCACCCCGAGCTACGGCAGCCAGCTGGCCCAGTACCTGGCCGGGCAGGGCGAGCAGTTGCCGGTGCGCCTGGTGATCACCGGTGGCGAGGCGCTGACCGGCGAACACCTGCTGCGCATCCGCCAGGCTTTTGCCCCGCAACAGTTCTTCAACGCCTATGGCCCGACCGAGACCGTGGTCATGCCGCTGGCGTGCCTGGCGCCGGACACGCTGCCCGTCGATGCCGGCAGCGTGCCGATCGGCCGGGTGATCGGCGCCCGCACCGCCTATATCCTCGACGACGACCTGGCCCTGTTGCCGCAGGGTGGCATCGGTGAGCTGTACGTGGGCGGCGCGGGCCTGGCCCAGGGGTATCACGACCGCCCAGGCCTGAGCGCCGAGCGCTTCGTCGCCGACCCGTTCAGCCATGACGGTGGCCGCCTGTATCGCACCGGCGACCTGGTGCGCCTGCGCGCCGATGGCCTGGTGGAATATGTCGGGCGTGCCGACCAGCAGGTGAAGATCCGCGGCTTCCGTATCGAGCTGGGCGAGATCGAGAGCCGCCTGCAGGAGCACGCCGACGTCGAGGAGGCGGTGGTCCTGGCCCTCGACCTGCCGGGCGGCAAGCAGCTGGTGGGCTACCTGGTGTGCCCGCAGGCCGGCGCCGACGCCGAGGCCCAGGCCCTGCTGCGCGAGGCGGTCAAGGCCGATGCCCGCCAGCATCTGCCGGACTACATGGTGCCGGCGCACCTGGTGCTGCTCGACAGCTTGCCACTGATGGGCAACGGCAAGCTCGACCGCCGCGCGCTGCCGGCGCCGGACCTGGAGCAGGCGCGCCAGCACTACCAGGCCCCGGCCAACGAGCTGGAAAGCCAGCTGGCGCAGGCCTGGCGCGAAGTGCTCAACCAGTCGCGCATCGGCGTGCAGGACAATTTCTTCGAACTGGGCGGCGACTCGATCCTGTCGATCCAGGTAGTCAGCCGGGCCCGCCAGCTGGGGTTGCAGTTCACCCCGCGCGACCTGTTCCAGCACCAGACCATCCAGACCCTGGCGGCCGTGGTGACCCGCAGCGAGGCGCCGAGCAGCATCGAGCAGGGCGCGCGCGAGGGCCACAGCGGCCTGACGCCGATCCAGCACTGGTTCTTCGACAGCGAAGTGCCGCAACCGCAGCACTGGAACCAGGCGGTGCTGCTGCAGGTGCGCCAGCCGCTGCAGGCCGAGACGCTGGAGCAGGCCCTGGCCGCGCTGGTCGAACACCACGACAGCCTGCGCCTGCGCTTCGGCCAGGCCAGCGGCCGCTGGCAGGCCGAGTACGCCCAGCCGAGCACCCAGCCGTTGCTGTGGACCGCGACCGTGAGTGATTTCGAGGACTGCCAGGCACTCTATACCGATGTGCAGCGCAGCCTCGACCTTGCCGAGGGGCCGCTGCTGCGCGCCTTGCTGGTCAGCGACGAGCAGGGCGCCCAGCGCCTGTTGCTGGCGATCCATCACCTGGTGGTCGATGGCGTGTCCTGGCGCGTCCTGCTGGAAGACCTGCAGGCGCTGTACCGCGGTGAAACGCTGGCCGCCAAGACCCATGCCATGGGCGATTGGGCGGCGCGCCTGGCCAGCTATGCCGGCAGTGATTCACTGCGCGACGAGCTGGACTGGTGGCAAGCGCAACTGGGCAACGCCCGTCGCGAACTGCCCTGTGACCATCCCCAGGGCGGCAACCTGCACCGCCATGCCCGCAGCATCGCCATCGAGCTGGACGTCGAGCAGACCCGCCAGCTGCTGCAACAGGCGCCGGCGGCCTACCACACCCAGGTCAACGACCTGCTGCTGACCGCCCTGGCGCGCACCCTGTGCCAGTGGAGCGGCGACCAACAGGTGTTGGTGCAACTGGAGGGCCATGGCCGCGACGGCTTGTTCGAGGACATGGACCTGACCCGCAGCGTCGGCTGGTTCACCAATGCCTACCCGCTGAGCTTGAGCCCGGAGATGGGCGAGGGCGAATCGGCCCGTGCCGGCTCGATCAAGCGCATCAAGGAGCAGTTGCGCCAGGTGCCGCACAAGGGGTTGGGTTATGGCGTGCTGCGCTACCTGGCCGACGAGGCCGGGC
Organism: Pseudomonas sp. TE31087; assembly: GCF_057284075.1. Classification (NCBI taxonomy): domain Bacteria; kingdom Pseudomonadati; phylum Pseudomonadota; class Gammaproteobacteria; order Pseudomonadales; family Pseudomonadaceae; genus Pseudomonas; species Pseudomonas sp. TE31087. Next base: position 251,615 of record NZ_JBXVNN010000001.1, read on the forward strand.
GCGAACGCATGGCCGCGCTGCCCCAGGCGCGCATCACCTTCAACTACCTGGGCCAGTTCGACCAGCAGTTCGACCAGGCGGCGTTGTTCCAGCCGCTGGACGCTCCCGCAGGCCTGGCCCATGACCTCGACGCGCCGCTGCCGAACTGGCTGAGCGTCGATGGCCAGGTATACGGCGGCGCGCTGCAACTCCGCTGGAGCTTCAGCGCCGAGCGCTACGACGAAGCGACCATTGCCCGCCTGGCCGAAGCCTACCGCCAGGAGCTGCTGGCCCTGGTCGGCCACTGCCTGGCGGACGGCAACGGCAGCTTCACGCCGTCGGACTTCCCGCTGGCGCAACTGACCCAGGAGCAGATCGACGCGCTGCCGATCCCGGCCGCCGAGATCGAGGACGTCTACCCGCTGACGCCGATGCAGGAAGGCCTGCTGCTGCACACCCTGCTCGAGCCGGGCACCGGCATCTACTACATGCAGGACCGCTACCGCATCAACAGCGCCCTCGACCCCGAGCGCTTCGCCCAGGCCTGGCAGGCCGTGGTGGCGCGCCACGAGGCGTTGCGCGCATCGTTCAGCTGGAACGCCGGCGAAGCGATGCTGCAGATCATCCACAAGCCCGGCAAGACCCCGGTGGACTACCAGGACTGGCGCGGCCTCGACGAGACCGCCCAGGAGGAGCGTCTGCAGGCTCTGCACAAACAGGAGCGCGAGGCCGGCTTCGAACTGCTGCGCGAAGCGCCGTTCCACCTGCGCCTGGTGCGCGTCGACGACGCGCGCTACTGGTTCATGATGAGCAACCACCACATCCTCATCGATGCCTGGTGCCGCTCGCTGCTGATGAACGACTTCTTCGAGATCTACCAGGCCCTGGGCGAAGGGCGCCAGGCCCAGCTGCCGGTGCCGCCGCGCTACCGCGACTACATCGGCTGGCTGCAGCGCCAGGACCTCGACGAGGCGCGCCAGTGGTGGCAGGCCAACCTGGCCGGCTTCGAACGGGCCACGGCGATCCCCAGCGATCGGCCGCTGCGCCACGATCACGCCGGTGACGGCATGGTGGTGGGTGATTGCTACACCCGCCTCGAGGTGAGCGAGGGCGCTCGCCTACGCGAACTGGCCCAGGCCCACCAGCTGACGGTCAATACCTTCGCCCAGGCGGCCTGGGCCCTGACCCTGGCCCGTTACAGCGGCGACCGCGACGTGGTGTTCGGCGTCACCGTGGCCGGGCGCCCGGTGAGCCTGCCGCAGATGCAGCGCACGGTCGGCCTGTTCATCAACAGCATCGCCCTGCGCGTGCAGATGCCGCAGCCCGGCGAGCGGCGCAGCGTGCGTGACTGGCTGCAAGGCCTGCTCGACCGCAACATGCAGTTGCGCGAGTACGAGTACCTGCCGCTGGTGGCGATCCAGGAATGCAGCGAACTGCCCAAGGGCCAGCCGCTGTTCGACAGCCTGTTCGTGTTCGAGAACGCCCCGGTGGAAACCGCCGTGCTCGACCATGCCCAGCACCTGGATGCCAGTTCCGACTCGGGCCGCACCCACACCAACTTCCCGCTGACTGCGGTGTGCTACCCGGGCGACGACCTGGGCCTGCACCTGTCGTTCGACCAGCGTTACTTCGACTACCCGACCGTCGAGCGCCTGCTCGCCGAGTTCAAGCGCCTGCTGCTGGCGCTGGTCGAAGGCTTCGACGGCGAGGTGGATGAACTGGCATTGCTGGGCGCCGACGAGCAGCGCTTCCTGCTCGACGACTGCAACCGCACCGAGCACAGCTACGCCCTGGAGCAGAGCTACGTCGAGCTGTTCGAGGCGCGGGTCGCCGCGCACCCGCAGCGCACCGTCGCCCGTTGCCTGGAGGCGTCCTACGACTATGCCGGGCTGAACGTGGCGGCCAACCGCCTCGGCCATGCCCTGGTCGCGGCCGGCGTGGCCATCGACCAACCGGTGGCGCTGCTGGCTGAGCGCGGCCTGGCGCTGCTGGGCATGATCGTCGGCAGCTTCAAGGCCGGCGCCGGCTACCTGCCGCTGGACCCGGGCCTGCCGTCGGCGCGCCTGCAACGCATCGTCGAGCTCAGCCGCACGCCGGTGCTGGTGTGCAGCGCGGCCTGCGCCGAGCAGGCGCGCCAATTGCTCGACGAAGTGGCGGGCGCTGCACGGCCGAAGCTGCTGGTCTGGGAAGAGCTGCAGGCGAGCAACGTGGCCAGCCACAATCCGGGCATCCACAGCGCGCCGGACAACCTCGCCTACGTGATCTACACCTCCGGCTCCACCGGCCTGCCCAAGGGCGTGATGGTCGAGCAGCGCGGCATGCTCAACAACCAGCTGAGCAAGGTGCCGTACCTGGCCCTGGACGAGCAGGACGTGATCGCCCAGACCGCCTCGCAGAGCTTCGACATCTCGGTGTGGCAGTTCCTCGCCGCGCCGCTGTTCGGGGCCAAGGTGCAGATCGTGCCGAACGCCATCGCCCATGACCCGCAGGGCCTGCTGAGCCATGTGCAGGCCACCGGCATCACCGTGCTGGAGAGCGTGCCGTCGCTGATCCAGGGCATGCTGGCCAACGACCACCAGGCCCTCGATGGCCTGCGCTGGATGCTGCCGACCGGCGAGGCCATGCCGCCCGAGCTGGCCGCCCAGTGGCTGCAGCGCTACCCGGCCATCGGCCTGGTCAACGCCTATGGCCCGGCGGAGTGTTCGGATGACGTGGCGTTCTTCCGCGTCGATGCCGCCTCGACCCAGGGCAGCTACCTGCCGATCGGCACGCCGACCGACAACAACCGCCTGTACCTGCTCGGCGAGGACCAGACCCTGGTGCCGCTGGGCGCGGTGGGCGAGCTGTGCGTCGCCGGTACCGGCGTGGGCCGTGGCTATGTCGGCGATCCGCTGCGCACCGCCCAGGCTTTCATTCCGCATCCGTACGGTGCACCGGGCGAGCGCCTGTACCGCACCGGCGACCTGGCCCGCCGCCGTCCCGATGGCGTGCTGGAGTACGTCGGGCGTATCGACCACCAGGTGAAGATCCGCGGCTACCGCATCGAACTGGGCGAGATCGAGGCACGCCTGCACGAGCAAGCCGAGCTGCGTGATGCCGCGGTGGGCGTGCAGGAAGGCGTCAACGGCAAGCACCTGGTCGGCTACCTGGTGGCGCACCAGGGCGTCGCCGCCGACGCCGCGCTGCTCGACCAGCTCAAGCAGCGCCTGCGCGCCGAGCTGCCGGAGTACATGGTGCCGCTGCACTGGGGCTGGTTCGACAGCCTGCCGCACAACGCCAACGGCAAGCTCGACCGCAAGGCGCTGCCGGCCATCGAGATCGGTGGCCAGCACAGCCAGGCTTACCTGGCGCCGCGCGACGAGCTGGAGCAGACCCTCGCCGGCATCTGGGCCGATGTGCTCAAGGCCGAACGGGGTGGGCGTGCGCGACAACTTCTTCGAGCTGGGCGGGCATTCGCTGCTGGCGACACAGATCGCCTCGCGGGTGCAGAAGGCCCTGCAGTTGAACGTGCCGCTGCGGGCGATGTTCGAGTGCAGCACGGTGGAAGAGCTGGCGGACTATGTGCGCGGGCTGCAGGACAGCGCGCTGGATGACGCCAAGGTCGATCGGTTGAGCGACCTGATGGCGGAGCTGGAGGCGTTGTAACTGCATTGCCTTCAGCGCGGGGCGTGCCTGTTCCCACAGGATCAGGCAGGCCCCGCGCTGACGCGCCGATGTGGCGTATGGCCACCCTGTAATCCTCACCCTTGCCGGTGCTACGCTGCACACAGTGCGCAAGGATTTCACGGGTTTCATGGACGATAGCCTGCATGCCGCCCGCATGGGCGATCTCATACTTCATCCCCCGCTGATGGCCGAGCTGGTCAGTGGCCTGGTCGAGGCCGCCGTCTATGCGGCGGCGGTCGCCGCGGTCGGTGCCGCCATTGGTGGCGCGGTGGTCGCGGTGGTCGGTACCGGCGGTGCCGCCGCCGTGCTCACGCCGTTGATCGCCGGGGTCATGGTCAGTGCTGCCGCCATGCTGCCGGCCGGTGAAGACAAGAGCATTGGCGACCATATCAGCGACTTCAGCAACTGGGTCGGCAATTCGCTGTTTCCGCCCGAGCCGTACGGCTCGATCAGCAGTGGCTCGCACAATACCCGCATCAACGGCATCCTCGCGGCGCGCGCCGCCGGGGTGAGTGGTGGCCCGGTCGAGGCGCCGGGCCCAGCCGATGAACCGTCGATCCTCGAAAACATCGGGGCCTACGCCATGGTCGGCGCCTCGATGGTATTGCCGGTGATCGGCTTGGCGCAGGAGATCAACAGCATCTTCAACCCGCCGGTGACCACGCCGGCCGCGCCCGGATCGATTCCCAAGCCCGAGGACAAGGCGGTCTGCAGCAAGCATCCTCCAATGCCCGAACAGTTCGTTGCCCAAGGCTCGGACAAGGTGTTCATCAATGGCCAGCCGGCAGCGCGGGTCGGAGACAAGACCACCTGCGACGGGCCGATCGGCATGACCTATTCGCCCAATGTGCGCATCGGTGGCGGCACCACCACCGTGCGCGACATCCACGACGGCAAGAGCGCTGCGGCGAAAATCATTGGTCTGATTGCCGGGATGCTCATCAGTCGCCGGGGCATGCTCAAGGGTCGCCGCTGCGGGGTGGGCAACCCGGTGGCTCCAGCCATGGGCAGCAAATTCCAGGATGGCCCCGAGGATGTGGATTTCAAACTCGCGGCGCTGGTCCCGATCACTTGGGCGCGGCGCTATGACAGCAACGACCGACGTAGCGATGGCCTGTTCGGCATAGGTTGGAGTGTGCCCTACGAAGTGCGCCTGGAGCGTGTCGCGCACCCTGAGGGGGGCGAGTTGTGGATCTACGTCGATGATGAGGGCGCCAGGCTGGAGCTCGGGCGTCTGCAGGTCGGCAGTGCCTTCGTCAGCATTCTCGATGGCCTGGCGTTTTTTCATCAGGACAACGGCTTCACCATCGTCGAGGACATCAACAGCGGGTTGTACCAGGTGTTCCATACCGATCCATTGGACAGTCGGCGGTCGCGCCTGGTCAAGGTCGGTGATCGTAACCTCAATTGCCTGGAGCTGTTCTACGACGAACAAGGCCGATTGCAGTTCCTCGGCGACAGCTCGGCCCGGATCTTCATCGAACTGCGCTTTGCCGACGGGCAACCGCGCCGGGTAGCCGAGATACACAGATTGTACTTGCGGGCCGGTCGGGCCTTTGCCGTCGAGCAGCGCGAATGCCTGGTGCAGTATCGCTACACCTCGGCAGGGCAATTGGAGGTTGTCGCCGATGCCGAAGGGCAATTGCTGAGGCAGTTTACCTACACCGACCAAGGGTTGCTGGCCAGCCATACGCTGCCCATGGGGGCTACGCGGTACTACGAGTGGGCCCGCTTCACGCCACCGCCGGCGCGCCAACCGTGCAGTCTGGATGGCACGCCTTACGCCATGCCCGCGCTGTTGGAGCTACAGCCCGAGCATGAATGGCGCGTGGTTCGGCACTGGGGCAGCGACGGCGAGGACTATCGCTTCATCTATGACCTGGAGCATGGCCATACCCAGGTCATCGATGGCCTGGGGCGTGAGGAGCACTATCACTGGGGCGCGCTGAACGAGGTCCACACCTACATCGATGCGCTGGGATATTGCTGGCGGCACGACTATGTCGATGGCCTGTTGCGGCGCACCCTCGATCCACAAGGTGGCGAGTGGTCCTATAGCTACGATGCGCTCGGGCGCGTGGTTGCCACTGCCGACCCGTTGGGGCGTCGTGAAAGCATCGGTTACACCGAACATTGGGCCTTGCCCACCCGTATCGTCGACGGAGCAGGGCATGAGCGTCGTTATACCTATGATGCTCGGGGCAACCTGTTGTCCGAGGTCGATCCGCTCGGGCAACTGACACGTTACGACCACGATCGTCAGGGACGTATGGTGCGTATTGTCGATGCCATAGGCAAGGAACGTTCGTTCAAGTGGAACGGGCGTGGCCAGCTGACTGCCTCACGCGATTGCTCGGGGCAACAGACTCACTATCGTTACGACCTGCGTGGGCACCTGAGCGAGGTGCACAATGCCGAGGGCGGCGCCACGCGCTATCGTTTCAATGTGCGTGGCCATCTGCAGCAGCGCGAATTGGCCGATGGCCGGGTCGAGCACTATCAGATCGATGCTGCCGGTCAGTTGGCCCGCCATGTCGACCCAGCGCAGCGCATGACCCAATGGCAATATGACGGCAGCGGTCGGCTGCTGCAGCGTACTGATGCACTGGGGCACACTGTGCGGTTGCACTGGGATGCCTACGGCCGCTTGCAGCAGTTGGAAAACGAGAACGGCGAGCACTATCGCTTCCAGTGGGATGCGCTAGACCGGTTGGTTGGTCAGCGTAACCTCGATGGTGGCGGTTTCAGTCTGCTTTATGATGCCCTGGATGCGATCACCCAACGCACCGTGCATCCATGCCGCGAAGCGGAGCCCGTGTTGCCGGGCAGCCCGGATGAGCCCGAAGTGTTTGCACAGGTTCACCACCATGAACACGATGCGGTCGGTCGTCTGCTGTGCAAGCGGACCGACGATGGCGAGACGACCTACCGCTACGATGCTGCTGACAATCTGCTGGCGATCCATTTCACTCACCGTAGTGGGCAGGTCCAGCAGTTGGACTTCACCTACGACGCCATGGGGCGATTGCTGAGCGAAAGCCAGGGTCCAGGGCAACTCGGTTACACCTATGATCCCCTAGGTAACTTGCAGACCTTGACGCTGCCTGACTCCCGCCGGATCAACTACCTGTGCTATGGCAGCGGACATCTGCACCAGATCAATCTCGACGGGCGGGTGATCAGCGACTTCGAGCGCGATGCGTTACACGACGAGGTCTTGCGCAGCCAGGGTGCATTGCTTACCAGAACCCGTTATGACAGTACGCGGCGCCTGCTGCGCAAGGCTGTGGAATATCAGGATGGCGAGCGCACCCGCATGCCCTTGCTGCAGAAGGACTATGAGTACGATGCGGCGGACAACCTTGTCGGCGAGGTACTGACCCAGACCCAGCGCGCTGGTAGCGGGCTGGGGGTGGAGCTTGAGCATCTGGTCGGTCGTTTCCAGGCCGGTGCCGGTGGGCGTGGCAGCTACCAGGGGCGCATTGGTTATGACTACGGGCCCACCGAGCGAATCCATGGCGCGTCACGCCAGTTGCCTCAGCAACAGCCGATGGTCGAGCACTTTGGCTACGACCTTGCCGGCAACCTGCTGGAGGGATATCAGGTCAACGGTCGGGTACGGCACAACCGGGTCAAGGTGTTCCAAGATAGACGCTATCGCTACGACCGCTTTGGTCGGCTCGAGGAGAAGCGCTCCGGCAATCGTCTGCTCCAGCGCTTTGAATACGATGCAGAGCATCGGCTGGTCTGTATCCGCCAGCGGCGTGGGCCGCTTCGCGAACGGATCGAGTTTGCTTACGACCCCTTGGGCAGGCGCATCGACAAACGAGTCTACCGTGACGACCTGGACGCGCCGGTCAGTCGAACCGAGTTTCAGTGGCAAGGCCTGCGTCTGTTGCGAGAAGTTCAGGACGGCAAACCGAGTCTCTATCTGTACGCAGACGCGGCGGGACATGAGCCGCTGGCCAGGGTAGATGGGGTGCCTGGGCATGAGCAGGTTTTCCACTTCCATTCGAATCTGGTCGGCCTGGTAGAGCAACTGACCGACGAACACGGGATAACTGCCTGGCAAGGGCAGCACCAGGTATGGGGCAACAACTGCGAGGAATGGCATGCGCCGGAGCAGGTCAGTCGGCAGAATGTGCGTTTTCAGGGGCAGTATCTGGATCGGGAAACTGGGCTGCACTACAACACATTCAGATTTTATGACCCGGATATCGGGCGATTTACCCAGCAAGACCCGATAGGCTTGAGGGGTGGGATCAACCTCTATCAATATGCGCCCAATCCTCTGTCATGGATCGATCCGTTAGGCTTGGAGGTGGTGCGTGTTTATCATTACACGAGCAAGGAAGGTTATAAGGGAATCATGGGGACAGGCGTGATTAATCAAAGTGACCCTGGCGCCAGGGGGCGAGGCGCTATTCAAGGCAAGCCCAAAGGTGTCTACGTGACGACACTAACGCCTGAGGAAATGGAGAGCACCAATGTAAGAGGTAAAATGGGGCTGACCAAAGAGAAAAGTACCCATTTTGTTTCATTTGAAGTTGATAGCGGGAAAGTTAAAAAAGTGGATCGGCAGAATGCTTATCTAAGGCTCTACATACAAGAAGATATTCAGCTCCGGGACGCTAATAGAAGACTTCGTGCTGATGTCAGTCACGGTGCTTCCGGATGCAAGCTATAGGAGACAGTGGGATGGCTGATTGGTCGGGTGTCATGTATGGCTTCTATACCGATACGTCGCTGGAACTGGGGCTCGCGGCATTGATGGAAAAAGCAGCACGTCTGGGGTTTCAGTCACAGCAGGAGTGCATTCGGGGAGAGGAGTTTGTTCTTTTCTATAAAGATGAGGGGATGCTGAAGGCCCACCTTGAGCAAGGTTACAACCTGGGGGCGACGGGCGAGGGGTGCTTTGGCGTTGAGGCAAAGCCAGCAGCGTTGAACGGGATCGCTACGCTATTCGAGTTTGAAGGTGATTCGGATTTCGAACCCTACGATATCAATTTGCGCTTCAATCGAATTTTTTACTATGTATTGGTGTTGCCGGACAGTGTCGATGAATCAGATTTCTGCCGGCGTATACACACTATGTTTTCCGAGACCTTGATGGATTGAGCCACGCTCAAGGTCGAGGGTGAAGCGGGCGTATCAATGAGCCTGAAAAGGACGGCTCCGGCCTGGCGACCGTAACTCCTTGTCCACGACTGTTTGGTTGGCTGAAGGAGAACCGCCGCCTGGATACACGCTACTGCAAGCTGGCGGAAAGCTCTGCTGCAATGGTCATGCGGGCTTGCTGGCGGCGGTGTCTACGACATGACTTTGCGTACAGTGCCTAAGCGAACGCAAAGCGCTCTGCGACCCGTCAGGATCGCTGGGCTTGAAGCGCTATCTGCTGGTTGGTTACGACAGCCATGTCGAGGTATTCGCCAAAGGCTATCGTTGCACCTTCAGATAGACTGCGGTTTAACGCTTGCCGAGTATCTTCCCCAGCATCTCCGGCCGCGGCGCGCCTTGCTGGTTCTGCAACTGCCCCTGCTCATCCTGATAGAAGATCGCCGGGGTTGCGGCCAGGCCCAGTTCTTCCATCAGCGCCAGATTCGCCTCGAGCTTCTTCTGTACCGCTTCCGGCACCTTGTCCAGCGCCTTGAGCGTGCTGGCCTTGCCGGCCTTCTCATGTTCCTGCAAGGCCTTGGCAGGGTCCTTGGCGGCGAGCAGCGCGGCGGACTTGCCCGGGCTGTCCTCGCGGATGATGCCGACCATGATGTGTCGCAGTTGCACCTTGCCCGACTCGACCCAGGGCCGGGCCTGCTGCCAGAACATGTTGCAGTAGGGGCAGTTGGGATCGCTGAACAGGTAGACGGTGCGTGGTGCGTCCACCTTGCCGTCCTGGATCCAGGCGGATTTTTCCATCTTCGCCCAGACAGCCTTGCTCATCGGTGCGTACACCAGTTTTTCCAGTGGTTCGGCGCTGAGATCTTTGCCTTGCTCGTCGAACAGGCTGCCCACCAGCACATGCTTGCCGTCGGGCGTCAGGTACAGGGCGATGCCATTGTTGTGGTACTCGGCGGCATAGCCGCGCAGGCCGTTGGGAGCGTCGAAGCTACCCTTGATCACGGCGCCCTTGGCCTGCAGTTGCTGGATCGGCTTGGGGAGCTCTTCGGCGTGCAACAGCGGGGCGGCGAGCAAGGTGAGGGTCAGGGGCAGCAGCGCATTCAGTCGCATGTCAGTTTCCTTGTGGGGCGGGCGCCTCGGCGCGTTCGAAGGGTTCCAGGGCGTGGCGCAGGCTGGCGCGCGACAGTTCGCCCAGGTGGCTGCCGACCAGCCGCCCTTCGGCGTTGTAGAACAGGGTGGTGGGCAGGGCCATGGAGCCGACCTTGCGGGCCAGCTCGCCGGTGCCGTCGAACAGCACGTGGGACAGGGTCAGGCCGGTGGTGGCCATGAAGGTGCTGACGTTCTCCGGGGTTTCTCCCTGGTTGACGAACAGGAAGGTCACGTGGGGGTAGTCGTCCTCGGCCTGTTGCAGCACCGGCATCTCGCGGCGGCAGGGCGGGCACCAGGTGGCCCAGATGTTGATCACCAGCGGCCGTCCACGGTAACTGTGCAGGGCCACCGCCTGGCCACGGTTGTCGCGCAGGCTCATGTCCGGCAGTTCGGTACCCTTGCTGTAGAGGTGGCTGGCCAGGCTGCCGAGGCCCCAGAACAGCGCGCCGCTGAACAACGCCCAGCCCAGTGGGCGGCGCAGACCGGGGCGCCGCCAGCCCTGCCACAGGGTGCCGAGGACGATGCCCAGCAGGCCGCCCCAGAGCAGGAAGCCACCGTCGCGGATGTCGATGACCTGCAGCGGGTCGTCGCGGTACATCGGCCAGTAGGCCAGGACGAAGCCCAGGCGGGCGAACAGCAATCCCAGCAAGAACAGGTTGAACAGCGCCGACTCCGGGTTCTCGCCGCCGCGCCTGGCCACTCGCCAGCCGACCAGGCTGGCGATGCCCAGCGCCGCGAGCAGCAGCAGGTGGTTCAGGGCCATGGTCAGCGGCCCGAGGGTGACGGTCAGCATCAGCCTTGGCTCCTGGTCTGGGCCCAGTGTTGCAGGAAGCCGGCGGCATCGATCTCGCCGGTGATGCGGCGGGCGCGGCGCTCGTCGCCTTCCGGGCCGATCCAGATCAGGCTGGGCGGGCCTGGCACCTGGTAACGCTGCAGCAACTCGCGGCTGGCTGGGGAGTCGGCGGTCACATCCAGGCGCAGCAGGTGCACGCCGGCCAGGCTGGCCTGGACATCGCCACGGCCGAACACCTGCTTTTCCATGACCTTGCACGACACGCACCAGTCGGCATAGTAGTCCACCAGCACCCACTGGCCTCGGGCCTTGGCAGCGTCGAGTTCACGTTGCAGGTCGGCCGGCGCGCTCACGGTGACGAAGGCGTCGTGGGCGTTGGCCGAGGATGCCGCCGTGCTCTTGCCGGCGAAGGGCTGCAGGGGTTGCCACAGGTCGTTGCCCCCTGCCGCGGCGCCCACCAGCAGCAGGCCACCCCACAGGGCGCCGAGCAGGGGAATGGCGCGCAAGGCGGGCAGGCGCTGCAGGGCCGGCCAGGCGGCCCAGCCCAGGGCGATCAGCCAGGCGCCGGCCAGGGCCAGCACCAGGGTTTGCGCCAGCAGGCCACGCACGGTGTACAGGGCCATGGCCAGGAACACGAAGCCGAACAAGCCCTTGACCAGGTTCATCCAGGCACCCGGGCGTGGCAGGTAGCGGTTGCCCAGGGTCACCAGCAACAGCAGGGGCACGCCCATGCCCAGCCCGAGGGTGAACAGCACCAGCGCGCCTTGCAGCACGTCGCCGCTCTGGGCGATGAACAGCAGGGCGCCGGCCAGCGGCGCGGTCATGCACGGGCCCAGCAGCAGGCCCGACAGGGCGCCCAGCAGTGCCGCACCGTACAGGTTGCCGCCACGGGTGCCTTGTCCGGCGCGGTCCAGGCGGTCGCGCAGGGCGGCCGGCAATTGCAGTTCGAAGGCGCCGAACATCGGCAGGGCCAGGAGCACGAACAGGCCGGCCAGGCTGCCCAGCAACCAGGGCTGTTGCAACCAGGCCTGCAGGCTTGCGCCCAGCAGCGCGGCGATCACGCCGAGGGCGGCGTAGACCAGTGCCATGCTCAGCACATAGACGCCGGCCAGCCACCAGCCGCGCCGGGCACTGGCGCCATTGCCCATGACCAATCCGGCGAGGATCGGCAGCATAGGCAGCGAGCACGGGGTGAAGGCCAGCAGCAGGCCCAGGCCGAAGAATGCCAGCAGGCTCCAGGCCAGGCTGTCCTGTTGCAGGGTACCGGCCAGGGCCTGGTCGCTGGCCTGGTCGGCAGCGGCGGGTGGCGCAGCGCTGCCGCCCAGGGCGATTGGCGTGGTCTGCGGCGGGTAGCACAGGCCGGCGTCGGCGCAGCCTTGCCAGCCCAGGCGCAGCTCACCGCTGGCGTTGGCCGGGAGCAATAGCTCAAGCTCGGTGCGGTAGACCGCGCTGTCGCCGAAGAACTCGTCATGGTGGTTTTCGGCCTGGGGCAGCGACGGGTGCTGCTCGGGAGGCAGGCCGTCGAACTTCAGGCGCTTCTGGTAGAGGTAGTAACCGTCCTTGATCTGGAAATGCAGGCGCATCTGGCCGTTTTCCAGGCGGTCATGGGTCAGGACGAAGGCCTCGTTGACCGGCAGGAAGTCCGGCTTTACCGCAAAGGGGTTGGCCTGGAGAGGGCCGGCGAGCAGGAATGTCAGGAAGAGCAGGAGAACACGCATGTCGACGCCTTGGCAGAGCTTTGAAGAGGGCCATGCTGGCCTTGGCTTATTAACTGAAGGTTAAGTTGGTCTTAGGACCAGGCCTTTCAAGGTGTTCGCCATGAGCGTTGTAGTGCCTGTGAGACCGAGCGCCGCCCGCGCGGCGCTCGGTCTCACAGGCGTAGCAAGGGCTGCGTCTGGCCCCTGTTCGCCTCGATGCTATCAGCCCGACGAACATCTCCAAACCCGTTCATAATCCCCCCTTAATCGCCACCCTGTGCAATGCCAGCTTCCCCACCCAGGAGATCCCTTATGCACGTTCTGCTCTGCGAGGACGACGACCTGATCGCCAGCGGCATCTGCGCCGGCCTTTCGGCCCAGGGCCTGACCGTGGACCGGGTGGCCAGCGCCTCGCAGGCCCGGCAGATGCTCGGGACCGCGAAGTTCGACGTGATGATCCTCGACCTGGGTCTACCCGACGAGGACGGCCTCAAGCTGCTGCGCCGCCTGCGCCAGCAGGGCGAGACCCTGCCGGTGCTGGTGCTCACTGCACGCGACGCGGTCACCGACCGGGTCGACGGCCTGCAGGCTGGCGCCGACGACTACCTGCTCAAGCCCTTCGACCTGCGCGAACTGGCCGCGCGCCTGCACACCCTGCTGCGTCGTGTGGCCGGGCGGGCGGTGAATGTCATCGAGCACGGCCCGCTGCGCTACGACCCCAGCAGTTGCGCGGCCACCCTGGCCGGCCAGGCGGTGGACCTGTCGCGCCGTGAGCAGGCATTGCTTCAGGCCTTGCTGCAGAACCCGGGGCGCGTGCTGTCCAGCGAACAGCTCAAGGACTGCGTCTACGGTTTCAGCGACGAGGTCGAAAGCAACGCGCTGAACGTGCATATCCATCACCTGCGGCGCAAACTGGGCAACAGCATCGTCGAGACCGTACGCGGCCTTGGCTACCGCCTGGGGCCGGCCCAGGCGCCGGAGGAGAGCGCGTCATGAGCCTGCGGGTTCGCCTTTCACTGATTCTCGGCAGTGTGTTCATCGTCATCTGGGTGCTGGCGGCGGCATGGATGCTGCGCGACCTGCGCCAGCAGATGATGTTTTCCCTCGACCAGCGCCTGGTGGCGTCGGCGCGCATGGTCGCGGGGCTGATCGACCAGTTGCCGCAACCGTTGACTGCCAAGGGCCAGGACGCGCACTTTTCCGCCGACCAGTTCAGCGTGCCGGACGGCATGGCCTGCCAGGTCAGCTCGCTGCGCGGCGAAATCCTCGCCAGCAACCACAAGCACGATGGCACCATGGACGACGAGCGCAGCGGCTTCCGTGACCAGACCATCGACGGCGCTTCCTGGCGTACCTTCACCTACAACCATGGCGATGTGCGCATCACCACCGCTGACCGTCACCAGGAGCGCGAGGCGCTCAATCAGTCGATTCTGCTGGCGGCCTCGGCGCCGGTGTTGATGGCCTTGCTGGGCAGCCTCGGGCTGTTGTGGATCGGCCTGGGCAAGGGGCTGGAACCACTCAATCGCATGCGTGACGCCTTGCGCAGGCGTCGCGCCGACAGCGTCGAGCCCTTGCAGGTGGCCGGCTTGCCCAGCGAGCTGCAACCGCTGCTCGACACCCAGAACCAGCTGTTCCTGCGCATCGCCCAGACCATCGAGCGCGAACGCCGCCTGACCGACGACGCTGCCCACGAACTGCGCAGCCCGCTGACCGCTATCAAGACCCACCTGCAAGTGGCGCGGATGACCGATGGCGCCGTGCGCGAACAAGCGCTGGAGCACGCCGAGCAGGGCACCGACCGCATGCACCGCACCCTGGAGCAGTTGCTGATGCTGGCGCGGGTCGAGGGCAGCCTGTCGTTCGACGATGGCGTGCAGTGCAGTGCCGAGCAGGTCGCCCGGCAGGCCATCGAGGACGCCGGCGGCGGTGACAACCGGCGCATCCACCTGCGTTTGCCCGAGGCGGCGGCCAAGGTCTACCTGAGCATGCCGGCGCCGTTGGCGGTGGCGGCGCTGCGCAACCTGCTGGACAACGCCCTGCGCCATGGCGGCGATGCCGCCGTGGAACTGGAGGTACAGGCACAGGACGGGCAGGTGGACTTCCTGGTGCGCGATCATGGACCGGGGATTGCCCAGGAAGATCTCGAGCACCTGACCGAACGTTTCTGGCGTAACGGCCAAAGCGGTGGCTGCGGCCTGGGGCTGGCGATCGTCCAGGCCATCGTCCAGCGCTGCGCTGGCAGCCTGCGATTCGACAGCCGGGCCGATGGTTTGCGGGTGAGCCTGCAGGTACCGGCGCGTTCGGGGAGTTGAGTTCGGCGTTGTACCCATCGCGGGGCAAGCCCGCTCCCACGCAGCTTGGCGCATGAGTCTGTGGGAGCGGGCTTGCCCCGCGATGCAGGTCGTACATTCACAACAAATCCCACGACAACCGCTAAATCCGCACCTCGCTGAAGCGTTTTTCAAACGATAAGAACCCGACACACATCCGGTTACAGGGCGCGTGGCGGGCACATTCGCTTGCTTGCGAGGGATTTTCCGATGTCGACCGCTTCCAGCCTTGCCCAGGTGCTGCCGGCCACCACGCCGCGCCCCCTGTACGAATTCGAGGATTCGCCCCTGCTGTTGCGCCAGCAGCAGCAGGAGTCTAACGCCCGCAGCTACCCGCGGCGCATCCCCCTAGCGCTCAAACGCGCCCGTGGCCTGTACGTCGAGGACGTCGAGGGCCGCCAGTTCATCGACTGCCTGGCCGGCGCTGGTACCCTGGCCCTGGGGCACAACCATCCGGTGGTGATCGACGCGATCCAGCGCGTGCTGGCCGATGAGTTGCCGCTGCACACCCTGGACCTGACCACGCCGGTCAAGGATCAGTTCGTCCAGGACCTGTTCGGTCTGCTGCCTGAAGGTTTGCGCGGGGAGGCGAAGATCCAGTTCTGCGGCCCGACCGGTACCGACGCGGTCGAAGCGGCGCTCAAACTGGTGCGCACGGTCACCGGGCGCAGCACCGTGCTGGCGTTCCAGGGGGCCTACCATGGCATGACCCAGGGCGCGCTGAGCCTGATGGGCAGCCTGGGGCCGAAAAAACCGCTCGGCGCGCTGCTGAACAATGGCGTGCAGTTCCTGCCGTATCCCTATGACTACCGCTGCCCGTTCGGCCTCGGTGGCGAGGCGGGCGTGCGCGCCAACCTGCACTACCTGGAAAACCTGCTGTGCGATCCGGAGGCCGGCGTGGCGCTGCCGGCGGCGGTGATCGTCGAGGTGGTGCAGGGCGAAGGCGGCGTGATTCCCGCCGATATCGAATGGCTGCGCGGGCTGCGTCGGATCACCGAGCAGGCCGGGGTGGCGCTGATCGTCGACGAGATCCAGAGCGGTTTCGCCCGTACCGGCAAGATGTTCGCCTTCGAGCACGCCGGCATCGTGCCCGACGTGGTCACCCTGTCCAAGGCCATCGGAGGCAGCCTGCCACTGGCGGTGATGGTCTATCGCGACTGGCTCGACCAATGGTCGCCGGGCGCCCATGCCGGCACCTTCCGTGGCAACCAGATGGCCATGGCCGCAGGCTCCGCGGTGATGAAGTACCTGGTGGAGCACCGCCTGTGCGAGCACGCCGAAGCCATGGGCCAGCGCCTGCGCGGGCACCTTCAGCGGTTGCAGCAGGACTATCCGCAGCTCGGCGACATCCGTGGCCGTGGCTTGATGCTGGGGGTGGAGCTGGTGGATCCGGCGGGCAAGCACGACGTCCAGGGCCATCCGCCGGCCTGCCGCAAGCTGGCGCCGAAGGTGCAGCGCGAATGCCTGCGCCGTGGCCTGATCCTCGAACTGGGTGGTCGCCATGGTGCGGTGGTACGCTTCCTGCCGCCGCTGATCATCAGCGCCGAGCAGATTGATGAAGTGGCGGCAAGGTTCGCCGAGGCCGTCGCGGCGGCGGTATTGGCTGGCTGAGGCCTTCCCATGGAGCAAATCGTAACTTGCTGACTTGACTGGAACAGCGTGGGAGCGGGCTTGCCCCGCGATCACCGGCAAAGCCGGTGGCATAAACCGCATCGCGGGGCAAGCCCGCTCCCACGTTGGTGATGCTTACTCTTCTGTTCCGTAAGTGATCTTCTACAGGGCGCATCTATCAGTCGAAGGTACGCCCGGCGCGCCAATAACCCATCAGCGTCAGGCTTTCCCTCGGCAAGCCGCGCTCCTTGATCAGGTGTCGGCGGATATCCATCACAGTCCCCGATTCCCCGGCGATCCAGGCATGGAAGTCGCCATGCTCGCCGCTGGCCTGTTCCCACAGGATACGCTCGTCTATATCCACGTCCTCCAGCTCGACCGTCGACGCACCGCGCACCGCCGGCAGGCTGGCCAGCTCGCGCACGGCGTGCTGCATGCCCTGGCCGTGCTCGCTGCGCAGCAGGTCGCGCGGCAGCCAGTGCAGGCGGGTGGCCGGGCTGTGGCGCAGGTCGAGGCAGTCGGCCTCCAGCGGCACTTCGATGAATGCCTCCACCAGCAGTTCCGGCGCGCTCGCGGCCAACTGCTCGAGGATGCCGGCGATGGCCGGCAGGGCGGTTTCATCACCGATCAGCAGGATGCGCCGGGCACTGTGCGGTGGTTTCCACTCGTAGCCGCCGGGGTCATCGCTATAGGCAAGGTTGGGGGCGACCATCTGCAGGCGGTCACCCGGGCGGGCGTGGGTGGCCCAAGCCGAGGCCGGGCCATTGACGCCGTGCAGGACGAAGTCCACATCCACCTCGAGGGCATCGCGGCGCAGGGCGCGAATGGTGTAGGTGCGCATGGGTGGCATGTCCTGCGCTGCCAGCTCGCGCCGGGCCTGTTGCCATTGCTCGTGCTTGGGCAGGCTCGGCGGCGCTCCGGCGGGCGTCGGGAATAGCAGCTTGACGCGTTGGTCGGGGGCCAGGGTGGTCATCTGCGCCACGTCCTCGCCGGTGAAGATGAAGCGGCTCAGCGAAGGACTCAAGGGTTCGATGGCCTTGAGGTCGAGGTCGAAGACCCGGTAGGGCGTGGCCTTGACCGGTTGGGTCAGGCGATCGAGCAGGGAGGTCATGGCTATGCCTCTGTCAGCGGGAGATACCCAACAGACGAGCGCGCCGGTTGGTTAATTAGAAGGCTAAATTTCCCCGGTCCGCCTACGTCCTAGCTTGGATAGAAGTCGCGGCACGCGAAGACGGATTGAGGCGCAATGACAATTTCCCGACGAGGATTCATCGCTGGCCTGGCTGTGGCGGGCGCCACAGGCACGGCGGCCTATTACGCGCACAAGCAACTGACCCACGACCCTGAAGACGATATCGTCACGCCCGGCGAAGCCAGCGTGGAGCTGGCCGACTATGCCGGGCAGGTCCTGGCGGACCAGCTGCGCGGCGTTTGGGAGATTCGCTTCGACGGTGCCGAGCGTGGCCTGGACGGCCTGCCCGTGCAGGGGGTCGAGATGTTCCTCGACGTTGCCACCAAGGGCCGTGGCCTGCGCGGATATGTCGATACCGGCGAGGGGCTGCGTGGCGTCGCGGAGCCTGCCTACCGTGTGCTCGGTGACCTGGTCGGTGCCAGCAGCGCCGAGGTGCGTTGGCGCCTGGTCAACCAGCACGGCGGGCCGGGTTATGAGTGCGTGGCCAGCCTCGACGAGGTCTGGGCCGAGTTCGCCAACGCCGGCAGCGGCACGTTGAGCGGCCGCGTGCAGCGCCTGGACCGGCCACTGACCCTGCCGCTGCCCGATAGCCGTTTTGTCGCGGTCAAGCGGCTGTTCCCCGAGGCCCGCGAGCGTCTGCCGTATACCCCCGAAATGCGCGAGTGGGTGATCGGCGCTGAACATCGCCTGTTCCACCAGCTCTGGCACGCCACCCGCGACAAGTGGCACAAACTGCCGGAGAAAAAGCAGGATGCCCTGCGTGGCCTGGGCTGGCAGCCGGGGCCACGGGACCGTGAGCGCGACGCCCGTGGCCCGCGCAAGCACCGCAATGGCTCCGGTATCGATTTCCTGTTCATGCACCGGCACATGTTGATGTATGCCCGCACTTTGCAGGACCTGCCTTCCTGGCAGCGCTTCCCGCTGCCGCAGCCGAGCGTCGAGTTCGATCGGGCAGGTTTCGCCCGCTACTTCGACAACCACGACGGCTGCTGCGTGCCGCCAGGCTGGCAGGCCCCGGGCGATGACGCCTATGGGCAGTGGGTCGGGGCGATCAAGGCAGGGGAAACCTATTGCAGCAATTTCCAGGTGTGGGAGTCGCAGTACCAGGACCCGGTGTACCTGTCGAAACTGACCCTGGGCGCCTTCGGCTCGGAACTGGAGATGAACCTGCACGACTGGCTGCACATGTGCTGGGCATCGGTGCCGCGCGACCCCAACAATGGCGCGCCGGTACCGTTCGCCCGTGACCAGGCGGATTTCGCTGCGCGCTGGTTCGAGCCTGAGAACGACTTCCTCGGTGATCCGTTCTCATCCCATGTGCACCCAGTGTTCTGGGGCTTCCATGGCTGGATCGACGACCGTATCGACGACTGGTTCCGTGCTCATGAGCGCCACCATCCCGGTCAGGTGCGACGTCTGGAAGTCAATGGCGTGCCGTGGTTCGCCCCGGGGCGCTGGGTGGAGGTCGACGACCCCTGGCTGGGGCCGGACACGCATGGCTGCAGCACGCAGCCAGGCATGCGTCTGGGCAAGTCGGTGGAGATGGATGTGGAGACCATGAAGCTGGCCTTGCGCATCACCTTCGGCGCCGACGACAAGATCGAAAACCTGTTGCGCAAGGTGCCGCAACGGCCTTGGTATGCGCGGCACCTGTCAATGAAGAATATTGTCTCCTGAAGCGCCCCTCTAGGAGCGGGCTTGCCCCGCGAAAGCGCCAGACCTGAAAGCATCGTTGTCTGGTCTGGCGCTTTCGCGGGGCAAGCCCGCTCCTACAGGTTTTGCGGCGCCTGCCAGCCTCCGCCCAGTGCCTTGTACAACGCCACGCTCCCGCGCAACTGCTCCAGGCGCAGCTGCGCCTGCTGGTCCTGGGCCAGGTACAGCGTGCGCTGGGTCTCGAGTACGGTGAGCAGGGTCTCGGCACCGGCGGCGTAGCGTTGCTGGGCCAGGTCGAAGGCGATGCGCGCCTGTTCCACTTCCTGGTCCTGCCAGCGGCGCTGGCGCTCCACGCCGGCGATGGCATTCAGGGCTTTCTCCACATCCGAGAACCCGGCCAGGATGCTGGCGCGGTACAGCTCCAGCAACTCCTGCTGTTCGGCGCTGGCCACGTCCCGGGCGGCACTCAGCCGACCGTTGTTGAAGATCGGCGCGGTGAGGCCGGCGGTGAGGGTGTAGTAGGGGCTGTCGAAGATGTTGGGCAAGGTCCGGGCGCCACTGCCCAGGTCCGCTCCCAGTATCAGGCGCGGCAGCATCGCCGCCCGGGCCACCTGGATATTGGCGCTGGCCGCCGCCAGGCGGGCCTCGGCGGCGGCGATGTCCGGGCGGCGGCCGAGCAGTTCGCTGGGCACGCCGCTGCCGATGGCCGGCCACTGCACGTTGCCGATGGTTTCGCGGGTCGCGGGCAGCGCCTGCACCGGATCGCCCAGTAGGGTGGCAAGGACGATGCGATTGTCCTGGCGGCGCTGTTCGAGCAGCGGCAGCTGGCGCTCCTGGGCGGCTACCAGGCTGCGCTGCTGGGCCAGTTCCAGGCGGGTGGCCGAGCCCGAGCGTTCGCGGGCTTCGACCAGGCCCAGCACATCGCGGGCGTTGTCCAGGTTCAAGCGGGCGATGCGCAGTTGCTCGTCGAATGCCAGGCCCTGCAGGTAGCTGTCGGCCACGGCGCTGACCAGGGTCAGTTCCACGGTCTGGCGGTCGAAGCGGCTGGCGTCGAGGCTGCGCAGGGCGCTGTCGCGGGTGGCGCGCAGGCCGCCCCAGAAGTCGATCTCGTAGCTGGCGCTCAGGCGGGTGCCGAACGAGGTGCTGGTGCGTTCGCTGCTGCTGGCGTCGAGCTGGCTGTTGCCGTCGCCGCGCAACAGGCGCTGGCGGCTGCCGTTCAGACCCAGCTTCACCTCGGGCAACAGCGGTGCACCGGCGATCACCGCGCTGGCCTGCGCTTTGCGCACCCGCGCGGCGGCCGCCGCCAGGTCGTGACTGTTCAGGCGGGCGCGTTCGACCAGACGGTCCAGCTCGGCGCTGGCAAAGGCGCGCCACCATTGGCTGTCGGGCAGGGACTGGGCCGTGGTTGGCCCTTGCCAGGCGGGGGGTGTGTCGATGTTCGCCGCCGGTGGGGGCGGGCTGCTGCAGGCGGCCAGGCAAAGGCTCAGGGTCAACAGGCTGATGCGGCTGGGGATCGTCATGAACTATTCGCTGGTAAGGGCCTTGACCGGGTCGAGGCGGGCGGCCTTGCGGGCCGGCATGAAACCGAACACCACGCCGGTGATCACGGCGCAGGCGAAGGCGCCGAGGATGGCGGGCAGGGCGAAGGCCACGGCGATGTCGGCCAGCAGCAGGCTGGCGCCGATGGCCAGGGCCAGGACAATGCCGGTCACCCCGCCGACCATCGACAGCATCACCGCCTCGGTGAGGAACTGGCGCAGGATGTCGCGCTGGCGTGCGCCGGTGGCCATGCGGATGCCGATCTCGCGGGTGCGTTCGCGCACGGTCATGAGCATGATGTTCATCACGCCGATGCCGCCGACCAGCAGCGAGATCGCGGCGATCGCCCCGAGCATCAGCGACAGGCTGTTCTGGGTGCGGGCCTCGGCCTGGATCAGTGCGGCGTCGTTGGTCAGGACGAAATCGTACTTGCCCTGGTGACGCTGCAACATGAGGCGTTCGATCGCCTGCTCGGTTTCCTTCACGCGGCTGGAATCCTGGGCGGCGATGGTGACGTACTCCGGATCGCGGCTGCCAAACAGGCGGATGGAGGCGGCGGAGTAGGGCACCACCACGCGCTCGTCGCTGTCTTCGCTGCCGGAGCTGGCGCCCTTGCCCTGAAGCACACCGATCACCTGGAACGGCACGTTGCCGATCAGCAGGTACTGGCCGAGCGGGTTGCTCCCCACGCCAAACATCTTCTCGCGCACCTTCTGGCCGATCACGGCCACGGCGGCGGCGTTGGCTTCGTCGGCCTCGCTGTAGAAGCTGCCTTCGACCACCGGCCAGTTGAAGATCTCGGGGAACCCGGTGTTGTTGCCGCCGACATAGAACTGCTCGCCCTTGTTGCCGTGGCGCACCATGAGCTTGTCGCCGATGACCGGCATGACGCGCTTGACCTGCGGCAGTTCGCCGATGGCGTCGACATCGTCAAGGGTGACGATGCCCATCAGTTCCTCGGAGGAGTGCTTGCCGTTGAGGTAGAGGATATTCGAGCCGAAGGCGGCCATCTGCGCCATGACCTGGCGCTTGCTGCCTTCGCCGACCGCCAGCATCACCACCACCGAGGCCACCCCGATGATGATGCCGAGCAGGGTAAGGGCGGTACGGAAGCGGTTGATCCACATCACCCGCCAGGCGGCCTGCAGGGACTCGACCAGCTCGCCCTTCCAGGCGCCGCGCTGGGTGGCGCCGAAGTCCAGGCGCTGGCGCAGGTCGTCGGCCTGCACATGCCGGGACGGTGCATCGACCGAGGACGGGGTGGCCGAATCGCTGACCACCTCGCCGTCGCGCACCTCGATGATCCGCTGGGCGCGGGCCGCGACTTCACGGTCATGGGTGATGAGGATGATCACATGGCCCTGGCTGGCCAGTTCGTCGAGCAGGGTCATCACCTCGGCGCCGCTTTGGCTGTCGAGTGCGCCGGTGGGCTCGTCGGCGAGGATGATGTGCCCGCCGTTCATCAGCGCGCGGGCGATCGACACCCGCTGCTGCTGGCCGCCGGACAACTGGTGCGGACGGTTGCCGGTGCGGCTGGCCAGGCCCAGGCGCTCGAGCAGGGCGTGGGCGCGGGCATGGCGTTCGGCGGGCTGAGTGCCGGCGTAGATGGCCGGCATCTCGACGTTCTCCTGGGCCGAGCCGGAGGGGATCAGGTGATAGCCCTGGAACACGAAGCCGAAGGCTTCGCGGCGCAGCCAGGCCAGCTCGTCGCTGTCCAGCTCGGCCACGTCCCGACCGGCAAAGCGGTAGCTGCCCGAGGTGGGGCGGTCGAGGCAGCCGAGGATGTTCATCAGGGTCGACTTGCCGGAGCCCGAGGCGCCGACGATGGCGACGAATTCTCCGGGGTGGATGCTCAGGCTGATGCCGCGCAGCACCTCGACCCTGGGCGAATCGACACCGCCGTAGACCTTGCGGATGTCGCACAGCTCGATCAGGGGCGTGGACATATCAACCCCCACTGGTGGCGGGTAGGCCGATGACCAGGCGCTCACCTTCGTTCAGGCCCTCGAGTATCTGCACCCGCAGGCGGTCACTCAAGCCGGTGCGGACCTGGCGCGCCTCGATCTGGCCCTTGTTGTTCAGCACCTGTGCCATACGCACACCGTCGCCGGGGGTGTCGTCGAGCGCGGCCAGGGGTGCGCTGAGCACCTGGCTGGCCTGGCCGGCGACGAAGAACACCTGGGTGGTCATCTCCGCCATCAGGGCCCCGTCGGGGTTGTCCACGTCCAGCAGCACGGTGTACTGGACCACCTTGGTGCCAGTGGTGCCGGCCGTGGCGCTGGCCGGGCTGCCCCCGCCCTGGCTGGATTGGTCCAGCGGCTTGGGCGGCACCGGCAGGATCTGCCGGACGGTGCTGGTCCAGCGCCGCTTGCCGCCGGCCAGGGTGTTGAAGTAGGCGGTCATGCCCGGTTTGACCTTGCCGATGTCGGCTTCGGACACCTGGGCCCATACGGTCATCGGCGACAGCTTGGCGATGCGCAGGATCAACGGTGTCTGCTGCTGGGCGTTGAGGGTCTGGCCCTCGCGGGCGTCCACCGCCACCACGGTGCCGCTCATGGGCGCATAGATCCGCGTGTAGCCCAGCTCCGCTTCGTCGCTGCGAAGGCTGGCCTGGGCCTGGCGGATCTGCGCCAGGTACATGTCGATGCGGGCCTGGGTCACCTTCAACTGCGCCGCGGCCGTTTGCAGGTCTTCCTGGCGGCTGGCGCCGGTGGCGGCCAGATCCTGCTGGCGCTTGTACTGCTGCTGGGCGAGCAGGTACTGCGCCCGTTGTTCGGCCAGCTGGGCCTTGAGGTTCTCGATCGAGAAGCGTCCGGCATCGAGCTTGGCTTGTTGTGTTGACGGATCGATTTCAACCAGCAGTTGGCCCTGACGCACCTCGTCGCCGGCTTCCACATGCAGCTTGCGGATCTGCCCCGAGGCCTGGGCGCCGACATCGACATAGCGGCGTGGTTGCAGGGTGCCCAGGGCAGTGACGCTGCTCTCGATATCGGCGCGGGTCACTGGCACGGTGCTGACCGGTGCGCCGCCCAGAGGCAGCGCCTGCCAGGCCATCAGGCTGCCGAGGCCGGCCAGGCCCAAGGCGCCGATCAGCACTCGGCGGCGGGTATTGGATGTGCGTGTCATGCGGGCTTCCAGCCGGAGATAGTGGCCGAGTGCCGCGACGGGGCATGCGCTCGGGGGTCCCAGTTAAACGAATGATCTTGATGACGATTTAGCGCAGCGCGGGGGTGGTCTGCGTGTTGCTGCGAATAATTATAATTTGTAAGATCGCACGCTGACATCATCCAGAACACTGCCCCTGACTACCAACGCTTGAGCAGGGAGACGCCAGGTGCCGTCGTGGAACATTACTATCGCGAATTGGTGAGCTTCCTGTCCGCCCGACTCGGTAATCGCCAGGCGGCCGAAGACGTCGCCCACGATGCCTACATCCGGGTGTTGGAGCGCACGGAGGGCGAGCATATCGAGCATCCACGCGCCTTCCTTTATCGCACGGCCATGAATCTCGTGGTCGATCATCATCGTCGACATCTGGTGCGTCAGGCCGAGCCGCTGGAGGTACTGGACAGCGATGAGCGCTGGCATACCCCTGCGCTGACGCAGAGCATGCAGCTCGACCAGCGCCTGGCGCTGATGCAGCAAGCCCTGGGCGAACTGAGCGGGCCTTGCCGCGACAGCTTCCTGCTGCGCAAGCTCGATGGCCTGTCGCATCAGCAGATCGCCGAGCGCCTGGGTATTTCCCGCAGCCTGGTGGAAAAGCATATTGTCAATGCCATGAAGCATTGCCGCGTGCGCATGCGCCAGTGGGAGTCCTGAGCGAGCCGTCCGTGGAATGTGAAAATTCCGTGAGTTGGCGACTTGATTTCTCCCGGGTTCACGACAACTATCAATAAAGACCCCCCGCTCAGGCGTCCCGTCTGACGTTGCCGTTGCCGGCGCAGTATGGTCATGGAGCCACCGTCACCACCCAACTGCCCAGGTTCGGACGATGCCTAACAAATCCATGCGCATCCTCATCGCCGATGAGCACCCCGGCCAGCGCCTGCAGCTGGAGAAGATGCTCAATGGCCTGGGTTATTACCGGATCGCCCCGGTGGAGAGTTTCGACGACCTGCAGCGCCTGGTGCACAGTGCCCTGGAACCCTTCAACCTGCTGGTGGGCAACATCGAGCTGGCCAGCCATGCCGGGGTCGACCTGGCGCGTTTCTGCCGGGTCAGCTCGCAGATCCAGCACGCGCTGCTGTACCACTCGCCACACCTGAAAGTGCCCGCTGTACCGCCCAACGATCGCCACGCCGTCAGCATCAGCCTGCCCCATGCCCCCGACAGCGAGGCACTGGAATCCTTCATGGCAATCATCGATATGCCGGTGCTGGTCGGGCAGTTGCCGCTGCCGCCGGGGCTGGCGGGGGCGTCGAACCATGCCCGGCGGCGCACCAACCTCGCGCAGACGGTGTTCTGTCGTAACCCCTGAGCAGGGGGTGGATTTGCTATCCTCTGGCCTTTTGCCTCGTTGCGGAAGCTGCCATGACTGCCATCGATACCACCCGCCCGCCACGGTTCAGCCGTCGCGATCACCGGACCCTGGGGCTGGCCGCGCTGGGTGGCGCCCTGGAAATCTACGATTTCATCATCTTCGTGTTCTTCGCGCTGACCCTCAGCCAGCTGTTCTTCCCGCCTGAAATGCCGGAGTGGCTGCGCCTGCTGCAGAGCTTCGGGATCTTCGTCACCGGCTACCTGGCCAGGCCGCTGGGTGGCATCCTCATGGCCCATTTCGCCGACCACCTGGGGCGCAAGCGGGTGTTCAGCCTGAGCATCCTGATGATGGCGCTGCCGTGCCTGCTGATCGGGGTGATGCCGACCTACGCCGACATTGGCTACGCCGCGCCGCTGATCCTGCTGGCCCTGCGCATCCTGCAGGGTGCGGCGGTTGGCGGTGAGGTACCCAGCGCCTGGACCTTCGTCGCCGAACATGCGCCGTCTGGTCGTCGCGGTTATGCGCTGGGCTTCCTGCAGGCCGGGCTGACCTTCGGCTACCTGCTCGGTGCGCTGACCGCGACCTTGCTGGCGCAGCTGTTCACGCCCCAGGAGATCCTCGATTACGCCTGGCGCTATCCTTTCCTGCTTGGCGGCGTGTTTGGCGTGATCGGTGTCTGGCTGCGTCGCTGGCTGAGTGAAACCCCGGTGTTCCTGGCCCTGCGGGCGCAGCAGGAGCAACCGGTGGCCTTCCCCCTGCGACGGGTGCTGGGCACTCATCGACGGGCCTTGATTCCAGCGGCGCTGCTGACCTGTGTGCTGACCTCGGCGGTAGTGGTGCTGGTGGTGATTACCCCGACCGTGATGCAACAGCGGTTCGGCATGACAGCCGGGCACACCTTCGCCCTGAGCAGCGTGGGTATCGTCTTCCTCAATATTGGCTGCGTGCTGGCCGGCTTGCTGGTGGACCGTATCGGTGCCTGGCGGGCGCTGATGCTCTACTGCCTGCTGCTGCCGTTGGGCATCGGCGCCTTGTACGCCAGCCTGGTGGGCCAGTGGGGGCAGCTCTGGGCGGCCTATGCATTGGCTGGCCTGTCCTGTGGCGTGGTAGGGGTGGTGCCGTCGGTGATGGTCGGGCTGTTCCCGGCCGAGATCCGGGTGTCGGGCATCTCCTTCACCTACAACGTCGCCTACGCCCTGTGGGCCAGCACCACGCCGCTGGCGCTGATTGCCCTGATGCCCTGGAGCCCATGGGTGTGTGTCGGTTTTTGTCTGGTCATGGGCATGGTCGGATTGCTGACGGCGCTTTATTTCGGACGCCGCGAGCCGTTGGAGTTCGCTGCGCAGCCGCTGGCGCTCATGTGCGGTGACAAATGAGGCGGTAATGACTGCTGGGCAGTGAGGCAGACTTCCGGGTGGGGGTTATTAAAATAACCTATTGGCCAAGAATAACCTTAAAGGTTAATTTCTCATGGAAAAGAGAACGCCGCACTGCCCGCTGGAAAGGGTGCGAATGTTGATGAGCCAGGGCCGGGTCAGGCCCACCCGGACAGCTATCCAGGACTGTGATGCGCTCGGGCTGAGCCCTCGCCAGATGCTTGAAGTCGTTCGAGGCTTGTCGGCACACGATTTCTACAAAAGCATGACGACCTATCACGATCATCGGATCTGGCAGGATGTCTATCGTCCCCGAACCGTCTTTGGCGATCTCTACATCAAGCTGACGGTGGTCGATGACGTGCTGATCGTGTCATTCAAGGAGCGTTGAAATGAAGTGTCCCGTGTGTGGTGGTGCTGAGCTGGTCGCCCAGGCTCAGGACATGCCTTATCGATACAATGGCCATTCGACGGTGATCCGTGATGTCTTCGGCGATTATTGCCCTGTTTGCGGCGAGGCGGTGCTGAGCATGGCTGAAGCTGAGCGCCTCGGTGATCTGATGCTGGCCTTCAAGCGACAGGTCAATGCCGCCGCTGTCGACCCTGCCTTCATTGCCAGCGTTCGGCGCAAATTCGACCTCGATCAGCGTGAGGCGGGCGAAATCTTTGGCGGCGGGGTCAATGCCTTTTCCCGTTACGAGAACGGCAAGACCCAACCACCGGTCGCACTGATCAAGCTGTTCAAGCTCCTGGATCGTCATCCGGAACTGTTCGAGGAAGTCAGGACTGCCTGATGCGTCCAGGCAGTCAACAGGTCCTACAGGCAGGGTAGGGATTTTGAGCGTCGGCAGCTCTGCACCCCTACAGCGCCTTCGAGGTTGTGCACGTAATTTCGACTGATCGTTGACGGACCCTTCCGTTCATACAGTCAGGAGAAATATGCATGTCCAGTTTTAACATCACCTGGATGACGCGGGCCCAGCTGCCTGCGTTTCCGCCACAGATGAGCTTTTCGGCTGCCAATCCCGCCAGCACGAAACCGGATGATCAGGCCAGGACTCCGGTTATCCGCTGGGGCCGTAGCCTGGCCTGCGTGCTGGAGTCCCGTCACCACCACGACCAGGCCTGGGTGGTAGTCTACGGTGATGGCAAGCAATTGACCGGCGTACACCCGCTGCATGACTTTCGCCATATCAGCCGTATCCAGCTGGCCGCCAACAGCCATGCCGTACTGTTGACCGACAGTGCGCAGCGCCAGCAAACGGTCGAATTCATCCAGCTGAAGGAACTGGATGGCAGTGGTGGTGCCGGGGACCCCGTGAACGGCCTACCCAGCGGTATCCCGTTCATGCTTACCAATGGTCGTGATTACCTGATGGCGGACGAGGAGGGCGTGTGCCTCGCCGTGAACCCGGATCCCAAGGCCATGCAATGGCTCTACAGGGACGGGCAACTGGTCAATGTCACCACCGGGCAGGCCTTGGGGCTCGGGATCTGCGGCAAGGCGAGCGCAGCCTCGGGAGATCGCTGGCGGCTGTCTTCCAAGGGCGAGCTTCTCTATGGCGATGGCACCCGTACCTTGTGCAGTGCTCCGATTTCGGGTGAGGTCTGGCTGCAGCGACGAAGCGAGGTGCTGCCTTCCGACGCCTGGCGGGTGCAACTGCCCCAGCTCCCCCGCCGGGGGCAGGCGCCGAGCATGGTCGTAGACAAACTGAGCGTGTGCCTCGCTGTCTCTGCCGACTACAGTGCCGGAACAGGCGATACCCTTTCGTTCTCGATCAACGGCAGCGAGCACCGCCAGCCGTTGGCCGGCAACTTCGAGCGTGGGGCGCACTTCAAGGTCGAGGTCGACCTGGCCAAGATGTTCCAGCGCAGCGTGATCTATGCCGATGAGCTGCGCTCGGTCGAGATCTACCAGGCAAGTGCCGGGGGGTACGGTCCGGCCTGGAAGATGCAGTCGCTGGACCTGAAGGTCAATGACCAACTGAACAACCGCGTGGTAGGGAGTGACAACCGCTGGATCGAGGCCAGGGACGGCGTGGCATGGCAAGGCCGGGTGAACTGGCTGGACTGGCGCAAGGCCGATATCTCGGCGCCCCTGGACTTTGCCGGCTACACCTACCCGGTGCAGTTGCAGCAATGGCTGATCGACGTGCTGAAATGGCGCAGCTATCAGCCTGAAACCCTCGATGGCGTCTGCCAGCTGATCGGCGAGGAGCGCGGCCAGATACTGGCGTATGAGCTCAAGAGCGGCAGACTGACCTATCTGCGCCCCAATACTGCCCAGGATGCCTACACCTGGGTCTATACCCCGCAAAAAAGCATTCTGGTCAAATTCTGGGACCAGTCCCTGGACCGTACGCGCTATACCCGGCACAGCCAGCTTGGCGGTGGCCAGCCGGTGGTGTGCGCCGGAGAAATGCGCATCGACCGCAAGACCACCAGCAATGCGGTGAGCGACATCCTTGGTCTGGTCAATGATGCCTCCGGACACTACAAGCCCGATGGCGGGCAGTGCCTGGGGCATGTCCTGGAACGGCTCGAACAACTGGGGCTGGACACCACGCACACCGTGGTTTCGTACAAGGGATAGCGACCATGAAAAAGCCCCCGGGTCTCACGACCAGGGGGCTTTTGCTTGCCGCCAGGGCAGGGCTTACATGTTCGGGTAGTTCGGCCCGCCGGCGCCTTCAGGGGTGACCCAGGTGATGTTCTGGGCCGGATCCTTGATGTCGCAGGTCTTGCAGTGCACGCAGTTCTGCGCGTTGATCTGGAAGCGCTTGTTGCCGTCTTCCTGGGTGACCACTTCGTACACGCCGGCCGGGCAGTAGCGCTGTGCCGGTTCGTCGTACAGCGGCAGGTTGCTGGCGATCGGGATGTTCGGGTCGGTCAGCTTCAGGTGGCAGGGTTGTTCCTCTTCATGGTTGGTGCTGGAGAGGAATACCGAGCTGAGCTTGTCGAAGCTGAGCTTGCCGTCCGGTTTCGGGTAGTCGATCTTCTGCGAGTCCGCCGCGAGCTTGAGGCAGGCGTAGTCCGGCTTGGTGTCATGCAGGGTGAACGGCAGCTTGCCGCCGAACCAGTTCTGGTCGATGTAGTTGAACGCACCACCGAGCAACGGGCCGAACTTGTGCAGCGCCGGGCCGAAGTTGCGGCTGGCGAACAGCTCTTCATGCAGCCAGCTGGCCTTGAAGGCGCTGACATAGCCGTTGAGCTGGTCACCGCCTTCGCTGCCGGCGATCAATGCGTCGGCCACGGCTTCGGCGGCGAGCATGCCGGACTTCATCGCGGTGTGGCTGCCCTTGATCTTGGAGAAGTTCAGGGTGCCCAGGTCGCAGCCGATCAGCGCGCCGCCATTGAAGACCATCTTCGGCAGCGAGTTCAGGCCGCCCTTGCAGATGGCGCGGGCGCCGTAGCTGATGCGCTTGCCGCCTTCGAGGTACTGGGCCATCACCGGGTGGTGCTTCAGGCGCTGGAACTCGTCGAACGGTGACAGGTACGCGTTGGAGTAGGACAGGTCGACGATCAGGCCGACCACCACCTGGTTGTTTTCCAGGTGATAAAGGAAGGAGCCGCCGGTGTTCTCGGCGCTCATCACGTCCAGCGGCCAGCCGGCGGTATGCACCACCAGGCCCTGCTCGTGCTTGGCCGGGTCGATTTCCCAGATTTCCTTGAGACCGATGCCGTAGTGCTGGACGTCGGACTCGTTGTCCAGGTCGAAGCGCTTGATCAGCTGCTTGCCGATATGGCCACGGCAGCCTTCGGCGAACAGGGTGTACTTGGCGCGCAGCTCCATGCCCGGGGTGTACAGGCCTTCTTTTGGCTGGCCTTCGCGGTCGACACCCAGGTCGCCGGTGACGATGCCACGCACCACGCCGTTTTCATCGAACAGTGCCTCTTGCGCGGCGAAGCCCGGGTAGATCTCGACGCCCAGGTTCTCGGCCTGCTGGGCCAGCCAGCGGCACAGGTTGCCCAGGGAGATGATGTAGTTGCCGTGGTTGTGCATGGTCTTGGGCACGAACAGGTCGGGGACCTTGGTCGAGCTGTCGGCACTTTTCAGCACATAGATGTCGTCGCGCTTCACTTCGGTGTTCAGCGGCGCGCCGAGTTCTTTCCAGTCGGGGAACAGTTCGTTCAGGGCGCGTGGTTCGAACACCGCGCCGGAGAGGATGTGGGCGCCGACTTCGGAGCCTTTCTCGACCACGCAGACGCTGATCTCGCTACCGGCTTCGGCGGCCTTCTGCTTCAGGCGGCAGGCGGCGGACAGGCCCGCCGGGCCTGCGCCGACGATGACCACGTCGAATTCCATGTATTCGCGTTCCACAGGTTCTCTCCTACTCAAGGCTCATCGCGTTGCTTGTCTTTTATGGGTGTTCACGGTCACGTGCGGCGTGCAGAGGCTGTAGCTTCGCAGGTGATGGACTACACCGTTTTGTCTTGGCCGCGCATTATATCTACACCACTTGGCGGGTCCAATACAAACGTTTGTTTGAATTTGCCGGAGGCCCGTAGAATCGCAGGTAGGCGGCTGGAGGCTGGCCAATTTGCCGTATTGACCGGATTGGGTGTTACGGTCAAGATACGAGCGCTTTCGCGTTCGCCGTAGGCTGACCGTCGGGCGCAGGTGCACCCCTAAAGACCAGGCGTGGAGCAGGGTTTACGGGCCGAATCAGGTTTTGTAGTGGAGTCTACACGCCACGACAGAAAATGACCCGCGGGTTTTGTCCCTGAAGGTCGCAACAAGACTGATCGGTCAACTGAACTTTGTCGGCGTCGGAACGTTTTTAGAGGTGCCCTTGTACCCACGCGCATTCGCCGGGCCGTCCCCAGGCGATCTTCTTTTCACCGGAGAGTAACGAGGAATCCATGAAGGTTCTTGTAGCTGTCAAACGAGTGGTCGACTACAACGTCAAGGTTCGCGTCAAGGCGGACAACTCCGGCGTCGACCTTGCAAACGTCAAGATGTCCATGAACCCCTTCTGCGAAATCGCCGTGGAAGAAGCCGTCCGCCTGAAAGAGAAGGGCGTGGCGAGCGAAATCGTCGTTGTCTCCATCGGCCCGACCGCCGCCCAGGAGCAACTGCGTACCGCCCTGGCCCTGGGCGCCGACCGTGCCATCCTGGTCGAGGCCGCTGACGAACTGAACTCCCTGGCCGTGGCCAAGGCGCTGAAAGCCGTTGTCGACAAGGAGCAGCCGCAGCTGGTCATCCTCGGCAAGCAGGCCATCGACAGCGACAACAACCAGACCGGCCAGATGCTGGCCGCGCTGACCGGCTTCGCCCAGGGCACCTTCGCCTCCAAGGTCGAAGTCGCAGGCGACAAGGTCAACGTCACCCGTGAAATCGATGGCGGCCTGCAGACCGTTGCGCTGAATCTGCCAGCCATCGTCACCACCGACCTGCGCCTGAACGAGCCGCGCTACGCGTCGCTGCCGAACATCATGAAGGCCAAGAAGAAGCCGCTGGAGACCATCACTCCAGACGCGCTGGGCGTGTCCATCGCCTCCACCAACAAGACCCTCAAGGTCGAAGCGCCTGCCGCCCGCAGCGCCGGTATCAAGGTCAAGTCGGTGGCCGAACTGGTCGAGAAGCTGAAGAACGAAGCGAAGGTAATCTAAATGACTATCCTGGTTGTCGCTGAACACGAGAACGGTGCCGTAGCCCCGGCCACCCTGAACACTGTCGCCGCTGCCGCCAAGATCGGTGGTGATATCCACGTGCTGGTCGCCGGCCAGAACGTCGGTGGCGTCGCCGAGTCCGCCGCCAAGATCGCCGGCGTGGCCAAGGTGCTGGTCGCCGATAACGCCGCCTACGCCCATGCCCTGCCGGAAAACGTCGCGCCGCTGCTGGTCGAGCTGGCCAAGGGTTACAGCCACGTGCTGGCCCCGGCCACCACCAACGGCAAGAACATCCTGCCGCGCGTTGCCGCGCTGCTGGACGTCGACCAGATCTCCGAGATCATCGCCGTTGAATCCGCCGACACTTTCAAGCGTCCGATCTATGCCGGTAACGCCATTGCCACCGTGCAATCGAGCGCTGCGGTCAAGGTCATCACCGTGCGTACCACCGGCTTCGACGCCGTGGCCGCCGAAGGTGGTTCGGCCGCTGTCGAAGCCGTCGCTGCCGCCCACGACGCCGGCAAGTCGGCCTTCGTTGGCGAAGAGCTGGCCAAGTCCGACCGTCCTGAGCTGACCGCCGCCAAGATCGTCGTTTCCGGTGGTCGCGGCATGGGCAACGGTGACAACTTCAAGCACCTGTACGCCCTGGCCGACAAGCTCGGCGCCGCCGTCGGCGCCTCGCGCGCCGCGGTCGACGCAGGCTTCGTGCCGAACGACATGCAGGTCGGCCAGACCGGCAAGATCGTCGCGCCACAGCTGTACATCGCCGTCGGTATCTCCGGCGCGATCCAGCACCTGGCCGGCATGAAGGACTCGAAAGTGATCGTCGCGATCAACAAGGACGAGGAGGCGCCGATCTTCCAGGTCGCCGACTACGGCCTGGTCGCCGATCTGTTCGAAGCGGTTCCGGAGCTGGAAAAGCTGGTCTGATCCGCCTGCTTCACTTATAAAGAACCCGGCCCGCCCTTGGCGGTCCGGGTTTTTTCATGGATTTTTTCAGGGGCGGGGAGAGGTTGCATGGCGTTTCGCTGGAGCAAGGGGGGGCTGGCCTGCGCGCTGGCGCTGCTGTCGACGCAGGCCTTGGCGCTGGGCAAGTGCGAGCGCCTGGTGGCCACCGGCAGCCCGGATGCGCCGCCGTACTCCTGGCAGGATCCGCAAGACCCGAAACACCTGATCGGCGCCAATGTCGACCTGCTGCGCCAGGTGGCTGCCGAGCTTGGGGTGAAGGTCGAGGTGCTGCACGCCGGCAAGCGCGAGCAGGCTCTGGAGGAGGTGCGCAGCGGGCGCATGGACCTGTTGCTCGACACGCCGATGCAGGTCACCCAGCTGACCAGTCTGGATTACATCCATCCGGCCTTGCAGCTCAACGAATACCTGGTCTGGACCCGCCATGACGCCACCCTGGTGTTCGATGGCCCGGCTGACCTTGCCCAGTACCGCGGCGCTCTGTCCGAGAAGGCCCGCCTGACCCCGGCCTTCGATGCCTTTGCCAGGACCCAGCTCAAGCTGGAGCCGGCGCAGAACCTGACGCAGGCCTTCCAGAAGCTGGTGCTCGGCCAGGTCGACTATGTGCTGGCTGGGCGCTACTCGGGCATGGCCATGGCGCAGAGCCTGGGCGTGGGCAACGACCTCATCGCCCGGGGTTTGCCGGTGGATCGTCCGGGGCTGTACCTGGCGGTCTCGCACAACTCGGCGTGCAACGACAGCTGGTTGCGCGGACAACTGGCGAAAAAACTGACAGAATTGCCGATCTCCGGGGCGAGCGAAGCTGTGCTGCAGCGCAATGTCGAGCGTTGGAAGGCGCAGATGCAGGCGTCGCAGGGTGCCCCCAAACAGTAGGAAGCGTGAGTGAGAATCCAACCCTTGATGCTTGCCCTGGCCGTGCTCGGCCTGGTCGGCTGTGCCAACGACCCGGCACCCAATGAACAGCTGCGCCTGTCGGAACAGGCCTTGGAGCAGGCCAAGGCGGTCGGCGCCAATGAGCAGGTGCCGGAGTTCAAGTTGGCCGAAGACAAGCTGGCCCGGGCCAAGAGCAACATGCTCGGCGAAAGCCACCGCGATGCGCGCATGCGCGCCGAGCAGGCCGAGCTCGATGCGCGCCTGGCCGAGGCGCGGGTGCTGAACCAGAAGAGCGAGGAGCAGCTGCAGGCGATGCAGTCGCGGATCAAGCGCCTGCGTAAGCAACTGGAGGTGCAGCCATGAAGTCTCTCAAGCCCATGGCGGCCCTGGCCTTGCTGGCCCTGGTCGGTCTGCAGGGCTGCGCCAGCCAGCGCAGCGAGTCGGCACTGGACGATGCCAGTGCTGCGTTCCAGAAGGTCAAGGACGATTCCGACGTGCTGCGTAGCGCGCCTCGCGATGTGATCCGCGCCGGCGAGTCGTTGGCGCGCGCGGAGCGCCTGGCGGGCTATGTCGGCACCGGCAGCGATGTTCGTCATTACGCCTACCTGAGTCAGCGCTACAGCGAGATTGCCAGCGAGCATGCCAAGCTGGCGTTGAACCAGGAGCGCCTGGCCAAGCTCGACCTGGAGCGCCAGCGCCTGCAGTTGGCGCTGCGCGAGGCCAAGCTGGCCAGCGTCCAGCAGCAGGGCAAGTTCGTCGAAGCGCAGATTGTCGCGCTGGCGTCGGAGCAGACCGATCGCGGTCTGGTCATGACCCTGGGCGATGTGCTGTTCGATACCGGCCAGGCTGATCTGAAGAACTCGGCCAGCCGTACTGTATTGAAGCTGGTGCAGTTCCTTCAGCTCAATCCACGGCGCGTGGTGCGGATCGAGGGTTATACCGATAGCACCGGTGCGGCGGAGGAGAACCTGAAACTGTCCCGTGATCGTGCACAGTCGGTGGCCGATATGCTGGTTGATCTGGGGGTGGACGAGAAGCGGATCCAGGTCGAGGGTTATGGTGACCAGTACCCGGTTGAGGCCAATGCTTCGGAGCGGGGCAGGGCGCAGAATCGTCGGGTCGAGATCGTCTTCTCCGATGACAAGGGTAAGCTCGCGCCAGCGCGTTGAATTCTGTTTTGATTTCGAGCAAGCCCGTTCCTGCAAGAAGTTATACATAACTTGTAGAAGCGGGCTTGCACACGATAGGGTTCATCCAGTCAATTCATAGCCAGTCGGCTAACTACCACTTCGCATTTCTTGATCTTGATCTTGATCTTGATCTTGATCTTGATCTTGATCTTGATCTTGATCTTGATCTTGATCTTGATCTTGATCTTGATCTTGATCTTGATCTTGATCTTGATCTTGATCTTGATCTTGATCTTGATCTTGCTTCTAAGTGCACAATAGTTCAGGCGCCGCCAATTGCGACTTCAGTAGGCCGAGCGGAGTTCTTGCGAAGGGAGGTGACGGGCATGGATGCCCGTCAAGCGCTGCGCCCCAGGATGGGGCGTTCAGCGCGATCCTCCCGGGAGCAAGAACGGAGCGAGGGGACCCCGGAGCGAAGCGTAGGGGCCGGATGAATGGAGCGAGGATTTTTTGGTTCCTTTTTGATCCTTCAAAAAGGGACCCGCCGTAAGGGCGGAAAGGTGACTTTGCGTCACCATCGCAAATGAATGCGCATATAACTTTCAAAACTCATGCTCTAAAAGTCAAAGTCAAAGTCAAAGTCAAAGTCAAAGTCAAAGTCAAAGTCAAAGTCAAAGTCAAAGTCAAAGTCAAAGTCGGCTAGTGCTGGTTTTAATAGTTGTAAGTGCATTTATTTGTGATGTCGACGCATAGTCACCTTTTCGCCCTTACGGCGAGTTCCTTTTTGAAGGATCAAAAAGGAACCAAAAAATCCTCGCTCCATTCATCCGGCCCTCCGCTACGCTCCGGGTCCCCTCACTCCGGCCTTGCTCCCGGGAGGACCGCGCTGCAGGGCCCATCCTGGGCCCCAGCGCTTGACGGGCATCCATGCCCGTCACCTCCCTCCGCAAGGCCTGCGTTCGGCCTCCTGAAGTCGCGAAGGTACGGGCGGCGCCTGGGCTGGCGCAGCTGTCGCTAGCTGGGTGTGGCGCTAGACTCTCGATCGGCAACGGCAACGGCAACGGCAACGGCAACGGCAACGGCAACGGCAACGGCGGGCAGCGTCACCACTCTGTGCGTTCGTCGGCGCGCCGACTCAAACATCGATCGTTTCTCTGTCACGCAACTGTATTGTTGACTATCCTGCGATCTGTCCCAGTACACTTCGCAACTGTTACGGTATTCTGCCTCGGCAGTGAGTCGCACAAGAACAACGATCCCGTCCGCGCTTCGAGAACACGCCATGACCAACCTGCTGCTGTACCAGCGTATCGCCCAGCAACTGGCCGACGACATCCGCCGGGGTGTCTACCAGCCGGGCGAACGGGTGCCGTCGGTACGCAAGATGAGTGCCCAGCTCAATGTCAGCCACGCCACCGTGCTGCAGGCCTATGCCAATCTCGAGGACCAGGGCCTGATCCGTGCCCGGCCGCAGTCGGGCTACTATGTCCACCAGACTCCGGCGCTGACGGCGCAGACCCCGGATATCGCCCGGGTCGAGCGCCCCGGGCTGGTCACCCGAGCGAGCATTATCCAGCAGGTACTGGTTGAGGCGCGCCGCGATGGCGTCTTTCCCTTCGGCGCGGCGGTGCCCCATGTTGACTACTTGCCCGTGCGCGCCCTGCACCAGCAGTTGGCCAAGGTGACGCGCTTCCATAGCCCGCGTGCCTTCAGCTACATGTTCAGCCCCGGCTTCGAGCCGCTGCGCCGGCAGATCGCCATCCGCATGCGTGATGCTGGTGTACTGGTCGATCCCCGTGAAGTGGTGGTGACTCATGGTTGCGTCGATGCCCTGCAGATGTCGCTGCGGGTCCTGACCCGGCCGGGCGACCTGATCGCCGCCGAATCGCCTACCTACTATGGGCTGCTGCAGCTGGCGGACCTGCTCGGGCTCAAGGTCATCGAAATCCCCAGCGATCCCTCCACCGGCATCAGCCTGGAGGCCCTGCAACTGGCCGCCAACCAGTGGTCGATCAAGGCCCTGGTGCTGACGGCGCGGTTGAGCAACCCGCTGGGTGGCACCATTCCCGAAGAGCGGCAGAAACAGTTGCTGCGCCTGGCCTCGGATTTCGACATCCAGATTGTCGAGGATGATATCTACGGCGAGCTGATGTTCGAGCAAGGGCGCACCAAGTCGCTCAAGGCGTTCGATCGGCTGGACCGGGTGATCTACTGTTCGAGCTTCTCCAAGACCTTGTCGCCGGGGGTGCGGGTCGGCTGGATGATCGCCGGGCGCTATCAGGACGAGATCCAGCGACTGCAGACCTTCACCACCCACTCGGCGTGCAGCGTCACGCAGATGGCGGTGGCCGCCTACCTGGAGAATGGTGGCTACGATCGGCATTTGCGCTTCATCCGACAGGAATACCGCAAGAACCTCAGCGCTTACCAGCTGGCGGTGCAGCAGCACTTCCCGGAAGGCACGCAGATGACCCGGCCAACCGGTGGCTTCATTCTCTGGGTCAGTCTGCCGGGGCGGGTCAATACCCAGGAACTGCATGTGCGGGCGCTGGAGCAGGGCATCAGCATCGCCCCCGGGCTGATCTTCAGCAATACCGAGCAGTTCAACCACTGTATCCGGCTCAATTGCGGCATTCCCTGGAATCGCGAGGCCGAGCGTGCGGTGATGACGCTGGGGCTGCTGGCCCAGCAATTGTGCCGGGAATCGAACGGCATGCTGTTGTAGGCTTGTCAGACGAGTCGGGAACAGGGAGCATACGCGTTTTACAGCTTGCGCTCCTGGTACCCATGAACCTGCTTCGTCCTCTCGTCATCGCCCTGTGTCTCGCCTTGTCCTGGCTGTCGGTCGGTGCGGTGCAGGCTGCCGAACCGGCGGCCAAGGCGCAGGGTGTGCACAAGCCAGTGAACAAGGCATCCACCAAGGCCCCTGCCAAACCGCAGGCCAAGCCGGTAACCAAGGCGAAGCCCAAACCCAAACCGAAGGCCAGGGCTGTCAGCAAGGCCGTCGCCAAGCCGCTGCCCCAGCCGAAGATCGACCTGAGCCTGCCCAAGGACATGGTCAAGCATCTCGAGCCGGATCTTGGCGACGGGCCGGTGGTGCGCAAGCCGCTGCTGCCCTCGATGTTCCCCACCAAGCCCGAATCCGACAGCAGTCCGTTCCAGCTCAACGGCCGGCTGATCAGCAACGAAATGCAGTTGCAGTTGCGCAACGACAGTCGGCGGGATGTGGAAGGCGCGGCCATCGAATTCGAATTCCGCAACTGACTGCCGGGTCACGGCTGATTTCATCCGTCCGGCAATTTCAAACATATGTTTGAGCGGTTAGTATCCAGGGACGTTCGTCCCGTTTTGCTCCTGGGAGTCCTGTTGTCATGAAATGCCGCGAGGGCTGTGGTGCCTGCTGCATCGCCCCGTCCATCAGTTCGCCGATCCCCGGTATGCCGCAGGGCAAGCCGGCCGGCGAACGCTGCCTGCACCTGAATGTCGAAAACCTCTGTGCGCTGTTCGGCAAGCCCGAGCGGCCGCAGGTGTGTGGCGGCTTCAAGGCGGAAGCGGACATCTGTGGCAACGATCGTGACGAGGCCATCCGCATCATCGGGTGGCTGGAGCAGATGACGGCGGCGTGACAGGTTGGATCTTCGACAACAAGGAACAAGATGATGAGATCGATCAAAGGTATTGCACTGCTGTGTGGCATGGGCGTCCTGCTGGCACCGACGGCCTGGGCCGAGAACTGGCAGGTGGCCAAGGACGAGGAGGGGATCAAGGTTTCCCTCAGCGAGGTGGCCGGCTCGAAGTACAAGGCCTATCGCGGCGTGACTGTGATCAAGGCGCCGCTGGCCAAGGTCAAGGCGCTGCAGGAAGACGTGGCGGGGGCCTGTGCCTGGATCCACGAGTGCAAGTCGCAGAAGCTGCTCAAGAGCGAAGGTGACCAGAGCTGGACCTACACCCAGTTCAACACGCCCTGGCCGGTGACCCCGCGGGATTCGATCCTGCATGTGACCACGGTCCAGGAGGTTGATGGCAGTCTGACCCGCAAGCTTAAGGAAGAGCCGACGTATCTGCCGGAGGAAAAGGGCTTCGTGCGTGTCGCCCAGGTGGAAGGCTTCTGGAAGCTGGTGCCCAAGGGTGACAGCACTGAGGTGACCTACCAGGTGCACACCGAGCCGGGTGGCAGCGTGCCGTCGTGGCTGGCCAACAAGTTCGTGGTCGATGCGCCGTTCAATACCCTGAAGGGATTGAAGGAGCGCGCCGAGAAGAACTAAAGGCTGGCGTGTTCCCTGTGTAGGAGCGGCCTTGTGTCGCGAAAGGGCCGCGCAGCGGCCCCAGGATCTCGAGTCGGTCTCAAGATCGTCGGGGCCGCTGCGCGGCCCTTTCGCGACACAAGGCCGCTCCTACAGAGAAGCGGATCGTGTACCGGAACAATAAAAAAGGCTGCCCGAGGGCAGCCTTTTTGCGTTCAGCCAAGAGGCTTACTTGCGGTCCTTCAGCTCAACGATGTCGCGCTGCTCGTAGCCGGTGTACAGCTGGCGCGGACGGCCGATCTTGTACGGGCTGGAGAGCATTTCCTTCCAGTGCGAGATCCAGCCCACGGTGCGTGCCAGGGCGAAGATCACGGTGAACATGCTGGTCGGAATGCCGATGGCCTTGAGGATGATGCCCGAGTAGAAGTCGACGTTCGGGTACAGTGAGCGCTCGACGAAGTACGGATCGGTCAGGGCGATCTCTTCCAGGCGCATGGCCAGTTCGAGTTGCGGATCGTTCTTGATGCCGAGTTCGCTGAGGACTTCGTCGCAGGTCTGCTTCATCACGGTGGCGCGCGGGTCGCGGTTCTTGTACACGCGGTGACCGAAGCCCATGAGCTTGAACGGGTCGTTCTTGTCCTTGGCCTTGGCGATGAACTTGTCGATGTTCGAGACATCGCCGATTTCATCGAGCATGGTCAGTACCGCTTCGTTCGCACCGCCGTGGGCCGGGCCCCACAGTGCGGCGATGCCGGCGGCGATACAGGCGAACGGGTTGGCGCCCGAGGAGCCCGCCAGGCGCACGGTGGAGGTGGAGGCGTTCTGCTCGTGGTCGGCGTGGAGGATGAAGATCCGGTCCATTGCCTTGGCCAGCACCGGGCTGATCGGTTTGATCTCGCACGGGGTGTTGAACATCATGTGCAGGAAGTTCTCCGCGTACGACAGGTCGTTGCGCGGGTACATCATGGGCTGGCCCATGGAGTACTTGTAGACCATCGCGGCCAGGGTCGGCATCTTGGCGACCAGGCGCACCGCGGAGATTTCGCGGTGCTGCGGGTTATTGATGTCCAGCGAGTCGTGATAGAACGCCGACAGGGCGCCGACCACACCGCACATCACCGCCATCGGGTGGGCGTCGCGGCGGAAGCCGTTGAAGAACGACTTCAACTGCTCGTGAACCATGGTGTGGTTCTTCACGGTGCTGACGAACTGGGCCTTCTGCTCGGCATTCGGCAGTTCGCCGTTGAGCAGCAGGTAGCAGGTCTCGAGGTAGTCCGACTGTTCGGCGAGCTGTTCGATCGGGTAGCCGCGGTGCAGCAGGATGCCCTTGTCGCCGTCAATATAGGTGATCTTCGACTCGCACGAGGCGGTCGCCATGAAGCCGGGGTCGAAGGTGAAGTGGCCGGATGCCCCCAACCCGCGGACGTCGATAACATCGGGACCAACGGTGCCGGTTAAAATGGGCAGCTCGACGGGGGCAGCGCCCTCGATGATCAACTGCGCTTTTTTGTCAGCCATGTGGCCTCCTATTAATGCTTGAAATCATCAGACAGACCCCCCACGCAGGGCCCGCACCACTATAGAGGGATAAATTCGAATGTCAATTTGCCTAAAGGCTGGTTGAAACGCCCCTTGAAGCCTGGTTTTTCACGAAATTCTCGCCCGTTTACGCCTTTTGTTCACTAAAGGCAATGCGCTATTTGGGCGAGCCCCTCACGTTGTCATAAGCAGCCTAACTGTCTATACTCGGCAGCCGACTCCCAGGGGCTTTCAAGCCCGCCCTGCTGGGTGTCGTCGCTCTCCTGGGTGGTGGGTACCTGACCAGTACACTTACCAACAACTTTGCCCTGTTAGCTAGGGGCTCTTCAGTGTGAAAAAAGCCGTGAAAAGCCAACGACCTGTAAACCTAGACCTAAGGACCATCAAACTCCCGATCACCGCGTACACGTCCATTCTTCACCGTATCTCCGGCGTCATCCTGTTCCTCGGCCTTGCCATCATGCTTTACGCACTGGGCAAGTCGCTGGGTAGCGAGGAAGGCTTTGCCGAGGTGAAGGCGTGTCTGACCAGTCCGCTGGCCAAACTGGTGACCTGGGGCCTGCTGTCCGGCCTGCTGTATCACCTCGTGGCAGGTGTGCGCCACCTGATCATGGACATGGGCATCGGTGAGACGCTGGAAGGCGGCAAGCTGGGCTCGAAAATCGTGATCGTCATCTCCGTGGTGCTGATCGTTCTGGCAGGAGTTTGGGTATGGTAACTAACGTCACGAACCTGTCGCGTTCGGGCCTCTACGACTGGATGGCGCAGCGCGTCTCGGCGGTCGTTCTCGCGGCTTACTTCATCTTCCTGATCGGCTACCTCGCCGCCCACCCGGGCATCGACTACGCCCAGTGGCACGCTCTGTTCACCAACAACGCGATGCGCATCTTCAGTCTGCTGGCCCTCGTTGCCCTGGGCGCCCACGCCTGGGTCGGCATGTGGACCATTGCCACCGACTACCTGACGCCGATGGCGTTCGGCAAGTCGGCGACTGCGATTCGTTTCCTGTTCCAGGCGGTATGCGGCGTAGCGATGTTCGCTTACTTCGTCTGGGGTGTGCAGATTCTCTGGGGTATCTGATTCATGGCTAACATTCCTACGATTTCCTTCGACGCCATCATTATCGGTGGCGGCGGCGCTGGCATGCGCGCAGCGCTGCAGCTGGCTCAAGGCGGCCACAAGACTGCCGTAGTCACCAAGGTGTTCCCGACCCGTTCGCACACCGTTTCCGCCCAGGGCGGCATCACCTGCGCCATCGCTTCGGCCGACCCGAATGACGACTGGCGCTGGCACATGTACGACACCGTCAAGGGTTCCGACTACATCGGTGACCAGGACGCGATCGAATACATGTGTCAGGAAGGCCCGGCCGCGGTCTTCGAGCTGGACCACATGGGTCTGCCGTTCTCGCGTACCGAGACCGGTCGCATCTATCAGCGTCCGTTCGGTGGCCAGTCCAAGGACTTCGGTAAAGGTGGCCAGGCCGCCCGTACCTGCGCCGCTTCCGACCGTACCGGTCACGCGCTGCTGCACACCCTGTACCAGGGCAACCTGAAGGCAGGCACCACCTTCCTCAACGAGTACTACGCCGTCGACCTGGTGAAGAACCAGGACGGCGCCTTCGTCGGTGTGATCGCGATCTGCATCGAAACCGGCGAAACCATGTACATCAAGTCCAAGGCCACCGTGCTGGCGACTGGTGGTGCGGGCCGTATCTACGCCTCCACCACCAACGCCCTGATCAATACCGGCGACGGTATCGGCATGGCGCTGCGTGCCGGTGTACCGGTGCAGGACATCGAGATGTGGCAGTTCCACCCGACCGGCATCGCCGGCGCCGGTGTACTGGTAACCGAAGGTTGCCGTGGTGAAGGTGGCTACCTGATCAACGCCCACGGCGAGCGCTTCATGGAGCGTTATGCGCCGAACGCGAAAGACCTGGCTGGCCGCGACGTGGTTGCCCGTTCCATGGTCAAAGAGATCATCGCCGGCAACGGCGTGGGCCCGAACAAGGACCACGTGCTGCTGAAGCTGGATCACCTGGGCGAGGAAGTGCTGCACAGCCGCCTGCCAGGTATCTGCGAGCTGTCCAAGACCTTCGCCCACGTCGACCCTGTGGTCGCGCCGGTCCCGGTCGTTCCGACCTGCCACTACATGATGGGCGGCGTTGCCACCAACATTCATGGCCAGGCCATCACCATGGACGCCGAAGGCAAGGACCACATCATTCCGGGCCTGTTCGCGGTCGGTGAAGTGGCGTGCGTATCGGTCCATGGCGCCAACCGCCTGGGCGGCAACTCGCTGCTCGACCTGGTGGTGTTCGGCCGTGCCGCCGGCCTGCACCTGGAAAAGGCGCTGACCGAAGGCGTCGAGTACCGCGATGCCAGCGACACCGACGTCGATGTTGCCCTGAACCGCCTGAACAAGCTCAATGAGCGTACCAGCGGTGAAGACGTGGCAAGCCTGAAGCGCGAACTGCAGAGCTGCATGCAGAACTACTTCGGTGTATTCCGTACCGGCGAATACATGCAGAAGGGTATCGAGCAGCTGGCTGGCCTGCGTGACCGCATCGCCAACGTCAAGATCAACGACAAGTCCCAGGCCTTCAACACCGCGCGTATCGAAGCGCTGGAGCTGCAGAACCTGCTGGAAGTCGCCGAAGCGACCGCCATTGCCGCTGAAGCCCGTAAAGAGTCCCGCGGCGCGCACGCCCGTGAAGACTTCGAAGACCGTGACGACGAGAACTGGCTGTGCCACACCCTGTACTACCCGGGTGAGAAGCGCGTTGCCAAGCGTGGCGTCAACTTTGCGCCGAAGACAGTTCCTGCCTTCGAACCAAAAGTCCGGACTTACTAAGGGTGGCTGCTATGTTGAAAGTCGAAGTTTATCGTTACAACCCCGACACCGACTCGGCGCCCAAGATGGAGTCGTTCGACGTCGATACCGGCGGCAAGGACCTGATGGTTCTGGACGTGCTGGCGCTGATCAAGGAAAAGGACGAGGGCTTCTCGTACCGTCGCTCCTGCCGTGAAGGCGTGTGCGGTTCCGATGGCATGAACATGAACGGCAAGAACGGCCTGGCCTGCATCACCCCGCTGTCGGGTGTGGTCAAGGGCAACAAGCTGGTCCTGCGTCCGCTGCCTGGCCTGCCGGTCATTCGTGACCTGGTGGTCGATATGAGCATCTTCTACAAGCAGTACGAGAAGGTGAAGCCTTTCCTGCAGAACGACACGCCGGCCCCGGCCATCGAGCGTCTGCAGTCGCCGGAAGATCGCGACAAGCTGGACGGTCTGTACG
Source organism: Pseudomonas sp. TE31087 (assembly GCF_057284075.1). Lineage (NCBI taxonomy): Bacteria > Pseudomonadati > Pseudomonadota > Gammaproteobacteria > Pseudomonadales > Pseudomonadaceae > Pseudomonas > Pseudomonas sp. TE31087. The sequence continues at coordinate 295,860 of NZ_JBXVNN010000001.1, forward strand.
AGTGCATCCTGTGCGCCTGCTGCTCGACCTCCTGCCCGTCGTTCTGGTGGAACCCGGACAAGTTCCTGGGCCCCGCCGCACTGCTGCAGGCCTACCGCTTCCTGGCCGACAGCCGTGACACCAAGACTCAGGAGCGCCTGGCGTCCCTGGATGACCCGTTCAGCGTATTCCGCTGCCGCGGGATCATGAACTGCGTGAACGTTTGCCCGAAAGGTCTGAATCCGACCAAGGCAATCGGCCACGTACGTAACATGCTGCTGCAAAGCGGCACCTGATTCAAAGCGTTGTACCTGCAGTAAGCCGAGGTGCGGGTGGTGAGCCCGCACTGAGGTAAAACCCGAGCAAGGGCCCAAAAAGCCCGCGCTCATTACCTATGAAGATATGAGACCAGCAGGGGCTTCCGGGCTGGTACCCGGAAAATCAGCAGGATCCAGGTGGCGTGGTTCAGTCGCTGTGTTCGGACTTTTCCAGGTTTGCTGTGGCTCTCGCCGATCAGTCCCCTAACCGAGGGTGACCAAGCATGCAAGAAAGCGTGATGCAGCGCATGTGGGATAGCGCCCACCTTTCAGGTGGTAACGCTGCATATGTGGAAGAGCTTTATGAGCTCTACCTGCACGACCCTAACGCTGTGCCAGAAGAGTGGCGCACTTACTTCCAGAAGTTGCCCGCCGACGGCAGCACCGCTACCGATGTATCGCACTCGACGATCCGCGACCATTTCGTACTGCTGGCAAAGAACCAGCGCCGCGCCCAACCGGTATCCGCCGGGAGCGTGAGCAGTGAACACGAGAAGAAGCAGGTTGAAGTGCTGCGACTGATCCAGGCCTATCGTATGCGCGGCCATCAGGCTGCCAAGCTCGACCCGTTGGGGTTGTGGCAGCGTCCTGCGCCCGTAGACCTGTCGATCAATCACTACGGCTTGACCAATGCCGATCTTGATACGACCTTCCGTGCCGGCGACCTGTTCATCGGCAAAGAGGAAGCGAGCCTACGCGAAATCTTCGAAGCGCTGCAGAAGACATATTGTCGCACCATTGGCGCCGAGTTCACCCACATCGTCGATTCCGAGCAGCGCAGCTGGTTCCAGCAGCGCCTGGAAAGCGTACGTGGCCGTCCGGAATTCTCCGCCGACGTGCAGGCTCACCTGCTCGAGCGCGTCACGGCCGGTGAGGGCCTGGAGAAGTACCTGGGCACCAAGTACCCGGGCACCAAGCGCTTCGGCCTCGAGGGTGGCGAAAGCCTGATCCCGATGCTGGACGAAATGATCCAGCGCTCCGGCTCCTACGGCACCAAGGAAGTCGTGATCGGCATGGCCCACCGTGGCCGCCTGAACGTGCTCGTCAACACCTTCGGCAAGAACCCGCGCGAGCTGTTCGACGAGTTCGAAGGCAAGAAGATGAACGAGCTGGGCTCCGGTGACGTGAAGTATCACCAGGGCTTCTCCTCCAACGTGATGACTCCCGGTGGCGAAGTCCACCTGGCCATGGCGTTCAACCCCTCCCACCTGGAAATCGTCTCGCCAGTGGTGGAGGGTTCGGTTCGCGCCCGCCAGGATCGCCGCAACGACACCGTTGGCGACAAGGTTCTGCCGATCTCCATCCACGGTGACGCAGCATTCGCCGGCCAGGGTGTGGTCATGGAAACCTTCCAGATGTCGCAGACCCGCGGTTTCAAGACCGGCGGCACCGTGCACATCGTGATCAACAACCAGGTCGGTTTCACCATCAGCAACCCGCTGGACGCGCGCTCCACCGAGTACGCCACCGACGTTGCCAAGATGATCCAGGCGCCGATCCTGCACGTGAACGGCGACGATCCGGAAGCGGTGATGTTCGTCACCCAGCTGGCCATCGACTACCGCATGCAGTTCAAGCGTGACGTGGTCATCGACCTGGTCTGCTACCGTCGTCGCGGCCACAACGAGGCCGACGAGCCGAACGGCACCCAGCCTTTGATGTACCAGCAGATCAGCAAGCAGCGCACCACCCGTGAGCTGTACGCCGAGCAGCTGATCAGCGCCGGTCGCATCGACGCCGAGCGCGCCCAGGCCAAGATCGACGAGTACCGCAACGCCCTGGACAATGGCCTGCACGTGGTCAAGAGCCTGGTCAAGGAGCCGAACCGCGAGCTGTTCGTCGACTGGCGTCCGTACCTGGGCCATGCCTGGACCGCGCGTCACGACACCCGCTTCGACCTCAAGACCCTGCAGGAGCTGTCGGCCAAGCTGCTCGAGCTGCCTGAAGGTTTCGTCGTCCAGCGCCAGGTCGCGAAGATCTACGAAGATCGCCAGAAGATGCAGGCCGGTGGCTTGCCGATCAACTGGGGTTATGCAGAGACCATGGCCTACGCCACCCTGCAGTTCGAAGGTCACCCGATCCGCATGACCGGCCAGGACATCGGCCGTGGTACCTTCTCGCACCGTCACGCGGTGCTGCACAACCAGAAGGACGCCAGCACCTACGTGCCGCTGAAGAACCTGTTCCCGGGCCAGCCGCGTTTCGACCTGTACGACTCCTTCCTCTCGGAAGAAGCGGTACTGGCCTTCGAATACGGCTACTCGACCACCACGCCGAACGCGCTGGTGATCTGGGAAGCCCAGTTCGGCGACTTCGCCAACGGTGCGCAAGTGGTGATCGACCAGTTCATCACCAGTGGCGAGCACAAGTGGGGCCGCCTGTGCGGTCTGACCATGCTGCTGCCGCACGGCTATGAAGGCCAGGGTCCGGAGCACTCCTCCGCGCGTCTGGAGCGCTACCTGCAGCTGTGCGCCGAGCACAACATCCAGGTTTGCGTGCCAACCACCCCGGCACAGATCTACCACCTGCTGCGTCGCCAGGTCATCCGTCCGCTGCGCAAGCCGCTGGTCGTGCTGACGCCGAAGTCGCTGCTGCGCCACAAGCTGGCCATCTCGACCCTGGAAGACCTGGCCGATGGCTCGTTCCAGACCGTGATCCCGGAAATCGACACCCTGGATCCTGCCAAGGTCGAGCGCCTGGTCCTGTGCGGTGGCAAGGTCTACTACGATCTGCTGGAAAAACGCCGTGCCGAAGGCCGCGAAGATATCGCCATCGTGCGTATCGAGCAGCTGTATCCGTTCCCTGAGGACGACCTGGTCGAGATCCTCGCGCCTTACACCAACCTCAAGCATGCAGTGTGGTGTCAGGAAGAGCCGATGAACCAGGGCGCCTGGTACAGCAGCCAGCACCACATGCGCCGTATCCTGGGCCGCCACAACAAGGCGCTGGTCCTGGAATACGCCGGTCGCGACGCTTCTGCCGCGCCAGCTTGTGGTTACGCATCGAAGCACGCCGAACAGCAGGAAAAACTGCTGCAAGACGCCTTCACTGTCTAACGCCTTCGCGCACCTGAAACCGAATTTAAGGAAACACAGATAATGGCTATCGAGATCAAAGCCCCAACCTTCCCGGAATCGGTTGCCGATGGCACCGTTGCCACCTGGCACAAGCAGCCGGGCGACGCCGTCAAGCGTGACGAGCTGATCGTCGACATCGAGACCGACAAGGTCGTCCTGGAAGTCCTGGCCACCGCCGACGGCGTGCTGGGCGCCATCGTCAAGGGCGAGGGCGACACCGTCCTGTCCGACGAAGTCCTGGGCTCGATCGTTGAAGGTGGCGCCGCCGCCGCAGCTCCGGCTGCCGCGCCTGCCGCTGCTGCGCCGGCCGCCGCTGCCGCCGACGCTGGCGAAGACGACCCGGTTGCCGCTCCAGCCGCGCGCAAGCTGGCTGAAGAGAACGGCATCGACCTGGCTACCGTTGCCGGCACCGGCAAGGGCGGTCGCATCACCAAGGAAGACGTCGTCGCCGCCGTCGCCAACAAGAAGTCGGCCCCTGCCGCTGCACCGGCTGCCAAGCCGGCCGCTGCTGCCGCTGCCCCGGTCGTCGTCGCCGCTGGCGACCGTACCGAGAAGCGCGTGCCGATGACCCGCCTGCGCGCCAAGATCGCCGAGCGTCTGGTCGAAGCCCAGTCGAACATGGCCATGCTGACCACCTTCAACGAAGTCGACATGACCGAAGTCATGGCCCTGCGTTCGAAGTACAAGGACCTGTTCGAGAAGACCCACAACGGCGTGCGCCTGGGCTTCATGTCGTTCTTCGTCAAGGCTGCCACCGAGGCGCTGAAGCGCTTCCCGGCGGTCAACGCCTCGATTGACGGCAACGACATCGTCTACCACGGCTTTGCTGACGTCGGCGTCGCCGTCTCCAGCGACCGTGGCCTGGTGGTACCGGTGCTGCGCAACGCCGAATCGATGTCGCTGGCCGAGATCGAGAACGGCATCGCCACCTTCGGCAAGAAAGCCCGTGACGGCAAACTGTCGATCGAAGAGATGACTGGCGGTACCTTCACCATCACCAACGGTGGTACCTTCGGCTCGATGATGTCGACCCCGATCGTCAACCCGCCGCAGGCCGCGATCCTGGGTATGCACAACATCATCCAGCGCCCGATGGCCATCAATGGCCAAGTGGTGATCCGCCCGATGATGTACCTGGCGCTGTCCTACGACCACCGCCTGATCGACGGCAAGGAAGCGGTAACCTTCCTGGTGACCATCAAGAACCTGCTGGAAGATCCGTCTCGCCTGCTGCTGGACATCTAATCAACTAGCTGCGCGCCGCCGGCCCCGCTCTTCGCAAGAGGCGGGGCCGTGCGGTACGCGGCCTGTAGCTTGTAGCTGATAAGGAATCTTTTATGACCCAGAAATTCGACGTAGTGGTGATTGGTGCAGGTCCTGGCGGCTATGTTGCCGCCATCAAGGCTGCCCAACTCGGTCTGAAGACTGCCTGTATCGAGAAATACACCGACGCCGAGGGCAAGCTGGCCCTGGGCGGCACCTGCCTGAACGTGGGTTGCATTCCGTCCAAGGCGCTGCTGGACAGCTCCTGGAAGTACAAGGAAGCCAAAGAGAGCTTTAACGTGCACGGTATCTCCACTGGCGAAGTGAAGATGGACGTTGCCGCGATGGTTGGCCGCAAGGCCGGTATCGTCAAGAACCTGACCGGTGGCGTCGCCACCCTGTTCAAGGCCAACGGCGTCACTTCGATCCAGGGCCACGGCAAGCTGCTGGCCGGCAAGAAAGTCGAAGTCACCAAGGCTGACGGCACCACCGAAGTCATCGAAGCCGAGAACGTGATCCTGGCTTCGGGTTCGCGCCCGATCGACATTCCGCCGGCCCCGGTCGACCAGAACGTCATCGTCGACTCCACCGGCGCCCTGGAATTCCAGAGCGTACCGAAGCGCCTGGGCGTCATCGGTGCCGGCGTCATCGGCCTGGAGCTGGGCTCGGTATGGGCTCGCCTGGGTGCCGAAGTCACCGTCCTGGAAGCCCTGGACACCTTCCTGATGGCTGCCGACACCGCCGTGTCGAAAGAAGCCCAGAAGACCCTGACCAAGCAAGGCCTGGACATCAAGCTGGGTGCTCGCGTCACCGGCTCGAAAGTCAACGGCAACGAAGTCGAAGTCACCTATACCAATGCCGAAGGCGAGCAGAAGATCACCTTCGACAAGCTGATCGTCGCGGTCGGCCGTCGTCCGGTGACCACCGACCTGCTGGCTGCCGACAGCGGCGTGACCATCGACGAGCGTGGCTACATCTTCGTCGACGATCACTGCGCCACCAGCGTTCCGGGCGTCTACGCCATCGGTGACGTGGTGCGCGGCATGATGCTGGCGCACAAGGCCTCGGAAGAGGGCATCATGGTCGTCGAGCGCATCAAGGGCCACAAAGCCCAGATGAACTACGACCTGATCCCGTCGGTCATCTACACCCACCCGGAAATCGCGTGGGTCGGCAAGACCGAACAGGCGTTGAAAGCCGAAGGCGTTGAGGTTAACGTGGGCACCTTCCCGTTCGCGGCCAGCGGCCGTGCGATGGCGGCCAACGACACCGGTGGTTTCGTCAAGGTCATTGCCGATGCCAAGACCGACCGCGTACTGGGCGTTCACGTGATCGGCCCATCGGCTGCCGAGCTGGTTCAGCAAGGCGCGATCGCAATGGAATTCGGCACCAGTGCCGAGGACCTGGGCATGATGGTCTTCAGCCATCCGACCCTGTCCGAAGCGTTGCATGAAGCAGCGCTGGCGGTGAATGGCGGTGCCATTCACGTCGCCAACCGTAAGAAGCGTTAATTATAAGAAACCACGGCGGGCTGCCCGTCGTGGGTCTTGCGTGCAAGACTCACCGCGGAACGTCCGCCGGACCGGATCACATGGGAAAACCCGGGGTCAACGGTCACAGGTGGTGCGGCGCCAGTAATGGCGCAGCGCCGAAGCGCAGTACCTAACGAAGACGGTAAAAAGCATGAATCTTCACGAGTATCAGGGTAAGCAGCTGTTCGCTGAATACGGCCTGCCAGTTTCCAAGGGTTTCGCAGTCGACACCCCTGAAGCTGCAGCAGAAGCCTGCGACAAGATCGGCGGTTCCGAGTGGGTTGTAAAAGCCCAGGTTCACGCGGGTGGTCGCGGTAAAGCGGGCGGCGTCAAGCTGGTTCGCAGCAAGGAAGACGCCAAGGCGTTCGCTGCCCAGTGGCTTGGCAAGAACCTGGTTACCTACCAGACCGACGCCAATGGTCAGCCAGTTTCCAAGATCCTGGTCGAATCCTGCACTGACATCGCCAAAGAGCTGTACCTGGGCGCTGTAGTCGATCGTTCGAGCCGCCGCATCGTGTTCATGGCTTCCACCGAAGGTGGCGTGGACATCGAGAAAGTCGCTCACGACACTCCTGAGAAGATCCTCAAGGCCACCATCGATCCGCTGGTCGGCGCTCAGCCGTTCCAGGGTCGCGAGCTGGCGTTCCAGCTGGGCCTGGAAGGCAAGCAAGTTCAGCAGTTCGCCAAGATCTTCGTAGGCCTGGCCAAGCTGTTCAAGGATCACGATCTGGCCCTGCTGGAAGTGAACCCGCTGGTGATCAAGGCCGACGGCGATCTGCACTGCCTCGATGCCAAGATCAACATCGACGCCAACGCCATGTACCGTCAGCCGAAGCTGAAGACCTTCCACGACCCGTCGCAGGACGACGCCCGTGAAGCCCACGCCGCCAAGTTCGAACTGAACTACGTTGCCCTTGAAGGCAACATCGGCTGCATGGTCAACGGTGCCGGCCTGGCCATGGGTACCATGGACATCGTCAACCTGCACGGCGGCAAGCCAGCCAACTTCCTCGACGTAGGCGGCGGCGCTACCAAAGAGCGCGTTACCGAAGCGTTCAAGATCATCCTGTCCGACAGCAATGTCGCGGCCGTCCTGGTCAACATCTTCGGCGGCATCGTTCGCTGCGACATGATTGCCGAAGGCATCATCGGCGCTGTGAAAGAAGTCGGCGTCAAGGTTCCGGTTGTCGTTCGCCTCGAAGGCAACAACGCCGAACTGGGCGCTAAAGTACTGGCAGAAAGCGGTTTGAACATCATTGCGGCAACCAGCCTGACCGACGCTGCTCAACAAGTTGTCAAAGCTGCGGAGGGCAAGTAATGAGCGTCCTGATCAATAAAGACACCAAAGTCATCTGCCAGGGCTTCACCGGCTCGCAGGGTACTTTCCACTCCGAACAAGCCATCGCCTACGGCACCAAGATGGTCGGCGGCGTCACCCCGGGCAAGGGTGGCACCACCCACCTGGGCCTGCCGGTGTTCAACACCGTGAAAGAAGCTGTAGAAGCCACCGGCGCTGACGCGTCGGTCATCTACGTACCGGCTCCTTTCTGCAAGGACTCGATCCTGGAAGCCGCCTTCGGTGGCATCAAGCTGATCGTCTGCATCACCGAGGGTATTCCTACCCTCGACATGCTGGATGCCAAGGTCAAGTGCGACGAGCTGGGCGTGACCCTGATCGGCCCGAACTGCCCAGGCGTGATCACTCCGGGCGAGTGCAAGATCGGCATCATGCCGGGTCACATCCACCTGCCAGGCAAGGTCGGTATCGTTTCGCGTTCCGGCACCCTGACCTACGAAGCTGTGAAGCAGACCACCGACGCCGGCTTCGGCCAGTCGACCTGCGTCGGCATCGGCGGTGACCCGATCCCGGGCTCCAACTTCATCGACATCCTGAAGCTGTTCCAGGAAGATCCGAAGACCGAAGCGATCGTCATGATCGGTGAGATCGGCGGTTCCGCTGAAGAAGAAGCCGCGGCCTACATCAAGGCCAACGTGACCAAGCCTGTCGTTTCCTACATCGCCGGTGTTACCGCACCTGCGGGCAAGCGCATGGGCCACGCTGGCGCCATCATCTCTGGTGGCAAGGGTACTGCGGACGAGAAGTTCGCCGCCCTGCAGGACGCCGGTGTGAAAACCGTGCGTTCCCTGGCTGACATCGGCAAGGCCCTGGCCGAGCTGACTGGCTGGGAAGTCAAGAAGTAAGTAACACGCAGTACCCCCCACGCGCACAAAGGCCACCTTCGGGTGGCCTTTGTCGTTGTTGCGGCTGTGCCGGCCTCTTCGCGGGTAAACCCGCTCCCACAGGGCATCACACAATCCCTGTGGGAGCGGGTTTACCCGCGAAGAGGCCGGAACAGGTGATGAGGAAAATTCGATCACCTCAATCAGGATTTTCAACCAGACATCTACTCAAATGAGCAATAAATTGTCGCCTAACACGTTCAACCAGACGACAAACACATACGCACATCGGACAAGCAGCACTGTGCCAGTGCGTTTGTCAGGCAAAACAGGTAGGCTACGCGTTCACTCTGTGCCCGTACCCCAAAAGGGAACGACACGCTAAACGGGTCTGGCTCACCAAGCCGGGCAGCATTTCCCTTCATCCTATGGGAAATCCCCTCCGACTCCCGATTTCAGCAGTGTGGTATTTCCTTAAATGAAAGTGTTAAAAGGCCAGGATATCCTGGCACTTGGCTTTATGACGTTCGCGCTGTTCGTCGGCGCCGGCAACATCATCTTCCCGCCCATCGTCGGCCTGCAATCCGGCCCGAACGTATGGATGGCCGCACTCGGCTTCCTGGTCACCGCCGTAGGTCTGCCGGTCATCACCGTCATCGCCCTGGCCAAGGTCGGTGGCGGCATGGACGCCCTGAGCAGCCCAATCGGCAAGTTCTTCGGTGGCCTGCTGGCGGCCGTGTGCTACCTCTCGGTCGGCCCGCTGTTCGCCACTCCGCGTACCGCGACCGTGTCGTTCGAAGTGGGCGTTGCACCGCTGACCGGCGAGAGCCCGACGGCGCTGCTTATCTACAGCATCGTGTACTTCGCCGTGGTGCTGGCCGTGTCCATGTACCCGGGCAAGCTGCTCGACACCGTGGGCCGTTTCCTCGCGCCGTTGAAGATCATCGCCCTGGCGGTGCTGGGCATCGCGGCCTTCGCCCTGCCGGCCGGCACCATTGGCGAGGCCCAGCCTGCCTACGCCGCCGCTGCGTTCTCCAAAGGGTTCTCCGATGGCTACCTGACCATGGACACCCTGGGCGCCCTGGTCTTCGGTATCGTCATCGTCAACGCCATCCGCTCACGTGGCGTCGAGTCGCCGAAGCTGATCACCCGCTATGCCATCATCGCCGGCCTGATTGCCGGTGTCGGCCTGGTGCTGGTGTATGTCAGCCTGTTCCGCCTCGGCGCGGGCAGCCATGACATCGCCGCCGACGCCACCAACGGCGCGATGGTCCTGCATGCCTACGTGCAGCACACCTTCGGTTCCCTGGGCAGCGGCTTCCTCGCCGTGCTGATCGCCCTGGCCTGCCTGGTGACCGCCGTTGGCCTGACCTGCGCCTGCGCCGAGTATTTCAGCCAGATCCTGCCGCTGTCGTACCGCACCCTGGTGGTGATCCTGGCCGGCTTCTCGCTGGTGATCTCCAACCTGGGCCTGACCAAGCTGATCATGTTCTCGATTCCCGTGCTGACGGCGATCTACCCGCCGTGCATCGTGGTCGTGGGCCTGAGCTTCGTGAAGGACCTGTGGAATTCGCCAACCCGCATCCTGGCCCCGGTCATGCTGGTGTCGCTGGTGTTCGGCGTTGTCGATGCGATCAAGGGCAGCAGCTTTGCCCACGTACTGCCTGACGCCTTGGCCCATCTGCCGTTCAGCAACGAAGGCATGGCCTGGCTGGTGCCTTCGGTGGTCACCCTGGCCGCCGCCGTGGTCTTCGACCGCATGTTGGGCAAGCCGCGCGAGGCGCTGGCCTGATGGATTGAAACCTGAAGGGCAGGGCGCTGGCCACAAGCCGAAGGGCGCCTGACCAAGGTGGATATCGAAACCCCGCTTCCTGTGAAGGAGCGGGGTTTTTTATTGCCTGTGCCGGCCCTTTCGCGGGTAAACCCGCTCCCACAGGCACCGTGTGATCCCTGTGGGAGCGGGTTTACCCGCGAAGAGGCCAGTGCAGGAAAAGCCAAAAATGGCGCACATGTGTCTTATGGCGAATCCGGACGTCGAAAACCGGTCTGTTTCTCTTTCACGGGATTCCTGCATGAGCTTCATCCAAAACAACCTGGGCAACCTCCTGGCCGCCTGCTGGTTCGCCATCTGCTGGGGCGGCTACACCCGCTACGCCATCTGGAAAGGCCGCGACACGGCGTGCCTGGCCAGCGTGCTGCACCTGTACCGCGAAGACTGGATGCGCCGCATGCTGCTGCGCGACAACCGCATCGCCGATGCCAGCGTGATCGGCAACCTGGAGCGCAACGCGTCGTTCTTCGCCTCCAGTACCCTGATCATCCTCGCCGGTATCCTCACCGTGCTTGGCGCGTCGGATCGCGCGCTGTCGCTGCTGGCCGACCTGCCATTGGTACAGCAGGCCTCGCAAGGGATGTCCGAAATCAAGCTGCTGTGCCTGGCAACGGTATTCGTCTACGCCTTCTTTACCTTCAGCTGGTGCATGCGCCAATACAACTTCGCCGCGGTGCTGGTGGGCTCGGCCCCGATGATCGGCGAGCGTCTGGTCAACGAACTCGAACGCAAGGCTTTCGCGTCGAGGGCGGCGCGGGTGCTGTCGCTGGCCGCCAACCAGTTCAACCTGGGGTTGCGTTCGTATTACTTCGGCATGGCCATGTTGAGCTGGTTCATCAGCCCCTGGTTGTTCATGGTCATGAGCGTCGGCGTTGTATTCATCCTGTATCGCCGCGAGTTCCATTCCCATGTGCTGGAAGTGATGGTGTTCACACCGACCGAAAGTGTGTCGGTAGAGCCAGGCAAGGACACTTCCGGTATTGCCGGCTGAAGCCTTTCAGCGTTAAACGCAGGTACAAAAAAACCCGACATTGTCGGGTTTTTTTGTACTGCGCGATTACTGCTTGGCAGGTTCGGCAGGTGCAGTGGTCGGCGCTGGGGTAGTCGGCGCGGCTTCCTCGGCGGCCTTCTGCTGCGCTTCGGCCTGATCTTTGGCGGCTTCGGCGTTTTCCTTGGCGGCTTCGTTCATCTTATCCTGAGCTTCGCCCATCTTCTCTTGGGCTTGCTCGGCGTGTTGCTGTGCGTCCTGGGCTTTGTCTTCGCTCGCTTTATCGCAAGCAGCCAGGCCCATGGCAGCGGCCAGCATCAGAGCAAAAGCAAAAGGTTTACGCATGGGGTGTTTCTCCTGGGTGGAATAACTTTACTTGTACCTTCGAGTTCGCCGGGTACGAATAAGTTCCACAAAGGTTACAGATATATAACTGCCCGACCTATATAGACTTTTTATCCATTTTATGCAGCGAGGGACAATGAACGAGACGCCGTTGATGGCGATGGCCGAGCGTTTTCTCTCGGCGCTGAAACATTGCCAGGTATTGCAGATGCGCGTGCACCACGCCGATGCCGACGGCATGACGCTGGTGCTGCCCTGGTCGCCGGCGATTGTCGGCAATCCACAGAACGGCGCGGTGCATGGCGGCGTGCTGACCACGCTGATGGACACCACCTGCGGCATGGCCACGCTCTGCGCGCTGCCCCGTTTCGAAGTGTGCCCGACCCTGGACCTGCGCATCGACTACATGCACCCGGCCGAGGCGGGCAAGGATATCTACGGTTACGCCCAGTGCTACCGGGTAACCCGGGATGTCATCTTTACCCGTGGCACCGCCTACCAGGATGACTCTGCGCAACCGATCTGCCAGGTGGTCGGCACCTTCATGCGCCTGGGGCAGGACGTCAAGGGTGGTATCCGCTTCGGCAACAGCCTCAAGGAGGGCCGCGCGTGATTCCTGCCGATATCCGTCAACAGCTGAACCAGGCCCATGCCCGCGGCGACTACCAGCCCCTGCTGGCGTTGATCCCGTATGCCGGGCTGATCGGCATCGAATGCGAGCGCCAGGGCGACGACCTGCTGTTCCGCCTGCCGGCCAACCCAGACAACATCGGCAATCCGTTGCTGCCGGCGATCCATGGTGGCGTCATCGCCGGGTTCATGGAGCTGTCCGCGGCGCTCTACCTGCTGATCTACAGCGAGAGCGCGAGTATTCCGAAGATCATCGATTTCTCCATCGACTACCTGCGCGCCGGGCATTTTCGCGACACCTATGCCCAGTGCCAGCTGTGGCGCCAGGGGCGGCGGGTGACCAACGTGGCGATCACCGCCTGGCAGGGCGATCGCGACACGCCGATCGCCACGGCGCGCGCGCATTTCAAGATCGAACCGGAAAAGCCCTTGAAATAGTCGGGGCTGCCCCCATCTGTTGGACATCCGCCATCAAAAGCAGGCCAGACGGCCGCCAGGCGCCAACAACCAACAGATTGGAGTTTTGAAGACCATGAGTGTGGAGACTCAAAAACAAACCCTGGGCTTCCAGACCGAGGTAAAGCAGCTGCTGCACCTCATGATCCATTCCCTGTATTCGAACAAGGAGATCTTCCTGCGCGAGCTGGTCTCCAACGCCTCCGACGCCGTCGACAAGCTGCGTTTCGAGGCCCTGGCCAAGCCTGAGCTACTCGAAGGCGGCGCCGAGCTGAAGATCCGCGTGAGCTTCGACAAGGCCGCCAATACCGTGACCCTCGAGGACAACGGTATCGGCATGAGCCGCGAAGACGTCATCGCCCACCTGGGCACCATCGCCAAGTCCGGCACTGCCGACTTCATGAAGAACCTCACCGGTGACCAGAAGAAGGACTCGCACCTGATCGGTCAGTTCGGCGTGGGCTTCTACTCCGCGTTCATCGTCGCCGACAAGGTTGATGTGTTCAGCCGTCGCGCCGGGCTGCCGGCCGCCGAAGGCGTGCACTGGTCGTCCAAGGGCGAGGGCGACTTCGAAGTTGCCACGGTCGACAAGCCAGAGCGCGGCACCCGCATTGTCCTGCACCTGAAGAAGGGCGAGGACGAGTTCGCCGATGGCTGGCGCCTGCGCAACATCATCAAGAAATACTCCGATCACATCGCCTTGCCGATCGAGCTGCCGAAAGAGCAGGCAGCGGCCGCCGAAGGTGAAGAACAGCCGGCGCAGGAGTGGGAAACCGTCAACCGCGCCAGCGCCCTGTGGACCCGCCCGCGTACCGAGATCAAGGACGAGGAATACCAGGAGTTCTACAAGCACATCGGCCATGACTTCGAAAACCCGCTGGCCTGGACCCACAACAAGGTCGAAGGCAAGCTCGAATACAACTCGTTGCTGTACGTGCCGGCCCGCGCGCCGTTCGACCTGTACCAGCGCGAAGCGCCACGTGGCCTGAAGCTGTACGTGCAGCGCGTGTTCATCATGGACCAGGCCGAGTCGTTCCTGCCGCTGTACCTGCGCTTCATCAAGGGCGTGGTCGACTCCAACGACCTGTCGCTGAACGTTTCCCGCGAGATCCTGCAGAAGGATCCGATCATCGATTCGATGAAGACCGCGCTGACCAAGCGCGTGCTGGACATGCTGGAGAAGCTGGCGAAGAACGAGCCCGAGCAGTACAAGGGCTTCTGGAAGAACTTCGGCCAGGTGCTGAAGGAAGGCCCGGCCGAGGACTTCGCCAACAAGGAGAAGATCGCCAGCCTGCTGCGCTTTGCCTCCACCCATGACGACAGCGGCGAGCAGAGCGTTGCCCTGGCCGACTACCTGGCCCGCGCCAAGGAAGGCCAGGACAAGATCTACTTCCTCACCGGCGAGTCCTACGCCCAGGTCAAGAACAGCCCGCACCTGGAAGTCTTCCGCAAGAAAGGCATCGAAGTGCTGCTGCTGACCGATCGCATCGACGAATGGCTGATGAGCTACCTCAGCGAGTTCGATGGCAAGGCCTTCGTCGACGTCGCCCGTGGCGACCTGGACCTGGGCAAGCTGGACTCCGAAGAGGACAAGAAGGCCCAGGAAGAAGTCGCCAAGGACAAGGAAGGCCTGGTCGAGCGCCTCAAGGGCGCGCTGGGTGACAGCGTGGCGGAGGTGCGTGTCTCGCACCGCCTGACCGACTCGCCGGCAATCCTGGCCATCGGCGAACAGGACCTGGGCCTGCAGATGCGCCAGATCCTCGAAGCCAGCGGGCAGAAGGTGCCGGAGTCCAAGCCGATCTTCGAGTTCAACCCGACCCACCCGCTGATCGAGAAGCTCGATGGCGAGCAGAGCGAAGATCGCTTCGCCGAGCTTTCGCACATCCTGTTCGACCAGGCGGCCCTGGCGGCCGGCGACAGCCTGAAGGATCCGGCGGCCTATGTGCGTCGCCTCAACAAGCTGCTGGTCGAGCTGTCCGCTTGATCTGACGCAGACAAAGCCCGCTTCGGCGGGCTTTTTCATTTCTGGCGGGGGCAAGCCCGCTCCCACGAATACATCTATCATGTGCTGACCCGTGAAGCCCAAGGAGAGCTGAATGAGCAAGGTCATCGTCGAATCGCTGGTCTATCACCTGTCAGGCAAAGCTTACGAAAGCCGTCTGGTTTACACCCAGGGCGCGCTGCCGCAGCCGGGGCTGGTGATGGCGCCGAACTGGATGGGTATCGGCGAGGGCGCCGAACGTATCGCCAGGGAAGTGGCCGAGCAAGGCTATGTGGTGCTGATCGCCGACCTGTACGGCCAGTCGGTACGTCCGTCCAATGCCGACGAGGCGGGCGCGGCGATGATGCCGCTGAAGAACGATCGCGCCGAGCTGCGCAAGCGCATGCAGGAGGCGCTGGCGCAACTGGTGGGGCAATCGAAGGCCTTGCTGGAGCCCGGCAAGGTGGCTACCTTCGGCTTCTGCTTCGGCGGCTGTTGTGCCCTGGAGCTGGCCCGCACCGGTGCCGACCTGAAGGCCGCTGTTTCATTCCATGGCACCCTGGATACGCCAAACCCCGAGGATGCCAAGCGTATCAAAGGCTCGGTGCTGGTCCTTCATGGCGCCTCCGACCCGCTGGTGCCCAAAGAGCAGCTACCGGCCTTTGAGGAGGAGATGAACGCCGCTAAAGTCGACTGGCAGTTGCTCAGCTACGGCGGTGCGGTGCACTCGTTCACCGACCCGAATGCCAATGTCCCGGGCAAGATGCAGTATGACCGGCGTACGTCGGAGCGGGCGTTCCGCGCGATGCATAACCTGCTCAAGGAAGTGTTCCAGCGCTGATACCGCAGGGGGACGCTTCGCGGCACAAGGCCGCTCCTACAGGGGGATGCGTATTTCTGTAGGAGCGGCCTTGTGCCGCGAAAGGGCTGCAAAGCAGCCCCAATTCAGCGGGGTAACTCGATTCTCGAAGTTTCCCCCAAGCACCGTCGGCCAATCCCCCGCAGCCCACTTGGCCCGCGCTCGCTCGATCAGTTCCGGATCACTGGCCACGAAATTCCAGTTCATCCGCCGCGGCCCATCCAGCGCCGCACCACCGATCAGCACCAGCTGGCACGCTTCTTCGGCGTACAGCACCACATCTTCGCCCTCCGGCAGCACGACCAGGCTGCAGGCCTCCGCGCGCTCGTCGTTGAGCGACAGTTCACCGTCCAGCACATACAGGGCGCGTTGCTCATGCTCGGCTGGGACTGTCAGCGTCGTGGCCGATTGCATGTGCACGTGGGCATACAGGGTAGGGGAGAGCACCGGCACTGGCGACTCCAGGCAAAAACCATAGCCGGCAATCATGCGGATCTGCACGCCGAGGCTGTCACTGACCGGCAGGCTCGCCGCCGGATGATGGCTGTAGCTCGGCTTGCCCTGCTCGTGCTCGCGAGGCGACGCCAGCCAGACCTGCAGCCCGTGCAGTCTTGAACCCTTGGCCAGCAGATCGGCTGGCGTGCGCTCGACATGCGCCACACCCGCCCCGGCAGTCATCCAACTGACGTCCCCGGGGCCCACGCGCTGGTCCGAACCCAGGCTGTCCTTGTGCTGGATTTCACCCTCGAACAGGTAGGTGAGGGTGGACAGGCCGATATGCGGATGCTGACGAATGTCCATGCCATGGCCCGGCGCGTAGTCGGTTTCCAGCATATGGTCGAAGAACACGAATGGGCCGACGCTGCGGCACTGCGCCGAGGGCAGCGGGCGCAGGATCGGCTGGCCCTCGACCGATTCGGCGCGTGGGCGGATGACCAGGGGACTGCTCATGGCGACACTCCTTGAGGGATGCCTGCAAGCATAGCGTTTCGCCGCCCGTGGCTGAACCGTCGCGGGCGCTGCCCGGTCTACTCTTGCGGGACCGGCAAAGGAGGCTCCGATGATCGCCCGCACACTGGCTTGCCTGCTGCTGAGCACAGGCCTGTTCGACACCGCGCAGGCCCGCGACTACCGCTACAGCGACGCGCACCTGCACTACGTGGACTTTTTCCAGGAAACCGAGGGCATGCCGGCGCTGCTCAAGGCCATGGATGCAGCTGGGGTTGAACAGTCGATGATTTCCGGCATCCCGGTGGCGAAGAAGTGGCATGAGGACGAGCCCAAGCGCCCGCGCTATTACGCCGGAGATGACGCCGACGCCTACTGGTACAGCGCCACCGACCTGTACGTCGCCGACGCGTTGCAGAAGCTGCCAGCGCAGCAACGCCGTCGCTTCCACCCGTTCCTCACCGGCTTCAATCCGGTGGACAAGAACGCCGTCAACCATATCGAGCGCATGCTCGAGCTTTATCCGGGGCTGTGGCAGGGCATCGGCGAAGTATTCACCCGCCACGACGACCTCACCGCCTTGACCAGCGGCGATACGCCGCGGGCCAACAACGAAGCCATGACCCGCATCTATCACCTGGCCGCCGAGCGCGATTTGCCGGTGCTGCTGCATTCGAACATCACCTCCAAGCGCGAGCGCAACCCGCTGTACCTGGCCGAGATCGAAGAGCCGCTGCGTAACCACCCGCATACCCGCTTCATCTGGGCCCACGCCGGCAGCAGCCTGGAGATCCACCGCCACCAGGAACAGATGGATTTTCTCCTGCCGGTGCTGACCCGACTGCTGGAGGACTACCCGAACCTGTATGTCGACCTGTCCTGGAGCGTCCTCAAGCCCTACCTGCTCGACTCGCAGGGTGTGCCGCGCCAGGACTGGGTGACGTTGGTGAAGCGCTTCCCGCAGCGTTTCGTACTCGGCTCCGACCTGGTGGGGCGGTTTGACAGCCTGGGTGAGCAGATGCACGGTTTCAACCCCTTCCTCGATGCCTTGCCGGCAGCGGTGGCGGAGCAGGTGAGTCGGACTAATTTTGTCAATCTGCTGCCAAAAGCGGCGAAGTAGCGCGTTTTAGCAGTAGATAGCTTTTTGATATCGCCTTTTCGTCTTACGCAATTTCCAGGCGGCCCGATACCTTCATTAAGCGACGGAACAACGCTTTTGGGAGGGATCCTGGAAATGAGCCTGAGACGCTTGAATATCGCCCCGCGCGCGGGCCTGGGTTTCGGCATCATGGCGCTGCTGGTGGTGGCGCTGGGCAGCTTCGCGCTGCAGCAGATGACCAGCATGCGCCAGCAGTCCGAGCAGGTCGACAACAACTGGCTGCCGAGCGTGATCTCGGTGGGCCGCATGACCCAGGACATGCTGCGCATCCGCGCCTTGACCCTGCGCCTGCTGGTCAACACCGACCCGGCGGCCCAGCAGCAGAATCGTGCCCGCATCGAAGAGATCAAGGGCGGCCTGAGCAAGGCCCAGAACCATTACGATGGGTTGATCGTGCTGCCTGAGGAGCGGACCTTGTTCGACCGCTACCAGGTCCTCGAGCGCCAGTACATGATCTTGCAGGGGCAGGTGGTGCAGTTGGCCACCGATGGGCACGTCCAGGCGGCGGCGGCGCTGGTCAACGGCGAGATGAACCAGCTTGCCGACCAGATGACCGCCACGCTCAACGAGCTGATCGAGCTGAACAACCACCAGGCCAACTCCGCCACCGACCTGGCCGAGGCCGTGTACAACGGCGCGAAGGTCTGGGTCGGCGTGCTGCTGGTGATCGCCCTGAGCCTCACCGTGGTGCTCGCCCTGGCCCTGACCCGTAGCATCGTGCGGCCGCTCGGGCAGTCGCTGAAGGTCGCCGAGACGGTCGCGACGGGCGATCTCACACCGCAGATCACCGTGCAGGGCGATGATGAGCCGGCGCGCCTGCTGGCGGCGCTCAAGAGCATGCAGCAGAGCCTGCGCGAGACCATCGGGCGAATTTCCGACTCGGCCAGCCAGCTGGCCTCGGCCTCCGAGGAGCTGAGCGCGGTCACCGAGGACGCCACCCGCGGCCTGCAGCAGCAGAGCATGGAAATCGAGCAGGCGGCGACCGCGGTGAACCAGATGACGGCGGCGGTGGAGGAGGTGGCGAGCAATGCGGTGGCCACCTCGGAGGCTTCCCGCGAATCCGACCAGATTGCCCGTCGCGGGCGTGAGCAGGTGCAGGCCACGGTCACCGCCATCGAGGCGCTGGCCAATGGCGTGGCGGGCAATGCCGAAGAGGTGGGGCAACTGGCCCAGCAGGTACACGACATCAGCAAAGTGCTGGATGTGATCGGCTCGATCGCCGAGCAGACCAACCTGCTGGCGCTCAACGCCGCCATCGAGGCGGCGCGGGCCGGCGAGGCCGGGCGCGGGTTCGCGGTGGTCGCCGACGAGGTGCGGGCGCTGGCCCATCGCACGCAGTCCTCGACCCAGGAGATCGAGCAGATGATCGTCGCCATCCGCAGCGGCGCCGAGCGGGCCGTGCAGGGCATGCAGCACAGCGACGCCCAGGCCCGTTCGACCCTGGATGGCGCCCATGCCGCCGGCCAGGCGCTGGAGGCGATCGCCGCGGCCATCGGCCAGATCAACGAGCGCAACCTGGTGATCGCCAGTGCCTCGGAGCAGCAGGCCCAGGTGGCGCGGGAGGTGGACCGCAACCTGACCACCATCCGCGATTTGGCGCATCAGTCCTCGGCGGGGGCCGAGGAAACGTCCGCCGCCAGTCAGGCGCTGTCGCGGTTGGCGGTGGACCTGAACACCCTGGTGCAGCGGTTTTCTGTCTGACGCTCATCGCCTCTGTAGGAGCGGCCTTGTGTCGCGAAAGGGGTGCGAAGCGGCCCCAGGGTATCAGCTTCACCGCCGAGATTGCTGGGGCCGCTGTGCGGCCCTTTCGCGACACAAGGCCGCTCCTACAGGGGGAGAAGTTGGGCTGAAGCACAAACAAAAACGCCCGGACCAAGGTCCGGGCGTTCTCGTTCAGCAGATCAAGCGATCACTTGCCAGTCCAGCGCTTGAGCACCAGGGTGGCGTTGGTGCCGCCGAAGCCGAAGCTGTTGCTCATGACCGTGTCGATCTTGGCGTTCTCTTCGGTCTTGCGCAGTACCGGCAGGTCGGCGACCTCCGGGTCCAGCTCGTCGATGTTGGCGGAGCCGGCGATGAAGTTGTTCTCCATCATCAGCAGGCAGTAGATCGCCTCGTGCACGCCCGCGGCGCCCAGCGAGTGGCCCGACAGGCTCTTGGTCGAGCTGATCTTCGGTGCCTTGTCGCCGAACACTTCACGCACGCCCTTCATTTCGGCGACGTCGCCGACCGGGGTGGAGGTGCCGTGGGTGTTCAGGTAGTCGATCGGGGTGTCGACGGTGGACAGCGCCTGCTGCATGCAGCGGATCGCGCCTTCGCCGCTTGGGGCGACCATGTCGTAGCCGTCGGAAGTGGCGCCGTAGCCGACGATCTCGGCGTAGATCTTGGCGCCACGGGCCAGGGCGTGCTCGAGCTCCTCGACCACCACCATGCCGCCGCCGCCGGCGATGACGAAGCCGTCACGGTCAGCATCGTAGGCGCGCGAGGCCAGTTCCGGGGTTTCGTTGCGCTTGGTCGACAGGGCGCCCATGGCGTCGAACAGGAACGACTGGCTCCAGTGCTCTTCCTCACCGCCGCCGGCGAAGACGATGTCCTGCTTGCCCCACTGGATCTGCTCCAGGGCGGTGCCGATGCAGTGCGCGGAGGTGGCGCAGGCCGACGAGATCGAGTAGTTGATGCCCTTGATCTTGAACGGAGTGGCCAGGCACGCCGACACGGTGCTGCCCATGGTGCGGGTGACGCGGTATGGGCCGACGCGCTTGACGCCTTTTTCGCGCAGGGTGTCCAGGGCTTCCATCTGGTTCAGGGTGGAAGCGCCGCCGGAGCCGGCAACCAGGCCGGTACGCGGGTTGGAAACCTGCTCTTCGGTCAGGCCCGAGTCCTTGATCGCGTCCTGCATCGCCAGGTAGGCGTAGGCCGCGGCGTGGCCGACGAAGCGATAGACCTTGCGGTCGATCAGCTCTTCGAGGTTGAGGTCGATGGAACCGGAAACCTGGCTACGCAGCCCCATTTCCTTGTATTCCGGGTTGTAACGGATACCCGGACGGCTGTTGCGCAGGTTTTCGGTGACGGTAGCTTTGTCATTGCCCAGGCACGATACGATGCCCAGACCAGTGATCACGACGCGGCGCATGCGAATAACCCTTAGAAATTGTCAGTGGAGGTGAACACGCCGACCCGCAGGCCTTCGGCGGTGTAGATCTCGCGACCGTCGACGCTGACCGAGCCATCGGCGATGGCCATGTTCAGCTTGCCCTTCAGGACGCGCTTGATATGAATGTTGTAGGTGACTTTCTTGGCGGTAGGCAACACCTGGCCGAAGAATTTCACCTCGCCCGAACCCAGGGCGCGACCACGGCCCGGCAGGCCCTGCCAGCCGAGGAAGAAACCGACCAGCTGCCACATGGCGTCCAGGCCCAGGCAGCCCGGCATCACCGGATCGCCTTCGAAGTGGCAGGCGAAGAACCACAGGTCCGGATTGATATCCAGCTCGGCGACCAATTCACCTTTGCCGAACTTGCCGCCTTCCTCGCTGATATGGGTGATGCGATCGACCATCAGCATGTTCGGGGCGGGCAGTTGCGCATTACCGGGGCCGAACAGCTCACCGCGACTGCAGCGCAGCAGGTCTTCCCGAGTAAAGGCGTGTTGTTTGGTCATGCGAGCTCCTCAATAACCCCCTGCGGCAGGGGATGAATCTTCCCGGCCGGCCCGAAGCACTTGGCATTCGAGGCGGCAGCCTACAGGTAGACTATTGCGTTGTGGTGAAAGTCACAGCGCACCTGGCAAAAGAAGTACAGGTGTGCACTGAAATGTTATTTTCCGGCCCTGAGGCGGTCCTGTCCAGTCCTTAAGACTGCCGCACTTTAGCATTTATCGCCAGTCGCGGCTGTCCGACCCGGCAACCAGCGCTGCAGGATGCGCTGCAGATCCGTGCGTTTGAACGGCTTGCTCAGGTAATCGTTCATGCCGGCGGCCAGGCAGCGTTCGCGGTCGCCCTGCAGCGCGCTGGCGGTCAGGGCGATGATCGGCAGGCCCTCGGTGCGCGGCAACTGGCGGATGCGCCGGGTCGCCTCGTAGCCGTCGACATTCGGCAGGCGGCAGTCCATCAGCACGGCGGCAAAGCGTTGCTGGCCGACCAGGTCGACCGCCTGGGCACCGTCCATGGCCAGGCTCACCTCGAAGCCAAGGCTGCGCAGCATCGCCTCGATGACGCTCTGGTTGACCGGGTTGTCTTCCACCAGCAGGACTCGCCCGCTGCCTTCGCCCATCGTGCTGGCCTGGGGCGTCGCGCCGGGCAAGGTGGCAGGAGCGCTGGCCAAGGCCAGCGGCATTTCCAGGGTGAAGGTCGAGCCCAGCCCCTCGCGGCTCTCGCCGCGCAACTGGCCGCCCATGCGCTCGGCCAGGGTGCGGGCGATCGACAGGCCCAGGCCGGTGCCGCCGTAGCGCCGGGAAATGGTGTTGTCGGCCTGCTGGAAGGCCACGAACATCATCTCCAGGCGGTTGTTGTCGATGCCGATGCCGGTGTCGCGCACGGTGCAGGTCAGCCAGATCAGCTGGCGGTCGAGTACCTGCCAGCGGGCCTCGATGGCCACCTCGCCCCGCTCGGTGAACTTCAGCGCATTGCCTACCAGGTTCAGCAGGATCTGGCGGATGCGCGTCGGATCACCCACCACCTGCAGCGAGTTCATGCCCGCTGGCAGCTGCAGTCGCAGGTCCAGGTTGCGCTGCTGGGCGCTGTGCTGGAACGACAGCACGCTGCTGGTGATCAGCTCGCCGAGGTTGAAGTCGATATGTTCCAGCTCCAGGGTGGTGCGCTCGATCCGCGAGAAATCGAGGATGTCGTTGATCACTTTGAGCAGGTGGCCGGTGGATTCGCTGGCCACCGCTGTGTAGTCGGCCTGCTCGCTGGTCAGCTCGGTGGTCTCCAGCAGTTGCAGCATGCCCAGCACGCCGTTCATGGGCGTGCGCAGTTCGTGGCTCATCATCGCCAGGAAGTCCGACTTGGCGCGGTTGGCCTGCTCGGCTTCCTCGCGGGCCTGGATCAGTTGGCTCATGGCCTGCTGCTGTTCATGGGCAGCCTGGTCGAGGGCGCTGGCCAGGTTGTTGATGTGCCGGGCCAGGTGGCCCAGCTCGCTGTCGTCGACCACCGGCAGCGGCGCGTTGAAGTCGCCCTGCTGGATCGCCCGGACCGCGTGGCCCATGTCGCTGATCGGCTTGGACAGGCTGGTGGCCAGGCGCCGGGCCAGCAGGAAGGTGAACAGCAGGGCGAACAGGGCGAGGATCGCGGCCTTGATCACGATCTCCTGCTGGCGCTGACTGAAGGCGTCGTCGGACATGCCGACGATTACCCGACCCAGATAGTCGTCGCCAATGTTCGGCGCAGGCGCCTTGCCCTGCAGGAAGTCGTTGTCCAGGCGGATCTGCTGCAGGCGGATCGGTGCCTGGAACACCTCGACGCGTTGGGCGCGGCTGTGGCTTTCGTCGGGTTGCTCGACGTACACCAGGATATGGTTGCGGCTGTCCTGCACCTCGAGGAAACGCACGTGGGGAATGCTCAGGGTGGCGCGCATCAGGCTCTCTAGTACTTCATTGTTGCCCGAGATCACGCCGTACTCCGAGGCCGGCGCCAGCTGGTTGGCGATCAGTTGCCCGGTGTGGTTGAGTTCCTGGCGCAGGTCCTGGATCCGCACGAAGGTAAAGAAGCTGATCAGCAGCAGCGTCAGCAACAGGGCCGGGCCCAGGCTGATGATCTGAGTGCGGGTGTGGATGTCCCAGCTCAGGCGCTTGCTCATGGGGTGGAGGTTCCTTCGGCAAGGGCCAGGGCGGCGGCGACCGGGTCGATCGCCTCCAGGCCCAGGGCGCGGGCCACCTGCTGGTTGCCGCTGACACCGAAGTGCGCGGGGTAGAGGCTGCGCGGCCAGCGGGCCGGTGGCAGGTCGAGCAGTTGCCCGAGCACCGCCAGCCAGTCGTCCTGGTCGCTATAGGTGCTGGCCAGGGCGCCGGCGCGGACGAATCCGACGTTCGGCCCGATCAGTGCCATCTGCCGGCCATAGCTGCTGAGCAGCACGTTCTTGGCCGACTTGGAGTTGTACAGGTCGGGATCGTCCAGGCCGAGCAGTACGTCGCTGTTGCCCAGCAGGTCTTGCAGGGGACGGCTGTCGCGCAGGTCGGGCCAGTCCTGGGCGACGATTTCCAGGCCCAGTACACTGGCGGCCTGGCGCAACTCGTCGAGCAGGAAACGGCTGTGTTCGCCATAGAGCACGCCGATACGCCGCGCCTGCGGCAACAGGTAGCGGGCCAGGCGCAGCTGCCGGGCCAGGGGCGGATCGCTCCACAGCAGGGTCAGGTAGGCAGGGCGCAAGGTGCCCAGACGCTGTTCGATCTGGACCCGGCTGACCCGCAACGCCAGCGCCGCCGGCCCTACGGATTCAGCCAGGCGCCACTCCAGGGCCGAGGTGTCGAGGAGGATCAGGCGGGTGTCGGCCTTGAGCTTGGCCGGGCTTGGCAGCTGCTCGACGGTCTGGAACCGCACCTGGTCGTTGGGACGACGTTTTTCCAGGGCCGTGACGAAGCTGCGGATGCCGGGCTGGTCCTCGGCGCCGACCAGCAGGATTTCGCTGGCGGACAGCGATCCCAGGGGCCAGAGGCACAGCAGCAACAGGCGCAGCAGACGGACCATCAGAATTCCAGCTCCGCACTGACGCTCAGGCGGTGGCGGCTGTCGTAACGGTTCTGTTCCAGGGTGATCGGCTCGTCATCCAGGCGCTGCTGCCACAGCGCGGCCAGCTCCAGGTTGCTGCCTTGCACTTTGAAACGCTTGGCCAGGCGCAGGTCGACCCGTTCGTAACGGTAACCATTGAGGGCGTCGTCACCGTAGTAGAAGAGGGCGCTGGACCAGCCTTCGCCCCAATCGCGCAGCCAGCCGGCCGAACCGCTGTTGCGGGCGCTCAGGCGCCGGTCGTTGGGGTTGCTGGCCCAGGCGTCGACGTAGGCGTAGGTCAGACGCAGGCGGTCGCGCTGGGTGGCGTGCCAGTCGAACTGCGCCTCGCTGCCGCTGAAGCGGGCCTTGTTGGCGTTGCTGGCGATGTACTGGTTGTTCTTCAACGGTTCGCTGATCATCCCGGTGATCTCGTCGTAGAACAGTTTCACGTCCATGCTCAGGTCGAGGTCGGTGAAATAGCCGTTGTAGCCAAGCTCACGCGAGCGCATGCGCTCCTGGTCGAGGTTGCCCGGGCCGCGGGTCTTGACGAAATATTCGCCGTTCTGCAGGCCGTAGCGGTTGGGCGTGAGGTTCTTGACGGTGTAGCTCCAGTTGACATTGTTTTCGAACATGTCCGGCGAACGGATCGCCTCGGAATACACGGCGCGCAGGCCATGGCGCGGGGTGATCAGGTAGTTCACCGCCACCCGCGGGGTGAGCGAGTTGCCCGACAGCTGCGATTGCTCGTGCATCGCCCCGCCCTGGACGATCCAGTGCTCGTCGATGCGCCATTCGAGCTGGCCGAACAGGCGCCAGGTCTGGTCGTCGATGCTGCCGTTGAAGTAGGTCTGCGAGTCGGCCTTGTCGTAGCGGTAGTTCATGCCGGTGACCAGGCGCAGGCTGTCGGTCAGGCTCAGGGTGTCCTGGATTTCCAGGTCGTAGCGGGTCTCGCGGGTGCTTTGGTCGACGTCGCCGCAGATCGTGTTGCGGCCACCGTTGGCCCATTGGTCTTGTACCTGGCCCATCAACGAACCGAGCTCGGGGTTGCTGGTGGTGGGCAGGTTGCCGGTAAACAGATTGCGCGCGACCTTCTCGGCGAAGTTCGGGTCGAGCTGCCACAGGCGGGTCAGCTCCGGGCTGAAGGCGATCGCCGCATCGCAGGCGCGCCACACCTGCTGGCGGTCGAAGTGCTGGGCCGAGCCCTGCACATACAGGCTGTGCTCGGGGTTCAGGTCGAGGTTCCAGCGCACCGAGCCTGCGTAGTCCTTGGCGTTGACGTCGGCGTTGTCGCCGGCCCGGTAGTTGCCGAACACCGGCTGGTAGGTATAGGGCCGCTGGTTGCTGCCTTCCTTGGCCGCCAGTTGCCATTCCAGGGTCTGGTTCGGCGCCAGGGTGTGGCTGGCGTTGAGGTTGACGCGGTTGAGCCGGCGGCTGTCGCGGTAATCGCGACCGAACTGGTCGTGGTCGAAGCCATCGTCCTGCTGGCCGGAGAGCGACAGGCGCAGGTCGCCGCTGTCCCAGCCAAAGCCCTGGCTCGCGTAGTAATCGTTGATGCCATCCTGGCCACGGGTCAGCTTGACCCGCGAGCCGTGGCTGTCGGCCGGGTTGCGGGTGAGGATGTTGACCACCGCCATCAGCGCGTTGGCGCCGTAGCTGACGGTGTTGGGGCCGCGGAACACCTCGATGCGCTCGATGTCCTCGATCGCCACCGGGATATCGCTCCAGTCCACCGTGGCCAGGCCCGCGCGGTACACCGAGCGGCCGTCGATCAGCACCTGCATGCGCCGGGCGTCGCTGACATTGCTGCCATGGTAGTTGACCGTCGGCTGGTTGCCGGCGCCATAGCCGATCATCATCCCCGGCACCAGGCGCAGCAGTTCGGGGATATCGCGGGCGCCGCTGGCACGGATCAGCTCGTTGTCGAGCACGGTCATGCTGCCCGGGACCGCCGCCGGGGATTGTTTCAGGCGCGTGGCGGTCAGAACCTGCGGCAGGTCTTGGTTGTCGATGAACAGGTCGTCGGCCACGGCCGGGCCGCCCAGCAAGGCAGTCAACAAAATCAGGCGTGGATAGGGAGGCGTGCCAGGGAACACGAAACGGCCTTGTTTCAGAAATGAATCAGGCATGTTAACCGACCGTACGGCTTTTGCCAGTGATTGGCGGATGGCCTATTGCCGCATCGCACCCCCTGAACTTTCTCTATTGTGTTCGGGTGCGTGGGAGCGGGCTTGCCCCGCGATGCATACGCACTGGTTCTGTCGCATCGGCACCGTATAATGCCCCGGTCGCCACTTACTTTATTGGTTAACGGATTGGATATGACTGAACAGCAACCTGTTGCGGTTCTTGGAGGCGGCAGCTTCGGCACCGCCGTGGCGAACCTCCTGGCCGAGAACGGCCATCCGGTGCGGCAGTGGATGCGCGACCCGGCGCAGGCCGAGGCGATGCGCGTCGATCGCGAAAACCCGCGCTACCTCAAGGGCATCCGCCTGCACGACGGCGTCGAACCGGTCAACGACCTGCTCGCCACCCTGCAGGGCAGCGCGCTGATCTTCGTCGCCTTGCCCTCCAGCGCCTTGCGCAGCGTGCTCGCCCCCCATGCCGAGCTGCTGCGCGGCAAGGGCCTGGTCAGCCTGACCAAGGGCATCGAGGCGCACACCTTCAAGCTGATGAGCCAGATCCTCGAAGAGATCGCCCCCCAGGCGCGCATCGGCGTGCTGTCGGGCCCCAACCTGGCCCGCGAGATCGCCGAGCATGCGCTGACCGCCACCGTGGTCGCCAGCGAGGACGAGGCGCTGTGCCAGCAGGTGCAGGCCGTGCTGCATGGCCGTACCTTCCGCGTCTACGCCAGTGCCGACCGTTTCGGCGTCGAACTGGGCGGCGCGCTGAAGAACGTCTACGCCATCATCGCCGGCATGGCCGTGGCCTTGGGGATGGGCGAGAACACCAAGAGCATGCTGATCACCCGCGCCCTGGCCGAGATGACCCGCTTTGCCGTGAGCCAGGGCGCCAACCCCATGACCTTCCTGGGGCTGGCCGGGGTCGGCGACCTGATCGTCACCTGTTCCTCGCCCAAGAGCCGCAATTACCAGGTCGGCCACGCCCTGGGCCAGGGCCTGAGCCTGGAACAGGCGGTCAGCCGCCTGGGCGAAGTGGCCGAGGGCGTCAACACGCTCAAGGTGCTCAAGGCCAAGTCCCAGGAAGTGGGCGTGTACATGCCGCTGGTGGCGGGCCTGCACGCGATCCTGTTCGAAGGACGCACGCTCAACCAGGTGATCGAGCACCTGATGCGCGCCGAACCCAAGACCGATGTCGATTTCATTTCCACCAGCGGTTTCAACTGAAGGAGCGACCCATGAACGATACTCCCGAGCGCGCCCAGCGCGAGTCGATCATCCTGCGGGTGCTGTGGATGCTGGTATTCCTGGTGGCCTGGCAACTGGCCGAGCTGCTGCTTGGCGGCCTGGTGCTGGTGCAACTGATCTACCGGCTGATCTACGGCGCGCCCAGCGCCAGCCTGATGAACTTCGGCGACAGCCTCAGTCAGTACCTGGCACAGATCGGCCGCTTCGGCACCTTCCACTCCGACCAGAAGCCCTGGCCGTTCGCCGACTGGCCGACGCCGCGCGCCCCGGAAGGCGAGGCGCCGCATGCCATCACCCCGGCAGCGCACCCGGTGCGTGACGAGGAGCCCAAGCTGTGAAGCTCTGGGTGCTACGCCACGGCGAGGCGGAACCCCGGGCCAACAGCGATGCCGAGCGACGCCTGACCGCCCATGGTCGCGAACAGGTATTGCGCAGCGCCGCGCACCTGCTCGGCCAGCCGTTGCAGGCGATCATCGCCAGCCCCTACGTGCGCGCCCAGCAGACCGCCGCCCTGGTGCACGGGGCGCTGGGTTTTGCCGAGCCGGTGCGCACGGTGCCCTGGCTGACGCCGGACAGCGACGTGCAGCAGGTGATCGGCGAAGTCGAGCGCCTGGGGTTCGAGCACGTTTTACTGGTCAGTCACCAGCCGCTGGTGGGAACCCTGGTCGGCCTGCTCGAGCACGGCCACGGCCAGCAGCCGGCGCCGCTGAGTACGGCCAGCCTGGCGGAGCTGGAAGGGGATTGGCCGCTGGCCGGCCTGATGACCCTGTGTAGCCTGCGTCATTCCGGCTGAGCCCTCAGCCCTTTCAAGGTTTTGCGATTTTTTGGATATGACCGCTCCAACTCAGGATTGCCGGGGTCGCTTTGCGACCCTTTCCGGCCGGTCCGACGCCTCGGCAAGGCCGCTCCTACAGGAGCACGCGGTCGCCTGTAGGAGCGGCCTTGTGCCGCGAAAGGGCTGCAAAGCAGCCCGGCAAGTCCAAGCCGGACGCCAAGTATCAAGACCTTGAAAGGGCTGGGCTGAGCCCTGGCAACTGGCATTTCTGTCAGTTGCCAGCCGGGAGGCGGCCCAAGTAGCGTGGCGCGGTGAATGATTCATGGGGCCGACAGGCACAGGGAGTGATGAGTGAGCCGTTATCGCATGGCGCTGGTGCGCTCGGTCGACCCGCAGTGGCTGCTCGACAAGCTGACGGACGATGGTCGGCTGGATTTCGCCGAGTATCGCCTGATGCAGGACATCGCCGATGCCAAGCTTGATGAGCTGATACGCCGGTTCGAAGGCCAGCATGAGTTCGAGCAACTGCGCCAGGCCAGCATCCGCATGGCGCACCTGCTGCAGACCAGCTGCCTGGCCCTGCGCCGGCTGGCTGACAATGAGAACGACTGCAGCCTGGGCCGCCAGGCCCTGGAGTGGCAACTGGGCTACATGCAAGCCTGCCTGCACCGTTCGCTGGCCAGCCTCGAGCGCTGCTGAATGACCTGATCGCCACCGGCGATGACCTTTCCGAACGTTGCCGCCAGGGTCCGGCTTGCCGACAATGGGCTATCCATCCCTCGTGCAGAGCAGGCGGCCATGTCGCAGCAGATCTTCTTCGCCCACGCCAACGGCTTCCCCTCGGCCACCTACGGCAAGCTGTTTGCCGCCCTGGGGCCGGACTACGAGGTGCATCACCTGGCGCAGCACGCCCACGACCCGCGTTTTCCGGTCAACGACAACTGGCAGAACCTGGTGGACGAACTGCTGCATCACCTCGAGCAGCAGGATGCGCCGGTCTGGGGTGTCGGCCATTCGCTGGGCGGCGTGCTGCACCTGCATGCGGCGCTGCGCCGCCCGGAGTTTTACCGTGGGGTGGTGATGCTCGACTCGCCGGTGCTGACCCGTGCCGATGAATGGCTGATCCAGGCCGCCAAGCGCCTGGGCTTCATCGACCGCATCACCCCGGCCGGGCGCACCCTGGGCCGGCGCGAGGCATTTCCCGACCGCGACAGCGCCCGCCGCTACTTCGCCGGCAAGACCCTGTTCCGCCACTTCGACCCGGACTGCCTGGAAGCCTACCTGGAACATGGCCTGGAGCAGGGCGAGGAGGGCCTGCGCCTGCGCTTCGACCCGGCCACCGAGATCAGCATCTACCGCAGCATTCCCCATGTCAGCCCGGCCCGGCCACGCCAGTTGCAGGTGCCGCTGGCGATGGTACGCGGCGCCCAGAGCCGGGTGATCCGCAAACACCACGCCCTGGCCGTGCGCGCCATGGCCAAGGGCGAGTACCACAGCCTGCCGGGCGGGCACATGTTTCCGCTGGAGCGGCCCACCGACACCGCTGGCCTGATCAAGGGCCTGTTCGACCGCTGGAGCCAGGCATGAGCGCCCAGGTCGAGGAGATCCGCCTGACGCTGGGCCATATCGAGCTGGCCGCGCACCTGTTCGGCCCGGCCGACGGCCTGCCGGTGATCGCCCTGCATGGCTGGCTGGACAACGCCAACAGCTTCGCTCGCCTGGCGCCGCAACTGAAGGGGCTGCGTATCGTCGCCCTGGACCTGGCCGGGCATGGCTACTCCGAGCATCGTCCGGTCGGCGCCGGCTATGCCCTGGCGGACTACGCCCATGACGTGCTGCGGGTTGCCGAACAACTGGGCTGGAAGCGCTTCGGTCTGCTCGGTCATTCGTTGGGCGCAATCATCTCGGTACAGCTGGCCGGGGCCTTGCCCGAGCGGGTCAGCCACCTGGCGCTGATCGACGGGGTGATTCCGCCGACGCTCAGCGAACAGGACGCTGCCGAGCGCTTGGGGCTGGCGCTGCAGGCGCAACTGCGCCTGGAGGGCAAGCGCAAATCGGTGTACGCGACCCTGGAGGCGGGCGTCGAGGCGCGCATGAAGGGCATGGTCGCGGTCAGCCGCGAAGCTGCCGAACTGCTGGCCCAGCGCGGCCTGATGCCGGTGCCCGGCGGCTACAGCTGGCGCAGCGACAGCCGCCTCACCTTGCCCTCGCCAACCCGCCTGAACCAGGACCAGGCCATGGCCTTCGTCAAACGCATCGCCTGCCCGGCCTGCCTGGTGGTGGCCGCCGACGGCATGCTGGCGCGCCACACGGAATTGCTGGAGCAGCTACCCTTCGAGCGGGTGACCCTGCCGGGCGGCCACCACTTGCACCTGAACGACGCCGAGGGCGCGGCCCTTGTCGCAGACTGTTTCAATCGCTTCTTTGGCATTCCTTGACTTGCACCGGACAAGTGTCGAGGCTTGGCGGGTTGAAAGGGAGACAACCATGTACATGCCAGACATCCACGCGCCTTGCCCCGCCACCTGTGAGGGCGGTCGATGAGCGCACCTGTTTTCGTTCGCGGCGCCATTGCCGCCTGCTTCGCCATCGCCAGCCCCCTGTTGTGGGCCGGCAGCCTGCCGGTACCGCCTGACGCCAAGGTGGTCGACCAGCGCCCGGCGGTGGAGCAGGAGCGGGTCTACCCCATGGGACCGCTGCGCAAGATCAGCGGCCGCCTGCGGGTCGACGACAAGGTCGAGAGCCGTGGCCAGGTCAGCTCGGTGACCTATGAGCTGCCGGTCGAGCGCAGCGCCCGCGAAGCTTTCACCAGCGCCCGCGAGGCCCTGCAGCAGGAGGGCGGCTATCCACTGTTCTGGTGCCAGGGCCGCGATTGCGGCGAGGCCAGCCTGTGGGCCAACGACGTGTTCGCCAATGCCCGGCTCAATGGCGGTGACGAGCAGCAAGCGTTCATCCTGCTGCGTCGCTCAGCCGAGGAAGCCGACACCCTGGTGGCGCTGTACAGCGTGACTCGCGGCAACCGCCGTGCTTATCTGCATGTCGAGGAGTTCGTCGCCGGCAGCCCGCTGGGCGAGCTGCTGCCCACTGCCGCCACGGTGCTGCGCGAACTGCGCGATACCGGCAAGCTCGACTACCCTGATCTGGCCGAGCCCCAGGCTACCTGGGCAACGTTGCTGGCGCGTAGCCTGAACCTCGACAGCACCCTGCGCGTCAGCCTCAGCGGCAAGGGCGCCGAGGCCTGGCGCGAGCAGCTGGTCAAGGCCGGCGTGCGCAGCGCGCGGCTGGAGGTCGGTGACGCCCCGACCGAGGGCCTGCACCTGGAACTGATCCGTTGAGTGAGCGCCACCATGGCCAACAATGACCGCCTGTTGATCCAGATCCTGCTGCTGACCCTGCTGGGGGCCGCGCTGTGGGTGATGGCACCGTTCATCTCGGCGCTGCTGTGGGGCGCCATCCTGGCCTTTGCCAGCTGGCCGCTGATGCGCCTGCTGACCCGTGTGCTGGGTGGGCGCGAAACCCTCGCCGCGAGCCTGCTGACCACGGTGTGGATCCTGCTGGTGGCGCTGCCGCTGGTGTGGCTGGGTTTCAACCTGGCCGACCATGTGCGCGATGCCACCGCGTTCATTCGCGACGTGCAGGTCGATGGCCTGCCGGACGCGCCCGCCTGGGTGGCGGGCATTCCGTTCGTCGGTGAGCGCCTGGTGAGCTGGTGGGAGTCGTTCGACCAGCAGGGCGCGGCCTTGCTGGCCTCGGCCAAGCCGTACCTGGGCCAGGTCGGCAACTGGCTGCTGGCACGCAGTGCGCAGATTGGCGGCGGGGTGCTGGAGCTGACCCTGAGCCTGGTGTTCGTGTTCTTCTTCTACCGCGACGGGCCGCGCCTGGCGGCCTTCGTCCATCGTCTGCTGCAACGGCTGGTGGGCGAGCGCGCCGAGTACTACGTCGACCTGGTGGCCGGTACCGTGCAGCGGGTGGTCAACGGCGTGATCGGTACCGCCGCGGCCCAGGCCCTGCTGGCGCTGATCGGTTTCCTGATCGCCGGCGTGCCGGGGGCCATCGTGCTGGGCCTGGTGACCTTCATGCTCAGCCTGATTCCCATGGGTCCGCCGCTGGCCTGGATCCCCGCCACCGCCTGGCTGGTATGGAAGGGTGACTACGGCATGGCGGTATTCCTGGGGGTGTGGGGCACGTTCATCATCAGTGGCGTGGACAACGTGCTCAAACCCTACCTTATCAGCCGGGGCGGCAACCTGCCACTGGTGATCGTGCTGCTGGGGGTGTTCGGCGGCCTGATTGCGTTCGGCTTCATCGGCCTGTTCATTGGGCCGACGTTGCTGGCGGTGGGGTACAGCCTGCTGCTGGACTGGAGCCGCAATTCGGTGCAGCAGACGCCGCAAAGTTAAGTGGTGGGCTGCAACCGATAGTGGACCAGGTGGACTTGGCTGCGTCCCAACCGCGTGGGGACGCAAGATGAAGCAAGGCCTCAAGTCGCGTCCGTGTGGCTGACCATGCCCTCGATCTCCGCCGCAATTGTCGGCCAGCACTTCCGGAACCACTTGCGCGGTGAGTACTTCTTCGAAATGCGGCTGCCGCCAAGAGGTTGTCCGGGCTTTGCTCTGCGGATATGCAAATACCCTTGGCGGCAAGTCTGCGCCGCCAGTGAGGGTGTTAGGGTCTGTACGAAATGTGTCTGCGCGAAGGCCAGACAAGGCGAAACGGGGGGAGGAAGCGAAGTGTATTGGAGTACATGAGCATTCCGAACCCCGTTACAACGCAGTAAGGGCGAGTGCAGATACATTTCGTACAGAGCCTAGGGTGAAACGATCCAATGCCTATTGCAATCACACCAAGCTGAAAGAGTATGCCACTAAGTGCTGCG
The DNA here is from genome assembly GCF_057284075.1 of Pseudomonas sp. TE31087. Classification (NCBI taxonomy): domain Bacteria; kingdom Pseudomonadati; phylum Pseudomonadota; class Gammaproteobacteria; order Pseudomonadales; family Pseudomonadaceae; genus Pseudomonas; species Pseudomonas sp. TE31087. The sequence goes on from NZ_JBXVNN010000001.1 coordinate 329,122, forward strand.
TGCTTCAGGCTTGCTCCGCTCTGTCGCGTCAGTATTGGCAGCCAGTTCGTTGGCAAATAGATAATGACCAGCCCCGTGAAAGTGGTCAGCCACATCACGCGCGTGCCGCCTTGGCCATTGCGTAGGGTCTACTTGGGGGCAGCGTCTTGCATATGCTGCCTGCACCGGCGTTGCGCACAACTTGATGGCAAGCCTGGCTTCACAAATATAACGGGGATTTTTTTTGGACCTGCGGGGCCGATGATCGCAACGTGAGTGTCAGTGTCAAGATAAACAATAGACAAAGAAAGCCGACAAGGTCTTTGGTTTTTATTGGAGTTTTCTTCCGTTGTAAGTCTGTTCTGTATTGTCATGCAGAAGTTTCTGCGTAAGGGGTGTGTTGTTATATTCGTATGTAACATTGTTTTTCTTGGTGGTATTTATGTGTTTTATTTTTTGTTTTTCTGCGTATGCTTCGTGTGCTGTCAACATTCTGGCAATTAAAGGTTTGAGGGTAATATGAAGAGGTTTGTCAAAGCCGCTGCGGCTACTGTTGTTATTTCTGCTGTTGCTCTTTTGTCGGGCTGTGCTGGTCAAGTTTACAACGAGGCCAAGAACTGCTCGTACAACTACCTGTTGCACCCGGCGCTCTCCGTTTCGAAGGTTGTCGGTGGCTGCGGTCCAGTGGGTAAATTGTCCCAGTAATCGAAGTGATTTTCGCGCCGGCATCCTCATTGAGCGGGCCACCTACTGTTTGACCCAAACCTCGGCCAAGGATCCGGTCGAGGTTTTTGGGTCCGAAGCCTCAGTCTTTACGCATTCTTTATGCCCCGCCCCCAGCCCTGATCTCGCCCCTTTACGCCCCTCCTTCGGACAATTTCCCCAAAGCGGCCCTCACGCCGCACCAAGGGGAGATTCACTCATGTACATGCTCGACGGGCTGTCACTGCTATTGGCGGTGGCGTTGGCGGTTTACCTGCTGGTGGCGCTGCTGCGCGCCGACCGCGGCTAAGGGGCGACCATGCACAGTTACGATTACCTGCTGCTGCTGGCGTTCTTCGCCATCGTGCTGCTGCCGGCGCCCTGGCTCGGTCGCTTTTACTACAAGGTGATGGAAGGCCAGCGCACCTGGCTGACGCCGCTCCTCGGCCCGGTGGAGCGGGGCTGCTACCGCGTGGCCGGCGTGCGCGCCGACCAGGAGCAGAGCTGGAAGCAGTACACCCTGGCCCTGCTGGCTTTCAACCTGGTCGGTTTTTTGATGGTGTTCGGTGTCCTGCAACTGCAGGGCAGCCTGCCGCTCAACCCGCAGCACCTGCCGGGCCAGGAATGGTCGCTGGCGTTCAACACTGCGGTCAGTTTCATGACCAACACCAACTGGCAGGCCTACAGCGGTGAAGCCTCGGTCAGCTACCTGAGCCAGATGATCGGCCTGACCGTGCAGAACTTCGTCAGCGCCGCCACCGGCCTTGCCGTGCTGGTCGCCCTGTGCCGGGGTATCGCCCGTCGCTCGGCCACCACCCTGGGCAACTTCTGGGTCGACCTGACCCGCGCCACCCTCTACGGCCTGCTGCCGCTGTGCCTGGTGCTGGCGCTGCTGCTGGTCTGGCAGGGCGTGCCGCAGACCTTCGCCGACTACGTCCATGCCGTGACCCTGCAAGGCACCGACCAGACCATACCGCTGGGCCCGGCCGCCAGCCAGATTGCGATCAAGCAGCTGGGTACCAATGGCGGTGGTTTCTTCGGCGTCAACTCGGCGCACCCGTTCGAGAACCCCACGGCCTGGAGCAACCTGTTCGAGGTGGCTTCGATCATCCTGATCCCGGTGGCCCTGGTGTTCACCTTCGGCCATTACGTCAAGGACCTGCGCCAGAGCCGCGCGATCATCGCCTGCATGCTGGCGCTGTTCCTGATCGGTGGCAGCACCGCGCTGTGGTCGGAGCACCAGCCCAACCCGGCCCTGCAAAGCGCCCAGGTGCAGCAGAGCGCGCCGCTTGAAGGCAAGGAGAGCCGCTTCGGCACCACCGGCTCCGTGTTGTGGACGGTGACCACCACCTCGGCCTCCAACGGTTCGGTCAACGCCATGCACGACAGCCTCAATCCGATTACCGGCATGGTGGCGATGGTCAACATGATGCTCGGCGAAGTGATCTTCGGCGGCGTCGGCGCTGGCCTCTACGGCATGCTGCTGTTCGTGCTGATCGCCGTATTCCTGGCCGGCCTGATGATCGGCCGCACCCCGGAGTACCTGGGCAAGAAACTCCAGGCCCGTGAAGTGCAACTGCTGGTGGCGAGCCTGCTGGTGATGCCGGTGGGCGTGCTGATCCTCGGCGCCATCGCCGCCAGCCTGCCGGGGCCGGCCGGCGCGGTGACCAACCCCGGCGCCCACGGTTTCAGCCAGCTGCTCTACGCCTACACCTCCGGCACCGCCAACAACGGCTCGGCCTTCGCTGGCTTCGGCGCCAACACGGTGTACCACAACGTGATGATCGGCCTGGCCATGCTGATCGGCCGCTTCGGCTACATCCTGCCGGTGCTGGCCCTGGCCGGCAGCCTGGCGGCGAAGAAGAGCGCGCCGCAAGGCCTCAACAGCTTCCCCACCCACGGCCCGCTGTTCACCACGCTGCTGCTGGTGACCATCCTGCTGGTCGGTGGTCTGACCTTCCTGCCGACCCTGGCCCTGGGGCCGATTGCCGAACACCTGAGCCTGGGTTTCTGAGGAATACACAATGAACATGCCCATTCCCGAAGTGAAGGCGCGTCAAGGCGCCAAGGACCAGACCCGCTTCAGCGCGTTGTGGCGTCCGGCGCTGGTACAGGCTTTCGTCAAGCTCGACCCGCGCCAGCTCAAGCGCGCCCCGGTGATGCTGGTGGTGGCCCTCACCGCCGTGCTCACCACCGTGCTGTGCCTGGTGCCCGGCAGCGGCGTGAGTACCGGTGTGGCAGTGCAGATCGCCGTCTGGCTGTGGTTCACCGTGCTGTTTGCCAACTTCGCCGAAGCCCTGGCCGAGGGCCGCGGCAAGGCCCGCGCCGACAGCCTCAAGGCCGGCAGCCAGGGCCTGACCGCCAAGCGCCGCAAGAGCGACGGCAGCTTCGAGAGCGTGGCCGCCACCCAGCTGCGCAAGGACGATGTGGTGCGCGTCGTGGCCGGCGAGATGATCCCCGGCGACGGCGAGGTGCTCGAAGGCATCGCCGCGGTCAACGAGTCGGCGATCACCGGCGAGTCCGCCCCGGTGATCCGCGAGTCCGGCGGCGACCGCTCGGCGGTCACCGGCAACACCCGTCTGGTCTCCGACTGGCTGCTGATCCGCATCACCAGCAACCCGGGCGAGTCGACCCTGGACCGCATGATCGCCCTGGTCGAAGGCGCCAAGCGCCAGAAAACCCCCAACGAGATTGCCCTGGACATCCTGCTGATCGGCCTGACCCTGATCTTCCTGATCGTGGTGGTCACCCTGCAGCCGTTCGCCCGCTTCGCCGGTGGCGAGCTGCCGCTGATCTTCCTCGCCGCGCTGCTGGTGACCTTGATCCCCACCACCATCGGCGGCCTGCTGTCGGCCATCGGCATCGCCGGCATGGACCGCCTGGTGCGCCTGAACGTGATCGCCCGCTCCGGCCGTGCGGTGGAAGCAGCCGGCGACGTGCACACCCTGATGCTCGACAAGACTGGCACCATCACCTTCGGCAACCGCCGCTGCAGCGCCCTGCACGCCGCCTCCGGGGTGACCGCCAAGGAGCTGGGGGAGGGCGCCTTGCTCGCCTCGCTGGCCGACGACACCGCCGAGGGCAAGTCGATCGTCGAGTACTTGCGCCAGTTGCACGATTTCGCCGAGCCTTTGACCGAGCAGTACGCAGCCATCGCGTTCAGCGCCGAGACCCGTCTGTCGGGCATCGATTTCCAGCAGCGCCGCTACCGCAAGGGCGCCGTCGACGCGGTGCTGGCCTTCTGTGGCCTGCAACGCCTGGAACTGCCCGCCGCCCTGGCCCGTGAAGTGGAACGCATCGCCCAGAGTGGTGGCACCCCGCTGCTGGTGTGCGTCGACAAGCACCTGCTCGGTGTGATCCACCTCAAGGACGTGGTCAAGCCCGGCATCCGTGAACGCTTCGCCGAACTGCGCAAGCTCGGTATCCGCACCGTGATGGTTACCGGCGACAACCCGCTGACCGCCGCCGCCATCGCCGCCGAGGCCGGCGTGGACGACGTGCTGGCCGAAGCCACCCCCGAGAAGAAGCTGGCGCGCATCCGCCAGGAGCAGAACGACGGCCGTCTGGTCGCCATGTGCGGTGATGGCGCCAACGACGCCCCGGCGCTGGCTCAGGCCGATGTGGGCATGGCCATGAACGACGGCACCCAGGCCGCCCGCGAGGCCGCCAACATGGTCGACCTGGACAGCGACCCGACCAAGCTGCTGGACGTGGTGCAGGTGGGCAAGGAGCTGCTGGTTACCCGCGGTGCGCTGACCACCTTCTCCATCGCCAACGACGTGGCCAAGTACTTCGCCATCCTGCCGGCGCTGTTCGCCGCCATCTACCCGCAGCTGGGCGTGCTCAACCTGATGCACCTGGCCAGCCCGCAGAGCGCGATCCTCTCGGCCATCGTGTTCAACGCGCTGATCATCATCGTGCTGATCCCCCTGGCCCTGCGCGGGGTGCGGGTGCAGGCCGCCAGCGCCGCCCACCTGCTGCGCCGCAACCTGCTGATCTACGGGCTGGGGGGCATCGTCGTGCCGTTCGCCGGGATCAAGCTGATCGACATGCTGCTCACTGCGCTGCACCTGGTCTGAGGAGACTGACATGACCGCTTATGTACGCCCGGCCCTGAGCCTGGTCCTGCTGATGACCGTGGTCACCGGCGCGCTGTATCCCCTGGCGGTGACCGGTATTGCCCAGGTCGCCTTCCCTGACCAGGCCAATGGCAGCCTGGTGCACGACGAGCGCGGTGAGGTGCGTGGCTCGGCGCTGATTGCCCAGGAGTTCAAGGGCGACGCCTGGTTCCAGTCGCGGCCTTCGGCGGGTGCCTATGCCACCGTGGCCAGCGGCGCCAGCAACCTGGCGCCGAGCAATCCGGCGCTGGCCGAGCGGGTCAGGACCGATGCCGCCGCGCAATATCAGGCACAGCAGGGGCCGGTGCCCCAGGCGCTGCTGACCACCTCGGGCAGTGGGCTGGACCCGCACCTGCCGCCAGCGGCGATCGCCTACCAGCTGCCGCGCGTGGCGGCGGCGCGGCAGGTCTCGGAGGAGCGCTTGCAAGCGCTGGTGAATGAGGCCACCCTGCGACCACTGGTCGGGCCACCGGTGGTGAATGTGCTGGCGCTGAACCAGGCGCTTGAGCGCCTGGCACCGAGCCATTGAAGTCGGGGCCGCTGTGCGGCCCTTCGCGGGTAAACCCGCTCCCACAGGTACTGCGCTGACCTTCAGAGTTGTGCCGAACCTGTGGGAGCGGGTTTACCCGCGAAGGCCTGCGTAGCAGGCCAAAATTGGTAATTAGTGAAGGATGAAGCATGAGTGACTCCGCCCGCGCCGACGCGTTGTTGGCGGGCCTGCCCCGGGAAGGCCGGGGCAGGCTCAAGGTATTTCTCGGCGCCGCGCCCGGGGTCGGCAAGACCTTTTCCATGCTGCAGGCCGCCCACGCCCAGCAACGCCAGGGCGTGCGCGTGGTGGCCGGGGTGGTCGAGACCCACGGCCGCGCCGAGACCGAGGCCCTGCTCGGCGGCCTGGCTCAGCAACCGCTGTTGCGCAGCGAATACCGCGGCGTGATGCTTGAGGAAATGGACCTCGACGGCCTGCTCAAGGCCGCGCCACCTCTGGTGCTGGTCGACGAACTGGCCCACACCAACGCCCCCGGCAGCCGCCACGCCAAGCGCTGGCAGGACGTGCAGGAGCTGCTCGCCGCCGGCATCGATGTGTACACCACGGTCAATGTCCAGCACCTGGAAAGCCTCAACGACAAGGTCCGCGACATTACCGGCGTGCAGGTGCGCGAGACCTTGCCCGACTGGGTGCTGCAGGAAGCCTTCGAGCTGGTACTGATCGACCTGCCGCCCCGCGAGTTGCTCGAGCGCCTGCGCGAGGGCAAGGTCTACGTGCCCGAGCAGGCGCGGGCGGCCATCGAGGCCTATTTCTCCCAGACCAACCTCACCGCCCTGCGCGAGCTGGCCATGCAGACCGCCGCCGCCCAGGTCGATGCCGACCTGGCCAGCGGCTACCGCCAGCGCGGCCAGGAAGCCCCGGCCTTGCGTGGGCGCCTGCTGGTGGGCATCGATGGCGACGACCAGGCCGAACGACTGGTGCGCCACGCCTGCCGCGTGGCCCAGCGCCGGCATCTGCCGTGGAGCGTGGTGCATGTGGACAACGGCCGCCTGCGCGACGAGACCGCCCGCCATCGCCTGCAGGCCGCCCAGCAACTGGCCGAGCGCCTGGGCGGCGAAGTGGTGCTGCTACGTGCCGGTGAAGTGGCCCGTACGCTGATCCAGCACGCCGCCGAGCGTCGCGCCAGTCTGGTACTGGTAGGGCAGTCCCGCGACCTGCTGCGTCGGCGCTTCTTCGGCGCCGGTGTCGCTGCCCGTTTATTGCGCGAGAGCCACGGCCTGGAGATCAACGTCCTCGACCGCGACGCCCAGCCGCAAGCGGCGCGGGCGGCGGTCAAGCGTGTGTGGGTGTGGCGTCACTACCTGCTGGCGCTGTTCGCCACCGTGCTGGCCACCGGCCTGGCCTGGGCCGTGTCGAGCATGCTGGCGTTGCCCAACATCTCCCTGGTGTTCCTCGCCGCCGTGCTGCTGGTGGCGGTGCGCAGCAGCCTGGGCCCGGCGCTGGCCTGCGCGGCGTTGTCGTTCCTGACCTACGACTTCCTGTTCATCCCGCCGAACTTCTCCTTCGCTATCCAGCGCGAGGAGGATGTGCTGACCCTGGTGTTCTTCCTGTTGATGGCGGCGCTCACTGGCAACCTGGCCGCCCGCCAGCGCCGCCAGCTGCAGGCCCTGCGCGAGACCCAGGCTCAGACCAACCAGCTGCTCGACCTGTCGCGACGCCTGACCGTGGCCACCGACCGCCAGGCCGTGTTCAGCGCCGCCGGCCAGCATATGGACGGCTGGCAGGACGTGCAGGTGTGCCTGCTGGAGCGCAGTGCCGATGGCTTGCTGCAAGTCGCCAGCGGCGGCAAACATCCCTTCACCGACAACGAGCGCGCCGCCGCCGAATGGGCCTGGCAGCACGGGCAGGCCGCAGGCTTTGGCAGCGATACCTTGCCTCACGGTCGTTGGTGGTGGTGGCCGTTGGCCGTGGAAGAGCAACCCCTGGCGCTGCTCGGCATACGTCCCCGCGATGGCGAGCCGCTGAGTGCCCAGCGCCGCCGCCTGCTGAAGGCCCTGGCACAACCCCTGGCCCAGGCCCTGGCCCGCGCACGCCTCGGCGAGCAACTGGAAGCCGCGCGCCTGCACGGCGAAACCGAGCAACTGCGCAGCGCCTTGCTCGCCTCGGTATCTCACGACCTGCGCACCCCGCTGACGTCCATGCGCGGCAGCATCGACAGCCTGCTGGCCCTGGGCGACGCGATTCCCCCGGACGACCGCCGCGAACTGCTCGAAGGCACCCGCAACGAAGCCGAGCGCCTGGATCGCTACATCCAGAACCTGCTGGACATGACCCGCCTGGGCCACGGCACCCTCAAGCTGGCCCGCGACTGGGTGGCCCCGGCCGACATCGTCGGCAGTGCCCTCAATCGCCTGCGCGTGGTGCTGGCGCCCCTGCGCGTGCACACCGAAGTGCCGCCGGAGCTGCCGCTGCTGTTCGTGCACGCGGCGTTGATCGAGCAGGCGCTGATCAACGTGCTGGAGAACGCCGCCCGTTTCTCCCCGCCGCAGGGCCGCCTGGAGCTGCAGGTCTCGGTGCGCGACGAGCAGCTGTGCTTCGCTGTCGCCGACGAAGGCCCAGGCATTCCCCCGGACGAGCGCGAAAAGATCTTCGACATGTTCTACACCGCTGCCCGCGGCGACCGGGGCGGGCAGGGCACCGGTCTGGGCCTGGCGATCTGCCAGGGCATGATCGGCGCCCATGGCGGCCGCATCCTGGTCGATGATGGCATCGATGGCCACGGCACCTGCATCACTCTATGCTTGCCGCTGCCGACCCAACCCGATACTGAAAGTGAAGCCCCATGAGCCAAGCCGCCACTCTGCTGGTCATCGACGACGAGCCGCAGATCCGCAAGTTCCTGCGCATCAGCCTGGCGTCCCAGGGCTACAAGGTGCTTGAGGCCGCTACCGGCAGCGAGGGCCTGGCCCAGGCCGCGCTGAACAAGCCTGACCTGGTGGTGCTCGACCTGGGCCTGCCGGACATGGACGGCCAGCAGGTGCTGCGCGAGCTGCGTGAGTGGAGCGCAGTGCCGGTGATGGTGCTGTCGGTGCGCGCCAGTGAGGTGCAGAAGGTCGATGCACTGGATGGCGGGGCCAACGACTACGTGACCAAACCGTTCGGCATCCAGGAATTCCTCGCCCGGGTGCGGGCCTTGCTGCGCCAGGCGCCGCAGGTCGGTAGCGCGACGTCTGCCGCGAGCTTCGGGCCATTGGTAGTGGACTTCGCCTTTCGCAAGGTGACCCTGGATGGCGTGGAAGTGGCGCTGACGCGCAAGGAGTATGCGCTGCTGGCGCAACTGGCCGGGCACCCGGGGCGGGTGATCACCCAGCAGCAGCTGCTCAAGGACATCTGGGGGCCGACCCATGTGGACGACACCCACTACCTGCGCATCGTGGTGGGGCACCTGCGGCAGAAGCTGGGCGACGATCCCACCGCGCCACGCTTTATCATCACCGAGGCCGGTGTGGGGTATCGGTTGGTGGCGCCCTGACGCGCAAGTGCGGAGCGTGGGTTTTTAGCTGTCGGCCCGGCTACGGGTGTCGATCTGGAACAGCAGCGCGTCATGTAGGGTCATGATCACCTCCTCGAGGTTCGCGGCCAGTGGTTCCAGTTCCTCGGTCGAGGCCCCTGACCGGCAGGCGTCCTCGAACGCCTCGCAGTGCCGCACGATCTCGTTTGCGCAGACGATCTTGGCAGCCCCCTTGATCTTGTGCGCGATATCCTTGAGATCATTGCGATCACCGTCGAGTTTGGCGTGCAGTTCAGAAATGTCTTTCTCGTTTTCCAGGATCAGCTCGTGTAGCAGTTCATTTGTGATGAAGTCCACCGGGGCGGGTTGCCTGCTATCGCTGCACGGCTTGGAGCAGGTGACGCTGTGCTTGATGGGGTCGAGTTTCTCGGCCAAGTCGACCAGACGGGTGGGTTTGAACAGACAGTCGTTCATGCCTGCCACCAAGCAGCGCTCGCGTTCATCGGCCTGGGCATTGGCAGTAAAGCCGAACACCATGCAGCGGGGACGCTGCTGGGCCGTTTCGGCCGCGCGGATGGCACGCACCAGGTCATAGCCGGTCATCTCGGGCATGTTGCAATCGGTGATCACCGCGTCCACCCGATGCGCATTCCACAGGGCGAAGGCGTGTGCACAGGTGCTGGCTTGCAGTACGCGGTGGCCCAGGTAGCTGAGCTGGCGGTCGAGCAGAGTCAGGTTCGCAGGGTGGTCGTCGACGATCAGTACGGTCAGGGCCCGCTTGGGTTTCTCGGTGAGCAGGTCGGACACCTGTGGAATCGGCGGAAGCTGCTCAAGGGTCGGCAAGACCAGGCGAATTGTGACACAGGTGCCCTGGTCAGGTTCGCTGCTGAGCGTCAGCCTGCCACCCATCAGTTCGGCCAGGGTCTTGCAGATCGACAACCCCAGCCCGGTACCTTGCTTGCGAGTGCTCTGGCTATCGTCCACCTGCACGAAGGGCGCGAAGATGCGTTGCTGGTCGGTGACGTGGATGCCGACGCCAGTGTCGCTGACACTCAGTTCCACCGTCAGATGATTGTTCGGCGCGTCGGGCAGTGAAACGGCCTGCAGGCGAATCAGCACACTGCCTTTGTCGGTGAACTTGATGGCGTTGGCCACCAGGTTGGAGAGAATCTGTTTGAAGCGCACCGTGTCGACCAGCACATCGGTCTGAATCGCCGGGTCCAATTCCAGCTTGATGGCCAGGCCTTTCTGCCGGGCGAGTCCCTCGAACACCCGGAATACCGAAGTGGCGATGGTGCTCAGGTTGCCGCGCGAGGGCGCCAGGGCCAGATGCCCGGACTCGACCTTGATCACATCGAGGATGTTGCCGATCAACTCAAGCAGGCCATTGGCCGAGTCGTAGGCGACTTCGATGGCAAATCGGTCCAGCTTGCCCTGGTCTGCTTGTTTCAATGACATTTCCAGCATACCGATCACGGCGTTCAGCGGCGTCCTGATCTCGTGGCTCATTGTGGCCAGGAAGGTGGTCTTGGCCTTGTTGGCGATGTCGGCCTGTTCCTTGGCGGCCAACAGGCTGATTTCCAGGACCTTGCGCGCGGTGATGTCGACCCAGCCACCGACGATACCCTGGATCTCACCCTGGTTGTCTCGATAAGGCAGGATCCAGTGGTAGATATCCCGCGTCTGCCCGCTGTCCTTCAAGCGTATGCGTCGGTCTGCGATGATCCGCGCGCCTTCGCTGATGACCCGTGCGTAATCCTGCAGGTAGCGTTCTTCTTCGTCGAGTGTCGCGGAGGGGGCCTGGTCGAGGTTGTTGCCGATGACCTCGTGGCGCTGCACCGACAACGCCTCGAGGTAGGAGGTATTGCAATGCAACAGGATGCCTGCCTTGTCCCTGATATAGATGGGGTTGGGCGTACCATCGATGAGGCTGCTCATGAAACCCAGTTGATCGCCGAGGGCCCGTTCGGCCTCTTTGCGCTTGATGATCTGGCGTCGCAGATGCAGACCCCAGCCGAGAGAGACGGCCAGCAGCAAGCTGATGATCGATCCCAGCTGCAGCAGCATCGTCTTGTTGCGTATCCAGAACGACGGCCCGTCACGAGGGCCGTCGGTCCAGTGATCGTTGATCGCGTCGATCTTCTGGGCAGGTGTGGCGAGCAACGCCTTGTCGAGGATAGACGCAAGGATGTCGTTGTCGTGCAGGCTGGCGAATGAAACGGTCTCGGAGGTATCACCGACCACCGAGGCGATACGCAGTGCGTCGAAACCATTGCGTATCTTGTATTGCGCCGAAACCAGCACGTCGATGGCGGCATCGGCCTTGCCGTTCTCCACCCGTTTGAACGCCTCGCCGATCGTGTTGACCTTGACCAGCCTCACGTTCGGGATGTCCTTGAGAATGCGCGTGCTGGCTCGGCTGTCTTGGATTGTCGCCAGCCTCTTGCCGGCCAGGGATGACACCGAGGAAATGCTGGGGTCGTCCTTGCGCGCCACCAGCACCAGCGTACTGACCAGGTAGGGCCGTGAGAACGACACTTTCGGGTTCTGTACCAAGTCAGGGTTCAGCGCGCCCACCAGGTCGAATTCACGCCGCGCCAGGGCATCTACAAGCTGCTGCTCGGTCATCCCTTTGCTCGGCAACAACTCGAAGGACAGGCCCGATTGGGCACTGATCACATTGAGCAGATCGTTGACGATGCCTTCGACCTGGTCCTGCTTGAGCGCCTTGGACAAGGGTGGGTCATCGGCGTCGACCATGACGCGCACCTTCGGGTGGGTCGCTATCCACTCCAGTTCGGTTTGCGAAAACTGGACACGCTGGGCGCCGAAGATATAGCTGCCGTTGACATCCCAGCGTCGGATGATGGGCATGCTGTCGCTGGGCGTGATCGAGAGCAGGGCGGTGTCCACCAGGCGCTTCAAGGGGGCGTCGGTGTTCTTCATCGCAAAGGCGAAGTTCGCCACGTGGATGGCCGAGAAGTTGGCGGCGCGCAAATGCCTGAACGAACTGTTGCCCGCCCAATGCCCGGTGCTGACCAGATCGCCCAGGTAGGCGTCGGCCTGGCCGAAGGCTACCGCACCGATGCCGCTCGCTGTCGAGGGGAACAGTTGCACGGTGGCCTCCGGGTAGAATTCATGTACTGCGCTCACCGGGAGGTAATGGTTCAACATGGCGATCCGCTTGCCTGCCAGGCGGGTGTTGACAGAGGCTTCCTCGCCCACTCGGGTCAGCAGTACGGGCTGATCGTCCAGGTACGGAATACTCAGTTGCAATGCGGGGTCGGCCGCCTCGAAGCTGTTCGCGCTGCCCAGCAGGTCGATCTCGCCGTGCTTGAGTGCTTCGATTGCACGAGCCCGCGAGGGGAACTGGCGTATTTGCACGGCGACGTCAAGGATCTTTCCGATCAGGCTTGCATACTCGGCGGTTATCCCGTCGTACATCTGACCATTGATGCTGATGTCCAGAGGTGGATAGTCCGGCGCGGACACCCCAATGCTCAGTACGGTCTTATGGTTCAGCCACCCTCGGTCTTCGTCGCTCAGGGCAACGGTAGAGGAGGTATAGGCGCGTTCGACCAGTTTCAGAGGTCTGACGGCCAGACGCTGCTCCTCGCCGAAGCTGAAGGTGCTGACAGCCAGGCAGCCGACCAAGGCCACCTGCAGGCGAAGAAGGGAGGGCACCGATGTCATGCGATCAGGTCTCGCCGGGCGATGTCGAGCAGGTCCACGAAGGTATTGACCTGCAGTTTGTCCATAATTCTGTGCTTGTAGCTGCTGATGGTCTTGTTGCTGAGCATCATGGCATCGGCGATTTCCTTGTTGGTCGCGCCTGCCGCCAGTTGCCTGAGTACTTCGATCTCGCGCCCGGTCAGGCAATTGATGCCTTTCCTTTCCTTCGGCGTCGTGACCACGCTGCTCAATGGCAGGTTGGGGAAGTACGAATAGCCGGCTTTGATGGCTGCCAGGGCACCGCTGAATTCACTCAGGTCACCGGCCTTGCAGACGAAGCCCGCCGCGCCTGCCCACATGCAGCGCGGGGAAAACACAGCGGCCGGTTGCGAGGTGAAGACCAGCGTCTTGGTCAGGCTGCCTTGCAGTTTCAGGCGTTGGATGACGGCGAGGCCGTCGATCTCGGGGATGCCGATATCGAGGATCAACAGGTCGGGCATCAGTTCACGGGTAAGCTGGATCGCCTCTTTACCGTTGCTGGCCTCGCCGACGACGGTGTAACCGCTGTTTTGCAGGACGGTTTTCACAGCCATCCGAATGACGGGGTGATCATCGATGATAATCGCGCGTTGCATGTTGTTACCTCGCTTGAACAAGGATTGTGAGTCAGGATGGGTCTTGGTTGTCGGAAGTCCGTCCGCCGTGTTTCCGACGCTGGTCGCGCCGTCGGCAGCAACCGGCGATCAGGTCGATGGCGCTGCTTGCGGCGGTGGGACCCATGTCTTGTATGAAGTCGCAACTCAATTCGCAAAGTTGCGAAATATCGCGAGGAACAGCGTCAACCACGCCAATGACCGTTATACCCAAGCTGCGGGCGTAGCTCACAATGCTCCAGCTGGCCAGGGTGTGCACATACACCGCAGGAGTGCGTGCAGGACCGGTCGCACATTGCAGCTCGAGGCTGATCGCGCTGATGGGCAGGCGAGACATCCAGTCTTTTATCTGGGCAGTTTCGAGGCTGTTGCAGCTCAGGCAGATGCCAAAACCCATACGCCTGAGCTTGAGCAAGCTCAGCTGCGCCGTGGTGGCGTCGGTATTGAGTGCGTCGCTCTGGATCTCGAAAATTATACCAATCGGATTGACGCCATAGCGCAATGCCAGGCCGGCAATCGTGCGCGGCAGGTCGGGGTTGAGGAGCGTTGCTGAAAACACCGTTAGTGTAATTGTTACACGGTGCTGCTCGTCTGTCAGCGTGCGCTGTAAGGAGAACACTTGGCTGGCCGTGCTCACGAACAGCTGGTCGAGGTGCTGAGAAGTATCGAAGTATTTCAAGAAGTCAGACTCCGCCATGAGTGTACGGTCGGCGCGGCGCCACAGGATCTCTGCCCTGGCCCGTACCCGGTCGGTGGCGCCCATGTCCAACTGGGGCCGGTAATGCACGATGAAACGGCGCTGTTTCAGCGCTTTGTCCAGCTCCTCTGGGTCGAAGGCGGCCGAGTGGCCTGTGTAGCGTGCATGCCGACGGTGGATGAGGTACTCCTCGATGAGCGCCTGCCAGGCAGTAGGTGCGGGCGGCGGCGGTACTTCTCCGAACAGGTGCAGCCCCATGCGCCGACCAGTCGCCAGGATGGCGCCCAAGGTATCGACCGGCAGTTGGTCGCTACGGATAATCGCGCAGAAGACCTGCTGCGGGCGCATCCAGCGCATCACTCGCAGGCCGTCCAGGCCGACCAGCAACGAGGCCTCGCACAGCGCCAACGACAATGGGGCCGGCCTGGGCAGCGCAGTCAGCCCTCGAGTGTCGGATCGCTCGACGACACTGCCGAACCCCACATTTCGCAACAGTTCCACGGCATGACGGCGCAGCGCCTGATCGACCACGATGACCCAGGCACTGGCGTGCCCGAGGCTCTGGGTTCTCGCTTTGTTCATCATCCGGTACCTCCTCCGTCACCGATGGGCAGGTCGTCCCGGGCCTGCCTGGTCTTGCTTTACGGTACGTTCGCTTCCAGCTCGATGCGCCCGCTCAGCGTCTTGCGGTCTCGGCTGACCAGCTCATCGAGCGGTAACGTGGTGCTGATCGCCATTTGCACGGTCAACTGGCTGCCGCGGGCCGGTTGACCGGCCTGCATCGGTATCACGCGCTGCCCAGGCAGTACCTGTACACGCGGCGCGCCGGCGTTCGATGCCGCCGGTAGCTGGTCTGTGGCTTGCAGCATCACCGGGCGGCCGTCGAGCAGGGCGTCGAAGACCTGCATATTCAACGCGCCGCGCTCGGCGAAGCGCACGCCATCGGCCTGACGTATGCCACGCAGCATGAGGTTGAGCGGGGACTCGGCGACGCAGTGGAGCTGAACAGTGATCTGGCGGGTGCCGAGCTCGTGCGGCGCGTCGATCGCATGTCCGGGGGCGACTCGGGGGTAGGTGAGGTTGCCTAGCGCGATGCTGGGTTGCGACACCGACAGGGCGCAGGGTTCCGCCTGGGCCAGACCACCCCAGGGCAGGACTGCGCCAAGCAGCAAGCAGGTCAGCCAGAGCGAATGGGCAGTACGAGTGGGAGGGGTGGCGGTCATGTCGGTGTCACCTTTGCGTGAGATCAGAGGGGTGTGCATACGGCCAGGGCTTTCTCGAAATAGGCGTCCAGCTCAGGCTTTTCCGGCAGCATGAAATCGAGGTTGCACAGGCCTCCATTGGCCATGCGCAGCGTCAGGGGTTTTTCGATGTCGTGGTTGGTGATGAAGGCCTTGCCGCCTTCCACGGTCGTGGTGACGAACCGATCGGTTTCGCCGAATACAGGCGCACCTTTGCCCAGTGCCGCGCCGTTGGGGTCGACGATAGTCAGTAGTACACGGCGTGAGGTAACCACCGGGAAGTCGATGGTTTGCACCGAGCCGCGCCCGGCCATGACTGTCTTGTACCCGTTCTGCAGATCGAGGTTGCGTGGCAGGCTATTGGTGCGTACTTGCACATTGCTGCGTTGGTAGGCGGGCAGTTGAGCGACCACGGCACGCCCAGAGCCATCGGTCCACACCGGGCCGCTCGGGGTGTCAAGCCTGACGCCCGGGATATCACCGACCGAGGCCACGGCGAAGGTATCGTTCAGCGCGTAGGGCGAGAAGGTCACGCCGGCGCTGTGCAGCGCGACGCCACCTCGCAATTGGCCGTTGTAGCTGGTGCTTTCGTTGCCGCTCTGCGAGTAGCCCAGGTTCACGCTGGTGTAGTGCGGCAGCAGGTTCACGTTGGCCGAAAGATCGTCGCGCTTGGCCTGTAGGTTGCGTTCGGCCGATAGGCTGTAACCGGCGAATTCGTTACTGTTGTCGTTGAAGGTCGCGCCCATGCGGGTCACGCCATCGCGCTTGTTGGCATAGCTGCGCAAGCTACGGTTGCCGCCCAGAGGAATGCTGGCGCTCAGGTAAATCGCGGTCTCTTCGCGGTAGGCCCGGCTACCTTGGCGGTCGTTCTTCGAGCGGCCCTGGTTGCCGAGCGCATGCTGGACATTGGCGCTGACGCTCAAATGCTCGAAAGCCTTGTTCCACGAGGCATTGAGGTAATCGGATTTATTGCCCCCGGCGGAGACCGAGGTGCTGTAGCCCAGGCCGAAGCCACCAAGCAGTGGGTTGCTCCAGGCCAATCCCACGCCATACTGATCGAGACGACGGTCATGGTAGCGTTGGCTGTTCAGGGTATAGGTGGTGTCCTGCAGGTCGCGATAACCGGTCGAGCGGCGAGTGGCGTTGACGTTACCGCTGAGCCTGTCGGTGAGCTGGGTCGACAACGCCGTGCTGATTTCATGGCCCTTGGCCTGCTGCCGACCAGCATGGGACAGCGTATTGCGCAGGTTGAGACTGGTGCCTGCAGTCAGCTGCGAGCCCAGCGACCAGGCGACGGCCTTATAGTCGTTTTCCGCCAGCATCACCCCGGCGGAGAGCAGGTTGGCGGGCGTCACCGACCAGCCGCCGGTGCCGGTGGCCACCATCGGTGCAAGCATGCCTTTGCTGTTGAAGGTCCGCACCTTGCCCGCTGCGAACGAATAGCCTGGCGCGCTGCTGTTGAAGCGTACCAGCGAGGCGGCGGGAACGTTGAAGCGATGGCTTTCGCCGTTGGCTTCGATCACCTGCACATCGAGATCCGTGTTGCTGTTGAGCAGTGGAATGTCGGGCAAGCTGAACGGTCCGGGGGGCACCAGCGTGGTGTAGATCAGCGCCCCGGCCTGGCGCACTTCCACCCGGGCCTGGCTCTGGGCGATGCCGGTCACCGTGGCCCCTTGTCGATTCTTGTCGCTCAGTGCCTGTTCGGGAAACACCTGGAGGCCAGTGATCGCAGCACCGGTGAACACCGAGTTGGCAATGTTGATCTCACCGGCTTGCACCAGCGCTTGATGGTCGACGAATGTTTTCTGCACATAGGTGTACAGGTTTTGGAACGTGCGCCTTTCGTTCTGCACACTGTAGTTTTGACGGCTGCGCACGATCCAGTCGTTGGCGTTCAGGCCCAGCTCCGTGCTGGCGGATAAATAACGCTGGCGGTCACCGGAGAACTCGCTGGTTTGCCCGAGCAAGTCATAGTTGACCAGGCCAGCCACGCCGCCTTGATGATAGAGCGCTGTGTCCTGCTCGGTACGTAATGCTGCGGAAGGCACTACCAACTCCACTTCTTCGCGTGCAGGGCGCAGGTTGAGTTGCGCCTGTGGGTTGTGGGCCAGGAAATCGTAACAGTCACCGTTGGCCAGGCCGGCCTCGGGCAGCTTGAGCCCGGCCTGATTGAGCAGCGCCTTGTCGAAGCACAGCTGGCCTTCGCTGTCGAAACGGGCGTCGACGTTACCGCGTGGGTTGCCATTGACCTGCAGCGAGACACGGCGGACACCGGTGACAAAACGCGGCGCCTGACGAAAGTAGTCGGCCACTCGCGGGTCGATGCCGCGGCTTTTCAGCAGGCCTGGGTCGAAGCTGGCAAAGGTTTCGCCGTCGGACGGTGCGCGCGCGCCGGCTGCATTCACAGCATCGCTGCCGTAGGCCAGCAGGGCGACGATGAACAACTGCGGTTGCAGCGCGCGGTGCTTTGCCGTCCGGAGATTGTCAGTGGCAGTGCGAGAGGGTAGGAAATATTGTGTTGGGCCGGGCATCTAAAGCGCCTTATTCCGGATGTACCGAAGCAGTTCCACTAGAAAGTGAGCGGGGCGTCGTAAGGTTCCACCTGTGCTCCATACAGGCTTGCCGGGTAGATTCGGACCTTGTTCCTGGCGGTCACTTCCTTGCCTGCCGGCAGCTCGAGGTGGTAGGTCTCGCCGGGCAGCAGGTAAGTGCGGGACAGACTCAGTGGCAGCTTCTCCGGCAGCAGCTCCAGTTGCTCGTTGAGCCGCACGACATAACGGCTGTCGTTGTTGACGATCAGCTCGCGGCCCTTGGCCGTCCATTTGAGCAGGGTCCAGGGGTCGCTCTTGCTGGCAAGGCCCTGCGGGTTGATGATCAGCGGAAGGTTCTGGCGCACGTTGATGCTGACCGTGTTCTTGCCCCCGTCCGCTTGCGGGATGCCTTCGAACGTCACCCGCTTCATGCGCTGCGTGGTGATCGGCGCGGCGGCCTGGACGATGAACCGCACCCGCTGTTTTTCACCTGGTTCGACCCGACTGATGGGCGCGGTGACGATTACCAGTTCCTCGGTGTCCTCGGGTAAGTCCTCTACATGAACATAAAGCAGCGCCACGCTTTTATCGGAGTTGGCGACATCAATGCTGCCTTCGCCGATGGCGGCATCAATCAACACGATGGAGGTGTCAGGCACCATACCGGTCGCGTTGGCGGGTAAGTTGGTGAACAGCGAAAGCGCCACGGCAGAGAGCGCGAGGCCGTGCTGGCGAAGACGAGTAGGCGTCATGAAGCATCTCCATCCTTTGCAGGCAAGGTGATTGCAAAAAAGTCAACGTGCTGGAGTGGGTGAAACCTCGGGGTAAAGAAGCTTCACCCCGAGGTTTGAGTGTCAGAGGTACTTGAGCGTGAAGGTCAATGTCTGGGCGGCGGTGATTTCGCCTTTGGAGAAGTCCACCTTCGGAATCTCGTGGAACTTCGCGTTCAGATCGAACGAGGCATTGGTGATGGCGGAAGGCGTGATGCCCCCAGCGGCAGGGAAGAAGCTTATTCTGGTGTTCGTAGCGGCGGCGGATGTGGGGATGAAGTTGTTGGGGCCGAGAGTGGCCCAGGAGTCGCCGGTATTCGAGCTCGAGTAGAACAGATTTCCGTTTGCACCATCCACGGTCACCCTCATAGGCAGCAGCCAGAATGCCGAAAGATCTTTGCCTCCCTGGCTCCAGGCGGCTGGTACGACCGAATTGCCTGTCATCGCTCCACTGGTGGTGACGCCGATGTTCATTTGGGTAGGGGCCGCACAGGTCACGCTCACCGTGCCCAAGGGGACGAATGATTTCCGGGACTTTTCCGGTAGAGTCTGGTTGGATGCCACCCAGGTCGAGTTTTGTCTGAGAGGCCACGATACCGCAGGCCGTCGGGACGACGTTGCCGACGATCTCGATACTGGCCGTCATGGCGGCGAATGCACTGCTTGCAGCGCTCATGGCAACTAAAAACGCTAGAGGTTTCATGGTAGGCATGTCATTTGCTCGGTTGAGTGTGAATGAGTTTGGTGTTCATATCTGAGGTTTCTCTCTCAGATGTGAAAAGGCTATCACCTACCCAAATGGGCTTTGAGTAGAGCGGTTTTATTTTTCCTTGAAGAATTACTGCAATGGTGTGAGGAAATTTCTGCACTCAATGAGGGGCTGCTATGTGCGGTGGGCTGGATTGGCCAAGTACGCAAGGTGGGAGCATGCATTGTTGTGAAACTTCCAGGTGGGAGTCACGCCTCGGGAGAAGTGGATTTGAGCAATTTCAATGTGTATTGCATTAAATATCGACACGTCCTGGCGAGGTGGCCACTGCATCCACACAGCCGCATGGTGACGTCGGTCGGCAATAGGAGGGGGGGGGCCGCACCTGGCACGGTGTAGAGATAGGGGTGAGGAAACTCACCCCCAAAGCCATTGATCTCAGAGATACTTGAGCTCAAAGGTCAGCGTCTGGTTGGCACGGATCGGACCGTTCGAGAAGTTGGCCTTTGTGATTTCCGCGAATTTCGCGCTCAGCTCGACTACGGCAGTCGTCATCGCTTGTGGGGTCGTGCTGGTTGTGTTGGAAAAGGACAACCGGTTGCTTAGGTTGGACAGTGGAATGTAGTCGGTGGTTGAGACAGTGCTCCATCTGTCTCCAGTAGCGTTAGGTGAGTACAAAAGAGCGCCAGCTACATTGTCAACCGTCGTCTTGCTTGGCATTAACTGCATGTTGGCAATACCCTTGCCATCTTGGACCCAGCCGGCGGGTAAAAGGGCGTTGCTGCCGACGGGTGCGGTATTGGTGTAGCTGAGCTGCATGCGAGTAGGGGCGGCACAGGTTACGGTCAAAGTGCCAAGGGCGCGTGTAATTTCCGCAACTTTTCCATTGCTGTCGGGCTTGATGTCGCCCAAATCGATTTTTGCCTGTGATGCCACGATACCGCAGGCGGTGGGGATGACTTTACCGGCGATCTCGACGTTGGCTGTCATGGCGGCGAATGCGCTGCTTGCAGCGCTCATGGTGACTGCGAAAGCCAAATAATTTTTGATGCACATGTCAATATCCCTCGCAGGTTTTAGAGGTTGAGTTTTACTGTTCTCTGCATCTGAAGTGTTTCTTTCAGATATTGAAATGCTATTGTTCGTTGAGAGTGGGTGCTAGAAGAACGGTTTCATTTTCGGTTAAATAAGTTCTGCGGCTATATGCAGGGATTGCTGCACTCGATGGTGCTGCGCTTGCGGGGTTCTGAGCGGGTGGGAAGGCTCTTTCATCTCCTGGGAACTCTTGGCGTCAGTGATATCAGGGTGTGTACGAGAAGTCGCCGCGCAAGTGCTTTTCGTACAAGGCCTAGTCTGCGTCCTTGGCCTATGTGTGGGTTCGCAACTATCACCCTGTATCAAGGCCAGCACTTCTTCGTCTTTCTTACAGATCAAAAGCTTGTTAAATAAGTGTCGTTCGTGTCAGAGGTATTTGATTTCAAAAGTGATCGTCTGGTTGGCGATGATGTCGCCCTTGGAGAAATCGGCTTTGGCAATTTCATCCAGCCTGAAATCGAGGTCAATGCTTGCAGTCGAGATGCCCAGTGGCACGATGCTGCCCGCTTTGGCAAAGGAAACGATGTAGTCGCCGCCGGCAAGTGGTATTGGCTGGTCGGCGTTGATCCCGGTCCACACGCCGCTCATGCCCCTGATGAGGGTGCCGTTATCGTTATTCGCGGTGGTCTTGGTGGGTACTATCCTTGAGTTTGCCAGGCTGGTACCTGCCTGGTGCCAACCTGTCGAGTAGTTCTTGCTGCTGCCTGCGGGTGCTGTGCTAGTCACGGCGAGCGTGAGTGGGGTGGCTGCCGAACAGGTGAGGCTCAGCGTACCCATGGGTTGGCTCACGGAGGCCACTTTGCCGGTAGCGTCCGCCAGCACGTTGCCCAAGTCGAGCTTGGCTTGGCTGGCCGTCACGCTGCAGACAGCGGGTACCGCCTTGCCAGTGATCTCGATACTGGTCGAGGTGGCGGCGGATGCGCTGCCAGCGCAGCTCATCGCAAGTGCAAGTACCCAATACTGTTTGGCGGGCATGTAAATTCTCCTGGCTATCCATATTTCGTGCTTGCTTGAAATTTTCGTCTGAAGTTTCACGAACAGACGGCCCATGGTATCGCTTGTCTAAAATCGGGAAGAACAAGGCGCGCCTGAAACTGTTTTGAGACAAGCTTGCAAGCGTATGGGGATAATGCCGTGGCTTTAGGAAAGGTCCGTATTGGGTGTGCGGAAAAGTCTGCGTTTCAGGTAAGGAAGCGGGGGGGGGGGGGGGCGGGTTGGGATATTGATGACAGGGTTTGGCGTTTTGCGGCACAAAGACGGGGGCAGGAGTATGGCGCTCACGGTGCAGCCGCTCTTCGTGCAAAGCCTGAGGGCATTAGTTGCAGGGGGGCAGTGCGCTGAAGGCAAGCGCGACAGCGTGGGCGTCGCGGTGGGGTGAGAAAGTCTCACCCCGAAGGTTGCACCTGTCAGATGTACTTGATTTCGAAGGTCAGTGTTTGGTTGGCGCTGATATCGCCTTTTGCGAAGTCTGCTTTGAGGATTTCATCCAGTTTGAAGTCAAGGTCGATGCTGGCGGTCGTAATGCCCAGCGGCACGAGGGTGCCTGTCTTGGCGAAGGAGATCGTGTAGTCGCCACCGGCAAGTGTGATGGCTTGGCCGGCGTTCATTCCGGTCCAGACACCGTTCAGGCCGTTGATAAGAGTACCGGACTCGCTATTGACCATGGTCTTGGTTGGCACCACCCTGGCGTTCGCAAGGTTTGTACCAGCCTGATGCCAGCCTGACGAATAGTTCTTGCTGCTGCCGGCGGGTGCCGTGCTGGTTAACGAAAGGCTCAGCGGAGTGGCTGCCGAGCAGTTGAAGTTCAAGGTGCCCAGGGATCGACTAATGGCGGCCACTTTCCCGGTAGCATCTGCCAGCACCTCGCCCAGGTCGAGTTTGGCCTGACTGGTCGTGATGTTGCAGACGGCAGGGATAGCCTTGCCAGTGATCTCGATACTCGTCGAAGTGGCGGCGAATGCGTTACCTGCGCAGCCCAGTGCAAGTGCAAGTGCAAGGTACTGTTTGGCACCCATGTTAATTCTCCCTCTATCCATGTTCCATTTTTCAAGCTTGGTGTGGTTGGTGCCTGACGTTGCTTGTCAGGCACACCAAGGCTATCGCTCGCCTGGAAATGGGTAGAACAAGCCGGGGCTGATCTTCGTTTGAGGCAGGCTCCAAAATATTTGGCGAGAACTCCTTGGTGCCGAGAAATGTACACGGCCGGGCTGCGGAGAGTTCTGCATTGGCGCGTGTCGTGCGCGGGCCTTATACCTCCAGCTCCAACGCCAATAGCTCCTCCACGCGTTGACGACGACGGATCATCCTCATTCCGTTGTTTTCCAGCAAGAACTCCGGCAGCAATGGCCGGCTGTTGTAGTTCGACGACATCGACGCGCCATAGGCTCCCGCATCGTGAATCACCAGCAGGTCACCCACCTTGGCCTGCGGCAGCGTCTGGGGTGTCAGTTCCTGGTCGTCCTGGGTGAACACATCCCCCGACTCGCACAGCGGCCCGGCCACCACGGTCGGTTGCAGCGGACGGCTCACTGGCCGGCCCACGGCATCGAACAGGCTCATGCGGTGGTAGGCCCCGTACATCGCCGGGCGCATCAGGTCGTTGAAGCCGGCATCGACCAGGATGTAGTGCCGGTTGCCCATCTGCTTGACGGCGCGCACCTCGGTCACCAGGCAACCCGACTCCGCCACCAGGAAGCGGCCCGGCTCAATCTCCATGCGCACGGGGTGGCCGAGCATGGCTTCGATCTCCGCCCGTGCCACCGCCCAGGTGCGGGCGTAGCGTTGCAGGTCTACCGGCTGGTCGTCGCTGCGGTACGGCGTGGACAGTCCGCCACCGATGGAGAAGGCCTCGATATCCATGCCCAGCTTGCCGATCAGCCCGACCATGGCGCCGGCCACCTGTTCCAGGTGCGCGTAGTCCACCCCCGAGCCGATGTGCATGTGCACGCCCACCAGGTGCAGGCCGTGCTGTTTCACGCAGGCCAGCGCCTCGGGCAATTGCTCGTGCCAGATGCCGTGCTTGCTGTTCTCGCCACCGGTGTTGGTCTTGCGGCTGTGGCCATGGCCGAAGCCCGGGTTGATGCGCAGCCATACCCGGTGCCCGGGGGAGTGCTCGCCCAGCTGGCGGAGCATGTCGATGGAACCGGCATTCACCTCGATCTTTGTCTCGACCACTCGAGCCAAGGTGGGCTGGTCGAGCACATCGCAGGTCAGCACCACGCCGGCCGGATCGCCGTCCACCGTCGCCCCGGCCGCGAAAGCCCGCTCCATCTCACCCAGCGACACGGCATCGAGCACCAGGCCACGTTCGCGCATCAGGCGCAGGACATGCAGGTTGGGGTTGGCCTTCTGCGCGAAGCGGACCGTGTCGAAGTGCTGCTGCAACTGGTCGATGCGTTGGTGGATGGTCTGGGCGTCATAGGCCCACAGTGGGGAGCCGTGTTGGCGGACGGCCTGGGCCAGGAGGGTGGTGGTCATGGTGGTGTTCCTTGTAATGGATGCACCGATCTTGAGTGAGTTGGATGATTCATAAAAATAGATAATTTTCAGAAGGTCATCCGTATTTGATATACATTCGACTGCTGTAGGAGCGGACTCGTCCCGCGAACACCGGCAAAGCCGGTGCCATCCACCGCGTTGCCGGTGTTCGCGGGACAAGCCCGCTCCTACAGGTCCCTGCCAAACGTTCAGGTGTTGCATGCCACCATGAAACTCTCCATCCGCCACATCGAAGTGTTCCGCGCCATCATGGCGGCCGGCAGCGTCACCGGCGCCGCGCGCCTGCTGTTCACCTCGCAGCCCACCGTCAGTCGCGAGCTGGCGCGCATGGAGCAGGTTACCGGTTTGAACCTGTTCGAACGCGAAGGCGGGCGCCTGGCACCCACGGCCCAGGCCTTGCTGCTGATCGAGGAGGTCGAGCGCGCCTTCGTCGGCCTGGAGCGCATCGATCGCTTCGCCCAGGCCATCCGCAACTTCGAACAGGGCCGGCTGGCCATCACCTGCCTGCCACTGTTCTCGCAAACCCTGCTGCCCAAGGCCTGCAAGGCGTTTCACCAGCAACACCCGGGCGTGAGCGTAAGCATCACCGCCCAGGAGTCGCCGCTGCTGGAGGAGTCGCTGGTGGCCCAGCAGCACGACCTGGGCCTGACCGAAACCGGGCAGGTGCCCAGGGGGGCGGTCGGGGAGCTGCTGTTCAGTGCCGACATGGTCTGCGTGCTGCCCGAAGACCACCCATTGCAGGCCAAGCCGGTGCTGGCGCTGCAGGATTTCCACGAGGTCGACTTCATCAACCTGGCCAGCCTGGACAGTTACCGGCAACAGCTTGACCGGCACTTCCGCGAAGCAGGGGTGAACCGACGCACGATCATCGAGACCACCAGCGCGGCGTCGGTGTGCGCGATGGTCCGGCAGGGCCTGGGGGTGGCGATCATCAATCCGCTAAGCGGGCTGGAAGCGGGGCAGGGGGGCTTGCCGATTCGCCGCTTGAGCCTCTCGGTGCCGTACCAGGTGATGTTGATCCGGCCGGAGCTGCGCCCGGCATCGGCGGTGCTGGAACCGTTTTGCCAGGCATTGAGGGCGCAGGCGCGGGACATGCAGGCGGCATTGGCGAAGGCCTTCCATGGCGCCACCTGATCGCTCAATGCGCCATGGCCTTGAACGTTCGGAAGCAAAGCCCCGTCGCCAGCCGTTGCGCGGTCAGATCGAAGAGCATGGCCAGGCACGGTAGCTTGAAGTGCGCGGTCATCTGTTCGACACAGTCCCAGTGGCCGGTGATGATCCAGCGTTCACTCGGCAAGGCTGCGTACTTGAGGCTGTACACCACGCATCCCGAGGTACGGTTCAACACCTCCAACAAGCCTTCCAGCCTCTCCTGGAGCACCGCTGCCGAACCGATGGCCGGGATGATCTCGACGGTGTTGATTGCGACCAGACCCATGGCGAGCCCTCCCTGTGTTCACTTCGCCAGCAGCTGGTTCGCCACTTTGAAGGCTTCTTCCTGGGTGGCGACGATATGCAGGGGGTAGCCCCAGAAGGCTTCGAACTTGGCTGCGAACAATTGAGCGGCCTCCTGTTTGTCGGCATCCGGCTCGATGAGGATCTGCCCCCGGACGTAGGTGCGCAGCGCGGCCTTGTGGCGCTTCATCCACAGTGACAGTTGTTTCTGTTCGTCATGGGTATGTCCATTGGCTTTTTGCCTGGCGCGTTCCGCGTCCAGCAAGACGAACGGTTCGGCGCCTGCCAGCAGCGTTTCGAAGACTGCGAAACCTTCATCGCGGGTATCGATGGTGGTATTACCGGTATCCATCCAGACCAGCGGAAAATAGGTGGAATCCAAAAGCATCTGTCTGATCCTCTGCGTGTGTTGATGCGTGGTCGCCGTTCTGGAAAACCGACATCGGCGACCCAGATGCACGATAACCACGTGACTCATGGACGTCATTGCGAAATCTTGTCATTCTGTTTTTCATTTCGGCCAATGCGTCAGCTTCGAGCAATGAGCAGCATCGTGGAATCAATCACCCCCGAAACCCTGGCCAGCCCATGGGATGTCGATGGCATTCCACGTCAGGTCATCGCCTTGTGCGCGTCCCGCGTAGGCAAGGACTGGGAGCTTGCCCCTCACCGTCATCGCAAGGCGCAGTTGATCTACACGGTGCGCGGCATTCTCAACTGTGAGGTGGAGACCGGGGTGTGGATCGTGCCGCCGCAGTGCGCGGTGTGGATCCCAGGGGGGCTGCTGCATTCGACCCGTGGCTCGGGAGAAACCGAATGCCATTGCCTGTTCGTCGAGCCGGAGGCGGTCGAGTATCTGCCGACCACCTGCTGCACGCTGGCGGTGTCGCCACTGTTGCGCGAACTGTTGCTCAAGGCGACGGGCTTCGAGGCGCTGTACGCCGAGCGCGGGCCCGAGGCGCGACTGATCGCCACGTTGCTGGACGAATTGTGCGCCGCCCCCGTCGAGGATCTGCACCTGCCCATGCCCCAGGACCGCAGGCTGCGCCAGCTGGCGCAGCGGCTGCTGGCCGACCCGGCGAGCACAGCGCCGATCGGCGAATGGGCCCGGCGCATCGGCATGAGCGAGCGCAGCATGAGCCGGCTGTTGCTGCAGGAAGTCGGCATGAGTTTCGGCCGCTGGCGGCGGCAGCTTCATGTGATCCTTTCGTTGCAACGCCTTGCTAAGGGCGAGAGTGTGCAGGCGGTGGCCCTGGCGTTGGGTTACGAAAGCGCCAGTGGCTTCGTCACCATGTTCCGCAAGGCCATGGGCAAGCCGCCTGCGCGCTATCTGCTCGAGCGCGGTGCCGGTGATCCGGCCGAAGCAGCCCGTGGCATCGTGCTCGCGCCCTGAACGGGAGGTACCCCGGAAACCTGAACGATTCGATTCCCGTCAGGGTCAACCCCTTCAGCAGTGATCAGAAACGCTCCACAGCATGAGGATTGATCATGAGTACCCTGACGATCGAAGGCTGGTGCAAAGGTGACGGTGATCGCAGATCCACCCCGGTGGGCGACATCCATTTCGATATCCAGGGCGCCGCCCACACGGCGCTGGAGCAGGCCGAAGAGCGCCTGCAGCAGAGCCACGAGCGCGAAGCGATGGTGGATGTCGACATGGACACACTGAACCTGGTCTTGCCTGAAGGCTATGGCCCCTTGTCCGACTGCCGCCTGCGTGTCTACCTGAGCGACGATGAGCGCGGCCAGTTCCACCTGGTCGGGCATCGGGCCAGCGACGGCAGCCTGATCTACACCAATGCGGTGCTGATTGCGCAATTGAGCTGAGCCTCAGCTGCGCTCCAGCTGTGCGGCCACCTCCTTGGCCAGCGCCAGGAAGGCCTGCGCCGCCGCGGCCTGGTAGACACCCCTGCGCTGCATGAGCACGGCCGTGCGTTGCAGGCGCAAGGGGTCGAGGGCGATGGCGGTCAGGTCGTCATGCGCCAGGACGATGTTGGCGGGGAGCAGCGTCGACAGCGTCGTCCTGCGCACCACTTCGATGACCGCGCCGATAGCATTGGCCTCCATCCGCACCTGCGGGCGTATGCCGTGCTGCCGGCAATAGCGCTCGATCTGCTCCCGAGTGGCGAATTCGGCGCTGAGCAGGATCATCGACTCGTCGTTCAGCGCCTGTAGCCCGATGGCGCGTGCATGGGCCAATGGGTGCTGGCTGCCGACCACCAGCGCCAGTGTCTCGACCAGCAATGGGTAGGTGTCGATGTCCTGGGCGTGGGGCTCATCGAAGGCGATACCGACATCCAGTTCGTCCGCCAGCAGCAGTTCCTCCATGTGCTCCTGGGCGATTTCGCGCAAGTTCAGGGTGATATTCGGGTACCGGCTGTGGAAGGCATCGACCAAGGGGCCGACCAGATAGCTGGTAAAGGTCGGCGTCACCGCCACCCGCAATGACCCTCGGCTGAGGTCGCTCACATCATGGATCGCGCGCCTGGCCTCCTGCAGTTCCTGCGACGCCCGTTTCGCATAGCGCAGATAGACCTCGCCGGCATCGGTCAGCCGAGTCGTGCGCCCCGAGCGATCGAACAACTGCGCCCCCAGGCTTTCCTCCAGTTGCCTGACCTGCTGCGAAAGCGCGGGCTGGGAGACGTGCAGGGCTGCCGCCGCCCGAGTGAAGCTATGGTGTTGCGCGACCGCGAGAAAGTACTGGATATGCCGGGCGAGCATGCTTCTCTCCATAAGATAATCTGATGCCATTCATCATAAATGAGACTTTTACCTTATGTAACGCACCGCCTAACCTTTGCCTCACACACCGCGACACTGAGGCATCAGCCATGCAAGACATCATCGACGGCTTCCTGAAGTTCCAGCGCGACGCCTTCCCCGAGCGAGTCAAGCTGTTCAAGGACCTGGCCACCCAGCAAAGCCCGCGGGCGCTGTTCATCTCCTGCTCCGACAGCCGCCTGGTGCCCGAGCTGGTCACCCAGCGCGAGCCGGGCGACCTGTTCGTCATCCGCAACGCCGGCAACATCGTGCCGTCCTACGGCCCTGAACCCGGCGGGGTGTCGGCCTCGGTCGAGTATGCCGTCGCCGCCCTGCAAGTGGCCGATATCGTCATCTGCGGTCACTCCGACTGCGGCGCCATGACTGCCATCGCCACCTGCAAGTGCCTGGACCACATGCCCGCCGTGGCCGGCTGGTTGCGCTACGCCGACTCCGCCCGTGTGGTCAACGAAGCCCGCCCGCATCAAACCCCTCACGCCAAGGTCGAGGCCATGGTGCGAGAGAACGTGATCGCCCAGCTGGCCAACATCCAGACCCACCCCTCGGTGCGCCTGGCCCTGGAAGAGGGCCGCGTGGCCCTGCATGGCTGGATCTACGACATCGAGAGCGGCCGCATCGACGCCTTCGACGGACGCACCGGCCAGTTCGTATCCCTGGCGGACAACCCAGACGTCCGCGCTGTTTCCCACGCTTCCCGGCACGTTGCCTGAACCCGATTTTCAACCCAAGGAGACACTCCCATGATCCAGTCGCAAATCAGCCAGAACGCCCGTCTTGCCCTGAGCGAGGTCATCCTCCTGGCCAAGGCCCGCAAGGACCTGTCGTTCGCCCAGATCACCGATGGCACCGGCCTGTCCGAAGCCTTCGTCACCGCCGCGCTGCTGGGCCAGCACCCGCTGCCGGCCAGCGCCGCCCAGGTGGTGGGTGACAAGCTCGGTCTGGACGCCGACGGCATCGCACTGCTGCAGACCATCCACACTGCGCGGCAGTATCGAAGGTGGCGTGCCGACCGACCCGACGATCTATCGCTTCTACGAGATGCTGCAGGTGTACGGCACCACGCTCAAGGCGCTGGTCCACGAGAAGTTCGGCGACGGCATCATCAGCGCCATCAACTTCAAGCTGGATGTGAAGAAGGTCGATGATCCGGAAGGCGGTTCCCGCGCTGTGATCACCCTGGATGGCAAGTACCTGCCGACCAAACCGTTCTGATTCGCCCATAGGGACATGGCCCGGTCTCCACAGGGTGGCCGGGCCATTTCTACAGACGATATTGGCCCCCTGTAGGAGCGGGCTTGCCCCGCGAACACCGGCAAGGCCGGTGCCATCCACCGCGTTGTCCAACATCGCGAGTACAGGGTGTCGACCGTAATGACTGATTACGAGAAGCGACGGCATGGACCTGATCATCAGAAATGTCCGCATCGACGATGCAAAACCCTTGATGGATGTGGCCGTGCACAACGGCAAGATCACTGAAATCGCCCCGACGATCACCGCAACGGCAACCCAGGAAATCCAAGGCAATGGCAATGTCCTGATCCCAGGCTTCGTCGAAGGCCACCTGCACCTGGAAAAAGCTAATGTCATGCAACGCAAGGCCAACCGCTCCGGCACCTTGAAGGAAGCGATCGCCGTCACCGCCGAGCTCAAGCCCACGCTCACCCGCGAAGACATCCGCGAGCGCTCGACGCAGGTGTTGCGCGCGCTGGTGCAGGCCGGCACCACCCATGTCCGTGCCCACGCCGAGTTCGACCCCGCCCAGGGTTTCACGGGCCTGGATGTGGTGCTGGAGCTACGGGAAACATTCCGCGATGTCATCGATATCCAGGTGGTCGCCTTTCCCCAGGAAGGCATCCTCAAGGTGCCCGGCATGAAAGCGATGATGGTCGAGGCGATGGAGAAGGGCGCCGATGTGGTCGGCGGCATTCCCTACAACGACGTATCGCCCCACGAGCACATTGGTTTCGTTTTCGACCTGGCCAGGCGCTACGACAAGGACATCGACCTGCATCAGGATTTCGCCGATGACGCCGAGCAGATGACCATCGAATACGTGGCCCGCCGGACCATCGCCGAGGGTTACCAGGGGCGGGTGTGCGTCGGCCACCTCACCAGCCTCGCGGCCGTCGAGCCCGAGCGGCAGGCACGTATCGTCGCGCTGCTGCGCGAGGCCGGTATCAGTGTGATGTGCCTGCCGGCCACCGACCTGCACCTGGGCGCCCGTGGCGACAGCCACAACGTGCGCCGTACCCTGACACCGGTGCGAGCCTTGCGCGATGGTGGGGTGAATGTCTGCCTGGCCACCAACAATATCCGCAACGCCTTCACCCCTTATGGCACGGGCGACCTGCTGAACATCGCGCAACTGGCCATCCCTGCCTGCCACCTCGGGGGGGCGGATGACCAGGCCACAGTGCTGTCGATGCTCACGACCAACCCGGCCAGGGCCTTGGGCTTGCGCGACCATGGCCTGGCCGTGGGCAAGGATGCGGATCTGGTGTTGCTGGATACCCTGCGCGTCAGCGATGTGATCCTCGACCTGCCGGCGCGATTGGCGGTGCTCAAGCGTGGGCGGGTGGTGGCGACGGCCGAGCATCGCCGGTCGGTGGTGTTCTGAGCGGTTGCTACGGTTCCTGCGCCAGATGCGCTGCCACTGCTGCTTCCAGGATGAGCACAAGCTCAGGTTCCATGTATTGGAAGTCGTCGGGAATGTCGAGCACATGCAGCCGTTTGTGTTCAAGCAAGCGTGCGAACTGAGCTAGCAAGCGTTGCTGGTGTTTGCGCTCCATCACCAAGATGACGTCGGCCCAGCGAATGTCCGCCGGGCTGACAGGCTTGCGTGCATTCGGGCTGGTGCCCGCCGACCGGGCGGCAAAGCCCGGGCGACGGCGCCAGATCATCTCGGCGGTGGGGCTGCGCCACTGGTTGCGGCTGCAGACGAACAGGAGATTGGTCACGCTTGGTCCAATAGTTGGCGAGTGCTGCGGATGGGGTAGCTGAAGCCGAGCTGGCGCGCCCTTGCCAGCTTCGAGGCGCGGGTGTAGAGCAGCTTCCAGTTCTTTTCTGGCTTGAACACCTGTGGGCACACCGCAGGATGGTGAGCATGTTTGCGGGCCTGGGAGCGTCGCCAGGCGCGAGATCTTTTCATGGGAGATTCCTCGTGGATAACCGGGTTCAGCAGCCACGGCAATACGAGTGGGGAGAAGGTTACACGTTAATCGGGAGGGTGGCCAGATAGTGCCAAATCCCAAGTGCCAATCGTGTTTATCCGCAGCAAAGCCACCGTGATATCAGGCGGCAGGCCGAAAGTGGTGAAAGGAGACAGAAGCGCACGTCATGGCCGCAGTGAAAGGTTTGGCTATCGTCCGCTATCAACGCGATCAATGTTGGCAGACGTGCTTTGCCATCTCCCTCTAGTTTGCGCAGGGCGTGCTGGAACCCCGAACAACAATAACGAGGGACCCGACTATGCCCACCGCCATCCAAGCGTCCAACGCCTGGTGCATTCTGTTCCTGCTGTTCCTGGCCAACCTGTTCAACTTCTTCGACCGCACCATCCCCGCCATCGTCATCGAGCCGATCCGCCTGGAGTGGCACCTGAGCGACTTCCAGATCGGCATCATCGGCACCGCCTTCACCCTGGTCTATGCCATCGCCGGCCTGCCGCTGGCGCGCATCGCCGACACCGGCTCGCGCAGTCGACTCATGGGCTGGGGCCTGCTGGCGTGGAGCGGGCTGACGGCGGTCAACGGCATGGTCGGCAGTTTCTGGAGCTTTTTGCTGGTGCGCATGGGCGTTGGCATCGGCGAGGCCAGCTACGCGCCGGCCGCCAACTCGCTGATCGGCGACCTGTTCCCCGCCGGACGGCGGGCGCGGGCGATGGGCATCTTCATGCTCGGCTTGCCGCTGGGCCTGCTGCTGGCGTTCTTCACCATCGGTGCGATGGCCCAGGCCTTCGACAGCTGGCGCGCGCCGTTCTTCATCGCCGCCGTGCCCGGTGTGCTGCTGGCGCTGTTCATCTTCATGATCCGCGAGCCCGCGCGCGGCGCCGCGGAGACGGTGGCCACCGCCCAGGCACCACTGGACCGCCCCCTGCGTCGGGTGCTGAGCGTGCCTACCTTCGCCTGGCTGGTGCTGGCGGGGCTGACCTTCAACTTCGCCTCGTATGCCTGCAATTCGTTCATGGTGCCGATGTTGCAGCGCTACTTTGCGCTGGCGCTGCACGACGCCGCGGTGGCCACCGGGATGATCGTCGGCCTGAGCGGCCTGGTGGGGCTGACCCTTGGCGGCTGGGTGGCCGACAAGGTGCACCAGCGTTTTGCTAACGGCCGTCTGGTGTTCGCCGCGCTGAGCATGTTGGGCGCTACCTTGTGCACCGCCTGGGCGCTGCATGCCGGGCGCATCGAGTTGGGCGTGTTTGTGGCGGTGTTCGGGATCGGCTGGTTGTTCTCGTACAACTTCTACACCTGCGTGTACACCGCCATCCAGGATGTGGTGCAGCCGCGCCTGCGGGCCACGGCCATGGCGCTGTTCTTCGCCGGGCTCTACCTGCTGGGTGGCGGCCTGGGGCCAGTGGTGGTCGGTGGGCTGTCGGACCACTTTGCCGGAGCGGCCATGGCGGCGGCGGGCGAGGTGGCGATGAGCGAGGCGTTCAAGGCCCAGGGGCTGCATGATGCGATGTACCTGATCCCTGTGGCCCTGTTGCTGACCATGGTGTTCCTGCTGGCGGCCTCGCGGTGTTTCAGCCGGGATGCGCAACGGATGCGCGAGGGTATGGTGATCGATGCATCGGCGACGGCGAATCAAGCCGCAAGGGCCTGAGCGAGAGAACCTCGGTGGTACCCGATCTGTGCAGAAGAACTTTCTTGTGCCGGTGTTCGCCGGTGGACCGGCTTCAGGGTGGTCGAGAGAGCGATCACCGACAAGTCGGTGCCATCGAGCGGGGCATCCGCATCGCGTTGTGTATGCCAGTTCTGGACTTGGCTAGTGCTCTGAGTGTCGAAGCCAACCCGACCGTTGGGTTACGGGTGATGCGAACGATGCATCCGTCGCCGGTAGTGCTTGTTTTCAAGGGCCACAGTTTGCGGGAGAACTGCTTTTGCTTTCGGTCTTCGATCTTATTGACGTTCGATAGTTTGCAGTTATCTCTCGATCTGTATGCAATATACGCCAGCTTCCAGCAACTGGAGTGCCAGGTAGTATTGAGAGCTCACCGTTGTCAGGTTGAATTCTGAAGCAAAAGGTCTTGAGCAGATTGTCGGTGTTGTTGATGACATGCAGAGGCCATTTGCTCTTGTTGCCGGCTAGGTCTCCGTTGCTGTCTACATGGATCAGCAACAGGTCGTAGGACCTTCCAGGGTCCACACTGGCGCGGTCGTGTATACAAATCTCCATGAAGTCTTTTGGGGTGTTGAACGAAAATGATTGCGTCTGGCTACTGCCGTCCACGGCGACGTAGTCCATTTTCCCACTCAGCGCGACGGAGAATTCCCGGGTGTTATTAGGGTCGGCCAATGGGCCTTGGCATTCATACAATAGGGTAAGTGCCGTGACTGTCGGATTTGCGTTTCCGCATGAGGTGATCACCAGCATCATCAGGATGCAGAAGCAAGCGCGTGACAATTTTTTATGGGTGTTCAGTAAGGCTGGCATGGCGGCTCCAAGGCCGTATCGGCGACCACGTCGTTTTTACTGTAAATCTGCAAGTCGGCAGCTATGGCACGGTCTGTTTTGCTGATCACCCAGTAACCATTAATGATGGACGGATTGGCGAGATCAAACTCCCCGCCGCTTGTACGTCCTTCGAAACACTGGTCCCTGATCAGGGTCTGGCCACCGTTTGCGACTACCAATGTCCAGCTTTTATTGGCGTTGATCGGTTGATAATCCTTGTCTACGTTTTTCAACGTCAGGGTGTACCCCGAGCCCGGGCTTATGCCGGCTCTGTCGTGAATGCAAATCCGCACGTAATCGTCGGCCGAGTCCAGCGTGTACTGATGGGTAAACTGTGATGTGCCGTTTTTATAGTCTCGGCGCCCGGTGAAACCAGCCTGAAATTCGTTTGTCATCGTGGGATCGGTGAAGGGTGCCGAGCAGCGATATTCTTGTGTGCTGGGTAGAAATCTCACGGGTGCGCACGAGAGTATGAGGGTACTCGCTGCTGCCACTATGCATAGAGTGTGTTGTTTCATTTTAGATTGCCTATGGCTTTTCTATAATCAGATGCATTTTAGGCTGTTTTGCGTTAGGGGAGTCTGCATCGGGCGCTCGGTTTCGTATCACCGATAAACTGCCATCTGCAAGTATGCACTCGACGAGGCCCTGGAATTCAATGACGTTCTGCTGGGAGATGGTGAGCGTCGGGGCGTCTTTCGGGTCAAATCGATATTCCGCAGTTCCCCCGTTGACAGAGGAATATCCGGTGATCATGTCGGGAAGATCAAGAACAATTTTACTGATCTCAACGCCGTTAACCGTGGTTGTGCTGGTCAGCTGGGGTGTCCGTGCATTTGGATTCTGTTGCCATAAAAAACTCGCCCCTCGTTCAGTATGCGGTGTCTTGGTGAATAGGAAGGGATCCATTTCGCAGGAGGGTGGTGGGTCGATGTTGCCTATGCCGGTTGCCGCGACGAACTGGAGGAATGGAATCTTGTATGTTGCGGTGGCCTGCCTGTGAGCGGCGTCATGGGCCCAGACAGCCTCCAGGCTTTGATTGTCTGTCGCTGGGCGTTCGATACGCAATACAGGGTATTTGTTACGGTCGATTTGGCATGTCCACATCTGCGGGTCACACTGCTGTGTTTCATAATCCGCGTTTATACACGCCCCGGATATTCTGACCGGTATGTCAAGCGCGTGCGTGCTCCCTTTGCTCTGGTAGGTGACTTTTATATTGTTGTTGAGTGAGTGGCTTTTTTGTGGAGTCAGCGTGAAGCGCAACCTGATGCTGGGGCTTTCCCCACTCATTTTTATTGGGTATGCGTTGACGCGTCCGCGAGTGTCGATGGCCTCTATTGATCCGAACACCGAATCATTGGTTTCCCACTTGATACCGTCATCTGCAATTTCTGCGGCAAGCTCTTGAGGGACATCAAGCTGCAGCACCAAGGTAGCAACCTTGAACTCGCCATACGCTATCGTAGGTTGTACGCTCGTTGGGATGGCAGCAATCAAAGGGTCGGCGCAATAACCGCCGGTGCTGATAAGCAACAGACTTGCTGCTGAGAAGCATGCGACCTTCATGGTAAATTACTCGCCAAGTGAAGATGTATGGGAAGAGTTTCAAGTAGAGCGAAAGTATTGCCGGTGGTGGGAGGTTTGTGCTTGTTTGTAGTGTAGGTTGTTTTAAGTAGTGCCCACTTTGTGTTTCAATTTTTTTGGAATGCTTGATGTGTTGCTTATAGCGATGAGGTTTGCGTGAGGGTTTACTTTGGATTTGGCGTCGATATCCGTCGGCCTCGTGTTTTGGTTAGGTGGGCTATCTGCCTGTGTCTTTATTCGCTATGTGACGAACGAGCTTCACCGGGAATGTGGTCGTAGTTGCGTTGATGCCGATCGCAGTTAGCACCGGGAAGTGCGGTGTCAGCGCGTTCGGCGATAGCGTCTATCCAATATTCGCAAGCCACGTTTCATATGCAGTCCTCATGGTCTGCCACGTTTCATGATTGGCGGGAACCAAATGCTCGATGCGCAGCGAAGCCACTGTAATATCCAAGGGCATGCCGAAGGTTGTGAAAGTGGACAGAAAGTGCAGCTCGCCCTCACCGGTGCGCACGCGGGTCAGCACCATCGGTGACAACGGTGCGTCCGGCGGCAACGCGGGCGGGGTGGGCAAGCCTTGCAGCCACCGCGTCAGGTCAGGATTGCCCACCGCCTCCCTGGCCGCCCGCTGCCAGGCGATTGCCCGTATCTCGTCGGCATTGACCAGATGATCCCCCAGTCCGCCCGGGCGTAGCAGTGTGTCCAGCAGGTTGAGGCCCGAGGTGCTGTTCGTTGGTACACCGGCCATCGTGAACAGCAGCCCGGCACTGGCATTGGCTGCGGTGATGTCCCAGTTGCTGGCGATGACGATGGCTGGCGCGGGGTTGTTGGCCTGCAGGATGTACTCCAGCGCGTCGTGCACCATCTTCATGGCCGGGGCGTCGGGTGCCGAGGCTGCGTAGCGCGGTGCGTAGCCTGCCGCAAGGAACACATCGTTGCAGTGGTCGAGCGGCACTTCCAGTGCGCTGAGCAGGGCGTGCAGCGTGCTTGGGCTGGCCTTGGCGCGGCCAGTTTCCACGCAGCTCAGGTGGCGATGCGACAGGCCTGCCAACAGCGCCAGGTCGAGTTGGCTGAGGCCGGCCTGGCGGCGCAGTCGGCGCAGGTGCTCTCCTGCATCGGTGATGGCAGGTGTTTGCGTGGAATGAAAGGGAGAAGGGCTCATGCTGCGACTCTGGCTGTCCATGACCTGCGAGGTCATTGAGGCGGGGACGACTCTATCACTACCGTGAAAGCAAGATCGCGTTCATCGAACAAAGCACAACTCTTAGATTTTACTGGGGCTGCGGGGGAGCGGGCTGGTCCCGCGATCACCCGCGTAGCGGGTGCCAGGCTCCGCGGCGCCTGCATCGCGGGGCAAGCCCGCTCCTACAGGTCCCTGCCAAGGAGTCGGACAATGAAAGCTGAATGGATCGCGCTACCAGTGTTGCTGCTGTTTACCCTGTACACCGGCTGGACCCTGATGATTGCGGATCAGTCGCTCATCGCCTTTGGCCTTGACCTGATGTCCCGACCCGATACGGCCCAGGTCGTTATCGACCTGTATGTGATGGCCGGGCTGGGCTGTGTGTGGATGGTAAGCGACCAGCGCCAGCGAGGCGGATCGTTGCTTGGTGTCTTGCCCTATCTGCTGCTGACGGCGGTGTTTGTCTCCCTGGGGCCGTTGCTGTACATCGTGGTCAGGGGCTTTGCGCAGAGGCGCGGGGCATGAGCGGCGCTCTCGCGGTCTATGCCTGCTGCGTGGCGGTGCTGGTCATCGATGGGCGGTGTTCGGCGCAGGGTTCAGCAAGCGCAATTGGGGCTGCTGCGCAACCCATCGCTGGCAAGCCAGCTCCCACAGGACCGTGCTGCTCCTGAGGATTGCGCTGTACCTGTGGGAACCGGCTTGCCGGCGATGGGCCGCAAGGCGGCCCTGCTAGCACTCGTGCCCGAAGGCCGGCTGTGCTAGCGTGCGCCGCCCAGCCACGAGGCTGCGGGCCGTTGGTTCTCGAATGACAAGGACAGTCGATATGAGCGATACCCCTTCAGTACTCAGAAAACTGGCCATTCGGCTATTGGGGTTGGTCGTGGTGCTGCCCGTGTTTTTGGTAACGGGATACTGCACCACATTCGCCGTGTTCTTGCTCCCGGGGATGATCTATAACGGGTTTGATGACCCTTGGGACTATCAACTGAATCGCATTGGCTTGGTCATTGTGTTGCTCATAGGCCTTATTGGCGTGAACACAGGGCTAAAGCTGTACCGGCATTTCCTGCGCAGCACCCGGGCGCCGGAATGGATCGGCTCGGCCTGGGCGGGGCTGGGCTGCGGGGTCGTAGCAAACCTGGCGATCATGTGCTGGTTTCCAGGGTCGCCGTGGTTCATGGTGTTTCTGGGATGGCCTTTGTCGGGCTGTGCGGTGTTTGCCTTGTTGTTGCTGCAAAGCACCGGATGGTCAGGGATCAGCGTCCGTCAAGAAGCCTGAATTCAGCTTGAACAGAAAACATCCGGCTTCGGCACAAAAAACCGAGCAAACAATTCCGATTGCGACTTGATATTCAACTTGGCGTAAATATTCCGGCGGTGCACTTTCACCGTTTCCGCCGAGAGTGAAAGTTTCCCGGCAATCTCTTTGTTGGAGAAACCGCTCAGCAGCAGCCTGAGCACATCGCTTTCACGGGTGGTGATCTGCGCGCCCAGCTGGCTCAGTGTTTCCTGCCAGGGCGGTGCCTCGGCAAGGTCCTTCTCGACGTCCACTTCAAAGGCCATGCGCTGGTGCATCAAGGCCGTCACCCAGGGCTTGATGAGGTCGAGGATGGTGATCTGCTCCTGGCTGAAGCGCGCCTTGCTGCCAATGGAGATGCACAGCGTGCGGTCGGCGTCGAGCTGAACGTTGTATTGTGCTTCATCGGCCGAGATGTAGTGCGCGAAGTACTGGTGGTAGTACTCGGTTTCGAGAAAGTACTCCGGCGCGATATCCAGCAGGTGGAAGAACCCGCTCTGCGGGTTTTCCCGATTGGCGATGTAGAACGGGTCCAGCAGGTAGAGCCCCTTCACATAACGATGGATGAACGCGTTGACCTCTTCGGCATCCGCCACCTCGGGCAAGCTCACCACTTCCACTTGCTGGTTGGCGAAGATCAGCACCACCCAGTTGTCGATCTGCACGTACTCGTTCAACACCCTAACCAGCGAACTCCAGAACGCCGGACGGTCCAGCTGCATGATCAGCTTGCCGATCGATCGGTGCCAGGCCAGGCTTTGCAGGTCGAACGGCATTATCTACCCCTTTTGGGTTAGGCATTCGCGGGTCAGAGGTAAGTATTCCGAGGTATTTACTATCCGGTCCTGCCCGGTATAGTCGCTCACTGGGCCTAGGATGGCCGTGAAGATACATCGATTCGATAAGGATGTTGCATGACAAGGTCACGTTTGCGAACCCTTTTTTCGGCCTCGCTGCTCTGCGCGGGGATCAGCACCTCGGTGCTGGCCGCCGAGCCCGGGATGCACCTGTACAACTGGTTCGGGCTGCTCGCGCCGGAGACGCCGAAGGCATTCGAAAAGGAAACCGGCACCCGCGTGCACATGGACGCGTTCGATAGCGCCGACATCATGCAGAGCAAGGTCATGGCCGGGCGCACCGGGTATGACGTGGTGGTCGCAACCTCCAACGTGCTGCCCAGCCTGATCGCGGCGGGCGTGCTGCAGCCGCTGGACCGCGCGCAACTGGGCAACCTGTCGCACATCGACCCCGATATCCTCGCCCAGCTGGCGGTCAACGACCCTGGCAACCGCTACGCCGTGCCCTACCTGTGGGGCACCACCGGCATCGGCTACGACGTCGACAAGGTCAAGGCGGCGTTGGGCGACCAGGCGCCGGTGGACAGCTGGGACCTGATCTTCAAGGAAGAGAACATCAGCAAGCTCAAATCCTGCGGCGTGGCGATGCTTGACTCGCCCAGCGAGATCATCTCGATTGCCCTGAACTACCTGGGCCTGCCCAGCAACAGCAGCAACCCGGCGGACTACCAGAAGGCGCAAGACCTGCTGATGAAGATCCGCCCGTACGTGCTGTATTTCGACTCGTCGCGCATCGACACCGACATGGCCGACGGCAATATCTGCGCGGTGGTCGGCTGGGCCAACGGCGCCCTGGCCGCCCAGGCCCTCAACGAGAAGAACAACACCGGTCGGCGGATCGGCTACAGCCTGCCGCGCGAAGGCGCGCTGGTGTGGTCGGAAAACCTGGTGCTGCTCAAGGATGCGCCCCATCCCAAGGCAGGCATGGCGTTCATCAACTACATGATGCGCCCGGAAGTGATCGCCAAGACCTCGAACCACACCCTGTACCCCAACGCCAACAAGGACGCCACCCAGTTCGTCGAACAGGCGCTGCGGGACAATCCGTGGATCTATCCCGACAAGAAGACGGTTGCCACGTTGATTCCGCTTGAGCCATTGCCGTTGAAACTGGAGCGGATCCGCACGCGGGTCTGGACCAAGGTCAAGAGTGGCGTTTGACCTGAATTGACGAGGCGCCAGCTGCCCGGTGCAAGGGAGTACCGGACAGCGCGTTGACCAAGGTTGCCTGCGGCCGATTGCTTCAAGCACCAGCGAACACCGTCGTCTCGCGGTATCCGGCTGCTCAGCCGAGGCGGGCGATGGTCTGCGTATCTGATTTCATCTTGTGCCGGAGGAGAACAGCGGATGTTCAGCCCAGCCCAGAAGACACACTTGAACTTGACGATCGAAGGTGTGGAGCACGATTTCCAGGTGCTCGGCTACACCGGGGAAGCGGTGGCCAACAGGCCTTTCTTTTTCAACGTGGAACTGGCCAGCGATTGGCCCGACCTGGACCTTGAACGCTTCCTCGACCTCGAGGCGTTCTTCAGCTTCGACAGGAACGGCAATGGCATCCATGGGCGGATCTACCACATCGCGCCGATGGGGCAGGCCCCGTGTTCGGCGCGCTACAGGTTGACCCTGGTGCCGCATTTGTCCTACCTGCGCCATCGCATCAACCAGCGGATCTTTCAACAGTTCTCGGTGCCCAGGATCGTCGCCTTGATCCTGGAGGAACATGGGATCGTGGGGGACGCTTACCGCTTCGAGCTGAGTGCGAGCTACCCCGAGCGCGATTACTGCACCCAGTATGGCGAAACGGATCTGCACTTCGTCCAGCGCTTGTGTGAAGAGGAGGGCATCCGTTTTCACTTCCAGCACAGTGCCCAGGGGCATGTGCTGGTGTTTGTCGATGGTCAGGCGGTGCTGCCGTGGGGCGTGCTTTATCGTCCGCCCCTGGTTCATGCCAAACCACGGGTGGCGGGGAACCAGACCGCCGTGGTCATCGCTGTGGAGGATGTCGAGAGCCGGTGTGATCGGCGCCTTGCCCGGATTAAGGTCAAGTTTCCCTGGGATCCTGAGGACAGGTTCGACGACAAGAGCTGTTGCTGGCTGTCGGTGGCTTCCGATTGGTGTTGTGCCGTCACGCCTCCGCGAACGGGGATGGAGGTGATGGTCTCGTTTCTCGGAAACGATCCTGACCAGCCGCGGGTCAGTGGGTGCCTGTGTTGCCGATAGCCTCATTCCGGCCACGGCAGCTTTATCCGAAATTATTCCAGGCCGATAATTATTGGCATCCCATAATTGCGAATAAACCCATGCCTGACGATTCCCTACCCCCC
This sequence comes from Pseudomonas sp. TE31087, assembly GCF_057284075.1. Classification (NCBI taxonomy): domain Bacteria; kingdom Pseudomonadati; phylum Pseudomonadota; class Gammaproteobacteria; order Pseudomonadales; family Pseudomonadaceae; genus Pseudomonas; species Pseudomonas sp. TE31087. The sequence goes on from NZ_JBXVNN010000001.1 coordinate 369,945, forward strand.
GGTGGTGCGCACCGATGAACATCGACTCTCGATATGGCGTGATTACCGTCGTTGACGAGCCCACCTACACGTTCGACTCCACAGACAATATCCGGTGTTATGCCCGGGAAATCATCCTGGGCGACGATGGCGTGTCTTCGGTTCATGGCGTAATGCTGGACGACGCCGGCCTGCTGGTGGTCGGTGCCGGCGGGGGCGGGACAGGAGTACATGCACAGTCGGCGCTGGTGATCGACGACAAGCTGCTATTGGCCGTTGGCAACCGGATTGCCTGCGTGTCGCTGACCGCTCCCCATGACCTGCTTTGGTCACGCAAGGTGGATCTGGCGACGTGTTTCGGTCTCTATTGGGCAGCGCGGCAGCGTGCACTGATTTCGCACGGCGAGCTGGAAATCACAGGTTTGTCTCTTGAGGGCGACGTTATCTGGAAGGGCATGGGTGCCGACATCTTCACCGGGCGCTTTCAGCTGGCGCCTGATCATGTGGAGGTCGTGGATTTTTACGACACCATCTACCGTTTTGATGTGGTGACGGGGGAGGCATTGAAAGGCAGTTGATGCATGGGGCCGGTTATATGTCCTGATGCAATCCTTCTGCGTCCTGCCAGTACAGGGTTCGCTCGAATTGAAAGCTGATCACGAAGCGTGAGCCTGTCCGCGCAATGGCATTGGCAATCTTGTCCAGGTCCGCCATGGGTGAATGTTCCTGCGGCCCAGGCCCTTTGATCCTGATGCTGGCGCGCGTGGCGACACTGAAGTCGAGCTGTTTGGTGTCCTCTGCATAGAGGGTGTGGTCGGTGATGATAAGGTCGGCGGTCAGCGTCAGCCATGACGCGAAGTAGGCTTCCAGGCTGTCGCTTGTACGCGTGACTTCAATCGCGCCGGCTGCTTGCAGGGCGTTTGCCAGTGCCGCTGCGTCAAGTGCTGCGTCAGCTTCCAGGAACAGATCAAGGCTCAATGACGTTACCCTCGGTCGACGCTTCGAAGCGCTGGGCGACCCAGCATTCTTTCCCCAGGTGCAGAATGGCTCCACCCAGCCGCCATAGCTCGAAGTAGGCGGTAAAGTCGATGTCCAGTGCAATGAGCGGGGCGGCGATGTACCAAGCCAGCCCATAGTCCGCCGCGATGCCGTACCAGGCCTCGAACAATGCGTAGTCGGCAGCGGTATGGCAGTCGGCGGCTTCGCGAACCGCATCCCCCAATGCTTCGCTGGCCCAGGTGCCCGGTATATCGAAGTTGTCGATAGCCTTGAGGTCGGTCATGGGCTTGCAGATCACCCGCGCATTGCGGGTCAGGGTCATCAGCTCTGAATCGCCCGTCCGCTCGAAAAAGTCGGCCTGCACATCCAACCATCGCCGGGTAGCGGCTGCCAGTTGTTCTGGCGTGCCTCGTTGCGTGGGGAGCAGGTACAGGTGGGGAAGCGTGCCGGCAGCCAGCACTTCCAACGTGCGCCTGGCCAGTTCGGAGGCGTGCTTGAAGCCTTCGAGGATGGTGGCCACCTCGTGGGGCTGGCCATGTTCCTTGAACAGCGCGATGAACTGGGATTTATCGATATCGCTGCGGCCTTCGACCAAGGCGCGCCAATCATCCAGCAGGGAGGTATCCATTCGGCTTCCTTGGTTATGAGCGCGGGCATTGTGCATCGCGCTTCGGTTGTTGCGCCAGGGAACGAGCGCCGGGTTCGGGCCTCGTTGAATGGACCACTCCTGTCGGTTGCGGGAGTGTTCTCCTTTAATCGATAACCAGCTCCCAAACGCCACTGGCGTGCTCGATCCGCTCACCCGGCAACTGAATGCGCTGATTGGTGCTGTAGTCATGGAAGGCGCGGGCCTTGCCGATCAGCGACAGGTCCAGGGTCACGCTATGCCGCGACTCGCCGCGCCCGGCCTCGAACAGCGTGCGGCCATACGGGTCCACCGCCAGGCTCGCCCCCACGAACACGCAGCCATCCGGCCCGTCGCCCACGCGGTTGGCGACCACGGCGAACACCTGGTTCTCCATCGCCCGGGCCATCACCGACACCCGGTGCACATGATCCTCCGGTTCGGCCAGGCCATCGGTGATCAGCAGCAACTGCGCGCCCAAGGCCTTCAGTGCTCGCGCTGTCTCGGGGAATTCGCTGTCGTAGCAGATCAACAGGCCCAGGCGCACGCCGCGCCATTCGACGGTGGCGAAGCGATCGCCCGGTACCACGATACCGTGCTCCGGCAACCACAAGTGGGTCTTGCGGTAGGTGAGCAGGATGCCTTCAGGGGCGATGAACAGGGTGGTGTTGTAGAACGTGCCGCCGTCGTTCTCGTACAGCCCCAGCACCACCGCGATATTGCGCTGGCGCGCCGCCGCGACCACTGCCTGCACGGCATCGCCGTCGATGGCTTCGGACAGCATGCCGACGTCGTCCTCAGTGAGAAAACCGGTCAGGTGCGACTCGGGGAACAGCAGGATATCGGTGTCCGGCGCGCACTGGGCCAGGGCCTCGAGGATGCCGCGCAGGTTGTGGGCGGTGTCGCCGTCGCGGGTTGTCGTCTGTACCACTTCGATCTTCATGGGCAATCCGTCTCGCTGGGCCCGACCCTTCCGCGGGCGAGTGACATTTGCGAAGGGTGGTGCAAGTATGAAAACAATCACTGGCAAAACAATCACTTCGACGGGTTAACCCGGGGGTAGGGCATGAGCTTGAGCCTGCAGGATCTTTCGTGGCACCAGGGTGTGGGCCAATGCATCGAGCACCTCGACCGGCCGAGCTTCTGGCGCACCCTGGCCACGCTGCTCGGTGACTTCGTCGAGGTCGACACCTGGGTAGCGCTGCTGTTCAGCCACGACAAACCGTTGATCTTCGACCAGAGCCCCTATGAGCGCGAGGGCATCGACCCGCTGGTGAGCGTGTACGCCAACGGCCTGTACCTGCTCGACCCGTTCTACATCAGCAGCCGCGAGCGGCCGCTGACCGGCCTGGTGCGCCTGGCCGACGTGGCCCCGGAGCAGTTCCAGCAGACCGACTACTACCGTCTGTACTTCACCCACAACGTGGTCGCCGACGAGGTGCAGTTCAACCTGGCCCTGGGCGATGGGCGCACGCTGTGCCTGTCACTGGGCGGGCGCTCGCGTTTCGACGCCCAGACCATCGCCCAGCTGGAGCTGGTACGCCCCTGGCTGATCGGCCTGCTGCGCCAGCGCCTGCACTTCGAGCAACTGCCCGAGCGCGCACCGGCCAAGCCCGCGCTGGGCCTGGCCCAGGGGCGCGACGAGGCACGCCGGCAGTTGGAGTCGGTGCTGACGGCGCGGGAGCTGGACGTGGTGCGGCTGATCCTGTCGGGGCATTCGAACAAGGAGACGGCCATCAAGCTCAAGCTGTCGGCCGAGACGGTGAAGGTCCATCGACGCAACGTGTACCGCAAGCTGGACGTGAACTCCCAGAGCGAGTTGTTCTCGCTGCTGTTCCTGGCCGGCGAAGACCTCGCCAGCCTGCAACCGGCGCCGTGATTCCCCCGCGCCATTACCCCCAGGTTAATCCTTCGACGTTATAGGAATCCCCACGGGGATCCGCATACTGGGCTGGCAGCTTCCTTGCGCGTGACCACCTGGAAGCCGCGTGAGAGCGGACTTCGTGGTCGCAGCGTGGGAGCGGACTTCGCGGTTGCAGCGTGGGAGTGGATTTCGCGGTCGTAGCGTGGGAGCGGGCTTGCCCCGCGATCACCGGCAAGGCCGGTGCCATCCACCACATTGCCTGCATCGCGGGGCAAGCCCGCTCCCACGCTGTATTTCCTGCACCTGCTGCACCTGCTTAGCGTGCTGCAGACCGGCTTGGCAATTTCCTAGAACAATCACAAGAGGATGACCCATGGCTCATTTCGCTCACGGCCCGGCCCGTGGCATCGCCCCTGCGCGCCAGGAGGCCACCCATGCCTGACGCCACCCCCGCAAAACTCTCCCTGACCTCCCTGACCGTCTTCGGCCTGGCCTACATGTGCCCGAGCCTGGCCATGGTGATCTTCGGCGTGATCTCCGAACGCAGCGACGGCATCGCCCCCAGCGCCTTCCTGCTGGCCACTGGCGCCATGCTGCTGTCGGCCCTGAGCTACGCCAAGCTGTCGCGCCTGTTCCCGGTGTCCGGCTCGGCCTACTACTACGCCAAGCGCCTGCTCGGCCCCGGTTGCGGCTTCGTGGTCGGCTGGGCGGTGCTGCTGGCCTACCTGTTCATGCCCATGGTCGCCTGGCTGTTGCAGTCGGTGTTCCTCAACGCCCAGTTCCCGCAGGTGCCCACCTGGGGCTGGCTGCTGATCAACATCGGCCTGACCACGGCGGTGACCGTCAGCGGCATGACCCTGACCGACCGCCTGAACAAAGTGCTTACGGTCCTGAGCGTGGCCCTGGTGCTGTTGTTCATTGGCTACTGCCTGCGCTATGTGGCCGGCCAGCCCCAGGTCGGCTTCACCCACCCCGTTTGGAACGAGCACAGCACCTTGACCGGCCTCACCGCCGCCGCCGCCATCGCCGCCTATTCGTTCCTCGGTTTCGACGCCGTGACCACCCTGGCCGAGGAGGCCGAGCAGCCCAAGCGCGATATCCCCCGGGCGGTGCTGCTGGTGATCAGTGTGGGCGGGTTGCTGTTCACGGCGGTGGCTTACCTGATGCAACTGAGCCACCCCGGTGGCCAGTTCGCCGACCCAGAGACCGCGACCTATGCGCTGTCGATCGAGGTGGGCGGGCAGTTCTTCGCCGACTTCGTCAACCTCGGCGGCATCGTCGCCGGCTTCGCCTCGTGCCTGGCGGTGCAGGTCAGTGCCAGCCGCTTGCTGTATTTCATGGGCCGCGAAGGCGTGTTGCCGCCGCGCTATTTCGCCAAGCTGCAGGGCAGGGCGCGCACGCCGGTGTTCAACCTGCTGCTGATCGCCGGGCTGGGGTTGATCGGGATCGGCGCGGATGTGAGCTCGGCCGCTTCGCTGATCAACTTCGGCGCGTTCCTGGCATTTGCGGCGGTGAATGTCTGCGTGATTGCGTACTACCTGCGCGAGCGGCGCAGGCAGCGGTTGAGTGGGGTGGGGTTCGTGGTGTTTCCGCTGCTGGCGATTGGGGTGAACCTGTATCTGCTGTCGCTGTTGAGCACGGTGGTGATACTGGCCGGGGTGGCTTGGCTGGTGTGTGGTGGGTTGTACCTGATGTGGCTGACGGCGGGGTTCAGCAAGCCCACGCCGGGGCTTATGGAGGTTGAGTCTTGAGGTGATGCGTATGCCACTGCGGCTTTACACGGAATTATTCCAGGCCAATAATTATTGGGATCTCATAATTCAGGATAAACCCATGGCTGACATTTTCCTGCGCCCGGAACTGGCGGCCGATATGGCCAGGCAACTGCTCAAGCCCTCTGCACTGGATATCGGCCTGCGTTCCGGGTTGTTCCTGTCCGGCCTGCGCCGGACGGGCAAGACCACCTTCCTCAAGAACGATCTGATCCCGGCCCTGGAGGCACAGGGCGCACTGGTGATCTACGTCGACCTGTGGAGCGACACCCAGACAAGCCCGGTGAAGCTGGTGCTGGCTGCCGTGCGCAAAGCCCTGCTCGAACTGCAGACACCGACCTCGTCGTTCATGCAGCGTCTCAGGCGCGTGCGTGGCGCCGAGGTGGAGTTGGCCGGTTTCAAGTTCGGTTTCAACCTCGATACCCTGGGTGAAGCAGGCGGCGTGACACTCGCCGAAGCGCTGACCGAAGCGGTGGACCAGGCCAAGGCGACTGTCGTGCTGATCGTCGACGAAGTGCAGCATGCCATCACCACAGAAGACGGGCAGCAGATGATGCTGGCCCTGAAGGCCGCACGTGACGCCATCAACCCAAGGCCCGCGACGCCTGGGCATTTCCTGTTCATTGGCACCGGCTCGCACCGGGCCATGGTCAACGAGCTGACCGCCCGGCGTAACCAGGCGTTTGCCGGCGCCACCAACGTGGCTTATCCGGTGCTGGACGAGGGCTATGTCGCGTTCTGGCTCCAGCGGCTCGCCGCAGATGGCCTCGACAACCTGCCCTCGCTGGAGGTGGCGACCGAGGCGTTCAAGACACTGGGCAGCCGGCCTGAAGAGTTCATCCGTGCCCTGCGTCAGTTGATTCACTCGCCCAGCCTCGGTTCCGGGGCGGATGTGGTGCTGCCGGTGATCGCGGCCACGCTGCGCTCGGCGGCGGCCGACCTGGAGCTGATGAAGGTCGAGGAACTGGGCGTGCTGGCCCAGGCCATTTTCGCCCGGATCGCCTCCGTGGATGGCGAGACGCGGGGCGTGTTTTCCAGCGAGGCGGCGGGCGAGTATTCGACGTTCGTGGGGCGTGAAGTGCGGGTGGAAGAAATCCAGCCGGTGGCCAATGAGTTGCTGGCGGCGAACCTGATCATTCGCCGGGGGCATGGCCTGTATGGCGTGACCGATCCGTTCGTGCAGGAGATCTGGCGGGAGCGCCAGGCGATGCTGGGCAAGCGCTGATAGACGTTCAGGGCAGGCGAACACCGATGAAGATCGACTTTGAATTGCTCACATTGCCGGACGACATGTCGGGTTACAACGCGGCAGCCTTTACCGAAGGCCGTCTGCACATCGAAGTGAAGGGGCAGGTGTTCTTGCAGGTCGAGTATTGTCTGCTGCTCGAATTGGCGAACGTGGTGACGCAATGGCTGGCGTCCGTGGCCATCTGTGGGGCTCAGGATTTTTACTACGCCTCGATGGACGAAGAAGAGGAACCGATCCTCGCGCTGCGCTACTGCCGCGCCAGATCGGTCTTCTCACTATGGACCTGTTGGGCGGTGTGCGAGCATGGTCCCGAAGTGACGCTGGAGCAGGCTATCGAATGTTTCGAGCGGTATGTTCATGAGTTGAGGCAGGCAATCGACCAGCGTCTGCAGGCCGTTTTGCCCTGACAACCCATTCAAGCCTACGCGCAACCTGTAGGAGCGGCCTTGTGTCGCGAAAAGGCCGCAAAGCGGCCCCCGGTTTCTGATGTGTTGCGAAGAATGCAATGCAGCGTGGGAGCGGGCTTGCCCCGCGATCACCGGCAATGCCGGTGCCAAACACTGCGACGCTCGAATGAACACCCTGCAAGGTTAGGCCGAGCGCATGTGAACGGACTCACTCATAACCCATTTTCAGGTTTTGGGCTTGGGTTGCCAATTCATCCATCGCTCCACGACTGGCTTCGTCTCGCTTGTCCTTGTAGGCAATCAGCTCGGAGAACGTGATAGCCCGTTCACCTTCAGCGCTGGAATGGGGGATTGCTCCCTCATCCAGCAGCTTTGCCAGATGCTCGCAAGAAACGTTAATCGCGAGGGCCGCCTCCGTCATGGTCAGCGTGGACTTTTCCATGACAATGGTGCGCTCCACGCCATGGAATTCATCACGAAGCTTCCGATACCCCAACCGCGCGTAGAACCCTTGGGCGGTGATGGATGAAGGAACGCGCAGTGCCGTGACATCTGCCCTGATCGCCGCAGCATGAACGGCCTCCATCAACCGTTTGCCGACACCTGTCCGATGATGGATTGGAGCGACGAATACTGTCCTGACAACCTCGCCATCCAGGCTTGCCGTCCCCAGCAATTCGTTTTGGTTGACTGCTACGAATACCATTCGGCTATCGAGCAATGCACTGACCGCCGCAGGTGAAAAGCTCTGCTCGACCTGGGCGATCACCTCTGCCGGGTAATCCTGCGAGTTGGATTCACGCAATGCCGCGATCACGATGCGGCTGATGGCTTCTGCGTCTTCGCGCTGAGCGCGGCGGACATGACATTCCATGGACGTCTCCCTCTGCTCCAAGGCGTATCGCAATCCCCTGTAGGAGCGGCCTTGTGCCGCGAAAGGGCCGCAAAGCGGCCCCAGATCTGCGCATCATGCACCATTGCCGGGGCTGCTACGCACCCCTTTCGCGGCACAAGGCCGCTCCTACAGAGCCCGCATGTACCTAGAGGTCAGTGCTTCATCCCCAACTCCGCATCATCCATCAGCGCCTTGGCCAGCGCGCTCAGGTAATACGACGCCCAGATCAGCTGAGGCTTGTCCTCCATGATCCCGGTGATGGTCAGGTCGCACACGCAGCCCATCAACTCCGAAGCCTGTTCCCGTGCGTGCTGGCAAGGGATGCCGGGCTCGATGCAGAACAGCGGGTCGGTATGCCCTTCACCCTGGTAGAACTTGGTCTTGCCCACCGTGGTGTGGGGCGTGGTGTCGTCTGTGCTCATGGCTCAATCTCCCTGAAATGATCGGTGCCTGGGCAAGCAGGTAGTCCAGCAATCAGCTACACAGCATCTGCCGCGCAGCCACGCCGATCCCCTGTGGGAGCCGGCTTGCCGGCGATGAGGCCAGCCCAGGCAACCTATGGCTAACGCCTTAATGCAACGTCCGAGGCTCCACCTGCGGCATCTGCACTTGAATCAACGCCGACTCGAGCAGCACCCGCAGCGCCTCCATTTCATGCATCGCGGCCATGACCAGAATCGACACGGGCGACTTGGGATGCAGCAGAACAGCCTGATGCGCCACGGTCTGCGCGCACAGGGCGTACTCCGTGGCCTGGATGATGGTGTCTTCGAGGGAGTGGTGGTTGTGGGGTGGATCGGGGACTATCTTCAGCATGGTTTTGTGCCCTTTGATGGGGCCGCTACCGGACTGCTGTCAAACAGGTAGGTGGCAGCTATGCATAGGTTGACAGACCGGCGGACACTAGAACCGGCGCACGCAAGCGTGCCCCATGCACAGCCGCCATAGAGGGCAAGCAGTGCAGGTGTCGCGTCGCGGCCTGTCAAAGCCGATCGCTGATATGCAGCGACTTGCCGAGACTAGAGTGATAGCAGAGCGATCGCAACGGAAAAAAGGCAGTAGTAGTATCTTTGGGAAATGGACTACAAGATAGAGGCAAAATCTGATAGTGGGAAAACGTTTGTGTCGGTGGAAGCGATATGGCCGCTCGATCAGAGACTGTATAGTCAAAAGTGGTTCGCGGTAGTCCTTGCTTAAGATAATTACTCTGTTAAGTGTGTCTTTGATCTATGCTTGTCATTATGGCAAGCATAGGTCAGGACTTCGCGTATTCCTAAGTTTTTTGTGGAAACTGCGAGTTATAAGTCAATAGCTGTCTGAATAGCTTTAGCTGCAACGGTGGTGCCAATCTTTGTTGCCACGTCAAATGCCCATTCGCCGGCAGATTTAAGATGCTTGAGGGCTCCACCTCCGTCATTCTGACGTGCTGATTTTTCTGCTGCTCCTACGCTGACCAACGCTTGATCATGCTCAAGATCGGTAGCTTTGGTGCGCATGGCTTCTCTGAGGCTAGAAAGTTCAGTTGCGAGAACTGGTAGGTCAAGGCTAGCGGCGGACTGTTGCAGTATTTGGTTGAAGGTGTTATTTTCAGCTTTGGAGTTTGGTCCGATTGCTCCTGTTTGCCCTGTTATATTATATTGATCGCCCATATGGCTCTCCTTGATTATGGTTTGGTTGTTTGAGATGTGATAAATCTTATTTATTGATGTGGGTTCTGTTGCGGTTTTTTGGGTGTTGAACTCTTTTGTCTGGCTGTAGAGCTTGCAGTCAGTGAAGTGGCATGGGGTAACTGTAGCCCAAATGAATCTCCAGTCGTTGGGTATCTTCTCCCGCTCAGCAATTGCGCATCCGATTTCTCGATCTATCTCGTCGGCATATTTTGTCATGTAGCTTGCGTAATAACCGAAATAGGTAAAGGTAACTTCGGGGCAGAAGTTCGAGAGGCTGGCCAACTTTCCGTTGGAGGTGGATATTCCGGTGCAATCTTCATCTATGATAGGTAGTAATCCGGTGCTCGCCCAAAAAGAGTCTAGGTAAGCTATTTTTTCCTCATTAATTTTTGTTGTGATATTGGCAGTGCCAAGCATGTGTATGCTCGCAAAATACCTCGGGCATTTATGGGCGTTTGCATAAGAGCATGATGAGAGGGATTGGGTTTGAAGGCTTCTGATCTTATACCAGTTTGCGTCAGGGATGATTCTAGGCATAAGCAAGATCCTGATGTTTTAGTTGGCGCAACTCACTAAGAGTAAAGTGCAATCAGAATTGCCCTGGAGGCAGTATTCCTGTTCGTTTTACTTGCGATTTCCAGTGGCCATTCTCCAGCAAGCTTTAGGTTGAGCAGTGTGAGGGTTTCGTCATTGCTTATGGCTGCTTGCTCTGCAGATAAAATTTTGGATATTGCCACAAGATGTTGAGGTTGTGTGGCTTGAACCTCCATAGCTTTAGCGAGTATCTTGAGGTCGAGGGCTAAGTCCCTCATGTTAAGATAAGTTGGCGTATTTGTTGGTGTTTGGTGGAGTGTGTTGCGCAAGGCTGTTGAGCTTGGGCCAACTGCTGCAGCTTGTCCGTAAATGTTGTATTGGTCGCTTGATATGTACTGGTACGTTACGTTCTTGAAAGTTTCGGGTTCGTCACTTTGAAGGTTGGGGTTGCTTTCGTGCATGGGCGTTAGTTTGAGATTGAGCTCATCCTTCAAGGAGTGCTCTGTCACCAATAACTCCCACATTCTCTGAGCTGAAATGCTGTCGGGAAGAAAGTACTTGGCGTTCTCAGTAATATTTTTAATGTTATGTGCTGGCAGAGAGTTACTGATTAGATCTCTCTTGATTCCGTAGGCGAACTCCATGAGCGAGGAAGCATTTTTAAGTCTCTGGAAGTTTCCACGTATTTGGGGTTCGCTGCAGTTGTAGGGGATGTACGAAACTATGCCTTGTCGATCCAGTAGTATCAATGTTTTGTCAATTTGGTGGAGGGCGTTCTTTTTGATGTTTGCGGTGATTATCTCGTTTCTTTCAATTGTGTGGCGTGTTACTAGCTCTACTAGTTGGTGTTCGGTTGCTTGTGCTTTATTGTTCTGGCTTATTATTTTGGTGATGGGGAATATTTTTGGTGGGTTGGTAAGTTGTTTTTGTTTTGTGTTTCCGGAAATGGTTATTGCTAAAATCTTGGAGGCGATTTTGTATAGTTCTCTGTGAGTGTGGAGGTCTTGCATGCGATGGATATTAGCAAGGTCCTCTACCTCGAAAGGTTGTATTTTTATTGAGAGGCATACGCAGGATAAATATCTCCTTAGTCCGAATATGACTTGAAGGTTCCTGTTTGGCTCTTTGAAGGGGATTTGAAGGGTGAGTTTTTTTCCTTCAATATCTAGTGCCTGTTTGGTGGTTTGGAGGGCGTAATAAAAATTATTCGTAGGTTCAAGTGTTGTAGGTGCATAGGTAGTGCGAGGGTTGCCTCCAAGCATACGTATAAAGGTTTTCGAGCCTCTGATGTTAAATATTGGACTGTTTTGCTTTGTCTTCTCTGCCCCTTGGAGGGAAAGACTGCTGAAAACTTTCCAGCCTAGCTCAATTTGATTGGACACGTGATAGGCCTTCTAAAGGGTTGGCGAGGGAGGAGTCGAACCTCCTTGCTCTAGCTATCTAGAATCTGTCGGCTCAATTGTAAAATTGTCCGTCCATACAGCTCGCCAGCGATGATAATACCACGGCTTGTTTGGTGTGCAACCGAATTCTCTGGCGGTGCGCGTAGTGGAGAGGCGTACTGCTATGAGTCTTTATCGTCTTGATTCTGTTGCTTTTAGGTTAGGCTATAGCTTATTAGTTAAAAACGCAGCCTCCAACAACTGCCTCGTATACCCATGCTCCGGCTCATGAAATATAGCCCCCGCATCCCCCTGTTCCACCACCTGCCCATGTTTGATCACCATCAACTGATGACTCAACGCCTTGACCACCGCCAGATCATGACTGATAAACAGATAAGTCAGGTTGTACTTAACCTGCAAATTCCGCAGCAACTCAACTACCTGCCGCTGCACCGTCCGGTCCAGCGCCGAGGTCGGCTCATCCAGCAAAATCAACGCAGGCTTCAACACCAACGCCCGAGCAATCGCAATCCGCTGCCGTTGCCCGCCGGAAAACTCATGGGGATACCGATGCCGAGTCCTCGGATCCAGCCCCACTTCCTCCAGCGCCGCAATAATCGCCGCTTCCTGCTCAGCCGGCGTGCCGATCTTGTGAATCCGTAACCCCTCGCCAACGATATCCGCCACGCACATGCGCGGGCTCAGGCTGCCAAAGGGATCCTGAAACACCACCTGCATCTCCCGCCGTAGCGGTCGCACGGCCTTCTGGTTCAGCCCTTCAAGATCCTGCCCATGGAAGCGAATCCCTCCTTGGCTGGAAATCAACCGCAGGATGGCTAGTCCCAAGGTGGACTTGCCCGACCCACTCTCGCCAACGATCCCCAGCGTCTGCCCCTGGGGCAGGCTGAAGTTCACCCCATCCACGGCCTTTACATGGTCCACGGTCCGGCGCAGCAGCCCCTTCTTGATCGGGAACCACACCTTCAGATCTTTGACCTCCAGCAACGGCGCCCCTTCGGCATTCGCGGCAGGCGCCCCACTGGGCTCGGCGTTGATCAGCATCTGCGTATAGGGATGCTGCGGCTTGCTGAACAGCGTGGCGCAATCGGCCTGCTCGACGATCTTGCCGCACTGCATCACACACACGCGGTGGGCGATGCGGCGCACCAGGTTGAGGTCGTGGCTGATCAGCAGCAGGGCCATGCCGAGGCGCGCCTGCAGCTCCTTGAGCAGGTCGAGGATCTTCAGCTGCACGGTCACGTCGAGCGCCGTGGTGGGCTCGTCGGCGATCAGCAGTTCGGGCTCGTTGGCCAGGGCCATGGCGATCATCACCCGCTGGCGCTGGCCACCGGACAGCTCATGGGGCAGGGCTTTCAGGCGCTTCTTGGGCTCGGGAATGCCGACCAGCTCCAGCAGCTCCAGCGTGCGCGCCGTAGCGGCCTTTCCGGTCAGCCCCTTGTGCAGCAACAGGATCTCGTTGATCTGCTTCTCGATGCTGTGCAGCGGGTTCAGCGAGGTCATTGGCTCCTGGAAGATCATCGCAACGCGGTTGCCGCGAATGCGCTGCATGGGCTTCTCGCCCAGGTGCAGCAGGTCCTTGCCGCCGTACTGGATGGTGCCGGAGGGATGCCGGGCCAGCGGGTAGGGCAGCAGGCGCAAAATCGAATGGGCGGTCACCGACTTGCCCGAGCCGCTTTCGCCGACCAGGGCCAGGGTTTCGCCCTTGCGGATGTCGAAGCTGATGCCGTCGACCACACGGTTGACCTGCTCGCCAGTGACGAACTCCACCGCCAGGTCGCGGACTTCGATCAGGGTGTCTTGGCTCATGTCATTTCCTCGGGTCGAAGGCGTCGCGGGCGGATTCGCCGATGAATACCAGCAGGCTCAGCATCACCGCCAGCACGGCGAAGGCGCTGATGCCCAGCCACGGGGCTTGCAGGTTGGACTTGCCCTGGGCCACCAGCTCGCCCAGCGACGGGGAACCTGCGGGCAGGCCGAAGCCGAGGAAGTCCAGGGCGGTGAGGGTACCGATGGCGCCGGTGAGGATGAACGGCATGAAGGTCATGGTCGAGATCATGGCGTTGGGCAGGATGTGGCGGTACATGATCGGGCCGTTGCTCATCCCCAAGGCACGGGCGGCGCGTACGTATTCGAGGTTGCGCCCGCGCAGGAACTCGGCGCGCACCACATCAACCAGGCTCATCCACGAGAACAGCAGCATGATGCCCAGCAACCACCAGAAGTTGGGCTGCACGAAGCTGGCGAGGATGATCAGCAGGTACAGCACCGGCAGGCCGGACCAGATCTCCAAAAAGCGCTGGCCGGCGAGGTCCACCCAGCCACCGTAGAAGCCCTGCAAGGCGCCGGCGATCACGCCGATGATGGAGCTGGCGATGGTCAGCGTCAGGGCGAACAGCACCGAGATGCGGAAGCCGTAGATCACCCGGGCCAGCACGTCGCGGCCCTGGTCGTCGGTGCCCAGCAGGTTGTCGGTGGAGGGCGGCGCGGGGGCCGGCACCTTCAGGTCGTAGTTGATGCTCTGGTAGCTGTAGGGGATCGGCGCCCACAGTACGAAGGCGTCCTTCTTCTCCAGCAGCTCGCGGATGTACGGGCTCTTGTAGTTGGCCTCCAGCGGGAACTCGCCGCCGAAGGTGGTCTCGGGGTAGCGCTTGAAGGCGGGGAAGTACCACTCGCCGTCGTAGCGCACGGCAATCGGCTTGTCGTTGGCGATGAACTCGGCGCCCAGGCTGAGCACGAACAGCACCAGGAAGATCCACAGCGACCACCAGCCGCGGCGGTTGGCCTTGAAGCGCTCGAAGCGCCGGCGATTGAGGGGGGACAGGGCCATGTCAGTGCTCCCGGCTGGCGAAGTCGATACGTGGATCGACCAGGGTGTAGGTGAGGTCGCCGATCAGCTTCACCACCAGACCAAGCAGGGTGAAGATGAACAAGGTGCCGAACACCACCGGGTAGTCGCGGTTGATCGCCGCTTCGAAACTCATCAGGCCCAGGCCGTCGAGGCTGAAGATCACCTCGATCAGCAAGGAGCCGGTGAAGAAGATGCCGATGAACGCCGAGGGGAAGCCGGCGATCACCAGCAGCATGGCGTTGCGGAACACATGGCCGTAGAGCACGCGGGTGCGGCTCAGGCCCTTGGCCTTGGCGGTGACCACGTACTGCTTGTTGATCTCGTCGAGGAAGCTGTTCTTGGTCAGCAGGGTCATGGTGGCGAAGTTGCCGATCACCAGCGCGGTGATCGGCAGTACCAGGTGCCAGAAGTAGTCGAGCACCTTGCCGGTGGTGGAGAGCTCGTCGAAGTTGTTGGAGGTCAGCCCGCGCAACGGGAACCAGTCGAAGTAGCTGCCGCCGGCGAACAGCACGATCAGCAGGATGGCGAACAGGAACGCGGGGATGGCGTAGCCGACGATGATCGCCGAGCTGGTCCATACGTCGAAATGGCTGCCGTGGCGCACGGCCTTGGCGATCCCCAACGGGATCGACACCAGGTACATGATCAGTGTGCTCCATAGCCCAAGCGAAATGGACACGGGCATCTTCTCGGCGATCAGGTCGATGACCTTGGCGTCGCGGAAGAAGCTGTTGCCAAAGTCCAGCTGGGCGTAGTTCTTGACCATGATCCACAGCCGCTCGGGCGCCGACTTGTCGAAACCGTACATGCGCTCGATCTCGGCGATCAGTGCCGGATCCAGCCCTTGCGCGCCGCGGTAGTTGGAGCCGGCCACCGAGACTTCGGCGCCGCCGCCTGCGATGCGGCTGGTGGCGCCGTCGAAGCCTTCGAGCTTGGCGATCATCTGCTCCACCGGGCCGCCGGGAGCGGCCTGGACGATGATGAAGTTGATGATGAGGATGCCGAACAGCGTGGGGATGATCAGCAGCAGGCGCCGCAGGATATAGGCCAGCATGTCAGTTGGCCTCTTCCGTCACGGGGGCGGCGGTGACGGCGGGCGTCACGTCGGGCTTGATCCACCAGGTGTCGATGCCGATGTCGTACTTGGGCGACACGGCCGGGTGGCCGATATGGTTCCAGTAGGCCACGCGGGAGGTCTTGATGTGCCAGTTGGGGATCACGTAGTAGCCCCACAGCAGCACCCGGTCCAGGGCACGGCAGTGGTCGACCAGGCTCTGGCGCGAATCGGCGTTGATCAATTCTTCCACCAGCTGGTCGATGGCAGGGTCGCGCAGGCCGATGAAGTTGCGGCTGCCGGGGTTGTCGGCGGCGGCGCTGTTCCAGTATTCACGCTGCTCGTTGCCAGGCGAATTGGACTGCGCAAAGCCGCCGACGATCATGTCGTAGTCCCGCGAACGCAGGCGGGTGATGTACTGCGATACGTCCACGCGGCGGATCTCGAGGTTGATGCCCAGGTCCGCGAGGTTGCGCTTGAACGGCAGCAGCACGCGCTCGAACTGGGTCTGGGCCAGCAGGAACTCGATGCTCAGCGGCTTGCCGTCCTTGTCGACCATCTTGTCGTCGACGATCTTCCAGCCGGCGTCCTGCAGCAGCTTGTAGGCCTGGCGCTGCTGGTCGCGGATCATGCCGCTGCCGTCGGTGACGGGGTTGCGGAAGGCGCCGTTGAACACCTCGTCGGGCACCTTGGCGCGCAGTGGTTCGAGGATCTTCAGCTCGGCGGGCGAGGGCAGGCCGCTGGCGGCCATCTCGGAGTTCTCGAAGTAGCTGCCGGTGCGGGTGTAGGCGCCGTTGAACAGCTGCTTGTTGGTCCATTCGAAGTCCATCAGCAGGCTGATGGCGTGGCGCACGCGGATGTCCTGGAACACGGGTTTGCGCAGGTTGAAGATGAAGCCCTGCATGCCCACCGGGTTGCCGTTGGGGATCTCTTCCTTGATCAGGCGGCCGTCGCGCACGGCGGGCACGTCGTAGGCGGTGGCCCAGTTCTTCGCGCTGACTTCCAGGGCGTAGTCGAACTGACCGGCCTTGAGGGCTTCGAGGGCGACGGTGTTGTCGCGGTACGAGTCGAAGGTCATCACATCGAAGTTGTAGAAGCCGCGGTTGATCGGCAGGTCCTTGGCCCAGTAGTCCTTGACCCGCTCGTAGCGGATCGAGCGGCCGGCCTTCACCTCGACGACCTTGTACGGGCCGCTGCCCAGTGGGATCTCCAGGTTGCCGCGGTTGAAGTCACGGCCCTCGTACCAGTGCTTGGGCAGCACCGGCAGCTGGCCGAGGATCAGCGGCAACTCGCGGTTGTTGGTGTGCTTGAACTTGAACAGCACCTTGAGCGGGGCTTCGGCGACCACCTCGGCGACGTCGGCGTAGTACTGGCGGTACAGCGGCGCGCCGTCCTTGATCAGGGCGTTGAAAGTGAACACCACGTCCTCGGCGCGCATCGGCTGGCCGTCGTGGAAGCGTGCTTCGGGGCGCAGGTAGAAGCGCACCCAGCTGTTGTCGGGGGCCTTTTCGATCTTGCCGGCCACCAGGCCGTATTCGGTGAAGGGCTCGTCCAGGCTCTGGCGCATCAGGGTGTCGTAGATGCTGCCGACGTTGTCGGCGGGCACGCCCTTGTTGATGAACGGGTTGAGGCTGTCGAAGCCGCCGAAGCTGGACTGGCGGAAGGTGCCGCCCTTGGGCGCGTCAGGATTGACGTATTCGAAGTGCTTGAAGTTGGCCGGGTATTTTGGCGGCTCGTCGTACAGGGTCAGGGCGTGCTGCGGGGCGGCCACGGCCGGGAGCGTGAGGCAGGCCAGCAACAGGCTGCCGGCCAGGCGGCGCAAGGTGGGCGTCATTTGGCTTTCTCCGAAGTCTTCTTGATCCACCAGCTGTTCAGCCCGAGGGTGTAGGGCGGCGTGGTGACGAAGGCGAACCGGTTGCGGTAGGCCAGGCGGTGATTGTCGAGGTACCAGTTGGGGATCATGTAGTACTGCCATGAGAGCACGCGGTCCAGGGCACGCGCCGCGGCGATCTGGTCATCACGCGTGCGGGCGGCGAGCAGGGTGTCGAGCAGGTGGTCGACCACCGGGTCCTTGACCCCAGCATAGTTCTTGCTGCCCTTGGTGGCGGCTTGGCTCGAGTGGAAATACAGCCACTGTTCGAGGCCCGGGCTCAGGGTCTGGTTCAGGGTCATCAGGATCATGTCGAAATCGAACTGGTCGAGCCGTTGTTTGTACTGGGCGCGGTCGACGGTGCGCAAGCGCGCATCGATGCCGATGCTGGCCAGATTTTCGACATAAGGTTGCAGGATGCGTTCGAGGTTCGGATTCACCAGCAGCAGTTCCATACCGAATTGCTGGCCCTTGCTGTCCACCAGGCGCTGGCCGTTGAGCTTCCAGCCGGCCTGGGCGAACAGCGCCAGGGCCTGGCGCAGGGCCGGGCGGCTGATGCCGCTGCCGTCGGTGTGGCTGACCTGGTAGGGCTGGGTGAACAGCTTCTCGGGCAGTTGGTCGCGGAACGGCTTGAGCAGCAGCCATTCCTTGCCGGTGGGCAGGCCTGTGGCGGTGAAATCACTGTTGGGGTAGTAGCTGGTGGCGCGCCGGTAGGCGCCGTTGAACAGCGCGCGGTTGGTCCACTCGAAATCGAGCATCAGGCCCAGCGCCTGGCGTACCCGCGGGTCGCTGAAGGTGGCGCGGCGGCTGTTCATGAACAGGCCTTGGGTCTGTGTCGGGATCTTGTGCGGGATCTGCGCCTTGATCACCTCACCGCGGCGCACGGCGGGGAAGTTGTAGCCGTTGGCCCAGTTCTTCGCCTGGTGCTCGATGTAGAGGTCGAACTCGCCGGCCTTGAAGGCCTCGAAGGCCACGGTGGCGTCACGGTAGAACTCGTATTCGACGCGCTTGAAGTTGTTCTTGCCGCGGTTCACGGCCAGGTCCTTGCCCCAGTAGTCCCTCACCCGCTCGAACACCAGCCGGCGGCCGGGTTGCACCTCGGTGATGCGGTAGGGGCCGCTGCCCAAAGGCGGCTCGAAGGTGGTGGCCTTGAAGTCGCGCTTTTCCCAGTAGTGCCTGGGCAGCACCGGCATCTCGCCCAGGCGCAGGATCAGCAGCGGGTTGCCGGCGCGCTTGAACACGAAGCGGATGCGCAGCGGGCCGAGGATGTCGACCCGGGCCACTTCCTGCAGGTTGGTGCGGTAGATCGGGTGGCCGTCCTTGAGCAGGGTGCGGTAGCTGAAGGCGACGTCGGCGGCGGTGATCGGCACGCCGTCGTGGAAGTGCGCCTCGGGGCGCAGGTTGAACACCACCCAGCTGCGGTCCTCGCTGTACTCGACCGAGCGGGCGATCAGGCCGTAGCTGGAGGTGGGCTCGTCGCCGGAGGGGTCGTACATGCCGGTGCCGACCATCAGCGGCTCGTTGAGCTCGTTGATGCCGTACTGCAGGAAGTTGGGCGTGGTGACCGGGCTCGAGCCCTTGAAGGTGTAGGGGTTGAGCGTGTCGAAGGTGCCGAAGGCCATGGCCCGCAACGTGCCGCCTTTGGGGGCTTGCGGGTTGACCCAGTCGAAGTGGGTGAAGCTGGCCGGGTACTTGAGCGTGCCGAACTGCGCGTATCCGTGGCTTTCGCTCACCATCGCGACGGCGGGGAAGCTCAAGGCCAGGCTGAGAGACAGCAGGAGGGGACGTATCAAGTCGGCATCCGATCCAGAAGGCGTTGGGCTTGGTTCGGGGTACAGTAACAGCTTGTCTGGAATGGAAAAAGGGTGCGAGCCGGTCAGATGGATGTGGCTGATTGGGGCTGCTTCGCAGCCCTTTCGCGGCACAAGGCCGCTCCTACAGAGTCTGCGTAATCCCTGTAGGAGCGGCCTTGTGCCGCGAAAGGGGCGCGAAGCGCCCCCGGGATTCACATCAACGCGACAGGTAAACGGTCAGCGTCTGCCCCGGCTTGAGCGCATGCCCGCTGCGCGGGTTCCAGCGCTTGAGGTGTTTCATCTCGACGTTGAAACGCTTGGCCACCAGGTAGTACGAGTCGCCCTTGCGCACCTTGTACTGGGTGGAACGCTGCTTGGCATCGGCCACGCGGTTGGCCGCCGCGCTCGGCGCGTTGCCGCCACGCAGGGCCAGCACCTGGCCGACCTTGAGGCTGTTGCCGCGCAGGCTGTTCCAGCGCTGGATGTCCTTGACCGCGACGCGGTTGGCCTTGGCGATGCTGCCCAGGTTGTCGCCGCGCTTGACCCGGTAGCTGCGCGCCGCCGGCGCCTTGGCATCGGCCAGGGCGGCCTGGAACACGGCCTTGTTCGGCTGCAGGGCGACCAGTTCCTCGGGCTTGAGGTTGGACATGCGGTCGCTCAGCAACTGTGCCTTGGCGGTAGGCACCAGCAACTGCTGCGGGCCGTCCACGGTCATGCGCTTCTTGAAGGCGGGGTTGAGCTGGATCAGCTCGTCTTCGTCGATGTCGGCGAAGGCCGCGACGCGCGACAGGTCGAGGCGGTCGTTGATGGCGACGGCTTCGAAATAGGGTTCGTTGGCGATCGGGTTCAGGTTGATCCCGTAGGCGGCCGGGGTGTTGACCACCTGCGACAGGGCCAGCAGCTTGGGCACGTAGTCGCGGGTTTCCTGCGGCAGCGGCAGGTTCCAGTAGTCGGTCGGCAGGCCCAGGCGCTCGTTGCGCTCGATGGCGCGGCTGACGGTGCCTTCGCCGGCATTGTAGGCCGCCAGGGCCAGCAGCCAGTCGCCGTTGAACATGTCGTGCAGGCGGTTCAGGTAATCCAGCGCGGCGTTGGTCGAGGCGGTGACGTCGCGACGGCCATCGTAGAAGTTGGTCTGGCGCAGCTTGAAGTGGCGCCCGGTGGACGGGATGAACTGCCACATGCCGGCGGCGTGTGCGCGGGAGTAGGCCATCGGGTTGTAGGCGCTCTCGATGGCCGGCAGCAGGGCCAGCTCCAGCGGCATGTCGCGTTCTTCGAGGCGCTCGACGATGTAGTGCAGGTAGAGGCTGCCGCGCTCGCCGGCGTTCTCGAGGAACGACGGGTTGCTGGCGAACCATAGGCGCTGCTGTTCGATGCGCGGGTTGACGTCCATGCCGTCCTGCAGGGCGAAGCCCTGGCGCATGCGCTCCCAGACGTCCTGGGGCGGCGCTTCCTTGGGCTTGACCACCAGTGGCGCGGGCTTGTGCTTGATCCGCGCCTGGTAGTTGTGCGCGCGAACGCTGTCGGATTCGTCGAGCTGACGGGTGCTCTGGCAGCCGACCAGGGTGGCGGCCAGCGCCAGTGCACTGATCTGTGCCAGTCGCGTCAGGGCGACCGAATGAGCGGTTCTGCGGCTAGGGGAAGACATCGGCTGGAACGGTTATCCGGGCAAAAAAGTTGGGCGATTCTAGAAACCGGCCCCGGCCGGGTCAACCTTTGGGCTTGTGTCACGATATATCTTGAGGTTATCAGAACACGTCCTTCCAAGACCTCAAGGCAGCAAAAACAGTGGCTTGGGTGGGGTTGGAATGTCCCTTCCATTCGTCTGCTTTTTGTTTAACGAATGTTTCAGCGGTACGCAAAAACGGGTTGGTCAGGCGCTCCAGGCCGATGGTGGAGGGCAGGCTGATGCGATTGTCGGCGCGCAGGCGGGTAACGTCTTCGAACCGTTGCAGAACGTGCGGGCTTTCCGGTTCCACGGCGCGGGCGAAGCGCAGGTTGCTCAGGGTATATTCGTGGGCGCAGTACACTTCGGTCTCGGCGGGCAGGGCGGCCAGGCGCTGCAGCGAATGGTGCATCTGTTCAGGCGTGCCTTCGAACAGGCGACCGCAACCGGCGGCGAACAGGGTGTCGCCACTGAACAGTAGCGGCGTGGGCGATTGCGCAGTGTAATAGGCGATATGCCCCAGGGTGTGGCCGGGCATGGCCATGACTTCGAACGTCAGGCCCAGGGCTTTGACCTGCGCGCCATCCTCCAGGGCGACGTCGCGGGCCGGAATGAGCTCGTTGGCCGGGCCGTAGACGGTGGCACCGGTGGCCTGCTTCAGGGCCTCGACGCCGCCGACATGGTCATGGTGGTGGTGAGTGACCAGGATCGCCTCCAGCGCCCAGTCGCGATGCTGGCCCAGCCAGGCCTGCACCGGCCCGGCATCACCGGGATCGACCACTGCGCAGCGGCGATTGGCAGTATCCTGTAACAACCAGATGTAGTTGTCGTTGAAAGCGGGTAGGGCATCGATCTGTATCATGTGCGGATCCGTATCGCCAAGCCTGGACATTGAGGGCATCTTAGCCGCGATGGCGCGGCCGGAGAACCTTCGAGGGAGAATGCAATGACCGACCAAGCCTTCGCCCAGGCCGACCCCGACTGGGTCGAACTCATCAGCCTGGCCCGCGACTGGTTCAATGGCCCCCTTGGGCAGTTGATGCTCAAGGAAGAGGAAAAGTTGCTCGAAGAAGAGCTGCGGCGCTTCTTCGGTGGCTACCTGGTGCACTACGGCCCCTGCGCCGAACCGCCGCCCAACGCCCCGCAGGTGCAGCGCAACGTGCGCCTGGGCGCGCCGTTGCCGGGGGTGGAGATCGTCTGCGAGGAGCAGGCCTGGCCGCTGTCGGAACATGCCGCCGACGTGGTGGTGCTGCAGCACGGCCTGGACTTCAGTCTCTCTCCCCACGGATTGCTCCGGGAGGCGGCCAGCGCGGTGCGCCCGGGCGGTCACCTGCTGATCGTCGGCATCAATCCGTGGAGCAGTTGGGGGCTGCGGCATTTCTTCAGCCAGGGCGCCTTGCGCAAGGCCCGCTGCATCTCGGCGTCGCGGGTCGGCGACTGGCTCAACCTGCTGGGCTTCGCGCTGGAGAAACGCCGCTTCGGGTGCTATCGTCCGCCGCTTGCCTCGCCGGCCTGGCAACAGCGCCTGGCCGGTTGGGAGCGGGTGGCCGGGGGCTGGCAGGGCGCCGGTGGCGGTGTCTACCTGCTGGTGGCGCGCAAGATGGTGGTCGGCCTGCGGCCGCTGCGCCTTGAGCGCCGCGAGCCGATGGGCAAGCTGCTGCCGCTGCCGTTGGCCAAGGTCAATCGCAGCGTCACCCACCCCGATTCCGAAAAGCACTGAACACGAGTGGTACATGAGCGATAGCGTCGAGATCTACACCGATGGTGCCTGCAAGGGCAATCCCGGCCCGGGCGGCTGGGGCGTCCTGATGGTTTTCAAGGGCGTCGAAAAGGAGCTGTGGGGCGGCGAGCGCGAGACCACCAACAACCGCATGGAGCTGATGGCCGCAATCGAGGGCCTGAAGGCGCTCAAGCGCGAGTGCGAGGTGGTGCTGACCACCGACTCCCAGTACGTGATGAAGGGCATCAACGAGTGGATGGTCAACTGGAAGAAGCGCGGCTGGAAGACCGCCGCCAAGGAGCCGGTGAAGAACGCTGACCTGTGGATGGCCCTCGATGAGCAGGTCAATCGGCACAAGGTGACCTGGAAGTGGGTGCGCGGGCATATCGGCCACCCGGGCAACGAGCGGGCCGATCAGTTGGCCAATCGTGGAGTCGACGAAGTACGCGCCCAGCGTTGATTGTGTTGCGGGCCATCGCGGGGCAAGCCCGCTCCCACAGGGTGAGCACTGCCTGCGTGGGAGCGGGCTTGCCCCGCGATGGCCGCAAAGCGGCCCCGATTTCGTTATACTCCCACCCCGAATTCAAGCACCGCCAGTTGGAGTCCCCGCGTGGAGCAGCAGCAAGACAAACGGTTCGTCATCCTCGACACCGAGACCACCGGCATGCCGGTGGCCGAAGGCCACCGCATCATCGAGATCGGTTGCGTCGAGGTCGTGGGCCGGCGCCTGACCGGGCGGCACTTCCATGTCTACCTGCAGCCCGACCGCGAGAGTGACGAGGGTGCGATCAACGTCCACGGCATCACCGACGCCTTCCTGGTCGGCAAACCGCGTTTCGGCGATGTGGCCGAGGAGTTCTTCGACTTCATCCAGGGCGCCACCCTGGTCATCCACAACGCGGCGTTCGACGTCGGCTTCATCAACAATGAGTTCGCGCTGATCGGCCAGCAGGACCGCGCCGACATCTCGCAGCACTGCCCGATCCTCGACACCCTGATGATGGCGCGCTCGCGCCACCCGGGGCAGCGCAACAGCCTCGATGCGCTGTGCAAACGCTACGGTATCGACAACTCCGGCCGTGAACTGCACGGCGCATTGCTCGACTCGGAACTGCTGGCCGACGTCTACCTGGCGATGACCGGTGGCCAGACCAGCCTGTCGCTGGCGGGGGATGGCGCGCAGGGCGAGGATGGGCAGGGCAGCACCGGCAGTGAGATCCGTCGGATTACCGGTCGTGCGGCGGGTAAGGTGATCATGGCTAGCGAGGAAGAGCTCGAGGCCCATGTCGAGCGTTTGGCGGCCGTCGCCAAGTCGGCGGGTGGGCCGGCGATGTGGCAGGTGCTGACCGAGGCCCCCGCCAGCTGATTCTCTGACAGTACCGGCCCTTTCGCGGGTAAACCCGCTCCCACAGGCAACCCCCCCGAACCTGTGGGAGCGGGTTTACCCGCGAAGAGGCCGGCACTGACGACACCAGCCTCAACTACCCTGAGGGGGAAGCCCCCGCAGAGGTAGCCGCCCGATGTACAAGGACCTCCAGTTCCCCATCCTCATCGTCCACCGGGCGATCAAGGCTGACAGTGTCGCCGGTGAACGGGTGCGTGGCATCGCCGACGAACTGGCCAGGGACGGCTTCGCCATCCTCGCCGCCGCCGACCAGGCCGAGGCGCGCCTGGTGGCCGCTACCCACCACGGCCTGGCCTGCATGCTGATCGCCGCCGAGGGGGTCGGCGACAATAGCCGCCTGCTGCAGAACATG
Source organism: Pseudomonas sp. TE31087 (assembly GCF_057284075.1). Lineage (NCBI taxonomy): Bacteria > Pseudomonadati > Pseudomonadota > Gammaproteobacteria > Pseudomonadales > Pseudomonadaceae > Pseudomonas > Pseudomonas sp. TE31087. Next base: position 394,050 of record NZ_JBXVNN010000001.1, read on the forward strand.
GCCGAGCTGATCCGCCTGGCCCGGCTGCGCGCACCCAACCTGCCGATCTTCGCCTTGGGCGAGCAGGTCACCCTGGAGAACGCCCCGGCCGAGGCCATGGGTGAGCTCAACCAGTTGCGCGGCATTCTCTACCTGTTCGAAGACACCGTGCCCTTTCTCGCCCGCCAGGTGGCGCGGGCCGCGCACACTTACCTCGACGGTTTGCTGCCACCGTTCTTCAAGGCCCTGGTGCAACACACCGCGCAGTCGAACTACTCCTGGCACACCCCAGGCCACGGCGGCGGCGTGGCCTATCACAAGAGCCCGGTGGGGCAGGCCTTCCACCAGTTTTTCGGCGAAAACACCCTGCGTTCGGACCTGTCCGTGTCGGTGCCCGAGCTGGGCTCGCTGCTCGATCACACCGGCCCCCTGGCCGCCGCCGAGGCGCGGGCGGCGCGCAACTTCGGCGCCGACCATACCTTCTTCGTCATCAACGGCACCTCCACCGCCAACAAGATCGTCTGGCACGCCATGGTCGGGCGCGGTGACCTGGTGCTGGTGGACCGCAACTGCCACAAGTCGGTGGTGCATGCGATCATCATGACCGGCGCCATCCCCCTCTACCTGTGCCCGGAGCGCAACGAGCTGGGCATCATCGGGCCGATCCCGCTCAGCGAGTTCACCCCGGCGTCCATACAGGCAAAGATCCAGGCCCACCCGCTGGCCCAGGGGCGGCCGGCGAAGATCAAGCTGGCGGTGGTCACCAACTCCACCTATGACGGCCTGTGCTACCACGCCGGGCTCATCAAGCAGACCCTCGGTGCCAGTGCCGAGGTGCTGCACTTTGATGAGGCTTGGTTCGCCTACGCCGCCTTCCACGAGTTCTTCACCGGCCGCTATGCCATGGGCACGCCGCGCGGCGATGAGGGGCCGCTACTGTTCAGCACCCATTCCACCCACAAGCTGCTGGCCGCCTTCAGCCAGGCGTCGATGATCCATGTGCAGGACGGCGCCGCCCGCCAGCTGGACCGCGACCGCTTCAACGAAGCCTTCATGATGCATATCTCCACCTCGCCGCAGTACAGCATCCTTGCCTCGCTGGATGTGGCCTCGGCGATGATGGAGGGCCCGGCCGGGCGCTCGCTGCTGCAGGAGATGTTCGACGAGGCCCTGAGCTTTCGCCGGGCGCTGGCCAACCTGCGCGAGCACATCGCCGCCGACGACTGGTGGTTCAGCATCTGGCAGCCCCCGCTGGCGCAGGGCGGCGAGCGCCTGGAGGCGGCGGACTGGCTGTTGCAGCCGGGGGCCGAGTGGCATGGCTTTGCCGAGCTGAGCGACGACTATGTGCTGCTCGATCCGCTCAAGGTCACCCTGGTGATGCCGGGAGCCGGTGGTGGGGCGGGCGAGCACGGCATTCCGGCCGCGGTGGTCGGCAAGTTCCTCTGGGAACGGGGGCTGGTGGTGGAGAAGACCGGTCTGTACAGCTTCCTGGTGCTGTTCTCGATGGGCATCACCAAGGGCAAGTGGAGCACGCTGCTGACCGAACTGCTGGAGTTCAAGCGCCACTACGACGCCAATACCGCGCTGGCCGACTGCCTGCCCAGCGTGCTGACGCCGCAGCCGTCACGCTACCAGGGGCTGGGGCTGCGCGACCTGTGCCAGCAACTGCATGCCTTCTACCGCGGCAATGCCACGTCCAGGCAGCTCAAGCTGCTGTTCACCCGTTTGCCCGAAGTAGCGATGACCCCGGCCGAGGCCTATGACCGGATGGTGCGCGGGGAGGTGGAGGCGGTGCCGATCGAGCAGCTGCTGGGCCGGGTCGCTGCGGTGATGCTGGTGCCGTATCCGCCGGGGATCCCCTTGATCATGCCGGGCGAGCGCTTCACCGAGGCGACCCGCTCGATCCTGGTCTACCTGGAATGCGCCCGGGCCTTCGACCAGGGCTTCCCGGGTTTCGTCGCCGACGTGCATGGCCTGCAGCGCGAGGGGACGCTGTACACCGTCGATTGCGTCAAGGAATGCGGATGATCTCGACGCCGGTCTGGGCCAGCTCGAAGCGGTCGTCGCCCAGGTGGTTGACGCGGTCGCCGATGGCCAGCCGATAGCTGGTGACCGGCGCGCCGAGGGTGCTGCCGTCGGCCTGCAGGGTGGATTCCTGGAATTCGTGGACGGGGTAGATACGGCCTTCGGCGTCGCGGGCGTGGAACTGGCCGACCATTACTGCTGCCATTTAGGTGGAAACCTCTGAATCGTGTAGGAAATGTCTGTAGGCATAGACCAGTGAAACGCCCGGGAAGTTTTCAGCCGAATGGAAAAAAACCGGGAAGCCGAGGAACGGTCATCTATAACTAACAGGTCCCATTCCCAGAGCAGAGGTTGCAAAACGCCATGAGCCAGGTCTATTCGGTTGCGGTCGTCGTCGGCAGCTTGCGCAAGGAGTCCTACAACCGCAAGGTGGCCCGCGCGCTGTCTGAGCTGGCGCCGTCCAGCCTTGCCCTGCGGATCGTCGAGATCGGCGACCTGCCGTTGTACAACGAGGATGTCGAGGCCGAGGGCGCACCCGAGGCGTGGAAGCATTTTCGCGACGAGATCCGCCGCAGCGACGCGGTGCTGTTCGTCACCCCGGAGTACAACCGTTCGGTGCCGGGCGGGTTGAAGAACGCCATCGACGTGGGTTCGCGGCCCTATGGGCAGAGCGTATGGAGCGGCAAGCCGGCGGCGGTGGCCAGCGTGTCGCCGGGGGCGATCGGCGGGTTTGGCGCCAATCACGCGGTGCGCCAGTCGCTGGTGTTCCTCGACATGCCGTGCATGCAGATGCCCGAGGCTTATATCGGTGGGGCGGCGACGCTGTTCGATGATAGCGGCAAGCTTAACGACAAGACCCGGCCCTTCCTGCAGGGCTTTATCGACCGGTTCGCGTCGTGGGTGAAGTTGAACCGGGCAGTCTGATCCCCCCAAAAGCATCGCGGGGCAAGCCCGCTCCCACGCCAGGCATGCATGTATGCTGAGCGTGGGAGCGGGCTTGCCCCGCGATGTTTTTCGACTTCAGGCGCTCTGCGGCATCTCCCCCTTGGCCAATCGCCGGTTGATATCGGCAATCACTTCGGGCAACTCGTTGATGGTGTCGATCAGGTAGTGCGGCCGCGATGCGGCAAACATCCCATGGATCCGCTTGCGCTCGCTCTCCAGCTTCTCCGCGCTCAACGCCCGGTAGCCTTCCCAGGTCAGCCCCAGGGCATTGCCCGAGCACACCAGCGCCACGGTCCACATCCCGGCGCGGCGGCCTTCGAGAATCCCCGGTACGGTATCGTCGACTTTCACGCAGGCGGCCACATCGTCGATGCCCAGGGCAATCACGTTGGCCAGCGCCTGGGCCGGCCACGGGCGGCCGTTCGGCGTCTCGTCGGTGGCCACCACATGGTCGGCCACGTAGCCGTTCTGCGCGGCCAGTTCGACCACCTTGTCCATCACCACCTTCGGGTAGCCGGAGCAGGAGCCGATTTTCAGGCCGTCCTTGCGCAGCCCGGTCAGGGTGTCCAGAGCGCCTGGGATCAGCGCCGAGTGCACGGCGATCTTCTCGATCTGCAGCGGCATGAAGCGCTCGTAGATGGCGGTGACATCGTCGTCGGTGGGCGTGCGGCCGAACACCTTGCGGTAGCGCTCGGCGATTTCCGGCACGTCGCACAGGGTGCGGATATGGTCCCACTTGCCCATGCCCATCGGGCCACGGGCTTCTTCGATGGACACCTGCACGTCGAACTCGGCGAAGGCTTCGACGAAGATCTGGGTCGGGGCGAAGGAGCCGAAGTCGACCACGGTGCCGGCCCAGTCGAGGATGGCGGCTTGCAGCTGGGTGGGGTTGCTGTAGTTCATGTGCGCGTTTTCCTTGAATTGGGTGGGCAGAGGGTCAGATGTCCAGCACTTCCATTTCCCGCAGCACCTCGGCCACGGCGTTCACGGCGGCCTGCATGCCATCGGCGCCAACCACGCCGATGCAGCCGACGCGGAAGGTCTCGACCTGGGTCAGCTTGCCCGGGTAGAGGATGAAGCCCTTGGCCTTGACCCGCTCATAGAAGTCCTTGAACTGGTAGCGCGGATCCTTCGGCGCGTGGAAGGTGACGATGATCGGTGCCTGGATGTCGGCGGGCAGGAAGCTCTTCAGACCGATCTTCGCCATGCCGTCGAGCAAGGTCTTGCAATTGTCGGCGTAGCGTTGGTGGCGAGCGGGCAGTCCACCTTCTTCGTTGTATTGCTGCAGCGCTTCGTGCAGGGCGGCGACCACGTGGGTCGGCGGGGTGAAGCGCCACTGGCCGGTCTTGGCCATGTAGGCGTGCTGGTCGTGCAGGTCCATGGCCAGGGAGTGGGCGTTGCCCTCGGCGGCGGCCAGGGCGGTTTTTTCGGCGAAGACGAAGCCCATGCCCGGCACGCCTTCCAGGCACTTGCCGGAGGCGGCGATCAGCGCTTCGAAGGGAATTTCACGAGCATCGATCGGCAGCGCACCGAACGAGCTCATGGCGTCGATGATCAGGCGCTTGCCGTGGCGCTGGATCACCTGGGCGATCTCGGGCAGCGGGTTGAGGATGCCGGTGCTGGTCTCGCAGTGGATCAGCGCCACATGGGTCACGGCGGGGTCGGCGGCCAGCAGGCGGTCGACGTCGGCGGCGGTGGTCGGCTGGTCCTCGGCGGTCTCGAAGGTGCTGTAGGCGCGGCCCAGCACCTTGCAGATCTTCGCCAGGCGCTGGCCGTAGGCGCCGTTGATCAGCACCAGCACCTTGCCGTCACGGGGTACCAGGGTGCCGATGGCGGCCTCGACGGCGAAGGTGCCGCTGCCTTGCAGGGGCACGCAGTGGTGGCTGGCGCTGCCGTCGATGATGGCCAGCAGTTGTTCGCACACGCTGGCGGTCAGCTGGTTGAAGTCGCGATCCCACGAGCCCCAGTCCACGAGCATGGCCTGGCGGGTGCGGATCGAGGTGGTCAGGGGACCGGGGGTCAGCAGGATCGGGGCGTTGCTCATTCCGGGGTTCCTCACTTGCGGTGGGCTGGAAACTTAGTGGGGCTAGGTTGCAATTCGCCGTGTCATCAATCAAATTGTTTGTAGATATGCCAGCCATAAGTCAGGCCGATAGATATGAACCTGTTCCAGCTCCGCGCCTTCGACGCCGTCGCCCGCGAGGGCAGCTTCACCCGCGCCGCCGAGCGCCTGTTCATCAGCCAGCCGGCGGTGACCGGGCATGTGAAGGCGTTGGAGGAGCACTACCAGATCACCTTGCTGCGCCGTACCGCCCGGCGGGTCGAGCTGACCGAGGAGGGCACGCGCCTGGCGGCCATCACCCGGGCCATGTTCGGCCTGGCCGAGGAAGCCCAGGCCATGCTCGAGGCCAACCGGCAGTTGCTGACCGGGCGCCTGGAGGTGGCGGCGGACGGCCCGCACCGGGTGATGCCGATGCTGGCGCAACTGCGCGAGCGCTATCCCGGCATCACCGTCAACCTGCGCCTGGGCAATGCCCAGGAAACCCTGGCCGCGTTGCTGTCGGAACATGCCGATGTGGCCGTGCTGACCGAGATCGAGCCGCGCAAGGGCCTGCACCTGCAGGCGTTATGCGAGTCGCGGTTGTGTGCGCTGCTGCCCGTGGGGCATGCGTGGGCGGGTGCCAAAGGTGACTTGCCGCTGGCCGAGCTGGACAGGCAGATCATGGTGCTGCGCGAGCCCAGCTCGACCACCCGGCGCACCTTTGACAAGGCCTGCGCCGACGCTGGCGTGCAACCCCGGGTGCTGCTGGAGCTGGACAGCCGCGAAGCGGTCACCGAGGCGGTGGCGGCGGAGCTGGGCATCGGCGTGGTGTCCTCCACCGAAGTGGCCCATGACCCGCGGGTGGTGGCCCGCCCCCTGGCCGGCCAGGGCCTGGTCAACCAGCACATGGTCGGTTGCCTGGAGCGCCGCCGTGAGTTGCGCCTGATCCAGGCGTTCCTGAGCCTGGCCGCCGGTCAGTGATTGGCGGCTGACGTTTTCCCCATGGCGGCCTAAGATGGCGGCCACAGCGCAGACTGGATTGTCGATGAGCGAGAAGGACACCATTTCCATGCAACTGGTGCGCGAAGCCCTGTTGCAGACCTGCCCGGCCGGCGAGCCCGACGCCGGGCTGCTGGCGCGTGCCGGGATCGCGGCCGAGCAGTTGGACCTGCCCGAGGCGCGGGTGACGGCGGAGTCCTACGCCCGGCTCTGGCGCCTGTTGGCGCGGCGCTGCAACGACGAGTTCTTCGCCATGGACCGGCGCGGCCTGCGCAGCGGCAGCCTGGCCTTCATGGCCCGCAGCGCCATGGCCCAGCCGACCCTGGGCGCGGCCCTGGACAACCTGCTGGCGTTCCTGTCGCTGATGCTCGAAGACCTGCAGCCGGGCCTGGTGCGCCAGCAGAGCCTGGCCGAGATCGTCATCAACGAACCCGGCGATACGCCGCGCCGGGCGTTCACCTACTTCACCTTCTGGATGATCGTGCACGGCCTGGCCTGTTGGCTGGCCGGGCGACGCATCCCGATCCTGGCCATCGACCTGCGCTGCGCCGAGCCGCCGTTTTGCGACGACTACCGGGTGATGTTTTCCGAGAACCTGCAGTTCGAGCGCCCGCGCACGCGGATGATCATCGCCGCCGAATGCCTTGAACTGCCGGTCAGACGCAGTGACGAAGAATTGCAGCGCTTCCTGGCCGAGGCCCCGGGCAACATCCTGGTCAAGTTCCGCGACCCGGCCAGTCTGGCCCGGCAGATCCGTCATCGCTTGCTGGAGATGCCGCCGGGCACCTGGCCGGACGCCGAGCAGGTGGCCGCCACCCTGCACATGTCGGTGTCGACGTTGCGTCGACGCCTGTCGGAAGAAGGCCAGAGCTACCAGGGCATCAAGGATGGCGTGCGTCGGGAACTGGCCATCGCCTGGCTGGCCGAGGCGCAGTTGGGATTGGGCGATATCGCCGAGCGCCTGGGTTTCGCCGACAGCAGCTCGTTCTACAAGGCGTTTCGCAAGTGGTTCGGTTGTAACCCGGGGCATTACCGTTCGCTGGTCATGCATGAAGGTGGCGTACCGGGTGGGTGAGCCTTCCCGCTGAAGCGGCGCTGGCGGCTTGTGCACTGTGAGGTACCTTAAAGCACAAGGTCCTTACAGCATGACTTCTAATACCCTCTCGCCAACCGAAGCAGGCAGGAATGCGCAACTTCGCGTACTTCTGGACAAATTCATTGGTGCAAGACTGCCGGACTGGCTCACACAGGCTTCCGTGGAGCGCCTGAGAGCACTGCACAAGGCGTTCCAGGTCCATGAAAAGAGTCGTCAGCAACTGGCGCGGGCTACAACTGCTTTGGTATCGGCGCAACAGTTCGCCGAGCAGCATTTCCAACCGATGCTCAAGACCCTGTTGCCCGACGGGCCCGCGCTGGATGCGCTGGAGTGGGTCGACGCCTGGTACGGGGTGACGCCGATCCTGTCCACGCCTAGTGTCGAGCCACGCGAGTTGCGTTCTCCGGCACGGCTGCGGCTGATGCAGAACTTCCCTACATCCGCCTCGTTCTTTGTTGCCACAGGATTGGTGAACAGCGGCGCTTCGGCTGTCATGTCCAGTCCAGAGGGTGTTGCCGATGCCTGCCGCAAGCTGGATCTGGGCAAGCAGTACCAGGTATTGATCGCTCAGGTGTTCAGCCCGGCCAATCGAACTTTGCTTGCTGAGCATAAACGAGCCGCATTTGTCCTGATGTGCGAGCTTGCCCTGTGTCGTGCGCAGATCAGCGTCGAGGAGTACATGGCCCTTGACCAGCTTTCGAGCGGCAAGGCAGATCAGCCAGGTCAACAGTGCTTCGCCGGCGCGGGTGAACTGCGCATGCTGGGGTTCGCCGTCGAGAACGCCTTGAAGATCCAGTTGCGTGACGCGCAGGGTACGGACAAGGGCGTCATCCTCTACGTGCCCGATGATGGGCAGAACTCCCTGCGCCGTTTCGATTCAGTCCAGTGCATGGAGCAGGCGCTGGCAAGTGAGCTGGAAAACGCGGATATCCGCCGCGACTTTCGCGAACGGATTCGGCTGCGTGACCGCGCTGCCTTCAGTCAGTTGCTGGACGTGCGCCTGAGTGATGAGGTGCCAGATCTGCAAATGGAAGGTGCCGCTTCCGGGCAGGACATCTTCACCACACTGGCCACTACCCAGGTAGAGCGGTTCAAGGATGACGGCAAGCTGCTGCTGGTCTCGAACGCGGACGCCGATCAGCAGGCCGCCAACGAGCGCCTGGCCACCTGGTCAGGGATCGGTTTCACCGTGCTCGGACTGGCGGGGCTGGGTATTCCTATCGTCGGTGTGGCACTGTTCGCGACCCTGGTAATGGATACCCTCGCGCATGTGTATGAAGGCGCTGTCGACTGGAGCGAGGGGCACCAGCATGAAGCGCTGGAGCATCTGTTCAGCGTCGCCGAGACCGTGGCGATCACAGCGGCCACCGCTGCAGGTGCCACGGCGGTGGCAAGCGTGCTCAAGCGCAGTTCGTTCGTTGACCTGCTCGATCCGGTCAGGACAAGCCAGGGCTCGCGCCTGTGGCAGGCGGACCTGCAGGTGTACGAATCTGACCCGGGGGCGGCGCGGCTGTTGGACAACGGCTTGTACGGCGAGGGCTCCCGGCGCTGGTTGCGTGTCGACGACAAGTACTACGAACTGCAACGGGAGGCGCCCGGCAAACCCTGGAGTTTGCGCCATGCCGAGCGCGCCGACGCTTACGGGCCGCCGGTCGATTTCAATGGCGAGCGTTGCTGGCGCATTCGCCTGGAGCGACCTCTGGAGTGGGACGACAGCACGCGGATGCTCAACCGTCTGTGGCCGCTGGACCCGCCGCTTTGCGCCGAAACGGCCGGACGAATACTGCAAGCTGCCGGCGTCGACAAGGAGGCATTGCGTGGGGTGCTGGTGGAGAACCGCCAGGCGCCGATCGCCCTGCGGGATACCTTGAGGCGCTATATGGCGGCGAGTCGGGTTTCGGCGCTGTTCAGCGCACTGGAAAAGCCCGGTGCGCTCCTCGAGGACACCCAGGTGCTGGCATGGTGCAGAGCCTGTGCGGACATGCATACGCTGGATGACCAAGCCATCGGCAGGCAGTTGCTGACACGACGGTATGAGCTGCGTGAGGCGCTGCACAACCACCTGGCGGAAGACCTTTTGCTCGCCGAGGATCCGCTGGAGGCATTACCGGACGATGAACCTGCAGCGGACGCGCTACTGCAGCAGTTGCAAAGCGAGTTTCCCGGCTTGCCCCTGGCCTACGCCACCGAAGCGGTGCAGAGCGCCGACGCGATGCTGCGACGGGTGGCCATCAGCGAGTCTCGGTTGCCGATGGCGATCCTCAAACAGGTTCGCTCGCTGCTCGGGCAAGCACGACTGACACGGGCACTGGAAGGTCTTCTGCTGGATACCAGCTACACCGATGGGACTGGCGAGCTGGTGCTGGCCTTGCTGCCCAGACTCGCCAACTGGCCTGCGTCGCTGAACCTGGAGCTGCGCGAGGGTTCGGCGTTTGGCCGACTGATCAGTGTGCTGGACCCTCAAGGTCTGCGCGAGAAACGCACTGTGCTGGTCTGGCGGTCGGGCCAGTTCCACCTTTATGACCACCAGGGGCTGGCGCTGGAGCAGGACATCGACGCGCCGGGCGGGTTGTTCCAGGCCCTGGTGGGCTTGCTCGGACAGGAGGGAAAGCAGGCCCTCAAGCTCACTGGGCAGTCACCAGCCGAGCAACTGCGCCAAGCGATCATCGGCGAACTGCCAAAATCACGAGACGCAATCATCAATCGGTTAGGCTGGCGGGCAGTGGCCCCCAGGTTCAACCCTGGCAAGCGCTTGCCCGATGGGCGAGTCGGCTACACCCTTGGCGGTTCGCTCTCCAGGCGCTCGGGGACCATGGACACCCTGAGGCTGCGTGTCAGGGCGCTTTACCCCTCGCTGAGCATTGTCGAAGTGGAAAGGATGATCCAGGAGTGGCAGTTGCGCACGGGGGATGCCATCGAGGAGCTGTTGTCCCAGGAAACCAACTTCACCTACCTGGAAGATACGCTAAGCGTCTGGGAACGTGAGCCGCGCAGCCGTGCACTGCGCAATCGGCGCCGGCAGTTCTCCAATCGCCTGCGCAGCGCCTGGCGTCATGAGGGTGAAACCATTCGCAGCTACAGCCAGGACCGTGTCGGGCGTATCCTGAGCATCGAGGGCTGGCGCATCGGCTCGTTACCAGACCTGCCCGCGGAAATCGACATGGGGCACATCTACGAGTTGCGCATGTCCGGCATGGACCTGATGAGCATGTCGCCGATGTTCCTGGGCTGCTTCGATTCCCTGGAAACCTTGAGCCTGAACAATAACCTGCTGACTACGGTGCCTGAGCAGATTGCCCAGTTGCCCAGGCTCAGGCGGCTGGAGATGAGGTCGAATCGCATCCAGATGAATGCCTCGGGCGTCGCCACCTTGTCCAGCCTTGAAGGCCTGGAGACCCTGGTGCTCGACTTCAATCCGCTGCGTTCGCTGGAGCTGGACTTCTCCCGTCTTACCGAGCTGCAATTCCTCAGGGCGAACCGATGCTCCCTGAGAAGTGTGCCGACAGGTATCGAGCGATGCACTCAACTGATCCTGGCCGATCTGCGCTTCAACCTGATTTCCACGGTTCCCAATGGCCTGATGGCAACTTCGCGGACCTTCAGGCGTCGCGTGAACCTGGACGGCAACCCGGTGCCACTGCCAACGTTGACCGCATTCATGGCCGGGGACGCTGACGAACCGGTCGACGCGCAGTTGCCGGAGGTTATCGACCCCTTGCAACGCTGGCTCGAGACGGGTGAGCCGCAGGGGCGTGCTGAACGACGTGCCATGTGGCAGCGCGTGCAACAACTCGAAGGCAGCGCACAATTGTTCCTGCTGTTGGCCACCCTCACCAGGACCCAGGATTTCCTCCAGGCCCCCGAATACCTGGGCGAGCAGGTCTGGCAGTTGATCGAGGATGTCGACTCCGACAGCGTATTGCGCGACGACCTCTTCACCCATGCCGGTATCCAGCTCACCTGCCATGACAGTGTCGCGGAACGCTTCAGCAGGTTGTGGATGCGGGCACTGGTTCACCATGCCGAAGTGGAGGGCAAGGTGGGCAGCAATGGTGACGAACTGTTGAAGTTGGGGCGGGCCCTGTTTCGCCTGGACCGTCTCGACGAGTTCGCCAGGCAGGAGGTAATGCTGCGGGAGGCAGCGGGGCAGGAGGTCGACGAGCTGGAGGTCGTGCTTGGCTTGCGGGTTGAGTTGGCCGATACGCTGGGTCTGATCGGGCAGCCCAGGTCGATGCTGTATGGTGCGTTGGCGGACATCACTCCTGCGTTGAAAGAGCGGGCGGTCGATGCGGTGCTGGCGGACGAGACAGATGGGCACCTGGTGCAGAGCCTGGCCAATCGTGAATTCTGGCGTGATTACCTGAAAGTGCGGCATGACGAACTCTTTGCCCAGCATGACGAAGAGTACGTTGAAAAGCTTGCCGCGCTGGACGAGCAAGCCTTGAGCAGCGATGCCTATCTGAAGGCCTGCAATGCCGTGGCGGCTGAGCGTGAGGCCAGTGAGCGCACCATGCTGGTCACGCTGACCCAGGAGGTGCTCGACCTTGAGGCGGTGGGCGTCAAGCTCGGCCCGGAGGATGGCGAATCCGCTCAGCCGGATTGACAGCTTTGGCCATTGCCGGTTGCGCCTGGCGGCGCGAACATCGTCAGACCGATGGTGCACTCCAACAATAAGAAACCAGGAGTCTGACGATGCGCGATTACGCCGAGGCCGCCCGTTCGTTCGACCATGCCCGGGCCGCCGCCGCGGCGCTGCATGGCAACCTCGAGGCCCTCAACGCCTGTGTCGAGTGCTGCGACCGCCACACCGGCAGCAACAAACCCGCCCTGGTCTGGGAAGACCGGGATGGCAACAGCGGGCGCTACACCTTCGATCAACTGCAGGCCCTGGCCGCGCGCTTTGCCAACGTGCTCAAGGCCCAGGGCGTCGAGGCCGGCGACCGGGTCGCCGGGCTCATGCCGCGTACCCCCGAATTGCTGGTGACCATCCTTGCCACCTGGCGCCTGGGCGCGGTCTACCAACCCCTGTTTACCGCATTCGGCCCGAAGGCCATCGAGCACCGCCTCGAGCAGTCCCACGCCAAGGTGGTGATCACCGATCGCAACAACCGGCCCAAGCTCGATGAGGTGGCGGACTGCCCGACCATCGTCACGGTCGCCGCCGTCGAGGGCGAACTGGACTTCCATCGCAGTCTCGAGGCCGCCGCCGGCGATTGCGCGCCGGTGATGCGTACCGGCGACGATCCTTTCCTGTTGATGTTCACCTCGGGCACCACCGGCCCGGCCAAGCCGCTGGAAGTGCCGCTGCGCGCCATCGTCGCGTTCCAGGGCTACATGCGTGACGCCATCGGTCTGCGCCCGGACGACAACTTCTGGAACCTGGCCGACCCCGGTTGGGCCTATGGCCTTTACTACGCGGTCACCGGACCGCTGTCGCTGGGCCATGCCACCACCTTCTACGACGGCCCGTTCAGCGTCGAAAGCTGCGCGCGGGTCATCGACAAGCTGGGCATCACCAACCTGGCAGGCTCGCCCACGGCCTACAGGTTGCTGATCGCGGCGGGCAGCGCATTCTCGGCGCCGATCAAAGGGCGCCTGCGGGTGGTCAGCAGTGCCGGCGAACCGCTCAACCCGGAAGTGATCCGCTGGTTCGCCGACGAGCTCGGGGTGACCATCCACGACCACTATGGCCAGACCGAGCTGGGCATGGTGCTGTGCAACCACCATGCGCTGGCGCACCCGGTGCACCTGGGCTCGGCCGGCTTCGCCATTCCCGGCCACCGCATCGTGGTGGTGGACGAGCAGGGCAACGAACTGCCTGTCGGCCAGCCTGGCATCCTCGCGGTGGATCGCGAGCAGTCGCCGCTGTGCTGGTTCGCCGGCTACCACGGGCTGCCGACCAAGGCCTTTTGCGGTAAGTACTATCTGTCCGGCGACACCGTCGAGCTCAACCAGGATGGCAGCATCAGCTTCGTCGGTCGCAGCGACGATGTGATCACCACCTCCGGCTACCGGGTCGGCCCATTCGATGTGGAAAGCGCCCTGATCGAGCACCCGGCCGTGGTAGAGGCGGCGGTGATCGGCAAACCCGACCCGGAACGCACCGAACTGATCAAGGCCTTCGTGGTGCTGGCCCAGGGTTACCAGGGCAGCGCCGAACTTGAGGAAACCCTGCGCCAGCATGTACGCCAGCGCCTCTACGCCCACGCCTACCCGCGTGAAATCGAATTCGTCGGCGAGCTGCCCAAGACCCCGAGCGGCAAGCTGCAACGCTTCATCCTGCGCAACCAGGAAATCGCCCGACAACAAGCCGCGCAGCTGATCGCTGCGGGCGCCTGAAGGAAGACCGACATGCACATCACTCAAAAGAACTTCATCGTCAGCGGCGCGGCCTCGGGCCTGGGCGCCGCTACCGCGCAAATGCTCATCGAGGCCGGCGCCAAGGTCATGCTGGTCGACCTGAACGCCGCGGCAGTCGAAGCCAAGGCCGCCGAGCTGGGCGTCAATGCCCGCTTCGCGGTGGCCGACATCAGCGACGAGCAGGCCGCCAAGGCGGCGGTCGATGCCGCGGTCGGCGCCTTCGGCAGCCTGCACGGGCTGGTCAACTGCGCCGGCATCGTCGGTGCCGAGAAGGTCCTGGGCAAGAACGGCCCGCACGCCCTGGGCAGCTTCGCCAAGGTCATCAACGTCAACCTGATCGGCAGTTTCAACCTGTTGCGCCTGGCCGCCGCGGCCATGGCCGAAGGACCGGCGGACGAGGGTGGCGAGCGGGGCGTGATCATCAATACCGCCTCCATCGCCGCCTATGACGGCCAGATCGGCCAGGCCGCCTATGCCGCCTCCAAGGGCGCCATCGCCAGCCTCACCCTGCCGGCGGCCCGTGAGCTGGCGCGCTTCGGCATCCGCGTGATGACCATCGCTCCCGGCATTTTCGAAACCCCGATGATGGCCGGCATGACCGACGAAGTCCGTGCCTCGCTGTCCGCCGGCGTGCCGTTCCCGCCACGCCTGGGCCGCCCGCAGGAATACGCAGCACTGGCCCGTCATATCATCGAGAACAGCATGCTCAACGGCGAGGTGATCCGCCTCGACGGCGCGCTGCGCATGGCTGCCAAGTAAGGAGAACCGAACATGACCCTCGCCAATGATCCGATTGTCATCGTCAGCGCCGTGCGCACGCCCATGGGCGGCCTGCAGGGTGACCTCAAGAGCCTGACCGCGGCGCAGCTGGGCAGCGCGGCGATTCGTGCCGCCGTCGAGCGCGCCGGTATCGATGCCGCCAGTGTCGAGCAGGTGCTGTTTGGTTGCGTGCTGCCGGCCGGGCAGGGCCAGGCACCGGCACGCCAGGCGGCGCTGGGTGCCGGCCTGGACAAGCACACCACCTGTACCACCCTGAACAAGATGTGCGGCTCGGGCATGCAGGCCGCCATCATGGCACATGACCAGCTCCTGGCCGGCAGCGCCGACGTGATCGTCGCCGGTGGCATGGAAAGCATGACCAACGCCCCCTACCTGCTGGACAAGGCCCGTGGCGGCTACCGCATGGGGCACGGCAAGATCATCGACCACATGTTCATGGACGGCCTGGAAGACGCTTACGACAAGGGCCGTCTGATGGGCACCTTCGCCGAGGACTGCGCGCAGAAGGGCGACTTCAGCCGCGAGGCCCAGGACGCCTTTGCCATCGCTTCGCTGACCCGCGCCCAGGACGCGATCAAGAGCGGCCGCTTCGCCGCCGAGATCGTTCCGGTGGAAGTCACCGAGGGCAAGGAAAAGCGCATCATCAAGGACGACGAGCAGCCGCCCAAGGCGCGTCTGGACAAGATCCCGCAGCTCAAGCCGGCTTTCCGCGAGGGCGGCACCGTCACCGCGGCCAACTCCAGCTCGATTTCCGACGGCGCCGCCGCGCTGGTGCTGATGCGTCGCTCCGAGGCCGAGAAACGCGGCCTCAAGCCGCTGGCGGTGATCCATGGCCACGCGGCCTTCGCCGACACCCCGGCACTGTTCCCCACCGCGCCCATCGGTGCCATCGACAAGCTGCTCAAGCGTACCGGCTGGAACCTGGCCGAGGTGGACCTGTTCGAGATCAACGAGGCCTTCGCCGTGGTCACCCTGGCGGCCATGAAACACCTCGACCTGCCCCACGACAAAGTCAATATCCACGGCGGCGCCTGCGCCCTGGGCCACCCGATCGGCGCCTCGGGCGCGCGCATTCTGGTGACCCTGCTGTCGGCCCTGCGCCAGAACAACCTGCGCCGTGGCGTGGCGGCCATCTGCATCGGCGGTGGCGAAGCGACGGCCATGGCGGTCGAGTGCCTGTACTGAGGTGAATCATGCTGGTAACTGAAGAGCAACAACAGATCGCCGACGCCGTGCGCGACTTCGCCCAGGAGCGCCTGAAGCCGTTTGCCGAGCAATGGGACAAGGAACACCGTTTCCCCAGGGAGGCCATCGAGGAGATGGCCGGCCTGGGCCTGTTCGGCATGCTGGTACCGGAGCAATACGGCGGCAGCGACACTGGCTACGTGGCCTATGCCATGGCCCTGGAAGAGATCGCCGCCGGTGACGGCGCCTGCTCGACCATCATGAGCGTGCACAACTCGGTGGGCTGTGTGCCGATCCTCAAGTTCGGCACAGAGGCGCAGAAGCAACAGTTCCTCGCGCCGTTGGCCAGCGGTTCGATGCTCGGCGCCTTCGCCCTGACCGAGCCCCAGGCCGGCTCCGACGCCAGCAGCCTGAAGACCCGCGCGCGCCTGGACGGCGACCACTACGTGCTCAACGGCAGCAAACAGTTCATCACCTCCGGGCAGAATGCCGGGGTGGTGATCGTCTTTGCCGTGACCGATCCAGACGCCGGCAAGCGCGGCATCACCGCCTTTATCGTGCCCACCGACTCACCGGGCTACCAGGTGGCGCGGGTCGAGGACAAACTTGGCCAGCACGCCTCCGACACCTGCCAGATCGTCTTCGACAATGTGCGGGTGCCGGTAGCCAATCGCCTGGGCGAGGAAGGGCAGGGCTACAAGATCGCCCTGGCCAACCTTGAAGGCGGCCGCATCGGCATCGCCTCGCAGTCGGTGGGCATGGCCCGCGCCGCCTTTGAGGCAGCACGCGACTACGCCAACGAGCGGCAGACCTTCGGCAAGCCACTGATCGAGCACCAGGCCGTGGCCTTCCGCCTGGCCGACATGGCAACGAAGATTGCCGTGGCCCGGCAGATGGTGCTGCACGCCGCCGCCCTGCGCGATGCCGGGCGTCCGGCACTGATGGAAGCGTCGATGGCCAAGCTTTTCGCCTCGGAAATGGCCGAAAAGGTCTGTTCGGACGCCTTGCAGACCCTCGGCGGTTATGGCTATCTGAGCGACTTCCCGCTGGAGCGGATCTACCGCGACGTGCGGGTCTGCCAGATCTACGAAGGCACCAGCGACATTCAGCGCATGGTCATTGCGCGCAATCTTTGAAGGAGCAGACTGCATGGCATTCGAAACCATCCTGTTGGACATCCACGGCAAGGTCGGCCTGATCACCCTCAACCGCCCGCAGGCACTCAACGCGCTGAACGCGCAGATCGTCGGCGAGATCAACCAGGCCCTGGACCAGCTGGAGCGTGACCCGAACATCGGCTGCGTGGTACTGACTGGTTCCGCCAAGGCCTTTGCCGCCGGCGCCGACATCAAGGAAATGGCCGAGCTGCAATACCCGCAGATCTACGTCGACGACCTGTTCAGCGATGCCGATCGCATCGCCAACCGGCGCAAGCCGATCATCGCCGCAGTGTCGGGCTTCGCCCTGGGCGGCGGCTGCGAGCTGGCGATGATGTGCGACTTCATCCTGGCCGCCGACAACGCCAAGTTCGGCCAGCCGGAAATCAACCTCGGCGTGCTGCCGGGCATGGGTGGCACCCAGCGCCTGACCCGCGCCGTGGGCAAGGCCAAGGCCATGGAACTGTGCCTGACCGGCCGCCTGATGGGCGCCGAGGAAGCCGAGCGCGCCGGCCTGGTGGCGCGTATCGTGCCGCAGGCCGAGCTGGTGGAGGAAGCGCTGAAGGTGGCTGCAACCATTGCCAGCAAGTCGATCCCGGTGAGCATGATGGTCAAGGAGAGCGTCAACCGCGCCTTCGAGGTCACCCTGAGCGAGGGCGTGCGCTTCGAGCGCCGGGTGTTCCATGCCGCCTTCGCTACCGAAGACCAGAAGGAAGGCATGGCCGCGTTCATCGCCAAGCGCGAGGCGCAGTTCAAGGACCGTTGATGTCACGCGGGCGCCGTTTGTACGGCGCCCCATGTCACTACAGGTTGAAGAAGTAGCGCTCGGCTGCGGCGCTGGTGATGGGCGCCCGGTAGACCTCAACTTCCTTGCCGCTGGCGTCGGTATGGCGCCCGCCGGCGGCATGGCGCTGGGCAGCAGTCTTCAGGTGGCCGGCGGTGAAGTCGGCCTTGGCCGTGTCCGCTGCCGGGTAGTGGAAGTGGGCGTACCACAGCGCCTGGCCACCCCGGCTGATGCTGTATTCGTCCAGGTAGTCGACGGGGCGGCCCTTGACCTTGGCCAGGCGGGTGCGGCCACCGACCAGGGCGATCCGCACTTCGCCTTGCTCCAACAGGAACTGCACCTCGCCCATCCTCGGTTGACGCGCCACGGCGGCGTCCATGCGCATCCGGGTCGCCTGGCGAGCCATCTCTGCGGCCAGATCGCGCAGGTGCCTGGCCACCCTTTCGGCATCCTTGCCCTGACTCGCCTCGTCGGTTTCATTGTCCGCTGTCAGACGCGCCTCGATGTCCTCGACCCGTTCCAGCAGGCGATCACGCTGGTGCAGCACGGACTCCTCGATCTCCACTGGCAGGTAGCTGTCCGAGGCCCGTTGCAGGCGGGCCACTTCCTGCGCGGTTTCGGCGATAAGCCCGTCGCTGCCCTTGAGCAGGCGCTTGAGGCTCAGGCCTGACGCACGGTTGACCACAATCGCCGGTGCGACCTCGACCCATTCACCGTGCTTGAGATGGTAGGTCTGGCCCGGGGTCTTGCTGTCGGGGCCCGGAATGTCCACGGTGCTGGCGTCGTTCGTGCGGGGCTCGGCCAGCAGCAGGCCATGTTCGGTGGTTTCGATCAGGCCGGGAACCTTGCTGCGCAACTGCTTGAGGGAGCTGACCGGTGGGTAGTCGGGCAAATTGCCCAGGTCCTGGGCAATCAGGCCCTGGATGTGCTCCAGCTCGTCGCGCAGGCGTTGCAGGGGCTGTTGCGCGGCCTCGCCGGGCACGCGCTCCGCGAGGTTGCCCAACTGGCGCGCGGCGGCCTGGAAATGCCCCTGGATGCTGCGCAGCAAGCGCACCGACACTTCCTGATCGGCATCGGCCAGCTTGTACAGTTCGCTGCGCTGGATGATGCCGAGCTGGAAGCTGCGCCAGAAGCGGTCGCGCCAGTAGGCGGTATCGTTGCTCAGACCATGGACCAGGGTCAGGCGGTTGAGCAGGCTTTCGAGGTGCAGGAAGCGCAGGAACAGGTCCTTGTTCGCGGTGGCGGAGGGGACGGCCATCAGATCGCGCCAGTGGACGATATCGGGGTGTCGCTGGCCGGCCAGCCGGGTCAGTTCTTCCTGGCGTTGGCGTAGCAGGGTGTTGTTGTGGATCATCTGCTCGAGCAGCGGTTGCATGGTGTCCAGGCGCTGGGTCGCGATGCGGATGTCGGCGCGGCTGAGCTCCTCGCCGTCCTGGTCCTGTTGCCGGGCGATCTGCGCCAGTTGCTCGCGGATGGGCTGGTAGCGTTTTTGCAGCAGGGTACGCAGGAGCTGCTGGCAGGAGCAGTCCTGGTACAGCGCGAATGCATGTACCTTGCGAAAGTCTTTCACCGGTTGCATGGCGTTGCGGGTCCTAGAGGTGTTCTATATGGGTGGTCCAGAATGCCGACAAGGCCTGCACCTTGCCCTGGCAACGCTCCAGGGTCGCATCATCGAGGGCAGTGGCGGCCAGCTTGTCGATGGTGCTCAACTCCCGGATCCTGTCTGTCATCAGTGCCTTGTCCGCCATGATCGCCTCATTGGCCGCCTGCATGGCCGTCTCCTTGTCCAGGCGCATCCGGCGGATCTGTTCGGACAACGGCATGCCGCCCTTGAGGCCCAGGCGCAGGTCCAGTTGCCAGCGGCCGATCTCGTCGCGGTGCAGCCATGGACCCTGGGTGAGGTCCGGGCCGATGATGCGCAGCCGCTGCGGCATCACCAGTTCCACCTCGTAGACATTGCCGCCCTGCAGGGTGAAGAAGCGGGTGTCCTGCAGATAGAGCCCACGCAGCCTGCCGTTGGGTATCGGCGCTCCCAGCGCGGTAGCCTTGACCGTTGCCTGCAATGCCTCGAGCGCGTCGCGTTGGGTGTCGTTGAGTCGCCGATCAGGGCGGGCCCAGGTGAAATCCAGCTGGGTGAAGGGCACTGCTGTCGCGACAGGCAGGGGAGCGCCGGGTTCGGAGGCGGGGAGTGGTGTCAGCTCGACGGGCGGCCGGGGTGTCATGCCCTGTTCCAGTTGCAGCCGTATGAGCGAGTGGGAGAACAGCAGCAGGGCAATGTTCAGCAACAGGTTGACCAGGGCCAGTTCGTGCCCGGTGGGGTTGCGCTCGGCATCGGATTCGACGAACTCGGCCAGGGCCACTTCCATCTGGACCAGCCAGGCTACTTTGCCCAGGGTGCCGCCGGCCAACGGCAGCAAGGTGTTGAACAGCAGCCAGCCCAGTTCTTTCCAGCTGTTCCAGCGGGTCTGCGCGCTGGTGCTGGCCTGGGCCTCGAAGCGCTGGATCGACTCGGTCACGCAGCCGTCGTACAAGGCCTGGTCGACATGGGCGACAGCGTCCTCGATGGACAGGCTGACAGGCGCAGGCGTGCTGAATGGCACGGCGCTGGTGTCATCCAGCGGCACGAACACATGCGGCTCGAGGAAGCCGCCGTGGGCATAGAAGCGACGATCCTCGGCCGGCAGGCGTTGCAGCAGGTCGTCCTGCAGCGGCCCCGTTGCGCTGATCGCGACGAACAGCGCCATGCGATCGGCGAAGTGCACCAGTGGCTCCTGATGCAGGGGGCGGTACAACAGGCAGCCTGCGCTGCCCGGATCGTCGGGCTCGATCAACCAGGTGTTGAGGGGATGGTCCGGCGCCGAACCGGGTGCCTTGATGAACCCCAGTGGCCGCAGGATCCAGCGTGGTAGCAGCCCATCGGGGCCGGAGGCGAACACCTGGGCGACATGTCCTGGAATCGTCGGGTCCGTCAGGCTGCCGCGCAGGTACAGCTCCATGGCCAGGGCCGGGAGCTGGGCCCGCAGTTGCTGGTACAGCAGGTGCTGGCGCTGCTGCCGGCGGGGCGGATCATCCAGCAGTTTGCCGCGCAGCATGGCTGGGTAGGCGCTGGCGATGTCCAGTCCGCTGACCAGGCGACGCAGGTAGGGTTCGTCCAGCCATTGCGGCAGGGCATCCCCGGTCGTGCTGCTCAGCACCACGCGTCCGGGCCTGAGCAGCCCGAGGTTGCCGATGGCCAGTTGGGCGAGGGTCAGCACCACCGGCGTGACCTCACCCGAGGTGATGATCATGTCCTGGCCCGCGGCGGCGGTGGCGATGGTCTGGTAGTTGGTGACACGAACGGTTTCGGGCGCGGGCGCGTCGTCGGGATGATCGCTGGCCATGCGGGCGGCGAGGCGGCGATTGGCGAATGCTTCGGCATCGTCGATGCCGTCGAGCCAGAACTGCCCCTGGGTGTCACGGTATTGCTGGGCGACATCGATCAGCAGTTCGCTGTAGTGCATCAGTGAACGGCTGTCGGCATTGCGCAGCCAGTCGGGTAGCTGTTCACTCAGTGTCTTGCGCTGGGCGGTCTCGACCTCGTCGCACAGGTCGATCAGCGAGGTCAGGCGATCCAGGTCACGGTTCATGGCCATGGCATCGAACCCGCCGTGGTAGCGCCCGGCGAGGTGTTCCACCAGTCGCAGTTGCTGCTCGAGCAGGCCCAGGGCCTGGACCTGGAAAACCGGGTCGGTGGAGGCCGCTATTTCGATCTGGCGTTGGCCGGATCGCACGACCTTGGCCAGGGCGTGGTCGATGTCTTCAAGCATGACCTGGCGGGAGTTGAAGCGCAGCAGCTTGCCGGTCAGGGTAAAGAGCAGGGTCAGCGCGCGTTGTGGATCGCCGTCGTCATGCTCGATCAGCACGGCGCTGGACAGGTCGGCATCGAGCTTGTTGTCGGCGCTCAGGTCCACGCCCAGGTTGAGTACTTGCAGGCCCTTGGTATTGGACCAGTCGCTGCGCTGGGCCGGTGTCGGATAGTCATGCACCAGGCGCACGATGGCCTGTGCGAAGCCGGGCAGGGTCTGGGTTCTGGCCTGCAGGAACTGGTCCTTGAGGTAGCTGGAATACCAGCTCCAGGGGGTCTGTCCGCTGCTGTCGTGGCGGCCCCAGTAAGCCACCAGTGCCTGCCGGTAGCCATCCACGAGCAGCGGGCCTGCTTCGTCGATCAGCAACTCGACGGCATGCAGGTCGAGGTCCACCTGCCAGGCCGGATCGCTGTCCTGACGGGTGCTGAGAAAGTCCTCGCCGACGGTCAGGTTGAGGGTGGCGCGCTGGCAGTAGCGCTCCACCAGGACCTGGGAGAGCGGTCGGATCCAGGGTGTGGTGGATTGCGCTCGGGCACTGACAAGGTACAGGCCTAGCGGGTCATGGGCATTGCCCAGTTGTCGCTGCCGCCATTGATCACGCAGGATATTGTCGGCGGCGTCGAGCAGGGTGGGGCGGTCGTTGAAGCGTTTGGCGACCTTGCAGTCCAGGTTGCTGAAGCTGGCCAGGCGTTGGTGCAGGTTGTCGTTCATGATGGGGCTTAGGGTCGTTGTGAGGGCCGCTATCAAGCGCGTTTTCCTGCTGTTTCGTGCGCTAGCTGGCTACTACCCGAGAGAACCATTATTATTTCGGCATATTACCCAATGGCGTCTTGCAGGCGCGCAATCCGTACTATTCCACGGTGCCAGTCAGCGGATTCCCAACCTGTTTCGGCCAAATCCGCCGTCATTTCTGTTGCCCACTCGGGCGCGGCACCTTAGACTGCCGCCCCCTGTAAAAGAGTGCCGGTTGGCGCTTGAAGAATTCCGCGGCCGACGAAGCTTCGTCGGCGGCACCCGAATCGCCCAATGCACATTTTTTCATAGAGAAATCGATGACCAAGGAACAGTTGCTGGCCATGTCGGCCGATGACTACATGAACGCCGAACAGCTCGCGTTCTTCACCAAGCTGCTGCAAGCGATGAAAGTCGAAACGCACGAGCGCATCGAACTCAGCCGCACCTCCATCGAAAGCCTGGACAGCCCCTCGGATCCGGCTGACGTGGCGTCGGTCGAGGAAGAACGCACCTGGCTGGTCAACGCCATCGACCGCGACCAGCGCCTGCTGCCGCAGCTGGAGATGGCCCTGGACCGCATCGCCGACGAAAGCTTCGGCTGGTGCGACGACAGCGGTGAGCCGATCGGCCTGAAGCGCCTGCTGATCAGCCCGACCACCAAGTACTGCATCGAAGCCCAGGAGCGTCACGAGCAGCTCGACCGCCACCAGCGGCAGATCTGATCCAACGCCTTGCGCAAGGCCCCACGGAGCGATCCCTGGGGCCTTCGTGTTTTCTTGCCCTGTATCAATGGGTGGCCGGCTGCATCCAAGTGAGCGTGGATAATGGCGTTATAGTGGCGTTTAATGACGTCACAATAACGACATGCGGATGGACCACGACAATGATGCGAGAAGGATCTCTGCCGGCCGGCGCAGCGCCGCAGGCCACCCCGACCCGTGCGGGGGCCGCCGTCGCCCTGTTGCAGGGCGTCGCGCTGTGCGCGGTGTTGGCGGCCATGGCGTTCACCGGGCTGCCCTTGTACCTGGCCTTGCCGATGGCGCTGGCGGTGCTGTGGCTGCCGGGTGGGCGCAAGGTGGCCGCCGTGCAGCCGGTATCGACGCCGGCCCAGGACGGCACGCTGCTCCAGGAACTGGCCCGCGGCACCAGCCACAATGCTTTGTCGGCCGCCGCAGTGGCGCATTCGGTGCAGCAACTGGCGGCCCGGGTGCAGTCGCAACTGGGGGCTGCCCAGGAGATCGTCGGCAGTGCCGAGATCATGATCACCACCGAGGAGCAGACTGCCCAGCTCAGCCAGCAGGCGCTGCAAGCCGCTCGTTCCGCCCACGGCAGCAGCGTGGTCGGCAGCGAGGTGCTGGCCGAGTCCATCCAGTGCATGCGCGAGCTCAGTGTGCGCGCTTCGGCCAGTCGCGAGCTGATCGAGGCCCTGCATCAGCGCAGCGAGGATATCGCCCGGGTCACCCTGGTGATCCAGGGCATTGCCAGCCAGACCAACCTGCTGGCGCTCAACGCCGCCATCGAGGCGGCGCGGGCCGGCGAGCATGGCCGTGGCTTCGCGGTGGTGGCCGACGAGGTGCGCGGCCTTGCCGGGCGTACCGCCAGTGCCACCGAGGAGGTCGGCCAGATGGTTGCGGACATCCAGGCGCGCACCGCCCAGGTGGTGGCGCAGATCCGCACGCTGGCCGAGGACCTGGGCAAGGGGGTCGGCCAGGTCGAGCAGGCTGGCGGGCAACTGGCGCAGATTGCCAGCCTGGCGGCCAGTGTCGAGGGGCAGGTGAGCGAGATCGCCGGGGGCACGCAGGTCAACCAGGCTCAGCTCGACACCCTGTTCCAGGCCGTGGCCCAGGTGCGCGGCGACCTGGAGGTCAGCGACCAGCAGACCCGGCGCCTGGCCAAGGCGGCGGTGCAGATGGAGGGCCAGGTGGAAAGCCTGAGCGAACGGCTGGCCGAGGTCGGCCTGGACGCCTACCACCAGCGGGTATTCGAACTGGCGCAGGCGGGCGCGCGGCAGATCGGCGAATGTTTCGAGACGGATGTCGAACAGGGGCGCATCGGCCTGGACGATCTGTTCGATCGCCAGTACCGGCCGATTGCCGGCATGCAGCCACCACGTTTCAGTACGCGCTTCGACCACTACACCGACACGGTGTTGCCGCAGCTCCAGGAGCCGTTGCTGCAGCACGACGGTATGGTCTACGCCATTGCCTGTACCCAGCAGGGCTACGTGCCGACCCACAACAATGCGTTCAACCAGCCGCTGACCGGCGATGCCGCCCATGACACGGCGCACAACCGCAGCAAGCGCATGTTCGATGATCGTACCGGCGCTCGCTGCGGCAGTCACCAGCAGCGGGTGCTGCTGCAAACCTACACGCGAGACACCGGTGAGCTGATGCACGACCTGTCGGTGCCGATCTTCGTCGCGGGACGACACTGGGGTGGCCTGCGCCTGGGGTACCGGCCTGAACCCGGGCTCGATTGAGGCGATTTGTTGCCTGGAGTGCAACACTGCTGTACCGCCTTGCGCTTTATTCGTGGGGTACCCAGGTCGTATCATGCGCACATCGTTAGGTTGCTAATTAAATTCCGGAGGGGATGATGACTAGCCGAGTCGATGTGGCCGTGATGATCGGCAGTGGTGTGCCACGGTCCTTGCAGGCCCTGGGCAAAAGGGCGTGCTGGGTGGTACTGGTTGACGGCGAACGTCGTGGCACGGCCTTCGCCAGCCGTGATGAGGCCCTGGAGTGCCAGGCTGCATGGCAACAGCAACTGGGCAGGAGCCAGGCGGCGTGAAGCTTCAGCGCTCCAGGTGGCGTGCAAGCTCCCAGGCGTCCTGGTAGCGCTGGCGGAATCCGCGGACCTTGCCAGAGGTGATTTCAGTGATGTGAAAGAAGCCGATACCGGCGGCCACAACGCTGTATCGGGATGTGCCTGGCATAGCCGTACGCCAAGAAATGTTACTTGCCTCTCGACGGAATTCGGTGTTTTCGTGCATATTCCTGTACCTGTAATGCGCGACGAAGGGTTGGGGCACACTCATGCTGAAGTGTCGCCCTCAGTAGTCGCATCTTCCTGACCCCTTTGCCGTCAGGTTATACGTTTCCTATTTGCGGATAGTTTGCCGAAGCACGCCGGATGTTCCAGCGGGGAAGTGTTCCCTGCTTGGCGTATCGTTCGTGTGCGTGGATCTTCGCTTATTGAATCCATGGTCCTTTGGACTTCGACTTTGTGTGGCTGCCACCCCAACGCCCAGCGGCGTGTGCGGTGCGGCTTGCTGTAATTGATGTGAGGAGCTTTTCATTGGCAGTCAGTACTCTGGATACCCATGCGTTGTTTGCCCTGGGCGATTTGCGCGCCAAGCTGGTCAAGTTGTTCCAGGGGCGCTTCGTGTATGTCACCGAGCAGAACCCCGACGGTCTGTACATGGCCGAGATCGATACCGATGACGCCATGGTGGTCGATGACAAACAGCGCCTTGAGCTGAAAGTGGGTGACCACTTCCGCGCCGCGGTGCTGCCCAGCCGCGAAGGCGGCAAGCTCGAACTGCGTTTTCGCGAGATCAAGTTCAATGTGTACGGGCAGGGCGACTACGCCTTCGTTTCGGTGCCGGAAGGCGAGGCCATCGTGTTCCGTGAAGGGCAGGGCGTGATGCTGGTGTTCGCGGCCCAGCAGCAGGTCCAGGAAGGCCTGGGCAAGCTGCTCAAGACGGTGACCGGCAAGGTCGCCAAGTGGCGCAAGGGCGAGCTGACCACCTTCAAGGCCAGCGAGTGAGCGACGAGGGCACGCCCGCCTCGCGGGCCGACTTCCACCGTGAGCATCAGGCCCGGGCCCTCGAGCAGGCCGAGCGCCTGCTGGCGCGCCGGGATGAACTGCAGGGGGCGTGGCTGGGCTGGGTGGCCGGCGAGCTCTACCAGATGAGCCCACCGCCCTTCGTCGCCATGGTGCGACGCGAGCTGCAGCGCCTGAACCAGGGCTGATTAGCCTTGTAGTTCCGGCGTTCGCATGTTTTTCAGGTTTGCGCGTACCCCTGTAGGAGCGGCCTTGCCGAGGCGTCGGACCGGTCGGAAAGGGCTGCGAAGCAGCCCCGGGGTATCGGCGTTGAGGCAGAAATTGCTGGGGCCGCTTTGCGGCCCTTTCCGACCGGTCCGACGCCTCGGCAAGGCCGCTCCTACAAGGGAGCATGCACGCTTCAGTTCCCGCGATCACGCCCGCTGCTGACTTCCTCCGGTACGTCCTCGCCCGAGGTGCGCTTGCGAAACAGCGCGGCCCTGGCCAGCAGCAGGGTGGTCACCGGCACGGTGATCGACAGCAGGATCGGAATCAGCCAGGCATGCAGCACCGGGCTCTGCTTGAGCACCGAGAAGTACAGGATCGAGGCCAGCGCCACGCACCAGGCGCCGATGGTCGAGGCCAGCGCGGGCGGGTGCATGCGCTGGAAGTATTCCTTCAGGCGCACCAGGCCGATGGCGCCGATCAGGGCGAACAGACTGCCGATGAGCAGCAGGGCTGCCGTGATCAGCTCAAGCCAGAACGGCAATACCACGCTTTCGTTCATTCGATCACCTCGCCACGCAGGAGGAACTTGGCCAGGGCAAAGGAGCCGACGAAGCCGAACAGGGCGATCAACAGGGCGCCTTCGAAGTAGGTATCGCTGGCGTAGCGGATGCCCAGCACCAGCATCATCAGCATGCCGAGGATGTACAGGTAGTCCAGGGCCAGTACCCGGTCCTGGGCGGACGGGCCGCGGAACAGGCGGATCAGCGTCAGGCCCATGGCCAGGGCGAAGATGAACAGGCTGGCGAGGACGGCATTGGCAAGCAGGCCGCTCATTCGAAGATCTCCATCAGCGGGCGTTCATAGGTGTGTTTGAAGTGCTCGATGAATGCTGGTTCGTCGTCCAGGTCGAACACGTGCAGCAGCAGTACGCTGCGGTCCAGGGCCAGCTCCGACCAGATGGTGCCCGGCACCACGGTGGTGATCATCGACAGGGCCGCCAGGCCGTGGGCGTCGCGCAGGTCCAGCGGGATATGCACGAACGCCGAGCGCGGTGGCGTGCTGCCGGCGCGCAGGACACCACGGGCGACCTGCAGGTTGGAATGGATCACGTCGAGGCCGACCCGGCCAATCAGCTTGGCGATCACCCAGGGCCGGCGCACGTGGGCATGCTGCGGGCGCAGCGGCGCCATCAGGATCGGCGCGAGGATACCCAGCAGGGCGCCCAGCAGCAGGTTGCCGGGGCTGACCGACAGATTGAGCAGCAGCCACAGCACGAACAGCGCAACGGACAGCAATGGCGCGGGGAGCAGTCGGTTCATGGCTGCACCTCCAGGCCGGCGGTGGTCGGGCCAGGTACTGGCCGCGTCGACATCACGGCATTGATGTAGGCTTCCGGCGTGCGCAGGCTGGCGGCGGTGTCCTGGGTGTAGCGCAGCAGCGGCTCGGCCTTGAGGCTGAGGAAGATGCACAGGCCCAGGAGGATGACGATGGGCACGCATTCATAGCGACGCAACACCGGGGAGGGGCGCTCCTCGGGCTTCCAGAAGCGCTGGATGCCGACACGGCCGAAGGCGATCAGCGAGGCCATGCCGGACAGCACCAGCAGGGTGACCAAGGTCCAGCCCGCGGCGCCCAGCGGTTGCTCCGGGGCAACCCCCAGCCCCTGCGGGTTGAACAGCGCACTGATCAGGTTGAGCTTGCCGATGAAGCCCGACAGCGGCGGCATGCCGATGATCAGCAGGGCGCAGGCGATGAAGCTCAGGCCCAGGAAGGCCATGGTCCAGGGAATGATCTGGCCGATCACCACCTGCTGCTCGTCGTCCAGGTTGATGCCCTTGGGCGGATGCAGCGACTCCAGCGGCGAAGGCATCGCATCCTCTTCCTCGTCCAGTGGCGCCTCGTTGGCCGAGCGCGAACGCTCCACCAGCTCGGCCAGCAGGAACAGCGCGCACAGGGCCAGCGTGGAGCTTGCCAGGTAGAACAGCGCGGCGCCGGTCAGGATCGACTGGCCGAAGCCGACGGCGGCGGCGGCCAGCAGTGTACCGGCGGACATCAGGATGCTCAGGGCCGCCAGGCGCTCCAGGCGCTGGGCGGCGAGGATCGACATGGCCGCCACGGCCAGGGTCGCCAGGCCGCCGTACACCAGCCAGTCGCCGCCGAAGAACGCCGAGGCGCCGGCCTGGCCGGAGAACAGCAGCGTCCACATGCGCAGGATGGCGTACAGCCCGACCTTGGTCATGATTGCGAACAGCGCGGCCACCGGCGCGCTGGCCGATGAATAGGCCGGCACCAGCCAGAAGTTCAACGGCCACATCCCGGCCTTGGCCAGGAAGGCGATGGCCAGGATCGCCGCGCCGGCATGCAGCAGGCCGCGGTCGGCTTCCGGAACCAGCGGTACTTTCAGCGCCAGGTCGGCCATGTTCAGGGTGCCGGTCACGCCATAGAGCATGGCCGCGCCGACCAGGAACAGCGACGAGGCGAACAGGTTGATGGCGATGTAGTGCAGCCCGGCCTTGACCCGCGCCCCGCCCCGAGCCATGCAGCAGCAGGCCGTAGGAGGCCGCCAGCAGCACCTCGAAGAACACGAACAGGTTGAACAGGTCGGCGGTGAGGAACGCACCGTACAGGCCCATCAGCTGGATCTGGAACAGCGCGTGGAAGCTGGCACCGGCGCCATCCCAGCGCGCCCGGGCGAACAGCAGGGCGCTCAAGCCGACGATACCGGTCAGGGTCAGCAGCAGCGCCGACAGGTGATCGACCACCAGGGCGATGCCGAACGGCGCCGGCCAGTTGCCCGGCAGGTAGACGCCGATGGACTCGGCCTGGCCCTGGGTGCGCACCCACATCAGCAGGGTGACGGCGATGCCCAGGCCGAGGGCGGTGGACAGCAGGTTCAGGCGCGCCTTCAGCCAGCGGTGCTTCTCGCCGATCAACAGCATCAACGATGCGGTAATCAACGGCAGCAGGATCGGCGCGATGATCAGTTGGTTCATCCCGCTCATTCCTCACGCTCCCGGCCATCGACGTGGTCGGTCCCGGTCAGGCCGCGGGAGGCCAGCAGCACCACCAGGAACAGCGCGGTCATGGCGAAGCTGATGACGATCGCGGTGAGCACCAGCGCCTGGGGCAGCGGGTCGGTGTAGTGCAGCAGGTCGTGGGGCACGCCGTCCTTGATGATCGGCTCCTTGCCGATGAACAGGCTGCCCATGCTGAAGATGAACAGGTTGACCCCGTAGGACAGCAGGCACAGGCCCATGATCACCTGGTAGGTCCGCGGGCGCAGGACCAGCCAGACCCCGGAGGCGGCCAGGACACCGATGGCGACTGCAATGACTTCTTCCATCAGGCGGCTCCTGCTTGGCTGGACTTGGCGGGGCGGTAGGCACGCACCGACTGGTGGGCCAGGGCGGTGAGGATCAGCAGGGTCGAGCCGACCACCACGGTGTACACGCCGATGTCGAAGAACAGCGCGCTGGCCACGTGCACGTCACCCAGCAGTGGCAGGTGCAGGTGGGCGGTGTGAGTGGTCAGGAACGGGTAGCCCAGCAGCATCGCCCCGGCACCGGTGAGGGTGGCGCAGAGCAGGCCGGTGCCCATCCAGCGCAGCGGACGCAGGCTCATCTGCGCCTCCACCCACTGGGTGCCGGCGACCATGTACTGCAGGATGAACGCCACCGACATCACCAGGCCGGCGACGAAACCGCCGCCCGGCTGGTTGTGGCCGCGCATGAACAGGTACATCGACACCAGCAGGGCGATTGGCAGCAGCAGGCGCACCAGGGCGGCCGGCACCATCATGAAGCCGAGCGCGGTGTCGGTGGCCTGGCGCGGGTTGACCAGGTCGGTGACCACGTCCGGCGCCAGCTGACGCTGCTGGGCCGGCAACTGCATGCTCTCCTTCGGCGGGCGGAAGCGGCGCAGCAGGGCGAACACGGTCAGCGCCACGGCCACCAGCACGGTGACCTCGCCGAGGGTGTCGAAGCCGCGGAAGTCCACCAGCATCACGTTGACCACATTGCTGCCGCCGCCCTGGGGCAGGGCGCGGCTGAGGTAGAACGACGAGATGTCGTTGGGTGTCGGGCGGGTCAGCATGGCGTAGGACAGCAGCGCCATGCCGCCGCCGACCAGCACCGCCAGCACCAGGTCGCGCAGGCGTCGCAGGCGTGCGCGGTCCTGGCTGCCGGGCAGCGGCGACACGCCTTCGATACGCCGTGGCAGCCAGCGCAGGCCGAGCAGGATCAGCACGGTGGTGACCACCTCGACCGCCAGCTGGGTCAGCGCCAGGTCCGGCGCGGAGAACCAGACGAAGGTGATGCAGGTCATAAGGCCGCAGACACCGACCATGATCAAGGCCGCCAGTCGATGGTACTTGGCCTGGTAGGCGGCGCCGATGGCGCAGGCGATGGCGATCAGCCAGAGGGCGACGAACACCCCGGAGCCCGGGATCTTCGGCCGGTCGCCCCAGCTCAGGCCGCTGTACAGCAGCGGCACCAAGCCGGCGACGAAGGCCGCCAGCACCAGCATGAACAGTTGCGTCTGCAGGCGCTTGGTGGTCAGCAGGCGCTCGGCATGCCGGGCCAGCAGCATCAGGCGCACCAGGCCGTGCTCGAACAGGCGCTTGCCGTTGAAGCGCTCGATTAGCGGCGGGTAGGGGAAACGGCCGCGCTGCAGCTGCTTGCGCAACAGCAGGTAGAGGACAATGCCGCCGGTCATGGCGATCAGGCTCATCATCAGTGGCGCGTTCCAGCCGTGCCAGATGGCCAGGCTGTATTCCGGCAGGACGCCGCCCACCACCGGTGTGGCGGCAGCGGCCAGCAGCGGACCGACCGATTGCGCCGGGAAGATGCCCACCACCAGGCAGGTGAGCACCAGCAGCTCGACCGGCGCGCGCATCCAGCGCGGCGGCTCGTGGGGCGTGTGCGGCAGGTCCTGGGCCGGTGGGCCGAAGAACACGTCGACGGTGAAGCGCAGCGCGTAGGCCACGCTGAAGGTCCCGGCGAGGGTGGCGATCACCGGCAGGGCCGCTTCGACCCAGGCCGTGGAGGTGATGAATACGGTCTCGGCGAAGAACATCTCCTTGGACAGGAAACCGTTCATCAACGGCACGCCGGCCATCGAGGCGCTGGCGACCATCGCCAGGGTCGCGGTGAACGGCACCAGGCGGAACAGGCCGCTCAGGCGGCGGATGTCACGGGTGCCGCTCTCGTGGTCGATGATCCCCGCCGCCATGAACAGCGAGGCCTTGAAGGTGGCGTGGTTGAGGATGTGGAACACCGCGGCGACCGCCGCCAGCGGGCTGTTCAGGCCCAGCAGCAGGGTGATCAGGCCCAGGTGGCTGATGGTCGAATAGGCCAGCAGGCCCTTGAGGTCGTTCTGGAACATCGCGGCGAAGGCGCCGAGCAGCAGGGTGGCGGCGCCGGCGCCGCCGACGATCCAGAACCATTCCTCGCTGCCCGACAGCGCCGGCCACAGGCGGGCCAGCAGGAACACCCCGGCCTTGACCATGGTCGCCGAGTGCAGGTAAGCCGAGACGGGGGTTGGGGCCGCCATGGCATGGGGCAGCCAGAACTGGAAGGGGAATTGCGCGCTCTTGCTCAGGGCGCCGATCAGGATAAGGGGCAGCAGCACCGGGTACAGCGCATGCTGGCGGATGGTGTCGCCGGCAGCCAGGACCTTGTCCAGGTCATAGCTGCCGACCACATGGCCGAGCAGCAGGGCCCCGACCAGCAGGCACAAGCCGCCGGCCCCCGTGACCATCAACGCCATGTAGGCGCCGCGGCGGGCGTCGGCGCGGTGGTGCCAGTAGCCGATCAGCAGGAAGGAGAACAGGCTGGTCAGCTCCCAGAAGAACACCAGCTGGATCAGGTTGCCGGAGATCACCAGGCCGAGCATGGCACCCATGAACGCCAGGAAGAAGGCGAAGAAGCGCGGCACCGGGTCCTGGGGCGACATGTAGTAGCGGGCGTACAGCGACACCAGGGTACCGATGCCCAGCACCAGCAGGCTGAACAGCCAGGCGAAGCCGTCCATGCGCAGGACCAGGTTCAGGCCCAGGCTCGGTAACCAGAGGAACTCTTCGCGGATCACCCCGCCATCGGCAATCTGGGGGTACAGCAACGCCACCTGGACGGTGCCGACCAGGGCCACGAGCCCGGCAAGAATGGACTCGGCGTTGCGTGCGTTGTGCGGCAGTACAGCCGCCAGGCAACTGCCCAGGAAGGGCAGAAGCAATAGCACAATCAATGACATAGCGTTCTGTTCTGAGAAGTTTGCCAAGGATCATACGTGCCGGACGGTTGATCACCAACACGCAAGGGTTTGCAGGATCCTACAAATGTGCTGTGACAAGCTGTTTTTTTATAACAGTTTCTTTCAGAGCATAGCGGCTGATCGTGTGCCCGTGGGGTTGTGCGTTCCCTGTGTAGGAGCGGCCTTGTGCCGCGAAAGGGCCGCATGGCGGCCCCGGGGATTCAGTGTTCAATCGCCGGGGCTGCTTTGCAGCCCTTTTCGCGGCGCAAGGCCGCTCCTACACAGGGTGGTTGCCTTGCCTACAATCCCGCCTCGCGCTCGCGCGCCTCATCATCCTGCAAGGCGCTGGCCTCATCCTGGCGTCGGATCTTCAGCTCGCTCACCACCACTGCCAGCACGATCAGCAGCCCGCCGATCAGCGCCACGCCCGGCAGGCGCTCGCCGGCGATGCGCCCGACGATACCGGCCCACACCGGCTCGCCAGCGTAGATCAGGGTAGCGCGGGTCGGCGAAACCGACTGCTGCGCCCAGTTCATCGCCACCTGGATCACCGCGCTCATGGCCCCCAGGCCCACCGCGCTTGCCAGCAGCAGCCAGGAAAAACCGGGCAGTTGCTCCTGGGTCGGCACGATCATCAGGAACGACAGCGCCGAGGCGGTGGCCAGTTGCACCACGGTGACCCGGCGCACATCGACCTTGCCGGCGTAGCGGCTGATCAGGATGATTTCGCCGGCAATCGCCACGGCGCTGACCAGGGTCACCAGTTCGCCTTCGCTGAAGTGCAGCGCGCCGCCCTCGGGGCCGGCCAGCAGCATCAGGCCGACGAAGGCCAGGCCGATGCCCAGGCTCGGCATCAGGCCCGGGCGCCGGCCCAGCACCAGCCATTGCAGCAGCGGCACGAAGGGCACGTAGAGCGCGGTGATGAACGCCGACTGGCTGCTGCTGATGGTCTGCAGGCCCATGGTCTGCAAGCCGTAGCCAAGCATGATCGACACGCCGATGAGCACGCCGGCCTTGAGCTCGGTGAAGGTCAGCCCCGACAGCGAACGGGCCGACACCAGGCCGACGAACAGCGCGGCGGCGGCAAAGCGCAGTCCGACGAAGAACATCGGCCCGCTGACGGTCATGACGTTGTGCACGATCAGGAAGGTGCCGCCCCAGAGCATGGTGATGAACACCAGCACCAGTTCGGCCTTGCTCAGGCGCAAGCTGACGGTGGGTTTGCGGGTGGGGGCCTGGCTCATGGTCTTGCGCACTCGGAAGGGGCGGCGCACAATTCGCCGCAAAGTGGGCAGTATACTGCGCATCCCCTACCAGTGAGCAATATAGTGCACAAAGATTCCGAGCACCGCGCATCGGTGCTGCAGCATGTCAGCCAGAACGTTCGTCGCCTGCGTGGCGACGCCGGCCTGAGCCAGGCCGTCCTGGCCGAGCGTTCCGGGGTCAGCCGGCGGATGCTGGTGGCCATCGAGGCCGGTGAGAAGAATGTCAGCCTCACCACCCTGGACCTGATCGCCGAAGCGCTGGGGGTGGCGTTCAGCACCCTGATCCAGGCGCCGGACCGGCGCGATCCCAGCCGCATCGAAGAACTGGCCTGGGCCGGTGTGCACCCTGCCAGCCGCGCCGTGCTGCTCGGTAGCAGCCCGGCGCGCCGCGAGGTCGAGTTGTGGGAGTGGACCCTGGCCCCCGGCGAGTGCTATGCCAGTGAAGCCGACGCCGCCGGCTGGAGCGAGCAGATCTATGTGACCGACGGCCGCCTGACCCTGATCATAGAAGAAGGAGAGCGGCAACTGGGCAAGGGCGAGTTCTTCGTCTTCCCCAGCAACTGTCGCTACGCCTACCGCAACGATGGCCAGGAGCCGGTGCGTTTCGTGCGCAACGTGGTGATCTGAGCCCTCAACCGGCCAGCAGCTCGTCGGTACTGGCGACCCTGGCATAGGCGAACACCAGCGCGGCCATTGCCGAGGCGTGCACATCGGCCGCCGCCACCGACTTGCCGCCGAACTTCAACGCCAATGTTGCGCAGGCATCGTGGGCCACGCTGACTTCATAGCCGAAGTCGGCGGCGGCGCGGGTCGCGGCATCGATGCACATGTGGCTCATGCTGCCGGCGATAGTCAGTGCCTTGATGTCGTGCTGGTCGAGCAGCGCCTTCAGCTGGGTGTCGCGGAAGCTGTTGACCTTGTGCTTGAGCACCACCGTCTCGCCGGCCGCCGGCGCGACCTTGGGATGGATCTGCGCGCCGACCGACCCTGGCACGAAGAAGGGCGCGTCGGCACTTTCGAACTCATGGCGCACATGCACCACCAGGTCGCTCCGCTCGCGGGCTGCCGCCAGCAACCGGGCGGCGTTGTCGGCCGCCGCCTCGGCGCCGTCCAGGGTCCATTTGCCACCGGGGAAGTAGTCGTTCTGGATATCGATGATGATCAGGGCGCGCTTGCTCATGGTGCCTCCTGCGGCAGTAGTGATGAACTGCCGATAGTTATAGGCTTGGGCGACCTGATCGAGGATAGGCGCGAGCGACACAATGACGGCAAAAACTGACAGCCTGGAAATCGGCGTGCTGATCTATCCCGGCGCGCAGAGCGCGGCGGTGCACGGCCTGACCGACCTGTTCGCGGTGGCCAACCGGGTCGCCGCGCAGCTGGGCGCCCATGATCTGCCAGTACTGCGAGTGACCCATTGGCAGCTCGATGGAGCGGGTCAGTTGCAGGTGGTGCATGACAGCCAGCCGGCGAACGGCCATGCGCTGCGGGCGCTGATGATTCCGCCGAGCCTGGCGGCGACCCCTTCGGCCGAGGTGTTGCAGGCCCATCGCGCCGCGCTCTGCCAGGTGCACGGCCAGGGCACCGTGCTGGCCTCGGTGTGCATCGGTGTGTTCCTGGTGGCCGGCAGCGGCCTGCTGGATGGTCGGGCGGCCTGCACCCACTGGAACTATGCCCAGGCCCTTACCGAACGCTTTCCCAGGGTGCGGGTACAGGGCAGCCAGCCGCTGCTCGACGACGGCGACATCGTCACCTCCGCCGGGCTGATGGCCTGGACCGACCTCGGCCTGCACCTGATCGAGCGCTTCCTCGGCCACACCCTGGCCCGCGAGACGGCCCGCTATCTTGCGGTCGAGCCCTCGCCGGCGCCGTTGCCCGGCGCTCTGTTCCATCCGCGCCTGGACCATGGCGACGAGGCGGTACTGAAGGTGCAGCACTGGTTGCAGGCCGAGGACGCCCGGGATGCCAGCCTGGCCGACATGGCCGCTTGCGCGGGCCTCGAGCCGCGCACCTTCCTGCGTCGCTTTCGCGCCGCCACCGGCCTGCGTCCCACCGAATACGCGCAGCAGGTGCGGGTCGGCCGGGCCTGCCGCTTGCTGGAGTTCACCCGGCGCAGCGTCGACCAGATCGCCTGGGGCGTCGGCTACCAGGACCCCAGCGCCTTTCGCAAGGTCTTCCAGCGCCTGACCGGGATGACCCCCAGCGACTACCGGCGGCGCTTCGCGGTCATCAGCGGCTGAGTCTCAGTGGTGGCCGGATGCGGTCCCGGCCCTTCATCGGCGAGGCGGTCGTGATGGTTGCGCAGCGGGCATTCCTTCAACGACATGCAGCCACAGCCGATGCAGCCGTCGAGCTGATCGCGCAGCATCACCAGCTCGTCGATGCGCCGGCTCAGGTCGTCGCGCCAGCGCGCCGAGAGGCGCTGCCAGTCGTCGGCGGTAGGGGTGTGATCGCAGGGCAGGGCCTCCAGGGCGCTGGCGATGTCGGCCAGGGCGATGCCCAGGCGCTGGGCCATCTTGATCACCGCCACCCGGCGCAGCATGGCCCGTGGATAGCGGCGCTGGTTGCCGGCGTTGCGAGTGCTGTGGATCAGTCCCTTGGTCTCGTAGAAGTGCAGGGCGGTCACGGCCACGCCGCTGCGCGCGGCCAGCTGGCCGACGCTGAGCAGGCGCTCCTGGGCGGAAGGGGGCTTCATCGACAATAAAATCCTTGACCTTGAGTTAGCTGGAGGTTTTACCCTCCACGACCATCTGCTGCAAGAGCCCGAAACGAGGAGATGCGTCATGGCGGCCAACACCCATTCCCTGTGGTTCACCCAGATGATCGAGTACGACGTGCCACCGTTGCGCCAGGACGCCCTGGCCGAGGCCCTGGTGGTGCGCAGCGAGCACCTCGCGCAACGCTGCGATGGTCTGCTGAGCGTCAGCATCCAGGTCAGCGACGACGGTCGTCGAGTGCTCCAGCACCTGCGCTGGCAATCGCGCCAGGCCTGGGTCGCCGCCGCCGGCTGCTTCATCGAGGAGCCGTTCCTCGACCTGCTGGGCGAGCACCAGGCCCGCGGGGTGAACTTCGCCGCGTACCAGACGCTGCGCAGCCTGGTGCGTGGCGCCGATGGCGGCCTGCATTGTCAGCTGGGTAGCACTCAGGCATACCAGGGCGCGTAGTGCGGGTAGCGGTCCAGGCGCGCGCCGATGACCATCTCGCTGATCCACGCCGTGAGTATGGCGCTGTAGGCTTTCTGGCTTTCCTCGCTGGACAGCGCGTGGTCGGCGCCGTCGACCAGGCGGTGGGTCATCGAGTGGGCGCCGACGAAGGCCGAGCGGTAGCTCATCAGCGTGCTGTGCGGCACATAGTCGTCCTGTTCGGATTCCACCAGCAGCACGTCGCCGGCGAATTCGGCGCAGGCGGCCAAGGCGCGGTTGTCGGCCGGCCCGAGGTCACGCAGGCGGTAGGCGTTGAGCCGCTGGCGGTCGAGGGCCTGCTTGGGCGCCTCCCATTCGTCGTCCCAATAGAGGGCCGGTACCCTCAACGCCAGCCATTTGACTGGCCGGTGACGGGTGAGCAGGGTCGCCAGGTAGCCGCCATAGCTGCTGCCGATCACGGCGATGGCGCCGGGATCGACCGACGGGTGGCTAGCCAACCGGTCGTAGGCGGCCAGCAGGTCGGCCAGGTTCTGCTCGCGGGTGACGGTCAGGCGCTGGCTCTCGGTCTTTTCATGTCCGCGCAGGTCGAAGGTCATGCACACGCAGCCGAGCCCGGTGATCTGCCGGGCACGGGCCAGGTCGCGTTGCTGGCTGCCGCCCCAGCCATGGACGAAGAGGATCCCCGGCATGCGGCTGCCCGGGCTGACCAGGGTGCCGACGATGCTGTCACCCTCGACGTGCAGTTCCACGGTTTCACTCTCGATGGTCATGGTCGCGTATCCGTGCATATTTGCTGAGTTGTCCAAGTTCACTGTCATGGCCCTGGTAGAACAGGGTGGCGTCGGCGGGCAGTTGCGCGTCGCCGAATACCTCGTGAGTCGAGGCGCGTAGCCGTTGCAGCGCCGGATCGGCGGCGAAGGCCTGCAGCGCAAGGACCTCGGCGGGGCTGGCGCCGCCCAGGCGCCAGGACTGTTCAAGCACGCCGCTGCGCAGGTGGCCATGGTGGTCCTGGCCGCGGGCGATGTCGTAGTTGCGGCGCGAGGCGATGAAGCCCGGGAAGTAGCGCTCGGCTGCCTCCTCGTAGGTCATGGCCTGGTTGATGGCCAGGCGCAGGTGGTCCTCGAGCGGCAACTGCAGCAGCTGTTGGTAGTCACCGCGCACGATCACCAGGTCGGAGCCGCCATACACCTCGGTGCCCGCATGATCGCGGGTGAGGTGCTGGGTGCCGTGATAGCTCAGGGTCAGCCCGGCCACGCGTACCTGGCCGACGCTGAAGGTTTCGACCGCGTCGAGGTCTTCCTCCAGCACCAGGCCCCATAGGCCCAGTTGCTGTTCATCCATCGCCGCCAGCAGCGGTTCCAGGGCCTGGCTATCGATGATCACCTGCTGGCCCCGACCGGCGCAGGCCTGTACCGGCTTGATGCGCACCGGCCCTTCGCGCAGCAGCAGTTCGGCAGCCCGGCGGGCATCGGCCTTGGAGAACACGGTATAGCCACGCAGCAGGGCGTCACTGGCATGCTGGGCGAAGGCGTCGGTCCAGCCGGGCGGGAAGCTGGCGTCGGCCGGCAGCGGGTGGGAGATGGCCTTGGTGGCCATGTGCGGATGGCTGACCATGCCACCGAACAGGTCCTGTTCGTCGTGAATGCCCAGCGCTGCGTGACGCTCCTGATCGACCAGGGTCTGGGTCGGTACATAGTAGTAGCCGGTCGCACCGGATTGCGTGGGCGAAGGCTCGACCCGCTCGACACCCAGCAGACGCGCCAGGTGATCGGCGATCTTCAGGTGGACTGCGCGTTCATGCTCGGGTGTGTGCTCGCGGGTGTCGAGCAGCACGACGGCGCTTTTCGGTTCGCGTGAGTGGGGCATGCTCGGCCTCGCGTACGCACGGTATGTAAGGGTTGTGAAGGCCCGCAGCCGGTTTAGTTCAGGAGGATGGATCGACGGTCGGCAGGGCAGTTGGGGCAATGCATGCCTTGTTACGGTCGTGGTGATTGCGGGCGTCAGCCGGCTGTTCCATTATCAACGCCCTGGACCCGTCGACACCTATCCGCAGGAGTGCGCATGAACAGTCAGTCCCCCCTTCACGAATCCGTCCCGGCGCGCCTTGCCCGCGTGCGCGAGGCCATGACCCGGGAGGGCGTGGATGCCCTGCTGGTGCCTTCGGCCGACCCGCACCTGTCCGAGTACCTGCCGGGCTATTGGCAAGGTCGGCAGTGGCTGTCCGGGTTCCTTGGTTCGGTGGGGACGCTGGTGGTGACGGCGGACTTTGCCGGGCTGTGGGCTGACAGTCGTTACTGGGAACAGGCGGACAAGGAACTGGCCGGCAGCGGCATCGAGTTGATGAAACTGCGCCCCGGGGAGCCCGGGGCGCTGGAGTGGCTGGGTGCGCAAGTGTCCGGCACCGTCGCGGTGGACGGCGCGGTCATGGCCCTGGCCTCGGCGCGGCAACTGGGCGAGCGCTTGCAGGCGCGTGGTGCGACG
The DNA here is from genome assembly GCF_057284075.1 of Pseudomonas sp. TE31087. Classification (NCBI taxonomy): domain Bacteria; kingdom Pseudomonadati; phylum Pseudomonadota; class Gammaproteobacteria; order Pseudomonadales; family Pseudomonadaceae; genus Pseudomonas; species Pseudomonas sp. TE31087. The sequence continues at coordinate 433,115 of NZ_JBXVNN010000001.1, forward strand.
TTGCGCACCGATCTCGACCTACTGGAGCGGGTCTGGGCCGACCGTCCCTCGCTGCCGGGCAATCCGGTGTACCAGCACCTGCCACCCCATGCCACGGTCAACCGTGCGCAAAAGCTCGCCGAGTTGCGCAGCACACTGCGGGAGAAGGGCGCCGACTGGCATTTCATCGCCACCCTCGACGACATCGCCTGGCTGTTCAACCTGCGGGGTAGCGATGTCTCCTACAACCCCGTGTTCGTTTCCTTCGCCCTGGTCAGCCAGGACAAGGCGTTCCTGTTTGTCGGGCGTGACAAGGTCGATAGCCACCTGCGCCAGGTACTGGCGGCCGATGGTATCGAGGTTCGCGACTACGTTGGGGTCAATGACGCGCTGGCCGCGATTCCGGCTGCGGCGAGTCTGCTGGTAGATCCGGCGCGGGTCACCCGTGGCCTGCTGGACAACCTGCACGAGCAGGTGCGGCTGGTCGAGAGCATCAACCCGACTACCCTGAGCAAGTCGCGCAAGGGGGAGGGGGACCTCGTCCATATTCGCCAGGCCATGGAGCAGGATGGCGCGGCGCTGTGCGAGTTCTTCGCCTGGTTCGAGGCGAACCAGGGGCAGGAGCGGATCACCGAGCTGACCATCGACGAGCAGCTGAGCGCGGCCCGGGCCCGTCGTCCTGGTTATGTGTCGTTGAGCTTTTCGACCATTGCCGCGTACAACGCTAATGGCGCGATGCCACATTACCGAGCTACGGACGAGTCCCATGCCGTGATCGAGGGTAATGGCCTATTGTTGATCGACTCCGGGGGACAGTACCTGGGGGGCACTACGGACATTACCCGTATGGTGCCGATCGGTGAGCCTAGCCAGGCACAGAAGGCCGACTGCTCGCGGGTGCTCAAGGGCATGATCGCGTTGTCGCGCGCGCGATTCCCGCGAGGCATTCTTTCGCCGTTGCTGGATGCCATCGCGCGAGCGCCGATCTGGGCGGATCAGGTCGATTACGGTCATGGCACCGGTCATGGTGTCGGCTACTTCATGAATGTGCACGAAGGCCCGCAAGTGATTGCCTACCAAGCTGCGCCGGCGCCGCAGACAGCGATGCAGCCGGGCATGATCAGTTCGATCGAGCCGGGGACCTACCGGTCGGGCGAATGGGGCGTGCGCATCGAGAACCTGGTGGTCAACCGCCAGGCGGGTAGCAGCGAGTTCGGTGAGTTCCTTGAGTTCGAAACGCTGACCCTGTGCCCGATCGATACGCGCTGCCTGCTCGTCGAGAAGCTCGGTAGCGAGGACATTGCCTGGTTGAATCGCTATCACCAGACGGTGCGCGAACGGCTGGCCCCGTTGCTGGCTGGGGACGCGTTGGCATGGTTGGAGCAGCGTACTGCGCCGATCTGAAACAGGCGGGCCTGAAAGCGAAAGGGCAGCCCTTGGCTGCCCTTTTCGTTATTTGCAGATCACGATCATGCTGCGGCTGGTGTAACCGGCGGGGTTGATACCGAATACATAGTCGCCAGGCTCTTCGTCGGTGTCGCCGGAGCGGGCGATGACCTTGTAGCCCTTGCTGCTGCAGGCGCTGGCGGCTTTGCTATAACACTTGTCCCACGACGAGGAGAGCCCCGAGCAGTTGATGTGCAGGCCCTTCTTCCCCCGTTTCACCTCGGTGTTGGCTGTCGCGGCGCATCCCGCGATGGCCAGGATGCCCAGAATGAGCAAAATACGTTTCATTCCTGTCCTTATCGGCCCGACTGCTTTAACGGACCTGTCGTTTGCGCTTTGCCTCTTCCCTGATGATCCCCGGCGTCCATGTGCCGCCCAGTAGATAGCGTCAAGATGATGATTGGGTGACAGCTTAATCAGCCAGGCCGGGTGGTACAAGGTTGCAGGTCAGCTAAATGCAAATATTTCTCAAATCAGTCGGCGGCAACGGGCGGTGCTGTGTCCCGTTTCATGGAAAGTGTCGCCCCCACCGACGCGGTGATGATGGCAAGAATCGCCAGCCATTGCCAAAGGGTGAGTTTCTCACCCAGGAAGAGTAGGCCGGACAACGCGCCAAAGGCCGGTTCGATGCTCATCAGCGTGCCGAAGGTACGGGCGGGCATGCGGGTCAGGGCGACCATTTCCAGGCTGTAGGGGAGGGCTGTCGACAGAATGGCCACGCCCAGGGCCACTGGCAGGAGCGCGGGTGTCAGCAGGGCACTGCCGGCGTGGACGATACCGATGGGGGCGACGAACAGCGCGGCGATCACAACGCCCAGGGCTGCGGTCTGGATGCCGTTCTCGGCACCGGCTTTCTGTCCATAGAGGATGTACAGCGCCCAGCACACGCCTGCCCCCAGGGCATAGGCGGCACCGACCGGGTCCAGCCCGCCACCGGTCTGGCCGACAGGAATCAGCAGCAGCAGGCCGGCGACCGCCAGGGCGATCCACAGGAAGTCCAGCGCCCGTCGCGAGGCCCATAGCGCCACGGCCAGTGGGCCAGTGAACTCGAGGGCGACGGCGATACCCAGTGGCACACTGCGCAAAGACATATAGAAGAGGAAGTTCATGCCGCCCAGGGCCATGCCGTAGATGATCACACTGCGCAGGGTGCTGGCGTCCAGGCGTGCGCGCCAGGGGCGTAGTAGCAGAAGCATGATGACGCTGGCGAAGATAAGGCGCAGGGCAGTGGTGCCCTGGGCGCCGACGATGGGGAACATGCTCTTGGCCAGTGATGCCCCGGACTGGATGGAGGCCATGGCGATCAGCAGCAGACCGATGGGGAACAGCGTGGCGGTCAGGCTGCGGTTTGGGGTGTTCATGGGGGTTTCCGATTATTGTGCGCGCAAGGGGTGCGCAATATAGTGCGCAGTGGTAGGCGGGTTGGCAAGGATGGGATGGGGGTTGTTGGGTTGGGTGGGGGCTGGTTTATAGATGGTGTGATGGCCGCCAGGTGCCTGTCTTGGGATTGTGTTGTGTGTGTGAGGTGTTCGCCTTGGGATTGCGGGGTGTCTCGGAAGTGTTCGCCGTGGGCCTTGCAGCGCCTATGAGATCGAGCGCCGCCCGCGCGGCGCATCGCGACGCAAGGCCGCTCCTACATCTATGGTTACCCCCATTTCTGCAATACTGTACTGAGATGTGCGTGAGTTTGGTTTGCGTCAATCTATACGGCGTCGTGTGGGAGGTTGGTCCCGCGCCTCGATGAAAATCGCGCCCGACGAGCCTAGATATTTGTTCGGCTTCTGAAGCCGAGTAGGAGCTCAGGTTGATCGCCAGGCCGGTATACCGTTCACGTCATCTGTGTGCAGCATCGCAAAACCAGGTGGGTTGTTACTCGTGTGTCTGCAGGGTCAAGCGTTCATGGCGCTTGACCCTGCATCAAATTCGCTGTGGTGTGCCGTGATGGCCCAGGCGATTCGGGCCAGTTTGTTGGCGATAGCGCACACCACCAGGTTGGGGTGGTGAACACGTAGCAAGCCACGTACCCAGTCCGCCAGCTTGCCGGTTTTGCGCTCCAGCCCAATCAGATAGACCCTCGCGCACTGGATCAGCAGTCGTCGCTGATTGCCGTCGCCCCGCTTGCTGATTCGCCCCAGGCAAGGTTTGCCGCCTGTCGTGTGCTGCCTGGGAACCAGGCCTATGGAGGCTGAATAATTTCGCCCACAGCGGAACTGCTTACCATCACCCAATTCCGCAGCCAGGGCGGTAGCGGTGATCGGGCCAATACAAGGTATCGACATCAAACGGGAAGCAAGATCATCGCTAACGGCCTGGCTATGCACTTCCTTGTCCAGAGCCTTGATCCGATCATCGAGATAGCGGAAGTGGGCATGTAGGTCCAGCAACAGCTTCTTGATCAACGGTGAGAAGGTACTGTCGTCCAGCAGAATGGGGAGCTCCCGGACCGCCTTGAAGGTGGGTGCCAAACTGACCCCCACCTCGAGCAAATAAGCGTGGATGCGGTTCATGGTGGCAGTACGGTCTCTGATGAAGCTGTCGCGCAGTGAATTGAGCATCGCCAGCGCCTGCTGGGCCTCGGTTTTGGGAGGCACGAAGCGCATCTGATCGCGGGTTGCCGCCTCACCGATAGCGGCAGCATCGGTAAAGTCATTCTTGTTGCTTTTCACGTAGGGGCGAACGAACTGTGCGGGAATAAGTTTGGGCGTATGACCCTGTCTCGTCACCTCTCGCGCCATGAAATGAGAGCCACCACAGGCCTCCATCGCCACCGTACAGGGCGCAAGATTGGCAAGGTGGCGGATGAGTGACTCACGGTTGAACCTGCGGTGATAGAGCTCATGACCCCGATCATCCTGAGCGTGTACATGGAAGCTCAACTTTCCCAGGTCGATGGCGATGATGGCGACAGTGTTCATGGCGTTGCACTCCGATAGGCACCCTGTGAAAGCTTAGAGGGCTGAC
>NZ_JBXVNN010000001.1:440000-2870000 GCF_057284075.1 Pseudomonas sp. TE31087
AAATGGGGCCATAGCTCAGCTGGGAGAGCGCCTGCCTTGCACGCAGGAGGTCAGCGGTTCGATCCCGCTTGGCTCCACCACTCTTTCAGGTTTCGCAGCACTGCTCAGAACTTAGAAATGAACATTCCGGTGTGAATGTTGATTTCTGACTTTTGTCAGATCGTTCTTTAAAAATTCGGATATGTGATAGATAGACTGAACACCAGTTTCACTGCTGGTGGATCAGGCTAAGGTAAAATTTGTGAGTTCTGCTCAGCAATGAGCGAAATGCGAATTTTCGGCGAATGTCGTCTTCACAGTATAACCAGATTGCTTGGGGTTATATGGTCAAGTGAAGAAGCGCATACGGTGGATGCCTTGGCAGTCAGAGGCGATGAAAGACGTGGTAGCCTGCGATAAGCTTTGGGGAGTCGGCAAACAGACTGTGATCCAGAGATCTCTGAATGGGGGAACCCAGCCAGCATAAGCTGGTTATCTTGTACTGAATACATAGGTGCAAGAGGCGAACCAGGGGAACTGAAACATCTAAGTACCCTGAGGAAAAGAAATCAACCGAGATTCCCTTAGTAGTGGCGAGCGAACGGGGACCAGCCCTTAAGCTGGTTTGAGATTAGTGGAACGCTCTGGAAAGTGCGGCCATAGTGGGTGATAGCCCCGTACACGAAAATCTCTTGCCAGTGAAATCGAGTAGGACGGAGCACGAGAAACTTTGTCTGAACATGGGGGGACCATCCTCCAAGGCTAAATACTACTGACTGACCGATAGTGAACCAGTACCGTGAGGGAAAGGCGAAAAGAACCCCGGAGAGGGGAGTGAAATAGAACCTGAAACCGTATGCGTACAAGCAGTGGGAGCCTACTTTGTTAGGTGACTGCGTACCTTTTGTATAATGGGTCAGCGACTTATATTCAGTGGCGAGCTTAACCGAATAGGGGAGGCGTAGCGAAAGCGAGTCTTAATAGGGCGCTTTAGTCGCTGGGTATAGACCCGAAACCGGGCGATCTATCCATGGGCAGGTTGAAGGTTAGGTAACACTGACTGGAGGACCGAACCGACTACCGTTGAAAAGTTAGCGGATGACCTGTGGATCGGAGTGAAAGGCTAATCAAGCTCGGAGATAGCTGGTTCTCCTCGAAAGCTATTTAGGTAGCGCCTCATGTATCACTGTAGGGGGTAGAGCACTGTTTCGGCTAGGGGGTCATCCCGACTTACCAAACCGATGCAAACTCCGAATACCTACAAGTGCCGAGCATGGGAGACACACGGCGGGTGCTAACGTCCGTCGTGAAAAGGGAAACAACCCAGACCGTCAGCTAAGGTCCCAAAGTCATGGTTAAGTGGGAAACGATGTGGGAAGGCTTAGACAGCTAGGAGGTTGGCTTAGAAGCAGCCACCCTTTAAAGAAAGCGTAATAGCTCACTAGTCGAGTCGGCCTGCGCGGAAGATGTAACGGGGCTCAAACCATGCACCGAAGCTACGGGTATCACCTTTTGGTGATGCGGTAGAGGAGCGTTCTGTAAGCCTGTGAAGGTGAGTTGAGAAGCTTGCTGGAGGTATCAGAAGTGCGAATGCTGACATGAGTAACGACAATGCGAGTGAAAAACTCGCACGCCGAAAGACCAAGGTTTCCTGCGCAACGTTAATCGACGCAGGGTTAGTCGGTCCCTAAGGCGAGGCTGAAAAGCGTAGTCGATGGAAAACAGGTTAATATTCCTGTACTTCCAGTTATTGCGATGGAGGGACGGAGAAGGCTAGGCCAGCTTGGCGTTGGTTGTCCAAGTTTAAGGTGGTAGGCTGAGATCTTAGGCAAATCCGGGATCTCAAGGCCGAGAGCTGATGACGAGCGCTCTTTAGAGCGCGAAGTGGTTGATGCCATGCTTCCAAGAAAAGCTCCTAAGCTTCAGATAACTGGGAACCGTACCCCAAACCGACACAGGTGGTTAGGTAGAGAATACCAAGGCGCTTGAGAGAACTCGGGTGAAGGAACTAGGCAAAATGGCACCGTAACTTCGGGAGAAGGTGCGCCGGTGAGGGTGAAGCACTTGCTGCGTAAGCCCACGCCGGTCGAAGATACCAGGCCGCTGCGACTGTTTATTAAAAACACAGCACTCTGCAAACACGAAAGTGGACGTATAGGGTGTGACGCCTGCCCGGTGCCGGAAGGTTAATTGATGGGGTTAGCGCAAGCGAAGCTCTTGATCGAAGCCCCGGTAAACGGCGGCCGTAACTATAACGGTCCTAAGGTAGCGAAATTCCTTGTCGGGTAAGTTCCGACCTGCACGAATGGCGTAACGATGGCGGCGCTGTCTCCACCCGAGACTCAGTGAAATTGAAATCGCTGTGAAGATGCAGTGTATCCGCGGCTAGACGGAAAGACCCCGTGAACCTTTACTATAGCTTTGCACTGGACTTTGAGCTTGCTTGTGTAGGATAGGTGGGAGGCTTTGAAGTGGGGACGCCAGTTCTCATGGAGCCATCCTTGAAATACCACCCTGGCAACCTTGAGGTTCTAACTCGGGTCCGTTATCCGGATCGAGGACAGTGTATGGTGGGTAGTTTGACTGGGGCGGTCTCCTCCCAAAGAGTAACGGAGGAGTACGAAGGTGCGCTCAGACCGGTCGGAAATCGGTCGTAGAGTATAAAGGCAAAAGCGCGCTTGACTGCGAGACACACACGTCGAGCAGGTACGAAAGTAGGTCTTAGTGATCCGGTGGTTCTGTATGGAAGGGCCATCGCTCAACGGATAAAAGGTACTCCGGGGATAACAGGCTGATACCGCCCAAGAGTTCATATCGACGGCGGTGTTTGGCACCTCGATGTCGGCTCATCACATCCTGGGGCTGAAGCCGGTCCCAAGGGTATGGCTGTTCGCCATTTAAAGTGGTACGCGAGCTGGGTTTAGAACGTCGTGAGACAGTTCGGTCCCTATCTGCCGTGGACGTTTGAGATTTGAGAGGGGCTGCTCCTAGTACGAGAGGACCGGAGTGGACGAACCTCTGGTGTTCCGGTTGTCACGCCAGTGGCATTGCCGGGTAGCTATGTTCGGAAGAGATAACCGCTGAAAGCATCTAAGCGGGAAACTTGCCTCAAGATGAGATCTCACTGGAGCCTTGAGCTCCCTGAAGGGCCGTCGAAGACTACGACGTTGATAGGTTGGGTGTGTAAGCGCTGTGAGGCGTTGAGCTAACCAATACTAATTGCCCGTGAGGCTTGACCATATAACACCCAAGCAATTTGCGCCGAGGCCAAATTGTGGTGGTGAAGACGAAAGAACCGAAAGTTCGCGACGAACCACGAAGATCACATATCCGAATTGGCTGGAGTATCCATCTGGATGTTCTGGCAACAGAATTTCTTGACGACCATAGAGCATTGGAACCACCTGATCCCATCCCGAACTCAGCAGTGAAACGATGCATCGCCGATGGTAGTGTGGGGTTTCCCCATGTGAGAGTAGGTCATCGTCAAGATTCATTTCGCAAAACCCCTATCTGCGCGAGCAGGTAGGGGTTTTGTCTTTTCCACGTCCGCAAATCAACGCCACCTCTGCTGTGAAATACACAACGTGGGAGCGGGCTTGCCCCGCGATGAGGCCAGCCCGGATAACATCACTGCCTGCCAGGGCCCTATCGCGGGGCCAGCCCGCTCCCACGGTGGTCCTCTACAGAGGCTGTGCACCAACCGGGGCCGCTTCGCAGCCCTTTCGCGACACAAGGCCGCTCCTACAGGGGATCGCTGCGTATGACAGCAGTGGCCAACAAAGCGTCTCAGGGTTTATAGCGCTTCAGCCGCGAGCCAGTTCGGCAAGATGCGCTGTCACTTCCTCGCTCTTGAGCACCAGTACATCACCTTCCAGGGCGTCGAGCACCACTTCAGCGGTATTACCAATCAAGGCCCCCGAAATGCCTGTCCGCGCCACGGTACCGATGATGGTCACCACAGCGTCGTACTTCTTCTCGGTAAAGGGAATCAGTACATCAGCCGGCCCCTCCGCCACGTGCAGGCGCTCCTCGCTGATGTCGAACTCTGCCTGGAAGGCCTTGCAGGCATCGCGATACCGCTGCTCGATGGTCTCAGTAAGCTGGTAAACCGGGTCGGACGCCGACAGCATGGGCGAGGGGTGTGCGCTGATCACATGAAGCTCACCTTTGGCCAGGCTGGCAATGGCATAGCCATGGTCGATGATGCTCGTATGCAGCCTGCGGTGGTCCTCATCCTGGTTGCCTACATCCACCGCTGCCAGGATCACCCCACCCGTCCACGGTCGCTCACTCTTGACCATCAGCACCGCACATGGGCACTGACGCAGCAGTTTCCAGTCGCTGGGCGTGAGCAGTGCCTTGCGCAGCGGGTTATCCGGCCGATGTTCCTTGATGACCAGCTCGCAACCTTCGGCCTGCTGCACACTGATGATGGATTCATGCAGGGTGTCGTGCCAGGCCTGCTCATAGGTGACACTGTCATACCCATCGTCATGCAGCTGGCTGCTGAGCAAGCTGAGCAGCGCGTCATGATCCTGCTTCTTGTCGCACATCAGCAGGTGCAGGCGCGCGCCGGTCACCCCGGCGATCAGCTTGGCCCGAGTCAAGGCACGGCTGTGGGCGTGCTCGGGGTCGAGGACGACAAGAATGCTGCGTACGGCTTGCATGGGCGTGAACTCCCTTCAGAATGGCGGCCAATGCCTGACTATAGACGGCGCTGCTCCCGCTGCCGCTTGATATGTATCAAGCATAGTCACTGGCACTCGGCACGGTCGCCGGTATAATCGCCGGTCCTGCCGATGTCCTGTGTGATTGTGAGTGCCATGTCCCTGATTCCCGAAATCGACGCCTTCCTCGGTTGCCGTACCCCTGATGCCTGGATCGAGGCGGCGCTGGCCGACCAGGAGACCCTGCTGATCGATCACAAGAACTGCGAGTTCAAGGCGGCCAGCACCGCGCTGAGCCTGATCGCCAAGTACAACACCCACCTCGACCTGATCAACATGATGTCGCGTCTGGCCCGCGAGGAACTGGTGCACCACGAACAGGTGCTGCGCCTGATGAAGCGCCGCGGCGTGCCGCTGCGTCCGGTTTCGGCCGGGCGCTATGCCTCGGGCTTGCGCCGGCTGGTGCGCGCCCATGAGCCGGTCAAGCTGGTGGATACCCTGGTGGTGGGGGCTTTCATCGAGGCGCGCAGCTGCGAGCGTTTCGCCGCCCTGGTGCCGCATCTGGACGAAGAACTCGGCACCTTCTACCACGGCCTGCTCAAGAGCGAGGCTCGGCACTACCAGGGCTATCTGAAGCTGGCTCACCAGTACGGTGACGAAGCGGATATCGCCCGGGTGGTGGAGCAGGTGCGCGAGGCGGAGGCCGGGCTGATTACCTCACCCGACCAGGAGCTGCGCTTCCACAGCGGGATTCCGATGGCGCAAGCGGCCTGAGCTATTGCCGGCGGCCGAGCAGCAACCCGACCACCAGGCCAAAGCCCGCCGAGATCGCCACGGTCTGCCAGGGGTGGCCCCCGATGTATTCCTGGGTCGCCTCGACCGCGGGCTGCGCCTTACGGCCCAGCCGACCGGTGGCGTCGCGGGCCTGCCGCAGTTTCAGGCCGAGCTGCGCGCGCAGGCCTTCTGCTTCCTCTCCCACCAGCGACGCACTGTCGCTGAGCAGTTTCTCGGACTCCTCGATCAAGGCCTGCAGCTCACTGAACACCTGATCCTTGATCTGGTCGTTGTCGGCTTGCGTGGCGGTTTTCCTGGCCATGTACACATCCTCGTGAAGGGTTGGGCGTTGAACAGTGGATGCCACGGCGCCGGGAAAGTTGCAGCGGCGTACCGATGGCGCGTCGCTACAGTGTAAGATAGCGCCCATTTTCCAGCGGCAGGTAATACCCCCATGAGTTTCAATCTGGCCAACATGAGCTTCCAGGAACGGGCGCAGATCGAGGCAGAGAAGGCCCGTTTGTTCGAGTACTGGCAGAACAACCTGGGCAAGGCCAAGGGCGAGGCCGCACGGCTGATCGCGGAGAAGCCGCGGCGCAAGGGCAAGTGGGCCGAATGGGTACGCGCCGAGCTCGACGGCATGTCGCCGGTGGAATTCAACCAGCTGGTACGCAGTGAAGTGAACAAGATGATGGCCGCCGCCAGCGCCAACCGCTGAGTCAGGCGGACACTCCCGGTACGGCGGCGCGCACCATTCGGCTTTCTTCTGACAGGAGTCCCCAAGATGCCAAGATCCATCGTTGCCGCCCTGCAGATCGGCTCGCTGCCTGCAGGCAAGGCCGCCACCCTGGAACAGATCCTCGGCTACGAGCAGGCCATCGGCGAGGCCGGCGCCAGCCTGGTGGTGATGCCCGAGGCGTTGCTCGGCGGCTACCCGAAAGGCGAGGGCTTCGGTACCCAGCTCGGCTATCGCCTGCCCGAAGGGCGTGAAGCCTTCGCCCGCTATTTTGCCAACGCCATCGATGTACCGGGTGCCGAGACCGAGGCGCTGGCCGGACTGTCGGCGCGCACCGGGGCGAGCCTGGTGCTTGGCGTGATCGAGCGCAGCGGCAATACCCTGTACTGCACCGTGCTGTTCTTCGAGCCTGAAGGCGGCCTGGTGGCCAAGCACCGCAAGCTGATGCCCACCGGCACCGAGCGGCTGATCTGGGGCAAGGGCGACGGCTCCACGCTGCCGGTCGTGGAGAGCCGCGCCGGGCGCATCGGCGCGGCGATATGCTGGGAGAACTACATGCCCCTGCTGCGCACTGCCATGTACGCCAAGGGCGTGCAGCTGTGGTGCGCGCCGACGGTGGATGAGCGCGAGCTGTGGCAGGTCAGCATGCGCCATATCGCCGCCGAAGGACGCTGTTTCGTCATCAGTGCCTGCCAGGTGCAGGACTCACCGGCGGCGCTGGGCCTTGAGGTGGCCAACTGGCCGGCAGACCGGCCGTTGATCAACGGTGGCAGCGTGATCGTCGGCCCCCTCGGCGAGGTACTCGCTGGGCCCCTGGTAGGTGAGCGAGGGTTGCTTTGTGCCCGAGGTCGACACCGATGAGTTGGTGCGTGCACGTTACGACTTCGATGTGGTCGGCCACTATGCACGGCCGGATGTGTTCGAACTCAGCGTGGATGAACGTCCACGCCCCGGTGTGCGCTTTGTCGGTTCCGCCGCTGCTGGCGAGTGATCGTTCGCTTACCTGAACAACAGGTTTACCAGCCGGCACTTGTGGCGGCGGGCAGGTCCAGCTTGCCTTTGTCGGTGAAGCGCATTGTCCCGAGCGTGCCGCCCGCCAGCTTGCCGCGCAATACATAGGGCAGGCCTTGCAGGGACTCCACCCGGCTCAGGCCATAGGCCTGGCGCAAGAAGGCGAAGGCGGTGATGCTCACCGGCACCACGATCACCGCCTCGTCGTAGCGACCGATATGCCCGCGTTGATCACTCACTCCGGCGGCCAGGGGCTGGTCGTTGACTTCCAGGTTGAGGGCGATGCCGTTGAAGTCCACCGGGGTTTCGTTGGGGTTCTGCACGCGGATCTTCACCGCCATGCGCAGCTCCAGGTCCTGGCCGGGCAAAGGATCGATGCCGATCACGCTGATGTTCAGCGGGTCACGGCCCTGGAACAGGGCGCAGGCACTCAGGCCAAGGGTCAGCAGCAGGATCAGGCAGGCGCGGGCATACATGGTGATAGGGCCTCGGGACACGGGCGAGTCCTCAGTGTGGCAAATGCGTGGCGCCGCTATCAAGGAATGTGCGGCTCCTGTGGGAGCGGGATTGCCCGCGATGGGCCGCAAAGCGGCCCCAATTCAAACGAATACACTGCGAAGATCTTCCATGAACGCCTGCTGCGCTTCACCGGGCTCCTGCCCACGGTGCCGCGCCAAGGTGAACGGCACCACGAAATCCAGTGTCGGGTCCAGTGCCCGCAACAGTCCCTGGGCTTGCCAGGGCGCGGCGCAGTGGCAGGGCAGGTAGCCGATATGGCGTCCCGACAGGATCAACGTCAGCGCGCTGTCGATCTGTTCCGCCACCGCCAGGCTGCGTCGGCTCTGGAAGGGTTCGCCCTGCTTGAGAAAGCGGTAGGGATGGCAGACCTGGTCGGCCTCCAGCAATTGCTCGCGACTGACCTGGACCTGGTCGAACAGCTCATGCCCCTGGCCACAGTAGAGTCGCTGGCGTTCTTCGAACAATGGCAGGTAATCGAATGCCGCCTGGTTGCCGGAGAAGTAACTGATGGCGCAGTCCAGGCGCTGTTCCAGCAACAGCCGTTCGAGCTCGGCGGGTGGCGCGCTGGTCAGTTCCAGGCGCACCTGCTCGTCGCGTTGGCGAAAACGGGCGATGGCCTGGGCCAGGCGCAGGGTGACGTCGCGGTCCTGGTTTTCGGCCAGGCCGATACGCAGAGTGCCAAGCAAGCACCCGGCCACACCGTTGGCCTGCTGGCGGAACTGCTCGATCTGCAGCAACAGGCCGCGGGTCGCCTGGAGCAGCAGCTCGCCTTTCTCGGTCAGCCTGAAGCCGCCCTTGCCTCGACTGCACAGGCGATAGCCCAGGCGGGTCTCCAGCCTGGCCATCTGCTGGCTGATGCTGGGCTGGCTGAGCCCCAGCACGCCCTGGGCGGCGCTGAAGCCGCCGGCCTCGACTACAGTGACGAACAGCCGCAGCAGGTGCAGGTCCGGGTCGTGCAATTGTCCGAGCATCACATTGATCCTGGTGAATGTCAGCTTCGCAAAGTTGCCATTTTTACAATGTAACCCGGCAGGCATGCTGGCGGCATCCACCCCCACGCCGAGGTGCCCGCCATGCGTCGAACGTTGTGCCTGCTTTCATTGCTGATCGCCCTGCCGCTGCAGGCCGAGGAGAAGGTCGTCAACCTGTACAGCTGGGCCGACTATGTCGCCCCGCAAACCCTGGCGCGGTTCGAGCAGGAGACCGGCTACAAGGTCCGCTACGACACCTTCGACACCACCGAGGTGCTGGAGACCAAGCTGCTCACCGGCGGCAGCGGCTACGACGTGGTGGTGCCGTCGGCCACGGTGCTGGCCCGGGCGCTCAAGGCCGGCGCCCTGCAGCCGCTCGAGGCGCAGGCGATGCCCGGCTACGCCAACCTCGACCCGGACCTGCTGGCCAAGCTGGCCGAGGCCGACCCCGGCAACCGCCATGCCGTGCCATACACCTGGGGCACGCTGGGGCTGGGGGTGAATGTCGAGGCCGTGCGCCAGCGCCTGGGCGATGTGCCGCTGGACAGCCTCGACCTGTTGTTCAAGCCCGAATACGCCAGCCGCCTGAAGGACTGCGGGATCGCCATGCCGGACTCGCCCCAGGAGGTGATCGGCCTGACCCTCAACTACCTGGGCAAGGACCCGTACAGCCAGAGCAAGGCCGACCTGGACGCCGCCCAGGCACTGTTGCAGCAGTTGCAGCCGTCGATCAGCTACGTGGCCAACGGCCGCCAGATCAACGACCTGGCCAACGGCAGCGTGTGCCTGGCGCTGACCTACAACGGCGACGCGGCCATGGCCGCCGACCAGGCCCGCCGCGCCGGCAAGCCGTTCGAGCTGATCTACCGCATCCCCCGCGAGGGCACGCTGGTCTGGCAGGACAACCTGGTGATTCCCAAGGACGCGCCGCATCCCGAGGCGGCCCGTGCCTTCATCGCCTTCATGCTGCGCCCCGAATCGGTGGCGGCCCTGACCAACACGCTGTTCTTCGCCAACGCCAACCAGGCCGCGACGCCGCTGGTGGATGCGGCGATCCGCAATGACCCGGACATCTACCCGCCGGCCGAGGTGCGCCAGCGCCTGTTCGCCGACCGCAGCATGGCGCTGTCCGACCTGCGCCAGCGCAACCGCCTGTGGACCACCTTCCGCAGCCGCCAGTGAACAACAACGACAGGAGACAGACCGTGGACCTCGCCCAGGACAACGACCAGGCCATGACCCGTGACAGCCTCTACGGCACCGCCGCCGAGAGCACCTATGCTGGTATCACCAGTTTTTCCCGGCGCCGCTATAGCCGCGACCTGCGCGGTGTCGACGTGGTGGTCAGCGGTGTGCCGTTCGACACCGCCACCAGTAACCGCCCCGGCGCGCGCTTCGGCCCGCGGGCGATCCGCAACGCCTCGGTGCAGCAAGCCTGGGCCCGACACTGGCCGTGGACGTTCGACCCGTTCGATCACCTGGCGGTGATCGACTACGGCGACTGCGCGTTCGACAGCGGCACGCCCGCGTCGGTGCCGGACAGCATCGAGGCGCACGCCGAGCACATCCTCGAGGCCGGCTGCGCCATGCTTACCCTGGGCGGCGACCACTTCATCAGCTACCCGCTGCTCAAGGCCCATGCCCGCCGGCATGGCCCCCTGGCGCTGGTGCACTTCGACGCCCACAGCGACACCTGGCCGGATGAGGAGGGCAAGCGCATAGACCACGGCACCATGTTCTGGCACGCGGCGCGCGAAGGCCTGGTGGATCCGGCGCACTCGGTGCAGATCGGCCTGCGCACCACCAATGACGACAGCCAGGGGTTCGTCATCCTCGATGCCCGCCAGGTACATCGTTCGGGCACCGAGGCGATCATCGCCGCGATCCGTCAGCGGGTGGGGGAGCGGCCGGTGTACCTGACCTTCGACATCGACTGCCTGGACCCGGCCTTCGCGCCCGGTACCGGCACGCCGGTATGCGGGGGGCTGAGCACGCTGCAGGCGCTGGAGATCCTCGGCGGCTTGCGCGGGATCAACCTGGTGGGCATGGACCTGGTGGAGGTGGCGCCGGCCTATGACCATGCCGATATCACCGCGCTGGCCGGGGCGACGCTGGCGATGGAGATGCTGTGCCTGTACGCGGCGCGGCACAAGGTGGATATAGCAAGGTAGCGCAGGGGCCGCTTTGCGGCCCTTTCCGGCCGGTCCGACGCCTCGGCAAGGCCGCTCTCATGGAACAAAACATAAATCTTTGATTTGACTGGAGCCGCGTGGGAGCGGGCTTGCCCCGCGATGTGGCGTTTGGCACCGGCTTCGCCGGTGATCCGGGCGGTGCGGCGTTCCGACCAGCCCGCTCCCACGCTGGAACCCTGTTCCCTACGCGACAGCGCAGCCCAGGGGGCCATACTGAAACATCAGGACCCACATTCATCCTTTTGCGTCGAACCCTGCGCGCTTTAGGCTATCCAACCCTGGAGCGCGCCTTTTCGTACCGGAGGTGAAGCATGAACCCCACCCTGCCAATCCTGGGCCTCGGCCTGTTGCTGGCCATGCCGCTCCAGGCGGCGCCCCTGCCGGCGCCGTTGCTCGCCGCCAACGACAGCAACAATCCGTACAACAGCCCGATCATGCGTGCCAACCCCAACAGCCGCCAGGGCAGCGTGCCCGCCACGCCGCCGGTGCGCGGCCCGTCCACGCAGCCCAACCCGCGCCCGCCGACCCTCGACAACCGGGGTATCGGCAATGGCGACAACCTGCGCCGCGAGCAGCAGACCCCGAACCTGGAACCCACCCGGCCACCACGCGATTCGCTGCGCGTGCCGTGAGCCCCTTCGAAGGAATCGAGCATGACGCCACGTACCTGGTTGACCACCCTGGCCGCCGCCGGCCTGTTTCCGCTGTTGGCCCAGGCGGCCGCCGAGCAGGAATTTCCCAGTGAAGCGGGGCAACTGACCGTCAGCACTGTCGCCGACGGCCTGCGCAACCCCTGGGCCCTGGCCTTCCTGCCGGGTGGCAAGGACATGCTGGTGAGTGAACGCCCCGGCAACCTGCGCATTGTCAGTGCAGAGGGCAAGGTCGGCCCGCCATTGTCCGGCGTGCCCAAGGTGTGGGCCGAAGGCCAGGGTGGCCTGCTCGACGTGGTGCTGTCGCCGGACTTCGACAAGGACCGAACGGTCTATCTGTCGTTCGCCGAAGAAGGCCCCGACGGCAAGGCGGGGACTGCGGTCGGCCGTGGCCAGCTGTCCCAGGACCGCGCGCGATTGGAGAATTTCACGGTGATTTTCCGTCAGCAGCCCAAGCTCTCCGAAGGCAATCATTTCGGTTCGCGGCTGGTGTTCGACCGCGACGGTTACCTGTTCATCGCCTTGGGCGAGAACAACCAGCGGCCCACCGCCCAGGACCTGGACAAGCTGCAGGGCAAGATCGTGCGCATCCTGCCCGATGGTGAGGTACCCAAGGACAACCCCTTCGTCGGCCGCGACAATGTGCGCCCGGAGATCTGGTCGTTCGGCCACCGCAACCAGCAGGGCGCGGCATTGAACCCCTGGACCGGCCAGCTGTGGACCCACGAGCACGGCCCCCGTGGCGGCGACGAGATCAACATTCCACGGCCCGGCAAGAACTACGGTTGGCCGATCGCCACCCATGGCATCAATTACTCGATGCTGCCGATCCCGGAAGCCAAGGGCAAGCATGTCGATGGCATGGTCGACCCGCATCATGTGTGGGAGAAGTCGCCGGGCATCAGCGGCATGGCGTTCTATGGCAGCCCGACCTTCAAGGCGTGGGAGCACAACCTGTTCATTGGCGCGTTGGCGACCCAGGAGTTGATTCGTTTACAGCTCGATGGTGACAAGATCGTGCATGAAGAGCGCTTGTTGGGCGATCTCAAGGCGCGGATCCGCGATGTGCGGGTGGGGCCGGATGGTTATGTGTATGTGCTGACCGATGCCAAGGACGGGGCATTGTTGAAGGTGGGCTTGAAGGACGGATGATGGCTGAGGGGGCTTATCGCGGGGCACGCCCGCTCCCACGCACGATAGGGGCGAAAGTGTCGTACCATGGCCGGCATGACGCCAGAATCCCTCTACCTCCAGGCCCTCACTGAACGCGGCTACTTTCCCGACCCGGACCAGGCGGCCGCCGTCACCGCATTGCAGGCCTGCTTCGATGCCCTGGGCCAGGACAAGTCGACCCAGGGCCTGTACCTCTGGGGCCCGGTGGGCCGTGGCAAGACCTGGTTGATGGACCTGTTTCACCGTTCGTTGTCGCTACCTGCCCGGCGCCAGCACTTCCATCACTTCATGGCCTGGGTCCACCAGCGCCTGTTCCAGCTCAACGGCACCGCCGACCCGCTCAAGGCCCTGGCCCGCGAGTTGGCTGGCGAGATTCGCGTGCTGTGTTTCGACGAGCTGTTCGTCAGCGATATCGGTGACGCGATCATCCTCGGCCGGTTGTTCCAGGTGCTGTTCGACCAGGGTGTGGTGGTCGTCGCCACCTCCAATCAGCCCCCCGACCAACTGTACCGCGACGGCTTCAACCGCGAGCGCTTCCTGCCGGCCATCGCCGCCATCGAGCAGCATATGCGTGTGCTGTCGGTGGCCGGCGAGCAGGACCATCGCCTGCACCCGGGGGCACGGTTGCAACGCTACTGGGTGGCACCAGCGGGAGGTGGCGGGGCGTTGTCGACGGTGTTCGACCAGTTGAGCCCGGATGACCCCGGCAGCGCGCAGGCCGTGCAGATCGGCTCGCGCCACGTTCAGGTCGTGCGCCACAGCCCGCGGGCGCTCTGGTGCCGATTTGCCGATCTGTGCGAGCAGCCCCTGGCCGCCATGGACTTCATGGCGTTGTGCGACCGTTACCCGGCCATTCTGCTGAGTGATGTGCCGGCCCTGGGCGGCGTGCAGCAGGCCGGGCGTATCGCCCGTGGCACTGAAGATGGCGCGGCCCGTGTCGAGGCCGGAGACCGCGAACTGCCGACGTTGGCGCCCAAGGATGACAGCGTGCGGCGTTTCATCGCGCTGGTCGACGAGTGCTACGACCGGCGGGTCGCGTTGTACCTGGAGGCCGAGGTCCCGCTGGAAGCGCTCTACACTCAAGGGTATCTGGCGTTCCCGTACCAACGGACCCTGAGCCGGCTACGGGAGATGCAACTGCAACGCTTCGCCTGAAGGAGCCGACCATGGAGCCGCTGTCGCATCATCTGCTGACCCAGGCCTACAACAACGGCTGGGCCAACCATCGCCTGTACAAGGCCTGCCTGCAACTGACCCAGGACGAGTTCGTCGCCCCCCGTTGCAGCTTCTTCCCCTCGATCAAGGCCACCCTCAACCACCTGTTGACGGTGGACTGGTTCTACCTGGACGCGCTGGAGTGCGAGCAGCGCGGGGCAACGCCCGACCCGGACGGCGAGCGCTTCTTCGTGCCCGAGCAGCCTTTCGCTACCTGTACCGACCTGCAAGCCCAGCAGGCCCAGGCCGACCAGCGGCTGATCGCTTACTGCCGGCAATTGCGCGATGACCAACTCGGGCGCTATGTCAGCATCGTGCGGCCGGAGCGGATGCAGCATGAGCCGCGCCTGCGCTTGCTGTCGCACCTGTTCGAGCACCAGATCCACCACCGCGGCCAGGTGCACGCGATGCTCAGCGACACGGCGGTCAGGCCTCCGCAACTGGACGAATTCTTCTGCGAAGAGGAGGCCTCGCTGCGCGCCGAGGACTTTGCCGCCCTGGGGTGGAGCGAAGCGCAGATCTGGGCGCAGCGCTGAACGCCATTCAGGGTGTTTCGCCGTCGGCCAGATCATGGGCGGCCTGAACCAGCTGTTCCAGTTGGTGATGCACCATGGCGCGGTCCATCTGCATCAGGGATTGGCGGTTCCATAGCACCTGGCAGCCCGTGATCGGGTCGAGGCCGAGCACGGGCTTGCAGGCGTCCTGGCAGAACAGGTTCTGCTGGCCCCAGCGTACGTCGTCGATGGCGGGTAGTTCGATGAACATCAGCAACTGGTCGGCGGGGTGCTCGGTCACGTTGCACACATGGGTGCCTACCCGCAGGCTGATCACCGGCTCGAAGGCCACTGGGGGATCCAGCTTCAAGGCCGCGTACAGCTGGGTCAACGCATAGTCATAGTTTGTGCCTGGCATGGCGAGTTCTCGTTGGAGGGGACCGCCACGGTAACGACCACGCTGCTTGCCCGACTATCGGAGGCTGTCGTCGTTTTTTAGCTGCTGGCTGTCGCTCACTTTCTGCCGTGCGCCAGGTTCAGCGAACTTCCTACAGATGGTGGCGAAATGCCTCCGCCCATTCCAGGACAATCCCTGCGTTCAAGCAGGGGAGGGCATCGTAGCCTATGGCCATGTCTACACCCGTTGAGCTTCGACGTGGTGTGTAAAGGGGTCTACGGGAAGTACGGCCTGGTGCGAGAGGGATTTCTCCAGTTGAGGACTGGTGTGTGCAAGGGCGGCAGTTGGATGTTGTCGGGGCGGGTTTTGCGTCCCAGGGGCAGGAAGGCTTCTACGCGATCATGGCAGGCGAGCTGGCCGTGCGCGAAAAAGACAATGTCATCGATCTACAGGCCGGCGAGCTGCTGTTCGTCAAGCGTGGCACCTACCTGGTGGCGACCCGATGGCAGGCGTGCCAGGTGCTGTGGCTGCCGCTGGACGTGAATTTCGTGCAGGCGTTCATGCAGCGCCACGGCCAGGAACTGAGCCATCTCGAGCGCTGCGGCGAGCCCGGTGTGAATACCTTGCGGCTTCACCCCTGCACCGCGGCGCAGGAATGCGTGACCCGCCTGGCGGGGCTCGAAGGCGAGGGGACCTCGTCGATGCTGGCAATGCTGCGCCTGGAGGAGTTGCTGTTGCTGCTGGTGTTCGGGGCGCAGGGCCGGGCATTGCTGGCAGCCCTGCGGCAGCAGGGCAATCGCCATGTCGATCGCCTGCACGCCTTCATGGAGCAGCACTACCTGCGCGAGTGGCGCCTGGACCAGTACGCCGAGGCCTTCGGGCTGGGCCTGACGGCATTCAAGAGCCTGTTCTGCTCCTTCTACAACTGCTCGCCGCGGGCCTGGATCACCGAGCGCCGGATTGTCCACGCGCATCATCTGCTGCTGAACACGCGCATGAGCATTGTCGACATCGCCATGGAAAGCGGCTTTTCCAGCCAGTCGTATTTCAGCCAGAGCTATCGCCGGCGTTTCGGTTGCACGCCCAGCGACGCCCGTCGCTAGACGCCAACCCCTACCTCGCATGGACAAGACCCGTATGAACAGACTTTCCACGCAGCTGGCCCGCCGGCTGGGCATGGCGCCATGGCTGGCCGATGATGCTGGCGGCTACCACCTGTGCATTGATGGCCATGGCCTGCGGCTCGAACCGCGTGGCGCACGGCTGGTGGTTCGCAGCTCGCTATCGTCGGTGGTTGGTCAAGGCGCCAGTCTCGACCAACAGGTCCTGCGCCGCCTCTCGGGCATGCTCGTTGCGTGGGCTGCGCAGTGCCCGCAGCGGTTGGCACTGACACCTGAGGGAGAACTGCTGCTTGAGGCCTGGATAGACCTGTCAAAGGGCGATGTGGATGCCCTTGAGCATGTGCTCGGGGTTCAGCTCGCCCTGCTGAATGTCCTGTGCGCGTTCCGTCGCGGCCCGACACCCCTGATTGCCCGTGGAGCAAGCGTATGGCTGCCATGAGATCGCTTGCCACCGGTCTGGCAGCCCTGCTGGCCAGTCTTGTCGCCCAGGGCGAGCCGCTGGATTGGGCGGACGAGCCGTTCCACTACATCGCCCAGGGCGAGAGCCTGCGCGATGTGCTGACCAATTTTGCCACCAACTATCAAGGTTCGGTGGTGGTCAGCGACAAGGTCAGGGACCAGGTTAGCGCCACCTTCGAGCAGCCGGACCCGCAGGCGTTTCTCGAGCAGGTCGCGGTGCTCTACAACCTGGCCTGGTACTACGACGGCGCGGTGCTGCATGTCGACAAGTCGAGCGAAGTGCAGACCCGCCTGATCCACCTGGACAGGGTACGCGAGCCGCAACTACGTGCGGCGCTCCAGGAGGGTGGTGGCTGGACCTCGCGCTTTGCCTGGCGTGCCACGTCGGGTGGACGGCTGGTGTATGCGTCGGGACCGCCCCGCTATCTGGACCGGGTCGAGCAGACCGTCAAAGCCCTGGAGCAGCAGGCCAGCCTGCAGGATGAACTGGGTGGCAGCCTGAGCGTCGAGGTGATCCCACTCCGGCATGCGGTGGCCGTGGACCGCGAGATCGACTATCGCGACCAGAAGGTGGCGGTGCCCGGCGTGGCCACGCTCCTTTCCCGGGTGCTGGCCGATGCCAATGTGGTGGCGGTCGACGGCCAGTCCGTGGGAGAGGGCGCGCCCGTGCGTGCCGGCCGGGCCGTGGTCCAGGCCGAACCGTCGCTCAATTCCATCATCGTGCGTGATCACGCCGAGCGCCTGCCCATGTACCGGCGCCTGGTCATGGCGCTGGACCGGCCAGCGGCGCGGATAGAGGTAGGCCTGACGATCCTCGATATCAACGCCGAACACCTGGATGAGCTGGGCGTGGAATGGCAGTTCGGAGTCGGTAAGCATCAACTGATGGACATCCGAACCCAAGCGGGATTGGCGCAAACCACGTTGGCTGGCAGCCTGGTCGATAGTCGGGGATTGAACCGGCTGCTGGCCAAGATCACCCTGATGCAGGGCGAGGGTCATGCCCAGGTGGTATCACGCCCGACCTTGCTGACCCAGGAAAACACCCTGGCAGTGATCGATCATAGCGAAACCTACTATGTGCGGGTGATGGGCGAGCGGGTGGCCGAGCTCAAGGCCATTACCTACGGCACCTTGCTGAAGATGACGCCGCGCCTGATCCGCAGCACGGACCGGCCGGAAATCAGCCTGAGCCTGCATATCGAGGATGGCAGCCAGAAACCCAACAGCACCGGGCCCGATGGCATTCCGACCGTCAGCCGCACGGTCATCGACACGTTGGCCCGGGTAGACCTTGGGCAGAGTCTGATGATCGGCGGCATCCATCGCGACGAAACGAGCGAAAGCATCCGCAAGGTCCCGTTGCTGGGTGACATTCCCTTCCTGGGCGCCTTGTTCCGCTATCAGTCGAGCAACACCCGTCGTTCGGTGCGCCTGTTCCTGATCGAGCCGAGGCTGATTGACCCCGGGCTTGGCGAGCGTGCCTGATATGACCTGGAAACTGCGGATCTACAGCGGTTTGAATGCCGGCGCCGAGGTGTCCCTGATGCCTGGGCGGGTGGTCATCGGCGCCGATCCGGCCCAGGCCGACCTGGTGCTGGCGGATACGGGCATTGCCGCCATTCACCTGGTGCTGATGGTCGAGGCCGGTGGCGTACGCTTGCTGGAGTGGGGTTCGAGCGAAGCACCCACCCAGGATGGACGAGAGGTGGCAGCGCAGGCCGAACTCCAGGCATTGGCGACTCAATGTTGCGGTCCGCTGCAGTGGGCCTTCTGCAATCAAGACGACCTGTTCGCCGAGTGGCTTCCCGCGCAGCGTTCTCGGTCAGGCTTGCGCCACGGCTGGTTCATGGTGCCGGGTGCCGGGTTGCTTTTGCTGCTCGTGTTGCTCACGCGATTGTTGATTGCCGACGCTGAGGCACAGGACACGCCAACAGCAGTGGTAGCGCCCGTCGAGCAACCGCCCCAGCCCCAGGAGCAAGCCCGGACGCGGCTGGCGCAACTGCTGCGCGAATGGCGCCTGGAGGACACCTTGAGCGTGACCGACCAGGGACACACCCTGGTGCTGCGCGGGGCGCTGCGCGAGCGCCAGCTCCAGGACTACCAGAACCTGCAGCGACAGTACCGCGAGGCATTCGGCGACCACCCATCATTGCGCTTGGTCGACGAGGGCAGGGCACCTGCGCCCGCGAAACTCGATTTCCCTGTTCGAGGCGTCTCACTGGGGCGGTTGCCCTACGTGACGCTGAGCGACAACCGCCGTTACCCAGTGGGGGCACTGATGCCCTCCGGCATTCGCATCCTGGCGATCGATCGGCAGGCGATCACGCTGAGCAAGGGTGGCCGGGACTACGTGATCAACCTGAAGGAGAGACCGGCAGATGATGGATGAACTCATGTGGGAGGTGCGTGATCCGCGTAAGCAAGCGCGAATGTTCTCGGTGCTGGAGCACGCACGGCAGGCCTGTGCCAGGCAGTTGTCGGAGCCGCTGCCACCTTCCGAGTTCCAGGAATTGCACCAACAACTGGCGGCCCTTGAAGCAGCCTTGAAAATACTCGAGAAACTGGAGGAACACTGAAATGACGAACATCAGCAGCGGCTTCTACGACGGTACCAGCAACACCATGGACATGGTGCACAAGGGGATGGTCGAGCAGGTACAAAAGGCCAACAAGGATGTTCTCGATTCGCTCGAGAAGCTCAACAAGAAAAGTGACGATCCTGCGTTGCTGGCCGACATGCGCCATCGTACGAACATCTGGTCGAACGTGTTCCAGGTCGATGCGACCCTGGGTCAGACCTTCAAGAACACTCTCAGCAGCATCCTGCAGAAGTTCTGAGCATGAACCATTCCGTGAACAATCTGATGGCCCGCCTGGGCCTGCTGGGTGTCGAGCATCGTCACCATGACGAGGCGTTGTGCATCGCGCAATGGCTGGCCCGGGAACCGGCAACCATGGAGGCCGCCTGTGCGATACGCATTGCCAGCCTGATGGGGCAGGGGCGTTGCGAGGAAGCCCTGGCAGAGGGCAACCAGGCACCCTGGCCATCCCTCGAGCCGTGGCTGGCGCTGTGCGAGCGTCAGTTGGGCTACATGGCCGTGCTCGAGCGGCGTCTCGAGGGCATGGCGCAGAGCGGTGATCCTGACCTGGTCCGCTTTGCCCAGGGCATGCGCGCCCAGGTGGTGGCATGAGTCCGCTGGCCTCGGCGCTTGTGTCTGGTGCGCAAGGTGCACTGATCGCGTTGCCCACGCACAGTGATCAAGACGCAGCCGAGTTCCAGGCAAGCCTTGTTGAACATCAAACCCGCGAACAGGTGTCCTCGGAACTGACGCAGCAAACGAGGCTGCAAGTGCTCGCCATGGCGATGGACCTGCTGAATGATTCCTTCACGGTGGAGGGCGACTCATGAATGGCATTACCGAGGTAACCCGGGTTGTCACCGACCTGCAGTCCCTGTCAGCACCGGCTGCCGATTCCCGGCAGGTGGCCGAGTTCGAGCAAGCGCTTTCCGGTGCCGCCGACAGCCCTGGCGATGGACTGCTGCACCAGATAGGGCAGCTCCACCAGCAGCATACCGAAGCCCGGCAGGGCGCGCAGGCCAGCCTGGTCTCGCGCACGGGGGACCCCGTGGCACTGATGGACGCCCATTGGTCGCTGATCCGCAGCAACCTGCAGGTAGAGTTGATCGCCAAGGGTGTCGGGCGCACCACGCAGAACATCGAAACCCTCATGAAAGCCCAGTAGGTGTCCTGTGAAAAGATCATGGCAGTGCATGCTGCTTCTGGCAGTGCTGACACTGGGCGGGTGCAGGGTCGAGCTTTACCTTGGCCTCGCCCAGCGCGAGGCCAACGAAATGCTCGCGGTGCTGGACACCGAGGGCATCGCAGCGGTGAAGGCCCAGGACAAGGACGGCAAGGTGAAGATCCTGATCGACGAGGCCGATATCGGCCACGCGGTGGCGGCGCTCAAGCGTCAGGGCTATCCGCGGGAGATGTTCTCCACAGTCAATGACGTGTTTCCCCGGGACAGCCTGATCTCCTCGCCCTTGGAGGAACAGGCGCGGCTGACCTATGTGAAGTCCCAGGAGCTGTCGCGGACCCTGTCGGAGATCGATGGCGTGCTGGTGGCGCGGGTGCATGTGGTGTTGCCGGAGCCCCGTGACGGCCTGCGTACGCAAGCTGGTGCGGCGTCGGCGTCGATCTTCATCAAGCACGCGGCGGATGCGGCGCTGGACCTGTACATCGGGCAGATGAAGCAGCTGTTGAGCAACAGTATCGAAGGCCTGGACTACGAGCGGATCAGTGTGGTGCTGGTGCCGTCGAACCAGGCGCGTCAACCGCTGGCTGGCCTGCGCCATGTCACGCTGTTGTCGGTGCAGGTTCTGGAAGGCTCGCGCTGGCGCCTTGTGGCGCTGCTGGGCGTGCTGCTCGGGGTGCTGGTGCTGAGCAACCTGGCGCAGTACCTGTGGTGGCGTCAGAGAGCATGACCGAGTTCCAGTTTCGCTACTGCCCGGCGCACTACTTGCACTTGACCCATTGTCCCGAAGTGCTGGATCGGATGGCTCAGGCCTTGCCGTACTGGCGGGAGAGTCGCGAGGTCAACGGCTGGCTGATGTCGGTGCTGGAGCTGTGCGAGCCGTTCGACCTGCCAGAACGACTCGGTAGGCTGGCCCTGTTTTCCCAGCCGGCGTTGGCGCGGGTGTTGGCAAGTTTGGGTGGCCTGCTGCATGGCCAGGCCATCCGCCAAGTACTCGACCGGTCAGGTCAGGCGCGGTTGCGGGCGGCACTCGACCCACAGGGCCTGCGCTATTGCCTGGAAAAGTGGTGTCTCGTCATTGGCCCTTGGCCTGTGGGCTGGCAACAGGCGCTGCCAGCCGGTGACCTGGACGCGTACCTGCCTGGTTGTGGCTTGGCGTTCTGGCTGCAGGCATGCGGTGAGGTCGATTCGGGGTTCGCTCGGCGTCTGAGCCTGCGCCTGCCCGCCGTGACTGCAATGCCGACTTGGCCGATGGGCGATGAACAACGCGTCCTGGCACGCACCCTTTGCCTGAAAGTGGCCCGAGACAGGAGCCCGGAATGTTGCCATTTATTGAGTTGAATGAGGCCCGGCCGATGATCGACCCGAGCCTGAACGTATTGCGCAGCGCTGACTATCAGCAGTACCTCGATGCCAGCGTACTGACCGAAAACGCACGTCAGCGTGCCCGGGATATCGATGCCCGGGCCGATGCGGTGCTCGAGGAGCATCAGCGGCTCGGGCGGGAGGTCGGGCTGGAAATGGCCGCCATCGAACAGGTGGCGTTGCTGCATGGGACACGCTTGCGCTGCGATGCCTTCTATCGCCAGGTCGACCAGCAGATGAGCGAGGTGGTGCGCCAGGCCGTGTGCAAGGTGCTGGGGGAGTACCCTGATATCGAGCTGACACTGGCCGCGACCCGTCAGGCGCTGGCGCAGGTTCAGCCAATGGAAGCGTTGTTGCTGCACGTAGGGCCCGATCAGTTGCCTGAGGTTCGCCAGCGTTTGGATGAAGTGCTCGCGCTATATCCCGAGGTCGGGCCTGTCGAGGTATGCGCCGATGCCAGGCTAGCGCGAGGCGGCTGTCGCCTGGAGACCGCAGGCTGCGTGATCGATGCCAGTATCGAAGGGCAGTTGGCCGCGTTGCAGCGGGCGCTGACGCAACGGCACCTTGACGATGAGGCTGGAACGCCATGAACGAAGCCGTGTTGGCCGCAGCCGCGCGGGCGATCCGTGATGATCAGGAGCGCGATGCGTTGCTCCAGGTGTTCTGGACACAGCTTCGCCAGCCTGCAGGAAATCCGGCGAGAGATGGCGCAGATACCTTGCCTGTGCGCCGGCCACTGCCGCAGCGTGGGATCCTGGTCTAGCTCTCCCATCTCCATTGTCCTGGACCTGTGGGAGCGGGTTTACCCGCGAACACCAGCGAAGCTGGTGCCAACCACCGCGGCGCTTGCTTCGCGGGTAAACCCGCTCTCATGGAACAAAACATAATTCTTTGATTTGACTGGGGCAACGTGGGAGCGGGCTTGCCCCGCGATGCGGCGTTTGGCACCGGCTTCGCCGGTGATCGCGGGGCAAGCCCGCTCCCACGCTGGAACCTTGTTCCCTGCGCGACAGCGCAGCCCGGAAGGCTGTGTGATCTCCTACAGGCATAGCGCGTGGCTTGAGGGCCGCGCGGTCGCTGTGGGAGCGGCTTCAGCCGCGAACACCGGCGCAGCCGGTGCCAGGCACCGCGTCGCCTGCTTCGCGGGTAAACCCGCTCCCACAGGGATCGCGCCAGATTCTAAAAATTGAGCAAGACAGTTGCTCCCACAGGGACCTTGGTTTGCCTGTGGTTTACGTTATCTTTGCCATCTCCTCCTGCACCTGCAACCAGCGAATCACCTCGGCCACTGGCTGGATCAACTCGCCGGGAATGTACTGCTCCACCCGGCTGTCGGCGAACAGCGCCCGGGCCAGGGGAATACGTTCGAGCACCGGTACTCCTTCTTCCTCGGCAATCCGCCGCACCAACAGGGCCTGCTCGTCGGTGTACTTGAGGGTGACCAGCGGCAAGGGTGTTTCCCCGGGTTTGTAGCGCAGGCCCACGGCGATATGGGTCGGGTTGGCGACGATGACCGACGAGCGCCTGACCTCCGCGCGCAACGTGCCGTTGTGCATTTCGCGATGGCGCTTGCGGCGCTCGCGCTTGAGCTCGGGGGCGCCCTCCATCTCCTTGTGCTCGCGCTTGACCTCTTCCTTGCTCATGCGCAATTGCTTGAGATGCTGCCAGCGCTCCAGGCCGTAGTCGGCTGCCGAGATCGCCAGGAAACCCACGGCACAGACCCCGATCAGTTTGCCCATCAGGCTGCCCAGCAACGGCAGGATGCACTCGATGCCGCACGATGCCACCCGCAGCAGCGTGCGCAGGTGGTCGCTGAGCAGGCCAAGCACCAGCGCGCCGAGCAGCAGTACCTTGAGCGACGACTTGAGGAAATCGAACACGTTCCTGACCGAGAAGATTCGTTTCACCCCCTCCAGTGGACTGACTTTCTTCAGGTCGGGTGAGAGCGACTGGCCGCTGAACACGAAGCCGGTCTGCAGCAGGTTGCCGGCGATGGCGGCGAGCACGGCCGTCAGCAGGAACGGCAGGGTGAGCCATAGCAACTCATGCAGCAGTTGCTCGAGCATCAGCTCCAGCGCTTGGCGAAAGGGCAGGTGGAGCAGGGGGGCGGGGAGCATCATCAGCTCACGCAGATGCCCGAGAAAGTAGTCGGGAAAAGCCATGGGCAACGCAACCAGGCTCAGGATCAGCACCGTGGAGACCAGCTCCTTGCTCTTGGCCACCTGACCGTTGCGGCGCGCATCGCGCAATTTTGCCCGTGTGGGCTGTTCAGTTTTCTCGCTGCTCATGGTTGCTCCAGCAACGGAGCGAGCAGACTTGCCTTGGCCAGCGCGATGGACACCTGATCCTCGGCCAGTGTCATCAGCAGGACCAGGTACGGCACAAGTAGCGTGCTGCAGACCAGGCTCTTGATCGGCATGGACAGGATGAACACGTTCAGCGACGGCGCGAAGCGGCTGACCAGGGCCAGGCCGAGTTCGGCGAGGAACATGGCGATCAGCAAGGGTGCTGCGAACAGCACGCACAGGGCCAGCAGGTAATCGAACTGGGCCAGGAAGAAGGTGTTCCACTGGCTGCCGATGTGCGGGTAGAAGCTTGCCACCGGCCAGCTGGTGTAACTGCCCAGCAGTGCCCCCAGCAACCCCAGGAAGGCGCCGCCGGTGAAGAACAGGGTAAGGAGCGTCTGCGCCAGCAAGGTGCCGGAGGGGCTGGTCTGGCTGCCCAGCAGCGGGTTGAGGGTGGAGGCCAGGGTGGCGCCGCGCTGGTTGTCGATGAGAAAACCGCAGGCCTCCAGGGCCCAGAACGGGATGACCACCATGAACCCCAGCAGCAGGCCGAGCAGCACTTCCTTGCCGATCAGCAGCCCCAGCTGCAACCCGTCCAGCTCGGCGGGCAGGGTACCGGCCACGCAGGGGTAGATGAACAGCGCCAGCGAGCAGGCCACGCCATTGCGCACCAGCGCGCCGCCCAGTACCTGCTTGCCGAGGATCGGCAGCAGGAGAAAGCAGCCGAACAAGCGGGGCAGGATCAGGCTGAAGCCCAGCAGCATCTGTTCAAGTGTCTGGACCGTCATCGCACCGAGGGAATCCGGTTGAGCACCAGGTCGGTGTAGCGATATAGCTCGCTGCCCATCCAGTCGGCGGTGACGAACAGGGTGACGACCACCGCCACCAGTTTGGCGACGAAGCCCAGGGTCTGTTCCTGCACCTGGGTCAACGCCTGCACCAGGGATACCAGGGTGCCCACCAGCGCGGCCATCAATACTGTCGGCAGGGAAAGGACCAGCACCAGCCACAGCGACTGGCTGGCGAAGTGCAACACTTCGGTACTGTGCATGTCAGCCTCCGTAGCTCAGCACCAGGCCATGGGAGAGTCGTCCCCAGCCGTCGAGCAGGACGAACAGCAGCAGCTTGAAGGGCAGTGAAATGGTCACCGGCGAGACCATCATCATGCCCATGGCCAGGAGGATGTTGGAGATGATCAGGTCGATGGCGATGAAGGGCAGGCAGATCAGGAAGCCGATCTCAAAGGCCCGGCTCAGTTCGCTGATGGTGAACGCCGGCAGCAGCACCAGCAGGCTGTTGCCATCGATCCGCTCGGCGTAGTGGCTGGGCCATAGCTGGCGGGCGCTGTCGAGGAAGAAGGCGCGTTCGCGCTCGTTGACCTGGCCATCGAGGAAGGCGCGAAACGGCGCCATGCCTTCGTCGAGAAAACGTTCGACCGAGCGGGCATCGCCGAGGGTCGTTTCTTGGGCGTTCAGGTAGTCGTAGGTAGCCATGCCCACCGGGGCCATGACGTAGATACTGAGAATGATCGCCAGGCCGTACAGGGCCATGTTCGGCGGAATCTGCTGGACACCCAGGGCATTGCGCAGCAACGAGAAGACCACGGCCATCTTCAGGAACGAGGTGGCCATGACCGCGATGAAGGGCACCAGCGACAGCAGCGCCAGGCCGAGGATCAGGCTCAGTTCGTTCGGCAGCTGGATCATGTCGGTTGCTGTTCCAGCAGGCGGTTGATCCGCACCCCGAGGCGGCCGTCGATCTGCACCAGCAGACCGGTGCCGACACAGCGCTGGTTGGCGAGGATACGCACCTGGGCATCCAGCGGGCTGTGCAGTTCGATCAGCGCTCCAGGTTGCAGGGTCGACAGCGTGTGCAGGTCGAGGGTCTGGCGACCGACTTCGAAACTGACCGGTATTGGTAGTTGCTCCAGTGTTTCCAGGGCGGTGTCGGTCACAGGGGGGGTGTCGTGCATGCGGACTAGCTCCAGGTGTGTGTCGTCGAGTTGCAGTTCGGCCCAGGGGTGGCCATCGAGCACGCCCAACAGTCGCGGGGAGCTTGGCGTACCTGCGGGCAGCAGCAGGATGTCGCCCGTGCCGAGGTCGCGCAGCTCGTGCAACGTCAGTTCGAGGGGTCGCCACTGCAGCGAGAGGTTCAGCAGGATGTTCAGGCGTTCGCGCAGTGGACGCCGTGGCAAGACCGTCAGCAGGCGCTCGCTGTCGCCTTGCACCCAGCAGGGCAGCAGGCCTTGCGTGCTGCTCAGCGTCACTTGCAGACCGGGTGTGCGGTCGATGGTTTCTGCTGGCTCGATGCCCAGGCATTGCAGGCCGGGCAGGCGAGGAGTGTCCCGTTGCAGCACCGCCAACTGCAGTGCGCTGGGGAGGCTGGCAAAGTCGGCGGCCTGCAACTGCGGTGCAAGCCATTGCGCCAGCTGCTGCCGACGACACAGCAGGCGAGTCGGTACGCCGAGCCAATCGATCTGCACGGCCAGATCCAGGTCATCGCCTGGAACGCTGACACTCAGCGAGACCTGCCCTTGATCGTCGGCATAATGGGGTTGGCGATGGCTCAGTAACTGCTGCAAGCGCAGTTCCTGGGTGTGGGCGGCAGGCAAGTTCAATGTACTCATGGTTCAGGCCAGCCTTCGTCCTCTATATGGCGCTTGTTGCGTGAGCCTTGCTGGCTGTCGCCATTTGCGCCGAAGCCGAGGCTGACCGATTGCGCGGGATCGAGCCGTTGCAGACGCTCAAGCAGGTCCGTACCGGCTACCTGCAATTGCCGCAGGGCGGCTGGCGCCGCCTGGATCTCCACCTGCAGGCCAGCGCTCACGGGGTTCATGCGTACTTCGACATGGCCCAGCTGAGGTAACTGCACCTGCAACAGGGCCTGTTCGCGGGTACCCGTCCTGTTGGCGAACAGTTGCAATTGCAGGCGCTCCACAAGCGTCTGCAGATCCTGGATGGGGGCCGCGACAGTTGCCGGCAAGGCCCTGTCGATCAGGGGGCGCTCGCCCGATGAGGCAGGGGGCGCAAGGATTGGCTCGATATCACTGGGTAGCAGACGATCCGGCACGTTGTCGGTACTGTCGCGGACGGTTTGCAGGCCCGCATCGGCACGGTTTGCCTCGGTCAATGAGGTCGGCTCGACCTCATCAAGTATCGCTGGCATGGGCTCCGGAAGGGGGCGTTCGATGACGTTCTCGATCAGCGCAGGTCGTTCTGCTGCGCAGGCGGGTGGGCACTTTGCGATCAAGGCAGCCATGCTCAGGACCACTTGGGTGACAGGGCGTTCAGGGCTGGCCTCGTCCTGGGCAGGTCGAAGGCCTGTATCCTGCGGCGCGCTGCGCTTGAACCGTGGAATTTCCAGCAGGTGTTCGAACAACAGTCGCTGCTCGTTGCAAGGCCCACGTTCAGGCGGGTCAGGCAATGGGTTGTCCGCCAGCGCAGGAACAGGCTGGGTGTTCAGCATGGCGAGCCTCCCTGGCCATGGCACTCCTCCACTTCGAGCTCCTGGCTGTGCTCTGTGCGCCGAGCGGCTTGCCGGGATGCCTGCTCGTGCAGTTGCTTGAAGCTGTCCAGCTGTTGTCTGGCCTGGGCAAGTTTCGCTTGCGCCTGCTGGCGTGCGGTGTGCTGGCGCGCCAGTGCATTCTCGCAGGCCACGACTTGTCCACGCAGGCTCGCTTCCCGCTCGCCGAGCAGGCCGACCTGGCGACGCCACTGTTCCAGGTCATGGCGCTTGGTCAGGCGCCCCACCTGCGCATCGAACAGGCGCTGCTCCTCTTCGCGGGACCAGCACCGATACGTCAGGTGCGCCTCGAGCAATTTTGCCTTGTCCGCCTGTGCCGCCTGCAGGCGGGCCTGCTGATTGCGCGCTTCGTGCTCGGCCCGTTGCAGTCGGCGTTGCTTTATGGATAACAGGGTGGTCAAGGGCACCGGGCGATCTCCAGCAGTTGTTCGAGGCTCTGCTGCAGCGAACTGTGTTCGTGCGGTGCCTGGCACAGCCAGGCACGAATGGCATCGCGCTTGTCGATGGCCAGGTCCACGGCAGGGTCCTGGCCTCGGGTGTATTCGCCGACTCGCAGCAGCAGTTCGACGTCTTCATAGCGCGCCATCCACTGGCGCAACTGGCTGGCGGCGGCACGGTGGGCAGGGCTGACCACCTGGTGCATGACCCGGCTGACCGAGCGCAGCACGTCGATGGCCGGGTAGTGGTTGGCCGCCCCCAGCGCCTGTGACAGCACGATATGGCCATCGAGGATCGAGCGGGTTTCCTCGGCGATCGGTTCGTTCAGGTCGTCGCCCTCCACCAGCACGGTGTAGAGCGCGGTGATCGAGCCCTTGTCCGAGTGCCCGGCGCGCTCGAGCAGGCGTGGCAACTGGGCGAACACCGAGGGCGGAAAGCCGCGTCGGGTCGGCGGTTCACCCGCGGCCAGGCCGATCTCGCGTTGGGCCCTGGCGAAGCGGGTCAGCGAGTCCATCAGCAACAGGACCTTGCAACCCTGGTCGCGGAAATACTCGGCCACGGTGGTGGCGACGAAGCCCGCCCGGGCCCGCTCCATCGCCGGGCGGTCGGAGGTCGAAACCACCAGCACCGCGCGGCGCAGCCCGTGTTCGCCAAGCTCGTGATGAATGAACTCGCGCACCTCGCGACCGCGCTCGCCGATCAGCGCAAGGACGATCACGTCGGCCTTCGCGTTGCGCATCAACGAGGCCAGCAGCGTGCTCTTGCCGCCGCCGGCAGGGGCGAAGATGCCGACGCGTTGCCCTTCGGCGCAGGTGAGCAGGCCATCGATGCAACGGATGCCCAGGCTCAAGGGGGTGTCGACCAGCTTGCGGCTCAAGGGCGCCGGCGCATCCCGGTGCACCGGGTACCAGGCCTGTGGTGTGGCCGGCATGCTGCCGTCGAGCGGGGTGCCGAAGCCGTCAAGCACTGTTCCCAGCAAATGATCCCCCACGCCCACGCGGTGCATGCTCCCGGTGGGGCAGACCTCGGTGCGCGTGCAAAGGCCCTGCATGTCGCCCAGCGGGGCGAGCAACGCCTGGTCCTGTTGCAGGCCGATGACCTCGGCCAGCAGCGCCTGCTCATGGTTGGGCCTGCGCAGTCGGCATAGCTCGCCGACCTGCACGCCGGGCGCCAGCGCACGGATCAGGGTGCCGGTGACCTGGGTGACCTTGCCGTTGACCTGGACCAGGGTGGCGCCGTTCACGGCAGACTTCAGGGTCTGGGGAATCTGCAGCAGCGATGGCGACATGGGAACGATGTGGGTGCGTGAATGAAGGGGACCATTCTAGGAAGCCTGCCCGGGGATGGATTTCACTGTGAGTCGCATGTTTTTAGATTCCGGTCGCTACGTGTTGCGCGCGCCGGCAGGCTAAAAAGAAGCGCCCGACGATGACAGTACGGCTGCTGGCTTGCCTCTAGCATGCCGCTCATTCATTCATTTATTTCGAAGTGAGGTGGGGATGAGCGAAGGCATCGGCTTTGCCCGGGTTGACCCGATGGTGGCCATGGGGGGCGGCTGGGAGGCGCAGGCAACCGTCCAGGCGCGGCAGGTGACCCCGATGGGGCAGCAGGCCGAGATGGCGGAGGAGCTGTCGATGGCATTCTCGTCGCTGGCCAATGCCCGGCTCAGTGCCCGCAGTCGCGTCACCGATGCGCGCCTGCATGGGCAGCAGGCGGGCCAGGCGGCCGAGGAGATGCTGGCCAAGGTGCCGGACGTCCAGCGCCGCGCCCTGGATGAACTGGTGGCCTGGTTGCGTCAGCATCCTCATCTGACACCGGGGGAGCTGGAGGCACGCCTGGATGGCTTCTCCGGCGAAGCCTGCCATCGCTACCTGGCCCTGGCCTATGCCCGTGATGCATTGGGCAAGGCGGCTGATACCCGCGACTTGCTCGGCAAGCTGGACCAAGCCATGGCAAGCATGGCGCAGACGCAAGGCCAGGCGATCGAACTGGGGATCGAGATCGGTCCGCTGGCACAGGCGACCCAGGAGCAGGGTGTCGCCGAGGTGGCCGCGCTGCGCGAGGTTTATTGCGACTTCCTGTGCGGTTATCGCGGGCTCCGGCACGCCTGGGACGACTTGCGCGCACGCTTCGGCGATGCGGCCATCGGCGATATCGCCCAGTTCATGCTCAACGGCCTGGCCAGTCATATCAGCGGGCCGTCCTCGCACCTGGACAGCAACCAGCTGCAGCAGGTCATCAGCGACATGAAGCTGGTGCAGGCCCTCAAGAAACTGGAAAGCGACACGGCCGCGCTGTTCCGCCAGCTTGCCGGAGAGCCCAGTGGCGTACGGGCCTTCTGATCTGGTCAGCGACCTGTTGGCGCTGCTCGACAAGCGCTGGATCACCGAACAGGACATCCTGCGCCTGCTCGCCGCGCTGCCGCTGGCCCCTGGCGCTCAACGTGTCCATTGCCTGCGTGAACTGCGGCGGATCTTTCGCCTGCTGCCCTTGCAGGTGTTCAGCGAAGAGGTCCAGCGCGAGCACCTGCTGGCGATCTGTCAGTTGACCATGGACCAGCTCATCGACGACGAAGAAGCGTCGCTGCATGGCGGGCGGGAGGCGTGAGCATGGACTTGTGTACTGAAGCCATGGTCCGGTTCTGTCGCGATCAGGGAGTGATTCTGGCGCATCCGCAGGAGACCTTTCAGCGTCTGGAACTTGCGGATATCGGTGTCGTGCAGTTTGAGCGACAGGCAGGGCAGTTGACACTCTGGCTGACCTTTCCCGTGCATGGAGCACTGTTTGAACGTGCCCTGTCGAGTGCGCTCAGGCAGGTCCATGATCATCAGGCGCCTGGCCAACTGCTGCGTTGCGGCCTGCTGCCTGACGACCGCCTGGTGTTGCTGGTCAGCCTTGATGAGCACCGGGTGACCGAGCAGGTACTGCATGAGGCTTGCCGGCTGCTGTCGCGGGTGCGTGTCGAAGTGCTCACGGCATGAGCGTGATCGAGCGAGCCGGGCAGCTCCCTGACCTGTGGTTGCCGTCATTGGCAGCCGACACTGCGTTGCCACGGCCGGCTGGCGAACCGCTGCCGATGCCGGGGCAACCCGTGCAGGCTCATCTGCGTGAACTGTACCCGCGGCATCGGATGGAACGCCTGCGTCTGTCCTACGCCAGCCCCGAACAGGAACTGCATGCCCTGTACGACCCGCAGCGCTTCGCCACGACGCTGGACGCCCTGGCGGAGCAACTCCTCAACACCCAGGCCCGCGAGAACCGCCAGGCGGCAGCGCTGCTGCAGGCATTGCTGGCCGACCGGCATACGCTGGCGTGCTACGCCAACCTTCTGCTCAAGGTATGAATAGATGCAATTGACGATTGAACAGCGTGATGTCCTGCAGCTGTTGGCCTGGCTGCACCTGCGATGTGGCCGGCCCGAGGGCGCGCATACGTTGCTGGAGGTGCTGTTGCGGGTTGATCCCGATCACATCGCCGGGCGCCGCGCCTCGGTAGTGGCTGCATTGGAACTGGGCGACTGGGCGCGTGCCGAGCAGCAGTGCCTGGCGCTGCGTGATGCCGGTGAGCAGCGGGCCCCCCTGTGGCTGTGCCTGAGCCAGGCGCAGCAGATGGCGGGCCGGTTGGAGCAGGCCCAGGCCACCTTCGCCGAGTACCTGCGACGCAAGGCCCACCCATGAACACCTTGACCCGGGTGCTTGGCCATATCGGCGCGCGCAAGGACCTGATGCTGGCCGTGATGCTGCTGGCGGTGGTGTTCATGATGATCCTGCCGTTGCCACCGCTGTTGCTGGACCTGCTGATCGCCCTGAACATGACCATCGCCGTGGTGCTGCTGATGATGTCGGTGTATGTCGTATCGCCGCTGCATTTCTCGGTGTTTCCCTCGGTGCTGCTGGTCACCACGCTGTTTCGCCTGGCACTGTCGATCAGCACCACGCGGATGATCCTGCTGGAGGCCGACGCCGGGCAGATCGTGCAGACCTTCGGCGACTTCGTGGTCGGCGGCAACCTGGTGGTGGGCTGCATCCTGTTCCTGATCATCACCATCGTGCAGTTCCTGGTCATCACCAAGGGCGCCGAGCGGGTGGCGGAGGTCAGCGCGCGGTTTTCCCTCGATGCCATGCCGGGCAAGCAGATGAGCATCGATGGCGATCTGCGCGCCGGGGTCATCGACGTCAACGAGGCCCGCGAGCGCCGTGGCGAGGTGGAGAAGGCCAGCCAGATGTATGGAGCCATGGACGGGGCGATGAAGTTCGTCAAGGGCGACGCCATCGCCGGGCTGGTGATCATCGTGGTCAACCTGCTGGCGGGCCTGGCCATCGGCGTGATGCAGAAGGGCATGAGCGCGGCTGACGCCTTGCAGCTCTACGCGGTGCTTACCGTGGGCGATGGCATGGTCAGCCAGGTGCCGGCGCTGCTGATCGCCATCACAGCCGGCATCATCGTCACCCGCGATGGCGAAGGGGCGCGCGACCTTGGGGCGAATATCGGCAACCAGGTAATGGCGCAACCCAAGGCCCTGATGATCGGCGGCGCATTGCTGGTGTTGTTCGGGCTTGTTCCAGGCTTTCCGACGGTCACTTTCCTTACCCTGGCACTGCTGGTCGGGGGCGGTGGCTGGTGGGCGATCCGCCAACGGCGCATCGCGGAGGAGGGCCGGCTGCACACTGGTGGCCTGCCGGCGTTGCTGGCCAATGGCGCTGGCGCCCCCACGCTCAAGCCTTCCGGCAAGGCGAAGACGGCCGCTGACGCGCAAGCGTTCGCCTTGACGGTGCCCTTGCTCATCGATGTGGACAGTGGCCTGCAAGCCGCCTTGGAGGCTGCCTCGCTGAACGACGAGCTGGCGCGGGTCCGCCAGGCGCTGTATCTGGATCATGGCGTGCCGTTTCCCGGTATCCGCCTGCGTTTCAGCAGCGTGCTCGGCCCCGGCGAGTACCGCATCCTGTTGCAGGAAGTGCCGGTGGCGCGTGGCAGGCTGATGCCGGAACGGCTGCTGGTCCAGGAAAAGCCCAGCCAGCTGGCGCTTGTCGGCGTGCCCTACGAGGAAGGCGAAGCCCTGCTGCCAGGACGGGCAGCGCTGTGGGTGGAGCAGGCCCAGCGCGAGCGTCTGGAGCGCGCCGGATGCGCCTTCCTGGCGATTGACCAGGTGCTTGCCTGGCACCTGTCGCAGGTTTTGTGCGAATACGCCGGGGACTTCATCGGTATCCAGGAGACCCGCTACCTGCTGGAGCAGATGGAGCAGGGCTATGGGGAGCTGGTCAAGGAGGTGCAGGCGCATCCTGCCGTTGCAGCGCATCACCGAGGTGTTCCAGCGGCTGGTGGGCGAGGGTATCTCGATCCGCAACATGCGCTCGATCCTCGAAGCCTTGGTGGAGTGGGGGCAGAAAGAGAAGGACGTGGTGCAGCTGGCCGAATACGTGCGCAGCAGCCTCAAGCGCTATATCTGCTACAAGTACGCCAGCGGGCACAACCTGCTGCCGGCCTACCTGCTGGATCCGGCGGTCGAGGAGATGATCCGCAACGGCATCCGCCAGACCAGTGCCGGCAGCTACCTGGCCCTGGAGCCTGCGCAGAGCGACACCTTTCTCGCCCAGGTGAAAGCCGTGGTGGGCGACTTGCAGGATGCCCAGGCAAGGCCGGTGCTGGTGGTGTCGATGGATATCCGCCGCTATGTGCGCAAGCTGGTCGAGGGCATCTATTTCGACTTGCCGGTGCTGTCCTTCCAGGAACTCACCACGCAGATCAACATCCAGCCATTGGGGCGCATCGGCTGACGCCAGCCTGGCGTCAGAAAGCGTACCCACAAACTACAAAATCGCGGCCGGGTCTGACGGAGCGGCCGCTTGCACCTCAATAGACTTCATCGGCATGTACCCCGGCCTTGTGCCAGGAAGGGTACCTGACCAACCGGATGCAGATGATGAGCAGTTCTATTGAAGCAAGTAGTCGCCCTGTCCCTTTGCCGTACGTAGACCGTGTCGCGCCACCGGACACCTGGCGGGATATCAAACGGCTGGAGGCGATCCAGGATCAGCACGGGATCGTGGCCGTGGACGACCAAGGCCAGCCGCTGAGCGCGGAGCGCCGGTCGCAGGCCATCGAGACGTTGCTGGGGGCCGAGGGGCAGGCGCGTCTGGCACAGAGCCGTCCCTATTTCGAGAGCCTGTTGGCGCAACCGTTGCCCGAGCAGCATGTCGACGCGCTGTACCGATTGCTCGAGGCTTATGCCGGCTGGTTGCCGGGAGCGCCCTTGCAGCTGCAGAACCTGGGCGAGCGCCTGTGCATGGACGAGCTGGTGATGGCGGCGATGGGCCTGCGCATGCGCAAGCAGAAGGCCGAGCGCACCGAGCTCAGCGAGCAGCTCAAGTGCCTTACGGCGGAGCTGAAGATCTTCAGTGTGATCCAGTCGAAGGTCAACATGGTGATGGCCGACAAGGGCACCTTCAAGCTGGAAGACGATGGTTTCAACCTCTTCGACCGCAAGCTTTACGACCTCGATGCGGACAGTTGGGAGAAGAGCTCCGAGCGCCGATTGCTCTCGAGCCTGGATACGTTCCAGTCGGACGGGATCGTCACGGTGCGGCATTTCCTCGAGGGCGCGCAATCTGCCTCTGCGTCGAGTGAAAACGGCGGCCGCCTGCAAAAGGTCAGTGGGCCGATGAGCGACCTGAAAGCGCAGTACGCCTGGGACAAGGACAACAACCCGTTGGCCAATTTCTCCCAGGCCCTGAGCGACCGCACCCGCATCGTCAACGACAAGGTGACCGAACAGACCACCCTGCTCAACGACGTGGGCTCGCGCTACACCACCTCCACCGAGGTGATGATGAAGTTCGTCGAGACCTGGTTCTCGATGCTGTCCAGGATTCTGCAGAACTGAGGTAGGTGATGACGGCAGTACAACAGATGGCCGGCCACGATGCCGATGCCAACAACGTTGATGCGATCGAGCGCTTCTTTGGCGATGGCGGCACCTTCGCCATGCTGCGGGGGGTATGCGCGGCGCAACTGGAAACGCTTTACGCCCAGGCGTTCAACTTCTACCAGGCGGGACGGCTGGACGATGCGCTCACGCTGTTCAAGGGGCTGGCGGCACTCGACCATTATGACCCCCGGGCGTTTCTCGGCGTGGCAGGCGCGTACCAGGCGCTTGAGCGCTACCAGGACGCATTGCCGGCTTATGCCTATGGCGCGATGCTCGCGCCGCAGGACCCGCGTTTCAGCTTCCATGGCGCGCAATGCCACCAGTACCTGGGCGACCTGGCAGCGGCGCGCAGCGGCTACGAGCAGGCGCTGATCCTGGCGGTAGACAGCGAGCATGCCGGCCTGGCAGGTCAGGCGCAGGTACTGCTCGAGGCCCTGCAGCAGAAGGAGGGCGCACGTCATGCGAATTGAGCTTCTATCTGTGGCGCAGCCGCTCCTGATACCGGCTGAAATCGAATCGGAAATGCTGCTGCCGGGCACGGCGATCCAGTTGCCCGGCGAGACCGGTACAGCGTCCAGCGTCGCAACGATCAAGCAGGACATGAGTGTCCGATTGGACCCTCCAGCGCCGCTGGCGAAGGGGCTGCATCAGGGGTTGGCATTCGACAAGCTGATCGACGCTGAAGGCCTCATGCAACCAGTGCTGGTCGCGGTACCTGATGTCGGTGCATTGATACTCGGCCAACTCGCCGGGGATATCTCCGACGCTGAACTGGATGTCCGCCTCACTGAACTGCTGAGCCAGTTGGGTGCGCGCCAGACCGAGCTGAACCTGCAGCAGGTACGTCAGCTCACCGAGCAAAACCGCCAGCAGATGGCGATCAATGCGCAGAAGATGGAGGAGGTGGCTCAGCGACATCAGGACGCCGGCACGGCGAACGTGTTCGCCAAGGTCTTCGGCTGGGCCGCAGCCATCGTGTCCATCGTGGTGGGGACCGTCATGGTCGCCACTGGCCTTGGCGCCGTCGCGGGCGCCTTGATGATCGCGGGTGGCGTCATGGGCGTGGTGTCCATGTCGTTGAACCAGGCGGCCGAGGACGGGCATATCTCCAAGGCGGTGATGAAGTACCTCGGGCCGGTGCTGATGGCGGTCGAGGTTGCCCTGGCGCTGGCCTCGGTGGTGCTGACCTGCGGCGGCAGCCTTGCGGTGGTCGCCGCCAGGGTGGCCGGCAAGGTGAGTGGCAAGGTCGCGCAGACGGTCCTTTCAGTGGGCCAGAAGATCCAGGGCGTCGCCTCCACCGGGGTCACCTCGACCGCCAGCGCGGGCACCCAGGCCAAGCTGCAGATGACCCTGACCGGCGCCAGCATGGCCACCACCACGCTGTCCAGCGCCGGGCAGGCGGCCAGTTCGGTGATGCAGGGGTTGGCACTGCGCAGCGAGGCGCAACTGGCGGAAATGCGCCTGCTGCTGGACCAGGGACACTGTTTTCTCGAGCAGTTGGCCAAGGCGCTTGAACAACTGCTCGCGGGGAAGGCGCAACGCTTCGAGCAACTACTGGAACTGTTGAACAACCGCAGCAAAGCCTGCACCGATATCGCTTGCCGAAACGTCATTGCCTGATCAAGGAGTCAATCATGAATCTGTCCATTTCCACTGTCGATCATTCGTCCCACGTGGATGCCCAACTGCCGGTCACCGAGGGGCAGAAGGCCGGGCTGCCGCTATGGGCGATGCTGGCCATGCCCTGCGCGGCGACGCGCGCGGTATTTGCCGAGAAGCAAGGGCGGGTAAGCCTGGATACACCGCAGGCCACGCCCTGCAGCCAGGACCTGGAGAGCCTGCTGGCGATTCTCCGCGCCGCCATGCAGGTGCGTGACGGCAACGCCCAGGGACGCAGGACCCAGGCCGAAGTCAGCGTGCTGGCGAGCAAGGAGCAGATCGGCTGGATGAGAACCGCCAGCAATGCGCTGTTCGCCTCGGCTGCCGTCAGTGGTGCATTGGGCGCGTTCACCCTGACCAGCGGCACCACCGGCATGTTCAAGAACCTGGGGGATGCGCGCACGATCAAGGGCCTGGAACAAGCCAGCCATGCTGCCGAGTTTGCCAAGTCCGGTGAGGTTGCGATGGCCTCGAAAAAACTGATTGCCGAGAACCGTATCGAGGTCAAGCACCTGCAGAACGCCATCGACACCCGCAATACCACGCTGCAT
Source organism: Pseudomonas sp. TE31087 (assembly GCF_057284075.1). Classification (NCBI taxonomy): domain Bacteria; kingdom Pseudomonadati; phylum Pseudomonadota; class Gammaproteobacteria; order Pseudomonadales; family Pseudomonadaceae; genus Pseudomonas; species Pseudomonas sp. TE31087. Next base: position 476,866 of record NZ_JBXVNN010000001.1, read on the forward strand.
ACGCTCAATGGCGTGGCCCAGAGCGGCGCAGCCTTCGGCACTGGCATCGCCCATGCCATCAAGTCGCTGCAGGATGTCTGGGCAAAAGAGCAGGAGCTCGAGGCGGCGGTTGCCGGCAACCAGAAGGAGCTGTTCCAGCGCTGTACCGATGACCTGGCGAAGATGATCGATCAGTTGCGTCAACTGATCCAGGAAATCCTGCGCAACGACAATCAGGGGATCAGGGCTGCGGGCATCATGGCCTGAGCACGTCAGCTTTCCTGCAAGGATGTTGCAAGCCGTAAGGATCCAGGTTCTTGCGGGTGTGAGAGTGGTCTTTTCCCAAGTTAAACGATGCTGCAAGAAGAGGTTTGTACAATGATCGAATCGGTTTCAACCAGTTGGGTGTGTGCCGCCCAGTTGCATCCAGTCAACGAGAGCAGTGACTGCGCACAGGTGAAAACCAGCGAGTCAGCGCAGCGCCTGGCGCGTCACGAGGAGCCGCAGAAGCATGGCATCCTGATGCGCCTGTTCATCGCGATTGCCGAGTTCCTCGGCTTTCGTCCCGGTGTGGCGACGGGCGGCGCGCAGGCCACGGCTTCGGCGCCGGACATGATGCGTTCATTAAACGAGCAGATGGCCAAAGGGCTGCCGGATGTCATGAGGTCGCAGGCCAGCGGGATACTGGCGAAGCAGGAGAATCTGCCAACCGAGCAGTTCATGGCCAGTTACACGGAGCAGCTCACGGGCAGCAATATCATGCGTAACGCCAACTGCCTGTTGTCGAATGTCGTCAAGCTGGGCGAGCTTGTGCCAGAGCTGAAGGTTGGGACGAGCATCACCGAGGTCGATATCGTCGGTGGCTACTCTTTGCAAGAGGCCCAGTTTCCGGACAATATCAAACTGATGCAGAACGATCCGATGGCTGCCGCCAAGGTGCTCGATGCGGTGATTTTCCTGGCTTCGAAGTTTGCCGAGTTTCCGGATCCCGAGCAGGTAGGACCTGAAGCGGTGGTGGCGTTTGTCAGAGAGGTCGATGCCGAGTTCATCGACCTGTTCGGCCAGAAGTCCGATGCGCTGGCGCCAGTTGTCGTGGCGCAAGCACACGACGATGCCGCTTCGGTGGTAGCCGGCACTTTGGCCGAAGCGAGCCCTGCACAGCCTGTGGAGCCTGAAGCGAGTTACGGTGGGGCGACCATCGGACAGCCTGATCCGCTAACATCGTTGAAGGACGTCAAGCTCGGATTTGTCAAGATCGACGATGAGGTCGCTCTGCCAACGCGTAATGACTTCAACGCGACCATGAATTCGCTGCAACGGCCGACCAGTCCGCTTTCTCAGTCATTTGAGCACCTGGAGCGTCTTGCCGATCATGGCAGTGCCGCCGAAAAGGCAATCGCTTCAATGGTGCTGGACCACACGGCGATAGGGCAGACCCACTCCTACGGCGACCTCTTCGGGCAGCGTAAGCTGGAACCCGATCTGTTGCAGGCCCACTCTGCGCTCTCGTTCGTGGACACACTGCAGAAGAAGCTGGACATGGCAGGGCGTCTGCTCGGCAACCTGCAGGCTGCCGACGCGGCTTGAGCTTGAGACTGGCTGGGGCCTCAGGGCCCCGGCCAGCCTTTCGAATCTCTTCAGGTCACCCGCTGTGAAACCAGCCCAGGGTGATCATTGCCACCACGATATAGCGCCCGCCCTTGGCCAGGGTGACCAGCAGCACGAAACGCCAGAACGGCTCGCGCATGATCCCGGCGATCAAGGTCAGCGGGTCGCCGATCACCGGCATCCAGCTCAGCAGCAGCGACCACTGGCCCCAGCGCTGGTAGCGGCGCTGGGCGCGTTCCAGCTGGCTGGCGCTGAACGGGAACCAGCGGCGTTCGCGCAGGTGCTCGATGGCCCGGCCCAGCAGCCAGTTGACGATGGAACCGAGCACGTTACCGAGCGTGGCCACCAGCAGCAGGGTCGCCCAGGCGCCCGGTTCGCGCAGCAGCAGCCCGACCAGCACGGCCTCGGACTGCAGCGGCAACAGGGTGGCGGCGCCGAAGGCGCTGAGGAACAGCGCCCCGAGGCTGAGCATCAGTAGTTGGCGACCACGGTATCCTGGCCATCCCGGGTCACGCCGATGACCTGGTAGGCGTCCTTGTGGTCACCCATTTCCATGCCCGGCGAACCCATCGGCATGCCCGGCACCGCGATACCCTTGAGGTCGTTGCGTTTGGCCAGCAGACGCACCTGCTCGGCCGGGACATGGCCTTCGACGAACTTGCCGTCGATCACCCCGGTGTGGCACGACGCCAGGCGTGGCTCGACGCCCAGGCGCTGCTTGACCGCGCTCATGTTCGGCTCGACGTGGTCGTTGACGGTGAAGCCGTTATCGCTCAGGTGCTTGATCCACTCCTTGCAGCAACCGCAGTTGGGGTCGCGGTAGACATCGATGGTCTCGGCGGCCTGGGCCAGGCCGGTGACGGCCAGCAGGCCGAGGGTGAGCAGGTGTTTGCGCAGCATGGTGGAGCTCCTGTGAAACAAAACACATCTGGTTGATCTGCACGGACCCGCTCCCGCAGGGGCGACGTCAGGCCTTAAAAGCGCAGGCGAACCCCGGCCACCAGCCGGGTCTGGCCGATGTCCTCGCCATCCTCCCTGGCCTGCTCGGCGCGGTTGCCGTGCAGGCGGTTGAAGCTGACCCCGACATAGGGCGCGAACGCGCGGGTGATCTCATAACGCAGGCGCAGGCCCACTTCGCTTTCGGCCAGCCCCGAGCCCTGTTCGCGCCCGGCGTCGTTGCGACCAAAGAAGTTGGCCTCGACGGTCGGTTCGAGGACCCAGCGATTGGTCAGCAGCATAGCGTAACCGGCCTCCAGGCGCAGCGCGGTCTGCTGCCGCTCGCCGGCGTAGGCGGTGGCTTCCAGCTCCAGGCCGTAGAGCGGCGTGCCCTGGATGCCGACGGCGGCCCAGCCCTGGCCGCTGGCGGGCTTGAAGTCCTGGCGCACGCCACCGACCAGTTCCCACCAGGGGCTGATGGCATGGCCCCAGAGGGCCTGCAGCTCGGCCTTGTGGGTCTTGCCTTGTTCCCGCTCACCCTCGGTGCGCAGCCACAGGCGGTCGATATCGCCGCCGACCCAGGCAGTGGCGTTCCAGTTCAGGGCGCCGCTGCTTTCGAAGTTCTGGTACTCCAGTTGGTCGACGATCACTGCCCAGTTGGTCGCCCGGTCGTGCACTTGATGCCCCGGCAACGGCGGGAAGGCGGCGCGGCGATCGGCATCGGTGATCACCGGCAGCGGTGTGCGCGGTTGGCCGGGGGCCGCCGCCGCGTGGTTCATCTGGCTGTGGTCCATGGGCATGCTGGTGTGGTTCATCTGGCCGTGGTCCATCGGCATGGCGCCATGGTTCATGTGGTCCATGCCCGCGGCCAGGGCCCGTTCACTGGCCAGCAAGGCCATCAGCGCGACACCGGTGACGATGTGGCGGTTGCGGTTCTCATTCATCGACCCGTACCTCGCGGAACATGCCGGTCTCCATGTGGTAGAGCAGGTGGCAGTGATAGGCCCAGCGGCCCAGGGCATCGGCGGTTACGCGGTAGCTGCGCCGGCTGCCGGGGGGCATGTCGATGGTGTGCTTGCGCACCAGGAAGCGCCCTTGTTCATCCTCCAGGTCACTCCACATGCCGTGCAGGTGGATGGGGTGGGTCATCATGGTGTCGTTGACCAGGGTGATGCGCACCCGTTCGCCGTATTTCAGGCGCAGCGGCTCGGCATCGCTGAACTTGATGCCGTCGAACGACCAGGCGAAGCGTTCCATGTGGCCTGTCAGGTGCAGCTCGATGTCCCGCGACGGTTCGCGTCCGTCCGGGTCGGAGTAGGGGCTGCGCAGGTCGGCGTAGGTCAGCACCCGGCGGCCGTTGTCGCGCAGGCCGATGCCGGGATCGGCCAGGTTGGCCCGGGGGGCCATGGTCTGCATGTCCACCAGCGGGTTGTCGGTTTCGCTGGCGGGGTGGCCTTGCATCATGGCCATGCCGGCCATGTTCGAGTGGTCCATGCCCGCCATATTGCCGTGGTCCATCGCTGGCATGTTCGAATGGTCCATCCCCCCCATGCCGCCGTGCCCCATGTCGTCCATGGTCAGCACCGGACGCGGGTCCGGCTCGGGCACGGGGGCCTGCAGACCCGCCGCGCGGGCCAGGGTGCCACGGGCGAAGCCGGTGCGGTCCATGCTCTGGGCGAACAGCGTGTAGGCGGGCAGGTTGCCCACGGTGACCAGCACGTCATAGGTCTCGGCCACGGCGATGCGCAGCTCGTCCACGGTCACCGGGGTCACCGGCAGGCCGTCGGCGGCGATCACCGTGAGCTTCAGGCCCGGAATGCGGAAGTCGAAGTAGGTCATCGCCGAGGCATTGATCAGGCGCAGGCGTACGGTCTCGCCGGGCTGGAACAGGCAGGTGAAGTTGCCGTCCGGGGGCTGGCCGTTGAGCAGGTAGGTGTAGCTGGCGGCGCTGATGTCGGCCAGGTCGGTGGGGCTCATGCGCATCTTCGCCCAGGCCCAGCGATTGTCGACGGCCTTGCCCCAGCCGTTCTCAGCAACATCATCGACGAAGTCGCCGACCGTGCGCTTGTGGTAGTTGAAGGCGTCTGACTGCTTCTTCAGGGTGGCCATCAGGGCTTCCGGCGCCTGGTCCGACCAGTCGCTGAACAACAGCACATGGTCGCGTTGGTACTTGTGCGGCTCGGGTTCGCGGGGCTCGATGACGATGGCGCCGTACACGCCGGCCTGCTCCTGCAGTCCGGAGTGGCTGTGGTACCAGTAGGTGCCGCTCTGGCGCAGGGTGAACTGATAGAGGTAGTCGCCGCCGGGCTCGATGCCGGCGAAGCTCAGGCCCGGCACGCCGTCCATGTTGGCCGGCAGGATGATGCCGTGCCAGTGGATCGAGGTGGGCTGGTCCAGGCGGTTGCGCACGCGCAGGGTCACGGTGTCGCCCTCGCGCCAGCGCAGCTGCGGGCCGGGCAGGCTGGCGTTGATGGTCTGCGCGGTGCGTGGGCGGCCGGTGATGTTGACCGGGGTCTGGCCGATGAACAGGTCGAACTGCTGGCCGCTCAGGTCATGCAGCGGCAGACGGCCCTCGGCGGCCTGGGCCAGCGGGCGCCAGAGGCCGAGGCCGGCCAGGGCGCTGGCGGCACCCAGGCCCTTGACGAAGGTGCGGCGGGTTGGAGTCGGTGGCATGGCATGTTCTCGGTGCTGGCAAGGTCCATCCGATCGCGGGGCAAGCCCGCTCCCACGGTGGGAGCGGGCTTGCCCCGCGATCGGGAATGACACCGATGGTCGTCGCCAGCGCCTGTCAGCCACCTGAGGCGCGGATTACAGATTTGTCAGGCAACGGCCTCGCCACTCTCCAGGTCGCGCATCAGCAGGCCGAACTCCAGCGACACCTGCTCGGGAATCGGCAGGTACACCACATGGCCGTCGCCCGGCGCCACCCCGATGGCCTGCTGCTGGCGGTCGCACAGGCGGTGCAGGTCGAAGTGGTAGTTGCCGCGCGGGGTCATCAGCTCCAGGTGATCGCCCACCGCGAAGCGGTTCTTTACCTTCACTTCGGCCAGGCCGTCCACGCGCACACCGGTCAGTTCGCCGACGAACTGCTGGCGCTCGGACACCGAGTTGCCGCGCTGGTAGTTCTGGTACTCGTCGTGCACGTGGCGGCGCAGGAAGCCTTCGGTGTAGCCGCGCTGGGCGAGGGACTCGAGGTTGCTCATCAGGCTGCGGTCGAACGGCCGTCCGGCCACGGCGTCGTCGATGGCCTGGCGGTAGGACTGCACGGCGCGGGCACAGTAGAAGTGCGACTTGGTGCGGCCTTCGATCTTCAGCGAGTGCACGCCCATCCGGGCCAGGCGCTCGACGTGCTGGATCGCGCGCAGGTCCTTGGCGTTCATGATGTAGGTGCCGTGCTCGTCCTCGAAGGCGGGCATCTCTTCGCCGGGGCGGTTGGACTCCTGGAGCAGGAACACCTGTTCGGTCGGTGCGCCGAGGCCCAGGGTCGGCTCGCATTCACGAACGATGTCGCCCGTGGCGTTTTCGCTGGCCGGGGTGGCCTGGTACTTCCAGCGGCAGGCATTGGTGCAGGTGCCCTGGTTGGCGTCGCGCTTGTTCATGTAGCCCGACAGCAGGCAGCGCCCGGAATAGGCCATGCACAACGCGCCGTGCACGAAGACTTCCAGCTCCATTTCAGGCACCTGCTGGCGGATCTCTTCGATCTCTTCCAGCGACAGCTCCCGCGACAGGATCACCCGGGTCAGCCCCATGCCTTGCCAGAACTGCACGCTGGCCCAGTTCACCGTGTTGGCCTGCACCGACAGGTGGATGGGCATCTGCGGGAAGTGCTGGCGCACCAGCATGATCAGCCCCGGGTCGGACATGATCAGCGCATCCGGGCCCATCTCGATCACCGGCGCCAGGTCCTTGAGGAAGGTCTTGAGCTTGGCGTTGTGCGGGGCGATGTTGACCACCACGTAGAAACGCTTGCCCTGGGCCTGTGCCTCCTGGATGCCCAGGGCCAGGTTGGCATGGTCGAACTCGTTGTTGCGCACCCGCAGGCTGTAGCGCGGCTGGCCGGCGTAGACCGCGTCGGCGCCGTAGGCGAAGGCGTAGCGCATGGTCTTGAGGGTGCCGGCGGGGGCGAGCAGTTCGGGCTTGGCGGGAGAGGTCATGGTGCGCACCGGGGGCAAAAGGCGCGGATGCTAAGGCGCCCGTCATTGGCGGGTATTGATCTGGATCAACGGCACTTTTGCCGATGCACGGGGCACTAAAGGATTGAACCCTCGAGGAATGCCGATGAACGAAGCCGTATTGCAGAACAAAGCCCTGACCGTGCTGCTGGCACTGGTGACCATCGCCTTCATCTGGATCCTGCTGCCGTACTCCGGCGCGATTTTCTGGGCGGTGATCCTCGGCATTCTTTTCTCACCGCTGCAACGCCATCTGCTGCTGCGCCTGGGCGGGCGGCGCAACCTGGCCACGGCGTCGACACTGGCCACCTGCCTGTTGGTCGCCGTCTTGCCGGTGATCATCATCGGCGCCCTGCTGGTGCAGGAGGGGGCTGCGCTGTACCAGCGTATCGAGAGCGGCCAGCTGGACATCGCCGGCTACATCGAGCGCGGCAAGGACATGCTGCCGGCCTATGTCCAGCATTTCCTCGACCGAATGGGCATGGGCAACCTCGATGGCCTGCGCGACAAGATCACCAAGTGGGCCACCCAGGGCAGCCAGTTCCTCGCCGGCCAGGCGTTCAGCTTCGGCCAGGGTACCTTCGAGTTCCTGGTGAGCTTCGGCATCATGCTCTACCTGCTGTTCTTCTTCCTGCGCGAGGGCGCGGAGGTGGCGCGCAAGGTGCGCCAGGCGGTGCCGCTGCCCGAGCAGCAGAAGCGCCGCCTGCAGTTGAAGTTCAAGCGCGTGGTGCGGGCCACGGTCAAGGGCAACCTGCTGGTGGCGATCACCCAGGGGGCGCTGGGCGGGCTGATCTTCTGGGCGCTGGGCATTCCCAGCGTGCTGGTGTGGGCGGTGCTGATGGCGTTCCTGTCGTTGCTCCCAGCGGTGGGCGCGGGGATTGTCTGGGGGCCGGTGGCATTGTACTTCCTGCTGACCGGGGCGATCTGGCAGGGAATTGTGCTGACCGCGTTCGGCGTGCTGGTGATCGGGTTGGTGGACAACCTGTTGCGGCCGATCCTGGTGGGCAAGGATACGCGGATGCCGGATTACCTGGTGCTGGTGTCGACCCTCGGTGGGCTGGCGGTGTTCGGGCTCAACGGGTTCGTGATCGGGCCGTTGATCGCGGCGTTGTTCATCTCCAGCTGGGCGATCTTTGCCTCGACCAAGCCGCAGGTGCAACTGCCATCCTGAAAGGGCCATTCGCGGGTAAACCCGCTCCCACAGGGCACTGCACGAAACCTGTGGGAGCGGGTTTACCCGCGAATGGGCTGCATCGTAGCCCCAAGCTGTTTATCGGAAACTGTAGGAAACCCCCGCATACACCCCGAACCCTTCCCCCGGCGTCGAGCGGGCGATGTCCTGCCCGGCATCGTTGTACCCCGGCGTCACCGTCGCCGCATACCGCTTGTTGGTCAGGTTGCGCAGGTCGAGCCAGGTCTGCCAGTCCCGTTTCGGCGAATCCCAGCCCAGGCGCGCGCCGAGCAGGGCGTAGGCATCGGCGTGGTAGCTGTTGGCGTAGTCCACCTGCACCTTGGAGGCCATCTGCGTGTTCACCCCGGCGTAGAAACCGCTCGGCCAGTCGTAGCGCAGTTCGGCCTGGTAGTAGTGCATGGGGATGCCAGGCAGGCGGTTGTCGCCGAACTTGTCGTCGTCGCGGTAGTGGAAGTCGCTGAAGGTGTAGGCCTGGCGCAGGCTGAGCTTGCCGGTGCCGGGTTGCTCCCAGAGCAGGCTGTCCAGGCCGGCCTCGATGCCCTGGTGCACGGTGGGGCTGGCGTTGAACTCCTTGAACGGCAAGCCTTGCACGACTTCCACGTTCAACAGCTCGTGGCGTACCTGGGCGTAGTACCAGGCCAGGTCCCAGCGCCCCAGTGCCGAGTCGCCGCGGGCACCCAGCTCGAGGGTGGTGGCGGTCTGGTTCTGCATCTTCATGGGCTGGTTGGCGACCGGCGCACTCCAGACCAGCGACCACGGGTGCGGCGGCTCCACCGAGCGACTGAGGTTGCCGTAGACCTGCAGGTCAGGGCGAATGTCGTAACGCAGGCCCAGGCGTGGGGCGTAGTCCCAGTCATGCTGGCTGACCTTGCCGCCACTGGTCGGGTAGGTGACGTCGCTTTCGCGGCGGGTATAGATCATCGCCAGGCCCGTGCTCAGCCACAGGTTCGGGATCAGCTCCAGATCGTTGCCCGCATGCAGCACGGTATCCGAGCCCTGGTAGCTGAAATCGCGGCTGCGGGCGCCGAAGTTGTCGCCGCCGGGGCGAGCGAACTGCGAGGCGCCGCTGTTGGGCAGGTGCTTGGTGGTACGCCAGCCGAGGGTGGTCTTGCTCTCATGGCCGGACAGGGTGTCGCGACGCAAGTAGTTCAGCGTGCCGCTGACATCGGTGTAGGCGACCTTAAGGCGCATCGGGCCTTCGCGCAGGTCCATGGGGTAGTCGTGATAGACCAGCCCCGCCTCCAGGCGTGAATCGTCATCCAGGAAGAAGGTGGTCTTGTTGCCCACCCAGGTGCTGCCCGGTTGCGGGCGGCTGTCGTCGCGGGCCAGGTACGCCGGATTGGCGGCACGGGGATGGTGCTTGATCTGGTCCTTGGTCAGGCGCCCGGCCAGGTCGTTCTCGGTTTCCCGGTAGCGCAGGTAGAAGCGCGTCTCCAGGTTCGGGTTGAAGCGGTAGCCGATGTTGGCGGCGATGCCCTTGGCGCTGCCGCTGCTGTGATCCTGGTAGCCGTCGTACTCGGCATCGGTCAGGGCCACGTAGTAGTCGAGGTTGCCCAGCACCTGCCCGGAGCTCATGTGCCGGCGCTGGTAGCCACGGCTGCCGACTTCGTAGCGCACCTGCAAGGGCGCGGCATCGTAGCCGGTGTGGGTCACGTAGTTGATCGCGCCGCCCAGGGCCAGCGAGCCCTGGTCGAAGCCGTTGGCGCCGCGCAGCACTTCGGCGCGGCTCAACCACAGCGGTTCGAACAGCTCGTAGGGCGTGCCGCCCGGGCCGGTCAGCGGCAGGCCGTCGAACATTGTGTACACGCCCGAGCCGTGGGCGCCCGGCGCGCGGTTGATGCCCGAACCACGGATCGACAGCTTGATGCCATCGTTGCCCGCCGACTGGGCGAATACGCCAGGCTGGTAGGCCAGCACGTCCTGGTTGCTGGCCACCCGACCCTGGCCGACCTTGTCCATGTCCACCAGGTTGCTGGCGCCGGGGATCTCGCGCAGGTGCTCGGCGGCGGCTTCCAGTTCGGATTGCTGCCGGTCCTGGATCAGCACCTGGTCGAGTTCGACGCGATTGGCAGCCTGGGCGGTGCCAGCGACAAGCAGGGCCAGCAGGGAGTAGGGGAGGGTGGGGCGCATGGGGACGGGGTTCCAGATCGGGGGCGGGAGTCTGACGCTGCAAAGGGCAGACGAAGCACAGTGGTCGATCTGTAATACCGCAGTGGCTTCTTCGCGGGTAAATCGCAGCGGCGCACCGCCGCTCCCACAGGCATAGCGCGTGGCTTGAGGGCCGCGCGGTCGCTGTGGGAGCGGCTTCAGCCGCGAACACCGGCGCAGCCGGTGCCAGGCACCGCGTCGCCTGCTTCGCGGGTAAACCCGCTCCCACAGGGATCGCGCCAGATTCTAAAAATTGAGCAAGACAGTTGCTCCCACAGGTAAAGCGCTGACCGTTGGAAATGGTGGTGATCCTGTGGGAGCGGCGGTGCGCCGCTGCGATTTACCCGCGAAGAAGCCAGTGATTTCCTTCAGGCAAAAAGAAACCCCGCCGAGGCGGGGCTACTTTCACATCGTGCAGCCGATCAACCGATCAGTTGCAGACCCGCCTGCTGCACCATCTCCAGCAACGGCTGCGGGTACACGCCCAGCACGAAGGCGAGGATGGCAATGGCCAGCAGCATCACGCCGCCGGTGCGCTGTTCCCACTTCAGCGGGGCGTCGTGGCGACGCAGGTTCGGCTCGACCAGGTACAGGGTGACCATGACGCGCAGGTAGTAGTACACGCCGATGGCGCTGCCGATCACCAGGGCGCCGACCAGCCACCACAGGTGCGACTCGACGCCGGTGGCGATGATGTAGAACTTGCCGATGAAGCCCGCGGTCAACGGGATACCGGCCAGCGAGAGCATCATCACGGTCAGCACGGCGGTCAGGTACGGACGGCGCCAGAACAGGCCGCGGTACTCGTACAGGGCGTCGGCGTCACGGCCGGCGTACGGCGAGGACATCAGGGTGATCACGCCGAAGGCGCCGAGGCTGGTGATCACGTAGGTGACCAGGTACACGCCCATGGCTTCCAGGGCCAGGCCCTTGCTGGCGACCAGGGCGATGACCAGGTAGCCGAAGTGGGCGATGGACGAGTAACCGAGCAGACGCTTGAGGTTGCTCTGGGTCAGCGCCAGCAGGTTGCCGATGATGATCGAGGCAACCGCGATCACCGCCAGCACGGTGCTCAGCACGCCGCTGCTGGCGGCGGGGGAGAGCATGAACAGGCGTACCACGACGGCGAACACCGCGACCTTGCTGGCGGTGGCCAGGAACGCGGCGACCGGCGCCGGGGCGCCTTCGTACACGTCCGGGGTCCACAGGTGGAACGGCACCAGCGACAGCTTGAAGGCCAGGCCCACCAGCATCATGCCCAGACCCAACTGCGCCAGCAGGCTCGGCATGCTGGTGGCGGCCAGGGCCTTGCCCAGCTGGTCGAAGGTCAGCGCGCCGGCATCGGCGTACAGCAGCGCCATGCCGAACAGCAGGAAGGCGGAACCGGCGGCCGACAGCACCATGTACTTGATGCCGGCTTCCAGCGAGCGCTTGTTGAAGAAGGCGTACGCCACCAGGCCGTAGACCGGCACCGACAGCAGCTCCAGGCCGATGAACAGGCCCGCCAGGTGGTTGGCGCTGACCAGCACCAGGCCACCCAGTGCCGACATCAGCAGCAGCAGGTACAGCTCTTCACGGTTGCCCGGGAAGCCCTTGGAACCCTCGCCCAGATAGGCGTGGGCAAGGGTGACGCAGGCCAGGGTGGCCACCAGGATGATCGCCATGTACAGGCAGGCGAACTTGTCGATGGTCACAAGCGAGGTGACCGCCAGCGGCGCGACTTTAAGTGCCGGCAGGATCGACAGCAGGGCCAGGTTCAGGCCCACGGTGGACAGCAGGAAGGTCTGCGAGTGGTTGCGCTTCCAGGCGATCGCCAGCATCACCACCACCGTGGTGATGGTGGTGATCAGCATCGGCGCCAATGCGATGAAGTGTTGAGTGGTGAATTCCATAGCGCTCTTACCGGGCCGAAGCGAGTTGAGTGAAAGCGGAACCGAGCCACTGCTGCACACCGCTCATGGTGGCGGCAGAGGTGTCCAGGAACGGCTGCGGATACACGCCCAGCAGGATCAGCAGGCCCGCCAGGCCCAGCACCATGATCAGCTCGCGACCGTCCATGCCGGCCAGCACGGTGTCGGCCTTGGCCGGACCGAAGTAGGCGCGGTGGATCATGATCAGCGAGTACACCGAACCGAAGACCAGGCCGGTGGTGGCGATCACGGTGATCCATGGGACGTGGGCGAAGCTGCCGATCAGGATCAGGAACTCGCCGACGAAGTTGCCGGTGCCCGGCAGGCCCAGCGACGCGGCGGCGAAGAACAGGCTGATGGCCGGAAGATACGCGATGCGGTGCCACAGGCCACCCATCTCGCGCATGTCACGGGTGTGCAGGCGCTCGTACAGCTGGCCGGCCAGGATGAACAGCGCGGCGGCCGACAGGCCGTGGGCCAGCATCTGGATCACCGCGCCCTGCAGGGCCTGCTGGCTGCCGGAGTAGATGCCGATCAGCACGAAGCCCATGTGCGAGACGCTGGAGAAGGCCACCAGGCGCTTGATGTCGGTTTGCGCGAAGGCCAGGAAGGCACCGTAGAAGATACCGATCAGGCCCAGGGTCATGGCGATCGGCGCGAACTCGGCCGAGGCGTTCGGGAACAGCGGCAGGGCGAAGCGCAGCAGGCCGTAGGCCGCGGTCTTCAGCAGGATGCCCGCGAGGTCCACGGAACCTGCGGTCGGTGCCTGGGCGTGAGCATCAGGCAGCCAGGAGTGGAACGGCACCACCGGCAGCTTCACCGCGAAGGCGATGAAGAAGCCCAGCATCAGGATGTACTCGACGCCGGCTGGCAGCTCGGCCTTGAGCAGGTCGCTGTAGTTGAAGGTGATCACGCCGGTGCTGTTGTAGTTGACCAGCACCAGGCCGAGGATCGCCACCAGCATGATCAGGCCGCTGGCCTGGGTGAAGATGAAGAACTTGGTCGCCGCGTAGATCCGGGTCTTCTTGCCGTCGGAGGAGCTGTGACCCCAGAGCGCGATGAGGAAGTACATCGGCACCAGCATCATTTCCCAGAAGAAGAAGAACAGGAACAGGTCCAGGGCCAGGAACACACCGACCACGCCGCCGAGGATCCACATCAGGTTGAGGTGGAAGAAGCCGACGTGGCGCTGGATCTCTTTCCACGAGCAGAGCACCGACAGCACACCGAGCAGGCCGGTGAGCAGGATCATCAGCAGCGACAGGCCGTCGAGGGCCAGGTGGATGCTGATGCCGAAGCGCTTGATCCACTCGACTTTGTACTCGAGGGCCCAGGCGGGCTCCGCGCCAGGGGCGGGAGCCAGGGTGTAGTTGCCGTTCGCCCACAGCCACAGGCCGATGCCAAGCAGCAGGGACATGGTCAGCAGCGCGATCCAGCGCGGCAGGGTGGAGCCGAAGCGCTCACCCAGCCAGCACAGGAAGCCGCCGATGAAGGGGATCAGGATCAGCCAAGGCAAAATCATGACGGGTTGGTTTCCTTTGGCAAAGTCGCAAGATTCATAGTCATACCGCGGCCACTACCACGGCACCGAGCACCAGCACGGCGCCGACGGCGATCGAGGCGGTGTACCAGCGCAGCTGGCCGGTCTCGGTCTTGCTCATGGCGACGTGACCGCCGCGAGCCAGGCGAGGGATGAGGCCGATGCTGCGGTCAACCGGGTCCTTGCGCAGGATGTGGCTGATCAGCAGGTAAGGTTTGACGAAGAGCTTGTCGTAGATCCAGTCGAAGCCCCAGGCGGCGAACCACCAGGCCGACAGGACGCGACCGATACCGCTGTTGGCGACCGCAGTGACGAAGCGGCGCTTGCCCAGGAACAGCAGGGCCGACAGCAGGATACCGGCGATGGCGATGGCGCCCGAGGCGATCTCCAGCGAGTGCTTGGCTTCGCCACCGGCGTGGCCGGCGCTTTCAGGCAGCACGCCTGCCAGCGGCGGGTGGATCCAGGCGCCGATGAAGGTCGACAGCACGATCAGCACGCCCAGCGGCAGCCAGTGGCTGATGCCGTGGCCGGCGTGGGCTTCGGTCTTGGCTTCGCCGTGGAAGGCGATGAAGATCAGGCGGAAGGTGTACAGCGAGGTCATGAACGCGCCCACCAGGCCGGCGTACAGCAGGCCGGTGTTGCCGCTGGCGAAGGCTTCCCAGAGGATCTCGTCCTTGGAGTAGAAGCCCACGGTCAGGATCGGCAGGGCGGCCAGGGCGGCGCCACCGACCACGAAGCTGGCGTAGGCCAGCGGCAGTTTCTTCCACAGGCCGCCCATCTTGAAGATGTTCTGCTCGTGGTGGCAGGCGACGATCACCGCACCGGAGGCAAGGAACAGCAGGGCCTTGAAGAAGGCGTGGGTCATCAGGTGGAAGATCGCCGCGTCCCAGGCGCCGACGCCCAGGGCCAGGAACATGTAGCCGATCTGGCTCATGGTCGAGTAGGCGAGGATACGCTTGATGTCGGTCTGTACCAGGGCGGCGAAGCCGGCCAGGACCAGGGTCACGCCACCGACCACGCCGACCAGGTGCAGGACGTCCGGCGCCAGCAGGAACAGGCCGTTGGTACGGGCGATCAGGTACACGCCCGCGGTCACCATGGTGGCCGCGTGGATCAGCGCCGAAACCGGGGTCGGGCCCGCCATCGCGTCGGCCAGCCAGGTCTGCAGCGGCAGCTGGGCCGATTTACCGACCGCGCCACCCAGCAGCATCAGGGTCGCCAGGACCATCCAGGTGTCACCGGCCTGGAACTTCTGCGGTGCCAGCACCAGCAGTTCCTGCACGTTCAGGGTACCCAGCTGGACGAACAGGATGAACAGGCCGATGGCCATGAACACGTCGCCGATGCGGGTGACGATGAACGCCTTGAGTGCCGCGTTACCGTTGTTGCGGTTGCTGTAGTAGAAACCGATCAACAGGTACGAGCACAGGCCCACGCCTTCCCAGCCGAAGTAGATGAACAGCAGGTTGTCGCCCAGCACCAGGAACAGCATGCTGGCGATGAACAGGTTGGTGTACGAGAAGAAGCGCGAGTAACCGGCTTCGCCACGCATGTACCAGGAGGCGAACAGGTGGATCAGGAAGCCGACGCCGGTGACCACGCCCAGCATGGTGACCGACAGGCCGTCCACGTACAGGGTGAAGTTCGGCGCGAAGCCGTCCACCGACATCCACTGCCACAGCAGCTGGCTGTAAGCACCGCCCTCAGGCGGGGCGACGTTGAACTGCCAGATCACGTAGGCGGCGGTGGCCGCCGACAGACCGACCGAGCCGACGCCGACCAGCGCCGACAGGTTCTCGGACCAGCGGCCGCGCGAGAACGACAGCAGCAGGAAGCCGATCAGGGGGAATACGAACGTCAGGAAGATAAGGTTCATCCGCGCATCTCACTGGCAGCATCGATGTCGAGAGTGTGGAAGCGGCGATACAGCTGCAGCAGGATCGCCAGGCCAATGCTGGCCTCGGCGGCTGCCAGGCTGATCACCAGGATGAACATCACCTGGCCGTCGGGCTGGACCCAACGGGCACCGGCGACGATGAACGCCAGGGCAGAGGCGTTCATCATGACTTCCAGGCTCATGAGCACGAAGAGGATGTTGCGGCGGACCATCAGGCCAACCAGACCTAAGCAGAACAGGATGCCGGCGACCGCCAGACCATGCTCGAGAGGGATAGCACCCATGATTTACTCCTTCGCCTCGTTGCGGCCCAGGTGGAAGGCGGTGACGGCTGCCGCGAGCAGCAGCATCGAGGCCAGTTCGACCACCAGCAGGTACGGCCCGAACAGGCTGATGCCGACGTCCTTGGCGCTGACGGTGGTACCGCTGATGGCGGCGCCCGACGGGGTGACGAACAGCACGTACAGCAGCTCCAGCAGCAGCAGGGCGGCGAGGATCACCGGCCCCGCCCAGATGCCGGGCTTGAGCCAGCCGCGCTCCTGGGCAACCGAAGCCGGCCCGAGGTTGAGCATCATCACCACGAAGACGAACAGCACCATGATGGCGCCGGCGTAGGCGATCACTTCCAGGGCGCCGGCGAACGGCGCACCGAGGGAGAAGAAGATCATCGCCACGGAAATCAGCGAGATGATCAGGTAGAGCAGGGCGTGCACCGGGTTGGTGCCGGTCACCACGCGAAGCGTGGAGACGACGGCGACACCGGATGCGAAGTAGAAAGCGAATTCCATCTTTCTGTCCTTATGGGAGCAAGCTCTTCACGTTGATCGGCTCGGCTTCGTTCTGCGCAGAGCCTTTCGGCTTGCCAGCGATTGCCATGCCCGCAACACGGTAGAAGTTGTAGTCAGGGTTCTTGCCGGGGCCGGAGATCAGCAGATCTTCTTTCTCGTACACCAGGTCCTGACGCTTGAACTCGGCCATTTCGAAATCCGGAGTGAGCTGGATCGCGGTGGTCGGGCACGCCTCTTCGCACAGGCCGCAGAAGATGCAGCGCGAGAAGTTGATGCGGAAGAACTCGGGGTACCAACGGCCGTCCTCGGTCTCGGCCTTCTGCAGCGAGATGCAGCCGACCGGGCAGGCCACCGCGCAGAGGTTGCACGCCACGCAGCGCTCCTCGCCATCGGGGTCGCGGGTGAGGACGATGCGGCCGCGGTAGCGCGGCGGCAGGTACACGGGTTCTTCGGGGTACTGCAGGGTGTCGCGCTTGCGGAACCCGTGGGAGAACACCATGGCCAGGCTGCGCAGCTGTGTGCCGGTGCCCTTAACGATGTCGCCGATATACTTGAACATGGGTCAAATCCTCACTGGGCCGCGACGGCTGGCGTGTTGTAGAGCACGATCGCAGCGGTCACCAGCAAATTGATCAGGGTCAGCGGCAGGCAGAACTTCCAGCTGAAGTCCATCACCTGGTCATAGCGTGGGCGCGGGATCGAGGCGCGCAGCAGGATGAACAGCATGATGAAGAACGCGGTCTTCAGGGCGAACCACAGGAACGGTACTTGCGGCAGGATGCCGAACGGACCGTGCCAGCCACCGAAGAACAGGGTTACCAGCAGCGCCGAGATCAGGATGATGCCGATGTATTCACCGACGAAGAACATGCCCCATTTCATGCCGGCATATTCGATGTGGTAGCCGTCGGCCAGTTCCTGTTCCGCTTCCGGCTGGTCGAACGGGTGACGGTGAGTCACGGCGACGCCAGCGATGAAGAAGGTGCAGAAGCCGAAGAACTGCGGAATGATGAACCACAGGTTGTTGGCCTGGTATTCAACGATGTCGCGCATGTTGAACGAACCCACCTGCACCACCACGCCCATCAGCGCCAAGCCCAGGAACACTTCGTACGACACGGTCTGCGCCGAGGCCCGCAGGCTGCCCAGCAGGGCGTACTTGTTGTTCGACGACCAGCCGGCGAACAGCACGGCGTAGACCGACAGGCCGGCCATGGCGAAGAAGAACAGCAGGCCGATGTTCAGGTCGGCCACGCCCCAGCCCGGGGTGATCGGGATGATCGAGAAGCCGATCAGCAGGGCGCTCATGGCCACTACCGGCGCCAGGGTGAAGATCATCTTGTCGACGAAGGGCGGGTTCCAGTCCTCCTTGAAGAACATCTTCAGCATGTCGGCGGCGATCTGGAACATACCGAACGGGCCGACCCGGTTCGGACCGTAGCGGTCCTGCCACCAGCCCAGCAGGCGACGCTCGACGAAGCTGAGCAGCGCGCCGCAGACCACCACGGCCAGCAGCACCACGATGGCCTTGACGACCTGAATGATCACATCGATCACTTCGGGGGTGAACCAGCTCATTGTGCTGCCTCCTGCAGGCCTTCGACGGCTGCACCGAAGATGGCGGGCGGAATGCCGGCCAGGCCTTTGGGCAACGCAACCAGGCCAGCGCCCAGTTCTTCATTGATACGCAACGGCAGACGCAGCGACACGCCGGCCACGTTCAGGCTCAGCATTGCGCCGTCGTTGACGCCCAGGCGGTCGGCTTCGGACTTGGCCAGGCCGACGTAGGCAGCTGGAATACGCTCTTGTACCGGTGCGGCGCGCGAGGAGCTCTCTTCGCTGCCGAACAGGTGGAAGAACGGTACGGCGGTCCAGGTGCCGCGAGCCGGGTTGAACGCGCCCGGAATGGCGGTGAACCAGTCGAGCTTGTCGCCTTGCGACTCGATCAGACGCACGCCCGGGTCACCGGCACGCAGGTGGCCACCCACTTCGTCCTGGAACTTGTTCCAGGCCTGCGGCGAGTTCCAGCCCGGCGACCAGGCGAACGGCACCTGCTGGCGCGGCTCGGCCGAGCCCGAGTAGCCTTCCATGGAGAAGGCGAACGCGGTGTCCTTGTCCTGCGGGGTACGCGGCTCGTGCACGCTGATGTTGGCGCGCATGGCGGTACGGCCGGAGTAGCGCAGCGGCTCGCGGGCCAGCTTCATGCCCTTGATGCGGAAGGCTGCGCTTGGTGCGGCATTGATGATGCCGGCCAGTTGCGGCGCGGCTTCGGCGCAGGCGCTGGTGACGTGGTCCAGCTGGGTCCAGTCCACCGGCTTGTTCAGCAGGGTGGCACGCAGGGCGTGCATCCAGCGCCAGCCTTCGTGGATCTGGATGCTGCTGTCCAGGTACTGCGGGTCGAACACCTGGAAGAAGCGCTGGGCACGGCCTTCCTGGCTGACCAGGGTGCCGTCGCCTTCGGCGAACGAGGCGGCGGGCAGCACCAGGTGGGCGCGGTCGAGGGTCGGGGTCTTGGAGTGGTCGGCAACGATCACCACCTTGGCCGCGGCCAGGGCGGCGTCGACCTTGGCGGCCGGTACGCGGGCGTACAGGTCGTTTTCCAGCACGACGATGGCGTCGGCCTTGCCGCTGATCACGGCGTCCAGGGCCGCATCGACGGACTCGCCGCCCAGCATCGCCATGCCGAGGCTGTTGGCTTCAGGCACGACCAGGCTCAGCGAACCGTTCTTCTCGCGCAGCTTGAGGGCCTTGGCGATGTTGGCGGCGGCTTCGATCAGCGCAGGGTCCGCGAGGGAAGTGCCGGCGACCACCAGTGGGCGGTTGGCGGCGACCAGGGCGTCGGCGATGCGCTGGGCCAGGGCCAGGGCTTCGTCGTCCAGGCCGGCGACGGCAGGCGCGCTCGGGTCGATGGCGTGGGCCACGGCGAAACCGATGCGGGCCAGGTCGGCGGGAGCGGCGTGCACACACTCTTCGGCGACGTCGTCCAGCTTGGTTTCAGCCAAGGATGCGATGAACAGCGGGTACAGCGCGTGCTGGCCGATGTTCTTCACCGCAGCGTCCAGCCAAGGCTGTACGCGCATGGCGTCGGCCATGGCCTCGGCCTTGCCCTTGGTGGCCTGGCGCACGGCCAGGGCGACGCGGGCGGCGGTCTGGGTCAGGTCTTCACCGAGCACGAACACGGCGTCGTGGTCTTCGATGTCGCGCAGGGTCGGGACTGGCAGCGGGCTGTCGTTCAGCACGTTCAGCGCCAGGCGCACACGGGCCAGTTCGCCAGTTTCCATACCGGAGTAGAAGTACTCGGCGCCGACCAGCTCACGCAGGCCGTAGTTGCTTTCGAGGCTGGCGCGTGGCGAGCCGATGCCGACGATGGTGCGGCCGCGCAGCAGGTCGGCGGCCTTGTCCAGGGCGGCGTCCAGGCCCAGCTTGCTGCCATCGGCGAGGAACGGCTGGCGCGGACGGTCCTTGCGGTTGACGTAGCCATAGCCGAAGCGGCCACGGTCGCACAGGAAGTACTGGTTCACCGAGCCGTTGAAGCGGTTCTCGATGCGGCGCAGTTCGCCGTAGCGCTCGCCGGGGCTGATGTTGCAGCCGCTGGAGCAGCCATGGCAGATGCTCGGGGCGAACTGCATGTCCCACTTGCGGTTGTAGCGCTCGGAGTGGGTCTTGTCGGTGAACACACCGGTCGGGCAGACCTCGGTGAGGTTGCCGGAGAACTCGCTTTCCAGCACGCCGTCTTCGACGCGACCGAAGTACACGTTGTCGTGGGCGCCGTATACGCCCAGGTCGGTGCCGCCGGCGTAGTCCTTGTAGTAGCGCACGCAGCGGTAGCAGGCGATGCAGCGGTTCATCTCATGGGCGATGAACGGGCCGAGGTCCTGGTTCTGGTGGGTACGCTTGGTGAAACGGTAGCGGCGCTCGTTGTGGCCGGTCATTACCGTCATGTCCTGCAGGTGGCAGTGACCGCCTTCCTCGCACACCGGGCAGTCGTGCGGGTGGTTGGTCATCAGCCATTCGACGACGCTGGCGCGGAACGCCTTGGACTCGTCATCGTCGATGGAGATCCAGGTGCCGTCGGAGGCAGGGGTCATGCAGGACATGACGATACGACCACGGGTGTCGTTCTCGTCGGTGTACTGCTTGACCGCGCACTGCCGGCAGGCGCCGACGCTACCGAGCGCCGGGTGCCAGCAGAAATAGGGGATGTCGAGGCCGAGCGACAGACAGGCCTGTAACAGGTTGTCCGCACCGTTGACTTCGAGCGCTTTGCCGTCTACGTGGATAGTGGCCATTGTTCAAAGTTCTTCGTTGGCCCGCGTGGGCGGGCGTGGCTAATGGAAATCGGTGAGCCCGCGGCCGGCCACGAATCGTTCGGGCCGGCCGGCGGGCTGGCGGATGGCACGGACCACCCGCTGTTCATCTTGTTATGCGCCGACCACGATCGGCTTCGCCAGGTTCGGGCGCAGGGCTTCGCTGCCAGCAGTGGCTGGGGCGACGCCGGCCTCGAACTCCGAGCGGAAATACTTGATGGCACTGCCCAATGGCTCGACGGCACCCGGTGCGTGAGCACAGAAGGTGCGGCCTGGGCCGAGGAAGTTGACCAGACCCAGCAGGGTCTCGATGTCTTCGGCGCGGCCCTGGCCTTTCTCCAGGGCGCGCAGCATCTTCACGCTCCATGGCAGGCCGTCGCGGCACGGCGTGCACCAGCCGCAGGATTCGCGGGCGAAGAACTCTTCCATGTTGCGCAGCAGCGAGACCATGTTGACGCTGTCGTCGACCGCCATGGCCAGGCCCGTACCCATGCGGGTGCCGACCTTGGCGATGCCACCGGCGTACATTTGTGCGTCCAGGTGCTCGGGCAGCAGGAAGCCGGTACCGGCGCCGCCTGGCTGCCAGCACTTGAGCTTGAAGCCGTCGCGCATGCCGCCGGCGTAGTCTTCGAACAGCTCGCGGGCGGTGACGCCGAACGGCAGTTCCCACAGGCCCGGGTTCTTTACCTTGCCGGAGAAGCCCATCAGCTTGGTGCCGTGGTCTTCGCTGCCTTCGCGGGCCAGCGACTTGTACCAGTCGTTGCCGTTGGCGACGATGGCCGGCACGTTGCACAGGGTCTCGACGTTGTTCACGCAGGTCGGCTTGCCCCACACGCCGACGGCGGCAGGGAAGGGCGGCTTGGAGCGCGGGTTGGCGCGGCGGCCTTCGAGCGAGTTGATCAGCGCGGTTTCTTCACCGCAGATGTAGCGCCCGGCACCGGTGTGCACGAACAGCTCGAAATCAAAGCCCGAGCCGAGGATGTTCTTGCCCAGCAGGCCTGCGGCCTTGGCTTCGTCGATGGCGCGGTTGAGGTTCTTCGCCGCGGTGGTGTATTCGCCACGCAGGAAGATGTAGCCACGGTAGGCCTTCAGGGCGCGGGCGCTGATCAGCATGCCCTCGACCAGCAGATGGGGCTGTTGCTCCATCAGCATGCGGTCCTTCCAGGTGTTCGGCTCCATTTCATCCGCGTTGCACAGCAGGTAGCGGATGTTCATGGATTCGTCTTTGGGCATCAGGCCCCACTTCACGCCGGTGGGGAAGCCCGCGCCGCCACGGCCCTTGAGGCCGGAGTCCTTGACGGACTGGACGATATCGTCCTGGGACATCTCGGCCAGCGCCTTGCGGGCGGCGGCATAGCCGTTCTTGGCCTGGTACTCGGCCAGCCATACAGGCTCGCCGTCGTCGCGCAGGCGCCAGGTCAGCGGGTGGGTTTCGGCCGAACGCGCGATGCGGTTGGCCGGGCCGAAGGAAGTGATGGTCATACGTAACCCTCCAGCAGCTTGGAGACGCCGGCAGGCTGCACGTCGCCAAAGGTGTCGTCGTCGATCATCAGCGCCGGGGCCTTGTCGCAGTTGCCCAGGCAGCACACCGGCAGCAGGGTGAAACGCCCGTCCGCGGTGGTCTGGCCGAGGCCGATGCCCAGCTCGCTCTGGATCTGGCTGACCACCGATTCGTGGCCGCCGATGTAGCAGACCATGCTGTCGCACACGCGGATGATGTGGCGGCCGACCGGCTGGCGGAAGATCTGGCTGTAGAAGGTGGCCACGCCCTCGACGTCGCTGGCGGGGATACCCAGCACTTCGCCGATGGCGTAGATGGCGCCGTCCGGCACCCAGCCGCGTTCCTTCTGGACGATCTTCAGGGCTTCGATGGACGCCGCGCGCGGGTCCTCGTAGTGGTGCATCTCGTGCTCGATGGCCGAGCGCTCGGTTTCGCTCAGGGCGAAACGGTCGGTTTGGATAAGCGTGCTGTTCATGCTTAGCGGTCCACGTCAGCCATAACGAAGTCGATACTGCCCAGGTACGCGATGAGGTCCGCGACCATGCTGCCTTTGATCACCGAAGGGATCTGCTGCAGGTGCGGGTAGCTCGGGGTACGGATCCGGGTGCGGTAGCTCATGGTGCCGCCATCGCTCGTCAGGTAGTAACTGTTGATGCCCTTGGTCGCCTCGATCATCTGGAACGACTCGTTGGCCGGCATGACCGGGCCCCACGAGACTTGCAGGAAGTGGGTGATCAGGGTCTCGATGTGCTGCAGGGTGCGCTCTTTCGGTGGCGGCGTGGTCAGCGGGTGATCCGCCTTGTACGGGCCTTCCGGCATGTTGCGCAGGCACTGGTCGATGATGCGGATACTCTGGCGCATCTCCTCGACGCGGACCATGCAGCGATCGTAGGCATCGCCGTTGTGGGCCAGCGGTACTTCGAACTCGAAGTTCTCGTAGCCGGAGTAGGGGCGCGCCTTACGCAGGTCGAAGTCGCAACCGGTGGAACGCAGGCCGGCACCGGTGGTGCCCCATTCCAGCGCTTCCTTGGTGTTGTACGCGGCAACGCCGATGGTACGGCCCTTGAGGATGCTGTTCTGCAGGGCGGCCTTGGTGTACTCGTCGAGGCGCTTGGGCAGCCATTCGACGAAGTCCTTGACCAGCTTGTCCCAGCCGCGCGGCAGGTCGTGGGCGACGCCACCGATGCGGTACCAGGCCGGGTGCAGGCGGAAACCGGTGATCGCTTCGATCACGGTGTAGGCGCGCTGGCGGTCGGTGAAGGTGAAGAACACCGGGGTCATGGCGCCGACGTCCTGGATGTAGGTGCCCAGGAACAGCAGGTGGCTGGTGATGCGGAAGAACTCGGCGAGCATGATGCGAATCACGTCGACTTTCTGCGGCACCTGGATACCGGCCAGCTTCTCGACCGCCAGTACGTACGGCAGGTTGTTCATCACCCCGCCGAGGTAGTCGATACGGTCGGTGTAGGGAATGAAGCTGTGCCAGGACTGACGCTCGGCCATCTTCTCGGCGCCACGGTGGTGGTAGCCGATGTCCGGGACGCAGTCGACGATCTCTTCACCGTCCAGCTGCAGGACGATACGGAAGGCACCGTGGGCGGACGGGTGGTTCGGGCCGAGGTTGAGGAACATGTAGTCCTCGTTGGCGCCCTGGCGCTTCATGCCCCAGGCTTCCGGGTTGAAGCGCGCCGATTCCTCTTCAAGCTGTTGCTTGGCCAGGGTCAGGCTGTAGGGATCGAACTCGGTGGCGCGGGCGGGGTAGTCCTTGCGCAGCGGGTGACCTTCCCAGGTCGGCGGCATCATGATACGGCTCAGGTGCGGGTGGCCGGCAAAGTCGATGCCGAACATGTCCCAGACTTCGCGCTCGTACCAGTTGGCGTTCGGCCAGATACCGGTCACCGTCGGCAGGTTCAGGTCGCCTTCGCTGAGCGACACCTTGATCATCACGTCGCTGTTACGCTCGACCGACAGCAGGTGGTAGAACACGCTGAAATCGGCGGCAGGCAGGCCGCGGCGCTGGGTGCGCAGGCGCTCGTCGACGCCGTGCAGGTCGTACAGCATGCTGTACGGCTTGGCGACGCCGCGCAGGAAGCTCAGCACTTCCTTGAGCTGGGCACGCTTTACCCACAGTACCGGCATGCCGGTGCGGGTTTCCTGGGCGACGAATGCGTCGGCGCCAAAACGGTTGTGCAGTTCGACGACCACATCCTGGTCGTCAGCCTTGTAGGGCGGAATATAAATAGCGTTGTCCGCTGTCATGGTCTCGGTCGCTTTGGGTCAGCGTTAAGAATGAAGCCAGGCCGCCGGCTCCTTCGGGAGCGGGCGGCAGGTCGCTGGATCAGACTTCGTCGGGGCTGCGCAGGTTGGTTACCGCAATGCGCTGTTCGCGACGCAGGTCTTTCTGGGCGGGCATCTCGGCACGGTAGATGCCTTGATCACCAACCACCCAGGAAAGCGGGCGTCGTTCTTGGCCGATCGACTCCTGCAGCAGCATCAGGCCTTGCAGGAATGCCTCGGGGCGCGGCGGGCAGCCAGGCACATAGACGTCCACGGGGAGGAACTTGTCGACCCCCTGAACGACCGAGTAGATGTCGTACATGCCGCCGGAGTTGGCGCACGAACCCATGGAGATGACCCACTTGGGCTCGAGCATCTGCTCGTACAGGCGCTGGATGATCGGCGCCATTTTGACGAAGCAGGTACCGGCGATGACCATGAAGTCGGCCTGGCGCGGCGAGGCCCGGATGACTTCGGCGCCGAAGCGGGCGATGTCGTGGGGTGCCGTGAAGGCCGTGGTCATTTCCACGTAGCAGCAGGAAAGGCCGAAGTTGTACGGCCAGAGGGAGTTCTTGCGACCCCAGTTGACCGCGCCACGCAGCACATCTTCGAGTTTCCCCATGTAGATGTTCTTGTGGACCTGGTCTTCCAGCAGTTGATCGGTGACGGTTTCCCGCTCACCGACCGGATACTGCTCGTTGGGTGCGTCCGGATCGATTCTGGTGAGATTGTATTGCATGCCAAAGCCTCATTGTTTCAGCTTCGCTTGCCGCTTGCGGCGACCTTCGGGAGCCCAATCGAGCGCCCCGACGCGCCATAGGTAGACAAGACCTGCCAACAGAATTGCTATGAAAATGAGAGCTTCGACGAATCCGGTCCAGCCGCTTTCGCGGACGGACACAGACCATGCATACAGGAAGAGGGCTTCGATATCGAAGATCACGAACAGCATCGCGACCAGATAGAATTTGGCGGACAGGCGCAGGCGGGCGCTGCCGACGGGCAGCATGCCGGATTCGAAGGGTTCGTTCTTGGCGCGACCCCAGGCCTTGCTACCGAGCAGGCTGGACAGGCCGAGCATGAAGGCACACAGGCCGACGACACCCAGGAGGAAGATGGCAAAGCCCCAGTTGTGGGCGATGAGTCCTGCCGAATCGGACATGCTAGAAATCCTTATACAGAGACCCAGCTCTGCAGTCTGAAATAAAGTAGAGCGGCGACGTGGTGTCGCAGACGCAGTGACCAAATGTCGCAGCTGAATCAATCGCGCTGATTTTATGGGTAAACCCAGTGCAAGTAAAATTTCCGTTGCAAATTTATTCGTAGGTTTAAGAACAAAAATCTTTCGTAACTGGCTGAAACCCTTGAGTTTCGGGCATTGCGCGCGGATTTGTTAATTATGTTTCTTACCCCGCGTAATGACGGGCTAGTTGCGTAATGATAATTAATATCATTTAACCTGAGCTGTAATGTTTTAGCTGTTCTGGCCCTTGCAAAGTTCATCTGCCGAGCGCCCCCTCTTGCAAATGCGAAAAACTCTCGTTCTAGCAGCTTCCGGCACTGTGCGTACCGCTCTGGATCAATACTTTGTCGCTTGCGTCGCGGCTGACCGACGCGGCGATCAGCCACTGGCCGAGCCAGTAGAAAAGGATGATCAGGTACTCGGCGGCGGCGAATGGGCTGACGAAGCGGTCGATGCCGATGACGCTGTCGGAGAACACGAAAGCGCAGGCGCCCAGCGCGGCCAGTCCGCCGCAGGCCAAGGCGCGCCAGAGCATGGCGCCGATGGTCAGGGCGTACAGTGCCACCGGGATCAGCAGTGGGCCCAGGCCATGGCCGGCGAGCAGGCCGAACAGCGAACCGCCTATCAATACGGCGAAGGCCAGGGCCGGGTAGGCCGGGCGTCGCGTGAGGGTGCAGTAACCGCGCAGGTAGGTCAGGTGTGCGCAGAGAAACGCCCCAAGGCCGAACACGAACAGGTCGCGGGGGATCGCCAGGAGAATGTCGCCGAGCACCGAGAAGGCCAGGCCGAGGATGATCCAGCGGCGATAGGGTGTGGCGGGGAGGGAGCTCAGCCAGGCAATCAAGGCGAGCACCGGAATGGGTTTGACCAGCAGGCCAAGCAGGGCGTTGTCGCTGGCCAGCGCATATAGATAGAAGGCGGCGGCTGCGACGGCGACGATGAGCAGGTGGCCAGGGCGGGGCATGGGCAGTCCTTGCTGTGGGGTAGCCACAAGCTTAGACCTGATCAGCAACTTTGCCTGTGCCGGCCCTATCGCGGGGCAAGCCCGCTCCCACGCCTGTAAGCGCTGCGCGGGAGCGGGCTTGCCCCGCGATAGGGTCTGCCAGAAGAAAGAAAGCCCAGGAACCTTGCGGAACCTGGGCTTCCTATTCAGCTCACCGAACTCAGTGGAACTGCTCTTCCTCGGTCGAACCAGTCAGTGCGGTCACCGACGAAGCGCCACCCTGGATCACGGTGGTCATGTCGTCGAAGTAGCCGGTACCGACTTCCTGCTGGTGCGCCACGAAGGTGTAGCCTTTGCTCGCGTCGGCGAACTCCTGCTCCTGCAGCTTCACGTAGGCGGTCATGTCGTTGCGGGCGTAGTCGTGCGCCAGGTTGAACATGCCGTGCCACATGTTGTGGATGCCGGCCAGGGTGATGAACTGGTGCTTGTAGCCCATGGCCGACAGCTCGCGCTGGAACTTGGCGATGGTGGCGTCGTCCAGGTTCTTCTTCCAGTTGAAGGAAGGCGAGCAGTTGTACGACAGGATCTGGTCCGGGTACTCCTTCTTGATCGCCTCGGCGAAGCGGCGGGCTTCATCCAGGTCCGGCTTGGCGGTTTCGCACCAGATCAGGTCGGCATACGGCGCGTAGGCCAGGCCGCGGGAGATGGCCTGGTCGAGGCCGGCACGGACTTTGTAGAAGCCTTCACGGGTACGCTCGCCGATCACGAACGGCTGGTCGTACGGGTCGCAGTCGCTGGTCAGCAGGTCGGCGGCGTTGGCGTCGGTACGGGCCAGGATGATGGTCGGTACACCGGCAACGTCGGCGGCCAGGCGGGCAGCCACCAGCTTCTGTACGGCTTCCTGGGTCGGTACCAGTACCTTGCCGCCCATGTGGCCGCATTTCTTGACCGAGGCCAGCTGGTCTTCGAAGTGCACGCCGGCGGCGCCTGCTTCGATCATGTTCTTCATCAGCTCGTAGGCGTTCAGCACACCGCCGAAACCGGCTTCGGCGTCAGCCACGATCGGTGCGAAGTAGTCGATGTAGCCTTCGTCGCCCGGGTTCTTGCCGGCTTTCCACTGGATCTGGTCGGCGCGACGGAACGAGTTGTTGATGCGCTTGACCACGGTCGGTACCGAGTCGACCGGGTACAGCGACTGGTCGGGGTACATCGACTCGGCCGAGTTGTTGTCGGCGGCAACCTGCCAGCCGGACAGGTAGATGGCCTGGATGCCGGCTTTTACCTGCTGCACTGCCTGGCCACCGGTCAGGGCACCCATGCAGTTGACGAAATCTTTTTCTGGGCGGAAGGACGGGTGGGCACCTTGGGTGACCAGCTTCCACAGTTTTTCTGCGCCTTGGCGAGCAAAGGTGTGCTCTGGCTGCAGCGAGCCACGCAGGCGAACGACATCAGCGGCGGTGTAGGTACGGGTCACGCCTTTCCAGCGCGGGTTTTCGGCCCAGTCTTTCTCGAGGGCTGCAATTTGCTGTTCGCGTGTCAGTGCCATGGAAATAAACCTCGTCGCATCGATCTTGAGTGTAATTGTGCTGATGCTCGGATACGCGGATCAGAAGCCAGGCGGCTGTCCTGTCCGGGGGAGTGCGGCGGCGAACGCAGGAGGCTCGAAGGGGAAGGGTTGTGCAGGCCAGGCGAAGGTGTGCCCTGCAGGTCGGCTCGTGGTTGCCTTGCTGCGGTGCGACGCGATTGCCAGAACTGCGGTGATGCGCTTCCGTCCCTCGGGACAACTTCTTCGTTGCAGTCGCAATCCCGTCGAACCGCCTTGTGGGCCGTATGGACACGAGGTGCCTCCACGGTGGGAGGAGCGCACCTCGAAGACCCTTGCCAGGGCCTCTGATTAGCGGGAGCGAGGCCATCATGCCCTTGCCGAAAAGAGCCTGTCAAATGTTTTGTAGTGCTTTTTTCGGCTTACTACATCTTTGGTCTAATGCGACTTGGCGGTCAGTTTCAAGGCCTTTGGTCGAGGCCTTGAATTGCCTGGGTTCAGTCGAGAAGGTCGACTTTGACCCGCAAAGTCATGTTTTCACCGCGCTGGGTGCTGTAACTGAGGCTTGACGCGCTGCGTTCGGATTGGCTCTGCTGGTTGAACCCGGCCAGGGTGATCCACTCGCCGAGCTTGCCGGTGACGGTCGTGTCGGTGCTCTGCACTTTCACTACATCGGCACGTTCCTGGCTCATTCGATCATTATTGGTGCTGATTTGCAGACGAACCGTGTCGCCGCTCAGGCGCGGCGTGACGTAGAAACCCTGGGTGACATTGCGGTATTCGGTGTTGCTCTGGATGCGCCCGTAACCGTCGGTGGCGGTGCTGGTGACGGGGATGCTCTGGCCCACCTGGATCAGTGCCGGCTGGCCGTCGCTGGCCTGCACCTGCTGCATGCCGCCTTCGCGGTTGGCGGTGCCGTAGCGGATCACGCGGGCGTTGCCGCGGTTGTCCTGGAAGTTGCTGTCGTTGTTGTCGACGCTGATCAGCAGGCGTTTGGGCGCGGTGTCGAGCTGTTGCAGCAGGGCGCGCAGGTCGTCGATGCGTTCCTGGCTGGCGTTGACGATCAGCTTGTCCTCGAAGGTGCTGACGCTGCCGTCCTTGCCCAGGAACGACTGGGCGGCAGGCAGCAGTTCGGCGCTGCTGCGGTGTTGCAGGGGGATGACCTCGGTAGCGGCCTGGGCGGTAAGGCTGGCGGCCAGCAGCAGGGAGGCGAGCAGGGGGCGTAGCGGCATGTCCATGATCTCCGCGGGTGGAATGGACATGATGGCAAATTTGCGTGCAACTTGCCGTGCGGATTGACGGTGGCTGCTGTCAGACAAATTCCGTACCATCGCGCCCTCGATTTTCAGGCTTATTACCCATTGTCTCGACAGCGTGGGAGCGGGCTTGCCCCGCGATGGCGCCATCGCGGGGCAAGCCCGCTCCCACGCTATAGACCTCGAGGCTGTTTACAGGACCTCCATGAAACCCGCCCGACTTCGCGCCGACCTGCTCGCCGGCCTCACCACTTCCTTCGCCCTGGTGCCGGAGTGCATCGCCTTCGCCCTGGTGGCGCACCTCAACCCGTTGATGGGGCTGTACGGCGCCTTCATCATCTGCACCCTGACGGCCTTGTTCGGTGGCCGTCCCGGCATGATCTCCGGCGCCGCCGGTTCCATGGCGGTAGTCATTGTCGCCCTGGTGGTGCAGCACGGCGCCCAGTACCTGCTGGCCACAGTGCTGCTCGGCGGGGTGGTGATGATCCTGTTTGGCGCGCTACGCCTGGGCAAGCTGGTGCGCCTGGTGCCTTACCCGGTGATGCTCGGCTTCGTCAACGGCCTGGCCATCGTCATCGCCCTGGCCCAGCTGGAGCACTTCAAGGACGGCGAGCACTGGCTTGGCGGGACGCCCCTGTACCTGATGATCGGCCTGGTGGCGCTGACCATGCTGGTGGTCTACCTCCTGCCGAAGCTGACCCGGGCCGTGCCGCCGGCGCTGGTGGCGATCCTGGGCGTCGGCCTGCTGGTCTACCTGCTCGACCTGCCGACCCGCACCCTTGGCGACATGGCCCATATCGCCGGCGGCCTGCCGCACCTGACCCTGCCGGAGGTGCCCTGGAACCTCGAGACCCTGAAGATCATCGCGCCTTACGCATTCCTGATGGCCATGGTCGGTCTGCTGGAAACCCTGCTGACCCTCAACCTCACCGACGAGATCACCGAGAGCCGCGGCTATCCGGACCGCGAATGCGTGGCCCTGGGCGCGGCCAACATGGTCTCGGGCCTGTGCGGCGGCATGGGCGGTTGCGCGATGATCGGCCAGACCGTGATCAACCTCAGCTCCAATGGCCGTGGACGCCTGTCGGGCGTTGTGGCCGGGGTTATGATCCTGCTGTTCATCCTGTTCCTGTCGCCGCTGATCGAGCGCATTCCGCTGGCCGCGCTGGTGGGGGTGATGTTCGTGGTGGCCCAGCAGACCTTCGCCTGGGCCTCGCTGCGGGTGCTGCACAAGGTGCCGGTCAGCGATGTGCTGGCGATCATCGCGGTGACCGTGGTCACAGTGTTCACCGACCTGGCCATGGCGGTGATGTTCGGTATCGTCATCGCGGCGATCAACTTCGCCTGGCAGCATGCTCGGGAGCTGTACGCCAACAGCCATGTGGATGGCGAGGGCAGCAAGCATTACCAGGTGCATGGCACGCTGTTCTTCGCCTCGACCACGCCGTTTCTCAACCAGTTCGATCCCGCTGGTGACCCGGTCAAGGTCACGCTGGATTGCCAGCACCTGAGCTTTGTCGATTATTCGGCGATCGCTGCGTTGCAGACCTTGCGCGAGCGGTATGCCAAGGCCGGCAAGCAGTTGCGGGTGGTGCACCTGTCGGAGCGGTGCAAGAAGCTGCTCAAGCGGGCGGGTGAGCAGCACTGACAAGCAGCGTTGTCTGACCTGACGCATTCGCGGGTAAACCCGCTCCCACAGGGTTTCGCGATCCCTGTGGGAGCGGGTTTACCCGCGAATCGGGTGCGCAGCGCTCGCCTTATGACTCCCCGCGATTCTTCTTCACGATGCCATCGGCAATGCTCGCCGGCGCTTCGGCATAGCGGGTGAACTCCATCGAGAAACTGGCCCTCCCCTGGGTCATCGAGCGCATCGAGGTGGCGTAGCCGAACATCTCGCCCAGCGGCACCTCGGCGCGGATCACCTTGCCGGCAGGAGTCTCGTCGCCGTCCTGGATCATCCCCCGGCGCCGGCTCAGGTCGCCGAGGATGTCGCCCTGATACTCCTCGGGCGTCACCACCTCGACCTTCATCACCGGCTCCAGCAGCACCGCGCCGCCTTTCTGCGACAGCTGCTTGGTGGCCATGGACGCGGCGATCTTGTAGGCCATCTCGTTGGAGTCGACGTCGTGGTAGGAACCGTCGAACACCGCCGCCTTGAGGTTGATCAGCGGATAGCCGGCGAGCACGCCGTTCTTCATCTGCTCCTCGATGCCTTTCTGGATTGCCGGGATGTATTCGCGCGGCACTACGCCGCCGACGACCTCGTTGATGAATTCCAGGCCTTCCTTGCCTTCGTCACCCGGGGCGAAGCGGATCCAGCAATGCCCGTACTGGCCACGGCCGCCGGACTGGCGGACGAAGCGGCCTTCGATCTCGCAGGTATTGCGGATCTTCTCGCGGTAGGCCACCTGCGGCTTGCCGATATTGGCCTCGACGTTGAACTCGCGGCGCATGCGGTCGACGATGATGTCCAGGTGCAGCTCACCCATGCCGGAGATGATGGTCTGGCCGGTCTCCTCGTCGGTCTTGACCCGGAACGACGGGTCCTCCTGGGCCAGCTTGCCCAGGGCGATGCCCATCTTCTCCTGGTCGCCCTTGGTCTTGGGCTCCACTGCCACCGAGATCACCGGGTCGGGGAAGTCCATGCGCTCGAGGATGATCGGCTTATCCATGTCGCACAGGGTGTCGCCGGTGGTGACGTCCTTCATGCCGATCAGCGCGGCGATGTCGCCGGCGCACACATCCTTGATCTCGGCGCGCTGGTTGGCGTGCATCTGCACCATGCGGCCGATGCGTTCCTTCTTGCCCTTGACCGAATTGAGCACGGCGTTGCCGGAGCTGAGCACACCGGAATACACCCGGGCGAAGGTCAGGGTGCCGACGAACGGGTCGGTGGCGATCTTGAAGGCCAGGGCCGAGAACGGTTCCTTGTCGTCGGCGTGGCGCTCCAGGTGCTTCTCTTCGTCGTCTGGATCGGTGCCCTTGATCGCCGGGATCTCGCTGGGGGCGGGCAGGTAGTCGATCACCGCGTCGAGCATCAGCGGCACGCCCTTGTTCTTGAACGAAGAGCCGAGGATGGTCGGCACGATCTCGTTGGCAATGGTGCGCTTGCGCAGGGCGGCCTTGATTTCCTCGGTGGTGAACTCCTCGCCGTCGAGGAACTTCAGGGTCAGCGCTTCAGTGGCATCGGCCGCAGCTTCGATCATATGGGCGCGCCATTCGTCGGCCAGGTCCTGCAGCTCGGCGGGGATCGCTTCTTCACGGTAGCTGGTGCCCTGGTCGGCGTCGTTCCAGTAGATGGCCTTCATCTTCACCAGGTCGATCTGGCCGATGAAGTTTTCCTCGCTGCCGATGGCCAGCTGGATCGGCACCGGATGGTGGCCCAGGCGCTGGTCGATCTGCTTCACCACCCGCAGGAAGTCGGCGCCCTGGCGGTCCATCTTGTTGATGTAGGCCAGGCGCGGCACATGGTACTTGTTGGCCTGGCGCCATACGGTCTCGGATTGCGGCTCGACACCGTCGGCGCCGCTGAACACCACCACCGCGCCATCGAGCACGCGCAGCGAGCGCTCGACCTCGATGGTGAAGTCGACGTGGCCGGGGGTGTCGATGATGTTGAAGCGGTACTTGTGCTCGAACTGCTTGGTCGAGCCTTGCCAGAAGGCCGTGGTGGCCGCCGAGGTGATGGTGATGCCGCGCTCCTGCTCCTGGGCCATCCAGTCCATGGTCGCGGCGCCGTCGTGCACCTCGCCCATCTTGTGGTTGACCCCGGTGTAGAACAGGATCCGCTCGGTGGTGGTGGTCTTGCCGGCATCCACGTGGGCAACGATACCGATGTTGCGGTACAGCTCGATGGGGGTCGTGCGGGCCATGGTCGGATCACCTGTGGGTGAGGATTCTCCCAAGGTAGCAGAGCGGGAGAATCCTGCCGGGGCGACCGTCAGTCGGCGAGCACCTGCAACTGCCACTGGCCATCGCTTTCGCGGGCCAGGCCGCTGGCCGGCAGCAGGGCCAGCAGGCGCTCGTGCAGGGCGGCCTCGGTGAACGACTTGAGGGTGGCCATGTCCAGGGCGCCGACGGTGATCAGCTCGGCCTTGGTGTAGGACAGCCAGGCCTTCTTCAGCGCCATCAGCACGTCGCTGCCGGCGGTGCTGGCGAAGCGCCGGTGCAGGGTGCGGCCTTCCAGCTCGAAGCTGTGACGGTGCTCGTAGCCGTTCTCGTCGCCATTGCCCTCGACGCAGCGGTGGCAGCGGCAGGGGCCATCGCCGAAGGCGTTACGCAGGTAGGCGTTGAAGTCCACGACGGGCTTGAGGGTCAAGCGTTTGTCGACCTCGAACAGGTCGGCGATCAGGGGTTGTTCGGCGCTCACTCGGTATCCTCGCGTGGTGTGGCGTGCATCGGCGGGCACCCTAACAGATCGGGGCAGGGGAGGCCATGCTCGATGCCCCACTGCAGGATGTTGACGTGGGAGCGGGCTTGCCCCGCGATGAGGGCGATAGAGACAACCGGGAACGCCTGCCGTACTCTACGCGCCAGCAATTCAACCCTTCAAAACCGAGGTAACCCCGCTTGAGCACCAAGTACCCGTACACCGCCACCGTGACCATCAGCGCCGAAGACCGTGGGGGCGATACCGAGGCCTCGGAGAACACCAACATGCGCGTGGGCCTTGAGGCGGTGACCGAGGTGCTGAAGAAAGTGCATTTCGTCGGCACGCTCGCGGCCCCCGAAAAAGGCGCCACGCACATCTGCGTCACCCTGGAGAACGGCCTGACCTACTACGGCCTGATCGTCAACGGCCACGCCGAGCTCGAAGGCGGCTGGATCGCCTTCGAGTGCGACATGCCCACTCCTGAAGAACTGGGCCTGTAACCCTCAGTCCAGCTCCATCAGGCACTGCTCGAGGATATCCAACCCTTCCTCGAGCACCTCAGGCTCGATGGTCAGCGGTGCCAACAGGCGGATGATGTGCCGCGCCTTGCCGCTGGGCATCAGCAACAACCCCTTGCTGCGCGCTGCCTCCAGCAGTTTGGCCAGTTGCGCCGGTGCCGGGCTGCCGTCCGGGTTGACGAATTCCAGCCCGCGCATGGCCCCGGTGCCGGTCAGGCGCCCGAGCGCTGCGCACATTCCCGACGCTTTCCAGCGCGCATGGCGCGCCACGATGGCCTGTTCCTGCCGTTTGCCCCAGGTGGCGATATTGGCGTCGGTCATCTGCGCCAGGCTTGCCAGCGCCGCCGCGCAGGCGATCGGATTGCCCGAATAGGTCCCGCCCAGCCCGCCCTTGGGCAGCGCGCCCATGATCGCCTGCCGCCCGACTACCGCGCCCAGCGGCATGCCGCCGGCAATGCTCTTGGCCAGCAGCAACAGGTCCGGCTCGATGCCCAGCCGGGGGAAGGCGAAGCGCTGGCCGGTGCGGCCGAAACCGGACTGGATCTCGTCGATGATGATCAGGATCCCGTGCTCGTCGCAGAAGCGGCGCAGGGTCTGGGCGAAGGCGGGGTCGAGGGCGAGAAAGCCGCCTTCGCCCTGCACCGGCTCGAAGATGAACGCCGCCACGTCCTCCACCGCCAGTTCCACGCCGAACAGGCGCTCCATGGCCTTGAGCGCCTGCTCGCAGCTCACCCCGGTGTCCGCGCTGGGGTAGGGCAGGTGGTAGACCGGACCGGGCAGTTCACCGACCCGCTGCTTGTACGGGGCGACCTTGCCGTTGAGGTTGAGGGTGGCCAGGGTACGGCCGTGGAAACCGCCGTCGAAGGCGACGATGGCGCGCTTGCCGGTGGCGCCGCGGGCGACCTTGAGGGCGTTCTCCGCCGCTTCCGCGCCGCTGTTGGTGAGCATGCCCGCCAGCGGGTAGCTGACCGGGACGAACTGGCGCAGGCGCTCCATCAGCTCCAGGTAGGGGCCGTGGGGCGCTGCGTTGAAGGCGTAATGGGTCAGACGCGCGGCCTGCTGCTGGATGGCCTCGACCACCGCCGGGTTGCAGTGGCCCAGGTTGAGCACGCCGATACCGCCGACGAAGTCGATGTAGCGCTTGCCGGCGGTGTCCCAGACTTCGGCGTTGCGGCCGTGGGAAAGAGTGATCGGGTGAACGATGGCGATGGACTGGCTGATACTTTCCTGATTCATCTGCACGCGGCCTGTTGTTCGAGTCAGGTCGTATCCAAGCGTGGCGGGGATATATCCCGCAAACGAATTATTCGATTGCCGTCATTCGTTTTCTTCCTGAACTTGATGGGTTGTCTTTGACGTTATCCCGGGACACGCTCATTGGCGTGGAACGGGCAGGGCGCTACCATCGGCAGCCAGCCTCCTTCCCAAATCCAACAAGCCAAGGACGCGTATGACCGAGCAAGCCCTTTCCCTGCAGCAACTCGCCGCCCCTGATGGCACCTGCTATGGCTGCGGTTGTTCCCACCCCAGCGGCCTGCACGTGCAGAGTCACTGGGATGACGACGGCGTCCACCTGCTGTGCCGTCATTCCCCTGATCCGACCTTCATCGGCTGGCCCGGCCTGGTCTACGGCGGCCTGCTGGCCATGCTGGTCGATTGCCATTCCAACTGGACCGCGATGGCCCACCACTATCGGGCCGAAGGCCGCGAGCCCGGCAGCCTGCCGCGTATCGACTGCGTTACCGGCCAGCTCAGCCTGACCTACCTCAAGCCCACGCCGATGGGCGTCGAGCTGCAGCTCAAGGCGCGGGTCGAGGGTGAGGTGGGGCGCAAGAGCCGGGTGATCTGCGAGGTCTGGGCCGGTGATGTGCTGACCGTCACCGCTGACTCGGTGTTTGTCCGGGTCGATACCGAGAAGCTCAAGCGCCAGGCTCACGGCGACGCCTGAACCTTGCGCCGGTTGGGAGGGGCTGGCATTGTCGAGGGTGATCCGGATGCCCGACAGGATGTTGCCATGCCCTACCAGATCCGCCCGGCCCGCAGGGACGATTGCGCAGTCCTGAGCCATATCGGCCAGGCCACCTTCGCCCTGGCCAGCCCGCCCGACAGTGCCCCGGCGGCGCAGCAGCATTACATCACCCACAACCTGCAGCCCGAGCATTTCCAGGCGCACCTGTGCCACCCGCACAAGCGCCTGCTGGTGGTCGAGCAGGACGGCCAGGTGCTGGGCTACAGCATGCTCGACCTGGCACCCGGTGAACTGGGGATCGCCGCGGCCGATCAGCTGGTGGAGATTTCCCGCTGCTATGTGCTGCCCGTCGCCCACGGCACAGGCGCCGCGCAGTCGCTGCTCGAGTCTATCTTGTCCCACACCTGTGGCCCGGTTCGCCTGACCGTCAACGAACTCAACGCCAAGGCCATCCGTTTCTACGAGCGCAATGGCTTTCGCAAGGTGGGCGAGGCGATCTTTCCCTGCGGTGACGAGCGGCACCGAGACTGGGTGATGGTCAGGACGCCCGACAGTCTTTAAATTGAATCCCCCAACCTTCAGGGCGCGAACATGACCGATCTTTGTGCATTCCCCATCACCCGCAAATGGCCGGCCCGGCATCCCGAGCGCCTGCAACTGTATTCGCTGGCCACGCCCAACGGCGTCAAGGTCTCGATCATGCTCGAGGAGATCGGCCTGCCCTACGAGGTGCACAAGGTCAGCTTCGACAACGACGACCAGCTGAGCCCCGAGTTCATCTCCCTGAGCGCCAACAACAAGATTCCGGCAATCCTCGACCCCGATGGCCCTGGTGGCCAGCCGCTGCCGTTGTTCGAGTCGGGGGCGATTCTGCAGTACCTGGCCGAGAAGAGCGGGCAGTTGCTCAGCCAGGATCCTGCCCAGCGCTACCAGACCCTGCAGTGGCTGATGTTCCAGATGGGCGGCATCGGGCCGATGTTCGGCCAGGTGGGGTTCTTCCACTTCTTCGCCGGCAAGGAGTACGAGGACAAGCGGCCCCGGGATCGCTACGTCAATGAGTCCAAGCGCCTGCTGGGCGTGCTCGATCGCCATCTGCAGGGGCGCGAGTGGATGGTCGGTGCGTACAGCATTGCCGATATCGCCATCTTCCCCTGGGTGCGCAACCTGGTGGAGCGCTACAACGCGCGCGAGTTGGTGGGGTTCGATAATTTCAGGGAAGTGCAGCGGGTGCTGGCCAAGTTCCTCGAGCGCCCGGCGGTCCAGCGCGGTTTGAAGATCCCGGCCTGACAGGGGATCCGTGGGAGCGGGCTTGCCCCGCGATAGCGTCGGAAAATTCAGTATCGCTATCGCGGGGCAAGCCCGCTCCCACGCTGGTAATCCTGCGCGATCGCCTGCAGATTCAGCGACATTCAGAGAATCTGGTTCAGCAACCAGTACAAGCAACCCGCCAGCAACATCGCCGCCGGCAAGGTCAACACCCAGGCCATCAACAGGTTGACCAGCGTCTTGCGTTGAATTCCCGAGCCATTGGCCACCATGGTCCCGGCCACGCCCGAGCTCAGCACGTGGGTGGTCGACACCGGCAGGCCGAACATGTCCGCCGCGCCGATGGTGCACATCGCCACCACCTCGGCCGAAGCGCCCTGGGCATAGCTCAGGTGGGTCTTGCCGATCTTTTCGCCCACCGTCACCACGATGCGCCGCCAGCCGACCATGGTGCCCAGGCCCAGGGCGATGGCCACCGCCACCTTGACCCACAGCGGGATATAGCGGGTGGCGTCGTCCAGCTGGCGCTTGAACAGTTGCACATGGCGCGTGGTGTCGGCGTCGTAGTGGGCCAATCGGTGTTTGTCGATCAGGCGGATGGCCTCGCTGGTCAGGTACATGTCGTTACGCACGTTGGCCATGGCCTCGGCCGGCACGCGCTTGAGCGAACCATAGCCTTTGACTTCCTCGCCGATCATGCCAGTCAGCGCGGCCAGCGCCGGGACCAGCTCGGCGCTGGCCTTGGGCTCAGAGATGAACGCGGTCAGCACCTGGCGCGGATCGGCCGGTGCGGGGGCTGGCGCGGCGCGCACCAGGGCCTGGCGGGTGACCTCGGCGACCGCCGAGAACTGCAGGGCCTGCTCGTTGGGCATGGTCTTGTTCAGCGCATAGGCCATTGGCAGGGTGCCGACCAGGATCAGCATGATCAGGCCCATGCCTTTCTGACCATCGTTGGAGCCATGGGCGAACGACACGCCGGTGCAGGTGAGGATCAGCACGCCGCGAATCCACCAGGGCGGCGGCGTCTGGCCTTCTGGCGCCTGATACAGCTCGCGGCGCTTGACCAGCGCGCGCAGGGCGAGCAGCAGCAGGGCGGCGCAGGCGAAGCCGATCAGGGGCGAGAGCAGCAGGGCGTAGCCGACCTTGCTGGCTTGGGTCCAGTCCACGCCGCTGGTGCCGTCGCGTCCGTGCATCAACGCGTTGGCCACGCCCACGCCGATGATCGAGCCGATCAGGGTATGCGAGGACGACGCCGGCAGACCCAGCCACCAGGTGCCGAGGTTCCAGATGATCGCCGCCAGCAGCAGGGCGAAGACCATGGCGAAGCCGGTCGACGAGCCGACCTGCAGGATCAGCTCCACTGGCAGCAGGGCGATGATGCCGAAGGCCACCGCGCCGCTGGAGAGCAGCACGCCGAGGAAGTTGCACAACCCCGACCAGACCACCGCCACCGGCGCCGGCAACGAATGGGTGTAGATCACCGTGGCCACTGCGTTGGCGGTGTCGTGGAAGCCGTTGACGAACTCGAAGCCCAGGGCGATCAGCAGGGCCAGGCCCAGCAGCAGGAAGGGGGTGACGGTGGTGACCACGGTGCCGCTGGCGCTGACATCCTGCTTGAGGCTCCAGAAGGTGTAGGCCAGGCCGGCCAGCAGCAGGCCGAAGAACAGGGTGAGGGTGGCGCGTCCGGGACGGTGGGACAGGTGGGGGCGGGAGTCGAGCTTGGGCAGCGCGTCCTGGCTGACCAGCAAGGGAGTTGTCATGATGGCTCCGGGGGCTTCGACGGAGAGGGGAAGGTTTCCTATCCTAGAAACAATCTGTTACTCCCGCGTGACCTCGGTCAACGGAACCTCTAGTCTAGAAGGCACCACGCAATTGCCAAGCGAGTTTCCGATGATCTGTTGCAAGCGGGTGTACGATCCCGTCATGGCGAGCGATGGCCAACGTGTGCTGGTCGACCGCCTGTGGCCGCGCAACACGCGCAAGGAAGACCTGCACGGGCAGTGGCTGCGCGAAGTGGCGCCGTCCGACGCATTGCGCAAGGCGTTTCACGCCGGCGAGTTCGACTTTGCCGGTTTTACCCAGCGCTACCAGCAGGAACTGGCCGCTCACCCCGAGCACTGGTACCCGCTGCTGGACCTGGCTGGCAAAGGCGACCTGACCTTGCTGTACGCCGGCAAGGACACCGAGCACAACAACGCCCAGGTCCTGGCCCGGTGGCTGGAGGACGAACTGGAACGCCGTGGCCCGGCCAGTTCGCCGGTGTGCTATGCCCCTTGAACTGATTCCTGCCAGCGACGAACACCTGACGTTTGCCCGTGACCTCACGCGCCGCGCCATGCTGCCGTATTACCGTGAATTCGATCTGTTGTGGATCGAGGAAGCCTTCGACGAAGCCTGGGGCTGGCGCGAACAGTGGCTGGTGATCGAGGACGACCGGGTGTTGGGCTTTTGCAGCCTGAGCCAGGACCGTCAGGCGCTGTATATCCGCGAGTTGCACCTGTTGCCCGAGCAGCGCGGCCGGGGCGTGGGAGGCTGGGTGCTGGAGCAGTTGGCCGGCTGGACCGCGCAGCGTGGGTTGCCCTGGCTGCGGTTGATGGTGTTCAGCAGCAATCCGGCGCGGCGCCTGTACCAGCGCCGTGGGTTCGTCGAGGTCGGGATGGACGAGTGCTTTGTGCGGATGCAGCGCCCGGCACCCTGACGCGATCCTGTGTAGGAGCGGCCTTGTGCCGCGAAAGGGCCGCAACGCGGCCCCGGCGATCTTTGCTTTAACGCTCAAATCCTGGGGCCGCTCCGCGCCCCTTTCGCGGCACAAGGCCGCTCCTACAGGGGGCGGTGGATTTCAGTCCTGGCGCACCCTGACCATCCGCCCCTGAACCAGCATCGCCTCCAGCACCGGCCCCTGCAACGCCAGCAGGTCGCCGGCCAGCAGGTTCTGCAGCAGCGCCTTGCCATCGAAGCGATTGCCTCCCAGTTCGACCTCGCGCACGCCCTCGACCCGCACCACCGCCTTGCCCACCTGCCCCAGGCGGTTGCCGCTGATCACCAGCGGCCCGGGCTGCGGCGTGGCGTTGCGCAGGCTGACGGCGTACTCCGGGGTGTTGCCGATACGGTTGCCCACCAGGGTCAGGGCCGTGACCTCGCTGGCATCCACGGCGCTGCCCTGGCTGCTGGCCAGCAGGTTGTCGTCGATCAGCAGCGGGGCTTCGGTCGTCGGCGCGAGGTTGCGCAGCTGGATGCCATGGCCACGGCTGTCGCCGATGCGGTTGCCGGCCAGCAGCACGGCGCCGCGCTGGTCGCTGATCTCGATGGCGGCCTTGGCGGCGCCGAGGATCAGGTTGTTTTCGACCAAAGCCCGGGTCTGGCCACGCAGGCGCACGCCGCTGTTATTGTCGACGCCGCGCAGCTGGTTGCCACGCAGGCTCAGCTGGCTGTCGCGGGCGTCGATGGCGTACTGCTGCGAGCCTTCGAAACGGCTGTCGATGACGGTCGCCTGGCTGTGCTGCAGCTCCAGCGCGCTGGACAGCTCGCTGAAATGACTGGCCTCCACCAGCAGCGTGGCCGGACGCGTGCTGGACGGCTGCTGGGTGCTGAGCGCGGTGCTCAGGCCGCGGGACAGGTTGGTGTTGTAGCCCAGGCGTTTGAGCGTCGAGCCGATCACCTGGGTATGGCTGCCAGCCCAGGCCACCACGAAGGGCCGCCAGGCGCGGTTGGTGTTGCCGGGCTTGTCGCCAGCGACGCTCTCCAGCGTCGATTGGTTCAGCCCCAGCCAGCCCTGGTTGATCAGCGCGGTGCCGGAGTAGCTGTACAGGTAGAGGCTCGTGCCCTCCAGCAGCAGCCCGGCATCGGCGCCGATCATCAACGGGTAGCTGAGCAGGTAGCCGTCCTTGTAGCGCTTGAGGACCCGTGGGTCGTGCAGCGCATCGTGCAGCTGCGCCAGGGTGATGCTGCCACCGCGCAGCACCACGGCCTGCGGGTGATGCGCCTGGTAGCCGGCTATGGCGCGGAACAGGCCGTTGTTGACGAACGGCTCGAACGGCCAGCTGCCGGCCTGGGACGAGAACATCGGTTGCAGGCTGACACTGGCGCGGCCCGCGGGTGGCGGGCGGCGTGCCTGCTCGAAGGTCACCGCCTGGCGGGCCTGGTGGCGCAGTTGCTCCAGCTGCTGCTGATACTGCGCCTGGGGCAGGGTGTCCATCACCGTCGCGGCCTGGGCAGTCGTCGCCAGCAGCAGGGCGGCCAGGCAGGTGAGGGAAAAGCGGCTGAACGGTGCCATGGGAGCGTCCTTGATCAAGGCAGGTTGGGGTAGGCCGGCTTGAGCGGGCCGCCGATCTGGCTGTAGTTGTCCACCTCGCCGTCTTCACTGTCGTACAGCTGGCGGGCGAGGGCATGCCCGGGCCGGCGGGCCAGGAACGGTATCAGCCAGGCCAGCTTGTAGGGCGCGACGTCGGCCTGGCGCTGGCCCTTGAGCTGGGGCAGGGAGTCCGGGGCGAGCACGCTGCGGGCGGCGAAGGTGGCCAGCTGGTCGAGGGTACGCTGGTCGTCCTCGCTCCAGGCCAGGCCGTTGGCCCGGGCCGACTCGCCGAGCAGCACCAGCGGCACCAGGGCGTACTGGCTGTAGTTGGCGGCCAGCTTGCTGCGTGCCACTTCCAGCGGCAGGTAGGCTTGGTCGCCATGGCGCACGGCCTGGGCCAGGCCCCGGCGCAGGTTGCCGTCGGCCCAGCGGATGAAGTCGTCGCGGTCCACCAGCATGCCGGCGGCGGCCACCGCCCAGGCGGCCCAGTAGTCGTGGTTGTTGAAGTAGACCGTGGTGGACTGGCGGCGCGGGTCGTATTCGCGGATCACCTGCTCGCCGAGCTGGGTGAACCAGCGTCGTTGCACGGGGCTGAGCGACGTCTTGCCGTCGGCCGCGGCCTGGGTCAGCAGCACCGCGCCGGCCATGGCCGCCAGGGCCCACTTGCGCGCGGCCATGCCGGTGTTGCTGGCATCCGGGTCGAGCAGGGCACCCGCTTGCGCCCAGTGCTCCAGCCACTGGTCCTGGCAGGCCAGGGCCATGTTGGCCTGCTGCGGCTTGGTGGCATTCTGGAAGCGCTTGCCGGCCTGGATCAGGCCGCCGACGAATTGCTTGATCTGCCGGGCGACGCGCTCGCTGTCGGCGTCTGGGCTGGCGCGCAGGGTGGATTTGCTGGCGTCGCGTGGGTCGTATTTGCTCTGCAGGTGCAGGCTGGCGGTATAGGGCGGTGGCGACGCCTTGCTGCAGGTGAGGGTACGGTAGTCGGCGATCATTACCGATTGCGTGGTGGCGCGGGGGGGCCAGATGGTTTGGGCGGAGTGGGCCAGGGGGCTGAGCAAGGCGAGGGCTGCCAAGATAAGCGTAAGTTTTTGGGGATACAGCGTGGGAGCGGGCTTGCCCCGCGATGCGGTGCATGGCACCGGCTTCGCCGGTGATCGCGGGGCAAGCCCGCTCCCACGCTGCCACCCTGTTCCCTGCGTGACAGCGCAGCCCGGAAGGGCTGGGTGATCTCCTACAGGAATTGCGTGGGTGCGGTTCACAGGCACAGGCGGGTCTCCACATCGGTGGCGGCGGTGCCGGCCTTGGTCGGTTCGAGGAACACCGAGAGCAGGTTGGCGCCGGCGAACTCGGGGGCCTTGCTCAGTTCGAGGTAGTACTGGCCGCCGCTTACGGCCGCCTCGCGGCGGAACCACACCTTGTCGCGGGCGCCATTGTCGTAATAGACGATGAGGTAGAAGTCCTTGACGCTCCTGTCGCTCAGGCGGATATCGAGAAAGCCGTTGGACACGGTCTGCCGGGCGCCACCAGCATTGCTCAGCAGTTCGATGCGCTCGCCGACCTTGAGTGGCGGACGCTGCAATTTCGTGCCAAGGATTTCCCTGGACGCCTTGCAGCCGCCGTGTATCGCCGGCACCAGCTGGCGGTACATCAACGGCGAATCCAGGCGGTAATTGGCCGGCAGTTCCCAGACGATCAGCTTGGGCGGCGCCTCGGGCTTGTAGTCGGCGGACAGCAGGTACTCCAGCAGCGAGCCGTCCTCGCCCACGCCGGGCAGGGCGTAGTTGAGTACATCCGCTTCCAGGTACTGCTTCAGGTAGCCGTCGAAGTTGAACTGCTTGCTCTCGTCCTCGCGGGCCGCCGCGTTGCTGTCGCCGACCAGGATCACCTCGGGATCGGGGGCTTCGTCGAACAGGGCGTCGCTGCTGTCGGCCACCGGCACGGTCTGGTAACCGCGCACGTACTGGAAACCGTAGTTGTTGCCGCAGATGTAGCTCAGGGCCAGGTTCAGGGTGCCGTCCTTGGGCACCATCACGCCGGGCTCGGTGCTGTAGCGCTTTTTGGTCAGGCTGTTGTAGAACGGCTGGCGGCGGATCTCCTCGGCCATGAGCCTGGCCGTTGCCTCGGCGCCGGCCGGGGTCCAGTGGTGGTCGCGGCGGAAAAAGTACTCGCCCTGGGGCGGCTGGCGCACCAGCTGCATCATAGGCGCCACCACCGCGCCGGCCTGGCGCAGCTGCCCCAGGTAGCTGTCGAGGTTG
The DNA here is from genome assembly GCF_057284075.1 of Pseudomonas sp. TE31087. Taxonomy (NCBI): domain Bacteria; kingdom Pseudomonadati; phylum Pseudomonadota; class Gammaproteobacteria; order Pseudomonadales; family Pseudomonadaceae; genus Pseudomonas; species Pseudomonas sp. TE31087. The sequence goes on from NZ_JBXVNN010000001.1 coordinate 520,777, forward strand.
CGGCTGGCGCGCCCGTAGTCGAACCCGTGCAGTTGCTCGGCGTAGAGCTTGTCGCGGTGCATCAGGCCGCGGGTCGGCTGGATCGCCATGGCCACCTGGATGCCCTGGCGGTGGAACGCGTCCATCAGCCGGGCGAACTCCGGGCGCATGGGCGCGGGAATGCCGAAGTCGTTGGTCAGGTCGACCATCGAGCGGAACAGCCAGCGCTCCTTGCCGGGGACGATCTGGCGCATCAGCTTCATGCGCCCTTCGGCATAGTGCTGCGGTTCGGCCAGGGCCGGGCAGACCATGCACTGCAGGTTTTCGCAGCCGGGCCGGACGGGCTCGGCGGCCTTTGCCTGCGCGCCGAGCAGGGCCAGGGTGGCCGCGAGGCCGAGGGGGAGGAGGGTGTTCATGGGCCAGTCATCCTTGCGTGCGGCACGGCGTCACTCGGTCGGGTCGATGCTGTTGGCCAGGCTCAGGCTGCGGTTGCCTGGCAGCAGCACATAGCTGTACGAGCGGCCCTTCTTGAGGAATAGCTCATCGAAGCTGGCCACTTCCTGGCCACCGACGTAGGCGGCGAAGTCGATCTTGATCTCGTTGACCATGCGCGCGCCGGTCTGGCCGCTGGCCAGGGCCTTGACCACCTCGTGCTTGCCGTCGGCGGTGCGCAGCGTGGCCTGGGACGGGGTCAAGTTGTAGAAGGCCACCTGGGCCTTCTTCGGCTCGTTGACGTACTGGTCGGCGATCAACTGCAGTTGCTTGCCGTCGTAGACCACGGTGCTGGCGGCATTGGCCACCAGGGTCGGTTCGATGGCCTTGGCGCCGATACCGATCCTGTGCACGCCGGCCGGCACGAAGCGGTAGCCGCTGAGCTGGCCGGGGGCGACCTTCTGCGGGTTGAGCTTGCCGCTGAGGGCCACCTCGACGTTGCCGTCGGACAGGTTGAGCACACGCACGAACGCAGAATCGGCCGGGGCCACGGCGTCGTACAGGTCGGCATTGCCTTCGGCGGCCAGGGCGGCGTGGCTGGCACAGGTCAGGGCCAGGGCGGTGAACAGGGGCGAAAGCTTCATCAGGTTCTCCTAGGGACGTCAGAAATGCCCGGGCTGGGCGCTGCGGGCCAGCGCGCCGGGACGATGGGCCAACAGGGTGCGCAGGGGGAACTCCCAGACCACGGTGTCGATCTGCGGGTTCTGCAACTGGTCGCCGGCGAGAAACTGGTTCATCGCCTCGAACGGCCCGCGGGCCTCCACGGCGATGGACAACAGGTCGCGGTTGAGCGCCTCCTTGAGGAACCCGACGAAGTTCCAGTCGTCGATCTTGCTGTAGCTGGTACCCACCAGCAGCAGGCTTTGTGTCTGTTCGGCGAACAGCGCGTCGCTGTTCTGTTCGGCCTGGAGGGTCTCGTACAGCTCGATCGGGTTGGGGCCGAACTGCGGCGCCAGGCGGGCGTGGTCGAACTGCAGGTAGTTCATCAGGTCGCCCTTGACCGTCTTGTCGCCGGCCTTGCGCGACACGTACACCTGGTCGCCGAGCAACTGCGGGCGCTGGCGGGCCAGTTCATAGGCCGACAGGCGCGCGCCGTCCGGGCTCCAGTGGGTGTCGGACTTGAGGAACAGCCGTGGGCCGGCCAGGTTGCGCAGGTAGGCGTCGCGCAACGGCACCACGTCCAGCCGGCGTAGCTGCAGGTCGGCGACGAAGCGGTCGTAGAGGCTGTGCACCCGCGGATCGAAGGCGTGCTCGGCGTGGTTGGCGTAGATATCCAGCTTCATCGGCAGCGGCAGCAGCACCAGGTGCTTGCCGTGCTCGGCCAGTTGCCTCTGGACCTTGACGATCTGCTCCAGCTGGCTCGCCAGGCTGGCGTCCAGGTCGTTGGGCACGCGGTATTCCTGGTTGGTGTAGAGCCAACCGTCCTTGCCCAGCACCACGCCCTTGGTGCCCTCGCCGAACAGCTGGAACTGGGCGTCGGCCCACAGTCGCTGCGAGGGCTCGCGCAGGAACAGGCGCTTGTCGTAGACCTGTTCGAACTTGCGCAGCAGCTTGCCGTCGACGAACAGGTTCCAGCTGTCGGTCTGGGCACGGGCAAAGCTCAGCACCGGCGGCAGCGAATAGACGAACATCGCCGCCAGCGCTAGGGCGAAGACCACACCGTTGGCCTTGCCGGCCGAATTCATCACTGGGTACATGGCATTTCCACGGAACAGTTAGTTGATTCATTGATCGACACGTCCCCCTGTAGGAGCGGGCTTGCCCCGCGATCAAGGCGACGCGGTGCATGGCACCGGCTGCGCCGGTGTTCGCGGGGCAAGCCCGCTCCTGCAGGGGGCATCTCAAGCCTTGCCCTAGAACTGGAAATACAGGAACGGCGAGAACGAACTGGCCGCCAGGCTGCTCAGCGCCAGCAGAAAGCCCCCCCACAGCAGCAGGCTGTGCAGCACACCGACGTGACGCATGAAGTAGCCTTCCTTGTTGCCGGCGTAGAAGCGCACGTTGTTGATCCCGGCCAGGATCAGCCAGGCGATTGCCACCAGGGCGAAGGCCATGGCCATCCTCGAGGCGCCAAGCACGTAGAGCTCCAGCGAACCGAAACCGTTGAAGCCCAGCAGCGCCTGGTAGATCTGCAGGCTGTGGCGCAGGTCCATGGTGAAGAACAGCGGCATGCTCAGGATGATCAGCAGCGCGGTGCGCAGGTTGCGGCCCAGGTGATAGGGCGTGGTGACCTTGGTCGCCAGGTTGAACCTGCGCTCCAGCACCATGCCGATGCCGAAGAACAGCCCCCAGCAGATGAAGGCGAAACTGGCGCCGTGCCACAGGCCCGACAGCAGCATGGTCCACACCAGCGCCGGCAGGGCGCCGGCCACGCGCTTGCGCACCAGCGGCAGGTACACGTAGTCGCGCAGGAAATGCGCCAGGGTCATGTGCCAGCGCGACCAGAACTCGGTGATGCTCTGCGACACATAGGGCTGGTTGAAGTTTTCCGGGAAGCGGAACCCCATCATCAAGGCCAGGCCCAGGGCCATGTGGCTGTAGCCGGCGAAGTCGAAGTACAGCTGCAGGGTCGAGACCACCAGGCCGAACCAGGCATCGCTGAACTGCAGGGTGCCTTCGCCGACGAACAGCACGTTGATCGGCGCCAGGCGGTCGGCGATCAGCACCTTCATGATGAAACCGAGCATGAAGCGGCACACCCCCAGCGAGAACAGCTCCAGCGAGTGGCTGCGCTGGCGCAGCTGCGGCGCGAGCTGGCTGTAGCGCAGGATCGGCCCCGCCACCAGGTGCGGGAACAGCGCGACGAAGGCGGCGAAGTCGATGAAGCTGCGGGTGGGCGTGGCGTCCTTGCGGTAGATGTCGACGATGTAGCTCAGGGCATGGAACACGTAGAACGAGATGCCCAGCGGCAGGAAGATGTTCTCCAGGGTCCAGGTGTTGATGCCCAGCGGCGCCAGCAGCAGGGCCAGCACCTCGGCGCCGAAGTTGGCGTACTTGAAGTAGCCGAGCGTGGCCAGGTTACCGGCCACGCCGAGCCACAGCAGGCGCAGGGCACGGCGTTTGTCGCCGGCGTCCAGGCGCGCCTTGATGAACAGGCCGAAGCCGTAGTTCCAGGCGGTGATGGCGACGAACAGCAGCAAAAAGTCCGGGCGCCACCAGGCGTAGAACACGTAGCTGGCGACGACGATCACCAGCGAGCGCCACTGTGGCCGGGCCAGGTAGTAGATGGCCAGGAACAGCGGCAGGTAGAGGAACAGGAAGACGTTGGAGGCGAAGATCATGCTGGCCGGTCCTTAGTAGCTGATCACCACGCCGACACTCAGCTGGTAGTCGTCGCCGGTGTCCAGCGCGCTGCCTGCGTTGAGGTAGCTGGCGCTGACCAGGGTGTTGACGTCCAGGTGCTTGCCGTCGAGGGCTACCGGGAACATCTTCCAGTAGTAGTTGAGGTCGATCATCTGGCCGACGTTGTCGCCCTTGCCGTGCCGGCCGGCGTTCAGTTCGCTCTGGCGCCGGGCGCGGGCATCGGCGGCCATGCGGATCGGCAGGGCGCCGCCTTCGTCGCGCAGGTTGAGCTGGGTCACCCGCAGGTCCAGGGCGCTGCGCGCCGTGGGCCGGGTCTCCAGGGCGACGCCGTAGTAGCTCAGGTTGCGCAGGTCGAGGGCGACGAACGAGCTGGTCAGGCGCGTGCTGTACGAGCCCTGGCGGGTGATGCGGTCGGACTGGATCGGGTTGAGCCGGAAGCCGTCGTTGTCGTCGTCCGGCTTGTCGGTCAGGCCGCCGCGCAGGGCCAGGCGCGGGGTCCAGGGCAAGGTCTCGAAACGCTTGCCGACCTCGCCCAGCGCCGCCCAGCCGCGGCTGCCGTGGCCGGTGCTGGTGACACCGTTGCCGGCGGTGTTGTCCATCGTGCCGTCCAGCGCCGCCAGTTCCAGGTGGTAGTCGCTGGCCAGCGGCAGGTTGTCGCCCTTGAAGAACAGTCCGTAGCGCCAACCCTTGAAGTCGTAGCGGTCGTCGGCGTCGTGGCCACTGCGGTCGTTCTCCTGCATCAGGCGCACGCCGACCTGGTTGTTCGGGCTCCAGCGATAGGCGTACTGGCCCATCAGGTACAGCGTGCGCGCTTCGCTGGCGGCCAGCGAATTGACGTCGGTGTTGTAGTTGCGAAATTTCTGCCCGACCGCGACGAAGGCATCGCTGAAGGTATCCTGGTAGTTGAATCGCAGCGACTCCAGGCTGTCGTCCCACCAGATGCCGTAGTCGTCGTAGAAGCGCTGACGACCGAACGACAGCGAGAAGCGCGGGTCGTCGCCGATCAGGTTGCGCTTGACGTACAGCTCGCGCAGCTCGGCGTACCAGCCCTCGGGTTGCTCGCGCTCATTGTTGTTGGTCGACTCGTTGGCCAGGTTGCTCGACTGGCTGGAGTCGTAGTTCAGCCACAGGCGACCATAGACCATCCATTTGGCCCAGCGTTTTTCCGGCGAGTACCAGGCGAACGACGGCTCGTAGCGCAGGCTGTAGAAGCTTTCGCGGTCGCGGCCGACCTGGGAGTCCTCCGGCCCGTAGCCGGTCTGCACGGTGAGCTTGTTGAAGAACTCCGAGGTGATCAGCGGCTCGCTGCCGTCAACGGCCGCGACGCGCACCGGCGCGTTGCTGTCGGCCTCGGGGCCGGTGACTTCCTCGGCCGCCAGCGCCGCCAGGGGCGCCAGGGCGAGCAGGGCGCCGAGCAGGGGTGGGTGGGCTTTCACAGGGTGGCCTCCTTCAACAGATCGTTGCGCGCGGCCAGGGCGCGCTCGATGTCATCCTTGGGCAAGGTCTTGTCCAGCCGTTTGATCAGGCCGCGGGCGCGGGTCTCGCCCAGGTCGAGGGCGATGCGCGCATAGGTGTAGGCCTTGACCGGGTCGTGGCAGATGGCCCGGCCGCGCAGGTGCACGGTGGCCATGCGGTACCAGGCCGCGGTCGAGCCCTGCTCGGCCTGCCGCTGCCAGATGGCCAGGGCACGCTCCTGGTCGGGCTGGTCGAGGCCGCCCTTGCTGTACAGGTCGCCCAGCAGCAGCTGCGCGTCGGGATAACGGGCGGTGATCAGCTCGTCGATCAGCGCCTGGGACTTTTGCGGATCCAGGGTCAGCCAGTTGTTGACCATGTAGAACGCCGCATCCAGCGCCTTGGCCCGGGTCGGGTCCTTGGCCCGCACCTGGGCGATCAGCGCCTGGGTCTGCTCGGCGTTGTGCTCGGTGGGGTTGGAGATCATGAAGTTGGCCTTGGACACCTGCGCCGGCAGGTAGCCACGGGCGACGGCGTTGTCCAGCCAGCGCTGGGCCTCGGCGATGCCGTCGGCGCGCAACTGGTCGTTGGCCTTGTCGCGGGCCAGTTGCTCGGGCGTCGGCTCGACCTTGGGGCCCATGGCGCGGCTCAGGCGCTGTTCGCGCTCGGCGTCCAGCTCGGCGCGGGTGGTGCCATGGATGCTGTCCAGCAGCGCGCCGATGCGCTGCACGACCTCCACCGGCAGGCTGGCCATCTCCGGCTCCAGGCTGCGGGCGAAGGCGAGGAAGGCCGGATCCTGGCGCTCGCCGAGGAAGCGGTAATAGCGCTCAATGCCGCGCGGGTCGATGCGTGCCGCCTGGCGGTACCAGCGCTCGGCTGCGGCGCGGTCGCCCTGGCGCTCGGCGACCACAGCGCGGTATAGCTCGGGGCGGCAGTTGAGCAGGCAGCTCTGTTCGTACAGCGCCAGCAGTTCGGCGGCGCGCTCGCCGGGGAACAGCTGCGGATAGACCAGGAACACCTCCAGGCTGGTGCTGGTGCTGCGCGGATCACGGTCGTTGGGGTAGCGGGCCAGGGCCTGACGCACCCAGGCTTCGTGACTGCGCTGCAGGCGCGGGGTGCGGTCGAGCAGGCGCGCCAGCGAGGCCAGCGCCGGGATCTGGCCGTGGCCGTCGGCGAAGGCCTCCTGGTACAGGCTCACGATGTCCTGGCGGTTGGCACTGTCGCTGTTGGCCAGCACGTCGCCGAGCAGTTGCTTGGAGGCCAGGTCGCCGCGCTCGGCGAGGGTGCGCAGGTCGCTCGTGACATCGGCGCTCGGGTCCTTGTACAGCGCGTAGCGGATCTGCTCCAGGCTCTGCCCGGCCCAGCCGCTGCCGGCCCAGGCCAGGCCGAGGCCGGCCAGCAACAGGCGCGGGGCGTTCTTGGCGATCATGACCGGCCCTCAGTTGCCGCTGCCGAACGGCAGGCCCAGGTACAGGTCGACCGCCACGGCCTTCTGGTAGGCCGCTGCCGGCAGCGGGCTGTCCGGCTGGATGGTCAGGGCCAGGTTGTGGTTCAGCTCGTCGGAGCGGGCGTCGACCACCTTGCCGCTGAAGTGCTGGTCGAGGCCGAACACCTGCATGTCCACCGAGCGCACGCGGCCGACATCGGCGAGCTTGTCGAACGGCACGTTGGCGCGCACGAACAAGCCCTCGTGCTTCGGCAGCAGGTGCATCATCGGCGCCGCCTTGTAGCCATAGCCGTCCAGCGGCGGCGACGGGTACCAGACCTGGCAGTCGCACGGGCTGTTGATCACCGTCTCGACGCTGGCGCGCCCCAGCAGCGCCTGCAGGTCGCCCGGGGCGAGGTCGGCCAGGGCCTTCATGTCCGCCGGGCTGGTGAAGCTGGTGGCCAGCTGGGTGGAGATGTTCGCCAGCGGCTGGCCGGCCTGCACCTCGCTGGCGCCGGCCGGCAGCAGGTACTTCACGTAGCCGTTGTCCGGCATGCTGATGACCTGGGCATTGCCGGCCACCGTGGCCTGCAGCGCCGGGACGCGGAAGAACAGCAGGTAGCCCTTGTAGCCGACGAAGCCCAGCGCGGCCAGGCCGGCGGCGGCGTACAGCGCGGTGCCGGCCACGGCCTTGAGGCGCTCGGCCGGGGTGCGGGCGCTGGCCTGCTGGTGCTTGCGCGCCTTGATGTAGTTCTCGCGCTGCATCACGTTGAACAGGCCGTTTATGTCGGCGACTTCGCCCGACAGGTAGGCGCTGATCAGGTAGCGCAGGATGTCGCGCTTCTGCGCGTCGAGGTCGACGAACTGCGCGCCGACCTCCTTGCCGCGCTGGGAGACGATGCGCACCTTGCCGTCGATCGACAGGTCCACCTGGTTCAGGCGCAGCTGGATCGAGGCGTCGTACAGCGCGCCGACGGTCAGCGGCGCCTCGTGCAGCAGGCCGATGCCGCCCAGCGAGATGTCGGCCAGGTCGGCCTCGAACGGTTCGCGGCCGACACCGGACAGGCGCACCCGGGCGTGCATGCGGGTGCGCACGTACTGACGCTCGTCGATGGCTTCGTGGACGATGTTGGCCGTGGTCGTGCCCGGGGCCGCCGGGGTATTCGAAGTACTCATGTGCAGGCGCCTTTCCTTAACGTTGCGAGAGTTCCAGAAGAACGGTGATGACCCCGAAGAAGATGGCGATCGAGGAGCACAGCATCGCCTTCGAGGACCAGCGGTTGAGGCTGGCGTCGAAGTCGACGCTGCCGGTGGCCAGGGTGGTCTTCTGCCGCGTCCAGCGTTGCTGGTCCATGTGGAACATCGCGTAGACCTTCATCAGCGAACCGACGATCTGGTTGTAATAGAGAACGAACGGGTACATCGGGCTGACCGGGTGCCCGGCGAAGACGAACAGCACCGTCACCAGGCTGCGCGAGACCAGCACCCAGAACAGGTACACCAGCAGGTACTGGATGCCGAACACCAGGCCGGCGACCACCGAGCCGGTCAGGCCCATCAGGCAGGTCCACATCGACACCCGCTGGTCGAGCAGCACGTACAGGGTGAACAGCCCCAGGCGCGCGCGGCCGAGCAGGGCGGTGGCGCGGAAGTTCTGGCGCAGCGAGTTGCCGTACCAGCGGAACATCAGCTGGCGGGTGGCCACCCAGAAGCTGTCGCTGGGCGGGTGCTCGACGGTCAGGGTGTGGCTGTCGGGCACGTAGAAGGTGTCCCAGCCGGCGCGCATCAGGCTCAGCCAGCTCGACTTGTCGTCGCCGGTGAGGAACTGGAAGCGGCCCAGGCGCCAGTGTTCGAGAAAATCCGCCTCGACGTCGCGGATGAAATCCGGGTCGGTCATCACCCCGGCGCGGAAGAACGACAGCCGCCCGGTGAGGGTCAGCACCCGGTGCGACAGGGCCATCGAACACATGTTGATGTGCCGCTGGACGAAACGCATCGAGTGCCACTGGCGCATCCAGCGACTGCCCTCGACCTCGCAGAACTCGTTGGTGGTCAGGCCGCCGACGTCGGGCAGCACGGCGAACAGCTTGACCGCCCGCTCGACGCAGCCGGGCAGCATCATGGTGTCGCCGTCGACCACGCCGACCACCGCGTCGTCCAGCGGCATCTGCCGCGACAGCGCGCGGAAGGCGTGGGCCAGGCCATCGCGCTTGCCGGTGCCGCGGGCGCGGACGATCACCAGGCCGATATCGTCGCGGCCCCGCACCTCGTCGCGCATGATGTCCTTGATGAACTGCTCGTCGCCCTTCTCGACGATCGAGGCGATTACCGTGCACGGCACCTTCAGCCGCTGCACCTCCTGGAACACCGACTGGTACACCTTGAAGGTGGTGTGGGTGGGGATGCGAAAGCTGGTCACCACCATGAACATGTGCGACGGCAAGGCCGCGTCACCCAGGCGCTCGACCTGGCGGCGCAGGCGCGGGAAGCGCCAGTGCAGGAAGTACATACCGCGCAGGTAGTGGACGATGGCGTTGCCGTAGCGCCATATGCCCAGGGTGCCAATGATGAAGATGAACAGGTGGTGGTTCGGGTCCAGGTACTGTGGCGCGACCATCTGCGCGGCCAGGGCGATCAGCCCGGCGAGCAGCGTCCAGGCGCAGAAGCTGGCCGCCGCGCGCATATACCCCGGGGCCGCGAAAGGCCGCTGTTGCTGTCGTTCCATGGCGTTGTAGCTCCTTGGGTCGGGGCCCGCCGTAACGGCGGGCGGCGGCGTGCCTTACCAGCAGATGCCGTGGCGTTGGGCGTCGCTGCTGCCGGCCATGAAGCCGACCAGGTCGATCACCTGCTTGCCGTTGCCGACGTCCAGGGCCTGGACGAAGCGCTCGTCGTTGTTGCCCAGCACGATCACCTCGGCCTCGTCGATCACCTGCTGCAGGTCGCTGCGCAGCAGGGCGCTGACGTGGGGGATCTGCTGCTCGATGTACTGGCGGTTGGCGCCGAACTGGCGGGCGTGGTCGACGTTGGCGTCGAAGATGCGCAGGTCGTAGCCCTTGCCGATCAGCTGCTCGGCCAGGGTTACCAGCGGGCTTTCGCGCAGGTCGTCGCTGTTGGCCTTGAAGGCCAGCCCGAGCAGGGCGATGCGGCGCTTGCCGGCCCGGGTCACCAGGTCGAAGGCGTTCTGTACCTGGTTGCGGTTGCTGTCCATGATCGAGGCCAGCAGCGGGTGCGCCACGTCCAGCTGGCTGGCGCGGTAGGTGAGGGCGCGCACGTCCTTGGGCAGGCACGAGCCGCCGAAGGCGAAGCCCGGGCGCAGGTAGTAGCGCGACAGGTTGAGCTTGTAGTCCTGGCAGACCACGTCCATCACTTCGCGGCCATCGACCCCCGACGCCTTGGCGATGTTGCCGATCTCGTTGGCGAAGCTGACCTTGGTGGCGTGCCAGACGTTGCAGGTGTACTTGATCAGCTCGGCGACCTCGATCGATTTGCGGATCACCGGGGCGTCGAGGCCTGTGTACAGCGTGGCGAGCAGATCGCCGGACTGGCTGTCGAGTTCGCCGATCACGGTCATGGCCGGGAAGTCGTAGTCCTGGATCGCCGTGCTTTCACGCAGGAATTCCGGGTTGACCGCCACGCCGAAATCGCGCCCGGCCTGCTTGCCCGAGGCCTGCTCGAGGAGCGGGATGACCACGTTCTTCACCGTGCCCGGCAGCACCGTGCTGCGCACCACCACGGTGTGGCGGCTGGCCTTGTCGCGCAGGGCCGCGCCGATCTCCCGGCACACCGCTTCCATGTACACCAGGTCGAGGTCGCCGTTGGCCTTGCTCGGCGTGCCGACGCACAGCAGCGACAGCTCGGTGGCCAGGATCGCCGCCTGGACATCGGTGGTGCCGCGCAGGCGGCCCTGGCGCACGCCGTCGAGCAGCAGCTGTTCCAGGCCCGGTTCGACGATGGGCGAGCGGCCCTGGTTGATCATGTCGATCTTCGCCTGGGCGACGTCCACCCCCAGTACCTGGTGTCCGCGTGCCGACAGGCAGCCGGCGCAGACCGCTCCCACATAGCCAAGTCCGAAGATACTGATGTTCATAGATCCCTCTCCCCAGGCGCGGCGCAAGGCCGGCCGAGATACTCAGTTCAGAAGTTTTGAAAATGCCAGACGCGCAGGATCAGGCCGCGCTAGATATATAGCGATGCAGGCTGTTTCTTGGTGGTCTTTTTACATCCTAAGGAGTTTTCTGATAGTTCGGCAAGCTTTGTTGTGTTGTTGTTTTGATAAATACTAAATGCCCTGTGAGAAAGTTAAAAATCATTTATAAAACAATGACTTAAAGTTAGATAAAAGTTGGGCGTCAAAAAAACGATACCCTTGTTTGTGCCGATAAAATGACGCCAAAATGGCGCTTTTCGCCACTTTTTCCACCGTTTCAGTCGCGCTTCGATGTGCGCTTTTTTACTGACTTGGGTGATTTTTCTGATTCTTGGAAGTGCTATTTTCGTCTGTCGTCGGGCGCTTCCATGTCCCCCAGGCGTCCGACTGTGGCGCAATGATGGCTTGCAAGGATTGGATCCAATTGGCATAGTGCCGGACGACTGCGCAGGCATTCACTCGGGTGCGGGATGCACCCTTCTTCCATTCATGCAAAGGAGGCAAGCAGATGAACGGATTCGGTCCGCGACTCAGAGAAGAGCGCGAACGCCTGGGGCTGACCCAGCGTATCTTTGGCGACATCGGTGGCGTCGAGCCCAACGCCCAGGGCAAATACGAGAGCGGCGAACGCACGCCGCGCATGGACTACCTCGCGGCGGTCGCCAGCAAGGGCGTCGATGCGCTCTATGTGCTGAGCGGCGTGCACACCCCCGCGCCGCTGGACAGCCTCACGTCCGACGAGAACCGTCTGCTCGACGCGTTCCGCCGCCTGCCCTCGGCCGACCAGGCCGCGGTCTGGCACCTGCTCAACCGCCTGGCGGGCGAGGAGGGCGGGGCGCAAGTGCTGCGCATTCGGCGGCCTGACCGGCAGGCATATTTCCATGACGCTTTGCGCTAGGTTCGTTGTGAAAAATTTTGTTAAGGTGGCGGGATCCAATCGCCCCACTGACGAGGTGTCTGCTTGATTAGGGTCCTGGTGGTCGACGATCACGATCTGGTGCGTACCGGCATCACACGCATGCTGGCCGACATCGACGGGCTGCAGGTGGTGGGGGAGGCGGACTCTGGCGAGTCCGCCCTCAAGCTGGCCCGCGAGCTCAAGCCGGACGTGGTCCTGATGGACGTGAAGATGCCAGGGATCGGTGGTCTGGAAGCCACGCGCAAGCTGTTGCGCAGCCATCCGGACATCAAGGTGGTCGCGGTGACCGTGTGCGAGGAAGACCCGTTCCCCACCCGCCTGTTGCAGGCGGGTGCCGCGGGCTACCTCACCAAGGGTGCCGGGCTCGACGAAATGGTCCAGGCAATCCGCCTGGCCTTCGCCGGCCAGCGCTACATCAGCCCGCAGATCGCCCAGCAGCTGGCGCTCAAGTCGTTCCAGCCGCAGGGCTCGCCGTTCGACGCGTTGTCCGAGCGGGAAATCCAGATTGCGCTGATGATTGTCGGCTGCCAGAAGGTGCAGATCATCTCTGACAAGTTGTGTCTGTCCCCCAAGACCGTCAATACTTACCGTTATCGAATCTTCGAAAAACTCTCGGTCACCAGCGACGTCGAACTGACCTTGCTGGCTGTCCGCCACGGTATGGTCGACGCAAGTCTGTAAGCACACACCTCATGTCACAACCTTTTGATGCAAGCGCGTTCCTGGCGACCTGCAGCGGTCGCCCGGGCGTGTACCGGATGTTCGACGCCGAAGCCCGGCTGCTGTACGTGGGCAAGGCCAAGAACCTCAAGAAGCGCCTGGCCAGCTATTTCCGCAAGACCGGGCTGGCGCCGAAGACGGCTGCCCTGGTGGGGCGCATCGCCCAGGTCGAAACCACCATCACCGCCAACGAGACCGAGGCGCTGCTGCTCGAGCAGACGCTGATCAAGGAATGGCGACCGCCCTACAACATCCTGCTGCGCGACGATAAGTCCTACCCGTACGTATTCTTGTCTGACGGCGAATTCCCGCGCCTGGGCATCCACCGCGGCGCGAAGAAGGCCAAGGGCCGCTATTTCGGCCCGTACCCCAGCGCCGGTGCCATCCGCGAGAGCCTGAGCCTGTTGCAGAAGGCGTTCTCGGTGCGCCAGTGCGAGGACAGCTACTACGCCAACCGCACCCGCCCGTGCCTGCAGTACCAGATCAAACGCTGCAAGGGGCCGTGCGTGGGGCTGGTCGCCGCCGAGGAGTACGCCGAGGACGTGCGCCACTCGGTGATGTTCCTCGAAGGCCGCAGCCAGCAGCTGGGCAACGAGCTCAGCGCCGAGATGGAAAAGGCCGCCATGGCCCTGAACTTCGAGAAGGCCGCCGAGCTGCGCGACCAGATCGCCCTGCTGCGCCGGGTCCAGGACCAGCAGTACATGGAGGGCGGCTCCGGCGACGTCGACGTGGTGGCGGCCTTCGTCAACCCGGGCGGCGCCTGCGTGCACCTGATCAGCGTGCGTGGCGGCCGGGTGCTGGGCAGCAAGAACTTCTTCCCCCAGGTGGGCATTGAGGAGGAGGTGGCCGAGGTCATGGCCGCGTTCCTGTCCCAGTACTACCTGGGCAACGCCGAGCGCGAGCTGCCGGGCGAGCTGATCGTCAACGTGGTGCACGACGACTTCGCCGCCATCAGCGAGGCGCTGCAGACGCTGCGCGGCCGCGAAATCAGCATCAGCCACCGGGTGCGCGGCACCCGCGCGCGCTGGCAGCAGTTGGCGGTGACCAATGCCGAGCAGGCCCTCAATGCCCGCCTGGCCAACCGCCAGCACATGGCCGCGCGCTTCGAGGCGCTGGCCCAGGTGCTCGACCTGGACGAGGTGCCGCAGCGCCTGGAGTGCTACGACATCAGCCACTCCAGCGGCGAGGCCACCGTGGCCAGCTGCGTGGTGTTCGGCCCCGAAGGCCCGCTCAAGTCCGACTACCGCCGCTTCAACATCGAAGGCGTTACCGCTGGCGACGACTACGCGGCCATGCACCAGGCCTTGCAGCGCCGCTATGGGCGGATCAAGGACGGCGAGGGCAAGCTACCTGACGTGCTGCTGGTGGACGGCGGCAAGGGCCAGCTGAACATGGCCCGCGACGTGATGCAGGAACTGGGCTTTGCTGACCTGACGCTGCTGGGGGTGGCCAAGGGCGTGACCCGCAAGGCCGGTTTCGAGACCCTGTACCTGAATGACGTGGCCCACGAGTTCACCCTCAAGGGCGACTCGCCGGCCCTGCACCTGATCCAGCAGATCCGCGACGAAGCCCACCGCTTCGCCATCACCGGCCACCGCGCCCGGCGCGGCAAGGCCCGACGCACCTCGAGCCTGGAGGACGTCGCCGGGGTCGGGCCCAAGCGCCGTCGCGACCTGCTGAAACATTTCGGCGGCCTGCAGGAGCTCAACCGCGCCAGTGTCGACGAGATCGCCAAAGCCCCCGGCATCAGTAAAAAGCTTGCCGAGTCGATTTATGCCAGCCTGCATAGCGAGTAGAATGCCGGGTTCAACTCGCAGCCAGTCGTACCGATGAATATTCCAAACCTGCTCACCGTTCTACGCGTCCTGCTCATCCCGATCTTCATCCTGCTGTTCTATGTGCCCTATCACTGGAGCTACATGGCCGCCAGCACGGTGTTCGCCATCGCCGCCGCCACCGACTGGCTCGACGGCTACCTGGCGCGTCGGTTGCAGCAGAGCACCCCGTTCGGCGCCTTCCTCGACCCTGTGGCCGACAAGCTGATGGTCGCCGTGGCCCTGGTCCTGCTGGTGCAGGTGCACGCCAACTTCTGGCTGACGCTGCCGGCGGCAGTGATCATCGGCCGCGAGATCGTCGTCTCGGCGCTGCGCGAGTGGATGGCCGAACTCGGCGCCCGCGCCCACGTGGCGGTGTCGAACCTGGGCAAGTGGAAGACCGCCGCGCAGATGCTGGCGCTGGTGATCCTGCTGGCCAACCCGCCGCTGCTGACCTTCTGGGTGGTGCTGGGCTATGGGCTGCTGCTGGTGGCGGCGGGCCTGACCCTGATCTCGATGGTGCACTACCTGCTGGCCGCCTGGCCGCACCTGCGCGAAGGTTCGGAGCAGAAGTAAAAGTTTTTTTGAATCAAGGGGTTGACGCCGTTCTGGAAATCGCTAGAATGGCACCCATCACGACGCGGGAATAGCTCAGTTGGTAGAGCACGACCTTGCCAAGGTCGGGGTCGCGAGTTCGAGTCTCGTTTCCCGCTCCAAATTCGATCCACAGTGCGTCGCTGGGATCACAAAGAAGAGGCCGAAAGGCCTCTTTTTTTGTGCCTGGGATTTGGTGGTTGCAGGTTCATTTCAGTATTTGGGCCGGCCACAGTGGGCATCTGATTGTGGCCGGGTTATCTGTTCTCGCTGGCAGTCTCCCTCTTCACACGCAGGGTGCAAGCGTTGCGACCGTCATGATGATGCTCGGCGACTCTAGCTAGCCCTATTCGATCAGCCAGGCGGGTTCACCTTCTATCAGTGTCCCGCCATGGCTTGTCTTGTCTCCCTGGCGCGCCGCAGGGCTGCCCTCAATGAGCGTATGCGCTGCACCGGTCTCGATGACCGCACCGCAGCTGAGTTCATCCCCTATGCGTGCGATTGCACGACCATTCACTGCGGCACTGCCCGCGCCACTGATGACAGTGCCTTCCCCGTGGAGAGGGCAAAGGTGGCGATGGCCGACGAGGACGACAGGCTTCATGGCGACTCTACCTGGGCAAGTGGAGCGGTTTGTGGGGCCGTTCGTGATTCGTAGTCTATTGCTTCTGGCCACTTGACCTTTGGTGCCAGACGCATGGCGAATTGGCACCAGAGGAGATCGTTGTGATCTCTATTGAGCGGGGCGGGAGGGACAGCGGAGAGGCCATGTTGCATGTAAGTGCAGATATAGGTCCAAACTGACTCATCACCAACCAGGTTGGTCAAAGGGAACCGGTCGATGACGTTGTTGGTGCCTGGTTCCACGATGGACAGCATGATCCCCGTTTTTACGAGGTGTGAGCCTTGGTGAGTTACGGCTTGTTTTCTCCAACGCTCTGCGCGGACATCTTTCCAGTCGTAGCTGACGGTTTTTATTGGCCATGGAATGAAAGGATTCCACCAGCAGTATGTGAAATTGTAAGCATAGATTTTTTGGCGTGCACGGTTGAAACGTATGGGTTCATCGCGCGGGGTGAGGCGGATCATGCGTAGGAATGATGCTGTCTGGCAGGTTGCTAATAATAGGATGGCCAGCTTTAGTAAGATGAGGTTGTGCTGGTTATGTATTGCGCTATTAATTATTAGGCCGGCGGCCAGCATGAGAAATGGGCTGTTGATCAATGCGCACGCGAGCAGTAGTTCACGCATGATGATCGAGCTTCGGGATGTCTCCAGATAGGTGTCGTCTTGATGGTTTGTACTCAAGAGTTCGGAACAGAGCTCTATGTTGGGAGGGTCATTTGGGAGATTGAAGTCTTCCTTCCAGCCTGGGCATGGAGGCGCTAGGGTAGGCCTATTCTTCATGGTTGTCTCGTCGTGTTCAGTTGTTCTTTTTTCGCAGGGCTGACTAGATCTGCGGTATTACCCTTGTCGGGCCAGTAACTGAAGGTCTGATCAAAAGCATGCGTCATGACAACGTTACCTTTACAGGTGGAACGGACTGTGGGCTGGTTCGCGACTCGTGATCGATCACCTCAGGCCACTTGACCTCTGGCGCTAGGTGCTTGGCGAACTGATACCAGAGAAGAAGGTTGTGATCTTCATTATGTGGGGCAGGTAAAACAGCATCAAAACCATGTAGCATATAAGTGCAGATGTAGGCCCAGATGGACTCTTCCCCATACGTATTACTCAAAGGGAACCGGTCGATGACCTTGTTGGTACCCGGTTCGACGATGGACAACATGATCCCTGTCTTCACGAGGTGCGAGCCTTGGTGGGTGACAGCCTGTTTTCTCCAGCGTTCGGCGCGTACATCCTTCCAGTCGTAGCTGACGATTCTTATTGGCCATGGAATGAAAGGGTTCTTTCACCAACAGAACGTAAAGTTGTAAGCGTAGATTTTTTGACGGGCACGGTTGAAACGTATTGGCTCATCACGTGGTGTGGAGCGGACAAGGCGATAAAAAGATGCTGCTTGCCAGCTCACAATGGCAAGAACTACCAGTTCAATAAGTAGGCGCCCGAGATCGCTATGCTGGATGCTGTCTATTATTGGCTCTATGGATATTGCTATTAATGTGATGCTAGGCGGTAAGCATAGGAATAGTAGTCCTCCAGTGCGGACTGAGTTGCGAGGTATTTCCAAGTAGATGTCGTCTTGATGATTTGAGCTTAGCAGTATGGGAGAAGGGTCGACTTTAGTCGGGTTGTTTGGGGGGGTGAAGTCCTCTTTCCAGCCTGAACATGGACGGATCAGGGTAGGTCGTTTCATTTTTATCCCCTTGTGTCCAGTTTGTCTTGTTTTTTTACTAGTCTCGCTAGGTTTGTGGTGTCGCTCTTGTCGGGCCAATAGCTGACTGTTAACTCAAAGGCGTCGATAGTTTTGAAATCTGCGGTTGGTGTGCTTCCTTTTATTCTTAGGGTCTTTCCGTGGCGAAAACAATCCTCTGGGCTGCCAGTGTTTTCATATAACTCGGTTTTTTCCTTGTCGCTGTCTCCTGAGTATACGGTCGGTACAGTGTTTCTACCCGGTGAATAAATTACCAGCGTCCATTCGTATTTTGCCTGTCCGTGAACAAAGTTAGGAATGGTGATTGTGTAGTTCAGGCGTGTTTCGAGTGGAACCGAGAAGCTGTCCCTCAGCGTGACGAACGGCTCTATCGTTTTCGGAGGGTGTGTTTCTTTGAATGTTATATCTATTGAGGCGTGCGCAGTGATGCCCAATCGGGCAGCATTCAGAGCACCTATAGCGTTGTCGTTGTCTTCTGCTACCTGCCATTCACGATGTGACGCCGGCAGCCCCCACCTGGATTGGCGTGCCCAGATTTCCAGTGGGGACGATTCGTTTTTCTTGGCAGCCGTCGCAAACACATAGGCTGAGAGTGCAAATACTATCGCTATCCCTACAGGACCCAGTAATGCGGTGCCAAATAACAGCGTGCTTACTCCTGCTCCTGCTGAGAAAATCGCTGACAGCCCGGCCCAATAGTATAATTCTTTGGATGATTCATCTCCCTGGGAGGCTGTTCGCTGAGCCGCTAATACATAGTTAGCACTATCGGCAAATCCGGCCACGGCCGCGATTGCACCACCGTACCTCACAAGCTGCGTCCCCTGCATCAATGTCGAGCCCGCCGTCACGGCGACCCGGGCAGGCCGCAATATCTCGATCGCTTTCCCTGTCGCCTCAATACTCAACCCCAAAACCCCGATGGACGACGACCAGACCGCCGCCAACGCTTCGGCCTCCGCATTGCCCGGGATCGCGTTCAGCGCGTCATGATTCCTGCGCAGGCTGTCCTGCTGGAACCACAACCCACCCAGGCTCAACATCAAGTCCGCGCGGCCCGGCCCCAGGCCAGACAAGCCACTGCGCAGGTTGCCCATGGCTTCACGGGCCAGGGCGCGGGTCTGGTCCGCGCTCAGGCTGAGCAGGCGCAGGCTGTGGGCGGCCTGGTATTGCAGGCTGTCTGCCCCTATGCGCACGCTGCGCAAGGCCTCGCCAGCACCAGTACCCGCGCTGGCCTGCAGGTGCTGCAACCGGGCCTGCAGGTCCTCGGCGCTTTCCATGGTCCAGAGCACCAGTTCCACAACCTTGCCGTGCTTGCCGGACACTGCCGCGGTGATGGCGCCGCTGAGCAGCATGGCGTTGACCTTGTGCGCGGCGGGTTTACGAAAAGCTTGGTCCAGCTGGCCCCGCAGCGCATCGGTGCGCGCCTGCAGGCCCTCGTTGAGCAGCTTCAGGTATTCGCCCGCCCTGAGCGGCACGACGAGCTGCGTCATGTGCTGCCCGGCAAAACGCAGCAGCGCCGCGCTGTGCACGTAGCCGATCATCTGCCGGGCGCCGGCGGACAGGTGGCTGTGGAGGGTGTTGCCAGCATTGGCGGTGGCGGCGAGCAACTGGCCGATGGCGTCGCGCACCGGCTTGACCATCAGCTGCTGGCCCTCGTAGCTGGTGGTGAGGCCCTTGACCGTGTCGTAGACCTTGCTCAGGTCCTGGCTGGTCAAGGCCTCCAGCAGTTGCCGGAGCAGCCCTTGGTGCTTGGCGACCAGGGCCTGGTAAAGCAGGCTGTCGGGGTCTTCCAGTTCCTGTTGCCACAGCCGTTGGCTCGCGCCGAGCGCGGCGCCGTCCTGCGGCTGGGTTTCGCTGGGGCCGCCGTACAGACAGGTGCCCAGCATGCGCACGAAGTACTCCGTCGAGCGCCAGTCGATGGCGCTGTAGTCGTTGTAGGCGATGCGTTGAAACGCCGGGGCGGCGTAGAGCTCGGCATACAAGGTGGCCAGCTGGTCGATCAGCTGTTGGCGGTTGTGCAGTTCGGTCTCGTAAGCGCTGGCGAAGGCGCTGCGTTCGCCCTCGTCGTAGCGTTCCTCGAAGCGCTCCCGTGCTTCCTGCTGCTTGCGCTCGATCCTACGCGGTAATTGGGCCTCGACATCCACGGCGGGGAGGGGAGCCTTGGCGGCGAGCAGGGGGCTGCTGTTCCAGCGCTCGACCTCCCGTACTTCTCGCTCGACTTCGGCGGCAGCCTCGCCGGCGGCCAGCGTGGCGTTCAGCTCGCGAATGCCGAGCAGGGCCAGGGAGGTGAAATGCTCGAAGTGCCGTTGCGGCTCGGCGCGCCAGGCCTGCAGGGCCTGGACCCAGGCGAGGCGTTGCGCGTTGCACTCCTGGACCATGCCGACGGGGTCTGGCACCGTCAGCGCGAGCACGCCGTCGGCGAGCTCTTCGCGTTGTATCAGGGCAGCGATGTACGTGCGCGTGGCCGCCAGGCGCTCAAGGCGAGGGTAGAAGCCATGGACGCTGGTGAAGGGGCCGGTGCTGGGCACGGCGTATTCCAGGACCTCGTCGAGTTGCAGGCGGTCTGCGCGCATGGCCCGGCCCACACTGGCGGGCGCTTCGCGGGCCGCTTTCAGGTCGAGTGCGAGGAAGCGGCTGGTGAGCTCGGGGTCGTTGTTCGCGATGGCGTGCTTGTACTGGTCCAGCACGGGCTTGGGCCAGGGGTCGTTGGCGAAGGCGATCCAGGCGGTCGAGTACAGCAGGGTGTTGATGTTGATGAACGACGCGATGACATCGTGATGTTCTTGCCGGCAGGCCGTGGACAAGGGTTTGCCGGCTTGCGGGGGTGGCTGGAAGGCCGGGAACTGGCGCAGTGCCCCTTCGGGGGTGACCTGGTAGGCGTGCCAGACCTGTTGGTCGAGCAGCACGTAGACATAGCCCTGGCGCAGGATGCGCAACTGTTCGTTGTGCATGGGGATGCCGGCGACCCCGTTGTAGTTGGGCAGGTTGCGCGTGCTCAGAGTCTTGGGGCTGGGGGCGTAGGCGGTACGCAGCAGGAGGATGGGCAGGCCGATACGCTGGCAGGCGGAACAGCGGGGCTTGGGGACGGGGATGGCTTGGCGTTGTGCGTCCAGGATGGATTGACTGAGGCTGAGGGTCATGGATAGCTCCGAGACTGGGGCAGCGCGGCGACGACTTTGGACCAGTCGTAGTCGCTGTAGGTGGCGAAGCGCGAGACCAGGCGGCACTCGCCCGCTACGGCTTGGTTGAAGTCGTGCTGGATGGTGGGGTGTTCGAGCAGGCGTGGATGGATCATGATCTGGTGCAGGACCAGGCATGAAGCGTCATCGAGGTCCACAAGCCCACGCGCCCAGGCCGCGACGATCAGTTGGTACACATGGAAGGGCGCCTGGGGCGGAAGGCTCGAGGGGCCCTTCCACGCCAAGGGCGAGTAGCTCGGGGGCGATTGGTTCAGCAAACGCCAGGCACCCAGCAGGCACCTGACTTGAGGGGCCATGTACTGCAGTTCGCGGACGGCGTGCGGTATGACCAGATCCCTGGCGAACGCACGGCCTTGCACGCAGGCGAAGGTGCCGCAGGCGGTTGGGTACAACCATGCGCTCAAGGGCCATAGCACATCGCTGATATCGAGCATCGTGGCGTGCAGCAACTCCAGGCGCAAAGGCTCGAACCAGGGAGCCGTTGCCGGACCGGCCACCGGGGGCATGGTCAAGCAACGGGCCGCGAGGTGCCGGGCGATGACCGGCAATGGCTGTTCGCTCAATAGCCAACCGCAGACATGGCGTCTGTCGAAGTCCACTTCTGACAGGGCATGGACGGCAGTGAGCTGAAGCAGTGTGTCAGCGGGCTGGCCGGGCGCCGCCAGCTCGACCAGGGTCGGACACTCCGCTGTCAGGTGCGCCAGGTCGTCGCGCATCACACATTCGACTGCCTCTACTCCCAGTTGCCGGGTCAGCGCTGCAATGCTCAAGGGATGTTCGGGACCGCAGTTGGCAAGCGGGTCGAGCAGCAGGTAGAGGAAATCGTCGGGTTTACGCGCCTGTGCCACCAGGTCGAGCAGATATTCAGGTTTCATCGCTGGTGCTCCACGCATTCTTCAAGCCCCTGCAACACCTGGCTGGTGATCGACAGTTCGTTGCCGCTACCGCTGGCGTTCTGGCTCAGCGGCGCTTTCAGGATCAGCGCCACGCCATCGAGCGTGATCCCGTCGCCGTCGATGCGCAGCGTGCCGCCTGGCGCTTTGAGGGTGATGCTCTGCGAGGCATGGATTTCGTAGCTCCGGGTGTGCTGCCGAATGGCCTGGCCGGCCTTCAGTTCAAGGTGGCCCTCGATGGTCTGCTGCATATGGCCACCCACGCTGACGCTGTGGTTGGCTGCCGTGCTGTCAAAGCGATGATTGCCCACCCGCACCGTGCGGTCCTGGGCAATCGTGATGGTTTGGCTATGGCCGATGTCCAGCAGCGCGTCATGGCCAATCGTCACCTGGTCGTCGTTGCCGATGGTTTCGCGACGGTTGTTGGCGACGTCGAGCACTTCGTCATGGCCAACCTCCTCACGTCGATCATTGCCAACCTGCGTGGTCTCATCATGCTTGACCACATTGTTCTGATCCCGCTGCGCATGGATGAACACCTCTTCCTGTCCCAGTTCATCCTCGAAGCGCAGCTCGTTGAAGCCTTGCCCCTTGTGGGTCTTGCTCTTGATGGTCATGCGCGTGCGGTGCTTGGGCAGTTCGTAGGGCGGCCGCTGGTTGCCGCAGTAGGTGCGTCCGGTGATCATCGGTTGGTCGGGATCGGCGTTGACGTACTGGATGACCACGTCCTGGCCGATCCGCGGGATGGCCATGGCGCCCCAGCCGCCGCCGGCCCAGCCCTGGGACACCCGCACCCAGCAGGAGCTGTACTCGTTGTCGCGGCTCTCGCGGTCCCAGGGGAAGCTGACCTTGACCCGCCCCCACTCGTCGCAAAAGATCTCCTCGCCCTCGGGGCCGACCACCGTGGCCATGTGCGGCCCGTCGATGCGCGGCTTGGGCGGCGCCTCGGGGCGCCACTCGATGCGCCCGGGCACCAGCAGGGCCTTTTGCATGTAGCGCGTGCCTTGTTCGGCGCCGGCGGCTTCCTCCTGCAGGCTGGTGAACTGCGCGCCCTCGTGGCGCACGCTGGCCACCCGCCAATGGATGTTGAGGTCTGCGCGGGGGTGTTCGACCAGGTCGAAGCTCAGGCCCGGCTGCAGGCGCACGTCGTCGCCCTCGACCTCGGCGATGCGCGCGTCGTGGCGCAGGGCGGTGAGGCGGGTGCGGGTGAAGGGGATGCCGACTTCGTCACGCTTGTAGCGGCCGGGGTAGTCGAAGCGCTCGTAGTCGTCGGCCTGGTGCTGCAGGTCGCTGGCGTTGAACTCCTGCTGCAGGTGGTAGGCCGGGTGGGTGAAGGAGTAGTCGCGTTGCACCTGGCGGGCCGTGCGCACCTGTTCGCGGTAGTGCAGGCGGCGCAGGCAGGGGCGGGCCTGGTCGCCGCCGCTGTTGGCGTGGTAGAGCACGGCCAGCGGGTCGGGGTAGTCGTCGTCGATGAAGCCTTCGTCGTCGTCATCGTCTTCGATCTTGACCAGGCTGGAGCTGATCATGCCCAGGGTCAGCACGCGGTCGCTGATGAGCAGGCGGTGGCCCTTGGCGCTGTGGACGAAGCGGTAGATGAAGCCTTCCTCGGCGGCCAGGCGGGTGATGAAGGCGAGGTCGGTTTCGCCGGCCTGGACGCAGAACTCGCGGGGCGCGTGGGGGAAGCTGTGGCCCAGTTCGAAGTCGGTGATGCGCTGGGCCTTGAACAGGGTTTCGAGGATCTGCGGCACGCTTTGTTGCTGGAAGATGCGCCAGTTCGAACGCAGCCCGGCGCGGGCCAGCTTGGGCTCGATCACGGCCTGGTAGCGGGTGCGGCAGTTGCCGGTGTCGCC
This sequence comes from Pseudomonas sp. TE31087, assembly GCF_057284075.1. Taxonomy (NCBI): domain Bacteria; kingdom Pseudomonadati; phylum Pseudomonadota; class Gammaproteobacteria; order Pseudomonadales; family Pseudomonadaceae; genus Pseudomonas; species Pseudomonas sp. TE31087. The sequence continues at coordinate 543,904 of NZ_JBXVNN010000001.1, forward strand.
CTGGCTGAAGGCGCTGATCAGGCCGTGTACATGGCGCATCGGTCGCTGGCCGCGCAGGATGGTGAACAGCGCGGGCTTGTCGAGCAGGTGGGCGAAATCGACGTTGTCTTCGTAGCTGACCAGTTCGAGCACCAGCCTGAACGGGGTGCTGAGGGCTTCGTCGAGGGTGAAGGAGACCACTTCGAACGGGTCCTGGCTGGCCAGGGGCTCGAAGCGGTAGCTCAGGTCGGATTGATTAGGCATGGAAAGTCCCTGTCCGCCTTCTGACGGTGGCTGAAGCCCGGGCAGGCGTGCCTGCCCGGAACCCTGCGGTCGGGTCAGACGACGGGCGCGCGCCAGTCGTCGGAGCCCGCGGTGCCCGCGACGGTGTGATCCCAGGTGATCTTGCGGTAGGCCAGGGACACCTCGATCAACTGCGTGAAGTCGGCGTTCTTCTTGTCCTGGGCATGGGGCATGACGGTGTTGATATCGACGATGGTGGCGTCGGTGAGCTCGGTGGTGAAGAAGTGCTCCTGCTTGCCCTCCACCGAGGTGCGGTACCAGTTGACCGTGACCTTGGGCAGCATTTCACCGGACGCCAGGGCGTTGTACATCAGCGGGGTCGCCTTGTTCAGCGCACTGGTGAAGATGAACGGCTTGTGTACCCGCTGTCCGGTCGGCTGGCCGCTTTGCGGGTCGGTGGGCACGGTCACCTTGTGCTTGATTTCCTGCACCAGGATCTCGTCTTCATGGCCTTCGACAAACACGTTGCCGACGGAGTCGGAGGTGAAGGCGCCTGCGGTGAGCAGGCCTTGGGTCTTGCCTTCGATCTTGATGTAAGCGGGTGTTGGCATGGCAGATATCTCCTGCATCCATGTGGGTAAGCACGCACACGGGAAGTGGCGTGGCCATCGGGCTCGATGGGCTTGTCAACGGGGCGCAGGCCCCGAAAATCCATTGCTTCGGGCGCGCCGTTCACGGCTGCAGCAGGGTGTTCAGCGCCTCGATCGCCTCGCGGGTGAGCAGGTCCAGGCGGTAGCGGTAGTAGCCGTACAGCCCGGCCAGGGCGATCGCCGAAACCACCAGCGGGCTCCACCAGGGCCATTCGCGGCGCAGGCGCACGTCTCGCGGGGCAACGTTGGCCAGCGGGTCGCCGAACAGGTCCGGGGGCGGGCCGCGCAGTTCGAGGATGATTTCGCGCAGCTTGAGAATGAGGGCCTGCAGCGCCTCGTCGCCCTTGGGGTCGATGCCGTACTTGCCGCGCAGGCCCAGGCACAGGCAGAGGTAGATGAACTCCAGGACGTCCTGGTAGCGCTTGGGCTCCTGCATCATGCGCGACAGCACGGTGAAGATCTTCTCGCCACCCCAGGTCTCGTGGTGGAAGACGCTGAGCAGGGGCTTCTGGCTCCACAGTGAGCTCTTGCCCCATGGCGTGGACATCACGGCCTCGTCGATATACAGGCACAGCGCGTAGGAGTGGGCCTGCAGCTGGGCCGGCTCGTAGTCGTACCGGCGCATCTCCTCGACGATGGCGTTGACCTGGTTGTAGACGGCGTTGTAGAGGAACGGGATATCCCGGTGGCTTTCCTGCTTGCGCAGACGCATCACCAGGCCGAACAGGGGCATCGCCGCATCGATCATCTGGTTGCTGAAGGCTCCACGGAGCTGGAAGTCCGGGTCGGGTACGTAGTCCGGGTGGTCCATCGCGCTGGCGGGGGCCGGTATGGGTTGCTGTGCCTGGCTCCTATCGGCGAGCTCGGTTCGCATGTTGTCGCCTGATACAAGGTGTCGGTTGTTCGCAGCTTCGGTCATTTCATTCGCTCCGTATCGCCCAGAACTGCAACTGGAGCCCCGGGAACTCCCCCGCGACATGCAGGCCAAAGCCGTTGCTGTCCTTCATTGCGGCCCAGTTCGGGCTGCGCCGGTCGAGTTCGAAGTAGCTGAAGCCGGCATGGAACGGCAGCTCCCGCGGTGCCACGGGCATCGGTCGCAGCGCAATGCCGGGCAGTTGCAGTGGCACCAGGTCAGCCAGTGCCTCGAGGGAGGTGATCTTGGTTTTCTGCAGGAACGACTGCTGGAACGTCTCGGCGGGCAGGTCGGCGTGCACCGCGAGGATGAAGGTTGCCTCGTCGATCAGGCGGCGATCGTCCAGGGTCACGGTCAGCACGCCGAATGGCTGCGCCACCAATGGCAGGGAAACGGCCCGCGGTTGCCGGACGATGCTCAGGGTACGGCGCAGTGCATCCTCCAGCGGCTTGAACGACTGGCGCAGGGCGTTGTGCCGGTAGGCTGGCGGCTCCGGCGGCAGGCGCTCGTCGTCGGTGAAGGTCAGCAGCTCGCCGCACGCCTGGCTCAGGCTCAGGTAGAGCTGTTCAGGGTGGGTATGGGGCTGACGGGCCAGGTGCTGGAAGCACGGCCACCAACGGTTCATGGCTTGCAGCAGATTGAAGTCGCGGATGTCGGCCACCCCCGACTGGCCGGGCGAGCCGATACGCGTCGCGAGGTTGCGCGCTCGCTCGCGCAAGGTGTTGCTGACTTCGTCGAGAAACCGCTTGAGTGCCGGGGCCGCCTGAATCGAGACACAGGTGGGGTAGAAATCGTCGTCCAGCAGCAGGCTGCCGTCGGGCCGGCGCTCGAGGATCCAGGCAAGGGGCAGCCGGGAGTAGGCGCTGTTGTCCTCGGTCTCGCGCATGAGTTGAAGGTTGGGGACCGCCTGGTCCACCTGCACCAGGTCGCCGTCGGCGCTGTGGGTGTCCTTGATCTCCAGGGGCTGGGCGCCGTAGCGGTAGTTGCCGCCGCTCTCGGGCCAGCTGACTTCGCGTCCCCCTTCGGTGCGCAATGGCAGGCACAGGAACACCTCGTTGCGTTGCGTGCCGTCGTCGGTGATTTCCAGGGCGGGCGGCGGCAGGTCGCCGGGAATGTCGAATACCGTGCCGTCCGGCATGATGCCGCGGGCCCGGGTGATGGCCACCTTGCCAAGGCTCAGGTACTCCTGGTTCAGCTGCAGTTCGCTGAAGCCGTAGAACGCCGCATTCAGGCTGCTGACGCGCTGCTGGACCGCGGCGTCGCTGGCCCTGGCCTGTTGCTGGAAATGCTGTGGCTTGACGAACATGCCTTCGGGCCAGAGGACTGGGTTGCGTGAGCTCATGGGCGCTCCAAATAAAGGGGGAGGGTGGAGACCTGCAGGCGGGGCATCAGCTTTCCTCCTGCAGCAGGATCTGCGTGCCATCGAGGGTCACGGCGAGCACGACCTGGCGGCCGCGTGGCGCGATGCGTATCACCTGCCGCCAGTCGGCGTTGGTGATGTCGTTGAACTTGGCGATCACGGCGATGAAGCGCGTGTCGGCGGCAATGGGCTCGAAGCGCACGAACTTGAATTGCCCCGGTGCCAGCAGGTAGTCGTCGTCGCGGATGTAGGTGCTGCGCAGGGCCTTGGCGAGGTCCTGGTCGAGTTGCGCATACAGGCTGTTGCGCAGCAGCGAGTCGTCACGCAGTTGCAGGATCTTGATCGCGACGGGGGTGGCGATCGAAGGCGTCGCTTTCTGGCTGGGGGCGGCCACGTCGAACCGGACGTCCTTGGCGTCATAGCTGCCTGGGCCTTCATGCTCCGTGGGTGAATGGGCCGGTGCCTGTTCGTCGTTCGGCTCTACGGGGGACATGGCTGGAAACAGCGCTTGAAGATGCGCCAGCAGATCGGCGACCTGCTCAGTCAACGCCAGCGGATCGCTTGCACGGAGGCTGACCGCATAAGGTGTGGGCTCCAGCGCCTCACCGGGTACCTTCGCATCGAGGCTGTGGGGGTTGGTGTTGATGGTTGGGCTGGCGTGCAGGCTGAAGGCGACCTCGGTGGGCTGGTCCGACAGCGCGCCCACTGGGATGGAAGGGTCCATCACCACCTGGCCGATCTTGCCGAGGGCCGTGCAGCCTGTGGCCGACCCGAGGGCAAGCAGAAGCGTGGCTACCCTCAGTGGATGAGACGTCATGGCTTCCCTCCAACGATGAGTCGCTGCAGGGCGCTTGCCCCAGGCTGGGCCGGTTGCTGCGGTGCAGTCAGTGCGGCCAGAGGATCCGGGGCCTGCAGTCGATCGAACAGCGTGCAGATATCGACCGGGAGACTCGCTGTACGGGGCGCGGGATGCCAGGGGCTGGCCAACGAGCTGTCCAGCAGCGCTTCGAGCGCCTGCCGGCCAGGCTTGAGCAGGTCATCCAGGTCGCCGCGGATAAAGCTTTGATTGCTTGGCCCGGCCTGATAGCGGGCGTGCAGTTGATAGGGGCCGACCTGCAGGCAGTCGCCTTCGCCCACGCGCACCGGCACGCCGGGGCCGGGAGGCAGCGGGCTGTCGTTGAGCAGGGTCTGGCCGCAGAGGTCGATGACGCAGAAGCTGCCTTCCAGCCAGCGGATCGCACAATGAGCGGGGTGAATCCGTCGCTGGCGATCCACCAGCAACCAGTCGGCTTTGCGGCTGCCGATGATGCCGCCATCGCGGTCGAACAGATGGCCCGCGACGACGCCGTGGTGCAGGCGATCGAGATTGTCGATGCTGAGGGCGAGTCTGGTCATGCGCGCCCCCGTATCCGCACGACCGGGGTGACTTCACCCTTGCGGTCTTCGATGAAGCTGGTCCAGCCCAGGTGCGCACCCTGCTCGCGGTGCAGGCGGAACGGTGGCAGTTCACGTGGCTTCAGGCGCAGCTCGAGGTCATAGGCCAGGCCGTCGCGGAGCAGGAAGTCGATCAGTGCACGCAGTCGCTCGAAGTCGACGCCGCCGGGCAGCAGGCTGCGCAGGCGTGCCAGGTCCAGGTCGCCGATCAGCAAGGTGAACTTGCTGCTGCGGGTTCGCGTGCGGTCGCCGAGCATGAAGCTCTCGCCCAGTTGCCCGTTGCAGCGTCCCAGGCGCACCACCTGGCGGTGTGCGATGGTCACCGTGCGGGTCTCGAACTCGCGAATTTGCACCGACGGCAGATCGAAGCAGTGGGCAATGATCCCGGCGACCACACCGGGTGCCCGGCTGCGGCTGGCAATGACGCCGACGAAACTCAGCAGACGGCTCCAGGGCAGCGGCGTGTCGCCACGCAGGCGTTCGTCGCCGAGGCCGATCAGGGCGAAGGCGTAGCGCGAGAAGTCATCGCTCGCCCCGGTCTGGAAACGCACGTAGTAGCGGTATTTGCGCCAGATGCGGTGCAGCAGGCTGAGCAGGCAGTGGTTGAAGAAATCGAACAGCGCGGGGCGCACGCCGATGCCCTGGGCGTATTCGTAGGCCAGTTCGTCGAGGTAGTAGCTGGGCAGGGGCGAGTCGGTGCCGTGCAGCCCCAGGAAGGTGGTGCGCACGCGATAGCGCGACGGCGCCTCGGCGATCCGCTCGGCGGCCAGCACATCGGCCACCGGAAAACTCAGCCGCGGGTCGCTGGCAAGGTGCACGCGCTGGCGTGTGGCGGTGTCTGGCCAGCGCGGCTCGAGGTTGTCACCGTGCAAGCCATGCAGCCGCTCCAGCAGTTGGAAAAAGCTGTGCCGGTGGGCCTCGGCGAGCAGCGTTTCGGCTAGATCAGCGGTTGTCTGCCGGTCAGCAGTGGCCATGTGTAGTGCTCGTTGTTGGTGGTATTGATCACTTCCAGCTGGTGGAAGGAGTTGGTGCTCGCGTAGAGGGCGAAGAAGTGGGACAGCACGCAGCCGAACAGGTACAGGTCGCCTTCGCAGAGGAAGGCCTGCTGGTCGAGCCGCAGGCGGGTACGCAGGCCGCGAATGGGCAGGCCCTTGATCAACCAGTCCAGTGGTTCGGTGTGCGCCTCGCCGATGCCGTCCAGACGTTTGCGCGTGGCCCTGGCCTGCTGGATGTCGTGCAGGGCGGCGAAATCGTAGGCGCCGATTACCGCCTTGAGCGGGGCGGCCGAGAGCAGCGACAGGTAGTTGAGCGAGAGGTTGGAGATGAGAGTCCACTGCAACTGGCCATCCAGCACCGGACGGTACGGGCGGGTCGGCAGGCAGATGTTGCGGTAGCGGATCAACGGCGCGGTGGCCTGGTTGATGACATCGATATCGCCCAGGCCCAGCGCCATCGGCAGGTCCCGATTGGTGCAGGTCAGCTCGATCGAGGCGGTTTCCATGTGACCGATGAACTGGCTTTCGTCGCCCCGCACGAAGGCGATCTGGTGATCCAGCCCGTCACCGAGCAGCGATTGCTCGACCCGGCAGCGGTAGTACAGCGCGGTGCGTCCCTGCACATGTTCGATCTCGTGGGCGAACGACTCGAAAGGCTGGAACACCCGCAGTTGCTCGCCAGGGCTGCCATCGGCGCTGGTGCGGGTGCTGATCACCCGGTCGACGCTGAAGATCTCGTGGCTGTCGCGGCGCAGGCCATGGGGTACCAGGCGATGCTGGTCAGCCGTTCCGGACAGGTCTATGGGCTCGGCTCCGTGCTCGAACAGATTGACGGCAGGGGCGCAGAACAGCCTGAAGTCATCGGGGCCGATCCGCGTCGAGCCGGGCAGTGGGCGCGCGAGGTGGAACTCGATGCGGATCGTGGAGCTGGCGTGCGCCGGCCAGATCCTGCCCAGGCCGGTCAGGTTGAAGAAGTGGAAGCGTTGCGGGAAGACCAGGTACTCCTGGAGGATCCGGTAGCCATCGAACACATTGCGCGGGTAGGGAAGCAACGCCTCGTCGGGGCTGAAGCCGGAGAAGCTCAGGTGGTTGGCCGGCAGGCGACGCACCTGGCCGTCGATGGTCACGCTGATGTGCTCGAGGTATTGCGCCAGCCACAGGTAAAGGGTCTGGGCGTTGCTGCGCTCGCCACCGAGGTGGAACTCCAGGCTGTCGCAGCCCAGGGTGTTCAGCGGGCGTTGCACCTGGGTCTCGAGCTGGAGGTGAATGACCGAGCTGTCGGGCGTCAGGGTCGCGCTCACCTCACCGAGCGTGAAGGGATAGAGCTTCACCTCGGTGCAGGTGCGGAACTCGCAATCCACGCCATCGACCGGCCGGGAAAACAGGCGTGAGCCTCTGGGAACGATCTGGGCCTGGCTGAGCGAAGCGTCCAGGGGCGAGAACTGAATGATCGTCGCGCTGGGCAGGGGGCGCAGGTAATTCGGCCAGAGCAGTTGCAGCATGCCATGGGTCAGTTCCGGCACCTCGTCCTCGAGTTTCAGGCGCAGCTTGGCGGTCAGGAAAGCGAGGCCTTCCAGCAGGCGCTCGACGCCGGGGTCGCCACTGTCCTTGCCCAGATAGCGGCTGAGCTGGGGATTGTCCCGCGCAAAGTCCTCCCCCAGTTCGCGCAGGTAGCGCAGTTCTTCGCCGAAGCGGTCCTTCAACGACATGGCCTACCTCACCTGGGTGTTGCGGTTGTGGCCGTTGACCAGCAGTTCGATCTGCAGCTGTTCGGCGTGGTTTTCCACCCGCACCTGGCAATCCAGGCGAAAGTGCAGTTCCAGCGGGTTGTCCGCGTCCGGCTGCCCCTGCAGGTTCAACACCTGGATCCTCGGCTCGTAGCGCCGGATCGTGCGCTGGATGTCCGAGCTCACCTGGCGCAGCAGGTCGCCGTTGCCCTGGTCATGGCCGTTGAAGTCGCGCAAGCCGAGGTCGGGGCAGCTCTGCGAGCAGCCCCGACGGGCGTTGAGCAGCGTCTCGAGGTGGCGTTTGATCCGCTCGACGGTGCGCCCGGTGCTTTCTCGGCGGCCAGCGGGAGCGTCGCTGGCCAGGCGGTCGAAGAGGCTGCTCATTGGGTGTCGAGCCGGCCGACCAGGGAGATCTCGAAGTTCGCCCCCATGTACTTGAAGTGCGGGCGCACCGCGAGCGAGACCTGGTACCAACCCGGATCGCCCGCGACATCGGTGACTTCGATCTGCGCGGCACGCAGGGGGCGACGACTGCGGATGTCGGCCGAGGGGTTCTCCTGGTCGGCGATGTACTGCTTGAGCCAGCGGCTGAGCTCGCCTTCGAGGTCGTTGCGCTCCTTCCAGCTGCCGATCTGCTCGCGTTGCAGCACCTTGATGTAGTGGGCGAGCCGGTTGACGATGAACAGGTAGGGCAACTGGGTGCCGAGCTTGTAGTTGGTCTGTGCCTGCAAGCCTTCGGATGTCTTGGGGAACTGCTTGGGTTTCTGCACCGAGTTGGCCGAGAAGAACGCGGCGTTGGTCGCTGTCCTTGCGCATGGTCAGGGCGATGAAGCCCTCTTCGGCCAGCTCGAACTCCTTGCGATCGGAGACCAGCACCTCGGTCGGGATCTTTGCCTGCAACTGTCCGAGGGCCTCGTACAGGTGCACCGGCAGGTCGTCGACGGCGCCACCGGATTGTGGGCCGATGATGTTCGGGCACCAGCGATAACGGGCAAAGCTGTCGTTGATGCAGCTGGCCATCAGGAAGGCGGCGTTGCCCCACAGGTAGTTCTGGTGTCGAGCGTCGATGTTTTCGTCGTAGCTGAAGCTGCTGATGGGGTGTTCCTGGCGGTCATAGACCGAGCGCAGCATGAAGCGCGGCAGCACCAGGCCGATATGGCGGGCATCTTCACTGTCGCGCAACGACCGCCACTTGGCGAAGCGTGGTCCTTCGAAGATGTCCTTGACCTCCTTGAGGTCGGGCAGGTCCTCGAAGCTGCTCAGGTTGAAAAACTCGGGAGCGGGGGCGGTGATGAAGGGGGCATGCGACATGGCGCCCACGGAGGCGACATAGCTCAGCAGCTTGATGTCAGGCGAGGACGGGCCGAAGTTGTAGTTGCCGATCATGGCCGCCACGGGTTCACCGCCAAACTGTCCGTAACCTGCGGTGTAGACATGTTTGTAAAGCCCGCTGCAAGTGATGTCCGCGGCATTGTCGAAGTCATCGAGCAAGTCGCTCTTGCTGACATGCAGGACTTCCAGCTTGATGTTCTCGCGAAAGTCGGTTCGGTCGACCAGAAGTTTCAGCCCGCGCCATGCGGACTCCAGCGCCTGGAACTCGGATTGATGAAGAATGGCATCCATTTGTTTGCCGAGAAGTCGGTCGACTTCGGCAATCATCTGGTCGACCCGGTGCTTGTTGACCAACTGGTCCGGGGTATCGTCCTTGAGCATTTCCGATATGAATGCAGCCACGCCTTGCCTGGCGATCTGGTATCCCTCCTGGCTGGGTACCAGCATGGTTTCGACCATGATCTGGTCGAGCAGTGTCGAGTTACCGATGGTTTCAGCCGTGGTATCGGCAGTGACTGTGGTGTTGTTGGTGGTGGACATCCGAGACGCTCCGTTGTCTATGTCATATGCCATCAGTCAGAAGTGCGTTTTCATTCCGCTGGCGGGGCTTCGAGTACCAGGTCCAGCTCCTGCGCGAGTTGCTTGCGTGCCTGCTGGTCCGTCAGCAGGTGCTGCAGGTGCCGGCGAAATGCCGGGACATTGCCCAGCGGGCCTTTCAGGGCGACCAGGGCCTCGCGCAGCGCCAGCAGCTTGTTCAGCTCCGGCACCTGGCGAGCGATCTGGTCGGGGCCGAAGTCGTTGATCGTCCTGAACTGCAGCTCGACCGCCAGCTCGGCGTCGGCGACAGGGTTGAGTGCCGAAGGGACCGAGAGGCTCAGCTTGACGTCGGCGTCCTTGAGCACGCTGTCGAAGCTGTGCTTGTCGATGCGCATGGGTTGGCGGTCCTCCAGGTTGCGGTTGTCGACCAGGCCGAAGTCACCCAGCACCAGCATCTTGTGCGGCAGTTCAACCTCGGCCTGTTGATCCCCCGTGGCGGGTACATACTTGATGTTGATGCGCTCTTTGGGCGCAACGGAACTTGAGTTTCTGGACATGATGTAAGTTTATTCCTGATGCTGAAGTTTGTGGGGTGTTGTGCTTGTGGGAAGTTTTTTAGAATTTTGTAGGAGGGGTCCTACATATTTGTTTTTATATACACGTTAATGTTTTGGTGCTGTAAATTGCCCTTAGACGATGCTGAAATGAAGTAATCAAAGTCGAGTCTAAAAATGTAAGAAAATATTTGATTGTTTGTGGTGGTGAGGTTGTTCTAGGCTTGCGTCAAGTCTGTTTTTTAGCGATGGCTAATTGTCTTTTTTCTATTGCTTTGCATGTTCCCAATAAGAAGTTGCATCGAGCCGTGAGGTCTAATTCTGGTGTGCAATCCATATAGTTGCGTGCTTGGTCTGGCATTGTTCGCGCTGCTGGAACCGACCTTTGCAGCCCCTGTGCGGGACTGCACGGGGATTGTTTCCAATGTCGAGCGCCTGGCGTGTTTCGATGAGGCGGCGGGAACGCCGGCGCGCGTACCGACGATCGGCAGGGGATGGTCGGCCCCGGAGCTCGATGCCCCGAGCGTGGCTCGGGTCATGGCCAACGAGGCCCGACGGGCGCCCGACAATCTGGCATTCATCCTGGGGGCCGAGGACGACAAGCGGACAGGGCGGCGGCAGGTGGTGATCTCCGCACCGGCTATCGCGACCTCCGAGCCGCGCCCCTATCTCGCCGTCAGCTGTGTACAGAACATCTCCAGGCTACAGTTGCTCACCGCCGAACCCGTCCAGGGCAATCGGGTGACCTTGCAACTGCGTACGGAGCATCGGTCGACCCGCTCGCTGGCCTGGCAGGTGCTGGAAAACGGCCAGGTGCTGGATGCCGGGCGCGGCTTGCCCGCCATCGAGCAGATCAAGGTACTGCAGGGTGCCCAGCGCATCCTTGTGGTCAGTGATCATCCGGCCCTCGATGGCTTGCGTTTCGATGCGCAGGGGTTGGACCCGTTGATTGACCAGGCGCGCACAGCATGTCGCTGGTAGCGCCGGTGTCGACCGAGGAGGTCGCCAGGTTGCTGGCGCCCGTCGACCCGCTCGCGCCAGCGGGTTATTTCGATATCGAGGACGAAACCTACCAGGCGATCGATCAGGAGATGGTCAAGCTGGGAGGGCTGCATGAAGCCGCCATCGATTGGCCCTACATCGAGGAAGCCTCCCGTCAGTACCTGGGCGGCCAGTGCAAGCACTTGCGTATCGTCGGGCACCTCAGTGTCGCCTGGCTGCGCACGGGATGCTGGGAGCGCTGGTGTTGCACGCTGGCGTTGCTGGCAGGCATGGTCGAGCACTATTGGGAAAGCGCCCATCCCAAGCCAGGCCCCAAGGGCTTCCTGGGCAAGCGCAAGCTGGTCGGGCTGCTGCTCGGGCGCCTGTCGGCGGCGCTGCCCGGCCTCGACCGCTTCAGTTACACCCCGGCCTGCAAGCAGGCCGCCCAGCAGGCATTGGCCTGCCTGCAACAGCAGGCACCCCTGGCGCAGCTCGATCCTGCCGCGCTGAGCGAGCTGGAGCGCGCGCTGCTCAAGCAGGCCGAGCAGGCGATGGGGACTGCGCAACCCAGTCGCAAGGAATCCTCGCCACCCCAGGCGCCCGTCGCACCACTGACCGATGTGTTTCGACCTGCCAGTACCACTCTCTCCCTGGGGAACGAACGTGAGACCCGTCGTGCGGTACTGGGCATGGCCGAGTTCATCAACCAGCAGGATATCTACGATCCGACGGGCTACCAGCTGAGGCGCTTCGGCCTGTGGGCGCATATCCAGACACTGCCCTCCACGCGTCAGGGGCTTCGCACCGAGTTGATGGCGGTGCCTGCCGACATTGTCGGCGGGTACGAGGACGCGCTGTCTGCTTCGGCGCTCGACCCGACCCTGTTGATGAAAGTCGAGCGAAGTGTCGCGGCCGCCCCTTACTGGATTCGCGGCAGCTATCTGGCGGCGGGCATCGCCACGCGCCTGGCAATGAACGAAGTCGCCGAGGCCATTCGCTGTGCCACTGCCAGGTTCGTACGGCGCCTGCCGGCGCTTGAGCAATTGTGCTTCAGCGACGGCACCGCGTTTGTCGATGACCAGTGCCTGGCCTGGCTCAGGGGCAGCCAGGCAACGCTGGCAGGGGATGGCGCCACCCAGGCGTTCATCGGCCTGCGCGAGGAGCTGGTCAGCCAGCTCGAGGTCGAGGGCGTGGAACCAGTGCTGCTGAAGCTGCAAGGGCTGCAAGCGGACTACCGATCACCACGCGAGCGTTGCCACAGCACGGTGATCGCCGCCGATCTGCTGGCCTCACGGGGCGTGTCCTGGCTCGCCCAGGAGCTGTGCGCGAATGTCGCCCGCACCATGCGTGGCATGACTGCCGAGGCGTGGGAGCCCGAGGTCTACCAGCAGCTGCAGCAGTTCGCCGCGACATCAGGATTGAACGATCAGAACAGGGAGTCTTGAACCGCCATGAGCAAACTCTGGGCGCTTTTCAAACGTTGGGGCCTGCCGCTGGCGTCCCGAATCAATCTGGCCATGCCGCTGTTGCTGGGCCTCGGAGCGGTGTTGCTGCTGGTACTGATCTGGTGGCTCGGGCCGCAATGGCAGTGGCACGGGCAGCAGCCGTTGGCCAGCCTGGAGCGTCGCAGCGTCGCCACACTGCTGCTGGTGTTGTTGCCGTTGCTGATCTGGCTGTTCGTGCTGCGTGCACGCTTTCAACGGCTGCAGGCCGAACGCCAGCAGGATATCGAGGCGAGCGCCGACCCAATACTGCCTGTGCTCCTGGCTCAACAGCACGCCCTCGATGCGGGGCTGGCAAGCTACCTGGAGCATGCCGGCGGGTACCGCGCGTTGTATCGGTTGCCCTGGTATCTGCTGCTGGGCGACGAGGGCGCGGGCAAGACCAGCCTGATGGAGCGCTCGGACCAGCGCTTTTCCCTGACGCGGATCGGCAAGGTCCAGGCACACGGGCGCCAGGACGAGGCGTTGGCCTATCCCGTGGACTGGTGGATCAGCGACGATGCGGTGGTCATCGACCCGCCGGGGGCGCTCATGACCCGGCAGGCCCCGGATGGCAACCTGCCCGACACGCTCGACAAGGCCAGGCCGGCACTGCCGGCTGGCACCCAGGCGCGGTTATGGATGCACCTGCTGGGTTGGCTGGCCCGCACGCGCAGTCGCAACGCCCTCAATGGCGTCGTGCTGGTCGTCGATCTTGCCGCCTTGCAGCTGGCCACGCCGCAGCAGCGCATGGCCTTGGCCCAGGTGCTGCGGGCTCGCCTGCATGAGGTAAGCAACCAGTTGGGCGCGCGTTTGCCCGTGTATGTCGTGCTGAGCAAGTTCGATTTGCTGGATGGGTTCGAGCAGTTGTTTGCGCGCCTGACGCAAGCCGAGCGTGAGCGGATGCTCGGGTTCACCTTCAGGCTGGATGCCGTCAGCGCGTTCGATGCCTGGCTGGATGAGCTGGCCGAGCAATACGACTGGTTGGTGAGGCGGACCGAGGAGCAGGTGCTCAACGACCTGGGTGTGCTGGGCAAGACCGACCTGCGTGAACGGCTGGTGTCCTTGCAGGGCCAACTGCTTGGCCTGCGGCCGATACTGCTGGCGTTCCTGCGCGAGATGCTGGTGAGTGATCGCTTCACCACGCCTGCACTGGTGCGGGGCCTGTACCTGTCCTCGATGCTTCAGCAGGGCCAGGTGCTCAACGCCTTCCAGCGCAATGTGGCCCATCCCTTCAAGGCCGATGCGCCGGTCAGCGAGGGCAAGCCCCAGGGCCGGCAACAGGCGTATTTTGCCCAACGCCTGTTCCAGCAGGTGGTGTATCCGGAGGCCGGGCTGGCCGGCGACAACATCAGGGTGGCGCTAGGCAAGCGACGCCTGCTGTGGGTGGGCTCGGGGGTCGGGGCATTGGCGCTGGTCGTCATGGGCAGCGCCTGGCAGCGCTACTACGAGGCCAACAGCGACAAGGTGGCCAGCGTCCTGGACATGAGCCGGGCATTCGGCAGCCATGAACTGGATCAGCGGCTGGACCCCACCGGGCGCAACCTGCTGGCGCCACTGGAGCAGATTCGCGAGGCAGTGGCGGTGTTCGGCGACTATCGATCGGCCTGGCCGGTGGTGGCGGACCTGGGGCTCTACCAGGGACGCCTGCTGGGGCCGCGGGTCGATGAGGCCTACCTGAGCCTGTTGTCCAGGCGCTTCCTGCCGGCCGTCGCCAGCGGGGTGATCGATGCCATGGATGCCGCGCCTGCGGGCAGCGAGCAGCAGATGGCCGCGCTCAGGGTGTACCGGATGATCGAGGACCGCCACAATCGACGGCCGGAATGGGTCGAGCAGTGGATGGCCCGGCAATGGCAGACGGCCTTCCCTGGCCAGGGGCAATTGCAGCAGGCCCTGATGCGTCACCTGCAATACGCCCTGGCCTATGCCGATACCGAGCTGCCACAGTTCCGCCAGCGGCTTGGCCAGGCCCAGCAAGGCCTGCGTGAGGTACCTCTGGCGCAACGTGTGTATGTCAGCCTGAAGCAGCAGGCCCAGGAGCAGTTGCACAATGGCCTGGACCTGCGTCATGAGGTCGGGCCTGCCTTCGATTCGGTGTTCCAGCTCCGCTCCGGCGACGCCCAGGTGCCCGTTGACCTGTTCCTGGCGCCCATGCTGACGGCCAAGGGTTTCAGCGAATACTTCCTGCCTCGCAGCGCACAGGTCACCGACCTGGCAATGGTCGATCAGTGGGCGTTGGGCGAGCGCCGCCAGCTGGACTATTCACCGGCTGATCGCGATGTATTGATCGAGGGTATCCGCAACCTCTACAGCGCGGACTATATCGACAGCTGGCGACGAGCCCTGAACGCACTCGCAATTGCCCATTTCCGTGACCTGGAGCATGGGGTATCGGTGCTGGGGCAATTGACGGGGCCGGCAGAGCCCTTGCGTCGACTGCTGGAGAGCGTGCGCGCCAATACGGCGATGTCCACGCTGGCGGACAACGTAGAGGCCCCGAATCTGGCGGGGCAGGCTGTCGACCAGCATCTGGTCGGTATTCGTCGGGCCTTCTCGGGCTTGAACGACATGCTGCAGGCCAAAGGGGAGCGGCCCAGCTATTACGATGAAGCCTTGAGCGCGATTGCCGCCGTCCACGACCAGGCAAGAGGGGTACAGGACAGCCCTGACAGGGGCAAGGCCGCTCTGCAGGCGGTGCTACAGCGTTTTTCGATGAGTGGCGCGGACCCGATTGCCACCTTGCAGCGGGTTGCGACAGGGCTGCCCGAGCCGGTCGGACAGCAGGTGAGGGCCGTCGCGGACCAGACGGCGCAAGTGCTGGTCGTCGAGGCGCTGCGTGAGCTCGAGCGGCGCTGGGATGCCGACGTCTACAGCTTCTTCCAGCAGCGCTTGGCAGGACGATATCCCTTTGTGGTCGGGGGGGCTGATGCTGCCCTCGATGATTTCGAGGCGTTCTTCGGGCCCAAGGGGCGCCTGCAGCAGTTCCAGGAGCGGTACCTGAACGCATTCATCAAGGACAACCTCGACGCGCTGTACGCCGAGAACCAGGATGGCTACCTGATTCGCAACGAAGTCATCGACCAACTCGCCCTGGCAGACCGTATTCGCGAAACGTTCTTTGACCCGCGCGGCAACCTCGGCGTGCAGTTCAGCATCGAGCCCCTGGGGCTCAGCGCCAATCAGCGCACCAGCTTGCTGGACCTCGATGGTCAACTGGTCTCCTACACCCACGGCCCCAGCCAGATCACCGGTGTGATCTGGCCCAACACGCTTGGCCAGCAGGTACGCAGCAACCTCACCCTGCTCAGGCTCAATGGCAACAGCAGCAGCCTGGAATACCGGGGCCCCTGGTCGATGTTCCGCCTGCTCAGCCGTGGCGCCCTGAATGGCCGCAGCGCCACCGCGGTGGACCTGAGCTTCAAGACCGGTGACGGTGTGATGCGCTATCGGCTCAGTTCGGAGAAAGCCTTCAACCCGATCACCCAGCAGCCGTTCAAGGGCTTCAAGTTGCCGCGTACCTTGCTGCAGCAACCTATCGCAGATGCACCGCAGGCCATATGAGCCAAGGTTGATAGTGCACAAGAAACGGAGAGCTTCCCGGCACCACGCCACCCGATAGTACCCCGCGCACCCTGCACCCAACTTCAGGACGAGGTACTTATCATGCAACTGGCAGGCAAAGTGGCAATCATCACCGGCGCCAGCTCCGGTATCGGCCGAGCTGCGGCGACATTGTTCGCCCGGCACGGCGCCAACCTTGTGCTCACGGCTCGGCGCGAGGTCGAGCTTGAGCAGTTGACGGCGGACATCGCGGCGGCAGGGCAAGGCCGGGCTGTGGCCGTGGCTGGCGACATCACCGATGCGGTGTTGGCCAGGGAGCTGGTGGATGTGGCGGTGGCGCGCTTCGGTGGCCTGGACATCGCCTTCAACAATGCCGGTACCCTCGGTGAACTGGCCGCCGTCCCCGAGCTGTCCCTGGAGGGCTGGCAACACACCCTGCACACCAACCTCACCAGCGCCTTCCTCTGCGCCCAGGCGCAGATTCCAGCGTTGCTGGCCCGTGGCGGCGGCTCGCTGATTTTCACCTCGACCTTTGTCGGCCACAGCGTGGGCATGCCGGGCATGGCCGCCTATGCGGCGAGCAAGGCCGGGCTGGTCGGCCTGGTCCAGGTCATTGCGGCGGAGCAGGGCAGCCGTGGCATACGCGCCAACGCGCTGCTGCCCGGCGGTACCGATACGCCCATGGGCCGCAGTGCGATGAACAGTCCCGAGGCCCGGGCCCATGTCGAAGGGTTGCATGCCCTCAAGCGCCTGGCCCGGCCGCAGGAGATCGCCGAGGCGGCGTTGTTTTTGGCGTCGGAGGCATCGAGTTTCATGACCGGGGCGGCCATGGTGGTGGATGGTGGGGTGTCGGTGGTGCGGGGGTGAGGTGGTCTGCAGGTTCCGCGTGGTGCTGTAGAAACGATCGCGGGGCAAGCCCGCTCCCACGCAGGTTCAGTTACCAGTAGATCAAACGGGGCTGCCAGGCAGCCCCGAGCGCTTGCATCAATCCGCCGGCTTGGGTGCAAAACGCAGGATCAGGCAGGCGATCACCGCCGATAGCAGCGAGCCCAGCAGGATGCCGATCTTGGCCGCGTCGATCTTATCGGCCTGGCCGGGGAAGGCCAGCTCGCCGATGAACAGGCTCATGGTGAAGCCGATGCCGCACAGCATCGCCACGCCGTAGATCTGCAGCCAGCTGGCGCCATGGGGCTTGCTGGCCAGGCCGGTCTTGACCGCCAGCAGCACGCCGCCGAACACGCCGAGCTGCTTGCCCAGCAGCAGGCCCAGGGCAATGGCCAGCGGCAACGGGGCGAAGATGTCGCTCAGGCCCAGGTCGCCGAACGAGACACCGGCGTTGGCGAAGCCGAAGGCCGGCACGATGAGGAAGCCGACCCAGGGCGCCAGGCCATGCTCCAGCTTGAGCAGCGGGCTGGCTTCGCGGGCCTCGCTGTCGCCGGTGCTGTAGGGGATCAGCAGGGCACCGACCACGCCGGCGATGGTGGCGTGCACGCCCGACAGCAGGGTCACGTACCACAGCGCGGCCACGCCGATCAGGTAGGGCCACAGGCTGACCACGCGCAGGCGATTGCAGGCCAGCAGCACGGTGACGATGCCGGCGGCGCCGGCCAGGGCCAGCAGATTCAGCGACGAGGTGTAGAACACGGCGATGATTGCCACCGCGCCCATGTCGTCGATGATCGCCACCGAGACCAGCATCACCTTGAGCGACAGCGGCGCGTGCCGGCCGAGCAGGGCCAGGGCGCCGACGGCGAAGGCGATGTCGGTGGCGGCCGGGATCGCCCAGCCGTCGGCCAGGCCCGGCTCGCCACGGGATACCGCCAGGTAGATGAGCGCCGGCACGGCCATGCCCATCAGTGCCGGCAGGGCCGGCAGGCGGCGCTGCTCCCAACTGGCCAGGCGGCCGTCGACCAGCTCGCGCTTGATCTCCAGGCCCACCAGCAGGAAGAAGATCGCCATCAGGCCATCGTTGATCCACATGTGCACGGTCATCGGGCCGAGCTTGTCGGTCAGCACCGGGCCGACGGGCAGGTGCAGCAGGTGCTGGTAGGCACTGGCCCAGGGGCTGTTGGCGATGACGATGGCCAGCGCGGCGGTGAACATCAGCAGGACGCCGCCGGCCGCCTCGGTGGCCAGCAGGTGCCGCAGCATCGAGCGCGGCTTGACGGGTGGAAGGGGTGCGGTCATGTAACGCTCCTCGTTCATGGCATCACCCTCGCGGTGGCAGTGGCGCGGCGGGCAACGGGCACGGCGGGACGCTGGCTCCGGACAAGACGGGCCACTGCGGCGAAGGGCGAGAAGAAGGATAGGAAATGCGGCGCAACAACCCACGCCGTGAAGACACGGGGCAGGAAGGGCCATGGGGAATGGAGGCATGCGTGCAACATGGACAAATCTCACGGAAAACAAATGAATGTTCTCCGTATTCGGGAAGGCTCCCGGGCGCACGCAGCACACGCCAGGCGGCCATTCTAACGGTGCGGGCGAAGGTGTGTGTTGCATTTTTGCATCGAAATGTTGCCAAGCGAAGGTATCGCTTCGTGGCAGCGTGTTCGACGACAGAGTTGCGGCGCCTATCAGATCGAGCGCCGCCCGCGCGGCGCATCGCGACGCAAGGCCGCTCCTACATCTGTTTCGGGCCAGTCAATCCTGTGCCATTACCTGGTCCGCCTTGTTGGTACGATGCGGTTTCAGCGTGGGCACCACTGCCGCTTCACCTGTCTCAAGACATGCACCAAGGCGGGAAACCATGGCCTGACAGGTTCGGCACGTTGCAACAAATAATGAAATGGCTACCCCCGCCCCACCCTGTGTCAGCCCTCTAAGCTTTCACAGGGTGCCTATCGGAGTGCAACGCCATGAACACTGTCGCCATCATCGCCATCGACCTGGGAAAGTTGAGCTTCCATGTACACGCTCAGGATGATCGGGGTCATGAGCTCTATCACCGCAGGTTCAACCGTGAGTCACTCATCCGCCACCTTGCCAATCTTGCGCCCTGCACGGTGGCGATGGAGGCCTGTGGTGGCTCTCATTTCATGGCGCGAGAGGTGACGAGACAGGGTCATACGCCCAAACTTATTCCCGCACAGTTCGTTCGCCCCTACGTGAAAAGCAACAAGAATGACTTTGCCGATGCTGCCGCTATCGGTGAGGCGGCAACCCGCGATCAGATGCGCTTCGTGCCTCCCAAAACCGAGGCCCAGCAGGCGCTGGCGATGCTCAATTCACTGCGCGACAGCTTCATCAGAGACCGTACTGCCACCATGAACCGCATCCACGCTTATTTGCTCGAGGTGGGGGTCAGTTTGGCACCCACCTTCAAGGCGGTCCGGGAGCTCCCCATTCTGCTGGACGACAGTACCTTCTCACCGTTGATCAAGAAGCTGTTGCTGGACCTACATGCCCACTTCCGCTATCTCGATGATCGGATCAAGGCTCTGGACAAGGAAGTGCATAGCCAGGCCGTTAGCGATGATCTTGCTTCCCGTTTGATGTCGATACCTTGTATTGGCCCGATCACCGCTACCGCCCTGGCTGCGGAATTGGGTGATGGTAAGCAGTTCCGCTGTGGGCGAAATTATTCAGCCTCCATAGGCCTGGTTCCCAGGCAGCACACGACAGGCGGCAAACCTTGCCTGGGGCGAATCAGCAAGCGGGGCGACGGCAATCAGCGACGACTGCTGATCCAGTGCGCGAGGGTCTATCTGATTGGGCTGGAGCGCAAAACCGGCAAGCTGGCGGACTGGGTACGTGGCTTGCTACGTGTTCACCACCCCAACCTGGTGGTGTGCGCTATCGCCAACAAACTGGCCCGAATCGCCTGGGCCATCACGGCACACCACAGCGAATTTGATGCAGGGTCAAGCGCCATGAACGCTTG
Organism: Pseudomonas sp. TE31087; assembly: GCF_057284075.1. Classification (NCBI taxonomy): domain Bacteria; kingdom Pseudomonadati; phylum Pseudomonadota; class Gammaproteobacteria; order Pseudomonadales; family Pseudomonadaceae; genus Pseudomonas; species Pseudomonas sp. TE31087. Next base: position 563,534 of record NZ_JBXVNN010000001.1, read on the forward strand.
ACCCTGCAGACACACGAGTAACAACCCACCTGGTTTTGCGATGCTGCACACAGATGACGTGAACGGTATACCGGCCTGGCGATCAACCTGAGCTCCTACTCGGCTTCAGAAGCCGAACAAATATCTAGGCTCGTCGGGCGCGATTTTCATCGAGGCGCGGGACCAACCTCCCACACGACGCCGTATAGATTGACGCAAACCAAACTCACGCACATCTCAGTACAGTATTGCAGAAATGGGGGTAACCATAGATGTAGGAGCGGCCTTGCGTCGCGATGCGCCGCGCGGGCGGCGCTCAATCTGATAGGCGCTGCAAGGCTTTCGGCGAACACCTGGAGCCCCCCCGGTCTAATGTCGGCGCCATCGGTGGCGCGATGGCCACGGTGCTGGCCCACATGCTCGGTTAGCTGCTGATGACCGAGCCGGCCATGCCCAGGCCGGACAGGTCAATGCCCGACCAGTTGCGCCAACAGGCGCTGCTTGTGCTGGAACAACAGCGCCGTATCGCGTTGTCGCGGATGTGCCAGCTCCAGTTGCACCTGCTCGCCGATGCGCCCCGGATTGGCCTCCATCACGATCACCCGGTCCCCCAGGTACAAGGCCTCCTCGATATCGTGGGTGACCATGATCACCGTGCAGCGCTCCTGTATCCAGATGCGCTGCAGCTCCTGCTGCAGGCGCACGCGGGTCAGGGCATCGAGGGCGCCGAAGGGCTCGTCGAGCAGCAGCACCTTGGGCTTGTTCACCAGCGCCCGGGCGATCGCGCCGCGCTGGGCCATGCCGCCGGAGAGCTGGTGCGGATAGGCCTGCTCGTAGCCTCGCAGGCCGACCAGGGCGATGTGCTCATCGACCAGGCGCTGCTTCTGCGCCGTGCCCAGGTCATGGTTCTTCAAGGCCAGGGCGATGTTCTGCTGCAACGTCATCCAGGGAAACAGGCGGTGGTCCTGGAACACGATGCCGCGCTCCAGGCCCGGGCCGTTCAGCGGCTGGCCGTCGAGCAGGATCTGCCCCTGGTAGTCCGGGTCCAGGCCGACGATCAGGCGCAGCAGGGTGGACTTGCCGCAGCCGCTGGCGCCAAGGATGCTGACGAACTCGCCAGGGCGGATGTCCAGGTCGATGCCTTGCAGCACCGGCACGGGCCGGCCCTTGAGCGGGTAGGTCTTGCTCAGGTTGCGGATGCTCAGCGCGCCGGTCTGCACGTGGGCGGGTAAGGATGGGGCGATGGCGTTCATGGTCGGGCCTTTCAACGGGTGGGGCGCCAGCGCAGCAGGCGGCGGGCGAGCAGGGTGGACAGCCAGGTCATCAGGTAGCCGCACAGGCCGATGCACAGCACGCAGATCACGATGATCTCCATGCGCGCGCCGGCCTCGGCGTTCATCATCAGGTTGCCCAGGCCGGCGCCGGAGGCGAGGAACAGCTCGCTGCCGACCGCCGTGACCCAGGCGAAGGCCAGGGCCTGCAGCACGCCGGTGGCGATGCTCGGCAGGGCGGCGGGCAGCAGGACCAGGCGCAATTGCTGCCAGCGCCCGAGCGCCAGTACCTGGCCGACTTCGCGATGGCGCACATCGACCTGGCGCAGACCCTCGAAGGTGTTGAGCACCATCGGATACAGCGCCGCCAGGCTGACGATCAGCAGCTTCGATGCTTCGCCGTTGCCCAGCCATAGGGCGATCAGCGGGATCCAGCCGAGCATCGGCACCTGGCGCAGGGCGTGGAACAACGGTGCCACCAGGCGGTTGGCCAGGGGCGACAGGGCCATCAGCGCGCCCAGAGCGACGCCACCGACGATGCCCAGGGCGAGGCCGGCACTGGTGCGGGCCAGGCTGGCCAGCAGGTTGACCAGCAGCTCGCCGTTGCCCAGCAGTTCCAACAGGGCCTGGCCGATGGTCGCCAATGGCACGAAGGCGTAGGCGCCGGCGGCGTCCTGGCGCGAGGCCAGTTCCCAGGCGCCGATCAGCAGCAGTGGCAGCAGCAGGCCACGCAGGTTGCGCAGATTCATCATCATCTCCCGGCCACTTGCCAGCCGGACAGGCGCCGTTCGACACGGCGCAGCGAGAAGTCCAGGGCAAAGCCGATCACCCCGGTGATCGCCACGCCCACCATCACCACATCGATGCGCAGCATCTGCCGGCCCATCTCGATCATCTGCCCCAGGCCGCTGTCGGCCGCCAGCAACTCGCAGGCCACCAGCACCACCCAGGCGCGGGTCAGGGCCACGCGCACGCCGGTGACGATGGCCGGCACCGCGGCGGGCAGGGCGATGCGTGCGACCAGGGTCGGCCAGCGCAGGCGGTACACGGCGGCCACTTCGAAGTGGCTGCGGGGGATGGCGCGGATGCCCTCGACCGTGGCCAGGGCCACCGGGAAGAACGCGGTCTTGGCGACGATCACCACCTTGAAGGTCTCGTCGATACCCAATAGCAGCACCAGCATCGGGATCAGGGCGATGCTGGGGATCTGCCGCAGGGTATGGAACAGCGGCGCGCAATAGGCCTTGACCGTGTCTGACAGGGCCATGGCCGTGCCGAACGCAAGGCCGGCCAGCGCGCCGGCGGCGAAGCCCAGCGACAGGCGCGACAGGCTGCCGGCCAGGTGCTCCTGCAATTCGCCGGTGGCCAGCAGGTCGGCGAAGCTGCGCCAGACCTCCAGGGGCGGCACCAGCAGGTTGGCCGGGAACAGTGCGGCGTCGGCGACTGCAGCCCACAAGGCGAGCAGGGCCAGGGGAGAGACCAGCCAGGTGAGGGCTTTGAATGGGGACATGGCGAACCTTGTGCACGGCGGGTGATACCGAGGTATCGCAATCGCCGTGCCAGGGATCAGGCTACGGTTTTACAGGGGCTGCGAGCGGGGCTGCTGGTGGCGCAGCAGTGGGGTGTTGCTGTGGCAACAGTCGCTCAGCAATGGCTCGGGATATTCGCGGGGGACTGGCTTGCAGCGTCCTGGCGGGAAAGCCAAGCCACGGCACACAGCGCCATCCCCGCCACATTCAGCGAAACCGGGTTGAAGGCATCCACCAGCATCGAGGGTTGCATCACCGCCACATCCACCAGCAGGCCCAGCAATACCGCTGCGCCGACCAGCAACGGCCAGACCAGCCGTGGCATCAGCAGCAGGGCGGCGAGCGCCAGTTCGGCCACGCCGGCGGCCTGTGACAACCAGGTGGCGTGTGCCAGCCCGTGGGCTTGCAGCAGCACCTGTTCACCGGGGCTGAGAATGATCAGCTTGGGCACCAGCCCATGGTAGGCGAACACGAAGGCCAGGCTGGCCCGGGCCAACCAATGGACCTGGTTTAGACGGTTCATGGCTGCTCCTCGAGGAAACGACGCTTGTGGTCCGGGCTGGGCAGCAGGCATTGGTCGTATCGGCCGAACAGCCGATAGCGGTTGAGCGCCACGCGGTCGTACAGCCAGTCCCGCAATCTGCGGGGACACAGGCGCAGCACGCGCAGCAGCGGCCAGGCACCGGGCAGCTGGCGGACCACCTCGAAGAAGGCCTCGGAGCGTACCCAGTAGTGTCGATCGCGGATCACCGCCATGGTGTCGAACGCTGTCACCGGCAGGCCTGCCCAGGCCAGCAGGGCCTGGCCTTGCGCTGACTGGACCGTGGCCAGGCGGATACGCCGGTGGCGATCATGGCGGATAACGAACCTCGCCCAGCCGTTGCACAGCCTGCACACGCCGTCGAACAGCAACACGGTTTCCCCTGGCGCAAGCAGTGGGGCAGGGGAAGGGCGTATCAGTGAGGCGGGCATGGCTTGCTTCCGTTCAGGCTGAAAGTGGCATTTTAGAGGGCTTGAGCGGGAAATGGCGAGCCACCGGCGCCGCTCCCTCAGGGATTGGTCGGTTCAAGGGCGGTAGCCGAACCGTTATCATGCGCGCCCGACATTGGAGCGCACCATGGCCAAAGACATCGACAACCCCTGCGTCTCGCTGTGCCAGCTCAACAGCGAGTTGTGCGTGAGCTGCGGCCGTACCCGGGACGAGATCCGCAAATGGCGGGGCATGAAACGCCCGGAGAAGATGGCGACCGTGCAGCGGGCCGCGACGCGGATGAAGGCCATCGTCAAGAAAAACGCCAGGCGTTCGATCTGAGAGACGCCGAACACCTTCAGAGGGCTGGCCTAGACTTGCGCTGACGACCGTATCCGTGGGAGAGCCCCATGCGCAGACTCTGGAAAAAGTACCTCGCACTGCTCGACGCCGACCTCAGTACCAAGGTCTTCGACAATTTCAAGAACCTGCTGGTGTGCGCGCTGCTGTTCGCCGCAGGCACCGAGGCGATCCACGGCAACCAGCAGGTCCTGCTGGGGCTGTGGGTGTTCAGTTTCACCGGCTGGGGGTTGATCCTGGTGTCGGCGCTGCTGTTTTTGCTGAATGTCAGCGATACCTTGCACCGCCTGGCGAAGTTGCCCTACCACACGGTACTGCAGGTGACCCTGTGCCTGGTCTACCTGATCCTGGCGTCGCGGGTGGTCGAGATCGTCTGGAGTTTCAGGGCGGAGTAGGCATCGCGGCGGATTCGGGCCTGGGGTTGTCCCTTTTATGGCCTTTGGGGTGTAAGGGTTATTGACCGGGTGAGGGCCTCCAGGTGTCCACCGCAACCGTTACAGCGCCTATCAGATCGAGCGCCGCCCGCGCGGCGCATCGCGGCACAAGGCCGCTCCCACAGGCGTGGCGCGTGGCTTTAGGGCTGCACGGTCGCTGTGGGAGCGGGCTTGCCCGCGAACACCGGCATAGCCGGTGCCAGGTACCGCGTCGCCTGCTTCGCGGGTAAACCCACTCCCACAGGGATCGCGCCAGATTCTAAAAATTGAGCAAGACAGTTGCTCCCACATCTGTTTCGGGCCAATTTCTCCTGTGCCATTACCTGGTCCGCCTTGTTGGTACAACGCGGTTTCAGCGTGGGCACCACTGTCGCTCCACCTGTCTCAAGACATGCGCCAAGGCGGGCAACCATGGCCTGACAGGTTCGGCACGTTGCAACAAATGTGGGAGCGGCCTTGCGTCGCGATGCGCCGCGTGGGCGGCGCTCGATCTCATAGGCGCTGCAACGCTAACGTCGAACACCTTGAAAAGCCCGGGCACCGCATGCAGGTGAGCGGCCGACCTCCAACTCGTCGCCAGCCAACACTTCCCGGCAAAAATCCCGGATAATGCCCGCCATTTATCCGTTCCCGCCCGCTTTTGGTACCCCTGCGCATGGAAATCAAGGTCAATTTTCTCGACAACCTTCGTCTCGAAGCCAAGTTCGATGACTTCACGGTGATCGCCGACCAGCCGATCCGCTACAAGGGCGACGGCTCGGCCCCGGGGCCGTTCGACTACTTCCTGGCGTCGTCGGCCCTGTGCGCGGCGTACTTCGTCAAGCTGTACTGCCAGACCCGCGATATTCCGACCGAGAACATCCGCCTGTCGCAGAACAACATCGTCGACCCCGAGAACCGCTACAACCAGATCTTCAAGATCCAGGTCGAGCTGCCCGAGGACATCTCCGAGAAGGACCGCCAGGGCATCCTGCGCTCCATTGATCGCTGCACCGTGAAGAAGGTGGTGCAGACCGGCCCCGAGTTCATCATCGAGGAGGTCGACAACCTCGACGCCGATGCCCAGGCGCTGCTGATGCCAGTGTCCGACAGCACCACCTACATCCCGGGCAAGGACCTGCCGCTGGAGCAGACCATCGCCAACATGTCGGCGATCCTCGCAGGCCTGGGGATGAAGATCGAGATCGCCTCGTGGCGCAACATCGTGCCCAACGTCTGGTCGCTGCACGTGCGCGACGCGCAGTCGCCGATGTGCTTCACCAACGGCAAGGGCGCGACCAAGGAAGCGGCGCTGGCCTCGGCGCTGGGCGAGTTCATCGAGCGGCTGAACTGCAACTTCTTCTACAACGACCAGTTCTGGGGCGAGGACATCGCCAACGCGGCGTTCGTGCACTACCCCAACGAGCAGTGGTTCAAACCAGGGCCCAAGGACGCGCTGCCGGCCGAGATCCTCGACGAGCACTGCCTGCAGATCTTCAACCCCGACGGCGAGCTGCGCGGTTCGCACCTGTACGACACCAACTCGGGCAACAAGGAGCGTGGCATCTGCTCGCTGCCGTTCGTGCGCCAGTCGGACGGTGAGACGGTGTACTTCCCGTCCAACCTGATCGAGAACCTGTACCTGAGCAACGGCATGAGCGCCGGCAACACCCTGGCCGAGGCGCAGGTGCAGTGCCTGTCGGAGATCTTCGAGCGGGCGGTCAAGCGCGAGATCCTCGAAGGCGAGCTGTGCCTGCCGGACGTGCCGCAGGAAGTGCTGGCCAAGTACCCGGGCATCGTCGCCGGCATCCAGGGGCTGGAGGAGCAGGGCTTCCCGGTGCTGGTCAAGGACGCGTCGCTGGGCGGTGAGTTCCCGGTGATGTGCGTGACCCTGATGAACCCGCGCACCGGTGGCGTGTTCGCCTCGTTCGGCGCTCACCCGAGCTTCGAGGTGGCGCTGGAACGCAGCCTCACCGAGCTGCTCCAGGGCCGCAGCTTCGAGGGCCTGAACGACCTGCCGCAACCGACCTTCGACAGCCTGGCGCTGACCGAGCCGAACAACTTCGTCGAGCACTTCATCGATTCCAGCGGCGTGGTGTCGTGGCGCTTCTTCGGCGCCAAGGCCGACTTCGAGTTCGTCGAGTGGGACTTCTCGGGCCACGGCGAGGACTCCAACCAGCAGGAGGCCCAGACCCTGTTCGGCATCCTCGAAGACCTGGGCAAGGAGGTGTACATGGCCGTGTACGACGACCTCGGCGCCACCGCCTGCCGCATTCTGGTGCCGGGCTATTCGGAGATCTACCCGGTCGAGGACCTGATCTGGGACAACACCAACCGCGCCCTGGGTTTCCGGGCCGACATCCTCAACCTGCACAAGCTGGACAACCGTTCGCTGAAGCTGCTGCTCAAGCGCCTGGACAACGCCGAGGTGGACGACTACACCACCATCACCACGCTGATCGGCGTCGAGTTCGACGACAACACGGTGTGGGGCCAGCTGACCATCCTCGAGCTGAAGCTGCTGATCCACCTGGTGCTGCAGCGTTTCGAGGACGCCAAGGAGCTGGTCGAGATGTTCCTGCAGTTCAACGACAACACCGTCGAGCGCGGGCTGTTCTACCAGGCGCTGAACGTGGTGCTGGAGGTGGTGCTGGACGATGAGCTGGAGATGGCCGACTACGAGCACAACTTCCGGCGCATGTTCGGCAATGAGCGGATGGACGCGGTGCTGGGCTCGGTGGATGGCAGCGTGCGCTTCCATGGGCTGACGCCGACCAACCTGCAACTCGAAGGGATGGACCGCCACCTGCGCCTGGTGGAAAGCTACAAGAAACTGCACGCGGCGCGGGCGCGGGCGGCAGGGCTCTGAACCGAGCCGCTCGAATGAGTGAAAAGGGTCGCCTGGCGACCCTTATTATTTAGCGAAACCGTAACACCCGGTCCAGGGACAGTGCCCCGCCGCCCCGGGCGATCAGCAGCAGGAGCAGGCCGGCCCAGGAAAGGTGGGTGGGCCAGGCATCCGGGTAGACGAAGATCTCGATCACCAGGGTCATGCCCAGCAGGGCCAGGGCCGACAGTCGGGTGAACAGGCCGAGCACCAGCAACAGCGGGAACAGGTGCTCGGCGTAAGTCGCCAGGTGCGCCGCCAGCCAGGGTGACACCAGTGGCAAGGCGTACTCGCTCTGGAACAGCTCGTAGGTGCCGGGGGTGATGCTCAGCAGGCCTTCGACCTTGGTCCGACCGGACAGAAAGAAGATCGAGGCGATGCCCAGGCGGGCGACCAGGCACAGGACACTGTCGCCGAGCAAGCGTTGCAGCTGTGCGGCGGCGCGGTTCCAGTAAAGGCGCAGGCCGTGGGGCGATGGGCTGGCGTGGCTGATGTCCATGGCGTTTTCCTCAGGTGAAGGCGAGCGGGCGCAAGGCCCGGGCATTCAGCAGCCCGCCAAGCAGGTCACTGAAGTCCAGGTCGGGTTGGGCGTGCAGGGCAAGCTGTGAGGCCTTGTCCAATGTGTAGCCGGCGGCACAGGCATCGAGGAAGGTGCATCCCCCCAGGCTCAACGGCTGGTGGACGACGCCTTCACGGGCGCCGCTGAGCAGGGCGCCCTCGGCCACCCAGGGCCGATCCTCGGGCCAGGCCCTGCCGTCGCGGCTGTGGTGCCAGAGGCTGTAGGCAGGATGCTGGTCGAACCAGTGCCAGCGTACGCCGGAGCGCGGGCTCAAGTGGCTGCGTTCGAGGTCCGAGGCGGTCATGCCGGCCAGGTCGGCCAATGTCAGCCAGGGCTCGTCGTCGGCGCCGAACGCTTCGCACCAGGCGAAGTCCAGCCGTGCGACGTCCGCCAGGTAGCAAAGCCCATGGACGGGCTGCAACGCCTCGAGAAATGCCGGAAACGCCGCGCCATAGCGGATCAGTCGCACATCACAGGGCGGCGATTGCCGGGCATATTCCGCGGTGGCGTCGTGCATCCATTGGCGCCCGACCAGGGTTTCGACGCTGGGAAAGTTGGCGCGCAGGGCCTCGACGCAACCGGCCAGCACCGTGTTGCGGTACACCGTGAACGCGGGCTGTGCTGTCAGTGCCGCCAGCTCAGGCGCGGGGCGCTGATAGACGGCGTCGATGAAGGCATTCTGGAACTGTTCGAGGCGCAGGTTCATGGCAAGGCTCCTGCCAGGTCGAGGGTGGCCTGGGCGAGGGCGCGTTCGGCGAGCAGTTCGTCAAACGCGGGGATGTTGCCGTCGCGTTCAATCAGGGTCGGACGCGGACCGATGCGGGCGATCAACTGCTGGTACAGCGACCACACCGGCGCGGCGATGGCGGCATCGTGGGAATCGACCAGCAGTGCGCCCTGGGCGTCGTGACGGTGTCCGGCCAGGTGGATCTCGGTGATGGCCTGGGCAGGGAAGCGGGCGAGGTAGTTGGCGGCATCGAAGCCGAGATTGTAGGCACTGACGTACACATTGTTGACGTCCAGCAACAGGCCGCAGCCGGTGCGTCGCACCAGCTCGGCGAGGAAGTCGATCTCATCCAGGTCATGGCCCTGCAGGTGCAGGTAGTGGCTGGGGTTCTCGATGGAGATGCGGCACCCCAAAGCGTCCTGGGTGCGCTGGATGTTGTCGGCAATGCGGGCCAGGGCCTCGTCGCTGCGGGGGAAGGGCAGCAGGTCCGGATGATACTGGCCGCGCCAGGTCGACCAGGCCAGGTGTTCCGACACCAGGGCCGGGTGTACCTGGTCGATCAGGGTACGCAGGCGCCGCAGGTGCGTGGCGTCAGGTTCGGCATCCGCCGCCAGTGACAGTGCCACGCCGTGCAGCGACAGCGGATGGCGCTCGGCCATCCGCGCCAGCCAGGCCAGGCGAGGGCCGCCGACCATGTAGTTTTCCGGATGGACTTCGAACCACAACCCTTCGGCGTGGCAGGCCCAGGCCTGGTCATAGTGCTCGGCCTTGAGGCCGAGCCCTGCGCCCATCGGCGTATTTCCGTTCATGGTCGATGGCCTGTGCTCAGGATTTGATCGGGGTCAGCGAACCCATGCCGTTGGGGGTCTTGATCGAGGTGCAGGTACCCGTCGGCACGTTTTTCCACTGCATGCCGTCGTAGTCTTTTTTCGCGCTGCCGGCGCAGGTGGTGCCGGCGCCGGCCTTGCAGTCGTTCTTGCCGGCCATGGCCACGCCGTAGCATTTCTCCATGGTGGCCGCCTTGGTGGTGTCGTCGGCCAGGGCTGCGCCTGCCAGCGAGGCAAGGGCGAGGGCGGCGGTGGCGAGGGCGAGGGTTTTCATGGTGTCGTCTCCAGAAGATGGGGCCGTGGCGATGTACCGGCGGCTCATGGAGTAGTTCGCGGCGATAGGCGAGGCGGTTACAGCGCTTGCAAAATATTTTTCGCCACCTGCGCCGGCCACCTAAGGTAAGGAAGCGGCGTCGGTGCTTGCGCAGGGCGTTGCGGCGATGGTTGGATAAAAAAGAAACCCACAGACGGTGTAACCCCGGCGGCCGATGCAACGAACTAACCCACAGGATGTGCTCAGTGCACGCGAATCACAGCTGCAGGCCCTGCTGTTGCTTGGTCTGGCCGGTGACGCCGGGGCCTATCGCGAATTCCTCGCGGCGCTGGCGGTGCACTTGCGTGGTTTTTTGCGTCGGCGCCTGGCGCAACGACCGGCCGAGGTCGAAGACTTGCTGCAGGAGGTGCTGCTGGCGGTGCACAATGCCCGCCACACCTACCAGGCGCAGCAACCGTTGACCGCCTGGGTGCAGGCGATCGCCCGCTACAAGCTGGCCGACCACTGGCGCGGCCAGGCCCGGCGCGAGGCGCGCCACGAGCCGCTGGAGGATGACAGCGAGTTGTTCGCCTGTGGCGAAGAAGAGCCGGCCCAGGCCAGCCGGGACCTGAACAAGCTGCTTGGGCAGTTGCCCGACCGCCAGCGCCTGCCCATCGTCCACGTCAAGCTGGAAGGGCTGTCGGTGGAGGAAACCGCGCGTATCACCGGGTTGTCCAGTTCGGCGGTGAAGGTGGGCATACACCGGGGGCTCAAGGCCCTGGGAAGGTTGATTCGAGGTAAAGACGACCATGAAGACCGATGAGTTGATCAGCCTTTTGGCGACCGCCGCAGAGCCGGTGGATCGTCACGTGCTGGCGCGCCGCCTGCTGCTGGCGCTGCTGGCCGGCATGCTGGGCGCATTGTTGATGACCGTGGCCATCTACGGCGTGCGCAGCGATCTGGCCGAGGTGGCGCGCACGCCGTTGTTCTGGGCCAAGCTGGCCTTGCCCACCAGCCTGGGCCTGCTGGCCCTGTGGCTGACCCAGCGCCTGGCCAGGCCAGGTGTGCGCGGCGGCGCGCTGTGGGGATTGCTCGGCCTGCCGCTGCTGCTGGTGTGGCTGGGGGCAGCCGTCAGCCTGGCCGGCGCGCCGGTGGAGGCCCGCGCCGACCTGATCTTCGGCCGCACCTGGCGCACCTGCGCGTTGAACATCGCCCTGCTCTCGGCACCCGTATTCGCCGCCGTGTTCTGGGCCCTGCGCGGCCTGGCGCCGACCCGGCTGCGCCAGGCAGGCGCCGCCGGCGGGTTGCTCGCCGGATCCACCGCGACCCTCGTGTACTGCCTGCACTGCCCGGAAATGACGGTGCCGTTCTGGGGGCTGTGGTACCTGCTGGGGATGTTGCTGCCGACCGTCGTCGGGGCGTTGGCAGGGCCTCGGCTGCTGCGTTGGTGATCGGGTGCGGTTTTGCCGCACTAGACATTGGTCTATTGGCGCATTTGCGGGGATGGTCTTTTCTGTTGCATGCCCGACGTTCGAGCGTATGGGCGCAATCGATGTTTCGACCAGGGAGGTCATCATGAATGGAAAATGGCTGGCAGCCGCGATGCTGCTGTGGATGTTCTCGCTGACGGCACAGGCCGACTGCGCGGTACTGGGGCCAGGGGAGGATCCGTGCGCAGGTCCGGTGCTGGGCCCCACGACCTGCGTGTGCGAGCCCTGATCGCCTGAGGGCGCAAGGAAGACAATCATTGACCAGGAGGTTATCCGTGAAGAAAGCCATGTTGGCTGTGCTGCTGTCGTGGGGGCTCGTCGCCACGGCCCAGGCGTCGTGCCCGGTGTTTGGTCCAGGTAAGGATCCATGTGCCGGGCCGGTGTTCGGCCCAACCACCTGCCAGTGTCCCTGAAGCTCGATCAGGGCAGGAGCCGCGCTTGTGTTCCCCTGTAGGAGCGGCCTTGTGCCGCGAAAGGGCTGCGCGTAGCAGCCCCGGCGATTTTGCATGATGTAGAGATCCTGGGGCCGCTACGCGCCCCTTTCGCGGCACAAGGCCGCTCCTACAGGGCAACGTGTGAAGCCTTCAGGCTGTGGTGACCAGGGGCAATGTCACCTGCAGCGCCAGCCCGCCCTCGGCCCGGCGCTGCGCCGAAATGCGGCCGCCATGGGCCTCGCAGATCGCCTGGGCGATCGACAGGCCCAGGCCACCACCACCGCTGACCCGTGCCCGTGACTGTTCGGCGCGCCAGAAGCGCACGAACATGTTGCCCAGGTCCTTTTGCTCGACCGCTTGCCCACGATCAAGAAACTCCAGCAGCACGCAGCCTTTGGCCTGGCACACGGCGACGCTGAGCTCGCGGCCGTCGGAGGCATATTTCAGGGCATTCTCGATCAGGATGTTGATCAGCTGGCCAACCCGCGCCGGGTCGGCCTCGATCACCACGTCATCGGCCAGCGCCGTGTGCAATTGCATTCCGGCGGCCTCGAACTGCGGCGCGAACCAGGCCAGGCGCTCCTCGACCAGCCTGGCCGGGGAGAACAGGCTGATGTGCAGGGGCAGCTGCCCGGCATGGGCCAGGGACAGCAGGTGCAGGTCGCCCACCAGGGTATTGAGGTTGTACAGCTGGTTCTGCACCAGGCGCAGTTGCTCGGGGCACAGCGGGAACACCTCGTCGAGCATCCCCTGTACCCGGCCCAGCGCGGCATTGAGCGGGGTGCGCAGTTCATGGGCCAGGTTGGAGCTCGACTCGGCCACTTCGCTTTCGTACAGCGCCAGGCGCTCGACCAGCTTGTTGAAGTCGGTGCACAGGCGCTGCATTTCCTTGGGCTGGCGCGGGTGCTGGCTGACCCGCACGCTGAGGTCGCCCTCGGCCACCCGCCGTGCCCCTACGGCGATCTGGCGGAACTGCCGGGACAGCGGCCTGGACAGGTACAGGCCGACCATCAGGGTGAACGGGATGACTACGATGACAAAGCCGTACAGCACCAGCCAGTCGATGCTGTTGCCGGGGCCGGGGAGAAAGTCGTGGATGTCGTAGTAGGTCTGCAGCAACTGCCACAGCCGGGACTCGTTGCGCGGCACATCGGCCAGGCCGGCCAGCAGCGCGGCGCGGTCCTCGGGCCGCATCGACTGCAGCACCAGGTAGTCGCTGATCCAGAAGTACAGGTACATGCACACGGTGATGGTGATCACCGCGCCAACGGCGAGCAGGGTCATTCTCAGGCCGACCCACAGCCACAGCGGACGTTTGCGCATGGCGGTCAGCGGAACCGATAGCCAACGGAGCGCACGGTTACTAGCGCGCCGCTGACGCCCAGGGCTGCGAGCTTGCGCCGCAGGTTGAGCACGTGGGTGTCGATGATACGTACCAGCGCATCGCTCTCGGGCATGCACAATTCGAGCAGTTCCTCGCGGCTGAAGGCCTTGCTCGGAGTGCGCAGCAGCGCGGCGAGCAGGAGCAGTTCCGAGCGGGTCAGGTCGAGCACCTGCTCCTCGCCATCGCTGGCCCGCACCCCGGCCACGAAACGCTCGGCATCGACCCAGACGCCCAGGCATTCCAGGCGCTGGCGACTGTCGGCCGATGCGCCGTAGCGGCGCAGCACCGCGTGTACCCGGGCCACCACTTCCTTGGGGTTGCAGGGCTTGACCACGTAGTCGTCGGCGCCGTAGCGCAGGGCGCCGATCTTGTCCGGCTCGTCGCCGATGGCGGTGACCATGATCACCGGGGTGTCGGCGCCGCGGCGGATCTCGGTCAGCAGCTCCGGCCCTGACATTTTTGGCAGCATCATGTCCAGCAGCACGATCGCTGGCGTGCGCTGGCGGAACAGGGCCAGCCCGCGGGCGCCGTCCTCGGCGATGTCCACCTCGAAGCCATCGCGCTTCAGGTAGGCTTCCAGAATGCTTGCACTATCGGCGTCGTCCTCGACGATCAATACGCGCTTGGCGCTCATGGGTTGCCTCGTGGGTCGCGCAGCCCGGACAGCACCTCGGCGGCGGTAGTGACGTGGCCGAAGTGGTGTTTCCACAGGTCGATGCCCAGCTGCCCGGAGCGGTCCAGCGAGGAGCCCATGGTCAGGTCGGTAACCAGCGTCGGCGTCAGGCCCGCATCGAACAGGGCGAAGCCGGCGGCCAGTACGCAGGTCTCGGTCTGCAGCCCGCACACCAGCACGCGCTCGACGCCAAGGCGCTTGATGTAGTCCAGTGTCTCGGCGGTCTGGCCATAGCCATGCTTGACGAACACCTTGTCCGCCTCGACCAGGGCCACGTCCTCAGCGGCCGGGTGCCAGCCGAGCTGGCGCTGGAACGGGGTGACCTGCTCGTCGTGCAGCTCGATCGAGGCGATGGTGGGGATGTGCGCCGACAGCACGCGGATGCCATCCACCAGTTTCTCGGAGGGGCTGAAGGTGGATTGCACATCGACGATGAGCAGGACTTGCTGCATGGCGGATTCCCGGGCGCGGTTCGAAGGTGGGCGAGTATACCGCCGCGCGCGGGAGTTTTGCGCCAAGGGGCCGGCACCGGCATCGCCGGTGCCATGCATTGCGTTGCCTGCATCGCGGGGCAAGCCCGCTCCCACGCAGTCCTTTTATCGCTTGCTAGGCCGCCAACCGCCCGCTGGCAATCGCCTCCGACGCCGCCAGCATCGCCCGCAGCAGCACCGCGCAGCCGGCCGCGAGGTCCTCGGGGGCGGCGTTCTCGATTTCGTTGTGGCTGATGCCGCCCTCGCAGGGCACGAAGATCATCCCGGCTGGGCCCAACTCGGCGAGGAAGATCGCGTCGTGCCCGGCGCCGCTGACGATATCCATGTGCGCCAGGCCCAGGTTGCGCGCCGAGTCGCGCACCGCCTCGACGCAGCCCTTGTCGAAGTACAGGGCCGGGAAGTCGGCAGTGGGCACCAGTTCGTAGCTCAATCCATGCTTGGCGGTGGTGGCCTCGATAACCTGGCGCACCTCGGCGATCATCGCGTCCAGCTGCTGGCCTTCGAGATGACGGAAATCCAGGGTCATGCGCACTTCGCCGGGGATCACGTTGCGCGAGCCGGGGTAGGCCTGCAGGCAGCCGACAGTGCCGCAGGCATGGGGTTGGTGGGCGAGGGCGGTGCGGTTGACCGCCTCGACCACGGCGGCGGCGCCGACCAGGGCGTCCTTGCGCAGGTGCATGGGGGTGGGGCCGGCGTGGGCCTCGACACCGCGCAGGGTCAGGTCGAACCACTTCTGGCCGAGGGCACCGAGCACCACGCCAATGGTCTTGCGCTGGTCCTCGAGGATCGGGCCCTGTTCGATGTGGGCCTCGAAGTAGGCGCCCACCGGGTGGCCGGTCACGACGCGGTTGCCGGCGTAACCGATGGCGTTCAGCGCCTCGCCGACGCTCACGCCCTGGGCGTCGCGCTTGGCCAGGGTCTCTTCTAGGGTGAACTTGCTGGCGAACACCCCCGAGCCCATCATGCACGGGGCGAAGCGCGAGCCTTCCTCGTTGGTCCACACCACCACCTCCAGCGGCGCCTCGGTCTCCACGCCCAGGTCGTTGAGGGTGCGGATCACCTCCAGTCCGGCCATCACGCCGAAGCAGCCGTCGAACTTGCCGCCGGTGGGCTGGGTGTCGATATGGCTGCCGGTCATCACCGGCGGCAGCTTGGCGTTGCGTCCGGGGCGGCGGGCGAAAATGTTGCCGACCGCATCGATGCTCACCGTGCAGCCGGCCGCCTCGCACCACTGCACGAACAGGTCGCGGGCCTGGCGGTCGAGGTCGGTCAGCGCCAGGCGGCAGACGCCGCCCTTGGCCGTGGCGCCGAGGCGGGCGAGGTCCATGAGGGACTGCCACAGGCGGGCGCTGTCGATGTGGTGCGTGCTTGACTGCAGGACTTCCTTGGCGAGGGTGGTCATGGGTGTCTCCTCAGGCTGTTGTTTTTCCATGGCATGTCGGAGCATCGCGTGGGAGCGGGCTTGCCCCGCGATGCGCTACATCACGGCAAAGGTTTCGCCAGCCGCGCCGGCCCACGCACCGCGAGGCCGCCGAGGGCGTAATAGAGCCCGCCGCCAAGCAGCGAGCCGGTGAACCAGCCGTAGTCGTAGAACCAGCTGAAACTGCTGTTGCCGATGGCCATCACGGTCAGCGCCACCGGCACGCCGAAGGCGACGAACCCGGCCCAGTTCCAGGCCGGGTACACGTCGTCGCGGTACAGCCCGGCCAGGTCCAGGTGCTGGCGGCGCACCAGGAAGTAGTCCACCACCATGATCCCGGCGATCGGCCCGAGCAGGCTGGAGTAGCCCAGCAGCCAGTTGGAGTACACGCTCTCCAGGCTCAGGTCGGAGACGATCCAGCCGAGCTTCTTGAGCAGCTCGTGGCCCATCAGCGCCAGGCCGATGAAACCGGTCAGCCAGACCGCGCGGCTGCGCCCGATCAGGCGCGGGGCGATGTTCTGGAAGTCGTTGGTGGGCGAGACGATGTTAGCCGCAGTGTTGGTCGACAGCGTGGCGATGATGATCAGCGCCATGGCCAGGGCCACCCAGCCGGGGCTCTGGATATGGCCGATCAGGCTCACCGGGTCGGACACTGTCTTGCCTACCAGCGAGGCGGAGGCGGCAGTCATGATCACGCCCAGCGAAGCGAACAGGAACATGGTCAGCGGCAGGCCGAAGATCTGCCCAAGAATCTGGTCCTTCTGGCTTTTCGCGTAACGGCTGAAATCGGGGATGTTCAGCGACAGCGTGGCCCAGAAGCCGACCATGGCGGTAAGCCCGGCGCAGAAGTAGCCGACCACGCTGGCGCCCTCGGGGCGCTTGGGTGGCTGCGCCAGCAGCTCGCTCATCGACATGTGCGGCAGCGCCCAGAACAGCAGGCCGACACCCACCGCCACCAGCAGCGGCGCCGACAGCGTCTCCAGCCACTTGATCGATTCGGCGCCGCGCAGCACCACCCACAGGTTCAGTGACCAGAACAGCATGAAGCCGATCACCTCACCGGTGCCGCCCAGGGCCTTCCACTCGGGGAACAGCGAACCGAGGAACAGGTGGATGGCCAGCCCGCCGAACATCGTCTGGATACCGAACCAGCCGCAGGCCACCACGGCGCGGATCAGGCACGGTACGTTGGAGCCGAAGACGCCGAACGAGGCGCGCAGCAGCACCGGGAACGGGATGCCGTACTTGGTGCCGGGGAAGGCGTTGAGGGTCAGCGGAATCAGCACGATGAGGTTGGCCAGCAGGATCGCCAGCAGCGCCTCGCCCACGCTCAGGCCGAAGTAGGCGGTGAGCACGCCGCCGAGGGTGTAGGTGGGCACGCAGATGGACATGCCCACCCACAGCGCGGTGATGTGCCACTTGTTCCAGGTGCGCTGGTGCACCTTGGTCGGGGCGATGTCGTGGTTGTAGCGGGGGCTGTCGAGGACGTCGCTGCCGGCGTCGAGCTCGAACAGGCCATGCTGCTCGACCACTTGCGATCTGCTCTGTTGCATGGGGTTCTCCAGGTCTTTTTTCTTGTAGTTGTCGCTCATCGGGCTGACGCGATGGCCGGAGTACACACACCACCAGTACTGCACCTGCGGCCCGGCCAGGCGGTTGTGGCCTGCGTTTTCAACAAACGTGCCGGGAAAGCCCGCGCCTTCCCGACGGCCGCCGCCCACCGGAGGTAACTCACTGTCTTGCAAAGGCATTCTTCAGCGCGACGACGAGGGCGGGGTGGGCACCCTGGTACGCCGTCTGTCTGGCCGGTCCATCACCCGCGTGGTTCAAACGGGTGCAACCTGGGAAACCACCGGCGCGGCCTGCGCCATCCAGCCAGGAAACAAACAGCTGATTTTGCATAGGAAATCTTGACCAATTTGGCTTCCTGTCAAGTGCGTCAAAATGGTGAAGGGGTGTCACATTTTGGTGATTTTTATAAATTATTGTTAATAATCAATAAGATACAAAATAAGATATTTGCATATATTTTTTCTTGATCAATATCCGATCAGATACTAGCCTCGATTCTTGTCAGGCCTGACAGGATTGAACGAATCGCCTCCAGCGCCCGGCCCGAAACAATTCCAAGAACCGGCCAGAAGACCGGTCAGCCTGCGAGGAAAACGGCATGTCCCTGTTGATCCGTGGCGCCACCGTGGTTACCCATGAAGAGAGCTACCGTGCAGATGTCCTGTGTGTCGATGGCCTGATCCGCGCCATCGGCAGCCACCTCGAAACCCCCACCGATTGCGAAGTCCTCGACGGTTCTGGCCAGTACCTGATGCCCGGTGGCATCGATCCGCATACCCACATGCAACTGCCGTTCATGGGCACGGTGGCCAGCGAGGACTTCTTCAGCGGCACCGCCGCGGGCTTGGCCGGGGGCACCACCTCGATCATCGACTTCGTCATCCCCAACCCGCAGCAATCGCTGCTCGAGGCGTTCCACACCTGGCGCGGCTGGGCGCAGAAGAGCGCCAGCGACTACGGCTTCCACGTCGCCATCACCTGGTGGAGCGAGCAGGTGGCCGAGGAAATGGGCGAGCTGGTGGCCAAGCATGGGGTGAACAGCTTCAAGCACTTCATGGCCTACAAGAACGCGATCATGGCCGCCGACGACACCCTGGTGGCCAGCTTCGAACGCTGCCTGCAACTGGGCGCGGTGCCGACGGTGCACGCCGAGAACGGCGAGCTGGTCTATCACCTGCAGAAGAAACTGCTGGCCCAGGGCCTGACCGGGCCCGAGGCGCATCCGCTGTCGCGCCCGTCGCAGGTGGAGGGCGAGGCCGCCAGCCGCGCCATTCGCATCGCCGAGACCCTCGGCACGCCGCTGTACCTGGTGCATGTCTCCAGCCGCGAGGCGCTGGACGAGATCACCTATGCCCGGGCCAAGGGCCAGCCGGTGTACGGCGAGGTGCTGCCGGGCCACCTGCTGCTGGACGACAGCGTCTACCGCGACCCGGACTGGGCCACCGCCGCCGGCTACGTGATGAGCCCGCCGTTCCGCCCGCGCGAGCACCAGGACGCACTGTGGGGGGGCCTGCAGTCGGGCAACCTGCACACCACGGCCACCGACCACTGCTGCTTCTGCGCCGAGCAGAAGGCCATGGGCCGCGACGACTTCAGCCGCATTCCCAACGGCACCGCCGGCATCGAGGACCGCATGGCGGTGCTGTGGGATGCCGGGGTGAACAGCGGGCGCCTGTCGATCCACGAGTTCGTCGCGCTGACCTCCACCAATACCGCGAAGATCTTCAACCTGTTCCCGCGCAAGGGCGCCATCCGCGTCGGTGCCGACGCCGACCTGGTGCTGTGGGATCCGCAGGGCACGCGCACGATCAGCGCCCAGACCCATCACCAGCGGGTCGACTTCAACATCTTCGAAGGCCGCACCGTGCGCGGCATCCCCAGCCACACCATCAGCCAGGGCAGGGTGCTCTGGGCCGATGGCGACCTGCGTGCCGAGCCGGGCGCGGGGCGCTACGTGGAGCGGCCGGCGTATCCGTCGGTGTACGAGGTGCTGGAGCGCCGGGCCGAACACCAAAAACCGACCCCCGTTTCGCGCTGATGCCCTGATCTGCGTGGGAGCGGGCTTGTCCCGCGATGACCATGGCCGCCATCGCGGGGCAAGCCCGCTCCCACGTTGAGCCATGCCTGCACCTATAAAAAGAGGCTACCCACCGTGATCGACGCCCTGAACCACTTGCCGCGCCCCCGGGCCGGCGCCGACCAGCTGGCCGAGGCCTTCAGCGACCTCGCGCCCCCGCTCACCGCCCGCCAGGCCGCCGTCGAAAGCGCGCGCTGCCTGTACTGCTACGACGCGCCCTGCGTCAATGCGTGCCCCAGCGAGATCGACATCCCCTCGTTCATCCACCGCATCAGCGACGAGAACCTGCAGGGCGCCGCCGAACGCATCCTCTCGGCCAACATCCTCGGCGGCAGTTGCGCCCGGGTGTGCCCGACCGAGATCCTCTGCCAGCAGGCCTGCGTGCGCAACAACGCCCAGGAATGCGCGCCGGTGCTGATCGGCCAGCTGCAGCGCTACGCCCTGGACCACGCCGGCTTCACCGAGCATCCGTTCCAGCGCTCGCCGGCCAGCGGCAAGCGCATCGCCGTGGTCGGCGCCGGCCCCGCCGGGCTGTCCTGCGCGCACCGCCTGGCCATGCACGGCCATGACGTGGTGATCTTCGAGGCGCGGGAGAAAGCCGGTGGCCTCAATGAGTACGGCATCGCCCGCTACAAGCTGGTGGACGACTACGCCCAGCGCGAAGTGGAATTCCTGCTGGGCATCGGCGGTATCGAGATCCGCCATGGCCAGCGCCTGGGCGGCAACCTGTCGCTGGGCGAGCTGCAGGCCCAGTACGACGCGGTGTTCCTCGGCCTGGGCCTGGCTGCCGTGCGCCAGCTGGGCCTGGCGGACGAAGACGCGCCGGGCCTGCTCGCCGCTACCGAGTACATCCGCGAGCTGCGCCAGGCCGACGACCTCACCCAGCTGCCGCTGGCCGACCGCTGCCTGGTGCTCGGTGCCGGCAACACCGCCATCGACATGGCCGTGCAGATGAGTTGCCTGGGCGCCCGCGACGTCAACCTGGTGTACCGCCGCGGCGTGTCCGACATGGGCGCCACCGACCATGAGCAGGAGATTGCCAAGCACAACCAGGTGCGTCTGCACACCTGGGCCCGGCCCGATGCCGTGCTGCTGGATGAGGCAGGGCGTGTACGCGGCATGCGTTTCGCGCGCACCCAGCTGGGCGACGGACGCCTGGGCGATACCGGCGAGACTTTCGAGCTGGCGGCCGACGCCATCTTCAAGGCCATCGGCCAGCGCTTCGACGACACAAGCCTGGCTGATCCGCTGGCGGCGCAACTGGCCCGTGACGGCGAGCGCATCCAGGTAGACGCGCACCTGCAGACCTCCATACCGGGCATCTACGCCGGCGGCGACTGCACCGCGCTGGGCCAGGACCTTACCGTCCAGGCCGTGCAACATGGCAAGTTGGCCGCCGAAGCCATCCATGCCCAACTCATACTCAACGTGGAGGCTGCGTAAATGGCCGACCTGTCCATCGAATTCGCCGGCATCAAGGCACCCAACCCGTTCTGGCTGGCCTCTGCGCCACCCACCGACAAGGCCTACAACGTGGTCCGCGCCTTCGAGGCCGGGTGGGGCGGGGTGGTGTGGAAGACCCTGGGCGAGGACCCGGCGGCGGTCAACGTGTCGTCGCGCTATTCGGCGCACTTCGGCGCCAACCGCCAGGTGCAGGGCATCAACAACATCGAGCTGATCACCGACCGCTCGCTGGAGATCAACCTGCGCGAGATCACCCAGGTGAAGAAGGACTGGCCCGACCGCGCGCTGATCGTGTCGCT
Source organism: Pseudomonas sp. TE31087 (assembly GCF_057284075.1). NCBI lineage: Bacteria > Pseudomonadati > Pseudomonadota > Gammaproteobacteria > Pseudomonadales > Pseudomonadaceae > Pseudomonas > Pseudomonas sp. TE31087. The sequence goes on from NZ_JBXVNN010000001.1 coordinate 584,613, forward strand.
GATGGTGCCGTGTATCGAAGAGTCCTGGAAGTTCATCCTGCCGTTGGTGGAGGCCACCGGCGCCGACGGCATCGAACTCAATTTCGGCTGCCCCCACGGCATGCCCGAGCGCGGCATGGGCGCCGCCGTCGGCCAGGTGCCGGAGTACGTGGAGATGGTCACCCGCTGGTGCAAGACCCACTGCGCGCTGCCGGTGATCGTCAAGCTCACCCCCAACATCACCGACATCCGCCAGTCGGCGCGCGCCGCGCACCGGGGCGGGGCGGATGCGGTGTCATTGATCAACACCATCAACTCGATCACCAGCGTCGACCTCGACCGCATGGTCGCCCACCCCATCGTCGGCGACCAGAGCACCCATGGCGGCTATTGCGGTTCGGCGGTCAAGCCGATTGCCCTGAACATGGTCGCGGAAATCGCCCGTGACCCGGAGACCCATGGACTGCCGATCTGCGGCATCGGTGGCATCGGCACCTGGCGCGACGCCGCCGAGTTCATCGCCCTGGGCAGTGGCGCGGTGCAGGTATGCACGGCGGCGATGCTGCACGGCTTTCGCATCGTCGACGAGATGAAGGACGGCCTGGCGCGCTGGATGGACCAGCACGGCCACCGCAACCTCGAGGCGTTTCGCGGCCAGGCCGTGGGGCACACCACCGACTGGAAGTACCTGGACATCAACTACCAGTCGGTGGCGCACATCGACCAGGACGCCTGCATCGGCTGCGGGCGCTGCCACATCGCCTGCGAGGACACCTCGCACCAGGCCATCGCCAGCACCCTCAAGGCCGACGGCACCCACGCCTACAGCGTGATCGAGGCCGAGTGCGTCGGCTGCAACCTGTGCCAGATCACCTGCCCGGTGGAGGGCTGCATCGACATGCAGGCGCAGGACACCGGCAAGCCGTACATGAACTGGACGCAGGATCCCCGTAATCCCTATCGCGAGGCGGGTTGAGGTCGGCGCAAGGCAGACCTCATGCAGTTCTCTCATGGGAGCGGGCTTGCCCCGCGATAGCGTTGGACGCAGGTCGAACGCTATCGCGGGGCAAGCCCGCTCCCACGAAGTTTTCGTCTACCCGGCCAGACCGCCGCGCAAGGTCTGCTCGATCACCTCGACGAACGCCCGCACCAGCGGGCTGCGCTCGTGCCTGCGGGTCAGCACCAGCAGCGGCGCGCAGGCGCCGGGCTCGGCCAGCGGCAGGTAGGACACGCCACGTCTGACCAAGGTCCGGGTGCACTGCGGCACCACCGCGACACCACGACCCGCGGCAACCAGGGCGATGATCGAGGTGATCTGCCGACCGCTTGGCGCCGGGCGCGGCGTCAGCCCGTGGCGGCGGTACAGGCCGAGGATGATTTCGTTCAAGCCCGAGCCGTAGTCCGGGGGGAAGGTGATCAGCGGCAGTTCGCCGAGCTCGGCCAGGCTGACCTGCAACTGCTGGGCGAGGGGGCTGTCACTGGGAACGGCCGCGACCAGTGGCTCGTTGTCCACACAGATGGCCTGGACCTGAGGATCGTCACCTGATGGGCGCATGCGGCTCATGCCGATATCCAGGCGGCCTTCGATCAGTTGCGTCCACTGGGTGCTGGAAGCACCTTCCTCCACATTCAGTTGCACATCCGGGTACTTCGAACAGAACGCCTGGATGGTATGGCTGAAGGTGTCCGACAGGGCGATCGAACTGGCGTAGCCGACCGTCAGTTGGCCGGCCGAGCCCGCCGCCAGCTTGCTGGTGATCGCCGTGGTCAGGTCGACCTGTTCGAGCACGCCGCGGGCGTAGGGCAGCAGGTGACGGCCCGCGGTGGTAAGGCTGACGTTGCGGGTGCTGCGGTCGAACAGGCGAAACCCGAGCTCCGTCTCCAGGGCCGATATCTGTCGGGTCAGCGGCGGCTGGGCCATGTGCAGGCGCGCTGCCGCTCGGCCGAAGTGCAATTCCTCGCTGACAACCAGGAAACAGCGCAGACGGCGCAAATCCATCATGTTCATCCTTGAGTATCAATCGGTCGGGAATAGGTATTGGATCCAAAGTTCGTCCTACCTTATAAACCTGTAACAATTTTTTACGAGTGTTTGTATGCGTTTTCCCGCCGACTTCCCCCGAATTGCCCTATTTCTTGGCGGATGTGCCGCATTTCTCAACCTCTATTCCACCCAGGGCCTGCTCACGGAACTGACCCGGGCTTTTCCGGTAACGCTGCGCCAGGCCAGTTGGAGCATTACCGTGACCATCCTCGCCGTGGCCTTGACCGCGCCTTTTGTCGGCTGGCTGACGGCACGCGGCGAACAGCACCGGGTCATCGCCGGGGCGGCGTTGTTGCTGGCGCTGCCTGCATTGTTGGCGGCGTGGGCGGGCAGCTATGGCGAATTCCTGCTGTGGCGTTCGGTGCAGGGGATGTTCATCCCGATGGTGTTCGCCACCAGCGTGGCCTACATCGGCGTGCGCTGGCAGGGCGGTGCTGTGACCGAAATGACCAGCGTCTATGTTGCCGGCACGATCTTCGGCGGTTTCTGTGGGCGTTTCCTCACCGGTCTGGTCACCGAGCTTGCCGACTGGCGCGTGGCATTGACGGTCCAGGCGGGGCTCAGCCTGGCGGTCGCGCTGGGCATCGCGCTGCTGTTGCCGCGCAACCCGCCCGCAGCCAGGCGCGAGCCGCTGGCGCTTGGCGAGCTCGCCAGCAGGCCATTGCTGGGGGCCTATGCCGTGGGGTTCTGCGTCTTGTTTGCCCAGGTCGCGACCTTCACCTACGTCGGCCTGCACCTGAGCGAGGCCCCGTTTGCCCTGGGCACCGCCGCGCTGGGTGCCATCTACGCCGTGTTCCTGCTGGCGCTGGTGGTGGTGCCGCTGGCCGGACGCCTGAGCAAGGCGCGGCCCCATGCCGACCTGGTGCGGGTAGCCGGTTGCCTGGGCATCGCCGGCTCGGCCCTGACCCTGTCCGCGTCGCTGTGGTTGATCGTGCTGGGCCTGGCGCTCAGCTCCACTGGCGTGTTTCTCGCCCAGGCCGCTGCCAATGCCTTCATCACCGCCCAGGCGCCACGGCAGAAATCCGCCGCGGTCGGCCTGTACCTGAGCTGCTACTACCTGGGTGGCAGCTTCGGCGCCTTCGTGCCCGGCGGGCTGTGGGAACGCTGGGGGTGGGGCGGCTGCGTCGCCCTGATCGTGGTGTTCCAGCTGCTGCCGCTGCTGATCGCGCGGGGCAGCTGGCGGGTGGCGCCGGTCCGTGGGCCGGCGGTCCAGCCATTGCAATGAATCGCTTCCTCAACGCGCTACATCATCATCCAACAAGGAAAAGAGTGAGATGACCGTGAGTAACTTGCCGACCGTGCACAGCCAGTTGCTGTATGTGATTGAACCGGTGTTGCAGGAGATGCCTGCCGGTGTGCTGAAACAGGCGCTATGGGATGAGTTCCGCAACCAGGAGGCCGCGCTGGTCGACATCGAGCAGGCGTTCCAGGTGCTGACTTCGCGGCGCCATGGCGCCGCGGCGTTGCGCAAGTTCTTCGCCAGTTGGTCGAAGACCAACAATTCGGCCGCCAGCGTCTCCGGCCTGGCCAATCGCCTGACCCTGCTGGCGCGTTCCGAGCAGGGCAGCGCCGCGGCGCAGCAGATCTACCAGGTGTGTGGCAGTCTGCAGCGGATCACCGACGAGGACCTGGGGGCGCTGGGCAACACCTTGCATGCCGACCTGTTCTACAACATGGCCACGCCCCTCTGCGGCGACGACCAGTGGTTGCTCAAGGAAAACTGCCTGCCGTCCGCGCAGGCGTTCAAGGACTGGACCGATGCCCGCCGCCTGCGTGATCGCGACCTGCTCCAGGGCCTGCTGACCACGCTGGTGCATGAGGTCTACACCCACGGTGAGGTGGAGTACATCCATCCGCTGTACACCCGCTGGTTCGAGCGCGACATGGGTGTCCCGCCCGAGCAGGTGCGCAAGACCGTGGCCTGGGTCACCGTGCACACCGGGGGGACCGAGAGCAATCATTTCGCCCACGCGGTCGAGGCGGTCGAGGCCTTCGTCAAGGCCATGGGCATCGCGGTGGACAGGACCACGGCCCGTGAAGTCTTTGCCCAGTACCTGCAGCGCAAGGCCGAGGTGATGCGCGACTGCGCCGCCTGCCTGATCTGACCGGCTGAATCCTGCGTGAAAGTCGCCTGCCATGTTCCCCGACATGGCAGCGCTTTCGCGCGCCTTGCAAACCGCCTGCGCGGGCAAGGCGAGGAGTATCAATAACGACTGAATCGGTATTGGCATCGGCCACCGACTCCTCAGCAGAATCATTGGTGAGCCTGGCCCTGATGCCTGGTCACTTTCTGACTCATGTAAGCACGCAAGGAACGCCCCATGCAGCTGATCGTCTTCTGTCCCCCCAAGATCATTCTCCAGCACAGCGCGCAAAGCTGGGCCGACGCGCTAGGGCCGGGAGGCATGCTGCTGAGCTGCAACTCCCGCGCTCAGGAAATCACTGTGCACCTTGGCGAACAGGTGGCGTACCGGTTGTTCGACTATTTCAACGACAACGCGCTGGTCGAGGTGGATGTCCATGACATGGCCCGCGAGATGCGCGATCCGCTGTGCGTGGCACTGGCCGAGATCGACGTGCTGCGGGTGGCGCGCATCAATGACCGACTGGGTGTCAGCCAGGGCGCCGAGGGGCGCGCGATGTTCTATCGCGACAAGTTCTTCATGAAGCAGCGGGCCCGCGACCGTGGTTTCGCCGTCGCCGACATGGCGCCGCTGACCCACGCCACCGGGGCGATCCAGTTCAGTGAGCAACACGGCTTCCCGGTGGTGGTCAAACCGCGCGATGGTCGTGGCTCGAACGGCGTGGAAGTGCTCAGGGACCTGCCGCAGCTGCGCCAGTGGCTGGCCGCGCGCGGCGCCACCACTTTCCACAACCTGATGATCGAGCGCTATGTGCGGGGCAGCCACTACATCGTCAACGGCCTGTACATCGACGGCAAGCCGATCCTGGTGTCGCCGGTACGGGTGATGACCTCGGCGCTGGACTTCCTCGGCGGCAAGGCCCACGACCTGCACATGCTCGATGCCGGCAATCCGATGCGCGACAAGCTGGTGCGCTACGCCCGCGCGCTGGTCGAGGACGTGTTGCCTTCCGAGCCGACCCTGCTGTTCCACCTCGAACTGTTCGTCACCGACGCGGGCGAGATCGTCCTGTGCGAAATCGCTTCGCGGCTGGGCGGGGTGTTCTTCAACCAGGAGATCAGCCATGCCTGGGGCCTGGACCCGCGCATGAGCTTCCTGCGCGCGCTGCGCGATCCCGAGTATCGTCCGGCGGCCATGATCGAGCCGCGGCAGATGGTCGGGCACATCAGCATTCCACCGCGGGTCGGCCTGTTGCGCGAGGTGCCGAGCGACTGCCCGCTCGACGGCGTGCTGGAGTACCGCATCTCGGCGAGCCGGATGACCGCCTACCGGTCGATGGAGTTCACCAACTCGGAAATCCTCAATGCCATCGTTGCCGGGCGTAACGAGCGTGAACTGCAATTGCGCCTTGGCGAAGTCGAGCGCTGGTTCCACGAAAGCTGCGACTGGGCGGGCAACGAAGCGGCCGTCGTCTAGCCGCTGATCCGTCCCGTTCCTCCATCACTTTTGCTGACCGTGCCGCCAGTCGGGACGGTCATGCCTGCAGACAGGTGACGATGCCATGAAACCTTTGATCGAGAGCCTCATCCCCATTCCGGTCGCGGCCCTGGGCGCCTGGCTGGGATTTCTCACCGGGCTGCCGCTCGGTGAACTGATCGGCGCCATCTGCGCGGTCACGGCGCTGAGCAAGTGGGGCGTGCGCATGCGCATGCCGTTTCCGTTCGTGGCCACCGTGCAGTTGCTGCTCGGCATCAGCGTCGGCTCCACGGTCACCGCCTCGATGATGCACGAGCTCACCGACGTCAGCATCCTGCTCGGGCTGCTGGTGTGCATGACCACGCAGATCCTGGTGGGCTACAACTGGCTGCGACGCATGGAGAAGTGGGGCCATATCGAAAGCCTGCTCAGTGCCATCCCGGGCGCCATGGCGGCGGTGATGACGGTGTCGGGGGAAGAGGGGCCGGCCTCCGGACGCATCGCCTTCGTGCACATCGTCCGCCTGCTCGCGCTGTTGCTGGTGGTCACCCTGATCGCAGGCGGCCATGGCGACAGCGCGGCGCATGCGGCCGGAACCCTGGGCGACTACCTGCGCATCGTGCCGGTCGCGGTCGTCGCGGTCGTTGCCGGCTACTTGCTGGAACGTCTGGACGTGCCTGCGCCCTACATGCTGACCGGGCTGGTGTGCGCCGCCGCGGTGAACATCGGCATGCCCCAGTTCAACCTGCATGTGCCCGACCCGGTGGCGATGGTGGCGTTGATCCTGCTGGGCGGCTTGATCGGCATCCGCCTGCGCGACATCACCCTGGGGGACGTGCTGCGATACGTGCGTGCTGGCCTGGTGGTGACCACGCTGACGTTCTGCACCACCTTGCTGGTGGCCGCGCTCGCCGCCCAGATCACCGGCAAGCCCTTCCTGGCGCTGTTCATGTCCTGGGTGCCGGGCGGTGTCGAGGTGATGACCGCGGCAGCCCTGTTGCTCAAGCTCGACCCTGCCTTCGTCATGCTCAACCACGTGGTGCGCATGTCGATCATCCATATCTCGCCGGCGTTCCTGCCCAAGCGGCTGCTCCAGCCCGAGCCGGCTGCCGACGCTCCACGCAACTGAACCTTCGATCACAAGGACTTGATCTCGATGACCGCTGCAATCGCCATTCATGATCCGACCCTGCGCGACGGCAACCATGCCGTTTCCCATTCGTTGAGCCTGGAGGATATCGCCGCCTATTGCCGTGCCGTCGACGGCTGCGGCCTGAGCGTGGTCGAGGTGGGCCACGGCAACGGCCTGGGGGCATCGTCCCTGCAGCTGGGCCTGGCCCGCCATGCCGACACCGAGATGCTCGAGACGGCGCGTGCCAACCTCAGTCGCACGCGCCTGGGCATCCACATGATTCCCGGCTTCGCCAGGCTCGACGATATCGATACCGCCTTGCGGATCGGTGTCGAGGTGTTGCGCATCGCCTCCCATTGCACCGAGGCGAGCGTGACCGAAAGCTATATCGAGCATGCCCGCGGCAACGGCGCCTATGTGCATGGCGTATTGATGATGTGCCACATGGCCAGCCCCGAGCGCTTGCTCGAGGAGGCGATGAAGCAACAGGGCTATGGTGCCAACGCCATTGTGCTGATGGACTCGGCGGGCCACCTCGATCCGGACAGCACCCGTGAGCGTATTGCCTTGCTCAGCAGCGAACTGTCGATTCCGCTGGGCTTCCATGGCCACAACAACCTGGGCCTGGCCATCGCCAACTCGCTGGCCGCGGTCCAGGCCGGGGCGACCATCGTCGACGGCTGCATGCGCGGCTTCGGCGCTGGCGCCGGCAACACCCAGCTGGAGACCTTGTGCGCGGTGCTGGAGCGCTACCGCTTCGCCACCGGCGTGGACATCTTCGCCCTGTGCCGCGCCATCGAGCAGCTGGAGAGCATCGCCCCGGTCAGCACGCCAACGGTCGTCAAGACCGCCAACCTGATCAGTGGCCTGTACGGCGTGTGCAGCGGTTTCGAGAAGCATGTCGCGCGCGCCGCCAGCGAGTTCGGCGTCGAACCACGGCGAATCTACGAAGCCCTGGCCCAGTGCAATGCGGTGGCCGGCCAGGAAGACCTGATCATCTCGGTGGCCAGCCGCCTTTCCCAACCTTCTGTTGCCTGACCCTGGAGTGCGTTCATGTCCCTGAAAACCGCCATTATCGGCAGCGGCAACATCGGTTGCGACATCCTGTGCAAGGTCCTGGCCCACCCGGACCTGGACTGCACGCTGGTTGCCGGACGTTCCCCGCATTCCGCGGGCCTTGCCTTCGCCCGGGAGCGCGGGGTCGCCACCACCGCCGATGGCATCGACGGTCTGTTCGCCCGGATCGGCGAGTTCGACCTGGTGTTCGACGCCACCTCGGCCGCCGACCATGAGCGCCACGCGCCACGCCTGATCGAGGCCGGCAAGGTGATCATCAACCTCACCCCGGCGGCCCTGGGCCAACTGTGCGTGCCTTCGCTCAACGGCCTGGAACTGACCGGGGCGAGCAACGTCAACATGATCACCTGTGGGGGACAGGCCTCAATCCCGCTGGCCGCCGCCATCGCCCGGGCCAACCCGGGGGTGCGCTACATCGAGGTGGTGTCGTCGATCAGCGCCGAAAGCGCAGGCCCCGCCACCCGCCGCAACCTGAGCAACTACATCACCACCACCGAACAGGCGTTGCGGCGCTTCACCGGCTGCGCTCAGGTCAAGGCGATCCTCAATATCAACCCGGCCAAGCCCAATGTCTACATGCAGACGGCGGTCTCGGCACTGATCGCCCAGGCCGACCTGGCCGCCACCCGTCGCGAGGTGGAGCGGGCCGTGGCGCTGGTGCGCGAGGCCGTGCCGGGCTACGAGGTGATCGTCGACCTGCATTACAGCGAAGGTCGCCTGTTCACCATGGTGCGGGTCGAGGGGGCGGGGGACTACCTCGATCCGAGTGCCGGCAATCTCGACATCATCACCGCGACGGCCACCCACATGGCCGCGCTCATGGCGCGTGGCCGCATGGCCGTGCGCGCCGCCTGAAACGGACTTCTGGAGAATCCTGCATGCCTACGCTTTCAGCAGACCTGGAATTCGCGCGATTCTGTCCGATCCTCGGGGTGGCGCAGAAGGTCAGGGAGGCGCCGCAGCCGGTCATCGACCTGGGTGTCGGCGTGCCCGGCTTCCTGCCGGCGCCCCATATCGTCGAGGCGGCAGTGCGCGCGGCCCACGAGGACACCGGCGGCTATGGCGCCAGCCGTGGCGACCCGGCATTGCTCAAGGCCTACCTGGGTTACCTGCGGCGTCTTGGCCACATGCATTTCGACGAACGGAACCTGGTCGCCGGCCTCGGCGCCAAGCACCTGCTGTTCAGCGTGCTGCGGGCGATCATCCGCCCGGGCGACAAGCTGCTGGTGTCGACCCCGTGCTGGCCGACCTACTTCGATATCGCCGATCTGGTCGGGGCGGGCGTCGTCGATGTGCGCTGCACCGCGCAGAGCGGCTACAAGATGTCCCCCCAGGCCCTGGAACAGGCGCTCGACGAACAGGTGCGGGTGGTGCTGCTCAATTCCCCCGGCAACCCTACGGGCGCCGTGTACTCGGTCGAGGAGCTCCAGGGGCTGGCGCAAGTGTTGCGCAAGCATGACGTCTGGATCATTTGCGATGACGTCTACCAGCGCTTCGTCTACGACATGGACCGCTGTCCCGACCTGCTGACGGTGGCGCCGGATCTCGCCGGGCGCATCATCAAGATCGACAGCGTCTCCAAACTCTATGGCATGCCGGGGTGGCGGGTCGGCTTGCTGGCGGCGGACCGGCGGATCGCCGACGCGGTCACCACGCTCAACTCCAACTCGATCTCCAACCTGCCGGCCCCCGCGGCGGCGGCGGCAACGGCGGCACTCGACGGTGACCAGGCGTTCTCCATCGCCGCCCGGCAGCGTCTGGCCGGGCAGCGCCAGGCCTTGCTCGAGGTGCTGCGCGGTACACCGTTGCTGCGCTTTTGCGAGCCGGCCGGGGCGTTCTACCTGTTCCTCGATATCGGCCAGGCGCTGGGCCGGTCGTTCCGCGGGCAGGTGATCAGTGATGACGAGTCGTTCTGCGATGTGCTGCTCAGGGACTTCGGCGTTGCCCTGATTCCCGGCAGTTTCTTCGGCGCGGCGGGGCATGCCCGGCTGTCGTATTCCGGCGAAGCCGGCAAGGTCCTGGCCGGTGCCGAGCGCATCAAGGCCTTCCTGGGCGAGCTCGCCTGAGGCTGGAACGCAATCCGTGGACAGGGAAGCATTACTGGAGAGGGACGCACGTTGATGAAAAACACCTTTGCAATCGTCGGCTGCGGCGCGACGGCCATCGCCTTCCTGCAACGCCATCTGGACCGCGTGGCCGCCGGCAGCGCGCCGGCCGGCGTCATCCACCTGTTCGAGAAGCGGGATGATTTCGGGCGCGGCGCGGCCTACGAGGCCGACCTGGAGAGCAACCTGCTCAACACCAGGACCGGCCTCATTACGCCATACCCGCATCTGCCCGGGCATTTCCTGCAGTGGTTGCAGCAGAGCCCGCAGGCCTGGCGCCGCGCGTACCCCGATTTTCGTCCCGAGGCGGACGGTTTCGCGCCTCGGGCCCTGTTCGGCATCTACCTGCAGCATCAGCTCAAGCAGATCGTGCTGCGCGGCGCGACCCTGGGTTGCCAGTTGGTGCAATTGCACGCGGAGGTCTGCGCCATCGACCTGATCGATGGCGTGGAAACCCTGCGCACCCGCTGCGGCCTCAGCCTGCCGACCGGCAAGGTCGTGCTGTGTTGCGGACCGTTGGGCAAGAAGCCGGAGCCGTCCGGCGACCCGCGGGTGCTGGATACGCCGTATCCGGTTTCCCGCCTGCTGCGCGTGGTGGCGCCCCACGAGCGGGTGGCGGTGGTCGGCGCACGGCTGAGCGCCATCGACACCGTCATAGCCCTGATCGAGCGGGGGCATAGAGGCCCCATCCGCATGCATTCGCGCAGTGGCTACTTTCCCGTGGTGCGGGGTACCCAGGAGCCGGTCACGCTGCGCTACCTCACCCGCGAAGGCCTCCATGCGCTGGTGGCGCAGAACGGCCGCCTGCAGATCAGCGACCTGGTCGGCCTGTTCCGCAAGGAGCTGGCCTTCCAGGACCCGGTCAAGGCCAGCGCGGTGATCCCCATGCCCGCGCCACCGGCCGACATCGCCGGTTTCATCGAGGCTGAACTCGAGCATGCCCGCTCACCGCGGACCTGGCAGGCGATCCTCTATGCCACCAATGGGTTCGTCGAGGACATCTGGCAAGCACTGGACGATGCCGCGCAGGCGCGTTTCCTGCGCGAGTACTTCAGCTTCTTCATGGCCTATCGGGTTTCCATCCCGGCGCAGAATGCGCGCAAGATCCTCAGCTACCTGCGCAGTGGCCAACTGGAGTTCGTCGCCGGGCCATTCACCGCGCCGCAGCAGGGCGGCGACGGGGTGGTCCTGCAGGGCAGCGGCTGGCGCCATGTCTACGACCGGCTGATCCATGCCATCGGCTCTCCGCGCGACGCCGACCTGCTCGACTCGCCGTTGCTCGCCACGCTGCTGGAAAACGGCACGGTCACCCGCCACCCGCAGGGGGGGATCTGCATCGATCCGACGAGCTATCGCGTGCAGGGGCGGGCCGGCAGCAACCGGCAGATTCATGCGGTGGGCGAGCTGACGGTTGGCCAGTTCTTCTTCACCTCCGCGTTGGACATCAATGGTCGCCACGCCGCCAGCTGCGCCGATGGGCTCGACTGGAAGCAGGGCGTGCACACGATCGGGCGTGTGGAGGAGCATGTCTGAGCTATCGTTGCCGGGGCACCTTTGACCGGCAACTTCACAGGATGAACCATGACCTATCGATTCGAACGCATTCTGTTGACCAACGACGATGGCATCGACGCGCCCGGCCTGGCCGTGCTGGAACAGGTGGCGGCCAGGCTGGCCAGGGAGGTGTGGGTGGTGGCGCCGCACCGCGACCAGAGCGGCACTTCCCATTCGCTGAGCCTGCACGCCCCGCTGCGGGTGAGCAGCCATGGCGAGCGGCGCTTCGCCGTCACCGGCACGCCGGGTGACTGTGTGGCGCTGGCGCTGGGGCATCTGCTCAAGGATGCCAGGCCCGACCTTGTGTTATCCGGTATCAACCGTGGGGCGAACCTGGGCACTGAAACCGTATTCTCCGGAACGGTCGGCGCGGCGATGACCGGGCTGCTGCTGGGGGTACGTTCGATCGCCTTGAGCCAGGCCTATGGCGACCGCGACGCAGTGCCCTGGGACATCGGCCTGAACCTGGCGCCCGAGGTGATTCTCGGTGTGCTGGACATGCCATGGCCGGCCGATGCCTGCCTCAACGTCAACTTCCCTGATTGTGCCCTGGAGGCTGTCCGGCCGTTGAAGGTGACGCGCCAGGGTGTCGGGCCGTTGAACAGTGTCTCGGTGCGTACCGAGGTCGACCCGCGACACTTCGAGTACCACTGGTTGCAGCTGAACAATCACCGCACCGAGGATGAGCCCGGCAGCGAAATGGCGGAACTGGCACGAGGTCACGTGACGGTGACGCCGTTGCAGTTCGAGCGCACCCATGGCGCTGTAGAACAAGCCATGTCTGATTGATTGGCCGGGGCTGCAGACGCGCAGTCGCCTAGGCAATCGCGGTTTCATGCAGGCAGCGCCACACCACCCCGCGGTCGCCGCATTCGAGCAAAGCCAGCGACCAGCGCGCCTGCGCCATGCCCTGCGAACGGTGGGTTTCCTTGTAGCGCACCGCCACATTCAACCCGGCCTGCCACACCACTTGCACATCGCTGACGGTGATCTGCAGGCCTGGCCTGGTCCCGGCGGCCCCCTTGAACAGCTGCTCGACCTGCTGGCGAGTGACCTGCGTGCCTGTCGTGGCAACCATGCTGAAATCATCGGCGAACACCGCCATCAGCCCACCGAGCACCGACTGGGATTCGGCCACCGGGCGAGTGAAGACCATCTGGATCAGTTCGTGGACGTGATGAATGCTGCGTTCGGCGCGGGCAATCGCGTGTTCAGGCATGGGCGTGGTTCTCCTTGGGTAGTGTGTTCAGTGATAGCAGTGGCGCCAACCCCAGCAGCGCGGCCAGGGTAAAGGTCAGGTGATAGGCTGCGGACGCGTCCAGGCCCACCCGCAACAGGTTGAAGATCATCAGCAGCAAGGCGGCCCCAACGCTGAAAGCCATTTGCCGATTGAGGTTCCACAGCACGCTGGCCTGCTGCATCCGCTCGCCGCTGAAGTCGAGCAGCGCGAGCGTGGTGGGCAGGGCGGCCTACCAGTCCAATGCGTCCCACGCCATCCGCGCGATGGCCTGCGCCGCGCTGGGAGTGGCGGTGCTGCCTGCCTGGCTGGTCGAGGAGGATCTGGTCGCCGGCAAGTTGCGGCGGGTGTTGCCGGACTACAGTCTGCCGGCGCAGCCGATCAGCGTGGTCTACCCCAACGGCAACCATGTGCCGCACAAGACCCGGGTGTTCATCGACTTCCTGTGTGAGCACCTGGGGCGCTAAGGCTCCAGGCCGATACCGCGCAGGATGACGCCGGTGACGGTCTGCACCGCTTGCTCGAACGCCAGGTCGGACAGCGGCTCGCCGCCATTGAGCAGGTTGACCTGGTAACCGAAGTCGGCGTAGTGCTGGGTCGCGGCCCAGATCATGTACAGCAGCGCCGACGGCTCCACTGGCAGGATGCGCCGGTCCGCGACCCAACTGCGGATCTTCGCCTCCTTGAGCTGCGCCCAGGGCACCAGGATGTCGTCCAGGCTGGCGCCGAGCAGCGGGGCGCCATGGAGCATCTCCTCGGCCCAGATCTTCGAGCCCAACGGCCTTGAGCGCGAGTGTCCCATCTTGGCGCGGATGTAGCTGGTCAACACCACCCGCGGGTCGTCGAAGTGCTCGAAGCACAGGGCGTCCTGCTTCCATACATCCAGCAGGTCCTGCAGCACGGCGCGGTACAGCTCGTCCTTGGTGCTGAAGTAGTAGTGCAGATTGGAGCGCGGCAGTTGCGCCAGCTCGGCGATATCGCCCATGGAAGTGGCGCCGTAGCCCTTGTCGGCGAACACCTGCTCGGCGGCTTGCAGGATCTTCTCGACATTGCGCCGGCGGATCTCGATCTTGTGGTTGGCCATGGGCTGTCCGTGGTGACCTGAACAGGGCAAGGCTAACAGCTTTGCCGTGCCCGAGGTAAACGGCCTCACGCGATCCCTGTAGGAGCGGCCTTGTGTCGCGAAAGGGCCGCAACGCGGCCCCGGCAATTTCGGTTGCGAAGCTGAAATCCTGGGGCCGCTACGCAGCCCTTTCGCGACACAAGGCCGCTCCTACAGGGAGACGTGTGAACCCTGGCTGGTCGGCAGCAGGGTCAAGGCCTGGCGGCTTGCCTCGCGTAGATCGTGCGCAGGCACGCCGTCGCGGGCCTGCACGGAAATGCCGTGGAGGAAGGTGGCATAGAGGTGGCCGAGTGCCTCGACCTGCGTGTCGGCCGGCAGTTGCCCTTGTTCACGGGCCAGACGCAGGCGCTCGACGATCGACTCGGTGCGTTGCCGGCGGTGCCCGGACAACCACTGCTGGACGGCCAGGTTGTCCGGCGCCACGCCGCTGGCGGCGCTGACCACCAGGCAGCCCCTGGGCTCGTCGGCGCGGGTGTAGGTGCTGATGGCGTCCTCGAACATCCGCGCCAGGGCCTGGTGGATGTCCGGCAGGGCCAGGGCGCGGTCGGCGAAGCCGCCCTCGGCTGACTCGTACAAAGCCACGGCCTCCTCGAACAGTTGCTGCTTGCTGCCGAAGGCCGCGTAGATGCGTGCGGAGGCGATGCCCAGCGCGGACACCAGGGCCAACATCGAGGTGCCTTCGTAGCCATGTTCCCAGAACAGCCGCATCGCCTTGCGCAGCGCCTGTTGCTTGTCGAATTCCCGAGGTCGCCCTGCCATCGCTCGCCTGCCTGAATACGCAAAACGCGCATTCTAGCCAATTTGCGATTGACGGGCAGCGTCGTTCGATCCTATTGTTTGTCGATCAACAAACAATAGGATGACATCATGCGAACACTCAAGGGACCGAGCCTGCACCTCGCGCAGTTCAGCAGTGACAAACCGCCGTTCGACAGCCTGGACAGCATTGCCGACTGGGCCGCGGGGCTTGGCTTCAAGGGCTTGCAGGTGCCGGCCTGGGATGCCCGGCTGTTCGATCTGGAACTGGCCGCGCAGAGCACGGGCTATTGCGATGAGATCAAGGGCCGGCTGGCCGAGCGCGGCTTGCAGGTCAGCGAGCTGACCACCCACCTGATCGGCCAACTGGTCGCCGTGCACCCGGCCTACGACCCGATGTGCGACGCCTTTGCCCCGGCCGCGTTGGCCGGGCACCCAGCGGAACGCACCGCCTGGGCGATCGAGCAGATGAAACTGGCGGCGCGGGCCAGCCGCAACCTGGGCCTGGACGACATGGGCACGTTCTCCGGCGCGCTGGCCTGGCCCTACCTGTTCCCGTTCCCGCAGCGCCCCCAGGGCCTGGTCGAGGCCGCTTTCGAGGAGCTGGCGCGGCGCTGGCGGCCGATCCTCGACTGCTGCGACGAGCAGGGCGTCAACCTGTGCTTCGAGATCCACCCGGCCGAGGACCTGCACGACGGCACCAGCTTCGAGCGTTTCCATGCCCTGGTGGGCGAACACCCGCGCTGCCGCATCCTCTTCGACCCCAGCCATTTCGTCCTGCAGCAGCTCGACTACCTGGCCTACCTGGACCTCTACCACCCGTTGATCCGCATGTTTCACGTCAAGGACGCCGAGTTCAATCCGAGCGGTCGGCAGGGCGTGTACGGCGGCTACAGCGATTGGACCGAACGTGCCGGGCGCTTCCGCTCGCTGGGCGATGGCCAGGTGGATTTCAAGGCGATTTTCTCCAAGTTGGCGCAATACGACTTCGACGGCTGGGCAACCCTGGAGTGGGAATGCTGCCTGAAGAACCAGGAGGACGGCGCCCGTGAAGGCGTCGAATTCATCAACCGCCATATCATCCAGGTCACCGACCAGGTGTTCGACGACTTTGCTGGCGCGCCGATCGACGCCCGGCAGGTCCAGCGCATGCTGGGTATCGACAAGGAGGTACGGGTATGAGCCTGTCCGTCGAGTCCTTGGGCGATGCCTTCGAGCATGTCTATGTGCAGGTACAGGGCCAGCGTCTGCACTGTGTCGTGGCCGGTGCGGGCGAGCCGGTGCTGTTGCTGCCGGGCTGGCCGCAGACCTGGTACGCCTGGCGCCATGTCCTGCCGATCCTGGCCGCGCGCGGCTTTCGCGCCATCGCCATCGATCCGCCGGGCCTGGGGGATTCGGATCGTCCCGAGCAGGGCTACGACACCGGCAACGTCGCCCGCGTGCTGCACGCCGCCATGACCCGACTGGGGCATGAGCGCTACCACCTGGTCGGCCACGACGTGGGGATGTGGGTGGCCTATGCCATGGCCAGCGACCTGCCGCAGGCGGTCCGTTCGTTGACGGTGGCCGAGGCGGTGATTCCCGGGCTCGCCGAGGCGCCGCCGATTTTCGTGGCGCCGCAGGAGAACATCTTCCTCTGGCATTTTCTGTTCAACCAGGTGCGCGATTTGCCGGAATTCCTGATCGCCGGACGGGAGGAGGGTTACCTCAACTTCATGTTCGATCGCTGGGCGGTGCGCCGGCACGCGGTGGCGGCGGATGTGTACATCCGTGCCTACGCGTCACCGGGCGGAATGCGGGCGGGCTTCGCCTATTACCGGGCGATACCCGAGACCATCCGGCAGAACCTCGAACGCGCCAGGACGCCGCTGCCCATGCCGGTGCTGGCGATCGGTGCCGAGCATGCCACGGGCGATGCGCCGCTGCTGACGATGCAGGGGCACGCCGACTCGGTGCGCGGCGTGATCCTGCCGGGTTGTGGGCACTTCGTCATGGAGGAAGCGCCGGTGTCGTTCAATGAGCACCTGCTGGCGTTCCTGGAGGAGGTCGAGGTCAACCGCTGATCGCGGTCTTGGCCCTGGCGGCGTCGGTCACCACCTGCGGGCGGCCGGCGCGCGACACAGCCAATTTGCGCTGCTCGTACTCCTCCAGGCTCAGGCCCTGACGCTGCAACGCTTCGAGTTGCAGCTGGCGGGCTTCCTCGGCGGTATAGGGGCGCAGCTCGGGATGACTGGCACAGCCGCTCAGCACGGCGATAGCCAGGGCGGCGAGGAGGAGGCGGGCGGTGGTGTTCATCGGGGCGGTTCCGTGAGCCTGGGATTCGAGGGTGTCGAATCGATGAGCTCAGGTTATTGGCCACGTCGATGCTTTGGAAATTGCTGCGCTCGATAGTGACTATCGAAGCACACGCATACCCTGTAGGAGCGGGCTTGACCCGCGATGAGGCCAACCCAGTAAAGGCTGGTGTTCGCAGAACAAACCCGTTCCTACAGTCGGCAGGTCAGAACCGGTAATTGACACTGGCCTCAAGGGTTCGTGGCGCACCCGGGGTAATCAGGTCCACTGAACCATGGGCAGAGGCGTAGTAGTCGCGGTCGAAGGCGTTCTTCAGGCGCAATGCCGCATCCCAGTGCTGCACGCTGTACAACAACGCGGCATCGAAGGTGGTGTAGCCGGGCATCACCACGTTGTTGTCCAGCGCGGTGTAGCGCTCGTCGACGTAGTTGGCGCCGGCGGCCACGCGCCATTCGGGGGTGAGGGTGCGCACCAGCCAGACGTTGGCGCTGTTGCGTGGTGTCAGGGTGGGCACCTGGCCTTCGTTGGCGACGCCGTTGGTCTTGCTGTTGGACTTGGTGATCTCGGCATCCAGATAGGCGTAGCCGGCATAGATCTGCCACTTGTCGCTCAACTGGCCGCTGAGGGTGGCCTCGAAGCCGTCGGTGCGTTGTTCACCGGCCAGGATGGTGAGGTTGGGATTGCTCGGGTCGGCGGTCTTCATGTTGGTGCGTTCGAGGCGGAACACCGCAGCGGTCAGCGAAAGGCGACTGTCGAGCAGGTCCCACTTGGCGCCCATCTCGTAGTTGGTGGTCTCCTCTGGTTCCAGGCCGGCATTGGTCGGCGATACCGCGAACACCTCGCCCGAAGGCTGGTAGCTGCGGCTGACCGACACGTAGTAGGACTGCACCTGGTCAGGCTGGTAGACCAGGCCTGCGCGTGGGCTCCAGGTCTTGTCGGTGCGGTCGAGGTCGACGTTCTGCACCCGGGCGTCGTTGTACTCCTGGCCGAAGATGTCGTAGCGCACGCCCAGCAGCGCCTTCCACTGCGAGGTCAGTTCGATCAGGTCCTGCACGTAGAAGCCGCTGGTCTGCTGGTAGTTGGTACCTTCGGAGGACAGGTTGGCGGCGTGTTCCGGCACTGCCACCAGGGCGTCGCGGTACACCGGCACGCGGGCGACGTTGTTCTGGCTGTAGACACGCTGGTATTTGTCCTGGAAACCCACCTCCACGCCATACAGCAGGTTGTGCTGCATGCCGGCCAGTTGCGCCTGCTGCTTGAGCTCGGTCTGGTTGAACACCCCGGACTCGTCGCGGGCCACGTTGCCGCGATTGAGCTTGACCAGCAGTTCACCGTCGGGCGCGGTGACGAAGCGTGTCGGGCTGCTGTCGGCCAGGGTGTTGTTGCGGTCCAGGTCGTAGCGGTAGTAGCGGCTGGTGTTGGTCAGGGTGAGCGCGTCGTTGATGCGGTAGTCCAGGCTGGCGGTAAACGAGAACACTTCGCTGCGTGCATAGTCCTGGGACGCGTTGCCCGAACCGAAACGCTTGTCGCGGCTGACGTCTACCGGACGGTTGCCCAGCGCGGGGATGCCGAAGTCGATCAGGCGCTTGTCGTACAGGTAGGTGGCGCCGAGGTTCAGTTCCAGGTCGTCGGACAGCTTGAAGTAGGCCGACGGCGCAATGGCCTTGCGGTCGATGTAACCGTCGTCGCGGAAAGTGTCGCTGTCTTCGAAGGCGCCGGTGACACGATATGCCTGATTGCCCTGCGGGTCGGCCCTGCCGCTGTCGAACTGGGTGCGGCGCTTGCCTTCGCTGTCGAAGCTCACGCCGACTTCCTGCTTCGGTGCGAAGCCAGGCTTCTTGCTGATGCTGTTGATCAGGCCTCCCGATGAACCACGGCCATAGAGCACGGCGGCCGGCCCCTTGATGACCTCGACCCGCTCGATGTTGGAGAGGTCTCGGAAGTACAGGGCGTCGTCGCGCACACCGTCGATGTACATGTCGCCAATGGCGCTGAAACCGCGGATGGTCACCTGGTCGCGCTGGCCATCGCCGTTGGACAGGCCAACTCCGGGCACGTTTTTGAGTACGTCTTCCATGGATTGGGCGCCCTGGTCCTTGATCACGCTCTCGGGCACCACGTTGACGGTCTGCGGGATGTCGCGCAGCGGGGCGTCGATCTTCAACGCACTCTTGCTCTCACTGGCCTTGTAGCTCTGCTGCTCGTAGGCGCTGGTCACCGAGGTCGCCGGCAGGGCGAGCGGATCCTTATTTTCAGCATGAAGGGCAGGGGTGACCAGCAGGCCCAGCATCGACAGGGACACTGGGGCAACGGACTTCTTGGCCATCGAATGCGACTCATTTGTTGTTGTGAGGTCGCGAATGGTAATGGTTCGCAAATGTAAAGCAAGTGTAAAGGATACATATTCAGAAAAATATTTTCTGTTGTCGTATGCATCTATATGGATGTCGGGTTGGCGATGCGTTCAGCGCGGCATGTAACCCAGTTGCCAGGCACGTGGAATGAACACCGTCACCAGCGCCAGCAGGCAGGCCAAACCGCAACTGGCCGTCAACGCCTGCAAGCCAAGCCGTTGCTGCAGCCAGGCGCCGAGCGCGGCACCCAGCAACATGCCGCTCCAGGGTACCAGTTGCACTCGCCAGCCATCGCGCCGCTCACCCAGCAGCCAACGTCCCAGGCCACGGCCGAAGCGCGACAGCGCGCCGGTGACGTAGGTCAGGCCGATCGGCAGGCCGTTCACTTGTTCGACCACAGCATTGAGCATGCCCATGGCCAGGGTGGCCGCGATCAGCGCGGGGAAGGTGATCGACGCCGGCCAGGCTGCGGCGAAGGCCAGCAGGGTGGCGACGATCAGCAGCAAGGGCGCGGCGCGCCGGCGCAGGCGCCGGGCCAGCAGGACGCCCAGGGTGTTGCCCAGCACGAAACCGAGGATCGCCAGGGCTAGACGCAGGATCAGCGCCAGGTCCGCCTGGCTGATGGCCACCGCCAGGCGCGTGGTGTTGCCGCTCATGAACGAGACGAAGTCGCCCAGCGCCAGCAGGCCGATGGCATCGGTCATGCCGGCCAGCACCGACAGTCCGGCCACCAGCCCCAGGCCGACCCGTCCGCGCAAGGCCTGCAGGCGAACGCGGCGGGCACTGTGCTGGGAGGAGGCGGTGGGCAGCATGGGACGGGTCTCCGGGGCAGGGGGCTCTGATCTTATACCCGGGCCATGGCCTTGCGCATGGGGATGCAGGACAGTTCGAGGCCAAAGGGCGACTGGTAGGTCGATAACGCGTCGCCGACGTAGCCGCAGTTGCGATAGAACGCGGCGGCGTTGAGGGTGGCATCCAGATGGACCGTTTCCAGGCCCTCGGCCCGGGCGATGCCTTCGAGGTGTTCGAGCATCCTGCGGGCGATGCCCCGGCCCTGCTCGGCTACGGCATCATGGCTTCGCCCGCCTGCTCGACTGACCGGGTTCAGAACGATCCCGTCTGCACCTCGCCGCTACGCACGTAATGCGCCAGCAGTACCCCATTGGGCGTGCTGCTCGATTCCACCAGCTTGAAGGCTGCGGCCTGTGCATCGTCACCGAACAGGCGCTTGCCGCGTCCCAGCAGCAAGGGATGGATCAACAGGCGCAGCTCGTCCACCAGCCCGGCCGCCAGCAGCTGGCGTACCAGTTCACCGCTGCCCTGGGTCAGCAGCGCCGGGCCGGTCTGTTGCTTGAGCGTGCGTACTGCCCCCGTCACATCGGCGCCCAACGGGTGGCTGTTTTGCCAGTCGATGGATTCGGGGCGGTGGGTGGCGACATGCTTGGCCACGCCATTGAACAGGTCGGCCAATGGACGATCCGGCGCATCGGGCCCGACTTCTGGCCAGAACCCGGCGAAGATGTCATAGGTGCGCCGCCCCAGCAGCAGTTCGAACGGTTGGCTGAACAAGGTCTGCATGGCCTGGCCGAAGGCCTCGTCCGCCAATGGCGGGATCCAGCCGCCATGGGTGAAGCCGCCGCTGGTGTCCTCCTGCGGACCGCCAGGGGCCTGCATGACGCCATCGAGGGTGATGAAGGCGGCGACGATGAGCTTGCGCATGGGATGAGTCTCCTCGGGTGGGTGTGCTGGATAGTCGAACGGGGTTGGCGAGAATCGACAGCAGTGCTGAACGATAGTCAGGGTTCGACGGGTAGGTGCACGGGAGGAGAGAAAGCAGGGGCGGGATATGCGTTCGTCTGTAGGAGATCTCCCAGCCCTTTGGGGCTGCGCTGTCGCGCAGGGAACTGAGTTCGCGGGTAGCCCGCGCGCCCTGTGGGAGCGGGTTCACCCGCGAACACCGGCGCAACCGGTGCCAGGCACGGTGTTGGATTCTTCGCGGCTAAAGCCGCTCCCACAGGGTCCTGCTAAATCAATGAGTTATGTTCAGTTCCATAGGAGCGGCTACTACAGCCAGTAGGTCACCGCCCACCAGCCCAGGCCACCCATGACCACGGTGTAGGGCAAGGCCATCCACACCATGCGTCCATAGGACAGCCGCACCAGCGGCGCGATCGCCGAGGTCAGCAGGAACAGGAACGCCGCCTGGCCATTGGGCGTGGCTACGCTGGGCAGGTTGGTGCCGGTGTTGATCGCCACCGCCAGGGTCTCGAAGTGCTCGCGGCTCATCGCGCCATTGACGAACGCCTGCTTGACCTCGGTGATGTAGATGGTGGCGACGAACACGTTGTCGCTGATCGCCGACAGCAGGCCGTTGGCCAGGTACAGCATGCCCGGCTGCTGCTCGCTGGGCAGGGCCAGCACCCAGGCGATCAGCGGGCTGAACAGCTGCTGCTGGTGGATCACCGCGACCACGGCGAAGAACACCACCAGCAGCGCGGTGAACGGCATGGCGTCCTGGAACGCGCGGCCCAGGCGGTGCTCGTCGGTGATGCCGGTGAAGGCGGTGATCAGCACGATGACCATCAGGCCGATCAGGCCGACCTCGGCAATGTGCAGGCCCAGGCAGACGATCAGGATCAATGCGGCCAGGCCTTGCACCACCAGGGCGACGCGCTGGGCCGGGGTACGCGCGGCGTCGTCCTCGGCGGCGTAGGCGGCCAGCACCTGGCGCACGCGTTCGGGCATCAGCGTGCCGTAGCCGAACAGGCGCAGCTTCTCCAGCAGCACACAGGTCACCAGGCCCGCCGCCAGCACCGGCATCGACACCGGCGCGACCTTGAGGAAGAAGTCGGCGAAGTGCCAACCCATCTCATGACCGATCAGCAGGTTCTGCGGCTCGCCCACCAGGGTGCACACGCCGCCCAGCGCCGTGCCCACCGCACCATGCATCAGCAGGCTGCGCAGGAAGGCGCGGAATTGGTCGAGGTCGTCACGGTGCAGTTGTTCGACCTGGTGATCGCTGTCCAGCGCCGACTCCTCCCGTGGGTTGGTGCCCGAGGCGACCCGGTGGTAGACGGCATAGAAGCCCACCGCAGCGCTGATGATCACCGCGGTCACGGTCAGAGCGTCGAGGAACGCCGAGAGAAACGCCGAGAGCACGCAGAACAGCAGGCTAAGTATCGCCTTGGAGCGCACCCCCAGCAGGATCCGCGAGAATAGATACAGCAGCAGCTCCTTCATGAGGTGAATGCCGGCGACCATGAACATCAGCAGCAGGATCACCGGGAAGTTGTGCTGCAGCTCTTCGTACAGGGCCTCGGGCGTGGTCATGCGCAGCAGCAGCGCCTCGACCAGCAGCAGGCCGCCGGGCATCAGCGGGTAGCACTTGAGCGCCATCCCCAAGGTGAAGATGAACTGGATCACCAGCACCCAGCCGGTGACCACCGGGCCAAGGGTCGCCAGCAGCAACGGGTTGAGGACCAGGAACAGGCAGATGACGGCCTTGTACCAACGCGGCGACTGGCCCAGGAAGCCGTGGGCGAGGGCGCCGGTCAGGGAACGGGACATGAATTTGTATCCTTTTGATTCAGCAGTGGCGCAAGGTGCCGCATCGCGCCTCGGGGTGCAAGTCATCCAGTCCGGCTTTTGGCACATGTGCAGCCTTGCGGGTGCGCTAAGATCCGGCGTTGTGAATCCTTTTCCCACAGGAGTGCCGCTCGTGACCGAATACACCGCGTTCAAGGTCGAACTGACCGACAACATCGCCCACGTGCAGATCAATCGCCCGGACAAGATCAACGCGATGAACGCCGCCTTCTGGGAAGAGCTGGTCGAGATCTTCCAGTGGATCGACGACACCGACGCGGTGCGCGTGGTGGTCATCAGTGGCGCCGGCAAGCACTTCTCTTCCGGCATCGACCTGACGATGCTGGCCACCCTGGCGCAGCAACTGGGCAAGGATGTCGGACGCAACGCCCGGGTGATGCGCCGCACCATCCTGCGCCTGCAAGGCTCGTTCAACGCCGTGGACAACTGCCGCAAGCCAGTGCTGGCGGCGATCCAGGGCTACTGCATCGGCGGCGCCATCGATATGGTCTCGGCCTGCGACATGCGCTACTGCGCCGCTGACGCGCAGTTCTCGATCAAGGAGATCGACATGGGCATGGCCGCCGATGTCGGCACCCTGCAACGTTTGCCGCGTATCATTGGCGACGGCATCATGCGCGAGCTGGCCTACACCGGCCGCCGGGTCGATGCCCAGGAGGCGCTGCGCATCGGCCTGGTCAACCGCGTCTATGATGACCAGGCGGCACTGCTCGACGGGGTCTTTGCCATCGCCCGCGAGATTGCCGCAAAATCGCCGATCGCCGTGGCCGGCACCAAGGAGATGATCAGCTACATGCGCGACCATCGCATCGACGATGGCCTGGAGTACATCGCCACCTGGAACGCGGCCATGCTGCAGTCCGAGGACCTGCGCGTGGCCATGGCCGCGCACATGAGCAAACAGCAACCGACGTTCGCCGACTGACTGGACAGTGGCGGGCGCCATCAAGGGACCCGAACCATGTCAGCACGCTGGACAACCGCAGTACTCGACCCGCAGATCACCGGGGGGCTGGCCGTCGCCCGCAGCCCGGAGGGGTTCCTGGTGGACGCCAACGGCGCGCTGTTTCCCCGCGACTGGCTCAAGCGCCAGGACCTTGATGTGCTGTGCGAGCATGGTATCGGCCATTTTGATGGCCAGCCGGTGTTCCTGCTGGAGCTGCGTGGTGCCGGTGAAGTGCCGGGGTGTCACTGGCAGGGGCTGCGCCGGTTCATGCTTGAGGGCGACTTCGACACCTACAAGGTACTCGGGTACGCCGCGCAAATCGGTACCTGGGCTCGCGAGCACCGTTTCTGCGGCAGTTGCGGGCAGGCCATGACGCAGATTCGCTGGGAGCGGGCGATGTACTGCCAGCCGTGCGACTTGCGCAGCTATCCGCGGATTTCTCCGAGCATGATCGTGCTGATTACTCGCGGTGATGAGGTGCTTTTGGCCCGTTCGCCGCGCTTTGTCACCGGGGTCTACAGCACCCTGGCGGGTTTCGCCGAGCCTGGGGAGTCGGCCGAGGATTGCCTGGTGCGCGAGGTGCGTGAAGAGGTGGCGGTCGAGGTCAGGAACATCCAGTACGTTGGCAGCCAGTGCTGGCCGTTTCCGCATTCGATGATGCTGGGGTTTCATGCCGAGTACGCTGGGGGGGAGATTGTCATGCAGGCGGATGAGATCGAGGATGCGCGGTGGTTCAATGTGCATGAGTTGCCGCCTTTGCCGGCGGGGCGGTCGATTGCTCGGTATCTGATTGATTTGTATGTTACTCGGCGGTTGGGGTTGTCTGAGCCGGTTTTGCCTGTCTGAGTTGGTTTTAGTTGGGTTGGTTGGTTGGTTGGTTTTGGAAGTTGTATGCGCATTCATTTGTGATGTTGACGCTTATTCACCTTTCCGCCCTTACGGCGGGTTACTTTGGTCTTAACTCGCCGTCCGCGGCCAAAGTAACCAAAGCCGCCTCGCTCCATTCATCCGGCCCTACGCTTCGCTCCGGGTTCCCTCACTCCGGCCTTGCTCCCGGGAGGACCGCGCTGCAGGGCCCATCCTGGGCCCCAGCGCTTGACGGGCATCCATGCCCGTCACCTCCCCTCCGCAAGTCCTGCGTTCGGCCTCCTGAAGTCGCGAAGTTACGGGCGGCGCCTGGACTGGCGCAGCTGTCGCTAGTGGGAGCTTAATTAATCTCTCGATCACATCGCGGGGCAAGCCCGCTCCCACGCAATAGTCGCCGCTATATATAACCCTGTAGGAGCGGGCTTGCCCCGCGAAAGGGCCGGAACAGCCAATACATAACTAATGGTAAAACAACTAACTTCGCGCCTCTTGCTCTTGCTCTTGCTCTTGCTTCTAAGCGCGCGATAGTCCAGGCAACACCAATTGCGACTTCAGGAGGCCGAGCGGAGTTCTTGCGAAGGGAGGTGACGGCCATGGATGGCCGTCAAGCGCTGCGCCCCAGGATGGGGCGTTCAGCGCGGTCCTCCCGGGAGCAAGAACGGAGCGAGGGGACCCCGGAGCGCAGCGTAGGGGCCGGATGAACGGAGCGGAACGGTTTTGCCTACTTTTCCCAAGAGAAAAGTAGGCCGCCGTAAAGGCGGAAAGGTGACTAAATGTCGATATCTTCTACGAATGTGCTTAAAAAAATCAAAACGCTCACCAGAGTCCAAGCCCAAGCCCGACCCCTACCCAAACCAATGCTGCCAAGCCAACCGCACAGTCAACGCCAACACCACGGCAATAAACACCGGCCGAATAAACTTGCTCCCCCCGCTGATCGCCGTACGCGCCCCAAAGAACGCCCCGACCATCACCGACACCCCCATGCACAGCCCAACGATGTAATCCACCTGCCCGGAAATGATGAACACCGTAAGCGCCGCGATATTGCTGACAAAGTTCATGCTGCGCGCCACGCCACTGGCGCGAACCAGGTCGATCGGGTAGAGCAGCAATGTGCTAACGGTCCAGAAGGCACCGGTGCCCGGCCCGGCGACGCCGTCATAGAAGCCCAGGGTGAAACCTTGCGGGAACTGCCACTTCTTCCTGATCGGCGCCTCGGCGTCCAGAGGCGCCTTGGGCGTACCACCGAACAGCAGGTAGACGCCACAGGCGAAGACGATCACCGGCAACATCTTGTTCAGCCATTCGGCGGGCATGTAGTGGGCCACCACCGCGCCGATCAGCGCGCCCACCAAGGTGCCGACGATCGCCAGGCGCCACTGCGCCGGATGGAACAGCTTGCGCCGATAATAGGTGATGCTGGCGGTGGCGGCGCCGAAGGTCGAGCTGAGCTTGTTGGTGCCCAGCACCAGGTGCGGCGGCATGCCGGCGGTGAGCAGCGCGGGAGTGGTCAGCAGGCCACCGCCGCCGGCAATGGCGTCGATGAAGCCAGCGACGAAGGCGACCAGGGCGAGGATCAGCAGGGTGAGCGGTTCTACGGTGAGTTCGAAGGGCATGGAGTTTGGCTGGCGAGGGGGTGGGTGCGGCAAAAGGCCGCGCTAGAGGGGGCACATGGTAATCCCGGACGGTAGGGGTTGCCAGTGCCGGCCTCATCGCGGGGCAAGCCCGCTCCCACGCCAGTTCGGGATCGTTGCGTGGGAGCGGGCTTGCCCCGCGATGGATGTCACAGGAACCAGCGATATTCCCGCGCACTGACCTCCTGCAGGAACGCCAGATGGTCCTGGCGCTTGTTCTCGCAATAGACCATCACGAATTCCGCACCCAACCCTTCGTTGACGGCCGGATGCCCGCGCATCGCCGCCACCGCGCCGAGCATGTCCTTGGGAAAGTCGATCCCGCTGCCACGATCCTCGTTCAGCGGTGCAATCGGCTCCTGCGCGGTGTCCAGCCCATGCTCCATCCCGCAGAGGATCGCCGCCAGTACCAGATACGGATTGGCATCCGCCCCGGCCAGCCGGTGCTCGATCCGCAGGTTGCGCGGATCCGACTCTGGAATGCGGATGCACGCGTCGCGGTCCTCGAAGCCCCAGCTCGCACGGCTGGCGGCATTGACCATGGCGCCGTAGCGGCGAAACGCGTTGTGGTTGGCGGCGAACACCGGCATGCAGTGCGGCAGCAGCGCCAGGCAGCCGGCCACGGCGTGGCGCAGCGGGCGCTGGGCGTCGGCGGCGAGCAGGTTGTTGCCGGCCGGGTCGTAGAGGCTGACATGCACATGCATGCCGCTGCCCGGCGCGTGCAGGTAGGGTTTGCTCATGAACGAGGCACGCAGCCCATGCTTGAGCGCCACGCCACGGGTGCTGCGGCAGAACAGCGCCGCCCAGTCGGCGGCGCGCAGGCCGTCGTCGCAGTGGCCGAAATTGATCTCGAACTGGCCAGGGCCCAGCTCGGCGGTGATGACATTGGCGTCCACTCCCTGGGCGTTGGCGGTCTCGACCATTTCGCGCAGCACATCGGAAAAGCGTGACAGGCGCTCGATATGCATGTTCGGCTGGTCGTCGGCATCGCCACTGGCCGGGTCGCGGGGGAACTGCGGCAGGCCCTCTTTCAGCGCCCGGTCGAACAGGTAGAACTCCAGTTCGAACGCCACCACCGGGCGGATGCCCCGGCGCTCCAGGCGTTGCAGGACACGGGCCAGCACCTCGCGGGGCTCGAATTCGATAGGCGCCGCGGTACCGTCCGAGGTGATCAACATCTGCCCCAGCGGCTCACGCTCCCAGCTCACCGGTTTCAGCGTACCGGGTACCAGGCGGCGCGGGGCGTCCGGGTCGCCGTCGTTGAAGCAGTAGTCGCCGATGGGGAACAGCCCACCCTGCACGCCGAGCAGCACGCAGTTCTGCGGCAGCTTGAGCGGGCTGCCCGCGGCCACCTTCTCCAGCATGTCGATGGGGTAGCGCTTACCGTAGAAGTGCCCGGGGATGTCCAGGCTGATCAGGTCGACGTAGCGCACCTGCGGGTGTCGGGCGCGGAAGGCGCGTACTTCGCTGAGCAGATCGGGGAAGCCTGTTGTACTTGTCATTGGCATGCTCTCAACGGAAGACCCAGAGAACCCGGGTCGTTCGGGCGGTCAGGTTGGCGTAGCGGAACTGGCTGTGGGGCGGCAGCTGGAAGCTGTCGTTGGGGTGCAGGGTAATAGCGTCATCCTGGCCTTCGAGCCACAGGGTCAGCTCGCCCTCGAGGACGAAGCCACCCTGTTCCGAGCTGTCGTCCAGATGCCCTTCGCCGCTGCTGGCGCCGGGCGCCAGGTGGCTTTCGAGCATGGCGAAGCGGCCGGTGAGGGTCGGCGAGACCAGCACGTCGGTGACCCCGGCGGCGTAGTACAGGGTACGCCGCTCGCCGGGGCGGGTGACCCAGTCGAGCGCCCGGGGCGGCACGGCCTGGTAGAAGTAGGTGGTGGGAACCTGCAGCGCCTCGCTGATGGCGGTGAGGTCGGCCACCGTGGGACGCGACAGGCCGCGCTCGACCTGCGAGAGAAAGCCCAGCGAGCGCTTGACCCGCCCGGCCAGCTCGTCCAGGGTCAGCCCGCGGTGCTTGCGCAGGTCGCGCACCAGCCGCGCCAGGCCCTGGTTGTCGTCGATCTGCTCAGGCATGGTCGCGCATCCTGTACCAGGCCTTGGCGGCCGCTTCCAGCGGCGCGGCCAGCAGGTCGCCGCCGGGGAAGCGGCCATTTTCGATGCCCTGATAAAGCGCGAGCAGGTCGTCGTCACCCAGAATCGCGTCACTGACGGCGCGTGCGCCGGCCAGGGTCGGCAGCACGCCGTGGCCGGAGAATCCTTGCAGCCAGTAGCGTTGGCCCTGACGGCCGATATCCGGGGTGCGCTGGATGCTGCAGTCGATGTGGCCGCCCCAGGCATGTTCGATGGCCACCCCGCGCAGCTGTGGGAACACCCGCTCCAGATAGGGCCGGGTGGCGCTGGCGACGTCCTTGGGGATGCCGCCCAGGTAGGTGCAGCCGCCGCCGAACAGCAGGCGGTGGTCGGGCGTCAGGCGGAAGTAGTCGGGAACGAACTGGTTGTCGATCACACAGCTGTTGCGCGGCAGCAGCGAGGCGGCGAACTCGGCGTCCAGGGGGGCCGTGGCCACCTGGTAGGAGCCCACCGGCAGTAGCCGGCGCGAGAGCGTGCGGTCGAGGCGGTCGATATAGGCATTGCAGGCCAGCACCAGTACGCGGCTGCGCACTTCGCCCTGATCGGTGCGTGCAACGAAGCCGTCGGCGTGTTCGTGGTAGTCGAGCACCTGGCTCTGCTCGTAGATCCGCCCGCCGTTCGCCTCGATCACCCCGGCCAGGCCCTGGGCCAGCTTCAACGGGTTGAGGTGGGCGCCATTGGGGTCGTACAGCGCGGCCTGGTAACGGGGGCTGTCGATCCACTCGGGTAGCTCGTCGTGGCCGATCAGGCGCAGGCAGTCGTAGTCGAATTTCTCCTGTGCTTCACGCTGGGCTTCCTCCAGCAGTTTTACCCGGCGCGGCAGCACGGCGGTCCACAGGCTGCCCAGGTGATAGTCGACATCGAAGCCATGACGCTGGGGCAGTTCGCGCAGCTCGCGGGCGGCCCAGCACATGCTGTCCCACAGGCGTCGGCTGCGCTCCAGGCCCAGGGCTCGCTCAAGTGGGGGCATGTCGCACGACCAGCCCAGCAGTGCCTGGCCACCGTTGCGGCCCGAGGCGGCCCAGGCCACCCGGCTGGCTTCCAGCAGGGTCACGTGCTGGCCGGCCAGTGTCAGGCGCAGGGTAGTGTGCAGGCCGCTGAAACCGGCACCGACGATCAGGATGTCGGTGTCATGGGCGCCCTGCAGGGTGGGGCGCAGGGGGATGGTGGCGGGGTAGGTGCGGGCGTAGTAGCTGGCGACGTGCTGGGCGGATTGCTTGAACATGCCGGGGCCTCGTGAAATTTTTTCTGATTATTTTCATGAAAAAATAGCAGAGGATTTTCATAGCGCCAGTAGATGGCGCCATCGCGGGGCAAGCCCGCTCCCACGCGTCGAATACGAACAGGCGTGGGAGCGGGCTTGCCCCGCGATTGGAGCGCGCTAGGTCGCTGCCTTGCGCCGCGGCTGTCGGGGCTTGCCGGCTGCTGTCTTGCCCTTGGCGGCACCCTTGCGCTTCTTCTTCCACGGCGCCGCCGCCTTGCCCGCCGCCGGCCCGCTGATGGTCAGGCGCAGGCCGCTGCAGCGTTGCACCAGCTTGCCCATCCAGGCCGACTGGCGGGTGACGAACTCGTCCAGGCTCATCTCGCCGCTCTGCACCATGTCCAGCGCCTGTTCCCAGATCGCCGTGGTGCCAGGGTCGGCGATGGCCCGAGGCACGGCGTCGATCAGGCTGAAGGCGGCGGGCGTGGCCGACAGGGCCTTGCCGTTCTTGACCAGATAGCCACGGTCGAGCAGGCCCTGGATGATGCTGGCGCGGGTGGCCTCGGTGCCGATGCCGGTGGTTTCCTTGAGCTTCTGTTTCAGCCGAGGGTCGTCCACCAGTTTGGCGACGTTCTTCATTGCCTTGATCAGGTCGCCTTCGGTGAAGGGCTTGGGTGGCTGGGTCCACAGGTCCTTCAGTTGCAGGTCCCGCACTGCGCAGTCCTGGCCTTCGCGCAGCGCTGGCAGCACTTGGGCCGGTGGCGCCTCGCGGCCCTTGGCCGGGGTCAGTGCCTCGGGCAGCGCCCGGCGCCAGCCCGGCTCGACGATCTGCTTGCCCACCGCCCGCAGCGCATGGCCGGCGCAATCGAACTCGGCCTGGGTGCGGTCGTACTCGTGGTTGGGCAGGAACTGCGCCAGGTAGCGGGCGCGGATCAGGGTATACACCGCCTTGTACTTGGGCGGCAGGCGCGCCGGGTCGCTGGCGGCGGCGGTGGGGATGATACCGTGGTGGGCGCTGACCTTCTGGTCGTTCCACGCCCGCGAGCGGCGACCTGGATCCAGGTGCGCCCGCAGCGGCGCGAGGCTGTTGTCGGCCCGTTGCAGGGCGGCGAGGATACCGGCAGCCTCGCCGTGCTGGCTGAGGGGCAGGTAGCCGCTGTCGCTGCGCGGGTAGGTGATGAGCTTGTGGGTCTCGTACAGGGCCTGGGCGATGTCCAGGGTCTCCTGGGCGCCGAGGCCGAGTTTCTTCGAGCACACCTCCTGCAGGGTACCGAGGTCGAAGGGCAGTGGCGCCGCCTCGCGCACGCGTTCGGTGGCGATCTTGCGCACCCGGGCGCTGGCGGCCGCCTGCATGTCGGCGGCGGCCTGCTGGGCCAGCTCCTGCCTCAGGCAGCGGCCCTGGTCGTCGCAGGCGTCTTCCGGCGCGCGCCACTGGGCGTTGAACACGCTGCCGGCGCTTTCCAGCTGCACCTCGATGGCCCAGAAGGGCACCGGCACGAAGTCGGCGATGCTGCGGTCGCGGTCCACCACCAGGCGCAGCGTCGGTGTCTGCACCCGTCCCACCGGCAGCACGCCCTGGTAGCCGGACTGGCGGCCGAGCAGGGTGAACAGGCGGCTCATGTTCATGCCGATCAGCCAGTCGGCGCGTGAGCGGCCAAGGGCCGAATGGTACAGGCTGAAGGTCTCCTGGCCCGGCAGCAGGCGGCCGAGCGCCTTGCGGATCGAGGCATCGTCCAGCGCTGACAACCACAGGCGCTGGATCGGCCCCCGGTAGCGGCAATGCTCGACCAGCTCCCGGGCGATCATCTCGCCCTCGCGGTCGGCGTCGGTGGCGATCACCAGCTCGCGGGCCTCGCCGAGCAGACGCTTGACTGCCTTGTACTGGCTGGCGGTTTTGGGCTTGACCGTCATCTTCCACTTCTCCGGGATGATCGGCAGGTCCTCGAGGGCCCAGCGCTTGTAGCGCTCGTCGTAGCTGTCCGGCGGGGCGGTCTCGAGCAGGTGGCCGATGCACCAGGTCACGCAGACATCGGTTCCTTGCCAGCAGCCGTCGCCACGACGCTGGGCGCCGAGGACCTTGGCGATGTCTTTTGCCTGGGAGGGTTTTTCGCAGAGGAAGAGGCGCATGGCCGAAACGCTTGATCGCGGAAGATGGGCACTAGGATGCGCAAGCCAGGGCGTGCAGGCAAGCTTTATCTGTATGCATGTACAGGTTTTTCGCCCGCATGTTTGGCAGGGTAGCCACCCCTTGGGGTTGGACGAGTCGGCAAATGCGTGCCAGCTTTGCCTTTCGCCCGCCAGTCGTGTCACTGGACGATGTCGCTGGGGTGTCCTTCCTACAATAACAACAGGGATGTAAACCAATGCCCGTTTTCGATTACCGACAGCTCGACAGCACTGCCTCTTCCTCGCTCTATAAAGATGCCATGGCCCTGGCCACCTATGCCTACCATGGTATCGACGATGGCTTCAGCGCCGGCTACCAGAAGTACGGCTTCGGTCTGGGCCTGCCGGCCACCCTGGTCAAGGCGCTGATCGGCGGCACCGACAGCCAGGGCGTGATCCCCGGCATCCCCTGGAACCCCGACTCCGAAGCCCGCGCCCTGGCCCAGGTCAAGGCCGCCGGCTGGACGCCGATCAGCGCGGCGCAGCTGGGCTACCAGGGCAAGACCGACGGCCGTGGCACCTTCCACGGCGAAGCGCCGGGCTACACCTCGGCGCAGGTGGAAATCCTCGGCCGCTACGATGCCGCCGGCCAGCTCAGCGGCATCGGCATCGCCTTCCGCGGCACCAGCGGCCCGCGCGAGAACCTGCTGGGCGACACCATCGGCGATGCCATCAACGACCTGCTGGCGGCGATCGGCCCGGCCGGCTATGCCCGTGACTACGCCGGTAACGCATTCGGGCAACTGCTCGCCGATGTGGCGGCCTTTGCCAAGGCCAATGGCCTGAGCGGCGCCGATGTCACCGTCAGTGGTCACAGCCTCGGCGGCCTGGCGGTCAACAGCCTGGCCGACCTGAGTGGCTCGCGCTGGGGCGGTTTCTACCAGGATGCGCGCTACGTCGCCTTCGCCTCGCCGACCCAGGCCGCCGACGCCGGCAAGGTGCTCAATATCGGCTACGAGAACGATCCGGTGTTCCGCGTGCTCGACGGCACCTCGGCGACCTGGGGCACTCTGGGCGTGCACGATGGTGCCAAGGCGTCGGCCACCAACAACATCGTCAACTTCAACGACCACTATGCCTCCGACGCCTGGAACCTGCTGCCGTTCTCCATTGGCAACATCGCCACCTGGCTGTCGCACCTGCCGACGGCCTATGCCGATGGCCTTGGCCGGGTGCTGGGCTCGTCGTTCTATCAATGGACCAGCCGCGACTCGACCATCGTGGTCAGCAACCTGTCCGATGTCACCCGTGGCTCGACCTGGGTCGAGGACCTCAACCGCAATGCCGAGCCGCACAAGGGCAGCACCTTCCTCATCGGCTCAGAGCAGGACGATCTGATCCATGGCGGGCGCGGCAACGACTACCTCGAAGGGCGGGCCGGCAACGACACCTTCCGCGATGACGGCGGCTTCAACCTGATCGATGGCGGCGCCGGTCATGACACCCTGAAGCTGCAGGACGCCCTGGCCAATCTGAGCATCGCCCGGGACGGCGAGGGCACGCTGTACGTGCGCGACGCCCAGGGCGGCATCAGCCTGGTGCGCAATGTCGAGAACCTGGTGAGCAAGGAGTCGAGCCTGCTGATCTTCAGCAAGGAGGTCAGCCACGGGGTGGCGGCGCAAGGTCTGTTCGAGAGCGGCAAGGTCACGCCCTATGCGTCCTCGCTCAATGGTACCCAGGCCGGCGATCAGCTGGTGGCGGGCAATCAGGGCCAATGGTTGTTCGGCCTCGGCGGTGACGATCGGCTGCAGGGCGGCGCCGGCAATGACGTGCTGGTGGGTGGCGCGGGCAACGATGTGCTCATTGGCGGCGCGGGGCGCGACACCTTCCTGTTCAGTGAGCATTTCGGCCAGGACCGGGTGCTGGACTTCACCGGGCAGGACCGGCTGGTGTTCATCGGTGTGGAT
Organism: Pseudomonas sp. TE31087; assembly: GCF_057284075.1. NCBI lineage: Bacteria > Pseudomonadati > Pseudomonadota > Gammaproteobacteria > Pseudomonadales > Pseudomonadaceae > Pseudomonas > Pseudomonas sp. TE31087. Next base: position 618,289 of record NZ_JBXVNN010000001.1, read on the forward strand.
GGTGGTACGGCGACGCCGGACTGGCGTGCCCATGCCAGCCAGGTTGGCGATGACCTGGTGCTGAAGTTCGGCGGGGACAGCGTGACGCTGGTGGGGATCTCTGCTCAGGGGGTGGGGGATGGGCAGATCGTGATTGCCTGAGGGGGCGGGCGTAACCCTGTAGGAGCGGCCTTGTGCCGCGAAAGGGCCGCATAGCGGCCCCGGCGATCTTTGCGCCAACGCTGAAATCCTGGGGCTGCTATGCAGCCCTTTCGCGGCACAAGGCCGCTCCTACAAAGAGTAGGCAGCCAACCTGGTGGCTCAGGCCATCTCGCGCGAGTCGCGAACCATGTCCACGTGCGGGATGCCGGCCTCGAGGAACTCCTCGCTGACCACGCGGAACCCCAGGCGCTCGTAGAACGGCGTGGCGTGTACCTGGGCGCTGAGCATCTGCTGCTTGAGGTCGCGGTTCTGCGCCTCGATGATCACCGCGCGCATCAGCGCGTCGCCCACGTTCAGGCCGCGCCAGTCCTTGAGCACCGAGACCCGGCCAATCGTGCCGTCGGGCAGCAGGCGGGCGGTACCGATCGGGTAGTCGCCCTCCATGGCCAGGAAGTGCACGGCGGTCGGGTCTTCTGCGTCGAATTCCAGCTCCGGCGGCACGTGCTGCTCGGCGACGAACACGGCGCTGCGGATGCGGTGGATGTCGGCGTTGTCCTTGTGCCAGTCGGCCAGTCGAACACTGATCTTATTCATCGGCGAATCCCAGGCTGCCTTGCATGACCAGCTGTTGTACCAGCATCAGACCGTCTTCGTCCTGCAGCCACTGGCCAAGGTTGTCGATGTGCAAGGCATCGGCGGCGCACACCAGCTTAAGCAGTTCGCGCAGTTTGGCTGGCAGCGGGCAACTGCGCCCGCTGGCGAACAGCATCAGGTCGTCGTTGAGCTCGGACCAGGCCATGCGTGCGCTTGGGTTGCGGATCAGCACGGCGCCCTGTTCGAGATAGTTGATCAGGTCCTGCTCGCTCAGCTCTTCACCGACAACCTGCTCGGGATAACGCGGCTCGGTCATGAACTGGCCGAACCAGGTCAGCAGCAGGTCCTTGTCGGCCATGTGCTTGTCGATCAGCGCCTTGAGGCGGTCGAGGGCATCATGCTGGATCTGGTGCGGGTCGCTGACCGGCTGGGCGTCGGCGTCGCTGTAGCGCTCTTCATCGGGCAGGAACTGGCCGAGGAAGTCGGTGAAGTGGGTCAGCACTTCGGCGGCGCTCGGGGCGCGGAAGCCCACCGAGTAGGTCAGGCACTCGCTCTCGGCAACGCCGTAGTGGGCCAGGCGCGGCGGCAGGTAGAGCATGTCGCCCGGCTCCAGGGTCCACTCCTCGCTCTGCTCGAAGTCGGCCAGGATACGCAGGTCGGCGTGGTCGATCAGCGCGCTGTCGCTGTTGCACATCTGCCCGACTTTCCAGTTGCGCGTGCCGTCGCCCTGCAACAGGAATACGTCGTAGTTGTCGAAGTGCGGGCCGACGCTGCCGCCGGGCGCCGCGTAGCTGATCATCACATCGTCGATGCGCCAGCTGGGCAGGAAACGGAACTCTTCTAGCAGCTCGGCGACTTCCGGCACGAACTGGTCAACCGCCTGCACCAGCAGGGTCCAGTCGCGCTCGGGCAGGTCGGCGAAGGCGTCCTCGGCGAACGGGCCGCGACGCAGCTCCCACGGGCGCTCGCCGTGCTCGAGCACCAGGCGCGACTCGACTTCTTCTTCCAGGGCCAGGCCGGCCAGTTCGTCGGCGTCGATGGGGCTGATGAAGTCGGGGAAGGCCTGACGTACCAGCAGTGGCTTCTTCTGCCAGTAGTCGCGCAGGAATTCACGGGCCGTCAGGCCGCCCAGCAGTTGCAGTGGAGTATCAGAATTCATGTTCAACCTATTGAAAAAACTTGGTTTTCGTACGGGAATAAAAACGCCCGGCCAGGCCGGGCGTTAGGCGCGGGGCGCAGGTCAGATGCGTTTGGCCTGGGCTACCGCGTTGCCGATGTAGGTGGCAGGAGTCAGTTGCTTGAGCTCGGCCTTGGCTTCGGCCGGCATGTCCAGGCCGTCGATGAAGGTCAGCAGCGCTTCAGGGGTGATGCCCTTGCCACGGGTCAGCTCCTTGAGCTTCTCGTAGGGGTTCTCGATGTTGAAGCGGCGCATCACGGTCTGGATCGGCTCGGCCAGGACTTCCCAGCAGGCGTCCAGGTCGGCGGCGATGCGGGCGGCGTTGACTTCCAGCTTGCCGATGCCCTTCAGGCTGGCTTCATAGGCGATGACGCTGTGGGCGAAGCCCACGCCCAGGTTGCGCAGCACGGTGGAGTCGGTCAGGTCGCGCTGCCAGCGCGAGATCGGCAGCTTGCTGGCCAGGTGCTGGAACAGTGCGTTGGCGATCCCCAGGTTGCCTTCGGAGTTCTCGAAGTCGATCGGGTTGACCTTGTGCGGCATGGTCGAGGAGCCGATTTCGCCAGCGACGGTCTTCTGCTTGAAGTAGCCCAGCGAGATGTAGCCCCAGACGTCACGGTCGAAGTCGATGAGGATGGTGTTGAAGCGGGCGATGGCGTCGAACAGCTCGGCGATGTAGTCGTGCGGCTCGATCTGGGTGGTGTAGGGGTTGAACACCAGGCCCAGTTCGTCCTCGATGAAGGCGCGTGCGTTGGCCTCCCAGTCGATCTGCGAGTAGGCCGACAGGTGGGCGTTGTAGTTGCCCACGGCGCCGTTGATCTTGCCCAGCAGCGGCACGGCGGCCACCTGGGCGATCTGGCGCTCCAGGCGGTAGACGACGTTGGCCAGCTCTTTGCCCAGGGTGGTCGGCGAAGCCGGCTGGCCGTGGGTGCGCGACAGCATCGGCACGTCGGCGTGGGCGTGGGCCAGGGCGCGGATGGATTCGGCGATCTGGCGCATCAGCGGCAGCAGCACATCGTCACGGCCAGCGCGCAGCATCAGGGCGTGGGACAGGTTGTTGATGTCCTCGCTGGTGCAGGCGAAGTGGATGAACTCGCTGACCTTGGCCAGCTCAGGCAGTTGAGCCGCTTGCTCCTTGAGCAGGTACTCGATGGCCTTGACGTCGTGGTTGGTGGTGCGCTCGATTTCCTTGACGCGTTCGGCGTGCTCGAGCTTGAAATCGGTGGCCAGGCTGTCCAGCACGGCGTTGGCTTCGGCGGAGAACGCCGGCACTTCGCCGATCTGCGGGTGGGCGGCCAGGCGCTGCAGCCAGCGCACTTCGACCAGGGCGCGGAAACGGATCAGGCCGAATTCGCTGAAGATGGGGCGCAAGGCCTGGGTTTTGCCGGCATAACGGCCGTCTACAGGGGAAACCGCAGTGAGCGAGGAGAGCTGCATGGGGTGTTCTCGGACAGTCAGGCTTTTGGAAGGGCGCATATCATACATGAAAAACGCGCCCGAGTCGGGTGGCTGACCAAAGGTCGGGCCTGTGAATCATGTCGCAATACCCTGTGTAGGAGCGGCCTTGTGCCGCGAAAGGGGCGCGCAGCGGCCCCAGAACCTTCGCCCCGGCACAGATTGCCGGGGCTGCTGCGCAGCCCTTTCGCGGCACAAGGCCGCTCCTACACAGGGCGCAGTTTCAATCAGCGGTACGCATCATCCCGTACAGTTCATTGAGCAACTTGCGCCGGCTGAACACCAGTTGCCAGCGGTGTCCGCCCAGCTGTCGCCACAGGCGCGCGGCACGGATGCCGGCCAGCAGCAGGGCGCGGATCTTCGAGGCATTGCTGGCCTGCTGCAGGAAACGCATGTCGCCGTGCACCTGGATACGCTGGCGCAAGGTGCTCAGGGTGTCCTGATACAAGGCTCCGCTGGAAGCGATGACGTTTTCGTGAACCAGGCCGAAATGCTCGGCCTGGGACTGGATCTGCGGCAGGCGGTTGCCGATCGTGTCGAGCAGGTCGCCACGCTTGTTCAACTGGCGTTCCAGGCCCAGCATCGACAGGGCATAGCGCAGCGGTTCGCGTTGCAGGCTGCTGGGGTCGCGCTCCAGGGCGCCGACCAGCGCGCGGTAGCCGTCGCGCAGGTTGAGGTCGTCGCCGCCGAACACCTCCAGGGTGTCCTTCGGGTCGCGCACCAGCAGGCTGCCGAGCATGCAGCCGATATTGGCTTCGCTGGCCTGGCCGGTGCGGGCGATGCGGTCGACCAGCACCGCGGCCTGGAACACGCCGCCCAGGGCGATCAACTGCTCCTGGAGGTTGTTCATCGGCGCGGGCTCCACGGCTCGGCGGTTTCAATCACGCCGCCGCCCAGGCACACCTCGCCGTCGTAGAACACCACCGACTGACCCGGGGTCACGGCGCGCTGCGGCTCGTCGAACACGGCGCGGTAGCCGCTTTCGGTGCGTTCCAGGGTGCACTGCTGGTCGCCCTGGCGGTAGCGCACCTTGGCGGTCAGGCGGCGCGGGCTGGACAGGTCGATCGGGTTGACCCAGAAGATCTCCGAGGCCAGCAGGGCGCGGGAGAACAGCCACGGGTGCTCGTTGCCCTGGCCGACCACCAGCACGTTGCGCGAGAGGTCTTTCTCCAGCACGTACCACGGCTCGTCGCCGGCGTCTTTCAGGCCACCGATGCCCAGGCCCTGGCGCTGGCCTATGGTGTGGTACATCAGGCCATGGTGCTGGCCGATCACTTCACCTTCGGTGGTCTGGATCTCGCCGGGCTGGGCCGGCAGGTACTGCTTGAGGAAATCGCTGAAGCGGCGCTCGCCGATGAAGCAGATACCGGTGGAGTCCTTCTTCTTGGCGGTGGCCAGGCCGTGTTTCTCGGCGATGGCCCGTACCTCGGGCTTTTCCAGTTCGCCGACCGGGAACAGGGTGCGGGCGATCTCCTTGCCGCCGACGGCGTGCAGGAAGTAGCTCTGGTCCTTGTTCGGGTCCAGGCCCTTGAGCAGCTCGGTCAGCTCGCCGGTATCGCGGCGGCGCACGTAGTGGCCGGTGGCGATCAGGTCGGCGCCCAGGGACAGGGCGTAGTCGAGGAACGCCTTGAACTTGATCTCGCGGTTGCAGAGGATGTCCGGGTTGGGCGTGCGGCCGGCCTTGTACTCTTCGAGGAAGTGCTCGAACACGTTGTCCCAGTATTCGGCGGCGAAGTTGGCGGTGTGCAGCTTGATGCCGATGCGGTCGCACACGGCCTGGGCGTCGGCCAGGTCTTCGCGGGCGGTGCAGTATTCGGTGCCGTCGTCCTCTTCCCAGTTCTTCATGAACAGACCTTCCACCTGGTAGCCCTGCTCGATGAGCAGAAGGGCGGAGACGGAAGAGTCCACGCCGCCGGACATGCCGACGATGACGCGGGTCTTGGCGGGGTCTTTGAGTGCTGGGCTGGTCATGGCTACCGGTGTGTATCAGAGGGGAAAAACGCCGATTCTATCAAACCCGCGGGCTGGCGTCAGTCGCGCAGCAGATCGAGGCTATGCAGCGGGCCTGCGAGGTAGTCGTCGAGGCAGCGCGGTACCAGCTCGCTGCGCCAGCGCGACGGCTCGGCCAGCAGTTCGTCGCGGGTCAGCCAGACGGCGCGGACAATGTCGCTGTCCAGCGCCAGGTCAGCGTGATGGCGCACGGGGCGGGCGGCGAAGCAGATGCGCTGGTAGGTGACGCCGTTGCTCGGGGCGGTATAGAGGTAGATGCCGACCACGCCGGTGAGCTCGACCTCCCAGGCGGTTTCCTCGAGGGTTTCGCGCAGGGCCGCCTGGGCGATGGTTTCGTTGGCTTCGAGGTGGCCAGCGGGTTGATTGAGTACGTGCTGGCCGGCCTTGAATTCCTCGACGAAGAGGAACTTGCCGTCGTGTTCGACGATGGTGGCGACGGTGATGTGGGGTTGCCAGGTCATGTGCGATTCCTATGGTAGGCGCGGGCCTTGTAGGAGCGGCCTTGTGCCGCGAATGGGCCGCAAGGCGGCCCCGGCAATGTTTGTTGCGAAGCTGAAAATCCGGGGCCGCTTCGCAGCCCATTCGCGGCACAAGGCCGCTCCTACAAGGGGCCGTTTCTGCGCTGCAGAAAGCACAAACCCCGGTGCGTGGCCGGGGTCTGTGCTGTTACGTCAAGCGAACCTTACAGGGCGGCAATGGCGCTGTTCAGGGTCTGGCTTGGGCGCATCACCTTGGCGGTCAGCTCGGCATCCGGGGCGTAGTAGCCACCGATGTCGGCCGGCTTGCCCTGGACGGCGTTGAGCTCGGCGACGATGGTCGCCTCGTTCTCGCTCAGGGTCTTGGCCAGCGGGGCGAAGCGCGCCTGCAGGGCGGCGTCGTCGGTTTGGGCGGCCAGTGCTTCTGCCCAGTACAGGGTCAGGTAGAAGTGGCTGCCACGGTTGTCGATACCGCCGACCTTGCGCGAAGGCGACTTGTTGGTGTCGAGGAACTTGCCGGTAGCCTGGTCCAGGGTGTTGGCCAGGACCTTGGCGCGCGGGTTGTCGTAGGTGTTGCCCAGGTGCTCCAGGGAGGCGGCCAGGGCCAGGAACTCACCCAGCGAGTCCCAGCGCAGGAAGTTCTCTTCGACCAGCTGCTGCACGTGCTTCGGTGCCGAACCGCCGGCGCCGGTCTCGAACAGGCCACCGCCGTTCATCAGCGGGACGATCGACAGCATCTTGGCGCTGGTGCCCAGCTCCATGATCGGGAACAGGTCGGTCAGGTAGTCGCGCAGCACGTTGCCGGTCACCGAGATGGTGTCCTTGCCTTCGCGGATGCGGGCCAGGGAGAACTTGATGGCGTCGACCGGGGCCAGGATGCGGATGTCCAGGCCGGAGGTGTCGTGATCCTTAAGGTACTGTTGCACCTTCTCGATCATCACGCCGTCGTGGGCGCGGGCCGGGTCCAGCCAGAACACCGCCGGGGTGTTGCTCAGGCGGGCGCGGTTGACGGCCAGCTTGACCCAGTCCTGGATCGGCGCGTCCTTGGTCTGGCACATGCGGAAGATGTCACCGGCTTCGACGTTCTGCTCCAGCACGACCTGGCCCTTGCCATCGACCACGCGCACGACGCCGTCGGCCTTGATCTGGAAGGTCTTGTCGTGGGAACCGTATTCTTCGGCTTTTTGCGCCATCAGGCCGACGTTCGGCACGCTGCCCATGGTGGTCGGGTCGAAGGCGCCGTTGGCCTTGCAGTCTTCGATGGTGGCCTGGTAGATGCCGGCGTAGCAGCGGTCCGGGATGATCGCCTTGGCGTCCTGCAGTTCACCGGCGGTGTTCCACATCTTGCCCGAGTCGCGGATCATCGCAGGCATCGAGGCGTCGACGATGACGTCGCTCGGTACGTGCAGGTTGGTGATGCCCTTGTCCGAATTGACCATGGCCAGGGCCGGGCGAACGGCGTACAGGGCCTGGATGTCGGCTTCGATCTCGGCTTGCTTTTCAGCAGGCAGGTCCTTGATGCGGGCGTACAGGTCGCCGATGCCGTTGTTGGCGTTGAAGCCGACTTCGGCCAGGGCGGCGGCGTGCTTGGCCAGCACGTCGTTGTAGAACTCTTCGACGATCACGCCGAACATGATCGGGTCGGAGACCTTCATCATGGTGGCTTTCAGGTGCACCGACAGCAGCACGCCGGAGGCCTTGGCATCGGCGATCTGCTCGGCGATGAAGGCTTTCAGGGCCTTGCGGCTCAGGGTGGCGCAGTCGATGACTTCGGCGGCCTTGACTGCGGTTTTTTCTTTCAGGACGGTGGTGCTGCCGTCTTTACCGACCAGTTCGATGCGCAGGCTGTCGTCAGCCTCGATCAGCGCGGCTTTTTCGCTGCCGTAGAAGTCGCCCTGGGTCATGTGGGCAACGTGCGACTTGGAGTCGGCGGCCCAGGCGCCCATCTTGTGCGGGTGCTTGCGGGCGTAGTTCTTGACCGACAGCGGGGCGCGGCGGTCGGAGTTGCCTTCGCGCAGGACCGGGTTCACGGCGCTGCCCTTGATGCGGTCGTAGCGGGCGCGGGATTCTTTTTCCTCGGCGCTGGCTGGCTCGTCGGCGTAGTCGGGGATGTTGAAGCCCTTGGCTTGCAGCTCCTTGATCGCGGCCTTCAGCTGTGGAACCGATGCGGAGATGTTCGGCAGCTTGATGATGTTGGCTTCAGGGGTGGTGGCCAGCTGGCCCAGTTCCGCCAGGTGATCGCCTACCTGCTTACCTGCGCCCAGTTGCTCCGGGAAGGCGGCAAGGATACGGCCGGCCAGGGAGATGTCGCGGGTTTCGACGGCGATATCGGCCGAAGCGGTGAAGGCCTCGACGATCGGCAGCAGCGAGTAGGTGGCGAGGGCGGGGGCTTCGTCGGTGAAGGTGTAGATGATCTTGGAACGGGTGGGCATGCGGGTTAACTCTCTATGTGCTGAGCGTACTCGAGTCTCGAGGTGCGCAGGGTAGGCGCTTCGCCCTGGCGACGCCATGAGCGGAAAGTCGAGAGGCTGCGAGCGGTGATGGTGGATGCATCAGTCGAGCGTCAAGTGCTGGGCCGCGGTAACAACCCAGGCTTTGTGGTCATTCATGACCAAGGGCGAGCCGCATTTTCCTAGGGTTCGCCCCGATGACCCTATGGTCGCGCCGGAGTATATCAAACCCTTTGGGCTATTCAGCAAGGCGAAGTGGTATCAGCGCATTTATAAGACCAAAGACGTAGGAGCAATGTGGCGTGTTGCCGCAGGCTTGGGCGGTGAAACACACCCAGTTCTTTGGTGGTCGACGTGGGAGCGGGCTTGACCCGCGATGCGTGCGCCGCAGTGCGTGGCACCGGCTTCGCCGGTGTTCGCGGGGCAAGCCCGCTCCCACGTGGTGCTTGCAGGGATGGCGATCCAGATCGGCGAGCGTACCTTGCAGGTCGGCAGATGTGGTTTAGGCTCAGTGGATCGCACGATTTCCAATCACACCAGGAAAAGCGGAGTAGTGCAGCATGGGATACCAGAAAATCAAGGTTCCGTCTGATGGTGCCAAGATCACCGTCAATGCAGACCATTCGCTCAATGTTCCCGACAACCCCATCATTCCCTACATCGAAGGCGACGGTATCGGCGTGGATGTCTCGCCGGTGATGATCAAGGTGGTTGATGCCGCCGTGCAGAAAGCCTACGGCGGCAAGCGCAAGATTGCCTGGATGGAAGTGTACGCCGGCGAGAAAGCCACCCAGGTCTACGACCAGGACACCTGGTTGCCCCAGGAGACCCTGGATGCGGTAAAGGATTATGTCGTGTCGATCAAGGGGCCGTTGACCACCCCGGTCGGTGGCGGCATCCGTTCGCTCAACGTGGCCCTGCGCCAGCAGCTCGACCTTTATGTGTGCCTGCGTCCGGTGGTCTGGTTCCAGGGCGTGCCGAGCCCGGTGAAAAAGCCGGGTGACGTCGACATGGTGATCTTCCGCGAGAACTCCGAGGACATCTATGCCGGCATCGAGTGGAAGGCCGGCTCGCCCGAGGCGAACAAGGTGATCAAGTTCCTCAAGGAGGAGATGGGCGTCACCAAGATCCGCTTCGACCAGGACTGCGGCATCGGCGTCAAGCCGGTCTCGAAGGAGGGCACCAAGCGCCTGGTACGCAAGGCGTTGCAGTATGTGGTGGACAACGACCGCAAGTCGCTGACCCTGGTGCACAAGGGCAACATCATGAAATTCACCGAAGGGGCCTTCAAGGATTGGGGCTACGAGGTGGCGCGCGACGAGTTCGGCGCCGAGCTGCTCGATGGCGGCCCGTGGATGAAGTTCAGGAACCCGAGAACCGGCCGTGAGGTGGTCGTCAAGGATGCCATCGCCGACGCCATGCTCCAGCAGATCCTGCTGCGTCCGGCCGAGTACGATGTGATCGCCACCCTCAACCTCAACGGCGACTACCTGTCCGACGCCCTGGCGGCGGAAGTGGGCGGGATCGGCATCGCGCCGGGGGCCAACCTGTCGGACACCGTGGCCATGTTCGAGGCCACCCACGGCACCGCGCCGAAGTACGCCGGCAAGGACCAGGTCAACCCGGGGTCGGTGATTCTGTCGGCCGAAATGATGTTGCGGCACATGGGCTGGACCGAGGCGGCCGACTTGATCATCAAGGGCACCAATGGCGCCATCGCGGCCAAGACCGTGACCTACGACTTCGAGCGCCTGATGGACGGCGCGACCCTGGTCGGTAGCTCGGGCTTTGGCGAGGCGCTGATCAAGCACATGTAAGCGGGGCAAAAAAACCGGTCGCGTCTTTTATTAAAGGGGCGACCGGTTTTTTCGTTTACCGGCAGGCAGGTCGGGGATCAGACTTCGACGGTGTTGCCCGGGTTCGTCGCGCTGGCCTGGACGCTGCTGGTGGCGCTTCTGATGTCGGTCGCGTGCAGCCCTTTGGGGCCCTGGATGATCTCGAAGTTCACGGCTTGGCCTGCTTTCAGCGTCTTGTAACCGTCCATCTGGATCGCTGAATAATGGGCGAACAGATCATCAGTCTTGCCGTCCTCGTTGATGAATCCGTAGCCCTTGGCATTGTTGAACCACTTGACTTTACCGCTTGCCATCCCTATGTCCCTCTGCAAAGGACTCCATCACTGGAGTATCATCCACTTCATCCGCATACGAACCTTGCGAGAAAATCTGGTTGACTGCGCGGATCTTTATCGACCACGGTGGGTTCTTATTGGTTGTAACACCGTTTTGCCGATAGTCAAGGTCAGCCGGCGCCCGCGCCGGAAGTGGCCTGCGCGGTCAACCCACAACCTTAACCTGTCGCTCATGATGAAATTCTTTCCATGCATGTACCCAGTGAGATTCGACTAACATTCAATCAGGATCGCCCGCAGTCGAACGAGGACGGGCATGAGGACGATGGCGCCGGCCTTGCGGTCCAGGAGGCCAAGCCGATCCTGCAGGCGCCACCGATGTACAAGGTGGTTTTGTTCAACGATGACTACACGCCAATGGATTTCGTCGTCGAAGTGCTCGAGACGTTCTTCAATCTGAACCGCGAGCTGGCAACGAAGATCATGCTGACCGTCCATACCGAAGGACGGGCAGTATGCGGATTGTTTACCCGTGACATCGCCGAGACAAAGGCCATGCAGGTCAACCAATACGCCAGGGAAAGCCAGCATCCGCTACTCTGTGAAATCGAGAAGGACGGTTAATCGCCGACCACTTGGGTATGAGGTGAAGCTATGTTAAACCGCGAGCTCGAAGTCACCCTCAATCTGGCCTTCAAGGAGGCTCGTTCGAAGCGTCATGAGTTCATGACCGTCGAACATCTGCTGCTGGCACTCCTTGACAATGAGGCTGCCGCGACCGTTCTGCGCGCCTGTGGCGCCAATCTCGACAAACTCAAGCACGACCTGCAGGAGTTCATCGATTCGACCACCCCGCTGATCCCCGTGCATGACGAGGACCGCGAGACGCAACCGACCCTGGGCTTCCAGCGTGTGCTGCAGCGTGCCGTGTTCCACGTGCAGAGTTCCGGCAAGCGCGAAGTGACCGGCGCCAACGTGCTGGTGGCGATCTTCAGCGAACAGGAAAGCCAGGCGGTGTTCCTGCTCAAGCAGCAGAGCGTGGCGCGCATCGACGTCGTCAACTACATCGCCCACGGCATCAGCAAGGTGCCGGGCCACGGTTCGCACAGCGAGAGCGAGCAGGACATGCAGGACGAGGAGGGCGGCGAAGCGTCGTCTTCCAGCAACCCGCTGGACGCCTATGCCAGCAACCTCAACGAACTGGCCCGGGCCGGGCGCATCGACCCGTTGGTCGGGCGTGAGCAGGAAGTCGAGCGCGTGGCGCAGATCCTCGCCCGCCGGCGCAAGAACAACCCGCTGCTGGTCGGTGAGGCCGGCGTGGGCAAGACCGCCATCGCCGAAGGCCTGGCCAAGCGCATTGTCGATGGCCAGGTGCCCGACCTGCTGGCACAGAGCGTGGTCTACTCGCTCGATCTGGGCGCGCTGTTGGCAGGTACCAAGTACCGCGGCGACTTCGAAAAGCGCTTCAAGGCGCTGCTCGGCGAGCTGAAAAAACGTCCGCAGGCCATCCTGTTCATCGACGAGATCCACACCATCATCGGCGCCGGCGCGGCTTCCGGTGGTGTGATGGATGCGTCCAACCTGCTCAAGCCACTGTTGTCATCCGGTGAGATCCGTTGCATCGGTTCCACCACCTTCCAGGAGTTCCGCGGCATCTTCGAGAAGGATCGCGCCCTGGCGCGGCGCTTCCAGAAGGTCGACGTCACCGAACCGTCGGTGGAGGACACCGTGGGTATCCTGCGCGGGCTCAAGGGCCGCTTCGAGAGCCACCACAACATCGAGTACAGCGACGAGGCCCTGCGCGCCGCCGCCGAACTGGCCTCGCGCTACATCAATGACCGGCACATGCCGGACAAGGCCATCGACGTGATCGACGAGGCTGGCGCCTACCAGCGCCTGCAGCCGGAAGCCAATCGGGTCAAGCGCATCGACGTGCCGCAGGTCGAGGACATCGTCGCCAAGATCGCGCGGATTCCGCCGAAGCACGTCACCAGCTCCGACAAGGAGCTGCTGCGCAACCTCGAGCGTGACCTGAAGCTGACCGTGTTCGGCCAGGATGCGGCGATCGACTCGCTGGCCACCGCCATCAAGCTGTCCCGTGCCGGCCTCAAGGCACCGGACAAGCCGGTCGGCTCGTTCCTGTTCGCCGGCCCCACCGGCGTGGGCAAGACCGAGGCCGCCCGCCAGCTGGCCAAGGCCCTGGGCGTGGAACTGGTGCGCTTCGACATGTCCGAGTACATGGAGCGGCACACCGTGTCGCGCCTGATCGGTGCGCCGCCCGGCTATGTCGGGTTCGACCAGGGCGGTCTGCTGACCGAGGCCATCACCAAGCAACCGCACTGCGTGCTGCTGCTCGACGAGATCGAGAAGGCCCACCCGGAAGTCTTCAACCTGCTGCTGCAGGTAATGGACCACGGCACCCTGACCGACAACAACGGGCGCAAGGCGGACTTCCGCAACGTGATCCTGATCATGACCACCAACGCCGGCGCCGAAACCGCCGCGCGGGCCTCGATCGGCTTCACCCACCAGGACCACTCGTCCGATGCGATGGAGGTCATCCGCAAGAGCTTCACGCCGGAGTTCCGCAACCGCCTGGACACCATCATCCAGTTCGGCCGCCTGTCCCACGAGACGATCAAGAGCATCGTCGACAAGTTCCTCATCGAACTGCAGGCGCAGCTGGAAGACAAGCGTGTGCTGCTGGAGGTCACCGACGCCGCCCGCGGCTGGCTGGCGGCCTCGGGCTACGACGTGCAGATGGGCGCGCGGCCGATGGCGCGGCTGATCCAGGACAAGATCAAGCGGCCGCTGGCCGAGGAGATCCTGTTCGGCGAGCTGGCCGAGCACGGTGGCGTGGTGCACATCGACCTGCGCGATGGCGAGCTGGTGTTCGATTACGAGACCACGGCCGAGGTCGCGTAACGACCATCGCGGGGCAAGTCGCATCGGCGCACCGCCGCTCCCACGCCAGCAGAAACTGGCGTGGAGCGGGCTTGCCCCGCGATGCTTTTCAGCGCCCACAAAAAAGCCCGGCACATTGGCCGGGCTTTTTCATGGCTTGAGCTTAGCGCGCACGGTAGGTGATGCGGCCCTTGCTCAGGTCGTACGGCGTCAGTTCGACGCGGACCTTGTCGCCAGTGAGAATACGGATGTAGTTCTTGCGCATCTTGCCAGAGATGTGCGCGGTAACGACGTGCCCGTTTTCCAACTCCACGCGGAACATGGTGTTGGGCAGGGTGTCGACGACAGTGCCTTCCATTTCGAAGCTGTCTTCTTTCGACATGCAGTAAAGCCCTCGGTATCCAGTGATGGCCCGACGCACGACTGCACCGGGCAAAAAAGTGGCGTGGATTATGCCCGAAATTTGTGTTTCAAGCCAATGTCTTTCAGTTGAGGCTGACCCAGCGCTGGTTGATCAGCAGTTCGATGGGGCGGTACTGGGTCTTGTAGTTCATCTTCTTGCAGTTCTTGATCCAGTAACCGAGGTACACCGCCTCGAGGTCCTGGCGCAGGGCCTCGGTGATCTGCCAGAGGATGGCGTAGCGCCCCAGGCTGCGGCGTTCCTCCTCGGGTTCATAGAAGGTGTACACCGCCGACAGGCCGTTGGGCAGCAGGTCGCACACCGCCACGGCCAGCAGCCGGCCCTCCAGGCGGAACTCGTAGAACCAGCAGAACGGCAGGTCGCGGACCAGGAAGGTGGAGAACTGGTCGCGGCTGGGCGGGTACATGTCGCCGTCGGCGTGGCGTTGCTCGATATAGCGCCGGTACAGGTCGAAGTATTCTTCCTTGAAGGACGGGCGGGCGGCAGTGACGGTCAGGTCGGCATTGCGCTTGAGGATGCGCCGCTGCTGGCGGTTGGGAATGAAGCGCGCCGCCGGGATGCGCGCCGGCACGCAGGCGTTGCATTGCTGGCAATGCGGGCGATAAAGGTGGTCGCCGCTGCGGCGAAAGCCCATTTCCGACAGGTCGGCGTAGATGTGCACGTCCATCGGCTGGCTCGGGTCGAGGAACAGCGTGGTCGCCTGTTCATCCGGCAGGTAGCTGCAGGAGTGGGGTTGAGTGGCATAGAACTTCAACCGCGCCAGCTCTGTCATGATCAACCCCTTAGGTGAGACGTTGTCTCTAAGTGTAAGCCAGCTCCGGGAACTCGCCTAGGCAACCCAGCGGGCGCCGCTGGGCTGGTCCAGGTACTGCGCCAGATGGCTGGCGAAGTCGGCCCGGCTGATGGCGCGGGCGCCCAGGCTGTGCAGGTGGTCAGTCGGCATCTGGCAGTCGATCAGCACGAAGCCGGCCTGCCTGAGGTGCTCGACCAGGGTCACGAAGCCTACCTTGGAGGCGTTGTCGGCGCGGCTGAACATCGACTCGCCGAAGAACAGCCGGCCCATGGCCAGGCCGTACAGGCCGCCGACCAGCTCGCCGTCGCGGCGCACCTCCACCGAATGGGCGATGCCGCGCCGGTGCAGCTCGCAGTAGGCGGCGCGCATGTTGTCGGTGATCCAGGTGCCGTCGGCATAGTCCCGTGGCGCGGCGCAGGCGTCGATCACGGCGCTGAAGTCGCTGTCGAAGCTCACCTGGTAGCGGCCCTGGCGGATCAGCTTGGCCAGCGAGCGCGAGACGTGCAGCTCGTCCGGGAACAATACGGTGCGCGGGTCGGGTGACCACCAGAGGATTGGCTGGCCATCCTGGTACCAGGGGAAGCAGCCATGGCGATAGGCCGCGACCAGGCGGTCCGGGGTCAGGTCGCCGCCGGCGGCAAGCAGGCCATTGGGGTCGTGCAGGGCCTTTTCCAGGGGCGGGAAGGTCAGCGAATCGCGGGTCAGCCAGGTGAGCATGGGGTTCTTGAGCGGCGGGGGAGGGGAGAGGGCAGCATGGCGTGCGTGCCTGGCAGGGTCAACTGCTGTGGCGCCTTCGCGGGCAAACCCGCTCCCACAGGCGTGCCGATAACCCTGTGGGAGCGGGTTTACCCGCGAAGGCGCCGGATCAGGCGAAACCCTTGGTAATTGCCCTGCCATTGACAGGTCACTTGGCACCATCTGGCGCTTTTGCTGTCACACCTGTGCAAAAACACAGCATAAGCCTTTGTCACAAAAGAAAATGCATGCTCAAATTGCAGCTATATGAAAGTAGCCCCCGTTCACGCCCCACACGGCGTGCCGCCATGGCGGCTGGCGGGCAGTAATGTTAAAAGTAGTGGTTCATTGGCCAGTGACCGGCCAATCACTATTGGACGCGCAGCACGCGCAGGAATAGACGCGTTTTGAAGAAATCCACCGCAACTCCAGCCCCCTTGCCAGTGCCCCTGTGGCGGCAACAGCTGCATTACCGCCTGAAGGAAGGTGCGCTGATTGCCGTCGGTGCCCTGTGCCTGTACCTGTGGATGGCACTGGTCACCTACGACACCGCCGACCCGGGCTTCAGCCACACCAGCAATGCCGAGCAGGTGCAGAACGCCGCCGGCCGCGCCGGGGCCTACTTCGCCGACATCCTGTTCATGGTGCTTGGCTACTTCGCCTATATCTTCCCGCTGCTGCTGGCGATCAAGACCTGGCAGATCTTCCGCGAGCGCCACCAGCCCTGGCAGTGGAGCGGCTGGCTGTTCTCCTGGCGCCTGATCGGCCTGGTGTTCCTGGTGTTGTCGGGCGCGGCGCTGGCGCATATCCACTTCCACCCGCCGGCGAGCATGCCGTTCTCCGCCGGTGGCGCCTTGGGCGAGAGCCTCGGCGATCTGGCGCGCAACCTGCTCAACGTGCAGGGCAGCACGCTGATGTTCATCGCCCTGTTCCTGTTCGGCCTGACCGTGTTCACCGACCTCTCGTGGTTCAAGGTGATGGACCTCACCGGCAAGATCACCCTCGACCTGTTCGAACTGGTGCAGGGCGCCGCCAACCGCTGGTGGGAGGCGCGCAACGAGCGCAAGCGCCTGGAAGCCCAGCTGCGTGAAGTCGACGACCCGGTCTTCGACCTGGGCGACAAGCGCGAGCCGGCCAAGCCGCAGCCGCGTGAACGCGCCGAGCCCGTGGTGATGCGCGAAGAGCCGCCGGCCCGCCCGGTCGCGCCGCGCGAAACCGTGGTAGCTCGCCCGCAGCCCGCCGCCCCGGTGATCATCCCGCCGACCGCGGACAAGGCGCCGGAGCCGAGCAAGCGGGTCATGAAGGAAAAACAAGCGCCGTTGTTCATCGACAGCGCTGTGGAAGGCACCTTGCCGTCGATTTCCATCCTTGACCCGGCCGAGCAGAAAAAGATCGAGTATTCGCCGGAATCCCTGGCCGGCGTCGGCCAGTTGCTGGAGATCAAGCTCAAGGAATTCGGCGTGGAAGTCGCGGTCGACTCGATCCACCCGGGCCCGGTGATCACCCGCTACGAGATCCAGCCGGCCGCAGGCGTCAAGGTCAGCCGTATCGCCAACCTGGCCAAGGACCTGGCGCGCTCGCTGGCGGTCACCAGCGTGCGCGTGGTCGAGGTCATTCCCGGCAAGACCACCGTGGGTATCGAGATCCCCAACGAGAACCGCCAGATGGTGCGCTTCTCCGAGGTGCTGTCGTCGCCGCAGTTCGACGAGAACAAGTCGCCGGTCACCCTGGCCCTGGGCCATGACATCGGCGGCAAGCCGGTGATCACCGACCTGGCCAAGATGCCGCACCTGCTGGTGGCCGGTACCACCGGTTCCGGTAAGTCGGTGGGTGTGAACGCGATGATCCTGTCGATCCTGTTCAAGTCGGGCCCGGAAGACGCGCGGTTGATCATGATCGACCCGAAGATGCTCGAGCTGTCGATCTACGAAGGCATCCCGCACCTGCTGTGCCCGGTGGTCACCGACATGAAGGACGCCGCCAACGCCCTGCGCTGGAGCGTGGCCGAGATGGAGCGCCGTTACAAGCTGATGGCGGCCATGGGCGTGCGCAACCTGGCGGGCTTCAACCGCAAGATCAAGGACGCCCAGGAAGCCGGCGAGATCATCCACGACCCGCTGTACCGTCGCGAAAGCATGGATGACGAGCCGCCAGCGCTGAAGACCCTGCCGACCATCGTGGTGGTGGTCGACGAGTTCGCCGACATGATGATGATCGTCGGCAAGAAGGTCGAAGAGCTGATCGCCCGTATCGCCCAGAAGGCCCGTGCCGCCGGTATCCACCTGATCCTGGCCACCCAGCGCCCGTCGGTGGACGTGATCACCGGCCTGATCAAGGCCAACATCCCGACCCGCATGGCGTTCCAGGTGTCGAGCAAGATCGACTCGCGGACCATCATCGACCAGGGCGGCGCCGAACAGCTGCTCGGTCACGGTGACATGCTCTACATGCCGCCGGGCACCAGCCTGCCGATCCGCGTGCATGGCGCGTTCGTTTCCGACGACGAGGTGCATCGTACGGTCGAGGCCTGGAAGCTGCGCGGCGCGCCGGACTACAACGATGACATCCTCAACGGCGTCGAGGAGGCCGGCAGTGGCTTCGAAGGCGGCGGTGGCGGCGGCGATGGCGACGACCCGGAAGCCGACGCGCTCTACGACGAAGCCGTGCAGTTCGTGCTGGAAAGCCGCCGGGCGTCGATCTCGGCGGTACAACGCAAGCTCAAGATCGGCTACAACCGCGCCGCGCGGATGATCGAGTCGATGGAGATGGCCGGCGTGGTCACGCCGATGAACAGCAACGGCTCGCGGGAAGTGATTGCCCCGGGCGGCCCGCGCGACTGATGAACAACCTGCCGGGCGCCATTGACGGCGTCCGGCCCCTTCACTGTGCAATGAGGATTTCCATGCGCGCGATTCGCATGCTGTTGGTTTCTGCCCTGGCTACGGCCAGCCTGTCGGCCCAGGCCGGCGAACAGGACGTCCAGCGCCTGACGCAATTGCTGGAAAAGTCGCAGACCATCGAAGCCAATTTCTCCCAGCTGACCCTGGATGCCGGCGGCACCAGCCTGCAGGAGACCAATGGCAAGATGACCGTCAAGCGCCCGGGCCTGTTCTACTGGCACACCGATGCGCCCCAGGAGCAAGTGGTGGTGTCCGACGGCAAGAACGTCACCCTGTGGGACCCTGACCTGGAGCAGGCCACCGTCAAGAAGCTCGACGTGCGCCTGAACCAGACCCCGGCGCTGCTGCTGTCCGGCGATGTGTCGAAGATCAGCCAGAGCTTCGACATCACCTCCAAGGAGCAGGGCGAAGTGATGGACTTCACCTTGAAGCCCAAGACCAAGGACACCCTGTTCGACTCGCTGCGCGTGTCGTTCCGCAGGGGCCTGATCAATGACATGCAGCTGATCGACAGCGTCGGCCAGCGCACCAACATCCTGTTCAATGGCGTCAAGGCCAACCAGGCGGTGCCGGACAGCAAGTTCCAGTTCGACATCCCCAAGGGCGCTGACGTCATCAAGGAGTAAGCGGAGCCTGTGATGGACCTGTTTCGAAGCGAACCCGTCGCCCAGCCCCTGGCCGCCCGCCTGCGTCCGTCCAACCTGGACGAGTACGTCGGCCAGGAGCACCTGCTGGCGCGTGGCAAGCCGCTGCGCGAGGCGCTGGAGCAGGGTGCGCTTCACTCGATGATCTTCTGGGGGCCGCCTGGGGTGGGCAAGACCACCCTGGCGCGGCTGCTGGCGCAGTTCTGCGACGCCCACTTCGAAACGGTGTCGGCGGTGCTGGCCGGGGTCAAGGAGATCCGCCAGGCGGTCGAGGTGGCAAAGCAGCAGGCTGGCCAGTATGGCCGGCGCACCATCCTGTTCGTCGACGAGGTGCACCGCTTCAACAAGTCGCAACAGGACGCCTTCCTGCCCTACGTGGAGGACGGCACGCTGATCTTCATCGGCGCCACCACCGAGAATCCGTCGTTCGAGCTGAACAACGCGCTGCTGTCGCGGGCGCGGGTCTACGTGCTCAAGAGCCTGGACGAGGCCGCGTTGCGCAAGCTGGTCGATCGCGCCCTGAGCGAGGAGCGCGGCCTGGGCAAGCGCAACCTGCGGGTGGGCGATGAGGCGTTCAAGATGCTCATGGCCGCCGCCGACGGCGATGGCCGGCGCATGCTCAACTTCCTCGAGAATGCCTCGGACCTGGCCGAAGACGGCGGCGAGATCGGCGTCGAGCTGCTGCAGAGCCTGCTCGGCGACAGCCGCCGGCGTTTCGACAAGGGCGGCGAGGCCTTCTACGACCAGATTTCCGCGCTGCACAAATCGGTGCGCGGCTCCAATCCGGACGGCGCGCTGTACTGGTACGCGCGCATGCTCGACGGCGGCTGCGACCCGCTGTACATCGCCCGGCGCGTGGTGCGCATGGCCAGCGAGGACATCGGCAACGCCGACCCTCGCGCCCTGAGCCTGTGCCTGGCGGCGTGGGACGTACAGGAGCGCCTGGGCAGCCCCGAAGGCGAGCTGGCGGTGGCCCAGGCCATCACCTACATTGCCTGCGCGCCGAAGAGCAACGCGGTGTACATGGGCTTCAAGGCGGCCATGCGCGAGGCCGCCGAGCACGGCTCTCTGGAAGTGCCGCTGCACCTGCGCAACGCACCGACCAAGCTGATGAAGCAACTGGGCTATGGCGAGGAGTACCGCTATGCCCACGACGAGCCGGACGCCTACGCCGCCGGCGAGGACTATTTCCCCGAGCAGCTCGAGCCGCGCCAGTACTACCAGCCGGTGCCGAGGGGGCTTGAGCTGAAGATCGGCGAGAAGCTCAAGCACCTGGCCGAGCTCGACCGCAACAGCCCCCGTCAGCGGAGAAAACCGTGATTGCACTTATCGCTGCCGTCAGCGCCGGCGGGATTGCCGGCACGCTGCTGCGCTTCGCCACCGCCAACTGGGTCGCGGCCCACTGGCCACGGCACTTCTATGCCGGTACGCTGGCGGTCAACCTGGTCGGCTGCCTGCTGATCGGCCTGCTCTACGGCTTGTTCCTGCACAAGCCGCTGGTGCCGGTCGAGCTGCGCGCCGGGCTGATCGTCGGCTTTCTCGGCGGCCTGACCACTTTTTCCTCCTTCTCGCTCGATACCGTGCGCCTGATGGAAAGCGGGCAGGTCCCGCTGGCCTTGGGCTATACCATTATCAGCGTGGTAGGCGGCCTGCTCGCGACCTGGGCCGGCCTGTCCCTGACCCGATTCTGAACCAACACCTACTTATAACGAGAGAACGATATGCTCGATTCCAAACTGTTACGCGGCCAACTTCAGGAAGTGGCGGACCGCCTGGCCTCCCGTGGCTTCAGCCTGGATGTCGCGCGCATCGAATCGCTGGAAGAGCGCCGCAAGGCGGTGCAGACCCGCACCGAGCAACTGCAGGCCGAGCGTAACGCCCGTTCCAAATCGATCGGTCAGGCCAAGGCCAAGGGCGAGGACATCGCGCCGCTGATGGCTGACGTCGAGCGCATGGCCAATGAGCTGGCCGCCGGCAAGACCGAGCTGGACGGTATCCAGGCCGAGCTGGACGGCATCCTGCTGACCATCCCCAACCTGCCGGACGCCAGCGTGCCGGTCGGCGCCAGCGAAGACGACAACGTCGAAGTGCGCCGCTGGGGCACCCCGACCACCTTCGACTTCGAGATCAAGGACCACGTCGCCCTGGGTGAAGTCAGCGGTGGCCTGGACTTCGAGGCCGCGGCCAAGCTCTCCGGCGCCCGCTTCGCCGTGCTGCGCGGCCCGATCGCCCGCCTGCACCGCGCCCTGGCGCAGTTCATGATCAACCTGCACACCGGCGAGCACGGCTACGAGGAGCACTACACCCCGTACCTGGTGCAGGCCCCGGCCCTGCAGGGCACCGGCCAGCTGCCGAAGTTCGAGGAAGACCTGTTCAAGATCAGCCGTGAAGGCGAGGCCGACTTCTACCTGATCCCGACCGCCGAAGTGTCGCTGACCAACCTGGTGGCCGGCGAGATCCTCGACGCCAAGCAGCTGCCGCTGAAGCTGGTCGCCCACACCCCGTGCTTTCGCAGCGAAGCCGGCGCCTCGGGCCGCGACACCCGCGGCATGATCCGTCAGCACCAGTTCGACAAGGTCGAGATGGTGCAGGTCGTCGAACCGGCGAAATCCATGGAAGCCCTGGAAGGCCTGACCGCCAACGCCGAGCGTGTGCTACAGCTGCTGGAACTGCCGTACCGCGTGCTGGCGCTGTGCACCGGCGACATGGGCTTCGGTGCGGTGAAGACCTACGACCTGGAAGTGTGGGTGCCGAGCCAGGACAAGTACCGCGAGATCAGCTCCTGCTCCAACTGCGGTGATTTCCAGGCGCGGCGCATGCAGGCCCGCTGGCGCAACCCGGAAACCGGCAAGCCGGAGCTGGTACACACCCTCAACGGTTCGGGCCTGGCTGTCGGCCGGACCCTGGTGGCGGTGCTGGAGAACTACCAGCAGGCCGACGGTTCGATCCGCGTGCCGGACGTGCTCAAGCCGTACATGGGTGGCGTCGAGGTCATTCGCTGAATGGACTACCTGCCGCTTTTCCATAAGCTGCAGGGCGGCCGCGTGCTGGTCGTCGGTGGCGGCGAGATCGCCTTGCGCAAGGCGCGCCTGCTGGCCGATGCCGGCGCCGCGCTGCGGGTGGTGGCGCCGGAGGTCGACGGCCAGCTGGCCGCGCTGGCCCGCGAGGGCGGTGGCGAGGTGCTGGTGCGTGGCTACCAGGCGAGCGACCTGGAGGGTTGCCGCCTGGTAATCGCGGCCACCGACGACTCGGCGCTCAACGCCCAGGTCTCGACCGAGGCCCAGGCACGCAGCCTGCCGGTCAACGTGGTGGATGCCCCGGCCCTGTGCACGGTGATCTTCCCCGCCATCGTCGACCGTTCACCCCTGGTGGTGGCGGTCTCCAGCGGTGGCGACGCCCCGGTGCTGGCGCGCTTGATCCGCGCCAAGCTGGAAGCCTGGATCCCGTCCGCCTACGGCGAGCTGGCCGGGCTGGCGGCGCGTTTCCGGCACAAGGTCAAGGCCTTGTACCCGGACGTCAACCAGCGCCGTGGCTTCTGGGAGAGTGTGTTCCAGGGCCCGGTCGCCGAGCGCCAGCTGGCCGGGCAGGGCGCCGAGGCCGAGCGCCTGTTGCAGGCGATGGTCGATGGCGCGCCGGTGCAGCAGGGCGGCGAGGTGTACCTGGTGGGCGCGGGGCCGGGCGATCCGGACCTGCTGACCTTCCGTGCCCTGCGCCTGATGCAGCAGGCCGACGTGGTGCTGTACGACCGCCTGGTGGCCCCGGCCATCATCGAGATGTGCCGGCGTGACGCCGAGCGTATCTATGTCGGCAAGCGCCGCGCCGACCACGCCGTGCCACAGGACAAGATCAACCGCCTGCTGGTCGACCTGGCCCGTCAGGGCAAGCGCGTGCTGCGGCTCAAGGGTGGCGATCCGTTCATCTTCGGTCGGGGTGGCGAGGAGATCGAGGAGCTGGCGGACGAGGGTATTCCGTTCCAGGTGGTGCCGGGCATCACCGCGGCCAGTGGTTGTTCCGCCTATGGCGGAATTCCGCTGACCCACCGCGATTACGCCCAATCGGTGCGCTTCGTTACCGGTCACCTTAAGGATGGCACCAGCAACCTGCCCTGGGATGACCTGGTGGCGCCGGCCCAGACCCTGGTGTTCTACATGGGTTTGGTCGGGTTGCCGACCATCTGCGCCGAGTTGATCCGTCATGGGCGTGCGGCGAGCACGCCGGCAGCCCTGGTGCAGCAGGGGACCACGCGCAATCAGCGGGTGTTCACCGGTACCCTGGCTGACCTGCCGGAGCTGGTGGCGCGGCATGAAGTGCATGCGCCGACCCTGGTGATCGTTGGGGAAGTGGTGCAACTGCGCGAGAAGCTGGCGTGGTTTGAAGGGGCGCAAGACGCCTGAGCACGTTGTAGATCCACGTGGGAGCGGGCTTGCCCCGCGATGGCGTCAGAGGCGGCAACATTGTTGCCTGATCTGGCGCCATCGCGGGGCAAGCCCGCTCCCACGTGGGGTCTTCATCCTCTCAGCCAGATTCCCTTGCCCGACAACCGCTCCCGATCATGCGGCAAGCCAAAGTCCTGCAACGGCCCCTTGGGCACGATCCCATTCGGGTTGATGGTCTTGTGGCTCATGTAATAGTGCTTCTGGATATGCTCCATGTTCACCGTGCCCGCCACCCCCGGCCACTGGTACAGCTCGCGCAGCCAGTTGGACAGGTTCGGGTAGTCGCTCAGGCGGCGCAGGTTGCACTTGAAGTGCCCGTGGTACACCGCATCGAAACGCACCAGCGTGGTGAACAGGCGCACATCGGCCTCGGTCAGGTACTCGCCGGCCAGGTAGCGCTGGCGACCCAGCAGCCCTTCCAGATGATCCAGCTCGTTGAACACCTCGTCGAAGGCGGTCTCGTAGGCGTCCTGCGAGGTGGCGAAGCCGGCGCGGTATACACCGTTGTTCACGGCCGGGTAGATACGCTCGTTGAGCGCATCGATGGTCGCCCGCAGCGGCTCGGGGTAGAGGTCCAGGGTATTGCCGGTCAAGTCGTCGAAGGCGCTGTTGAAGATGCGGATGATCTCGGCCGACTCGTTGTTGACGATGCGTTTCTCCTGCTTGTCCCACAGCACCGGCACGGTCACGCGCCCGGTGTAGTGCGGGTCGTCCTGGGTGTAGCGCTGGTGCAGGTACTGCAGCGCATCCAGTTGATCGCCGCTGGAGCCTTGCTGCTGGTCGAAGGTCCAGCCGTGCTCGCCCATCAGCCAACTGACCACCGAGACATCGATCACCGACTCCAGGCCCTTGAGGGCGCGGAAGATCAGGGTGCGGTGCGCCCATGGACAGGCCAGCGACACATAAAGGTGGTAGCGGCCGGCCTCGGCGGCGGGCAGCGGGTTGCGCCGCTGCGCGTTCTCGCGCTGGAAGGCGCCGTCCTTGCTGCTCTGGTACCACTGGTCATGCCAGCGGCCATCGATCAAAAGGCCCATCTCGGAGCTCCTCGAAACACAATCGTTTGTCGTTGGAGCTCAGTCTAGGGCAAAGCGTTCGAAGAAATAGCGCAAAGACTGCCCTATTCCTATCGGTTTATTCGATGTCTTTACGGGCGGCCCAGTAGGCGCGGGCATTGCCGAACGCCTGCTCGCGTTCCTGGCCGAGCCCACGCAGGGCCAGGGCCATGGTCGCGACCACGGCCAGTTCGCCGTAGCTGTCCTGCGCCTCGCCGCGCCACACCGCCAGCAGGTGCTCGGGCTGCAGGCTGGCCGGCTTCACATGGCGCTGGGCGCTGAGCGCCGGCCACTCTTCGTCCCAGGCCTCGCCGGCCGAGGTGCCGTACAGGTGGCTGATGACATCCGGGTTGACCTCGATCTCGCCACCGTCGCCCTTGATGACCACGGCATGATCGCCGAGCAGGCGGCTGGCTTCGCGGTGCACGGCCTGGTAACCGGGGTGGAAGATGCTCTGCAGGCCGCAGCGGGCGGCAAGCGGGTTGAGCACCCGGGCCAGCGAGTGGATGGGCGAGCGCAGGCCCAGGGTGTTGCGCAGGTCGATCATGCGCTGCAGTTGCGGTGCCCAGTCCTGCAACGGGAAGAAGGCCAGTCGGCGGCTGTCCAGGGCCTGCTCCACGGCCGTCCAGTCACGGCAGAGCGGGATGTCCAGCAGATCGAGCAATTGCTCGGTGTACAGCCGCCCGGCCGTATGGGCGCCACCACCGTGCATCAGGATGCGCACGCCATTGCCTGCCAGGCATTTGGCCGCCAGCAGGTACCAGGGCAGGTGGCGCTTCTTGCCGGCGTAGCTCGGCCAGTCGAGGTCGATGGCGATGCGCGGCGCCTGCAGGTGGGCGCGCAGGGCCTCGGTGAAGCCGGCCAGCTCCTCGGCGCTTTCTTCCTTGTGCCGCAGCAGCATCAGGAAGGCGCCCAGCTGGGTGTCCTCGACCTTGCCTTCGAGCAGCAGGGTCATGGCGGCGCGGGCCTCCTCGCGGGTCAGGCCGCGGGCGCCGCGCTTGCCCTTGCCGAGGATGCGCACGAACTCGGCGAACGGGTGTTCGGCCGGGGTTTCCAGGGTCAGCGGGCGTACGTCGTTCAGCTGTGGCTCGGTCATATGCAGTTGGTCGGCTTGGGCAGGCCCGCCAGCTTGGCGGCGAGTTTGGCGGGGGTGCCGTTGAACAGGCGGTTCAGGTGCGGGCTGTTGCCTTTTTCCGCCCCGAGCTTGAGCGCGGTGTACTTGATCAGCGGACGGGTGGCCGGCGACAGCTGGTATTCCTGGTAGAACTGGCGCAGTAGCTCGAGGATTTCCCAGTGGTCCGCGGTCAGGGCGATGCTTTCGCGCGTGGCGAGGGCCTCGGCGACTTCGTGGGACCAGTCCTGCAGCTCGACCAGGAAGCCGTCCTTGTCCAGGGCGATGTGGCGATCGCCGACAGTCAGGGTACTCATAGCCAGCTGTTGACCTTGTCGTGGTGCAGGGAGAGCTCGACGAAGGCGGCGTAGTCCACGGCCTTGGCCAGCGGGTTGTCGAGGGCGCGGGCCTGCAGGTCTTCGGCGAGGGCGAACAGGCGTTCGCCGAGGTTGGCGGCCTGCAGGGCAGCGAACGGCTCGCTGCCGGCCTTGAGCGCGTAGGTGGCGTCGCCGCACAGCAGCAGCGCGTCTTGCGGGCCCAGCAGGCGCAGGCAGCTGGCCAGGCGCTCGTCGCCGAAGGGCGAGTGGGCGATTACATGCAGGGTCGTCATCAGAGCGTCACCACCTGGTCGAAACGGGCAATCAGCGCGGCCAGCGCGGTAGCGTCGAGGACCTCGACCGGCAGCGCCAGGGCATCACCGTCCAGCCCCCGGCGGGCCAGGCTGTGGCCGCAGGCGAACAGTTCCTCGACCCCGAACATCGGCAGGGCCTGGAGGTTGGCGGTCAGGTTCTTCTGCTGCAGGGCGTCGGGTTGCTGCGCGGCGGCGAGCTGGAACACGCCGTCATCGAGGAACAGCATGCCCAGCGGCAGGTCGAAGGCGCCGCCGGCCAGGGCGATGTCCAGCGCCTCGCGGGCGGACGGGCCGCTCCAGGGCGCCTGGCGGCTGATGATCAACAAGGACTTGGCCATCTCAATCACCTCCGAAGCAGACCAGGCGGTCGGCCAGTTGCGCGGCTTCGTGCAACTGGCCCAGGCCGGACAGCTCCCACGGCATCGGCAGGTTCACCGCCGGGCGCTGGTAGCGGTTGGCTTCAGTATCGTCGAGCACGCCCCGGCGCAGGGCCGCGGCGATGCACACCACGGCGTCCAGGCGGTGGTCGCTGACAAAGGCGCGCCACTGCGCGGCCACGTCGAGCTCGTCCTGGGGCGTGACGATATTGGCCGAGGCGCTGTGCACCCCATCCTGGTAGAAGAACAATCGGGCTATTTCATGCCCGCCGGCCAGCACCGCCTCGGCAAAGCGCAAGGCGCGGCGCGAGGAGGGCGCATGGGCCGGGGAAAAGACCGCGATGGCGAATTTCATGGAAGGCTCGTGCAAATGAATGCGGCCATGATAAAGCAAAAAGCCCGCGCTGGTGGGCGCGGGCTTTTTGCTCAGGCGGGCACGGCTCAGGCCTGTTCCTTGCCCTCGGGCAGGAACCAGTTGAGCAGCAGGGCGCAGATACCGCCGGTGGCGACGCCCGACTCCAGCACGTTGCGCAGCGCCGCCGGCATGTGCGCGAGGAACTCCGGCACCTGGGCCACGCCCAGGCCCAGCGACAGCGACACGGCGATGATCAGCAGGGCGCGGCGGTCGAGGCGGGTGCTGGCGAGGATATTGATGCCCGAGGCCGCCACGGCGCCGAACATCACCATGGCCGCGCCGCCGAGCACCGGCTCCGGCACCGCCTGGATCACCCCGGCGACGCTGGGGAACAGGCCCAGCAGGATCAGCATGACGGCGATCCAGATGCCGATATGGCGGCTGGCGATGCCGGTCAGCTGAATCACGCCGTTGTTCTGGGCGAAGATCGAGCTGGGGAAGGTGTTGAACAGACCGGCCAGCAGCGAGTTGGCACCGTTGACCAGCACCCCGCCCTTGATCCGTTGCATCCATACCGGGCCTTCCACCGGCTGGCGCGAGACCTTACTGGTGGCGGTCACGTCACCGATGGCTTCCAGCGAGGTGACCAGGTAGATCACCAGCATCGGGATGAACAGCGACCAGGAGAAGCCCAGGCCGAAGTGCAGCGGCGTCGGCACCTGGAACAGCGCGGCCTGGTGCATGCCGGTGAAGTCCAGGCGGCCCAGGTAGCCGGCCAGGGCATAGCCCACGGCCAGGGCGATGACGATGGCGCAGCTGCGCATCCACACCACCGGAATGCGGTTGAGGATGACGATGATCGCCAGCACCACGCCCGACAGCAGCAGGTTCTCGCCATCGGCGAAGGTGCCGTTGGCCATGGCGCCAAAGCCGCCGCCCATGCTGATCAGGCCGACCTTGATCAGGGTCAGGCCGATCATCAGCACGACAATGCCGGTCACCAGCGGGGTGATCAGGCGTTTGACGAAGGGCAGGATGCGCGACACGCCCATTTCCACGAACGAGCCGGCGATGACCACGCCGAAGATCGCCGCCATCACGCTCTCGACCGGCGTGCCCTGCTTGACCATCAGCGCGCCGCCGGCGATCAGCGGGCCGACGAAGTTGAAGCTGGTGCCCTGGACGATCAGCAGCCCGGCGCCGAACGGCCCGAAGCGCTTGCACTGGACGAAGGTGGCGATACCCGAGATCACCAGCGACATCGACACGATCAGGTTGGTGTCACGCGCCGACACGCCCAGCGCCTGGCAGATCAGCAGGCCCGGCGTGACGATCGGCACGATGATCGCCAGCAGGTGCTGCAATGCCGCCAGCAGGCCGATCAGCAGGCGAGGCTTGTCCTCGAGGCCAAGGACCAGTTCATTGGCAGGCGCCGCCGCGCCTGGGCCGTGTTCGTGTGAACTCATGGGAAAATGCCGCCCCGGAAGAAAAAAGGAGCGCATTCTACGGGCAGAAAGGCCATAGGGGTAGAGGCAAGCACGATGGCCGCACAATCGCGGCGGAATGGGCTAATAAGCTGACTTTTAAGTCAATCTTCGGGGGCTTTGCCGATGCTGTTCAGCAGGCACGAAAAAGCCCGCCGAAGCGGGCTTTTTGTGAGGCGCTGTCGACCGATTCGATCAGTCGTCGCGGCCCATGATGCCGAACAGCTGCAGCAGGCTGACGAACAGGTTGTAGATCGATACGTACAGGCTGATGGTGGCCATGATGTAGTTGCGCTCGCCGCCATGGATGATGGCGCTGGTCTGGAACAGGATGCAGACCGACGAGAACAGTACGAAGCCAGCGCTGATCGCCAGTTGCAGGCCGCTGATCTGGAAGAAGAAGCTGGCCACCACGGCACCCAGCAGGACGAAGAAGCCGGCGGTGATGAAGCCGCTGAGGAAGCTCATGTCCTTGCGGGTGATCAGCACGTAGGCCGACAGGCCGCCGAACACCAGGGCGGTCATGGCGAAGGCCGAGCTGACTACTTCGGCGCCACCGGCCATGCCCAGGTAGCGGTTGAGGATCGGGCCGAGGATGAAGCCCATGAAGCCGGTGAGGGCGAAGGTGGACACCAGGCCCCAGGCCGAGTCACGCAGCTTGTTGGTGAGGAAGAACAGGCCGTAGAAGCCGATCAGCACCACGAAGATGTTTGGGTAGCCGACACGCATCTGCTGGGCGACGAAGGCCATGATGCCGCTGAAGGCGAGGGTAAGGGCCAGCAGGCTGTACGTGTTGCGCAGGACCTTGCTGACCTCCTGCTGCTCGACCTGCTGGCCGTGTTGGACGGCGTAATCCTGTTCGCGCATGGCGCACTCCTTTGGGCTGAGACCGCGGTCCGGGACCGGCGGTAGTGGAACGTATGAGGCAGAGCATATCAGAGCTGTCGCAGGGCGCGACACAGAGAGTTTGACAGCTTGTTACATTACGGTATGATTGCCGCCGCAAAACAAGCTGGAAGCGTGGCCGAGTGGTTTAAGGCAACGGTCTTGAAAACCGTCGATGGGCAACTATCCTAGAGTTCGAATCTCTACGCTTCCGCCACATTCAAAGCCCTGATTTTTCAGGGCTTTTTGCGTTTTTGGGGCTTAGTAAAACTACCCATGGGAACACCTTTGGGAATGGCTCCAGGTACTTTGAATTAGGACGCGTCCTAATACTTTGCTCATTTGGTCGGCTTGGCGAGTGCCCCGACGCGTCGATAAACCCTCTCGGTTATGTCTCCTTTCGTATGGCCAAGCAGTAGGCTGGCATGGTCGACATCGGTGATTTCCGAGGCTGCCTTTGGGCGAATGTCGCGGAACTGGAATTGGCTGATCCGGCCCGCTAGCACCTGGTCCCCGGTTGCTACAGCTTCCTTCACCGCTTGCTCTCGTGCATCGTCCCAGCGGTGGCGTAGCATCGCGGCTGTGACCCGTTTGCCCACCTCGGTGAGTATCAAGTAGGGCGAGCCATGAGCCTCATTGCGTTTCAAGATCTTTTCGATCAAGACGCCCAGGCCGCTGGCCAATCCGTCCACCTCCAGCATGATCCGCAGCTTCTTGTGGGTCTTCTTCTGTTTGACGCCGAGAGCTTTGTCCTCGATGTCATCCTTCCTCATCACCAGCACGTCTGCAGGACGCTGGCCTGTCAAATACGCCAAGTCCATGGCGACCCTCAGCTCATCAACCGCTTTCGCATAGACCGCACTCCAGACCGCGTCATTGGCGTAAAAGTCTCGCGGCGTCTCCTTGTTCTTACGCACGCCCTGGCAAGGGTTCTCCTTCGTGGTGAAGCCCCATTCTCGGGCCAGGTTGTAGACGTGGGATAGAAGCGCAATCTCCCGGTTTGCCCTCACGGGCGCTGATCTGGCATCCCTGTACTGTGCGACCAGAGCCGGCGTTATTGCGTCAATCGGCGCCTCATCGAAGAAGGGACGAAGCTGGCGAAGCTCTGCCAGATTGTCCTTTTGTGTTCGTTCCGCCTTCTTGGGGATTACGTCGCGTTGGTACCTATCGAAGATCGCTTTCATCAGCAGCAGATCAAGAGGCTTGTCTTTCGCTTCAAGCTCCGCCCATTTTATTCGGGCGATGTTCAGGTCGGCACCTAGGGTGATCTCTTTTCCCGATCTGTCTAGGTAGTAGTAGCTGACCCAGACCTTGCCACTTTTGCGCTTGCGCTTTCGTTCGTACAGTCGGGGCGGGAGGTGGCGGTTTTCAGTCTTGCGCGGGCGCATGTCATCTCACTTTCGAAAAATCTGGTGTCCACGCGGCGGCCGGTGGTCGGGGTGGTGGAGCGAGGGGTATCGCCTCAAGGGTTACGCCCAGCTTCATGCGGGCGTACTGGCGACCCACCAAAGGGCGGCCGCCGCGGCTCTCGACAAAGTGCCAGCAGCGATCATTGAGCCAGCGGCGTTGCCACCCTCTGGCTTTGTAGCCGGTTAGATCTGCCAGCTCTTCGTCAGAAAGGATCTCGGTTTGCATGGGATGGTCTCCGCGCCGCCGGTGGCGGCAATAGCTCTCCATGCCCGCACACGTCGGCGGGCTTGAGTAGTTGGGGGAGGGGTTAGGCTCTAGCGATGATGTCGGCTTCGGCCAACTCGCAGAAGAACGAGCAGGCTGGCAGCTTTTCGTTTCGGCGAATCGGCCCGTCGCCGAGCTCGCGCAGGGAGAACCGAACGTTTGAGGTCCGGTTGCGGAACAGGTAAGAGCCTTCGCCCAGGTCATCCTGAATGGCGCACAGCGCCTCGAACTGCTCCGGGAAGTCTTGCCTGATGGCCCGGAAGTAGCCTTCTCCACCCTTTACGCAGCCTATGCAGTTGGCGTTGTCGTAGCCCAGCCGGTACATCAGGGGCAGCTCGATGCCCGCACGCAGCAGGATGGCCTTGCAGTCATCCTTGCCCAAGCTGCGGTCAATCAGCGGGGCGATCACTGGGCGGTCTGGATTTCGCTCCCTGAAGTCTTCCAGGCGGTCGGCTTCCTCGGCGGTGTAACCGAGCACCATCACATCACCTGGCTGTTTCCACGAGTCGAGCAAGCGCCGCTTGAGGATCTTGGTACACGGCGCCCCGGTTCGGCCTTTCATGTAGCGCTCGCGGCGAAACACCTCGTGGGCGTCGGCGCCGTACTTCTCGTCCCGCAGGACGGTGATCGGCTGGCCGAACCATGTTTCGCAGTCCTGGGCGAATCGGCGGTTGTCGGATTCCTCATTGGCAAGGAACGCATTGATGATCTGCACGTCGTGCGTGCTGCCGTACTCTGCCAAGGCCAGCTTGGTGGCCACCGCCGAAGCGGCGCCGCAACTGAACTGGCAGACGATCCTTGCGCTCATTGCGGCGCCTTCCAGATCAGGTAGGCCATGTAGGCGAGGGCAATCATGATGCAGCCTGCTTTGCTGGCGGCCAGGATGCGTATTCTCCCTGCGGCAGCTCGTCGGTCACGTCATGGCCGGCCCACTCCAAGAATTTCTTGATAGGCATGCGCGGATAGTGGCGCCCAGGGGCCACTGATGGCCCGTCGTACTGGACCTCATCCACGCCGACATAGATGACGGTTCGATCATTGACCAGGCCGCAGCTGCGCACGCACGCGGGCTTCTTGCCGCGATAGGCGCGGCCGCGCTCCAGTTTGAGTATTTCAGGCATGACGATTCCTTGGCCGCTAGATCGCGGCAGTGAATAGAGGGGAGAGGGGTTACAGCTGGGTGGAGTACAAATGTGCTCTATGTGATCTGCGATAAGCCTGGCGTGCTAACTGTCCAGACCATCGAGCACTACCGCCAGCGCATCGTCGAGTCCTAGAGCCAAATTACCGCTCGGAGCGACGAATGAAACGAACCACTGACGCAATCAATCTTGTGACCGCAATCGTGCGACTCATTGATGCGCTATTGCGCGCTGGCTGGCTTTGAGTTAGCGCTTCAGGCACTGACCATCTCTGTGTTGCTGGATCGGTTTTCTATGGGCATGGGGATACCTCGCGGCTATAGTTTCGACGCAGTCAATTTTCGACTGCGGCGAGCTCAAGGTTGGATTACGAATGCCATTTTCATACATAGAGTGCCGGTTAGGAGCGACATCATGGCCAGCGTTTCCCAAACGTTAAGCAATCTAGCTGCCCTCCTATCAGCGTCATTGGGTGCGGGGTAGTGATGGTGCGGATCGTCCGCTTTGTAGCCTTGAGACTTGGATGAGCATGGCCTGGTTTGGTGATGAGGGATCAGTGGAGGCGGCAAAATCGAGGTGCCGGCCTGCTGGTATCTGTCACCTTCCCTCTTTCCGACTTTTAGTTCAGAATGGCCAAAAGCTTTTAGTTGGGAACTGATATGCACAGTTTTGAGAACTTCAAGAATTACTCAAAAGCAAGTATTGACTTGTTTTCGAATGTGACGCTTCTAATTGGTAAGAATGGAAGTGGAAAGTCCAACTTGATTGAGGGTGTTGAGCTTCTTGCAGCCCTAGCGGAGGGGCGGGCGCTGCATGAGCTCGTTGATGGGCGTGGCGGGAGTCAGGCAAGCCTAGCCATTCGTGGTGGGATTCACAGTTGTGTTAAGTTTGGCGAAGATAATTTTACGCTTGGTTTTTCAGGGGCTATCAAATTCTTAGAAGCCAAAGAGCATTTTGATTATGGGATATCTATTTCTATAGATCCGTTTCCGTGCGTGGTTAGTGAGTGGCTTACGGTAGGGGCGCGAAAAATTTTCTTCGCAACTCCCGATGGCCCTAGTCGCGATGGTATGTTGAGTGTGCTGTTTGATAATTTTGCTCGAGGTGGTACCAAGCCACACCGAAAAATGTATGGCGATCGATCAATTTTATCTCGTTATGAGGAGCTTGCTGACGGAAATGATGCAGGAGATAAGAATAAGAAGCTGAAAGCTGTTCAAATGGTTGCAGGGATAAAAAGGTATTTGCAGTCGTCTTATGTTTTTGATCCTAGTCCGAGACTCATGAGGGACTACTGCCGGCTTGGCCAAAACGTCTTGTTGAAGGATGGCTCTAATATTTCTGCTGTCTTGCACATGATGAGTCAGCAAAAGAATAGTGAGGCTCTTAAAAGAATTCTCGCGGTCCTTCGTCAAATTCCCGAGGAACCGTTCCTGGAGTTCGGATTCGTTGTGACTACCCAGCATGATGTTCTGCTGACCCTCAAGTCAGGAGATGCGCCAGTAGATGCGCGCTTGATATCTGACGGTACTTTAAGGGCTTTAGCGGTGCTCGTTGCTTTGGAATCAATACCTGAGCGTTCGCGAGTCGTTATTGAAGAGTTTGATAACGGGCTACACCCAAGTCGGGCTGAGGTGTTGCTAGATGCCATTAAAGAGATAGTAGAGCGTAAAAGTCATAATATTTTGTTGTCTACGCACAATCCTGCAAGCCTAAACTCTCTTGATTCTGAGTGGCTGGCTAATGTTCATGTTTGCTATTGGAGTGCTGATGAAAAGTCCTCCAAGTTAGTTGCGTTGCTGGATATACCTAAGGTTGACAGCTTGCTAGAGGCCAAAGGTGGGTTAGGTGATCTGGTCACTCGCTCAGTGTTTGAAACGCACCTAGCACCTCGATTCGCTGAAGATAAAAAACAGAAAGCCAATGAGTGGCTAAAGCGGTTGAGCAAATGAGCAAAATCATCGTACTCGACACCAGTTTTCTTCTTGAATTGTTTCAGGTTCCTGTAGATTCTGATCCCAAGCTTCATGCTCCCGCTCTGGAGCTAATGAGGGAGGCAATCGAGGGGGCATACGATGTATATTGTACGGTTGGTGTGCTCTATGAAATGGCTAATCATATAGTTGATATAAAGAACCCGGCGGCACAGAAGGGTATTGCTCAGCAATTTAAAGAAATGGTTGAGATGTCTTGGGTGGATGGAACTCCATTTACGATAATTCCGGGCGCGAGTAGCTCGGAGCTGGTGTTGGAGCTGTCTAAGCTCCCGGACTTGTGTGTCACTTATCAGGAATCTATACGCCAGCGACTGAGTTTGGTCGATTGCGTAATTATTGATTTGGCTAAGAGGCTGAGAGAAAGTTATAGGTCTAGACAAAAAAACTGGCCGGCTCATATATGGTCTCGTCATGGTTCTCTCAAGGCTTTAGAGCCTGATAAGTTTGAGCATCTTTATTTTTAGTTTGGATTGGTGGGCTCAGCCTAAACAGCGAGGGGGCAAACTTTTACGCTACAGCCCGGGGCATCGCTGCCTGCGGAGGATGCTCCTCTGCAGGACTCACGCGTGATGTTCGAAGATCTCGGTTTTGCGAACGATTCGAGCCTGGGCAATGCGCCGCTCGGGCGTCCTGCGGTCGCGCCGCAATGGATCATCCTCATCGATGACTGCATGTATGGCAATCAGTCCGGCGAGTGCGATGCACAGCGGGCTGATGATCTGCCGGCGCATAGCTTCGGCCACAGCAGCTGCTCGACGCGCTACGCCGAGTTTGAACATTGCGTTTTCGATGCGGTTGGCAACAGTGCCCGGGGTGATCTGCATCTGCTGGGCAATCTGTTTGGCGGTCATGCCCTGGGCGACACCAAGCAGCGCTTCTAGCTCTCGGGGAGCCAGCCCTTTACCAAGGTGGCCTGTCCATGTGCCGCAAGTGATCGTTTCCATGAGTTATCTCGGTAGAGCGCCTTCCAGGGCTTTGCGCAGCTCAAGAACCAGCACGGTCGGCAGAGTGAGGTGTACGCTGTCTTCGTCGATGGAATCCAGCGTTGCAATCAAATTGCGTGAGGCGGTGTGCACGGCCATCAGCCTGGGCTTCGGGATCGTCGGTCCTTTCATCGTGCCGGCCGTGACCTTCTTCTTTCCTTTGGCCTGAGCTTTTTCCAGCTCGGCGCCTAGCACCTTTCCGGCACCGTCTCCGTGCTCGCGGACAATCTGGGCGGCTGTCGTCGCCGATACATGTCCGGCTGCGACGAGGTTCTGCACGTCGGTGTTTGCATTGCCCACGGTGAGCACCTGCTCGACATGCTGTCTTGTCTTGCCGACCTTCTTGGCGATCTGATCGGGCGTCCACCCGAAGGCTCGCAATCGCTTGTAGCCCTCGACCAGCTCAAGAGTGGAAAGCTTTTCGTTTTCCTGGCTGGTGATGATCCGTGCGACTCGATCTGCATCGCTGCCTTCGAAGGCGGTGACTGCAATCCAAGCCTCGGGAGGCTGCTTAGGATCTTTGCTTGGCGTGCGAGGTAACCGCCCGGCGTTGTCGAGCTTGAGGAGTGAGCGCCGGCGCCGGTGTCCATCGACTACCCAAACACCGCCTTCTGCGCGAGGTCGCACCTCAAGCGGTGGGATCTAGCCGCCCCCGGCGATGAACTCTGCAAGGGTGTCGATACTTGCTTCGAGAGCATCGCCCTCTGTGCGCAGGTTAAAGCCGGGTTCCTCATGGAGGTCTTCCAGCTTCACCTTCATGGCGTCTGCGCGGCGCACATCGCCATCCTTGATCATTTGCTTGAATGACTTTGTCATTGCAATTTACTTCCGTTGGGGCTGCATTGGAGAGCCAATCCCGCCTGTCTCCCTGAACATGTTGATGTAGGGTCGGGAAGGGCTCTCCGATGCAGCCTGGTGCTGGGGAAGACCAAGTGATCGGGCAGTTAACGTCAGGCTGACATGGTGCTAGCGATCTAAATGATTGCTGTCAGAGTCTTGCTGCCATCAGGCTTGATCGTTGTCATTTGCATGACTGCGGCAACGCCTCCAAGGGAAGTAGTGCCATTGCGTATGGTGTTCGCAGATCTGCGAAAGCGCTCATCAAACTTCTCGTCACCATCTGGCAGGTGGGTGGTCACGGTAAGCTCGGTCGCATCTTCGCCATTCGGCCCGGCGGCACCAACTACACCGGGGATTGAGGGGAAAGGAATGATCTACAACAGCGTAACGGGCGCAGTAGTCGCCGATCTGGCGGCCGGAGAAAAAGGGGCGGCCAAAGGTGTGGCAGAAGCTGTACCACTCTGCTGAGGATGAGGGTGGCTGCCTGGCTTCGCTGGGTGGCCGATCTGATGGAGTGGATAGGGTTCAGATGGATTACTGGGTGGCAGCGCGCTTACGCCACTTGTTAGCTCCACAGCAATGGAGTGTACTGAACGCCAAATACGCAACCAGCAAGGCCAGTAAGCTCAAAGGTATCTCAGCAATCGCGCCGCTTGTTGCAAGTCCTGCCCCGCAATTGTTCATTTTCAAGGCTGTGACTGCCTGGGCAATTCCGAAGTTGAAGGGCGTCCATCGCAAAAAGGCTCGTTCGGTGGTGGTCGACGTTCCGCTAGATGCGCCGGCATGGCGTCGAGAGCGCATGATGAATGCTGCATCGGCTGCTGATCATGCCGAGCGCAAGAAGGTGGATGCTCTTACGCAGGGCTTAATAATACTCCCCGACAGCTTCTATGATATGAATACGTGGTACCTTGGCGGAGTTCCGGAGCCTACGCGGTACCGCTGGCGTGCTGGGATCAAGGAGAAGTTTGACGGGCTGGTCAGTGATCCCCTAATGGCCGTGCAAGAAATTCTGGAGGAAGAAGAGCTGCTTAGTGAGCGGGCAGCGTAATTAACTGTTGACTTCGATGAGTAAGTGAGAGAAATTGCCGCCATGATGCCGCTTCTATGTCCTGAATAGAGGCGCTTTCAGCCCAGGCATGGTTGCCGGGTTTCTATGGCTATCTGCCATGTTCTGGGTTATCGTTACAGTATTTCGATACGGTAGTGAATTACATGGACGAACCAGAACCGCTAAATATTGTAATCAGATCTGAAGCTCAGGCATTTGAATACTTAGCTCGGGCTCAGGCAGGTGAGTTTGAGGGAGAAGAAGTTCTTTTATCTTTTTCCGGCTGGCCTGTCCTGGATATCAATGTAAAGGGTGATCGGTACCATAGCACTATTCCTGCGGGGATAATGAAAGGGCTTGTTGAATACCAAGGTGCACTGAACAAAGCTTTTGCGCTAGTATCAAATAGTGATACTTCAAAATCTTTGACTGACGATAACCGGAAAGCGCTAGATGTTACCTTCGAAGTAAAGGAGGGTAGCTCAGATATCAAAAGTGATATTGCTAAGCAGCTTGGAGTTATTGCGCAGCAGGCGATGGGTCATATGAGCGGAACAGAGATAGTCCTAACAGTGCTCGGTATCGCAATTATTGCGAGCCTGACGTACCTTGGTGCAACTAAAATTCGAACTACTGGCGAGAGCGCGGCTGAGAAACAACGCCTAGACTTTGCTAAGGAAGTTGTTGAAAGTAATGTTAAGCTTGCTCAGATTAACAAAGAAGTTACAGAGTCGGCGTTGTCTGTGATTAAAGGTGCTCACGACGCAGAGATACTGAAGCTTGGAAAGTCCGTACTGACTAGGACGGATATCGAGTTTCTCAATCGACGAACACGTTCCTTATCTGATAAGCGACGAATTGATGACTCATTCCATGTGATAAAGCTTCACACCACTGACCAAAAGTGGAAGCTGATCTTAGAACATCCGGTTTACGGTCAGATAAAAGTTGACCTGTATAAGGGTGAGGAAGCAGGCAAAGTTCTAGATGAGATCCAAACCGCTTTCCGGCAAGAAAAGACGGTTAAGCTTTATATGGTGGCATTATTCAAAGAGGAAACGGTTGTTTCTGCGAGTATTGTAGGTACCCCGACACTGGGGTTGCTATACGAAGACGAATGAATAATTTTTTCTAAAAGCCCGCAGAAATGCGGGTTTTTTTGATTTTTTGAGCGTGTTTAGCATGAATGAAAAAGATCCAACTCTTTGGGCTGCAGTGGTTGCATGGCTTGCAGCGCACCAGCCGCAGCTCTACGCGGCTGGAATGTCAGTCGGGATTGCTGCCTTGAGGGTGTTATATGGAGGGGGTAGCAAACGCCAAATGTATCTCGAAGGTGCGTTATGCGGTCTGGTGACTTTGTCGTAGGCCCCACTACTTGAGTGGCTTGGTCTCCCTCAGAGTGTGGCAACCTTTGCAGGGGGTACAGTTGGCTTCTTTGGGGTAGAAAAAGTCCGAGGCTATTACGATCGGATTGTAATTAGACAAAGCGAGAGGTGATTATGCCGCCAACGCGAACTACGAGTGCCCGTCGTCGGTGTTTGTGGAAGGCTTGCGAAGGGCGTTGGCATGAACACCTGGGCCCTACGCTTCACGGGCGCCGGCCTGCTGATCGTGTTCGGCATGGCCGTCGGTACCTGGGTCACAACCCGTCACTTTCGGCCTCTACTGGACAACCAGCAGGACCTGACCACGCAATGCGCGGCGGCCCTGGACAGCCTCGCAGGCTTGGTACAGGAGCAGGGGGAGGCCATTGGTGACCTGACCCTGGCCGCGAACGAGCGCCAGGCCAAGGCTGAGCATGCCGTGGGAGAGGCAACAGCTAGCGCCCAGGTCGACTTTGCCGCAGCGAACCGGCTGCAGCATGAACGCACCGGTGGCGACCAGTGCGCAGCGGCCGCCTCGATCATAGACAAGGAACTGGCTCTATGAGAATTCAGGCGCTGCTGGCCGGCCTGATGCTAGCTGGATGCACGGTCAAACCTCAAACGCAGATACAATACGTGCGCGTTGAGGTTCCGGTGCAGGTACCGTGTCGTGTGCCAGAGGTAACTATGCCGACATGGGTTACTGACAGTCTGCGGAAGACCGACAGCCTTGAAGTGAAGGTGAGAACGTTATTGGCTGAGCGTCGTCAGCGGATCGGATATGAACGTCAACTAGAAGCATCATCATCAGTTTGCCGTTGAGGTGGGTAGCTACATCGACGATAGGGCTCACCTCAACGGGGTGTGCAGCTCTGAGCGTTTAGTCGTCGAGCTCTTGAGCTGCGTCATAATACTGGATTTCGAACAGGTCTTTCAGCCATTCGTACCCATAGTCCCCATACTCAAACAGGTAATGTTCTCCCCGTACCGTCGCGGAAAAAAAGACTCCTTTGCTAGGGTCTGAGTAGGTGTCGACATCCACCTGTCCCAGATGCTCAGCATGATAGACGTTGATATCGGCTGTTCTAAAATATGCAATAGCGAGCGATCTCTTGCGCGCCGGGACGGTCCACTCGGCTAGCGGTCCGTAACCGTTCCGAGTTTTTATGAGATAAAAACGTGATTTCTTTGCCATTTTCCCCTCTCCTGATGGTTGCCGAGGCCACAAAATACGCCTAGCGAGTAATGGTGTGATGGCAAAATGGGGGCGTTCAAAGATATTTCAATCTAGCATTTTCATTATTTTGCGATCGCATAGGCTCTAAATGGCAATCCTTGAGCTGCATCCATGTTACTTCAGCCGCTAGGGCAGAATCGTGAAGCGAACCCTCGAAGGAATGATAGGAGGCGGGTGAGCCGTTGATTCGCGAGGCAATTGAGGCCCTCCGTACCTTCCACAATGCACAGGCTGTCTGAGCCCCGGCGGAGGAGATCGAACGACTTCGGGTAGTCGCTGAGTGCTCTTTCCAAGCTGTGACTGACTACCAGCTCTACGCCCTAAGGCATGAGCCCTTGGTCCGTCACTGAGGCGCCGGACGGTAGTGGCCTGACCATCCGCTTGAGTGGTCAAATGCTATATTGATATACAGTATTTGGTGCTGCATGTACTTTCTCCTTGTCCGCCGCCGTGAGCTCGGTTTCGCTATCCCGACAGACAAGTTGTCCAAGATAACCCCGATCAGGGCTGACGTTCACTTGCACGAGTGCCATAGCGCGGCCCTTGGCCGCTGCTGCATTGAGGTCTGGGTGTTCATTATCATCCCGCGCCTACTGGATGCCAAGGTGAATGGCATGGGCAGCCTCGGGCTGAACATCACCGGTGTTGAGGATGTCGACGGTGTTCTCTATGCGCAGGAGGATCGAAATTAGCAAGACAGCCAGGAACCCATTCACCTACGCAGCCATCCCATTGCTATCCACCGGAGCAGGCTTCGCAGCAGCTGGAGCCATTGGGCAGCCTGCTTTTGGGTATAGCGGTGCAGCGATGATGGTTAGCGGAGCTGTCCTGCTGATTATTGGTTTCAGGCGCAATCGTCGTAAGGCTTAAGCTACTGCTCCTCTCAGGCGTACTATGGTGACGAATCAGTGCTCCCGACATGACCTGTTCAACGAATGTCTAGCCTCAGACTTCGAGCCCGCAGCACAAGACTCTCTGGTCTTGTAACCGGTCAGTTCGGCTGATTCTTCATCTGAAGGAGTTCCAGTTTTTATGGATCGTCCCCTGTCGTAGCCGCCGGCAAGCCGGGATATGGAAAATTCATGAAACCCCGCGTACCCTCGGCTTGTTTTTCAGGGCCGGAGGGCCACATGTCGAACGGAATCAAGTTGTGTGCAGTAATCCTTCTGGGCTTCCTAATGACAGGCTGCGGTAGTCAGCGGTTGATCTACTCGCCATCTGCTGCACACTTCGATGATCGTCAACACGCCGCTGATTTCGTCGAACAAGCGTTTTTCGAGGATTACGGAAAGAAATTCCGGCCTCAGTCCGTGCTGATCACCGACAAGGTCATCATTTTGTCCGACGGGGTGATTTCTGAGGCTACGGGTTTTGCTTCTGCTGCACCGCTAGGCTCGGGCGCAATCGCTGCCGGGAGCAGCAGGAGTGTCACCAAAGACGCCAGCAGGCGCATCTATCTGAGCTCCATTGATGAAATCACCATCTATCAGAAGCGCGGCAGGTCTAACCGCTTCACGGTGGTCATTCGTGGTGACGACGGCAGAGAGCTTGGCTCAGTCAGGACCGGTAGCCTGGAGCGAGCACAGCGATTTAGCGATGCGCTGACCTACCTGAAAGGCTCGGCAAGCCCGAAACCCTAGCCCGCGCATGCAGCGGGCTGGCGTTGATGGAGTGGTCTCCATCAGAACTGCGATGCAAACGTCAGCGATACGACTTCGAAGTGCCTGCCATTACGGGATGCTGACAAAAGCCCCTCTTCGGCAGACATTCGCTTCCCTGCTTGCTTTCCCTCAAAGCCAAATCGCCTCAGTGATACAGAAGGGGGGTTACAGCAGAAGTATTTCCGGGTACTTTCCCGTTTTTCAGGAGAACCCCACGTGATTGTTCATGGAGTTGAGTACCATTTCTGCACCGCCTCTTGTGTCACCCTAGGCCACGATGGCCTGGGGCTTGAGTGTGTCCGCGGCGACCAGATCATTTTCGAGATCTTTCGTAACGACGAGACACTCAGATTCGAGGTGACGCTGTTCGAGCGTGACGTTCCTTTGGAGCTGCTCGAGTATGCAGTGCCCGTTGCCCGGGAACTACTTGGGGATTTCGACCCTTTCGTCCCAAGCTGATCCCGGCGTTACCGGATGGGTTCAGGGGTACCTCATTGAACAAGGAGAGTGGTAATGCGGTTGCAGGAAAGGCATGCAGCGTTCAAGGAATGGTTCATACCGAAGCGCAAGCGTCGAGTTGGCGCGGTGATGGTTGTTATCTGGGTGATCGGAATGGTGATCAACCCATCCGTACACTGGTCCTGGTCGTACATCGGGGGGCTGGGGATGTTCTATTTCATCAGCGCTTGGCCGCCAGAGCTCCACGACAAGCGCTAAAGAGCTGGCGGGCAGTGTAGAGTCTGAGCCCTGATCGTTCAGGCTCAGTCCACAATAAAGAGCTTGGCTCCAGTAGCCGTCGATGACCGGTGCGCCTCCGCTTCGTCCCCCACTTGATAGCTCATACCCGGCTGCAAGGTGAACGTGCGACCATCCTCCAGCTCGGTGTCCAGCCGACCCTCCAGGCAGAACAGAATATGACCCTTCCGGCACCAATGATCGGCCACATATCCTGGGGTGTACTCGACCCACCGAACCCGAACGTCCCCAAACAGACAGGTACGCCAATACGCCGTACCGTTCTCGCCCGGATAAGCGACAGGATCGATTTTTGACCAGTCCGTGGTGCCAAACGGGATTGCTGCCAGCTCCATGACAACCTCGCAGAAACAGTGAGGCCTGAACCGTACCGATGAAATCGCTCTGCCAATAGACACAGACCGCTGGGAATTTGGACATACAGACAGTCCAGCGAACCTGCCTCAGGGGCCAAGCTGCTTGAGAACTGCCGCCACAATCGCTTCCGGCCTGTCTTCCTGCATCAGGTGGCCTGAGTTCTCTACTCGGACACAGGGCTGTTGGGAGATAAGCCCAGCAAGGCGCTCCCCTTGGGAATAGGGAATCCAGGCGTCCTCCGAGCCCCAAAGTACCGATACGGGGCAGTCCAGCTTCCCGTAGAGCGGTTCGATTTCGTCGGTGTAGCGCTGATTCATCTGTGCGATCTGTCTGTAGAAGGCTGCCTGGCCAATCGGCCCCAGCCATGGAGCGCTGTACGCTTGCCGGGCTTCGCCACTGAGGGGATTGGCCGCAGCGGTTTGCAGATAGGCTGCCAGCAGCGCCCGGTGCATGTAGTCGGGCATCCCGGCAAAGGCGGCCTCATGTTGACGGACATGCTGAACGAAAGGAGAGCCCCAAGGTGCCAGGGCTACGGCATCGAAAATGGTGAGGGACGCATAGCGCAGACCGTTCAGGTAGTAAGCGCGCAGTGCTGTCGCGCCTCCAAAGTCATGGGCCAGGACGTCAGGGCGCTCGATGCCCCATTCCTCGAAAAGCGCAGCCATGACGTTGTTTTGCATCGCCAGTGAAACGTCCTGGCCTTCCCTCATTTCAGACAGGCCATAGCCAACCAGGTCGAAGTAATACACGGTTCTGCGGTCAGCGAGATGAGGTATGAC
Organism: Pseudomonas sp. TE31087; assembly: GCF_057284075.1. Taxonomy (NCBI): domain Bacteria; kingdom Pseudomonadati; phylum Pseudomonadota; class Gammaproteobacteria; order Pseudomonadales; family Pseudomonadaceae; genus Pseudomonas; species Pseudomonas sp. TE31087. The sequence goes on from NZ_JBXVNN010000001.1 coordinate 661,289, forward strand.
GCGCCTCCATACCTGCGAAGAGAAGGGGGTGCCATGGATGGCAACCAGCGGCGCCCCGGTCCCCATTTTCCCCCATCTGACGGTGTTGCCTTCGATGCTCGATTCGTAGGGTAGATCCAACATGGCTCACCTCACATTGTCATTTAGCTAAATGACTATATGATGTGGGCATGGACAGATCAATACAGATGAAAGCGATGAGCAGTGAGGTTCGTATGGCGATCCTTCGCCTGCTCGCAGCACCTCGTGACCACTTCGCTGAACAATGGTCGGCAGACCCCGTCGAGTTCGGCGTCTGCATGACCCTTATCGCAAGTGCGCTGGGTATTGCCCAGCCAACAGCGAGCCGGCACCTTGAGATTCTCAGGCAGGCGAGGTTCATCTCGGTTTCAAAGCAGCAAAAATGGTCGTACTGCAAGCGTAACGATGCCGAGATTCTCGAGTACCTGGAGTGGCTCAGGTTTGAGTTGGCGCCGGGTGGATGTGTCTAGCAATTTTGCTTCGCTGGTGCCGCGCAGCACCGCAGGCGATCCGCTTCACCGCAAACCAAACAGGGAGAGTGAGTGCCAATGGGCAGAAGGTTAGAAAAGGTCCGAGAGTGGCTCACGCCACGCAGGCGTATCTGGGCAGGAATAAGCCTGTTAGCCGCGTACTATTTGATTCCGGCAGTCAGCTCGGGAACGAAGGTGGATTGGCTGATAGGGCCAGCAGCCGTTTTCCTCATAGGCGGCCTCATGCCCGAGTCGACCAGAAGACAATGAGGCGCTGATGGGCAGCGCCAGCGGGTCGAAGGAGGGCAGCAGGCATTGTTCGCCGCTGCCCTGTCTGGCGTACTTACCGCGAGGCTTGCCAGCATCACTGCGCTTATCACGGACTTGGCCGTCCTTGTTGCGAGAGCGTGGTTGTTCACCACCGCCAGGTGTGGAGCCTTATGGCCTTTCCCGAATCCAGGAAGCGACAGCGGCAGATGCAAAAGAGGGAGGGGTTGGGCGACCTCCATTTGGGCTTGAGGACCAGCTCTTTCAAGGTGTTGGGAATGGGCGTTCGACTTGGATTTGCCGGGGTCGCTTTGCGACCCTTTCGCGACACAAGGCCGCTCCTACAGGTGACCGCGCCATCCTGTAGGAGCGGCCTTGTGTCGCGAAAGGGCTGCAAAGCAGCCCCGGCAATCTTGAATTGAAGCGGCCATATCCGAAAAAACGCAAAGACCTTTTGGGGACGGTAGGTTGGGGCAAGCTATTGAGTCGAGCCCCAGAGCGTCCTCTTAGCCGGCCTGGGGGTGATGCTCAAGCCTCCGGAACCCCTTTCTCCCAAACCGCCCAATTCTTCAGGATCTCCTGCACCAGCGGATTCCCAGTCCGATAAAGATTCTCCAGCGCCGGAACAAAACCGCCCTGGTCGGCATACTTGAGCAAATTTCCCACCTCGCTGCCCCCCGGCTCAGGCCGATCAAAATCAGACCCCGCCCGCACCACCGCCACCCGCTGCACATCCACCAACCCTTCACGACTGGCCCGCAGCAGCGCTTCATAGGTGGAGTTATCTTCCTGCTGGGTCGTGCAGTACTCCCCCTTGTTATCCGTCAGCAACCGAGTCCAGACCTCGGCCCGCTCACTCAAGCGCGTCCCGGAAAACCAGGTGTTGCCCGCCACGGTGTCACACCGGGTCACCACCGGCGGCTGGTTGGCCGGCGCCATCGGGTACTTGAGCCGCCAGGCCGCCGATTCCTTGCTCTCGCTCAGGCTCACCCCGCGTGACAGGGCATAGGCCTTGGCCTGCAGCTTCGGATTGAGCTCGAAGACCTCGGTCTTGTAGTCCAGCGGCGGCTTCTCGTTCGGGCCCTTGGTGTTGATCCCCAGGTAGCCCGTCGGCCAGTCCTTGGGCGCATCCCGCGAGTCCAGCTCCCACTGGGTGCCGAACTCCACCAGGTAATGGGCCCAGGCGGTGGTGCCGAGGGTCCCGTGCTTCGGGTTGATCCCGGCAATCCCCGCGACCAGGAAGTAGCTCTTGCGCAGGTCGAACTTCGGCGACAGCGCCAGTGCCAGGGTCGAGGCCGCGGCGTTGGTCTGGCCCATGCCGGTCACCAGCAGGCAGACGTCCTGACTGTTGCAACGTATCACCGGATATTCCGCCGACAGGCCCGGCACACGCACCTCCTGCTTCAGCTCCAGGCGCTCGATCCAGTGCTGGGCCTCAGGGGCGAACATAGTGATCAGCATCACCTTGGGCTTGATCGGCGGCGCAGCCGTCTCGCCGGCCTGGGCCGTCGAGGTGAGCAGGATGCCGCAGGCCAGGCCCACGGCGAGGGAAAGACGGTGAATCGGGTGCATGCGAGCCTCCATGGCGCAAGTGATCAGAACTGGTAGCCGACCCCGGCGTAATACCCCCAGCCATCGGACCGGCCGCGGAAATCGCCGTCGCCGAAGTTCAGCTGGCTGCCATCCTGCCAGTTGCCGCCATTGTGGAAATGGCGGCCCACCAGGGTGAAGCGCAGGTGGGTGAAGGCGTACAGCAACACGTTGGTGGATACCGTGGCATTGGCCGTGCGGTTGGGGTTGTCCTTGTGCAGGTCCGAGCCGAAATCGAAGTTGGTGAAGCCGATATAGGTCAGCGAGGCGCCGTTGTCGAACTTGCCGAGGGGCACGATGTACTTGAGCTGGGCCCGGTAGCCGTCCCACGAGTACTCGTTGCTGGCGCCATAGTTCTCCCACTGGTAACGGCCATAGAAGTTGGCCGACAGATTGACCCGCGAATGGGTGTCGATGTCGGTGCCCAGGCCGCTGTACAGGGTGTTGGCGCGGTTGGCGCTATTGCTGCCGTGGTCGTAGATCCAGTCGAAGGCCACATACCACTCCTTGAACGGGCCGACGGCCAGGCTGCGGCCGGCCAGGTAGTCGATGGAGATCCGTGGCTCGTGCTCCATGAACAGCGGCGAGCCGTGGTCCCACGCGCCTTTGTCATGGCTGTTGCCGATGTCGAGGATCTTCGGGATGTCGATGTAGCCGTACAGCTCGAACGGCCCCTTGCGGCCGAAGTACTCGTATTCGAGGTAGATATCGTCGACAGGGCGGGGGCCGAAACTGATGTCCTTGGTGCCGATCAGGGTGAAGTTCTGGTTGTACCAGTCCGACAGGTAGGGCCCCGATTTGGCCGGTGCGGCGGCCGGGCTCAGGGTCTCGCCCTGGGCTGACTCGCTGGGGGGATTGTCCTGGGCCTGGGTGGTGACGCTGAGTAGTCCCGTAACAGCGCCCAGTAGCAAGGAGACAGCCAGGGGGGAGCGAGCTGCTGGGCGCAGGGATGCAGGTTGACGCATTGAAAGTCCTTGTTCATGCGGTGGTAGCCCCGAGAGGCTGAGGTGAGCGAAAGCTTCGGCGATTGTTCGCTTAATTGTTTTGAGCAAACGTTTGCATACTCTGTACCAACCTGCCAGAGGTGTTTGAAATAAAAGCCGAACTCGGGGTTTTAGCTGACCTTTCGGTTAGAAAGTTGCACTGGATCTGGGCGTGGGATGGGGGCGGGCGCGAGCTTGGGGCAGTCATGCTGCGGGTAGCGACGAAAAATGAGGGAGTGGGTCTTCGATTGAGCGTGGGCGGTGTACGCGATGGGCTTGCGGCGCCTCACCAGGGCGAGCCGCAAATCCATCACCACCTTGCTGGCATCACTTCACTGCAGTGTTTCGGGCTTCCTTCCCTGGGAGGCCTCCTTCAATCCCTGCTCCATCCGCCCAATTACCTGCGCCAGTATCGCTGCTCTTTCCAGCTCTCCCGACGCTTTCATCCGTGCATGATCCCGGCGCAGGTTCAGCAGGCATTTCTGCAGTCCAAGCGCCGAGCTGTCGTAGTTGTCCATGTCGTTCTCACTGGCCGTGGGCATCCGTGCCGTTGTAGGAAAGGCTCGACGGTATCAGGTCAATTCCCCAGCCAATACTGATTATTCATACACCGGATCACAAACCCGTAGAAACGTCCTACAGCGACAAAAGAGGCGTCTTACAGGATGGCCGGGGTGAATGTTTCGGCATGCGTCCGCTCATTTTGCGGCAGGCCGCGGAGTACAAGGCCTGCCACGGAACAGACGGGTCGCAGAGGCAATCCGCGCATCCCGGCACCCGACACGCGCCGCCGAAACGATATGTTGCAATTGCCCTTACAGATGGTCCGCATCCACCACGGCCTTGACGAACGCCTCGGGCGCTTCCTGCGGCAGGTTGTGGCCGACGCCGCCGCTCACCAGGCGGTAGGCGTACTTGCCGGTGAAGCGCTTGGCGTAGGCCTCGGCCGGTGGATGCGGCGCGCCATTGGCATCGCCTTCGAGGGCGATGGTGGGCACGCCGATGGCGGGGAAGGTGGCCAGCTTCGCCTCCAGTGGGTCGTAGCGGGTCTCCCCCTGGGCCAGGCCGAGCCGCCAGCGGTAGTTGTGCACGGTGATGGCGACCTGGTCGGGGTTGTCCAGGGCCTTGGCGCTGCGCTCGAAGGTGGCGTCGTCGAACTTCCACTGCGGCGAGGCGGTCTGCCAGATCAGCCGGGCGAAGGCGTGGCGGTTGCTGTCGTAGCCGGCGCGGCCGCGCTCGGTGGCGAAGTAGTACTGGTACCACCACTGCAGTTCGGCGCTGGGCGGCAGCGGGGCCTTGGCGGCTTCCTGGCTGCTGATCAGGTAGCCGCTGACCGACACCAGCGCCTTGACCCGCTCGGGCCACAGGGCCGAGACGATATCGGCGGTGCGCGCGCCCCAGTCGAAGCCGCCGAGCACGGCGCGCTTGATCTGCAGGGCGTCCATGAAGGCGATGACGTCGCTGGCCAGGGCGGCGGGTTGGGCATTACGCGGGGTGTTCGTGCAGAGGAAGCGGGTGTCGCCGTAGCCGCGGGCGTAGGGCACCAGCACCCGGTAACCCTGGGCGGCCAGTTGCGGCGCCACCTGCTCGTAGCTGTGGATGTCGTACGGCCAGCCGTGCAGGAGGATCACTACCGGGCCGTCGGCGGGGCCTTGTTCCACGTAGGCGACGTCCAGCACGCCGGCCTGGACATGCTTGAGCGGGCCGAAGGGGGTGGACTGGCGGGCTGCGGCAGGCGAGCGGGTTTCCTCGGCCTGACCGGGGGTGGTGGTCAGCAGGGCCAGAGGCAGCAGGGCGCAGGCGAGCAGGGCTGAGCGGTTGAGGCGGTTGGCGCTGGCGAACATGGTGCATCTCCTTGGCGGGCCATCGGTGTGGGCGGGATGGCGTGTAGTTAAGGAGGTGGCTGTGTCCGGGGTGTGTCGGGTGCTGGTGGGGTGGGCGTTCGTGTGTATCGGGAGGCGGTTGGTACACAGAATGCTACAAAAGGGCAGGGCTTTGTTGGTGGCTGTCTGGTTATTCGGACTGCGTTGCAAGCTATCAGCGTGGGAGCGGGCTTGCCCCGCGATGCAATGGATGGCACCGGCCAGGCCGGTGATCGCGGGGCAAGCCCGCTCCCACGTTGATCTCGTTAGTTCGCTAGATCAGAGACTCGAGGTTTGGGCGTTCTCGGGTTTCATCGTTTGCCTGGGCCTGCAGCCAGTGCACCACTTGCTCGGCGGCCGAGCCTGCCTGCGGAGCATGGCCGGCGAGCAGGTGGAAGCCGGCGTTGCTGTGCAGTTCATGGTCTTCAAGGGCGAGTACCAGCGTGCCGGCCTTCAGGGCATTCGCCACCAGCAGGCGGGGCACCAGGGCGATGCCCATGCCTTGCTCGGCGGCCTCGATGGCGAGGATGGTCTGGGAGAACACCGGGCCGCTGAAGCGCGTGCCGGGCAGCGCGTAGTGATCGAACCAGCGCTTCCAGTTGTTGTGGCTGTCGGAGATCAGCGGCTGCTGCGCAAGATCCGCGGCTTGCCGCCAAGGGTGTTCACCGCGCAATGCCGGCGCGCATACCGGCACCGCCACGCCGGGCAGCAGGGGCAGGGCATAGGCGTCGGCGAAGGGCGGGGCTCCCCAGCGCACCGCCAGGTCCACGGCGCCCTTGCCGCTCAACGGGCGGGTACTGTCGGAGGCATCGATCATCAGCGCCACCGGCGGGTGGGCCTGGGCCAGCAGGCCCAGGCGCGGGATCAACCAGCGGCTGGCGAAGGCGGGGGTGGTGCTGAGCAGGATCTGCCGGGGATCGCGCTGGCTGTCGCGCTCCAGCAGTTCGCCGGTGGCGTCCTCGATGATGTCCAGGGCCAGGCGCACGCGGGTCAGGTAGTCGGCGCCGTCCGGGTTGGGCCGCAGGCCTCGGGGCAGGCGCTCGAACAGCGGGCGGCCGAGCTTGTCCTCGAGGGTGCGCACCTGCTGGGCGACGGCGCCGGGGGTGACGTGCAGCTCGTCGGCGGCGGCGCGGAAGCTGCCCAGGCGGGCGGCGGCCTCGAAGGCCACCAGGTGATTGACGATGGCGGGGGCATTGCGTCGCTTGGGCGCGCTCATCCAGTAGATTTCCTGCAGGCTGCTGCCAGTATTTGTGATTGGTGCGATAAGCCGGATTCTGGCTTCATGGGCCTACTTGATCAACTCCCATAAGGAGCAGCATATGTCTTCCCAGAAAGTTGCAATCATCACCGCAGGCGGCAGTGGCATGGGTGCCGAGGCCGCGCGGCGGCTGGCCGCCGATGGCTTCAGGGTGGCGATCCTGTCGTCGTCCGGCAAGGGCGAGGCGCTGGCGGCCGAGTTGGGCGGCATCGGCGTGACCGGCTCCAACCAGTCGGTAGAAGACCTGCAGCGTGTGGTCGACACGGTGATGCAGCAATGGGGGCGGGTCGATGTGCTGGTCAACAGCGCAGGCCACGGCCCGCGCGCGCCGGTTCTCGAGCTGAGCGACGACGACTGGCACCGTGGCATGGAGGTGTATTTCCTCAACGTGGTGCGCCCGACCCGCCTGGTGACGCCGATCATGCAGCGCCAGGGTGGCGGCGCCATCATCAACATCTCGACCTTCGCCGCCTTCGAGCCGGATCCGACGTTCCCGACTTCCGGGGTGTTCCGCGCCGGGCTCGCGGCCTTCACCAAGCTGTTCGCCGACCGTTACGCGGCCGAGAACATCCGTATGAACAACGTGCTGCCGGGCTTTATCGACAGCCTGCCGGAGAAAGAGGAATTCCGTAGCCGGATTCCCATGGAGCGGTACGGCAAGGCCGAGGAGATCGCGGCCACCGTCGCCTTCCTGGTCTCCGAGGGCGCGGGCTATATCACCGGGCAGAACCTGCGGGTCGATGGGGGTATCACCCGTTCGGTCTAACTGGCATGGCGGGCATACAGCTGGGCGACGACTTCCGTTAGCATGTCGCCCCTGTTTCCCGCTATCCGGATCCGCCCCATGAGCACCCCGATGTTCCGCCAGGCCACGGCAACCGACGTGGACCGTTGCTACCAGATCGAAACCAGCGCCTACGAAGGCGACGAGGCCGCCACCCGGGAGAAGATCGCCACGCGCATCGCCCAGTACCCGGAGGGCTTCCTGGTGCTGGAAGCCGATGGCCAGGTGATCGGCTTCATCAACAGCGGCTGCGCCGACCAGGTGGTGATGTCGGACGAAGCCTTCAAGGAGCTGGTCGGGCATGATCCGCTGGCGCCCAACGTGGTGATCATGTCGGTGGTGCTCGACCCTGCGTACCAGGGCCTGGGCCATGCCAGCCGGCTGATGGCGCGTTTCGTCGAACAGATGCGTGAGCGCGGCAAGGCGACTATTCACCTGATGTGCAAGGAGCGCCATGTCGGGCTGTACGAGAAGATGGGCTACGCCTATGTACGCCCGTCGGCCTCCGATCATGGTGGCATGGCCTGGCACGAAATGATCATGGTGCTCTGAAGGACCTTCGACTAGCATCGACGCTTTTCGCAGCCAGGGAGAGGCCTGTGAACTACGTCGTGATTGCCGCACACCGCAGTGAGTATCCTGCGCCCATCACCTTCGCCCGAGGCACGCTGCTGGACATCGGCCAGCGTTACGAGGGTGACGAGCACTGGGAGGACTGGTACCTGTGCAGTTGCCAGGGCCAGGAGCCAGGCTGGGTGCCCGGCCAGCTCATCGAGCGGCTTGGCGTCGGCCGGGGCAGGGCGGTGGAGGCCTATTCGGCCCATGAGCTGGACGTTGACCCCGGCCAGTCGCTGGAGGGCCTGCGCCCCCTGAACGGCTGGCTCTGGTGCCGTCGGGCTGGCAACGGGGAGCTGGGCTGGGTACCACTGGCGAAGCTGCGCCAGCTGGACTGAGATCAGACCGCAGCCAGCAAGGCCGCGCTGTCGAGAATCCGCGCATAGTCCATGGCCAGGTTGCCCAGGGCCAGGGCATGGACGTCTTCCGCCGGCCACAGTCGGCCCTGCAGGTCGTGCTGGTCGAAGGTGTAGCAGGCATCGGCCACCACCAGCGTATCGAACCCCAGGTTGCCCGCCGAGCGCGCGGTCGACTCTACCGAGTTGTTGGTGATCACGCCGACGATGACCAGCTGGCTGATGCCGCGCTGGTGCAGCCAGCGTTCAAGGCCACTGTTGCAGAAGGCGTCGGGCACGTGTTTTTCGAACACGGTCTCGCTGGCCTGCGGGGTGAAGGCGGGCTGGAACTCGCAACCGGGCTGGCCCGGCCAGAACACCGAATCGGGATCGCGGGAGATGTGGCGCACGTGTATCACCGGATGCGTGCTTGCACGCCAGGCGGCGAGCAGTTCGCTGATGCGCTGTTCGGCTTCGGGGTTGTTGCGACGGCCCAGGCGAGGGTGGTTGATGCCGTTCTGCATGTCGATGATCAGCAGGGCGGCGTTGCTGGCGAGCGCGGTCATCTCCGGGAGTTCTCCTTGTCTGGGCTTCGGACCGTAGCACAGGTGTGTTGCCTGCGCGGAGGTCATCGCGGGGCAAGCCCGCTCCCACGCCGATCGCGTTGGCCTCAAGGTATGCGCCCCGCGATGGGAGAAATCATCATCTGATCCGCTTTTTTTCCACGAACCTGAATCTGTAACCGTATCAGCCGCTGCCGGAAAATACACCCAGGCCCAGCCTTCCAACCCGGTGTGCGCTGGGCAGGCTGCCCCGCTGCACTGCCGCAGCGGCCAGCCCCGCCGTTACGTCATCACACTGTAGAGGTTCCGATGGGCAAGCTCGCGCTGTTTCTGGGTGGTTTTCTGCTGCTGACTATCATGATTGGCCTGCTGGGCACCATTCCGCCAAGCTGAGCCGCAACTTTTTCCTGTCCCGGCCCGCCTGGCACAATGGCGGGCCAGACCCTTCCCCAAGTTTTTCCCGCCTCTTGGCTGCAGTCGTCTAGACAAGCGGTAGCTGCAAGTCGTTCTCAAGTACAAGTCGCTCGTGTAATCTCCCGCCCCCAATCCCAGGGCCCGGGCACACGGGCCGTTTACTTGCCTTGGAGACAATACACACTATGGAATGCAAGAAAGGCACTGCAGCGATGCTGGAGTGGCGCGGTCGTTTTCTCGGTGAGGGCATCCTCCACGAAGCGGACTACGATCAGGCACTGCGCCGTGCCGAAGAGTTGGAGCGTTCCGGTGTGATCAGCGCAAGCGAATGGATCGAGTTGGTCAAGTTGGCCAATGCGGCCTTGCTGCGCTTGTAAAAATTCCTTCAAGGCTTGCAGAAACTGTCCACAAAATTCGTGGGTAGGTCTGTGGATAAAGCGCTACAGGCCATGGTTCTCAGGGCCTCTGTTAGATTGAGCAGAAATTGAGCAGCCCACTTCAGGGCTGTTCCCCTCCCCGCAGACCGGCCTCGCGCAGGGTCTGCAGCAGCTCGCGGACCTTCGCCGGCAGGTCGCCGGCCGGGTACACGGCGTGCATCTGCGGGTCCTGCCCGGTGCTGGATGTCAGGTGGTAGTCGGGGCAGACCCGCACCAGGCGCCCGGCACGCACCTGCGGCTCCCCCAGCCAATCCGCCAGCCGGGCGATACCGGCCCCTGCCAGGGTACTCTGCAGCACCGCCACCCCCGAGCCCAGGCGCAGCCGTGGTCGCGGGCGCAGGCTGACGATGTGTCCGTCCTTGCTGAAATGCCAGGCCTTCAGGATGCGTGGCGCGGTGTGCAGGATCAGCGTATGCCGCTCCAGGTCTTCCAGCACCTGCGGTGTGCCGGTCAGCGCCAGGTATTGAGGGCTGGCGTAGAGATGGCGGCGGTAACGCCATAGTGGGTAGCCGATCAGCTCGCTGGACTGCGGGAAGGCCCCGCGGATCACGAAATCCAGCTTGCCTTGCAACGGGTCGAAGGCCTGGTCGCCGTACTGTACGTCGAGGGTGACGTGGGGGTGGCGCCGGGCAAATTCGGCCAGCACCGTCGGCAACACCTGCTGGGCCAGCACCTCGGGCGCGGCCAGGCGGATCCAGCCCTGGGCGTCGCCGGTCAGCGCTGCCAGTTCGTCGGCGGCGTCCCGTTGCACATCCAGCAAGCGCTCGGCATGGGGCAGCAGTCGCTCGCCAGCTTCGGTCAGGGATACCGAGCTGGCGCTGCGGTTGAACAGCTTGGCGCCGCTGTTATCCTCCAAGGCCTGCACGGCCCGTGTTACCGCGCTGGGTGAGCGACCCAAGGCACGGGCGGCGCTGACGAAGCTGCGCTTGTGCGCGACGCTGACGAACGCCTGTATTTCTCGCAGCATGTCCAGTGCCATTACGGGGTTCCTTGTTGCAGTTTTCGCAATATGGCATTTCAACACACGCGCGGCGCTTTGATTAGTCTGGCAGCCTGTTTTATGCCGCCCGGACCCCGAGATGATGGATATCGCCCTGCTTTCACTGTTCGCCTTCGCCGCTGGCCTGATCGATGCCGCCGTGGGAGGCGGCGGGTTGATCCAGATCCCGGCGCTGTTCAACGTGCTGCCCAACGCCCAGCCGGCGGCGTTGCTGGGCAGCAACAAGCTGGCCTCGGTGTGCGGCACCAGCTTTGCGGCGCGTTCGTTCATCCGCAAGGTCAAGCTGGACTGGGGGCTGATCGTGCCGGCGGCGCTGAGCGCCTTCGTCATGTCGTTCTGCGGCGCGGCCACCGTGTCGCTGGTACCGGCAAGCGTGATGCGGCCGATGGTGCTGGTGTTGATCGTGCTGATGGCCATCTACACCTTCTGCAAGAAGGACTTCGGCACCTTGCACAAACCCATGGCGATCGGCCGCAAGGAACAGTGCCTGGCGGTGTTGATCGGCGGCGCCATCGGCTTCTATGACGGATTGTTCGGCCCAGGCACTGGCAGCTTCCTGATCTTCCTGTTCATCCGCTTCTTCGCCCTGGACTTCCTGCATGCCTCGGCTTCGGCGAAGCTGGTCAACATCGCCACCAACCTGGCGGCGTTGGTGTTCTTCATTCCGTCGGGCAATGTGCTGTGGGCCATTGCGCTGCCGATGGCGCTGTTCAACATCCTCGGCGCGCTGACCGGCACCTGGCTGGCGGTGCGCAAGGGCGCGGGGTTCGTGCGCGGGCTGTTCCTGGTGCTGCTGTGCGTGCTGATCGCCAAGCTGAGCTGGGACCTGCTGGCCGGCTGAGTCACACCACCTGGCGCTGTCCCTCGGCCTGTTCGACCCGGTTGCGACCCTGGGCCTTGGCCCGGTAGAGCGCCTGGTCGGCGCTGGCCAGCAGTTCGTCGAGGCTGGGCGCCGGGGTGTCGGCGGTGCAACCGCTTACTCCGATGCTCACGGTGATCCGCAGCACCTGCCCGGGCTGCGCGATGTGCTGGTCCTGTACCGCCCGACGCAGGCGCTCGGCGGTGAACCTGGCCAGTTCCGGTGCCAGCCCCGGCACGACGATGACGAATTCCTCGCCGCCCAGGCGGGCGAACAGCTCGCCGTCGTGCAACTGGTCCTGCAAGGTCATGGCGAACTGGCGCAGCACCTGGTCGCCGACTGCGTGGCCATGCTGGTCGTTGATGGTCTTGAAGTGATCGATGTCGAGCATCATCAAGGTCAGCGGCGCTTGCCGACGGTTGTCGAGCAGGGCGTGGGCGCGGCGGATGAAGGCGCTGCGGGACAGGGTGCCAGTGAGGTGGTCGATGGTCGCCTGATGCGCCAGGCGCGCCATCAGGCTGCGGTTGGCGCTGCTGACACAGGCCAGCACCAGCGGGCCGAGCACCAGCATGGCGATGCCCAGGCGCGCCGACATCAGGGTGGTGACCCCCGATTCGCTCTGCGGGATGCTGAAGTGCATGAGGTTCTGCGCCACGGCGACGATCAGCGTGCTGCCGGCGGTGAGCGCCAGCAGCGCCACCAGGAATGGCGAGTAGCTGAGCGCGCACCACAGCAGCGCGGCGATCGGGAAGGCGATGGCCCCGGGGCCGCCGAAGACGATGCTGACCGCCAGCGAGGCGAGCAGCACCAGCAGCGGCGCCAGGCGGATCGGCTGGCTGGCGCTGCCGTGGCCGCTCAGGGCGCGTGGCGAGGGGGCGGTGAGCAGCACGGGCAGGACCAGCACGCTGGTGGAGAACTGCTCGCTGAACCAGGCAAGCCAGGTGGCGCGCAGCGATTGTTCGAACCAGGGCGTGGCCATCACGCAGGCCAGGCTGGCGGCGACCACGGCGCCGACCGCGCAGGTGCCGAACAGGTACAGGGTGCCGTGGGGCGTGCGCAGGCGTCGGTGCACGCGTGGCAGGCGGGCCATCAGGTACCAGATGCTGACGATGGCGCCGAGGTTGCACAGGTTGAACCACAAGGCTGGCTTCCAGGCGCTGCCGCAGGCCAGGTCGGCGCCCACCATGGCCAGGTAGATCAGGGCGAAGCCGGAGGGGGTGGCCTGGCGCGGATTGCGCAGCAGCACCCCGGCGAGCACCGCGTTCACCGGCCAGAACAGCGACAGCGATTCGATGGGGCGGGCGAGGATGCCGGCCAGGGTCAAGGCGAGGGTCAGGCCGAACAGGCTCAGCAGGGGCAGCAGGCGCGACGGGGCTGGTGACACCATGGGTTCGACCGGCAAGCGAAGACGAAATCCAGGAAAACGGCCGTAGGCACCTGGGACGATAGTCTGAGAGTGTCTTTCAAGTCGCCAATTGATGTCAATTCGCCGCAAATCGCCTGGATCGTGCCGCCGACTACAAGCCGAACACCCACGGCACCATCAGCACGGTGACCAGCATCACCAGCAGGGTGAAGGGCACCCCGATTTTGACGAAGTCGGCGAAGCGATACTGGCCGGGGCCCAGCACCAGGGTGTTGACCGGCGACGACACCGGCGTCATGAACGCCGCCGACGCCGCCAGGGCCACGGTCATGGCGAACGGGTAGGGCGACATGCCCAGCTGCTGCGCGGTGCTGACCGCTACTGGGGCCATCAGCACCGCCGTCGCGGTGTTGGAGATGAACAGGCCGATCAGCGCGGTAAGGGCGAACAGGCAGGCGAGGATCACGCTCGGCCCGGCGCCGCCGAGGGTGTTGACCAAGGCGCCGACGGCCAGGTCGATGCCGCCGGTCTTCTGCAGGGCCAGGGCGAAGGGCAGCATGCCGACGATCAGCACCAGGCTCTGCCAGTGGATGGCGCGGTAGGCGCTGTTCATGTCGATGCACCGGCCGGCGCCCATCAGCAGGCAGCCGATCAAGGCGGCGATGACATTGGGTACCAGGCCGCTGACCATCAACCCGACCATCACCGCCAGGCTGATCAGCGCGTAGGGCGCGCGGGCGCGAGCCGGGGCGACCTGGTCGATTTCCGCCGGCAAGCTCAGCACCAGGAAGTCGCGGGGCTTGCCCTGCAGTTGGCGTACCGCTTTCCACGGGCCGACCACCAGCAGGGTGTCGCCCAGGCGCAGCTTTTCTTCCACCAGCGGCCCTTCGATCGCCTGCTGGTCGCGGCGCAGGCCGACCACATTGAGGTCATAGCGGGTGCGGAAGGTCAGCTCGAGGAGGGTCTTGCCGATCAGTTGCGAGCCCGGAGGCAGCGAGATCTCGGCCATGCCCACTTCCTGGGACTGGTCGATGAAATAGGCCGCCTTGAAGTGCAGGGGCTCGAGCAGCATCGACTGGCACAGGCTGCGCAGGTCGTCGCGGTTGGCGAACAGGTCCAGCAGCAGCACGTCGTCCTGTTGCAGCAGGGTACCGGAGTCGGCGGGGATCACCCGGGTGGTGAACTTGTGCTGGCGTTCGATGCCGATCACGTTGGCGCCGTGGCGGGTGCGCAGCTCCAGCTCGCCCAGGGTGTGGCCGATCAGCGGCGAATGGGGGCGGATGCGCAGGCGCCGCTCGCGGCCGCTGAGCTTGTAGTCCAGCACCAGGTCGAGCAGGGTGCGTCGGCTCTCGACGCGGCCGTCCTTGCGCACCTCGCCGTTGAGCCAGTGGCGGGTCAGCAGCATGTAGCCGATGCCCAGCACCAGCACCACCAGGCCGAAGGGGGTGAAGCTGAAAAAGCCGAAACCGCTTTCGCCGTGGCGCACCAGCTCGCTGTGCACCACCACGTTCGGCGGGGTCGCCACCAGGCTGAGCATGCCGCTGATCAGGCCGGCAAAGCTCAGCGGCATCATCAGCCGGCTGGGCGAGAGCTGCAGGCGCGCGGCGATGCTCAGCACCACCGGGATGAAGAGAGCCACCACGCCGGTGGAGCTCATCACCGAGCCCAGGCCGGCCACCGCCACCATCAGCAGCACCAGCAGGCGCGCCTCGCTGTTGCCGGCGCGCTCGCTCATCCACTCACCGATGCGATAGGCAATGCCGGTGCGCACCAGCCCTTCGCCGATCACGAACAGCGCGGCGATCAGCACCACGTTGGGGTCGCTGAAACCGGCCAGGGCCTGCTCGACGGTGAGAATGCCGGACAGCGGCAGCGCGAGGATCACCAGCAGGGCGACCACGTCCATGCGCGGACGGTTGATGATGAACAGGACGACGACGACGGCCAGCAGGCCTAGGACCCAGAGCAGCTCATGGTTCATGGGGAGGGGTGTTCCTTCACACAGGGGCACGAAAGGTGGTGGCCCTAGTGTGGCAGCTTGACGCGAATGCGTCGTTGACGTGCTGCAGTGTTTTGCCGGGTGGTGACCAGGTGCGCGATGGCAGAGTGCTTGGGGGCGGATGTGTGGGAGCCAATTTTGTGGGAGCGGGCTTGCCCCGCGATGAAGCCAGCCTGGACAACATCACCGCCAGGTCAGCCGCCATCGCGGGGCAAGCCCGCTCCCACAAGGCCCGCAGGCTCGCCCGTGTTACTTGTTAGTGGCGATGCTTGTGCTTGCGGTTGTTGTCGCCCATGTGGTTGCCGATCGCGCCGCCCGCCGCGCCGCCCAGGCCCGCGCCGACGGTCGAGCCGGTGGAGCCGCCGAGCTTGCCGCCGATCAGCGAGCCGCCGGCCGAACCCAGGCCACCGCCGATGGCGGCTTCGGCACGGTTGCCCTTGCGTGCGCCCACCGCGCTGCCGGCCGCGCCGCCCAGGCCCGCGCCGATGGCCGCGCCGGTGCTGCCGCCGATCTGTTTGCCGACGACGTTGCCCAGGGCACCGCCCAGGCCGCCGCCGATGGCAGCGGTACCGTCACCGGCGAAGGCGCCCTGGCAGAGCAGCAGGCCGAGGGCGAGGGAAGGCAGAGTCAGACGCATGTTGTGAACCTCAGGGGAATCATCAGGGGTAGGGTGCCGCGTGGTTGGCGGCGAGTCAGGGTTTGAAAGACGCTTCAGCGGTAGTAGCGGTCACGGTACTGGCGGTCGTCATCGTCACGGTCGTGGCGATGGTGATGACGGTGGCCGCGGTCACGGTCGCGCCAGCCGTCGTCATCGTCGTGGTAGTGGTTGCTGTAGCAGCCACCGAGCAGCAGCAGGGTGGCGACCATCGAAAGGCTTGCAAGGCGTTTCATCACGTTATAGGTCCTTGATCCGCAACGGTTTACGCGGTACCTCCTGTGACCTGTGGCGATCGATTTGGTTCTTCGCCGCGCAAACTTTTATCGCGGCGGCGATGAGCGGTAGCGGCGATTCCCCGGCCGGCCCGGCAGTGCTAGAGTCTGCTTCTTTTTTGTCCCGAGGATGGAACATGCGAGCAATTCTGCCGATCACCGTGGCGCTGCTGCTGGCGGGCTGTGCATCGTCGACCATGGAAGCGGCGCGCAACGGCTCGCCCACCGCACGCCTGGATTCGCACAAGACGCCGGACCTGGTCGCCCAGTGCATCCAGTTCAGCTGGCAGGAAGAGAACACCTTCGGGGTCGATGCCAGCGGCTACCTGGAGGCGCGCAAGCAGGGCGGGTTCACCGTGTACACCCGGGAGGCGGAGTCGTTCGTCGATGTCTACGCCCAGGCGGGGGGCACGCGGGTGGACTATTACGCGCAGAAGAATGACGGCGTGGCGTTGCAGCGCCGGGCGGCGGCGGCCACCTGTCTGTAGCTTGAAGCCAGGCCAGTGCAGGACTGGAACAGGCAAATCGACACCCTGTGGGAGCAACTGTCTTGCTCATTTTTTGGAGTCTGGCGCGATACCTGTGGGAGCGGGCTTGCCCGCGAACACCGGCGTAGCCGGTGCCAAGCACCGCGTCGGATTCTTCGCGGGTAAACCCGCTCCCACAGGGGGGGGGCGCTGTGATGCTTACCCTGCCGCGCGCTCGGCAGTGATGTCCTCGAACACGCTGATCAGATGCTCCGGCTGCCCGTCGGCGCGACGTTCGAGTGAGGTGCGCGCCCGTACCCAGATATAGCGCCCGTCCTTGTGGCGCACGCGCTTCTGCACCTCGTAACGCTCGATCTCGCCGGCCAGCATGCGCTGCAGCAACGCCAGGTTGCCCGGCAGGTCGTCGGGGTGGGTGATCTGCTGGAAGGTCGTGCCGTACAGTTCGTCCTCGCGGTAGCCCAGCAGCTCGCAGAAGCTGCCGTTGACCCGCTGCCAGCTGCCATCCGGGTCGATATAGGCCAGCGCGCCCCAGGCCAGTTCGAAGATGGTGCGAAAACGCGCCTCGCTCTGGCGCAGCTCTTCTTCGGCGACCTTGCGCTCGGTGTTGTCCATGCTGATGCCGACCATCTTCACCGGGCGCCCGACGCTGTCACGCAGCACCGTGGCGCGCGAGGCGATCCAGCGCTGGCCACCGTCGGGGCGAGTGATGCGAAAATCGCATTCGCAGCCGGTGCCGTCGGCCACCGCCTGGGCATACATGCCCTGCATGTGGCGGGCGTCATCGGCGTGGATGTGTTCCCAGAAGTCCTCGTTGCGGCGCAGCGGCCAGCCATACACCGCCTCGACGTTGGGCGAGTAGGTCACTTCGTCGGTGACCAGGTTCCATTCCCAGGTGACGATGCGCGCGCCTTCCTGGGCCAGCTTCATGCGCGTCTCGCTTTCCATGATCTCGGCGGTGTAGCGGCGGCGCACATCGGTCATCGGCAGCTCGACCACCTCGGCCTGGCGCACGCTGTGCAGGGCCTCTTCGCCGTAGCGCAGCCAGATCCAGTTGACCTTGAGCAGGTCGGCCAGGCGGCGCAGGTTGTCGTAGTCGATCTCGCCGCCACGGGTCCACTTGTGCACCGCCGTGCGCGAGATCCCCAGCGCCGTGCCCACGGCCTGCAGGGTCAGCTTGTGGTGTTCGAGCAGTTCCTTGAGGCGAAAGGCGAAGCTGTTTTCGGTCATGGGCGCTGGATCCTTGGGCGGGCACGAAGCGGGCAGTATACCCGAGCCGTCAACTTCTGGTTGACGGGGTGGTTGCCGGGTTTGTCGGGGCCGGTTAACGTGGCGCCTGACTCAATCAGGACAGGGAAGCACCGCTATGAGCCGATCACTGGAACTCAACCGCGCCAGCTGGGACGAGCGCGCCCCCCTGCACGCCGCCTCCGGGGACTACGAAGTCGAGCGTTTCGTCGCCGAGCCCGGGCACCTGTCCGAGGTGGTGCGCTTCGACCTTCCACGCCTGGGCGATATCCACGGCCTGCGCGCGGTGCACCTGCAATGCCATATCGGCACCGACACCCTGTCGCTGGCTCGCCTGGGCGCCGAGGTCTGCGGCCTGGATTTCTCTGCGGCGTCCCTGGTCCAGGCACGCCAGCTGGCCGAGCGCTGTGGGGCGGGCATCGCCTATGTCGAATCGGACGTCTATCAGGCTACGCAGGTATTGCCGGCGGCGGCTTTCGACCTGGTCTACACCGGCATCGGCGCGCTGTGCTGGCTGCCGAGCATCGAGCGCTGGGCGCAGACCGTGGCGGCGTTGCTCAAGCCGGGCGGGCGGCTGTTCCTGCGCGACGGTCATCCGATGCTGATGGCCGTGAACGAGGACCATCAGGACCGCCTGCAACTGGAGTACCCGTATTTCGAGCGCGAGGCACCGACGGTGTGGCACAGTGACGAGACTTATGTCGAAACCGACCAGGCACTGACCCAGACCGAAACCCATGAGTGGAACCATGGCCTGGGCGAGGTGATCACCGCGCTGCTGAACAACGGCCTGCGCATCACTGGCCTGGAGGAGCACCAGAGCATCCCCTGGGAAGCGCTGCCGGGGCAGATGACGCTGGGCGATGACGGCGAGTGGCGCCTGAACGAGGCGCCGTGGCGGTTGCCGCTGAGCTATACGTTGCAGGCGATCAAGGGATAGATCCGCGGGTTGCGCCATCCCTGTAGGAGCGGCCTTGTGCCGCGAAAGGGCTGCAAAGCAGCCCCGCGATCTTTGCACCAGCGCTGAAATCCTGGGGCTGCTGCGCAGCCCTTTCGCGGCACAAGGCCGCTCCTACACAGGGCGTGCGTGGATCCGGATCAGGACAGGAACCCACCATCGACATTGAGCGCGGTGCCGGTGGTATAGCTGGAGGCATCGCTGGCCAGGTACAGCACCGCGCCGGCCATCTCGCTCGGGTCGGCCACGCGCTTGAGCGGGATCTGCTGCAGCGCGGCGTTGCGGATGCTGTCGTTCTTCACCAGCGCCGAGGCGAACTTGGTGTCGGTCAGCCCCGGCAGCAGAGCGTTGCAGCGGATGCCGAACTGCGCGCACTCCTTGGCGAAGACCTTGGTCATGTTGATCACCGCCGCCTTGGTCACCGAGTAGATGCCCTGGAACAGCCCGGGCGAGACGCCATTGATCGAGGCCACGTTGATGATGCTGCCGCCACCGTGCTCGCGCATCAGCTTGCCGGCTTCCACCGACATGAAGAAGTAGCCGCGGATGTTGACGTCGACGGTCTTCTGGAACGCGCCCAGGTCGGTGTCCAGGACGTTGCAGAACTGCGGGTTGGTAGCGGCGTTGTTGACCAGGATGTCGAGGCGGCCGAATTGCTCGCGGATGCCGGAGAACACCTGCTGGATCTGCTCCATCTCGCCGATGTGGCAAGCCACCGCGGTAGCCTTGCCGCCGGCGGCGACGATCGCTTCGGCCACCTGCTGGCAGCCGTCGAGCTTGCGGCTGGAGACGATCACATGGGCACCCTGCTGGGCCAGCAGGTGGGCGATGGCTTCGCCGATGCCGCGGCTGGCGCCGGAAACGAAGGCGATCTTGCCGTCGAGGTCGAACAGGTGGGTCTTGGACATGCGCGTATTCCTTGTTGTCTGCCGGGATTACAGGCTGGATTTGCCGATCAGTTGCAGGCTCATCTGCTCCAGCAGCCGGTTCATGTGGATGAACTGGGCGAAGCGCTTGTCCTGGGTCTGGCCGTGGAAGAAGCGGTAGTAGATCTGCTGGACGATGCCGGCCAGGCGGAACAGGCCATAGCAATAATAGAAGTCGAAGTTGTCGATGCGGATGCCGGCGCGCTCGGCGTAGTAGTCGACGAACTGCTGGCGGCTGAGCATGCCGGGGGCGTTGCTTGGCTGGCGGCGCATCAGTTGCACCGGTGCCGGGTCGTCGGCCTCGATCCAGTAGGCCAGGCTGTTGCCCAGGTCCATCAGCGGGTCGCCGATGGTGGCCATCTCCCAGTCCAGCACGCCGATGATGCGCATCGGGTTGGCGCTGTCGAGGATGACGTTGTCGAAGCGGTAATCGTTGTGCACGATGCCCGGGCGCGGATGGTCGGCGGGCATCTTCTCGCGCAGCCAGGCGATCACCTGCTCCCAGCGCGGCGCGTCGGGGGTCAGGGCTTTTTCGTAGCGGCTGGCCCAGCCTTCGACCTGGCGCTGCACATAGCCTTCCGGCTTGCCCAGGTCGGCCAGGCCGCAGGCCTGGTAGTCCACCTGGTGCAGCTCGACCAGGCGGTCGATGAAACTCTTGCACAGGGCTTCGGTGCGGCCGGCGTCCAGGTCCAGTTCGGCGGGAATGTCCGAACGCAGGATGATGCCGTTGACCCGTTCCATCACATAGAATTCGCCGCCGATCAGCGACTCGTCGGTGCAGTGCACGTAGGCCTTGGGGCAATAGGGGAAGCCAGCGTTGAGCTGGTTGAGGATGCGAAACTCACGGCCCATGTCGTGGGCCGACTTGGCCTTGTGGCCGAATGGCGGGCGGCGCAGCACGAACTCCCGGTCCGGATAGCTGACCAGATAGGTCAGGTTGGAGGCGCCGCCGGGGAACTGGCTGATGCTCGGCGTGCCCGCGAGGCCGGGAATGTGATCCTTGAGGTACGGATCGATGACGGCCGCGTCGAGTTCTTCGCCGGGGCGTACCTGGGTGGACTGGTCGGTGAGCGTCATGCGATTTCCTTATGATCAGTAGCAAGGACTATTGGCTAATCTAATTTCCTGTCAAAGCTGGTACAAGCGTGCCAGACGTTTATTGGCCTGGGTGTTGCCGGGCGATCAATGGCCCTGATGGGCGGGCCTTGCAGCGGGCGAAAAAAAACCGAAGCCCGTCAGGCTTCGGTTTTTTCATTGGCGATTCGCCGCGCCGATCAGGACGGGAACAGCTCGCTGAGCTTCATCGACAGCATCATGTCGCCTTCGACGCGCAGCTTGCCGCCCATGAAGGCCTGCATGCCGTCGGTGTCACCGCTGACGATGCCCTTGAGGGTTTCGCTGTCCATCACCAGGGTGCAGTTGGCATCGGCGTTCTCGCCTTCCTGGATCTCGCAGGTGCCGTCCTTGACCAGCAGGGCGTAGTGCTTGTCTTCGTCGGTGATGTTGAAGCCGAACACCAGGTCCAGGCCGGCGGCAGCGGATGGGTTGAATTTTGCCTTCATCGCCTCGACGGCTTTAGCTACATCGCTCATGGTGTATTCCTTGTTAAGTGATATTCGCGTCCGCAGGGACACAACAGACCGGGCTCATCGGTAGGTGACGAGCTCCGGCAACCGCAACAGCCGCACATGGGCTTGGCTGTTGAAGGAAGCCAGGGTGACGTCGCGGCCACGGAACTTCAGGTGGCTGAGCGACGTGTTGATGATCTGCCAGTTCAGGGTGAACGCCTGAGCCGGCGTAATTGCGCTTACCAGATGGAGCAGGGCGGCGATGGTGCCGCCGGAGGTGAACAGGGCGATGTTGTCGCCGTTGGCGGCGCTGTCGAGCAGGCGCCGCAGGCCATCGCCGACCCGGCCGGTGAAGGCCTGCCAGGTTTCCAGGTGTTCGTCGTGGGCGTGGTCGCCGTCGTGCCAGCGCTGCACCATCAGGGCGAACAGGCGCTGGAACTCGCTGCGGTGCTGGGCGCCGTTGCGCAGCACATGCAGGGCCTCGGGCTCTTCGGGCAGCAGGGCAGGGAGCAGGGCGCGGATCACGCCGTCGGCGTCGAACTCATTGAAGGCCGCGTCGGTCTCTATGGCCGGGACTGCTTCGCCATGGGCTTGCAACGCGTCCAGAGCCAGGCGGGCGGTGTCCTGCTGGCGACGCAGGGTGCCGGCCACGCAACGGTCCAGGCGCAGGCCCAATTGGGCGAAGTGCTCGCCCAGTGCCTGGCTCTGACGCTCGCCGACCGGCGAAAGGACGTCGTAGTCGGCGGCACCAAAGGAGGCTTGGCCATGTCGGATCAGGTAGAGATTGCCCACGTTGAAGTCCGGCCCGGTTGGAGGTTGCTGCGAGGTTAGGTTGCCCCAGGCGGGCTGTCAACGAAAAAACATACAAGCGTTTGAAAAGGTCGTTTGAACTGTGTTGCCAGCATTTTCACCGGCTGGCAGCGGCCCTGGCGCCCCGGTATGCTTGCATCCAGTTCGCGCCGTTGCGGCGCTGGTTTATCAAGGAGTCAATGTGGAGTTTCTTGCCGAATACGCAAGCTTTCTCGCCAAAACCGCCACCCTGGTGATCGCCATCCTGGTGGTGCTGTCGGCCATCGCCGGCCTGCGTGGCAAAGGGCGGCGCAAGCCGGGCGGGCAATTGCAGGTTACCCGTCTCAACGAGTTCTACAAGGAACTGCGCGAGCGCCTTGAGTCGGGCCTGCTCGACAAGGCCCAGCTCAAGGCCCTGCGCAAGCAGCAGGCCAAGGCGGAAAAACAGCAGAAGAAAAAGCCCGAGGACAAGCGCCGGGTGTTCGTCCTCGACTTCGACGGCGACATCAAGGCCTCGGCCACCGAGAGCCTGCGCAACGAGATCACCGCACTGCTGACCCTGGCCACCCCGCGTGACGAGGTGGTGCTGCGTCTGGAGAGCGGCGGCGGTATGGTGCACAGCTACGGCCTGGCGGCTTCGCAGCTGGCGCGCATCCGCGAGGCCGGCATCCCGCTGACCATCTGCATCGACAAGGTCGCCGCCAGCGGCGGCTACATGATGGCCTGCATCGGCGAGAAGATCGTCAGTGCGCCGTTCGCGGTGCTGGGCTCGATCGGCGTGGTGGCGCAGATGCCCAACGTCAACCGCCTGCTGAAAAAGCACGACATCGATTTCGAGGTGCTCACCGCCGGCGAATACAAACGCACCCTGACCGTGTTCGGCGAGAACACCGACAAGGGCCGGGAGAAGTTCCAGGAAGACCTGGACATCACCCATCAGCTGTTCAAGGACTTCGTCGCCCGCTACCGCCCGCAGCTTCATATAGACGAGGTGGCCACTGGCGAAGTCTGGCTGGGCATCGCCGCGCTCAATCGCCAGTTGGTCGACGAACTGGGCACCAGCGACGAGTACCTGAGCCGCAGCGCCCGCGAGGCCAATGTGTTCCACCTGCGCTTCGCCGAGCGCAAGAGCCTGCAGGAGCGTATCGGCGTGGCCGCCAGCGGGGCGGTGGAGAACACCCTGGTCGGCTTGTGGAGCAAACTCGGGCGTCTGCGCTAACACCTTGAACCCCTTGAAGATTTTTTTCTCCAAGGGGGTTGCAAGGTGCGTCGAATGCCGACATAATGGCGTCCATCGAAACGCAGCTGACTTGAAAAAGCCCAGCGGTTTCAAGGAGATAGCGAAAGCTGACTCCGACTTTGAGGCCGAGTAGCAAAGTGGTTATGCTCCGGATTGCAAATCCGTCTACGCCGGTTCGATTCCGACCTCGGCCTCCACCATTCGAAACCCCGCAGATCTAGGTCTGCGGGGTTTTTTAATGCCTGCGAATTGTTCGTCGCCCCGCCATCTGGAACAAATCGTGGGACACTAAGGAAAGTGTGTGACCACCGGTAAATTCGCTGTGATCCTCTACTGGTTATTCAAGGATGAAACGCAATGAAAAAGCTCAAAGAACTGGACGCAGCCGCCACCCGTTACCTGAGCAGGTACTCCCGCAAGCAGTTTTTCTCGATTTTCGTTGTGATTACGGCGATCAACTATTGGTGCGCCTACAACGTAGAGGGATACAAATCGATCTGGCTGGCAATGATCGGCGGCTGGTTCTTCGGTATGACCTTTGCGCCGTTCCACGCTAAAAAGGGCCAATCCTGAAGGCAACTGCCGGGTAGCATCCGGGGTGGGAGCAAGGGCGGCCAGCGTGGGACAGCAAGCGGCCTGGATCAGCCGCGTCTGCGCAGCCATTCATCCGCAACTTCCCCCATGGTGGCAGGTGCTCCGCTCTTGATCCAGGCCATGAAGGCGCGGTCGAACTTGAAGGCCTCGCCACATTCACCGACCAGGAACCGCCGGACCTTCTGCGTGTTCCGGTAGTGCCTGTCCAGCGGGGTGTTGCGGGTGATCGGTCCAGCGTGCCAGTCGAGGCTCATCTTCATTCCCTTGGATGGCTGTGATCCCAGGAGCGTAGCATTGTCGGCGGCTGCGCGGGCGTGCCCTGACCTGATGGTCTGCGCCGTCTCATTAAGCCAGGCGGCTTGCCAGCAGCTCGATGAATGCACGCACCTTGACCGGTCGAAAGCGAGCCGTTGGAAAGACTGCATGGATCTCGCCTCGGGGCAGCGACCATTGCGGCAGGACCTCGATCAGCCGGCCTGCTTGCAGGTCTGGTTCCGCCACATAGTCCGGAAGGACCGATAGCCCGGCCCCGAGCAGCGTGGCTTCGCGCACTGCCAAGGTGGCGTTGAGCGACAGGCTGGCTCTCATCTCCACCGTTTCGCGCTGCATCGCGTCCTTGGCAAATACCCACCGGGTCGGCTCTCGCAGCGCCAGGTTCGCCACGATCGGCAACTCGGCCAGCTCCGCTGGGGCCTGCAGTTTGTCCGCTCGCGCTTGCCATTGAGGGCCGGCCACCAACCGTTGCGCAAACTCGCCGATTCGCCGGGCCTGCAGATGTTGCTCGGTAATCCAGCCAACGCGAATGGAAAGGTCCAGATCGTTGGCGCCCAGGTCCAGGGTCTGGTCGCTGAAGTGTGCCTCGACCTTGCACTGCGGATATCGCTGCGAGAATGCGGTGATGGCCGGCACCACGACACCGATGCCGTAATCGAAAGGGGCGGTCAGGCGTAGGGTGCCCGTCGGCTCGCTGGCCGCTTCGGACAATTCCTCGAAAGCCTCTTCAGCTTCTTTGAGGATCAATGCACAGCGGTGATAGAACTGTTGGCCCGCCTCGGTGGTGCGGACTTTGCGCGTGCTGCGAACCAGCAGTGTGGTACGACAGTCGCTTTCCAGCCGCGCTACCTGTTGGCTGACCACGGCCTTGGTGATGCCGAGGCGCTCTGCTGCTGCGGTGAAGGAGCCGGTTTCGACCACTGCGGTGAAGTACGCAAGCCTGTTCAGGCTGGAAGCGCCGGTCATTGATATATCCTTTAATGTATGTTTGTAGCATACAGTGTGTTTATTTCGTATGTGTTTAAATGTCAATTCGCTCGCTATAAGATTCGAGGCATTCCATTCAAGGCGTTTCACCATGAACAAGACCCTGGTTTACCTCTTCGACCCACTGTGCGGCTGGTGCTACGGTGCAGGAGGACCGCTGCCTCGGGTTCTCGAATCCACGGGCCTCGCGTTACGCCTGATACCGACGGGGCTGTTTTCCGGCAGCGGTGCTCGCGCCATGGATGATGACTTTGCGGCCTACGCCTGGAGCAACGACCAACGCATCGAGCGGCTGACCGGGCAGGTCTTCAGTGAGCGCTATCGCGACCAGGTACTCGCCGACCGCCTTCAGGCGTTCGACAGTGGTCCGTCTACCCTGGCGCTCAGCGCAGTGAACCTGACTGCGCCTGAGCGCGAGTTCGAAGCGCTCAAGGCGATTCAGGCGGCGCGCTATGTCGATGGCCTGGATGTGACTCGACTGGAGACGTTGACAGCTGTGCTGGCGAACCTGGGCTTGAATGCCGCCGCCGAGCGGCTGGCGCGCCCGGATTCGGCCTTGCTGCAGGCCAACGACGATCGTGTGGGGCATGGGCGTGCCTTGCTGGGTCGCGTGGGCGGCCGAGGCGTCCCGACATTTGTCCTGCAACAAGCGGACGATGCCCTGCAGTTGTTACCTGCCAGCGCTATCTTTTCAGATCTTCAGGCCTTCATTCGCGAGCTGAACGTGGGGGTAAAGCCATGAGCAAGAGCAACCTGGACATCATCCGAGCCTCGTACGAAGGCTCAGCCGAACAGAATGGCCAGAATCTGCTGGCGGCGCTGGCAGCGGACGTGACCTGGACCGAGGCGGCCGGCTTCCCTTATGCCGGTACCTATGTCGGCCCGCAGGCGATCATGGAGGGTGTGTTCCATCGCCTGGCCACCGAATGGGATGGCTACCAGGCCAAGGTGCATACCTATGTGGCCGAGGACGACCGAGTTGCCGCCTTTGGCGTTTACTCGGGGACCTATCGCAAGACCGGGAAGGCGATGACGGCTACCTTTGCCCACCTGTACCGGCTGAACAACGGCAAGATCGTCAGCATGGAGCAATACGTCGACAGTGCGCAGGTCAACGCGGTGCTCACCTGAGGTCGCCGTCGGTTCCAGGCGCAGGCCGCTGCAGGGCGGCCTGCGCCGACTGGCAATTACTTGCCCGAAGCGTCCTGCTCGACCACCAGGTCCAGCACATAGACCTGCGACGGGGCGTCGGCCGGCGGGTTCTTCCATTCGTATTGCTTCACGCGCAGCACGGTGCGCACGCCGTCACGGTACTCGAAGCCCTCGATGGACTGGTACAGCGGGTGCCAGCTGTCCTGGGTCGCCAACTGCAGGCCGGCGTCGTCATAGCGACGCTCGCGCACTTGCAGGCACTGGTAGTTGGGGATCAGTGGATGGCTGCACTTGACGGTCTTGGCGGCCACTTCCAGGAACTTGATCTCGCCCTTGCTGCCGTAGCGGGTCTCCGGGGTGGCTTCACCCTGGAACTTCAGCACAGAGCCGTCCTGGGTGGTCAGTTGCAGCATCGGCTCCCCGGCATCGTCGGATAGGGTGGTACGCAGGTCGCCCTTGAACAGGCGCCCGACCTGGGCGTCCAGTTCCATCAGGGGCTTGTCGCAGGCCTTCAGGGTCGAGGCCAGTGATTGCACCTTCAGTACGCCGTCCTGGTAGGAATAGCCGCCGAACTGGTTGTTGCAGCCGCCGCTGATGTTCAGCTTGCGTTCGGCGAAGTTCAACCGCAGTTTGCCCTCGATGCCTGGGGCCATGGCGGTGATGGGCTTGCCCGACGCATCGTTGGCCGCTACCAGGTTCCAGTAGTAGGCCGAGAGGTTGGGCTGGGTGGCGCTGGATGCGGCAGTGGCGGGCATGGAAGGCGTCCCTTCATGGGAGGTGGAAGCCGGGGCACATGCCTGGAGCAGGGCGGCGCAGACGGCAACGAGGAGAATGTTCTGTTTCATGGTTCGCTCTTTCAGCCTTGAAAAATGAGGGCGGCATCCTCGACAGGTGGGATGCGCGCGCCGGTAAACCGGGATATCGAGGCCGTTTCAGGATCGCTTCGCGATGTGGACCTTGCCACGTCTGTGAGCGCTATCGGACGGCCTCGGCAGTAACCGATGGCAATGGGACAGCATCGATCCCATTGAGTTTCATCGACGGGGTGGCCTGTAAGTGTTGCCAGATTTTGCAGCACAGCCAGCGCCCTCTAGACCTGCGGACCTTTGCAGGAGTATCCACTCATTTTCGCGGCCTGCAGCGCCCGCTCGCTGGTCAAGGGCTTGAGTGCTCCCGCGGCGTAGCCGTTCTTGATGTAAAGAAAATAGTTGCCCTTCAGATCGTGGAAGATCCGGTACACATCGGCAGCTCTATGGGGGGTTGGCAGCGTGACGTTGTCGACCACCAGTTCATAGCCGTCGATACCCAGGTTGCCCAGCCTGGTCGTGAAGTCTGCTTCGAAGGCTGCGCGCCAGCGATTGCGCTCGAAGGTGCATGCCCAGAAGAGGGCGATCAGTAGCAATAGCCCCGCGCACAGGAAGGCTATGTCGGTGAGCAGTTTCAGCATGTCGTTCCTTTGACCTGTGGTCCTTCAATACCGGCTGGATGCCACTTTACCAAGTCGCCCTTGCCCCCAGGCATCGCCAACACTCGATGGCCGGCTGCTGGGCCAACTTCCGCGTTATGACGGTTACGAATGGATGCAGGCGGGTGTCGACCTTATTCTGGTAGCAGTCGCCACGAGGGTGATCTACGAAGTACTCAACGGCGCTTTCGACTAGCGCGCAGGCAAAGAAAAGGCCCGCTGGGGAGGGCGGGCCAAGTGTTTCACGGATGAGTCATTACCTTGGCACGGCAGAGGTGAAAAAGTTGTCAATTGGCGCGCTCTGGTTTGTACGGAAAGCGCAAAAAAGAAAACCCGCCAAAAAGGCGGGTTGAACAGAACGTATCGAAGCCAGGTCAGTCTGCCTGGGCGTTTGTCAGAATTTCGTGAAGGCCATCCGGATAATCGTGCAGTAAACGTTACCGAGTTTTTCATAAGTCCGGCGAACGTTCCCCGGCAACGGCTCCCGAGCCTCTAACGGTGCAGCAGTTCCAGCTGGCTGATCACGCAGACAGACGCATCCGTGGACGGGGTGTCATCGCTGAAGTCCACCTGGTTGTAGACACCGCCATGGAAGTTGAAGGTGTGGTCCTTCCAGCCCGAGGTCATTTGCAGCAGGCCGGAGTCGCCGCTGCGGCCGTTGCAGGCAGCGGTCACCGTCGCGGCCCTGGCCGCAGTGACTTCGAGGGTGATGTCGAAGGGTGTGCCCAGGGGTACATCGACGAGGAGGGTGCTGTTGGTCGGCGTCGCCTGGTTGAAGTCCCGGCGAAAGCCGAGGGTGATCTTGCCCTTGTTCCAGAACACCTTGATCGCCGGGCTGTCGTCGTCTTTCACATGCAGCTGCGCGATCACCACCTTCTGTGCCGAGTTGACCTGCTCCAGCACCATGCGCTGGTGGCTGAAATGTCGGCTGGCGCTGCTCATGGCCCAATAGGTGGCCTCCTTCCACTCGCAGCGGGTTCGATGGGTACTCTTGCTCGATGCGCCCTTGGTCGGGGCGCTCATGCGCACTGCGCCACTGCTCAGCCGGCTCACAACCTGGGGCAGGCTGGCGAGGGCCTGGGCGCCGGTGACCTCCAGGGCCACAGGGTTGGTAGCGGATTTGGGCACCGGGGTGGTAATGATCAGGTGGTCGATATTCACGGCCATGGGGAAAGCTCCTTGATGGAAAAGATCCTGCACCCATGCGAGCGCTGAAATGGCGGGCGGTTCAGTGGTGCGGGGGAGGGCCGGGCAAAAAAAGCCCGCCAGGGCGGCGGGCAAAGAACGTTTTTGAAGGGAGAGCCTGCACCATGCGCCTTGTCGGTTAAGCCGGGGTTAAGCGCCGCGAGGATTGACCGCCCGCGTCGATGCGCCTATACAGGCGTGCCGTTGTTACCGGAGCCTGCGATGCACGACGAAGACGATCTGCCCGAACCCGAGCACGACCACCTGCTCGACCCCGAATTCCACGAAGACTTCGACCCCGAGGCGGACGCCTACGGGGCGCTGGACGAAGTCGAGGAGGACGAAGAGTCGCTCGACGACTTCGATGATGAGGACGACCATCCAGCCTGGCACGACGACTGCGACGACTGAGGCCGCAGTCGCGTTCAGCGACGGTCGAGGGAGAAGCGCCCGGCGCCGGTGAGGGCCAGCAGCAGCAACCCGCCGACAATGGCGAGGTTCTTCAGGAACTGGGTCATGTTGGCGCTGCGCTCGGGCTCGACCATGTTCCAGAACGGGTGCCCGAGCAGCGCGGTGCCCAGCACGAACAGGGCGAACAGCAGGGCCAGCGGGCGGGTGTAGAAGCCCAGGATCAGCAGGATGCCGACCAGCAGCTCCATGATCACGGCAACGGCCGCCGCCAGCATGGGCGCGGGCGCGCCGAGAGAGGTCATGTAGCCGACCGTGCCTTCGAAACCGCTCAGCTTGCTCCAGCCGGAGAGCACGAACAGGATCATCAGCAGGATGCGGGCGAGCAGCAGGATGACGTCGCGTTGACCGTCGAGCAGGCTATAGCGCATGGCGGCGCTCCAGTGGACAGTGACAGGTTCCACTCTAGCAGCTGCGCGGCGGTTTTCCGGCGGGCATGAAAAAGGCGCCGCAAGGGCGCCTTGATCGACAGAAGATGGTGCGAGTGGCGGGACTCGAACCCGCAAGGCTCACGCCGACAGATTTTAAGTCTGCTGTGTATACCAATTCCACCACACTCGCACGATTGACCGGCATGCTTCATAGCAGCAGGGCCCAGGCAATCAGGCGCGCTTTATAACCCATTGTTATAGGAGCGTCAACCGGCCACAGGGTTCAGGGCCTGATGCTACGGGCGATTTCACGCATCTCGCAGGCCGAGTGGTGCAGGTCATCGACATGCCCGTCCATGGCCTGGGCATCGGCCTGGTGGATCGAATGGCGCAGGAACCGTGCATGGCCCTCCAGGGCCTGGCACAGTTGGTCGAGTTCGCCGGCGCTGCGCACAAGGTCGTCCTGCAACCCTTGCATGCGAAGGTTCGAAGTCATGTCGCTTCCTTGTGGGATCGGGGCGCGGCCACTATAGGTCAATTGACAGGATGCCGCCATTACGCCACTGTTGACTCATTGGATCCAATGGTCGTGTCGCCATGTCATCGCGTTCCCCCGACCCAGACGCAGTCCGGCGTATCCGGCCGAAGCTGTTCTGGCGTCTGCTGTTCCTGCTTGTCTGCCTGCTGGCGGCATTCCTGTACGCAGGCTTCATGAGCCTGGGCGGCTACCTGCTGATGCTCGGGCTCGATCAGGAACAAGCAGAACCACAGCGCGTGCTGGCATTGGGCGGCGGGGCGTCGATCCTGCTGCTGGGGCTGTGGTTGCTTAAGGTGGCGATGCCGCGCCGGCTGGTGCCGACGGTGGTGGAGCGCGAGCACTGACGATCGTCGCCTGAAGGGCTGTGTCTGCGGGACTTTTGACTACGCTCAATATGTCCTTTCGCGGTGCTTGTGGAGCTTGCATGGTGTCGACAGACCGCCCCACCCATTCGGTGATGCCCGAAGCGCGCTACGAGCAGTTGGTCCAGGCAGTGGTGGACTACGCCATCTACATGCTCGATCCGACCGGCCATGTGGTGTCGTGGAACGCGGGTGCGCAGCGGATCAAGGGTTATCGCGCCGACGAGGTGATCGGCCGGCATTTCTCGTTGTTCTTTACTGACCAGGACCGTGCCGAAGGCCGTCCGCAACAGCTGCTGCACCAGGCCTTGGAAGAGGGCAAGGTGCAGGACGAGGGCTGGCGCGTGCGCAAGGACGGTACGCAGTTCTGGGCGCTGGCGGCGCTGGATGTGATCCGTGACGAAACTGGCGAGGTCATCGGCCTGGCCAAGGTCACCCGCGACATCACCGACCGCCGCGAGTCCGCCCTGCAACTGGACGCCATGCGTGCGCAGCTGTTCCAGGCGCAGAAGCTCGAGGCCCTGGGGCAGTTGACCGGCGGCCTGGCCCATGACTTCAACAATCTGCTGACCATCATCCTCAGCTCTGCCCGGCTGGCCTCTGGCAGCCAGGACCCGGCACGGGTACGACGCCTGCTCGAGCATATTCTTGATGCCGGCGAGCGCGGTACCCAACTGACCCAGCAACTGCTCAGTTTTGCCCGGCATCGGCAACTGAGCATCACCCGCATCGCC
Source organism: Pseudomonas sp. TE31087 (assembly GCF_057284075.1). Lineage (NCBI taxonomy): Bacteria > Pseudomonadati > Pseudomonadota > Gammaproteobacteria > Pseudomonadales > Pseudomonadaceae > Pseudomonas > Pseudomonas sp. TE31087. The sequence continues at coordinate 692,385 of NZ_JBXVNN010000001.1, forward strand.
CCGGCCCAGATGGTCGACACCACCTGCGGGCTGGCGGAGCACGCGCTGCCCAGGGACATCGAACTGCTGCCGCAGGTGCAGCCGGACCTGCCGCTGATCGAGGTGGACGCCGGGCAGTTGCAGATGGTCCTGCTCAACCTGGTGTTCAACGCCCGCGACGCCATCGCGGCGACCGGGCAGATCCACCTGGCAGTCGAAAGTGTTCGCCTGGCCGGCGAGGTGGAGGGGCTGCATGGGCACTTCGTGCGCTTCGATGTGCGTGATGACGGGCAGGGCATCGACCCTCAGGTGTTGCCGCGCATCTTCGAGCCGTTCTTCACCACCAAGGCCTTCGGCAAGGGCACCGGCCTGGGGCTGAGCCAGGCCTATGGTTTCGCCCGCCAGAGTGAGGGCGCGATCAGCGTGTCCAGCCGCCCTGGCGAAGGCACCTGCATGAGCCTGTACCTGCCCGCCCGAACGGGCGACGATACGCCTGCGAGCGAGGGATAGACGACCATGGTCGAGCAACTCAAGCGACTGGCCACCGGCATCGAAGGGCTCGATGCGCTGCTCAAGGGCGGGCTGGTGGTCGGCGCCTCCTACATCGTCCAGGGGCACCCGGGCTCGGGCAAGACCATCCTCGCCAACCAGCTGGCCTGCAACCATGTGCGCGACGGTGGCCGGGTGCTGGTGGCGACCCTGCTCAGCGAGTCCCATGAGCGCCTGTTCCAGTACCTGTCGACGCTGAGTTTCTTCGACCCGGCGCTGGTCGGTGACAGCATCCAGTTCGTCAGCGCCTTCGACACCCTGGAGCAGGATGGCCTGGATGCGGTGGTCAGGCTGTTGCGCCAGGAGATTGCCCGGCAGCAGGCCACCTTGCTGGTCGTCGATGGCCTGCTCAACGCACGCTCGCGGGCGGAAACCAGCCTGGACACCAAGAAGTTCGTCTCCGAGCTGCAGGGGCATGCGGCGTTCGCCGGTTGCACGGTGCTGTTGCTGACCAGTGCCCGGCTGGAGGAGGGCAGCCCCGAGCACACCATGGTCGATGGCGTGATCGAGCTGGGCGAGCACTTGGTCGGCAGTACCGCGGTGCGGCATGTCCAGCTGCGCAAGACCCGCGGCAGCAGCGCGCTATCCGGGCGCCACGAATGCCAGATCGATGAGTCGGGGTTGCAGGTCTATCCGCGCCTCGAGGCGCTCTACAGTCGGCCCAGCCAGCAGGATGCGCAAACCCTGGCGCGGGTCGCCACCGGGGTCGCCGACCTGGACGGCATGCTCGGTGGCGGGCTGGCCGAGGCCTCGGTGAGCCTGCTGATGGGACCATCCGGTGTGGGCAAGACGGCCTTGGGCATCGCGTTTCTCGCCGCTTCGACGAAGGCCGCGCCGGGCCTGCATTTCGGTTTCTACGAGACGCCGGCGCGGCTGCGCTTGAAAGCTTCTGCACTGGGCTTTGAGCTGCCGGCGCTGGAGCGCGAGGGGGCGGTGCAACTGAGCTGGCAGCCGACCACCGAAGGCCTGCTGGACCAGCTCGGCGCCCGTCTGCTGGCGCAGGTCGAGGCATTGGGTGCGCGGCGCGTGGTGATCGACAGCCTGGGCGCCTTCGGCCGCCTGGCGCTGGAGCCTGCCCGCCTGAACGCGTTCTTCCGCGCGCTGACCGGCGAGCTGCGCGCCCGCGGCGTCACGGTGCTGCTGACCTGGGAGATGCGCGACATCTTCGGTTCGGAAATCACCGCGCCGGCCCCGGACCTGTCTAGCATCGTCGACAACCTGATTCTCATGCGCTTCGCCGAGCTTGATGCACAACTGCACCGTGCCCTGTCGATCATCAAGGTGCGCGACAGCGACCACGATCCGGCCCTGCAGGCGTTGAGCCTGGGACCGAAGGGCATCAGCCTGGCGCGGGCGTTCGATGGCGCCAGCGGCGTGCTCAGCGGCTCGGCGACAACGCCAGGAGACCGCTGATGGGATGAACAGCATCCTGATCGTCGATGACGAGTACCTGATCGCCGATATCCTGGGTTTCGCCCTGGAGGACGAGGGCTACCTGGTGGAAAAGGCCAGCAATGGGCGCAAGGCCCTGGAGGCCCTGAAAGAAAAGCGCGTGGACCTGGTGATCACCGACTACATGATGCCGGTGCTCAATGGCGAGGAGTTGCTCAACGCAATTCGTGAAGAGCTGCAGCTGGCGGACTTGCCGGTGATTCTCATGAGCGGTGCCCAGGCCAGCCAGGGTCGGGCCTGCCCCGGAAGGTTCGCGGCGGTGTTCGACAAGCCATTCGACATGGATCGAATGATCGCCACGGTGCGCGAGCTGCTCGGCACCTGAGGTTCGGGAGAGGCTCCCCGCATGGGCGGGCAATCGATCAGGCGCATCCGTGCGGCATGATGCGTTGGCTTGGGATTACTCGTCGTTGCTCTTTTCCGGCGCCGGGCTGCCGGCCTGGATCCGCTTGTAGATCTCTTCACGGTGCACCTGGACATCCTTCGGTGCATCGATACCGATCCTCACCTGCATCCCCTTGACGCCCAGAATGGTGACTTTGATGTCGTCGTCGATGACGATGCTTTCGCCAACCTTGCGTGTGAGTATCAGCATGTAGTTCTCCTTGGTGATGTAGAAAACCGCCGAGCCTGATGGTCTGCGGTGGGAGCCTGTCCCTCTTCCTTCTCATTAAAGACGCTTTCGGCGGATAGTAATTCCCCGACAGACAAATTCTGTTATCGATCTTTAGTTGCAGGTGCCAGTGGGGGTGCTACGCATTCCACTGGCCAAGGTGCTCGGTGGCAAGGATAGGGTGCTTGGCGCCATATGGGAAATTTCTCTGCTCGATGAACTAAATAGTGGGGCTCAATGATCGTTCTGGCCCTGCAGGGCCTGGAGGAAGCGCAGCAGCGACACTTCCTCGAGTTCCAGGCCCTTGCGCGCCCGTGCGCGGGGCAGGTCCGCCAGGCGTCCGAGCTGGAAGTGTTCGAGAACCGCGGGATGGATGTAGCAGCGCCGGCACACCGCGGGGGTGTTGCCCAGGCGCGCCGCCACCTGGCGGACGGTGTCGGCGACCTGGCGCCGCGCTTCGCTATCCGGCTCCCAGGCCAGTGGCCTTAGCAGGCTCAGCGCCAGGCTGCTGCCGGCCCAGGTGCGGTAGTCCTTGGCGGTGAAGTCGGCGCCGGTCAGTTGCTGGAGGAACTGGTTGATCTCGGTCGAGCCGATGCCATGGCGCTGGCCCTGGTCGTCCAGATACTGGAACAAGGCCTGGCCGGGCAGCTCCATGCAGCGCTTGACCAGCCCGGCCAGACGCCGGTCGGTCAGGGTGACGTTGTGCTCGACCCCGCGCTTGCCGCGGAACTGGAAGCGGATTCGGCTGCCCTTGACCTGCACATGGCGGGTATTGAGCGTGGTCAGCCCGTAGGAGCGGTTGTCACGCAGGTACTGGCGGTTGCCGATGCGGATCAGCGTGCTGTCGAGCAGGCTGATCACCAGCGCCATGACCTTCTCCCGGCCCAGCCCCGGGCAGGCAAGGTACCTGTCCAGTTGCTTGCGCAGCCTTGGCAGCGTTTCGGCGAAGGCCAGCATGCGTCCGTACTTGTGCTGGTCGCGCAGCTCGCGCCATTGCGCGTGGTAGCGGTACTGCTTGCGCCCCCGGGCATCCCGTCCGGTGGCCTGCAGGTGCCCCTGCGGGTCGGCGCAGATCCATACATCGGTGTAGGCCGGCGGGATCACCAGGGCGGCGATGCGCGCCAGGGTGTCGGTATCGCGTACCCGCTGGTTGCCGGCGTCGAAATACTGAAAACCATCGCGCCAGCGCCGCCGGGTCAGGCCGGGCTGGCTGTCATCGACGTAGTGCAGGGCGGCAGGCAGCGGGCAGTCGGACATGGGCGCGGTCCATCAGGGGCACTGTTGCTGCAATGGACAGCGTCCGTTGCTGCATTGCTCAACCCAGCAGCGCCACCGACTTGATCTGCGCCCACAGCATCTGGCCCGGCTGCACCGCGAGCTGGTCCGCCGAATAGCGGGTGATGCGCGCCAGCAGGGCGTTGCCGGCGGCATCCAGGCTGACCAGCACATGGGCCGGGTTGTCCGCCGGGCGGCACTCGCGGACCCGCACCGGCAGGCGGTTGAGGATGCTCGAGGCGCTGTCCGCGGTCAGTGCCAGGCTGACATCCCGGGCTTGTACCTTGAGGCGCAGGGTGCTGCCCATGTGCAGCCCGGGGTGGGCGATGCGCAAGCACTGGCCGTCACCGCCGGGCAGGCGCAGCTCGAACAGCTGGTAATGCGGGTCGTGGCCCACCACCACGCCTTCGAGCACCACGCCGGCATCTTCGCCCTGGGCCAGGGGCAGGTCGAGGCGCGCCAGGGTCTGGCCGATCGGCCCGCTGGCCACGGCCTTGCCCTGTTCGAGCAGGACCAGGTGGTCGGCCAGGCGCGCCACTTCGTCCTGGGCATGGCTGACGTAGATCAGCGGGATATCCAGTTCGTCGTGCAGGCGCTCCAGGTACGGCAGGATCTCGCGCTTGCGCGCGCTGTCGAGCGCGGCCAGCGGTTCGTCCATCAGCAACAGCCGTGGGCTGCTGAGCAGGGCCCGGGCGATGCCGACCCGCTGCGCCTCGCCACCGGACAGGGTCGCCGGCTTGCGCGCCAGCAGGTGGCCGATGCCCAGCAACTGGCAGGCCTGCTCCTGGCTGATCTTGCGCGCCTCGGGGGCGATGCGGCGCCAGCCGAACTCGAGGTTGCCGCGCACCGACAGGTGCGGGAACAGGCTGGCTTCCTGGAACACGTAGCCGACCGGGCGTTGGTGCGGCGGGGTGAAATGCCCGCGTGCGCTGTCCTCCCAGACCTCGCCATTGACCTCGATGTAGGCGCTGGTGGCTCGCTCCAGGCCGGCCAGGCAGCGCAGGCACGAGGTCTTGCCCGAGCCGGAGTGGCCGAACAGGGCGCTGATGCCGCGTCCGGGCAGGTTCAGGTCGACGTCCAGGGTGAAGTCGTCGCGCGCCAGTTTCAGGCGCGCCTGTATCGATGCACTCATGTCAGCTCCAGCCAGCCTTGCCACGGCGGCCTGCATAGAGCATCAGCAGCACCAGGAACGAGAATACCAGCATGGCCCCGGCCAGCCAGTGCGCCTGGCTGTATTCCATGGCCTCGACGTGATCGAAGATCTGCACCGAGACCACGCGGGTCTTGTCGGGAATATTGCCGCCGATCATCAGCACCACGCCGAACTCTCCCACGGTGTGGGCGAAGCCGAGGATGCTGGCGGTGACGAAGCCGGGGCGCGCCAGTGGCAGCACCACGTGGATGAAGGTGTCCCAGGGGCTGGCGCGCAGGGTGGCGGCCACCTCCAGCGGGCGCTGGCCGATGGCGCCGAAGGCATTCTGCAACGGCTGCACCACGAAGGGCATGGAGTACACCACCGAGCCGATCACCAGCCCGGTGAAGCTGAACACCACGCTGCCCAGGCCCATGGCCTGGGTGGCCTGGCCGATCCAGCCATGAGGGCCAAGGGCCAACAGCAGGTAGAAGCCGATCACCGTCGGTGGCAGCACCAGGGGCAGGGCCACCACCGCGCCGATCGGCCCGCGCAGCCAGGAGCGGGTGCGCGCCAGCCACCAGGCGATGGGCGTGCCCAGCACCAGGAGGATGGCGGTGGTCAGGCTGGCCAGCTTGATGGTCAGCCAGATCGCGCCCAGGTCACTGGCGTCGAGCGGCATCAGAGCTCATAGCCGTAGGACTTGATCACCGCGGCGGCCTTAGGACCCTTGAGGTAGTCGACCAGGGCCTTGGCGGCCGGGTTGTCCTTGCCTTTGTTGAGGATCACCGCGTCCTGGCGGATCGGGTCATGCAAGTCGGCGGGCACGATCCAGGCGGAGCCTTCGCTGACCTTGCCGTCCTTGTAGATCTGCGACAGGGCGACGAAGCCCAGCTCGGCATTGCCGGTGGACACGAACTGGAAGGCCTGGGTGATGTTCTGGCCTTCGACGATCTTCGCCTTGGTGGCCTCGGTCAGCTTCAGCTTGTCCAGCACCTGGGTGGCGGCCAGGCCGTAGGGCGCGGCCTTGGGGTTGGCGATGGACAGGTGCTTGTATTCGTTCTTCTTCAGCACTTCGCCCTTGGCGTCTACGTAGCCCGGCTTGGCCGACCACAGCGCCAGGGTGCCGATGGCGTAGGTGAAGCGCGAGCCGGCGACGATCTCTTTTTCCTGCTCGAGCTTGGCCGGGGTGCTGTCGTCGGCGGCGAGGAACACTTCGAACGGTGCGCCGTTCTTGATCTGTGCGTAGAACTGGCCGGTGGCGCCGTAGGCGGCGACCAGCTTGTGGCCGGTGTCCTTTTCGAAGTCCTTGGCGATGGCCTGGATCGGCGCTGTAAAGTTGGCCGCTACAGCGACCTGGACTTCATCGGCCTGGGCGGCATTGACGGTGATCAGGGTGGCCAGGGCACTGAAGGCCAGGTGGGACAGGCGAATACGCATGCAAACGGCTCCTAGGGACGGCGGGTTATCGTTATGGCTTGAACTATATAGCGATACGCCATCCGTCGGGAAGAGGGTGTCCGAATATTTCCTGATCTATGGGTCAGCTTTTTGCTGTCTGCCCGGCAATGGCCCGAGTCAGGTCGCCCGCCGGCATATGCCGCCCGAGGCGCAGCGCCTGTCCCGACCACAGGTTGCTGAAGTCGGCGTTGCCCTGTGGATCGGTGATCGCCCGCAGTGGCATCAGCGCGCCGCCGGCCAGCGGGAAGCGTGGGGCGAGGGGACTCATCGGCCCCAGTTCGCGCATCAGGCGGTTGTTGATGCCACGCGCCGGACGACCGGTGAACAGGTTGGTCAGGGCGGTATCGCTGGCGGGCGCGCTGTCCAGGGCGTGGCGGTGCGCCGGGGACACCTTGGCCTCGGGGCAGAACAGGTAGGCGGTGCCCACCTGTACCGCCGAAGCGCCCAGGGTCAGGGCGGCGACCAGACCGCGATGATCGCCGACACCGCCCGCCGCGATCACCGGCACCTGCACCGCATCGACCACCTGGGGCACCAGGGCGAAGGTACCGATCTGGCTGGTGATGTCGCTGCCGAGGAACATGCCGCGATGGCCGCCGGCCTCGTAGCCCATGGCGATGATCGCGTCGCAGCCGTGCTGCTCCAGCCACAGTGCTTCCTCCACCGTGGTGGCGCTGGACAGCACCTTGGCCCCGCTCGCCTTGACTCGCCGCAGCAGCTCGGGCGTCGGCAGACCGAAGTGGAAGCTGATCACCTCTGGGCGCAGTTCCTCCACCAGCCGGCAGCTCTGTTCGTCGAAGGGCGCACGATTGGACACCGGCGTTGGCGCCTCGAAGTCCGCGCCGACTTCCTCGTAATAGGGCTTGAGCGCCTGCTTCCAGCGGGCGTCGCGCTCGGGGTCGGGCGCCGGCGGCTGGTGACAGAAGAAGTTCAGGTTGAGCGGGCCCTGGCAGGCGGCACGAAAGGCCTCGATCTCGCTGCGCACCTGTTCGGCGCTGAGCATGGCGCAGGGCAAGGCGCCCAGGCCACCGGCGTTGCCCACGGCAATGGCCATGGCCGAACCGCTGGCGCCGGCCATGGGCGCCTGGAGAATGGGCAACTCGATACCCAGCAGGTCGAGGATGCGGCGGTCTTGCCAGGGGCTCATGGGCGACTCCTTGAGTGCGGGGCGTGCGGCGTGGTTACAAGGCCTTGCTGACCTGAATGTCGCTGATCTTGTCGGCGTCGTCGCCGTGGATCTTGCGCAGGGCTTGCTGCGCCTGCTCGAGGGAGGCATCGGGCATCAGGGCGAAGTCCCAGCGGCGTTCACCGTCGAGCTTGTACTTGATCACGTACTTGATGGTCTGGGTCATGCGGCTATCCGAGTGTTATCCGAGTTTCGACGACGAGCGACGGATGATCTTGATCTTGTGGCTGAGGGCCGGCTTGCGCGTCACCGAGATCGGGCGAGTGGTCACGGTATCGATGGTGATGTTCCAGAAACCGGTGCTGGGCACGGTGATCTTCGCCGGGAAGCGCTCGAAGTGACCACCGTGGTAGGTGTGGCGCCCGCCATTCTTGAAGCTGCGGAAGTTGGCGTCGTTCATCAGGCGGATGTTGCAGCGCTGGGAGCACTCGATGACGACGATGTCGTCCTCGTTCAGGTGCTCGCGCTGGTGTACGAATTTCATGGGGTGCTCCGCAAGGATTGGTTCAGCAAACGCGAAAGATACCACGATGTGAGGTTACACTTGCGCCCGGGCTGGCCAAGCCAAGGAGATTTCTGCCAGACGTGGGAGCAAAACCGCCTGGATGTGGTCAGAGGATGACTTTGAAGAAGCTGGAGACGATGTAGATGAAATGGGTAGCAGCAGCGGTGGCGCTGACGTTGGGTGGCTGTGTCAGCGTGACGGAGCTCGAGCAGTCCCACGCGACGCTGGATGTGATCTCCGGCAAGACGCCGCGCGAGTATGCCGACTGCGTCAAGCGCAAGCTGGCCGATACGCGTGATCCCTTGCAGGAAGAGGTGCGTGGCGATGGCTTGCGCCTGACCGTGCCGCAGAAGGTGTCGGCCGGCGTCGGCCCTGCGGCGCTGCTCGATATCGACAAGCGCGGCAGTGGCAGCGCGATCAAGGTGTACGAGCGGTTGAACAACTTCCCGCTGCGCCTGGGTGATGTGCGCACCTCGGCGACCCAGTGCATCTCCGGTTCTTGATCCAGCTCAGTTAATCGGCAATTAGCTGGCGGTTTGCCACTTTCCTTCCCGGTGACACGTTGTCGCACGTCGGGGAATAGGCCTAGTATTTCTGGGCTTATATCGTTTAAGCCTAAGCTTATAACAAGGAAATGGAGCCTCCGTGATGAAACCCCTGAGCCATGTCGTGATCGGCAGCCTGCTGATCTTGGCCTGGCCCTCGGCGCACGCTGCCGATGGCCAGAAAATCTTCAACCAGGGCGGGCAGAACCCCGCCGCCATGGCCTGCCTGGGCTGCCATGGTCCGGACGGCAAGGGTATCGCCGCCGCCGGTTTTCCCCGTCTTGCCGGCCTGCCTGCCGGCTATCTCAGCAAGCAATTGCATGACTTTCGTAACGGCAGCCGCAAGCAGGCGGTGATGGAACCGTTGGCCAAGGCCCTGGACGATGCCGAGATCGAAGCGGTCAGCGCCTATCTGGCCAAGCTGCCGGCCGATGCCGCGGCGGACACGCGCCGTCAGCAGATCGCCAACGATCCGGTGACCCGCCTGGCCATCTATGGCGACTGGAGCCGGTTGATCCCCGGTTGCGTGCAGTGCCACGGCCCGGGCGGCAGTGGCGTCGGTGAGCACTTCCCGCCACTGGCCGGACAACCCGCCGCTTACCTGGTGGCGCAACTCAACGCCTGGCGCGATGGCAGTCGCAGCAATGATCCCAACCAGTTGATGGTCAACGTGGCCAAGGCGATGACCGATGCCGAGGTCAAGGCGGTCGCCGACTACTTCGCCCAACCGGCCAGCCAGGAGGTCAAGCCATGAAAGTCCTGATGCCAACCCTGCTGCTGGTGGCCATGGGCACTGCCCAGTCCGCGCCCATTGCCATGGAAGACCAGTCCCAGCTCAAGGTCCCGGGTGTGCAGGCTGCCCCGCAGTTCGTGCCACCTGCGGAAAGCGCGATCCCGGACAACGCCTTCGGCAAGATGATTCGTGAAGGCCACGCCCTGTTTGTCGATACCCGGCGCCTGATGCCCGAAGCGGTCGGTAACGGCATGAACTGCAGCAACTGCCACCTTGACCAGGGGCGCCTGGCGCATTCCGCGCCGCTGTGGGGCGCCTACCCGATGTATCCGGCGTATCGCAAGAAGAACGACAAGGTCAACACCTTCGCCGAGCGTATCCAGGGCTGCTTTACCTTCAGCATGAACGGCAAGCCGCCGGCGGCCGACAGCCCGCAGATGACCGCCTTGAGCGTTTACGCCTACTGGCTGTCGACCCAGGCCCCGACCGGTGTGGAGATTGCCGGTCGCGGCTACCCGGAAGTGCCCAAGCCCGAAGGCGGTTACGACTTCAAGCGCGGCAAGCAGGTGTTCGACGAGCAATGCGCGATCTGCCACGGCGGCAATGGCGAAGGGCAGAAAGTGGCCGGGGAGTACGTGATGCCGCCGCTGTGGGGCAAGGACTCCTACAACTGGGGCGCCGGCATGCACCGGATCAATACTGCGGCGTCGTTCATCAAATACAACATGCCACTGGGCAAGCCCGGCAGCCTGAGCGACCAGCAGGCGTGGGACGTGGCGGCGTGGATCAACCGCCATGAGCGGCCGCAGGATCCGCGGCTGGTCGAAGGCTCGATCGAGAAGACCCGGCTGAAGTTCCATGCCAACGACGGGGTCAACCTGTACGGGCAGAAAGTTGATGGCGTGTTGATCGGGCAGGGGATCGGCGGTTGAGCTGAAACCCTCGCGGGGCAACCCCGCTCCCACGCCCAGCAAGGGACGATCGTGGGGGCGGGCCCGCCCCGCGATGATGTCGCCGGTCGCCTGAAATTCACGGCCTGGCGGAACTATCTACACTGGAATGTCTCTATGATGGCATCGGCCAGCGCGGGGGGCATTGTAAGGTGACCGCCGCCTGATTAGACTGCGCCGAATTTCGTACGCAAAGCCCTTGTTAAGGACGTATATGATCAAGAAATGCTTGTTCCCGGCAGCCGGTTACGGCACCCGCTTCCTGCCCGCTACCAAAGCCATGCCCAAGGAAATGCTGCCGGTGGTCAACAAGCCACTGATCCAGTATGGCGTTGAAGAAGCGCTGGACGCCGGCCTCAACGAGATCTCCATCGTCACCGGCCGTGGCAAGCGTGCCCTGGAAGACCACTTCGACATCAGCTACGAGCTGGAAAACCAGATCAAGGGTACCGACAAGGAGAAATACCTGGTCGGCATCCGTCGTCTGCTCGACGAGTGCTCGTTCTCCTACACCCGCCAGACCGAGATGAAAGGCCTGGGTCACGCGATCCTCACCGGTCGTCCGCTGATCGGCGACGAGCCGTTCGCCGTGGTGCTGGCCGACGACCTGTGCGTCAACCTCGAAGGTGACGGCGTACTCAAGCAGATGGTCAAGCTGTACAAGCAGTACCGCTGCACCATCGTGGCGATCATGGAAGTCGACCCTCAGGAAACCAGCAAGTACGGCGTGATCGCCGGTGACCTGATTGGTGACGACCTGTACCGCGTACGCAACATGGTCGAGAAGCCAAAGCCTGAAGATGCACCGTCGAACCTGGCGATCATCGGTCGCTACATCATGACCCCGGACATCTTCAAGCTGATCGAAGAAACCGAGCCGGGCAAGGGCGGTGAAATCCAGATCACCGACGCCCTGATGAAGCAGGCCCAGGACGGCTGCGTCATCGCCTACAAGTTCAAGGGCAAGCGTTTCGACTGCGGTGGCGCCGAAGGCTACATCGAGGCGACCAACTTCTGCTTCGAGAACTTCTACAAGACCGGCAAGGCTTACTGAGTCCCCGGCGTTGTAAAAAGCCACCTTCGGGTGGCTTTTTTGTTTGCGGCGGCCAACGGCGCTATGCTGGGCGCCTGCCCAGGAGATTGAATACATGGCTTACGATTTTGATCTGTTCGTGATTGGCGCCGGTTCCGGCGGTGTGCGCGCGGCGCGTTTTGCTGCGGGTTTCGGCGCAAAAGTGGCGGTGGCCGAGAGCCGCTACCTCGGCGGCACCTGCGTCAATGTCGGCTGCGTACCGAAGAAACTGCTGGTGTACGGCGCCCATGTCGCCGACGAACTGGAACAGGCTGCAGGTTTCGGCTGGACCCTGGAAGAGGGCCACTTCGACTGGGGCACGCTGATCGCCAACAAGAACCGCGAGATCGAGCGCCTCAACGGCATCTACCGCAACTTGCTGGTCAACAGCGGCGTCACCCTGTTGCAGGGCCACGCCCGCATCACCGGCGCCAATGAGGTGGAGGTCGAGGGCCAGCGCTACAGTGCCGCCAACATCCTCATCGCTACCGGCGGCTGGCCGCAGGTGCCGGACATTCCGGGCAAGGAACTGGCCATCACGTCCAACGAGGCGTTCTACCTCAAGCAACTGCCGCGACGCGTGCTGGTGGTGGGCGGTGGTTACATCGCCGTGGAGTTCGCCGGGATCTTCCAGGGCCTGGGCGCCGACACTACGCTGCTGTATCGGGGCGATCTGTTCCTGCGCGGTTTCGACGGCTCGGTGCGCACGCACCTGAAGGAAGAACTGGAAAAACGCGGCATGGACCTGCAATTCAACGCCGACATCCAGCGTATCGACAAGCTTGCGGACGGCAGCCTCAAGGCCACCCTCAAGGATGGTCGCGAGCTGGTCGCCGATTGCGTGTTCTACGCCACCGGCCGTCGGCCGATGCTGGATAACCTGGGCCTGGAGAACACCGGCGTGGAGCTGGACGAGCGCGGTTACATTCGCGTGGACCAGCAGTACCAGACCACCGCCCCGTCGATCCTGGCCATCGGCGACGTGATCGGCCGCGTGCAACTGACCCCGGTGGCGCTGGCCGAAGGCATGGCCGTGGCCCGCCGCCTGTTCAAGCCCGAGCAGTACCGCACGGTCGACTACCAGAACATTCCGACCGCAGTGTTCAGCCAGCCGCCAATCGGCACCGTGGGCCTGACCGAGGAGCAGGCGCTGGCCGCCGGGCACAAGGTGCAGATCTTCGAGAGCCGCTTCCGGGCGATGAAGCTGACCCTGACCGATATCCAGGAAAAGACCCTGATGAAGCTGGTGGTCGATGCCGACACCGACAAGGTGCTGGGCTGCCACATGGTCGGGCCGGATGCTGGCGAGATCATCCAGGGCCTGGGGATCGCCCTGAAGGCAGGTGCGACCAAGCAGCAGTTCGACGAGACCATCGGCGTGCACCCGACCGCCGCCGAAGAGTTCGTGACCATGCGCACCGTCACCCGCTGATACGCGTTATCCCAGATCGCGGGGCAAGCCCGCTCCCACGCCTGAAAACCTCCTGGCGTGGGAGCGGGCTTGCCCCGCGATGCATTTTGCCCTCGCAATCCTTTGCTCAGCCCAATCCCTTCTATTAATAATCCCGCCTTATAGCCAAAACCAATCACCAGCATGAGCTTTGCCAATGAGCCTTCGAGGGGACCAGCGGTTAGGATTCTCTCCGTCAACCGAATTCAACCCATGAAGGAGCGTCTCTCATGCCAATCATCAACAGCCAGGTCAAACCGTTCAACGCCACTGCTTTTCACAATGGCGAATTCGTCCAGGTCAGCGAAGCCGACCTGAAAGGCAAGTGGTCCGTCGTGTTCTTCTACCCGGCCGACTTCACCTTCGTCTGCCCGACCGAACTGGGTGACCTTGCTGACAACTACGCCGAGTTCCAGAAGCTGGGCGTGGAAATCTACGGTGTGTCCACCGACACCCACTTCACCCACAAAGCCTGGCACGACACCTCGGACACCATCGGCAAGATCAAGTACCCGCTGATCGGTGACCCGACCCACGTCATCTCGCGCAACTTCGACGTGCTGATCGAAGAAGCCGGCCTGGCCGATCGCGGTACCTTCGTGATCAACCCGGAAGGTCAGATCAAGATCGTTGAAATCAACGACGGTGGTGTAGGCCGTGACGCCAGCGAACTGCTGCGCAAGGTCAAGGCTGCCCAGTACGTTGCCGCCCACCCAGGTGAAGTCTGCCCCGCCAAGTGGAAAGAAGGCGAAGCCACTCTCGCTCCGTCCCTTGACCTGGTCGGCAAGATCTAATTTTCGTCCGATAAGCGCCTGCGCGACGACCATGCTGCGTTGAAAACAGGCTCGGAATGCTCATTTGCAACCAGCAAAGTCGAGCGCGACTCCGACCGTTCCTCGCCTGTTTTCGCCTTGCCTGATCGCCGCGCAGTCACTTCTCGAACGAAAATCCGGTTATGCGCCAATCGCGGGCGGTAGACAGCCGCCAAAGCTGAAGTAGTTACCGCCCCGTAAAAACGCCCGGGCGATCTCGCCTGGGCGTTTTTGTATCCGAGTTTTGAAAAAGGAATCGCCCGTATGTTGGACGCCACGCTTAAATCGCAACTGAAAACCTACCTGGAGCGGGTCACCCAGCCGATCGAGATCGTTGCCTCCCTCGACGACGGCGCGAAGTCCCGCGAACTGCACGACCTGCTGGTGGAAATCGCCGGCCTGTCGAACCTCATTACCTTCAGCGCGGATGGCAACGACGCCCGTCGTCCTTCGTTCTCGCTGAACCGCCCTGGCGCGGATATCAGCCTGCGTTTCGCCGGCATCCCCATGGGCCACGAATTCACCTCCCTGGTGCTGGCGCTGCTGCAGGTCGGAGGCCACCCCTCCAAGGCCAGTGCCGAAGTGATCGAGCAGATCCAGGCGCTGGAGGGCGAATTCACCTTCGAAACCTACTTCTCGCTGTCGTGCCAGAACTGCCCGGACGTGGTCCAGGCGCTGAACCTGATGGCGGTGCTCAACCCCAATGTGCGCCACGTCGCCATCGATGGCGCGCTGTTCCAGGATGAAGTCGAAGCCCGCAAGGTCATGGCGGTGCCGAGCATCTACCTGAACGGCGAAGTGTTCGGCCAGGGCCGCATGGGCCTGGAAGAGATCCTCGGCAAGATCGACACCAACGCCGGCGCCCGCCAGGCCGAGAAGATCAACGCCAAGGACGCCTTCGACGTGCTGGTGGTCGGGGGTGGCCCGGCTGGCGCCGCCGCCGCGATCTACGCCGCCCGTAAAGGCATTCGCACCGGTGTCGCCGCCGAGCGCTTTGGCGGCCAGGTGCTCGACACCCTGGCGATCGAGAACTTCATCTCGGTGCAGGAGACCGAAGGGCCTAAGCTGGCCACGGCCCTGGAAGAGCACGTCAAGCAGTACGACGTCGACATCATGAACCTGCAGCGCGGCGAAGCGCTGATCCCGGCCACCGATGGTGGCCTGCATGAAGTACGCCTGGCCGGCGGCGCCTCGCTCAAGGCCAAGACGGTGATCCTCGCCACCGGCGCCCGCTGGCGTGAAATGAACGTGCCGGGCGAGCAGCAATACCGCGCCCGTGGCGTGGCCTACTGCCCGCACTGCGACGGCCCGCTGTTCAAGGGCAAGCGCGTGGCGGTGATCGGCGGTGGCAACTCCGGCGTGGAAGCGGCCATCGACCTGGCCGGCGTCGTCGCCCAGGTGACCCTGATCGAGTTCGACAGCCAGCTGCGCGCCGATGCCGTGCTGCAGCGCAAGCTGCACAGCCTGCCGAACGTCAAGGTGATCACCAGTGCACTGACCACCGAAGTGGTCGGCGATGGCGAGAAGGTCACCGGCCTGTGCTACAAGGACCGCACCAACGACACGCTGCATGACCTGGCGCTGGAAGGCATCTTCGTGCAGATCGGCCTGTTGCCGAACACCGATTGGCTTAAGGGCACGGTGGAGCTGTCGCCGCGTGGCGAGATCATCGTCGATGCCAAGGGCCAGACCAGCATCCCCGGCGTGTTCGCCGCCGGCGACGTGACCACGGTGCCGTACAAGCAGATCGTCATCGCCGTGGGCGAGGGCGCCAAGGCGTCGCTGGCGGCCTTCGATCATCTGATCCGCACTTCGGCGCCGGCCTGACGGCAGCGGGGTGTAAATGCGAAAACGCCGCCATTCCCTGGGGATGGCGGCGTTTTTGTGTTGGGGCTATCGTGGGCAAGCTCGCCCCATGTAGCTGATCCCGGTCAGGCTGGATTACCCAGCGCTTCGTCGGCGGCCTTGCCGCGCCCGCCCAGCCACACCAGCAGCAACCCGGTCGCCGCCAGCAGGCCACCGGCCATCGGCACCGCCGCATAGCCCAGGTCCAGGCTGATCACCGCGCCACCCAGGGCGGCGCCGACGGCATTGCCCAGGTTGAATGCACCCACGTTGATCGATGACGCCAGCCCCGGTGCCTCGGCTGCGGCGATCATCACCCGCATCTGCAGCGGCGGCACCACGGCGAAGGTGAACATCCCCCACACCAGCAAGGCCAGCGCGGCGCCGACATGGCTGCCCAACACCAGCGGCATCAGCAGCATGATCGCCGCCAACGCGCCGAGGAAGATCCGCGCGGCGCCGTCCAGCGACCAGTCGGCCAGCTTGCCGCCCAGGCTGTTGCCGAGGGTGAAGCCGACGCCGATCAGCACCAGGCCGAGGGTGACGAAACTGTCGGAGGCGCCGGTCAGTTCGGCGAGCACCGGGGCGACATAGGTGTACAGGGTGAACATCGCGCCGGCGCCCAGGACCGTGGTGGCCATGGCCAGCAGCACGTTGGGGCGGGCGATCACCGCCAGTTCCTTGCGCACATGGGGCACGCTGCCGCGCTCGCCCTTGGGCAGGGCGTACCACAGCGCCGCGATGGCCAGCACGCCGAGCACCGCGGTGCCGGCGAAGGCCATGCGCCAGCCGACCTGCTGGCCGAGCCAGGTGGCGGCTGGCACGCCGCCGATGTTGGCGATGGTCAGGCCCATGAACATGGTGGCCACGGCGCTGGCCTGCTTGTCCCGGGGTACCACGCTGGCCGCCACCACCGCGCCCAGGCCGAAGAAGGCGCCGTGGTTGAGGCTGGTGATCAGGCGCGAGAGCAGCAGGGTGTAGTAGTCCGGCGACAGGGCCGAGAGCAAGTTGCCGACGGTGAAGATGCCCATCAGCATCATCAGCGCGGCACGCTTGCCGAAGCGGCTGAACAGCAAGGTCATGATCGGCGCGCCGACCATCACGCCGATGGCATAGGCGGTGATCAGCATGCCCGCGCTGGGGATGCTGGCACCGACGCCATCGGCGATCACCGGCAACAGGCCCATGGGGGTGAACTCGGTGGTGCCGATGCCGAAGGCGCCGATGGCCAGGGCGAACAGCACCCGTTTGGGGGAAAGCGTGCTCATTGGGAGCTCCGAAAAAGCGGTTGAGAGCGGGGCGGTGGGCCTCCATGCCCGAAGGATATCAGTCCCAGGCTGGCGCCAGGCCGTCCGGGCTGACTTCGCGGCCGTTGCGCTCCAGGGTGGCGATGCGCGCCATGTCGTCGGCGTCAAGGCGCAGGCTGCGGGCAAGCAGGTTGCTGGCCAGGTTCTCGCGTTTGGTGGACGACGGGATAACCGCATAGCCCAGTTGCAATGCCCAGGCCAGGGCCACCTGGGCCACGGTGGCCTTGTGCTTGGCGGCGATCTCGGTCAGCAGCGGATCCTTCAGCACCTTGCCGTAGGCCAGGGTCATGTAGGAGGTGGTAGTGATGCCCTGCTCCTGGAGGAAGGCAGTCAGCTTGCTGTTTTGCAGGTACGGGCTGAGTTCGATCTGGTTGGTGGCGATCTCGCCCTGGCCGACCACGGCGATGGCCTGGCGGGTCAGCTCGATATTGAAGTTGGAGATGCCGATCTGGCGGGTCAGGCCCTGGCGCTTGGCGTCGGCCAGCGCCTGCATGTATTCGGGCAGCTCGACGCCGTTGCCCGGCGCCGGCCAGTGGATCAGCAGCAGGTCGACATGGTCGGTGCGCAGTTTGGCCAGGCTCTCGCGCAGGCTAGGGATCAGTTTGTCGGCGGCGTAGTGGTCGACCCAGATCTTGGTGGTGATGAACAGCTCGTCGCGCGGCACGCCGCTTTCGGCGATGGCCTGGCCGACCTCGGCCTCGTTCTTGTAGATCTGCGCGGTGTCGATGGCGCGGTAGCCCAGCGCCAGCGCCGACTTGACCGAATCGATGACGGCCTGGCCGGTGAGGCGGAAGGTACCCAGGCCAAAGGATGGAATGCTCATGCAACTGCTCCTGTCGAGTGAGGGGATCGAGGCCCGGGCAGTGGGGCACGGGATCGAACGGGTAGGTGCAGTGTGCGGTGTTCGGCGGGATTGATTAAGCCGTTGACGCGCCAAGGTCCTTTGACCTGGAGTCATGAATACCTGGTTGGATTGTGAGCGGGGCGAGGCAATGGCGGCTATCGCGGGGCAAGCCCGCAGGGGCTGCGCTGACTGCTCTCAGTAACAGCGCAGCCCCGGGGGTGGGCGATCTGCGGCAGGTTGGCAGTGCTGTCAGGCGACCGGTATCAGCGGGTCGGCCGCTGCCAGTGCGGTGGCCCGGTCCGCCGCCGGTGGGTAGATCCACACCGAGTTGATCTGCTGCTTGAGCTGCTTGGCCTCGGCCTTGTCGGTCGGTGGCGAAACGGTGCGTTCCCAGCCTTCGGTGTACACCGCGCCCCAGGCGCCGAGGTCCAGGCAGGTGACGTACTTGGGCTGGCTGTAGGTCATCGGCGCCACGCCGATCAGCTCGGCGGCGGCGTTGTTGCCGGCGTAGCGGCCCAGGGGGATGGCGTGCTGGCAGGACATCACGGCAAAGTTGCCGACCTCGTCGCAAGCCGCGTAGGCCACATCGCCCGCGGCATACACATCCGGGTTGCCGATGACCTTGAGCTGGCCGTCCACATGCAGGCGGCCCTGGCGATCGCGCTCGCCGGTGATCTGCTCGGTCAGCGGGTTGGCCTTGAAGCCGACGGTCCAGACCACCGTATTGGCGGCGATGCGTTCGCCGTTGTCGAGCAGCACGCCACCGGCATCCACCGAGGCCACCGTGGCGCCGCAGACCCATTCGATGCCCAGCGCCGCCGAGGCCTGCTCGATGGCCGGGCGGATACCGTCGCCCAGGGCGGCGCCGATCTTCGCCCCGCGGTCGACCACGACGATGCGCGGCGTGACCTTGTCGCCCAGGATCGCCCGCAGCCGGCTGGGCAGCTCGGTGGCGGTCTCGATGCCGGTGAAGCCGCCCCCGGCCACCACCACGGTGTTGCGCGCCGGGCTGTCGGGGCGGGCGGCCAGGGACTTGAGGTGTTCTTCCAGGCGGGTGGCTGACTCGATCTTGTCGACGTCGAAGGCGTGGCGGTCGAAGCCTTCCAGCGCCGGGCGGTTGAGCAGGCTGCCGCAGGCCATGATCAGGCGGTCGTAGCCAAGCCTGGCCTCGATGCCGCCGGGCTGGCGGTACGCCACTTCACGGCTGGCCTGGTCGATGTGGTAGGCGCTGCCTTTGACGAAGCGCACGTTGACCGCGTCGAACAGCGCCTGCAACGGCGCGCCCATGGTGTGTACGTCGGGTTCGTAGAAGCGTGGGCGGATGTGCAGTTCCGCCTGGGGGGCGAGCACGGTGATCTGCACGTCGTCGTGTTTGTGCTGGTCGAGCAGGCGGGCGGCGCCGAGGGCGCTCCACAGCCCGGCGAAGCCTGCGCCAATGATCAGGATCTGTTTCATGGGGTGCTCCTGGATGCCGCGATTATCGATGTTGTCGCTGCGGCAGTGGGAAAAGGGTACGCCTTGTGGGTGGGCCTGGATTGCGGCCCGACAGGCGTGCAGCAGATGCTAAAGGCGTGCCCCGTTTGCCCCTAGGCCAAAGAACCCTGGATTTCGGCCAGCGGCACGCTGCGGGCAAAGCGTGCCCGGTAGTCCCGCGGGGTCACCGCCAGATGGCGCTGGAACGCCAGGCGCATGCGCTCCTCGCTGCCGAACCCGCAGTGGCGGGCAACCTGCTCGATATGCTGGTCGGAGTTCTCCAGCAAGCGCCGCGCCGCCTCCAGGCGGAACACTTCGATGGCCTTGGCCGGGGTGCGGCCGGTCTTGTGCTTGTACACCCGGGTGAAGTTGCGCAGGCTCATGCGCGCCTGCTCGGCCAGCCGCTCGACCGTCAGGCGCGGGTCGCCCAGGTGCTCGTTGAGCCACAGGTGCAGGGCCTCGAAGGCGGCGCCGTCCTCGCCCTGGGCCTTGAGCAGTTCGCTGAACTGCGCCTGGCCACCGGGGCGCTTGAGGAACACCACCAGTTCGCGGGCCACCTGCATCGCCACCTCGCGGCCGCAGTCGGCCTCGACCAGGGCCAGCGCCAGGTCGATGCCGGCGCTGACCCCGGCCGAGGTCCACACCTGGTCCTGCTGCACGAAGATCGACTCGGCATCCACCTCGATGGCCGGGAAGCGCCGGTGCAGCGCATCGCACATCGCCCAGTGGGTGGCGGCCCGGCGGCCGTCGAGCAGGCCGGCGGCGGCCAGCAGGAAGGTGCCGCTGCACACCGAGGCGGTGCGTCGGGCGCGCTGGGCGGCCTGGGCCAGCCAGGCGATCAGCTCGGCGTGATCGGGGAGGGTGTGGACGATCTCCGGTGCGCCGGGCACCACCAGGGTGTCAAACGGCTCGCACAACCAGGGTGCCAACGGTTCGGTGCCTATCGACAGGCCTTCTGCGGTGGGCACCAAGCCGCCTTCGAGGCTGGCAGTGACCAGGCGATAGCCCGGCAGGCCACGCGCGGTACGGGCCTTGGTCGCGGCCCAGAACACCGTCTGCGCGCCGGTGAGGTCGAGCAGGCCCATCTGCGGGTAGGCGAGGAACAGCAGGGTGCGCGGCTGATCCAGGGCGTGTACGGGCGGGGTGGGGATCTGCGGGATGTCGGTCATGGCGCGCTGCTTGTGACGGAGGCGTAGCGCTAAGTCGAGCACCTGGCGCGGCGCCGATCAAGCGCCGCGCGACAGGCGCAGGCGCCGAGGCTTTGCAGGAACAGCGTGGGAGCGGGCTTGCCCCGCGATGACGTCGGCCCAGGTTGGCGAAGCATCGCGGGGCAAGCCCGCTCCCACGCTGCCCCAGTCAGATCGGAGATTTACATTTTGAACCCCGAGTGGGCTGTACCTGCCTCAGAAGCTGTAGTCGACCGTGGCGAAATACGAGCGCGGCGCGCCCAGCAGCCATTGCTCGCCGCTGAAGCTGGACTGGGCGTACTGGCGGTCGAACAGGTTGTTCAACTGCAGGCCCAGGCGCACATCGGGCAGCACCTGCCAGCCCAGGTTGGCGTCGACCACCGTGTAACCCGGCACGCGCTGGTCGTTGGCCGCGCTGGAGTAGCGCTCATCCACATAGCGCAGGCCGATACCGGCATCCACGGCCTGGCCGAAGCCCTTGCTCAGCCACAGGTTGGCGGTGCGCCGCGGCACATCCTGCGGGCGGTTGCCGGCGCGGTCGTTGACCGTGCCGTTGTCGCCTTCCTCCAGGAAATCGTCGTACTTGGCCCTCACCAGCGCGGCGTTGGCCGAGAGCTGCCACTGGTTGCCCAGCGCCAGTTCCAGGCTGGCCTCCAGGCCGTCGGAGGTCTGCTGGCCGGCCTGCTGGCTGTCGTGGGTGAGCGGGTTGTACACCGGCAGTTTCTTCTTGACGATGTGATAGGCCGCCAGCGTCCACTCGCCACGGGTATCCCAGAAACGTTGCTTGAGGCCGATCTCGGTCTGCTTCGCTTCGGTCAGCTCCAGGCGCTTGTTCGGGCGCTGGGTGAGCAGGTCGCCGACGCCGTCCTCGCTGGTGGAGTACTGCCCGTACAGCGACAGGTCGTCGGTGAGCGCGTACACCAGCCCGGCGCGCCAGTTGCCGCCTTGCAGGCTGCGGTCGCTGCGGGCGTTGTTGACCAGGTCGTCACGGTCGATGTGGTTCTGGTCGCGGCGGATGCCGGTGACCAGCGCGAGGCGGTCGCTCAGCTGGGTGCGGTTCTCGGCGAACAGGGCGAAGGTGTCGACCTTGGACAGCGTCTGCGCGCGGGTCGGGCTGAGGCTGTGGAAACCGCCCGGAGCCGGATGCCACGGGTCGAGCGGGTCGCTGCTGCCATCGCTGTAGGGCGAGTTGCTGTCGACGTTGAAGCGGATGCGGTTGTATTCGGCGCCGACCACGGTCTTGCTGGTCAGGCCGAACAGGCCATGGTCGAAGGTAAAGCTCTGGCGATCGCCGAGCTGCTCCTGGTTATGGCGAATCTCGAAGAAGCTGCCGCGCTGGATCACGCCGTTGGCGGCGTCCCAGGCGTAGGACTCGGCGTTGCGCCACTGGCGGCGGCTCTTGATGTAGTAGAGCTGGTTGCTGGCGCTGACACTGTCGCTGAGGGTCCAGTCGGTGGTCAGGCGCGTCCACTCGTCGTGGTAGCGCTGTTCGTCGTTGCTGACGTTGTAGTTCTTGCGGCGCACGCTGCTGCGCAGGTGCCCGTCGATCAGCGGGGTGCCGTAGTAGTTGGCTGGTTGCGCATCGCCGCGTTCGTGGGCGAGGGTGAAGCTCAGGTCGTCGCTGGCATCGAAGCGCAGGGCGGCGCTGAGGGCCAGGCTGCGCGAGTCGGTGCGGTCGACCCAGCCGTTGCCGGCCTGCTGGTTGAGGGTCACGCGGTAGCTCAGCCGCTCGCTCAGGCTGCCGCCGCTGTCCAGGCCCAGTTGCTGGCGGTCCCAGGAGCCGTAGCCCAGGCGCAGGTGGTTGCGGATGTCACCGGCGAACGGCTTCTTCGGCACCACGTTGACCACCGCGCCGGTGGCGCCTTCGCCGTACAGCACCGAGGCGGGGCCGCGGATCACGTCGATGCGCTCGACCATCCACGGGTCGACCGGGAAGGTCAGGGTGCCGGCGCCGGCGTACAGGCGCGAGCCGTCGAACAGGGTCATCACCGAACTCTGCCCGGTGAAGCCCCGGGCCGACAGGCCGGTACCGCCGTCGCCCGGTGTGCCGATGAAGGTCAGGCCCGGCGAGCGGGTCACGGCGTCCTGCACGGTGAGGTTGTTGCGCTGCTGGATCTGCGCCTCGGTCAGGCTGCTGGTGCTGGCCGGGGTGTCCAGGGCGCTGAGGTTCAGGCGCGAGCCGGCCGGGGTTGGCGTGGCCAGGTCGATGACCTGTGGCTCGCGGGTGTCGGTGATCGCCGTGGAGGGCAGGGTGAGGGGCGCCACTTCATGGTCGTCGGCCAGTGCTGGCAGGGACACGGCCAGGCAGGCCGCCAGGGTGTGAAGCTTGTTGAATCGGGACATGTCGTTCCACTGCTGCAGGAAGGAATGGATCCCGGTGGAAAACACGCAACGGCGAAGCGCGCACGCAGGCGCGCGCGGATACCGGCCTGCGCCCGCCCACCGCGGGTTGCCAAATGAAGCCTCAGGCCGGTCTCCGGGCTTGCGAGGAGCATGAAGCCTTCACCTTCCCATGCGTGCGCACAGTGGTCTGTCGAAGGATTCGCTCGCTTACCGTTGCGGGGGCAGCGCCGGACTTGTCGTGACAACGACGCACCGGCTTCCCGTTTCACCCTGCGCGCGGCGGCGCAGGACACCTGAAACTGGCGCGCATCTGACCATCGAACGGGTGGCGAGTCAATCGCCTGGGTGGCAGGAAAATATCTGGTGGGGCAATGGGTTAGCTGCAATTGCGTTGTCGCTGATCGCGGGGCAAGCCCGCTCCCACGGCGATACCCTGGCAGCTCCAGGCAATCGGATCGTGGGAGCGGGCTTGCCCCGCGATGGGTTCAGCGCCCGCGCCGACGCGAAACTCGCGCCTCGATATTCTTGCGTCCGATCAGCAGCGCCGGCTTTTCCACCACCGGCTCGTCGGCCAGCCACTTGTACATCACCAGGCAGTCCACCAGGCCCAGCTCGGCATGGCGGTAAGCCCTGGGCAGGCGGCCGACGGTCTCGAAGCCGAGCTTGTGCCACAGCGCCACCGCCACCTCGTTGCTGGCCACCACCGAATTGAACTGCAGGGCCAGGAAGCCCTCCTGGCGCGCCAGCTTCTGCGAGTGCTCGCACATCAGCCTGGCCACGCCCCGGCCGCGGGCCTGCTCGCAGACCATGTAGCCGCAGTTGCCGACATGCCCGCCGGGGCCGGCGGCATTGGCCTTGAGGAAGTAGGAGCCGAGCAGCACGCCGTCGTCCTCGGCCACCAGGGTGCGCAACGGGGTTTCCAGCCACAACCGACGCGCCTGGTCGACGTCCAGGGCCGGGTCGAAGGCGTAGGTCTGGCGGGCCTGGACAATGGCCTGGAAGGTCGGCCAGAAGCGTTCGAAGTCTTCCGGGGTCATGGGGCGGATCTGGATCATGGTGGTTCCTGCACGGGCTGAACCGCCAAGTCTGGGTGTCGCGGCGCCGTCGCGCAAGGGCGGCGGCGCCATGAAGTTTCAGGCGCCAGTCTTGCCCACGGCGTCCAGCGCCCTGGCCGAGTAGACCAGCGCGGCGCCGGCGTTCATTGCCACCGCCACGCCCAGGGCCTCGGCGATCTCCTCGCGGGTGGCGCCGTGCTTGACCGCCTGCTGCGAATGCACGGCAATGCAGCCGTCGCAGCGGGTGGTGACGGCGACGGCCAATGAGATCAGCTCACGGGTCTTGGCGTCCAGGTGATTGGTCTTGGCCCCGGCGCCGCTGGCGGTCGCGTAGCCGGCCACGGTATCGGGTGAGAGTTGCTTGAGATCGCCGATGCCGGCCATCAACTGCTTACGGTAGGCGTCCCAGTCCATCATGCTCATCGTCTTCACCTTGTCAGGTTGGCAACAGGAGCATTCAGGCTAGTCGATATTTCGCTGGAGGGGCTGGCCCCAGGGAGGATGGATCAAACCCGGGACCTGTTCGAATCACTGGTCAATCAGTCGGTACCCGGCGCAGCGCCGCCGCCAACGCTACGGTCAGTGCCACTGCCAGGCCCATGGCGAGGCCGATGGTCACGGCAACCCCCAATCGCTCCAGCAACCCCGCCATCGCCAGGTAGAATGCAATCACTCCCAGCGCACCAATGGCATTGCCCCGCACCATCGCCGCCATCCCGGCTCGGCCGCCCTGCACATGGGCGAACACCACCAGCGGCCAGGCGATCACCGGTATTGGCGCCAGCATGCCGCTGGTGGCCGGCCCCAGCCAGCTGGCCAGGCTGGTGGTGATCATCAGCAGCGAGGTGGCCGATACCATGCGCAAGGGAATCTCCCAATACCGCTGTCGGGGACGGGCGAGGGTGTCGGGCCTGGGCTCGCGGCCACTGGCACGGATCAGCACGCCGATCAGCAGCAGCGCCACGGCCACCGACAGGTAAAGCCCACCCCAGTGGGTGAAGGCATAGGCCGCCAGGCCGTAGAACAGGATCGCCAGCAGCACGGCCGGGGCGATATCGACCCTGCGCGTGGCGAACAGGTAGAAGGCGTAGGTGGCCTGCACCGCCGCCAACCCACCCAGCGCGCCGGGCACCGCGCCCAGGGCGAAGCCCGTGCCTTGCTCCAGGCACAGGAAGGTCATCACCAGGGCCGAGGTGATCGGCAGACCGGACAGCAGCCCGCCGAGCAGTCCGCCCCAGCGCCGCGAGGCGAGGGAGATGGCCCACATCAGCAGCGGGGTGACCAGGAGTTTCAGGTAGAAAAGGGTCATTACGCGAGGTTCCGGTTCTGCAGGGTACGCGCCCGCCGTCGGCATTGGGTGGGGCGCGGGTCGATCAGCCGCGGCTGGCCTCAAGGGCCTGGGCGAGGTCGGCGATGATGTCGTCGCTGTGCTCGATGCCGATCGACAGGCGCACCATGTCGCGCGGTACGCCGGCCTTCTCCAGCTCTTCGTCGTTGAGTTGACGATGGGTGGTGGAGGCGGGGTGGCAGGCCAGCGACTTGGCGTCGCCGATGTTGACCAGGCGCACCACCAGTTGCAGCGCATCGATGAAGCGCGCCCCGGCGGCCTGGCCGCCCTTGATGCCGAACGACAGGATCGCCGCCGGCTTGCCGCCGGTGTAGCGCCGGGCCAGTTGGTGCTCGGGGTGGTCGGGCAGGCCGGCATATTTCACCCAGGCCACCTGGTCGTGTTCCTGCAGGTAGCGGGCGACCTTGAGCGCATTCTCGGTATGGCGCTCCATGCGCAGGGCCAGGGTCTCCAGGCCTTGCAGGATCAGGAAGGCATTGAATGGCGACAGCGCGGCGCCGGTGTTGCGCAGCGGCACCACGCGGCAGCGACCGATGAAGGCGGCGGGGCCGAAGGCTTCGGTGTAGGTGACGCCGTGGTAGGACGGGTCGGGAGTATTGAGCAGGGCGAAACGCTGCTTGTGGTCGGCCCAGGGGAATGTGCCCGAGTCGATGACGATGCCGCCGATGCTGGTGCCGTGGCCGCCGATGTACTTGGTCAGCGAGTGCACGACGATATCGGCGCCGTGCTCGAACGGGCGGCAGAGAATCGGCGTGGCCACGGTGTTGTCGACGATCAGCGGCACGCCATGGCGGTGGGCTGCCTCGGCCAGCGCGGCGATATCGACGATGTTGCCGGCGGGGTTGCCGATCGACTCGCAGAACACTGCCTTGGTGCGCGCGTCGATCAGGGCCTCGAGGGCGGCGATGTCGTCGTGGGCGGCGAAGCGGGTGGTGATGCCCATGCGCGGCAGGGTGTGGGCCAGCAGGTTGTAGGTGCCGCCGTATGTTGTCACCAGCTTCGGCGACGGTCTGGATGGCGTAGGTGATGGCGGCCATGCCCGAGGCCACGGCCAGCGCGCCGACCCCGCCCTCGAGGGCGGCCATGCGTTGCTCGAGGACGTCGTTGGTGGGGTTCATGATGCGCGAGTAGATGTTGCCCGCGACCTTGAGGTCGAACAGGTCGGCGCCGTGCTGGGTGTCGTCGAAGGCGAAAGAGGTGGTCTGGTAGATCGGCACGGCCACTGCCTTGGTGGTCGGGTCGGGGCTGAAGCCCGCGTGGATGGCGAGTGTTTCCAGCTTCATGCGGTCGTTCCTTGAGCGTGGGATGGAAGCGGTTGAGCATGGGCTGGGGCGGCGCTGGCGGTCAAGGGTCGAGATTCAACGTTGCGCCGAGGGCACCTGGCGCCGTTGTGTTTCTTCCTCGAGATAGCTGATCAGCGCGGCCACCTCGGTTTCCCCCAGGCGCATGTTGGGCATCGCCAGCTGGTTGTACTGCGCGTACAACAGCATTGCCAGCGGGTCTTGCTCCGCCAGCATCCGATCCGGCTCCTTCAGCCAGCGCTTGAGCCACTGTTCATCCCGCTGACGGGTCACCCCCAGCAGGTCCGGGCCGATGCCACGGGTGGCACCGGGCTCGGCATCACCCAGGGTATGGCATGACGAGCAGCGGGTACGGAACAGTTGTTCGCCGGCGCTCGGCGGGCGGATATCCGGGGCCTGGGTGTAGTCGCGGCGCTGGGCGCTGGCGGTCTTCCAGTTGTGCAGGCTGTTGGCCAGGCGGTCGGCGAGGATGTACGGGCTTTCGAAGGGCGAGGCCTTCATCCAGCGGCCGGTGGCCTGGTTGCCGATGATCAGGCTGAGGTTGTGGTCCTTGCTGCGGCCGTTCTCCAGGCCCTCGATGTACAGCCCGAGGCTGCGGCGCAGTTGCTCGATGTCGGCGGCTTCGCCAGTGAGCAAGGTCCAGCCGGGGCCGATGGCGAACTTCTCGGCGTAGCGCTTGAGGGTGGCGGGGGTGTCGTTGTAGGGGTCGATGCTGATCGAGTAGATGAAGATGTCCTGGCCGACGCGCTCGCCCAGCAGCTTCTGCACCTGGCGCAGGCGCGCGGTTTCCACCGGGCAGGAGTCGCCGCAGCCGGTGAAGATGAAGTTGATGGCCACCACCTTGTCCTTGATCAGGTCGTCGAAGAAGCGCACCTGTTGGCCGTCCTGGGTGAGCAGGGGGATGTTGGGGAAGTAGTCGGCGCCCCAGGGTGTGGAGGGCGTTGCGCGGGTGCTGGGGGGGAGCGACCAGGCAAGGCTGAGGGGGAGCAGCAGCAGGAGCAGCAGGCGGCAGAGGCGGGGCATGGTTCTACCCTCTGGTCAGGGGACAGGCAAGGACAGCGTGGGGGCGGGCAAGCCCGCTCCCACGCCAATCCCCAGTGTGGTCTTGGCGATATCAACGGATACTCAGCGGCACCGTCACGCTCTGCCCCAGCGCCGACTTCACCGTCACCGCCGGTGGCGAGGCCGGGCCGCTGCCAGTAGTGGTCACCGACAACTTCCAGCGCGCGCCGCTGCCGCTGGTGGTCAGGGTCGCCAGGCCCAGGTCGAGCGGCCCGCTGGTGGTGTTGGTGGAGACCCGGATACTGTTGCCGGCGGCCACCGAGGTGGTCCCGGCGATTTCCCAGGTCCAGCGGCTGTTGCTGCGCAACTGTACCGTGGCGCTGCTGACCTGGATCTGGTCCATCGGTACCGCCGGCGAGACCGCAATGCTCACCGTGGCCGGCGCCAGCGACTCGAGGCCCTTGGCGTCGCGCGCGGCATAGGTGAAGCTGGCGGTGAATGCCGTGGCGACCGTGGCCGGGGGGGTATAGGTCAGCTGGGTGCCGTTGCTGCTCACCGTGCCCTGGCCGGAGTCGGGCTGAGCCAGGCTGCTGATGCTCAGCGGCAGGTTGCCGTCGGGATCGGTGTCGTTGGCCAGCACGTTGAGCACGATCGGCTTGCCGGCCATGGTCGCGGCGCTGTCGTTCACCGCCACCGGCGGCTTGTTGCTGTCGTTGCCGGGGCCACTGCTGGCAGTGCGGAAGGTCGGCAGGGCGGCGGAGTTGATGTATTCCACGCCATCCCAGCCGGGCAGCGGCGTCGGCATCATCTGGAACTGGCCGGGGTGTTCCAGGTCCCAGCGCAGCAGCATCGAGGTGTCCTCGTGCTGGGTGTTGTGGCAGTGCTCCATGTAGGTGCCGGCGAACTCGCGGAAGCGAATGGCCATTTCCACTTCTTCCGACGAATCAGCATCCGCGCCGATGCGGTACACGTCCTTGCGCGCCCATTTTTCCCATTCCGGCGGCGCCTTGCCGTCGCGGCTGAGGATCACCCCTTCCTCGAAGTGCACGTGCACCGGGTGGCTCCAGCCGTTGCCGCCGTTCTTGATCTTCCACACTTCCAGGGTGCCATCGCCGCTGAAGCCAGCGTCGGTGGCTTCGTTGGCCAGTTGCGGGGCGGCGCTGATACGCCGTGGGTCCATGGTGAAGCCAAAGCCGCCGTCGGTCTTGATGGTCCAGGGCGTGCTGTCGGTGCCGTCGGAGCGGCCGAAGATGAACTCGCGGTGGCGAGCGGCCTTGATCTTGACCTGATCGCTGGCGCTGTTGCGGTCGATGGGCAGGGGGATCATCGCCAGGCCAGCAGCCTTGCCGGGCTTGGCCGGTTCATACAGGCTCGGGTCCATGCTGACGTCCTGGCCGGTGTAGGGCTGCACGATCAGTTGCATGAACTTGCCGACCACCGGGTCGCCGCCATCCCATTCCGGGCCGTTGCTGGTCTGCTTGATCACAGGCTTGTACTTGCCCGACAGCACGTCGGCCAGGGCGATGGGCTGTTTCGGGCCCTTGCCGGTCTCGTGTTCCATGAGGTTGACGAAGTACAGCTTGTCGCCGACCTTGATCCCGTTCCTGGCGAAATTGATGATGATGTCGTAGCGCTCGGCGATGCCCTGCAGCGGCATGATGGCGTTGTTGTCCTGCAGGTTGCCGTCACCGTTGAGGTCCAGGGTGCCGTCGAACGGCACGGCGTGTTCCATGATGTTGCCGTCGTTGGCGATCATGTGGAACGGCACCCGGGCGTAGGAAAGGTTGGAGCCGGTCGGGCCCTTGAACTCGCCGCTGGTGCCGGCGATTTCACGCACCACGGCGAACTTGAAGTAACGCGACACCGAGCCGTTGAGAATGCGGAAGCGGTAGCTGCGCGCGCGCACCTTGAGCTTGGGCTGGTACTGCCAGTTGACCAGGATCTGGTCGCCGAGGAAGCCGTCGGTGTTGAACGGGTTGAACCACAGCTGGCCGTTGGCATCCCAGGCCTTGTCGGCGATCACCAGGTTGACGTCATAGTCGCGGTTGCCCCACGGCATCGCCGCGCCGCTGGGAAAACGCAGGTTGACGCCGTCCTGCAGGGCCTCGTTGCCGCGGTCGATGGCCGAGTAGTAGTTCATCATCACCGCGTTGCCCTTGTAGACGTTCTGCGCGGTGAAGTCGAGCATGTGGTCGTGGAACCAGTGGGTGCTCATGGTCTCGCGCCAGTCGCCGCGTATCTTGATGCTGCCGTTCTCGCAGGTCTTCAGGCCTGGTGAGGCGTCGTTGACGTACAGGGTTTCGCCCGGCGCGCAGGGGAAGGCGGCGCGCGGGTCCTGGGCACGGGTGTTGATGGTGTCGTAGCCGGCCAGCTGGATCGGCCAGCGGTAGTCGTAATACTGGCCGGGGAAGAAGTAGGCATTGGCGAAGCCGTCGCTCTCGGCCGGCGAGTGGCCGTTATGCTCGTGGGTGGAGATGGTGTGCAGGCCGAAGCCGTTGTTGGCCGATGGGTCGATCGGCAGGGCGTTGTAGTGGCGCATCAGTACCGGCTGGCCGTAGCGCACCATCAGCAGCTTGACCGGGAAGGTGCCGTCGAAGGTCCACAGCGCCTTGTGGCCCTGCAGGGGCATTTTCGGGTGGAAGCGCGTGTCGATGCCCTTGGTGGTGCCCAGGGTGGTGGGGATGTCGGAGGTCTGGTAGTACAGCCCGCCCGGGGCGAATTCACCCTTGGCGTAGTTGTGCAATTGCTTGCGGTCGCGCAGGCCCTGGTTGATGCGCGCCCCGGCCTGGGCGGTCTTGAACGCGGCCTGGGGGTAGAACTCGTTCCAGCGCTGGTGCGACCAGCCCTTTCCTGGCGGCCGGCCTTCGGCGGGCGAGCCGACCCCGCTGCGGTTGAGGAACATCTCGATCTGCGCCTTCCACGGGTTGCGGTCGAGCACGTTGGCGTACTGCGACGGGAACGGCGTCAGCCCCGGCTGGGTCAGGAACGCTTCCAGGGCGTTGCCGTTGGGGCTGCTGCGGGCGGCGTAGTCGGGGTCCTGGGCGGGGGCCGCGCCGATCACGGGCGGCGGGAAGGTCATGGCGTAGGGCGGGGTGGCCGGGTCGAGTTTCTCCGGGCCGAATTCTTCGAACAGCAGCAGCTGCTGAGTGAACGGCTCGGCGCCGAACAAGGGGCTGGGCTTGCCGTTGGTGGGGTACTTGCGCGAAGTCTGCAACGCAGGGGGCAGCACGTTGTTGCTGGTCACGGTGGCGCGGGTGCCGTAGACGCCATTGGTCAGCTCCAGCGAGCCTTCGTTGGCCTCGGGCATCGACTTCAGGGCCTCCAGTGCCGCCGCCTGGGCCGCTGGCGTGGCGGGCGGGTCGCTGTACGCGGAAGGATCGGTAGGAGGTGGCTGGCTCACGTCGTCGAGCGACCCGGCGACCGCGCTGGCCAGCCCCAGGCTGAGCAGCAGTGCCGTGAGGGAGGACAACCTGGACACCTGGGTCGATGTTGCAGCTGGTTTCTTCATTGCCGTATGCCCCGTGTTGTGCAGACTGGCATCTGTTGCCACTCGAGGAGCGGCGATGTGCCTTGAACAGAGGTCAGCAACGGCTGTGCCAAGCGGTAAATGGCCAAACGCCAGTTGTTTCAAGATGTTGCAGTGTTGCGAACGAGAAACGCTCAAGGTGTTGCCGCAAACCTGGGGCTGGACACCCATTGCTGGGTGGGGAATGCTCCCCAGCCGATGTCATCGATCGTCGCAGGGGGCCCACATGGATCCGCTCTATCTCATCGCCCTTGGCGCCATCGTCGCCGGTTTCGTCCAGGGTCTGTCGGGCTTTGCCTTCGGCATGGTGGCCATGTCGTTCTGGGCCTGGGGGCTGGAGCCACGGGTGGCGGCGGTGCTGACCGTGTTCGGTAGCCTTACCGGGCAGTTGATCGCCGTGTTCAGCGTGCGCCGGGGCTTCAGCTGGACGCTGCTGTGGCCCTTCGTGCTGGGCGGGCTGGCGGGGATTCCACTGGGCGTGTGGGTGCTGCCTTACCTGGACATGCTGTGGTTCAAGGCGGTGTTCGGCACGCTGCTGGTGGTGTGGTGCCCACTGATGCTGCTGGCGCCGCGCCTGCCGCGTCTGCAGGGCGGGCGCCTGGCCGATGGCGCGGTGGGCATGGTCGGTGGGGTGCTGGGCGGCATCGGTGGCTTTACCGGCACGGTGCCGACGCTCTGGTGCACCCTGCGCGGGTTCGAGCGCGACACCCAGCGGGCGGTGATCCAGAACTTCAACCTGTCGATGCTGGCGGTGACCATGCTCACCTACCTGGGCAGCGGACTGGTGACCCCGGCGTTGCTGCCGGCGTTCGCGGTAGTGGCGTTGGCGATGGCAGTGCCGACGCTGCTGGGTACGCGCCTGTACCTGGGGATCAGTGAACTGGCGTTTCGCCGGATCGTGCTGGGGCTGCTGACCCTGTCCGGGGTGGCGATGCTGGTGGTCGCGGTACCGGGGTTGCTGGCGCGGGGCTGATGCGGCCGATCACTCTCCCCTGTAGGAGCGGCCTTGCCGAGGCGTCGGACCGGTCGGAAAGGGGTGCGAAGCGCCCCCAAGATTTGTGCCTCAAGCTGATATCGCCGGGGCCGCTTTGCGGCCCTTTCGCGACACAAGGCCGCTCCTACAGGGAAACGCTTACATTTCGGTCATCGCACAAGACCGCTTCATCACACGCAGCCAACCCTTGCCCGAACCCGGTGTTCTTGGCACCCTTGCCTGCCTTGCCTCTCGTCACGCCCGTAAACAAGGAACCCTCAAGGTGAATTGGGAAAAAGTCGGTAAATCCCTGGTGGGCCTGCT
Organism: Pseudomonas sp. TE31087; assembly: GCF_057284075.1. Lineage (NCBI taxonomy): Bacteria > Pseudomonadati > Pseudomonadota > Gammaproteobacteria > Pseudomonadales > Pseudomonadaceae > Pseudomonas > Pseudomonas sp. TE31087. The sequence continues at coordinate 724,627 of NZ_JBXVNN010000001.1, forward strand.
GGCCCTGGTCACCGTCGCCGCCGCGCTCTATGCGGTGCTGCGCGACGACGACCGCCTGCAGGCGCGCCTGACCTACGCCCATCTCACCTATCCGGGCCAGTTCAGCGAGCGTATCAGCCAGGCCAACGACCTGCTCAAGTACGAGCGGCTGCACACGCAGATCAGCGAGATCGGCGCTGGTTCCCTCAGCCATCCGCAGATCGACAAGCTGGTCGATCTGGCCCAGGCCCCGTATCTGCAGCTGTTTGCCAGGCCGTTCGAGGCCGGATTGGTGGATCACCGCACCGGCCTGCTCATCGAGCTGTACAACCCCGCGCAGGCGCCGCTCAAGGCCGTGCACATCCGTTTGCCGGCCAAAGGCCTGGTGCAGGTGCGCGACGCCGCCGGCAATGACACGCTGGTGCCGACGCCCACCAGCAGCATCGACCTGCCGGCCATCGACGGGGTGAGCGAGAGCAAGGTCTGGGTGTACTTCGACGCCGACTACTCGCAGATCCGCCAGGGCGGCATCAGCATCCGCGATGCCGACGGCAGCGCCGATATCCAGGTGACCCGCGAGGTGGTGGGGTTCCCGGCGCTCCTGGCGCGCTACAGCCAGCTGGTGGCGGCGGTGTTTGCCGGGCTGGTGCTGGGGTTGCTGGCGTTGGCGTATGCGTGGCTGGGGCGGAGCAGGGCTGCGGGTGTTTCGCACTCTCTTTAGGTGAGTGCGCCGGGCTAGTTCCGCGCTTATGAGAAGTGTTGACTTCAACCTCGGCGAACGTGCTTGACCAACACCTTCTCCAGCAACTCCCACATCGCCGGATCGGTACTGAACGCCACATTGAAGCGCATCCAGCCGGTGGCCTTGGCATCGACCATGAATAGTTGCCCGGGCCCGAGCATGATGCCTTTCTCCAGGGCATCATCCAGCAGCGCGGCGCTGTCGGGGATCGCCGGATGGCGGGTCCAGATGTACATCCCCTCATCCGATTCGATGAACAGCTCGAAGCCCAGCCGGTGCAGGTGCCGGCCGACTTCCTGGTGCGCCTCGGCCAGGCGCTGGCGCAGGCGCTTGAGGTGCTTGCGCCAGCGACCGTCGATGATCGCGGCGTATACCACCCGTTCCATCACCTGCGAAGTGGTCAGGCCCGAGCGCATCTTCAGGTGCAGCAGTTGCTGGGTCAGTTCGGGGTTGGCCAGCAGGTAGCCGACCCGCACGTTGGGTGAAATGCTTTTCGAGTAGCTGCCCACGTACACCACCTGCTGCAAGTGGTCGAGGCTGGCCAGGCAGGGCAGCGGGTCGGCGATCATGTCGGCGTAGAGGTTGTTCTCCACCAGGCGGAAACCATGCTGGCTGGCCAGTTGCAGCAAACGGTGCAGCTGCGCCAGCGGAGTGCGCGAGCAGGTCGGGCTGTGCAGGTGCGGCTGGGTGAAGAACGCCGTGGGGCGGTGGTGGACCAGCAGGCGCTCGAGCTGGTCGAGGTCGTAGCCGGCCGGAGTGCGAGGCACGCCCACCAGGGTGGCGCCCTGGGTGCGCAGGATGCTCATCAGGTTGGGGTAGCCGGGGTCGTCCACCAGCACTACGTCGCCGGGACGTACCAGGGTGCGCACGGCCAGGTCCAGGGCCTGGCTGGCGCCGTGGGTGAGCATCAGCTGCGCCGGGTTGGCGACGATCGACAGTTCCTGCTGCAGGTTCTGCGCGGTCAGCGCACGCAGCTCCGGCAGGCCCAGGGGGTCGCCGTAGCCGGACAGCTCCAGCGGGCTGCCGGCCACCTGGCGCAGGCCGCGGCGCAGGCCCTCCTCGTACATCCAGTCGTTGGGCAGCCAGCCGCAACCCGGCTTGAATGGCAACTGGCGGATCTCGAAGATCTGCTGCAGGTACCACTCGGAATTGAAGGTGGGGCGGCTGGTGTCGACTTCGACGTTGTGCTTGTCCAGCAACTCGTTCGCCGCACGATTGACGAAGAACCCTGCATTGCCCTTGCTCACCAGCAACCCTTGGGCCACCAGGCGGTCATAGGCTTCGACCACGGTGAAGGTGCTCACCGAGTAGGTCGAGGCGAACGCCCGGATCGACGGGACCTTGGCCCCGGGCTTGAGGGTCTGGTCGTCGATCAGCGCGCGCAGCCCGTCGATGATCTGGTTGACCAGCGGGGTGGAGGAGTCCGGATGGAGCTGGAGCATTCGGGTGCCTGCAGGGGGTATCGCGGGTGTATTGCATCGGCGGCCTGTACAGTGCAGTGCGATTTTCATGCCGCTGTGCATGGCCCTATGTGTTCGACATTTTTACATTACGTGTCAGATATAGCCAACACAGCACGTACCAGCGCCATGAATAATCACAACATCGCTGCTTTGCCGTCGGGGTTTGCCCCGCACCTTCCTTTCGCCTGGCCGGACGCTTCTCGTCCGTCCCCAGCATGGTTCAGTTCGTCCAGAGGGTTGCCTCTGGCCGCGTAAGCAGGCCGCCACGGATGGCCTGCGTGTGCTCCGCACACCTCCCTGCCCGCAGTAGCACTGATGTACAGGTGAGACCGATAACCATCGGGGTTTCACAGTTTTTCCTTGGATAAAAAGAAGCACGGGGTAAATAACTGATGGACGCAACATCCACATCCACCACCGCGAAGGATGGGCACGAGAGCAAGCTCAGTGCCTCGCTCAAGTCGCGCCACCTGACGATGATGTCGATCGCCGGGGTGATCGGCGGCGCCTTGTTTGTCGGTTCCGGCAGCGTGATCCACAGCGCCGGCCCGGCCGCCGTGCTGGCCTATCTCGCCGGCGGCATCCTGGTGGTGCTGATCATGCGCATGCTCGGCGAAATGGCGACCTCCTCGCCGGACACCGGCTCGTTCTCCACCTACGCCGACCGCGCCATTGGCCGTTGGGCCGGTTTCACCATCGGCTGGCTGTACTGGTGGTACTGGGTGATCCTCATGGCCTGGGAGGCCTACGTGGCGGGCAAGATCCTGCACGGTTTCTTCCCCGACGTGAGCGTCAACGTGTTCGTGCTGGCCACGACGCTGCTGCTGATCACCGTCAACTTCTTCAACGTCAAGCACTACGGCGAGTTCGAGTTCTGGTTCGCGCTGATCAAGGTGGTGGCGATCGTCTGCTTCCTGGTGGTGTGCACCGCCGCGGTGATGAACATCTGGCAGTTCGGCGAAGTGCGCGGTATCACTCATTTGACTGCCGAAGGCTTCATGCCCAACGGCATCACCACGGTGATCGGGGCCTTGCTGGGGGTGATGTTTGCCTTCCTTGGCGCCGAGATCGTCACCATCGCGGCCTCCGAGGCGAAGGATCCGGCCACCCAGATCGTCAAGGCGACCAACTCGGTGGTGTGGCGGGTGTGCCTGTTCTATGTCGGCTCGATCTTCCTGATCGTCTGCCTGGTGCCGTGGAACGACCCGCACCTGGGCGTTTCCGGCTATGGTGCCTACCGCCGTACCCTGGAGCTGCTGGGCGTGCCGTATGCCGAGTTGCTGATGAACTTCGTGGTGCTGACTTCGGTGAGCAGCTGCCTGATCTCCGGCCACTACACCGCCTCGCGCATGCTGTTCTCCCTGGCCCAGCGCGGCGACGCGCCGCGCCTGTTCAAGTACACCCGCACCGGTACCGGCGTGCCGGTGAATGCGATCATCGGCTCGTGCCTGGTGGCGGTGTTCTGCGCGCTGATCAACTTCAGCGACACCCTGCGGCCGAAGGACGTGCTGGAAACCCTGATGAACACCACCGGCATGATCGCCCTGCTGGTGTACCTGGTGATCGCCTTCTCGCAGTTGCGCATGCGCCGCAAGCTGATCGCCGAGGGCAAGGAAGTGCGCCTGAAGATGTGGCTGTTCCCGTGGCTGACCTACCTGGTGATCCTGTTCATCGTGGCGGCCCTGGTGACCATGGCCTTCATGCCTGACTACCAGATCCTGGTGATTTCCACCGGCATCGCCGCGGCGATCGTGGTGGCGATGGGCGTGGTGCACCAGATCCGTACCGCCACGCGTCACTGATCGCGGCAGTGCCTCCGGCAACGGCCGGTCCCTTTTAAGGGATCGGCCGTTTTCATTTGTGGGCATCGCCTCCTTTGCCAGTCAGATCATCCTTACGTTGCTACATGCCGACATGGCTTATGCTGCACACAATTGCCCTACAAGGAGTCGCCCATGGCCTGGTCCGCCACCCAGTATTCGTTGTTCGAAGACGAACGCACCCGCGCCGTGCGCGATCTGCTGGCTGCCGTGCCGGCGCGTCCGGTGCGGCATGCCACGGACCTGGGCTGCGGCCCGGGCAACTCTACCGAGGTATTGCTGCAGCGCTGTCCGGATGCCCAGGTCCTCGCCCTGGACAGCGATCCGGACATGATCGGCAAGGCCCGGCAGCGGCCACGCCTGAGCATTCCGCGGGTGCGCTGCGAGATTGGCGAGATTGCCAGCTGGACGGCCCACGAGCCCCAGGACCTGATCCTTGCCAACGCGTCGCTGCAGTGGGTGCCGGATCATGCCAGCCTTTACCCGCATCTGGTGCGGCAATTGGGCGATGGCGCCAGCCTGGCCGTGCAGACCCCCGATAACCTCGACGAGCCGGCGCACCGCCGGTTGCGCGAGATCGCCAGCCAGGGGCCCTGGGCCGGGAAGTTCGCCGATTTCAGCCTGCCGCCGCGGCACAACGCCGGCTTCTACTACGACCTGCTCAGCCCGCTGTGTGCGCGGGTGGATGTGTGGCGCACCACCTATCACCACCCGCTGGAAGGTGGTGCCGAGGCGGTGGTGGAGTGGTTCAAGGGCTCGGCGCTGCGGCCTTACCTGGCGCGGCTGGATGAGCAGGAGCAGACGAGTTTCCTGCAGCTTTACCTGCAGGCCATGCAGCGTGACTATCCGCCGGCCAGCGATGGCAGGGTGTTGTTGCCGTTCCCGCGGTTATTCGTGGTGGCGACGCGCTAGGCGCCAGATCACGCAGGCGTAGACCCCCAGGTTGAGCAGCAGCACGACGGTGCCCAGCCACAGCTGGATCTGTGGGGTCAGGCCGGCGGGGTAGATCACTGGCCAGATGTAGTGTTCGACGAAACCGCCGTGGTAGCCGGCGTCGCCGGCGGCGGTGCGCAGGTGGTTTTCCCAGTCGGTCAGGGGGCACTCCAGGTGCAGGCCTTCCACGGCCAGGCCCCAGGCGAGGGCGGGGAGGTGGATCAGCAGGGCGCGGCGGCGCCAGAGCACCAGCAGGCCGCCGAACAGGACCAGCAGGATGAACGAGAGGTGGAACAGGACCAGGGTGTCGGCGGCCAGGCGGTAGAACATGGTGGGTGGGGCCTTGCTGTTGGAGATGGGTTAGTTTGTCATGGTTTTTTGATTCTGGGTTTCTGGGTTTCTGGGTTTTTGAGGCTGGGCGGTAGTTGTTTTGATAGTTGTATGCGCGTTCATTTGCGATGTCGACGCTTATTCACCTTTCCGCCCTTACGGCGGGTTACTTTGGTCGTGGCCAAAGTAACCAAAGCCGTTGCGCTCCATTCATCCGGCCCTACGCTTCGCTCCGGGTTCCCTCACTCCGGCCTTGCTCCCGGGAGGACCGCGCTGCAGGGCCCATCCTGGGCCCCAGCGCTTGACGGGCATCCATGCCCGTCACCTCCCTCCGCAAGTCCTGCGTTCGGCCTCCTGAAGTCGCGAAGTTACGGGCGGCGCCTGGATTGGCGCAGCTGTCGCTAGTTGGTTTTTAATGAATCTCTCGATTGTTTCGCGGGGCAAGCCCGCTCCCACGCAATAGTCGCCGTTATATAAAACCCTGTAGGAGCGGGCTTGCCCCGCGAAAGGGCCGGAACAGCCAATACATAACTAATGGTCAAACAACTAACTTCGCGTTTCTCGCTCTTGCTCTTGCTTCTAAGCGCGCAATAGTTCAGGCAACACCAATTGCGACTTCAGGAGGCCGAGCGGAGTTCTTGCGAAGGGAGGTGACGGCCATGGATGGCCGTCAAGCGCTGCGCCCCAGGATGGGGCGTTCAGCGCGGTCCTCCCGGGAGCAAGAACGGAGCGAGGGAACCCCGGAGCGCAGCGTAGGGGCCGGATGAACGGAGCGGGGCGGCTTTGGTTACTTTGGCCAAGACCAAAGTAACCCGCCGTAAGGGCGGAAAGGTGCCTAAATGTCGTTATATTCTACGAATGCGCATACAAAAACCAAAACAATCACCAAAGACCCAGACCCAGACCCAGACCCAGACCCAGACCCAGACCCACCCCTAAATCCCCTCCAAAACCATCTCCAAAAACGTAGCCACCACCCGCCGCGTCCTCTGCTCACTCAAACAAACCAGCGTCTCAGTCAAATGCCGCCGACAATCCACAATCGGCAAAGCACAAACCCGCGCATCAGCCCCAAACTCCGCCGCCGAAACAACCCCAACGCCAATCCCCACCACCACCGCCTCCCGCGCCGCCTCACGCCCCTCGACCTGGATCGCCGGCCGGATCCGCAACCCGGCCCGTTGCATTTCCTCCTCCAGCGTCTGCCGCGTCACCGACCCCGGCTCACGCAGCACCAACGGCGTGTCATCCAGGTCCACCAGGTTGATCTGCCCCCGGCTGGCCCACGGATGGTTGTGCGAAACGAACGCCACCATCGGGTCACGCCGCATCGGCACGCAGAACAACCGCTCATCATCGACATCGCGCCCGAGCAGGGCCAGGTCCGCCTGGTAGCTGAACAGCCGGGCCAGCGACTCGTCGGTATTGCCGGTCTCGATCTTCACCTGGATCCCCGGATAGCGCTGGCAGAACCGGGCGATCTGCGGCAGCACGTGCACCGGCGCGTCCACCGCCAGGGTCAGGCTGCCGGTGTGCAGGGCGCGGGAGTCCTGCAGCAGCTCCACGGCCTCGGCCTCACAGGCGAACAGACGCTGGGTCACGCCCAGCAAGCGCTCGCCCAGGTCGGTCAGCTGCACCGAGCGCTTGTTGCGCTGGAACAGCAGCACACCGAAGCGCTCCTCGAGCTTGCGCACCTGATCGGACACCGCCGGCTGGGTCAAAAACAGCTTCTGCGCCGCACGGGTGAAGCTGCCCTGTTCGGCGACTGCATGAAAGGCCTTGAGTTGAGCATGGGAGACCGACATCGAACACTCCGCTTACAAGCTGGGCTTATGTGTGAAATACGATAAATCGATTTTATTTATCAGTCAGCAGCTGTTTCCATGTGTTTCAACCCGGCTGCGCCGCCACGAGCGGCGCCATGTCGGCCATGGCGGCACCACCGCCATCTGACCAGGTGACGTCCCTCCGTCACGCAGTGCGCAACACAACAACAAGACAGGCGTTTCTTCACATTCTGCCGGCACACTCAAGCAAGAGGTCAGAGTCAATGAATCAATCCCTGGGCGCTATCAAACGCTGGCGCGTGCAGATCTTCGCGATTACCTGGCTGGCCTACGCCGCCTTCTACTTCACCCGCAAAGCCTTCTCGGTGGCCAAGCTCGGCATCGGCGAGGATCCGAATTTCATGCTCGACAAGGCCGCCATGGCCAACCTCGATGCGATCTACCTGGCCGCCTACGCCGTGGGCCAGTTCACCTGGGGCATGCTCGCCGACCGCTTTGGCCCCCGTGTGGTGGTGCTGGGCGGGCTGCTGATCTCGGCGGCGGCCGCGGTGGTGATGGGCAGCTACGCGACCTTCCCGATCTTCGCCACCTGCATGCTGATCCAGGGGCTGGCGCAGTCCACCGGCTGGGCGGGGCTGTGCAAGAACATCGGCAGTTTCTTCCCGGCCTCCCAGCGCGGACGGGTGCTGGGGCTGTGGAGTTCGTGCTACGCCTTCGGCGGCCTGGTGGCCTCGCCGTTCGCCGGCTGGTGGGCCTACACCCTGGTCGGCACCTGGCATGCGGCGTTCTTCTCCAGCGCCGTGGTGGTGGCCGTGGTGGCGGTGCTGTTCTTCATCTTCCAGCGCAACAAGCCCGAGGACGTCGGCTTGCCGGCGGTAGAGCCCGAGCCGCAGAGCATGGCCCCGGGGGGCAATTTGTGCAGCGTGTGGGCGCCGCTGCGCGAGATCCTGCGCAACCGCACGGTGCTGACCCTGGGCCTGGCCTACTTCATGCTCAAACCTGCGCGCTACGCCATCCTGCTGTGGGGCCCGGTGATCGTCTTCGAGCAGATGCCGTCGGTGGGCAAGGTCGGCGCGGCGATCATTCCCACGGCCTTCGAACTGGCCGGGTTGCTCGGGCCGATCCTCATCGGCCTGGCCTCGGACAAACTGTTCGGCGCCCGGCGCATGCCGGCCTGCGTGATCAGCCTGGTGCTGCTGACCCTGACCCTGGCCGGTTTCATGGCGGCGATGCACAGCGGCAGCGTGCTGCTGGTGGTGGCCCTGCTGTTTGTGATGGGCCTGACCCTGTATGGCCCGGACTCGATGATCAGCGGCGCCGCGGCCATCGACTTCGGCACGGCCAAGGCCGGCGCCACCGCGGCCGGCTTCGTCAATGGCTGCGGCTCGGTGGGTGCGGTGCTCGGCGGCCTGCTGCCCGGTTACTTCGACAGCGTCACGGTGTTTATCGTCTTCGCCGGCACGGCGCTGTTCTCCGCCCTGGTGCTGCTGCCGCACTGGAACAGCCGCCCGGCAACAGCACCCCAGGCCACCGATGTGGCACCCAACACCAGCATGGCGATCAAGCCACTGCGTACCTAAAGGAAAGCAAGTAGATGAGACCCTTCTGGCTGCAACAGGCCCTGGACCAGGAAGACCAGGCGCCGTGCCCGCCGCTTGCCGGCGACGTGCGCTGCGACGTGTGCATCGTCGGCGGTGGCTACACCGGCTTGTGGACCGCGCTGATGATCAAGGAACAGGCGCCGCAGCTGGAGGTGCTGCTGCTCGAGGCGGACATCTGCGGCGCCGGGGCCAGCGGGCGCAACGGTGGCTGCGCGCTGTCCTGGTCGGCCAAGTACTTCACCCTCGAGCGATTGTTCGGGGTGGCCGAGGCGGTGCGCCTGGTGCGCGAGTCCGAGCGCAGCATCGGCGCCATCGGCGAGTTCTGCGCGGCCAACGGTATCCGCTGCGACTACCGCATGGACGGCACCCTCTACACCGCCACCAACCAGGCCCAGCTCGGCGGCACCGATGCGGTGATCGCAGCGCTGGAGCAACAGGGTATCAACTCGTTCCAGCACCTGGCACTGGAGCAGGTGCAGCGTCTGGCCGGTTCCGAACGGCATCTGGAGGGCTGGTATTCGCCGGCCGCGGCCACGGTGCAGCCGGGGCGGCTGGTGCGCGGCCTGCGCCGGGTGGCCTTGCAGCGTGGCGTGCGCATCCACGAGGGCACGGCGATGACCGGCCTGGAGCATGGCGCGCCGGTGCAGGTGCGCACCCGCGCCGGCACCGTTCGCGCCGACCGTGTGGTGCTGGGTCTCAATGCCTGGATGGCGCGGGCCTTCCCGCAGTTCGGGCGCAGCGTGGCGATCGTCTCCAGCGACATGGTGATCACCGAGCCGTGCCCCGAACTGCTGGGTCGGATCGGCCTGGACAGCGGCGTCAGTGTGCTCGACTCGCGGATCTTCGTGCACTACTACCACAACACTTCCGATGGCCGGCTGATGCTCGGCAAGGGCGGCAATACCTTTGCCTACGGCGGGCGCATGCTACCGGTGTTCGACCAGCCGTCGCCGTACCAGCCGCTGCTGCGCGAAAGCCTGGCCGAGTTCTTCCCGGCGCTGGCCGAGGTGCCGCTGGCGGCCAGTTGGAACGGGCCGTCGGACCGCTCGGTGACCGGGCTGCCGTTCTTCGGTCGGCTCGATGGGCAGGGCAACGTGTTCTACGGCTTCGGTTACTCCGGCAGCGGGGTGGGGCCGTGCCACATGGGCGGGCAGATCCTGTCGTCGCTGGCACTGGGGCTGGACAACGCCTGGACCCGCTCGCCGCTGGTCAAGGGGCCGCTGGGGCAGTTCCCGCCGGAACCGGTGCGCTACCTGGGCTCGTTGCTGGTGCGCGATGCCATCCGCCGCAAGGAGCGCGCCGAAGACTGCGGTGTGCGGCCGCGCCGGCTGGACGTGCGCCTGGCGAAGTTCGCGGCGGCGGCGGGGAAGGCGGACAAGGGCTGAGCTCCCATGTGGGTTATGCGATTTCTTGTCGAACCCGGTGCGCAGGGCGTATAAACTCTCCCCACTTTATTAAGGCCGGTCGCTTCCTGAACCGGCCGCGGAAACAAAGAGAGTCGATATGGGCGCACAGTGGAAAGCCAAACATAGAGAAACAGCGGCCAATGCCAAAGGCAAGATCATGGGCAAGCTGGCCAAGGAGATCCAGATCGCTGCCAAGTCCGGTGCCGACCCGGACATGAACCCGCGCCTGCGCCTGGCCATCGTCCAGGCCAAGAAAGCCTCGATGACCCGTGAGACCCTGGAGCGTGCGATCAAGAAAGGCGCAGGCCTGGACGGCGAGGCCGTGCAGTACCATGCGGTCAGCTATGAAGGCTTCGCCCCGCACCAGGTGCCGCTGATCGTCGAGTGCCTGACCGACAACGTCAACCGTACCGTGGCGCAGATCCGCGTGCTGTTCCGCAAGGGTCAGCTGGGTGCCAGCGGTTCGGTGGCCTGGGACTTCAACCATGTCGGCCTGATCGAGGCTACCCCGGAAGGCGACGCCGACCCGGAAATGGCGGCCATCGAAGCCGGTGCCCAGGACTTCGAGGATGGCGAGGAAGAGGGTTCGACCCTGTTCATCACCGACACCACCGACCTCGATGCCGTGCAGAAGGCCTTGCCGGAGCATGGCTTCACCGTCACCTCGGCGAAGATCGGCTACACCCCGAAGAACCCGGTGAGCGCAGCCAGCCTGAGCGCCGAAGCGCTGGCCGAGGTCGAGGCCTTCCTCGAGGCGATCGACGAGAACGAAGACGTGCAGAACGTCTATGTCGGCCTGACCGACTGATCCGCGCGTCATCCTCGCGGGGCAAGCCCACTCCCAGCACATCTGTGGGAGCGGGCTTGCCCCGCGATCATTTCCGGACCTGCGCCATGCACCCCACCTTCGCCTCCCTCAGCCTCGCCCACCTGCGCACCCTCGACTGCCTCCTGCAACTGAAGAACCTCAGCCACGCCGCCGAGCGCCTGGGCTGCAGCCAATCGGCCCTGAGCCGCCAGCTGGCCAGTCTGCGCGAGGCCTTCGACGATCAGTTGCTGGTGCGCCAAGGCCGCGGCTATGTGCTCAGCGAGCACGCCGAGACGCTGGTCGAGCCGTTGCGCCAGGTGCTGGAGGAACTCAACGCCCTGCGCCAGCCCGCGGCGTTCGATCCGGCGCGCTGCGAGCGACGCTTCTGCCTCGCCGCCTCCGACTACGTGGCCGAGCACATGCTGCCGCAGCTGGTCGCGGTGCTGGAGCAGGAAGCGCCGGGCGTGTCGCTGGAGTACCGCACCTGGCAGGCTGGGCAGTACGCCTTGCTCGCCAGCGGCGAGATCGACCTGGCCACCACGTTGTTCGACGAATCGCCGCCCAACCTGCACGGCCGGCTGCTGGGCGAGGACCGGGCGGTGTGCCTGATGCGCCATGACCATCCGCTGAGCACCCGCGCCGAGCTGAGCCAGGACGACTACCTGGCCTTCAAGCATGTGCGGGTGTCCGGGGGCGGAGACAAGGACAGCTTCATCGACCGTCATTTGCGCGCCCAGGGGCTGCAGCGGCGCATCAGCCTGGAGGTGCCGTTCTTCAGTGCCATGGTCCAGGTGCTCGGCAATGGCCAGGCCCTGGCTACAGTGCCCGAGCACATCGCCCGGCAACTGGCGCGGCTGCACGGCCTGAGCTGGCGGCCGATGGGCTTCATCGACCACACCCAGCGCTACTGGGTGGTGTGGCACCAGCGCCTGCAGGCCTCGGCCGAGCACCGCTGGCTGCGCAACCGGGTATTCGAGGTGTGGCGCCAGTCGCAGTTCGGCGTGCAAGGTGGGCATGCGCCTTCGCCATAGCAGCTATGCGCGAAGCGGGGTTATTCGCAAGCCGGCAGGCGCCTAGACTGCGGGCATTGTGTTGCCAGTGCCGGCCTCTTCGCGGGGCAAGCCCGCTCCCACGCAGAGATGTTGCCTGTTGTTGGAAATAGCCCGACGCTGTCGCTCAGTGAACAGGGTTGCAAGCAAACTCGCGTGGGAGCGGGCTTGCCCCGCGATGAGGCCGGCACTGGCAGCGGACACCTCTCAGGAGAACGCGCATGACCCCAGAAGAGTTTCGCCAATACGGCCACCAACTGATCGACCTGATCGCCGACTACCGCCAGACCGTCGGCGAGCGCCCGGTCATGGCCCAGGTCCAGCCGGGCTACCTCAAGTCTGCCTTGCCCGAGGGCGCGCCGCAGCAAGGCGAACCGTTCGAAGCCATCCTCGCCGACGTCGACAAGCTGGTGATGCCCGGCCTGTCCCACTGGCAGCATCCGGACTTCTACGGTTACTTCCCCTCCAACGGCACCCTGTCGTCGGTGCTCGGCGATTTCCTCAGCACCGGCCTGGGCGTGCTCGGCCTGTCGTGGCAGTCCAGCCCGGCACTGAGCGAGCTGGAGGAAATCACCCTCGACTGGCTGCGCCAGCTGCTGGGCCTGAGCGGGCAGTGGAGCGGGGTGATCCAGGACACTGCCTCGACCAGCACCCTGGTGGCATTGATCAGCGCCCGCGAACGCGCCACCGACCACGCCCAGGTGCACGGCGGCCTGCAGGCCCAGGCCAGGCCATTGATCGTCTACGTCAGCGCCCACGCCCACAGCTCGGTGGACAAGGCCGCGCTGCTGGCCGGATTCGGCCGCGACAATATCCGCCTGATCCCCACCGACGCCCGCTACGCCATGCGTCCGGAGGCGCTGCGCGAGGCCATCGAGCAGGACCTGGCCGCCGGCAACCAGCCCTGCGCCGTGGTCGCCACCACCGGCACCACCACCACTACCGCGCTGGACCCGCTGCGTCCGATCGGCGAGATCGCCCAGGCCAACCAGCTGTGGCTGCATGTGGACTCGGCCATGGCCGGCTCGGCGATGATCCTTCCGGAGTGCCGCTGGATGTGGGACGGCATCGAGCTGGCCGACTCGGTGGTGGTCAACGCCCACAAATGGCTGGGTGTGGCCTTCGACTGCTCGATCTACTACGTGCGCGATCCGCAGCACCTGATCCGGGTGATGAGCACCAACCCCAGCTACCTGCAGTCGGCGGTCGATGGCGAGGTGAAGAACCTGCGCGATTGGGGCATCCCGCTGGGGCGCCGGTTCCGCGCGCTGAAACTGTGGTTCATGCTGCGCAGCGAAGGGGTCGAGGCCCTGCAGCAACGCCTGCGTCGCGACCTGGACAACGCCCGTTGGCTGGCTGCCCAGGTCGAGGCGAAGGCGCAGTGGGAAGTGCTGGCGCCGGTGCAATTGCAGACCCTGTGCATCCGTCATTGCCCGGAGGGCCTCGCGGGTGAGGCGCTGGATGCCCATACCCGTGCCTGGGCCGAACGTCTCAACAATTCGGGCGATGCCTACGTGACCCCGGCGACTCTCGACGGGCGCTGGATGGTGCGGGTGTCGGTGGGGGCGCTGCCGACCGAGCGTGCGCATGTCGAGCGGCTGTGGGCCCGGTTGCAGGCGGTAGTGGCCGAGTAACGCGGCAAACTCAAGCGCTGAACGCTGTCGCGGGGCAAGCCCGCTCCCACGTGTTTGTGGGGGCGGGCTTGCCCCGCGACACGTTTTGCAATGCTGACAGAGCAAGGCTATCACCCCCCAATAGCGCCTCTATTAGACCTCTGCCCAAGCTCGGCTAGTCTTTCTGCTGGTTCCGCGAAAAGCCGGTGCACCGCCGTGCCCGGCCACACTGATGAGGAGTGGGCGCGCTTTCGGGCGCACCCGTTCCAACACCTGGCAACGAAAATACAAGAACGCCCGGAAATCTGAATTGAACCGACCCAAAAGGTAGAAGCAGATGGCGAACGAATCGAAATGCCCGTTCCATCAGACCGCCGGTGGCGGCACCAGCAACCGTGACTGGTGGCCTGACCAGCTCAACCTGAAGATCCTCCACCAGCACTCCAGCAAGTCCGACCCCATGGACCCGGACTTCGACTACGCCAAGGCGTTCAAGAGTCTCGATTTCCAGGCCCTGAAAAATGACCTGACCGCCTTGATGACCGATTCCCAGGACTGGTGGCCGGCCGACTTCGGCCACTATGGCCCGCTGTTCATCCGCATGGCCTGGCACAGCGCCGGCACCTACCGCATCGGTGACGGCCGTGGCGGCGCCGGCTCCGGCCAGCAGCGCTTCGCCCCGCTCAACAGCTGGCCGGACAACGTCAGCCTGGACAAGGCCCGGCGCCTGCTGTGGCCGATCAAGCAGAAGTACGGCAACAAGATCTCCTGGGCCGACCTGATCGTGCTCACCGGCAACGTCGCCCTCGAATCCATGGGCTTCAAGACCTTCGGCTTCTCCGGTGGTCGCGCCGATGTGTGGGAGCCCGACGAGGACGTGTACTGGGGCTCGGAGAAGGTCTGGCTGGGTGGTGATACCCGCTACGGCAAGGACCAGGTCAAGGCCCAGCCGCCCGGCCAGGGTGACCTGGTGGCCGAGCCCGCCAAGCACGGCGAGGAACAGAACCGCGACCTGTCGGCCGAGCGCAACCTGGAAAACCCGCTGGCCGCCGTGCAGATGGGTCTGATCTACGTCAACCCGGAAGGCCCGGAAGGCGAGCCCGACCCGGTGAAATCCGGCAAGGACATCCGCGAGACCTTCGGCCGCATGGCCATGAACGATGAAGAGACCGTGGCGTTGATTGCCGGCGGCCACGCCTTCGGCAAGACCCACGGTGCCGGCCCTGCCGACAATGTCGGCGCCGAGCCGGAAGCCGCAGGTCTGGAGCTGCAGGGCCTGGGCTGGAGCAACAAGTTCGGTACCGGCAAGGGCGGCGACACTATCACCAGCGGTCTGGAAGTAATCTGGACGTCGACCCCGACGAAGTGGAGCAACGAGTACCTCAACAACCTGTTCAATTTCGAGTGGGAACTGACCAAGAGCCCCGCGGGTGCCCACCAGTGGCGGCCAAAGGACGGCAAGGGTGCGGGGACCGTGCCCGATGCCCACGACCCGGGCAAGAAACATGCGCCCTCGATGCTCACCTCTGACCTGGCGCTGCGTTTCGACCCTGTCTACGAACCCATCGCCCGGCGTTTCAAGGACAATCCCGACCAGCTTGCCGACGCCTTCGCCCGTGCCTGGTACAAGCTGATCCACCGTGACATGGGCCCGTTGGCCCGCTACCTAGGGCCAGAAATGCCCAACGAGGAGTTGCTGTGGCAGGACCCGTTGCCCAAATCAGGACCGCAACCGAGCGACGCCGATATCGCCGCGCTCAAGGCCAAGGTGCTGGCTTCGGGGCTGAGTGTCCCTGAACTGGTTTCCGCCGCCTGGGCCTCGGCCTCGACCTTCCGCGGCTCCGACAAGCGCGGTGGTGCCAACGGTGCGCGGTTGCGCCTGGCTCCGCAGAACGGTTGGACGGCGAACCAGGGCCTGGACAAGGTGCTGACGGCACTGGAGAAGATCCGCAGCGAGGGCGGCAACAAGATCTCCCTGGCCGACCTGATTGTGCTGGCTGGCAGCGCGGCGGTGGAGAAGGCGGCCAAGGATGCCGGGCACAACATCAGCGTGCCATTCCATCCGGGGCGTGTGGATGCCTCGCAGGAGCAGACTGACGTCGAGTCGTTCGCCGTGCTCGAGCCGCTTGCCGACGGTTTCCGTAACTTCAGCAAGACCCGCTACAGCGTCAAGGCCGAGAAGCTGCTGCTGGACAAGGCCCAGTTGCTGACGCTCACCGCACCGGAGCTGACCGTGCTGATCGGCGGCCTGCGGGTGCTCGGCGCCAACCATGGCGGCAGCAAGGACGGCGTGTTCACCGACAAGGTCGGCGTGCTCAGCAATGACTTCTTCCGCAACCTGCTGGACATGGGCGTGGAGTGGAAGCCGACCTCGGCGGACAACGAAGCGTTTGAAGGCCGTGATCGCAAGACCGGCCAGGTGAAATGGACCGCCAGCCGGGTCGACCTGGTGTTCGGCTCCCATGCGCAACTGCGTGCCTTGAGTGAGGTGTATGGCAGCAGCGATGCCAAGGACAAGTTCGTCAAGGACTTCGTGGCGGCGTGGGTGAAGGTCATGGAGCTGGACCGCTTCGACCTGGCCTGAGGAAAGGCCTGGGGCGTCGTTTCGTGGGAGCGGGCTTGTGGGAGCGGGCTTGCCCCGCGATGAGGCCATCAACCGTTCAGGCCATCATCGCGGGCAAGCCCGCTCCCACGAAAAGCCCCAGGGCTATCACCTACAGGTCCTGCGACACCCCAGGCTGATCGTTGCCTGGGGTGCCCTCATGCAATGAAGCCTGCGAGGTTTCCGGCAAGGCCAACCCACCCACCAATGCCAGCAACGCAATCACTACCAGGTAGAACGCCGGTGCCAGGCGGCTGCCGCTCTGTTCGATCAACCAGGTCGCCACCAGCGGCGCGGTGCCGCCGAACAGGGTGTAGGCGACGTTGTAGGTGATCGCCGAGGCGGTGTAGCGGCTGCGGGTGGGGAAGCATTCCGACAGCAGCGCGGCGGTGACCACGCCACTCATCAGCGCGCCGATGGCCAGCAGGATCACCCCCAGCAAGGCCCCCGACAGCGAACCGGAACTGGCCAGCCAGTAGGCGGGGAACACCGCGAGCATCACCCACAGGCAGGTGAAACCGATGGTCCGGCGCCGGCCGACGCGGTCGCTGAAGGCACCCGCCAGCGGGCAGCCGGCGGCGGCGAACAGTAGGGCCACGGTCGAGACCAGCAGCGCCTGGGCGCGGCTGAGGTGGCCGACCGTCTGCAGGTAGGTGGCGAAGTAGGTGGTGAACATGTAGAACGACAGCGCCGTCAGCGAGATGAACGCGCCGAGGTTGCGGATGGTGCGGCCGTGGTGGCGCAGGGTGTCGCCCAGCGGCGAGTGCGCGTGGGCCTTGCCTTCGGCCAGCGCCTGGCGAAACGCCGGGGTCTCCTCCATGCGCCAGCGCAGGTACAGGCCCACCAGGCCCAGGGGCGCGGCCACCAGGAACGGCACGCGCCAGCCCCAGGTATTCATCGCCTCGGGCGTAAGGCTGGCCTCAAGGCCGTAGGCGATGACCGCCGCGCAGGCGAACGCGGAGAAGGTCGAGACTGGCACGAAGCTGCCGTAGAACGCTCGTCTGCCTCGCGGTGCGTGCTCCATCAGGTAGGCGCAGGCACCGGCGTATTCGCCGCCCGCGGAAAACCCCTGCAGGCAGCGGGCGAAGGTGAGCAGTACCGGGGCCAGCACGCCGATGCTGGCGTAGGTCGGCAGCAGGCCGATCAGGGTGGTGGAGCCGGCCATCAGCAGGATGGTCAGCGACAGGATGCGTTTGCGTCCGAGCCGGTCGCCCAGCGCGCCGAACACGATACCGCCGAGCGGGCGCAGGGCGAAGGCCACGGCGAACACGGCGAAGGTCTTGAGCAGGGCGACGCCTGCGTCTTCGCTGGCGAAGAACTGGCTGGCGATCAGCGTGGCGAGAAAACCGTAGACGGCGAAGTCGAACCATTCGACGAAGTTGCCGATGGCCGAGGCGGCGATCACCCGCCGCAAGGTGGCGGGCGGGACCTCATGGGGAATGGACATGGATGCTCTCCGTTGCGCTGGGCAGCCTGGGCCGGTGCGGCTCACTCGGGGCGCGCCGTCGTTGTTCTGGGGCCAGTAGACAAGCGGCAAGAGGTGGAGGCTTTGTCATAGACGACATCGGGTTATCCGTTACGACCATACCTGGGGCACAGAGGCCGGAGCACTTGCATCGGTTCTCGCCCGAAAGGTCGAGGAAAGGGCCGTTAAGGGGGCGCGAGCGCTCTAGGGGGCGAATGGCGGATGCCTGATGGGTTTGGCTGGTGGCACTTTGATGGTAATTTGGCGGGCAATCAATTTCTGGTCAGCCTGACAGGTTTCTGGGGGGTGGCCATCTACTCATGGAAAGAGGTCGACATGACATCGGTTCCCCATCAATTGATTCTGTTTGGGCCGCCGGGCACCAGCAAAAGCCATCGTGCCCGCAAGTACAAGGCTCGTGAGCTGGGTGCCGACGACCAGAACATCATCCCTGTTACCTTTCATCCTGAGTACAGCTATGGCGAGTTCGTCGCCCGGGTGCTTCCCCTGACTAATGCTGACCATCGGATCGAGTACAGGGTGCATGCCGGCCCGCTGATCCAGGCGCTGACGCGTGCGTATGCCGAGTTGGAAAAAGAAACGCCCGGGAAGGTGATGTTGTTGATCGACGAGATCAACCGGGGTAACTGCGCTGAGATCTTCGGCGATATCTTCCAATTGCTGGACAGGGACGATGAGGGATGGTCGAGCTATTCGATCACCGTATCTGAGGTGATCTGCTCGGCATTGAAGGTTTCAATGGGGCCTGTCACTACCACGCAAAGCATTCTGCAGCAGAAACTGCGCGAGGGCCTGGAGCACAACCGGCTCATGTTGCCGCCGAACCTGCACATGATCGGCACCATGAACACCAGTGACGAGTCGATCTTCTTCATGGACTCGGCATTCAAGCGCCGCTGGCATTTCGAGTTTTGTCGGGTCCACCTGGGCGAGTCGGATGAGGAACGCATCCAGGCCGATGCCTTGATTCCGTCGGCCGAACCGGTTCGTTGGGAGGCATTTCTCAAGGTGCTGAATGACTTCATCCGCGAGACCTGCACGGCGCCCCAGCTGGATGACAAGCTGGTCGGGCCATGGTTCATCAAGGCGCGCCCGCCCCGCAAAGGCAAGGTACACGAGCTTCAGGACGCAGATGCCTGGAACAGGCTGCGATCGCTTGCCAACAGAGTCACGGAGTCTGGGGCCGGAGGTGACAACAGCACGTCGTTCGAAAACAACGTCTTGGCATTCACCAGAAACTGCAGCAAGGCGACGCAGGACAGGATCCATGAATTGGCCGACTACGATCCTGGGGCAACCCGCAGGTTCAAGTCCATTCTCTCTGACGGTGGCGGTGCCTATCCGTACTACCTGACCAAGGCGGACGCCGGTAGTGAAGGGCTCACCATCCTGAAGTTCCTGGATGCGCTGCAGGAGCTGGAGGCGGAAGTCGATGAGCCTTGTATTCAGCGAGCCGATATCGCCGGCAAGTTGTGCCTCTACCTTTGGGACAATGTCTACGCGCGCGACAAGACGCCTCTTGCGGAGCTGGTCGGCATGAATCGACAGACGTTGCGCACGTTCGACCAGTTCGTCGATCGGCTCGATACCTTCATCGGCAACCTGATGAAGCTTCCTTCAGCTGATGCCAAAGGTGAGGAGTCTTGAGCCAGGATGCTATGCGAAGCGCTTGAAATCGTCGAAGGCGATAAGGACATTGGCCTGTTCCTGAGCGCCGAAGGACGCACTCTGCTCAAGGTGCCTCACGGTCTCGACTGCAGCGGGTTATCACCTACCGCAGTCTTTTCGCTGCTTTACCGCATGTTTGCCGTATTTCGCCGCACCGGACATGGCGAGCGCATCATGGCGGCCAGGGATGGCGTGGAGCGGCATGGCAAAGGTGGCGCGCAGGCAGCGGGTAACGGGGCGGGGTTTGTCGACATGCTGGCATTCGACGAGCTGTTCGATGAGGTGGACCCTCGCAGCATAGTGTCCTTGCATGCGCATCCTGGCATGACGTCTCCTCAGGACGTCCAGCGACTCGACCGGTACCTGTCCCGTGCGCTCTTCGACGAAGGCGACATCCCGTATCTGGACCGGGTACCAGGCATGCGTCGGACAATGGGCCTGGGCAAACAGGCAATCGTGGGGCTCTATTGTTTTCTGGCACGGGACTTCTACCAGCACCTGCTGCAGGTGGATCTTCAGTGCGCCTGGGGCAGCTTCTTCCGAGATGGAATAGCCCTGGCGGAGGACTTCCAGCACCGCTACCTGGCGGCAGACGACTCGCTCTACCTGGGTGATGCCGAGCAGATCAAGCACTGCCGCGAGCGGCTCAGCCACTTGTTGTGGCGCATCGACCGCCAGGCCACGCCAAGGGATGCCACCTACTGCCGGTTGCATGATGCCCTGGCGCGCTACCTGCAGGGTGCGAGCAGCGTGGAGCAGTCACCTGGCCTGGTTTGGGGCGTTAAAGGATTCTGGGCGGTATGGGAGTCGATGTGCCTGTGTCATGCCTTGGCCGAAAATGCCGACACCACCATCCACAACTGTGACTTCGAACATCTGCCCCGCGGGTTGTGCGGTCCCAGGGACATGGCGCGCTGGCAAGGGGCGCAGCGCTTGGTGTTCTCGCGCAACCATCTGCATCGGCGCCCCGACCTGGTGGTGAACGCTGGCGAGCGGTGGCGTGTGGTCGACTTCAAGTATTACCCGCAACCCCTTTGGCAGCGGCCGAAGGAGAAAGAAGACGAGCCACCGACCAAGGAGGAACGTGATTTCACCAACCTGGAAATCTACGCTTTGCTGCTGCGTTGCCATCTATCCGCGACTGCGTCGGGCGAACCGCCCATTGCCCTGGAAATGTGGCTGCCGGGTCGCGCCTTCGAGGTGCATGCACTGGAAGCGACTCCAGCCTGGGACCCGCCATTGTCCGTGCACTTGCTGCAAACCAGGGTCTTGCTGGAACGCTACGCGAGTCTTTACCAGTCAATGGCGCTGCGCAGCGAGGCCGCTGCGTTCAACCGTAGATCTCCCGCTCAATTGCCTTGATCTGTTCGTGCAGGTCTTCGTTCACCGGGGCGGGTATGCCCTGGGCGTGGCTGATGGATTCGGCCTCGAACTCATGGAGTTCGAAAAAGTCGTACATGTATTTGCCCATGGGGGTGATCAGGTCGTAGTGAAACAAGGTGCTCCGTCCGACCAGGTGAACGTTTATGGAAAGATGCTTGTAGGCATCGGTCAGGTTCGGGTGAGCAATGCGGTAATGATCCGGGTTGAACAGTAGGCTCTTGTGCATTCTGGGGATGCGCAGCAATGCCGGGTCAATGAAGTCCAGTCGTGCGCGTTTGACCTTCCTGTTGCATTTGGCGCAGGCCACCGCCAGGTTCGGCAGGTCGAAGATGCAATGATTGAACTGGCTCTTTGGCAATACATGCTCTATATCCAGCACCATGTTGTACTCGCCGCCAATAGGTCTCTGGCAATAACAGCAGCGCTCGCCTTGTTCACGGCGTTTGTGCGCCTTGAGCCGTCGCTTGATCGGTGCTACATGGGCGGATTCCCAGATTTCTCTGGCCGAAGGGCGAGGTCTGGTGCCGACCTGTAGTGCCCTGGCGATACTCAGGTGCTCATCCATCGTGTAGGTGAATGTGGTCATGATACGAGCATCCTCGCCTTGCGAATCAGCAGCAGTTGCTTGCCGTCATGTGCGGCGGCGGCTTCCAATTCATCGAACTCACGGTGGAACAACTGTTCAGTCAGCATGCCCTGCTGCCGGCGGTGCAGCAGGGTGGTCATATGGTGGGACAGGAAAGCGCTGCGTGGCGTCAGCATCCTGAACACGTCCCATAGCACTTGCTCCATGCCTTCGTCGCCACAGTCCAGGGGGCGGGGGGCGTTGTTCTTGACGGCATAGGCCTGCCAGGGCATTTCGGCGTGGGGCGCGGTGGTGACCATGACCGGTGAGTGGGTTGCGATGACCACCCTGGGCCTGTGGTAGTGAAAGAGGTCGAACAGCCTCTTGATGTAGTCATGCTGCCAACGTGGATGAAGACTGTTTTCCGGTTCGTCGATCAGGATCGCCGCATCTTTGTCGATGTGGGAAGCAATGAAGGCCAGGGTCGTGATCAACTGGATCTCACCGGAGCTCGCCTGCTCCAGCGGGAATTGTTCGTTGCCCTTGTGCAGGAATATCGCCGGCCAGTTGCGTAGTTCGTCCTTGTACAGATTCAGTGTCCACGCCCCTTTGTCCGAATACCGCGAGAGACTCTCGGAAGACTGGCTGCTTCCTAGGTCGAACCAGTCGATTCGAGCTTTGGCGTTCTCCTGGCAGATGCCCATGCGAGGCTCATATCCCAGGCGCTCAAGTACCTTACCGATCAGAAAACGGGTATCGGAAGGTTCCTTGATCGACGCGATGACACGTTGCAGCGCGATCGAGAGGAAGGTTTGGCCATAGCGGCCACCCATGAAGAAATAGCGTTTGCCCTTGTCACGGAATTTGTCGAACGGGCAGTTGGCAATGGCGATGACCGTGCGGTTCTTGCTGATGTAGGCCTCGGCGATATCCGCCAGGGCCTGGCTCTTGCCACTGCCGTTTTCGCCGATAAGGATCGATAGGGGGCAATCGTAGTCGAAATCGTGCAGTCGGGTACGCATGAAGAATCCTTTCCTGGGATCGGCAATCGGGGCCATTCGCGAGTGGGCAGCATACGTTGGGTGATGGCTTTACGCCATTTCTTGCCTCCCTCAAGCCTGTCCGTCGACCGGTTTATTGTCGATCACAGCCGGCCGGTATTGGCCAAGTCTGGACCGGGCGCTGGTCTTTCAGGGCCTCCGGCACCTCTATCGGTGCCTCGCCCGGGCCGAGCAACGCCTCGATTTCACGAACGCTGCGCAGGTATGGGTCGAGGTCGGTGCCCAGCCCGGCCTGGTGCGGGATCCACCAGGCGATGACCTGGGGCTTGCCCTGGTCATCCTCGGTCAGCAGCACCTTCCAGAACACCTCGGGCGTGGCAATGCCGTGGGACGTGACAAAGGCGTCGTTGTCCAGTGCCGCGCCGGCATGACCAAACACCACGCCACCGATCACCGTCACCGGGTGCAGGTCGCGGTAGCACTCGGTGAGCAGCTCGGTCTGGTACCAGGTGCGGCTGTTGTGTGAAGCCAGTTGCGGAACGATGTTGCTCATCAGGTTGGAGGCATCCATCGCCACGCGGTCGTCGTCGAAATGATTGTTGGCCGCCAGGTGTCCGCGGTGGTAACCCTTGGGAGTCGAGTAAGCCTTGGCCGAGAACTGACCCCTGCAGCCCTCGGGCAGACTACGGTCGATACGGAAGTTGTCGATGCGCTGCAAATGGCCCTGGTCTTTCCATAGGGTGAACGCGAAGCGGTGCGGCTCGCCGCGCTGACAGTCGTACCAGAGCCGGAAGCGGCCGTGATCGAGCAGGGTGAGGGGCGGGGCGGCGGGTTCGGGAGCCGGCGGGGAGGGCAGGCGCGGGGCGCAGGAGGTCAGGCTGAGGAGCAACAGCAGGAACAGCAAACGGCGCATGGCGCGTCTTCCTTGATCAAAGGCGCGGGATGGTACAACAGTCTGCGGATCGGTTGCCTGTGAAAGGGCTGGCCATCAGGCATGAAAAAGCCCGGCCTTTGCGGGCCGGGCTCAAGCAACGGTGGACTGCCGAGGCATTCAGTTCAGCGAGTCGATCACCTTGATTGCCTGCCGCTCGCGGGCGGCGGGCCATTCTTGTTGCAGGGTCTGCAGCACGCGACCGACAAAGGAAGTGTCGGCGGCGGCCTTCCTGCCGACGTAGCCCTGGCCACGGCGGTAGACCTTGAAGCGGGCGCGCATGCTGGGCATGTGCGATTCGAATTCGGCTTCAACCGTGTTCGGCGGCAGGCGATCCAGACGGACCTCGCCGGACTGGCTGACCCACAGCAGGTGGTCGTCGAGGCTGTCCTTGCGTGCGGCGAACAGCCGGGCCAATTGGTCGATGGTTGGATTGTTGTTCAAGTTCATCATAAAGCCCCCATTACTCTCATTCGTTGGTGAAGTTCGGCTGAAGTTCACATTCGGCGCCACACCATGTAGCGCGCTAACCAAGGCTGCTACAGCAGCATCGCAACAGGGGCTTTCTCACGCTGCCTTCTGGGCAGTTTCCCTCTCCACGGACGGCCTGCGTTACCGCGCAGGCCGTCTGGAACACCCTTGCCACCGCTCCCGATCGGGGAGACGGCCTCATCATGCACAAGGCGCGGGAAGGGCGTCAACAGGTTTGTAGTGATTATTTTTGCTCACTACATCTTGTCGGACAATCCTGCCGGTTCTGTCACGCCAGTCCGTTGTCGCCGTGCTCGAGGTAGCCGGGGCGTTGGCGCAGCCGCTCATGATAGGCCTCCAGCGCCGGCAACTCGGGGTGCTCCAGGGGCGTGCGCCGCCAGCGGTTGAGGGACAGGCCGATGGCCACGTCGGCGAGGCTGAAGGCGTCGCCGGCGACATAGGCGCCGGTGGCCTGCAGGCGTGCTTCGAGCAGGCGCATCCTGGCCGTCCACTGGGCGCTGCTGGCGGCCAGCAGCGCGGGGTCCTGGTGCGCCGGCGACTGGCGCACCAGCGACATGAACGGGTAGCGCCAGGCGTCGTTGAGGTCGGTGGCCTGCCAGTCGAGCCATTGGTCCACCGCGGCGCGGGCGCGGGGGGCGCCGGGGTAGAGCGCCTCGCCGTCGTACTGGTTGACCAGGTAGCGCAGGATGGTATTGGACTCCCACAGCACGAAGTCGCCATCGACGATCACCGGCACCATGGCGTTGGGATTCAGCGCCAGGAACTCGGGCGTGTCGGTGGTGCGAAAGCCGCTGCCCCAGTCTTCGCGCTGGAACGGCAGGTTCAGTTCGGCGCAGGTCCACAGTACCTTGCGTACGTTGATCGACGAGGCCTTGCCAAGGATCTTCAGCATGTCACGGCTCCAGGCTGGAAAGGATGCGTTGCGCGGCGCGCACGCGTTCTTCGTTGGGGTAGTTGCGGTTGGCCAGCAGCACGATGCCCATCTGCCTGGACGGCACGAACGCCACGTAGGCACCGAAGCCGCCGGTGGCGCCGGTCTTGTTGTACCAGGCGGCAGGCTCGGCGGGCAGCGCCGGGTTCAGCGCCTGGATCGGGTTTTCTCCGCGGATGATCTTGTCGCCGTTGTATTCCAACAGGGTGTCGAGGCTGACCGGGTAGGGGTAGCGCTCCCAGCCCAGACCCTGGGTCATCGCGCCGACCTTGAAGTAACCGGACTGGGTGATGGCGATGGCCTTGCGCATGACCGGGTCGAGGGTGTCCGGTTGCAGCTGTAACTGCACATAGCGCAGCAGGTCGCTGGCACTGGTCTTGATGCCATAGGCCTGCTCGGCATAGGGGCCCGGGTTGACCCGCACCGGCTTGTCCTTGGCGTCGTAGCCTTGTGCGTAGAGCCCGCGGGCACTGGCCGGCACCTCCAGATAGGTGTGCTTGAGCCCAAGGCGGGGCAGCACCTGTTGGGTCATCAGTTCGGCGAACGGCCGCTGTTGGGCGCGGGCCGCGAGGTCGCCGAACAGGCCCAGGCTGGGGTTCGAGTAGCAGCGGTGGGTGCCGGGCGCGAAGCGGCGTTGCCAGTGCTGGAACCAGGTCAGGGTCTGGGCCGGCGTCTGCACCTCATCGGGGAACTGCAAGGGCAGGCAGTCGCCGCTGTAGGCCCCCAGTTCCAGCACGCTGGCGCTGCCGATCGAGGCTTTGGCCAGGGCCGGCTGGTAGCGGCTGGCAGGGGCCTGCAAGTCGAGCTTGCCTTCGGCGCTGGCCAGGGCGGCGAGGGTAGCGGTGTAGGTCTTGCTCACCGAACCGACCTCGAACAGCGTGTCGCGGCTCACTGCCTGGCGGCTGGCCTTGTCGGCCAGACCGTAGTTGAAGTAATGCGACTGGCCGTTGGCATACACCGCCACGGCCATGCCGGCGATGCCTCGCTCGCGCATCAGCGCCGGGATCACGTCATCGACGGTGGCTTGCAGGTCGTTGGCCAGCAGCGGCGGCGCGGCCAGCATCAGGGTGGCGGCCAGCAGCAGGCGTGGGGGGCGTTTCATGGTGGGGCGTTCCTTGTCGTGGATCAGGGGCGTGGCGAAGCGAGGTGTCCGTTGGGCGACACCGACAGGGGTTCCGGCGTTAGCGGCACAAGGGCCAAGACCTTATCGTCCAGGCTTGCACAAAGACAAGACGGAAACTGTGATGAGATATCTACGGATGCTGTTCGACAACTTTACCCTGGCCCTGCTCGGGGTGGTGTTCATCGCCACCGTGCTGCCGTGCTCCGGCGAGGGGGCGGTGCTGTTCGGCTGGCTGACCAACCTGGCCATCGGCCTGCTGTTCTTCCTGCATGGCGCCAAGCTGTCGCGCGAGGCGATCATCGCCGGTGCCGGTCACTGGCGCCTGCATTTGCTGGTGTTCTCCTGCACCTTCGTGCTGTTCCCGTTGCTGGGCCTGGCGTTCAAGCCGCTGTTCGTGCCGTTGGTGGGCAACGAGCTGTATCTGGGCGTGCTGTACCTGTGCGCCTTGCCGGCCACGGTGCAGTCGGCCATCGCCTTCACTTCGCTGGCCCGGGGTAACGTGCCGGCGGCGATCTGCAGCGCGGCGGCCTCGAGCCTGCTGGGGATCTTCCTGACGCCGCTGCTGGTGATGCTGTTGCTGGGCGCCTCGGGCGACACCGGCTCCGGGCTGGACGCGGTGCTGAAGATCACCCTGCAGTTGCTGGTGCCCTTCGTCGCCGGGCAGGTCGCCCGCCGCTGGATCGGCGCCTGGGTCAAGCGCAATGCGCGTTGGCTGAAGGTGGTGGACCAGGGTTCGATCCTGCTGGTGGTTTACACCGCCTTCAGTGAAGCGGTGGTCACCGGTCTGTGGCATACGGTGTCGCCGCAGCACCTGGCCGGGCTGTTCGCCGTGTGCGGTATCCTGCTGGCGGTGGTGTTGCTGGGCACGCGCTTGCTCGGGCGGGTGCTGGGATTCAATGTCGAGGACCGCATCACCATCCTGTTTGCTGGTTCCAAGAAGAGTCTGGCGACAGGCGTGCCCATGGCGCAGGTGTTGTTCGTGGGGGGCGGCATTGGGGCGATGATCCTGCCGTTGATGCTGTTTCATCAGATCCAGCTGATGGTCTGCGCGGTGCTGGCGCAGCGGTATGCGGCGCGGGTGGAGGAGGGGCATCCTGAGGTGCGCGCCTCGCTGTAAGGATCATCCCTGAAGGCCTGGCTGTAAGGATGCGGTGGGAGCGGGCTTGCCCCGCGATAGCGATTGCCTGGGCGAGCGCTATCGCGGGGCAAGCCCGCTCCCACGAGTTCGCTCTCACGAAGGCGTCCGATTCACATTCACTGACCCACCAACGTCTGCAATCGCGCCAGCGCCGGCCCTTCGCGCTGGCGGTCGAAGACCAGCAGTGACACTTCCAGCATCGCCCCCGGCGCACGCGACAAGCGTTGCTCACAGCGCAGGCGCAAACGCCCCTGGTCGCATTCGAACTGTCTGACGCCTGCCTTCGCGCCGCCCTCCAGGCGCAGTTCGGCCAGGCGCCCCTGGGCCGCCAGCAGGGCCAGTCCCTTGTCGCGCAACTGCCCGTTGCCCTGGGTCATCAACCCGGTGGCACGCACGGCGGCGGCCATGGCCACGGCGACGATGGTCAGCGCCACCAGCACTTCGATCAGGGTGAAACCGTCCTCGGTGGTGCGCACGGGAACTCCATTCGCGCAGGCCAAAGCGGCACTGTAGAGCGGTGCGATGACGGTTTGACGACGCCGACTCCCGAGCTTTTTCAATATCCGTGACATACCGGCTTGCCACAATCGGCCCCCGATTCGAACTCACGCAAGGAATGCCGAGATGCAGATCGACCGCCGCAACATGCCCGCCCAGCGTATCCGCCAGCAAGGCTTTACCCTGATCGAGATCATGGTGGTGGTGGTGATCCTCGGGATTCTTGCGGCGATGGTGGTGCCCAAGGTGCTTGATCGCCCCGACCAGGCCCGCGCCACCGCAGCACGCCAGGATATCGGCGGGCTGATGCAGGCACTCAAGTTGTACCGGCTGGACAACGGCGCCTACCCCAACCAGAACCAGGGCCTGAAGGTGCTGGTGGAAAAACCGGCCCAGGCCAAGGACGGCCAATGGCGCGCCTACCTCGACCGCCTGCCCAATGACCCATGGGGGCGCCCGTACCAGTACCTGAACCCGGGCGCCAACGGCGAGATCGATGTGTTCTCCCTCGGCGCCGACGGCCAGGCCGGCGGCGATGGGGTGAATGCCGACCTCGGCTCCTGGCAGTTGTGACCGGCCATGGCGCGCCAGGAGGGCATGGCCGTGATCAGTGCGTTGCTGATCGCTGCGGTAGTGGCGGTGATTGCCGCCGGCATGATCGAGCGTCAGGGCTTGCTGACCCGTCAGGCGGAGAATCGCCAGCTGGCATTGCAGGGCCAATGGGCCCTGGAAGGCGGCTTGCAGCTTAGCCGCCAGGTGCTGTTCGAACAGCGCCAGCGCGATCCGCTGGTGCGCGGCGGCCAGCCCTGGTCACGCCCGATGCGCGATGTGCCGTCCGCCAGCGTGCGTTTCGATGGGCAACTGGAAGACGAGCAGGGCAAGTTCAACCTGCGCAACCTGGTGGTCGATGGCCAGGTGGACGCCGAGGCGTTGGCGACCTTCCAGCGTCTGTGCGCGCTGATCGGGATCAATGAGCGACTGGCCACGGCCATTGCCGGGCAGGTGATCGATAGCTATCCACAGCGTCCGCTGGCCACTCCCGCCAATGCCGGCTTGGGCCTGGCCAGCGGCCGTGCGACTTCACCGGCCAGCGCCGACGAAGCGTTGCCGGCCAGGCGCCCGATGTTGCGCAGCGTCGAGGCCCTGGCCGGGCTCAAGGGCATGGATGGCGAAGCCCTGGCGCGCCTGCGCCAGTTCGTCACGGTGCTGCCGGCGCTGACCTGGGTCAACGGCAACACCGCCAGTGCCGAAGTGCTTGCCGCTCAGGTGCCGGGCCTGTCGTTGCAGCAGGCCGCGGCGTTGGTGGCTGAACGTGACGGCGGGCGCTGGTTCATCAATCGCGGCGATTTCGTCAATCGCCTGCGCATGCCATCCCTGGCCATGGCCAACGTCCGGGTGGGGATCAACAGCGACTGGTTCCGCCTGCATGGCCTGGCGCGCCTGGGCAGTCGCGAGCTTCCCCTGCAGGCGCTGCTGCGCCAGCGCGAGGGGCAGTTGCCGGATGTCATCTGGCGCCGGGTGGGCGCATGAGCACGGTCATGGAGGTATGGCTGGCACCGCTGGCCGAACTGGACGAGGCGTCGGTGCTGGAGTATCGCCTGGCTGATCGGCACGGGCAGGCGAGCCGTGGACAGTTGCTTCGGCAGGCCAAGGGCGCGCCCTGGCGTCTGCACCTGCACGAGCAGGATAGCCTGGCCCTGGAGATCGCCATGCCACCCTTGGCCGGCAAGCGTCTGATGTCGGCGGTGTGCTGCGCGGTGCAGGGGCTGGTACTGGGTGATGCCGGGCAGGTCCATGTCGCGCATGGGCCGCGTCGGGCCGATGGGCAGGTCGCGGTGGCCTGGCTCGGGTTGACGGAACTGGCGAGGCTGCAGGCGTGGTTGCAGGCCGATGGCATCAGGCCGGCTGGATTGTACGCCCGACAGGACGATGCCCTGTCGGCGGCGGATCTGTGCGGCGGGCTGGCCGGGCCGACGAAGCCGATGGCCTGGGGGCGCACGTTGGGCATCTGGGCGGCGGCAACGTTGGTCTGGTGCCTGGGCCTTAATCTTTACGCCGCGCACCTGATTCGAGAGGGCGAAGCATTGCGTACCCGCATGGTCACACAGGTGCGCACGGCCTTCCCGCAGTTGCCGGTGGTGCTCAACCCGTTGCAGCAGGCGCGCCAGCAACTGCAGGGCGGGCAGGGTAGCGCGGCGGCGGGGCTGACGGCATTGCTGGAGGGTGCCGGGCAGGTCATGCCGTTCCTGGCCGGTAATGTCGAGGCCATGGATTACCAGGATGGCCAGCTGCGTATTACCCCCTTGCCCGACGGCGGCAAGGTCCCGGCGGACAGCGCCTGGCAGGCTGATCTTGCCGCCCGTGGCATCGACGGCCAGGCCAGCGGGCAGGGCTGGACACTGCGAGCGGCCAATCCGTCTGGCGAGGAGCTGGCCCATGTCGATTAAGGCGCGCCTGGCTACCCTGCGTGCGCAGGGGCGGCAACGCTGGCAGGCCCTGGCCGCGCGGGAGCGCCGCGCCGTCGCCCTGGGCGGCGGTCTGCTCGGCGTGCTGTTCTGCTGGCAGGTGCTGGTCCAGCCGGCCCTGGCCCGGATCGACCACTGGCAAGCCGAGACACCCAAGCTGCGCGGCCAGGCCCAGGCGCTCGACGCACTGCTCGGCGAGCGCTTGGCGCAGCGGCCCGCAGATACCGCCCTGGCATTGCGGCAAAGCCTGGAACAGGCCGGCCTGCTGGCACAGACACAGCTCGATGGCGAGGGCGATGCCTGGCGCCTGAGCTGGCAGCGGGCCCCGGCCGAAGCGGCGATGGCCTGGCTGCAGAGCGTGCCGCCACGGCTCGGCCTGGACACCGGCCAACTGGCGCTGCGCCGCGATCCGGCTGCCGAGCCGGGCAGCCCGGTGACCTTCTCCGGAACTCTTCGCATGGATCAGGCGCATGGCGCTAAGGACCCTTCATGACGTGCCTCCGTTCACCGCGACTGCCGTTCGCGCCCTTGCTCCTGGCCTTGGCGCTCAGTGCCTGCGCCAGCGCGCCGATCGCGCAACGCCCCCTGGCCAGCAGCGAGCTGGGCCGCCCGCTGGCCGAGGCCGGCGCCTCGTCGGCCGGGCTGGATCATCGTGCGCAGCCAGAGCCGCAAACACGCCCGGCAACGCGTCAGCCTGCCCCTCGGGTCGGTCAGCGCCACAGCCGCGCCGTGGCGACGCCGCCCCAGGCCAATCCACTGGGTGACCAGCCGGTACAGCTGAACTTCGTCGACGCCGATATTCAGGCGGTGGTACGTGGCCTGTCCCGTGCCACGGGGCGTCAGTTCCTGGTCGATCCGCGGGTCAAGGGCCAGCTGACCCTGGTCTCCGAGGGCGAGGTGCCCGCCAGCAAAGCCTATGGCATGCTGTTGTCGGCCCTGCGCATGCAGGGTTTCAGCGTGGTCGACGTCGGCGGTGTGGCCCAGGTGGTACCGCAGGCCGATGCCAAGCTGCTCGGCGGCGCACTGGTGACGGGGGACCGCGACGCCGGCAACGGCATGGTCACCCGCACCTTCCGCCTGCAATACGAGAACGCCGTCAACCTGATCCCGGTGCTGCGCCCGATTGTCTCGCCCGACAACCCGATCAATGCCTACCCCGGCAACAACACCCTGGTCGTCACCGACTACGCCGAGAACCTCGAGCGGGTGGCGCAGATCCTCGACCGGGTCGACATTCCCACGGCCATCGACACCGATGTGGTGGCGATCAACAATGGGATCGCCAGCGACATCGCCGGCATGGTCAATGAACTGCTCGACAGCCAGGGCAGCGACCCGACCCAGAAGATCAGCGTGCTGGGCGACCCGCGTTCGAACAGCGTGGTGATCCGCTCCGGCAGCCCCGAGCGCACTCAGCTGGCCCGCGACCTGATCTACAAGCTTGACAACGCCCAGAACAGCGCCGGCAACCTGCATGTGGTGTACCTGCGCAATGCCCAGGCCGACAAGCTGGCGCAGAGCCTGCGCGGGCTGCTGACCGGCGAGAGTGACACTGCCGGCAACGACACCACGCGTGCGCTGCTCAGTGGAGGCGGCATGCTCACTGGCGGCAGTAGCAACGGCGCCAACGGCAATGGCAGCAGCACGCAAGGCAACAGCGCCAACAACAACGCCAGCAGCAGCCGTGGCAGCAGCCAGGGCGCCGGCACGACACCGAACGGCTATGGCAGCACCACCCAGCAGAACGACCAGGGCACCGCGTTCTCCGCCGGTGGCGCGACCATCCAGGCCGACAAGACCACCAACACCTTGCTGATTTCCGCGCCCGAGCCGCTGTACCGCAGCCTGCGCGAAGTCATCGACCAGCTCGACCAGCGCCGCGCCCAGGTGGTGGTGGAAAGCCTGATCGTCGAAGTCGGTGAAGACGACGCCAACGAGTTCGGCATCCAGTGGCAGGCCGGTAACCTCGGCAAGAATGGCGTGTTTGGCGGCGCCAACCTCGGCGGCAGCGGCTTGGTCAAGGGACCCAGCAGCATCGACGTGCTGCCGAAGGGGCTGTCAGTGGGGGTGGTCGATGGCACGGTGAAAATCCCGGGCATCGGCGAGGTGCTCGACCTCAAGGTGCTGGCCCGTGCGCTGACGAGCAAGGGTGGCAGCAACGTGCTGTCGACACCCAACCTGCTGACCCTGGACAACGAGGCGGCGAGCATCTTCGTCGGCCAGACCATCCCCTTCGTCAGCGGCCAGTACGTCACCGACGGCGGCGGCAACAGCAACAACCCGTTCCAGACCATCCAGCGCGAGGAGGTGGGGCTGCGGCTGAACGTGCGTCCGCAGATCTCCGAGGGCGGCACGGTCAAGCTGGACGTCTACCAGGAAGTCAGCAGCGTCGACCAGCGCGCCTCCAGCGCCGCCGGCACGGTGACCAACAAGCGCGCCATCGACACCAGCATCCTGCTCGACGATGGCCAGATCATGGTCCTGGGCGGCCTGCTGCAGGACGGCTACACCCAGACCAACGAGGGCATTCCGTGGCTGTCCGGGCTGCCGGGGGTCGGTGCGTTGTTTCGCAGCGAGCGCCGCGCCAGCAACAAGACCAACCTGATGGTGTTCCTGCGCCCTTACATCGTGCGCGATGCGGCGGTCGGGCGCAGCATTACCCTGAACCGCTACGACTTCATCCGCCGCGCCCAGGGCAGCCTCAAGCCCGAGCACTCCTGGGCCTTGCCGGACATGGACATGCCCCTGCTGCCGCCAGTGGAGCAGGGCGTGCCCGACCAGGGCCGCGCCCAGCCGGCAGCGCTGCGCGCACCACGGGCCGCGATCCGCGCGGTGCCGGTGGACGAGGTGGCGCGTTGAGCCGCCTGCCCTACGCCTGGGCCAAGGCACAACGCCTGGTGCTGCAGGTGGATGGCGAGGCCGGGGCGGTGCTGTCGCGCTGCCCGTCGAGCCCGGCCTGGGCAGTGGCCGAAGTGCGCAGGCGCCATGGCCAGGTGCTGGTCGAGGCGCTCGACGACGCGCAGATGGACGCGCTGCTGGTCAGTGCCTACGCCGACACCGGCAGCGCGGCGGCGGTGGTGGGCGCGGCGGAGAACGAGGTGGACCTGGATCGCCTGCTGCAGGACATCCCGGAAGTCGCCGACCTGCTCGAGGCCCAGGACGACGCGCCGGTGATCCGCATGATCAACGCCTTGCTCACCCAGGCCGCGCGCGACCAGGCCAGCGACATCCATATCGAGCCGTTCGAGAGCCATTGCCTGGTGCGCTACCGGGTCGACGGCACCCTGCGCGACGTGGTTTCGCCGCGCAAGGCGCTGCACGGCGCGCTGGTGTCGCGGATCAAGATCATGGCGCAGCTGGATATCGCCGAAAAGCGCTTGCCCCAGGACGGCCGCATCGCCCTGCGCGTAGCCGGGCGACCCATCGATATCCGCGTCTCCACCGTGCCCACCGGTCATGGCGAGCGGGTGGTGATGCGCCTGCTCGACAAGCAGGCCGGACGCCTGCGCCTGGAAGCACTGGGCATGGACGCAGGCCTGCTGGCGCGGCTCGACCAGCTCATCCGCCAGCCCCATGGCATCGTGCTGGTCACCGGCCCCACCGGCTCGGGCAAGACCACCAGCCTGTACGCCGCGCTGGCGCGGCTGGACGCCAGCGTCAGCAACATCCTCACCGTGGAGGATCCGGTGGAATATGACTTGCCGGGCATCAGCCAGATCCAGGTCAACGCGCGCATCGACATGAGCTTCGCCGTGGCCCTGCGCGCCATCCTGCGCCAGGACCCGGACGTGATCATGATCGGCGAGATCCGCGACCTGGAGACCGCGCAGATCGCCGTGCAGGCCTCGCTGACCGGGCACCTGGTGCTGGCCACCCTGCACACCAACGACGCGGTGTCGGCGGTCAACCGCCTGGTCGACATGGGGGTCGAGCCGTTCCTGCTGGCCTCGGCGCTGCTCGGGGTACTGGCCCAGCGCCTGGTGCGCCGATTGTGCCCGCACTGTCGCGAGCCCGACCCGGCCACGCCCGGGCAGTACCGTGCGGTGGGCTGTGCGCACTGCAACCATTGCGGCTATAGCGGTCGTACCGGCATCCACGAGCTGTTCTGCGTGGACGACGAGGTGCGCAGCCTGGTGCATCAGGGCGCGGACGAACAGGTCCTGCGCGCCGCCGCCCGGCGCAACGGCATGCGCAGCATGCGCGAGGACGGCCAGCGCTGGGTCGACAGTGGCAGCACCTGCCTGGAAGAGATCCTGCGCGTGACACGGGACGCTTGATGAATCGCTATCGCTATGAAGCCGCCGATGCCCAGGGCCGCGTAGTCAAGGGCCTGCTCGAAGCGGACAGTCCGGCGGCGGCGATGGCCCAGCTGCGCGCCCTGGGCCTGACCACCCTGGAGGTCGAGGCCCTGGCTGTGGGCGGGCAGGGCAATGGTCTGTTCGGCGCGAAGCTGTCCGACGGCGACCTGGCCTGGGCCACGCGTCAGCTGGCCAGCCTGCTGGCCGCCGGCCTGCCGCTGGAGGCGGCGCTGGGGGCGACCCTGGAGCAGGCCGAGCGCAAGCATGTGGCGCAGTTGCTGGGCGCGGTGCGTGGCGATGTACGCAGCGGCATGCGCCTGGCCGATGCCCTGGCCGAGCGGCCGCGGGACTTCCCCGAGATCTACCGGGCGTTGGTGGCGGCGGGCGAGGAGTCCGGCGACCTGGCCCAGGTGATGGAGCGCCTGGCCGACTACATCGAGGACCGCAACACCCTGCGCGGCAAGATCCTCACCGCGTTCATCTACCCCGGGGTGGTGGGGCTGGTGTCGGTGGGTATCGTCATTTTCCTGCTCAGCTACGTGGTGCCACAGGTGGTCAGTGCCTTCACCCAGGCGCGCCAGGACCTGCCCGGGTTGACCCTGGCCATGCTCGCGGCCAGTGACTTCGTGCGCGAATGGGGTGTGCTGTGCTTCGCCCTGTTGGCCGGGGTGTTCTGGGGCTGGCGGGTCTACCTGCGCGCGCCGGCGGCGCGCCTGGCCTGGCATGGGCGGATCCTGCGCCTGCCATTGTTCGGACGCTTCGTGCTGGGCCTGAACACGGCGCGTTTCGCCTCCACGCTGGCGATCCTCGGCAGCGCCGGGGTGCCGCTGTTGCGGGCTTTGGAGGCGGCGCGCCAGACCCTGGGCAACGACCGCCTCGACCAGTGCGTCAACGAGGCCACGGCGCGGGTGCGCGAGGGCGCCGGGCTGGCTTCGGCGCTGGCGGTGGAGAAGGTCTTTCCGCCGCTGCTCATCCACCTGATCGCCAGCGGCGAGAAGACCGGCAACCTGCCGCCGATGCTCGACCGCGCCGCCGACAGCCTGGCCAAGGACATCGAACGCCGCGCCATGGGCATGACCGCGCTGTTGGAGCCGTTGATGATCGTGGTCATGGGCGCGGTGGTACTGCTGATCGTCATGGCCGTGCTGATGCCGATCATCGAGATCAACCAGCTGGTGCAATGACCTGTTGCGCCACCTCCCACACCTGCTGGCGGAACCAGCCACGCAAGGGATCGGCGTGGGTGCGCGCGTGCCAGATCTGCATCACCTCGACGTGCGGCAGCACCAGGGGCAGGGCATGCAGGCGCAGGCCGGGGTCGCGCTCGACTGCCTCCATGGCCAGCGAGCGCAGGCAGGTCAGCAGCAGGTCGGTGCCACGCACCAGGCGTGTGGGGGCGATGAAGCTGGACAGCCCGGCTACCACCCGACGTTGCTGGCCGAGGGCCCGCAGGGCCTGGTCGACCCGGCCGTCGAGATCGCCGGTCAAGGTCGTCAACAGGTGGTCGCAGGCCACGAATGCCTCCAGGGTCAGGCCGTCGACCAACCTCGGGTTGTCGGCGGCGGCCAGCACCACGAAGTCCTCGCTGAGCAGCCGCTGCTGGTGGAAGGTGTCCGGCAGGTCGCTGTAGAAGCCGGCGATGGCCAGGTCGCAGGTGCCTTTCTCCAATGCCTCGCGGGGCAGGTCGCCCCGGGTGTTGTGGGTGATCAGGGTCAGGTTGGGCGCTTGGTCACGAAGAATCGGCAGCAGCCCGGGCAGCAAGGTCTGCTCCAGGTAGTCGGTGCTGTACAGGTGCAACTGGACTGGGCGTTCGAGGAAGTGCTCGCCGTCGCAGCGGCTGAAGAAGTCCTGCAGGTGCCCGATCAACTGTTGCACCTCGGGTGCCAGTTCGTGGGCCCTGGGGGTGGGCGTGAGGCCGCGTGGCGCGCGCACGAACAGCGGGTCGCCAAACTGGTGGCGCAGCTTGTTGAGCTTGTGGCTCAGGGCCGGCTGGCTGAGCGCCAGGCGTTGCGCGGCACGGGAGGCGCTGCGCTCTTCGTAGAGCACCTGGAACAGGTGCAGCAGGTTGAGATCCTTGTTACCGATATTCATATATTGGATCGCAGAAATAAGTTCTTTCGAATTATCGAATCATAGCGCGATGGTTAGGATGGGCCCAACCTGTTGAGGGAGTCGCCCATGACCATCGCCATTTTCGCCATCATCCAGCCCCTTCCCGAATACCGTGACGCTACCGAGCAGGCCCTGCGCCGGATGGTCGAGCATTCCCGTGCCGAGCCAGGCAACCTGCGCTACGACTTGTTCGTGCGCGAGGGCGGGACGCTGGCGTTCGATCTGTTCGAGCTGTACGTCGACGAGGCCGCCGTCGAGGCCCATCGCCAAAGCACCCATTACCAGGCCTACCGCGCCGCCACCGCCGATTGGCTGGCCGCACCGACCCAGGTGCAGCTTGCCCGTCCGTTGGACATCGCGCCATTCAACTGAATCAGGAATCGACCATGAACAAGATTGCTCCCGTTGCGCTGGCGCTGGCCGGCGCCTTGCTGGGTGGCCACGCCGCCGCTGCCGCGAAGGGCGAAGTGCTGGTGCTGCTGTCCAGCGAGAACCAGTTGCCGCTCAAGGACGGCAAACAGTATCCCACCGGTTATTATCTCAACGAGTTCGGCGTGCCCGCCGACCGCTTGCTCAAGGCCGGCTACAAGCTGGTGCTGGTGACGCCCAGGGGCAATGCGCCGAGTGTCGACGAACGCTCGATCGACCCGATGTACTTCGGCGGCGATGCCGGCGAGATGCAGCGAATCCGCCAGGTGGTCGAAAGCCTGCCGGACATTCGCGACACGCTGTCGTTGAAGGAGGTGCTGGCGGGCGATCTGGATCGTTACGCCGGGATCTTCATCCCAGGTGGCCATGCGCCGCTGATCGACCTGGCCAACAACCCGGACGTCGGCACCTTGCTGCGTCATTTCCACCAGGCCGGCAAGCCCACGGCCGCCATCTGCCACGGCCCGATCACGCTGCTGTCGGCGCAGCAGGATCCGGTCGCCTATCGCGCCGCATTGGCCCGTGGCGAAACCCCGGCAGCCGGAGATTGGAGCTACCAGGGTTATCGCATGACCATCTTTTCCGACCCGGAGGAGCAGGTGTTCGAAGGTTCGCTCAAGGACCAGCGCCTGCAGTTCTATCCGGCCAAGGCCATGGCCGGCGCGGGAGGTGACATGAGTTATGCCGAGGCCTGGCAGCCCCATGTGGTGGTTGATCGTGAGTTGATCACCGGGCAGAACCCGTTCTCCGACAAGGCGTTGGCCGATGCGCTGCTGGAGCGGTTGGAGGCTGCAGGGCAATAGCGATTCAGGTGCTTGGCGAAACAGGTATAGCGCCTATGAGATCGAGCGCCGCGCGGGCGGCGCTCGATCTCATAGGCGCTGCAAGGGTTACGGCAGGCACCTGGCGGCCTAAACGCGATCAATAGCTTCGCGACACCAGGGCTCACATTTCTCAGGTGTTTGAGAGCCTGCGTGGCTTGCGCGGCCTGCCAGCATAGGCTGAGCTTTCGACATTTTTGAAGGCATCAATGACTTCATCTGTAAGGAAACTGCCGTACTGCTTCGATGCTAGAAGTCGGGACAACTTCTCGACGGCAATAGCCTCGAAGTAGGCGACGTCTGAATTGACCTCATGCTGATCTTTTATCTCTTCGTCCATGCGCTGCCCTCGAATGCAGGAAAACTGAGGTAGCGTGAAATTAACTCGAGTTGCTCTCGGACTGGGCCTTGAGAGTTGAAGGAAGTTTCCTGGGCTTGTGTGGCCAGTATCTGGCCAAGCGATTTTGGAGGTCGGACGCCCCTGGGTGCGCGACCTCCTGGCAAGAGGGATCAGACCCTGGCCGGTTTCTTCCAGGCACCCAACGCCAGCACCAGCGCACCCGCCATGATGCCGATGTCGGCAAGGTTGAACACGCCGGTATGCAGCGGCCCAAGGTTGAGCACGAGGTAGTCGACCACATGCCCGTCGCGCAGCACCCGGTCGATCAGGTTGGCCAGTCCGCCCATGGCGATGAAGTAGGCTGCGCCGGCCTTCACCGGGGTCGCCTGCCAGTGCCTGAGTGCCCAGGTCACGGCCCAGCAGCAGGCCACGCCTACCGCGGCGACGAAGATCAGTTGCTTGAGGCCCGGCGACAAACTGGCGCCGAGGCTGAGGAACGCGCCCGGGTTCAGGCTCAGGGCCAGGTCGAGCCAGGCGATCTGGTTGCCGAATACATAGCTGTGGTTGTTCAGGGCGACCAGGGCGATCAGTTTCACCCACTGGTCGAGCAGGATGAAGGCGACGCCGAGGATCAGGACGAGGGTACGGCTGGAGGGCATGCAGGCAATTCCTTCGCTGCGCGGGCGCGGCCGTCCGGTATTGGCGGGGCTGCCGACAGCGCGGCGAAGATAGCGCAGGCGGGTCTAGACTTAAAGTCCGGGTCGGTTGCAGACGCGGCCCGATCATCCATCCGACCACCGCCTCCCGGACCGGACGTCGCCGACGGTGGCCTTCTGGCAAGAGGAGGGCAGGTCATGGACGAGGCACGGCTTCAGGCATTCATGGGCAAGCTGGTGGGCGACATGGGCGCGGCGGCGACGCTGGCCAATGTCATTCTAGGGGATGAACTCGGGCTGTACCGGGCCATGGCCGACAGCCTGCCGGTCACCCCCGAGGCGCTGGCCGAACGCACCGGTTGCCAGCCAAGGCTGGTGCGCGAATGGCTCAATGGCCAGGCCGCGGCGGGTTACCTGGTGCATCACGACGGGCAGTTCACCCTGCCGCAGGAGCAGGCCATGACACTGGCCCTGGAGGACTCCCCGGTCTACATGGCCGGTGGTGCCTCGGTGCTGGCGGCGCTGTTCCATGACAAGGACAAGCTGGTCGCGGCCATGCGCGGCGACGGCGCGCTCGCCTGGGGCGATCATCATCCATGCATGTTCAGCGGTACCGAGCGCTTCTTCAGGCCGGGCTATCGGACCTTCCTGGTGGCCGACTGGCTACCGGCACTGGAAGGCGTGGTGGCCAAGCTGCAGGTTGGCGCCCAGGTGGCCGATGTCGGTTGTGGCCACGGTGCCTCGACCATCGTCATGGCCGAGGCATTCCCGGCCTCGCGCTTTATCGGCTACGACTACCATGCACCGTCGGTGCAAACTGCCAGCGAGCGGGCCCGCGATGCGGGGGTGGGCGACCGGGTCAGCTTCCAGCAGGCCTCGGCCAAGGACTACCCCGGCCGCGACCTGGACCTGGTGTGCTTCTTCGATTGCCTGCATGACATGGGCGATCCGGTGGGGGCGGCGCGGCATGCCTATCGGGCGCTCAAGGACGACGGCACGGTGATGCTGGTCGAGCCGTTCGCCGAGGATACGCTGGATGCCAACATCAACCCGGTCGGCAGGCTGTTCTATGCGGCGTCCACCTTCATCTGCACGCCCAACTCGCTGTCCCAGGAAGTGGGACTGGGGCTGGGGGCCCAGGCGGGCGAGGCGCGCCTGCGGGCGGTGTTCGAAGAGGCTGGGTTCCGCCAGTTCCGCAGGGCGACGCAGACACCGTTCAACTTGATTCTGGAGGCCAGGAAGTAGAGATTCGTCGGTACTGTTCTCGGTGCGGGGCAAGCCCGACTACCAAGGGATGTTTGAGCAAATACGGCTAGGCGGGCCCAGGTGCGGATCGGCGAACCTGTGGCCTGCCGTGATTCCAGGAGCAACCGAGCTTGTCCGTCAATGCCCATTACAAGACCCGCTTCGACACTGTGCTCGCCTACATCCAGGACAACCTGGAAGGCGATCTGTCGGTGGAGGCCCTGAGTGTGGTGGCGCACTTTTCGGTGTTCCATTTCCATCGTCAGTTCAGCGCTTACGTGGGCGTGCCGGTGGCCCGCTATGTGCAGCTGATGCGTTTGCGTCGTGCGGCGCATCGGCTGGTCGGCCAGCCCGGGCACTCGGTGCTGGAGGCCGCGCTGGAGGCGGGCTTTGAAAGCCCGGAAGCCTTCAGCCGGGCGTTCCGGCGGGCATTCGGGCACGCGCCCAGCGCGTTCCGCCGCCGGCCCGACTGGCAGGTATGGAACACGGTGTTTGCCATCCCTCATTTTTCCAGGAGCATCACCATGCAGGTACGAATCGTCGATTTCGCCGCCGTGCGCCTTGCGGCGCTGGAGCATCGCGGGCCGGCCAGCCA
The DNA here is from genome assembly GCF_057284075.1 of Pseudomonas sp. TE31087. Classification (NCBI taxonomy): domain Bacteria; kingdom Pseudomonadati; phylum Pseudomonadota; class Gammaproteobacteria; order Pseudomonadales; family Pseudomonadaceae; genus Pseudomonas; species Pseudomonas sp. TE31087. The sequence continues at coordinate 764,937 of NZ_JBXVNN010000001.1, forward strand.
GGTCAGCGAGACCGTGCGCCGCTTCATCGAGTGGCGCATGAGCAGCGGGCAATCGCCTGTGGCCAGCAGCCGCAGTTTCGGCATCCCGTTCAACAACCCGGATACCACGGCACCGGAGGACTTCCGCTTCGCCATCTGTGGGGAAATCCACGAGGCGGTGGCGCCCAACGCCCAGGGCGTGCTGGAGTCGGGCCTGCCCGGTGGGCGTTGCGCCGTGGTGCGGCATGTCGGCTCGCCGGATCATATCGGCGAGACGATCTACCCGATCTACCGCGATTGGCTACCGGCCAGTGGCGAAGAGCTGCGCGATCATCCGCTGTTTTTCCATTATCTGAGCATCTACCCGCAGACGCCGCTCGAGCAGTGGCAGACGGACATCTACGTGCCGTTGCGCTGAGCGCAGACAAGCCCGCCCCTGCAGTCCTTGCGGGGGCGGGCTTGTCTGTGCGGCGGCGTCTCGGTCAGTCGTGGATCTTCGCCGGGTCGGTTTGCAACTGCCACAGCCCGGCATGGGCCGCCAGCTGTGCGTCGAGGTCGTACTGGCTACCGTTGCGCCGGGCCTTCTCATCGGTCTTGAACAGATCGTCGAGCAGGTTCAGCAGGTTGCGCGAGCGGCTCACCGATTCGGGCGTGCTGACATCCGACTCGAGCTTGCCACCCTCGTAGGTGAGCACGCGCTTGGTGCTGGTGGCCTCCTGGGTGGCCTTGGCTTCCTTGAGCACGTTGTCGACGAACGCCAGTTCGGTGGTGCTGCTCGCCGTTTCGCTGAGCGTGTGGTAGCGATAGTTCTTCTCGTCGAACGGATCCGCTTCGGTCAGCTTGGCCGCGGACGACAGGCTCGAATGCCAGGCGGCGTCCAGCTTGGCCTCCTGGCGTTGCTGACGGGCGATGGTGGTGCCCTGGCCACTGGTCGAGGTCGATTGCGACACCTGGTAGGCGAAGCGGTCTTCCTCGTCCAGGCGCCGCGCATTCAGGCGGCTGGACGGTTGCACGATCGAGGCCTTGAAGTCGGCCAGGCCGCTGAGCAGCGCGCGGCTGTAGGTGTTCACCGCGTCGTTGTGGCCCGCCGGGCGCGGGCTGTTGTCGTCGATGCTGTTCAGTTGGCTGAAGGCATCCTTGAGCAGCGAGGTCAGTTGTGCATCGCCCTTGCCGCGTTTCTGCGCATCGTCGAACTGGGTCAGGTAGTTGTCCAGGGCGGCCTGGCGCTGGGCCTTGCCGCCCAGCAGCGCACCACCCTGGCTATCGAGGTCCAGCTGCACCTGGCCGCTCGGGCCATCGAGTTTCAGGCTGCGGGTGGAGCCGTCCAGGCGCAGGTCGAAGGTCTGTTGCCCACCGCTGGGCAAATCCAGCTTGGCGTTCATCTGCAGGCCGCTGAACAGGCTCGGGTCGAGCTTGACCAGCGCGCCGAGCTGCAGGCTCGGCGGTTGCCGGGTCAGGCCATTGATCGCCGACTGGAAACCGTCGGCCAGGGCGGCCAGGCCCTTGAGCTCGTTGGCGTTCAGCTCGCCGCCCTGGACTTCGGCGTCGACCGCCAGGCCCCGTTCACCGTTGTACAAGCCCAGTTTTACCGTGGCGCCGGAGGCAGTGGTGAGGCTGAGGGTGACGGTATTGCTGGCGAACTCGCGCAGGCGTGCCTGCTGCAGGCTCAGCGCGGTGGTGTCGGTCTCGTTGAGCTGCAAGGCGGATTGGGAGACGCGCTGGCCGCCGTTGGCCGCCAGTTGTTCCACCAGGGCGCTGCCCAGGCCCTGGAAGCGGGCGGCGGTGGTGGACGACTTGACCGCGCTGAACATGTACATGCTCAGCTTGTCCAGTCCGTCCTGTTCCCAGGTGTAGCTGGGCTGCGCGCTGTCCAGCGTGCCTCGCGAGGTGTAGGTCTCGCTGTCGGGAATGCGGGTGTCCTGCCCCAGGCTGACCTGGGTGCCAGGGGCGCTGGCGACGCTCGCGGGTTGGCGAACGATCAGGTTCTGCGCGGGAGCAGGTGGCGTTTGGATCGGCGTCAGTCGCAGTGCCGAAGTGATCGGGCTCATCGTCGCTGTCCTTGCGGAGTGAAAAGGATATGCCCTGATATCGGCATGCCATCAGCAAACCTGAGCGAGCGTTCGGATTTTCCCTCGGCCATATCCGGACTGATCGTCTTGCAGGCGTAAAAACGAATCGGCCCGCCAGAAGGCGGGCCGAGCGTACGGCAAGCGACGATCAGCGGCGGCGGAACAGCGGCAGCGGTTCGTCGGTGGCGCCCTGGTAGGTCACCGAAAAGTCCTTCAGGCTCTGCAGCGCGTCTTCCGGGTCCTTGTCGGCACGGATGGCGAACGCGTCGAAGCCGCAGCGGGCCATGTAGAACAGCTGGTCGCGCAGCACGTCGCCGATGGCGCGCAGCTCGCCCTTGAACTTGTAGCGGTCACGCAGCAGGCGCGCGTTGGAGTAGTTGCGCCCGTCGGTAAAGGCCGGGAAGTTCAGGGCGATGACCTGGAAGTGCTCGACGTCTTCACCGATTTCCTCGGCTTCCTCGTCGCTGTCCAGCCAGATGCCCAGGCCGCCATCGCGGGCCTTGAGCAGGCTCGGATGATCGCGCCACAGCTGCAGCGGCACGATGTAGTCGTCGCAGTTGGTCAGCTCGTCGATCGAGACGTCCTTGGGCAGCAGGTGCCAGGTTTCGTCGACGATCTGGTTGTTCTTAATGATTCGCTGCATAGACGCGTTCCTTGAAGGGGTCGATGCCGATCCGCTGGTAGGTGTCGATGAAGCGCTCGTCTTCGGTGCGCTGCTCGACGTATACATTGATCAGCTTCTCGATCACGTCGGCCATGTCGTCCTGGGCGAAGGAGGGCCCGAGGATCTTGCCCAGGCTGGCGTCGCGGGCAGCGTTGCCGCCCAGCGAGACCTGGTAGAACTCTTCGCCCTTCTTGTCCACGCCAAGGATGCCGATGTGGCCGACGTGGTGGTGGCCGCAGGCGTTCATGCAGCCGGAGATGTTCAGGTCGAGCTCGCCGATGTCGAACAGGTAGTCCAGGTCGTCGAAGCGGCGCTGGATGGATTCGGCGATCGGGATCGACTTGGCGTTGGCCAGCGAGCAGAAGTCACCGCCCGGGCAGCAGATGATGTCGGTCAGCAGGCCGATGTTCGGGGTGGCGAAGCCTTGCTCGCGCAGTTCCAGCCAGAGGGCGTGCAGCTGGCGCTGCTCGACGTCGGCGAGGATGATGTTCTGCTCGTGGGAGGTACGCAGGTAGCCGAAACTGTAGCGTTCGGCGAAGTCAGCGACGGCGTCGAGCTGCTTGTCGGTCAGGTCGCCCGGGGCGACGCCGGTGGGCTTGAGCGACAGGGTCACGGCAACATAGCCCGGCTTCTTGTGCGCGCGGGTGTTGCGCGAACGCCAGCGGGCGAAGCCTGGGTGCTCGGCGTCCAGGGGGGCGTAGTCGACATTGTCGAGGGCCAGGTACTCGGGGTCGACGAAGTGACGGGCAACGCGCTGCACTTCGTCCTCGGTCAGGGTGGTGCTGCCGCCGCGCAGGTGGGCCATCTCGGCCTCGACCTTCTCGGCGAACACTTCCGGGGATGAGGGCCTTGACCAGGATCTTGATCCGCGCCTTGTACTTGTTGTCACGGCGGCCGTAACGGTTGTACACGCGCAGGATGGCGTCCAGGTAGCTGAGCAGGTCCTGCCAGGGCAGGAACTCGTTGATGAACGAGCCGATCACCGGGGTACGGCCCAGGCCGCCGCCGACCAGCACGCGGAAGCCCAGCTCGCCGGCGGCGTTGCGCACCGGCTCCAGGCCGATGTCGTGCACTTCGATGGCGGCGCGGTCGTCGCTGGAGCCGTTGACGGCGATCTTGAACTTGCGCGGCAGGTAGGCGAATTCCGGGTGGAAGGTGGTCCACTGGCGGACGATCTCGCACCACGGGCGCGGGTCCACCAGCTCGTCGGCGGCGACACCGGCGAACTGGTCGGTGGTGACGTTGCGCAGGCAGTTGCCGCTGGTCTGGATCGCGTGCATCTGCACGGTGGCCAGCTCGGCGAGGATCTCCGGGATGTCTTCCAGCGCCGGCCAGTTGTACTGCACGTTCTGGCGGGTGCTGATGTGCGCGTAGCCCTTGTCGTAGTCGCGGGCGATCTTCGCCAGCATGCGGGTCTGACGGGCGTTCAGCTGGCCATAGGGCACGGCGACACGCAGCATCGGCGCGAAACGTTGGATATACAGGCCGTTCTGCAGGCGCAGAGGGCGGAATTCTTCTTCGCTCAGCTCACCGGCCAGGTAGCGGCGGGTCTGATCACGGAACTGCTTGACGCGGTCCTCGATGATCCGCTGATCGTACTCGTCGTATACGTACATATAAGTCCTGTCTCAGGCTAGCATGCAGCTAATCGCGCGCACGGCCGCGCACTCCGGGTCGGAGCCGAGGCACGATAGCAGAGTGGGTTTATGCGCTAAAGTGATGTTTTTGCATATGAAAAGAACCATTTGGACTAAGTGAGACTGACTGGCATTTGTCCGCGCCGGTACATCGCGGCGCTATAATCCGGGGTTTGCTCCGCAGGGAAGTAACAGCATGCTCAAGGCCTTGTGCCAGAGCCTGTGCCTGAGCCTGCCGCTGGCAGCGAGCGCACAGGCCGCGTCCGTGGTGTTCCTCAACCCGGGCTATTCCAACGAGACGTTCTGGGTCGATTACTCGCGCTTCATGCAGGCCGCCGCCAACGACCTGGGCATGGCCTTGCGCGTGCAGTACAGCGAGCGCCGCGCCGACCTCGCGCTGACCCAGGCCCGCGAGGTGCTGCAAGGACCGCAGCGCCCGGACTACCTGGTGCTGGTCAACGAGCAGTATGTCGCGCCGGAGATCATCCGCCTGTCGCGGGGTACCGGGGTCAAGCTGTTCCTGGTCAACAACGGCCTTACCGACAGCCAGGCGCACAGCATCCAGGCGCAGCCGGACAAATACCCCGAAGTGCTCGGTACCCTGGTCAGCAACGACGAGGAGGCCGGCTACCAGATGCTCAAGGTGATGGCGGCGCAGCTGCCGGCCGAGTCGCAGGCGGTTGAGCTGCTGGCCTTCGCCGGGGTCAAGACCACGCCGGCCTCGCAGTTGCGCGTGCAGGGCATGCGCCGGGCGTTGGCGGAGTTCCCCCAGGTGCGCCTGCGCCAGGTCGTGTACGGCGGCTGGAGCCGCCAGCGCGCCTTCGAGCAGGCGCAGATGCTGCTGGAGCGCTATCCCGACACGCGCCTGGTGTGGTCGGCCAACGACCAGATGGCGTTCGGTGCCATGCAGGCATTCGAGGCGCTGGGCAAGCTGCCCGGCCGCGATGCCCTGTTCAGTGCGGTCAACAGCTCGCCCGAGGCCCTGCGGGCGCGGATCGACGGACGCCTGAGCGTGCTGATGGGCGGGCATTTCACCCTGGGCGGCTGGGCCATGGTCATGTTGCATGATGACGCCCAGGGGCTGGCGGTGGGGCGCGACGGTCAGCGTGAACATAGCGTGCCGGCCTTGCAACTGATCGACCCGGACAAGGCCCGACGCTGGCTCAAGCTGCTGGAACAGGACAACCACGGCATCGATTTCCAGCGATTCAGTGCCGAGGGACGCCCGGCGGACTTTCGTTATCCCTTCCTCACGTCACCCGTCGACTATTGAAAGACCCTGCTTGAGGGAAGGGCATTGCTGGACTTAACTGCTGCTTGTGAAGTGCATTCCCATAACCACTACAAGAGGCAATGCAATGGGAAACTCTACCAAGGTCCGCAAAGCTGACAGCAGTGTCGATGCCTGGGCGATCCTGTGTCTGATCGTGCTGGTGGTGGTCACTGCGGTGTACTGGGTCAGCCATCAGTAGCGGATAACTGCTCGAGACCGTGAGTAACACCTGAACCGCCCGCGGAAGGGAAATCCGCGGGCGGATTGCGTTTTGGAAACAGGTTCGCAAATCTCGTGGGAGCGGGCTTGCCCCGCGATGAACGTGCATGATCGCGGGGCAAGCCCGCTCCCACGAGTGATGGGTCGTTGCTGACTAACGCGCCGTCAGGTGCATCGCCAGCTGCACCAGGCCGATCAGCACGAAGATGAAGATCAGCGTGAACAGCGTCCCCATCACGATGAAATGGCTGGCCTTGCCGTAGGTGAAGTCGCGGGCGCGGTTCTTGCCGCTCTGCACGCCGAAGGCGGCGGCGAGGATGCTCTGCAGCATCTGCCAGAAGGTCGGTGGCTTGCCGTGTTGGTGATCGTCCATGAGTGGCTCCCTGATTCAGAGGCAATCACCGACAGTGTAGGCGACTCAGGCCGATGCCATGGCCGGATCCGCCTGTTCCTGCTCATCCTGGGCCACCACCCGTTCGCACAGCTCGATGATCTGCTCGCGCATCCAGCGGTTGGCCGGGTCCTGATCGGTGCTTTCGTGCCAGTACAGGTGGGTCTCCAGCGCCGGCACCTCCACCGGCAGCGGTTGGTGGCGCAGTTGGTGGCGACGGGCGAAACGCTCGGGCACGGTCATGACCATGTCGGTCTGCTGCAGCACCTGCGAGGCCATCAGGTAGTGCTGCGAGCGCAGCGCGACACGCCGCTGCACGCCCATCTTGCCCAGGGCCAGGTCCACATAGCCCAGGCCGTTGCGGCGGCTGGAGATATGGATGTGGGTCATGGCCAGGTAGCTGTCCAGGGTCAGCTTGCCGTCGGCCTGCGGGTGGCCGGGGCGCATGGCGCAGACGTAGCGGTCCTGCATGAGCTTGACGTGGCGCACCTGCGGGTCGGTGTTCAGCGGCGCGTCGACGGCGAAGTCCAGGCGCCCGGCAGCCAGTTCCTTGGTGGTCTCGCGGCGCTTGCACAGGAAGCTCTCGATCACCAGTGCCGGGGCCAGCCGACGCAGGCGCTGGAACAGCGGCGGCAATATCACTGCCTCGGTGAGGTCGGTCATGCTGATGCGGAAGGTCTTGCTGGCCTGCAGCGGGGTGAAGATGCGGCTTTCCTGCACCGAGGTGCGCAGCAGCGACAGTGCGTTGCGCACCGGGCCGATGATGTTCTGCGCCATGGGCGTGGGCACCATGCCCTGGGCGGTGCGCACGAACAGCGGGTCATTGAAGGTCTCGCGCAGGCGCGACAGGGCGTTGGACACCGCCGGCTGGGTGATGCCGACGATCTGCCCGGCGCGGGTCAGGTTGGCTTCGGTGTAGATGGCGTCGAAGACGATGAACAGGTTGAGGTCGACCTTGCTGAGGTTCATGGCGCCGCTCTTTGTTGGAGTTATCGGGGGATCATATATTGGTTATGAATGTTTATACACGTAGAAAATAGACTAGGTGGATGAAGGGTGGCTGTTCTAGGCTCAGGTCCATGTTCTTCATTGACTGAAGGTAGCCCCGATGGATTTCGCCTATTCGCCCAAGGTCCAGGCACTGCGCGAGCGCGTCAGCGCATTCATGGATGCATACGTCTACCCGGCCGAGCCGGTGTTCGAGCGCCAGGTCGCCGAGGGCGACCGCTGGCAGCCCACCGCGATCGTCGAGGAACTCAAGGCCAAGGCCCGCGCCGAGGGGCTGTGGAACCTGTTCCTGCCGGAGTCGGAGTACGGCGCGGGGCTGACCAACCTCGAATACGCGCCACTGGCCGAGATCATGGGTCGTTCGCTGTTGGGGCCCGAGCCGTTCAACTGCTCCGCGCCGGACACCGGCAACATGGAAGTGCTGGTGCGCTACGCCAGCGAGGCGCAGAAGCGCCAGTGGCTCGAGCCTCTGCTGCGCGGCGAGATCCGCTCGGCGTTCGCCATGACCGAGCCGGACGTGGCCTCCTCGGACGCCACCAACATGGCCGCCACCGCCGTGCGCGACGGTGACGAGTGGGTGATCACCGGCCGCAAGTGGTGGACTTCCGGCGCCTGCGATCCGCGCTGCAAGGTGATGATCTTCATGGGCCTGTCCAATCCGGACGGCCAGCGCCACCAGCAGCACTCGATGATCCTGGTGCCCACCGACGCACCCGGGGTGAAGATCGTCCGCCCGCTGCCGGTGTTCGGCTACGACGACGCGCCCCACGGCCACGCCGAAGTGCTGTTCGAGAACGTCCGCGTGCCTTATGAAAACGTGCTCTTGGGCGAGGGCCGCGGCTTCGAGATCGCCCAGGGCCGCCTTGGCCCGGGCCGCATTCACCACTGCATGCGCTCGATCGGTATGGCCGAACGCGCCCTGGAGCTGATGTGCAAGCGCTCGGTCGAGCGCACCGCCTTCGGCCGGCCCTTGGCGCGGTTGGGGGGCAACGTCGACAAGATCGCCGACTCGCGGATGGAGATCGACATGGCCCGCCTGCTGACCCTGAAGGCCGCCTACATGATGGACACCGTCGGCAACAAGGTGGCGCGCAGCGAGATCGCCCAGATCAAGGTGGTGGCGCCCAACGTTGCGCTGAAGGTGATCGACCGGGCCATCCAGATCCATGGCGGGGCGGGGGTGAGCGGTGATTTCCCGCTGGCGTACATGTATGCGATGCAGCGCACCCTGCGCCTGGCCGACGGGCCGGATGAAGTGCACCGGGCGGCGATCGGCAAGTATGAGATTGGCAAGTATGTGCCGAAGGAGATGTTGCGCAGCGGGCACTGAAGAGCATCGTGACCAGCCCGCTCAGGTTCGGCCGCACGCCTGGACAGGCTGGTTACAGGGTTGGTTTTAGGACTTTTCTCTAGGCAGAGTAGGAAAGTTCTCTTTCGCTTTTTCTCGGGTAACAGGGCGAGCTTCATTTGTTAGGTTCTTGAGCTTTCAGCGCAAAAGGAACCTGCACATGTATCGCGTCAGTCTTGATGGGAAAGGCCAGGCAGTAGATGGTGATGTCACCACCACGGGTGCAATTTGCATTGCCAGCGGTGAGGGTTACATCTGTGATGGGCGAAAGGTCCTGCGGGTCGGGGACTCGACTACCGAATGTCCGCTCTGCTGCCAACCTGGCGTCGTTGTAGAGGGCTACCTCGGGTGGATTTCCGACGGTCAGCCACTGGCGATGGATGGTTCACTGGTTGCCTGTGGCTGCCCGAACGGCAGTAACAGGGTGGTTGCTCCTTTGGGTGGAATGGCGCCGTCCAGTCATCCCATGCATGGCAGGCAGACAAACGCGGCGACGGCCCCCGGCGCCCGCACTCTCCATGCCCCAGCCAACGCACAGATGCCTGGCGCCATCGCGTCTGCGCAAGTCGGGTTGGAACCCGGTTTTCATATCGTTCCCCGCAGCATGTCCGGTCCCCAGGTACTGGCGCAGTTGTTGGCGCAGGACAGCACACTGCCTATTGCACGCATCCAGCGCCTGAACCCTACCTTCGAGCAAGGTTTCAAGGCCGGTGAAATCTTTGTCCTCGGTGACCCCGACAATCACCACGCCTGCACCCGCGAGGAGGCCGACCTGATGGCTGCGGCGCAGCGGGCGCGGGAGGCACTGGCTGTGCTCGACGAGCAGGAGGCCAACTTCATGATGCAGCACATTGGCGAGATCGCCGGAGTGCTCAACGGCGCGAGTCAATCCATGGGCGTGGGCAAGGACATGCTGTCGCGCGGGCTGGGGCAGGTTGGGGATACGCTCAAGGGGCTCGAGCGCCTGCATCAGCGCGAGTTCACTTTGCATGGTCATCTCAATAGCCCGCAATTCTTCGAATCACGTCGAGCGCTCTATCAGCAACTGGATGCACAGCTGCGTAGTGCGTTTCTAGGCAAGTACCTGAACCTTGGTGGGCATGAAAGCCTGCGTAAGAGCTTGAATATCTCCACCAAAAGCCTCGTTCATCACTGGTCCAAGGCTGGTGCGCCGGGGGCGATACCGGGGTATGCGACACATTTGGATGAAGTGGCGAAGATGTCGAAGTATTTGAAGTATGGGGGGCATGTGGCGGTGGGGTTAGGTGCGACATCGTCCTACCTTAAAGTACAAGAGGTATGTCGTGCAGGGGAAACTGAGCAATGCAGAAAGGTTCGCTTCACTGAAGCTGGCAGCTTTGCTGGCGGGCTTGCCGGTGGCGTTCATGGTGCACGGGTAGGCACCCTGATGGCCACCTTCTCTTGTGGAGCCGTAGGTGCTGTTACAGCTGGCGTAGGGGGTGCTGCGTGCGGTCTAGTGCTTGTGGGGGCAGGTTCATTCATCGGTGCCACAGGTGGTGGTATGGGAGGTGAGTGGCTAGGAGAAGCTTTGTATGAGTGGCGATCGAAATGAGCAGTTTCTGGTCGACGGGATGGGCCATGGTGTTTATGGCGATACCGTTTTTGCTTTGCCAGATCGGATTGATCATGAGTTTGATGCTTACTCGTGAGAGTTGTTACGACCGTGTTGTCAAAGCGCTCCCCAGAAGTGTTTGGGTGGAACAGCGGAGACGTTCCTTTGATGAGCTAAGTTTCAGATCAAGGTGGTATTTTATAAATACAGTCAGTGGGGCGTTTCTCTACCCTTCTTATGTCATTCGCAAAGGCCTTTTTGACGAGAGCGAGGTAGTGGCTTTCCCTGCCGGTCTTCGATGCATGATGGTTGTATCTGCCTGGTTTTCCATTGTTGGATTTTTATGGTTGATATTTGCAGTGGCGTTGCTGGCGTTTACACGGGTTGGTTGATCATTATGATTGACCTCAGTGGATGGCCTGTCGGTTTACGGATAGTGCTGCTGATTGCTCCATTTGTATTGTTGATCATCGGCGTCGCTATCAATGCCTATATTGCAGGGTCGCGTCACTTCAATGTTATGTGTCATGCCTTTCGACGTAGTAGTGGTCTTGACGACGAGGTCGCTGTATGGGGTACGAAAAATTTGAAGTCACGGATGTTGATCGTTAGCACCATGAGCCTTGGTGTGATATGGCCATCCTTTGGGCATCGTTGTGGGTGGTTGAGCATTAAAGATAGCGATGAATTTCCGAGTTACCTGAAATGGAGGATGAAGTTAAGCAGCTATTGTTTACTGGCTGGCTTAGGGGGGCTGTTTTTCCTAACGACATTTGTGAAGATCATAGAGTCATGAATGTTTAGGTGCTGTTCGCAAAACGCTACACTAGTGTCCTGTCTCGGAAATAGGTTGTTCACTTTTGGCGGCGTCTTGGGCGCCCGGCCGGCGTTGCCACTGCTCGCCATAGCCCTGCTATGACTCGTCGCGGCGCCTTGGCCGAACACCCAAGCCAGTCGCCCAAAGAGAACGTATTTCCGAGACAGGACACTAGGGGTTTACTCAAGGTGTCTTGAGGTCGAGCACCAGATCCTTCGCGGCCTTGGTCGCGAGCACGCTCATCAGTTTGCCCATCTCGTCTTGACGACCAAGCCCCGCGTCGGAGCCTCCCATCATCACGCTGGGCACCGGCGCCTGGGCTGCTGCGTTGGCCCAGGCGCGGTTGATCTGTACCAGGGCGTCGAGCTTGGTCTGCAGGGCGCCGTCGGCCTTGAGCGAGGCTTCACGTGCATAGGCTTCCGCGTCGGCCGTGATCTTGGTGGCCTCGGCGTTGACCTTGGCCTTGTCTCGGAGCAGCTCGGCGGTTTGCTTGTCGATCTCGGCCCGGCGTTTTTCCCGTTCGGCATTGATCAGGGTGAGCTGTTTCTCGGTCTCGGCTTCCGTGGTGCGTTCGATTTGCTGGCGCAGGCTTTCCTGGCGCTTGGCCTCGACGTCCTTGGCGCCGCGGGCGGAGACCAGCTCTTTCTCTTCTTCTTCCTTGAGCCGGTTCTGCCGGGCCACGGCGAGCTCGGCCAGGGCCTGCTGCACCCTCACCATGCGTTCCTGGTACTGGGGGTTGGGGTCGATGTGCGTCACCCGGGCATCGACGACTTCGACGCCGAACAGGCGGAACTGTTGTTGCTTGCGCAGTTCCTGGCCGTCCTTGTCGAGTTTCTTTTCGATGACGAAGCGGGTCGCGGAGTTATCGCCGAAGCTGCCCTGGTCGGTGCCCGACTGGAGTATCGCGGTCTGTGCCGGCAGGTTGTCGCGCTGCACGCGAATCTCCTTGCGGCTGGTCAGGTACAGGCCGTTGCGCAACTGGTTCTCGAACTCGGCGCCAAAGTGGCTGCGGTTGCCGGCGTAATAGTCATCGGCGCTCATCAGCGAGGCGGTGGCCTGCAGGGTTTCCTTGACGGCGGGCAGCAGGGCGCGCTGCAGGAAGTTGTCGGGGGTGCGGTACTCCTGGGCAATCTTCAGGAAGGCATCGCCCGAGGGCAGGCGGAACTGGGTGCTGAACTCGGCCTTGGCATCGACGTTGCCGAGGAACACGATCGGCAGGTTTTCCAGGATCACCGACGGTTGTCCGCTGCGGTTGTCCTCCTGGTTGTCCACCCGCAGGGCGGACTGGACGCCAATGGTGCGTCGCCAGACCGTGCTACGACCGAACCACTTGGTCGCATAGCCGACATCCTCGACCACCTTCTCCTCGCCGAAGATCGTGCGCACGTGAGTCATCTGGCCCGCTTCGTTGTAGAAGAACACTTCGTTGAACACGGCAGCGATGGCGCCGAGGGCAAGCACCGGCAGGACGATGGCGGCAATCAGCTTGCGCTTCTTGCGCAGGATCGTGAAGTCGGGGGCTGGCAATTTTTGCATGGGACACTCCTTGTGCGGGAAGTGCGTATGCTCGCCAAGGTGTTTTGCCTGGAGTAGTCAGCTGGGTCCGCTTGCTATGTAGGACGTTTCTGGGTGAGCGGTGGGCATGCCAGGCAATGGCAGAAGACCCGCCGCGGCGGGTCTTCCTGTCGATCATCAGCCCGGCGGATTCAGACCCCCGCCGCCAGCTTTGCACTCACTTGCCGACGACGATATTCACTGTCCCGGCTGGCCAGCCACCAGTACAGCGGCGAGGTGATCGCCAGCCCCACCAGCCACGACAGGTCGGCGCCATTGATGTGTACGGACACCGGCCCGACATACAGCGGTGTGTTCATGAACGGGATCTGCACCGCGATACCCACCGCGTAGGCAATCAGCGCCTGGGGGTTGTAGCGGCCGTAGATGCCGCCGTCGACCTTGAAGATCGAGTCGATGTCGTAGTCGCCCTTGTGGATGACATAGAAGTCGATCAGGTTGATCGCCGTCCACGGCACCAGCACCACCAGCAGCACCAGCACCATGTCGACGAAGTGGCCGATGAAGTCCGCCGAGGCGAACACCGCCACCACGCAGCAGGCGGCCAGGACGATCAGCGACAGCACGGCGCGGCTCTTGGCGGTGGGGATCCAGCGGTAGGCGAAGGTCTGCACCAGGGTGATGATCGACAGCACCGCGCCGTACAGGTTGAGGGCGTTGTGGCTGATCACGCTGAGCAGGAACAGCACCAGCATCAGCGGGCCGAGGGTGCCGGTGGCGAGTTTGACCGCGTCCATGGTGTCCATCCCGGCCGGGATCGCCAGCACCGCGACCGCGCCGAAGATGAACGACAGGCTCGAGCCCAGGGCCGAGCCCAGGTAGGTGGTCCAGAAGGTCGAGGACACCTTGACGTCGGCCGGCAGGTAGCGCGAATAGTCCGACACGTAGGGGGCGAAGGCGATCTGCCACAGCGCCGCCAGCGACACGGTGGCCAGCCAGCCGGCCAGGTTGAAGCCGCCGCGGGTGAGGAAGTCGTCGCTCTGCACATGGCTGAAGATGTAGCCGAAGCCGACCACGATGCCGATGCCCAGCACCCAGGTGCCGATGCGGTTGAGCACGTGGATGAAGCGGTAGCCGATGATGCCGATGATGCCCGAGCCCAGGGCGCCGATGACGATGCCTACCGGCACCGGCACGCTGTCGACCACGCCGTGCAGCGACTTGCCGGCCAGGACGATGTTGGAGGCGAAGAAGCCGATGTACATGACCCCGGCGATCACCACCACCAGCAGGGCGCCGAGCGAGCCGAACTGGGCGCGGCTCTGGATCATCTGCGGGATGCCCATCTGCGGGCCCTGGGCCGAGTGCAACGCCATGAGCACGCCGCCGACCAGGTGGCCGACGAGGATCGCGACGATGCCCCAGACCAGGTTGAGGTGGAACAGCTGCACGCCCAGCGCGCCGGTGACGATGGGCAACGGCGCGATGTTGCCGCCGAACCACAGTGTGAACAGATCCCTTACCTTTCCATGGCGGTCTTGCGGCGGCACGTAGCCGATCGTGTGTTTCTCGATGAGGGGTGCCGAATTGGCTGCACTGGTCATGACTGACTCCAAGGCAAGGTGGGGCATCGGGGGAGGCCCGGGTGCGTGCCGGCAAGGGGCGACGCGTTCTTGTTGGAGCGATGATGCGGGGCGGGCGGGTATCGAGAAATTAGTAAATTTGTGCTCATGAACCTTAAAAAACCTAAGGCTGGCAAAAGGTTAAGCGGGGGACGGGAGCAAGGAAGGTGCCAGGTGGCGGGAGCGCCTGAGGTAGGTGGGTTGCCGGGGCTGCGGGTGGCTTCGGGTGCGCGGTGGTGGTGCAGAATGAGCATTGCTGGTGCACGGGTACAGGTTGACCAGGCCGGCCCATTCGCGGGTAAACCCGCTCCCACAGGTTCATCAATAGCCTGCGGAATCTGTGGGTTTACCCGCGAATGGGCCGGTGCAGGCAATACATACCGACCAGGCTACCTACATCGGCAACAACCGGTCCTGGATCACCTCCTTCATCACCAGCGTCGAGCTCAGGCGTTTGACATTGGGAATGCTGGTCAGCTGTTCGTCGTACAGTTTCTGGAACGCCGGCAGGTCCCTGGTCACCACGTGCAGCAGGTAGTCCGGATCGCCGAACAGGCGCTGGGCCTCGACGATCTGTGGAATGTCCGCGAGCGCCGCCTCGAAGTCCGCCACTGGCTGGCGGGTCACTTCGCGCAAGGTCACGAACACCAGCGCAGCGAAGTTCAGGCCCAGGGCCGCCGGGGCCAGGCGGGCGTGGTAGCCGAGGATGGCGCCGGATTCCTCCAGCGCCTTGAGGCGGCGGTGGCAGGGCGACAGGCTCAGGCCCACGCGCTCGGCCAGCTCGGTGACCGACAGGCGCCCGTCTTTTTGCAGCTCGGCAAGGATCTTTCGATCAGTTCGATCCATGGGGGAGAATCTTCCATCGATTGGCTTGGTAGAGGGAATATACGAAAGAAAATCCCCGGGCGATATCCGTAGTCTTTCTTTCACCGAAACCTGTGTGAAAGGAAGGATCGAAATGACCATGAGTGTATTGGCGGCGTTCTGGGCCGTTTCCCTGCTGTTCGTGATCACCCCCGGTGCCGACTGGGCCTATGCCATCTCGGCCGGCATGCGCGGACGCTGGGTGGTGCCGGCGGTGGCGGGCATGTTGTCCGGGCATTTCCTCGTCACCCTGGTGGTGGCGGCCGGGGTCGGCAGCCTGCTCGCCGGGCATCCGCTGGCGCTGACCCTGCTCACCCTGGCCGGCTGCCTCTACCTGCTGTGGCTGGGCGGCAACTTGCTGTTGAGCCCGGCGGTGCCCGAGGCGGGCGAGGGCGGCGAGCGCGACTCGGGGTCGCGCTGGGCGTTCAAGGGCTTGTGCGTCAGTGGGCTGAATCCCAAGGTCTTCCTGCTGTTCCTGGCGTTGCTGCCACAGTTCACCGACCCGCAGTCGAGCTGGCCGCTGCCGTTGCAGATCCTGCTGCTGGGGCTGGTGCACCTGGGCAGCTCGCTGGTGATCTACCTGATGGTCGGCTACGGCGCCAAGGCCGTACTGCGCACCCGGCCCGCGGCGGCGCGGGTGGTGGGGCGGTTGTCCGGCGGCGTGATGATCCTGATCGCCGTGGGGCTGATTGCCGGGCAATTGCGCTGAACCTGTCAACGGCGGCGGCTTGGGCTATGCTGACGGCCCTTACGAACCGGACCGACAACCATGAAATACGCCGCCGCACTCCTGCTCAGCCTGCTTCCGTTCCTGGCTCACGCTGCGCAGACCGGGGAAACCCTGGCGCCCTGGACCCTGCTCGACCAGTACGACCAGCCCTACAGCCTGGGCAGCGACACCCGCATCCTGCTGGTCGCCCGCGACATGGACGGTGCCAAGCTGATGAAGGCGGCCCTGGCCGAGCAGCCCAAGGGCTACCTGGAGGCGCGCAATGCGGTGTTCGTCGCGGATATCCAGCGCATGCCGGCGCTGATCAGCAAGCTGTTCGCCATCCCGGCCATGCGCGACTACAGCTACCGGGTGCTGCTGGACCGTGAAGGCCAGGTCGCCAGTCGTTATGCCGGCGAGGAGGGCAAGGTGCTGTGGCTCTCGCTGGACAAGGGCGTACTGGTCGGGCAGAAGACCTATACCGCTGCCGATGACCTGAAAGCGGCGCTGGAGCAGGCCGGCCACTGAGCCGATGGCCCTGTGCAGGCGAGCCTCGTGGGAGCGGGCTTGCCCCGCGAAAGGGCCACCAGCGACAGCGCGGCAGGTTCAGGTAAACGCCTGGCGCATCAACTCAGGCAACATTTCGCCCGCCTTGCCGGCCAGCACGAACTCTCGCGGATGCCCCTCGCTCTCAGGCTGCGGATTGACATGCACCACCGTCGCCCCCGCCGCCAGCGCCAGCCGTGGAATCGAGGCCGCCGGCTGCACCACGCCGGACGTTCCCACCGACAACAGCAGGTCGCATTGCTGCGCGGCGTCGAACGCCCGCTCCAGCGTCTGCTCCGGCAACATCTCGCCGAACCACACCACCCCGGGCCGCAGCGGCCCGCCGCAACGGCTGCAGCGCGGAGGCTCAATGCGCCGGCCTTGCAGGGCGTCCTCGGGCAGGGCCACAGGCGCGTCCGCCGGACGTGCGCAGTCCAGGCAGCGGAACGCGTCCAGCCGCCCATGCAAATGCAGCACGTCCTGGCTGCCGGCGCGCTCGTGCAGGTCGTCAACGTTCTGCGTCACCAGGGTCAGCTTCGGTACCCGCGCCGCCAGCGCGGCGATGGCCTGGTGAGCGGGGTTGGGCGTGGCCTGGGCGATCCCCGCTCGGCGCATCTGGTACCAGCCCCAGACCAGCGCCGGGTTGGCGCGAAAGCCTTCGGCGCTGGCCAGTTGCGCTGGGTCGAAACGCTCCCACAACCCGGTCAGCTTGTCGCGGAAGGTGGCGATGCCGCTTTCGGCGGATACCCCGGCACCGGTGAACACCACCACGTGGCGGGCTTGGGTGAGCAAGGTTGGATCGAACGGCATGGGGGCTCCAGGACGACGGTGCGAGGGCGCCACTGTGCCAGTGGGGCCGGAAGGCGACAAGCACCGGGGAGTCGGGGGCTTGACCTCGACCTAACCTGAGGTTTGATACTCGGCCGCTCATTCCATCGACGGAGCGATACCATGACCCAGCCAGCCGCCTTCGCCCTGAGCAACCCCGAAGGCCTCTACGACCCCAGTGGCAATGCCTATTCCCATGTCGCCGAAGTGCGTGCCGGCAGCCGCCTGCTGTACATCGCCGGGCAGGGCGGCGAGGACCTGCAGGGCAATCTCTCGGCGCGTTTCGACGAGCAGGCGCGTCAGGCCCTGGTGAACCTGAAGATTGCCCTGGCCTCCCGTGGGGCCACTCTTGAGCACGTGTTCAAGCTCACCTTGCTGGTGGTCGATCATTCCGAGGCGCGCCTGAGCCAGTGGGTGGCCGAGGCCGAGCGCGCCTGGGGTGGCAGGATGACGCCGACCTGCACGCTGATTCCGGTCCCGCGCCTTGCGCTGGACGGGATGCTGGTGGAAGTGGATGCGGTGGCGGCGCTGCCCGAATGACCTGGCTCTGCACAATACCTGTAGGAGCGGCCTTGTGTCGCGAATGGGCCGCAAAGCGGCCCCGGCGATCTGTGCATCAACTCTGAAATCCTGGGGCCGCTTCGCAGCCCTATCGCGACACAAGGCCGCTCCTACAGGGGGACGTGCAAGACCTTGGTCCACGATGGGCTGGTAGACTCACGATTTGAATCGAGCCTGCGCCATGACCGCCCCTGTCGAACTGCACCAGACCGGCCCCGAGCACGTCGAACTGGTGCGCAACCTCTACCAGTTCTACGCCTACGAGTCCTCCGACTGGGAGCAGGAGGACGTCGAGGTGGACGGGCGCTTCTACATCCACGAGCCGCACTTCGCCCGCTACTGGCAAACCCCCGGCTGGAGCGCCAACCTGATCCTGGTGGACGGCTTCATCGCCGGCTTCATGCTTATCGAGCGCAGCGAACTGCCCGGCATCGAGGCCTGCGAGTTGGCCGACCTGTTCATCCTCAAGAAGTACCGCCGCCAGGGCGTGGGCCTGGCGGTGGCGCGCCAGACACTGTGCCAAGGCGACAGCGACTGGCTGGTGCGCTGCTATCGCGAGGATACCCCGGCCCTGGCGTTCTGCCAGGCAGTGCTGGCGGACCTGCCGCGTCCGGTGCGGGAGATCGCGCTGGATGACGAGCCGCATCTGCGCAATTTCCTGGTGACCCGACGGCGGCACTGAATCCCTGCAGATTTTTTGTGACGCACTTCACAAAAGCCCTGCGTCGAGCGGCATAATGCCAGCACTTCGTTATTTCGGACTGTTCCGACATACGGTCCGGAGGTTTCCTATTCCTGCTGTGAAGGAGTCAGGTCATTCCCATGCCGCTCGCCGCCAATCCCGACATGATGTACCGGTTGTTGATCCAGAGTGTGGCGGACTACGCCATCTACCAGCTCACCCCCGAGGGCATCGTCGCCAACTGGAACCCGGGCGCGCAGCGGGCCAAGGGCTACCAGGCCGAGGAGATCATCGGCCAGCACTTCTCGGTGTTCTATACCGACGAGGACCGCCATGCCGGCCTGCCGGCGCTCAGCCTGGACACCGCGCGTAACGAGGGGCGCTTCCAGGCCGAAGGACTGCGCCAGCGCAAGGACGGTTCGCACTTCTGGACCAGCGTGGTGATCGAGCCGATCAAGGATGAACACAGCGGCCAGTTGATCGGCTATGCCAAGATCACCCGCGACATCTCCGAGCGCCGCCAACATGAGCTGGAGCTGCTCAAGGCCAAGGAGCTGGCCGAACAGTACAGCCAGGAGATGACCACCCTGTCGCAGTTCCTCGACTCGGTGATCGCCAACATTCCTGCCAGCGTCATCGTCCAGGACCTGCAGAGTCAGCAGATCCTCCTGGCCAACCAGCAGGCCGAGCACCTGTTTGGCCGCCAGGGCACGCGCATGGTCGGCCAGCTGCCCGGCCAGTGCCTGGTGCCAGCGGCCGTCGACTACCTCGAACAGCAGCTGGCCCGCGGGGCGCGCAGCAGCAAGGGCTATGCCGCCGAAACCCGGGTCGACACCGCCACGGGGCCGCGCACCCTGCGCAGCCGGGCCACGCTTTGCGACAACCGCGAAGGGCAGGGGGACTACGTGCTGTTCGTCGCCGAGGACGCCACCGAGGAACTGGCCGCCCATGCCCAGATCCATCACATGGCCCACCACGACGCGCTGACCGGGCTGCCTAACCGTACCCTGTTCCATGAGCGTCTCAAGCAGGCGCTGCTGCGCGGCGAGGACAGCGACAAGCTGACCGCCGCCCTGTGCCTGGACCTGGACAACTTCAAGAACATCAACGACACCCTTGGCCACGCTTTCGGCGACAAGCTGCTGCGCGCCCTGGGCAAGCGCCTGCGCCGCGAGCTGCGCGAGCACGACACCCTGGCCAGGCTCGGTGGCGACGAGTTCGCCGTGGTGCTGTCGGGCCTGGAGACCGGCGACGCGGCGCGTAACACTGCCCAGCGCCTGATCGAAGCGATCTGCCCGCCGTTCCATATCGAAGGGCACCAGTTCAGCGTGGGGGTGAGCATCGGCGTGGCGGTCGCGCCCGACGACCACGACCAGGCCGAGCAGTTGCTGGGCTACGCCGACATGGCCCTGTACGAGGCCAAGCGCAATGGCCGCAACCGCTACGAGTGCTTCCATGTCGAACTGGATGTCGCCGCCCGCCAGCGCCGCCTGGTCGAGACCGACCTGCGCACCGCGCTACACCTGGGCCAGCTGCAGCTGCACTACCAGCCGGTGGTGGACCAGCAGAGCGCCAGCGTCACCGGCTACGAGGCCCTGCTGCGCTGGGAGCACCCGAGTCGCGGCATGATCATGCCCATGGATTTCATCCCCATCGCCGAGGAGACCGGCCTGATCCACGAGATCGGCGCCCGGGCGCTGAACCTGGCATGCCAGGAGGCGGCCAGCTGGGGCACCGCGCAGACGGTGTCGGTCAACCTGTCGGCGGTGCAGTTCAAGAATGCCAACCTGGTGCACACCGTGGCCCTGGCCCTGGCCGACTCGGGGCTGCCGGCCACGCGCCTGGAGCTGGAGATCACCGAGTCGGTGCTGCTGGGCAACAGCGAGGAGAACGTGCGCACCCTGCGGGCATTGAAGGATCTGGGTGTGTCGATTTCCCTCGACGATTTCGGCACGGGGTATTCCTCGCTCGGCTACCTGCGCTCGTTCCCCTTCGACCGGATCAAGATCGACAAGTCGTTCGTCCACGACATGTGCGAAAGCCGCGAGGCGATGTCGATCATCCGCGCCATCACCGAGCTGTCCAACAGCCTGATGATCAAGACCACGGCCGAAGGGGTGGAGTCGGCCGAGCAGATGGAGCGTCTGCTGGCCGAGGGCTGCTCGCATTTCCAGGGCTACCTGTACGGCCGACCGGCACCGGCGAGCGAGCGCTTGACGCAGGTTATGCCGCGGTCCTGAACGCACAACCAATTTTGGACTGCATGCTCGATCCGGGTTCTAACGTGGGAGCGGGCTTGACCCGCGATCACCGGCAAAGCCGGTGCCATGCATCGCATCGCGGGGCAAGCCCGCTCCCACGCTGGTGATGCTTGCCACCCTGAAAGCCAAGCTCAATAGGCTGAGCGATCTCCTGAACAAACCACACTCTCCTTCGGCAAAAGTGGTCGATCAGCGAACAAAATGTACCGGTTGGACCACAAGGCTTTGTCGCGTCCCCGGGTTCTCTTCTAGAATCCGCCCATGCCCCGGCACCATGCCGGGGCCATCGCCCGAGAGCCTCATGAGTTCCAGTTCGCCGCTGTCCGGAGTCAACCAGCCGCTGCGTGGCATCGCCCTGGTGGTGGTGGCCACCTTCCTGTTCGCCAGCCACGACGCACTGTCGAAACTCCTCGGTGGGATCTACCCGATCATCATGGTGGTCTGGGTGCGTTACCTGGTGCACACCCTGCTGATGGCCGGGATCTTCCTGCCCAAGGCGGGCCTCGCGGTGCTGCGTACCCGCCGGCCATTGTTGCAGACGCTACGCGCGCTGAGCCTGCTCAGCACCAGCCTGCTGTTTACCGCCGGCTTGCAGTACCTGCCGTTGGCGGAGGCGACCTCGGTCAACTTCCTCGCGCCGGTGCTGGTCACCGCGCTGTCGGTGCCGCTGCTCAAGGAGCGAGTGACGCCGGGGCAGTGGTTGGCGGTGGTGATGGGCTTCATCGGTGTGCTGGTGGTGGTGCACCCGGGCGGGGCGATGTTCACTCCGGCCATCCTGTTCCCCTTCGGCTCGGCGCTGGGGTTCTGCTTCTACCAGTTGCTGACGCGCAAGCTGGCCGCCCACGACACTCCAACCACCAGCAACTTCTATGCGGGGTTGTGCAACACCCTGATCCTGACGGCGCTGGTGCCGTTCTTCTGGCAGGTGCCGCAATGGCCCCATGTGCCGCTGATGCTGGCGCTGGGCGGCTGCGGGATGACCGCGCACCTGTTGCTGACCCAGGCGTTCCGCCATGCCGCACCGGCATTGCTGGCGCCGTTCAGCTATTGCCAGATCGTGTTCGCCGGGCTGCTGGGGCTGGTGGTGTTCGGCCAGGTCCCGGATGGCACGAGCCTGGTCGGCATTGCGGTGATCTGCCTCAGCGGGCTGGGGGCGGCCTGGATGCAGCGAAGGGCGTGAGGGGCATGTTCCTCAGCCAGCACCCTGCTGTTTGCGATAGGCCCCGGGTTGCACGCCGACCGCCTTGGCGAACGCCCGGGTAAAGGCCGCCACCGATTGATACCCCGCCTGCGCGCCCACCTGTTCGACGGTATTGCCCGCCTTGAGCAACTGGCAGGCATGGCGCATGCGCAGCGCCAGCAGTACCTGCCCGGGCGATTGCCCGGCCAACTCGTTGAAGCGCTTGAAGAAGGCCGAGCGCGAAAGCCCCGTGCAGGCCGCCATGTTCTCCAGCGTCCAGGCCTGCCCCGGCTCCTCGATCAAGCGTTCCAGCAAGCCGGCGAAGGCCGGCTGGCGGGCGAGGGCGACCAGCCCGCCCAGCGAGTGGCCGGCGTGCACCTGCTGGCGCAGCACATACAGGAACAGCAGGTGGGTGAGGCGTTCCAGCAGCGCCTGGGAGGGCTGCGGGCGACGGCATTCCTCGAGGATCAGCCCGAACAGCGCCCGCGCCGCGCTGCCGGCCGGCTCGCTGGCGCGCAGCAGGATCCAGTCCGCCAGCCCGTCGACGATCAGTGACGACAACCCCGACTGGAAGTGGAAGAACCCGCACACCAGCCCCACGCCGTCGCCCGCTTCGAGGTCCAGCGCCTGCATGCTCCGGCGCGGCTGGGCACAGGCGTCGGCGGCATCCTCGTCGTTGGAAAGTCGATAGGCCAGGTCCCGCAAAAGGAATACCGCATCGCCGCTCTCCAGGCGCAGCGGCTGCGCCTGGCCATCGATATGCAGCCAGCAATGGCCCTGCACCACCAGGTGGAAACTGGCCCGGCCCATGCCCTGGGTGCTGGCGTGCCAGCCCCCGCAGTAGCGGCCGACATGGAACAGGCTGGCGTCGAGCTCCAGACTCTCTAATAACCAATCGACGAGGGGGCTGGAAGAAATCATCTAATGCAAGGACTCTGGAGCAAGGAAAGGCGACTGATGAATATGGATGCTACTTCTTATAACCAACAGACTGTAGCGACCTACATCAAAGGAGACCACTCCATGTCCGCACGCATCACTCTACACAGCCTGCAGACCGCCCCGGAAGCCGCCCGCCCATTCCTCGAGAACGCGCAGAAGAACTCCGGCTTCATCCCCAACCTGCTGGGCATCCTGGCCAACGCCCCGGCGGCGCTGGAAACCTACGTTACCGTCTCGGCGCTCAACGGCAAGTCCGAGCTGACCCTGGCCGAGCGCGAGGTGGTGCAGTTGATCGCCGCCACCCAGCACGGTTGCGATTTCTGCGTCGCCGGCCACACCGCCGTGGCGCTGAACAAGGCCAAGCTGCCCCAGGAAGTAGTCGATGCCCTGCGTGCCCGCGGCGAGCTGCCTGACGCCCGCTACGAGACCCTCGCCGAATTCGCCCGTGAAGTGATCGCCACCCGCGGCAACGTCGGCGATGCCACCTATCAGGCATTCCGTGACGCCGGATTCAGCGAAGGCAACGCCCTGGAAGTGATTCTCGGCGTGAGCCTCGCAACCCTGTGCAACTTTGCTAATGTGTTCGCCCAGACGCCGCTCAACGACGAGCTGAGCAAGTACCGCTGGCAGCCTTCGGCCTGATCAAGGCCTGATGCCGGCGCGTCCGGCGTTTCAACAGGAGTAGGGACATGCTTGATTATGCATTTCGACAATGGCTGGATGCCAATGCCGAGGCCATCGACCAGGGCCAGTGCGATCCACACCTGGTGCTGGCGCATATCGCCGAATCGCAATTGCTGCGCATCGGCGTCGCCCCGGCCCTGGGCGGCTCGGGTGGTGACGTCACTGTGGCGGTCGAGGCCATCGCCGCCATCGCCAGCCGTTCGCTGGCCGCGGCCTTTGTCTGCTGGGGCCAGCGCGCCTTCATCGAATACCTGCTGCAAAGCCCTAACCGGGCGCTGTGCGAACGGCTGCTGCCCGACCTGCTGAAGGGCGAACTGGCCGGGGCCACCGGCCTGTCCAACGCCATGAAGTTCCTTTCCGGCATCGAGGCCTTGCAGGTGCGTGGCCGCGCCGCGAGCGACGGTTGGAACCTGGAAGGGCGCCTGCACTGGGTGACCAACCTGCGCAAGCGCGGCTTCGTGGTGGCCGCGGCTATCGAGGATGACGCCGGTGGCGCGCCGTTCGTGGTCGCCATCCCGTCGAACGCGCCGGGCCTGGAACGCTCCGACGACCTGCAACTGATGGGCCTGCAATCGAGCAACACCGCGGCGCTGGCCTTCCACCAGGTACCCTTGGCCCGTGACTGGCTGCTGCACGACAACGCCCGTGAGTTCCTGCCCAGGGTGCGTCCGGCGTTCCTGGCGCTGCAGTGCGGCATGGCCATCGGTCTGGCTCGCCGCGCCCTGGAGGAGGCACAGGCACACTTGCAGGGGCGTGGCGCGTTCCTTGAGGAGGCCCGCCAGGTGCTCGTCGAGCGCCTGGAGAACACCGTCGCCGAGCTCAAGCAGGGGCTGCTCGACGGCCGCTTCCAGAGCCAGCCGGCCGCCTTGTTCAAACTGCGCATCACCCTCGCCGAATGCGCCGCCGACGCCGTGCAGCTGGAGTTGCAGGCCAGCGGTGGCAAGGCCTACCTGACCGCCTACGGCGAGGGCTTCGCCCGCCGCTGGCGCGAGTCGGCGTTCGTGCCGATCGTCACTCCGAGCCTGGTGCAGCTGCGCGCCGAGCTGCAACGCCAGGCGGCCTCTGCATGACCGACGTGCTACTCGAAGCCCGCGACATCAGCCTGGGCTACCCGCGCGAGGGTGGCTGGCAGGCGGTGCTGGAGCAGTTCGACCTGGCGCTGGCGCCGGGGGAGGTGGTCAGCATCCTCGGCCCCAGCGGGGTCGGCAAGTCCAGCCTGCTGCGCGTGCTGGCCGGCCTGCAGCAGGCCCGTGGCGGCAGCGTGCAGTTGCGCGGCGAGCCGCTGCAGGGGCCGCATCCGCGCCTGGCGGTGGCATTCCAGGACCCCAGCCTGCTGCCTTGGCTGAGCCTTGAGAAGAACGTCGCCTTCGGCCTCGACTTCGCCCGCCAGCCCAGGCTGCCGGCGGCCGAGCGGCGCGCACGGATCGACCACGCCATCGACGCGGTGGGCCTGGCCCACGCCCGTGGCCAGTACCCGGCGCAGCTGTCCGGCGGCATGGCCCAGCGCACCGCGCTGGCCCGCTGCCTGGCGCGCCAGCCCGAGGTGTTGTTGCTGGACGAACCCTTCGGCGCGCTGGACGAGGTGACCCGGGCCGACATGCAGCAACTGCTGCTGCAGCTGATCGCCACCCACAACACCGCCGCCGTGTTGATCACCCACGACATCGACGAAGCCCTGCTGCTGTCCGATCGCGTGCTGCTACTGGGCAACCACCCGGCGCGCACCCTCGGCCAGTGGCACATCGACCTGCCGCAGCCCCGCGCGCAGCGGGTCGAGGAACTGGGCGCGCTGCGCATCGAGATACTGAAAACCCTTCGGCGGGCAAGCCGCACAGCCGAACCCACTCCATTCCCCTTGCCCTCGGAGGCTGTCCATGTGCATGGATGACTGCTGTTCCACGACGTCCCGTCGCGACTTTCTGAAGCTGAGCGCCATGCTCACCGCCGCCGGCGCCGTGCCGCTACTGTCGAGCCTGCAGGCCCGCGCCGCCGCCGAGCCGGACGCGCCGGTGCGCATCGGCTACCTGCCGATCACCGACGCCACGCCCTTGCTGGTGGCGCACAACAACGGCCTGTTCGAGGCCGAGGGCATCAAGGCCGAGCGCCCGGTGTTGCTGCGCAGCTGGGCGCAGGTGATCGAGGCATTCATCTCTGGCCAGGTCAACGTCATCCACCTGCTGTCGCCAATGACCGTGTGGGCGCGCTACGGCAGCAAGGTGCCGGCCAAGGTCGTGGCCTGGAACCACGTCGGCGGCTCGGGCCTGACCGTGGCCCCGGACATCACCGAGATGAAGCAGCTCGGCGGCAAGACCGTGGCGATTCCGTTCTGGTACTCGATCCATAACGTGGTGCTGCAACAGATGCTCACCGACAATGGCCTCAAGCCCGTGTCCAAGCCGGCCGATGCGCAACTGGCGGACAACGAGGTCAACCTGCTGGTGCTGCCGCCGTCGGACATGCCACCGGCCCTGGCCAGCAAGCGCATCGCCGGTTACATCGTTGCCGAGCCGTTCAACGCCCTGGCCGAGAACCTCAAGGTCGGCCGCGTGCAGCGCTTCACCGGCGATGTCTGGCGCAACCATGCCTGCTGCGTGGTGTTCATGCACGAGCACGACCTGAACAACCGTCCTGAGTGGTCGCAGAAGGTGGTCAACGCCATCGTCAAGGCCCAGCAGTGGACCCGCGAACACCGCGCCGAGGCCGCAGCCCTGCTGTCCAAGGCCGGCCCCAACAAGTACACCCCGCACGAGCCGGCGGTGCTGACCAAGGTGCTGGCGCCTTCCGCCGAAGACCGCGCCGGCTACATCGCCAGCGGCGCGATCCAGCACCAGCAGTGGGACGAGAAGCGCATTGACTTCCAGCCTTACCCGTTCCCCAGCTACACCGAGGAACTGGTCAAGCGCCTGAAGAACACCCTGATCGTCGGCGAGAGCGATTTCCTCGCCGCCCTGGACCCGGCGCAGACCGCCCGTGACCTGGTGGACGAGCGTTTCGTGCGCAACGCCATCGCCGCCGTGGGTGGCCCGACAGCGTTCGGCATCGCCGAGAACTTCCAGCGTAGCGAGGAGTTCGCGGTCTGATGCGCAGGCATGTCGTGCATGGCGCCCTGGGCCTGGCGGGCCTGGCGGCGCTGCTGTTGTTGTGGTGGGCGGGCGTGCGCCTGTTCGGCGCCGCCGATGGCCTGTCGGCGCGCTTCTCGCCCCAGGCCACATTGCAAAGCCTGGTAGAGCTGCTGGGGCAGGGCGAGGTCTACGGGCATATCTGGGTAAGCCTCAAGCGCATCCTCGTCGGCCTGCTGCTGGCGCTGCTGATCGGCGTACCGCTGGGCCTGCTGGTGGGCAGCTACCGGCACCTGGAGGCGGCGACCACGCCGGCGTTCCAGTTCCTGCGCATGATCTCGCCGCTGTCGTGGATGCCGGTGGTGGTGATGCTGATGGGCGTGGGCGACCAGCCGATCTACTTCCTGCTGGCCTTCGCCGCGCTGTGGCCGATCCTGCTGAACACCGCCGCCGGGGTACGCCAGCTCGACCCGCGCTGGCTGCAGTTGAGCCGCAGCCTCAGCGCCACGCGCTGGGAGACCTTGTGCAAGGTGATCATCCCCGGGGTGATCGGCCATGTGCTGACCGGCGTGCGCCTGGCCATCGGCATCCTGTGGATCGTGCTGGTGCCGTGCGAGATGCTCGGTGTCAGCGCCGGGTTGGGCTATTTCATCCTCGATACCCGTGACCGGTTGGCTTACTCGGAGCTGATGGCGATGGTGCTGCTGATCGGGGTGCTGGGGTTCATGCTTGATGCCCTAGCGCGCGGGCTGCATCGGCGTTGGGTGCATGCCTGAAGCCTGTAGGGGATCGCCCAGCCCGTCGGGCTGCGCTGTCGCGCAGGGAACTGTCCCCCTGTGGGAGCGGCCTTGCGTCGCGATAGGGGCGCGCAGCGGCCCCAGGTTCTGAGCCACCGTCAAAATTGCCGGGGCTGCTGCGCAGCCCTTTCGCGACGCAAGGCCGCTCCCACAGAGCCAAGCTAAATCAATAAGTTTCGGTTTGTTCCATGAGAGCGACCTTGTGCCGCGAAAGGAGAGGCGCGTAAGGCCTGAAAATAGATGGTTGGCGCATCCCTGCGCCCTGGGATTCAGAAACTGTACTTGGCCGTCAGCATCAGGTTGCGCGGATCGCCGAAGGTGTCGCTGCCATAGTTCACCGACTTGGAGATCGACGAGTAGTACTTGCGGTCGAACACGTTGTTGGCATTGAGCTGCAGGTCCAGGTGCTGGTTGACCGCGTAGCCGGCCATCAGGTCGGTGACGGCGTAGGCGCCTTGTTCCAGGCGGTAGCTGCCGCCGTCGGCCACGGTGAAGTCGTTGTACATGCGGCTCTGCCAGGTGACGCCGCCACCGACCCGCAGTTTCTCCAGCGGGCCCTGGAAGTGGTAGGTGGTGAACAGCTTCAACTGGTGCTGCGGCGTGTCGGACTCGAACGGCTTGTTGACCTTCTCTGGATTCTTGGCGTCCTTGACCGTGTGTACGCGGGCATAGGTATAGCCGGCGCCGATCTGCCACTGCTCGGTCAGCGCGCCCTGCACCTCGAAGTCGATACCCTGGCTGCGCACTTCGCCTGACGCCTCGTAGCAGGCGAACTGACCGGCCCGGCACAGGCTCTTGTCCACCTCGACCGCGCGGTTCTCCTGATCAATGCGGAACACCGCGAGGCTGGCGTTGAGCGCGCCGTCGAAGTACTCGCCCTTGATGCCCACCTCGTAGTTCTTGCCTTCGATCGGCCGCACCGGCGTGCCGCTGGGGTCCTTGTTGTCCTGGGGCTGGAAGATGTCGGTGTAGCTGGTGTACAGCGAGTGGTGCTCGTCCAGCTCGTAGATCAGGCCGGCGTAGCGGGTGACGTTACGGGTCACCTTGTAGTCGCCCTCGTTGCTGCCGCGCTGGTCGTAGTCGTACCAGTCAAGGCGCCCGCCTAGGATCAGCTTGAGCGGGTCGGCCAGGCTCAGGCGGGTGGTGGTGTACACGCCTTCCTGGTTGATCAGGTAGCGGCTGCTGCTGGTGTGCAGGAAGTCCGGTTTGCCGCCGTCGATGGGGTAGTCCAGGTCGTAGGGGCTGTAGTTGCGCTCGGTCATGTCGTAGATGCGCTTGCTGGCACCCACCACCAGCTCGTGGGTGCGGCCGAAGGCCTCGAACGGGCCGCTGGCGAAGGTGTCCAGGCCCAGCTGGTTCTCGTCGTGGGCCGACTGGTAGACCGTACGGCTCAGCGGCTTGGCCAGGTCCCAGCGCGACTGGTAGGAGCCGCGGAACAGCGCGTTCTGCTCGCTGTAGATGGCGTTGACCTGCAGCTTCCAGTCATTGGCCAGGCGCTGGCGCAGCTCGGCGAACAGGGTGTTGATCTCCTGGTCCTTGACCTCCCAGTCGGTGGCCGGGTTGTACGAACGGGGCAGGTCCTGGTGATGGCCGTTGAGGTCGGTGGGGATCGCGCCCCAGAATACGTTGGTCTTGTCCTTCTGGTGGGACAGGCCAAGGGTCAGGGTGGTGTCCTCGCCCAGGTCGGCCTCGGTGATCGCGTAGAACAGCCCGTGGTCTTCCTGCTGCCCGTCACGGAAGCCATTGGCGTCGCGGTACGAGGCCACCACGCGACCGCGCAGGGTGCCACTGTCGTTGAGCGGGCTGGAGGCGTCGAGTTCGCCCGCGGTAGTTGTCCCAGCTGCCGGCGGCACCGGTGAGGGTGACCTTCTGTTCCGCCAGCGGACGCTTGCGCACCAGGTTGATGGCCGCCGAAGGCGTACCGGAGCCGGTGACCAACCCGGTGGCGCCGCGCACCACCTCGACCCGGTCGAACATCGCCAGGTTGGGCTGGGCGCCGACCACCCAGCCGGTGTAGGCGCTGGGGATGCCGTCGTACATGATGTTGTCGACGTCGAAGCCGCGGGCCTTGTAGGTCTGCCGGCCCGGGCCGTTGGACTGGTTGAGGAACAGCCCCGGGGTGTACCTGGCCACGTCGTTGATGCTGGTCATGCCCTGGTCGTCCATGCGCTGGCGGGTGATCACGGTCACCGCCTGGGGCGTTTCGCGCATGGTCAACGGCAGCTTGGTGGCGGTGGACATGGAGCCGGTGGTGTACGACTTCGACCCCTCGGTGGTGCTGCCCAGGCTGCTGTCGTTGATGGCCGTGGCGCCCAGCTCGATCACGGCCGGCGCTTGCTCCTCGGCCAGCGCCGGGGTGAGGGTCGCCATGCAGATGGCCATGGCCAGCAGGTTGCGGCTGGGCGTGAAACAGTGAGGGGAGAGGTGCGGTGACATGCCGGGCTTTATCCTTATTGCTAGTGCTTATGAGAATAATTAGCAATAATTGTGTCGGATTGTCAGGCTCGTAACAATGCATCCGAAGCTGAGAATGATGAATTTTTCACAAATTCAATCCATTTGGATTGATTGCGGGGTTCCCTGAGGCAATCCGTTTGCCACGCTGACGCCCGACCTCCAGTGCCTGCCCGTCGCGCTGCTTGCCATGTCGCGCCTGGCCGACCAGCTCGGGGATCAGCGGGCCCTCCGGCAGGTGGCGCCAGAAGCGCCCGGGCAGGTGCTGGCGCAACGCACCGGGGTTGAGCCGGGCGGGGTTGAAGGTGTGACGGTAGTAGGCCAGCCACAGCTCGGCGCCGGGGTCCTCGGCGTTGCGCGCCCATTGCCGCCACGCCTGCGGGCACTGGCGCTGGTAGTCCAGGTGCTGGCCGTCGAAGCGCACGCCATCGAGGGGCGTGGCGATCAACCAGCGCTGGCGCCCCAGGCGATCGGCGAAATGCCCGCAGGCGCTGTCGAGGATGTCGTGGGCCGGTTCGTGGTAGGCCACCAGGTCCAGTTGCAACTGCTCGGCCAGTGCCTCGGGCAGTGGCACGAAGCGCACGAAGGCATGCAGGTGATGGGCTTCGCGGCCAACCTGGCGGATGCGCCGCTGCATCTCGCTCCCGAGGCGGTCGCCGGCGAGCATGGCGGTGCGATCGCCATGGGCGACGCGCCACAGCACTTCGTACAGCAGGTTCCAGCGCTGCTCGCCGCGGTAGCGTCCGGCCTGTTCCAGCTGGGCCAGTAGCGCCGCCGGCACGCGGGCGCGAAACGGGCCGGGGCCGGCGGGCAGGGGCGTGGGCACGGCCAGCAGGTCGTCCATACGTGCCTGGCCCCAGGTCACCGTGGCCGGGTCGATGCCATGGCCGAGCAGTTGCCGCGCCTGGTCGCGCCAGGTGGCGAAGTCGTCGCCGCAATCCAGCGCAATCATCCCCACAGGCCCATCTGCACCGGTGCCTGGGGTTCACGCAGGCGGGCGCGCAGCAGGCCACTGCGCAGCTCGGCCTGGGCCGGGCGGTAGTCGCTGGTGACGATGAACGGGCGGGCCTTGTCCAGCACGCAGCGCAACTGGATCAGGTCGTCGTAGCGGATACGCCGCTCACGGCGCAGGGCCACCAGGCGCTGCACGCTGCGCAGACCGATACCGGGGATGCGCGCCAGCAGGGCCGGCTCGGCGCGGTTGACGTTGAGCGGGAACACCTCGCGGTTGGCCAGCGCCCAGGCCAGCTTGGGGTCGATGTCCAGGGCCAGGTTGCCGGTTTCGCCCAGCAGTTCGCGGGCCTTGTAGCCGTAGCCGCGCAGGAGGAAGTCGGCCTGGTACAGGCGGTGTTCGCGCAGCAGCGGCGGGGCCGCCAGGGGCACGCTGGACGGGCTGTCGGGGATCGGGCTGAAGGCGGAGTAGTAGACGCGCCTGAGGCCGTAGCCCTGGTACAGCGACTCGGCGTTGCGCAGCAGGGCGCTGTCGTCGGTGGCGTCGGCGCCGACGATGACCTGGGTGCTTTGCCCGGCGGGGGTGAAGCGTGGCGCCCGTGGTTCACCGGCGACGGCCTGCTGGCCGTGGTGGATCACGCCCATGGCCTGGCGGATGGTGCTGGCGCGTTTTTCCGGGGCCAGGCGTTCGAGGCTGGCGTCGGTGGGCAGCTCGATGTTCACGCTCAGGCGGTCGGCCAGGCGCCCGGCTTCCTCGATCAGCAGCGGGTCGGCGTCGGGAATGGTCTTGAGGTGGATGTAGCCGCGAAAGCCATGCTCCTCGCGCAGCAGGCGCGCCACCCGGATCAGCTGCTCCATGGTGTAGTCGGCCGAGCGGATGATGCCGGAGCTGAGAAACAGGCCGCTGATGCAGTTGCGTCGGTAGAAGTCCAAGGTCAGGCGCACCACTTCCTCGGGGCTGAAGCGCGCCCGCGGCACGTTGCTGGAGCGGCGGTTCACGCAGTACTGGCAGTCGTACAGGCAGAAGTTGGTCAGCAGCACCTTGAGCAGCGACACGCAGCGCCCGTCGGGGGTGTAGCTGTGGCAGATGCCCATGCCGTCGGTGGCGCCGAGGCCGTCGCGACCACGGGAGCTGCGCTTGGGGGCGCCGCTGCTGGCGCAGGACGCGTCGTACTTGGCGGCATCGGCGAGGATGCCGAGCTTGGCGATGAGCTGCATGGGGTAATCCGATTTTACTGTTCATGCATACAGTATTTCGGCGTTGGGCTGATAGCAAGTGTTTGCAGGTGGTTTTGATGGCGTGATGGCGCAGAGGTGCCTGGCGAGAGTCCTGTAGCGCCTATCAGATCGAGCGCCGCCCGCGCGGCGCATCGCGGGACAAGCCCGCTCCTGCATTTGTTGCAACGTGCCGAACCTGTCAGGCCATGGTTGCCCGCCTTGGTGCCTGTCTTGAGACAGATGAAGCGGCAGCGGTGCACACGCTGAAACCGTGTCGGACCAACAAGGCGGACCAGGTAATGGCACAGGATTGACTGGCCCGAAACAGATGTAGGAGCGGGCTTGTCCCGCGATGCGCCGCGCGGGCGGCGCTCGATCTGACAGGCGCTGCAACTCTAACGTCGAACACCCTGAAAGACCCTCATCTCAAGGCGATCCACCCTCGGCACCCCTTGATTACAAAATTGTAATCTTCCCGCCACCCCCCCGATAACCACCGCTGCCTAAAGTCCCTCGCCAAAGCATTCCGCCGCTTGTCGACGAGGACTTCCGCCGTGCCCATCCCCCGCAAGATCGCCTTGCTCTGCCTGTTGCTGGCCGGCCCTGCCGGTGCCCAGGGCCTGAGCCTGGAGCAGGCGCTCGACGCCGCCTTTGCCCAGAACCCGGACTTCGCCGCCATCGGCCGCGAGATCGGCATCGCCGAGGGCGAGCGCCGCCAGGCCGGGCTGATTCCCAACCCCGAACTGTCCTGGGAAGTCGAGGACACCCGCCGCGACACCAGCACCACCACCGTGACCCTCAGCCAGGCCCTGGAGCTGGGCGGCAAGCGCGGCGCGCGGATCGAAGTCGCCGAGGCCGGCCAGGCGATCGCCCGGTTGGAGCTCGAGCGCCAGCGCAACAGCCTGCGCGCCGATGTGATCCAGGCCTTCCATGCTGCCTTGCGGGCACAGACCGCGCTGGAGCTGGCGCAACAGTCACAGGCGCTGACCGAACGCGGCCTGCGGGTGGTGGAAGGGCGGGTGCGGGCCGGGCAGTCCTCGCCGGTGGAGGCCACCCGTGCCCAGGTGCAGTTGGCCCAAGCCGAGGCGGCGGTGCGTCGGGCACGCACCGAACGTGGCGTGGCCAACCAGGCCCTGGCGCGCCTGACAGGCAGTGCCGAGGCCCGCTTCGACCGGCTCGACGCGAGCAACCTCTCGCCTGGCCCGGCGCCGCAGACCGAGCGCCTGCTGGCCAAGGTCGAGCAGACTGCCGAGTGGCGCCTGGCCGCGGCGCAGATCGAGCGTGGCGATGCCAGCCTCGGCTCCGAGAAGGCCCAGCGCATCCCCAACCTGACCGTCAGCCTCGGCAGCCAGTACAGCCGCGAGGACCGTGAGCGGGTCAACGTGGTCGGGCTGTCGATGCCGCTGCCGCTGTTCGACCGCAACCAGGGCAACGTGCTGGCCGCCGCCCGCCGCGCCGACCAGGCCCGCGACCTGCGCAACGCCGTGGATCTGCGCCTGCGCAGCGAAACCCGCAGCGCCCTGGAGCAGTGGGGCACGGCCATGGGCGAGGTCCAGGCCTACGACCGCACCATCCTGCCCGCCGCCCAGCAGGCGGTGGACACCGCCACCCGCGGCTTCGAGATGGGCAAGTTCGCCTTCCTCGATGTGCTCGATGCCCAGCGCACGCTGATCGAGGCGCGCGGGCTGTACCTCGAGGCGCTGGCCCAGGCGACCGATGCCCGGGCTCAGGTGGAGCGGATCTACGGCGAGCTTTGAGCCTCGTCCCATCGCGGGGCAAGCCCGCTCCCACGGGAATGCGTGGGAGCGGGCTTGCCCCGCGATGGGCCCTGAACTGCAACGACTTTTCCAGCAGGAGCAACAATGACCAACCCACGCAAGCTCGCCATCCTCGCCGCTGCCCTGGCCGTTCTCGGCCTCGGTGGCGCGGCCTGGACCGGTACCCTTGGCAAGGCCGGCAGCGGCCAGGCCCAGCACGACGACCATGGTGAGGAAGGCCATGGCCATGAAGAAGGAACGGCAGAGGAGCATGCCGACGAAGAGGGCCAGCTGCACCTCTCCGCCGAGCAGATCCAGGCCGCCGGCGTGCAACTGGCCACTGCCGGCCCACAAAGCCTGGGTACCGCCATCAGCTTCCCCGGCGAGATCCGCTTCGACGAGGACCGCACCGCCCACGTGGTGCCCCGCGTCCCCGGCGTGGTCGAGTCGGTGCAGGCCGAGCTGGGCCAGGCGGTCAAGCGCGGCCAGGTGCTGGCGGTGATCGCCAGCCAGCAGATCTCCGAACTGCGCAGCGAGCAGCAGGCTGCCCAGCGCCGCCTGGAGCTGGCGCGCCTGACCTTCGAGCGCGAGAAGCAACTGTGGCAGGAGCGCATCAGCGCCGAGCAGGACTACCTGCAGGCCCGCCAGGCGCTGCAGGAGGCCGAGATCGCCGCCGCCAACGCCGGGCAGAAGGTCGCCGCCGTGGCGCCGGCCGGCAAGGGCAATCGTTACGAGTTGCGCGCACCGTTCGACGCGGTGGTGGTGGAAAAGCACCTGACCGTGGGCGAGGTGGTGGACGAGACCAGCAATGCCTTCACCCTGTCTGACCTGAGTCGGGTCTGGGCCACCTTCGCCGTGGCCCCGCGCGACCTGGACAAGGTGGTCAGCGGCCGTGGCGTCAGCGTCAGCGCGCCGGACCTCGGTGCCCAGGTGGAAGGCAAGGTCAACTACGTCGGCAGCCTGCTCGGCGAGCAGAACCGCGCCGCCACCGTGCGCGCCACCCTGGCCAACCCCAATGGCGCCTGGCGTCCCGGGCTGTTCGTCAACATCGCGGTCACCGTCGAGCGTTTCGACGCCGCCGTGGTGGTGCCGGAAAGCGCCCTGCAGACCTGGGAAGAGCAGACCGTGGTGTTCGCCCGTACCGACGAGGGCTTCGAGGCCCGCCCGGTGAAGACCGGGCGTCGTGACGCCGGCCAGGTGGAAGTGCGCGAAGGGCTGGCCGCCGGCACCGTGATCGCCGCCGCCGGCAGCTTCGTCCTCAAGTCCGAGCTGGGCAAAGGCTCGGCCGAACACAGCCACTGACCGGGGACGCCATTCATGTTCGAACGCCTTATCCAGTTCGCCATCGAGCAACGCCTGGTGGTGATGCTCGCCGTGGTGCTGATGGCCGCCGTGGGCATCCACAGCTACCAGAAACTGCCCATCGACGCCGTGCCCGACATCACCAACGTGCAGGTGCAGATCAACACCGCCGCGCCCGGCTATTCACCGCTGGAAACCGAGCAACGCATCACCTTCGCCATCGAGACCGCCATGGCCGGCCTGCCGGGCCTCAAGCAGACCCGTTCGCTGTCGCGCTCGGGGCTGTCGCAGGTGACGGTGATCTTCGATGACGGCACCGACATCTTCTTTGCCCGCCAGCTGGTCAACGAGCGCCTGCAGGTGGCCCGCGAGCAGTTGCCCGAGGGGATCGAGGCGGCCATGGGGCCGATCTCCACCGGCCTTGGCGAGATCTTCCTGTGGACGGTCGAGGCCAAGGAGGGCGCGCTAAAGGATGACGGCACGCCCTATACCGCCACCGACCTGCGGGTGATCCAGGACTGGATCATCAAGCCGCAGCTGCGCAACGTACCGGGCGTGGCCGAGGTGAACAGCATCGGCGGCCATGCCAAGCAGTACCTGATCGCCCCCGACCCCAAGCGCCTGGCGGCCTACAAGCTGACCCTCAACGACCTGGTCGCGGCGCTCGAGCGCAACAACGCCAACGTCGGCGCCGGCTACATCGAACGCAACGGCGAGCAGCTGCTGATCCGCGCCCCGGGCCAGGTGGCCTCGGCCGAGGACATCGCCAACATCGTCATCTCCAGCGTCGATGGCACGCCGATTCGCGTCAGTCATGTGGCCCAGGTCGGCCTGGGCCAGGAACTGCGCTCGGGCGCTGCCACCGAGAATGGCCGCGAGGTGGTGCTGGGCACGGTGTTCATGCTGATCGGCGAGAACAGCCGCACGGTGTCCCAGGCGGTGGCGGCCAAGCTCGAGGAGATCAACCGCAGCCTGCCCAAGGGTGTGGTGGCGATCACCGTCTATGACCGCACCAACCTGGTGGAAAAAGCCATCGCCACGGTGAAGAAGAACCTCATCGAAGGCGCGATCCTGGTCATCGCCGTATTGTTCCTGTTCCTGGGCAACATCCGCGCGGCGCTGATCACCGCCATGGTCATCCCGCTGTCGATGCTGTTCACCTTCACCGGCATGTTCAGCAACAAGGTCAGCGCCAACCTGATGAGCCTGGGCGCGCTCGACTTCGGCATCATCGTCGACGGCGCGGTGGTGATCGTCGAGAACGCCATACGCCGTCTGGCCCATGCCCAGCAGCATCATGGCCGCATGCTGACCCGCTCCGAGCGCTTCCACGAAGTGTTCGCCGCCGCCCGCGAGGCGCGCCGGCCGTTGATCTACGGACAGCTGATCATCATGGTGGTGTACCTGCCGATCTTTGCCCTGACCGGGGTCGAGGGCAAGATGTTCCACCCCATGGCTTTCACCGTGGTGATGGCGCTGCTGGGGGCGATGATCCTCTCGGTGACCTTCGTCCCGGCGGCCCTGGCGCTGTTCGTCACCGGCAAGGTGAAGGAGGAGGAGGGCGTGGTCATGCGCACCGCCCGCCGTCGCTATGCCCCGGTGCTGGACTGGGTGCTGGGCCGACGCAACCTGGCCTTCGCCGGCGCCGCCACCCTTGTGCTGTTGTCCGGCGTGCTGGCCAGCCGCATGGGCAGCGAGTTCATCCCCAGCCTCAGCGAGGGTGATTTCGCCCTGCAGGCCCTGCGCGTGCCGGGCACCAGCCTGTCGCAATCGGTGGACATGCAGCAGCGCCTGGAGAAGACCATCATCGCCCAGGTGCCGGAAGTCGAGCGGGTGTTCGCCCGTACCGGCACCGCCGAGATCGCCTCCGACCCGATGCCACCGAACATCTCCGATGCCTACGTGATGCTCAAGCCCCGCGAGCAATGGCAGGACCCGGGCAAGCCGCGCGATGAGCTGATCGCCGAGGTGCAGCGCGCCGCCGCCAGCGTGCCGGGCAGCAACTACGAGCTGTCGCAGCCGATCCAGCTGCGCTTCAACGAGCTGATCTCCGGGGTGCGCAGCGATGTCGCGGTGAAGGTGTTCGGCGACGACATGGAGGTGCTCAACCGCACCGCCGCGCAGATCGCCGCCAGCCTGCAGCAGGTGCCGGGTGCCTCCGAGGTGAAGGTCGAGCAGACCACCGGCCTGCCGGTACTGACCATCGATATCGACCGTGACAAGGCGGCCCGTTACGGCCTGAATGTGGGCGACGTGCAGGACGCCATCGCCATCGCCGTGGGCGGTCGCACTGCCGGCACCCTGTATGAAGGCGATCGCCGTTTCGACATGGTGGTGCGCCTGTCGGAGGCGCTGCGAACCGATGTCGACGGTCTGTCCAGCCTGCTGATCCCGGTACCGGCCAGCGCCGCCGCCGGTGCTTCGCAGATTGGTTTCATCCCGCTGTCGCAAGTGGCCACCCTGAACCTGCAACTGGGCCCCAACCAGGTCAGCCGCGAGGATGGCAAGCGCGTGGTGGTGGTCAGCGCCAACGTGCGCGGGCGTGACCTCGGTTCGTTCGTCGAACAGGCGTCGCAGACGCTGATCGACCAGGTGCAGATACCGCCGGGCTACTGGACCCGCTGGGGTGGCCAGTTCGAGCAGTTGCAGTCAGCGGCCGAGCGCCTGCGGGTGGTGGTGCCGGTCTCGTTGCTGCTGGTCATGGCCTTGCTGCTGATGATGTTCAACAACCTCAAGGATGGCCTGCTGGTGTTCACCGGCATCCCCTTCGCACTGACCGGTGGGGTGCTGGCGCTGTGGCTGCGGGATATCCCGCTGTCGATCTCGGCGGGGGTGGGCTTTATCGCGTTGTCGGGCGTGGCGGTGCTCAACGGCCTGGTGATGATTGCCTTCATTCGCAACCTGCGCGAGGAAGGCCGCGGCCTGCGCGCCGCCGTGGAAGAGGGCGCGTTGACCCGCCTGCGGCCGGTGCTGATGACCGCGCTGGTGGCGTCGCTGGGGTTCATTCCCATGGCCCTGGCCACGGGCACCGGCGCCGAGGTGCAGCGGCCGCTGGCGACGGTGGTGATCGGCGGGATCCTGTCGTCGACGGCGCTGACCTTGCTGGTGTTGCCTGCCCTGTATCAGTGGGCGCATCGGCGGGATGAGTCAGGGGTAGCGTAGGGCCCTATCGCGGGGCAAGCCCGCTCCCACGAAGCCCGCTTCCACGGAGGTGTCGCTTCGTGGGAGCGGGCTTGCCCCGCGATGATTTCAGTGCCGTCGCCACAGCCAATGATCCAGGCTCAACCTGCCAGCCCCCTTCAACAGCAACGGCAGTAACGCCACCAGGTAGATCAGCGGCAACTTGAAGTTGCCGAAGCCCTGGTCGGTGATCGCATACCCCCGCCCCAGTTCCGCCAGGCTCGACCACTGGCTCGGCCAGTGCACCGCGGCTATCGCCACCACCGTCACCACCATCAGCACCGCCGAGGCCAGCCGGGTACCGAGCCCCAGCAGCAGGAGCAGCGGGCAGATCAATTCGGCCCACATCGACAGCTGCCAGTTGAGGTCCGCCGGCAGCAGGTCGAACGGGAACGGAAAACTGCCTTGCAGGTCGGCGAACCAGTTGGCGCCGTTGAACTTCTCCAGGCCCGATTCGAAGAACTCCCAGGCCAGGAACAGGCGCAGCGGCAGGTCGGCGCTCCAGTTGCCGGTGTGATCCAGGGCGTTGAACAGCTTCCAGTCAGCAAACAGTGGCAGGGCTTTCATGGGCAGGCTTCCCGGTGCAGGCGGCAACGGCGGGGTGCCGTCGCGCTGTTGTGGCCGGAAGTGTGCGGGGCGGGGGTATCGGCAGTGTGTCGGGGGCGATGGGGTTATGTATCGCTGTGTAGCGAGGCTCAGCGATTGCTGGTCAGGCGCTGTTGCGCCGCCGCGCAGCCGTTGATGTCCACCGCCTTCTGCAGGAAGGCCTGGCGCTGGCGGGGGTCGAGCTCACCGAGCAGCCGGTAGATCTCGGCCTGGTAGTCGCGCTGGCGCCCCCACTGCATTTGCAGGCCCTGCGGGCGGGTGCGGCTGCACGCCAGGCGGGTGGCTGGCTGGGGGTAGTAGGCGGCGTACAGGGTGGCCATGCTGGGCACCGCCTCCAGGGCCTCGCGGTAGGCGGGGCTGGCATTGTAGGGCGAACACCAGTGGGCGATGGCCAGTGCAGGCGGGGCGAAGCCTTGCTTGAGGCTGGCCTCCAGCAACGGGCAGGCGGCCTCGGCGATCTGTCCTGCCGGCAGATAGGTGGTGTAGTACAGCGCCAGGCGGTACTGCGCCACCGGGTGGCCGAGGGCCACCGACCTCTTCAGCAGGGCCACCGCCGTTGGCAGCGTGTGAGCCATCGCCTGGCCTTGGCGGCTGAGCTCGGGGTCGCCGCCGGCGGTGCGCAGCGGGCTGGCGCCGTCGTCCTGGCTGTCAGCCTGCTCGAGCAGCGGCAACGCTTGGCGATAGAGCAGGTCGGCATGGGGGTCGATGTTCACGTCCAGGGCCTGGGCGCCTGTGGCGGCCAGCAGCAACGGCAACGACGCGACCAGACAGGCGCGGGGACGGGCCAGAAGCGAGGGGACGGCAGGAATGGTCATGGCGGTTACGCGGTTGCCTCGGGCAAATCAGGAGCGACGACGGGCCTATTCTATCCATCCGCGTGCGTTCCCCGAAAGCCCGGCGTGCGGCCATCAGACCAGCTTGATCGGCGCGACCTTGCGCAGGGCCTGTCTTTCCTGGGCTAGCCCCAGCTTGGCGGTGATCACCTTGGCCAGCGTGTTGTTACCCAAATCATTGAAGTGCAGGCGGTCGACGAACAGGTGCTCGGCGAACACCGGCGAACTGCTGAGCATGCTGTTCATGTCGTAGCAGGGGACCGGGTCGGCCTGGCTCTTGATGCGACGGAAGAAGGCCATGTGCAACTGGCTGTCGAAGGTGTCGCCGAGCAAACGGTCGAAATTCGACGGCTGACGCTCAAGCTTGCCGAGCATGGCCTGTTCCGCCTTGGGCAATGCCTCGCGGCACCAGGGCAGCAGCGGCTGCAGGATGAAGGTGAGGGTGGTGTGGCCGTCTGCCAGCAGGCGGTCCCATTGGCGCAGGGTGCGGCCCACGGCATCGGCGGCGCGGATCAGGCGCTTGTCCGGACTCGATAGCGGTTCCACCTGCGGCCAGTGTGCTTCCCGGGCCGGCGCCAGGAGCTGGCCCAGGCGTTGCCAGAATGATTCGCGGCGCGCTTCGCCTGGCGTTTGCACGCCTTCGTTGAAGCGGTTGAGGAAATCCTGGTAGGCCTGCGCCCGGTGCGGGTCCTGTGCGCCGGACAACACCTCGGCGAGGGCCTCCTGGGCCAGCGTGTTCAGGCCGCTGAGCACCACCACGTGACCGATCTGGCCAAAACGGTGCTGATGGGTGAGGAACATCAGCAGTTCCTGGGTGGCGTTCAGGCCGCAACCGGCAAGGCTCAGCCAGATCTCGCCAGTCAGTACCGACAGGTACGAGGCCACAGTATGCTCGTCGGAACTGGCGCCGATGCCCATGGCGGTGGAGCCGCCCACCAACAGGTTGACCCGCGCCGCGCCACCGCGCTCGGCCACCGAGAAGCGCTTGCCGGCGCAATGGCTGTAGCGCATGCCCAGGGCATCGGTGTTGATGGTGCCGGAGCGATAGCCGCGCTCGTGCACGTACAGCGTGTGCGGCGCGCGGCGGCTGCCCAACTGCAGGAAGCGCTGGTAGTCCTGCGCCAGGGGGTCGGGCGTGCCCATGCTGCCGGTGGCGGCGGGGTCGATCGGGGTCATGGGCGCTCCTTCTTTTGGGGGTTGGCTCAGGCGGCCAGCTCCTTGAGGTTGTAGGCCAGGCCGACGCCGGCGATCAGCAGCAGGGCGACCCCCGAGGCCAGGCTGATCACACGGTTGCTGCGCGGCGAGGCGATCTTGCCGATGGCGAAGATGTACAGGCTGAGCACGGCGAAATCGATGGCGATCCACAGCAGCGACAGCACCACCATGCTCTTGCCGAACGACTCGGTGATCTGGATGAACTGTGGGAAGAAGGCGATGAAGAAGATGATGTCCTTGGGGTTGGAGATGCCGACCATGAAGCCCTGCAACAGGCCGCCACGACCCGGCTGCGCGCTGGCCGATGGCTGCGGGGCACTGTCGACCGGTGCTTGCAGCGCCTCGCGCAGGGTGCCAAGGGCGATGTAGCCGATGAACAGGCAGCCCAGCAGGCTCATGCCGCTGAGCCAGGCCTTGTCGATGGCCGCGCTGGTCAGGATGATCCAGGCGGCCGCGCCGATCAGCACCAGTGACGCCCAGTTGGTGCCGACCGCGGTGAACAGGGCCTTGCGCGAGCCCGAGGCGGCGGCGGTGTTGACGATCAGGGCCACCACCGGGCCGGGCGTGGCGATCAGCAGCAGGACGGTGAGGGCGTAGGTGGCGGTCAGTGCGGTATTCACGATCAGTTCTCGGTGAGGGTTGCAGCGGTTGCATGGGCATGGAACGGGCAGCGCGCCGGGCTCGGCGAGCCGGGCTCCTGCAGTTGGTACTGCTTCCATTCGAAGTTGTCGTCCTGGCCAAAGAAGCCCAGGGTGTCGGGCATCACCCCGTCGTTGTAGTGGCGCACCCGTTCGCGGATGCGTGCGCGGATGCGCTGGCCGCTTTCGGTGCTGGCGCTGGCGACCTCGTCGAAGCTTTCCCGCGGGTTGATGACGAAGGCGATGTGCCGGCCCAGGTTGCGGCTTTTCATCAAGCGGTGGGCGGGGAAGCTCATGTTGATGAACAGCGGCATGCCGGCGAAGCAGAACGACCAGCGCGTGTCGTGCGGGTCCTGCGGGACCTCTTCGGGCCAGGGCTGCGGGTCGCGTGCATGGACCTGGTTCAGCACATCCCAGGCCAGTGTCTGTTGCGCCTGCAGCGTTGTGTCGGGCGCCGTCTCGAGGAACACCAGCAGCGGGTTGCCGATGCGCTGCTTGAGCGGAATCGGCTCGATGGTGCGGATGTAGTCACCCAGGCCCCGGGCAATATCGTCGGCCAGCCGTTCGGCACGGGCGAAGACGATGTGGCAGGTGCGCGCGTTGACCGCCTTGCGTCCGAACAGGCACGGGAAGTCGGGGTTGGCGAGGGTTTCCTTGAAGTGTTCTATGGTCTTGTGCGTCCAGTGGTGGCGGTTCTGGACATGTTCATCGGCGAGCTCCAGCGCATCCAGGCGGTAGCAGTTTCCATAACCCGTAAACATGATTTCCCCAGGCATATCCGTATGCAGTGTTTAGTAGGACTTCTCGTTCAATAGATCGTTTTCATTACAACTCGGCAGGTTTGCTATATTTAATTGTTATTTACCGGCATTTTCCGAGATGGTTCCCGCGTTGTAAAACGCCTGGATCTATGACCTACTATTAGCTTCACTCATGCTCTGGAAGGCGCCATGTCGGAACGGATTCAAGCCTTGCACGCCTTGCGCGCCTTCGAAGTGGCCTCGCGTTACGGCTCCTTTACCCGCGCGGCCCAGGAGCTGGCCCTGACCCAGGGTGCGGTCAGCCACCACATCAAGACCCTCGAAGCCCTGTTCGGCTGCGACCTGTTCGAACGCCGCGGCCCCAAGCTGCGCCTGACCGAGCACGGCCGGCTGCTGGCCCAGGAGCTCAAGGTCGGTTTCAAGATCATCGAAAACGCCTGCGCGCTGCTGCGCCAGGACCGCTATGGCGTGCGCCTCAAGGCACCTTCCACGCTTACCGTGCGCTGGCTGCTTCGGGCCCTGGACGGCTTCAAGCGGGTCGACAACAGCTGCTCGGTGCAGTTGTCGAGCGTGTGGATGGACATCGACGCGGTGGACTTCTATTCCGAACCCTATGACTGCGCCATCCTGCTCGGCAACGGGCGCTTTGCGGCAGACGTGGAGAGCCTGAAGCTGTTCGATGAATGGCTGATCCCGGTGTGCCACCCGAGCTACCTCGAGCAGGCCCGGCCGGAGCTGTCGGTGCTCTCCAGCTGTGAATTCCTCCACCCCTCGCCGGACCGGCGTGACTGGCGGCGCTGGCTGGCGCGCATGGACGCGCTGGACATCAGCATCGACCAGGGCCAGGTGTTCGATACCCTCGACCAAGGCATCTCGGCCGCCCAGCAGGGGCTGGGCATCTCGGTGGTCGACCTGGTGCTGGCCAGCGCCGACCTGGCCGCGGGCAACCTGGTCACGCCGTTCCCCCACGCGGTGGCCACTGGCGATGGCTACTACATGACCTGGCTCAAGGCCAGCCCCAAGGCCCACCAGATGCACAAGCTGCGCGACTACCTGGTGGCGCAGGTGCCGGGGTTGTCGCACAAGGACATCAGCTACCTGTACGGCTGAGGTCGGTGGCCGGCAGCACCCGTTCGAGCATGAAGTCGATGAACACCCGCAGCTTGGGCGGCATCTGCCGCCCCGATGGCCACAGCAGGTAGAAGCTGCCGCGCCGCTCCATGAAACTTTCGAGCACGCTCACCAGTCTGCCGGCCGCCAGTTCCTTGCGCACGCTGAAGTCCGGCAGGCAGGTGATGCCGCGGTGGTTGAGGGCAAAACAGATGCGCGTCTCGACATGGTTGCAGACCATCGAGATGGGGATCGTGTAGTCCTGCTCGGGGTGCTCCCGGCGCAGCGGCCAGGTTTCCAGCTTGCCGCTGCTGGGGAAGCGGTAGTGCAGGCAGCTGTGCCCGGCCAGTTCGCGGGGATGCTGCGGCGTGCCGCGCTCGCGCAGGTATTCGGGGGAGGCCACCAGGCGATGCTGGAAGTGCCCGAGGAACTTGGCGTTGAGCCGCGAGTCCAGCGGCTGGCCACCGCGCATCACCACGTCGAAGCCCTCGCCGACGATATCCACCATGCGGTCGCTGAAGTCCAGGTCCAGTTCGATCTCGGGGTAGCGCGCCATGAACTCGGCCAGCGCCGGCATCACCAGCCCGGTCACCTGCGGCAGGCTGACCCGCAGGCGCCCGCGGGGCGCGCCGCTGGCCTGGGAGA
Organism: Pseudomonas sp. TE31087; assembly: GCF_057284075.1. Classification (NCBI taxonomy): domain Bacteria; kingdom Pseudomonadati; phylum Pseudomonadota; class Gammaproteobacteria; order Pseudomonadales; family Pseudomonadaceae; genus Pseudomonas; species Pseudomonas sp. TE31087. Next base: position 808,835 of record NZ_JBXVNN010000001.1, read on the forward strand.
GTTCCTGCTCGGTGGCTTCGATCTCGGCGAGGATGCGCCGGCTGCGTTCGAGGAGCAGTGTGCCCTCGGCGGTCAGGGTGATGCTCCGCGTGCTGCGGTGGAACAGGCGCACGCCCAGGCGTTCCTCCAGCCGTGCCACGCGCTTGCCCACGGCGGACGCACTGATCCCCAGCGACTGGCCGGCGGCGACGAAACTGCGGGTTTCGGCGACCCGGTTGAAGACCATGAAACCGCTGAGGCTGTCCATGTTGCACTCCGATTGCGGACATCGATGTCCTGACTGATCGGAATTGTACCCGGCTTTTTCCGCAATGCCCCAGCGGCGCACCATGCCTGCCTTGATCGATAGCCGGAGACAACCATGCATTCACCTTCCCCGACGGCGAGCCTCGCCGCATCCCCCGCCAGCGCCGTACGCCTGCCCCTGAGCGGCCTGCTGGCCCTGGCCCTGACCGGCTTCATCGCCATCCTCAGCGAAACCTTGCCGGCCGGCCTGCTCGACCAGATCGCCGACGGAATGCAGATCAGCCAGGCCATGGCCGGGCAGTGGGTCACGGCCTATGCCCTGGGCTCGCTGCTCACCGCCATTCCATTGGTGACCCTGACCCAGGGCTGGTGGCGGCGCCGCGCGCTGTTGCTGGCCATCGCTGGCTTCATTCTGTTCAACGGCCTCACCGCACTGTCCTCTGACAACACCCTGACATTGTGCCTGCGCTTTCTCACGGGCGCCGCCGCCGGCCTGGCCTGGGGCCTGATCGCCGGCCATGCGCGGCGCATGGTGGAGCCGGCCCAGCAGGGCAAGGCCATGGCGGTGGCGATGCTCGGGCAACCCATCGCGCTGTCGCTGGGCCTGCCTATCGGCACATGGCTCGGCGCCTGGTTGGGTTGGCGCGCAGCCTTCGTGGTGGTCACGGTCGCGGCGTTGCTGCTGACCGTCTGGGTGGTGCGGGCGGTGCCGGATTTCCCCGGCCAGGCCGCCGGCAAGCGCCCCGCGGCACTGGCGGTGCTGCGCACGCCGGGCGTGGCGCGGGTGTTGCTGGTGATCCTGGCTTGGATCCTCGGCCACAACATCCTCTACACCTACATCGTGCCGCTGCTGGCGGCGGCGGGCATGGCGGCCGAGGTGGGCCAGGTGCTGATGACCTTCGGCCTGGCCTCGCTGGCCGGCATCGTGCTGGTGGGCCTGGGTGTCGACCGTCATCTGCGCGGGCTGGTGTTGCTGTGCCTGGCCGGGTTCGCCCTGGCGACCCTGGCCTTGGGGCAGGCGCAGGGTGCTGCCTGGCTGGTGCATGTCAGCGTGGCGCTGTGGGGGATGACCTACGGCGGTGCGCCGACGCTGTTGCAGACCGCCTGCGCCGATGCGGCGGGCGAGGGCGGGGATGTGGCGCAGTCGATGCTGGTGACGGTGTGGAATAGCGCGATCGCCCTGGGCGGGATCATTGGCGGGCTGCTGCTGGTCGGCGCCGGGGTCGGGTCGTTTGGCGCGGTGGTGCTGGGGCTGGTGGCGCTGGCGTGGCTGCTGGTGTTTGGTGGGCAGCGAGCCGGGTTTGTGGTGGGCGCACGTTAGCCTGATCGGACGTCATCGCGGGGCAAGCCCGCTCCCACGCATGGGCCTGGACTTTAGCGTGGAACCCAGTATTCGAACGTGGGAGCGGGGCTTGCCCCGCGATGGGGCCAGGCCTGGAAACACCCCTTTATGCCAGGAGGAACGGTACAATCCGCCTATATGAGAAAAGCAGCGATCCGAGGTCCCCGCAGTGCCGTTGCAACAAGGCTTCGTCCTGACCCGCCACTGGCATGACACGCCCGAAGGCACCTGCGTGGAGTTCTGGCTGGCCACCGACCAGGGCCCACGGCGCCTGCGCCTGGCCGCGCAGCCCTCGGTGGCGTTCATTCCCGCGGCCCAGGCTGCCCACGCCCGGGCGCTGCTGGCCGACGAACAGGGCGTCGAACTCAAGCCGCTGCAACTGCGCGACTTCGATCTGCGCCCGGTGATGGGCCTGTACTGCCGCCAGCACCGCCAGCTGATCGCCCTGGAAAAGCGCCTGCGCGCCGCCGGTGTCGAGGTGTTCGAAGCCGACATCCGCCCCCCGGAGCGCTACCTGATGGAGCGCTTCATCACCGCCCCGGTGCGCTTCGATGGCCGCCCCGACAACCAGGGCGTCCTGCACGATGCCCAGCTCAAGCCCGACCCGGACTACCGCCCGCCGTTGCGCCTGGTGTCGCTGGACATCGAGACCAGCGAACGCGGCGAGCTCTACAGCATCGCCCTGGAAGGCTGCGGCCAGCGCCAGGTCTACATGCTTGGCCCGGCCAACGGCGAGGCGGGCGAGTTGGACTTCGACCTGCATTACTGCGCCGATCGCGCCGAGCTGATCGTCTGCCTCAACCAGTGGCTGGCCCGCCACGACCCCGATGCGATCATCGGCTGGAACCTGGTGCAGTTCGACCTGCGCCTGCTGCATGAGCACGCCCAGCGCCTCAATGTGCCGCTGTGCCTGGGCCGCGACGGCGCGCCAATGCACCTGCGCGAACATGGCAGCCGCAGCCACTTCTTCGCCGAGGCCCCGGGCCGATTGCTGATCGACGGCATCGAGGCCTTGCGCTCGGCGACCTGGAGCTTCCCCTCGTTCAGCCTGGAGAGCGTCGCGCAGCAGTTGCTGGGCGAGGGCAAGGCCATCGATACACCGTACCAGCGCATGGACGAGATCAACCGCCGCTTCGCCGAGGACAAGCCGGCCCTGGCCCGCTACAACCTCAAGGACTGCGAACTGGTGACGCGGATCTTCGCCCATACCCGCTTGCTGGACTTCCTCCTCGAACGCGCCTCGGTCACCGGCCTGGCCGTGGACCGCAGCGGCGGGTCGGTGGCCGCGTTCTGCCACCTGTACATCCCGCACATGCACCGCCTGGGCTATGTCGCGCCGAACCTCGTCGGCGGCGAGGGCGAGGCCAGCCCGGGCGGTTTCGTCATGGACTCACGGCCCGGGCTGTACGACTCGGTGCTGGTGCTTGACTACAAGAGCCTGTACCCCTCGATCATCCGCACCTTCCTGATCGACCCGGTGGGGCTGGTCGAGGGCCTGCGCCAGCCGGATGACGCGCACTCGGTGGAGGGCTTTCGCGGTGGCCGTTTCTCGCGCAGCCAGCATTGCCTGCCGGCGATTGTCGAGCGCGTCTGGCAGGGACGCGAGGCGGCCAAGCGCGCAGGCAACGCGGCGCTTTCGCAGGCACTGAAGATCATCATGAACGCCTTCTACGGCGTGCTCGGCTCCAGTGGCTGCCGCTTCTTCGACCCGCGCCTGGCCTCGTCGATCACCCTGCGCGGGCACCAGATCATGCGCCAGACCCGGGCGCTGATCGAGGCGCGGGGCTTTGATGTGATCTATGGCGACACCGACTCCACCTTCGTCTGGCTCAAGGACGCCCACGACGAGGACGCCGCAGCGCGCATTGGCCGCGAACTGGTGGCCGAGGTCAACCAGTGGTGGCAGCGGCACCTGGCCGACACCCTGGGCCTGGAAAGCGCCCTGGAGCTGCAGTACGAAATCCACTACCGGCGTTTTCTCATGCCGACCATCCGTGGTACCGACGAGGGCAGCAAGAAACGCTACGCCGGTCTGGTGCGCCGCGCCGATGGCAGCGAGGAGATGGTCTACAAGGGCCTGGAGTCGGTGCGCACCGACTGGTCGCCGCTGGCTCGCCAGTTTCAGCAGGAACTCTATGGCCGGGTGTTCCGGGGCCAGCCGTACCGGGACTACGTGCGCGGCTACGTCGAGCGCACGCTGGCCGGTGAGCAGGATGAACTGCTGATCTACCGCAAGCGCTTGCGCAGGCCGTTGGCCGACTACCAGCGAAACGTCCCGCCGCATGTGCGTGCGGCAAGGTTGGCGGACGAGTACAACAGCCGTCTCGGGCGGCCCCTGCAGTACCAGCGTGGAGGCTGGATCAGCTACCTGATCACCACCGCCGGCCCGCAGCCGCTGGAGGACCTGCAGGCGCCGATCGACTACCAGCACTACCTCAGCCGCCAGCTGCAGCCGGTGGCGGATGCCATCCTGCCGTTCGTCAACGATGACTTCACCCGTCTGACTGATCGGCAACTGCTGCTGTTCTGAGTGGGTGGTAGCTATCTAATCATTGCTAGCGCCTCGCTTTGCCTAGCCTCGGGCCTCCACGCACTATGGAGGTCAGCATGCAGAGCAGTAACCAGCAGCCATCGGTTGCAGTCGATAGCCTGGCCGTGGCCCAGGCCTACCAGGACCAAATGATCGCCAAACGGCTGCCAGCCTGGGTCACGCGGTTGAGCGAGTCCGAGTTCACGCTGCTCGGTGATGCCCTGCGCAGGCTCCTGGACTGCGAGCAAAAGCTTTCGGCCGCGTTTGCCCGGATCAGGCATATCGATGTCTTCACCAAGCCATTGCTGCAACAGGCGCTCCAAGCTCACGGCAATCTTGACCCCGCGGCTATGTACTTTCGGCGCTGGTATGTCTATGAGGCAAACACGGTCAGCTACCTGGCAGGTCGTGTGCTCGTTCCGGACAGCGACTACTACGATATGCCGGTGCTGGAGTCCGCGCTCTACAACTTCACTGAATCCGAGTGTTGGCAACAGCCTCGGCGCAATGCCGTGGTCGATGGCAAAGGCGTTCGTCAGCCGGGGCTGTCCGCGTTGACCCTGGCCAGACTGTGTCGAGCGCTAGACATGGGGCAGCAGTATCAGGATCACCTGGACTCGGTTCTGCTTGCAGGCACCGACGCATACAGTGTCAAGACACTGCTGGCGCAGTTCCTGCGCAGCAGCATGCTTGCCGACGCCTTGCAGGCCAAGGCGCAGGGAGGGCTGAGCGAGGCCGAGCTGCAATTGGTGATCGGGCTGTGCCGGGATGACAAGCTTGGCAGTCTGGAGGGTGCGCCGGTCCATGCCCGGCAACTGAAGATCTTCGGTTGCCCGGTGCAGCGTGTCGTTGTGCTGGATGTCATCGATGAGGGGTGGGTCTTCAATACCAGCAAGCGAGTGCTGGTGTACGTGCCGGGCGACCCACTGGGCGCCTGGAGCGTCAGTGACGATCTTGAGGAGTATGCGCGTCGCGTGCTGGGGCAGCGACTGCGCAAGGATGACTACCGTCGATTCTTCAGCCGTTTCGTGCGCCGTCGTGACAGCCACCGGGTCTTTACGGCGGTCAGCGAGCGCTTGGGTGACCTGGCGGACTGGGCGACCCGCGATCTCGATGAGCAGACCACAGGCTACCGGCTGCCGCTGTTCGAGCATCTGGCGCAGGCCTGGATCGCACAGATCAAGGACGATGCCGCAATGATCGCCCCGCCCGTGGCGCAACTGGACCGTCAGGTGCAGGCCGAACACGACAGGCGCCTGCGCTCCGAAGGCTGGATGTTGCTGACCGTGGCCGGATTGTTCGTGCCATTGCTTGGCGCGGCGCTGGCGGCGCTGATGGTCTACGAGTTGCTGCGCGAGTCCTTTCAAGCCATCGACGACTGGCGCAACGACGAGCGTGATGCCGCCCTCGAGCACTGGCTGAACGTTGGCAAGGGCGTGGTGACGCTGGCTGCGACTGCCGCAACCGTCACCGTGGTTCGCCGCGGCTGGAGCAAAGTGGACCGCTTGGTCTCGGCGCGGCTGGACGATGGCAGTGAAAAACTGTGGAACGGTGATCTGCAGCCCTACCGCGGCGAAGGGCCGCCGAGTGACGCGGTCATCGACGAACAGGGTATCCACCGGCATCGAGCGAGCCGCTGGATCGAGATGCAGGGGCACTGGTATCGGGTCGGCCAGGACCGTGCTGGCGAGCCTTGGCGATTATTGCCTTATCGCGGACACCGCCCGCAGCTGCGTCACAATGATGCCGGGGCGTGGCGGCTCTGGCACGAGCAACCGGCCGAGTGGAGCGGTGCGCACATGATGTTTCGCCGGCTGGGCAGGCCGTTCAGTTCGCTCGATGAACAGCAGATCGACCAGGTCATGGCCATTCACGATTTGCAGGAAGATCACCTGCGGGCCTTGCATGTCTATGGCCGGCGCCCGGATGCGGCAGCGACCGATACGGCCAGCCGCATCCTGCTGGCCAGCCGCATCGGGGAACTGGCTCAGCAGTTGCGCAGTGGCGCGGCCGTCACCGACGCCACGTTGCTTCGGCGCGCACGCGGTCTGCCTGGGGCAAAGGGGCAGGACGGTCAGTCCCTGGCCGATGTGGTATGGCGTCAGCGCCGTGTCCTGCTGCAGCAATGGTATGACTCGGATTTTCCCGATACCGAAGCCAGTTCGATCCTGCGCGGCAGTTTCGCCAGTCTGCACCGTCTGGCGGCAGATGAAGTCTGGCGTACGGCCAGTGCCGATGACCAGGCTGCATTGCTGGATACGCGGCGGGTGCCGTTGTCCATGGCCCAGTCGGCCAGGCGCCAGGTCATGGGCATCCGTATGGCGCGCGTGTATGAGGCGCTGCTATTCGATACGCCGCAGACACTGGACCTCGGACGGGTCGCCCTGAATCTGCTCGGGCGCTTGCCGGGGGCTGCGACCAGGCCCGGCTGGCGGCTTTACGATGGCGATGCCGACCAGCCGTTGCTGAGCATCGCGGGGCGTGGAACACCTTTTGATCTGATCCACCGCAATGGCGTGTTCAGCTGTCGTGTGGCAGGCGCTGAGCCCTTGGCGACCGAGGGCGAGCTGTTCGACATCCTGGGCAAAGCCTACGGTGATGAGCAGTGGGCCTCGCTGGGTCTTGACGAACCCCATGCGGCCGCATTGCGCGCACGACTGGCGGCGGATGCCGGCAGCCTGCGGCCCCTGATCGCGACCTGGCTGGGCGCGGATCAGCCAAACGGTGCGTTTCTGGCCCCGTTGCCGCTTGGTGACGGCAGGGTAGGCTATCCGTTGAGCGGTGGCAGATTCTGGGCGACCATGGGTCAGCGCCCGCCGCGGGCCCTTCAGGCACGGCTGCGAGACCTCTATCCGGCGTTCAGCGACGAGCAGATCGGGCGATGGCTTCAAGGAGAGGACGCACAGGCGCGCCTGGACGCGTTGGAGCAACAATACAACGTACTGAACAACCACCTGAACCTGTGGGTTCGAGGTGCATTTCCCACATTCGAACTGTTGGCCCGGCGTGCCTTTCGCAAGGGTCTGATCGACTGCTGGCGCTGGTTGGTACCGGAACTGGAAGGCGGCCTGGCGGAGTCGCAACGCTACATGTTGTTCCAGGTCCGCAGTCGGCTGCAGCGCTTGCCGAGCATCCCGTCGTCCGTCAGCTTCCCCCATATCTCGATTCTCGGGCTGCATGACATGCGCCTGGAGTCGATTCCGGATGACTTTCTGCGGGCATTTCCCAATTTGCGCAGCCTGGAGATCACCCACTGTCGGCTCAGGCGCCTGCCCCTGCCGGAAACCCTCACTGGGCAGCTGGAGGTGCTCGACCTGTCGGGCAACCAGATCGCCCTGGATGAGGGGCAAGCCCTGGTCCTGGCCAGCTGCCAGTCGCTGGTGTATCTCAACCTCTCGTTCAATCCACTGGGCAGGAGTTTTTCGGTCTTCGGCATGCCCAGGCTCAATGCCTTGCACCTTCAAGCCAGCCAGCTGGACACCTTTCCCTACGGCGTCATGGACAGCCCGGAGCTGCACACACTGGACCTCAGGGACAACGCGCTTTACGACTTGCCTGAGGATTTTCACCAGTCGAATCTGTGGCGGGTGGGCAGGGTGAACCTGCGTGGCAACCTGTTCGCCGCAGCGCCGGAGTCTTTGAGTCGATGGCATTGGCTGGAAGCCAGTCGCGTGCCTTACCGCCTGCGTTGGCTGGATGTCGTGCCGGTCGAAAGGCGTGACGAGATGTCTGCCCTGTGGACGCAACTGGAAACGGAGCAGGGTTCTGCCGACTTTTTCAATACGCTGGCCGCGCTGACTTCATCGGGTAACTTCAAGTCGGCGCCATTGGCCAGGAACTTCGCGGTGCGCCTGTTGGACATGTTCGAATTCATGAGCCGAGACCCTGTGCTCAAGCGGGAGTTGTTCGACAACGCAGCCGTGACTGATTGCCAGGACAACGCAACGATTCGCTTCACAGACCTCGAACTGCGTGTACGGGTGTGGCGGGCGCGACACAGCGAACTGGCACGTCAGCCGGAACAGGCGCTGCTGCACTTGGGTGGGCAGCTCTGGCGGATGAACGTGCTGGATCAGTTCGCGGCTGAGCATGCGCTCAGGGCGGGCGCGAGCAGCGAGTCGATCGAGTTCGCGCTGGCCTATCGCATTGCGTTGCGCAGCAAGCTCGACCTGCCGATCCAGCAGGATGACATGCTCTATTTTGGCATTCCCAACCTCACTCCCTGGAACCTGCACAATGCCACGCATGCGGTCATCGCCGAGCAATCGGCGAACAACCTGGCCCAGTACCTGGCCAGGCAACCATTCTGGCAGGACTACTTGCGGGCCAACTACGCCCGCAGGCTCAGGGTGCCATCAGGTATGCATGAAGAGCTGCAACGGCTCATGGATCTGGGCGACAGGGAACAGGAGATCGCGCGTCTGCACATCGACAACCAGCAACGGGAGCATGAGGTGATGCTGCAGTTGACCCGCGAAGCCATGGGCCGGGCCAGGACAATATCGCTGGGCGCTTCATGAGCAAACTGGAATGCATGAAGGTGGTAATTAGCTAGCGCCAGGCAAGCCGATGCGTTGGATAGGCTCCTATACCTTTGCGAGCCGGAGCAACGACATGGACAGCGCAGTCAAAAGGTCAGCAGGAAGCATTGATACGCTGGCCATGGAGCAGGCCTACCAGGACCAACTGATCGCCCGGCGCCTGCCGCCGTGGCTGAGTGGCCTGAACCCGGCACAGTTCGCCGTGCTGGGCGAGGCGCTCAAGACCAGCCTGCGCTGTCGTCAGGGATTGAGCATGGCGCTGACGCGGATCCAGGCTATCGACCAGTTTGCCAGGCCGCTGTTGCAGCAAGCGCTGGGCGACCGCCATGGTGTCGTCCAGCCCGTCGATGACTTGTCTTTTCGCCGACAGTATTTCCACGTTGCCAACGAACCTGGCCTGATTGCCGGCCGCTATCCACTTCAGGGTTCGAGTGACTACGAGATCCCTTTGCTCGAAGCGGCCCTGTGCAACTTCACGGCGCAAGAAGCTGGCGCCAACGGACAGCCGCGGCACAGTGCGGTGGTCGACGAAGCGGGGCAGGTCCTGTCTGGCGTGGACGCCAAGGGCTTTGCCAGCTTGTGTCGGACGCTCGACCTGGGCGCACAGTATCAACGCCATCTCGACGAAGTGCTGGGGTCGGATGTCGCCGGGCAGAACGTCAAGGTGCTGCTCAGGCAATCACAGCAGGCCAACCTGCTGATCGATGCCTGCAAGGCCAGGGTCGAAGGCGTGCTGAATGATGCCGAACTGGCCTTGATCATTGGCCTCTATCACGATGGGAAACCGGGCACGCTTGCCGGTGCCCCGGTGATCGCCAAACAGATGAAAGCATTCGGTTGCGAGCTGCAGCAGATCGTCGTGCTGGATGTGATCGACAAGGGCTGGTTGCGCGATACCAGCAAGCGCGTGCTGGTGTACATCCCAGACGACCCCCACGGCCCCTGGAGTGCCCGTGACGACCTGGAGGACTTTGCCCGGCGAGTGCTGGGCAAGCGCCTGCGCAAGGTCGAATACCGGCGCTTCTTCGCACGCTTTGTGCGCAGGCGTGACTGCCAGGTGTTCTTCTCAAGTGTCCAGCAGCGTGTGGGTAATCTGGCCGACTGGGCAACCCGGGACCTCGACGAGCATATGCACGCCTACTCTGGCGCATTGTTCGAGCATCTGGCCAGCGCCCGTATCGCCCAGATCAAGGACGACGCCGCGATGATCGCGCCACCCGTGGCCCGGCTTGATCGGGCGTTGCAGGCCGAGCACGACAAGCGCCTGGCGGCCGAAGGCTGGACCTTGCTTGGCCTGGCCGGTTTGTTCATACCCCAGGTCGGTATCGCGTTGCTGGCGGTGATGGCCTGGGATCTGTTGAAGGAGACCTTCCAGGCCGTCGAGGACTGGCGCGAAGGCGACACCAATGCCGCCCTGGATCACCTGTTGACGGTAGGCAAGAGTACCGCGCTGGTTGGGGCGACGGTGGCCGGGGTGGTGGTGCTGCGTCGAGCCTGGAGCCTGGTGGACGAACTGCTGCCGGCACGGCTGGAGGATGGCAGCGAGAAACTGTGGAGCGGCGACCTCACGCCCTTTCGCAGTGACGCGCCGCCTGCCGCCGCGCAAGTGGACGAGCAGGGCGTCTATCAGTTGGGCAACCAGCGCTGGATCCGCATGGAGGGGCACTACTACCCGGTGCGCCTGCGGGCGAGTGACGAGCAATGGCAGTTGTGCCCGCACCAGGGCCACGGGCCATTGCTGCGCCATAACGACGCTGGCGCCTGGCGGCTGTGGAGCGAGTCGCCGAGCGAGTGGGATAACCGACACAGGATGTTTCGCCGGTTGGGCGGTGCGTTCGAGCGCCTGGACGATGCGCAGGTAGACCAGGCCATGGCGATCCATGGGATGGATGCCGGACAACTGCGAGGTTTGCACGTGTATGGCAGGGCAGCGCAGGCGGAGTTGACCGATACGGTGGCGCGCATGGAGCTGGCCGAGCGGATCCGGGAGGTGACAACTCAACTGCGTGCAGGCGCCCAGGTGGTTGACCTGGCGGTGCTGGAAAAGGCCAAAGGCCTGCCGGGAGCCGGGGAGATGAGCGACCAGGCGTTGGCCGGGCAACTGTGGCACGACCGCCGGATCGTGGTTCGACAGCTGTACGATGAGCAGAATGTCGATACCGAGTCCACCCAGCTTTTGCGACGGGACTTCGCCAGCCTGCATCGGCCGGCCGCGCAGACCTTGCTGCGCGAGGCCAGCGACAGCGACCGGCAACGGCTGCTCGATGAGCGCCGGGTACCAGTGGCAATGGCCCTGGCGGCCAGCACCCGGGTTCGGCGCATTCGCCTGGCCAGGGTGCTGGAGGCGTTGACCTTCGATACCCCGCAGAACCTCGATCTGGCCAGGGTGGTCCTGGCGCTGCTCGAAAAGATGCCTGGCGCGGCCACCGCACCGGCCTGGCGGCTTTACGATGGCGCCGCCAGCGAGCCATTGCTCAGCACCTCGGGCACGGGGCGAGAGCTGCAACTGGTGCATCGCACCGGTGTCTTCCAGCTTGCCGACCACGACGGCGCGGCCATCGGCCAGCCGGGTGAGCTGTTCGCGGTGCTGGCACAGGGTTACGACGCCGGTCAGCGGGCGGCGATGGGTATTGGTGAGCCGTTCGCCGAGTCCCTGCAGGCGGCGCTGGCCCGGCAGGCGTTGCAGCAACGTCAGTCCGTCGCGAGCGTACTGGGCCTGGATCGCGCACCGGTTTCGTTCATGGCCCCGCAACGGCTCGAGGACGGTCGCCTCGGTTATCCACTCAGCGGCTGGCGCCGCTGGTTGGGCATCAGCAACAACCGGCCGCGCGCATTGACGGCCAGACTGCGCGATCTGTATCCGGCGTACAGCGATACCCAGCTCCAGCAATGGCTCGAACAATTGCAGCAGAGTGGCCGGGATGCCGATACCACGCTGGGTGAACTGGAACAGCAGCATGCCCTGCTGCAGGAGACACTGACCACCTGGAAGCGCAAAGCGTTCGCTACGAGCGAATGGGAGGCGCGACGCGACCTGGGGCGCGGGTTGATGGACTGCTGGCGGTTCCTGGTTCCCGAGCAGGCCAATGGTGCGCTGCCGACCGGAGGCTACCTGCTGACCCAGACCCGCAGCCGCCTGCGGCAACTGCCGAGCCTACCTGCCCAGGTCAGTTTTCCCCATGTGTCGAGCCTGGCGCTGAGGGCCATGCGGCTGCGTGAGGTCCCGGACGCGTTCCTGCGGGCCTTCCCCAACTTGCGCACACTGGAGATTACCCACTGCAAGCTGCAGCAGTTGCCGTCAGCGCTCAACGAGCAGCTTGAAGTGCTCGACCTGTCCGGCAACCGCATCACCCTGGATGCCGAGCAAGAACGGATCCTGGCCAACTGCAGGGCGCTGATCTACCTGAACCTGTCGCACAACCCGCTGCGCAGTTCGTTTTCCGTCCGTGGCATGCCGCGCCTGAATGCCTTGTTGCTCAGCCGCACCGAGGCGACCGCCTTGCCCGACGGCGCACTGCAGGCCCCACGCTTGCATACTCTGGACCTCAGCGACAACGGTATCGAGGCGCTGCCCGAGGGCTTTCACCAGTCACATCTGTGGCGCGAGGGCAGGGTAAGGCTGTTCGGCAATCTACTGGCCGTGAGTGTGGACGCGATGGACACGTGGAACCCTGTTACGCAAACCCGGGTGCCCTATCAGTTGCGCTGGCTCGACCTGGTAGACGGGGACGTGCGAGATGACATGGCGGCGGTCTGGGTTCAGCTGGAGAGCGAGGTGAATTCCGCGGAATTCTTCAACCTGCTGGCCGAACTTACCGACTCCGCTGACTTTCACAGCGAGTTTGGCGCCCGCTACCTGGGCGCCCGGCTGTTGCGCATGCTGCAAGCGATGCAGGAGAGCCCGGCGTTGCGCGAGGAACTGTTCGCCAATTCGGCGGTGACCCGCTGCGAAGACAGCGCGACGTTCCGCTTCAGCGACCTGGAGGTACGCCTGAAGGTCTGGCAGGCCGAACAGGGCACACTGCCGGGCCAGCGCGAACCGGCCCTGCTGCATCTTGGCGGCCAGCTCTGGCGCCTGCAGCGACTCGACGAACTGGCCTGGACCCACGCCGAACTCATGCCCACCGCGGGCGTGGAGTCACTGGAGGTGGCGCTGGCCTATCGGATCGACCTGCGCGACGAGCTGGACCTGCCGGTCGAGCTCAGCAACATGCTCTACCGCGGCGTGGCCAACCTCAAACCGGCAGACCTCGCCTGGGCGCGCAACTGGATCCGGGCGGCGCAGACCGAGAATGCGATCAGCGAGTGGATGGTGGGCCTGCGTTTCTGGCGGCAATACCTGGAAACGACCTTTGCCGAACGCCTGCGGGTTCCCCAGGCCGACCACGACACCCTGGACGACCTGCTGGCCCTGGATGCCCCGGAGGAGGCAATTGACCGCCTGCATGCACGGTTCCTGCGGCGCGAGCACGACACCCTGGTGGCGCTGACCCGCGAGGCGCTGGCCAGGAACGCGCTTAGCTGGCAGGTGCCGCTGCATTGACGGGCCTCACGGGCGCGGGCATTGAACTATGCTCAGCTCAGCCGTAGACGGTTTCCGGGAGGCAACGGCCAGTCAGGATGGATCCGGTAATGGCAAGTTACCTTTAGCCCAAGCACCGGTCTATCCGGGTGGTTTAGGCTCCCGCGTCGGATCTTTCTCCCTGATCCGCAGTCTTTGGTTTTATCGAGAGAATAAGGAGATGCCCATGCTCGTCCGGTTACTGACCCTCGCCACCTTGCTCGCCGTAGCAGGCCCCTTGTATGCCGCCGACAGCGACGCGCCCCTGGCCAAGGAACTGGGCAAGGCCAGGCCACTGGTGGTCATTGCCCCGAGTTCGGCCGACCCGACCCTGCGCGGCCTGGAAGAGGCGCTGAAAGATCCCGCCACCCAGGCCGGATTCAAGGAGCGTGGCCTGGTGTTGTACAGCGTGGCCCAGATGATGGGTAAGCGTGAGGACAAGAACCTCGAGCAGCAGACCACCATGGCCCTGATCCGCGAGCTCAAGCTGGGCGCGAGCAAGGGCACCAAGGTGATCCTGGTGGGCAGGGACGGCGAGCGCCATATGCTCAAGGACGACGACAGCGGCGCGAAGCTCGACCCGCAGGTGATCTTCAAGGCGGTCGACGAACTGCCGGCCAGCGAGAAGGCAGTCATCGCTCCCGAGCCCGTCGCCGCCGCGCCCGCCGAGCCCAAGGCAAAGGACAGCAAGGCCAAGCCTGCGAAGCCCGCCAAACCTGCCGCACCACCCAAGCCGCTGGAGGACTGACACCTCTGCCACGGCCCTCTGCGTGATCAGGGGGCCGTTCGTGTATCTCTGTGTATCTGTGCCTCGCCGCGACCCACTGGCATACAAAACATCGCCTGCCTCGATACATCCGCGACACACCGCTGCGGCTCAATGGCTCCACTTTCCAACCACAGTGGAGCGACACCATGAAAACGACCCGTCAAACCCTCGGCCTGCTCGGCGCCACCCTGCTCGGCGGCATGGTCCTGGGCAACAGTGCCTTTGCCGTAGAACCCCTGGCCCAGGGCTACCAGCTGGCCGCCGCCAAGACCCCGGGCGAAGGCAAGTGCGGCGAGGGCAAGTGCGGTGCCGGCGGCAAGGCCACGCAGAGCGAAGGCAAATGCGGTGAAGGCAAGTGTGGCGCCAGCGCCAAGGCCGGAGCCGAGGGCAAGTGCGGTGAGGGCAAGTGTGGCGACGCCTCGTTCGCCCGCACCGACAGCAACCACGACGGCAAGGTCTCCCGCGAAGAGTTCCTGGCCGTGGCCAAGGACCGCGCGGCTGACTTTGACAAGATCGACCGCAATCACGACGGCTTCATCTCCGAGCAGGAGGCCCACGATCACCTGGCGGCGATCTACAAGGCCAACGGCAAGGCCATGCCTGATGGGCTGTTCAGCCACCTGACCGGCAAGTCCTGAAGTCTGTCGCGGGGCCAGCCCGCTCCCACGCATGACATTGTGGGAGCGGGCTGGCCCCGCGATGCCGTTCAACGCCCCACGGAGCCCTCCGATCATGCCCCAACCCCAATTGCACACCGGCCTCGGCCTGCGCCGTGGCCTGCTGTCCGACCTGCTGACGATGGAGGCGGAAGCGGTGGACTTTCTCGAGTGCGCCCCGGAAAACTGGATCGGCGTCGGCGGCGCCTTCGGCCAGGGCCTGGCGCGCCTGGCGGAACGCTTTCCCATCGCCTGCCATGGCCTGTCGTTGTCACTGGGCGGTACCGCGCCGCTGGACCGCAGGTTCCTCGAGCGCACCCGACAGTTCCTCGACCGCCACCAGGTGCGGATGTACAGCGAGCACCTGAGCTATTGCAGCGACGACGGCCATCTCTACGACCTGATGCCGATTCCCTTCACCGAAGAGGCCGTCCACCATGTGTCCGCACGCATCCGCCAGGTCCAGGACGTACTTGGCCGGCGCATCGCCGTGGAGAACATCAGCTATTACGCCGCGCCGTACCAGGCGATGCCCGAACTGGACTTCGTCCGCGCCGTGCTTGACGAGGCCGACTGCGACCTGCTGCTGGATGTGAACAATGTCTTCGTCAATGCCTGCAACCACCGCTACGACGCACGGGCCTTCCTCGCCGGCCTGCCTCGCGAGCGGGTAGTGAGCATGCATGTGGCCGGTCATTACGACGAGGCACCGGACCTGAAAGTCGATACCCACGGCGCGCCGGTCAAGGAGGATGTCTGGGCGTTGTTCGCCGACGCCTGCCGACGCTTCGGGACGCAGCCCACCGTGCTCGAGCGCGACTTCAATTACCCGCCGCTGGCCGAACTGCTGGCTGAAACGGCGCGGATCCGCAGCCTGCAACGTGCCCACGGAGCGCCAGGCCATGACTGAGACCCTGCGCACCCAGCAGTTCACCCTGGCGCGCCACCTGCGCGACCCGGCCGCCAACCCGCCGCCGCCCGGCATCGAGGCACGGCGCCTGAAGGTCTATCGCGAGCTGTTCTACGGCGCCATCGAAGGACTGCTGGCCGGTAGCTTCCCGGTGCTGTGCCGGACCCTGGGCGATCAGCGCTGGCATGCGCGGGTGCGTGATTTCTACGCCCATTACCGCAGCCAGACACCACTGTTCACCGAAGTCGCCGAGGCATTCCTCGACTACCTGCAGGGTATCGAGCCCGATACGCCCTGGCAGCTGGAACTGGCGCACCATGAATGGATCGAGGCGCAGCTGTACCTGAGCGATGCCGAGGATCCGCCGCACGATCCGGGCGGCGACTTGCTCGAAGGCGAGCCGCTGCTGTCGTGTGTGGCGCGGGTACTGGCCTACCGTTGGCCGGTGGAACGCATCGGCCCGGACCACCAGCCGAGCGAAGCGCCGGAGCAGCCTACCCTGTTGCTGGTCTACCGCGACGCCGACCTGCAGGTACGTTTCGCCCGCCTGGCGCCGCTGGCCTGGCAGCTGCTGATGGGCCTGCCCGGCACCGGCCGCGAGCGTTTGCGCGCGCTGGGCGATCAGCATCTGCAGCAGGGGTTGCACCTGCTGTATCAATTGCGCGAGCAGGGCATCATTGTCGGGACCGTGCAGCGCGCGGTGCCGTAAAAACAGAAGGGGCGCCATCTGGCGCCCCTTCGTCGTGCAGCTTAGGCTTCAGCGTCCCACGGACGATCGCCTTTTTCATCCTTGACGCGGGTCGGCAGGCCCATCACGTCCAGCGCCTTGAGGAACGGCTCGGCCGGCAGCTCCTCGACGTTGACCATGCGCCCGGCGTCCCACTCGCCACGGGCGACCAGCAGCGCGGCGGCCACCGGCGGCACGCCGGCGGTGTAGGAGATGCCCTGGCTGTCAGTCTCGGCGTAGGCTTCTTCGTGATCAGCCACGTTGTAGATGAACACTTCGCGCGGCTGGCCATCCTTGGTGCCCTTGACCAGGTCACCGATACAGGTCTTGCCGGTGTAGCCCGGGGCCAGCGAGGCCGGATCCGGCAGCACGGCCTTGACCACTTTCAGCGGCACCACTTCCAGGCCTTCGGCGGTCTTGACCGGTTGCTCGCTGAGCAGGCCGAGGTTCTTCAGCACGGTGAACACGTTGATGTAGTGCTCGCCGAAGCTCATCCAGAAACGTACGTTTGGCACGTTGAGGTTCTTCGAGATCGAGTGCACCTCGTCGTGGCCGGTCAGGTACAGGTTCTGCGAACCCACCACCGGCAGGTCGTCGGTACGCTTGACTTCGAACATGGTGTTGCTGGTCCACTGGCTGTTCTGCCAGCTCCACACCTGCCCGGTGAACTCGCGGAAGTTGATTTCCGGGTCGAAGTTGGTGGCGAAGTACTTGCCGTGGGAACCGGCATTGACGTCGAGGATGTCGATCGAATCAATGCGGTCGAAATACTGCTGCTGCGCGAGTTTCGCGTAGCTGTTCACCACACCCGGGTCGAAGCCGACACCAAGAATGGCGGTAATGTTCTTCTGCTGGCATTCCTCGAGGTGTTTCCACTCGTAGTTGCCATACCAGGGCGGGGTTTCGCAGATCTTGCCCGGTTCTTCGTGAATCGCGGTGTCAAGATAAGCGACACCGGTATCGATGCAGGCGCGCAGCACCGACATGTTGAGGAAGGCGGAACCAACGTTGATCACGATCTGCGATTCGGTCTCGCGGATCAGTGCCTTGGTCGCCTCGACATCGAGGGCGTTGAGCGAGAAGGCCTGGATGTCGGCGGGTACCTTGAGGCTACCCTTGGCCTTGACGCTGTCGATGATGGCCTGGCATTTGGAGATGTTCCGTGACGCAATCGCAATACGACCCAGTTCGTCGTTATGCTGTGCGCACTTGTGGGCCACCACCTTGGCGACACCTCCTGCACCAATGATAAGAACGTTCTTCTTCAATTCAGCTTCTCTCCTTCATGAAAGCCTGTCTTACGACAGGCTCGAAACGTAGTCGTCGAACCCGAACTCGCGCACCACCTCGACGCTGCCGTCGAGCTGCTTGACCGCGATGGACGGCATTTTCAGACCGTTGAACCAGTTTTTCTTGACCATGGTGTAACCGGCGGTGTCAACGAACGACAGGCGGTCACCGATCTGCAGCGGTTTGTCGAACTGATACTCGCCGAAGATATCGCCGGCCAGGCACGACTTGCCGCAGACCATGTAGGTATGCGCGCCGTCGTTGGGCGCCATCTTGGCGTTGAGGCGGTAGATCAGCAGGTCGAGCAGGTGTGCCTCGATCGAGCTGTCGACCACGGCCAGGTGCTTGCCGTTGTACAGGGTGTCGAGCACGGTCACTTCCAGCGAGGCGCTGTTGGTGATGGCCGCTTCGCCCGGCTCCAGGTAGACCTGCACGCCGTACTGTTGCGAGAAGGCTTTCAGGCGCGCGCAGAACGCGTCCACCGCGTAGTCTTCGCCGGTGAAATGGATGCCGCCACCGAGGCTGACCCACTCGACCTTGTGCAGCAGGTGGCCGAAGCGCTCCTCGATGTGCGTGAGCATCTTGTCGAACAGGCCGAAGTCGCCGTTCTCGCAGTTGTTGTGGAACATGAAACCGGAGATCTTCTCGATCACCTTCTCGATCTTCTCAGGGTCCCACTCACCGAGGCGGCTGAACGGGCGTGCCGGGTCGGCCAGCAGGTAGTCGGAGCTGCTCACCTGCGGGTTGACGCGCAGGCCGCGCACCTTGCCCTCGGACTGCTCGGCGAAGCGCTCGAGCTGGCCGATGGAGTTGAAGATGATCTTGTCGCAGTTCTCGAGCATCTCTTCGACTTCATCGTCGGCCCAGGCCACGCTGTAGGCGTGGGTTTCGCCGGCGAACTTCTGGCGGCCGAGCTTGAGCTCGTACAGCGAGGACGAGGTGGTGCCGTCCATGTACTGCTGCATCAGGTCGAATACCGACCAGGTGGCGAAGCACTTGAGGGCGAGCAGGGCCTTGGCCCCGGACTGCTGGCGCACGTAGGCAATCTTTTCCATGTTGCCCAGCAGTTTCTGTTTATCGATGAGGTAGTACGGCGTCTTGATCATTTAAAGGCCCCCGGCCAGGCCGGCCAAAAAAAGGACACGCATTGTGCCTTCACTTGCCGCGCTACGAAAGGGCGCGAGGCGCATTTCGTCCGAGTTGCGCGCGCACTTCGTTGGCGAAGCGCCATCAGGCCCGTGGCTGTGCCGTCCCTGGTGCCGGACCGGTCCGTGCCGCGATGGCCGACCGACAGCCTTTTCCTGCTGGGGCAACAGCAAGTTGAACAAACGAATGTGACTATCGTAATCGGCTGTTCCCGGGCGCAGCGAGAATCCGATGAGCGCGGGAAGAGAGCGATCATTCAATGCTTTGCAGGTAAGATAGTCGTTATATTTTTATTGATATAGCGATCAGGCGATCCTGCCCAATGGCCATGGTTCCGGGCGCAGGCTGCGCAGCAGCAGGTCGGCCTGGGCCTGGGTGGATGCGTGGGTTGGCTTGATCTGCCCCGAGCTGCCGGGGGCCATGCCGAAGCGAAAGGTCGCCAGCGACGTGGACCAGAGGAACAGCAGCAGATGCTCCGGCGCGGTCCGCACGATCAGCCCGCGGTCCATCCACTGTGCCAGGCAGGCCAGGGTCTGCCGGGCACTCTGCTGCAGCAGCTCGGCGCGCTCGCCTGGCAGTTGCCGGGCGCCATGCAGCATTTCCTTGAGCCATACCCGCACGGCACCGGGATGACGCCGCGCCACTTCGGCCTTGGCCTTGAAGTAGCGGGGCAGGGCCTGCTCGGGGTGAGCGTCCGGCACCAGGCTGCGCGCGGCGCGTAGCAGCGGCTCCATCACCAGGTCGAGCACGGCTGCGTAAAGCAGGCGCTTGTTGCGAAAGTAATAGAACACATTGGCCCGGGGCAGGCCGGCGCGGGCGGCGATGTCATCGACCCGGGCGGCGGCGAAGCCGTGGTAGGCGAACTCTTCGCTGGCGGCAGCAAGGATCAGTTGCAGGTTGCGGTCACGGATACTGGGCATGGCAAACATGTACTTCTGAATCGATATGTTCAAAAGTATATAGCGGTGGCGTGCTCGCCGATAGCAGCACGGATTCCTGTGCGCAGATCACCCAGCCCTTCGGGCTACGCTGTCGCGCAGGGAACTGTTATCCCTGTGGGAGCGGGTTCACCCGCGAACACCGGCGCAGCCGGTGCCATACACCGCGCTGGATGCTTCGCGGCGGTGCGGCGGTTCGATAAACCCGCTCCCACAAGGCCAAGCTAAATCAATGGGTTGCGTGTTGTTCCATAGGAGATTACACAGCCCTTACGGGCTGCGCTGTCGCGCAGGAAACAGAGTTCCAGCGTGGGAGCGGGCTTGCCCCGCGAACACCGGCGAAGCCGGTGCCATACACCGCATCGCGGGGCAAGCCCGCTCCCACGCTACCCAGTCAAATCAAAGAATTATGTTTTGTTCCATGAGAGCGGGCTTGCCCTGGATCAAAAATTAGGTTTTGTTCCAGCAGAACGGGTCTGTGTCGAATCAGCAGGTCGCTCGCCAGGCGCGGATCTGCTCCAGCGTGGCGGTGGCGCCGCCGCAGACGATCACCAGCACATTGCCGTAGGCCGCCATGGCCTCGGGGTGTTCGAGCAGGGCCAACGCGGCGCCGCAGGCCGGCTCCACCAGCAGGCGATGGTCGCGCAGCAGCCGCTCGCAGGCGTCGAGGGCTTCGCGGTCACTGACCAGGTGGCTGAGCACCGGCTGCTGGCGGGTGCAGGCCAGCGCCTGCTCGGCGACCCGCTTGGCGCCCAGCGAAGTGGCCACCGAGGCGATGCGCGGCAGTTCCACGGTATGCCCGGCGGCCATGGCGGCGTGCAGCGACGCCGCGCCGTCGGTCTCCACCGCCAGTACCGGTACGTCGTGCCAGCCGTTGCGCTGCAAGCCCTCGACCACCCCGCAGAGCAGGCCGCCGCCGCCAACCGAAAGCACCACCGCGTCGGGCTTGAAACCTGCTGCGGCGACTTCGTCGATCATGCTGGCGTGGCCGGTCCACAGCAGCGGATCGTCGAACGGGTGGATGAAGGCGTCGTCCGCGCCGACCAGGGTCTGGGCGTGCTCATTGGCTTCCTGCCAGGAACTGCCGCGCACGACCACGCTGGCGTCTTCCAGGCGTAGCAGTTCCCTGGCCCGCTCGGTGGTGGTCTCGGGCACCACCACGGTCACCGGCACACCGAGTTTGCGCCCGGCATAGGCCACCGCCAGGCCGGCGTTGCCGCCGGACGACGAGACGAAATGCCGGGCACCGCGGGCATGGTGGACCTCGCAGGCATGGCCGACGCCGCGCAGCTTGAACGAGCCGCACGGTTGCAGGGCTTCGAGCTTGAGCCACACCGGGCGGCCGGCGCTCAGGGACAGCGGGCGGGATTCGATCAGTGGGGTAGGAATGTGCAGCGGCATGATGGGCTCCGGGGTTCAGTCGCGGGCAGCCGTGGCGGGTTCGCCGCGCAGCTGCTCCAGGTAGTTGTAGACGGTATAGCGGGTCACGCCGAGGGCCTCGGCGGCTTTCTCCACGCCACCCTTGACGATGAACAGGCCGCGCTCCTGCATGATGCGCACGGCCTCGACCTTGGCCTGTTTGTTCATACGCCCCTGGCCGCTGCGTTGCAGCGCATCCTGGATGATCCCGGCCATCAGCGCGGTCATGTCGGCCGCCTCGTCGACCACCGCCGGTGTGGCGCCCAGTGGCTGGAAGTGCTGGAGAAAGGCCATGGCCGCGTCCAGGCCGGTGACGTCGGTGTTCACGCACAGGCTGGCGAAGGGTTGGCCATCGCGATCACGGAAGATCGCCGTGGCGCTGCGCAGGCTGCGACCCTTGAGGGTGGTGGGGTAGTCGGGCAGCACCACTGGCGCAGAGCCCTGTTGGTCGGCCGAGGCCTGCATCAGCGCCTTGAAGCCCTGGTCCTGCTCGGGTGCGGCGAGAATCGGGCTGCCGACGCGGCGGCCGGAGAGATGGCCGTTGACGATCGCCACCACCGAGCGCTCCGGGTGCTCGAGGTTATGCAGAAGGATTTCGACGTTGCGTGGGACGACACTGCCCAGGGCCTGCAGGGTGGCCTGGAGGACTGTCAGGGTGAGTTGGCGTTCTTGGGAAGGCGTCATGGTGGCATCGCATTATCAACAGTTAGTTGATTTTTGCATGCCTTGTTGAAAAATTCCACTGAGGTAGAAAGCATCGCGGGGCAAGCCCGCTCCCACGCAATTGTGCGTTTGGGAGCGGAGATTGCCCCGCGATGTCTAGCGATCAGGCCAGCTTGGGCGTGCGCGGCGGGATCATGCGGCGCGAGCCGGTCGACTCGAAGGCGGCAGCGAATTTCAACAGATTGTTGTCACTGTACGCCTTGCCGGCGAAGGTCAGCCCCACCGGCATGCCGATATCGGCCATCACGCCCATCGGCACGGTCACGGTCGGCACACCCAGGTGACGGATCGCCAGGTTGCCGTTGGCCACCCAGATACCGTTGCTCCAGGCGATGTCCGCCGATGCGGGGTTCACGTCGGCGTCCGCCGGGCCGACGTCGGCCACGGTGGGGAACAGCACCGCGTCCAGGCCCTGGGCGTCCATCCAGTCTTCCAGGTCGAGCTTGCGGGTGGCTTCCAGGCCGCGCAGGCCATCGGGCACGGTGGCGATCTGGTCCCAGGTCTTCAGGCCGCGCTTGGCCATGTTGACGTATTCGTCCATGCCGGCGGCCAGGTCGTCCTCACGGTTGGGCAGGGTGCCCGGGTCGTGGGGGAAGATCCGCGGGCCGTCGACATCGGCCAGGCGGTTGAGCTTGGGATCGTCGTTGGCGCGCAGGAAGTCGTCGAAGGCCCAGCCGGACAGCTCCCACAGTTCGTCATGGAGGAATTCCTTGCTGACGATGCCGCGGGTGAACACGGTCGGCGCGCCCGGGCGGTCGCCCTCGCAGTTGGACACCAGCGGGAAGTCGGTCTCGACCACTTCGGCGCCGGCCGCTTCCAGTGCCTGGCGGGCCTGCTGCCACAGTTCGATCACGCTGGCGCGGGTGTTGATGCGCTGGCCGGTCGGGCCGCCGATGCCGGGCTTCTGCGAGGTACCGGCTTCGCTGTCGGCGTTGATGTACATGCGTGGCACGGCGAAGCGCTTGCCCTTGAGCGACTCGGCGCCCACGGCGAGGTCCAGATACGACTGCGGGCGCACGCTGGAGGCGGCCGGGACCGGCACCCAGGACTGCAGGCGCCACAGGTCGCCGCGGCTGTCGGCGTCGTCGGCCACCACCACGTCGAGGATTTCCAGCAGGTCGGCCATGGTCCGGGCGTAGGGCACGACCACGTCCATGGTCGGCGTCAGCGGCCAGTTGCCGCGCACCGAGATCACCCCGCGCGACGGGGTGTAGGCGCACAGGCCGTTGTTCGAGGCCGGGCCACGGCCACTGGACCAGGTTTCCTCGGCCAGGCCGAAGGCGCTGTAGCTGGCGGCGGTGGCGGTGCCGGCGCCGTTGGACGAGCCGGAGGCGAAGGGCGCGGTCAGGTAGGCGGCGTTGTACGGGCTCTCGGCGCGGCCGTAGACGCCGCGCTGCATACCGCCGTTGGCCATGGGCGGCATGTTGGTCTTGCCCAGGCAGATGGCGCCGCCGGCGCGCAGGCGCTCGACGGTGAAGGCGTCACGCTGGGCGACCAGGTCCTTGAACGCCGGGCTGCCGGAGGCGGCGGTCAGGCCTTTGACCAGGTAGCTGTCCTTGGCGGTGTAGGGAATGCCGTCCAGCGGGCCGAGGGTTTCGCCACGGGCGCGGCGGGCGTCGGAGGCTTCGGCCTCCTTGAGCGCGTCAGGGTTGCGCACGACCACGGCATTGAGTGCGGTGGCGGTGTCCTTGCCATCGTAGGCGTCGATGCGCGCCAGGTAGGCCTTGACCAGTTCGACGGCGGTCGTGCGGCCGGACTCGAGCGCGTCGCGCAGCTCGGCAATGGAAACCTCGGTTACCTCGATCATGCTGTCACCACAGTTGTGCAGGTGGAAAAATCATGGCGCGAGTGTAGCAAGAAGGTCCCGATGGGCGCAGGCATGCAGTGGCGAAATGCTTCGTTGCAGCGCGGCATTCAGGCGCTTGCGGGACAGGGCTGAATAACGGGGGAGCGGCGAACCGCCGCTCCACGGTTATCGATTGGCTTTGCTGATTACAGCAACTTGCGCTGTACCGCTTCGTCCAGGGTGCTGCGGGCCAGTTCGCGGACCACGTCGCGGGTATCGGCCTGGAACGGCAGGCCGACGATCAATACCAGCTGCATCCAGGTGCGCACCGACTCGCTCTTGCTGACACGGCCGATTTCCTTGCCGTCCTTGTCCTTGAACACGGTCTCCAGGGTGAAGGTGTTCTTGGCGGTCGACGGCACGATGAAGAAGGTGAAGCCGGTGATGAACGCCGAGGCCACGACGAACTGCTCATGGTTGGTCAGGGTCGATTCGGCGTACAGGTCGGCCGTGCCTTTCTGCGTGGTCACCTGGGTGAAGCGTCCGGACTCCTGGTAAGTCTCGGTGAGGGTCTTTTCCCACATCAGCGCCTGGGCGCCGGCGGCGGCGGTAGCCGGGTTGTTGTTGGCCTTGAAGAGCGACGTGTTGCGCAGGTAGGCATTGGGCTTGACCGCCTCGACGCTGGCCTTGGGTGGCCAGGTGCCGACCGGGGGCAGGTCGCCGGTGGAGTAGGAGACGCAGCCGCCGAGCAGCAGTGCGCCGAGCAGCAGCAGGTGTTTGAAGTCGTTCATGGGGCGATCCCTTCTTTCAACGTTTGGCCAGTTGCACGGTGGCGGTATCCATCAGCTCGGTCACCAGCTGGTTGAGCTGTTTCGAACCCATGGTCGGTGCCCAGTATTCGCGGCCATACAGGCCGACATTGCGCTCTAGCTTGACCTGGTCCTTGGCCCTGGCCAGCTCGCTGCCGTTGCGGTCGACGATGACCAGGTCGCCGGCGACATCGAAACTGTCGACATAGATCGGGCCATTGACCCAGATCCACAGCGTCAGCGTCAGCAGGGCGCCGGGGAAGTAGCCCGGGTGCGGGGCGCGACGGCCCTTGAGGGAGGTCATGTCGAACTTCAGCAGCACGTCCTGCTCGTCGAGGCGAGTGGGGTACTCGCTGATGGCCTTGAAGTAGCCGCCTTTTTCCACGTACTGGCCAAGCTGGCTGGTCAGCGAGCGGCTGATGGTGGTGCGCGTGGCTTCGTCGATGCCGGGGGCGGACACCACCACGTCGGCAATCTGCGCGGTGCGTGGGCTGGTGACCGAGGCAGGGTGTGGCGGGGTGCCGACGGGGCCGGTGACGTTATAGGAAATGCAACCGGTCATGGACAGCAGAGCCGCCAGGGTGGCGGCTCGCAGCAGTGTGTTCAACGTGGGACTTCCTTGCACAGGTGTGAAATCTGAGCAGGATGACGGCCGCGTTGCAGGGAACTTTAGGATGCGATGCCATTAAATTGATATCGCCCTGGGAGCAGGGCCGGCAATCGACCCCGTTCGATATCAGGCAAGGTCCGCCGCCGAATGGCGTTCCGCCACCTGGCTGGCTTCCTCGCCCCAGGTCCGATTGACCCGGGTGCCGCGTTGCACGGCCGGGCGCTGGGCGATGGTTTCGGCCCAGCGCTGTACGTTCGGGTATTCGTGCACCGCGAGGAACTCCGCCGCGCCGTACAGGTTGCCACGCACCAGCTGGCCATACCAGGGCCACACGGCGATGTCGGCGATGCTGTACTCGGGGCCGCCCAGGTAGGCACTTTCGCCCAGGCGGCGGTCGAGGACGTCGAGCTGGCGCTTGGCTTCCATGGTGAAGCGGTTGATGGCGTACTCGAACTTTTCTGGCGCGTAGACGTAGAAGTGGCCGAAACCTCCGCCCAGGTAAGGCGCCGAGCCCATCTGCCAGAACAGCCAGTTGAGGGTTTCGGTGCGCGTGGCGATGTCCTTGGGCAGGAAGGCGCCGAACTTTTCCGCGAGGTACAGCAGGATCGAACCGGACTCGAACACCCGCACCGGCGGTTCGACGCCGCGGTCGAGCAGGGCGGGGATCTTCGAGTTGGGATTGACCTGCACGAAGCTGCTGGCGAACTGGTCGCCCTCGCCGATGCGGATCAGCCAGGCGTCGTATTCGGCGCCGCCGTGGCCGAGGGCCAGCAGTTCTTCCAGGAGGATGGTGACCTTGACGCCATTGGGCGTGGCCAGGGAGTACAGCTGCAGCGGGTGCTTGCCGGTGGGCAGCGGCTTGTCGTGGGTGGGCCCGGCCACCGGACGGTTGATGCTGGCGAACTGGCCGCCGGAGGGCGCCTCGAAGGTCCAGACCTTGGGCGGAACGTAGGGCTTGCTCATGGGGAATCTCCAGTATGGCGCTATGCAGGTGGACTGCTTTCTATGCCATGGATTCGCCAATAGTCACAAGCGCGACATGCTCTGTGTAGGAGCGGCCTTGTGCCGCGAAAGGGGCGCGAAGCGGCCCCGGGGTTTCAGCGTTGATGCATCAATCGCCGGGGCTGCCATGCAGCCCTTTCGCGGCACAAGGCCGCTCCTACATGGTCCGTGCAGGGGCTGCGGGCTGGGGCGCGGGCTTCTTCGCAGGTTTAAGCCGCGACACCCCGAACAGCACCAGCACCAGTCCGGCCACCTGGTACAGCGAGACCGCCTCGCTGAGGATCAGCCAAGACGCCAGCATGGTCAGCACCGGCCCCAGGTTGCCCACCGCCGCCGTGTGCGTGGGGCCCATGCGCTGGATCGCCAGGGCCACCCAGTAGATCGGCAGCACCGTGGAGAACAACGCCATCAGCGCCGCGTTGAGCCACACCGCGCTCGGCAGCTGCAGCAACGGCGCGACATCCGCCACCAGCAGGTAGTGGGCCAGCACCATCAGCGACGAGGCGCTGCCGCACAGGCCGGCCAGGCGCATCGAGTTCATGCGCTTGAGCATCATCCCGGTACCGGAGTAGTACAGGGCATAGGTCACCGCGCTGGCGAATACCCACAACGAGCCGACCAGCACCTGGTTGCCGCCGCCCGCGCTGCCGATGTCATGCACGAAGGCGATGCCCAGCCCCAGGTAGCACAGGCCCATGGCCGCCAGCGTGCGCAAGGTGGGGCGTTCGCGTTGGACGACGGCCTGGATCACCAGCACCAGGGTCGGGTAGGTGAACAGGATCAAGCGCTCGAGGCCGGCGCTGATGAATTGCAATCCATAGAAGTCGAACAGGCTGGCCAGGTAGTAGCCGAACAGGCCGAGCAGGGCCACCCGCAGGCCATCGCCGGCACTCAGCGGCGCGCTGCCCTGGCCGCGGCTGGCCCACACCAGCCAGGCGAACAGCGGCAGCGACAAGGCCATGCGCAGCGCCAGCAGGCTGATGGCGTCCACGGGGCCGGCGGCATAGGCGAGCTTGACGAAGATGGCCTTGAAGCTGAAGCCCAGGGCCGCGAGCACGGCATACAGGCTGCCGTTGGCGAGGGCGCGGTGGAGCGGGGCGGGCAGGCGGGTCATGACAGGTCCGTGACGGCAAGGGGGCGTGGCTTATTCTGCGCAGAACGCAGGCAGGCTAGAATCGCTTTTTCTCGAACATGGCGTTCTGATTTGGAGAAGCCTCGATGCATTTCGATCTCGCGGACCTGCGCCTGCTCGCGGCCATCGCCGCGACCGGCAGCCTGAGCAAGGCGGCGGCGACCTTTCCGGTAGCGGTGTCGGCCGCCAGCACCCGGCTGCGCCTGTTCGAGGCGCGCTGTGGCTTGACCCTGTTCCTGCGCAAGGCCGACGGCATGCAGCTGACCCCCGCCGGGCGCCTGGTGCTGGAGTCGGCACGCGGCGTGCTGGGCGAGGCGCAGAAGCTGCATGACACCCTCGGCGAGCTGGCCGGCCAGCGGCGCATTACCCTGCACCTGGCGGCCTCCACGGTGACCAACAGCACCTTGCTGCCGGCGGTGCTCGGGCCGTTCCTGGCCGACTACCCGGAGGTGGACCTGCAACTGGTCGAGCACAAGAGCATCGATGTGCTGCGGGTGGTGCTGGCCGGTGAGTGCGAGATCGGCGTGTACGACGGCAACCTGGTCAATGATGGCCTGGTGTCGCTGCCGTTTCGCACCGAGCGGCTGGTGCTGCTGGTGCCGCTCGATCACCCGTTGGCCGGGCGTGGCCAGCTGCGCCTGGCGGACGCCCTGGGTTTTCCCTTCGTCTGTCTGCCGGCCGAGCGCGCCATGCAGCGTTTCGTCGAGGAGCTTGCGATGAATCTGGCCATGCCGCTGAAGGTGCGGGTACGCGCCCCCAGCTTCGAAGCCATCGCCCAGCTGGTGGCCCAGCACGCCGGCATCGCCATGTTGCCCGAGACCGCCGCGGTGCGCGCCGAGCAGGAACTGGCGGTGCGCCGGGTGGCACTGGAGGAGCGCTGGGCGACCCTGGAACTGCGCATCTGCTTCCGTGGCTGGGAGGCGCTGAGCTCCCATGGGCGGCAGCTGGTGAACTTCCTTTCCGGGCAATAGCGCGGGCGGATGGGTTGTTCGTCAGGATGCCATCATTTGGATATCAAATGTGCCTGTGCAAACGCCGTCGAGCGCATACAATCAGCGCTCTGAACGGTAATACACAGGCCACCCCCACCCATGGCGTTCGACGCTTCCACCCTGCTGACCCTCTCCATTGCCCTGGCCGCGGTCGCCGCCTTGTACCTGGCCGTGGAATGGATCAGCGTGCGCGAGTCCTCCTTGTTGTGCTGGAGCGCCAGCTTCGCCACCATCAGCGTCGGCTCCTCGCTTGCCCTGCTGCGCGGCAGCGGTTATCTGTTCGTCGGCATCTGGTTTGCCAACGGCATGCTGGTCGCCGCTCACTGGCTGTTTTTGCTGGGGGTGTCGCGCTTCACCGAGACGCGGCTGTCACGGGCCTGCTACCTGGCACCGCTGCTCTGGTCGGGCCTGTTGCTGCTGCCGCAATGGCCGCTGTGGTCGAAGACTTTCCTGGTGCTCAACTCGCTGCTGGTCGCCAGCTTCACCCTGTACGCCAGCGCGTTGCTGCGCCCGCACGGTAAGTCCCTGAGCGTGGGGGCGGTGCAGTTGCGCTACATCCTGCTGCTGCACGGCCTGTTCTACCTGGCCAAGACCTTGCCGGCGCTGCTGCCGGGGACGCTGATCGACCTCACGGCGTTCCGTGGGCAGATCATCCAGGCGTCGCTGGTGGAGGGTGCCATGGCAATCATGCTGATCGCCCTGTCGATGACCGGCACCGTGCGCTACCGCCGCGAGGAACGCATCGAGCGCCTGGCCGCGCGCGATCCGCTGACCGCGCTGTACAACCGTCGCGCCCTGGAGGTGCGGGCGGCGAACCTGCTGAAGGAGGTCTCGCCGCAACGTCCGGGCGCCTTGCTGCTGATCGATATCGACCATTTCAAGCTGGTCAACGACCTGCACGGACACGCCGCCGGCGACCGCCTGCTGGTGGCCTTGAGCGAGATGATCCGGGCATTGCTGCCGGAGCGGGCGATCGCCGCGCGCCTGGGCGGTGACGAGTTCGTCATCCTGCTGGGTGATGCTTCGCGCCAGGCCATTGAACAGCTGGCCGATACCTTGCGCCGGCAGTTCCAGGCCACGGCCGAGCAATCGTTCCGCACCCCCGAGGCGGTGACCCTGAGCATTGGCGCCAATCTGTTCGACCGCCCACCGGCCAGCCTGGCGGCCCTGATCGAGCAGGGGGACGTGCTGCTGTACGCCTCCAAGCGCGGCGGGCGCAACAGCCTGCAGTTGGTGGACGGGCTGCGCGGCTGAGCTACTTGTTGTTGATGCATTGCGACTGCACCGAGTAGCGCACGGTGCGCAGGGTGCCCTGGCTGTCCTCGAAGGTCATCAGCCGGGGTACCACCTCGCAGGTGCGCGGGTCGCCCGACTGGCGCACGAGGCGGGCGACGTCGAGCTTCATGCCATAGCGGTAGTCGACGATCTCCGGCATCGGCTTGGCGCGTTGCGCCGCGTAGGCCGCCACGGCCTGCTGGTGGTCTTCGAGCAGCTGCTCGCTGTCTTGCCTGGAAAAGCCCGTGGCCTGGGCCGAAAGGGAAAGCGCCAGCAGGGCGGCGATCAGGGTCGGTCGTAGCATGGTGCGTGTCTCCGAAAGGTTCGTTTCGCAGTCCACGCTAGCGATGGGCAGCCGACAGCGGCATGACGCCCGGGTTACAGATATGAAAGGTGGCCGGGGATGCCGATTCCACGGCCGCGAATGACACGATTGTAATCCTCCCATCACCTTCCCGTTATCCGCCAGCGGCGAGCATCAGGCTCGGCCAACGGGACTGGGTGCGCACGCATCTGGCCAGACCAGGGACGCTCCAGCGCCAAGGCCCGACAACAAGAACAGCCGCAATCGAAGGAGCATCGGATGACAAGCAATCCAACACTTTCCCTGGCCGCCCTGGTGGCGCTGGCCGGCTTCGGCCCGGCGGCCTGGGCCGCGCAAGAGCAGCAGGAGGGCTTCATCGAGGGCAGCCGCCTGAGCGTGCTCAACCGCAATTACTACTTCAATCGAGACCATCGCGACGGTCGCGCGCCCACCTACAACCCCGGCAAGGCCAGCGACAACGGCTACTCCGAAGCCTGGGCCCACGCCATCATCACCCGCTTCGAATCCGGCTTCACCCAGGGCACGGTGGGTGTCGGCGTGGATGCCTTCGCCATGCTCGGGCTCAAGCTCGATACTGGTGGCGGGCGCAACGGCGGGCGCAGTTCGTTCGACGTGCTGCCGGTGGACCGTGATGGCCAGGCCCGCGACGAATACAGCAAGGTCGGCGGCGCGGCCAAGGTGCGCCTGTTCGACACCGTGCTGCGGGTGGGCGATGTGTTCCCGGTCAACCCGGTGGTCGCTGCCGGCGACTCGCGGCTGCTGCCGGAAAGCTTTCGCGGGGTGACCCTGGAGAACACCAGCCTGCAAGGCTTGACGCTGCAGGCCGGGCGCCTGCACGCCATGAGCCAGCCGGTGTCCAGCGACCTGCGCGAGAACTTCGTGACCTTCTACGGCGGCCCGGTGGACTCGCCATGGATCGCCTACGGCGGCGGCGACTACGCGATCAACGAAAACGTCAGCGTGAGCCTGTTCGGCAGCCGCCTGAAGGATGTGTGGAACCAGTACTACGCCGGCACCAGCGTGACCTGGCCGTTGTCGGATGAGCTGGCGCTGATCGGCGGGTTCAATTTCTACAATGCCAAGGATGAAGGGCGTCAGCGCCTGGGGCAGTTCGACAACGACATCTGGAGCGCCAGGCTCGGCGTGCGCTACGGCGCCCACACCCTCGCGCTGACCCACCAGCGCAACAACGGCGACGACGATTTCGACTACCTGCGCCAGTCCGACTCGATCTTCCTCGACAACTCCATCCAGTACAGCGACTTCAACTCGCCGAAGGAGCGTTCGTGGATGCTGCGCTACGACCTGAACATGGCCGCCTACGGGGTGCCGGGGCTGTCGTTCATGACCCGCTATGGCCGTGGCAGCGACGCCGACTACAGCCACGCCAACGCCTACTACATGCGCCGCGATGACAACGGCGACCCGCTCACCGACCAGAAGCGCTGGGAGCGCGACATCGAGGTCAAGTACGTGGTGCAGACCGGCGCGGCCAAGGACCTGTCGCTGCGCGTGCGCCAGGCCACCACCCGGGCCACGGCCTTCGAATCGGACCTGGACGAGGTGCGGGTGATCGTCGAGTACCCCCTGTCGATCCTCTGAGCATTTCCCGAATTCACCTTGAGAAGCCCACGTGCTCCTTTGGTTACAGGTGAATGTCTTGACGCCTCCAATGAGGCGTCTTTTTTTTGCCCCCGATTTCGCCCCCCCCACCTGTAGGAGCGGGCTTGTCCCGCGATCACGGGCAACGCCCGTGCCAAGCAGTAGCGATGCCTCGCTTGCCCTCGCCATGGGCCCTATCCAATCGAAGGCCCCACCCCGCGACAAGTTGTCTGCTTGACTTGCAGAGGTACCCTACGATCGTCAACTTGACTTCGCAGTCAGTTTTTGTGATCGTGCGCGCCCTCCCAGTTTCTCAAGCACCAGAAAAAGCATGGGCAGCCCAAGAGCTACCCAGAGGATCAACCATGTCCAACCGTGATATTTCCCGGCGTTCGTTCCTGCAAGGCGGGCTGATCGCCGGTGTCGGCGTGACCCTGGCGCCGCTCGGCAGCCAGGCCTTCGCCGCCCTGATGGAAAACAAGGTCACCACCTCGCCGCAGAAGTGGATGAACCACGACGGCAAGGCGCGTTTTCGTAACGACGCGCTGTCCAAGGTCTGTGGCAACAAGGTGTTCGCCCGCGACATCCGCGCCAAGGACATGCCCGGCTGGCCGCAGCAGCAGGGCCACGCCATGCTGCTCAAGGCCACCAAGGCCGACCGCATCTACGCAGGCCATGACCTGTCGCTGCTGGGCGCCGAGCTGCAGCCGGACCGTATCGTCACCGCCGACGACCTGAAGAAGGACGGCATCGCCTGGCCCGAAGCCCATTCGCCGGACCCGCTGCTGCCGCCGGGCCAGGTGCCGATGTTCATCGGCCACCCGGTGGCGATCCTGATCTGGAACGACTTCGAGCGTTTCCGCAAGGCCAAGCTCAAGCTGCAGTTCAACGACCAGGCAATCCGCTATGGCGCCCAGGCGCCGCTGTACCAGCGCGACCCCTACGGCAGCTTCCGTTTCGTGCGCGTGGGCGGCAAGACGCCGTTCGACGAGGACGAATACTCGAGCCTGAAGAACACCATGCTGTTCCCCACCATCCTGGCGCGCAAGCCGGTATGGACCGCCGAGCCCAAGCAGCACGGCACCCTCACCGAGCAGGGGATGTTCTACGCCCAGCGCATCGACGAGCAGCTCAAGCAGCCGCCGGAAGACTGGTTGCTGTTCGACGAACGCTACAAGACCCCGTCGATCGAGCCCGCGGCCCTCGAGCCGGACAACGGCAACGGCTGGTTCGACCCGGCCACCGGCACCCTGCATTTCGTCGTGGCCACCCAGTGCCCGTTCGAAGTGGCGCAGGAATGCGTGCACATGATCAAGCCGTCGCGCTTCGGCCTGAAGCACCTGAACATGCACCCGGGCTACACCGTCGGCTACGGCTCCAAGGACAACAACATCTTCGTGTTCTACGCCGCCGTCGCCGCCCTGTACGGCGCGGGCGTGCCGATCCGCCTGGCCAACGACCGCTACGAGCAGTTCCAGAGTGGCATCAAGCGCCACCCGTTCGACATCCGCTACCAGCTGGCCGTCGACAAGAAGGACATGAGCTTCAAGATCTTCCGCGCCGACATGAGCGTCGACGGCGGCGGGCGCATCAACTACAGCCCGTCGGTGGCCGCCGTGGGCGCCACCGCGGCGCAGTCGATCTACTACATGCCGCAGAACGACCTGTCGGTGACCGCCTACCATTCCCGTGGCGTCGAGGCAGGCTCCATGCGCGGCTACGGCACCCTGCAGAGCATGGCCGCCACCGAGATGATGGTCGACGAGATCGCCGACCGCCTGGGCGTTGACGCCATCGAGCTGCGCCGCAAGAACGCGCTCAAGTCGGGCATGAAGAACACCCAGGGCGCGGTGCCCGCCGGTGCCCTGCGCCTGCACGAGATCCTCGACAAGGCCGCCGCGCACGACTGGTGGAAGAACCGCCAGGCGCGCAAGCAGGCCGAAGACGCCAAGGACCACGACAACTGGTACGGCGTGGGCTTTGCCATCACCCAGAAAGACTTCGGCACCGGCTCCGAGGCGCCAATGGCGGCAGTCGAGTTCACCGCTGACGGCCGTATCAGCCTGCGCCATATCGGCACCGAGCTGGGCACTGGCATGTCTACCTCCCAGGCCCTGGTAGTCAGCGACTTCCTCGGCCGTGTCGCCGACGAGGTAATGACCGCCCAGACTGAGTGGCCGGAGTTGGCGCTGACCACCAGTGGCAACCCCTACCTGATCAGCCAGGCCGAGCAGGACGCCGCGCTGCGCAACCCGCGCTGGGTCGGCAAGCTGGCTTCGCCGTCGTCGGCGACCAACTCGGCGTTCTACTTCAGCCACGCCACCCGCGAAGCGGCCCGCGTGCTGTTCAACCACGGCCTGTGGCCGGCGGCCATGGCCCTGTGGAGCCAGGGCCCGTATGGCGGTCAGGCCAACCCGCTGGTGGTGCGCCGCGAGAACGCGGTGTGGGTCAACGGTGAGCTGACCGGCAACGGCCTGGCGCCGATCCCGTTCGCCACGCTGGCCAAGAAAGCCCATGAGATGGGCCTGGTCACCGGTGTCAGCGTGCACGGTTTCAACCGCTGGAGCTGGGCCGAGGCCGACTACGTCATCGACGGCGTGCGCGAGCGCCTGCCGCTCGATGCCGTGGCGGTGAAGTACGGCGACGGCGCGGTGATCGCGAAGAAGGCGCAGATGAACAGCGCCGGCTTCCACCTGCTTGACCGGCAGAACGCCGAGTACCCGGCCACCCAGCTGAACAACGCCATGGTCACCTACTACAGCCCGGTGGCGACCATCGTCGAGGTCAAGGTCAACAAGGGCAGCGGCGAGGTGACGGTGCTCAACCACCACAGCTGGGTCGAGTGCGGCCGGGTGCTGGTGCCGGAGCTGGTCAAGGGCCAGCTCGAGGGCGGTATCGCCATGGGCATCGGCCATGCGCTGCTGGAAGAAATGCCGCTGTACGAGGGTGGCCCGGGCGAGGGCGACTGGAATTTCAACCGTTACCGCCTGCCGATGGCCAAACATGTGGCGGTGTGGAAGCAGACTTCGGAGATCCTGCCGCCGCTGTCGCCGACCGATCCGTCCAAGGGCATCGCCGAAGTGGTGATGATCCCGGTGGTCGGCGCCATCGGCAACGCCGTGGCCCATGCCATCGGCAAGCGCGTGCGCGACCTGCCCATCACCCCCGCCCGAGTCAAGGAGGCCCTCAATGGCTGACCGCAAGCTGCAACTGACCCTCAACGGTCAACCTGTCGTCACCGAAGTGGTCCCCGATGACCTGGCGATGATCGACTTCCTGCACGAATACCAGAACCTCACCGGCTCGCGTCTTGGCTGCGGCCAGGGCATCTGCCATGCCTGCGTGGTGATCGTCGACAACCCCGACGGCACCAGCGAGGAAGTGCGCACCTGCATCACCGGCGCGCATTACTTCGAGGGCAAGAAAGTCCGCACCATCGAAGGCCACGCCAAGGTCGATGAAGCCGGCAACCCCGGCGAGCTGAACCCGATCCAGCAGAAGTTCGTCGACCGCTTCGCCTTCCAGTGCAGCTACTGCGCGCCGGGCTTCGTCAACGCCGCCACGGTGCTGGTGGAAAAGGCCCAGCGCAAGCCGCTGAAGCAGAGTGAGCTGGAGGGCGCCATCGAGGCCAGCCTCGGCCACCATGTGTGCCGCTGCACCGGCTACGTGCGTTACTACGAGGCGACCCGCGAAGTGCTGGGTGACCTCGGCCTGGTCAAGGAGGGTTGAGCATGACGCGTGTTCTGAGCAGCCTGGCCCTGGCCATCGGCGCACTGGTCACCTTCAACGCCCAGGCGGCGGACGAGGCCTTGATCAAGCGCGGCGAATACCTCGCCCGCGCCGCCGACTGCATGGCCTGCCACACCGCCGAAGGCGGCGCCCCGTATGCAGGCGGCCTGCCGATCCATTCGCCGTTCGGCACCATCTACGGCACCAACATCACCCCGGACAAGCAGTACGGTATCGGCAACTACAGCAGCGACGAGTTCTTCGCCGCCCTCACCGAGGGCAAGCGCAAGGACGGCGCCAACCTGTACCCGGCCATGCCGTACACCTCGTACCACCTGGTCAAGCGCGAGGACTCCGACGCCATCCATGCCTACCTGATGAGCGTGGCGCCGATCAACCGTCCGGCCCCGGAAACCAGCCTGAGCTTCCCGTTCAACGTGCGCACCGGCCTGATCGGCTGGAACCTGCTGTACGGCAAGAGCGTGCAGCTGGAGGAGGGCAAGGGCAACAGCGAGGCGTGGAAGCGCGGCCAGTACATGGTCGAGGTGCTCGGCCACTGCGGCGAATGCCACACCCCGCGCAATCCGATTGGCGCGCTGCAGCAGGACAAGCGCCTGACCGGCGGCTTGCTGCTGGGCTACCTGGCACCAAGCCTGCTGGCCCAGGACCTGGCCGACCGCGGCTGGAACCAGGCGGATCTGGCGACCTTCCTCAAGCACGGGGTCAGCGCCCAGGGCAGCATGTTCAACGAGATGTACCCGGTGGTGCACCACAGCACCCAGCATCTGCAGGACAGCGACCTGGCGGCCATGGCCACCTACCTGCTCGGCGACCAGCCGCCGGCGGCCAAGGTGGTGCAGGCGGTCGCCCACGAAACCATGGGCGAGAGCGCCAAGCGCGGCCGCCAGCAGTACCTCAACGTCTGCGCCGGCTGCCACGGTGTCGAGGGCGAGGGCAAGCCGCACATCGCCGTGGCCATGCGCGGTAACACCGTGCTGCGCCAGGCCGACTCGCGCAATCTGGTCAAGGCCATCGTCGACGGCATCCGCGAGCAGCAATTCACTGGCTTCGAGCGCATGCAGCCGATGCCGGGCTTCGCCGACAAGCTCGACGACCGGCAGCTGACCGACATGGTCAACTACCTGCGCGAAGCCTGGGGCGGCCTGCCGGGCGACCTGACCACCCAGCAGCTGGCCCAGCTGAAGGCGGACTGACCGGTGCAGCATCTCGACCTGCAGGTGGTGCGCCAGGCGGCGCAGTGGTCGCGTGACGGCTTGCGCGTGTGGCTGTGCACGGTGCTCTGTACCTATGGCTCGGCGCCGCGCGCGCCGGGCTCGCTGCTGGCGGTCAACGACCAGGGGCACTGGGTCGGCTCGCTGTCCGGCGGCTGCGTCGAGGAGGACTTCCTCGAACGCGTCGCCGCCGGCGAGTTCGCCGGGGCCGTCGCCGTGGTGCGCTATGGTGACGGCAGCGACACCCGCGGCAACATCCGCCTGCCCTGCGGCGGCATCCTCGACGTGCTGGTGGAGAACCTGCCGGGCGACTGCGCGACCCAGGCGCACCTGGGTGAGCTGGAGGCGGCCTTGCTGGGTCGCCGTCGGCTTGTGCGCGAGGTCGACCTGCGTACGGGCGAACGCCGGGTGCAGGATGACCACAGCCAGGGGCCACGGGTGGAGCAGGGCGAGCATCGCGTGCGCTTGCGTGTCGGCGCCGCCCAACGCCTGCTGCTAGCCGGCTACTCGAGCGTCGCGCACTTCTGCGCCGAGTTCGGCAAGGGCCTGGGCTTCGAGGTGGTGCTGTGCGACCCTCGCGACGAGGTGATGGACAACGTGGTGCTCGACGGGATAGAAATCCGTCGGGAACTGCCCTCGCTGTTCATCGCCAACGGTGGTTGCCACCGCGACACGGCGGTGGTGGCGCTCACCCACGACCCGAAGATCGACGACCTGGCCATGCTCGAAGCGGTACACACCGAAGCGTTCTACATTGGCGTGATGGGCTCGCGGGCCACCTCGGAAAAACGCCGTGAACGCCTGCGCCGTGTCGGCGGGCTCGGCGATGCCGAGATGGCGCGCATCCATGCCCCCATCGGCCTCAACCTGGGCAGCAAGACGCCAGCGGAGATCGCCCTGGCGGTGCTCGCCGATATCTTGCGCACCCGTAGCGGCATCGCCCGCGAGGCCTTGTGAGCGTCGTCGCGCTGGTGCTGGCGGCCGGCCAGGGTTCGCGTTTCGGCGCGGACAAGCGCCGGGCCGTGCTCGGCGATGGTCGCAGTCTGTTGCAGCACAGCGTCGAGCACGCCCTGGCGGTGTTCGACGAGGTGCGCGTGGTATTGCGTGCTGGCGAGCGGGGCGAGGACCTGGGGTTGCCGGCGATCTGCCGGGTCGTCCATAGCCTCGATGCCGGGCTGGGCATGGGCCATAGCCTGGCGGCGGGCGCCGCATCGCTGGGGGACAGCGAGGCAAAGGCCGTCGCCATCCTGTTGGGGGACATGCCGTGGATTCTGCCTGCAACCTTCCAGCGTTTGATCGCAACTGCTGGCCCTTCGGTCATCGTGGTGCCGCGTCATCTGGGGCAGAATGGGCATCCGGTGCTTTTTGGCCGGGAATTCTGGGCCGAGCTCGGCGGGTTGTCCGGTGATGAAGGGGCACGCGCCGTGTTGCGACGGCATGCCGATCGCGTTGTTGTTCTGGACCTGGACGATGGCGGTGTCGTGCGCGACGTCGATACGCCGTCTGCGCTCGGCTAGACTGCTCTGGTCCCATTCGTAACCCTTGTAGGAGCGGCCTTGTGTCGCGAAAGGGGCGCGCAGCGGCCCCAGGTTCTGAGCCACCCTCGAAATTGCTGGGGCTGCTGTGCAGCCCTTTCGCGACACAAGGCCGCTCCTACAGGGATCGCGCGGTCTGATGTACCGATGCCACAGGCAGCCATTGAGGGAAAACCCTCATTGCCGCTCATCCGGTGGCCTCCTAGCATGGATCCGGTCAACCCCCAGGCACTGGAGCACAGCCATGACCAGCAACAACGACGACAAACGCCCGACCCTCGATCCGGCCGAGGACAATGCCTTCTTCCCCTCGCCGTATTCCCTCAGCCAGTTCACCTCACCCAAGTCCGACCTCAGCGGCGCTGACTACCCCGACGCCTACAAGGGCGGACGCTGGAAAATCCTCCTGATCGGCGCCGACGAACGCTACCTGCTCACCGACAACGGCACGCTGTTCTCCACCGGCAACCATCCCGTGGAAACCCTGCTGCCCATGTACCACCTGGACAAGGCTGGCTTCGCCTTCGACGTCGCGACCCTGTCGGGCAACCCGGTCAAGTTCGAATACTGGGCCATGCCGCGCGAGGACCAGCAGGTGCTCGGCCTGTTCGAGCGCTACAAGCCTGCCTTCAAGCAGCCGCGCAAGCTCGCCGAGGTGATCGACAGTGCCCTGGGTGACGACTCGGACTACATCGGCGTGTTCATTCCCGGCGGCCACGGCGCGTTGATCGGCCTGCCGGAAAGCGAAGAAGTTGCCCAAGTGCTGAAATGGGCGGCGGATCACGACAAGTTCGTCATCACCTTGTGCCACGGGCCGGCGGCGCTGCTGGCTGGCGGCAAACTGTTCGATGGCTACAAGATCTGCGCCTTCCCCGATGAGCTGGATGCCAAGACCCCGGACATCGGCTACATGCCCGGTCATCTGACCTGGAAGTTCGGCGAGCGTCTGCAGGCCCAAGGCGTCGAGATCATCAACGACGGCATCTCCGGCGCTGTCCACCAGGACCGCCGGCTGCTCACCGGCGACAGCCCGCTGGCCGGCAACGCCTTGGGCAAGCTGGCCGCCGCGGCCTTGCTCAAGGCGGCCAACGGCGGGTGAGTGGCATGCCGTTCGACGAGGTGGTCCAGGCGGTCCGGCAGATCGAGCAGGCCACCGCCCTGGCGACGATCCAGACGGCCGTGCGCAACGTCGCCCGGCCGCTGGGCTATGACCGCTTCGTGCTGTTCAGCGCCAGCGCCGCGCGGGACGAGGTGGTCGAGCGCATCCACTGGGTGGAAGGAGACTGGTTCGGTGACGGCCAGGCGGTCGATGCCCGGACCTACGTACGCCATTGCCCGGTAACCCGCCATCTGCTGGCGGCCCGTGAAGCGTTTTTCTGGAGCAAGCAGCCGAGCGACGAAGGTGAACGCTATCGGGTGGTGCGGGTGCCATGCGGGCCGGGCATCCATGGCCTGCAAGTGCCGGTGTTCGGCCCGGCGGGCCTGGAGGGAGCGATGAGCCTGGGCGGTGTGCGCATCGACGCTTCGGCGCCGGCGCGCCTGGCCCTGAGCCTGTTGGCCAACACCGCGTTCCTCGGTGCCCGGCGGCTGCTGGAGGCACCGCCCGGCGAGGGTCAGCTGTCGGCGCGTGAGCGCCAGGTGCTGGCCTGGACCGCCGCCGGGCAGCGCCAGGCGGATATCGCCGCCACCCTGGGCCTGTCGGTGCGCACTGTGGAAAACCATCTTCGCGCCGCCCGCCGGCGCCTGGGGGTGAGCACCACCGCTCAGGCGATCAGGATCGCCCTGGGCAGCGGCGCGCTCGACTGACTCAGCCGTTGTGCGCAACCTTCAATACCACCTTGCCGATATGCCGGCCAGACTCCATCAGGACATGGGCCTGGTTGGCCGCCGCCAGCGGGAAGGTCGCGTGGATCAGCGGCTTGACCGCGCCGCTGCGCACATGGGGCCAGGCCTTGGCCTGCAGGTCCGCGAGAATCGCCGCCTTGTCGTCGGCGCTGCGCGCGCGCAGCGTCGAGCCGATATGGGTCAGGCGCTTGGTCAGCAGGGGGAACAGGTCGACCTCGGTGGCCGGCCCCTTGACCACACCGATCTGCACGATGCGTCCATCCATGGCCGCGGCCTTGAAATTGCGGGCCACATAGTCGCCGGCGATGATGTCGACGATCACGTCCACGCCCTTGCCCTCGGTGTGCAGCATGACCTGTTCGACGAAGTCCTCGCGGGTGTAGTCGATGGCCACGTCGGCGCCCAGTTCGAGGCTGGCGGCCTGTTGCCCGGCGCCATTGACTGTGGTGAGGATCTTCGCCGCGCCCAGGGCCCGGGCCAGCTGCGTGGCGGTGGTGCCGATGCCGGACGCGCCGCCGTGGATCAGCACGCTTTCACCGGCCTTGAAGCCGCCGCGCTGGAACAGGTTGACCCAGACGGTCATGAAGGTTTCCGGCAAGGCCGCGCCCTCGACCATCGACAGGTTGTCCGGCAGGTGCGCGG
Source organism: Pseudomonas sp. TE31087 (assembly GCF_057284075.1). NCBI lineage: Bacteria > Pseudomonadati > Pseudomonadota > Gammaproteobacteria > Pseudomonadales > Pseudomonadaceae > Pseudomonas > Pseudomonas sp. TE31087. The sequence continues at coordinate 849,149 of NZ_JBXVNN010000001.1, forward strand.
TGGTGCGCTCGTCGGCCACGGCGTATTCGGCGTAGCCGCCGCCCTGGACCAGAGCGATCACCGCATCGCCCACGGCAAAGTGGCGGACCTGCTCGCCGATGGCCACGACCTTCCCGGCGATCTCCAGCCCCGGAATGTCCGGCGCGCCGGCGGGCGGGTCGTACAGGCCCTTGCGCTGCAGCAGGTCGGGGCCGTTGACGCCGGCGGCATGGACCTGGATCAGCACCTCCCGGGGGCCTGGTCGAGGCGTGGCATGGGTGGCGGCCTGCAGGACCTCGGGGCCCCCAGGTTGGGTAATATCGATGGCGGTCATGTGAGTGGGGATGTGACGCATGAAGACCTCTGTCATTCTGAGGAAAGGCCGTTTTGGCCCGGTGCGTCACAGGGTATGAAACCCACGCTGCGCGGTCGCGCGGCGATTTTGCGACGCACCTTTGCAGATTTTCTTCAGGTGAGATTCCTGTCCTGTGGGAGCGGGTTTACCCGCGAATACGTTGGTGAACCCACTACTGTTTTCGCGGGTAAACCCGCTCCCACAGGCTCTCGTTGCCCGACGAACAATGGAGTGAACGAATGAACTGGGACGACGCCCGCATGCTGCTGGCCTTGAGCCGCGAACTGACCCTGCGCCGCGCCGCCCGGGTGCTGCGCGTCGACCAGGCCACGGTGGGCCGGCGGGTGGCGGCGCTGGAGGCCGATCTTGGCGCGACCCTGTTCCTGCGCACCCCCGCCGGTTACCAGTTGACCGCCACCGGCGAAGTGGCCGTGGAGCTGGCGCAGAAGATGGAGCAGGCTGCCCTGGAGCTGGCCCGTCGCACCCGGGGCAGCGATAACGAACAGGCCGGCGAGGTGCGCATCGCCACCACCGATTCCCTGGCGCTGGAGTTCGTCATCCCGGCGCTGCGCCGGTTGCACGACGATCACCCCGAGGTGCGCATCGTGCTCAGCGGCAGCTCGGAGATCGTCAACCTGTCGCAACGCGAAACCGACATCGCCATCCGCAACCAGCGCCCGGACAACCCCGACCTGGTGCTGCGCAAGCTGGTCAGCTGGCAGATGGGGCTGTTCGCCTCGGCGGACTATCTGGCGCGTCGCGGCATGCCGCAGGAGGGCAGTTTTGCCGGCCATGACCTGGTGGTGTACGAGCCGTACTGGCGTGATCGCGGGGTACCGACCCTGGTGGACGTGCCCATGGGCGAGGGCAGGGTGGTGATGGCGGCCAATGCCAGCATGATGCTGCGCCGGGGCATTGCCGAAGGGTTGGGCCTGGGCGAGATCCCCGTGGCGTTGGGGCAGCGCGACGGCCTGCTGCGGGTCTGGCCGCAGCGCGCGCGCAGCCAGCCCTACGAGGTATGGATGGTCACCCATCGCGACCTGCGCCACACGGCGCGGGTGCGGGCAGTGATCGAGCATCTGGTGCGGGCGTTTGCCGATTGAAGAGGCGGTTCTGTCCGGATGCCTTCAGCTGGCGGGCAGCTTCAGCGGATGCAGGGTGCGAAAACCCTGGGCCTCTTCAACCAGCCAGTCATGCACTGCACGCGCTCCCGGCTGGCTCAGTCCGCCCGGCGGATACAGCAGCACATAGCGCTTGTGGTTGGCGATCGGCACCCCGAACGGCACGATCAGCGCGCCGCGCTCCAGCTCGTCGTTGAGCAGGGTGCGCCGGGCGATGGCCACGCCGACGCCGGCGATGGCGGCCTCGATGGTCAGGTGGTTGCGGTTGAAGGTGTGCCCGCGGCGCACGTCCAGCCCGCCGGCGCCGATGCCGTCGAGGTAGAACTCCCATTCGGCGTACTCCGAGCTGCCGCGCCAGGCGGTGATGTCGTGCAGCAGCGGGTAGTGGGCCAGGTCCGCCGGCCCGTGCAGCGGCGGGCGGCCACGCAGCAGGGCCGGCGAGCAGACCGGAAAGATCTGCTCGTCCAGCAGCGGGGTGGAGAGCATGCCCGGATAGCTGCCGTCGTTGAGGTCGATGGCCAGGTCGAAGTCTTCCGGGTGCAGCGCCTGGTTGCTGTCCTCGGCCACCAGGCGCAGCTCGATGTCCGGGTAGCGCTGCTGGAAGCGCGGCAGGCGCGGGGTCAGCCACTTGGCCAGGAACGAGGGGATCGAGCGCAGGCGCAGGGTGCCACGTATTTCACCGGCATCCAGACGCAGCAGCTCGGCCTCGATGCTGCCGTAGGCCTCGGCCACGGTCTGCGCCAGGCGCTGGCCTTCGGCGGACAGCTCGACGCCGCGGGCGCGGCGCAGGAACAGGCGAAAGCCCAGGCGTTCCTCGAGCTGGCGCATTTGTTGGCTGACCGCGCCGGGGGTGATGTGCAGCTCCTCGGCGCAGCGGGTGAACGACAGGTGCCGCGCCGCACAGGAGAACACGTGCAGCCAGACGAACACCTGGCCGTTGAGTGGGCCTTTCATCGTTTAGTCCTGCTAAAGGCTTATGTAGGAAGTTTCGTTGGTCAAGCTGGCCTGAGAGGGGCAGTATCGCGCAACTTGGCAATACCGCTCAAATTTTCCAGAGAACCGTGGCATATCCTAGATGGTTGTCACGGTCAGGCATTAGCATGGCTATCAGTGTTTTCGACCTTTTCAAGATTGGCATCGGCCCGTCCAGCTCCCATACCGTCGGCCCCATGCGCGCCGCGGCGACCTTCGCCCAGACCCTGCGTGAACGCGGCCTGCTGGCCCAGGTGCGGCGGGTCGAGGTGCGCCTCTATGGCTCGCTGTCGGCCACCGGTGTCGGTCACGCCACGGACCGCGCCTGCCTGCTGGGGTTGATGGGCCAGTGGCCGGACCGCATCGATCCGCACAGCATCGAGCCACGCATCGACCAGCTGATGCAGGAGCAGTGCCTGATGCTCGATGGCAGCCAGCCGATCGAGTTCCAGTACAGCCGTGACATGCGCCTGCTCGACGAGAACCTGGCCTATCACCCCAATGCGATGACCCTGGAAAGCTTCGACGGGCAGGGCAGCCAGTTCAGCCAGACCTACTATTCCGTGGGTGGCGGCTTTATCGTCGAGCAAAGCGAGATCGATGCGCCGCAAGGCAGCGACAACCTGGTCGCCTTGCCCTACGAATTCTCCAGCGGCGCCGAACTGCTGGCCCTGTGCAAGGCCCACAACCTGAGCGTCAGCCAGCTGATGCTGGCCAACGAGTGCGCCTGGCGCCCGGAAAGCGAGGTGCGCGAAGGCCTGCTGAAGATCTGGGCGGCGATGGGCGAGTGCGTCGACAACGGCCTGCGCAACGAAGGCATCCTGCCCGGCGGGCTGAAGGTCAAGCGCCGGGCGGCACGCCTGCACCGCAGCCTGCAGGAGGTCGGCAAGCCCAACGTGATCGGCTCGACCCTCAGCGCCATGGAGTGGGTCAACCTGTTTGCCCTGGCGGTCAACGAAGAGAACGCCGCCGGCGGGCGCATGGTCACCGCGCCCACCAACGGCGCGGCCGGGATCATTCCGGCGGTGCTGCATTACTACATGAAGTTCAACCCCGGTGCCTGCGACGACGACGTGGTGGCGTTCCTCCTGGCCGCCGCAGCAGTGGGCATCCTGTGCAAGAAGAACGCCTCGATCTCCGGCGCCGAAGTGGGCTGCCAGGGCGAGGTGGGCTCGGCCTGCTCGATGGCCGCCGCGGGGCTCGCCGAGGTGCTGGGCGCCACGCCGCCACAGCTGGAAAACGCTGCCGAGATCGCCCTTGAGCACAACCTCGGGCTGACCTGTGACCCGGTCGGTGGCCTGGTGCAGATCCCCTGTATCGAGCGCAACGCGATCGCCGCGGTGAAGGCCATCAACGCCGTGCAGATGGCCTTGCGCGGTGACGGCGAGCACTTCATCTCCCTCGACCGGGTGATCCGCACCATGCGCGACACCGGCGCGGACATGCACGCCAACTACAAGGAAACTTCCCGCGGCGGCCTGGCTGTCGCGTTCGTCGAGTGCTGACACCCAAGTGATCTCCTGTGCGGGACGGCTTCGTGGGAGCGGGCTTGCCCCGCGATGGCCACTACCATCGCGGGGCAAGCCCGCTCCCACGAAGCTGTTCCCACAATCCTGATTGAACCTGCAACACCCGCTGTACCTGCGACAAAAACAACTACAAGGCGATACCCAATGACTGATGTACAAAGCACCACGAGCGTTCGTGCGGATTCGGCTGCCCTGGCTTCGGCCAGCGGCTCGACCACCTGGAACCGCCACGACACCACCTGGGCCCTGGGCCTCTACGGCACGGCAATCGGCGCCGGCACCCTGTTCCTGCCGATCAACGCCGGGGTCGGCGGCTTCTGGCCGCTGCTGATCCTGGCGCTGCTGGCGTTCCCCATGACCTTCTTCGCCCACCGCGCGCTGACCCGCTTCGTGCTGTCCGGGCGCAAGGGCGGCAACGAGGACATCACCGAGGTGGTGGAAGAGCACTTCGGCGTGGGCGCCGGCAAGCTCATCACCTTGCTGTACTTCTTCGCCATCTTCCCGATCCTGCTGGTCTACAGCGTGGCCTTGACCAACACCCTGACCAGCTTCTTCGAACACCAGCTGCACATCGGCGCGCCGCCGCGAGCGCTGCTGGCCCTGCTGCTGATCTGCGGGCTGATGATCGTGGTGCGCTGCGGCCAGCAGATCATCGTCAAGGCCATGAGCGTGCTGGTCTATCCCTTCGTTGCCTCGTTGCTGCTGCTGGCCCTGAGCCTGATTCCCAACTGGAACGGCGCGTTCTTCGCCCAGGCCAACGAAGGCATCAGCGCCTCCAAGCTACTGCTGACCTTGTGGCTGGCGATCCCGGTGATGGTGTTCTCGTTCAACCACTCGCCGATCATCTCCGCGTTCGCCGTCGACCAGAAGCACCGTTATGGCAATGATGCCGACCGCAAGAGCGGCCGCACCCTGGCCACCGCCCATGTGATGATGGTACTGACGGTGATGTTCTTCTGCTTCAGCTGCGTGCTGGCCCTGAGCCCGGCCGACCTGGCCGCGGCCAAGGCGCAGAACATCTCGATCCTGTCGTACCTGGCCAACCACTTCCAGACCCCGGTGATCGCCTTTGTCGCGCCGCTGATCGCGCTGGTGGCGATCACCAAGTCGTTCCTTGGCCACTACATCGGTGCCAGCGAAGGTTTCCAGGGCATGATCGTCAAGAGCCTGCGCGGACGTGGCAAGGCCTGGCCGGCCAAGCGCCTGGAGCGCGCCACGGCGCTGTTCATGCTGGTGACCTGCTGGGCGGTGGCGACCCTCAACCCGAGCATTCTCGGGCTGATCGAAAGTCTGGGTGGGCCGGTGATCGCCTGCTTGCTGTTCCTGATGCCGATGTATGCGGTACAGAAGGTGCCGGCGTTGCGCCAGTACTCGGGCAAGCTGTCGAACGTATTCGTGGTTTTGATCGGCTTGATCACGCTGTCGGCGATTGCCTATAGCTTCATGGCCTGACCGATGATCGCGGGGCCAGCCCGTTCCCACACCTTGATGTGGGGGCGGGCTGGCCCCGCGACGGTTCAGGTCAAGCGTTTTCCAGGTGCTTGATCACAGCCTTCAGGCGCTCCGCGGGTTGCGGTTGATCCTGGTGGGTGATGTCCGGCGCCTTGCGCACGCGGCCATGCTGGTCGACCCAGTGGCCGTTGCTGAAGTACCGGTAGCTGGCGGTGCCGATGTTCCAGCCCTGGTCGAGCAGACCCTGCAGGTGGAAGCTCTGGGCGATCTGGCTGAGCGGGCCGCTTGGGCTGCCATCCAGGTGCAGGACAATTGACGGGCTACCTACGGGCGCGAACGGCAGCTCGCTGTAGCCGCCCCACACCTTGGCGTGGAAGACCTGGACCGGATGCGTGGCCTGGATGATGGAGGCCCTGCCGGTGACCTTCTTCTGCACGGTATTGACCAGCAGGTCGAGGGTCAGGATAGGTGCGCCGAGCAGCCCGTTGCTGACGTTCAGGCGGGTATGAAAAAGTCCGAAGGACATGCTGATTCTCCTTGTCTGCTCAGGCTTTCTTGGCGGCTTTGGCGGCCGGGCTCTTGGTCGAGGCGAGGGCCTGGTCCAGGGCTTTGCCCACGGCACCGCTGGCCAGTTGCTTGAGTTGCGCGACGTCACCAGTGGCGATCACTGCCTCCAAGGTGGCGTTGTGCAGTTCGGTCGTCAGGTCGACGTTCGCCAGCGTCTGGATGCGTTTGAGCTCAAGCACGACGGGTACGTTGTCCACCTCGATCCAACGCTGGCCGTTGTAGTAACGGTAGCTGGCCGTGCCTTTCTGCCAGTCCAGGTCAAGCAGTGCGCGCAGTTCGAACTGCTCCGGCGAATTGGCGTGTGGGCCACCGTGGTTGCCACGTACCGTCAGCAGGATCTTGCCTTCGCTTGGTGGTTGCACGGTGAGGTAGCTGTAGCTGCCCCAGGCATCCAGGCCCAGCTCCAGCGGTGGGTTGGTGGTCTGGGTGATCAGCGCGTGGCCGTTGACGCTGCGGTCTGGGGTGTAGACCAGCAGGTCCAGCTGCAGGCGCGGGGCGCCCGGGGCATTGGTACCAATGAGGTAGGACACCGGGAACAGGCCTTCCGACGGTGCGGTCAGCGATACAGACATGATTGCCTCCGTTGCATTCAATGAATGAAATACCGTAACCAACGCTTGCGCAGGCGGACGGGGGAGAAAAGGGGGAGAGGCAGGTAGACGGGCGGATGTACTGGCGTGCCCGGTGCGAGCGGCTGTTGGCAGCCGGCTTGTGCAGCCATCCCTGAAGTGCGGTGCCGCCTGCCTGGCAGCTCGCTTGAGTTAAGCAGGCAAAAAATGCAGTGATGGCCTTTTTGCAGTATGTCCGACGAGTGGTGTCAATCAGGCCTGCAAGCCGGCTCCCGTTTCGTGGGAGCCGGCTTGCCCCGCGATGAGATCTAAAGGCTGGACTGCCTCACTTAGACTTCTGCTGCAACGCCACGAAGCTGCGGCGCATGTCGCTGGCCCAGCCATCGAGCACCGGCTTGACGTCGTTCAGGGTCAGTTGCGTGCTGTCGTTCTCCAGCTCCTTGCCGCTGCCCTTGCGCACCACCTGGGCCAGCACGTTCTGGTTGCCGCCGTCGAGGAATGCAGCCTCCACGGCAATGTCCACGGCCTGGTCGCGACCGCCCGCGGCCGTGTTCACCGCCGCGGCCACCAGGGCGATGGGAATCACCTCGTAGGGCTTGAGGCCCTCGGTGCTGGTGGACACCGCGGTGATCGCCGGGCGCACCACGATGGTGTTCGGGCCAGGCTCCTTGACCAGGGTGAGCACGCTCCCCAGTTCGCGGCGCATCGCTTCGTTGAAGTAGCGGGTGATCTCCTGCAGGGTCTGCGCCGAGATCACGTTGGTCGGCTGCGGCTTGGGATAGAATTGGCTCGGTTCGATGAACACCTTGGTGTACTGGCTGGCCTTCACACCCGGATCGATCCAGCGCATCACCGGCGCGCCGGAGACGCTCTCGGCGGGCTTCAGGCGGCTGTAGTCCTTGAGAAAGCCGGAATAGTCCTTGGGATCGACACGGTTGCTGGAGCAGGCAACCAGGGCCAGCAGAGCAGCGCACAGCAGGGTGGTGCGAGGCAGGTGCTTCATGATGACGAGGTCCATGAGGGAAGTGGCCAGAACAACGCTAGCAGGTGGTTGGCCGAAGGCCAGTGTTCGGATGGCGACGGTTGCCGTTTCCTACTGTATTGCCGGAATACGCTGACTATCGATGGGGCTCTGACACTGTGAAGGTATGCCCTCCACGGGTATGTTTATTCTGGAGGTCCACTGTGACCAGCAAACTCATTGAATCACTGCGTGCCGACCTCTCGGCCCTCGAGCAGGCAGGTGCCGTCGGCAAGGTCACGTTGCGCGACTTCGAGGCGATCTGCCCGGCCCCGGTGCGGGCATTCAGCGCCCAGGACATCCGCCACCTGCGCGAAGCGCTGAACTTCAGCCAGCCGGTATTCGCCCTCCACCTGCACACCAGTGCATCGACGGTGCGCAAGTGGGAACAGGGCGAAACACGCCCGGCCGGGCCTGCCTTGAAGCTACTGAACATCATTGCCGACAAGGGGCTGCAGGCCATCCTCTGAAGCAGGGTTGTCAGCCCAGCGCCTCGCGCAACCGGTACCACAGCATGCCCAGCGCCAGCAGCGGCGAGCGCAATGCCTTGCCGCCGGGGAAGGTCAGGTGCGGCACCGCGCTGAACACATCGAAGCCCTGGCTGTGCTCGGTGGCGATGGCCTCGGCGAGCAGCTTCGCGGTCCAGTGGGTGACGTTAAGTCCATGCCCAGAGTAACCCTGGGCATAGTAAACGTTAGGGTGCTGGCCGAGGCGGCCGACCTGGGGGAAACGGTTGGCGGTGATGCCGATCATGCCGCCCCACTGGTAGTCCAGGCGCACCTCGGCCAGTTGCGGGAACACCTTTAGCACTTTGGGCCGCATGTAGGCGCCGATGTCCTTCGGGTCGCGCCCGGAATAGTGGCAGGCGCCGCCGAACAGCAGGCGGCGGTCGGCGGTCAGGCGGTAGTAGTCCAGCCCCACCTTCTGGTCGCACAGTGCCATGTTCTGCGGGATCAGCGTGCGCGCCAGGGCCTCGGGCAAGGGTTCGGTGGCCACCACATAGCTGCCGGCCGGTAGGACCTTGCCGCTCAGGCGCGGCTCCAGTGCGTCGAGATGAGCGTTGCAGCCCAGGATCAGGCTCTGGGCGCGCACCCGGCCCCGGGCGGTATGCAGGGTCACCGTACTGCCATGTTCGATACGCAGCACCGGGCTGTGCTCGAAGATCCGCACACCCAGGCCGTGGGCGGCGCGCGCCTCCCCCTGGACCAGGTCGAGCGGGTGCAGGTGGCCCGAGCCCATGTCCACCAGGCCGCCGGCGTACAGGTCGCTGGCGACGATCTCGCGCATGCGTTCGGGGTTGACCAGGCGGGTCTCGTGGCGATAGCCCAGCTCGGCCAGGTCGCGCTGCTCGTCTTCGAAGGCGGCGAACTGGGCGGGGGTGTTGGCCAGCTCGCAGAAGCCCCAGCGCAGGTCGCATTCGATACCGTACTGTTCGATGCGCCGGGCCACCAGCGCGACCGAATCGATGCCGGCCTGCTTGAGGTAGCGCACGCCGTCCTGGCCGACGTGACGGGCGAAACCGGACACGTCATGGCCGATGCCGCGGATCAGCTGGCCGCCGTTGCGCCCGCTGGCGCCCCAGCCGATGCGGCGGGCTTCCAGCAGGATCACCGAGAGGCCGCGCTCAGCCAGTTCGAGGGCGGCGTTGACCCCGGTCAGGCCGCCGCCGACCACGCAGACATCGGCCTGCAGGTCCTGGTCGAGCGCAGGGTAGGTGGCCGCCAGGCGCGCCGAGGCGGCGTAGTAGGAGGCGGTGTGTTCGTTCATCTGTGGCATGGGCGGGCTCGGCTCAGCGGTTGGACTTGATCTTGCTCCAGGAGCGGGTCATCTGCCGCAGGATCCCGGGGCTCTGCATGGTCGAGACATACAGGTTGTCCAGCACGTCCTGGGGCGGGTAGATCTCGGGGTTGTTCACCAGCGCCGGGTCCATGTCGGCCTTGGCATCCGGGTTGGCGTTGGCGTAGCCGACCGTGGCGCTGACCTTGGCGATCACCTTGGGGTCGAGCAGGTAGTTGATGAAGGCCAGGGCCTGCTCGGGGTTCTTGGCGTCCTTGGGGATGGCCAGCAGGTCGAACCACAGGTTGCTGCCTTCCTTGGGAATGCTGTAGGCGACCTTGACGCCATTGCCGGCCTCCTCGGCGCGGTGGGCGGCCTGCAGCACGTCGCCGGAATAGCCGAAAGCGATGCAGACGTCGCCGTTGGCCAGGTCCGAGACGTACTTGGAGGAGTGGAAGTAGGTGATGTACGGGCGCAGTTCCAGCAGGCGGGCCTCGGCCTTGCGGTAGTCGTCGGCCTTCTCGCTGCGCGGGTTCATGCCCAGGTAGTTGAGCATGGCCGGGAACAGTTCGTCCGGCGAGTCCATGAACGCCACGCCGCATTGCTTGAGCTTCTTCAGGTTCTCGGCTTCGAACAGCACCGCCCAGGAGTCAATCCGGTCGATGCCCAGCACCGCCTTGACCTTGTCGACGTTGTAACCGATGCCGTTGGTGCCCCAGAGGTACGGCACGGCGTACTGGTTGCCCGGATCGTTCTGCTCCAGCTGCTTGAGCAGTTGCGGGTCCAGGTGCTGCCAGTTCGGCAGCTTGCTGCGGTCAAGCGGCAGGAACGCGCCGGCCTGGGCCTGGCGCGCGAGGAAATGGTTGGAGGGCACGACCACGTCGTAGCCGGTGCGCCCGGCCAGCAGCTTGCCCTCCAGGGTCTCGTTGGAGTCGAACACGTCATAGACCACCTTGATCCCGCTGCTGGCCTGGAAATCAGCCAGGGTGGTGTCACCGATGTAGTCGGTCCAGTTGTACACGCTGACCGTCGGCTGGGCCTGGACGGCGGCGCCGAACAGCAGGGCGAAGGTTGCGGGGATCAAAGCTTGCGGATGACGCATGTCGACACCTCGTTGGTCTTGTTCTTCGAATTCGGTGGTGTAGGGGCTGCTGCGCAGCCCATTCGCGGCACAAAGCCGCTCCTACTGAACGCGCGCAGCCCCTGTAGGAGCGGCCTTGTGCCGCGAAAGGGGCGCAAAGCGCCCCCGAGGGGGCTTAAACGCTCAGCAGCAGGAACTCCCGCTCCCACGAGCTGATCACCCGCTTGAAGTTCTCATGCTCGGCGCGCTTGACCGCGACGTAGCCCTGGACGAACTGCTGCCCCAGGTACTGCTGGACCTTCTCGCAGTCTTCCATGTGCTGCAGTGCGTCCTCGATGGTGATCGGCAGGCGCAGGTTGCGTCGCTCGTAGGCACGGCCCTGCACCGGGGCGCTGGGCTCCAGTTTTTCGACCATGCCGATGTAACCGCACAACAGGCTCGCGGCGATGGCCAGGTAGGGGTTGGCGTCGGCACCCGGTAGGCGGTTCTCCACGCGCATCGCTTCGGGGCTGGACGTTGGCACGCGCAGCCCGGCGGTGCGGTTCTCCTCGCCCCATTCGACGTTCACCGGCGCCGAGGTGTCGGGCAGGAAGCGGCGGAACGAGTTGACGTTCGGCGCGAACATCGGCAGCAGCTTGGGGATGTACTTCTGCAGGCCGCCGATATGGTGCAGGAACAGTTCGCTCATGCTGCCGTCGTCATTGGCGAAGATCGGCTTGCCGGTGGCGATGTCGACCACGCTCTGGTGCAGGTGCATGGCGCTGCCCGGTTCGTCGGTGATCGGCTTGGCCATGAAGGTGGCGGTGACGTTATGCTTGAGCGCCGCCTCGCGCATCGTGCGCTTGAACACGGTGATCTGGTCGGCCAGGTCCAGGGCGTCGCCATGACGGAAGTTGATCTCCATCTGCGCCGGGCCGTCCTCGTGGATCAGCGTATCCAGGTCCAGGCCCTGGATCTCGCACCAGTCGTAGACGTCCTCGAACAGCGGGTCGAATTCGTTGGCGGCATCGATGGAGAACGACTGGCGGCCACTCTCGGCGCGCCCAGAGCGACCCAGCGGCACCTGCAACGGCAGGTCCGGGTCTTCGCAGCGCTGGGTGAGGTAGAACTCCATCTCCGGCGCGACGATCGGTTGCCAGCCCTTGTCGGCGTAGAGTTTCAGGACCTTCTTCAGCACGTTGCGCGGCGACAGCTCGATGGGGTTGCCCTGCTTGTCGAAGGTATCGTGGATGACGATCGCGGTCGGTTCGATGGCCCAGGGGATCTGGTACACCGCCGTGGGGTCGGGGCGGCAGACCATGTCGATGTCGGCGGCGTCGAGCAGGCTGTAGTAGATGTCGTCATCGACGTAGTCGCCGGTGACGGTCTGCAGCAGCACGCTCTCGGGCAGGCGCATGCCGCGCTCGTGGAGGAACTTGGCGGTCGGGGCGATCTTGCCGCGGGCGATGCCGGTCAGGTCGCTGATCACGCATTCGACTTCGGTGATCCGGTGTTCTTTCAGCCAGGTGGACAGCTGATCGAAGGGGGCGTTCATACAAACCTCTTGGTTGGGTAGTTGTGGTGGGACGCAAGGCGTTCATCGCCGCAGGGCACTTCCCACAGGTGACGCTGAGGACTATCTTGGTCGCTGCCCCCCGGGCGATCTATCCACTTTCTTCGGCATTCAATGCACCAAAAGAGTGCAACTAGGACAGCGCGTGACAACGCCAACCGCCTTGCAGGTCCAGGACATCCGCACCACCGACGTGACCGAACAGACCCGCGCCACCCCGGGCTGGCAGCAGCAGTACCGGCAGATGTCCCCCGGGCATTTCAACGGCCAGCTGCGCTGGCTGGGGCTCGACGGCGTCGAGGTGTACGAGGAGCGCCTGAACACCCGGGTCGAGCAGTTCTTCCGCGCCCCCAGCGGTGCCCTGGCGTTCTGCTTCGACCGTAGCGAGAACAGCCTCTACCTGCTCAACGAAGACAGCCGCAACATCTGGATCACCCCGGAGAACTACCAGGAAGTGGCGGTGGTGTTCGAGCAGCCGTTCCTGGCCAGCCATGGCCTTGACCTGGAGCGTCTGCGCGGCCTGTTCATGGTGCCGCTGACCTGCCAGCAGAATGCCCTGTTCGGCAACTGGCTGAGCGCCACCCTGACCCGGCTGGGCCAGGCCGATTGCCCGCTGGAGGGCAGGGCGTTGGCCGAGCAGTTGCTGGAGGACTGCCTGTTCATCCTCGACAACGCTGGGCAGCGTCTGCAGGGCGAGGCGCTCGGACGGCGCGACGAGGAGCGGGCGATCATGCGCCGGGTCAGCGAATGGGCCGCCGACTGCCCCGACGAGACCCTCAACCTGGTGGAGCTGGCCAAGGTCGCCGGGGTTTCCGTGCGTCAGTTGCAGCAAGCCTTCAAGGGCTTCACCAACCTGCCGCCGGCACACTGGTTGCGCCTGCGGCGGCTGAACGGCGCGCGGCGCGACTTGCTGGCAGGCGACGCGACCGTGGCCGAGGTGGCCATGCGCTGGTCGTTCTGGCATCTGGGGCGGTTTTCCGAAAGCTACCGCCAGCTGTTCCGCGAACTGCCGAGCGAGACGCTCAGGCGTGGTCGGGGAAACTGATTACGAAAGGTCTGCTTGGGCGGTTTCCGGCAGTTGCCGAACTTCCTGTGTAGGAGCGGCCTTGTGCCGCGAACGGGCCGCAGAGCGGCCCCGGCGATCTGTCTTGTGGCGCAGGCCCTGGGGGCGCTACGCGCCCCGTTCGCGGCACAAGGCCGCTCCTACACAGGGGGCGCGCAGGGTTTGAGGCAGAGGATCAGTTGCGATCCAGCCACACCGTCTGGGCGTTGGTGAACTCGCGCACGCCGAAGTGCGACAGCTCACGGCCGAACCCGCTCTTCTTCACACCGCCGAACGCCACGCGAGGGTCAGAGGCGCAGTAGCCGTTGATGAACACGCCACCGGTGTCCAAAGCCGCGGTCATGCGCTCGGCCAAGGCATAGTCGGCGGTGTAGATCGTTGCGGCCAGGCCGAATTCACTGTCGTTGGCCAGCTCCACCGCGTGGTCTGCATCGCGGGCGCTGATGATCGCCGCCACCGGGCCGAACAGTTCCTGCTTGAAGGCGGTCATGTCCGGGGTGACGTTGGCGAACACGGTAGGCGCGTAGAAGTTGCCCACGCCTTCGATCTTGCTGCCGCCCAGCAGCAGGGTGGCGCCCTCGGCCAGGGTTGCCTGGACCTGGCCGTCGAGTTCGTCGCGCAGGTCGTAGCGGGCCATCGGGCCGATGTAGGTGGCGTCGTCCAGTGGGTTGCCGATGGTCAGCGCGCGGGTGGCCGCGACGAACTTCTCGGTGAACGCTTCGACGATGCTTTGCTCGACGATCAGGCGCTTGGCGGCGGCGCAGACCTGCCCGGTGTTCTGGTAACGGCCGATCACGGCGGCCTTGACCGCGGCATCGAGGTCGGCGTCGGCCAGCACGATGAACGGGTCGGAACCGCCCAGTTCGAGCACGCACTTCTTAAGTGCGGCGCCGGCCTGCGCGCCGATGGCCATGCCGGCGCGCACGCTGCCGGTGAGGGTGATGGCGGCGATGCGCGGGTCGTTGATGGCGCGGGTGACGCCTTCGGGGGTGACGTTGAGCACCTCGAACACGCCTTCAGGCAGGCCGGCGCGCTTGAACAGGTCGGCCAGCAGATAGGCGCTGCCCATCACGTTGGGCGCGTGCTTGAGCACGTAGGTGTTGCCCGCCAGCAGCGCCGGTACCGCGCCGCGCAGCACCTGCCAGACCGGGAAGTTCCACGGCATCACGGCGAGGATCGGGCCCAGCGGGCGGTATTCGATGCGGGCCTTTTCGACCTGGGTCGGCTCCGGCGCCAGCATGGCCGGGCCGTGTTCGGCGTACCACTGGCACAGGCCGACACACTTGTTGACTTCGCCGCGGGCCTGGCTGATCGGTTTGCCGATCTCGCGGGCGATCATCTGGGCGAAGGCCTCGGCGTTGACCTGCAGGGCTTGCCCGAGCGCGACCAGATACTCGCTGCGCTGACCCAGCGACACTTTGCGCCACTGGTTGTAGCCCCCCTTGGCGCGTTGCAGCGCCGCGTCCAGTGCGGCGTCGGTGTCGAAGGCGTAGTGGCCGATCCGTTCGCCGCTGTAGGGGTCGACGGAAATGGCGTGGGTCAGGCTGCTGATCTCGCTCATGGCAGGACTCTCATTGTTTTGATCGGGTGAGCCCAGACTAGGGGTAGCGTGCTTTAATGAAAACTGAATAATAATGAGCGAAACATTCACGTTTGGAGAATGACCGTGGACCTGGTGCAACTCGAGATGTTCAAGGCCGTGGCCGAGCACGGCAGCATCAGCGCCGCCGCCCAGCAGATCCATCGGGTGCCGTCGAACCTGACCACCCGCATCAAGCAGCTGGAGGAGGACCTGGGCGTCGAGCTGTTCATCCGCGAGAAAAGCCGCCTGCGCCTGTCGCCGGCCGGCTGGAATTTCCTCGAGTACACCCGGCGCATTCTCGACCTGGTGCATGAGGCGCGGCTGACCGTGGCGGGTGAGGATCCCCAGGGCACCTTCGCCCTGGGTTCGCTGGAAAGCACGGCGGCGGTACGCATCCCGGCCTTGCTGGCGGCGTACAACCAGCGCTACCCCAAGGTTGACCTGGACCTCTCCACCGGCCCGTCGGGGACCATGCTCGAAGGCGTGCTGTCCGGGCGCCTGGTGGCGGCCTTCGTCGATGGCCCGGTGCTGCACCCGACGCTCGAAGGCATGCCGGTGTTCGAAGAAGAGATGATGGTCATCGCGCCGCTCAACCACCCACCGGTCACCCGTGCCCGTGATGTGAACGGTTCGAGCATCTACGCGTTTCGTGCCAACTGCTCGTACCGCCACCATTTCGAGAGCTGGTTCGTCCATGACCAGGCGGTGCCGGGCAAGATTCACGAGATGGAGTCGTACCACGGCATGCTGGCCTGCGTCAGTGCCGGCGCGGGCCTGGCGATGATGCCGCGCAGCATGCTCGACAACATGCCGGGGTGCAGCACGGTCAGTGCCTGGCCGATGGCCGAGGACTTCCGCTACCTGAAGACCTGGCTGGTGTGGCGGCGGGGCACGGTGTCGCGCAGCCTGAGCATGTTCATCAAGCTGCTGGAAGAGCGTCGAGAGCTGCCTACGCCCTGACGGACTAACGGTGCGCCGGGATGCGAACCCCAGCCTCGGAAAATCCTCCAAATTGTGTAGACCATCCCCAAGCGGGAGGAATGCACCATGTGTACCCATCATTACGGCCTGTGCGCGGCGCTGTTGCTGGCCTTGGCCATGCCCTGGACATTGGCGGCGGCCGCCGACCTGAACGCGCCCATCGATTCGCAAGGCGTGCAGCTGCAGCCCCAGGAACAGAACGGCATCCGTTACCTGCAGGGCGGCATCGGCCAGGACGAGGCCAATGCCCTGCGCCGCACGCCCGGCTATGACTTGCACATCACCCTCTCGACCGGCCCGGACGGCAAGTTCCAGAGCGGTGCCGCGCTGGATATCCAGTCGGCCCAGGGGCAATCGGTGCTGGCGCTGCAGGACGTCGGGCCGCTGATCTTCGTGCAGTTGCCTCCCGGGCACTACCGGGTGATCGGCAATGCCGATGGCCGTACCGTGCAACAGCAGGTGACGGTGGATGGCAAGGCGCCGGCGCGGGTTGATCTGAACTGGCGCTGAGGCCAGTCCTTTCAAGGTGTTTTGGGGCGCTATGCGATAGACCTAGTGAGGGCTACCACGTGTCCGCCGTTAGGCTTGCAGCGCCTATGAGATCGAGCGCCGCGCGGGCGGCGCTCGATCTCATAGGCGCAGGAGCCTTCGCGGCAAACACGAAGAGGCAAAATACGACTGAACCCTTGAATGGAACGCAATGTCCTTAGCCAATAGTGGCAAATCACTTTCCACTATCGGAATATTCGGACAATAATCGAGGAAGTATTACCACTTGTAACCCGGTTGGATGTGCCGGGGCGCTGGTGCACAACGAGGGGCGCAGCCCCCACTTGCCCGCAGGCACGCGCCAGGTCGCGCGCCTGCCCGTGAAGACCATCAGGAGAAGTCATTTGATGAAGACCCGTCTCGCCACTACGTTGGCTGCCGCTGTGCTGGCATTCGCCGGCGCCAACCTGGCCCAGGCCGCCCAGGTGTCCGGTGCCGTCGGCGCCACTGGCCAGGGCGACATGACCTACCGTATCGGGATGTCGTTCGACTGGGACAAGAAATGGCTGGAAAGCAGCACCGGCCACCTGACCGGTTACTGGGACGCGGCCTACACCTACTGGGAAGGCGGCGAGGCCAGCGGCGCTCACTCGCTGTCGTTCAGCCCGGTGTTCGTCTATGAGTTCAGTGGTTTCACTTACACCCCGTTCATCGAGGCCGGTATCGGCCTGGCGGCATTCTCCAAGACCGACGTGGGCGACCAGCGCCTGGGCTCGTCGGTGAACTTCGAGGACCGGATCGGTTTTGGCCTGAAACTGCCGGCGGAGCAGAAGATCGGCATCCGTGCGATGCACTATTCCAACGCTGGGCTGAAGCAGCCTAACGATGGGATCGAGTCGTACTCGCTGTTCTACAGCAAAGGGTTCTGAACCGAACAAACCCGCTCCCGCAGCGTGGGAGCGGGCTTGCCCCGCGATGCTGCCTCAACGCACCGCCTTGATCGCCAGCACATTGCACAGCGGGTGCTCCAGCACATGCGCCGTGGTGCCGCCGAGAAACGCCTGCAAGGCATCGTGCCGGTGGTTGCCCATGACGATCACATCCACCCGGTGGGCGGCGATGTACTGGGTGATCGCCTTGACCGCCGGGCCTTCGAGGAAGTGACGACGCTCCAGGTCAATCTGGTAGTGGTCGCCCAAGCGGTTGAACGCCGTGCGCTGGGCCGTGCGCACGCTGGTGTCGAACCCGGGCATGGTCACGGTGCCGGCGCCGAAGTCGGCGATATGGGTCCTGGTCGCATCACACACGTGCAACAGGTGCAGCTCGGCGTTGCACTGCAGGGCCAGGGCGTGGGCGCTGCGGATCACCTGGTCGTCCAGGTGCTCGCCGCTGCCATGGCTGTTGAGGTCGACCGCCGCGGCGATCTGTCGGGGCAGGGGCAGGCGGATGTCGCTGACCAGGTGCACCGCCACCGGGCTGTCCTTGAGCAGTTGCCAGTCCAAAGGGGTGACCAGCAGGCGCTTGAGGATGGGTTCGTGCTGCACGTCCTTGACCAGCAGGTCGCAGCCCAGGCGCTCGATCTGCTCCAGCACGCTGCACAATGGATCGCGGGTCAGCAGCAGTTCGGTGGAGACATCCAGGCCGGCGTTGCGCAGTTGCTCGGCCTCGTCGGCCAGCCACTGGCGGTTGTCCTCGAGCAGGCGTTCGCGCTCGCGGCTGTCGCTCATCAGGCCGAAAGTGTCGACATCGTCGACGAAGACATTGAGGTCCAGCAGGGCCCCGCTGGATTCGGCCAGCGCCGCGGCGCGCTGCAGGGCAGGCGTGTGGCGCATCTGCGGGCCGAGCATGACCAACAATCGCTTGAACTGGCTCATCTCACACCTCCACGTGTGGCAGCCCCCTGTTCAGTCTAGACCCGCCGCCGGTGAAATCCTGCGGAGCGACGGCGGGTCGTCTTTCAGTGCGGCGCGCGCGGGATGGTCTTGAGCAGGTCTTCCGGGCTGATGTACCCGACCACCTGGGCCACCGCGCTGCCTGGGGTCGGCAGGTCGATGATGTGGCTCTTCATCTTGCCGATCACGTGCATCTCGCAAGGCTTGCAGTCGAACTTCAGGGTCAGCACCTCGTCACCCTGGATCAGTTGCATCGGCGCCACCTTGGTACGTACGCCAGTCACGCCCTTGGCCTGCTTGGGGCACAGGTTGAAGGAGAAGCGCAGGCAGTGCTTGGTGATCATCACCGGCACTTCGCCGTGCTCTTCATGGGCCTCGTAGGCGGCATCGATCAGCTGCACGCCGTGGCGGTGGTAGAAGTCGCGGGCCTTCTGGTTGTAGACGTTGGCCAGGAACGACAGGTGCGACTCGGGGTACACCGGCGGTGGCGTGGTCTCGGCCTTGCGTCCGCCCCGTGGGTGCGCCTGGATCCGTGCTGCGGTCAGCGCCTCGATGGCTTCGCGGCGCAGGGCCTTGAGCTGCGAGTTGGGGATGAAGTAAGCCTGTGGTGCATCGAGCTCGATGGCCGTGGCGTGGTACATCGTGGTCCCCAGCTGACCAAGCAGGTCGTGCAGTTGGTCCAGGGCCTGCTGTGGCTTGTTGGCGGCACCGAACGGCCCGTCGAGGGCCACTTGCACACTGACACCCTCTTCACTGCTGAGGGTGAGCATCAGGCGCTGTTCGCGCAGTACCGCATGCCACTCGACACCGACCCGACGCTCGGCGGAGGTGCGCTGCAGCGCCTGCTGCCAGTTGTGGTCGAGGTTGCGCGACAGCGGGTGGTTGGGGCGCAGCTTGTACAGGCCCTCGGGCATCTCGTTGGGTTCGACGCGGTAGCGGTAGCGCTTCTGGCCGTCTTCCTCGGATTCGCTCTTGAGTTCGGCAATGTTGGCGCGGAAACCCACGACCTCGCGCTTGACCAGCACGTTGAGGCCGTCGCCGTTGGTCAGCGGGACATCGGTGGCCACCAGCAGGTCGCGTTTGCCGACTTTCTCCACCACGCCCACCGGCAGGCCGGTGAAGGTGGGGGAATCGAAGGCGCCGATGTCGATCTTGCGATCACTGACGAAGTAGTCGGTGCTGCCACGGTGGAAGGTCTTGTCCGGGTCCGGCACGAAGAAGTGCTCGGTACGCCCGCTCGAGGCGCGGGCCAGTTCAGGACGGTCCTCGAGGATGGCATCGAGTTCCTTGCGGTAGTGGGCGGTGATGTTCTTCACATAGCCCACGTCCTTGTAGCGGCCCTCGATCTTGAACGAGCGCACGCCGGCATCGACCAGGTCGCGCAGGTTGGCGGTCTGGTTGTTGTCCTTCATCGACAGCAGGTGCTTCTCGAAGGCCACCACGCGGCCCTGGTCGTCCTTGAGGGTGTACGGCAGGCGGCAGGCCTGGGAGCAGTCGCCACGGTTGGCGCTGCGCCCGGTCTGGGCGTGGGAGATGTTGCACTGGCCGGAGAAGGCCACGCACAGCGCGCCGTGGATGAAGAACTCGATGGCCGCGTCGGTCTCGGCGGCAATGCTGCGGATCTGCTGCAGGTTCAGCTCGCGGGCCAGCACCAGCTGGGAGAAGCCGGCCTGGTCGAGGAACTTGGCCCGCTCCAGGGTGCGGATGTCGGTCTGGGTGCTGGCGTGCAGCTCGATCGGCGGGATATCCAGCTCCATCACCCCCAGGTCCTGCACGATCAGCGCGTCGACACCGGCGTCGTACAGCTGGTGGATCAGCTTGCGGGCAGGTTCGAGCTCGTTGTCGTGGAGGATGGTGTTGATGGTGGTGAATACGCGGGCGTGGTAGCGGCGGGCGAACTCCACCAGTTCGGCGATATCACTGACTTCGTTGCAGGCGTTGTGGCGCGCGCCGAAGCTCGGGCCGCCGATGTAGATGGCGTCGGCGCCGTGCAGGATCGCCTCGCGGGCGATGCTCACGTCACGGGCAGGGCTGAGCAGTTCCAGGTGGTGCTTTGGAAGGGACATGTCGTTATAGGTTCGGGCTGTCACGGTAAGGCGGGCATTGTAGCGGTGAATCGGGGCGGGGGCATCCTTAACCGATGAACTTGGCGGAAATGGCGGTCAGGGGCGTGTCAACTCGGCAGAGCGGGTGGCGCCTGGCATTTTTGTCAGTTATGCCTGTCTGGCAACGGTGATAGCGTCGGGGCCATTACTTCTCGGCAAAGGTATTGCCATGACATCCACCTGTTTGTTGGCCGTAACCGACCTGCAGCGATCAGTACTGGGTGGCTCCGGGCCGGCCAGGGTCTATACGCCATATGGAGGACATTCCGACAGGCGGGGAGCCGTGTTGGCTTATTGCGGGCAAGCTCGTGATCAGTTGACGGGGCATTATCATTTGGGAAATGGACATCGGACCTTCAATCCGTTCGTGATGCGGTTCCACTCACCTGATCGGTTGAGCCCTTTTGGGGTAGGCGGGGTCAATGCCTATGCCTATTGTCATGGAGACCCTGTTAACTTTCATGATCCGAACGGTAAGGAGGATACCAGGTCGGGATTGGCGATTTCAGCCCTGGCTTTCGGAGGGTGGGGGGCAGAGAAGGTTTTTCATCATATTGAAATGGCATCAAAGATAAGTAGGATCGAGACGCTTCAGGGGATACTGAAGGAAAATGGATTGCCGTCAGGGCCTAGAGTCCTGCCTTGGGAAAAAAGTGATCATATAAAAGGTGCCATATCCAGCGCTGGGGCAGCTGTCGTGGGCGGGGTGGCTGGTCTGTATTTCTACTTTGTACCGGCTAGTTGGTCTGGGGCTAAGTACGCTGATGTGGGTGCGGTAGGAGCAGTATCAGCTATGACTATTGCGTCCAAAGCACATGACCGATTAATCGGAAGTAATGGCGCTGAAATCGACAAGCAATTGGAGTTTTTAATAAAAGCCTTTAAAGGCATGGATGACAGACTAAGCGAGGTCGTTACACCATCTCGCACTGAACAAGCCTCGCAATATGCAGCTGAGTGGGTGGCGACTCAAAGCAATGCACTAGTGCGCAGTATCAGTGAACAGCCGTCATACGGAAGTTTCCATAGCATATCGGACGGTGGATCCTAAAAGGGCCGCAATAGGTGCGGCCCTTGAGGGACCAATCAGCCCTTGGCCGCCATCGCCGTCACTTCCACACGCATCCCCTCGAACGCCAGCGAAGCCACGCCCACCGCCGCGCGCACTGGCCACGGCTTTTTGAAGAACCGCTGGTACACCTCGTTGAAGGCGGCGCGGTCGGCCATGTCGGTCAGGTAGATGGTCAGGTGAAGCACTCGGTCCATCGAGCTGCCGGCGCGTTCCAGGGCGACCTTGAGTGCCTGCAGGGTGCATTCGCACTGGGTGGTGATGTCGCCCAGCTCTAGGCTGCCGTCGGCCTGCACGGGGATCTGGGTGCTGACCAGGATGCCGTTGTACTCGGCAACGTCCGAGGAGATCGAGTCGGCGTCCGGGTCTGGGGTGTAGATGATGTTGCTGTTTGCCATGGGGTTTCGCCTTGCAACGGAAGGAAACCGCCAAGCCTACGCGAGCGGGTCGGGCAGGTCGAGGCGGCCGGCCGGTCGCGGGCATTTGAAATACGCGGCACGGGCGGTCAGAATCGCGCCCCGACCCGGCCACAGGTGCCGGGCCCAGGTTGTCAGAAGAGGCTTGCGTTGAACGAACACACATTGTCCATGCGTCTGGAGCGCGTGGCCGCCCAGGTGCCGGCCGGGGCGCGCCTGGCCGATATCGGCTCAGACCATGGCTACCTGCCAGTGGCGCTGGTGCGCCGCGGTGCGATTGTCGCGGCGGTGGCCGGCGAGGTGGCGCTCACGCCCTACGAGGCTGCACGGCGTACCGTGCGCGAAAATGGCCTGGATGATTGCATCACGGTGCGGCACGCCAGTGGCCTGGCGGCCATCGAGCCGGGTGATGGGATTACCGCGATCAGTATCTGTGGCATGGGCGGCGAGACCATTCGCGACATTCTCGAGGCCGGCAAGCAGCACCTAGGCGGGCACGAGCGCCTGGTCCTGCAGCCCAACGGCGGCGAGCCCGCGTTGCGCCAGTGGCTGATGGACAACGGCTACCGGATCGTCGGTGAGGAAGTGCTGCGGGAAAACCGCTTCGACTACGAAATCATCGTCGCCGAACGTGCCGAGGCGGTCGCCTATACGGCCGAGCAGCTGTACTTCGGCCCGCTGCTGATGCAGGCGCGCAGCCCGGCTTTTCTGTTCAAGTGGCAGCGCATGCTGCGCCAGAAGCAACAGAGCCTGGACAACTTCGCTCGGGCACGCCAGCCGGTGCCCGATGAAAAAGTGCGCGACATGACCCGCCAGGCCGGTTGGATCCGCGAGCTGCTGGCCTGAGCCCATTCATTTCGGGTTGACCACGCTGGCGGGTACCTTCAGCACCAGCACGCCACCGAGCACGATGGCCACGGCCAGCACCTGCAGGGCCAAGCCCGGGTTGGCGGTGCTGTCGCGCATCCAGCCGATCAGGTAGGGCGCGGCGAACGAGGCGATGCTGCCGAACGAGCTGATCATGGCGATGCCGGCGGCCTGGGCGCCACCGGCCAGGAACGCCGGCGGCAGTTGCCAGAACATCGGCAGCGCGGCGCTGGCACCCATGCCGGCGATCACCAGCCCGGTCATCACCAGCAAGGCATTGCCCGGCGCCGACCCGGCCAGGGCGATGCCGGCGGCGGCCATCAGCAGCGGCACGCACAGGTGCCAGCGGCGTTCGCGCTGGCGGTCGGAGGAGCGCCCGCAACCGAGCATGAACAGGCATCCGGCCAGATAGGGGATGGCGCTGAGCAGGCCGACCTGGCCATCGCTGCCGATACCGGCGCCGTGGATCAGACTGGGCATCCAGAAAGCCAGGGTGTTGACCGCCAGCATCACCGCGCAATACACCGCCACCAGCAGCCAGACCTGCGCATTGCCGAGCAGGCCGGCCAGCGAGCTGATGGGTTTGTGCCGCTCCTCACCGGCCATTTCCTCGCGCAACGCATGCTTTTGCCCGGCATCGAGCCAGGCGACCTGCTCGAAGCTGTCCGGCAGGCACTTGAGCACCACCAGCCCGAGCAGCACCACCGGCAGGCCCTCGATCAGGAACATCCACTGCCAGCCGCGCAGGCCGCCCTGGTCATGGAAGGCCTGGAGAATGCCGCCGGACAACGGTCCGCCGACCACGCCGGCCAAGGGCACGGCAATGGCGAACAGCGCGGTAACCTGGGCACGACGCCGTGCCGGGTACCAGCGATTGAGCACTACGAGGATGCCGGGGAAGAAACCCGCTTCAGCCACCCCCAAAAGAAACCGCAGGGCGTAGAAACCGGCGGCGTCCTGCACCCACATCATGCCGGTGGACAACAGCCCCCAGACCACCATCAGGGTGGCGATCCAGCGCCGCGGCCCGATCCGCTCCAGCGCCAGGTTGCTGGGCACGCCGAACAGCGCGTAGGCGATGAAGAACAGGCCGGCGCCCAGGCCGTAGACCGTGTCGGAAAAGCCCAGGTCGGCGCTCATCTGCATCTTGGCGAAGCCGATATTGATGCGATCCAGATGGGCGAACAGGTAGCACACCAGCAGCAGCGGCATCAGCCGCCAGGTGATGCGGGCATGGGTGGCGTCGCAGGCGCGCACGGGCGTGGCCGTGGAGGTATCGATCGTATTCATGGTCCGGGACGTTCTTGTTGTTGTCCCGGCAGATCATGCGGCGGTGTCGTGGGCGGGCAAATGCACTTTCAGCAAGATGGCTGGTATTTTTCCCAGGGCTTACAGCTGCGAGCAATTGCCCATCTGGCGGTAGTCGACTTCGCGGGTCTGTCCCTGGTGGTCGACGTAGACCATGTGCGCGGTGCCCACCTGGCAGTCGGCGTCATTGCTGGCCGGGGTGATCGAGATGACCTTGGCGATGTCCAGCGGCATGCCGTATTCGTAGGTGCTGGCAGTGGTGTCGGCCAGGGCGCCAAACGAGGCGAGGGTGGCGCTCAGGGCGAGCAGGGCGATCGAACGTTTCATGACAGGCTCCTCATTTATTGCGGATAGCTAATGATCCATTCATTTGTGTTTCACAATAAATGGGCTATCACGTGATAGATTGCTGCCTTTCATGTATGAATGAGGCTGCCTGCCCATGGACATGCTGCATGCGATGCGAACCTTCGCCCGGGTAGTGGAGTGCGGCAGCTTCGCCGCGGCGGCCCAGGCCCTGGATATCTCTGCGGCGCAGGTGTCGCGGATCGTCGCGGAGCTGGAGAACCAGTTGCAGACCCGCCTGCTGCACCGCACCACCCGGCGCCTGCGCATGAGCGAGGCGGGGGAGCGGTTTCTCGAGCGCACCCGGCAGATCATGCTGCTCACCGAGGAGGCGGTGGACGAGGCCCGTGGCGCCCACCTCACGCCTCGCGGCCACCTGCGTTTCCATTGCACCCATGGCCTGGGGTTGCTGATGATGCCGCTGGTGGCACGCTACAACGCCACCTGCCCGGAAGTGGTGATGGAACTGACCCTGTCGCAGCGCAACCCCGACCCGCTGGCCGAGGGGCACGATGTGGTGATCACCATCGGCCAGGGCCTGCCGGACTCGCAACTGATCGCCATCCCGCTGGGCAGCATCCACAGCATCCTATGTGCCTCCCCGGAGTACCTGGCCCGCCACGGCGTACCTGAGCGGCCTGAGGATTTGCATGAGCACATCTGCCTGCGCACGGTCGACCCGCTGTTCGAGGAGGACTGGTCGTTCGAGGGCCAGCCCGACAGCTGTGTGATCGTGCCCCAGGACACCTTCCTCACCAACGTCGCCGACGCCATGCTCAAGGCCACCGAACTGGGCATGGGCGTGGGGCTGCTGCCGTACTACTCGGCGAGCCAGGCCATGGAGGAGGGGCGCCTGTGCCGGCTGCTGGCGCCGCACCGGCTGCGCCAGCGCGAGATCTATGCGATCTATCCGTCGCGGCATTACCTGGATGCCAAGGTGCGTACCTGGCTGGACTTTCTCAAGGAGCAGTTGCCGTTGCTGTTTGCCGAGCACCAGCGGGTGGTGGATGAGCCTCGCTACTGGCGCTGACGCATATCGCGGGGCAAGTCCTTTCAAGGTTTTTGCAATTTTTTGATATGACCGCTCCAACTCAGGATTGCTGGGGTCGCTTTGCGACCCTTTCGCGGCACAAGGCCGCTCCTACAGGATCATGCGGTCGCCTGTAGGAGCGGCCTTGTGCCGCGAAAGGGCTGCAAAGCAGCCCCGGCAAATCCAAGTCGGACGCCAATTATCATCACCTTGTCAACGGCTGTCCTGATCCTCGGCACTGCCACCTGACGCCCCGGCCCCGGAGCCTGTGGCTTCACCCGTGCTGTTGGAGCCTCCGGCAGCACCATCGGCGGCGTCGGAATCGCTGCCGGTATCACTGCTGTCGTTATCCTTGCTGCCACCGGGATTGTTGATACTGCCGTCTTCACCGGCGGTCTTGCCCTGGTCTGTGGCGTGTCCGCTGTGGCTGTTGCCATCGTTCATGGCGGTCGCAGCAAGGCTGAGGGTGGCGCCGCCACCGAGCAGCAGCGCCAGCATCAAGGCGAGGGGGCGTGGATTGACCATGATGAATCTCCTGTCGGATGACCTGTCATGGTTGGGCTGCCACGGTGGTGCCAAGGTGCCCGTCAAGCGACGGGCGGTCCTTGGCGCGGGCTTTCAGTGGGCGTCGGGACGCGGCGACTGCTGGCCGTGCGTGGCGTCCATTGCCTCCAGCGTCGGGTGCTCCTGGGCCGCGTGCATCAGGTCCTCGGTCACCCGCAGTTCCGCGCCGGTCGGCGAGAAGGTCGCGGTCGGCGCGAACGGCGCCGGATGCTCCGGTGCCGGGCGCTTGCCACGACGCCAGAGGAAGAAGCCGACCATGGCCAGGTTGATCACCGCGAAGGCCCAGAACAGTCCAGCCTCGCCGTAAGCGGTCATCATCGGCGAAATGGCCAGCGGCGCCATGGCCGAGCCCAGCGAGTTGATCAGCAGCAGCCCCTGGATCATCGGCACCAGCGCATCGGCCGGGGCGCGGTCGGCGGCGCTGCTGACGGCCACCGGATACAGGGCGAACACGCCGCCGCCGAGCAGGAACAGCAGCGCCGGCAGCAGCACGGTGTCGGCCGGCAGCAGCACGATCAGCACCGACAGCACGGTGCACAGGGCGGCCAGGGCGATCAGCACGTCCTGGCGGTCCTTGCGGTCCGACCAGCGCCCGACCGGGTACTGCAGCAGCATGGCGCCAAGGATCACCCAGGCCATCATGTCGCCGACCTTGCCCACATCCAGGCCGATGCGCTGCAGGTACAGCGGCAGCAGGGCGTAGATGCCGGCGATGGCGACCCCCGAGCCGAAGCAGCCGACCAGCCCGGTCGGCGCCACGCCCAGCAACTGCCGTGGCTTGAGCGGCTCGACCTGATCCAGTAGCGGCGACACCCGTGGCAGGATCACGATCGGCAGCACCGACAGCGTGGCGAGCATGCCGGCGACCATGAACGGCGCGGTGTCGCCCCAGCCGGTAACCTCGCCCAGGCCGGCCTGGGCGATCACCCCGGCGCCGTAGAAGGCAATCATGTACAGCGCCAGCAGGCGTCCGCGGATCTTGGCGTCGCCGGCCAGCAGCAGCCAGCTCTCGATCACCAGGAACACCCCGACCGCGGCCCAGCCGTTGATCAGGCGCAGGGCGAACCACCAGGTGGTGTCGTAGAACAGGCCCTGCAGCAGGATGGTCGCGCCGATCAGCGCGGCGAAGCTGCTGTAGGCGCGGATATGGCCGATGCGCAGGATCAGGCGGTCGTTGAAGATCGCCCCCAGGGTCAGGCCGATGAAGTAGGCCGAGGACACCACGCCGATGGTGGTCGCCGATTCGCCGGCGGCGCCCAGGCGCAGGGTGGTCAGGGAAGACAGCACACCATTGCCCAGGGCAATGATGAACAGGCCGAGCAGGGGTGCCAGCGCCATCGCCAGCAAACGCACAGACATAGTTACCTCAAGGTTGAAAAGAGCTCAGATGCACCTTTTCGGCTGCACGGGCCGGGTCGTGGCGGCGTGCAGTACGGCTTGGGCGGGCTGCGACCTTGGCAAGATTCAACCGCGGACCTGATGCAGGCAGGTCGGGCGGGGGCGGTTGAGCCTGTGGCACATGCGCGATGTGATGAGGCACGGACACTGTCTTTGCGGGCGGTTGCCACCGGCTGGGGCGACGGGCGAAAAGGAGGCGGAATTTTAAGGCCTGTGCAGGATTTGCCAAGTAGGAAAAGGCTGCGACGAGTGGCCGCAGGGGCGTCAGTCCAGCCTCTGTGCCGCCAGCAGCAGGGATTGTGGTACCTGGCTCTGCGGATGCTGTGGTTCCTGCAACGCCAGCAGGCCGAACCCGGCCAGCTCCAGCGCCTTCAGCCAACTGCCCAGGGTGCGGAAGTACCAGGGCATGGGGCGCCAGTCACCGGTGAACCCGGCAAACGATTCCTCGCGCCAGCCGTCCTGGTATTGGCCGGCAGCCGCCGTCCACGGGTGCAGGGTCTGGATCAGCAGCGTGCCGCCGGGCACCAGCAAGGTCCGCATGGCGCAGAGCAGGGGGATGATGTCCTGTTGTAGCAGGGCGAAGTTGGCGCACACCAGGTCATAGCCATGGCCGATGTCCACCGCACCTTCGGCCAGCTGCTGGTAACTGGCCAGGTGTACCTGCGCGGAGCCCGCCGAGTGCGCGGCGGCGACCAGCGTCGCATCGCCATCCACGCCGACCGCGTCGATGCCCCGTGCCGCCAGGGCCCGCAGCAACCAGCCCTCGCCACAACCCAGGTCGAGCACCCGCGCAGGTTGTCGGCCCAGCACGGCCAGCAGTATCGCCTGGTCGGTGACCTCGCGGCGGGAGGCGATGGTGCCGGAGCGTACGGCTTCGATCCAGGCCTGGGCGTTGTGCTGCCAGCTGTCCAGCAGGGGATCGGTGGTGGGCATGCTCGGGTCCGATAAGGGCGGGTGGTTCTGGTGTGATGTTTTGCAAATACGACCAATAAATCGCGAGCGATTTTTGCGCTCAGGCAAGGCGTCGCGACGAGTCGTAGCCCAGCTACGGCGAGGAGCGACAACGCCGCATGAGCGCAAAAAGTGTCGCGAGTTATGGTCGTTATTTGTGAAACACCACACCAGCATAGGCCAGTCTTGTGTCCGGGGGGCTTTGCTCTGCACACTGGCGCACCTGCGAAGGAGCATGGCATGGCACTTGCGAAAGCGGATTTCACCACGCGCCTGCTGGTCGAGGCCGGTATCGGCCCGGGCATGCGCGTGCTTGACGTCGGGTGTGGCAGCGGTGATGTGAGCTGGCTGCTGGCTCGCCTGGTGGACGGCGATGGCGCGGTGGTTGGCGTTGACCAGGCGGCTGATGCCCTGGAGCTTGCACGTTTGCGTGAGACACCCAAGGGCGCGGCGATACCTGAGTTCGTCCAGGCTGACCTGCAGGCACTGCCCGAGTCCCTGGGGTTGTTCGATGCCATCGTCGGGCGGCGGGTGCTGATGTACCAGGCGGAGCCGGTCAAGGCTTTGCGCCTGCTGGCCCGGCATCTGTTGCCCGGTGGGCTGATGGTCTTTCAGGAGCACGACAGCAGCCTGACCCCGGCCAGCCTGGAACCCTTTGCGTTGCATCGCAAGGCCCAGCAGTGGCTGCAACGCATGCTGGCCCATGAGGGGGCCGACCTGCACATCGGTTTCAACTTGCATCGGCTGTTCAGCGAGGCGGGGCTGGAGGTCGAGGACCTGCGGGCCGAAGGCCTGGTGCAGACGCCCGACAGCGCCTATCCCCTGGCCGATATCATTCGTGCCTGCCTGCCGCGGATCATCAGCCATGGCGTGGCTACGGCCAGGCAGGTCGGGATCGATACGCTACAGGCGCGGCTGGAGGCCGAGCGGCTTCAGTCCCGGGGCATCTACATAGGCGACATGGCCTTTGGCATCTGTGCGCGCAAGCGCTGAACAATGTGTTTATTTGATCAAGGAGGTATCGGATGGCGCAGTACACCGCACAAGTGACCTGGAATCGTGACGGGCAGGATTTTCTCGGTAACCGCTACAGCAGGCGGCATTTGTGGCGTTTTGATGGTGGGGTGGAGGTGCCGGGCTCGTCCTCGCCCCATGTGGTGCCCTTGCCGATGTCGGATGCCTCGGCGGTGGACCCGGAGGAGGCGTTCGTCGCGGCGTTGTCGAGTTGCCATATGCTGTGGTTCCTGTCGTTGGCGGCCAAGCAGCGGTTTTGTGTCGAGCGGTATGTTGATGATGCCCTGGGGGAAATGGCGCTTGATGGGGCTGGGCGGATGGCCATGACCGTGGTCACCTTGCGGCCTTTGGTTGAGTTTTCCGGGGAGCGGCGGCCTGACTTTAAGCAACTGGAGCGGTTGCATCATCTGGCGCATGAAGAGTGTTTTATTGCCAATTCGGTGAAGACTGAAGTGCGGTGTGAGCCGGTGGTTTCTGGGTGAGGTTTTGTTGGTGCGGTTTATGTGTTGGCGTTGATTGTTGATTGTTTTGATAGATGTATGCGCATTCATTTGCGATGTCGACGCTTATTCACCTTTCCGCCCTTACGGCGGGTAACTTTTTGAAGGATCAAAAAGTCACCAAAAAATCCTCGCTCCATTCATCCGGCCCTACGCTTCGCTCCGGGTTCCCTCACTCCGGCCTTGCTCCCGGGAGGACCGCGCTGCAGGGCCCATCCTGGGCCCCAGCGCTTGACGGGCATCCATGCCCGTCACCTCCCTCCGCAAGACCTCCGTTCGGCCTCCTGAAGTCGCGAAGTTACGGGCGGCGCCTGGACTGGCGCAGCTGTCGCTAGTTGAAAGCTTAGCTGATCTCTCGACCGTATCGCGGGGCAAGCCCGCTCCCACGCAATAGTCGTTGTTATATAGAATCCTGTAGGAGCGGGCTTGCCCCGCGAAAGGACCGGGACAGCCAATAAATAACTAATGGCCAAACAACTAACTTCGCACTTCTTACTCTTGCTCTTGCTTCTAAGCGCGCAATAGTTCAGGCGCCGCCAATTGCGACTTCAGGAGGCCGAGCGGAGTTCTTGCGGAGGGAGGTGACGGCCATGGATGGCCGTCAAGCGCTGCGCCCCAGGATGGGGCGTTCAGCGCGGTCCTCCCGGGAGCAAGAACGGAGCGAGGGAACCCCGGAGCGAAGCGCAGGGGCCGGATGATGGAGCGAGGATTTTTTGGTTCCTTTTTGATCCTTCAAAAAGGGACCCGCCGTAAGGGCGGAAAGGTGACGATGCGTCACCATCGCCAATGAATGCGCATGCAAAGATAAAAACAAACCTCAAAACTATAGGCGCATTTAATTGAGATGCCAGCAGTCACCGGTTCCGCTTTTAAAACCACCAGCCCCGATTGACGCCACCCCCCGCCTGGGTAAGGCTACCCCTTCCCCCAAACCAAGAGACCACCAATGCTGATCGATCCCCGCAAGGCCACGCTGCTGGTCATCGACATCCAGGAAAAACTGATAGGCGCCATGAGCGACCCCGAGGGCACCGCAGCCCGCGCCCGCTGGCTGCTCGCGGCAACCGCCGAACTAAAACTCCCCACGGTAATCTCCGAGCAATACCCCAAGGGCCTGGGCCACACCCTGGCCGCCCTCAAGGCCGCAGCGCCAGCCGCCGAGATCGTCGAAAAACTGCACTTCTCCTGCGTCGCCGCCGAATGCCTGCCCAACAGCCTGCTTGAACGCGAACAGGTAATCGTCTGCGGCATGGAGACCCACGTCTGCGTGCTGCAGACCGTGCTCGGCCTGCGCGCCCTGGGCAAGCAGGTGTTCGTGGTCGAGGACGCCTGCGACAGCCGCACCCCACAGAGCAAGGCTGCGGGCCTGGCGCGCATGCGTGATGCCGGGGCGCAGGTGGTCACCCGCGAGATGGTGCTGTTCGAGTTGCTGGGCAGCTCCAGCCACCCGCTGTTCCGCCAGATCAGCAAGACCTACCTGGTCGGTGAACAGCCCTGAACGCCCGCCTGCTGACCACCGCGCTGCTGACCCTGGGCCTGCTCCAGGGTTGCGCCGGGCGACGTGAGGAAGCCGCCGAGGCCGACCCGGCCAAGGTTCGCGCCCAGCTCGTGCGCCTGCTGCCGGCCCAGGTCAAGGACCGACAGGGCTGGGCCGAGGATATCCAGGTGGCGTTCCAGGCCCAGGGCATCAGCCCGAGCAAGAGCAACCTGTGCGCGGTGTTGGCGGTGACCGAGCAGGAATCCACCTTCAACGCCGACCCGCAGGTGCCAAACCTGGGACGCATCGCCCGGGAGGAGATCGACCGCCGGGCGGCGCGCCTGCATGTGCCCCGGCTGCTGGTCGATAGCGCCCTGAGCACGCCCTCGGCCAACGGCAAGACATACCAGCAACGGCTGCTCGCCGTGCGCAGCGAGAAGCAGCTCAGTGCCCTGTACGACGAGGTGATCGGCGGCCTGCCGCTGGGGCGCTCGCTGCTGGGCGGGTTGAACCCGGTGCGCACCGGCGGGCCGATGCAGGTCAGCGTGGACTTCGCCGAGCGGCACGCCAAGGGCTATCCCTACGACCACTCGGGCAGCATCCGCCAGGAGGTGTTCAGCCGCCGTGGCGGGATGTACTTCGGCATCGCCCACCTGCTCGGCTACCCCACCCACTATGAACGCCAACTGTACCGCTTCGCCGACTTCAACGCGGGCTGGTACGCCAGTCGCAATGCGGCGTTCCAGGCGGCCTTGAGCCGGGCGAGCGGGGTGGCGCTGGCGCTCGATGGCGACCTGATCGCCCCCGGCGCCATACTGCCCGGCACCACCGAGCAGGCGGCGCGCAAGCTGGGGACGAAGCTGGGGTTGCGCAATCCGCAGATCAGGGCTCAGCTGGAGAAGGAGAATGGCCTGGAACTGGAGGACACCACGCTGTATCGCGGGGTGTTCGCCCTGGCCGAAGCGAAGGCGGGCAAGGCGTTGCCACGTGCGGTTTTGCCGGGGATCGAGCTGAAGAGCCCGAAGATCACCCGCAAGCTGACCACGGCGTGGTTTGCCGGCAGGGTGGATGAGCGGTATCAGCGGTGCATGAAGCGTTGACACGGTCCCTGCAGGAGGTCGCTGCGGCGCTCTCGATTAAGAAAGAGCTATACGCATCACCAGCGTGGGAGCGGGCTTGCCCCGCGATGAGATGCATGGCACCGGCTTCGCCGGTGTTCGCGGGTCAAGCCCGCTCCCACGCTGGTGATGCTCCCGACTTTGTTCCCTCTGCGATAGTGCAGCCTGAAGGGCTGGGCGATCTCCTGAAGGCGCTCAACTGTCACCGAGTGCCTTGACCACCTGCTCGACACTGGCCTTGAGCCCCGCCACGGTGTCGTCAGGATCGGCGTCCACCACCAGCAACTTCGCCCCGGACGCGGCGATCACCTCGGCCACCCTGGCATCCGGCTGGCGATGGTGCAGCACCAGCGCCACATCCTGCGCCTTGAGGTTTTCCCCAAGCGCCTTGAGCGCCGCCTCGTCCCACTTGTCGTCAGCCGGCAGCGGCTGCTCGAGCACATCCAGGTTCAACCCGCTGGCCAGGTAGCCCAGGCGCTCGGACAGGCTGACCACGGTCAGGTTGTCGATCTCGGCCAGGCGCGTCTGGCTGCTGGCGGTCAGCTCCAGCATCTGCCGCTTGATGCCGGCGAGGTTGGCCTGGATCTTCGCCTTGTCCGCTGGCGAAAGACGTTCCAGATCGTTGGCGACGACATCGGCCATGCGCCCCAGGTTGGTCGGGTTCAGCCAGGGATAGGCGGCGAAGGCCTCGTCACCCTTGACCGCGATACCGGGCAGGGCGCCGTCCACCGGGCGTGCGGCGTCGATCTCGACAATGCGGATGTTGCTGCGCCGGGCCATGGGGTAGAGCGGGTCGTCACGCCAGATCGAGCGCACGCCGATCACCGCGTCGGCCTTCGACGCCGCCTTCTGCAGGCTGGCGCCGCCACGGCCGCTGAAGTACGACGGCTGGCGGCTGGCCGGCAGATTGGCCGGGGCGGCGCGCTTGAGCTGCACCGAGGTGCCGTCGAGCAATACGCTGGCCAGGCTGTGGGTCACCGGCAGGGTGGTCAGCACTTCAGTAGCATTGGCCAGCAGCGGCAGGCCACTCAGGGCCAGGGCCAGGGTCAGTTTCTTCAGGGTCATGCCGGGTTTCCTTGCAGGCGGGGGACGAGGGCGCGGGCCAGGGCGGCGAGGGCGAAGCAGATCCCGGCGACCAGGATGATCGCCGCGCCCGAGGGCACCGGCAGGTCGAAGACGATCGGCAGCAGGATGCCGAGCAGGGTGCTCAGGGTGGCGATGATCACCGAGACGAAGAAGAAGCCCTTGAGCGACTGGCTGACCAGCCGCGCCGCCGCCGCCGGGATCACCAGCAGGGCGCCGACCAGGATCGCGCCGATCACCTTCACCGAGGCCACGGTGACCAGGGTCACCAGGACCACGAACAGGTAGTCCAGGGTCTTCACCGCCACCCCGCGCACCGCCGCCAGCTGCGGGTTGAAACTAGCCAGCATGATGCGGTTGTACAGCGGCAGGGCCAGGGCCAGCACCAGCACGGCGACGATACCCAGCACCAGCAGGTCGTGGGCGCTGACGGTGAGCACCGAACCGAACAGCACGTTCTCGAGGATGTGCACGTTGATCTTGCCGGCCAGCATCAGCAACAGGCTCGCGCCCAGGGCCAGCGACACCGAGAGGAACACGCCGATCAGCGTATCCGGGGACAAGCCGGTGCGGTTGCGCAGGAAGTTGAGCAGGATGCCGAATAGCAGGCAGTAGCCGAACAGGCTGCCGTACGGGCCGGTGTAGGGCTCGCCGAGCAGGATGCCGATGGCCACGCCGGTCAGCGCGGCATGGCCGACCGCCTCGGAGAAGAAGGCGAAGCGCTTGACCACCACCAGGGTACCCAGCCCGCCCAGCACCGGGCCGATCATCAGGCCTGCCAGCAGGGCGTTGACCACGAAGCCGTAGGCCAGCGCCTCCGGCAGGTAACCAGCGGTGGCCCAGTCCTGGACCAGTTGGCGGAACGATTCGAAACTCATCAGGCAAGGCTCTCGCTGCGCGGGTGGACGGAGAACAGCCCGAGCAGGCGCTCGGGGGTCAGGGCCTGGGCCGGCGGGGCGTCGAACAGCACCTGGCGGCTCAGCCCGGTGATCCGGTCGGCCAGGCGCAGCACCGCTTCCAGGTCGTGCTCGATCCACAGCACGGTGGTGCCGGCCTGGCGCCAGCCGTGCAACAGTTGCTCGAACACCTGGATGCCGGCCTCGTCGAGGGCCGACATCGGCTCGTCCAGCACCAGCAGCTGCGGCTCGGGGATCAGCCCCTGGGCCAGCAGCACGCGCTGGCGCTCGCCACCGGACAGCGCGCCCATGCGCCGCTTGCGCTTGTCGAGCATGCCCACTCGCGCCAGCGCCGCGTCGATCGCCGGACGCACGCGCCGGGACAGGCCGAGGAACGCCGGGCGGCGCTGGCACATGGCGGCCATGAAGTCGTCCACGGTCATTGGCAGGCCGCGGTCGAATTCCAGGGCCTGGGGCACGTAGCCGATCACTTCACGCTCAGCGGGCCAGTGCAGGGTCAGCTGGCCCTGGTGCGGCATCTGCCCGAGCAGGGTCTTGATCAGCGAGCTCTTGCCGCCACCGTTGGGGCCGACGATGGCGTGCACGCTGCCGGGGGCGACGCTGAAGCGCACGTTCTCGAGGATACGCGTGCGGCCGAGGGTGAGGTCGATACCGTCGAACTCGATGCGTGGCCCGCTGGCGGTTGTGAGGTTGGCGGCGGCGGTCACGTGCGGTTCTCCTGGATGGCCTGGACCACCGTGTCGAGGTTGCGCTTCATCTCCACCTCGTACTTCTCGGTGGTGTATTCGCCGTAGGAGATGTGTGTGAGCGGGTAGATGCGCACGCCGGACTCGCGGTGGATGGTGTCGACGTAGGCCGAGGGGAAGTCCATCTCCGAGAAGATCACCTTCACATCCAGGGCCTTGAGCTGGTCGATGGTCTTCTTCAGCTGTGCCGGGCTCGGTTCGATGCCGTGGGCCGGCTCCACCACGGCGGTGACTTCCAGGCCGAAGTCGCGCACCAGGTAGTCGTAGGCGGCGTGGATGGTGGCGACACGGAAGGTCGCGTCCGGTGCCTCGGTGACCTTGGCCAGCGCCTCGGCACGCAGGGCACGCAGGCGCTTGGCGTAGGCCCGGGCGTTCTGCGTGTAGAACCTGGCGTTGTCCGGGTCGAGCTTGCCCAGTTCGCGGGCGATGTTGTTGACCTGGGCGATGGTGGCGCTGATCGACAGGAAGGTGTGCGGGTTGACCACCTTGCCGGCGCCGCGGGCGGCAATGCCGGTGGCCGCCAGCAGCGGCACGTTGGCGTTGGACTCGATGGTCTTGATGTCGGGCTTCTCGCTGGCGGCGATCATGCGGTCGGCGAAGTCGTCGTGGCCGACGCCGTTGAGCACGATCACGTCGAGGCTGCCGATGCGCTTGATGT
Source organism: Pseudomonas sp. TE31087 (assembly GCF_057284075.1). Lineage (NCBI taxonomy): Bacteria > Pseudomonadati > Pseudomonadota > Gammaproteobacteria > Pseudomonadales > Pseudomonadaceae > Pseudomonas > Pseudomonas sp. TE31087. The sequence goes on from NZ_JBXVNN010000001.1 coordinate 884,696, forward strand.
CCTCGGCGCGGGGCTCGTAGGCGTGGGGATTGAAGCCGGCCGGGATCAGCGGCACCACCTCGGCCTTGTCGCCGACGATGTTGCTCACGTAGCTGTAGTAGGGGTGCAGGGTGATGCCGATGCGCAGCGGCTTGCCATTGTCGGCGAGGGCCACGGCGGGCAGGGCGCAGGCCAGGAGCAGCGCCAGGGTGCGGCGGGCGAAGCGGAGCATGGGCAGGTCCTTAGTGACGGTGTTGGCGGGTGACCCCGGCGTCGTAGTGGGTGACGATCTGCTGCCAGCCGGCGGCGATCAGCGCATCGCTGTCCAGCGCGTCCGGGGGCAGGGCGGTACTGTCGCGGCGCAGCCAGACATCCGGCTGGGCGTCGCTGGCGGCGGGCAGGATCACCAGGAAGCTGCCGGCCACCTGGGTGTCCTGACTGCGGCCCAGGTAGGCGCCGTTGGCCAGCAGCGACCACTGGTGGCTGCCGCGGCTCTGGCTGCTGGCGTCGTTGACGAACGGCGGCAGCCCCTCCTCGGCCAGGGCCTGGGCGTCCGGGGCGGTGCCGTTGTCCTCGCGCAGGGCGCGGATCTCCTCGACGGCCACCCACAGGTCGGTGTGGATGCCCTGTTCGGCGGCATTGAGGTCGCGGCGGGCGTCGAGCTGGTGGGCGGCGATGGCCTGTTCATCCTCGCGCTCGCCGCGCGCGGCCACCACGCTGGCGGCCAGCACCACGATCAGCAGCGCGGCCAGCAGCACATAAAGGGTCTCGTGCCCGGCGCCGGCCGGGCGCACCACCTGGGCGCGGCTCATGGCGCACCGATGTCGGCGTGGTCCACTTCCACCACGTGGCCGGGGCCGGCATCGAATAGCACGTAGAACTCACCGTCGGGGCGCTTGAAGGTCAGGGTCGAGTCGTCGCCGAGCTTGCTCGCCACCAGCACCTGCTCGTCGTAGCCGATCACGTCCAGGGTCACCCCGGGAGCGCCGCTGCCGTCGGAGAAGCCGCCCTTGCAGGTGATCTGCTCGCCGTGCTCTGTGCACTCGCACATCGGGTTGTGCGCCAGCGCCGGGGTGGCGGCCAGGGCCAAGAGGGGCAGGGCGAGCCTGCGCATCAGCTGTTTCATTTATTGCCTCCTTGTTTCTCGAGCCAGGCCGCGGTGGCGGGGGATGCCTTGGCCAGCGGCACCGCGGCCTGGTACATCTTGCCGTCCCAGCCTTCGATGGTGATCCAGATGTCGGCGTCAGGTCGGGTGCGTGGCGGGATCGGCAGCGAGGTGCCCATGCGCGCCGGCGCGCCGAAGAAGATCGTGCCGGCGGCGCGCAGGCTGCGCGGCTTGCCCACCCGCAGGTAGATGGCCTTGGCGCCTTCGTTGCAGGTGCCACAGGCGGCGTTGAAGGCCTTGAAGTAGCCGGCCGGACCCTCGGCGCGCGGCGCCTCGTCGCGCAGTTCGGCCAGGTCGAGGGTCCAGCGTCCAACCTGGATATCCTCGACGATGTTGGCACCCAGGCCACTGTCGCCGCGGAACAGGCTGGCGTCGGCGAAGTACTTGGGCATGAAGCCCAGCGGCACGAGGATCAGCAGGATGTTCAGGTGGAAGCGCCATTTCAGCCACAGCTGCTTCAGGCCGCTGGGCGGCAGGGTATCGGTCTGGCTCAAGGTTGGGCCTCCAGGGTGGTTGGGCTGGCCGCGGCGCGCTTGCGTGCCGGACGCTCGCTGCGCTTGAGGGCGGCGAGGGTGGCCTGGGTGGTGCGTTTGGTCCAGATCAGCAGGCCGCTGAACACCATCAGGGTCAGTACCAGGCCGAAGAAGAACCAGATCAGCTTGATCGCCAGGCCACCGAAATCACCGGTGTGCAGCGGGCGCATGGATTCGGTGACGAACTCGAGGGCCGAGCGGTCGCCGAGCAGGAACTGGCTGTCGACGTTGCGCGTGTAGGGGTTGACCTCGGCGGTCTGGAACATCAGCGGATACCAGCCTCGCCCGCCCATGCTGTAGTGGCTGTAGGCGGTGGCCGGCAGCGAGATGAAACTGATGTCCAGGCCGGGTACTTTCTCGGTGGCGATGCGTGCTGCCTGGTCCAGGTCGATGCGTGGCGCCGGGCTGCCGTCGGCAGTCTGCGGTACCTGCTCGCGGGCGATGACCGGCACGATCGGCTCGGTGGAAACTGTCACATGGTTGTCGCCGAGGATCGCCTGGATCAGGAACCAGGTGCCGGTGATGGAAATGACCGCAATGAACCAGATTGACCACACCCCGGCCAGGCGGTGCAGGTCGCCCCAGAAGATCCGTGGGCCGTGGCCGGTACGCACTGGCTTGAAGAAACCGCGCCAGAACTTCTTGTACACCACCAGCCCCGTGACCAGCGAGGCCAGCATCGGCAGCCCGAGCAGCGACACCAGGTACCAGCCCCAGCTGTAGCCGTTGGTGAAGGGCACCAGCCACCAGCCGTGCAGGGCGCGGGTGAAGGCCTCGAAGTCGAAGTCCGGACGCTGCCCCTGTATGGCCCCGCTGTACGGGTTGACGTAGAGCAGCGCATTGGTGCCGTCGGCGCGGGTCACCGAGGCCTGCAGGGCGAAGTGCGAACCGTCTGGCTGGCTGAAGAAACGCACTGCCAGGTCCGGTTCGGCCTTGTGCATGGCGTCGAGCACCTGCTGGTAGCTCAGGCGCTGGCTGTCGTCGTCGGGCTTGCTGGCGCGCACATCAGCGTTGGCCAGCCAGACGATCTCCTGGCTGACCACCGCGAGCATGCCGGTGAAGCAGACGATCAGGACGAAGAACCAGATCGGCAGGGCAAGCCAGCTGTGGACCAGGAACCACAGCTTGGAATTGGATTTCTTTCTCGATTGTCGGGCCATCGCTCGGTCTTCTGCATATAAAAATACGGTCGAGTCTGTGCTCAACCTGGAAGGCTGCATAAGTAAGGACGAATGAGAATCAGAAAGCTGCCAAAGCAAATGAAAGAAAATGTTTCAAGAACTGGACGTGACCTCCGTCGAAACCGGCGCCTTGGCCGCGCGCGCCTGCTTCAGGCTGCGCTTGAGCGCGTTGGCGGTGGCCAGGGCGGTGCGCTTGCTCCAGATCAGCAGGCCGCTGAGCACCATCATGCTCAGTAGCAGGCCGAAGAAGAACCAGATCAGCTTGCTCGTCAGGCCGGCGAACTCGCCGGTGTGCAGCGGGCGCATGGACTCGGTGAAGATCTCCACCGCCTTGCGATCGCCGAGCAGGCGGCTGGCCTCCATCGCCCCGGTATAAGGGTTGATCTCGGCCTTCTGGTACACCAGCGGATACCAGCTCATGCCGCCGATGCTCAGGTGCGCATAGGCGTTGCTGGGAAAACCGACATAGTCGACGGTGAAGCCGGGAATCTCGCGCTGGGTGATCCTCACCGCTTCGTCCGGGCTGATCATCGGCGCGGGGCTGCCGTCGGCGGTCAGTGGCACCGTCTCGCGGGCTATCACCGGAATGATGGGCTGGCTGGAAATGGCGATATGGTTGTCGGCGAGCAGCGCCTTGACCAGGAACCAGGTACCGGTGATGGAAATCACCGCGATGAACCAGATCGACCAGATGCCGCTCAGGCGGTGGAAATCGCCCCAGAAGATCCGTGCGCCCTGGTTGAAGCGCAGGGTCGGCTTGAAGAAACCTTTCCAGAAGCGCTTGTAGATCACCAGGCCGGTGACCAGCGAGGCCAGCATCGGCAGCCCGAGCAGCGACACCAGGTACCAGCCCCAGCTGTAGCCGTTGGTATGCGGCACCAGCCACCAGCCGTGCAGTGCGCGGGTGAACTCTTCGAAGTTGAACTGCGGCGGGACGCCCTGAATATGCCCGGTATAGGGGTTGACGTAGACCCTCAGGGTACGGCCGTCGGGGTAGGTGACATCCGACAGCATGGCGAAGTGCGATTCGCTCAGGGTCATCAGGCTGGCCACGGCGATACCGGGCTGGTCGCGCTGCATGGCTACCAGCAGTTCGTCGTAGTTCAGCCGCCGGGCCTCGTCCGAAGGCGGGTTGGCGCGGGTTTGCGGGTTGGCCAGCCAGACGATCTCGCGGCTGATCACCGCCAGGGTGCCGGTGACGCAGACGATCAGCACGAAGAACCAGATGGGCAGGGCCAGCCAGCTGTGCACGAGGAACCAGATTTTCGAGCGTGACTTTTTCGACATGGGGTACGCAGTGTCAATGGCGAAGTTCAGGGGCAAAAGCCCGGCCGTATCTGAAAGAGACGCATGAGCAGGGCAAAACCTGATGGATCATTTGCAAGCAAGTGTTTCCAGGGTGGCCGTGCTGGCGATGCAGGCCCACGTGGGAGCGGGCTGGCCCCGCGAACACCGGCAGTGCCGGTGCCAGGCGCCACAGTGCCTGCATCGCTCCTGCAAAGGGACTAATTTGCCTGCCCCTCGAAACGTCCTCCTATCACCGGACGCGAGCGAGCCCCTGGGCCGTCGGTCCCTTTCATCGAATGTGTACAGGAGGCCCGTCATGGGTGTTGCTGTGGGATTTACAGTGCGTCCGCTGTTGCCGGAGCAGGGACGTTTGCCGTTGCTGGTGGAGGCGGGTGACGACGACACCAGCCTGTTGGAGGTGTTCGACGAGCTCAAGGCGCTGGTGGATGAACACCTGCTGCGCGACGGCGGCATCCTGTTCCGCGGGTTTCGCCTGGAGGGCGCCGAGCAGTTCCGCCAGTTCGCCGCCAGCTTCGGTCATCCGCTGCTCAACTACGAGTTCGGCTCGACGCCGCGCACCAACGTCACCCAGGGGGTCTACACCTCCACCGAGTACCCGGCGCACCAGCATATTCCGTTGCACAACGAGCAGGCCTACTCCCGCGACTGGCCGATGAAGATCTGGTTCTACAGCATGATCGCGGCAAAATCCGGTGGTCAGACGCCGATTGCCGACAGTCGCGAAGTCTATCGGCGGGTGCCGGTGCATGTCCGCGAGCGTTTCGTCAGCAAGGGCCTGATGTACGTGCGCAACTTCGGCAACGGGCTGGATGTGTCGTGGGAGGATGTATTCAATACCGATGACCCGCAGGAGGTCGAAGCCTACTGCAAGGCTCACGGCATCACCTGCGAATGGAAGGATGACGGCGAGCTGCGTACCCGTCAGGTGTGCCAGGCGGTGGCCGAGCACCCCGTGACCGGCGACATGGTCTGGTTCAACCAGGCGCACCTGTTCCATATTTCCAACCTGCCGCCCGAGGTGCGGGAAAGCCTGCTGGACATCGTCGATGAGGAAGACCTGCCGCGCAACGTCTACTACGGCGACGGTTCGCCCATCGAGGACGAGGTGCTCGATGAGATCCGTGCGGTGCTGGAGGACTGCAAGATCAGTTTCCTCTGGCAGGAGGGTGACGTGATGATGCTCGACAACATGCTCGCCGCCCATGCCCGTGCGCCGTTCGAAGGCCCGCGCAAGGTGATCGTGGCAATGGCCGAGGGGCATTCGCTGGAGCAGGGTTGAGGCGATGAGGTGTTTGGCGGGAAGGATTTGGCGCCTGTGAGATCGAGCGCCGCCCGCGCGGCGCATCGCGACGCAAGGCCGCTCCTACATCTGTTTCGGGCCAGTCAATCCTGTGCCATTACCTAGTGCGCTTTGTTGGTATGACGCGGTTTCAGTGTGGGCACCACTGCCATTCCACCTGTCTCAAGACATGCGCCAAGGCGGGCAACCATGGCCTGACAGGTTCGGCACGTTGCAGCAAATGTGGGAGCGGGCTTGTCCCGCGATGCGCCGCGCGGGCGGCGCTCGATCTCGCAGGCGCCGCCCCGCTCAAGCTAAATCATCCCCCCGCCCATTCGTTCTTGTTGATGCGCCCGGACCTTCCGGTCGCGCCGCCGATCAGCAAGGACCTCACACATGAATGCCGCAGACGCCCAGAAACTTTCCCGCCGTTTCATCGAGTTGCCCCTGGACAAGCGCCGCTTGTTCCTCGAAGGGATGCGACGCGAGGGTATCGATTTCGCGCAGCTGCCCATGTCGTCCTGTGCCGGTCTGAGCGAGCGCGACGGCCTGTCCTACGCCCAGCAGCGCATGTGGTTCCTCTGGCAGCTGGAGCCCCACAGCGCCGCCTACAACCTGCCGATGGCCGTGCGCCTCGATGGCGAGCTGCAGGTGAAGGCGCTGGAGCGGGCGTTCAGCCTGCTGGTCGCCCGCCACGAATGCCTGCGCACCACCTTCGCCCAGGACGGCGAGCGGGCGTTGCAGCGGGTGGCGGAGCCTGCGCCGGTGAGCATCCAGCTGTTCGACCTGGCCGACTTGCCCGAAACCACGCGCTGGGAGCGCGCGCACCAGCAGATGGCGGCCCAGGCCACCCAGGCCTTCGACCTCGAAGGCGGGCCGCTGTTCGGCATCGCCCTGTTGCGCCTGGCGCCCCAGGAACACGTGCTGTTGCTGACCCTGCACCACATCATCGCCGACGGCTGGTCGATGAACATCCTGATCGACGAATTCATGCGCAGCTACGACGCCCTTGTGGCGGGGCGCGAGCCGCAGCTGGCGGAGCTCAAGGTGCACTATCGCGACTATGCGCTGTGGCAGCGCAGCTGGCTGGAGGCCGGCGAGCGCGAGCGCCAGCTGGACTACTGGCGCGAGCAGCTGGGTGAAGAGCACCCGTTGCTGGAGCTGCCGACCGACCGGCCTTACCCGGCCCAGCCCAGCCACCTCGGCGAGCGTCTGGAGCTGATGCTCGACGCGGGCCTGCGCGAGGATCTCAAGCAGTTGGCCCAGCAGCACGGCGTGACGCTGTCCACGGTGCTGCTGGCCGTGTTCAAGACCCTGCTGTACCGCTACAGCGGGCAAACCGACATCCGTGTCGGCGGCCTGATCGCCAACCGCAACCGCAGCGAGACCGAAGGGCTGGTCGGCTTCTTCGTCAACACCCAGGTGCTGCGCAGCCAGTTCACCGCGCAGACGCCGTTCAGCGACCTGCTGCGCAGCCTGCACCAGGCCTCCGTCGGCGCCCAGGCGCACCAGGACCTGCCGTTCGACGCGCTGATCGAAGCCCTGCAGCCCCAGCGCAGCCAGAGCCATACGCCGCTGTTCCAGGTGATGTTCAATCACCAGCCGCTGGTCACCGACCTCAACGACGTGCGTCTGGACTGCGGCCTGCGCGTGGGCTACCTGAGCGCCGAGCAGCTGGCTGGCAGCCGCCGCCAGCATGCCGCCACCAGCGACCTGATGCTCGACACCCGGGAGGAGGGCGAGCAGCTGTTCGCCGCCTTCACCTATGCCACCGACCTCTTCGACGAGGCCACCATCGCCGCCCTGGCCGGGCACTGGCGCAACCTGCTGTGCGCGGTCTGCCAGGCACCGCGCCAGCGCCTGGGCGAGTTGCCGCTGCTGGCCGAGGCCGAGCGCCAGGCGCTGCTGTGCCCGGTGGCCGAGGTGTCGTCGCTGGTACCCGTGCAACGGCTGTTCGAAGCCCAGGCCGCTCGTAGCGGCGAGGCATTGGCATTGATCCTGGCCGACGGCGCCGCGGCGCCATCCATGAGCTATGCCGAACTCAATGCCCGCAGCAATCGCCTGGCCCATCACCTGCGCCATCAGGGCGTCGGCCCCGATGTGCTGGTGGGCGTGGCCCTGGATCGCTCGCTGGACCTGGCCGTGGCCCTGCTGGCCGTGCTCAAGGCCGGCGGCGCCTATGTGCCGCTGGACCTGCAGGCCCCGGCCGAACGCCTGGGGCATGTCTTCGAGGACAGCGGCCTGCAATGGCTGCTGACCACCACCGCCCAGTTACCCGGCCTGCCGGCGCAGGATGGGCTGCGCTGCCTGTGCCTGGATCAGTTGGCGCTGGACGATGAGTCGGCGGACGACCTGGCGTTGACCGTCACCCACGACAACCTGGCCTATGTGATTTACACCTCCGGTTCCACCGGCCGGCCCAAGGGCGTGGCCATCAGTCACGGCGCCCTGAGTGAGTTCATCGCCCGCGCCATCGACTACAGCGACCTGCGCGAAGGCGACCGCGTCCTGCAGTTTGCCACCAGCAGCTTCGACGGCTTCGTCGAGCAGTTCTTCCCACCGCTGTGCCACGGCGCCTGCGTGGTTCTGCGCGATACCCGCCTGTGGGACAGCGCCGCCCTGCATGAGGTGCTGATCAGCCACGGCGTGACCCTGGCCGACCTGCCGGCTGCCTACTGGTACTGGCTGGTGCAAGACTTCGCGGCGCGTCCACCGGCCAACTACGGCGCGCTGCGCCAGATCCACGTCGGCGGCGAAGCGATGGCGGTGGACGGGTTGCGCCTGTGGCAACTGGCCGGGCTGGGTCATGTGCGCCTGCTCAACACCTATGGCCCGACCGAGGCCACGGTGGTCTCGACCATCCACGACTGCACCGGGCTCGGCCACGAGGCGGTGTCCTGGCGCGGCATCCCCATCGGCCAGGGCCTGGCGCAGCGCCGGCTGTACATCCTCGACGATGACCTCGAACTGCTGCCGCAGGGCGCCGTGGGCGAGCTGTACATCGGCGGCCCGGGCCTGGCCCGTGGCTACCACGGTCAACCGGCGCTGAGCGCCCAGCGCTTCGTCGCCGACCCGTTCGCCCATGGCGAGCGCCTGTACCGCACCGGCGACCGTGCGCGCCTGGGCGCTGACGGCGCCATCGAATACATCGGCCGTGTCGATCACCAGGTCAAGGTCCGGGGTTTCCGCATCGAGCTCGGCGAGATCGAGGCGCGCCTGCAGCAGTGCCCGGGCGTTCGCGAAGCGGTGGTGCTGGCCCTGCCGATGACCGGCGGCCTGCAACTGGTCGCCTATGTAGTGCCCGACGCTGGCGAGCAGGATGCCGCCGAACAGGCGCGTTTCCGCCAGCAGGTGCGCAGCCTGCTCAAGGCCCGCCTGCCCGAATACATGGTGCCTGGCCACCTGTTGCTGTTGCCGCGCCTGCCTCTGACGCCCAGCGGCAAGCTCGACCGCAAGGCCCTGCCGGCACCGGACCCCAGTGCACTACAGGCTGAGTATCGGGCGCCGCATAGCGCCACCGAGCAGCAGCTGGCGCAGATCTGGATGCAGGTGCTGGGCGTGGCCAAGGTCGGCCTGGACGATCACTTCTTCGAGCTGGGCGGGCACTCGTTGCTGGCCGCCCAGGTGCTGGCGCGGATCAAGGACCAGCTGGGCCTGGTGCTGCCGTTGCGCAGCCTGTTCGAACACCCGGCGCTGGGCGACCTGGCCGCCGAGCTGGGCCGCCTGGAGGGCGGCGATAAGGATGACGACTGGTCGGATATGGATGCGTTCATGAGTTCGTTGGAAGGGGTTGAGGCATGAGTGGCAACATGGCGGTACGCATTGCGAAACGGTTCGTCAGCCTGCCCCTGGAGCAGCGCCGGCAGTTCCTCGCCAAGCTGCGCGAGGACGGCAAGGACTTCAGCCTGTTGCCGGTGGTCGAGTCGCGTCACGACTTTGCCAGCATCCCCCTGTCCTTCGCCCAGCAGCGCCTGCTGTTCCTCTGGCAGCTGGAGCCGCACAGCGCGGCCTACAACATGGCGGCCGGCCTGCGCCTGAGCGGCCGGCTCGACGTGGCGGCCCTGCAGCGCTCGTTCGAGCACCTGGTGGCGCGCCACGAAGCGCTGCGCACAGTGTTCCAGGTCGATGGCGAACAGCCGCGTCAGGTGATCCTCGAGACCCAGGCCGTGCCGCTGGAACAGGTCGATCTCACCGCTGTCGCCAGCGAGCGGCGCGAGGCCGAGCTGGCCGCGCAGGTGCGCGAGGCCAGCCACCAACCCTTTGACCTGCTGCACGGGCCGCTGCTGCGCGCCAGCCTGTACCGGCTGGCGGCCGAGGACTATGTGCTGCTGGTGAGCATGCATCACATCGTCTCCGACGGCTGGTCGATGGACGTGATGGTCAAGGAGTTCGTGCACAGCTACCAGGCCTTCAGCCAGGGCCAGGCGCCGCAGTTGCCGGCGCTGGAGGTGCAGTACGCCGACTATGCGATCTGGCAGCGCAGCTGGCTGGAGGCCGGCGAGGGCGAGCGCCAGCTCGACTACTGGCGCCAGCAGCTGGGCCAGGAACAGCCGCTGCTGGAGGTGGCCGCTGACTTTGCCCGCCCGCTGACCCAGAGCTTCGACGGCCAGACCCTGAGCTTCGACTTCGGCGCCGAGCTGTCCCGACGCCTGGGCGGCTACGCCCGCGCCCAGGGCATGACCCTGTTCATGCTGGTGCTGGCGGGCTTCTCGTTGTTTCTCTCGCGCCAGGCCGGGCAGCGCGATATCCGCATCGGCGTGCCCAACGCCAACCGCGGCCGCGCCGAGGTCGAGGGGCTGATCGGTTTCTTCGTCAACACCCAGGTGCTGCGCTGCCAGGTGGACGAGCGCCTGAGCTTCGACGACCTGCTGGCCCAGGTGCGCGAGGCGGTGCTCGGCGCCCAGGCGCACCAGGAGCTACCGTTCGAGCAACTGGTGGACGCGCTGGTGCCGGAGCGCAACCTGGGCCACAACGCGCTGTTCCAGGTCAAGTTCAACCAGAACGTCGGCATGCAACGCCAGCGCTCGCTGGCCCTGCCGGGCCTGAGCGTCGCCGAGTACCCGCTGGACAAGGTTGGCACCCACTTCGACCTGGCGCTGGACATCACCGACGACGGCCAACTGATCCATGGCGAGATAACCTTCGCCAGCGACCTCTATCAGCGCGCCACGGTGGAGGCGTTCATTCCGGCGTTCATCGAGCTGTTGGGCCAGTTGCTCGACGCGCCGCAACTGCCGCTGCACCGCCTGGCCGCGCCGCTGCGTGGCGGGCAGGTGCCGGAGCGCGAGGCGCCGGTACTGGTAGTGGAGCAATGGCAAGAGCAGGTACGTCGGCAGCCCGAGGCGCTCGCCGCCCGTAGCCTGGAGCACAGCCTGAGCTTCGCCGCCCTGGACCTGGCCGCCAACCGGCTGGCTCACCACCTGCAACGTCAGGGTGTGACCCGCGGCGAGCCTGTAGCGGTGCTGATGGAGCGTTCGCTGGACTGGCTGACCGGCATGCTCGGCATTCTCAAGGCCGGCGCCGTGTACATGCCGCTGGATACCAAGGCGCCTGAAGCGCGTCTGCGGCAGATGCTCGACGCGGCGCAGGCCAAGGTGCTGTTGTGCGCCGCCGGCGATGCGCGACTGACCAGCCTGGCCAGCGCCGAGCGTCAGGCGCTGGCCTACGTGCCAGCGCAGTGGCACGACCTGCCGGCCAGCGCACCGGCCATCACCCTGTGGGCCGAATCGCCGGCCTATGTGATCCACACCTCCGGCTCCACCGGCCAGCCCAAGGGCGTGCTGGTCAGCCATGGTGCCCTGGCGAGCTATGTCGCCGGCCTGCTCGAGCGTCTGGCGCCGGCGCCGGAGGCGAGCATGGCGCTGGTCTCGACCATCGCCGCCGACCTGGGCCACACCGTGCTGTTCGGCGCCTTGTGCGCCGGGCGCCTGCTGCACGTGCTGCCCGAGGCGCTGGGCTTCGACCCGGACGCCTTCGCCCGCTACATGGCCGAACACCGGGTCGGTGTGCTGAAGATTGTCCCCGGGCACCTCGCGGCGCTGCTGCAGGCCGGCAATCCCGCCGATGTGCTGCCCGAACAGGCGCTGATCGTCGGTGGCGAGGCCTGCACACCCGCCTTGGTGGAGCAGGTGCGCCGGCTCAAGCCGGGCTGCCGCCTGATCAACCACTATGGCCCGAGCGAGACCACGGTCGGCGTGCTGACCCACGAGGTCTCGACCCTGGCCGCCGAGGCCCGCGCCGTGCCGGTGGGTACGGCCCTGCCGGGCGCCCATGTGCTGCTGCTCGACGATGTGCTCAACCCGGTGGCCGACCAGGTCGCGGGTGAGCTGTATATCGGCGGTGCCAGCGTGGCCCAGGGTTACCTGGGCCAGCCGGGCCTGACCGCCGAACGTTTCGTGCCGGACCCTACGCAGCCGGGCCAGCGCTTGTACCGCAGCGGCGACCGCGTGCGGCGCAATCGCGCGGGGCAGGTGGAGTTCATCGGTCGCGCCGACGACCAGGTCAAGGTGCGCGGTTATCGTGTCGAACCAGCCGAAGTGGCGCGGGTGCTGCTGGGGCTGGACGGGGTCGCCGAAGCGGTGGTCCTGGCCCAGCCGGTGGACGGTGACGAGAGCCGCCTGCAACTGGTGGGCTGGTGCGTGGGGCAGGGTCTGCAGGGTGAAGCCTTGCGCCAGCAACTGCAGGACCGCCTGCCGGACTACATGGTGCCGGCGCAGATCCTGGTCCTGGAGCGCCTGCCGCTGACTGCCAACGGCAAGCTCGACAAGCGCGCCCTGCCGGCTCCGGGTGTCGCCCGGCGCCAGTACACCGCGCCGGTCGGCGAGATCGAGCAGGCCCTGGCGGCGATCTGGGCCGAGGTGCTCAAGCTCGACCAGGTCGGCAGCACCGACAACTTCTTCGAGCTGGGCGGCGACTCGATCCTCAGCCTGCAGATCATCGCCCGGGCCAAGCGCCAGGGCATCAAGCTCAGTCCCAAGCAATTGTTCGAGAAACAGACCATCGGCCAGCTGGCGGCAGTGGCCAAGCGCATCGAGAAAAAGGCCGCGCCGGTCGAGCAGGTCAGTGGCACGCTGGCGTTGCTGCCGATCCAGGCACGCTTCTTCGAAACCGACATTCCCGAGCGCCAGCACTGGAACCAGGCGCTGCTGCTCAAGCCGACCCAGGCGCTGCGCGCTGACTGCCTGACGGGCGCGCTGCAGGCGCTGGTCGACCAGCACGACGCCCTACGCCTGCGCTTCACCCAGCGCGATACCTGGCAGGCCGAGTTCCAGGCCGGCAAGGTCGAGGATATTCTTTGGGTTCGCGCGTTGAGTGACGTGGCCGAGCTGCCGGCCCTGGCCGAGCAGGCCCAGCGCAGCCTCGACCTGGCCAAGGGGCCGTTGCTGCGGGCGCTGCTGGTCGACCTGCCCGAAGGCCAGCAGCGTTTGCTGCTGGTGATCCACCACCTGGTGGTCGACGGTGTGTCCTGGCGGGTGCTGCTGGAAGATCTGCAACTGGCCTACACGGCCCTGGCCGCGGGCAAACCGCTGACGCTGGCGGCCAAGAGCAGTTCGCTCAAGGCCTGGGCCGAGCGCCTTGAAGCCTATGCCCGCAGCCCTGAACTGCTGTCTGAGGCCGACTACTGGCTGGACGGCCTCGCAGCCGCTGGCGATGAATTGCCACGGGACAATCCGTCGGGCGCCCAGACCAACCGTCACGTCGCCCATGCCTCGTCGCGCCTGGACACCGCGCTGACCCGCAAACTGCTGCAGGTGGCGCCTGCCGCCTACCGCACCCAGGTCAACGACCTGCTGCTGGCGGCCCTGGCGCGGGTGCTGTGCGACTGGACCGAAGAGAAATCGGTGCTGATCCAGCTGGAAGGCCATGGCCGCGAGGACCTGTTCCCGGAACTGGACCTAAGCCGGACCCTGGGCTGGTTCAGCAGCCTGTTCCCGGTACGCCTGACGCCAGCTCATGGGCTGGGCGCGGGTCTGTGCGCAGTCAAGGAGCAGTTACGTGCGGTGCCGAACAAAGGCATCGGCTACGGCGTGCTGCGCTACCTCGGCGAGCCCGACCTGCGCGCGCGCCTGGCGGTATTGCCGCAGCCACGGGTGACCTTCAACTACCTGGGGCAGTTCGACGGCAGCTTCGCCGAGGCCGAGGCCGAGGGCGCGCTGTTCACTCCAGCCAGCGAGGCCAGCGGTGCTACCCAGGATATGGACAGCCCGCTGGGCAACTGGCTCGGCATCACCGGGCAGGTCTACCAGGGCGAGCTGGAGCTGGACTGGAGCTTCAGCCGCGAGGTGTTCCGTCCCGAGACCATCGAGGCCCTGGCGCGCCGCTACGAGCAGGTGCTGGCCGAGCTGGTCGAGCACTGCGCCCAGGCGCCGCACCAGGGCGTCACGCCATCGGACTTCCCGCTGGCCGAGCTGACCCAGGCGCAACTGGATGGTCTGCCGCTGGCGGCCGGGGAAATCGAGGACCTCTACCCGCTGTCGCCGATGCAGCAGGGCATGCTGTTCCACAGCCTCTACGAGCAGGCGGCGGGCAACTACATCAACCAGTTGCGCGTGGATGTGCGCGGGCTTGACATGGCGCGCTTCCGTGCGGCCTGGCAGGCGGTGGTGGACAACCACGAAGTGCTGCGCAGCTGCTTCCCGCAGGATCTGCCGGCACCGGTGCAGGTGGTACGGCGCCAGGTGCAGGTGCCTTTCGTCGAGCTCGACCAGTCCCAGGATCCGGATGCCGTGGCCCAGGCCGAGCGCCAGGCCGGTTTCGACTTGGCCAGCGGTCCGCTGCTGCGCCTGACGCTGATCCGCACAGGCGATGACAGTCATCACCTGATCTACACCAGCCACCATATCCTGATGGACGGTTGGAGCAGCTCGCGCTTGCTGGGCGAAGTGCTGCAGCGCTACAGCGGCGCGACGCCGGGCGGCAAGACCAGCCGTTATCGCGACTATATCCAGTGGCTGCAAGGCCAGGACCAGCAGGCCAGCGAAACCTTCTGGCGGGGGCAGGTGGCCGATTTGCAAGAACCGACCCGTCTGGTCCAGGCGTTCAAGTCCTCGGCCCAGGGGCAGGGCCATGGCGTCCTGGCGCTGCGTTTCGAGGCGCAGCAGACCCGGCAGCTGGCGGACTTCGCCCGGGACCAGCGCGTTACCCTCAACACCCTGGTCCAGGCCGCCTGGCTGCTGCTGTTGCAGCGCTACACCGGCCAGGCCAGCGTGACCTTCGGTGCCACCGTGGCCGGTCGCCCGGCCGAGTTGCCGGGTGTCGAGGAGCAGCTGGGGCTGTTCATCAACACCTTGCCGGTGGTCGCCAGCCCGCGCCCGGAACAGACCGTGGGCGACTGGGTGCAGCAGGTCCAGGCGCTGAACCTGGCCTTGCGCGAGCACGAGCACACGCCGCTGTACGAGATCCAGCGCTGGGCCGGCTGGAGCGGTGAGGCGCTGTTCGACAACATTCTGGTCTTCGAGAACTACCCGGTCGCCGAGGCGCTGCAACAGGGCGCACCGCAGGGTCTGCAGTTCGGCGAGGTGCTCAACCAGGAGCAGACCAACTACCCGCTTACCCTGGTGGTGCAAGTGGGTGAGCGCCTGGAGGCGAGCTTCAGTTTCGATCGCCAGTGCTTCAGCGAACAGGCCATCGACCAGTTGGCGGGGCACTTCCAGCACCTGCTTGCGCAGTTGGCGGCTGACGCTCAGCGTGCACTGGGTGCGCTCAGCCTGCCGGTGGAAGACCAGCAGGTAGTGGCCAGCTATCCGAGCACGGCTTGCACCCATGAGTTGATCGAGGCGCAGGCGGTGCGTACGCCTGAGGCGATCGCCGTGACCTTCGCCGGGCAGGCGCTGAGCTACGACCAGCTCAACCGTCGCGCCAATCGCCTGGCGCACAAGCTGCGCGAGCAGGGCGTGGGGCCGGATGTGCTGGTGGGCATCGCGGTGGAGCGTGGCTTCGAGATGATCGTCGGCCTGCTGGCGATCCTCAAGGCGGGTGGCGCCTATGTGCCGCTGGATCCGGAGTACCCGCAGGATCGCCTGAGCTACATGATGGAAGACAGCGGTATTCAACTGCTGCTGACGCAAGGTCACTTGCTGGCTGAATTGCCTGTGCCGGCGCAGGTTTGCAGCCTGAAGCTGGAAGATGATCTGGCCGGTTACAGCGATGAGAATCCCGAGCACCTGAGCCAGCCGGATAACCTGGCCTATGTGATCTACACCTCGGGCTCGACCGGCAAGCCGAAAGGCACGCTGCTGCCGCACCACAACCTGCTGCGCCTGTTCAAGGCGACCGATGCCTGGTTCGGCTTCGGGCCGCAGGATGTATGGACGCTGTTCCACTCGTACGCCTTCGACTTCTCCGTCTGGGAGATCTTCGGTGCGCTGCTGCACGGCGGTCGTCTGGTGATCGTGCCGCGTGAAACCACGCGTTCGCCGGAAGACTTCCACCAACTGCTGGTGGAGCAGGGTGTCACCGTGCTGAACCAGACCCCATCGGCGTTCAAGCCGCTGATGCGGGCGGCCTGTGACAGTGCGTCCGACCTGTCGCTGCGCTACGTGATTTTCGGCGGCGAAGCCTTGGATGTGGCGGCACTGCAACCCTGGTTCGAGCGTTTCGGCGAGGACTGCGACAACCTGATCAACATGTACGGCATCACCGAGACCACGGTCCACGTGACCTATCGGCCAATCCGCTTTGTCGATACGCAACAGCCGGGCAGCCCGATCGGTGCGGCGATCCCTGACCTGTCGATGTACGTGCTGGATGCTGATTTCAATCCGGTGGCCAAGGGCTGCACGGGCGAGCTGCACGTCGGCCACGCCGGCCTGGCGCGCGGTTACCACAACCGTGCCTCGCTGACCGCCGAACGCTTCGTACCGGATCCGTTCTCCAGCGAAGGCGGACGTCTGTACCGCACCGGCGACCTGGCCCGTTATCGCGGCCAGGAGGTGATCGAATACGTGGGCCGGATCGACCATCAGGTGAAGATCCGTGGCTTCCGTATCGAACTGGGCGAAATCGAGGCACGCCTGCAAGAACATGCCGCCGTGCGCGAAGTGCTGGTGCTGGATATCGACGGGGCAGGGGGCAAGCAACTGGCTGCCTATCTGATCGCTCAGGATCCATCCGCCGATCACGCAACGCTGCGTGACACGCTGAAACAGCACCTGAAAGCCAACCTGCCGGACTACATGGTCCCGACCCACTTCCTTGTGCTGGACCAGTGGCCGCTGACGGCCAACGGCAAGCTGGACCGCAAGGCCCTGCCGAAGCCGGACGCCAGCCAACTGCAACAAGGCTACGTGGCGCCACGCACGGCGCTGGAACAACAACTGGCCGCGATCTGGAGCGAAGTGCTGAAGGTCGAGCAGGTGGGCCTGCACGACAACTTCTTCGAGCTCGGTGGCCACTCGTTGCTGGCCACCCAAGTGACCTCGCGGATCCGCCAGCGCTTGGAGCTGGAAGTCCCGCTGCGCAGCCTGTTCGAGTCCGCCGACCTGCAGGCTTTCGCCCAGGCTGCCGGCCAGGGTTCGGCCAGCCAGGCGCCGGCATTCACGATTGTGGATCGCAACCAACCGCTGCGGCTGTCCTACGCCCAGCAACGCCAGTGGTTCCTCTGGCAGCTGGAGCCGGACAGCGCCGCCTACAACATCCCTTCGGCCCTGCGTCTGAAGGGCGAGCTGAACATCGAGGCCCTGCGCAGCAGCTTCGCCGCGCTGATCGCCCGTCACGAAACCCTGCGCACCACCTTCAGGCAGCAGGGCGATAGTGCCGAACAGGTGGTGCACCCGACGCTCGATGTTCCGCTGCAGGTCGCGTCGGCTGCCCTGGATGAGACGGCGCTACAGGCCTGGGTCGAGGCCCAGGTGCGCGAGCCGTTCAACCTCGAGCACGGTCCGCTGCTGCGCGCCCGCTTGCTGCGCCTGGCCGCCGACGACCACGTGCTGGTGCTGACCCTGCACCATATCGTCGCCGACGGCTGGTCGATGCCGATCATGGTCGACGAACTGGTGCGCGGCTATGAAAGCCATCTGCAGGGTAAGGCCCCGCAGCTGCCGGCCCTGGCGTTCCAGTACGCCGACTACGCCGCCTGGCAGCGCCAGTGGATGGAGGCTGGCGAGCAACAGCGCCAGCTGGACTACTGGCAAGCGCGCCTGGGCAGCAGCCAGCCGATCCTCGAGCTGGCCACCGACCACCCGCGTCCCGCCGTGCAGCAATACGACGGCGCTCGCCTGCAGGTGAGCCTGGAGCCGGGCCTGGTTGCCCAGCTCAAGGCGCTGGCCGGGCAACAGGACGTGACCCTGTTCATGCTCCTGCTGGCGTCGTTCCAGGCCTTGCTGCATCGTCATTCCGGTCAGGCCGACATCCGCGTCGGCGTGCCGGTGGCCAACCGCACCCGGGCCGAGACCGAAGGGCTGATCGGCTTCTTCGTCAACACCCAGGTACTGGATGCCCGCTTCCAGCCGCAACTGCGCTTCGACGAATTGCTGCAACAGGTCAAGCACACCGCCCTGGGCGCCCAGGCGCACCAGGAGCTGCCCTTCGAACAACTGGTCGAGGCCCTGCAGCCGGAGCGCAGCCTGAGCCACAGCCCGCTGTTCCAGGTGCTGTTCAACCACCAGACCCAGGTGCTGGGCGAATCCCGCGAGCTGGCGGGCCTCAGCCTGCAGGGGCTGGTCTCGGACAAGCAGACCGCGCAGTTCGACTTGACCCTGGACACCGCCGAGCACGAAGGCGGCCTGAGCGCGACCCTGACCTACGCCACCAGCCTGTTCGAGGCCGCCAGCGTGGCGCGCATGGCCGAGCACTGGCGCAACCTGTTGCAGGGCATCTGCCAGGACGCCGGGCAGCGGGTTGCCGAACTGCCGCTGCTGAGCCGCGAGGAGCGCGAGCGCACCCTGCACGCCTGGAACGACAGCGCCGCCGACTACCCGCGCGGGCAGACCGTCCAGCAGTTGATCGAGGCGCAGGCCGCGCGCACGCCGCAGGCCATCGCCGCAGTGCTGGGCGAGCAGTCGCTGAGCTATGAGCAGCTGAACCGTCGCGCCAACGCCCTGGCCCATCACCTGCGCAGCCTGGGCGTCGGCCCCGATGTGCTGGTGGGGATCGCCGTGGAGCGCAGCCTTGACATGCTGGTCGGCCTGCTGGCGGTGCTCAAGGCCGGCGGCGCCTATGTGCCGCTGGACCCGCAGTTCCCCGAGGACCGCCTGGCTTACATGATGGAGGACAGCGGCATCGCGCTGCTGCTGACCCAGTCCAGCCTGCTGCAGCGCCTGCCGATTCCGCCGCAGGTGCACAGCCTGTGCCTGGACCAGCCGCTGCCAGCCGAGCACGGCGGGGACAATCCGCGCCAGCTGGCACTGCCGGAAAACCTCGCCTACGTGATCTACACCTCCGGCTCCACCGGCAAGCCCAAGGGCGTGACCATCCGCCACGACGCGCTGGTCAACTTCCTCTGCAGCATGGCGCGCCAGCCGGGCATCGACGCCTCGGACAAGGTGCTGTCGCTGACCTCACTGTCGTTCGACATCGCCGGCCTTGAGCTGTACCTGCCGTTGCTGCGCGGCGCCAGTGTGGTGCTGCTGGGCGAGCAGGTGAACAAGGACCCGCAGGCCTTGCTGGCGGTGATCCAGGCCCAGGCGGTCAGTGTCGTCCAGGCCACGCCATCGACCTGGCGCATGCTGCTGGATGCCGCGACGCCCGGGGCCTTCGCCGGCAAGAAGGTGTTGTGTGGCGGCGAGGCGCTGAGCGCCGAGCTGGCCCAGCGCCTGATTGCCCAGGCCGGGCATGTGTGGAACGTCTACGGCCCGACCGAGACCACCATCTGGTCGGCCTGCCACTACCTGACCGCCAGCGACGACGTGTGGCTGGGCCGTCCGCTGGCCAACACCCGCCTGCATGTGCTCGGCGCCGAGCTGGACCTGTTGCCGCAGGGTGCGCGCGGCGAGCTGCTGATCGGCGGCGATGGCCTGGCGCGGGGTTACCACAACCGTCCGGGGCTGACCGCCGAGCGTTTCGTGCCGGATCCGTTCGCCAGCGAGCCGGGCGCGCGCCTGTACCGCACCGGCGACCTGACCCGCTACCGCGACGACGGCGTGATCGAGTATGTCGGGCGCCTGGACCATCAGGTGAAGATCCGTGGCTTCCGTATCGAGCTGGGCGAAATCGAGGAGCGCCTGCTGCTGCACCCGGCGATCCGCGAGGCCGCGGTGATCGATATCGACGGCCCGGCCGGCAAGCAGCTGGCCGCCTACCTGGTGCTGCACGACGCGCAACAAGGCGTGGAAGCGCTGCGCGGCGAGCTGCGCGCGCACCTGAAGGCCGGGCTGCCGGACTACATGGTGCCGAGCCACCTGGTGGGCCTGGCGCGCATGCCCCAGACCCCCAACGGCAAGCTGGACCGCAAGGCCCTGCCGCTGCCGGACGCCAGCCAGCTGCAGCCGGCCCATGTGGCGCCGGTCACGGAGCTGGAGCGCAAGCTGGCGGCGATCTGGGCCGAAGTGCTGCATGTCGAGCGGGTGGGCCTGCAGGACAACTTCTTCGACCTGGGTGGGCACTCGCTGCTGATTGTCCAGGTGATCGGCCGGGTGCGCGAGCAACTGGGCGTCGACCTGAGCCTGAACGAGCTGTTCGAGCAGGCCACCCTGGCCGATTTCAGCCAGGTGGTCGAGCGCAAGTCGGGGCAGGTCGCCAACGCCCATGACGAACTGACTAAATCCCTGGAGGCCTTGAAACGTCTTACTGCACAGGAAATAGATAATCTGATCGCTTAGCGGGAGACATTCAAAGTGCAAGAGCTGCTCGACTCCGTAAAGTCGCTGTCCACCAGGGAGCGCAAGGCATTGGCAGCCTTGCTCAAGCGCCAGGGTGTCAACCTCTACGGGGTCACCCCGATCTTCAGAAGGGACTCTGCGGACGGGGCAGCGCTTTCATATGCACAGCAGCGCCAGTGGTTCCTCTGGCAGCTCGATCCGCACAGCGCCGCCTACAACATTCCGGCGGCGCTGCGGCTCAAGGGCGCGCTGGATATCGAGGCGTTGCAGCGCAGCTTCGACAGCCTGGTGGCGCGCCACGAGACCCTGCGCACCACCTTCCGCCAGGAGGGTGACGGCGCGGTGCAGGTCGTCCATCCGCCCTTGCCGCTGGCATTGGCGGTTGAGCCGTTCGCGGTTGCCGATCCGGCAAATCTGGAAGCGGCCATCCGTGCACGGGTGGAGGCCGAGGTGCAGCAACCCTTCGACCTGCAACAGGGCCCACTGCTGCGGGTCAGGCTGCTGGTGCTGGGGTCTGATGAGCATGTGCTGATTCTCACCGTGCACCATATCGTCTCCGATGGCTGGTCCACGCCGATCCTGGTGGACGAGCTGATCCGTCTTTACCAAGGCTTGCGCCAGGGCTCGCCGGTTACCCTGGCTGAGCTGCCGATCCAGTACGCCGACTACGCGTTGTGGCAGCGCGACTGGATGGAAGCGGGCGAGCAGGAGCGCCAGCTCGGCTACTGGCGCCAGCAGCTGGCCGGCGAGCAGCCGCTGCTGGAGCTGCCCGTCGACCGTCCGCGGCCGTCGGTGCAGAACTTCCACGGCGCGCGGCTGGCCATCGATATCGATGCCTCCCTGGCCCAGGCGCTCAAGACCTTGGCGCGTCAGCAGGGGGTGACCCTGTTCATGCTGTTGCTGGCGTCGTTCCAGACGCTGCTGCACCGCTACAGCGGCCAGGCCGATATCCGTGTCGGCGTGCCGGTGGCCAACCGTGCCCGGACCGAAACCCAGGGGCTGATCGGCTTCTTCGTCAACACCCAGGTGCTCAAGGCCGAGTTCGCGCCGCAGACCACCTTCACCGTGTTGCTGCAGCAGGTCCGCGAGGCCGCGCTGCAGGCCCAGGCGCACCAGGACCTGCCGTTCGAGCAACTGGTCGAGGCGCTGCAGCCCGAGCGCAGCATGAGCCACAACCCGCTGTTCCAGGTGCTGTTCAACCACCAGGCCGAAAGCCCGGGCATGGCCCGTCAGCTCGGCGAGCTGCAGGTCGAGGGCTTGAGCTGGGAAGGGCAGACCACCCAGTTCGACCTGATCCTCAACACCGCCGAACACGACGGCGGGCTGATCGCGGCACTGACCTACGCCACCTCGCTGTTCGACCCGGCCACGGTCGAGCGCATCGGTCGGCATTGGCGCAACCTGTTGCAGGGCATTTGCCAGGACCACGCGCAGCGTGTGGCGCAGTTGCCGTTGCTCGATGTGGCTGAGCAGGGCGAGTGGAAAGCCGACGTGCAGCGTTATCCAAGCTCGGCTTGTGCCCAGGAGTTGATCGAAGCGCAGGCGGCGCGTACGCCTGAAGCGGTCGCCGTGACCTTCGCCGGGCAGGCGCTGAGCTACGACCAGCTCAACCGTCGCGCCAATCGCCTGGCGCACAAGCTGCGCGAGCAGGGCGTGGGGCCGGATGTGCTGGTGGGCATCGCGGTGGAGCGTGGCTTCGAGATGATCGTCGGCCTGCTGGCGATCCTCA
Organism: Pseudomonas sp. TE31087; assembly: GCF_057284075.1. Taxonomy (NCBI): domain Bacteria; kingdom Pseudomonadati; phylum Pseudomonadota; class Gammaproteobacteria; order Pseudomonadales; family Pseudomonadaceae; genus Pseudomonas; species Pseudomonas sp. TE31087. The sequence continues at coordinate 906,626 of NZ_JBXVNN010000001.1, forward strand.
AGGCGGGTGGCGCCTATGTGCCGCTGGATCCGGAGTACCCGCAGGATCGCCTGAGCTACATGATGGAAGACAGCGGTATTCAACTGCTGCTGACGCAAGGTCACTTGCTGGCTGAATTGCCTGTGCCAGCGCAGGTTCGCAGCCTGAAGCTGGAAGATGATCTGGCCGGTTACAGCGATGAGAATCCCGAGCACCTGAGCCAGCCGGATAACCTGGCCTACGTGATCTACACCTCGGGCTCCACCGGCAAGCCGAAAGGCACGCTGCTGCCGCACCACAACCTGTTGCGCCTGTTCAAGGCCACCGATGCCTGGTTCGGCTTCGGCCCGAAGGATGTATGGACGCTGTTCCACTCGTACGCCTTCGACTTCTCCGTGTGGGAGATCTTCGGTGCGCTGCTGCACGGCGGTCGCCTGGTGATCGTGCCACGTGAAACCACGCGTTCGCCGGAAGACTTCCACCAACTGCTGGTGGAGCAGGGCGTGACCGTGCTCAACCAGACCCCGTCGGCGTTCAAGCCGCTGATGCGAGTGGCCTGTGACAGCGCTGATGATCTGGCACTGCGCTACGTGATCTTCGGTGGCGAGGCTTTGGACGTTGCTGCACTGCAACCGTGGTTCGAGCGTTTCGGCGAGGACTGCGACAACCTGATCAACATGTACGGCATCACCGAGACCACGGTCCACGTGACCTACCGGCCGATTCGCTTCGCCGACACCCAGCAGTCGGGCAGCCCGATCGGTGCGGCGATCCCGGACCTGTCGATGTACGTGCTGGATGCCGACTTCAATCCGGTGGCCAAGGGTTGCACGGGCGAGCTGCACGTTGGCCATGCCGGCCTGGCCCGCGGTTACCACAACCGCGCTTCGCTGACTGCCGAGCGCTTCGTGCCGGATCCGTTCTCCAGCGAAGGCGGACGTCTGTACCGCACCGGCGACCTGGCCCGTTATCGCGGCCAGGACGTGATCGAATATGTGGGCCGGATCGACCATCAAGTGAAGATCCGTGGCTTCCGTATCGAACTGGGCGAAATCGAGGCACGCCTGCAAGAGCATGCCGCCGTACGCGAAGTGCTGGTGCTGGATATCGACGGGGCAGGGGGCAAGCAACTGGCCGCTTACCTGATCGCCCAAGATGTAAATGCAGACCACGCAACGTTGCGTGACACGCTGAAACAGCACCTGAAAGCCAACCTGCCGGACTACATGGTTCCGACTCATTTCCTGGTGCTGGAACAGTGGCCGCTGACCGCCAACGGCAAGCTGGACCGCAAGGCCCTGCCGAAACCGGACGCCAGCCAGCTGAAACAAGGCTACGTGGCCCCACGTACGGAGCTGGAGCAACAACTGGCCGCGATCTGGAGCGAAGTGCTGAAGGTCGAGCAGGTCGGCCTGCACGACAACTTCTTCGAGCTCGGTGGCCACTCGTTGCTGGCCACCCAAGTGACCTCGCGGATCCGCCAGCGCTTGGAGCTGGAAGTCCCGCTGCGCAGCCTGTTCGAGTCCGCCGACCTGCAGGCCTTTGCCCAGGCCGCAGGCCAAGGTTCGGCCAGCCAGGCGCCTGCGTTCACTGTCGTGGACCGCAGCCAGCCGCTGCCGCTGTCCTACGCCCAGCAACGCCAGTGGTTCCTCTGGCAGTTGGAGCCGGACAGCGCCGCCTACAACATCCCTTCGGCCCTGCGCCTGAAGGGCGAGCTGAACATCGAGGCCCTGCGTAGCAGCTTCGCCGCGCTGATTGCTCGTCATGAAACCCTGCGCACCACCTTCCATCAGGAAGGCGACCAAGCCTGGCAGCGCATCCACCTGGCCAGCGACTTCGACCTGGCCGTCGAAACGGTAAACGCCGAAGCCCTGCAGGCACGTATCGTCGAGGAAACCGCCCAGCCATTCGACCTGGAGCACGGCCCGCTGCTGCGCGCCCGCCTGCTGCGCCTGGCCGCCGACGAGCATGTGCTGGTGCTGACCCTGCACCATATCGTTGCCGACGGCTGGTCGATGCCGGTCATGGTCGATGAAGTGGTGCGCCTGTATGCCGCCCATTGCCAGGGCATTGCCCCGCAACTGCCGGCCCTGGCGTTCCAGTACGCCGACTATGCGGCCTGGCAGCGCCAGTGGATGGAAGCCGGCGAGCAGGCTCGCCAGCTCGACTACTGGCGCCGGCAGCTGGGTGATGAGCAACCGTTGCTGGAGCTGCCGACCGACCGTCCGCGGCCCCTGCAGCAGAACCACGCCGGCGCACGCCTGGACATCCGTCTGGAGCGCGAGCTGGTCGAGGCCCTCAAGGCTACCGCGCGGCAACAGGGCGTGACCCTGTTCATGCTGCTGCTGGCTTCGTTCCAGACGCTGCTGCACCGCCTCAGCGGGCAATCGCAGGTGCGCGTCGGCGTGCCGGTGGCCAACCGCAATCGGGCCGAGACCGAGGGCCTGATTGGCTTCTTCGTCAACACCCAGGTGCTCGACGCCCGCTTTGACCTGCGCACCACTTTCGCCGAGCTGCTGCAACAGGTCCGCCAGACCGCCGTGCAGGCCCAGGCGCACCAGGACCTGCCGTTCGAGCAGCTGGTCGAGGCGCTGCAGCCCGAGCGCAGCATGAGCCACAGCCCGCTGTTCCAGGTGTTGTTCAACCACAAGACGGAAAACCCCGGCACGGCCCAGGAGCTGGCCGGGCTGCGGATCGAGGGGCTGGACTGGGAAGACCGTACCACCCAGTTCGACCTGGTGCTCAACACGGTCGAACACAGCACCGGGTTGAACGCCATCCTGAGCTATGCCACCGCGTTGTTCGACCCGGCCACGGCCGAGCGTCTGGGCGGGTACTGGCGCAACCTGCTGCAGGGCATCTGCCAGGACAGCGGCCAGCGCGTGGCGCAGTTGCCGTTGCTCGATGCGGCCGAGCTGGTCGAGCTGCAAGCGGATGTGCAGCGTTATCCAAGCGCCGAGTGCGCTCATGTGCTGATCGAGGCGCAGGCGGCACGTACGCCTGAGGCGATCGCCGTGACCTTCGCCGGACAGGCACTGAGCTACGACCAGCTCAACCGCCGCGCCAACCGCCTGGCGCACAAGCTGCGCGAGCAGGGCGTGGGGCCGGATGTGCTGGTGGGTATCGCCGTGGAGCGCGGCTTCGAGATGATCGTCGGCCTGCTGGCGATCCTCAAGGCCGGAGGCGCCTATGTGCCACTGGATCCGGAATACCCGCAGGACCGCCTGAGCTACATGATGGAAGACAGCGGCATTCAACTGCTGCTGACGCAAGGTCATCTGCTGGCCGATCTGCCCGTACCGGCGCAGGTTCGCAGCCTGAAGCTGGAAGACGACCTGGCTGGCTACAGTGACGAAAACCCCGCGCACGTTACTCAGCCGGATAACCTGGCCTATGTGATCTACACCTCGGGTTCGACCGGCAAGCCGAAAGGCACCTTGCTGCCGCACCACAACCTGCTGCGCCTGTTCAAGGCCACCGATGCCTGGTTCGGCTTCGGCCCACAGGATGTATGGACGCTGTTCCACTCCTATGCGTTCGACTTCTCGGTCTGGGAGATCTTTGGTGCGCTGCTGCACGGCGGTCGCCTGGTGATCGTGCCGCGTGAGGTGACCCGTTCGCCGGAAGACTTCCACCAGTTGCTGGTGGAGCAAGGCGTCACCGTGCTCAACCAGACACCATCGGCGTTCAAACCGCTGATGCGAGTGGCCTGTGACAGTGCGTCCGACCTGTCGCTGCGCTATGTGATCTTCGGCGGCGAAGCCCTGGATGTGGCCGCGCTGCAACCATGGTTCGAGCGCTTCGGCGAGGACCGCGACAACCTGATCAACATGTACGGCATCACCGAGACCACGGTCCACGTGACCTACCGGCCGATCCGTTTCACCGATACGCAACAGCCGGGCAGCCCGATTGGTGCGGCGATCCCGGACCTGTCGATGTACGTGCTGGATGCCGATTTCAATCCGGTGGCCAAGGGTTGCACGGGCGAGCTGCATGTCGGCCATGCCGGCCTGGCGCGCGGGTACCACAACCGTGCCTCGCTGACCGCCGAACGCTTTGTGCCGGATCCGTTCTCCAGCGAAGGCGGACGCCTGTACCGTACTGGTGACCTGGCGCGTTATCGCAGTCAGGACGTGATCGAATACGTGGGCCGGATCGACCATCAGGTGAAGATCCGTGGCTTCCGTATCGAACTGGGCGAGATCGAGGCACGCTTGCAAGAGCATGCCGCCGTGCGCGAAGTGCTGGTACTGGATATCGACGGGGCAGGGGGCAAGCAACTGGCGGCCTACCTGATCGCCCAAGACCCATCCGCCGATCATGCAGTCCTGCGCGACACGCTGAAACAGCACCTGAAAGCCAACTTGCCGGACTACATGGTCCCGACCCACTTCCTGGTGCTGGAACAATGGCCGCTGACGGCCAACGGCAAGCTGGACCGCAAGGCGCTGCCGAAACCGGATGCCAGCCAACTGCAACAAGGCTACGTGGCGCCACGCACGGAGCTGGAGCAACAGCTGGCGGCGATCTGGAGTGAAGTGCTGAAGGTCGAGCAGGTCGGCCTGCACGACAACTTCTTCGAACTCGGCGGTCATTCGCTGCTGGCCACCCAGGTGTCCTCGCGCATCCGCCAGCGCCTGGAGCTGGAAGTCCCACTGCGCAGCCTGTTCGAGTCCGCCGACCTGCAGGCTTTCGCCCAGGCCGCAGGCCAAGGCTCGGTCAGCCAGGCACCGGCATTCACTGTCGTGGACCGCAACCAGCCGCTACCGCTGTCCTACGCCCAGCAACGCCAGTGGTTCCTCTGGCAGCTGGAGCCGGAAAGCGCCGCCTACCATATCCCCGCAGCCCTGCAACTGAAGGGCCGGATCAACCTGGAGGCGCTGCGCCAGGCCTTCGAGGCGCTGGTCACGCGGCATGAGAGCCTGCGCACGACCTTCGAGCAACAGGGGGGCGAGGCACGGCAGCGCATCCAGGCGCCCGCGACCTTCACCCTGGTCATGGAGTCGCTGCAGGACACCTCCACCGAGGCGGTCCGCGAACGCGTGGCCCGCGAGATCCAGCGCCCCTTCGACCTGACCCAGGGGCCGCTACTGCGGGTACGCCTGCTGCGCCTGGCCGAGGACGAGCATGTGCTGGTGCTGACCCTGCACCATATCGTCGCCGATGGCTGGTCGATGCCGATCATGGTCGATGAGGTGATGAGCGCCTACCTGGCCTTGAGCCAGGGCCGCCAACCCGAGCTGCCGGCCCTGGCCGTGCAGTACGCCGACTATGCCGCCTGGCAGCGCCAATGGATGGCGGCCGGCGAGCAGGCCCGCCAGCTCGATTACTGGCTGGCCCAGCTGGGCGGCGAGCACTATGTGCTGCAACTGCCCACCGATCACCCGCGCCCCACCGTGCAGAGCCACGCCGGACGCAGCCTCGCCATCGAGGTACCGGCGCCGCTGGTCCAGGCCCTGAAGGCCCAGGCGCGCCAGCAAGGGGTGACGTTGTTCATGCTGCTGCTGGCCTCGTTCCAGAGCCTGCTGCACCGCCAGACCGGGCAGGCCGACATCCGCGTCGGCGTGCCGATCGCCAACCGCACCCGGGCCGAGACCGAGGGGCTGATCGGCTTCTTCGTCAACACCCAGGTGCTCAAGGCGCAGTTCGAGCTGCACACGACCTTCAGCGAGTTGCTGCAGCAGGTCAAGCACACCGCGCTGCAGGCCCAGGCCCACCAGGACCTGCCGTTCGAGCAACTGGTCGAGGCGTTGCAGCCAGAGCGCAGCCTGAGCCACAACCCGCTGTTCCAGGTGATGTTCAACCACCAGGCCCAGCGCTCGGATCAGGCGCGCGAGTTGCCGGGTTTGAGCATCGAAGGGCTGAGCTGGGGCAACCCCACGGCGCATCTGGACCTGGCCCTGGACACCTTCGAAAGCGAGGATGGCCTGGGCGCGACCCTGACCTACGTCAGCGACCTGTTCGAGCACGCCACCATCGAGCGCATGGCCGCGCACTGGCTCAACCTGCTGCAGGCGGTCAGCACCCAGCCGGCCCAGCGCATCGTCGAGCTGCCGCTGCTGGACGCGGCGCAGCGCCAGACCATCCTTGAGCAATGGAGCCGACACGAGGCGGTCTACCCCGACCAGCGCACCGTGCAGCAGCTGATCGCCGACCAGGCCGCGCGCACGCCGCAGGCCACGGCGCTGATCTGCGAAGGGCAGCAGCTCAGCTACCAGGCCCTGGACCAGCGCGCCAACCAGCTGGCCCACCGCTTGCGCGAGGAAGGCATCGGCCCGGACGTGCGCGTCGGCATCGCCCTGCCGCGCAGCCTGGACATGGTGGTCGGCCTGCTGGCGGTGCTCAAGGCCGGCGGCGCCTATGTACCGCTGGACCCCGACTACCCGCACGAGCGCCTGGCCTATATGATGGAGGACAGCGGCATCGTCCTGCTGCTTGGCCACAGCACGCAGCTGCAAGGCCTGGCGGTGGCGCCGCAGGTACGCTGCCTGTGCCTGGACAGCGAACCCCTTGACGCCTGGCCGAACCATGCGCTGCCTGAACTGGGCGACCCCGACAACCTGGCGTACATCATGTACACCTCCGGTTCCACCGGCCGCCCCAAGGGCGTGGGCATCAGCGCCGCGGCCCTGAGCCGGCACGCCCATGTCGCCAAGGGCTTCTGCGGGCTGTCGGCGGCCGACCGGGTGCTGCAGTTCTCCACCTTCAACTTCGACGCCTTCGTCGAGCAGCTGTACCCGGCGCTGATCTGCGGCGCCAGCGTGGTGGTGCGTGGCCCGACGCTGTGGGACAGCGAGACCTTCTACCGCGAAGTGGTGACCCACGGCATCACCTTCGCCGACCTGCCGACCGCCTACTGGCACCTGCTGGCCAAGGACTTCGCGGCCAAGGGCCTGCGGGACTATGGCCAGCTGCGGCGCATCCACATGGGCGGCGAGGCCATGGCCGCCGATGCGGTGCTGGCCTGGCAACAGGCCGGGCTCGGCCATGTGCGCCTGCTCAACACCTATGGGCCGACCGAGGCCACCGTCAGCGTCATGAGCCATGACTGCAGCGCCTATGTCACCGGCGAGCAGCCCCTGCCGGTGCAGATCCCGATCGGCAAGGCCCTGGCCGGCCGCTCGATCCACCTGGTGGACGCCGACGGTGACCTGGCCCTGCCTGGGGCCATCGGCGAACTGCTGGTCGGTGGCGAATTGCTTGCCCGCGGTTATCACAACCGCCCTGGGTTGACTGCCGAGCGCTTCATCCCCGATCCGTTCGCCAGCACACCGGGTGGGCGTCTGTACCGTACCGGCGACCTGGCGCGCTATCGCGAGCAGGGTGTGGTCGAGTATGCCGGGCGCATCGACCATCAGGTGAAGATCCGCGGATTCCGTATCGAGCTGGGTGAGATCGAGGCACGTCTGCGCGAGCACCCGGCGGTGCGCGAGGTGCTGGTGGTCGATATCGACGGCCCGGGCGGCAAGCAGCTGGCCGCCTACCTGGTGCCCGACGCGATGCCCGAGGAGGACGCTGGCCTGCGCGCCGAACTGAAGGCGCACCTGGGTGCCAGCCTGCCGGACTACATGGTGCCGATGTACCTGGTGCTGCTTGAGCGCATGCCGCTGCTGCCCAACGGCAAGCTCGACCGCAAGGCGCTGCCGGCCCCCGATACCCGCCAGGCGCAGTCGGCCTACGTGGCCCCGGTCAGCGAGCTGGAACAGCAGCTGGCGGCGCTCTGGGCCGAGGTGCTGGAGGTCGAGCGGGTGGGCCTGATGGATGACTTCTTCGAGCTGGGCGGGCATTCGCTGCTGGCGGCCCAGCTGATTTCCAAGATCAACTCGGGCCTGGGGATCGACATCCCGCTGCGCCTGCTATTCGAGAAACCGCAATTGAATGATTTTGCCCAGGCCTGTGCCTCCACCGGCCTGTCGTTGAGCGACGACGGCTTGTCCGATATCGAAAGAATGATGAATGAAATGGCGGGCGTCTGAGATGGACAAGAGCACAGCAGAACGTATCGCCAAACGCTTTGTCGGCCTGGCCCTGGAGCAGCGTCGGCAGATCCTCGACAAGATGCGCGAGACCGGGCAGAGCTTCCGCCTGCTGCCGATCGCCGTCACCCGCCACGACAGCCCGCGCATCCCGCTGTCCTACGCCCAGCAGCGCATGCTGTTCCTCTGGCAGCTGGAGCCACAGGGCAGTTTCTACAACGTGCCGATGGCGGTGCGCCTGAGCGGCTCGCTGAACCAGCAGGCCCTGGCCGAGGCCCTGGATGCGCTGGTGCGGCGTCACGAAAGCCTGCGCACGCGTTTTGTCTCAGAAGAGGGTGAGTTCCACCAGCAGGTCCTTGAGCAGTCGGGCGTGAGCCTGGAAGTGCGTGAGGTGCAGGCCGGTCCGGGCGAGGATCTCGAACAGTGCCTGCGCGGCGCGGTACGCGAGGCGCTGGATGCGCCCTTCGACCTGCTCGAAGGGCCGCTGCTGCGGGTCCGCTTGCTGCGCCTGGCGCCTACCGAACACGTGCTGACGGTGTGCATGCACCATATCGTCTCCGACGGCTGGTCGGGCGAGCTGATGGTGCAGGAGTTCGTGCACCTGTACGAAGCGCTGTCTCAGGGCCGTGCTGCCGACCTGCCGCCGCTCGAGGTGCAGTACGCCGACTATGCGATCTGGCAACGCGCCTGGCTCGAGGCCGGCGAGGGCGAGCGCCAGTTGCAGTACTGGAAGCAGCAACTGGGGGACGAGCACCCGGTGCTGGAGTTGCCGTTGGATCATGAGCGTCCGGCGCACCCTAGCTACCGCGGCGCGACCCTGCGCAGCGATGTGCCGGCGGCGCTGTCGGCCAAGCTCAAGGCCCAGGCGCGCAGCCAGGGCCAGACCGTGTTCATGCTGACCCTGGCGGCTCTGGCCGTGACCCTGGCGCGCTACAGCGGCCAGGCCGACATCCGCATCGGCGCGCCCAACGCCGGGCGCAACCGCAAGGAAGTCGAAGGCCTGATCGGCTTCTTCATCAACACCCAGGTGCTGCGGGTGCAGGTGGACGAGCGCCAGAGCGGCGCGGCCCTGCTGGAGCAGGTGAAGCAGGTGGTCAGCGGCGCGCAGTCGCACCAGGAACTGCCGTTCGAGCACCTGGTGGATGCCCTGGCGCCAGAGCGTAATTTGGGCCACAACCCGTTGTTCCAGGTGAAGATCAACCAGAACCTGGCCGACAGCGAAGCCGCCGCCCAGGCCCGGCAAACGCTGGGCGGCCTGAGCGTCAGCGGTTTTTCGGTCGAAGGCCGCGATGCCCGCTTCGACCTGGCCTTCGACTTCTGCGAAACCCCCGACGGCCTGCAAGGCTACTTCACCTACAGCACCGACCTGTTCGAAGCCGCGACCATCGAACGTATTGCTGCTTCGTTCCAGGCGGTGCTGTGTACCCTCGTAGAGCATCCTGAGGCGGCGCTGTTCGAGCATCCCGATACCCAGGCCGCGCAGGTCGAGGCCAACCTCCGGGACTGGTCGCAGCCGGACTTCCTCGCCCTGTGGCGCCAAGGCCTGCAGGCCGGTGCCGGGCAGCCGGCGCTGCGCGCGGGTGATCGCATGGTCAGCTACATGGAGCTGGAGCAGCAGGCCAACCGCTTCGCCCACTATCTGAAGGCGCAGGGCATCGCCCCGGGCATGACCGTGGCGCTGTGCCAGGAACGCTCCATCGAGTGGGTGACCAGCCTGCTGGCCGTGCTCAAGCTGGGCGCGGTGTACCTGCCGCTGGACAGCCGCCAGCCCGCCGAACGCCTGCAGCAACTGCTGCAGGCCAGTGGCGCGCGGTTGCTGGTGCATGCCCTGGGCGATGCCCAGGCGGCGGGGCTCGGCGTATGCCCGGCGCTGGCTTTTGACGCGGCGCAGCACGCAGACTGCAGCGACCAGCCGCCGGCGGTACACATCGAACCGCAGCAAGCGGCGTACATCATCTACACCTCGGGTTCCACCGGGCAGCCCAAGGGCGTGGTGATCAGCCACGGCGCGCTGGCCAACTACCTGCAGGGCGTGCTGCAACGCCTCGACCTGCAGCCCGGCGCCAGCCTGGCGATGGTCTCCACCGTGGCCGCGGACCTGGGCCACACCGTGCTGTTCGGCGCGCTGGCCTCGGGCCGGCTGCTGCACCTGCTGGGCCACGACCAGGGCTTCGATCCGGATGGTTTTGCCAGCTACATGGCCGAGCACCGGGTCGATGTGCTGAAGATCGTGCCCAGCCATCTGCAGGGTCTGTTGCAGGCGGCGCAGCCTGAGCGGGTGCTGCCCGAACAGCTGCTGATCCTCGGTGGCGAGGCCAGTTCCTGGGCCCTGATCGAGCAGGTCCGGCGCCTGAAACCCGGCTGCCGGATCATCAACCACTATGGCCCGACTGAGACCACTGTGGGCATCCTCACCCACGAAGTCGGCGAACGCCTGCCCGGCTGGCGCAGCGTGCCGGTGGGTCGACCATTGGATAACGGCCAGGCGCGGGTGCTGGATGCCTACCTCAACCCGTTGCCCGAGCGGGTGGCCGGCGAGCTGTACCTGGGTGGCCAGGGCCTGGCCCAGGGCTATGTCGGCCAGCCGGGCCTGACCGCCGAGCGTTTCGTCCCCGATCCCTTTGGCCACAACGGCGAGCGGCTGTACCGTGCCGGTGACCGCGCGCGCCTGGATCAGGGCGTGCTGGAATACCTGGGCCGCGGCGACGACCAGGTGAAGATCCGCGGCTACCGGGTCGAGCCGGGCGAGGTCGGTCAGGTGCTGCAAGGCCTGCCCGGCGTCGGCGAGGCCGTGGTGCTGGCGCTGCCCCTGGACAGTGATCCGACGCGCCTGCAACTGGTGGCCTGGGCCGTGCCGGCGGCGGGCGTGGAGCTGCAGGCCGAGGCGTTGCGCCAGGCCCTGCAGGCGCGCCTGCCGGAGTACCTGGTGCCGGCTCAAGTGCTGTTGCTCGAGCGCCTGCCGCTGACCGCCAACGGCAAGCTGGACAAAAAGGCGCTGCCCAAACCGGGAGTGGCCAGGCAGCGTTACACCGCGCCTGTTGGCGAAATCGAGGAAAAACTTGCCGCGATCTGGTGCGAAGTGCTCAAACGCGAGCAAGTGGGCAGCACCGACAACTTCTTCGAGTTGGGCGGCGATTCGATTCTCAGCCTGCAGATCATCGCCCGGGCCAAGCGCCAGGGCATCAAGCTGAGCCCCAAGCAGTTGTTCGAGAAGCAGACCATCGGCCAACTGGCGGCGGTGGCCAAGCTGATCGAGAAGAAACCGGCGGCCGAGGTGGTCGAGCAGGTCAGCGGCAGTCTGCCGTTGCTGCCGATCCAGGCGCGTTTCTTCGACACCGCGATTCCCCAGCGTCACCACTGGAACCAGGCGGTGCTGCTGAGCCCGCGCCAGTCCTTGACGGTGGCGTTGCTGCAGCCTGCGCTCGAGCTGCTGGTGGCGCAGCACGACGCCCTGCGCCTGCGGTTCAGTGAGGAGCAGGGGCAGGGGCAGTGGCAGGGGCAGTTCGCGCCGGTTGATACGCAGCAATTGCTGTGGGTGCATCAACTGGACGATGCCGCGCGCCTGCCGGAGCTGGCAGACGAAGCCCAGCGCAGCCTGGACCTGAAGCATGGCCCGCTGCTGCGGGTGGTGCTGATCGACCTGCCCGAAGGCCAGCAGCGCCTGCTGGTGGTGATCCATCACCTGGTGGTCGACGGCGTGTCCTGGCGCGTCCTGCTCGAAGACCTGCAGGCGGCCTGCCAGGCCCTGGCGGCCGGCAAGACGCCGGTACTGCCGGCCAAGAGCAGCTCGCTCAAGGCCTGGGCCGAGCACCTGCGCGAGCATGCCCGCAGCCCTGCGCTGGTGGCCGAGTTGGCCTACTGGCAGGCGCAGTTGCAGGGCGTCAGCGACGCCCTGCCTGGGGCCAACCCGCAGGGTGGCCAGCAACGCAAGCATGAGATCTCGGTGCGCACCCGACTGAACGCCGAGCTGACCCGGCAACTGCTGCAAGAGGCGCCAGCCGCCTACCGCACCCAGGTCAACGACCTGCTGCTGACGGCGCTGGCCCGGGTCATCCGCCGCTGGACCGGCGAGGCGCATGCGCTGATCCGCCTGGAAGGCCACGGCCGTGAAGACCTGTTCGACGACCTCGACATCACCCGCACGGTGGGTTGGTTCAGCAGCCTGTATCCATTGAAACTGACCCCGGCAAGCGAGATGGGCGCGTCGATCATGGCGGTCAAGGAGCAGCTGCGCGCAGTGCCGGCCAAGGGTATCGGCTACGGCGTGCTGCGCTACCTGGGCGACGAGCAGGCTCGCCAGACCCTCGGCGCATCGGCCCAGGGCAGCATCGTGTTCAACTACCTGGGGCAGTTCGACGGCAGCTTCGACAGCGAGCAAGGGTTGTTCACCCCGGCGCCGGAAGGCGCGGGGCAGGGGCAGAGCCCGGAGGCGCCGCTGGGCAGCCTGCTCAGCATCGATGGCCAGGTTTACGCCGGCGAGCTGGCCCTGGACTGGAGCTTCAGCAGCGCCGTGTTCGAGCGCGGACAGATCCAGCGCCTGGCCGACGAATACGCCGAGGAACTGCGCCTGCTGATCGCCCATTGCACCACCGCTGGCGTGGCGGGCGTGACGCCGTCGGACTTCCCGCTGGCCCGCCTTGACCAGCGCCAGCTGGCGGCGTTGCCGGTGGCCGCGAGCAATATCGAGGACATCTACCCGTTGTCGCCGATGCAGCAGGGCATGCTGTTCCACAGCCTCTACGAGCAGGCGGCGGGCAACTACATCAACCAGCTGCGGGTCGAGGTGCAGGGCCTGGATGTGCCGCGCTTCGTTGCGGCCTGGCAGGCCACCCTGGACAGCCACGAGGTACTGCGCAGCAGCTTTGTCAGCGGTTACGACCAGTCGCTGCAGGTCGTCCTGCGCGAGGCGCGCCTGCCGCTGGTGGAGCTGGACTGGCGCGACCAGGCCGACCTGCCTACGGCGTTGCAGGCCTGGGCCGAAGCCGACCTGCGCGCCGGCTTCGACCTCGCCTGCGGCCCGCTGCTGCGCCTGGCGGTGATCCGTACCGGCGAACAGCAGTACCAACTGGTGTTGACCAACCACCATATCCTGCTGGATGGCTGGAGCAGCTCGCGGCTGTTCGGCGAGGTGCTGCAGCGTTACGCCGGTGTTGTGCCTGCGGCCAAGACCAGCCGTTACCGCGACTATATCCAGTGGCTGCAACGCCAGGACCAGACAGTCAGCGAGCGCTTCTGGCGCGAGCGCACCGCCTGCTTGAACGAACCCACCCGGCTGGCCCAGGCGTTCCGCTCCGAGGCTCATGGGCAGGGGCAGGGTGAATACCCGGTGCTGCTCGACCCGCAACGCACCCAGCGCCTGGGCGAGTTTGCCCGGGAACAGCGGGTCACCCTCAACACTCTGGTCCAGGCGGCCTGGCTGCTGCTGTTGCAGCGCTATACCGGGCAGTCCAGCGTGACCTTCGGCGCCACCGTGGCAGGTCGCCCGGCCGAGTTGCCGGGTGTCGAGGAGCAGCTGGGGCTGTTCATCAACACCCTGCCGGTGATCGCCACCCCGCGTCCGGAACAGACTGTGGACGACTGGGTGCAGCAGGTCCAGGCGCTGAACCTGGCCTTGCGCGAGCATGAGCACACGCCGCTGTACGAGATCCAGCGCTGGGCCGGCTGGAGCGGCGAGGCGCTGTTCGACAATATCCTGGTGTTCGAAAACTATCCGGTGTCCGAGGCGCTTCAAGCCGGTGCGCCCCAGGAACTGGCGTTTGGCGAGGTGGTCAGCCAGGAGCAGACCAACTATCCGCTGACCCTGGTGGCACAGGTGGGTGACAAGCTGCTGGCCAGCTTCAAGTTTGATCGGGCCAGTTATGCCGAATCGGCCGTCGAACAGTTGGCGGCGCACTTCGTCGAGCTGCTGGAAGGATTGGCGGACTCGTCGCAGCGGGCGCTGGGTGACCTGGCCTTGAGCGGGGCGGCGGAGCAGGAGATTGCCAGTTTCCCGAGCGAAGCCTGTGCTCATGTGCTGATCGAAGCGCAGGCGGCGCGCACGCCTGAAGCAGTCGCCGTGACCTTCGCCGGGCAGTCGCTGAGCTACGACCAGCTTAACCGCCGCGCCAACCGCCTGGCGCACAAGCTGCGCGAGCAGGGCGTGGGGCCGGATGTGCTGGTGGGCATCGCGGTGGAGCGCGGCTTCGAGATGATCGTCGGCCTGCTGGCGATCCTCAAGGCGGGTGGCGCCTATGTGCCGCTGGATCCTGAATATCCGCAGGACCGCCTGAGCTACATGATGGAAGACAGCGGCATTCAACTGCTGCTGACGCAAGGCCATCTGCTGGTCGATCTGCCCGTACCGGCGCAGGTTCGCAGCCAGAAGCTGGAAGATGATCTGGCCGGCTACAGCGATGAGAATCCCGAGCACCTGAGCCAGCCGGATAACCTGGCCTATGTGATCTACACCTCGGGCTCCACCGGCAAGCCCAAAGGCACCTTGCTGCCGCACCACAACCTGCTGCGCCTGTTCAAGGCCACCGATGCCTGGTTCGGCTTCGGCCCGCAGGACGTGTGGACGCTGTTCCACTCGTACGCCTTCGACTTCTCCGTTTGGGAGATCTTCGGTGCGCTGCTGCACGGCGGTCGCCTGGTGATCGTGCCGCGTGAAACCACGCGCTCGCCGGAAGATTTCCACCAACTGCTGGTGGAGCAGGGCGTGACCGTGCTCAACCAGACCCCGTCGGCGTTCAAGCCGCTGATGCGGGTGGCCTGTGACAGCGCTGATGATCTGGCACTGCGCTACGTGATCTTCGGCGGCGAGGCCCTGGATGTGGCGGCACTGCAACCGTGGTTCGAGCGCTTCGGTGAAGACTGCGACAACCTGATCAACATGTACGGCATCACCGAGACCACGGTCCACGTGACCTACCGGCCGATCCGCTTCGCCGATACGCAGCAACCGGGCAGCCCGATCGGTGCGGCGATCCCGGACCTGTCGATGTATGTACTGGATGCCGATTTCAATCCGGTGGCCAAGGGCTGCACGGGCGAGCTGCACGTCGGCCACGCCGGCCTGGCCCGCGGTTACCACAACCGTGCCTCGCTGACCGCCGAACGCTTCGTGCCGGATCCGTTCTCCAGCAAAGGCGGGCGCCTGTACCGTACCGGCGACCTGGCGCGCTATCGCGGCCAGGACGTGATCGAATACGTGGGCCGGATCGACCATCAGGTGAAGATCCGTGGCTTCCGTATCGAACTGGGCGAGATCGAGGCACGCCTGCAAGAGCACGCTGCCGTGCGCGAAGTGTTGGTGCTGGATATCGACGGGGCAGGGGGCAAGCAACTGGCCGCTTACCTGATCGCCCAAGATGTAAATGCAGACCACGCAACGTTGCGTGACACGCTGAAACAGCACCTGAAAGCCAACCTGCCGGACTACATGGTCCCGACCCACTTCCTGGTGCTGGACCAGTGGCAGCTGACCGCCAACGGCAAGCTGGACCGCAAGGCCCTGCCCAAGCCCGACGCCAGCCAGCTGCAACAAGGCTACGTGGCGCCACGCACGGCGCTGGAACAACAACTGGCCGCGATCTGGAGCGAAGTGCTGAAGGTCGAGCAGGTGGGTCTGCACGACAACTTCTTCGAACTCGGCGGCCACTCGCTGCTGGTGATCACCTTGGTAAACCGGGTGCGCGAAGCCTTCGCCACCAACATCAGCCTGCATGAGTTCATGCTGATGGCGAGCTTCGAGGAACTGGCAAACTTCATCGGCGGCGGCAAGGATCGCCTGAAATCGTCGGTGATCAACCTCAACGGTTGCCAACTGCAGCGTCCGGCGCTGTTCTGCCTGCCGCCGGGCGGTGGCGGTGCCTACGCCTACTACCCGCTGGCCAGCCGCCTGGCCGACGAGCGTCCGGTGTATGGCCTGGTCAACAAGTGCTACGCCGAGCCGGGCTGGGTGGACGAGTCCTGGGAGGCGATGGTCGGCTTCTACGTCGAGCAGATTCGTCGTACCCAGGCCAGCGGCCCTTACCATCTGCTGGGCTGGTCACTGGGTGGCGCCCTGGCGCTGGAGGTGGCTCATGCCCTGGAGCAGGCAGGCCAGGAAGTGGGCTTTGTCGGCCTTGTCGATACCCTGCTGCCGAAGGATGTGTCCGGCCTTGAGGCCGAGCCCGTCGAGGTGGTGCAGGTGGCGCGGGCGGACGAGAGCCTGCTGCGGGGGCTGCTGGCTTTCGCTCCGGGTGTTGGTGAAGCCCGTATCGTCGGCTTTATCGAGGAGGCCGGGCGTCTGCCTGCCGGGGTCGACAGGACCGAGTGGGTCATCGAGCAGGTGGCCGCTGCCGGCGGTGTCAGCGCCGAGCGGCTGCGGGCCATTCATGAGGATGTGCACCTGCAGCGGGAGATTGTCGATGGCTTTGCTGTCCTTGATCGCAACGTCGAACTGAGCCAGGCGTTTCGCCTGCGGCCGCTGGCGGTCCGGGTGGATTGCTGGTGGGCCAGCGAGAGTCGTAGCCTGGAGCGGGTGCGGATGGGGGAGGCGGGGTTGCTGGCGCAGGCTTCGGTCAACGGGTTGGCCAGTTCTACGGTGATCGCTGATGGGCATGAGGGGGTTATCAATGCCGTGGCGTTTGTCGATGGGCTGGTGGGGAGGTTGGCTGATAAGGCTTGATGGGTGATTGGGGGCGGGTGGGGCGTTGGGTTCTACCCGTTATTCTTGTGTATCTCGTCCTTCTGTCTTGCGATGGCATCTGAGTTGCTAGAACTTTTAAAACTATTGTTGGCTGGTTTTGAAAGTTGTATGTGCATTCATTTAAGATGTCGACGCTTATTCACCTTTCCGCCCTTACGGCGGGTTACTTTGGTCTTGGCCAAAGTAACCAAAGCCGCCTCGCTCCATTCATCCGGCCCTACGCTTCGCTCCGGGTTCCCTCACTCCGGCCTTGCTCCCGGGAGGACCGCGCTGCAGGGCCCATCCTGGGCCCCAGCGCTTGACGGGCATCCATGCCCGTCACCTCCCTCCGCAAGACCTCCGTTCGGCCTCCTGAAGTCGCGAAGTTACGAGCGGCGCCTGGACTGGCGCAGCTGTCGCTAGTTCAAACTTAATTAATCTCTCGATCGCATCGCGGGGCAAGCCCGCTCCCACGCGATAGTCGTCGTTATATATAACTCTGTAGGAGCGGGCTTGCCCCGCGAAAGGGCCGGAAAAGCCAATACATAACTAACTGTAAAACAACTGACTTCGCATTTCTTGCTCTTGCTCTTGCTCTTGCTCTTGCTCTTGCTCTTGCTTCTAAGCGCGCAATAGTTCAGGCGCCGCCAATTGCGACTTCAGGAGGCCGAGCGGAGTTCTTGCGGAGGGAGGTGACGGCCATGGATGGCCGTCAAGCGCTGCGCCCCAGGATGGGGCGTTCAGCGCGGTCCTCCCGGGAGCAAGAACGGAGCGAGGGAACCCCGGAGCGCAGCGCAGGGGCCGGATGAACGGAGCGGAACGGTTTTGCCTACTTTTCCCTAGAGAAAAGTAGGTCGCCGTAAAGGCGAAAAGGTGACTAAATGTCGATATCACCTACGAATGCGCATACAAAAATCAAAACAGTCACCAAGAAACCAGAGCCAGAACCAGAACCCTCAGGCAATAAACTCCGACTCCCCACCCCCCCGTACCTCACCATCATCCTGCCGAACACTGAGCACCACAGCCCCCCCACACAACCCAACCAACCCCACACTGGCCACCAAGATATCCCCCATCCCCATACCGGCAAGCAGCAAAATCAGACTGATCCTGAACAGTGTGGTCATGGCCATCTCCAAGGCAGGGCGAACGAACTCCGTAAAACCACCATAACCCCGAAGCCCCTCATGTACAGCGCCAGGACAAGCGTTTGGCACTGAATCCACCCGCTTTGGCAGAAAGCCCGTCACTTGACGCCACCCCCCATCCCTGATTTCATTGAAACCGTTTTCATCAACCCTGCAAAAGCGCAAACAAGAAGGAAACAGGGTGAACAAAGAGCCAACATCCGTCCGCGGTCGGGTCACCATCAGCGAGGTCGCCAAGGCCGCCGGCGTGTCCAAGGCCACGGTCTCGCGCTATATGGGCGAGGACCGGCAACTGCTCGCCGAAGCCACCGCGCAACGCATCGAGGCCGTCGTCGAACGCCTCGGCTATCGCCCCAACCGCATGGCCAGCGCCCTCAAGCGCGGCCGCACCGGGCTGATCGGCATGCTCCTGGCTGATATCCGCAACCCCTATTCGGTGGCGGTAATGCACGGCGTCGAGACTGCCTGCCGCCAGCACGGCTACAGCCTGGTGGTGTGCAACACCGACTACGACGACGATCAGGAACGCAGCCACCTGCAAGCCCTGCAGTCGTACAACGTCGACGGCCTGATCGTGAACACCCTCGGCCACCGCGCCGACGAGCTGGCCAAGCTGGCCCTCGACCTGCCGATGGTGCTGGTCGACCGGCAACTGGCCGGCCTGGCAGTCGACCTGGTGGGGTTGGACAACAGCGACGCCGTCGAGCAGGCCCTTGATCACCTGCAGCGTTGCGGTTATCGCGACATCCTCGCCGTGACCGAGCCGCTCGACGGCACCAGCTCCCGCCAGGAGCGAGTTGACGCCTTCCAGGCCTCCATCGCCCGGCGCCGTGGCCTGCGTGGGCAGGTGCTGGCGGTGGGGGCGGACTTGCCGGAGCAGCTGGGCAGCTTCATCGCCGGGGCAGGGCACGGCCCGCAGGCCTTGTTCACCTGTAACGGCGTTGCCACCCTGGAGGTGGTACGCGTGCTGCACGCCCGTGGCGGAACGCTGTTCCAGGACGTCGGCCTGCTGGCGCTCGACGAGCTGGACTGGTACCCGTTGGTGGGCAGCGGCATCACCGCCCTGGCCCAGCCCACCGGGCGGATCGGTGCCGCAGCGTTCCAATGCCTGCTGGAGCGCCTGCAAGGCAGCGGTTCGCCGGCGCGGCGCCTGGATTTGCAAGCCGAGCTGATCCCGCGAGGCTCCACCCGATCACAAGCCTGACGGCGTCCTTGACGCCGTTGCTGCTGGCGAAAAATGAAACCGGTTTCATCTACAAGAACAAGGACCACACACATGCAATCGCCCATTGTCTCCATCAGCTTGTCGAGTTTCGGTGCCGATGCCGTGCGGCGCCTGGGTCAGGC
This sequence comes from Pseudomonas sp. TE31087, assembly GCF_057284075.1. Classification (NCBI taxonomy): domain Bacteria; kingdom Pseudomonadati; phylum Pseudomonadota; class Gammaproteobacteria; order Pseudomonadales; family Pseudomonadaceae; genus Pseudomonas; species Pseudomonas sp. TE31087. Next base: position 925,732 of record NZ_JBXVNN010000001.1, read on the forward strand.
CAGCTACCTGCCGTTGCTGGCCGCCGCCGGTGCGCGGCGGGTGGAATGGCGTGAGGAACTGTTCGACGCCACGCCCGCTGCCACCACCCTGGCCAACCTGGCCGCCGAGCATGGCCTGCAGAGCCTTTACTCCACGCCACTGGAGCTGTGGCGCGAGGATGGCAGCCTGGAGCCGGCCATCGCCCAGCGCCTGCAACTGGCAAGCGAAATCGGCGCGGTGGCGCTGAAGGTGTCGCTGGGGCATTACCAGCCAGGCTGTGACTTGCAGGCCCTGGCGCCATTGCTGGGGCACAAGACAGCGCTGTATGTGGAAAACGACCAGACGCCTTACGGCGGACGGCTGCAGGTCCTGGAACGATTCTTCCGCGAGGCGCAGGAGCAGGACGTGGCACCGGGCATGACCTTCGATATCGGTAACTGGTACTGGCATGACGAATCACCGCTGCTGGCGGCACAGCTGCTGGGCCGTTGGGTGCGCTATGTGCACTGCAAGGCCGTGGCCCGGCGTGCCGACGGGCGCCTGGTCGCGGTCGTGCCCCAGGCGCTTGACCTGGCCCAGTGGCGCGAGCTGATGACCTATTTCGCCCCGGACCTGCCGCGGGCCATCGAATACCCCCTGGCCGGTGATGACCTGCTGGCGCTGACCGCGCGGCAGGTCGCGCAACTGGCGCAGCTGGAAGGGCAGGTGTGCCATGGCTGAGCGCGACGTCCTGTGTTTCGGTGAAACCATGGCCATGTTCGTGGCCGCGCAGCCGGGCGAACTGGCCCAGGTCGAGGGTTTCGGCAAGCGCATCGCCGGTGCCGACAGCAACGTGGCCATCGGCCTGGCGCGCCTGGGCCTGGGGGTGCGCTGGCTGAGCCGGGTGGGTAACGACTCGCTCGGCGCCTTCGTGCTCGACACCCTGCGCCAGGAAGGGCTGGACTGTTCCAGCGTCGAGATCGATGACGAGCATCCCACCGGGTTCCAGCTCAAGGAGCGCTGCGATGACGGCCGCGATCCGAAAGTCGAGTATTTCCGTCGTGGCTCGGCGGCCAGCCGGTTGTCGCCGGCTCAACTGCAACCCACGTTGCTGGAGGCCCGACACCTGCACGCCACTGGCATTCCACCGGCCTTGTCGGCTAGCTGCCGCGCGCTCTGCCACCAGTTGCTGGACAACATGCGCGCCCATGGCCGCAGCATTTCCTTCGACCCCAACCTGCGGCCTTCGCTGTGGCCGGACCGCCAGACCATGGTGCGCGAGATCAACGCCTTGGCGTTCAAGGCCGACTGGGTCCTGCCGGGGCTTGAGGAGGGGCGCCTGCTGAGTGGCCGCGAGTCGCCGCAGGACATCGCCGAGTTCTACCTAGAGCAAGGTGTGCAATACGTGGCCATCAAGCTTGGCGCCGAAGGCGCCTACTGGCGCGACGCCAAGGGTGAGCACGGGGTGGTCCCTGGTTTTCCAGTGGCCCGGGTCGTTGACACCGTGGGGGCGGGCGATGCCTTCGCCGTCGGCGTGATCAGCGCCTTGCTCGAGGGCCTGCCACTGCGCCGGGCCGTGGCCCGGGGCAACTGGTGCGGCAGCCGGGCGGTGCAGAGCCGGGGCGACATGGAAGGCCTGCCGCAACGCCACGAACTGGACCTGCACGAACACGCTTCGATCCAACCACGCTGAATCGCCGGACCGTCCGGCACCTGATGTGACAAGAACAACAAGACCAGGAGAATCCCCATGCAGCTTGATCGACTCGCTCCCAGACGCTGGTGGTACATCATGCCCATCGTCTTCATCACCTACAGCCTGGCCTACCTCGACCGGGCCAACTATGGCTTTGCCGCGGCCTCGGGCATGGCCGACGACCTGAAGATCACCCCGGCGCTGTCGTCGCTGCTCGGCGCGCTGTTCTTCCTTGGCTACTTCTTCTTCCAGGTGCCGGGCGCCCTCTATGCGCAGAAGCGCAGCGTGAAGAAGCTGATCTTCGCCAGCCTGATCCTCTGGGGCGGCCTGGCGACGCTGACCGGCGTGGTGCACGACGTCTACCTGCTGATCGTCATCCGCTTCCTGCTGGGCGTGGTGGAGGCGGCGGTGATGCCGGCCATGCTCATCTACCTCTGCCACTGGTTCACCCGCGCCGAGCGCTCGCGGGCCAACTCCTTCCTGATCCTCGGCAACCCGGTGACCATCCTGTGGATGTCGGTGGTTTCGGGCTACCTGGTGCAGCAGTTCGACTGGCGCTGGATGTTCATCATCGAAGGCGCGCCGGCGATTCTCTGGGCCTTCATCTGGTGGCGCCTGGTGGATGACCGTCCGGAGCAGGCCAAGTGGCTGGATGCCCGCGAGAAGGCGGCGCTGCGCCAGGCGCTGGACGCCGAGCAGCAGGGTATCAAGCCGGTGAAGAACTACCGCGAGGCGTTCCGTTCGCCCACCGTGTTGATCCTGTCGCTGCAGTACTTCTGCTGGAGCATCGGCGTGTACGGCTTCGTGCTCTGGCTGCCGTCGATCCTCAAGCAGGCGGCGGCGCTGGACATCGTCACCGCCGGCTGGTTGTCGGCGGTGCCGTACCTGGGGGCGGTGGTGGCCATGCTCGGCGTGTCCTGGGCCTCGGACCGCCTGCAGAAGCGCAAGCGTTTCGTCTGGCCGCCGCTGCTGATCGCCGCCCTGGCGTTTTACGGCTCGTACAGCCTGGGCACCGAGCATTTCTGGTGGTCCTACGCCTTGCTGGTGATCGCCGGGGCCTGCATGTACGCGCCCTACGGGCCGTTCTTCGCCATCGTCCCCGAACTGCTGCCGGCCAACGTCGCCGGGGGCGCCATGGCGCTGATCAACAGCATGGGCGCGCTGGGTTCGTTTTCCGGCTCGTGGCTGGTGGGCTACCTCAATGGCGCCACCGGCGGACCCGGCGCCTCCTACCTGTTCATGTGCGTGGCGCTGCTGCTGGCCGTGGCCCTGACCGCCGTTCTCAATCCCTTGCAACAGACACGCCGGCAAAGCCTGGCGCCCAGCCGATAGGTACCGTGCAATGAAGAAACGCATCGTCCTCTACAAACGCCTCTCCGACGCGCTCATGGCCCGCCTGCAGGCGCACGCCGAGGTGACCCTGGTCGAATCGCCCAGTGCCGACGGCCTCGCCCGCCTGCGTGCGGCGCTGCCGGGCGCCCATGGGCTGCTCGGCGCCAGCCTGCGCCTGGACGCCCCCTTGCTCGACCTGGCGCCGCAGCTGGAAGTGGTCTCCAGCGTCTCGGTCGGCGTCGACAACTACGATATCGACGCCTTCGACAAGCGTGGCGTGCTGCTGACCAACACCCCCGACGTGCTCACCGAAACCACCGCCGACACCGGCTTCGCCCTGATCCTCGCCTGTGCCCGGCGGGTCGTCGAGCTCGACGGCTGGATCCGCGCCGGCCACTGGCAGGCGGGCATCGGGCCGGCGCAGTTTGGTTGCGACGTGCAGGGCAAGACCCTGGGCATCGTCGGCATGGGCCGCATCGGCGAAGCCCTGGCCCGCCGCGCCCATGCCGGTTTCGGCATGCGCGTGCTGTACCACACCCGCCAGCCACGGCCCGAGGTGGAGGCGCGGTTTGCCGCTGCGCATCGCAGCCTGGAGGCATTGCTGGCCGAGTCCGATTTCGTCTGCCTGTGCCTGCCGCTGACCGCCGCGACCGAGAACCTGATCGGCGCGCCGCAGCTGGCGCTGATGAAGCCGTCGGCGATCCTGGTGAACATTTCCCGTGGCCGGGTGCTGGACGAGGCTGCGTTGTTCCAGGCCCTGGCCGAGCGGCGCATTCGCGGCGCCGGCCTGGACGTGTTCGTGCGCGAGCCGTTGCCCGCCGATTCACCCTTGCTGCAACTGGACAACCTGGTGGTGACGCCGCACATCGGCTCGGCCACCGAGGAGACCCGCGAGGCCATGGCCCGTTGCGCCGTTGAAAACCTGCTGGCCGCCTTGGCCGGCGAGCGACCGCAGAACCTGGTCAACCCGCTTGCCTGGTCGCGGCGAAACCCATGAGTGGGGCGAGCACTGTGCTTGCCATAACAACAGCCCTTGCCCGATTCGATATCCCGGGGTCGCGCCGCGACCCTTTGGCAAAACAAGGCCGCTCCGCAGAGACAGCGCTGTCTCGGCCTGTGGCCCCGGGATCTTCAGCGGTGAAAAGGGCGACGATTTCCGTATGACCTGATCAACAGAGAGACATCCTCATGTCCAAGGACCAACCCGCCTCCGTGCAACCGGCGCGCCGGGCGTTCCTGCGCCAATCCCTGACCCTGATCCCGGTGGCGACCCTCGCCGGCACGGGACTGGGCAGCGCAGTGCTCGCCGACAGCGTCACCCCGGCACCTGCCGAACCGGCCCGAGCGGCCCCGGCACGGGCCTACCAGCCGAGCTTCTTCACCCGCGAGGAGTGGGCCTTCGTCAGCGCCGCCGTGGCCGTGCTGATCCCCACCGACGCCCTCGGCCCCGGTGCGGCCGATGCCGGCGTGCCCGAGTTCATCGACCGTCAGCTCAACACCCGCTACGGCAGCGGTGGGCTGTGGTACATGCAGGGGCCATTCCGCCCCGACGCGCCCAGCGAGCTGGGTTACCAGCTCAAGCTCAGCCCCCAGGAGATCTACCGGCTGGGCATCGCCGAAACCGACGCCTGGTGCCAGGCGCAGTTCGGCAAGGCGTTCGCCCAGCTCGGCCTTGAACAACAGCAGCAGGTGCTCGAGGCCCTGGACGGCGGCAAGCCGGTCTTTGCCACGGTGCCGGCGGCCACCTTCCTCGGCATGCTCTGGCTCAACACCCGCGAGGGCTTTTTCAGCGACCCCCTGCACGGCGGCAACCAGGGCCTGGCCGGATGGAAGCTGGTCGGCTTCCCCGGCGCCCGCGCCGACTTCATGGACTGGGTGGAGCGCGACGAGCGCTATCCCTTCCCACCAGTATCCATCAGCGGCGAGCGAGGTTGAGCCATGAGCCAAGTGATGAAGAAAGTCGATGTGGTCATCGTCGGGTTCGGCTGGGCCGGGGCGATCATGGCCAAGGAACTGACCGAGGCCGGCCTGCAGGTGCTGGCCCTGGAGCGCGGCCCGGCCCGCGACACCTACCCGGACGGCGTCTACCCGCAGACCATGGACGAACTGACCTACAACTCGCGCAAGAAGCTGTTCATGGACATCTCCCGCGAGACCGTGACCCTGCGCCACAGCGTCAACGACGTGGCCGTGCCGTACCGCCAGTTCGGCGCCTTCCTGCCCGGCACCGGTACGGGCGGAGCGGGGCTGCACTGGTCCGGCGTGCATTTTCGCGTCGACCCGGTGGAACTGCGCCTGCGCAGCCACTATGAAGAGCGCTACGGCAAGCGGTTCATTCCCGAGGGCATGACCATCCAGGACTTCGGCGTCAGCTATGAAGAGCTCGAGCCGTACTTCGATTTTGCCGAGAAGGTGTTCGGCACCTCCGGCACGGCCTGGTCGATCAAGGGTCAGGTGGTGGGCCGCGACAAGGGTGGCAACCCGTTCGCCGCCGACCGCTCCAGCGACTTCCCGCTGGCGGCGCAGAAGAACACCGTGTCGGCGCAGCTGTTCGAGAAGGCCGCCCGCGAGGTCGGCTACCACCCCTACAACCTGCCGTCGGCCAACACCTCCGGGCCGTACACCAACCCCTACGGCGCGCAGATGGGGCCATGCAACTTCTGCGGCTACTGCAGCGGCTATGCCTGCTACATGTACTCCAAGGCCTCGCCCAACGTGAACATCCTCCCGGCCCTGCGCCAGGTGCCGAACTTCGAGCTGCGCAACAACGCCCATGTGCTGCGGGTCAACCTGACCGCCGACAAGCGCCTGGCCACCGGCGTGACCTACGTCGACAGCCAGGGGCGCGAGGTGGAGCAACCCGCCGACCTGGTGATCCTCGGCGCGTTCCAGTACAACAACGTGCGCCTGATGCTGCTCTCGGGCATCGGCAAGCCCTACGACCCGGTGAGCAACGAAGGGGTGGTCGGGCGCAACTTCGCCTACCAGAACATCTCCACCGTGACCGCGTTCTTCGACCGCGACAGCCACCACACCAATCCCTTCATCGGCGCTGGCGGCAACGGCGTGGCGGTGGACGACTTCAACGCCGACAACTTCGACCATGGCCCCCACGGCTTCGTCGGCGGTTCGCCGTTCTGGGTCAACCAGGCCGGCGCCAAGCCGATCTCCGGCACCAAGGTGCCGCCGGGCACGCCGAAATGGGGCAGCGGCTGGAAGGCCGCGGTGGCCGACAGCTACCGGCACATGCTGTCGATGGATGCCCATGGCGCGCACCAGTCCTACCGCGACAACTACCTCGACCTGGACCCGGTGTACAAGGATGCCTACGGCTTGCCCCTTTTGCGCATGACCTTCGACTGGAAGGACAACGACGTGAAGATGAACCGCTTCATGGTCGAGCGCATGGGCAAGATCGCCGAGGCCATGGGACCCAAGGCGATCAGCGCGGGCAAGAAAACCTTCGGCCAGCACTTCGACGCCTCCACCTACCAGACCACCCACCTCAACGGCGGCGCGATCATGGGCACCGACCCCAAGACAAGTGCGCTCAATCGCTACTTGCAGTGCTGGGACGTGCACAACGTGTTCGTCCCCGGTGCCTCGGCCTTCCCCCAGGGTCTGGGCTACAACCCCACCGGGCTGGTGGCGGCACTGACCTATTGGTCGGCGCGGGCGATCCGCGAGCGCTACCTGAAAAACCCCGGTCCACTGGTGCAGGCATGAGGAAGGCCAACATGAAGACACTGCTCATCGCCATGCTGGGCCTGGGCGCCAGCACCTTGCTGCAGGCCGCCGACGCGGTGGACCCGGCGCAGGTCAGGCAAGGCGAATACCTGGCCCGCGCCGGCGACTGCGTGGCCTGTCACACCGCCAAGGGCGGCAAGCCGTTCGCCGGCGGGCTGCCCATGGAAACGCCCATCGGCACCCTGTACTCGACCAATATCACGCCCCATGCGAGCGGCATCGGCCAGTACAGCTACGAGGACTTCGAGCGTGCCGTGCGCCAGGGTATCGGCAAGGATGGCAGCACGCTGTATCCGGCCATGCCGTACCCGTCCTATGCCCGGGTCAGCGACCAGGACATGCAGGCGCTCTACGCCTACTTCATGCACGGCGTGCAGCCGGTGGAGCAGCAGAACAAGGACAGCGACATTCCCTGGCCGCTGAGCATGCGCTGGCCGCTGGCGTTCTGGCGCGGGTTGTTCGCGCCGCCGGTCAAGCCGTTCGAAGCCGCCGGGCGCGATCCGGTGGTGGCGCGCGGCGCCTACCTGGTCGAAGGGTTGGGGCACTGTGGCGCGTGCCACACGCCGAGGGCGCTGACCATGCAGGAAAAAGCCCTGGATGCCGGCGACGGCGCGGCGTTCCTGTCCGGCAGCGCGCCCCTTGAAGGCTGGATCGCCAAGAGCCTGCGCGGTGACCACAAGGATGGCCTGGGCAGCTGGGACGAGGCGCAGATCGTCGCCTTCCTCAAGACCGGGCGCAACGAGCGCACCGCAGTGTTCGGCGGCATGAGCGATGTGGTCGAGCACAGCATGCAGTACATGAGCGATGCCGACCTGACCGCCATCGCCCGTTACCTCAAGACCCTGCCGCCGGTGAACCCGGACGACAAGCCGTTCCACGAGGACCCTGCCGTCGCCCAGGCGCTGTGGCAGGGCAATGATGGCAAGACCGGCGCGGCGCTCTACGTCGACAACTGCGGCGCCTGCCACCGCACCGACGGCAAGGGCTACGCCCGGGTGTTCCCGGCGCTGGCCGGCAACCCGGTGGTGCAGGGCGAGGATGCCACCTCGTTGATCCATATTGTGCTGGAGGGCGCGACCCTGCCGGCCACGGCGACGGCGCCCTCGACCTTCAGCATGCCGGGCTTCGGCTGGCGGCTGTCGGACCAGCAGGTGGCCGATGTGGTCAACTTCATCCGCGGCAGCTGGGGCAACCAGGCACCGGCGGTGGAGGCGGGGCAGGTGGCGCAACTGCGCAAGCAGGCGCCGCCGGTACTGAAGGCCGAGTCGTTGATCGGCGATACCACGGGTATCCAGGAGCCCTGAGCGGTGGCCGGGGGCAACGGGTCTGCACGACCTTGCCCCTGGCCCCTCACTCAGAACCAGCGGTCGTTGCGTTTACGGCCGCGGGTCAGCGCCGGCAGGATCAACCCCGCCAGCAGCCCGGCCCCGGCGATGCTGCCGCCGTAGACCATGTAGCGCATCATCACCTGCTTGTTCTCGTCACCCAGGCGCGCCTGGGTGTCGCGCAGGGTCGACTGGCTCTGCGCCAGTTGCTCGTTGAGCGCCTTGTTACGGCTTTCCAGCTCGTCGATCAGCGCTTTGCGCGAGTCGAGGGTCTCCTGCATGCCCTGCACGCGGTTCTTCCAGCTGTCGTCGATGTTCTTCAACTGGCCGGACAACTCGGCCACCTGGGCGTCGAGCTGCGGCAGGCGCTCGTTCTGGCCGGGCACGGCCTGCAGGTCGTTGCTGAGGATCCACACCAGGTCGCCGCTCTGTCCGCGCACCTGGCTGTAGTTGCCCTGGCTGGTCACCAGGCTGACCTTCTGCCCGGACTTGAGCGTGCCGACTATGCGGTGGCCATCGGTGGGACCGCTGCGCACGTAGGTGCTCAGGCTGTCGCTGACCCAGCGCGCATCGCTGGCCGGCTCTTCGGCGTGGGCCGGAACGGCAAGGGCGATCAGGGCGGCGATCAGGCCGCCGCGCAGGGCGGTGAGGGCAGGGGAAGCGGGCTGGATGTCTGGCATGCTGGTCTTCGCTGAAACAGGACGAATGAAGGCCCGATGACTGGGCCGGCGATCCGGTCGGGTGGATTGACCGTCAGCGAAAGACCGTTTTTTTGTAGGCAGGTTCACTGCTTGGCGCAGGAAATGTCTGCAGGATGTTGCTGGCCGTATCCCCATCAGGAAACTGCCCAGCCCATCTGGCTAAGCTGTTGCGCAGGGAACAGCGTTGCAACATTTATCAGCGTGGGAGCGGGCTTGCCCCGCGATGCGATAGATGGCACCGGCTTTGCCGGTGATCGCGGGGCCAGCCCGCTCCCACGCTGCCCCAGCTAAATCACAGCATGACTTTTTGCTCCATTGCAGCGGCTACCTCAAGCCACCACCTCATAGCACGGCACATACGCCGCCCCACCGGGCAGCTTCATGCGGTGCTGGTCGACGAACGCCTGCAGCAGGCGCCCGAGCGGGTCGAGGATCGCCGCGTCGCCGCGGATCTGGTACGGCCCGTGCTCTTCGATCAGGCGGATGCCCTTGTCCTTGACGTTGCCGGCGACGATCCCGGAGAACGCCCGGCGCAGGTTGGCCGCCAATTCGTGGGGCGGCAGTTCGCGGCGCAGGGCCAGGTTGGCCATGTTCTCGTGGGTCGGGTCGAACGGGTGCTGGAAGCCCTCGTCGATCTTCAGCAGCCAGTTGAAGTGGAACGCGTCGTTACGTTCACGGCGGAACTGCTTGACCACCTTGAGCCCCTCGACCATCTGCCGGGCCACTTCGGCCGGATCGTCGATGATGATCTGGTAGTGACGCTGGGCGGCCTCGCCGAGGGTGGCGCCGACGAAGGCGTGCAACTGCTGCAGGAAGGCTTCGGCGCTGCGCGGCCCGGTGAGCACGACCGGGAACGGCAAGTCCTGGTTGTCCGGGTGCATGAGAATGCCGAGCAGGTACAGGAACTCCTCGGCGGTGCCGGCGCCGCCGGGGAAGATGATGATGCCGTGGCCGACGCGGACGAAGGCCTCCAGGCGCTTCTCGATGTCCGGCAGGATCACCAGTTCGTTGACGATCGGGTTGGGCGCCTCGGCGGCGATGATGCCCGGCTCGGTCAGGCCCAGGTAGCGACTGCCGTGCATGCGCTGCTTGGCATGGGCAATGGTGGCGCCCTTCATCGGCCCCTTCATCACGCCCGGGCCGCAGCCGGTGCAGACATCCAGCTTGCGCAGGCCCAGCTCGTGGCCGACCTTCTTGGTGTACTGGTATTCCTCGCTGCTGATCGAGTGCCCACCCCAGCACACCACCAACTTCGGCTCGACGCCCGGGCGCAGGGTGCGGGCGTTGCGCAGCAGGTGGAAGACGTAGTCGGTGAGGCCTTGCGAGCTTTCCAGGTCGATGCGCTGGCTGGCCAGCTCGCTCTCGGTGTAGACGATGTCGCGCAGGGCGCTGAACAGCATCTCGCGGGTGCTGGCGATCATTTCGCCGTCGACGAAGGCGTCGGCCGGGGCGTTGAGCAGTTCAAGGCGCACGCCGCGGTCCTGCTGGTGGATGCGTACCTCGAAGTCCTTGTAGGCCTCGAGGATGGTCTTGGCGTTGTCGACATGGGCGCCGGTGTTGAGGATGGCCAGGGCGCACTGGCGGAACAGGGTGTAGAGGCTGCCGGTACCGACTTCGCTCAGTTGCTGGACTTCACGTTGCGACAGCGTCTCCAGGCTGCCCTTGGGGCTGACGGAGGCGTTGATGACATTGCGTTGGGGCATCTGGTCTTTCCTGTGCGGGTAAAACATCCTTCTTGGACAACACCATACAAGCAAATGTGCGTGGCAACGAGGGGGCGGGTGAAAAAGCCTGGCTGGCGATCGTGGGAGTGGCCTTGTAGGAGGGGGCTTTGTGGGAGCGGGCTTGCCCCGCGATCAGGGCCGGTAAGGCATCGCGGGTCAAGCCCGCTCCCACGAAGGTCACCTCACCTTGAACACATGCCGCAGGTACGCCACGAAATTCTCGTCCCGGCACTGGGTCTTGCCCGGGCTGTCGGAGATCTTCGCCACCGGCGCGCCGTTGCAGGCGGTCATCTTGATCACCATGTTCATCGGCTTTACCCCGGGGATATCGCAGGTGAGGTTGGTACCAATGCCGAAGCTGACATGGATCCTGTCATTCAACGCACGGTACAGCTCAAGCATCTTCTGGAAATCCAGTCCATCGGAAAAGATCAGCGTCTTGCCCTTCGGGTCGATCCCCAGCTGCTCATAGTGGGCGATGGCTTTCTCGGCCCAGGCCAGCGGATCGCCCGAGTCATGGCGTAGGCCATCGAACAGCTTGGCGAAGTACAGGTCGAAGTCGTGCATGAACGCATCCATGCCGATGCAGTCGGTCAGGGCGATGCCCAATTGTCCACGGTATTCACGTACCCAGCATTCCAGTGCGGCGACCTGGCTGTCGACCAGGCGCGGACCGAGCTGCTGGTGGGCCATGAACCACTCATGGGCCATGGTGCCTAGGGGTTTGACCTGGTATTCGCGGGCCAGGTGCACGTTGCTGGTACCGACGAAACGCCCGGGAAAATCACGCTTGAGGATATGCACCACTTCTTCCTGCACCCGGTAGGAGAATCGCCGGCGGGTACCGAAATCGGCCAGTTGCAGACCGGCCAGCTCGTCGTCGCTGGCTTCTGCCCTGAGCCAGTCGAGTTTCTGGTACAGGCGCTCACCGACCTGTTCGATCAGCACTTCGCGATAGCGGTAGCGGTTGCGTACCTCGCTGATGATCGCCAGCAACGGAATCTCGAACAGGATCACATGCAGCCACGGGCCACGCACGCGGATCGCCAGTTGCCCGGCATCGTCCAGGCCGACCTGCACATAGCGCAGGTTGAAGCGGAACAGGCTGAGGAAGCGGATGAAGTCCGGCTTGATGAACGGGATCTTCTCCAGATAGGCCAGCTGGTCATGGGTGATCGAGACATCGGCCAACTGCTCGACCTGATAGCGGATCTCGGCGAGGTAGGCCGCCAGGTCCTCGTCGTTGCGGCAGCGAAATTCCCATTCCACCTCGGCGTTGGGGTAGTTGTGCAACACCGCCTGCATCATGGTGATCTTGTAGAAGTCGGTGTCCAACAGGTTCTGGATGATCCGTGGGCCGAAGACGCTGTCGCTCATGGGCGGGCCTCCTTGAGTTGAACGAGTTGGATGTCGAGGGCCTGTTCGTCGGCGCACAGGTGGATGCCGGCACGGGTCATTTCGGCGCAGGCCGCCTGTGCGCCTTCCGCGCTCAGGGCACGGCAGGCCGGCAGGTACAGCAGTACCTCGAAGCCGGCGCGGCGCAGTTGCAAGGCGGTGGTGCGCACGCAGTAGTCCAGTGCCAGCCCGCCGACAATGATCGCCTGCGCCTGTTGCACCTTGAGGAACTCGATGACGCCGGTGGAGCGGCGCTCGGCCAGGTCGTGGTAGCAGGCGCCGTAGGGGTGCAGGTCGGGTTCTACGCCTTTCCAGACGAAGTAGTCGTAGTCGATGGGGGCGGGCAGGCCGGGCAGCAGCTCGAACCCCGGCGTGCCGGGGACGCAGTGGCTGACCCAGGTCAGGTCGGCATTGGCCAAGGTCAGTGGTTGCAGCATCTGGCCCGGCTCGGCGACCACCCAGGCGGCGTTGGCCGGGTGGGCGTCCTTGCTGCCCAGGCGCAGCGAGGCGCGTTGGGCCATGGTGTTGAGCGCGGGGGCGATCAGGTGGCCGTCGGGCACCGGCAGCTCATGGGGGGCGTTGGTGGTGAAGCCGTTCTGCGCGTCGACATCGAAACTGGCGATTTTCATCGGAGGAAGCTCCTCGGCTGGAATGGCTATATATTTCACCTGGTGAATTAAGTGTGTCAAGATTATTTTATCCAGGGGTTCAGACTTGCTCTATTTAATCGCCCTGGTGGAATATAGGCGGACGTTGATTAAGGAACCGTTCCGTGAGCACAGCTGAAGTCCTGGCCAGTGTCGATATCGTCACCCTGCGCCTGTCGCCACACAGCCAGCGCCTGGAGGTGTTGCTGTCCCCGCGCGAGCGCGAGCCCTACAAGGGCCAGTGGGCCTTGCCGGGCGTCATCGTCAATGGCAGTACTGCGGACAACAATCTGGATGTCGCCGCCTGCCGGGCTCTCTCGGAAAAGGCCAAGGTGCGCCCGCGCCACCTGGAGCAGGTCGGCACCGAGGGCAATGCTTCCCGCGACCCACGGGGCTGGACATTGAGTACTTACTACCTGGCGTTACTCGACCCTGCGGTCGTGGTCGAGGATCAGCAGATTGCCTTCTTCGATCTGCAAGGCGTCCTGGATAATGAGCCGCCGTTGCCGTTCGATCATCGCCTGCTGGTCGAGCGCGCCTATGAACGGCTGGCGGCCAAGGCCGTGTACACCAACCTACCGTTGTATCTGGCACCCGAGCGCTTCACCGTGCTGGACGCCCTGGCCGCCGCGCAGGCGTGCCTGGGACAGCCGGTCAACAACACCTCAATGCGCAAACGTCTGGAGCGCATGAAGAGCGAAGGTTGGGTGCAGGACACCGGAGAGAAGAACCAGCCCAGGCTGGGGCGGCCACAGCAACTGTACCGACATACCCCACAGGGGAGCGGGGCGTTCATGTTCGACCGGAGTTTGCTGGCGGGAGGATAGTCAGGAGAGGTCGCGGCCTCTTCCTGCAGTCGTCGAGTAGCGACTATCCTTGCCCCATGACCAACCTGCCTCCCCAACGCCATCCTTGTCCACCGGGCGCCTGCGACTGCGGCCGCGAACGCCTGGCCGACGGCCCCGAGCGACGCATCCTGCTGCTCACCCGCGAGGAGGAGAAGCGCCTGGTCGAACGCCTGGAAAACCTCAAGGATCTGGAGGACCTGCAGCGCCTGCAAGCGCGCCTCTACGAACAACTGGGCATCCGCGTGTATATCGCCCCGGGCTTCAACGAAGTGCGCACCATGCGCGGCATCGTCATCGAGCTTGCGGCGCAGACAGGGCTGTGCCGCAAAACCCGCCAGTCGATTCCCGCCGCCATCCGTCGTGGGCTGGAGCGCAATCCGCAGGTGGCCTTCCGCCTGCTCGACGCCCACGACCTGTTGCGCGACGCCTGAGCCTCAGCGCATCGCCGCCAGCTTGATACCAAAGCCCACCAGGCAGGCGCCGGCCAGGCGTTCGAGCAGGTTGGCGATGCGCGGGCTGGCGCGCATGCGCTCGGCCAGGCGGTGGGTGAGCAGCACCGCCACCAGGCCGTAGAGCAGGGTCAGGCCGGCCACGGTCAGCGCCATGAAGGCGAAGGTCACCACGCCCTGGTGGCGCACCGGGTCGATGAACAGCGGGAAGAACGCCATGTAGAACATGATCGCCTTGGGGTTGAGCAGGGTGATCATCATGGTCTGGCGCAGGTAGCGGCCGCTGGCCATGCCGCTGTCGCGCGGCGCACCGCCGGGCTTGCTCAGCACCATGCGCAGGCCGAGCCAGGCCAGGTAGGCGGCGCCGGCCCACTGCACCACATGGAAGGCGGCCGGGTAGGTGGCCAGCAGGGTGGCGACGCCGGCCACCGCCAGCCACATCAGCACCTGGTCGCCGAGGATCACCCCGAAGGTGGCGGCCAGGCCGCCCTTGATGCCGCCCTTGCCGGTGGCGGTGATCAGGGCGAAGTTGCCGGGGCCGGGGATCGCCAGGAGGATGAGGAACGCGATCACGAAAGCGCCGTAGTCGGTCACGCCGAGCATGGGAAGTCTCCTGGGGAAGGTGGGCGGGCAGATCACGATATATGCCATTATTCGCGGGACTTGCAAAGCCATGGCGGCACAGGGAGGTGAAGATGGCATTCAGCGCGGATGAGCGGGCGGTATTGCTGGCGGTCAAGGGCGTGGGGCCGACCGTGGTGCAGCGGCTCGAGCAGTTGGGTTATGACTCGCTGGCACGACTGGCCGGGGCCGATGCCCTGCAGATCGTCAGCGAGGCGGCCGGGCTGGTGGGCAGCAGTTGCTGGAAGAACAGCCCGCAGGCGCGGGGGGCGATACAGGCGGCGATTGCGCGGGCCAGGGAGGTTGCTTTTTGACGGGCTGTCCAGATGTGGCACGCACGTTGACCGTTTCCCCTGTAGGAGCGGCCTTGTGCCGCGAAAAGGCTGCGTAGCGGCCCCAGGGGTTCAGCGTTGACACATCAATCGCCGGGGCTGCTACGCAGCCCTTTCGCGGCACAAGGCCGCTCCTACAGAGGGGCGTGCAGGGCCTTTGGAGCAGCATAAAAAAGCCCCGAAGACCAAGGCCTTCGGGGCAAACGGTTGGGGGAGGAACCAACCAAAGGAGTCTTCACATCAGGGGGCGATCAGCGCGAGCTGGCCACCACGTCGGGTTGCCAGCCGCCGCCCAGCGCCTTGTAGATCGCGACGATGCCGCTGTACAGCTCGACCTCGCCCTGGGCCTGGGCGTCTTCGGCGCTCAGGCGTTCGCGCTCGGCGTCGAGCAGCACCAGGTAGTCCACCGTACCTTCGCGGTAGCGCACCGAGGCCAGTTCCGCCGCCTTGCGGCTGGCGTCGCTCTGGCGCATCAGCGCCAGCAGGCGCTGTTGGCGCTTGCCGTAGTCGCTGAAGGCATTGGAGGATTCCTCCAGGGCCAGCAGCACCTGCTGTTCGTAGTTGGCCAGGGCACCCTCGGCATCGGCCTTGGCGCCGCGCAGGCGGGCGCGCACGCTGCCCAGGTCGAAGGCTGCCCAGGTGATGCTCGGGCCCAGCGCCCAGGCATTGGCAGCCGAGGAGCCGATCTGCGAGCCGCGCGCGGCGGTGAAGCCGAGGAAGCCGCTCAAGCTGACCCGTGGGAACAGGTCGGCGGTGGCCACGCCGACGTTGGCCGTGGCCGCGGCCAGCTGGCGCTCTGCGCTGCGGATGTCCGGGCGGCGGCGCAGCAGCTCGCCGGGGTCGCCCACCGGCAAGGCCTTGGCGATGGCCGGCAAGGCCTTGGGCGCAAGGTCCACGCTCAGGGCGTCCGGGCGCTGGCCGAGCAGGGTGGCGATGCGGTTCTTCGCCCGCACCTGTTCGGCCTGCAGCTGTGGCACGGTGGCTTCGACACCCGCCAGGCGGGCGTCGGCGCGGACCACGTCGAGCTCGTTGCCGACCCCGGTGTCGCGCAGGGTCACGGTGATGTCCCGCGACTGCTGCTGGGTCTTCAGGTTGGCCACGGCGATCTGCTCGCGCAACTGGGCGCCACGCAACTGGCCGTAGGCGTCGACCAGCTCGGCGATCAGGCTGACCTGCAGCTGCTGCAGGTCGGCTTCGGCGGCCGCTTCCTGCGCTTCGCTGGCTTCGATCTGGCGCTGGATGCGGCCGAACAGGTCGAGCTCCCAGGCCATGTCCAGGCCCAGGTCATAGCGCTCGCTGTTGACCCGGCGCTCGGTCTGGCCGGGCACCTGGCCCTTGCCCAGGTCGCTGCTGGCGCGGCTGGTGACCACGGGGATCTGGTCGTTGGACACGTCCTCGCGAATCGACCGCGCCGCTTTCAGGCGGGCGAACGCCACGCGCAGGTCGCGGTTGCCGTCCAGCGATGCCTGCACCAACTGGTTCAGCACCGGGTCGTCGAACTGTTTCCACCACACGCTCTCGAAGCGGCTGCGGTCATAGGCTTTGGCTTCAAGGCCGGCGTCCAGCTTGGCCGGTTCGGTCAGCGGGGCCTTGTAGTCCGGACCCACCGCGCAGGCCGCCAGGGCCAGTGCCAGCAGGCTCGGGGTCAGGGGTTTGAGCAACTTCATGCATGGTTCTCCAGCGCCACTGCGTGCTCGGCCTTGCGGGCCTGGCGACGCTCGACGAAACGGCGGATCAGGAAGAAGAACACCGGGGTCAGGAACAGGCCGAACACGGTCACCCCGATCATTCCCGAGAACACCGCCACACCCATGGCGTGACGCATCTCGGAACCGGCGCCGGAGCTGAACACCAGCGGCACCACGCCCATGATGAAGGCGATCGAGGTCATCAGGATCGGCCGCAGACGCAGGCGGCAGGCTTCCAGTACCGCAGCCAGCGGGTCGAGGCCCTTGGCCTGTTCATCCTTGGCGAACTCGACAATCAGGATCGCGTTCTTGCACGCCAGGCCCACCAGTACGATCAAGCCGATCTGGGTGAAGATGTTGTTGTCGCCACCGGAGACGATCACCCCGGTGATGGCCGACAGCAGGGTCATCGGCACGATCAGGATCACCGCCAGCGGCAGGCTCCAGCTCTCGTACTGGGCGGCCAGCACCAGGAAGGCCAGCAGCACGCAGAGCGGGAACACGAACAGCGCGGTGTTGCCTGAGAGGATCTGCTGGTAGGTCAGGTCGGTCCATTCGAAGGTCATGCCGTTGGGCAGTTCCTCCTTGAGCAGTTTCTCGATCGCCGCCTCGGCCTGGCCGGAGCTGTAGCCTGGGGCCGCGGCACCGTTGATCTCGGCGGTGATGAAGCCGTTGTAGTGCATGACCCGGTCAGGCCCGGAGGTGTCGCTGACCTTGAGGAAGGTCGCCAGCGGGATCATCTCGCCCAGGTTGTTGCGCACCTTCAGCTGGCCGATCTGCTCGGCGTCGAGGCGGAACTGCTGCTCGGCCTGGACGTTGACCTGGTAAGTGCGGCCAAAGCGGTTGAAGTCGTTGGTGTACAGCGAGCCCAGGTAAACCTGCAGGGTGTCGAAGATGTCATTGATTGCCACGCCGTGGGTCTTGGCCTTTTCCCGGTCGATGGCGGCATCGACCTGCGGCACGTTGACCTGGTAGCTGGTGAACAGGCCCGCCAGTTCCGGCACGTTGTGGCTCTTGGCGATGATGTTCTGGGTCTCTTTGTACAGCGCTTCGTAGCCCAGGTTGCCGCGGTCCTCGATCTGCAGGCGGAAGCCGCCGATGGTGCCCAGGCCTTGGACCGGTGGAGGCGGGAAGATCGCGATGTAGGCGTCCTGGATATCAGCGAACTGGGCGTTCAGGGCCGCCGCGATGGCCGCCGCCGACTGGCTCGGGTCCTTGCGCTCGTCGAACGGCTTGAGCGGGGTGAACACGATGCCGCTGTTCGGGCTGTTGGTGAAGCCGTTGATCGACAGGCCCGGGAAGGCCACCGAATCAGCCACACCCGGTTGCTTGAGGGCGATCTCGCTCATCTTCTTGATCACCGCCTCGGTGCGGTCGAGGCTGGCGGCGTCAGGCAACTGGGCGAAGGCCACCAGGTACTGCTTGTCCTGGGCCGGGACGAAGCCGGTCGGGGTGGACGAGAAGCCCAGGTAGGTCAGGCCCATCAAACCGGCATAGACGAACAGGGCAATGCCGCTGGAGCGGATGACCCGGCGCACGCCGCCGACATAGCCATGGCTGGCGCGGTCGAAGAAGCGATTGAACGGGGCGAACAGCCAGCTGCCCAGCAGTTTTTCCAGGAACCGCGAGAAACGGTCCTTGGGCGCGTGGTGGTCCTTCAGCAGCACGGCGGCCAGGGCCGGCGACAGGGTCAGCGAGTTGAATGCCGAGATCACGGTGGAGATGGCGATGGTCAGGGCGAACTGCTTGTAGAACTGCCCGGTGAGGCCGGAGATGAACGCGGCGGGCACGAACACGGCGCACAGCACCAGGGCGGTGGCGATGATCGGGCCGGTCACTTCGCTCATGGCCTTCTGCGTGGCTTCCAGCGGTTTCAGGCCAAGGCCGATGTTACGCTCGACGTTCTCCACCACGACGATGGCGTCGTCCACCACGATACCGATGGCCAGTACCAGGCCGAACAACGACAGCGCGTTGAGCGAGAAGCCGAACAGGTGCATCACCGCGAAGGTGCCGATCAGCGAGACGGGCACGGCCATCAGCGGGATGATCGAGGCGCGCCAGGTCTGCAGGAACAGGATCACCACCAGCACGACCAGGATCAGGGCTTCGAACAGGGTGTGTACCACGGCTTCGATGGAGCCACGAACGAACACGGTCGGGTCATAGACGATGCTGTAGTCCATGCCTTCCGGGAACTCTTTCTTCAGTTCGGCCATCTTCGCCCGCACTTCGTCGGAGATCTCGATGGCGTTGGAGCCTGGGCGCTGGAAGATCGGGATGGCCACCGCCGGCTGGTTGTTCAGCAGCGAGCGCAGGGCGTACTGGCTGGAGCCGAGCTCGACCCGGGCGATGTCCTTCAGGCGGGTGATCTCGCCGTTGGCACCGGCACGGATGATGATGTTCTCGAACTCTTCCTCGTTGACCAGGCGGCCCTGGGTGTTGATCGACAGCTGGAAGCTGGTCGAGCCCGGGGCGGGCGGGGCGCCCAGCTGGCCGGCGGCGACCTGGCGGTTCTGCTCGCGAATGGCGGCCACCACGTCGCTGGCGGTCAGGTTGCGCGAAGCGGTCTTGTTCGGGTCGAGCCACACCCGCAGCGAGTAGTCGCCCATGCCGAACAGCTGCACGTCACCGACGCCACCGAGGCGCGCCAGCTCATCCTTGATGTTGAGGATGGCGTAGTTGGACAGGTAGAGCATGTCGTAGCGGTTGTCCGGCGAGGTCAGGTGCACGACCATGGTCAGGTCGGGCGAGGCCTTGTCGACGGTGATGCCGATGCGCGTCACCTCTTCCGGCAGCTTGGGCTGGGTACGGGTCACGCGGTTCTGCACCTGCACCTGGGCGTTGTCCAGGTCGGTGCCCAGGGCGAAGGTGATGGTCAGGGTCAGCTTGCCGTCGGCGGTGGACTGCGAGGACATGTACAGCATGTTCTCGACACCGGTGATGGCCTGCTCCAAGGGCGCTGCGACGGTCTCGCCGATCACCTTGGGGTTGGCGCCGGGGAAGTTGGCGCGCACCACCACGGTGGGCGGCACCACTTCGGGGTATTCGCTGATCGGCAGCTGGAACAGCGAGATCGAGCCCGCGATCAGCAGCACCAGCGACAGCACCGCGGCGAAAATCGGCCGGGTAATGAAGAATTTCGAAAAGTTCATCGGTGTTGTCCCTTAACCGCGCGGCGCTTGGGCGCTGGCGACTTTGACATTGGCGCCGGCAACCTTCGGCGCCGGGTTGCTGGCCTCCAGGGCCTGGCGCTGCTGGGCGAGGGCGGCGAGGGTCTGCTCGCTGGCCATCGGCGTTTCCTCAGGGGTGACCGGCGAGCCCGGGCGCACGCGCTGCAGGCCCTTGACCACGATGCGGTCGTCCTTGGCCAGGCCACTGCGCACGATGCGCAGGCCTTCGAGCTTGGGTCCCAGTTCCACGGCGCGGTAGGCGGCCTTGTTGTCCTTGTCCATGACCAGCACGAACTTCTTGCCAAGGTCGGTGCCGACCGCTTCGTCGTTGATCAGCACGGCGTCGTACTGGGCGCTGCCGACCAGCTTCAGGCGCGCGTACAGGCCCGGGGTGAACTGGCCGTCGCGGTTGTCGAACACGGCGCGGCCACGGATGGTGCCGGTGCGCGGGTTGACCTGGTTGTCGACGAAGTTCATCTGGCCCAGGTGCGGGTTGCCGGTCTCGTTGGTCAGGCCCAGGTACACCGGGGTGCTCTGGCCGCGCTGGCCGTCGCGGGCGAGCTGGCTGTACTTGAGGTACACGCGCTCGTCGGCGTCGAAGTAGGCGTACACCTTGTCGGTGGAGACCACGCTGGTCAGCGGGGTGACGTCGGCGCTGACGATGTTGCCGGCGGTGAACTGGGCGCGGCTGACGCGGCCACTGATCGGCGCGGTAACGCGGGTGAAGCTCAGGTTCAGGCGGGCCAGGTCGAGCTGGGCCTGGATCGCGTCGACCCCGGCGCGGGCTTCGGCGGCGGCGCTGCTGCGCGACTCGGCCAGTTCCGCAGAAATCGCGTTGCTGTCGCGCAGGCGCTCGCCACGGCGGGCTTCGTTGGCGCTGCGGATGGCGGTGGCCTTGGCCTGTTGCAGCTGGGCTTCGAGGCGGCGCACTTCTGCCTGGAACGGGCGTGGGTCGATCTGGAACAGCAGGTCGCCTTTCTTGACCTGGGCGCCTTCGGTGAAGGCCACCTGGTCGATCTGGCCGGACACCCGTGGACGTACCTCGACGGTTTCCGGCGCTTCGAGGCGGCCGGTGAACTCGTCCCATTCGTTGATCGGCTGTTCGATCACCTTGGCTACGCTGACCTTGGGCGCGGCGGGAGCCTGCACGGCGTCGGGGGTGCGACCGCAAGCGCTGAGCACCACCACTGCCAGGGCAGCGAGGGGGAAGCGCAAGGGTTTGAGTGAGTGATCCATGGAGAACTCCGCCAATGTATTAGTAGTGGGCGGAGTGTGAGTGTCTTGCGCGTGGCGCACGAATCAAACGGAGCGAAGGTTATTATCACGCGCAATGATAGGTCGGGTGCCGTCATCGATCCGGACGCATGGTTTCAGGCCGGCATCACCCCGTGTAGGAGCGGCCTTGCGCCGCGAAAGGGCTGCGCAGCAGCCCCAGGATTTCAGCGTTGACGCATCAATTGCCGGGGCTGCTTAGCAGCCCTTTCGCGGCACAAGGCCGCTCCTACAGGGGGATGGTGTAATTCGGCAGTCAGCGTGGCCCGCCGGATGCCTTCTCACGCAACGCCTTGGCCACTTTCGCCTCGATCTCGTAGGCCGGCCCCTCCAGTGCCTGGTAATCCCGGGTATAGCGCCTGGCGAATTCCTCCACCCCCAGTTCCTGGTACTGCTGCACATGCTTGAGCTCATGGGCCCACAGCGCCACGTTGTCCTCGGCATCGGCGCTGCGACGGAAAATGATGGTGTCGATCAGGGTCACCGCGTTGACGTCCGGGTTCTGCAGCAATGCGTTGGCGGCGCTGATCTGCTGTTCATCGCCCACCCGGTAGCGCGCCGCGTCGAGCACGGCGAAATCGTACCAGGGCTCGAGCTGGGCACGGACATGCAGGGGGATCGGCTGGCTGCCGCTGGCGGTGGCCTCATCGCGAGCCTGGCGTAGGGCGAATACCAGGCTGCCGCTGGCCATGCGCTCGACATCCTGCAGCACCTGGCCGCCCTGGTTGGGGTCGATGGGCGCGCAGAAACACACCACCAGGCATACCTGGTATTGCCCGACCGGGCAGTTGTCCTGGGCGAAGGCGGGCAGAGTCAACAGCAGTCCCAGCAGCGTACTAGCGAGCCTCATCGAAGACCCGTCCGACCAGTTTGCGGCTGGCGTCCAGCACCTGCGCCTGCACCGGCTCGCTGGCCAGCATACGGCCCACCACCAGTGCGCCGACGCACTGACTGAGCAAGGCCCAGGCCAGCTCGGAGTCGTCGAGGGTCTCGCTCCACGCCTGGTGCAGCTCCACCAGCCAGTGTTCGGCCTGTTCGCGCACCGGTCGCTCGGCGCGGGCGATCTCCACCCCCAGTGGCGGCAGTGGGCAGCCGCCCTCGGCATTGTGCAGGTGGGCCAGGCTCAGGTATTGCTCGAGCAGGCGCTTGAGCCGGGGCCGATCGGTGCCACGCTCGACCAGACGCGCCAACGGGCTGTTGGCCAGTTCGCGGCGGACGATCTCGCTGAACAGGTCGTCCTTGGACGGGAAATGGTTGTAGAAGGCGCCGCCGGTCAGGCCGATGGCCTTCATCAGCCCGGCCACGCCGGCGGCGGCGAAACCCCCGCGCTTGGCCAGGGCGCCGCTGCTGGCCAGCAGCTTTTCGCGGGTCTGTTGCTTGTGGTCGGTGCTGTAGCGCATGCGCGGAACCTCTTGGCGCGGGCTTGACGATAGGCTGATCGTAGCATAGCGTTCGTTTACTAAACGATCATTCATCAATGGAGCGGTCCATGGCAGAACAACAAAAGGTCGTGCTGGTGATCGGCGCGGGCGACGCCACCGGGGGCGAGATCGCCAAGCGTTTCGCCCGCGAGGGGTATGTCGCCTGCGTGACCCGGCGCCAGGTGGAAAAACTGCAGCCGCTGGTCGATGAGATCCGCGCCGCAGGTGGCCAGGCCCATGGCTTCGGGTCCGATGCGCGCAAGGAAGAAGAGGTCGCCGAGCTGGTCGAGACCATCGAGCGGGATATCGGCCCGATCGACGCCTTTGTCTTCAATATCGGCGCCAATGTTCCGTGCAGCATCCTCGAGGAAACCCCGCGCAAGTACTTCAAGATCTGGGAAATGGCCTGCTTCGCCGGCTTTCTCACCGCCCAGGCGGTCGCCCGGCGCATGGTGACCCGCGAGCGCGGCACCATTCTCTTTACCGGCGCCACCGCCGGTACCCGCGGCGCGGCCGGTTTCGCCGCCTTCGCCGGGGCCAAGCATGGCCTGCGCGCCTTGGCCCAGAGCATGGCGCGGGAGCTTGGGCCGCGCAACATCCATGTCGCCCATGTGGTGGTCGACGGCGCCATCGACACCGCGTTCATCCGCGACAGCTTCCCCGAACGCTATGCGCTCAAGGACCAGGACGGCATCCTGGACCCTGCGCACATCGCCGACAGCTACTGGTTCCTGCATGCCCAGCCACGGGATGCCTGGACCTTCGAACTTGACCTGCGCCCGTGGATGGAGCGCTGGTAAGTCCCACCCTCATACAAGGAACGAATCATGAGCAAGACCGTCGAGTTCTTCCTGGACCTGGGCAGCCCGGCCACTTACCTGGCCTCGACCCAGCTACCCGCCCTGTGCGCGCGTCACGGGGCGCGGTTGGTGTACAAGCCGATTCTGCTGGGCGGGGTGTTCCAGGCCACCGGCAACGCCTCGCCGGTCATGGTGCCGGCCAAGGGGCGCTATATGCGCATCGACCTCAAGCGCTACGCCGACCGCTGTGGCGTGCCCCTGACCCTGCCGCCAGGGTTTCCGGTAAACACCCTGAACCTGATGCGCGGGCTGACTGGCGTCCAGTTGTTTGCCGAAGCGCGATTCGAGGCGCTGTTGAAGGTGCTGTTCGAAGGGCTGTTCGTGCACGGGCGCAATCTGGGAGACCCTGCGGTATTGGGTGAGACCTTGGCCGCAGGAGGCTTCGAGGCCGAGATGTTCCAGGAACTGGCCGCGCGGCCCGAGGTCAAGGACGCCTTGCGCA
The DNA here is from genome assembly GCF_057284075.1 of Pseudomonas sp. TE31087. NCBI lineage: Bacteria > Pseudomonadati > Pseudomonadota > Gammaproteobacteria > Pseudomonadales > Pseudomonadaceae > Pseudomonas > Pseudomonas sp. TE31087. The sequence goes on from NZ_JBXVNN010000001.1 coordinate 949,364, forward strand.
AAGCTACCGAGGAGGCGGTCGAACGTGGCGTGTTCGGGGCGCCGACATTCTTCGTCGACGGGCAGATGTTCTTCGGCCAGGACCGGCTGGATTTCGTCGAGCAGGCTTTGGCCCGGCAGGCATGACGATCTGGCCATGCCACCCCCCTGTAGGAGCGGCCTTGTGCCGCGAAAGGGGCGCGAAGCGGCCCCGGCGATCTTTGCGTCAACGCTGAAACCCTGGGGCCGCTTCGCGCCCCATTCGCGGCACAAGGCCGCTCCTACAGGGGATCAGACCAACAGTCGTTCTATTTGATCGCGTTCCCAGAGGCTCAGGTGATCCACCGGATTGGTGCCATAGCGGTGCCAGTCGTCCAGCGTGCCCTGGCGCCCATCCGGGCTCTGGCAGTGGCTGCAGTGGGCCAGCCCCTCGCTGTCCAGCACCAGGCTCAGGCGCCAGCCGTCGACTAGCACCTCGACCTGCCCGCCGGCCAGGCGGGCGACCGTTACCAGCGATCGGACGCCAAGGGCGGCGTCACGCAGGCACTGGTACGCCTCACGGCTGGCGACGGTGGTCATGGGCGGATCAGAAGTTCGCCGGGGTATTGGCGCTGATGATCTCGGCCTCGTCGGGGCCGATGTTCTTGAAGGTGTGGGGCAGGGTGGTAGGGATGTAGTAACCATCGCCGGCGTTAAGCACGCTGACCTGGCCATCGACCCACAGCTCCATGGTGCCTCGGGTGACCAGGCCGCATTCCTCGCCTTCGGCGTGGACGATCGGCTCGCCGGAATCGGCGCCCGGCGCATACAGCTCGCGCAGCATGCGCATCTGCCGGCCTTCGACACTCGCACCGACCAGCAGCATGCGCAGGCCGTTACGGCCCAGGTCGGGCTGCTCGCCGCCACGGAAAACGTAACGTTCCTCGCGCACCGGCTCGTCGAAACTGAAGAACTCCGCCAGGGACATGGGGATCCCTTCGAGCAGTTTCTTGAGGGAACTGACCGAAGGGCTGACCCGGTTCTGCTCGATCTGCGAGATCGTCGAGTTGGTCAGCCCGCTGCGGCGGGCCAGTTCCCGTTGGGAGAGGTTGTTGCGTTCACGCACCAGTTTGAGTCGTGTCCCCGTGTCCATAGCCGCCTTGTTTGCAGAGGTGTCAAAAATAATGGGCGAGGCATTAAAACACACTCTGCAGGCTTGCGCGCTGTGCGTCTCAGTGACGCTGGTCGCTCGCTGCCGGCCACAGCCCCACCAACAACAGCAGGGCACCCACGGCAAGGAACGGCAGGCGCGGGTCGAGGGCATAGACCAGGGTGCCGGCCAGCGGCCCGATCACCGCGCCCATGCCCTGGGCGGCGCCGATCGAGCCGGCCGTGGCACCCTGTTCGCTGGCGTGCATGGCGTTGGCCGCCAGGGCGGAGAATGCCGGGAAGACGAAGCCCATGCCAAACGCAGCGACGAAGAATGCGCTCCACAGCCAGGGTGCGTGGGTTGCCAGCGCTGCGGCAGCGAAGCCCAGGCCGGAGATGCTGGCGCCGACACGGATCATTTTCGCCGGCGGCCACTCGAGCCTGCGCAGGAACACCTGCGCCAGCATCAGCGCCACGCCCACGCAGGTCAGGGCGATGCCCGCGGCCTGGGCGGCGTCGCCGGCCTCCAGGTGCAGGCGATCGAGGGCGAAGAAACCGACGGCGATCTGCGACACGGTGATGCTCAGCATGGCGCTGAAGGCCACCAGCAACGGGCGGCGCAGGCGTGGATCGGACAGGCGCACCGGATTGGGCGCATGAACGTGTGCCAGTGGCTGCGGCTTGAGCTTGAACAGCAGCACCACGAACGCCGTGGCCGGCAGCAGCGACATGGCATAGAACGGCAGGCTCAGGCTGTAGCGCGACAGCAGCGCGGCCAGTGCCGGGCCGACCACCAGGCCGACGGCATTGGCCGCGCCCAGCGAAGCCATGGCCCGCGCCCGGCGCTGGGGCTCGACATGGTCGGCAATCAGGGCATTGCCGCCCACCGGCAGCGCGGCATAGAAGGCGCCGATCAGGCCGCGGGCCAGCATCAGCCCGAAGAACGCCACGCTCGCGCCCGGCAGCCAGCGCAATGCGCCGTCGATGAACAGGCACAGCACCCAGTAGGCCAGGGTGAAGCCGCCGCTGCCCAGCAACAGTACGCGGCGCCGGCCATAGCGGTCGGCCAGGCGCCCCCAGGGCCGCGCCAGCAGCACCCAGACCACGCCGGCCACGGTCACCGCCGCGCCGGCCTGCCAGGTGGCCATGCCCAGCAGGCGGGCGATGGGGCCGATCAGGGCGACGAAGGCCATCATCGACATGGTGCAGGCCATGTTCACCAGCATCAGTGGACGCAGGTCCAGGGTGCTGGACGGGGTCAAGGCGGCAGGGTCCTTTGCAACGTTCATGGGGCAGTCCGGGGCAGTTCGACGAAATGAGCGCCAATGTTAGTAATAATTATTTACATGTGTCGACCCCGGCAATGCTCATTCACTGCGGCGCAGCGGGCCTGGCCACATGCTACGCAAGACGCCGTCGCGGCGCACCAGGGCATGCACCAACGCCGCCCCCAAGTGCAGCAGCACGGTGGCGAACAGCAGGTAGCCGGCCCAGCCGTGGGCCTGGCGCAGTATGGCGTACAACTGCAAGTCGTGGGGGGCGATGGCGGGCAGTTGCAGGGGCCGTGGATAGCCACCGGCCGAGAGCATGGCCCAGCCGAGCAGCGGCATGGCCAGCATCAGGCCGTACAGCAGCAGGTGCGAGGCGCCGGCGGCCAGCCGTTGCAGGCGCGGCAGGTCGCCGGGCAGCGCCGGGTGTGGCAGGGCCAGGCGCAAGGCGATACGCAGGATCACCAGCACCAGCAGGGCCAGGCCTGTGGCCTTGTGCAGCTCGACCAGCAGCGGATGCCGTGGCGACAGGTCGCCGACCATGTTCACGCCGATGAACAGCATGGCCAGGATCAGCGCGGCCATCAGCCAGTGCAGCAGGCGGGCCAGGGGGTGGAAGGCGGTGGCGGTCATGGGCGGGCTCCTTCGCTCAGCGCTTCGTGGCTGCGGCGGTTGAACGACACTGAATAGGCGGCCGAGCGGGCGGCGAGGATCGGGTCGGCGGACGGTTCGATGCCGTGGGGCAGGATCAGCGGATCGAAGTTCAGGTCGCGGCAAGCGCCTTGCTCGGGGCCGTCGACCCGTTCCACGACCAGGGTGCCGGCGTCGATGCTGCGACGTTCGGCGGACCAGGGACGGGCAGGGTCGTCCACCGGGTCGCCGGGCTCGGCCAGGGTCAGGCGCAGGGTCCAGCGCAGCGGGCCCTGGGCCAGGCGTTGCTGCAGGTCGTGCTGGAGGAACTGCTGGTCATCGACCTGGGCGGGCAGGGCAGCGAACGTTGTCTGCGGCTCCAGGGCCCAGCGTACCGGGTGGGCGTTGCCCTGGGCATCGATCAGGCGAAAGGCATTGATGCTGTTGTAGGCGGTGCTGGCGAAGCTGTCGCTGGGCTTGTAGCTGGCCGCCCACTGGCGAAACGCCGCGCTTTCCGGGTGGCTGGCGAAAAACGCCTGCAGCTTCGCTGGGTCCGGCTTGCCGGTGGCCGGGTCGGGCGCCCCGGCCAGCACCTGCTGGTAGAACGCCTCGGGCGTGCTCACCGCCAGCACCGGCGGGTTGTTCATGCCGGTGCGCCAGACCTGGCCGTCGTCGCTGCTCAACTGGATGGCCAGGCTGCGTACCGGTATGGCGGTGTCCGGGGCGAAGGGGTTGGCGCCGCCGATGGCGAAACGACCGATCACCGGCACCTGGGCCTGGCTGAAGACGCGGGCGCTGGAGAGCGCCGCAGCCTGCCCGCTGGCCTGGAAGTAACCGCTGACGCACAGGCCTTTGGCATGGTTTTTCCGATAGCCGGGATAATGGCCGGCCTGAGCCTCGAAGGTGTCGATGATGCGCTGCGGGGTCAGCCCTGGCGCGCCGATCCAGCCGGCGGCATAGGCGAAGCCCGCTCCGAGGGCGGCGAGGGTGGCGCCGATGGCGGCCAGGCGCAGGGCCTTGGCGGTGCCATGCAGGGGAGTGGTCATGGGGACGCTCCGGTCAGGTGGGATGAGCCGGTACGACGCAAGGGCGAACGATTTATTCCCGCCGGGGGAATAGATTTCGTGCCGGGCCGTCTGCCCATTACACTGACTGCCCATTGGGGCCCGGAACCCGACCATGCACGATCTGGACGACCAACAATGGCGCGAGCTGCTGCAACGCCTGCGCCGCTTCGCCTTGTGGCTGACCCGCGAGCCCGGCGGCGCCGACGACCTGGTCCAGGCCACGGTCGAGCGTGCCCTGAGCCGCCGTGGCCAGCAGCGCGACGCCGACAGCCTGCGGCCCTGGCTGTTCACCATCCTTTACCGGCTGTTCCTCGACGGCAAGCGCCGCGAGCGCCTGCACGCCCGCTGGCTGGCCTGGTTCGGTCGGGGCCAGGCCGAGGAACCGACCGGTGGCGAGATCGAGAGCATCGTCCTGGCCCAGGCCGATCTGCGCGCCTTCGCCCGGCTGTCGGCGGAGCAACGCGCCCTGTTGCTGCTGGTCAGCGTCGAAGGCCTGAGCTACAAGGAGGCGGCCGACACCCTCGGCATTCCCATCGGCACGGTGATGTCGCGCCTGTCGCGTGCCCGTGCCGCCCTGCGTGAACTGACCGAGGGCAACCCCACGCCCCCGGCCCTGCGGAGACTCAAATGACGCGCCTGATCCCCACCGAGCACGAGTTGCACGCCTATGTCGACGAGCGCCTGGAGCCGGCTCGTCGGGCCGAGGTCGAGGCGTGGCTGGCGGTCAATCCCGAGGAGGCGGCGCGGATCGAGGCCTGGCGCGGCGATGCCCGGCGCCTGCGGGCGGCCCTGGCCGGCTTCGGCGAGCAGCCCAGCGATCCGGCGCTGGACCTGGCGCCCCTGCGCCGCCGCTTGCGCCAGCGTCGGCAATGGCGCCTGGCACAGGCGGCGGTATTGCTGCTGGCCATGGGCCTGGGCGGCCTGGGCGGCTGGCAGGCACGTGAGGCGACGCTGTTCGCCGGCATGTTGCCCATGGCCGATGCGGTGGAGGCCCACCGACTGTTCGCCGACGCAAGCACGCTGGATATCCAGGCCAGTGATCCGGCGCGGCTGCAGGCCTGGCTGGGACGTCACTTCAACCGTGTCGGCCAATTGCCGGACCTGTCTGGCTATGGTCTGCAGCCGGTGGGCGCACGCCTGCTGAGCAACGAGGCGGGGCCGGCGGCGCTGCTGGTGTTCCAGGACCGCCAAGGGCTGCGCATCAGCCTGTTCCTGCGCTCGCCCGGCGAACACTTCGAGCGCATGCCCAGCGGCCAGCGCACCGACGGCCAGTTGCAGGCCCGCTACTGGTCCCACGGCGACTACAACTTCGCCCTGGTCAGTGCGGTGGATGATGCCCGTGGCGAGCAGGTGCGCCGGGCGCTCGGCGTCAGCCTGTAGGCCAGTCACCTGTCCCGGGTATCGATGCTCACCACCACCGACATCCCCGGCCGCAGCTGCCTGGCCTCGGGCTGGTCGCCATCGACGGTGATCCGCACCGGGATGCGCTGGGCGATCTTGACGAAGTTGCCGGTGGCGTTGTCGGCCTGCAGCAGGGCGAATTCCGAGCCGGTGGCCGGGGAGATCTGCTGCACGTGGCCGCGCAGCTTCAGGTGGTTGAGCGCATCGACGGTGAAGGTGGCGGGTTGGCCGATGCGCACCTTGGCCATCTGCGTTTCCTTCAGGTTGGCGATCACCCACAAGGTGTCCGGCACCAGCGCCATCAACTGCGCGCCGGGATTGACGTAGGCGCCCAGGCGGGTGCCGATCTGCCCCAGTTGGCCGTCCCGTGGCGCCTTGACCCGGGTGTTGTCCAGGTCGATGCGGGCCAGCTCCACCGCGGCCCTGGCATTCTCCACCGAGGCCTGCAGCGCGGCACGGTTGACGATTACCGTCTCGCGGTCCTGGCGGGCGATTTCCAGCGCGGCCCTGGCCTGGGCCAGGCTGGCGACGGCGGCGGCATGGCTGGCGCGGCTCAGGTCCAGTTCGCGGCGCGACACCGAGCCGTCGCTGACCAGCGCCTGGTTGCGCTGCAGGTCGGCCTTGGCCTTGTCGGCCTGGGCCGCGGCGTCGCTGATCGCGGCCTGACGCTGGGCGATGCCGGCCTCGGCGCTGTTGCGCTGCTGTAGGTTGTTGGCCAGCGCCGCCTCCTGCTGTTTGAGCTGGGCGATGGACTGGGCCAGGCGCTGGGTGTAGATACGGTCATCCAGGCGCACCAGCAGGTCGCCCTGCTTGACGAACTGGAAGTCGTGCACCGGCACCTCGACGATATAGCCGCCCAGTTGTGGCCCGATAATCGTCACCTGGCCGCGCACCAGGGCGTTCTCGGTGCTCTCGATGGCGCTGCTGAACGGCGGCAGGCGCCAGGCGTACAGCACCAGCAGGATGCCGGCCAGGGCCACGGCGGCGAAGCTCAGCGACGACAGCAGGCGCACCCGCCGACTGCGCGCCGGGCTGGTCGGTTCGCTGGGTGGTTGCGCGCCTTCCGGGGTTTCGGCGATGGCGGTGGTGGTGGTCGTTGGCGTCTCTTGGGTCATCGGCTCGGGGTACCGCTGGTGGAGTGGTTGTAGCGCAGGTACAGGCTGCGGATGAAGATCCAGATCATGGTCAGGATAGCGATGGCGCCGATCAGCATGAACACATCGTTGTAGGCCAGCACATTGGCCTCGCGGGTCGCAGCGTTGGCCAGCAGGCGCATGCCGGCCTCGTTGCGCAGCGCCGGGTCGGCGAACACCCCGGCGTAACCGGCGCCACCGCCCTGCACGCGGGCGCTGACCAAGGGTTCCAGGGCGCTCAGGCGATCCATCAGCTGGTTGGAGTGGAATTTCTCGCGCACGGTCTGGAAGGTGCCCAGCAGCGCCGAGCCGATCAGCCCGCCGAGGTTGTTGCAGATACCGAACAGCACCGAGAAGCTCACCAGGTTGCGCGGGTTGGCGCGCACATGGCCGATGCCCAGCGCCATCGACGGGCCGACGAAGAACGTGCTGCCGAAGGCCAGGAGGAACTGGCTGAGGTACATCTGCGCCGGCCGGGTCAGGTTGCTCGAGGTGCTGTCCATGAAGGCGCCGGTGGCCATGGCCGCCAGGGAGATGAACAACGGCAGCACCAGGTGCTGGGGGTTGATGGTCAGGGCGCTGATGGCCAGGCCCGTGACCGCGCCCAGCAGCATCACTGCGTACAGCGCGCGCATCTGCTCGTTGCCCATGTTCAGTGCCTGGAGAAAACCCACGGCGCCGGTGGACTGCTCGGAGATCACCATGCGGATCAGGATCACGCACAGGGCCAGACGGATGATCGCGCCGCTGCCCAGCCAGCGGGTCATCAGCAGCGGGTTGCTGCGGTTGTGCTCGATGGCCAGGCCCGAGAGGATCAGGGCGATGGCGCACGCCAGGGCGACGCCGATCCACGGCGCGTCCAGCCACCAGTCGATGCGCCCCAGCGATAGCGCCGCGCAGAGCAGGGCGGTGCCGCTGGCCATCAGGGTGAAGGTGAGGAAATCCAGGGGCTCGAAGGTCTTGAAGCGATCGCCGGGGGGCAGCTTTAGCAGCAGCACGCAGCCCAGCGCGGCCAGGGCCAGGCCCAACTCGAACAGGTACAGCCCCCGCCACTCGGCGATCTGCAGCAGGTCCTCGGAGAACACCCGGGCCAGCGGCACCGCCAACTGCGAGGCGCCAAGGCCCAGGACCATCGCCTTGAGCCGCCACTGCGCGGGGAAGGCCTGGATCATGTAGTACAGGCCCAGCGAACTCAGCGCGGCGCCGACCATGCCATGGGCGGCGCGCACGGCGATGGCCGAGTTGAGGTCGTTGACGAACAGGTGGGCGAGGGTGACCAGGGCATAGAGCACCAGGAACACCTCGGTGAAGGCGCGCAGGCCGAACTCCTGGCGGAACTTCACCAGCAGCAGGTTCATCGACACGTTGGTCATCACGAAGGCCGCCGGCAGCCAGGCCATTTCGGCACTGGTGGCACCCAGCGCGCCCTGCAGGAACGGCAGGTTGGCGACCACCAGGGCGTTGCCCAGGCCGCCCGTGATGGCCACCAGCAGGCCGACCAGGCCGAAGGCCAGGCGCTTGGCCGGGGCGTGCAGCGGCGTCGAGGGCGAGCCGGGCAGGCTGGGCTTCTCATGGGGGAGCCACTGGCGGGGGGCGTACTTGTCCATCGGGTTGTCCGTTACCGCAGGTGATCCGACTCTACGTCAATGGCCGTTTGGATGAAATCATCGCTCAAACGCCGAGCGCCAGGCGCATGGCGCAGCGATTGCCCAGGCCATGGGCCAGCTCGCCGGCAAGGATGCCTTGCAGGCGCGCATCAAGCTGCGGCGGGGGGATGCGCTCGAAACCATAGCGGGCGTAGAACGGGGCATTCCAGGGGACATCGTCGAAGGTGGTCAGGGTCAGCCAGGCCAGGCCGTTCAGGCGCGCGGCTGTACGCGCCTGGTCCAGCAGGCCGCGACCCAGGCCCTGGCCCTGGGCTTCCTGGCGGACCGATATCTCATGGATGTGCAGGGCGTCGCCTGTGGTGCTGGCGCAGAGAAAACCCAGCGGCAGGTCCCGGCCATCCACGGCAACCCAGCTGCCGCCCTCGGTGACGAACGTCAGGTGCTCGGCTTCGTTCATCACATCGCTGTCGGCCAGCCAGGCCAGGTGCGGCAATTGCCGGAAAGCCTGGGCCGCAGAGCGTTCCAGGGTAGGGAGCAGGGGGATGTCGCTGACGAGGGTGGGGCGCACGTGCATGGTGGATCAGGGCCTGTAGGAAATCGCGCAGCCCATTGGGCTGCGCTGTTGCATAAAGAACTGTACCCCTGTGGCAGCGGGCTTGCCGCGAAGCAGGCGTCGCGGTGCTTGGCACCGGCTTTGCCGGTGATCGCGGGGCTAGCCCGCTCCCACGCTGTTCCAATCTGCGCAGGAAGAGTGGAGTTTGCCAGATCGGCGTGTGAAGGTGTTGCATTGTAATTGTTATAACGTAACATTTATGGTCTTCCTTTCATCCAGGGCCTCCACCGTGATCCGCAGAAACCCCTCCGGCCATCTCCCGCAAATCGCCGAATCGGCCTATATCGATCACACCGCCATCATCTGCGGCAAGGTGATCATCCACGACAACGTGTTCGTCGGCCCCTATGCGGTGATCCGCGCCGACGAGGTGGACGGCAGCGGCGACATGCAGCCGATCGTCATCGGCGCCAACTCCAATATCCAGGACGGCGTGGTGATCCACTCCAAGTCCGGCGCGGCGGTGCGCATCGGCCAGTACAGCTCGATCGCCCACCGCTCCATCGTCCATGGTCCGTGCGAGGTCGGTGACCGGGTGTTCATCGGTTTCAACAGCGTGCTGTTCAACTGCAAGGTCGGCGACGGCAGCGTGGTGCGGCACAACTCGGTGGTCGACGGTCGCGACCTGCCACCGCGCTTCTATGTGCCGCCCACCGAGCACATCGGCCCGCACACCGACCTGGAGCGTTACCCGCCGGTCAGCGTGTCGGCCTCGGAGTTCTCCGAGGACGTGGCGCGCACCAACATCGACCTGGTCCAGGGCTACAAGGCCCTGCAGAACGAGTTCTGAACATGGACACATTGCTGGTGCGCAACGCACGGCTGGTCAATGAAGGGCGCGAGTTCGAAGGCGACCTGCTGGTGCGCCACGGGCGCATCGAGCGGATCGCCGGCAGCCTCGACAATGCCCGGGCGGCGCTGGAGATCGATGCCCGGGGCGCCTGGCTGCTGCCGGGGATGATCGACGACCAGGTGCATTTCCGCGAGCCGGGGGCGCCGCACAAGGGCAGCATCGCCAGCGAGTCGCGGGCGGCGGTGGCCGGGGGCATCACCAGCTACATGGACATGCCCAACACCAACCCGCCGACCCTGACCCTGGAGGCGCTGGCCGACAAGAAGCGACGGGCGGCGGCGAGTTCGCGGGCCAACTATGGCTTCCACTTCGGCGTGAGCCGCGACAACCTCGACACCATCGCCGCCCTCGACCCGCGCGAAGTGGCCGGGATCAAGGTGTTCATGGGGGCCTCCACCGGCGACATGCTGGTGGACGATCCGCAGGTGCTGGAAAAGCTCTTCGTCTATGCGCCGACCATCGTCCTGGCGCACTGCGAGCACACCCCGAGCATCCTCGAGAACGAGGGCTGGTGGCGGGCCCGCCACGGAGAGTTCATTCCCCCGGCCGCGCACCCGCTGATCCGCGACGCCGATGCCTGCTACCGCTCCTCGAGCCTGGCGGTGGAGTTGGCCCGGCGCTTCGGCACGCGCCTGCACGTGCTGCACCTGACCACGGTGCGAGAACTGGCATTGTTCCAACCGGGCCCGGTGAGCGGCAAGCACATCACCGCCGAGGTGTGCCTGCACCACCTGCTGTTCGACGACAGCGACTACGCAAGCCTCGGCCACCTGATCAAGTGCAATCCGGCGATCAAGACCGGCACCGACCGCGATGCCCTGCGCAAGGCCCTGGCTCGCGATCGCATCGATGTGATCGGCACCGACCATGCGCCGCATACCCTGGAGGAAAAGCGCCGGGTGTATACCCGTGCGCCGTCGGGCCTGCCGCTGGTGCAGCATGCCTTGCCGGCGGCGTTGGAGCTGGTCTGCGAAGGGGTGCTGAGCATGGCCCAGGTGGTGAACAAGACCAGCCACGCAGTGGCCGAACTGTTCGCTATCCGCGAACGCGGTTTCCTGCGCGAGGGCTATTGGGCGGACTTCGCCATCGTCGAGCGCCTGGCCAGCCCACGGGCGGTGGCGGACGACCCGATCCTGGCGCATTGCGGCTGGACGCCGTTCCAGCAGCGCGCCTTCCACCATGTGGTGCGCAGCACGGTGGTGTCCGGGCAACTGGCCTGGCACCAGGGGCGGGTACGCGACCAATGCCAGGGCTTGCCCTTGATGTTCAACCGCTGAATCCCCCCAGATCGCCCATCCCTTCGGGCTGCTCTGTCGCGCACGGAACAGAAGAGCACGCATCACCAACGTGGGAGCGGGCTAGCCCCGCGATCACCGGCAAAGCCGGTGCCATACACCGCATCGCGGGGCAAGCCCGCTCCCACGCTGTTCAAGTCAGCAAGTTACGTTTTGTTCCATGAGGGCGGTCTCGCGCCCCCAGCATTCTGGAGTTACCCCCATGACTGAAGAGCAACTGCTGCAACAACCCGCCAGCGCCTACATGAACGAACCCCAGCGCCAGTTCTTCCGCAACCTGCTGCTGACCCAGCGCGGCGAGCTGCAGACGCGCATCGAGCAGGAGTTCCGCGCCCTGCGCGAACAGGAAGTGCACAGCGACCCCGCCGACATCGGCAGCGCCGAGGAGGAACGTCACTGGCAACTGCGCTCGCTGGAGCGGGAGAAGAAGCTGCTGGACAAGATCGACCAGGCGCTGGAGCGCCTGGCCCGGGGCGATTACGGCTGGTGCGAGGAAACCGGCGAGCCGATTGGCCTGCGCCGCCTGCTGCTGCGGCCCACCGCCACCCTGTGCGTCGAGGCCAAGGAACGCCAGGAGCTGCGCGAACGGCATGTGCGCGACGACGTCTAGTCAGAGGGCAGACCCTGGGCCTGCAATTGCCAGCGCACCGCGCTCACGCCTTTCTCCAGGCTCACCCGCCCGACCAGGCGCTCCAGCTGGGTCGGCGCCTGCGGCGTGCCGAGCAGCTCGGCGCGCACTTCCAGGCGTGCCGGATCGGCCAGGTCCTCGCTGTGCAGCGACTGCAGGCGCAGGCCCGGGTCGCTGAGGCTGTGCAGCATCAGGCTGCGCACCTGGATCTCGTCCTCGGCGCGGCAGACGATGCGCACCTCGTAGCGCTGCTCGACCTCGCTGGCCGGCACCACGTCCTGGCGGTCCAGGCGCTGGGCGAGGTCGCGCAGCAGGATGTTGGCGCACAGCACCACCAGGCTGCCCAGGGAGGCCTCCAGCAGCAAGCCGAGGCTGCACAGCACGCCAACTGCGGCGGTGCACCAGAGGGTGGCGGCGGTGTTCAGGCCGCGCACGTTGAAGCCGTCGCGCATGATCACGCCACCGCCGAGAAAGCCGATGCCCGACACCACATAGGCGGCGATGCGTGAGGCATCGGTGGGTGCCATGCCCGGCACGGCCTGGGTCATCAGCACGAACAGGCAGGCGCCGGTGCTGACCAGGGCGTTGGTGCGCAGGCCCGTCAGGCGCTGGCGCAGTTGACGTTCGGCACCGATCAGGGCACCGAGCAGCAGGGCCACGCTGACGCGCAGCAGAAAGATTTTCCAATCCATAGCGAACTCCGTTCCGCGGGCGATGGCCCGCACGAGCACCGACCGCAGACGGCGCGAATGAAAGCGAGGAATGCGCAGGACCACGCGCCATGCCAGGTGGCAGGGCAGGAAAGGAAGGAGGAATGTTCAGCCCCGCAGGGCCGAAGGGAACCACCGTCTACCGTGTGCGGCGAGACAGTGGCAGGAACGCTGCCGGACTAGCTCGCCGTGTGGGCCTGTCGCAATCGACTGGGGCTACTGTCCAATGCAGGGAACTCCTGTGTGGGGGATGCTTGAGTGCGCGGCGGACCATACGCCTTGACCCGCACAGGGTCAAGGCATGAATCATGACAATTGCGTTACGCCAGGCGCTGGCAGACGTAGGCCTGGGTCCGGTAGGGGAAGGTGATGCGCTCGCGGCCCTTGAGCGCCGGGTGGTTGTCGATCAGGTCCTGCAACCGGGCCATGACCCTGTCCTGTTCGGCCTGGGGCAGGGCGGCGATGAAGCTGACCGAGCGCAGGCGTTCGAGGATCACCGTCTGCGGGCTGCCTTCATGGACGTGGGGCAGGGTGGTCAGTTGCGGCGCGCTGAAGCGGCTGCCCGCGAAGGCGTCGCGCCAGCGACCGGTGTGAAAGCGTGGGGTGTCGCCCTCGTAGGGGGTGATGATCTCGGTGATCCGCGCCACCCAGTCCACCGCTTCGTCACGCACGTTCCAGATCAGCCCCAGGCGCCCGCCCGGCGCCAGCACCCGGTGCATCTCGCCCAGGGCGGCGGCATCGGCGAACCAGTGGAAGGCCTGGGCGCAGACCAGCACCTGCTGGCTGGCGTCGGCCAGCGGGATGTGCTGGGCGGTGCCTTCGAGCACCGGGACCTCGGGCAGCCGCTCGCTGAATCGCTCGCGCATGGCGGCCACCGGCTCCACCGCCGTCAGGCGCGGCGCCAACGCGGCGAGCAGGCGGGTGAACTTGCCGGTGCCAGCGCCCAGGTCGAGGACCGGGGTGCCGGCGCCGATGCCCAGGGTGTCGCGCAGCCAGCCCTGCAAGGCGCTGGGATAGTCGGGCCGGCCCTGCTCGTAGTTGCTCGACTGGCGGGTGTAGCCGGTGCTGGCTGAGACGTGCACATCCTTCATGGAAAATCCCTCCGAATGACCTGGCGGCAATGGTACCCTTGCGCCTTTCGTTGCCAACCCCCCGGACCGATCCATGTTGTTCAATCTCGCCGTGCTGTTCGGCACCCTGGTGGCCATGGAGGGCGTCGGCACGCTGGCCCACAAGTATGTCATGCACGGCTGCGGCTGGTGGCTGCACCGCTCGCACCATGAGCCGCAGCTGGGCATGCTGGAGACCAACGATCTCTACCTGCTGGCCCTGGGCCTGATCGCCACGGCGCTGGTGGCCCTGGGCAAGGCCGGGCATGCACCGTTGCAATGGGTTGGCGCTGGGGTAGCGGGGTATGGCGTGGCCTATGTGCTGGCCCACGATGGCTTTTTCCACCGGCACTGGCCGCGAGCACCGAAACCGGTCAACCGCTACCTCAGGCGCCTGTATCGGGCGCATCGCCTGCACCATGCGGTGAAGGGGCGCCAGGGCAGCGTTTCGTTCGGCTTCTTCTACGCGCCGCCCTTGCGGGTGTTGAAGCAACAGCTGAAGCGGCGGCGGGGCTGAGCTTCACGCCTCTCCCCGACCTTCAGGCGCCGCCGGCCTACCAGGCCAGCGGCTGCTCGAATCCCTTCCAGCACAACCAGCGCCTCACCTCGCCATGCGCCCCGGTGCCGATCTGCCATTGCGGCCTGCCGCTGTCCAGGGCGATCAGTGAAATGAAACCGGCATGGCTGGCCACCGCCAGGGTGCGGCCATCGGCGCTGATGTCCATGGCGCTGATGGTCGAGCCGAGGTAGTGCTGCCAGTGCTCGCTGCCGTCCTCGCCGAAGGCGCGCAGGTAGCCATGGGCGTCGCCGACGATGTACTCGCTTTCACGGGCCACGCCGGCGTAGATCCGTGCGCCGTCCTGCAACAGCGGCGTGCGCGGGTCCTCGCTGTAGAAACCGGTATCCAGCCCCGGCAGGTCGGTCACCCGCACGCCGACGGTGCCGCCCCGGTAGAAGTGGCAGGCGTTGAGGATCAGCTGGTCGCCACGCCGGTTGAACAGGGCGAAGTGCGGGTATTCGCTGGCCGGGCCCACTTCGGCGATGGGCTTGAACTGCTCGTCGAGCACCAGGTGTCGGCCGCATTGCTCTCCTAGGGCGATCAGCCGGCCATCCGGTGACAGCGCGGCATGCTCCATGGCCAGGCCCAGGACGATGTCGTCCGGATCGGTGCCCTGGCGCAGTTCATCGAGAATGTCCGCCTGCCGCGGCAACAGGCGCGTGGCACCGCTGGCGGCGAGCACGAAGATGCCGTCGCTGCTGACCAGCAGGACCCGCTGGCCATCGGGGAAGGGCAGCAGCGCGGTGGGTATCGGCGGCAGGTCGAGGGGGTCGAACGGGTAGCCGGCGGGCAACCCTTCCAGGCCATGGGGCCAGGCCAGCCTGGCCACCTGCGGGCCGCCCCAGCCATCGGTCACGCGCACCCCTTCGGCATTGGCCAGGGCGTAGTAGCGCCGTTGCGGGCAGCGGCCGAAATGCTCGACGCCGATCACCGGGGTGACGCCCTGGTCGTCGATGCGCAGCACCTGCCCCCGGTCGAACGGCATGCCGATGCGCGCCAGCAGGCTGCCGTCGTCGAGCAGCAGCAGGCTGCCGATGCCCTGGGCCTGTTCCTCGAACAAGGGCACCAGTGGCAGGTGCGCCGGCGGCCAGGCCTCGCGGAACAGCTGGCGCTGTGCCGGGTCGACGCCGGGCCGGTTGATGGCCCGCAGCGCCGCCAGCCAGGCGTCGAGCAGGTGTTCGGTGGCCGCTGCCTGCGGCTCTTCCAGATCGTCCCAGTCTTGCGCACGGCCCTGCGCGACATAGCGGTTGATGGCCTCGGCGTAGGCGATGACCGCCTCGCGCCACTGCTGCTGGGGGTGCTGCTTGTCCATGGGCGGATCGAACTCCTTGTTCCGCAGGGGGGGTGGCGATGCCACAAAAGGGTGCATGGTACTCCGTCCGCACCCGAGGTTGTGAGGGCCGGGCTTGATGCGTACCATGCTGGGCATCCTTCCAATAATCAAACGTGCGTCACCGGCCTGGCACCTGGGCGGGCGGTGTGCGTCCTGTTGCCTTGCCCGCGGAGAAAAACCTCTTCACATGAATGGACCCGTACCTACCTCCATGCCTCCCGCAGCCGGCAATGGCAATTGGCTGAGCGTCATCGCCCTGGCCCTTGCGGCGTTCATCTTCAACACCACCGAGTTCGTCCCGGTGGCGCTGCTCAGCGATATTGGCCGCAGCTTCGAGATGACCACCGCGCAGGTCGGCCTGATGCTGACCATCTATGCCTGGGTGGTGGCGCTGGCGTCGCTGCCGATGATGCTGATGACCCGCAATATCGAGCGGCGGCGCCTGCTGCTGATCGTGTTCCTGGTGTTCATCGCCAGCCACCTGTTGTCGTGGTTGTCGCAGAGCTTCGCCATGCTGCTGGTCAGCCGTATCGGCATCGCCCTGGCCCACGCGGTGTTCTGGGCCATTACTGCGTCGCTGGCGGTGCGCGTGGCGCCGCCCGGCCAGCAGGCCAAGGCACTGGGCCTTTTGGCCACCGGCACCACCCTGGCGATGGTCATGGGCATCCCGCTGGGGCGGGTGGTGGGCGAGACGCTGGGCTGGCGCATTACCTTCCTGTGCATTGCCGGGGTGGCGCTGGCGACCATGCTGTGCCTGATGAAGTCGCTGCCGCTGCTGCCGAGCCAGAACTCCGGCTCGCTGCGCAGCTTGCCTATCCTGTTCAAGCGCCCGGCGCTGGTGATCACCTACGTGCTGGTGACGCTGGTGATCACCGCGCAGTTCACCGCCTACAGCTACATCGAGCCGTTCGCCCTGCACGTGGCGCAGATCAGTGGTGAACACACCACCTTGCTGTTGTTGCTGTACGGCGGTGCCGGCGTGTTTGGCTCGGTGCTGTTCAGCCGCTACAGCGAGCGCTTCCCCCATGGCTTCCTGGTGGGCGCCATCGGCGCGCTTGCCGCGTGCCTGCTGTTGCTGTTGCCGCTGTCGGGCAATTTCCAGGTGTTCGCCGCCCTGAACATGGTCTGGGGCGTGGCGATCCTGAGCTTCAGCCTGGCCCTGCAGTCCAAGACCCTCAAGCTCGCCTCGGACGCCACCGACGTGGCCATGGCGTTGTTCTCGGGTATCTACAACATCGGCATCGGCGGCGGCGCGCTGCTGGGCAGCATCGTCAGCAGCCAGCTGGGCGTGGCGCATATCGGCCTGGTCGGTGGCGGCGTCGCCGTCGTTGGCCTGGTGCTGGCGCTGGCCAGCATCCAGCGCTTTCGCGAAGCCCTGACGCGAGTTCCCGGCCAGGCCTGAACCGCGACCTCTGCAGGAGCGGCTTTAGCCGCGATCACCCGCGAAGCGGGTGCCAGGCTCCGCGTTGCCTGCATCGCGGCTAAAGCCGCTCCTACAGAAAAAACCCGCTTCCCGGCACCTCCACCCCTGGGAATCTCTCCCGACTGATCCGCATCAATCCCCCTGGCAACCAGCGCCCCTGTAATAGGGGCGCTTGTGCATCGGCAAGGCTGCCACTAATATCCAAGCGTTTTCTTGTGTAATTGCCTGTTCCCCCTGGCCAGGCCATCAATACGGACGTTGATATGGATTTGCACACCTCCCTGTGGCTGTTCCAGGCCATCCAGGCCGTGGGCCTGGCGTTATGGCTGAGCATCGCGGTATTGAACAACCTGCAGGCTTTCGCCAGTTCCGTCGGCGCCATCGGCGCCACCCTGGCCATGGCGCCGCTGCGCCAACCGCCGGCCATCGACTTCCCCCTGCTGCGCCGGGCCTGCCAGTCGGCCGGCCTGGCCCGCGCCGCGCTGCTGGTGATCCTGCTGCTGCAGATCGTCGCCAGCCTGGCGGCCTGGGTCGGCTGCTACGGGCTGATCATCGCCCAGGATCCGCTCATGGCCCGCGCCTGGCTGAACCTGGCGCTCGCCGCGTTCCTAGCCTTCACCTTCGCCATGCTGCTCGGTGGCCTGTGGTTCGGCTACTGGATTCGCCAGGAAGGCCTGCAGCTCACCCATCTGGTGCTGGTGCTGTGGGCGATCCTGGCGTTCTTCCTGTTCAACCTGAACTGGGCCTGAGGCGAGGACGCGCGATGAATAGCAAGACGATACTTGGCAGCGCCCTGGTACTGGCGCTGGTCACCGCCGGCGGTCTGGCCTGGCGCCACACCGGCCAGGCCCAGGCCACGGCGACACCGGCGCGGCACCTGGTCAAGGTGGCCCTGGCCACGGTGCAGAAAGCACCGCAAAAACGCGCCTTCGCCGGCGTCGGCGAGCTGGAGGCGGTACACCAGGTGCTGGTCTCGGCCGAAATCGGCGGACGGGTGACGGCGATCAACTTCACATCCGGCCAGCAGGTGCGCAAGGGCGATGTGCTGGTCACCCTCAACGATGCCCCGGAGCAGGCCGAGCGCCTGCGCCTGAAGGCCCAGCTGGGCAATGCGCGGACCAACCACCGGCGGGTCAAGGACCTGCTGCGCGAGAACGCTGCCACCCAGGAACAGCTGGACAATGCCCTGGCAGCCCGCGACATGGCCCAGGGCGAGCTGGCCCGCACCGAGGCGGTGATCGCCCAGAAGGCGGTGCGCGCACCGTTCGACGGGCGCCTGGGCATCCGCCGGGTGAACCAGGGGCAGTACCTCAATGTCGGCGATCCGGTGGTCAGCCTGATCGACACCCGCAGCCTGTACGTCAACTTCTCCCTCGAAGAGCAGTTGAGCGCCCAGCTGCGCCCCGGCCAGCCGGTCGAGGTGCGCCTGGACGCCTTCCCCGACACGCCGTTCACCGCCCATATCACGGCCATCGACCCGCTGATCGGGCGGTCGCGCACGGTGCAGGTCCAGGCCACCCTGGCCAAACCTGATGCGCGCCTTGCGGCCGGCATGTACGCCAGCGTGCAGGTGGCCAGCCCCGATGACGGCCAGGTGCTGACCGTGCCGGAAACCGCGGTGGCCTACACCGCCTATGGCGACACGGTGTTCGTCGCCCGCCGCGATGACGCCGCCGATGCCCTGGTGGTGCAGCGGGTGGCGGTGCGCACCGGCGAGCGCCAGGCCGGCCGTGTGGTGATCGAGCAGGGTCTGAACGAGGACGACCAGGTGGTGGTATCCGGGCAGTTGCGCCTGAGCGACGGTACCGCCGTGCAAGCCACCGAAGACACCCTGCAGGCCCCGGCCAGCGGCGCCTGACCCCAGCGAGAACATGCCATGACATTCACCGACCTGTTCGTGCGCCGGCCTGTGCTGGCGCTGGTGGTCAGCACCCTGATCCTGTTGCTTGGGCTGCTGTCGCTGCTGCAGTTGCCGATCCGCCAGTACCCGCTGCTGGAAAGCTCGACCATCACCGTGACCACTGAATACCCCGGCGCCCCGGCCGAGCTGATGCAGGGCTTCGTCACCCAGCCGATCGCCCAGGCGGTGTCGTCGGTGGAAGGCATCGACTACCTGTCGTCCTCCTCGGTCCAGGGCCGCAGCCTGGTGACCGTGCGCATGGAGCTCAACCGCGACTCGACCCAGGCGCTGACCGAGGTGATGGCCAAGGTCAACCAGGTGCGTTACCGCCTGCCGGAGCGCGCCTACGATCCGGTGATCGAGCGCTCGGCCGGCGAGTCGACGGCGGTGGCCTATATCGGCTTCGCCAGCCCGAGCCTGCCGATCCCGGCCATGACCGACTACCTCACGCGGGTGGTCGAGCCGTTGCTCAGCACCATCGAGGGCGTGGCCAAGGTCCAGGTGTTCGGCGGCCAGACCCTGTCGATGCGCCTGTGGATCGACCCGGCGCGCCTGGCCGCCCGGGGCCTGACCGCCGCCGACGTGGCCGAGGCGGTACGGCGCAACAACTATCAGGCGGCGCCCGGCAAGGTGAAGGGCCAATATGTGATTGCCAATATCCGCGTCGACACCGACCTGACCTCGGTCGGCGACTTCCGTGAGCTGGTGATCCGCAACGACGGCAATGGCCTGGTGCGCATCCGTGACATCGGCACCGTCGAGCTCGGCGCCGCCTCGGCCGAGACCAGCGCCAGCATGGACGGCGTACCGGCGGTGCACCTGGGCCTGTTCGCCACCCCGGGCGGCAACCCGCTGGTGATCGTCGAGGGCATCCGCCAGCTGTTGCCGCAGATTCGCCAGACCCTGCCGCCGGACGTCAAGGCCGAGCTTGCCTTCGAGACGGCGCGCTTCATTCAGGCCTCCATCGACGAGGTCACCAAGACCTTGCTCGAAGCCCTGGCGATCGTGGTGGTGGTCATCTACCTGTGCCTGGGTTCGCTGCGCACGGTGCTGATCCCGGTGGTGACCATTCCCCTGTCGATGCTAGGCGCGGCGGCGCTGATGCTGGTGTTCGGCTTCAGCATCAACCTGCTCACCCTGCTGGCCATGGTGCTGGCCGTGGGACTGGTGGTGGATGATGCCATCGTCGTGGTGGAGAACGTCCATCGTCATATCGAGGAGGGGCGCACGCCGGTGGCGGCGGCCTTGATCGGCGCCCGCGAGGTGGCCGGGCCGGTGATCGCCATGACCATCACCCTGGCCGCGGTGTACGCGCCGATCGGCATGATGGGCGGGCTGACCGGCGCGCTGTTCCGCGAGTTCGCCCTGACCCTGGCCGGCGCGGTGGTGGTCTCCGGCGTGGTGGCCCTGACCCTGTCGCCAGTGATGAGCTCGTTCCTGCTCGATGCGCGCCAGTCCGAGGGGCGCATGGCCCATACCGCCAACCGCTTCTTCGATTGGCTGGCCGAGCGCTATGCCCACGTACTGGGATTCTCGCTGAAGCACCGCTGGATCAGCGTCGGCTTCGCCTTGCTGGTGCTGGTCAGCCTGCCGCTGCTGTACAGCCTGCCGCAGCGCGAGCTGGCGCCGACCGAGGACCAGGCCGGGCTGCTCACCGCGATCAAGGCGCCGCAGCATGCCAACCTGGCCTATGTCGAACGTTTTGCCGACAAGCTCGACGCGGTCTACCGCACCCTGCCGGAAACCGTCAGCACCTGGATCATCAACGGCAGCGACGGCATCGCCTCGGGCATCGGCGGCATCAACCTGCAACCGTGGGACGAGCGCGCGCGCAACGCCTCGCAGATCCAGCTCGACCTGCAGGCGGCGGTGAACGATGTCGAGGGCACCAGCATCTTCGCCTTCCAGCTGCCGGCGCTGCCGGGCTCCACCGGTGGACTGCCGGTGCAGATGGTGTTGCGCAGCTCCCAGGACTACCGGGTGCTGTTCGACACCATGGAGCAGGTCAAGGCCAAGGCCCGGCAGAGCGGCCTGTTCGCCGTGGTCGACAGCGACCTGGACTACAACAACCCGGTGGTGCAGGTGCGGGTCGACCGGGCCAAGGCCAACAGCATGGGCATCCGCATGCAGGACATCGGCGAGTCGCTGGCGGTGCTGGTGGGGGAGAACTACCTCAACCGTTTCGGCCTCGACGGCCGTTCCTACGACGTCATCGCCCAGAGCCCGCGCGACCAGCGCCTGACCCCGCAGGCCCTGACCCGGCAGTACGTGCGCAGCGAGGAGGGCCGGCTGGTGCCGCTGTCCACCGTGGTGCAGGTCAGCGAGCAGGTCGAGCCCAACCGCCTGACCCAGTTCAACCAGCAGAACGCGGCGACCTTCCAGGGCATCCCGGCGGCCGGGGTCACCCTGGGCGACACTGTGGCCTTCCTCGAACAGGTCGCGGCTGAATTGCCCATCGGCTTCAGCATCGACTGGCAGTCCGACGCCCGCCAGTACCAGCAGGAGGGCAACGCCCTGATGCTGGCCTTCCTCGCCGCCGTGGTGGTGATCTACCTGGTGCTGGCGGCGCAGTACGAGAGTCTGGTCGATCCGCTGATCATCCTGATCACCGTGCCGCTGTCGATCAGCGGCGCGCTGCTGCCCCTGGCGCTGGGGGTGGCCACGGTGAACATCTACACGCAGATCGGCCTGGTGACGCTGATCGGGCTGATCAGCAAGCATGGCATCCTCATGGTCGAGTTCGCCAACACCCTGCAGGCCGAGCAGCACCTGGACCGGCGCACGGCGATCGGCAAGGCGGCGCAGATCCGCTTGCGGCCGATCCTGATGACCACGGCGGCCATGGTGGTGGGGCTGATCCCGCTGCTGTTCGCCTCGGGCGCCGGCGCCGCCAGCCGGTTCGGGCTGGGCGTGGTGATCGTCACCGGGATGCTGGTGGGGACCTTGTTCACCCTGTTCGTGCTGCCGACCATCTACAGCCTGCTGGCCCGTGACCATGCCAGCACCGCGCGTTCGGCGCGGGCACGGTCGTTGGCCGAAACCCTGGAGGGCCAGCCATGAAGCCTGTATTCGTCGTTTCCCTGATGGCCCTGGCCTTGACTGCGTGCAGCGTCGGCCCCGACTACCAGAAGGCCGAGGTACCGGCCACTGGCGTGCACAGCCCGCAGCGCGCGGCCTTCGCCGCCCGTGGCGAGTTGCCGGCGCAGTGGTGGCGGTTCTTCGATGACCCGCAGTTGGTGCGCCTGGTCGACCAGGCCCTGGCCAACAACCACGACATCCGCCAGGCCCACGCCAACCTGCTGGCGGCGCGGGCGCTGTTCGACGACCGCAGCCTCGACCGCTATCCCTGGGTCACTGCCCGCGCCGGCTACAACCAGAGTCTGGAGCAGCAGCAACCGGCCGATGGCAGCGATCCGCGACGCATGCGCACCGAGCAGTACCGCGCCGGTTTCGACGTGCAGTGGGAGATCGACCTGTTCGGTCGCCTGCAGCGCCTGACCGACGCCGCCGAGGCTCGCGCCGACGCGGCGGCGGCAGACCTGCGCCAGGCGCGGCTGAGCATCGCCGCGGAGGTGGCCCGCAACTACTACCTCCAGCTTGGGCTCAAACGCAGCCTGACCGTGGCCGAGGACCAGGTCGAGGCCTGGCGCGAGACCCTGCAACTGACCAGCGCCCAGGTACGCGCCGGCAGTGGCCAGTACGAAGACCAGCAGAACGCCCACGCCAACCTGTTGCTCAGCGAGGCGGCGGTGCCGCCGTTGCAGGCGGCGATCCAGCAGGCCAGCTACCGCCTCGACGTGCTGACCGGACAGGTGCCGGGCAGCCAGGAGCAGGGCGCCGCGCCGTTCCTGCCGCCGTTGGCGCGCCAGTTGCCGCTGGGCGATGTCGACGCATTGATCGGCCAGCGCCCCGATGTAGTCAGTGCCGAGCGTGAGCTGGCGGCCAGCACCGAGGACGTCGGCGCGGCCACCGCCGAGCTGTACCCGCGCCTGGACCTGGGCGGCTTCATCGGCTTCTTCGCCCTGCGCAGCGGCGACCTGGGCAGCGCCGCCCGTGCCTACGAGCTGGCGCCGGTGGTGACCTGGCCGGCGCTGCGCCTGGGCAACGCCCGAGCCCGCCTGCGGGTGCGCGAGGCGCTGGCCGAGGGCAGCCAGGCACGCTACCAGCAGGCCGTGCTGCAGGCTCGCGAAGAGGTGGAAAACGCGGTGACGCAACTGGTGCGCAACCAGGCACGGCTGCAAAGCCTGGTGGCCTCCGCCGGCCACGGCAGCGAGGCCATCGACATTGCCAACAAGCGCTACCGGCGCGGCGCGGGGACCTACCTGGCGGTGCTGGAGAACCAGCGTGCGCTGTTCTCGATCAAGCGCGAGGTGGCCGAGGCGGAGACGGCCTCGTACCTGGATGCGATTGCGCTGTACAAGGCGTTGGGGTGGGGGAGTGCGGCGCAGTAGCACCTGTCGGTCATGCATGTCGTACTAACAGGGCTGGCAACCATGGCCTGTCAGGCATGGCCGCGTTGCAACAGATGTAGGAGATTACACAGCCCTTACGGGCTGCGCTGTCGCGCAGGAAACAGAGTTCCAGCGTGGGAGCGGGCTTGCCCCGCGAACACCGGCGAAGCCGGTGCCATACACCGCATCGCGGGGCAAGCCCGCTCCCACGCTACCCAGTCAAATCAAAGAATTATGTTTTGTTCCATGAGAGCGGATTCAGCCGCGATGCGCCGCGCGGGCGGCGCTCGATCTTGAGCGCCGCGCAATGCTATCGTCGAGCGCCCCTAATTTTCCCCAAGCGTCCTTCGTTTTCATGGAAGCCGCCCTGCGCCCGGCGCGTTCGGCACTCATCATTCAAGGAGACAGGCAATGACTTCCGTTTTCGACCGCGACGATATCCAGTTCCAGGTAGTGGTCAACCACGAAGAGCAGTATTCCATCTGGCCCGACTACAAGGCGATCCCCAACGGCTGGCGCGCGGTGGGCAAGAGCGGCCTGAAGAAGGACTGCCTGGCCTACATCGATGAAGTCTGGACCGACATGCGCCCACTGAGCCTGCGCCAGAAGATGGCCGAAGCCGCGGCGCAGTAAGCCGGTGTCGAGCCTGAACCTGCTGTGCCTGCCGTACTCCGGCGCCAGCGCCATGGTCTACAGCCGCTGGCGACGCAAGTTGCCGGCCTGGCTGCAGGTGCGCCCGGTGGAACTGCCCGGTCGCGGCGCGCGCATGGGCGATGACCTGCACACCGACCTGCGCGGCCTGGCCCGGCAGTTGGCCCATGAGCAGCGCGCCGCCACCCAGGCACCCTACGCCCTGCTCGGGCACAGCCTGGGGGCGCTGGTCGCCTTCGAGTTGGCCCACGAGCTGCGGGCGCTGGGCTGTCCACAGCCGCTGGCGTTGTTCGCCAGTGGCACCGCGGCGCCGACCCGCCGCGAGGACTACGCCGGCGGCAAGTGGACCGAACCCCGTGGCGACGCCGAGCTGATCGCCGAACTGCGCAAGCTGGGCGGCACCCCCGAGGAAGTACTGGCCAACCAGGAGCTGATGAGCCTGACCCTGCCGATCGTGCAGGCGGACTTCCTGCTCTGCGGCCGCTACGCCTACCAGCAGCGCCAGCCGTTGCAATGCCCGCTGCACGTACTTGCCGGCGAGGATGACCGCGCCAGTGACGAACAGTTGCAGGCCTGGGGACGGGAGACCGTGGGTGCGCATTCGCTGGCGAAGTTCCCCGGTGGGCATTTCTTCATCCACGAGCAGGAAGACCGGGTGCTCGACGTGCTCTGTCGGACCCTGGAGCCGCTGCGGCTTTGTGCCTGAGCGGCGGTTGCCGGCGGGTCATCGTCATCGTCGGCGACGGCAACTGACCTGTTCGCCTGCTTTGGGTAGGTCGCTGGAACTCCGGCGACCGGCCCCGGCATTTCTGTCAGTTGCAGGCGTGTTATGTTGCACTCAGAGTCATACGGATAGACAACTTGTTCAGGCGTTTTCATGCCGGACTCGATCACCCCACCGAATGTTGCATTGCTGGCTACGGGGCATGCAGCCCGATGCTTGCGCCAAGTATCCAAGCCTCGATTCAGGCACGGCCCTATGTATGCGGAACAGCCTTGACCATCCCCGCATACTGCGCCTTCAAATGCCCCTGCTCATCCAGCAAATACGCATCCATCACCTCCCGCACCACCGGCCCCGCCACCCGACCTCCAGCCTCGCCGTTTTCGATCATCACCGCCACCACCATCGCCGGGTGCTCGGCCGGGGCGAAGCCGACGAACAGGGCGTTGTCGCGGTGGCGCTCGAGGGTCTTGTCGCGGTTGTAGCGTTCGCCCTGCTTGATCGCCACCACCTGCGCCGTGCCGCTCTTGCCGGCGATGCGGTACTGCGCGCCGGCGGCGGCGGCGCGGGCGATGCCGCGCGGGTCGTGCATGACCATCTGCATGCCCTGGCTGACCTGGTCCCAGGCGTGCCGGTCGTGCAGCACGATGTCCGGCATCGGATTGGGGTCGACCGGCGCCTGGCCGCCGATGGTCAGTGCCAGGTGCGGGCGGTGCCAGGCGCCCTTGCTGGCCAAGAGGCTGGTGGCCTGGGCCAGCTGCAGCGGGGTGACCTGCATGTAGCCCTGGCCGATGCCGAGGATCAGCGTCTCGCCGGGGAACCAGGCCTGACGCCGGGTAGCGCGCTTCCAGGCCTGTGACGGCATCAGCCCGGGGGCTTCCTCGAACATGTCCAGCGAGACCTTCTGGCCCAGGCCGAACTCGGCCATGTAGTCGTGCAGGCGGTCGATGCCCAGCTTGTGCGCCAGGTCGTAGAAGTAGGTGTCGTTGGAGCGCATGATCGCCGTGTACATGTCCACCCAGCCATCGCCCGTGCGGTTCCAGTTGCGGTACTTGTGGTCGTAGTTGGGCAGCTCGTAGTAGCCGGGGTCGAAGACCCGGCTGGCGGGGTTGATCACGCCGCTGTCGAGGCCGGCGATGGCCACCTCGGGCTTGACCGTCGAGCCGGGGGCGTACAGCCCGCGCAGCACGCGGTTGAACAGCGGCCGGTCGATGGAATCGCGCAGGGCGGCGTACTGCCTGTAGCTGATGCCCTTGACGAACAGGTTGGGGTCGAAGGCCGGGTTGCTGACCATGGCCAGCACTTCGCCGTTGGCCGGGTCAAGCACCACCACCGCGCCGCGCCGGTCGCCCAGGGCTTTCTCGGCGGCCTGCTGCAGATGGGCGTCGAGGCTCAGCACGATGTCCTTGCCCGGCACCGGGTCGTGGTGGTTGAGCACGCGCATCACCCGGCCCTGGGCGTTGGTCTCGACTTCCTCGTAACCCACCTGGCCGTGCAGTTCGTTCTCGTAGAATCGTTCGATACCGGTCTTGCCGATCGACTGGGTGCCGCGGTAGGCGGTGCTGTCGAGGGCCTTGGCTTCCTTTTCGTTGATGCGCCCGACGTAGCCCACCGAATGGGCGAAGTGCTCGGCCAGCGGGTATTCGCGGATGAACTGCGGCTCGACCTCCAGCCCCGGCAGGCGGAACTGGTTGACCGCAATCAGGGCGATCTGCTCTTCGCTCAGGCCCACCAGCAGGGTCACCGGTTCGAACGGCTTGCGACCGCGGCGCAGGTCCTTGTCGAACTGGTGGCGGTCGTCCTCGGACAGACCGAGGATCTGCGCCAGGCTGTCGAGCACCCGCGCCGGGTCGCCGGCCCGTTCGCGGGTCATGGTCAGGTTGAAGCTCGGCTTGTTGTCGGCCAGCACCACGCCGTTGCGGTCATAGATCAGGCCGCGTTCGGGTGGAATCGGCAGCACATGCACGCGGTTGTTCTCCGACACCGCGGTCTGCTGGTCATGCTGCAGCACCTGCAGCACATAGAGCCGGCCCACCAGCACCGCCACTAGGCTCATCACCAGCAGGGCGCAGGCCAGCAACCGGCGGTTGACCAGGTGCTTTTCCTTTTCGTGGTCCTTGAGGGGAATGGGCTGGGGCATGGGCTTCGTGGTGTCACGCAATGGGGCCGCGATGCTACGCGGGCGGGTAGGGGGGCTCAAGGCGAGCCCCACCGCGCGGTCCCCATGCAGCGCCGGTCGGCCCCGCGTCCAGGGGCCTGGCGGCAAATATGAAGTTTCCTTCATGGAACGCTGGGACGGCGCTGGGAACGATCGGATTTGTGGCGAAGGGATGGGATTTGTCAGAATACGCGACAAGCAATCATTATCATTCGCAAGGTAATCCATGCAGTCGGCTCTCGCTTCCCATGCCCCGGTGCGCATCCTCGCCATCGAGGACGACCCCGTCCTGTCCGCCCATATCGGCAGCCATCTGGGCGAGCGCGGCTTCGCGGTCACCGTGCGCCACGGCACTGGCGATGTGCCACAGCTGCTGCGCGAGGGCGGCTTCGACCTGATCCTGCTGGATATCCTGCTGCCGGACAGCAATGGCCTGGATATGCTCGTCGAGTTGCGCCGCCGCCAGCGCGTGCCGGTGATCCTGATGTCGGCGCTGGGCGCCGAGCAGGACCGTATCGTCGGCTATAGCCAGGGCGCCGACGATTACCTGGCCAAGCCCTTCAGCATGGCGGAGATGGACGTGCGCATCGATGCCCTGTTGCGCCGGGTGGCCTATGAGCGCCAAGGTCCGGTCAGCCATCAGGACCTGGGCAGCGCCCTGGGCCTGACCTTCGACCCGCTGCGCGGCGATGTCTGCCACGACCAGTGCTGGGCCGGGCTGACCGGCTGCGAGTACCGCATCCTCGAGACCCTGCTGCATGCCCAGGACGAAGCGCTGAGCAAGACCTTCCTCTACCAGCAGGCGCTGAACCGCGCCTATTCGATCCATGACCGCAGCCTGGACATGCATGTCAGTCACCTGCGCCGCAAATTGCAGTCGATCGGCTACGCCGCGGCCAGGGTGGAGACCGTGCGCGGCGTTGGCTACATGCTCAAGCGCGTGCTCCCATGAGGCTGCCGGATCGCCACTCGCTGTTCTGGACGCTGCTCGGCGGCATCGCCTTGCTCAGCCTGCTGATCATCAGCCTGCACGTGGATGTCAGCCAACGCCTGGACATGGCCACCTCGACCCTCGGTAGCACGGCGCGCAACACGCTGTCCGATTACGCGCGACAGGCCGAGCAGGCCTGGGAGGAGGGCGGCGAGCCGGGCGTGGATGCCTTTCTCGACACGTTGACGGCGCAGGAGGGCGTGTGGGCGGCGGTGGTCGGGCCGCATGGCGTGTCGTTGTCGTCGCGGCCGTTGCGCGGGCGAGAGCGTAAAAAACTCAGCTTCATGCGCTCGCTGGACTGGTCGGTGGGGCGGCCCGGCGGCACGCCGACGTTCTACGTGCCGTTCAGTCGTGGTGAGGCCCAGTTGGTGATGGACCTGCCGGCGCGGCTCAATCCGCGCAAGTACAACCACCTGTGGCAGGCCTTGCTGGAGCGGGTGCTGCCAGCCGCCCTGGCACTGGGTCTGGGCGTGCTGCTGTACCGCCGGGTCATCGCGCCGCTGGGCGTGCTGCGGCGCCAGGCCATCGCCCTTAGCGCCGGCGACCTGTCCGCGCGGGTCGGCGGGCAACTCACCCGGCGTCGCGACGAACTGGGTGAACTGGCGGGGGCCTTCGATCACATGGCCGGTCGCCTGGAAAATACCGTGGCATTCCAGCGCCGCTTGCTGCGCGACCTGTCCCACGAGCTGCGCACCCCCTTGAGCCGCCTGCGTGTCAGCGGCGAGCGCGAGCAGGACAACCAGGCCTTGCGTCAGCGCCTGGAGCGCGAAGTGCAGGGCATGGAACGGCTGATCAACGACACCCTGGAGCTGGTCTGGCTAGACACCGAGCGGCCGCTCCTGCCGCTGGCGCCGGTGGATGTGGCCCGGCTATGGGAAGTGCTGTGCGATGACGTCTGCTACGAGACCGGCTGGCCGGCCGAACAGCTGCGCAATGCGCTGCCTGCCGGCTGCACGGTACTCGGCCACCTCAACAGCCTGGCCCAGACCCTGGAAAACCTGCTGCGCAATGCCGTGCGCCACTCGCCGTCAGGCGGCGTCGTAGCCCTGGGCGGCCGTTGCGAGGGCGACACCTGGTTGCTGTGGGTCGAAGACCAGGGCCCCGGCGTCGAGCCGCAGCACCTGGAAAGCATCTTCCAGCCCTTTACCCGGCTCAATGCCGCGCGTCCGGGGGGCGATGGCTTTGGCCTCGGGCTGTCGATCGCGCGCAGCGTCACGCAGTTGCAGGGCGGCGAGGTCTGGGCGCAGAACCGCTCACCGGGCCTGCGGGTCAGCCTGCGGCTGAGAAATGTATAGATTGTAAAATAGATTTACTCTCAAATGAGAATATATAGCATTCGTGCTCATCCCGTGCCGGCCCCGGGGCGAGTCGGATCGTCGTGCTCCCGCTCGCTCCTTGCCCGGACCGTTCCCAACGCGCAAGGAGTGTCCCGATGCAGCCCCGATTCAAGCTCAACCATCTCTGCCTGGCCCTGCTGGCCGCGTCGCCCGCGACCCTGTGGGCCGCCACCGACAGCCAGGGCAACGAGGTGCTTGAACTGAGCGACACCCACGTGGTGGCCACCGCCGAGCAGGAGCTGAAGCAGGCATCGGGCGTCTCGATCATCAGCGCCGAGGACATCAAGAAGCGTCCGCCGGTCAACGACCTGTCCGAGATCATTCGCAAGATGCCCGGGGTCAACCTGACCGGCAACGGCGCCAGTGGCTCGCGGGGCAACAACCGCCAGATCGACCTGCGCGGCATGGGCCCGGAAAACACCCTGATCCTGATCGACGGCAAACCGGTGACCTCGCGCAACGCGGTGCGCTACACCCGTGCCGGCGAGCGCGACACCCGCGGCGACAGCAACTGGGTACCGGCCGACCAGGTCGAGAGCATCGAAGTGCTTCGTGGCCCGGCGGCGGCCCGCTATGGCTCGGGTTCCATGGGCGGGGTGGTGAACATCATCACCAAGCGTCCGACCCAGGAAATGACCGGCAGCATCACCGCCTTCACCAACCTGCCCGAGGACGATGCCGAGGGCATGACCAAACGCACCACCTTCAGCCTCGCCGGCCCGCTGACGGAGTCGCTGACCTTTCGTGTGTACGGCAACCTGAACAAGACCGACGCCGACGACGCCGACATCAACCAGGGCCACACCGACACCGCCAGCGGCTCGTCCCTGGCCGCCGGCCGCGAGGGCGTGCGCAACAAGGACGTCAACGCCCTGGTGAGCTGGGCGCTGGACAACCAGCAGACGATCGACTTCGAGACCGGCTTCAGTCGCCAGGGCAACATCTACGCTGGCGACGTCGGCACCGGCGGCACCGATTCGCTGGTGCCGGGCAGCACCATCAACGGCTGGCTCGGTCGCGAGACCAATACCATGTACCGCCAGGACTTCTCCGTTACCCATCGCGGCGACTGGGACTTCGGCACTTCCCGTGTGCTGGCGCAGTACGAGAAGACCCGCAACAACCGTCTGCTCGAAGGCATGACCGGCAGCGTCGACGGTGATATCAGCGGCAACGAGAAAGCCACCAGCACCTACGACAGCTACCTGGTCCAGGGCCAGCTGGACCTGCCGCTGGATCTGCTGCGTCCACAAACCCTTACTCTGGGCGCCGAGTGGAACTACCAGGAACTCGACGACCCCAGCACCTTGAACCGCGCCGTGGGCACCACGCTGCCGACCTCCGCCGCTGGGGCGCGGCCCACCGACATGGACGCCACCATCATGGCCGTCTACGCCGAGGACAATATCGAGCTGACACCAAGCTGGTTCCTCACCCCGGGCTTGCGTCTGGACCACCATGACCAGTTCGGCGCCAACTGGAGCCCGAGCCTGAACACCTCGTACAAACTCACCGAGGACGTCACCCTCAAGGCCGGCATCGCCCGGGCGTTCAAGGCGCCGAATCTGTACCAGTCCAACCCCAACTACCTGTACCGCAGCAACGGCAACGGCTGTGCGCCGAGCCTCAGCTCGAACGGTTGCTACGTGCTGGGCAACGCCGACCTCGACCCGGAGATCAGCGTCAACAAGGAACTGGGGGTGAGCTTCGCCCGCGATGGCTGGAGTGCCAGCCTGACCTACTTCCGCAACGACTACGACAACAAGATCGTCTCGGCCAACGACGTGACCGGGCGCACCGCCACCAACGAGGCGATCCTGCGCTGGGACAACGCCCAGGACGCGGTGGTCAAGGGCTGGGAAGGCAGCATCGGCGTGCCGCTGCTGGGCGAGGCCGGCGAGGTGCTGAGCTGGAACACCAACTTCACCTACATGGACGCCAACGAGGACAGCGACGGCAACCCGCTGTCGGTGGTGCCGGAGTACACCGTCAACACCATGCTCGACTGGCAGGTGACCGAGGCCCTGTCGCTGAGCCTGACCGGCACCTACTACGGCAAGCAGGAGCCGCGCCAGTTCAACCCGACCCGCGAGGTCAGCGTCACGGCGCAGAACGAGCTGAAGACCCTTGATCCGTACCACGTCTGGGGCATCGGTGGCACTTACGCGCTGAACAAGAACCTGTCGTTCGGCGCCGGCATCAGCAACCTGTTCGACAAGCGCGTGTACCGCGAAGGGGCGGGGACCAGCGCCGGCGCCGCCACCTACAACGAGCCGGGACGCGCGTTCTATGCGTCGGTGACTACCTCGTTCTGATGACAAGCGGGGCTGCTGCGCAGCCCTTTCGCGGCACAAGGCCGCTCCTACAGAGGGATGTGATTTTCTGTAGGAGCGGCCTTGTGCCGCGAAAGGGGCGCAACGCGCCCCCAAGGACTGCAAACCGTGAATATCGCCTGGCCCATGCTCTCGCGCATCGTCGCCGCCGTGCTTGGCGGCTATGCCTTCACCTACGCCTTCACCGCCGCGCTGGCGCGGCTGCTGCCGCTGCAACCGGCGGATGCCCTGATCGTCGCCACCGTGCTGTCGTTCGCCGTCTACACCGGCGCGATCCTCTGGGTCTTCGCCTGCCGTAGCGCCACCCGCGCCTGGGCCGGCCTCGCCCTCGGCGTGCCGCTGGCGTTGATCGGCTTCTGGCCGCAACTGCTGGAGCGCCTGGGATGAAGCAGAAAACCATCACCCAATCCCTATCATGGCTGCACACCTGGAGCGGACTGTTGTTCGGCTGGGTGCTGTTCGCCATCTTCCTCACCGGCACCCTGGCGGTGTTCGACAAGGAGATCGACAACTGGCTGCGTCCGGAAATCCCGGCGCACAGCCTGGACAGCCGCGAGGCGGCGCAGACCGCGCTGGACTACCTGCAGGCCCGTCATCCGCAAGCCCGCACCTGGAACATCGGCCTGCCCAACGAACGCGCACCCACCCTCAGCGTGTCCACCGGTGAGCAGCGTCGCGGCGGCGGCGGACAAGCGCTTGACCCGGAAACCGGCGAGCCGCTGCAGGTGCGTGAAACGGCCGGTGGCGGCTTCTTCTTCCGCTTCCATTTCACCCTCAACCTGCCGCGCCTGCTCGGCATCTGGGTGGTGGGCCTGGCGGCGATGGCGATGCTGGCGGCGCTGGTCAGCGGCATTGTCATCCACAAGAAACTCTTCAAGGAGTTCTTCACCTTCCGCCCGGCCAAGGGCCAGCGCTCGTGGCTGGACGCGCATAACGCCACTGGCGTGCTGGTGCTGCCGTTCCACCTCATGATCACCTACACAGGGCTGGTGATCTTCTACCTGATCTATATGCCGGCGGCCTCCGATGCGCTGTTCGGGGGGGATCGCGAGGCACTCAATCGCGCCCTGCGCGGCATGCCCGAGCAGCATGCCGGCCAGGGCCGCCAGCCACCTCAGGAGGTTGCCGGGCCGGCGCCGTTGACGGCGTTGCCGCCGCTGCTGGCCGAGGCCGAGCGCGTGTTGGGGCCGTTGGCCAGCCTGTCGATCCACAACCCGGGGCGGGGCGATGCGCGGATCGAGGTGCGCCCGCTGCTGGGCAATCGCATCGAGCTGACCAAGGGCCAGAGCATGGTCTTCGATGGTGTGACCGGCAAGGTACTGCGGGCGCCCGCCGAGAGCCGCCCGAGCCTGCTCACGCAACGGGTGCTGGCGGGCATGCACTTCGCCCAGTTCGGCGGCTACCCGATGCGCTGGCTGTACTTCGTCTGCGGCCTGGCCAGCTGCGCGATGATCGCCACGGGGCTGGTGCTGTTCACCGTAAAGCGTCGACGCCGGCATGACGGCGAAGGGGCGCTGGGCGCCGCGCTGTACATCGGCGCCGAGCGCATCAACGTCAGTGTGGTGGCCGGCCTGACGCTGGCCTGCGTCGGCCTGTTGTGGGCCAACCGCCTGTTGCCGCTCGAGTTGGCGCAGCGCGGCGGTTGGGAGGTGCGGGTGTTCTTCCTGATCTGGCTGGCGACATTGCTGCACGCCTGCCTGCGTCCCTGGTTGCAGGCCTGGCAGGAGCAGCTCGGGCTGACGGCGGCGCTGTGCCTGGGCTTGCCGTTGCTGAACGTGGTCACGGTCAATCGCGGCGACTACATCCCCCTGGAGGTCACCACCCTGGTGATCGGCGGCCTGCTGGCCGCGTGTGCCTGGAAAATCGGGCAGCCAGCGCCGGAGCGTGCGCTGCGTGTCCGTACGGAGGTCAACTGAAATGGGTCTGGTGATAGCCACGGGATTGTGGTTGGCGTACAGCGGCATGATTGCCCTGTGCCTGGGGCTGGAGCGGCACTACAAACAGGTCTGGGGCCGGCCGCCATCGTCGTCGCGGCGTCGGGCGCTGCGGGTATCGGGCTGGCTGGCGCTGGTGGCCAGTTTCGCCGCCAGTGTCGTGGCCTGGGGTTGGGCCATGGGACCGATCGGCGGGCTTGGCCTGGTCTCGCTGGCGGGGTTGGCGCTGGTGCTGGTGCTGCCCTACCAGCCGCGGCTGGCGATCGGGACGGCTGTTGCGGGGTGGCCAGTACTGGCGCTGGCGACGCTGGCAGGGTGACACCTGTCGGCGCATTTGCCATCCGTGTGGCGGCTCTCCATACTCGACAAGGCAGAGCCGACCGCATGACCCTCGCCACTTGACCTGGGGCTGCGCACAAGATCGGCCGCCGTTCCGTGCCTTAGCCGTTTCCTCCGACTCGAAGTGGAAGTGACGGATGTTCGATAGAAGCAGGTCCCAATCCCGCCCCTGGCGCCTGGCAGGCGCACTGTTCGCCACCTTGCTGCTGGCGCTGCCCGTGGGCGCGGCGGAAAAGTTCAAGGTGGTCACCACCTTCACCATCATTGCCGACATGGCTCGCAACGTGGCGGGTGATGCTGCGGTGGTCGAGTCGATCACCAAGCCCGGCGCCGAGATCCACAATTATTCGCCGACTCCCGGCGACCTGCGCCGTGCCCAAGGGGCGCAACTGATCCTGTGGAACGGCCTGAACCTGGAGCTGTGGTTCGAGAAGTTCTTCCAGCGCCTGCAACAGGTACCGGGCGTGGTGGTGTCCGACGGCATCGAGCCGATGGGCATCCTTGCCGGCCCCTACAGCGGCAAGCCCAATCCACACGCCTGGATGTCGCCGCGCAACGCCCTGGTCTACGTGGACAATATCCGCGACGCGCTGGTGCGCCACGACCCGGCCAACGCCCAGGCCTACCAGCGCAATGCCGAGGCCTACAAGGCGCGTATCGAGGCAACCATCGCGCCGCTGCGCGCCCGTCTCGAGCAGATTCCCGCCGACAGGCGCTGGCTGGTCAGCAGCGAAGGCGCGTTCTCCTACCTGGCCCGCGACTTCGGCCTGGAGGAGCTGTACCTGTGGCCGATCAACGCCGACCAGCAGGGCACGCCGAACCAGGTGCGCACGGTCATCGACGCGGTCAGGGCGCATCACATCCCGGCGGTGTTCAGCGAAAGCACGGTCTCCGACAAGCCGGCCCGCCAGGTGGCCCGGGAAACCGGCGCGCACTATGGCGGCGTGCTCTACGTCGACTCCCTGAGCGCCCAGGACGGGCCGGTGCCGACCTACCTCGACCTGCTGCGGGTGACCACCGACACCATCGTCCAGGGCCTGGGCCAGGCAGGCAGCCGATGAACCAGCACAACCAGGCCCTGGAAAGCGGCATCGTCGTCCAGGGCGCCACCGTGACCTACCGCAACGGCCATACCGCGTTGCACGACGCCAGCTTCGAACTGCCGATGGGCTCGATCACCGCGCTGGTGGGCATCAACGGCTCGGGCAAGTCGACCCTGTTCAAGGCCATCATGGGCCTGGTGCGCCTGGCCGCCGGGCGCATCAGCGTGCTGGGCCTGCCGGCCGAGCGTGCCCTGCGGCGCAAATGCACGGCCTACGTGCCCCAGGCCGAGGAAGTGGACTGGGACTTTCCGGTGCTGGTCGAGGACGTGGTGATGATGGGTCGCTACGGGCACATGGGTCCGCTGCGCATTCCCCGGCGCGCCGATCACGAGGCGGTGGACGCGGCGCTGTGCCGGGTCGACATGCAGGCCTTGCGCAAGTGGCAGATCGGCGAATTGTCCGGCGGCCAGCGCAAGCGCGTGTTCCTCGCCCGTGCCCTGGCCCAGGACAGCCGGGTGATCCTGCTCGACGAGCCGTTCACCGGGGTCGATGTGAAGACCGAGGACCAGATCATCCAGCTGCTGCGCGAGTTGCGCGGCGAAGGTCGGATCATGCTGGTGTCGACCCACAACCTCGGCTCGGTGCCGGAGTTTTGCGACCGGGTGGTGTTGATCAAGCGCACCGTGCTGGCCCACGGGCCGACCGACGAGGTCTACACCCGGGACAATCTCGAGCGCGCTTTTGGCGGAGTACTGCGCCACTTCGCCCTGCTGCCGGGCGATCCGTCGCAGCAACCGCCGGTCAGCGTGTTCAGCGACGACGAGCGACCGCTGATCCTGCGCAACGGCCTGCCGGCGCGACGCGAACCGGGCAGCGACAGCGAGGCCGACGCATGATCGAACTGCTGCTCGAGCCGTTTGCGTACGGCTACATGCGCAATGCCCTGTGGGTCTCGACCCTGGTCGGCGGGGTCTGCGCGTTCCTGTCCTGCTACCTGATGCTCAAGGGCTGGTCGCTGATCGGTGACGCACTGTCCCACGCCATCGTGCCGGGGGTGGCCGGCGCCTACATGATCGGCCTGCCGTTTTCCCTCGGCGCGTTCTTCGCCGGCGGGCTGGCCTCGGCGGCGCTGCTGTTCCTGCAGCGGCGCACGCGGCTCAAGGAAGATGTGGTGATCGGCATGATCTTCACCTCGTTCTTCGGCCTGGGCCTGTTCATGGTCTCGCTGTCGCCGACCTCGGTGAACATCCAGACCATCGTCCTCGGCAATATCCTGGCGATCACCCCGGGCGACACCCTGCAGCTGGCGATCATCGGCCTGGTCACCCTGGCGGTGCTGCTGGCCAAGTGGCGCGACCTGATGCTGACCTTCTTCGACGAGCAGCAGGCCCGCGCAGTCGGCATTCGCCCGGACGCACTCAAGCTGCTGTTCTTCGCCTTGCTGTCGGCCTCGACCGTGGCCGCGCTGCAGACGGTGGGGGCGTTCCTGGTGATCTGCATGGTCATCACCCCCGGCGCCACGGCCTACCTGCTCAGCGACCGCTTTCCTCGGTTGCTGGTCATCGCCGTCGTCATTGGCGCCCTGACCAGCCTGACCGGCACCTACCTGAGCTACTACCTCGACGGCGCCACCGGTGGCGTGATCGTCGTGCTGCAGACGCTGATCTTCCTGCTGGTATTCGTCTTCGCCCGCAAGCACGGGCTGCTGGCCGCGTGCCGCCGTCGGCGCCAGGCGCTGGAGGTGCAGCCATGAACGTGACCGACCTGCTGCTGGAACCCTTGCGCTTCGACTTCATGGTCAACGCCATGGCCATCGCCGTGCTGATCGCCATTCCCATGGCGCTGCTGTCGTGCTTCCTGGTGCTCAAGGGCTGGGCGCTGCTGGGCGACGCCATCGCCCACGCGGTGTTCCCCGGCGTGGTGATCGCCTACATCGTGCAGATTCCCTACGCCATCGGGGCGTTCCTGGCCGGCATGTTCTGCGCGGTGGCCACGGGGTACCTCAAGGAGAACAGCCGCATCAAGCAGGACACGGTGATGGGCATCGTCTATTCGGGCATGTTCGGCCTGGGGTTGGTGCTGTACCTGAAGATCCAGTCCGATGTGCACCTGGACCATATCCTGTTCGGCGACATCCTCGGCGCCGGCCCCCAGGACCTGTGGCTGTGCGCGGGCATCGCCGTGCTCACGGCGCTGGTCATCGCCACCAAGTGGAAAGACCTGATGCTGCACACTTTCGATGCGGTGCAGGCGCATGCGGTCGGCCTGCGCAGCGGCTGGCTGCACTATGGCCTGCTGTGCCTGATCTCGTTGGCGGTGGTCGGGGCGCTGAAGGCCTCGGGGGTGATCCTGGCGATCGCCTTGCTGATTGCCCCAGGGGCCATCGCCGCGCTGCTGACGCGCCAGTTCCGGCACATGTTGTGGCTGTCGTTACTGGTCGCCATCGGCTGTTCGTTCGTGGGCGTGTACAGCTCGTTCTACCTCGACAGCGCCCCGGCGCCGACCATCGTCATGGCCTTTGCCGGGGTGTTTGTGCTGGTGCTGGCCTGCCAGGCGTTTGGACGCAGGTCCGGATCACCCATGGCTACATGACCGGCGCTCAGAGACTGAGCGTCAGGCTCAAACTGAAGTTGCGCGGCTCCCCCGGCAGCACCCACGAACTGTTGTACGAGCGTTCGTAGTACTTGCGATCGAACAGGTTGTTGAGGTTCAGCCCCACGGTGACCTGTTCGCTGGCCTTGTAGTGCGCCAGCAGGTCGACCGTGCTGTAGGCGTCCAGGGTGAAGTGGCTGCCGGCCTGGCCGGAGCGCTCGCCGACATAGTTGAACGCCGCGCCAATGTCCGAGCCGCGCAGGGCGCCGTCCTGGAACTCGTACACGCCCATCACGCTGCCACTGTTGCGGGCAATGCCCAGCAAGTCGCTGCCCTTGGGCAGGGCCGCGTCGCCCTTGGTGACCTCGGCATCGATGTAGGCGTAGGCACCGATCACCCGCACCGCGTCGGTCAGTTGGCCGCTGAACTGCAGGTCCAGCCCCTGGCTGCGCGCTTCGCCCGCCGCCACGCTTTCGCCGAGTGCGTCGGTGGTGATGACGTTTTCCTTGTCGATATGGAACAGCGCGATGGTCGCGCCCAGGCGGTTGTCTAGCAGGTCGAGCTTTAGTCCGGTCTCGTAGCCCAGGCCTTTTTCAGGCTTGTAGACCTGGCCCTGGGTGCCGATGGTGTTGGGCTTGAACGAGGTCGAGGCGTTGGCGAACACGCCCACTTGCGGGGTCAGTTGGTACAGCAGCCCTATGCGCGGCGTGGCGACATCCTTCGCCTGGCTGTTGCTGACCCCGGTGGAGCGGTTCTGCGCAGTCTGTTCAATGCGCTCCAGACGCACACCGAGCAGGCCGCGCAGGCGCTCGGTGAAGGCGATCTGGTCCTGCAGGTTGAGGGCATGGCTTTCGGTGCGTTCGAAGAAGTCGTTGGCCCGTGTGAGCGCCGGCTTGGGCTTGCCGTACACCGGGTTGTAGATGTCCAGGCCATAGCCCGCCGAGGTCGCGCTTTGCGGGTACTTCTGGCTGTTGCGGTAGTTTTCGTATTCAAGCCCGATCAGGCTCTGGTGCTGCCAGCCGAGCAGCTGGAACTGGCCGTGCAGCTCGGCCTGGGTGATGTTGTCGTTCCACTCGAAGTCGCGCTCGCGGTAGAAGCGGGTGAGGGTGTTGCCGACCAGGGCCTGGGGCTCGGAGCTGTTGCCCTTGAGCGTGCCCTGGGTGTAGTGGTTGGCCAGGCGCAGCTTCCAGTCGTCGTTGAGAAAGTGCTCCAGCGCCAGGTCGAGGGTCTGGTTGTCGTTGCGGATCTTGCCGTCGTTGGGTTCGCCCATGAAGGCCGAGCGCGGTACCGAACCCATCTGGCCGTTGACCGCCGGAATGCCCCGGTCGAACACCGATTCGGTGCGCGAGAACTCGGCATCGAGCATCACCCGGGTGTCCGGCGACAGCTGCCAGCTCAGCGACGGACTGACAATGCGCCGTTCACTGTTCACGTGATCGCGGAAACTGCCGTTGTCCTCGACCGCGAGGTTGATCCGGCCCAGCAGGTTGCCTTCGCTGTCCAGGGGCGCGTTGGCATCCAGGGCGGTGCGGTAGCGGTCCCAGCTGCCCGCGCTCAGGCTGAGGGTGCTGAAGGTCTCGGCCTGGGGGCGCTTGCTGACGATATTGACCAGCCCGCCAGGGTCGCCACGGCCATAGAGGCTGGCGGCCGGGCCCTTGAGCACTTCGATGCGCTCGATGCTGGAGGTGTCCGGGGAACTGTAGCTGCCGCGGTTGATGGCAAAGCCGTTCTTGTACAGCTCGCCGGTGGTGAAGCCGCGCACGCTGTAGTTGAGGAAGGTCAGGCCGCCGAAGTTGTTCTGCCGCGACACGCCGCCGGCAAAGTCCAGGGCACGGTCGATGCGGGTGGTGTTGAGGTCCTTGATCACCTGGGCGGGCACCACCTGGATGCTCTGCGGGGTGTCGCGGATATCGCTGTCGGTGCGCGTGGCGGTGGCCGAGCGGGTGGCGCGATAGCCTTGCACCGGGCCGTCGGCACGCTCTTCGAGGTAGGCGTCGGTGATCGAGGTTTCCTCCAGCAGCAGGGGTTGGGCTGCCGAGAGGGGTTGGCCGAACAGGCCCAGGGTGAGGCCGGCCAGAAGCGGTGCGCGAGGGTTCACGGGGGATCTCCAATTAATATGTAATAACGTAACATTTATCATTGCTCTGACGCCATAGGGAGCTGTGGTTTACGGCGTGATTGTCAGATGGGAATGATTCGCGTTATTGTAATGTTATTACGTAACTGGAGGTTCCCATGCAAGTACTGTCCTCACTCAAGCAGGCCAAGCGCCGTCATCGTGATTGCCAGGTGGTCAAGCGTCGTGGCCGGATCTATGTGATCTGCAAGTCCAATCCGCGGTTCAAGGCCAGGCAGGGCGGGGTGAAGAAGAAGCGGGGGTAGCACGCTGTCCTGGTCGAATCGAAGAATTACGTTTGGCTCCATGAGAGATCGTCCAGCCCTGTTATTTCTGTGGGAGCGGGTTTATCGGACCGCCGCACCGCCGCGAACACCGGCGGAGCCGGTGCCATACACCGCGCTGGATTCTTCGCGGGTAAACCCGCTCCCACAGAGTCAAGCTAAACCAATGGGTTACATGTCGTCCCATAGGAGCCCACCAGAAAGTGGCGCACCTGATGCCATACCTTGGACGCAGACGCTAACGGAGCGTCCTGCGCAAACGCCGCCAACCCAGCACCACACCACTGAGGGCAATCACCAGTCCACCGCTACTCAGGACGATGATCAGCCCTTCCCGCAACAGCGGCCGCGCCAGCAGCGGTTGCCAGTCCCAGCTGTGCAACAGGTTGAACAACCAGCGGCCGGTGCGTTGCGCCCGGTCATGGCTGGCCACCAGCATGCCGCTGGCCGGGTCCATGTAGGCCCAGGTGCCGGCCGGGTCGTCGAAACGCAGACGCAGCACAGGTAACGGCCTGGACTGGAAACCGTACATACTCTGCGGATCGCGGGCAAAGTAGTGGAAGTCGTAGGCGGTCTGCCAGTCGTCTTGCACCGTAATGCCCGGGGCCATGGCCTGCGCGGCCGCCAGCAGACGTTGCCGGGCAAACGCCCGGGCCGGTGGCGCGCCGGCTTCGAGGATGCGGCTGTCGCCGTTGGCGTTGCGTGCCACCAGGTAGGTGATGTCGGCCAGGCGCTGCCACTGCAACTCGACGGCGTTGAAGCCTGCCTCCTCGCGTAACCAAGCCAACGCCGTGGCGACCGGCAGCTTGAGGTCGACGGCGCGCAGCGGGCCGGGTTGCAGGGCGATCTGCGAACGGCTGTCGGTCAGGCCCCAGGGGCGCATCGACATCAGGCCACTGAACACCCACAACACCAGCACGCCGCCGAACAGCAGCCCGCCGATGTGGTGCCAGCGCAGCCAGCCGCTCGGGTAAGGGCTGCACGAGCCGCTGCGATAGCGCTTGCGCAAGCGTAGGCGCAGGATGCCCACCGCCATGCCCAGGACCGCCATCAGCGTGCCGAGCACGGACAGGCCGATCACCAGCGTGCGCCAGCCGTTGTCGAAGCCGAACCCGCCGCGCAAGGGATAGAGCCAGTGCAGCCAGGCACCGACCCAGTTCCATGTGCGTTCCTGTGCGGTGGCGTCGCGGACCACTTCACCGCTGCGCCCGGACAGGTACAGCCAGGTGCCGGCGGCATCGTCCACCCGCACCCGGTGCAAGGGCCGGTCGCCGTCCAGGGCCCGGGAGTGGGTCCACATGTCCTCGTCCACCGTGCCCTGGTAGGCCAGTGCCGCGTCACCGGCGTACTGCCGGGCATTGGCCAGGGCCCAGGCGGCGTCGGCCTGAGCCAGGGACGCGCCGCTGGCGGCATCGAGGGTGACGCGGCGCCCGTCGGCCAGCTCCAGCAGGTAGTGCGCCCGCCCGCCCAGGCTGGTCAGGCGCAGTGCCTTCAACGGCTGCTGCGCCCACTGCGCCGGCAACTCGGCGCAGCAACCCGCCGGCAGTGCCGGCAGGTGGGCCAGGCGCTCGGCCGGGGTCAACTTGGGGTAGCCGACATACAGCATGACCACCCCGGAGACGAACCACAGCGCCATGAACAGGCAGGCGACGATACCCAGCCAGCGGTGCCACAGGTACAGCTGGCGTTTCAGGCCCATCAGTAGCGCCACTGCACAGCGACTTCCAGGCTGCGCGGCTCACCCAGGTAGTACTGGGTGTTGGTCTGGTGGATGAAGCGGGCGTAGACCTCGTCGGTGAGGTTGCGCAGCCGCGCGCTGAGCTGTACGTGCTGGTCCAGATCGTGGGTCATCGACAGCCCGTAGACGGTGTACGACGGCACCCAGGCGGTGTTGGCGGTATTGGCGTACACCGACGACACATAGCGGGCGTCGGCGCCGACCTGCCAACCCGGCGCCAGGTCGTAGGTCAGCCACAGGTTGGCGACCCGGTCGGGGATGTTCACCGGGTTCTTGCCCTTGCGCGAGTACACCACGCCGCCGATGGTCTCGTTGAATTCGTCGTATTCGGCGTTGACCCAGCTGAAGTTGCCCGCGGCCAGCAGCTTGGGCGTGACCTTGAACGAGGCCGCCAGCTCGATGCCGGTGGAGGTCTGCTGGCCCGCCTGCTCGGTGGTGTTGGGCACGGTCGAGGAGGGCACCGAGATGTTCTTGCGCACGATGCGATAGGCCGCTGCAGTGGCCGAGCCGCGCCCATCGAGGAAGTCGAACTTGCTGCCCACTTCCACCTGGCGGCCGGTGCTCAGGTCGAAGTCGCCGACCTGGCTGATCGAGGCGCCGGTGAGCGAGCCTCCCGGCGGCTCGGCCGAGGTGCTGTACTGGGTGTACAGGCTGACATTGGGCGTCAGCTCGTAGACCAGGCCCAGGCGGCCGGTGAAGGCGTCCCAGCGCCGGTCCAGCTTGGCCCGGGTCACGTGGTCGACCACGTCGAAGTCGATATGGTCGTAGCGCAGCGCGGTGATCAGCGACAGCTGGTCCGGTCAGGCGGGTGCGGTTTTCGACGAAGCCCGCGGTGGTGTCGGTGTTGGTGCTGCGGCCTTTGGCCCGCGGCGCGTCCATGCCGGGGATGTCGAGGAAGTGATCGGGTTGGAAGCCGTTCGGGTCGATGCGGTCGAAAGCACCCTTGGATAGTGGGTAGTTGGTCTGCTGGTTGCGGTTGTAGTCCACGCCGAACGCCCAGTCGCTGGCCAGGCCGAACAGCTGGCCCTGGTGGGTCAGCTCGACGCGGTTGCCGTTGACCTCCTGGTCGTGGCGCTGGCGGTAGCCGCCGGAGCGGTCGATGGCAGTGTTGCCGGCGTTGTAGCGGTACACCTCGAGGTTGCGGTAATCGCGCTGGCCGTTGTAGTGGTAGAAGGTGTTGCGCAGCTGGTTGCTGTCGTCGATGCGATAGTCGGTGATCGAGCGCAGCCAGCGCGTGCGCTGCTCGTAGCGGCCGTCCTCGACGTTGTAGTTGTTGAAGCGATTGTGCTTGTCGATATGCAGGGTGCCGACCGCCGGTTGCAGCACCGGCGTGCCCCAGTACGGGCTGTCCTCTTTTTCTTCCAGGTACTCGATGGCCAGGGTGTGCGACAACTGGTCGTTGATGTCGCTGAGCAGCGAGAAGGCCAGGTTGCCGGCCCCGTTCTCCTGGCGGTCGATGTAGCCATTGGTGCTGGTGCGGCTGTAGTCGAGTCGGGCGTAGTGGCGTGGGCCGTCGCCGCTGTTGAGCGCCTTGTTGAAGCCGACCGAGGTCTCCATCGTGTCGTAGCGGCCATAGCTGACGCGGCCTTCGAAGGTATCCTCGTCGCGGTTGGCCAGCTTGGTGATCATGTTCAAGCTGCCGCCGACGGCGCCGCTGCCGTTGAGGAACGACGAGGGGCCGCCGAGCAGTTCGACGCGGTCGTAGATCCACGCCCCGACCGGTCGCCCGGCAG
The DNA here is from genome assembly GCF_057284075.1 of Pseudomonas sp. TE31087. NCBI lineage: Bacteria > Pseudomonadati > Pseudomonadota > Gammaproteobacteria > Pseudomonadales > Pseudomonadaceae > Pseudomonas > Pseudomonas sp. TE31087. The sequence continues at coordinate 992,423 of NZ_JBXVNN010000001.1, forward strand.
CGCCGTACTGCAGGTTGATGCCATTGAACAGCTGGCTGACCTGGGCACCGTTGAAGCCGCGGTACGACACGTAGCCGCCCCAGCCGGGCGGTGCCGAAGCGTTGACCCCGGGCAGGGCGTTGGCGGCGTCCTGGAAGTTGCGCGCGCCGATGCGTTCCATGGTCTTGCGGTCGGCGACGCTGACCGAGGCGGGGTTCTCGCGGGCGCTGAGGTTCAGTCGCGAGCCGCTTTCGATAGGCCGGTCAAGGTCCAGGGTGGTGGCTTCTTTGGGGTGGTCGGCGGTGGCCGTGACGTTGCTGGCGGGCAGGGTCAGGGTGTCATCCTGCGCCCAGGCGCAGGTTGCGCTGCCAACGAGCAGCGCCAAAGTGGTCATGCGAAACATGCAAGGCTTCCTGGCTGAAATCGGTGAGCGCACGCCCGCTGCCGATCAGGCAGCGCAGGGCGTGGCGATGTCAGAACGCGAGAAGCGAAGCAGGAGAGGCGCGCGGATTGACCAGTGGCCAGCGCTGCTTGGGCAGGGGTGGCGCGGGTTGCCTGGGTAAGGGTTTGCTCGACTCCCCGGCGAGCAAGGCCAGCAGGCCGAAGAACACCGCCAGCAGGGTGGCGCTGAACAGGCTGGCGATCACGCAGTCGCCGCCGGCGGGCAGCACCGGGTCGCTGATGTCCTGGTCGCCCTTGAACACGCCGCTGCTGTCGGCCGCGCACCAGGCGGCGTCATCCAGGCCGGCCAGGCGCAAGCCCGCCATCTGTCCATGGCCCATGGCGCACAGCAACGAGCCGAACAGGATGCTGAAATACAGCACCCAGGCGACTTGCGATTGTGTGTGGCGGGCCAGCTTCATCGGCAAAGCTCGAAGGGAATGAGAATAGGTTCGGCGTGCGGATTCTACAGCGTTTGAAACATCTGCCTAGTGTCCTGTCTCGGAAATACGTTCTCTTTTGGCGAGTGGCTTGGGTGTTCGGCCAAGGCGCCGCGACGAGTCATAGCAGGGCTATGGCGAGGAGTGGCAACGCAGGCCGGGCGCCCAAGACGCCGCCAAAAGTGAACAGCTTATTTCCGAGACAGGACACTAGAGTGCTTGGCCGATAAAAAACATTCGAATCGATTCACCTGGCTGGCTTGACGCCTCTCGGCCCCAGGTGTTCAGATGCCGACCGATTTCAGGTGTCCCATGCCGCCGCGCATGGGGTGAAACGGGAAACCGGTACGCGCTTCGCGCCAGTCCGGTGCTGCCCCCGCAACGGTATGCAAGTGATGCCTTCGACAGACCACTGTGGCTAATGCGCCATGGGAAGGTGAAGGTGTCTTGTCTTGCGAGCCCGGAGACCGGCCTGGAATGTGGTAGGCAAACTCCTGCGGTGGGCGGGCATGGGCCGGTATTGGCTGTGCGCGATCCCTGCTCCTGCGTGCTTCTGCGAAAGTCACTTTCGAGAAGAGCATGATTGCTGTGATTCACTCCCGACGTTTCTCCCCCAAGGCCCGGACCCTGCTTCTGGGCTGCCTGGCCAGCCCCCTGGCACTGGCCGAAAACACCCCTCTGATCCTCGACCAGCAGATCGTCGCCGCGCCCTCGGTGGAGTCGACCACGGTCGCCGCCATGGCCCAGTACGGCAGCAAGGTCGAGATCGTCAGCCGCGAGCAGATCGAGCGCGCCGGCCCCGGCGCCGACATCACCCGGGTGATGCAGATGTTCATCCCCGGCTTCTACGTCGCGCCGAAGAACGGCCCGTTCGACTACGGCACCTACTCGCTGCTGGGCGGGCGCAACGACGACACCTTGATCCTGCTCGACGGCGTGCGCCTGAACAACCGCCTGTACGGTGGCCTGTACCTGGACACCCTGCCGGCCAACGCGGTGGAGCGCATCGAGGTGCTCAAGGGCGGCCAGAGCCTGTTGTTCGGCACCCAGGCGGTGGCGGGGGTGATCAATATCGTCACCCGCAGCCCGCAGCGCCGCGAGGCTTCGGGGGAGGTCAACCTGGGCCTGGACAGCTTCGCCGGCAACAGCAAGGACGCCCGCGTCGAGCGGATCTTCAGCAATGGTTTCGGCGACCTGGGGCTGCTGGCCTATGTCAGTCACAACGTCTCCGACGGCTACCAACCGTTTCGCAACCGTGACTACAGCGGCAACGTCAGCGACAAGAAACGCGGCTACGAGGTAACCACCTTCGGCGGCAAGGCGATCCAGGCCTTCGGCGACGATACGCGGCTGGAGCTGTTCTACCAGTACACCGACGCCAACCTCGATTTCGCCCGGCCGGTGAACAACTACAAGACCACCAACGACCGCGTGCAGCAGATCGCCACCGCCACCTTCGAGCAGCGCCTCAACGAGCGCCTGAGCTACTTCGTCAAGGGCCATGTCAACGACTGGGACACCCGCTACACCCGCATCAACAACCGCGCCGACGGCAGCCGCAACGTGGTCAACCACAACGACTACTGGGGCTTCACCGACTGGGGTGTGCAGGCCGAGGGCAAGGCCGAGCTCGACGGCGGCCATGTGCTGGTGTTCGGTTCCGACAACCAGTGGTTCAAGGGCCAGGACGACGTGCTGTTGATCGACGACAACGAGGCCCAGGCCAATGCGCTGTATGTCCAATTGAGGCCCAGGATCGAGGCCCTGCCGAACTGGCACCCGAGCCTCGGCGTGCGCCACGAAGCCATGAGCGGCGGCGACAGCGCCACCGTCGGCATGCTCACCTCGCTGTACGACCTGAACGACAACTGGCAGCTGCGCGGCCAGTACGGCAGCGCCTACAAGCTGCCCAACGCCGAGCAGCTGTTCGTCAACGAGCCTGGCGACGAGATCGGCAACCGCAACCTCAAGCCCGAGAAGAGCCGCAATGCCGAGCTTGGCCTGGACTACCACGGCCTGCTGCTGGCGCGTGAGTTCAGCGCCAGCGTCACCGTGTTCCGGCGCAAGATCACCGACCTGATCACCCTGGACGGCAGCCAGTGGGTGAATGGCCAGGGGCAGGTGCAGATGCGTGGTTTCGAGGCCGATGCACGTATCCAGCTCGACGACCAATGGAGCCTGCAGGCCGACATGACCCGTAACCTCACCGAGTCGCGCACCGGGGCGACGATCAACGACGTGCCGAGTTTCTTCGCCCGCTCGCGGCTCGGCTACGAATCGGCAGACCGCAGGTGGGGTGCCGGAGGGGCCATTCGCTACATTCGCGACGTGGTCAGCTCCAAGGGCGTCGACTATGGCCATTACTCGGTGGTCGATGCCGATGCCTATCGCTACCTGGATGGCGCCCGCCAGCACCGGCTGAGCCTGCTGGTGGAGAACCTGTTCGACCGCGACTATGTCACCAGCCGGGCGAGCAATGTCGACAACCTCGGGCGGCCGTTCACCAGCGAACTGCGGTACACCTACACCTTCTGAGGGGCGTGAGCATGGACTATCAGCGTGTGCTGTTCGTGGGCCCCGGTCTGGCGAGTGGCTCGGTGGCCGAGTCGTTCGGCGCCGAGGTTCGCGACCTGCGTGGCCGCGAGGCGGACCGGGATATCGTCGATACCCTGGAGGGCTTCGACGGGCTGTGGGTGGTTATCCGCGAGGCCCTTGACCTGGGCATTGAGCGCTTGCTGGTAGTGGACCTGGAACCCACCTCGGACAGCGCCTACCTCGACTGGCTGCGCGATGAGCTGGGGCGCCTGGCGCAAGGTCGCGCCGGTATCTGGATCACGGCCCAGGCCCTGGGTCGGCGCGGGCTGGATGCTCGGGCGGCGTGTGCCAGCGTCGGCGAGCATGCCCGTCACCTGCCATGCGACCAGGTCAACGCGGTGGCCAGCGATCCGGACTGGTCGCGGATACCCGAGCATGCCCGCCAGGTGTTCCTGTGCACCGGCCCACGCTGCGTGCGGCGCGGTGCCTTGCCGTTGTGGAAACGCTTGCGCCGCCAGCTGCTGGAGCGTGACTTGATCGAGACGCCAGGCGGCGTGCTGCTGACCCGTACCGGTTGCCAGTTCCCCTGCAACCTGGGGCCAGTGCTGACGGTGCACCCGGACGGCTGCTGGTATCGGGTACGTGATGATCGGGAGGTGGAGGAATTGGTAAAAACGCATCTAGAGGGCGGAAGGATCGCCGAAAGATTGCTGATCAAGGGAGGGACATGCGATGCGTAAAGCCTGGTTGCTGTCGCTGGCCCTGTGCTGTGGCACACCGGCCCTGGCCGAGCGCTTTCGCAACTGCGGGCAAGACTGGCAACGGCCTGCGGCGACGCCTGCACGTATCGTCGCCCTCAACCAGCACGCGGCCGACCTCCTGCTCGCCCTTGGCGTCGGGCCGTCGATGGTCGGTGTGGCCTACCTGGACGACAACGGCGCCGCCTACAAGCAGAGCCGCTACCAGGGCGTGCCGGTGATCGCCCGGGAGTATCCGGCCAGCGAGGTGCTGTACGCGCAAAGGCCGGACCTGGTGGTCGGCGGATTCGCCACGGCCTTCGGCGATGGGGTCAGCTCGCGAACCCGGCTGGCCGGCAACGGGATCGCCACCTACCTGCTCGAGTCGGCCTGTGCCGGCCATTCCCTGGACTACTACGCCCATGTCCGGCGTGACCTGACCCTCCTTGGCGAAATGCTCGGCAGGCAGGCGAGGGCGCAGGCGTTGATCGAGGCGATGGAGGCGGACCTGGCGCGGGCCAGGGCGATCGCGCCTGTCGGCAAGCCGCTGTCGGTGTTCTACCTCGACAGCGAGGTCCGGGGGCTGGACAGCGAAGGTGGGCGGGGTTTCGTCACGCCATTGCTGGCCGCCGCCGGGGCGCGCAATGTGCTCGGCGGGATTGACCAGTACCGGGTGACGGTCAACCGCGAGGCGCTGCTGAGCAGCGACCCCGATGTGATCCTGCTGGCTGACGCCCTGTGGTCGCCGGCCAGCCGCAAGCGTCAGCTGCTGGCCCGTGATCCGGTGCTCTCGAGCCTGCGGGCGGTGCGCGAGAACCGCATGATCGATATCCCGTTCACCGAGCTGGTGCCGACGCCGGCCAGCGGGCGGGTGGCCCTGGAACTGGCGCGGCGGCTCAGGGAAGTGGCTGTCCCATAGCTGGCCAGCCCTGATCGCGGAGCTTGGCGTGGGAGCGGGCTTGCCCCGCGATGGGCTGGGTGTTACTCGCCGAGGACCAGCTGACGCGCCAGCTGGTTGTGACGCTCCAGTACTCGCGGCAGGTCGACGGTGGTGATGCGCCCACCCTGAACCACCACACGCCCGTTGATCACGCTGGTGTCGACATGGGTCGGGGTGCAGAACACCAGCGCCGCCAACGGGTCGTGCAGGGCGCCGGCATAGGCCACATGGCCAAGGTCGAAGGCGACGAAGTCGGCGACCATGCCCGGGGCGAGGGCGCCGATATCGTTGCGGTTGAGCACCTTGGCGCCGCCCAGGGTGGCGATCTCCAGCGCCTCGCGGGCAGTCATCGCATCCGGTCCGAAGCCGACCCGTTGCAGCAACAGCGCCTGGCGCACCTCGCCGATCATGCTGGCGCCGTCGTTGGACGCCGAACCATCGACCCCCAGGCCCACCGGCACGCCGTGGTCGCGCATCTTGCGGATCGGCGCGATGCCTGAGGCCAGGCGCATGTTCGAGCACGGGCAGTGGGCGACCCCGGTGCCGGTGCGGGCGAACAGCTCGATGCCGTGCTGGTCGAGCTGCACGCAGTGGGCGTGCCAGACGTCGTGGCCGACCCAGCCCAGGTCCTCGGCGTACTCGGCCGGGGTCATGCCGAACTTCTCGCGGCTGTAGGCGATATCGTTGACGTTTTCGGCCAGGTGGGTGTGCAGCGACACGCCATACTGGCGGGCCAGCACCGCCGCCTCGCGCATCAGGTCGCGGCTGACCGAGAACGGCGAGCAGGGCGCCACCACCACGCGCAGCATCGAGCCGTGGCTGGCATCGTGGTAGTCCTCGATCAGGCGCTGCGACTCCTTGAGGATGTCGCTTTCCTTCTCCACCACCGAATCGGGCGGCAGGCCGCCCTGGCTGCGGCCGACGCTCATGCTGCCGCGCGCGGCGTGGAAGCGCATGCCGATCTCCTCGGCGGCGTGGATACTGTCGTCGAGCTTGCAGCCGTTGGGGTAGATGTACAGGTGGTCGCTGGAGGTGGTGCAGCCCGAGAGGATCAGCTCGGCCATGGCCGTCTGGGTCGATACCGAGATCATCTCCGGGGTCAGCCGCGCCCAGATCGGGTAGAGGTTGGTCAGCCAGTTGAACAGCTCGCCGTCCTGGGCCGCCGGCACCACGCGGGTGAGGCTCTGGTACATGTGGTGGTGGGTGTTGACCAGGCCCGGGATGACCACCTTGCCGGTCATGTCGAGGATCACGTCGGCGTGCTGAGGCAGGGTATCGCTGGGGCCGACCTGTTTGATCACATTGTCTTCGATATAGAGGCCGCCGCGCTTGATCTCGCGGCGTTCGCCGTCCATGGTCACCAGCAGTTCGGCGTTCTTGACCAGTAGTGTCTTGGGCATGGGTGTCCCTCCCGCTTGGGGTGTGTTTTCTGATTGTAGGGAAGCGTCAGGCGCCGTGGCGAAGCCCGGCAGCAGAACCGCGCACGCGCAGGATCGGCCCTGGCGAGGGCGTATCGGGCGTGTGGGTCGATGGCAGCAGGGCGGATGCGGCGTTCAGGACGCACGGCATTCGAGAAGGGGGCCCGGAGAGGTTGGGCGATAGCGGATGTCGCATGGCTTGAGCCTGTCGCAATACGCAACGGCGATGACCGTTGTCGTAGGCGTGAGGCAGTGTAAACAGAATTTCTTTTTTTTGTATACGAGTTTTTCGCCGCAATTCTGACGACTGCGGGACGGGCCACTCTCATGGAACAAACTTGATTTAGCTTGACCCTGTGGGAGCGGGTTTATCGGACCGCCGCACCGCCGCGAAGAATCCAGCGCGGTGTATGGCACCGGCTGCGCCGGTGTTCGCGGGCAAGCCCGCTCCCACGGGGATCGCGCCAGATTCTAAAAATTGAGCAAGACAGTTGCTCCCACAATGATTCAGGGCGTGATTGATGTCGTTGCGCCAGTATGCGACTGTCTCGCTACCAGCCACTGTCACAGGCCGGCAGGTTCGCGCGGGCTGATTACACTGTGGAAATCGCCACACGGGGAGTACCTGGGATGGGCTGCGCGTTGATGGGGCATGCGGCAAGGCTGGCGTCTGCACGGGGCAGGCGTTCATGAACAACCGTGGCCGGAGTATCTCCCTGCAATGGCTGGTGGCGCTGGCGATCATGCTGGGCATGCTGGCGCTGGGCGCGGCCCTGGCCTGGCAGGGCTACCTGGGGGTGCGCCAGACCCTGGTGGCCGCCGCCGGCGATGCCGCCCAGCAGATCGGCCGGACCATCGACGAGCGCGCCCGACGCCTGGTCGATTCGGTGCAGAGCAGCATCCGCCTGCTGGCCTTCGATACCGCTGCGGGCACAATGGCGCAGCACCTGGAGCGCCTGCCGCAACTGGTCGAGAGCCTGCGTGCCAATCGCATGCTCAGCGCCGCCTACCTCGGCTACCCCAATGGCGAGTTCCTGCTGGTCCGCCGCCTGCGCGATCCACAGTTGTTGCAGCGCTTCGCGGCACCGCCGGGCACGATGTTCCTGGTGCAGACCGTCAGCCTGGGCGAAGACGGTGCGTTGCATGGCGAATGGCGTTTCTACGACCAGGCGATGACCCTGCTGCTGCACCAGCCCAAGCCGGACTACCGCTACGATCCGCGTCAGCGCCCCTGGTTCGTCGAAGCCTCTGCGCAAGCCACCACCGTGCTTACCCGCCCTTATGTGTTCTTCACCACCCGCGAGATCGGCCTGACCATGGCCCAGCGTAGCGTCGATGGCGCGGCAGTGATCGGCATGGACGTCTCGGTCACCGACCTGGCCAGCGAGAGCCGCGACCTGCGCATGACGGCTGGCACCGAGATCGCCGTGGTCGATGACCAGGGCAGCGTGGTGGCCTATCCGGACCTGCAGCGGGTCATCGTCCGCGAAGGCGAGGGCGTGCGCCTGTCGCGCATCGATGAACTGGGCATTGCCAGCCTCGCACGGATCCATGCTGATACCCTCCAGGGTACCCGGCCACAGCCGTATCAGGTTGAAGGGCAGACCTGGTATGGCATGCGCGTGCCGCTGACCACCGTGGCCGGGCAGGACCTGCAGGTGCTGATTGCCGTGCCGGCCCACGAGCTGCTGGCCGGCGCGCGCCAGGTGTTGTTCGAGCAACTGCTCTGGGCCGGCGCGCTGGCGGCGGTGTTGCTGTTGCTCGGTGGCTTGCTCGGCCGGCGCATCGGCCGCCCGTTGCGCCGGCTTACGGAGCAGGTGCAGGGCCTGGCTGGTTTTGATTTCAGCCGTGAGGTGGGTGTGCTCTCGCGGGTGTCGGAGGTGCGTGAACTGAGCCGGGTGCTCAGCCGCATGTCCGGCACCATCCGCAACTTCCAGGCGATCACCCTCACGCTCAGCCGCGAGACCCAGCTCGAGCGCATGCTCGACGGCGTGCTCAACCACCTGGTGGCGGCTGCCAGCGCCAGTGCCGGCGCGGTGTACCTGTACGATGCCGACAACGCACGCCTGCGCCTGGCTGCGGCCTGCCGGGCCCAGGACTATCCGGCTGAACTGGCGGTACATGAGCACGACCATCAAGACCTCGCCAATGCCGTGACCCAGGCCTTGTCGTTGCAGGGACGCAGCCTGGCGGTGGTGCTCAACGACCGCGGCCAGTCGCTCCTCGGCATTCTGGTCCTGCAACTGGAGGACGAACACGCCGGGCAGGCGTTCCGGCGCTTCGTCGAGGAACTGTCCGGCGCCGCCGCCGTGGCCATCGAGACCCGCCAGCTGGTCGAGGCCCAGCAGTGCCTGCTGGACGCCATGATCAAGCTGCTGGCCGACGCCATCGACGCCAAGAGCCCCTATACCGGCGGTCATTGCGAGCGAGTGCCGTAGCTGGCGCAGATGCTCCTGGACCAGGCCGTGCAGGCCGACAGCGGCCCCTATGCCGGCTTCAGCATGAACGAGGCCGAGCGCTACGAGTTTCGTGTGGCTGCCTGGTTGCACGACTGCGGCAAGATCACCAGCCCTGAGTACGTGGTGGACAAGGCGACCAAGCTCGAGACCCTGTACAACCGCATTCACGAGGTGCGGATGCGCTTCGAGGTGCTCTGGCGCGACGCCGAGATCGCCTACTGGCAAGGCGTGGCCAACGGCGATGATGAGTTGCTGCTGCGCCAGGCGCTGGAGCAGTGCCGGGCCGAGTTGCAGGACGAATTCGCCTTCGTCGCCCACGCCAATATCGGCGGCGAGTTCATGCAGGAGGCCGACATCGAGCGCCTGCGCCTTATCGGCCAGCGCCGCTGGCTGCGGCACTTCGACAACCGCCTGGGCATCTCCCGCGACGAGGCCGCGCGCTTCGCCGACACGCCACCTGCGCCCTTGCCGGTGGAGGAACCGCTGCTTGCCGACCGCGACGAGCACCAGGTGCCCTGGGGGCCGCGCAAGCCACCGGTGGCCAAGGACGATCCGCGCAACCACTGGGGTTTCGACATGCGCCTGCCGGCCCATGCCAGCAACCACGGCGAGCTGTACAACCTGTCGATCCGCCGTGGCACGCTCAACGACGAGGAGCGCTTCAAGATCAACGAGCACATCGTGCAGACCATCATCATGCTCAGCGCGCTGCCGTTCCCGCGCCAGCTGCGGCGCGTGCCGGCGATCGCCGGCAACCACCACGAGAAGATGGACGGCAGCGGCTATCCGCGCAGGCTCGGCAAGGATGCGCTGGGCATCCCCGAGCGGGTGATGGCGATCGCCGACATCTTCGAGGCGCTGACCGCGGCGGACCGGCCGTACAAGGCGCCGAAGTCCCTGTCCGAGTCGGTGAAGATCCTGGTGTCGATGGCTCGGGACAACCATGTCGACGGGCAGTTGCTGCGGCTGTTCCTCAGCACCGGCGTGTATCGGCAGTACGCCGAGCAGTTCCTGCGCCCCGAGCAGATCGACGAGGTGGACGTGGAATATTGGCTGGCGCAGCTGTAGGTACTCAAAGCCTCAGACCCTCAGCAGCAGGTGCTCACGCTCCCAGGCGCTGATCACCTGTCGGTAGTTGTACAGCTCGGTGCGCTTGACCGCCACATACCCACGGACGAAGTGGTCGCCCAGGTACTCCCCGAGCAGCTCGCAACCTTCCAGCCGCGCCAGCGCATCGTCCAGCGTGGCCGGCAGGCGCAAGCCGCCATGATCGTAGGCGCGACCCTGCACGGGCGCGCTGGGCGCCGCCTGTTCGAGCAGGCCGAGATAGCCGCACAGCAGGCTGGCGGCCATGGCCAGGTAGGGATTGGCATCGGCGCCGGGCAGGCGGTTCTCCACGCGCAGGGCGGCCGCTGTCGCGGTAGGCACGCGCAGGCCCACGGTGCGGTTTTCTTCGCCCCATTCGACATTGACCGGGGCACAGGCGTCGGGCAGGAAGCGGCGGTAGGAATTCACGTTCGGGGCGAGCAGCGCCAGTGCCTGGGGCAGGTACTTCTGCAGGCCGCCGATGTAGTGCAGCAGTCGATCGCTCGGTGTACCGTGGGCGCTGGCGAAAAGGTTGGCGCCGGTGGCCCTGTCCAGCACGCTCTGGTGGATGTGCATCGAGCTGCCAGGTTCATGGGCGATCGGCTTGGCCATGAAGGTCGCGCTGATACCGTGCTGCAGCGCCGCTTCGCGCAAGGTGCGCTTGAACACGATCAACTGGTCGGCCAGGCGCAGCGGGTCGCCATGGTGGAAGTTGACTTCCATCTGCGCCGGGCCGCTTTCGTGGACCAGCGTGTCCAGGTCCAGGCCCTGGACGGCGCTCCAGTGGTAGACGTCCTCGAACAGCCGGGCGAATTCATGGGTGGCTTCGATGGAGAAACTCTGCCGACTGGTCTCCGCCCGGCCCGAGCGGCCTTCGGGCGCTTCCAGCGGCAAGTCCGGGTCATGGCTGCGCTTGGTCAGGTAGAACTCCAGCTCCGGCGCCACCACCGGCTGCCAGCCACTGTCGCTGTACAGGGCCAGCACGCGCTTGAGCACGTTGCGCGGCGACAGCTCGATGGGCTGGCCGTGCCGGTCGAAGCTGTCGTGGATGACCATGGCGGTCGGTTCCGCCAGCCATGGCAGGCGGTAGACCGCATGGGCGGCGGGGCGGCAGTGCATGTCGATGCCGGCCTCGTCCAGCAGCGCGTAGAAGACCTTGTCGTCGACGAAGTCGCCGGTCACCGTCTGCAGCAGCACGCTCTCCGGCAGGCGTATGCCGCCTTCGTCGAGGAAGCGGTCGAGGGAGGCGACCTTGCCGCGGACGATGCCGGAAAAATCGCTCACCACGCATTCGACCTCGCAGATGCCCTGTTGCCTGAGCCGTTGCGCCATTTGTTCGGCGGGGGTGTTCATACCAACCTCGGAAGGGGGCATGCGTTCATCCTGAATGCCAGCCCGCCCAGGCAGGGGATTCGCGTACAGCGTCATGTTGCACTCTCGATACTCCGAAGACCTGGCAAAGGGTATTGAGTTGCGTATCAAGTTGCTGTCGGTTTGCGGCTCGTCGGCGTAAAGAGTTGATAAAGCGTGGCGGGTAAAATCGGCCCGCCACCGCTCTATGGAACAACAGGCGCGTCTCAGGCTAGGCAACGTCAGCGTGGGAGCGGGCTTGCCCCGCGATCACCGGCGTAGCCGGTGCCATACACGGCATCGCGCGGCAAGCCCGCTCCCACAGCGATCGCTCAGGACGGTTGGACCGCCAGGCGATTGCTGACGCTGCGCCCCAGCACCAGCACCGTGACAAAACCGCAGCCCACCAGCGCCGTGGCCAGGCTGAACAGTACCGCGCTACCCATCTGGTCGACGATCCGCCCGCCGAAGAACGAGCCCAGGGCGATGATCACCTGGAACATGGCGACGAACAGCGGCATGCCGCGCTCCACATCCTTGGGTGCCACGACGAACATCCAAATGCTGGCGCAGGCCGGGAAGGCGCCGAAGGCGAAGCCCCAGAGTGCGATCAGCATCGCCGCGCCGGTGAGGCTGGTGGCGAAGTAGGGGAACAGTGCGGTGCCGATGCCGATCATCAAGGCGACCAGCATCAGGGTGTAGCGCACGCTCTGGTTGGCGGCAAAACCGGCGAAGACATTGCCCAGCACCCCGGCCACGCCGTAGAGCAGCAACAGCGAGCCGATCATCGGCCCGTCGAAGCCGGCGTTGTGCTTGAAGAACGGCGCGACGTAGGTGTACGCGGCAAAGTGCGCCAGGCCGATCAGCAACACCGCGATCAGGCCGACCCGCGCCTGCGGGTTGACGAACAGCGCCGGCAGGTCGCTGATGCGGATGGCCTTCTCCGGGTTGAGCCGCGGCAGCAGCAGGACCTGCGCCAGCAGCACCGGCACGCCCACCAGCGCGGTGACCAGGAAGGTCATGCGCCAGCCCATGAGCCCGCTGAGCCAAGTGCCCACGGGCACGCCGAGCACGGTGGCCAGGGTCACGCCGACCATGATGATCGAGGTGGCCTGGGCCACGCCCACGCCCTTGGGCGCCAGGCGGCCGCTCAGGGCGATCGCGGTCGCCCAGAAGCCACCGATGCTGATGCCCAGCAGTACCCGGCCGAACAGCAGCAGGCCGAAGTCGGTGGCGTAGGCCACCACGGCGTTGGCGACGATCATGATCAGCGTCAGGGCGATCAGCAGGTAGCGTCGGTCGAGGGCACCGATGCCCACCGACAGCAAGGGCGCGGCCAGGGCCGCCATGATGCCGGGTAGGGTCACCATCAGGCCGGCCTGGCCTGCGCTGATGCCGAGGTCGGCGGCGACATCGTTGAGCACGCCCACCGGCAGGAACTCGCTGGTCACCAGGGCGAAGGCGCCCACGGCGACCGAGAGAATCGCCAGCCACTGCTGACGGACGCTCTGCTGGCTGTGTTCGGGTGGGCTGTGGGGGGACGGGTTGGGGCTTGGCATGGTGCGGGCTTCCATAGGGGACTGTCGCCTGGGACAGGCGCTGCAGCGAGGGGAAAACGGGGAGGCGATTATAGGGGGTGGATTTTGCAGCTCGACAGGCGGGCGGCTTGATAGTAATCATCAGTGGGATCGATGGGGGGCTTGGGATAGAGCGTTTGGCCATCCCTCTCAAGGTTTTGGCCTGCACGGAAGGACATATGACAGAGGCATACCAAGGAAGCTGCCTGTGCGCAGCGGTCAGCTACGAGCTGCTCACGCCACCCAAGGCCGTGAGTCATTGTCACTGCAGCCAGTGCCGCAAAGGCCACGGGGCTGCGTTCGCGTCATACGCCAGTGTGCCACGCAGCGCACTTCGAATACTTCGCGGGGCCGACAGCATCAAGGCCTACGCCTCTTCGCAGACAGTGTTACGCGAGTTCTGCGGGGCGTGTGGCTCGACGTTGTTCTGGTCACGATCCGCAGGTGAGTTCGCCGACTGGATCTCTATCGCGCTGGGTACACTTGATACACTGTTCCAGCCACGCAAGCAAAAGCACGTTTACATCGATTCTGCGGTGCCCTGGTATACGCCATCCCGTTGTTGTCCCGAGGCCGACTGACGGCTTGCATCGCCGGAATGGGGTATGTTCTTGCCTCTGCGCTTGCTTACTGGCCTGTCATGACTGCTTGAGTATTCGATGCTGATTTCCACGCTATCCAACGGTCGATTCATTACGCCATCGCTCCAGGCCGAACCCTGTGTGCCATGGTGGAGTTTCACCAAGACGGTGTTGGCCGCGACCGCCCTGACTCTGGTGCGCGACCGACGACTCGCCCTGGATGCTGCGCTTCCTGAAACCACGTACACCTTGCGTCAGCTTCTGCGTCACGAGGCGGGCCTCGCTGATTATGGCGAGCTTCCCGAGTACCACGCGGCGGTTGCCAATCATGAATCCGCGTGGTCTGCGGACGAGATGATGCAGCGCCTGGATGGTGCTCGGCTTCGCTATGACCCTGGAGCGGGGTGGCGCTATTCGAATGTAGGCTACATGCTGGTCGCCAGGCTCATTGAACGTGCAACAGGCCTGCCGCTTGAAGAGGCGATCAGGCAGCAAGTCCTGGCTCCACTTGGTATCTCGGCGGTTCGCTTGGCAACCCAACGCGCAGATCTGAACGGGGATTACCTCGGCCATTCGTTGAACTACGACCCTGGCTGGGTCTATCACGGATTGTTGATCGGCCCTGTTTCGCAGGCTGCCCTTTTCCTGGAGCGTCTGCTCGTCGGGACACTGCTTCCGGCCGACCTGCTCCAGGAAATGCAGGCAACAAAGGTGTTGGGTGGGCCAATGACTGGCCGACCGTGGATTGCGCCTGGGTATGCCCTGGGCCTGATGCGCGGGACGATCGAGGGTGGCCTGACGCTGGCCGGGCATACCGGGTGTGGCCCCGGCAGTGTGGTGGCGGTCTATCGATGCGCGGTTGGGGAGGCCGTCGCGTGTTGCGCAGTATTTTCGACGGCCTCGGATGAGGGACGTATTGAGGCGCTGGTCGCTCAGGAGATACGCAAGGTGCTTGAGGCTGTGCGTTGAGGCTGCCTGGTACTTGTTCCGCCTTGGATTGTCACAAGATCGGCGGTGCATAGACAACTTGGTCGCGCCCTCCCTGTTTGGCTGCGTAAAGTGCGCTGTCGGCGCGCCGTAGTGCATCATCGATCTGCTCGCTATCGGCGACTAGAGTACATCCCACACTGAGACTCACCCTCAGCGGACCGCTGGAGAGTTGCATCGGTCTGCTGCCAACGATCAGGCGCACGCGCTCTGCGATCCGCACCAGCTCGTCACGGTCCTTTACCCGCAGCAATGCGACGAATTCCTCACCGCCCTGGCGTACCAGCAAATCCTCCGGGCGAAGGGCAGCTCGCAGACGACGCGCACACTCGCAGAGCACCTGGTCACCGTCAGCATGACCGTACTTGTCGTTTACAGACTTGAAGTGGTCAAGGTCGGCATACAGAGTACCCAACTGCAGACCTTTCTCTTTTGCCAAACGGCGTTCACGATCCTGGAAGGCGGCCAACGCGCCGCGGTTCCATAGCTGTGTTAGCGGATCAAGCAAAGCCTTGCGTTGCTCACGGTCCATTTCAAGGCGTAAGTCGTGATTGGTCTGTATCAAGCTGCGCAGTTGCAGATAACCCTCTGCGAGCGTGGCCAAGTCTCTGAAGTTGGCCTGCTGGGCCTCACTTAGCAGGCGTGGGCGAGGGTCGAACATGCATAACGTCCCGATCGCTTTGCCGTTTCCGGCACGCAAGGGGTGACCGGCGTAGAAGCGGATGTAGGGAGCGCCAAGTACCAGCGGATTGTCGGCGAATCGCGAATCGCACTCGGCGTCTGCCACCAGCAGGGTGTCCTCACCCAGAATGGCGTAGCCGCAGAAGGACACATTGCGCGGGGTCTCGTTAACGTCTAGCCCGATCCTGGCCTTGAACCATTGCCGATCGTGATCAATCAGGCTGATCAGCACGGTATCCACGTGCGCCACTTCTTGAGTGAGCCGCACCAGCGTATCGAGGTAATGCTCAGCCGGTGTATCCAGCACATTCATTTCATCGAGGGTACGCTGGCGCAACGTTTCGTCAGTCGGTATGGGACAAGCCGGCATGTCGTTTCTCCAGTCCATGGGGTAGCGTCTCCAAAAGGTAAGGTTTGACGCCAAGACTGAATCTACTCTAGACAGTTGAATGGATAAGGTCGAAACCATCAGTCGCCAAGGGTTATCCCGTTTGGTACTTGTCCCAGAGCTTGTTCCGGAATCGCCCCCCTGGATCGACTTGCGCTTTGAGTGCTAACAGACGGCGCGCGTTTGGGTAGGCACTTGAGAACTGTTCCTGCGTTGCATGCAGTTGGTAGGGAAGGTAGTAGGTACCGCCAAGCAACAGCGCAGCGTTGATGAGTTCGCGTGTCCACACGCCAACTGCCTCGCGATCATCCATCCCGACGCGCTGCCAATAATAGAGCACGAATGAAAAGACTTCTTCGCGTGCCCAGGACAGCAACGAGCCGGGGTCGGCCGGAGCGTGTCGGATGGAGATATTGACGGCGTCAACGCGGTGCGCCTGAAGGATGGCGGCCATTTGCGTTACGAACGCATTGAACTGTGTCACTGGCACAAAATATTCTTGCAACGCATAGGTACTGTTTCGGGTTGCAATGGGGCCAAGCGAAGCGACATCCGCACTGGCCTCGTAGTTGCGCCGGACGACCGGTTGATTGAGATAACGCAGTGGATCGACCACATCCTTGCGAATCATTGGGCCACCGGGAAGCTTGGTCACACTCCACATGACGGTCTGGTTGATTTTGTACGACTGCCCCGGCGCCACCAGTCTTTCTGCGACGGTCAACGCTTTGTCCGAGGCACGCCAAGTGACGGAAGTGGCCACGTCGAAATATGGGGGGGCCAAATCGGCATTATGCAAGATAGCCTGTTCGTTCTCGCGGACTTGCTCATTGAAAAAACGCGGGTAATCAGCAACTGGCATGCGGCGTACTTGTCGTTCCATTGTGATGTTGGACGCAAGGTCCAGCTCGACCTCAGTGATCACCCCCATTGCACCATAGCCACCGATAGCAGCGTAGAACAGGTCGGAATTTGCGCTGCGGGACGCTTCTACTACCGAACCGTCCGCAAGTACCAGTTGCAGAGAACGCACAGAGTTGATGACCGGACCTGCGCCGACATAGCGTCCATGAGCATTGACTGACAGCGATCCGCCGACGGTGAAGTTGGCATAACTCTGCATGATTTTTATCGAGAGGTCGTCCGGGTCTATGACCGACTGCAGGTCACGCCAACGCATCCCTGTTTGCACGCGTATGACTCTGCTCTCAGGCGAATATCGGATCACCTGATTAAGCTGACGCATGTCGAGGTGCAGGCTGTTTTCGGTAGCAATCTGCCCCCCCATGCTATAGCGGCCACCACCGATGCTGACTGGGCCTGACGACATAGCGAGCGCCCGCTGTATTTCGCCCGTGGTGCGAGGTGCGAGCAGACGATTGACCCAAATCGGATTGAGCATCGTCACATCGTTCACCAGGACGCCCGATGGTGCCGCCCATGACGACCACGGTGAAAGCACACTGACGGCAATCCCGGTCATCCCAGCCTGGAGTAGATGGCGCCGAGTGAGGATAGGCGACGACTCTGAAACGGCGTGCTGTTGTGTACTGTCGATCAATTGCGCTCCCTCGCGGTGAATCAAAAATAAGATGCGCCTTCAGACTTCAAAGCAGGCTAGGGCCGTACAGCGTCTTTACAGAGCCCGGCCGGAATACCACAAAAGTGTGCACTTGTCCCTGAGTCCTGACACCACTGCTTTGCCGTCATCTTTTCCGCTGCAGTTCGTCGTAAATCGGCAACTCAATTGCACTCGCCTTCGGAGAAAGGCGCTTTCCAAGCAGGGTCTTCAATCCTGGTGCGCTGGCCATCCTCAACACGGCGTGGCCGAGTGTGATGCCTAGTCGCGAATGCGGCGATGCCAGTCTGGGCGCGAACCTGGGTACGTTTTGCGCCTGGGTAACATAAGGACGCATCAGTTTTTCATAGGCCGCAAACGCGCTGATGTGATCAGCATGGCGGCTCAGTTCGCCAGCCAATACATAGGCGCCGCATAGTCCAAGACTTGTGCCCATGCCGCTGATGGGCGATGCGCAATAGGCTGCATCCCCCACTAGCGCGATGCGCCCTTTGCTCCAGCGGGGCATCTTGACCTGACCTACCGCGTCCAGATAAAGGTCAGTCGCTTCATCCAGTGCACAGAGCACGCGAGGCGTCTCCCAACGGGCGTCGGCAAACGTGCGCTTGAGCAGCGATTTCTGCTCGGCCTGCGTCAGTTTTTCGTAGCCGCTAGGGGCTTGCTGAAAAGACAAGAAGGCTCGTGTGGTACCGAGGTTATCTGGGCGCAGGCATACGCAACGGCCGCCGGGGATATTGTGCCAGCGCATGACCTGGCCATCGCTTGGCTGTCGGGGCACGGTGAAATAGGCGGTGTAAAGATCAAGAGGGCGGCGCTCGACTTCCTTGCCGAATACCAGATTGCGCGTTGTCGAATTAATCCCCTCGGCCACGATAACGAGATCGTACATCTGTTCGTCACCCTGTTCGAAGCTCACATGCACCTGCTCGCCATTGTCCACGATGGTTTTAATGCAGTCGCCGAATCGATAGTTGACCCTGTCCTGGCTGTGCTGGATCAACAGTTTGGCCAGCTCTCCACGCAGGATCTCAAGCTCGGCGATCGGCCCCTCACCGTCGAGCGCGTCGACAGCAATAAACGCCTTGGTGCGATTGATTTGATCAACAAAGGCGATGCCCTGCTCATGAGTGGTGTTGGCTCGTACCTGATCCTCCAACCCCATGCGCTGAACGACAATACGACCGGCGCCACGTACGTCAATGGTCTGCCCTCCATCGCGAAACGAAGGCGCTCTCTCGACCACCGTGACGTCCATGCCCTGCCGGGACAACCAATATGCCAGCGCCGGCCCGGCGATGCTTGCGCCTGTCACAAGGACCTTTCTAGGTGTCATCACGTGTCCTGATTTCCAGGGGTGGCGGCAGTGCTGCCTGGCAAGGTTCTGCGGTAGACCTCGATCACCTGCCCAAGAAACGCTTCCACCACGGAGCGATCCTGCCCTTTGAGTGCGCCCAGCACAGTGCTCAAGCCATTGAGCATTGGTGCGATATGCCGATAAGCCTGCGCCGCGGATTCGGGTACAGGGCGTACCAGTACACGGCGCTTGTCATTGAGCTGGCGCTCACGCACCACATGTCCGGCGCGCTCAAGGCGGTCGATGACCTGGGTAATGCCTGCGGTCGTCACTGAAACACGCACTGCAAGCTCGGTCGGTGGCAGTGGTCCATCGGTGATCAGGTGTTCCAGTGCGGCCATGTCAGTCTGATTGATGCCTAGCGCTGTACTCAGATGACTGGCAGTTCTACGTGTCAGGATGGCAATTTGTTGCAACTGCTGGCCGACGGTGTCGCCGGCAATTTGCAAGCTGCGCGGATCTTCGGCTGATAGTGGTTGAGAAGGCGACTTCATGGGGCGGGGCTGTCAAGGGGCCAGGGCTGATTGCGGTGATAGTGCAAGCTATCACATAGCTAACTAGCTTAGCTAGTTTAATGGTGTCTATCGATACCGGGTCTGGCTGGTTTCAATCTCTGGCCAACCTCAGCTATTGGTCGTTAGCGGCCAGTCGCGAACGGCTGCCATCGACCCATAGTTGCCGCTGGTGAAGAGCGGCGATCGAGCTTTGCTGGTTATTCACTGGTCTCGATGTTGTTCAGGTAAGCTCAGCCCTCTGCAGCGCCACCAAGGACGGTACCCATGCATTCACTCACCGATGAGCAGCTACTTGAGATCATCCGTCACAACCCAATAAACCGAGAGCTATTGGAGATTCTCCCAACGCTCGGTATCCCTGATTCCATGGTGGCCGCAGGCGCTTTGTTCCAAACGTTCTGGAATCACCGCTCGGGACAACCTCCTGAGTGGGGTATCAAGGACTATGACATCGCCTACTTCGACGATGACTTGTCTTGGGAAGCGGAAAACCGGGTCATAGCCCAAGCTCATCAGGCGTTCTCGCACCTGGGTGTTAACGTCGAGATACGCAACCAGGCCCGCGTGCATTTGTGGTACGAAGGGAAATTCGGCGGCACCTATCCACCGCTGAAAAAGGTAACGGATGGTATCGACCGCTATCTGATTCGGTCGACCTGCCTAGGCGTTGATGCTTGTACGGGTAAGCTCTACAGCACCCATGGCCTGAACGACCTCTTGAACAACTGGCTCAGGATGAACGAGTTGAATCCGCGTCCAGACTTATTCAGGGCGAAAGCTGCCAGCTATCAGGCGCGCTGGCCGTGGCTTCAATTGGTTGAATGAACGTCCGCAATGGGTCGATAGCTGTCATTCGCGAATGGCTGCTTCCGACCCAGAGCGGACGCAGCCGACCTAACGATGTGTCGTTCGGCGAGCGACACATCACTTATGGAAGAGCAAGCTCTTCTAACCTAGTGCGGCGGCGAATGCTTCTGGCGTGGGGCTCTCCTGCCATTGCGCGATAGCCCCCGGCAGCACCAGCCATGGTTGCTTGCGCCGAGTCCAGATATGCGCAACCGGTTCGAAACGCTCAGCGCCTTCCAGGATGCCGGCCCGTACCACTCGCATGCCGGGTGCTGCCGTGGTCTCGTTAAACAGCCGGGTATGACATGTACCGCAGGCATGTTGGGTAGACGTTTGTCCCTGGTGTTCATGCTCAAAGATCGCCGTTTCGCCAGTCACCTGAACAGCCGAAGCCACGCTCAGCATGTGCAGACCAAACGCACTGCCGCTCCAGCGCTGGCAGTTCAAACAGTGGCAGGCATACAGCGGCGGCAATCGCTGCGCCACGATCTCAAGGATGACTTGCCCACATTGGCACTGACCGGTGATTCTCATGCGTTGGTTCCTTACAATGACGCCAGGTAAAATGTGAGCGAATGATCGCTTTTCATGGGCTCTGGTAGAAGATCAAATTAGGAGCAACTGTTGGCCAAGAATGTATGAGCGGTATTGAATGGGAAAGCCAGCGTGTATTTCTCGCCGTGTTGCGCTCTGGCAGCCTGAGCGGCGCAGCGAAGTTGCTGGATATCGCCCAGGCCACTGCGCGCCGGCGACTCGACCATCTTGAACACGCTCTCGGTGTGAGTCTGTTCACCCGCACACCTCAAGGACTGACGCCTACTGCCGGAGCGCAGCGCCTGATCGAACATGTGGAGGCCATGGATATGGCCGCGCAAACCTTCAACCGCATGGCCAGCTCTGAAGCGTCGATGGATCACGGTACAGTCCGGCTGACCTGTGGCGAGTTGCTTGGCGTCGAGGTATTGCCCGACCTGCTGCGCCCTTTCCGTTACGAACACGTCGGACTCAAACTTGAGTTGAGCATAAGCGATGCCCTTGAAAACATCGCCAGGCTGCAATCGGATATTGCGGTGCGGCTGATGCGGCCCAATGAAGCGGATATCACAGTGCGGCGTGTCGGAAGTTTGCGGATTGGCATCCATGCCAGTGCCGGGTGCCTGGAGCGCTACGGTAATCCAGCTTCCCTGCTGTCGCTGCGCCAGGGGCCGTTGATCGGGCCGGACAGACGCTCAGCGGATTTGCGTCGGTTTGTCGACGCCGGTCTGTGCGATGCCGATCAGCACTTCGCCATTGCCTCTGATCATCACCTTGCTCAGCTGGCCGCTCTGAAAGCGGGCTTAGGCTTCGGACTCTGCCCGACGCAAATCGCAAAATCGCACGGCCTGGTACATGTGCTAGCACACGATTTTGGCTTTGAGGTAGATGTGTGGATCGCAATGCACAATGACCTGCGCAAAATTAACAGGATCGCTCAGGTGTTCGAGGTTCTTGGAGAGCAGTTGCATCAGTATCTATGCTCGGCCGATCAGTGAGCAGCGTAGACGGTCGCATTCACTGCTGGCCTCAACGGCAGCTATGGGTCGAGAGCAGCCGGTCACCAGGGGCCGTTATCGACCCACAGCTGTCGTCGACAAGGCCATGGCGAGGGCGAATCAAAAATGCTAATTTAGATTCATTCTCATTTATTGCCCGTTTTCATGGACAAATCGCGATCCACCTCATCCGACTCAATTGGCGAACTGTATGCAGGGCACCATCACTGGTTGGTGACGTGGCTGCGGCGTCGCCTGCAATGTCCGCATCAGGCCTCGGATTTTGCCCAGGACACCTTTTACCGTGTACTCACCGCCGGGCACTACGATCCGCCTCGGGAACCTCGAGCATTCCTGGCCACCATCGCGCGTCGCATCCTGATCGACAACGGTCGCCGTTTGCGGCTGGAACAGACTTACAGAGAGGAGCTTGAGCGCAGTATCGAGCACATGGACCAGGCGTTTTCTCCCGAACAGATCCTGCAGGCCATCGAGCTGCTCGAACGTATCGACCAGGCTTTGTCACGCATGAAGGCGAGGGTCCGGGAGACCTTCATCCTGCGTCACCTTGAAGGCTGGCCTCAGGATGACATTGCTCGCCACCACGGCATCTCGGTGAGGACCGTGCAGGCCGACCTGGTCGAAGCCATGCTGGCTTGCGATGCCGCCATGGGGACGAGCTGATGGCAGAGACGACGGCCGACTCCGTCCTGCGCGAAGCGGCGCAATGGCTGGTGCTGCTCGACAACCAGGCCGATGAGCACTTGCAGGCAGCATTCCAGGCGTGGCTGACCGAGTCGTCCGAGCATGGCGCGGCGGTCGCCCGCTTGCAGGGGCGTCTGGGCTCGCTGCAACAGCTTCCCCGCCACGCGGCCGTCACGGCCCTGCGCCAGGCACCGCGCAAAGCCCTGAGCCACAAGGCGCAGGCACTGGCCTGGGCGATCGCCCTGGTGCCAATGGCGTGGGCTGCCACGACCTATTGGCAACAGGGCTACCTGCTGGCGGACCTGAGCACCTCGGCAGGGGATTGGCTCGATCACCGACTCGACGATGACAGCCAGATCCACCTGGACGCGGGGTCGGCGGTGGATGTGCGCTTCGACGCAGGCGAACGCAGGATCGAACTGCTGCGCGGCGAAGTCCTGGTCGATGTCGCCAAGGATCCTCGCCCGTTCGTGGTGGTCACGGCGCATGGGCGTGTGCAGGCTCTTGGCACGCGCTTCACGGTGGAGCGACAGGACGACTCGACGCAAGTGGTCATGTTCGAGTCGACTACTGCCATCAGCAGTGCCGGGCAATCATTGCACCTGACCGTCAACCAGCGCGTGCGCCTGAGCGCCGAAGGCCCTGGCAAGGTAGAGCAGGTGCAGGCAGGACCCCTTGAGCAGGCGTGGCGCAAGCACCAGCTGCTGGCAGATGATCAGCCGCTGAGCGATGTGCTCGCGCGCTTGTCGCGCCACTACCCCGGTGTGCTGTGGGCCGACCATGCAGCCCTTGCAGGCCTGCGGGTCACGGTCATGCTGCCGCTGGACGATCCACGCCAGGCACTGCGGCTGCTGCAACGCACCTTGCCGATCGAGGTCAGCCAGTACACCCCCTGGATAACCAGGGTGACCCTGAAACCCGATGTGGTGAGTAAATAATTTCAATAATCATTTCGTGTTTTCGATTTTCGCCCGTCCTCCCATGGCCAACACCATCAGGAGTATCGAAAACATGAACTCGCCGATTCGAGCGCTGCCGCGTTCCACCTCGCGCAGCCTCTGCCTGGCCGTGCGCCTGGCCCTTTGTGCGGCACCGCTGGTGCTGCCTGCCAGCGCCTTGGCCGAGCAGATCGTGCAGCGATATGACATCGCTGCCGGCCCATTGGGTGAAGTACTCAGTCGTTACGCCCAGGCCAGCGGCGCCCCCATCTCGTTCGAGTCCCGCCAGGTGCAAGGTTTGACCAGCCCGGGCGTTCGAGGCAGCTTCACCATCGAAGGCGGTTTTGCCCAGGCCTTGCTGGGCTCGGGGCTGGTGGCAAGCCCAACCCAGGATGGTTATCAACTCCTGCAGGCATCGCCGGTTACAGACGCGCTGGAGCTCGGGGCGACCACCATTTCCGGCAAGGTGCTCGGCTCGACTACCGAGGGCAGCGGGTCTTACACCACGGGGTCAACCAATACGGCGACCAGGCTCGCCCTGAGCCTGCGCGAAACACCGCAGTCGGTGACGGTGATCACCCGCAAGAAGATGGATGACCAGAACATCCAGAACCTGGACGATGTCGCGCGCACGGCGACCGGCATCACCCTCACCAAGATCGGCACTGACCGCTCTACCTACTACTCGCGCGGCTTCGAGATCAGCGATCTGCAATACGACGGTATTCCGACCAATATCTCGGAAAACTACTCGATGGACGTCATGTCCACCTCGAACATGGCGATCTATGACCGCGTCGAAGTCGTCCGTGGGGCCAATGGCTTGCTGCAGGGGACGGGCAACCCGTCGGCGGCGATCAACCTGGTGCGCAAGCGACCGACCCAGGACTTTCGCCTGGGCGCGGAGCTGGGCGCGGGCTCCTGGGACAATTATCGTAGCCAGGTGGATGTGTCCGGGCCTTTGACCCCCACAGGCAATGTGCGCGGCCGCGCAGTGGCCTATTACAACAACGCCAACAGCTACAAGGACGGCTCCGGGCGCGACAACCAGTTGCTCTACCTGGTCGGCGAAGCGGATCTCGACGACGCCACCGTGCTGACGGTCGGCGCCACGATCCAGAAGGACAACCAGAACGGCTATGACTGGGGCGGCTTGAATACCCGCAGCAACGGCGCTTTCTATCCGCTTTCGCGTTCCACCAACCTCAACGGCAAGTGGGCCCACCTGGATCGCAACAACTACACGCTGTTCAGCGATGTCACGCACACCTTCGACAACGAGTGGAAGGTGACCCTGGCCATGAACGCGATCTGGTCGGACGCCGACTTTCTTTCCGCGTATCCGAACCGGGTATCGGGTGACAACTATCGGATGACCGTCTCCCAGGCCGACTACGAAGACACCCAGTTCGCGCTGGATCTCTACGCGACCGGCCCCTTCGAGCTGTTCGGGCGCAAGCATCAGCTGATGCTTGGGGCCAACACGCGCCAGGACGAGTTCGACGCGGTGATCAAGAGTGCCACCAACAACCCGACGATCAACATCACCGACTTCGACTACAGTGCGCTGCCCAGCCCCATCCTCAATGCCATCGGCGCGGACTACAACTACACGCGCAAGGAGCGTGGGCTGTACGGCGCCTCGCGCTTCAGCCTCACTGATGACCTGAGCCTGATCCTCGGCACGCGGGTGAGTTGGTCGGACTACAAGGTGGGCAGCCCCTATACCAATGATCAATACCGGGAGAATGGCCGGCTGGTGCCCTACGCGGGGTTGGTACTGGACCTGGACAAACACCACACCTGGTATGCCAGCTACACCGAGATCTACAAGACACAGAGTTACTATGGTGTCGGCAATACCCTGCTTGATCCGATCGAAGGCGAGAACTACGAAACCGGCATCAAGGGTGAGTACTTCGAAGGCCGCTTGAACACCTCCCTGGCGATTTTCCAGACCAACCTGGAAAACATGCCCGAGGCACTGTCGGTGTCGCCCACCTGTGGCGTGACCGGTACGAGCAAGTGTTACGAAGCCGGCGCGAAAGTGCGTAACCGCGGCTTCGAACTGGAGATTTCAGGCGAGCCATTGGAGAACTGGAACGTCAGCGCGGGCTACACCTACAGTGATCCGGAGTATGTGGCCGGCGGTAGCAAAGGCTCGGACTACTACCGCAAGATCCCGCGGCGCCTGCTCAAGGTGTCGACGGACTACCGCTTGCCCGGTGTCCTCGACCAATGGCGTGTGGGCGGCGATGTGTATGCCCAGAGCCGCACCGCCGCCGATGTGACCGGGTACAGGATTGAACAGGGTGGCTACGCCTTGCTCAACCTGCATGCCCATTACCAGATCAACCAACAGTTCAGTGTGCAGTACAACCTCAACAACGTGCTGGACAAGACGTACTACCAGTCGTTGCCCACTTCGAACAATTTCGGTGGCCTGTACTACGGTGATCCTCGCAATTTTGCGGTGACCTTGCGCTACCAATATTGATCGAAGGCCTGGGGTGGCGCTTCACCCGTCTTGTACCGATGCCCTTGCAAGTACGCATGCAGTTGACCGCGTCGCTGATTGCCGTAGAATCGCGCGCCCAAAATTCAGCAGGCATGGCGAGAGGGAGCTTCAATGCAACGGGTGATGATCATTGGTCAGCCAGGGTCTGGGAAAAGTACCCTGGCGCGCAAGCTGGGCGAGCGCACAGGGCTGCCGGTCGTGCATATCGACACGATTCACTGGCAGCCAGGGTGGGTCGAACGCAGCCGGGACGAGAAGACGCGTCTTTGCCATGAGGTCGAGGCCCGTGAGCGCTGGATCTTCGAAGGCGGACACTCGACCACATGGAACAACCGGCTGGCCCGCGCTGACATGCTGATATGGATCGATCGCTCGGCGCCGCTTCGATTCTGGCGCGTGCTCCTCAGAACGGCGCTGAACCGCGGTCGCTCTCGACCCGACCTACCGGACGACTGCCCGGAACTGCTGGCCAACCTGCCGGAGTTTTTCAGGTTCATGTGGCGGACGAAAACCTCGTCTCGGGAGTCGATGAAGCGATTCATGGCGACGGCGCCGTCGGGGTGTCGCGTGGTCTGCCTGCGGTCCAATCGGGAGACCGAGGTTTTTCTGGCGAGTCTGGGCGCGCAGTCTGATCAGGCTGTGCAAGGTCACTAGATGCTCGAGCTCGATTGGCGGCAGGCGCCTGCCGTGAAGGCGCATCAGAACGGTTAACCTGCCTAAGGATGGCCCATGGCGCTGACCAGCAAGATCACGACCTACAATCCTGAATGGCCGCAGCGGTTTGAGGCAGACAAAGTGCTGCTCGCACCGGCATTCGGCGATGAGCTTCTCGGTATCCACCATGTGGGCAGCACGGCTGTTGCGCAACTTGCCGCCAAGCCCGAGATCGATGTGCTGATCGAGGTTTCAGAGCATCGCAATGCGGCAGTCCGAGACGAGGTGTT
Organism: Pseudomonas sp. TE31087; assembly: GCF_057284075.1. NCBI lineage: Bacteria > Pseudomonadati > Pseudomonadota > Gammaproteobacteria > Pseudomonadales > Pseudomonadaceae > Pseudomonas > Pseudomonas sp. TE31087. Next base: position 1,018,953 of record NZ_JBXVNN010000001.1, read on the forward strand.
GCTTAGCCTGGGGTATGTACGCGGCAGTGACTTGTCGGAAGGGCACCATTTCTACCGCCGCAATGTTGGCGAGGTGCGCACCCATAAGATCCACATTTGCAGACGTGGCCACCCTTCAGTCATCCAGATGCTGACGTTCAGGGATCTGCTCAGGACCGACGCCTCTCTCCGGCAGCGATACCAAGATCTCAAGATCGAGCTGGAGGCCACCAATACCGGGGGGATGGCTGAGTATCTGGAGAAGAAGGGGCCGTTTATCCTTGCGGCGCTGCTCGCGGGCGGTATCAGGCGGTAGTGATGGTCTCCCGTAGGGCTTTTCGATTATTCGAGGCCCACTGCTTTCGATCCATAGCGGACGTTCGAGATCTTCCGCGCCAGGTACTTCAAGGTTGATACAATCCGCCGCTTCTACACTGATGAGATGGATTTCATGGACCTGTATGTCGTACGGCATGGTGAAACCTGGGCGAATGCCGAACATCGTTACCTGGGATCGCTCGACCCATCGCTCACGGAGCGGGGGCGTGAGCAAGCTCAAGAACTAAGGGCGAGTTTGCCCCATGAGCTGGACACGCTTGTCGTATCTCCTCGTCTACGAGCAATGGAAACCGCCAGTATTCTTAACGAGAAGCTCAAGCTCCCGGCCCAGACAATGGACTGCTTTCGAGAGCGTGATGTTGGGGTTTTCGAGGGGTTGACCCAGGCGGACGCAAGGGAACGATATCCGCAGCTTTGGTCGCGAAACATTACGCGCCAATGGGGGGTAGGGCCCACCGGAGGAGAGTCGATAGCTGATGTTGTGAAGCGGGTCAGAGGCGGATTGGTAGACCTGGAGTCGAGATATCCGTCGAAGCGTGTTCTTCTTGTAGCACACGGATTTGTTGCGAAGACTATCCGGGCGTTGGCCAGGAATGACTTTTCAGACTTCTACAACTGGCAACTCTCCAACGGCAGCATGTTGGCCTTGGAAAGCCTTGTACTCCCGACCTCTGACCTTAAGACGCTGCAGGCCTCGCTACCACCGGGCGATTGAGGTAATTGCCAGCACCTTGGCCTTAGGCTCTGCTATGAGTCGGAAGCGGTCAGTCGCTCATCGCTGTTAACGACCAATCCTTGAGTCTTTGAAATAAAAACGCCAGCGCTCTCTGGAACACCGGGTGGCAATCGGTGTAGGGAAGATCATCTAGCGGAGCCCAGAAAAACTCGAACACGTGGCCGTGGTCATCCAGTGTCTGATGAGCCCAGCGCTCAGGCAGGTGTCGTCCTGATCGACAAAGGTGAAACGACCATACCTGATCTTGATGTTCAGCGCTCCAGCACCCCAGGTCTGTCTCAACCGTAGCGCCAGTGATACCGGACTCCTCTGTCAGCTCACGCAAGGCGGCTTCGCTGGGTAGCTCTCCGTTCTCGATAGTGCCTTTAACCAGTTGGGTGCCCGCCAAGGGATGCCGAAACAGGAGAAGCCTGATCGGTAGCGAAGACGACAGCACCACCGGGCAAGCCTTGTTGGGAAGCATTGCACACTCCATGTGTAGATCGAGAAGCTGATCATACTAAGGATTTACATGGGCTAATATCCGCGAATCAGTGCATGAAAAGGAATTCTATGAAGCAGTTCTCGAACTGAGCGCCCTATGCTGCTTTCTTCAGCGTCTGCAATGGGGCGGCTGCTGCCGTTCACGACTGACCACTGACGACCCATGGCGATCCTACGCTGAGAGCAGCAAACGGCCAGAAGAGGGCGCTAGTAGCGACCATGTACAGCTTTTGCAGATATTCTCTCTCGTCTGAGTAACGTCCATGTGAGAGGGTCGTGCGCATGATTGACCAAAGACGCCTGAAGGTTTGGCAAGCCTTATCCGAGCTGTTCCTGGATACCGAAATCGATCACGGGACTTTCACCTATGTGGCGAAGGCTGTCATAGACAGTCAATACTCGTCGGAAGAAATTCGGATCATTCTGTGGGGAGAGGTTTTCCCAGTCCTTGAGTCAAACTTGCGAAGCGTTGCAGGCGAGTGGGCAGGATGGACGGACGATTGGCTGGTGAAACATCTCAAGGTGTGCGAAGGACCTGTCCCGCCTACGAGCGCTGGCAGCATTGCCGCAGAAATCAGCCGCTGTTGGATTGAGGTAGCGTCCCGGCTTCCACCCTCGTTTCATTCATACCCCTGATCCAAAATCTGTCCGCTATGGGTCGAAAGCTGCAGGTCGTGAACGGCTGCAATCGACCCATGGCGGTCATAGCAGCAAACTTGGCCAAGTCTTCAGAAAGCTTAGCTATCCCAGCCTAGTCGCTGCTACTGCCCATCAAAATCCATCTTTTCCCACCCTGCTGAATATCGAAAGCGAAGTCCCAGAACACTGGGTATGCCGGATGGCCCTTGGTTAGCCAAAATGAAGTTAGGGTGCTGGCCTGGTCTAGGCGCACATGCGTGAACAGGTCCTCAAGAAGACTCAGGATTTCGGAGCGTTTTGCATCCAAATCCAGTGGGCCGTAACCGCCATCCCCGGCGTGCAGCAGTTGCTCGGTAACCTCACTGCGAGCCTCGCTTGCGGTCACGCAGGACTGCCCGCCGATGATCACTTCGTTACCGGTGGAAAAAGCGAGTTGCTCTTCAAGCGTCCTATCCAGGTCAAAGGGCCCATAGGTGTTGACCCAGACCGAATAGTTAAAACCCTCCAAGAGATGCTCAAGCCTGAGGATTTCGTTTGCACGTAAATCTTGGGTGATACGCATACTGGCTCCTTTAATCAAGGCTTTGAAGCCTACCAGAGAGCTTTCAAGGCGTTCTGGCGATAGACCACTCGCAAACACACAACAGAAGCCGAATTGCTCTTCACTTACTCGTAAATTTTTCCGCAGTAAAGAAATGTAGCGAACTGCGCCCACGGGTTGGAAGGTGAAAGCCCTTGGCGGATACCAAATTCACTCACTTCGGCCCAAGCTATTGCGGCATCCAGAAAGGCTTCAACGCTGGTATTCTCCCAATCGTTGCTTGCGCGTTTATCAGCCGCTAGGGCGTGGACGAAAGCCAAGAAGGTCGTCGCGTCCATGACCTCGGCCAATTGTTCATGAAGGTCCACGAGTTTCTCCCTCGCTAAGGTATACGCAGGTAGGCATTGTCTTTCAGATTATGAGTGGCCGCTAAGGGTCGAAAGCGGCCATTCTCGAGTGAGCCCTATCGACCCATAGCGAATCGCCGTGGCTGCCTGACAAAGCAGCCAAGGTGGGGTTGGGCTTTGCGTGCGCTTGCCCGGGTCTATAAGCTGCACCCTTAGTCCCAATCAACTTCGCAAGAGGCAAACCTTTGTCCACAGATCCGCTGTGTCTCGTTTTTGTTCCGGCGCTTGTATCCCTGCTCAAGGCGGCGGAGGATCGCAAAGGCTCCCAGCTCAGCGAGGGTGAGGTGCTTGAGATACGCGATAATGCAACCGCGACAGCAATACCCTTCAGTGTCGCCGTCGCGTTGGAAAAAGAGCGGGGTTATGAAGACATCGTCCCAGAAGAGTGCTGGAAGGAATGGCAGCGAGTACGCTCATTTCTCTGAGCAAACAGTCCTCACGCAACCGTTCGGGGCCAGAAATTGCGCAATTACTATCGGAGCGATGGATCAAATGACGACAGTATCCAGCCTCATCGGTCCTTGGAAAGGTGCGACGTCGACAACGTTGCTACAGCGTTGTCGAGATGCCTGGGACACGCCTTTTGAAGCGCTTTCAGATCTCATGGTCGCTACTTTTCTGAGCCAGCGAGTCGCAGTTCCTCAACTGTTGGTCGAGGCCATGCGGCGGTTGGATTCAGAGCCCCGCGATGACACCGAGTACTTCGATGGCCAACTGGCTGAGGCAGTTTCGGCGCTGAAAGCTGACTGTGTCTGACCGTTAGCTGCCCGACTATGGGTCGATAGCGGCATCACAACAGGACACCAGTATGTATGCATTCCTCAGCCTGTCTTAATCGCCATTTCACAACCACCGAAGGTGGTCGTTTGCAACGTCACGTCTGCCCATCACTCGGATAGGCTTTCCTTGCTTTCAGCGCCGTGCGGAAAGTTGTTGCGGCGCCAGGAAGGCGTCGTGGAAGTAATTGTGGAACGCGTGCATCGCCGGGCTGAATTCCCGCTCGCGATGCCAGGCCAGGCCGACGCTCATGGGGGTGACCTTGTCGCTGATGGTCACTGTTTCGATGCGTTTACCCTCCAGCGACCAGGGGCGGTGTACCAGGTCGGAGAGGATCGCCACGCCGCTGCCGTTGGCCACCATGCTGCGCACCGCTTCCACAGAGCTGGTGCGGATTCGCACGTTGGGCTGCTGGTGGGCATGTTCCCAGTAGCGCATGGCGCTTTGTTCGGCTTCGTCGACGGTAAGCAGGATGAAGGGCTCCTGTGTGACGTCGGCAAGGCTCACGGCCGAGCGTTCGCACAGCGGGTGATGACTGGGCAGCCACAGCCGGCGCTCGGAATTGAACAGGGTTTTCGAGACGATGTCCGGGTGGGTCAGGTTCGAGGTCAGCACCACCGCCATGTCGAATTCGCCTTCAAGCAGGCCTTGCTCGATGGCCTGGCGCTCCCGTTCGTGCACTTCGATGGCCACGTCCGGGTGCCAGTGTTCCAGGCGTTGCAGGTGGTGCGGCAGGAAGTAGCCGATCACCGTGTAACTGGCCGCTACCCGCAACAGGCCGGTGGCGCGAACGTCCGGCAGCGGGCTGTTGAGGGCGTCGTCGACGCTGCGCAAGATCACGTAGGCCCGATTGAGAAAGTGCCGTCCGGCATCGGTCAGGCTCATGCCCTGGGCCGAGCGCTGGAACAGTAGCGTGCCGAGCATGCCCTCCAGTTCCTTGATCGCAGTGGTTACCGCCGACTGGGAAATATTCAGATGAATCGCAGCTTGGGAGATTTGCCCGATCTCGGCCGTGGCGACGAAGTAGCGAACCTGGCGCAGGGTCAGAGACATGAGCACTCCGCTTGATGGGTATCTGATTTTCAGAAGATATCCCCTCGGATAATAGATCTTCCCAAGGGGTTGGCTGGAACTTAACGTGCTCTGCATGAAGTCACAAGCGTCAGGAGCACGTGTCATGCAGGCAGTAGATTTCAATTCGGACATGGGCGAAGGCTTCGGTCCGTGGACGATCGGCGACGGGGTCGACAACGAACTGATGGGCTTCATCAGCTCGGCCAACATCGCCACCGGTTTCCATGCCGGCGACCCCGGCACCATGCGTCGCACGGTCGAGCAGGCCAAGCGCCTGGGCGTGGCCGTCGGTGCCCATCCGGGCTTTCGTGACCTGGTCGGGTTCGGCCGCCGCCACATCATTGCATCGGCCCAGGAGCTGGTGGACGACATGCTGTATCAGCTGGGCGCCCTGCGTGAGCTCGCCCGAGTTCAAGGCGTGGCCCTGCAACACATCAAACCTCACGGTGCGCTGTACATGCACCTGGCCCGGGACGAAGAAACGGCGCGCTTGCTGGTAGAAAACCTGCAGCGCCTGGAGCCCGAGCTGCTGCTGTATTGCATGCCCGACTCGACGATCTGGCGCATCGCCAAGGAGCTTGGCCAGCCAGTGATCCGCGAGTTCTACGCCGACCGCGAATACGACATCAGCGGCTCCATCGTCTTCACCCGCAACGTGCGTGCCTACGACCCCGCGCAAGTCGCTGCGCGGGTACTGCGTGCCTGTCAGCAAGGCGTGGTGCGCACGGTGGAGGGTGAAGACCTGGCGATCGAGTTCGACTCCATCTGCTTGCACAGCGATACACCCGGTGCCCTGGCACTGGTCGAGGCCACCCGCAAAGCGCTCGATGGCGCGGGGATCGAGGTGCGCGCACCGCGATAACGCAACCGAAGACACCTGGCACGCAGACGCCAGGGTTTGCTCGACACACAGATTTTTTGCCTGCCTTTCTACAACTATTCCAAGAGGAACAGACATGGCGCAGCACACAGTCATCACCCCATTGCCGGGGACGTTCTACCGCAAGGCCACCCCGGAGTCGCCGAACTACGTCGAGGCCGGTGCCAACGTCAGCGCCGACACGGTGATTGGCCTGATCGAGGTCATGAAGCAGTTTTCCGAACTGACCGCGGGTACGGCAGGGCGTCTGGACGCGTTTCTGGTCGAAGACGGTGATCCGGTGGAGCCGGGTCAGGTCATCGCGACACTCGAAGATGCGTGAGGGCACGACCATGACCCAAGGCATTGGTAAACTGCTGATCGCCAACCGTGGCGAGATCGCCGTGCGGATCATCCGTGCCGCGAAGGCACTCGGGATTCCAACCGTGGCGGCATGCAGCGAAGCAGACGCCGACTCCCAGGCCGCGCGCATGGCCGACGAAGTGCACATCCTCGGCCCGGCCCGTGCTGACAAGAGCTACCTCAATGTCGAGGCCTTGCTCGGTGCCCTGAAGGCCACCGGAGCCAACGCGGTGCACCCTGGTTACGGCTTTCTTTCGGAAAACGCCGAATTCGCCGAAGCGGTACTCGCGGCTGGGGCGATTTTCGTCGGCCCATGCCCCGAGACCATCCGCCGCATGGGTGACAAGGCCGAAGCCCGGCGCACCGCGCAAGCGGCGGGCGTGCCGGTGGTGCCCGGTTCTGCCGATGAACTGTTCGATGTGGAGTCGGCGGTCGAGGCCGCCAAATCCGTCGGTTTCCCGCTGCTGATCAAGGCCTCGGCCGGAGGCGGCGGACGCGGCATTCGCCTGGCGCAAAACCTGCAACAGTTGCGCGAAGAATTTCCCCGTTCCCAGCGCGAAGCCCAGGCCGCCTTTGGCAATGGCGCGGTGTATCTGGAGCGTTTCATCGGCAAGGCCCGGCATATCGAAGTGCAGGTGCTGGGCGACGGCAAGCAGGCGGTGCACCTGTTCGAGCGCGAATGTTCGCTGCAACGCCGTCGACAGAAGATCTTCGAGGAAGCGCCGTCGCCGGTCCTCGATGCGCGGCAGCGCGAGGCCCTGTGCGCGAGCGCCGTGCGCCTGACCGAGGCGCTGGGATACAAGGGCGCCGGCACCCTTGAATACCTGTACGACGACGCCACCGGTGAGTTTTTCTTCATCGAGATGAACACACGGATCCAGGTGGAACATCCGGTCAGCGAGCTGATCACCGGTATCGATCTGGTCCAGGCCATGTTGCGCATTGCCGATGGCGAGCCACTGGGACTCAAGCAAGGCGATATCGCGATCAACGGCGCAGCCCTGCAGATGCGCCTGAACGCCGAAGACCCAGCAAAGGATTTCTTCCCAAGCCCAGGGCTTGTGCAAGCGCTGAACTGGCCACAAGGCGAGGGCGTGCGGGTCGACAGTCATCTGTATGAAGGCTACCGGGTGCCGCCATACTATGACTCGCTGCTGGCCAAGCTGATTGTTCATGGCCGTGACCGCGCCGAAGCCCTGGCCCGCGCGCGACTGGCGGTCGAGCAGACCACGCTCACCGGCATGGCCAGCACCTTGTCGTTGCATGGCGAACTGCTGGAGCAACCCTGGTTGCACACCGCCGATTTCCACACCGGCACATTGGAAACCTGGCTGGCCGAGCGCCGCAGCGGAGGTGCAGCATGAGCAGTCCGATTCGCTACAGCTTTGGCGCCGACGAACACCTGTTTGCCGAAGTCAGCGACAGCATGTCCCTTGAAGCCTTCTTCAAGGGCATGGCGGTCACCCGCGCGGTGGAGCGTCTGGCCCTCGATGGCGTGCTCGACGTGTGCTTGGCCAACGCCTCGTTCCAGATCCGCTTTGACCCGGATCGCATCGCGCCGGCCGATCTGCTGGAAGCGGTGAAGGGGGCCGAGACCGAGGCCGTGGCCGAGCGCACCCTGCACACCCGGATCATCGAGATCCCGGTGCTCTACAACGATCCCTGGACCCACGAAACCCTGATGCGCTTTCGCGACCGCCACCAGGATCCGAATGCCACGGACCTGGAGTACGCCGCGCGCCTCAACGGCTTGGCCGACGTCGAGGCGTTCATCGCTACCCACAGTGGCGCGCCTTGGTTCGTTTCGATGGTGGGCTTTGTGGCGGGCCTGCCGTTCATGTTCCAGATGGTCGAGCGCGAACGCCAGTTGCAGGTGCCCAAGTACCTGCGGCCGCGTACCGACACGCCGAAACTGACCCTGGGCCATGGTGGCTGCTTCGGTTGCATCTACTCGGTACGTGGCGCCGGTGGCTACCAGATGTTTGGCGTCACTCCGGCACCGATCTACGACCCACAGCAGAACCTGGCGTACCTGAAGGAGCACATGGTGTTCTTCCGTCCCGGCGACATCGTGCAGTTCAAGCCGATGGACCGCGATGCCTATGACCACGCCGTGGCCGAGGTCGAAGCCGGGCGCTTCGATCTGCGCATCCGCCCAGTGGAGTTCTCGCTCGATGCGTTCCTCGCCGACCCGATCGGTTATCCCAAGTCGCTGCAGGAGGTGCTGGCATGATCAAAGTGCTCAAACCCGGTCTGGCCACCTCGGTGCAGGACCTCGGCCGCGAAGGCTACTACCACCTGGGTATCCCGCCTTCCGGGGCGCTGGACCAGTACGCCCTGAGCGCGGCCAACCAGTTGGTGGGCAATCCGGCCAATTCGGCGGCGCTGGAGTGCACCTTGCTGGGGCCGGAGCTGGAATTTCAGCAGGACGCCCTGGTGGCGGTATGTGGCGCGCAGATGACGCCGAAGGTCGATGGCGTGGACATGCACTTGGACACCGCCTTCGAAGTGAAGGCCGGGCAAGTGCTGCGTTTCGATTTTCCCAAGGCTGGCGCGCGGGCTTATCTGGCGGTGGCCGGCGGTATCGATGTGCCGGTGGTGCTCGGCAGTCGTTCCACCTACGCGCTGGGGGCGCTGGGTGGTTTTCAGGGGCGCAGGCTGGTGATGGGTGATGAACTGCCGATCGGCACCGCCAGCGGCAAGGGGCGTGTCGGGGCGAGTCTGCCCATGGCGTTGCGACAGTCGCTGGGAGGGGAGATCACCCTGCGGGTGGTGCCGGGGCTGTACTACGAGCGCCTGACCCTGACGGCGGCGGACAGCTTTTTCGCTGAAGCCTGGACTGTCGGCTCGGAGGCAGATCGCATCGGCTATCGCTTCAAGGGTGGCAGCCCGCTGAGCTTCCAGCCTCGCGAGCAGCCATTCGGCGCAGGCTCCGACCCTTCGAATATCGTCGACAGCTGCTACCCGATCGGCTCGATCCAGGTGCCGGCAGGGCTCGAGCCCATCATTCTGCACCGCGATGCGGTGTCCGGTGGCGGCTACGCGATGATCGGCACGGTGATCAGCGCCGACCTCGACCTGGTCGGCCAGATGCAACCCAACCAGAAGGCCCGCTTCGTTGCGGTGACACTGGAAGAGGCGCTGCAAGCCCGACGGTCCTACAAGAAAAAACTCAGTTGTCTGAGTAAGCTGTTCCCTTCCTGATCTGCCCGCCGCACTGCGCGGGTAAAGCCAAAAAGGTAAGCCAACGCCGCCCTTCGTTACGGGGCGGCTGCCCGCGCTTCAACCTCTGACTTGCGGCGCCGCGCAAGGTCGGTATCAGCCGTCAGTGATGGTCTGGCCTCGGCTACCAGGCTTGCGCATGAGGTTCTGGACCTGCCAGCGCAGGAAACAGCGGCAGCACTTCTTCGGCCAGTTCCTGGATGATTTCCAACGTCGGGCGCCGCGCCATCTGCATGCCCAGTGCCGCATGATTGACCCCGGCGTCACGCCACTCATGCAGCAGATCGATCAGGCCGTTTCGACCGGTGCGCAACACGTAGCCGCCTTGTTGCGGCGTGCGCGGGAAGGTCGGGTCCTCATCGAGGTCGATCCATTCATTGGTGACATGCGGGCGGAAGCCTCCACCGGGAATGAGCGCCCGCCAGGCACTGATCTTCTCGGCCAGGCGCCGAGGCCCAAGGATATTGTGGGTGGCGTCGGGGTAGGTGATCCAGCCGTCGGCCTGCTCGCCAAGCCACTGCAACGACTGGCGCGATGAGCCTGTCACCAGCAGCGGGATCCGTCCAGTGACGGCGCTGGGCAGCAGTTTGGCGCCATCGAGCTGTCCCAGTGGCGAATGGATCGGTGCAGGATGGCCGGCCAGCAGTCGGCGGAAGTAGTCCACGCTCTGCGCGAAGCGCTCCCCTCGACCGTCATGGGTCAGGCCATAGGCCGGAAACTCCACCGGTCGATCGCCCGAGGCGATGCCCAACACCAGGCGTCCACCTGACAGACAGTCCACGCTGGTCGCGGCTTTCGCCAGGTCGACAGGGTGACGCAGCGTGAAAATCGCGCTGCCGGTTGCCAGGGTGATCCTGCGGGTATGGGCCGTCAGATAGGCCAGGTAGGTGAACGGATCGAATACCTGGCCGGCATCACCGAAGGCAGGATCGTACAAGGGCACATCACGTACCCAGGCGGCGGCAAAGCCCAGGCGGTCGATCTCGCTGACCAGTTGCGCCTGTCCGTGCAGCACGCCCATATCGCCGTCATAGAAACGAAGCGGCAGGAAGATGCCCAGGGTCAACTGACCGTGGGCGAACATACGACGGTAACCGGGATGCAGGGCGAAGGCATCGGCGCTGGCGCCCTGGGTGCTGATAGGGGTCATGGACATTCCTTGGTCGGGGAGTCAGGGGCCGGTGGCGGGCGCCGGGAGACGAATGCCGCGTTGCACGGCGGGACGCTGCTCGATCTGCCGGTACCAGCGATTCAGATGGCGGTAGGAACTGAAGTCGAAGCCAACGATCTCGGCGATGTGCAGCCAGGCGAAGCTGGCGATATCTGCAATCGAATAGGATTCGCCGGCCAACCATGGGCGGGTTGCAAGTTGCTGGTCGAGAAGTGCGAAGGCATCCTCGGTGAGGGCGCGGTAGCGCTTCTGCGCCGCAGGATTGGGGATCGGCTCGAAGCACTCGAAGTGCACGCGCTGACCCAGCAAGGGGCCCATGCTGGCGCTGTGGTACATCAGCCAGGTGATTGCCGCCCAACGCGGTTGCGCTGCCTGTTCGAGCAGTTGACCGCTGTGTTGCGCCAGGTACAGCAGAATCGCGGCTGATTCGAACAGCACGATGCCGGCTTTGCGGTCTACCAGCACCGGGATGCGACCTGCCGGGTTGAGTGCCAGGAAGTCTTCGTGGCGATGCTCGCCCAGGTCGATGTTCACGTGGACCAGGCGATAAGGCAGCCCCAGCTCTTCGAGGGCAATGGTGATCTTGAAACCGTTGGGGGAGCTGTCGGTGTAAAGCACAAACGCAGGGTCCGGCATGATTTTAACCTTAGTAAAACTGATTCGAATGTGTCTGGCACAACGCTATGCTAGGTATCATCCAGGTGGTTTACGAACGATCATTCCACTTGCTTAAATCAGTTTTTCTAAGGTTGGTATTGCATGGGTGCCGTGTTGCCGTTGCTTGCGTTGCGTGCCTTTTCCGAAACCACTCGCCTGGGCAGCCTGAAGGCCGCCGCCGAGCGCATGGGCGTGACCCCGGGTGCTATCAGTCAACAGATTCGCCTGTTGGAAGATCGCCTCGGAGTCACCTTACTGACCCGCAGCCGTTATGGCGTCCAGCTCACGGAGGCGGGCGCGAGTCTGTATCCGGGGCTGTCGCGTGGGTTTGGCCAAATTGAAAGCGCGTTGCTTGATCTTCAAGTGCTGACACGGGCCAACACCTTGACGATCAGCACCCAGCCGTCATTCGCGTCCAGCTGGCTGGTACCGCGGTTGGCGGACTTCAATGCGCTGCACCCGGAGATCGACGTGCAGGTGCAGTCCACGGCCGAGCTTGTCGATCTGCACCGGGAGCCTGTCGATATTGCCTTGCGTCATGGCCTGGGCGATTACCCGGGGCTGGAGTCGATACCGTTGCTGGCGCCTGTGCTGCTGCCGGTGACCAGCCCTGGCTTGCTTGCCGGCGGGCCGGCCCTGAACGAGCCGCAGGACTGCCTGCACTACCCACTTCTGCAGGATGCCGAGCGTGCCGACTGGACGCTGTGGTTGCAGGCTCATGGTGTCGAGCCCGATCACCGTAGCCGCCGGGGACCGAGCTTTGACGAGGATCTGCTGTTGGTGCGTGCGGCTGTCAGTGGGCAGGGTATTGCTCTGGTACAGGCGCAGCATGCCGAAGAGGATCTGCGAAGTGGCAGGTTGGTGGTGGCGGTGGACCGGGCCTGGCCTTCGCGGTTTGCTTATTACCTGGTTGGTCGCGGGGAGAATATGCGGCGAGTGCAGGTGCGTGCGTTTGTTGAGTGGATTCAAGCGCGGGTTGAGGCTGAGATGGCATTGGGTGGTCGTGCTGGAGAGTCTGACTCAGGTATCTCGTTGTAGGGTGTCAATGGCAGAGCTAATGCGGGCAGTGGGGGGCTGGAGTGGTGGAGCTCAGGTGTGCGACGGCAACTGACACCTAACGACCCAAAGCTGCCCTCCGGGAAGGGCAGATAACGGCCAAAAGCAGACTGTTTGAGCAACAAATAAATTCGTGCCCTCGCGACACCAGTTGCCAAGTTTGATGATGATTTTAGGCACCATTCGCACATCATCTGGCTTGATGTTGTAGATGCCAATCAGATCTATATTTTTAAAGCTTTCAAGGGGGCAGTAACAAGCCTAGCCTGGCCGAACGGAACTCATTAGCACTATTTCACGGTACTTTGGCGCCATGAAATTATTACTCAACGAATAAGCACCAAAGTTTTACAGGCAAAAAGACAAAATTGAAATAATTCGACTTCACTGAGGCTCGAAGGGGTATCATGCCTTGTGGCTTTAAGGTGCTCTTGCTCAAAACTGCGTACTAAGCTCTTCGAGCTCGACAAAGTTATGGGCAGAATCTAGTTTGCTATGACGTGAGGCAATAAAAAATACTAAACTTGGAAGGTCGCATCGAACCATCAATGTGATTTCACTCTTTTCTGCAAATACAGAGTATTGCGTCTTAATTGGTGAGTACCCTAGTCCGCTCAGCACCACTTCCCCTCGGTTAAGGCATTCGAATTTATCCATAGCGACCGACTTCCAGTTCGTAGAAATGTTAGGGCCTGAAAGAGCGTCAAAAGAAACTAATAATGCAAAAAATGCAAACATAATCGCCGCCATTGACGGCATTCTACGAGCACTCATATATAACTCCTCGCACTCACTTCAATTTAGCACGGAGTGCTATTACCACCTGGACCTAGGAAGAAATCTTTTTGCCCCATGCTCTGCACACATTAAATTGTATAAAGCAAGATAGCTACCTGCTAAACTCGCTTGATTTTTCTATTTTAAAATAAGTAGTGTGTCGCGCGGGTTCGAGGTGTGACAGCCCCCCCCCCTGGTTTTTAGCAGCGATCTGCCCCAATTTTTCATCAGCCTTAATGACTTTCTACATCATTTAGCGCGGCATTAACAAGTTTTAGACATTAACTTGATTGCTCGTTATATTTTTTTGAAATTGATTAGATTGATTCTAGGTATTGGGCGCGGTTATTGGCGGCACGTTGACGTGCGCGCGTTCCTTTCGAACATGACAGCCTAGGCCCTCCCTTAATAAACGAACAACCCTCCTGCCTGTCTTAAACCACAAAAGTTAACTATCCTCGATCTAAAGGCCGAAATTTTTTATTCCTCAATGGAATTACATTGATAATAAAAATTTCTATATTTTAGCTTAGTCATATACATCAAAAAATTAGCGCCCCTGCATTTCACGCCTACACTCAATCTTGCTGCTTGACATCTAAAGCAGCACAGCCTGCAGAAATAATACTAAGCGCGATATCACCGAGCCGGGAGCATAGCCATGTCGGATATGAAAATACCTTTTACCAAAGTAATACTTCCAATGATTGGCCCACTTGGCGGATTTGGCGCCTTAGATGTCGGTATTGGCCAAAGCGTGCCCGCCTCTGAATTATTTAATAACTTAATAAAACAAATGAATGCCGACCTCCAGCAGCGAATGTCTCAGCGATCTGAGACGCTAAATCAACAAGCAAAAGACACGCAAGAGGGAGTGCCATCTGGCTGGGAGATAGAATTTGAAGTAACCCATGAGGAGCAGCATTGGAGTTTTGATATTCCCAGCATTACTATGCGCACTCAAACCTGGTCATTTGACTGGCCAGAGCTACGCGGCAAAGAAGCCTCATTTGATGTACCAGACGGATTGGAGTGGCGAAATGAGCGAAGATATCTTGGGGACTTCTTTCAGTGCAGAAGTATTACCGATTGCGGTTGGTATCCGGTCTACGCAGACATCCCTGTTGCGGTTGTTAAAACAAAACGAGTTACTTTCACCGTCCCCGAAGTTGTAATGGAAAGGAAGGAGTTTAAGTGGGACGTTCCAGAGTTCGGAGTTGAGCGTGTAGATTGGTACGTGAAAATCCCTCAATTTAAATTGGTAAGATCGGCCGCAACATATGCCGAAGAAGCAGAGCGAAAAGCCGAAGAGCTGAAAACTCAAGCTACAGCCGAAATGAAACAAGACATTCTTGATATTCGAAACATATATAAGGACCAGCTATTTCAAGCCGCAACTGCAGTTGCAGAAGAGTCCAGGCTGAAAATGACGGAGCAGTATAATATTAATCTTGCGCTATTCAATGGCGCTATTGAAGGCATGAATTCGCAAATATCGAAATTACCTGCAAGTGAGCAAGAAAAATATCAAGTCAACCTCAATTCTCTCATGGCGAACCGGCAGTCACTAATAGACCAATATACATCATTCATGACAAATATTGACGCTGAAATACAGATGATGGTCCAGAGGGTTTTTGAAAGCTTGGGGGCTGCTGCTGGGCTTTAAAAATTATAAAGTCCTTAGCCCCCCCCCTGAATTAACGGCTTCATGACCGTCCCCTAAAGACCTCGACGATCAGAAGATTAGCCAGAGGTAGGTGTTTTCACAAAGTACGGGCCAAAGGGAGTCGAGCGGGTCGACGCTGCTAACCACGCACTACGGATTACGGTGAGATTGCCTTCCGACCAAATCCGATGGATCGTGTCCCAGGAAGTGGTGTAACTGAACCAGCCGAAGGCGCCCTGCGGGCGAAAGAGGATGGTCATCGTGGTTCTTGGCTAACGTTGAGTTTGCGGACTTAACCTTCACCAGAGAAACCACGATGACCAAGCCCACTATCGCATTGACCGAGTTGGTTGAGAAAGGGGCAGACGCTGATCTGCTCAAGCAAATGATCCAGTTCGTTGCCCAGCGCATGATGGAGTTCGATGTCGAAGGCCTGTGCGGCGCCGGCTTCGATGTCAAAAGCCCAGAACGGACAAACAGCCGCAATGGCTACCGTGATCGCCTCTGGCAAACCCGCGCCGGTGACGTTGACCTGAAGATCCCGAAGCTGCGCCAGGGCAGCTACTTTCCTGGCTTTCTCGAGCCTCGACGTACCGCCGGAAGGCCATGGCAGCGGTGATCCAGGAAGCTTACATTCAGGGCGTTTCAACGCGTTCGGTGGACGAGCTGGTCAAGGCCATGGGCATGACCGGCATCTCCAAAAGCCAAGTGTCACGGCTGGCTGGTGAGATCGATGAGCGCGTTCACGCCTTCCTTGACCGACCGCTTGAAGGCGACTGGCCTTATCTCTGGATAGATGCCACCTACGTCAAAGTGCGGGAGGCCGGGCGCATCGTCTCGGTCGCCGTAATAATCGCTGTGGCCGTGAACACCGATGGTGGCCGTGAAGTCCTGGGCATGCGTGTTGGCCCATCAGAAGCCGAGCCGTTCTGGACGGACTTCCTGCGAAGCCTGATGCGGCGTGGCTTACGTGGAGTGAAGTTGGTCATCTCCGATGCCCACGAGGGGCTCAAGGCGGCTGTCTCCAAGGTCTTCAACGCGACTTGGCAGCGCTGCCGCGTGCATTTCATGCGTAACGCCATGGCCCATGTCGGCAAGGGCCAGCGCACCATGGTGGCAGCGCTTCTGCGCACGGTTTTCGCCCAGGACAGCCGTGCCGAATGTCATCAGCAGTGGCGCCTGGTCGCCGATCAGTTGCGCGAAAAGTACCCCAAGATCGCGACGCTCATGGACGGCTGCGAGGATGAAGTGCTGGCGCACATGGCGTTTCCAAAAGCGCACCGTCAGCAGTTGCACAGCACCAATCCACTGGAACGGCTCAACGCTGAAATCAAACGTCGCACCGACGTCGTGGGCATCTTTCCCAACGACCCTGCAATCACACGGCTGGTAGGCGCGATGCTGCTGGAGCAGAACGACGAGTGGTGCCTGCAACGGCGGTATATGCAGTTGGAGGCCTTCGAGGCGGTCAGCGATAATCCACAGGCCAAGCTGTCGGCCGTGATCAACTAAACGGCAAACTCAGTGGTCAAGGCCATGATGAGTTACACCACTTCCCGGGACACGATCATCCGATGCGGTCGCTAGATAGAATTGGTGCAAGCGGATAGTGAGGTGGAGAGCAATTCGTATTATGACAACAGGCGCCTCGCAGCGCCTGTTTTTTCGACAGCCTGAGGTGAATTGAGGTCGACCCATAACCAAGCAAGCCAAATTTTAATCAATTAGAACTAGCATCTTCAGCTACGCTCGATATGCCTTCCTAAACGGCTGCGTTTGGCCGATAGCCTTCGCGAACGGCCGCTATGGGTCGATAGCGGTCACCGGTAAGCGGCCGCTTCTGACTCATAGCTGCCCTCCACTGCACTGGCAGAAAACGGGAAACAGCGGAAATTTGGAGTACCTGATCCTGAAACGGCTTTACCCCCGTTTCACTCAACCACCGGCGCATGCTCGGCCATCAACTCGATTATCCAGTCGATAAACACCCGCACCTTGGCGCTGACATGGCGATTCGGCGGGAAGGCCAGATACATCGGCATCGGCGACATGTGCCAGTCTTCAAACAGCGGCAGGAGTTCGCCGCTGAGCAGGTGCGGTTTGGCCATGTACTGCGGCAACCAGAGCATCCCCAGGCCAGCCAGGCCGGCGGCAAGGTACGCATTGCCGTCATCGACCATCAGTTGCGGGCGGGCCTGGACCTCTATGCGCTCCTCACCTCGCTGCATCGCGTAGGGCAAGGTTTTGCCTGTACGAAACCAGAGAAAACCGATGGTCTTGTGCTGACCTTCCTCTAACTCACGGGGGTGCACCGGTGTACCGAGGCGCTGCAAGTAGCCGGGCGTGGCATACATGCCGAGCTGCAGATCGCCCACATGCCTTGCCACCAGGGACTGATCGGTTATCTCGCCGCCACGCACCACGCAGTCGACGTTTTCACCAATGATGTCGACGATGCGATCGCTGACGCCCACGGTCAGCTGGATTTCTGGATAACGTGCAAAAAACTCTGGCAAGGCGGGTATGAGCAGCATTCGCGCCAGCGGGCTGGGGACATCCACCCGCAGCCGTCCGCGCGGTGCCATCGACGCGCTGGACAAGCTGGTCTCGGCGTCGTCCATGTCGACCAGTAGCCGGACGACGCGTTCGTAGTAGGCCGCGCCGTCGGCGGTGACATTGACCTTGCGTGTGGTGCGGTTGAGCAAGCGTACGCGCAGCCTCGCTTCCAGCTGCTGAATGAGCTGCGTCACGGTGGTCTTGCTCATGTGCAGGGTGGCGGCCGCCTTGGTGAAACTACCGGTTTCCACCACTCGGGCAAACGCCTGCATTGCATCGAATCGGTCCATTCCACGCCTCGTTCGCACCTGGATTGTTTGGAGTATACAAACAGTCCTGACCAGCGCTGCCCGTTTATCCAGGTAGGTGGCCTTTTTAAAGTGACCTTACCGTAAACACCGGGCCGCGATGGCCTAGAACGAGGTAGGTAATGTCCAGTAAACGTGATGTCGTTTTCCCACCCGATCGCCATGCTTTGTACGAGCTGCACCGCTACTCGCCGGCGATTCGCTCCAATGGTTTTCTGTTCGTATCCGGTCAGGTCGGCAGCCGCAAGGATGGTTCGGCCGAGCCGGACCTGGCGGCGCAGGTTCGCCTGGCCTTCGCTAACCTCAACGCGATTCTCGCCGAGGCCGGCAGTAGTTTCGAGGATGTGGTTGATACGACCATCTTCATGGTCGACCCCGATTCGAAGTTCGAAACCATCTGGGAGGTGGCGGCCGAGTATTGGGGTGAGGCGCCTTATCCCACGGTGACCGCTCTTGGCGTGACCTGGCTGTCCGGCTTCGATTTCGAGATCAAGGTGATCGCGAAACTGCCGCAATAGAGGCGGTCCAGCCCCTGCTTCGGGTTCAAGTTGCAGGGTGCGTCCATGCTATTTCGCTGCACTCGGTAAGCTCCCGCTTACCCGTCGGCCAGACGGTAATGGCGGTTCGCCTTGCGGGGGCTATCGTTGCTTGTCTGGGCGACGACTACCGACCGAGGGCGGTGCCATGAACACGAGTGATCTACTGGAACAGTTGCTTCGGGCCGGGCAGGGCTCGCAAGCGCAACAAGGGCGCGGCGGCATGTCCGCGCAAGATGGCCTGGGTGGATTGCTGGGAGGGCTGCTTGGCGGCGGCAGTGGAGCAGGGGGCAGTGGTGGCCTTGGTGGTTTACTTGGCGGCCTTCTGGGTGGCGGTGGTGGCAACGCCGGCGCTTCCGCTCAGGGACGCTCTGCTGGTGGCGTCAATTACGCGGCTCTGGCGTCGTTGGGCATGATGGCGTTCCAGGCTTATCAAAGTTGGCAAAGCAGCCAGGCGGCAGCCCCGCAACAGGCCGTGCGTACCGTGGATCAATTGTCTGGCCCCGAGGCCGAAGATCACAGCCATGCGATCTTGCGTGCGCTGATTGCGGCAGCCAAGGCTGACGGTCGCATCGACCAGCAGGAAGAACAGTTGATCTACGCTGAAATCAAACGTCACACCAGCGACCCGCAACTGCAGCAATGGCTGGATGAGGAAGTCAGCAAGCCACTCGATGCCGCCGAGGTGGCACAGTCGGCCCAGGACCCGGGCATGGCTGCGGAAATGTACCTGGCCAGTGTGATGCTGGTGGATGACCAGCAGGGCGCGGAGCGGGCCTACCTTGATGAGTTGGCCAGTGCGTTGGGGATCGATCCGACTTTGCAGGTGCATCTGGAACAGCAGGCGAAGGGGGCCGCCTGATCGGGCTGAAGTGCTCTCGCTGTCTATCAATCTAAAGCCAGCGCAGGCAAGGCCCGAGAGATTGCGCGTACGCTCAGACTCTTCGTCTCGACCAGGAGCGGACATTGCTCCAAGGCAGTGTTTTCAACGCAGCCTGATTTTTGGGCTGCGTGGGAGCGGGCTGGCCCCGCGATCACCGGCAACGCCGGTGCCATACGCCGCATCGCGGGGCAAGCCCGCTCCCACGTTGATATCGCTTGTAACTTTGTTCACGGCACGATTGTGTAGCCCAATGGATCCCGTGATGTCGACAAGAGCCGGACCTGGGCTTAGCCCACCTCCGTGAACCGCCGCCGCGTCATGAACAGCACCGCGCCCAACGGCACTGCCAGGAGCGCCAGCAGCTCCAGGTCAAAGCCCAGCACCTGCTGCTGGTCGAAATTGAAGATGCCGACCAGGCCTGCCGCCAACATCGCCACGCCCAGCCACTTGCGTAAGGGGTATGGTTTCAGAAACTGAACGATGAGTGCGCCCAGTACCAGAAGGATGGCGGCTTGCATGATGTGGGGCATATGCAACTTCTCAGACCGGATGACCAAAAGTGGGGGAATCTCTACAAGCTCTGGGTGAGATGTAAACCGTCTTTTTTGGGGCTGGGTAGACGGGCAGGGGAGAGATCCCGCGTCGCGTCCTACAGGGATTAATCAGATTTTCACTATTTCGAATAGTCCGTTTCCGAAGCATGCTCTACCCGCTTTTACGCCATCCAACCTAGGTCTAGCCTTGCCTTGCTGGGTCGCTACAAAAAAGTAGCGACCGGGTCTGCAAGCCCGAGCGGGATATCTAGATCAGCACCACCCATTGCCATTGGTCTCAAGGCATTGGCCGTGCATCACGGTGGCTGCGTACGGGTGGCCTTCGGGTCAGTCGGGCTTGCTCTAGTTGCCCCGGTCTTGCAGGCCCGTACGTGGCCGCCACCCCTTCGTTTGCAAGCGATGAGTTGCGGGCTGATCAGCGTAACTAGAGGGCTTCAACATGAAGATTTTCCCCGACCCATGAGTTTCGGCTTCTTGCTATGCAGCCATTTCGCGGCACAAGACCGCTCCTATAGGGATCGTGTCAACTTTCAGCTGCATCTGGATGCCCGACTTTTCAGAATCTCCGCTTATTTTGTAAGGAAGCGTTAATGAACTTTGAAGGGACACACCAGTACATGGGCAACCACGGGATCGTGTTCAACATTTCGCAGATCACCCTCACCGACAGTGACCGCGGTCGCTTGCGCGAGCTGCATTTTGGCGAAGCAAAGCATGCCCATTACCAAGTCACCAGCAAAGTCGTAGAGGTGTACGACAAGATGCAGGCCAAAAACCTGCCCTGCGTGATGATGGTAGGTATTTCCAAACCGCTGACCCGTCAACAAGCAGACACCCTCAATACCCAGCGCACCAGCATTGCTAACCTGGCGCTCTCCGCTTTCGGTGGTGCTGCCCGTGCTGTGGGCAATCTGGCCGGGCCAGTAGCAGGGCTTGCCGCCGGTACTGCTGTAGGTATGGGCGTGCGCTCTTACGTTAATGACGTCTTACCCACCTACCATGCTGGTGACGTAGTCGTGAGCATTCAAGCTCAGGTAAGTGGTGGGATTGGTCCGCAGCGTACTGCCGAATCACTTATCATCAGGGCTTGAGAGGAGGTGCACATGTCCGAATTTACGCAGGCAGTCATCTTCGTTGCACTGGCTTTTCTATTTGAACGGTTCATGAGGCCATACTTGCTGCGCAAGTGGCTAGGCGTTGCGTTGGTCATTGCTGGACTGATTGGTTGTGTTGCGCTGAGCCAGACTCGTTTGCAGAGCTTTGACCTGGGATTGATGTCTGCCCTTGCAGTGCCGCTCGGCATAGGGTTGTTCCTGAGCAGACGACGATTTGAGGGGCGAGAGTAGGATCCTGGAGCGGCCTTGCACCTGTTTCGCCCGGTCTGCAAGCCTGCGCGGTATTAGGGTCTGTACGAAATGTGTCTGCGCGAAGGCCAGACAAGGCGAAACGGGGGGAGGAACGGCCGGGGTCGCGCCCGACTGTACTGGAGTACATGAGCATTCCGAGCCCCGTTTCAACGCAGTATGGGCGAGTGCAGATACATTTCGTACAGAGCCTAGGATGGTGCTCACCATGATCCTCGGCGTTGAGTAGTGGGTCTCGCTTTATGGTGGCTACGTGCGGGTGACCTTTGGGTCAGCCGGGTTTTCGCCTCGTAATACCCCGGTCTTGCAGACCTGCACGTAGCTGCCGCCTTTTACCTGCAAGTGAAAAGTTGGGGGCTGTCTAATACATTGCGAGGTATTTTTGCTTAAGATCGCCCCGGATCCACTGCCGTCCACCGAATCCCCCCCTCCTTGAAGACACTCTGGTCCAGGCCAATGAGTACGTCATGTGCGCACTGGCCGTCGCCCATCAGTCGTTCAGCCACCTGCCCAAATCACTGGCCACTCTGGTGATGCTGACGATGATGCACGAGCTTGATGCCACCCGCATGCTGCTGGAGTCGGCTTTGGCCCAGCTCCAGATGAGTGAACGACCGCCGTCATACACGTTGCACTGACAGGGTTGCCACAGCCCCCCAGCGTCGGCCTAAATCATTGAGTGACGGTCAGTTCCACAAGAGAGGATTTCGCAAATGCACAACGAAACCCCTGCAGACTACGGCCAGCTCGGCTGGACCGTCAGTAGCTGCACCTGCATGGAAGGCTCCACCAAAGGTACGCGCCTGTTCCGTGTCGAGCCCGGCAATTGCGCAAGCCACGCCATGGAGCAGGCCTCCGTGCTGCTCGACAGCGCACGCCGGGCGTCCTTCATTGGTGTGATGGACAATGAGCCGGTGCTGGTCTGGGCATCGCACTACCTGGGCGATATGGCCAAGGCATTGATGGATGATGCGCATATGGGGATGTTGAAGAAGGTGTGAAACAGACCCCGGTGATCTGGGTCGGACAGTTGCATCGATCCAGGCCACACTTGGACGGACGCTTGAACCGTGTGCCAGGATCACTGAACGCCTTCGAGGTCTTTCAAGATCTCCGTCAAATACAGTCTGGTATACCGCTCTGACGGCTGTATGTGTTCCGAGTCCCCTGAATGGTGGTATTCCCCTTCGTCGAATGCCAGGTAGATGCCAAATGCCGGCTGTGGCATCTCCTCGTCCGTGCTCAGTTCGACAATGGCGGTGAATAGGCCATTCATGATGTTATCGCCAGCCTCATACGATATTGCCCCCGAAATGAATCGTCGGGCCGTTACGATTGATAGGGCATTGAGCAGATCGGCAGATCGCAGGTCTGGGCTTCGGCAGTAAACCGATAAATCGTCCAGGGTCAGCGAGCGATCGTGCGCTGTACCTAGCAAGGCATTGATATCGGAGTGGGGGACCGGTGTGGGCATCAGCGACGTAGCCTAATGTATTTCAAGACTGGGAGTGCGGATCTCGAATCGCTTGCTGGTCAGGCTAGTCCCAGTACATTTCGATGTTTTCCTGCATTCTGAACTCATCCAACACGATGTGAAAATGCGACCTTTCAAAAGTCAGGCAGGGTATCGCGTCGAACCAGTCAACAGCGGGAGCTTCGACAGTGATCAGGTCCTTCAGCAAGCCAAATCGACTCCAATGAACGGCATGCTCACCAGCGCATTGTTCAGCAACAATCACGGTGCAGGTGAGATCCAGGTCATCCGAGCAGACCAGCAAAGGCACCAAGGTCTTCCACCCTGGCGCCGTGGAATAGATCCGATCCCAGATCAACAAGGTGTCTTCATCACTGTGCAAACCGGAGTGGGCGGCTACAAGGTGGAATTCGGCATCCGCATTCTGCATGGGTAGCCAAACCTCAAGGGGTGATCCGTCAATCGCAAAGGTTGGGTAGTAGCCTTGGCTGTACTTGGACTTGTGACTGGCAATTGATAGCCGGTTGAGCATTCGGTTTCTCGCTCTGCTGAAGCCCACATAACTTACTGCTTTTGGCTGTGAATGTCTGCCAAGGGGCAATCGGTGAGCAGTGCAGAGTCCGGCCAATGATTCGTTGGCGCGTCCTACATGGATGAATCAGATTTTCCCTATTTTGAGTAGTCCATTTCCTAAGCATGCTTTGGCCACTGTTGCGCCCTCGAAGTGGCGGCTAGTCTCGCTGGGTCGTTGCCAAATCAACGACCGGGCCTGCAAGCCCGTCTGAACATCGAACTGTACTCACCTTCGAGTCGCTGGCGTTTTCCAGTGGTTGTGCTCAATGGTGGCTACGTGCGGTTGGCCCTCGGGCCGGCCGGGTTATCGCTCGATGTTCCCCGGACTTGCAGACCCGCACGTAGCCGCCACCCATCCTCCTGCAGGTGAATGGGTGTCTGGTTGATCATTCATGAACGTCGAGTATGAAGTCATGTTGAAGATCGTCCCGGATCCACCCCCGTCCGCTGAGTCCTCTCATCTGCTTGAAGACACCCTCGTCCAGGCCACCGAGTACGTCATGTGCGCGCTGGCCGTCGCCCATCAGTCGTTCAGCCACCTGCCGAAATCACCGGCCACTCTGGTGATGCTGACGATGATGCACGAGCTTGATGCCACCCGCATGCTGCTGGAGTCGGCACTGGCTCAGCTCCAGATGAGTGCGCGACCGCCGTCATACACATTGCACTGATAGAGCTGCCACAGGCCCCAGGTTCCGCGCCGCAATCAAGATTGTCGGGGCCGCTGCGCAGCACTTTCGCGGCGCAAGGCCGCTCCTACAGGGGCTAGCTAAATCAATGAGTTATGGCTTTTCCACGAGAGAGGATTTCGCAAATGGACAACGAAACCCCAGCAGACCACGGCCAGCTCGGCTGGACCGTCGGCAGTTGCACCTGCCTGGAAGGTGCCACCAAAGGCACGCGCCTGTTCCGTGTCGAGCCCGGCAACTGTGCAAGCCATGCCATGGAGCAGGCTTCCGTTTTGCTCGACAGCGCCCGCCGGGCGTCCTTCATCGGTGTGATGGACAACGAACCGGTGTTGGTCTGGGCATCGCACTAACTGAGCGATATGGCCAAGGCACTGATGGATGATGCGCATATGGGGATTTTGAAGAAGGTGTGAAGCAGACACGGCGGTCTGGGGCGGGCAACCCCACCGCCCCAGACCACACTCGAATGTCCTCAACACCTTCAATCGTGGCGACAAGTCCGTATAGTGCCTAGCTCTCATCTGTCAAAGGAGTGGCCAATGAAACAAGCAACATATCGCCTGGAGAGGGGAATCCGATGCGTATCGCAATGATCCTTGCGACAGTCGGGACCACTTTGTCGCTGATGTCTGCATCGCTATCGGCGTCATCCAACCAGCCTCCGTCTTCGCCACTAGGGCACGCTGACCAGCAGCGTATCTCGGTACAGGTCGAAGGCGCGGGCAGGGATGTGATCCTGATTCCGGGGCTGGCATCGTCCCGCGAGGTATGGGCTGACCTTGCCACTCGGTTACGCCAGGAGCACCGCCTTCACCTCGTGCAGCTCGCAGGCTTCGCCGGTTTGCCTGCGGTGTCCGATAGCGAAGGGACAGTGGTCGCTCCAGTGGCCGAGGCAATTGCTGATTACATTCGCACCCAGCATATCGAGGCCCCCGTGATCATCGGTCACTCGCTGGGGGGAGAGGTTGCATTGATGCTGGGGGCTCGCCATCCCGATCAGGTTGGTCGCTTGATGATCGTCGATGCGTTGCCGTTCTACACGTTGCTGATCGATCCTTCGGCGACCAGCGAAACCGCTACCGTGCATGCCGCAGCAATGCGCAGTTCGCTGTTGGCTGCATCGCCGGAGCAGAGCGAAGCGATGCAGAAGGCATCCATCGCTCGGCTCGTCAAAACCGAGGCGCTCAGACCAGGGGTGGTTTCTGCGGGGATCAGCTCTGATCGCAAGACCGTGGCGGATGCAGTGTATGAGTTGATGATCACTGATCTGCGTCCCGAACTCGGTCGCATTAGTGCGCCGGTCGAAGTTGTGTATGCATACGACGCTTTTTACGGCGTGCCTGCATCCAATGTTGATGCAACGTTCCGTCGGGCCTATGCCTCGACACCTGATATCCATTTCACCCGCATCGATGACAGTTTTCATTTCGTCATGCTCGATCAACCGGAGCGGTTTGCCAGTGCTGTTGCGGCTTTCCTCGAGCCGGGAGCAGACCGCGGGCAATGAGTCGTTGGCGTGCCGCCCTCTCAAGGTCTTTGGCTGCGAGGGCTATTGACCGATTGAGGGCCTCGAGGTGTTCGCCGCAAGCCTTGCACCGCCTGTGAGATCGAGCGCCGCCCGCGCGGCGCTCGATCTCACAGGCGCAGATGCCTTCGCGGCGAACACCTGGAAAGGCCTGGCGCTTACAACGCCGTCCCTGCCCCCATCAGAAACTCCCTTTGAGCGTCACCATGAAGTTGCGCGGCTCACCATAGTAGTTACCCCAGCCAGTAGCCCCCACGGTCGAGTAATAGCGCTTGTCCAGCAGGTTGTTGC
The DNA here is from genome assembly GCF_057284075.1 of Pseudomonas sp. TE31087. Classification (NCBI taxonomy): domain Bacteria; kingdom Pseudomonadati; phylum Pseudomonadota; class Gammaproteobacteria; order Pseudomonadales; family Pseudomonadaceae; genus Pseudomonas; species Pseudomonas sp. TE31087. The sequence goes on from NZ_JBXVNN010000001.1 coordinate 1,044,455, forward strand.
CATTCAACGCCAGGCTCCAGTGCTCGTCGAGGCGGTACTGCACACGGCCGCTCCACAGTGTGTAGCCCGCCTGCTCGATGCTCAGGTTGCCCTGGCGGCGGAAGTTGTCGCTCTGGCTGGAAACCCCGGCACCGACCGTCCAGCGTTCGAGCGCGCCGTCCAGCTGGTAGTCGCCCCAGACCTTGAGCATGTGCCGCGGAATGAAGCTGGAGCTGAAGGTCAGCTCGGTCGGGTCGGTCTGGTTGATGGTGTTAAGGTACTTGGTCTGGGTGTAGGTGTAGCCCGCCAGCAACTGCAGGCGTTCGACGGGCGAGCCGCTGACCTCGGCCTCGAAGCCCTGGGCGCGTACCTTGCCGCTGTCGGTGTAGCAGTACTGGTCGCCCGAGCCCAGGCAGGTGTCGGCGAAGTCGGTTTCGGCGCGGTGCTCCTCGACCGTGCGGAACAGGTTGAAGGCGGTGTTCAGCGCACCGCCGAACAACTCTCCCTTGATACCCAGCTCGTAGTTGGCGCCGGTCTTGGGTTGCAGGGCCTGGCCCTGGGCATTCACCAGGTTGCTCTGCGGCTGGAAGATGTCGGCGTAGCTGGCGTAGGCGGTCCACTCATCGTTGAGGTCGTAGAGCAGGGCGGCGAAAGGGGTGACCTGGCCGTTTTCCTGGCTGCGGTTGTGCACCCAGTAGTCCCAGGCCTGGGTGTAGGAATCGCTCTTGTTGCGGTACCAGCTCACCCGCGTACCGAGCACCAGCGTCAATGGCTCGGCCAGCTTCAGGCGCAGGGTGGCGTAGGTGCCGTACTGGGTGGTGGTGGAGTCGGTGGGTACGCTACCGCCGCGGCTGGGGGCGGTCAGGAACGCCTCCTTGGACGGGTGGGGGAAGGCCGGCGACGGATCGAACGGGTTCTGGGTACCGCTCAGGCCCATCAGCGCGAAGTAGTCGTGGGTCTGCTGGCGGCTGGCGTTGGCGCCGACGATCAGCTCATGCTCGAGGCCGAACGCCTCGAACTTGCCGTCGAGGTAGCTATCGAAGCCGTAGTCGTCCTGGTCGTAGTCGAACCGCCCGGCATAGCGGCGGATCCCGGCGCTGCCGGCGCCCACCGGCACCGCGCCCTCGGCGTAGCCGTACTCGATGTTCTGGTTGTTGTGGGTGTAGACCGAGGCGAAGTTCAGCGTCCAGTCGTCGTTGAAGCGATGCTTGAGGTCGGCAAAGCCGGTGGTGCGCTGGCTCTGCAGGTCGTTCCAGCTGGCGCCCAGGCAGGTGGAGCGCGACAGCTTCAGGTCGCTGCCGTCGACGTAGCGGGGCAGGCCGTGGTAGCAGGGCGAGGCGTCGACGTCTTCATAGGCAAGGCCCACGCCCAGGGTGGTGTCGGGCGTCACGTCCCAGTCGAGGGCGCCGTACAGCACCTGGTCCTGGCGCTTGGCGTTGTCGTAGAAGTACTGGCGGTCCTGCAGGGTCGCCACAGCGCGGCCGCGCACGCTGCCCGATTCGTTGAGCGGGCCGCCCAAATCCACCTGGCCACGGTAGTTGTCCCAGGTGCCGGGCGGACAGGGTCAGCGTGGTATGGGCCTTGTCCTGGCCGCGCTTGCGCACGAAGTTCACGCCGCCGGCGGACGAGCCTGAGCCCTTCATCATGCCGGCCGCGCCCTTGAGGATTTCGACGCGGTCATAGAAGGCCATGTCACTGGAGAAGCTGTTGGCCTGCACATAGTTGCCGCCCACATCCAGCGGCACGCCGTCGTACTGGTACTGGCCGTCGAGGTTGAAACCACGGGAGTAGAAGTACTTGCCACCCATGGGCGAGTCGTAGACGGTGATGCCGGGGGTCTTGTCCAGCACCTGCTCCAGGGTGTTGAGGTTCTGGTCGTCGAGCATCTTGCGGGTCATCACAGTGACCGACTGCGGCGTTTCCTTGAGGCTATGCACGCCTTTACCGATGGTCACCGCGCGCGCCGCGTAGGACTGGGTACCCTCGCTGGTGGCATCGAGGCGGTTGGCGTCGATGGTCAACGGCCCCAGTTCCATTGCCGTGCCGTTGTCGGCCGGGACCAGCACATAGCCGCCGTTGCCCTGGCGCTGGGCTTGCAGCCCGCTGCTGGCGAGCAGGCGCAGCAGGCCTTCCTCGACGCTGTAGCTGCCGTCGAGTCCGGCGGTGTTGAGGTGGCGGGTCTGCTCGGTGTCGAACGAGATCGTTACCCCCGCCTGCACGCCGAACTGGGTGATCGCATTGCCCAGGGGGCCGGCGGCGATATGGTAGGTGTTCTGGCTGCTGGCCATGGCATGGGCTGGCGCGAGCAACGCGCAGGGCACGGTGGCGAGGGACAGGCCAAAGGCGAGCCGGCGGATGGCCAGGCGCAGGCGGACGGTGGGGTGGGGAGCGGGCATTGGGTGATCCTTGCGTGTCATGGCGGAAAGTCGCTGTCGTCGCGGCTTGTGTCATGGACGGACGAGAATCGAAATCAGCAAGATTGCGGAAAACTTTTTTCGTTCAGGACTTAGGCAGGTTCCACGCTGACCCAGTAGCGGCTCAGGTAGCGCAGCTTCACCGGCAGGGATTTGGGCAGGTTCGCCAGGGCGATGTCGGTGTCGTCGATGCGGAACGAGCCGGAAATGCTCATGCCGCGAATGGCCGGGGCGCAGCGCAGCACCCCGCTTCGGTAGCGGCCCAGCTCGTCGATGAAGTCGCCCAGGCGCCAGTCGTTGACGCTGAGCATGCCCTGGACCCAGGCCGTCGAGTCGGCGGGCAGGGGCTGGGCGCGGGCGAAGGTGTCGCGGTCGAAGCCGGCCTGTTGTCCGGCGTCCAGGCGCAGCACCTGGTCGAGGTGGTGCCGGGGGCGTATCTCGACGGCCGACTGCAACACCCCGACCCGTGTCTGCTCCGCCAGCTGACGCACACTGAACCGCGTACCCAGCGCCCGCACACTGCCGTTGTCGGTGTGCACGATGAACGGGCGCCGGGCGGGGTCGCTGGCGGTGCTGACCAGGATCTCGCCGCAGTACAGCTGGATCGCCCGTACCTGCGCATCGAAACGCACATCCAGCGCGGTGTCGACGTTCAGCTCCAGCTGCGAGCCATCCTCCAGGCGCAGCGAGCGCCGCTCGCCGGTGCCGGTGCGCTGCTGGGCGAGCAGGGCGCGGTAGGGCACCTGCTCGCTGGCCAGCCAGGTGCCGCCGCCGATGGCCAGCAGCATGCCCAATACTTTCAGCACGTCGCGACGCTGCGCCTGGGCCGCGCCCAGGCCCGACAGCGCGGCCTGGCGCGGCACCATCGCCCATTGCCGCTGGAGCTTCTCCACCCGCGCCCAGGCTTCGGCATGCGCCGGGCTTGCGGCCAGCCACGTCTGCCAGGCCTGGGTCCGTGCAGTGTCGGCATCACCGTCATTGAGCTGCACGTACCAGGTCGCGGCCGCTTCGAGTGTCTTCATATCCATTGACCAGCCCTCAGCTCTCGACCACCAGCAGGCAGCGGGTCATGGCCCGGATCAGGTGGTTTTTCACCGTGGTGATCGAGACGTCGAAGCGTTCGGCGACCGCCGCATAGGTCAGCCCTTCCAGTTGCACCGCGAGGAAGATGTCGCGGGTCCTGGGGCCGAGCTCGTCGAGCATTGCATCGACCGATACCAGCATCTCGATGATCGACAGGCGAATCTCCGGCGACACCTCGACCGGTTCGGGTCGCAGGGCCAGGGCCTGCAGGTAGGCCTGCTCGATGGCGCGGCGGCGAACCTTGTCGATCAGCAGCGCGCGGGCGATGGCACTGAGGTAGCTGCGCGGCTCGCGGATAGGGGCCTGGTTACGGGCGGTCATGACCCGCAGGAAGGTGTCGTGGGCCAGGTCGGACGCATCGGCGGCATTGCCCAGGCGCGCGCGCAACCAGCTTTTCAACCAGCCGTTGTTTTCGCTGTACAGCTGGTGCAGCGCCGAGCGGTCGAGCGTCGACATAGAGCGGGATCCATGATGTAAATGGTAATTGCTCGCATTGTCTCGGTGCGGCGGGGGGATTGCAAGGTCCACGGCTGCTGGCGTGCCGTGCGAGGCGCCTATCAATCGCTAGTGCGTACTAGATGACTGCCAGCGAATTCTGACGCACACTGCCGAAAAATCCGATGCCCATTGCCCCGCCTGCGCGGGGCACCCCTGGAGCACGCAATGGCGCGACAACTTCCAACAACAAACGCCAACGACCCGCTGCAGCAATCCCGCCTGGTCCGCCTGAAACTGGCCAGTGAAGGCGAGCTGCCCTCCGGCATGCTGCGTGACGAGATCGACGCCTCCTGGCGCCGCAGCCTCGGTCACGGCCTGGACTGCCTGCAGGGCGAGCAGGTGGGCCTGGGCATCCGCCATGGCCTGGACCTGCGCGCGCTGCTGGAGCACAACCGGCTGCTGATCGACGCGGTCACCCCCGAACTGGATTACCTGGTCAAGCGCCAGGGCAAGAGCGGCATCGTCATCCTCGGCGACGCCCAGGCCAACGTGCTGGCCATCGAGGGCCAGAAGCAGACACTCGAGCGCGAGGGCCTGCGCGACCTGCACCCGGGCAGTTGCTGGAGCGAGGCCCTGCGTGGCACCAATGCCATCGGCACGGCGGTGGTCGAGGGTCAGCCGACCCTGATCAACTGCGGCGAGCATTATCTCGACCGGCTCAGCCCGTTCTCCTGCACCTCGGTGCCCCTGCGTGACCCGTGCGGCGAAGTGATCGGCGTGCTCGACGTGACCCGCGAAGGCGTCATGGCCCAGCCCCAGGACAGCCTTTCCACGCTGCTGCTGGCCGCCGGCAATATCGAAAGCCGGTTGTTCGGGCTGTATCACCCCGAGCACCTGGTGCTGGCCTTCCACAGTCGGCCGCAGTACCTGGCCAGCGCCTGGCAGGGCCTATTGGCGCTGAGCTTGGAGGGCGAGGTGCTGGCGGCCAACGACAACGCCTGCCAGTTGCTGCAGATGCCGCGCCAGACACTGCTTGGGCGGCGCAGCAGCGACCTGCTGGGCGAGCGTTCGCCGGCATTCATCGCCCGCCTGTGGCAGGGCGGTGTCAGCAGCGTGCAGACCGCCAAGGGCGAATTCTTCTTCCGCGCCTTGCAGCTGCCACGGCATGGCCGCATCAGTGGTCCGGCGCCCACCACCAAACAGGCCGAGCCGGCCAAGGCCCAGGCCCTGGAGGCCCTGGCCGGTGGTGACCCACGCCTGGCACGGGCCCTGCGCATGGCCCGCCAGGGCCTGGCCAATGGCTTGCCGGTGCTGCTGCTGGGCGAAACCGGTACCGGCAAGGAAGTTGCCGCCCGTGCCCTGCACCAGGCTGGCCCGCGGGCCGACAAGCCGTTCGTGGCGGTCAACTGCGCGGCGATTCCCGAGGGCCTGATCGAGTCCGAGCTGTTCGGCTACCGCGAGGGTGCCTTCACCGGTTCCCGCCGCGGCGGCATGGTCGGACGGCTGATGCAGGCCCATGGCGGCACGCTGTTCCTCGACGAGATCGGCGACATGCCACTGGCCTTGCAGGCGCGCCTGTTGCGTGTCCTGCAGGAGCGCCGGGTGGCGCCGCTGGGGGCCGGTGACGAGCAGGACATCGATGTGGCGCTGATTTGCGCCACCCACCGTGATCTCAAGCGACTGGTCGCCGACCAGCAGTTTCGCGAAGACCTCTACTACCGGGTCAACGGCGTATCCCTGCGCCTGCCGGCACTGCGCGAGCGCGACGACCTGGCGACGCTCATCCAGGGCCTGCTGGACAAGTCCGGGGCCAGGGGCGTGAGCCTCGATGCGCCCTTGGTGGCACTGCTGGAGAACTTCGACTGGCCGGGCAACATCCGCCAGCTGGAGATGGTGGTGCGCACCGCCCTGGCGATGCGCGAGGAGGGCGAGCAGGTGCTGACCCTCGACCACCTCACCGACTGCCTGCTCGATGAACTGGCCAGCGGCGCCGCGCCGTCCGGCAGTCTGCGCGACAACGAGCTGGAGCTGATCCGCGCCGCCCTGGCCCGTCATCAGGGCAATGTCTCGGCCGCGGCCGAGGCCCTGGGCATCAGCCGCGCGACGCTGTACCGCAAGCTCAAGCAGTTGCGTGGTTGAGCCATGGGCGGACTGTTTTCCCGGCTGATCGAATCCAGCGACCCGGCGCTGATGCGTCAGGCGCTGGCCTGGCTGTATGGCTTCGTGCGTCCACACCGTGGCGCCATTGGCGTGCTGCTGGCGTTGTCCCTGGGCGCCTCGCTGCTGGCCCTGGCGCAGCCCTGGCTGGTCAAGACGCTGATCGACGAGGGGCTGCTGGCCAAGGACTACCAGACCCTCTGGCACATGGCGGCGATCATGATCGTCGCCGGCCTGCTCGGTACCGTGCTGGCCGGGGTCAACCGCTACCTGCACACCCGGCTGTCCGGGCGCATCCTGTTCGCCCTGCGCGACGACCTGTACCGCCACCTGCAACGGCTGTCGCCGACCTTCTACGGGCGGCGGCGCACCGGTGACATCCTGTCGCGGCTGGACGGCGATGTCGCCGAGATCCAGCGCTTTGCCGTGGACTCGCTGTTCTCGGCGGTGTCGGCGCTGATCGGCCTGGTCGGCGCGGTGGCCCTGATGCTGATGCTGTCCTGGCAGCTGTCGTTGCTGCTGGCGCTGCTGATTCCGCTCGAGGTGCTGTGGCTGCGCTGGATGCGGCGCAAGGTCGAGCGCGAGGTGCGCAGCCTGCGCGAGCGCTCGGCGGACGTGTCGTCGTTCCTGGTCGAGACGCTGCCGGCGATGAAGTTCATCCAGGCCGCCGGCCAGCAGCAGCGCGAGGCCGAACGCCTCGACCGGCTGGGCCAGGGCTACATGGGGCAGTTGCTCAAGGTGCAGGTCACTGAGTTCTTCACCCAGGCGGTGCCCGGCACGCTGACCTCCTGGTGCCGGGCGTGCGCGTTCCTGGTCGGCGGCTGGTGGGTGATCCAGGGGACCTGGCAGCTGGGTGCGCTGATCGCGTTTTCCACCTACATGGGCATGGCCGTCGGCCCGGTGCAGAGCCTGCTGGGCCTGTACGTGGCGGTGCAGCGGATGGCCGTGAGCCTGGGGCGGGTGATGGAGCTCAAGCAGGAGGCGGTCGCGGTGCGCGAGGCGGATGATCCCAAGCCCATGCCGCAGGGGCCTGGCGAGCTGCGACTGGACGCGGTGTGCTTCGCCCACGACGGGCGCCAGGGCAGGGTGCTGGACAAGGTCGATGCCTGCCTGCCGGCCGGGGCCAAGGTCGCCATCAGTGGCGCCTCCGGTGTCGGCAAGTCGACGCTGATCGACCTGTTGCAGCGCTTCTACGACCCCGATGGCGGACGCATCCTGCTCGATGGCGTCGACCTGCGCGAGCTCGACCTGCAGGCCCTGCGGCGACGCATCGCCGTGGTCAGTCAGGACATCGTGCTGTTTCGCGGCACCCTGGCGCAGAACCTGGCCTACAGCACGCCCCAGGCCAGCCGTGACGACCTCGAGCGGGTGGTGCGCCTGACCCGCCTGGAGAGCTTGGTGCAGAGCCTGCCGCTGGGGCTCGATGGTTTGCTGGGTGAACGCGGCCAGCAGCTGTCCGGTGGGCAGAAGCAACGCATCGCCATCGCCCGGGCGCTGCTGCAGCAACCGGCGATCCTGGTGCTGGACGAAGCCACCTCGGCGGTGGATGAAGCCACCGAGCGCGAGGTGATCGCCGCCATCGACCAGCTGTTCGCCGGGTGCACGCGGATTCTCATCAGCCACCGCGCCTCGACCCTCGCCGACGCCGACCTGCACCTTGAGCTGCACGGCGGGCAGTTGCGCAGCAAGGAGCCCGCCGACCATGGCCGCTGAACCCTGGATTGGCGTAATCGACAGCGGCTGCTCACCGCAGCAGGCGGCCGGCCTGCTGGATGCGCGTCGCTTCTGGCTCGAAGAGGGCATGTTGCGCGAGGGCGACCCGCTGCCGGACGCCTTGGGCCATGGCAGCGCCGTACTGGCGAGGCTGCACGCCGAGTCTGGCGCCCAGCCTGTGCTGCTGGCTCAGGTATTCGCCGGGCAGGGCAGCACCAGTGCCCTGCAGGTGGCGGCTGGTCTGTTGTGGCTGGTGGAAGCCGGCGCGAGCGTGGTCAACCTGAGCCTGGGCCTGCGCCAGGACCGCCCGATGCTGCGCCAGGCCTGCGCCGAGGCCGTGGCCGCCGGGGTGCTGCTGTGCGCCTCCAGCCCGGCGCGGGGCGAGCCGGTGTACCCGGCCAGCTACCCTGGGGTCATCCGCGTGACCGGCGATGCCCGTTGCGTTGCCGGGCAGTGGTCGTGGCTGGACACGGCCCAGGCCGACTTCGGCGCGGCGGTCGGCAGTGATGGCGGGGCAGGCGCCAGCCTGGCCTGCGCCGCATTCAGCGGCCGGGTGGCGGCCCTGCTGCGCGATGAGCCTGGCATGACCCGGGAGGCGCTGTTGCGGTGGCTGAAAAGCCACGCGGCGTTCGCCGGCCCTGAGCGCAAGGGACCGATCAATGCCTGAAGCAAGCATCCTGGTACTCGGCGCCGGACCTGCCGGCGCGGCCACGGCCCTGGGGCTGCGGCGGATGGGCTACCCCGTCACGGTGGTGTCCGACTGGCGCCGCTTCGCTGCGGTGGAAGGCGTGTCGCAGCGGGTGCTGGAGGGCCTGCGCCATGCCGGCCTGGGCGCCGCCCTGGCCGAGGCCACCACGCCGGCCACGCGTCAGGTGCACTGGAACGGCGAGCGGCTGCAACCGAACCAGGAATGCCTGCTCGATCGTCAGCGTTTCGACCAGGCCCTGCGCGACGACCTGCGCCGCGCCGGTGTCGAGCTGGTCGAAGGGCGTGTGCGCGAAGTGGCGCGGGAACAGGGGTACCGGATACACCTGGACGACGGCCGCACCTTGCGCGGGGAGTTCCTGGTCGAGGCCCGTGGTCGCCAGGCCCCGTTGAGCGAAGGTCGCCTGCGCGGGCCGGAGACCGTCAGCCTGCTCAACCTCTGGCAGGCCGCGCCCGGCGCGCCGGCCTCGGCGGTGGAGAGCCTGGATGACGGCTGGGCCTGGATGGCGCGACTGGCCGATGGCCGCTGCTACTGGCAGGTGACGCTGGACGCGACGGCGGCGCAGCTGCCGGGCAAGGCGGCCTTGCCCGTATACTGTGCCGAGCGTCGGCGTGGTTCGGCGCTGGTGGCGCAGCTGTTCGATGAGCGGGCCTTCGCTCCCGCGCAGGTGCATGCGCGCAGCAGCACGGCGATTCTCGCCGGCAACTGCGCGGGCCCTGACTGGTTGCGGGTCGGCGACGCCGCGATGGCGGTCGACCCGCTGTCGGGTAATGGCATCTTCCAGTCCTTGTCCTCGGCGCTGCAGGCGCCCGTGGTGATCAATACCCTGTTGCAACGACCCGGACAGGCGGACTTGGCACAGCGCTTCCATCAGACGCGGGTCGAGCAGCTGTTCCTGCGTTTCGCCCGGATCGGCCGGGACTTTTACGCGCAGGAGACGCAGCGCGGTGAACAGCCGTTCTGGGCCCGCCGCCGCAATTGGCCGGATGCCCGGCCGCTGCATGCGGCGGCGGACTGGCAGGCGGTGCGGGTGGAGCGACGCCCGGTGCTGCGTGATGGCTGGGTGGAAGAGGCCGAGGTAGTAGTGACGGTGGACCAGCCGCTGGGCGTGTGGCACCTGCAGGGTGTAGAGCTGGCCTCGGTGGTGCGCGGGGTGCAGGCTGGCATCGGCCTGGAGCGCCTGGTGACACAGGCGCACCAGCCGATGGTTGCGCGCTGGCTGCGCGAACAGGGTTTCTGCTGAGGATTCATCGCGGGGCAAGCCCGCTCCCACCGGTGCTGCGTCAGTCAGCAAACCTTGCGTGGGAGCGGGCTTGCCCCGCGATTTAGAAGAAAGTCCCCACCACCAGCTGCAGGTAGGTCCCGCTCTCCCGGCCACCCAACTGCACGCCGCCATCCTGCGCGCTGCGCTGTGGGGTATAGAACCCCACCAGCGGGCTGATCAGCCAGTGCTCGTTGACCATCCACTCCATATACAGGTCCACCTCGCGCCCACCCAGGTTGCCCTGGTCGGTCTCGAGCGTGTCGAAGTCAAAGTACAGCGCCCCCACGGTCAGGCCCTCCCGCGGCGTGGCCTTGAGCGCCACATGGTGCACCTGGGTGTTGCTGTTGAAGGGCCCTGCGTAGTTGGCCGCCACCTCGCCCTGGAACCAGGTGCCGTAGCCTCGGCTCAGGCCATAGAACAGCGGGTCGAAATGCTCCGAGAAGCGGCTGTAGCGGTAGGTGGCGGTGGGCGACCAGGGCAGTGCGGAGAAGGTCCAGTTGCCCTCCAGATACCAGGCGTTCTCGCGTCCGCCAGTGCGGTCCTGGGTGACGTACTCGGCGGCCAGCTCCAGGTCCTTCACCCCAAGGTTGCCGCGCCCACGCAGGCTCACCGTGTCCATGCCGTCGCGGTGTTCCAGGCCGAGGATCTCGGCGTAGCGGCGGTCGACATCCAGGCCGTGGATCCAGCTCAGGCCCACGGTGCCCGCATCGCTGACATGTTCGAGGTTGGCCACCGCCATGGACGTGTCGGCCTGGAACGGGTTGTCTGATTTGAGCCACATCAGGTCGCCACGCCAGCCTTGCTTGCCGCCCAGGCGCAGCACGGCGGTGCGGTCGAAGGCCTTGCGCGCCGCCAGGTAGTAGGCGCCGCCACGGTCGAAATCGGCGCCCAGGTCGACATTGCCGGCATTGACCGGGTCGCCCTGGATCAGGAAACCGTCGCCGAGGGTGATGACCTGGCGCCCCCCGGAGACATCGATACCATCCTCACCGAGGGCCGGGAACAGGTTGCCCGAGCGCCAGCCGAGGTAGGCGTCCTCGACGCCGGTGCGACGCTCGTTGCCGAGGGTGAAACCGGCGGCGTCGCCATCGCCCCAGGTGGCCGAGCTGAGCAGGCTGAAGGCACCGTACAGCGTGCCGCTGTCTGCCAGGGCCTGGCTGGCGCTCAGGCCGTATTTGACGTAGCCCTCGCGCCAGTTGCTGCTGCCGGGCTGGCGGTTGCCGAACTGGTCGTAGCTCTCGTCACTGTGGAAGACGCCGAACAGGGCTTCGAGGTTGGTGTCCAGGGTGGTGCCGGCGTTGTTGTAGAGTTCATGCGCCTGGGTGAGGGGCGAGGCCAGCAGCAGGGCCAATGTGCAGGCGAGTTTGTGCGTCATGGTGTGCTCCATGTTTTTATTGTGTGTTCTGTAAGGTCTGTTCTGGCCTCTTCGCGGGTAAGCCCGCTCCCACAGGGATCGAGCGAATCCTGTGGGAGCGGGTTTACCCGCGAAGAGGCCGGTGCAGGAAGACTCAGAGCTTGATCAACACCGACTTCAGCTCGGTGTAGTGCTCGATCGCCGCCGCGCCCATCTCGCGGCCGACGCCGGAGAGCTTGTAGCCGCCGAACGGCAGCGCCGGGTCCAGCGCGCTGTGGCAGTTCACCCACACCGACCCGGACTTGATCCGCGGGATCATCCGGTGCACCGCGGCGAGGTCGTTGGACCAGATGCTCGCGCCCAGTCCGTAGGGGTTGTCGTTGGCCATGCGCACCACCTCGTCGAGGTCGTCGAACGGCATGGCCACCAGCACCGGGCCGAAGATTTCCTCCTGCACCAGGCGGTGGCGCTGGTCGACATCGACGATCACCGTGGGCTTGACGAAGTAGCCCGGGCCGAAGCCTTCGCCGCCGCAGGCGATGGTCGCGCCCAGCTCGCGGCCCAGGTCGATGTAGCCGGTGACCCGGTCCTGCTGCTTGGCCGAGATCAGTGGCCCCATCTGCACGGTGGGGTCCAGGCCGTTGCCCAGTTTCATGGCGTTGGCGATGCCGGCGATATCGGCCACCACGTTGTCGAAGTGCTTGCGGTGCACGTACAGCCGGGAGCCGGCGCAGCATACCTGGCCCTGGTTGAAGAAGATCGCCGTGGCAGCGCCGGCGGCGGCTTGCTGCAGGTTGGCGTCGGGCAGGACGATGGTCGGCGACTTGCCGCCCAGCTCCAGGGTGACGCGGGTCATGTTGTCCATGGCGGCCTTGCCGATCAGCTTGCCGACCTCGGTGGAGCCGGTGAAGGTCAGCTTGTCCACGCCCGGGTGGCGGCTCAGGGCGGCGCCGGCGTTCAGCCCGGTGCCGGTGATCACATTGAACACGCCGTCCGGGTAGCCGGCCTCGCTCACCAGTTCGGCGAGCTTCAGCGCGGTCAGCGGGGTTTCGTCGGCAGGCTTGAGGACCACGGTGCAGCCGGTGGCCAGGGCCGGACCGAGCTTCCAGCAGGCCAGCAGCAGCGGGAAGTTCCAGGCGACGATGGCACCGACCACGCCGACCGCTTCGCGGCGGATGAAACCGTGGAACTCATCGTCGGGCATCAGCGGCAGCGAGGGCTCGACCGTGCTGCCTTCGAGCTTGGTGGCCCAGCCGGCCATGTAGCGCAAAAAATCGATGGCCAGTTGCACGTCCATCACCTGGGCCACGGCGGCGCTCTTGCCGTTGTTCAGGCATTCCAGCTCGGCCAGCTCCCGGGCATCGCGCTGCATCAGGTCGGCCAGGCGCCACAGCAGGTTCTGCCGTTCACGCGGGCGTGTGCGGCTCCAGGTCGAGTTGTCGAAGGCCTGGCGCGCGGCCTGCACGGCGCGGTCCACGTCCTGGGCCTCGGCCGCGGGCACCTCGCCGAGGACCTCGCCGGTGGCCGGGTTGCGCAAGGTCATGGTGCGACCGCTGGCGGCGTCCTGCCAGTCGGCGCCGATGCGCATCCTGAGCTTGCGTGCGAGGAAGTCGCGTGTGGCGGGGAGGATCGGCAGTTCGGAATGCATGGGGGCGGTGCCTCTTGTCATGGTTGTGACCAGGGCTGGGGCAATGGGCGTGCCAAAGGACTCGGATGGCGGGTAGGCCCAGCTAGTGGTGGCTTTTACCGGATTGGGAGTGAATAGAATCAGGGTTGATCTGTTGCATATTGAGATCGGGTGAGACGTCGTGTGACACACATTCACGGGTGCTGGGGCCGCTGTGCGGCCCTTTCGCGGCACAAGGCCGCTCCTACAGGGGATCGCGGTCTCCTGTGTAGGAGCGGCCTTGTGCCGCGAAAGGGCTGCGAAGCAGCCCCGGCAACTGTCTCAAGGTGAAACACCCAGTCGCGAAATGGGACGTTCACCTACAATCCCAAACGCTGGCCCCTACCCGCAAAACCAAGGTAACTCACTGATCCAAAACATTTTTGCTGCAACTGGCACACTTCCTGTATCGCAACTGTCACATGCACACCGCTGTACCCAAGCGTGCGAATAACGATAAGAACAACACCGTGGAGGTCTGACCTTGAAGACGACTCGACTCCGGCGGCAGGCGGGCACACTGGCGCTGGTCGCCACCGCACTGCTGGCCGCCCAGGCCATGGCGGCCGAGCAGGGCCCGAGCCTGTTGCAGAACAAATGCATGGGTTGCCATATCCCCGAAGGCAACCACAGCTACAGCCGCATCAGCCACCAGCGCAAGACCCCGGAAGGCTGGCTGATGAGCATCGCCCGCATGCAGGTGATGCATGGCCTTTCGATCAGCGACGACGACCGCCGCACCCTGGTCAAGTACCTGGCCGACAAGCAGGGCCTGGCGCCCAGCGAGACCGAGGGCGTGCGCTACGCCATGGAGCGGCGGCTGAACACCGTCGAGCACTTCGACGATCAGCTCAGCCAGATGTGCGGCCGCTGCCACTCCGGCGCCCGGGTCGCCCTGCAGCGGCGTCCGGCCAAGGAATGGGAACACCTGGTCAACTTCCACCTCGGCCAGTGGCCGTCCCTCGAGTACCAGGCCCAGGCCCGCGACCGCGACTGGCTGGACATCGCCCTCAAGCAGATGGTGCCGGACCTGGCCAAGCGCTTCCCCCTCGACAATCCGGCCTGGGCCGAGTGGCTCAAGGCGCGGCCCGAGTCCAAGGTCCTGGCCGGGCAATGGGCGTTCAGCGGCCACATGCTGGCCAAGGGCGACGTGCGCGGGGTGATGACGGTCAGCGCCGAGCAGGGCGACACCTTCAAGGTCGAACTCAAGGGCGCCTATGCCGATGGCACGCCGTTCAACGGCAGCGGCTCGGCGATCCTCTACAACGGCTATGAGTGGCGCGGCAACGTCAAGGTCGGCGAAGCCAACCTGCGCCAGGTGTTCGCCGCCATCGACGGCCAGATGAAGGGCCGCATGTTCGAGGCCGAGCATGACGAGCGCGGCCTGGACTTCAGCGCCGCCAAGGCCGGCCAGGGCCGTCTGCTGGCGGTGCAGCCGGCGTTCATCAAGGCCGGCGGCGACAGCGAGATCAACCTGGTGGGCAGCGACCTGTCCGGCAAGCCCGACCTGGGCGCGGGCGTCGAGGTGACCGAGGTGCTTGAGTCGACGCCGACGCTGATCCGGGTCAAGGCACGTGCCGCCAGGGACGCCGCCGCTGGCCAGCGCGAGGTCGCGGTGGGCGCGCTCAAGGGCGTGCAACTGGCGGTGTACGACAAGGTCGAGGAGGTCAAGGTGGTGCCGGCATTCTCCATTGCCCGCATCGGCGAGAACGGCGCCTCGGTGCCCAAGGTCCAGGGCCGCTTCGAGGCCGAGGCCTGGGGCAAGGACGCCAGCGGCCAGCCGCTGCGCATCGGCTATCTGCCGGCCACCTGGAAAGTCGAACCGTTCAACGAACGGGCGGTCGAGGACGAAGACGTCAAGTTCGCCGGGCAGATGCAGGCCGACGGCGTGTTCGTGCCGGGCGGGGCAGGGCCCAACCCGGCGCGCAAGATGATGACCAACAACGCCGGCAACCTGAAGGTGATCGCCACCCTCGCCGACGGTGGCCAGCAGGGCGAGGGGCACATGATCGTCACCGTGCAACGCTGGAACAATCCGCCACTGCCATAGGCATCAACTGACGCATCGAATCCCGGGAGGTCGCCATGGGCGCACTACTGAACCTGGTCGAACGCAACCTGCACGAAGTGCAGGTGGATGCCGACCGCATGCTGTTCCATATCCCCAGCAGTTCGCTGTTCGCCGCCGACGCGGTGACCGGCGGCATCATCGACGCCCTGCGCCGCCAGGGCTGCTCCGCCGAGGAGCTGATGCAACGCCTCGGCCAGCAGTTTTCCGGACAGGACATCGAGGAAACCCTGCGCGAGCTGATCGCCCTGGAAGTGGTCAGCGACGGCTCGCCGCTGACGCCGGAGATTGCCCTGAAACAGGTCGAGCGCACGGCGCTGAACACCGTGGTGCTCAACGTCAACACCGGCTGCAACCTGAGCTGCACCTACTGCTACAAGGAAGACCTCGACAAGCCTTCGGCCGGGCGCAAGATGAACACGGCCACCGCCGAGGCCTCGGTGGAGATGCTGCTCAAGGAGTCGCCCGACGAGCAGCGCTACAGCGTGGTGTTCTTCGGTGGCGAGCCGCTGTCCAACCGGGCGCTGATCGAGCACATGGTGGCTTACTGCGAGCGGCGCTTCGCCGAGGTGGGCAAGCAGGTCGAGTTCATCATGACCACCAACGCCACCTTGCTGACCGAGGAAGTCGTCGACTGGCTCGACGCTCACCGTTTCGGTTTGTCGGTCAGCATCGACGGGCCCAAGACCGTGCACGACCGCAACCGCATCACCGTGGGCGGGCAGGGCACCTACGACGTGGTGCGGCGCAAGGCCGACATGCTGCTGTCGCGCTACCGCAGCCGGCCGGTGGGCGCGCGGGTCACCCTGACCCGTGGCATCACCGATATCGAGACCATCTGGAACCACCTGTTCAACGAACTGGGTTTCGCCGAGGTCGGTTTCGCCCCGGTGACCTCCGGCGACATGGCCGACTACAACCTCACCGGCGACGAGCTGGTGCAGGTGTTCGCCAACATGAAGGCCCTGGGCCGGCGTTACCTGGAGGCGGCGCTGGAGCATCGCAACATCGGTTTCTCCAACCTGCACCAGCTGATCACCGATATCCACGAGGGCCACAAGAAGGCCCTGCCGTGCGGCGCCGGGCTGAAGATGCTGGCGGTCGATCACGAGGGCGAGCTGAACCTGTGCCACCGTTTTACCGGCTCCAGCCTGCCGACCTTCGGCAACGTGCACCAGGGCGTGAAACAGGCGCAGCTCAATGATTTTCTCTCGCAGCGCCTGGACCGCAGCGGCACCGGCTGCGACAGCTGCCGCATCCGCAACCTGTGCTCCGGTGGTTGCTACCACGAGAGCTACGCCCGCTATGGCGATCCGCAGCACCCGACCTACCACTACTGCGAGCTGATGCGCGACTGGGTCGATTTCGGCATCGAGGTCTACAGCCGCATCATGGCCGCCAACCCGGCCTTCATCGATCGCTACATCACTCCCAGGAAGGCGCATTGACATGAAGCACCTCAAACCGCTGAACAACAAGGCGCGCATCCTCGAACAGGCCGCCGCCGAAGACCGCGTCGACGAAGTGCTGGCCATGAGCGCCGTGGCCGGCTGCACCGCCACCACCGACCCGGGCTGGGAAGTGGACGCCTTCGGCGGCGTCAGCTCGCTGTGCCAGCCGATGGAGGCCGACCTCTACGGCTGCTCCGACCCTTGCTGGTGGCCGGCCCAGGTGCCGGACATGATGAGCACCTACCAGGACTGGAACGCCCAGGCGACCAACTCCGCCGAAGACTGGCGCAACCTCGGCACCGTATTCCCGAAAGACAAATAGAACGACAAGGGGAAACCGCATGAAAGCTGGATTCTGCGCGCAGCTCGCGCTCACCATTGCCGCCACGGCCTGCGCCTGGGCGGCCCAGGCAGATGATGCAGGCCCGGCCTTGAAGGCCGGCCATGAATACCTGATCGCCACCAACTACCCGAACAACCTGCATGTGGTCGAGGTGGCCAGCGACACCCTGTACAAGACCTGCCGCATGCCCGATTCGTTCGGCCCCGGCACGGCGATGATGGCGCCGGACAACCGCACCGCCTACGTGCTGAACAACCATTTCGCCGATATCTACGGCATCGACCTGGACAGCTGCAAGACCACTTTCCACGCCAACCTCTCCAGCGTGCCGGGCGAGGTCGGCAAGGCCATGTACTCCTTCGCCATCAGCCCCGACGGCAAGGAGGTCTACGCCACGGTCAACCCGAGCCAGCGCCTGAACGACCACTACGTGGTCAAGCCGCCGCGCCTGGAGGTTTTTCGCACCAGCGACGGCCTGGACGCCAAGCCCGTGCGCAGCTTCCCGATGCCGCGCCAGGTCTACCTGATGCGCGCCGCCGACGACGGCAGCCTGTACGTGGCCGGGCCGGACATCTACAAGCTCGACGTCAAGACCGGCCAGTACAGCATCGCGCTGCCACTGCGCAGCTGGAACCGCCCAGGCTACAGCGCCCCCGACGTGCTGTACTTCTGGCCGCACCAGAGTTCGTTGCATGAGTTCTCGATGCTCTACACCATTGCGAAGTTCAAGGATGCCAAGCAGGACCCGGCCACCGCCGAGCCGCTGTACGGCTACCTGAGCATCGACCTGAAGACCGGCAAGGCCCACACCCAGGAGTTCGCCGAACTGACCGAGCTGTACTTCACCGGCCTGCGCTCGCCCAAGGATCCGAACCAGATGTACGGCGTGCTCAACCGCCTGGCCCGCTACGACATCCAGCAGAAGAAACTGGTCAAGGCCGCCAACCTCGACCATACCTACTACTGCGTGACCTTCGACAAGGCCGGCGACAAGCTCTATCTGGGCGGCACCTTCAACGACCTGGCGGTGTTCGACCCGAACACGCTGGAGAAGGTGCGCAATATCAAGCTGCCTGGCGGCGACATGTCGACCACCACGCCGCAGGTGTTCGTTCGCTAGGGGACCGGGATTGTACATCCCCTTGTAGGAGCGGCCTTGTGTCGCGAAAGGGCCGCAAAGCGGCCCCAACAATATTTGCATCAACGCTGAAATCCAGGGGCTGCTGCGCAGCCCTTTCGCGACACAAGGCCGCTCCTACAGGGACCGTGCTTGGCCTGCAAGAACAACAAGAGAGTACCAATGAGCCAGTCTAGCTACAGCCAGGGCAAGTCCGACAAGCCATTGCTCACCCACTGCATCGGTGACGCTTTCGACGCCACTGTCGCCCGCTTCCCCGACCGCGAAGCCCTGGTGGTCCGCCATCAGCACCTGCGCTACACCTGGCGGCAACTGGCAGACGCTGTCGACCTGCACGCCCGCGCCCTGATGGCCCTGGGCCTGCAGGCCGGTGATCGCCTGGGCATCTGGGCACCCAACTGTGCCGAGTGGTGCATCACCCAGTTCGCCAGCGCCAAGATCGGCGCGATCCTGGTCAACATCAACCCGGCCTACCGCACCAGCGAGCTGGAGTACGCCCTGGGCCAGTCAGCCTGCCAATGGGTGATCTGCGCCGACGCCTTCAAGACCTCCGATTACCACGCCATGCTGCTGGACCTGGTGCCCGAGCTCGGTGCCTGCCGACCGGGCGAGCTGCAAAGCACCCGGCTGCCCGAACTGCGAGGGGTCGTCAGCCTGGCCGATACGCCACCCAGCGGCTTCCTGGCCTGGCCGGCGTTGCAGGCCCGCGCCGGCGAAACCGACGCCGGGCAACTGACCGCACGCCAGGCCAGCCTGCACCGGCACGAGCCGATCAACATCCAGTACACCTCCGGCACCACTGGCTTTCCCAAGGGCGCGACCCTCAGCCATCACAACATCCTCAACAACGGCTACATGGTCGGTGAAAGCCTCGGGCTGACCGAGCACGACCGATTGGTGGTACCGGTGCCGCTGTACCACTGCTTCGGCATGGTCATGGCCAACCTCGGCTGCATGACCCACGGCAGCACCCTGATCTACCCCAACGATGCCTTCGATCCACTGCTGACCCTGCAGGCCGTGGCCGAGGAGCGCGCCACTGCGCTGTACGGCGTGCCGACCATGTTCATCGCCGAGCTCGACCACCCGCGCCGCCACGAGTTCGACCTGGGCAGCCTGCGCACCGGCATCATGGCCGGCGCCACTTGCCCGATCGAGGTGATGCGCCGGGTGATCGACGAGATGCACATGAGCGAGGTGCAGATCGCCTACGGCATGACCGAGACCAGCCCGGTGTCGTTGCAGACCGGCGCCGCCGACGACCTGGAGCGCCGGGTGACCAGCGTCGGTCGCACCCAGCCGTGGCTGGAGAGCAAGGTGATCGACAGCGCAGGCTGCACCCTGGCACGCGGCGAGATCGGCGAGCTGTGCACCCGTGGCTACAGCGTGATGCTCGGCTACTGGAACAACCCCAAGGCCACCGCCGAGAGCGTCGATGCCGATGGCTGGATGCACACCGGCGACCTGGCGGTGATGGACGACGAAGGCTATGTGCGCATCGTCGGCCGCAGCAAGGACATGATCATCCGCGGCGGCGAGAACATCTACCCGCGGGAGCTGGAGGAGTTCTTCTTCACCCACCCGGCGGTGGCCGACGTGCAGGTGATCGGCATCCCCTGCAGCCGCTATGGCGAGGAGATCGTCGCCTGGGTCCGCCTGCACCCGGGGCAGGTGTTGGGCGCGGACGAGCTGCGCGAATGGGCGCGGGCGCGCATCGCGCATTTCAAGGTGCCGCGTCATTTCCGCTTCGTCGACGCATTCCCGATGACGGTGACCGGCAAGGTGCAGAAGTTCAGGATGCGCGAGATCAGCATCGAGGAGCTGGCTGGCGGCACCGATCGATAGTCGTCAGCCTTGTGGCCGGGCACCGTTGAGGAACAATTGCTCGACCGTCTGCGCAGTGTTGGCGCTGGCGGCGCGGCCGCGGTGCTCGGCATCGACCATGCCGTAGATCATGGTCATGAAGATCTCGGTGAACACTGCCGCGCTGATGTCGATGCGTAGCACGCCCAACTGTTGGGCACGCAGGAAGAACGCATCCATGGCCTGGATATAGACCTGCCAGCGCAGGTCCTCGGCGTCGTTGAGCAAGGTATCGGGGCGGTACTGGAACATCAGGAACATCAGCAGTTCGCGATGCTTGAGGTGTTCGGCGATCAGGTGTCGGATGCCGGCCAGCGGTTCGACGCGCTCGAGGTCGGCTTCAAGAATGACCTGGTTGAGCACCTGCTCGCCATGGTCCTCGAGCAGTTTCACCAGGTTGTCGCGGGTGCCGCAGAAGCGGTGCAGGGTGGCCTTGCTGACCCCGGCGGTTTCCGCCAGCTCCTTGAGGGTGGCGCGGGGGTGGACGACAATGGCCTGGGCCAGGGCCTTGAGCAGGCGTTCTTCCTGGAGGGTTCTACGCATGTGGGACCTCGAGTCGGGGTTCGGCGACGAAATATCCACAATTGTATCATATGAGACGAATAAATCTCATAAAGGGTGCGCAAGGCCGCTCTCACGGAACAAAACACAATTCTTTGATTTGACTGGGGCAGCGTGGGAGCGGGCTTGCCCCGCGATGCGACGTTTGGCACCGGCTACGCCGGTGATCGCGGGGCAAGTCGCATCGGCGCACCGCCGCTCCCACGCTGGAACTCTGTTACCTGCGCGACAGCGTAGCCCGAAGGGCTGGGCGATCTCCTACAGGGATCGTGCGTGGCTTGAGGCAATGGCCGGGCTCACACCGTGTAATGCTTCAACTCACGCGCAATCAGCATGCGCTGGATCTCGCTGGAGCCCTCGTAGATCTGGGTAATGCGCGCATCGCGATAATACTTCTCCACCGGATAGTCTTCCAGGTAGCCGTACCCGCCATGCACCTGGATCGCCATCGAGCAGACCCGCTCGGCCATCTCCGAGGCAAACAGCTTGGCCTGGGAGGCCTCCGACAGGCAAGGCTTGCCGGCGCTGCGCAGGCGCGCGGCATGCAGGATCAGCAGGCGAGCAGCGTTGACCTGCACCTGCATGTCGGCCAGCAGGTTGGCGATGCTCTGGTGCTCGTTGATCGGCTTGCCGAACTGGATGCGCTCGCGGGAATAGGTCAGCGCCGCCTCGAATGCCGCGCGGGCAATGCCCAGGGCCTGGGCGGCGATGCCGATGCGCCCGCCTTCGAGGTTGGACAGGGCGATGGCCAGGCCCTTGCCGCGTTCGCCCAGCAGGTTGGCGGCCGGGATGCGGCAGTCGTCCAGGGTCACCGCGCAGGTGTCGGAGGCACGAATGCCCATCTTGTGTTCGCTGCGGTCGACCTTGAAGCCTGGGTTGTCGGTCGGCACCAGGAAGGCCGAGAGGCCTTTCTTGCCCAGCTCCGGGTCGGTCACGGCGAAGACGATGGCCAGCTTGGCGCGGCGGGCGTTGCTGACGAACTGCTTGGCGCCGTTGATGACCCACTGGCCATCGACCAGCTCGGCGCGGGTGCGCAGGTTGTGGGCCTCGGAGCCGGCCTGTGGCTCGGTCAGGCAGAAGCAGCCGATCGCCTCGCCACTGGCCAGTTGCGGCAGCCAGGCCTGCTGCTGCTCGGGCGTGCCGTAGGCCAGCAGCGGGCCGCAGCCCACCGAGTTGTGGATGCTCATCATCGCCCCGGTGGCGCCATCGGCGGCGGAGATTTCCTCCACCGCCAGGGCGTAGGCCACGTAGTCGGTGTAGCTGCCGCCGAACTGCTCCGGGGCGACCATGCCGAGCAGGCCCAGTTCGCCCATCTTGCGCACCACGTCATCGTCGATCCAGCCGGCCTTTTCCCAGGCCTGGGCATGGGGCGCGATCTCGCCGCGGGCGAAATCGCGGGCCATGTCGCGGATCATGATCTGCTCTTCGCTCAGTTCCAGGTCTTGCATCTGTGTACTCCCGGGCTCACAGGCCTTCGAAGAATTGGTCGACCCGCTGGGCAGTGAGGCCGGCCAGGGTCGGCGGGTTCCAGCGGGGTTGCTTGTCCTTGTCGACGATCAGGGCGCGCACGCCTTCGATGATGTCGCCGTGGGCGAACCACTGGCGGTCGATGTGCAGTTCCATGGCGAAGCAGTCTTCCAGGGCCAGGTGGCGGCCACGGCGCAGCAGTTCCAGGGTGACCGCCATGGCCAACGGCGAGCGTGTTTCCAGCAGGTCGGCGGTATCCAGCGCCCATTGACGGCTGTCGCCGATGGTCACGGCGCGCAGTTGCTCGATGATGCTCGGCAGGTCGGGCAGGGCGAAGAAGTGGTCGATCACCGGGCGCAGTGTCGCCAGCGGCGCGTCCGCCAAGGTCTGTGTGCCCTGCTTGGCGAGCAAGCCTTGCAGGTCCTTGAGCGGGTTGGCGCCGAAGGTCAGGCGGTCGAGCCCGTCATCCAGGGCCGCGAGCTGCTCACTGTCGACGTACCAGTCGGCCAGGCCGCAGTAGAGGGCATCGGCAGCCTTGATCTGGCTGCCGCTGACGCCCAGGTAGATACCCAGTTCGCCCGGTACCCGGGGCAGGAAGTAGCTGCCGCCGACATCCGGGAAGTAGCCGATGCCCACCTCGGGCATGCCCAGGCGGCTGCGTTCGGTGACGATGCGCAGGTCGCAGCCCTGGGCCAGGCCCATGCCGCCTCCGAGGGTGAAGCCGTCCATCAGCACCAGCACCGGCTTGCGGTAGCGGTGGATGCACAGGTCCAGGGCGTATTCCTCGACGAAGAAGTCCTCGTGCAGCTTCTCGCCGGCCTTGTAGCTGTCGTGCAGCGAGCGGATATCGCCACCGGCGCAGAAGCCCTTGGGGCCCTCGCCACGCAGCATCACGGCGTGCACCTGCGGATCCTGGGCCCATTGGTCGAGGTGGCGCTGCAGGCTGCGTACCATGTCCAGGGTCAGGGCGTTGAGGCCGGTGGGGCGATTAAGGGTGAGGTGGCCAATGTGGTTGCGGACCTCGGCCAGTACCTGATCCGTTGCCGAGGGTTGAGCGTGCGCGGTCATCGCGGTCTCCCTGCTTTGTTATTGATTTTCCAAGTGAAGTCCTGGAATGCGCGGGCGGATCGAACGATCCTGTCATGCAAAATTACCCTGCACAATTGGCAAATCTGCAGGGTTACCCTGCATTTTTGTCGCCATGCGCATTCCAAGTCTGATGCAGCACTGTAGCAACTCCACGCCCCCTGTAGGAGCGGCCTTGTGCCGCGAAAGGGCCGCTCCTACAGGGGGACGTGCAGCAATTGAGACTGGCTCCTCACCCCGAAGGGTGATAGCCGCCCCGTCCCCCCCATGAAACAATCCCGCCCAGCACTCACCCTGGCGGGGACAACAACAATGAGCAACGCCCAGCTGAATTCGCCCGACTGGTACGCGCAGATGGCCCGCGTGGTCGACGCCATTGGCACGCCCGGCTTCGTCGAGGCGTTGTTCGCTGCCCTCAACCAGCTGGCGCCGTGCCAGGCCATCACGGTGTTCCTGTACCCGCGCAAGGGCTTGCCGTCGGCGCTGTTCGCCAAGGACGACGAGGGGCCCTGGCTGCCCGAGGGCAATGTGCAGAAGTACCTCGAAGGCTACTACCTGCTGTGCCCGTTCTACCGCGCCTGCATGGACGGCATGCCCGCCGGCTGCTACCGCCTGAGCGATGTCGCGCCCGATCATTTCAAGCGCAGCGAGTACTACACCTCCTTCTACCAGCATGCCCACCTGGAGGACGAGCTCAACTACCTGGTGCCGCTGGACGCCCAGCTGTCCATCGCCGTGGCCCTGGGCAGCACCCGGCGCCTGGGCAGTCGCCAGGTGGCCGAGCTCAAGTGCGTTGCCGCCTGGGTGGTGGCAGTGGTGCGCCGACACTGGGGGCAGTTGGATGCCGAGGCCCTGGGCGGACGCTTCGAGAGCGCGCTGGGGCGGCAGATCAACGCCGCGCTGAACAATTTCGGCTCATCCCTGCTCACCGAGCGTGAATGCCATATCGCCCAATACCTGCTGCGCGGCCATTCCACGCGCTCGCTGGCCGAGCGCCTGGGGATCAGTGAGGACACCGTCAAGACCCACCGCAAGAACCTCTACGCCAAGCTCGACATCGCCACCCAGGCCGAGCTGTTCTCGCTGTTCATCGCCTCGCTGGCCCAGGCCCAGGAAGGCCTGAGCAAGGACCCACTGGAAAGCTACCTGCGGCGGCGCTGAACCACCGTTTCACCTCATCCAGACAACGACAATCACCGGCCCCGCGTGTGGCCGGAGGGGAGACCTGCGTGCATACGAAAAGCGATTGGCAGCAGCGCGCTGCACGGCAAAGCTTCATCACCACCGCGTTGATCGACGGCCGCCCGGTGGCGGCCCGTGACGGCGCCACCTTCGCCGCCATCAATCCGGCGACCGAGCAGTGCCTGGCCCAGGTCGCCGCCTGCGCCGACCACGAGATCGATCAGGCGGTGCGCGCAGCCCGTCGCGCCTTCGAGCACGGGCCCTGGGCACGCATGGCGCCGGCCGAGCGCAAGCGCGTGCTGCTGCGCCTGGCCGAGCTGATGCTGGCCCACCGCGAGGAACTGGCGCTGCTTGACTCGCTGAACATGGGCAAACCGGTGATGGACGCCTACAGCATCGACGTGCCCGGTGCTGCGCATGTGTTCGCCTGGTATGGCGAGGCGCTGGACAAGCTCTACGACCAGGTCGCGCCGACCGCCGCCAGCGCCGTGGCAATGATCAGCCGCGAGGCGCTGGGCGTCATCGGCGCGGTGGTGCCGTGGAACTTCCCGTTGGACATGGCCGCCTGGAAGGTCGCCCCGGCACTGGCCGCAGGCAACAGCGTGGTGCTCAAGCCCGCCGAGCAGTCGCCATTCTCGGCCCTGCGCCTGGCGGAGCTTGCATTGCAGGCGGGGTTGCCGGAAGGCGTGCTCAACGTGGTGCCGGGCCTGGGTGAAACCGCGGGCCGCGCCCTGGGGCTGCACCCGGACGTGGACTGCCTGGTGTTCACCGGCTCCACCCAGGTGGGCAAGTACTTCATGCAGTACTCGGCGCAGTCCAACCTCAAGCAGGTGTGGCTCGAATGCGGCGGCAAGAGCCCGAACCTGGTGTTCGACGACTGCCGCGACCTCGACCTGGCGGCGCAGAAGGCGGCGTTCGGCATCTTCTTCAACCAGGGCGAGGTGTGCTCGGCCAACTCGCGGCTGTATGTGCAGCGCTCGATCCATGACGAGTTCGTCGAGCGCCTGCTGCGCCAGGCCCGTGAGTGGCTGCCGGGCGACCCGCTGGATCCGGCCAGCCGCGCCGGCGCCATCGTCGATGCAGGGCAGGCCGCGCGCATCGAGGCGGCCATCGCCCAGGGCCGGGCCGAGGGCGCGCGCCTGCTGTGCGGCGGCGAGCGGCTGAGTGTCAACGGCTCGCAGAACTTCATCACGCCAACGATCTTCACCGATGTGCGCCAGGACATGGCCCTGGCCCGCGAGGAGATCTTCGGCCCGGTACTGGCGGTCAGCGCCTTCGACGACGAGGAGCAGGCCATCGCCTTGGCCAACGACAGCGTCTACGGCCTGGCCGCGTCGGTCTGGAGCGACGACCTCAACCGCGCCCACCGCGTGGCCCGGCGGCTCAAGGCCGGCACGGTGTCGGTCAACACCGTCGACGCCCTGGACGTGACCGTGCCGTTCGGCGGCGGGCGCCAGTCGGGCTTTGGCCGCGACCTCTCGCTGCATTCGTTCGACAAGTACACCCAGCTCAAGACCACCTGGATCCAGCTGCGCTGACATTCACCCGAGGAGAACAACAATGAACGCACCTTTTGCGCCCAAACGCGACACCCGCGACTACCAGGCCAGCGACGCCGCCCACCACATCCACGCCTTCCTCGACCAGAAGGCGCTCAACGCCGAGGGGCCACGGGTCATCACCCGGGGTGAAGGCCTGTACCTGTGGGACAACGACGGCCGCCGCTACCTGGACGGCATGTCCGGCCTGTGGTGCACCCAGCTCGGCTATGGCCGCAAGGACCTGACCGCCGCCGCCGCCGCGCAGATGGACCAGCTGGCGTACTACAACATGTTCTTCCACACCACCCACCCGGCGGTGATCGAACTGTCCGAGCTGCTGTTCAGACTGCTGCCGGGCCACTACAGCCACGCCATCTACACCAACTCCGGCTCCGAGGCCAACGAGGTGCTGATCCGCACTGTGCGTCGCTATTGGCAGGTGGTCGGCCAGCCGAGCAAGAAGATCATGATCGGCCGCTGGAATGGCTACCACGGCTCGACCCTGGCGGCCACGGCGCTGGGCGGGATGAAGTTCATGCACGAGATGGGCGGGCTGATCCCGGACGTTGCGCATATCGACGAGCCGTACTGGTTCGCCGCGGGCGGCGAGCTGACCCCGGCCGAGTTCGGCCGACGCTGCGCCCTGCAACTGGAGGAGAAGATCCTCGAGCTGGGCGCCGAGAACGTTGCCGGTTTCATTGCCGAGCCGTTCCAGGGCGCCGGCGGCATGATCTTCCCGCCCGAGAGCTACTGGCCCCAAATCCAGCGCATCTGCCGCCAGTACGATGTGCTGCTGTGCGCCGACGAGGTGATCGGCGGTTTTGGTCGCACCGGCGAATGGTTTGCCCACCAGCACTTCGGTTTCGAGCCCGACACCCTGTCCATCGCCAAGGGCCTGACCAGTGGCTACGTGCCCATGGGCGGGCTGGTGCTGAGCAAGCGCATCGCCGAGGCGCTGGTGGAGCGGGGCGGGGTATTCGCCCACGGCCTGACCTATTCCGGTCACCCGGTGGCAGCAGCGGTGGCGGTGGCCAACCTCAAGGCCCTGCGCGACGAAGGCATTGTGCGCCAGGTCAAGGAAGACACCGGACCGTACCTGCAGCGCATCCTGCGCGAGGTGTTCGCTGATCATCCGCTGATCGGCGAGGTGCAGGGCGCCGGGTTGGTGGCGGCGTTGCAGTTCGTCGAGGACAAGGCCACGCGCAGGCGTTTCGCCAATGAGAACGACCTGGCCTGGCAGTGCCGCACGTTCGGCTTTGAAGAGGGGGTGATCATTCGCTCCACCCTGGGGCGCATGATCATGGCGCCGGCGCTGGTGGCCAGCCGAGGCGAGCTGGATGAGCTGGTGGAGAAGACCCGTATTGCGGTGGATCGGGTGGCGGGGATGGTGGCAAAGCGTTGATGACCCATCGCGGGGCAAGCCCGCTCCCACGAATCGCGTGGGAGCGGGCTTGCCCCGCGATATATCCTTAACCCTGGATGAACAGCCGCGCAGGGCTGGTGCCCCAGGCGGGCGGTGAACCTGACGTATGGTTATCCAGCGTTGTCTGACAGCGCCTTCAACACCGCCATGGCGCTCTGGGCGTCGTCGACACCGACAAAGATGTGGTCATGGTAATAGGCCGCCACCACGTTGCAGCTGATACCTGCTTTACCCAGCGCGGTGGCGAACGCCGCAGTCAGGCCCACGGCCTCGAGGGAAGAGTGGACGGTCAGGGTGATCCAGGCGCACACGTAGGTGTAGGGCAGCTGCATCGCGTCCGCGACCGTTCGCTCCAGGATGACCGTCCAGCCTTCGCGCTCCCTGAAACTGCCGATGATGTTCAGGTCTTGCAGCTGTGAGGTGTCGGTGACTGTGGCAAAGACATACTCGCCCTCATTGAGTAGGGGACTCATGGACTGGAGGAGTTTTTCAATCGAGGTTTCGCCATGCATCGTGTGGGCTCCTGGGGTGGTGAGCGGGCAGTCTAGAGGGTTCACCGGGGACGATTGAAATTAGCATTGCACGCAGGGCATTAGGACAATCGATGTCGCCACTCAGCGCCACGCGGCCAGGCGCACCAGCGAGGGCAGCAGCAGCGCCCAGATCGGCGCCAGCAGCAGGGCGGTGGTGATTGCGCCCAACGGCAGGTCGACCTGCGCCAACCGGGCACCGGCCAGATAGGCCAGCGGTCCGCCCAAAGCGCCGAGCAGTGCCCCGCGCCAGAACGGTCGGCCGGCCCAGGCCAGGCTATGGCGCAGGCCGCTGGCCAACACCAGCCACATCAAAGCCAGCCACAGGGGGAGCGGACGGCTGTCGAAAGTAAACACGCCAATCGCGCCCAGCAGGCTGTCCACCAGGCAGCCGGCCAGCGTCACGCGCAGTAGCGCCCAAGCCTCGCCAGGGCGATCCCGGCACAGGTATACATGCACCGCCATGACCGGCGGCACCACCAGCAGCAACCCGGGCCATCGCGCGCCGAGCACGCACAGCCACCAGCCGGCCTGCAGCCACAGGGCATTGGCGATCAGCCAGCCACGGCGCATGGGTCAGTGCCCGGGCAACGGGGCGCGGCGTGCCAGGGGAGCTGCCCACAGCAACTGGGCGACGCCGATGGCGCGTTCCTCGAATCCGCCCTGGCAGTAGCACAGGTAGTACTCCCACAGGCGCTGGAACATTTCGTCGTAGCCGAGCGCCGCCAGCACACCACGTGCCTGGCGCAGGTTGTCGCGCCAATGACGCAGGGTGCGGGCGTAGTCCAGGCCGAAGTCCTCCAGGTGCACGAGGTTCAGCCCTGTCTGGCGGCTGGCGGTGTCGAGCAGCACGCTCAGCGACGGCAGGGCGCCGCCGGGGAAGATGTAGCGTTGGATGAAGTCCACCGAGCGACGGGCCTGGGCATAGCGCTGGTCGCGGATGGTGATGGCCTGCAGGAGCATCAGCCCGTCGGGCTTGAGCAGCGTGGCGCACTGGCGAAAGTACACGGGCAGGTAGCGGTGGCCGACGGCTTCGATCATCTCGATAGACACCAGCTTGTCGAAGCTGCCTTGCAGGTCGCGATAGTCCTGGCGCAACACCGTCACACGGTGTTCCAACCCCAATGCCTGGACGCGCTGGAGGGTGAACGCATACTGGGCCTCGGAGAGCGTCGTGGTGGTGACCCGGCAGCCATGCCGGGTCGCGGCGTGGATCGCCAGGCTGCCCCAGCCGCTGCCGATCTCCAGCAGGTGATCCTGTGCACCCAGTTCGAGCTTGCGGCAGATCTGCTCCAGCTTGTTCAACTGGGCCTGCTCCAGGGGTTGCTCGGGGTGCTCGAACTGGGCCGCCGAGTACATCATGGTCGGGTCGAGCAGGTGTTCGAACAGGACGTTGCCCAGGTCGTAGTGGGCCAGGATATTGCGTTTGGCGCCGCGCCGGTTGTTGCGGTTCAGGCGATGCAGCAGGCGCAGCAGGGGGCGACCCAGACGCGCCAGGCCACCCTCCAGGGCGTCCAATACCTCCAGGTTGGCCACGAACAGCCGGGTCACGGCCGCCAGGTCCGGGCTGTGCCAGTAGCCATGGATGTAGGCTTCGCCGGCACCGATCGAGCCATTGCCGGCCACCAGGTTCCAGGCCGCGCCTTCAAGGATCTCCACTTCGGCCTGCAACGGGCTGTCGGTGTCGCCGAAGCTCCATTGCCGTCCCCGCTCGCGCAGCCGCAGGTGGCCGTGGCGTAGCTTGCCCAGTTGCGCCAGCACCGCGCTGCGGGCCAGTCCACCCAATAGCGGTGTGAGGCCTGCGGATTTGCTAACGCTCAGGGTGGGGTTCGACATGGTCGGGCTCCTCGCGGCGATGGCCGAGCGCCAGGGTGCCCTGGCTGGCGGTATGGTCGTGAACGGGGACACGCTTGAACAACAGGCGCAGTGCTTGCCAGTAGATGGCCGAGACGGTGCGCAGGCTCATCCAGGGGAAGGACAGCAGGTAGCGATGCAGCGCGGCGCGGTCCAGCGGCTGGCGGCGCACGGCGAGGTCGGCTTCGAAGACCTTCTGGCCGTCTTGCCAGTTCTCCATGTGCACGTGAATCCGCTGCGTATCCAGATGGAAGTGCAGGCGGTAGTCCATGGCCATCGGCAGGAAGGGCGATACGTGGAAGGCCTTGGCCATGGTGAACGGTTGCTCGAGGCCGTCCCGCACCGGCAGCACATAGTGGAAGCGCTCGCGCCACGGCGTGTTGCGCACTTCCAGCAGAATCGCCGCCAACTGCTCGTCGCGGTCATGGCAGAAGTACAGGCTCACCGGATTGAACGACAGCCCCCAACTGCGCAACTGTGTCAGCAGGCGCACCGGGCCTTCGGGAACCTGGCCGGTGGCCTGGCCGACCAGTCGGCGGGCGGCCTGGGCCAGCGGCTCGCCCTTGCCGGTCAACGCCGGCAGGTAGTCGGTCTCGCGCCAGCTCAGGGGCGCCAGTCGCCAGCGCCCCACCCAGCGCGACAGGCCCAGCAGCCGGGCCTGCTCGTCGAGGTCCAGGTAGAACATGCCGATCCGGTAGCGGAAGGCATGCGGCCGGCGCCCCAGGCGCCGATGGCTGACCCAGCCCGGGCACAGGCTGCTGTTCACAATTGCTCTCCGAAGTGTTCGGCGACCTTGAGCGCACTGACCACGCCGTCTTCGTGAAAGCCGTTGCCCCAGTAGGCGCCGCAGTAGTAGCTGTGGTGCTGGCCCTGCAGCTCGGCATGGCGGGCCTGGGCGGCGGTGGCGGCGAGGCTGTATTGGGGGTGGGCGTACTGGTAGCGGGCGATGATCTGCGCCGGGTCTACACGTGAGGTCTGGTTGAGGCTGACGCAGAAGGTCACCGGGGCCTGGATGCCCTGCAGGATGTTCATGTTATAGGTCAGCGCGGCCGGGGCCTGTTCGGGGCCGCCCAGGCGGTAGTTCCAGCTGGCCCAGGCCTTGCGCCGGCGCGGCAGCAGGCGGGTGTCGGTGTGCAGCAGCACATCGTTGCTGGCGTAGGTGATGGCCCCAAGCACCGCGCGCTCCTGGGCGCTGGGTGCTTCCAGCAGGGCCAGGGCCTGGTCGCTGTGGCAGGCGAACACCACGTTGTCGAAGCGCTCACTACCGGCCTTGCCGTGCAGGGTGACGCCGCCTTCGTCGCGGCTCACCCGGTCGACCTTGCACGCCAGGCGAATGCGCTCGGCGAACGGTCGGCACAGCGGTGCGACATAGCTGCGCGAACCACCCTCGATGACCCGCCACTGCGGACGCCGGTTCACCGAGAGCAGCCCATGGTTGCGACAGAAACGCACGAAGAACTGCAGGGGAAAACCGAGCATGTCCGCCCGTGACATCGACCAGATCGCCGAGCCCATCGGCACGATGTAGTGCTCGACGAAGCGCCGGCCATAGCCCTGTGCCTGGAGGTAGCTGCCCAGGGTGGTGGACGGATCGATGCGCCCGCCGTCCAGTTCGGCCAGGGCTTGGCGGTTGAAGCGCAGGATGTCGCGCAGCATGCCCCAGAACCCCGGCGACAGCAGGTTGCGCCGTTGCGCGAACAGGGTGTCGAGGTTGTGGCCGTTGTATTCGAGGCCGCTGTCCGGGTCATGCACCGAGAAGCTCATCTGGGTCGGACGCGAGGCGACCCCGAGCTGGTCGAGCAGGCGGATGAAATTCGGGTAGGTCCAGTCGTTGAACACGATGAAGCCGGTATCCACCGCGTGGCGCTCGCCACGCCAGGCCACTTCGACGGTATGGGTGTGGCCGCCGATCCAGTCGTCGGCCTCGAACACCGTGACCTCGTGGCGGCGCGACAGCAGGTGGGCGCAGGTCAGGCCGGCGATGCCGCTGCCTATGATCGCGATGCGCATGGCGGGCTATTCCTGTGGCCGTCTTGCCAGGCGTCGACCCAGCGCCAGGCGCCAACGCGGCGGCAGCGCGCCGAGCAGGCGCAGGACCAGGGTGAACGCAGCAGGGAAGTTGATTTCCAGCGGCCGCCCGGGCAGGCGCCGGGCGATATGGCGGGCGGCGCGCTGCGCCGTCCAGCGCTGGGGCATGGGGAAGTCGTTGCGCCGGGTCAGGGGCGTATCGACGAAGCCGGGGCTGACCAGGGTGACATCGATGCCTTCATTGGCCAGGTCGATGCGCAGCGATTCGACCAGGTAACGCACGGCGGCCTTGGATGCGCCATAGGCGCCGGCCCGGGGCAGGGCGAGCCAGGCCACCGAACTGCCCATCACCACCACATGCGGGCGCTCGCCACGGCGCAGCAAGGGCAGGGCGATGGCCAGGCAATGACACAGGCCCAGCAGGTTGGTGCGCACCACGCGCTCGACCAGGTCAGGGTCGAATCGACCCGGCTCCAGGTATTCGCAGGTCCCGGCGTTGAGGATCACGCCATCGAGTGCGCCCCAGGCTTGCTGCAGTTCCCCGGCGATCAACGCCAGCCGTTCGCGGTCGTCGATATCGCCAAGGGCCGCCAGCGCCTGCCCGGGAAAACGTTCGACCAAGGGCGCCAGGCGCTCGGCGCAGCGGCCTCCCAAGGCTACCTGGTGCCCCTGTTCCAGCAGTTGCGCGGCCAGCGCCGCGCCGATGCCGCTGCTGGCGCCGGTCAGCCAGTAGCGGCTCATGCCAGCCGACCCTTGAGCCAGCGGATGGCGCCGCCCATGACCGGGACATGTTCATAGAGCAGGGCACCGGCGTCGAAGTAATCCTGGTGAACCTGTACCCGCTGCTGCCATTGCAGATGGCTGCAGCCCTGCAGGCTGATGGGCCGGCCACCGGCCAGGCGTGGATGGCGAAAGTGCAGGGTCCAGCGCAGGTAACCCTGCCCGGGCCGGACCTCGTCGGCGCCGGTGAAGGCATAGCGGATGTCGTGGGCGTTGGCGTAGAGCTGGGCGAAGTACGCCTTCAGGGCCGGCAGGCCATCGACCCGGTGCAGCGGGTCGCGAAAGCTGACATCTTCGCTGTACAGGTTTTCCAGCGAGTCCAGGTTGCCCCGGTGCAGGCGGGCGAAGCATTCGGCGAACTGCTGCAGGTAGTCTGACATGCGCGGCTCCGGGCAATCCTGTACAACGATGGCGAGTTGTACAGGTATGGCTGAAGCCTAGGACTAAAATTGTACAAACACAATCTTCTTGTACAGCTTTTGCCGTCAGCGTCCGGCTGCCGCCAGCGCCTCGCGCAAGCGCGCGACCTCCGCTTCCAGTTCACGCACTTTCTCCTCGGCGGCCACCTGGGCCGTGACATCGCGCTGGATACCGATGTAGTAGGTCAGTTGGTCGGCTTCGTTGCGCACCGGGGTAATCGACAGCTCGTTCCAGAACGGGCTGCCATCCTTGCGGTAGTTGCGCAGCACCTGGCGGCAGGGGTGGCCGGCGCGGATCGCCTGGCCGATGGCGGCGACGCCCGGCTGGTCATGGTCGGTGCCCTGGAGAAAGCGGCAGTCCTGGTAGAGGATGTCGTCCGTGGCGTAGCCGGTGAGCCGTTCGAAGGCCGGGTTTACGTAGATGAGAATGCTGTCGTTGCCCTCCTGTTCGGCGACGACGATGCCATCGTTGGACTGCTCGACCATCAGTTGCAGGAGTTTCGCGTTGATCATGGAGCTCACCTGTCGGATCGTGTGTGCGAATGCGCAGCGTAGCTTCCGTGCGAGAACCTCGGGCGCGTGTGCCGACCATGATGACCCAAGCAGGCTCGCCGCAACAGGTACCCATGGGGTTAGAATGTGTCTTCACCCATTCGAACCCTGGCCATGACCGACGCCCCTTCCTTCGACTTGCTGCCCATGCGCGACGTGGTCAGCCTGACCGGCATCAACCCCGTGACGTTGCGCGCCTGGGAGCGCCGCCATGGCCTGATCAGCCCGCAGCGCACCGAAGGCGGGCACCGGCTGTACACGGCCAGGGATGTCCAGCGCATTCGCGACATTTTGCGTTGGACCGGCAATGGCGTGCCTATCAGCAAGGTTGGCGGGTTGCTCGCCGGCCAGCCCGAAGCGCCCCCCGCGCAGGACGATGCCTTTCACGACTGGCGCCAGGCCGTTGTCCGGGCGACCAAGGCGTTCGACGCACAGGCGCTGGAAGGCATTCACGGGCAGCTGTTCACGCTGTTGCCCAAGGCCTCGGTGATGCACGAGGTGTTCATGCCGGTGTGGCGCGAGCTGGCCGAAGGTGAGGCTTTCGGCGAGCGCAGCCAGTGGCTGTTCCTGGACACTTTCCTGCGCGCCCGTCTGCTGCTGCGCCTGCACATGAACCAGGCCGATGCGCCACGGGTGCTGCTGGCCGGCGCCGAGGGCCTGGCCGAGCTGCAGTTGCTGTGTGCCGGCCTGCTGCTGAGTGATCGGCGCCAACGCATCGAGGTGCTGGGGTGTGGCCAGCCGCTGGAGGAGCTGGCGCTGGTGTGCAGGGCAATCCAGCCGGCGGTGCTGGTGGTTGCGGTGCGGGGGCCGGTAAGCGCGGCCTTGGCGAAACGACTGCGTTCGTTGCAGATGGAGATCGCTTGCCCGCTGGCGCTGGTGGGCGAGGGGCTGGGGGCGTCGCAGGTTGTGTTGCAAGGTATTCCGGTGTGTCTGCTGGATGAGTGTGATCCTCAGGCGCCCGGCATGCTTGATGCGTTGATCAGGGGCGCCTTGGACCTGTGATGGCTACCTACAGCGCCTTCATCTCCGCAATATCCCGCGCCACCTGATCCGCGGAGCGGTCGAACATCGCCTGTTCCTGCGCATCCAGCGGCAGCTCGATCACCCGCGTGATGCCCGCGTCCGAGAGCACGCAGGGCACTCCCATGGCGATATCCGTGCGTCCGTACTCGCCCTCGAGAATCGCGACCGCCGGCAGGATGCGGCTGCGCCCGTTGGCAATCGCATCCACCATCTGCGCGATCGCCACGCCCGGCGCATCGCAGGCGCTGCCGACCTTCTTCAGGGCAAGGATCTCGCCGCCACCTTTACGGGTACGCTCAACGATCTGCTCGATCTGCTCACTGGACAGCAAGTGCGCCAGCGGCACCGCACCGACCATGCAATAACGCATCAAAGGCACCATGCTGTCGCCGTGCCCACCCAGGACCAGCGCCGTGATATCCCGTGCCGAAAACCCGGTCTGCTCGGCGATGAAACATTTCATGCGCGCGGTATCCAGCACCCCCGCCTGGCCGAACACCTTGTCGCGGCCCAGTCCACTCAGGCTCCAGGCCCGGTAGGTGAGCACGTCGACCGGATTCGACACCACCAGCACCGTCGCGCTCGGCGCCTGCTGTTTCACATCGCGCATGATGCCGTCGAGTATCGGCAGGTTGATGGCCAGGACATCCTGGCGCGACTGGCCAGGCTTGCGCGGTACGCCCGCGGTGATCACCACCAGGTCGGAATCCTGCAGCAATTGCGCATCCGACCCGCCGTGCACCTTGGTATCGGACCCGGACTCCACCGCCGCCTGCCAGACATCCAGCGCCTTGCCCTGCGCCAGCTCACCCTGGACGTCGATCAGCGCCAGTTCACGGCAGAGCGCGTCCCGGGCGATGACCTGGGCCGCTGCCTCACCGACGATACCGGCACCCACGATTGATAGTTTGTTCACCTCGCACCTCCTCGTGGCTCGCGTTACCCGCAACATGCGCGCCTGTACAGGGAAGTATTGCCTGCCCGGGCGAAAAGGCTACCCGAGGTGGAGCCCTGTGGGCCCTTGGAGCCATCCCTTTCAAGGTTTTTGCGTTTTTTGGGATATGGCCGCTCTAATTCAAGATGCCCGGGGTCGCTTTGCGACCCTTTCGCGGCACAAGGCCGCTCCTACAGGCGATCGCGCCCCCCTGTAGGAGCGGCCTTGTGCCGCGAAAGGGCCGCAAAGCAGCCCCGGCGATTCGAAGCCGGACGCCAATTCAGAGCACTTTGACCGCCCGCCCGATGAACTGCACAGGCCCGTTCGGACGTCCGCTTGCAGAGCCACCCGCATTCTCCAGGGTCAGCTCGAACAACTGGTTGGGCTCTACCGCAGGCAGGCGCTCCAGCGGCACGGTGACCTGCTCCCCAGGTTTGATCAGCCCGAGCGAGATCGGTGCCGGCCACTGTTCACCCTTGGTCCAGAACTGCAGGACCTTGCCTCCCGGGACCTCGGACTTGCCCAAGGGAATCAGCTGGACCTGGTCAGCGCCACGGGCCTGGACCACCCAGCCAGGTGCCTGGGTGGCAGGCGCCACCAGCACGACCATATAGGTGGTGGCAGGCGACTGTACCGTCAGCAGTGCAAGACCCAGTAACAGACTGGCTGCAAGGCCGGCACCGGCCAGCCCTTGCCACAGCCCCAGGCGTCGCCACCATGAGGGCTGGGCAGGGCGGTTGCCCAGGCTACGGTTGATCCGTTGCCACAGTCGGGGACTGGGCGCAAGTGGCGTGGCCAGCGCGTTCAAGCCCAGCAGTCGCTGCTCCCAGGCGTCCACGGCGTCACGCAAGGCACGGTCCCTGTCCAGGCGCTTGAGCACGGTTTCCTGCTGTTCGGCCGACAACGTGCCTAGCACGTACTCCCCGGCCAGTTGCTCGAGGTCATCGGTGCTTTCGTTACCCGGCTCGTTGGTCATCCCATGCACTCCCGCAGCGCCTTGAGGCTGCGTTTGATCCACGACTTGACCGTGCCCAGCGGGGTGTCGAGCAGGCGGGCGATCTCGGCATGGCTGCAGCCGTCGACGTAAGCATGCAGGATGCACTTGCGCGGCGCGGCGTCGAGCTGGTCGAGGCAGCGGTGAATCCTCGGTGCATCGGCCTGCAAGGTCATGTCATCGTGATAGGGCGCGATATCGACGGTGGCAACATCGTCGATCACCACTTCTCGGCGGGTATCGCGTATGAAATTCAGGGCCAGGTGCCGGGTCAGGCTGTACACCCAGCCACGCGCCGAGCCACGTGCCGGATCGAAGCTGTCCGCGCGGGTCCAGATGCGGATGAAGGCGTCATGGACGATGTCCTCGGCGGTGGCGTGGTCGCGGGCGATGCGCCGGGCCACGCCGAGCAGCCGGGCACCCTCCTGGTCGTAAAGCGCCTGCAGGGCGCCGCGATCGCCCCTGGCACAGGCCTGGAGACAGCGCTCGTAGTCAAATGGTGTCGTGGGCAGGTTCAAGGTCGGGCCGATCCTCATGCTACCGGAAGCCCCGGCCGGTCGGCCGGGGACTGTCGATGAGCGTAGCTCAAGGGGGCTGGCGCGCAGGGCCTCAGTTGGCGGCCCAGAAGATGTAGTCAGCCTGGTACTTGACGATCTGCTTCTCGCCCTTGTTCTGCGCCGTGCAGGCGGTCTGCGGGGCGACGCCGCCGCGGGTGGCCAGGCGCTGGACGAAGCTGATGCCACTCATGGCGCCCTTGCCCTCGGCGGGGTTGGCCTTGACCAGCTGGAACGGCAGGTCACCCTTGGCCGCCGGGGCGATGGCCAGCTGGGTGCCGGTGATCTTCGAGCCGTCCTTGGCCTGCCAGGTGGCGGGCGGGCCGAAGTAATCGCCCACGGTCTTGCCGGTCCGGTCCTTGAGCACGGCCTTCGGTCCGACGAAGGTCCATTCGGTCTGGCCGGGGGCCTCAGCCTTGTCGCGGCATTCGTAGGTGATCTCGCCGACACCGACGGTTTCCAGCGCTACCTTGTGGCCGTCCGGCACCTTGACGGCATCGGGGACCCCGGTCTGGGCGTGGGCGGTCTGCAGCAGCATGGCCAGGGCGAGGCCGCAGGCGGGCAGGAACGAAACGTGTGCGATGTTCATCGAGCGATCTCCTGGTGGGGGCATGGCAGGGCATTCAGTTGTTGCCCTGAGTTGAATACCCACCAGAACGGGATCTGGATGCACTCAAGCGTAAAAAGAGAGACCTGGCCGACGGAGCGCAAGGTGGCCAGCAGTCTTCCTCCGATGTCGAGCGCTCATTGGGGAATGGCGTTTCTTTACGCTTTCTTTATGCCGGCCTTTGCAGCTTGAGAAGATACTGGCGCGGTTTTTCTGCCCCCCCAGCCTGCCTGCCCGCATTCAGTGTTTACGCGATACTGACGAGACGTTACCTGTGAGCCAATCCGCAACCGTTGAAAACCCGTCCCACGCCAACAAAAGCACGGGCGTCGGCCTGCTGGTCGCCGCCGTCGGCGTCGTCTATGGCGACATCGGCACCAGTCCCCTGTACACGCTCAAGGAGGTGTTCTCCGGCCATTTCGGCGTGCAGGCCAACCTTGAGGGGGTGCTGGGCATCCTGTCGCTGGTGTTCTGGTCGTTGATCTGGGTGGTTTCGGTAAAGTACGTCCTGTTCATCCTGCGCGCCAGCAACCAGGGCGAGGGCGGGATCATGGCGCTGACCGCGCTGGCCAGGCGGGCGGCACGTCCTTATCCGCGGCTGAGCAAGGTGCTGGTGCTGCTGGGGCTGTTCGGCGCGGCGCTGTTCTACGGCGACAGCATGATCACCCCGGCCATCTCCGTGCTGTCGGCGGTGGAGGGCCTGCAGTTGGGCATCGACGGCATTGAGCACTGGGTCGTGCCCCTGGCGGTGGTGGTGTTGGTCGGGCTGTTCATCATCCAGAAGCACGGCACCGCGCGCATCGGCATCCTGTTCGGGCCGGTGATGGTGCTGTGGTTCGTGGTGCTGGGGGCGCTAGGCATCCATGGCATCGTGCAGCGGCCCGAGGTGCTGCAGGCGCTGAACCCGTCCTGGGC
Source organism: Pseudomonas sp. TE31087 (assembly GCF_057284075.1). Lineage (NCBI taxonomy): Bacteria > Pseudomonadati > Pseudomonadota > Gammaproteobacteria > Pseudomonadales > Pseudomonadaceae > Pseudomonas > Pseudomonas sp. TE31087. The sequence continues at coordinate 1,082,542 of NZ_JBXVNN010000001.1, forward strand.
GGCGCACTTCTTCGTCGCCCATCCGGGCATCGGCGTGGCGATTTTGGGTGCCGTGGTGCTGGCCTTGACCGGTGCCGAGGCGCTTTATGCCGACATGGGGCACTTCGGCCGCAAGCCGATTTCCCGCGCGTGGTTCATCCTGGTGCTGCCGGGCCTGGTGCTCAACTACTTCGGCCAGGGTGCGCTGATCCTCGACAACCCGGCAGCGGTGCGTAACCCGTTCTACCTGCTGGCCCCCGAGTGGGCGCTGCTGCCGATGGTCGCGCTGGCCACCCTGGCCACCATCATCGCCTCGCAGGCGGTGATCTCCGGCGCCTTCTCGCTGACCCGCCAGGCCATCCAGCTGGGCTATGTGCCGCGCATGTTCATCCAGCACACCTCCAGCGAAGAGCAGGGGCAGATCTATATCGGCATGGTCAACTGGGCGCTGATGGTCGGCGTGGTGCTGCTGGTGGTCGGCTTCGAGTCGTCCAGCGCCCTGGCGGCGGCCTACGGCGTCGCGGTGACCGGCACCATGCTGATCACCACGCTGCTGGCCTCGGCGGTGGTGCTGTTGCTATGGAAGACCCCGCGCTGGCTGGCGATTCCCTTGCTGCTGGGCTTTCTGCTGGTGGACGGCCTGTACTTCGCCGCCAACGCGCCGAAGATCCTGCAGGGCGGCGCCTTCCCGGTGATCGCCGGCCTGGCGCTGTTCGTGCTGATGACCACCTGGAAGCGCGGGCGCAGCATCATCGTCGAGCGCCTGGATGAAACCGCCTTGCCGCTGCCCTTGTTCATCGCCAGCGTGCAGGCGCAGCCGCCCCATCGCGTGCAGGGCACGGCGGTGTTCCTTACCGCCCGCTCCGATGCGGTGCCCCACGCGCTGTTGCACAACCTGCTGCACAACCAGGTGCTGCACGAGCAAGTGGTGCTGCTGACAGTGGTGTCGGAGGATTCGCCGCGGGTGACACAGGACAAGCGCTTCGAGGTCGAGGCGTTCGGCCAGGGCTTCTTCAGGGTCAACCTGCACTTCGGCTTCATGGAGGAGCCCGACGTGCCCCTTGCCCTCAGCCACAGCAGCACGACCGAGCTGGACTTCAGCCCCATGCGCACCACCTACTTCCTGAGCCGGGAAACCGTGGTGCCGACCAAGCGAATCGGCATGGCCAAGTGGCGCGAGCACTTGTTCGCCTTCCTGTTGAAGAATGCCAACAGCAACCTGCGGTACTTCAAGCTGCCGCTGAACCGGGTGATCGAACTGGGGACCCAGGTCGAGATGTGAGAGCGCTCAGGGGATGGACCGCCAGCCCAGGCCGGTTTCCATCCCCCGGCAGCGAACAATGGTCATGCCTCGGCACCCTCATGTCGCTATTCCCGACACGACATTCACCCCCTCCAGCGTTGCAAACGAAATGTCCTTGGCCGTCAGCAGGAAATCGCTGACATAGGGCACTTGCAGCATGTCGCTGCGGATCGCGGCGTACAGTCGGGCCTGCAACCCATTTTCGCCCAGGCGCTTGGCGGTCACATAACCACGCTAGCTGTACTCGTGCAGCGTCCAGTTGGGCAGGCAGCACACCCCGCGGCCCGAGGCGACCAACTGCATCATCATCACCGTCAGCTCCGAAGTCCGCACCTGCGCGGGCTCGATGTCCTCGGGTTCGAAAAAACGAGTGAAGATGTCCAGGCGGTGGCGCTCGATGGGGTAGGTGATCAGCGTCTGGCTGGCTAGGTCGCCGCGCTCCAGCGCGGGCAGCGGCGTCGTGCAGGCTATCGGTATCGCGCAGGGCGTGGATCGTGCGCAGGTGCCTTTGATTGATCGTGAAAAAAATTAAAGATCATCTCAAAAAAAGTGAGTTTGTCTCATGATGGTCGCTTGTTGACAATCCCCCCATTGAATTTTTCCTTCGAAGCCGGGCAAGCAGGAAGACTTTTCAGGATCTACTTCGGGAATCAGGGTGCCGGGTCACAATGAATAAAACCTTCACGTTCGCCATTAAAAGTATTCGTTTCGACGAAGATTATCTGCCCGCGGACAACACCCGCATCACCACCAACTTTGCCAACCTGGCCAGGGGCGCGAGCCGCCAACAGAATCTGCGCAACACGCTGGCGATGATCGACAATCGCTTCAATGCCCTAGCGCATTGGGACAACCCCAAGGGTGACCGTTATTCGGTAGAGCTCGATATCGTTTCCGTCGAGATGAAGATCGCGGGTGAACAGGCAGGCGATGCCTTGCCGTTGATTGAGATCCTGAAAACCAGCATTGTCGACCACAAGACCAACGAGCGCATCGAAGGCATTGTCGGGAACAATTTCTCCTCTTACGTGCGGGACTATGACTTCAGCGTGCTGTTGCTGGAGCACAACAAGGGGCAGTCCGGTTTCAGTACGCCGGAGGCGTTTGGCGAGCTGCACGGGAAACTGTTCAAGCGCTTCGTGAATTCGAGCGCTTTCAAGGAACACTTCAACAAGCCGCCGGTCATCTGCCTGAGCGTTTCGAGCAGCAAGACCTACCAGCGCACTGAAAATCAGCACCCGGTCCTGGGTCATGAATACCAGCAGGATGAGTACTCATTGACCGATGAGTACTTCGCCAAGATGGGCCTGAAGGTGCGCTATTTCATGCCGCCGAACAGTGTCGCGCCCCTGGCGTTTTACTTTGCCGGCGACTTGCTGGGCGATTACACCAATCTCGAGCTGATCAGCACCATCAGCACGATGGACACCTTCCAGAAGATCTACCGCCCCGAGATCTACAACGCGAACTCGGCGGCAGGCAAGTCCTATCAACCCAGCCTGAAACACCAGGACTACTCGTTGACTCGAATTGTCTACGATCGCGAAGAGCGCAGCCGTCTGGCCATAGAGCAAGGCAAGTATGCCGAAGAACAATTCATCAAGCCGTACCACGCCGTGCTGCAGCAGTGGTCCGCTCATTACGCTGTTTGATTGATCGAATACACAAGGCCTTGCGTCATGAAAAAACTACTCCCCACTTCGACTGCCGGCAGCCTGCCCAAACCGTCCTGGCTGGCCCAGCCGGAAACCCTCTGGTCGCCCTGGAAACTGCAAGACGAGGCGCTGGCCGAGGGCAAGCAGGATGCATTGCGTCTGTCGTTGCACGAGCAACAACTCGCCGGTATCGATATCGTCAGTGACGGTGAGCAGACCCGTCAGCATTTCGTCACCACGTTCATCGAGCACCTCGACGGCGTCGACTTCGAGAAGCGTGAAACCGTCCGCATTCGTGACCGCTACGACGCGAGTGTTCCGACGGTCGTGGGCGCCGTGGCTCGTCAGAAGCCGGTGTTCGTGGAGGACGCCAAGTTCCTGCGTCAGCAAACCTCGCAGCCGATCAAATGGGCGCTGCCAGGCCCCATGACGATGATCGATACGCTGTATGACGCGCACTATAAAAGCCGCGAAAAGCTGGCCTGGGAATTCGCCAAGATCCTCAACGAGGAAGCCCGCGAGCTTGAGGCTGCCGGCGTTGACATCATCCAATTCGACGAACCCGCCTTCAACGTCTTCTTCGATGAAGTGAATGATTGGGGCGTTGCCACCTTGGAGCGGGCGATCGAAGGCCTCAAGTGCGAAACGGCCGTGCACATCTGCTACGGCTATGGCATCAAGGCCAACACCGACTGGAAGAAGACTCTGGGCTCGGAGTGGCGCCAGTATGAGGAGGCGTTCCCTAAACTGCAGAAATCCAAGATCGACATCGTCTCGCTGGAGTGCCACAACTCCCACGTTCCGATGGACCTGATCGAGCTGATCCGTGGCAAGAAGGTGATGGTCGGGGCCATCGACGTGGCCAACCATGCCATCGAAACCCCGGAAGAAGTAGCCAACACCCTGCGCAAGGCCCTTCAGTTCGTGGATGCCGACAAGCTCTATCCGTGCACCAACTGCGGCATGGCCCCGCTGCCACGCGCCGTGGCACGCGGCAAGCTCAATGCACTGAGTGCAGGTGCAGAGATCGTACGCCGAGAGCTCGCGAAGTAAGACCGAGCGCGAGGTGGGAGGGCGGGGCATGCAGCTTCAGCCCTTTCCCATTTTTGGCGGCTTTCACCTAACCTTCAGGACTTACTATGTCGCTCCCCTGTACGGCTATCGAGCCGTTGCGCTTTCGCGAAGCGCTTGGGCATTACGCCTCCGGCATCACGGTGATCACCTCGCACAGTGATGGCGAACCGCTTGGCTTTACCTGCCAGTCGTTCTACAGCGTGTCGATGAATCCGCCGCTGGTGTCGTTCAGCGTCATGTCCAGTTCGGCCAGCTATCCCGGAATTCGCCAGGCCGGCCGTTTCGCGGTCAATATCCTGTCAGGCGAGCAGGTCGGGATTTCCAGCCAGTTCGCTCGGCGTGGCACAGACAAGTGGCAGGGCATCGACTGGCAGACGTCGCCGCTGGGCAACCCGATCATTGCCGGCAGCCTGCACTGGCTCGATTGTGAGATTCACGCCGAACACGCTGCCGGTGATCACCTGATCGTGATTGGCGAGGTGAAGGCGTTGAACGTGCAGGACGCCGACGCCGCGCAGCCACTGCTGTATTTCAAGGGACAGTATCGTAGTCTCGCCGCAGTGGATGCGGCTTGAGTCTTCATTCATCATGCGCGCGATCATGTTACTGCGTCAGGTACAAAGGTTGCGCCTAGGGTGGTGTACAGCACCCACAAAATGCTGCCCCCCATCCACAGACTCGAAACCGCAATAAGCGTGATCCGTTGCACCGCGTTACCGAACCGGCGCTTGATCACGCGAATGGGACTTTCGACCTACAGGCTGTCCGGATCCCCGAAGAACATTTTGACATCCATATAAGTCAAAAGGTTATGAACGGGAAACTGGATTTGTACCCCAGATGTACCCCTTTCAACAGCAGCTACGAGTGGATTCCAGTGGACGCAACGAGGAGGGATCGGTTTCAAACGTGCAATCTCTCACTCACTTGCGTAATTTATGCTTTGGGCTCGTCCCAGTCGCTACGCGTCGCAGCAGTCAGCGCATCCCAGTCATCAGGAGGGTTGCCGCGGCCCAGCATCTTCTCGAATACGGCGTAGGGATCGGATTTGCTGCCTGCGGAGCGTAGGGTATTTTCGTCGTTGACCCATGCATAGACGATGACCTTGGATCTTGAGTCGTAGCGAAAGAACAGCCGAAAGCGCCTGCCGATTTTTGCACGGCGCCAATGTCGGTAGGCGGTGCCCAGCGTATTGCCTTGGCGGAACTCATCACGGCCCGGATCGGCAGGCACAGCCTCCATGATCAGATGGCTCAATGCCCGAAACAGCTTGACGTTGGCGTTGCTCTCAAAACCTTGCGGGTCGTTCTGCTCGGCCCGGGCGGCCGCTTCTTGCAATTTGCGTAGCTGTAACGTCACACCTTCATGGAACAACAGTGTCCAGCCATGTCGCAGCATCAGATCGCGACCTCACCGTCGATATCTTCGTCCAGGTTTTACGGAGTGGTTTGCGTTGGCGAGCATGGTTTGCGCCAAGTCTTCCGGCAGAGTGGTGAGGTTGCGGCCGCCTCGGATATCAGCCTCCAGCAAACCCAGGAATGCACCGATGGCAGGGTCTTCGTGGGTGGTTTCTACGCGGCTGACCACGATTTCACCGTTGCGTACGTCGAATGCAATTTTGCCACCTGTGTCAATGCCCAGTAGCTGGCGAACGGATTTTGGCAGCGTGACCTGCCCCTTCGAGGTCAACGTGGCGATTTCGTGGATGGCAGGCATGAGCGTTCTCCCGGATGTGCTGATTGAATGGTAAGGAATAATCCTTACATGGTCAATCTTGGTTTTCTGCTGGTCAAGCATAGGCGGGTAGGACGCTCAGTAGCGCCGCAGGAAGCTTTACACCAATTCCTGGGACACGATCCCTAAAGACTATCGGGGTCCCCAAAGAACATCTGTATCCGCGACCGCAACCACTTCTCCGCCGGATCATTGTCCTGCGCCCCACGCCAGGCCATGTGCAGCTCGAAGGTGCGCACCTCCAGCGGCAGGTCTTCTGCCCGCAGCCCACCCGCTGCGGTCAGCGCATCGGCGGTGTAGTCCGGCACCGTGGCGACGATATCGGTCCCCGCCAGTAAACTCCCCAACCCGTTGAACTGCGGCACCGCCAGCACCACATGGCGCTTGCGGCCAATCTCGTCCAGCGCCTCGTCGATGAACCCCGAGAGGTCGCCGGCGAACGACACCAGGGCATGGGGGCGGGCGCAGAAGTCGTCGAGGGTGATGCTGCCGGGCATGCTGTCGGCGCGCAGTAGTTTGGGCATGCTGCGACGCAGCACCTTGCGCTTGGCGTTGGCGGGGAGTTCGTTGGTGTAGCTCACGCCCACCGAGATCTCGCCCGAGGCCAGCAGGGTGGGCATCAGCAGGTAGTTGACCCGACGCACCACCAGGACGATGCCGGGGGCTTCGGCGCGGATGCGCTTGAGCAACTGCGGCAGCAGGGCGAACTCGGCGTCGTCGGACAGGCCGATACGGAACACCGCGTTGCTGGTGGCCGGGTCGAAATCGGCGGCGCGGCTGACTGCAGTGGAGATCGAGTCCAGTGCTGGTGACAGCAGGGCGAAGATCTCGTGGGCCCGCGCCGAGGGTTCCATGCTGCGGCCGGTGCGCACGAACAGCGGGTCGTCGAACAGGTTGCGCAGGCGCGACAGCGCGGCGCTGATCGCCGGCTGGCCGAGGAACAGTTTCTCGGCGGCGCGGGTCACGCTGCGTTCATGCATGAGCGTTTCGAACACGATCAGCAGGTTGAGGTCTACGCGACGCAAGTCGTTACGATTCATTCGATGCGGCTCGCCAGAAGTGGGGCAGGGGTGAATCTTAAGGCCAAAGGCTGGTACCCTGCACCGATTTCCGGGTGCCAATGCACAGATTTGTCAGGGGCCCAATCAATGACAGGCATGTCGACTATTAACAGCCACTGATGGTCCAACCGTGAAAGCCCGGATAAAGTCCGTGGTAATACGAGATTCACACAGGCGAGGTATGCGATGTCCCGCATGATCCGTTTCCACAAGTTCGGCCAGGCCGATGTGCTCCGTTGCGAGGAGCAGGCCGAACCGTCCCCGGCTACCGGCGAGGTGCAGATCCGCGTCGAGGCGATCGGCGTCAGCTGGTACGACGTGCTCTGGCGGCAGAACCTGGCACCGTCCCAGGCACGCCTGCCGGCCGGTATCGGCCACGAGATGGCTGGTGTGGTCACCGCCGTGGGCGAGGGTGTGGACGATATCGCGGTGGGTGACCGGGTCGCCAGCTTCCCGGCCACCAGCGCCAACGACCACCCGGTTTACGGCGACGTGATCGTCCTGCCGCGCAGTGCCATCACCCGTTACCCGGATGTACTGACCCCGATCGAGGCCAGCGTGCACTACACGCCGCTGCTCATCGCCTATTTTGCCTTCGTCGACCTGGCGCGGGCCAAGGCCGGGCAGACCGCGTTGGTCACCGATGCCAGCCACTGCGCGGGGCCGGCCTTCGTGCAACTGGGCAAGGCCCTGGGGCTGAAGGTGTTCGCCGCCACCAAGGAGCCCGAGCAGCGCGAGTACCTGCTGGGCCTGGGCGCCGACAAGGTGATCGTCACCGAGGAGCAGGACCTGCTGATGCAGATCGGCAAGTACACTGATGGCCGTGGCGTGGACATGGTCCTCGACGGCATGGGCGGCCCGCAGATGTCGCTGCTCGGCGATGTCCTGGCGCCGCGTGGCAGCTTGGTGCTGTACGGCCTGCAGGGCGGCAACCAGACACCGTTCCCGGCCTGCGCGGCGTTCCAGAAGAACATCCAGTTCCATGTGCACTGCATCGGCAACTTCACCGGCAAGCCGGAGCTGGGCATCGCCCAGGACCAGGTGGCCCTGCAGCGGGCGTTGCGCGACATCAACCAGTTCACCGCCGACCAGCTGCTGACGCCGCAGATCATCAAGGTGTATCCGTTCGAGCAGGTGGTCGAGGCGCATCGGCACATGGACGAGTGTCCGTGTGGCGGGCGGGTGGTGTTGGACATGGGTGTGCACTGACCCCTCAGGTCATACGCGGTCCCTGTAGGAGCGGCCTTGTGCCGCGAAAGGGGCGCGAAGCGGCCCCAGGGTTTCAGCGTTGATGCAGAGATTGTCGGGGCCGCTTTGCGGCCCTTTCGCGACACAAGGCCGCTCCCACAGGGGGCGTGCAGCCTGCAGGACTGAGGCATCAGCCAAATTTAGCTAAATGTCCTACTAGGCTTTAGGAAGTTTCCTTCAAGCTCGGTTTGCTATTCATCTGCCAGAATCGGACTTCAATTCGAAGCCGTCAGGGAGATGGAGCGATAGCATGACCGAGACCCACGACCAAGCCATGCACTATGTCTACCAGCAAGTCCTGCAGCGCCTGCTGGAGCACATGTCCCAGGCCCAGCGCGCCTCGGTGCAGCTGCTGGTCCAGCGATTGCTGGTCATCGCCGGCGGCCAGGAATACGTCGGCAACGTCCGGGTGCTGGTGCTGCACGGTGTCGACCAGCGCAGCGCGCATCTGCTGGCCTGCCTGCGCGCCGCGCAGTTGAGCATCGCCCTGCGCCATGGCGCTACCTGCCGCCTGCGCGTGCTGGTGGCCCGTCTGCCGACCCTCGATGATACCGCCCTGGCCCTTCACGACCGCTGCTTCAGCGCGCTGTTCCTGCATGACGATCCGCGGGTGGAGCTGCTGCGAGCCGACGGCGGGCAGCTCGGCCCGTTCGGTGCCCGCCAGGCCTGCTCGGGCGAGCAACTGGCCGATGCCGGCAACGCCTGGTTGCTGTTCGGCCACCTGGTCGGCGGGCAGCCGGACGCGATGCTCGGTGCCCGGGGTTACCTGGAGCTGGCCAACAGCCTGGGCCAGGCGCTGGCGGGGGAGGCCGGCGAGCAGATCCTGATCAGCGCCGTGCCGTTTTCACAGCGCCACCGCCTGCTGGCTTGGGGGCGGCGCTGCCTGCGCCATACCGTGGAGGTGGCCCACGCCCTGACACCTCACAATGTGCTGGCGGCGGGTCTGGAGCAGTTGGGCGAGGTGCTGGCCGATCCCTGGCAACCGCCGACTTCGCCCGTGCTGCGCCAGCCCGCTGGCGAGCCGCGGCTGGTGATGGTCGAGGACCTGTTGCGCCACCCGGATGACGGTGGAGCGCTGGACCGCATGCTCGGCCGGCAGGACGTCAAGGGCAGTCAGGCCCAGGGGCCGTCAGGGCTGTTCGATCCCTTGCCGCTGGCCCACCTGCATGGGCTCAAGGCGCAGTACCTCGACCAGCGCAGCTATCGCGAAGGCACCCAGGCGTTCTTCCAGCGCTTGCGCCAGCCGTCGACCGCCTGGCCGCAGGGGCGGGCCTTGCGCAGCGAGGCACAGACGCGCCTGGCCGGTGCCTATGGCGTGAGCGAGGCACAACTGGTCTGCCAGTTGTTCACCCCGTTCGACGCGCAAGGGCACAACCTCGAGACCTTCGTGCTGCGCTGTCATCCAGGCATGCGCGTCGCGCTGCCGTACCTGCACCGCGCCTTGCAGGGGCGCCCCTGTCCGGAACCGGTCAGCCAGTGGCTGGTTGAAACCAGCGGCCTGCAGCTCGCGCAGTTGCGGGGGCTGTATGCCGGCACGCTCAGCCACCAGGCCCGCCGCCTGTTCCAGCTGCTGGGCCGACGCGACCTGTGGCTGCGGCCTTTGCCGGCCAGCCCAGGCGGCTATACGCCGTTGCGTGCCGTCGATTAGGCCTGCTGCCTGGGCAACGTTCGTAATGATCGTGTGACCGTCGATCCAGCGCACTTGCCCAGGCATGTGGTCTGTATGTATAACCAGTGCTTGATCCTCAACACCCGACTTGCACCGTGATCGCCCATTCCGTCGATGATCCCCTGTACTACCTGTACAACTTCCGCCAGGTCCTGAGCTGGGTCGGGCAGCGCTATGCCGACCTGCTGGACCGCGACGAGCACGGTTTCATCCAGGCCTTCAGCGAACTGCCGGTGCCCAGTCAGGCCCTGCTGGTGCGCATGGTCATGCGCAAGGGCGAGCTGTTTCGCAGTGACAAGCTCGACTATGCCGAGATTGGTGACACCGAGGCGGCCCTGGCGCCACTGCTGGCATTGGGTTGGGTGGCCGAAGATGCACCGTTGACCATCGAGCAGCTAGGGGCTTTGCTGCGCAAGGACGAGCTGGCGACGTGCTTCGCCGGGCGACTTCCCAGGCCGCGCGCCGGCAAGGCCGAGCTGCTGGAGCAGTTGCAGGCCCTGGGCTTGCCGCCTGGCCCGCTGGCCCAGTGGTGCCCCGGTTTCCCGCTGCGGATCCTGCACTGGTGCCAGCAGCCGTTGTGCGACCGCCTGCGCCTGCTGTTCTTCGGCAACCTGTACCAGAGCTGGTCGGACTTCGTGCTTGCCGACCTCGGGGTGTTTCGCTACGAACAGGTGGCGTTCAGCGACGACTCGCGGGCTTTGCGCCAGCGCGCCGAGGTCGACTTGGCCATGGCCCTGCACCAGTGCGCCGAGCGCCTTGAGCAAGGCGTCGCGCCCGCCGATCTACTCGCGGCGCTGGACGGCTTTGACGACAGCAACCCCTGGCTGGCCCGGCGCCGGGCGCGCCTGCTGTTCAGCCTCGGTCAACAGTGCGAGCGCCTGGGGAACTGGGACCTGGCACTGCGGATCTATGCTGGCTGCGCGCACCCCGAGGCGCGTATTCGCCAGGTCCGGGTCCACGAGCGCAGCGAGCAATGGCCAGAGGCGCATGCCCTGGCCCGGCACATGGCCCAGGCGCCAGCCAACGCCCTGGAACGCCAGGCCCAGGAACGCCTGCTGCCACGCCTGGCACGCAAGCTTGGCGGTCCGGCACAGCCGCGCCGACGCAGCGAGGCGGTGACACTTATCGAACTGGAACTGCCGGCCGAAATGGCAGTGCTGGGGGTGGAAGAGGCGGTGCGCCAGCATTTGGAGCAGGGAGGCGGCAGCGTTTACTACGTCGAGAACACCCTGTTCAACAGCCTGTTCGGCCTGCTGTGCTGGGAGGCGATCTTCGCCCCGGTGCCGGGGGCGTTCTTCCACCCGTTCCAGAGCGGGCCGCAGGACCTGCACGACGTCGACTTCCAGCAGCGTCGCGCGGCACTGTTTGACGCCTGCCTCGAGCGCCTGGACGATGGCAGCCATCGCCAGGCCATCCGCGACTGCTTCCAGGACAAGCAAGGCCTGCAGTCGCCTTTCGTGTTCTGGCAGATGCTCGACGAGCCGCTGCTCGAACAGGCGCTCGCGCACCTGCCGCCCGCGCACCTCAAGGCCTGCTTCCTGCGCCTGCTGCAGGATATCCGCACCAACCGCGCCGGCATGCCCGACCTGATCCAGTTCTGGCCGGGGCAGGGCTGCTACCGCATGATCGAGGTCAAGGGGCCGGGCGACCGGCTACAGGACAACCAACTGCGCTGGCTCGAGTTCTGCCATGCCCACGGGCTGCCGGTCGCGGTCTGCCATGTGCGCTGGAGCGATGTGTCGGCATGAGTTACACCGTGGCCGTGCGCGCCCTGTGCGAGTTCAGTGCCAAGGTTGGCGACCTCGACCTGCGCTTCACCCCGTCGCCCACCGCCCAGGAGGGCATTGCCGGGCACCGCCGGGTGGTGGCGCGGCGCGCCGCTGGCTATGAGTCGGAGGTAGCGCTGGAGGGTGAGTACCTGGGGCTGCGGGTCCGCGGTCGCGCCGATGGCTACGACCCGGCGGGTAATCGCCTGGAGGAGATCAAGACCCACCGCGGCGATCTGGCCAGGCAGCCCGACAATCACCGCCAACTGCACTGGGCCCAGGCCAAGGTCTATGCCTGGTTGCTGTGCCAGGCACGGCAGCTCTCGGTGATCGATGTGGCGCTGGTCTATCTCGATGTCGACAGTGACGCCCAGACGGTGATCAGCGAGCGTTGCCAAGCCGATGAGCTCAAGCGCTTCTTCGAGTCCCAGTGCCAGCGCTTCCTGGCCTGGGCGCAAGCGCAGGAGCGGCGGCTGGGCGAGCGGGACCGGGATCTTGGCGCGCTGGCATTCCCCTATCCCGAATTCAGGCAGGGCCAGCGCCAACTGGCCGAGACGCTGTACAAGGCCGTGAGCACCGGCCGCTGCCTGATGGCCCAGGCCAGCACCGGCATCGGCAAGACCCTCGGTACGCTGTTCCCGCTGCTCAAGGCCGTGGTCCCGCAGCAGCTGGACAAGCTCTACTTCCTTACGGCCAAGACCCCAGGCCGGGCGCTGGCCCTCGATGCACTGCGCCAGATCACCCGGGCGTCGCCGCAACCGGCCCTGCGCAGCCTTGAGCTGATCGCCCGCGACAAGGCCTGTGAGCACCCCGAGAACGCCTGCCATGGCGAGTCCTGCCCTTTGGCGCGGGGCTTCTACGACCGCCTGCCTGCCGCCCGCGAAGCCGCCGCGCAGGTGCCGTTGCTCGACCGCGCCAGCCTGCGCCAGGTGGCGCTGGCGCACCAGGTCTGCCCCTACTACCTGGGCCAGGAGATGGCGCGCTGGGTCGACCTGCTGGTGGCTGACTACAACTACTACTTCGACGCCCACGCCTTGCTGTTCGGCCTGGCCCAGGCCAACCAGTGGCGCACGGCGGTGCTGGTGGACGAGGCGCACAACCTGGTCGAGCGGGGGCGGCAGATGTACAGCGCCAGCCTCGACCAGGGGCAGTTGCTGGCGCTGCGCCAGAGCAGGCCGGCCGGGCTGGGCAGTACCCTCGACCGGCTGAACCGGCAGTGGAACGCGCTGTACAAGACCCAGGTGGCGCCGTACCAGGCCAGCGAGCAATTGCCGGACGCCTTCCTGCGAGCCCTGCAGCAATGCATCGGGCTGATCCAGGAGCGCATGAACCAGGCGCCCGCCGAGGTCGAGCCCAAGGTGCTGGAGTTCTTCTTCCAGGCCCTGCAGTTCAGCCGCATCGCCGAGCTGTTCGACGAGCACTTCCTGTTCGATATCAGCCCGCGCAACGGTCCACGGGGGCGGCGCCTGGCCACGCTGTGCCTGCGTAATGTGGTGCCGGCGCGGCTGCTGGGGCCGCGGATGAGTGCGGCGCGCAGCGTCACGCTGTTTTCCGCCACGCTGAATCCGCGGCACTTCTACAGCGACTTGCTGGGGATGCCCGCCGACACGGCCTGGCTGGAGGTCGCCGCGCCGTTCCGGGCCGAGCAGCTGCAGGTGCGCATCGTCAGCGAGGTGTCCACTCGCTACCAGCAGCGCCAGGCGTCGCTGGCGCCGATCGTCGAACTGATCGCTGCCCAGTTTGCCGGCCAGCCGGGCAATTACCTGGCTTTCTTCAGCAGCTTCGAATACCTCGAACAGGTGGCGCGGTTGCTGGCCGAGCGCTATCCGGCACTGCCCATCTGGTGCCAGGCGCCCGGCATGGACGAGGCCGGGCGCGAGGCGTTCCTGGCGCGGTTCGTGGAGCATGGGCAGGGGGTAGGCTTCGCCGTGCTCGGCGGCGCCTTCGGCGAGGGCGTGGACCTGCCGGGCACGCGCCTGATCGGCGCCTTTGTTGCCACCCTCGGGCTGCCCCAGGTCAACCCGGTCAACGAGCAGTTCAAGCAGCGCCTGGGCCGCCAGTTCGGCGCCGGTTTCGACTATGCCTACCTGTACCCGGGCGTGCGCAAGGTGATCCAGGCCGCCGGCCGGGTGATCCGCGGCGACCAGGACCGTGGCGTGCTGATGCTGATCGATGAGCGCTTCGCCGAGCCCCGGGTGCGACAGATGTTCCCCGGTTGGTGGCAGCTGGGGTGAACGCCGCCATCGCCTGGCGCTGAAACTCCCAGTACACTGCGCGTTCCAACACCTACTTCTGTTGATTTCGAGGTTCCGCATGACGCTCAGTCCTTTGGCAGGCAAGCCGGCTCCGGCCAGCGTGCTGGTCGATATTCCCCGCCTGTTGACCGCCTACTACACCGGCCGTCCCGACGCCGCGGTGGCGGCCCAGCGCGTGGCCTTCGGCACCTCGGGGCACCGCGGCACTTCGTTCGAGCTGAGCTTCAACGAATACCACGTGCTGGCGATCACCCAGGCCATCTGCCTGTACCGCCGGGAAAAGGGCATCGACGGCCCGCTGTTCATCGGCGCCGACACCCATGCGTTGTCCGCCCCGGCCGCCGCCAGCGCGCTGGAAGTGCTGGCCGCCAACGGCGTGCAGGTGATGCTGAGCCAGGATGACGAGTACACCCCGACCCCGGCGGTGTCCCACGCCATCCTCTGCTACAACCGTGGCCGCCAGCAGGGCCTGGCCGACGGCATCGTCATCACCCCGTCGCACAATCCGCCGCAGAGCGGCGGTTTCAAGTACAACCCGCCCAATGGCGGGCCGGCCGACAGCGACGTGACCAAGTGGATCGAGGCCAAGGCCAATGAGCTGCTGGCGGCCAACCTGGCCGGCGTCAAGCGCATGGACTACAAGCAGGCGCTGGCGGCACCGACCACCCAGCGTCACGACTACGTCAGCAACTACGTCGCCGACTTGGAAAACGTCATCGACTTCGACGTCATCCGCAGCGCCAATCTGCGCCTGGGCGTCGACCCGCTGGGCGGCGCCGGGGTGCGCTACTGGTCGGCCATCGCCGAGCGCTATCAGCTGAACCTGGAAGTGGTGAACACCGAGGTCGACCCGACCTTCCGCTTCATGACCGTCGACTGGGACGGCCAGATCCGCATGGACCCGTCCTCGCCGTACGCCATGCAGGGCCTGATCGGCCTGCGCGAGCGCTTCGACGTGGCCTTCGCCTGCGACCCCGACCACGACCGCCACGGCATCGTCACCGCCGACGGTCTGCTGCAACCGAACAACTACCTGGCCGTGGCCATCGACTACCTGTACCGCAACCGCCCGCAATGGCGCAGCGACGCTGCCGTGGGCAAAACCGTGGTCTCCAGTGGCCTGATCGACCGGGTCACCGCCGCGCTGGGTCGTGAGCTGTACGAAGTGCCAGTGGGCTTCAAGTTCTTCGCCCAGGGCCTGTTCGACGGCTCGCTGGGCTTTGGCGGCGAAGAGAGCGCCGGCGCCTCGTTCCTGCGCAAGGACGGCAGCGTCTGGGCCACCGACAAGGACGGCCTGATCCCGGCGCTGCTGGCGGCCGAGATGACCGCCCGCACCGGGCGCAACCCGAGCCAGATCTACGCCGACCTGACCGCCAAGCTGGGCAAGCCCTACGCCACCCGTGTCGAGGCCAAGGCCGATGCGCGGCAGAAGGCGCTGCTGAGCAAGCTGGCACCGGAGCAGGTCAAGTCCACCGAGCTGGCCGGCGAGCCGATCCAGCAGATCCTCAGCCACGCGCCGGGCAACAACCAGGCCATCGGTGGCCTGAAGGTGATGACCGAGAACGGCTGGTTCGCCGCCCGTCCTTCGGGTACCGAGGACATCTACAAGATCTATGCCGAGAGCTTCATCGACGAGGCGCATCTGACGCGCCTGGTGGCCGAAGCCCAGGTACTGGTGGACGCGGCGATCGCCTGATCGTCCGTTGAAGCCAATCGCGGGGCAAGCCCGCTCCCACAAGGACAACGTACATTGGCCTTGTGGGAGCGGGCTTGCCCCGCGATGCATTTGATTGTTCCAATTTTGGAACGAACCATGCCATTTTAGCTGTCTACCGGATCATTAGTCTCATCTGTAAGGTGATACCCATCAAACAGGAGGCTTCTCATGAAAAAGATCCAGGGCATCCACCGCAGCCCCCACGCCCATTGGGTGGGCGACGGCTTCCCGGTGCGCAGCCTGTTCACCTACGATCATCTGGCCCGGCACATCAGCCCGTTCCTGCTGCTGGACTACGCCGGCCCCCACGACTTCACCCCGACCACGGCCCGTCGCGGCGTCGGCCAGCATCCGCATCGCGGTTTCGAGACCGTGACCATCGTCTACCAGGGCGAGCTGGAGCACCGTGACTCCACCGGTGCCGGCGGCTTGATCGGGCCGGGTGACGTGCAATGGATGACCGCCGCGGGCGGCATCATCCACGAGGAGTTCCATTCCCCGGCCTTTGCCCGTAGTGGCGGTACCCTGGAAATGGTGCAGCTGTGGGTCAACCTGCCGGCCAAGGACAAGCGTGCCGCGGCGGGCTACCAGACGCTGCTGGCCAACGACATTCCCGTGGTGGCGCTGGCAGGCGAGGCGGGCAACCTGCGGGTGATCGCCGGACGTTACCTGGATCATCAGGGACCGGCGCGCACCCTTACCGAGATGGACGTCTGGGACCTGCGGCTGAAGGCCGGTGCCACGTTGCAACTGCCCTTGGCCGCCGGGCGCAATGCCGCGCTGGTGGTGCTGCGCGGCAACCTGCGGGTCAACGACGAGCGCGAGGCCGGCCCGGCCAGCCTGGTGCTGCTGGAGCGCGATGGCAGCGATGTGCGCCTCGAGGCGCTGGAAGAGGTCAGCGTGCTGCTGCTCAGCGGCGAGCCGATCGACGAGCCCATCGTAGGCTATGGGCCGTTTGTGATGAACAGCCAGGCGGAAATCGCCGAGTCCTTCGATGATTTCCAGGCCGGGCGGTTCGGGCAGGTGGGCGGTGTCGAGCGTGGTATCTATTGACGAATGCGGCAAAGGAGCTGCATGGGCCGCCTCTGCTGAAATAATGCCTAGTGTGGTGTTTCAGAAACACCACACTAGATTGAGGTACGCACGCCCCCATTTTGCCTAGCTGTTGATTCCTGTCTACGAGCATCCAATGCCTCCTGATTGGGAATCCACTCATCCCAGGAATCTGTTGATTCAATCGAGCTGCTGCGGGATCGTGAGTAATTGTTCTCGGCCGTACGTGCCTCGGGGCTGTATGCCACGTTGGCAGATGTTTGTGCTTGTACTGGACGTACTATCGCCATGGGCCTACGTGTTTGGGTCGAGGGTGGCAACGATATGAACGATCTGTTAGCGGGAGCGTTTGTCCAACCTGGCTGTGGCGACACCAAGTCATTTGCCGGTCGGGCGGGAAGGGTTGAGGAAATCACTGCCACACTGCGTTGAGTGGCTGGCTCGGTCCCTGTGCGAGGTGGCATGGAGGTCGTACGTAGAGACGCGTTACCGTTTGTGCCATTCGCGGGGAAGGGCTGATGAATCAATCCTCGGAACTTGGTAACAGCGGTTGTTACTACTGCCGCAATATATAAATTCATTGTGCTGCTCATGCCCGAGGAATCTGCTCGATTGATGGGGTCGTTATGGCAATAGGAGTAAGCATTAATACCTCCATCACCAAATGGGCTCATATCGTCGGCGGAGACAAAACGCATCAGTACTGGGTTGAAGCTTCGATAACCGTTTCCAAGCAGGTAAACACCGGTCGAAGGCTCGCGGTGCTGGCTATTGAAACCGAGCAGGGGCGCTACTGCTCGCGCAGATCCCAGGTGTCCAAAGGCACAGTAGACAAACACATCTGGCGGCTGGTCACTAAGTCGTTTCAAAACCGAGCCGGCAATATCTGTCACCAGCAGCCTTGTGGATGGCAGGAAGTTTGGATGAGACATGGCCGCTCCTGAGTTTGGCAAACTCGAAAAGCTGACTATGGAGTGGGTTGCCTGTACCGACAACTGGCAGAACTATCAGGGGGCTCAACGCTGGTTCAGCGAAAATCCTTGAAAGGGTGAAGGGGCCGCAAGGCAGCCCCAGGTATCGCATGTCGTTACTCCTGATCCGGCACCACCGCGATCACATCGATCTCCATCAACCACTCAGCCTGGGCCAACCCTGCCACCACCAGCCCGGTGGAAATCGGGAACACCCCCTTGAGCCACTTGCCCACTTCCTTGTACACCGGCTCGCGGAAGCGCGGGTCGGTGATGTAGGTGGTGGTCTTGACGATATGCGACAGGTCCGAGCCGGCTTCCTCGAGCAACTGCTTGACGTTCTTCATCGCCTGTTCAGTCTGGGCCTGCGGATCGCCCAGGCCTACCAGCCGGCCTTCGAAGTCGGTGCCGACCTGCCCGCGCACGTAGATGGTGTTGCCGGCCCGCACCGCCTGGCACAGGTCGTTGTCCAGGGTCTGGTTGGGGTAGGTGGCCTTGGTGTTGAACATGCGGATGCGAGTGTGGGTAGGCATCAGAGGGCTCCGAAAGTGCTGACGTTGCTGATCGAGGGTTGCTGCTCATCCGCCGCGCGCTGCTCGCGGTCGCGGTAAGCCAGGTAGGTGCGCTGGGTGGCGATATGGCCGGCAACGTGCTTGGCGTCGTGCCACACCCCCCAGATGAACGACGAGCCACGGCGCGACAGCCAGGGCAGGCCGAGGAAATACACGCCCGGCTCCCTCGACACGCCGCGCTGGTGCTGTGGCTTGCCGTTGGCGTCGAAGGTGTCCACCTGCAGCCAGCTGAAGTCCACGCCGTAGCCGGTGGCCCAGATGATGGTCCTGACCTTGGCCTGGGCCAGGTCCAGTTCCGGCAAGGGCTGGCTGACGCAGGCCGGATCGGGCAGGCGCTTGCGTGCCTCGGGCTCTTCCGGCAGGTCCAGGCCGTTGCGTTCGATATAGGCGTCGGCGGCGTCCAGCAGGGCCAGGTAGTTCTCGTCGCCGCGGTTGATGTTCTCGGCCAGGTTGTCCTGGAAGCGGGCCACGCCGCCCTCGAACGACTGAGTCAGGCCGACCAGGGTCATGCCCTGGTGGGCGAGGGCGCGGAAGTCCACGGTGTGGCCGCCGCGGGCGCCGGACACGGCGATGGTCACGTGCTCGCGGCCGGGCTTGGCGATCTCCGCGTCCCACTCGCCAAGCACGCCCAGCCACCAGCAGAAATCGCGGTTGCGGTAGCTACGCGGCGGACGGTCATGGGCGCCGACCGACAGGTACACCTGGCGCCCGGCGCGCATCAGTTCCTCGGCGATCTGCACCCCCGAGGAGCCTGCGCCGACCACCAGCACCGCGCCCTCAGGCAACTGCTCGGGGTTGTAGTAGGCGGCGGAGTGGATCTGGTGCAGGCTTTCGTCCTTGGGTGCGATGGCCGGGATCACCGGGCGCTGGAACGGGCCGGTGGCAGCCACCACGCGGTTGGCGCGGATCACGCCCTGGTTGGTGTCGATGGTGAAGCCCGGGCGGTCGGCGTTGCGCACCACCTTCCTCACCTCGACCCCGGTGCGTACCGGCAGGTTGTACTTGCGCACGTACTGTTCGAAGTAGTCGGCGACCTGCTCCTTGCCGGCGAAGGCGTCGGCGTCGAGGTCGAATTCCAGGCCAGGGAAGCGGTCGTGCCAGACCGGTCCGTTGGCCACCAGCGAATCCCAGCGTCCGCTGCGCCAGGCCTCGGCGATGCGCTTGCGCTCCAGCACCAGGTGCGGCACGCCGAGCTTGCTCAGGTGTTCGCTCATGGCCACGCCGGCCTGGCCGGCGCCGACCACGAGGGTGTCGATTTCGATGTTGTTCAGTGTCATGTCCCAGCCCTTCTTCAGCGGCGTTCTTGTTCAGGTCGGTGGGGACCGCCTTTGCCTGGGGCCAGACTAGGGATGGGCGGGAAATCGCGAAAATAGTATTTAGCTGGGGCTTGCCGATAAATTGGCGAAGGCCTGTGTTGTAAAGCGGATGTTCAAGATTGCGCAGGACCTTGTAGGAGCGGCCTTGTGTCGCGAAAGGGCCGCGCAGCGGCCCCGGCGATTGATGCATTAACGCTGAAACCCTGGGGCCGCTGTGCGGCCCTTTCGCGACACAAGGCCGCTCCTACACAGAATGCATTCGCAGGCGCCTTAGTTTTTTCCTGCCCAGTACCGAGGAAAATGTTGGTTTCGCAGCTCCCGAGGCCCACCGAGAATGCCGGTAACCTCAACACAGGAGCTGCACCATGACCTTCTCCATCATCGGCCGCTGCCAGGAAACCGGCCAGGTCGGCATCGCCATCAGTTCTTCGAGCATCGCCGTCGGCGCCCGCTGCCCGTGGGTACGTGCCGGGGTCGGGGCGGTGTCGACCCAGAACATCACCCTGCCGGCCCTCGGTCCGCAGATCCTCGACGCCCTCGAACAGGGTCAGTTGCCGCCCGCAGCGGCGCTGGACCGGGTGCTGAGCGCCAATGGCTGGAGCGAGTATCGCCAGGTCACGGTGATCGACAGCCAGGGCCAGGTGGCGCTGTTCACCGGCAAGGAGGCCCTGGGCGTGCACAACGCCGTGGCCGGCGAGCAATGCGCCGCGGCCGGCAACCTGTTGTCGTCGCGGGCGGTGATCGAGGCCATGGTGACGGCGTTCGAGCAGGCCGGCGGCCACCTGGCCGACCGCCTGCTGGCGGCGATGCACGCGGCCATGGCTGCCGGTGGCGAGGCGGGGCCGGTGCACTCGGCGGCGTTGAAGATCGCCGGAGAGCTGACCTGGCCTTTGGTGGACCTGCGCGTGGACTGGACCGAGCACGATCCCATCGGTGAACTGGACAGCCTCTGGCAGGCCTACCGCCCGCAGATGCAGGACTATGTGACCCGCGCCCTGAACCCGACCGCCGCGCCGAGCTATGGAGTGCCGGGCGATGAATGAGGTTTCCAGCCGTGCGCTGCTGGAGCGCTTGATCGGGTTCGCCACGGTCAGCCGCGATTCCAATCTCGAGCTGATCGCCTTCATCCGCGATTACCTGGCCGGACTTGGCGTTGCCAGCGAGCTGTTCCACAACGAGGAGGGCACCAAGGCCAATCTGTTCGCCACCATCGGCCCCGCCGACCGTGGCGGCGTGGTGCTCTCCGGGCACACCGACGTGGTACCGGTGGAGGGCCAGGCCTGGACGGTCGAACCGTTCCAGCTCACCGAGCGCGAAGGACGCCTGTACGGCCGTGGCACGGCCGACATGAAGGGCTTCATCGCCTCGGTGCTGGCGGCGGTGCCGGCGTTTCTCGCCCAGCCGCTGAAGATGCCGGTGCACCTGGCGTTTTCCTATGACGAGGAGGTGGGCTGCCTGGGTGTGCGCTCGATGCTCGCCGCCCTGGCGCAGCGTCCGCACAAGCCGCGGCTGTGCCTGATCGGCGAACCCACCGAGCTCAAGCCGGTGCTCGGCCACAAGGGCAAGCTGGCCATGCGCTGCCAGGTGCATGGCGCCGCCTGCCACTCGGCCTATGCGCCCTACGGCGTCAATGCCATCGAGTACGCGGCGCGGCTGATCGGCAAGCTGGGCGAGATCGGTGACGAGCTGGCGCGCCCCGAGCATCACGACGAGCGCTTCGACCCGCCGTTCTCCACGGTGCAGACCGGGGTGATCAAGGGCGGCCGGGCGCTGAATATCGTCCCCGAGGAGTGCGAGTTCGACTTCGAAGTGCGCGCCTTGCCCGGCTTCGAGGCCCAGGCCGTGGCCGACCGTCTGCAGACCTACGCCGAGGCCGAGCTGCTGCCGCGCATGCGTGCCGTCAGTGGCGCCAGCGACATTCGCCTGCGCGCCCTGAGCGCCTACCCGGGCCTGGCCACGCCAGCCGAGAGCGAGGCCGCGCAGTGGGTGGCGTTGCTCAGTGGTTCGGACGATTTCGGTACCGTGGCCTTCGGTACCGAGGGCGGTCTGTTCGACCAGGCGGGTATCCCCACGGTGGTCTGCGGGCCTGGGAGCATGGACCAGGGCCACAAGCCCGACGAGTTTGTCAGTGTCGAGCAGTTGCAGGGATGCGATGTGATGTTGCGGCGGTTGGTGGATCATCTGAAGCAAGCATGACAATCGCGGGGCCAGCCCGCTTCCACAGGTTGCGCAGGCATCTGTGGGAGCGGGGTGGCCCCGTGACAAGGTTACAGCGGCTCAGGCCTGAACAACGGTTTCTTCATCACGCCCTTGATCCACACGACGGCAATCAGCGACACCACCGCCAGTACCACTCCCGCCGTACCGAACACCTTCAGGTTCATCTCCGGGCTGGGCGAGGCATGCCAGATCGCGTACAGCATCCCGCCGATACCGAACAGCTGCGGCAGTGGGTAGAACGGTGTGCGAAATGGCCTCGCCAGATGTGGGTAGCGCAGCCGCAAGGCGATCACATCCAGGTGCACGATGATGTACGCCAGCAGCCAGGCCAGCGCGGCGGCCAGCAGCAACAGGTTGATTGCCGCGGCGTCCTGGCCCATCAGCAGGATAGGCAGGCCGGTGATCGCCGCGACGAACAGCACGGCCACCCAGGGCGTGCGCGCCCGCGGGCTGAGCTGCTTGAACTGGGGGAACGCCTGGCCGTTGCAGGCCATGCCGTAGAGCATGCGTGGAATGGCCGCGAGCGACGTGTTGAGGGTGCTGCAGGTGGCGGTCACCGCGGCGATCACCAGGAACACCTCGCCGGTCTTGCCGAACACCGTGGTGGCGAACAGATAGTGGGGCAGGGCGTCGCTGCTCAGGGCTTCCCGGGGCACCAGGAACAGCGCGCCCAAGCCGTACAGGCCGATGGTGGCGAAGATCACGGTCAGGCCGATGATCATCGAGCGCGGGATGTTGCGTTCGGGCTTGCGGGTTTCCTCCACCAGCGAGCAGACGAACTCGGCGCCGACGAAACCCCACACGGCCATGGCGGTCAGGGCCAGCACCCCGGCGCCCATGGGGTTCCAGTCGCCCTGCAGCAGGGTGGTGGTGACCCCCTCGGCATGCCCTTCGCTGATCGCGGCGACGCCGAGGATCAGCAGTACGATTACCATGACCACGGCCATGGCGCTCTGCAGCTTGGCGAAGATGTCGATGCCCATCAGGTTGAGGCCGGTGAACAGGGCGAGCACGCCGAAGGCCACCGAGTACTGCGGGAACACCCCGGGGTAGACCTTGCCGATGATCAGGTCGAGCAACAGCAGCTCGGCCGACAGGGCGAACATGGCCACCACCACGTAGCCGGAAAAGGTCGCCAGGATCGCCGGGAAGTGCCCCAGCGCCACTTCGGTGTAGCTCGACAGGCTGCCGGCGCGCGGCACCAGCAGGGATAGTTCCGAGAAGGAAAAGGCGTAGCTCAGGGCCAGCAGGTAGGCCAAGCCCAAGGGCACGATGAAGCCCAGGCCGGCGGCGCCGACCCCCTGCAGCATCATCACCATCACCCCTTGCGACACCACCAGGCCCACGGCCACCGCCAGCAGCGACCCCAGCCCCAGGACCCGGCGAAAGCCGGCTTGATCGTGCTGCACGCTGGCAGGCACGGACGCACTTGCACTCATGACAGTTTCCCCGCTCTTTGTTGTTGTAGTTGCGCCAGATACTGGGACAGGGGGCGGGGCGGGGAAATTAGTAAATATGTGGTTGCTGGGCAGGAAAAAGCTATGCGCGCCAACGCCGACCTGTAGGAGCGGCCTTGCGCCGCGAAAGGGCTGCGCAGCAGCCCCTGGGTTTTAGCGTTAAAGCATCAATCGCCGGGGCTGCCATGCAGCCCTTTCGCGGCGCAAGGCCGCTCTCATGGAACAAAACATAATTCTTTGATTTGACTGGGTAGCGTGGGAGCGGGCTTGCCCCGCGATGCGGTGTATGGCACCGGCTTCGCCGGTGTTCGCGGGGCAAGCCCGCTCCCACGCTGGAACTCTGTTTCCTGCGCGACAGCGCAGCCCGTAAGGGCTGTGTAATCTCCTACAGGTCACGCCAGGCTTGGTTTCAGAACGTCGCCTTGACCTGCAAGCCGAACACCAGCGCGTTGTCGATGTCCTTCCCGGAAAACGCCCCCGGCTCGACGATGTACTGCACATCCGGCCGCAGGTTCAGCCACGCGGTGGCCTGGTAGCCATAGCTCAGCTCGACCAGTTGCTCGGCGCTGTCGAGGTTGGGGACGGGCTGCCCGGCATCGACGGCCGCATCTTCCAGCACATCGCGGCTACGCGGGTTCGGCACCGCGCGGCCATACCCCAGCGCGACGGTATCCCGTGGCCGGCTTGCGAACGGCTGGTACAACACCACGCCTGCGCCATACCACCTGGTGAATGGCGAGGCGGCCTTGCTCGACGCCGAGTACTGGCCGAAGGCATGTAGGCTGCGCCCGGGCGATGCCGGGTCGTTCCACACGGCCTGGTCGACCAGCAGGTAATGCCCGCCACGACCGGCGACTTCCTCGCCGCTGCCGATGCGTTTCACGTTCGAGCTGTCGTAGTAGTAACCGAGCTTGTACTCGCCCGGCTGTTCGCCGCGCAGCTTGTACACCAGCTCCACCGGGACCACGGTGCCGGTGCTGTGCCTGGGCCCCAGGTGCCAGGCACGGCTGGCATTGCCGTTGCTCTCGGGGTCGACGTTGAACGCCGCCACCCGCAGCTGCCAGTCGGGCGTCAGGTCATATTTCACCCGTGCGCCGAGGTGGGCGTTGGGGTAGTTGGTCCAGCCGCTGCCGCCGGACATGTTCAGCGGGTGGCCGCAGAAGCCGGCGTTCATGAAGTTGCACAGGATGCCGCTGTCCAGACCGCCGAGGTCGTTGCCCATGGCCATGTAGCCGAGCTTGAGGTTCAGCGCGGGCGACAGGTTGCGCTCGTAGCTGAGTTCGGTCAGGCGGGTGTAGAGGCCGCCGTAGTTTTCCTGGATCGGCAGGCGGTTGCCTACCAGGTCGTCCGAGGCGCTGTTACCGCGGCGGTCGTTGATGGTCAGCTGGACCTTGCCGCCGTTGTCCAGGCCGTACAGCTTCGACAGGTCGAACTGCACGCCCAGCTTGAGGTTCTGTGAGTAGCGGGCGGAGCGATGCAGGCCGCCATGGGCGTTGTAGGCGGTCTCGCCGCTGTAGTCGCCGGTGAAGCTGATGCCGTCTGCCTCGAGCTGGTGGCGCAGGCCGCCCCAGTCGCCGGTCAGGGTGTTGCGGGTGAGCAGGTCGCCGTCGGCGAGGGCGGTGGTGCTGGCCAAGGCCAGCAGCAGTGTGGAGGGGAAGCGGGAACGCATTGCGATTTTCCTGGAATCAAAGGTAGAAGCCATCGCGGGGCAAGCCCGCTCCCACGACCCGCACCATCGGCAGCGTGGGAGCGGCGGTGCGCCGATGCGACTTGCCCCGCGATGAGGCCGGCGATTTACGGCAGGGCGTAGGAAATGACGTAGTCGCCGCGGTCGGTCGACTGGCGTGCGCCGCCGGCGGTGATCACCACGTACTGCTTGCCGGTCTTCGGCGACACATAGGTCATCGGGCCGCCCTGGCTGCCGACCGGCAGGCGGGCCTTCCAGATCTCGTTGCCGTTGCCGCTGTCGTAGGCGCGCAGGTAGAAGTCCTGGGTGCCGGCGATGAACACCAGGCCGCCCTGGGTGGACAGGGTGCCGCCCAGGGTCGGCAGGCCGATCTTGATCGGCAGGTGCATGCGGATGCCCAGGGGGCCGGTGTCCTCAACAGTGCCGACCGGTACCTGCCAGGCGATCTGCCGGGTCTTCATGTCGATGGCGGTGAGGGTGCCGAATGGCGGCGCCTGGCACGGGATACCGGCCACCGACAGGAAGCGGTTCTTGTTCACCGCATACGGTGTGCCCTTGAGCGGCACCGCGCCCATGCCGGTGTTCAGCGCCTCGCCGCCGCCCGCTGCCGCACCCGTGTTCTGCGAAGGGATCATCTGGATCCACAGGCCCAGGCGCATGTCATTGACGAAGATGAAGCCATGCACCGGGTCGGTGGAGAGGCTGCCCCAGTTCATGCCGCCCAGCGAGCCCGGGAAGCTCAGCGATAGGTCGGTGCCCGGCGCGGTGTACAGGCCCTCGTAGCGCATCTTCTTGAAGTCGATGCGGCACAGCAGCTGGTCGTACGGGGTGGCGCCCCACATGTCCGACTCGGTCAGGGTCTGCGCGCCGATCTGCGGCATGCCCACCGACTTCGGCTGGGTCGGCGAATACGGCTCGTTGGGGATGTTGCCCGGTTTTACCGGTACTTCGTCGACCTGGGTCAGCGGCTTGCCGGTGGCGCGATCGAGCACGTAGATCTGCCCGGCCTTGGTGCCGATCACCACGGCGGGCACGGTGCTGCCGTCATCCTTGGTGAAGTCGATCAGGCTCGGCTGCATCGGCAGGTCGAAGTCCCAGAGATCGTTGTGCACGGTCTGGTACACCCACTTTTCGTTGCCGGTGGTGGCGTCCAGGGCCAGCACCGAGGCGCCGTAGGTGTGATCAAGCTTGTTGCGTTCGACGCCGTAGATGTCGGTGGACGAGGAGCCCATCGGCAGGAACAGGGTGTTCATCGCCGGGTCGTACGACATCGGCGCCCAGCTGTTGGGCGTGCTGCGCACGTAGGTCCGGTCGTCTTGCGGGGCGTCGCGGTCCTGCGGGTTGCCCGGGTCGAAGGCCCAGCGCTGGGCGCCGGTGATCACATCGAAGCCACGGATCACGCCGCCGGGCATGTCGGTCTGGACGTTGTCGGCGACGCGGCCGCCGACCACCACGGTGGTACCGGCCATCAACGGCGCCGAGGACAGCTGGTAGTACGAGTCCGGCACGTTGCCCAGGCCGGCCTTGAGGTCGACCTGGCCGTTGTCGCCGAAGCCTTCGCAGAACGCGCCGGTGTCGGCATCGACTGCGATCAGGCGGGCATCGATGGTGTTGGTCAGCAGGCGGCGTTGGCAATTGGCGCCAGCTGGCACGCTGGCCACACTGACGGGTGTGCTGTCGGGTTGGGATGGCTGGGCGATCGGCGCGCTGGCGTCGAAGTAGGCCAGGCCGCGGCAGCGCTGCCAGACCTTGGACTGGGCGTTGATGGCGTTCTTCCACAGCTCCTTGCCGGTGTCGGCGTCGAGGGCGATCAGGTTGTTGTGCGGGGTGCAGATGAACACCTTGTCGCCCACCTGCAGCGGCGTGAGCTGGTCTTCGGCGCCGTTGCCGTCGCTGAGGGCGACGTCACCGGTGTGGTAGGTCCAGGCCACCTTGAGCTGGTCGACGTTGCCACGGTTGATCTGGTCCAGCGCGGCGAAGCGGCTGCCGCCCTCGGTGTTGCCGTAGTGGGCCCAGTCCTTCTGTTGCTGGCCGGGTTCCACTGGCGTCAGGCCCGGGCCCTTGCCGGTAGGAGCGACGCTGGGGTGGGCGACGAACATGTTGCCGGCGGCGATCGCCAGCGCCACGCCCAGCAGACCGGCGATGCCGTAGGCGCCACGCGCCGGGCGCCGGACCAGTTGCGGATACACCAGCACTACCACCAGGCCGATGGCGGCGAACATGAACAGCCGCGAGAACAGCGGCCAGAACACCAACCCGGCGTCGGCCACGGCCCAGACGGCGGTGCCAGCGACAAACACCGCGTACAGCCAGGCGCCGGCCGGCTTGCGGCGGGCGATGAGCAGGCCGGCGATGGCCATGGCCAGGCCGCCGACCAGGAAGTACCAGGAACCGCCCAGGCCGGCCAGCTTGACGCCGCCGGCGGCCAGGAGCAGGCCGAGCAGGGCGATGACGACGCCCAGGCCGACCAGGATGAAGGTTGAGGCGCCGGAGGCGCGGGGTGAGTCTTTCATGCCAGGGATCTCGCAGGTGGAATGCGAGAAGTTTAAGCCCTTAGCAAGCTAATTAACAAGTTAGTACATTTTGATTCGTGACCGATTGTCGCAGTTAGAGCAGGCGATTAACCGTCCACGTGGGAGCGGGCTTGCCCCGCGATGAGGCCAGTCGCTGCAACTAGGTTGGCTGGGGGGACGCCATCGCGGGGCAAGCCCGCTCCCACGCAGCACGCGCCAAAACCAGAATGAACTCAGGCCTGCAACCCCTCCATCAAACAGCGCAACGCCCCCTTCACCCGTTCCGCCGCCGCCTGCGGATCGTCCTGGGCGATCACCCACATGCCGCTGTCGCCCATCGCGCCGTTGATCAGGTGCGCCATGGCCACGGCGTCGAAGGCGCGCAGCCTGCCGGCCTGCTGCAACTCCACCAGCCCCTGGGCCATGGGCCCGATGTAGCTGGCTTCCTCCAGTTCGCGCAGGCGCGGGCCGAGTACCCCGGGGGCGTCCTGCAGCAGGATGCGCCGAAGGGCCGGCTCGTGCAGCAGGTCGTAGTAGTACAGGCAGGTGTCGATATAGCCCTCCCATGGGTCGTCGTGGGTGGCGTAGCGGGCGTCGAGCGCCTGGTTGATCTCCTCGAGCAGGTGCTCCACCACGGCGGTGAACAGCCCGGCCTTGCCGCCGAAATGGTGGTGCAGGGCGCCCCGGGTGAGGTCGGCTTCGGCGCACAGTTCGTCCATCACCACGGCGGCAAAGCCCTTTGCGGCGAACTGGCGGCGGGCGACGGCGATCAGCCGTTCGATGGTATCCGCGCTCATGGCGGCGCGGCTGCGGCGAGGGGTGGGCATGGAGGGCTCCGGGTGAAAAGCGATGGCTGCAAATTAGCATACGTTGCGTATGTCAATAAATGGCATTAGCATACGCGGCGTATGTCAATTGGAGGTTACTACCGTGACTGCCCTTGCTTCACGCAAGAACATTACCTGGCTGGGTGAGCTGCCCGGTCTGTTGCGCCTGGCGCTGCCGCTGGTGCTGGGCCTGTCGGCGGCCGAGCTGATCAGCCTGACCGATACCGTGCTGCTGGCCTCGCTGGGCACCGTGGTGCTGGCCTGTGTCGCGCTGACCAGCAGCGCCGGGCTGATCTTCCATGCCGGGCTCTACGGCATGCTTGCCACCCTCAGCGTGCGCGTCGGCCATGCCTTCGGCGCCGACGACCCCGGCACCGTGGCGCGCACCCTGCGCGCCGGGCTGGGCTATGGGCTGCTGGTGGGCATCCTCGGCTGCCTGGCGATGCTGGCCTGCCTGCCATTGGTGCAATGGCTGGGCGTGCCGCTGCCCGACGTGGCGCTGCTGACGCCGTACTGGCAGGCCATGGCGGTGTTCCTGATCCCGTACTGCCTGGCGGTGGTGTTCAAGGATGTGCTGGAAGCCATCGGCCGGCCCTGGGTGGGCGTGCTGCTGGTGATGAGCGCGGTGCTGTTCAACATTCCGCTGAGCTACGGGTTGATCCACGGCCATTTCGGCCTGCCGACGCTGGGCCTGCTGGGCGCGGGTATTGCCGGGGTGATCGCCGAATCGCTGGCGGTGTTGCTGGCCCTGGCTTATTGGCGCCTGGCGCCATCGCTGGCCCGCTACCGTCAGGCGCCGCAGGGGGCGCGACTGAGCTGGCGCACGCTGCTGGGCGAAGGCTGGCCGCTGGGCCTGGGTTATCTCGCCGAAGCCGGCGCGGTGGTGATCGCCGCCTGGATGCTGGGCTGGCTGGGCAATGCCGCACTGGCGGCCAACCAGGTGGTGCAATCGATCGGCGCGTTGCTGTACATGCTGCCGCTGGGCATGGCCGCGGCGGTGAGCATCCGCATCAGCCAGGCCCAGGGCCGCGGCGAGACGGCGCGCATCCGTGCCATCGGCAGCGCCACCTTTGCCAGCGTGAGCGCCTGGATGCTGGTGGCCACCGTGCTGTTGGCGTTGTTCGGCCGCTCCATCGCCGAGGCCATGAGCGACGACCCGCAGGTGATCGCCATCGCCGTGCCGATGTTCGTGGTGGTCGCGGCCATGCAGGTGGCCGATGGCTTGCAGTCCACCGCGCTGGGCGCCTTGCGCGGCCTGCAGGACTACCGCTGGCCGGTGGGCGTGACCATGATCAGCTACTGGTTGCTGGCGTTGCCGCTGAGCTACTGGCTGGCCTTCCACTCCGCGCTGGGCGCGGTGGGTGTGTGGGTCGGGTTCGCCTGTGGCCTGGCCGTGGCGGCGGTGCTGCTGCCGTGGCGGTTCTATCGCCTGCAGGCGATGCCTGCCGCAGCGGCCTTGGCTCAGCCCTGATAGAACACCGCCAGCCATACCGTGGCCACGCCGGGTTCGGTCCACTCCACGCGGTGGCGGCAACCGGGCGGGATGTCCAGATGGTCGCCGGGGCGCAGCACGCGGGTGCGCGGCTCATGCTCCAGGCGCAGCCCGGCGCTGCCACTGAGCACGACCACCCATTCGCCCTCGGTCTGGTCGTACCAGAACCCTGGCGGGCTGGCCTGGCCGCTGGAGACGATGCGCTCGATGCGCAGACCCGGGCGCCGGAGCAGGTCGGTGAACTGCTCGTCGGCGTCGGGCGCGAGCGGGGGCAGGGCGGTAAACAGGTTGTCGGGCATGGGCGCCTCGCGCATGGTTGATTCCAGCCGGTGATTGTAGGAAGGTTTCGGCCTTTGCCCCATGGAAGATTGACGATGGACAAGCTGCTGGCGCTCAAGGTGTTCATGGCCACCGCCGAGGCCGGCGGCTTCTCTGCCGCTGCGCGCAGGCTGGGGGTGGCGACCTCCTCGGTGACCCGCCAGGTCGACGCCCTGGAACTGGAGCTCGGGGCCAGCCTGCTCAACCGCTCGACGCGTCAGGTCAGCCTGACCGAAGCCGGCGCCAGCTACTACCAGCGGGCCCGCGAGATCCTCGAGGCCCTGGCCGAGGCCGACGCCAGCGTCGCCGACCGCGGCGAGGAACCGGTCGGCGTGTTGCGCCTGTGCCTGCCGGTGGAATTCGGTCGCCGGGTCATCGCTCCGCACCTGGGCGCGTTCCTCGCCCGCCACCCGGCACTGGAACTGGACATCGACCTGAGCGACCGCTTCGACGACCTGCTCGATGGTCGCTACGACCTGAGCATCCGCCTCGGCGAGCCGGCGCCCAGCGACGAACTGGTGTGTCGCCCGCTGGGGCGTTTCGAGCGCTGGCTGGTGGTGGCCAGCCCGGCATACCTGAGCCAGCAGCCAGTGCTTACCGAACCGCAGCAACTGGCCGCGTGCGCCTGCCTGCGCTTTCGCTACGGTCAGTCGGCACGGCCCTGGCGGCTGAGCCTGGGCGAGCAGCGCCTGGAACTGGACGTCAGCGGCCCGTTGCGCAGCGCCAACGCCGACCTGCTGCGCGAGGCGGCCATTGCCGGTAGCGGCGTGGCGCTGCTGGCCGACTGGCTGGTGCGCGAGGATGTCGAAGCCGGGCGCCTGCAAAGGTTGTTCGCCGACTGGACGGTGAGTCCGGGGGCGGCCAGCGCCAGCATCAACGCTCTGTACCTGCCCAACCACCGAGGCTCGCGCCGGGTCATGGCGTTCGTCGCCTTCTGCGAGGGGCTGCTGGCCGGCTGAGGTGTTGCGCGCCACGCAAAGGCCCGTTGCGCGGGCGATGGATTCTCGCCGGGGCGGTTGTCCGTCACCCTTCGCGCACATCCTTTCGCAAGCCGAGGTACCCTCGAATGAATCCCTCCCTCGCCGTCGCCCAGGCATCGGCCCCAGGCCTGAGCCGCACCCTGGTGACGCTACTGGCGTTCTGCTGCGGCGCCATCGTCGCCAACATCTACTACGCCCAGCCCATCGTCGGCCTGATCGCGCCGGACCTGGGGCTGCCCGCCGAACGGGCCAGCCTGATCGTGTCCCTGACCCAGATCGGCTACGCCCTGGGCCTGTTGTTCCTGGTGCCGCTGGCCGACCTGCTGGAGAACCGTCGGCTGATGATCGCCACGGCGGTGCTGGCCACCGGCAGCTTGTTGCTGGCCGGCACCAGTGGCCACGGGCAGGGCGAGATGTTCCTGCTGTACGCGCTGCTGATCGGCTTCAGTTCGGTGGCGGTGCAGATGCTGATACCGCTGGCGGCGCACCTGGCGGCGGAGCGCGAGCGTGGCCGGGTGGTCGGCAACATCATGGGCGGGTTGCTGCTGGGCATCCTGCTGGCACGGCCGCTGGCGAGCCTGGTGGCGGATCACTTCGGCTGGCGCGCGGTGTTTGTCGGTGCCGCCGGGGTGATGGTGGCGATCATCCTGCTGCTGGCGTTGACCTTGCCGCGCCGGGTGCCTGAGCACAAGGCCAGCTATGCCGGGCTGATGGCCTCGTTGCTGGTGCTGCTGCGCCGTTATCCGGTGTTGCGCCAGCGGGCACTGTTCCAGGCACTGATGTTCGCGGCGTTCAGCCTGTACTGGACGGCGGTGCCACTGGCGCTGGCCGGCGAGCACGGCCTGTCGCAGAGCCAGATCGCGCTGTTTGCCCTGGTCGGGGCGGTGGGCGCGGTGGCGGCGCCGCTGGCCGGTCGGCTGGCCGATGCCGGCCATGCGCGACGCGCTTCGCTGCTGGCGATGGCCCTGGCGCCGCTGGCGTTGCTGCTGGGCCTGAGCGCGCCGGGCGCCAGCGTGATCGGCCTGGGGTTGACCGGGGTGCTGCTGGATTTCGCCGTGCAGATGAACATGGTCATCGGCCAGCGTGAGGTGTATGCGCTGGATCCGGCCAGCCGTGGCCGGCTCAATGCCTTGTACATGACCAGCATCTTCCTCGGCGGGGCGCTGGGCTCGGCGCTGGCCAGTGGGGTGTATGCGCAGTATGGCTGGAGCGGCGTGGCGTTGCTGGGCGCGGGATTGCCGGCGCTGGCGCTGGTGGTGTTCCTGGTCGTTTCCCGGCGTTGATCCCTGGGGCTTCTATCGTCCCAGTGGCAGGGCCACGCCGATCAGCGCGAACAGGCTCCCGCAGCAGCGGTTGAACCCACGTCCGCCCTTGGCCAGCCACGGGCGGATGCGAAACGCCAGGCGGGCCAGCAGGTACTCCACCAGGCACTCGACACTGGCGAAGGTCGCCGCCATCACCACGAACTGCACCAGCAGGCCGCTCTGCGGATCGATGAACTGGGGCAGGAACGCGCCATAGAACAGCAGCACCTTGGGGTTGGCCAGCGCCGACAGGCAGCCCTGGCGGAACAGCCCGGCATTGCTCAGCGCCACGCTGCCGCGCGGTTGCTCCAGGTGCAGCGCCGGGGTGCGCCACAGCTGGATCCCCAGCCAGACCAGGTAGGCCCCGCCGACCCACTTGAGCACCGTCAGCACCGAGGCCGAGGCCTGCAACAGGGCGCTCAGGCCGAACATGGTCAGGGCGATCAGGAGACTGAAGCCCAGCACCCCGCCGAGGATGGTGAACAGCGTGCGGCGGGCGCCGTACAGCGCGCCATGGGTCAGGGCCAGCAGGCTGTTCGGACCTGGGGTCAGCGACAGGCCGATGCTGGCGAGCAGGTAGATGAGCCAGGTGTCGAGTGCCATGGGGGAGCCTTGTTTATGTGCAGGGCGTCAGTGTAGGGCAGGGCAGTGGGAATACAGGGTAGTATCTGGCCATTGAATGGTTATATCTGGACATACCTCAATGACACCCGACCTGCGCCTGCTGATCCTGCCGTTACCGGAGTTCGCCCTGCTGCCGTTCGGCGCGTTCCTCGACAAGCTGCGCTTTTCCGCCGACGACGAGGACTACAGCCGCCAGCGCTATTGCCGCTGGACCGTGCTCGGGCTGAACCGGGAGCCCGTGGTTTCAAGCAGCGCGGCGAGTGTCCAGGTCGAGGCGACGCCTGCGGACATCCGCTGGGACGACTACGACCACCTGGTGCTGTTCGGCGGGCGCAACGCCAGTGCCACGGCGGCTTTGGCGCCGCGCTACAAGGCTCTTTTGAAGCAGGCGACCAAGGCCGGGGTGAAGCTGGTGTGCGTTGACAACGCGGCTTTCCTGCTGGCCGCCTGTGGCCTGCTGGAGGGTCACCAGGTAGTGGTGCACTGGCGCCATGAGGCGGAGTTTCGCCTGGCCTTTCCCCGCGTGCGCCTGCTGACCGGGCAGCTGTTCTGCTTCGACGGTGGCCGCATCACCTGTGCCGGCGGCACGGCAGCCATCGACCTGGCGGTGGAATTGATTGCCCGCGCCAGTGGTCGCACCCGGGCGCTCAAGGGCCTGGCCGACATGCTGGTGGACGAGAGCCGCGATAGCCTCCATGCCTTGCGTTCGCTGGAGGCCGGTGCCGGGCAGGGGCGCCAGGTGCGGCGGGCCACGGCGCTGATGCGCCACCACCTGGCGACGCAGATGCCAGTGGAGGCGTTGGCGGCAGAGCTGGGCATCAGCCGGCGCCAGCTCGACCGCCAGTTCCAGGCCTGCCATGGCATGAGCGCCAAGGCCTGGTGGCAGGAACTGCGCCTGCAGCAGGCGCGCTGGCGCTTGCTCAACTCCAGCCACAGCCTGGCACAGATCGCCGATGAGGTGGGGATGGCAGATGCCAGCTACCTGGGCAAGTGGGTGCGGCGGCGGTTTGGTTGCACGGCGCTGGCGTTGCGCAAGTCCGAGCTGGACTCATCGCGGGGCAAGCCCGCTCCCACGCCTTGACCCGCGGCGTGGGAGCGGGCTTGCCCCGCGATGCGGGTTTACTGCGGTGTACCGAACAACCCCGTCCAGTAGATTCCCGGCATCGCTCTTCGGGTCCACCGCATACGCCGCCCCCAGCTCGCGGAAGTCCGGGTTCATCAGCGTGGCGCAGTGCCCTGGGCTGGCCAGCCAGCCGTCGACAACCTTGCGCGCGGTGTCGCGCCCGGCGGCGATGTTCTCGCCGATCTGCCGGTACAGGTAGCCGGCCAGCTCCGCCCGGTCGCCCGGGGTGCGGCCATCGCGGTCGATGTGGTCGAAGAAGTTCTGGTTGGCCATGGCCCGGGTGTGGTTGGCGGCGACTCCCGCCAGGGTCGTGCTCCAGGCCAGCGCCGGGGCGGCGGCGAAGGGCTGGCCGCCGCACTGGCGGGGCAGCTTGCGCGCGGCGTTGATCTCCTGTAGCAGCTTCTGCCCTTCGGCCTGCCAGTCGCCCAGGCGGGCGCTGAGCAGCGGCCGGGCCAGGACGATGCGCCAGTCGCGGCCCTCCTGGCTGACGCCGATGTCGACGAACTGCGGGTCGAGCACCACCTGGCAGAAGCTCTCCTCGATGGCCTTCATCGCTGCCTGGGCGTCCCGTGGGCCGGACAGGCTGATGGCCTGGACGTTGACCATCGGGTAGGCGGCGCGGGTCATGGCCTGCTGCAGGTCGCGGGTGCCTTCGGGCGACAGCGCCAGGCGGGTGTCGCTGTTGAGCGGCGGCAATTCCAGCGAGGCTTCGCCACCACAGCGCTGGGCCTGGCTGCGGTAGACGTTGATCGTATCGATCAGTTGCGCCTCTTCACCGGTAAAGGCCTGGGCGCTGGTCGCGGCGAGCAGGCCCAGCGTCAGGCCGAGGAGGCAGGCAACGGATGGGACGCGCATGTGGATCTCCCTGTAACTGGCAGCGTCTGGATCTGCGCTGCCCATCCTACACAAGCGCAAGGCTTTTGGCCCGGCCATGTGCAGTGTGAAAAAAACCAGCCTTGGCAATCGATTGCGGTTGGCAAAAGAGGGGGTAGACCGCTGGTCGGCGAAAAAGTGCGACGGCTTGGTAATAATTCGCACTATCGGCTAGAAACACTACTCAGTGACCTTTTGTTTCTCATCCGCCAGGAAGGCCTTTACCCTTGTCCGGGAGCCCTCCATGGCACGTACCTGTCCGTATCAATCGACCCTGCTGGCCCTGTGCTGTTCCGTCGCCGTCGGCACCCATGCCGCCGACGGCGCCATCGAGCTGGATGCCACCGCCATCAACGCCGAGGCGCTCAAGGCCCCCGCCGGCGAACTGCCCGAGCCCTACGCCGGGGGCCAGGTGGCCCGGGGCGGGCAGATGGGCGTGCTGGGCAACCAGGACATGATGGACGTGCCGTTCACCATGACCAGCTACACCGCGCAGCTGATCGAGGAGCAGCAGGCCGAGGATGTCGGCGACGTGCTGCTCAACGATCCGTCGGTGCGCCAGTCGTTCGGCTTCGGCAACCAGTCCCAGGTCTTCGTCATCCGTGGCCTGCCGCTCAACGGCGACGATGTGGCGTTCAATGGCCTGTACGGCGTGCTGCCACGGCAGATGATCTCCACCGATGCGGTGGAGCGGGTCGAGGTGTTCAAGGGTCCCAATGCCTTTCTCAATGGCGCCAGCCCCACCGGCACGGGCCTGGGTGGCAACGTCAACCTGCAGCCCAAGCGTGCCGGCGACACCCCGACCCGCCGCTACACCCAGGACATCAGCAGCGACGGGCGTATCGGCGAGCACCTGGACCTCGGCCAGCGTTTCGGCACGGACAATCGCTTCGGCGTGCGCCTGAACCTCTCTCAGCGCGAGGGCGAGACCGCGGTCGACGACCAGGACCAGCGCAGCAAGCTGTTCGTCGCCGGCCTCGACTATCGCGGTGACAATTTGCGCCTGTCCGGCGACTTCGGCTACCAGAAGCAACGAGTCAACCATATGCGCAACTCGGTGCGCCTGGGCGCGGGACTGACCGACATCCCCCGCGCGCCGGACGCCGACCACAACTACGGCCAGGACTGGGCCTGGACCGAGACCGAGGACACCTTCGGCATGGTGCGCGGCGACTACGACTTCAACGACAACTGGAGCGGCTACCTGGCCGGTGGCGTCAAGCACACCCACGAGAACGGCTTCTACGGCACGCCGATCCTTACCGACGCAGCCACCGGCGGTGCCACCATCGGCGGTTCGAAGATCCCCCACAACGAGGACAACACTACCTTCATGGGCGGTATCAATGGCCGCTTCCAGACCGGACCGGTCAGCCACCAGCTGAATATCGGCGCGGCGAGCATCTGGACCCAGCAGGAGAACGCCTTCGTCTTCTACAACTCCCAGGCCACCAATATCTACCGCACCGACCCGTTGCCCAAGCCGACCACACCGACCTTCGTCGGCGGCAAGCTGGACGATCCCGGCGTGACCGGCAAGACCCGCAACCGCAGCATCGCGGTGTCCGATACCGTGGGCCTGTTCGACGACACGCTGCTGCTGACGGTGGGCGTTCGCCGCCAGCAACTGCGGGTCGAAGGCTACGCCTACGACGGCCCCGGCCCGGACCTGGGACGCAACGCCTTCTATGACGAGGCGGTCACCACGCCGGTATACGGCATCGTCTACAAGCTCAACCCAGCGGTCTCGCTGTACGCCAACCGCATCGAGGGCCTGGCCCAGGGGGCCACGGCGTCCGGGCAGGTGGTCAACGTCGGCGAGGTGTTCCCGCCGGCCAAGACCAAGCAGGTGGAGGCGGGGGTGAAGCTCGACTACCAGCGCTTCGGCGCCAACCTGGCGGTGTTCCGCATCGAGCGGCCCACCGATGGCTTCGTCGACGGCAACGTGTTCGTCCAGGATGGCGAGCAGGTCAACAAGGGGCTCGAACTCAGCGTGTTCGGCGAGCCACTGCCGGGGCTGCGGTTGATGGCCGGTGGCACGCGCATGGACACCGAGCTGAAGAACACCCAGGGCGGCACGGCCGATGGCAACCATGCCGTCGGCGTGCCGACCTTCCAGCTCAACGCCAGTGTCGACTGGGACGTGCCGGGCCTGGAGGGGGTGGCGCTCAATGCGCGCATGCTGCGCACCGGCGGGCAGTACGCCAACCCGGCCAACACCCTGAGCCTGCCGACCTGGAACCGCTTCGACGTCGGCGCGCGCTACCGCTTCAAGGTGCAGGAGAAGGCCGTGACCCTGCGGGTCAACGTGGAGAACCTGACCGACAAGAACTACTGGGCCTCGGCCAATGGCGGGTACCTGACCCAGGGCGACCCGAGGCTGGTGAAGTTCTCGGGGACCCTGGATTTCTGACGTCTGTGTTGGCGGCGTGACCTACCAGAGCGCCACCGCCGCCGCCCCGAGCACCCGGCCGAATACCGCCAGCGCCGTGTCCACGTCCGCTTCGCTGGTGTAGCGCCCGAGGCTCAGTCGCACGCTGTTGCGCGCCTGGCGCTCGTCGAGGCCGAGGGCCAGCAGCACGTGGGACGCGGCGTTGCTCGCAGAATTGCAGGCCGAGGTGGTGGACAGCGCCAGCTCGCCGGCAAGCGCCAGGCTGTTGAACCCCTTGGCGTCGATGCACAGATTGAGGGTGTGGGGAATGCGCTGTACCGGGCAGCCGTTGAGGGTGACCCCGGGCAGGGCCAGCAGGCCGTCGCGCAGGCGCCGGGCGAGCTGTTCCAGGCGCTGGTACTCCGTCTCGCCGGGCTGGCCGGCCAGGTCGAAGGCGCGGCCCATGCCGACGATCTGGTGGGTGGCCAGGGTGCCGGAACGCAGGCCGCGTTCATGGCCGCCACCGTGCATCTGCGCACGCATGACCGGGCGAGCGCGAGGGCCGACGTAGAGGGCGCCGATGCCCTTGGGGCCGTAGACCTTGTGCGCCGAGAACGACATCAGGTCGACGGCCTGGTGCGCCAGGTCGATGCGGACCTTGCCCACGGCCTGGGCCGCGTCCACATGCAGCAGCGCGCCATGCTCGCGGACCAGCTGGCCGATACGGGCGAAGTCAGTCACCGTGCCCAGTTCATTGTTCACCGCCATCAGCGACACCAGGCGCGTGTCCGGGCGCAAGGCGGCCTGCACGGCTTCGGCCTGGATCAGGCCATGGGCGTCCGGCGCCAGGCGGGTCACCGTCCAGCCCTGGCGCTCCAGTTCGGCGGCGGTGTCGAGGATGGCCTTGTGTTCGAGCTGGCTGGTCAGCAGGTGGCCTGGCTGGGCGAAGCCCTGGGCGATGCCCTTGAGCGCCAGGTTGTTGGATTCGGTGGCGCCGGAGGTCCAGACCAGATCGTCCGGCTGGGCGCCGACCTGCTCGGCCACCTGGCGGCGGGCCTGCTCGACGGCCTCGCGGGCGGCCTGGCCATGGAAGTGGCCGCTGGAAGCGGGGTTGCCGAAGTTGGTTTCGCGGCCCAGGCAGGTGAGCATGGCGGCAATGACCCGGTCATCGACCGGAGTGGTGGCGGCGTAATCGAAGTAGAGCGGGGAGCTGGGCATGATCGCGAGCGGGTCCGTGCGTGGACGCCGCCTGTCGGCATCCATGGACATCATCCTAGGCAATTGCCGATATGAATGTTTTTCCTTTTCCCCGTTCTAGGGCGATTTTCGGAAAAAATTCTATTCTTTTTTGCTATGTATTTAGAATTTTTTTCTTGCCTAGATCAGAGCCATTGCCACGGTGCCTGCTTGGTGATCATCACCAGCACGATCAGGAACATACCGGCAAACCCCGCGACCCCCATCCACAGCCAGGGACGGTACAGCCGCTGATAGTCCTCACCCAACGCGGTGCCATGCTTGACGGCCTGGGCGGCGAGGCGCTGCATGCGTGTCTGCAACAGCAGCACCGGCAGCCACAGGGCGCCCACCATGAAGAAGATCAGCAGCGCGCCCTGCAGCCAGTCCGTGGACCACGGCATGCCGGTCATGCTGACCATGGCGTAGCCGGTCAGCAACTGCAGGACCCCAGCGGGCGTGGTGATCCAGGCATCGAAGCGCACCACCATCCTGGCCACGGCGGCGATCACCCGTGGGTCGCGGCTGCGGTTCGCGGCGATCAGGTACAGGTACGAGCCCATGCCGAAACCGAACAGGAACACGGCGGCGATCACATGCAGGTACTTGAGCAGCAGATAGCTCATCTCAGCCTCGCCCGTGCTGGAAGCTGACGCTGTAGCGCACCTTGTCCGGCTCGCCGATGGCCGCCAGGTACTGCTCGACACTGATCTCGCCGACGCAGGGACGGGCACCCGGGGCCGGGGTGTAGCCTTCGATCACCCTGGTCATCAGCGCCACCGCCGCGCAGCTGGGGATCTCCGGGCCCTTGTCGTCACTGGCGCTGACCTGGGCCTGCAGACGCAGTGGCTGGCCCTGCATGTCCAGGCCGCGGACATCCAGGTACATCGCACTCATGCCATCGCCAAAGCGCTCGAAATGGCCGCCCAGGCGATGCAGGCGCCGCGCCCAGGGCAGCGGGTCGCGCACCAGGCCGCACTTGACCAGCAACGCCAGCGCGGCATTGGCCAGGCCGCCGGCCATGAGCCCGGAGCCGGCCTTGAACGCCAGGTCCCGGGCGCCGTAGCGCTCGGCGAAAATGTCCATGTCCGGCACATCGACGTTGTTCAGCAGGCGCCAGCCCAGGCCAGGCAGGTGGCGCAGCTGCAGGCCGAGCCAGCCGTCGACGGTGTGCGGGCGTCCGTCGCGCCACTGGCGGATCGGCCGGCCGGCGTAGGCCAGCACGCCCTCGATGGTGGACAGGCCGGGCATCTTCGCCGAGGAGGAAATGCCGTGCTCGATACGGTCTATGCGGCTGAAGTGATGGCGCTGCTCATCGAGGATCGCCGACGACAGGCTGGGCACCGAGCTGCAGCCGCTGAGCAGCGCGACATTGGCCTGGCGGGCGCGGGCGTCCAGGCGCTCGATGCCGTTGACGAACACCCGGCAGTCGGAGAGGTCGCAATAGCTGGCGCCGGCCTCGATGCAGGCTTCGGCCACGCTGTAGGGCTGGCCCTGGAAGGGGCCGCCGGTATGGATCACCCAGTCGATGCGCAGCGTGCGCAGTGCGTCGGCGAAGCCGGGGGCCATGGCGTCGCCGCACCAGCTTTCGCTGCCGCTCAGCTGGGTGGCCAGTTGGGCGAGGCTGTTGGCGTTACGGCCGGCGATCACCAGTTGCACGGCGGGCATCTGCTGCAGGTGGCGGCAGATGATCCGGCCGAAGTTGCCGTAGGCGCCGATCACCAGGATTCTCGGGGACATGCGGGGGTCCTTGTGCATGTGTCGGGAGGTTTACGCGTTTCCTGTATGAAATCGCCAGCCCTTCGGGCTGCGCTGCCGCGCAGGGCTTGAAGTTGCGAGCATCATCAGCGTGGGAGCGGGCTTGCCCCGCGATCACCGGCGAAGCCGGTGGCAAACACCGCATCGCGGGGCAAGCCCGCTCCCACGCTGTACCAGTTAAATCAGTTACATACGTATTTTTCCATGAGGGCTGGATTCAGCCCTCGTAGCCCAGGTTCGGCGCCAACCAGCGTTCGCTGACGCTGACATCCTGGCCTTTGCGCGCGCTGTATCGCTCGATCTGGTCCTTGTCCACCTTGCCCACGGCGAAGTACTGCGCCTGCGGGTGGGCGAAGTACCAGCCGCTGACTGCCGCCGCCGGGAACATGGCGAAGTGTTCGGTGAGGAACACGCCGCTCGGGCCGGTCTCGCCGATGGCGGTGCCATCGAGCAGGCGGAACAGGGTTTCCTTCTCGGTGTGGTCCGGGCAGGCCGGGTAGCCGGGGGCCGGGCGGATACCGCTGTACTGCTCCTTGATCAGCGCCTCGTTGTCCAGGTGCTCGTCCTTGGCGTAACCCCAGTGCTCCTTGCGCACCTGCTCGTGCAGCCACTCGGCGCAGGCCTCGGCCAGGCGGTCGGCCAGGGCCTTGACCATGATCGAGCTGTAGTCGTCGCCCTTGTCCTGGTAGGCCTTGGCCACTTCCTCGGCGCCGATGCCGGCGGTGGTGATGAAACCGCCGACATAGTCGGTCACGCCGCTGTCCTTCGGCGCGACGAAGTCGGCCAGCGACCAGTTTCGGCTTGCCGTCGGGCTTGATGGTCTGCTGGCGCAGGTGATGCAGGGTGGCCAGGGTTTCACCGTTGTCGCCGTACACTTCGATGTCGTCGTGTTCGACCTGGTTGGCCGGCCAGAAGCCGAACACCGCACGGGCGCTGATCAGCTTTTCGTCGATCAGCTTGTCGAGCATCTCGCGGGCATCCTGGTACAGCGCCGTGGCGGCCTCGCCGACCACTTCGTCGGTGAGGATGCGCGGGAACTTGCCGGCCAGGTCCCAGGAGATGAAGAACGGCGTCCAGTCGATGTACTCGGCCAGGGTGCGCAGGTCGATGTCCTCCAGCACCTTGACGCCGGTGAAGGCGGGCACCGCGGCCTGGTAGGCGGCCCAGTCGTACTGTGGCTTGGCGGCGATGGCCTGGGCGTAACTCAGGCGCTCGGTGCGGGCGCTGCGGTTGGCGGTGCGCTCGCGCACCTCGACGTATTCCTGGCGGGTCTTCTCGACAAAGCCGCTCTTGAGTTCCTTGGACAGCAGCTGGGTGGCCACGCCCACCGCGCGCGAGGCGTCGGTGACATAAACCACGGCGTCGTTGGAGTACTTCGGCTCGATCTTCACCGCCGTGTGCGCCTTGGAGGTGGTGGCGCCACCGATCATCAGCGGCAGGTGGAAGTCCTGGCGCTGCATCTCGCGGGCGACGTGGACCATTTCGTCCAGC
Organism: Pseudomonas sp. TE31087; assembly: GCF_057284075.1. NCBI lineage: Bacteria > Pseudomonadati > Pseudomonadota > Gammaproteobacteria > Pseudomonadales > Pseudomonadaceae > Pseudomonas > Pseudomonas sp. TE31087. Next base: position 1,124,189 of record NZ_JBXVNN010000001.1, read on the forward strand.
GACGGGGTGATCAGGCCGGACAGGCCGATGATGTCGCACTTCTGCTCGCGGGCGGTCTGCAGGATCTTCTCGGCCGGGACCATCACGCCCATGTCGACGATGTCATAGCCGTTGCAACCGAGCACCACGCCGACGATGTTCTTGCCGATGTCGTGCACGTCGCCCTTGACCGTGGCCATGAGGATCTTGCCCTTGGCCTCGGGCTTGTCGCCTTTCTCTTCCTCGATGAACGGAATGAGGTGAGCCACGGCCTGTTTCATCACGCGGGCGGATTTCACCACCTGGGGCAGGAACATCTTGCCGGCGCCGAACAGGTCGCCGACCACGTTCATGCCGCTCATCAGCGGGCCTTCGATGACTTCGATCGGGCGCGCCGACTGTTGGCGGCACTCTTCGGTGTCTTCGACGATGTAGGCGGTGATGCCCTTGACCAGCGCATGCTCGAGGCGCTTGTCCACCGGCATCGAGCGCCATTCTTCGTTCTCGACTTCCTTGGTGGCGCCGCCGCCCTTGTAGTCTTCGGCAATCGCCAGCAGGGCGTCGGTGCCGTGCGGGGTGCGGTTGAGCACCACGTCCTCGACCTTCTCGCGCAGGGCAGCGGGGATCTCGTCATAGATCTCCAGCTGGCCGGCGTTGACGATACCCATGGTCAGGCCGTTCTGGATCGCGTGGTAGAGGAATACCGAGTGGATCGCCTCGCGCACCGGGTTGTTGCCGCGGAACGAGAACGACACGTTGGACACGCCGCCCGAGCTCAGGGCGTAGGGCAGGTGGTCACGGATGTAGGCGCAGGCTTCGATGAAGTCGACGGCGTAGTTGTTGTGCTCCTCGATGCCGGTGGCGACGGCGAAGATGTTCGGGTCGAAAATGATGTCTTCCGGCGGGAAGCCCACCTCGTTGACCAGGATGTCGTAGCTGCGCTGGCAGATCTCGCGCTTGCGCGCGGCGGTGTCGGCCTGGCCGACCTCGTCGAAGGCCATCACCACCACGGCGGCGCCGTAGCGCTTGCACAGGCGGGCGTGGTGCTTGAACTGCTCGACGCCTTCCTTCATCGAGATCGAGTTGACGATGCCCTTGCCCTGGATGCACTTGAGGCCGGCCTCGATCACCTCCCACTTGGAGGAGTCGATCATGATCGGCACCCGGGAGATGTCCGGCTCGCCGGCGATCAGATTGAGGAAGCGGACCATGGCGGCCTGGGAGTCGAGCATCCCTTCGTCCATGTTGATGTCGATCACCTGGGCGCCGGCCTCGACCTGCTGCAGGGCCACCTCGAGCGCCTCGGTGTAGTTCTCTTCGCGAATCAGCCGGGCGAACTTGGCGGAACCGGTGATGTTGGTGCGCTCGCCGACGTTGACGAACAGCGACTGGCGATCGATGGTGAACGGCTCCAGGCCCGACAGGCGGCAGGCCTTGGGGATGTCCGGAATCGCCCGCGGCTTGTACTTGGCGACCGCCTCGGCGATGGCCTGGATGTGCGGCGGGGTGGTGCCGCAGCAACCGCCGATGATGTTGAGGAAGCCGCTGGCGGCGAACTCCTCGACCACCGCGGCCATTTCCGCCGGGGTCTCGTCGTACTCGCCGAAGGCGTTGGGCAGGCCGGCGTTGGGGTGGGCGGACACATGGGTGTCGGCCTTGGTCGCCAGCTCTTCCAGATACGGACGCAGGTCCTTGGCGCCCAGGGCGCAGTTCAGGCCGACGGAGATCGGCTTGGCGTGGCGCACCGAGTTCCAGAAGGCTTCGGTGGTCTGGCCCGACAGGGTGCGGCCGGAGGCGTCGGTGATGGTGCCGGAGATCATGATCGGCAGTTCGACGTCGTCCTCCTCGAACACCTGCTGCACGGCGAAAATCGCCGCCTTGGCATTGAGGGTGTCAAAGATGGTCTCGATCAGGATCAGGTCGGCGCCGCCCTCGATCAGGCCACGGGTGGCCTCGATGTAGTTCTCCACCAGTTCATCGAAGGTGACGTTGCGATAGCCTGGGTCGTTGACGTCGGGGGAGATCGAGCAGGTGCGGCTGGTCGGGCCGAGCACGCCGGCGACGAAGCGCGGCTTGTCCGGGGTCTCGAGGGTCTTGGCGTCGGCCACCTGACGGGCAACGCGCGCGCCCTCGACGTTGAGCTCGTACACCAGCGCTTCCATGCCGTAGTCGGCCTGGGAAATCTGCGTGGCGTTGAAGGTGTTGGTCTCGAGGATATCGGCGCCGGCGTCCAGGTAGGCTTTCTCGATCGCGGCGATGACATCCGGGCGGCTGAGCAGCAGCAGATCATTGTTGCCTTTGACATCGCTTGGCCAATCGGCGAAGCGCGTGCCACGATAGTCGTGTTCCTCGAGGCGGTAACTCTGGATCATAGTACCCATGCCGCCGTCGAGGATCAGGATGCGCTCTTTGAGTGCTTTCTGGAGTGCTTGGTAACGAGCGCTGCGGTCGGACATAGGAACTACCTGGTCGGGCGAATATCAGAAGGTGCCGAATAATAACAAAGCTGCACGGATTTTAGGCGTACCGCCGATTTGCATGAATTTACTTCATGTTGGTGCGGCGCCCCAACACCTCAGGACCCGCCAGGCACATCGTGATGGCTTCAAGTAACCAGGACTTTCGGCACATGCTGCATCGCATATTTGCCAGCGCCTTCGCCTTGCTCATCAGTGGCGCGGCGTTCGGGCAGGCCCCCCAAGCGAGCCCGACGATTTCATACACCCGGGATATCCAACCGATCTTCACCGAGAAGTGCGTGGCCTGCCACGCCTGCAACGACGCTGCCTGCCAGCTCAACCTGGGCAGCGCCGAGGGCGCCGAGCGGGGTGCTTCCAAGGTGCCGGTCTACCAGGGCGAGCGCAGCCAGGCGGTGCCCACCACGCGGTTGTTCTACGATGCCCGTGACGAAGCCGGCTGGCGCAAGCAGGGCTTCTACTCGGTGCTGGACAAGCAGGGCAGCCAGGCCGCGCTGATGGCGCGCATGCTCGAGCTGGGCCACAAGACCCCGCTCACGCCCAATGCCAAGCTGCCCGAGGAGATCGTCCTGGGGCTCAACCGCAACAACATGTGCCCGTTGCCCCACGAGTTCGACGCCTACGCCGGCGCCCACCCCAAGGAGGGCATGCCGCTGGCGGTCACCGGCCTGACCGACCAGGAGTACCAGACCCTGCAGCGCTGGCTGGCGGCTGGCGCTCCGGTCGAGAAGACGCCGATCCAGCCCAGCGCGGTCGAGGCAAAGCAGATCGCCGACTGGGAAGAGCTGCTCAACCGCCCCGGTTCGACCGAGGCACTGGTCGGCCGCTGGCTGTACGAGCACCTGTTCCTCGCCCACATCCACTTCGTCGGCGGCGAGCCGGGCCACTTCTTCCAGTGGGTGCGTTCGCGCACGCCGAGCGGCCAGCCGGCAGACCTGATCGCCACCCGTCGCCCCAACGACCCGCCAGGCACCGATTTCTACTACCGGCTGATCCCGGTGCAGGGGGTGATCGTCCACAAGACCCACATCACCTACCCGATGGGGCCGCAGAAGCTCAAGCGGGTCAAGCAGCTGTTCTACAGCGGCGACTGGCATGCCTCGTCGCTGCCCGGCTACGGCCCGCGCCACCGCGCCAACCCGTTCGAGACCTTCGAGGCGATCCCGGCGGTGGCCCGCTACCAGTTCATGCTGGACAACGCCGAGTACTTCGTCCGCACCTTCATTCGCGGCCCGGTATGCCGTGGCCAGATCGCCACCGACGTGATCCGCGACAACTTCTGGGCGCTGTTCCAGGAGCCGGCCCACGACCTGTACATCACCGATGCCGAGTACCGGGGCGAGGCCACGCCGCTGCTGGCCATGCCCGGGCAGATCGACGACGTCGGCAGCGTGCTGAGCCTGTGGCACGCCTACCGCGACAAGCGCAACGAGTACGAGGCATTGCGCCGCGAGGCCTATGCCGAGCAGCCAGCGCCGAGCTGGTCGACCCTGTGGGCCGGCAACGACAACGCGCTGCTGAGCATCTTCCGCCACTTCGACAGCGCCTCGGTGACCAAGGGCCTGATCGGTGACGTGCCGCTGACGATGTGGCTGTTCGACTACCCGCTGTTCGAGCGCACCTACTACCAGCTGGCGGTGAACTTCGACGTGTTCGGCAACGTCTCGCACCAGCTGCAGACGCGCCTGTACTTCGACCTGATCCGCAATGGCGCCGAGGTCAACTTCCTGCGCCTGATGCCGGCCGGCAAGCGTAGCGAGATCCTTGGCAACTGGTACCAGAACAGTGGCAAGGTGAAGATGTGGATGGACTACGAGGACATCGACACCAGCACCCCGAGCGCGCTGAAGCTGGACAAGCACGATCCCAAGCGTGACTTCGGCCTGCAGTTGCTGCAGCGCACCGGCAGCTTGAACGTGGCGCCCGACCCGATCAACCGCTGCCAGGGCGCCTATTGCTCGCGACCCGGCCTGTCCCAGGAGTTCCGCGACGTCGAGCAGTCGCTGAGCCGCCTGGTGTCGCGCCCGGCCGCAGGGCTGAAGGTGATCGGCCAACTGCCTGAGGCGACCATGCTGCGCATCGAGGGGCAGGGCGGCCAGCGCCAGGTCTACAGCCTGCTGCGCAACCGCGCCCACAGCAACGTGGCGTTCCTGCTCGGCGAGGCCTACCGCTATCAGCCGGGGCTGGACACCCTGACCCTGGTCCCGGGCGTGCTCAGCAGCTACCCCAACTTCATCTTCAACATCCCGGCGGCCGATGTGCCGGAGTTCGTCGAGGACATGGAGGCGGCGCGGGACGACACGGCGAAGTTCGAGCGCATCGTCATGCGCTGGGGCGTGCGTCGCAGCCATCCCGAGTTCTGGCGCTACTTCCATGACCTGAACAGCTACATCAAGCAGACCGAGCCGGTGGAGGCGGGGGTGCTGGACATGAACCGCTACGAGAACCTCTGATCGGTTGGCCTGACCTTTCCGGCGCTATTGCGGTCGGAATCGATGGGTAGGCCCTGGGGCTGCTTTGCAGCCCATCGCCGGCAAGCCGGCTCCCACAGACGTACGCGAACCCTGTGGGAGCCGGCTTGCCGGCGAAACGAGCGCAAAGCGCTCGCCGGGCCTCAATGCATCGACGATCGCAGGGTTTTTCATGCTGTATTCGCTTCAGGCTCTCCGGGCATTCGCCGCCTGGGTGGTGGTCTGCCACCATTTCATGCAGATCTTCTTCGACTTCAATGCCACCGGCCCTATCGGCCAACTGCTCGCCGACCGTGGTGCGGTAGGGGTGGACATCTTCTTCGTCATCAGTGGCCTGGTGATCTACCTCTCGACCCGCGACAAGGACATCGCGCCCGCTCAGTTCCTGCTCAACCGCGCCCTGCGCATCGTGCCCGCCTACTGGTTCTACACCCTGCTGATGGCCGCGCTGATGCTGGTCGCCAGCCGTTGGATGCCGCACCAGGTGTTCGAATGGCAGCACCTGCTGCTGTCGCTGTTGTTCATACCAGCGGAAAACCCGGGCGGCTACGGCCTGTACCCGACCCTCAACGTCGGCTGGACGCTGAACTTCGAGATGTTCTTCTACCTGCTGTTCGGCCTGGCGTTCCTGGTGCGCCAGCGCCATCACCTGCTGCTGGTGACGGCGGCGTTGCTGCTGGTCAGCGAGGTGCTGGGCCGCCTCGGCGTGCTCAGCCGCTTCTACAGCAACGACATCGTCTATGAGTTCCTGCTGGGCATCGGCCTGGGCGTGCTGTATCGCCGCGGGCTGATTCGCCAGGGCCTGTGGCTGCCGCTGGGGCTGCTTGGCGTGGCAGGGTATGCGCTGTATCACCTGGACGCTTCGCAGCGTCTGCTGCACTGGGGCCTGCCCAGCGCCCTGGTGGTGCTGGCGTTCATCGCCCTGGAGCCTTGCTTCAAGGGCAATCGGGTGCTCAAGGCGCTGGGCGATTGTTCCTATTCGGTCTACCTGGTGCATGTCCTGGTACTGTACGGCGGCCTGTTCGCCAGCGAACGCCTGCGGCTGAACCCGTACCTGGTATTCGCCTTGTGCGTGCCGTCAATCGGACTAATGTCGTGGCTCAGCTACCACTGGCTGGAGCGTGGCCTGTACGGGCGGCTCAAGGCCGGACTCACGGGGCGTGGCGCCCAGGAGCCCGCGCTGGCGCTATCCCGAGTCAAATGCTAGGACTTTGTTCGAGGGCCGGGTTGGCGTACACTGCCGGCAAGTCTGTGAGGAACTTCCATGAGCGCTATAACCATTACCGACGCCGCCCATGATTACCTGGCCGATCTGCTCTCCAAGCAGAACACGCCTGGCATCGGCATCCGTATCTTCATCACCCAGCCGGGTACCACCTACGCCGAGACCTGCATCGCCTACTGCAAGCCTGGCGAGGAGAAACCCGACGACCAGCCGGTGGGCCTGAAGAGCTTCACCGCCTACCTCGACGCAGTCAGCGTGCCGTTCCTCGAGGACGCGCTGGTCGACTACGCCACCGACCGCATGGGCGGCCAGCTGACCATCAAGGCGCCGAACGCCAAGGTACCGATGGTCAACGAAGACAGCCCAATCAACGAGCGTATCAACTACTACCTGCAGACCGAGATCAACCCGGGCCTGGCCAGCCACGGCGGCGCCGTGAGCCTGGTGGACGTGGTCGACGACGGCATCGCCGTGCTGCAGTTCGGCGGCGGCTGCCAGGGCTGCGGCCAGGCCGACGTGACGCTGAAGGAAGGCATCGAGCGCACCCTGCTCGAACGCATTCCGGAGCTCAAGGGCGTGCGTGACGTGACCGACCACAGCCAGAAGGAAAACGCGTACTACTGATCGCCAGTGGTGACGCCATCGCGGGGCAAGCCCGCTCCCACGCCTGGGCCATGCCTGGATCAATGCGTGGGAGCGGGCTTGCCCCGCGATGTTTTCAGGTGTTGTGCATTGATCCCTAGCAACAAAGTGTTACGGATTCAACCCCTGCGACAACCGGTCGCGCCCCGTAAACAAAGGGCTGCAGCCTGGTCGGCCGGATATCGGGTGGATGGTGCAGGGGTGGCGTGACAGAATGCCCCGGTTTTCTGGCCGGCCCATCCCAGGGGTCGGCACCTTCCCTGTAAAGGATGGTTCCATGAATGATCTGTTGACCCGGCGCGCGGTTGTCGCCGGGATGGGCGTACTGGGGCTTGGCCTGCTGGCGGGTTGCAACCCGGCCCGGGGCCTGGACTTCAAGTACGGCAAGAACATGAGCAACGAGATCCTCGGGCGCAAGTTCAAGCTCAAGGACACTCAAGGCAACGAGCGCACCCTGTCGAGCTTCTACGGCTCGATGCCGATGATCTTCTTCGGCTTCACCCAGTGCCCGGCCGTCTGCCCGACCGCCATGGCGCGCGTGGCGCAGATCCGCAAGATCCTGCGCGGCCGTGACCGTGACCTGTTCCAGCCGGTGTTCATCACCCTGGATCCGGAGCGTGACAGCCCCGAGATACTCGATGCCTACGTCAAGGCCTTCGACCCGTCGATCGTCGCCCTGACCGGTACCCCCGAGGAAATCGCCGAGGTGGCCCGGGAATTCAAGGTGTTCTACGAAAAGGTCCCGGCCGGCGACACCTACACTGTCTCTCACTCGTCCACCAGCTACGTCTACGACACACGTGGCACCCTGCGCCTGAGCCTGGGCCATTCCCTGAACGCCAAGGAATGTGCCGAGGACCTGGTCACCCTGATGGAGATCTGCTGAATGTCGATGCAACCGATCAAACGCGGTCTGGCCGCCCTGGCCCTGCTGGGCATGACCCTGCCGGCGTTCGCCCAGACCACCGTGAGCGACGCCTGGGTGCGCGCCAGCGTACCGCACCAGCAATCGACCGGCGCCTTCATGACCCTGACTGCCAGCAGCGACAGCAAGCTGGTGAGCGTCGCCTCACCCGTGGCCAAGGACGTGCAGGTGCATGAGATGGTCATGAACGGCGATGTGATGAAGATGGGGCCGGTCGATGCCATCGCGCTGCCGGCGGGCAAGCCCGTCAAGCTGGACCCCAATGGCTACCACGTGATGTTGATGGGCCTGAACCAGCAGGTGAAGGAAGGCGAGCAGGTACCGCTGACCCTGACCATCATCGATGCCAAGGGCGCGAAGGAAACCTTGCAGGTGCAGGCGCCGGTGCGCGCGCTCAACGCCGAGGCCGGCGGTGGGCATGACCATATGCATATGAACCACTGATCGTGGATCGGGGGCGCTTTGCGCCCGTTCGCGGCACAAGGCCGCTCCTACAGAGAAAATCGCAGTCCCCTGTAGGAGCGGCCTTGTGCCGCGAACGGGCTGCAAAGCAGCCCCAGCGGCCCGTCAGCTACGAAAACGTGGCAACGGCCGTTCGATGTTCAGCGAGGTCAGGGTCTTGCGCACCTGCGCATCCTCGGCCTCCAGCGCCTTGAGGCTGGCGCGGATCTTCCCGGCGGCGGGCACGTCGCCCTGGCGGTCGATCCAGTCGGCGATCTCCTTGCAGGCGCTGCTCAGGCAGGCCTGGCGCTGGCTCATCAGCGACAGGAGCGTGGTGATTTCTCGTTCGGACATGACGCGATCCTCCATTCAGCCCCTTGAGTGTAGCAGCGCCCGGCCAGGCTGCTCGTAGCCGATGGCCAGTGCCCAGCCCGCCAGCGCACAGACAAACAGCGTCGCCCCCATAGCCTGGCAGGCACCCGCCAGCAGCAGTCCCGCGCCAATCTGCAGGTAGTAGAACAAGCCGAACAACGCGCCCGCCGTGCCACGGCAGTCGGCGTAGTCGACCAGCGCCGAGCCCAGCACCAGCGGAATCGCCATGGCGAAGGCGAACATCACCAGGGCCATGGCCAGCACCGTCCACAGGCTGTCGCCCAGCCCCAGCAGTGCCAGCGCCGCCAGCAGGTCGAGCAGGCACGCCAGGCGCAGCAGGCGCGCCGTGGCCACCCCGCGCTGCAACAGTCGTGCATTGAGTCGCGCGCCCAGCAGCGAGCCGAGCGCCAGCGCCGCGCCGGAGTAGCCCATCCACGGGCTGGCGCCGAGGCGCTCGAAAACAAACGGCGCCAGGCTGTACCAGCTGAACACGCTGATGTTGAACACTGCCACCAGGGCGCTGGCCAGCAGCACGCGACGGTCGCGCAGCAGGCGTCGCAGCACCTGGCCGAGCGCGGGCGTCGCCTGCGCGGCGGGGCGCGTCTCGGGCAGGCCGCGCCAGGTCCAGGCGAGCAGCAGCGCGGCCATCAGCAACTGGCCGGCGAGTACACCGTGATAGCCGAACAGCCGGTCCAGCCAGGCGCCGCTGATCAGCCCGAGCGCCGGGCTGAGCGCCAGGCATACGCCGATCAACGAGAACACCCGGGCCAGTTCAGGGCCGGCGTGGCGATCGCGCAGGATGGTCTGGGTGACCACGGAGCCCACCGCCGCCGCGAAGGCCGCCACGATCCGCGCCAGCAGCAGTTGGCTGAAGTCGACCGCCAGCAGCGCCGCCAGTGCTGCGGTGGTATAGAGCGACAGGCCGGCAAGCATGGCCGGGCGCCGCCCCCACAGGTCGCAGGCACGCCCCCAGGCCAGCACGCCGACGGCAAACGCGACGAAGTACAGCGACAGGGTCAGCGAAGCCTGGGCAGCGCTGACGGCGAATGCTTCGGCCAAGGAGACCAGGGCAGGGCTGTAGAGGGTTTCGGCGACTTGCGGAAACATCAGCAGGGCGGTGGCCAGGGCCAGCCAGGAACGGGAAAGCATGGGAGTGAACGCCTTGCAGCACAAACGGGCGCTCATGGTAGGGACGTTGTGCCGTGAGCTATTATCGCGATTCCGTTGCTCTATCGTTGAAATCGGACAATTGCAGCCATGGCCTGGTTAGCCCCCGACACCCACTTCGACCCCGATGCTTTCGACGCGCCGGTACTGGGCATCTGCTCGGCTCTGGGCGACCACGACTCGGGGCGCCACCGCCATGGCCGCGGCCAGGTGCTGTTCACCCGCCAGGGCTGCGTGCGCATCCAGACGCCCGGACGCCTGTGCCTGCTGCCACCGACCCAGGCTGCGTGGATTCCGGCGGGGCTGGAGCATCGGGCGCGCATGCGCGAAACGGTAGACTACCGCTCGCTGTATTTCAGCGCCGTGCTCAACGTGGAGCTGCCCGACGACGTGACGATCATCAGCGTCAACCCGTTGCTGCGCGAACTGCTCGAACGCATTGCCCAGGCGCCGTTCGACACGGCCTGGGACCGAGGTGACCAGGTGCACCTGCTGGCGCTGTGTCTGGGCGAATTGCGCCTGGCGCCGCGCCAGCCGATGTTCCTGCCACTGCCAGGCGATCGCCGCCTGGTTGGGCTGGTCGAGCGGCTCGAGCGCCTGCCGCCAGCGCTGGGTGAACTGGCGCGGCAGGTTGGCGCCAGCGAGAAGACCATCAGCCGCCTGCTGCGCCGGGATACCGGCATGTCCTATCAGCAATGGCGCCAGCAGTGGCGGTTGTTGCGGGCAATGGAACAGCTGGCGTTGCAGCGGCCGCTGGGCGCCATCGCCGACGACCTGGGCTTCGCCAGCGACAGTGCCTTCATTGCGTTCTTTCGCGGCATGACCGGCATCACGCCAGGCGCCTGGAACCGGGGCGCAGCTACAGGCCCAGACAGGCCTGGCGATAGGCCCCCGGCGTAACCCCATAGGCCTGCTTGAACTGGCGGCTGAGGTGGCTCTGGTCGGCGAAGCCCAGGGTGACGGCGACCTCCAGTGCCGGCAGGCCGCTGCGTAACAGCTCGCGGGCGCGGGCCAGGCGGCGCTGCTTGAGCCAGGCGTGGGGCGGCAGGCCGGTGGCCTGGCGGAACACCCGGGCGAAGTGGAACGGCGACAGGTTCACCGCCGCCGCCAGGGTTTCCAGCGAGGGCGGCTCGACCAGCCGGCTCTCCAGCAGCTCGCGGGCACGGGCCACGGCCAGCGGCTCGTTGCCGGGGGCGGCGGGCTCGGCGCAGTGGCCGTGGCGCTGCACCAGCGCCAGCACCGCCTGGCGCCAGGCGGTCTGTTGCTCCAGGGCGCTGGCGCAGGACTCGGACAACTGGTGCAGATGGCTGAAAGCGGCGGCCAGGGCCGGGTCCTGGATCACGCTGTCCTTGAACCGGGGCAGGCCGTGGCGGCCCAGCTCCAGTTCGTCGAGCACGCCGGTGACCCGCTCGTGTTCGGGGTAGAAGCCACGGTAGCGCCAGCCGGCCTCGTGGGCGGTGGCACCGGTGTGCAGCTCGTCGGGATTGATCAGCACCATGCTGCCCACCGGCGCCAGGTGCTCGCTGCCGCGGTGCCAGAAGCGCTGGGCGCCGGATTCGATCACGGTGAACACATAGCCTTCGTGCACATGCGGGGCGAAGCGCTGCTGGATGTAGCGGGCGTGCAGCATCTCGACGTCGCCGAGGGCGGGCGCCTGCCACAGGTGGGCCTGTTCGCGCAGGGGCGTGGTCATGCCAGCCAGCTGCGCAGGAGGAAGAAGATCAGCATGCTCGCCAGCATGCTCAGCAACACGCTGCGGGTCAACAGCACCAGGGCGATCGCCACCAGCGAGCCGAGCAGGTAAGGGTTCAGCAGGCTCAGCTCGAGCTGGTGGCCGGGCAGGAAGATGATCGGCCCGCAGATCGCGGTGAGCATGCCGGGCACGGCGAAGCCGAGGAACTGCCGCGCATTGGAGCTCAGGCGCAGCGGCAGGCGCGGTTCAAGGAAGGCGTAGCGGTTGAGGAACACCACCGCGCCCATGGCGACGATCAGCAGCCAGATCATGAGCGGCCTCCGGAGAATTTCTGGCAGATAAAGCCAGCGGCCATGCCCAGCAAGCCTGCCACCACCAGGGCAGTTTCCCAGTGCCAGTAGCTGAACAGCACCGAGCAGAACAGCGACACCGCCACGCACACCACGGTCGGCAGGTTGCGCACCAGCGGCGCGATCAGCGCGACGAAGGTGGCGACGATGGAGAAGTCCAGGCCCAGCTGGTCCAGGTGCGGGATGTTCTGGCCGAGGACGATGCCGGCCAGGGTGAACAGGTTCCAGGCCACATAGAAAGTCAGGCCGACGCCCAGGGCGTACCAGCGGTTGAACTGCTGCTGGTCGTGGTGGCTGGTCAGGGCGAAGAACTCGTCGGTGAGCAGAAAGCCCAGGCCCAGGCGCCAGCGGGTCGGCAAGCCGGACATCACCTGGCGCATGGACAACCCGTAGAGCAGGTGCTGCGAGGTCAGCAGCAGGGTGGTGAGCAGGATCGACAGCAGGTTGGCGCCGCCCTTGAGCATGCCGATGGCCACCAGCTGCGCGGCGCCGGCGAAGACGATGGCCGACAGGCCCTGGCCTTGCCAGGCGCTGAGGTTGGCCTCGATGGCCATGGAGCCTGCCAGCAGGCCCCAGGGCGCGACGGCCAGGGACAGCGGCAGGATGGCGATGGCACCGTGAAGGAAGGCATTGCGGGCGAGCGGTGGGCTGGACATGGGAACGACAACGAATCGACAGGGCAGGCCAGCATGACAGAGCGGCGCGGGGGCGGCTTGAACGATCTTGCTTTGTTGTCGATCATGCCGGCCCCTGTAGGGGTTCAGACCATTGCCAGGCGTTGCTTGCAGGTCGGCGCGGGGAAGGCCTGGTCGATGGCCCGCAGGTCTGCTTCGCTCAATATCAGCCCTGCCGCCGCCGCGTTCAGGCGCACATGCTCCGGGTCGGTGGCCTTGGGAATGGCGATCACGCCCTCCTGGCGCGTGACCCAGGCCAGGCTCACCTGGGCCGGCGTGGCGCCATGGCGTGCGGCGATATCGCCCAGCACGGGATGTCGCAGCAGGCGCCCGGCCTGGGCCAGCGGGCAGTAGGCCATGGTCGGCAGGCCCTGCTGCTGGCTCCAGGGCAGCAGGTCGAACTCGATGCCGCGCTCGGCCGGGTTGTACAGCACCTGGTTGGTGGCGCAGGCGGGGTTGTCGAGCTCGCGCAGGTCGTCGAGGTCGAAGTTGGACACGCCCCAGCGGCGGATCTTGCCCTGCTCGATGAGGCGCTCGAAGGCCTCGACGGTCTCCTCCAGCGGATACTGGCCGCGCCAGTGCAGCAGGAACAGGTCGATGCAGTCGGTGCCCAGGCGCTCGAGGCTGCGTTCGCAGGCGGCCGGCACACCGCGCCGGCTGGCATTGTGCGGATAGACCTTGCTGACCAAAAACACCTGGTCGCGGCGCCCGGCGATGGCCTGGCCGACCACGCGCTCGGCACCGCCCTCGGCGTACATCTCGGCGGTGTCGATCAGACCCAGGCCCAGTTCGATACCCTGTTGCAGCGCCGCCACCTCGGCGGCCCTGCGGCCTGGGTCCTCGCCCATGTACCAGGTGCCCTGGCCGATGGCCGGAACGCGGGAACCCGCCAGATTCACGTAACGCATGTCACCTCCTGTGGATGGGTATGGGTCAGCAATACATCGAGCAGCGCCTCGGCGGCCTTGGACAGCTTGTGATCGCTCAGGGCGATCACGCCGATGCGCCGCTCCACGGTCGGTTCGACCAACGGCACGCAGCGGGCGCCGAGCTCCTGCATCTGGCCGATGCACAGCGCCGGCACCGCGCTGACCCCCAGGCCGCTGGCGACCATGCGGCCGATGGTCGACAGCTGGTGGCTCTCGAAGGCCACCGCCAGCTTGCCATGGTTGGCGGCCAGGTGCTGCTCCAGCAGCAGGCGCACCGCGGAAGGCCGTTGCAGGGCGATGAAGTCCTCGGCCAGCAGCTGCGGCCAGCGCACCTGGGGCTGGCGGGCGAGGGGCGAGTCGGCGGGCACCACCGCGACGAAGCGGTCCAGGTACAGCGGGTGGAAGCGCAGCGCCTCGCTGCTCTCGGGCTCGAAGCCGATGCCCAGTTCGACGCGACGGTGGCGTACCAGTTCCAGCACCTGCTCGTTGATCACATCGTGCACGGTGACGTTGACCTTGGGGTAGCGCTGGCGAAACACCTTGAGCGACTGCGGCAGCAGGTTGCCGGCGAAGGCCGGCATGGCCGCCACCGAGACCCGCCCCAGTTGCAGGGTAAAACGCTGGCGCAGCATCTCCTCGGTGTCGTCCCAGTCGGCCAGCAGGCGTCGGGCAAGCGGCAACAGCACCTCGCCCTCGGGGGTCAGGCTGACGCTGCGGGTAGTGCGGGTGAGCAGGGCGCCGCCGAGGTTGTCCTCCAGCGCCTTGATGGTCAGGCTCAGGGCCGGTTGCGATACATGCAGGTGCTCGCCGGCCTGGGCGAAGCTCTGGTACTTGGCCACGGTGACGAAGGCGCGCAGCTGCTTGACGTTCATGGGACGGGCCCTTTGTTTTGTAAAAGTTATCAATCGATGACGAAAACAAAATTAACAAATCAGTCGACTACAGTGAAGATGACCGTACGGTTCCAACAACTACAAAAGGCGACTGAGCATGGCCGGACTGGACAAGCGTGTAGCAACTTATGAAGAGGCCCTGGCGGGCCTGACCGACGACATGACCGTGCTGGCCGGCGGCTTTGGCCTGTGCGGCATCCCCGAGAACCTCATCGCCGAGATCAAGCGTCGCGGCGTCAAGGGCCTGACCGTGGTGTCCAACAACTGCGGCGTCGACGGCTTCGGCCTGGGCGTGCTGCTCGAGGACCGGCAGATCCGCAAGATGGTCGCCTCGTATGTGGGCGAGAACGCCGAGTTTGAACGCCAGCTGCTCAGCGGCGAACTGGAAGTGGAACTCACCCCGCAAGGCACCCTGGCCGAGAAGATGCGTGCCGGCGGCGCCGGCATCCCGGCCTTCTTCACCGCCACCGGCTACGGCACCCCGGTCGCCGAAGGCAAGGAAGTGCGCGAGTTCAACGGTCGCAAGTACATCCTCGAAGCGTCCATCACCGGCGATTTCGCCATCGTCAAGGGCTGGAAGGCCGACCACTATGGCAACGTGGTGTACCGCAACACCGCGCAGAACTTCAACCCGCTGGCCGCCACCGCCGGCAAGATCACCGTGGTCGAGGTCGAGGAGATCGTCGAGCCCGGCGTGCTGCTGCCCAGCGAGATCCACACCCCGGGCATCTATGTCGACCGGGTCATCGTCGGCACCTTCGAGAAGCGCATCGAGAAGCGCACCGTCAAGGCCTGAGCGCCGTCCTCAAGAACAACAAAGAGATCCTGACCATGGCATTGACCCGCGAACAAATGGCGCAACGCGTCGCCCGTGAACTGAAGGACGGCTACTACGTCAACCTCGGCATCGGCATCCCCACCCTGGTGGCCAACTACGTACCCGAAGGCATGGAAGTGATGCTGCAGTCGGAGAACGGCCTGCTGGGCATGGGCGAGTTCCCCACCGAGGCCACCATCGACGCCGACATGATCAACGCCGGCAAGCAGACCGTCACTGCCCGCCGTGGCGCGTCGATCTTCGATTCGGCGCAATCCTTCGCCATGATCCGTGGCGGCCATGTCGACCTTACCGTGCTCGGCGCCTTCGAGGTGGACGTGCAAGGCAACATCGCCTCGTGGATGATCCCCGGCAAGCTGGTCAAGGGCATGGGCGGCGCCATGGACCTGGTGGCCGGTGCCGACAACATCATCGTCACCATGACCCACGCCTCCAAGGACGGCGAGTCCAAGCTGCTGCCCAAGTGCAGCCTGCCGCTGACCGGCGCCGGCTGCATCCGCAAGGTGCTCACCGACCTGGCCTACCTTGAGATCGAAAACGGTGCCTTCATCCTGCGCGAGACCGCCCCGGGCGTGAGCGTCGAGGAAGTCATCGAGAAGACCGCCGGCAAGCTGATCGTGGCGGACGATGTGAAGGAAATGACCTTCTAAGCAATACCGTTGCAAGCGCCCCATCGCGGGGCAAGCCCGCTCCCACGAAGGACCACACATCCCTCGTGGGAGCGGGCTTGCCCCGCGATGGGGCGACGCCGTTTCAGTCCTATAAAAATCAGAAAAAGGAAAACATCGTGGCCGCTGATATCCAAGACAGCCGCTCCGCCCGCTTTGCCCTGCGCTGCTCCAACTGGGCCGAACGCTGGTTCCCCGACTCCTGGGTGTTCGCCGCCCTGGCGGTGATGCTGGTGTCCCTCGGCGCCCTGGCCATGGGCGGCAAGCCCACCGACACCGCCAAGGCCTTCGGTGACGGCTTCTGGAGCCTTATCCCGTTCACCATGCAGATGGCCTTCGTGGTCATCGGCGGCTATGTGGTGGCCAGCTCGCCGCCCGCCGCCCGGCTGATCGACCGCCTGGCGCGGCTGCCGAAGAACGGCCGCTCGGCGGTGTGCTGGGTGGCGCTGATCTCGATGCTTGCCTCGTTGCTCAACTGGGGCCTGTCGCTGGTGTTCGGCGGCCTGCTGGTGCGCGCCCTGGCCCGGCGCAGCGACCTGAAGATGGACTACCGCGCCGCCGGCGCCGCCGCCTACCTGGGCCTGGGCGCGGTGTGGGCGCTGGGGCTGTCGTCGTCGGCCGCGCAGCTGCAGGCCAACCCGGCCAGCCTGCCGCCGTCGATCCTGTCGATCACCGGGGTGATCCCGTTCACCGAGACCATCTTCCTCTGGCAGTCCGGGGTGATGCTTGCCGCGCTGGTGGTCGTCTCGCTGGTCGTGGCCTATGCCACCGCCCCGGGGCCGAACAGCGCCCGCAGCGCGCAGGACTGCGGCGTCGACCCGAGC
Organism: Pseudomonas sp. TE31087; assembly: GCF_057284075.1. NCBI lineage: Bacteria > Pseudomonadati > Pseudomonadota > Gammaproteobacteria > Pseudomonadales > Pseudomonadaceae > Pseudomonas > Pseudomonas sp. TE31087. The sequence goes on from NZ_JBXVNN010000001.1 coordinate 1,140,757, forward strand.
TTCAGCGCGCCGCCGTCGCCACAGCGCACCCGCCCGGGCGAGTGGTTGGAATACAGCCCGATCCTGATCCTGCTGCTGGTCGCCCTGGCCGCCGGCTGGCTGTACCAGGAGTTCGCCACCAAGCCTGCGATCACCGCGATCTCTGGCCTGAACACCTACAACCTGCTGTTCATCATGCTCGGTGCCTTGCTGCACTGGCGCCCGCGCAGCTTCCTCGACGCGGTGACCCGTGCCGTGCCGACCACCACCGGGGTGCTGATCCAGTTCCCGCTGTACGGCTCGATCGCCGCCATCCTCACCCAGGTCAAGGGCGCGGACGCCCAGACCCTGGCCCACCATATCTCGGTGTTCTTCACCCAGATCGCCACCCATGACACCTACGCGCTGCTGATGGGCGTGTACTCGGCGGTGCTCGGTTTCTTCATTCCGTCCGGCGGCGGCAAATGGATCATCGAGGCGCCCTACGTGATGCTGGTGGCCAACGACCTGCAGTATCACCTGGGCTGGGCGGTGCAGATCTACAACGCCGCCGAGGCGCTGCCGAACCTGATCAACCCGTTCTACATGCTGCCGCTGCTGGGGGTGCTGGGGCTCAAGGCGCGCGACCTGATCGGCTTCTCGTTCGTGCAGTTGCTGGTGCATGTGCCGCTGGTGCTGGTGCTGCTGTGGGCGCTGGGCACGACCTTGCAGTATGTGCCACCAGTGATGCCGTAAGGCCCAAGTCGTGGAGCTGCACGGCAGCTCCACGTGGTTCACGGCGACAGGGCGAAATTTTTTCTCTGTAGCGCAACAGCTCTATCTCAATGCTTTCATTCAATACGCAGAGCTGTGTTACAAAAAACTCAATGATGGCAAATTGACGCTAATATGATGTCAAAATAGTATGCCCGCCACTTTGCACTGTTCACCAGGGATTGGTCATGGCGGGACGTCTAGTTTCAGGGCGCAAAACGGCCCTCTGTGCGCTTGTCGGCCTGCTGTGCTGCCCTGCGGCCTGGGCCGTTTCACCCGGCGACCAGGACCTGATCCGCGACCGCCAGGACCGTCTGCTCGAAGAGCAGCAGCGCCGCCTCGAAGAGCTGCGCAACCTGCCCGGCAAGGCCGCCGAACCCGGTGAGTCGCAACCGGCGTCCGACAGCCGCTGCTTCACCATCCACACCATCGAGCTCAAGGGCGCCGACAGCCTGTCCGCCGCCGACCGCGACCGCCTGCTCAAGCCCTTTATCGACCAGTGCCTGGGTGTCACCCAGCTCAATGCCTTGCTCAAGGCCATCACCGACCATTACCTGGGTCGCGGCCTGGTCACCAGCCGCGCCTACCTGCCGCAGCAGGACCTGTCCTCGGGCCATCTGCAGGTACTGGTGGTGGAAGGGCGCCTGGAAGGGTTGCGCCCGGACCCGGCCAGCGGCCTGAGCGACCGTGAGCTGGCCATGGCCTTCCCCGGCGATATCGACCAGCGCCTGAACCTGCACGAGATCGAGCAGATGGTCGACCAGCTCAACCGCCTGCCGTCGAACAAGGCGCAGATGGAGCTGACCCCGGGCAAGGCCGTCGGCGGCAGCGAAGTGCTGGTGCGCAACACCCAGCAGAAACCCTGGCGCGCCTCGCTGTCGCGCAACAACGAAGGCCAGCGCAGCACCGGCGAGCAGATGCTCAACCTCGGTCTGGAATGGGACAGCCCGCTGGGCCTGGCCGACCAGCTGATGCTGCGCGGCGGCCACGACGTGGTCAGCGACCACACCCAGGGCTCGAAGAATGGCGTGCTGTTCTACAACCTGCCGTGGGGCTGGTGGAACTTCACCTACAGCTACAGCGAGAGCGAATACCGCTCCCTGGCCCAGGCCAACGGCTTTGCCTTCAAGCAGACCGGCGACAGCCAGAACCACCAGCTGCGCGCCGAGCGCGTGGTGCACCGCGACGCCACCAGCAAGACCTCGCTCAATGCCGGCATGGCCCACCTGCGCACCAACAACTACATCGAGGACAGCCGCCTGGCCGGCAGCAGCAACCGCCTGAGCGAGGCGCAGTTCGGCATCAACCATGGCCGGCGCCTGGGCAATGCCTTCGTCAACCTCGACCTGGGCACCCAGGAGGGCATCGGCGCCTTCGATGCCCAGGACAATGGCCATCCACGCCCGGGCCAGCCGGTGGCGCGCTACCGCAAGTACAGCGCCACGCTCAGCTACGTGCAGGGTTTCCAGCTCTTCGGCGAGCGCCTGAGCTTCAGCAGCCTGGCCACCGGCCAGCGCAGCGAGGACGTGCTGTTCAGCCCGCAGCGCATCAGCCTTGGCGGGCTGTCGTCGGTGCGCGGGCTGAAGGACCAGTCGTTGTCCGGCGACAGCGGTGGCTACTGGCGCAACGACCTGCGCTGGACCCGCCCGGTGAACTGGCCGCTGCTGCAGCCGCTGGTGGCCGAGTACGGTCTGGGCCTGGGCTACGACCTCGGTGTGATCCGCAACGATCGCTACAACGGCGAGTACCACGGCCGTGCCAGCAGCCATTCGCTGGAGTTGTTCGCCCGTGGCCAGCACATGGCCGCCAGCGTGACCTTCGCCCACAGCCTGGAACGCCCCGACGTGCTGACCGACAAGGAACGCCCGGTGTATTTCCGCCTGGATTTCTTCATCTGACCGCCTGATTCACGAGACCTGACATGGACGTTCGCCTGTTTGCCTTCCTGGCCCGCCAACGCTCGGCCGAAATTCAGCCCCGTGAGCGCTTTTGCGGGCTGCCCAAGCGTGGCCTGGCCTTCCTGCTGGCCAACGCCATGTTCTGGCAGCCGCTGTGGGCGCAGGCAGCCGAAGGCGTGGTGGTCAGCGGACCAGGCACCAGCCTCGGCCAGGCGGGCAACGGCGTGCCGATCATCAACATCGCCGCGCCCAACGGCAGCGGGCTGTCGCACAACCAGTTCAGTGACTACAACGTCGGCCAGCAGGGGCTGATCCTCAACAACGCCACCGAGCGCACCCAGGCCACCCAGCTGGGCGGGATCATCGTCGGCAACCCGAACCTGCAAGGGGCGGCGGCCAATGTCATCCTCAACGAAGTCAACGGCGCCAACGCCAGCCAGCTGCGCGGCTATACCGAAGTGGCCGGGCATGCGGCCAAGGTCATCGTCGCCAACCCCCACGGCATCACCTGCGATGGCTGCGGCTTCATCAACACGCCGCAAGTGACCCTGAGCACCGGCAAGCCGGTGCTCGATGGCCGTGGCGCGCTCAGCGGCTACCAAGTCGATGGCGGCAGCGTGGCCCTGGAGGGCGCGGGGCTCAATGCCGACAACGTCGAACGCTTCGACATCATCACCCGCTCGGCACGCCTGAACGCGCAGTTGCGCGCCCGTGAACTGAACGTCATCACCGGGCGCAACGATGTCGACGCCCAGACCCTGGCCACGACACCGCGCGCTGGCAACGCGGCCGATGCGCCGGCCCTGGCCATCGACTCCAGCGCCCTGGGTGGCATGTACGCCGGCGCCATTCGCCTGGTAGGTACCGAGGCGGGCGTCGGTGTGCGCCTGGCCGGGGACGTGGCGGCCAGTGGCGGCGATATCCGCCTGGACGCCAATGGTCAGCTGAGCCTGGCCCAGGCCAGCGCCAGTGGCGCTGTCAGGCTGCAGGCCGCCGGCGTCGACCTGCAAGGGCCGGTGCATGGCGCCAGCCAGGTCGAGGTGCGCAGCAGTGCCGACCTGACCTCTCGCCAGGCGATCACTGCCGGCAACCGAATCAGCGTCCAGGCCACAGGTACACTGGCCAACCAGGGCGTGATCGAGGCCGGCGTAAATGCCGATGGCAGCCGCAACGCCCAGGGTGACGTGAGCATCGCCAGCGGGCAGTTGCTCAACAGTGGCAAGAGCATTGTCGCCAGCCGCGACCTGGACCTAGCGGTACAAGGGCAGCTGGACAACCGCAGCGGTACCCTCAGTTCCGGGCAGGACAGCCGGATCACCAGCGCCGCCCTGGACAACAGCGCCCAGGGCAGGGTGCTGGCCGGACGCGACCAGACCGTGCAGGCGACACAGACCCTGGGCAACCAGAACGGCCTGATCAGCGCCGGCCAGGCCCAACGCATCACTGCGCAGACCCTGGACAACCGCGGCGGCGAGCTGTCGGCGCAGCAGCGCAACACGCTGGGCGCCAACCAGCTGGACAACCAAGGCGGCCGGCTGAGCGCCGGGCGGGCGCTGGACATCACCGTCGCCGGGCGCCTGGACAACCGCGCCGGCGCCCTGGCTGCCGGGCAGGACCTGCAACTGCAGGCCGCCAGCGTCGACAACCGCAATGCCGGGCGCATCGCCAGCGATGGCCAGGCCACGGCGCGCCTGGGCCAGCTCGACCAGCGCGGCGGGGGCCAGTTGCACGGCGCCAAGGCGCTGACCCTGGACATGGCGGACGGCCATCTGGACAACAGCGAGGGCGGCCTGCTCACCACCCCAGGCCAACTGACCCTGCAACGCCTGGGGACCGTCGACAACCGCGGCGGCGAGATCTCCGCCGGCCAGGCCTATGCGCTGGTGGCGCGGCAACTGGACAATACCTCCGGCAAGCTGCTCGGCGGCAATGACCTGCGGGTGCAGATTGCCGGGCAACTGGCCAACACCGCCGGCCTGATCGCCGGCCACCAGCTGACCCTGAGCGCCGCGACCCTGCTCAGCCAGGACGGCACCGTGCAGGCGCGCGGCGGCCTGCAAATGACAGTCGCCGGCCAGCTGGACAACAGCCGTGGCCGATTGCTGGCCGAGCAGGCCTTCGTGCTGCAGGCTGGCAGCCTGGTCAACCTGGAGGAGCAGATCGCCGGCAACGGCAGCCTGCTGCTGACCAGCACCGGGCTGGACAATCGCCAGGGGCGCATCAGTGCCGCCCAGGGCCTGACCCTGGATCTCTCTCGTGGCCACTGGAACAACGAGGGCGGCACGCTGCAGAGTCCGGGTGCCTTGCTGCTGCGCAACCTGGCCACCGTCGGCAACCGCCGGGGTGAGATCTCCAGCCAGCAGGGCTTCAGCCTGACTGCAGACAGCCTCGACAACCAGGACGGCAAGCTGCTTTCCGAGCAGGCGCTGACCTTGCGTGTCGTCCAGCTGCTGGACAACACCCGTGGCTTGGTCTCGGCCCAGGGCCTGGACCTGCAGGCGGGCAATCTGCTCAATACCGACGGCAAGCTGAAGGCGCGCGAGGCGTCCCGGCTGCGCCTGGACGGCGCGCTGGACAACCAGCGTGGCGAGATCAGCGCCGCCGACCTGACGTTGAGCGCGGGCAGCGTCGACAACCGTGCCGGGCGCCTGCAGGGTGACCGCCAGCTGACGGTTGCCAGCGTAGGGGCCATGGACAACCGCAGTGGTACCGTGGTGGCCGCCGAGCAGTTGCAACTGGACAGCGGTTCGCTGGCCAACGACCAAGGCCAGATCAGCAGCCAGGGCCAGGCAAAGGTCGGCACCGCGGGCCTGGTCAACGCCGGCGGGCAGATATACGCGGCACAGGGGCTCGAGTTGAGCGCCGGCCAGGTGGACAACACCGACGCCGGGCGTATCCACGCCGGCCAGTCGCTGGTCGCCCGTATCAAAGGCCTGCGCCAGGCCAACGGCGGTCAGCTGTTCAGCGGCGCGGACCTGCTCCTTGACCTGAACCACGGTCTGCTTGACAACCAGGGCGGCCTGATCAATGCGCCGGGCCAGCTCTTGTTGCAGCAATTGGTACGGGTCGATAACCGCGCCGGCGAGATATCCAGCGATCTGACCTACACGTTTGCCGCCGAGGCACTCGACAACCAGGATGGCAAGCTGCTCTCGAAGCAGTCGCTGACCCTGCGCATCGCCCAGGCGCTGGACAACGCCAAGGGGCGCATCTCCGGGCAGGTACTCGACTTCCAGGCGGCGAGCCTGGGTAACCAAGGCGGTGTCATCGAGGCCCGTGAGAGCTTGGCGCTGACGCTCGGCGGCAATCTGGACAATCGCCTGGGCCGTCTGGCCGCCCAGGGCGACATCGCCCTGCAAGCCCGTCAGCTGGACAATCGCGCCGGCGTGGTCAACGGCGGCCAGGCCGTCACCTTCACCGGCCAGCGCCTGGACAACAGCGACAAGGGCCTGCTCACCAGCAAGGGCCCGATACGCCTGACGGCCGACACCTTGGTCAACCGCCAGAAGGGCGTCGTGACCAGTGGCGACACGCTGACCCTCAAGGCCGGCGAGCTGGACAACAGCGAGCATGGCCGCATCGGCGCCCACGGCGCCTCGCTGGTCGACGTCGGGCGTCTCGACCAGCAGGGCGGCGGTAAGCTGACCAGCGACGGCGACCTGACCCTGGACCTTGCCGGCGGCCACCTGGACAGCCAGGGCGGACTGATCCGCAGCACCGGGCAGTTGCTGCTCAAACGCTTGAGCAGCGTTGACAACCGGGGTGGCGAAATCTCCAGTAGCCAGGCCTTCGAGCTGGCGGCGACCAGCCTGGACAACGGTGATGGCAGCGTGCGCAGTGACCAGGCACTGGTGGTGCGGGTCGCCGAGGTGCTGCGCAACGTCAATGGCCTGGTCAGCGGTAGTCGGGTCGAAGTCAGTGCGGCCAGCCTGGATAACCATGACGCCACGGTCAGTGGCGAGCATGGCCTGAGCGTAAAAGTGAGCGGCGCGCTGGCCACCGTCGGCGGTGAGCTGTCCAGTGGCGCGGTCACCCGTATCGAGGCCGGCAGCCTGGACAACCGTGACGGCGGCATCATCGGCGACCAGGCGGCCCTGCTCACCGTGCAGGGAGCGCTGGACAACCGCAACGGCACGCTGCTGTCACAGAAGGACCTGCAGGTGACCGCCGCCAGCCTGGACAACCGCGGCGGTGGCAGCCTGGCCAGCGATGGCCGGATCAAGGCGCAGGTCGGCGGCCTGCTCGACAACCAGGGCGGTGAACTGCGCGCCCTGGGCCTGATCGAACTGCTGCTCGGTCGCCTGGACAACCGCAGCGGGGTGGTGTCCGGCAAGGACTTGCTGACCCTGCGTAGCGCCAGCACCGACAACCACAAAGGCGTGTTGCACGCCGATCGCCAACTGCAACTGTTCGTCGATGCCCTGGACAACCGCAACGGTGTGCTGCGCAGCAGCGCCACCCTGGTGTTCAAAGGCCGGCACCTGGACAACCGCGAAGGCCTGCTCAGCGCCACTGCGGCGGTGGACCTGAAGGCCGACGAAGTGGACAACGGCAAGGGGCGCATCGCCAGCCGCGCCAACCTTGACGCTCGCATCGGCACCCTGCGCCAGCAGGGCGGCGAACTGGTCGCCGAGGGCAGCCTGAGCCTGCGCGGCACCGCCCTCGACAACCGCGTCGGTGGCGTGGTGGTTGGCAATGCCGGTGTCGACCTGCAGGTGGGCGACATCGATAACAAAGGCGGCCGGGTGGCCAGCCAGGCGCAGGTGCTGGTGCAGGCCGAGCAACTGGACAACAGCGAAGGCGGCCGGCTGATCGCCGACAACCGCCTGGCCCTGACCGTGGCGCGGCTGGTCAACCAGAACAAGGGCCTGGTCTCCGGTCGCGACGTCGAGCTGCGTGGCGCGCGCCTGGACAACCAAGGTGGCAGCCTGGGCGCCGGGCGCTCGCTGCTGGTTGTCCTGGAGGACCGTGGCCAGCCGCTGCGCGATGCCGTGATCGACAACCACAAAGGCCTGATCGACAGCAGTGGCAGCCTGACCTTCGAGGGCGTCACGCTGCTCAACCAGGGCGGCAAGGTCAGCAGCAAGGGCGACCTGAGCGTGACCAGCGCCACGGCGCTGGACAATCAGGGCGGTACCCTGGAGACCGACGGCCAACTGCAACTGAGCGCCGCCAGCCTGGACAACCGCAACAAGGGCCGTATCACCGCCGAAGGCAACAGCACGGTGCGCACCGGCGCCCTGGAGAACGGCCAGGGTGGCCTGCTCAGCAGCGGCCAGCGCCTGGACCTCGTCGCGACCACGGTGGGCAACCAGGCCGCCGGCAGCATCGCCGGGCGCCAGGTGCTGGCCAGCGTTTCCCGCCTCGACCAACAGGGCGGCGAACTGTTCAGCCTCGAGGATCTGAGCCTCGACCTCAACCATGGCCGGCTGGACAACAGCAATGGCCTGATCCGTGGCCCAGGCCAGTTGCTGCTGCGTAACCTCGGCGAAGTCATCAACCGTGGCGGCCAGATCAACAGCAACCAGGGCTACGAACTGGTTGCCGACAGCCTCGACAACAGCAGCGCCGGCAAGCTGCTTGGCAGCCAGGGCCTGACCCTGCGCATCGCCAGACAGCTGGACAACGTCGCCGGCATGATCAGCGCGCGCCACCTGCTGGTGCGCGCCAATGCCCTGAACAATGCCGAGGGCACGCTCAACAGCCTGAGCGATATCGACCTGAAAGTGCAGGGTCGCCTCGATAACCAGGCGGGCATTGTCTCGGCCGAGGCCCGCTTGCTGCTCGAGGCGGCCAATGTGCTCAACGGCAAGGGCAAGCTGTCGGCCAGGACCGACCTGCGCGCGCAACTGGGTGAACTGGACAACCAGGCCGGCACAGTTGAGGCCAGCGGCGTGCTGGACCTGACCGCCGATAAAGTCGACAACCGCGCCAAGGGCCTGCTGGCCGCCACCGGCCTGCTCGACGTCAAGGCCGCCAGCCTGGACAACCGCAACGGCGAAATCTCCGGCCAGGGCGCCGTTCATCTCGCAGGCCAGACCCTGGACAACGGCGACGGTGGCCTGGTCAAGTCCAAGGGGGCACTGACGGTCGAGCACCAGACGCTGCTCAACCGCCTTGGCCTGATTGCCAGCGAAGACCGGCTCGCCCTGCGTGGGGTGCGCCTGGACAACGCCCAGGGCGAGATACGCGCCGAGAAAGGTATCGATGCTCAACTGAGCGCCGCGCTGAACAACGACAAGGGCACGATTGCCAGCGAGGGCGCGCTGTCGATGGCGGCTGCCAGCATCAGCAATGCCGGTGGCGAAGTGTCCAGCGCCGGCGATCTCGTCGTGTCCAGCCAGGGCGCGTTGAGCAACTTGGGCGGCAAGCTGCTGGGCGATGGCAAGATCACCTTGAGCGGCACGCACCTGGACAACGGCCAGGCGGGCCTGGTCAGTGCCAAGGGCGACCTGCGCATCACCAGTGACAGCCTCGACAGCAAGGACGGCGCGCGGCTGACCAGCGCCGGTTTGCTGCGAATCGACACCGGCCTGCTGGACAACAGCGGCGGACGCATCACCGCCCGGCAGGCGCTGGTCGCCAACGTCAACGGCCTGCGCCAGCACGGCGGTACCCTGTACTCCGACGCGGGTGTGGAGCTGGACCTGAACCATGGTCAGCTCGACAACCAGGGCGGCCTGATCAATACCCCCGGCCAGTTGCTGCTCAAGCGCCTTGCCGAGGTCGACAACCGCGGCGGCGAGATCTCCAGCGCCAAGGCCTTCGCCCTGGCCGCCACGACCCTGGACAACAGCAACGGCAAGCTGCTCGGCCAGCAAGGCCTGACCCTGGTGGTCGAACGCGCCCTGACCAGCGTCAAGGGCCAGATCGCCGCCGCCAGCCTGTCGGTCCAGGCGCAGCGCCTGGACAACAGCGGCGGGGCAGTGACCAGCCGTGGCGACCTGACCCTGGATATCGACGGTCAGTTGATCAACCGCGAGGGCGGGCAGATCAGCGCCAGCCGGCAGTTGAACGTTACCAGCAAAGGCCTGGACAACCAGGGCGGCAAGCTGCTCGCCGCCTCGCACCTGGCGCTGACCAGCGCCGGGACGCTGGACAATGGCGGCAACGGGCTGATCAACAGCCTCGACAGCCTGACCTTGGGCGCGGCTGCCTTGCGCAATGCCGGCGGTGAAATCTCCGCCAAGGGCGCCGCGCTGGTGAGCGCGGACAGCTTGAGCCAACAGGGCGGTCGTCTGCTCGGTGAGCGCAGCCTGGCGCTGCTGCTGGGCATCGCCGGCGGCGACGTGGACAACCGCGCTGGCCTGATCCACACCAAGGGCCAGCTGACCCTGAGCAACCTACGCGACCTCGACAACCGTCAGGGCGAGATCTCCAGTCCGTTGGGCTTCAGCCTCGCCGCGCGCACGCTGGACAACAGCAATGGCCGGCTGATCAGCAGCCAACAGTTGACCCTGGGCGCCACTTCCTTGATCAACCAGGGCGGCCTGGTCTCCGGCTGGCAGGGCCTGGCCGTCAATGCCGCGAGCCTGGACAACCGCAACAACGGCACGTTGTCCAGCCGCGACGGCGACCTGGGTATCACCCTGGCCGGAGCGCTGGACAACAGTGCCGGGGGGGCACTGGTCAGCCTGGGCCAGCTACGCATCAAGGCTGCTGGCCTGGACAACCGTGGCGGTTACCTCGCCAGCACCGGCGCCCAGCAGCTCGACCTGCGCGGCGGCAGCCTGGACAACAGCCAGGGCGGGCGCGTGGACGCCGGTGCCGCGTTCAGCCTGCAAGCCAATGCGCTGAACAACCGCGGCGGCACCCTGGTCGGCTTGAACACGCTGACCCTCGACCTTGCCAGCCAGCTCGACAATGCCCAGGGCACGCTGCTGGCCAGCAGCGGCCTGCAGATTCGCGGCAGCGCGGCCATCACCAACCAGGGCGGCAGCCTGGTCAGCCGGACCTACCTCGACCTCAACGGCGCCAGCCTCGACAACAGCGACAAAGGTACCCTGGCCGCCAACCAGGCGCTGGGCCTGAACCTGACCGGCGCACTGCACAACGACCGCGACGGCCTGCTCTACAGCCAGGCCGGCGCCATCAACCTGAAAGCCGCCAGCCTGAGCAACCAGGCGGGCATCGTGCAGGCCAAGGGCGCCATCGACGTCACCAGCGGCGCTGTCGACAACCAGGGCGGCAAGCTGATCGCCCAGGACGGCAACCTGCTGCTCAAGGCGGCCAGCGTCGACAACCGTGGCGGCATCATCGCCAGCCTGCAGGGGCTGCTCGATGCCCAGGTCGGTGGGCTGCTGCGCAACGGCCAGGGCGGCACGCTGCAGGCGCGCCAGCTCAAGCTGATCGCCTTGGGCGGCCTGGACAACAGCGGCGGCCGCCTGGCCGCGCAAGCCGGCACGCTGCAAATCCATACCGGCAACCTGAACAACCGCGGTGGCGGCCTGTACGCCCTGGGCCAGGTCAACATCGACGCCGCCGACCTGGACAACGGCGCCGGTGGTCAACTGGCCGGCCAGGCGCTGGACTTCATCCTGCGTGGCGCCTTCGACAACGTCGGCGGCATCGTCGAGAGCGATACCCGCATTGGCCTCAGCGCCGTCAGCCTGAACAACCAGGGCGGCCAGTTGCGCAGCCTGGGCAGCGCCGGCACCACCACGCTGCAACTGGCTGGCGTGCTGGACAACCGCAATGGCGTGCTGGAAGTCGCCAGCCAGGACTTCACCCTTCAGGCCGCCAGTTTCCTCAACGGTAGCGGCCGCCTGCTGCATGGCGGGGCAGGGGAGTTGCAGATCGGCATGGCCAACCTGGGCAATGCCGGCGGCGACATCGTCACCCTGGGCGGCCTGACCCTGAACGCCGCCAGCTGGACCAACAGCAGCGCGGTCCAGGCCGGGCGCCTGACCGTCAACGTGGGTGAACTGAACTTGACCGGCAGCGGCCAGTTGCTGGCCAGCACCAGCCTGGTGGGCCGCGGCGGCAACTGGACCAACAACGGCCTGATTGCCAGCAACGGCACGCTCGACCTGGCCCTGAGCGGCCAGTACGCCGGCAGCGGGCAGGCCACCAGCTTGGGCAACCTCAACCTCAGCGCCGCCGGCGTGCAGGTACTGGGCGGCGGGCGCATTGCCGGTGCCGGCGATGTACAGGTCAGCAGTGGCGGCGCCTTCATCAACCAGGGGCGGATCACCTCGGGTCGCGACATGACCCTGAATGCCGGCAGTTTCGGCAACAGCGGCACCGTGGGCAGCGCCGGCAAGCTCGACCTGGTCAGCCAGGTACTGCGCAACGAAGGCAGCGCCGCTGGCCAGAGCCTGATTTCCAGCGGCGGCGACATGCGTCTGCTGACCGGCAGCTTCACCAACCGCTTCGCCACCGTATACAGCCTCGGCGGCCTGATGGTGGCTGCCAATGCCGCGCAGGGGCGGGCCAGCCTGATCGAGAACGTTTCCGCCACGCTGCAGAGTGACGGGGCGATGGGATTGTATGCCGATACCTTCAGCAACAAGCGTGACAACTTCGCGGTCAACGAGCGGCTGATCTCCGGGACCATCAAGTACCAGTGTCTGAACTGCAAGGGTCGATACTACGACCTCTACTATTACGTGAGCGAGGAGATCGAGCGCATTACCACAGGCGATTCGCCTGCGGCATCGATCAGTACCGGCGGCGCGCTGAGCGTGCAGGCCGGGGCATTCGAGAACAAGCACAGTTCGATCAGCGCGGCAACGTCGATCAACATCGCTGCGGATACGTTCAACAACGAGGGCGCCTCGACCGAGAGTCTGATCCGTACACGCCAGTTCCGTAACCCGAACGACAGTGAGCGAAGCGGGGTCTGGAGGGGGTTGGTTGGTACCGGTGGAGCGGTCGCCGAATACGCCAAGTACAACTCCAAGACCAAGTTCGAATACATCTACAAGCGTCGTGGCCGGGAGGATGTCGCTAAAGAGACCCTCGGCATGGGGGAGCAGGATACAGGCCAGGCCAACCCCTACTACCGGCCCAATTCCGGTTACGCCTTGCCTGCGCAGCTGCTGGCCTATGAAGAGGTATCGAAGACTGAAACCCAGATCAACACCGGCGTTGCCGCCGGTGCGGTGATCCAGGCGGGAGGTCTGGTGTCGATTACGGCCACCAAGACCCTGAACAATGGCGTGACTCGCAGCAACACCGGTTATTCCAGCCTGGCACTCAATGGCGTCGACACCCAGGCCGCCAGCCAGGTCAGGAACAATGTCGTCAAGATCAACGCACAGTTGCCGCCTGATCTTGCCCAGCGCCAGGTCAACCCGCTGACCTTGCCCGGCTTCACTCTGCCCACCGGTGGTACCGGCCTGTTCCGCCTGAGCGCCGATGCCGCCAGCCAGGCCGGTGCCAGCACCGCCGCGCCGGCGCCGAGCAACTGGACCCTGGGCGGCGCCAGCATCGACCTGGCCCAGCGCCAGCAACTGTTGCCGGTGGTCCAGGGGCGCACGGTGGACATCGCCGCGATCACCGCCATCCAGGGCACCGAGCGCCAGCTCGCGGCCAACCAGCGCCAGGGCCTTGGCCTGGACAACCGGGCCGATGTGGCCAGTGTCGCGGCGGTGGGCCAGGCCCAGGGCCCGGACAACCTGCCGAGCCGCACCCAGATCGGCGCCGGCACCCCGCTGGAGCAGACCCAGGTCAGCGGCCCCGGCCTGGCCGCGCTGGACATCAGCCGCCCCAGCGGCGGCAGCTCCGCCGTTCCGCTCGAACGCAACACCGCCACCCCGATCGTCCAGCCAGGCACCGCGCCGGCGCCGCAGGACGTGCGCATGGCTGCGGCGCAGACGGTGTCCAGCGCCGCCACGGCGGTCAGTCCGCAGACCATCGCCCGGGTCCAGGGCCTGCCAGCCAACAGCCGCGCGCCGCAGCCGCACAAGTACCTGGTCGAGACTGACCCGGTGCTCACCGATCTCAAGCAGTTCATGAGTTCGGACTACCTGCTCGGCAACCTCGGCTACGACCCGGACCAGAGCTGGAAACGCCTGGGCGATGGGTATTACGAGCAGCAACTGATCCAGCAGGCGGTGACCGCCCGCACCGGCAAGCGTTTCATCGATGGCCAGACCTCCGACGAGGCACTGTATCGCCACCTGATGGACAACGCCGTGGCCAGCCGCGAGCAGTTGGGTCTGTCGCTGGGCGTCACCCTGACCTCCGCCCAGGTGGCGGCGCTCACCAAGGACATCGTCTGGCTCGAAAAGCATGAAGTGAAGGGCGAGCAGGTACTGGTGCCGGTGCTCTACCTGGCCCATGCCAATGATCGACTGGCGCCGACCGGGGCGCTGATCGAAGGCAAGGACATCAACCTAGTCGCCGGCGAAAGCCTGAGGAACAGCGGTACCCTGCGCGCCAGCAACAACCTGTCGGCGATCGCCGGCAAGGATCTGGTCAATACCGGCTTGATCCAGGCCGGTGGCCGGGTCGACTTGCTGGCAGGCGACACCTTGTTCAACGGTGCTGGCGGCATCATCAGCGGGCGCGATGTTGCCCTCAACACGATGTTTGGCGACCTGATCAACGAGCGCACCCAGACGATGTTGGGTGGCATGTTCGTTACCGAAGGGCGTCTCGACAACGCCGCGCGGATCGAGGCCGGCAATGACCTGTCACTGGGCATCGGCCGCGATTTCCTGAACGTGGGTGGAGTGCTCCAGGCCGGCCGCGACGTGGACGTGCGCACCGGTCGCGACCTGCTGATCGGCTCGGCCGAGCAGACCTACAGCTACCAGAACGGCCATAACAACCGCAGCAGCTCGGTGCAGCAGTTCGGCTCGCAGATCAGTGCCGGGCGCGATATCGGCATGAAGGCCGGGAATGACTTCGCTGCCATCGGCAGCGAGCTGGATGCCAAGCGCAACATCGCCATCAGCGCCGTCAACGACATGACCCTGTCCTCGGCGGCCAATGAGGAACACTTCTACTCCAAGACCAAGAAAGTCACCCGCCAGGAGGACCATGTCCGCCAGGTCGGCACCCGCGTCAATGCCGCAGGCGACATTTCGCTGAGCGCTGGCGAGGACCTCAAGCTGATCTCCAGTCGCGTCAGCGCCGGCGACGAGGCCTACCTCTATGCCGGCGACCAGCTGGAACTGCTGGCCGAGACCGACAGCGACTACTCGCTGTACGACAAGAAGAGCAAGGGCAGCTGGGGCAAGAAGAAGACCCGCCGCGATGAAGTCACCGACGTGCGCCATGTCGGCAGCGAGATCAGCACCGGTGGTGACCTCACCCTGGAAAGTGGCGGCGACCAGCGTTACCAGGTGGCCAAGCTCACCAGCGGCGACGACCTGACCCTGGACAGCGGGGGTGACATCACCTTCGAAGGGGTCAAGGACCTGCACGACGAGAGCCACGAGAAGAGCAAGTCCAACGCCGGCTGGTTCAGTATGAAGGGCAAGGGACGTACCGACGAAACCTTGCGTCAGAGCGAACTGGTGGCCACAGGCGATGTGATGATCAAGGCCGTGGGCAATATCCGCGCCGATGTTCGCCAGGTCAATCAACAGACGGTGCACGAGTCCATCGATGCAATGGTCAAGGCCGATCCCAAGCTGGCCTGGCTAAAGGACCTGGAAGCGCAAGGCGGCGTTGACTGGCGTCAGGTCCAGGAGGTGCACACCAGCTTCAAGTACGCCAACTCCGGATTGGGTCCAGCGGCGCAATTGGCAATTGCGATCCTGATGGCTGCGGTCATGGGGCCGGTCGGATTCGGTCTGACGGGCGCCCCCTTGGCAGGAGCCACCAGCCTGGCCACGACCGGCGCGGTCAGCACCATCAACAACAAAGGTGATCTGGGCGCGGCGCTCAAGGAAACCTTGAGCAAGGAGAGCCTGAAGAGCGCGGCGACGGCCATGGCGGTCGCAGGGGCGCTGCAGTACGCCGATCAAAACTGGTTCAAGGCCAGTGATGCAGCCAACAAAGGTGCTGTCAGCATCGAGGGTGGCAAGGCGTTGCCAGCGACTTCCACAACCGACAATGTCCTGACGTGGAGCAATGCATCCGATGTCGCGCTCCGCGCCGGTGGCCGGGCGGTAATCAGTAGCAGCATTTCCACGGCCATCAATGGCGGCAGCCTCAAGGACAACCTGCTCGCTTCACTTGCCGGCGAGGCCAGCACGGTGGCCATGGCCACTGGCTTCAAGTGGGTGGGCGACCAGACGCTCAGCTTCGAGAGCGGTAGTTTGCCTAAGGTCATCTCCCACGCCATCGTGGGCGGTCTGATTGCCGAAGCAACTGGCGGCGACTTCAAGACCGGAGCGGCCGCCGCGGGGCTCAACGAGGCGATGGTCAATGCGCTGTCGTCGGCTGCGCAGGGCAATGAACCCTTGCATTTGATGTTGTCGCAACTGACCGGCCTGGTGGCGGCGGCGGCGGTGAACGGCGAGCTGGACAAAGGCGTGCAGATCGCGCAGTCGGCCACCCAGTACAACCATGACTTGCATCGCAAGAATGGTGAGGCCTATGCCAAGGGCATCCTGAACGCATGCGCTCAGGTGCCTACCGCTTGCCCTGAGGGTAGCGGCAAGGTGAGTCAGCAGGAGCTTGTGGATGCCCTCGAATCGATGGCACAACACGGCAAGGGGGTGGATAAGCTCAACCCACTGGCCGTGGAATTGGTCGATACCTTCATAGAAAGGTTCCCGGACAAGGATTCGTTGTTCACGCCAACGGCATCGGAAGCTGAGCGGCTGGATACGCTCGAGAAGGCTGAGCTGGCTGGCCTGGTGCTTTCGGGTGCAGGGCTTGTGCGTGGGGTGGCGCGGAGTGGTAGAGGGTTTGTCGAGTCTATAAAATCCTGGTTTGGCGCGAGCGGTGCAAAAGGAACGGGTGGCGCGGTCGAAGAAACGGCTGGCTCGATTAAGAATGTCAATCCAGGCTTTCCTGAAGCTGGTCGAACTCATAACTGCGTGAATTGTTCAATTGCGACTGATGCAACTCTGGCTGGAAATCCAGCTTCGGCGCTTCCGATAAAATCAACAGATGGCGTTTCAATTACAGTGCTGGAAAAGCAGTTTGGTACAAGATTTGTATCGGTCTCATCTGCGGATAATATTTCTCAGAAAATGATTGGTATTGGCTCAGGTGCGCGAGGTATTGTGTATGGGTCGTATGGACCTGGTCAGCCTGGACATGTGTTCAATGTCGTAAACCAGAATGGTACTATCAGATTCTTAGATGGGCAGACAGGCAAGGTTGCTGATCTCAGTAAGTTCACATCGTTTAAGTTTTTGAGGACCAACTAGTGATAAGTTTTGAAGAGTCCCTGGATATGGTTGTTAATCATTTGAGTAAGTCTCCAATGCCGCTGGTTATAACATATTCTGAAGGGTTTCCTGATGGGTGGCTATTTTGCTTCAACTCTAAACAGTATGTTGAGACAGGTGATTTTTCATTTCAACTGGTTGGGAATGGGCCGATTTTTGTTGATAAAGATACCGGCGAACTGCATTTTTTTGGTACGGCATTGCCGCCAAAGGAGTATGTGGAAGAGTACTCTCTGAGGAAGCGTGATAAGAAATAATATAGGTAATTGCTGCAAAAGGGGGCTGAGCGGAAAAGGCGGAAAAGGAGGCGGAAAAGGGGGTAAAAGAAGCAGGTGGGGTAACGAAGCCCACGATTGAACTGTTTGGAGGGAAGAATGCTCAAACGCCAGGAGCAATTAATATGGATATAAGCGCTGGTATTCAGTCCGGTGTGCGTGCCGATGCAAGAAATTTACCTCTCAAAGACAACTCGGTTGGCGAAATTGTCGCCAGCAATCCATTCATACCGAAAAGTGAAGGCGGTACCTTCTCTATGATGGTTTATTTGCCTGAGGCGACGAGGGTAGTTCAACCGGGTGGCAGGATTTTTATAAATTCAAATGCTGCGAACCCCTATGGAAAGCTGCCCAGTGTGGCTGATCTTCAGTCTTTAGGATTGCGAGTCGTCCAAGAGGGTGCTCTAGATGCTCGGTTTGAAGGGCAAACATTCTTGCGAACAGATGGCAGTGTCATTACAAATCTAGATAGCATGAAAACTATCGTTTTAGAGAAAATGAAATGATAATTTCAGTTGAATTCAATTCTCTGGTTACATTTGATTGCACGTATGGAGAATGCGTGGTCAATGGAGGGGAAGTTCGAATTTTTGTCGAGAAAGGACTGGTTCTTAAAAAGTCAAAGCTGATAAAGGATGCATTAGGTGCCAAGGTCGTTGAGTGCGAAGGTGACGATTGCTCTAAGGTTGAGCGTGCTTTTCCAGTCCACTATATATATGACCCCGTTAGAGATGTTGAGTACATTGAATGGAAGCTCGAGGGGGAGTTGTTGAGTGCTCGTGCGAGGGATGGGGAGTGGCTCAAGTATAAAAGTAAAAGTGAAAGCTTATATGCGATGCACGAGTACGTGGGAGGATGCTGGTTCGTGTTTTCGGGTGTTAGTTTTTCTAGGCAAGTAGTGTATGAGTATGCTTCGGACAAAAAAACATCTACTGGCAATGAGTTTGTGCAAGAGTTTAGATGCAAGGCCATGGCCGATAAACCGATGGGTGAGTACCTTCTTGAGGGGGTGATTGTCGCTTTGCCTGGACCTGGATGGATGTCTTTGGAGGTTCATGCTAATGAATTTCACATAGAGATTCCTGATAGTTGATCCTCCTTCAGCTGGTGTATGGTCAAGGCGACGTCTTGTGCTTAAGGCTTTGGCGAGGACGTCGAACGCTGGACGCGACACGCGTTGAAATTTAAGCATGGGGTATTATGCTGTCCGCTTTTTAGGTCGAGTGTTGTAGGCAAGGTTGCGATGGCAGATTTTGCGAGTATCTAATATATTTCAAAGGCATTGAGGTGCTGGGTTTATGTCTTCCGATCTCCTTTCTGACAGGTATGCGGCTCGTTTCGGCTTGCCAAATATGAGTTGTGTCGAGCTTGAGGGTTTTGTTCAGGTTCTTGAGCGGGTGGCAGTGAAGAATAAAGGGTTCTTTATATTTAAGGTGGACGGTGAGCGAGGGGGTAATATTTATACTTTTGTTTTAAATGTGTCGACGACCAAGGGTGTTGTAATAAGAAAGGATGCATGCAGTATACGGGAGGGTATGGTTTTTTTGTTTTGCGAGCTTGAGCGGGCTGGCATATATCCATAGTCTGAGCGCAGGGTTTAAGGTGTGATTTTTAAGTAGGGTGGAAAAGGATTTCCCATGATACGCGGCATACTGTTTTTGTTGGCCTGCTTAATCGCTGGCTGCTCCGGCTTCGATTCTGTCCCCTGTCTTGAACCGACTCTGCCTGCCGACATGGCGTCGGTACGTGTAACCACCAATACCGATGTGTATGGCGACTCCCCCGCAGGTTCGTGGGTGCCCAAGGTAAGGCACCTGATGGCCATGGCGGGCCGTGGGTTCGATGGAGCAGAAAAGTGAGAAAAGGGGACGAGAAAAGGGGACAGATTTATTTTTTCTACTCTAATTTCTGCCTTTGCATGGCCAAGAAGGCGACGAAGCTTGATGCTGAAGATATTAGTGAGGACGTCTAGCGCTGGAAGCGGGGCAAGTCGAAATTTAGAGTGTGAAAAATAAATCTGCCCCCTTTTTCATTGGTCTAAAGGATTTGTCGAGTAAGCTTAGCGCCCAGGCTGGGCGTGAAGTTAATTTCATGATTTATGACTCTGCGGCAGCGGCCTTGAGTCGTGCGCCGAGTGTGAGCTTGCCAAAATGACTGTTGCGTATGATCTATATGGTGCGAAAGACCTAGGTCTTCTCTCGGCAAAAGTTAATGTAGAACGAACCTTGGGGGAAGCTTTAGAGGAAAGAGATAGCTCTTATCAGGGGGGTGTTTATTATATGTTGGGTGGGGGTGATGCAGAGAATTTTGTTCTAAAGCTGAATATTGATCCTTTTGATGGTGATGCGGTAGAGCAAAATTATCCGGATTATACGGTCCTGCTTTATATTAATGCTACGGATCGCTCATTTGCTTTGGAGAGAATCATGAGGCAGGCGGGGTTTAAGCTGCTTAGGCATGAAGTGTTTTGAGGTGCTAATTCTTAGTCGGTGAAAGATAACTGGGGTAGTCCTGTGGTTTTAAATGTTGAAACAGTGGTTGGGGCGATTCATGCCGCTTTCTGGAAATAACGATTTATTGTCGAGAATTCTTGATGGGGTGCTGCCAAGCTTTGTGCTAAACAGGGTGCTAGAGGAAAATCCAAGCTTGGATAAATATGATTTGGCTGGTATTTTTCTTGAGGGGTGTGATCGCCTGGATAGTAAAGTTCTTCCGATTTTCTGGAATTGGAAGAGTGTCAGGTCAATGAGGGGTGTGTCTGATGAGATGTTTGATGAGATGTTGCTTTCGCACATGAGACTTGCGGGGTATAGGGTATAAAGAGAAAAGAAGAGAAAAGGGGCGGAGAAAAGGGGGCGGATTTATTTTTACTAATCTAATTTCTGCCTTTGCATGGCCAAGACGGCGACGAAGCTTGATGCTGAAGATATTAGTAAGGACGTCTAGCGCTGGAAGCGGGGCAAGTCGAAATTTAGAGTGTGAAAAATAAATCTGTCCCCTTTTTACATGTCCCCTTTTTAAATTAAGGCCGGATGCATTGGAGGTGGCCTACACCATCAACGGGCGCAAGATGACGCGCATGTTTGACAATGAACCCAATACGCCACCGGTGAATAAGCGATGATTGCTGAAGATCTATCCATTGTTAAAGAGCTTTTCTCGATTCTCGATCAAGGCATTGTCGACGGCTATGACGCGTTTCAGTATGAGGTCAAAGTGGGAGAGGGCTGGGTCGAAACACAGCTCACTGCAGAGAACCAGGGTGTGGACGTCATGGACGTGAAAACTGCCTTCAACAACGCCGAGATCTTCAAGTTGGTGAAGCAACTGCGGCAAAGCGGCGCCCAGCGAGGGGACCACTGGACGGCGTTCACCTTGTCCTATCGACGTGGGGGACAGGTCAGGACCATTTTCAGCTATGGCACGAGCGAGTTGCTCGACTCGGAGGTGTGATCAGGGAGCCGCGCAGTGGGCGGATCGATACGTGTGTCTTGCACGCGGACCTGCAAAAACTGTCATCTTTTCCGGGTTTCGATAGCCAGTATTGGCCTCAGTGAGTCGGAATTTCCTTATTCCTTGTAGTCCATTTCCGAAGCATACTTTTACCGCCTTTCAGCCCTTGCTCCAGGCCAACTCGCCTTCTAGTCTCGGCCTGCCGCTGCCAATTCAGCGGCCGGTTTTGACAGACCGTCGATTGTTGTCCACGTGTGCATACGCTCAATGGCGGCTGTACGTGCGGGCACCTTGTGTGCGCCGAGTGCCAACGATCTCGGTCTGTCAACCCGCGTACAGCTGCCACCCGACTGTTTGACAGCAGTTCAGCTGACAGCTCAACCCTCAACCATTGTTGGAGTACGAGCATGCTGAAGATTCTCCCCGATCCACCTTCCTCCCAGGATCACGCCCACTTCCTCGAAGACACCCTGGTACGCGCCATCGAGTACGCCTTCTGCGCCCTCACGGTGGCCAACCAGGCCGTCCAGCTCAAGCCCTGGTCGCCCGGCGCGATCCTAATGCTGGCCGCCGCCCGCGAGATGGAGGCGGTGCGCACGTTGCTCGAATCCGCCCTGACCCAGGTGCAGCACTCGGTCCGAGTGCCGGGCGAGCCCCGCACGCTGCACTAGCCGACGACGTTTTCAGGGAAATCGAACATGACCACAGACGATGGCAAGACCCAGGTCACGCCGGGCAAAACCCGTTTTTATCAGGGCGAGGGCAAGGATGCCCAGCCGCTGTTCTGCATCGAGCCCGGCATTCCCTGCCAGCACGCTCGCGAACAGGCGTCGGAGCTGATGGACTATGTGCGCCACCTGACCTTGGTCGGGGTGATGGATGAAGACCCGCGGATGGTCTGGGCGGCGCATTACCTCAGTGCCTTGGCCAAGGCGCTGATGGATGATGCGGAGCTGGGGATGGCGCATTAGTCCCAGGCTTGCACATTCCCCTGTAGGAGCGGCCTTGTGCCGCGAAAGGGGTGCGAAGCAGCCCCAGGATTTCAGCATTGATGCAAAGATCGCCGGGGCCGCTTTGCGGCCCTTTCGCGACACAAGGTGAACTGGTCAAGTAATTTTGGACACCGGTTAAGGTTCATGCCGCTGCCTTGAGCTTTTCCTCCATGGCTACTGGCGTTTCATAGCCGTTGTAGCTGTGGAGGCGCTTGAGGTTGTAGCGCATCAGATAAGCCTGGATATCCACTCGTGCCTGCGCTTCGGTCTCGTAACCCTCTGCCGGCACCCATTCTGATTTCAATGCTCCGAAGAATCGCTCCATGGCAGCGTTATCCCAGCATTGGCCTCGATGGCTCATGCTCTGGTTCAAGTTGTACTCATCGAGCGCGGCTCTGAATTTATGGCTGGTGTACTGACAGCCCTGGTCTGAATGAAACATTACGCCCGCCGGCCTACCCCGCGATTCAGCGGCCATGCGCAGGGCGTTACAAGCTAAGTTGGCATCTGCAATCATCGAGAATGCCCAACCCACTACGCGACGGGCATAGAGGTCAATCACGGCGGCTAGGTACAGCCAGCGCCTGCCAACCTGGATATAGGTCACATCGCCACACCAAACCTCATTGATCGCCGAAACCTTGAAATTGCGCTTCAGCTGATTCTCGGCGATCAACGCTTCTGCCCCTGATGACCGATAGCGGTGCGGCCTGCGCTGTTTGCACTTCAGGCCAGCTTCACGCATTAGCGCACGCACCTTGTATCGTCCTATTTCATGGCCTTCGTGCCGCAATTCCTGCGCCAGGGTTCGCGAGCCAGAAGCACTTCGCGATGCGTTGAAGTGCTTGATTACCAGCAGGCGTAGCGCATCTCTTGCCGGGTTTTCACGTCCTTGCCGTTTGCGCCACGCATAGAAACTGCTGCGCTTAACCCCAAGCACGCGGCAGCAGTCGACAACAGGGTATTGCTCACTCAGCTCGTTGATCAGCGAGAACGATCTTTGGAGTCCCGAAGCAGGAGAGCACTGGCCTTTTTTAGGATTTCGATATCCCGATCCTTTTGCCGAACCAGCGCTTCGAGTTCTTCAATTCGTTGCTGCTCGGGTGTGATCGCTTTGGCTCCAGCAGGAACCTTACCGGCTCTCTCTTCACGCACCTGATCAACCCAGCGGCGAAGCGCGGTAGGGCCCAGCCCAAGGGCTGCACAGACCTCAGGAACTGACTGCCCACCATCCAGCACCATTTCGGCAGCTTGGACTTTGTATTCTCTTGAATAAGATTTACGCACTGATTTTGCCTCCAATTGGGCGCCATCATAGCGCCCGATGAAGGTGTCCAAAATCATTAGGCCAGTTCAAGGCCGCTCCTACAGGGGGACGGGTTGGGTTTATTTCTCTGCTTGGCGTGACAGATGGGCCGGGGGCACCTGGTCTACCAGCCAGACACCGTTGTCGGCTTGATAGAACACCGTTCCTGCTGCGCACATGGCCTGGGTATCGACCCTAAGCAGCACTGGCTGACCATATCGCTTGCCCACCGCCAGCGCGGTCTGCGGGTCCTCGCTCAGGTGCACATGGTGGCGGCTGCCAGGGATCAGACCCTGGGCTTCGATGGAGGCCAGGAAGCGGCTGGCGGTGCCGTGATAGAGCAGGGCAGGTGGCGTCTTGGCGACATGGCGCACTTCGACCTGGGCGCTGCTGTGGCCCTGGGCGGCGCGGATGCGGCGGCCATCGTCGGAGAGGGTGAAACGGCGCTTGTCATTGGTCTCGACCACTTCGCGCAGGGCGTGCAGGTCGAAGGCATGGCCTTGCCGGCCGGCGCCGTGGATCAGCGCGTCGACATCGGCCCAACCGTCGCGGTCCAGGGACAGGTCGATGGATTCGGGGGCGTGGCGCAGTACGTAGCTGAGGAACTTGCTGAGGGCGTCGCGTTGTTTCTGGTTCACTGGAAAGGTCCTTTTCCATGGCTTCTGGTCGTTTGGGTCGGTACATTCTCCGGGTTCGGGGTTGAGTTCTCAAGCGTGCAGATGGCCTGTGGGAGCGAACGCCCACAGGCACATCGCTGATGCTAGTGTCCTGTCTCGGGAATACGTTCTCTTTTGGCGAGTGGCTTGGGTGTCCGGCCAAGGCGCCGCGACGAGTCATAGCAGGGCTATGGCGAGGAGTGGCAACGCCGGCCGGGCATCCAAGACGCCGCCAAAAGTGAACAGCTTATTTCCGAGACAGGACACTAGCCCTGACGCAAGGCGTCGAGCAGCGTCTTCATCTGGTCGCGGCCTTGGGTATCCAGCCCGAACACCCGCCGCCGTGGCTCGCCCACCGGCAGCCCGGCCATCTCCAGGCCCGCCTTGATGATCACCCTCGCCAATAAATGCGCATACAAACACTCAAACCAACACGCTTGAGCCAAAGCTGAAGTCCTTGACTTGCGCCTGTCCCCACGCTAGCTTCCCACCCCATGAACCTATTCCCGCAGCGTCGCGCCCTCAGCATTATTACCGCCATTATCAGCTTGGCGGGCTAGCGCACACATGCACTGAACCCGCCCTGGAGGCGGGTTTCTTCTCTCTGACTCCTGGGCACTACAAAAAAACCAGGAGTCATCGATGACCAGCCTCAGCGCCACCCTGCGTACCCCGGCAACGCCCCTGCAACTGCTGTCCGAGCAAGTGCGCAGGATTCTCTCGGCCCCGGTGTACGACCTGGCCATCGAAACCCCCTTGCAAGCGGCGCCGGCCCTGTCGGCCAGCCTGGGCAACCAGGTCCTGCTCAAGCGCGAAGACCTGCAACCGACGTTCTCCTTCAAGATCCGTGGCGCCTACACCCGGCTGTCGCGCCTGACCCCCGCCCAGCGCGAACGCGGCGTCATCACCGCGTCGGCCGGCAACCACGCCCAGGGCGTGGCCCTGGCCGGCTCGCACCTGGGCATCAAGACCACCATCGTCATGCCCACCACCACCCCCTCGCTCAAGGTCGAAGGCGTGCGTTCACGGGGTGGCCATGTGGTGCTGCACGGCGAAAGCTTCCCCCACGCCCTGGCCCATGCCCTGCAACTGGCCGATCGCGACGGCGCGACCTTCGTGCCGCCGTTCGACGACCCCGACGTCATCGCCGGGCAGGGCACCGTGGCCATGGAGATCCTGCGCCAGCACCCCGGCCCGCTGCATGCGATCTTCGTCCCGGTCGGCGGCGGCGGCCTGATCGCCGGCATCGCCGCCTACGTCAAGTACCTGCGCCCCGAGGTCAAGGTGATCGGCGTCGAGCCGGAGGACTCCAACTGCCTGCAGGCCGCCATGGCCGCCGGCGAGCGGGTGATCCTGCCGCAGGTCGGCACCTTCGCCGACGGCGTGGCGGTGGCGCAGATCGGCGCGCACTGCTTCGAGCTGTGCCGCCACTTCGTCGACGAGGTGGTGACGGTCAGCAGTGACGAGCTGTGCGCGGCGATCAAGGACATCTACGACGACACCCGCTCGATCACCGAGCCCTCCGGCGCCCTGGCCGTGGCCGGCATCAAACGCTACGTGGCCCGCGAGGGCCTGCAGGGCCAGGCCCTGGTGGCCATCGACTCCGGTGCCAACGTCAACTTCGACCGCCTGCGCCATGTGGCCGAGCGCGCCGAGCTGGGCGAGCAGCGCGAGGCGATCATCGCCGTGACCATCCCCGAGCGCCCTGGCAGCTTCCGCGCCTTCTGCCTGGCCCTGGGCAAGCGCCAGATCACCGAGTTCAACTACCGCTACTACCCGGGCAAGGAGGCGCGCCTGTTCGTCGGCGTGCAGACCCACCCCCAGCACGACCCACGGGAGCAACTGCTAACCAGCCTGCACGAGCAGGGCTACCAGGTGCTCGACCTGACCGACAACGAACTGGCCAAGCTGCACGTGCGCCACACCGTCGGCGGCCACGCGGCGCCGGGGGCCGGCGAGCGGGTGCTGCGCTTCGAGTTCCCCGAGCGTCCTGGGGCGCTGCTGGGCTTCCTCGAGCGCCTGGGCAAGCGCTGGAACATCAGCCTGTTCCACTACCGCAACCACGGCGCGGCACAAGCGCGGGTGTTCGCCGGGCTGGAGGTGCCGGTCGACGAACTGGCCGGGTTGCCACAGGCGCTGGACGAGATGGGCTATCAGTACTGGGACGAGACGGAGAATCCGGCGTACCGGCTGTTCATGGGGTAAACATGCCGCCACTGGCGGTGCTGACGCTCTACAGCTCCCAGCGCTGCACACACCAGCGTGGGAGCGGGCTTGCCCCGCGATGGCGTCGGCGCTGCCAGCCAACCTCCCCAGGCTGGCTTACGCTCTGGCATTGCCCGGCCTGCAGGAAGACAAAACGCTGCAGCCATACGCCAGCTGTGCAGGTTCGAACACCAAGGGGATATCTCGGCGAGCCAGGCATCGTCGTAGGTGCTACCGGCCTGCTCCAGGACCTGTTGCAGAAAGGTGTCGCGGTGGTTGCGAGTCTTGTCGCGGATCCACGGGTTGTCGCGAAACCTCCAGTGAAACAGGCGCTGACTGGTCCCTTTAGTCGAGAAACCACCCAGAGTCCCCCTCGACAAGCGTGCCGCCATGACTGGTGCGATCGCCCTGGCGTGCAACGCGCTTGCCATCGATGAGAAAGTGCGCGGCCCCTGTCTCGATCAGCGCCCCACAGCTGATACGGTCTCCGACCCGGGCAACGGGTTTGCCATTGAAGTGATAGGTTTCACTGCCGGTTTCCACCACGCCCGCGCCATGCAGCGGGCACTCGTGCAGGTGGCCTACAAGGACGACTGGTTTCATATGGGTTCTCCTGCTGTAGGGCCAGTACGGGATTCACGGTCTATCGCTTCCGGGGCCGCGGCAGGCGTGTCACTGAATAGCCAGCCACAGACCAGACGCCCAGGTCGCTGAACATCCCGCAGGCTTGCCCGTGCCGTCAGGGTCACCAGGGATTCCGGCAGGGGTTCTCCTGGAGACGCCAGGCAGGCCAGGACCGGATGGGCGTCGGGGGCGTGGGCGAGGTCGGCCCTGTAGATTGGCGTCAGCGCTTTCGCCCCCAGCCCTTGGCGCAAACCTTTGAGCACGGCGTGGTCACTTCGGCTGGACACCGCAGTGGGGTCGATCAGCACGTGGCAGTACTGGTCCGAGGTGTGGTGATCCATGACGAACTGGGTCAAGTCAGTGGTGTTCATCGGCCCTTTTCCTCACAGGCACTGCCGTTGTTCGCAGTGAGCTCCAGTGCCGTAACATTTCCGGCGCCTTCGGCCCCTGCTTGGGTAGGGCCATGAAAGTTGAGCGTCAACCCGTTGAGCGTAAGGCCCTGCTGGTCGAGCACGAGGCTTGCACCTGGGCTTATGAGCTCGATACGTTCGCTGGCGGTGAGTCGAAAGACCGTTGTCTGCTGCTCCAGGCCCTGGCCAATGGCAATGCGCTGATGACCGTCCACCCGCAGTTCGCTGTTGCCACCGACGAGGGTGTGTTGATTCACCCCTATGGTTTCGCTGTGATCATTGCTTACCTGTACGGACAGGTCCTGGCCGACCTTCAGACGACAGTCCCGGCCTACGGCATGGGTGTGGTCATTGCCGGTTTCCTGGCGAAGGTCGTTGCCGATGCTGATTTGCTCATCGTTGCCCACTTGTTCGATGCGGTTGCGGCCAACGCAGGTCGTTTCGTCATGGCCTACCCGATTGTTCTGATCCCGCTGCGCATGGATGAACACTTCTTCCTGCCCCAACTCATCCTCGAAGCGCAGCTCGTTGAAACCTTGCCCCTTGTGGGTCTTGCTCTTGATGGTCATGCGTGTGTGGTGCTTGGGCAGTTCGTAGGGCGGCCGCTGGTTGCCGCAGTAGGTGCGCCCGGTGATCATCGGCTGAGGGCTTCGTCGAGGGTGAACGAGACCACCTCGAACGGGTCCTGGCTGGCCAGGGGCTCGAAGCGGTAGCTCAGGTTGGATTGGTGGGTCATGGCACTCCAGTGTTTATATGTAACTAGTTGTTATCTGGAATTGTCAGGGCTGCAGAAGAGTCCGTAGGACCCTGTAAATGGCGAGCAAGAAAATGCCCCTGGCAAAGACGAAGGCCTAGGCTAGAACGATGTTTAAAATAATTAAATAAACTTTGCGTTCTTATTTTGGTGGGTTTGTAGGATGTTTCTTAGTTGGTGTTTTATTAATTGTTACTACTTGGTGAAAGAGTCCGGCCGGATACAACTAGATTCGTTTTTCGAACCCCGGCCCGCATCAGTCTTGCCCTGGATCAACGCCTCCACGCCCATTCCGGCGGATGCTGAAAACCTACCGTCAGCTTGAGAGGATCCGGCCATGAGCAGCACGTTCTTCATCCCCGCCGTGAACATCATGGGCATCGACTGCCTGGACGAGGCGATGACCGCGATCGCCGGCTATGGCCTGCGCAAGGCATTGATCGTCACTGATGCCGGGTTGGCCAAGGCCGGCGTCGCCGAGCGCATCGCCGGGATGCTGGCCATGCGCGACATCGATTCGCGGGTGTTCGACGGCGCCAAGCCCAACCCGAGCATCGCCAACGTCGAGGCGGGCCTGGCGATGCTGCGTCGCGAGGGCTGCGACTGCGTGGTCTCGCTGGGGGGCGGCTCACCCCATGACTGCGCCAAGGGCATCGCCCTGTGCGCCACCAACGGTGGGCATATCAGCGACTACGAAGGCGTGGATCGCTCGGCCAGGCCGCAGCTGCCGCTGATCGCGATCAATACCACGGCGGGCACGGCCAGCGAGATGACCCGCTTCTGCATCATCACCGACGAGGCGCGCCACGTGAAAATGGCCATCGTCGATCGCAACGTCACGCCGATCCTGTCGGTCAACGACCCCGCGCTGATGGTCGGCATGCCCAAGGGCCTCACCGCTGCCACCGGCATGGACGCACTGACCCATGCCATCGAGGCGTATGTCTCCACCGCCGCCACGCCGATCACCGACGCCTGCGCGCTCAAGGCCGTCAGCCTGATCAGCGACAACCTGCGCCAGGCCGTCGCCGACGGCGGCGACCTGGTGGCGCGGGAGAACATGGCCTATGCCCAGTTCCTGGCGGGCATGGCGTTCAACAATGCCTCGCTGGGCTATGTGCACGCCATGGCGCACCAGCTGGGTGGCTTCTACGACCTGCCCCATGGTGTATGCAACGCGGTGCTGCTGCCCCATGTGCAGCGCTTCAACGCCAAGGTCAGCGCCTCGCGCCTGCGCGACGTGGCCAAGGCCATGGGGGTGAAGGTCTGCGGGCTGGACGCGGAGCAGGGCGCCGGGGCGGCGATCTCGGCCATCGAGCACCTGGCGGCGGCCATCGGCATCCCGGCCGGGCTGGCGGAGCTGGGGGCCAAGGTCGAGGATGTGCCGGTGCTGGCGGCCAATGCCTTGAAGGATGCCTGTGGGTTGACCAATCCGCGGGTGGCCAGCCAGGTGGAGATCGAGGCTATCTTCAAGGCGGCGTTCTAGCCTGGTCGAGTCATCGCGGGGCAAGCCCGCTCCCACACAAGCCAGCTCTCACAAGGGCCGTGAAAATCGGCCCTTGTGGGGCTTGCTCAGCGTTCGCGCATGAAGAACCCAGCCACGTACTTGCGGAAGGTCTCCAGGCTCTTGAAGTCGGCGTAGCGCTTGAAGTTCTCGGCATCCGGCTCCGGCCCGATCGGCTGCTCCAGCAACGACACCGACAGCACCCGGTCCTGGTCCGAGGTCAGCACCAGTTCGTCCATCACCTGGCCGCCGATCACCGGGCGGCGCATCAACACCTTCACGCCCTTGCTCGCCATCCAGTCGATCAGCGACACCAGCGCCTTGAGCGGTTCGCGCTCTTCGTCGCGGTACACCGGGAACAGGTGCCCACGTGACAGCACCGGCACGCTGGCGACATGGATCAGTTCGTAGAAATGGCTGCCGGCGGTGGCCGGCGAGTACAGCGCCAGGGCCAGCAAGGGGCCTGAAGCGCGGTTGCCGCCCCAGTAGTGGTGATGGCCCTGGAAGTCGAAGCCGTCCTCGCTGCGGTTGTTGAACAGCTTGCGGCCCTTGATCTGGTCGACGCAGTCGAGCAGCAGGCCATGCCGGCGATGGTTGCCGAACACCGTGGCCTCGCGCAGGCGCGCCTTGAGCATCATCATGTGCTTCATGTCCAGGCGCGTTTCCAGGTAGTTGCTGGCCGGCACTCGTTCCAGCAACGGGTAGCGCCCGGCGACGCCGCGCAGCTCGGCGAACTGGGCGGTGAGGTCCTTCTTCAGGTGGGTGGCGTAGACGTTCAGGCCGCTGGCCTCGATCCAGGTCAGCAGCAGCGACAGCAGGCGTTGCTGCTCGCGGCGCTCGCCGGGGTCGCGTGGTCCGGCGGCCGCTTCGCCATCACTGGCACGGCGGTAGTCGCCGAGCAGCCGCAACGGCGCATCCGGCGCCAGCCAGGCCGCGGGAGGCGTGTTGTCCTCGGCGCTTGCGCCGGTCTCGCGCTCATCCTTGCTGAACGGGCAGCCCGGGGTGTGTTCGGGGGTGTCGGGATTGTTGCGCAGGAACAGGGTGCCGGTGTTGCCGTTCAGCGACACGTTGAGCACCGGCAGGGCGTCCTGGCGGCAATCGCAGGCCAACCATTGGTTGGCGCTGCGCACTTTCATCAGCCACTGGTTGGCCTGCAGCAGGCGGGGGCCGGCCAGGGTGCCGGTGGCGAAGCTGGCCAGCAGTTCCTCTTCGGCCAGGGTCAGGCTGCGCACCTGCGCGCCGGATTTTTCGATGATACGCATTGAGAGGCAGCTCCAAGCTACAAGCCTCAAGCTTCCAGCAAAGCGCGGCGGCTTTCAACTTGAAGCTTGCGGCCTGGAGCCTGCCGCTCATTGGCCGCCGAACAGCTTGGCGGCGCGGGCGCGGATTTCCTCGGGGGTGAGGTCTTCCTTGTGGGTGGAGACGAACCACAGGTTGTTGAACGGATCCATCAGGGTGCCGCTGCGGTCGCCGTAGAACTGGTCCTGCACTTCGCGCACTTGTGTCGCGCCAGCACGCAGGGCCTGGGCATAGACTTTGTCGCAGTCCTCGACATACAGGTGCAGGCCGACCCCCGGGGCCTTGATATCCTCGCTGGGCTTGAGGCCGCCCTCCATGTCACAGGGTGAGCCGAGCATCAGCGACGAGTCACCGATTTTCAGTTCGGCATGGCCGACGCTGCCGTCAGGGCCTTCGAGGCGGAACATCTCGATGGCGCCGAAGGCCTGCTTGTAGAATTCGATGGCCTTGGCGGCCTCCCTGATGCCGAGGTAGGGGGTGATGCTGCGCTGGCCTTCGGGGATAGGTTTGACTGCCATTTTCGTAAACTCCTTTCACGTGGGTTGTTGTTTGCAACAGCCTGGTGATTAGAGTCGTCTAGGCGGATGGAAAATCGACAATCGCGTTATATCGATTGTCTATAAAAAAAATGTTTTGTGACTGATGCGGTCGGTGTAGGAGCGGCCTTGTGTCGCGAAAGGGCTGCGCAGCAGCCCCGGCAATTGACGCGTCAACGCTGAAAACCTGGGGCCGCTGCGCGCCCCTTTCGCGACACAAGGCCGCTCCTACAGGGGGAGTGTGTGGTGATCAGAAGATGTAATCGGTCGTCAGGAAGCTCGACTGCCGGTTACGGATGATCTCGCTGATCAGCTCCTTGTTCGCCTCCTGGAACTTGGTCGCCACCAAAGTACGGATGGAGAACACCCGCAATGCATCATGCACCGACAAGGTCCCCTCGGCGCTGTTCTTGCGGCCGTTGAACGGGTAGGTGTCCGGCCCGCGCTGGCACTGGGCGTTAAGGTTGATCCGGCCGACCTGGTTGGCGAAGGTGTCGACCAGCGCGCCGACGGTCTCGGGGTCGTTGCCGAACAGGCTCAGCTGCTGGCCGTAGTCGGAGTCGAGCACGTAGTCGATCACCGTCTGCAGGTCGCGGTAGGGCACCACCGGCACCAGTGGGCCGAACTGTTCCTCGTGGTAGACACGCATGTCCTGGCTGACCGGATAGAGCAGGGCGGGGTAGAAGAACGAGCCGCGGCTGTGCCCACCGCCTTCGTTGAGTACCCGCGCACCCTTGGCGGTGGCGTCGGCCACCAGGCCGCCGAGGTAGTCGACCTTACCCGGCTCCGGCAGCGGCGTCAGCGCAACGCCCGGCTCCCAGGGCATGCCCGGCTTGAGCGCGGCGAGCTTGCGCTGGAACTTGTCGAGGAACGCATCGACCACGTCTTCGTGCACGAACAGGATCTTCAACGCCGTGCAACGCTGGCCGTTGAACGACAGGGCGCCGGTAACGGCCTCTTCGACGGCGTTGTCCAGGTCGACCTGGGGCAGGACGATGCCGGGGTTCTTGGCATCCAGGCCCAGGGCCGCGCGCAGGCGGTGCGGACGCGGGTGGAGTTTCTTCAGGTCGCTGGCGGCCTTGTGGGTACCGATGAAGGCGAACACATCGACCTTGCCGCTGGCCATCAGCGCGCTGACGGTCTCGCGGCCACGCCCGTAGATGACGTTGATCACCCCCGGCGGGAAGCTGTCGCGGAAGGCCTCGAGCAGCGGGCGGATCAGCAGCACGCCGAACTTGGCCGGCTTGAATACCACGGTGTTGCCCATGATCAGCGCCGGGATGAGCGTGGTGAAGGTTTCGTTGAGCGGGTAGTTGTACGGGCCCATGCACAGCGCCACGCCCAACGGCGCCCGGCGGATCTGGCCGAGGGTGCCCTGTTCGAGCTCGAAGCGGCTGGAGCGGCGGTCGAGGTCCTTGAGCGCGTCGATGGTGTCGACGATGTAGTCGCAGGTGCGGTCGAACTCTTTTTCCGAGTCCTTGAGGTTCTTGCCGATCTCCCACATCAGCAGCTTGACCACCGCCGTGCGCTGCTCGCGCATGCGCGCCAGGAAAGCCTCGACATGCTGGATGCGCTCGGCCACGCGCATGTTCGGCCAGGCACCGCGGCCCTTGTCGTAGGCGGCCACGGCCGCGTCGAGGGCGGTCAGCGCGGTGTCGGCGTCCAGCAGCGGCGCGCTGCCGAGGATCACCTGGCGTTCGCTGTCGCCTTCCTTGAGCCACACCGGGCTGTGCACGGTGGCCAGCGGCCCGTCCCAGCGGCGCAGCTCGCCGCCGACCAGGTAGTCGCGTTGCTCCAGCGGCGCACCCAGGCGCCAGGCTTCGGGGATGTCCTCGGGGGCGGGAAACAGCGAATCGAGCAGACGGTCCATGGGTACTGCACCTCTCAAATCCGGATGATGAAACGCTTCAGCTTGCGAGCATGCGCCGACCGGCTGAAAATTGCCACCCCGGCGCAGCCGCTCGCGGTCATTCCTCGAAGGGCGGCGGGAACACCTCGGCGTCCATCAGCCGCATCGCGCCGATCGACAGGCCATAGTCCATGGCCCGTGGGTCGGCGAACGTGCGCAGGCGCTGCCACAGCTGCGCGTGAGTGTAGTCCGGCAGGTCCTGCAGCCCGCGCAGGTCGCGGCGATATTGCAGCGGCAGGGTGTTCCAGATGCTCCAGTCGTCGACATTGGTGTCCTCCAGCATGTCTTCGTACTCCGCGTCGGCCACCAGCAGGTCGACGCCATCGCGCTCGTAGTAGGCCTGGATCTGCTGGCTGACGCGCTCGCTGAGTTCGGCGCTCTCCAGCCACAGGGCCTGGCCCGCCACCCGCGACAAACGCAGGTCGTCCGGCAAATGAGTGAACCGGTTATCGCGCAGATCGAAAATGATGGGTCGCCAGTCGGCATCGTTGCGGATGCCGGCTGGCCAGTCCGCCAGTTCGCAGGTGTTGAGGTTGAGCATGTCCAGCGCGGCCAGGCGGCTCAGGTCAGGGCTGCGGGCCAGCGGGTTGTGCGACAGGTCGAGCAGGCGAAGATTGTCGAGGCGATCCAGGGCAACCTGGTTGGCGTCGTTCCAGAGGATGCTGTTGCCTTGCATATCCAGCCATTCCAGTGAGTGCGGCACGGCGACCGCTGGTATTTGCTCGAAGCCGCAGTTCATCAGGTGCAGGCGTTGCAAGTGGGGAAACCGTTCGAGGAACTCCGCGGGCAGTTCGCTCAGGGCGGGGTTGGCGGTCAGGTCGATGCGCTGGATATGGGTGAAGCGATCAGGTAGCGCCAGCGAGGCCAGGTCCTGGTGGGTCAGGGCCAGGTCGGCGAGGCTGATCAGGTGGATGACCCGGCCTTCTTCCTCTGAGTACTCCGAGATCCGTTGCCAGTTGCTCACCAGTCGGCGTGCGGCGGCCTGGCGCAATGGGTTTTCGCCTGCCCAGGCACGCACCTGGTCGCGGAACGTAAGCAGTTGCCGCTCCAGTTCGGCGAGCTGCTGCGCCGGATCCAGGCCGGCTTCGAACCATTGGGTCAGTTGTTCGTTGACCTGGAAATCGACGGACTCGGGGTAGAGCGCCCGGTAGCGGCGCAAGAGCGCGCCGACGTCGATGCGTTGCGCGGCAAGGGCAGGCGCGCCCAGGCCGCCGCGCAGTAGGCCTTGACTGCTCCAGCCCGGCGCCGGGTTCTCCAGCAGGCGACTGGCCATGTCACGGCTCGACAGGGCCAGATCGTGGATCCGCTGGCGCAGCTCACCGACGCTGGTGGTCTTCAGTCCAAGGGCCGCACGGTCATCGGCAGGCAGTGCCTGCATGACAGCGCGGCAGAGGTCGTGGTCCTGGTGAAGCGGGGCCGGTCGCTCTCCGAGGTAGGCTTCATAGCCGTCGGCTGACTTGAGCACGGTGCAGGCGCGGCTGCTGTCCCTGGCGCCGGAGGCCAGCAGCAGCGGACCCTGGGGCGAAGCCGCCCGCAGCTCGAGACGCAGATGCTCCGGCCAGCCGGGCAGTCGCGGCATCGCATTGATGATCAGTCGCTCGCTCAGCAGGCTGGCTTGCTCGGGAAGATACAGCCCCTTCAGGGCGTTCTTCAGGACGCTCTCGTCACGCTGATCGGCGCGCCGCAGGCGCTGGCTGCCGTCTTCGAGGGTGACGGGTTCGAGGCTCTCCATCAACGGGCTGCTGGCCAGGCGTGACACGGCCTTGCCTGCCAGGTGCAATCCGCCGATCAACGCCAGGTTGAGGCCCACCGACTTGAGGTGGGCCATGGCTTGCTCGCGGTCACCGACCTGCCAGGATTCATAGCCTTCGTAGGCTTCATCCAGCAGTTGGTAGGCAATCACCGCGGTCATGACCGTGCCCAAGGCGGGGACGAACAGGCCGGCGATCATCAGCATGTCGAGGCCGGCACTTTCCCAGAGGGCTTTGCGCGCCTTGAGCGCCTGTTCGTCGGCTTGCGCAGTGGGCACGGCCAGGTGTCGGGCTTCGTGCTTCAGGCGTGCCAGGTGGTCGTCGTGGAAAAATATGTACAGGTCTGCGGCGATGGGCAGGGTGCGCAAGCGCAGGTCGCCACCGGCATTCTGGCGCAGGCGGCTGGCGAGCTGGCCCTGCTGCTCGCTTGGTACATAAGCCATGAAACCTTGGCGAAACGGCTCTTGCTGCAAGTCGCTGCGCAACTGGCGATGCAGCGCTTCGAGGTTGTCGAAGGCGCGCAGGCTGTCTGTCTGTCCCGGCAGGTACAACACGATAGCTGAAGTGCCGGTATCGATCAGGGTCGCCTCGTGCAGGGTGATGCCGAACAGGCTCAGTTGGCTGCAGGGCAATGCTTTGCCATTCTCCAGCAAGGTCTGCAGCGCATCCCATCCCGCACCACTGAGCTGGTTGCGCGCGCGGGCCAGGTCAGCCGCCAGACGCAGGCTGTCCTGGTGAACGCGCAGCGCCGCCGGGCGCACGCCAGGTGCGGCGAAGGTGGTATCGAGGTGATCCTGGTAAGCCTGGCCGAGGTCCAGTTCGCGACAGGTCCTGGCGAAAACCTCGGGTGACAGCGCCAGGGGCTTGATCCGGATCTGCTCCGAGGACAGGTCGATGTCGACTTCGGTTTCGCTGTCGCCCAGGGTCGTCTTGCCGGTGACCATGGTCTGGTTGACCTGCCAGTCGCTGTCCAGGGCGAGGGCGCTGTCGCGGTTGAAGGTCACGGCGTCGCTGAAGTTGCGCAGGGCCGCTTCGAGCAGGCTGCGGTGTTCGTGCTGGGTGAGGTAGACCTGAAAACTGTAGAGATGCTTCACCCAGACCAGCGATGTGCTGCGCAACGGTGCACTGAATTTGTGCTGCGTGCGCAGGCGCTCGGCAAGCAGGGGCTCGGCGAATTCGTTGATGTTCTTCAGGCCACGCAGGTGCTTTGCCAATGCGCGCTGCGCATGCATCAGGCGCGCCTGGCTGGCCTCGACCGCCTCGCGCAGGTGGGGCGCGGCATTGGCGAACCAGGCCGCCACGGCCCCGGGCAGGCCCTGTACCGGCAGGATGGCGTCGCTGAGTCGTTGCCAGTGTTCGGCACCGGCCTCCCGTGCCCAGGCGGGCAGTCGGCGTTGCAGAAGGGTGTGGTGTGGATTGGGGGCTGTCATCTGTGGCTCCTTGCAAAGCGCACATCAGAGCAGCCGTGTCGGGGCTGGCGGTGGTACATGCTTGTACCGGTAAAACTGGCCTCAATATTGGCCGCGCAGCGCCGATAACTGCGTAATTGCCTGCCATCGCCTGCCTATGATCACTCCCCAGCCCCCACAAGACCCCACGCCAGCCCCAGCCGGGACCTTGCGCCAATCGCTCAATCGCCTGCTGCCGGTCGGTCTCGCCCTGGTAGGTATCGGCCTGTCGATCGCCCTGGGGCACCTGGATGCGCAGCGCGAGCGCACTGAGCAACTGGGCAATCTCGCGGCCCGCCTGGCGGGGATGCGCGGCGCGCTGGAAGCCCAGTTGGGCGCGGCGTTCGGCGAGGCCGAGGGCATCGCCCAGCTGATCAGCGCCGATGGCGAAATCAGTTCGGCGCATTTTCACGGCATGGCCCGCGATGCCTTGCAGTCGGTCCCCTACATGCGCCATATCGCACTGGCGCCGGGGGATGTGATCGGCGATGTCTACCCGATGGCGGGCAACGAGCGGCTGATCGGGCTGGACTATCGCCAGCTGCCGGATCAGTTCCCGCTGGTGCGATCGGCCCGCGACCAGGCCCAGCCGGTGCTGGCCGGTCCCCTGCAGCTGTACCAGGGTGGCCGGGCGCTGATCTACCGGCGTCCGGTGTTCGTCACTGGCAAGCGCGGTGTGCGCTTCTATTGGGGCAATGTGTCGATCGTCGCCGATATCGACCGCTTGCTGCTGACGGCGGGATTGCGCCCGGATACCGAGTTCGAGGTTGCCGTGCGGGGCGGCGACGGCAAGGGCGCCGAGGGTGCGTTGATCTGGGGCGATCCAACGCTGTTTGACACGTCGCAGGTGAAGATGACCGTGGAAGTGCCGGGCGGCGTCTGGCAACTGGTGGCGGCGCCACGGGGCGGCTGGTCGGGGCTGGACCTGTTCGGCTCGCCATTGTTCCTGTTCGCCCTGAGCTGCACGGGGCTGTTCAGCCTGTTCGTCGCCCAGCTCAACCGCAAGCAGCGCCTGCTCGAACAGCGCAACCGCGAGCTGCAGCGCTACCAGGCCCAGCTCGAACGCCTGGCCCACTACGACACCATCACCGGGCTGCCCAACCGGATCCTGTTCCAGCAGCAGCTGGGCGCGGCGATCCTGCAAGGGCATGGCCTGGCGGTGCTGATGCTCGATATCGACGGATTCAAGCAGGTCAACGACAGCCTCGGGCATCCGATGGGCGATCTGTTGCTGCAGCAGGCGACCGCGCGCTTCTTGCAGGAACTGGACAGCCAGGACCGCTTGTGCCGCCTGGGTGGCGACGAATTCGTGTTCATGCTGCAAGGCGCCCAGGGCCAGGTGAACCACCAGATCCGTGCCTTGCTGCGCTGCCTGCAGCGGCCGTTCGACCTCAATGGCAACGCCGCCCTGGTCACCGGCAGCATCGGCCTGGCCTGGTGCCCGCAGCATGGCGAGGACGCCGACAGCCTGCTGCGCCACGCCGACACCGCCATGTACGCGGCCAAGGAAGCCGGGCGCGATGCCTGGCGGCCCTACCACGCGGACATGACCGAGCGTCTGCAGCAGCGCCTGGAGCTGGAGCGTAACCTGCGCCGGGCGCTTGAGCACAACGAATTCGAGCTGTGGTACCAGCCCAAGGTCGATCTGTTCAGCGGGCAGCTGGAAGGCGTCGAGGCCCTGCTGCGCTGGCGTGACCCCGAACATGGCCTGGTCTCGCCGGGGGAATTCATTCCCTTGGCCGAGCGCACCGGGCTGATCATCCCGCTCGGCGAACGGGTGCTGGAGCTGGCTTGCGCGCAACTGGCCGAGTGGCGCGCCGGCGACGGCTTGCCCGGGCCGCTGGCGATCAACGTCGCGGCCCTGCAGATCGAGCGCAGCGACTACGTCACCAGCCTGGCCTCGGCACTGGAGCGCCATGGCCTGCCGGCCAACCTGCTGGAAGTGGAGATCACCGAGAGCCTGCTGATGGAAAGCCAGCAGCAGGCGTGTGCGGTGTTGGCGCAGTTGCAGGCCATGGGCGTGGCCACGGCGGTGGACGACTTCGGCACTGGCTATTCGTCGCTGGCCTACCTGCGCGCGTTGCCGATCGATCACCTGAAGATCGATCGCGCCTTCATCAAGGACCTGCCCGGGGACGATGACGCGGTGGCCATCGCCAGGGCGATCATCGACCTTGGCCACGCCCTGGGTTTTCGCATCACCGCCGAGGGCATCGAGACCCAGGAACAGTACGATTTCCTGCGCCATGCCGGCTGCGACCAGGGCCAGGGCTTTTTGCTCGGGCGGCCGATGCCGGCTGAGGCTTTGCGCCGCTGGCTGGACGACAACCATGAACGGCGGCATCGGCCGCCGGGGCGTTAGTGGCAGGGGGGCGAGTGTCCGCCGATACAGGTTTGGCGCCTATCAGATCGAGCGCCGCCCGCGCGGCGCTCAATCTGATAGGCAATACACCTCCAATGTCGAACACCCGGCACCATCAACTCATCTCCTCCTGCATACCCAAGCTCGCATACCCCACCCGCGGCACCTGCCCCAGGCGCTGCTCGACCAGCGCCAGCAGCGATTCGCCGCTGGCCAGGTAGGCGTCGCCGAAATCATGCCCACCCAGCGCGCTGGGATGGGCCACCAGCTCCAGCACGCCATGCTCGGGGGCCAGGCCGGCCTTGAGGTCGGCCGGGGTGCAGACGAAGTCGGCGGTGCTCCCGGCGAGCTGGCGCAGGCGCCAGTTGAGCAGGGTCTTGAACGCGCGCTTGGCCGGCCCGATGTTGTGCCCCAGGTTGCGCGCCAGGCGCACCGGCACGCCCTGGTCGCGGGCGAAGCGGGCGACGACGGTGCCCACCGGCCAGATGTTGTGCACGTGCTGGTGCGAGTCCAGGTGGCTGGGCATCAGGCCATGATCCAGGCAGTGTTTCCATTGGGCCTCGAGCTCCGCTTCCACGGCGGCTCGCTCGCGGCGTGACAGGCGCAGGGTGCGTTGCTTCAGGCGCAGGTCGAACTCGCCGTGGGGCGTGCAGAAGCGTGGCTCGGCCAGGATTGCCTGGCTCAGCGGACGGCCGTAGGTGAGGTTGAAGTGCAGCCCGATGCGTCCCTTGAGCGCCGGTTGCTGGGCCAGCGCGCAGGCGGTGGCGAAGGCCGGCATGTTGGCCATGGCCGTGGCCGAGCTGATCAGCCCGGCCTGGAAGGCGTGCAGGATGACCGCGTTGGTGTGGGCACTGAGGCCGAAATCGTCAGCGTTGACTATGACCTGGGATGGCATCTGGGCGCTCCTGTGACGGGGTGGGGGCGACAACATCGGCTTCGTTGCGCGGCGAGCGCCTGCGCAGGCGTGGTTTGAGCCAGTGCCAGCAGCGCTGCGCCAGGCCCAGCAGCACGCCGTCGGGACGCCAGCTGTAGCTGCTCAGGCGCCACTGTTCGAGCTGGCCGGTCATGCGTTCGTGCAGTTGGTGGCTGGAGTTGTCCAGGCTGACTCGCGAGGCGTCGATCCATTTCCAGTCCGCATCCAGGCCCCAGTGGATCCACTCCTCCAGGAGCACGCGGCCGCTGCCCAAGTCACGGTGTTCGGGCACGAAGGCGAGGTTGTAGTCGTAGACCCGGCCGCGCTCCACCAGGCCCAGGCGGTAGCTGATGCAGCGCCCGTCCAGCTCCAGCAGCACCAGGCACACCAGGCCTTCGCCGGCCAGCGCGGTGAAGGCCTGGTCCATCCACTGGCGGCGCAGGGGGACGGAGAAAATGCCGACCTCGTCGTCGCCTTTCCAGCTCACGGCCTCGACGGCGCTGATGGCGTCGAGCAGTTCACCCATGTTCTCGGCCGTGGCCATGACGCGGCGCACGCTGGCGCCGCAGGCGTTGATCCGTTTGCGCGCGCGGCGCAGCTTGTAGCGCGGATCGCCGCTGACCTCCTGGCGATCCTGTTCGTTGATGCGGTGCACCGGCACGCGGCAGGTCAGGCGCTGCTGCCAGGTGGAGCTGGCGCCGGCCCACTGGCGCAGCCAGCCTTCGTGCTCGGCGTTGTCCGGCACCTCGTTCAGTTGCAGCAGGGCATGGGGCAGGTGTTTGCGGATGGCCTGCAGGACCTGGTCGGCGTACAGCGCCGGCAGGTCGATGAGCAGCGCGATGCGGTCGCTCAGCGGATAGCCCAGGTGGCGCACCACCGGCGCGAACAGTGGGCCGAAGGGCTCCCGGGCGCGGACCAGAGGCAGGCACAGGCACAGGCGTTCGTCCTGGTAGCCGAGCAGCACACCGAGCCGCTGGCCGGGCAGCAGGGCGGCCTCGGCGGCGCGCAGCCAGCCGAGGTGGTTGAACGGCGTGCTGCCGGGCAGGCGCCGGCGCAGCGCCTCGTAGTCGGCGGCGGGGAAGTCGTCGCTGCGCAGCGAGGCGCACCATCTGAGCTGCAGGGCCATGGCTTCAGCACGCCGTGGCCGAGGAGGCCGGGGCCTCCGGTTTGCGCAGTGGCTCCAGGCGCGAGGTCGTGTAGCGACTCTCGCGGTAGAACCTCCAGCGGCCGAACAGGCAGTACACGTTCATGATCCGTCCTTGCTCCTGATAGCCCATGCGCAGGTGCAGCTTGAGCGCCGGGATGTTGTGCTGCTCGCACACGTCCACCACCTTGGTGCAGCCCTGGGCGGCCATGGCCTTCCACAACGCCAGCTGCAGGTCCACCGACAGCTCGGTGCCCCAGTACTTGCGGATCAGCTCGCCGCCGAACTCGAAGAACTCGCCCGGTCCGACCGGGAACCAGCAGCCGTAGTAGTGGCGGTCGTGATAGTGGCGGCTGCTGCCCCAGATGAAGGCCACGGCGTCGTTGTCGTCGTCGAGGAACATCAGCCCGGTGTGGCCTTCGGCGGCCAGCTCGCGCATGGTCTCGACCCGGTCGCCGAAGTGGCGGGCGAAGGCCTGCACGTTATGCACGGTGATGCCCTCGACGCGCAGGCTGCCGTAAGGCTTGAGCCGGTGCGGCGGCACCGGGCTGACCAGGTCGCGCTCCATCCACAGCAGCTCCCAATGATAGAAGACGTAGTGCCGCAAGGCGCTACCGAGGGTGTCACGCAGTCCCTTGCGCTTGATGCGATCCTGGATCTTGGCAAATGCAGTCATGGTGCCTCCTGGGCATGGCTGATCGAGGTGCGTCTCATGACGCGCTCCAGGTCAGGGCGAATACGGTCTGCCCTGGCAGTTGAAAACGGACCTGGCCATCGGCGCAGCTGAAGCTGGCGCGGCGGCTCTGGTTGTCGGGGCCGAACAGTTCGAGCTGGCCGGCCGGGCAGTCGCCCAGGACCAGCGCCACCTGTTGCAGGCGCTCGGCCTTGTTCACCCCCAGCAGGCTACGTTGGTGCTGGCGGGCCATGGCCAGGGCGTCGACCTCGAAGGCGTCGTTGTCCAGGGTCAGTACCTGGTCCAGCCAGTGGCGCTGGATGAACTGCTGGGCCAGGCCCACCGGCTTGAGCTCGTAGCGCTGGTCGCCGGCATCGCGCAGCATGCCCTTGGGCCATTCTGGCTCGTCGGCGACATGGAACCAGTTGAGCATCTCGAGCAGGCCGTCGCCGGCGGCGTTGATCACCACCGAGGTCCACCACAGCCCGGCGTAATGGGTGTTCTGCTCGTAGGGGCTGAGGCTTGAGCCGCTGGACAGGTTGGTCTGGTCCAGTAGCAACGCCTTGCGCGGCCGGCCCTGGTTGTCCAGACCCACCAACTCGGCGGCCTGGCGCACGCTGTCGCGGTAGCTGCGGGTGGCGAGCAGGTCGCGGACCATCCATTCGTGCCAGGCCAGGGCGTCGATCTGCGCACCCTGTTCGGCGAGCAGGCGCCGCGCCCAGTCGATGCCGCGGCGTTGCTTGCCGTCGTCGGTGAAGGGCCCGCCGAGCAGGCGCGAGGAGGCCGGCATGGCAATGCGCACACCGGCCTCGCGGGCGCCCGGATACTCGCGCACGCGCTTGGCCATGGCCTGGAAGAAGTCACGATAGCTGGCGTAGTCGCGGTAGTTGAGATTGGGCTCGTCAGCGAAGGCCAGGTAGTGGATGCCTTTGCCGCCCAGGGCCTTGGTCGCTTCGAGCCAGGCGCCGAGCCCATCGCTGCTGGTGCGGTCGCTGCGCAGGTCGGCGACCCGGGCGCTGCCGGCCAGCAGGGTGATGTCCTGGAGGATGCCGAAGCGTTCCTGGTAGAGCTTGCGCCAGGCATTCTCGAAGTCGGGTTGGCGTTGCAGCACGTCGACGAAGCTGTAGAAACCGGCGGCCTGGGGGCGCAGGGCGTCGAGGGCGGCAAAGCTCGAGGCCGGCGGCAGCACATAGGGCAGGGCCACCCCTAGCCTCGGCGTGGGGCCGAGTAGCTTGGTGCCGAGGGTCAGGCGTACCTGGCCCTGCTGTTGGGGCAGGTCACCGAGGTCGTCGGCGCGCTGGGCGAACAGGTTGGCGCTGCCGTCGAGCCAGAACGCCGCCTTGCCGCTGCCTTGCAGGCCCAGGCGCCAGGTCTCGTCGCGGCCGCTGACGGGCAGTGCTAGCTGGTCGAAGCGCCAGTAGGCGCGGTAGGGCTTGAGTGGCAACTGCACGCGCCGGCCATCGCTGAGACGTTCGGCGAACAGCCCGTGGACGCCGCCGTGGTGCTTGCCGGCCAACACCGCCCGTTCGCCGGCCTTGACCCGAAAGTACAGCTCGACACCCGGCCCGACCTCGGCGCTGAAGTGCACTTTGGCCGGTGCGAACAGCGCACGGGTACTGGCATCGTGCTGGATGCGGTAGTCGCGGAAGCTGTAGCCGGGCACTTCCAGGCGATAGGTACCGCCACCGGCTGCCAGGGGCCAGCGCTGCTCGCCGCGCACCTGCGCGGCCTCGATGCGCCGTTCGCCGGTCAGGCGGCCCTGGCCGTCCAGCAGGTACAGGCGCTCCGGGTTGGCGTCGGCCTGCCAGGCCGGGCGCCACTGGATGCGCAGCTCGTCGGCGCGGGCCGGGAGCAGGTACAGGCTGCCATCGCGGATCTCGCCCCATTGCACGGGCGCGGCGAGCGCCGACTGTGCCAGCAGCGCGGTGCACAGCAGCAGGGCTCTCATGCCGCCCTCCGTTGCAGCATCTGGCGCAGCGGCGCCAGGTCGGCGGGCAGGATGATCAGGGTCTGGCCCAGCGGCACGCCGCTGAGGCGGCAATACAGCACCAGCATGGCCACGGTGACCGCCAGGTAGGCGATGGACGAGGCCGCCGCGGCGCCGACGATGCCCCAGGTCGGGATCAGCAATACGTTGAGCACCAGGTTCAGCGCGGCGCCCGCGCCCATCAGCAGCGACACCGTGCCGGGGCGGTTCTTGCCCAGCAGGTCCAGGCGCAGGATGCTGGCGTAGCACAGGCCGAGCAGGCCCGGCAGCAAGGCCAGCAGCGCCGGATAGGCCGGCGCGTAGTCGGAGCCGAACAGGGTGACGATCAGCCACTGGCCGATCAGCGCCATGCTCAGGCAGGCGCCGAGCATCACCGTGGCGGTCAGGCGCAGGGCCAGGGGCGTCAGGCGTTCCATACCGGCGTCCTGTTGCAGCAGGCGTTTCATCAGCGGCGTGGTCACCGCCTCGGGGACGATCAGCAGCAGTTCGGCGGCGGCGCTGGCCATGGCGTAGTGGCCCAGGGCGGTGCTGCCGAGCATGGCGCCGATGAACAGGTAGTCCGAGCGCAGGATCACCTGCTGGAACAATAGGTCAGGGTGACTCTTGGCGCTGTAGCTCAGCAGTTCGCGCTGGCCGCCGCGATCCCAGCGCAGGGCCAGCGGGTGCTGGCGGCGCAGCCACCACAGGCCCAGCACCAGCACCAGGGCGATGCCGCACAGCCAGCTGATCAGCGCGGCCTCCAGGGCCTCGTC
This sequence comes from Pseudomonas sp. TE31087, assembly GCF_057284075.1. Lineage (NCBI taxonomy): Bacteria > Pseudomonadati > Pseudomonadota > Gammaproteobacteria > Pseudomonadales > Pseudomonadaceae > Pseudomonas > Pseudomonas sp. TE31087. The sequence goes on from NZ_JBXVNN010000001.1 coordinate 1,184,637, forward strand.
GCGCCACATCCAGAACAGCCCGAGAAACAGCAGCAGCGGCGCCAGCGACTCGGTCAGGCGCAGGGCGTTGAAGGCGCCAACGCCGCCGCTGGCATTGTGCAGGGTCAGCAGGCCGCTCTTGAGCACGGTCATCGGCACCGCCAGCAACAACAGCCAGGCCAGCAGGCCCAGCTGCACGGTAATTTCCAGGTCGCTGCCGAACTCGCGCACCAGCAACACGCAGACCAGCGTCAGCAGCCCGGCCAGCAGGCAGCCGTAGACCAGCACCTGGGTCAGCAGCAGGCCCATGTCGCGCTGCTTGGCCGCCTGGTAGCCGACCGCGCTGTTCAGGCCGCCGCTGGTGGCGGCGCTGAGCAGGTCGGGCAGGGTGCTGAGCAGGGCGAACAGGCCGCGCTCGCTGGGGCCGAGGATGCGCGCCAGCAGTACGTTGCGCAGCAGGCGCAGGGCGATCATCGCAAGCTTGGTGCCCATGCTCAGCGCCAGGTGGCGCAGGTAGCTGTTGCGGTTCATCAGCGTTCTCCGCGGCTGATGCGCCAGGCCAGCAACGAAGGCCGGCTGGCATTGCGCTGGCTGACGCCGATGCGCGGCAGCGCCAGCGGGTCGTCGTGGCCCTGGCAGATCCCCGGGCGGGTGCTCAGGGCGTAGGGGTAGCGGTGCGCGGCGACACGGGCGCGCACGCGCTCGTCGTGATCGCCGTTGGGGTAGCAGTACACCGGCAGCGGTTCGCGGCAGCCTTCGTTGAGCGCGGCGTGGCTGCGTTGCAGCTCTTCGTTGAGGCGGTGGTCATCCAGGTACGGCAGCAGGGCATGGCTGGCGCCATGGGGGCCGAAGCGCACCAGGCCGGAATCCTCCAGGGCGCGCACCTGCTGCCAGTCCATGGCCTGGGGCAGCGACTCCGGCGGGCAGGCGTCGGTCAGCACATGCAGGGCCTGGGGGCTGAGGCTCTTGAGGGTCTGCAGGTAGCGCGCCAGCACCAGGCTGCGGGCCTTGCTGTGGTCGTGCATGAAGTAGGCCGCAGGCAGTGGCCGGCCAAGCTTGCGCAGGCGCTCGATCAGTTGCCGACGGGCCTCCTCGCCATGGGTGCCCCACAGGGTTTCGCCGACGCTTTCCCACCAGAAGCGCTGGCGGCTGCCGATGTAGTCGGTGGACAGGAAGATGCTCGCCGGCACCTGGTGGCGTTGCAGCAGCGGGAAGGCGTTGACGGCATTGTCGCGCCAGCCGTCGTCGAAGGTCAGGGCCACCTTGGGGCGGGTATCGCCGCGGGGCTCCTCGTGGCTCTTGAGCAGGTCCATGAGGCTGACGCAGTCGAAATGCCGGGGCAGCCAGCGCAGCAGCCCTTCGAAGGCCCGGGGGCCGACGCACAGCTCGTTGCGATGGGGCAGGGCGGCGCTGGCGTCATCGGCCAGCACCCGGTGCAGCATGAGGATCACCCCGGCGCCGCGCAGTTCGGCGCGGCCACGCGGCGACTTGAAATAGAACCAGCCACTGGCCTGCTTGATGTGGGTCTTGATCGGCATGTCCGTCGCTCATCGATTCTGGTCGGGGTTCCATTGGCTGTAGCTGTGCCCGCGCAGGAACTGCCACAGGCCCACGCTCATGCCGGCGAAGGTGACCAGCATGAAGGCGGCCAGGCGGAACGGGCGCGGCAGGCGGCGGCGGGCGTCGAGCAAGCCGGCGATGGCGGCGGCGTAGCCGAGCAGCTGCAGGGCCAGGGTCAGGCGGTAGAACCCGGGCTCGATGGCCAGCCACAGGTTGGCCAGCAGCAACGGCAGCAGCAGCACCGGGGCCAGGCGGCGGATCAGCTTGTGGCTGATCAGGGCGATGGCGTACAGGCCGTGACGCGCCGGGTTGAGCAGCTCGCGGCGGGCGGCCAGGCTCAGCAGGCCACCGACGGTGACCCGCTGGCGGCGGCGGAACTGCTTGTCGGCCTCGTCCACGCCCTGGTCCAGCACCACCGCCTCGGGCACGTAGACGATACGCAGCCCTGCAGCCGGGGCGCAGGTGCTGATGAAGAAGTCGTCGTTGACCTGCTTGGGAATCGGTTGGTACAGCGCCCGGCGCAGGGCCAGCAGGGCACCGTCGGCCGAGACCATGCAGCCAGTGCGGTTCTCCACCTTGCGCACCCAGGCTTCGTAGTGCCGGTACAGGCTGTCGCCGATGCTCAGGCCCTTGCCCGGGTCGGGGATGATCATGTGCCCGGCGGTGCCGCCAACCTGCGCGTCTGCGAACGGGGCCAGCAGCAGCCCGAGGGTGTCGGCCGACCACTGGTTGTCGGCGTCGGTGAACACCAGCAGGTCGCCCGTGCACACCTGCACGGCACTGTTCAGCGCCCCGGCCTTGCCCAGGCGCGGCAGGTCGAGCACCTGCACCCGCGGGTCACCCAGGGCGCGGGCCAGCGCCACGGTGCGGTCGCTGGAGCCGTCGCTGGCCACCACCACCTGCAGCTCGGCGGCGGGGTAGTTCTGGCCGAGCACGCTGGCGAGCTTGGCTTCGATATGTCGCTCTTCGTTATGCGCGGCGATCACCACGCTCACCCGCTGCGCCGGCAGCGGCGAATGCGTGCGACGGGCAAAGAACGGCGCGGCCAGGGTCAGCAGCAGGGGATAGCCGACCCAGGCGTACAACGGCAGCAACAGGCATAGCCAGAAGATGAACTCAGCCACGGGCGGGCCTCCTTGCGGTGCGGTTAAACAGGCTGAGGATGAACGCCGCGCCGGCCAGGTGCAGGCGCAGCCAGTGCAGGCCCCAGAGTTGCAGGGTGAGCAGCGGGTCTCGGTGGCGGCGGCTCTGGCGCAGGCTCAGGAACAGCGCGGGCAGGGCGCTGACCAGCAGGAAGAACAGCGCCACATGGGGAAAACCGTCGAGCAGGGCCGACAGGGCCATGGCGTCCAGCACCCACGCCCCCACTGATAGTAGCGGGAAGCGCAGCAGGCGCAGGCTCACGCCATGGCTGCGCAGCAGCTGCAGGTGGCTGCCTTGGCGCCACATCTCCTTGCCCAGCCATTCGCGCCAGTTGGCCTCATAGCCCCAGTGCAGGACTGCGGGCTGACGCAGCACGCGCAGGCGGGCGCCGGACTCATGCAGGCGCAAGGTGAAGTCCTTGTCCTCGCCGGTGCGCAGGCGCTCGTCGAAACCGCCGACCTGCTCGAACCAGCTGCGGCGCATCAGCAGGTTGGGGGTGGGCAGCCAGGTGCAGTCCTGCACCGTCTGCCCGGTACGCAAGGTGCGCCGTTGCCAGGCCTGGGCGAACCACGGGGCGTGGCGCGGGGTGTCGCAGTCGAGGGCGAAGACATCGCCTTCGCCGCGGCGCTGCAGGTCCAGCAGCAGGTCCAGCCAGTGCTCGGGCACCTCGATGTCGGCGTCGAGGAAGGCCAGCCATTCGCCGTGGCTGGCGGCCACGCCGGCGTTGCGCAGGGCGCCGATGGCCACCCCGGGCAGGGTCAGCACCTGGGCGCCGTGCTCGCGGGCGATCCGCGGGCCGTCGTCGCTGGAGCCGTTGTCGACCACGATCAGCTCGCAGGCCAGGCCCGCCGCGCTGGCCGAGCGCCGGGCGGCGTCCAGGGTGCGGCCGATATGGCGGGCCTCGTTGAACATCGGGATGACGATGCTCACCCGGCTCATCGGGCCACCTCCACGGTTTGTTGTTCACGGGCCTGGCCCAGCAGCACGCTGGACAGCGCCAGCATCAGCCACAGGTACTTGTGGCTGGGGGCGCTGAGGAACATCAGGAACAGGCCGATGGCCAGCATGCTCATGGTCAGGTGGGTCATCAGGTCGGCGCGGTCCGCATCGCCGGCCGCGCGGTAGGCGGCGCGGGCCTGCCAGAAGTTGCGCAGGGCGAGAAAGATCATGCCGACGAACAGCAGGCCCGCCGGCAGGCCGACCTCACTGAACAGCTCCAGGTAGGTGTTGTGGGCGCGGCGGTAGAGGTCGGTGGTCTTGCTGTTGACCGGGGCGAAGGCCTTGGAGAAGCCGGTGTCGGCATAGTGCAGCGGGAAGGTGCCGGGCCCGGTGCCGAGCAGCGGGCTGTGGCTGATCATTTCCTTGCCCACCACCAGGTAGGAGGCGCGGCGGCCCAGCGATTCGTCCTGGTGCGCGTTGACCCCGGACTTGAGCAGCATCAGCGACTGGATGCGCTCGGCGTAGCCCGCCGGCATCAGGGCCACGCCCAGGGGCAGGACAATGGCCAGGCCGAGCATGGCGAAGCCCAGGTGGCGCGGGCGGATACGGGTCAGTTGTTCGCGGTAGTTGTACAGCACGATGCCCAGGCTGATCAGCAGCACCACCAGCCCCGAGCGCGATTCGGTCTTGGTCATGCCGACCAGCAGCAACAGGCAGCTGCCGGCCCAGAACAGCTTGACCGGGATCTGCCGGGCCTTGATCGCCAGCCACAGCCCCAGCGGCATGGCGATGGTGATCAGCAGGGCGAAGGCGTTGGGGTCGAGCATGGCCGAGGCGCGGCCCTGTTCCTGGTACTTGGTGGAGAAGATCGCGAACAGGCAGGTGACACACACGCTGACGGTGATCAGTCGGGCCAGCATCGGCAGGTTGAGGTCGCGGCCGACCAGCAGGGTGATGACGAACACCACCAGGCCCACCAGCAACTCGCGCAGGTGACCGCCCGACAGCGCCAGGTCGTCGCTGGCCCACAGGCTCAGCAGGTACAGGGCCATGAACGGCAGCAGCAGGCGCCATTGGTTGCTGCGCAGGCGCTCGCCGGGCAACTGGCGCACTGCCAGCTGCAGGCTGAGGATCAGCACCAGGCCGATGCCCACTAGCTTGGCGCCGGACACCAGGCCGTCCTTGAGCAATCCCTCCAACGGCACCAGGGTGGCGATCGCCAGCAGGCCCCAGGCTGGCTTGCGGTACAGCACTAGTACGCCGGCCAGGCCGATCACGCCGCCGGGGGCCAGGAATGGGTAGGGGCTGGCCAGCAGCCCCAGGCTCAGCAGGGCCACCAGGGCCACCAGCGACAGGGGAATGATCATGCGACAACCTCCTCGGCCGTGCCCCGGTACACCAGGGCCCAACGTTGTGCCAGGGTCGGCAGGTGGTAGCGTTCGCGTTGCGTGCGGCGGGCGCCGGCGACCAGCTCGGCGGCCTGCGCGGGATCCAGAAGCAGGGCCTCGAGGTGCGCGCCCAGCTCGGCGCTGGCCAGGGGCGCGGCCAACAGACCGTTGCGCCCGTGCTCGATGACGTCGGGAATGCCGCCGACGCCGAAGGCCACCACTGGCACGCCGTCCTGCATGGCCTCGAGCAGGATCATCGGCGTGCCTTCGGTGCGCGAGCTGATGACCAGAGCGTCCAGGCGTTTCATCCAGGCGCGCATGTCGCGCTGGAAGCCCGGCAGGGTGATGCGCGCGGTGAGACCGGCGGCGTCGATGCGGGCCTGCAGGGTGTCGCGCTCGGGGCCTTCGCCGAGCATCACGGCGTGGACCTGTGGGTGGCGCTGGCACACCGGGATCAGGGTGTCGAGGAACAGGTCGGGGCCTTTTTCGCTGGACAGGCGGCCGACGTAGGCGGCGAGCCAGGGGTTTTTATCGCAGTGGTGAGGTCCTGGCGTGGGAGCGGGCTTGCCCCGCGATGGCGATGTCAAATCTGACAGCGTATCGCGGGGCAAGCCCGCTCCCACGAAACCCGCTCCTACGCCACCTGGCAGGTCATCCTTGGTGTGCTCGGGCAACCCGTTGGGAATCACCCGCAACTTGGCCTCGGGCACGCCGGCATCGCGGTGGATGCGGGCGATGCTCTCGGCCACGCACACCACCGTGTCCACCGTCGGCGTGCGGCACAGTTGCAGGCTCAGCCAGGTGTAGAAGCGCTGCTTGCGGCTGCGCGGGGTGAAACCATGCTGGGTGCTGACCATCGGCAGGCGCCACAGGGTGGCGCCGATCCAGCCGAACAGCTGGCCCTTGAAGTTGTGGCTATTGACCAGCGGACGTTGGCCGCGCTGCGCACCGAGTACCTTGAGCACCGCCCCCAGCCCCCGGCAGGTGTCGCATTCGACCCCGGCCTCGCGAAAGCGCGCCACCAGCTCCGCCGGGGCATCGAGAAACAGCACCCGATGCTGGCCGGGGGTCGCCTGGCAGTGGTCCAGGAGCATGCGCTCGGCGCCGTAGAATCCGCCACTGCCGAGCAGGTGCAGGATCGGCCGGCCGGCGTGCAGCGCGGCGTTCAATTGCGCACCCAGTGCCACAGGCGTGGCAGCGACCAGCTCTTGTGCGGGTTGGGCAGCGCCGGGGCCTGATCGTTGATCACCAGCAGCACCGGCAGGCCCAGCTCGTGGCTGATCTGCGCCGGATGCTTGAAGCGATGGTCGAAGAACTCCCTGACGTAGACCACGGCGATCGCCAGCAGCAGGCCGGTGACCAGGCCGAACGGAATGATCAGGCCAGGTTTCGGGAAGCTCGCCGCAGTGGGCTCGTAGGGGGCGCTGAGGATCCGCGCGTTGGACTGGCTGCCGTCGAGCAGGCCCTGGCCGCGGCTTTCCTCGTAACGCTGGGCGTAGGTGGAGAAGGCCTTGTGCAGGGCATCAATCTCGGTGTCCAGCTGGCGGGTCTTGCTCTGGGTCTCGCGCAGCTGGAGGATGCGCTTGCTGTAGTCGGCGATGCGCTGGGTCTTCTGCTCGATCACCTGCTGGGTCACGGCCAGGTCCTGCTGGCGCTCGCGGATGCGGTTCTCGACGATCTTGAGGAACTGCGCGCGCAACTGGGCGATTTGCTGGCGGGCCATGACCATCTGGTCGGAGCCTGGCTGGAACACCGTGGCGTCGCCGTTGTAGCGGGCCAGCTGGGTGGTCAGCTGTTCGCCGAGCTGCTTGATCTCGCGGTCCTCGAAGGCGACGTTGTCGACCGTGGTGGTGAAGGTGTAGGGGAACGCGTAGTCGGCCATCCTCGCCTTGCTGGCCGCGGCCAGGCTGCTCTGCAGGTAGTCGAGCCACTTCTGGTTCTGCAACTGGCGGTCACGTTGCAGGTTGAGCGCCTGCTCCTCGGTGTTGATGGCGTTCAGCCGGAAGGTGATCTCTTCCTTGGGGTCCGACGAGCCGATGGCGGTCAGCAGGCCCAGGCGCTGGCTTTCCAGGTCGCCCAGGCGGGCCTGGTAGTGCAGCTTCTTCTGCTCGTAGAACGCTTCGGGCAGCTCGTTGGACTGCAGGTCCTGGCGGTTGGCCAGGAAGTTCTCCAGCAGGCGACTGACGAACAGCGTGCCCAGCTTCGGATCGTCGGCGCTGTAGGTGATGGAGATCACGTTGGAGCCGGGCAGGGTCTCGACCTTGAGGTCCTTGACCGCCTGGTCGGTAAGGGTGTCGAGCTGGGTGTCGCGGTCATCGGCCACGCTGTTGCCGAACAGCCGGTGCAGCGGGTCGAATACCGCGTGGCGCACCGGGTCGAGCACGGTACGGCGCAGCAGGCCGGGCTCGTCCGGATAGTGGCCTTCCTTGCGCAGCTCGCCGATGGTCTGACGGATCAGGGTCGGCGAGCGAAGGATGTTGCTCTCGGTCTCCATGTCGGCCAGCGACGGCGGGATGAACTGGTCGGCCTGCTGGCTGAGCGCCGAGGTGGTGTCGCTCTGCGAGAGCTTCTTGGACTGCACGATGACTTCGGCGGTGATGTCGAAGCTCTGCTTGAGCACCAGCGGTAAAATCACCGCGATCACCGCGAACACCAGGAACACCCGTTTCACCAGCTGGCGGTTGGCGAAGAAGATGCGGAAGAACTCATGTACGTAGTTTTCTTTGGGTTGCGTGGTCATGGTTCGTCCCCCGGTCAGTCGTCGCTTTCTTTGTTGTCGACGCGGTAGCTGAAGCTGAAGCCGAAGCCCTGGAACAGCACCACGTCGGCCAGTTGCCGGGACAGCTCGGCGGCGCTGGCCAGCTTGGTCTTGGGCACGTAGAGCATGTCTTCGGGCTGCAGGTAGGCGAGCTTCTGGGTACCACCGGACAGCGCCTGGTCGACGTCGTAGTTGACCGCGTGCACGGTGTTGCCTTCACGGCGCATGATCACCACCGAGCCGAGCTTGGCCTTGAGGGTCGGGCCGCGGGCCAGGGTCAGCGCTTCGAGCACCGATATTGGGCGGCGGATCTGGAAGGCGCCGGGCTGGCCGACTTCGCCGAGCACATAGATCTCGTTGGCGGCGGTGGACTTGAGCAGCACGTCCACGCTCATGCGTCCGGGCAGGGTGGCGTAGCGCTCGTTGAGGTAGTCGCGCAGCTGGTTGACGGTCATGCCCTGCAGCGGCACCGAACCGATTTCCGGGAAGGTGGCGCGGCCGTCGTTGCCCACGGTGATGTCGCGGCTCATGCCGGTGCCGGGGTGGTTGAGGGCGTTCTTCAGGTTGACCTCGTCGGTCATTGGGCTGATCACCCGCACGGTGACCTGGTCACGGTTGGGCTTGAACACCCGCTTGTCCTGGTAGGCCTGGCGGATGGCGCTCTCGGCCTCGCCGGGGGTCATGCCCTCGACGCGCACCGCGGCGTTGGTGCTGGGCAGGGTGATGCTGCCGTCGGGCTGCACCAGCTGGTTGCCGTTCAGGCCGCTGGCGGCCATGAAGTTCAGGTCCAGGGTGTCGCCGGACTGGATGCGGTAGACCCCGGCCGAACGGTTGCTGACGTGGAAGATCACCTCCAGCACGTCCTGCGGGCGCAGCACCTGCTCGCGGCGGGCGACTTCGGTGGCCTGGCTCTCGGCCGGTGGCGCGGTAAGGATCTGCACCGGCATCTGGCGGTCTTCCTGGCTGGCGCAGCCGGCCAGGGCCAGCACGCACAGGGCAATCGATGGGTATCTCATGGCGTTCATCCTGTGCGGCCTCTCAGAGATTTTCGTACAGCCACTTGGGCATGTAGTACTTGCGCTTGTTGAACACGCTGCCGATCAGTCGCGCGCCGGCCTGGGTCAGGCGTTGACTGGCGGCCTGGGCGACTTCCCAACGGGTCTCCTCGGCGCACACCACCAGGATCACGCCGTCGACCAGGGTGCCGATCACCAGGCTGTCGGCGCTGGCGTAGATGGCTTCGCCATCGATCACCACGAAGCGGTACTGGTTACTCAGCTGGTGCAGCAGCACGCGCAACTGCTCGTGGTCGAGGCGGTCGCGGCCGCGTTTCCAGGTGCCCACCGGCAGCACGTCGAACGGCTGGTCGGACAGGCGCACGATGCAGTCCTGGGCCAGCGGCGGGGTGTCCTGGTTGAACAGCAGGTCGCTGTAGCCGCGCAGCTTGCCCAGGCCCAGTTGCTGGCTGAGGCCGCCGGGGCTGAGGCTGGCGTCGATCAGCAGCACGTTGCCCGCGCTCATCAATGCCAGCTGGCTGGCAAAGGCCAGGGCGCTGGTACTGGTGCCGCTGCCGGTGTTGGCCGCGGTCAGCAGCAGGGTGCGCTGGTCGAGGTCGAGCACGGTGGAGGTCAGGTTGGTCTCGCTTGGGGTAGCGATGGTCAGACTTCTTGAGGATGAACCGTCCATCTCAGCTTGCTCCGTGGCCAGTGAACACTTTGAACGGGGTCTTGAGCAGGATCTTCAGGTCCAGCATCAGGCTCTGTTCGTTGATGTAGCTCAGGTCCAGCTCTACGCGTTGGTCGAAGTCGATATTGCTGCGCCCGGAGATCTGCCACAGGCCGGTCATGCCCGGGTAGATCGACAGCCGCGCCAGGTGGTTGTCGTGGTAGCGGTAGGCGTTGAACGAGGTGGGGCGCGGGCCGACCAGGCGCATGTCGCCGGTAACCACGTTGATCAGGTTGGGCAGCTCGTCCAGGCTGCTGCGGCGCAGCCAGCCGCCTATCGAGGTGATGCGCGGGTCCTTGTCGATCTTGAAGTCGATGGATTCGGCGCCGTGCTTGTTCAGGTGGCGCAGCGAGTCCTTGAGCGCCTCGGCGTTGGCCACCATGGTGCGGAACTTGTACATGCCGAAGGCGCGGCCCCGGTAGCCGGTGCGCTTCTGCACGAAGAACACCGGGCCCTTGCTCGACAGCTTGATCAGCAGCGCCAGCACCAGGAACACCGGCGACAGCAGCAGCAGCAGGGTCAGCGCGGCCAGGCACGACAGCACGCGGTTGGTCCGCGACAGCGTCCACGGGCGGCCCCCGGCACGGCCGGTCATCCAACCGCGGCCCTGCATGTGGATGGCGGCATCGATGCGCTGCCGGTGCGCCGGGTCCATGCGTTTGTCCTGGTACAGCGCCTGCAGTTGCGCGCTCTTGGGTTGTCCTGTCATACCGCCCTCCGCTGATCTGGCTGCTCGCCCGTGGACGCCGCTTCGCTGGCGGCGGGCGAGTGGTAGCTCTTGAACCAGGCGACGAAGCGCCCGAGCCCTTCATCAAGGCCTATCTGTGGGGTGAAACCGGTGACCCTGGCCAGGGCGCTGGCGTCGGCGCAGGTGGCCAGCACATCGCCCGGTTGCAGCGGCAGCAGTTCGATCACCGCGTTGCGCTGCAGGTGTTTTTCCAGCAGGGCCAGGTAGTCGAGCAGCTCCACCGGGCGCTGCCCACCGATGTTGTACAGGCGCCAGGGCGCGTGGCTACTCGCCGGGTCCGGGTTGAGCGCGTTCCACTGCGGGTCGGCGACCGGGGGCAGGGGGATCAGCCGCACCAGGCTTTCGACGATGTCGTCGATGTAGGTGAAGTCGCGCTGGTGACGGCCATGGTTGAACAACTGGATCGGCCGGCCTTCGCTGATCGCCTTGGCGAACTGCATCGGCGACATGTCCGGGCGGCCCCAGGGGCCGTACACGGTAAAGAAACGCAGGCCGCTGCAGGGGATGCCATAAAGGTGGCTGTAGCTGTGGGCCATGGCCTCGTTGGCCTTCTTGGTGGCGGCATACAGCGACAGCGGGTGGTCCACCGGATCCTGCACCCGATAGGGCGTCTGCTGATTGGCGCCATACACCGAGCTGGACGAGGCGTACAGCAGGTGCTTGACCGGATGGCGGCGGCAACCTTCGAGAATGTTGAGAAAACCGGCCAGGTTGCTGTCCAGGTAGGCCTGCGGGTTTTGCAGCGAGTAGCGCACGCCGGCCTGGGCCGCCAGGTGCACCACCACCTCCGGACGCTCGCTGGCGAACAGCCGGGCCATGCCGTCGCGATCGCCCAGGTCCAGGCAGTGCAGCGGGAAGTCACCGACTGTCTGCCGTACCCAGTGCACACGGGCATGCTTGAGCGCCGGTTCGTAGTAGTCGTTGAAGTTGTCCAGCCCCACCACCTGGTGCCCCTCGAGCAACAGCTGGCGGCAGGTGTGGGCGCCGATGAAACCGGCCGCGCCGGTGACCAGCACCTTCATGGCGCATCCACCTGTGGGGCGACCTGGCGCAGGCCGATGCCGCTGTAGTGCAGGCCATGGGCGGCAACCTGCTCGGGGTTGTACAGGTTGCGCCCGTCGACGATCACCCGCTCGCGCAGCTTGCTGGCCAGCATCGAGAAGTCGACCACGCGAAAGTTCTTCCACTCGGTGCAGATCACCAGGGCATCGGCGTCCTGCAGGGTGTCGTCGCGGGTGGCGCACAGGTGCAGGTCGTCACGGTAGCCGTACAGGCGCCGGCACTCGTCCATGGCTTCAGGATCGTAGGCGCGCACGGTGGCGCCTTCAGCCCACAGGGCCTCCATCAGGTAGCGGCTGGGGGCCTCGCGCATGTCGTCGGTATTGGGCTTGAAGGCCAGGCCCCACAGGGCGATGGACTTGCCGGCCAGGCCCGCCAGGCGCTGCTTGAGCTTGGCGAAGAGGATGCGCCGCTGCTGATCGTTGACCTCGTTGACACTCTGCAGCAGGCGCAGCGGCATGCCGCTGTGGGCGGCGGTGTGCAGCAGGGCCTTGATGTCCTTGGGGAAGCACGAACCGCCGAAACCGCAGCCTGGATAGATGAAGTGGTAGCCGATGCGCGGGTCGGAGCCGATGCCGCGGCGCACTGCCTCGATATCGGCGCCCAGGTGCTCGCTGAGGTTGGCCAGCTCGTTCATGAAGCTGATGCGGGTGGCGAGCATGGCGTTGGCGGCGTACTTGGTCAGCTCGGCGCTGCGGTTGTCCATGAACATCAGCTTTTCGTGGTTGCGGCAGAACGGCGCGTACAGTTCTGCCAGCTGGTCATGGGCGACTTCGTCGAGGGTGCCGACGATGATCCGGTCCGGGCGCATGCAGTCGGCCAGGGCGCTGCCTTCCTTGAGAAATTCGGGGTTGGACACCACGCGCACCTGCAACTGGCCCTTGCCCAGGCGCTGCAGTTCGTCGCGGGCCAGGGCCATGACCTGGTCGGCAGTGCCCACCGGCACGGTGGACTTGATGATCAGGGTATGGTCGGTCTCCATCAGCGCGGCGATCTGCCGGGTGACGTTGAGCACATGGGTCAGGTCCGCGGAGCCGTCTTCGTCGGGCGGCGTGCCGACAGCGATGAAGATCAGCTCTGCGTGGCTGACCGCATCGCTGGCCTGGGTGCTGAACAGCAGGCGGCCTTCCTTGATGTTGTCCTCGAGCAGGTCCGACAGGCCCGGCTCGCTGATCGGCGGCACACCCTGGCGCAACTGGTTGATCTTGTGGGTATCGACATCCACGCACAGGACCCTGTGACCGACGTCCGCCAGGGCTGCTGCCTGTACCAGTCCGACATAACCGGTGCCAAAAACGCTCACGTCCATGCGCGGTGCCTCGTATGGATGAGTAAGGGAGATGAAACAGTGGTGTGAATTGGGTATAGCTCAGCCCGGTGGATTTGCGTCAAAGCAATGGCATGTTTCGTCGAATTTACAGACCCTGACGAAACGGGCGTTCTGCCACCAACCCGTTTCCAATCCGTGTGTTAGCGCGCATAGCTAGTGGCAATTGGCCGTTCGACGAACCGATGAACGGTTGGACGCACCGAAATAAGCGGGTTGCAGACGATAGGGAGAATCAACAACAACTTGCGGCAGGTGCCAGATTCTGGTGTCGGTATGTCGTCGGAATTTTGACTTTTTTGCGTTGTAGTTTGTTTCACAGCTGCTACGGTTTGAAGAGATTCCCATGACCGGAGTGGCCGAAACATGCGCGGATGGATCAAGCTTTTGCTGTTGCTCGTCTATCTGGCCAGCTTTCATGCCTATTACCGCGAGCGCATAGAAGCACTGGGTATTGGCCTGCCACTGGTGCTGTACCTGGGGATGTTCGCTGTATTGGCTCTGGCCCTGCTGCTGGCCGCGTTCAGCCGCCCCGGCTGGCTGCGCTGGTCGCTGGCGCTGGCGTTCACGGTCAGCGCGATCTTCCTCGACGCTTATAACCGCATCACCGACTCCTACCTGACCTATAGCGCATTCGTGTCCATGGTCTATGCCGGCGGTTTCGTCCAGGAGGCCCTGCAGCAATATCACTACGCTATTACCCTGGCCGCGGCACGGGCGCTGTTGCTGCTGTTTGGTCTTGGCTTGCGCCCGGGGCCGACCCCTCGGCTACCGTGGCTGTTGCCACCCGTGGCGCCGGTGCTGGGTCTGCTGGCGCTGATCGCCATCCTGTTCGTGCGCGCCGGCGAGGGCGCCCGCGGGCTGCCGGTGATGTACACGCCGCTGGCCTACCTCAGCCTGTTCGGCTACGAGACCCTGCACGATCATGTCGGGCCGCGCCAGCCAGTGACCCTGGCCCAGGCGGGGCCGGCGATGGCGCGGGATATCGTGCTGCTGATCGACGAGAGCATCTCGGGCAACTACCTGGACCTGAACACCCCGGCCGGGGTCACCAGCCACCTGGGCCAGGCCCAGCCTGGCGTGTCCATCGTCAACTTCGGCTATGCCGCGTCCATCGCCAACTGCAGTGCCGACACCAACGTCACCCTGCGCTATGGCGGAACCCGCACCGATTACCTGCGCATCAACTCGACCCAGCCGTCGATCTGGCAGTACGCCAAACGCGCGGGCCTGGGAACGGTGTATATCGATGGCCAGCGCACCGGCGGCAACCTGCAGAACCTGATGACCGAGACCGAAAAGCGTGATATCGACCAGTTCATCCAGTTCGACGACACCCCCGTGGTGCAGCGCGACATGGCGGCGCTGGAGCGCCTGGTGGCGCTGCTCAAGGATGGCAGGCCGCAGCTGATCGTGGTGAACAAGGTCGGCGCCCACTTCCCGGTGCATGACAAGTATCCGGATGACTTCCTCAAGTACCAGCCCGCCTTGCCTCGGGGGCGTTACGTCGATATCGCCGACACCGGCACCCGCGATGGATTCGATGGCCGTCCGCAGGACTGGGTGTTGTATCGCAACGCCTACCAGAACACCGTGCTGTGGAATGTCGGCGAATTCTTTCGCCGGCTGTTCGCCGAGGGTGATCTCAGCCAGGCCGTGGTGCTCTATACCTCCGACCATGGCCAGGACCTGCATGAGCGCGGCAATCCTGGCCTGAACACCCATTGCGACAGCGATCCTGTGCCGGAAGAGGGCCTGGTGCCATTGGTGGTGATCCAGGGCGAGGGCCTGCGCACGCTGGACTGGCAGGCCCATCTGCAGGCCAACCGCAACGCCTCCAGCCACTACAACCTGTTCCCTACGCTGCTTAAGCTGATGGGCTATGACGGCACGGCCGTGAGCGCGCTCTATGGCCGTTCGCTGGACATGCCGACCGACGACCCATTCACCTTCAACGTGCGCTTCAATGCGCGGCTGGGGGCCAAGCCGGACTTCCGCCATATCGACCTGGGGCAGGTGGTCACGCCCGCCAGTGTCCTGGCGGGGCAACCGATGCCGGTAGGCAAGGCGGACTGACGTCAGAAGTCGATACTGGCGGACACCTGCACGGTACGCGGCGCACCCAGCCCCAGGCTGGTAAGCAGCGGCATGCCCCAGTAGGCCTTGTTGGTCACGTTCTCCACCGTGCCGCGCAAGGTCACCGGGTGGTCGGCCACCTGCAGCCGGTAGCGGGCGCCGACATCGTAGATGGTGTAGCCGGGAATCGACTGGCTGTTGTCGCTGCTGATGTACTGCTTCGACACGGCGTTGGCGTTGGCGGTCAGGGTCAGGCCATCGAGCAGCGGGGTATCCCATTCCACGCCCAGCTTGCCCTGCAGTTTCGGCTGGCCGGTGGCGGTCTTGCCTTCATCCGAGCCGCTGGCGGCCTTGGTCACCTTGGGGTCCAGGCGAGCCACGCCGCCCATCAGGCGCACGTCGGTCAGCGGTGTGCCGAAGAAGCTCCACTCGAGCCCGCGGTTGCGCTGTTCGCCGCCGAAGGAGAACACTCTGGTTACCGGGTCGGTGAAGCTGCTGGGGCGTTCGATCTGGTACAGGCTCAGGGTGTGGGCGAAGTCGCCAAGGTCGAGCTTGACGCCGACTTCTTTCTGCTTGGACTTGTAGGGGGCGAAGACTTCGCCGCGATTGGCCGTGTTGAACGGCGCGATGGCGCCCTTGCTCAGGCCCTCGATGTAGTTGGCGTACAGCGACACCTTGTCGGTGACCTTGACCAGCACTGCCGCCGCCGGGGTCGTGGCGCTCTCGTTGTAGCGCGTGGTATGCGCGCCGTTGCTGACGTCGAAACTGTCGGTCAGCACCTGCTGGCGACGCACGCCCAAGGTGAGTTGAAGACGCTCGTCGAGGAACGACAGGGTGTCGGCCAGGCCGTAGCTGCTCAGGCGCGACTCGGTATGGGAGATCGGCGGGTAGCTCCTGGCGGCCTCCGGTCCCCAGACAGGGTGGTAGATGTTGTTGATCCACTCGGCCCCCGGGACGTTGCGTCGGCCATAATCGTGCTGCTTGTCCGAGTAGTGCGTGGCGTTGAGCGACCATTGGTGACCGACACCGAACGTGTCGAAATGGCCGCGCAGGCCGGCCTCGCCCGAGGTCTTCTTGAGGTCGATCTTCAACTGGCCCATGTTCGTCTCCATGTCTCCAGCGGTGTTGAACACCTCGGCGAGCATGGTGCCACTGTAGGCATAGTCGGTCTTGCTGGTACCGGCCGCGGCATAGGCCATGAGGTTGTCGTTGAGGTCGTACTCGCCGCGCACGATCACGCCCTTGTCGCGGGTCTGGACGAAGCCCCAGTCCGGGTTGAGCAAGGTCTCGGACTTCGGCGGCCGGGGCACTGGCACGCCTGCGGCCAGGCCGATGCCGCGGTTCTGGCCCCTGACCCGGTCCTCGCTTTCGTACAGGTCGGCGGACAGGCGCGCCCGCTCGCCGCGCCAGTCGAGGCCCAGGGCGTTGAGCTCGGCCTTCATGCGCTGATGGTCGGTCGCGGTGTCGCCGTCGCGATAGACACTGTTGAAGCGCACGCCGAACTGCTGCTGCTCGCCGAAGCGGCGGCCGACGTCGAGGTGCCCGCCGAACTGCGCGTCGGACATGTAGGTGGTGGTGATCCGGGTCAGCGGTTCGGCGCCGGCGCGCTTGGGCACCAGGTTGATGCTGCCGGCCACCGAGCCGCCCGGCGGCATGCCGTTGAGCAGGGCGGACGGGCCTTTGAGCACCTCGATGCGCTCGTACATCTCCGGCGAGATCCGGTAGTAGGGCGCCATGCCGTACAGGCCGCCGATGCTCACATCGTTGATGTTGGAGTTGAATCCGCGGATCGAGTAGTTCTCGCTGTAGGTGCCCTTCAGGCCGTTGCTGAAGACTGCGGGGTCGGTCGCGGCGATCACGTCGGTGACGGTCTGGGCCTGGGTGTCCTGGATGTACTGGTCGGTGTAGCTGATGGTGCTGAACGGCGTCTCCATGAAATCCTTGTTGCCCAGCAGGCCGACCCGGCCACCCGAGGCCACCTGGCCGCCGGCGTAGGCGGGAGGCAGTGCGCTCGGGGCGTCGAGGTCGCCTTCGACCCGGGTCTCGGTCAGCTCGAGGCTGCCGCTGGCCTGGTCTTGGCGGGATTTTTCCACTTCCTCGGCCCGTTCCACGGTCTGCGCCGCGGTCACGCTCATGGAGGCACCGCCCAGGCCGAGCAACAAGGCCATGTGCACGGCGGCGAAGGTGCGATTGAGGTCGAAGTGGGGCACAGCCGGCTGCTGCGCCGGGCTGACACGCTGTTGCGACATGCTGGATTCCTTTCGATTCGCAAGTGAGTGAAGGCATTCACTAGGCTTTCCGACCCAGTACGGTAAAACCTCAATGCAAATCATTAACATCCAGCGGCGCAGCTGACGATCAGCCGGGCAGGGTCAACTGGCGATGAGGATATCCTCGAAGAACGCCCCGACCGGTTCGCTGGGATGGCACAGCTGGATTTCCAGCACCCAGACCATCTCCCCCGGCACGATCTGCAGGTCGGCCAGCTTCTCCTGCCCGTACAGGACATGGGGGAAGTCGGCGATGCGATGCCCGGCCAGGTTGCGCTCCAGACACCAGCCCTTGGCCTGGGCACTGCGCTCGGCGACGTTGTACAGCTCGCGCCCGGTCAGTCCGCGGCGCCAGGCCAGGCGCGTCTCGTCGAACACGGCATGCAGCGCTTCGACGCAGGCGTGGTGCAGGGGGCGGTCGCCGAACACGAAGGTATCCCCATAATCGCCCTCGTAGCCGTCCCATACCGGGCCGAGATCGACCACGGCGATATCGCTGGCGCGCAGCCTGCGCTGCGGGTCGATGCCCTGGCGTGGCGTGCGCACGGTGTCGTCGCCGAAGCGGATGTAGGTCGGGTGCCAGGTGTGCGAGGCGCCCATGGCCCGCAAGGTGCGCTCGGCCATGGCCAAGGCCTGGGCGGTGGTCATGCCGACTTCCAGCTGGCTGGCGATGGCGGCCAGGGCCCGTACCGTCTGTTCGCGGGCGGCGAGCATGCCGTCCAGCGAGTAGCGCGGGCCGACTTTCTCCAGTTGCGGGTCCAGTGCCGTCGACGGCAGCGCTGCGCCGCTGGGCACGAAGGCCTCGGCGATGAAGCGATGGGCCTGCACGCCTGCGCCAAGGCATTGCTCGCGGACCTGCTGGATCATCGTGCCGTTGCCACAGGCGTAGACCTGGGTATAGGCCCAGCGATGCGCCTGGGCCAGCGCCACCTGCTGCACGCGGGCCTGGGTGGCCAGGACCGGATGCCAGCGAAACCGAGGGTGCGCCTGGCTGCACTGGTCGAGGAACGCACGGTCGTAGAAATCGGCCGGCGAGGCACCGCCCCAGTACAGCGTGACATCGGCATCGCGTGCCAGGGCCGTCAGCAGCAGAGGCTTGATGCCGGCATAGCCGGTTCCGGTGGCGAACAGTACAACGGGGCGTTCATCTTCATGTTGCCAGGTGCAGGCCCCCACCGGGCCTTCGAGGTTCAGCACGTCGCCTATGCCGAGTGATGGCAGCAGGTGCTCGGAAAACAGGCCGCCAGCGACCTTGCGGATATGAAACAGCATCCGTCCCTGGTCCTGCGCCGGCAGGTTGGCGATGGAGAAACAGCGGCTGTCACCGTTGTCGAGGCGGAACCTGAGGTACTGGCCGGCACGTACCTCGACGGGCTGTTCGGGTTGCAGCACCAGCTCGGTGATATCGACGCTCAGGGAGCGCTTGTCCAGTACCCGCGCGCTGAAGGCCAGCGTCGGCGTGTCCAGTGACCAGCCGGGAATCGCCAGGCGCATGTCGCCGCAAGCGTGGCTCTGGCACAGCAGCAGTTCGTCGGCGGCCAGGGGATAGGAGGGCGCGGGCGTATCCGCGTCGCGCAGCCTGTCGCGATACTGGCCGGCGACCACCTTGACCTTGCACGAGCCGCAGGCGCCGCGACGGCACGAGAAGGGCACGGCAAGGCCACTGGCGAGCATGGCGTCGAGCAGCAGCTCGTCGCCGGCCTCGAAGGTTCTGCCCGAGGGCGACAATTCAATGACATGGTGGTTGGGCATGGCGATCTCGCGGCAGTGGGAGCGGTGATTGTTGCGGTAGACTTGGACCAGGAAAACCTCCAGTTTTGGATAATTCACATGGTCCAGTTACGCAAATGGCGGCCGTTGCTCAACCTGGACGGGGGCGAGCCGCAGGCCTCCTATCGAAAGATCGTCGAAGGACTGGTCAGCGCGATCAGCGATGGCCGCCTGCTTCCCGGAACCCCCTTGCCGGGTACCCGGGACATGGCGCAACTGCTCGACGTCAATCGCAAGACGGTGATCCTTGCCTACGAGGAAGCGGCGACCAAGGGCTGGCTGTACAGCGTGCCGCGCCGGGGAACCTTCGTCAGCCAGCAGCTCGCCGCGCAGGCGACGCCGGCGCGCCAGGTGGCGCAGCCATTCGCTCCGAAATTGCGCGATGCGCCTGCCACTGAGTATTTCGCGGCGAGCGAGCAGGCAACGGCGTGGCACCAGCGCCCCGGGGCGCTGTTCTTCGACAATGGCGCCTGTGACCATCGCCTGTTGCCCCAGGCGGTCCTGCACCGTTACTACCGCAAGGCCCTGCGTCACAGCTTCGCCACCAATACCGTGCGCCATGGCAGCGACGGCAGCGGCCATCACCTGCGCCGGGTGCTGGCGGACATGCTGCGCCAGGAGCGCGGGCTGAACGTGGGGGCCGAGCACATCTGCCTCACCCAGGGCACGCAGATGTCGCTGTACCTGGCCGCCAGCGTGTTGCTCAGGCCCGGTGACGTGGTGCTGGTGGAGCGGCTGAGCTATCCGCCGGCCTGGGAGATCTTCCGCCAGCTGGGTGCCCGGCTGGAGACCGTGGACCTGGACGAGGAGGGTTGTCGCGTCGAGCAGATCGAGGCGCTGTGCCGGCTGCATCCGGTGCGCTTTCTGTATGTCACGCCCCACCACCAGTTTCCCACCACCGTCAGTTTGCGCGCCGGTCGCCGGCGGCAGTTGCTGGAACTGGCGCGGCGCCATGACTTCTGCGTGATCGAGGAGGACTACGACCACGAGTACCACTTTGCCGGGCGGCCCTACCTGCCGCTGGCCAGTGATCCCCTGCAGCGCCATGTGATCTATGTCGGCTCGTTGTCCAAGTCGCTGGGCAGCACCTTCCGTTGCAGCTTCATCGTCGCACCGCCGGCGGTGACCGAGACGCTGAGCCGCACTGCGGCGCTGAGCCTGGGGCAGGGTGATGCGGTGATGCAGCGGATGCTCGCCGACCTGATCGAGGCTGGTGAGCTGAGGAAACACCTGCGGCGAGTGTCCAGGGAATACCGGCGCCGCCGGGATATGCTGCTGGGCTGTCTGCGCGAAGCCTTTGGCGAGCGCATTGCGGTGCAGGTGCCGGAGGGCGGGTTGGCGCTGTGGGTGAGGTTTGCCCCGTCGATCAATGTGGATCGGCTGGTGGTCGAGGCGCTGCGACTGGACCTGGTGGTGCGTGCCGGCCGGCAGTTTTCACCCGCCGGCCAACCCGAGAATGCCCTGCGCCTGGGGTTCGCCTCGCTGGATCCGGACGAGATCCGCCAGGCCGTGCAGCGTCTGGCCCAGGCCGCGAAGGCGGTGGCTGACTGAAGCCTGCTACTGCAGCGCGCCCTGTTCCTGAGCCGGTGCGCCGAACGAGACGTAGTAGGCCAGGCCGACGAAGATCGCCCCGCCCACGGCATTGCCCAGGAACACCGCCGCCAGGTTTTCCAGCAACTGCCACCAGCTCAGGTAGCCGGCAAAGATCGCCGCCGGGATCAGGAACATGTTGGCCACCACGTGCTGGAAGCCGATGGCGACGAAGGCCATGATCGGGAACCAGATGCCGAGGATCTTGCCGCTCATCTCACGGCTGGCGTACGACAGCCACACCGCCAGGCACACCAGCCAGTTGCAGCCGATGCCGGAGACGAAGGCATGCAGGAAATCGGCGCTGACCTTGCTGGTGGCGCCCGCCAGGGTCTTGCCCAGGTACGGCCCCTCGGTCAGTCCGAGCAGATGGCCGAAGCAGTAGGCGACGAACAGCGCGCCCAGCAGGTTGGCCAGGGTCACCAGGGCCCAGTTGCGCGCCACCGCCCACAGGCGGATACGCCCGGCGAACATCGCCAGGGGCAGGCTCATCATGTTGCCGGTAAGCAGTTCGCCCCCGGCCAGGATCACCAGGATCAGGCCGATGGGAAACACCGCTGCGCCCAGCAGGGTGCCGAACGAGGCCCATGGTGTGGGGATCATGGTGCTGACGTGGATCGCCAACAGGAAACCCAGGGAGATGAACGCCCCGGCCAGGAAACCGAGGATCAGGGTGGCGCGGGTGGGTAGATGGGCTTTACGGGTGCCGGCTTCTATGACCAGCTCGGTGATCCGGGAGGGGGTATTCACAGACATTTCAACAACTCGAACGCAAGGACGACGGCTCAGGCCGTGGATCGGGGTTTGGCAGCAGCGGGGAAGGCTTCGAAGCGGGCGGCACGTTAGCTGAGGCAATTTGACGCGGTCAAATCGATAGGCTGGATGAGGTGATAGATATCATCTATGAAGGGCGGGTGTTCAAGCGGGCTGTACTATATCAAAGCGAGCGTAATGGACGACCTGCAACCGACGCGCTTGAAAAGGCGGCGCGGGACGTGCAGTATTCAGCAAATTACATGGTACATGCCATGGTATGTAATGGTGGAGTGAGCAATGGCCCGCATAGGCATCGACAAGGCAGCTGTTCAGCAGGCGCGGCAGGCGCTGATGGCCCGGGGTGAGAATCCGAGTATCGATGCGATACGTATCGAATTGGGCAACACCGGGTCGAAGACCACCATCCACCGCTACCTGAAGGAACTCGATCGCCAGCCTGTGTCGCTGCTGGGCAACAGTACGACGCTGAGCGAACCGCTGGGGCGGATGGTCGAGCGACTGGCCGCGCAATTGCAGGAGGAAGGGCAGGCACGCATCGATGCCGCCGAGGCTGCCGCACAGGCCCATTGCGCGGCGATGCAGGCTGAGCTGCAACGGGTCCAGCGCGAACTGGCCGGCGCACTGCGCCAGGTCGAGACCCTGAGTGGCGCGCTGCACGTCGAGTCCGAACGCCTGGCCGCCAGCCAGGCCAGCCTGCAGGCCGAACAGTTGCGCAGTGCCGGTCTAAGCCAGTCCCAGGGCGAACTGCAGGCGCGCCTGGCTGACAAGGACGAGCAACTGCGCGTCAGCCTCGAACAGCGCCAGCAAGAGCAGCGCCGGAGCGAGACCCAGGTGCGCCAGTTGCAGGGCCAGTTGCAGACCCTGCAGCAGGGCGCCATCGCCCGCCAGGATGAGCTGACCCGCCTGCACCGCGACAATGAGCGCCTGCTGGCCGAGCAGCGCCAGGCGACGGCACAGAGCAGGTTGCTGGACGAGCAATTGCAGCAGCGTGACGCCCAGGTGCAAGGGTTGCGGGCGATACTGGCCCAGGCCCAGGGCGCCAATGACGAGATGCGTCGTCAGTTGGCGGCACGAAACTAGAGTGTTCCCATGGAACAAAACATACTTCTCTGATTTAACCGGGGCAGCGTGGGAGCGGGCTTGTCGGAACGCCGCACCGCCCGGATCACCGGCAGAGCCGGTGCCATACAGCGCACTACATCGCGGGGCAAGCCCGCTCCCACGCTGGAATGCTCAGGTCTGAAATACCCGTTGATGGACGCTTGCGCCGTTCGTTCAAGCGTCACGTTCAGGCACCAGGCAACACTCGCGGCTCCATCCATGACCGGAGCCTTCCATGCGCATCCTCTATGCCCCATGCTTCTTCCTCGGTTTCATCGGCACAGCCGTCTACCTGATCAACCTCGGCGCCGACATTCTCTGGCTGCTGCCCCTGCTCGGCGTGGCCATCCTGCTGTCGTTCACCTGCGAAGCGCTGTATCCGTACAAGCCTGCCTGGAGCGAGGCTGACGGGGAGGTCGGGCGCGATGGCTTGCACGCGCTGGTCAACGAAACCCTGAATGTCGCCAGCATCGCCACGATTCCACTGTTCGCCGGCTGGCTGCCGGCCAGCGGGCTGTGGCCCAGCCACTGGCCGGTGCTGTGGCAATTGCTGCTTGCCATACCCCTGGCCGACCTGGGCATCACCCTGGTGCACTACGCCAGCCACCGCAGCGCGCTGCTCTGGCGCCTGCACGCGGTGCATCACAGCGTGACCCGGCTGTACGGCTTCAACGGCCTGATGAAGCACCCGCTGCACCAACTGGCCGAGGCCCTCGGCGGTGTGCTGCCGTTGCTGTTGCTGGGCTTGCCGCAGGATATCGCGGCGCTGCTGGCCTTCAGCATCTCGGTGCAGTTGCTGCTGCAGCACAGCAATGTCGACATGCGCATCGGCGGCCTGCGCCATCTGTTCGCCTGGGCACCCGTGCACCGGCTGCACCATCTGAAGTACGGCACGCTGGGTGACGTCAATTTCGCCCTGTTCTTCCCGCTGTGGGATCGCCTGCTGGGGACCGCGCTGCATCTGCCTGGTTATGGGCTGGCCGATGACGACATTGGCATTGGTGATCGCCCGGACTACCCGCAAGCATACCTGGCACAGCTGCGTGAGCCGTTTCGCCCGGCAGCCACGGCGCAGCCGCCGGCACCACTGCCACGCGGCCTGCGCCAGGCCCTAGACCAGCGAATCTGAGCGCAGGTGGCGCAGGGCCTCGCTGGCGCGGATACCGAACTGCTGACGCAGGCTGCGTGAAAGGTGCGCCGAGTCGGCAAAGCCCGCGGCCATGGCTGCTTCGGTCAGGGAGGCGCCGGTCAGGGCTTGGCGCAGGGCTTGGCGCAGACGCTGCCACAGCACCAGGCGTCGTACCGACAGGCCGAGGCTGTCGCTGAACAAGCGTTCCAGCTGGCTGATCGACAGCGCGGCCTCCTGCGCCAGCGCCGTGGCAGGCAGACGCTGGTCGTCCAGCGCACGGATCCGCGTCAGTGCCCGGTTCAGGCGAGGGTCCAGCGAACGGCGCGGTGTCAGACGCAGTGCTTGGGCCAGACCGGGGATGCTACGGGGTGCCTGTTGGCAGACGTCGAGCAAGGTCTCCAGGGAAAACGCCAGAGGTTCGGCGAACAGAGTGATGCAAGGCGGCTGATGAGCGAGGATGGCGTGGGGCTGCAGCGACCCGATGGCCAGCAACCTGCCGCTGCGCTGCTCGCCCGCGATCTCAATGCACACCTTGCCCTCGAGGGGCAGCAGCACCTGGTGGGCATAGTGGGCGTGTGCACTGGTACGGCCCGGCGTGCCGAACAGCAGGCAATGGTCATCGGCCAGCCAGAGTCGACCTCGCCAAGCGCCGTCCTGTCGTTCGTTCATCCCTGCTTCCTATCCAAATTGGCCCATAAACACTCATGCGAGTGGATATCGTTCAAAGGCCGATTATGCTTGAGGTGACTTGCCGCGATCCGAGGCCGATGCCTCGTCGTGCTTCGCGCAGCCTGCAATGCCCTTGGGCCTGGGTGCGTGCTTTGGGATCTGCTGGAGCACTCCGGTCTACCACAACCAGACGGAGGCGACCCATGGCGGTCCTAGACAGCGCATCCACGGGCAGTAGCGCGCCCCAACGTGGCATCACCCGGGAGGAGCGCAAAGTCATCTTCGCCTCGTCCTTGGGCACCGTGTTCGAATGGTACGACTTCTACCTCTACGGATCACTGGCGGCGATCATCGCCAAGCACTTCTTCGCCGGGGTCAACGAGACCACCTCGTTCATCTTCGCCTTGCTCGCCTTCGCCGCCGGCTTTGCCGTGCGGCCATTCGGCGCCATCGTGTTCGGGCGCCTGGGCGACATGATCGGGCGCAAGTACACCTTCCTCATCACCATCGTGATCATGGGTATATCCACGGCGATGGTGGGGCTGCTGCCCAGCTACGCGACCATCGGCGTGGCCGCGCCGGTGATCCTCATCAGCCTGCGCCTGCTGCAGGGGCTGGCGCTGGGCGGCGAGTACGGCGGCGCCGCCACCTATGTGGCGGAACATGCGCCCAAGGGCAAGCGCGGCTTCTTCACCGCATGGATCCAGACCACCGCCACCCTTGGCCTGTTCCTCTCGCTGCTGGTGATCCTGGCCTGTCGTACCGCCATGGGTACCGAGGCGTTCGAGGCCTGGGGCTGGCGCATACCATTCCTGCTGTCGATCCTGTTGCTGGCGATCTCGGTGTACATCCGCCTGCAGCTCAACGAGTCGCCGGTATTCATGAAGATGAAGGCCGAAGGCAAGGCGTCGAAGGCGCCGCTGACCGAGTCGTTCGCCCGCTGGGACAACCTCAAGGTGGTGATCATGGCGCTGCTCGGCGGCACCGCCGGGCAGGCGGTGGTGTGGTACACCGGGCAGTTCTATGCGTTGTTCTTCCTGCTGCAGACGCTGAAGATCGACCCGCAGACCGCCAACCTGCTGATTGCCGGTTCGCTGCTGATCGGCACGCCGTTCTTCATCGTCTTCGGCAGCCTGTCCGACCGCATCGGGCGCAAGAAGATCATCATGGCCGGCTGCATCATCGCCGCGCTGACCTACTTCCCGATCTTCAAGGCACTGACCGAGTACGGCAACCCGGACGTGTTCGTCGCCCAGGAGCAGAACCCGGTGGTAGTGGTGGCCGACCCCGGGCAGTGCGCGTTCCAGTTCGATCCGGTGGGCAAGGCCCGGTTCACCAGCTCCTGCGACATCGCCAAGAGCCTGCTGGCCAAACGGGCCATTCCCTACGAGAACGAGAAAGCCGAGCCTGGCAGCGTGGCGCAGATCCGCATCGGTGAGCGGGTGATCCCGAGCTTCGAGGGCAGCAGCCTGGCCGCGGCGGACCTGAAGACCCAGGGCGATGCCTTCACCGCCACCTTGACGGCGGCTCTCAAGGAAGCCGGCTACCCCGAGAAGGCCGACCCGGCGAAGATCCACTACCCGATGGTGTTGTTGCTGCTGAGCATCCTGGTGATCTACGTGACCATGGTCTACGGCCCGATCGCTGCCTGGCTGGTGGAGCTGTTCCCGGCGCGGATCCGCTATACCTCCATGTCGCTGCCATACCACATCGGCAACGGCTGGTTCGGCGGCTTCCTGCCGACGGTGGCCTTCGCCATGGTCGCGGCGACCGGGGACATCTACTACGGGCTGTGGTACCCGATCGTGATCGCGGTGATGACTGCGGTGCTGGGGATCTTCTTCCTGCCGGAAACCAAGGATCGCGACATCAACCACACCTGACCGCCCGCAAGCCCGCTCCACACGCTCGTGGGAGCGGGCTTGGCCCGCGATGACGGTTGATCAGTCGAAGTACCCACGCAAGGTAAATCGGTACCCGACATCCACCGCCGCCATCTGCGGTTTGGCATAGGTTCTCTTCAGCACGAACTCGATCGCCGGCTCGTACAGCCCGTCGCGCACCACGGCGCCCGCCAGCACCTCCACCGTGTACCAGCCGTTGTCCAGCTCGATGATCGGCCGGCCCGGCTCCTGGTAGCGCGCCAGCAGGTCGCCCAGGGTCTTGTTGGTGAAGTGCTGCAGGACGCGCCAGGTGAACAGCATCAGCGTACGGTTCTCGACCCGCAGCACATACCCCGCGCGACGATGCTTGAGACGGCTGCCGGGCTCCAGCAGTGCCGGCGTGCGCTCGTCGAGGGTGAACAGGATGCGATAAGGCAGGTTATCGATTCCGGCCAGGGGCAGGATCACCCCTTGCGCCACCGCCAGGTCGCCGCTGTCGGTGCTGGTGAAGGCGCGGGCGAGGTCGTCGGGCAGGTCGTGGTCTTCCTTGAACTGTTCGAGCAGTTGAACATCGCCAAGCAGGAAATAGTCGATCAGATCGTTGAGCACTTCACTGAATTCGTAGCGCATGGGTTGTCCTTGTTCTGGCTGCGCCGGGGGAAGCCAGCAATGTAGCAGCCTGCGGGGAATGCCACGCAGGTTTCAGGCGGACACTTGGCCGCTAATGCCGCTGGGCGATCTGGATCAGGTTACCGCAGGTGTCGTCGAACACGGCCACGGTGACAGGGCCCATGGCGGTGGGCGGCTGGGTGAACTTCACGCCGGCCTTGCACAGCCGCTCATACTCGGCCTGGATGTCGCGCACGCCGAACGAGGTGGCGGGAATGCCGTCCTGCTTGAGCGCGGCCTTGTAGGTCTTCGCCGCAGGGTGGGCGTCGGGCTCGAGCAGCAGTTCGACGCCGTTGGGGTCGTTGGGGGAGGTGAGGGTGAGCCAGCGGTGCTTGCCCATGGGGATGTCGTGCTTGGGTTCGAAACCCAGGACATGGTGGTAAAAGGCCTGGGCTTTGGCCTGATCGTCGACGAGGATGCTGGTGACCACGATCTTCATGCGTACCTCTCCGGTAATGCGCCGTTGCCTGAGTATAGAGAGTGTTTGCGCGGCCTCGGGTTGGGGCTTGTTGGCATCGCCAAGCTGCGAACGGACAGACGGTACAAATGCCTAATCCAAAAGTGATATCAGATCGCTTGCATGGCGCTTGGGCCGATCTATGCTCAGGGCATCCCGTGGATACAGGAGCCCCGGCCCATGTTCGAATACCATCGCAAGTCCGATCTGGTCGAAATCCAGCGCGCCCGGCAGGCCCTGGCGGGCATGGAGGCGAAGCTGGCCGCGATCAGCCGTTCCATGGCGATGATCGAGTTCGCGCCGGATGGCACGATCCTCGAGGCGAACGAGCATTTCTGCAAGACCATGGGCTACAGCGCCGACGAGATCCGCGGCAAGCACCACCGGATCTTCTGCGACCCGACCTACGCCAAGAGCGCCGAGTACCAGCAGCTCTGGCGCGAGCTGGGCGAGGGCAAGGCCATCAGCGGCACCTTCGAACGCCTGGACAAGGCCGGTCGCGAGGTGTGGCTGGAGGCCAGCTACATGCCGGTGATCGACGAGCGCCAGCAGGTCACCAGCGTGATCAAGGTGGCCTCCGACATCACCCGCCACGTGATCGAGGAGCATGAGAGCGAAAGCCTGCTCAAGGCCATTGGCCGCTCCATGGCGGTGATCGAGTTCACACCGGCCGGGCGGGTGATCAAGGCCAACCAGAACTTCCTCGACACCATGGGCTATCGCCTGGAGGAGGTGGTCGGGCGCCACCATGGGCTGTTCTGCCTGCCCCATGAGCGCGAGTCGGCCGAGTACCGCGACTTCTGGGCCTCGCTCAACCGCGGCGAGTACCATTCGCACCGCTTCGAACGCGTCAACAAGCAAGGCCAGACCGTGTACCTGGAGGCGTCCTACAACCCGATCTTCGACAACAAGGGCCGGTTGTACAAGGTGGTGAAGTTCGCCAGTGACATCACCCGTCAGATCAGCACCCAGCAGACCGCTGCCGATGCCGCCCACGCCAGCTCGATGCAGACCGACGCCTGCGCGCGCAAGGGCACCCAGGTGGTGCAGCAGGCGGTGGAGGTGATCGAGCAGATTTCATCCGAGCTGAACGACGCTGCCCGCACCATTGATGCAGTAAGCAAGCAGTCCGAGGTGATCGGCCAGATCGTCCTGACCATTCGCGGCATCGCCGACCAGACCAACCTGCTGGCACTCAACGCCGCCATCGAGGCGGCCCGGGCCGGCGAGCATGGCCGGGGTTTCGCCGTGGTCGCCGACGAGGTGCGCAACCTGGCGGCGCGTACCAGCAAGGCGACCCTGGAGATCGTCGAGGTGGTGCGACAGAATCATGACCTGTCACTGACCGCAGTGGCCAGCATGCAATCAAGCCTGACCCGTACGGGGCTCGGCGTGGAGCTGGCCAACGAGGCTGGCACGGTGATCATGGAGATACAGCAGGGTTCGCGGCACGTGGTGGACGCCATCAGCCAGATCAGTTCGACCCTTCAATTGCACTGAGGCTCTGGCGCAGTTCCAGCTCCAGGCTGCGCAGGCTGGCCTGGAGCCGGGCGAGCAGCCGGTTCACCGGTTCGCCTTGGGCGATGGCCTGCTCCAGGGCCTCGCAGTCCTGTTTCACGCCCCTGACCTTGAGCATCTTGGCGCCCCCCTTGACCCGGTGGACCACGGGCACCAGGGCCTCGGGTAACGGATTGGCGCCGAGCGCCTGCAGTGCTTGCAGGTCTTCGGCGCTGCTTCGTGCCAGTTGCTCCAGCAGGCGCCTGATCAGCTGGTTGTCGTCCTGGGTGAGGTGACGCAGCTCGGCCAGGTCGAAGCCGCTGGAGCGCGGCGCTTCCCCAGCCGGGTCAGGCTGGGGCGCGGCAGCCAGTGGCAGGCAGGCCTTGAGCGCCTGCAGGCCGATCGGCTTGAACAGGCATTCATCCATGCCGTTGTCCAGGCAGCGTTGACGCTCTTCGGCCTGGGCGTTGGCGGTGACGCCGATGATGCGACAGGCCGATGAGCCAGTCTCGCGCTCCTGCGCCCGAATGGCGCGGGCCAGCTCATGGCCATCCATGACCGGCATGCTGCAGTCGGTGATCACCACGTCGAAATGATCCGCCTGCCAGAGTGCCAGCGCCGCCTTGCCCTGGTCGGCGAGGCTCACCTGGTGGCCCAGCAAGCGCAGCTGTTTGTCCAGCAGCAGCAGGTTGGCCGGGTAGTCGTCCACCACCAGGACCTTTAGCGGCCCGCTGAGGGCTACGACCACCGCGTTGTCGGGCATCGCGTCGGCGCTGGGCTCGGCGCCGGGCAGGGTGAGGCGGACATCGACCTGGGTCCCCAGGCCCTCGATACTGTGCAGGGTCAGTTCGCCCCCCATGAGTTCGCACAGCTCGCGGCTGATCACCAGCCCCAGGCCGGCACCCTGGCGCGCCTGTCGACCATCGACCTGGGAGAAGGTGGTGAACAGCCGCGCCTGGTCGCTGGCACCGATGCCTACGCCGCTGTCCTTGATCTGCAAGCTGGCCTGCTGCAGGCCGCCATCGAGCGAGGTCATCAGCAACGATACGTCGACCTGACCGTGGTCGGTGAACTTGATGGCATTGCTCAGCAGGTTCGACAGCACCTGCTTGAGGCGCAGCGGGTCGGCCAGCACCCAGGCCGGGGCGACAGGCAGCACCGCACGCAGTGCCAGCCCCTTGAGGCGGGCGCTGCCCTCGAAGATCCGCAGGGTGGAGCGAATCAGCTCGACCAGGTCGATGGCCACCGGTTGCAGGGGCATGTGGCCGGACTCGATGCGTGAGATGTCCAGCACATCGCCGATCAGCTCGAGCAGGCCGATCGCCGAGTCGTGGGCCGCCTCCAGGGCCTGGCGATCGCTATGACCGTGCCGGCTGTCCTCCAGGGCCATTTCCAGCAGGCCGATGACGGCGTTCATGGGCGTACGGATCTCATGGCTCATGACCGCCAGGAAGGTGCTCTTCGCCCGGCTGGCCTGTTCGGCATCGTCCTTGGCCTGGCGCAATTGTTCGAGCAGGCCGCGGCTGAGCGCCAGCTGCTCCTGCAGCGCGCGCTGGGCCTCGCTGCGCTGGTGGATCAACTTGCGCAGGTAGGTGTTCCAGAACACCACGCCAGTCAGCAGCAGGGCGGCCAGTACCAGGACCTGCAGGGCCAGGGTGCGGTAGTTGCGCCAGGGACTGTCGCTGACCACGGTGTTGGTGCGCCAGCGATTGACCAGTTGCTCCAACTCGTCGGGTGGAATGCTCAGCAACGCCTTGTCGAGGATCGCCTGCAACTGGTGTTCCGTCGGGCTTACCGCGAAGGTCGCCAGCGCCGGTTCGTCGCCCAGCAACCCGGCAATCCTGAGCCGGCCGTTGAACACCTGGTTGATGAAGTAGGTGGCATTGATCTGCGAGCTGAGGGCGACATCGGCGTCACCGTTGGCCACGGCCTCCATCAGTTGCAGGGGGTTTTCCCGTTCGACGGTGCGCAGGCCTGGGTACTGGCGTTCGAGCCCTTCGAGCGAAGGCGAGCCGCGCAGCAACGCCACCCGTTGGCCTTGCAGAGGTTGCACGGCGTCCAGCGCTGGCGCGTCCTGGCGGGTGACCAGGACCCGTGGGCTGATCATGTAGGGGCGGCTGTAGCGCATGCGCTGGGCGCGAAGCACACCGTAACCGATGGCAGCGATCATGTCGGCCTTGCCCTGGGCAACCTGCTCGACCATGTCCTCGAACGATTCCGACTCGACGACCTGGAAGCGCAGGCCGGTGCGCAGGCCAATACGCTCCAGCAAGTCCAGGGCGATGCCCCGTGGTTGCTGTTGGGCATCGGTAAAGCTCAGCGGCGCGAGAGAGGTGTTGATCATCACCTTGATCTGCCTGTGTCGGGCGATCCAGTCGCGCTCCTCGGCCGTCAGGGCGTCCAGGCGACGGTCGAGCAGGACACTGGTGCTGCCTCCGGTCCAGCGTCGCAGGATGTTCAGTCGCTCACTGTCGGCGATGCGTCCCAGGGCGAGGTCGACCAGTTGCAGCAGGCGTTGGTTGTCGCGCGCCAGGGCAAAGGCGAAAGTGCTGGTTGGCGCCTTGACGAAGTGATCGACCTTGACCCGTTCCTGGAAACCCTTGGCAATCGCGTAGTCGGCGCTGATCGCATCGCCCAGGTAGACATCGGCCTGCCCCAGTGCCACCGCGGCGACACCGGCGAGGGTGGAGCGGTAGAGGTTCAACTGCGCGCGTGGGTAGAGCTGCTGCACCGTGTGGATGGGCAGGTAATGGTCGACCATGGCCAGGCGCAGGCCTTCCAGGTCGTCACCCTCGGGCAGGCTCTGGTTCTGTCGCGACACGATCACCGGCAGGTCGTCGGCATAGGGCGTGCTCAGTACCAGGTCGGCATCACTGGCTTCGAAGGCATTGGAGCTGCCCAGCAGGTCGATTTCGCCCGCACGCAGCGCGTCGAGGGCCTGGGCGCGGCTGGTATAACGGCGCACCTCGATCGGCACACCCAGTTGTTCGGCGATCAGACCGGCGTAGTCGGCGCTCAGGCCCTCGTAGTCGGCCTGGCTGATGTTGATGTCGAAGGGCGGGTAGTCCGGGTGCGAGCTGCCCAGTACCAGGCGCCTGCGTTCATTGAGCCACTGCCGGTCGGAAGCAGCCACCGCCAGCGGCGGCGCCACGCTCAGGGCGCGGGCCAGCAGGTGGCGGGGCTCGCTGTGCACTTGCGCCTGGGTGGGCAGCGACAGCAGCGCGACCAGCAGCAGGCAAAGCGATGTCCCCTGGTGCATGGCTCAGGCCACGTTGTTGCGTTTGGCCAGGTCGACCATTTCCACCAGCGACTCGACCTTGAGTTTCTCCATGATCCGGCCGCGGTAGGTGCTGATGGTCTTGGCGCTGAGGTTCATCTGCTCGCCGATCAGTTTGTTGCTCTGGCCGGCGCTGAGCCGGCGCAGCACTTCCACTTCCCGGTTGGACAGTAGCCTCAGGCGCTCGGTCTCGCTTTCCAGGGTGTTGCTGTTGACCGCCATCTGCGGGAAGGTCGAGTAACCCTTGACCAGGGCCTTGAGGGCGAAGACCAGGGCGTCGAGGTCTTCGTCCTTGTTGACGAAGGCCGAGATGCCGGCGTCCATGCAGCGGCGCACGTAAAGGTCGGCGGGTTGGCCGGTCAGGGCCATGATCCGCGGCGGCGGGTCGATCAGCTTGAGGCGCTTGATCACCTCCATGCCGTCGAGGTCCGGCAGGCCGATATCGAGGATGACCACATCCGCCTTGGTCTGCTCGGCCAAACGGGCGGCTTCCTTGCCTTTACCGGTTTCCCCCACGACGGTGAAGCGTTCACGTTCGAGCAGCATGCGTACGGCAAGTCGAACAATGTGATGGTCATCGACCAACAGCACGGATGTCATTCAGGTAACTCCTGTCAAAGTGCAGCGCGCTTCCAGCCTACGATTACAGGCGCTGGGCAGCGGACTTGCTGGGCAGCGCGCACCTTACGGATATTCAGGAGCCTTGGTAATAGGCGAGTATAGGTGTGTTGAAATACCTGCACCAACCTGTAGAAAAGTCCTACAAGGAAGGTTCAGGCGCAGGGTGCGTGCGGCTTGTGCACACGTTGTGTCGAGGCGGGATTGTTGTCCAGTGCCGTGCCGACACGGGTGGGGCGGATCACCAGCTGGCCGCCGCAGTTCGGGCAGCGGTTGTGGAAGTGCTGGTCGTTGCAGGCACGGCAGAAGGTGCATTCGAACGAGCAGATCAGTGCATCCGGGCTATTGGCGGGCAGGTTGGTGTCACAGCATTCGCAGTTGGGGCGCAGTTCGAGCATGGGCTTGGTTTCCGTCCAGTTGGAAAATCCAGTGTGCTACGCCGCGCCCCCGGTCGGCAATCGTTTCACGAGCCTGGGCGATAGAGGTGGGCATGACCGGCGCGGTACAGGGCCGAGTCGGCGAACGGCGCGTCGCCCAGCACATGGCCGACCAGGATCAGCGCGGTGCGTCGGAAGCCTTTGGCGGCCACGCGTTCGCCGATGTCCGCCAGGGTGCCCTTGACCCAGTCCTGGTCCGGCCAGGTGGCACGATGGACCACCGCGATCGGGCAGTCGACGCCATAGTGTGGCAGCAGCTGATCGACGATGCGGGCCAGGTGGCGCACGCCCAAGTGGATGGCCAGGGTACTGCCGTGGCGGGCCAGGTCGGCCAATTGTTCACCGGCCGGCATCGGCGAACTGTCGCCAAAGCGGGTGAGAATCACGGTCTGTGCCACATCGGGCAAGGTCAGCTCGCAACCGAGCAGCGCGGCACTGGCGGCGGTGGCGGTGACGCCGGGGACGATCTGGTAGCCGATGCCCAGTTCGCGCAAGTGGCGGATCTGTTCGCCGATGGCGCCGTACAGGCTGGGGTCGCCGCTGTGCACGCGGGCCACATCCTCGCCATTGGCGTGGGCCTGGCGCATCACCTCGACGATCTGTTCCAGGTGGAGTTCGGCACTGTTGATCACGGTGTGCGCCTGGTGACCTTCCAGTACGGCGGCGGGGACCAGGGAGCCTGCGTAGATGATCACCGGGCACTGGCGGATCAGGCGCTGGCCCTTGACCGTGATCAGCTCCGGATCGCCGGGGCCGGCACCGATGAAATAAACCGTCATGGGGGTTCCTTGCAGAAATATGGCGCGGATTATCCGCCGATCGCCAAGGCGAGGGTAGCGCCGCCGAGTACCTGCCTGGGCACGTGCAGGCGGCCGTTTTCGCCAGCCAGGGCGAGGGCGGTGCTTTCGGCGACGCCCCAGCAGCCGGTCTGGGCGTACACCGTGGCCGAACGATGGCTGAGCAGCGGCTCGAAGACCGTCAGGTGCGTGGCGTCGAAGCAGATGTAAGGCAGCCCGAGGCGCTCGGCCAATGCCAGCAGGCCGGGTTCGCGAGCCTTGGGCTCGATGCTGGCAATGGCGCGCAGGGCGGAGAGGGGCAGGGCGTGGCGGGTGAGCGTCTGGCGCAGCAGCACCGCCAGTGTCTCGACCGGGCAACCACGGCGGCAACCAAAGCCGGCGAACATCGCCGGCTGCACGGGCAGATCGCGCATCAAGCCTGGCTGGAACGACGGTAAAGCCACGCGCTGAGCAGGCCCAGGGCCAGCCAGAACGCGGCGTTGGTCAGCCAGGAAGCGATCTTGAACTGGGTCTCGAGGGCTTCCGGCGCCAGGCTTTCATGCACTGCGGGTTGCGGCGCGCCGATCAGGTGCGGGATCACCAGCAGGGCCACACCAAGCACCTTGAACAACCAGTGCCGGGCGAACACCAGCAGCGCCAGGCCGGCGGCGGTGGCTGCGGCGGTGCCGATCCACCAGGTCTGGCGCTGGCCAAGGTCGGCGGCGGCGGTGCCGGGCAGTTCCGGTGGCAGGCCCAGGGTCGGTGCCAGGCAGAACACGGCGAAGCCGGCCAGGCCCCACAGTGCGCCGGTGGCCACGCGGTTCGGTTCGCGCAGGCTGTAGAGGGCGACCAGGATCAGGGCAAAACCGACGGCGACCACCAGGTTGCCGCCAGTAGTGGACAGCACGCGCTGCCAGCCGTCCTCCGGCGCCCAGGCCTCGGCACTGTGTTCATGCTCATGGGGCGCTGCGGCGTCGCCGTGCTCATGCTGTTCGGCGACCGGGGCAGTGGATTCGTAGGTTTCCGCCTGGAGAATCAGTGGGGCGACCCAGAAGCTTTGCAGCAGGGTCAGCAACAGGGCCGCGAGCAGGCCGCTGAAACCCGCGGTACGGGCGATGCGCGTAATCATGCGGATTTACTCAGTGGCAAGGGAAGGCGGCACTGTGGCGGGTGTCGTGGGCGGCATTGTGCACCGCCTCGATGTGCGAGAAACCGGCGAAGTACACCAGGCACAGCCCCAGCAGGCTGGCGCCGACCGCGACGATCAGTCGCTGGCTGAGGCTGACGGGGGTGGCGATACTGTGTTTGGCGCTGGTGATGGGCATGACGCGTTCCTCTGCTGCTTTTGTTGTGGCAACGGGCATGCGCGACGACCCCGGGCACGGCTGGCCCGAGTGATACGACGACGCCCGCCCACCGCGGGGTGTACTGTGAGCACGTCAGGCCGGTCTCCGGGCTCGCGAGGTGGAGCAAGGCTCCTTCCATGGCGTCACCTTCCCATGCCTTGAGGCTGGCACAGTGGTCCGGACGCTTCTCTCGCTTACCGTTGCGGGGGCAGCACCGGCCTTGTCGGCTCCTGGAACGGAGACGCGACGCACCGGTTTCCCGTTTCACCCCCGTGGGGGCACCTGAACGCAATGCGCTAGCAAATCACGGGGCCGGGCCCGCGTCAATCGCCGCGGCGGTTGACCGCCAGGCAGGCACTGCGTAGCCTTGCCGCTGCGAGGTTCTCGGGCGTTGGCCCGAGCTAAGACGGGAACGCGGTACAAGCCGCGGCTGCCCCCGCAACTGTAAGCACTGAAGGGTTCGGCACAGCCACTGCGCAGGCGCGCGGGAAGGCGCCGGCCCACCGGCCAGCGAGCCGCAGCGGTGCAAGCCAGGAGACCTGCCTCGTGACGTTTTCGACTTTCAACCGGGCGGGGTGATCCGGTGGCGAACGCGCCAGGCCGGCATGGCCGTGGCTGTCGTCCTGCATGCCCGCGCCATTGCTGCCAAGGGCATCGCGACATGAAAACACTGGCCAAGCTTCCCGTCACCATCGTCACCGGCTTCCTCGGCTCAGGCAAGACCACCTTGCTGCGCCATATGCTCGACAACGCCCAGGGCCGCCGCATCGCGGTGATCGTCAACGAATTCGGCGAGCTGGGCATCGACGGCGAGATCCTCAAGCAGTGCAGCATCGGTTGCACAGAGGAAGAGGCCAATGGCCGCGTCTACGAACTGGCCAACGGTTGCCTGTGCTGCACCGTGCAGGAAGAATTCTTCCCGGTGATGCGCGAGTTGGTGGCCCGGCGCGGCGACCTCGACCACATCCTTATCGAAACCAGTGGCCTGGCCTTGCCCAAACCGCTGGTACAGGCCTTCCAGTGGCCGGAAATCCGCAACGCTTGCACCGTCGACGCGGTGATCACCGTGGTCGACAGCCCGGCCGTGGCCGCCGGCACCTTCGCTGCCTACCCGGACCAGGTCGACGCCCAGCGCAAGCTCGACCCGAACCTCGACCATGAGTCGCCGCTCCATGAATTGTTCGCCGACCAGCTGGCCAGCGCCGATCTGGTGGTGCTGAACAAAGCCGACCTGATCGACGCCGAGGGCCTGGCCAAGGTCCGTGCCGAGGTGGCCGAGGAACTGCCGCCGGCGGTCAAGGTGATCGAGGCCAGCAGCGGCCGCCTGCCGCTGGAAGTGTTGCTGGGCGTGGGCGCCGAATCCGAGGCGCATATCGACGGTCGCCGTACCCATCACGACTCGCATCACGACGGCGATGACCATGACGACCATGACCACGACGCCTTCGACTCGATCTCCATCGACCTGCCCGAGGCCGACGAGAGCCTGCTGCTCGATGCCCTGACCCAGCTGGTCACCGAGTTCGGCATCCTGCGCGCCAAGGGCTTCGCCGCCATCCCCGGCAAGCCGATGCGCCTGCTGATCCAGGGTGTGGGCACCCGCTTCGACAAGCATTTCGACCGTGCCTGGCGCAGCGACGAGCCCCGGATCACCCGCCTGGTGCTGATCGGCCAGGATCTCGACGCGGCGCAGCTGGAAGCGCGCCTGCGCCAGGCCCTGGGCGCCTGATCCATGCACCTGCTGCGGACCCAGCCCGGCGGCTTCGTGCCGGACGACAGCATCGCCGATCTCGGCCAGACCCCCGCCGACCTGGTGATCCTCTGCAGCGGCGATTCACACCTGGCGCTGCTCGCCGAAACCGCCGAGCAGTTGCCGGCGGATTTCCCCAGCGTGCGCCTGGCCAACCCGATGCAGGTGCAGAACCACGCCTCGGTCGACTTGTATATCGACCAGGTGCTGCGCCATGCCAAGGTGATCCTGATATCACTGCATGGCGGTGTCGGTTACTGGCGCTATGGTGTCGAGCAACTGGTCGAACTGGCGGGGCGAGGGGTACAGCTGATCCTGGTGCCCGGCGACGACCGCCCCGACCCTGAGCTCACCGACCTGGGCACGGTTCGCGGCGAACAGGCCGAACGCCTCTGGCACTTCCTGCGCCAGGGCGGCAAGGCCAACGCGGTGAACCTGTTCAACTGCCTGGCCAGCCAGTGGCTGGGGCGCGATTACCCGTGGGACGAGCCACAGCCCTTGCCGCGCACGGCGGTCTATCATCCAGCCAAGGGCACGGCTTGTCCCGAGGACTGGTACGCCGAGTGGAACCCCGAGCATCCGGTGGCGCCGTTGCT
This sequence comes from Pseudomonas sp. TE31087, assembly GCF_057284075.1. Taxonomy (NCBI): domain Bacteria; kingdom Pseudomonadati; phylum Pseudomonadota; class Gammaproteobacteria; order Pseudomonadales; family Pseudomonadaceae; genus Pseudomonas; species Pseudomonas sp. TE31087. Next base: position 1,221,951 of record NZ_JBXVNN010000001.1, read on the forward strand.
GTTCTACCGTTCGCACCTGCAGGCGGCCAACACCGCGTTCATCGATGTGTTCTGCCAGCGCCTGCAGGCCTGCGGTCTGAACCCATTGCCCATCGCCGTGGCCAGCCTGAAGGAGCGCGCCTGCCTGGACCAGGTCGAGGCCTGGCTCGATGAGGTGCAGGCCGAGGTGGTGATCAACACCACCGGTTTCGCCCTGTCCAGCCCCGAGCAACCCAACCTGCGCCCGCTGCGCCGCGATGTACCGGTGCTGCAGGCCATCTGCGCCCAGGACAACCAGCCTGGCTGGGAGCAGAGCGAACAGGGCCTGGGCGCTCGCGACCTGGCGATGCACATCGCCCTGCCGGAACTTGACGGGCGCATCATCACCCGGCCGGTGAGTTTCAAGGACCTGGCCTGGCGCAGCGAGCGCAGCCAGGCCGATGTGGTCTGCTACCGGGCCCATCCCGAGCGCATGGACTTCGTCGCCGAACTGGCACGGCGCTGGGTGACCCTGGCGCGTCTGGACAACCAGGAAAAGCGCGTGGCCCTGGTGCTGGCCAACTACCCGACCCGCGACGGGCGCATCGGCAATGGCGTCGGCCTGGACACGCCGGGCGCGGCGCTCAATATCCTCAGGGCCCTGCAAGCGCAGGATTACCCGGTGGCCGGGCTGCCCGACAGCGGCACCGAGCTGATTCACCAACTGCTCGGCGGGGTTACCAACGACCTTGACCACCTCGACCAGCGCCCCTGCGCCCAGAGCCTGGCCCTGGCCGACTACCAGCGCGCCTTTGCCGCCTTGCCCGAGGCCAACCAACGCGCCGTGCTGGAGCGCTGGGGGCCGCCCGAGCAGGATCCGATGTTCCGCAGTGGGCGCATGATGGTCGCCGGCCTGCGCTACGGCCTGACCTTCGTCGGCATACAGCCGGCGCGGGGCTATCAGGTGGACCACAGCGCGGTGTACCACGACCCGGACCTGGTGCCACCGCATGGCTACCTGGCGTTCCACTTCTGGCTGCGCAACGGCTATGCCGCCGACGCGGTGATCCATGTGGGCAAGCACGGCAACCTGGAATGGCTGCCGGGCAAGGGCGTGGGCCTGTCCGCCGAGTGCTGGCCGGATGCCTTGCTCGGCCCGTTGCCCAACATCTACCCGTTCATCGTCAACGACCCGGGCGAGGGCGCCCAGGCCAAGCGCCGCACCCAGGCGGTGATTATCGACCACCTGATGCCGCCGCTGACCCGTGCCGAGACCTACGGCCCGCTGCGCCACCTGGAGCAATTGGCCGACGAATACTACGAGGCGCAGTTGCTCGATCCGCGCCGCGCCCGCGAGCTGCAGCGGGACATCCTTGAACTGGTCAAGACCCACCATATCGACCGCGAGCTGCAGCTCGAAGGGCAGATGGAGGACGCGGCGGTGTGGCTGCCGAGGCTGGACACCTACTTGTGCGACCTGAAGGAATCGCAGATCCGCGACGGCCTGCACGTGTTCGGCCAGTCGCCGCAGGGGCGTTTGCGCAGCGATACACTGCTGGCGTTGCTGCGGGTGGCGCGGGGCGATGGCAAGGGCGGTAACGCCAGCCTGATCCGTGTGGTGGCCAAGGCGTTGGCGCTGGGTTTCGACCCGCTGGACTGTGATCTGGGGCAGGCATGGGATGGGCCACGCCCGGACCTGCTGGCACAACTCGACGCCAGCCTCTGGCGAACCTGCGGCGATACCCGCGAGCGCCTGGAGTTGCTGGCGTTGTCACTGACCGAGCAGGCCCTGCAGGGCGCTGTCGCGCTGCCGGACGAAGCAGGGTGGGATGCGGTGCGCGCGGTACTGCGCACGCTGGTCGAGCAGGTCGCCCCCGACCTGGATGCCTGCGGCGCTGCCGAGATCGATGGCCTGCTGGCGGCCCTGGCCGGGCGCTTCGTCCCCGCCGGACCCAGCGGCGCGCCCAGCCGCGGGCGGCTGGACGTGCTGCCCACCGGGCGCAACTTCTATACCGTCGATGTGCGCAACCTGCCCACGGCCACGGCCTGGCGCCTGGGCTTCGCCTCGGCCAACCTGATCCTCGAACGCCATTTGCAGGACCATGGCGATCACCTGCGCCAGCTCGGCCTGTCGGTGTGGGGCACGGCGACCATGCGCACCGGCGGCGACGATATCGCCCAGGCCATGGCGTTGATGGGCGTGCGCCCGGTGTGGGCCACCGGCAGCCAGCGGGTCGATGACTTCGAGATCCTGCCGCTGAGCCTGCTCGACCGGCCACGGGTGGACGTGACGCTGCGGGTGTCGGGCTTCTTCCGCGACGCCTTCGGCAACCTGATCCGCCTGTTCGACGCTGCCGTGCAGGCGGTGGCGGCGCTGGATGAGCCAGGCGACCTGAACCCCCTGGCCGCACGGGTGCGCGCCGAGCGTGAAGCGCTGCTCGGCGCTGGCATCGAGCCCGAACAGGCGGCGCGACAGGCCGGTTGGCGGGTGTTCGGCGCCAAGCCCGGCGCCTACGGAGCCGGTGTGCAGAACGCCATCGACGGGCGCCTTTGGCACAGCCGCGACGACCTGGCCGAGGTCTACCTCAACCATGGTGGCTACGCCTATGGCGCCGCCGACGAAGGCACCCCGGCCCGCGCCGCGTTCGCCCAGCGCCTGGCGCAGGTACAGGCGGTGCTGCAGAACCAGGACAACCACGAGCACGACCTGCTCGACTCCAACGACTACTACCAGTTCCAGGGCGGCATGCTGGCGGCCGCCGAAACCCTGGCCGGCACCTTGCGGGCCAGTTATCACGGCGACCATAGCCAGGCCGACCGGCCGCGGGTGCGCACCCTCAAGGAAGAACTCAACCGGGTGATCCGTGCCCGGGCGCTCAACCCCAAGTGGATCGACGGCGCCAAGCGCCATGGCTATAAAGGTGCGTTCGAGCTGGCGGCCACGGTCGACAACCTGTTCGCCTTCGACGCCACCACCCACCTGATCGACGATCATCATTACCGAGGGCTGGCCGATGCCTATGTGCTCGACCCGGCCACCCGTGATTTCATGCGCGAGCACAACCCCGAAGCCCTGCGTGACCTCACCGAGCGCCTGCTGGAAGCCCAGCAGCGCGGGTTGTGGCAGGAGCCGGGCGACTATCGTGAAAGCCTCGAGCAGCAGTTGCTCGCCGGCGAGGAAGACAGCTGAACATGAGCGAACCTGTGCAATTCCCCCTGGCCGCCGTGGTTGGCGCCGACGACCTCAAGCTGGCCCTGTGCCTGACAGCCATCGACCCGAAGATCGGCGGCGTGCTGATCGAAGGCCCACGTGGCATGGCCAAGAGCACCCTGGCCCGGGGCTTGGCCGATCTGCTTGGCGACGGCCCGTTCGTGACCCTGCCGCTGGGGGCCACCGAGGAACGCCTGGTCGGCACCCTCGACCTGGATGTCGCGCTCGGCCAGGGCCAAGTGCGGTTCTCACCGGGCGTCCTGGCCCATGCCGACGGAGGCGTGCTGTACGTCGATGAGGTCAACCTGTTGCCCGACCCCTTGGTGGACCTGCTGCTGGACGTGGCCGCCAGCGGCACCAACCGCATCGAGCGCGACGGCATTTCCCACCGGCACGCGGCCCGTTTCGTGCTGATCGGCACCATGAACCCGGAGGAGGGCGAACTGCGCCCGCAACTGCTCGACCGCTTTGGCCTCAACGTGGCCCTGGAAGGTTTACCGGCGCCGGAGGCGCGTCAGCAGATCATTCGTCGCCGGCTGGCTTTCGACAGCGATCCAATGGCGTTCTGCGAACAATGGGCCGAGCAGCAGGCGGCGTTGCGCGAACGCTGCCGGTCGGCCCGTGAGCGCCTGGTATCTATCGCCTTGGACGACCAGGCCCTGGCGTGGATCACCGAGCGCTGCTTCGCCGCCGGCGTGGACGGTTTGCGTGCCGACCTGGTCTGGCTGCGCGCGGCGCGGGCCCACGCCGCCTGGCGGGGTAATTCGGTGATCGAGGAGGTGGATGTACAGGCGGTTGCCGAGTTTGCCTTGCGCCACCGGCGCCGTGCTGAGGAGCCGCCACCCCAGGCCACTTCGGCGGGCGGGCAGGCGAGTGCGCAGGAGGCACCGGGCGGTCAGGGCGACTGGGGGGCATTGCCTGCCCAGCCAGTGGCCACGGGAGCTCGGCGCGAGGTGCCGAACTGGGCAAAAAAGCCCTGAGCATCCGTTCGCCCCATGATCGGGTGGCGGATGCCAGGCCTCGCGTCGGTCATTTGACGGGGACTTCCCGGGGCCGCCCGCGCACCAGCGATAGCGGGCGCATCGCCTGGCTGGCAACCTTGCTCAAAGGGCGGCCACGCCAGCGCCGCGACTTGTGTTGGCAGCAGCGCCAGGCACAGGCGCCGGAACTGTGGCTGGTGATCGTCGATGCGTCGGCTTCGACCCGGCGCAATCAGGCGCTGGCCCAGGCCAAGGGCCTGTTGGCCGGGTTGTTCGATGAGGCCTACCGTCAGCGCGCACGCCTGGCCTTGCTGACAGCCAGTGGCAACCGTCCGCAATGGCAACGCCACGGCCTGAAAGCCTCGGCGGCCTTGCAGCCCTGGTTGCAGGCGCTGGGGGCGGGCGGCGGTACACCGTTGCCGGCGGCACTGGAAGAGGCGCGTCAGTGGTTGCTGGCCCGGAGCAAGCGCCTTCCCCATGAAACCCAGCGCTGCCTGGTGTTGACCGATGGTCGCCTGCAACAGGGCCCTGTGTTGCAACCACTACCTTGCGTGACGTTGCTGGTGGATATGGAAACAGCGGCGGTGCGCGTGGGCCGGGCACGTCAACTTGCCGAACAACTGCAGGCCGACTATCGGCATATCGAGCAGTTCGCGGTGGTCAAATAAGGATGTAACTGCGACAGGATGTCGCAATAGAAAAAGTTATCCCCGAAAGTGGGGAAACTTGCACAAGTGCGTGGCAACCACGCACTGGCGGCACAGTGCTCTTTTACTTCGGCATTGACCAGGGTTGCAGGTCGTAACCTTTGCCGGATAGTTCGGCGCGCACTTCCTCGATCAGGCTGGCCCATTGCGCCGGGTCGGAATAGACGCGCGAGGACACTTGTTTGCTGCCGATACGGGTGCTGGTCCGGTCGATCACTGCCAGGCTCAGTTCACCAGTACCGTTGGGTGCATCCCAGGCTACGCACTGGAAGGGTTCGAAGGCGTGGTCGGCGATCAGCAGTGCTTCGTTGACACGGAGCGGGGCGTTCATGGTTCGGTCTCTCTCATGGTCCCAAACAGCGAAATAAGGTGCCGCGGTGTTATTCCACAAAAGTGTACAGCGCGGGGTTATTTGTACTGATGCTCCAGATCAGGGTTCAAGTCACATGGCCGTTGAAATTTTTTTATATCGATGATGTTTTCCTGCCTGCCCAGCGCACCTAAGACGGCAATTGAGTTGGAAAATTCCCGGAGGCGTATGCGTGGATCAAGGCGGGCTGACCAACGGTAGTGGGGGGCGTCAAGTTCATTGCTACTGTTAATTCGGGCGTCGCAACTGTCTGTTTATAGTTAAAAAACCTAAATCTGGCGCCAAGGAAAGGTCATGCTCGATACCGCATCCCTACGCCGCTTGCTGATTGTCGACCCCTGCGATGATTGCCACCGCCTTTTACCGGGCCTGCGCAGTGTCGGCTGGGATGTGCGAAGTAGCACGCTCGAGGCGGCAATGGAGCAGCCCTGCGACGTCGGCCTGGTACGCCTGCAGGCCTCGCACCTGCTGCACCCCGAAGCGCTCAAGGACCTGATCAAGCGCAGCAATACCGAATGGATCGCCGTGCTCAGCGCCGAAGAGCTGCGCCTGCAGAATGTCGGCGATTTCGTCTGCGAGTGGTTTTTCGACTTCCACACCCTGCCGTTCGATGTCTCGCGAGTGCAGGTTACCCTGGGCCGCGCCTTCGGCATGGCGCGGCTGCGCGGCAAGGGCGCGGTACGGGTGGATGAGCCCGAGCATGAACTGCTGGGTGAGAGCCGGCCAATCCGCGAGTTGCGCAAGCTGCTGGGCAAGCTGGCGCCAACCGAATCGCCGGTGCTGATCCGTGGCGAAAGCGGCACGGGCAAAGAGTTGGTGGCGCGTACCCTGCATCGGCAATCGCAACGGCGCGACAAGCCGTTCATCGCCATCAACTGCGGCGCCATCCCCGAGCACCTGATCCAGTCCGAGCTGTTCGGCCATGAAAAAGGCGCGTTCACCGGTGCGCACCAGCGCAAGGTGGGGCGTATCGAGGCGGCCAATGGCGGCACCCTGTTTCTCGACGAGATCGGTGACCTGCCGCTGGAGCTGCAGGCCAACCTGCTGCGCTTTCTCCAGGAGAAGCATATCGAGCGGGTAGGGGGGAATCAGCCTATCGCGGTGGACGTCAGGGTTCTGGCGGCTACCCATGTGGACCTGGAGAAGGCCATCGCGCTGGCGCGCTTTCGTGAAGACCTGTACTACCGGCTCAATGTCCTGCAGGTGGTGACCGCGCCGCTACGCGATCGGCATGGCGACCTGTCGATGCTGGCCAGTCACTTTTCCCAGTTCTACAGCGCCGAAACGGGCCGGCGGCCGCGCTCGTTCAGCGACGGTGCCCTGGCGGCCATGGGGCGGCACGAATGGCCGGGCAATGTTCGTGAGCTGGCCAACCGGGTGCGACGCGGTCTGGTGCTGGCCGAGGGGCGGCAGATTGAAGCGCAGGACCTGGGCTTGCAGGAGCTGCAGGAGCAGGACCAGCCATTGGGCACGCTGGAGGACTACAAGCACCGGGCCGAGCGTCAGGCGCTGTGCGATGTGCTGAACCGGCACAGCGACAACCTGAGCATCGCGGCCAAGGTGCTGGGGGTCTCGCGGCCAACGTTTTATCGGTTGTTGCACAAGCATCAGATTCGCTGATCGGCTCCACGGCCGTTACAGCCAGGGCCTTCAAGGTCTTTGGGTGCCAGACTTTTGACCGAGTGAAGGCCATCAAGTGTCCGCCGTAACCCTTGCAGCGCCTATCAGATCGAGCGCCGCCCGCGCGGCGCATCGCGACGCAAGGCCGCTCCTACATCTGTTTCGGGCCAGTCAATTCTGTGTCTTTACCTGGTCCGCCTTGTTGGTACGACGCGGTTTCAGTATGGGCACCACTGGCGCCTCACCTGTCTCAAGACATGCACCAAGGCGGGCAACCATGGCCTGACAGGTTCGGCACGTTGCAACAAATGTAGGAGCGGCCTTGCGTCGCGATGCGCCGCGCGGGCGGCGCTCGATCTGATAGGCGCTGCAACACTAACGGCGAACACCTTGAACAGCCAACCCTCAACTCGACTGCGCAAGATGCCCATCCGCCAGTTCCTCCACCGTCTCCGGCTCATCCGGCAGTGCAGTGATCACGCTGAAGTCACTGACCTCCACCTCGCCACCGCCATACCCCAGCAGGTGGAAGGAAAACGCCTTGCGGACGGTAGGGTTGTCGAAGTCGAACTCCATTTCCAGCGGTTCGTCGGCCGTCACCCGCATCTCTTCAGGCAGCCCGAGCTGCACGTCCTGCTCCAGTTCCTTGGCCTTGAGGCGGATGTACGCCGCATGCCGGGGATCCAGCGCCCGTACCTTCAAGCGTACGCGGGTGCGGGAGCCCTCAGGCATTTCCAGGTACTGCGCGCCGATCAGGTTGTCCGCCCAGTCATCCTTGATCCGCTCGGCCAGGGCGATGGGTGATGGCCCGCCGAACTGGTAGCGCAGGTTGAGCGGGGTCTGCAGCAGCGACTGATCAAGGCTCGCTGCCAGCAGATTGAGCTGCGGACCGAGGCTGTCGTCGCCACGGCCGAGGAACCTGGCCTGGTCGGCAATGAACCCGCTGCTGGCATAGCGTCGGCAGCGTTGCTGGAAGTCGCATTCGTTGAGGGTGCCCTGGCCGTCATGGTAGCGCAGCATGCCATTGGTGAAGGAGATCATCTCGCGGCCACTGTCGTAGTCGCGGTACAGCGAGCGTCCGCCCAGGGCTGCCGGGATCGGCAGGGCGAAGTAGTCGAGCAGGGAGGTGCTCAGGTCGATATGGCCGTAGGTGCCCTGCTTGAGCCTGGGCAGTTGGGCCTGTTCCGGCGCCAACGTAAGGTTGAAGCCCCAGGCCGAGGCCAGGCGCACGCCATCGATGCCATGGGATTCGTCCGAGGTGACGATCACCAGGGTATCTTCCAGCACGCCCTGTTTCTCGAGGCTGTCGAGGAAGCCGCCCAAGGCATCGTCGAGGTAGGCCACCGCGGCCTGCTTTGGCGTATCGAAGCGTTGCAGGTAGGCGTCAGGCGCCGAATAGGGCTGGTGGGTGCCAACCGTGAGCAGGGTGAGCATCCACGGCTGGGGTTGCTTGCGCAGCTCACTGACGTAGTCGAGCGCGCCTTCGAAGAAGGCGCGGTCGTCCTTGCCCCAGGGGAACTCCAGGTAGTTGTCGTTGGCGAACCACTCCAGGCCATGCACCGCGTCGAAACCGATGTGCGGCATGATCCGGTCCTTGGCCATGAAGCGCAGGCCGGCGCCCTGCAGATAATGGGTGGCGAAACCGGCCTCGCGCAACTGGGCCGGCAGGCAGGCCTGGTTGCGTTGCTGCTGGGTCAGCAGCTCGACGCCCTTGGGCGTGCCGTTGGCCAGCTTGTCATAGTCGCCGCAGAGCATCGCGTAGAGACCGCGAATGGTCTGGTGGGTGTGCAGCACATAGTCAGGGGTGTTCATGCCGCGCTCGGCCCACTGGCTGAGCCGCGGCATCAGGTCCTGCTCGAAGCGACTGCCCAGTGCCTCGCGGTTGGGGCGCAGGTAGGCGCCGGGGATGCCCTCGACGGTGATGATCAGCAGGTTGCGCGCCTTGCCTGGCGCATCCAGCAGTTTGACGCCATTGAGGTCGGACTGGGTCAGGCCGGCGCTGGACAGCGCCGTAACCGTTGGCGCCTGGCCCATGCCACTCAGGGCCTGGTGCTGGAGTTTGCCCACCGCCGCCGACAGCGCCTGGTGGGTGAGACCGTACTGGCGCCATTGGTCGGCATCGGAGGGGGCCAGCTGCTGGCCGCCCCAGTGCAGGCCGAACAGCACCACGGGCACGCCCCAGAGGCGCCGTGGCAATGGCGCGCCGACAGGTGAGCGCCATACGCTCGCCAGCCAGCCGCCAAGGCCGGCGGCCAACAGGGCGGGCAGCCAGGGATGGGCCAGGGCGCCGGCGGTGGAGTTCTCCATGAACTGCGGGTCGACCAGATAGGTCAGGTCGTCGACCGTGGGCAGCCGGCCGACGGCACTGACCAGCTCGGCGGAGGCCACCCACAGGCCGCCCCAGGCCAGCAGCAGCGGCAGGGCCAGCCACCAGGCGCGACGCTGCCCGAGCAGCAACAGCAGGCTGCCGATGGCCAGGTCGGACAGGTAGCCGAAGGGGTTGGACCAGCCCAGCAGGGCACGCGCGGTCAGCGGAATCACCAGCACCAGGATTGCCAGCGTGGCAAGGCGGGCGCGAGGGTGACCGAGCAGGTTGTTCACGAAACTTTCCTTAATGCCATTAAATCGTCACAAAACTGTGCGCGATGATAACAGGCCGATGCCGGGAAAGTCGGTCGCTACAAAACCGGTAACCAAATCCCGGGCCCTGGATCGGGCCCGGCTGGAGGGTCAGAAGTAGTACGGGAATTTCAGGCTGAACGAGAAGTCCGGCGAGTCTTCGGTAAGGCCGATGGACAGGTTGGGGACTATGGTCAGGTTGTCGGTGGCGGCGAAGGTCAGGCCGATGTTGAAGTTGGCGGCGTTGTAGTCGCTGTTGGTGATCGACTGCCAGTCGCCGCCGTCCGGCTTGATCTTGCTCTTGCTGGCGAACTGGTCGGTGACCGAAAACGACATGCTCATGCGTTCGTTGAGGGCAAAGGCGATACCGCCGCCGATCTGCCAGGAATCGCCCAGTTTCACGTCACCCTTGACCTTGCTGTTGACCTGGGGGCTGATGTCGCTGAACGAGTCTTGCATGTTGTAGGTGTAGGACAGGCTGGCGAACAGCACGGCAGGGTCGAAGGTCTTGACCAGCGAGATGCCCGGCGTGATCGCCCAGACCCCGTTGCCGGTCGGCAGGCTCTCGGGCACCGACAGGTTGTTGTTGGTCGGGTCCTCGACCAGCTTGATGCCATAGGGGTCCTTGCCGGTAGGCGCTTTGACCCGCAGGGTGAGCACCGCGTCGGGCCAGTTCTCCGATTCGTCGAGGAACTTGTAGGCCACCCCGACGTTGACGTCGCCGATGGTCGGATCGCGGGTGACCGACGCATCGGAGGTGACCGGCCCGGCACCACCGGCGCCACCGGAGGAATAGGTCGATTCGCGATAAACGATGGGTACGTTTATATCGAACTGCCAGCGTTGATCCATGTTGTAGCGGGCGGTCAGGTCCAGGGTCCAGTTGTCCGCCTTGATCCGGTCGAGGTTGATGTTGCCGAGGAAGATCGAGTCGAGGGCGAGGAAACCATTGAGCGTCAGGGCGCGGGTATCGTAGTGCGTGTAGGTGATGCCGGTCTCGACGCTGAACTTGCCGCCGCCGAAGAAGCCGCTGGCCTCGTCATACAGGTTGGAAACGCTTTGCGCGGGCTCCGAATCGTCCTTGAGCGACTGGCCGTAGGAGCTGCCAGTGCTGCCCGGGGCGCCGGATGCCACGGTCTGTGCGCCTTTGGCCGGTGTCGAGGGGGACTTGGTCAGGCGCTTGGGCGGTGGCGCCGCCGGGGCTTCCTCGACCTGGCGCACACGTTGTTCAAGCACCATCAGGGCGTTCTGCTGGGCTTCGTAGCGTTGCTTCAGTTCGCGCAACTCTTGCTTCAGTGCTTCGACCTGGGGGTCCGGAGCTGCATAAAGCATGGTCGCAGGGGCCAATGTACTCAAACAGACTACAGCTCTGAACGTCAACGATCGTTGCATGGGTTAGCCGTCCCTTCTGACTACATACGATGAGACTGAGCGTAGATCAGTATCCGAGGGCGCGAAGACCTTTGAGCTGGTCAAGATTGCCGTTCAGCGCGGCGGCGGGCACGTTGTCGCGCAGCACGACGTTGAGCGAGGTCAGGTTGCTGACCTGGTTGCCGCTGCCGAGCAGCGTCGCGTTCTGCATCAGCCCGCCCTGGGCGATCTGCTGCAGGGTACTGCCCTGGTTGTTGCTCGCCACGACGTTCATTTGCACGCCGGTACCGCTCGCGGAGACGCTCAGGGACCCTGCGGCGTTGCTGCCGACCAGTGTCGAGCCCGCAGCCAGCACCTGGCCTTGCTGCGGCGTCTCGGGGGCCTGGTTGGCCTTGGTGACGTTGATGTCGACGTTGTTGTTGGCCAGGTTGTTGTCACCGGCCGCGCGCACCACCTGGGTGACGCCGACGGTGGTGTCCAGGCCACCGCCACCGGTGACGGTGCCGGTGCCCTTGGAACTGGACGAACCACTGCCTTTCTCGTCGATCATGGACACGTAGAACTGCGGCTTGATGGTCGACTGCTGCACCTGCATCGAGGTCTTCGCGCCGATGACATCGCCATTGGCGTTCTGCCAGGTGCTGCTCATGACCACGCCGAAGCTGACGATCCGCCCCGGCAGCACATAGCGACCGCGCAGGTTGGCCAACTCCTGATCCTTCAGTTCAATGGGTTTGAACGTCTCTGCCTGGATGGGCAGGGCGGTGGCCAGGCAGATCAGGGTAAGCCAGGCTGGAGTCTTCATGGGATGCTCCCGACGCGTCGCGCTCGATTATCATTAGAAGAAGTCGCTGCGGATGAAGCCGAAGTCCATCAGTTCGGCATCCTTGACCGGGGTGAAGGAATTGATGCGGTCCTTGGCGCTCAGCGGCAGGGGCGGGTCGAGCAAGGCGTTGGTCTTGTCGTAGCCCTGGCCGATCACGGCGAAGATGATGCCGTTCCAGCCCTTGAGGAAATCTTCGACCTTGTAGCGTTTGTGGCCGAGCACCGGGTCGCCGATGTAGACCCAGCCTTTGTCGACCCGTTGCAGGACCACGAAGTGCTTGTAGCCACGGATGTCCATCAGCACCACCACGGGAATGCGCACGCTGGTCAGGGTGTCGGCGGCGACCCGGTAGCCGCGGGCACGCATGCCGAGGCTTTCCACATAGCGCTTCATGTCGAGCATCGAGAAGCCCTGGACCTTGACCAGGTCCTGGTCGGCGTGGGCCAGCATGCCCTCGATGATCGTGTGTTCGTCCACGTCCAGCCAGTAGGCCTGGCGCAGGATGGTTGCCAGCGCTGCGGCGCCGCAACTGAAATCGGTCTTCTGTTGCACCAGGTCGGCGAATTTGCGCTCGCGGATGCTCTGGATGGGCTTGTAGATCACCGCGCCCCCCGGCAAAACCGAAAGCGGCATCTGCGCCGCTTCGCTGTAACTGGCCATGCACAGCAAAAACGCCAAGGCGATCATACGCATGGTCTTGCCTCCCCCAGATCCTGTCGAGGAAAGGCCCCCCGAAGGGGGCCTCAAGGTCACAGCTGTCAGAACGAAGTGTTGGAGATGGCCAGCGAGTTGCTCTGCTGGTTGCCCACACCGGCTGCCACGTTGACGCCGAGGTTGCCGCTGCCGCCATTCACCGAGCCACTCAGGGTGGCGGTGTTGGTCACAGCGTTAGCCCAGCCGGTAGGAGTCAGCACCTGGAACGACACGGTGTTGCTCAGGTCGAACGAGCTGGATTCCTCGAAGCTGCTCGAACCGGACTTCGAGGACTCGGAGGCTTTGCTGCCCGATTTTTCGTACGAAGAGTCGTAGGCCTTCTCGAACGAAGAGTCGTAGGCTTTCTCGTACGAGGAGCTGGAAGACTTCTCGCGCGATTTTTCATACGACGCGTCAAGCGAGGCGGTCAGCGACGCATCGAACGAGTCGGTGCGGCTGCGTTCGAAGCGGCCAAAGTCGGTGGACTGGGTCACGCTGCCGTTTGCCGAGGCATCCAGCGAAGCGTTCAGAGAACCACTTGCCGAGGAGGCCGACTCGTGGCTACGCGAACCGCTGGCGTCGGAGCTCTTCGAGCCACTGGCATTCCAGCTCTTGGCGCCGGCTGCTTCCCAGCTCGACGACGAGCTGCGATCCTTGCTGTAGCTGGAGTCCCTGTTGTACGAGGCGCTGCCGCTGGTGCTGGTGGTCAGGGTGATGGTGTCGACGCGGTACTCGCGGTCACCGTTGTTGTTCACCACCAGGCCAGGACCATTCTGGTCGGCGGAGGCGGTGGCGGTGGCATTACCCAGTGGCGCATTGGAGTTGGCAATGGCCATGGTGTTTTTCTGCTGGTTCAGGTCGCCACCGGCAATGTTGATGCCCATGTTGCCGCTGCCGTTGTTGCCCGAGCCGCTCATGATGCCGGAGTTGGTGGTGCCGTAGTTGTTGACCTTGTTGTTGTTGCTGTACTGACGCACATCGGCGGTGGCCGAGGCGGAGCCGAACACGAAGGTGTTATCCAGGCTCGAGTCGGCACCGGCGTTGGCGATGGCGGCGGCGTTGTCTTGCTGGTTGCCGGCGCCGGCGGCCACGTTGACACCGACGTTGCCGCTGGTGCCGGAAGCCGAGCTGCTCATTTCGGCTTCGTTCACGGTGCCTTCATTGCTGATGCGGTTGTTGGTGCTGCTTTGCTTGTCCCAGGCATTGGCGGTTGCATACACCGGGATCTTGGTAGGAGGAGGGGTGTGATGACCGTTGTTGTGATGACCATTGTGATGGTCGTTGCCACGCCGATCATTCTGCCCAGCTTGTACAGCCACAGCCATGATCGCAGCAATTGCGAAAACCAGAGGCTTGAGTGCCATCGAGGGTTTCATGGTGGTTCTCCGTACTTTATTTTAGGTTAAGTGTTGTTGTTACCTGTTTGGGTCAATCCGCGACCCGGATGCTCAGGGTGTTGGCCGTTCGGTTTCCCACCCCGGCACTCTGATTCAACTGCACCACGCCACGGCTACCGGTGAATGCCTGGTCGCTGGTGCTGACCTGGCGATGGCCGGGTGTCTGGGCAGTTGGATCCGAGCTGTTGACCAGCGCCACGTTCTGTTGCAGAAGGACGCTGTCGTCGATGCTTTGCGGTTGGGCACTGACGCTGATGCGCAGTGCGTTGGCTTGCTGGTTGCTGGCGCCGGCGCTCTGGTTGACCCCGAGGATGCCGTTGCCATGACTGAAGGCCGTGCCCTGGATGCTGGCCTGGGCGTCCAGCGCAGGGTCGACATGGGTGCGCAGGCGCTGGCGGATCTGGGTGCTGGCGTTGGCGTCGTGGCCGATGGCGATGGCTCGGGCGTTGACCTGTTGCTGTTGGTCGCCGGCCGCCTGGTTGACGCCCAGGTTGCCTTGATACTGCGCGCCGGAACTGTCGATGGTGGCATTGTTGATCACGGGGGATTGGGCGAAGGCCGAGGCACTGCACAGCGTGGCCAGGATCAGCAGCGAATGCCTCATGTCATTGGCCTCCGCCGAGCACTTTCAACGCGCCCAGGCCTTGCTGGACGTTGGAGTTGACCATGTTGGCGATGCCGCTGCCGCCCGAGCCCGAGCCACGTCCGCCGGCGATGTTGGGCAACTGGGTCTGGTTGCCGATGTTGCTGCCGATGGTGTTGGTCTGCTGGGTGATCAGCGAGTTGATCCCGGCGCCGCTGGTGATGCCGGCGAAGTCGCCGTCGCTCAGCTCACTGGTCTGCCTGAGGATGTGCGCAGACGGGTTGGTGTTGACAGTGACCGGATTGGGGTCGGGCATCATGGGGGCGCGTATCGCGCTGCGCGTCTGCACTTCGCGGGTGATGACGACGATGCCGTTGTCTGCCTGGGCGGGCAGGCTGAAGCTGGATCCCAAAGCGCAACCAAGCAGCAGGAGGTGACAGATCTTGCCTTTTTCTGGTTTCCCCACGATGGCAATTCCTTCTTCGGCGTTTGGGCCAGGGGCCGCGTTGCCAGAAGGAGAGCAGAAGCTGTGCCGGTTTTTGTTATTGCTTGGGAATCAGGAGCTTGTGTGGGAAGCGCTCGTGCGTCAGAGAGTTGGTGTATCAGTGCTGAGACACATCCCCGGCAAGGAAGGGGGCGAAGCCCGTAATATCGGGCTTCGAAGGGGGGGCGACGGCGGTGTATCAGCGATGTGACACTGCCCCCGAATCTGCGGCAATACGCGCAAGTCCGGGGACTAAAGCCAGTCGATGTGTATCAGCGGTTTAACATTCAGTGGGGAAGGCCGGGCATTTTCCGTCAAGCAAGCGTTGCACCGCGCCCAGTACTGTGACGCTGCGCTGTGGCCAGTCTCCGTCGATGACCTGCACGTTCTGCTGATGGCGTTGCAACCAGGCCAGGCTGTCGTCGAAGAACGCCTGGCGCTCCTCAAGGCGGGGCTGGCAGCGTTGCCCGTCACCGACCCATTCGACGCCCTCTGGGCGCAGCAGCAGGTGCAGGTCGTAATGGCGCGCCGTCAGCGCTTCTTCGATCCAGGCGGGGCAGTCACCGAACAGTGCCCGGCTCCAGAGGATGTTGCTGAGCAGGTGGGTATCGAGAATCAGCAGTGCCGGTGCTTGCTCTCGGCCTTGATCTTCCCAGGCCAGCTGGCCGCGGGCTATGGTGGGGATGTCGGCATAGCAGGTGTCGCGTTGTTCGCGCTCCATGAAATGGCGGACGTACTCGCCGACCAGCACGCCACCGAAATGCGCCTGGATTTCGCCGCTCAACCAGCTCTTGCCGCTGGACTCCGGGCCACACAGCACCAGGACTTTCATACCGTTGCCAGCGCCGGGTCGCGGCGCCACTCCAGCCAGCCGCGCACGGCGATCAGGGTGAACAGGGCGTAGAGCGCGGCGGTGAGGTACAGACCCTTGTACAGGAACAGGCCGACGAAGATCACGTCCACGACTACCCACAACGCCCAGCATTGCAGGCGCTTCTGCGCCATCCACAGCTGCGCCACCAGGCTGAAGCCGGTGAGGGCGGCGTCCAGCCAGGGCTGGGCGGCGTCGGTCCAGTGCGCCATGCCCGCGCCCAGCAGCAAGCTGGCCAGCAGGCCGGCCGCCAGGCCCTTGAGCATCGGCGCAGGGGCCAGGCGGGTCACCTGGCGGGCATCCTCGATATGGTCAGGTCGGGTCCACTGCCACCAGCCGTACAGCTGCAGCACCGCGTAGACCAACTGCAGGAGCATGTCCGAGTACAGCTTCACCTCGTAGAAGATCCAGCTGTACAGCACCACCATCACCAAACCGATCGGCCAGCACCAGGGGTTCTGCTTGACGGTGAGCCAGACGGCGATGACGCCGAGCGCGGCGGCGAAGAGTTCGAGGCCGGACATCGGCGATCCTTGAGCGGGGAAAGGGCGGGATGCTACAAGTTTCGAGCGGCAAGCAGCAAGCTGCAGTGGCGGGGACACTGCTGGGGCGCTCTTTCTTGCCGCTTGCAGCTTGTCGCTTGCCGCCACTAAACCCTGAACTGGCGCAGCAGTTGCTCCAGGTCCTCGCTCAGCCGCGCCAGGGCTACTCCGGCGTCGCTGGACTGGCGCGCGGCCTCGGCGGTCTGTTGCGACAGGTCGGCGGTTTCGGTGACGTTGCGGTTGATCTCCTCGACCACGTGGGACTGCTGCAGGGTGGCGCTGGCGATCGAGGCATTGAGCGCACCGAGGTTGCCCAGCGCCTGGCTGATGGCATCGAGGCTGCTACCGGCCTCGCGAGCCTGCTCGACCGTCTGGCGCGAGGCTTCGCTGCTGGTGTCGATGGCCCGCACTGCGGCCTCGGACTGACCCTGCAGGTGCTCGATCATTGTCTGGATCTCGGCGGTCGACTGAGCGGTGCGCTGCGCCAGCAGACGCACCTCGTCGGCGACCACGGCGAAGCCGCGGCCCTGCTCGCCGGCGCGGGCGGCCTCGATGGCGGCGTTGAGGGCGAGCAGGTTGGTCTGCTCGGCGATCGAGCGGATTACCTCGAGCACGCCACCGATCTTGGTGCTGTGACTGGCCAGTTCACGGATCACCTGCACCGCTTGCTCGATGGTTGCCGAAAGCCGGTCGATCTGCTGCAGGCTGCCGTGGATCGCCTGCTGGCCATGGCCGACCTGGGTCTGGGCGTTGCGCATCTCGCTGGAGGCCTGTTCGGCGTGCTTGGCCACGTCATGCACGGCGTAGGAAACCTCGTTGATCGCGGTGGCCACCTGGTCCATCTGCAGCGATTGCTGAGTACTGCGGGCCTGGGTGGCGCCTGCGTTGTCGCCGACATGGCCGGCCGATTCGGCCAGGTGATGGGCAGCGCCCTGCAACTGGCCGACCACCCCCTGCAGCTTGCCGTTGAAACGGTTGAAGTGTTCGCCCAGAAGGGTGATTTCATCACGGCCATGGGTGTCCAGGCGCCGGGTCAGGTCGCTTTCGCCACTGGCGATGGTGCCCATGGCTTGTACCGCCTCCTGCAGCGGGCGGGCGATGCTGCGGGCGATCAGCATCACCAGCAGGGCCATCAGCAGGGCGATGCTCAGGCCGACCAGCGAGGCGTCGCGCAGTTGGCGGGCGAACTCGGCCTGCACGTCGTCGACGTAAACGCCCGAGCCGATGATCCACCCCCAGGGTTTGAACAGCTGGATGTAGGAGGTTTTCTCCACCGGGTCGCTGGCGCCGGGCTTGGGCCAGCGATAGTCGACCGGCCCCGCACCCTGGCTGCGGGCCAGGGCGACCATCTCGTTGAACACGGCAAAGCCATCCGGGTCGCGGATGGCCGAGAGGTCCTGGCCATCGAGCTTGGGGTTGGCCGGGTGCATGACCATCTTCGGTTGCAGGTCGTTGATCCAGAAGTAGTCGTTCTGGTCGTAGCGCAGCCCGCGCACCACTTGCAGGGCTTGCTGCTGCGCGGCTTCGCGGGTGAGCGTGCCGGCGGCCTCCAGGCCCTGGTAATACGTCAGGATGCCGGCGGCGGTCTGCACCACGTGGCGGGTCTTTTCGGCCTTGGCCTGGTACAGGTCGCCGTGGAGCTGGCGCAGCATCAGCAGGCCCAACACCAGCAGCATGGCCACGGCCACCAGCAGGATCAGCCACAGACGGCGGCTGATCGACATCGACCTCAGGGTCTTCATGATGCGTTACTCCAGTCTTTGTTCTTTTTATCCAGGGCATCCAAGCATGCTTTGCCGCCGGCCCCCACTCGACCAACGGCTAATGAGTCTTTCTTGACATCCTGTGTAGCAGGTAACGCAAGCCTTGAAACACAGGCTCTGCTAGGATTTCGGCCGCGCCAGATGAAACCTTTAGGCTGCTGGGCTTTTCAGCTGGCCTTGGGAGCCACTGTCGCTGTAAAAAGCACGCGCCGCGTGCGGCATCATTGAGTCAATCAAAACAAGCGGCCTGCCACGCGCAGCGTCGCACTTGGGGGAAAGATGGATTTTTGGAGTGCCTTGCAGGCAATCATCTTGGGCGTGGTCGAGGGGCTGACGGAGTTCCTGCCCATTTCGAGTACCGGGCACCAGATCATCGTCGCCGACCTGATCAACTTCGGCGGCGAACGTGCCATGGCGTTCAACATCATCATCCAGCTGGGCGCGATCCTGGCGGTGGTGTGGGAGTTTCGACGCAAGATCTTCGACGTGGTGCTGGGCCTGCCCACGCAGGTGCCGGCACGGCGTTTTACCGCCAACCTGCTGATCGCCTTCTTCCCGGCGGTGGTCCTTGGCGTGCTGTTCGCCGACCTGATCCACGAGTATCTGTTCAACCCCATTACCGTGGCCGCCGCACTAGTGGTGGGCGGGGTGATCATGCTGTGGGCCGAGCGTCGCCAGCATCGGGTGGAAGTCGATCATGTCGACGACATGCGCTGGAGCCATGCGCTGAAGATCGGTTTCGTCCAGTGCCTGGCGATGATTCCGGGCACCTCGCGCTCTGGTTCGACCATTATTGGCGGCCTGCTGTTCGGCCTGTCGCGCAAGGCGGCCACCGAGTTCTCGTTCTTCCTGGCCATGCCGACCATGGTCGGCGCGGCGGTGTATTCGGGGTACAAGTACCGTGAGTTGTTCCAGCCGGGCGACCTGCCGGTGTTCGCCCTCGGTTTCGTGGTGTCGTTCATCTTCGCGATGATCGCCGTGCGCGGATTGCTCAAGTTCATTGCCAACCACAGCTATGCGGTGTTTGCCTGGTACCGGATTGCCTTTGGCCTGCTGATCCTGGCGACCTGGGAGTTCGGTTGGGTCGACTGGTCGACGGCGCACGGTTGACATGGCCCGTATGCAGCGTGCGCCTCGGGGCGAGGAGGGCGTGCGCCATGCACGCCTGAAATGGCTGGTACTGGTGGTGCTTTGCCTGTTGCCGGTGGTGGGTGGCCTGCGAATGGGGTTGAGTGATGGGACCTGGCTGCCGCTGGCGATGTATCCGCTGGTGAGCCTGGTCAGCTTGATGTTGTACTGGCAGGACAAGCAGCAGGCGCGGAACCAGGCTTGGCGCACGCCGGAGAAGGTGCTGCATGCCAGCGAGCTGCTGGGGGGATGGCCGGGGGCGTTGCTGGCGCAGCAGGTGTTTCGGCACAAGACGCGGAAGGTTGCCTATCAGGTGGTGTTCTGGGGGATTGTTTTTGTGCATCAGGTGTTTTGGGTTGATTATCTGTTCTTGGCGGGGCGTTGGGGGTTCGTGATCTGAGGGTTGTTGTTGTTGTGTGTTGTTGTTGTTGTTGTTGTTGTTGTTTGATGGTTTTTAAAGTTGTATGCGCATTCATTTATGATGTCGACGCTTATTCACCTTTCCGCCCTTACGGCGGGTTACTTTGGTCTTGGCCAAAGTAACCAAAGCCGCCTCGCTCCATTCATCCGGCCCTCCGCTTCGCTCCGGGTTCCCTCACTCCGGCCTTGCTCCCGGGAGGACCGCGCTGCAGGGCCCATCCTGGGCCCCAGCGCTTGACGGGCATCCATGCCCGTCACCTCCCTCCGCAAGACCTCCGTTCGGCCTCCTGAAGTCGCGAAGTTACGGGCGGCGCCTGGACTGGCGCAGCTGTCGCTAGTTTGAATTTAACTAATCTCTCGATCGCATCGCGGGGCAAGCCCGCTCCCACGCAATAGTCGCCGTTATATAAAACCCTGTAGGAGCGGGCTTGCCCCGCGAAAGGGCCGGAACAGTCAATGCATAACTAATGGTCAAACAACTAACTTCGCATTTCTTGCTCTTGCTCTTGCTCTTGCTTCTAAGCGCGCGATAGTTCAGGCAACACCAATTGCGACTTCAGGAGGCCGAGCGGAGTTCTTGCGGAGGGAGGTGACGGCCATGGATGGCCGTCAAGCGCTGCGCCCCAGGATGGGGCGTTCAGCGCGGTCCTCCCGGGAGCAAGAACGGAGCGAGGGGACCCCGGAGCGCAGCGTAGGGGCCGGATGAACGGAGCGGAACGGTTTTGCCTACTTTTCCCTAGAGAAAAGTAGGTCGCCGTAAAGGCGAAAAGGTGACTAACTGTCGACATCACCTACGAATGTGCATGCAAAAACCAAAACAATCACCAAAGAACCAGAGCCCCCTAACCATACATCCACCTCATCAACGAATGCCGCCCACTGATCCCCAACTTGATCGCCGCCCTGCGCAGGTAGCTCTCCACCGTATTGACCTTGAGCCGCAAGTGCTCGGCCTGCTGCGGCGCCGTAAGCCCGGCCAGCAACCCCTCGCACACCTGCATCTCCCGCTGCGACAGCCGGATCCCCGTCTGTCGCAGCCGTTCCAAAAACCGCTGCTCGACACTGTCGAGGTCCACAGGTCCTGGCGCGGCCGGCTGCAAGGCATTGATGTGCTTCTCCAGCATCGGCAGCAGCAACGGCGAAATGTCTTCGAGCCGGCTGCGTTCGGTCGCCGAAAAGCCAACCCGCGGGTCAGCCCGCAAAACCGTGATCTCGTAGCGGTAACCATCCTTGCGCCGCGCCAGGTGCAGACGGGCAGGGTCGTCGAAGTCTTCGCCCGAATCACCGGCACTGAACACCGTCTCGCTGATCAGCGTCGCGTCCGGGCGGGTGGCGCAAACCGGGTCGCGCAACTGGCGAATGTGTGTGGCATCAATAGTCAGGTGGGTCTGGATCAGGTCGTGCAGATACCGCGGAAAATGGCGGCTGCCGGTACTGGCTATGACTTTGCCGATCTGCGGGAAGAGCAGGTGCGAATTCATCGTGTCATCCATGATAGGCGTTGGAACAAAGGGCCCGCGCACGCCAGTGACCAGCGTCCTTGACTGCCGGCGGGGCCGTTGGAGCTGCTTGCTATCCTAGTACAACGATTGAGTGACGGTTAAATGAAGCAGGAATAATGGCATAACAATATCATCGATCCCGCCGGGCATCCGCCTTATCGTGCAGTCGGGTATGATGCCGATCCTTTCCCATCACGAGGCCCGCCCCATGTCCCTGAGCGCTGACCAGATCGTCGAATTCCGCCATTTCGCCGAACAGCTGGCCGAGGCCGCCGCCACCGCGATCCAGCCGTACTTTCGCGCCAGCCTGGATGTCGAGGACAAGGGCGGACGCCTGTACGACCCGGTGACGGTCGCCGACAAGGCCGCTGAAGAGGCCATGCGCCAGCTGATCCAGGTTCATTATCCAACGCATGGCATCCTTGGCGAGGAGCAGGGCGCCGCACAGGGTAGCAGCCCGTTGACCTGGGTGCTCGACCCAATCGACGGTACCCGAGCCTTCATCACCGGCCTGCCGCTGTGGGGCACCCTGATCGCTCTCAACGATGGCGAGCGCCCGGTGGTCGGCGTGATGAACCAGCCGTTCACCGGCGAGCGCTTCATCGGCACCCCGCAAGGCGCATGGCGCGGCGAAACGAAGCTCAAGACCCGCGCCTGCGTCGACCTGGCCTCGGCCACGCTGATGTGCACCACCCCTGACATGTTCGACACCCCGGCACGCAAGGCGGCCTTCGAGGCGGTCGCCGGCAAGGCGCGGCTGATGCGCTACGGCGGCGACTGCTACGCCTACTGCATGCTGGCTTCGGGGTTCGTCGATGTGATCGTCGAGGCGAGCCTGCAGCCGTACGACGTGCAGGCGCTGATGCCGATCATCGAAGGGGCGGGCGGTGTCATCACCGCCTGGGATGGCAGCTCGGCCCAGGACGGTGGCTGCGTGGTGGCCTGCGGCAATCCGGCGCTGCACGCGCAGGTGGTGGAGATGCTGCGTCACGCCATGTAAGGCTGTGCGCCCGCAATCGGCCTCGCCATCGCACTTTTTCGCATTTGTGCGTTCTATGCATGGCCAGGCCCCGCCGATCCCCGGCTGGGCCGACGACTTCCACCGGTGCCGATGGCCGTACGACGACATGCTCAGTTTCCCCGCCGCCTGCTGCTGGCCGGTACCCTGGTGTGCCTGGCCGCCTGCACCCAGCAACAGGGGCGCGACATGCTCACCCAGTTCGGCAACGGCAAGCCGGACGAGCTGTTCCAGACCAGTGTCGACCGCATGGCGACCCTGGCCATGCGCGACAACCTGCAAAGCCTCTACTTGCTGATGAACAAGCTGTACCTGCGTAACCCCAGCCAGTGGAAACAGTCCGGGTACCTCGACGCCACCACGGCGGCGCGGCAGATCCGCATCGCCATCGAGCAGCGCCAACCCTTGCCGCAACTGGGCGAGCGCCGTGACCTGGCGGCCCTGAGCTACGCCCTGAGCCCTGAATTTCGCGGTGATCGGGTCGGCGCGTTCATCTACGCCATCGGCAGCATGCTGGTTACCGCCCATGGCGGGCGCACCGAGTTCTACATGACCGACACCCTTGACCCGTTGTTCATCAACAACGCCGCCCGCAACATCGAGAAGGCCACCTGGATGCTCAGCCAGCGCCAGGATGCCAACGGCGTGCTGCTGCTGTTCTCCAACGAGATCTCCGAGCAGGGCAGCAACCTGAGCTTCGCCGTGGAGTTCGGCAAGGTCGTCGCCCGCCTGGACCTGCTGGCGCAGATGCTCGATGAGCGCTACCGACGGATCGGCCTGAACTATGCGCAGAGCCTGCTGCTGATGAATTTCCTGCCGGTGCAATGATCCATGTCCGCTGATCGCACAAGCTGACCCGGTCACTGTCCGCTGTCCGCCCGGCGTTTGTCGCCTGCGCATTGCCCAGACCCCGGGTTTTTGCTTAGTGTGGGCCTTGCCAGCCGACCGTCACCTGCCCCGACACACCCCGCGCGGCTGGATAGAATGACCGTGAACGACCACCTGCGCACCCTCCCGGGTAGCAGCGGGTGGCGCCCATAACAATAACGATGGCGAGTGCCTTGTCCATGGAAAGCCGCCTGCTGAGCGAGCAAAGCTGCGTGTTCCACCACGCCGACCCTTATGCCGTGTCCGACTATGTGAACCGGCATGTGGGCCAGCACCATATCGGCCTGTCCCGCACCACCCACCCCCAGGCCAGCCTCAGCCACCGCAAGTTCGCCGAGCTGGACCTGTGCCGCATCAGCTACGGCGGCAGCGTTCGCGTTACCTCGCCGGCACTGGAAACCATCTACCACCTGCAGGTGCTGCTCAACGGCAATTGCCTGTGGCGCGGGCACCAGCGCGAGCACCACCTGGTGCCGGGCGAGCTGCTGCTGATCAACCCGGACGACCCGGTGGACCTGACCTATTCCGAGGATTGCGAGAAGTTCATCCTCAAGCTGCCGGTGCACCTGCTCGACAGTATCTGCGCCGAACAACGCTGGCAGCGCCCCAGTGGCGGTGTGCGCTTCCTGCGCAACCACTACCGGCTGGAGGAACTGGGCGGTTTCCTCAATCTCTTGGGCATGATCTGCAACGAAGCCGAAGTGAGCGGCTCACTGCCGCGGGTGCAGGGGCACTACAGCCAGATCGTCGCCAGCAAGTTGCTGACGCTGATGACCACCAATGTGCGCATGGAGACGCTGGGCGGGGCGGGCATGGGTCTGGAGCGGATTCTGGACTATGTGGAGCGCAACCTGAAACTGGAGGTGAGCGCCGAAGCGCTGGCCGAGCAGGCGAACATGAGCGTGCGCTCGCTGTATGCGCTGTTCGATCGCCACCTGAGCACCACGCCCCGGCAGTACATCCGCCAACGCAAGCTGGAGCGCGTGCAGGCCTGCCTGAGCGATCCCAGCTGCGCGGTGCGCAGCGTCACCGAACTGGCGCTGGACTACGGCTTCCTGCACCTGGGGCGGTTTTCCGAGAGCTATCGCCAGCGTTTCGGTGAGTTGCCGTCGGAAACGCTCAAGCGGCGAGGCTAGCCAAAGCGCGGGACAAACCCAAGTGGGCTTGCCCCGTGTTCGAGGTGGATCAGGCCACATCCACCAGCACGATCTCGCTGTCCTGCAGCGCGGTCACCTTCAGCACCGTCTCCTGCTCGATCGCCACGCCGTCGCGCGCCTTGGCCTGCAGCCCGTTCACTTCGACCAGCCCCTTGGCCGGTACCAGGTAAGCACGGCGCCCTTCATCGAGACGGTACTCGGCGCTTTCCCCGGCGCGCAGGGTAGCGGCCACCAGACGTGCATCGGTGCGGATGCGCAGGCTCTGCTCATCGCCCTCGCGACCGCTGGCCAGGGTCACGAAACCCTCGCCACGCTCGCCTTTGGGGAACGGCCGGGTACCCCAGGACGGCGCATCGCCGACCTTCTCGGGGATGATCCAGATCTGGAAGATCCGCGTGTCGACCTTCTCCAGGTTGTACTCGCTGTGGACGATGCCGCTGCCGGCACTCATCACCTGCACGTCGCCGGCCTCGGTACGGCCCTTGTTGCCCAGGCTGTCCTGGTGGGTGATGGCACCTTCGCGAACGTAGGTGATGATCTCCATGTCACGGTGCGGGTGAGGCGGGAAGCCTGCGCCGGCGGCGATCAGGTCGTCGTTCCAGACCCGCAGGTTGCCCCAGTGCACACGCGCCGGGTCATGGTACTCGGCGAACGAGAAGTGATGGTGGGCGTCCAGCCAGCCGTGGTTGGCGTGGCCAAGGCTCTCGAAGGGTCGCAGTTGCAGCATGGTGATGCTCCTCTGATTCGGTGGAATGGGGCCATGATGCGGCTTTAATAGATCGATAAAAAGCGTAAATATCGGCTTTATATGATCTGATAATTCGATAATATTTGGTGTGAATCAGCATGCGTTTCATCGCCTAATGCCCTGATCCATAAGCATTCGCTGGCACTTTTGCGTGGATGAGGCGAACATGCCCGTTGTTTCGACTTTCAATGGAGTGACCGTGCCTCACGAGCATCCCCAGGCCCCGGCCGACCTGACCCCGCCCGCCCAGTTGCCCTGGCTGCGCCGCCTGGCGGCCCGCCTGCTAGGGCGTGGCCTGTCGCGCCTGCAGGCGCAGCACCGTGACTCCTGGTTCCTGGGCCACGCCACGGGGCAGCGCAACGGCCATTCTGACGGCCTGCGCGAAGGCTATGAGCGGGGCCGGGTGGATGGCTATGAGGCCGGGCGCCAGGTCCTGGTAATCCGCGATACACGCCCCGAGCATGTCGCCGTGCCGGGCCAGGACGACAACCTGTTTGACGACTGGCGCCTGCCGCTGACCACCGAGCTGAAGAAGCGCTTCAAGGCCGATGTCGCCCAGCGCCTGCCTGCCGAGGCGCAACCGAGCGCGGCGCAGTGGAAGCTGATCTTCAGCGACACGCCGTCCACTTGCGTGGTGGCCGGTGCCGGGGCGGGCAAGTCGACCTCGCTGGTGCTGCGCATCCTGTTGCTGCGCCACTACCTGGGCTTCGAACTCGATGCCCTGACCGTGGTGACCTTCACCCGCGAGTCGCGCAAGGACTTCATCCAGCGCCTGCTGCAGGTGTTCGCCCTGTGGCAGGTTGAGCTGTCACCGGCCCAGGGGCGCGAGCTGGTGCGCACCTTCCACTCGCGCATCCTGCCACTGGTGCGCAGCCTGCCGGGTTTCGCCCAGGTACGGGCGTTCGAGACCCTGGGCAGCGAGATGCCCGTTGGCAGCGAGGCCAGCGCCGACAGCAATCCGTTCGACCTGCGCCTGAACGACGCCCAGCGCCAGCAACTCAACCTGTGCTACCGCGACCTGATGGGCCAGAGCCCGCGTTTTGCCCAGTTGATCGGGGCGCTGCGCCAGGAAGCCCTGCTGCTCAAACCGCTGGATCCGGATCACCCGGACGTGCAGAAACGCGCCCAGGTGACCCAGTTGGCGGCCCAGCGCGACGAGGAGTTGTGCGATGTGATCGAGGACCTGTGGTTCGCCGCCGGCGCCTGGCCGATCAAGGGCATCGAGCCGTGCCGGGACACGGTGCAGATCCGTGGCAGCCGCTTCCATGTGCACGGTCGCCTGGAAGGGCTGGATGCCTGGGTGGTACTGGGCTTCGACCCAGCCGAGAGCGGCCAGTACCAGCGCCCTGGCGCCAAGCTGGCGGTGCGTGCGGAATGGGCGGTTAAACGCACCCTGTTTCAAGCTTTCTGTGATAAGCCATTGATATGGCTTGATAACTACTCATCGGCAAAGCGCTTGGCGGCATCCTTGGCGGGTGATGCCGTGGCGGGTCCTGGCTTCGAGTACAAGGTCAAGGGCGAGCTGGCCCCGGCGCCGCTGCTCGACGCCTTCGTCACCGCGGCAAGCTTTATCGAGAACCTGGGCCTGGACGTCAATGCCGCAGTGGCGGCCATGAGTTTCCCGTCCGGCGACACCGATGCGGTCTTCTTCGAAGCCCTGGCCTTGTACTGGAAGGCGCTGGAGGCTCATCTGCTGGCCCAGTCGCCGCCGGTTATGACCTACAACCGCATGTTCGCCCTGTTCGGCGAGAACAACCCGGAGAACCTCGGGCTGTTGCCCGACCCGCTGCTGCGCCCCCTGGCGCACCTGATGATCGACGAGTTCCAGGATGTCTCGCCGCAGATCGTCAGCTGGCTGCGTGCGAGCCTGACCGAGATTCGCCGCCGTGGGCCGACCCTGCATGCCGGACGGGTGGCGCAGCATTCGTCGCTGATGTGCGTGGGCGATGACTGGCAGTCGATCTACGGCTGGCGCGGCAGCTCGCCGAAGTACTTCATGGAGTTCACCAAGGCGTTTCTGTCCCCCGCCAACACGCGGGTGATGCTGGTGGAAAACTACCGCAGTCAGCAGCACATCATCGATGCCGCCGAGCACCTGGTCAAAGGCGCGCCGGCCATCACCGGGAAGAAGGCCAGGGCCGCGGGGCCTGCGGCCGAGCTAGCGCTGACGCCGGTTCGGGTCTTCGACCGCGACGAGGCGGCACTGGCCGAAACCGTGATCGAACACTATCAGCGTGGCGAAACGGTCATGATGCTGTTTCGAAAAACAAGCGATAAGTTATTGATTGAACAGCATTTATCGGCAGTTATTAAGGCTGATTCTAGCTTGCCGCCTGGCCAGCGCCGCCTGCGCCAGCTGACCTATCACAGTGCCAAGGGCCTGCAGGCCGATGCGGTGTTCATGCTGGGCGATTGCCAGTACCTGACCAGCTCGCCGTACAAGAACCAGGTCTACCGCCTGGCCGGCCTGGGCAAGCCAGGTGATGCCCAGGCGTTCGACACGGCGCAGAAGGAAGAGGTGCAGCGCCTGGCCTATGTGGCAGTCACCCGGGCGGTCCGCCATTGCTACTGGCATGTGGAGAAGGCCAGCGGCGAGGCTGCCGGGCAGCCGCGCGCATCAAGCCAGGTGCAGGGCCGGCAGGTCTTCTTCGAGGACCTGCGCGGCCAGTAGCTTCAGTCGTTGGGATCGCGGCGGGTGGTCAGGCGCAGGTAGAGGCCGTCTTCGTCCTCCTCCAGGCCCAGGGCCATGCGTTTCATGCCCGCGATGTAAGGCTCGTTGGTGATGGCCTGGCGCAGGGGCTGGCCATCTTCGCCAAGGGGGCTGCGGCCCAGTGCCTGGGTCAGGGCCTCGATTACCGGGGGTTCCAGCGTGTCGTCCAGTTCATTGCCTTCCAGGTAATCCAAGCCGACGTCCCAGCGGCGCCTGAGCGCATCGAAGCGGTTACTGTACTCCCGGCGCAGTAGACGGCGCCAGGTTGGGTGACGGGAGATCCATTGGCGACGCAAGTCTGCGCTGGCGTCTTGTATCTCGACCTCGTCATGTACCGCGTCTTCGGTCCACGTAGAGACCTCGGCGGTTTGCCGGTAAAGCATCTCCTGCTGCGGTTCGGGGAAATCGAGACGCCTCGACAAGCGGGTGCGCAGGGCCAGGCGGATCTCGATCAGATCCAGACCTTCGCCCAGGCCGTTGTGCAACACGTCGTCCGACAGCGTATCGAAGCGATGCAGGTCCGGCAGCGCAGGCCTGGCGCCACGCTCGCCCAGTGGCCGGGCTTGCCAGGCGTCCAAGACTCGCAGTGCATCGCGCCGCGCCAGTCGCGCGTTATAGAGGTCCTGTGCCAGGGCGTTCACCTGATCACGCCGGAACAGGCGCCGGAAGAATTGGAACAGAGGTGGTGTGGCAATCTCCATGCCTGCGGTTTCATCGTAGGCCATGACTTCGATTTGCAGCGTACCGAACCCATCGGCACCGGCATCACCGCAACTGACCGGGAATGCGGCGGCCACCTCATTCAGCCGCCTGCGCAGGCGGCTACTGGCAGCTGCCCGGTCAAGCAGCGTCCAGACCTGGCGGGCAAAGACCTCGGGTTGACGCAGCGCACTGGCCGACATGCCGACCTGTTCGACCACATCACGCAGGCAGGCATTGCGGTCGCCTTCAAATAGTGCGTTCCAGGTGGCTTGCTGGGCATTGCTGGCGTTGTTCAGCCAGGTTGTTCGCTGCGCTGAAGCTGGAAGAGGTTCCGCGACTGCTTCTTCCTCGACGGAGGCGCCGATTACCCTGAGACTTTCTCGGGTCCGTTCATCCAATGGGTTGTAATTGGAGCGCCAGCGATAATTGGCGCGCCTTGCCAGCAGATGGTCGAAATAGGCAGAGTTCAGGAGGGTGTCGAAATCGGGAACCTGCCCGATGCGATTCATGCTCAGGTCCACTTCGCGCAGCATGCAGGGGGTGCGTTGCATCAAGGTGCTGAGCCCGGTGGGCCACTGCTGAAGTTGGCCGCTGTCCAGGCGCAGGGTGGCCAGATTTTCCAGGCCGCTCAGGTCTGGACTGAGGCCCAGCGGATTCAGGGTCAGGTGCAAGTGCCGCAATTCGCGCATTGAACGGAACGCGCCCGCCATGTCCGCATCCAGCGCAATGCGGTTGGCCCGCAAGTCCAGGTTCTCCAGGCGCAGGCCTGTGATCATCTGCAGGTCCGCCAGGGTGAGGGTCAGACGGTTGCGGGGCAGTTCCAGGCTGCGCAGATTGTTCAGGGTCGGCAATACTTCGTGGGCGGTGACCGGCAGCTCACCCAGGCGCGCACTGCTCAAGCGCAGTTCTCGAAGTTGCGGGGCATTGCGCAGCGCTCGCAGGACCGATGTGGCGCTGAGTTGCGGGCTGCTGCGTACATCGACTCGGCGCAATGACGGGAAGGCCTGCAAAAAATCGGCGGGCATCTCGATCACATTGAGGTTCTCCAGCGTCAGCGTGGTGATGTGATCGAAACGTGTCGATAGCGGCGGCAGCGCATCGAGGGCGACATTGGACAGGCTGAGCATCTCGCCGTCCAGGCGTTGCCAGGCCCGGATCAGCCGGTCGGTGGTGGTGGTGTAAAACGCGCCGACTTCCTCGCCCCAGTCGTTGGCGCCTGCGCTGGCCCAGGTGCCGAGTTGTTCGCGCAGCACTGCCAGTTGAGCGCGCAACACCTGAATCTGCTCGGTCGCGCCACCTCTGGCGCGCAGGGTGCCCAGCAGTTGTCGAACCTCGCGCCCCGTGAGCCCGGGGTACAAGGCATGCAGCTCGCGCTCGGCTCTAGAGGCGAATATGCCGGGGCTCAGAGGGTAGCCATACCTACCATCACTTAGACGCAGTGGCGAGCGAAAGCCGGTGGGCATGGGTTGCTGGCCAATCAGCCGGGCGGCGGCGCAGCGGTCGGCGAGTGCCGCGTGATAGCGCTGTTGCGCGGACCATTGCGGGTGACGGGCCAGCAGGTTGTCGCTGATGAGCTGGCTATCGGTGTTGGCCAAACTGTTGCGGTACAGGCCCAGAATTGCACGGTCCAGTCGCACGCGGGCTTGCAGCAGCCGTGCTTCCTCGGCGATACGCAGCGGCACCCGGCCTGCAAGCAGGCTGTCCCGTTCGGCACTGTTGGCCTGGCCGGCCAGTTCGTCGAGTGCCCGCCGGGGCAGGCTGGGAAACTGCCGAGCTATGGCCAGGGTCGCGGGGGAAGCTGCCTTGGGCTGGCTGCTGTACAGACTGTCGAACAGCGATGCCCGCCTTGCGCTCAGCCGATCGGCCATCAGCGTCTGCAAGGCCTGTTGATGTTGATCGCCTGGAGTTCCTTCAGGCAGCAGTGCCGCCACCGTTTCTTCGTCCAGGTTTTCCAGGACGATCCTGGCCAGGTATCCATTCTCAAGGTCGCTGCGGGTCACCTGTATCACCTGGTCGCCGAGCCGGTTGCGGCCATAGCGGGTGGCGCTGCCCATGGGCTCGGCACCGTCGAACACCTCCAGCGCCACATCCTCGGGCCAGCCGGGCAGTTCGCCGAGTACGCTGATGGCGAATTGTTTGTAGGCGGCCAGCGGACGGCCCTGGCGGGTTCGGGCGATGATGGTGTCGGCGGTGCTGTCGGCGTTCAACCGTCGCAGGGCGTCCTCGAGCAATGGCGGAGGGCGTCTGCCTTCGGCGTGGGCCTGTTCCAGCACGCCACGCTCCAGGCCGCTGCTGTCGAGTGCGGCCAGCAGGTCCTCATCGGTCAGCCCCTTGCAGAGTGGGCCGAAACGACGCATCAGCTTGACCCGAGGCCACGCCTGAGGCCGTTCGTGCGCCATGCGCCAAGCGCCGTTGCCATTGCCATGCAGGCGTGGCTGGTAGGCCTGTGGATCGTCCGGGTGGAGGATTCGCCAGTCTCCCCCGGCATCTTTGCGGACCTCGTGGAGGGCATCGTCCAGTTCCAGGAAATGCCGATCGTCATACTGCAGGATGCCTTCATCGTCCGGCTGCAGGTCCACCGGCAGTTCGACCGGGCTGCGATAGGGCGCGAGCTGAGGATGCCACAGCCGTTCCTGGTCATCGAGCCGGAGGCTTTCCATCCAGTCGACGAAGCCCGAGGCCTTGGCCAGCCTGTCGACACCGGCGATGGCGACCACACTGCCGAGGTTGACGAGCAACGACTCGACCTGGCTCACGGCCTGGGCGTTGTCACCTTCGGACCAGGCCTCGAAACCGTGGAAGATGCTGCTCATCACCTGGCCGGCGCCTACGGCCAGCATGGCGACGTCCAGGCCCGGAACGAACATGGCCGCCACCCCCAGCAGGGTCAGGCCGCGTTCGCCCCACAGCATCAGGCGTTCCTCCCGGGCCTTGGTGTCGATATCCGCCGTCGGTACCGCTACCCTGCGAGCGTCGTCCAGCAGCCGCTGCACATGGTCGTTGAACAGCTTGGGCCACACCGGGAAGGCAATGGGCGTTTCATGTACCGCCAGCGCGGGGAAGCGGACGGGACGCGGTGCTGACTGATCATCTGATTCGCTGGCAATCTCCCTTCCTTGCCAGGGATGTGTGGCGGGCTCGGTCTCGGCAAAGGCCGGGGAAGGTGTCTCGAGAGGGGGCACTTCGGCCAGTGGGCCTTCGAACAACCTGGCCTTGAGTTTTCTTGCCAGCTCCGGGCGATCCTTCAGGGCGACATGTTCCAGAAAACGTTCGCGATAGTCGGGCTCCAGCAAGCGGCGACGCAGGTACCTGCCGAAGGCCAGCAGGTTGATGAATTCCTGTACAGGCCGATCGTCGTCGAAGGGCAGGTAGGCGATATAGACGGGATCGGACTGTCCGTCTGCCGCCAACAGCCACAGGTCGTGCAGTTGCGTGCCCAGCATGCTCAAGGTCCGCACAGAGGCTGTTGCCGCTCCGTAACCTGGCGCCTGGTCGCTGGTGCAGAGCTGGAGCAAAGCCTGGAGACCAACATCGGTCAGGTGCCCACGCATATGGGCGATCAGCGCCTGCGCGGTGAGTTCGTCGCGCCGCGCCTGGCGCCACAGCGGTTGCAGCACGTTTTTTCGCCTACCGCCATAGAAGCTTCGCAGGTGCTGCTGATAGCGCTTGCCCAGGTCGAGCGCACGGCAGTGGCCGACAAAAGCGCTGGTACTCAGACCTGGGACCGGGGTGGTGTCGTCGACGCTGAGCTGCAAGGTGCTGAAGGGGCCGACTTCGGCCATGCCTTCGAAGTTGTGCAGGGCGGCTTCGAGCAGGCTGGTGAGGGTGGCGGCGCCGGACGGCTGTTCGCTCGGGATCGCCGGGCGAGGCCTGTCATGGGAGGCATCCGGATCGGGGAACTCGCCCTCCAGACCCTGGGTGAATGGTTGACGGCTGAACTGCGCTTGCGTGAGGGAAACCTGAACGCCCAACCGCGCCTTCAGCAAAGGTTCGCAGAACTCGGTAATGCCCTGCAGGCCCTGCAAGGCCTTGGCCAGTGCCTTGCTGCTGGCCGTACGCTGCTTGATGGCTTGGCGCAATTCGGCTTGTCGGGCAGGGGACGCCAGGACGAACCAGTCCGCGAGCTGCCCGTCCGGTTGGACGTGCTCCCGGTGGGCGCGGCGCAACAACCTTTGAGCGTGGGCTGGCTGCAGCTGTCTGGTCCAGCCTGGCAGGCTGCGCAGGATCTGTTGCCGGTGGTAGGGCGGGTCGATGCTATGCATGGTCGCATTCCAATGAAGGGGAGCGGCCATTCAAGTGCAGGTGGCAAGGTCTCGGGCGGTACATAATTGAGCCGCCGCCAGGGTGATGGCTGACACGCCCCAGACCGTTTGGCCCACAGCATCTGCGGCGGACTCACCGTCGGCCATTGACGGCGACGGCCTAGGGTCAGTCGGCGGGGACGCTGCTATGGTCTAGGCAAAGCCTGAACGTGGAGCACTGCCATGCCAGCTTTCACCATCCTGCATATCGACCACCTGGTCCTGCGCGTCGGCGATCTGCAGCGCAGCCTGGCCTTCTACCATGAACTGCTTGGCTGTCCGGTGCGCAAACGCCGGGATTCGCTGGGCATGATCCACCTGGGGGCCGGCGACGGCCTGATCGACCTGGTGGCGATCGACGGCCCGCTGGGGCGCCAGGGCGGCGCGCAGCCCGGCCCGACCGGGCACAATGTCGATCATTTCTGCCTGCGCATCGAGCCGTTCGACGAACCGTCGCTGAGCGCACTGCTGCGCGAGGCCGGGGTACGGGTCGAGGCCGCGCAGAAACGCTACGGGGCTGAAGGCGAGGGTGTCTCGCTGTATTGCTATGACCCTGATGGCAATCGGGTCGAACTCAAGGGGCCGCCGTTGGGTAGGGAGTTTTAGAACCAGGCCTTTCAAGTTTTTTGGGCGCTAGGGCTGTTGATCGAGTGAGGGCTACCAGATGTCCGCCGCAACCCTTGCAGCGCCTATCAGATCGAGCGCCGCCCGCGCGGCGCATCGCGACGCAAGGCCGCTCCCACATCTGTTTCGGGCCAGTCAGTCCTGTGCCATTACCGGGTCCGCCTTGTTGGTCCGACGCGGTTTCAGCTTGGTCACCACTGCCGCTCCACCTGTCTCAAGACATGCGCCAAGGCGGGCAACCATGGCCTGACAGGTTCGGCACGTTGCAACAAATGTGGGAGCGGCCTTGCGTCGCGATGCGCCGCGCGGGCGGCGCTCGATTTGACAGGCGCTGCAACTACAACGCCGATCACCCTAAGGAACCTCGTCCGCCCCAAGCAACAACCCAACCTGCTGACCCTTGGGCAACCGCCCCACCACCAATTGGTGCGACCGGCGCAGCAGGTCGCTCAGCTCGTCGCGGCCCATGGGGTAGGGCGGCAGCATGCTGATCCATTTCGCCCGCGCCAGGTAGGGCGCCGGGCGAATGCCGGGGCGGTCGCAGTAGCCGAGGAACAGCTCGTCGGCCACCTTGAACGACAAGCCGGCGCCGCCCAGGTCCTGCACGGCGAACATCTTGTTGCCGGCCACCGAGAACACCCGGATGCCGCCCCATTTATAGTCTTCCCGCGCCCCGGGCAGGGCCAGGCACAGCGCCGCCACCTGATCCTCGGACATCCTTTTCTCAGACATAACGCTCTCCACAGGCCTCGAACGAGACCGCCAGGTGATCGATCCACGCGCGTACCGCCGGCAGCAGGCCGCGGCGGTGCGGGTAGACCGCCTGCAGGTAGCCGCCGGGCAGCGACCAGTCTGGCAGCAGGCGCACCAGTTCGCCACGGGCCAGTTCCTCCTCGCAGAACATCGACGGCAGGGCGGTGAAGCCCAGCCCGGCGCGTACCGCGGCGTTGCGCACGACGAAGTCGTCGATGGCCAGCCGCGGCTCCAGGGCAACGTCCTCCTGGCGCCCGTGCGGCCCATGCAAACGGAAGTGCACCAGGCGGTCGGCCTCGGCCGCGCCTAGCACTGGCAGGCTGGCCAGCTCGGCGGGTTCGCGGATATGGTCGGCGAAGCCAGGCGCTGCCACCAGCTGCATCTGCGCCTGGCGCAGGCGGCGGGTGACCAGCGCCGGGTCCTCGTCACCCAGGTCGCGTACCCGCAGGGCCACGTCGATGCCTTCGGAGATCAGGTCGACCCGGCGGTTGAGCAGCACCATGTCCAGCTGCACCAGGGGGTACTGGGCAAGAAAGCGGCTAACCACATCCGGCAGGAAGGCGTGGGCCAGGGCCACCGGGCAGGACACCCGCAGGCGGCCGCGGGGCTCGCTGGACATGCTGGCCACCACCTCGTCGGCCATTTCCGCCTCCAGCAGCATGGCCTGGCAATGGTTCAGGTAGCGTTCGCCCACGGCGGTGAGCTTGAGCTGGCGGGTGGTGCGCTGCAGCAGGCGGGTGCCCAGGCGTTCCTCCAGCTCGGCGATGCGCCGCGACAGGCGTGACTTGGGGATGCCCAGCTGGCGCCCGGCGGCGGCGAAACCACCGGCTTCGACCACCCGGGCGAAGTAGAAGAGGTCGTTGAGGTCTTGCATTTGGCTGTCTCATTGTTCCATCAGTGGAACAAACTAACGCGTTTTTACCGACTTATCAGCTATTCGATGTGCCTATAGGATTGCTCCCATCGTGATCGCCCACCGCCGCGGTCTTCATTCACAGGAGAGTCCCATGAAACTGTTGCATATCGATTCGAGCATCCTGGGCGACAATTCCGCCTCCCGTCAGCTGAGCCGCGAAGTGGTCGAGGCCTGGAAAGCTGCTGACCCGAGCCTCGAAGTGGTTTACCGTGACCTGGCCGCCGACGCCATCAGCCACTTCTCCGCCGCCACCCTGGTAGCCGCCGGCACCCCGGAAGAGATGCGCGACGCTGCCCAGGCCCACGAGGCCAAGTTGAGCGCCGAGACCCTGGAAGAATTCCTCGCCGCCGACGCCGTGGTGATCGGCGCGCCGATGTACAACTTCACCGTGCCGACCCAGCTCAAGGCCTGGATCGACCGCGTGGCGGTGGCCGGCAAGACCTTCCGCTACACCGAGGCCGGCCCTGAAGGCCTGTGCGGCGACAAGAAGGTGATCCTGGTGTCCACCGCTGGCGGCCTGCATCAGGGCCAGCCTACCGGCGTCGGCCATGAAGACTTCCTCAAGGTGTTCCTCGGCTTCATCGGCATCACCGACCTGGAAATCGTCCGCGCCCACGGCCTGGCCTACGGCCCGGAACACCGTGCCAAGGCCATCGACGCCGCCCAGGCGCAGATCGCAGGTGAGCTGTTCGCTGTCGCCTGATCGCCATTGCGCACCTAAAGCCGACTGCCGCCCAGCGCGCCAGTCGGCTTTTTTCATCCAGTTTTCATGTGCCGCCGGCGCGCCGGGTTCTATGCTGGGACCCATACCTGAGCACCGCGCAGTGCCTTGCGACGAGGAGCGCCCTGCGATGAAGCGAGCCCGCATGCTGATGGCGCTGTTGCTGCTGGGCGGCCTGCTGGCCCGCGCCGACGCGGCGCCGTGGGCAGCCGGCTTGCACCGCCTGACCTTCAGCGACCCGGTGGACGCCCGGCCCATGCAGGCGTTGGTGTTCTACCCCTCCAGTGGCGAGGCGCATCCGGTGCGCATCGAGGGCTACCAGACCCGTGTCGCCGAAGAGGCGCCGGTAGCCATGGGCCAGTTCCCGCTGCTGGTGATCTCCCACGGCAATACCGGCAGCCCGATGGCCTTGCACGACCTGGCCAATGGCCTGGCCCGCCAGGGTTTCGTGGTGGTGGCGGTGGTTCATCCCGGCGATAACAACCGCGACCACAGTCGTTTGGGTACCCTCAGCAACCTCTATGGCCGCCCCCTGCAGATCAGCGCCGCGATCACCGCAGCGAGAAACGACAAGCTGCTCGCGCCGTACCTGAACGATGGCAAGGTCGGGGTGATCGGCTATTCCGCCGGCGGCGAGACCGCGCTGATCCTGTCCGGCGCACGTCCCGACCTCGAGCGCCTGCGCCGCTATTGCGAGCAACGCCCTGGTGATGCTGATGCCTGCAAGACCCATGGCGTGCTGATCGCCGACCACAGCGAGCTGGCGCCTCGCGCCGATCCCCGGGTGGGCGCGGTGATGCTGATGGCGCCGTTGAGCCTGATGTTCGGCCGCCACGCCCTGGCCGGCGTGCAGGTGCCGGCGCTGATCTACAGCGGTGACAACGACCAGCTCCTGGCCCTGGAGCACAATGCCGATGCCCTGGCGCGCAAGCTGCCGGTCACGCCTGACTACCGCCTGCTGACCGGCGCCGGCCACTTCGTGTTCATGGCCCCCTGCGACGACGAGCAGCACCAGCGCATGCCGGTGCTGTGCAAGGACGCCGAGGGCGTCGACCGTCGGCATATCCATCGCTCGCTGCGCAGCGAGACCAGCGCTTTCTTCAGCCAGGCACTGGGCGCGCCGGAGCCCGCCGAGCGTTCAGCCGCGGCGGGCCAGCAGCAGGGTCAGGCCCACCCCTGACAGGGCGAGCAGGGCGGCGACGCAGAAGATCGAGGCATACCCCAGGTGCACCGCCACCGCGCCCATCACCGGGCCGGCGATGGCCAGCGCCAGGTCGAAGAACACCGCGTAGGCGCCCAGCCCGGCGCCACGGCTGCTGCTGGGCACCTGGCGGATCGCCTCGACGCCCAGGGCCGGGTATACCAGCGACAGGCCGAAGCCGGTCAGCCCGGCACCGACCATCGCCCACAACGGCGACGGCGCCAGCCATAGCAAGGTCAGCCCGAGCACCTCGGTGGCCATGCAGACGATGGCCACGTTGTAGCCGCCGAAGCGGTTGACCGCATTGACGAACAGAAGCCGCGACAGGATGAAGCACAGGCCGAAGGCGCTCAGGCACCAGGCGGCGCCAACCCAGCCACGCTCGAGGTAGTACAGGGTGACGAAGGTGGTCAGGGTGCCGTAGCCGATCGACGCCAGGGTCAGTCCCACGCCACAGGGCGCGACGCGGCCGAACGCCGACCAGAACGGCAACCGTTCGCCGCGCACCACCACCACGTCCGGCCGGGTACGCAGCACCAACAGGGCCAGCAGCGCCAGGCCCAACAGTGCCGGACCGAGCACGGCGAAGCTCAGGCCACCCACCAGCAGCACGCCGGCGGGCGCGCCGATGGCGATGGCGCCATAGGAGGCGATGCCGTTCCAGGAAATGACCTGGGCAGTATGTTCCGGCCCAACCTGGCCGATCCCCCAGCTCAGCGTCGCGACGCCGATCAACCCCTGGGCGATGCCCAGCAACAGCCGGCCGCCCAGCAGCAGTGCCAGGCTCAGCCAGGGCAGGGTCAAGGTCCAGGCCGACAGCAGGGTCAGCACGCCACAGCCGGCGATGCCGTACAGGCCGTAGCGGATCGCGCGCTTGCCGCCGAGGGTGTCCGCCACCCGTCCGGCGAAGGGCCGGCTGAGCAGGGTGGCCAGATACTGCAGGCCGATGGTCAGGCCGGCGATCACCGCGCCGAAGCCCAGCTGGTCGTGCACATGGCCAGGCAGCACCGCGATCGGCAGGCCGATGCAGAGGAAGGCGATGAAAGTGTAGAAGACGATCGAGAGGATCTGCAGGGTGACGCTGGAGGCGTGTGGCGCGGTCATGGGGCTCGTTCGCGGGCGGGCGGTGGGGCTGTGCCCATCATGGCCGCTGCGAAGTGGAAAAGGAAGCAGGCTAACTAATTAAACGCATCGCGGGGCAAGCCCGCTCCCACAAGGGTATTTGAGACACTTGTGGGAGCGGGCTTGCCCCGCGATGAAGATTGCTCAGCGTTGGATCAGACCACCACGCCCTGACTGCGCAGGTAGTCGTCATAGGTGCCGCTGAAGTCCACCACGCCATCGGCTGTCAGCTCGATGATGCGGGTGGCCAGCGACGACACGAACTCACGGTCGTGGCTGACGAACAGCAGGGTGCCCGGATAGTTCTCCAGCGCCAGGTTCAGCGCCTCGATCGATTCCATGTCCAGGTGGTTGGTCGGTTCGTCCATCACCAGCACGTTGGGTTTCTGCAGGATCAGCTTGCCGAACAGCATGCGGCCCTGCTCACCGCCGGAGATCACCTTCACCGACTTGAGGATCTCGTCGTTGGAGAACAGCATGCGCCCCAGGGTGCCGCGGATCACCTGCTCGCCGCTGGTCCACTGGCCCATCCAGTCGAACAGAGTGACGTCGTCTTCGAAGTCGTGGGCGTGGTCCTGGGCGTAGTAGCCCACTTCGGCGCTGTCGGTCCACTTCACTTCGCCCTTGTCCGGGGTCATCTCACCGACCAGGGTGCGCAGCAGGGTGGTCTTGCCAATACCGTTGGGGCCGATGATGGCCACGCGCTCGCCGGCTTCGATGGTGAAGCTGAAGTCCTTGAACAGCACCTTGTCGTCAAAGGCCTTGGCCATCTTGTCGACGATCACTGCCTGGCGGTGCAGTTTCTTGGTCTGCTCGAAGCGGATGAACGGGCTGACCCGGCTCGATGGCTTGACCTCGGCCAGCTGGATCTTGTCGATCTGCTTGGCGCGCGAGGTGGCCTGCTTGGCTTTCGAGGCGTTGGCCGAGAAGCGGCTGACGAAGGTCTGCAGTTCGGCGATCTGGGCTTTCTTCTTGGCGTTGTCCGACAGCAGCTGCTCGCGGGACTGGGTCGCGGCCGTCATGTACTCGTCGTAGTTGCCCGGGAACAGACGCAGCTCACCGTAGTCCAGGTCGGCCATGTGGGTGCAGACGCTGTTGAGGAAGTGACGGTCGTGGGAAATGATGATCATGGTGCTGTTACGCGCCGTGAGGATCGTTTCCAGCCAGCGGATGGTGTTGATGTCCAGGTGGTTGGTCGGCTCGTCGAGCAGCAGCACGTCCGGATCGGAGAACAGCGCCTGGGCCAGCAGCACGCGCAGTTTCCAGCCCGGGGCGACTTCGCTCATCGGGCCGAAGTGCTGTTCCAGTGGAATACCCAGGCCCAGCAGCAGCTCGCCGGCGCGGGATTCGGCGGTGTAGCCGTCCATCTCGGCGAATTCGGTTTCCAGCTCGGCGACGGCCATGCCGTCTTCCTCGCTCATCTCCGGCAGCGAGTAGATGCGATCGCGCTCGGCCTTGACCTTCCACAGCTGCTCGTGGCCCATGATCACCGTGTCGATCACGGTGAATTCTTCATAGGCGAACTGATCCTGGCGCAGCTTGCCCAGGCGGGTGTTGGGCTCGAGCATCACCTGGCCGCCGGACGGCTCAAGGTCGCCACCGAGGATCTTCATGAAGGTCGACTTGCCACAACCGTTGGCGCCGATCAGGCCGTAGCGGTTGCCGTTGTTGAATTTGACCGAGACGTTTTCGAACAGGGGCTTGGAGCCGAACTGCATGGTGATATTGGCGGTGGAGATCAAAGCGCTTACCTATCAGTAGCTTACGTGGCTGGATTTTCAGCTGATACCGATCTGATACCAATCCTGAGCGTGTCCAGCTCGCTCCAGTCGGAGCTTGAGTTGAGCCAACGCGCATGCGTCGACAGCAGCATGCGCACGCTGTGACCCAGCTGTTGGGTGATAAATGCGGGAGTTGAGGCCAGACATTGCGGCTATTGTCGCATAGGTGTGACGACAGTTGTATGGGGGCTCTCCTGATCCCCAGTTCACTCAGCCTCTTGACCATCGGCGCCAGTGGGTGACCCACGCCACGCAACGGCGTCTATAGGGGTCTGTGCAAGGACGCAAAAAGGACGTTACGTGATTTGCAAGGCGATTTTACTGGTGCTGATTGCCAGCTTGAACGGATGCATGGCCACCGCCATGCGCATGGATTATGACAAGCACCGTTGTCCTTACATCGGCCTCAGGTTCGATTGGTGGCTGGTAGGCACATCCAAAGGAAAGCTGATCCCTTTTCTACTGCTAGACGCGCCGTTTTCTCTGGTGGTCGACACCGTCTTCTTTCCCTTCGAGTATCAATACACCTGCAATCTTTAACGTAGCGGACTCGTCCAAATCGAGGTGTGATCCAGCCTGGCTTTTTCATCCGCCCAGCGCCAGCATGACTGGCAAAAGTTGTAGCAGGTCTTGCCCAGGCGATTCTGTATCTGGGTCTACGCGGGTATTGAAGGCGGCCGTAGCCGGGCTATGGTAGATTCCTGCCTTCAACAGGGAGGTGCCAATGAGCAATCGAGGGAGGGATCGTCAGATCGACAACATCGAGTTCAACGTCAGAGACATCAAGCGCAGCAAGGATTTTTACGGCGCGGTGTTCGGTTGGACCTTCATGGATTACGGTCCGACATACACCGAGTTCAGTGATGGTCGGCTTACCGGCGGCTTGACCACGGGCGAGCCGGTCAGGCCAGGAGGGCCTTTGGTCATCCTGTACGCAGACGATCTTGCCAAGGCCGAGAACACTGTCGTGGCGGCGGGCGGCAAGATCAGCCGGGAAGTGTTTTCGTTCCCAGGTGGAAAGCGATTCCATTTCATCGACCTAGATGGCTATGAGCTGGCTGTATGGACAGCTGCAGATTGAGATGGAACGAGCCATCTGTATCCTTCACTGAACCGGCTTGATCAGCTCCTGCCCTTGGTTGCGTGCGTTACCCACTGCAGCGCCCACCCGGTGCCACTTGAACGTCTCTGCCGGCTCGCCCAGGTTGAGCAGCAACTGCTCGGCGTGATCGCTGGATAAAGGGGCGGACATCCATTCGATCGCCAGGCCAGATGACAGCACCACCGGTCGCCGGTCGTGCACGTCGACCAGGCCGCCCTGGGCATCGGCGGTGATGATCACGAACCCGTCATGATCGTTGCCGGCGAACTGGCCGATGGCGGCGCACAGGGCAGGGCGACCGTCGCGCCGGTGGATGTAGTAGGGCTGCTTCTTCGACCCGCCTTCATCCACCCATTCATACCAGCCGTCCACCGGGGTGATGGCCCGGTATGGCCATATCGCCCGGAAGAAGGCGCCGTGCGCTACCTTTTCAATGCGGGCATTGATCGGCGTGGCCCGGTCGGTCGCCCAATGTGGACGCCATCCCCATCTCACCAGGTCCGCGCGCGGACCTGCGTCGTCTACCCTAAGCACCGCGACCTGCGTGGTCGGCGCAACGTTGTAGTTGCCGAGCGGCTGCTCACCGATATTGTTCCGCCAGGCCTGCGGCATGCTCAGGGTCTCAACGAAGTCATGGAGCCCGCGATACTGGCTTAGTCTTCCGCACATTTCCCAGCCCTCCTGCTTGAGCTCAAAGGGTAGGTCGTCGAGTGATCATCAGTTGCGAGATGACTGCGCCAGGAACTCTGTCGGCCCTCACAGGGCCTTGCCGAACTACTGGTTTGGGGCTTGTTCAGTCAGTGGTCGATCCCTCAAGCGCGGCTCTTCTCATTCCTGCCTGGCGAACCTCTCGCGGCGGCAGCGGTGTCGCCGCGCCGGGCCCATCGCCACACTGCATTCCCTTCAAGTCGCTGGGCGGAATGTGGACATGCAGCTGCCGACGGCGCTGCTGGATGATCTTCTGGATGCATCTCATGGGGGCACACCTTGATGGGCATCCTTGCGAGAGCCGGAGGGCATGACCATCAGTAAACGCCTGTTTGCCCAAAACACCCGTCTCGCCTGACCAATGGCGCTGGCGGGCTGGAATGGGAGTTGCTTGAACCCAGGAAACCGATTATGCGGGGAGAGCAAATATGTTCCAGGATGACTTCTATTTCATGAGCTTCGTAGTGGCTGCCGTGCTGGCTGTGGATGTGGTGGCGATCTTCATGTTCCTGCAAGCCAGTGCCTGATCCCAATCCTGGGGAACAGCCCCCTGAATCGGGGCCAGGCGCACGGCGGTCGTTCGGTTCAGGGTTGATTGATTGTCGCTCACCTCGAGGTGGTAGCGCGTGGCCAGGGTGATATGCTGCGCCGCTTACCTGATCGGGAGTCTGTGGATGGCGTGGATGGACCGTGTAA
Source organism: Pseudomonas sp. TE31087 (assembly GCF_057284075.1). NCBI lineage: Bacteria > Pseudomonadati > Pseudomonadota > Gammaproteobacteria > Pseudomonadales > Pseudomonadaceae > Pseudomonas > Pseudomonas sp. TE31087. Next base: position 1,264,144 of record NZ_JBXVNN010000001.1, read on the forward strand.
AAGCCACGAGTGAGCGATTCACCGCTCGGCAACGCTGCATTGTCGGTGCGGTCCTGTTGGTCGCCTGGCTTGCAGGAACGGCCGCGCTCCCCGGCGTTGATCTTGTGTTTCTGTATGTCGGTTCGATGCTCATGTTCTTCGGCGCCGTGACAGTCCGGATCAACAAACGACCCTGAGTGACCTTCGTGGTGCCATGCACTGCATCGCGGGGCAAGCCCGCTCCCACGCTGGTGATGCCTGTAGCTTTGCTGCCTGCAACCTTCTTGTTTGGCATGGGGTTTATACCGGCCTTTGAACATTCACGGCAGGCCCTTTATCTATCTGGGCGTTTGTTGATTCGAATAAGTATTCGTTTGAGTGTTCCGCTTGTCTGCTGGACAAGCCGACCCACTGGACGCTAGTACACTCACCCGTGCGGTAAGCAAGTCCCACTCATAAGGAGCATGAGTCATGGCACAGCAACAAAAGGCTTTTGATGAAGAACTGGCCGCCGATGTTCAGGTACCTCCAGGGTATACCTACCTGAGCAGCGGTCGTTGCGATGTGAAGGGCAAGGAAGGAGAGCGGGCCGGCGCGAACTTCGTCGAAGCGCAGATCCAGCAGTACAAATCCTTCATTCTCAGGACCACCGCCGGCGCGGGCACGTTCATGGTGCGCCTGGACTACTCTGGCGGCAGCGACAAGAACCTGCAGTACATCAGTATCGATGCGAACTACTCCGCCCAGGAGACCTTCAACATTCGCAGCGTTTCGATGAGCAATCTGCGTGGTTTGTTCGCCGCCGGCAAGAGTTCGGCCAACCTGAGTTTCTACGTGTTCGGAAAACCTTGATCGGGTTCGCTTGACCTGCATGGACTCCGGTCGATCGATGACCGGAGTCTTGCGCCTTTAATCCTGTGACTGTGCTAGATTCCTTCGCCTTACAGGCATCGAGCGGGTAGGTTTTTGCCCGGGGCGATGCGAGGAGTGCCTGGTGGAAGGGAGTTTCAGCCTACCCATGTTCATCGAAACACCGCGTCTTGTCCTGCGTCCCTGGGCCGAGCGGGACATCGAAACCTTTGCTCTCGTCAATGCCGACCCCGAAGTCAGGCGCTACTACTATCCCGCGATACTGTCTCCTGATGAAACCCGGTCGATGCTCGCGGACTGCGATCACCATCTGCAGGTCCATGGTTTCGGTTTCGTCGCCGTCGAACGCAAGGTCGATGGCGCGCTGGTCGGCGGGCTTGGACTGTCCCTGACCGGGGATGAGATACCGGGCGGCCCGCAGGTCGAAATCGGCTGGATTCTCGGGCGCAGCCACTGGCGGCAGGGGTACGCCTTCGAGGCGGCCAGCGCGTGTCTGGAGCACGCGTGGTCAACGCTTGGGCTAAGGCAGGTCATCGGCTACACCTCCAGCATCAACACCCCGTCGCGGGCTTTGATGGAGCGGTTGGGTATGCGTTCGGATCCGGCGGAGGACTTCCCCGACCCGACGGTGCCTGAAGGCAATGCATTGCGGCCGCACGTGCTCTACCGAATCGACAGGCCGGCCTGAAAGCGATGCGATATAGCGAACCGGCCTACCGCGCCCATCACCCGGAGCTAGTCTTGTAGATCGTAAGCAGACTATTAAAAAGGGTGGTAGGTGTCTGACCCTGTCCGGGGCTTCCTGCTGGGGTGGTTGGAGTCTGTATGAGCCGTTTGATGATGGCAGTGGCCGCCAGCCTGTTGCTGGTGGGCTGCGCACACGATCCCGATATCCGTGCGGGCCGCGACAACACCTTCGGCATGACCGCGAAAAGCCCGCCGGAGTACCTGAACTGCGTCAAGGCCGAGCTTCCCGATACGGTCACGACCTATGTCGTGCAGAACCAGGACGCCCTGGAGCTATTTGTCGCCAGCACTGACCCGAACAAGGCCGAGGGGCTGGTCAAGGTTCAAGGCTCCGCCGGGCGGCAGCAGTTCTCGGCGTATCAGCGGGATGCCTGGTATGACAAGGGGCGCCTGCTCGATGCCGCGCTGATGTGTTCGCGGGTATGATCGCAGCTTAGCGGGGCGCGCCAGTTTCCATCGCGCCTCGTGAAGCGATCCCGCCCCACTTCACCTCAGGTGCCCCTCATGTTGAACGGACTCAACCATCTCACCCTGGCTGTTTCGAACCTGCCGGACAGCATCGTGTTCTATCAGCAGATCTTGGGCTTCAAGCTCGATGCACGTTGGGACCGTGGTGCCTACCTGAGTCTGGGCGACCTTTGGTTGTGCCTGTCGGTCGACCAGATCGAGGCAGGCGACTTGCAGCGCAACTACACCCACTACGCATTTTCCATCCGCCAGACCGATTTCGCGGCATTTGCCCAGCGTTTGCATGAGCATGCTGTGAGCCTGTGGAAACAGGACAGCAGCGAGGGCGACTCACTGTACTTCCTCGACCCGGACGGCCACCAGCTCGAAGCCCATGTCGGCGATCTGCAGTCGCGGCTGGCGGCCTGTCGGGTCAAACCCTACGCGGGCATGGCGTTCTACGACTGACGCATCCGCGCCATGCACAGCGCATCGACGTACCCCCCGTCACGCACGCCGTAATCGCGCAGCCGGCCTTCGGTCTCGAAGCCGAACTTGCGATACAGCGCCAGCGCCGGTTCATTGTCGGCGTAGACGGTGAGCTGGACCCGGCGCAGGTTCATCCAGTTGTCGGCAATGTCGAGGATGGCCGTCATCAGCCGCGAGCCGACGCCCTTGCCTTGCCAGGCCTGGGCAACGCCCATGAGCAGCTCGCCCAGGTGCGCCTGGCGGATGCGTGTGCTCTGGTCGAGGCCGATATTGCCGATCACCTGGCCCTGGTGCACCGCCACCAGGCGGACCTGGCGTTCGTGGTAGGCGGCCAGGCGTTCGCGCCAGACCTCGACGGACTGGTAGGGCATCTGCAGCACCTGGCGGCACACGGCCGGCTCATTGTAGAGCGCGGCGATGCCCTGCAAGTGCCGCTCGGCAAACCGTTCGATGACGATGTCGGGCGATGCGTCGGTCACTGTGTTTCCATCCTTTGAAAAACGAGTGGCGCCCCAGTGTACGGGGCGCAGGTCCAGGCTGGCCAGTGGCGATGACCTGGCAAGAAAGCGGATGCGCCGGCGCGCCACGATGGGTACAGTGCAGTGATCGTCGTCCTGCCGGAGCCTGTCATGTCCTGTGCCTTCACCCTCATGCAATCGCCTGTCGGCACCCTGACCCTGGTGGCGCGGGGCGAGCGGCTGGCCGCCGTGCTGTGGGAGCACGAGCGGGAAAACCGGGTGCGCCTGGGCGACCTGCACCGCGACGACCAGCACGGCGTGCTGCGCGAGACTGCCCGCCAGTTGGGCGAGTACTTTGCCGGGCAACGCCAGCGCTTCGAGCTGCAACTGGATTTCGCCGGCACCGAGTTCCAGCGTGAGGTCTGGGCCGCGTTGTTGACCATTCCCTTCGGCCAGACCCGCAGCTACGGTGAGATCGCGAGGCAGATCGGCAAGCCTGATGCGGTCCGAGCGGTGGGCGCGGCCAACGGGCGCAACCCGATCTCGATCATCGCGCCATGCCACCGGGTGATTGGTGCCTCGGGTAGCCTCACCGGTTTCGCCGGCGGCCTGCCGGCCAAGCAGTTCCTGCTGGCACTGGAAGGGCGGCAGAGCCTGGCGCTAGATTTCTAGGCGTCAGCCGAGCCAGAGGCAGAGCAGCGCCAACACGAGGGCCAACATGCTGCCGGCAATCAGGCTGTAGTGGCGGTGGGCGCGGCGGGCGTGGGCTTCGACCTCTCGCAGGTACTGGCCTGGAGGTGGGGCGTCCGGGCGATGGCGAAGGCCTTCGGCGATATCGGCCAGGCGCCCGCGAATCAGGGTGCCCACCAGGTACCAGACGCTGGCATAGCTGGCCAGGATCACCAGCACGTATTTCATATGGCCGATAACCCGGCAGTGCCCGTCTGTGGCGCCGATCGCAGTGTGCAGGTCCTCATGGTGCATCCGTCCTTGGCATGTCGTCGATTGACGAGGATACAATCGACGGGCGCAGACTCCCAGCGCCGATGTGTCGATTTCATGGACGAGACCACAATGACCCATGCCGCAGCCATCCCCGCCGACTCGCTGATCGCCCACCATGCCGCGCAGGCGGGCTTTCGTCATTGCCGGGCAATCGACCTGGCGGACGATGGGCAGCCAGCCATGGCGCACTTCCTGCGCCTGATGGCGAGCATGCCTGGCTGGATCGACGACATGATGGTGTTGCGCAACCGCCTGGTCGGGCTGTTCGGGCTGAAGAACCTGGGGCGGTTGACTGCCTTCGACCCGGCCCGCACCCCGGACAGCTACCAAACCGGAGAGCGGGTGGGCATCTTCACGTTGCTCAGCAACAGCGTGAATGAGGTGCTGCTGGTCGACTGCGATCATCACCTGGACGTGCATATTGCCCTGATGCGCCGCCCCACGGCCCCAGGACGGTGCGAGGTGCTGGTCAGCACCGTGGTGCGCACGCACAACTGGCTGGGTCGCCTGTATATGCTGCCGGTGGCGCCGTTCCATCGGCTGATCGCGCCCATCGCCCTGCGCCGGCTGGCGTTGTGACGATCAGGACGGCGGCGCGAAGCGTTGACGGAACCAATCACCAAGCATGGCCTTTTCCGCATACAGCCGGTCGTTGCTGCCCAGACGTCCCGGGCGGCTGAGGTACATCTTGTCGCTCAGGTGTTCCTGGGCTTTGAGCGCGGGTTGCCCGGGCTGCTGGAGTGTGTAGTCGAGGTCGATGCTGGGCCAGGTGACCTCACGCATGAAGCGCACATCGTAGGCCTGGCTGTGCCACGGCTCGAAACGCCCGGCCAGGTCGATGTCGCGGATGTCGATGACCAGTTGCTGGCCAGGCTGCAGGTAGCGCTGGCCGAGCTTCTGCAGGTGCTGGGTGATGGCCTTCATCACCTGCGGGTCGGCGCCCTGGGGGTAGCCGCGGTTGTCGAGGCTGGCATCGCGGAATTTTTCCGGGTGGTCGAAACGCACCTCGACCTGCGCGGTCGGGGTGCCCTGTGCCATGCTGTCGAATGCCAGCACCAGCAACAGGGCGCTGGCCAGGGTGGTACGCATGATGCACCTCCGGGGTGGGGCGGCTTGCCGGCCTATTTTACGCCGGTACGGGGCATAAGCAGAGGACTGATGCAATGAGCGCTTTTCGGCGGATAACCGCCAATACCCGCGGGCGTGACCTGGCCGTGGGCGATATTCACGGGCACTTCGAGCGCTTGCAAGTATGCCTCGAAGCTGTCGAATTCGATCCAGCGGTCGACCGCCTGTTCAGCGTCGGCGATCTGGTCGACCGCGGGCCGGCCAGCCCGCAGGCGCTGGAATGGCTGGCCAAGCCCTGGTTCCACGCGGTGCAGGGCAACCACGAGTCGCTGGCGGTCAATCACCTGCGCGGTGGTCGGGTCGACCTGGACATGTACCGGGCGGCCGGCGGCGGCTGGTTCCTCGACCTGCCGAAAACTGAGCAAGCGCGATTCGTCGAGGTGTTCGAGCGGTTGCCGATCGCGTTGCAGGTCGACACACCCGACGGTCCGGTTGGGCTGCTGCACGCCGACAGCCCGTTCGACGACTGGGAGCGTTTGTGCATGAACCTGCAGGCCGGGGATGACCCCGAGGTGCGCGAGGTGTGCCAGTGGTCGCGACGGCGCCTGAAGGAGGGCGACAGCCGGCCGGTGAAGGGCCTGCGGGCCTTGCTGGTCGGGCATACGCCGGTGCTGGAGGTGAAGGTGCTGGGCAATGTCTGGCACCTGGACACCGGCGGCTGGAGCCGTGGCCATTTCAGCCTGCTCGAACTGCGGGGGCTGACGTTGCTCAGCCCAGGGCCAGGTGCATGAGCACGCCGCTGGCGAGCAGGATCAGCATCACCCCCGAGGCGCGTTCCAGCCAGGGCAGGGCGCGGGTGAAGCGGCGCAGCACCCGCTGATTGCCGATGGCCACGGCCACCAGCAGGTCCCAGGCCAGGACGATGGCGAACATCCAGGTGCCGTAGGCCAGCTTGGCCAAGGTGCTGCTGCTGGCGATCATGCTCGCCAGGCTGGCGTAGAACAGCGCGTTCTTCGGGTTGAGGATGCCCGAGGCGAAGCCCATGCCCAGGCTGTTCAGCCAGCCTCTGGCGCGCGATGAAGCGTTGGCGCAAGCCCCCGTCAGGCCGCTCTTTCCAGCATGGCGCAGGAACAGTTGCCCGATGTACAGCAGGTAGCCGCAGCCGGCCAGTTGCAAGGCGACGAACAGCGGGCTGCCGTCGCGCAGAAACGACACCCCGGCGAACGCCGCGCCAATGAACACGCCATTGGCCAGGGCGATGCCTGCGCAGGCGCCACTGGCCACCCGCCAACCGGCGCTGGCCGAGGTCCGGGCCACCAGGAAGAAGTCCGGACCCGGGGAGAGCAGGGCGAGGAAGTGGGCGGTGGCGATGAGCAGGAACAGTTGCATGGGCGGGCTTCCAGAACGAGGAAACCGTAGTCTGTGACCGGGCAATAGGGCGGGTATTGAAGATTATTGCAAGGCTGCGCGGTAGGCCCCCGGCGTTACCCCCGCATGCGCCTTGAACACCCGCTGGAAGTGACTCTGGTCGGCAAAGCCCAGGCGATACGCGACTTCAGCCAGCGGCCGGCCCTGGCGCAACAGTTGCCGGGCCTTGTTTATCCGGGCGTTGAGCAGGTAGGCATGGGGTGTCATGCCGGTGGCGATGTTGAAGGAGCGGATCAATTGATAGCGCCCCATGCCCGCCAGCCGTGCCAGGCTGTCGAGGCTCAGTTCGGCCAGTGCCTGTTCCTCGGCGTGGGCCAGCAGGTCGCGCAGTGTCGAAGGCGGCATGGGTGGCGCAGGTGGCAGGTCCGGATGGATGGAGAAGTCGTTGTCGCCAAGAAAAGCCACCAGTGCCGCCTCTTTCTCGAACGCCGTCGCCCTGGAAAACAGCAGGGTGTTCAGCGCGCAGAACTGCCGGTACAGCGCTGCCGAGCGGCTGATCCGGGCCGCTGCGCCGGGCTGGTCGGCGGCGATCCCCGACTCCAGGCACAGGCAGCGCAGCCAGTCGGCGTCCAGGTGCAGCATCTGGTAGCTCCAGGCCTGCCCAGGTTCGGGATTGCAGGCGTGCACCCGCTGGGCCGGCACGAACACCAGGGTGCCAGGCGTCAGGCGCACCTGTCCGTCGCCAGCCCCGGTGAAGCGGCTCTGGCCGGCATCCACCGCGCCGATGGAAAAGCTTGGGTGGCTGTGGGCCTTGTAGCAGGCGCGGCTGTGGCAGGCGCGTCGGCTCTCGACATAGGGCAAGGCCGGATCGTGCCAGATTTCGCTGCTCGGAAGGGGCATGTCGAGGGAGCCTGGAAATGGACGCAGGGCGCCAGTCTAGCGTCTACCTACTGTTCCGGCCATTTGCCGCGCCGCTGTGCTTGACGCGCACGCCCGCCAGACGCGACGCTGCGACGGTCCCCGCTGGAGAAGAATAATGGACCTGTCGAGCCTGCTGCTGTTCATCCCCGCCTGTTTCGCCCTGAACATGGCGCCGGGCCCCAACAACCTGCTGTCCCTGCACAACGCCAGCCGCTATGGCCTGCGCACCGCCTGCATGGCCGGCGGCGGGCGCCTGCTCGCCTTCAGCGGCATGATCGCCCTGGCGGCCATGGGCCTGGCCGTGGTGCTGCACACCAGCGAGTACCTGTTCCTGGCGATCAAGGTGCTGGGCGCGGGCTATCTGTTCTATATCGCCTGGCAGCTGTGGCGGGCGCCGGTCGGCGAGACGGCGGTGGCTGGCGAGCAGCCGCGCGGCACCTGGAAACTGGCGCGCCAGGAGTTCTGGGTGGCGGCGGGCAACCCCAAGGCCATTCTGATCTTCACCGCCTTCCTGCCGCAGTTCGTCTCGATGGGCAGCGCCACGCCGGTGAGCGAACAGTTCCTGCAACTGGGCGTGCTGTTCCTGCTGCTGGAGTGGGCGGCCATCGCCATCTACGCGGGGCTTGGCGCCTACCTGCAGCGCTGGTTCGAGCGGCCCGGGCCACGGCGGCTGTTCAATCGGATCAGCGCGTCGCTGCTCGGCTGCGCCGGTATCGGCCTGCTCGCCGCACGGCGCTAGAACTGCCAGCGTACGCCCAGGTTCACGCCGCTGGCTTCCTGCTGGCGGCTATCCAGGTTGCTGGTGTATTGCATGCCGCCGTGCAGGCTCAAGGCCCGGTTGACCTGGGCCACCAGGCCGCCTTCGAGTTGCGCCGAGGTGTAACGGTAGTCGGTCTTGATCCTGTCCACGCCATCGAAGGTCAAGGTGTCGCGACCGCCGTCGCCATGCCACAGGTTTAGTTGTGCGTAAGGTTGTAGCAGGCGATCGCCGCTGGCCTTGAAAGTGCCTTCCAGGCGCACGCCAAGGCGACCGGTCAGTTCCACCTGGGCGTCATGGCTGATGCGTGAGACGCCGTCGCTGGCGCTGTCCAGCGAGGTCTTCTGGGCGATCAGCTGCGCTTGCGGCTCCAGGGTCCAGCGCTCGGACAAGGCAATCGGCAAGCCGGACTCAACCGACGCGCTCCAGGCATGGCCGTCGAGCTCCAGCTTGCCGCCGCGGTCCGAGCGCGCCCGGCCATCGAGGTCGGTGTACTGGACGACCGTGTCGAGGTACCCGCCTTGCGGCGCGACCAGCGTCCAGTAGACGCCGACACTCTTGCCATCGAGCACCAGGTCGCCGACGCGGCGGTCTTCCACGGCCAGGGCAAAGCCTTTGACGTCAGCGTCCAGCCGGCTGTGGCCGACGTACACGCCCATCTGCTGGCGATAGCCATTGTCACTGACCGTGGCATAGAGGTCCTGGCCCACCTTGAAGCCCTGCAGGTCGCCATCCAGGCTCGGGCTGACGGTACCGCTCCAGCGCTGGCGCAATGCGCCGCCATAGGCCTGGCCCCAACTGGCCGGCAATGCGCCCTGGCCAGCCAGCAACCGCTGGTCGCCCTGGCGCTGGTGGAAGGTGCCCAGGGCCTGGCGGGCGATGATCGCGGCGCCTCGAGGGGCCGCGGCATACACGGGCACTTCCGGGCGGTACAGCGGCACGCTCTCGCCGGCCACCGGGTCGGGAAGATCGGGTTGACCGGGCGCCGGCGCCGGCACGGGCGGTGTAACGGGCGGCTCACCCGGCGCGGGCGCAGGTGGCGCGACCAGTGTCGAGCGCAGGTACCAGCTGTTCTCGCTGCCCGCAGTCACGCCGCCCTTGAACAGGCGGTAGTCGTAGGCGCCGGCCGAGAGTGTCTGGGTCTGCACGAAGGCGTTGGCGCTGCTGGAGGCACCGTCGCGGGCCTCGACCACCTGGATGCCGTTCTGGGTGGTGGCGGCGCCGGTGCCACCGAGGTTGTTGACGAGCAACCGGGTGCTGCCGGTGATGGCGCCCTGGCTGACCACCAGACGGTCCGACGCAGCATCGTCCCCAGCCAGCTGGCTGTTAAGGCGCAGGGTGCCGTTGGCGCCTTCGTAGTTGCCCTGGATCGTCAAGTGCCCGAGTCCATCCTGGCCGGTGCCGAGGTCGAGGGTGCCGGCATTGCTCACGGTCGCCGGCTGGCCTGCGGCAAACCCAGAGATGACGCCTTGCCGGGAAACCAGGGTGCTGCCGCTATCGATGCTCAACGTGCCGCGACTGGTATCGGCATCGCCGAGGCGCAAGGTGTTGGTCAGCTCCAGGCGGCTGCCCTCGCTCAGCGCAATCCGCTCCCAGTTCAGGTACTGGCTGCCCCCGCTGGCCTGGCTGGCGCTGAAGGTCAACGCATCGTCGCCTGCGCCGCCGTCGAGGGGGATGGACAGTGCATCCTGGTCCAGGCGCTTGAGCAGGGCCTGATCATCACCAGGCCCAAGGTCAACGCGACCGGCAATACGTCCACCGTCCCAGGTGAACGCGTCATTGCCCGTGCTGAGCAACACATCACCGCCTATCCGGCCGCCATGCACCAGCACCCGGTCGTCGCCGCCACTGACGCTGATATTGCCACCCACAGTGCCGTCGATGATCTCCACATAGTCCTTGTCGAAGGCCGTGATGATGTTCCGGTCGATCACGCCGCCGCGCATGATGAAGGTGTTTTCGTCCAGGCGCATGTTGACGTTGCCGATTTGCCCGGCATCCATTTTGGCATCGTCGCCGCTGTCGAAGGTGCCTTTGATCCAGCCACCGGTCATGTGGAAGGTATCCAGGCCATCGCCCTGGTTGAGGCTGCCTTCGATTACGCCACCGCTGATCTTGAAGTCGTCGATGCCCGAACCCTGGTCGACGTTGCCGCCGATGCTGCCGGAGGCCATGTCGATAGGGTCCGTACCGGCGCCGAAGGTCACATCGCCACTGATGAGGCCTGTCCCACCGACTGGCATGCTCAGGCTGTTGTTGCCATTGGTGTCAATCAACGTGGCTGCTGTGCCGCTGTCGCAGATGTACGTATCGTCACCTGCTCCGGCGGTGAAGCTGCAGGCCGCCTGGGCGGTGGGCACGTTCAGCAGGGGCAGGGTGGCGAGAGTCAGCAGCAGGCGCATTCGCATGGGTAGACCTCCATGGTTCCGGGAAGGCCCGCAGCGCATGCAGGCTCAACCCGGTTGTATAGAGGTCTGGGAGAGGGGCACAACTGGCAGAAATGTCAGGTGGCCAGTGGCCGCCGCCTGTCAGTCGCGGTAGAACGTCTGCACCAGGTGATAACCAAACTTGCTCTTGATCGGCCCGTGCACCACGCGCAGGGGCTTCTTGAAGATCACCTGGTCGATGGCGCCGACCAGCTGGCCAGGGCGCACTTCGCCCAGGTCGCCGCCGCGCTTGCCGGACGGGCAGGTGGAGAATTTCTTCGCCAGCACGTCGAAGGCCTCGCCGTTGGCGATGCGCTGCTTGAGCTTTTCGGCTTCGTCAGCGGTCTTGACCAGGATATGGCGGGCTTGGGCTTTCATTGGGGTACCTGTGCTTCAGGGCAAAAAGCCGACATTATGCCTGATGTCGGAGAACCTGGGGCAGCGCGGCTGTCGCGGGGGCGTGGGAGCGGGCTTGCCCCGCGAACACCGACGAAGTCGGTGCCAAATCGCGGGGCAAGCCCGCTCCCACGAGGTTCTCCAGTTACCTTAATTCCGCACGGTCGCGGAACTGCTCCAGCGCCTCGGGGTTGGCCAGGGCATCGGTGTTCTTCACCGGCAGGCCATGCACCACATTGCGGATCGCCAGTTCCACCAGCTTGCCGCTGAGGGTGCGCGGGATGTCGTCGACCTGGGCGATTACCGCCGGCACATGGCGCGGCGTGGTGTACTGGCGGATCACCTGGCGGATACGCTGGCGCAGGGCATCGTCCAGTTGCAGGCCGTCGCGCAGGCGCACGAACAGCACCACGCGCACGTCGCCGTGCCAGTCCTGGCCGATGGCCACGCTCTCCAGCACCTCCTCGACCTTTTCCACCTGGCGATAGATCTCCGCGGTGCCGATGCGCACGCCGCCGGGGTTGAGCACGGCGTCGGAACGGCCGTGGATCACCAGGCCACCGCCGGGTATCTGCTCGGCATAGTCGCCCTGGCACCAGATGCCCTCGAACTGGCTGAAATACGCCTCATGGTAGCGGCTGCCATCGTCGTCGCCCCAGAAGCCAAGCGGCATCGAAGGGAAGGGCTGGGTACAGACCAGCTCGCCTTTCTCGCCGCTGATCGACTGTCGCTGTTCGTTCCAAACATCCACCGCCATGCCCAGGCCCTTGCCGGCGATTTCCCCACGGTGCACCGGCAGCAGCGGGTTGCCTAGCACGAAGCAGGCGACGATATCGGTGCCACCGGACATGGACGCCAGGCACACGTCGGGCTTCACCTTGGCATAGACATAGTCGTAGCTGTGCGGTGACAGGGGGCGAGCCAGTGGAGAGAATCAGCCGCAGGCTGTCGAGGCGGTGGGACTTGGCCGGTTCGACACCGGCCTGTTCCAGGGCGGCAAGGTATTTGGCGCTGGTGCCGAAGGCGTGGATCCCTTCGGCGTCGATCAGGTCGAGCAGGCGCGCGGGGCCTGGGTGGAACGGCGAGCCGTCGTACAGCAGCAGGGTGGCGCCGACCGCCAGGCCGCTGGCCAGCCAGTTCCACATCATCCAGCCGCAAGTGGTGTAGTAGAACAGCACGTCGTCGGCCTTGAGGTCGTTGTGCAGGCCATGTTCCTTGAGGTGTTGCAGCAGCACGCCGCCGGCACGGTGGACGATGCACTTGGGCACGCCGGTGGTGCCGCTGGAGTACAGGATATAGAGCGGATGATCGAAGGGTAGCGCGGTGAAGATCGGCGTCCCGCCGGGCGTGAAGTAATCGGCCCACAGGCTCGTCGGCGCGCCGATGAACTCATCGGCGCGGGTCTGCGGTCGGGTATGCGGCACCACCAGCAACTGCTTGACGCTTGGTAGCTGGGCCACGACCTGGTTGATTTTCTCCACCTGGTCGATGACCTTCCCGGCATATTGATAACCGGCGCAGGCCACCAGCAGCCTGGGCGCGATCTGGCCGAAACGGTCGATGATGCCGTGGGTGCCGAACTCCGGTGAACAGCTGGACCAGACCGCGCCGAGGCTGGTGGCGGCGAGCATGGCCACCAGGGTTTCCCAGGTATTGGGCATTACCGCGGCGATACGGTCGCCGGGCTGGATACCAGCCTGCCTGAAGGCCTGTTGCAGTCCGGCGACCTGGCCGGCCAGCTGGTTGTGGGTGAGGCGGTGGCGAGTGCCGTCCTCGCGCACGGCCACCACGGCGGGACGGTCGTCGCGGCGTTGCAGCAGATGCTCAGCGACGTTCAGGGTGGCGCCGCGGAACCAGCGAGCGTCGGCCATGTGCTCGCCTTCCTCGAGGATGCTCGTCGGTGGCGTGTGCCAGCGCACATGGAAGTACTCGGCCAGGGCCTGCCAGAACTGCGGGCGCTGCTCGATGCTCCAGCGGTGCAGGGCGGCGTAGCTGTCGAGCTGGAGATTGAAGCGCCGGTTGACCCGGCGGCGGAAGGCTTCCATCCGGCTCGCTTCGATGCGGGAGGTGGAGGGGCGCCAGAGTACGTCGTTCATGCCGGGACCCTCGGTTATAGTCGATAGTGGGTACTACGCGCCTCTTCAGGCCAACGCAATCCCTGTAGGAGCGGCCTTGCGTCGCGAAAGGGCTGCGAAGCAGCCCCAGGATCTCAGCACTTGGGCAGACATTGTCGGGGCCGTGTTGCGGCCCTTTCGCGACGCAAGGCCGCTCCCACAGAAAAGCGCGTAACCACGATCATCATGCAAGAAGCGTCCTTACACCACTTTAGCCGCTTACTGAGCAAGCCAGCCGCCATCGACGTTCCAGGCGGCGCCACGCACCTGGCTGCCGGCCTCGCTGCACAGGAACAACACCAGCTCGCCGAGATGCCGGGGCGTGACGAAGGCCAGCGAAGGCTGCTTCTCGGCCAGCAGGTCGTGCTGCGCCTGCTGCGCGTCGCCACCGTTGGCGGCACGGTCGTCTATCTGCTTCTGCACCAGCGGGGTCAGCACCCAGCCCGGGCAGATGGCGTTGCAGGTGACGTTGCTGGTGGCGGTCTCCAGGCCGATGACCTTGGTCAGGCCGACCACGCCATGCTTGGCGGCGACGTAGGCGGCCTTGCCGGTGGAGCCCACCAGGCCGTGCACCGAGGCAATGTTGACAATCCGCCCCCAGCCCCGCGCGCGCATGCCTGGCAGCACCAGACGGCTGCCGTGGAACACCGCCGACAGGTTCAGCGCGATGATCTTGTCCCAGGCCTCCACCGGAAACTGTTCGACCGGTGCCACATGCTGGATGCCGGCGTTGTTGACCAGGATATCGACCGCGCCGAACTCGCGCCCGGCCATGGCGAACATCTGTTCGATCTGCGCGACGTCGGACAGGTCGGCGGGGTGGTGGGCCACCTTGACCCCGTGCTGCCTGATCTCGGCAATGGCGGCCGCCGGGTCGCCAAAGCCGTTGAGCAGGATGTTGGCGCCGGCCTCGGCCAGCACCTGGGCTACTCCCAAGCCGATGCCGCTGGTGGAACCGGTGACCAGTGCGGTCTTGCCTTTGAGTGTCATGCCGTTCTCCTTCATACGATGCCGGTGGCGTAGAACGTGGCGATGACCACGAACACGGCCAGGGTCTTGATCAGGGTAATACCGAAGATGTCCTTGTAGGCCTCGCGGTGGGTCAGCCCGGTAACTGCCAGCAGGGTGATCACCGCGCCGTTGTGCGGCAGGGTGTCCATGCCGCCGCTGGCCATGGCGGCGACCCGGTGCAGCACCTCCAGCGGGATGTTCGCCGCGTTGGCGGCGGCGATGAAACTGTCGCTCATGGCCGCCAGGGCGATGCTCATGCCGCCGGAGGCGGAGCCGGTGATGCCGGCCAGCAGGGTGACGGTGATGGCTTCGTTGACCAGCGGATTGGGGATGCCGCGCAGGGCGTCGGCCAGGACCAGGAAGCCCGGCAGCGAGGCGATCACCGCGCCGAAACCGTATTCCGAGGCGGTGTTCATCGCCGCCAGCAGGGCGCCGCTCACCGCGCTCTTGGTGCCTTCGGCCAGGCGCTGGCGAATGGTGCCGAAGGCGCACACCAGCACCATCAGGATGCCCACCAGCAGGGCCGCCTGCACCGCCCAGATCGCCGTGAGCTTGGCCACGTCGCTGTGCACCGGCGTGGCCATGCCCGGCAACTGCAGGGTGTGACTGGTCCCGTACCACTGCGGGATCCAGTGGGTGAACAGCAGGTTCATCACCCCCACCAGCAGCAGTGGCGCCAGGGCCAGCCAGGGGTTGGGCAGGGCGATATCGTCGGCGGTTTCTGGCTCGTTGCGCAGGTTGCTGCCGTAGCCTTCGCCTTTGCGCTGGGCCTTGTTGCGCTGGCGTTGCAGGTAGAGCATGCCGGCGCAGAACACGAACAGCGTGCCGATCAGCCCCAGCCAGGGCGCGGCCCAGGCGGTGGTGTTGAAGAAGGTGCTGGGAATGATGTTCTGGATCTGCGGGGTTCCGGGCAGGGCGTCCATGGTGAAGGAGAACGCGCCCAGGGCGATGGTCGCCGGGATCAGCCGTTTGGGGATGTTGCTCTGGCGGAACATCTCGGCGGCGAACGGGTACACCGCGAACACCACCACGAACAGCGACACGCCGCCGTAGGTGAGCAGGGCGCAGACCAGCACGATCACCAGCATGGCCTGGCGGGTGCCAAGCAGGCGGATGGCGGCAGCGACGATCGAGCGCGAGAAGCCCGACAGTTCGATCAGCTTGCCGAACACGGCGCCGAGCAGGAACACCGGGAAGTACAGCTTGATGAACCCGACCATTTTCTCCATGAACACCCCGGTAAAGGCCGGGGCCACGGCGGCAGGGTCGGTGAGCAGCACGGCGCCGAGGGCGGCGATGGGGGCGAAGAGGATTACGCTGTAGCCGCGGTAGGCGGCGAGCATCAGCAGGGCCAGGGCAGCGAGGGCGATGAGCACGGTCATCGAGGGGGATCTCCAACTGTTGTTTTTATGGTTGGAAATGCAGATAGCGGGAATCGTGCCAGTTTGTTAAGTCATTGATATAAAAGAATAAAATTAAAGTTGTGAAATGAATAGTCTCTATCTTGAGACACGGTTGCGTGGGAGCGGGCTTGCCCCGCGATGGCCTTAACAGGAAATTTCCGATTCTATGCGGCTGACGCCATCGCGGGGCAAGCCCGCTCCCACGATCCCCGTTTTGAGATCTAAGTCTCTTTATTGAGACTCTATCCCCAACGCCGCCATCTTCTTGTACAGCGTCGACCGCCCCAGGCCCAACGCCTGCGCTGCCTCCGGCACATTCCAGGCACTGCGCGCCAAGGCATCGACAATCAAACCGCGCTCGAACTGTGCGCAGGCCTGGCGATAGTCCAGCGTCGGCGCGGCCGAGACCACCGGGCTCAACGGCCCCAATGCACTGACCAAGTCCGACACATTCAAGCGCGGCTGATCCGCCAGTAAGGTCGCCCGTTCCAGCACATTACGCAGTTCTCGGATATTCCCGGGCCAGGCATGCCGCCCCAACAATGCCTGGGCCTCGGCCTCCAGCTCATATTGGCTGCCCAACTCGGCAAGGATCGCCTCGCACAGCGCCGGCAGGTCTTCCAGGCGTTCGCGCAGCGGTGGCACCTGCACCGGCAGCACGTTCAGCCGGTAGTACAGGTCGGCACGAAACGCCCCCCGGGCCATCGCCGCCTGCAGGTCGATGGAGGTGGCGGCAATGATCCGCACGTCGCTGCGCAGCATCTGGTTGCTGCCCACCGGCTCGTATTCCTTCTCCTGCAGCACACGCAACAATTTGCTCTGCAGGGCCAGGGGCATGTCGCCGATCTCGTCGAGGAACAAGGTGCCGCCTTCGGCCAGTTGCAGCTTGCCGCTGCGGCCCTTGCGGTCGGCGCCGGTGAAGGCGCCGGGGGCGGTGCCGAAGAACTCGGCCTCCAGCAACGCTTCGGGGATCGCCGCGCTGTTGATGCTGACAAACGCCTTGTGCGCCCGCGCCGAGGCGGCATGGATGGCGTGGGCCAGCAGCTCCTTGCCGGTGCCGGTCTCGCCGAGCAGCAGCACCGGCGAGTCGCTGGTCGCGCCGCGGCGGGCGCGGCGCTTGGCCTCAAGGCAGGCAGGGCTGCTGCCGACGAACTGGGCGAAGCTGTAGCGGGCCTGGCGCGCGCGCAGCTGCGAGCGGGTCGAGGCCAGTTCCTGCTGCATGCTGGCGTAGCGCTTGAGCAGCGGCGACAGGCTGCGCAGCTCGTCGAACAGGGCGAAACCGATGGCGCCGATCAGCGCGCCCTGGTCGTCGTGGATCGGCAGGCGCATCACCACCAGCGGCTCGTTCGGCGTGTCGAGCATGTCCAGCAGGATCGGCTTGCCGTTGCTCACCACCTCGCGCATCAGGCTGCCGGGGATCACCGCCTCGCAGGGCTGGCCGATGGCGCTGGCGGCATCCTGCAGGCCGAAACGGCGGGCATAGCGCTCGTTCATCCAGACGATGCGCGCCTGGCGGTCGACGATCACCGTACCTTCGCTGGATTGCTCGATGATCTCGAACAGCGAGCGGATGGCCAGTTGGCGGACCTGGGGGTAGTCCTTGAGGTTGTCGTGCATGGAAGACGTATCCGTTGAGCCAAGTGTGATGCGCCCCTGTAGGAGCGGCCTTGTGTCGCGATAGGGCCGCAGAGCGGCCCCGGGGTTTCAGTGGCGACGCAAAGATCGCTGGGGCCGCTTTGCGGCCCTATCGCGACACAAGGCCGCTCCTACAGTGACCGAGGTAAGGCTATGTGCGAGGATCAAACGCCTCGCGCAGCGCATCGCCGATGAATACCAGCAACGACAGGATCAACGCCAGGGCAAAGAATGCGGTAAAGCCCAGCCAAGGCGCCTCGAGGTGCTGTTTGCCCTGGGTCACCAGCTCGCCCAGCGAGGCGCTCCCGGCGGGCATGCCGAAACCGAGAAAATCCAGCGCGGTCAGGGTGGTGATCGCCCCGGTGAGCATGAACGGCACATAGGTCAGGGTCGCGTTCAGGGCATTGGGCAGGATATGCCGCAGCATCACCTGGGTGTCTGAAAGCCCCAGCGCCCGTGCCGCCTTGACGTACTCCAGATTGCGCCCGCGGAGGAACTCGGCGCGCACCACATCGACCAGGGCCAGCCAGGAGAACAGCGCCATGATCCCCAGCAACCACCAGAAATCCGGTTCGACGAACCCCGACAGGATGATCAGCAGGTACAGCACCGGCAACCCCGACCACACCTCCAGCAGGCGCTGGCCGAGCAAGTCCACCCAGCCGCCGTGGTAGCCCTGCAAGGCACCAGCCGTCACGCCGATCAACACACTGAGCAGGGTCAGGGCGAAGGCGAACAGCAGCGACACCCGCGTGCCATACAGCACCCGTGCCAGCACATCGCGGCCCTGGTCGTCAGTGCCCAGCCAGTTGCTCGCGCTGGGCGGGCTGGGGGTGGGGACCTGCAGGTCGTAGTTGGGGGTGTCGGCGCTGAACGGGATCGGCGCGAACAGCATCCAGCCGCCCTGGCCTTCAATCAACTGGCGCACGTACTGGCTGCGGTAGTCAGGCTGGAACGGCAACTGCCCGCCGAACTGCTGTTCGGTGTAGCGCTTGAGCGCCGGGGTGTACAGCTCGCCCTGGTAGCCCAGCAACAAGGGCTTGTCATTGGCCACCAGTTCCGCGCCCAGGCTTAGCAGCAACAGCCCGGCAAACAGCCACAGCGAGATCCAGCCGCGGCGGTTGTCGCGAAAACGCCGCAGGCGGCGCCGGGCGATGGGCGAGAACATCAGCGGCCCCTCGCGTCGAAGTCGATGCGCGGGTCGAGCACCGTGTAGCACAAGTCGCCCAGCAGGCGGATCAACAGCCCGGCCAGGGTAAAGATGAACAACGTGCCAAACACCACCGGGTAGTCCCGCGACACCGCCGCCTCGTAGCTCATGCGCCCGAGGCCGTCGAGGGAGAAGATCACCTCGATCAGCAGGGAACCGGCGAAGAACACCGTGATCAGCGCCTGGGGCAGGCCGGCCACCACCAGCAGCATGGCGTTGCGCAGCACATGGCCGTACAGCACCCGTCGCTCGCTCAGGCCCTTGGCCCGGGCGGTGACCACGTACTGGCGTGCGATCTCGTCGAGGAAGGCGTTCTTGGTCAGCAGCGTGAGGGTGGCGAAGCCGCCGATCACCAGCGCGCCGACCGGCAGTACCAGGTGCCAGAAGTAGTCGGCGACCTTGCCCAGCAGGCTGAGCTGGTCGAAGTCTTCCGAGACCAGGCCGCGCACCGGGAACCAGTTGAGCGAGGTGCCGCCGGCGAACAGCACGATCAGCAGCAGGGCGAACAGGAACGAGGGCAGGGCGTAGCCGATCACGATCAGCGCGCTGCTCCAGGCGTCGAAGCGGCTGCCATGGCGCACCGCCTTGCGGATGCCCAGCGGGATCGACACCAGGTAGGTGATCAGCGTGGCCCAGAAGCCCAGCGACAGGGTCACCGGCAGCTTCTGCACGATCAGCTCGGTGACCGTGGCGCCGCGGAAGAAGCTCTGGCCGAAATCCAGCCGTGCGTACTGGCCGAGCATCAGCCACAGCCGTTCGGGCGCGGACTTGTCGAAACCGTACTGGCGCTTGATCTCCTCGATCAGCTTCGGGTCCAGGCCGCGGGTCGCGCGCGACTCGCCCTGTACCGCCTCGACGCGGGCGCCCGGCGCGCCGCCGCCGATGCCCTGCAGACGCGCCACGGCCTGTTCCACCGGCCCGCCGGGCGCGGCCTGGACGATGGCGAAGTTCACCAGCAGGATCGCCAGCAAGGTGGGGATGATCAGCAGCAGGCGGCGCAGGATGTAGGCAGTCATGGCGCACTCCGCAGCCGTTCGGCCATCTGCGGGTTGGTCAGTGCCCGGGGGCTGACTTCCCACCAGGTGTCCAGGCCCTCGTCATAGGCCGGCTGTACCTTGGGCAGGCCGAAGCGGTTCCACCACACCGTCGAGCTGCCCGGCGGGTAGTAGTTGGGAATCCAGTAGTAGTTCCATTGCAGCACCCGGTCCAGGGCGCGGGCGTGGTGCAGCATGTCGGCCTGGCTGGTGGCGCGCACCAGGCCGTCGAGCAGGCGGTCCACCGCCGGATCCTTGAGCACCATCAGGTTGTTCGAGCCCGGGTCGTTGGCCGCGGCGGAGCCGAAGTAGTTGTACTGTTCGCTGCCCGGCGACAGGGTCACCGGGTAGCCGGTGACGATCATGTCGTAGTCGCGGGCCATCACCCGATTGACGTACTGGGCGGAGTCGACGTTGCGGATGTTCAGTTCGACGCCGATCTGCGCCAGGTTGCGTTTCCACGGCAGCAGCAGGCGTTCCAGGCCGGACTGGCCATTGAGGAAGGTGAAACTCAGCGGCTGGCCCTGGGCATTCACCAGCCGATCACCCTGGGGATGCCAGCCGGCGCCCTGCAGCAAGGCCAGGGCCTGCAGTTGCTGCTGGCGGATGATGCCGGAGCCGTCGGTGACCGGCGCGCTGAACGCCCGGCTGAACACTTCGTCCGGCACTTGGCTGCGCAGTGGCTCGAGCAGCTTGAGCTCCTCGGCGTCGGGCAGGGCGCGGGCGGCCAGAGGCGTATTGGAGTAGAGGCTCTGCTGGCGGATGTACATGTTGCGCATCATCTGCCGGTTGCTCCACTCGAAGTCCCAGAGCATGCCAAGGGCCTGGCGCACGCGGCGGTCCTTGAATTGCGGCTTGTCCAGGTTGAACACGAAGCCCTGGGCGATCTGCGGCTTGGCCGGGGCGAGGTGGGCCCGTTGTAGGCGCCCGTCATCCAGAGGCGCACCCTTGTAGCCGAGGGTGTAGGCGGTAGCGGAGTACTCGCGGTTGTAGTCGTAGCCCCCGCCCTTAAGTACCTGGCGGGCCACTTCGGTGTCGCCGAAGAATTCGACGCCGATACGCGCGAAGTTGTACAGCCCGCGGGTGACCGGCAGGTCCCGGGCCCACCAGCTCGCATCGCGCTCGAAGGTGATGCTGCGGCCGTTATCGATCCTGCCGATGCGGTACGGACCGCTACCCACTGGCTTGTCGAAACCGGCACCGTTGGCGAAGTCGCGTTGCTGCCAGTCGTGCTCGGGCAGCACCGGCAGGCCGGCCAGTTCCAGGGCCAGGGTACGACCATGGGGCTGCTTGAAGTCGAAGCGCACCTGGCGCGGGCCTTCGACCGCCACCGCGGCGACATCGGCGAACTGGGTGCGAAACTTGAGGCTGCCCTGGTTCATCAGCAATTCGTAACTGAAGCGTACGTCCTCGGCCCGTACCGGCTTGCCGTCGGCGAAGGTGGCGCGGGGGTCGAGGTAGAAGCGCAGCCAGGCATCATCGGGGCCGCGCTCCATGCGCTGGGCGATCAGACCGTAGACGGTGTAGGGCTCGTCCAGCGAGCGCACGGCCAGCGGCGCGTACAGCCAGCCATCGACCTGGCTGACGCCGATGCCTTTGTCGATGTAGGGCAGGATATGGTCGAAATTGCCGATCTCGATGGCCGAGCGGCGCAGGCTGCCGCCCTTGGGGGCGTCGGGGTTGACGTAGTCGAAATGGCGGAAGTTCGCAGGGTAGCGCGGGGCTTCGGCGTAGACGGTGAGGGCGTGGGTGGGGGCGGCGTGGGCTAACGAGAGCGAGCACCACAGGATCATGCAACACAGCACCTGTGGGAGCGGGTTTACCCGCGAATGCGTCAGCTCAGGCAACGATGTTGCATGTACGGGCGCATTCGCGGGTAAACCCGCTCCCACAGGGGACATCATCGCCTGCGATGACTTAGTCCTGACGGCTGGTCACTTCCAGCAGGTGGTAGCCGAACTGGGTCTTCACCGGACCCTGGACGACATTCAGCGGCGCGCTGAAGACCACGGTGTCGAATTCCTTGACCATCTGGCCCGGGCCGAACGAGCCCAGGTCGCCGCCTTGGCGGCTGGACGGGCAGGTGGAGTTGGCCTTGGCGACTTCGGCGAAGTCGGCGCCGGCTTCGATCTGCGCTTTGAGTTCGTTGCACTTCTCTTCGCTGGCAACCAGGATGTGGCGGGCGGTGGCTCGGGCCATGGGTACTGCTCCTTGGGATCAAAAAGGCAAGCCTAGCGCACTTGTTCGTGCCGTGTCTCGCAAGGCTTGCCATGCAGGCTTACAGGCGTGCGGCAGCCTCGCGCAGCAGGGCCTCGGTCGCCTCCCAGCCCAGGCAGCCGTCGGTGATCGACACGCCGTACTTCAGCGCGCCTTTGCCCAGGGCCTGGCAACCATCGAACAGGTGACCTTCGAGCATCACCCCGACCAGCGAACGGTCGCCGGCCAGGCGCTGGGCCAGCACATCTTCGAACACCGCCGGCTGGCGCGCCGGGTCCTTGCCGCTGTTGGCGTGGCTGCAGTCGACCATGATCCGTGGCGCCAGACCTGCCTTGGCCAGCCCCTGGCGGGCCAGGGCGATGCTCTGGGCGTCGTAGTTCGGACCCTTGTGCCCGCCGCGCAGCACCAGGTGGGTATCGGGGTTGCCCAACGTCTCGATGATCGCCGGGTGGCCCTGGGCGTCCATGCCGAAGTGGCGGTGCGGGTGGGCGGCGCTGCGCATGGCGTCGCAGGCGATGCCGATACCGCCGTCGGTGCCGTTCTTGAAGCCGACCGGCAGCTCCAGGCCGCTGACCATCTCGCGGTGGATCTGCGATTCGGTGGTGCGTGCGCCGATGGCGGCCCAGCCCAGCAGGTCGTCGAAGTAGCCGGCGGCCATCGGCTGCAGCAACTCGGTGGCGATCGGCAGGCCGCGTTCGAGCATGCCCAGCATCAGGCCGCGGGACAGGGCGATGCCGGCGTGCATGTCGTCGCTGCCGTCAAGGTGCGGATCGTAGGCCAGGCCTTTCCAGCCCACGGTGGTGCGCGGCTTCTCTACGTAGGCGCGCATCACCAGCAGCAGCTTGTCGTCGACTTCGCGGCTGAGCGCGGCCAGGCGGTCGGCGTATTCGAGGGCCGAGCGCGGGTCATGGATCGAGCAGGGGCCGACCACCACCAGCAGACGTTCGTCGCGGCCTTCGAGGATGGCCCGGATCGCCTGGCGGTGCGCGTGGACTTGCTGGGTGAGTTCGCTGGACAGCGGCATCTGCTGCTTGAGCAGGTGCGGGCTGGGCAGGCGCTGGCTGACGGTGGTGTTGGCAGCGTGCGGCTGGGTCAGGGGCAGGGCGAGGTTCGAGGCTTGCATGGCGTTTTTTCCCTGGGCGGACGGCGGGTTCTGGCCCGCGTCGTCGGCCCTATCGAGGTGTTCGACTGATCGTCAAATGGGGTGTCTGTGCGGCATTGCCACCGGAAATCGACCGAACGGAGGCGGCAGGCTGGCCCGAACGGAACTGGCTAAATCGCCATGCATAGGTGCGGTAGTAGGTGGTGTAGTTCATGACGCTGTCCTCAAGGTAATCGGTGTGTTTCGTGGGCCCGGAAAAGCAAAACCCCCGGTCGGGGAGCCGACCGGGGGTTTGAGTATTCTCATGTTCGGCGGCCCCTCGAAGGTGGGCGCCGGATGGGTCATCGGCGCCTAGTGGCTAAACCAATACCCAAAATAAAAGCTGGCAACGGCGTTACGACCGGCAACGGCCAGCACGCGGTGCGCGGAGCGACCGGTGTGGTTGGCGTGGTTGCGGGTTTGTTTCGACATGTTGCTCTCCAGTGATTGGGTCCGAGCTTACTGCACCTTTGCGCGGGTGTTCAATCACTAAATGCTATCGATTCGATTGCGTGGGAGCGGCGCACCGCCGCTCCACACAGGCACCACGCCAACCTGTAGGAGCGGCCTTGTGTCGTGAAAGGGCCGCAAAGCGGCCCCGGCGTTCTTTGCAACAACGCTGAAATCCCGGGGCTGCTGCGCAGCCCTTTCGCGACACAAGGCCGCTCCTACAGAAATCACGCCCGTTGAGAATTTTCAGCAAGACAGTTGCTCCCACGCTGTTCCAGCAAAGCCCCCAATTAAGGGTGAAAGCGCCCAGTTCATTCTTTCTAAACTTCACAACTGACTGATTTATAACAATTAAATTCATGGCACAAGCCTTGCTCACCTCCCCGCAGTATCCCTGTGTCCCCGGAGGTGCCCCATGTCGACCCCTCGCAAAGGCCCGGTCCTGTCCACCTTCCTGCTGGCCCTGCTGGGCTGGCAGGTCTCCAGCGAAGCCGCGGTGCAGTGCCAGCGCACGCTGGTGGCCAACGTGGTGGCGCTGGATCAGCCACTGATGTTCAACCGCCTCGGTGCGCAGAACGCCAACGGCATGATGTACGCCCTGCGCCACGATGTGGTGGACGAGCACCGGGTGCCTTTGAGCAAGGGCGGCGCGGCGGTACCGGGCAAGGTCACCCTGCGCCCGGACAAGCGCCCGCGGCCGATCGTGCTGCGGGTCGCCGCCGGTGACTGCCTGACGGTCAACCTGACCAACCTGCTGGCCTACCAGGCTAACCCCAACAAGCACGGCATCGACCACGACGAAACCGAAGTCGAAGGCGAGGAAGAAGAGGGCGCCGAGGTCGAGAACGAGGGTGACGAACACTTCGTTGCCGACGAGCAGGTCACCGACCGCCATGTCGGTTTCCAGGTCAACGGCCTGCAGGCGGTCAACAGCATCGGCGACATCGCCGCCAACACCGGGCGCAACGGCAACTTCCTGGTCGCTCCGGGCGGCACCCGCAGCTACACCCTGTACGCCGAGCGCGAAGGCGCGTTCGCCGTCACCAGCCAGGGCGCCACCTTCGGCGGCCAGGGCGGCGCCGGCAACGTCGCCAACGGCCTGTTCGGCCAGGTGGTGGTGGTGCCCAAGGCCGGGCGTACCTACCGCAACACCTTGACCGAGGAAGAGATGCGCCTGGCCACCACGGGGCGCACGGCCACCGGCCAGCCGGTGATCGACTACCAGGCCCGCTACCCCAACGCCGAGCCGTGGATCGCCGAGGGCAAGGCCGGCAAGCCGATCATCGCCATGCTCGATGGTAATGAGATCCTCAGCAGCGAGACCGACGCCATCGTCATGGGCCCCAACCCCGACGGCAGCTTCCCGGCCAGCACCTACCCATTGGAAAGCGTTGGCAAGCGCAACCCGGCGCTGCCCAATCGGTTGGAGGCCTTCCGCGACTTCGCCTCGCAATTCGCCGACGAGGTGGCCGCGACCCAGGCGTTCCC
Organism: Pseudomonas sp. TE31087; assembly: GCF_057284075.1. NCBI lineage: Bacteria > Pseudomonadati > Pseudomonadota > Gammaproteobacteria > Pseudomonadales > Pseudomonadaceae > Pseudomonas > Pseudomonas sp. TE31087. The sequence goes on from NZ_JBXVNN010000001.1 coordinate 1,288,778, forward strand.
CGCCTACTGGGCGGACCCGGTCATGGGCCATGTGCTCGAGCCGACCCGCGATTCGTTCATGATCAACTACGGCTCCGGTGGCATGGGCGCCGAGGTGGTGGCCAACCGTCTGGGCGTGGGGCCGATGCACGACTGCCTGTCGTGCGCCTACGAGGAGTTCTTCCTCAGTGCCCACACCGTGGGCGATATCGGCACCCTGGTGGATATCCCGGCCAACGTCGGGCTGGAGAACATCCGCCCTGGCCAGACGCCGCCGGCCAGCGCTACCGGGGTCAAGGCGACCATGGCCCTGTACCCGGCCGAGCCCGCCAACGTGCACCACAGCTACATCGGCGACTTCACCAAGTTCCGCAACACCCACAACGGCCACGAGCAGCACATCTTCCACCTGCACGGGCACCAGTGGCTGTTCAACCCCAACGACGACAACTCCGACTACATCGACGCCCAGGGCATCGGCCCGGGGGTGGGCTACACCTACGAGATCGCCAACGGTGGCTCGGGCAACCGCAATCGGGTGGCGGGCGACGCCATCTATCACTGCCACTTCTACCCGCACTTCGCCCAGGGCATGTGGGCCATGTGGCGGGTGCACGATGTGTTCGAGCCGGGTACCCGCCTGGAAGTCAGCGGCGAGGGCGCCAACGGCTTCCACAGCACGCCATTCGCCCTGCGCAATGGCAAGCCGGCCCAGGGCGCCCGGGCGCTGCCGGACGGCGAGATCATTGCCGGCACGCCGATCCCGGCCATCGTGCCGCTGCCGGGCAAGGCCATGGCGCCTATGCCGGGCAAGGTCACCGTGGTGCCCAAGCTGTCCGAGACCCTGGTCGCCGGGCATGCAGATGACGACGAAGAGGAGGAGGGCGACGACCATCCGCACGTGCCAGCCACCCCGCGCGCGGTCGGCTCCCTGGCCCTGGTCGACCGCAGCGAGACCAACCGCAACGCCGACGGCAGCCTGAAGAACCCTGGTTACCCGTTCTGGATCGGCGGCATGGAAATCAGCGTCGGCCAGCGCCCACCAACCCCGCCGCTGGACATGCTCGACCCGGCCCTGGCTCGCCAGCTCAAGGACAGTGGCAAGGCCCTGTGGGCCAACCTCGACCCCAACCAGGTCGACGGCTGGGACGGTGGCCTCGGTCGTCACGCGCTGGACGGCGTATCGGCCGGCGGTGAGGCGGTGACCACCACCACCAAGCTGGATTTCTCCAAGGTGGTGCACAAGGCCAAGCCGATCTACCTGCCCGAGGAGGGCACCGAGGTCGAGCAGGCCGCCATGCAGTTCCACGCCAAGGCCGAGCACCCGAGCTTTGCCCTGATCCCCGGCAGCGCGCCGGTGGCCAAGGCCTTCCGCACCAACGGCGCGCTGCCCACGGCAGGGGCGCCGTTCTACGAGCCGTGCATGGATGACCGTGGCAAGCGCCTGACCCAGTCCTCGGGCATCGGCGAGTTCTTCAGCGGTGAGAACCTCAGCGGCATGAGTTTCCGCGGTTCGTCCACCTTCACCGCCGACCGCCCGCGTATCTACAAGGCCGCCAACATCCAGTTCGACGCGGTGTACAACAAGGTCGGCTACCACTTCCCGCAGGCGCGCATCCTCGCCCTGTGGGAGGACGCCTGGCCGGTGATCACCAAGCAGCGTCCGCCGGAGCCGCTGGTGATGCGCATGAACACCTTCGACTGCACCCAGTACGTGCACACCAACCTGATTCCGTCGTTCTACGAGATGGACGACTACCAGGTGCGCACGCCGACCGACGTGATCGGCCAGCATATCCACCTGCCCAAGTGGGACCTGACCGCCGCCGACGGTTCGGCCAATGGCTGGAACTACGAGGACGGCATCCTCTCGCCCGGTAGCGTGGTCGAGCGTGTGCATGCCATCCGCAGCTTCAACAACTGCACCGAGGGCGATACCCGCGACGGCAGCGCCGCGTGCCCGAAAGCCAAACAGCATCCGTACTTCGGGCGCTTCGGCCGGGCCGACTGGCTCGGCGCGCGCAGCGCCATGCAACGCTGGTTCGCCGACCCGCTGGTGAACGTGCACAACGTCGACCGTGGCCTGGGCACCATCTTCACCCATGACCACCTCGGCCCATCGACCCACCAGCAACTGGGGCTGTACGCGACCGTGCTGGCCGAGCCCGCCGGTTCCACCTGGTACCACGCCGAGACCGGCGAGCAGCTGTACAACCCGGCCACCCGTCAGGACGGTGGCCCGACCTCGTGGCAGGCGGTGATCCAGACCGGCGACCATGACGGCGACGGCAAAAACGACAGCTACCGCGAGTTCTTCCTTGAGTACAGCGACTTCCAGCACGCCTACGAGGCTGGTGTGTATGTGGGGGCCGGCCCCAACGGCATACCGGATGGCCAGGCTTACCCGGCCACCGCCGACAGCTTCCGCTACGCGATCAACCCGCCGGTGCGGCAGAAAGCCTCGACGCTGCTCGAATCGGTGGTCGAGTCCCGTGGCGGGCTGAGCCCGGGCTGCCCGACGCGGCCGTGCCCGCAGGCGATCTCTGTGGATGACCCGGGCATGTTCGTCGTCAACTACCGCAACGAGCCGTTGGCCCTGCGCGTGTTCGACCCGAACAAGGTCGGCCCGGACGGCAAGCGCGGCATGCAGGCCGACGGCCTGGGCGGCGACCTGGCCTACGCCATGCAGAGCCGCACCGACCGCGCCATCCCGGCGATGAACCTGGCGCCTTCGGCGATCACCCAGGCCACCGGCCCCACCGGCGGCACCACGCTGTTCCCGCCGCACGTGAACAAGGGCAGCGAGCCGGGTGACCCGTTCACGCCGTTGCTGCGCACCTACTCCGGCGACAACGTGCGCCTGCGCATGCACGCCGGTGGCCACGAGGAGGAGCACAACGTCACCCTGCACGGCGTGAAGTGGCTGCAGAACGGTTCAGGCTTCGGCAACAGCTCCAACTCGGGGTGGAAGTCGTCGCAGATGGTGGGCATCTCCGAGCAGCTCGGGTTCATGGCGCCGGTGTCGATGATCTCGAGCTCCGCCGCCACCAATGGCGACTACCTGTACTCGCTGGACGCCGCGCTGGAAGGCTACTGGAACGGCATCTGGGGCATCATGCGCAACTACACCGCCCAGCGCGCCGACCTGTTCGCCCTGCCCAACAACCCGCAGCCGGTGGCCATGCGCAACACCGTCAACTTCGACGGCATCTGCCCGAAAACCACGGCCAACGCCAATGGCATCGGCACCCGGCCTACGGTCAAGCGCAGCTACGAGATCGTCGCGGCCCTGGCCAACGACATCCTCGAGAATCGCCACGGGGTCAGCATCAGCGACCCGGCCGGGATCGGCCAGCACGTGGGCGGCGCGCTCAAGGCCAATGGCGGCACCTTGGTGTTCAACAGCCGCAAGGTCGATATCCCCATGGCCACGGTCACCGACGAGGAGGACGGCGCGACCTTCACCGTCGGTGGTCATAGCTCGCCATTGCACGACCCGACCGCGGTGCTCTACGTGCGCAAGGCCGACCTCGATACGAGTACCGGCAAGCTCAAGGCTGGCGTGCCGGTCGAGCCCCTGGTGCTGCGCGCCAATGCCGGCGACTGCATCAGCATCACCCTGGAGAACCGTTTGCCGCTGATGATGCCGGACCTGCCCAGCACCGCGGTGATGCAGAACGTGGTCAAGCGCGACCGGGCCGGCGGCGAGGGCTCCACGGCGTTCAACAACAACCTGATGCGCCCGTCCAGCCACGTCGGCCTGCATGCGCAGCTGCTGGCCTACGACATCACCAAGTCGGACGGCGTCAACGTCGGCCTCAACCCGGTGCAGACCGTGCCACCGCGCGCCGGCGCCAGCGGCGCCTACCCGAGCCGGGTGTACCAGTACTACGCCGGGCACCTGGAGCGTGAAGGCAAGCCTGTGCTGCAGCTGGGCCGAACGGTGGACAACATCAACACCACGGCCATCGAGTTCGGCGGCCTCAACCTGACCCCGGCGGATGTCATCAAGCAGCCGCAAAAGGGTCTGGTGGGCGCCATGAGCGTATTGGCGCAGAGCGCGACCTGGACCGAGGACAACGCCAGCCGCGCCCAGGCCACGGTGAAAGTCAGCGGCCAGCCAGACTACCGCGACTTCGTCACCGTGTGGCAGCGCTCGCTGAACATGCGCTGGGCCGATGGCCGGCCGGTGGAGGGTATCGCCACCGAGGGCAATGGCGTGCCCGGTGATCCGAAGGACAACGGCAACATGGCGATGAACTACAAGACCGAGCCGCTGTGGCTGCGCTTCGGCCTGGCGCCAGACGCGCCGTTCGGCCATGCCGATGGCTTCGGCTTCGCCGACGTGCCCAACGCCCACATGGCCTACAGCAACGCCCTGGTTGGAGGTGATCCGCAGACCCCGGTGCTCTGGGCCAGGCCGGGCCAGCCTGCGCGTAGCCATGTGCTGATGCCCAGCGGCGGCAGCCGCGGCATCACCTACCAGCTCGACGGGCACCTGTGGCCGCTGCACAACTACCAGGCCGAGAAGAGCGATGTGCACGGCTACCCCATGGGCTTGCCAGGCATCGGCTCGGTGCGTTACGGCTACAACCCGATGGCGATGTACGTGGGTGCGCAGGAGAGCGTGCTGCCGGCGGCGCACTTCAGTTTTATGCTGCCCAGCGCCGGGGGCGCCAACGCGGTGCCGGGGGATTACCTGTTCCGCGACTATGCCGCCTATGGCAATGCCTCGGGGTTGTGGGGGATCCTGCGGGTGACCAACGAAGCGCCGCCGGCCACGGCGCCGGCGCAGTGAATGAACCGGGTGGCCTCTTGGCAACAGGGAGGCCACCCGGTATTTGCCGGTAGGGTTGCAGCGCCAGACGCTGGCGTGACGCAACGCGATTCAAAGGGACGCGGGTGGCCCCAACTCAGAACACTCGCTGGTCAGCCTGGTCCAGTTGCCGGTCAACCAGCGCCCGGCCATGGGCCAGGGACACATGCTGGGCATTGTCCAGGTCGGCGAAGAACTTCATCGGTATCGAGATTCGTCGACTGCTATGGCCTGCGGGATCGGTGATCACGCAGCCGGCCGCGTAGGGCAGGGGCGAGTCGGGGTGGGGCATCACGCTGGCGGTGATGGTGTGGTCGCGGTATTCACAGTGAAGGGTTTGCATCGTCCTTACCTCGCTGTGGCTGGGAACAGACGTTCCTTCTAGATACCACAGCGAGGGGCCGGGAGTTCCCGGCCCGACGAGCGCGACCCGACGAAGGTCAGTCCTTGAGTGCGGTCGGCTGGATGATCTCGACCCAGTAGCCGTCCGGATCCTTGACGAAGGCCAGGTGGTTCATGCGGCCATCCTCCAGGCGTTTTTGGAACGGTACGGCCAGCGCCTCGAAGCGGGCGCAGGCAACACGTACGTCCGGTACCGAAATGCAGATGTGGCCGAAACCACGCGGGTCGGTGTTGCCATTGTGGTAGGCGAACTCGGGATCGTTCTCGGTGCCGTGGTTGTGGGTCAGCTCGAGCACGCCGGGGATGGATTTCATCCACTGGTGGCGCTCGGCGTCGTCGGCCGGAATCTGCGCCGGGTCGACCAGGGCCAGGAAGTAAAGGCTGAAGGCCGCCTCGGGGAAGTCGCGCTTGTCCACCAGGCGGAAGCCGAGGACGCGGGTGTAGAAGTCCAGGGACTTCTCGATGTCCTTGACCCGCAGCATGGTGTGGTTGAACACGAATTGGGCGGTGGCGGTGGTCCGGCTGGGCGGTAACGCCGGGCAGGGTTTGCAGATCGTGCAGGCTCATGGGTACTCCAGAATCGGGGCCTAAAACAGGTGGACCATGATACGGAAGTCAGCCTTCAGCGCAAATGAAAGCGCCCCGCACGAGTGCGGGGCGCCGGAATTAGAGGCCCGCATGTGCGGGCGCGTGATGGGGTCGCTAGTCCTTTAGCTGGTTCGATACTGGGCCTGCGCATGTGAAAAAAGTGTGAAGCGGGTGTCGAGGTTTCATCAGCGCACCCAACTTTCCACCGTCTGCGCACCGTACTGTTCCTTCCAGGCTTTCAGCCCACGGTGGTTGCCGCCCTTGGTTTCGATCCGTTCGCCGGTATGCGGGTTCTGGTAGACCTTCACCACCCGTGGTCGACGCTGCTGCTTGACCTGGGCCGGAGCGCGGCTCACGGCCTTCGGATCGAGGATGGCGATGATGTCGCGCAGGTTCTTGTCATAGCTTTTCATCAGGCCGACTAGTTTCTGCTCGAATTCGATTTCGCGTTTAAGGCCGGCATCCTTTTTCAGCGCTTCCAGTTGTGCCATCTGTTCCTTGAGCGCTTTTTCGGCAGCACGAAACTCTGCAAGTCTGGACACTGTCATCACTCCTGTAAGTCTGTCGTGGCGGGACGTGACGAACATGAAACCAGACTGAACGCCGGCCACGGGGATGGGTGAAGCTGTTCGCTAAGCGAGAGTGTAGTAGTCGCTCGCAAGGGGGTAAACAGCAAACTTTCAATCAATTAGTCGGGAACTTTGCCGGTTTTTTGCGCGCTGTTCGAAAAGACCCTGCCAAACGCCTTAGACCATGGTCCCATGGCGCGGGCTAGAGCCATTGTCGGAAAATTATGGATGATGGTCGAAGTGTATTCGTTCATCGCGTAGTGCCGGCGCAGATGACTGCCCGGATGGTTTTTCGCCTTTCTTTTGGATGTTCCCTCGCATGTTTGCCCCTTTCCCCCTCGCCCCCGGGCGCCGAGTTGCCGGCCTGTTCTTCCTGTGTGCCGGTGTCAACGCCCAGGCCGCCGGTTTTCTTGAAGACAGCAGTGCCAAGGTCGAAGCACGCAATGTCTATTTCAATCGGGACTTCCGTGACGGCCACAGCAGTTCCAAACAGGGCGCGTCGAAACGCGAAGAGTGGGCGCAGGGCTTTATCCTCAATGTCCAGTCCGGTTATACCCAGGGGCCGGTCGGCTTTGGCGTGGATGCCCTGGGCATGGTCGGTTTCAAACTCGACTCCAGCCCCGCCGACAGCAATAGCGGCCTGTTGCCGTCTTCCGGCCACGACCCGCGCCACTCCGCCGACCAGTACGCCAAGATGGGCGTCGCCGGCAAGGTGAAAGTGTCCAACACCGTGCTCAAGTACGGGTCGATGATGCCGGATGTGCCGCTGCTCAAGTACAACGACGGCCGCCTGCTGCCGACCATGTTCCACGGTGCCTGGCTGACCTCCGAGGAAGTGCGCGACCTCAAGTTCACCCTGGCGCGCCTGAACCAGTACACCGCGCGTGATTCCACCGACCGCCAGGACATCCGCGTGCATTGCAAGAACAAGCGCTACGCCTGCGACATCGAGGCCGACCACTTCGACCTGGCCGGCGTCGACTACCGCGTCAACGAGCGGGTCAGCGCCCAGTACCAGGTTTCCAAGCTCGAGAACATCTACCGCCAGCACTTCCTCGGCCTGGTCGCCAGCCAACCCCTGGAGGTCGGCACGCTGTCGGCCGACCTGCGGCTGATCAAGAGCGACGATATCGGCAACGCCCGCGCCGGGCACATCGACCACCGTGCCTTCAGCGGCATGCTCGGCTACAGCCTCGGTGGCCACAAGCTCAGCGCCGGCTGGCAGCGCATGTACGGCGACAGCGCCATGCCGTACCTCGACGGCAGCAACCCGTACCTGGTCAACTACGCCCAGGTCAACGACTTCGCCGCCGCCCAGGAACGCTCCTGGCAGGTGCGCTACGACTACGACTTCAAGGCCCTGGGCGTGCCCGGCCTGACCTTCTTCACCCGCTACATCAACGGCGACAACGTCAAGGTCCCGGGCAGCAATGCCGAAGGCAAGGAATGGGAACGCGACAGCGAGCTGAAGTACCAGGTGCAGTCCGGCACCTTCAAGGACGTCAGCGTGCGCCTGCGCAACTCCACCTACCGCAGCAACTACGAGAAGTGGGCGCGTGACATGGACGAGACCCGGGTCATCGTCAGCTACAACTTCTCGATCTTCTGAGCCGCTTTGCCAAAGGGCCGGTGGTCGGTCGACAATGACCACCGGCAACCAGGCAGGGCAGGCGATGAAACAGCTACTACTGATCGGCATCGGGCCGGGCGATCCGCGCCAGGTCACCTATGAGGCGGTGGAGGCATTGCGCCGCGCCACGGTGTTCTTCGTCCTCGACAAGGGCAGCGACAAGGATGAACTGGTGCGCCTGCGCCGGGCCATCCTCGAGCGCTACCGGCCCGAGGGCGGCTACCGCCTGGTGCAGGTCGAAGACCCGCGCCGGGACGGCCAGGCGCCGGACTATGTCGGCGCGGTGCAGGACTGGCACATCCAGCGCGCCGCGCTGTATGCCCGCTTGATCGAAGATGAACTGGGCGCCGATGACATCGGCGCCTTCCTGCTCTGGGGCGAGCCCGGGCTGTACGACAGCACCCTGCGTATTCTCGACCTGGTGCGCCAACGCGGCGTGGCGCTGGCCTTGCAGGTGATTCCCGGCATCAGCAGCATCCAGGCCCTGGCCGCCCGCCACCAGATCCCCCTCAACCGCATCGGCGAGCCGCTGACCGTGCTGCCGGGCCGACGCCTGGGCGAACAGGCGCGGATCGACAACGTGCTGGTGATGCTCGACGGCCAGTGCGCCTTTGCTGCCCTGGACGACCCGCAACTGGTGATCTATTGGGGCGCCTACCTGGGCACGCCGGACGAGCTGCTGGTCAGCGGGCCGTTGCTGGCGGTGAAGGCGCGCATCGTGCAGTTGCGCGAGGAGGCGCGGCGGCGCAAGGGGTGGATCATGGATACCTATCTGTTGCGCAGGGAGGGGGAGTAGTGGTTGGTTGGTGTTTGACAGGAGAGTTGCAGCGCCTATGAGATCGAGCGCCGCCCGCGCGGCGCATCGCGACGCAAGGCCGCTCCTACATCTGTTTCGGGCCAGTCAATCCTGTGCCATTACCGGGTCCGCCTTGTTTGTACGACGCGGTTTCAGCGTGAGCATTACTGCCGCCCCGCCTGTCTCAAGACATGCACCAAGGCGGGCAACCATGGCCTGACAGGTTCGGCACGTTGCAACAAATGTAGGAGCGGCCTTGCGTCGCGATGCGCCGCGCGGGCGGCGCTCGATCTTGTAGGCGCTACAACTTTATCTCCGGAAACCCACCAGACTCCGCCAACCCCATCAAGGCCGCTGCGGCACCACCGAACTGCCAAAACTATTACCCATGCGCGTCGACGTCGCCGCCGGCGTCGCCAACCCCATCTGGTTCGGCGCCTTGCGCTGCATCTGCCGCGCCGGATCCAGCTGTTCGCGCAGCCCTTTGGCGGCGCGCGGATCAGTGCCTTGCAGCTGCTGGGTCAGGCAGTCATAGGCCAGGGCCCGTGACTGGCCCACCTGCACATCGATGCAACCCTGGCCGCCCTTGGGCGGTTCCGCGTAGGCCGGCAGGGCGCAGGTCAGCAGCAAGGGCAGGGCAGTCAGGGTCAGGCGGGCCATGGCGGGTCTCCGGGCAATCGTTCCTCGGCGCAGTCTAGCCCTCGCAGGCCGCAATCGAGGTGAAGTTTTGGTTGCCGCAGGCTGTCACCACAGCGTCATACACAGGCCCCAGGATGACGTTTCCCCGGCGACGGCGGCCAGCAAGGAGGCCCGGATATCTGTGCGTGCATTGCTCGTGGTCGGCGCGCTGATGCTGGCCTGGTTGCTGGCGGCCCCCGGTCTGCGTGGCCAGCCATTGCTGACCCTGGATATCCCGGCCCAGGCGCTGGACCGGGCGCTGGACAGCTTCGGTCGGCAGAGCGGCCTGGCGGTGCTGGTCGACCAGGCGTTGCTCGCCGGCCAGCGCTCCAGCCAGGTCCTGGGCCGTTACCCGGCACGTGAAGGCCTGCAGCGACTGTTGCAGGGCACCGGCTTGCAGGCGCACTACAGTGGCGGCGGCTTCACCCTGCAACCGCTGCGCCTGCGCGGCACGGCTGGGCGTGGGCGCAACGGCGGCCTGTCATCGGGCAGTTATGCGCTGGCGCTGCAACACGCGGTCGAACGCGCCCTGTGCGCCTCGCCGCTGACCCGGCCGGGCGCTTACCGGGCGGCCTTGCAGGTGTGGATTGATGCCGGCGGCCAACTGGTGCAGAGCCGCCTGCTGGCCTCGACCGGCGACTTCGCCCGCGACGCCGCGCTGGTCGAGCGCCTGCGCACGGTGCGCCTGGAACAGGCGCCGCCGACATCCCTGGCGCAGCCGCTGACCCTGCTGCTGCGTCCGGAACCTATGGATTGCCCACTTTCGCAAGGAGCTGCGGCGGCATGAACAAACCTCGGGACAGTGCGCTGGTCAAGCTGTTTCTGACCTCCTACGACGCCTTCAGGGTACGCCTGAGGCGTCGGCTCGGTTCTGACGACCTGGCCAACGACGTGCTGCAGGAAACCTACCTGCGGGTGGACCGCATGGATGCGACGCACGACCTGCAGCGCCCAGGTGCCTACCTGTACCGCATGGCCCTGAACGTCGCCGCCGACCGCCGCGAGGCCGACGCCCGGCTGCTCACCGGCGCCGAGATCGAAGCGCTGCTACAGGTGGCCGAGGACCAGGACCCGGCGCGCATCGTCGGCGGCCAGCGCGAGATCCAGAACCTGTTGGGCGCCCTTTACGAGCTGCCGGCCCGGCGTCGGCGGATCTTTATCGCCGCCCGCCTGGAGGAGGCCTCGCACCTGGAAATCTCCCAGCGCTTCGGCATCTCCACGCGCACGGTGGAGAAGGAACTCAAGGCGGCGCTGGGGCATTGCGCGATGCGCCTGGACAGAAAAGTGTTTCAGCGGTTCGGTCCCGGCGCGGGAAAACCGTCTTGAACGATAGTCGACCTCTTCATGTGAGCCCCATGTCCCAGATTCCGCCCGATTCCGACTTGCAGCGCCAGGCCCAGGACTGGCTGCTACGGCTGACGTCCGGTCAGGCCACCCAGGCCGATGCCCGGGCCCTGCGCCAGTGGTGCGCGCGCAGCCCGGCGCATGCCGAGGCGTTTGCACAGGCACGCCAGCTTTGGCACCTGCTCGGCCCTGCGGCGCGGCAGGCCAGGCTGGGCGCGCCGTTGCTCGGTCGCCGGGCGTTGCTGGGCGGCGCTTTGGCAGCGTCGGTGGCGCTGGTGGTCTGGCGTGGCGGCCTGCTCGAGCAGGCCCTGGCGCCATCACCAGCGTTTGCCACCGAGGTAGGCGAGCAGCAACGGGTGGAACTGGCGCCCGGGATCGAGCTTGAGCTGAACGTGCGCACCCGGGTCAGCCGCGAGCCCGAGGGGATCGCCCTGCTCGCCGGCGAGATCGAGGTGCTGGCCGGCCAGCCCATGCAGGTGCGAGCGCAGGATGGGGTGATTAGCACCGAGCAGGCCCGGTTCAACGTGCGCGAGGACGATAAGGGGGTCTGCGTCACCTGTCTGGGCGGTGAGTTGCGCGTAGCCGTCCAGGGCCGGGTCGAGGTGCTCCCGGCGGGGCGCCAACTGCGCTATGGCGCGCAAGGTATCGGGATGCCGGAGTCGTTCGACCCGGGCCAGGTGATGGCCTGGCGTGAGCGCATGCTGGTGTTCCGCGACGCGCCGTTGGCCCGGGTGATCGACGAGATCAACCGCTACCGCCCGGGACGCCTGGTGCTGCTCAACCCCACGCTGGGCCGCCGGCGGGTGCAGGCACGGTTCAGTTTCGACCAGCTGCGCCAGGCCGCCGAACTGATCCGCGTCGCCTATGGCGCACGCTGCCTGGAGCTGCCGGGCGGCGTGGTGCTGGTCAGTTGAACGGGCCCAGCACCTGGCGGTAACGCTCCTCGCCCTGGGGGCCGCGCCGGGTCAGGCGCACCTCGAGGCCGGCGGGGTTGTCGTCGGCCTCACTGGCTGGTGAGCGCCAGCCGCCCTTGGCCTGCCAGCTGCGCAGGTCGAAGGCGCTGACGTTGTCCAGCACCGCCACCGCGGCCTTGGGCGCGGGTAGCGGAAAGCGCTCGCGCAGCGGCGCGGCTGCGCGGTAAAGGGTGCCGCCACGCACGTACCAACGCACCCGTTGCAGGCCGCTGCCGGAGACGGCGCCGGTGCGCACCAGCTCGAGACGATCGGCACGGGCGCGTACGGCGGGCAGCAACGGCTTGCCCGACGGTTCGCGGCCGGGCAGGGGTGGTTCGACCAGTTCGACGGTGGCGCGCAGGGCCACGTCGCGCTCCAGCTGCTGGAACACCCGCAGGATCGCCTGTTGGTCTTCGCTGGCCTCACGCACATGCCGGTCGGCGCGGCTGACGCTGTCCAGCCCACGCCAGGCGATCAGGCTGACCACCGCCATCAGCAGGATGGCGATCATCACTTCGATCAGGGTGAAGCCTGTTTGCCGGTTCATGGTTGGCTCACCCGTACCTGGCCGGCAGCGTTGCGCGCCAGTTCCATCCGCAGCGCGCCGCTACTCAGGCGCAGGGTCAGCGGCGTGCCGATCCATTCGCCATCGAGCCACACCGCGCCACGGGGCTCGCTGCGCACCTTGACCGCCTCGGCCTGCCAGCGGCGCGGCTTGAGCGGGCCGTCAACGAGTACCTGGCCATCGGCGCGGACGAAGCGGTAGCCGTCGCGGTCGCGTTGCCAGCGCAGCGGCTGGCCATCGGCCTGGGCCTCGCTCTGCGCCAGTTCCAGCAGGCGCGCCAGGCGCTCGGCGTCGGCGCGCAAGTGCTTGCCCGGGTCGGGGCGGATGTTCAGGCTGATGGCGGCGCTGGCGATACCGACGATCACCAGCACCACCATCAGTTCGATCAGGGTGAAACCACGTTGTCCGTTCACGGGGCGCTCCTTGTCCTGCCAGGCAGCTTGCCCGAGCAAGATGATCACCGTGTGAAACAAAACCGTGAGAATAGGTCGGTATGCTCGGTCGCAGGCACACAAGGAGCGCGTGACCATGCGTATTGCCCTTCCCAACCTTTCCCCCGGCCTGCTGTTGCAGGGGCTGGGGGTGTTGGCCCTTATCGCCGGCCTGGCAACCTGGGCCAGCCTGCTGCTGAAGCCTTCGCCGGGCGGGGCCTTGCAGCAGCCGGCTGAGGCCCAGGTACCGAGTGAAACACCGGCCGGGCGCTGGTTTGCCGACCTGCCGTTGCAGGTGCAGATCCAGGTCAGCGGCGTGATGGCCGGCAGCCAGGGCGCGGTGGCCATCGTCAGTGTCGACGGTGCCCCGGCACGTGCCGTGCGCAGCGGCGAGGAGCTGGCCCGTGGGGTGCGCCTGGTCGCCATCGAAGGCCGCGGCCTGGTGATCGAGCGCGGCGGTCAGCGCAGCCGCGTCGAGGTGCCGGTGCTCACGCAGGCGTCGTTCTGGGGCGAGGCGCCTCGCGATCAATAGAGCTGGTGGTTTGTCGGAAGACTTGCAGCGCCTATGAGATCGAGCGCCGCCCGCGCGGCGCATCGCGGGACAAGCCCGCTCCCACATCTGTTGCAACGTGCCTAACCTGTAAGGCCATGGTTGCCCGCCTTGGTGCATGTCTTGAGATCATGTGGGGCAGCGGTAGCGACCACGCTGAAACCGCGTCGTACTAACAGGGCGGACCAGGTAATGGCACAGGAAAAACTGGCCCGAAACAGATGTGGGAGCGGCCTTGTGCCGCGATGCGCCGCGCGGGCGGCGCTCGATCTCAAGGACGATACAAGCCTGAAGGCATGCACCCGGAGGCCATACAACCAGCTCAGAAATGTGTATCCACTCAATTTCTCCCAACTGTACCGGTCATTCCCCCCAACCCTCCGCTACTGTGGCCTTTCGATAATCAGAAAAGCCGGAAACCGCCGCCATGCTTGCCTCCCTCGATCTGCTCAGTGCGTTCGTCCTGTTCGCCTTCGTTTCTTCCATCACCCCCGGTCCGAACAACACCATGCTGCTGGCCTCGGGGGTCAACTTCGGCGTGCGCCGCACCATTCCCCACGCCCTGGGCATCAGTGTCGGCTTCATGGTGATGGTGCTGGCGGTGGGCCTCGGGCTGGGCGAGGTGTTCAAGGCCTGGCCGCCGCTGTACAGCATCCTGCGCTACGCGGGCGCGGCGTACCTGCTGTACCTGGCCTGGAAGATCGCCACCTCCGGACCGATGTCCGGCGATGCCGCCGGCAGCCGCAAGCCGCTCGGGTTCTGGGGCGCCGCGGCGTTCCAGTGGGTCAACCCGAAGGCCTGGGTGATGGCGATCGGGGCGATCACCACCTATACGCCGGCCCAGGGCTACGTGTTCAACGTGATCGTCATCGCCACCGTGTTCGCCTTGGTGAACCTGCCCAGCGTCGGCATCTGGGTGATGTTCGGCAGCGCCTTGCGCAACCTGCTGCGCAATCCGCGCGCGGTGGTGCTGTTCAATGTCCTGATGGCCGTGCTGCTGGTGATTTCACTGTATCCGCTGCTGTTTGTAGAATCGGCGTTTTCCTAGAGCCGATGAGTGCCGTCGATGGAGTTGATCCCCTGGTCCCATGAATGCGCAGAAGGCTTTACCCTGCGCGGATGGCGAACCCCCGCCAGCGGCAAGCCGCTGCTGCATTTCCTGCATGGCAACGGCTTCTGCAGCCTGGTCTACCAACCGATGCTCATGCGCCTGGGCGAACACTTCGACCTGTGGCTGAGCGATGTGCAAGGCCATGGCGACAGTGACCACGGCGGCGCCTTTTGCGGTTGGAACCGCAGCGCGGCGCTGGCGGTGGAGGCGTTCGAGGCCGGGCGCGGCGAGTATGGCGATGTCCCGCGTTACGCCCTGGGCCACAGTTTCGGCGGCGTGCTCACCGGGCTGATCCTGGCCAGCGAGCCGAAATTGTTCCAGCGCGCCGTGCTGCTGGATCCGGTGCTGTTCAGCCGGCGCATGATCGGGGTAATGGGCGCCGCCGCCATGGTCGGCCTGCACCGGCGCCACGCCCTGGCGCGCAAGGCCGCCACTCGCCGCAGCCACTGGCCCGACCGCGAGGCGGCGCAGGCCTCGCTGCAGGGGCGCGGGATCTTCAAGGGGTGGAGCGATGCGGCCTTGCAGGCTTATGTGGAGCACGCCATCGGCGATTGCGGCGAAGGCGTGGTGCTCAAGTGCCGGCCCAGCCGTGAAGTGGAGATCTTCAGTTCGTTCCCAGAGCGCATGTGGCAGCAGTTGGGCAGTATCCAGACGCCGACGCGGATCCTGTACGGCGAGCAGACCTATCCCTTCGTGCCACATTCGGTACAGCGCCTGGCGGGGCTCAATGCCCAGGTGAGCGCGCAGCAGGTGGCCGGTGGGCACTGTTTCATGCAGGAAGACCCGCCGATGGCCACGGAGCAGGTGCTGGCGTTCCTGCAGTATTGAAAGCCTCCCACAACGGTACGCAACCCCTGTAGGAGCGGCCTTGTGTCGCGAACGGGCCGCAAAGCGGCCCCAGGGCTTCAGCGTTGACGCATCAATCGCTGGGGCTGCTACGCAGCCCTTTCGCGACACAAGGCCGCTCCTACAGGTTCCGCACGCGAGATTAGCGTAGACTGATCTGCTGTCCATTTCGCGACGATTGCTTGCCGATTCGCGAGCGAACGACAATCTCAGATTCCGTACCCTGTCGCTCCCCCCAACGGATGGAGCCCAGCATGAACCAGGCGGTCAGCCCAGATCCCCAGCACACCCTCGAGCAAACCCGCGCCCGGCGCCGCCAGCGCCTGCTGCGCTTCGGCCTGGCCGGGGGACTGGGGCTGCTGGTGGTGGCCTATGGCGGCTACTGGTGGCTTGACGGCCGTTACCTGGAGCAGACCGACGACGCTTACGTGCGCGCCGACTGGGCGCCGATCAGTGCCCGGGTCAGTGGCTATGTGGCCGAGGTGGCGGTGGCGGACAACGCCACGGTCAAGGCCGGCGACCTGTTGGTGCGCCTGGACGAACGAGATTTTCGCGACCGCCTGCGCAAGGCCGAGGCGCAGCTGGCAGTGAGCGAGGCGGCGCTGCAGGTGCAGCGCATGCGCCTGCGCGCCTTCGTCGCCGAGCAGGACGAGCAGGCCCACGCCATCGCCCGCGCCGACGCCGAACGCGGTGGCAGCCGCGGCGAGGCGCAGCGGGCCGAGGCCGACTGGCAGCGTTACCAGCACCTGGCGCAATGGCAGGCGGCCAGTGTGCAGCGCATGGAGCAGGCCCGCGCCACCCGCATCCAGGCCCAGGCCATGCAGCGCGCCGCCGACGCCGAACTGGCCCGCCAGCATGCACGCAAGGCGATGCTGGAACAGCAGGGCAAGCAACTGGAAGCCGAACTGCTGCAACGCCAGGCCGACCTCGACCAGGCCCGCGCCGAGGCCGACCTGGCCCGCAGCGCCCTGGCCGACACCGAGATCCGCGCGCCGTTCGACGGCGTGGTCGGCCAGCGCAAGGTGCGTCAGCAGCAGTACGTCACCCCCGGCCTGCCGCTGCTGGCGGTGGTGCCGGTGGCACAGGCCTACGTGGTGGCCAACTTCAAGGAAACCCAGCTGGCGCAGATGCGCCCCGGCCAGCCGGTGACCCTTGAGGTGGACACCTTCGGCCAGCACTGGCGCGGCACGGTGGACAGCGTCTCCCCTGGCTCCGGCGCGGTGTTCGCGCTGCTGCCGCCGGACAACGCCACCGGCAACTTCACCAAGATCGTCCAGCGCTTTCCGGTACGCATCCACCTCGACCCGGAGGGCGACGACAGCCCACGACTGCTGCCCGGCATGTCGGTGATCGCCACCGTCGACACCCGGCAGGCCCGCCATGAGCGCTGAGGACAAAGTCTCGCTGCGCGCCTGGGTGGCGGTGATCGGTGGCCTGTTCGGTTGCTTCATGGCCGGCATGAACGTGCATGTCACCAGCGCCGCCTTGCCCGAGATCGAAGGCGCGCTGGGGGCCAGCTTCGAGGAGGGTTCGTGGATATCCACCGCCTACCTGGTGGCCGAGATCAGCATGATCCCGCTGACGGCCTGGCTGGTGCAGGTGTTCTCCCTGCGCCGGGTCATGCTGGTGGGCTCGGCGGTGTTCCTGGTCAGCTCGGTGAGCTGCGCCATGGCCGGCAGCCTGGAGGCGATGATCAGCCTGCGGGTGATCCAGGGCGCCTCCGGCGCGGTGCTGATCCCGCTATCGATGCAGCTGATCATCACCGAGCTGCCGGCCAGCCGCCTGGCGCTGGGCATGGCACTGTTCAGCCTGTCCAACAGCGTGGCCCAGGCCGCCGGGCCGTCGATCGGTGGCTGGCTCACCGACATGTACTCCTGGCGCTGGATCTTCCTGCTGCAACTGCCACCGGGCATGGCCCTGCTGGCGGCGGTGGCCTGGTCGATCAAGGGCCAGGCCGGTGATCGCAGCGCCTTGCGCCAGGCGGACTGGCTGGGCATCGTCGCCATGGCGCTGGGGCTGGGGGCGTTGCAGGTGGTGCTGGAGGAGGGCGGGCGCAAGGATTGGTTCGAATCGCGCTTCATCGTCGGCTTCAGCCTCGTCGCGGTGATCGCCCTGGCGCTGTTCATACAGCGCCAACTGTGGGGCGCGCGACCATTCATCAACCTGCGTCTGCTGGGCAGCTACAACTTCGGCGTGTCGAGCCTGGCCATGGCAGTGTTCGGCGCGGCCACCTTCGGCCTGGTGTTCCTGGTGCCCAACTACCTGTCGCTGGTGCAGGGCTACAGCGCCAGCGAGATCGGCAAGAGCCTGATCGCCTACGGCATGGTCCAACTACTGCTGGCGCCGTTGCTGCCACGGCTGATGCGCTGGCTCAATGCCAAGCTGCTGGTGGCCAGCGGCTTCGCCATCATGGCCCTGGGCTGCTGGCTGGGGTCGACGCTGACGGTGGACTCGGGCAGCAACGTGATCATCCCCTCGACGGTGGTGCGCGGCATCGGCCAGCCGTTGATCATGGTGGCGTTGTCGGTGCTGGCGGTGAAGGGCCTGGACAAGGCCCAGGCAGGCTCCGCCTCGGCGCTTATCTCGATGCTGCGCAACCTTGGTGGTGCGCTGGGCACGGCGCTGCTGACGCAACTGGTGTCGCAGCGCGAGCGCTTTCATTCGGTGCGAGTGGGCGAAGGGCTGACGCTGTTCGACGGCGCGCTGCAGCAACGCCTGCCCGGCGGCATGGTCGACCCGCAGTCGCCGCAGGTGATGCAGACGTTGGCATTGATCGACCAGAGCGTGCGCGAGCAGGCCTACCTGATGGCCTATTCGGATGCGTTCTACCTGTCGTGCGTGGCGTTGCTCGGTTGTGCGCTGGCGTCCCTGCTGCTGCGCAGTCGCTAGCGATTACGGCTGACGCTCGGCCACCGCCCGCAGGGTCTTCAGGGTGACCATCGGCGCATCGACGACGAAGCGGTTGGCCAGCCAGCCCGGCACATCGCCGGCCGGGTCGGCGCGCAGCTGATAGGTGACCTCGGTCTCGCGCTCGCCCAGCGGGCGCATGATCCACTCGCCGCTGAGCCGACGCACCCGGATCAGCCCAGGTGTTGCCGGCACCCGCCCGGGTTCGGCGCTCAGGTGGCGGACCAGGGTGTCGTCGTCAAGGCGCTCGGTGCGTACCTTGAGCACCATGTCGCGGGGCTTGGCCGGCCAGGGCAGGGCGGTGGTGAGGTAGACCCAGGTGGTGTCGCCGTCCACCTCCAGCAGGCGCATGTCGGCGCAGGCGTACAGCCATTTGCAGGCCACCCGCAGATTCTCCTGCAGGTCGGTCAGGGTACGGATGCTGGCCTTGATCCGGGTGATGCCGCGGAACTGCTGGTAGGGCGAACCGTCGACGTTGCTCAGGTAGACATCGATGCCGTCTTCCTGGTGGGTGAGTTGCCAGTCGTCCGCCCACGGCAAGGTGCCCGGCAGCAGGAGCAGCAGGACGAACAGAGGGCGCAGGAGGGTCATGGCGGGGATGCCGGAGAGGGGATGTCCGATCAGTATGGATCAAGACCTCCAGGCGGTCGCCCAAGCATCATCAACGTGGGAGCGGGCTTGCCCCGCGATCACCGGCGAAGCCGGTGCCATACTCTGCATCGCGGGGCAAGCCCGCTCCCACCAGATCAAGCCACGACCATCAGCGCTGCGGATTGAGCGTCAGGTGCACGTGACGGTTGACGTCCTTGTACAGCAGGTAGCTGAACGGGCCCGGGCCGCCGGAGTAGCAAGCCTGCGGGCAGAAGGCGCGCAGCCACATGAAGTCGCCGGCTTCGACCTCGACCCAGTCCTGGTTCAGGCGGTACACCGCCTTGCCTTCCAGCACGTACAGGCCGTGTTCCATGACATGGGTCTCGGCGAACGGAATCACCCCGCCCGGCTGGAAGGTCACGATGTTCACGTGCATGTCGTGGCGCATGTCGGCCATGTCGACGAAGCGGGTGGTCTTCCAGGCGCCGTCGGTGCCCGGCATCTCGATGACGGTGGCGTTGTCGCGGTGGGTGACGAACGACTCCGGAACCGGCAGGCCCTCGACCTTCTGGTAGTGCTTGCGCAGCCAGTGGAAGGTGACGTTGGCCTTGCTGTTGTTGCGCAGGCTCCAGTCGGCGCCCGGGGCCAGGAACGCGTAGCCGCCCGGCACCAGGGTGTGGTGCTTGCCTTCGACGGTGATGTCGATCTCGCCCTCGACCACGAACAGCACCGCTTCGGCGTTCGGGTCCAGCTCAGGACGCTCGCTGCCGCCTTCGGGGGCGACTTCGACGATGTACTGGGAGAAGGTTTCGGCGAAACCGGTCAGCGGGCGGGCGATAACCCACATGCGCATCTTGTCCCAGAACGGCAGGTGGCTGGTGACGATGTCACGCATCACGCCCTTGGGGATGACGGCATAGGCTTCGGTGAACATGGCACGGTCAGTCAGCAGCTCGGTCTGAGCCGGGTGCCCACCGTGGGGGGCGAAGTAGGAAGGTTTCGACATGAACGGTCTCGACTTGTTGTTCTCTCCCCATGCCTTGGACCACACCGGCCGGTGCGTGCAGGGGATGCACCGCCAGCATAGGGGCGTGGCTGTTCCATCTACAAATTAAATGTTGGAATACCCGGTATCCAATTGCTGAATGTGATGACGGTATTCTCATGGTGCGGGTGTAGGAAGTTTCCCAGGCTTTATGGCAATGACATTTTTTTCACATCACCTTGCTAGCATCGCCAGCACTTCCACGGAGCTGAATCGATGATGCCTGTCCTGCGCAAACGTGCTGTCCGCCTCGCTCTGGCCGGTACCGGAGGTCTGGTAGCCTGTACCCTGGGTTTCTTCGGCTGGCAGTCCTTCTACCCGGTGCAGGCCGCCGAAGGCTGGGGCGTGCAAGTACTGCACAACTCGGTGACCCGGGCTGCCTCCCTGCTGCCCCAGGCTGATGGCAGCCTGCTGGTCAGCCGCGAACTCAACGGCGGCAAGGGCAGCATCATGCGCATCACCGCCGAGGGCGACCGGGTGGTGTTGCTCGACGGCCTGTCCAAGCCCGACGGCATGGTCGCCGTCGACGGTGGCTGGGCGTTCAGCCAGGAAGTGGGCGGGGCGCCGGTCAGCGTGTCGCGCAACGGCCAGGTCAGCCAGCTGTTCGAAGGCAACAACGTGCAGGGCCTGTACAACGATGGCGAGCATCTCTACGCCATCGAGGACCGCAAGGGCGATGGCCGGCTGATGCGCTACGACTGGCGCAGCGGCGAACTCGATGTGCTGCGTGCGGGCCTGACCGAAACCGAAGGCCTGACCCGCTGCACCGACGGGCGTCTGTTGTACACCGAGAAAGCCACCGGCAAGATCCGCGCGTTCAGCGCCGAGGGGGCCGACCCGGTGGTGGTCGAGGGCCTGCGCAATCCGACGTTCCTGCTGTGCGACCAGCGTGGGTTGTGGATCAGTGAGGACTCGACCCACCGTGCGCGCCTGCTGCGCATCGACGGCGATGGCACCCGTCACACGGTGCTCAACTACCTGAAGGCGCCCCAGGCCATCGTCCCGGACGGCAAGGGCGGCTATCTGCTCGCCGAGGGTGGCCGCGACCGGGTGCTGCACCTGACCCCGCCGGCTGCGCAGAGCACTGCCCAGGCCGAATCCCTGCCACGGGTGCCCGAAGCCTGACAAACCCCTCCATTGCAAAGGCCACGGCGCTATCCTTGATACAGGCCCCAGAGGAGTCTTTGTCATGCGCCGGCTGATGCTGTTGTTGCTGATCACCGTCATCCCGGGTTGCCAGGCGCCAATGCCCGCCGCCAACCCGCAGATGGCCTGGGTCGACCTCTCGCTGCCGTTCCCCAACGACCGCGTCCTGCTGGCCGAACGCCTGGACAAGCAGCGCCTTGTCGAAGGCCGCTTCTTCCAGGTGACTCCCGGCAGCCATGAGCTGGTGGTCAGGTTCGACTACGAAACGAGCGGCGGAGGCGGGCTGAGCATGATGGGCGGCACCACAGTCCGCCAATGCTACCTGACCCTCGACTACGCCGGTTTCCAGGCCGGCCAGCGCTATGTGCTCGAAGCCCGCTCCATGGCCCTGACACCTGAGGCAAGGCTGTACAATGCCGCCCGGGAGATCGTCGCCGAGGTCAGCGAGTTCTACTGCCTGATGTGAGTCGATGTCAGTTGATGAAGGAATCCAATCGTTGTGTGACGCATGAATCATTCGCTGTTCATTTCCCTGGACGGGCCAAAAGGCACCGGCAAGACCACGCTGCTGGAGTCCGTCACCCAAGCACTGAGGGCGGACAACAGGAAAGTGATCCGCATCAGCGAGAAGAAAAGCGATCCCTATCGGGGCGAAACCATGGTTTTGGTCAACCAGTTCGTCAGGCATCCCTGCCGGGAGCTGGAGATGAAGGTCTGTGAGCGCCTTGCGCACAGCCGGGCCTGGATTTCCCGGCATGTGCTGGCCAGACAGCCCAAGGACAGCATCATCCTGATCGATCGCTGGTACCCGTCCGATGCCGCGTTTCGCCGGCTGGTGCCGTTTGCCGAGATTCTACGGTTGAACATCGAATGCGACGTGCGGGTGCCGGACCTGCATGTGGGCGTGATCACCGAGCCTGAAATTTCCTGGGGCAGGGCAGCGGCGCGCTCGCGTGGGCTAGGCAGTACCGTGATGCATGAACTGGATGAACACGAGGCCTGCACGCAAGCATTCGAGCGAGCGGTTGCCGATCAAGGCTGGTTCTTGTGCCGCAATGAAGACACCCTGGAAGCGGCGACGCGGCAGGTGGTATCGGCGATCCAGGGCGTGCTGCCAGCAGGCTGATCAGTAGCGTTCGAGCGCGGCGATACGGCTCGACAGCCAGGCGTGCAGCTGCTTCACGGCAGGCGACAACTGCTTGCGGTGCGGGCACACCAGGCTCAATGGCATGCTCGGCCCTGGGTGATCCTGCAACAGCACGACGAGGCCGCCCCGCCAATACATCGTCGCTCACATCCAGCCAGGACTTGTAGGTGATCCCTTCGCCCGCCACGGCCCATCGCCGGGCAATATCGGCATCGTCGCAGAGCAGGGCGCCACGCACCTGCACGGTCTGCGTCCCCAGTTGCCACTTGTCGTAGACCCGGCCCTGCTGCATGTACAGCAGGCATTGGTGTTCGCGCAGTTCTGCGGGGGCTTGCAGCGGGCCTTGCCGCGCCAGGTACTCGGGCGAGGCCACCAGTACCTTGCGGTTCCACGGTGCCAGTGGCAGGGCGATGTAGTTGGCGTCGGTGTTCAGGCCGTAGCGGATGGCGATATCCACCGGATCGCGGAACAGGTCGGCGATCTGGTCGGAGAGAAACAGGCGCAGGTTCAATTGCGGGTGCTCGCGGCGAAACGCCGTGAGCCAGGGCAGCAGCACGTTGCGCCCCAGGTCGGACGGCGCGGCCACCTGCAGGATCCCGCTCAACTGGGCGCTCTCCTGCTGCAGGTTGTCCCGTCCTTGCCTGAGGGCCTCGAGGGCGGCCAAGGCCGAGGGCAGGTACTGCTCACCCTCGGCCGTCAGGCGCAGGCTGCGCGTGGTACGGGCAAACAGCCGCACGTCCAGTTCACGCTCCAGGCGCTTGACCGCCTCGGCCGCCTGGCCGGGCAGCAGGTCGGCTTCGTGGGCGGCTGCGGTAAAGCTGCCCAACGCGGCGCTGCGAACAAAGATGGCCAGGTCGTCGAGGCGGATCATTTTCACTCCTGCAATGAAAGTGTTCACGGGTACAACCCGTTTTTCCCAACGACCGGACACGCCAGACTGGGTTCACGAATCAAACCATATCCAGCAGCGAGTGCCTATGAAAGCGATCGGTTATACCCAGAACGGCCTGCCCATCGAAGACCCTGCGTCCCTTCAGGACATCGACATGCCCAGGCCGAGTCCAGGGCCCAGGGACATCCTGGTGGAGGTCAAGGCCGTGTCGGTCAACCCCGTCGATACCAAGGTGCGTGCCGGCACTTTCACGCGTGAGCCGAAAATACTCGGCTGGGACGCGGCCGGTATCGTCCGTGAAGTCGGCCCTCAGGTGACCCTGTTCAAGCCCGGCGACCAGGTGTACTACGCCGGCTCCATCGCCAGGCCCGGCAGCTACAGCGAATACCACCTGGTCGACGAACGCATCGTCGGGCACCAACCGCGCAGCCTGGGTGCGGCGCAGGCGGCAGCGCTGCCACTGACGGCCATCACCGCCTGGGAGCTGCTGTTCGACCGCTTAGGCTTGGTCGAAGGCGGCGGCGAGGGCGATGCCCTGCTGATCGTCGGCGCCGCCGGCGGCGTCGGCTCGATGCTGGTGCAACTGGCCCGGCAACTGACCCGTCTGACGGTCATCGGCACCGCCTCCCGCGCCGAGACCGCCGACTGGGTGCGCGAACTGGGCGCCCATCATGTCATCGACCACAGCGCGCCACTGCACGGGCAACTGCAGGCCCTGGGGATCGAGTCGGTGAGCCATGTCGCCAGCCTCACCCATACCGAGCAGCACTTCGCGCAACTGGTCGAGGTGCTGCGGCCACAAGGTCGCCTGGGGGTGATCGACGACCCGCAGACCCTGGATGTCATGCCGCTCAAGCGCAAGTCGCTGTCGCTGCACTGGGAGCTGATGTTCACCCGCTCGCTGTACCAGACCGACGACATGGTGCGCCAGCACGAGCTGCTCGAGCGCGTGGCCGGGCTGATCGACCAGGGCATCCTGCGCACCACCCTGGGCGAGCATTTCGGTGCTATCAATGCCGCCAACATGCGCCGTGCCCATGCGCTGGTCAAGAGCGGCAAGTCGCGCGGCAAGATTGTTTTGGAAGGGTTCTGAAGCCAGTCTTTTCAAGGTGTCCGCCGAAAGCCTTGCAGCGCCTATCAGATCGAGCGCCGCCCGCGCGGCGCATCGCGACGCAAGGCCGCTCCTACATTTGTTGCAACGTGCCAAACCTGTCAGGCCATGGTTGCCCGCCTTGGTGCATGTCTTGAGACAGGTGGAGCGGCAGTGGTGCCCACACTGAAACCGCGTCGTACCCACAAGGCGTACTAGGTAATGGCACAGGACTGACTGGCCCGAAACAGATGTAGGAGCGGCCTTGCGTCGCGATGCGCCGCGCGGGCGGCGCTCGATCTCATAGGCGCTGCAAGAATCGCGGCGGACACCCAACGGCCCACACACGGTCAACAGCCCATCCACAAACAACCGCAGGCCAGTCGATCCGCAACTGACCAGGAGCCAGATATGAACCAACAAGACCATCCCCTCGTTTCCCTTGCCATCCTCAAGGCCAAGCCAGGCCTGGCAGCGTCGTTGAAAGCCGCCTTGCTGGCCTTGATCGAACCAACCCGGGCGGAACCCGGCAACCGCGACTACATGCTCTTCGAGCGCAGCGATGAGCCCGGGACGTTCTACATGCGCGAGGCGTTCGACCACCAGCAGGCCCTGGACACGCACCTGGCCACCGCCCACTTCCAGCGCTTTGCCGAGCAGGCCGACCAGTTGTTGGCGGAGCCGCTGCAACTGATCTTCCTTGATCCGGTATCCACTACCGTTGCGCCTCACCCGTGAGGCACAACGGGCAACCGGCATCGCGCAGTGGTGCACCCGCTGATCTATACATTATTTGATTTTATCTATACAAGATCCTAGCATTGTATAGTTTTTCCCTCCTTGCAGATTCGCCATGGCATTCCTTGCGCGCTGGGCCTGCCTCTGCCTGCTGCTGACGTCGATGCCAGCGGCTATTGCGGACTGGCGTGAAGCCTTGCCAGAAGCCCAACAACTGGGCGGTGGCGACTTCACCTGGTTCGGCTTGCGACTGTACAGCGCACGTTTGTGGACCGAGGGTCCGCGCCATGACTGGAACCAGCCTTTCGCCCTGGAGCTGACCTACCACCGCTCATTGTCCCGGGACACGCTGGTGCAAGCCAGCCTCGAAGAGATGCGTCGCCTCGGCGCCGGCAGCGTGACGCCGCAACAGCTCGAAGCCTGGGCGAAGGTACTGCAGGAGGCATTCGTGGATGTGCGCCCCGGCATGCGCATCACAGGCTTGTACCTGCCGGGGCAGGGCGGCCGCTTCTATGTCGATGAGCAGCCCACCCGCACCCTTGCCGACCCGGCCTTTGCCCGGGCGTTCTTCGCCATCTGGCTGGACCCGCGGGCTCGGGACGCCCAATTGCGCCTGCAACTGCTCGGCCTGGCCGGCAAGCCTCGAGGAGGATCCTGAACATGTACAGAATGCTGTTGCTGGCGGCCTGCCTGGTTCTGGGCAGTTGCGGCAATGTCGACGTCGAGCGCTACGCCGCGGAGCAACCCCGTTTCGACCTGGCGGCCTTTTTTTCGCGCCCGGTGCAGGCCTGGGGCATGTTCCAGAAGCGCTCCGGGGAAGTGGTAAAGCGCTTTCACGTTCGCATCGACAGCCGCCGGGAAGGCGAACGGCTGATCCTCGACGAGCAGTTTCTCTACAGCGACGGCACCCGGCAGCAGCGCACCTGGACGCTGGTGCCGGACGGCCCCGGTCGCTGGCGCGGCACGGCGGGGGATGTGATCGGCGAGGCGCGCGGCGAGGTGGCCGGCAATGCGCTGCGTTGGCGTTACACGCTGGATCTGCCCGTGGACGGGCGGCACTGGCAGGTGGACCTGGACGACTGGATGTACCTGATGGATGACGACACCCTGATCAACCGCTCGCGCATGAGCAAGCTGGGGGTGGAGGTCGGCCAGATCACCCTGTTCTTCCGACGCATGCCGGAAGGCGCGCCATGAGCGCGCGTACCGAGCAGAGCGTCAGTCTTTGCTGGCGTTGAGCTTGCGCAGCTCTTCGTAGGTGGCGGACTGGACGAACCAGAAGCCGGAAACGATGCACCAGCCGAGGCTGCCGGCCACGAACACACCCAGGGCTGGCAGGAATCCGCCGGTGAACAGGGTGATGAGTGCGAAGAGCCAGATAACGGCCAGGGAGATGTAGAGGACGATGTTGTTGACGCTGATGACGAAGTCTTTCACGAAGCATGTTCCTTGCGGGATTTCAAAAGATTGCCCCTCCAGGGGCGCGCGGATGCTATCACATTGATGCCACTGAGGGCTTGACCCGCTACCGGTACCTGCTGTTGAATATGCGCCCTCGAATCCCCGCAACCTTTTGCCAAGTGGTGAAGCCAGTGCCCTGCGCCATCAAACACGCCTGATACCGACGACGGTCCATCGTGCCTGATGGCTGCCCGTGCTTGCGCGCGGCGGCGCTTCATCCTCGTACCTGCCTGATCCTGTCGTCGGTTTTTCCCTATTTCCAAGGAGAAACCCATGAACATGGATTTTCGTGCCGACGCACATTCCCTCGAACTGCTCAAATACCCCCGCACACCCCATCTGCAAGGCTCGCGCCTGCAGGACGGCGACAGCGATGCCGGCCAGGTGGCCTATGGCTCGTTGGCCGGCCAATGGCTGGTGGTGGAAGAGAAACTCGACGGCGCCAACGCCGGCATCAGCTTTACCAACGGTGGCGAGCTACGCCTGCAATCGCGCGGCCACTACCTCAGCGGCGGTGGCCGCGAGCGCCAGTTCAATCTGTTCAAGCAATGGGCCGTGGCCCACGAGCACTGGTTGCTGGAGCGTCTTGAAGACCGCTTCGTGCTGTATGGCGAGTGGCTGCACAAGAAGCACTCGGTGTTCTACGACCACCTGCCGCATTTCTTCTGCGAGTTCGACGTGTGGGACCGCGCCACGGGGCTGTTCCTGTCCACCGCGGCGCGTCGACGCTTGCTCGCCGACGGGCCGGTGCTGTCGGTGCCGGTGCTGTACGAAGGCCCGGCACCACGCCGTTACGCCGAACTGATGGCGTTGCTCGGTGACTCGCTGGCCAAGACCGCGCAATGGCGCGAAGTGTTCGAGCAGGTGGTACGCCGCGAAGGCCTCGACCTGGCCCGTGCCTGGCGCCAGTGCGATCGCTCGAGCCGCATGGAGGGGCTGTACCTGAAGCTCGAAGACGAGCGCCAGACCCTGGGCCGGCTCAAGTGGGTGCGCCAGGACTTCGTCCAGGCCATCCTCGACGCCGACCAGCACCATGCCAACCAACCGTACATACCCAATCAACTGGCCGCCGGCGTCGATCTCTACGCACCGCGCCTGTCCCTGGACTGGCACGGCCAACGCCGCGGCGACTGAAGGAGCTTCCTGAAATGGATATTCGACAACTGCAACAACTGCTGCCCGACCCCGGGCACGACATGGACAGCGCCGCTTGCCTGGCGGCCATCCCGGCCCTGGCACGCCTGGCCGACACCCCACAGGATCCGACCTATCACGCCGAGGGCGATGTGTGGGTCCATACGTGCCTGGTGGTCGAGGCGCTGCTGGCGCAGAGCGCCTACCGCGACGCCAGCGCCGAGCAGCGCTTCGTGCTGTTCTTCGCTGCCCTGCTGCATGACATCGCCAAACCCGACACCACGGTGATCGACCCGCAGACCGGGCGCATCGGCCAACCCGGCCACTCGCGCCGAGGTGCGGTGGATGCGCGCCTGCTGCTGTGGCGCGCCGGCGTGCCGTTCGCGCTGCGTGAACAGATCTGCCGAATCATTACCGTGCATCAACTGCCGTTCTTTGCCCTGCAGGGCGATCGCAGCGGGCGCAGCGCGGAGTTCCTGCTGCACAAGCTGTCCTGGGAGCTGCCGGTGTGGATGCTCTGCGCGGTGGCCGAGGCCGACATGCAGGGCCGCCACTATGCCGGCAAGGCCGATGTGCTGACCGCCATCGAACTGTGGCGCGAGCTGGCGGCAGAGGAGGGATGCTTGTACGGCCCACGGGCGTTTGCCGACGAGTACACGCGTATTCAGTACCTGCGTGGCGCCCGCGTGCACCCGGACTATGCGTTGCATGAACCCCAAGGCTCCCAGGTGGTGATGCTCTCGGGCCTTCCGGCCAGCGGCAAGGACACCTGGACCGCCCGACACCACCCGGACCTGCCGGTGGTGTCGTTCGACGACGCACGCCAGGCCCTGGGCCTGCGCCACGGCCAGAACGAAGGCGCCGCCGCGCACTACGCCATCGACCGGGCCAAGGCGCTGTTGCGCGAGCACAGGCCGTTTGTGTGGAACTCGACGCACCTGTCGGCGCAGATGCGCAGCCGTACCCTGGATTTGCTGTATGGCTACGGAGCGCAGGTGGAGATCGTCTACCTGGAGCGGCCGGAGGAGGAGATCATGCGGCGTAACCAGCGACGCGATACGTCGCTGCGCAATGACGATATACGGCGGATGCTGTTCAAGTGGGAGGTGCCGCTGCCGACTGAGGCGCATCGGGTGAGGTATGAGGTGGTGACGGGGTGAAGCACCAAGGGCACTGTGCCAGTACGGCTGCTAGGCTCTGTAAATGCCTCTCCTGCCTATCGAGGAGGGCAAGGCCGAAGTAGCAGCGGTTCACACATGTTCCACGGAGGGTCACATGCTTATCCGACTCCTGTTCTCAATGCTGTTCCTCGTAGCGGCGGTGCCGGCCAGCCAGGCAGAGGTCAAAAAACTCACGATCTACGACGATGGGGTTTCTTGTCCCGCCAACTGCGACGCACATGTCGTCTTCTCCAAAGCCATGAATGGAACAGCGTTCGCTCACAAGGAAGGTACCAAGTACAGCAAGTGTGTGAAGGGAGAAGAGTGTCGCATCTGCTTCGAGTCCGGTGAGAAGCAGTGCTTGAAGGTCATGTATCGGGGGAGCGGCCCGCACCCTGATACGTTCGACTTCACCCCGGCGTTCTATCAGCAAGCCTGCGCCAGCACACCGGCGCAGCCTGTGCTGGCAAAGGAGTGCGTAAGCTTGAGGGAAAGAGCCAAGGCATTGAGTGGGCGAATCAACTGCCTCGCTACACCTGGGGACCCCAAATGCACCGCAATCATTGCAGAGGCGAAGGCCAAACGCGAACTGGATCTCCCCAAGTACAAGAAATGTCTCCAGCTGGGGGAAGCAGCCTATAACCAACAGGTGCCGAATGCAGAGAAGCGTAAGCATGACTGCACCTACGAGCTCAATGGTACGGGCAGAAACGACGCAGGGACTAAAACCTGGAGAAAGCTGCTGCCCGCAGCGTGCAGGGCGGGGACCTACGTGGGGCGCGACGGCTTGGACTGCTGCAGCGGCAACACTTTTGCAGACGGCCCCTTAGGACGTGAATGCAGAGGCTTCTACCCGGCTCCGTAAACAGTGCGGCCAGCGATTTACTCCGGCCGCAAGCTGTCTCCCACAGGATCGCCCAATTTCTGGAGTTGGCGCTGTACCTGTGGGAGCGGGTTCACCCGCGAAGGGCTGCAAAGCAGCCCCAGGGAGGCGAGGTACAACACCTCAAGGCCTGATGATCAATAGATGGCCACCGGGTTGATATTGACCTGGGTCGAGCCCTTGTACAGCGGCTGGCCCAGCACGAACAGGAACTCGAAGGCCTTGTCGCGTACCAGGGCGCGGGTGTCGATCAGCTCCAGGTTGTAGATGCCACGCTTGGCCAGCATGAACTGGTTGACCGGGAACTCCTCACCGGTAGGGTTCGGGTAGACCTCCGAGGCCCAGGTGTCGCCGCCGAAGGCGACGATGCCCTGGTCGGCCAGCCACTCGGCCGCCGGCAGGTCGATGCCTGGCTCGGTAGCGAGGAACTGCGCGTTGTCCTTGCCGATCAGCTCCAGCCAGCCGGTGTTGAACAGCACCACGTCGCCCTTGCGCAGGGTGATGCCTTGCCGCTTCAGCACCGCCTTGATGTCGTTGACGGTGAACGACGTCCCGCCCGGCACGATGGCCTTGCCGTAGTAGGCGGTCATGTCCAGCACCACGCCACGGGTGACCATCGGCGGCACTTTCTCCACGCCAAGCTTGGTCACGCCTTCGACGGTGACGAAGTCGGCGGCCTTGTTACCGTTGTAGTAGACGTTGTCGATACCGATATGGCCGATGCCGTTAAGCTGGGTGCCGACGCCGGTCCAGCCGTTGACCAGTTCATCGTTGAAGCTGAACTTGTTCTTGCCCAGGGTCTGGCCGGCCTGTTCGCCGGGCTGGATGTTGTAGAGGTGGAAGCTGCGGTGGCGGAAGGCGGGCAGGTCCTTGCTGACGGGGACGGCGAGGGGATAGGTCTTGCCGGTCTTGACCAGGGTGATGGCTTGCTTGACCACCTCGGGGGTGAGGAGGTTGGCGGCGCCGACTTCGTCGTTTGGGCCGTAGGGGGAGGATTGCCAGGTGGCGGCCAGGGTGGATTGGGCGGTGGTGGCCAGGGCTAGGCTTAGTAGTAGGGGTTTGAAATAGCGCAATGCTTGGGCTCCTGAACAGGAAGTGATGTCAGGGGCGGATTTTGGGTGGAGGCGGGGATGGGAAAAAGGGGTGGGTGGGACAAGGAGTTTTGCGTGTGGGGCAAGGAAGTGGACATCTCTGATGTTCATGCAGGGGAAGCTGTTGGGACTGCAACCAGTGGGCGTTTCTCTGATGTAAGTCAGGCAGGGGGCTGCGGTGTGCCTGATGCATCTTGTCATTTACAATAGCTTAGGGCAGGGTCGATGCCATGGACCTCTCTGCCAAAGGAACCGCACCATGTCGAAGATCTATCCCGGTATCGATCCCGAAGGGCTGGTCGAGTATTCGGTGGTCTACACGGACCGCTCGCTCAACCACATGTCCCAGTCGTTCCAAGGTGTGATGAAGAACATTTCAACCACCCTGAAACAGGTCTACAACGCCCAGGCGGTTGCGGTGGTTCCGGGCAGTGGCACATTCGGCATGGAAGCGGTAGCACGGCAGTTTGCCACCGACCAGCAATGCCTGGTGATACGCAACGGCTGGTTCAGTTATCGCTGGAGCCAGATCCTTGAGGTGGGCAACATTCCAGCGGCGACAACGGTGCTGAAAGCCCGGCCGATTGAGTCGGGGCGCCAGGCGGCCTACGCCCCAGCCCCTCTGGATGAAGTGTTGGCGGCTATTGCGTCGCAGAAACCGCAGATTGTCTTCGCCCCCCAAGTTGAAACGTCATCAGGGATCATCCTGCCCGATGAGTACCTGCGGGCCGTGGGCGATGCCGTGCATGCGGTGGGTGGCCTGTTCGTGCTGGACTGCATCGCCTCGGGCGCGATCTGGGTTGATATGCACAAATGCGCGGTCGACCTGCTGATCAGCGCACCGCAGAAAGGCTGGAGCGCCTCACCTTGCTGCGCCCTGGTGATGTTCAGCGCTTTGGCCCTGGAGCGCATCGAATCGACGCAAAGCACCAGCTTCGCCTGCGACTTGAAGAAGTGGCTGCAGATCATGCAGGCCTATGAGCAGGGCGGCCACGCCTACCATGCGACCATGCCCAGCGATGCCCTCGCGCGGTTCAACGAAGTGATGAAAGAGACCCAAGCCTACGGTTTCGACAAGGTCTGCGACGAACAACAGGCCCTGGGTGACCGGGTGCGGGCAATGATGACCCGCAAAGGGATCAAGAGCGTGGCTGCGGCAGGCTTTCAGGCCCCTGGCGTGGTGGTGAGTTACACCGATGATGCCGATATCAAGAATGGTAAGAAGTTTGCCAGCCACGGCCTGCAGATTGCCGCCGGCGTGCCGCTGCAATGCGACGAGCCGGCCGACTTCCAGACCTTCCGCATCGGCCTGTTCGGGCTGGAAAAGCTGCACAATATCGAGCGTACGGTCAGCACACTTGAGCAGGCGCTGGACGAGGTGATGGTTAACTGAGCGTTCGGTTGGAGAACTTGCAATGACAACAGACGATGCGAGGTCCCGATTCGAAGCCAAGCTTCTTCGTCCGTTAAAGCCCGGTGATGACAGGTCGTGGGCGTTTGCAGTTCTTCCAAGGGACGCGAGTGAACGGCTTCCGAGGCGGGGAAGGACGACCGTTGAAGGCACGATCAATGGGCATCCTTTCCGGGCAACCCTTGAGCCAGATGGTCAGCTGAGCCATTGGCTGAGGGTCAGTAGCGATTTGCTCGATGCGGCAGGTGTGGTTGCTGGCGATATTGTTACCCTTGAACTAGTCCCGGTGAAGAAGGAGCCTGAGCCTGATATCCCAGCGGATTTCGAGAAAGCCCTGGCAACCACACCTGAGGCTCAAAAGGTTTGGAATAGTACGACGACCCTTGCGCGGGTGGACTGGATTCACTGGATTACTTCAGCGAAGCAACTCAAGACGCGTGAAAAGCGAATTGGGGATGCCTGCGATATGCTTGCGACCGGCAAGAAGCAGGTTTGCTGTTTCGACTCGTCCGGTTACTACAGCAAAGCATTTCGGGCGCCCGAGGCAGAAAATTAAACTTGGGCTGGCAATGCGCAGCAGGGCACTAATCTGCGACCTCTGAATACTTGCCGGACGTAGTAGGGTAGATGCACTACATCTCAAGCAAGGGCATACTATACCTCTCTTGGCTGCCTGGTACGTCGACGTGCGGTGAAGAGGTCTGCGAATATTTACCACTCTGCGTCGGAAAGTTTGTACCGCTTAGACATGGCAAAACTCTGTAAGCGCTCCATAAACCCCACCTAACCAAAGATGGGCAGCGCACCTAGCTGTGTATTTGAGGTGTGCAGTTCCATGGCAGTAGCGCTTCGTAGTCTTCCACTGAGGACGCCTGCGGCAAGCGTTCCAGTGCGTGGCGCAGCCACGCATAGGGTTCTTGGCCGTTGGCTTTGGCCGTTTCTACCAAGCTGTAAAGTTGTGCGCTGGCAGTGGCACCTTTGGGCGTGTCACTGAACAACCAGTTCTTTCTGCCGATGACAAACGGGCGGATCGCACGCTCGGCCGCGTTGTTGTCCATCGGCAAGTAGCCGTGCTCGACGTAGCGTTCCAACTTGCTCCAGTTGCTGGCCAAGTAACCGATGGCCTTGCCCAAGGCATTCTGCGTCGTGACCTGAGGTTGCGTTTTCTCTACCCAGTTTTTCAGCTGAGTCAGCAATGGCAGGCTGCGTTCCATGCGGGTAGCCTTACGATCTTCGTCGTCGCTGTCCTTCAAATCGCGCTCGACGCCATAGAGCTTATTGATCAGGTTCAATGCGATGTCAGCGCGTCCTGTTTTGCCCTTGGGCTGTACTTTCTGCGCTTCGACGAACTTGCGGCGCGCATGCGCCCAGCAGCCCAACCGCTCCACGCCGTTCTGTGTGGCCAGTGCGTTGTAACCGGCGTAGTCATCGGTCATGACATAACCGCGATAGCCATCCAGCAGGCGCATGGGCACCTCCTGCGCTCGGCTGGTGGCGTAGTCGAAAAGGATCACCGGGCGATCAGGTGGGCCGCCGGTTTGTACCCACATCCAGGATTGGCTGCTGGGCTCACGACCCGGCTCTTTCAACACCTGCACACGTGTTTCGTCACAGTGGATGATCCGACTGTTCAACAGGCTTTCGCGCATCAGATTCAGCAGCGGCTGAAAGTGCTCGCTGCATTGAATCACCCAGCATGCCAGGGTTTGGCGCGGGATATCGATACCGTGACGCCCCAGCACTTTTTCGAAGCGGTGAAGCGGCAAGCCGGCTACGTATTTGGTGGTCAGCAGCATGGCCAGCACACTCGGGCTGGCCATGCTTTTCTCGATCATCTGGGCGGGCTTGTCCGCCGTCACGAGCGCTGACTCGCAGTCGCGGCAGCCGTACACCTTGCGCACATGCTTGATGACGCGAATCTGCATCGGGACGATTTCAAGCTGTTCGCTGACTTCTTCACCGATGGCATGTTTGCGGCAGCCGCAAGCGCAGGTCAGTTCATGCTCGGGCAGTTCGTGGACAACTTCGATACGCGGCAAATCAGCCGGTAGCGGCTTGCGTTTGCCACGGCGCTTGGTCGGCGCAACGACTTCTTCGTCGCCAGCCTCATCCATGGGTTCGGCCAGGCTTTCCGCTTCGTCGAAGAGTGGCAATTGTGGCGTTGCCACATCACCTGTCTGCTCGGTCTTGCGCCCGAACAGGCGCTGACGCAACAGCGCAACTTCCTCTTCGAGATGAACGATCTTGCCCTTGTCGGACGCGCGCTCGTTGATCATCTGCTCAAGCAGTTGCTTGAGCAGAACAGGATCGTCAGGGAGGTTTTCGGGCATGGAAATCATGCCGCGGATTATACCGAATCAGGCCACGAAACGAGGGGTCAAAACCTGATGCGGACGGTTACGCCAGAGGTCGAAGCCGTCGAGTAGCCAGTTCAGTTCTTGGACGGTCAGGACAATGGCTTCGTCAGTGACATCGGGCGAGGTTTTGAAACGTTCGGACTCCAAGCGTTTGAGCCACAGGCAGAAGCCGTTGCGCTCCCAATACAGGATCTTCACGCGGTTGCGCGGCTTGTTGAGGAAGACGAAAAGCACTGGGTCGAACACCGCCACCTTGATATCGAGTTCGACCAGCGCGGCCAGGCCATCGATGGATTTTCGAAAGTCGACGGGCTTGGGGTAGAGGTACACTTTTTCGACTTTGGCGTCGGGTCGCATCATTGTCGGCGAGCTCCAGAAAGAAATCGGGAGCACAGAATCGGGGATCAGGTAAGCGCTTTGAATGTGGGGTTCATGGAGCGCTTACGTAAATTGGAGGTTGACGACCTTGTGGGCTTTTTCAAGGTGTGAAACGAGCGCCGTGCGCTCACTGACGAATCCTTCTGGGAAGGGCGTGGCGACAGGATCGTAAAGATTGACAGCCGATGCGCAGTTGACACTGCTCAGCATCAGCGCAAAGCGGTAGCGGCGTTCCAATACGACCTCTACCTCGTGGGCGCTCATTTCGAACTCGACTCCAACATCTCCCATGCTGAACAGCTGTTGGTGATTAACACGATATTTTTCCAAATGATGATGTCGACCCAGCAGTACCTGCAAGAGGGTGGCGGTCCCTTCACTGAGGCAGATCTCTTTATCCTTGCCGAATTGGAAATACCACTCATCATTGTATCCGCGAAGAAGATCAGTGCATTTTGCTTTGGCCAGATCCGATGTGGCGCACCCCGTTTCTTGTAGCAAACGAAGCATCGCGACATCCCTCACCCAGTGCTCCACACCTCTGCAGGAACCGCAAATCAGTTCCAGGCTGTCGCCCGAGTACAGTTTTGTGTGTGCTGTGAGTTCAGTGGCGTGGACAAAGCGAGTGGCTTGACGGTAGAGCTTCTTCATCTGAGAGCGCAGGAGGTCGAGATTTTTGCCGAAGTGATGTTCCTGCCAGTTCATGGCAGCGGCGATTCTGGACGCGGCCTGGCGATTGCTCAGCCGGCCTAAGCCCTTCAGTTCACGTTGGATGAGCAAGTCATCAATGTAGACTGGTAGGTAGTAATTTCTGGGCTCCGTAGGCTGCGCTGGTCCGGGATATACAGAGATATGTGAAAGATAAAAATGGACATAGGCCTCAAGCGGCAGCGGTCCATCACTGAGTGATTTATATTGAGTGTGGCGCAACCATAGGTCGACATGCTGAAGGTAGCGCGCCACTTTACGTCGTCTACGCGCGGGTACGGTGTGCAGGAGAAAATCGGTGATTTCCTGACCGAGACCGGGGATGAGATAGAGGGTTTGCACTTGTGTCATTGGCTGCTCCGGCGGGCAATCATCACTGGTAAATCGTGCAGGTGTGCTTTCAGTTGCACTGATTCGCCCTTCACGGGCCAAGTGAAGCGTCTTGCAGGAGAGGCTCCTGGAGCCGAGGATTACGGACTGTCATGCCCACCGGGCGACCCCTACGGTGCATAAGTGGTCCTTATACCCTAGCATCTGCTCCCTAGAAACCCCGAGCGGCCAACGAAGCACCAAGTGGTGATCATGAAGTGCGTTGGCACTCATATTAGATTCCTGTGCAGCTCATGACGGAGAGCTGCTTCCAGCCTAGCAAGCGGAGGCAATCGCGCAACGTGCACGCAGCCCGTTGTCGCCTCATCTTCAAGGGATAAGCAACGATGCACCAGTACATGCACCGCCAATGCCTGTTCGTGCTCCCGCTTTACGGGCGGTTGCCGTACGGCTGAGTATCTGAGGTGCCGAAAGAGCCGCGCCGTGTTACTTTCCGTGTTCTGAAAAGCATGCGATTGCCCGGTGCCCGCTGCCGTCCCGGGGGAGAGATCTTGATGTTGAAATGGATTCGCAAGTGGTTCTCTACGGCTTCAGCGAGTAGACCATCGGAAGAAAGCCTCAGTAGTGCTGGCCGCTTTGATCTGTATGTCCAAGGCACTGCACCACTTCCAATCAGTCGTTTTGCATCGTTGAAACAGGCCGAAGTCTTCGCTCAGTGCAGCTTTAAGGACCAACACTACCGTATTGTGGATTCTTACACCGGTGACGCCGCAGCCTTCAACTACAAGGAGATTGCGCTGCTTCCGAAGCCGTTCCTCCAAGGAATTGACATTACAGGTCAGGTAACGCCTTCGCCGACGTTCATCCGGGAGCTACATGCTAGGAAGCCGATGCTAGCTCAGCCCACTTTCTGTTGGCAAAACTGTCTGCTGACCATCCTGAGCCTTCAGGCCTCACATCCGCAGCTTCGTTATGCACTGTCACTCATTCATCACCCGGAGGCGGGGGTCGAGGGGCATGCACTGATCGAGCACGCAGGGCGATTTTACGATCCCACCCTGGAGTATCAGTCGTTACTCCGCCCGCTGGTCACCTACCGGCTCCTGGAGGTACTGGAGCCGGATCATCTGATTGGGCAGATCCACGCGCGATTTGGTGAGGATGGCCTCAAAGAAATGCGCCAAGGACGGCGAGCGTGGTCAAATTTCCGCGTGGATGCTGGCGGTTCGCGGATCTTCGACCTTTGAATATCGCGTAATTTTCACGAGCCGCAGCATCGGCGCCGCTGGATGAGCCGCTGCAGGTGTTCAACTGCAATGCAGCGGCGTCTTGTCGAGATGGCGCGTCATGTCGACAATCCCCAGGGATTGGCCGGCGGCGGCCACCAGCTTTGCGGCTTATCTTCAAAGGGAGAAGGCATGAGTCATTACTTTGATCATGCGAGTCAGGAACTGCACAGCAAGATCGCCCAAGCCAAGGTGTACATCACCCGGCACAACCCGACCACTGGCGCACTGGCCGAAGCGGTGCTTCGCCAGTTCCTCAAAGATCACCTGCCGGGGGCGGTCAGTGTGGAGCAGGGGTTCATCATCGACAGCGCGGGCGGTTTGTCCAGGCAGTGCGACATTCTGATTTACGACTCGCACCGGTATGCCCCGTTCTATCGAGTAGAGGGTGTGGTTGTGGTGCCGGCGGAGTCGGTGCTTGCAATTATCGAAGTAAAGACCTCGATCAACCGCGCCGGATTTCATGAAGTGATTCGCTATTTCCAGAGTTTCCAAAACCTGCAACTGGCGGCGAGGACGTACTTGTTCATGTTCAACGCTCCGACGTTGGGGGCAGTCAGCAGGCACTTTCACTCATTTCGGCACCCAGGCAGCTATCAGGAGTTCGATCATGATACTTTCCATTTCCTCCCGGACGAAATCACCGGCCTAGACCATTCCTACCATTTGCAAAGAGGCATGGTCATCCACGACCGCGATGCCATGGGCTATCTCTCGTATTTCTACGAGGATCACGAAGGTACCGCGATCAACGCGCTGGAGCGGTTCTTCCTGTCTGTGTATGCCTGCGTCGAACGCCACCTGAGCAGTGGCCAGCCTGCAGGTGTGCTGGTGCCGCGATTGTCCTATCACAACAGTTCGCCAAGCAAAACCATTTTCGCCATCGACTTGTTCCCCATGTAACCTTGGGTATGCGCTGCGTGCTGCTCACACCGATCAATGGGGCAACAACTGCAGCTTTGCGCATTCGTCATCTGGCATAGATGGCAATCGTCCCGTTTGAGTCAGCTGTTTACTCCGGTGCGGATTCACTAGCACCCGTTGTCGGTCCGAGGAGCTTACTCGCCCGACTGTCCAGCAGGGCGCCTGCCTGGAAGTAGCCCATCACAGTGCTCACACTGCGGTGCTCGGTCATTGCCATCACCTCACCGAGCGGCACGCCCTGGCGTCTTGCCTCGGTGACGAAGCCCGAGCGCAGGCTGTGTGCTGCCCAGTCCCCGTCAAGGCCTGCCATCGCCGCACGGCGTTTGACTATTCGCGCGACCTGGTCGCCGGACAGGCCGTGTGGTGCGACCCGGCCACCTCTGTACAGGCGGCGAAACAGCGGGCCGCGGCTGGCCGGTGCTGCGTCCAGCCAGCCGCTCAGTGCCCGTGCCGCCGGCCCCTGCAGCGGCTTTTCCCGCCGCACGCTCCTACTATCGGTTTTGGTTGCCCCAAGCGCATATAGCCAAGTGTCAGCTTCCAGACAGCGAAGGTCCTCAATCTGCAGTCCCACGATTTCTGAACGACGCCGCCCACCCCTGAACCGGCAGGTTGAAATTTTTCGCGGTGACGTCGAAGTGCAGATAGTTTCCTCCGGGAAAGCAGACCTGCGGAGTAGGTAGCGGGCTCGCATTCATGTTGAATCTCCTAAGTTACGCAGGCGATGGGGCCTCGTAATGGACCCCATCGCCACAGCCAGATTTATCGGTGGCTAACCACAACTGCTGGGTTATCTACGGGGGCTGGGAGCTGTTCAGCCCAGATACCCTGGTCGATATTCACATCCTGAAAAGCACTGGTGGTCAGGACTGGTTCGGTAACACCCGCTTTACGTTGCTTGTCGTAGTCTGCGAGCAGTCTGAGGCCAACCTTACACAGCAACGTCAGGGCGATCAGGTTTACCAAGGCGGAAAGGGTCATGGTGATGTCGGCAAACGCGAATACTGTTGATAGGTCTTCCATCGAGCCCCAGAGGATGAGTGCTAGCACGACTGCGCGGTAGCCCAGAAGGACCTTGCGGCTTTCGCCAAGGATAAACTTCAGGTTGTTCTCGCCGAGGTAGTAGTTGTAGAGGATCGAAGTAAACACGAACAATGCCAGTGCAGCGCTAATGAAAATGCGCCCCCAGTCGCCCACAACCGCAGCTAGTGAATTTTGGGTCAGAACCAGACCGTCACCGGCAAAGCCGGGGGTGTAGAAGCCGGACAGCAAGATCAGCAGAGCAGTGCAGGTACAAATGACGAACGTGTCGAAGAACACGCTAAACGCCTGTACCACACCTTGAGAAATTGGGTGTCTGACCTCGGCCACTGCCGCCACGTTTGGAGCACTGCCCAGGCCGGCTTCATTGGCGAACACGCCGCGTTTGACCCCCATCACGATAGCGCTGCCAATGAGGCCGCCGAAAGCCTGGTCTAGGCCGAAGGCGCTTTTTATGATGGTCAGCAGCATCATTGGCACGTGATCGAACTGCAAAACAATCACGTAGAGTGTTACCGCCACGTAGGCTAGCGTCTTCACCGGTACCAACAGGTCTGCCACCTTCGCGATACGCTTGATGCCGCCTACAAACACCAGCCCCAGCACGACGGCCAGAACGATGCCCGAATGAGTGGGTTCGATGCCGAAAGCATTTTGCAGGGAGTGGGTTACGGCATGCGATTGCAGTCCGTTGAATGAAAAGCCAAAGGTGACGATGAGCAAAATTGCCATCAGTACCCCGAGCCATCGCTTGTTCAGTCCGTATTCAATGTAAAACGACGGTCCGCCGTAGAATTGGCCGCTGGCATCTTTACGCTTGTACAACTGGGCCAAGCTACATTCCATAAGCGTGGTCGCCATGCCAACCAGAGCTGTGACCCACATCCAGAAAACAGCACCCGGACCACCCATTGTTACAGCAACCCCAACGCCGGCAATGTTGCCTGCACCTACCCGGCCCGCGAGGCTTAACATAAGCGCTTGAAACGAGCTAATTTGCGCTGAACTGCTGGTGAGGCTGTCTTTGAAAACTTTAAACATGTGCAGGAAATAGCGAAGCTGCACAAAGCGTGTCTTGATGGTGAAATAAGTCCCTAGTCCGACGACCAGGACGATGAGCAGCTTTCCCGAAAGAAAACCATTGATGGCTTCGAGCATGGCGCAACCTAATTGTTATTATTACTGGGGGTAGTGCGAGCTTCACGCGGCCGACTTGGCCGCGTGGTAAAGATATGATCCGTTTAGGCGCGGTCTTGCAAAGCCTTGATGTGCTTCCACATCAGGGCGGGATTCGAATACATCGGGAAATGACCGCAATCAGGGATGCACGCCAGTTCCACGCCTTGTGCAGCGATATGGTCGAGGTAGGACAGGTGTGAGTTGGTTATCCCATACATGTATTGGCGCGGGAAAGGTAGTGCGAGGAACTTGTCCATCAACTGAGCATTGTCGGACAAGTCCACCATCGATTCGAAAATGCCACGCACTGCGCCGGTCCGTACTTTATGCGCGAGGCTGGCGGCATAGAGTGCACTTGCAGGATCAGAAGCCAACCGGGTGCGATTGATAAAATCACGGAAGAAGCCCGCGTCGTCCTCACGATCATGATCATGGATCTGCCGACTCAGGAAGCAATCCTCAGGTGCGATGTTGCCTTCGATATCAACGAAGGTTTGAATGCGATCAGGCTCTTCGTGAGCCAATACCAAACCGGTCAGCCCCCCCATGGAATGGCCTACCAGGTGAAACTTGTCGATTCCGAAATGCCTGAGCACGGCCTGCGCGGTTTTCACGAGGAATGGGACGTTGATGCGCGAGAGGTCGGCGCACTCCGTTTCACCGCAGCCTGGTGCATCATAGGCAATGAAGGGGTGTCCTTCGAAAGACGCTTGCAGCGTGATATCGGCGTAGTCTTCTTTGGTGGAACCGAAACCGTGGAGGAACAGGATGGGCGTTTTTGGCCCGGTGCGGTGTATCACCGCCAGATCGAGCTGCACACCATCGATGCTCAGTGGGATTTTCTCGTACGTGAAGCGGGCTGCATGGGACACGGATACAAACTCCTATAACAGAGTCCCCAATGTTGAACGTGCCAAATGATTTGTAAAATACGAAGCCACGAACCCTGTCATACGCCTGGCCTATGACTGCAAATCTTGTCTTGCATGGTCGATCATTGCCTCCACCAATGGGTTTTTGTGCTCGCTATGCCAGGCCATGGCCGTGATCACCACTTTCACTTCGGGATGCAGGGGGCGGATAAGGACGTTCTCCGGCGCGAGTTTACCCATAGACGTCGGTACCAATGCGATGCCCTGTCCGCAACTGACAAAGGCGACTTGTGACGATACGGACCGCACCTGGTGGACGATGCGCGGTGCGAAGCCGCTGGCTTTACACTGCCCAACCAGGTAGTCGAAGTACACAGGACTCACATCCCTTGAAGCCATGACCAGGGTTTCGTCCGCGAGAGATTGTAGAGAGATCGACTCCCTGGCAGCTAACGGATGGTCTTTGGGTAATGCTACAGCCAGCCTATCTTCGGACAGCGGCAAGGATTGAATATGTCGACCGAGATTCCCTTCCAGGCGTGCGAATGCAATGTCGATATCACCCGCCTCCAGTGCGGGTATGGCTTCCGCGCTATCTATCTCCCGAACCGATACCGTAATCAACGGATGGTTCTGTTTGAAGCGCTCGATCAACGGGGGTAGCACGTCGATCATCGCCGATGTAATGGCCCCGATGGTCACCACGCCGGCATGGCCGGCGACGGCTTCGTGAACTGCCAACTCGAGTCGCTCCAGTTGATCAGCGAATTTCCGGACCGCGGGAAGAATCGCGGCGCCGGCGGCAGTCAGCTGCGCTCCGCGGCGAGAACGGGTAAAAAGTTGAACGCGTAGCGACTGTTCGAGCGCCTGGATCTGCTCGGTCAACGGCGGTTGCGACATACCCAGCCGCTTGGCGGCGCGACTGAAATTTTGGTCTTCTGCCACAGCCAGGAACAGCCAAAGGTGGCGTATCAAGCGAAAGTTGATCACGGCGCTTTTCCATAGGTTTAGGCTATAACAAGCTTAGCTTCTTCGTAATATACGTATCAAATATCGGCGCCGATACTCAAGCCTCACCTACAAGAGGCCTGCAACAGATGAGCTTGAAAGCCCCGCTTGAACGCCTGGCTGCGCTCGATACCAACACAGTGTCGGACGCTCTGGACTTCCTCGAACTGCCTGGCGCCACTAACGGCCTGATGCCGCTGTGGAACTGCCCCAAAATTGTCGGCCGAGCCAGCACCGTGCAGTTGGGGCCAAAGCAGGACGTGGCGCCCACCGTTCACCTGATTACCCCGGTCGTGGAGCAGGTCACCACCGATGACCGCGTGCTGGTGATCGCCGGTGGTGTCGACGGTATCTCCAGCTGGGGCGACATCCTCGCCAACGCAGCCCAGCGCAAAGGCATTCGTGGATCGATCATCGATGGCTTCAGCCGCGACATCCGCGGCAGCGCAGATATCGGTTACCCGGTCTTCGGTCGCGGCGTGACCATGATCAGCGCGCGCAACCGACTCATCCAGATTGACGCGGCCGTCAAAGTTCGCATGGCTGGTGTTGAAGTTGACGAGGGCGATTACGTGATCGCCGACGAATGCGGCACCGTTTTCGTTCCGGCCAATGCCATCGAGAAAGTGCTTGATCTGGCCGAGCGTATTGACCGTCGCCAAGCCGGCATGGTCGACGCTGTTCGCGCCGGTCGCTCAGTCGAAGAAGTCATGCATGACACGCAATTCGAAGCCATCAAGGTGGAGCACTGATATGAGCCTTTCTGATAAAGACCTGGTTGCCTTGTTCGAAGGCTTGGATACCCCGGGTGTGTCCGACGCGATGGATAAACTGGGCCTTCCGGGCCAGGCCTTCGGTATCTCGCCATTGGCCAACTACAGCCAGGTCGTGGTCGGCCCTGCCTTCACTGTTCAGTACGTCAGTGCGAGTACACCGCCCGGCACTGTCGGTGACTTCATTGATGAAGTAGCGCCTGGTGATGTGGTGGTCATCGCCAATGACGGCCGTACCGATTGCACGGTGTGGGGCGACATCATGACTCAGTACGCACTGGCCCGGGGTATTGCCGGCACGGTCATTGACGGTGTCTGCCGCGATGTGAACAAAGCGCTGGGCGAAGGCTACCCGCTATTCAGCAAAGGCCGTTTCATGCGTACTGGCAAGGACCGCGTGGAGGTCGTGGCCGTCAACCAGCCAGTGTCGGTTGGTCAGGCACGAGTTTGCGCCCGCGACATCGTCGTAGCTGACGCCAATGGTGTCGTCATTGTTCCGCGTAATCGTGCGCAGGAGGTCGCTGAAACGGCACGTCGTATCGAACACGTAGAAGCGCAGATCCGCGAACAAATCGCCACTGGCAAGAGCCTCAAAGAAACTCGTGCCGCCCTCGGTTACCACACCCTGCAGAGCAAACAGCCATGAGCCTTCCACACGATTTTCAGAACATTGCAAAGGTCCTCGGTAGTTCCACTCTGTACGAGGCTTCTGGGTTGCCGTCTGCAGTCGACCGCGAGATTCGCGCTGTCTGGAAGGGCGCCTTCATTGCCGCGCCCGCGTACCCACTGCAGTGTTCGCCTGGTGACAATCTGGGCCTGCACTTGGCCGTGGCCAAAGCGCCGCGCGGTAGCGTCCTGGTCTGTGATT
The DNA here is from genome assembly GCF_057284075.1 of Pseudomonas sp. TE31087. Classification (NCBI taxonomy): domain Bacteria; kingdom Pseudomonadati; phylum Pseudomonadota; class Gammaproteobacteria; order Pseudomonadales; family Pseudomonadaceae; genus Pseudomonas; species Pseudomonas sp. TE31087. Next base: position 1,332,453 of record NZ_JBXVNN010000001.1, read on the forward strand.
GCGCCGACTTCATTGCTGGCTACTGGGGTGAAGTGCTCACGGTGGCGGCGGAAGCCGCAGGCATTGTCGGTTTGGTAATCAATGGCGGCGTACGCGACATCGCCGCGCTTGAAGCGCATGGCTTCCCGGTGTTTGCGCGGGGTATATCGGTAAAAGGTACCGTCAAGGCGACTACGCCTTCAGTAGGTAAACCGTTCGACTTCAGCGGTGCACAAGTAAGCGCCGGCGATCTGGTCGTCGCGGACGAAGACGGTGTGATCATCATCCCGGCGGATGCAGTCGAGCGCACGCTACGTGAAGGCCAAAAGCGCGCTGACAAAGAGGCAGCGTTCATGGCCAAGCTGCGCGAGGGTCACACCACCATGGGCCTGATGGGGCTTACTCACCCGGAGGAACACGCGTGAGCCTGCAAACGCTGAACCGTCGCTTGGAGGCTGCCAAACCTTCGGCAACCTACAAGATCATCGACCGCGTGGCTGCGCGACGCGCAGAAGGGGTGAAGATTATTTCGCTTTGCGCGGGTGAGCCTGACTTCGATACGCCGGAGCACATCCGTACCGCAGCCATCAGTGCAATCAACAATGGTCATACTCGTTACACCCAGGTGGCCGGCCTTCGTGTGTTGCGAGAAGCCATCGCGCGCAAATACCAGCGTGAAAATGGTCTCGACGTCAGTTGGCAGGACACGCTGGTTTGCAGCGGCGGCAAGCAAGTCATCTTCAATGCCCTGGCCGCAACCCTCAACGAAGGCGACCAAGTTGTGATCCCCGCGCCGTACTGGGTCAGCTATCCAGAAATGGTTGAGCTATGTGGTGGCGAGTCGCGCATTGTCGCTTGCGGCGCTGAATCGAGCTTTAAGTTGACCCCGCAAGCACTGGCCGAAGCCATCGGCCCGAACACCCGCTGGCTGATCCTGAATTCGCCGTCCAATCCCACGGGCGCCGTGTACGATCGCGACGAACTGCAGGGTCTGGCTGAGGTGTTGCTGGCCCATCCGCAGGTTCTGATTCTCGCTGACGACATTTATGAGCACCTGATTTTCGACAACCGTGACTTCCTCACGCTTGCCCAGGTTGAACCACGTCTGGCTGCACGGACGTTGACCATGAACGGCGTGTCGAAGGCCTATGCCATGACGGGGTGGCGAATCGGGTTTGCTACCGGTCCCCGCTGGCTGCTCCAGGCGATGGAGAAACTTCAGGGGCAGCAGACTTCAGGCGCTTGCTCCATCTCCCAGCACGCAGCAATCGCTGCCCTTGACGGCCCGAAAGACTTCATTGCCCATAGCCGCGAAGTCTTCCAGCGGCGTCGCGACTTTATGGTCGAACTGCTCAACCAAGCGCCGGGCATTAGTTGCGAAGTCCCAGGAGGGGCTTTCTACGCTTTCGCCGACTGTTCTGGGTTGATTGGCAAGCGTTCTCCCGCCGGTTGTGAGTTGGTCAATGATGAGGCGGTGGCCCTGGCGTTGCTAGAGGAGGCCAACGTTGCAGTTGTTCAGGGCAGCGCTTTTGGTCTTTCTGGCTACCTGCGCATTGCTTACGCGCTCGATGACGATTCTCTGCGCGCGGCGTGTCAGGCTATCCACCGCTTCTGCGAGGACGCGCAATAGCTAGATAAACACGCCGAAGCAGAGCAGCGGAAGGCTGCACCTCTCCAATTGCATATGTGCAGTACAGGTGGTGCAGCTTTTTTATTTGGAAGCGTGGTGGTGGAAAACGTCGAGCGGGTCATGGTCGAGGACAGCCTGCCGCCGCTGGAGGCCACCCGCAAGTCCATGGATCAGATTCAGGGCGCACTGGTCGGGATCGGGCTTGTGCTCTCGGCGGTGTTCCTGCCCATGGCGTTCTTCGGCGGTTCGACCGGGGTCATCTACAAGCAGTTTTCCATCACCATCGTCTCGGCCATGGCGCTGTCGGTACTGGTCGCCCTGGTCTTCACCCCGGCACTCTGCGCCACCATGCTCAAACCGCCCGCTGCCGATCACGGCCACAAGCGCGGGTTCTTCGGCTGGTTCAACCGCACCTTCGACAAAGCGATCGGCCAATACGAGCGTGGCGTTGTCGGCGTGCTCAAACGCAAGCTGCCGTACCTGATGATGTACGTGATGATCGTGCTGGCCATGGCCTGGATGTTCACGCGAATCCCCACGGCATTCCTGCCGGAGGAGGATCAGGGGGTGCTCTACGCGCAGATCCAGACGCCGTCCGGCGCAACCGCGGTGCGCACCCAGGCGGTCATCGACGAGGTACGCCGCTATCTGCTCGAAGACGAGGGCGAGACGGTTGCATCGGTCTTCAACGTCAACGGCTTCAACTTTGGTGGCCGCGGGCAGAGTTCGGGTCTGGCCTTCGTCATGCTCAAACCTTGGGAGCAGCGCAGTGAGCCGGGGCAGGGCGTCTTCGAGCTGGTAGAGCGTGCCCATCAGCACTTCGCCACCCTGCGCGACGCCAAGATCAATGCCTTCGCTCCGCCTGCGGTCATGGAGCTGGGCAATGCGACGGGGTTCAACCTGTACCTGCAGGATCGCGCCGGCCTGGGGCATGAGGCGTTGGGGGCGGCCCGCGACCAATTTGTCGAACTGGCGGCCAAGGAACCGGCGCTGGCCAATGTGCGCGCCAACGGCCCGCGTGACGAGCCGCAATACAACCTGGTCATCGACGACGAGCGTGCGCGCGCCCATGGCCTGTCGCTGGCCGACATCAACGAGACCGTGGCGATCGCCTGGGGTGGCAACTACGTCAACGATTTCATCGACCGCGGCCGAGTCAAGAAAGTCTACGTCCAGGGTCAGGCGACCTCGCGCATGAGCCCAGAGGACCTGGGCAAATGGTATGTCCGCAATGCCAGCGGGCAGATGGTGTCGCTAAGTACCTTCGCCCGCGGTGAGTGGAGCTACGGGCCGCCGAAGCTGTCGCGCTATAACGGGGTGCAGGCTCTCGAGCTTCAGGGCGAGCCGGCAGCCGGTTACAGCTCCGGTGACGCCATGGCGGCGATCGAACGGATCGCTGGTCAATTGCCCACCGGCGTGCGCTTCTCGTGGACCGGCCAGTCCTACGAGGAGCGGCTGTCGGGCGATCAGGCGCCGGCGCTGTTCATTCTTTCGCTGCTGGTGGTGTTCCTGTGCCTGGCCGCGCTGTACGAGAGCTGGTCGATACCATTCTCGGTGATGCTGGTGGTGCCGCTGGGGGTTATCGGCGCGCTGCTGTTCACCAGCATGCGCGGCTGTCCAACGATGTGTTCTTCCAGGTTGGTCTGCTCACGACCGTGGGTCTCTCAGCGAAAAACGCGATCCTGATCGTCGAGTTCGCCAATGACCTGCACAAGCAGGGCATGAGCCATTTCAACGCCGCGGTGATGGCCTGCCGCATGCGCCTGCGCCCGATCATCATGACCTCGCTGGCCTTCACCCTGGGCGTAGTGCCGCTGGTGCTGTCGAGCGGGGCAGGGGCCGGCAGCCAGCATGCCATTGGCACAGGCGTGATCGGCGGGGTCATTACCGGAACCTTGCTGGCGATCTTCTGGGTGCCGCTGTTCTACCTGGCCGTCAACTCGCTGTTCCAGCGCTGCCGGCAGGCCGCGACCCCCACTCAATTCTCAACAAAGGAGTAGAGCCAATGACCTGGCTTTGTGTATCACGCCTGGGTAGCTGTGCCCTGGGGCTGTTTCTGTCGAGCGCCGCGTGGGCGGCGCAGGATGCGCGGATCGGACACCAGCGGGCCATGCAGGCCTACGCGCAAAAGACCGGGTAAGCTGCGCCGGTGGTTGTGGAGTACGAGTACGGGAAAAAACTCGACATAGCCAGAATGATCGGGATGACCGAGTCAATCCTGTCATGTAAGCCGGTGCCCATGGCCATGACCTACGAAGACCATTTCGGTACGCTCAATACGGTGTTGTACTCGGCAATGGGCACCTGTCCGAAAAGTTGATCAGGCTGCCGGGAGTGGCACGGCCGCCTGATTGCCACTGGCTGGGGTCCTGGTTCATCTGCTTATCGTCGCGGACATTCTTCCGCTTGGCGGTGAAGCCGTTCGGCGGTCGCAAGCACTCCAGCTGCGGCCCGACAGGGCAGGGGCGCTATGCACAGGAGTTCTTAATAGCGCTGAAGACAGCCAACCTCGGGCTCTGAACGATGCGGTCGGTGGCCGGCCTGGCCCCTGACCGCAAACCGGGCTCAGTTAGCGAGGCCGGCCTTTTCCAGCACCTTGTCCAGCCATGACTGATCTAGCGCACCCGTAGCGATTTCAGCTTTGACCCGCTCTTCATGGGCTTCATGGGCGCGGGCGTGGCCAAGCAACTGCTCGGCGACTTCCTGCGGAAAGGCCACCACGCCATCCTCGTCGCCGACGATGATGTCGCCCGGGTTAACCAGCATGCCGCCGACCGACACCGGAACGTTGATCTCACCAGGGCCGGTCTTGTAAGGGCCGCAATGCACCACGCCACGGGCATAGCAGGGGCTGGAGCGGAATGCGTCCACATCGCGGATCGCCCCGTCGACGATGAACCCCACGCAACCGCGCTGTTCGGCGTACAGCTTGATGAGCTCGCCGATGACCGCATTATTGGTGTCGCCCTGGGCGTCGATCACCAGCACGTGGCCCGGCTCGAGCAAGGTCAGGGCCTTGTAGATATAAAGGTTGTCTCCAGGCCGGGTCTTGATCGTCAGTGCAGTGCCCACCAGCTTGCCCGTAGTGTTGTAGCGTGTCAGGCCGCGGGCGCCGATGTGGCGGCCGAGATTGTCGCTGATGTGCGGGGTGACCACCGAAGCGAAGGCTTCGATGATCGAGGAGGGGGCCAGAGCCGGTGAAGCGAGGATGCGGGACCCGGGTAACGACATGCTTAATCTCCAGGATGAAGGGGTAACCATCGGGGTGTACGCCGATGGTAGGAGAGAACAGTCTTTGCTTTTAGCGATATTTTTTAATCAGAAATCATCGCCTCAGGTGATGATAAGCCGATCAAAGTCACAAGTTTGCTGGGCCAAGCGGGCCACTTCGACGGTCAACCCCTGGTAGCGGTCTGCCCTGTGAACGCAGACGTAGTTAATGGTTGGCAGCGGTTGCTGCGTGTTGATGACCTTCAAGCGCTCCTGGGCGATCAGCGTACCCATGCAGGCCAGCGGCAAGTAGCTGATGCCCACTCCGGAAATGGTCAAGCCCACCTGGGCGACGAGGTAGTTGCTGGTCAGGGTCTTGCCCAGACGGATGTCATGTTCGGCGAGCCAGCGCTCATAGGTCTGGCCAGTGCCCGAACTTCCACCTTGGGTCAGCACGGTAAACGAAGACAGTGTCTGAAGGCTGATGGCCTGACCGCCCGGATACAATGCTGGCGCACACATCCAGGCGTTCTCGACGGCTCTCAAGGGTGTGCTTATGAAGCGCGGGTCGTGAAAGATGTCGGGCACGATGATGAGGTCCAGCTCATCGCTTTCCAGGCGTCGCAGCAGGTCGGTGCTGAGCTCGATGGAAGGCTCCAAGTCGACCCGTGGGTAGCTCTGGTGGATGCGCTCAACAAGTGAGGGCAACCAGGTGAGCGCGGTAAGCTCGGTTACCCCTAGGCGAAACCGCCGGATCAGGGTTTCCTTTGAGCTGATACGTTCGAGCAGGTCGTCCCGCTGCCGCAGCATGTCGACTGCACATCCATGCAGTTCGATGCCCTTTTGCGTCAACCGGGCAGTGCGTCTGGAGCGATCGAATATCGACACCCCGAATGCGTCCTCCAGTTCCTGAACCCGCTTGGAAATCGCCGACTGCGACATATTCAGCTTGGCCGCTGCGGCCTCGAAACTGCCCAGTTCGACAATCCAGTAGATGGCTTCTATCTGCTTCAGGGTGATCATGGTGTTACCTCGGCGTGGCGGCCGATTGCGGCATAAGGGATGGTTATTGTCCACCAAAAGCGATGATTTGGGTTGAGTTTTTGTCGCTTTTTTTCTTGTATTGCCCTGCCTAGATTACCCGCGGATTACAACAACAAAGGTATGCAGATAATGTCGACCGCTGAAATAGCCCATGCCAAAGGGCGCAGCAGTTACCGCTGGATCGTCGCCGGGATGATCTTTTCCATCTACACAATCGCGGCGGCGGACAGGGCCAATCTCGGTGTCGCGCTGCCGTTCATCCGGCAGGAATTTGAGATGAGCAACGCCCAGGCAGGCGGGCTCATGAGCCTGTTCCTGTTGGCCTACGCACTGGCCCAGATTCCGGCCGGGCTGGCGTTCAGCAGGTTCGGCGTCAGCCGTATCCTGCCCGGCGCGATGATCATGACCTCGGTGTTGACCGGCCTAGTCGGCACGGCGGGCTCCCTGTTGGCACTGAAACTCTATCGCCTGGGCCTGGGCGTTGCCGAAGGCCCGTTGCCGATCAGCATGACGACCACCATCAACAACTGGTTCCCCCCCCGGGAAAAGGGCATCGCGTCCGGGATCTTCCTGTCGGCAGTGAAGTTCGGCCCGGTCATCGTGCCGCCACTGTGCGCCGTGATCATCTCGCTCTGGGGTTGGCGTGAAGTGTTCTACTTCTTTGCAGTACCCGGGATCCTGCTGTCGATTGCCTGGTACTTCATGGTTGCCGATCACCCCTCCAAGAGTCGCTTCGTCAATCAGGCAGAGCTGGACTACATCAGTGAACCCGCCGCGGCCGACACGCGTCCGACAAGCGCCGGCAGCACTGCCGGGCAACCTGCGGTGCGTAGCTTCAGCCGGCTGGACGCCTTCATTCGCCGCCGCGAAGTCTCGCAGCTTGAAACCCGGCGGCAGGTGTTCGGCTCGTGGCAGATCTGGGGCAGTGCGCTGAGCTACTGTTTCCAGCTGGGCGTGTCCAGCGTGCTGCTAGCCTGGATCCCGACCTACCTGATGACCGTCAAGGGCTTCTCGGTAATGAACATGGGGCTGGTCTCGGCGGCGCCCTGGGTCGGCGCGGTGCTCGGCAACCTGCTGGGGGGCTACTGTTCGGACCGCTGGCTGGCCGGGCGCCGCAAGCCCGGGATGCTGCTGTCGGCACTGGGCACCTCGGTGATGATGTACCTGTTGATCAATTCGCCCGCCGACCCTCTGGCGTACGGGCTGCTGCTGATGGCCACAGGCGTGGTTCTGAGCCTGGGCTTTTCGTCGTACATGGTCTATCCCATGGCGCTGGCCAGCAAACAGACGTTCCCGATCGCCAATGCGATCGTCAACATGGTTGGCCAGTTGGGCGCCGCTGCCACGCCGTTCCTGACCGGCCTGTTGCTCGACAGCTATGGCTGGAGCTACGTCTTCTCCTATCTGGCGATCGGTTCGTTCGTCAGTTTCGTGTTGCTGTTGACCATCATCGAGCCGGTGCCCAGAGCCGCTACGTCTTGAGGCTTTGCACCGCTCATCCTTTCATTTACTACCGTTCCAAGGAGCTGCTGATGAATACCGAAGACAAAGAACTGGTCGCGCTGTTCGAGGGGCTCGACACCCCCGGCGTGTCGGATGCCATGGACAAGCTGGGCCTGCCGGGACACTGCTTCGACGTCATGCCGCTGGCTGACTACAAGCATGTCGTGGTCGGCCCAGCATTCACCGTACGCTATGTGTCTGCAAGCGTGCCGCCAGGCACCGTGGGAGACTTCATCGAGGAGGTGGGCGAGGGCGATGTGGTGGTGATCGACAATGATGGTCGCACCGACTGCACCGTCTGGGGCGACATCATGACCCAGTACGCCGGATCGCGAAAAATCGCCGCGACGGTGATTGATGGCGTCTGCCGCGATGTCAACAAGGCGCTGGGTGACGGCTACCCGCTGTTCACCAAAGGCCGTTTCATGCGCACCGGCAAGGATCGGGTTGAGGTTGGCGCGGTGAACGAGCCGGTCTCCATCGGCCAGGCCCGGGTCTGCCCGCGGGATATCGTCGTGGCCGATGCCAACGGCGTCGTGGTGGTGCCACGCGGGCGTGCCCGTGATGTCGCCCAGCTTGCCCGCCAGATCGAAGCCGTGGAGGCCGACATCCGCGCTGCCATCAGCCAGGGCAAGACCTTGAGGGAGGCCCGCGAAGATCTCGGCTATCACACCCTGCAGCGCAAAGGGTAAGTGCTCCTGGGCCTGCCGATGGCAGGCTCGTGGACTCGCCAGGTCCGCTAGTGAGGCGAGCTTGCTGTTACGGCTGCGACTGAACGCATGAACACCGGGCCGCCCGGCATACCTGAAATGCCGGGATTGATTAGCAGCCCTTTGCCCATCCCAGTAGACTTGCGCAGCCGCGCGATAAGCTTCACGCCCGGCGGCGCGCCTCCTCGAAACATGTTTGGCGATGGTAACCACCGACGTCGATTTCCTCCCACCCGAAGGCCTTTTGTGAACGCTGTTCTCCGTCTCCCCGGACCCGTCGGCATCTTTTGCCTGGGGGTACTCCAGATCATGGTCTGGGGTGGGTCTTTCTTTCTGCTGGCGGTCATGGGTGAGCCCATCCTGCGCGAGACTGGCTGGGATGGCCATTGGGTCTATGGCGCGCTGTCGCTGGGCTTGATGGTTTCTGCAGTGCTGGCGCCGTTGTCGAGCCGACTAATCGCCCGATACGGTGGGCGAAGGCAGTTGTGTGCCAGCGGCATCGTGGTGGGGGCGGGGCTGTTGATCGTTGCCAATGCCCACAGCCTGGAGGTGTTCCTGCTGGCCTGGGTCATCATTGGCGCCGGCATGGCCACTGGTCTCTACGAAGCCCTGTTTGCCACCCTCGGCGCCTTGTACGCCGAGCGGGCGGGCAGGGCGATCACTGGAATCACATTGATATCTGGTTTTGCCACTACCATCACCTGGCCGCTGGTGGCGTTCGCAATCGAGCAGTTCGGCTGGCGAGTTACCTGTACCGCTTATGCGCTGATGCTGATTGTCGTGGTCTGGGTCATCATTGGCGCCGGCATGGCCACTGGTCTCTACGAAGCCCTGTTTGCCACCCTCGGCGCCTTGTACGCCGAGCGGGCGGGCAGGGCGATCACTGGAATCACATTGATATCTGGTTTTGCCACTACCATCACCTGGCCGCTGGTGGCGTTCGCAATCGAGCAGTTCGGCTGGCGAGTTACCTGTACCGCTTATGCGCTGATGCTGATTGTCGTGGTCGCGCCGCTGTACCTATGGGTACTGCCGGCGGGCGCTCACGGGACCAAGAACAAGCCTGTGGCGGCGGCGAGCGATGTCAGCATCGACCGACGTCTGTACCTGTTGCTCATGTGGATCTTTGCGATCGGCGCGATCATCATGACAGCAATTTCAGTGCAACTGGTGGCAGTACTGCAGGGGTTGGGCCACAGCCTGGCTACGGCAATCGCGCTGAGTGCACTATTGGGGCCCAGCCAAGTTGCTTCGCGCGTGCTGCAGATAGTCGCCCGCAAACGTCACCCGATCTGGACCGCATTGGTGTCTTCAGTGCTAGTGGCCGTGGGCGTGGCACTGGTTGCGCTGGCGCCTGGCGCAACGGCACTGGGGCTGTTGCTTTACGGCTGCGGCAATGGCCTGCGGGCCATCGTCCGGGGTTTGCTGCCCCTTGCGCTGATGCCGCCGGCGCAGTACGTCGCGCTGATGGGCAAGATGTCGCGGCCTTCGCTCATCGGTCAGGCGCTGACGCCGTTGGTCGGCGGCTACCTGCTTCAGCACTTTGGCGCCATGGGGGTGCTGGCAACGCTCGCTGCCTTGGCCGCCGTCAATGTCGTGCTGGTGCTGCTGGTCATGCGGTCACTGCCGGGCCGGCCCGTGTGAGCGCAACCCTCAAGGAGTCAATGGCAATGTCACAATTGGACCGTGAAGAACTGCTAATCGATGGCCCGGTGGGCAAGCTCCACTTGCTGCTCGACCATCCGTCAACCTCACCGAAAGGGGTGGTTATCATCAGCCATCCGCAGCCGTTGTTGGGCGGCAGCCCTCAGCACATCGTGTCAGTGTCCCTTGCCAGGCAGTTGTGTGCCAGCGGCTGGCTGGTGGTACGGCCGAGTTTTCGCGGCGTGGGGTTAAGCGAGGGCAGTCATGACGGCGGCATCGGCGAGACAGCGGACAGCCAGGTGGTGCTCAAGCACATGGCGGGAATCATGCCAGGGCTGCCCATCGCCTTGATCGGTTTCTCCTTTGGCGCCTATGTGTTCGCTAGGCTGGCCAGCGCAGCGGCGGGAGAGTTTGACGCCTTGGCCCTGATGGGACTGCCGGTTGGCGATGTACCAGGGGGCCGCCATTACCCGGCGCCAGACCTGCCCGACGATTGCCTGCTGGTGCACGGCGGGTGTGACCAGATGGCGCCCCTGGTCAGCCTGATGGACTGGGCCGCCGGCGAACACCGCCGCGTATCGATGTACGCCGGCGCCGACCACTTTTTCAAAGGCTGCCTGAGCCGGGTCGGAGAAGAAATCTGCCGCTACCTGCAGGACAAACGGCCCGAACGCCCGGCTTAGACGGCCATGCCTGCCAGGCATAGCTGTTAGACCTGTGGCCCCTCTTCCCCCAAAACGACGCTATGCAAAGCTGTAACCCGAGTTGGCAAAACAATAACAACAAGGGTAGCGATCATGAATGCAAACATGAGCACGGCACGTCCGTTGACGCGCAAAGAGCGTACAACCGCAATTGTTGGTGTGTGTTCCGGCAACTTGGTGGAGTGGTACGACTTCTTCATCTACGCCTACACGTCGATCTACTTCGCATCACTGTTCTTCCCCGCTGGCGACCAGACCAGCCAACTGCTGGCCACGGCCGGTATCTTTGCTGTCGGTTTCTTTATGCGCCCGCTGGGTGGCTGGATTTTCGGCTACATCGCCGATACCCGTGGGCGCAAGATCTCGATGATCATCTCGGTGTTCATGATGTGCGGTGGCTCGTTGATGATCGCGGTCATGCCCACTTATGCCACGGTAGGTGTCGCAGCACCCGTTCTGCTAGTGATAGCCCGGCTGATGCAAGGGTTGTCGGTGGGCGCCGAGTACGGCACCGGCGCCACCTACATCAGCGAGGTATCCCGCGCCGGGCGGCGATCGTTCTACGGCTCGTTCCAATACATGACGATCATTGCCGGGCAACTGTTGGCGCTGCTGACGGTTGCGGTGCTGCAAATGGTGCTATCTGAGCAGGATCTCAAGGCTTGGGGCTGGCGGGTGCCGTTCCTGATTGGCGCGCTGGCTTCGATCGTGGTGGTTATCCTGCGCCGTACCATGCGCGAAACAGCCACTGAAGAAGGAATGAAGAGCAAGGAGTCCGGCTCGCTCCGGGGGCTGATGCAACACCGCCGCGCGGTGCTGCTCACTTTCACCATCACCATTGGCTGCTCGCTTTATTTCTACACCTTTACCGCTTACATGCAGAAGTTCCTGGTAGTGAGTGTCGGCATCCCGGCCCCCACGGTGAGCATCATCATGGCTTGTGCATTGGTGATCTTCATGCTGGCGCAGCCGGTGTTCGGCATGCTTGCTGACAAAATCGGCGTGCGCCGCAACATGATCTTGTTCGGCCTGCTGTCCACCTTCCTGGTAATCCCGTTGCTGTCCGCGATCAAGTCAGTGCAGGACCCGCTCGCAGCCTTTGGGCTGGTGCTCGCAGGGTTGCTGATTGCAGCCTTCTATACACCGGTCACTGGTGTGCTCAAGGCCGACTTCTATCCGCCGACTGTGCGCGCACTGGGCGTGGGCCTACCTTACGCAGTAGGGGCCGCGATGTTCGGCGGTTCGGCCGAGTATGTGGCGCTGTCCTTCCGCTCAGTGGGAATGGAACAGTACTTCTACCTGTACGTGGCCGCGATCGGCGCCATCACCCTGGTGTCGGCCCTACTGATGCCAGATCTTGGCAAACACGGTTACCTCGATGGGGACGGCAAGGTCGAAGAGAACATCGGCGTACGCAAGTTCATGGGGCGTAAATCCCTGCCTACCCACCCCAGCCATTGAGGCAAGGCGAGCATGACTACTGAAAGGAAGAAGATCGTGCGCTTCGACGTCTGGTATCACCCGGTGATGGCTCAGATCCTCGAAGCTTCGCCCGATGTCGTGCTGCAAACCGTTGCCCGTGACCAGCCGCCTGCCGTCATCCTGCAGGCGCTGCGCAACTGCCAAGTGTATCAAGTACCTTCGGCGCGGGACGAGCTCCCGCGGCAGTGGTGTGTCACCGAAGCGCTGCTCCGCCAGTTGCCTGACCTGCTCTGTGTCTCGACCAATGGTGCAGGCTTTGACACAGTGGATGTCGAAGCTTGCACTCACGCGGGTGTCCTGGTCGTCAACCAATCGGGCGCCAACGCCCAGTCGGTGGCCGAGGCCACGGTGGGGTTGATGCTCGATTGTGCGCGGCGGATCAGCGAATCGGACCGGCGCCTGCGCCGGGATCGCGGGTTTTCTCGCGAAGATCTGATGGGTAGCGAGTTGTGCGGCAAAAGCTTGGGTCTCATCGGTATCGGTGAGATTGGTACACGTGTCGCACGCATAGCCCAGGCCCTGGGCATGCAGGTCCTGGCCCATGATCCCCTGCTGAGCGCGGAACAGATCGGCCAGCGGGGCGCTACCAGTTGCACGTTGCAGAGCCTGTTACAGCACAGTGATGTAGTCTCGCTGCATTGCCCACGTCTGGCTTCGACCTTGAACCTCATGAACGCGTCGGCTTTCGCAGCGATGCGCAAAGGGGCTGTATTCATCAATACTGCACGTGGCGGCTTGCATGACGAGGGCGCCCTTTATGACGCGTTGGCCTGCGGCCATCTTGGCGCTGCGGGAATCGACGTTTGGGACCAAGAGCCGCCTGCGTTGGATCATCCTTTGCTTGGCCTTGAAAATGTGGTCGGCCTGTATCACACCGCAGGCGTCACGCGCGAGGCCCGCAAGCGCATGGGCGCGTGGGCGGCAGAGCAGATTCTGCAGTTGCTGCGCGGGGAGCGGGGGCCACGCATGGTCAATCCGCAGGCGTTTGAAGCGTACCGGCAACGACTGCAGGCCAAGAACCATCGCGATACCTGATGCCGCTTGAAGCTGGCTCTGGCGGGCGCTGATCCGCCAGAGCATGTCCTCCCCACCTTGGTGTCCCTCTTCGGGCCTTATCGCGGGCTGTCGCTAGCTTCCACAGGTATCCGGCGAGCCCGGAACTGGCACTTCAATTTGTGGGAGCTAGCGACAGCCCGCGATAAGGCCGCCAGAGAGGTCTCAAGACAATGCGATTCAGGTAGGTAACGCCGCCGGCAAGGTCATGGCGGGCGCACATTCAAGGCAGTTTGTCAGGCGGGGCATTGCTCGGGCTTCAGCAAGGCATTGCACATCCGCAAGATGTGCTGCTCGATCCAACTTTCATCGAAGGCCGTATTGCCAACCCGCAGACTGTTGCCGCTCTCGATGATCGCCAAGATGGCAACGGCAGTTCGGGCAGGGTCGCTCACGCGATACAGGCCGATAGCGCACCCCCCCTCGATAATCTGGCGCAGTGGCTCGGCCAGTTGCCCCATTGCCCGCTCCAGCCAGAGCCGGTGGCGGTCGTTCAGGTGCCTGACTTCGTGACGAAGGACCATCTCCTCCTGGGGAAGGGCCACTTGCCGTGCCAGCGCAAAACGCACATAAGCATGCAGAGATTGAGGTTGGGCGCCGTTTTCCCAGGCCTGCTTGCGGCGTTCGATGATGTCGAGCACCACATTGAGCAGCAGATCCTGTTTGCAATCGATGTGATGGTAAAGGCTGCCGGGAAGAATGCCGACGCGCAGGGCCAGCTTTCTCATGGTCATGGCGGTATAGCCAATCTCGACCATCAGTTCGGTTGCAGCCTGGGTCAGGGAGGAGGGACAGGCACGGGCGGCTTCAAGCATAGGCCGGCAACCTCGAAAGTGCGCGCAGCACCCGGCAGAGCAGGCGTTTGCAGTGGCGCCGGGGCCGGGATGTACCAGTGAGCAGATACATGGGCACCTCTCTGGAAAGGTGCCCCCGGTACCGCTCACCGCTGCGCGTCAGAACAGAGGTGGTGTGCGGTGCCGGGAGCGATAACGGAGGCTTCAGCCGGCTTGGAGCAGCATGGCCCGGGCGCGAAGGATCACGGGCGCGTCGACCATCTGGCCATCGAGGGTGAATACGCCGGCGCCAGTTTCAGCGTGTTCAACCACCCGCTGCGCCCAGTCCAGCTCGGCAGCCGAGGGCTTGAGTGCGGCGTGAATCACGTTGACCTGGCCAGGATGGATGCACAGAGCGCCGGCAAAGCCCATGTCCCGGGCGAAATGCACCTGGCGCTGCAGCCCGTCGGTGTCCTGAATGGCAGGGAATACGCCGTCCAGAGGCGCGGCAAGCCCGGCGACACGGCTGTGCAGCAGCACCGCATAGCGGGCATGGTCCAGTACCTGTTCGGCAGCGGCACTGCCAGTGTTCAGCCCGAGGTCCAGGCCCAGGTCCAGGCTGCCGAACGACAGGCGGTCGACGCCTGGCGCCGCCGCCAGGAGGGGCAGCGCGGCAAGGCCCTTGGCACTTTCAATGATTGGCCATACCGCTTTGCCAGTGGCATGGGCACGTTCGATCTGGCCGACGGTTTCCGCTTTCGGCAGCAGGATGCCAACGACGCCGGTGTGGCGCTGACACAGCGCCAAGTCGGCCTCATGGGCCCAGTGGCCCGGCGCGTTGACGCGCACAAGCACTCGGGCCTGGGGTTGATCGCTGAGAAACTGCTCGAGGTTGTCGCGCGCCTGTTCCTTCAGCGCCTCTTCAACGGCATCCTCAAGGTCAACGATGACTCGATCTGCGCCACTGACCAATGCCTTGGGTATGCGCTCTGGGCGGGTAGCTGGCACGAACAGCGCGCTGCGTACGATCTCTGCGTTCATGGGCGTACCCCCTGGACGAATTCGATTTCGCCAACCTGCGCCTGACCGGCCTGATTACCCGCCCAGACCTGCGCCTTACCGTCACCGGTCAACCGCCCGCCGACTTGGAACGCATCCGGGCAGATCAGCGGGCGCACACCGCGATAGCTGAAGCGGCGGACGTTCAGTTGCGGGTTCGCGCGCACGAAGGCGCGCAGGTTCAGGGTAGCGATCAGTGGACCGTGGACCACCAGACCCGGGTACCCCTCGGTTTCGGTGACGTATGGCCAGTCGTAATGGATACGATGTCCGTTGAAGGTCACCGCCGAGTAGCGGAACAGTAGCGTCGGATCTGGCTGCACGCTTTCGCTCCAATCGCCGTGGGGCATCGGCTCGGTGCCGCCAAGCTTGGGCGGTGAGGGCTCGCGGTAGACGATGTCCTGCTCTTCAACCAATGCTCTCTGCCCGTCCTGCACATATTCATGCTGCACGGTGACGAACATCAGGGAGCCGGTGCGCCCGTGCTTCTCCTCGACATTGAGGATGGTCGAGCGGCGGGACACCTGAGCATCGATCCGCAGCGGGCGGATGAATTCCAGGCGCCCCCCGGCCCACATGCGGTTGCGGTTGTCTGCCGGGGGCAGAAAACCGCCCCGCGCCGGATGGCCATCGCCACCTAGGCCGACCGCTTCGACAGGCTCCTGGAAAAACGCCCAGTGCCAGAGTGCGGGTAAGGCATCACCAGGGGCGGGTGCCGGCTCGCTCAAAGTGGCAGCTATGCGCTTGACCAGGTTATGGCTGATGCAGTCATGGACAGTCTCGCTGCGGCCAATCCATGTTTGGGGTGCAGGTGTACTCATTTTTTATTGTCCTTTACAGCGTCGAAGTCAGTTCCGGTACGATCTCGAACAGGTCGCCGACCAAACCGTAATCAGCTACCTGGAAGATAGGTGCTTCTTCATCCTTGTTGATCGCGACAATGACCTTGGAGTCCTTCATGCCGGCCAGGTGCTGAATAGCGCCGGAGATACCCACTGCAATGTACAACTGCGGCGCTACGATCTTGCCAGTCTGACCGACCTGCATGTCGTTGGGCACGAAGCCTGCGTCTACCGCTGCGCGCGAAGCGCCAACCGCAGCGCCGAGCTTGTCGGCCAGGCTATACAGGTGGCTGAAGTTTTCACCGTTGCCCATGCCACGACCGCCCGACACCACGATCTTGGCGGCCGTCAGTTCGGGACGGTCGGACTTGGCCAGTTCTTCGCCGACAAATGCCGACAGGCCTGCATCTGCAGCGCCTGCCAAGGCCTCGATTGGCGCGCCGCCGCCTTCTGCCGGTACGGCCTCAAAAGCGGTGGAGCGCACTGTGATGACTTTTACCGCAGCGCTGGACTGGACGGTGGCAATGGCGTTGCCGGCGTAGATCGGGCGCTTGAATGTGTCAGCTGACTCGACCGAAATGATCTCGGAGATCTGGTCGACATCCAGCAGCGCAGCTACCCGCGGCAAGAGGTTCTTGCCGTTGCTGGTGGCCGGGGCCAGCACGTGGCTGAAATCGCGACCCAGGTTGGCCACCAAGGGCGCCACGTTTTCCGGAAGCTGATGGGCGTAGGCGGCATTGTCAGCCAGCAGCACTTTGGTCACCCCAGCGCACTGCGCGGCAGCGAACGCCACACCGGCTGCGTCCAGTCCGGCTACGAGCACCACGATGTCAGCGCCGATCTGGTGAGCGGCGGCCAGGGTGTGCAGGGTTGGGCTGGCGAGGGTGCGATTGTCGTGTTCAGCAATTACCAGAATGCTCATCAGATCACCTTCGCTTCGTTCTTCAGCTTTTCGACCAGTTCGGCCACCGATTTGACCTTGATGCCAGCGCTGCGGGCAGCCGGGGCTTCAACTTTCAGGGTCTTGTTGGTGGAGGCGAGGGAAACGCCCAGCGCATCTGGAGTAACGGTTTCCAGCGGCTTTTTCTTGGCCTTCATGATGTTCGGCAGCGACGCATAGCGTGGCTCGTTCAGGCGCAGGTCGGTGGTGACGATGGCAGGCAGGTTCAGCGCAACGGTCTGCAGGCCGCCGTCGATTTCACGGGTGACGTTCAGCTTGTCGCCAGCCACTTCGACCTTGGAGGCGAAGGTGCCTTGGGCGAAACCGGTGAGCGCCGCCAGCATCTGGCCAGTCTGGTTGTTGTCGCTGTCGATAGCCTGCTTGCCGAGGATGACCAACTGCGGCTGCTCCTTGTCGACAACGGCTTTCAGTGCCTTGGCGACGGCCAGGGAGCTCAGTTCGTCAGCGGCTTCGACCAGGATGGCACGGTCGGCACCCAGGGCCAGGGCGGTACGCAGTTGCTCCTGGGCGGTGGTCAGGCCGACGGAAACGACCACGATCTCGCTCGCCACGCCTTTCTCCTTCAGGCGTACGGCTTCTTCGACGGCAATTTCGCAGAAGGGGTTCATGGACATCTTGACGTTAGCAAGGTCGACGCCGGAGTTGTCCGCCTTGACGCGAACCTTGATGTTGTAGTCGACCACTCGTTTGATTGCGACGAGCACTTTCATAGGCAGGGATACTCTGTGTTTAAGCGATGGCAACGGGCGGGAAAAAAGAGGGGTCAGATGACCCCTGAAGCGCGCAGTTGCTGAATACGTTCAAGGGGCAGTCCGAGCCCGGTAAGGATGCTTTCGCTGTGCTGGCCCAGCGCGGGGACCGGGTCCATGCGCGGTGCATAGGCGTTGCTGGTGGCGGGCGGCAACAGGCTGGGTACTGAACCCGCGGCGGTGCCGATCCGCCGCCAGCGGTCGCGGGCCTGCAGTTGCGGGTGGGCCCAGACACCCTGCATGTCATTGACCTTGGCATTGGCGATGCTTGCCCCATCGAGGCGCCCGATTACCGTGTCGAAGTCCAGCGCAGCAAAGGCCTCGACGATCAGTCCGCGCAGAGCATCGCGATTGGTCACGCGCTTGAAGTTGGCGCTGAAGCGGTCATCACTGGCCAGTTCTGGTTGCTGCAGCACCTGTTCACAGAAAAGCTGCCACTCCCGCTCGTTTTGCAGGCCAAGCATGACGGTGCTCCCGTCACCCACCGG
Organism: Pseudomonas sp. TE31087; assembly: GCF_057284075.1. Taxonomy (NCBI): domain Bacteria; kingdom Pseudomonadati; phylum Pseudomonadota; class Gammaproteobacteria; order Pseudomonadales; family Pseudomonadaceae; genus Pseudomonas; species Pseudomonas sp. TE31087. The sequence goes on from NZ_JBXVNN010000001.1 coordinate 1,350,284, forward strand.
GAACGGGCCGTACGGATAGATGGTGGCGTGCGCCGCGCCGGCACGTGGCGGTGGTGCGGCACCTTCGTAGGCGTAGTAGAGCGGGTAGTTCATCCACTCCACCAAGGCCTCGAGCATGGACACTTCCACCTGGCTGCCGATGCCGGTCTTTTCCCGCAACAGGACCGCCGAAAGGATACCGGTATAGGCATACATGCCAGCGGCGATATCAGCGATCGAGTTGCCGGCCTTGGCCATCCCGTCTTCCCCCGGCCCACCAGTGACCGACAGGAAGCCGCCTTCGCTCTGAATCAGCAGGTCGTAGGCTTTCTTCTGTTCATAAGGGCCGCCCGCGCCATAGCCGGAGATATCGCAAACGATCAGCCGTGGGAATCGCGCGTGCAGCGCCTCGAAGCTCAGTCCCAGGCGAGCGGCCGCACCTGGTGCCAGGTTCTGCACCAACACATCGGCCTGCTCTAACAGTTGGTCGAGAATATCGCCGGCGATTTCCTGCTTGAGGTCCAGGGCCAGGCTCTCTTTCGAGCGGTTGGTCCACACGAAATGCGAGGCCAGACCGTTGACCCGCTGGTCGTAGCCCCGGGCGAAGTCGCCACTGCCAGGGCGTTCCACCTTGATGACCCGGGCGCCCAGGTCGGCCAATTGGCGGGTGCAGAAGGGCGCCGCGATAGCGTGTTCAAGGCTGATGACGGTAATGCCGTCAAGGGGGCGGATGGGCTGGCTCATGCTGGTTGTCTCTCTTGTTATGGCAGGCCCCCGTAGGTAACGGGGCGGTCCGGATCAGAACGAACGTGGCAGTTCCAACAGGTGTTCGGCCACGTAGGACAGGATCAGGTTGGTCGAGATAGGGGCAACCTGGTACAGGCGGGTTTCGCGGAATTTGCGCTCGACGTCGTATTCATTGGCAAAGCCGAAGCCACCGTGGGTCTGCAGGCAGGCGTTGGCCGCCTCCCAGCTGGCCTTGGCGGCCAGATACTTGGCCATGTTGGCGGCCGCCCCGGCGTTGCGCCCGCTGTCGTATTCGGCGCAGGCGCGCCAGCGCATCAGGTCGGCGGCTTCAATCTCGATGTGGGCTTCAGCGATGGGGAACTGCACGCCCTGATTCTTGCCGATCGGCCGGCCGAACACCTCGCGGTCACGGGCGTACTGGCTGGCTTTCTCGACGAACCAGCGGCCATCGCCGATGCATTCGGCGGCAATCAGGGTGCGCTCGGCGTTGAGGCCGTCGAGGATGTAGCGGAAGCCTTTGCCTTCTTCACCGATCAGGCTACTGGCCGGGATTTCCAGGTTGTCGAAGAACAGCTCGTTGGTCTCGTGGTTCACCAGGTTGGCAATTGGCTGCACGGTCAGACCATTGCCGATGGCCTCACGCAGGTCGACCAGAAAGATCGACATGCCATCGACCTTTTTTGTCACCTCGGCGAGCGGGGTGGTGCGTGCCAGCAGAATCATCAGGTCGGAGTGCTGCACACGCGAGATCCACACCTTCTGACCATTGACCACGTACTTGTCGCCCTGGCGAACGGCGGTGGTCTTGATCTTGGTGGTGTCGGTGCCGGTTGACGGCTCGGTCACGGCCATCGATTGCAGGCGCAGTTCGCCGCTGGCCAGCTTGGGCAGGTAATAGCGCTTCTGCTCGTCGCTGCCGTTACGCAGCAAGGTGAACATGTTGTACATCTGGCCGTGGATGGTGCCGGAGTTGCCGCCGCAGGCATTGACCTCCTCGAGAATCACCGAGGCCTCGGCCAGGCCCAGGCCGGAACCGCCGAACTCCTCGGGAATCATCGCCGACAGCCAACCTTCTTCGGTCATGGCCTTGACGAAGGCTTCAGGGAAGCCCTTTTCCTCATCGATCTTGCGCCAGTACTCGGCGGGGAAGTCGCCACACAGGGCACGCACACCCTCACGAATGGCGTTGAGTTCTTCGTTGTTGTTGTCGTTCATCATCATTCTCCAAATCGGGCCGGGCCGGCAGCGTCATCGTGGTTCGGCCGCCGGCCGGCCCTTTAACACGGTCAGATGGGCTGGAAGCCCAGAGCAGCGCGGAAGCGGTTCTTGATGTAATGACCATCGCGCGGCGGCAGTACCCGAGGGGGGTTCTCGGCTTTGATTTTTACCGTCGCCAGCTTGACGCCATCACGGGTGGCGAATTGCTCGCGCAAAGCATGCACACCGTCCATTTCACGGATTTCCTGAGTCCAGGAAAAACCGCAGGTATCGGCGATCCGGTCCAGCTGAATGCCGAACCCGGCGTGGCTGACCTGCATGCCGGTCTCACCGAAGTGGCCGTTATCCAGCACCACGATGGTCAGGTTCTTGGGCTGCTGCAGAGCAACCGTGGCCAAGGCGCCAAAGCCCATCAGCAGTTCGCCGTCACCGGTGACCACCACCACGCTTTTGTCCGGCTGAGCATTGGCCAGGCCCAGACCCACGGTGATGGCGCTGCCCATGGCGGCCCAGAGGTAGTAGTTGTTGTCGTGATCGCCTGCGGCCATCACATCATAGGAGGCCGAGCCCAGACCGGTGACCACAAGCACATCGTTGCGATCGGCGAGCAGGGTACGGACGACTTCACGGCGGCAGAGCACGTGGTTGGCGCTTACTTGACCCATTTCTTTTCTCCGATCAGACGCTGGCCAAGCAGCAGGGCAGTGGCGGCATCGCCATTGAAGGCCATGGTGGCGGCACCATGGAGAAGGGGCGCCACATCCTCAGGCTTGTCAGCGCGCCAACTCATTACCTTCATCAGGTTCAACGAGGCTTCGGTGGCCTGGCCCATGGGGTTCTGCCAGGCATTGAACTCGGCCCAGTCGCCGCGCATGGTCACCACCATCAGCAGCGGGAAGCCGGCGCAGTTCTGAAGGGCGAGGGTGTTGATGCAGTTGCCGACGCCGCTCGATTGCATGAGCAGGGCGCCCCGTTCACCGCCCAGCCATGCGCCGGCCAGGTAGCCGATGCCTTCTTCTTCGGTGGTGAGTACCACGGCCTTGATATCGGGGTCGGCGTAGGACATGCGGATGGCTGCCGAGTGGCCGGCATCCGGGACGAACACGACGTGCTTGACGTCGTGGGCCTTGAGGACACGGAACACGTCCTCTTGCCAGTTCTGTTCAGCTTCTTGCGATGACATGGGTATCTCCCGGCAGTGCTGCTTTTGTTTTCCACATGATGGGGGGAGTTGCTGTGCACGACGACTACCGTTTTTTTCTTTGAGATATGCCGGGTCGGCATAGGTTGGCCCATGTGATGGCGGGTTAGCGTTCGGCGCGACCAGCTGCCGCATAAAGTCAGGCATGGCTCACGCAGGAGAGGTTGCCTCTATAGAAAGCGGGCATAGCTGATAGACACATGCGGTGCTTATGGGCCGCAGGCGAAGACGTTAGGTTGTCCACTCGGTTGCGGCCGCGCCGCTGTCGAATCAAAACAACAATAAGATCGAGGGTTGTCCATGATGCTTCGTTACCTGCGCACACTCGCCGGGTGGCTCACTGCTGAGCCGCCAGTGGCCGATACGCCATCCTCGCCCTGCCGGTTCCGGCACCTTGCACTGTCCTACTTCGTTCCGTAATGCACTGCTCAGGCGGTGACGGATCCTATTGCTTGAATACAGGTGCTCAATGAGACTCAAACTACCGTTAGCGGGCTGGATACTGCTGGCCATGTTTCTAGGCGTGGTAATCGGCTACGTCATTTTTCTCACCAGCCCGGACAAAGCCGCAGCCGCCCATACCGCCGGGTACATCTCGGTGATCTCGGACGTTTTCCTGAGACTAATCAAGATGCTGATCGGGCCTCTGGTGTTTTCCACCCTGGTAGTGGGCATCGCCCACATGGGCGATGCCGGTGCGGTAGGCCGGGTGTTCGGCAAGGCCATAATGTGGTTCTTGACGGCCTCATTGCTGTCGCTAGCGGTCGGTCTGATGATGGCCAATATCCTGCAGCCCGGGCTGCATCTGGCGCTGCCCTTGCCGGACGTCAGTGAAACCACTTCGCTGCAGACCTCGGCCTTTACCCTCAAGGCCTTTGTCACCCACCTGGTACCCAGGTCGTTCGCCGAAGCCTTGGCCAACAACGAGATCCTGCAGATCGTGGTGTTCTCATTGTTCTTTGGGGTCGCTCTGGCGGCGCTGGGGGAAAAAGCCAAGGGCCTGGTACGCTTGGCCGATGAGCTGGCCCAGGCCATGCTTCTCATCACCGGCTATGTCATGAAGCTCGCGCCCTTGGCTGTCATGGCGGCGATGGCTGCCACGGTGGCAGTCAATGGTTTGTCGATCCTGGCCACGTTCGCCGTGTTCATGCGCGACTTCTATCTGGGCTTGGTCTTGCTGTGGGTGTTGCTGGTGCTGGCCGGGGCGATGTTCCTGGGCCGGCGGGTGTTCGCCTTGCTGGCACTCATCAAGGAAGCGTTTCTGCTGGCGTTCGCCACAGCCAGTTCCGAATCGGCCTATCCGAAACTCCTCGGGGCGCTGGACCGCTTTGGGGTCAGCCGCAAGATTTCCAGTTTCGTGATGCCCATGGGTTACTCCTTCAACCTCGACGGCTCGATGATGTACTGCACCTTTGCCGTGCTGTTCATTGCCCAGGCGTATGGTATCGAGATGACACTCGGCACGCAGATCCTCATGCTGCTGACCTTGATGCTGACCTCCAAGGGGCTAGCAGGGGTGCCGCGGGCATCATTGGTGGTGATTGCCGCGACGCTTGTTCAATTCGATATTCCCGAAGCGGGGCTGCTGCTGATTCTGGGCATCGACACCTTCCTCGACATGGGACGCTCGGCGACCAACGCCGTGGGTAACTCGATCGCCACTGCGGTGGTGGCCAAGTGGGAAGGGGAGTTGCAGGATCCGGACGTAGAGTCGCCCCCCCCGCGCGCCACTGCCTCGGGCGCAGAACGGCCAATGGTTTGAGGTCAACGCTTGCCCCACGTTTGAAGTATCCATCTAGGCTGGCCTCACCCCGGGGCTAGCCCGCTCCGTATCAAATGGATTCTAACTGCTATGCTCAAATGCTATAGCTGGTGCCCCAGGCCGTCTTTAGACTGTCAAATACGCCGCTCCAGCGGCACTCCCTTCCCTGCAAGTGGTTGATCGATGGACGTAACGCAACTCAAAACCCTGATCCATGTGGCGGAGCTTGGCAGTTTGAGCAAGGCGTCGGATCGCCTGCACGTGGCGCAACCGGCTTTGAGTCGGCAGATCCGGCAGTTGGAAAAGGAACTGGGCGTCTACCTGTTCGAGCGCCACGGCCGTGGCATGGAAATCACCGCAGCGGGGCTGGAGGTGCTTGAGCGGGCCACCCGAATCATGAATGAGCTGGAGTCCATTCGTACCTCGGTAGCCGGCGGGCGTGCGGCCTTTCGCGGCATGGTCGCCATCGGTACCACGCCGACGATCGCCGAGATCGTCACGGTTCCGCTGGTCAAGCGCATCAGCGATACCCACCCGGATCTCTCCATCCGCTTTTCATCGGCTTTCAGCGGCTATCTGCTGGACTGGTTGCAGCGGGGCGAACTGGAACTGGCCATCTCCTACGATCCGCAGCCCCTGCATACACTGCGCATCGAACCGGTGATGATGGAAAACCTGGTACTGGTTGGCCACCCCGATTCTGGGCTGAATCTCGATACGGCGGTCCCTTTCGCACAGTTGGCCAGGGAACCGATGGTCTTACCCAGCCCCCGTCACGGGCTACGCAAGATCATGGACCAATGTGCCCTGGAGCGCGGCTTCAAGATCACCACTAGCGTCGAGGCGGATTCATTCGGCGCGATGATCGACCTTGTGCGCAATGGCTTTGGTTACACCGCGTTGCCCTTGGCCTCGATCTACTCGCGCTTGAACGACGGCACGCTATGCGCGGCACCGCTGGTAGACCCTACGCCCATGCGAAAACTGGTGCTGGTGCTGCCGGCCGATCGCCAGGTGAGCCCGGCTACCCGCTATGTCGGCCAGACTTTCGTCGACATTGCCTCGGAGCTGGTGGCCGAAGGTATCTGGGCTGGGCATATGCTCTGACGCAGCGAGCTATTCAATTGAGGCATAACTGCTAGAGGGGACCGGGTCTGGCCGCTATCCAGGTGAGGGCGTAGCTTTGCTCGGGAATAAAAGTCAGTGCGCTTTCGCTGACTTGTAAAATAATAGATCCCAGAAGGTACCCCCCATGATGCGCGTTTCATCGCCTTGCGTTTTGCCGCCCGCTTTTTCCCACCACGACTCCAAGCCGATCAATCGAACGTAAACCGACGCTGTCGTTCCTGCCTTACGTTTGCCTTAGATCTGGAGTTACCCAATGCACGCCAACAATAACAATCCCGCTGCGCCTGATATCCACAATCTGACCAACCGCCAACGAATCCGCGCCATTCTCGGTGCCTGCTCCGGCAACCTGGTGGAGTGGTACGACTTCTTCATCTACGCCTACACCTCGATCTACTTCGCAGCCCTGTTCTTCCCCCAAGGCGACCAGACCACGCAGTTGCTGGCGACCGCCGGAATCTTCGCCGTGGGCTTCTTCATGCGCCCGTTGGGCGGGTGGATCTTCGGCTATCTGGCCGACACCCGTGGTCGCAAGTTCTCCATGATCATCTCTGTGTTCCTGATGTGTGGCGGCTCGCTGATGATCGCTGTATTGCCCACTTACGAGTCCATCGGCATGGCAGCTCCGGTGCTGCTGCTGGTAGCCCGCTTGATGCAGGGGCTCTCGGTAGGTGCTGAATACGGCACCGGGGCCACCTACATCAGCGAAATTTCCCGCAAGGGCAAGCGCTGCTTCTTTGGCTCGTTCCAGTACTTCACCATCATCGCCGGCCAGTTGCTCGCGCTGCTGACGGTGGTGGTGCTGCAAAATGTGCTGCCAATCGAGGAGCTCAAGGCCTGGGGCTGGCGGATTCCGTTCTTCATCGGTGCGATCAGCGCACTGGTAGTGGTGTACCTGCGCCGCTCGATGCTTGAGACCGCCCATGCCCAGGGCGCCAAACACAAGGAAGCCGGCTCGATCAAGGCACTGATGAAACACAAGAAAGCCGTGCTGCTGACCATTGCCATCACGGCCGGTTGCTCGCTGCACTTCTACACCTTCTCCACCTACATGCAGAAGTATCTGGTGGTGTCGGCTGGCTTCGACCCCTCGACGGTCAGCTTCATCATGACAGCTGCCTTGGTGGTGTTCATGTGCCTGCAGCCGGTGTTCGGGATGATGGCTGACCGGATCGGCTCACGTAACAGCATGATTGCTTTCGGCCTCCTATCAAGCATGTTGATCGTGCCGTTGCTTACTGGTCTGAAGAGCGTCACCAACCCGTATGAGGCCTTTGCATTGGTCATGCTTGGGCTGCTGATTGCTGCGTTCTATACGCCGGTGACCGGCGTACTTAAAGCTGACCTGTATCCCGCCACCGTGCGCGCGCTTGGGGTAGGCTTACCGTATGCGCTGGGCAATGCGCTGTGCGGCGGTACGGCCGAGTACGTGGCACTCTCATTGCGCGGGGCTGGGGTGGAGTCATACTTCTATTACTACGTGGCGGCCATGAGCGCTATTACCCTGCTGGCTGCCGTGCTCATGCCCGACCTGCGCAAGCATGGCTACCTGGACGGCACCGGCGCGGTGGAAGAGAACACCGGCCTGCGCAGCGGCCCTGCTTACTCCGACGCCCGGGGCTGACCCCGGCTGGGCAGCCGCTGGCGGTTGCCCAGAGTCCCCCACGATCGTGCCGCCCGGCCTTTCGGGACCTTGATGTCCCGCTATACCTGTGCCGCGATGTTGCCCTCTATGTCGACAAGATTCAGCGCTAGACGATGGCATTGCCAACTGCGGCAAGGATAGGCAGCCAGTTGCTCTAGGAGTAGGGCATCCAACATTAAAGGAGGGTGAGCACGAACTCGCCACACGGCCGCTTATCGCGCTGCAGGATGAACCCTCAGGCGGATGGTGGGTGAGGGTGTGGGACACGCTCCTGTTCCACAATAGGTTCGGCCACATCAGCTGAGAACCTTGGCTGCCTGCTCAAGAACCTTGGCGAATTGAAAGGCTATTGCGCTCTGTGAAGCGTTGAGTCTTAAGGTGCCGTTATCAGTCTTTTGTGGCTTCGACTTGCCCAAAATTCGATCAATTACCTTTGACGAGGCCGGCGTAGAGCTTGGAAATGGAGACCATGGCGCGTACGTCTTGCAGCGCGAAACCATCTTTTACCAACAAGAAAATGTTTAGCTGGCTCAAATGCTCGGTTTTGATCTGAGTCAGGCAATCCGTTGGACTCCGAAACTCGGGAGGTGAAATGGGCATCTGGGCACGAGGAGAAACCATAGGTCACTGATCACGTTCATCGTTATTGGACGATGCAGTCAAGCTGTGCGGCTGTCGGCGACCAAGGCAATTGAATATTGATTAGACGGGCTCAGTCAGGGGCTTGTAAGGCGCTTGCCAGCTCTGGCCTAAAAAAAGAAGCCCGCCATGGTAGGCGGGCTATCGAATGTCTCCAAGGGGAGGCTCATCGCCAACAAGTCTCGGAGCAAGCATGCTCACGATACACAATAAACAGCCCAGTGTCGCTGGCAGCTCAGCATGGCGGCACACGTAGGACCCATACGCAAGACCCAACCAACACGCTGGCACGAACTAAAAATCCCCAAATATCCGGCGCGTCTGATTTTGCACCATCAGTTTTTAGCTTTTCGCATGTTTAGTTCTGAGCGCTACCACAGGTGATCGACTCAGGAGGTCACCTCCCATAATACTCAATTTAACATAATATACATTATGCGTATGTTCGTATTGAGCATCACGCCCAGAGGGAGGCCAGATTTCAGCCTCCATCAAAGCCCCGTGGCCAACCCAGATCACTGGAACGTCAATTCCTTCGGCACCTCATACCGACTGCCGTCATAATCCAGATTGAACGTCTTCGTCGTCGAACTGCTCTCGATCTCCTCACAGTCATCAACACCTTTCACAACGCTCTGACTTCCGGTCGTGATCTCGGTAACCCGCAACCTGCTGAAACCATCCTTGCCAGGTTTGCCAATCGCCAGAGTCCGCTTTGTCTCGCCGAACTCACCAGCGCAGGAACCATCCCATTCACCGTTGCCCTTGCTTACAACCAGGCCTCCCATGATCTGGCGCAATTGCGAGCCGTCGTTCACGTAAAGACTCAGGGTCTCGCTACTGAACGGATTGACCCGTGACGAGCCGGTATGGCTGATACGCACGCCAAATGCCCGCTGCCCAGGCGCAACCTGATACCGCGCCGTGTCCAACGTCAGGCCTGAAAACTGCACAGCGTCGGAGACGATCGCAGCCTCTTGGTAACTGCGAGCAATGATCTTGCCGCTGGCGGCTTCGGCCACCAGTACATCCAGACCGTAATCGCCTTGCCCGTACTCATCGACATTCATCATCACGGGCAAGGCTGCCAGTACCTGGTTGGCGTCTGCGGGATTGACCTTGCAGACCGCAAACTCGCTGGCGAGCTTCAAGGTTGGATGCAGGTTCTGGGCCCAGGTTTGCAGGTGCTGCGTGCAGTCGCCCCAGGCGATCATGGGAGCAAACAACAACGGTATTACGGTGAGTCCACGCATGGATATATCTCATTCCTTTGATGGTTTTTTCAGGGTATGTGAACTGGGGGCAAACTTCACATGATCGGCAGGCTCCTGCAACACGTCTGTGTGCCCTGCCCGACTATTGATAACCAATAATTATAACTCAACTAAATGAATATTTAGTTGAGTTATATATGAGTTCTTGGAACAGCGTCACCCTCCTCCATGGCCCTTTCCCAACCAGCGAAATACCTCCAGCCATCTATGCTCACCAGACCCACCCCACGGAGCCTGTTCGAAATGGACATTCGCCAGAAAACCATCGGGTTCGGTCTGGTCAGCATCCTCGCCGCGCTGTTGCTCGGCGGCAGCGGCCTGCTCGCCGAGCATGACCAGAACCAGGCACTCAAGCGCAGCGAGGACAGCATGGCCGCCCTGCGCAACCACATGGAAGGCGACATGATGCACGACGCGCTGCGCGCCGACGTGCTCGCCGCCCTGCTGGTCAAGCCGGGCGATGTTGATACCGCCAACCAGGTGCTGGCCGACCTCGACGAGCACGCCAAGTGGTTCCGCAGTGTTGTGCAGAGTAATCTCGAGCTGTCCCTGGACGCCGATCTGCACCAGGCCATCAGCGACCTCGGCCCCCTGCTGGACCACTACATCGCCAGCGCCACCTCGATCATCCAGCTGGCGTTGAAATCGCCCGAACAGGCGCAGGCGCAGTTGCCGGCCTTCGTCGCGGCGTTCAAGGAGCTGGAGCAGCGCAACAGCACCCTCAGCGACCTGATCGCCGGCAACGCCGACAAGAGCCGCGAGCAGAGCACCGCCACCCTGCACCAGGGCGTCGCCGTGCTGGTCGGCGGGATGGTCCTGGCCACACTGGTCCTGGCGCTGTGCACCGTCCTGCTGCTGCGCTCGATCCTGCGCCCCTTGAGCCAGACCATGGCGGTGGCCGAACGCATCGCCCAGGGCGACCTGACCACCGAGATCCAGGTCCATGACCGCGACGAGACCGGCCGTCTGCTGCGCTCGCTGGCCGACATGCGCGACAGCCTGGGCAACATGATCAAGGCGATCCACCAGGAGAACCTGCTGCTGCGCGAGGTGGCCGACGAACTGGGGCTGGCCTCAAGCAGCCTGGTGGAGCGCACCAGCCAGCAGTCCGACAGCGCCGTGAGCATGGCTTCGGCCACCGAGCAGATGATCGCCAACCTAGCGCAGATTGCCGAACATGCCCGGGATGCGCAGTCCATTTCCGGGCAGTCCGAACGCCTGGCCAGCGACGGCGGCGAGGTCATCCTCAGCGTGGTCGGCGGCATGCAGGGGATCGACGAGGCGGTCAACCGCTCCTCCGAGACCATCACCGTGCTGGGCCAGAGTTCCGAGGAGATCTACTCGATCATCCAGGTGATCAACACCATCGCCGAGCAGACCAACCTGCTGGCCCTAAACGCGGCCATCGAGGCGGCCCGCGCCGGCGACGCCGGTCGCGGCTTCGCCGTGGTGGCCGACGAGGTGCGTGGCCTGGCCGGGCGCACGGCGCAGTCGACCCGGGAAATCGCCGACATGATCGAGCGCATCCGCCACAGCACCGGCAATGCCGTGGACAGCATGCAGACTGGCGTCACCCGGGTGCGCGCCGGCGTGGAACTGGCCACCCAGGCGGGCGCGTCGATCCAGCAGATTCGTGAAGGGGCGCGCCGCGCCGCCTCGGTGGTCGAGGAGATCTCGCTGACCATCGGCGAGCAGACCAAGGCCAGCCAGGAGGTGGCGCAGCAGGTCGAGCTGATTGCCCGCATGTCCAGGGACAGTACCGACACCACGCGGCAGCTGGCCTCGGCGGCGCAGCGGTTGGGGGAGATTGCCCAGGGCATGCAGGCGAGTGTGTCGCGGTTTCGGGTGTGAGGGGGCTGCGGGGTGTTCGACGAGAGAGTTGCAGCGCTCTTGAGATCGAGCGCCGCCCGCGCGGCGCATCGCGGGACAAGCCCGCTCCCACATCTGTTGCAACGTGCCAAACCTGTCAGGCCATGGTTGCCAGCCTTGGCGCATGTCTTGAGTCATGTGGAGCGGCGGCAGCGACCACGCTAAAACCGCGTCGTACAAACAAGGTGGACCAGGTAATGGAACAGGATTGACTGGCCCGAAACAGATGTGGGAGCGGGCTTGTCCCGCGATGCGCCGCGCGGGCGGCGCTCGATCTTGTAGGCGCCGCAAGACTATCGCCAAACACTTGGAGCCAACACTTCGCTCTCTGCCTGACACCGGCTGTGCCGGTGATGCTTGGCAACTTCATACCCTGCACGAGCAGTTATGCGTCGCCGTGCGGAGCTGGTAATGGTGCATCCGGGCCGAGGCTATCGACCCAGGCCTCAACGGCCTGATGGTCAATCACACAGTCAGTGTCAACATCCGCCAACGCTTCCAATGTCAACCGCATGTGTTCCTCTTCATGGGTCAAGATAGAGCAGGCTTTGACAATAGTCGCCATGATCGGATCTCCTCAGTAGTCGTGCTGAAACTGACGGTTCGCTCATGAGTACCTTCACCGGTGCTCTGTTTTGCTAGACCGTTGAGCAGTTTGATGCAAAAACAGCGAATGGTCATCCTGCATCCAGGGCTTGGATAACTTGGCACCGGCTACGCGGTGATCGCGGGGCGACTCGCATCGGCGCACCGCCCCTCCCACGTAGCCAGCGCTGGTCTGGCTAGAAATCCACCGAGGTAGAGAACAACAACGACCGCGGCGTCCCCAGCCCACCGGACAAACCACTGCCATCACCGCCATTCCACGAACCAATCCAGTAGGCCTTGTTGGCCACGTTCTGCACGGTAGCGCGCAAGGTCACCGGCTTGTCCGAGATCTTCAGGCTGTAGCGGGCGCCCAGGTCGAAGATCGTGTAGGACGGCAGCGACAGGTTGTTGGCATCGGTGGCGTAGCGCCGGCCGGCATAGTTGGCGTTGCCGGTCAGGGTCAGGCCGGGAAGCGCGCGCAAGTCGTACTCGACGCCGAGCTTGGCCAGCACCTTGGGCACGCCGGTGGCCTGGTTGCCTTCGTTCTCCTTGCGTATCGATTTCGTCAGCTCGGCCTTGGTGTAGGACGCACCGCCCAGCAGGCGCAGGCCCGGCTCGAGCTCGCCGAAGAACGACCATTCCAGGCCACGGTTGCGCTGCTCGCCGTACACGCCGTAGATCTGCGTGGCCGGGTCGGTATAGGCGCTTGGCTTCTTCACCTGGTAGACACTGACCGTGTGGGCGAAGGTGCCCAGGTCGAGCTTGGCGCCCAGTTCGTACTGCTTGGTCTGGTACGGCGCCATGATCGCGCCCGCGTTTCGCGCGTTGTCCGGCGCGATGCCGCCCTGGCTCAGGCCTTCGATGTAGTTGCCGTACAGCGACAGCTCGTCGGTGACCTTGACCAGCAGGGCCGTGGCCGGCGATACACGGCTTTCATCGTAGGCCTTGGAGGTGCGCTGGTGGTTGCCGTCGTAGTTCGACGCTCGCACGTTCTGGTGACGTGCGCCCACGGTCCACTGCACCTTGTCATCGAGGAACGACATCGTGTCGAGCAAGGCTTCGCTGCTCAGCCGGGCGCGCATGCGCGAGGTGACATTGCCGTACACGCCGATCTCCGGGCGCGGGCCGTAGTCCAGGTTGTAGTAGTTGGTGAGGATGCGCGTCGGCAGGCGCTTGTCCTTGAAGCTGTTCTCGGAGTCGTAGCGGGTGGCCGCCAGCGACCAGGCGTGGTCCACGGGGCCGGTGGCGAAACGCCCGCGCAGGCCGACTTCGCCGGACTTCTGCTCGCCGTCGCGGGCCGAGCGGATCGGCGTGGCGGCGATGTCGCCGGCATCATTGAGCAGCATGCCGCTGGTCATCAGCGCGTTGTAGCCCCCTTCCCTATGGCCCCAGCCGGCAAAGGCGGTGAGCGAGTCGTTGAGGTCGTACTCGCCGCGCAGCACCACGGTGTCGGTGTCGTTGACGGTGTAGCCCCACTCCGGAGCCAGCGAGTGATCGCCCTTCTTGGCCTTGGGCAGGTGGGTCACCCCGGGGCTGATCGAAGAGATACCGAAATAGTTGACCCCGTCCATGCGCTCGCGCTGGTGGTAGTAGTCCAGCGACGCCCTCGCCCGCTCGCCGCGCCAGTCCAGGGCCAGCGACGACAACTGCATGCGGTGCTGCTGGTCGTCCACCGGGGTGTCGCCGTCGCGGTAGACGCCGTTGAAGCGCACGCCGAACTGCTTCTGGTCGCCGAAGCGGCGGCCGATATCGGCATGCATGCCGGCCAGACCGTCGGACTCGTAGGAGGCGGTCAGCCGGGCCAGGGGCTCGTCGCCGGCTCGCTTGGGCACGATATTGATGCTGCCGCCGACGCTGCCGTCGGGCGGCATGCCGTTGAGCAGCGCCGACGGACCCTTGAGCACTTCGATACGCTCGGCCAGCTCGGTGGAGCCGCGCATGTTCGGCGCCATGCTCGGCAGGCCATTGAAGGTGATGTCGTTGCCGGTGCTGTAGAGACCTCGGATGAAGAAGGTCTCGAAGATGCCACGCTTGCTCGGCACATAGACCGACGGATCGGTGGCGCCGATCAGCGAGCCGATGTCCTGGGCCTGGCGGTTCTCGATGTATTCCTTGGTGTAGCTGATGGCGTTGAATGGTGTTTCGCTGAAGTCCTTGTTGCCCATCAGGCCGAGCCGGCTGCCGGAGCCGACCTGGCCACCGGCATATTCCGGCGGTGGCGAGCCCAGCGAATCACGGGTGTCCTGCACCAGGGTTTCCGGCAAGGTCAGGCCCTCTTCCTTCACATCGGGGGTCTGTTGCTGCGCCGAGGAAGTGGGGCGTGGCGGTTGCGCGAACGTGTTGCCGGCAAGGGTGGCCATGCCCAGCAGCAGGGCCATGTGCAAGGCCCTGCGGGGCAGGTTTGGGGCCTTGGGGTATTGCAGTGGCGACATGAGGGATTCCTTTCGGGACGAAATGGTAATGTTTCTCATTAGTCATTCCGTACGAGTCGACGAATCCCTCAACAGAAATTACAGTCATTTGGCCACTATCGTTTCAGCAACACATTCCGTGTAGGAGCGGCCTTGTGTCGCGAAAGGGCTGCGTAGCAGCCCCGGCAATCTTGAGCCGGACTCAAGATCCCGGGGCCGCGCTGCGGCCCTTTCGCGACACAAGGCCGCTCCTACAGAGAATGCGAAAGGCCTGAATTGGCGTATGGCCTGCAGGCTTAGCCCTGATACCCCTTCACCACCTCGTCCGCTACCCGCTCCAGGCAGGTCACGCTGGCCGTGCACAGGTACCAGGTCTGCGGGTCGACGAACACCACATGGCCGCTTTTCCACGCCTTGGTCTGGCGCAGCAGCGGGTTGTCCAGGGTCTCGCGGTCCAGCGCGGCCCGGCGCTCCATTACTGCGGTGCGGTCGATCACGTAGAGGATGTCCGGGTCGGCCTGGTGAATGAACTCGTTGGAAATCGGCTGCCCGTGCAGGCCTGCCTGCATGTCGTCACTGGCCGGTTTGACCCCGAGGGTGTCGAAGATGAAGCCATAGCGTGAGCGCACGCCGTAGGCGGTGAACGCGCCGTTGTTGTGCAGCACTATCAGCGCCTTCTCCGGACGCCCGTCGGTCACCTGGCGTACCTGGGCCACCTTGGTGTCGATGCGCGCGGCGGTTTCCCGGGCCCGCTCTTCCTTGCCGAGGATCCGCCCGACGGTCAGCAAGTGCTGCTTGGCGGTCTCGATGACGTTGCCCTGGCGGTTGTCCATGTCAATGTCGTAGTGCACCGTCGGGGCGATCTGGCTCAGTTCCTGGTAGCTCTGTGCCTGCAACGGCGAAATCAGGATCAGGTCGGGCTTGAGCGCATGCAGGCGCTCGAGGTTGGGCTGGATGGTGGTGCCGACATCGGCCACCTGCGGGTCGTCGCGGTACTTGACCAGGAAGCCCGCCACATAGTCCTTGGCGATGCCGACCACCGGCGCGCCGAGTTGGTCGAGGGTGTCCAGCTCGCTCATGTCGAAGGCCACCACGCGCTGCGGCTGGTGTTCGACCAGCGTGGTGCCCAGGGCGTGCTCGACCTTCACCGGGGCGTAGTCGGCGCTGGCGGCGCGCGCCTGTGCCGGCGGGGCCTGGTCGCAGCCGACCAACGCGGCCGCCACGGCGGCGGCCAGCAGTATCTTGCAGATTCCGTTCATACCAGCTCTCTCGATAGTGATGGGTTGAAGTAGTTGCAGACGAAACCGTGCGCGCTGGGCAGGATCTCGAAGGCCAGGCCGAACAGCGCGCGCAGGTTGGCCTGGGTGACCACCTCGGCGACCGTCCCGTGGCTGTGCACGGCGCCGCCCTTCAGGGCGACGATGTGGTCGGAATAGTTGGCGGCGAAGTTGATGTCGTGCACCACCAGGATCACCGTGCGCCCCTGCTCGTCACAGAGCCTGCGGACCGCCTGCATGATCTGCACCGCGTGCTTCATGTCGAGGTTGTTCAGCGGCTCGTCGAGCAGCAGCAGGTCGGTGCGCTGGGCGATGGTCATGGCCAGGAAGGCCATCTGCCGCTGGCCGCCGCTGAGCTCGTCGAGGTAAGCCCCGCGCAGGGGTTGCAGCCCCAGGAAATCCAGCGACTCGTCGATCACCTGCTGGTCGTCGGCGGTAAGCAGGCCGCGGCTGTACGGGAAGCGGCCGAAGGCGACCAACTCCTCGACGGTCAGGCGCAGGTTGAAGTCCAGCACCTGGCGCAGGGTGGCCACGCGGCGGGCGTAGTCGGCGATGGCGATGCGGCCGATGTCCTGGCCGTCGAGCAGGATTCGCCCGCGATTGGCCGGCAGCAGCCGGGCGATGCACATCAGCAGGGTGCTCTTGCCGGCGCCGTTGGGACCGATCAGCGAGGTGACCTGGCCTGCGGGAAACGCCAGGCTCACGTTGTCGAGCACGGTCTTCTCGCCGTAGGCCTTGTACAGGTGTTCAAGGGTGATCATGGGGTGCCTCGGGTGCGGACCATCAGCGCGAGGAAGTACGCGCCGCACACCAGGTTGACGAGGATGCTCACGCTGGTCCGGTAGTTGAACAGGTGCTCGACCAGCAGTTGGGCGAGCAGGAACATGCCGATGGCCACGGCGCAGGCCAGTGGCAGGGTCACCTGGTGCCGGGCGCTACGCGCCAGGGCGTAGGCGATGTTGGCGACAAACACCCCCATGAACGCGGTCGGCCCCACCAGGCTGGTGGACACCGCCACCAGCACGGCGATCAGCGCCATCTGCAGGCGCAGGCAGCGGCCATGGTCCAGGCCCAGGGCGATGGCCTGGTCGCGCCCCAGCGCCAGCACGTCGAGCACCCGCGTGCCGCGCACCACCAGCAGCGCCACCGCCGCCACCAGCAGGCCCGAGTACAGCACCTGGGCCGGCTGGGCGCGGTTGAAGCTGGTGTAGCCCAGGCTCTGCAGGATGGAGAATTCCCCCGGACTGGTCTTGAGCTGGATGAACTGGGTGAAAGTGCCCAGCACCATGGTCAGCACCAGGCCCAGCAGCAACAGGCGGTAGACATCACCCCGCCCCTCGCGCAGCAGCCAGCGTTGCAGCAGCCACGAGTAACCGAGCATCAGCGCGATCGACAACAGCGCGTTGCCCTGGGCGCCCAGCAGCGCCACGCTGGCGGTGCCCAGCCACAGCACCAGCAAGGCCTGGAACAGCAGGTAGATGCCTTCGTAGCCCATGATCGCCGGGGTCAGCACGCGGTTGCCGGCCAGGGTCTGGAAGATCACCGAGGACAAGGCGATGCACACCCCGGCCACGACGATCGCGCCCAGGCGCACCAGGCGCTTGGGGATCACGTAGCTGAAGTCCATGCCCGAGCCCAGCAGCAGGAACGCCAGCGCCAGGGCCGGCAACAACAACCAGGCGACGCGGCGCATCATTTGCACTTCCACAGGATCAGCAACAGGAACAGCACGCCGCCGACACTGCCGGCGGTCAGGCCAATGGGTACCTCGTAGGGATGGATCAGCAGCCGGCCGAGGATGTCGCAGGCCAGCAGCAGCGCCGCGCCGCACATGGCAACGATGGGCAGGGTGCGCTTGAGGTTCTCGCCGTAGCGCAGCGCCACCAGGTTAGGCACCACCAGGCCGACGAAGGGAATCGCGCCCACGGTGATCACCGTGGCCGACACGGTCACCGCCACCAGCACCAGGCCGAGGATGGCGGTGGCCGCGTAGTTGAGCCCGAGGCTGGTGGCCATGCCCTCGCCCATGCCGAGCACGGTGAAACGCTGGGCGTACAGGTAGGTCAGCACGACGATCGGCAGGATCAGGTAGATGATCTCGTAGTTGCCCTCGATCACCCGCGAGAAGTCGCCCAGCAGCCAGCCCTGCATGCTCTGCAGGATGTTGTGGCGATAGGCGTAGAACTCGGCGATGGCGCTTAGCAGGCTGCCGTACATCAGGCCGATCACCGGCACCAGCACCAGGTTGGTGAAGCGGATGCGGCGGATGATCGCCACATACACCAGGCTCGCCAGCAGGCAGAACACCAGGGCGAACAGCATGCGCCCGCTGGCCCCGGCCCCGGGCAGCACGGTCAGGGCCACCAGGATGC
Source organism: Pseudomonas sp. TE31087 (assembly GCF_057284075.1). Lineage (NCBI taxonomy): Bacteria > Pseudomonadati > Pseudomonadota > Gammaproteobacteria > Pseudomonadales > Pseudomonadaceae > Pseudomonas > Pseudomonas sp. TE31087. The sequence continues at coordinate 1,368,394 of NZ_JBXVNN010000001.1, forward strand.
CCAGCTTGGCCGCGTCGAGTCCGCCGCAGGTGGCCGGCTCGACGAAGCGGTTGCGCACGATCTGCTGCAGGATCACCCCGCAGATCGACAGGCCGACACCGGTCAGCACCAGCGCCGCCAGGCGTGGCAAGCGGCTGGCGGTGAGGGTCAGCCAGGCATCGTCGCTGGCCGACCACAAGGCCGACCAGGACATCTGGCTGGCCCCGACCATCAGTGAAACGCCACACAGCAGCAACAACAGCGTTGGCAGCAGCACCCGACTCAAGCGGTCACTCCATCACCCGCCGCCTCGCCGATACGCCAGCCCTTGGCGGCCCGGCGCTGCTCAAGGAAGTGCGCGTACAGCCCACCTTCGGCAGCCAGCTGGGCATGGGCACCCTGCTCGCGGATGCGCCCTTGGTCCAGCACCACGATCTGGTCGGCCATGGCCACCGTCGACAGCTGGTGGGCGATGACGATCAGCGTGCGCTTGCCGCGCAGCCGTGCCAGCGCCTCGGCGATGGCCGCCTGGTTCTCGGCATCCAGCGCCGCGGTGGCCTCGTCGATCAGCAGGATCGGCGCGTCCTTGATCAAGGCACGGGCAATCGAAATGCGCTGGCGCTCCCCGCCGGACAGCCGCGCCCCGCCCTCGCCCACCGGCGTGTGCAAGCCTTCGGGAAGGCGCTCGAGGATCTCCTGCACCCCGGCCAGCCGCGCTGCCTCCAGTACCTCGGCCTCGCTGGCATCGGGTTTGCCGAGGCGGATGTTGTCGGCGATGCTGCCCTGGAACAGGTAGGCGTCCTGGAAGATCTGGCTGATCTGCCCGGCCAGCTGCTCGGCGGACATCTGCCGCACATCCACGCCGCCGATCTTGACCCGGCCCTGGGTGACATCAAAGAACCGGGCGATCAGGCGCACCAGGGTGGTCTTGCCCGACCCCGACGCGCCGACCAGCGCGGTCATGCTGCCGGGCGCGATATCCAGGCTGACCTCGCGCAGCACTTCGGGTTGGTCATCGCCGTAGCGGAAACCGACCTGCTCCAGCTGCACCGACCCGTCGACCGGCGCCTGCGGCGCGGCGGGTTCGGGCAGCGGTTCTACGGCCAGCAGTTCGGCCACCGCCTGCAACTGGCCACGGGTGCCGCGCAGCACCTCGCTGTAGCCGGCCACATCCAGCAGCGGATCGATGAAGCGGGTCGCCAGCACCAGCGCGACCAGGGTGGCGATCACTGCCGCGCTGTCGAAGGCTGCACCGGCCTGCTCGCCGAGCCACAGGGTGGCGACCACCAGCAAGGCGGCGAAGCTGGCCTGCACTGCCCAGACATTGAGCACCGACGACAGCGCCGAGAGCTGGATCAGCTTGCGCGCGGCCTGCTGTTGCTGGGCCACGGCCTGCTCCAGGAAGCGCGTGCCGCCCTGCTCGCCATTGAAGGCACGCAGCACCGACTGCGCCTGGGCGAACTCGACCATGCGCTGGCTGGTCTGCGCGGTGTCGCGCTGGTAGCGCTGGTCGGCACGTTGGCCCAGGCGCATGGTCGCCAGCATCACCAGGGCCAGCAGCGGCAGGCTGACCAGGGCCACCAGGCCCAGGCGCAGGTCGACCAGCAACAGCGCGACGAGGATCACCAGCGGCGTCACCACCCCGGTGAACAGCGGCGTGAACACGTGGGCTGGCAGTTGCGCGATCTCCATCATGCCCTGGGTGGTCACATGGCTAAGGCGCGCGGTATTGGCGGCGCTGAACCAACCCACCGGCAGCGTGCCGACATGCTCGCCCAGGCGCTGGCGGCCGCCGCGCAGCACCGCGATGCCCACGGCGATGCCGGCCTCCTCCACCCGTCGGCGCAGGTACCAGCACACCACCACGCCCACGGCCAGCAGCGCTAGCCATTGGCCGGCGGCTTCCAGCTGGTTGCCCAGCAGGTGACGCAGGATCGGCACCAGGGTGACGATGGTCAGCCCGCACAGCACGCCATACACCAGTGCCAGACGCATGTAGCGGCGCAGGAACACGGCGTCGGCGCCGAGCAGTCGAACGAAAATCCCCAGCATGATCAGTGCTCCTCCACCTGTGCGGTCGCCCGCGCCTTCGCATAACCCCCGGCAGCCCACAAGCGGGCGTACAGGCCACGCCGGGCCAGCAGTTCGTCATGATTGCCGCGTTCGGCGACCGTGCCTTGGTCCAGCACCAGGATCTGGTCGGCGTGCATCACCGTGTCCAGGCGGTGGGCGATCACCAGCAGCGTGCGGCCCTGGGCGAAGCGCGACAGCGCCTGTTGCAGTTTGACTTCGTTCTCGGCATCGGCCGCCGCGGTGGCTTCGTCGAGCACCAGCACCGGCGGGTCGAGCAGCACGGCACGGGCGATGCTCAGCCGTTGCAGCTCGCCGCCGGAGAACTGCACGTCCTCGCCGATCACCGCGTCGTAGCCGCGCGGCTGGGCGAGGATGCGCTCGTGGATATTGGCGATCCGTGCCGCGGCCTCGATCTGCTCCTGGCTCGCCGAAGGCCGGCCCAGGGCGATGTTCTCGCGCACGCTGGCATGGATCAGGCGCACGTCCTGCAGGACGAAGCCGATACGCCGGTACAGCTGGGCGCTGTCGATCTGGCGCAGGTCGACGCCGCCCAGGGTGATGCGCCCGGCGCTGGGGTCGAAGAAGCGCAGCAGCAGGCGCGCCAGGGTCGACTTGCCGGCCCCCGAGGCACCGACCACCGCGGTCACCGTGCCGGGCTCGAGGGTGAACGACACCTCGCTCAGCACCGGATTGCGCGGGTCATAGTGATAGCCCAGGCCCTGCACTTCGATCCGAGCATTGGCCGGCAGCTTGCCGGCGGCGCCCTGGTCGTCGGTCTCCAGCACCGGCGTGCGCAGCAGCGCCTGCACGCGCTGGGCGGCACCGGTGGCGTTATTCAGGTCATGGGTGATATAGGCCAGCAACAGCAGCGGCGCGCAGATGCCCGGCGCCACCAGGGCGAACGGCAGTACCTGCACCGGGGTGATCCAGCCCAGGCTGACGAACAGTGTGCCGAACGCCAGCACCACACCGAGCACCGACACCGGCGCGATCATCGCGTTGGCATTGGCCATGGCGCTGACCAGCGGCCGGGTGAAGTCGGTGAAGGCCGCGGCGAAGGCGTCCACCGCCTCGCGGTAGCTGCCATGGGCCTTGCGCTGGCCACCGAAGGCCTTGACCACAGGGATGCCGTTGACGAACTCGACCACGGCCTGGTTGATCCGCCCCATGCCGGCGCCGAAGGCCTGCATGTTGCGGGCGCTGGCCTGGTGGGCGCGGGCGAAGAACAGGAAGAACAGCGGGAACGGCAGCATCGACACGATCGCCATGCGCCAGTCCATGGCGAACAGGTAGACGATCGAGGCCAGCACCGCCCCGGCGCTGCGTCCGAGAGTGGTATAGAAGTGCGCGGTGAGGCTGTGCAGGATGCCTATATCGTCCTGCATGGCCTGCTTGACCTCGCCCGAGGCGCGGCTGGTGAACCAGCCCAGCGGTACCCGCGCCAGGCGGCGGATGATCGCCAGGCGCAGTGTGCCGGTGATGTGGTTGTCGGCCAGGTGCGCCACCAGGTCGCCCAGCGAGATCAGCGCCATGCCGGCAAACAGGCAACCCAGCCCCACGGCGATGACCGGCCAGGCCTGGTCGACGCCCTGCCCGCCGGCGAAGGCCAGCCGGGCAACTTCAGCGATCGCCGCCAGGGGCGCCAGGGTCAGCATGGCGCCCAGGGCGGCAAGCAGCCCGGCGACGATCAATCGGCCGCGTATCGGCGCAAGCACCGCGGCGACCGGCCCACGGGCGGACGATTCCGCCACCCCTTGTTCAACACTCATGAATGCTCCTTTTCAGCACGAGGGGCGGGCCGGGCCGTCCCAGGGGCGCCCTGCCCGCGTGTCCTTCTCAACCTGTATTCCGCACGAGGCGGTCAAACCCGCAAGAAAATCTGCGCACGCTCAGGCGCCGCCCAGCCGGTAGCGCCGGCAGGTGCGCAGGCCGGCGGCGATGTATTTTTCCACCGAGGACACCGAAACCCGCAGCTCGGCGGCGATGGCGCGATGGGCCATGCCGTCGAGGCGGCACAGCAACAGGGCCTGGCGCGCCTTGGGCGAGTGCCGTTGCAGGGCGCTGTCGATCGCACCCAACGCTTCGACCACCAGCGCCCGCGCCTCCTCCGACGGCACCCGTGGCTCGGGCTGCAGGCCATGATCTTCGAGGTAGCGGATTTCGCGCTGGCGACGGCGGTACAGGTCAATGACCTTGCCGTTGGCGATCTGCGTGAGGTGGCAGCGCGACTGCTCGGCGCTGGGCACCTGGCCCTTGTTCATCAGGTGCAGGTAGATGTCGTGGGCCAGGTCCGCCGCGTCCACCGAGTTGCCCAACTTGCGCCGCAGCAGGTCGCACAGCCAGCCGTGATGATCCTGATACAGCTGGTGCAGCTGCTGACGAAGCGCGAACGTTCCGTTGTCCACGGTACCTCTCCCTGAGCGTGGTGCATTCCAGACGGCTTGCTTTGACGTGCGCCAATCTAGATGATAATTATTTGCATCTTTCACACCATAACGAATCCCCGGGATTCACGCAATGCACCCCGGTGGTGCAACCCCTCTGCGCGGCCACTCACCGCGATCCATGGATGGCAGTGAGGCCGACGCGGGCCTTGAACGATCGAACAGCAGGAAGCTAGCTATGTTGGAACGCAACACCACCCCACCCTCGCCCCAGGTCCTTGACGAACACGAGGAACTCGCCTGGTTCGCCCAGCAGCAGCAACCCGAGCGGTTGCACCGGCAACTGGGCGCCTGGCGCCTTGGCCCCCGGGCCGACCTGTCGCTGCTGGCCCTGGCCGTGCAGGCGGTGGTCGAAGCCACGCCGGGCCTGAACAGCCGCTACCACTTCAGCGACGACGGCGACCTGTACAAGACCCAGGAACCCGGCTGGTACCCGTGCCTGCGCATCGAACGGAGCGCGGCCGAGGGCATGGACGCCCTGCTGCGGGCGCGCCAGGCGGCGCCCTGGGATTCCACCAGGCAGCCGCCGTTCGAGGCCCTGCTGCTGGCCAGCGAACAGCAGGCCGTGCTCGGCCTGCTCTGCCATGCGGTGCTGCGCCAGTCGCCACAAGCCTTGCTCGAACGCATCCGCGCCGAATACGACGCCCAGGCCGGCGACCAGCCACTGCTGCTCGAACCGCTGTCGCAGGCGCCCTCGACGGACATTGCGCAACGCATCCTCGACGCGTTCCGCCAGGCCCTGGCGGAGCCTGGCATGACCCTGGACGATGACTTCTTCGACATGGGCGGCCACTCGCTGCTGGCCACGCGGATCATCGGTCGCCTGCAGGGCGAGCACGGTATCGAACTGCGCTTCAGCGACTTCTTCGCCTCGCCCAGCGCGTCGGCGCTGGCCACCCGCGCCAAGCTGAGCCAAGGGCAAGCCGACCAGGTCAGCCAACTGGCCGAGGAAATCCAGCAAGCGCCGATGGCCCTGGCCCAGGCATCGTTGTGGCGCGCCTGCGCGGCCTTCGACTACGGCACCATCTTCAACCTGCCCTTTGCCCTGGACTTCCACGACCCGGTGGACGAAGTGCTGCTGCAACAGGCCTTCACTGACCTGCTGGAACGCCACGCCAGCCTGCGCACCACCTACCATGGCGAAGGCGACAGCGCCTGCCAGCGCATCGTGCCGTTGGCCGAACTGGGCCGCTACAAGTGGTTCTGGAACAGCACCGAAAGCACCGGTGCAAGCCTGGCCAGCGAGGCCAAGCACCGCTTTGACCTGGCCCGCGAGCTGCCGCTGAGGCTGCGCCTGCTGCGTGACCCGCACAGCGGCCACCAGGTGCTGTCGTTCCTGGTCCACCACATGGCCATCGACGAGTGGTCGCTGAACGTGATCATGGCCGAACTGGCCGAGGCTTACCTGGCCCGCGCCCAGGACCGGGCGCCGCAATGGCCGGCGGCGGCGCGTACCTTCCACGAATTCGCCCTCGCCCAGAGTGCCCAAGGCCCGAAACCGCGCCACCTGGCGTACTGGACCGAGCTGCTGCGCGACGCCACCCGTGGCCTTGCCCTGCCCGCCTGCGCCGACGCCCCGAGCGTTCCCGCCGAACAAGCCACCACACGCGCACGCTGGCTGGAGCTGCGCCCCGAACCCGGCGTGCTGGAGCAACTCGGCGCCAGTGCCCGGCAGCACCAATCATCGCTGTTCAGCGTGATCTACACCGCCATCGCCCTGTCGCTGCACAAGCTCGGCAACCTGTCGGACCTGGTGATCGGGACCTCGGCCTCGGGGCGTACGGATCCGGCGTTCTTCGACACCGTCGGCTACTTCACCACCATGGTCGCCCACCGCGTGCAGTTCGCCCCGGAGCAGTCGCTGGGCGAGCTGCTGGGTGAAGTGACGCGGATGATCAACGACTCGATGGCCTATGCCGACGTGCCCATGGAGACCATCCAGCAGGCATTGGGCATGACGCCCGCCGAGGGCCTGATGTTCGATGTGTACGTGCAGATCCACGCCAACAACGCCCTCAATGGCGCCCTGCGCACGCCCGAGGGCCAGGCGATCCGCTACAAGCAGATCGACCCGGACAAGAGCGAGTCGATGTTCGGCCTGCAGTTCGAGATCATGGAGGATGTGTTCGACGGCCAGCGCTCGCTGCGACTGGTGGTCACCTACCGCAGTGATCGCTACAGCGCTGTCCAGGTCGAGCGCCTGTGCGCGATGATTTCGGCGGCGTTCGGGGTATTTGCCGAGGTGGATGCCGGCCGGCGGGCGCTGGGCGACGTAGTGTTGTAGCACCCCGGGGGGGGGGCGCTTTGCGCCCCTTTCGCGGCGCAAGGCCGCTCCTACAGAGAGGTACGCGTTCCCCTGTAGGAGCGGCCTTGTGCCGCGAAAGGGCTGCGAAGCAGCCCCATGGCTCAGTCCTGCGGCAACCCGTAGAGCTGGAACGACGACCGCTGCGGCACCCGGTACTGCGCCCGGCCCAGCAACTGGTTGAGGATCACCGCATTGCGCACCGGCCCCAGACCCAGGTCCGGCGAGCCGACGCCATGCTGGAAGATCTCCGCGTTCTGCACGAACACCCGGCCACTGCCGCCATCGCAACGCTGTGCGGTGAAATCCTCACCGACGATGCAGTCACCGTGCGCGTCGGTGGCCAGCACCGTGCCCTTGAGCTGCTCGAACCACTGCGGCCAGGCATGGGCATAGCCGGTCGCCGCGACAATCGCATCGGTTTCCAGCGTCGCCCGCTGGTCCAGTTGGCGGTGGCGGAAGGTCATGCGCAGGCCCGCCGAGGCCAGGTCCTCCACAGTCTCCACGTCGCAGTTGGACAACAACGTCAGCCCCGGCTCGCGCCCGCCGATGGAACGCTCGTAGATCAGGTCGTAGATTGCGCCGATGGTGGAGAAACTGATGCCCTTGTACAGCAGGCCCTGCTCCGCGACGATCTCGCGGCGCTTGTCGCGGTCCAGGGTGTGGAAGTAGTTCATGTAGGCCGGGGTGAAGCACTCCTGGCCAAGCTTGGAGTACTCCATGGGATGGAAGCCCCCCGACCGAGTAATCCAGTGGATCGACGCCCCCGCCTCCACCTGCTCCGGCGTCAACGCATTGAACAGGGCCAGCACGCACTCCGCCGCGCTCTGCCCGGAGCCGACCACCACCACGCGCCGGCACTGCTCCAGTTCGGCCTGGCGCTTGCCGAACTCCGCCGAGTGCAGCACCGGTGCCTGGCTGCGCGCGCGCGCCCAGGCCGGCAGCCACGGCCGGGTGCCGAGGCCGATGGCCAGGTCGCGGCTGCTGTAGCGCCGCTCCAGGCCCGACACCGACACACTGTCGATGACGAAGCGCTCGCTGCCGCCATCGTAGCGCACCCCGGTGACCTCTTCGCCGAAGTGGCAGGCTGGCAGCTGGCGCGCGGCCCAGCGGCAATAGTGATCGTATTCGCGTCGGGGCACCTGGAAGTGGTCGTAGTAGTAGAACTGGAACAACCGGTCGTGCTGGTGCAGGTAGTTGAGGTAGCTCAACGGGTGGCACGGGTCGGCCAGGGTCACCAGGTCGGCGAGGAATGGCACCTGCAAGGTGGTGCCCGGCAGCAGCAGCCCCTCGTGCCAGCGAAATTCCGCCTTGCGCTCGAGGAACGCGCAGCGCAGGTCCGGGTGGCGCGACAGCAGCGCGGCCAGGCCCAGGTTGAACGGTCCGACGCCGATGCCGGCGATGTCTACGGTTGCTATGTCCATATGCTCGATGATTTCCCAAAAACTACGGATGGCGCCCTGGGCCGGGCCCAGGGCGGTTGATTCAGGCAGGCGTGGCGGCAAGCAGGCGCTCGACGTCTTCGACCGTGCGGCACGGCAGCAACTGTGCGGGCGACAAGCGCACCGCAAAGGCCTCGCCCAGGCGTGCCGCCAGGGGCTTGAGGTGCTGCGGGCGCAGGCCCATGGCGAGGAAGTCCAATGCCGGCTGCGTGGCACCGAGCACCTGCTGGTAGATCGCCAGCACCTGGGCGCAACGCTGCGGGTCATTGGGCGTCGCTGCCGGCGCCTGCTCGGTTTCGCCTTCCAGCAACGCGCGGGCGCGGCGGCGGTCCGGCTTGCCGTTGGCCGTCAACGGCAACTCGGCCACTTCGACGAAGCGCGTGGGCACGTGGGACTGCGCCAGCAGCGCCCGGGCATGCTCGCGTAGCGCCACGGCGCCGGGCGGCGCGCCGTTGCGCCGCACATAGAGCGCGCCGATGCAGGCCTCGCCCTGTTGCGTGTCGCCATAGTCCACCACCAGCACCTGCTGCACCGCCGGGTGGCGGATCAGCTCGATCTCGATGTCCGGCAGCGACACGCGCACGCCGCGCACCTTTACATAGCCATTGACCCGGCTGTCGAACAGCAGCACGCCGTCCTCGCGATAGCGGCCACGGTCGCCGGTACGGAAGGCACGCACCGGCGCGCCGTGCTCGTCGAGCACGCTGACGAAGTCGTTCTGCACCAGCTCGCCCTCCTGCAGGTAGCCCAGGGCCAGGCCCACGCCGCTGGTGTGAATACGCCCGGCGACGCCCTGCGGGCAATGCTCGCCGTGCTCGTCCAGCAGCCAGTAGCGATTGCCCGGCAGTGGCCGGCCATAGGGCACCCTGGCACGGTCCTGGTCACCGATCTCGTGCCAGATGCTCCAGATGGTGGTCTCGGTCGGCCCGCCAAGGGACACCAGCCGTGCCGCCGGCAACTGCTCGCGCAGCTCAGCGATCACCGCCGGCTTGATGTAGTCGCCGCCCTGGGCCAGCAGGCGCAGGCTGTTCAGTCCGTCGCCCTGGCGGCAGGCCAGGAGCATTTCGAGGATGGCCGGCACCGAGCACCAGAGGCTCACGCCATGCTGCCTGACCAGCTGGTTCCAGCGCAGCGCGTCCTTCTCCTCGCCGGGCTCGGGCAACACCAGCGCCGCCCCGGCGCAGAGGCTGCCGAGCACGTCGAACACCGACATGTCGTGGTGCAGCGGGGTCACCGAGATGAATACGTCATTGCGGCTGACCTGCCACTGCGCCAGGGTGCTGCCGATGACGTTGGCCGTGGCGCGGTTGTTCAGCACCACGCACTTGGGCTTGCCGGTGGTGCCAGAGGTATAGAGGTAGTAGGCCGGCGCGCTGCTGGCCGACAAGGCCGCCAGGCCACCCAGGTCCAGGGTTGCCGGCGGACTCGCCAGCAGTGGACCGACTGCGTCGACCACCAGCGCCGGCTGGCAGTTGTCCAGCAGGTAGCGCAGGCGCTCCTCGGGCGCCGCCGCGTCGATCGGCACCCAGACCAGCCCGCTCAGGGCGCAGGCCAGGGTCGTCATGGTGTGCTCGGGGCCACGTGGCAGGCAGATGGCGACCACCTGGCCGGGGCGCAACCCGCGAGCCTGGAATGCCCCGGCGATGCGATTCACGCCCTGCCCCAGTTCGGCATAGCTGATACGCCGTTCGCCGTGCAGCAAGGCAATGCGCCCATTGTCCGGGCCGAACAGGTTGTGGGCGATGCGCCCGAGGATGTCGACAGGTTCGGCCTGCGCCTCAGTGCTGTTCAGGCGGTAGTGACCAAGGTCGATGAACTGCCGTGCGTGAATTTCGAACGCGGCCTGCCCGGCCAACTGCTCCACCGCCTGGCCAAGAGCCGCGAGCAACTGCCCGACCCAGCGGCCATCGACCGCTTCGCGGGCATAGTCGATCTCGAACGCCAGGCCTCCCTCGGCGGTGTTGCAGAAGCGGATGTCCATCGCCACCTGGGGCGTCTGAGTCAGGCCCGCGCTCAAGGTCATCGGACCATCGACCGCGCCCACCGGCCAGGACAAGCCATTGGTCAACACCACCGGCAGTGCCGGGCCCGGGCCGTTGCTGTCGTATAGCAGGCGGGCCAGGTCCACGCCGGAGAACGCCAGGTGCTGCAGCCCCTCCAGCACATCGGCCTGCAGGCGCTTGGCGCGCTCGGCGAGCGTGGGCAGGCGGTGTTGCCAGTCGAGGGCGATGAAGCTGGAACGGTTGGCGAACGCGCCGTCCTGGGGCGGCGCCACCGGCACCGCCACGCACAGGCTGCCCTCGTCGAGCCAGTGGCCGAGCACTTCCAGCACCACGGCCATGATCGTCGAGTTCTTGAACAGCCCCTCGCGCGCACCGGCACGACTCAACGCCTTGAACGCCGGGGCCGGGATCACCTGACGCTGGCGTGCATACCGGGCCACGCCGACCTTGTCCAGGGCGCAGCGCCACGGTAGCCGTGGCGCGCCATCAACCTCGGCCAGCTTTGACTTCCAATACTCGGCATCGGCTTTGCGCACCTCGCTTTGGTCGTTAACAGCCGCCGTCGGCTCGCTGGCGGTCAGCGGCTGGCAGTGCCCGTTGAACAGTTCGACCATCAGGGTAGCGATGGAGCGTCCATCGAGGATCAACGCATCGAAGCGCACGAACACCACCAGCTCGCCCTGCGGCAACGGGAAGGCGGTGACATTCCAGGGCGGCCCGGCAAGGTCGGACAGCGCATGGGCGTAGACCTCACGACGAACGTCGAGCTGTGCCTGGGCCTGCTCGGCCGTCAAATCGTGCAGGTCGATCACCTCCAGGTTGACCTGCACCTGGTCGCTTACCGACTGGGTCAGTGCCTGGGCGTCGATGCGGGTGCGCAGGCTGTCGTGGCGGCGCACCATGTCCATGAGGCGGCTGCGCAGCAGCGCCAGGTCCATGCGCCCGCGATACTCGCGAAACTCCTGCATGGCCACGCCGCCCAGCGGCAGATGTTCGCCTCGCCCCAGCAGGTAGGCCTGCTGCAAGGCGTTCAAGGGACAATCCCGGTTGGCCGCGATCGCCAAAGGCTGTTGCAGCGCGCCCGTGTCGGCAGCCACCGCCACGGCCAAGGCGATGAAGCGCTCGAACAGCGCCTGGACCCAATCCGCCGGCAGTGCGTCCAGGCGCACATCCCAGTTGACCAGCAGACCGCCATCGACCTGGACCACCTGCGCGTCCAGTGCCACCTGCGGACCTTGGGAGATCACCCAGTCCATCGGCCCGAACACCCGGCCCACGCGCTCGGAGAACAGCTCGCCACCGGGCAGGTCCAGCCCTGCGGTAAAGACCACTGGCGCCAATTGCGGCGTGCCGTGATGGCGCGACAGGTCGCGCATCAGGTCCACGCCCGGATAGGCGCTGTGCGCCAGGCGCTCGACCAATTGCCGGTGCAGGTCCTGGCACAGCGCGGCAAGGCTGGTGACGCCGGTGAAGTCGACATCGACCAGCACCAGGTTGGCGAACTCGCCGACGATCCGTTGCACCGGCTCCAGCACCGGCTCGCGCCAGAACACCGGTACGTTCAGGCGCAGGCGGCGGTCCCCGGTGTGTTCGCCCAGGGCGCTGGCGAACAGCCCGAGCAGCAACGCCGACGAGGTGATCCGCTGCGCCCGCGCCGCCTGCTGCAAGGCGCGGTACTGGGCAGGTTCGAGCCGGGCGGCAAGGCGCTCGCTGCGCGCCGGCCCTGGCGGGAGCAAGGGTAATGAGGGCGCCGGGGCGATATGCGCCAGGCGTGCTCGCCACCAGCCGCGGTCACGGCTGCGGGCGGCGCGCAGGTCGGCATCGGCACGCACCTGGTCCAGCCAGTCGAAGTAGCTCGGCGTGGTCGGCAGCACGGTTCCAGGGGTGTCGTACAGCCGGGCCAGGTCTTCCATCAGTACCCGGAAGCTCGACGGGTCCACCGCGATCATGTCGGTGTCCACATGCAGCCGGCTGGCATTGCCCGGCAGCAGGCTGAGGCCAAAGCGTGCGCCCTGGCCGACATTCAGGTCCAGGCGCTGGTGGCTCCACTGGCGACGTTTCTCCAGCAGGCGCCGCTCCACGGCCGGCCCGTCCAGGTGGCTGAAATCCTCCAGCTCCAGCTGGGCGCACAGCGCCTCGTCGATGCTCTGCCGCCCCTGCCCGTCGATGCGCAGCCTGAGCATCGAATGCGCCCGGTACAGCCCCTCAAGTGCGCCCGTCAGGCGCGCCACATCGATGGCCTGGCCATCGAACTCGGCATACAGGTGAGCGCTGACGCCACCCAGTGCCGCATGTGCATCCCGCCCGATCCAACAGGCGGCCTGCATCGAAGTTAACTCTCTCATCGCTTACCCGCGTGGTTGACAAATCCATGTGTTTCGCGTCCTCATATTTACTAACGAGAATGATTATATTTCAAGGTTTTCTTTCTCACCCATCGCCAAGGAGGCTACCCATGAAGACAGGCACCCTGCGTTTGCAAGACAGGGACACCGTGCCGCTCAGCCAAGAGGACACGAGCTTTTCATTCACATCCGGCGACCGCGAACTGAGCGTCAGCGGTCTGCGCGAGCGTATCGACACCCCGGCGCAAGGAAGCCATCTGGCCGGCGGCGCACTGCGGCGCAGCATCGACCAGGCCTTCGAACGCGCCCGCCAGGCGGGGCAGGACAACCCGATCGTGGTCGGCGCCATCCCTTTCGACACCACCCAGGCTTGCAGCCTGTACGTCCCCCAGGCCTATGCCTGGCAGGCGCGCACCGCGGCTCCCGCCCAGGCCGGCGCACTGCCGGCGTTGCTCAGCCAGGCCAACATCCCCGACGAACACGGCTTCAAGCGCGCCGTGCGCCACGCCATCGTCAACTTCCAGCACAGCGATGTGCGCAAGGCCGTGCTCTCGGTGCAGCGTGAACTGCACTTTGCCGCACCCGTGGACCCGGCACAGGTGCAGGCCAACCTGAAAGCACTGAACCGCGAGGGCTACCACTTCCGCGTGCCCCTGGCCGATGGCGCCACCCTGCTGGGTGTGAGCCCGGAGCTGCTGGTGCACAAGCAAGGCACGGCGTTCGTCAGCAACCCGCTGGCCGGCTCGGTGCGGCGCATGGCCGACCCTGAGGCCGACCGCGCCAATGCGCAATGGCTGGCGGCGTCGGAGAAGGACCACTACGAGCACCGTCTGGTCACCGAGGACATCGCCCAGCGCGTCGGTGAACTGTGCAGCCGCCTGCAGGTCCCCGAGCGACCGTCGCTGATCAGCACTGCCGCGCTGTGGCACCTGTCCACCCGTATCGAGGGCGAACTGGCGGCGGCCGATATCGACGCCCTGCAACTGGCCTGCCGCCTGCACCCGACCCCCGCCGTGTGCGGCTATCCCACCGAGCGGGCCCGCCAGTTGATCCGTTTCGTCGAGCCTTTCGAGCGCGGCCTGTTCACCGGCATGGTCGGTTGGTGCGACGCCCAGGGCAACGGCGAGTGGGTAGTGACCATCCGCTGCGGCACCTTCAACGGCCAGCGCGTGCGCCTGTTCGCCGGCGCCGGCATCGTCGAGGCTTCCAGCCCCGATACCGAATGGAACGAAGTACAGACCAAGCTCGGCACCATGCTGCGTGCCTGCGGCCTGGACCATTGACCTCAAATCCGTTTTCCGAGACCTTCATGACTATCGAATTCACCCCCTGGCCGGCGGACCGGGCGCAGCGCTATCGCGCCGCCGGCTACTGGAACGACCAGCCGCTCAGCCAGTTGCTGATCGAGCGCGCCGCCGCGCAGCCACAAGCACCGGCGATCCTCTGCAGTGAGCGCCGCATCAGCTACGGCGAACTGGACCGGCGCGCCTCCAACCTGGCCTCGCGCCTGGCCGCCCACGGCCTGGGCCAGGGCGACACGGCGCTGGTGCAGCTGCCCAACGTCGCCGAGTTCTACATCGTGCTGTTTGCCCTGTTCAAGGCCGGCATCGCCCCGGTCAACGCGCTCTACAGCCACCGCCAGCACGAGCTGGGCGCCTTTGCCCGGCAGATCCACCCCGCCCTGCTGATCGCCTCGGCCGAGCACGAAGTGTTCCGCAACGACGCGTTCCTCGACGACCTGGCCAAGGAAGGCCTGCGCCCGAAGCTCACGCTGATGCTCGATGCCCTCGACGACTGGAGCGCCAGCGCCGATGTGCGCGGCACCCACTACGCGCCCAGCCCAGCCGGCGCAGTGGCGCTGTTCCAGCTGTCCGGCGGCAGCACCGGCACTCCCAAGCTGATTCCGCGCACCCACAACGACTACGCCTACAGCGTGCGCGCCAGCGCGCAGATCTGCGCACTGGACAGCGACACACGCTTTCTCTGTGCCTTGCCCGCGGCGCACAACTACACCCTCAGTTCCCCCGGTGGCCTGGGCGTGCTGCATGCCGGTGGCTGCATCGTCATGGCGGCCAATCCGGAGCCGCTCAACTGCTTCGCCCTGATCGAGCGCCATGCCGTGACCATGGCCGCCCTGGTGCCCAGCGCCGTGGCCCTGTGGCTGCAGGCCGCGCCCGGGCATGCCGCCAAACTGCGAAGCCTGCGCCTGCTGCAGGTCGGCGGCGCCAGTTTCGCCGAGGCCTTGGCCCGGCAGGTGCCCGAGGTGCTGGGCTGCAGGCTGCAACAGGTGTTCGGCATGGCCGAGGGCCTGGTCAACTACACCCGTCTGGATGACAGCGACGAGCAGGTGTTCACCACCCAGGGCCGGCCGATCAGCGAGCTGGACGAAGTGCGCATCCTCGACGAACAGGGCCAGCCGGTCGCCGACGGCGAGCCGGGCATGCTCGCCACCCGTGGCCCCTATACCTTCTGCGGCTACTACAAAAGCCCCGAGCACAACGCCCAGGTGTTCGACCAGGACGGCTTCTACCACTCCGGCGACATCGTCCAGCGCAGCGCCGACGGCAACCTGCGGGTGGTCGGCCGGGTCAAGGACCAGATCAACCGCGGCGGCGAAAAGGTCGCCTCGGAAGAGATCGAGAACCTGATCGTCATGCACCCGGACGTGACCCACGCCGCCCTGGTGGCGCTGCCCGACGACCTGCTCGGCGAAAAGAGCTGCGCCTTCATCGTCTCGCGCAATCCGCAGCTCAAGCCGATTGCCCTGCGCCGTCACCTGATGGGCCTGGGCATCGCCGAGTACAAGCTCCCGGACCGGATCCGGCTGATCGACGCCATGCCGCTGACCGCAGTGGGCAAGATCGACAAGAAGCAACTGCGCGCGCTGCTCGCCGTTGCCCCGACCGCCTGACCGTCCAAGGACCCGACATGACCATTCCAACCATCCACGACTATGCCATGCCACAACGGGCCAGCTACCCGGCCAACAAGACCCAGTGGCAGCCCGACCCGGCCCGCGCCGTGCTGCTGATCCACGACATGCAGCGCTACTTCCTGCGTTTCTACCAGCCCGACGGCGCCCTGCTCACCGCCCTGGTGGACAACCTGTCGCGGCTGATCCAGTGGGCCCGCGAGCAGGGCATCCCGGTGGTCTACACCGCCCAGCCCCATGAACAGCCGCCCGAGGACCGCGCCCTGCTCAACGCCATGTGGGGTCCGGGCCTGCCGGCGGCCAGCCCCGAGCAGCAACCGATCATCGACGCCCTGGCGCCGCAGCCGGGCGATACCGTGCTGACCAAGTGGCGCTACAGCGCCTTCCAGCGCTCCGACCTGCTCGAGCGCATGCGCGGTTGGCAGCGTGACCAGTTGCTGATCGGTGGCGTGTACGCTCATATCGGCTGCATGATCACCGCCGCCGACGCCTTCATGAACGATATCCAGGCCTTCCTGGTGGGCGATGCGGTGGCCGACTTCTCCGAGGAGGAGCACCGTCTGGCCCTGAAGTACGTGGCCACCCGTTGCGGCCATGTGACCGACACCGCCACCCTGCTGACCCAGCCCGCGGGCGAAACCACCCGCGACTGGCTGCACGGCCGGGTGCGCCAGATGATCGAGGACGACAGCGACCTCGACCCGCAGGAAAGCCTGATTTTCTACGGGCTGGACTCGCTGCAGGTGATGAAGCTGGCCGCTGAGCTCAAGCAGCGCGGCATCGCCGTCAGCTTCGAGGAACTGGCCAACGCGCCGACCCTGGACGGCTGGTGGTCGCTGGTGCAAGCGCGGGGTGCCGCCTGATGGCCATGGCCCGTTTCACCGGCCGGCGCGTGCTGGTCACCGGTGCCGCCAGCGGCATCGGCCGCTGCGTGGCGCAGCAGTTTCTCGACGAAGGCGCCGAGGTCATCGGCCTGGACTGCGAGGAGGCCGAGGTGCCGTTCCCGCTGCTGCATGTCGAGCTCACCGATCCGGCCGACGTGCAGCGGGTCTGTGACCGCCTCAAGGAGCAGGCGCAGTACCTCGACGTACTGGTCAATGTCGCCGGCGTGCTGCGCCTGGGGCGCAGCGACGAGGTGTCCTGGGAGGACTGGCAGCGCTGCCTGGATGTCAACGTCAGCGCGCCGTTCTACCTGATGCGACAATGGACCCCGGTGTTCCGCCGCCAGCGCCGCGGCGCCATCGTCAACGTCGCCTCCAACGCCGCCCATGTACCCCGCCTGAACATGGCCGCCTACTGCGCCTCCAAGGCCGCGCTGGTCAGCCTGAGCCATTGCGTGGGCCTGGAACTGGCGCCCTATGGCGTGCGCTGCAACGTGGTCTCGCCGGGCTCGACGCGCACGCCGATGCTCGCCGGCATGCTCGGCGACCCGGCGCTCGAGCGCCAGCTGGTCGACGGCCTGCCCGGGCAGTTCAAGCTCGGCGTGCCGCTGGGCAAGATCGCCACGCCCGACGACATCGCCAATGTGGTGCTGTTCCTGGCCTCCGAGCAGGCCGGCCACGTGACCCTGCAGGATATCGTGGTCGACGGCGGCGCCACCCTGGCCGCCTGAGCCTGATGCGGCACTGACAAGGACTTTCACCCGCACCGCGCTCGGCCCTGGCTGGCCGAGCGCGCACCATGGAGCTGGACATGACATTCTCACCCGCCAACCACAAGCGTCTCGAGGCTTTCTGGCAATACTGCCTCACCCACCAGTACTTCAATGTCGGCTACCCCGAGTCAGCCGACTTCGACTACAGCCTGCTGCACCGTTTCATGCGCTTTTCCATCAACAACTGCGGCGACTGGAACGAGCCCAGCAACTACCTGCTCAACTCCTTCGACTTCGAGCGCGAGGTGATGCGCTACTTCGCCGAGCTGTTCCACATCCCGTTCGAGGACAGCTGGGGCTACGTCACCAACGGCGGCACCGAAGGCAACATGTTCGGCTGCTACCTGGCCCGCGAGCTGTTTCCCGATGCCACCCTCTACTACTCGAAGGACACTCACTACTCGGTGGCCAAGATCGTCCGCCTGCTGCGCATCAAGGCCCAGGTGGTTGAGTCCCAGGCCAACGGCGAGATGGACTACGACGACCTGGTCGCGCGGATCGCCGCCGACGGCGAGCGCCACCCGATCATCTTTGCCAATATCGGCACCACCCTGCGCGGCGCCACCGACAATATCGCCACCATCCAGCAACGCCTGGCCCGGGCCGGCATCCGCCGCGAGGACTACTACCTGCATGCCGACGCGGCCCTGAGCGGCATGATCCTGCCCTTCGTCGACGCCCCCGAGCCCTACTCATTCGCCGACGGCATCGACTCGATCTGCGTCTCCGGGCACAAGATGATCGGCTCGCCGATGCCCTGCGGCATCGTCGTGGCGCGGCGTGGCAACGTCGAGCGCATCTCGGTGGAAATCGACTACATCAGCGCCCGCGACCAGACCATCAGCGGCTCGCGCAATGGTCACACGCCACTGCTGATGTGGGCCGCCCTGTGCAGCCGGTCGCGGGAGGACTGGCGCGCACGCATCCAGCGCTGCCTGGATCTGGCCCAGCACGCGGTGGACCGGCTGCGGGCGGCCGGCATCGAGGCCTGGCGCAACCCCAACTCGATCACCGTGGTGTTCCCCTGCCCCTCGGCCAGCGTGTGGAAACGCCATTGCCTGGCCACCTCGGGCGACACCGCGCACCTGATCACCACTGCCCACCATCAGGACAGCGCACAGATCGACGCCCTGCTCGACGAGGTGATCGCTGACCTCAAGGCTCGCACCCGATACCCGCTGCAGGCGCCACTGGTGGATGGCCTGGGCAGTCGTACCCGAGTCTACAGCACGACAGGACTACCCCGGCCGGAGCCGCTGCCGGGCCATGCCAGACCCTCGCGCGACAGCGGCCTTGCCCGCCTCAAGGACAGCGATATCTGAACGCCTGGTCATCTTTACAACCATTTACATGTAAGCCTTTTCTTACGGCGCACTGCTCCGGGACCTTGCGTGCCGAAAAACAGGGGGCGGGCCTGCCCGCCGCCTCGGCACCGTGGCGGGGCACCGCGTTGCAGACGCCGGTCGCCCCCCGTTTGACGGCCCATGGCGTGGCTCTATAGTCCGTTTCCTGGCAGCGGCAAGGATTTCCGCTGGCCTTGGACAAGAACCCGCCATGTACAGGAGTCGTATGATGGCCATGCTCACGGATGACGCACCCTCGCCTCACCCTCTACACACATCACCCAGCCGCGCCGACCTGCGACGACATCCCCGTCACTGACCCCTGCACCCACCCCGCCACGTGCTTGTGACCCGCCTTGGGCGGTCACTGCATTCGTTCGCCTTCAATAAAGACAAAAGGTGCGTCATGACTGCGACCCGTTCGCCGCAAACGGCCGTTACGCCGTTGCCGGAAACCGAATCACTGCGTTATCGCCCGGCCAGCCCCGCCGATATCGAAGCCCTCGCCGCGCTGTTCCAGCAGGTGTATGGGCAGACCACCCACCCCTGCCAGAACCCGGGCTATATCCGCCACTCCATGGGCAGTGGGCAACAACAGTGGTTCGTTGCCGAGGCCCAGGGCCAGCTGCTCGGTTGCTGCTGCATCGCCCGTCGCCCCTGGAACCGCTCGTGGGAAGTCTGCCACGGGGTCATCCACCCCGATGCGCGCAGGACCGGCGCCATCTCCAGCCTGATCCGCCTGGGCTTCGAGACCCACCGGCCCGAGCCCGTGGAACTGGGCTTCTACATCACCCGCAACATCGCAAGCCACAGCGTCATGAACAAGATCCGCCCGGCCGTGCTGGTGGGGCATGACGGCGGCCCGGACACGGTCGACGGCCTGCGCGAATATCACCTGACCGCCATCCAGCCGGTGCTCCAGGCCGGTTTTGTCCATGTTGCGCCCTGGTACGTGACCACCCGCGCCGCCGACTTCGTCCGCCGCCTGCTCTACCCCGCCCTTCGGCTCGGCGTCACCCCCGGCAGCTACCCGGAGACCTTCCTGAGCGGCCCCACCGGCGCCGAACGCCATGGCCAGCTCAGCTACACCCACGATCCCAAGGCCCGCGCGCTGATGCTGTCGGGCCAGTGCGGTTGCTACCTGTCAAGCCAAGCCGTGCTGGCGGAACTGGGCGCACTGCTGCGCCAACATGCGCAGGCCGAGTACGTCAGCCTGGTGATCCTGGCCGACAAGCTGGAACTGCTGGCCAGCCTGCGCCGCCTGGGTTTTGCCATCACCGCCTACCTGCCGGCCTGGCACCTGGAGAACGGCACGCGCTACGACTGCATCCAACTGGTGTTCCAGGACTTCGACGTGGCGCCGCGCAGCCACGGCTTCGACGACGACATCGCCCGCTTCGACCTGGCCTACGCGCACCTGGCCAACAACCTCTGCAGCCTTCCCGCGGCCCCGGCTTCCCGGGCCGCCAGCTAACCGATCGGAGTTTTTGCAAGTGACCAAGGACCAATGGCTTAGTGTAAGAAAACAGATCCCCGACGGCGCCCGGGAACCCTGGACCGTGATGCTTTGGGTCGCCGACCTGGCGTTGTTGGCGGTGGCCTGGAATCTCTGGCTCGCCGACTCCACCGCCCTGCAGTTGCTGGGCCTGGCGCTGGCCGGCCTGGCCACCGTGCAGCTCTACCTGATCATGCACGAGGCGACCCACGGCGCCGCCTCGGCCAACCGCCGGCTCAACGACTTCATCGGCCACTGCGACGGCTGGCTGATCGCCCTACCGTTCCTGGTCCGCCGGCGCTTCCACATGGCCCACCACACCTGGACCGCGCACCCGGTGAACGACCCGGAGAACCGCGGCATGATCGAGCGCTTCTCGGTGATGACGAAAAAACAGGAGCGCACCCTGGAGTTCGTCTGGAAGCACTGGATCCCGATGATCGCCGCCAACCATTTCCTGCTCAACTGGCGCGCGCCATTCATTGCCCGGGCCAAGGGCGACAGTTCGCCGAGGATTCTCAAGGAGATCCGCTTCGCCCGCCTGTACCTGGCCGGTTATCTGGCGGCGGCGGTGCTGGCCTGGAGCCTGGGGCACCTGCTGGACCTGGTGCTGTTCTACGGGATCACCTGGGTATTCCTGTTCTTCATGGTCGAGCTGCTCAACCTGCCTCACCATGCCGAGGCGCCGTTGCTTGCGCGGGACGCCGACCGCCTGCAGTTCTGGGAGCAGGACGGGGTGTCCCACGACTGCAAGGACCTGCCGCTGTGGTCGCGCTATGTGATCCTCAACTTCAACCTGCACATCGTCCACCACGCCTTCCCCTCGGTGCCGTGGTACCGGTTGGCCCAGGTGCAGAAGCTGCTGAGCGAACATGAGGTCGGCCATGCGCCGTCGCAGACCCATGAGTGGGAGTTCGCGGTGAAGAACCGGCGGCGGCCGTTGTTGCAGCTGATGGGGCATTTCTTCGATCAGCGGGGTTGAGCTGCCCCTCCGGGTCAGTACAGGTATTCGTGGGAGCGGGCTTGCCGCGCGATAGCGTCAGTTCACTAATGACGCCATCGCGGGGCAAGCCCGCTCCCACAGGTGCCATGCTCAGTTCGAAAAATGTCGATTGGGCACATACCGCAACCCCAGATTCTCCCGCGATGTGCGCCCCTCGTACTCACGCCGGAACAACCCCAGCCGCTGCAACTCGGGCATCACCTGCCCGACAAAATCAATCAGCCCACCCGGCAGGTGGGTGAACAGCAGGTTGAAGCCATCCGCCGCCCCTTCCTCGAACCAGCAGGCCATCTCCTCGACGATCTGCCCCGGCGTGCCCACCAACAGCCGGTGCCCGCCCGCGCCAAGCCTGGCCAGTAACTGCCTGGCCGTTGGCCGTTCGCGGCGGATCAGGTCAACCACCAGTTGCTGGCGGCTCTGGTGCCGCTCGGTCAGCGGCAACGGCTCCGGCAGCACTACCGGGGCATCCGCCGGCAACTGCTCCAGGTCGATGCCGATGTCCAGCAGGAACGACGCGTGGGGCATTCAACGGGCCACGCCCCCGAAAATGCGGCACCGACAATCCTCGGGAAGCGATGCAGGGGTATCTGGACTGGGAGTTTGGGCTCGTGGACCAGTTGGGGCGTGACGGGACCCATGGGTTCTTTGTGATCTGAAGAAAATACACCCGACTATCGGCCCTGTGCTGTCACGCAGAGAACCATGATTGCGCGGCTAGCGCGCACCCTGTAGGAGCAACTGTCTTGCTCAACTGCTAAAGCTAGCGCGATCCCTGTGGGAGCGGCCTTGCGTCGCGAAAGGGGCGCGTAGCGGTCCCAGGTTCTGAGCCACCATCGAGATCGCCGGAGCTGCTGCGCAGCCCTTTCGCGACGCAAGGCCGCTCCCACAGGAGGACAGTTCCCTGCGCGACAGCGTAGCCCGAAGGGCTTGGCGATCTCTTACAGTTCCCTGCTAAACCCATCAGTTAGGTGCCACTCAACCAAGCCCACCAAACCGCCGATAGTAACTCTCGTTGGCATCCGGCAACGGCCCGTCCGCCGTTTCCAGCGCGCTGGCCAGATACTCCTCCGCCCTGCCCTGCACCAGCCGGTACAGGTTGCGGCACAGCTGCCGCGCCGCGCGCCCTTCCCAATCCCCCGGCAACAACTCGTCCGGCAACTGCGGGTCACGCAACAACAGGCGGCGGTATTCGTGGATCAGCAGCGTGCGCGCCAGGAAACAATCCTGCGGGCTCGCCGCCTCGAGGTCCTTCATGGCCTGCCACAGCGGGCGGAACAGGCGGATGAACTCACTGTAGTGCTGACCCAGCTCCTCGATGTTCCAGCTTTCCCGCACCTGGGCGCGCAGGGCCTTGGAGGCCAGCACTTCCTGGGCGAGGGTTTCGAAGACGATGCAGTCGTCCTCGACGTCCTGCTCGCGCAGGGTCGCGGCGAGGTCGGCGCGGTCGGTACGCGGGCAGCCCAGCAGGTTCGCACCCATGGCGCCGAAGCCCTGCCATTCGAGTTCTTCGCGCACGGCCTTGCGCTTGCCGGCGTCGAGCTGCGACAGCAGCACCAGGGTCCAGGCGCCGTTCCAGGCCGGCAGGCTGGCGCTGTAGACGCGCTTGAAGGCTTTCTCGAAACGCCGCCGGCCGGTGCCGGTAAGGCTGTAGTAGCTGCGCCGGCCGACCTTCTCGGCGGTCAGCCAGCCTTCCTTGGTCAGGCGGAAGATCGAGGTACGGATCAGCCGCTCGTTGATGCCCATCGGCTCCAGCAGGTTGATCAGGCTGCCCAGCCAGACCGTGCCGCCATGGGGTTCGATGGCATCGCCATACAGGGTGATGATCAGGGAGCTTGCGCGGATCGGCGTCTGCTCCTGGAAACGGGTGATCAGGTGGTTCAGGGGGGCAAGGCTGCTCATGGGGGAACGAGGCGCGGCTAAAGCCTCGACTATACCTGCCTGTCGCGACCGCGCAAGGCTCATGCGCCGCCCTCGGCCTTGGGCCGGAAGCCGGAGTCGCCCATGCGTGGGCGGTCAGCTTCGGGCGCAGTCAGTGGCGGGCACTCCACCAGCGCGGTCATGCAGCGCCGGGCCAGGCTGTGGTATTCGGCGGTGCCGCGCTGCTTCCAGGCCAGTTCCTGGTCGCTGAGCGGGCGCTTGACCTCGGCTGGCGCGCCGACCACCAGGCTTTGCTCCGGGCAGGTGAACCCCGCCTTGACGAAGGCCGTGGCGGCGACGATGCAGCGTGGGGCGATATGCGCGCCGTCCATGACCACCGCGTTCATGCCGACCAGGGCGTCCTCGCCTATCCGACAGCCGTGCAGCACGGCGCCATGGCCGATATGGCCGTTGCGCTCGACCACCGTGTCGCCGCTGGGGAAGCCGTGCATCACGCAGGTGTCCTGCAGGTTCGCGCCCTCTTCCAAGACGATTCGTCCGAAATCGCCGCGCAGCGAAGCCAGGGGGCCGATGTAGCAGTTAGGGCCGACCAGCACGTCGCCGATCAGCACGGCGCTGGGGTGTACGTAGGCGCTGGGGTGAACCACTGGGGTCAGGCCGTCGAGGCGATAGCAGGGCATGGGCTGGGCGCTCGATATGATTCAGAAGACATGGTGATCCTGTATCAGATCAAATCACTTAGTCAATGCCTTGCTGGTGTATCGCTTTCTTCACAAAGCGTCAGGACAGTGATGACCTAATCGCTAGGCAAGCCAGCTCCCACAAATGGTTACAATAGTGAGGCAGCGTGGGAGCGGGCTTGCCCCGCGATAGCGTCGCTCGCCTCAACTATAGATACGTAATTACAATTTCAATGTTGATTTTACGTATCACTTTGAACATATACTTGCCCCAGCACCGCGAACAATTCCAAGAAAAGCCGGCCCCAGCCGGCGCCGAACGTGCAGCCTGAGGTACCCCCATGCCAAGCAACCTCATCGTGCAGGCCCCGGCGGACGGCGTCCGCCTGATCACCCTGCACCGCCCGCAAGCCCTCAACGCCCTGAACACGGCGCTGCTGGAAGAACTGGCCGCAGAACTGGACGCCGCCGACCAGGACCCGCAGATCCGCGCCGTGGTCATCACCGGCAGCCGCAAGGCCTTCGCCGCCGGCGCCGATATCAACGAAATGGCCCAGCGCGACCTGGTCGGCATCCTCAATGACCCGCGCGTGGCCCACTGGCAGCGCATCGCCGGCTTTGGCAAACCGCTGATCGCCGCCGTCAATGGCTTCGCCCTCGGCGGTGGCTGCGAACTGGTGATGTGCGCCGACATCGTCATCGCCGGCAGCGACGCCCGTTTCGGCCAGCCGGAAATCAACCTCGGCATCATCCCCGGCGCCGGCGGCACCCAGCGCCTGCTGCGCGCCGTGGGCAAGCCGCTGGCCATGCAGATGGTCCTCGGCGGCGAAGCCATCGACGCCCGTCACGCCCTGCAGGCAGGCCTGGTCGGCGAAGTCACCCAGCCCGAACTCACCGTCGAGCGCGCCCTGCAGGTGGCCGCCGCCATCGCCGCCAAGGCACCGCTGGCGGTGCGCCTGGCCAAGGAGGCGCTGCTCAAGGCCCAGGACATGGACCTGGCCTGTGGCCTGCGCTTCGAACGCCACGCCTTCACCCTGCTGGCCGGCACCGCCGACCGCGACGAGGGTATCCGCGCCTTCCAGGCCAAACGCCCGGCCCGATTCCAAGGGCTGTAAGCCTTCCACCGACTGACGGAGCGAGCCAGTCATGTCCTTCCAGCACATCCTGTTTTCCATCGGCGACGACGGCGTCGCCCTGCTTTCGCTGAACCGGCCCGAGCAGCTCAACAGCTTCAACAGCGCCATGCACCTGGAAGTGCGCGAGGCGCTGAAGCAGGTGCGCCAGAGCGAAACCGCCCGGGTGCTGCTGCTGACCGGCGAAGGCCGTGGCTTCTGCGCAGGCCAGGACCTGGCCGACCGCAATGTCGCCCCCGGCGCCGAGCTGCCTGACCTGGGCCAGTCCATCGAGCAGTTCTACAACCCGCTGGTGCGCAGTCTGCGCGACCTGCCGCTGCCGGTGATCTGCGCGGTCAATGGCGTGGCCGCCGGCGCCGGCGCCAACCTGCCGCTGGCCTGCGACCTGGTGCTGGCGGCGCGCTCGGCAAGCTTCCTCCAGGCGTTCTGCAAGATCGGCCTGGTGCCGGACTCCGGTGGCACCTGGCTGCTGCCGCGCCTGGTCGGCATGGCCCGGGCCAAGGCGCTGGCCCTGCTCGGTGAGCGCCTGAGCGCCGAGCAGGCCGAGCAATGGGGGCTGATCCACCGGGTGGTGGACGATGCCGCGCTGCGCGACGAAGCGCTCAAGCTCGCCCGCCACCTGGCGACCCAGCCCACCTATGGCCTGGCCCTGATCAAGCGCGCCCTCAACCAGAGCTTCGACAACCGCTTCGACCAACAGCTGGAACTGGAGCGCGACCTGCAACGCCTGGCTGGGCGCAGCGAGGACTACCGCGAGGGCGTCGGCGCCTTCATGAACAAACGCACACCTGTGTTCAAGGGGCGCTGACCATGGCCGCACTCGACAACGACGCCCTGGTGGCAGTGATCGGCGCCGGCGCCATGGGGGCCGGTATCGCCCAGGTGGCGGCCCAGGCCGGCCACCCGGTACGCCTGTATGACAACCGTCCCGGCGCCGCCGCGCAGGCTATCGAGGGTATCGACCGGCAGCTCGGCCGGCTGGTGGAGAAAGGTAGGCTTACCCCTGACACCCGCCGTGCTATTCACGCTCGCCTGCAACCGATCGACAGCCTCGACGGCCTGGCCGATGCCCGCCTGGTGATCGAGGCCATCGTCGAAAGCCTGCCGATCAAGCAGGAGCTGCTACGCCAGCTTGAAGCCCGCTGCGCCGACGACTGCATCCTGGCCAGCAACACCTCGTCACTGTCGATCACCAGCCTTGCCGCCGGGCTCCGGCACCCGCAACGGGTGATCGGCATGCATTTCTTCAACCCGGCACCGCTGATGGCGCTGGTGGAGGTCGTGTCCGGACTGGCCACGGCGCCGACATTGGCGAGCACCCTGTACGACACCGCCCGCAACTGGGGCAAGCAACCGGCGCACACCCGTTCGACGCCGGGCTTTATCGTCAACCGCGTGGCTCGGCCCTTCTACGCCGAAAGCCTGCGCCTGCTGCAAGAAGGCGCCGCCGACTGCGCCACCCTTGATGCCCTGCTGCGCGACGCCGGAGGCTTTCGCATGGGCGCCTTCGAGCTGACCGACCTGATCGGCCATGACGTCAACTACGCGGTGACCTGCTCGGTGTTCGAGGCGTTCTATGGCGACTTCCGCTTCCAGCCATCGCTGGTGCAAAAAGAGCTGGTCGACGCCGGGCGCCTCGGGCGCAAGACCGGCCAGGGCTTCTATAGCTACGCTGAAGGCGCCGAGCGGCCAGCGCCTGCGGCACTCACCAGCCAGGCGCCTGTCGAGCGCTGCACGGTGGAAGGTGACCTCGGTGTCCTGCGGCCCCTGGTCGAGCGTCTGCGCGCCAAGGGTATCGACGTCACCGAGCGCGCTGGCAGCGGCCTGCTGCGGGTGAGAGACGCCACCCTGGCGCTGTCCGATGGCCGCCTGGCCAGCCAGCGCGCCCGCGAGGACGGTTTGCGCAACCTGGTGCTGCTGGACCTGGCCCTGGACTACACCAGCGCCACGCGCCTGGCCATCAGTCACGGCGCCGAGTGCAGTGCCGAGGCCCTGGACCAGGCCGTTGCCCTGCTCGCCCGGGCCGGCTTGAGCGCCTGCCCGGTGGCCGACCTGCCCGGCCTGGTGGTGCTGCGCACCGTGGCCATGCTCGCCAACGAAGCCGCTGACGCCGTGCTGCAAGGCGTCGGCACGCCCGGCGACATCGACCTGGCCATGCGCGCCGGGGTCAACTACCCGCGCGGCCCGCTGGCCTGGGCCGACGACCTGGGGGTCGGCTACACCCTGAACGTGCTCGACAACCTGCAACGCAGCTACGGCGAGGAACGTTATCGCCCGTCCCTGCTGCTGCGCCGCACCCACGCCGAAGGAGGCCGCCTGCATGGCTGAACAATCCGCACACACCCTGGCCCGCGCCTGCGCCCAGGCCATGTTCGCCCGCGACGCCGCCAGCCAGGGCCTGGGCATCGAACTGCTCGACGCCGGCCCAGGCAGCGCCCGGCTGGGCATGCGCGTGCGCGCCGACATGCTCCAGGGCCACGGCACCTGCCACGGCGGCTACCTGTTCGCCCTGGCCGACTCGGCCTTCGCTTTTGCCTGCAACAGCTACGATGAAGCGGCCGTGGCCCTGGGTTGCAGCATCGACTATGTGGCGCCGGCACGCCTGGGCGATCAGTTGCTGGCCACCGCCAGCGAGCAGAGCCGCAAGGGCCGTACCGGCAACTACGACGTGCGCATCGAGAACCAGCAGGGCGAGCTGATCGCCCTGTTCCACGGCAAATCCTACAAAGTGCGCGGCACCGTGCTGTCGCCGGAGACCTCCCATGACTGACGCCACCCTGCCCCACGCGCTGATCATCGATGCCGTGCGCACGCCCATCGGCCGCTATGGCGGCGCCCTGTCCAGCGTGCGCCCCGATGACCTTGCCGCAGTGCCGATCAAGGCGCTGATGGCGCGCCATCCCGATTTGGACTGGGCGGCCGTGGACGATGTCATCCTTGGCTGCGCCAACCAGGCCGGCGAAGACAACCGCAACGTCGCGCGCATGGCCGGCCTGCTGGCCGGGCTGCCGATCGAGGTGCCCGGCACCACCCTCAACCGTCTGTGCGGCTCGGGCCTGGACGCCATCGGCAACGCCGCCCGCGCCCTGCGCTGCGGCGAGGCCGGGCTGATGCTGGCCGGCGGCGTCGAATCGATGTCGCGGGCGCCCTTCGTCATGGGCAAGTCGGAACAGGCCTTCGGCCGCAGCGCGCAGCTGTTCGACACCACCATCGGCTGGCGCTTCGTCAATCCGCTGATGCAGGCGCACTACGGTATCGACTCGATGCCCGAGACCGCCGAGAACGTCGCCGAGCGCTTCGCCATCTCCCGCGAGGACCAGGACGCCTTCGCCCTGCGCAGCCAGCTCAAGGCCGCCGCCGCCCAGGCCAATGGCCGCCTGGCCCGGGAGATCGTCGCGGTGCAGATCCCCCAGCGCAAAGGCCCGGCCAAGCGTATCGAGCAGGACGAACATCCACGGGGCGACACCACCCTTGAGCAACTGGCGCGCCTGGGCACGCCGTTTCGCGAGGGCGGCAGCGTCACCGCCGGCAATGCCTCGGGGGTCAACGACGGCGCCTGCGCCCTGCTCCTGGCCAGCCCCGCGGCAGCCCGGCGACATGGCCTCAAGGCTCGCGGCCGGGTGCTTGGCCTCGCGGCGGCGGGCGTCGAGCCGCGACTCATGGGCATCGGCCCGGTGCCAGCCACCCGCAAGGTACTGGAACTGACCGGCCTGTCCCTGGCCGACATGGACGTGATCGAACTCAACGAAGCCTTCGCCGCCCAGGGCCTGGCCGTGCTGCGCGAGCTGGGCCTGGCCGACGACGATCCCCGGGTCAACCCCAACGGCGGCGCCATCGCCCTGGGCCACCCGCTGGGCATGAGCGGCGCACGGCTGGTCACCACCGCCCTGCACCAGTTGGAACAGACCGGCGGGCGTTACGCCCTGTGCACCATGTGCATCGGCGTCGGCCAGGGCATCGCCCTGGTGCTCGAACGCCTCTGATCAGCCGCCAGAGACGCCACGCGACGCGGGCAGTATGCTGCCTGCCATGACACTCAGGGCTTCGGCCCACGACAAGAACAACTCGAGTGAAACCATGAACCTCTACCACGATGCCGACCGCGCCCTGCTCGACCCGATGGAAACCGCCAGCCTCGACGCGCTGCGCCAGCACCAGCTGGAGCGCCTGCGCTGGAGCCTGAACCACGCCTATGCCAACGTGCCGCTGTATCGCCAGCGCTTCGACGCCTGCGGCGCCCACCCCGATGACCTGAAGTCGCTGGACGACCTGGCGAAGTTCCCCTTCACCGGCAAGAACGACCTGCGCGACAACTACCCCTACGGCATGTTCGCCGTGCCCCAGGACCAGGTGGTGCGCCTGCACGCCTCCAGCGGCACCACCGGCAAGCCGACGGTGGTCGGCTACACCCAGAACGACATCGACACCTGGGCCAACGTGGTGGCGCGCTCGATCCGCGCCGCTGGCGGGCGTCGTGGCGACAAGGTGCATGTGTCCTATGGCTACGGCCTGTTCACCGGCGGCCTGGGCGCGCACTACGGCGCCGAGCGCCTGGGCTGCACGGTGATCCCCATGTCCGGCGGCCAGACCGAGAAGCAGGTGCAGCTGATCCGCGACTTCCAGCCGGACATCATCATGGTCACCCCTTCGTACATGCTCAACCTCGCCGACGAGATCGAGCGCCAGGGCATCGACCCGCACGACCTCAAGCTGCGCCTGGGCATCTTCGGCGCCGAACCCTGGACCGACGAACTGCGCCGCTCCATCGAGCAGCGCCTGGGCATCGACGCACTGGATATCTACGGACTATCGGAAATCATGGGCCCGGGCGTGGCCATGGAATGCCTCGAGACCAAGGATGGCCCGACCATCTGGGAGGACCACTTCTACCCCGAGATCATCGACCCGGTCAGCGGCGACGTGCTGCCGGACGGCCAGCTTGGCGAGCTGGTGTTCACCTCGTTGAGCAAGGAGGCATTGCCGATGGTGCGCTACCGCACCCGTGACCTGACCCGCCTGCTGCCCGGCACGGCGCGGCCGATGCGGCGCATTGGCAAGATCACCGGGCGCAGCGACGACATGCTGATCATCCGCGGGGTCAATGTGTTCCCCACGCAGATCGAGGAGCAGGTGCTCAAGATAAAACAGCTTTCAGAGCTTTATGAGATCCATCTGTATCGCAATGGCAACCTCGACAGCGTCGAGGTGCATGTGGAACTGCGCAGCGACAGCCAGTACCTCGACGAGGGCCAGCGCAAGCAGGTGGTGGGCGAGCTGGCGCGGCAGATCAAGACCTATATCGGTATCAGCACGCAGGTCCAGTTGCAGCCTTGCGGCACGCTGAAGCGTTCGGAGGGCAAGGCTTGTCATGTGTATGACAAGCGGTTGGCGGGCTGATCGATAGAGCTGACAGGCAAGCCCCGGTAGAGTCCGGGGCTTTTTTTTGCCTCGAGAAAGCTGGGGGCGCTTTGCGCCCCTTTCGCGACGCAAGGCCGCTCCTAC
This sequence comes from Pseudomonas sp. TE31087, assembly GCF_057284075.1. Classification (NCBI taxonomy): domain Bacteria; kingdom Pseudomonadati; phylum Pseudomonadota; class Gammaproteobacteria; order Pseudomonadales; family Pseudomonadaceae; genus Pseudomonas; species Pseudomonas sp. TE31087. The sequence goes on from NZ_JBXVNN010000001.1 coordinate 1,398,602, forward strand.
AGGGGAACGCGAATCCCTGTAGGAGCGGCCTTGCGTCGCGAAAGGGCTGCGCAGCAGCCCCGGCATTCTAAAAGCGATACACAAATCTTATTTGATACATCAAATACTGTTTGATGTTGTGTTTTGTATCGCTTATAAATGACCCACGCCCCAAGCAGCCCACAACCGGGAGCCTGAACATGTACGCACAGCTCGTAGAAACCGGCGTCAAGCGCCTCAAGTCCCTGGAGGAGATGTCGCCCGAAGAGCGCGCCTTCCAGGAGAAGATCGACGCCGAGATCAAGATCGAAGCCAAGAACTGGATGCCCGAGGCCTACCGCCAGACCCTCATCCGCCAGATCTCCCAGCATGCCCACTCGGAAATCGTCGGCATGCTCCCGGAAGGCAACTGGGTCACCCGCGCCCCGTCGCTCAAGCGCAAGCTGCAGCTGATGGCCAAGATCCAGGACGAAGCCGGCCACGGCCTGTACCTGTACAGCGCCATGGAAACCCTCGGCGCCGACCGCGACGAAGAGATCGCCAAGCTGCACAGTGGCAAGGCCAAGTACTCGAGCATCTTCAACTACCCGACCCTGAGCTGGGCCGACATGGGCGCGGTGGGCTGGCTGGTGGACGGCGCGGCGATCGTCAACCAGGTGGTGCTGCAGCGCACCTCCTACGGCCCCTACTCCCGCGCCATGATCCGCATCTGCAAGGAAGAGAGCTTCCACCAGCGCCAGGGCTACGAGCTGCTGCTGACCATGATGCGCCACGGCACCCAGGCGCAGAAGGACATGGTCCAGGACGCCATCGACCGCCTGTGGTGGCCGGCGCTGATGATGTTCGGCCCCAGCGACGAGCATTCCCCCAACAGCGCCCAATCCATGGCCTGGAAGATCAAGCGCCAGACCAACGACGAACTGCGCCAGCGCTTCATCGACCAGACCGTGCCCCAGCTCGAACTGCTCGGCTGCACCGCGCCGGACCCCGCGCTCAAGTGGAACGAGGCCCGTGGCCACTACGACTTCGGCGAGATCCAGTGGGATGAGTTCTACGAAGTGATCAAGGGCAACGGCCCGTGCAACCAGGAACGCCTGGCCACCCGGCGCACCGCCATCGAAAGCGGTGCCTGGGTGCGCGAGGCCGCCGTGGCTTATGCCCGCAAGCAACAGAACAAGAACGCCGCCTGAAGCGGCGAATGATGCGGAGATACCCCCAATGTCTGTCTGGACCCTGTTCGAAGTCTTCGTGCGCAGCAAGCACGGCCTGAACCACAAGCACGTCGGCAGCGTGCACGCCGCCGACGCCGCCATGGCCATCGAGAATGCCCGCGAGCTGTACACCCGCCGCAGCGAGGGGGTGAGCCTGTGGGTAGTGCCCTCGGCGCTGATCACCGCCTCCTCTCCTGACGAGAAGGATCCGCTGTTCGCCCCGGCGGATGACAAGGTCTATCGCCACGCCAGCTTCTACGAGCTGCCGGCAGAAGTCGGACACATGTGAGGCGCGCCATGCACAAGCAAGCACTGATTCAATACCTGCTGCTGCTCGGCGACAGCGCCCTGGTCCAGGGCCAGCGCCTGTGCGAGTGGTGCGGCAAGGCCCCGGCGCTGGAGGAAGAACTGGCGCTGATGAACGTCGGCCTCGACCTGGTCGGCCAGGCGCGCAACTGGCTGGACTATGCCGCCGAACTGCAGGACGACGGCCGCGATGCCGACGCCCTGGCCTTCCGCCGCGACGAGCGCGCCTACCGCAACCTGCTGCTGGTCGAACAGCCCAACGGCGACTATGCCGTGACGATGCTCAAGCAATTCCTCTACGACGCCTGGCACCACGCCGTGCTTGACGGTCTGTGTGCCTCGAACGATGAGCGCATCGCCGGTATCGCCGCCAAGGCCCTGAAGGAGGTGACCTACCACCTGCGCCGCTCCGGCGAGTGGGTGCAGCGCCTGGGCGGCGGCACCGAAGAGAGCCGCCAGCGCATGCTCGAGGCCATCCCCGTGCTGTGGCGCTTCACCGTCGAGCTGACGGTCGCCAGCGACAGTGAAGTGCAACTGGCCCAGGCCGGCATCGCCGCCCACCCGGCGCAGGTCGCCCAGCGCTGGCACGCCACGGTGGAAACGATCTTCGCCTCGATCGAGCTGCCGCTGCCCAAAGCCGCCAGCCACTTCTACCTGGACGGGCGCAAGGGCCTGCACACCGAGCACCTGGGCCTGCTGCTGGCCGAGATGCAGTGCCTGCCGCGAGCCTACCCCGATGCGACCTGGTGAGCTGATCGCGGGTGACCGCGGCGCCCGCGCCCTGCGCGACGGCGACCTGGCCCAGGCCTGGGCGGTGCTGGTCGAGGTGATGGACCCGGAGGTACCGGTGGTCAGTGTGGTCGACTTAGGTGTCGTGCGCGACCTCGACTGGCGCGCCGGCCACTTGCACCTGGTGGTCACCCCGACCTACTCCGGCTGCCCGGCCACCGAGGTGATCGAGGCCGATATCCGCCAGGCGCTGGAGCAGGCCGGGTTCGCCGAGCCCGCGCTGGAGCGCAGCCTTACCCCGGCCTGGAGCACCGACTGGATCAGCGACCAGGGCCGCGAGCGCCTGCGCGCCTACGGCATCGCACCGCCCGTCGGCAGTGCCAGCCTGCGGGGGGCCTCGCCCACGGTGTGCTGCCCGCAATGCGCAAGTAGCGATACCGAACTGCTCAGCCAGTTCGGCTCCACCGCCTGCAAGGCCCTGTACCGCTGCCGTGCGTGCCTGGAGCCGTTCGACTATTTCAAATGCCTTTGAGCCGTGGAGAACGCCATGAGCCAGTTTCACAGCCTGACCGTCAAGCAAGTGCGCCAGGAGACCCGCGACGCGGTGTCCATCGCCTTCGACGTGCCCGCGCACCTGCACGATGAGTTTCGTTTCACCCAGGGCCAGTACCTGGTCATGCGCACCCGACTGGATGACGAAGAAGTGCGCCGCTCCTATTCGATCTGCAGCGCGGTGCAGGACGGCGAATTGCGCGTGGCGGTCAAACGCGTGCCGGGCGGTCGTTTCTCGGCCTTCGCCAACGAAGTGCTCAAGGCCGGCCAGCAGCTCGAGGTAATGCCGCCGTCGGGCAGCTTCTTCGTGCCGCTGGACCCGACGCGCCGAGGTCACTACCTGGGCGTGGCCGCCGGCAGCGGCATCACCCCGATCCTGTCGCTGGTCGCCACCACCCTGGCCTGCGAACCCCACAGCCGCTTCACCCTGCTGTACGGCAACCGCGCCAGCAACAGCGCGCTGTTCCGCGATCGCCTGGAAGACCTGAAGAACCAGTACCTCGACCGCCTCAACCTGATCTTCGTGTTCAGCCGCGAGCAGCAGGATGTCGACCTGTACAACGGCCGCATCGACGCCGACAAGTGCGGCCAGCTGTTCGCCCGCTGGCTCGACGTCAAATCACTCGATGCGGCATTCATCTGCGGCCCGCAGGCGATGACCGAGACCGTGCGCGACAGCCTGCAGGCCAATGGCCTGGCCAGGGAGCGCATCCACTTCGAGCTGTTCGCCGCCGCCGGTGCACAGGCCCGTCGCGAAGCCCGCGAGGCGGCGCGCCAGGTGGATTCGGCGGTCAGCCACGTCACCGTGATCAGCGACGGCCGCGCCCTGGCCTTCGACCTGCCGCGCAACACCCGCAGCGTGCTCGAGGCCGGCAACGCCATCGGCGCCGAGTTGCCCTGGTCGTGCAAGGCCGGGGTGTGCTCGACCTGCAAGTGCAAGGTGATCGAGGGCGAGGTGGAGATGGACAGCAACCATGCCCTGGAGGACTACGAAGTGGCGGCCGGGTATGTGCTGTCGTGCCAGACCTACCCGCTGAGCGACAAGGTGGTGCTCGATTTCGATCAGCTTTGAACCCCATCGCGGGGCAAGCCCGCTCCCACGAAGGCAGCTGAAACCCGTGGGAGCGGGCTTGCCCCGCGATCTCCCAAAGCAACACCCGCGTGACCTGAAAAAACAATTACAACAGCCAGAGAGAACGCCCCCATGACACCCGAACACCTCGAATCCATCAGCAAGCACCCCGCCTTCGTGCAACTGATCCAGCGCAAGCGCCGTCTCAACGGCTCGCTGACCCTGACCATGCTCGTCGCCTACTACGGTTTCGTCCTGCTGGTGGCCTTCGCCCCCGGCGTGCTCGGCCAGTCACTCAGCGGCGGGGTGACCAGCGTCGGCATGCTGGTGGGCGTGCTGATGGTGCTGCTGTCCTTCGCCCTCACCGGCATCTACATGCACCGCGCCAACCGCGTCATCGACCCGCTCAACGAGGTGGTCAAGCAGGAGTGCGCGCGATGAACTGGACCGCCATCTCGATGTTCCTGGTGTTCGTCGGCTTCACCCTGCTGGTGACCCGCTGGGCCGCCCTGCGCACCCGCTCGGCCAGCGACTTCTACACCGCCGGCGGCGGCCTGACCGGCATGCAGAACGGCCTGGCGATCGCCGGCGACATGATCAGCGCCGCCTCCTTCCTCGGCATCTCGGCGATGATGTTCATGAACGGCTACGACGGCCTGCTCTACGCCCTGGGCGTGCTGGCCGGCTGGCCGATCATCCTGTTCCTGATCGCCGAGCGCCTGCGCAACCTGGGCAAGTACACCTTCGCCGACGTGGTCTCCTACCGCCTGGCCCAGGCCCCGGTGCGCCTGACCTCGGCCTTCGGCACCCTGGCCGTGGCGCTGATGTACCTGGTGGCGCAGATGGTCGGCGCCGGCAAGCTGATCGAGCTGCTGTTCGGCATCAGCTACCTGTACGCGGTGATGCTGGTGGGCGTGCTGATGGTGCTGTACGTCACTTTCGGCGGCATGCTCGCCACCACCTGGGTGCAGATCATCAAGGCGGTGATGCTGCTGTCGGGCACCACCTTCATGGCCTTCATGGTGCTCAGGCACTTCGGCTTCAGCACCGAGGCGATGTTCGCCAGCGCCGTGGCCGTGCACGCCAAGGGCCAGGCGATCATGGCGCCGGGAGCGCTGTTGTCAAACCCGGTGGACGCCATCTCCCTGGGCCTGGGCATGATGTTCGGCACGGCCGGCCTGCCGCATATCCTCATGCGCTTCTTCACCGTCAGCGATGCCAAGGAAGCGCGCAAGAGCGTGTTCTACGCCACCGGCTTCATCGGCTACTTCTACCTGCTGCTGATCGTCATCGGCTTCGGCGCCATCGTCATGGTCGGCACCGAACCGTCCTACCGCGACGCCACCGGTGCGATCATCGGCGGCGGCAACATGGTCGCGGTGCACCTGGCCCAGGCCGTGGGCGGCAACCTGTTCCTCGGTTTCATCTCGGCGGTGGCCTTCGCCACCATCCTCGCCGTTGTGGCGGGCCTGGCGCTGTCCGGCGCCTCGGCGGTGTCCCACGACCTGTACGCCTGCGTGGTGCGCAAGGGCCAGGCCAGCGAGCAGGAAGAGATGCGCGTCTCGCGCCTGGCCACCCTGGGGATCGGCCTGTTCGCGGTGCTGCTGGGGTTGCTGTTCGAGTCGCAGAACATCGCCTTCCTTTCCGGCCTGGTGCTGGCGGTGGCCGCCTCGGTCAACTTCCCGGTGCTGCTGCTCTCGATGTTCTGGAAAGGCCTGACCACTCGCGGCGCGGTGGGCGGCAGCCTGGCCGGGCTGGTCTCGGCCATCGTCCTGGTGGTGCTGGGGCCGGCGGTGTGGGTCAACGTGCTGCACAACGAGCGGGCGCTGTTCCCCTATAGCAACCCGGCGCTGTTCTCCATGTCGCTGGCCTTCCTCGCCGCCTGGGCCTTCTCGGTCACCGACAGCTCAGAGCGGGCGCGCGAAGAACGTGGGCGCTACCTGGCCCAGTTCATTCGCTCGATGACCGGTATCGGCGCCGCCGGCGCCAGCAAGCACTGACCTCAAGAACAATAAAAATGTCGGGTACAACAACAATGAACCGCACGCACCTCAAGTCAGCCGCCTGGCTGGCCACCCTCGCCCTGCCCTTGCCGGCCATGGCGGACTTCGTCGCTGACAGCCACGCACGCCTCGAACTGCGCAACCACTACATCAACCGCGACTTCCGCCAGGGCAACGCCCCGCAGAGCAAGGCCGAGGAATGGGGCCAGGGCTTCACCGCCCGCTTCGAATCGGGTTTCACTGAGGGGCCGGTCGGCGTCGGGGTGGACGCCATGGGCCAATTGGGCATCAAGCTCGACTCCAGCCGCGACCGGCGCAACACCGGCCTGCTGCCCTACGGGCCACGCAGCCTGGAACCGGTGGACGATTACAGCGAACTGGGCCTGACCGGCAAGCTGCGGGTGTCCAAGAGCACCCTGCGCCTTGGCACCTTGCAGCCGATCCTGCCGGTGGTGGTGTACAACGACACCCGCCTGCTGGCCTCGACTTTCCAGGGCGGCCTGCTGACCAGCCAGGAGCTGGACGGCCTGACCTTCAATGGCGGCCGCCTGACCAAGGCCAACCTGCGCGACTCCTCCGGGCGCGACGACATCGGCTACGGCGCCGCCAGCAGCGACCACTTCGACTTCGGCGGCGGCAGCTACGCCATCACCCCACAGGCCAGCGTCAGCTACTACTACGCCAAGCTCGAAGACATCTACCGCCAGCAATACGTCGGTTTGCTGCATACCCAGCCCCTGGCCGAAGGCGTCAGCCTGCGCAGCGACCTGCGTTACTTCGACAGCCGCGGCGACGGTGCCGAGCGCGCCGGGCGCATCGACAACCGCAACTTCAACGCCATGTTCACCCTGGGCGTGAAGGCCCACAAGTTCACCGCCACCTGGCAGCAGATGTCCGGCGACAGCGCCTTTCCGTTCCTCAACGGCGGCGATCCGTACACCGTCAACCTGGTCACCTACAACACCTTCACCCGCGCCGGGCTCGACTCCTGGCAAGTGCGCTACGACTACGACTTTGTCGCGATGGGCATACCTGGGTTGAGCTTCATGACCCGCTACACCGACGGTCGCCACGCCGAAACCGCCACGCTCAGCAATGGCCGCGAGCGCGAACGCGACACCGACATCACTTACGTCATCCAGAGCGGCCCGTTCAAGGACGTCAGCCTGCGCTGGCGCAACGTCACTTTCCGTTCCGGCAACGGCCTGACCAATGCCGTGGACGAGAACCGCCTGATCATCGGCTACACCCTGGCGCTGTGGTAACCGCGCCCCTTCAAAGGAGAACAGCATGTCCGCCGCCCCTACCCTGCAAAGCTTCATCGCCGGCCGCTGGATCGGCCAGCACGGCGCCCAGGCCCTGCGCAGCGCCCTGGATGGCCATATCCTGGCCTACAGCCACGAAGAACGCCCGGACTTCGCCGAGGCCGTGGATTTCGCCCGGGCCCAGGGCCTCAAGCAGCTGCTGGCCATGGATTTCCAGCAGCGCGCCGCCCGGCTCAAGGCCCTGGCGCTGTACCTGGCCGAGCGCAAGGAGCAGCTCTACGCCCTGTCCCACCACAGCGGCGCCACCCGCGCCGACAGCTGGATCGACATCGAGGGCGGCAACGCCACGCTGTTCGCCTATTGCAGCATGGGCCGGCGCGAACTGCCGTCGGGCAACCTGGTGCATGAAGGCCCGGCAATCGCGCTGGGCAAGCAAGGCCATTTCGCCGGCAGCCATATCCTGGTGCCGCGCACGGGGGTGGCCGTGCATATCAACGCCTTCAACTTCCCGATCTGGGGCATGCTGGAGAAGTTCGCCCCGACCTTCCTCGCCGGCATGCCGTGCATCGTCAAACCCGCCACCTCAACCAGCTACCTCACCGAAGCCGTGGTGCGCCTGATGAACGAATCGGGCCTGTTGCCGGCCGGCAGCCTGCAACTGGTGATCGGCAGCACGGGCGATCTGCTCGACCGCCTCCAAGGCCAGGACGTGGTGACCTTCACCGGCTCCGCCGACACGGCGGCCAAGCTGCGCGTCACCCCGAACCTGATCCGCCATTCGGTGCCCTTCACCGCCGAGGCCGACTCGCTGAACTGCGCCATCCTTGGCCCGGACGTGAGCCCCGACAGCGAGGAGTTCGAGCTGTACATCAAGGAAGTAGCGCGGGAAATGACCACCAAGGCCGGGCAGAAATGCACGGCGATCCGCCGCGCCATCGTCCCGGCCAAACACCTCGACGCGGTGGCCACCCGCCTGCGCGAGCGGCTGCGCAAGGTGATGGTGGGCGATCCTGCGGTCGAAGGCGTGCGCATGGGCGCGCTGGCCTCCCACGACCAGCAGCGCGATGTCGGCGAGCGCGTGCGCCAGTTACTGGACAGTTGCGAGCAGTTGCTGGGGGCCAGTGACGGTTTCACCCCGGTGGGTGAAGGCGTGGCCGAAGGCGCGTTCTTCGCCCCGACCCTGCTGCTGGCCCGCGACCCGCATGCCGAGGGCGGCGCCCATGATATCGAGGCGTTCGGCCCGGTGAGCACGCTGATGGCCTACGACGACCTCGACGAGGCCCTGGCCCTGGCCGCCCGCGGCAAGGGCAGCCTGGTGGCGTCGCTGGTCACCGCCGACCGCGCCGTGGCGGCCAAGGCCATTCCGGTGGCGGCGGCCTGGCACGGGCGGCTGCTGGTGCTCGACAGCGAGGCGGCCAAGGAATCCACCGGCCATGGCTCGCCATTGCCGCAGCTCAAGCACGGCGGCCCCGGCCGTGCGGGCGGCGGTGAAGAGCTGGGCGGCCTGCGCGCGGTCAAGCACTACCTGCAGCGCGCCGCCGTGCAGGGCTCGCCGAGCATGCTGATGGCGGTGACCGGCGAATACGTGCGCGGCGCCGAGGTGATCGAGACCGAGGTGCACCCGTTCCGCCGCCATTTTGACGACCTGCGCATCGGCGAGTCGCTGCTGACCCACCGCCGCACCGTGACCGAGGCCGACCTGGTCAACTTCGGCTGCCTGTCGGGCGATCACTTCTACATGCACTTCGACGAGATCGCGGCGAAGCAGTCGCAGTTCGGCAAGCGCATCGCCCACGGTTACTTCGTGCTGTCGGCGGCGGCCGGGTTGTTTGTTTCTCCGGGCGAAGGGCCAGTGCTGGCCAACTATGGCCTGGACACCCTGCGCTTCATTACCCCGGTGGGGATCGGCGACACCATCCAGGCGCGCTTGACCTGCAAGCGCAAGATCGACCAGGGCAAGACCAGCCCGCAGGGGCAGGCGCAAGGGGTGGTGGCGTGGGATGTGGAGGTGACCAACCAGCTGGGTGAGCTGGTGGCCAGTTATGACATCTTGACGTTGGTGCTTAAACGCTGAGCGTGGTTGGGTTGAGGTGCCTGGCGACAGCCTTGCAGCGCTCTTGAGATCGAGCGCCGCCCGCGCGGCGCATCGCGACGCAAGGCCGCTCCTACATTTGTTGCAACGTGCCAAACCTGTCAGGCCATGGTTGCCCGCCTTGGTGCATGTCTTGAGGCAGGTGAGGCGCCAGTGGTGCCCACGCTGAAACCGCGTCGTACCAACAAGGCGGACCCGGTAATGGCACAGGATTGACTGGCCCGAAACAAATAATGAAATGGCTACCCCCGCCCCACCCTGTGTCAGCCCTCTAAGCTTTCACAGGGTGCCTATCGGAGTGCAACGCCATGAACACTGTCGCCATCATCGCCATCGACCTGGGAAAGTTGAGCTTCCATGTACACGCTCAGGATGATCGGGGTCATGAGCTCTATCACCGCAGGTTCAACCGTGAGTCACTCATCCGCCACCTTGCCAATCTTGCGCCCTGCACGGTGGCGATGGAGGCCTGTGGTGGCTCTCATTTCATGGCGCGAGAGGTGACGAGACAGGGTCATACGCCCAAACTTATTCCCGCACAGTTCGTTCGCCCCTACGTGAAAAGCAACAAGAATGACTTTGCCGATGCTGCCGCTATCGGTGAGGCGGCAACCCGCGATCAGATGCGCTTCGTGCCTCCCAAAACCGAGGCCCAGCAGGCGCTGGCGATGCTCAATTCACTGCGCGACAGCTTCATCAGAGACCGTACTGCCACCATGAACCGCATCCACGCTTATTTGCTCGAGGTGGGGGTCAGTTTGGCACCCACCTTCAAGGCGGTCCGGGAGCTCCCCATTCTGCTGGACGACAGTACCTTCTCACCGTTGATCAAGAAGCTGTTGCTGGACCTACATGCCCACTTCCGCTATCTCGATGATCGGATCAAGGCTCTGGACAAGGAAGTGCATAGCCAGGCCGTTAGCGATGATCTTGCTTCCCGTTTGATGTCGATACCTTGTATTGGCCCGATCACCGCTACCGCCCTGGCTGCGGAATTGGGTGATGGTAAGCAGTTCCGCTGTGGGCGAAATTATTCAGCCTCCATAGGCCTGGTTCCCAGGCAGCACACGACAGGCGGCAAACCTTGCCTGGGGCGAATCAGCAAGCGGGGCGACGGCAATCAGCGACGACTGCTGATCCAGTGCGCGAGGGTCTATCTGATTGGGCTGGAGCGCAAAACCGGCAAGCTGGCGGACTGGGTACGTGGCTTGCTACGTGTTCACCACCCCAACCTGGTGGTGTGCGCTATCGCCAACAAACTGGCCCGAATCGCCTGGGCCATCACGGCACACCACAGCGAATTTGATGCAGGGTCAAGCGCCATGAACGCTTGACCCTGCAGACACACGAGTAACAACCCACCTGGTTTTGCGATGCTGCACACAGATGACGTGAACGGTATACCGGCCTGGCGATCAACCTGAGCTCCTACTCGGCTTCAGAAGCCGAACAAATATCTAGGCTCGTCGGGCGCGATTTTCATCGAGGCGCGGGACCAACCTCCCACACGACGCCGTATAGATTGACGCAAACCAAACTCACGCACAACTCAGTACAGTATTGCAGAAATGGGGGTAACCATAGATGTAGGAGCGGCCTTGCGTCGCGATGCGCCGCGCGGGCGGCGCTCGATCTGATAGGCGCTGCAAGGGTAGCGGCGAACACTTGGTGGCCCTCACTCGGTCAATAGCCCTCGCGCCCAAAGGCCTTGAAAGGCCCGATACTAAAGGCCATATGCCACCTCGCACATCCGCCCTACATCGCGCAACGCCACCTAGGCGCTATAGTCGGCCCATCGCCCCACCGCCAGCCCCCCTTCCTGGCGGTGGGTGCGCCGTACCGAGAACAATGCCAAGGAAGCAACGCGATGATCCCCATGTCCTTCCCCTTCAAGTCCCTGGTCCTGCTTGCCGGCCTCGCCACCCTGGCCGGTTGCCAGACCGCCAGCCCCAGCGCCGACACCCTCAAGCAGCGTACCGAGGTCACCCTCGGCGTGCCGGTAAGCAAGGTCAGCAACCTGCGCAGCGACTCCAACACCACCTACTTCACAGCCAGCACGTCCAAGGGCCAGTTTGACTGCCAGGTGCCCAGCGGCGGCCTGGTCGCCGTGGCCGGCATGGGCATCTACACCCCGTCACCAACCTGCTGGAAGGAAGGCCAGGCCCCCGTCTTCCAGTGACACCCTCAAGCGCCGGCCTGAACCGTCGGCGCCGCTGCCGTCTCGCGCAGGGCACGCAACGCCGCGCGCAACTCGGCAGGTCGCACCGGCTTGGCCAACACCGCGATGCCCCGCGCCTGCAAGGCGCCCTGCAACCTGTCGATATCGTGACCGGTCATGATCAGCGCCGGCACATCGGCGCCGCGCTGCGCGCGCAACTGGTCGATGCAGTCGATACCGGTAGCCTGCGGCCCCAGGTCGTAGTCGGCGACGATCACATCACAGTCGCTGACCAGGCCATGGGGCGAACTCTCTGCCTGGACCTCGCACCCCCAGCGTTGCAACAAGGCACTGGTGGCCTGCAGCACGTTGTGGTCGTCCTCCACCAGGCACACCCGCAGCCCGGTGAGCAGGCCCGCCCGCACGGCCTGGTCGAGCGTGGCCCGCGGCACCTGCGCGGGGGCCTTGGCCAACCCCTGCAGGGTCACGCAGGTACCATGCCCCAGGCGCGAGCGCAGGCTGACCTCCAGGCCCATCAAGCGCCCCAGCCGCTTGACGATGGCCAAGCCCAGGCCGACCCCCTCGACATCCTTGTCGCGCACTTCGCGCACCCGGTAGAACTCCTCGAACACCCGGCTCTGGTGCTCCTCGGCAATCCCCCGACCCTGGTCGCAGACGACGATGGCCAGGCCCTGCCCGCGAGGCCGCACACCGATCAGCAGCGGGCGGCCGGCGGCGTACTTGAAGCTGTTGGACAGCACGTTCTGCACCATGGTCGCCAGCATGCCCGGGTCGGCGCGGATCCAGTGACGGCTGGGCACCAGGCGCATCTCGACCCCGGCCCAGCGCGCCGCTTCGCTGTTCTGGCGCAGCAGCTCGCGCAGGAAGCCGTCCACGGCAATGGTCTCCCATTTCGGCTGCACCCGGCCGTTGTCCAGGGTGTACAGGTCGAGGATCGAGCGAAACAGCTGCGAGACGTTGAGCAGCGAGCGGTCGATGCTGTCCACCAGGCGCCGCTCCTCCTCGCCCAGGCGCGCCTCGCGCAGGCAGGCGGTGAACAGGCCGATGGAGTGGATCGGCTGGCGCAGGTCGTGGCTGGCCTGGGCCAGGAAGCGCGATTTCTCGCGGGTCGCGGCCTCGGCCAGGGCCGTGGCCTTGCGCGTGCGCTCCAGCAGCAGGTGGGCGTAGAACGGAATCAAGGTGCTGGTGGTCAGCAGCATCGGCAGCAGGAACGGCTGTTCCTGCCAGTAGGGCGTCAGCCGCCACACCACCAGCAACGCGGCCAGGGCCAGCACCGTGGCGATGGCCAGGTAGCGCGAACCGAAGCGCATGCCGTTGCCCAGGTTGATCCATACCATCACCGCATACAGCGGCAATGCGGTCTCGCCGCCGACCACCAGGCCGAAGCAGGTACCGGTGTAGTCGCCGAGCATGCCGAAGATCCGCCGCGCCGGGTAATGCCCCGGCCAGCGCTTGATGGCCTGGCGCATGCCGATCGACACCACTACAAAACCCGCGTAGTAGAGCAGTACCGGCAGGTAGGTGGCCGGCGAGCGTCCCGGCAGGAAGCCCAGCAGCGCCACGTAGCTGATCGCGCAGGAGGCGACGATGATGCGCAGGTTGGCTTGGTCCAGTTCGTTGTTTTTCTCGAACCTCATGGGGTAACGTCCTTGTGCGCCAGTCGGCATTTGCGGCATCCATCATGGGAAAATGCCACAGGTGACTGCTAAATTAGCATGTGTCGGACGACAGGGAGTTCCTCGACGTGAGTTGCCGCATCATCGTGGCGGACGACCATCCGCTGTTCAGGGAAGCCATGGTCAACACCGTGCGACGCATCCTGCCCGACGCCCGGCTGGAGGAAGCCGGCAGCCTGGCCGATGTGCTGCGCCTGGCTACCTTGGGCGCCACGCCCGACACCCTGATCCTCGACCTGCGCTTTCCCGGCCTTACCTGCATCGGCCGCCTCGCCGAGCTGCGCCGGCAACTGCCGCGCACCACCCTGATCGTGGTGTCGATGGTCGATGACCCGGAGGTGATCTGCGAAGTAATGGCCGCTGGCGTCGACGGTTTCATCGGCAAGAGTGTCAGCCCTGCGGAAATCGGCGCGGCCATCCTCGCCATCCGCGCCGGCGAGGTGGTGGTCAACTACCTGCCCAGCGGCCTGCTGCCGCAACCGGGGGCCTCCAGCGAGCTGGAACAGCTCACTCACCGCCAGCAGGACGTGCTGCGCCTGATCGCCCAGGGCAAGACCAACAAGGAGATCGCACGGGCGCTGGATATCTCGCCGTTCACGGTGCGTATTCATGTGTCTTCGCTGCTCAAGACCCTCAATGTACCAACCCGCACGGCAGCGGCGGTGAAGTATTCGGGGAACTGAGAAACCATCAGACGATTGTGTGTGACTGCGTGGGAGCGGGCTTGCCCCGCGATGCAATGCCTGGCACCGGCTTTGCCGGTGTTCGCGGGACTAGCCCGCTCCCACGTTGATTCAGGTACCTGGCCGATTTCCCGCAGTTCGCCTCGACGCCTCACACCCGCCAGTGCACATCAGTAATGCCATGCCGCTCGGCCATCGGCCGGCTGACCTTCTTGATCTTTTCCCGTCCGAACTTCGGAATGATCCCCAACCCCGCGTCGCAACTTGCCCAGTGCCAGGCTTCGGCGTTGTCCATGTGCTCCTGGCGGATGATGAACCGCCGCGGCTCTCCGTGCAGCCGATATTCAATGGTAAATAGCTGGGGACTTGGCATTGCCGCTGGCCCTCCTCTTCTCCATGGATGACTCTTTGACTGATCGTGGTGTTCCATGAAAATTCAAAAAAATTGTCAGACACGGTGAAGGGAGGGCCAACCACTCACGAATCAGCGCCCCCATGACTGTTGCGGCCGCCCTTGCGGCCCGCCTCGGAGGCGCGGGCCCGGTCATTGGCGAAGTTACCACCTGAGTTGCGACCGCCCTTCTGACCCGCACGGGATGCCCGCTCACGATCATTGGCGAAGTTGCCGGGATTGGTTTGCTTGGTGCCGCCGCGCCGGCCAGTCTGGTCTGGGTCACGAGCCATGACGTGTCTCCTTCTACGTATTGGTTGGACGTGGCAGACAGTGCCACCGTGCAACAGTTATGAGTTGTCGCGATTCGTGACAGCTCATTCGTTCTCGTCGCGTTCTCACTAACGGCAATCAGCGCCTGAGGTGTGCCCCACTCACGCATGCACGCTCCATTGCACCGCATCCGCAGCGATGGGCATTTCGTCGATGGCATGGATCATTCCGCTGGCCAGCGCCTCCTGCGGCTCCAGGATCCGCGGATAGGCCATCAGGTAGCGCGGCACGTCGAGCACGTCGCTGGCGCCTTCGGTGCGCTCGGCGACGATTTGCGCATACAGGCGCAGGTCGTAGTCCAGGCTCATGGCGTACTCGGCCATGCGCGCATGGTCCACCGAGCCGTGCAAGGTCCAGTGGAAGGGATGGAACAGGAACTTGCTGCAGGCACAGGCCGTACGGTGAACGCCGGCCAGGAACAGGATGTTGCCCATCGATTCGACCGTGCCCAGGTTGTGGGTATGCACCGGTACCGGCAAGGCGCGCAGGAAATTGTACAGGGTGAAGCCGTAGCTGCATTCGCCGCCCATGGTGGCGATGTTCAGCTGCAACACCTCGGCGCCCTGCTGCAGGGCCTTGGAGCAGGTATTGATCAGGTTGCCGCAGGTCGCGGAGTTGATCGGGCCGGTGTAGTGGATGATGTGTCTGGCCATGTCGTCCTCCAGGGTCAGTCAGGCGTGTTCTTTTCCACAGCGTCACTGCCCGGCGTCGCCGGGTCGTGCTCGCCCATCTGCTGGTAATGCTTGCGCAGCGCATGCAGTTCGGCCGGCCCCATGTCCTCGAGGTCGAGCAGTGCCTTGTGCGCCCGCTTGGTGGTGCGCAGCAGCTCGTCGATCTTGATGTGCAACTCATCGTTGTCGCGGTTCTGGGTGTTCTGGATCAGAAACACCATCAGGAAAGTGATGATCGTGGTCGAAGTGTTGATCACCAGTTGCCAGGTGTCGTTGAAGTGGAACAACGGCCCGCTGACGCCCCAGGCGATGATCAGCATCAATGCGATGGCGAAGGTCACCGGGCGTCCACTGTGGTTGGCCAGCCATTGGGCAAACCGGTCGAATTTCATGGCTGGATCTCCTTCAGGCCGGTTGCCCGGTTTCGTCAGGCAGGCCTTCGATGTCCGGGTCGTCCGGCTGCACTTGCGGTTCCCCCTCATCCGGTTGCACCGGGGGCTGCGGTTGATCGTCGTCGAAATCGTTGTCGCTGTTCATGGCCCACCTCGGTTTACGCGCCGCCATGCGGTGGAGGCTCGCAAGGCGCGCAAAGTTCCAGTTTTCTCCCACACCATGACCTGTACTGCGGTTGTTCACCCGCCAAATATTTGCCTCGCGGTCCTTCAGGCAACTGGTCCGAAAAACCGAGAATATTTGCAGTGCGATGACTGACCACCCAGTCACAACTGAACACAGACCTTCCTGTGTTCGACCAGAGGTAAGCCATCATGGCTAACAATCAAGACAAGGGCGGCGACCGTAACGCCGACAACAACATGGGCAACGCCGGCCAGCAAGGGGGCCACGGCTCGGCAGGCGACATGACCGACCGGCACAAAGGCGGCCAGCAAGGCGGTCAACGGCCTGAGGACAAGACCGACAAGGATTGGGCACAGTCCCAGGATACCGGGCGACAAGGCGGGCAATCGGTGGAACAGCCTGATGACAGGGAGAACCTTACCGACCCTGGAAAAGTTGGTGGTCAACAACGCGACCAAGACCAGGGCATGGACAAGGAACGCTGATTTCACTGGGGTCCACCCAGGGCGACAGCGTTCGCCCTGGGGATCGTATTGACAATCCCGGTACTGGCGGTATGCAAGGCCGAAAATTCTCTGACGAGGTAACAGCCCATGATCGACCCCAATCATCCAGACCCTTACGTCGATGAAGTACCGCACGATCCCGGCGAAAAGGTACCACCGCCCGATCCGCAACATGAGGCACCCGACTGGCCGGAAGGCCAAGTGCCACCCGAGGAGCAATCCGACGGATGACAAAGTCCTTCGCTTCCACAGGCTCATCGAAAACGGAGATCGAACAATGACAGCTCAATTGAATGGCAAGCGTGTGGCCTTCCTGGTTACTGATGGCTTTGAACAGGTGGAGCTGACAGGCCCTCGTGAAGCTCTCGAAACCAATGGGGCGATAATCGACATTCTGAGTGACAAGGAAGGCACCGTTCGCGGCTGGCATCACGACAAGCCTGCCGACGAGTTTGCAGTGGACGCCACCTTCGAGAGCGCCCACCTTGATCTGTACGATGCCATTGTGCTCCCGGGTGGCGTACAGAACGCCGATACCATTCGCCTGATACCCGCGGCTCAGAAACTGGTGAAAAGCCACAACTCGGCAAGCAGACCGCTGGCGGTGATTTGTCACGGTGCCTGGCTGCTGGTGTCGAGTGATCTGGCCAAAGGCAGGCGGCTGACCAGCTACAAGACGTTGCAGGATGATATTCGCAACGCCGGTGGCAACTGGGTAGATGAAGAAGTGGTGGTGGATGGCAACCTGATCACCAGTCGCCAGCCAGACGATATCCCGGCCTTCAACGAGCAGTTGATCAAGGCACTGGCGGGTTGAGTGCTGTCGATTCGCCACTTGCCCCAGGAGGCCTCATGAGTGAACCCCGAGAGTTGCATTCAACCGTCATTTGCGTGCAGGAGGGCAAGATCCTGTTCGTGCGCAAAGAAGCGCCAGAGTGGTCTTTGCCCGGCGGCAAGCTCGAACCGGGCGAACAACCCCTCGAGGCGGCCCGTCGGGAACTGCGGGAGGAGACAAGCCTGACGCTACGAAACGCTCGGCACCTTGGCCATCACGCCTATGCGATGGAACAACATTACCTTTACCGGATGCCTGTCGAGCGTTCAGAGGTACCGCGCGCATCCGGGGAAATAGTCGAATGCCGCTGGTTCACACCCGTCGAGTTGGTTCATGTGACGGTGAAGCCTACCAACCTGGACCTGCTCAAGCGGGCAGGACAAATTTGCTAGGAAAATGCTAATAGACCGGTCGCTCCCTCTTCAGTGGGAAGCGGCACCCGAACAGGATTGAGAAGACGCCAGTTCACGCGCTCTGGCAACACCCCACAGCATGGCGGTCGTCATGGACTGCCCTGGACGCGTTCCATATGCCTCTTCGTGGATCAATGCGCCCTCGTGACCATAGATACCCATGAACAATTGCGTGGTACCCACGCGTGATAGGCGTACCTGGACATCGATAGTCCAGCCGGAATCAAGTATTTCAGTGTGCGTACGGCAGTGCAGCTGGGCATCCATCCAATCCCAATAAGTCTGGCCTCTTTCTCTCATCACTTTCTCCCAGGGTGAGATCTAAGTAATACACATTGTCGCAAACGAGGCTGACCGCTGATCGAATTTCTGGAACCTTTTCAAAAAGTTGAATGCTTTGACGCTGACTTACCAGTCACAGGAAGAGCTAAACATTTTGCTTTTCGGCGGATATGGACCGCCAAGTGCGGAGAAGGATTTCCAGCCAGCGCCACTCGTCAATCCTGCTGAACCCTACTGCGCCGCCACCGGTCGCTATTAGATGAGTACACAAACGCAGGGGGCTCTGGTGAGTGAGATCCGCATTGGCAGTTCCGGTTGGCGTTATGACACCGGGCACAGGGACTTCTACCCCAAGGGCCAATGCCAGGTCGACGATCTGCCGTTCGCCTTGGGGGCGACCAGCCTGCTGGCCGAGCTCGGCCTTGACGGCGAGCTGGTGACCGAACCTGGCGTCGAGCCGCAGGAGGCGCTATGAACGGAACCCTGCCTGCCCCCCGCTGCATCATCGACAAAGTAACCGCCGTACACCGCCTGACGGTGCTGACCCTCAACGTGCACAAGGGCTTCACCCTGTTCAACCGCCGCTTCATCCTGCCGGAGTTGCGCGAGGCGGTCCGTGCCACCGGAGCCGACCTGGTGTTCCTGCAGGAAGTGCACGGCAGCCACCAGCGGCATGCCGAACGCCATCCGACCTGGCCGACGGCACCTCAGTACGAATTCCTCGCCGACAGCATGTGGCCGCAGTTCGCCTACGGGCGCAACGCGGTCTATCCCCATGGCGACCATGGCAACGCCCTGCTGTCCAAGTTTCCAATCCGCGCCCACGACAACCTCGACGTCACGATCCACGGCAACGAGGAGCGCGGTCTATTGCACTGCCTCCTCGAAGTGCCCGGCCATGAGCAGGTGCACGCGATCTGCGTACACCTGGGGCTGCGCGAAGACCATCGTCAGCGCCAGGTCGGCCTGCTGCTGGCGTTGCTCGACAGCCTGCCGCCGGACGAGCCGGTCATCGTCGCCGGCGACTTCAACGACTGGCGCCTGAAAGCCGATGCACGACTGTCGGGGCATCTGCGCGAAGCCTTTGGCAAACCAGCGCGCAGCTTTCCCGCGCGCCTGCCGCTGCTGCGCCTGGACCGCATCTACCTGCGCAATGCACAAGCCTGCGAGGCGCGGGTGTTGTCCCGATACCCGTGGTCACACCTCTCCGACCATGCCCCGCTGGTGGCTCAGGTGACGCTATGAAGCAGTCCTGGAGCGACGGCAACCGTGTCGAACTGTTGATCAACGGCGAGCAGTACTACCCGCGCGTGTTCGAAGCCATGGCCCAGGCACGGGAGGAGATCCTTCTGGAGACCTTCATCATCTACGACGACAAGGTCGGCCAACCCTTGCGCCAGGCTCTGATCGACGCCGCGCGGCGCGGGGTACGGGTCGAGGTGGCGGTGGACGGCTACGGCACCGCGGACCTGCCCCACGATTTCATCGCCTCGATGACCGAGGCCGGGGTGCGCTTCCATTCGTTCGATCCGCAACCCCGGCTGGCCGGCATGCGCACCAACCTGTTCCGCCGCCTGCACCGCAAGATCCTGGTGATCGACGGGCAGCGCGCGTTCATCGGCGGCATCAACTACAGCGCCGACCACCTCGGCGATTTCGGTCCGCAGGCCAAGCAGGACTACGCCGTGGAGGTCGTCGGCCCGGTGGTGGCCCAGGTGCACGCTTCCTCGTGCCGTATGCTCGCAGCGGTGCTGGACGCCGCCAGCCAGGTCCAGCCGACCTGCACCACCGCAGGCACGGCCAGCGCCGTGCTGGTGGAACGCGACAACCGCCGCCATCGCAACGATATCGAGGCCTGTTACCTGCAGGTCTTCCGTGAGGCCAGGCAACGTATCGTCGTGGCCAACGCCTACTTCTTCCCCGGCTATCGCCTGCTGCGTGAACTGCGCAACGCCGCCCGGCGCGGGGTCGAAGTGACCCTGATCCTCCAGGGGCAGCCGGACATGCGCTGGGTGCGCGCGCTCTCGCGACTGCTCTACAACTACCTGCTGCGCGACGACGTGCGCATCCACGAGTACTGCCAGCGCCCGCTGCACGGCAAGGTGGCGTTGGTGGACGACGACTGGTCCACGGTGGGTTCGAGCAATCTCGACCCGCTGAGCCTGTCATTCAACCTCGAGGCCAACCTGCTGATCCGCGACCGTGCGTTCAACGAACATCTGTTCCAGCACTTGAGCGAACTGACCCGCGAGCACTGCAAGACCGTGACGCTGGAGCGCATGGTGCGTGGCTACTGGTGGCGCGCGCCGTTGATCTTCCTGGGCTTCCACATCACCCGCTATTTCCCGCGTATCGCCGGCTGGTTCCCGGCGCACCGGCAACGCCTGCAGTCGTTGCAAGCCGACAGCGAGGCCCCGGCCGGCTACCACGGGGGCAAGACCTGATGGCCACGCCACGCTGGAAGACCTGGGGCAAACGCCTGCTGACCGTGCTGTTCCTGGTCCTGATCCCGGTGCTGCTGTTCACCCTGGCGCGTAACCTGGACTGGAACGAAGTGCGCCAGTCGCTGCTGGCCTACCGACCCTCGACCCTGGCCCTGGGGTTGCTGCTGGCCCTGTGCAGCTACCTGGTGTTCGCCAGCTACGACCTGCTCGCCCGCGCCTACACCGGCCACCGCCTGCCAGCTCGCCAGGTGCTGCCGGTGGCGTTCGTGTGTTATGCGTTCAACCTCAACTTCACCACCTGGGTCGGTGGCGTGGCCCTGCGTTATCGCCTGTACGGCAGGTTGGGTCTCGATACTCCGACCATCACTCGCATCCTCACCCTGGGCCTGTTGACCAACTGGATGGGCTACCTGCTGCTGGCCGGCACAGTGTTCACCTTGGGCTTGGTCAAGCTGCCGGATAGCTGGGAGGTGGGCGCCGGCGGCCTGCGTCTGATCGGCGTGCTGATGGTGGCGGTCGCGTTGGCTTACCTGTTCGCCTGTGCCTTCGCCAAGCGGCGAACGTGGGACCTGCGCGGGCACGAAGTCACCCTGCCGAGCCTGCGCCTGGCGTTGTGCCAGGTGGCCCTGGGGGCCAGCAACTGGGCTTTGATGGCGGCGCTGATCCACCTGCTGCTGCCGCCGGAACTGTTCTATCCGTCGGTATTGGGCGTGCTGCTGATCAGCTGCGTGGCGGGCGTTGTCGCGCATATTCCCGCAGGGCTCGGCGTGCTGGAGGCCGTGTTCCTCGCCCTGCTCCATGGCCAGCTCGGCCAGGGCACGCTGGTCGCCGCGCTGCTGGGTTATCGAACGTTGTACTACCTGATTCCGCTGCTGTTGGCGGTGGTCACCTACCTGATCCTCGAGAAGCGTGCCAAGGCCTTGCGCCAACAGGCCGGTCAGGCCCTCGACAAGCGCTGATGGGCCGTCGGGCCCGGGAGGTACATCATGCGGTTCATTCTGTGTATGGCACTGCTGGGCACCTTGGCCAGCGGGCAGGTGCTGGCCGAAGGCTGCGATGTGGTCACCCGCTCCTCCAGCGAGGCGGTCAAACCAGTGCAGCAGCACACCTGCTACAGCTACGGCAACATGCCGGCCGAAGCGATCGCCTGGTCGTGCAGCAACCAAAGCAAGGAAATGCTCAACAGCCAGAAACGCAGGGTCGAGCGTTGCGCCGACGGCAGCGTCGGCAGCTGCATCGCGCCACTGACCCAGGAGACCCTGGCCAACCCCGATGCCGCAGGGCGTGGCGAGCCCTCCACTCGCCCCGCCGTGCCCAAGGATGCGCGGATCATCACCTACTACTACGACACCCCGAGCCTGGGCCAGGCGCGCAGCGATTGCGAGCGCAACAACGGGGTCTGGCAGACTCACTGACGCGGAGAACGACCATGCCACGTGGAGACAAA
Organism: Pseudomonas sp. TE31087; assembly: GCF_057284075.1. Taxonomy (NCBI): domain Bacteria; kingdom Pseudomonadati; phylum Pseudomonadota; class Gammaproteobacteria; order Pseudomonadales; family Pseudomonadaceae; genus Pseudomonas; species Pseudomonas sp. TE31087. The sequence continues at coordinate 1,420,250 of NZ_JBXVNN010000001.1, forward strand.
GACAAGTACACCGACAAGCAGAAGCGTAAGGCCGAGCATATCGAGCAGAGCTACGAGGACAAGGGCGTGTCCAAGGACGAAGCTGAAGCCCGCGCCTGGGCCACCGTTAACAAGCAGTCCGGGGGTGGCGAGCGCAAAGGCGGTTCCGGGCAGAAGAAAAGCCCGGCGGCCAAGGCCGAGGCGCGGGCTTCATCGGCCCGGCGCGCGGTGGCGACGAAGCACGGCGTGCCTCGCCCCGCGACAGCGGCTGGAGGACATGACCAAGGCTGAACTGATGGACCGTGCGCGCAAGCGGCACATTGCCGGGCGCTCGACCATGCGCAAGGGAGAATTGATCGAGGCCCTACGCAAGGTGGCTTGAGACGCGCCGGCGTCCCCTCGAGGCAAGCTCGGCGCTGTGGCGTTGCCGTTGCCGTTGCCGTTGCCGTTGCCGTTGCCGTTGCCGTTGCCGTTGCCGTTGCCGTTGCCGTTGCCGTTGCCGTTGCCGATCAAGAGTCTAGCGCCATACCCAACTAGCGACAGCTGCGTCAGCCCAGGCGCCGCTCGTACCTTCGCGACTTCAGGAGGCCGAACGCAGGCCTTGCGGAGGGAGGTGACGGGCATGGATGCCCGTCAAGCGCTGGGGCCCAGGATGGGCCCTGCAGCGCGGTCCTCCCGGGAGCAAGGCCGGAGTGAGGGGACCCGGAGCGAAGCGTAGGGCCGGATGAATGGAGCGAGGATTTTTTGGTTCCTTTTTGATCCTTCAAAAAGGAACTCGCCGTAAGGGCGAAAAGGTGACTATGCGTCGACATCGCAAATGAATGCACTTAGAGCCATTAAAACCAGCACCGGCCGACTTTGACTTTGACTTTTAGAGTCATGTGTTTTGAAAGTTATATGCGCATTCATTTGCGATGGTGACGCATAGTCACCTTTCCGCCCTTACGGCGGCTCACTTTTTGAAGGATCAAAAAGTAAGCAAAAAATCCTCGCTCCATTCATCCGGCCCCTACGCTTCGCTCCGGGGTTCCCTCGCTCCGTTCTTGCTCCCGGGAGGACCGCGCTGAACGCCCCATCCTGGGGCGCAGCGCTTGACGGGCATCCATGCCCGTCACCTCCCTCCGCAAGAACTCCGCTCGGCCTCCTGAAGTCGCAATTGGCGGCGCCTGAAATATCGCGCACTTAGAAGCAAGATCAAGATCAAGATCAAGATCAAGATCAAGATCAAAAGGATTACTGCTGCGGTGCGTACATTGATGTAACAGTTGGCACTTCACTGGAGATTCCAACAAAAGGATCGTCAAGAGTGAAAAACCTTATGGCGATATAGGATCACTCGCCGGGAATGTTTCATCCAGCGCATTATCGACATTGCTCTCCTTCGGCTGGATCATCTCACCACATTTGCAGTCAGCCATACGACAAGGCTCCCCATTGCGATGCCCCGTCGCACAGGCTTCGCAGCAATAGGCCTTGCCATCCTGGACCACGGCATTGGCATCCACGGTGCAGGAACAGTGGTTGCAGGAACAGCGTTGCTCATTCATCACGGCTCTCTCCTGTCGTCATCAGGCACCACCTCATCGACCCACGGCTCACCATCCAACGGCGCCGAGCGGGCCAGTTCGGCCTCGTCCAGGCCGATGCCACCACCGATCTCGTGGGCCTCCACCTGGCGCAGGGTCTGGTCGGCAGGTCCGCTGCCTGCGCCAGGTTCATGCGGGTCTCGAGCACCGGTTTCATCGAACAGCGTATCCGGGCTCAAATCGTCGAGGGTGACATTGTCCTCGTGCAGGCTGTCGCCCAGGGTCTCGCCACCGGTCATGCCGCTTTCGGCGACGCGCCGGGGCGGGTAGTCCTCGGCGATCTCGCGCGCCGGACGCTCGTCGCCGACACGCCCCTGGCGCTCATCGCGGCGCTCGCTGAAATCCAGCTCGTGGACGCTGCCCATGCGGTCCTCGGTGTCGTCTATATCAACCTGCGGTCTTGGGTCATCGGGTCTAGGCATGAACGTTCTCCGTCAGTGGGCTTCACACGGTCGACTGCCCCCACCAAGCAATGATTCAGAGTTTCTTCACAAGGCACCGCCCCGCGCTTTTTTTGAACTCCGCGCCGCACCGCCGCCTCCCAATCCTGAGACCCCGCGAACCGTCCCGGAGCCCGCCATGGCCAAGCCCCTGCAGGAGTACCAGCGCAAGCGCGATTTCAACGCCACGCCCGAGCCGGCTGGCAAGCGCGCCAGGCCACGCTCGGCCCACGCCCTGCAGTACTGCATCCAGAAGCACGATGCCAGCCACCTGCATTACGACTTTCGCCTGGAACTCGACGGCACCCTCAAGAGCTGGGCGATCCCCAAGGGGCCCTCGCTCGACCCCAAGGTCCGGCGCCTGGCGGTGCACGTGGAAGATCACCCACTGGACTACGCCAACTTCGAAGGACACATTCCCGAAGGCCATTACGGCGCCGGTGATGTGATCGTCTGGGACCGGGGTGTCTGGGAGCCCGAGGGCGATCCGCATGAAACCTATGCCAAGGGCAAGCTGCGCTTTCGCCTGCAAGGCGAGAAGCTGTCGGGAATCTGGAACCTGTTCCGCACCCACCTGGCCGGCAAGAAAGAGCAGTGGATGCTGGTCAAATCCCATGACGGACAGGCGCGCAGCGAATCCGACTACCGCATCGTCGAGGCCCTGCCGGACAGTGTGCTGAGCGACCGCACCCTGCCACCGCGGCGCCCGACCAAGGCAACCGCTTCCACGCGCAAGCGCAAGGCCGGTCGCAAAGCCCTGCCGGCGCAGCTCCAGCCACAACTGGCGACGTTGCTTGACTCACCTCCCAGCGGCGACTGGCGTTACGAAGTCAAGTTCGATGGCTACCGGATCCTGGCGCGCATCGACGGTGACGACGTACGCCTGTTTACCCGCAATGGCCACGACTGGAGTGCGAAGATGCCTCGTCAGGTCAAGGCGCTCAAGGCACTGGGGGTCGACACGGCGTGGCTGGACGGCGAGATGGTGGTGGTCGACGACAACGGCGTGGCCGATTTCCAGGCCTTGCAGAACGCCTTCGACTCCGAGCACGACGAACGCATCACCTATTACCTGTTCGACCTGCCCTGGCTGGGCGGCGAGGATCTGCGCGAACTGCCGCTACAGGCCCGTCGCGCCACCCTGGTCAAGCTGCTGGAAGACAACGCTTCGCCGCTGCTCAGGTATTCCACCGATTTCAACGAGCCGGTTGACTCGCTGCTCGACAGCGCCTGTCGGCTGGAGCTCGAGGGGCTGATCGGCAAGCGTGCCAACAGCCCCTACATCGGCCGGCGCAGCAGCGACTGGATCAAGCTCAAGTGCAAGCAGCGCCAGGAATTCGTGATCGTCGGCTATACCGACCCCAAGGGCAGCCGCCACGGCTTTGGCGCCCTGCTGCTGGCCCTGCACGACCATGACAGCGGCCAGCTGCGCTACGCCGGCAAGGTCGGCACCGGCTTCAGCGCCGCCACCCTGGACAGCATCCTCACCCGACTGAAACCGCTGCAGACCGCCAAGCCGCCCTTGGCCAGCCCTCCCACCGGAGCCGAAGCCCGCGGCGTGCACTGGCTCAAACCGCAACTGCTGGCGGAAGTCGCCTACGCCCAGATGACCCGCGAAGGCATCGTGCGCCATTCAGTGTTCCACGGTCTGCGCGACGACAAGCCCGCCACCGCCATCGACCTGGAGCCAGCGATGCCCGCCAAGCACGTAGCACAACCCGAGGGCCTGGGCACCCTGCGCCTGACCCACCCCGACCGCGTGGTCGACGCAACCACCGGGGCCACCAAACGCCAGGTCGCACAGTACTACGCCCAGGTCGCCGACTGGCTGCTGCCGCAGCTCAAGGATCGGCCCGTGGCCCTGGTCCGGGCACCGGATGGCCTGGGCGGCGAGCTGTTCTTCCAGAAGAACGCCGGCCAGTTGCACATCCCCCACGTGCTCAGCTACAGCAAGGCCCAGGCCGGCCAGGCGGCCATGGTGCTCAACCGCGCCGACAGCCTGCTGGGCGCGGTGCAGATGAACACCCTCGAACTGCACACCTGGAATGCCACCACCAAGGACTTCGACAAGCCCGACCGCTTCGTACTCGACCTCGACCCTGATCCCGCACTGCCTTGGAAGGCCATGCTTGAGGCCACCCAACTGACTCTCACCCTGCTCGATGAGCTGGGCCTGAAGGTGTTCCTCAAGACCAGCGGCGGCAAGGGCATGCACCTCGTCGTGCCGTTGACCCGGCGCGCCGGTTGGGACGAGGTGAAGGACTTCAGCCATGCCTTGGTCGAGCACATGGCCGGCCTGTTCCCCGATCGCCTCAGCGCCGTGTCCGGGCCAAAGAACCGGGTCGGGCGGATCTTCATCGACTACCTGCGCAACGGCAAGGGCGCCACCACCGTGGCCGCCTACTCGCTGCGCGCCCGCGAGGGATTGCCAGTGTCGGTGCCGATCTGGCGCGAGGAACTGACTCAGCTTAAAGGCGCCAACCAATGGAACATCGGCAACCTGCAGGCCCGGCTTGCCGAGGTGGACGATCCGTGGGCCGACATGGCCAGGACCCGTCAGTCGATCACCGTGCGCATGCGCAAGCAACTGGGGATTGCCTGATGGAATCGACCCACTTTGATCAGCTGCTACACCGGCTCGCTGCTCGTTCGCAGCCCCTCGAACTCGAACCCTTGCTGCCGGAGCTGCTGCAGGCTCTGCAGCGCGAACACCTCGACCTGCTCCCCTTGCCGGGCCAGGGGCAGACCCTGGAGCGCTGGCGGGCACTGGCGTGGGTCGCCGCTTGCGATCTCAGCCTGGCCAAACTCTACGAAGGCCATACCGACGCCTTGGCGATCCTTGCCGAGTGCGGCGCCGCTCATCATGCCGGTGAAGGGACCTGGGGCGTGTGGGCTGCCGAACCGCCGGATGCCCGCACCCTCATCGTCGAACGGAACGGCGAGCAGGTTCGCCTGCAAGGCCGCAAGGCCTGGTGTTCGGGGGCGTTGCAGATCGACCGTGCGCTGCTGACCGCCTGGCAAGACGACCAGCCTCAACTGGTGGCCATCGAGCTGCGCCATCCCAGCCAGCGCATCCATGCCGACCACTGGCAGGCCGTCGGCATGGCCACCACCACCAGTGTCGCCATCGCGTTCGACGACTCGCCGGGGTTGGCCATCGGCAAGCCCGGCCAGTACCTGTCCCGTCCGGGCTTCTGGCACGGCGGCGCGGGCATCGCCGCCTGCTGGTACGGCGCCGCCGAAGCCTTGGCGGACTACCTGCGCGAACACTGCCGCAAACCCCGGCCCGACCCGCACGCCGATGCCCACCTGGGCGCGGTCGATGCCGCCTTGTTCGGGGCCCGTGCCGCCCTGCGCGAATGCGCCGCCTGGATCGACCGGCACCCTCACGACGATGCCAGTTTCGAGGTGCACCGCACCCGCGCCCAGGTCGAGCAGGCGGTCGAGTTGGTCATCCAGCATGTCGGCCGGGCGCTGGGCGCCACACCGTTCTGTTGCAGCAGCCATTTTGCCCGGCTCAGCGCCGACCTGCCGGTATACCTGCGGCAAAGTCACGCAGAACGCGACCTGGCCGAGCTGGGGCGGCAACTGACCGACATGCCTGCAGGAGCATGGCAACTATGAGCCAGAATCTGATTCAGACCGCTGACGGCACGCCATGGAGCGCCTGGCAGCAATCCGCGCACCTGGCCCGGGCCACCTGGCTGACACCCGACCGACTGTGCCCGCCCGGCAGACGGCTAGTGCTGCTGGCGCCGCACCCGGACGACGAAATCCTCATGGCCGGCGGCCTGTTGGCCAGCTTCCACGGCCGGGAACAGGACCTGGTGCTGATTTCCGCCACCAACGGCGAGGCCAGCCATCCGCATTCCAGCCAGTGGACCGAGCACCGCCTGCGCCATCAGCGCCCCCTTGAGAGCCGCCATGCCCTGCACAAGCTGGAGCTGGACCTCAACCGCGTCGATTGGCGACGACTCAATCTCAAGGACGGCGCCCTGCCACGCGACGAGGCTTTCCTGGTCACGCACCTGGAACAGTTGCTCCAACCCGACGACCTGCTGCTGACCACCTGGCGTGGCGATGGGCACTGCGATCATGAAGCCGCCGGCCGCGCCTGCGCCCGAGCGGCCCAGTCGCGCCGCGCGCAGTTGGCCGAAGTACCCGTGTGGGCCTGGCACTGGGCCGTTCCCGACGATCCGCGCCTGCCTTGGCCCCAGGCATATCGCCTCCAGCTCGACGAAACGCGCCTGGCGCGCAAGCGCGAGGCCCTGGCCGCCCATGCCAGCCAGTTGCAGCCCGATGGCGATCGTCCGCCGGTACTGCCCGAACAGCTGCAGGCCTGCCTGCTGCAACCTTTCGAACTGGTCTTCCTGTCAATGGAGTCGCCATGAGCCTCGACGCGCAGTACTTCGCCGACCTGTATGCCGGCAACGATGACCCGTGGGCCTTTCGCACCCGCTGGTACGAACGACGCAAGCGCGACCTGGCCCTGGCCAGCCTGCCGCGCCAGTGCTACGCGCGCGTGTTCGAGCCGGCCTGCGCCAACGGCGAATTGAGCGTCCTGCTGGCCGGGCGCTGCGTCGACCTGCTGTGCCAGGACATCGACGCCACCGCCGTGGCCCTGGCCCGCCAGCGGCTGGCAGGCGTGAGCCATGCCCGCGTCGAACAGGGACACCTGCCGGGCGATTGGCCGGGCGGGCAGTTCGACCTGATCGTGCTCAGCGAGATCGGCTACTACCTGGCCCCCACCGACTGGTTGCAGGTGATCGAGCAATCGGTGGCCAGCCTGAACCATGACGGCGGCCTGCTGGCCTGCCACTGGCGCCATCCCATCGCCGGTTGCCCCCAGGATGGCCGCGAGGTCCATGCCCTGCTGGCCCGACACCTGCCGCTGTACCCGCTGCTGCGCCACGAGGAGGCGGACTTCCTGCTCGAGTACTGGTCGTGCCAGCTCAGCCTGGTGGACCTGGACGAGACCTGCCCATGATCGCCGTCATCATTCCGGCCCACAACGAGGCCCGCCGCCTCGGGCACTGCCTGGCCGCCGTCAAGCTGGCGGTGGCGCGGGCCGAGGCGGCGGGCCTGGAGGTCGAGGTGCTGGTGGTGCTCGATCGCTGCGTCGACGCCAGCGCGCGCATCGCTCGTCGTCATGGCGTGCACACCCTGGAACTGCAGGCCGGCAACGTCGGCTTCGCCCGGCGCCTGGGCGCGGCGTGGATGATCGAGCGCGGCGCCCAGTGGCTGGCTTTTACCGATGCCGACAGTCGCGTGCCTGGGCACTGGCTGGTGTCGCAACTGCAATGGCATGCCGACGCGGTTTGCGGCACGGTGCACATCGAGCGCTGGCAGCCCTGGCACGGCGCCGCCCTGCGCCAGTTGTACCGTAGCCGTTACCAGGCCCGGGACGGGCACCGGCATATTCACGGCGCCAACCTGGGCGTCTGCACCAAGGCCTATGAGCGCGTCGGCGGATTCCAGCCGTTGCCGGCCCACGAAGATGTGCAACTGGTGCTGGCCCTCGAGGCCAGTGGCGCGCAGATCGTCTGGACGGCGGCGCACAGCGTGGCCACCAGCAGTCGCCGGGACAGCCGCGCCCGCCAGGGCTTCGGGGACTACCTGAATGGACTGGAAGGGCAACTGCCGTAACCGCTGCGCAACCGCTATGACGCTTTGCGCGGTCGCTTGGTCGCCGGTTTCTTCGCCTTGGCCTTGCCACCCAGGCTGCGCTTGAGCAGCTCGGTAAGGTCGATGATGTCCGCGCCCTTCTCCGCTGGGGCACCCTCGCCTTTGTCCACGGTCTCGATCTTGCCCTTGCTGGCCTTCTCTTCCACCAGGTCGAGGATGGTCTGGCGAAAGGCATCATGGTACTCGTCGGGTGTCCATGGGCCGCTCATGTCTTGCACCAGCTTCCTGGCCATGTCCAGTTCGCGCTTGTCCAGCTTGCTGTCGGTCACACTCTTGTCCAGTTCCAGCGACTCCAGGCCGCGCACCTCCTCGGGCCAGCGCAGGGTGATCATCACCAGTGCGTCCTCCAGGGGGCGCAGTAGCGCCAGGTGCTGGCGGGTGTGCAGCACCACGGTGGCCAGGGCGACCTTGCCGGTGCTGTGCAAGGTCTCGCGCAGCAAGGCGTAGACCTTGCCGCCGCGGCGGTCAGGGCTCAGGTAGTAAGGCGTGTCGAACTGTTGCAGCGGGATCTCCCCGGCATCGATGAAGGAAAAGATCTCGATGGTCTGGGTCGCCTCGGGCCGGGCCTTGCGAATCTCCTCCTCGCTGATCACCACATAGCGGCCCTTCTCGTACTCCACACCCTTGACGATGTGCGCCTTGTCGATCTCCTTGCCGGTCACCTTGTTCACCCGCTTGTAGCCCACCGGCTCCATGCTGCGTTTGTCGAGCCAGTCGAAGTCGACGCGTTCGGTACGCACGGCGGTGTTGAGGGCGACGGGGATATGCACGAGGCCGAAGCTGATCGCACCTTTCCAGATTGCCCGGGGCATGGTCGGCTCCTACGCGTCGAACGGTTGGCCGGGCTGGCTGTAGCGCAACGCGCCGCAGCGCTCGCAGCACTGGCAGTCAAGCCCGGCGATTTCCCGGACCAGCAGGCTGCGCCATTGGCAGCCACGCAACAGGCAGACGAGTTTCATCAGCCACCTCCTTGGCCCGCATGTAGGGGCTCATACAAGGAATGACTGCACAGCATGTCAAAGGTTTACTCGATGTTTTCGGCCGATCCAAGTCGGGATATGCGCGGTACCAGGCGAACCCGGCACCGCGTGCCCTTCACTTACGAGCGGCCACCCTTGCGGCCGGACTCGGTCTGGCGGTTGTCGCCACTGCTCTGGCCGCCCTTGCGACCGGCTTCGGATGCTTTTTCGCGGTCGTTGGCGAAATTGCCCGGGTTCTTCGATCCACCCTGGCTGCCGGTCTTGTTGCTGTCCTGGCGACCGGTCATGTTGCTGTCTTTATTGGCCATGGTTGCAAAACCTCATGTGGCTGGGGGATGCACGGCTGCATGCCGTACAGAGTTGGGAGTGCAGCGATAAGGAGGGATTCGGATTATTCCGGGGTGATCGGACCGGTGGCGCTAAACATGCCGATGCCCTGTATCTGGGACGCAAGCGGACGCTGCCATGGTTGACCCCTTCACGCACTCTGGCATAATTTGCACAACCTACCGGTCGGTAGGTTTTTTTTGCCAACGGATTTTCCAGTCATGCCTGCTTCCAACCTGCGCTTCGCCGCCTCCCTCGCCCTGATCGGCGCCCTCGGCCCTTCGGCCATCGACATGTACCTGGCCAGCCTGCCGGAAATGGCCCGCGACTTCGCCACCGGCTATACCCAGGTGCAGCTGACCCTGACCGTGTTCCTGCTGGCGATGGGCGCCGGCCAGTTGCTGTTCGGCCCCGTGGTGGATGCCCTGGGTCGTCGTCGTCCATTGCTCGCGGGCCTGATGGTGTTCTGCCTGGCCTCCCTCGGCGCCGCCGCCGCGCCATCGCTGGACACATTGCTGCTGGCACGCCTGGTCCAGGGCCTGGCCAGCGCGCTGACGCTGGTGGTGATCATGAGCATGGTGCGCGACAGCGCCGACGGCGCGCGGGCGGCGCAGATCTTCGCCCTGCTGATGACCATCGAAGGCCTGGCGCCGATCCTCGCCCCGGCGCTGGGCGGGGTGATCGACGCGGCCTACGGCTGGCGGGCGATCATGCTGGTGCTGGCCGGTCTGGGCCTGCTGACCCTGCTCAACTCGATGCTGACGCTCGACGAGACCTTGCCTGTGGCGCAGCGGGTACGCCTGGCGCCGACCAGCGTATGGCGCACCTATGCGCGCATCGCCGCCGACGGCGCGTTCCTGCGCCCTGCCCTGGCGTTGTCGGCGGTGTTCTTCTTCCTGTTCGCCTACATCGCCGGTTCCGCCTACGTATACCAGCAGCATTTCGGCCTCTCCAGCGCTCACTTCGGCCTGCTGTTCGGGGGCTGTGGCGTGGCCATCCTGCTCGGCGCGGCGCTGTCCGGCTACTGGGTGACGCGCCACGGCGTGGCTCGCGTGGCCTGGTGGGGCGCGCTGTGCATGGGCGGCGGCGCGCTGCTGGCGGTACTTGCCGGGCTGACCGGCGCGGACCTGGTGCTGCTGCTGGCGGGCGTGGTACTGGCGCTGTTCGGCTTAGGCATTTGCGAGGCCACCTTGATGGCCCTGGCGATGTCGTCGCAACAACGTGACGTCGGCTCCACCGCAGCGTTGCTCGGTGCCCTCCAACTGGTGATCTCGTCCAGTGCCACACCGTTGGCCGGGCACCTGGCAACGCTGGGGCCGCTGGCCTGGGCCTGGCTGCTGGCGGCCGCTGCCCTGGTCATCGTCGGTTTGACCCGCGCCGCCGTGGCAAAGACAATCAGCGCCTCGCCCTACCCCAGCGCCAATCCGGAGTGACCGCCTTGAAAGCCCTGACCCCTTCCGCCGCGCGCATCTGCGACCATGCTGTCGAGCACTTTGCCGAACATGGCTACGACGGCTCGTCGCTGAACGAGATCGCCGCCCTGGCGGGCATGCGCAAGGCGTCGCTGTATGCCCACTTCGCCAACAAGGACGCGTTGTTCGTGCGCGCCTTCGAACGGGCGCTGGCGGACGAGACCGCCTACGTCGAGGCAGGGTTCGGCCATGAGGCGGCGGGCCGCGAGGCGCCGGGGCACTGGCACCCGCTGCACCTGGCCGAGCGCTACGCCGCCTCGGCCAACCTGCGCTTCGTGCTGCGCACGGCGTTCCTGCCGCCGGCGCCGATCCGTGCGATCGTCACCGGCGGCTTCGAGGCCTACCTGGAGCAGATCCGCCTGGGCTTCTGCCAAGCGCTGCGCGAGCGCCACGCCTGGGCTCGCAGCGATGGCAACAAGCTTGAGCTGTATGGCGATGCGTACCTGGGGATCATCGACAGCCTGCATGTGGAGCTGCTGTATGCGAACCCGGCGGTGTATGCGCGGCGGGCGGCTTCGTTGCTGAAGATTCTCGATGATTCGTTGCATCTTGCCGGGCTCTAGCAGGACCCTGTACACGGTTCAAGGGCCCTATCGCGGGGCAAGCCCGCTCCCACGTTTATCCGTGGGAGCGGGCTTGCCCCGCGATGGCGGAGGCCAGCGCTCGCGCCATCAGGGCCTGACCTTCTTCAGCTCGTTCAACAACCCCATCAACTGCTCCAGCTTGTCCTCGCCGAACTGGCGCTGGATCTCCTGGTAATTGCGCTCCATCTCCTCGCTCATGGCCAGGAACGCCTGCTGCCCGCGCACGGTCAGGCTGATGAAGATCCGCCGCTGGTCCTCCGGCGACTTGCGCCGGCCCACCAGGCCGTCGCGCTCCAGGCGCTTGAGCACGCCGCTCATGCTCGGTTTGAGGATGCAGGCCAGGTCCGCCAGCTGGTGGCTTTCCAGCTCGCCCTGCTGGCGCAGGATGCGGATCACCCGCCACTGCTGCTCGGTCAGGTCATGGGCATTGAGGGCCGGGCGGAAGAACGCCATGGTCGCTTCGCGGGCCTGCAACAGGGTCAACGTCAGGGAAGGTCTAGGAGTGGTCATCAGGATAAACGGCTGGTTTTATTAAGATATTAATAAAGTGAAAACCATTTTCACCCGTGCTGTCCAGCCCCTGTGAAAAGTACCAGCGCTCCCGGCAAACGCCCATTTTCCAGGCGCCGCCTTCGTTGCACGATCAGTTGAAGCCTGTAGCCCGGAGCTGATCGCCCCATGTCAACGCAATCCCGCCTGGCGCTGGCGATACTCCCCCGGCGTCATCTGCGCATGGCGCTGGAAGAAGCGGCTGAAATACGCCGGATCCTTGAACCCCAGCCGATAGCAGATCTCGTTGGCCGAACCGCCGGTGTACAGCAGCAATCGGCGCGCCTCCTGCATCAGCCGTTCGAACACCAGGCGCTTGGACGGCAGGTCGGCCATGCGCCGGCACACATCGTTCAGCCGCGCCTCGGTGACGCCCAGCGCCGCCGCGTAGGCCGGCAGCGTCCAGTGGTCGAGGTAGTGGCGCTCGATCAGCTCATTGAATCGATGAAACAGCTGCAGGTCCTCGTGCCGCGCAGGTGTGGCCTCCAGCGAATTGGCGCCCAGGCGCAGCAGGCTGATCATCACCAGGCGCGCCAGGTCCTGCACGGCGGTGCCCTGCCCGGCCTGGCCATGGCCGATTTCGTCGCCAAGCAGGTCGAACAGTTGCTCCAGGCGCCGCACCTCGCCGGCCGCCGCCCCCTGCAGGTGACCCAGGGCAACGCACGCCGGTTGCAGCCGCGGCCCCAGCGCCAGCCCAGGCTCGGCCTGCAGCAGTTGCCAGACCAGTTGCTGGCGCACGGTCAGCACATGGCCGTCGGCGTCGGCCTCGGTGACGAAGGCATGGGGAATGGTCGGCGGGGTGAGGAAGAACATCGGCCCGGACTCGTGGTAGCGCTGCTCGTCCAGGTACACCCGCACGCTGCCGGTCTTCACGTAGTGCACCTGGAAGAAGCGGTCGTGGCGGTGCACCGGCATGTTGCGGCCGAAGAATCCGGCCAGGTTGCCCAGGCGGTCGTAGTGCACCTCGCTGTCGCTATAGCGCTGGTCGTACACCTGACCGATGTTGATGTTGGGAATCGGCTGTCGTTCTTTCATTGTTGTTCTCGCAGCGGTGAAACGCGCCGGGGAAACCATCGTAGCACCACCGGCCAGCGGTAGACGCCTTGACGATCGTTAACATATTAAATATAACGTTAACACATTAACAAAAACACCACGAGGCGCCCCTGGTCGCCTCAATCACCGCAGGAGAAAAGCATGAGCCGTGCCTTGCACGAGGTCGCCAACGGCAGCTTGTTCGGCGTCGCCCTGAACTACCAGGGCCTGCTGCAGCAGCATCTGGCATCCTTCCATGAAGCGCCGTACCTGCAGCCGCCGGTCAAACCGGTGCTGTTCATCAAGACCCCGAACACCCGCAACGAGCATGCCCGCCCGGTGACCTACCCGTCGGCAGTCGAGCGCCTGCAACCCGGCCCCGCGTTGGGCGTGGTGATCGGCAAGGACGCCAGCCGCATCAGCGTCGAAAACGCCCTCGCGCATGTGGCCGGCTACACCATCGTCAACGAGTTCAGCCTGCCCGAGGACAGCTACTACCGTCCGGCGGTCAAGGCCAAGTGCCGCGACGGCTTCTGCGCCATCGGCCCGCAGCTGGTGCCGGCCGCGCAGGTCGGCAACCCCGATGCGCTGGGCATCCGCCTGTGGGTCAACGGCGAGCTGCGCCAGCACAACAACACCGCCAACTGCGTGCGCGGCGTGGCCCGGCTGATCGCCGAGATCAGCGAGTTCATGACCCTGCATGCCGGCGACGTGCTGATCACCGGCACCCCCGAAGGCCGCGTCGATGTGCTGCCCGGCGACCGGGTGACGGTCGAGATCGACGGCCTTGGCCAGCTGACCAACCCCATCGTCGCCGAACAAGGACTCGCCCCATGAAGCACGCCCGTATCCAGTTCGACGGCCAGGTCCATCAGGTCACCGTCGAGGACGACCAGCAACTGCGCCTGGCCGATGGCCGCCTGGTCCATGCCGACCAGGTCACCTGGCTGCCACCGGCCACCGGCAACATGTTCGCCCTGGGCCTGAACTACGCCGACCACGCCGCCGAGCTGGCCTTCACCCCGCCCACCGAACCGCTGGCGTTCATCAAGTCGCCGGGCACCTACACCGGGCACGACCAGGTCACCTGGCGCCCGGACAACGTCAAGTACATGCACTACGAGTGCGAACTGGTGGCGGTGATCGGCAAGCCGGCGCGCAACGTCAGGCGCGAGGACGCCCTCGACTACCTGGCCGGCTACACGGTGTGCAACGACTACGCCATCCGCGACTACCTGGAGAACTACTACCGCCCCAACCTGCGGGTGAAAAACCGTGACGCCACCACCCCGGTGGGCCCGTGGATCGTCGACGTCGCCGACGTGCCGGATCCGTCGAAGCTGACGCTGCGCACCTGGATCAACGGCGAGCTGAAACAGCAAGGCAGCACCGCCGACATGATCTTCGACATCCCCTACCTGATCGAATACTTCTCCAGCTTCATGACCCTGCAGCCCGGCGACATGATCGCCACCGGCACCCCGGAAGGCCTGGCCGACGTGGTACCGGGCGACGAGGTGGTGGTGGAAGTAGAAGGCGTTGGTCGCCTGGTCAACCGAATCGTCAGCGAAGCCGAGTTCTTCGCCCGCAAAAAACACGAGGCAACAGCATGATCAAGCACTGGATCAACGGCCGCGAAGTCGAGAGCCGCGACACCTTCATCAACTACAACCCGGCCACCGGCGAAGCCATCGGCGAAGTCGCCAGCGGCGGCGCCGAGGAAGTCGCCCAGGCCGTGGCCGCGGCCAAGCAAGCCTTCCCCAAATGGGCCAACACGCCGGCCAAGGAGCGCGCCCGGCTGATGCGCCGCCTGGGTGAGCTGATCGAGCAGAACGTGCCGCAGCTGGCCGAACTGGAGACCCTGGACACCGGCCTGCCGATCCACCAGACGCGCAACGTGCTGATTCCCCGCGCCTCGCACAACTTCGACTTCTTCGCCGAGGTGTGCACGCGCATGGACGGCCACACCTACCCGGTGGACGACCAGATGCTCAACTACACCCTCTACCAGCCGGTGGGCGTGTGCGGGCTGGTGTCGCCCTGGAACGTGCCGTTCATGACCGCCACCTGGAAGACCGCGCCATGCCTGGCCCTGGGCAACACCGCGGTGCTGAAGATGAGCGAACTGTCGCCGCTGACCGCCAATGAACTGGGACGCCTGGCGGTCGAGGCTGGCATCCCCAATGGCGTACTCAATGTGATCCAGGGCTACGGCGCCACCGCCGGCGATGCCCTGGTGCGCCACCCGGACGTGCGCGCCATCTCCTTCACCGGCGGCACCGCCACCGGCCGCAAGATCATGCAGACGGCGGGCCTGAAGAAGTACTCGATGGAGCTGGGCGGCAAGTCGCCGGTGCTGATCTTCGAAGACGCCGACCTGGACCGTGCCCTGGACGCCGCGCTGTTCACCATTTTCTCGCTCAACGGCGAGCGCTGCACCGCCGGCAGCCGGATCTTCATCCAGGAGAGCGTATACCCGCAGTTCGTCGCCGAGTTCGCCGCCCGCGCCAGGCGCCTGGTCGTCGGTGACCCGACCGATCCGCAGACCCAGGTCGGCTCGATGATCACCCAGCAGCACTACGACAAGGTCACCGGCTACATCCGCATCGGCCTCGAGGAAGGCGCACGCTTGGTGGCCGGCGGCCTGGAGCGTCCGGCCGGGCTGCCGGCGCACCTGGCCAAGGGGCAGTTCATCCAGCCGACGGTGTTCGCCGACGTGAACAACTCGATGCGCATCGCCCAGGAAGAGATCTTCGGCCCGGTGGTCTGCCTGATCCCGTTCAAGGACGAGGCCGAGGCGCTGCAACTGGCCAACGACACCGAATACGGCCTGGCGTCGTACATCTGGACCCAGGACATCGGCAAGGCCCACCGCCTGGCCCGAGGCATCGAAGCGGGCATGGTGTTCATCAACAGCCAGAACGTGCGCGACCTGCGCCAGCCGTTCGGTGGGGTGAAAGGCTCGGGTACCGGGCGCGAAGGTGGGCAATACAGCTTCGAGGTCTTCGCCGAGATCAAGAACGTGTGTATATCCATGGGTAGCCATCACATTCCGCGCTGGGGCATCTGACGCCATCGCGGGGCAAGCCCGCTCCCACGACTTTGTGGGAGCGGGCTTGCCCCGCGATGCGGCCACAACAACAATCACAGGAGATTCCCATGGGCAAACTCGCTCTCGCCGCCAAGATCACCCATGTTCCCTCGATGTACCTGTCCGAACTGCCCGGCCCGCGCCAGGGCTTTCGCCAGGCGGCCATCGACGGCCACCACGAGATCGGCCGGCGCTGCCGTGAACTGGGCGTGGACACCATCGTCGTGTTCGACACCCACTGGCTGGTCAACGCCAACTACCACATCAACTGCGCCGCGCATTTCGAAGGCCTGTACACCAGCAACGAACTGCCCCACTTCATCGCCAACATGGACTACGGCTTCCCCGGCAACCCCGAGCTGGGGCGGATCCTTGCCGAGGAATGCAACCGCCTGGGCGTGGAGACCATGGCCCACGACGCCACCACCCTGGCCCCGGAGTACGGCACCCTGGTGCCGATGCGCTACATGAACGCCGACCGCCACTTCAAGGTGATCTCGGTCTCGGCCCTGTGCACCTCGCACTACCTCAATGACAGCGCGCGCCTGGGCTGGGCCATGCGCAAGGCGGTCGAGGACCACTACGACGGCACCGTGGCCTTCCTCGCCAGTGGCTCGCTGTCGCACCGCTTCGCCCAGAACGGCCAGGCCCCGGACTTTGCCACCAAGGTCTGGAGCCCGTTCCTGGAGACCCTCGACCACCGCGTGGTGCGCATGTGGCAGGACGGCGACTGGGCCGACTTCTGCGCGATGCTGCCCGAGTACGCAGTCAAGGGCCACGGCGAAGGCTTCATGCACGACACCGCCATGCTGCTCGGCGCCCTGGGCTGGTCCCAGTACGACGCCAAGGCCGAGGTGGTGACGCCGTACTTCGGCTCCTCCGGCACCGGCCAGATCAACGCGATCTTCCCGGTCACCCCGCAGGACGGCAGCGCGATCCCCGCCGCCCAGGCCTCGAACCCGGCCGGCGTCACCGCCACCAGCCGCCTGTAAGGAGTACCGTCATGCCTCATCTGGTCCTGCTCTACAGCCCGGACATCGAAGCCGACGCCGATATGCCCGGCCTGTGCCGCGCCCTGGCCGACTGCATGCTCGCCCAGCGCGACGAACATGATCGCCAGGTGTTCCCCACCGGCGGCACCCGCGTGCTGGCCTACCCGGCCGCCCACGCGGCGATCGCCGATGGTCGTGGCGACTACGGCTTCGTCTACGCCAACCTGCGCATGGGCAGCGGTCGCAGCGCCACAGTGCACCGGCAGGTCGGCGATGCGCTGCTGGCGGTGCTGCGTCGGCAGTTGGACGCGCTGCTGGAACGTCGCCCGGTCGGGCTGACCCTGCAGATCGATGAAAGCCAGGCGCAGGTGTACGACGCCAAGCACAGCAGCCTGCATCCCCTGTTCACCCGTCAGCCCTGAGGTCTCCATGCTCGACGCCCGCATCATCCAGCAAGCCGCCGCCCGCCTCGACCAGGCCGAACGCACCCGCGAACAAGTCGGCCAGTTCTCCCTGGAACACCCCTCGATCAGCATCGAGGACGCCTACGCCATCCAGCGTGCCTGGGTGGCGCAGAAGATCAAGGACGGCCGCAAGCTGGTCGGCCACAAGATCGGCCTGACTTCCCGGGCCATGCAGGTCTCCTCGAACATTACCGAGCCGGACTATGGCGCGCTGCTCGACGACATGCTGTTCGACGAAGGCAGCGACATTCCCTTCGAGCGCTTTATCGTGCCCCGGGTCGAGGTGGAGCTGGCGTTCATCCTCGGCAAGCCGCTCAAGGGGCCGAACGTGACCCTGTTCGACGTGCTCGACGCCACCGAGTGGGTGATTCCGGCCCTGGAGATCATCGATGCGCGCATCCAGCAGGTCGACCCGCTCAGCGGTGCCACCCGCAAGGTGTTCGACACCATCTCCGACAACGCTGCCAACGCCGGCGTGGTCATGGGCGGTCGCGCCGTGCGCCCGGGCGACGTCGACCTGCGCAAGGTGCCGGCGGTGCTGTACCGCAACGGCGTGATCGAGGAGTCCGGCGTGTCGGCGGCGGTGCTCAACCACCCGGCCAAGGGCGTGGCCTGGCTGGCCAACAAGCTGGCGCCATACGACGTGGGCCTCGAAGCCGGCCAGATCATTCTCGGCGGCTCCTTCACCCGCCCGGTGGCCGCCCGGCCTGGCGACACCTTCCACGTCGACTACGATCAACTCGGTTCGATCGCCTGCCGATTCGTCTGACGCCTGCCCAGACAGCAGAGATTCCCGTGGGAGCGGGTTCACCCGCGAAAGCATCATCAGCATCACCATCGCATTCGCGGGTGAACCCGCTCCCACAGTGTACCTGCGACCCCACACGCTCAACGAGGACCGCCCATGGACATGCCCATCAACACCTTCAAACAACGCCTGTGCGCAGGCCAGGCGCAGATCGGCCTGTGGCTCGGCCTGGCCGACCCGTACTGCGCGGAGCTGGCGGCCAATGCCGGCTTCGACTGGCTGCTGCTCGACGGCGAGCACGCGCCCAACGACCTGCGCAGCCTGCTCGGCCAGTTGCAGGCGGTGGCGCCCTACCCGGCCCAACCCATCGTGCGCCCGGTGATCGGCGACACCGCGCTGATCAAGCAATTGCTGGATATCGGCGCGCAGACCCTGCTGGTGCCCATGGTCGAAAGCGCCGAGCAGGCACGCCAGCTGGTGCGAGCGATGCACTACCCGCCCCACGGCGTGCGCGGCGTCGGCAGCGCTCTGGCACGAGCGTCGCGCTGGAACAGCCTGCCCGACTACCTGGACCAGGCCGACGAACAGATGTGCCTGCTGGTGCAGGTGGAGAACCGCGAAGGCCTGGCCAACCTCGACGCGATCTGCGCCGTCGAAGGCGTCGATGGCGTGTTCATCGGCCCCGCCGACCTCAGCGCCGCCATGGGCCACCGGGGCAACCCGGGGCATCCCGAAGTGCAGGCGGCCATCGACGACGCCATCGTGCGCATCGGCCGTGCCGGCAAGGCGGCTGGGATCCTCAGCGCCGACGAGGCGCTGGCGCGCCGGTACATCGAACTGGGCGCGGCGTTCGTCGCGGTCGGGGTCGACACCACGGTGCTGATGCGCGGCTTGCAGACGTTGGCGGGCAAGTTCAAGGACGGGGCCGCTGCCAGCGCCCAGGGCGGTGTCTACTAGTCCGGCCTGGTAACGCGTAAGCTCGATGTTGGGAGCGGTCCGGTAACAGCAGGAAGCAGCACTGGCCCCTCCGGCAGCACCATGCTAGCCTCCGCGCGCCCCGCCCTGCGGGGTCGCAACAACATCGAATCAAGGAGCCAGGCAATGGACCTGCAGTTTCTGGGCACCTCTTCCGGTGTGCCCACCAAGGCCCGCAACGTCAGTGCGACCGCGGTCATCGAATCCTCAGGCACCGGCTGGTACCTGGTCGATTGCGGCGAAGGCACCCAGCACCAGTTGCTGCACAGCCCGCTGTCGGTGCGCGACCTGCGCGCCGTCCTCATCACCCATGTGCACGGCGACCACTGCTTCGGCTTGCCGGGGCTGCTGGCCAGCGCCGGCATGTCGGGGCGCAAGGAGCCACTGCAGCTGGTTTTACCGGCCGACCTGCAGGCCTGGGTACGCCAGAGCCTGGCGGTCAGTGACACCTACCTGCCCTTCGAGCTGCAAATGCAGCCGGTCGAGACCTTCACCGGGCTGGAACATGGCAATGTGCAGATTGGCGTGGTCGAGCTGTCGCATCGGGTGCCGTCCTACGGTTTCGTGTTCGAGGAACGTGACCCAGAGCCACGGTTGGACACCCAGCGCCTGCAGGCCAACGGCATCCCCGCCGGGCCACTGTGGGGGCAACTGGCCCGTGGCAGGACTGTCGAGCACGAAGGGCGCCAGCTCGACCCGCAGGCCTACCTGCAACCGACGCGCCCGGCGCAGCGGATCATCGTCTGCGGCGACAACGACCGCCCGGAGCTGTTGAGCACGCTGGCGGCGAACGTGGATGTGCTGGTCCACGAAGCCACCTTCACCCAGCCAGTGGTCGAACGCGCCCAGGCAAGCTTCGGCCACAGCACCGCCGCCGCGGTGGCGCGCTTCGCCGAAACAGCGGGGGTGAACAACCTGGTACTGACGCATTTCAGCGCCCGCTACCAGTCCGGCGGCGGGCGTGGTGGCTCCATCGAGGAGGTACGCGAAGAGGCGCTGGCGCACTACAACGGGCACCTGACACTGGCCCGGGACCTGCAGCGTTATCGGCTTGGCCGTGATGGGGTGCTGGTCGAGGTGGAGTAACCCCCCCGACGGGGACCTATCGTGGGAGCGGGCTTGCCCCGCGATGAGGCCTGACCAGGCACCTTCATTGCCTGACCGGACGCTATCGCGGGGCAAGCCCGCTCCCACGAATGCCCGCACAACGCTAGTAATGCCTGGGCGACTCCTGCGACCTCAATGCGCCGGATGCTGCTCCACACTGGCTGCCAGGCAGTAGCGATCCCGCCCCTGGCGCTTGGCTTCATAGAGCGCCGCATCCGCCGCCGCCATCAGGTTCTCCGGGGTCACCGTCTCCAGCGTTGGCGCGCCCACCGCGATGCCGGCGCTGGCCGAGACATGCCCAAGCGGGCTGCCGGCATGCTCGATGGCCAGCCGGCGCAACAGCTGCAGGATCTCCTGGACGATCTGGCTGGCGCCCTGGCCATCGGTATCGGGCAACAACAGGGTGAACTCCTCGCCGCCATAGCGCACCGCCAGGTCCCCCGGGCGCTTGAGCGCCTGGCGCAGCAGCTCGGCGAAACGCCGCAGGCACTGGTCGCCCGCCGGGTGGCCGTAGCGGTCGTTGTAGGCCTTGAAGTAGTCCAGGTCGAGCATCACCAGGGCCAGCGGCCGACCCTGGCGCCGCGCCCGGCGGATCTCCGGCTCGAACACCGCGTCCAGGCGTCGGCGGTTGCCCAAACCGGTCAGGCTGTCGCTCAGGGCCAGCGCCTTTAGGGTCTGGTGGGCCTGGTGCAGTGCGCGCTCGATGGCGATGCGCTCGCGCAACTGGCGCAGGACGATCCAGCCGAAGCCGGCCAGGCCGACCAGCAGCAGGACCAGCACGGCCAGTGACTTGATCATGTCATGCCGCCAGGGCCCGACGATCGACTCGCGGGACAAGCCCGCCTGTACCACCAGCGGGTAGCTGGACAGCGCACGGAACGCATACAACCGGGTGGTGCCATCAACCACCGCCACCGCTTCGGTCACGCCTTCGCTGGCGTAGGGCAGGTAAAGACGGAAGATCTCGCTGCCCGCCAGGCTGCGGCCAATGACCTGCTCGACGAACGGCCGGCGCACGAGGATGGTACCGTCGCGTTTGGCCAGCACCAGGGCGCCACGTTCATCGATCTTGAAATCACCGTAGTAACGCACGAACCAGTCGACCTTGATGGTGCCCAGCAGCACCCCGGCGAAGCGGCCATCGGGCAGGTCCAGGCGCCGCGAGATGGGGATGATCAGGTCGCCCGTGGAACGGCTGCGCACCACCGAGCCGATACGCACCTGGTGACCGGCGTGGGTCTGGTGGTAGATGAAATAGTCGCGGTCGGCGTTGTTGGCACCCGGCGGCACGGCGTCCTTGTCGGTGACGATCCAGCTGCCATCGGCGCCGTAGACGAACAGGCCGTGCAACTGCGGCATGATTTTCACCTGCTGCTTGAGCAGGGCGTGCAGGCGCGGTCGATCGACATGGGCGAAGCCATCGCCTTCCAGGCGCTCGGCCAGGACGGCGGTGATCGCGTCCACCTGGCGGATGGCGTCCTCGGCGTGCTGGGCGGTGGCCCTGGCCAGGTTGGTGACCGCGTTCTCGGCGTCGCTGAACGCCTGCCGGTACTCGCGCCAGATCCGCCAGCCCTCGATCAGCACGAACGCCAGCATCACCACCGCCATGAAACCCAGCACCAGGCGGAATAACGACACGGCGCGGCCCTCGCCGGTCACCGCGAAGACGCTGTCATCAGTGTGTTTCCTGGCTGCTGCCATCGAAGTCCCTTGTCATCACGCATTGGCCGCTCATCACTATAGTTCAGCCAGGACACTGTCCATCTACTGTAGGAGCGGCCTTGTGCCGCGAAAGGGCCGCGTAGCGGCCCCGGCGATCTTTGCGTCAACGCTGACATCCGGGGGCCGCTCTGCGGCCCTTTCGCGGCACGAGGCCGCTCCTACAAATACCCCGCCCCAAGCTCCACCACGATCGCCTCCATCAACGCCCGCACCCGCCTCGGTTGCACCCGAGTCGGCGGATAGACGATCTGCAGCGCCACCTGCCCGGCGCTGAATTCGCCCAGCACCTCCACCAGCCGGCCACTGTCCAGGTCATCGCGCACATCGCGCAGCGACTTCAGGCACAGGCCATGCCCGGCCAGTGCCCAGCGCCGCACCTGCTCGCCGTTGTTGGCGACCCGCCGCCCGCGCACGCTGACCGGATAGGCCGCCGCGCCCAGGCGAAACGGCCATACCCGCTCGGTGTGGATGCCGAAGCGCATGACGATGCAGTTGTGCCGCGCCAGGTCGTCCGGGTGCAGTGGTGTGCCGTGCCGACTCAGGTATTCGGGCGCGGCGCATACCACCCGGCGGTTGTCGCCCAGGGGCCGGGCGCGCAGGGAGCTGTCGGCCAATGTGCCGTAGCGGACGGCGAAGTCGATGCCCTGCCCGACAAGGTCGACGTAGCCATCGGTCAGGTCCAGGTCGATCGACACTTCGGGGTGTTCGGCAAGGAAGCGGTCGAGCAGCGGCGCGATGCAGTGCTGGCCGAGGTCCACCGGGGCGCTCAGGCGCACCAGCCCGGAGATCTTCTGCTGGCCGTGGCGCAGCTGGCTCTGCAGCTCGTCGGCCTCGGCCAGCAAGCGCCGGGCGCCGTCGGCCAGCAGCCGACCGGCGTCGGTCAGGCTGAGCGAGCGGGTGCTGCGGGTCAGCAGCGTCACCCCGTAATGCGCCTCCAGCGCCGACAGGCGCTCGGACACCGTGGCCGGTGACAACCCGCGCTCACGGCCCGCCGCCGACAGGCTGCCCTTTTCGATGATGGTGAGGAACAACGCCAGTTGATCCAGCATGGCTTTCGACTTTTCCGAAATATGATTTTGTCTTTCGGCTGATTATTAGCGATTTTCTCGCTAATTACACTGCCCGGCATCGAAACCCACGCACTCAGGAGCGAACCGATGACCAGCAGAAGAGACTTCATGAAAGGCACCCTTGCCGGCGGCATCGCCGTGGCGGCGGGCGCGGCACTGGCGAGCGAGCCAGGCAGCACCAACGGGACGACGCCAGGTAGCGGCGATGGCAAGGCGTTCTGGCCCAACGGCGCGCAACTGGTGATATCGGTGTCGTTGCAGTTCGAATCGGGTGGGCAGCCGGAGCATGCCGAAAGCCCCTTCCCGCCCCTGGACCCACGCTACCCCGACACCATCGCCCCCAGCTGGTACCGCTACGGCCCGCTGGAAGGCGTGCCGCGCCTGCTCGCGCTGTTCGACCGGCACGGCATCAAGGTTACTTCGCACATGGTCGGCAAGGCCGTGGAAGCTTACCCGGAGCTGGCGGCCGAGGTGGTCCGGCGTGGTCACGAAGCCGCCGGTCACGGCCTGCACTGGGCGCCCCAGTACAGCCTGACGCCCGCCGAGGAGCGCCGCCAGTACCAGCAGGCCAGCGCCATCATCGAGCGCGTCACCGGGCAACGTCCGCTGGGTTTCAACGCGTTCTGGATGCGCCACTCCCGCGAGACCCTGAATATCCTCCAGGACCTGGGTTTCCTCTACCACATCGACGACCTGGCCTGTGACGAGCCGTCGATCACCCCGGTGCGCGGCAAGCCGTTCGCCGTGGTGCCCTACACCCTGCGCAACAACGACATCGGCCGCATCGCCGGGTCCACGGCGATGACCGGCGCCGCCTTGCTGCAGGAGCTCAAGGACGAATTCGACGTGCTGTACGCCGAAGGCCGCCAGCGCCGCCGGCTGATGTCGCTGTCGGCCCATGACCGCATCGGCGGCACGCCCACCGTGGTGCGGGCGCTGGACCAGTTCTTCGCCTATGCCCGCAGCCATGCCGGGGTGGCGTTCATGCGCAAGGACGACATCGCCCGCTGGACCCTGGCCCAGGGCGATGCGCCGGTCAATCCGCCGCGGGTGTTCAGCTGATCGCAGGCCAGGCCCAACCTGTAGGAGCGGCCTTGTGCCGCGAAAGGGCTGCGCAGCAGCCCCGGGATCTCAGCCTCAAGGCAGATATTGCTGGGCCGCTTCGCGGCCCTTTCGCGGCACAAGGCCGCTCCTACAGCCCCACCAGACCCGCCTGGCGCATGAACGCCAGGTTGTCCTCCAGATGCCAGTCCTCGGCGATGCGGCCATCGGCGATGCGATAGATGTCCATGGCGATGAAGTCGATGGCCTGACCCTGGCCCCGGTGCTCGCCCAGTGTGCCGGTGAAATGGCCGGTGAAGCGCAGCGCCGCAGTAACCCGGTCGCCCGCGACGATCATCTGCAGCACCTCGCAGCGCAGGTCCGGCACTGCCGCGCGGAATGTCCGGGAAGCCTCCAGCGGCCCTTCGACGCCCTGCACCCGCCCCGGCGGCAGGGTGTTGTCGCGAAAGTCGGCGGCCAGCGCGGCGCGGGCCATGGCCTCGTCGCCAGTGTTCCAGAAGGTGTCGTAGCGGCGGGCGGCGAGGATCTGCTGCTGCGCCTGGGCCTCGGGCAGGCTCTGGTCGACCACCAGCGTGGCCGGCGTCACCAGCTCACTGGCGTTGCCCAGATTGGCCGCCGCCGTCAGCAGCAGCATGGAGATGCAGCGGGCGGCACGCAGCGCCGAAGCCTTGGTTTCGGTGTTCATCCTGATTTCCTTCAGTGCGTTTACAAGGGGGCATGGCGCGGCCGCGAACCATGGACAACAGCCTAACCAGCCCCGAGCAAGCGCTCAAGAAGGCACTTTTCACTCACCTGATTACCTTGGAGTAACCCATGGCCCACTACCGCGAATGCCCGGCCTACGACGTCTTTGCCCCGAACTGCCCGGCACGCCTGGTGCTCGATCGGCTGGCCGACAAATGGGTGCTGCTGCTCATCGACCGCCTCAGCGCCGGCGAGCGGGTGCGCTTCAACCAGCTGCGCCGGGATATCGCCGGGGTCTCGCAGAAGGTGCTGTCGCAGACCCTGAAGAAGCTCGAGCGCGATGGCCTGGTGGAACGCCAAGTGCATCCGACCGTGCCGCCCACCGTCGAATACGCCCTGACCGAACTGGGCGCGACACTGGGTGGCACGGTGGAACAACTGGCGCATTGGGCGGAGTCGAACATGCCGGCGATAGTTCAAGCTCGGCAACGCTACGATAAGAGGCCGGACCCAGGATCCCCCCGCAATGCACTTCCCCTGTAGGAGCGGCCTTGTGCCGCGAAAGGGCTGCAAAGCAGCCCCGCCGATCTTTGCATTAGCGCGCAAATCCCGGGGCCGCTGTGCGGCCCTTTCGCGGCGCAAGGCCGCTCCTACAGGCAAGCGCGTAACCTCGACTTACGGCTGCTGATACTGACTCAGGTACTTGTCCAGCACCGCCTTGTCCCCCGCCCCATCCCCCGCCACCTGCCACAACCGCCGCTCGATGCCCTGGGCCAGCAGGTGGCCCACCGCGGCTTCGATGGCCGACAGCACGCACAGCTGCGCCGGTTCGTTGGTGGTGTAGCCCACCTCGGCTTCGAGCAGCTTCTTGAACTCGATGAACTTGAACACCCCGGCGTTC
The DNA here is from genome assembly GCF_057284075.1 of Pseudomonas sp. TE31087. NCBI lineage: Bacteria > Pseudomonadati > Pseudomonadota > Gammaproteobacteria > Pseudomonadales > Pseudomonadaceae > Pseudomonas > Pseudomonas sp. TE31087. The sequence goes on from NZ_JBXVNN010000001.1 coordinate 1,445,703, forward strand.
TGCCCGACCGAGTAGATGGTCTTGCTGGTCATCACGTTGGCCAGCACCTGGCCGGTGCGCACGTCCACCGCCCGCAGGTTGACCGTGACCTGGTCGACCCGGTACTCGCGGGACAGGCCGATGCCCAGGTAGCGGGCGCCCTCACCGCCGCTGCGCACATTGGTGTCGTAGGCGATGATGCCACCCTCGAGCATCAGGTTGGCCGCCTGCAGCGGCGGCAGCTCGCCCTGGATGTTTTCCGCGACGTCGGGCTTCTTCTGCGAGGCGCGGATGATCTTGCGCTCGGTCAGCAGGTTCTGCAGGCCCTCGCGCTCCAGCACCACGAACCAGCCGCTGGCATTGAGCGCGTCCATCAGCATGCTCGCCGCCCCCTGGGTGACGCTAGTGGAAAACGAACTGGCCGGGGTCGGCTTGTATTGCCCGGTCTGGTCGCGGAAACCGTACACCACCGCCATCAGCCGCCCGCGCGGCCGAGGCATGTTGACCAGGTCGTAGTAGGTCGAGGCCCGCGGCGTCAGCGTCGGGGTCTCGGGGTCCTGTTCGGCGGGCATCGGCTCGCGCAGGCCGCAGCCTGGCAGGCTACCCAGGGCGGCGAGGACCAGCAGTGTGCTCAGCAGGCGTTTCATGGCGTTCTCTCCCCAGTAAAGACCCGTCCCTCTCAGGGGTTCAGGCCGCTGACCTCGATGATCGAGACTTCCCCGGTGGCCCGGTCGGTGACCTTGATGCTCAGCGCCCCCGAGTCGTCGATGACGTCGATCAGGAAGGCGTCGGTGGACATGCTGCCGGTGTTGCCGTTGCTGATGTTGTCCAGCAGCTGCCCGAGCAGGCGCGACTCGAGCTGGTTGCTGAAGCGCTCCAGGGCCGAGGTGCCGGCGAATGCCGAGCTGCGGTCCTTGAGGTCGGGATCGTCGTAGTCGTTCTGCGCCTGGGCGTTGTTCAGCAGCCAGGTGCCATTGATCGGGTTGCCGCCGAAGGACGGGTTGACCGGGGTGTACACCAACTCGGTGGCCAGGGCCTGGCCACCGAGGCCGGCAGCCAGCAGGCAGGCGGCGATGCGTCGTGCAAGATGGGTGCTCATAGCTCGTCCCTCTCCAGATCGGTTGTGTCCTGCAGCAGTCGTTGCAGCTTGCGCTGGATGATCTGTTGCCTGACCAGGTCGGCGGCCGCGATGGCCTCGTCGTTGAGTTGCGTGGTGTTGGGCGGCAGGAAACGCCGGTACAGCACCTCGCGCTCGTATTCCACCGTCACCAGGCTGCCCCAGCGGGCATCCGGGCGTTCGCGCACCACCAGGTTGAAGTCGAGCCGGCTGGTGGCGCGCAGCCGGTCGCTGAAGGCGTGATAGAAGTCGTGGCCGATGTGCGAGATGGTGTTGTCGACGATAAAACCCATCATCTCGTCCTCGGCACCCGCCCGGGCCTGACCCTGCAGCAGGGCCAGGCACAGGCACAGCAACGTGGCCAGGCGTTTCATGGCGCCTCTCCCGGGCCTGCGTGTTGACGGGCGCCGCCGGCACTCTCGGCAAAGGCCTGCTCGGCGACGAACTGCCAGTCGCTGTAGTGTTCCAGCCCTTCGAAAGCGCTCCACTGGGCGTCGAAGCCACTGCGCTTGAGCGGCGCGGCCTCGGAGCGGCTGTACACCCCGGTGATACGGCCATCGACCGCGCGCAGCAGGCCCCACTCCTCGCCGCCGCCGACAGGGTCCGGGTAGAGCCTGCGCAGGTGGCGCTGCGGCGATGGAAAACGGTTGTCCTCCACCAGCTCGCCCAGCTCCTGCGGGTACTGGGCCAGGCCCGGCGAGGCGCGGTAGTAGCTGCGCAGGGCCTGGGCATACTGGCCGCCCACCCACAGCAGCTGGCGCTCGCGCTCACGCTGCACGCTGGTGGCCCACAGGGGGCCGGTGGCCGCCAGGGCCACGCTGCTGACGGCGATCAGCAGCAGCACGCCCAGGTAGGTGAAGCCGGTTTCACCATTCGGCATAGAGGCTGCCATCACGCGCCCTCCCGCTGGCTCCACTCTTGATGTCGGCCACCCCGCCAGCCACGCCCTCGGGCGGCGGCACCAGCTGCCAGGCATCGCGGCGCTCGGTGATCGGGTCGACCGGTGTGTTGCGCAGGTAGCGCTGCTCCACCAGCTGATCGAGGGAATCGGGGTAGTGCCCGGTGTCGCCGTAGTAGTGGTCCAGGGCCTCGCGCAGCACCGCCAGGCTCTGGCGCAGGGTGGCCTCGCGGGAGGCCTCCAGGCTGTTGAAGTAGCGCGGCATGGCGATGGTCATCAGGGTGGCGATGATCGCCATCACCACCAGCAGTTCGATGAGGGTAAAGCCCTTGCTCGGTTTCATCGCCGTCACCATTGCCCGTAGGGGACGTTGTTGAGGCCCTTGCCGGCGGCCGTGGAATAGACGTCGAACACGTCCTCGCCCTCGCGCGGGCTGTCGGCCGCGCTGTCGTAGGCGCGCAGGCCCCAGCCGCCCTGGTCGTCGGCCTTGGCGGCGCGCAGCGGGTCGTGGGGGATGCGCCGCAGGAAGTAGAACTTCGCGCCCTTGGCGCTGCGCACATCGCGCACGCCGTCCACCAGCACCTGCAGGTTCGGTGGATAGCCGCTGCCGTTCAGGCGCTTCTCGATGTAGCCGGCGTCGAAGGCGCGCTTGTAGGCATCGATGGCGTCGCGGATCTGGTACAGGGCCTCGCGCAGTTGCTGCTCCTTGCCCCGGCGTACCACGGTCTCGGTCAGTGGCGCGGCCATGCTGGCGAGCAGCCCGAGCAGCGCCAGGGTCAGCACCACCTCGATCAGGCTGAAGCCCTGCTGGCGGCGTGTCATGGCCGTGGCCTCGGGCTGGCGGGCACCACCGCCATCTGCCCTTCCACCAGCGGCGCCTCCTGCGACTCGCTGCCCGGCACCTCGGTGGGCACCGCGCTGGCCGGCACCGGCTGGGCCAGCTGGCGCACCTGCAGGGCCGACTCGGTGCCGGTGGCGAACTCCATGTCCGACGGGCTCTGGTACGGCAGGTTGCGCACGATGCGCGGGGTGATCGCCAGCACCAGTTCGGACTTGCTCATGTCGTCCTTGTTGCTGCCGAACAGCCGGCCCAGGCCGGGAATGTCACCCAGCCCCGGGATCTTGTTGCCGCTGGCGTTGTGGTCGTTGCGCACCAGCCCGGCCAGCACCTGGGTCTCGCCATCATGCAGGCGCAGGCTGGTCTGGGCGTTGCGGGTATCGACCTGGACCGGAATGGTGCCCTGGCGGGTCGCCTCCAGGGGCGTGGCGTTGCTCACTTCCAGCGCCACCTTGATCGCCACCTCGTTGTTCAGGTGCACGGTGGGCTGCACTTCGAGCTTGAGGCCGACGTCCAGGTAGGTGACGCTCTCGGTGATCACCGGGCCCTGGGTCGAGGGCACCGAGGTCGCGCTGATGATCGGCACCCGCTGGCCGATGTGGATGCGCGCCTGCTCGCGGTTGCTGACCCGGATCACGGGGCTTGCCAGGGTGTTGATGTCCTTGTCCTGGGCGTTGATCTTGGCCTGCGGCGCCGGCGAGATGCTGATGCGGCTGGAGTCGATGCCGCGCAGCTGGTCGAGCACGCTCACCGACTTGCCGTCGCTGGTCAGCACGCCGAAGGTGTTGGGCCATTGCAGGCCAAGGTCGAGGATGCGCGAGGTGGCCACCTCCATCACCTCCACCTCCAGCACCACCTCGGGGTTGGACTGGTCCTGGGACTGCAGCAGTTTCTCGGCCATGCGCACGGCGTCGGGAGTGTCGCGCATGGTCAGGGTGTTGAGGCGCTCGTCGACGAACACGTCGCGGGTCTTGAGCATGGTTTTGACCATGTTCAGCGCGGTGTTGGCGTCGATGCTGGTCAGGTAGAAGGTGCGCATGACCAGTTCCTGGTAGTCCTTGGTCTTCTGCGGCGAGTCCGGGTAGATCAGCAGGGTGTTGTCGTTGACGATCTTCTGGCGCAGCTGGTTCTGCTCCAGCAGCAGGGCCACGGCGTCCTCGATGCGCACCTCGCGCACGAAGATGGTGGCCTTCATGTCCGGGCGCAGGTCCTTGTCGAAGATGAAGTTGATCCCGGCAACCTGGGCCAGCACCTCGAAGATGGTCTTGAGGTCTGCATCGCGAAACTCCAGGGTGACCGGGCGCTCCAGCTTGCTGCGCAGCTGCGGATACGGCGTGGCGGTGCGCGCCTGGACGTTCTCGATGTCGCTGCGCAGGGTCTGGCCTTTCTGGTTCTGCGGATCCAGGCGCAGCACCTCGTGCATGTAGCGCTCGGCGCCGAACAGGTCGCCCTGGCGCAACGCCGCCTGGCCGAGGGCGACGCGATCGTCGAGGGTGCGGATCAGCTCCAGCTGGCGGATGCCTTCCTGGGCGCGGCGGTTGTTCGCCTCGATGGTCAGTACCCGGCCGTAGCCCATGCGCGCGCCGGCGAAGTCGTGGCGCACGCGGTCGCTGTCGGCCTGGGTCAGCAGCGCTTCGACCGCGGCCTGGCGGCCGTGGGCCAGGGCGATGTTCAGTTCGGTGTCGCGCGGGTCCTCGCGCAGGGCCTCTTCCAGGCGGGCGATCCCGGCCTCGTACTGGCCTTCCTTGATCAGTTCCTGGCTGTCCTTGCGCGCGGCGCTCGAGCCGCATCCGCCGATGGCCACGCACAGGGCCAGGAGCATGAACGGCGCAGGCTTGCACAACTTCGACGATTTCATGGTGCGCTCCCGACAGACAGGGTCTGTGGCTGGTGCAGTGGCAGGTAGACCAGGCTCAGCTCGGTGGCCGAGACGTGGTCCAGACGGTAGGTGTCATCGATCACGTCGCCCTGGCGCACGACGTAGAGCTTGTCGCCGCTCTGCAGGAAGATCTGCAGGTCGTCGCGCTCGCCCATGCGGCCGATGAAGCGAAACGGCAGCGTCGGCGCGGTGGGCGCGGCGGCCACCGGGGCGCTGACCACGGGTTGCTCGGTGACGGTGGCCAGGGCCTGGGGTGGGGTCCATTGCTGGCTGGGGAACAGGTCGTGTGAAGGGCTGGTGGCCTCATCGCGGGGCAAGCCCGCTCCCACCGGGACCGTGGATGCTGCGTGGGAGCGGGCTTGCCCCGCGATCGGGCCAACCTCCTCCTCCACACCAAACCAGTGCCCCGGTGCCCACGCCAGCGCGGCGCTCAACCCCAGGAACCCGGCCCACGTCACCGCACGCTGAGTGTTCATCACGACCTCGACAGGTAAAGGGTCATGCGCACACGACCGGTCAGTTCCCGGTCACCGATCCGCTTGCGCTGCAGCTCCAGGTCTTCCAGCACCAGGGTCGGCAACTGGCCGAGCAGGGCCTTGAGGAAGCCGCGTATCTGCGGGTAGCTGCCGCGCACCGGCAGGACGATCTGGTAGCGCGCCAGCTGGGTCTTGGGGTCCACCCCCAGGGCGTACTCGCCGCGGGACAGGCTGATGCGCTCGGCGCTGGCCAGGTGGTACAGGCGCTCGATCAGCTCGCTGGCCTGGGGCTGGCCGGGCAACTGCTGGCGCAGTTCGTCCAGGGCCTGCTGCTCGGGCCGGGCCTGGACCTTCAGCTCGCCGCGCGCCAGGCGCTGCACCTGGGCGCTGGCATCGGCCTCGCTGGCGCGCAGCTCGCGCACCGCCTGCCAGTGCGGCAGCACCCCGGCCAGGGCGATGGCCAGCGCCAGGGCGCCAACCAGCAGCGCCGCCAGCCCTGCCCGGCCCAGGCGCCGCAGCGCTTCGTGGACAATCAGGCTAGGGACGCGCATGGCCGGTCTCCCAGGTGGCGGTGAGGTTGAAACGCACCGGATGCTCGGCCTGCCCGGCCAGCACTTCGTGGTTGAGCAGCGACACGTCGGACAGCTCGGCGCTGCGCTCCAGGCGCTGGTGGTACTGCAGCATCGCCTCGAGGTTGCGCGCCTCGGCGCTGATGCGGACCTGGCCCTTGCGTGCGTCTGGGGTGAGGCTGAGCAACGCCACGTCTTCCTGTGGCATCGCCTCGAGCATGGCGAACAGTTGCTGCCAGGGACGCTGCAGCTGCTGCGAGACGCTGCGCATCTGTGCCAGGCGCTCGGCCTGCTCGCGGATCACCGCGCTGCTCTGCACGGCGGCGGTGGCCGGGCGCCGGCCGAGCTTGAGTTCGAGCTGGTGCACGCGGCCTTCAAGGTCCACCTGCTCGCTCACCAGTTGCTGCTGGGCCAGCACCAGCACCGCCAGCACGGCGCCGCCCAGGGCCAGCAGCGACCAGGCCAGGGGGCTGCTGTGACGGGGCTGGAATTCCAGGTCGAGGCGGCGCATGTCAGGCCACCGCCCGCCACATGGCGCACAGCGGGTCGGCCTCGGCGCAAGGCGCGCACAGCTGCACCGCCGCCAGCTGCGAGGCCGCCGTGCGTCCCGGCGCGTGCAGGTACACCCGCGGCAGCTGCTCGCCGTACAGCTCGCAGGTGCGCTCGATCAGCGCCTGCAGGGCCTGGTCGCTGTCGGCGCAGCCCTGGGCCAGCACCTGTTGCCAGGCGCCGCCGGCGGCCAGCAGCAGCACGCTGCGGCGCGGCTCGGCGAGCACGAACAGGAAGTCGCCCTGGGCCAGCTGTGCCGAGCAGCGGTTGTAGGCGGCCATCAGGTACGGCTGCACCGAGCGCAGGCTCAGCCGGCTTTCCCGGCCCAGGGCCTGCAGGCCCTGGAGCAGCGCCTCGGGCAGCGCGGTGGCGATGCGCGCGGCGCCTGCCGGCTCCGGCGACAGGACGATGCGCCAATCGTCCAGGGCCTGGCCGTAGAGATGTTCGAAGCAGGCCCGGGCGTAGCTGTCCAGCTCGCCCGGGGTGCCTATGGCGTCGCTCCAGGGCACCAGGCAGAAGCGGCTGTAGCGGGCCGAGAGCAGCACCCGCAGTTGCGCGCCGCGTGCCGGGTGCTCGTCGAGCAGGCCGGCCAGGGCCTCCAGGGCCGCGGCCCAGGCCGGCTGGGCGGCGTCGCAGTTGAAGGCGCGACTGCCCAGCCACTGGTGTTGATGACCGTGCCAGCGGCCCAGGCCGACACCCTCGGCGCCGAGTACGGCGCAATACCGATCAGGCGATAAATGTGACACGGTTGATCTCCTCGAGTGTGGTGCGGCCGTTGCGGACCAGGTCCAGGGCCGAGGCACGCAGCAGGCGCAGACCGCGTTGGCAGGCCAGCTGCTTGATTTGCGCGAGCGGGCGGCGTTCGACGATCATCTGCCGCAGGTCGTCGTCCAGGTGCAGCAGCTCGGCAATGGCGTTGCGCCCGCGGTAGCCACTGCCACGGCACTGGCCGCAACCCTGGGCGCGCACGAAGCGCCAGCCGGCCACCGCGTCACGGGCCAGGCCCGAGGCGGCCAGCAGTTCGTCGTCGGGCTCGCAGGGCACCGCGCAATGCGGGCAGGCCAGGCGTACCAGGCGCTGGGCCAGCACGGCGTTGAGCGCCGAGACGAAGCTGTAGGGGTCGACCTGCATCTGGCTGAAGCGGCCGATCACGTCGAACACGTTGTTGGCGTGGATGGTGGTGAACACCAGGTGCCCGGTGAGCGCCGACTGCACGGCGATCTGCGCGGTGTCCGGGTCGCGGATCTCGCCGACCAGGATCTTGTCCGGGTCGTGGCGCAGGATCGAACGCAGGCCGCGGGCGAAGGTCAGGCCCTTCTTCTCGTTGACCGGGATCTGCAGCACGCCGGGCAGCTGGTACTCGACCGGGTCTTCGATGGTGATGATCTTGTCGACGCCGTGGTTGATCTCGCTGAGCATGGCGTACAGCGTGGTGGTCTTGCCGCTGCCGGTGGGCCCGGTGACCAGGATCATGCCGTAGGGTTCGCTGGCCAGGCGGCGCAGGGCGCGCAGGGTGTGCTCCTCGAAACCCAGCGCCTGCAGCTGTACGCCGCTGACCTGGTCGGACAGGTCCTGCTTGTCCAGCACCCGCAGCACCGCGTCCTCGCCGAAGATGCTCGGCATGATCGAGACGCGAAAGTCGATCTGCCGCTCGCCGATGGCCACCTTGAAGCGCCCGTCCTGGGGCACGCGCTTCTCGCCGATGTCCAGCTCGGCCATGACCTTGATGCGCGAGATCACCTGCTCGGCGAAGGCGCTGCCGCTGGCCTTGCCGGCACCGTTGAGCACGCCGTCGATGCGGTACTTGATGGTCAGGCCCTGGCCGGTCATGCCCAAGTGGATGTCGCTGGCGTGCAGCTTGAGGGCGTCGTACAGGGTCGAGTTGACCAGCTTGACCACCCGGCTCTGGTCTTCGCTGATGCTGGTCAGCGACAGGCGCTGCAGCGGGTCGGCCTCGCCACCGGCCTCGGCGTCGTGGCCGAGGGCGTCGACGGCGTGGAAGCTCTCTTCGTGGCGGGCCAGGAACGCGGCCAGGTCGGCGGCGTGAACCAGGTACAGCGGCGCGCCCTGCAGGCAGTCGTCGATCCAGGCCAGGCGGGCGCTGTCGAAGGGGTCGGCGAACACGCCAACCCGCTCGCCGTCATACTCGACCAGGGCGAATTCACGCTTCAGGCATTGCGCCAGGCTGACCTGGTCGAAGGCCGGGGCGCAGGCGAACAGGGTCTGGGTGGCGAGTGCCGGGTAATGCAGGGTGGCGGCCAGGCGCTGGGTGAAGGTGGCGGGCGTGTCACCGGCGAGGCGTTCCAGACAGGCCAGCAGGCGCTCTTCGCCGGCTTGCTGGCGGGCCTGGGTCAGGAGATCGCGGGGGTAGCCAGCAATCGCGGGGCAAGCCCGCTCCCACGAGTCCGTAGCCAGTTGCGTGGGAGCGGGCTTGCCCCGCGATGGGTCCAGTGGATCTGTATCGAATGCCTGGGACATGGCCTGCGACTCCGCTCAGGGGCGGCGCCGCAGGCTGGGGGGCCTTGGGCGCCGCTATTCCCCGGTGAGCAGTTGATCGTCGTCAGGTTCGGGAGGCCTGGCGCCGTTGCGTCGGCGGTCGGCCAGGACCCAGCTGCCATCGTACAACTGCAAGGGGAACGACTCGTTCCTGTTCTGGCGTCGTTCGACGAACCCCGTGGCCGGCTGGTCGGTGCTCCTGCGCTGGCGCTCGATGCCCATCAGGTCGAAGACGGCGCGGGCCAGTTCCATCAGCGGGAACGGCTTGAACAGGACATGGGTCACACCCAGCTCGGCGGCGCGCTCACGGACCTCGGCGGTCGGGTGGGCGGTGATCAGCACGAAATGACACGACCTGTTCCTGCGCACGGTCTCCAGGACCTGAAACCCCTCCATGTCGGGCAAGCGGTAATCCAGCACGATCACGTCCGGTGCCAGGTTCTCGGCCTGATCGATGCCGCTGGCACCGTCATGGGCGAGATGGGACCTCCAGGCCTTGCGCCTGCAGATACGCTTGCAGGTTCTGCGCAAGGGTCTGTTCGTCATCGACTACCAATACTCTGTTCACCAAGGTCCACTCCCATGAACTGCCCGGTTTCCCGGTCTGCGAAGTGCGGCCTTGTAGAGGCTTGAGCAGGCTTCGTGCCAGGCATGAAAAGTCATTGCGCACCGCTTTCAAGTCATTGATATCGTTGTCGCTTTCAATCCACTTCAAGCCGTGCCGGCAGGCCGTCCCCCACAACCGGGGAAGCTGATGGCACTTTGCCTTTGGGGCATTCCCCAACAGTGGGGGAACGCCCTGGCGCGGCTTCAATCGCCGCGCTCCACTGTAGCGGAATCACGCAAACGTTGGCGCACCGCTTGACGCGCCTGGGCCTGCAATTGCGCGACGAGCGCTGCCCTGGCCAGGCGCAGGCCGTGTTCAGGTAAGACAGAAGTATTATCACTTTGGTTCTGCATCCCTTGCAGTCTTTGCCGATTGGCCTGATGGAAGGCCGCGACCTCGGCTTCGCTGGGCTCGACCACCGCCGTCAGCCGGGCGTAGACCTGCTGGGCGGCCATCTCCTGACGAGTGTAGTCAGCGAAGCTGCGCCGATCGAAGCCCGCCTCCTCCAGGCGGCGCTCGAACACCGCGGGACTGCCGAAGGCCGCCTCCACCTCGCCGACCCGGGCCGTCAGCTGCGCCTCGCTGATCTCGACGCCCTGGCGCTTGGCCTCCTGCCATAGCAGCTCCTTGTCGATCAGTTCATCCAGGGCCTGCTCGCGCAAGCGCTGGTAAAGGTTGGGGTTGCGGATGCTCGCCACCGCCCGCCCCTGGACCTGCAGGTATTCGCTGAAGTAGCGCTCCAGCCGCAGCACGCCGATGTCTACGCCATTGACCCGCGCCGCCGGCGTGTCGGCGTGGCTTGCCAGGGCAAGCAGTGACAGCAGGCAGGCAATCAGTACGCGCATGGTCATCCACTCCTGAAGGGATCATGGTGAGTCCGGCACCGGACGATACGGCGCCACCTCGACATAGCCCGGCCCCGGCAGGCTCACCGCCACCACATGGGCGCCGGCCATGCCCTGGCGGCGCCCAGGGCCGAAGCCCAGCAACGGCGTCAGCCCGGTCTCGACGTCATGCAACTGTTCCAGGGCGCCGAGCAGTTGTTCACGGCTGGCGTCGCGCCCCACCTGTTTCAGGGCTTCGACCAGCAACTGCCAGGCGCACAGCGTGCTCACCTGCAGCGACGCCTGGCGCGGTTCCAGCCCCTGGCGCTGCTGCACGCCGGCCAGGGTGGCCCGGCCCCTCGCGGTCCAGTCGCCAGGCACGAACGGATAGGCCAGCAGCACGCGTCGCGACCAGGCCGGTGCCAGCCCCGGCACGGCACCGGCCACCTGGCTCGACGCGGCCAGCAGGTATGGGTTGCGTCCGGCGGCCTGCAGGCTGGCGGCCAGCTCGGCAAACGCCTGGGCGCGCCCCAGGAAGACGATGCCCTCGCCCGCCAGTGCCTGGCCGGTGAACGCTTGCGCGGATACGCCGGTAAAGCCCAACTGGCGCAAGCGCTGTTGTACAACCTGCGCCGCCTCGGCCTGGTCGTCACCGGCGTAGATCACCTGCACGGCATCGGCTGCCAGGCCAAGGCTGTCGCGGGCATGCAAGGCCACGCTGAGCAATTGCTCGGGCACGCCCGGCAAAGGGTCGAACACCTGCGCGTTGCCGCCACTGCGCGGCGTGGCGCCGATCAGCGGCAGGCTCGCCTGTTCCAGCTGGCGACTGTCGAGCAGTGGTGCCACGGGCGCGATCAGGGCGAAAACCTGCTCGCGCTGGATCAGCTGGTCCAGCGCCTGTGCGGTACTGGCCGGATCCGGCCCAGGGTCCAGCGCGATCAGCTGCAGTCGACGGCCATGGATGCCCCCCGCCTGGTTCAGCTGAGCGACACCATCCTCCAGCACCGCCCGCACCGTTCGCCCGGCCTCGGCCAGCGGGCCCTGTTCGGGCAGCAAGGTACCGAGGCGCAGGGTGCCCTCCTCCACGCCCGGGTCGCGGTCTTCGCCCAGGCGCTTGAGGTAGGCCGCCAGGTTGCGCTGGTCGGCCAGGCTCAGCTCGAAGCGTGGCATGGCCGGGTCCAGGTGGTTGCCGGCGGGATCGACGCCGCTGCGCACAACCCGCGCCAGGCTGGCTTCGGTATAGGCCGGGTAGCGTCGGTTGTTGACCTCGCGATCGCCTGGGCCGAGGGCCAGGCGCTGCCAGTCCAGGCTCGGCGGGCGTACCCCGCCTTCGCTGCGGCCGCGCCCGTCGTTGCCGTGGCAACTGGCACAGGGCAGCACGCTGGCCGGCACGCTCATGTCAGCGGGGCCGACCCGGGCCAGCAACTGGGCGTCGCTGCTGGAGAGGCCTTCGCGGTAGAGGCGTTTGCCCGCTTGCTCCTGGGCCGTCAGATCCAGTGCGTGCGAGGTGTTGCACATCATCAGGATCAACATCAGGTACAGGGGCAGGCCATTTCTGATGCCTGCAGCGCCTCCTGTGGGAGCGGGTTTACCCGCGAATGCTGCACTGGGCTCACTGACGCATTCGCGGGTAAACCCGCTCCCACAGGGGCCGTACCGCCCGATTGCCCAGGGCTTCATGATGTTCACCGCCCCGCCAGCGGCTGGGCCAGCAGCTGCATGCGCTGGGCGATGGCGGCAGGCGGTGCATCGGGGCGGATCTTGCTCCAGCGCTTGCCTGCCACATCACCGGCGATCAACTGCGTCGAATGCTGCTCTGGGCTGGGCAGGAACTGCCCCAGGCGCCCGAGCACCAGGTCGACGCTGGCCTTGTCGCCGGTCAGGAACAGCCAGTTCGGCCCGTCCACCCCTTGCTTGCGGGCAAACGCCTTGAGCACCTCGGGCGTGTCGTTCAGCGGATCGCTGCTCACCGAGACGAAGGTCACCTGCGCCGCAAGCTCGGTGCCCATGGCCTCGCGCACCTCGCGCAACTTGCGGGTGATCAGCGGGCAGGCGTCGTTGCAGTGGGTGAAGATCACGTTGAGCATCACCACCTTGTCCTTGAGCACATCGCTGTAGAAGCGCAGTTCGCGGCCGTCCTGGTCCTTGAGCACGGTGTCGGTGAACCAGGTCTGCGCATCGCGGGTACCGCCGCCGCTAACCATGGGCTGCGGCGCGGGTTGCGGTGCCGGCGCGTGGCCCTCGTGGGCGAACGCGACCGAAGCGAGGATCCACAGGCAGCCGCCGAGCACCAGCCAGTCGAGGCTGCGCATGCCGGCATGGCGGGAGGTCTGCGCGCTCATGGCCGCACCTCCTGGCCGGCGATGGCCGTGCTCTTGGCGTGCACCCGGCGCGCGCTCAGGCGGTTGATCTCGCCGATCAACACGTTGGGGTCGGTGAAACCGTAGTAGCGCGTCCAGTGCCCGCTGCGACCGTCCCCGACCAGGATCAGCGGCGGGTGCTCGCTGAGGTTGGCGCTGAAGCTGCCCAGCCCCTTGAGCGTCTCGCTGATGGCATAGGGCGAACCGGTCAGCCAGCTCCACCCCGGCCCGTGCTGGAACGCCCGGGCATAGCCGGCCAGGCGTTTCGAGTCGTCGCGCTGCGGGTCGACGCTGATCGATACCAGGCGGATCTCCTCGCCCACCCGCCCGCCCAGCTGCTGCTGGACCTTGCTCATGATCGACGAGACCACCGGGCACACCGTGGTACAGCTGGTGTAGATGAAGCCCATGACCACCAGGTGATCGCCCACCAGGTCTTGCTCCAGACGCACAGGCATGCCGTCCTGGTCCAGCAGCGCCACGTCGGCGAAGCGCACGCTGGCTTTCTCCTGGCGTGCGGCCGGGGGTTGCTCGGGCTGGCCGCCGTGATCGTGACCAGCGTGGGCCAGGGCCAGGTTGCTGGCCAGCAGCAGGCTCAGGCCCAGTAGTTTTCCGCCATGCAGACGCGTCATCGCACACTCCTGGCTTCCCCTTGGGAAGTACTGGGCTTTGCTGCGGCCGGCAGGACGCGCAGGCTGGTGTAGTTGTCTTCGGTGAAGGCGCGCCCGAGGCTGGGCGACTGCACGTGCAGGTACCAGGCGCCGGCCTCGGCCAGCTCCAGCGGTGCCTGGTAGAGCCCGTCGCCCACCTCGACCAGCGCCACGTCACGCGGCAGCGACGAAGGCGCCAGGAAGTAGCGCAGGCTCAGGTCATCGAGCCCGTGGCGCGGCTTGCCGTCCTCGCCGAGGATGCGTACCTGGGCCATGTAGGGCGCGTGCTGCTGCAACGGCCGGGCGGTGCCGATGAACTCGGCATGGGCCCGCTTGCGCAGGCTCGACTGCGGCAGCGCCGCGACCTCGGTGCTGAAGCAGTGGATGATCTGCGGCTGGTTGAGCAGGAACGCCACGTCGAAGGTGCCGGCCGCCGGCAGCTTGACCGTCGAGCCATACACCCCCGGCGCCACCTCGCGCAGGCTGCGATCGACGACCAGCGCGGCGCGGGCCTGGTGGCCGCGGTTGTTGTAGCCCGACATCGGTGCGTTCATGCCCTCGGCGTAGAAGTAGGTGGTGTTGTCCACCGGGTTGACCACGAACACCGAGTTGTCGTCGCGGGAGATGCTCACCCCCTGGGCCAGCGGCAGGTCGCCGGCCTGGCGCGGCGCCGCCGGGCCGGCCTCGAAGCCCTGGACGATCGGCGTGCGCCCCTGCCCGAGGCTTGCCAGGTTGATCATGCTCACCTTCGGTGAGGCCAGGCCGCGCACGTAGGCGTAAGCCTTGGTAAAGGTCAGCTGGTAAGGCTCGGCGGCCACCGGGATGCGGTGGATCAGCTGGTCGGTACTGGCATCTATCACCAGCGCCTGGTTCTCCAGGGTATTGAGCACCACGCCGTAGCGGCCATCGTGGCTGAAGCGCATCGGCCCCAGGCCCTGCTCGGCCTTGACCGTATGGCGCAGGCTATGGCTGCGCGCATCGATCACCCGCACCGAGCCCTCCTGGCCATCGACCACATACACCGCCTGCGACAAGGGCGAGTAGGCCACCGCCAGCGGATGCGGGCCGACTTCGAGGGTCTTCACCAGACGCATCTGGGCGGTGTCGATGACGCTCAGGGTGCCGCCGTCGCGGTTGCTGACGAAGGCGAAACGCGAATCGGCGCTGAAGGCGATCTCGTGGTGGCCGGAGCCGGTGACGAACGACTTGAGCTTGGTGCGGCTGGGCACGTCGATCACCGTTACCCCGCCCTTGGCCGGGTCCTGGCTGTTGTTGCCCACCCACAGCAGGCGCTGGTCGGGTTGCAGCGCCACCCGCAGCGGCTGCTCGCCGGCCTCCAGGGTGGCCACGCGGGTGAAGGTCTCGGTGTCGATCAGCGCCACCTGGTTGCGTTCGGGCATGGACACGAACACCTGCTTGTCATCGCCGGTGGCCACCCAGTCCATGGGCCGCCCCGGCAGGTCGATGCGCGCCAGGGTGCTGGTGACCCCGCCCACCGACACGGTCGGGTCGATCACGGTGAGGCTCGCGTCCTTGTTCAGCACCAACAGGAAGTAACTGTTCAGATCGAGCAAAGGGCGAGCGCCGATGCTGCTCTTGAGGAACAGCGCCACCCGCGCCTTGCAGCTGCTGTCGCGGTCACCGACCGGTGCCGACTGCGCAGGGTCGAGCCAGGCGCCGGGGGCCATGCCCGACAGCGGCTGGCCGCTTGACTGGTCGCTGACCTTGAAGCGGATGTTGGCAAAGTCGCCCTCGCGCAGTTCACCGCCGCCGAGGGGGCGCGCCTCGAACTCCACGGTGACGCCGTCGCGGCTGAGCGTGTGCAAGGCCTGGGGATCGGCGGCCTCCTGCAGCAGTTCGCGGGGGTCGCACCAGAGCTTTTCGTAGGCCACGCCGAGGCCGATCAGCGCGGTGCCCAGCAGCAGGCCCAGGTAGGCTGGGCGCAGCTTGCGGTTCATGCCCGCGCTCCGCTGGCACGGGTGGGCGCGCACGGGGCAGCGCCTTCGAGCGGGATGACCATGCTGCACCTCCACGGGGCTCAAGGGTTCTGTGGAGGGTGGAAGCAAGCGTTATGCCATCAATAAAAGTGTTTTGAATCAGTGTGTTGGAGAAACAAGTGGAGAGTATTGGGGAGGCTGCCCCAAAGACGGGGGCGCTTTGCGCCGCTTTTCAAGGCTTTTGCGGTTTTCAAGATTGCCGGGGTCGCTTTGCGACCCTTTCGCGGCACAAGGCCGCTCCTACAGAGGATCGCGCGCCCCTGTAGGAGCGGCCTTGTGCCGCGAAAGGGCTGCAAGGCAGCCCCGGCGATTACAAGCCGGGCCCAGTTCGGCATCGTCCATCAACGCCTTGGCCAGGGCACTGAGATAGTGAGCGGCCCAGACCATGCGTGGGTCGCTCTCCACCACCCCGACCAGGGTCAGAAGAAAGCGATTAAGTCTGATGTTTCTGGGCAAGGTTTCAGGTCAGATCTCCCGGGCATGCGCCACTGCCGCCGCCACCTGCTCGGCCGTCGGCCGCACCCCGGTATACAGCACGAACTGCTCCAGCGCCTGCAACGCGATGACATCGAGCCCGGTGATCACCGGTTTGCCCAGCGCCTCGGCGGCGCGGATCAAGGGCGTGCGCACGGGCATGGCCACCACGTCGAATACCTGCTGCGCCGCCGCGATGGCGGTTTCGCTGAACGCCAACTGCTCGGCTTCAGGCCCTCCTGCCATGCCGATCGGCGTGACATTGACCAGCATCGGCGGACACCGGTCGCCCAGGTCCGGCAACCAGCGGTACCCGCAGGTGTCCGCCAACTGCCGCCCGGCTTGCTCGTTGCGGGCGACGATGGTGCCCTCACGGAATCCTGCGTCCCGCAGCGCACTGGCCACCGCCTTGGCCATGCCGCCGCTGCCGCGCAGGGCGAACGCGGTGCTCGGATCGACCTCATGCCGGGTCAACAGTTGGCGCACCGCCAGGTAGTCGGTGTTGTAGGCCTTGAGATGGCCATCGGTGTTGACCAGGGTGTTCACCGAGGCGATGGCCGCGGCGGACGGATCGAGCTCGTCCACCAGCGCCAGGCACGCCTCCTTGTACGGCATCGACACGCCGCAGCCACGGATGCCCAGGGCGCGGATGCCGGCCACGGCGGCGGGCAGGTCATGGGTGGTCATGGCCTTGTAGTAGTAATCCAGCCCGAGCTGGCGGTAGAGGTGGTTGTGAAAGCGCACGCCGAACGTCCCGGGGCGCCCTGCCAGGGAGATGCACAGCACCGTGTCCCGGCTCGGAGAATGGCTCATCGCGGTTCCTCTGTCATGTGGCTGAATCGATTTTTCCAGCGTACCAGACCCTGCCGCCGATCGCCCCTTACACAACCTTTACCCTTTGCCGGCACGCACTTTACCGTGGCTGCGGTCATAGTTATCAGGCCCCGTGCGTGGGGTTGTCTTGCGAGGTGTTCGCCATGAAGCGTTTCATCCCCGGAATCGCCCTGCTGGTCGGTGCGCTGGCCATCAGCGGGCAGGCATCGGCCCATGGTGGCGGCTGGTATGGCCCGGGGCCCAGTGATCGGCGCGGCGGTAGTGGGCGCGGTGGTCGGGGCGGCGGTATCGGGCGGCCACGACCGTACCGTCTATGTCGAGCGCCAGCCGGCCTACTACCCGCCGCCACCGGTCTACGTGCAGGCGCCACAGCCGCCGGTCTACTACCAGCCCTACGTGGTCGAGCGCTATGTCCCCGCCCCGCCGCCACCGGTGTACCGTCGCTACTACGGCCCGCCACCGGTGTACTACGGTCCGCCACGCTGGTAAGGGGCATAGTTGATAAAAGCAATGACCACTATCGAGGACATTGATTTCAAACCCTGAGGGCATCTGCGTAAGGTGGGGCCATGTTCGAGAGGAGATACACCATGGCCCCGATCCAGATCATGTCCGTTGTCGGCAGCGCGGTACCCAGCAGCCTGCGCCAACAAGGCCTGCTGGCCTGCTGGTACCTGTTGCGCAACGGTGAAACCATCAGCGGCCCATTGACCAGCCGCCGCTCGGCCGAGACCCTGGCCGACCGCCTGCTCGGCGAGACGTTCGCCGCCTGACCCCGAATTTGTTGTGCGTTGCTCCCTACGCCTCTTGTTGCCCGCCGTCATGGCGGGCTTTTTTTGCCTCACAAGTGCCCGGAGCCCGGCGTCCCCCATGCCGCCAAAGGCAGCGGCGGTTGCTGCTCGAGGATGCGACGCCAGATCAAGGCCAACCTGCCGCCATCGAACAGGGACGCGGCTCCGCCACCGATCCAACCCCGGGGCTGGGAGACCGCCCATTGTCCGGCAGCGTCACGCCGGGCCATCTCGAAGCGGAAACTGTAGCTACCAGGCATGCCCATGCGCAGGTCGGTGACCACCAGCGAGTCGCCGATGATGTCGTAGCGCAACCAGTCATCGGTGAACCAGCGCAGCCGCTCGTGTAACGCGGCTCCCGCCAGTATCCCGGCCATCTCCAGGTTGCGCGACTGACGCAGCATCTCGGGCGGCTCGCGGTCGAACCAGCTGCTCACGCCCTCGTAGTAGTCGCCCTCCGGGGTTTTCGCCAGCACTCGCCAGATCAGGCTGTTGAAGGCGATGGGCACCGCGCGGACCTCGCTGTTGCTGACGCCTTGCGCCTGCAGGGCCATGGCGAAACGTTGCTCGGCAGCCATCCGCCCAGCCAGGCCGAAGCCCAGGTATGCAGTGCTGAACGCCAGCGCCAGGGACAGCAACACGGTCGCCCTGCCCTTCAGGCCCTTGACCGCCGCATAGCCGACCGCCAGCAACAACGGCACGGTGTATACCGGGTCGATGATGAACACCGCGGCCCAGCTTTCCGGCGTCAGGTGCAAGGGCCAGAACAGCTGGGTACCGTAGACGGTGAACGCGTCGAGAATCGGGTGGGTGACCAGCGCCAGCCAGAAGGCCAGGAACAGCCGGGGCCGGGTGTAGCCCTTGTCCGGCCAGCGCCAGGCGACCAGCCAGGCCAGCAGCAAGGCCAGGCCGGTCAGGACGAAGATCGAATGGGAAAAGCCACGGTGGAAGGTCATCTGCGACACCGGATCGGCGTAGCGGATCACCACATCCAGATCGGGCACGGTGCCAAGGGCGGCGCCGTAGAGCAGCGCACGGCGCCCCTGGAGGCGGCCCAGCACGGTGCCCTGCAGGGCGGCGCCGAGTACGGCTTGGGTGAGTGAGTCCAAAGGGAACGGTTCCTGAGCGAGACCTGCGCAAGCTACCTGCTTCGCCAGTGAATATGCAAATAGCCATCGTGGCAGTCAGAACAGCTGCCAGGTGTACACCAGGATCAAGCGGTTCTCGTCGATGTCGCTGCGATAGTTCGAACGTGCCATGGCGTTGCGCACCCGGATCCCCAGCCCCTTGAACACCCCGCTCTGCACCGCGTAGCCCAGGTCGATATCCCGCTCGCGATCCCGGCCTTCGAAGCCCTGCCCGGTGTCGACATTGTCGCCAGTGATGTAGCGCACCATCGCGGTCAACCCGGGGATGCCCAGGGCGGCGAAGTTGTAGTCGTAGCGCAGCTGCCAGGAGCGCTCGTCGGTGTAGGCGAACTCGTAGGTCGGCACCTCGTTGCCCAGCGGCGAGATGTTGGCGAACACCCGGGGAAACGGGCTGTCGCCGTAGATGCCCTGGTAGCCGACATGAAAGCCGTGCCCGCCACGCCGGGCAGTCAGCAGCGAGAAGAACGCCTGGTTGTCGATCCGCCCCAGCCGCGCGTCGCCCGCCTCGCGGGCGCTGAAGTAGCCGAGGTTGGCGCTGAGCACCCAGTCGCCCACGGGCTTGCTGTGCTTGAGGCCCACAAAGCCCTGCCGGTAGATATCCTCCAGTTGCCCATACCACAGGCTGACACTGCTCTGGCCGGCATTGAACCCATAGTCGCCGCCCGCATAGTCGAAGGCGTCGCTCTGTACCTGGCGCATGGGCACATGGCCGAGCATGGCGCTCATCCTATCGTCGCCACCCTCGTTGCGCAGGTGCGTGCTGCCCAGGTGACCGGCCTGCACGGTCAGGCCCTCCAGTTCGGCGGAGCTGAGGCTGATGCCCTGGTAGGTCGGCGGCAGCAGGCGGATATCGCTGAAGGTGAGGACCGGCAGGTTGGGTTGCAGCTCGCCCAGGCGCAGTTCGCTCTTCGACCAGCGCGCCTTGAAGGTCGGCGCCAGGCGGCTGTACTCGGCCGCGGCGCGGCCATCGCCGTGCACCGGCAGCAGCCCGCTGTTGACCCGATCGGGGCTGCTGTCCAGGCGGATGCCCAACAGGCCCAGGGCGTCCACACCAAAACCGACGGTGCCGGGGGTATAGCCGGACTTGAAGTCGAGGATGAAGCCCTGGGCCCACTCCTCGGCCCGGGACTGCCGGTTGGCGCCGACGATGTCGCCGTAGTCGCGGCTGAAATAGTAGTTGCGCGCGCCGAGGCTGGCTTTGGCGTCTTCGAGGAAGCCGCCTTCGGCGGCCAGCAGGGTGGGGCTGAGCAGGGTCAGGCCCAGGACGACGCAAGGGGTGTGGTTCATTCCGAAGCTCTCTGATCTTGTTGTTATGTGATGAAGTGCTGGAACGGGGGTGAAACGCTGGTATGCCCTCCTCCTGGGCATGGCGAAGGCTGCGCCTTCGATCGCGGGGCAAGCCCGCTCCCACGCGGCCCTTGGCAAACCAAAGGGCCACGGTTTGATCTGTGGGAGCGGGCTTGCCCTGCGATGAGGCCCTCAGTCCTGCTGCAAGGCCCGTGGTCTTGAGCTACGTTGCTCGGTCTCGCTGTCCTGCGCCTGCTGCAGCTGGAAGTCGAAGGTCAGTTCCGCAACCCGCCCCTGCCCGTCGTCGCGCAACACCACCTCGCCCACCAGCCCTTCACGGGTGGCATAGGCGAAGTCGTCCCACAGGTAGCGGTCGCCGGCGAGGTTGATCTGGGTGGTCAGGTGGCGGTAGCCCGGTGCCGAGATGAAGAAGTGAATGTGCGCCGGGCGCTGGCCGTGGCGGCCGAGCAGGTCCAGGCACTCCTGGGTCGGCCCCTGCGGGTCGCAACCGTAGCCCGACGGCACGATCGAACGGGCGCGGTAGCGGCCCTGGGCGTCGGTAACGATGCGTCGACGCAGGTTGTAGGCGGACTGGCTCTGGTCGAAGAACGAGTAGGTGCCCCGGGTGTTGGCGTGCCACAGATCGACCGTGGCGCCGGCCAGTGGCTGGCCCTGCGGGCCGAACACCTGCCCCTCGAGGAACATCACCGTGGCCACGCCCTCCTCGCTGCCATCGTCCATGCGCGCCTCGCCCTCGGTGATCGGCGCGCCCGCCACATACAACGGACCTTCGATGGTGCGTGGGGTGCCGCCACCCAGACCGGCCTGGGCATCCTTGGCGTCCTGCAGCAGGTCGAGGAAGTGCTCCAGGCCCAACCCGGCCACCAGCAAACCGGCCTCGCCGCGTCCGCCGAGGCGGTTGAGGTAATCGACGGCGTGCCAGAACTCGTCCTCGCTGATCTCCAGGTCTTCGATCAGGCGCGCGGCGTCCTGCAGCACCCGCTGGACGATACGCTTGAGGCGCGGACTGCCGTTGTCGTTGTGCAGGCCCGCGGCCTCTTCGAAGAACTGCTGCACCTCAGGGGTATGGGAAATCTTCACGGTCATGATCAGGTACCTCGTGTTGTTCTTGTCGTGTGGGGTCAGCGGTCGTCGGCATGGATCGACGAGGGGTGGCGGCACAGGCCGGCGACCTCGATGTCCATGTAGGGGAACAGCGGCAGTTGCAGCAGGGTGTCGTGCAGCGCCTCGACGCTGGGCACGTCGAACACGCTGTAGTTGGCGTAGTGGCCGGCGATGCGCCACAGGTGCCGCCAGGTGCCCTCGCGCTGCAGGCGCTGGGCCAGTTCCTTTTCATCGGCCTTCAGTTGCGCGGCCTTGGCCGGGTCCATGTCGACCGGCAGTTTCACGGTCATCTTCACGTGGAACAGCATGGCGTCTCTCCTTACGTATGACGGAATCATTCAGGCAGGGACCCTGTGGGAGCGGCTTCAGCCGCGAACACCGGCGCAGCCGGTGCCATCCACCGTGTCGCCTGCTTCGCGGCTAAAGCCGCTCCCACAGGACTGGGTGTTTCTTCAGCGGCGGGCGAAGCGCGACAACCGCGCCTCGTCCAGGGTCAGGCCCAAGCCGGGGGTGGCCGGAACGTGCAGGTGGAAATCGCGGTAGACCGGCGCCTCGCAGACGACGTCCTCGGTCAGCAGCAACGGGCCGAACAGCTCGGTGCCCCAGGTCAGCTGGCGCAGGGTGAGGAAGGCATGGGCCGAGGCCAGGGTGCCCACCGCCCCTTCGAGCATGGTCCCGCCATACAGCGCGATGCCGGCGGCCTCGGCGATCTGCGCGGTGCGCAGCACGGCGCGGGGGCCGCCGTTCTTGGCGATCTTCAGGGCGAAGACACTCGCCGCGCCCTCGGCGGCCAGGCTGAAGGCGTCCTCCACGCTCTCGATGGACTCGTCAGCCATGATCGGCGCCGGGCTGCGCTGGTTGAGGCGGACCTGGCCGCCACGGTTGATGCGCGAGATCGGCTGCTCGACCAGGTCGACGCCGTTGTCGCCCAGCACCTGGCAGGCGCGGATGGCCTGGGACTCGTCCCAGTACTGGTTGACGTCGACCCGCACGCTGGCGCGCTCGCCCAGTTCGCGCTTGATCGCCAGCACGTGACTGAGGTCCTGCTCCAGCGGGTTGGCGCCGATCTTCAGCTTGAACAGCCGGTGACGGCGGATCTCCAGCAGGTGCTCGGCCTCGGCGATATCCCGGGCGGTGTCACCGCTGGCCAGGGTCCAGGCCACCTCCAGGCTGTCGCGTACCCGCCCGCCGAGCAGCTCGCTGACCGGCAGCCCCAGGCGCTTGCCCTGGGCGTCGAGCAAGGCGCTCTCGATTGCCGACTTGGCGAAGGTATTGCCCTTGGCCAACTTGTCCAGCCTGAGCATGGCGGCGTTGATGTTGCCCGCAGGCAGGCCGATCACGGCCGGCGCCAGGTGCGCGTCGATATTGGCCTTGATGCCCTCGGGGCTTTCGTAGCCGTAGGCCAGACCGCCGATGGTGGTGGCCTCACCGATGCCTTCCACGCCGTCGCTGCAACGCAGGCGCAGGATCACCAGGGTCTGACGCTGCATCGTGTGCATGGCCAGCTTGTGCGGGCGGATGGTCGGCAGGTCGACGATGAGCGTCTCCAGCCGGTCGATGGTTGGGCGTGTCATGCAGGCTCCAGTTCAGTCAGGTTGGGGTTCAGGCCGCTGCGGCCAGGGCGTGGCGCCGGCCGCTGGCCAGGTGCACGGCCATGGCCAGCGCGGCAACGGCGCCGGGGATGGCGAAGGCAATGAAGTTCAGTTGCAGCGGCAGATTGATGCCCATCAGCGCGCCGCCCAGCAACGGCCCGACGATGGCGCCGTTGCGGCCGATGCCGGAGGCCCAGCCCAGGCCCGTGGAGCGCACCGCCAGGCCATACAGCTGGGCGGCACCGGCATACAGCAGGATCTGCGTGCCGATGGTGGTGGCGCCGGCGATGAAGATCAGCAGGTACAGCACCGGCATCGGGCTGTTCACCCCCAGCAGGCTGATCGACAGCGCGGCGGCGAGGAAGAACGCCACCTTGACCTTGACCAGGTTGTAGCGGTCGCCCAGCCAGCCGCCGAGAATCGCCCCGGCCATGCCGCCGAAGTTCAGCACCAGCAGGAACGACAAGCTCGAGCCGAGGCTGTAGCCGGCGCTGGCCATCAGCTTGGGCAGCCAGGAGCTGAGGGCGTAGACCATCAGCAGGCAGCAGAAGAACGCCAGCCACAGGGCCAGGGTGCGGATCGCCAGGCCGTTGCGGAACAGTTCGAGCACTGATGAGGCTTTACCGGCATCGCGGGGCAAGCCCGCCCCCACGACCAGGTCATCGTGCTCGGTGACACCGCAATCGGGGTCGAGGCGCTTGAGCAACTGGCGCGCTTCATCGACGCGGCCCTGGCGCACCAGGAAGCCGATGGACTCCGGCAGGTAGAACAGGATCACCGGCAGGAACAGCAGCGGTACGGCGGCAGCGAAGAACATCGACTCCCAACCGAAGCGCGGCAGCAGGAGGATGCCGATGCCCGCCGAGAGCATGCCGCCCAGCGAGTAGCCGCTGAACATGATCGCCACCAGGGTGCTGCGCAGGCGCTTGGGCGCGTACTCGTTCATCAGCGCCACGGCGTTGGGCATCAGCCCGCCACAGCCGAGGCCGGCAAAGAAACGATAGAGGCCGAACTCGCTGGGGCTGCTGGCGAAGCCGTTGAGGATGGTCGCCCCCGAGAACAGCGCGAAGCACAGGGCGATGCCCTTCTTGCGCCCGATGCGGTCGGCCAGGCTGCCGAACGCCAGGGCGCCGAACATCATGCCGAACAGCGCGTAGCTGCCCAGGGCGCCGGCCTGCAGCGGGGTCAGCGCCCACTCCTGCATGATCACCGGCAGCACCACGCCGTAGATGAACAGGTCGTAGCCGTCGAAGATCAGCAGCAGGCCGCACCAGGCCATGACCCTCCAGTGGAAGGGGGTGAAGCGGGCATTGTCGATGATCGCGTGGACGTCGAGTGTTCGCATGGCATCTGTCTCCGTTGTTCTTGTTGTGTGCAGAGAAACCTTGCCGGGGCGGCCTTCAGCCGAGGTCGCCACCGCCCACCGGCAGGGTCACGCCGGTGATGTACGAGGCCTCGTCAGAAGCCAGGAAGAGGATCGCGCCGACCTGCTCGTCGAGGCTGCCATAGCGTTTCATCAGGCTGCTGGACAGGGTCTGGTCGACGATCTGCTGGTACCAGGCCCGCTCCTGGGCGCTCTGCTCGGCCTCGTTGCGCGGAATGCGCCGCGGTGGCGCCTCAGTGCCGCCGGGAGCGGTGGCGTTGACCCGGATGCCGCGCCCGGCGGTTTCGAAGGCCAGGCACGCGGTGAGCGCGTTGACGCCGCCCTTGGCCGCGCCGTAAGGCACGCGGTTGACGCCCCGGGTGGCGATGGACGAGACGTTGACGATGGCGCCGCTGCCGCGTTCGAGCATGTACGGCAGCGCCGCGTGGCAGCACCATAGGGTGGGGAACAGCGAGCGGCGCACCTCGGCCTCGATCTGCTCGACCTGGTAGTGCTCAAAGGGCTTGGCCCAGATCGTGCCGCCGACGTTGTTGACCAGGATGTCGAGGCGGCCGAAAGTCTCGACGGCGCGGGCCATGACCTGGGTGCAGTCGGCATGCCGTTCGAGGTCGGCGGTGAGGGTCAGCACGCCCTCGCCCGCCAGTTCGTGGACCAGTTCGGAGCGGTCCACCGCCACCACCTGCGCGCCCTCGGCCTTGAGCCGCCAGCACACGGCGCGGCCGATGCCCTGGGCGGCGCCGGTGACCAGGGCGACTTTGCCTTGGAATCGGTTGTTCATGTAGATCTCCTTTGAATCCGAAATTGCCGGGAGGGCTGCGCCCTCCATCGCGACACAAGGCCGCTCCTACAGGTATTACGCTGGGTTCAGGGCACAGGAGAACCTGTGGGAGCGGCCTTGTGTCGCGAAAGGGCCGCAACGCGGCCCCGGCAATCTTGCAGTCAAATAAAAAGAGGCCACCCTCACCCGCACGATGCAGGCAGCCCCATAAAAGCTTCAGGCCGCCGCCGCGAACTTCTCGTAGTAGAAATTGGCCGGGGTGATGCCCTGCTCGCGGATGTACTGGCTGACCGCCTCGACCATCGGCGGCGGGCCGCACAGGTACACATCGACATCGCCGTCATTGAGGTGGCGTGGCTCGATGTGCTGGGTGACGTAGCCCTTTTGCGGATACTGGCTGTCGGGGTTGGCCACACAGGCGCTGAAGGTGAAGTTGGGAATGCGCGCGGCCAGGGCTTGCAGGCGATCCAGTTCGACCAGGTCGAAGTCGTTGGTCACCCCGTAGACAAGGTGCAGCGGATGCCCACTACCCTGCTCGGCGATCTTCTCCAGCATTGCGGTGAATGGCGCGAGGCCCGTGCCGCCGGCCAGCAGCAGCAAGGGGCGCTGGATCGGCCGTAGGTAGAAGCTGCCCAGCGGCCCGGCCAGGCTCAGGCTGTCGCCGGTCTTGGCCAGTTGGGTCAGGAAACTGCTCATCAGCCCGCCCGGCACATTGCGGATCAGGAAGCTGACTTCGCCGTCCTTGGGCAGCGAACTGAACGAATAGGCGCGGCTCTGCTCGCTGCCCGGCACCTTGAGATTGACGTACTGCCCCGGCAGGAATGCCAGGCGACTGAGCGCCTCGCCCTTGATCGAAAGGGCGATGGTGCTGGCCGACAGCTGGCGCACGTCGCTGATGGCCGCTTCAAAGCTGGCCTGCTCGGTCTTGCACAGTTGCGACGAAGCCGGGATGCGCACCACGCAATCGCTGGCAGCGCGCATCTGGCAGGTCAGCACGTAACCCTGGGCGATTTCCTCCTGGCTCAGGGCGTCCTCGATGAAGTTGTCGCCCAGCTCGTAGTGCCCGGACTCGGCCTTGCACTTGCAGGTGCCGCAGGCGCCGTCGCGGCAGTCCAGCGGGATGTTGATGCCCTGGCGGTAGGCGGCGTCGGCCACGGTCTCGTGGCCGGCGGCCTCGATGAAACGGGTGACCCCGTCCTCGAAATTCAGTGCGATCTGGTAGCTCATGGTGCACCTCGCGGGCGAGCCTGGGCGCGGCGCGCCATCAGGCACACCGACAGGCTCGGCGGTGAATCAGATGTGGTAGATGTCGATGACCTGGCGCACGTAGTCGTTCTTCAGGACCACCTTCTTGGCCTTGATCAGCGGCTGTTCGCCGCGCAGGTCGAGGGTGTAGAAGCTGGTGCCGAAGTAACTGTCGGTGGTCTTGTAGCGAAAGCTCAGGGTGTGCCAGTTGAAACGCACCTGGCAGCTGCCCTCGTCCGCCGCGACGATCTCGATGTTGCTGAGATTGTGCGAGGTGCGGGTATCCGGGACCGTGGCGCTGGAGCGCTCGGTCTTGATGCGGAACACCCGGTCCTCGAGGCCGCCACGGTTGCCGTACCAGATCAGCGAGATCTCGCTTTGCGGGTCTTCGGTCAGGGTGTCGTCGTCATCCCAGGAGGGCATCCAGAAGGTCGCGTCGCAGGCGTACAGCTCCAGCCACTGGTCCCACTGGGCGTCGTCCAGGTAGCGCGCCTCGCGGTAGAGGAATTTGCGCACGGTGTCATGCAGGCTCATTGCACGGCCTCCACGGGGATCAGCTGTTGTTCGTCCTTCAGGGCCTGGACCATGGTGTCCTGCCAGTACTTGTGCTGCAGCACGAACAGGCCTTCGTCTTCGGTGCGCACGCCCGACAGCAACGGCTTGAGCGCGATCTCGCTGGCCGCCGCGTCGGCGCCTTCGATCCAGTGCCTTGCGCCCCGGGACATGTCGTTCCAGCCGGCACCTGCGCCGTAGCCGGTCTGGCAGGAGCGGAACTCTTCCAGATCGTCCGGGGTGGCCATGCCGCTGACGTTGAAGAAGTCCTCGTATTGGCGGATGCGCCGGGCGCGGGCCTCGGCGCTTTCACCCTTAGGCGCGATGCAGTAGATGGTGATCTCGGTCTTGTTCACCGAGATCGGCCGGGCCACGCGGATCTGCGAGCTGAACTGGTCCATCAGGTAGACGTTCGGGTACAGGCACAGGTTGCGCGAGTTCTCGATCATCCAGTCGGCGCGGGCCTGGCCGAAGTCGGCGGCCAGTTGCTCGCGGCGCTCGTAGGCCGGGCGATCCTCGGGGTTGGCCCAGCGGGTCCAGAGCAGCAGGTGGCCGTGCTCGAAGGAGTAGAAGCCGCCGCCCTGCTTGGCCCAGGCGCCGGCGCTCATGGTCTTGATCTCGTCGCCCGCCTCGCGCTGCTTGCGCTGGTTCTGGGTGGCGGCGTAGTTCCAGTGCACGGAGCTGACGTGGTAGCCGTCGGCGCCGTTCTCGGCGGTGAGCTTCCAGTTGCCTTCATAGATGTAGGAGCTTGCGCCGCGCAGCACTTCCAGACCCTCGGGCGACTGGTCGACGATCATGTCGATGATCTTCGCCGACTCGCCCAGGTGTTCGACCAGCGGCTTGACCTCGGCATTCAGGCTGCCGAACAGGAAGCCCCGGTACGACTCGAAACGGGCGACCTTGGTCAGGTCGTGGGAGCCGTCGCAGTTGAAGCTGTCGGGGTAGCCGGCGTTGCCCGGGTCCTTGACCTTGAGCAGCTTGCCGCTGTTGTTGAAGGTCCAGCCGTGGAACGGGCAGGTGTAGCTGGAGCGGTTGCCGCGCTTGTGCCGGCAGAGCATGGCGCCGCGGTGGCTGCAGGCGTTGAGGAAGGCATTGAGTTCGCCGTCCTTGTTGCGCGCGATGAAGATCGGCTGGCGCCCCATGGTCAGGGTGAGGAAGTCGTTGTTGGCGGGAATCTGGCTTTCGTGGGCCAGGTAGATCCAGTTGCCCTCGAAGATGTGCTTCATCTCCAGGTCGAACAGGCGCGGGTCGGTGAACATCTCCCGCTTGCAGCGATAGACGCCCTTCTCCCGGTCATCCTCGAGCAAGGCATTGAGATAGTCGAATCCCAGGGACATGGCCAGGGCCTCCGTTGTTATTGTTCAGGCCGGGTCAGGTTAGGTCCCTGGGTGGGACGGGGATATCCGGATTGTGCAGAGTGCTATCCGTTTTGTGCAGGCTCCTTGTGTGTTGCGGTGCGCTGATGGGGCGCTACTTCCACGCTTGCGGTAGAGATGAAAGCGCCAGGCGCGCTGGGATGGCTGGTACTGGTTTTGCCGATGCTTGCTCGGAAAGTGCGGTGACCGAGTAACACTCAACGCCCCGTCGTGGTCATGCGATGAGTCGTCGCCGCACCTTGATCGCACATTAAAGCCACCCGCCAAAAGCGAACAGGTTATTTCCGAGACAGCAGACTAGACAGGACTAAAGTTGTTGGACTCACGGACAGCGGAACCCTGATTGTTAGGATTTTTGGGGGAGTTAGAGGCAGGCCCGTTTGCAACAAGCACCGACTTTACAGCAATCAGGTCAATTGAAGGGCTTGAGGAAGAATATGATTTTTTATCAGAATCCATAGAGGCGCTTGAACATGAGACTTTTGGCGCCAACTCAACCTCTACTCCCTTCTCAACGATTATTTCACTTGAACGTTCCCCTGATTCAGTGACCGCCTTCCTCCTTCCTTTTTCATGGAATAACTTTCTTTTCTCCGAGGGCCCTAGCACGAATGTATTGTCATCGACAGGCTTCGTTCTTTCATGGAATCTTTTTCTTTTTTCAGCAATTGTAGTAAGCGACGTATTCTTAGACGCCCTGCTTATTGAGATGGGTACCCCATCCATATGCCCGGTCGGATCACTCCGAGAAACAGGATCCCCACTACAGTACATGTAACAATTCCCCCCGCCTGCCCCAAAAGGACTGTAGCTATCAGGCGAGTTGAACCGCATCAGCACCGGATTGTACGCACGATAGCCATTGCCCAGCAGGTAATAACCGGAGATCAATTCACGAAGCTGGCCACCGAATCGCAGGCATGGCTCAGTTGCAAGGTTGCCGTGGCCATAGACCGTATAGGCCAACAGGCTGGATCCACCAACGGCGTGCATTACTGTCCCAAGGATGTCCACTTGCATAAGTCGAGGAGCCATGATGTTTGGTAGCCCTACCTGAAAATCTTAGGTTCCGGCCTCCTTCGGTCATTTACAACTGGTAAATCTGATAGCTTGCCCAGTGATGTATACACCGCACGGGCTATCGCCCTCAGGGCCGACGTGTATTCACATACAGGTTTGCGCTACTGCCCCATCTCGAAGAATGCGGCCAAGGCGCCGCCAGAAGTGAACAGCTTTTTTTGAGACAGGACACTTGCCCCAAGGTCAGTTCATGCAAGGCAGGGGTCAAACCGTCGCGTTTCTGGTACAGCATCGTCACGCGCTTTCATGGCTTTTGAGCAAGCCGAACGCCGCGCCACTCCCAGCAGGCGATGTCCCGCGACTTCGCCCGGCCAGCAAACTTCAATAATTGAGAGTGAGCAATGCCGCGCAGTGCGCCCTCCCAAGAAAGCGCAGCTCAATTCTCAGGAGCTCTCCCGCACCATCAGCTCGAATCCCAGGTCCTGCTGCCCGGTGGCCACCCGCTTGCCGTCGAGCAGCGCCAGCAGCGCCTGGGCCGCGCCGCGGCCGACCGCCGCGCGCGGGGTGCGGATCGAGGTCAGGCGCGGGACCATGTGCGCCGAGGCCGGCAGGTCGTTGAAGCCGACCATCGCCACCCGCTGAGGCACCTCGACGTCCTCGCGCAGCGCCTGCAGCACCGCGCCCTGGGCCAGGTCGTCGTTGCAGAAGAAGATCCCGTCTACGTCCGGCGCCTTGGCCAGCAGGCGGCTGAACAGCGTGCCGCCCAGGCCGATGGACGACGGCTGCGGATCGAGCATTTCCAGCTCGGGCGCCTGCAGTCCGGCCTCGGCCAGGGCCTGGCGGAAGCCCTCGGCGCGCTGCATCACCCGCGGGTCGAGCTGCGCGGCGATGAAGCCCAGGCGCCGCCGGCCGCGCTCGATCAGGTGACGCGCCGCGGCGCGCCCGGCCTCGTGCTGGGAGAAGCCCACCGACAGGGCATCGGCCTCACCACCCAGCTCCATCATATGCACGCACGGCACCCGGCTGGCGGCGAGCATCTGCCGCGAGGCGTCGCTGCGTTCGAAGCCGGTGAGCAGCATGCCGCACGGCTGGTAGGCCAGGTAGTTGCGGATCAGGTTCTCTTCCTCGGCGATATCGTAGTGATAGTTGCCGATCAGCACCTCCAGGCCACGGGGGCGCATCACCTCGTGGATGGCCTCGAGGGTATCGATGAACAGCTGGTTGGACAGCGACGGGATCAACACCACCACCGACTGGCTGCGCGCCGAGGCCAGAGCACGCGCCGCCGGGTTGGCGACGTAGCCCAGGCTGGCCGCTGCGGCCATGACCTTCTGCGCCAGTTCCGGCGCGACCGTGCTGACGCCGCGCAGGGCGCGGGAGGCGGTGATGGGGGAAACCCCGGAAAGCCTGGCGACTTCCGCCAGGGTGGGACGACCGGTAGTGCGCGAGCCAGTGCGGGACATGAGTATTGTAATTTTACCGCTTGCAGGAATGGGGAACGGTCACTAAGGTAGCGCTGTCTCTGAATGCAGGCAATGCAATCTTGGTAGGGTCTGTACGAAATGTGTCTGCGCGAAGGCCAGACAAGGCGAAACGGGGGGAGCAAGCGCAGTGTACTGGAGTACATGAGCATTCCGAGCCCCGTTTCAACGCAGTATGGGCGAGTGCAGATACATTTCGGACAGAGCCTGGCAGGCATGCGTTCAGCGTCCATACTGCCAAAGACAAGATCAATAACACCCGGGAGGGTGGCGCATGACCTTCGGCTCGTCCCGGCCAAGACAGCGCTATCTCACCCAGCAGGAGGTACAGATGAACCCTTCCCTGTCCGCGATCGTGGTCATGGGCGTAGCCGGCTGTGGTAAAAGCAGCGTCGGCGCCGCCATCGCCACCCGCAGCGGCGGCCGCCTGATCGAAGGCGATGCCTTCCACCCCGCCGCGAACATCGCCAAGATGAGTGCCGGTATTCCCCTGGACGACGACGACCGCGCCGGCTGGCTGGTGCGTCTGGGCCAGGAGCTGCAAGACACCCTGGCCGCCGGCGAACGCCCAATCCTGACCTGCTCGGCCCTCAAGCGCCGCTACCGCGACACCCTGCGCCAGGCCGTGCCCGAACTGTGCTTCGTGTTCCTCGAACTGACCCCGCAGGAAGCGGAAAAGCGCGTGCTGGCCCGCCCCGGCCACTTCATGCCGGCCAGCCTGATCGACAGCCAGTTCGCCGCGCTGGAACCGCCGCACGCCGAGCCCCTGACCCTGGCCCTGGATGCCACCCGCCCGCTGATTACCCTGGCCGAGGACGTGCACCAATGGCTAAAGCCTTGCGGTGAGCAGGCGCTGGCGCGGACTGCCTGATCCGGCGGTTTTTCCGGCTCACCAAAGACAGCGCTGTCTCCATGCTTCTCAAGACGCAATGACGCAAGACACGCGACACCAAAACAACAACGAAAAGACCGAGGTTCACGAACCATGTTCGGACTGGCTACCGATACCTTCCTGTTGCTCGACGCACTGGTCACCATCGTCGGGCTCATCCTGCTGATCACCCATTTCAAAGTCCACCCCTTCGTCGCCCTCACCCTGGCCGCAGGCTTTCTCGGCCTGACCTCCGGCATGCCGGTGGCCAAGGTGATGAAATCGTTCCAGGACGGCTTCGGCGGCGTGCTCGGCTTCGTCGGCATCGTCCTGGCGCTGGGCACCATGCTCGGCAAGCTGATGGCCGACTCCGGCGGCGCCGACCAGATCGCCCAGACCCTGATCCGCGCCTTCGGCAAGCAGAAGGTGCACTGGGCGATGATGTTCGCCGCCTTCCTGGTGGGCATCCCGCTGTTCTTCGAGATCGGCTTCGTGCTGCTGATCCCGCTGGTGTTCATCGTCGCCCGCCGCTCCGGCGTGTCGCTGGTGAAGATCGGCATCCCGCTGCTGGCGGGCCTTTCGGTGGTGCACGGCCTGGTGCCGCCGCACCCGGGGCCGCTGCTGGCGATCGGCATCTTCCACGCCGACATCGGCAAGACCATCTTCTACGGCCTGCTGGTGGCCCTGCCGACCGCGGTGATCGCCGGCCCCCTGTTCGGCAACTTCATCTCGCGCTACATCCCGGGCAACCCGTCCCAGGAGCTGATGGACCAGATCGCCCGCGAGTCGAACCAGCAGAACCTGCCGAGTTTCAGCGTGACCCTGATCACCGTGCTGCTGCCGGTGGTGCTGATGCTGCTGAAAACCTTCGCCGACGTGGTACTGCCGGCCGAGCACATCGTGCGCCAGTGGATGGACCTGATCGGCCATCCGATCACCGCCCTGCTCGCCGCCCTGCTGCTGGCCTTCTACACCTTCGGTTCGGCCCGCGGCTTCAACCGCCAGCAGATCATGAAGATGCTCGACCAGAGCCTGGCCCCCACCGCCGCCATCGTGCTGATCGTCGGCGCCGGCGGCGGCTTCAAGCAGATGCTGGTGGACACCGGCGTCGGCAACGTGATCGGGCAGATGGCGGTGCAGGCCGAGATCTCGCCGATCCTGCTGGCCTGGCTGGTGGCGGCGGTGATCCGCATCGCCACCGGCTCCGCCACCGTGGCGACCATCACCGGCGCCGGCATCGTCGCCCCGGTGATCGACCTGGTGCCGGGGGTCAACCGTGAGCTGCTGGTGCTGGCCACTGGCGCCGGTTCCTTGATTCTGTCCCACGTCAACGACGCCGGGTTCTGGCTGGTCAAGCAGTACTTCAACATGACCGTGGCCGAGACCTTCAAGACCTGGAGCATGATGGAGACCATCCTTTCGGTGGTGGGCATCATCTTCATCATGCTGCTGTCGCTGGTGGTGTGACCGTTGGTCGCCGTCATGGCACCTTGCTGACGGGCCACAGGCCCAAGTGAGACAGAGGCCCTGCGCAGGCAGGGCCGCTTTCTCCGTCGCAAAGGAGCCTGCCCCATGAAACACGCCTTCCTCCTCGCCGCCCTGCTCGCCTCGCCCCTGGCCTTCGCCGCCGGTACCGGCGCCACCTACCCTGACGATCCGCACAATCCGGCGCCACAGCCGGGGGTCGACAGCACCCTCAACCCGATCGAGAAGCCCATGCCACGGGATACCGACCCGCGGATCAAGGGCAATGACCCGGAAAGTCCGCCAGCTGAGCAGAACGATGATCGTGACCTGCCGGGGATGGGCGACAGCGGGTCGGAGGGGATGGGGCGTGACGGTGGTGGATCAGGGACTGGCGGGAAACCTTGAGCCCATAACGCTACTCGATCCCTGTAGGAGAACGCCCAGCCCTTCGGGCTACGCTGTCGCGCAGGGAACAGAGTTCCAGCGTGGGAGCGGGCTTGCCCCGCGATCACCGGTGTAGCCGGTGCCAAACGCCGCATCGCGGGGCAAGCCCGCTCCCACGCTGCCCCAGTCAAATCAAAGAGTTGTGTTTTGTTCCATGAGAGCGGCCTTGTGCCGCGAAAGGGCTGCAAGGCAGCCCCGGCGATATCGGCTTGATGCACGAATCCTGGGGGCGCTTCGCACCCCTTTCGCGGCACAAGGCCGCTCCTACAGGGATCGCGCTGGGCTGGTCACCACTGGCGCTTGTCTGGACGGGTCAGGCCGAGTTTTTCGATCTTGTAGCGCAGCATGTCCCGCGACAGCCCCAGCAGCCGTGCCGACTTGGTGACGTTCCAGTCGGTGCGATCAAGCGTGCGGCAGACCATGTCGCGCTCCATGTCCGGCAGGCTGGCGGCGCTCGGAGGCTCGTGGCGCGGTGCTTCGAACGCTAGCACCTGCGCGGGTTGCGCCGGCGGCTCGTCGACCAGGGTCAGGCACAGGTTCAGCTGATGGGCGCCAATCACCTCGCTGGGGGCCAGCAGCACCGTCTGCTCAAGCATGTTGCGCAGTTCGCGCACATTGCCCGGCCAACCGTAACCCAGCATCAGCGCCTCGGCCTCGGCCGAGAAACGCAGGTTGGGCTTGCCGTAGCGCCGCCCGTGGTGGGCCAGGAAATGCCGGGCCAGGCGCAGGATATCCTGCCCGCGCGCGTACAGGCGCGGTACCTTGAGCGCGATGATGCGCAGGCGGAAGAACAGGTCGCGGCGGAACTTGCCCTGCTGGACCATCTGCTCGAGGTTGCAGTTGGTGGCGCTGATTACCCGCAGGTCGACCTTGCGCTCCTTGACCGCGCCGATGCGGCGGATGGTGCGGTCCTCCAGCAGCTTGAGCAGCTTGGCCTGCAGCACCAGGTCCATCTCGCCGATCTCGTCGAGGAACAAAGTGCCGCCGTCGGCCGCCTCGACCAGGCCCACGCGACGTTCCTTGGCATCGGTGAAGGCGCCCTTTTCATGGCCGAACAGCTCGGCCTCCAGCAGGTTGGCGGGAATCGAGGCGCAGTTGAACTCGATGAACGGACCCTTGGCCCGGCTGCCGTCGAAATGCAGGGCGCGGGCCACCAGCTCCTTGCCAGTGCCGGTCTCACCCTCCACCAGTACTGGCGGCAGGTCGCCGCTGGCCATGCGCTGCTCGGCGTCGAGCAGCTGGCGCAGGGTGTGCTTGAGCTCGAGCATGGCCGGCGACTCGCCGATCAGCGCCTGCAACCCGGACTTCTGCGCCTCGCGCTCCTGGTAGAACGACAGCGTGCGCTCCATGCGTTCGGCGGCCAGGGCCTTGTCCAGCATCAGCTTGAGCTCGGCCAGCACCACCGGCTTGGTCAGGTAGTGGAACGCCCCCTCCTTCATCGCCAGCACGGCGTCCTCGACGTTGCCGTAGCCGGTCATCATGATCACCTTGAGCTCCGGCGCCTTTGCCACCAGCGTGCGCAGCAGGTCGTGGCCGCTCATGCCGGGCAGCGAGTTGTCGGTCAGCACGGCGTCCGGCTGGGCGCGCTTGATCTGCTCCAGCGCCAGTTCCGCACTGTGGCACACCGTGACCTCGAAGCCTTTCAGGCCCAGGTAGGTGCGAATGTTATCTGCAAGGATTTCATCATCCTCTACCACCAGGATGCTGTGCTCCATGGTCCCCTCCCGCTGCAATGTTGAAAGTCAGGCTGACGCGGGTTCCTTCCTCTTCGCGGCTGGTCAGTTCGACCGCGCCGCCAAAGCGTTCCATGATCCGTTTGACCAAGGCCAGGCCGACACCCAGCCCGCCCTGCTTGGTGGTGAAGAACGGCTTGAACACCATGCGCCGCTGCTGCTCGCTCATGCCCTTGCCGGTGTCGCTGAGCTGCAGCTGGGCCTGCTGGCCCTCCAGCTGGCGCACCTCGGCGCGCAGCTCGCCACCCTGGGGCATGGCCTCCAGGGCGTTGGCGAACAGGCTGTTGAGGATCTGCGTCAGTTGCAGCGGCTGGCTGGCCACCCATTGCGCCGGCGGCCCGTCGAAGGCGAAACGTACGCCGTTGCGCTCGATCTGCGGGGCGAAGGCCTGGCGCGCATCCTCGATGGCCGCCACCAGGTCCACCGACTCGGCTTCGTCGCTGGTCGGGCGCAGCGACACCAGCAGGTCGCGGACCCAGCGCGACATACGGTCGACCTGGGTGATGATGTCGCCAATGTTCTTCTGCGCCGCCGGACTGGCGATGTCCTGCGCAAGTTCGGCGCTGGAGCGGATGTTGGCCAACGGGTTGCGCAGGCTGTGGGCCACCGCCGAGGACATCTCGCCCAGGGCCACGTAGGTCTCGCTGGCCACCAGGCGGTCCTGCTGGTGGTGCAGCAGGCTGGCGGCGCGGCGCACGATCCAGAACAGGCCGAAGTAGATCAGCGCCCCGCCGACCAGGGTCGAGGCCCAGATCAGCACATAGCCGCGCTGGATACGTCGCACCAGGTCCTGGGGTTCCTTGTAGATCTCGACCATGGCCAGCACCTGTTCACCCTGGCTGTCGAACAGCGGGATGTAGTTCTCGATGAACAGGTGCCGGGGCTCGCGCTGGAACTTCTGTTCCTCGCGGTCCTCGTCGGCCTTGTGGTAGCTGGCCGATACCGCCTTGCGCGAGTGGAAGGCATGCTCCAGGTCGTCGTCCTCGTCGATGCGCTTGCCGATCAGGTTGGGGTTGGTCGACCAGACCACCAGGCGGTCGCGGGCGTAGACATTGGCCAGCAGGGTGTCGGGCAGGTGTTCGACGTGGTCGAGAAACTCGACCCGGGTCGACTCCGCCAACTGCGGGGTGAACTGCAGGTGTTGCTGGTCCAGGCGCGGGTCAAGCAACTCGCCCATGGTGATGCCCGGCGGCAGTTGCGAGTGACGCACCTCGGCCTGGGCCATGGCCTGGATGAACTGGGCGGTGAGCATGGCGTCGCGCTCGACGCTGTCTCGTACCACGAAACGCGTCGAGACGTACCCCAGCCCGCCGGCGACCGAGGCGATGATCAGCAGGCTGACCAGCGAGAACCAGCGCAGCAGGTTGAACTCGCGCAGCGGCGCGGCCAACCCGCTGGCGGAGGCGCCGGGCTTGTCTGGGGCTTCGTTTTCGAGCGTCTGCATCGCGTCGCTCCCGCCTGGGGCCGATGAGGGCTATCGGCATGCCCTTGCTACCGGTGGTAGCAAAGTGACTCCATTGAGCCCGGACAGACGATGCCGCCTCAGGCCTGTATCAGGTCTAGCAAAAACTCAGCCAGCACATTCAATATTCTATTTTTTATTATAAATCATAGACTTAAATAAATTTGTTAATGCTAAATGTTGAAAAACCCCCCACTTTTGGGGAATTGCTACCCACATCCAATAAATTCCTTATAAAACAATCCATTAAGAGACATTTCTACCGTTACACATCACACTGCTGCGACGCGAAAATTCAACAGCACCCGTGTCCCCATCCCCTCGCGACTGCTCAACCGCACCGAACCACCAAAGCACTCCATGATCCGCTTGACCAGCATCAGCCCTACCCCCACGCCACCCTGCTTGGTGGTGAAGAATGGCCGGAAGGCCATGCGCTGCTGCTGCTCGCTCATGCCCTTGCCGGTATCCGATAGACGCAGGCTGAGGGTGCGTCGGTCGTGGCGCACCACCTCCACGCGCAACTCTCCGCCCGCCTCCATCGATTCCAGAGCGTTGGCGATCAGGCTGTTGAAGATCTGCCCGAGCAAGGCCGGCTGGCCCAGCACCCGGACCGTCGGCAGGTCGGCCAGGACCAACCGTACACCACCCTGTTGCAGCGCCTGGCCATGGGCCTGGAGGCTGTCGCGCAGGGCCTGGGCCACATCCACCGGCACAGCCTCGTCGCCGAGCGGGCGCAGCGACTGCAGCAGCTCGCGCACCCACTGCGACATGCGATCGACCTGGTTGATGATGTCGCTGATGTTCTTCTGCGCCGGGCCTTCGTCGAACGCCTGGGCCAGTTCGGCGCTGGAGCGGATGCTCGCCAGCGGGTTGCGCAGGCTGTGCGCCACAGCCGACGACACTTCGCCCAGGGCGACGAAGGTTTCGTTGCCAATCAGCCGCTTCTGCTGCACCGCCATCAACCGGGCGGCGCGGCGCATGATGCCGTACAAGCCGACATAGACCAGGCCGACGCCCACGGCGATGGCCAGCCAGATCAGCAGCAGGCCGTGCTCGATGCGCACGATCAGGTCGTGGGGCTCCTTGTAGATCTCGACCATGGCCGTGACATGTTCGCCGTCGGCATCGAACAGGGGGATGTAGTTTTCGATGAACAGCTGCTCGGGCGGGGTGACGAACTTCTGTTCGCTGCGCGCCTGCTCGAAGTCGTGGTAGCTGGCCGACACCCGCATCTTGTACTCGAACGCCCGGTCGAGGTCGTCGTCCGACTCGATCAGCTTGCCGATCAGCGCCGGGTTGCTCGACCAGATCACCGTGCGGTCGGGGGCGTAGATGTTGGCCAGGAGCATGTCCGGCAGGTGGGCGATATGGTCGAGGAACTCGCCCCGGGCCCGGCGCCGGGCCTCGGGATCGACGTCCGAAAGGGCGTGGTCGGTGCGCGGATCGAGTAGCTCGCCCATGGTCCGCACGTTGGGGATCGACACATGGCGCACTTCGGCATCGGCGATGGAGGTGATGAACTGCGCGGTGAGCAAGGCGTCGCGCTCGACGCTCTCGTCGATGATGAAGCGGCTGGAGATCAGGCCCAGGCCGACACCCACCGAGAGGATGATGGCCAGGCTCACCCAGGCGTACCAGCGCAACATGTTGAACGGTTTGCGCGCCGGGCCGGTGTCGGCGGGCGGCAACGTGTCGGGACGTGGGGCGAGGTCCATGGCGGGCTCCGCGGCTGGGCACCTCTAGAGGTTATAGCCCAGAGTTGGGGGAAGCATGGGGTGTTGGGGGGGCTATTGATCGTGTGGGGGCTGCCAGGTGTCCGCCGAATGCCTTGCAGCGCCTATGAGATCGCGCGGCGCATCGCGACGCAAGGCCGCTCCTACATTTGTTGCAACCTGCCGAACCTGTCAGGTCATGGTTGCCCGCCTTGGCGCATGTCTTGAAACAGGTGGCGCGGCAGTGATGCCCACGCTGAAACCGCGTCGTACCAACAAGGCGGATCAGGTAATGGCACAGGATTGACTGGCCCGAAACAGATGTAGGAGCGGCCTTGTGTCGCGATGCGCCGCGCGGGCGGCGCTCGATCTCATAGGCGCTGCAAAACTCACGGCGAACACCTCGAAACCCCACCCCGATCAAAGCGGCGCATCCTCAGCCAACCCCCGCAACAACCGATACTCACGCAACACCGCCGGCACATACCGCCGCGTCTCGGCAAACGGCGGCACCACCCGCCCCCGGCTGAGCACGGCATCGGGCCCGGCATTGTAGGCCGCCACCGCCAACGTGATGTCGTTGTCGAACAGCTTGAGCATGCGCTTGAGATAGCGCGCCCCACCCTGCACGTTGGACGCCGGGTCCAGCACATCCGCCACGCCCATCTCCTTCGCCGTGTCCGGCATCAGCTGCATCAGCCCCGCCGCCCCTTTGGCCGAGCGGGCCTTGGGGTTGTAGCCAGACTCGGCCTTGATCAGCGCATGCAGCAGCGCCGGCGACACACCGTTGGCCAGGGCCGCGGCCGCCACCAGGTCGGCATAGGGCCTCCCGGTGACCAACTGGGCGTTGACCGGCCCGCCAGCCACCCCGTTCTCCTGGATCACCCGCTCATAGTGCCGTCCTGGCCGATGCACGTTGGACAGCACGAAGCCGCCTTTGCCATCGCTGGAGATGTAGATATCGGCCTGGGCGCCAAACGCCATCAGCCCCACCGCCAGTCCCAGGATCAGTCCACGCATGTCGGTCGCCTCCCGTCGCACAAGATCAAGAGTGGCCCCCGATGTGGGGGATATGCCCCGTCGATCCGGGCTTTTCAGCTATGACGCAAGCGCCGTGCCGCCCGCCATCACGCACGGCGCAAGGGCCCGACGCAGACGTGCACGGCTGTTGCATGGCAGGGGCAAACGCACTGGAGGGTTTCACCATGCAGCGCAACATCCACAACCAACGCGGCTTCACCCTGCTCGAACTGTTGGTGGTGCTGGTGGTGCTGGGCCTGCTGGCCGGCATCGTCGCGCCCAAGTACTTCAGCCAGCTGGGCCGTTCCGAGGCCAAGGTGGCACGGGCGCAGATCGAAGGCCTGGGCAAGGCCCTGGACCTCTATCGCCTGGAAGTGGGCCACTACCCCAGCAGCGAACAAGGCCTTCAGGCCCTGGTGGTCGCGCCCGGCGGCGAGGCACGCTGGTCGGGGCCGTACCTGCAGAAAGCGGTGCCCCAGGACCCTTGGGGACGCCCCTACATCTACAAGCAGCCCGGCGAGAACGGCGGCGAGTACGACCTGCTGTCGATGGGCAAGGACGGCCAGCCCGGCGGTGACGGGGAAAACGCCGAGATCACCAGCTGGCAGTGAGGAGCCCGGCCATGCGCTATCAGCTCAAGGCCCTGGGCAGCCAGGGCGTGGTGCAATTGCAGGTCGAGGCCGAGGACAGCGACCAGGCCCGGCGCCAGGCCGAGGACCAGGGCTTGCGCGTGCTCAGCGTGCGCCGCCAGGGCCTGGCCCTGCGCCGCCGCCCGGCGGCGTTCGACCTGATGCTGTTCAGCCAGGAACTGGCCACCCTGCTCGGCGCCGGCCTGCCGCTGATCGACGCCCTCGAGAGCCTGGCCGAGAAAGCCCCGGGCGGCGCCACGCGCAAGACCCTGGAGCAACTGGTGCGCCAGCTGTATGAGGGGCGCTCGCTGTCCCAGGCCCTGGCCCAGCAGCCACGGGTGTTTCCCGCCCTGTACGTGGCCCTGGTGCAGTCGAGCGAGCGCACCGGCGCCCTGGGCGACGCCCTGAACCGCTACATCGGCTATCGCCAGCGGCTGGACCTGGTGCGCCAGAAGCTGGTCGGCGCTTCGGTCTACCCGCTGCTGCTGTTGCTGGTGGGCGGCGGCGTGGTGCTGTTCCTGCTGGGCTATGTGGTGCCGCGCTTCAGCCTGGTGTTCGAGGGCATGGGCACCGAGCTGCCCTGGCTGTCGCGGGTGCTGATGCGCATCGGCCTGTTCCTGCATGCCCAGCAACTGCCCCTCGGGCTGGGCACGCTCGCCGGCATCGGCGCGCTGGTCGCCCTGCGTCGCCATCCGGCGCTGCGCCGTGGCGCCGGTCGCCTGCTGCGCCGGCTACCGGCCCTGCACCAGCGCCTGATGATGTACGAACTGGCGCGCTTCTACCGCTCGCTGGGGATCCTCCTGCAAGGCGGCATTCCCATCCTCACCGCCCTGGGCATGGCCCGCGGGCTGCTGGGCAGCAGCGCGGCCGAAGGCCTGGAGCAGGCCAGCCGGCGGGTCGCCGAAGGCCTGCCGTTGTCCGATGCGCTGCAGGCCGGGCAACTGGTCACGCCGGTTTCGCTACGCCTGCTGCGCGCCGGCGAGCAGTCGGGCAACCTGGGCGAAATGCTCGAACGCTGCGCGGACTTCCACGACCAGGAGATCGGCCGCTGGGTCGAGTGGTTCGTCAAACTGTTCGAGCCCTTGCTGATGACCTTCATCGGCCTGCTGATCGGGCTGATCGTGATCCTCATGTACATGCCGATCTTCGAGCTGGCGTCGAGCATTCACTGAGCAAGGTAGCAAATGGCCATGCGCATGGCTTAGCATCGCCGGTTTGCCCTTTGAGCCCTTGTATCGTGCCGCTTAGCCTGCCGACCCTGATCCTGGTCGCCGTTTTCATCCTGACCCTTACGGGCATCCTGACCCTGCACGCCTGGCGGCGTTGCGCCAGCGATCCGAGCTTGGGCTACCTGGGCGCGATGCTGCTGCTCTCGGCCCTGGGGGTCAGCCTGAATGCCCTGCGTGGCATTGACATGGACTACCTGGCCCTGGTGCTGGGCAACATCGTCCTGCTGGTCGGCACCGGGCTGGGCTGGACGGCCATGCGCGTGCTCGGCGGGCGCAAGCCGCACTGGCCGCTGCTGCTGGCCGGTGCCGTGTTCTGGGGGCTGTTCAGCCTGTGGCCGGGTTTTTACGGCGATCTCGGCCTGCGGGTGAAAGTGTATTCGCTGCTGACCCTGGGTTACACCTGCCTGAGCATCGGCGAGTTGCTGCGGCCACGGGTGCGCCTGCAGGTGTCCTATACCCCGGCGTTGATCCTGACCACCCTGCATGCAGCGCTCTACCTGATGCGCACGCTGCTCGAGGACGGTGTCGCCCTCGACCACGCCATCAACAGCGGCGGCGCCAGCCCGGGCTTCTTCGCCTTCATCCTGTTCGAGTCGATGCTGTTCGCCATCGGCATCTCCTATGTGACCCTGGCGATGGTCCGCGAACGCGCCGAGATCATGCTCCGCGCCGCGGCCTACAGCGACCCGCTGACCGGCATCGACAACCGCCGGGCGTTCATGGAGCGCGGCGCAGGCTTGCTGCATGACTGCGCGGCAGGCCAGGCACCGGTGGCGCTGCTGCTGTGCGACCTGGACCACTTCAAGCGCATCAACGACCGCTTCGGCCACCCCGTCGGGGACGAAGTGCTGCTGGCGTTCGCCCGGGAAACCGCTCGTCACCTGCGCCGGGACGACCTGTTTGCGCGCATCGGTGGCGAGGAGTTCGCCTGCCTGCTGCGTGGCGCCAGCGAAGCCGAGGGCGAACAGGTGGCACAGCGGATCTGCGCCGGGTTTTCCGGGCTGGCGCTGCTGGAGCCGGGGCTGCTGGGCGTGAGCATCGGCATCGTCAGCCAGCCGGCCGCGCAAGGCGAGCTGTCGCGGCTGCTGTCGATGGGCGACCGGGCGCTGTATGCGGCCAAGCAACAGGGGCGTGGCCGGGTGTTGCGCTATGCCGAGGTGTCCTGACGCCCTCGATCCCTCTCAGTAGTCGAAGCGCTCCACCGCCCGCCGCCGCTCGTTGTCATCGCGCCGGTCATAGCTCGCCGTGGTCTGGATGTTGGCATGGTGCGCGAGCTTCTGCGCGATCGACAGGTCGTGCTCCTCGATTACCCGGGTGATGAACGCCCGGCGAAAATCATGGGGCATGATCTTCGCCCCCACCTGCGCTCCGCGCTGGCGGGCGATGTAGTAGATCGCGTGTTTGGTGATGCGCGCACGGGTGATATGGCTGCCGCGGCGGATGCGGTTGAACAGGAAGCTGTCGTCGCGCTCGCCGGCGGGCAGGTGCTCGCGGCGCAGGTCGAGCCAGGCCTGCAGCTTGTCGAAGGCCCAGGCCGGGGCGTACTTGAGCAACTGGCGGTTGCCCTTGGCCAGCACCTGCACGCTGCGCTCCTGGAAGTCCACCTGGTCCAGGTCGACGTCCACCGATTCCGACTTGCGCATGCCGGTGCCGTAGAGCAGCGCCAGGATCGCCGCGTCGCGCACGCCCTGGGGGCGCGGGTCGGCGGCGCAGACATCCATCAGTTCACGAATCAGGTTACGCCGCAGGTTGCGCCCCGGCGGCAGGCGGCTGCCGCTGGCTGGCTTGACCTCGCGGATCATCAGCAACTGCTCGTGGTCGATCAGCCCCTGGCGCCAGGCCTCGTTCATCACCCCGCGCACGGCATTGACGTACAGCGATGAGGTATTGGGCGCGTAGCCATCCGCGCGTAACGCCGCGACCAGGGCGATCACATGGCCGGGCTCGAGACGGTGCCAGGGCACCTCGGCGATATCGCCATCGGCGAAGCCCAGGCGGTCGGCGGCATCCTGCAGGAT
The DNA here is from genome assembly GCF_057284075.1 of Pseudomonas sp. TE31087. Classification (NCBI taxonomy): domain Bacteria; kingdom Pseudomonadati; phylum Pseudomonadota; class Gammaproteobacteria; order Pseudomonadales; family Pseudomonadaceae; genus Pseudomonas; species Pseudomonas sp. TE31087. The sequence continues at coordinate 1,488,617 of NZ_JBXVNN010000001.1, forward strand.
GTAGCGCATGGTCAGCTGGCTGGACGGGGCCAGGCGGGCAAGGTACTGCAGCAGCGGATTGCGCAGGAGGTCGGTCACAGCGGGGATCCTGTAGCAAAGCCGAATGCTCGGCGGCGCAAGACGGCGCAAAGCGAGTCGTTTCGACCCTGATCAAGGTCAAAAAGACTACAAACAAAAAGAGTCATAATGACTTCACACAGTGCCATCACCTTGATATTCAAGGCCTTTGAACGCTGGCATGGTTCGTGATGGTACCCCATTCAACCGCTCCGATCGAACCAAGGTCCCCGCCATGCTCGTCCAGCCGATCACCGCTCGCCCACGCCAGGCCCTCTGGGCCCTGGGTTTTCGTCCGTTCTTCCTCGGCGGCAGCCTGTTCGCCCTGCTCGCCCTGCTGCTGTGGGCCGGCGTGCTGGCCGGCGCGTTCCAGCTCGACCCGGCCGGCGGCATGCTCGCCTGGCACCGCCATGAAATGCTGTTCGGCTTCGCGGTGGCCGTTGTCGCCGGTTTTCTGCTTACCGCCGTACAGAACTGGAGCGGCATCCCGGGCCTGAGCGGCCGGCCGCTGCAGGGGCTGTTCCTGCTCTGGCTGCTGGGCCGGATCAGTTGGTTCCTGCCCTTGCCGGCCTGGCTGCTGGTCCTCATCGAAGGCGCCTTCCTGCCCCTGGTGGCGCTGGCCCTGGCCCGACCGATCATCCAGCGGCGGCTGCGCAACAACTACCCCATCGTGGTCCTGGTGCTGCTGATCGCCGCCTGCCAGTGGCTGACCCTGGCCGGCGGGCTGCTGGGCAACGAGGTGTGGCAACGCCGCGGTGTGCTGGCCGGGCTGTGGCTGGTGGCGGCGATGATGAGCGTGATCGGCGGGCGGGTGATCCCTTTCTTCACCCATCGCGGCCTGGGCAACATGAGCCCGGCGCCGGCCCGGCCCTGGCTGGATCGTGCCAGCCTGCTGGGCAGCGTGGCGCTGCCGCTCACCTACGTACTGGGCTTCAACGATGCGCCGCAGCCACTGATGGCCGCGCTGTTCGCCGCCCTGGCGGTGCTGCACGGCGTGCGCCTGGCGCTGTGGCATGACCGTGGCCTGTGGCGGGTGCCGCTGCTGTGGTCACTGCACCTGGCCTACGCCTGGCTGATCCCGGCCTGCCTGGGCCTGGCGCTGTGGCATGCCGGGTTGGCGATCAATCCGAGCCTGGCCGCCCACGCCCTGACGGTCGGCGCCATGACCGGACTGATCGTGGCGATGATGGCCCGGGTCAGCCTGGGGCATACCGGGCGGCCGCTGGCGGTGCCGCGCAGCATTGGCTGGGCGTTCGCGCTGATCCAGCTGGCGGCGCTGGCCCGGGTCGTGGTGGTGCCGTTCACGGCGCTGGGGCTGGGGTTGTCGGTGCTGTTCGGCAGCGCCGCGCTGCTGCTGTTCCTTTGGCACTACCTGCCTATCCTGCTGCGAGCGCGAGTGGATGGCATGCCGGGCTGAACGACCTGTATGGGCTGCGCGCATGGAATGAGTTGCGTGGGAGCGGGCTTGCCCCGCGATAGGGGCGCATCTGGTCTACAGTTCAACCCACGCCCATCCGCCAAGGGACCGCATGGCCTTCCACCACCTCACCCGCACCCACCCCCGTCTCAGTATCGCCACCCTGGCCGGCCTGCTCGGTGGCTGGCTGATCCCCGCCGGCGACACCGTGCAGCATATCCTCGCCGGCTGGAACCTCGGCGTCTGGCTGTACCTGGCCATGGTCCTGTGGCTGAGCCTGCGGGCCAATGCCGAGCGGGTGCGCAAGGTCGCCCGGATCGAGGATGAAAACGCCGGCCTGGTGCTGATCACCGTCTGCGTCTCGGCCATCGCCAGCCTGGCCGCCGTCACCCTGCAACTGGTGTCCAGCCGCGGCCTGGAGGGCGGCGCCCTGGCCCTGCACTACCTGTACACCGGGCTGACCGTGGCCGGCTCATGGCTGCTGATCGGCTGCATCTTCAGCCTGCACTACGCCCGGCTGTTCTACACCGGCGACCGCCATGAGCCGCCCCTGCGCTTTGCCGACGGCGAACGCAACCCGGACTACTGGGACTTCCACTACTTCTCGTTCACCATCAACGTCGCCGTGCAGACCTCGGACATCGGTGTCGCCGGCCGAGCCATGCGCCGGGTGGTGCTGGCCCACTCACTGGTAGGTTTCGTGTTCAACACGGCGATCCTCGGCTTTACCATCAACATCGCCGCCGGACTGCTCGGCTAGCACCCGCAGCGCGCAGGCGGCGATCCGCCGGCACACCTGCTCCAGCACGTCGGCCTCCAGCACCAGCCCCAGGCGCAGGTGCCCCGCCGCACTCGGTCCGAAACCATCCCCCGGCAGCAACGCCACGCCCTCCTCGTCCAGCAGGCGCTGGGCGAACGCCTGGGCGCCGAGCCCGCTGCCGCGGATATCGAGCATCACGAACATGCCACCGGCCGGCCGATGGGCATGAATGCCAGGACAGCCCTCCAGCACCGCGCATACCCGGTCACGCCGCTGCCGGTAGATCTCGCGCATCCGCCGCACGTCATCCCCTGCCTGATCCAGGGCCACGCAGGCAGCATGCATGACGAACTCCGGCAGGCCGAACAGCATGCTCATGACCAGGGTACCGAGGTGCCTGGCGAACAGCGGCGGCCCGATCACCCAGCCGACCCGCCAGCCACTCATGGCATGGGACTTGGACAGGCTGCCGATCGACACGCAGCGCTCGGCCATGCCCGGGAGGCTCAACGGACTGGGCGCCTCACCGTCGTACAGCAATGACTGGTAGACATCGTCGCAGACCAACCACAGGTCATGCTCCCGGCATAACTGCGCCAGGCGCTCCAGGTCGGCCTGGTCGATCACCGCGCCCGTCGGATTGTGCGGACTGTTGAGCAGCAGGCCCCGGGTGCGCGGGGTGATCGCCCTGGCCACCGCCGCAGGATCCAGGCGAAACCCCTGTTCCGGCCGCACCGCGACCTGCACGGCCCGTGCACCGCAGGCACCGAACACGCCGTGATAGGTCACGTACATGGGTTCGGCGACGATCACCTCGTCGCCGGGTTCGAACAGGCACTGGAAGGTCGCAAACAGACCGCACTGTGCCCCTGCGGTCACCACCACCTGCACCGGATCGAGGGGCAGTTGGCTATGGCGCACCACCGCCTCACGCAGGGCGAGGCTGCCGCGCACATCGCTGTAATGGGTGTCGCCGCGGCGCAGGCTGGCCACGGCGGCCTCGACCACCGGGGCCGGAGTGTCGAAATCGGGGTCGCCCACCGACAGCAGCATAATCTCTCGCCCCTGTCGGCGCTGCTCCAGGGCCTGGTAGTGAATGTCCCAGGCGGCGACTGCATGGCCGGCAATACGTTGGGTGAGCGTGGAATAACGCATGACTGTCTCCCTGTCTGCCGGCCGGCACCGTTGGTCCGAAAAGCGCTGCAGATAAACATAGCAGAGCAACCCTCGCTGCCAGCCGTCCACCCACGGGGAAAACGTTTGCCCAGCCAACGAGCACCCACCGTTCATCGTGACAGGACTGTGACCGCCGTCATGCATTAGTACATCTGCCATATTTTCCGGCGAACACTGCCATGGCAGGTGCTATGGTTAGAGTCCCGACGGCCAGGACGGCCACAGTATTACCGCTACGCAATCACCGCGTTCAGGATACGAACAAGGAGGCTGGCATGAACAAGATGACGTTCCCCAACGCCTGCCAGGTGATGCGCTGGCATTTCCATCCGCTGGGTTTCGAGGCCAGCATGGATGCCCCGCGCAGCATGGTCGCCCGGCTGTTCGACCGGGCCACTGGCGAAACCCTTCTGGCGATCGCCGGCATTCCCTGCGCCACCATCATGCCCGCCGCCGATGTCGAGCGGATCATCGAGGCGGTGGAGGCCGAGATGGAAACCTTCGACCTGCTGGCCGGCCCCATGCGCAGCGCTGTCTAAATTGCCTGTTCCTGACGCGCTTTCAACGCCTGCAACCCCTTCATGAACTGCTCGGGCGGCACCGGCTGGCCAAGCAGGTAGCCCTGCAGCGAGTCGCAACCCAGCCGGGTCAGGAAGTCCTGTTGGCGGTCGGTCTCCACGCCTTCGGCGACAATCCGCAAGCCCAGTGCCTGGCCCAGGGCGACGATGGCCGAGACGATCGCCGCATCGTCGCTGTCCTGCTCCAGGTCACGCACGAAGCCGCGGTCGATCTTCAGCTCGTTGGCCGGCAGGCGCTTGAGGTACATCAGGCTGGAGTAGCCGGTGCCGAAATCGTCGATGGACAAATCCACGCCCATGTCCGACAGGCGCTGCAGCACATGCAGGCTGGCGTCGGCATCGCGCATGGCGGTGGTTTCGGTGATTTCCAGGGTCAGGCGGTTGGCCGGCAGGCCATTATCACTCAACGCCTGGGCCACGTTGTCGACCAGTCCGGCATGGCAGAACTGAATGGCCGACAGGTTGACCGCGATACGCCAGTCGTCGTTGCCCTCATCCAGCCACTGGCGCATCTGCCGACAGGCTTCGCCCAGTACCCACTCGCCGATCGGAATGATCAACCCGGTCTTCTCGGCCAGGCCGATGAAACGGTCCGGCAGCATCAGGCCATGTAGCGGGTGCTCCCAGCGCAGCAGGGCCTCGGCGCCGATGGGCTGGCGCTGCACGGCGTCGAACTTGGGCTGGTAGTGCAGGCGGAACTGCTGGTGCTCCAGGGCCGTGCGCAGATCCTGCAGCAATTGCAGTTGCTGGCGCGCGTTGCTGTTCATCGAGGCGTCGAAGAAGCTGTAGCCGTTCTTGCCGGCGCTCTTGGCGTGGTACATGGCCGCGTCGGCGTTGCGCAGCAGCTCGTGCTGGTCCAGGCCATTGCCCGGGTACATCACGATGCCCAGGCTTGCCGACAGTTGCAGGTCGTGCTCGGCCACGCGGAACGGCCTGGCCATCAGGTTGACCTGCTTGACCGCGACATTCATGGCGTCGTCCGGCTCTTCCAGCTCCACCAGCAACACGAACTCGTCGCCGCCGATCCGCGCCAGGGTGTCCTGGCTGTGCAGATGGCCGCGCAGGCGCGCCGCCACGGCCTTGAGCAGCAGGTCGCCGACATGGTGGCCGAAGGCGTCGTTGACCGGTTTGAAACCGTCCAGGTCGATGAACATCAGGGCGAAGCAGCCGCCCTGCTCCGCCACCCGGCCCATGGCCTGGTCGATACGGTCGGCCAGCAGCGTGCGGTTGGGCAACCCGGTCAGGGTGTCGTGCAGGGCCAGTTGGGTCAGCTCCTGGTTGGCCAGGGTCAGCGAGCGTGCCAGCTCCGCCGTGCGCGCTTCCAGGCGGGCGTCCAGCACCGAGGTGAGCAGGGCCACCGCCAGCACCGCCAGGGTGGTGATCAATACCAGGTAGTCCAGGCCGTCGCCGGCCAGGCCCGTGGCCAACGCACCACAGAAGCTGCCCGCCGGGAAGTTGGCCGCGGCCATGCCGGTGTAGTGCATGCCGACGATGGCGATGCCCATCACCACTGCCGCGACGCCGCGGATCTGGCGCACATAGGGCGTGTGCTGGCGCAGGCGGAAGGCAATCCACAGCGCCGCCGCCGACGCCCCCACCGCGATGGCCAGCGACGCGCCGAACAGCGTCGGGTCGTAGTCGATACCCGGCTGCATGCGCAGCGCGGCCATGCCCATGTAGTGCATGCAGGCGATGCCGGTGCCCATGATCAAGGCGCCGAACGCCAGCTGCAACCACGGCAGCTTCGGCTGGCTCACCAGCCACAGGGCAAAGCCCGAGGAGGCCACCGCGATCAGCAGCGACAAGGCCGTCAGGGCGGTGTCATAGCCCAGCTCGATCGGCAGGCTGAACGCCAGCATGCCGATGAAATGCATCGACCAGATGCCGATGCCCATGGCGAACGCCCCGCCACCCATCCACAGGTACACCGCCCGCCCCTTGGCCGTGGCGATGCGCCCGGTAAGGTCCAGGGCCGTATAGGAGGCAAGGATGGCCACGCACAGCGAAATCAACACCAGCGAGGAGGAGTAACTACCGATCAGCATTCGCACTTCCAGGAACAGGCCGAAGGACGGCCCGGGAAAAGCCGATAATTGTACTCAAGCTTTGGCGAAACGCACGGGGTTTTCGTGGGTCTGAGTGGATCCAATGATTGACCGGAGGCGCCGCAGGGACTGGGCTAGAGCGCGTTCCCCAGCAATTGAAGGCATATTGCCACTTGTCGTCTCGGACCTCATCGCGGGGCAAGCCCGCTCCCACGCTGTGAAACATGCCTGAATGACCTGGAAGATGGCGTGGGAGCGGGCTTGCCCCGTGATAGCGTCACGACGAAACCCAAGCCAGGCGAAGCGACTCCAGCTAATCTAAACAGGCCAACACCCTGAAACCACGCCGCCCCAGGAGCTCGCCATGGCCACCCGCCCCAGGCAGGTAGTGCTGCTCACCCTGCTTGCCGCCTCACTGTCCCTGAGCGCAGGCTGTTCGAGCAAACACGCCACCACCCGCTACGCAGCACAAGGCTCCGCTTGCTATGCCAAGGCCCTGCCCAGCAGTGGCGAGGGTGGCCTGGCCTTCGGCCCCACCCTCGCCATGGCCAGCAAGAAGTCGCTGGCCAGCTGCGTGCGCTACGCTGGCAGGTCGGGCGGCACGCCGCATACCTGCCAGGTCGTCGTGGCCAAGTGCAAAGGCTGAGCTAGCCCAGCGCCTCTTCGATCAGCGCGGCGACTTCCTTGGCCCGCGAGGCCAGCGACGCGTGGCTGGCATCCAGGGTGATGACCTTGCGCGCCTTCAACCGCGCCGACATCATCTGCTGGTTGGCCGGCGCGATCATGTGATCCTGGCTGGAGACCTGGTACCACGACGGTTTGTGCTTCCACGCCGGATCAACGATGGTGTCGCCAAAGGTGCTCGCCAGCGGCGCCTTCTGCGTCACTGCCATGACCAGCGCCTCATCCGCCGACAGGTCCTGGCAGAAACTCTCGTGGAATTTGTCGGGTTTGATCCACAGGTAGCCGTCGCTGTCCGGCGCCAGGTTCGCTGCCGCCAGCGGTGGATGCTGCTGGGTCAATCCGCCCGGGCTTTCACCCGCATCGGGTGCGAAGGCCGCGATGTAGACCAGCCCCGTTACATTGGCCTGGTTGCCCGCCTGGGTGATCACCGCCCCGCCATAGGAGTGGCCGACCAGCAGCACCGGTCCGCCGACCTGCGCCACCATCTTGCGCGTGCGCTCGGCGTCGTCCGCCAGGGAGGTCAGCGGCAGCTCCACGGCGCGGACTTGCGTGATGCCCTTGCGCGCCAGCTCGACGATCACCTTGCCCCAATGGGCGGCACCGCCCCAGAAACCGTGTACCAATACGACCGTTGGCTTGCTCATGGATGAACACCTTCGCTAGGGAAACAGGGATGTGATTCGCCGCAACAGCATAGGCCATAGGCTGGCGCGCCTTAGATCAAAGGCACTGGACGGCACTCGCGCAAATGACGCAAAACCTATTGGCCGGTCTGCTGGCGTTGCCAGCGTTGCAGGTTTTCTGCCACCAGTTGCTCGGGCAACGGGCCTGCAACCAGCGCCTTCATCTTGCGCGCCAGCTGCTCGCGCAGCGCCGGCTTGTTGCAGCCGGACTTGTGCGACAACGCCAGGTACAACCCTTCGCTGGAGACTGGCGGTTCGAGCACCTCAAGCGCCTGCTCCTTGCCCAGCGTGCGAGCCAGGGCCAGCCCGGGATAGTGCTCGAAGATCACATAGTCGCTGCGCTTGAGCAGCAGCTTCTGGAAGGCCTGAGTGACACTGGGCACGGCCTCGAGGTTGAGTTGCGCCCTTGCGTAGTCGTCGAAGGCCTGGCCGTGGCTGTTGTTGACCAGCGTCCCGCCGCGCCGGCCCTTGAGGTCGGACCAGTCGCTGTAGGCGAAGCCCTCGCCCTTGCGCACCCAGACCACACTGGAGTTGAACAGGAATGGCGGATTGACGAAATCCACCAGCAGTTCCCGCGCCTGGGTGTGGAAATACCCGGCAAGCATGTCGACGCGCCCGCTGCTCACCTCTTCCTGGGCCCTCGACCAGGGCCCGACATACACCACGTCCACCACCAGGCCGAGCTCCTTGGCCACCTGCTTGAGCAGGTCGGCATTGGCACCGATAAGGCGCTCGGGGTCCTGCGGGTCACGCCAGAGGTAAGGGGGGTATTCAGGATTGCCGGTGGCGGTGAGGTGCTGGCAGGCGTCAGCGGCGACGCTGATCTTGGGCACCGCCGCCAGGGCGAACGACAACAACACAGACACGCCCAGACAACGTCCGTTCATTGCGTTCCTCGTACTATGGATTACGCCACTGACAACGTGGCCTTACACAGTGTGCACGAGAAATGGCCGAACGCCACGTGCGCTGTCGCGATCCGTGCTGCGGTACGTCGTCACGCCTACTGCTGAACGTGCAGGGCTGCCTCAGCCGGCCGCCCGCGGCATCAGGTCGTAGGGGTGCTTCCAGCCTGGAACCGCCTGGATACGCGCCTTCCAGGCTTCGATATGGCGGAACTCCTCCAGCGCCAACCCCGTGTCTTCAGGCATGTACACATATCCCGCCAGGGACAGGTCGGCAATGGTCAGCCGCCCACCCACCATGAACGGCGTGTTTGCCAGGTGCGCATCGACGATCTGGTAGGCCGCCTTGGCCCGCTCGCGCAAGAAGCGGGTGACATCCGACTCGCCCATGCTCTTCAGGCAATAGATGAAACGCAAGGCCGCGTAGTAGCTGGTGAACTTGTGGTTGTCGAACAGCATCCAGCGCCAGATCTCGCGCTTCTCATGATCGTCACGCGGGCCGAAGCGGCCGGTGCGCTCGGCCAGGTAGTCGAGGATCAGCGCCGACTGGGTGAGCTTCTCCCCGGCGTGCTCCAGCACGGGCACCTCGCCCTGTTCATTGACCGCATCACGCCAGTCCTGGCCACGGGTCTGGCCGTGGAAGAAATCGACGAACTCCGGCGCCCAGTCCTGGCCGGTGAGTTCCAGCATCAATGCGACCTTGTAGGCGTTGCCGGATTCGGCAAAGCAGTGGAGCGTGTATTCGGCCATGGGTATCAGCGTCCTTTGATTGTTGAACGTCTGTCAAACGAACAGATCCTAGACCCGCAACGACTGTGCGCGCTACTGTCGCTTGCCATTCAACGATATTCGCTTGCGCCTCTCCTTGATCCTGTCCTTTTCCACTGCCCATCATGGCGATTGTGGGGAGTGGAACTCCCGGCGACCCTTTGCGCTCTTAACATCATGCAGTAACTCCCTTGGGCATCACCTTTCCGGAGGACTCGCCATGCGCCATTTACTGCTCGTTCCCGCACTGCTGCTCCTGCTCCCCGCAGGTTTCGCCCTGGCCCGCGTCGATGCCGGGGATGTCGCCACCTCGGCGGGGATCTCCGCATCGCTGTACTCGACCTTCAAGGACGACAAACGGATCATTCCGGCCCGTGACGAACTGTCGGCCTTCGTCGCCAGTGGTGGTGCCATTCGCGGGGCTTACCTGGAGTCGGCGCTGGCCCATGTACGCCAGGCCAATCCCGGGCTGCAGGCCAGTGACGAGGAACTGGCCCGGGCGCTACTGTCGCAGGATGACGGTTTGGCGGATCACTGAGCTCAAGAAGCCCGGGGCCGCCCATGCGGCCCCTGCCTGCTCAGCGCGCCCGGTTGGTAACCCCGAACGGGATGTGCACCGACGGCGCCACGGTGCTGGTGCTCTTCAAGTGCCCCGACTGGTCGTCGAAGAAGATGTGCGGCTTGAGCACCTGAAGCACCCGTCGCTTCTCGATGCCGCCGAGGAAGAACGCATCGTTGGCCATCACCCCCCAGCTTTTCAGGGTGTTGAGCGCTCGTTCATGGGAGGGCGCGTTGCGCGCCGTGACAATCGATACCCGCAGGCGGTTCTCGTAGCCCGGATGGGTCAGCTTGTGCTGTTCCTCGGCCGCCTGGATGCGGGCGATGCGCACGAAGAACTCCTTGAGCGGGCCAGGGTTGTGCGGCTGGGTGACGTTGATCACCTCATGGGCGTGAAAGCTGTCCAGCCCGCCTGACTGCATCACCGCCTCCGACTCGTCCCCGGCCAGCACGCCGTCGAAGTCAAAGGCGATGCGCAGGTTGTCGTCGCTTTCGTCGTCATCGAACTTCGAATCCAGCACCTGCCCTGCCGGATAACCGGCCTTGATCGCGGCATCGACGTGCTGCTTGTCAGCGGAGAGGAACAGGGCGATGTTCAGCGCCGGGATGTACTCGTACGGCGAGCGGCCCTGGGTGAAGATCGCCCGGGTCATGTTCAGGCCGTAATGGCCGATGGTCTTCATCACCCGCATGCCGGTGTCCGGGTCGTTCTGCGACAACAGCACCACCTCCACCAGCGGGTCCTCGGGATCGCCGCGCAGGTCGTTGAGGGCCAGCAGGCGCTTGATGAAGGGATAGGCAATGCCTTTTCCCAACGGCACGTCCAGGTGCTGCTCCTGGTATTTGCGGTACTGTGCCTCGCCCTCTCGACGGAACACCGCGTCCGATTCACTGAGGTCAAACACCGCACTGGAGGCGACACCGATGACCAGCCGATCATCCAGTTCGAAGGCCATGGGGCTTTCCTTGTATTGATAACGTTGTACGCGATGCCGCTCAGCCTTCGCTGCGGCCCTGCAGCCGCGAGGTCCAGTCTTCGACCTGATGTTGCTCCAGGCGCTTCTCCAGGGTCCGGCGCCAGTTCGGCACCAGCGGCAGCACCAGGCACTCGCGCAAGAGGTCGGGTTCCAGGCGCTTGTCGAACAGCACCGCCGAAAGCCGCGCCACCGACCATTCGCCGTGCGGGCGCTCGACCAGTTGCAGGGCATCGCCGGCCTCGATCACGCCCTCCTCCAGCACCCGGTAGTACCAACCGGTTCGCCCGCTCTGTTGCACCCGCAACGCCATCTGCGCCACGTCGAAGCGGTCGTTGAGCTTCCAGCACGGCATGCGCCCCTGGGAGATTTCCAGCAACGCCGTGCCGACGCGGATCCGGTCGCCCAGGCAGACATCGGCCTCGCGCCAGCCGGTGCTGCTGAAGTTTTCGCCGAAGGCGCCGGGCCGGTCCAGCAAGGGATGCTCGCCCAGTTCGGCAGTCCAGTCGGGATAGTGATCGCGGGGGTAATGGTGGATGGCTTTCTCGACACCACCGTGTACCCGCAGATCACCCTGTTCGTCGCCGGCGATACCGAGGAAGGTCACTGCCAGAGGCCCTTGGCGAGGCTGCTTGTCGATGGCACTGTGCGAACCCGGGCGGGTAAACGGCCGGGCACAGCCGGTGAGCAGGCTGTCGAGGCGCGGGCTGGGCAAGTTCATGCGGCGGTCTCGTGGAAAGGTCCGCAGAGCTTACACCAGAGCGCCTGAGGGCCCAACCGCATTGCCTGTGGGAGAAACGGTCTTGCTGAGTTTTTTCAACTGACGCGATCTCTGTAGGAGCGGCCTTGTGCCGCGAAAGGGCTGCGAAGCAGCCCCAGTATTTCAGCGTTCTTGCAAAGATCGCCGGGGCCGCTTTGCGGCCCTTTCCGGCCGGTCCGGCGCCCCGGCAAGGCCGCTCCTACAGGTTGGAGTAGCACCTGTGGGAGCTGGCCGCGCAATCATAGACCGTTACTTGCCCCGCGCCTTGTTGTAGATGGTCTTGGCGCGGTCGGCCGAGGCTTGGCACTTGGCCATGTCGCCTTTGTCCCGGGCGTCCTTGGCCTCCTTGAGCAGCTCGTGATAGTCATGGGCCATGCCGCCATGCAGTGCCTGGCCATCGGTCTTGCTGATGTACTCCAGATCGTTGATCTTGGCATCGCAATTGGTCGCCGGGCCATCCTCGGCTTGGGCGGCGAAACTCAGTACGCAGGTGATCGCTAGCAGTGTCATGGATTTCATGGCGTGTTCTCCTGGGAAATCGACGCAGAACAGAGCTTAGTCCGCCCGTGCATGCCCGACGGTGCTTCAGCCCAACGGTCGTGCAACCTCGCCGATCAGGAAGTCGATGAACACCCGCACCTTCAACGGCATGTACCGGGCTTGCGGATACACCAGCATGAACGGCCGCGACGTCCCGCCATGCCCGGCCAGCACCTCCACCAGTTCGCCACTGTCCAGCGCATCCTGCACGGTAAAGCGGTACGCCTGCATCAGGCCGCCCCCATGGCGCACCAGGGTCGTGGTGGCGAGGAAATCGCCCAGGCAAGTCAGCGCGCCCTGGGTCTCGAGCTCGACCAACAGCCCGTCACGGCGAAAGCTCCAGGGCGGACGCCTGCCGCTGCTGGGCAGCTCGAACTGGATGCACTCGTGCCCAGCCAGATCCTCCAGGGTCTGTGGCGTACCGGTCCGGGCCAGGTAGCCGGGGGTGGCGACCACCACCAGCTCGGCGTCCTCCAGGCGCCGGGCCACCAACCGCGAATCGGCAGGCGCGCGGCCACGGATCGCCAGATCAAAGTGCTCCTCGGCGAAATCGACGTTGCGATTGCTGACATGCACATCTACCTGCACCCCTGGATAGCGCTGGCGAAAACGCGGCAGCAGTGGCAACAGGCGGTGATGGGCATAGGGCGTAGGTGCGCTGATGCGCAGGCGGCCAGCGGGCTCGAGCTGGCCACCGGTGACTTGGCGCTCGGCCTCGACCAACTGCCCCAGTGCCTGGCGGCAGTGCAGGTAATAGGCCTGGCCGGCCTCGCTCAGGCGCATCTGCCGGGTGGTGCGCACGAACAGGCGCACGCCCAGACGCTCCTCCAGGCGCGCCACCGAGCGGCTCACCGCCGCGGGGGTGACCCCTGCCAGGGTGGCCGCCTCGGTAAAGCTGCCGGCATCGGCGGCAAGGCAGAACAACTCCAGGCTGCCCAGTTGCAGGTCATCGAAATGGCGGGTCATGGCGGGCTCTATTAATTACATGATGTATCGATTGAAATGCCCTGCGCCTCATTTTTCAAGCCGAGATTGCAACTTAAAGTGACTCCACACCCGAGCAACGGCTCGCATTACCGGAGAGTTTCCCATGAGCAACGCAAGAACCGTCATCATCACCGGCGCCTCCAGCGGCCTGGGCTTCGCCCTGGCACAGGCCTACCTCAAGCGTGGCGATAACGTGGTCGGCAACGCCCGCACCCAGGCTCGCCTGGACGAAGCCGCAGCGCGCCTGGGAAATCCGGCCGCCTTTATCGGCGTGGCGGGCGACATCGCCGAAAAAGCCACCGCCGAGCGGCTATTCGCCGCCGCCCAGGAAGCCTTTGGCCGGGTTGATATCCTGGTCAACAACGCCGGCATCTTCATTCCAAAGCCCGTGACCGACTACACCGAGGCAGACGTCGATGCGCTGGTCGGCACCAACCTCAAGGGCTTCTTCTACCCTGCCCAGGCCGCGGCGAAAATCATGAAGGCCCAGGGGCACGGGCATATCGTCGCCATCACCGCCTCGGTGGCCCTGCAACCGGACACCCGCGTCCCGGCGCTGCTGCCGGTGCTGGTCAAGGGCGGGCTGAACCAGGCGGTCAAGGGCCTGGCCCTGGAGCTGGCAGCGAGCGGCGTGCAGGTCAACGCCGTGGCCCCAGGCATCATCGACACGCCGCTGCACAGCGGCCACACCGAAGGGCTCGGCGCACTGTCGCCAAGCGGTCGCACCGGCAAGCCAGAGGATGTGGTGGACGCCGTGCTGTACCTGACCGATGCCCGTTTCGTCAGCGGCGTCATCCTCCCCGTCGACGGTGGCAGCACCGCCGGTACCTGGCACTGAACCTGGAGCGACGCACATGCCTTATGTCCATATCCGCGTGACCGATGAAGGCGTCACGGCCGAACACAAGCGTCAACTGATCGAAGGCACCACCCGCCTGCTGGAAAAGGTCCTGAACAAGCCGCCGGCGAGCACTTTCGTGGTGATCGAGGAAGTGCCCACCGACAACTGGGGCGTCGGTGGCGAATCGGTGACCTCATTGAGAGCACGCGAACGGCGATAAAAGCAACCACCGGCCTGGAAAACTGGCCGGTTCGCATGCGCCTAGCGCAACAGCGTCTGGATCTGCTCGTGGAGCGTGTCGAGGTCGAAAGGCTTGGCCAGGATCGGCGCCTTGCGCGCGATCGGGCTGCCCGACTCGACGATCTCGGCCGGGTAGCCACTGATGAAGATCACCTTCAGGTCCGGGCGCAGCTTCACAGCAGGCTCGGCGATTTCCACCCCGGAAATCCCGCCTGGCAGGCGGAAATCGGTGACCATCAGGTCCAGGTGCGGCTTGCTCGCCAGGATCGCGAACGCCTCCTCGCCGTCCTCGGCCACCAGCACGTGGTAGCCCTCGCCGGCCAGGTAATCGCGCAGGATCATGCGGATCGCCGGTTCATCCTCGACCACCAGTACCACGTCTTGTGCATCTTCACTCATGACAACGCCTTCGCATTCAACAGGTTGGCCATCAGACCCCAGCACTACGCAGAGGTTGCGCGGGCCGGGTCACAATGTTGCGACTGTGCCGACAGCGGCAGATACACGGTGAAGGTCGAGCCGATGCCGGCCTGGCTGTCGACCTGGATCCGCCCGCCATGGGCCAGGACGATCTGCTCGGAGATGTACAGGCCCAGGCCCAGCCCGCCCGTGGCCTGCTGCGCGGCGACGCGCTCGAATTGCTGGAAGATCCGCTGCAGGTGTTGCGCATCGATACCGATGCCATGGTCCTGCACCTGCACGCAGGCCATCTCGCCCGCTTCGAACACCCGCACCTGGACCGGTTTGCGCTCACCATAGCGCAAGGCATTGGACAACAGGTTGGCCACCACTTGTTCAATGCGGAACTCGTCCCAGTCGCCCTGCAAGGGGTCGCAGCGCTGCAGTTCGAGCGGCGTGTCCACGGCGCCGGCCTGGGTGGCGAAGTTCTCCACCAGGCCCCGCACCAGTTGCCCAAGGTCGAAGGTCCGCGGGCGGATCGACAGCTTGCCGGTACGGATCCGCGATACATCGAGCATGTCCTCGACCAGGCGGATCAGGCTGTTGATCTGGCGCTCGTCGCGCTCGACCATGGCCTTGAGCTTGTCCTCGCTGAACGCCGCCAGGTTGCCGCGGGACAGGTGCAGGCGGCGCAGCTGGGTTTCCAGGATCAGCCCGTTGAGCGGCGTGCGCACCTCATGGGAGACAATCGACATGAAGTCGTCACGCATGCGCACCGCGTGCTCCAGCTCGCCCCGCGCCACCTGCAACTGGGCCAGCAGCAGCTCTTGCTCCTGGCGGCTCTGCTCCAGGGCCTGCAACTGGCGGTCGAGGGCCTTGCGCTGGCGGAACAGATCGACGAACACCGACACCTTGCTCTTCACCGCCAGGGTTTCCAGCGGCTTGTGCAGGAAGTCCACGGCGCCGCTCTCGTAGCCCTTGAAGGCGTAGTTCATTTCGCGCCCGGCGGCGCTGACGAAGACGATGGGGATGCTGCGGGTCTTTTCCGTGCCGCGCATCAGCTCGGCCAGCTCGAAGCCGTTCATGCCCGGCATCTGTACATCGAGAATGGCCAGGGCGAACTCGTGCTCGAGCAGCAGCGACAACGCCTGCTCGGCGGACTGCGCCTGGTGCACCTCGCGGTCCTCGCCCTGGATCAGGGCGTCGAGGGCCAGCAGGTTCTCCGGCAGGTCGTCGACGATCAGCAGTTTCGCGGTAATGTGGCTTAGCATGCGCTGGGTTCCAGGGTAGCGAGCAACTGCCCGATACCGCCAAGGGAAAGAATATGGTCAGGGTCGTGCAGGGCCAGGGCGGCCTCCGGCATCAACGCCACCTGTGCGTCGCGGGGGTCCTGGACAACCGTCCGGCCACCGCTTTGTCTGATGCGCAACAGCCCCCGGGCGCCGTCTTCGTTGGCGCCGGTGAGCAGCACGCCGAGCAGGCCCGGGCCATAGGCATCGGCGGCCGACTCGAAGAGAAAATCGATTGCCGGGCGCGAGAAATGCACCGGCGCTTCCTGGCTGAGCGAGAAGCTGAGGTCGCGCTCGACCGACAAGTGATAGCCCGGCCCCGCCACGTAGATCAGCCCTGGCTCGATCCGCGCCTTGTCGAAGGCTTCGCGCACCGGCCGGCGCAGGCGCCGCTGCAGCACTTCGGCGAGCTGGCTGTGGCGGTCGTCCGGCAGGTGCAGCAGGCACAACACCGGGATGGCGAAGTCCGCCGGTAGCGCGCCAAGCACGCTGAACAGCGCCGTGACGCCGCCCGCCGAGGCGCCGATGACGATCGCGCGCACGCCGTTCATGTCTTGCGGTAGATCCGCTCGGGCCGCACCAGCGGCTCGAAGCCTTCACTGTAGGCCGAGAAATCCACCGACTCCTTGCTGCCCAGCACCAGGAAGCCGCGGTGGCACAGCGACTCGTGGAACAGGCCCAGGGCGCGGTCCTGCAGGTCCTTGTTGAAGTAGATCAGCACGTTGCGGCACGACACCAGCTGGGTCTCGGAGAACACGCTGTCGGTGGCCAGGCTGTGGTCGGCGAAGGTCACGTTGTCGCGCAGGCTGCTGTCCATGATGGCGTTACCGTAGGCGGCGGTGTAGTACTCGGAGAAATCCCGCCGGCCACCGGCCTTGCGGTAGTTCTCCTCGTACTCGCGCATGCTCTGCATCGAGTAGATGCCCTGTTTGGCGCGCTCCAGCGAATGCGGGTTGATGTCCGTGGCGTAGAGGATGGTGCGCTCCAGCAGGCCTTCCTCGCGCAGCAGGATGGCCATGGAGTATACCTCCTCGCCGGTGCTGCAGCCGGCGATCCAGAGCTTCAGCGACGGCCAGGTGCGCAGCAGCGGCACCACTTCGTTGCGCAGCGCAAGGAAATGCCCGGGGTCGCGGAACATCTCGCTGACCGGGATCGTCAGGTACTGCAGCAGCTCGAGGAACATGCCCGGGTCGTGCAGCACCCGCTCCTGCAGCGCCGACACCGTGCGGCAGTCGAACTGGCGCACGGCGTGGAGGATCCGGCGCTTGATCGAGGCGCCGGAGTAATCGCGAAAATCGTAGCTGTACTTGAGGTAGATCGCCTCGATCAGCAGCCGGATCTCGATATCGGTGTTGCGTTCACTGGTCAAGATTTCAGATTCGCTCCAATTGCGGCAGCCAGACCCGGATCAGCGAGAACAGGCGGTCCAGGTCGATCGGTTTGGCCAGGTAGTCGTTGGCCCCGGCCTGCAGGCAGCGCTGCTGGTCATCCTTCATCGCCTTGGCGGTCACGGCGATGATCGGCAGCTTGCGCCAGCGCGGCTGCTGACGGATCAGGCGGGTGGCCTCGTAGCCGTCCATCTCCGGCATCATCACGTCCATCAGCACCAGGTCGATGTCATCGTTGGCCTCCAGGCACTCGATGGCTTCGCGCCCGTTGCGGCCGATCTCGACGATGGCGCCCTTGTGCTCCAGGGCGCTGGTGAGGGCAAAGATGTTGCGCACATCGTCGTCCACCAGCAGGACCTTGCGCCCCTCGAACACCTTGTCGCGGCTGCGCGCGGTCTTGAGCATGCGCTGGCGTTCGTTGGACAGCTGCGACTCGACCTTGTGCAGGAACAGCGTGACTTCGTCGAGCAGGCGCTCGGGCGAACGCGCGCCCTTGATGATGATCGAGCGCGAATACTTGAGCAGGTCGGCCTCTTCCTCGCGGGTGAGGTTGCGCCCGGTGTAGACGATCACTGGCGGGAAGCTGCGGATGTCCTCGGCGGTCATGCGCTTGAGCAGCTCGTTGCCGAGCATGTCGGGCAGCTTGAGGTCGATGATCATGCAGTCGTAGATGTTCTCGCGCAGCAGCGCCAGGGCGTCCTGGGCCATGGCCACGGCGGTGATCTGGATATCGTCGTCACCGATCAGGCGGGCGATGCTCTCGCGCTGCAGGTCATCGTCCTCCACCAGCAGGATGTGCTTGAGCTTCTGCGTGAGCTTGGCCTCCAGGCGGCCGAACACCGCCTTGAGCTCCTCGCGGCTGGTGGGTTTGACCGCGTAGCCCACCGCGCCCATGTGCATGGCCGCCTCGACGCGATCTTCCACCGAAATGATGTGCACCGGGATGTGCCGGGTGCCGGCCTGCTCTTTCAGGCGCTGCAGCACGGTGAGCCCGGAATGGTCGGGCAGGCGCATGTCCAGCAGGATGGCGTCGGGCAGGTACTGGGCGGCCAGCTCGAAGCCTTCGTCGGCGGCATGGGCGACCAGGCAGCTGTAGCCCAGCTCGTGGGCCAGGTCGAAGAGGATGCGGGCGAAGTTCGGCTCGTCCTCGATCACCAGGATGCAGCGGTTGGCGAACGGCGCCTGGGCGCGGTCGTCGGCAAAGGCCGGGGCCGGGCGCTCGGTGCGCACCGGCGCCGGTACCGGCGGCGCTGGCGGCAGTTCGTCGACCGCCGGGCGCAGGCTGTGCACCTCTACCTGCTGCGCCGACGGCTCGAAGTGCTCGGGCAGGATCAGGCTGAACACGCTACCCTGCCCCGGGCTGCTGTCAACATTGATCTGCCCGCCCAGCAGGTGCGCCAGGTCGCGGGAAATCGACAGGCCCAGACCGGTGCCGCCGTAGCGGCGGTTACTGGTGCCGTCGACCTGGTGGAAGGCGCCGAAGATCGCCTGCTGCTGGTCGGCGGCAATGCCGATACCGGTGTCGCGCACGGCAAAGACGATGCCCAGGCCGGCCTGGTGGCTGATGCCCAGGCTGACCTGGCCGCGCTCGGTGAACTTGATGGCGTTGGACAGCAGGTTCTTGAGGATCTGCTCCAGGCGCTGGCGGTCGGTGAACAGGCTCGCCGGCAACGGCTGCTCGAGTTTCACCTCGAAGGCCAGGCCCTTGTCCTGGGCCAGCGGCTGGAACATGCCCCGCAGCCCTTCGACCAGGCGCTCCAGCGGCGTGCTCTCGGCGCGCACCTCCAGCTTGCCGGCCTCGACCTTGGCGATGTCGAGGATATCGTTGATCAGGTTCAGCAGGTCGTTGCCGGCCGAGTAGATCGACTCGGCGAACTTGACCTGCTCCTCGCTGAGGTTGCCTTCGGCGTTCTCGGACAAGAGCTTGGCCAGGATCAGCGAGCTGTTGAGCGGCGTGCGCAGCTCATGGGACATGTTGGCGAGGAACTCGGACTTGTACTTGCTCGAACGCTGCAGGTCGTCGGCGCGGGCCTGCAGCTCGACCTGGGCCTGGTTCAGCTCGCTGTTCTTGCGATCCAGGGCCTCGGTGCGCTCGGCCAGCTGTTCGTTGGTCTGCTCCAGTTCCGCCTGCTGGGTCTCCAGGTGGGCCTGGGACTCCTTGAGCACCCGCGATTGCTCCTCGAGCTCTTCGTTGGCGGTCTTGAGCTCTTCCTGCTGCACCTGCAGCTCTTCGTTGAGCTGCTGGGTCTCGGCCAGTACTTCCTGCAGGCGCTGGCGGTAGCGTGCGCTCTCGATGGAGATGCCCAGGTTCTCGGTGATCCGCTCCAGCAGTTCGACGTCGCGCTCCTGCAGCGTGCGCAGGAAGCCCAGCTCCAGTACGCCGTTGACCCGCCCGTCGTCCTGGGACGGCACCAGCACGCCGCTGCGTGGCAGGCCGCGCCCCAGGCCAGAGCTCAGGCGGTAGTAATCCTCGGGCAGTTCGTCCAGGCGCAGCAGGCGCCTCTGGATCACCGCTTCGCCCAACAGGCCGGCATGATCGCCCAGACGCGGCTCGCTGCCCTGCTGCTCGGTGTCCAGCCCATAGGTGGCGACCCGCACCAGCTGGCCATGCTCGTCGCGCACGTACAACGCGCCGACCACGCTGCCCAGATAGCCGGCGAAGAAACGCAGGATATTGTCGCCGAGCATGGGCAAGGTCAGCTGCCCCAGCACCTGCTCGGCCAGCTGGGTCTGCCCGGCCCGCAGCCAGGCCTGTTGCTCCAGGCGCTCGGCGGCGCGCTGCTGGGCCTCCAGGTTCGACACATAGCTGGCCGATAGCGCCAGCAGGTCGCGGCGCCCCAGGTAGGCAAGCAAGGCACTCAGGGCGACGATGAACAGCACAAAGGCCGAGATCGCGGTCATGGTGACCGTGCTGACCGTCTCGTTGCGGGTCGTACGCAGTTGCTGCTCGGTGTTGATGAAGGTGTCGAACTCCTTGCGGATCTCGTCGGTCAGGCGCTTGCCGCGGCCACGGCCAATCGACGCCTGCACGTCGCCCTGGCTGCGGCGCTGGCTGATCATCTCGTTACCGAAGGTATTCCACTCGCGCTGCAAGGCCGCGATGCGGTCAATGCGGTCGACCTGCTGGGGGTTGTCCGCGACCATTTCCTTCAAACTGTCCAGGCTGCCGAAAATACGCGGCTTGGCGACCTCATAGGGGTCGAGGAAACGCTCCTCGCCAGTCAGCAGGTAGCCGCGCATGCCGGTTTCCATGTCGATCGACAGCTTGATCGTCTCGTTGGCATTGCCGATCACCCGGTCGGTGTGCTCGACCCACTGCATGGCCGAGAGCAGGTAGTTGATCACCGCGACAAACGCCACGGCGCCCAGGAGCCCTACGCCCAGGGGCAGGCCGACGTTACGGCTCAGCAGTTTGCGAAAGCTGCGTTGGTCCATCGAGGCTGCTTGAATCATCTGAAAGTGCCCGAGTGAAAAAAGTCCATTGAACAGACTGGCGTCTACATCGTGTAAGGGTTGCCCTGCGCCAGACCGACCGGGGGAATACAGCGAGTCTAACCAGCTTTGGCGGATCTGGCAGGGCATTTAGCCAGTATTTGAAGCCTGTCTGCGGCAATCGTTCCATCTATTTGCCGGTGCCGTTAAGCTTGGGAACTTCTGCCACCGCCTTGCGCACAGAGTAGAGACAATCCACCGAAACAGGATCCGCACAATGCACCTTCTGGTAGTCGAAGACGACGACATCGTACGCATGCTGATAGTCGAAGTGCTCGGCGAACTGGGCTACACCACTACCGAGGCCGACAGCGCCGGCGCGGCCCTGAAGATCATCGAGGATCCCGAGCAGTCCCTGGCACTGTTGATGACCGACGTCGGCCTGCCCGACCTGCGCGGCGAGGAACTGGCCGCCAAGGCCCGCGAGGCCCGGCCACTGCTGCCGGTGCTGTTCGCCAGCGGCTATGCCGAGAGTTTCACCGTGCCCGAGGGCATGCACCTGATCGGCAAGCCGTTCAGCATTGATCAACTGCGCGATAAGGTGCTGGAGATTCTCGGCGCGCCGTCCATGCCTGGCCTGTAGGAGCGGCCTTGTGCCGCGAAAGGGCTGCGAAGCAGCCCCGGCAATTGATGCATCAACGCTTGGACCCAGGAGCCGTTCTGCGCCCCGTTCCGGCCGGTCCGACGCCTCGGCAAGGCCGCTCCTACAGGCAGGCGCCTGGCAACAGGCACAGGCTGAAATAATTTGAACGTCTTGCGCTTTTAAGCTTCCAACGTTCGAGGTATGCCTCTTTCGCCGGAAAGCCACCATGAAGATGCCCTGCCGCGCCCCCTGCGTCCTTCTGGAACTGGACTTTGTCCGCGACACCCTGTTCGGCCGGGTGGCCCAGCGCGCCGAGTGCCAGGTGCAGTTGGCGGCCCTCAGTCTGCAAGGCCGCCCGGCACTGCGCCTGCATATCGAGCCGCCGCTGCCGGGCAAGGTCGAGAAAGCCCACAGCGTCGCCTTCGCCTGGGAAGGACGCAACTATCGCGGCGTGGTCCGCGAGCATGTCAAATGCGGTGACGGTGGCATCAACCTGCTGCTCGAGCTTTTATGACCTCAGGCGCTGACCTTGCGCACGGTGGCCGGGGCCTTGCGCTGCGCCTTGACCCTTGCCACCAGGCCCAGCAGGTCATGGCAGCTGTTCAGCTCGGCAATCGGCACACCGGTCACGGTCAGGCAGTCGTCCAGGCTCTGTCCCTGGCCCAGGCGAATGGTAAGGTGTTCGCCGTCCGGGCAGCTCACCTCGCAGCGGTCAGGCAGGCAGGCCTGTTCGATCATCTGCCGCATCTCAAGCATTGAAACGCCAATCAACGACATGGTACGACCCTCTCTGTACTGGATGGCCTGTTGGGTGTGGTACGCCCTCGACTGGCGAGCCGCCAATTGATATTGCCCATGCCCGGGTGCAGGTCCATTCGCCCAGGCAATGACAACGTCGAAGTGCCTCTAGCACCTTAGTGGAAGAAACCGCTGGCATGGCAACGTTCGCTCGCCAGCGCCATGTTGGCGACGGATGGTCAACGCCTACAGGCGTGCCAGTTCCTCGCGACAGAATTCGACGAACAATTGCGCCGGCTTGGTCAACTGCACGCGCTTGAGATGCGCCGCCGCCAGGCCCGACAGCGCCACCGGCTCGGTGATGTCGAGGGTCACCAGGCGCTGTCCGTCGTAGGTGAATTCGGAGTGCGGCCGGGTCACCAGCAGCGAGAAACCGAAACCCTGGCCCACCATGCCCCGGACCATCTCTATCGACGGCGAGCTGAAGACGATGTTCGGCGTCAGCCCCAGCTCGTTGAACAGGCTGACGAAGTAGGTGCGGCTAGGCGCCACGTCAAGCAGGATCATCGGTTCCGGGCACAGGTCGCGCAGCGACACCTGGGTTTGGCCGGCGAAACGGTGCTTTTCCGGCAGCAGCACATAGGGTTTCTGCGCCGGCATCAACGGCTCGGTCTCTATGGTGCCGTCCAGGTCATGGTCGTAGAGGAACGCCAGGTCGAAGGTGCCCGCCGTCAGGCCCTGAATCAGGTCCTGCTGCTCGCCATCGCGCAGGCGGATGTCCACCCCCGGGTAACGCTGGCGAAAACCGGCGATCAGTCGCGGCAGGTACAAAGGCGCCACGGTCTCGAAACAGCCGATGTCGATCTGCCCGGCCACCGTGTCGTTGTCGGCCAGGGCGTTCTGCTCGAACTCATGGGCCATCTGCAGCAGGGCCCGGGTCTTGGCATAGAAGCGCTTGCCGCTGGGCGTCAGCGACACGCCCTGGGCGTGATGGCGGATGAACAGCTGCACACCGAAGCTCTCTTCCAGGCTCTTGATCGCGGTGGAGATAGACGGCTGGGCGATATACAGCTGGCGCGAGGCCTCGGCGACGCTGCCGGCCTCCACCGTGGTGACGAAGTACTTGAGTTGGCGCAAGGTGTAGGAAGCCACGCTGACCTCTCTGGCGCCGGGAGCGGCGCACGGAATTTTTCTGTCAGCTTACCTCGGCTTGGCACCTGTGGGCTTATCGCGCAGGCAAGGATTTACCTTGGGGTTGAGCACAATTTTCCGTTGCGCCGCCCAACCGACCCAGCTCGTCAGACGGCCTGCAGCGGAATGTCCCCACTGGCGCCCTTGCCGTCGCGCCGCTCGCTCATCCAGTCATTGACCTTCTGCCCGAACTCGGCCGGAGCCTTGCGCCCGAAGCGCCGCGCCAGGTCGAGGATGGTTTGCTGGGCCAGCGCCTCCTCCATGCGTTTCTGCGCCCCCAGCATCACCGCATGGATCGCGCAGGTGCCTTCGGTGGCCCAGGCCGGCGCGGCGCCCTCGAACACCGCGCAACGCTCGCGGATCTCCCGGCAGTCGAAGAGCTTCTTCGGCCCGTCGATGGCCGTGACGATATCCAGCACGGTGATCTCGTCGGACGGCCGCGCCAGACGGAATCCGCCGCGCACGCCTTCGGTCGCCGCCACCAATCCGGCGCGGGCCAGCTTGGTGAAGACCTTGGCCAGGTATTCCTGGGGCACGCCCTGCAACTCGGCCAGGTCGCGCACGCTGGATTCGCGGCTGTCGCCGCGCTCGTCCACCAGGAACAGCAGGCAATGGATGCCGTATTCGACGCCGGCGCTGTAAAGGGACATATCAATCTCCGACTAATTCTGTCGCAAATAGTACGCCCATAATCGGTGGCAGGCAAAGCCGGTCGTCGCCGTGCAAGCATATCAATATCCCAGCAGAAGCCAATAAACACGCTGGATACAGCCGATACACCTGCGTTTGCGAAAGGACGACCCGAAAAATAACACTTGCCGACTTAAACTACGATCAATACAGTCGTAGTTATTCGACGGGCCGTGAACGCCTCATCGAAGACCTTTTTCCTGTCCTTGCGGAGCATCCACATGACCTCTCGTATCCTGATCATCGGTGCCGGCTTTGCCGGTGTCTGGAGCGCCCTGAGCGCCGCCCGCCTGCTCGACCAGGCACAACGCGGCGACGTGCGCATCAGCGTGCTGGCCCCGCAGCCGCAACTGCGCATCCGTCCACGCTTCTACGAGGCCGACGTCCACACGCTGCAGGCACCGCTGGAGGCGCTGTTCGACGTGGTGGGCGTGGAGTTCATCCCTGGCACCGCCGACAGCATCGACAGCGCCGCCCGCCAGGTCGGCTACCGCGATGCCGATGGCCTGCCGCAGCAGCTCGCCTACGACCGCCTGATCCTCGCCGCCGGCAGCCAGGTGGCCCGCCCTGCCGTACCGGGCCTGGCCGAGCACAGCTTCGATGTCGACCAGATGGAGTCGGCCGTGCGCCTGGAACAGCACCTGCACGGCCTGGCCAGCCTGCCCGCCTCGCCGGCGCGCAACACCGTGGTGGTCTGCGGCGGCGGCTTCACCGGCATCGAGACCGCCACCGAGATGCCGCCGCGCCTGCGCGCCATCCTTGGTGAAGGCCATGCCCGCGTGGTGCTGATCGACCGTGGCGCCAGCGTCGGTGCCGCCCTCGGTGCCGGGATCACCCCGGCCATCGTCGCCGCCAGCGAGCAGGCGGGCGTCGAATGGCTGACCGGCACCTCGGTGGTGGCGGTGGATGCCGGCGGCGTGACCCTGGACAACGGCGAGTACATCGCCAGCAAGACCGTGATCTGGACCGCTGGCGTCAAGGCCAGCCCGTTGACCGCGCAGGTCGCCGGCGAGCGTGACGGCTTCGGTCGCCTGCGGGTCGACGACCACCTCAAGGTGATCGGCCAATCGCACATTTATGCCACCGGCGATGTGGCCTGGGCCGCGGTGGACGAGCTGGGCAACCACGCCCTGATGACCTGCCAGCACGCCATCCCCATGGGTCGCCACAGCGGCAACAACGCCATGGCCGACCTGCTGGGCCAGGCGCCGATAGCGTACCGCCAGCCCAAGTACGTCACCTGCCTGGACCTGGGCGACTGGGGCGCCGCGTACAGCGAAGGCTGGACCCGCGAACTGAAGCTGCAGGGCCAGGAAGGCAAGGACCTCAAGCGCCAGATCAACTCGGTCTGGATCTACCCGCCGGCCGCCGACCGCGCCCTGGCCCTGGCGGCGGCCGACCCGATGATTCCGATCGTCGAGTGAACGAAAACAACAGGCCCGTCCCGGAAGTGACGGGCCTGTTTGTATGCGTCATTACATTGAACGACTGGTCAATAATAGTGGCGTTATGTCATCATTCAGAAAAAACAACATGAACCGTGAGGATATAACCCCCTTCGCAGTGCATCGAGAGCCTTTCCAGCCGAGCCCGGTCAGTCCGCGCTCTTGACGCCTGCCAGCCACCGTCAAGGAGCGTCGCATGCAGTTACGGAACATGAAGATCGGTATTCGGGCAGCAGGAATGTTCACCCTGCTCGGGGTCCTGGTCCTGGCCCTGGGCCTGGTCGCCCTCTACGAAACCCGGCGGATGGACAGCGCCACCGACGAAATCCGTCTCACCTGGATGCCCGCCGTGCTCGCCCTGGGCGAGGTCAGCAGCAACCTGGGCCGGGCCCGCGCCCTGACCCTGCGCAGTGTCCTTGAGGACAGCAGCAGCGCCCGCCATGCCACGCTGGACAAGATCGTCCAGGTCAACCAGCAGCTCGAAAACGACCTCAAGGCCTACGAGCGCACCATCTTCGCCGCGGACGACCGCGCCCTGTTCGACGCCTTCATGGGCCTGAGCGAACGCTATCACGCACTGCAGCAAGCCATTCGCAGCGCCGCCGGCGATGACCGACTGGACGAGGCCCGACGTCTGGTCAACGGCCCGCTGGCCGAGTACGCCGACAGCATGATGAAGGCCCTGGCCGAACTGATCGACTACAACACCCAGGGCGCCGAGCAAGCCTCGCTGCGCAGCAGCGCGGCCTCCGACGAAGCCTTCAGCCTGATCATCGCCGCCATTGCCGTGATCACCCTGGCGCTGATCGGCATCGCCACCCTCCTCACCCGCAGTATCGTCGTGCCCCTGGCCGATGCCGTTGCCGTGGCCGAGCGGGTCGCCACCGGCGACCTGACCCGCGAAATCGTCGTGCTCGGCCGCGACGAACCGGCCTTGCTGCTGGCCGCCCTGAGCCGCATGCAGCATAGCCTGCGCGACACCCTGCGCAGGATTGCCGCGTCTTCCGACCAGTTGGCCTCGGCCTCCGAGGAGCTGCACACCGTCACCGAGGACACCAGCCGCGGCCTGCACCAGCAGAGCGCCGAGATCGACCAGGCCGCCACGGCGGTCAACCAGATGACCGCCGCCGTCGAAGAGGTAGCGAGCAACGCCGTGAGCACCGCCGACGCCTCCCAGGGCGCCGACCGCACTACCCGCGACGGTCGCGACCAGGTCAACCAGGCGCTGGCCTCGATCCAGCACCTGGTCGATGACGTGACCGGCACCTCCGGGGAAATCGAGCAGCTGGCCAGCCACGCCAACGAGATCAGCCAGGTCTTGGACGTCATCGGCTCGATCGCCGGGCAGACCAACCTGCTGGCCCTCAACGCCGCCATCGAGGCCGCCCGCGCCGGTGAGGCCGGCCGCGGCTTCGCGGTGGTCGCCGACGAGGTCCGTGCCCTGGCCCACCGCACCCAGCAGTCCACCGCGGAGATCGAGCAGATGATCGGCGGCATCCAGTCCGGCACCGAGCGTGCGGTCAGCGCCATGCACAGCAGCCAGGGCCGTGCCAACGGCACCCTGGCCGTGGCGCAGTCGGCCGGCCAGGCCCTGGAGCTGATTGCCGAGGCGATCGCCACCATCAACCAGCGCAACCTGGTAATCGCCACCGCCTCCGAACAGCAGGCCCAGGTGGCCCGGGAGGTGGACCGCAACCTGGTGAACATCCGCGACCTGGCGATGCAGACCTCGGCCGGCGCCAACCAGACCAGCGCGGCGGCCCAGGACCTGTCGCGCCTGGCGGTGGAGCTGAACGGGATGGTGGCGCAGTTCAAAGTCTGAGCAAGCGCATTACATTGCCGCTCAACCGGGCTACCAGCGGATGACGCCGTCCGCTGGGAGCCCGCCTACGCCGGGACAGGTACCGGCAAATAGGAAAATCCGCCGCAATACGTGCGACCTGGCGACTATCTCCCCGCAGCCCCCGGAATCATGCTCCTGACGTTTGCATTCTGACGTCAAGGAACATCCATGCTGTTGAGAAACATGAAGATCGGTAAACGGGCGACCAGCCTGTTCACGCTGCTGGCCGGCCTGGTCCTGGCCATGGGCCTGGTGGCCTTGTACGAAACCCGGCAGATGAACGATGCCACCAACGAGATCCGCCGCAACTGGCTGCCGGCCGTGATCGCCCTCAACGAGATCGGCGGCACCCTGGCCCAGGAACGCGCCGCCACGCTGCGCGCGGCGCTGGAGGAAGACACCGACGAAAACGCCAGCGTCAACCTGCTCAACAGTATCGAGGAAGCGATCCAGCAGGACCTCAAGGATTACGAGAAGACCATCTCCGACCCCCAGGACCGCGGCCTGTTCAATGCCTTCCTGGTGGCGCGCCAGCAATACACCCAGCAACAGCAACAGGTGCTGGCGAACATCGGCGCCGGGCGCATGGCCGAAGCCAGACGCCTGATCAATGGCCCGCTGATCCAGCGCGCCGACCGTATGATGGACGCCATGGCAACACTGGTGGCCTTCAACTACAAAGGCGCGGAAACGGCCTCGCACCGCAGCGACACGGTCAGCGACCAGGCGTATGCGGTGATCATCACGGCACTGGTGCTGATCGTCCTGGCACTGATCGCCATCGCCACCCTGTTCACCCGCAGCGTCGTCGCGCCGCTGGCCGACGCCGTCATGGTGGCCGAGCGCATCGCCACCGGCGACCTGACCCGCGAGATCACGGTAGTCGGCCACGACGAGCCGGCATTGCTGCTGCACGCCCTGCGCCGCATGCAGCAGAGCCTGCGCGACACCATCGGCAAGATCGCCGCGTCCTCCGACCGCCTGGCCTCGGCCTCCGAAGAGCTGCACAGCGTCACCGAGGACACCAGCCGCGGCCTGCAGCAACAAAGCACCGAGATCGACCAGGCCGCCACTGCGGTCAACCAGATGACCAGCGCCGTCGAGGAAGTGGCGAGCAACGCGGTGAGCACCGCCGAGGCCTCCCAAGGCGCGGACCAGACCACCCGGGACGGCCGTGACCAGGTCAACCAGGCGCTGGCTTCGATCCAGCATCTGGTCGACGATGTCACCGGTACCGCCGGGGAGATCGAACAGCTGGCCAGCAGCGCCAACGAGATTACCCGGGTGCTGGATGTGATCGGCTCGATCGCCGGGCAGACCAACCTGCTGGCCCTCAACGCCGCCATCGAGGCCGCCCGTGCCGGCGAAGCCGGGCGTGGCTTCGCCGTGGTCGCCGACGAGGTGCGGGCGCTGGCCCATCGCACCCAGCAGTCCACCGCCGAGATCGAACAGATGATCGGCGGCATCCAGGTCGGCACCGAGCGCGCGGTCAGCGCCATGCACAGCAGCCAGGGCCGTGCCAGCGGCACCCTGGAGGTGGCGCAGTCGGCCGGCCAGGCCCTGGAACTGATCGCCCGGACCATCGCCTCGATCAACCAGCGCAACCTGGTGATCGCCAGCGCTTCGGAACAACAGGCCCAGGTGGCGCGGGAAGTGGACCGCAACCTGATGAACATCCGCGACCTGTCGATGCAGACCACCACCGGGGCCAACCAGACCAGCGCATCGGCCCAGGACCTGTCGCACCTGGCGCTGGAACTCAATGGGCTGGTGGCGCAGTTCAAGGTCTGATTCGGGTCGCCCTGCGCTCCATCGCCGGCAAGCCCGCTCCCACGTGATTCTTCCAGAGATGCATACCGTGGGCGCGGGCTTGCCCCGCGATGGCGCCCCCCCCAGACGACACTAAACCCCTCGCCAAGCGCCGCGTCTCGGTGCACCCTGATGCTCTCACGCACAAGGACCCGCACAGCTCATGGCGAAATGGCTCGACGGCGGCGGTCTCATGGCCGAACGCATCCGCAACCACGACTGGTCGTCGACCACCCTGGGCCCCCTTGCCAGCTGGCCCGATGTGCTCAAGACCACGGTTGCCCTGTGCCTGGCCTCGCGCTTTCCCCAGGCCGTGCTGTGGGGCGACGCGCTGATCACCCTGCACAACGACGCCTTCAGCGAAATCCTCGGCAACAAACCCTCTGCCCTGGGCCGCCCCTTCAGCGCGGTCTGGCAGGAAGCCTGGAGTGATATCCACCACCTGGCCCAGCGCGCCCTCGACGGCGAAGCCGTATACATCGAAGATTTCCCGCTGATGATCGAGCGCCACGGCAGCCCGGAGCGCGCCTACTTCACCTTCTGCTACAGCCCCATCCGCGACCACGACGGGCAGGTGGTGGGGATGATCGACACGGTTACCGAGACCACCGCCAGCGTGGTGGCCAACCAGCGCCTGAACTTTCTCGACAGTTTGAGCCGGGCGGCGGCCAACGCCATCGATCCTGAACGGGTCATGGCCACCACCACGCGCCTGCTGGGCGAGCACCTGCACCTGTCGAGCTGCGCCTATGCGGTCATGGACCCCGACGAGGACGGTTTCACCATCTGCGGCGACTGGGTCGCGCCAGGTTCGCCGCGCCTGCTTGGCCAGTACCGCCTTGCCGACTTCGGCGATCTGGCCGTCAGCCGCCTGCGCGCCGGACTGGCGCTGGTGATCGAGGACAACCTTGCGCAACTGCCACCCCGCGAATCGGCGACCTTCCAGGCCATCGGCATTACCGCCACCATCTGCATGCCCTTGATCAAGGAAGGCCGCCTGACGGCGCTGATGGCCATCCATGACAAGGCGCCCAGGACGTGGACCCGCTACGAGAGGGCCTTGATCGGTGAGGCCACGGAGCGCTGCTGGGCACATATCCAGCGGGTCCAGGCCAATGCCGAGGTGCGCGAGGCGTTGACGGCGCTGGAGGCCCTCAACGCCACCCTCGAGCAACGCGTGGAGGAGCGCACCAGCCAGCTGCTGCACACCGAGGCCGTGCTGCGCCAGGCGCAGAAGCTCGAGGCCATCGGCCAATTGACCGGCGGCGTGGCACACGATTTCAACAACCTGCTGACCATCATCCGCTCCTCCATCCACTTCCTGCAGCGGGCGGACCTCGACGAGACTCGGCGCAGCCGCTACTTCAAGACCGTCTCCGACACCGTCGACCGCGGCGCCAAGCTCACCGGACAACTGCTCGCCTTCGCTCGGCGCCAGGCCCTCAGCCCGCAGGTGTTCGAGGCCGGTCCCAGGCTCGAAGCCATGGCCGAGATGCTCGACACCGCCACCGGCGCCCGCATCCAGGTGGGCCTGGAACTGCCCGACACGCCCTGCCACGTGCACGCCGACCTCGGCCAGCTGGAAACCGCGGTGATCAACCTGATGATCAATGGCCGTGACGCCATGGACGGCATCGCGGGCACGCTGCGTCTGCGCCTGGAGGCCAATCAGCGACTGCCGGCGTTGCGTGGACAGGCGGCGCAGGACGGGCCGTTCGCGGCGATCTCGGTCATCGACAGTGGCGTTGGCATCGCCCCGCACCTGCTGGAGCGCATCTTCGATCCGTTCTTCACCACCAAGGCCGCCGGCCAGGGTACCGGGCTTGGCCTGTCGCAGGTGTTCGGCTTCGTCAAGCAATCCGGTGGCGATGTGCAGGTGGTCAGCGTGCCAGGCCAGGGCACCACCTTCACCCTGTATCTGCCCCAGGTGCCGCAGGCCGATGGCGAAACACCTGACGTGACGGTGCCGCTGGTCCTGCCCGGCGAGCGCAAGCGCATCCTGGTGGTGGAGGACAATCCGGATGTCGGCAGCTTCACTGCGCAGATCCTGCGTGACCATGGCTACCAGATCAGCTGGGCGACCTCGGCCGAGGATGCCCTGGCCCAGATCGCGGCGGCCCGCGGCGGATTCGACGCAGTGTTCTCCGATGTGGTGATGCCGGGCATGGGCGGTCTCGCCCTGGCCAGGGAACTGCGGCGCAGCCAGCCGCAACTGCCGGTGATTCTCACCTCCGGGTACAGCGAAGCGATCGCCGAGGGTGGCCACCAGGGCTTCGCGTTCCTGGCCAAGCCCTATTCGGCCGAACAGGTGTGCCAGATGCTGGGGGATGTACTGGCTAGTCGGTGAGTCGCATCAACTCGCCATGGCATGGGAGCGGGCTGCATGCTGTTCGAGGTTTCCTCCACAGCGTTCACTTTCGCGTCGCCAATAGCCGCGCCAGACTCTGCCCCAGCTCGTCCTGGCGAAACGGTTTGCGCAGTACCTCGAAGCCATGCAACTCACGTGGCGTCAGGTTGGTGTAACCGGTAATGATCAGCACCGGCAATTGCACCAGCTGCTCGCGCACCTGCTGGGCGAAGCGCACGCCGGTAGTCTCGGCCATGACATGATCGGTCAGCAGCACATCGGGCAGCAGGCCCTTGTCCAGCAACGCCAACGCCTGGGCCGGTCCCTCGGCCTCGGTCACCTCGTAGCCGAGGGCACGCAGTTGCAGGAGCGTGGCCTGACGCACCAGTGGCTCGTCGTCCACCAGCAGCACGCGGATCTGGCCTTGCGCCCGGGGAACCTCGACCGGCTTGGCCGCTTCATCAACCACCTCCTGCTCGCTGGCCGGGAGCCACAAGGTCGCTTCGGTGCCCTCACCCACGCGCGAACGAATGCCGAAGCCGCCGCCGGACTGCAGCGCCAGGCCCTGCACCATCGGCAAGCCAAGCCCGGTGCTGCGACCCACGCCCTTGGTCGAGTAGAACGGCTCGACGCAATGCGCCAGCACCTCCTCGCTCATGCCACAGCCATTGTCGGTGACCCGCAGCCACACCTGTGGCCCTGCCTGCAGACCGGGCGGACCAGGCGTACCGTCGCCGCCAAGACCGGCGCGTATGGTCAACTTCCCGCCCTCGCCCATGGCATCGCGGGCATTGACCACCAGGTTCAGCAAAGCCAGTTCGAGTTGGTGCGGGTCCACCAGCACCCCCGGCAGTGCCGTCTCGACACTGACCTCCATGGCAACGGTCGGGCCCAGCGAGCGAGCGATCAGCTCGCGCATGTCCCCCACCAGCGCCGCAAGCGACACCGTCGTCGGCTTGAGGGTCTGCCGCCGCGCGAAGCTGAGCAGGCGCCCGACCAGATTGCGCGCGCGCTCGGCCGCCTGCAGGCCGCCATCGATGAGGCGCTCGGCGCGCTCCGGTTGCGGATGGCGGCGCAGCAGTTCCAGGGAAGCGATGATCGGTGTCAGCATGTTGTTGAGGTCGTGGGCAATGCCGCCGCTAAGCTGGCCGATCATCTCCATCTTGCGTGCTTCGTGCAGTTGCACCAGTGCGGCCTCGCGCTGGGCAAGCATGTTGGCCACCCGCTCCTCCAGGTTTTCGTTGAGCATGTGCAGGGCGCGCTCGGCACGGGCGTGAGTGACCGCCGCCCAGACCTGCCGGGCGGCCTCTTCCACCAGCAGGCATTCGCTCTCGCCCCAGGCATGGGGTGTATGAAAATGCACCGCGAGCATCGCCTCCAGATGCTCGGCGCGCAGCACCGGCACGTGCAGCGTGGCGCACAGGCCCTTGAACCGGGCCGGCGCGCCCTTGCTCGGTTCATAGTTGCGCTGCACGGCCTGGCCGGCCAGCAAGGCCTCACGCAGGGCCGGGTCCAGGGCCGAGTACTGGTTGAAGCCGACCATCGACGGTACTTCGGCGGCCCACTCCTGAGCAACTCGATAGCGTCGGCCATCGCCCAGGTCCTCGCCGAAGCAGACCCGCGCCGCGCCCAGTTCCTCCCCCAGGCGGCGCACCGCATGGGCCTCGATGCGCTCGGCCTCGCCCAGGCCCGGCAAGGCCTGGCGCAACTCCTGGAGAAACGCCTGGCGTTGCTGGAAACGCACCCGCTCGGTGGTGTCGGTGACGATGCACAGCACGCCGCCCACCCCACCGTCGGCCTCGCGCACGGCAGAGTAGGAGACATCGAAATAGGCGGTTTCGCCCGGGCCATGTCGCTCGATATAGAACGGCCGATCCCGGGCCGAGAAGGTCACCCCGGTTTCACGCACTCCGCGCAGCAGCGGCTCGAGGTCGTTCCACAACTCGCTCCAGTGCTCCTGTCCGGGCCGGCCCAGGGCCGCGGGGTGCTTGCTGCCGATGGTCGGCCAGTAGGCATCGTTGTACAACGCGATGTACTGCGGCCCCCAGAACAGCACGATCTGCGCCTGCGCCGGCAGGAGCATGGCCACCACCGACTGCAGCACTGGCGACCAGCCATCCGGCACTCCGAGCGGAGACTGTCGCCAGTCCATCGCCTGCAACAGGCAGCTGACTTCGCCACCGCCGCCCAAGAAGCTCGGCAGTGCTTGCAGGTTAACCGTCTTGCTCTCCTGGCGCGCTTTCATGTCTCGGTTTTCCCGGGCACGTTTTCTTTCCTCTGAGGGTAAGAAGTCGCCCGGTGGCAAAACGTTCCATCGGATCGACGCCGACGATCAACGGCGTCCTTCGGCCAGCATGCGCAGCGCCAGCGCCGCCAGCACCGTGCCCATCAGCCAGCGCTGGACTTGCTGCCACACCGGCCTGCCGGCCAGGAACACGGCGATGGAACCGGCCATCAGCGCGATCAGCGCGTTGACCGTGACGCTGATGGCGATCTGCGTGCTGCCCAGCACCAGCGACTGCGCCAGCACGCTGCCGTGGCCGGGCTCGATGAACTGCGGCATCAGCGACAGGTACATGACCGCGATCTTGGGGTTCAGCAGGTTGGTCAGAAACCCCATCATGAACAGCCGCCGCGGGCTGTCGGCCGGCAGGGCGCGGACCTGGAACGGCGAACGCCCGCCCGGGCGCAGCGCCTGCCAGGCCAGGTACAGCAGGTACAGCGCGCCGCCGATGCGCAGGGCGTCGTAGGCGAAAGGCACGGCCATGACCAGCGCGGTGATGCCCAGCGCGGCGCAGAGCATGTAGAAGACGAAGCCCAGCGCCACGCCACCCAGCGAGATCAAGCCGGCGCCACGCCCCTGGCAGATGGAGCGGGAGATCAGGTAGATCATGTTGGGGCCCGGCGTCAGCACCATGCCCAGGCTGATCAGGGCGAAGGCCAGCAGGTTGGAGGGTTCTGGCATTGCAAGTCCTCTTTGTCGGTAGTGCCATACCTGGCATTTTTGCCAGTTTCACTGGCCAGGGGCGCACGTTAACGTGGATTGGTCATTTCTGAACAGTGGGTGGGAAGGTGGTTAGTCCAGATACCAGGCTGCTGGCAGGCGACTTGGCAGGCTCCGTGCTGGTGGCGTCGCGGGGGGCCTTGCGCCATGGGTTCGTTTTCTCGGCTTACGGCCATGATCCGGCCCAGGCGGATATCCGCGCGCAGCTTGGCTTCAATGGCGTGATACGGGAACTGTTGACGGGCTGTTACCTGCTCGGCAATGGGCATCGTGCGTTCAGCCCGACATTGATGCGGTTCCACTCGCCGGACGGGCTCAGCCCTTTTGCGGCGGGTGGGATCAATGCCTATGGGTATTGCGGGGGGGATCCGGTAAATCATGTCGACCCGGATGGGAGAATGATTAAAAGTACAGCCGAAAAAAGGTTGAAAGAAATTATAAATAACACGCCATCCCATGAGATGGAAACATTATCCAAAGAGCTCAAATTTGACCTGGCGACGCTCCAAAACACAACCAGAATGAACGCACTAAAACAAGCGTCAAATATACCGACTATAGATCAAATAAAAAAAGACGGTACAACATTTGATCCATCCCCCTTAGGGATCACAGAGAAAAACTATATACTTCTGGAACAGGTAGCCATCTCCGCTAAAAATTTCAGCGCCGCGCACCTTAAGTTGACCAGCTCTCCAAGCTCAGACTCACAGTCCGACTACGCTCAGGCATCAGCAAACTACATCGAAAGCGTGAACGCAGTCGCTAACTCCTTGAGGCAAGATAAAAGAACATCTGAAGAACTATCCTAGTTCCATTGGATAAATTTTTACATATTCGTTCTTGAATCTCCCGCGTTCCCCCGGTAACCTTCGCCCGCTGCTGTAAGTCCAGCAGCCGGGTTTGGTCACCCGCGAACATCAAGGCGCACAAGCGCCCGCTCTGCGATTCAGTTGGCGCTTTTTTTGTGCCCGGCTGTCTCGTTCTATGGCGGCTGTGCGTGGGGCGCCTCCGTGCGCGCCGGTTTCCTTGATTCCCGGTTGACCAACCCGCGTACAGTCGCCACCCATTCGTTTGGTCACGTCGAGTGGCGGCTCCATTGAATCAAGGAGCGACACAATGACAAAAGGCTTACCTGATCCTCCGTCCCGCGCCACCACGGCGCACTCCAGCTTCGGCAACTGCGAATGCAGCCACCCTTCCTTGTTCGCCGTGCGCGAAGGCGTGGACTTCGAAGATGCACTGGTGCACCTGTCCACCCTGCTCAAGGGCGCGTTCGCCACCAACCTCAAGGCCATGGAGCTGGCAACCGGCACCTGCCACGACCTGCTGCTGGGCAACGACCACGGGCTGGACGCGGCCAAGGCAGTGGTCGAGGCGTTGCTCGACGGGGTGGAAATGCAGCAGGTGGAAAAGGCGCGCCTGCGTACCGTCTGAAGGGCCTCATCGCGGGGCAAGCCCGCTCCCACGCAGCCCCCCCCTGTAGGAGCGGGCTTGCCCCGCGAACACCGGCCCAGCCGGTGCCATAAAACGCATTGCCTTCTTCGCGGGTAAACCCGCTCCCACAGGGTATCCGATGCGCGCTCGAGTATTGCTTCGTGCATCGCATCGCGGTCCCTGTGGGAGCGGGCTTGCCCGCGAACACCGGCGCAGCCGGTGCCATGCGCCAGGGGATCGCCCGCGCAAACCGGCAAATCACCCTGTCGCAGATGAAACCCAACCTCAGATACGACGAAAAACTGCACAATTGATAGTCATTCGCCATTAACTCGTTCTCGGAAGCACCCGCCCGGGGGTAGAATGCCGCAAAACCGGGAGCCGCGATGAACCAGGACCGCCACATTCCAAGCGAAGAAGATGCCATTACCGATGCCGCCGCGCATTGGTGCATGCGCCTGCACGCCGACGACTGCACGGCGGGCGAGCGCGAGGCGTTCGGCCAATGGTTGGCGAGCGACCCGCGGCACGCCGAGGAATACCAGGCGATGCTGGAAATCTGGGACACCGCCGACCTGCTCCCACGTAGCGCCCAGGTGATCCCACTGCCCACCCGGCAAGCGACGCCGACGCGTCACTGGCGCCCGTTCGCCTCGGCTGCCGCCATCGCCCTGCTCGCCTTGCCCCTGGCCGGTTGGGTCGGCTGGGAGCAAGGTTGGCTGCCCAACGGCTACCAGCACTTCGAAGCCACCGACCAGTTGCGCCACGTGCGCCTGAGCGACGGCAGCAGCGTCGAGCTGAACCTGCATAGCGAATTGCGCTTCCTCAACTACAAGGACGAGCGCAAGGTCACCCTGGTCAAGGGCGAGGCATTCTTCAAGGTCACCCACGACAGCAACCACCCGTTCATCGTCCACGCCGCCAACGGCCAGACCCGGGTTACCGGGACCCAGTTCAACGTGTGGAAGTATCAGGACCAGGTCAAGGTGACGCTGGTGGAAGGCTCGGTGCTGGTGAGCGCCGGCGGCAACACTGGCGGCTACCGTCTTGGCCCGGGCATGCAGGCCAGCTACCACAAGGGCGATTTCGAACCCGAACTGAACCAGAGCGACGATTACGCCAACAGCCTGGCCTGGCGCAGCGGCAAGCTGGTGCTGGACAACCTCAGCCTCGGCCAGGCCCTGCCGGTGATCAACCGCTACCTGGACAAGCCGCTCATGGTGGCCGACGACAGCACCGCCAGCATTCGCATCAGCGGTGTCTACAGCACAAGCGAGGTTGCACGCCTGGTCGACACCCTGCCCAAGGTGCTGCCGGTGTACCTGACCCGCAGCAAGGACGGCAGCACCGTCCTCAACCGCATCGTCCCCGCGCCGACCCGCGGCTGAGCTGAAGCTGCGCCCTCTGACCCTGTAGGAGCGGCCTTGTGCCGCGAAAGGGCTGCGCAGCGGCCCCAGGGTATCAGCGTTTACGCAAAGATCGCCGGGGCCGCTTTGCGGCCCTTTCGCGGCACAAGGCCGCTCCTACAGAGACAGCGTGCGGCTGTGACAGCAGATCAGAGCGTCATCGCCGCCAACCAGCCAAACGCCAGCAGCGGCAGATTGTAGTGGATGAACGTCGGCACCACGGTATCCCAGATGTGATGGTGCTGTCCGTCCACGTTCAGCCCCGAGGTCGGCCCCAGGGTCGAGTCCGACGCCGGCGAACCGGCATCGCCCAGGGCGCCGGCGGTACCGACGATGCACACGGTGGCCAGCGGGTCGAAGCCCAGCTGCACGCACAGCGGCACGAAGATCGCCGCCAGGATCGGCACGGTGGAGAACGACGAGCCGATGCCCATGGTCACCAGCAGCCCCACCAGCAGCATCAGCAGCGCGCCGACGCCCTTGCTGTGGTCGATCCACTGGGCCGAGGCTTCCACCAGGCTCTTGACCTCGCCGGTGGCCTTCATCACTTCGGCAAAGCCGGAGGCGGCGATCATGATGAAGCCGATCATCGCCATCATCTTCATGCCTTCGGTGAACAGGCTGTCGGTGTCCTTCCAGCGCACGATGCCCGACAGCGAGAAGATCAGGAAGCCGACCATCGCACCGATGATCATCGAATCCAGCCACAGCTGGATTATGAACGCGGCGCCGATCGCCACCCCGGCCACCAGCAGGGTCACCGGGTTGTACTGCACGCTGACCTGCTCGACCTGTTCGATGCGTTCCAGGTCGTAGTCACGCTTCTTGCGGTAACTGAAGAACACCGCCAGCAACAGGCCGGCGAGCATGCCCGCCGCCGGGATGGCCATGGCGTGGGTCACATTGACGCCGCTGACGTCCACTCCGGCGCGGCTGACATTGGCCAGCAGGATCTCGTTGAGGAAGATGTTGCCGAAGCCCACCGGCAGGAACATGTACGGGGTGATCAGGCCGAAGGTGATCACGCAGGCGATCAGCCGGCGGTCGATGCGCAGGCGGGTCAGCACGTACAGCAGCGGCGGCACCAGCAAGGGAATGAAGGCGATGTGGATCGGCAGGATGTTCTGCGACGACACCGCCACCACCAGCATCAGGCCGACCAGCAGCCACTTGACCTTGCCACCGTCGGCATGGCCCTGGCGATCGATCATCGCCAGCGCCCGGTCGGCCAGGGCATGGGCCAGTCCGGACTTGGCGATGGCCACCGCGAAGGCGCCGAGCAAGGCATAGGACAGGGCCACCGTGGCCCCGCCACCCAGGCCTCCATTAAAGGCCTTGAGCGTACCCTCGATACCCAAGCCACCGACCAGGCCTCCGGCCAGGGCGCCGATGATCAGGGCGATGACCACATGCACGCGGGACAGGCTCAGGATCAGCATGAGCCCGACCGCGGCAATCACTGCATTCATGGTGTGCGAACCTCGTTACGACAGACAAAAAGCGGGCATTCCGGCGACAGACTGCGCGCAGGCAGTGGCCGGACCAGGGGATGTTGTTATGAAGGGCGCACACTCTGAAGCACAGGCCGGCAGAAGTCAAAAGCGTCTGCGCCGCAACATCGCGTAGGGAATAGACGAAAGTCGCAGGGTTTAATTGAACGTTTGAATAAAGAAAAATCCGAGCAGGCCGACACAGTCGGCAGCATCAAACCTATTACAAGGGATTTTCCCCATGCCTTTGCTGCGACAACTCTCCATCCAATGGAAGATCACCCTGCTGGCGGGCCTGTGCCTGGCGGCCATCGTCACCCTGCTCGTCGGCCTTTCGCTGTACCGCATGGACCACAGTTCGGACCTGGTGAAAGCCAGCAGCATGCGCATGCTCTCCGACTCGGCCCAGTCGCGCATCGAATCCCAGGGTGAGGTCCAGGCCCTGAACATCCGCCGCCAGTTCATGGACGCCTACCAGTACGGCGCCGGTTTCGCCCGCCAGGTGCTGTTCCTGCGCGAACAGGCCGAGAAACGCTTCCTCGACGCCTACGACCTGCGCCAGGACATGACCGCCCAGGTGCGTGCCGCGTTGCAGGCCAACCCCGACCTGCTCGGCCTGTCGCTGGTGTTCGAGCCGGGCGCGCTGGATGGCAAGGACAAGTTGTTCGCCGGCCAGAGCGAACTGGGCAGCAACGAGACCGGGCGCTTCGCCCTGTACTGGTCGCAGCCGCGGGTCGGCCAGCTGACCTCGATGGCCCTGCCCGAGCACGACATGGCCAACACCGAGATCGGCCCCAGCGGCCAGCCGGCCAACACCTGGTGGGTGTGCCCGCGCAGCACCGGCACGGTGTGCGTGGTCGAGCCGTACTTCTATGACATCGACGGCCAGCGCGTGCTGATGACCAGCATCGTGTTCCCGCTCAAGGCGGGCGACAAGGTCATCGCCACCCTGTCCATCGACATCAACCTCAACAGCCTGCAGGCCCTGAGCCAGACCGCCAGCCGCAGCCTCTACGACGGCCAGACCACCGTCGGCATCCTCAGCCCCGTGGGCCTGCTGGCCGGCTACAGCGCCGACGCCGGCAAGCTGGCCCAGCGCTTCGACCAGGTCGACCGCACCCAGGGCGCGGAGCTTGTGCGCAAGCTCGCAGACGGCAAGCTGCAGATCCTTCACGACCAGCAACGCCTGAAAGTGCTGGCCGCTTTCGAGCCGATCCCTGGCGGCAAGCCATGGGGCGTGCTGCTGGACGTGCCGGAAAGCGCCCTGACCGGTCCGGCCGAGGCCCTCAAGGTTGAACTCGACGCCCTCAACACCAGCGGTACCCTGCTCGAACTGGGCCTGGGCCTGGCCGCTGCCATCGCCGGCCTGCTGCTGGTGTGGCTGATGGCCCGCGGCGTGACCCGGCCGATCCTCGGCGTGGCCGCCATGCTCAAGGACATC
Source organism: Pseudomonas sp. TE31087 (assembly GCF_057284075.1). Lineage (NCBI taxonomy): Bacteria > Pseudomonadati > Pseudomonadota > Gammaproteobacteria > Pseudomonadales > Pseudomonadaceae > Pseudomonas > Pseudomonas sp. TE31087. The sequence goes on from NZ_JBXVNN010000001.1 coordinate 1,528,582, forward strand.
GCCAGCGGCGAAGGCGACCTGACCCGCCGCCTGCAGTACGACAAGCAGGATGAGCTGGGCGAGCTGGCCGGCTGGTTCAACCGCTTCCTCGACAAGCTGCAGCCGACCATTGCCGAGGTGAAACGCTCGGTGCAGGCCGCTCGCGGCACCGCCGACCAGTCCGCGGCGATTGCCGCCGAGACCAGCGCCGGCATGGAGCAGCAATACCGCCAGGTCGACCAGGTGGCCACCGCCTCCCACGAGATGAGCGCCACTGCCCAGGACGTTGCCCGCAGCGCGGCCCAGGCCGCCCAGGCCGCGCGCGAAGCCGACCAGGCGACCCGCGAAGGCCTGGCGGTGATCGACCGCACCACCACCAGCATCGACACCCTGGCCGCCGACATGAGCGGCGCCATGGCCCAGGTCGAGGGGCTGGCGCGCAACAGCGAGAAGATCGGCTCGGTGCTCGAGGTGATCCGCTCTATCGCCGAGCAGACCAACCTGCTGGCGCTCAACGCCGCCATCGAGGCCGCTCGCGCCGGTGAGGCCGGCCGTGGCTTCGCCGTGGTCGCCGACGAGGTGCGCAACCTGGCCCGCCGCACCCAGGAGTCGGTGGAGGAAACCCGCCAGGTGATCGAAGCCCTGCAGGCCGGTACCCAGGAAGTGGTCGGCGCCATGGACAGCAGCCACCGCCAGGCCCAGGGCGGCGTCGAGCAGGTCGGCCAGGCCGTCACCGCGCTGCAGCGCATCGGCCAGGCGGTGACCGTGATCACCGACATGAACCTGCAGATCGCCAGCGCCGCCGAGGAGCAGAGCGCGGTGGCCGAGGAGATCAACAGCAACGTCGCCACCATCCGTGACGTGACCGAGTCGCTGAGCGGCCAGGCCAACGAATCGGCGCGGGTCAGCCAGTCGCTCAACAGCCTGGCCAACCAGCAGCAGGGGCTGATGGATCAGTTCCGCGTTTAAGCCTTCAGAGATGCAGTGCCTGTGAGATCGAGCGCCGCCCGCGCGGCGCATCGCGGGACGAGCCCGCTCCCACATCTGTTGCAACGTGCCAAACCTGTCAGGCCATGGTTGCCCGCCTTGGTACATGTCTTGTGACATGTGGAACGGCAATAGCGACCACGCTGAAACCGCGTCATACCAACAGGGCGGACCAGGTAATGGCACAGGAGATACTGGCCCGAAACAGATGTGGGAGCGGGCTCGTCCCGCGATGCGCCGCGCGGGCGGCGCTCGATGTGATAGGCGCTGCAAGGTCATCGCCAGACACCCCGCAGCCCATCGGCCATAGCTGAAAACCCTCGTCGTCTACACTTCTGCCCGAACCCAAGGACCGGCAACCGACGAGGCCCCGATGAAGAAAGTCCCCACCCTGCTGGCCAGCCTGCTCCTCGCCTTCGGCCTGGCCAGCACCGATTCTGCCGCTGCTGCGGACCAACCCGCCCCCATCCACTTCGGCGCCATCGGCTGGGAAAGCGGTGCCCTGACCACAGAGATCCTGCGCCTGATCGTCGAACGCGGGTACGGCTACACCACCGACACCCTCCCCGGCAGTACCGTCAGCATGGAAGTGGCCCTGGCGCGCAACGACCTGCAAGTGATCGCCGAGGAATGGGCCGGGCGCAGCCCCGCCTGGGTCAAGGCCGAACAGGCCGGCCAGGTGTTCGCCCTGGGCGACACGGTGAAGAACGCCGAGGAAGGCTGGTGGGTGCCGGCCTACGTGATCAAGGGCGACCCTGCACGCTACCTGAAACCCTTGGCCCCGGACCTGCGCAAAGTCTACGACCTCAAAGACTACCCCCAAGTGTTCAAGGACCCCGAGGTACCCGGCAAAGGCCGCTTCCTCAATAGCCCCAGCGGCTGGACCTCCGAGACCGTCAACAGCCAGAAGCTCAAGGCCTACGGCCTGGACGGGCTGTACAACAACTTCCGCAGCGGCTCCGGCGCCGCCCTCGACGCCGAGATCGGCTCGGCGATCCGCCGAGGTCAGCCTGTACTGTTCTACTACTGGAGCCCGACGCCATTGATGGGCCGCTACGACTTGGTTCGCCTGGAGGAACCGGCGTTCGATGCCACCGCCTGGGCCACCCTCACCGATGCCGCCAACCCCAACCCGAAAGGCAGCCGCTCGTTGCCGGCCAAGCTCTCGATCGGCGTGTCGAAGGCATTCCGTGACGCCCACCCCGAGCTGGTCGCGGTGTTCGAAAAGGTCGACCTGCCCATCGCCACCCTGAACAAGGCCCTGGCACGCATGAGCGAAACCCGCCAGCCGCCCCGCGAGGCCGCCCTCGCCTTCCTGCGCGACAACCCCACTGTGTGGAAGGCCTGGCTGCCCGCCGAAAACGCCGCCAAGGTCGAGGCCGGCCTGTGAGTGGTGGTTTCCCCGAAGCTCTGCAATTCTCCTTCGCCGCCTGGGTCAACCGCCTGGTCGACTGGCTGGTGCTGCACTATGGCGATCACCTGCGCAGCATCTCCGACCAACTGCTGCAACTGCTGGTGGGCCTGGAGAACCTGCTCCGGTTACTGCCCTGGTGGCTGCTGTTGCTGCTGGTCGGGCTGCTGGCCTGGCACGCCAGCCGCAGCCTGGCACGGGCGTTGGTGTTGCCGCTGCTGCTGGCGCTGATCGGCATGCTCGGGCTGTGGGATAAGCTGCTGCAGACCCTCGCCCTGGTGCTGGTGAGCACCGGCCTGTGCGTGCTGGTCGGCGTGCCGCTGGGCATCCTGCTGGCCACTCGCCCCCTGGCCCGGCGCCTGATCCTGCCGGTGCTCGACGTGATGCAGACGCTGCCGGCCTTCGTCTACCTGATCCCGGTGCTGATGCTGTTCGGCCTGGGCAAGGTGCCAGCGGTGTTCGCCACCCTCATCTATGCCCTGCCGCCGCTGGTTCGCCTGACCGATCTGGGCCTGGCGCAGATCGACCCGTCGCTGCTGCAGGCCGCCCACGGCCTGGGCGCCAGCCGCTGGCAGCGCTTGCGCCGCATCGCCCTGCCGCTGGCCTTGCCGAGCATCATGGCCGGGCTCAACCAGTCGGTGATGATGGCATTGTCGATGGTGGTGGTGGCGTCGATGATCGGCGCCCGCGGGCTGGGCGAAGACGTGCTGGCCGGGATCCAGACCCTGAACGTCGGCCAGGGCGTCGAGGCGGGGCTGGCGATCGTCGCCCTGGCGATGGTCATCGACCGCATCAGCCAGGCTTATGGACGACCTGGGCGCTGAGTTGAAGCCGTGCAGCTAGACTGTGGACAGCCCACCCTCAGGAATATCGACCATGCGCCTACCGTGGATGCTGTTCGGCCTGTCCCTCGCCCTGTTCGCAGGCCTCCTCCCCGCCGCTGACAGCCAGAAAGCCGCGGTCGCCGAAGACAAGGCTCAGGTACTGGAAGAAAAGGTGGCCGAGGATGCACCACCGCCGAAAAAGCAGGAGACCCTGACCCCTGGAGAAGTCCAGGCGGTCGACCCGGCGGGCCAGTCGCCGATGGATGACAGCATCACCTGCCTGGCGCGCACCATCTACTGGGAGGCCAAGGGTGCCAATGCCCAGGACATGGGTGCGGTAGCCAGCGTGGTGCTCAATCGCCTGGGGCACGAGGGCTTTCCCGACAGCATCTGCGCGGTGGTCAAGCAAGGTGTAGAGAGCAAGAGCTGCCAGTTTTCCTGGTGGTGCGATGGACGCCCCGATCAGGTGGAAGAAGAGGAACGCTATGCAGTGGCCAAGGAAATTGCCCGCAAGGCCCTCAACCAGCAGTTGAAGGACCCCACCGGCGGCGCCCTGTATTTTCACGACCGCAACGTCAACCCGGATTGGGCCAAGGCCTACCGCAAGACGGCCGAGACCACGCACTTCCTGTTTTACAAACCGAACCAAGCGCTAGCCCGATGATGACCGGCGGCAGTCCGACATTGATCCGTGGGCGCCTCGTACGATAATGAAATCGGTCCATCTGAGCCAAGACTTCGCCCATCAGTGCTCCCACAATCTTGTCCTCCAGCATCCTTCGCGTGATCAGACCTCAGGCCTACGCTCGCCTTGAGCGTGGAACCATGTTTTCGCGTATCGTACCCGCCTCCCCCTCCTGCACGGCCCAACCTGCCAAGCCACGAACCGGAGCCTGCCCCGCGTGTCCCTCAAAGCCTTGCGCACCCTGGTCACCATCGCTCGCCATGGCACCTTCGCCCGCGCCGCCGACCTGCTGAGCCTGACCCCCTCGGCGGTGAGTCTGCATATCAAGACCCTGGAGGTCGAACTGCAGGTCTCCCTGTTCGACCGCAGCCGCCGCCAGGTCATGCTGACCGAGGCTGGCCAACTCGCAGTGGTCCGTGCCGAAGGCATCCTGGCCGCCTACGACGAGCTGGCAGACACCCTGGCCAGCGGCCCAAGCTTGCGTGGGCGTCTGCGCATCGGCGCAATTCATACCGTGCTTGCCCGGCGCCTGCCCAAGGCGCTGGTGTGGATCAAGGCGCACCACCCCGAACTGCATGTCAGTGTGGTTTCGGGCATGTCGGCAGAGCTCGCCCGACGGGTCGAGGATGGGGAGCTGGACGCGGCGATCACCACCGAGCCGGTCAGCCCCTACCCGCAGAGTCTTCAGTACACGCCGCTGTTCGAGGACCGCTTCTGGGCCATCGCCAGCCCGGAACTGGCCGGCCAGAACCTGCCGACGCTGCTCGCCGAGCAGCCGTTCCTGCGCTTCGACAAACGCGCCTGGGCCGGTCGGCAGATCGAGCAGGAGCTGCGTCGTCAGCGGCTGCAGGTGAACGAGCAGATGGAACTGGACAGCCAGGAGGCCTTGGCGCGTATGGCGGCCATGGGGCTGGGGGTGGCGGTGATTCCCATGAGCGACGACGACCTCGAGCGGCTGCCAGCAGCCACCGTGCTGCCCTTCGGCGAACCGCAGCTGATCCGGCGTATGGTGCTGCTGGAGCATGAGAAGAGTCAGCGCCGGCATTTGAGTGCAGTGTTGAGGACCGCGTTGGAGGCCTGATCACAGTGTCGCGCCGCGAACCATGATTGCGCGGTCAGCGCGCACCCTGTGGGAGCGGCTTCAGCCGCGAAGCAAGCGACGCAGTGGATGGCACCGGCTTCGCCGGTGTTCGCGGCTAAAGCCGCTCCCACAGGATAAAATTAAATCAATGAGTCACGCATTGGTCATGGAGCGCGGGCTTTCAGTTCGTGCAGTTTTTCTCAACAGTCGCTCAAGAAAACACCGTTTTTTCTGCTCACTCCACTCCGCTAGTCTGTGACGGTACCCGACCACGGACCCGCCCCCATGCTTCATCTGCTGCTCACCACCCTCGTCCCGATCATCCTGCTCATCACCCTCGGTACCTGGCTGCGAGTGCGTGGCTTTCTCGCCGAAACCTTCTGGCCCGGCGCCGAGCGCCTGAGCTACTACGTGCTGCTGCCGTCGCTGTTCCTCCACGGCCTGGCCACCGCCAACCTCGACGGCGTGCCGGTGCTGGGCATGGTGGGCGTGTTAATGCTCTCGACGCTGCTTGGCGCCCTGTTATTGGTGCTCTACCAGGGCGTTGCCAATTATGACGGTGCCGATTTCACCTCGGTATTCCAAGGTGGCGTGCGCTTCAACAACTACATTGGCGCGACCCTGGCCGCCGGTATCTACGGCACGGCCGGCATCGCCCTGGCGGCCGTGGCCAACGCCGCCATCGTGCCGCTGGTCAACCTGCTCTGTGTGCTGGTCTTCGCTCGCTTCAGCGCACGCCACAGCTCGCCGGCCGTGGTACTCCAGGCGATCTTTGCCAACCCGCTGATCATCGGCTGTGCCGGGGGGCTATTGCTGCGATTGACGGGCGTGGGCCTGCCAGCAGGCCTGGAGCCCACGGTCAAAGCCCTGGGCCAGGCGGCGTTACCTTTAGGACTGCTTTGCGTTGGCGCAGCACTGGGTGGCGCGCGGATCGGCCAGCAGGCCAAGCCCTTGGTAGTCTCGGCACTGTTCAAGTTCCTGGTCATGCCAGTGACCACCTGGGCATTGTGCCGGCTGCTCGGGCTGGGCGGCCAGGCGGCTGTGGTGGCCGTGCTGTTCCAGGCCCTGCCCACCGCCTCGTCATCCTACGTGATGGCCCGACAGATGGGTGGTAACGCGCCGCTGATGGCGACCATCATCGCCCTGCAGACCATCATCGCCGCCGTGACGCTGCCAATGGTGCTGACATTGGCGCTGAGTTGAAACAATACGCTTTGAGGTTGGGCAGCCCACGCTCAGGAGAAAGGCCAGCAAGCAAAAAAAGCGCCGCTGAGCATGACTGCCCAGCGGCGCGGGTATCGCATTGAAACAGCTGACTTGACTTAGTCGAAGTCGAAATCAGGCTGGCAGGATCCCATTGCCGTCGGGTAGTAACCCTCTGGGCATTCGATCGGCATCGGCAACCAGGACGATTGAGCCTGAGCTAAGCCAGCAGTGGCCAACAGAGCGACAAATGCGAACATTTTCATAACAGTTTCCTTCAGTAAATAATGTGGTTTAACCGCGACAAGTGAAACTTCTCATTCCGCCCTGTCATCAGTCCGACACACGATATCCCTTGTCGCAGGAAACGACTTTCACCAAAGGCCCATCCATAACCCGGAAATCAACGCCTAAACCGTAGGAAATATGTCGAAAATGCCGAGTTAGGCACCAATTTCATCACTTATCCTTCTCCAACATCCCCCGCTCGACAATGAAGTCGATCACCGCTTGCAACCCCTCACCCTTCTTCAGATTGCTGAAGGTCCACGGCCGCTCCGGGCGCATGCGCCGGGTATCACGCTCCATCACTTCCAGCGAAGCACCGACATAAGGCGCCAGGTCGGTCTTGTTGATCACCAGGAAGTCCGACTTGGTGATCCCCGGCCCGCCCTTGCGCGGGATCTTCTCGCCCTCGGCGACGTCGATCACGTAGATGGTCAGGTCGGCCAGTTCCGGGCTGAAGGTGGCGCTGAGGTTGTCGCCGCCACTCTCGACGAAGATCACTTCGAGGTTACCGAACCTGCGCGCCAGATCTTCGACGGCGGCCAGGTTCATCGAGGCGTCCTCGCGGATCGCGGTGTGCGGGCAGCCGCCGGTCTCGACGCCGACGATGCGCTCGGGCGCCAGGGCCCCGGCCTCGGTGAGGATGCGCTGGTCTTCCTTGGTATAGATGTCGTTGGTCACCACGGCGATCTGGTAGTGGTCGCGCATGGCCTTGCACAGGCACTCGAGCAGCGCGGTCTTGCCGGAACCGACCGGGCCGCCGACACCGACGCGCAGGGGTTGCTGGTAGTTTTCCATCTAGGCAGTCCTCAGGAACGGAACAATCGGGTGTATTGGGTTTCGTGACGCGATGAGGCGATGGCCAGCAGCGGCAGGCCGCCGCCGAGCTGGTCGTCATCGAGGGCCAGGGCATGGTCGAGCACGGCGGGCAGCGCCTCGCCCAGGTCGCGCAGCAAGGTCTGGGCGGCCTGCTGGCCGAACGGCACCAGCTTCACCCCTGCCATCACCGCGCCTTCCAGCCAGGCGAAGCCATGGCCCAGGGCGAGCTGGCGCAACGGGATCGACCAATGTGCGCCGAGCCAGGCCATGCCGCCCAGCTGGCTGAGTTCGAGGCTGGCGCGCCAGGCCGGAGCCTGCGCCAGCTGCCAGCCATCGAGCAGGCGCGCCAGGGCGCTGCCGCGCTGGCGCTCCTCGAGGCGCAACTCGGCGGTCTCGCGGTTGGCCAGCAGGAACAGGCTCCAGTGGGCGAAGGCCTCGGCATCGTCCGCCTGGCAGGCCCGGTAGAGGCGCGCCAGCAGCGGCCAATCGAGATGGCCGAGGGTGTCTTGCAACTGCTCGCGCTGCCAGGCGGCAAAGCCCTTGGCATCCTTCACCCAGCCAGCTTCCACGGCCCACTCCAGGCCTTGCGAATAGGTGAAGCCACCCACGGGCAGCCCGGGGCTGGCCAGCTGCAGCAGGCGCAGCAGCGCCAGGTCGCTGGTCATCAACCGGCCAGCACCAGCGCGGCACCGGCCAGCAGGCCGCCGCCAAAGGCTTTCTGCAGACCGGCATGGCGGCGCAGCAGGCAGCCGACGCCGAAGCCCGCCGCCAGCAGCAGGCCGCTGACCGTGACAAAGCCGGCGCTGAACTGCCAGAACGCGCTGGGGGTGGCTTCCACGCCATGGGCCCAGCCGTGGAACAGGGCGAACACCGGCATGATCAGCGACAGCAGCAACTGGCGGCTCGGCAGCAGCATGGCGGCGGCGGCCACCAGCAGCGAGCCGAGGATCATCTGCTCCATGCCGACCACGTCGCCGAACAGATGGCCGCACACCGCGCCGCCGAACATCGCCGCCAAGGTCGCCAGCGGCAGGGTCAGGTTGCGCCGGGTCAGGGCGGCGAGCACGCCGGTGCCGAGCAGCATCAGCAGGTGATCGAGCCCGGTCAGCGGATGCAGCAGGCCGTCCTGCAGCGGGTTGGCGTCGTGGCCGGGGTGGGCGAAGGCCGGCAGGGCCACCATCAGCAGTACCAGGGCGAAAGTCTTTTTCATTGTGGGCTCCAGGGTGAGGTCAGGAATGGGCTGGCAGGCGTACGAACGGATGGGCGTGGCCATGGGAATGACCATGGGGTGCGCTCTGGTAGGCACCGGCCTCGGGCTCGAACGGCGCCTGTTCGGCGACCACCTCCAGCCCCAGGCCGCGCAGCATGTCGTCGAGCACATGGTCGTGCTGGTAGCGCAGCAGGCCCGGCTCGATCTGCAGCGGCACATGGCGGTTGCCCAGGTGGTAGGCGGCGCGGGCCAGCAGGTGCGGGTCGGTGCAGCGCACCGTGGACACCGCCTCCGGCGCGGCCAGTACCTGGATCACTTGAGTGCCTTCGGCGTCGCCCAGCAATTCGCCGCCACGCAGCAGATGGCCGCGCTCAAGCATCAATCCGGCCTCGCGGCCATCGTCGAGGGTGACCCGCAGGCGGCTCTTGATGCGGCTGTCGACATTGAGAGTGACGGTGCCGGTGATGGCCTCGGCCTGGGTGATGCGACGGGTAAGGACAATCATGTTCGCTCCTTCAGAACAGGAAATAGCGCTGCGCCAGCGGCAGCTCGTGGGCCGGCTCGCACACCAGCAGCTCGCCATCAGCGCGCACCTGGTAGGTCTGGGCATCGACCTCGATCAGCGGTTGCAGGGTGTTGTGGAGCATGTCGGCCTTGCGCACCCGCCGGCAGCCATGGGCCACGCCGATCAGGCTCTGCAGCTTCAGTTCATGGGATAGGCCACGGTCCACGGCGGCCTGGGGCAGGAAGGTCATGCGCGTGGCATGCCGCGCCGCGCCCAGGGCGCCGAACATCGGCCGGTAGTGCACCGGTTGCGGGGTCGGGATCGAGCCGTTGATATCGCCCATCGGCGCCGTGGCGATCATCCCGCCCTTGAGCACCAGGGCCGGCTTTACCGCAAAGAACGCCGGCGCCCACAGCACCAGGTCGGCCAGCTTGCCCACCTCCACCGAACCGACTTCGTGGGCGATGCCGTGGGTCAATGCCGGGTTGATGGTGTACTTGGCGATGTAGCGCTTGACCCGGAAGTTGTCGCTGTAGGCGCCGTCCGGCGCCAGCGGGCCGCGGCGCAGCTTCATCTGGTGCGCCACCTGCCAGGTGCGCAGCACCACCTCACCGACCCGGCCCATGGCCTGGGAATCGGAGGAGGTCATGGCGAAGGCGCCCATGTCGTGGAGGATATCCTCGGCGGCGATGGTCTCGCGGCGGATGCGCGACTCGGCGAAGGCCACGTCCTCGGCAATGCTCGGGTCCAGGTGGTGGCAGACCATGAGCATGTCCAGGTGCTCGTCCACCGTGTTCACGGTGTAGGGCAGCGTCGGGTTGGTCGAGGACGGCAGCACATTGGCCTGCCCCGCCGCGCGGATGATGTCCGGCGCGTGGCCGCCGCCCGCCCCTTCGGTGTGGAAGGTATGGATGGTGCGCTCGCCGATGGCGGCCAGGGTATCCTCGATGCAGCCCGACTCGTTGAGGGTGTCGGTGTGGATCGCCACCTGGATGTCCATCTCCTCGGCCACCCCCAGGCAGCAGTCGATGGCGGCGGGCGTCGAGCCCCAGTCTTCGTGCAGCTTGAGGCCCACGGCACCGGCGGCGATCTGCTCGCGCAGGGCCTCGGGCCGCGAGGCGTTACCCTTGCCCAGCAGGCCGATGTTGATCGGCAGGCAGTCGGCGGCCTGAAGCATGCGCGCCAGGTACCAGGGGCCGGGGGTGCAAGTAGTGGCGTTGGTGCCGGTGGCGGGGCCGGTGCCGCCGCCGATGAACGTGGTCACGCCGCTGGTCAGCGCCTCTTCCACCTGCTGCGGGCAGATGAAGTGGATATGCGAGTCGATGCCGCCGGCGGTGACGATCTTGCCTTCGGCGGCGATCACCTCGGTACCCGGCCCTACAGGCACCGTGACACCAGGCTGCACATCGGGGTTGCCGGCTTTGCCGATGGCGGCAATACGCCCGTGCTTGACACCGATATCGGCCTTGACGATGCCCCAGTGGTCGATGATCAGTGCGTTGGTCAGCACCAGGTCCATGGCCTGCGCCGCGAGCATCTGCCCCTGGCCCATGCCGTCGCGGATCACCTTGCCGCCGCCGAACTTGACCTCCTCGCCGTAGATCGTGAAGTCCTTCTCCACCTCCACCCACAGCGCGGTATCGGCCAGGCGCACACGGTCGCCGACGGTGGGACCGAACATGTCGGCGTAGGCCTGGCGGGAAATGCGGCTCATGCCCTGCCCTCCAGCGCGCCCATCACCTTGCCCTGGAAACCGTACACCTCGCGCTTGCCGGCATAGGCCACCAGTTGCACGGTGCGCGCCTGCCCCGGTTCGAAGCGCACCGCGGTGCCGGCCGGTATGTCCAGGCGATAGCCACGGGTCGGCTCGCGCTCGAATACCAGGGCGTCGTTGACTTCATAGAAGTGGTAGTGCGAGCCCACCTGCACCGGGCGGTCGCCATGGTTGGCCACGCTGACGCTGACAGTCTGGCGGCCGAGATTGAGCTCGATGTCGCCCGCGGCGACCTGGACTTCTCCGGGGATCATGCCGGCTTCCTCAAACGATGGGTTCATGCACGGTCACCAGCTTGGTGCCGTCGGGAAAGGTCGCCTCGACCTGGACGTCGTGCAGCATCTCCGGCACACCGGCCATCACCTGTTCGCGCACCAGCACCTCGCGCCCCAGGCTCATCAGCTCGGCTACCGTGCGGCCATCGCGGGCGCCTTCGAGTACCGCGGCGCTGATCAGCGCCACCGCTTCCGGGTAGTTGAGTTTCAGGCCACGGGCCAGGCGCCGCTCGGCCAGCAAGGCGGCGGTGAACAGCAGCAGTTTGTCTTTCTCTCGCGGGGTCAGCTCCATGGCGGCTCTCTTCAGGTGGCCCAGATGCGCGGCGGGCACGGCGCCAGGCCGAGCACGGCCGGGCGCAGCAGGTGCCAGAGGCGCTGCAGGTTACGTTGCAGGTGTTGGTTGTCATGGTCGAGCAGGCGGATCACCAGCAGCGGGCCGAGCAGGGTCGCGCCGGCGGGCGTGGCCAGTTCGTCGAGGGCCTGGCGCACCTGGTCGAGCAGCGCCTGGTCGGCCGGCGCGGCGCAGAACGTGGCGATCAGCGGGTGCCCGGCCAGTTTGTCCAGGTGCCCGCCTTGGATGCGCAGGCGCTCGTGCAGGCCGGGCTCACCGGGCAGTTCGATGCGCAATCGGCTATCCAGGGCGCCCTGTTCGAAGCGCTCGCCCATCACCGGGCGGCCCAGGCACAGCGTCTCCCAGGCCAGCAGGCGGGCACCGGGCTCGAGGGTGAAGCGGCTGTCCAGGCAGGCCCGCGCACCGTTGAAGAAGATGCTGTCCTGGGGCAGCCACTCCAGGGTGCTGCCGGCGGCGAGGTGAAAGCGCTGGGCCAGGCGCGCGGTGGGGCCAATGCTGCGGTAGAACTTGCTGGCGCGCGGGCATGGTCAGCAAGGCGTGGCTGCCGGTCTCCAGGTGGATGTCCAGCTCCAGGCGGTCACCAGCAACGATCCCGCCGGGCGGGTGCAGCACATAGACATGGCACGGCGCGCCCTCCGGGTAGAATGGTCGCTGCACCAAAAGAGGTCCGACATGACGGCGCGCACCAAGGCGGGTCACGCCCTCGCGCTGGACGAAGCGCAACTGCAGATGGGCGCTCCAGCCCGGGTCTGCCTGCGGTGGGTCGATCTGTTGCGCCAACGACATCCTGGAACCCCTGAAATCCGTGGCCTGGCGGCCGGATTGAGGGTCAAGCGCGGGGGCTTGCGGGCACGCCGGGCTGACCACTCGATCAATATTCGCTGATGGGATATAGCAGGGAGCGGGCCAACTGCGCAGATGAACGATGATGAAACTTTCGAACCGTCAGTCATGCCGCAAGGCTGCGGCCCAGAGCGGCTGCGCCCCGGCGCGCAATTCGGGTGCCAGCCTCGATGGCGAAGTGCGCTAAAGTGACCACCCTGCCCTTTTTCGAGCCAAGGACGCCACCATGCAATTCGCCCCCGCCATTCCGATCCTGCGGATCTTTTCGGTCGACAAGGCCCGGGAGTTCTACCTCGACTTCCTCGGTTTCCAGCTCGACTGGGAACACCGCTTCGCCCCGGACCTGCCGCTGTACATGCAGGTCCACCGCGACGGTCTGATCCTGCACCTGTCCGAGCACCACGGCGACGCCACGCCGGGCGCGGCAGTGTTCGCCCGGGTCGAGGACCTCAAGGCCCTGGAGCGTGAACTGCTGGCCAAACAATACGGCTATGCGCGACCGCACGCCGAGGCAGTCGATTGGGGTCTGGAGATGCAGGTCGCCGACCCGTTCGGCAACCGCCTGCGCTTCTGCCAGCAGATCGACAACGTCTGATGGCCGGCGGCAAGCGTGCCCTGGCGCGCCTGGAGCGGGAGATGGTCGCCTGCCTGACCGAGGCCTGCGCCACCGCCCAGGGCGAGATCGTCGGTTTCGCCTGGCTCACCCACCAGGTGGACCTCGACGACTTCCCCGCCAGCCTGCGCATCACCTGGGTGTTCACCGACGACACCGACAAGGCCCGGGCCCTGGCCGGCACGGACAAGGCGCGGATGATCGCGTTGACCGCCCAGGCGCTGAGCGACGCGGGGATCGAGCTGGACCATGTGGCCTGGCATGTGCGCTTCGACAGCGAAGAGGCATGCTGTCGCGATCATGGCGGCGACTGGAACCGGCGTTTGCGCTGAGCCCTTCAAGCCCTGCGCGGTCCCTGTAGGAGCGGCCTCGTGCCGCGAAGGGGGCGCGTAGCGGCCCCAGGTTTTCAGCGTTGACGCATCAATCGCCGGGGCTGCTACGCAGCCCTTTCCGGCCGGTCCGACGCCTCGGCAAGGCCGCTCCTACAGGGGATTGCGCATGTGCTGACGACGCGCATAGGCGAAAACGTTGCCTTCCAACGCGTTGCTGGACTAGTCTTGCACCCATTCCACACCACGAGGTATTCGTCCAATGCGCCATTGATGCCGCCGTCAGCCTGACGGCCAGTCTTCAGCCTCCGGTTCACACCGGGGATGTCGCGGCATGAGTGGAGTTGTGCATGACGAACTCGTCGATCCTGACGCTGGACAGCGTCACCCTGGTCCTGCCCGATGGCAGGCCACTTTTCACCGACCTCAACGAATCCTTCGACCTGCGCCACACCGGCCTGGTCGGACGCAACGGCGTGGGCAAGAGCTTGCTCGGGCAACTGCTGGCCGGCCTGCGCGAGCCCAGCCAGGGCCACTGCCTGCGCCATGGCCGGGTGCATCATCTCGACCAGCAGGTACTCGCCAACAGCGCCACTCTCGCTGACCTGGCCCGGATCGGTGGCACCCTGCGCGCCCTCGAACGGATCGAACGCGGCAGCATCGACCCGGCGGACTTCGACGCAGTCGACGATCGCTGGGACATCCGCTCGCGATTGCAGGCCCAGTTGCAACGCCATGGCCTGGGTCATCTCGACCCGCACTGCCCGGCCAATCGCCTGAGCGGCGGCCAGGCCATGCGCGTCGCCCTACTCGGCGCCTGGCTGAGCGAGGCCGACTACCTGATCCTCGACGAGCCAAGCAACCACCTGGACAGCAGTGCCAGGGCCATGCTGCATGACATGCTCCAGGGCTGGGACAAGGGCCTGCTGGTGATCAGTCACGATCGGGCACTGCTCGGGCACATGGCACGCATCGTCGAACTGTCGCCCCTTGGCTTGCGCGCCTATGGCGGCGATTTCGCCTTCTACCGGCAGCAGAGCACCGCGCAGGCCGAACTGGCCGCGCAGGAATTGCTGCGCCTCAAGCAGCAACGTCAACGCCAGGCCCTGGCATTGCAACGTCAGCGCGAGAATCTCGAGCGTCACCAGGCCAGTGCCGGGCGCCAGGCCAGGCAGGCGAACCAGGCGCAGATTCTGCTCGACCGCCAGCAACAGCGCAGCCAGGCCACCGCCGGGCGCCAGCGCCGCGAGCAGCAAGACGCCAAGGTGGCGCTGGACGCACAGGTGCGCCAGGCAGCGCGCCAGGTCGAGCGCGAGGTACCGATCATACTGCACGCCCCCATGCCGCAACGGCATGCGGGGCGCGAGGTGCTGGCCCTGGAGGGTTTGTGCCTGCCACGGGGCACGACGGATGCGCTGGACCTGCGCCTGTGCCTGGGCCAGCGGCTGGGGGTGGTGGGCGACAACGGCAGCGGCAAGTCCACCCTGTTGCGGGTGCTGGCCGGTGAACTGGCGCCGCGCGCGGGCAGCCTGCGGCTGACTGGCGAAGTGGCCCTGCTCGACCAGCATGGCAGTTGCCTGGGGCCACGGCAGAGCGCCCTGGAACATCTGCGCGCCGCCAATCCGCGCCTGCCCGACGACGAACTGCGTCGTCGGCTGGCGCAGCTGGGCATCGACGCGGCACGCATCACACTGCCCGGCGCCCTGCTCAGTGGCGGCGAACGGCTCAAGGTCGCGTTGGCTGCCGTGCTGTACCGTGAACAGCCATTGGACCTGCTACTGCTCGATGAACCGAACAACCACCTCGACCTGCCGTCGCTCGAGGCGCTGGAGCAGTTGTTGCGACAGTTCAAGGGGGCGCTGCTGGTGGTCTCGCATGACCACGTTTTTCTGGAAAACCTGATTCTGAAGGACTATCTGCGTTTAGGCTCATCCCTTTCAAGGTCTTTTGGCGCGAGGGCTATTGACCGCATCAGGGCTACCAGGTGTTCGCCTTAACGCTTGCAGCGCCTATCAGATCGAGCGCCGCCCGCGCGGCGCATCGCGACGCAAGGCCGCTCCTACATCTATGGTTACCCCCATTTCTGCAATACTGTACTGAGATGTGCGTGAGTTTGGTTTGCGTCAATCTATACGGCGTCGTGTGGGAGGTTGGTCCCGCGCCTCGATGAAAATCGCGCCCGACGAGCCTAGATATTTGTTCGGCTTCTGAAGCCGAGTAGGAGCTCAGGTTGATCGCCAGGCCGGTATACCGTTCACGTCATCTGTGTGCAGCATCGCAAAACCAGGTGGGTTGTTACTCGTGTGTCTGCAGGGTCAAGCGTTCATGGCGCTTGACCCTGCATCAAATTCGCTGTGGTGTGCCGTGATGGCCCAGGCGATTCGGGCCAGTTTGTTGGCGATAGCGCACACCACCAGGTTGGGGTGGTGAACACGTAGCAAGCCACGTACCCAGTCCGCCAGCTTGCCGGTTTTGCGCTCCAGCCCAATCAGATAGACCCTCGCGCACTGGATCAGCAGTCGTCGCTGATTGCCGTCGCCCCGCTTGCTGATTCGCCCCAGGCAAGGTTTGCCGCCTGTCGTGTGCTGCCTGGGAACCAGGCCTATGGAGGCTGAATAATTTCGCCCACAGCGGAACTGCTTACCATCACCCAATTCCGCAGCCAGGGCGGTAGCGGTGATCGGGCCAATACAAGGTATCGACATCAAACGGGAAGCAAGATCATCGCTAACGGCCTGGCTATGCACTTCCTTGTCCAGAGCCTTGATCCGATCATCGAGATAGCGGAAGTGGGCATGTAGGTCCAGCAACAGCTTCTTGATCAACGGTGAGAAGGTACTGTCGTCCAGCAGAATGGGGAGCTCCCGGACCGCCTTGAAGGTGGGTGCCAAACTGACCCCCACCTCGAGCAAATAAGCGTGGATGCGGTTCATGGTGGCAGTACGGTCTCTGATGAAGCTGTCGCGCAGTGAATTGAGCATCGCCAGCGCCTGCTGGGCCTCGGTTTTGGGAGGCACGAAGCGCATCTGATCGCGGGTTGCCGCCTCACCGATAGCGGCAGCATCGGCAAAGTCATTCTTGTTGCTTTTCACGTAGGGGCGAACGAACTGTGCGGGAATAAGTTTGGGCGTATGACCCTGTCTCGTCACCTCTCGCGCCATGAAATGAGAGCCACCACAGGCCTCCATCGCCACCGTACAGGGCGCAAGATTGGCAAGGTGGCGAATGAGTGACTCACGGTTGAACCTGCGGTGATAGAGCTCATGACCCCGATCATCCTGAGCGTGTACATGGAAGCTCAACTTTCCCAGGTCGATGGCGATGATGGCGACAGTGTTCATGGCGTTGCACTCCGATAGGCACCCTGTGAAAGCTTAGAGGGCTGACACAGGGTGGGGCGGGGGTAGCCATTTCATTATTTGTTGCAACGTGCCAAACCTGTCAGGCCATGGTTACCCGCCTTGGTGCAAGTCGTGAGACAGGTGAGGCGCCAGTGGTGCCCACGCTGAAACCGCGTCGTACCAACAAGGCGTCCCAGGTAATGTCACAGGATTGACTGGCCCGAAACAGATGCAGGAGCGGCCTTGCGTCGCGATGCGCCGCGCGGGCGGCGCTCGATCTGACAGGCGCTGCAAGAGTTACGGCGAACACCATGAAAGGCCTGGCGTTTAGGCTGAATACTCAAAGACATGTCTGACTAACATCCGACAACCTTCAGAATCCTCCAACACATCATTCGGAAGTCGGGGTCTTTAGCAACATCCCCCTGCACGGCAATGTTCCTGGCCAAGGTAAATTCCAAGGAATGTGGATGTGCAGTTCTGCACAGGCTCAGGCCTGTTCGTTCATCGTAATCGCCATCGCGACAGCGACTGACCCGAACGTACACGCCCGGCGGATTGTGTGACTGGCCGTTCCCGATCCGCGCCGGATGTATTATGGTGGCGGGGTGCGCATATAAAAGCAGCCCGCCGTGTTCGGGCCAGAGCAATGAGGGTGTCATGAGTAACGAAAGCATTAACTGGGACAAGCTGGGTTTCGACTACATCAAGACCGACAAACGTTACCTGTCCGTATGGCGTAACGGCGAGTGGGACAAGGGCACCCTGACCGAAGACAACGTGCTGCACATCAGTGAAGGCTCCACCGCCTTGCACTATGGCCAGCAGTGCTTCGAAGGCCTGAAGGCCTACCGCTGCAAGGACGGTTCGATCAACCTGTTCCGCCCGGACCAGAACGCCGCGCGCATGCAGCGCAGCTGCGACCGCCTGCTGATGCCACGGGTCTCGACCGAACAGTTCATCGAAGCCTGCAAGCAGGTGGTCAAGGCCAACGAAAAATTCGTGCCGCCGCACGGCAAGGGCGCGCTGTACCTGCGTCCATTCGTGATCGGCACCGGTGACAACATCGGCGTGCGCACCGCTCCCGAGTTCATCTTCTCGGTCTTCGCCATCCCGGTCGGTTCGTACTTCAAGGGCGGCATGACCCCGCACAAGTTCCTGATCTCCGACTACGACCGCGCAGCCCCGCAAGGCACCGGCGCAGCCAAGGTCGGCGGCAACTACGCGGCCAGCCTGCAACCAGGCTACGAGGCCAAGAAAGCCGGCTTCGCCGACTGCATCTACCTCGATCCGCTGACCCACAAGAAGATCGAGGAAGTCGGTTCGGCCAACTTCTTCGGCATCACCGCCAACGACGAATTCGTCACGCCGAAGTCGATCTCGGTATTGCCGGGCATCACCCGCCTGTCGCTGATGGAACTGGCCGAATCGCGCCTGGGCCTGAAAGTGATCGAAGGCGACGTGGAAATCGACAAGCTCGACCGTTTCATCGAAGCCGGCGCCTGCGGCACCGCCGCGGTGATCACGCCGATCGGCGGCATCCAGTACAACGGCAAGCTGCACGTGTTCCACAGCGAAACCGAAGTCGGCCCGGTCACCCAGAAGCTCTACGCCGAGCTGACCGGTATCCAGAGCGGTGACGTCGAAGCCCCGGCGGGCTGGATCGTCAAGGTCGCCTGAAGCATCCGCCTGAAGTGACGATGGGGCATGCCAGCGATGGCATGCCCCATTTTTCTTAGAACCTCCACGCCCCCCTGTAGGAGCGGGCTTGCCCCGCGAAACAGGCACCGCGTTGCATGGCACCGGCTTCGCCAGTCTTCGCGGGACAAGCCCGCTCCTACAGGGGAATGCGTCTCCCATACAGCCAGATGAATTTTTCTTAAATCGCCGGTTGTCTATTCTTTGGCACAATCAGGTCTCCACTCGCCGCCCAGGAACCAGCATGCCTCGCGTACTGACCATCGAAGACGACGCCGTCACCGCCCAGGAAATCGTCGCCGAACTGTCCAGCCACGGTCTGGAAGTCGACTGGGCCGACAATGGCCGTGAAGGCCTGGCCAAGGCCATCGCCGGCGGCTACGACCTGATCACCCTCGACCGCATGCTGCCCGAGGTCGATGGCCTGACCATCGTCACCACCCTGCGCAACCTGAAAATCACCACGCCGATCCTGATGATCAGCGCCCTGTCGGACGTCGACGAGCGCGTGCGCGGCCTGCGTGCCGGCGGCGACGACTACCTGACCAAGCCGTTCGCCTCCGACGAGATGGCCGCCCGGGTCGAGGTGCTGCTGCGCCGCAACAGCGTGCCGATGACCCAGACCCGCCTGCAGGTCGCCGACCTCGAGCTGGACCTGATCAGCCACGAGGCGCGCCGCGGCGAACAGGCGCTGAACCTGCTGCCCACCGAGTACAAGCTGCTCGAGTACCTGATGCGCCACTCCGGCCAGGTGATCACCCGGATGATGATCTTCGAGGAAGTCTGGGGCTATCACTTCGACCCGGGCACCAACCTGATCGACGTGCACATCGGCCGTCTGCGCAAGAAGATCGACTCGCCCGGGCAGAACCCGCTGATCCGTACCGTGCGGGGCTCCGGCTATGCCATTGCCGAACCCGTCTAAGGGCTGGAGTTCCTCCACCAGCCGCCTGCTGGCGCTGTACAGCTTCCTGTTCGTGGCCTGGAGCAGCATCCTCATGGGGGTGCTGTACTTCGAGGTCACCAGCTACCTGAACAAGCTCACCCGCCATTCCATGCTGCAACGCCAGCACCTGTTCGCCCACATGAGCGGCAAGCAGCTGGACGACGCGCTGATCGCAAGCCAGGCCTTCGAGGAACGCAGCTTCGACGCCTACGGTTTGTTCGACACCCAGCTCAACCCGATCGGCGGGCGCATCCGCACGATACCCTCGGAGCTGGGCCTGGACGGCAAGGTCCACGAGCTCAAGCGCTGCCTGGACGCCGACGACCCCCACCTGCCCCGCGACAGCTGCGACGCCGTGGCGATCAAGGTGCAGGACGGTCGCTGGCTGGTGCTGGTGCGCGACAATGGCTCGCTGTTCGTGGTCACCCGGATCATTCTCGACGCGCTGCTTTGGGGCATTTCCCTGACCCTGATTCCAGGCTTCGCCGGCTGGTACCTGCTGCGCCGCCGACCGCTCAAACGCATCCGGGCGATCCAGGCCCAGGCCGAACTTATCGTCGCCGGTGACCTGACCCACCGCCTGCCGGTGTCGGTGCGCCGCGATGAACTGGACATGCTGGCCGCCATTGTCAACGCGATGCTCGACCGCATCGAAAGGCTGATGCATGAGGTCAAGGGGGTCTGTGACAACATCGCCCACGACCTGCGCACGCCCCTCACCCGCCTGCGCGCACAGCTCTATCGCATTCGCCAGCAAAGCGGCGCCGACTCTGCCGAAGGCGCAGCGCTGGACCAGGCGATCGGCGAGACCGACACGCTGATGGCGCGCTTCCGTGGCCTACTGCGCATCAGCGAACTGGAAGACCGCCAGCGTCGCGCCGGCTTCGTCCAGCTTGACCCGCAGGCCTTGCTGGTGGAGCTGCACGACTTCTACCTGCCACTGGCCGAGGATGGCGGCATCCGCCTGCAACTGGAGCAGCCCGCACAACTGGCGGCCCTGCATGGCGATCGGGAACTGCTGTTCGAGGCCCTGGCCAACCTGGTAGGCAATGCGATCAAGTTCACCCCGCAAGGCGGTCAGGTGCGCATGGTCGCAAGCGAGGACGATCAAGGCGTGCATATCGCCGTCGAGGACAGCGGGCCGGGGATTCCGGCGGATGAGCGTGAGGCGGTGTTGAAGCGCTTCTACCGCAGCGAGGAAGGCCATCGTCACCCGGGGTTCGGGCTGGGATTGTCGATCGTCGCGGCGATCGTCGACCTGCATGGGTTCGGGCTGGAGGTGGCCAGCAGTGCGCTGGGTGGGGCAAAGCTGGTGCTGCATTGCCCATTGGCGGGGCCGGCAAAGTAGCAGCCTGAAAAGCATCGCGGGGCAAGCCCGCTCCCACGTTGACACCCAATAGCAGGTGCGTCGACGTGGGAGCGGGCTTGCCCCGCGATTGGGCCGCACAGCGGCCCCGGTTGCAGTATCAGTCAGCCAGGCGCCAGGTGGTGGTGCCCTTGCTGTCTTCCAGCACCACGCCCATGGCCGTCAGCTGGTCGCGGATGCGGTCGGACTCGGCCCAGTTCTTGTCGGTGCGTGCCTGCAGGCGCGCCTGGATCAGCGCCTCCACTTCGGCGGCATCGACCTTGCCCTCGGCACCGGCGCGCAGGAAGTCATCGGCTTCCAGCTGCAGCACGCCCAGCACATCCCCCAGCTCACGCAGGCGACCGGCCAGGCCGGCGGCGGCCTCGGGGTCGCTGTCGCGCAGGCGGTTGATCTCGCGCACCAGGTCGAACAGCACGGCGCAGGCTTCCGGCGTGCCGAAGTCGTCGTTCATCGCCACGGTGAAACGCTCGACGAATGCCTCGCCACCCTTGGCCGCGACCCGCGGCAAGCCGCGCAGCGCGTGGTAGAAGCGCTCGAGCGCGCCCTTGGCGTCGCGCAGGCTGTCCTCGGAGTAGTTGATCGCGCTGCGGTAGTGGCTGGCCACCAGCAGGTAGCGCACCACTTCCGGGTGGTACTTGTCGAGCACGTCGCGGATGGTGAAGAAGTTGTTCAACGACTTGGACATCTTCTCGCCATTGATGCGGATCATGCCGCAGTGCATCCAGGCGTTGGCGTACTGCTTGCCGGTGGCCGCCTCGCTCTGGGCGATCTCGTTCTCGTGGTGCGGGAACTCCAGGTCGCTGCCGCCGCCGTGGATGTCGAAGCTCTCGCCCAGGCAGCAGGTGGACATCACCGAGCACTCGATGTGCCAGCCCGGACGGCCCGGGCCCCACGGCGAATCCCAGTAAGGCTCGCCGGGCTTGACGCCCTTCCACAGGACGAAGTCCAGCGGGTCCTGCTTGGCCTCGTCGACCTCGATGCGGGCGCCGATGCGCAGGTCTTCGATCTTCTTGCGCGACAGCTTGCCGTAGCCGACGAACTTGCCGACCCGGTAGTACACGTCGCCGTTGCCCGGCGCGTAGGCATAGCCCTTATCGATCAGGGTCTGGATCATCGCGTGCATGCCGGGGATATGGTCGGTGGCACGCGGTTCCAGGTCCGGCGGCAGGATGCTCAGGCGCCGCTCGTCCTCGTGCATCGCATCGATCATGCGGGCAGTCAACGCGTCGAACGACTCGCCGTTCTCGTTGGCCCGGTTGATGATCTTGTCGTCGATGTCGGTGATGTTGCGCACATAGGTCAGCTCATAGCCGCTCTTGCGCAGCCAGCGGGTGACCAGGTCGAAGGCCACCATGCTGCGGCCGTGGCCCAGGTGGCAGTAGTCGTACACGGTCATGCCGCACACGTACATGCGCACCTTGTTGCCGTCCAGCGGCTTGAAAACTTCCTTGGTCTTGCTCAGCGTGTTGTAGATGGTAAGCACGAAGGTTCCTCAGCTGCCCCACGAATCGCGCAGGGTCACGGTCCGGTTGAATACCGGGCGACCCGGCTGGGAGTCTTTCAGGTCGGCGCAGAAGTAGCCTTCGCGCTCGAACTGGAAGCGGTCTTCTGGCTGGGCCTGGCCCAGGGAAGGTTCCGCGCGACAACCGCTGAGCACCTGCAGCGAATCGGGGTTGATGTTGTCGAGGAAGCTGCCGCCGTCTTCGGTCTTCTCCGGGTTGGCGGAGCGGAACAGGCGGTCGTACAGACGCACTTCGCACTCGACGCTGCCTTGCGCCGGCACCCAGTGGATCACGCCCTTGACCTTGCGGCCCTCGGGGTTCTTGCCCAGGGTGTCCGGATCGTACGAGCAGCGCAGTTCGACGATGTTGCCGCCTTCGTCCTTGATCGCCTCGTCGGCGCGGATCACGTAGCTGCCGCGCAGACGCACTTCACCGGCCGGCTCCAGGCGCTTGTAGCCCTTGGGCGGCTCTTCCATGAAGTCGTCGCGGTCGATGTACAGCTCGCGGGCGAACGGCAACACGCGCACGCCCATGTCTTCCTTCGGGTGGCGCGGCAGTTCGAGCTGCTCGACCTGGCCCTCGGGGTAGTTGGTGATCACCACCTTCAGCGGGCGCAGCACGCACATCGCGCGTGGCGCGGTGCGGTCGAGGTCGTCGCGGATGCTGAACTCGAGCATCGCCATGTCGACCACGCCGTCGGAGCGGTTGGTGCCGATCATCTCGCAGAAGTTGCGAATCGAGGCCGGGGTGTAGCCGCGACGGCGATAGCCCGACAGGGTCGACATGCGCGGATCGTCCCAGGCCTCGACGTGGCCTTCGTCCACCAGCTGCTTGAGCTTGCGCTTGGAGGTGATGGTGTAGTTCAGGTTCAGGCGGCTGAACTCGTACTGGCGCGGGTGCGCCGGCACCGGCAGCTTGTCGAGGAACCAGTCGTACAGCGGACGGTGACTTTCGAACTCCAGGGTGCAGATCGAGTGGGTGATGCCTTCGATGGCGTCCGACTGACCGTGGGTGAAGTCGTAGTTGGGGTAGATGCACCACTTGTCACCGGTCTGGTGGTGGTGGGCATGACGGATGCGGTACAGGATCGGGTCGCGCAGGTTCATGTTCGGCGAGGCCATGTCGATCTTGGCGCGCAGCACGCGCTCGCCGTCCTTGAACTCGCCGGCCTTCATGCGCGCGAACAGGTCCAGGTTCTCCTCGACGCTGCGCTCGCGGAACGGGCTGTTCTTGCCAGCCTCGGTCAGGCTGCCGCGGTATTCCTTGGCCTGCTCGGGGGTCAGGTCGCAGACATAGGCGTTGCCCGACTTGATCAGCTCCACGGCCCAGGCGTGCAGTTGCTCGAAGTAGTCCGAGGCATAGCGCACCGGGCCTGCCCACTCGAAGCCCAGCCATTTGACGTCACGCTGGATGGAGTCGATGTACTCCTGGTCTTCCTTGGCCGGGTTGGTGTCGTCGAAACGCAGGTGGCAGGCACCGCCGAATTCCTTGGCCAGGCCGAAGTTGACGCAGATCGACTTGGCGTGACCGATATGCAGGTAACCGTTGGGCTCCGGCGGGAAACGGGTGACGATGCTCTGGTGCTTGCCCGAGTCCAGGTCGGCCTGGACGATCGGCCGCAGGAAGTTCACAGGGACGGCGGGTGCGCCTTTGGCAGCGGCGTTTGGCGCGTTGTCGGCAGTGGGCTTGCTCATAGTGTCCTTGAATGCAGGTAGCCGGCCGGGTAGGCCGATTGAATCAAAGCGCCTATCATAGCCGAAGCAGTCAAGCTGCTGACAGCCGGAGCACCGACAAAGTGGCGCGTTTTGTCGCCGCAGCGGTCTACAATCCGGCACAATGGCGCCCCAGTGGCGTGTGCCGCGGCGGCCTGATCCTGCGTCAGGTCATCCGAGCGCACCGCGCACCCTATTTCCCGAATGCCTTGAAAGAGCGAATTTCAGCATGTCCAAAGTCAAACTGAGCACCAACCACGGCGATATCGTCATTGAACTGAATGACGAAAAAGCCCCGATCACCGTGGCCAACTTCCTCGAATATGTGAAGGCCGGGCACTACAGCAACGTCGTGTTCCACCGTGTGATCAAGGGTTTCATGATCCAGGGCGGCGGTTTCGAGCCAGGCATGAACGAAAAACGTGACAAGCGTGCCAGCATCCTGAACGAAGCCGACAACGGCCTGAAGAACGACAAGTACACCATCGCCATGGCCCGTACCATGGAGCCGCACTCGGCCTCCGCGCAGTTCTTCATCAACGCCTCGAACAACGACTTCCTCAACCACAGCGGCAAGAATGTCCAAGGCTGGGGCTACGCCGTGTTCGGTAAAGTGACCGAAGGCACCGAGGTTGTCGACGCCATCGAAAAGGTCGCCACCGGTTCCAAGTCTGGCCACCAGGACGTACCGAAAGAAGACGTGATCATCGAGAAAGCCGAGATCATTGAGTGATACTGCTGATCTCCGATCTGCACCTGCAAGAAGAACGCCCGGACATCACCCGGGCGTTTCTTGATCTGCTCGACGGCCGCGCCCGCCACGCCAAGGCGCTGTACATCCTTGGCGACTTCTTCGAGGCCTGGATCGGCGACGATGCGATGACGCCGTTCCAGCAGTCGATCTGCCAGGCCCTGCGCCGGCTGAGCGACAGCGGCACGACGATCTACCTGATGCACGGCAACCGCGACTTCCTCATCGGCCAGGCGTTCTGCGACGCCGCCGGCTGCACCCTGCTGGCCGACCCCAGTGTGGTCGAGCTCGGTGGCGAGGCGGTGCTGCTGATGCACGGCGACACCCTGTGCACCCGCGACGTAGCCTACATGAAGCTGCGCCGCTACCTGCGCAACCCGCTGACCCTGTGGGTCCTGCGGCACCTGCCGCTGGGCACGCGGCACAAGCTGGCGCGCAAGCTACGCAGCGAAAGCAGTACGCAGGTGCGCATGAAGAGCACCGAGATCGTCGATGTCACCCCCGAGGAAGTGCCCAAGGTGATGGCCGCCCATGGCGTGCGCACCCTGGTCCACGGCCACACCCACCGGCCGGCGTTGCACAAGCTGGTGGTCGACGGCCAGCCGGCGCGGCGTATCGTGCTGGGGGACTGGGATCGTCGGGGCTGGGCGTTGCAGGTGGACGAACAGGGCTTCCAGCTGGCGCCGTTCGAGTTTTCCTGAACGACAGACGCTTGCCCCCTGTAGGAGCGGCCTTGTGCCGCGAAAGGGCTGCAAAGCAGCCCCGGCGATCTTTGCATAATCGCTGAAATCGGGGGCCGCTTTGCGGCCCTTTCGCGGCACGAGGCCGCTCCTACATCATCTGACGCCGGATCACTGAGCGCTGACCACGCGCCCCTTATCCCGCTCACTGATCACATACTGCCGATACTGCGGATCAGCCTTGATCTGCGCCTCGGTAAACGGGATCGGCGCCAGTTGCTTGGCCGCGAAGGCCCGCGTCTGGTCGGCGGCATGCGCCGACGCCTTTTCGCTCGACAGCGAGAACGCCAGCAATCCCTGAGCCTGTGGCCCTTGCTCGGTGAAGCTGACCACCTGCAGATAGCTCGAACCACTGACCACCAGGCGCTTGCCCGGCCCCACCGGCACACTGACCATCGCGTTGTAGACCCCCAGGGCCTGCGGACCGCCAGGCACCGGTGTGCCATCGGCAGCCTGCTGTATCTGCCCCCAACGCTGATCGGCGGCGATGCCCGCCTTGCCCACCTGCTCCAGCGACGCCAGCGCCGCCTCGCGCAGCAGCTTGCCTACCGCGGCCTGCTCCACCGCCAGGCTACGCGGGGTGTGCTGCGGGTCGGCCGGATCGAACGGCACGCGCCAGCTTTGCGGGTGCTCGGCCAACGCGCCGGCGATGTTCATGAAATGAACCAGGCCGACACTGCTGTCCAGGTCGGCCTTGCCGTTCCAGTCCCGCAAGCTGGCACACACTGGCTCAATATCCGCCTCCACGCCCTTGCACCATTGCAGCAGGTCCGGCAACAGCAGGCTGGCCTGGTACACCTCGTCATCGAACACCATGCGCTGCAGCTCGGCGACACCCAGCTTGTCCCTGCCCTGCAGGCGCTGCAGGGCAAAGCGGCTGCGCATGCCCAGGGGCTGGTCGGCACGGCTGACCAGTGGCGAGAAACCGGTCAGCGGCTGGGCCGGGTTGGCCATCCACGCCGAGTCGTTGGCGTGCTGCACATAGTCACGGCGCTCCAGGCTCGGCAGCAGGTTCGCCGGGAAGATCCCCGGCTGGGCCGCCTGCGCATCGACCTTCCACTGGCAGGTGCTGCGCGAGCCATCGAGCACCACCAGCGGGCCAGACGCCGCCGGATTGCTGCACTGCGCCAACAGCGCCTGGTCGACATAGGGCACCACCGACTGGTTCAGGTACAGGGCCTGGCCGGCGGCATCCACCGCCAGGGTGTTGACCCAGGGGATACCCTGCAACTGCCCCACCGAGGCCTTGAGCGCCTCCAGGCTATCGGCGCGGTTGATCCGGTACCACTGCTGCAGCACCCGGGTATTGTCCAGGTTGGCGTCGCGCAGGCTGTAGGCCACCTGGTTGTCCCAGTCCAGCCGCCCTGGCCACTGCACCACCGGGCCGAACTTCGACAGGTGGATGGTGCGTTCCACCTCGCTCAGCGTGCCGTCCTCGCCCTTGACCGTGACCTTGAGCGGCTTGCGCTCGAGCGGCAGCGACTGGCCGTCATACAGGTAACGGGTCGCGTCCTTGGGATCCAGTTGCAGGCGGTAGAGGGTGAAATGCTTCGAGGTGTCGACGGTATGGGTCCAGGCCAGATGGCGGTTGAAGCCGATGTTGACCACCGGCAGGCCCGGCAGGGCCGCGCCCATCACATCCAGCTGCCCGGGGATGGTCAGCTGCATCTGGTAGAAGCGCATCCCGCCGATCCAGGGGAAATGCGGGTTGGCCAACAATAGCCCGCGCCCATTGGCCGAACGCTCGCTGCCCACCGCCACGGCGTTGCTGCCACGCTCGGCGGCGAACTGCGCCTGGCGCGCGAGGGCCATGCCGTAGTCGACCGCCGGGCGTTGCGCCGCCAGCTTCGGCGGGGTCGCGGCCACCACCGCCTCGACGAACTGGCCGACACCACCTTCGGCCAGCAGGCGCCGGGTCAGCTTGACCAGGTCGCGGCTGCTGATCGGTCGCACCCAGTCCCCTGCCCCGCACTCGGCCGGCAGGCCCTGGGCGCGCCGCTCGCCCAGGGCACGGTTATAGCCGCTGGCGTAGCCGTCGAGCAGGTCACGCACCGCCACCGGTTGCGCCTGCAGGAAGGCGTCCACTGCCGCCGATTCGTTCAGCCAGGTGAAGAACAGGTCGCTGGACAGGTTGTCGCGCTGCTCGACCGTCTTGGCGTCGCCACCGAAATAGCGCGAGCGCTCGCCATTGACCGTCAGCACCTCGTTGGCCAGCAGGCACAGGTTGTCCTGGGCGTAGGCATAGCCGATGCCGTAGCCCAGGCCGCGTTCGTCCTTGGCCAGGATATGCGGCACGCCAAAGCTGGTGCGGCGGATCTGCGCAGAGGCCTCGTCGGCGACCTCCCGTGCCTGGACGGCCAGGCTGGAGGCAACCAGGGCGGCGGCAAGGCCCAGGCGGAACAGGGGAAGAGGGATCACAGGCACTCCTCGTGCTATCGGGGTCATCCCGAACAGACGAATGGCCGGATGAAAATTTTACGGTCGACGCGAGGCTGCAACGTTCTCAACAGAACGTGTCAGATTTTTTTCACCGAGGGTTGCAGTTTTGTCGATCTCATTCGTCTTTAGATGTGAGGCACCCATGATTTCGGGACAGTCCACGAAAAGGAGCATTCACATGTATAACCCGCAACAAACGCTATCGGCGCCGCCCGCCCCAGGCCAGGCCGCCGCCCCCCAGGAGGAACGCGTGGGCAACGAACAGATCCGCGAGCTGCTGCGCGCCTATGGCCTGCGCACCAGCCTGATCCGCCTGAAGGTCATCGACGCGCTGCACACCGCCGGGCGCAATGGCCGCAGCATTGGCGTGCGCGGCGTGCATGCGCAACTCGAGCAACTGGATATTCCCTTGTCGTTCCTGAGTGTGCGCGAGGTGCTCAAACGCCTGTGCAGCGAAGGCGTGATCAGCCTGGGCAGCGACAAATGCTACAGCCTCAACCCCCAGGCCTGGGCCGTGCTCGAGCAACCCGTCTCGCGTTGAGCGCATGGCCGGCAAGGATATGCCGGCCCGCCCGCCTCAGGGCTTGACCTTGCGCCGCAGGATCCCGTTGATCACCACCACTACCACCGCGATGGCGATGGCGATGTACTGGAACGTCTGCTCGCTGATAGTGCCCTGCTTCTGCAGGTAGCTTAGGCCGAGCATGATTCCCAGGACCACCAGGATGATCAGGATCGAGTATTTGAGGCGCTGCACGTGGGTCATCGGAAATTCCTTGCGACATCGGGGACATGAGGCTCCAGCGGAGCCGACGCCATGATACCTCGCCCGCTTTTCCCCCGCTGAAGTTCCTGCCTGCCTCCTTTTCCTGCACATACCTCCTCACCCCAGGACCCCGGGCGTGTCTGCGCGCGAACGCCTGGGTCATCCACCCAAACCGCCATCATGGAACCCCTTCACTAGACGATTTGGGGCCTGTAGCTAAAGGGTGAAGGCGTTTCCTACTTCACGCTATCAGGCTGCCCGCAAACAACAGGCAGTTGCGACTACAAGCTCCGGTCCGCTTCACGCCTAGCGACCCTTTCCGCTGCTGTTCGAAAATCGGACCACGCCACTCGGACCGCCACCTGTGGCCGACCACGCCGCAGCCAACCGGGCCTCGGCGTCTGCCAAACCTACATGACGGAAGGAACCATTTCGTGGAAACGCCAGACCTGAGCAATATCGACATCACCCAACTGCCTCAATCGCTGCAGGCGCTGATCGAGTGCGTCGGCCTGGACAGCGCCTACCGCCTGACCTGTGCCTTCGGCGGACGACCCAAGTACATTCCCAAGCACCGCGACCGCAGCAAGCTGGCCGATGTGCTGCCATCTGCGGCGCTCGACGCGCTGATCGAGCGCTACGCCGGTCTGGCCCTGGAAATCCCCAAGCCCGACCACTTCCAGCGCCAGTTACGCAACAAGCAGATCCAGAAGGAAAGCGCCAGCGGGCTGTCGCGCAGCCTGCTGGCCAACAAGTACGGTCTGAGCTTGCGACAGATCGGCAACATTCGGCGTCAGGAGTGCCATGCCCGCTAAGCAGGCACTCCACCGGGCTCAGAAATCGCGCTTGTAGAAGATGTCCAGCGAGCTGGCCAGGCCGCTGGCGGCCTCGAGGTAGACCTTCTTGCTGAGCTTGTAGCGCAAGGCGATGGTGTTGGCCGGCTCGAATACGCCGACGCCATAACGCAGGCTAAGCCGCTCGGTAAGATTGCCGCTGGCCACCACGCTGGTCTTGTTGCCCGTGCCCTGGGTGTCGAGCTGGAAGTCGTCGATGCCCAGGTTCGAGGCCAGGCCGCCGGTCAGGCCGGCGCTGCCCATCAGGCCCAGGCCCAGCGCCGCCTCGGCAAGCATGTTGTTGTCCTCGCCGGAGCTGTTCAGCGGCCGGCCCAGCACCAGGTAGGACAATGCCTGCTCCTGGCTCATCGCCGGCTCCGAGAACACCTTGGTGGTCGGCTGCTCGGCGCTGCCGCTCAGGCGGATGCCGGCAATCACCTCATCGACCTGGCGGATGGCCTCGATGTCCAGGTACGGCTGGTCGATGGGCCCGGCGAACAACAGGCGCGCGCGGCGGATGGTCAGATTCTGCCCATACTGCCGATAGCGCCCGTCGGCCAGGCTCAGTTCGCCGCGGGTGTCGAGGTTGTCGCCGATATGTACATGGCCCAGCAGGTTGGCGGTAAGGCCGAAGCCCTTGAACGACAGTTTTTCGCTGCCGACCTCGACATCGATGTCCATGGCCACCGCCATCGGCGGCTTGCCCTGCTCGGTCTGGTGGCCGACGATCACCGTGTCATCCGAGACCTTGACCGTGGACGGCGGCAACTCGCGCACGGTGATCTTGCCCTTGGGCACCAGCACCTTGCCGGTGACCGCCAGGCGGTCGTCCAGCAGGCGGATGGTCAGGTCGGGCGCCACCTCCAGTGCCGCGTACGGCTCGACACTGACCGGCAGTTGCTGGCCCTGCAGGCGCAGGTCCATGCCCAGCGCCTGCCCCCAGGTCAGGTGACCGGCCAGTTGCCCACGGCCGGCGGCGCCGCTGCGCCAGTTGCCGTTCAACTGCACCTGCTCACCGGCGATCAGTGCCTGCAGCGACAGGTCCTCGAGGCTGACCGGCAGTTCCGCGCCGCTGACTTCGCCGCCGCTCAAGGCCAGGTTGCCATTGACCTTGGGCGCCAGCAGGCTGCCCGACAGGCGCCCGCTGCCATTGAGCTGGCCGGCCAGGCGCTCGACCATCGGCAGGAACGGGCGGATGACCGACAGATCGAGCCCGGCCAGGCGGAAGTCGCCGGAAAGCGGCTTGTTGCGGCCCAGCGGGTCGATGCGGGCATTCAGGTTCAGCTCGCCCAGGCGCTCGCCACGGAAATCCACGCGGGTGTCGACCCGGCGTGGCGCCAGGGTGCTGTCCAGGCGCAACACCTGGTAGGGGAAGTCGATCCAGCGGTCCTTGTCGCGCACCCGCAGGGTACCGCCGCCGGCATCGATGCGAATGCTGCCCTTGGGGCCACTGGACGGGATGTCGAGGTTGATGTCGGCGTTGAGCAGGCCGTGCCAGGCGAAGTCCTTGGGCAGCCACTGCGCCAGGCTGTCCAGCGGGAACTGCTTGAGGTGGTAGCGCAGGCGCGGCTCCGGCGCCAGACGCTGGTCCTCTCCACACAGGCTGGCCTGCCCGGAGCGCCAGCAGTGGGCACCGAAGTCGAGCTGGCCGCTGGCCAGGCGTTGCAGGCGCGCTGGTGCCTGCAACTGCCAATCCTGGCCGCCGGCCTGGATGCGCCCGCTGGCCAGGCGGCCCCGCCAGTCGCCCTTGCTCAAGGCGCCATCCAGCGCCAGGTCGAGCTTGAGTTGCGAGCCATCAAGGGCCAGCGTCGCAGCCTGCTGGCGGATATCGCCCTTGCCTTGCACATCGAGGCTGCCCAGGGCGGTGTCCCCCAGGCGGATCCCGCCGGCCTTGAGCGTCAGCTGGCCGCGCTGGGCGCTGTCCAGTCGCGCGTCGAGGTCCAGGCGCTGCACGCGGTTGTCGGCCTGGCCCAGTTGCTGGCCCTGCAGGGCCAGGGTGCCCTGGGGCGCGGCCAGGGTACCGGCCAGGTCCAGGCGGCCCTTGGCCTGCCCTTGCAGTTGCGGCCAGAGCTGGCCCAGGCGCGGCAGGTCGAGGTCGATGCGCCCGGCCAGGCGCTGCTGCAGGCTGGCGCTGCCGCTGATGCGGTTGTCACCCAGCTGCACCGCCAGGCTGCCCAGGGTCCAGCGCTCGCCGGCGCCCTCGGCGTCGACCTTGACCAGCGCCGACTGGCCGCGCAGGCGACCCTTGAGGTCCAGCTGCGCCTTGAGCGCCAACTGCTCGTGCTTGAGCTCGCCCTGGCTGCGCAGCGGCCCGGCCAGGGTGCCCGGCAGCTCCGCCAGCCAATAGGCCGGGTCCAGCGCCGACAATTGCAGGTCGACATCCCAGGCCAGGGTGTCGGCGAAACGCAGGGCGACACTGCCCGCGGCCTTGCCCTGCCCCGCGCTGAGCAACAACTGCGGCAGGCGTACCTGGCCCAGGTCGCCCTCGAACGGGCTGGCCAGGCTGAAAGCGCCCGCCGGACCGTCCAGGTCGCCGTTGAACGCGCCCTTGTAGTTGCCGTCGCGGTACTGCACCTGGGCGTTGAAGCGCTTGAGGGTGACCTGGGGCGGCTGTTCCAACGGATACAGGCGCAACCAGGGGAAGTCCAGCCAGTCGAGGCTAGCCTCGGCGCTCAGGCCTTGCTGCCAGTCGGCGCTGGCCTGCAGCTTGAGCCGCTGCGTGTCGCTGGCATTAAGGTCCAGGGCATCGACCCGTGCGCCCTTGGCGTCCACCTTACCGGCCAGCACCAGGCCCACCGGCCCTTGCTCGGCGGGCAAGGTGGCCGAGCCTGAGAGCTGGTAGCCCTTGAGCAGGTCGCCCTGGGCATCGAGCTTGAGCTGGTTCAGCTGCAGGGTGTCGGGCAACTCGCCGGCGGGCTTGAAGGCCTCCGAGCGGATGCTCAGGCGGGCCGGCAGGTGCTCGGCCAAGGCCTGCAATTCACCGTTCAACCGGGCATCCAGGTAACCGCTGCTGGTGGCCTCGATGACGAGGGTCTGCTGCAGCTCGCCCTTGGCGTTCAATGCCAGCTGCCACGGCTTGCCATCCACTGTCGGCAGTTGCAGCGTGCCCTGCAGCTGCAGCGGCCAGTCACCCTGGGGCGTTAGGTCGCCTTGGACATCCAGGTGCAGATCGTCTCGGCGCAGTCGCAGGCTGTCCACCCGCAGCCCGCTGGCGGTCCAGTGCGCGGCCAGGCTCAGGTCGCCCAGCAGTTCGCTGCCATCCAGGCGCAACTGGCCCACCTTGACCTCGCCCAGTTCGATGGCCAGCGGCAGGTTCAGCGCCGGCAATTGCAGCGGGCCGCTGTTGGGGTTGTCCTCTCCCGGCGCGAAGGCCATGTCGATGCGCTCGGCCTGCAGGCGCTCGATGCACAGGGTGGCACGCAGCAGGCAGGCCGGCGACCAGGCCAATTGTGGCGTCAGCAGCTCGACCCGATCGTCGCCGGCGGACCAGCGCAGCAGGCTGGCCTGCCAGCTGCCGCCAAGGCGCCCGGTAAAATCGCTGACCTCGAGCCCCGGCACCCGCGCCAGCGCCCAGCGGCTGCCCGCCTGGGTGCCGAGCACCAGCCCCAGCGCCAGGACGATCAGCACCAGCAGGCCCGCCAGCACCAGCAGGATCGGTTTGAACACACGCATCACAGCTCGGGCCCCATGGAGAAGTGCAAGCGAAAACCACCGTCATCATCCAGCGCGCGGGCCAGGTCAAGGCGCAGCGGCCCGACCGGCGACACCCAGCGCACACCGATGCCGACACCGGTCTTGAGGCTGGGGAACTCCAGCGAATTGAACGAGTTGCCCTGGTCGACGAAGGTCGCCAGGCGCCATTTTTCCGCGATCGAGTACTGGTACTCGGCGCTGCCGGCCACCAGGTAGCGGCCGCCGATGCGGTCGCCCTGGTTGTTCTTTGGCGACAGCGACTGGTAGTCGTAGCCGCGCACGCTCTGGTCGCCACCGGCGAAGAAGCGCAGCGACGGCGGGATGTTCTGCTGGTAGCCGTTGGTGGCGCTGCCGCCGAACTGCACGCGACCGAGGAAGCGATGGTTCTGGCCCAGGGTGGTCAGGCCCTTGAGCAGCACGTTGCCGTGGATCAGGTTGGTGTCCGAGCCCAGGCCTTCCTTGGCCGCCTGCAGGTCGAACTGCAGGCGGTAGCCGTTATGCGGGTCGATGCGGTTGTCGCTGCGCAGGTACGAAAAGCTGACGCCCGGCATCAGCAGGTTGCTCAGCCCCGAGTCGTCACCCAGCCGATATTCCTCGCGCTGGTACTTGAGCGAGATCACCCGTTGCCAGCCGCTGGGCAGCTTGCTGTGCCACTCGGGGCCAACGGTGAGCAGCTTGCTCAGGGTGTCGGTGCCGGAGATCTCCTCGTTCTGGTAGCCGCCGGCGAAGCGCAGCTTGTCGGTGAGCGGCGGGTCCAGCGGGATGTCGTACCACAGCCCGACGTTCTGCCGGGGCGCCGACAATTCGGTTTCCCACCCATAGCTGTGCCCTTGCGGGTTGACCCAGTGGCGGGTCCAGTTGGCCTTGCCGCGCGGCCCGACGTCGGTGGAAAAGCCCAGGCCCAGGCCCAGGGTGCGCGGCTTGCGGGTATCGAGGCGCACATCCACCGGGATGTCCTCGCCCACTGCGGCGGTGGGCGCGGCGTCCACCCGCACGCTGTCGAAGTAGCCGCTCGATTGCAGGTCGTTGTTGAGTTCGGCGATCAGTTCAGAGTCGTAGGGGGTGCCGGGCTTGAACGACACCATGCGCTGCAGCAGGTCATTGTCCAGCGGCGCGTCGCCGCCGAAGGTCACCGCGCCCAGGCGGTAGCGCGGGCCGCTCAGGTAGACCAGCTCGATGTCGGCCACGCCGGCCTGCGGGTCCACCGCCAGGCGCTGGCGCTCGAAACGGCCGGCGAAGAAGCCGTAGCGCGACGCCTGGTTCTGGATCAACCGCTTGGCATCCTCGTAGATGCCGTGGTTGAGTTGCTCGCCCGGGCGCAGCGCCTTGCTGTCGGGGATGCGAAAGGCCTTGAGTTCGCTGGCCGGCCCGTCGACGCGCACGGTCACGTTGCGCAGGCGCACAGGCTCCCCGGGCTCGACCCGGATGATCAATTGCGCGGGTTTGTCCTTGTCGCTGGCGGGCTTGACCTCGGTCTCGACCCGCGCCTGGTAGTAGCCCAGGGCCTGGGCGGCCTTGCGCGTCTGCTCCTCGGCGCCCCGGCTGAAGCGCAGCAAGGCTTCTTCGTCGCGCTCGCCCA
The DNA here is from genome assembly GCF_057284075.1 of Pseudomonas sp. TE31087. Classification (NCBI taxonomy): domain Bacteria; kingdom Pseudomonadati; phylum Pseudomonadota; class Gammaproteobacteria; order Pseudomonadales; family Pseudomonadaceae; genus Pseudomonas; species Pseudomonas sp. TE31087. The sequence continues at coordinate 1,563,123 of NZ_JBXVNN010000001.1, forward strand.
GGCTGCCGATATACCCTTCTATATTGGACTTGAGCGCCTTGTTGGCGGGTTTGACCCGCACCAGCAATTCGCTCTGCGCCCATGCCATGGAGCTGGCGGCCAGCAACAGCAGGCCCCAGCCAAGTCTTCCTGAATACGTCATGCGCGGCATGCTACCAGAGCAAAGGGGTCAAGAGGGTTGTCGGCAACCACCTGTCACAGGTTCGCCACCCTGGACGAGCGGGGATTGGGGTGGAAGAACACCCGCTCCCTGATCGGTCCCACCGCGATCTCGCCGATCTCTTCATAGCCCTGGCGCTGGTAGAACGCCAGGTAGTGCGCATTACCGGTGTCCAGCACCACGCCCTCGGTGCTGGCGTCCTCCGCGCACCAGTCGTGCACGGCCTGTAGCAATTGTTCGCCGTAGTGCTGGCCCTGGAACTGCGGGTGCACGCCCAGCAGCGGCAGGACATGGACATTGTCGCCCGGCAGGCAGCCGGCCAGCGCGGCCTGGTAGTCCAGGTAACGCCGGGTGCAGCGCAGGCCGGTGCCGAGGATCATGCGCAGGCGCCAGGCCCAGCTGTCGGCCACGCCCAGGCGCCGCTGTGGCGGCACGATCAGCGCCAGGCCGATCAAGCGGTCCTCCAGCAGCAGGCCGATTGCCGGCAGCTGCAGATAGAAGTGCTGGCGCACCCACTCGCGCACCATCACCCGCAGGCGACGCTCGTAGCCGGGGCGCTGGCCCTCGAACAGCCAGGCGAAGGTCGGCTCGTGGCGATAGGCATGGTAGAGCAGCGAACGCGCCTCACGGGCGTAGCCGGCGTCGAGCAGGCAGGTGCGGGCCGGGGCGGCGATGACGTCGGGCATTGCGGGCAGTCCTCCTGGAATGGGCGTACAGTGCCTTGGAGCCAGATTCCGGCGCTGGGTTCACCTCCTCCAGCACGTTAGCAGTGCCCGACGCGCGGCGCCATGCTGGCCGTGGCCGGCGATGTCGGCTAGCATCCGTGGCTTTTACCAGGATCATCTTTCCATGAAGATCGTCTCGTTCAACATCAATGGCCTGCGCGCCCGTCCGCACCAGCTGGCGGCGCTGATCGACAAACACCAGCCGGACGTGATCGGCCTGCAGGAAACCAAGGTCAGCGACGATCAGTTCCCGTTGGCCGACGTCGAGGCGCTCGGCTACCACGTGCACTACCACGGCCAGAAGGGCCACTACGGTGTCGCCCTGCTCTCGCGCCAGGCGCCGCTGTCGTTGTTCAAAGGCTTTGCCAGCGATGAAGAGGACGCCCAGCGCCGTTTCATCTGGGGCACCTTCGCCGATGCCGACGGCACGCCGATCACGGTCATGAACGGTTACTTCCCCCAGGGCGAGAGCCGCGACCACCCCACCAAGTTCCCGGCCAAGCAGCGCTTCTACAGCGACCTGCAGGCCCTGCTCGAAGGGCAGTTCAAGAATGACCAGCCCGTCGTGGTGATGGGTGACCTGAACATCTCGCCCCAGGACTGCGACATCGGCATCGGCGCGGACAACGCCAAGCGCTGGCTGAAGACCGGCAAGTGCAGCTTCCTGCCCGAGGAGCGCGAGTGGATGGAGCGGCTCAAGGGCTGGGGCCTGGTCGACAGCTTCCGTCACCTGCACCCGGAGGTGGCCGACCGCTTCAGCTGGTTCGACTACCGCAGCCGCGGCTTCGAGGACGAGCCCAAGCGGGGCCTGCGCATCGACCTGATCATGGCCTCCCAGGGCTTGCTGCCACGGGTCAAGGCCGCCGGGGTCGACTATGAGCTGCGGGGGATGGAGAAGCCTTCGGACCATGCGCCGATCTGGCTTGAGTTGGGTTGAGTTGAGGCGCTAGCGCTTGACTGTAGCCTTGCAGCGCTCTCGAGATCGAGCGCCGCCCGCGCGGCGCATCGCGGCGCAAGGCCGCTCCTACATCTGTTTCGGGCCAGTCAATCCTGTGCCATTACCTGGTCCGCCTTGTTGGTCCGACGCGGTTCCAGCGTGGGCACCGCTGCCGCTTCACCTGCCTCAAGGCATGCACCAAGGCGGGCGCCGCCTCACTCTCAGGCATAACTGGCCCGAAACAGATGTAGGAGCGGCCTTGCGCCGCGATGCGCCGCGCGGGCGGCGCTCGATCTGATAGGCGCCACACCTCTCCCGCCAAACACTTGTTACAACCCACCCTTAAACATCGCCTCGTTCATTTCGTCCATCAGCACGAACTCCCGCTGTCTGCCCAGCAACCCTGAACAAGGCTTCCCCATGACCGCACCCCTGAACCGCCTCACCCTGGCCGCCCTGCTGGTCGCCTGCAGCCTGCCGGCCCTGGCCGCGGCGCCCGCGCACAAACCCGGCACGGTGTTCCGCGACTGTGCCAAGACCTGCCCGGAAATGGTGGTGCTGCCCGCCGGCAGCTTCATGATGGGTACCCCGGACGACGAAAAAGGCCGACAGGACGACGAAGGACCGCTGCACCAGGTGACCTTCAAGAAGGCCTTTGCCGTCAGCCAATACCAGATCACCAACGGGGAATGGAAAGCCTACCTCAAGGCCAGCGGCTACAAGGTCCCCAACGGCGACACCCGCCCGGGCCGCGAATGCATCGCGGGCGTGCCGCGCTACCAACAGGGTGACCGCCAACCCGCCGTGTGCCTGAACTTCCACGAAGCCGAGGCCTACGCCTCGTGGCTGTCGAAGAAGACCGGCAAGGTCTACAAGGTGCTCAGCGAGTCCCAGCGCGAATACGCCGTGCGCGGCGGCAGCACCGGGCCGTTCCCCTTCCCGCTCGATGACAACGACGAGCAGAAGTACCAGATCTCCAAGCACGCCAACACCTACGGCCCCACGGACGGTTTCTCCTTCACCTCGCCCGTCGGCAGCTTCCCGCCCAACGCCTTCGGCGTCTACGACGGCCACGGCAACGTCTACGAGTGGACCCGCGACTGCTACGTCGACAGCTACGCCACCGCCCCCACCGATGGCAGCCCGCAGACCAACAGCAGCGAATGCGAGGACCGCCGGGTGATCCGCGGCAACGACTACACCGAGGCGCCGATCTTCTCCCGCTCGGGCAACCGCAACGAACGCAGCTCCACCCTGCGCGGCGACTGGATCGGCTTCCGTGTCGCCCGCGAGCTCTAAGCCCTCCCCACTTCCGGCGCCCCTGGCGCCGGATCCGCCTCGCCACTAAATCCGCGCAAAACCCTCTCGTCTACCAAGATCAGGGCCTGGTCCGCCGCCCTGCGCCAACGAATACTCACGAGATGACTCCATGACGTCCAAGACTCCCAGCCTCGCCCAGGAAACCCTGCGGATACTCAAGCCGTTCTGGATGCTGGTCGCGCTTTCGGCGGCCCTCGGCGTGGTCAGCGGCCTGAGCGTCACCGCCCTGCTGGCCACCATCAACAGCGCGATGAACGCCGTGGACGGGCCGGACACCCGCACCGCCCTGCTGTTCGGCGGCCTGTGCCTGCTGACCCTGGCCTGCTCCACCGGCTCGAACCTGCTGACCAACTACGTCGGGCAGAAGGTGGTGGCGCGCCTGCGCCGCGAACTGGCCGCCAAGGTGCTGGTGGCGCCGATCGCACAACTGGAGCGCTACCGCGCCCACCGCCTGATCCCGGTGCTGCTCAATGACGTCAGCACCATCAGCGCCTTCGCCCTGTCAGTGGCGCCGATGGTCATCGCCTTCACCGTCACCCTCGGCTGCCTGTCCTACCTGGCGCTGCTGTCCTGGCAGATCCTGCTGGTCACCGTGCTGACCGTGGTGATCGGCACCGGCGCGCAGTTCCTCGCCCATCGCCACGGCATGAAGAACATCCTCACCGCGCGCAACAACGAAGACGAGCTGCAGAAGCACTACCAGGCCCTTTCCGGCGGCGCCAAGGAGCTGCGTATCCAGCGCCAGCGCCGCCAGCATATGCACGACCAGCTGATCCACGGCGCCACCGAACGCATCTGCAAGGCCAACATCCGCGCGGCGAACATCTTCGTCAGCGCCGAGACCTTCGGCTCGATGCTGTTCTTCGCGGTGATCGGCATCGCCATCGCCTTCCAGGCCTTGTGGCCGAGCACCGACAAGACCGTGCTGGGTGGTTTCGTGCTGGTGATGCTGTACATGAAGGGGCCGCTGGAACAGCTGATCACCAACCTGCCGAGCATCAGCCGGGCACAGATCGCCCTGCGCCGGATCGCCGAACTGTCCCAGCGTTTCTCCTCGCCCGAACCGCACCTGCTGGTCAGCGACCGCGCGCCACAGGTGACAGAGGTCGCCTCCATCGAACTGCGCCAGCTGCGCTATGACTACCCTCAGGTCGAAGGCAGCCAGCCGTTCCACCTGGGTCCGGTGGACCTGACCATCCGCCAGGGCGACATCGTCTTCATCGTCGGCGAGAACGGCTGCGGCAAGACCACCCTGATCAAGCTGCTGCTGGGCCTGTACACCCCGCAACAGGGCGAGGTCCGCCTCAACGGCGAGACAGTTACCCCGCAGCGCCTGGACGACTACCGCCAGCTGTTCACCACCATCTTCGCCGACTACTACCTGTTCGACGAACCGCTGCCGGGCCTCGCCGAGCTGCCGCCGGAGGCCGCCAAGTACCTCGAACGCCTGGACATCGCCCACAAGGTCGGGATCCGCGACGGCAGCTTCACCACCACCGACCTGTCCACCGGCCAGCGCAAGCGCCTGGCGCTGATCAACGCCTGGCTCGACCAGCGCCCGGTGCTGGTGTTCGACGAGTGGGCCGCCGACCAGGACCCGGCCTTCCGCCGGGTGTTCTACACCGAGCTGCTGCCGGAGCTGAAGCAGCAGGGCAAGACCATCATCGTCATCTCCCACGACGACCGCTACTTCCCGGTGGCCGACCAGCTGGTGCGCATGCACAGCGGCAAGATCCTGGTCGAACGCAACCAGGAACCGGCCCTGCCCGCCTGACCCCTCCTCCACGGGCGGTGGCCCTGTCACCGCCCGCGCCGCTTAAATTCCCCGCCGCACCGCTCGTTCCCCTATTGCCGCACGCTGAATCAACCCTGCCTACAGGGAAGTCGCAGGTCACGCCTCTACCAACCGCAATAATTATTTTTCCGGTTTTGGCATTCGCATGCGTCCTACTCGCAACGGAATAATTTTCATTTACTTTGCGTACCTTGAGCCAGAGCATAAAAATGCCAATACCAGCCAACACCCTGACCCCTTTGAGCAAAGCGCTGATGCTGCGCCGGATGCTGCGCTCCTCGCCGGCCATGGCCACCCTCGGCCTCGCCCTGTCCCTGCCGCTGGCCGCCCAGGTGCAGGCCCAGGAGCAGGACTTCGACATTCCGGCCCAGTCGCTGGCCAGCGCTCTGCAAGAGCTGGGTCGCCAGGGCAACCTGCAGGTGCTGTTCAGTCCGGAAACCGTCCAAGGCCTGCGCAGCAGCCCGGTCAAGGGCCGCTTCTCGCCAACCCAGGCAGCTGGGGAGCTGCTCAGGAACAGCGGGATTCGCTACAGCGTGCAGGACAACACCCTGATCATCAGCGGCGCGGCGGAGTCCGGTTCGGCCATGACCCTGGACGCCACCACCATCAACGGCCAGGTGCTCGGCGCCACCACCGAGGGCAGCAACTCCTACACCACCGGTGCCGTGACCATTGGCAAGACCGCGCAATCGCTGCGTGAAACCCCGCAGTCGGTGACCGTGGTCACCCGCAAACTGATGGACGACAAGAACCTGGTCTCGCTGGACCAGGTGATGGCCCAGACCACCGGTATCACCCGCGCCAACCGCGGCTACGGCAACCACCACTTCAGCTCCCGTGGTTTCGACCTCACCGACGAAAGCTACATGGTCGACGGCGTGCCCGGGCAGGCCTATGCCTACACCGGCTGGATGACCCCGGACATGGCGATCTTCGACCGCGTCGAAGTGCTGCGCGGTGCTTCCGGCCTGCTGGTCGGCGCCGGCAACCCGGGCGGTGCGGTGAACCTGGTGCGCAAGCGCCCAACCGCCGACCCGCGCTTCACCGTGATCACCCGCGCCGGCTCCTGGGACAACTACCGCCTGGACCTGGATGCCAGTGGCCGCCTCAACCCCCAGGGCACCCTGCGCGGGCGCATGGTCGCCTCCTATGAGGACCGCGGCTACTTCACCGACGTCACCAAGTCCAAGCGGCCACTGCTGTACGGGATCGTCGAGGCCGACCTGAACGATGCCACCACCGTCGCCCTGGGCCTGCGCCGCCAGACTTCGCGCATCGACGGCTACAGCGTGCTGGGCATCCCCAACAACCCCGATGGCAGCAACCCGCACCTGAAGCGCTCGACCTACCTGGGCCAGGACTGGACCAAGCTGCAGACCGACATGGACGAGGTGTTTGCCGACCTCACCCACCGTTTCAACGACAACTGGACCGCCAAGCTGGCGCTGTCCCATTCCGAGGGTGGCTACAACCGCAGCGCCATCGAGTGGGGCGCGCGGGAAACCCTGGAGTACAACGCTCCCGGCGGTCCGACGGTCAACACCGTCAGCTATCACAAGTTCGATGTGACCTCCAATGCCGTCGACGGCCACCTGGACGGCACCTTCGAGGCCTTCGGCCTGACCCACCAGTTGACCCTCGGCGCCAACTGGTCCAAGCGCAAGATGAACGACAAGGACAACACCATCGCGCTACCGAGCCCGATCCCGCTCAATGTGTTTGATCCCAATCACAGCAATATCCCTGAGCTGCAGCGTAACGGCTGGAAGTCCATGGACGACACCATCGACACCCGCTACGGCACCTACCTGAGCGCCCGCCTGCACGCGACCGAAGACCTGAGCTTCGTCCTCGGTGGTCGCCTGAGCTGGTACAAGAACGAAGCCTGGAACGGCCCGAAGGTGACCACCAGCCGTCAGGATGAAGAATTCACACCCTTCGTCGGTGCGATCTACGACCTGAACGACCAGTGGTCCTGGTACGCCAGCTACGCCGATATCTTCCTGCCGCAGGCCAACTACCGCACCGTCAGCGGCAGCGTGCTCGACCCGTCCATCGGTTCGAACTACGAAACCGGTATCAAGGGTGAGCTGTTCGACAAACGCCTTAACGTGTCCTTCGCCGTGTTCTACATCGAGCAGGAAGACGTGGCCCAGCAAGACGCGGCCAACCGCGGCAAGTGCCCGACCGACCCGGCCGGCCGCTGCTGGACCAACGGCGATGGCATCAACCGCAGCAAGGGCTTCGAAGCCGAGGCCACCGGCGAACTGCTGCCGGGCCTGCAGGTCGCGGCCGGCTATACCTACAACACCACCAGTTCGTCCGAGGGCGGCCCGATCTCGGCGCAGACCCCGAAACACATGGTGCGCGTGAACACCAACTACACCTTCCCGGGTGAATGGAACCGCCTGAGCGTCGGCGGTGGCGTCTCGGCGCAGAACTCCTACGTCGATGCCTACAACGAGGCGTACAACAGCGGCCGTGCGATCTTCGACGCCCGCGCCGCCTACAAGCTCGACGAGCACTGGACCGTCGGCGTCGACATCGAGAACCTGTTCGACCGCAAGTACTTCGACTCCATGGGCTACTGGACCCGCGGCACCACCTACGGCACCCCGCGCAGCTACATGTTCACCCTGCGCGGCGACTTCTAAGTCCCGCGTTGCATGACCGGCGCCCCCTCTCGAGGGGGCGCTGTGCTTTCAGCGCCAGCGAGCGCCGCTGTTGTCTTTCCCCGCGTCCCGCCGCACACTCGTGCGCGCCAGCCAGGAAGCGGAGTCCGCAGTGCCCACGCCACGCCAGTTCAGCAAGAAGACCAGCACCAGCAACATGCTGCGGCTCAAGTCCGGCGATGCCGGCAACCAGCGCCCCTACCGCGTCGACTTCGTCCTGCTCGAGCATTTCTCCATGGCCAGCTTCACCGTGGCGATGGACGTGCTGGTCACCGCCAACCTGCTGCGCACCGACAGCTTCACCTCCACCCCGCTGTCCCTGGCGGGCGATCGCGTGCTCAGCGACCTGGGCCTGGAACTGGTGGCCAGTCCGCTGGCGCCGCGCAGCCTGCAGGACCTCGACCTGCTGGTGATCTGCGGCGGCCTGCGCACACCCTTGAAATACCCCGACCTCGACCGCCTGCTGGGCGATTGCGCCAGCCACGGCATGACCCTCGGCGGGCTGTGGAACGGCGCCTGGTTCCTCGGCCGCGCCGGGGTGCTCGACGACTATGGTTGCAGCGTGCACCCCGAGCAGCGCGCCAGCCTGGCCGAGATCAGCCCGCAGACACGCATCACCCCGGCCAGCTTCACCCTCGACCGCGACCGCCTGAGCGCCGCCAGCCCCAACGGCGCCATGGAGCTGATGCTCGGGCTGGTGCGGCGGCTGTACGGCGATGCCCTGGCCGAAGGCGTCGAAGAGATCCTGTCGTTCTCCGGGGCGCGCTATCGCCAGGTCGGACCGGGGGCGAAGAAGTCCATGAGCCTGCACCTGCGCACCATCGTCGAGCTGATGGAGAACAACCTCGAGGAGACCCTGAGCCTCGACCAGCTGGCCACCTACTCCGGGCGTTCCCGGCGGCAGATCGACCGCCTGTTCCAGGCCCAGCTGGGCACCTCGCCCCGGCGCTACTACATGGAGCTGCGCATCACCAAGAGCCGACGATTGCTGCAGTATTCGGACCTGTCGGTGATGGAGGTGGCGGTGGCCTGCGGGTTCGTCTCGGTATCGCACTTCAGCAAGTGCTATGCGGCGTATTTCGGCTATCCGCCGTCGCGGGAGCAGCGGCTAGGGGAGTGAAGTTGCCTGGGCCGGCTCTATCGCGGGGCAAGCCCGCTCCCACGCTATCACTGCACGGACGGCGTGGGAGCGGGCTTGCCCCGCGATAGGGCCAGAGCGGACAACGAATCAACCCGGCTCATTCAACAACGCCTGAATCACCCCCTCCTGCCCCGCATAATCACCCTCGCCAAAGTGCACATGGCGCACCTGCCCCTTGCGATCGACAAAATAATGCGCCGGCCAGAACTGGTTGCCCCAGGCGTTCCAGATCCGGTAGCCATTGTCCACCGCCACCGGGTAGGCGATGCCCAGTTGCTGCACCTGGGCCCGGACATTGTCCAGGTCGTGCTCGTAGTCGTACTCCGGCGTATGCACCCCGACCACCACCAGCCCCTGCTCGCCGTAGCGCCGCGCCCAATCATTGACATGGGGCAGGCTGCGCCGACAGTTGATGCAGTCGTAGGTCCAGAAGTCCACCAGCACCACCTTGCCCTTGAGCGCGGTGCCATCCAGCGGCGGCGAGTTGAGCCACTGCTCGGCCCCCGCCAGCGACGGCATGGGGCCGTAGCTGTCCCTGGCCAGCAGGTGGCCGGCCAGGCCCAGCCCGAGCAGGGCCAGGGCCACGCCGCCGGCCTTGAGCAGGCGGCGCTTGCCGCGCGCCTCAGTTGTCATGGCAGCCACTGGTGGCGTAGGAGCGGTACTCGACACTCTGCGGCTTGCCCTGGGAGTCGAGGTAGTCCATGCGAGTCTTCACCGGCCCGCAGGTGGTGCCTGGCTCATCCTTCACCGACAGCACTTTCTTCACATCCAGCCGGTCGCCGTAGCGGTATTGCATCACACTGGCGTCGTTCAGCGAGCTGCTGCTGGCCTGGGCCGTCAGGGCGCCGAGGCCGAGGACGGCAAACAGGGCGGCGCTGGCGAGGGTCTTGAGGTTCATGGCGTGTCTCCTTGTGCGGATTCTGGTTTGGGAAGGCTTTACTCCCCGGTCGAGAGCCATTTCACGCCTGCCAGGTATCGCGCATGTGTCCGGCCAGGGGCCGCCGTGCTTCTTCCTGTATCTGTGTCGCCAGCAGATACACTGCAATACAAACCCGGGCAGGCAAGCCCGGATCCACTCGGTACACTGCGCCCATTCCCCACGTACAAGGACACCCCGATGGAACACGCCGATCACATCCTGATCGTCGACGACGACCGCGAGATCCGCGAACTGGTCGGCAACTACCTGAAGAAGAACGGGCTGCGCACCAGCATCGTCGCCGATGGCCGGCAGATGCGCGCCTTCCTGGAAAACAACGCCGTCGACCTGATCGTCCTCGACATCATGATGCCCGGCGACGACGGCCTGCTGCTGTGCCGCGAACTGCGCGCCGGCAAGCACCGCAACACGCCGGTGCTGATGCTCACCGCGCGCAACGACGAGACCGACCGCATCATCGGCCTGGAGATGGGCGCCGACGACTACCTGACCAAGCCGTTCTCCGCCCGCGAGCTGCTGGCGCGGATCAACGCCGTGCTGCGCCGCACGCGCATGCTGCCGCCGAACCTGACCATCAGCGAGAGCAGCCGGCTGATCGCCTTTGGCCCATGGCGCCTGGACACCACCGCCCGCCACCTGCTCGACAACGAAGGCACCCTGGTGGCGCTATCGGGTGCCGAGTACCGCCTGCTGCGGGTGTTCCTCGACCATCCGCAGCGGGTGCTCAGTCGCGAACAGCTGCTCAACCTCACCCAGGGCCGCGAGGCGGACATCTTCGACCGCTCCATCGACCTGCTGGTCAGCCGCCTGCGCCAGCGCCTGGGCGACGACGCCCGCGAGCCGACCTGCATCAAGACCGTGCGCAGCGAAGGCTATGTGTTCTCGCTGCCGGTGCAGCTGCTGGAGTCGCCGGCATGAAATGGCCGCGCACCCTGGCTTCGCGCCTGGCCCTGATCTTCTTCACCGGGCTGGTGCTGGCCTACGGCCTGTCGTTCAGCCTGCAGGCCTACGAACGTTACGTCAGCAGCCGCTCGATGATGCTCAGCAACCTGGAGCTGGATGTCTCGACCTCGGTGGCCATCCTCGACCGCCTGCCCGCCGCCGAGCGCCCGGCCTGGCTGTCACGCCTGGAGCGACGCACCTACCGCTACCGGCTGGACGGCGGCCTGCCCGGCGAAGCCATGCCCAGCGCCGACCCGCCGATGGCCGCCGAGTCGATCGTCAAGGCCATCGGTGACCGCTACGCCCTGACCTTCCAGGAAATCCCCGGCCCCAACGCGCACTTCCAGGCTCACCTGCGCCTGGCCGACGGCGCGCCGCTGACCATCGACGTCACCCCTGCCCCGGTGCCGGTGGCCACCTGGCTGCCGGTGGTGCTGCTGATCCAGCTGGCGGTGCTGCTGGCCTGCACCTGGCTGGCCGTGCGCCTGGCCATCGGCCCGCTGACCCGCCTGGTCCAGGCGGTAGACAACCTCGACCCGAACAGCCCCGGCCCGCAGCTCGACGAGAGCGGCCCACGCGAGGTGCGCTACGCCGCCGTTGCCTTCAATGCGCTGCAGGCGCGCATCGGCGCCTACCTCAAGGAGCGCATGCAGCTGCTCGCCGCCATCTCCCACGACCTGCAGACACCGATCACGCGCATGAAGCTGCGGGTCGAGCAGATGGACGACGGCCAGGAGAAGGACAAGCTGGCGCACGACCTGGACGCCATGGAACACCTGGTGCGCGAGGGCGTGGCCTATGCCCGCAGCATGGACAGCGGCACCGAGGCGCCGTGCCGGGTCAACCTCGACGCCTTCCTCGACAGCCTGGTATTCGACTACCAGGACAGCGGCGCCCGGGTGGACCGCCGCGGCAGCGCCCAGGCGACCCTGCAAACCCGCCCCCATGCCTTGCGCCGGGTGCTGGTGAACCTGGTGGACAATGCCCTCAAGTTCTCAGGCGCCGCGCAGCTGGAGGTGGGCTGCGAGAACGGCGTAACCCTGATCCGCGTGCTCGACGATGGCCCGGGCATCCCCGAGGCGGAACTCGACGACGTGCTCAAGCCGTTCTACCGGGTCGAGGGTTCGCGCAACCGCAGCACCGGCGGTACCGGGCTGGGGCTGGCGATCGCCCAGCAACTGACCCAGGCCATGGGCGGCAGCCTGACCCTGCGCAACCGTGCCGAAGGGGGGCTGTGCGCGCAGGTCGAACTGCGCTGAAACGCGGCTGTTCATAGCTTGCCGTGCTAGTGAAAATCTCGACTGCGCACATCCAGCCCCTGCAACAAGGGGCTGATGTCCTCCAGTCGTCGGGCGATCAGGTGCCGCACCCCGCTCTCCTGCTCCAGGCGCCCGCTCACCTTGAGCAATTTCGAGCCTACCAGCGCCCGCCGCTGGCGCTCGGCCAGCTCGCGCCAGACCACCACGTTGACCATCCCGTGCTCATCCTCGAGGGTGACGAAGGTCACGCCACTGGCGGTCTGCGGGCGCTGCCGGCCGACCACGATGCCGGCCACGGCAATCGTGTCGCCATGCTCGACCCCCGCCAACTCCGTCGAGCTGCGACAACCCAGTGCCCGCAAGCGTGAACGCAGCAGGGTCAAGGGATGCGGTCCGAGGGTGGTGCCCAGGGTGTCGTAGTCGGCGGCCAGGTCCTCGGCGACACTCGGCAGCGGCAACATCACCGCCTGCTCGGGCACGGAGTCGACCTCGGCAAACAGCGGCAACTGCGCCTGCACCGCCGCCACCTGCCAGCGCGCCTGGTGGCGGTCACCGGCCAGCCCGCGCAAGGCCCCGGCATCCGCCAGGCGCGCACGGGCCCGAGCGTCGAGCCCGGCACGCAGGCACAGGTCCTCGACGTCGCGCCACGGACGCTGTGCCCGCGCCTGCGCCAGGCGGCGGGCATCGTCTTCCCCGAAGCCACGAATCTGACGCAGCCCCAGGCGGATGGCCAGCGCGCCCTCACCCACGGCTTCCAGCGTGCAGTCCCAGTCGCTATGGAACACATCCACCGGGCGCACTTCGATCCCTTGGCGGCGCGCCTCCTGCAGTAGTTGGTCGGGGCTGTAGAAGCCCATCGGCCAACTGTTGACCAGCGCGCAGGTGAAGATCGCCGGCTCATGGCACTTGAGCCAGCTGCTGGCGTAGCACAGCAGGGCGAAACTGGCGGCGTGGGACTCAGGAAAACCGTAGCTGCCGAAGCCCTTGATCTGCTCGAAGATGCGCTCGGCAAACGCCAGTTCGTAGCCATTGCGCAGCATGCCCGCGATCAACCGCTCGCGGTGCGGTTCCAGGCCGCCATGGCGCTTCCAGGCAGCCATGCTGCGGCGCAACTGGTCGGCCTCGCCCGGGCTGTAGTCGGCGGCGACCATGGCCAGCTCCATCACCTGCTCCTGGAACAACGGCACGCCCAGGGTGCGCTCGAAGACGGCCTGGAGTTTTTCCGATGGATAGGTAACCGGCTCCTGCTTGAGCCTGCGGCGCAGGTACGGGTGGACCATGTCGCCCTGGATCGGCCCGGGACGGACGATGGCCACCTCGATCACCAGGTCGTAGAACTTCACCGGCTTGAGCCGGGGCAGCATGGCCATCTGTGCCCGCGACTCGATCTGGAACACGCCCATGGTCTCGGCGCGGCCGATCATGGCGTAGGTGGCCGGGTCCTCCTTGGGCAGGGTCGCCAGCGTGTACTCGCGCCCCCGGTGCCGGGCGATCAGGTCGAAGCAGCGGCGCAGGGCGCTGAGCATGCCCAGCGCCAGCACATCGACCTTGAGCAGGCCGACCATGTCCAGGTCGTCCTTGTCCCACTGGATCACCGTGCGCTCGGCCATCGCCGCGTTCTCCACCGGCACCAGCCGGTCCAGCGGCTGCTCGGAGATGACAAAGCCGCCGGGATGCTGCGACAGGTGCCGGGGAAAGCCGATCAGTTCCCCCGCCAGCACCAGGATGCGCCGCAGCGAGGGGCTGTGCGCGTCGAAACCGGCCTCGGCCAGGCGCCCGGCATCGGGGATGCGATCACTCCAGCGCCCGCAGCACTTGGCCAGGGCGTCCACCTGGTCGGCCGGCAAGCCGAGCACCCGGGCTACGTCGCGCACCGCCCCGGCGGCGTGGTAGCTGCTGACCACGGCGGTAAGTGCCGCACGGTGCCGGCCATAGCGGCGGAACACGTACTGGATCACCTCTTCGCGGCGGTCATGCTCGAAGTCCACGTCGATGTCCGGCGGCTCGTTGCGCTCGCGGGAGAGAAAGCGCTCGAACAACAGGCGATGCTCCATGGGGTCGAGCTCGGTGATGCCGAGGACGAAACACACCACCGAGTTGGCCGCCGAACCGCGCCCCTGGCAGAGGATGCGCTGGCGGCGGGCGAAGGCGACGATGTCGTGGACGGTCAGGAAGTAACTCTCGTAGCCCAGTTCCTCGATCAGTGCCAGCTCCCGCTCCAGCACCGTGCGCACCTTGTCGCTCGGGCCCTGGGGCCAGCGCTCGGGCAGGCCGCGCCGGCACAGTTCGCGCAACCAGCTGGCCGGGGTCTGCCCTTCGGGCACCAGTTCCCGTGGGTACTGGTACTTCAACTGTGACAGGTCGAAGGTGCAGCGCCCGGCAACCTGGGTGGTCTGCGCGAGCAGGTCGGCGGGGTACAGCTCGCGCAGCTGGTCGAGCGACCTCAGGTGACGCTCGCCGTTGGCGAACAGGAAGCGCCCCGCCTCGGCGACCGCGCAATGTTCGCGGATGGCGGTCATGCAGTCCTGCAGCGCCCGCCGCCCGCGCACATGCATGTGCACATCGCCGCAGGCCACCAGCGGGATCTCCAGCCGAGTCCCAAGCGCGCGCAGCTGCGCCAGGCGCTGGGCGTCGTCGGCCCCGCGGTGCAGGTGCACTGCCAACCATAGGCGCTCGCCGAACAGCGGCCGCAACCAGGCCGCGTCGCCATCGTCGGGCTCGGCCACCCACAGCGCCAGCAGGCCCTGGTGGTGGGCCTCGAGGTCCTCGGCGAGCAACTGGTAGCTGCCCTTCTCCGAACGCCGCCGGGCGCGGGTGATCAGCGCGCAGAGGTTCTGGTAGCCGACAAGGTCCCCCACCAGCAGGACCAGCTTCGGCCCCTGGTGCACCCGCACCTCGCTGCCGACGATCAGCTTCAGCTGATGCTGCTTCGCTGCCTGCCAGGCCCGGACAATCCCCGCCAGCGTGCATTCGTCGGTGATCGCCAGGGCCTGGTAGCCCTGCTCGCGGGCGCGGCGGAACAGTTCGTCGGCACTGGAGGCGCCGCGCTGGAAACTGAAGTTCGACAGGCAGTGCAACTCTGCATAATCCGGGCTGTTCATGCGAACCAGCCCTGCAACCACAGCGGCCCGGGGCTCGCCAGGTCACGGAAGGCCCAACCGCGCAGGCCGTCGCGGGTCTCGATGCGGTAGTAGTCACGGCGCACGTCGCCACCGTCCCACCAGCCGGACTCGATGCGCTCGGCCTGCCCCAGCAGTTGCAGGCCGGTCTCGCTCAAGAGCTGGGGTGTGGGCAGCAGCCAACCGGGACGACGACCAGGAGCCATCACCCGTTGGCCCTGGGCGCCCTGCTCCACGCCTTGCCAGGCGCACTCGGGGCGATGGTCGGCTGCGGCGCGCAGGCCCCTGACCGCCTCGTCACCGAGCCGTGCCCGCAGCCGTTCACGCAGTTGCTCCCAGGGCTGGGCCTGCTGTGCACGCGGGTCGAACAGCGCCTGGCGTTGCGGCACGAATGGCGGCAGGTCGGCGGCCAGCAGGCGCAGGTTGCGTACCGGCGCCGGAATACGCAGCGGCTCCAGGCGACCACGGGCCAGCTCGAACAGCAGCGAGGCGTCGCGCTCGGCGGCCAGCAGGCCGACCTTGAGCACGGTGTCCGCGCCTTCGGCGTGCTCCAGATGCAGCTCGAAACGCTGCACGCCGCAGTCGCGCCCGGCGAGGAAGGCCGCCAGGTCGCTGATGAGGCGACGCAAGGGGAACAGCAGCGCCTGATGCGACTCGACATCGAAATTCAGCTCCAGCCGCGCCTCGAAACGATCGGGCGGCTGGTAAAAGTCCAGCCCCAGGTTGCGCAGGCCGAGCAGCTGGTCCAGGTGCAACTGCACCTGGACACTGAAACGCCTGGCCAAGGCATCGCGCGGCAATGCCAGCACCTGCCCGAGCCGGTGCAGGCCCATGCGGGCGAAGGCTTCGGCCGCCTCGGCGGGCAGGCCGACACGCTCGACGGGCATCTCGAGCAAGGCGGCGCGGGTGGCCTGCGGGCAGGTCAGCGCCAGGCCATCATGGCCATTGGCGAGCATCCTCGCCGCCACCGGATTGCTGGCCACGACGATCCGCTGGCGCAACCCCAATGCCGCCAGTTCCTTGCGCAGGCGGGCCTCGAACAGCGGCCAGGGGCCGAACAATTGCAGGCTCGAGCCCACCTCCAACAGCAACGCACGGGGATAGTGCAGGCTGACCTGGGCGCTGAAGCGGTAGGCCCAGGCTGCCAGCAACTGCTGCAACTGCTCGATGCGTGCCGGCTCGACCTCAACACAGGTGAAACCGTCGGCCAGGGCGCGGGCGGCGGTCAGCGTCTGCCCGGCGCGCAGGCCCAGCTCAGCGGCCGCCGGGTTGACCGCCCGCAGCACGCGGCGCTGGGGCGGCCCGCCGAGCAGCACCAGCGGTGCCTCGGGGTCGTCGCGTTCGCGCAGGACGGTGTCCAGCGCCAGCTGTGGCAACAAAATGCAAGCCCAGAGCATGGCGCATCACTCCCGCCCCGGGCAGGCGATGGGCGTGGCCGGCGCCAGGCCGCCCCGGCACTTGAGCACGCGCCATTGTGCCGGACGCAGGTCGAGGGCGATGCGCAGGGCGGCGGGTGACGGGTTCAGCGCGGCCTGGTGCGGACGACAGGCGAACGCCAGCGCGTCGCCGGTCTCCGCGGCCACCTGCAGGCGGCGCAAGGCACGGTCGTCGGCACGCGCTGGCCAGCACAGCACGGCGGCGCAACTGCCCGAGCGCAGGCACTGCTCGGCCGCCCACAAGGCATCGGCCGCCTCGGCATCGACCTGCACCAGCCAGCGCAGGTCCACCCCGGCGGCCTGCCAGGCCGGCGCATAGGGAATGAACGGCGGCGCCACCAGCACCACCCGCTGCCCCTCCCCGGTCAACCGGGCGAGTGTCGGCCAGAGCAGTTGCAGCTCACCGCAACCGGGGCTGGCCAGCAGCAGCTCGCTCAACGCCGCCGCCGGCCAACCGCCTTCCGGCAGTCGATGGTCGAGGCTCGTATGCCCGGTGGGTTGCAGGCCCTGCGGACGCGCCTGGGCCTGCCGCCCACGCCATACCTGGCGCTGGTCGAGCAGCCGGTCGAGTTCGACCACGGCGCCCATCAGTCACGCCTCAGCAGGCCGCAGAACACGCCTTCGATGAAGAACTCGTGCCCGGGGGTCACGTCGATGGGGGCATAGGCCGGGTTGCGCGGCAGCAGGCGATAGCCGTCGCGGGTGCGCTGCAGGCGCTTGATGGTCACCTCGCCGTCGAGCCGGGCGACCACGATCTGCCCGTCGCGGGCCTCGCCCTGCTGGCGGATGCCGACCAGGTCGCCGTCGAAGATGCCGTCATCGATCATCGAATCGCCGCGCACCTTGAGCAGGTAGTCGGGGGTGCACCGGAACAGGCTGGGGTCGAGCAGCAACTGCTCGTGGATGTCGAGGTCGGGGCCGATCGGCGCACCGGCGGCGACCTGGCCAAGTACCGGGATCTCGAGGATTTCGGGCCGGCGCAGGGGCTCGGCCAGGCGGATGCCACGCGCCTGGTTGGGCGTGACGTCGATGAACCCGGCCTGGCTCAGGGCGGTGATGTGCTTGCGCGCCACGCTGCGCGAGGCGAAACCGAAGCGCTCGGCGATGTCGGCCAGCGATGGTGGCTGGCCTTGATCGGTGATGCGCTCGCGGATGAAGCCGAGGATGGCGCGGCGTTTGGGGGATAAAGTGTCCATGGAGTACATTTGTACTCTTTTTTCAAAACACTGAACAGTCCCCTTCGTCGCCGGCCCTCCCCGCCTCGCCTCAGTAGCGAATGGACAAGGCGATCGCCTCGTTCGGGGTCTGGTGTTTGTCCAACAGGCCCAGCACCTCTTTCTTCAACTGCTCCTGCCGATCGATCAGCGCCAGGTCGCGGAACTTGTAGTCCAGGTCGGCATAGCTTTCCGACACGCCGGCATTGAGGTGGTTCTTGCCGAAGGTGTGCACGATGTGCTTGGACTTCCAGATGTCGTACTGGCTGAACACCTGGTCCTGCGGCAGGTGCCTGGCGACCGAGAACGGCACCCGGGTCAGCAGGCAGTAGTTCATCTTGTACTTGTGGAACTGGTAGTGCTCCAGGGAGTGGACGAACGACACGTACCAGATATAGGTGGCGATCACCTCGATGTTGAAGGCCTTGTCGCCGGGCTGGCACGGCAGGTTGACGTAGCGGCACAGCTCGGCGACCCAGTTGTTGATGTAAGGCTCGGAGCCGTCGCGCAGCAGGTCGTCGTAGCTGGCCGAGACGAACTTCAGCACCGCCGCGTAGTAGTCGCGGTACTGGGCGTTGAGCGCGTGCTGGCCATTGAGGTACTGGTCGAACGGGATGGCGAACCTGATCTCGAACTTCTGGGTCAGCGCCTGGTCCTCGGTCTCGCGCTTGTTGTACATGTTCAGGGCATTTTCATAGCCGACCTTGTAGAAGGTCTGCGCCGAGTAGTAGCCGATGCAGCTGTAGAGGAACTTGTCGGCGATGCCGGTGGTTTCGCGCAGCGACAGTGGCGATTCCTTGAACTGGTGGTTGAGCATCAGGATGTAGGCGGTGTGCGGGTCCATCAGCTTGTGGAAGTTCGACTCCCTGGGCACCAGGTTGAACAGGAACGCCGCGCCCATTTCGGCGAAGAACAGGTGATGGTGCAGGTGCGCGCCGAGGATGAAGAACACCATGGTGTTGGACATGAAGTACACCTTGGCCAGGTCCCAGTCCGGCTCACCCGGGCCGACGCTTGAACCGTCGCGCAGGGTGATGCGCATGCTGTCGGCGGCAAAATCCTCGGCGATGGCGATGCTGGCCACGTCGAACACCGAGCTGGACAGGCGGATCTCGCGAGTGAAGTCACGCATGTCGAAGGTCGACACGCCATCGACCGTCTGCAGGTAGTGGGTGATCTGCGAGGACATCAGGAATACCCGCAGGTCCTCGTCCGAGATGGCCGTCGGCTGCGGGAACTGGCCCAGCGGCACCTTGTAGTAGTCGCGGTTGGCCTTGATGATCGACTGGATGTAGTTGTGGTAGACCTTGTCCTTTCTCCAGCGGTAGACCAGCTCGGCGGGGAGCTTTTTCGGGATGTAGCCCATGTGGTAGTCGGTGCCCGGGATCGGCGTGCTTTCCATCGAGATGGAATCGCGGTTGTAGTGGCGGTAGCCGAAGTAGCGAGGCAGCAGCCACTTCAACTGGACCCACTTCCAGGCCAGGAAGCTGGTGCCGAGGTTGACCGCGTACAGCGCCAGCAGCAGCGGCACGAACTTCACGTAGTACAGACCTACGTACACATGCTTCAACGGCTCGGCACGGGTCTTGCTCATCAGGATGATCACGGGGCTGACGGTGATGAAAAACGCCAGCAGGATGACTTCCAGCATGCTTCAAACTCCTTGTTCGATCGCTTTGTTCTTGTTGCGGCTTGCGCCGTAGCTGTACAGGCAGGCGCCTGTGAAAATCACGTTGGCCACGCTCCAGGCGAGGGCCGCGTCGGGGCTGTACCAGTTCGTCAGGTCGAAGGCCGGCAGGTTCATCAACGGTGTGTCGCCGGCGAGCGTGCGCACGAACAGGTAAAAACCAAAGGTGTAGGCACGGGCCTGGAAGTACAGGTCCGAACGACGCAGGAGCAAGGCGTAGGCCACCGGTGCCAGCAACAGCGGCAGGGCGTAGCCGAAGGTGGTGATCCGTGCCGAGTACAGGAAGCACAGGTTCCAGGTGGTGTAGAGGTAGGGCCAGTAGGCCGGGACACGCACCACGAAATCATTGTGACGGCCAGAGATCTCCCAATGCTTGCGCGAGTACGGCAGGCAGACGATCAGGCCCACGGCGGCGACGATGTTGAGGATGTTGCCGGTCTGCCAGTCGATCACCGAGGCTTCGATGATGTTCAGCACGATCACCACGTAGATGAGCTTGTAGATGAAGCCTTCGATCCTTGGCTTGTAGCGGGCATAGGCCAGGAAGCACATGGGCAGCAACACACTGATGGTCTTGATGCGCATGAACAGGTTGGCGTTGGGCACCAGCAGCGCCGGCAGCGACAGGACGAAGAAGGTCAGGCCCACCAGGCGGTAGCGCCTGAACAGCTCGGCGACCAGCAGGAAGGCGGCGAAAAAGGCCAGCATCAACAGCAAGGTGTTCGACATGAGGTGTTTCCCTACTCATTCATGGATCGACGTGCGGCGCGAACGCCGGGCACGGCAAAGCCTGCCGCGCACGTCCGGGCCAGAGGCCGGGGACGGTGGAGCAATGGACAGGCGTTGCAGGTATCAGGTGGCTGGCAAGGAGGCCGCGGCGCGGCCTGGCTCAGGCCTTGCCGAGGACGTGCGCTTCAGCCTCCAGCCACTTCTTCACGGCTTCGGGCATCGGCGCGGTGGTGGGCTGGACCTTGAGCTTCTCGGCGATCACCGCATTGGCGACCAGGCCCTTGCGACCGACCCAGGCGCCTTTGGAGTAGCCGGTCACGACCACTTCGCCAGCCATGTTCAAGAA
The DNA here is from genome assembly GCF_057284075.1 of Pseudomonas sp. TE31087. Classification (NCBI taxonomy): domain Bacteria; kingdom Pseudomonadati; phylum Pseudomonadota; class Gammaproteobacteria; order Pseudomonadales; family Pseudomonadaceae; genus Pseudomonas; species Pseudomonas sp. TE31087. The sequence continues at coordinate 1,583,545 of NZ_JBXVNN010000001.1, forward strand.
GCTGTACTGGAAGTAGGTCCAGTTTTCGTCGAGGCAGCAGATGCTGAATTCGGCGGTATACTTCTCGAACATGGAAAGTTGCTTCTTGTAGACAACCAAGTTGCCACCGAGCATCGGCTTCCAGCCCAACTTGAAGGCCGGAATGAGGATTTTCGCGCGCAGGCAAAGTTCCAGCATGAACAAGTCGGCGATGGTCATGTAACGACCATTGTTCATGTGTTTGTTGATGTCGATATCGTTCGGCCAAACCCGCAGCGTGCGGTGCAGCGTGTCGGTCAGGGCCATGGGCGGCTTGAAGAAACCGCGCAGGACAGCCAGCAACAGGCGGATGTACAGATTCATCCGGTTATCCCTCCCTAGGATTTTTATTATCGTTCCCTGTCAAGCCAGCCGTTGATGCGTCGGCTGGCGGCAAGCGGCGCATTGCAGGCCTGCTTGTTTGCTTCGTAGCGGTGGCGAAACTAACAGCTTTCCCCAAGAGCAACCAGTGGCCAACACCTTAATTGGTCGAAAAACGCCAACTGAATAACCGGTCACGTTCGGACTTTATATCCGATTGATGCTGAAACGTTTGTTCTTTTATTGGAAAACTATTCGTCGCGGTGTCCCGCTAGTCCATGTGCTCGCTCAATGCCTGGCGCAATGCCTCGGGCACTGCAACCGGCTGCATGCTCTCGGGGCAGACGCACACCTGGGTCATGCTGGCGCGAAAGCAAACCTGGCCGTCGGCGCCGCGCGCCTCCACGGCGAAGCTGAATGATGTGGTACCAGGCTCACCACTGCTGACCTGCACGCTGATCAGGTCGCCCCAGGTCATGGGCGCCAGGAATTCGATGGACAGGGCCCGCGCCGGCGGCATCACGCCCATGGCGAACAAGGTGCGCAGACCTTCGCCGCCAAGGCGGTGGGAGAGAAACTCATGAATCGCCTCGATGACGAAATAGGAGATGCGCGGCGTATAGACGATCCCCGCAGGATCGCAGTCGCCAAACAGAACTTTCCTGGTAGTGACAAAAGGCATGGCGTTATGTGCTCCGTGCTGGGAATGCCTGGCCGCTCATACTAACGTACAAACGGCTGGCATCTTTGCTGCCCACCACTCCCAAGCCATGCACCAAGGCAGGCAACCATGGCCTGACAGGTTCGGCACGTTGCAACAAATGTAGGAGCAACTGTCTTGCTGAGATTTTTCAACCGGCATGATCTCTGTAGGAGCGGCCTTGTGTCGCGAAAGGGCCGCAAAGCGGCCCCGGCGATCTTTGCGACAACGCTGAAATCCCGGGGCTGCTTCGCAGCCCTTTCGCGACACAAGGTGAACTGGTCAAGTAATTTTGGACACCGGTTAAGGTTCATGCCGCTGCCTTGAGCTTTTCCTCCATGGCTACTGGCGTTTCATAGCCGTTGTAGCTGTGGAGGCGCTTGAGGTTGTAGCGCATCAGATAAGCCTGGATATCCACTCGTGCCTGCGCTTCGGTCTCGTAACCCTCTGCCGGCACCCATTCTGATTTCAATGCTCCGAAGAATCGCTCCATGGCAGCGTTATCCCAGCATTGGCCTCGATGGCTCATGCTCTGGTTCAAGTTGTACTCATCGAGCGCGGCTCTGAATTTATGGCTGGTGTACTGACAGCCCTGGTCTGAATGAAACATTACGCCCGCCGGCCTACCCCGCGATTCAGCGGCCATGCGCAGGGCGTTACAAGCTAAGTTGGCATCTGCAATCATCGAGAATGCCCAACCCACTACGCGACGGGCATAGAGGTCAATCACGGCGGCTAGGTACAGCCAGCGCCTGCCAACCTGGATATAGGTCACATCGCCACACCAAACCTCATTGATCGCCGAAACCTTGAAATTGCGCTTCAGCTGATTCTCGGCGATCAACGCTTCTGCCCCTGATGACCGATAGCGGTGCGGCCTGCGCTGTTTGCACTTCAGGCCAGCTTCACGCATTAGCGCACGCACCTTGTATCGTCCTATTTCATGGCCTTCGTGCCGCAATTCCTGCGCCAGGGTTCGCGAGCCAGAAGCACTTCGCGATGCGTTGAAGTGCTTGATTACCAGCAGGCGTAGCGCATCTCTTGCCGGGTTTTCACGTCCTTGCCGTTTGCGCCACGCATAGAAACTGCTGCGCTTAACCCCAAGCACGCGGCAGCAGTCGACAACAGGGTATTGCTCACTCAGCTCGTTGATCAGCGAGAACGATCTTTGGAGTCCCGAAGCAGGAGAGCACTGGCCTTTTTTAGGATTTCGATATCCCGATCCTTTTGCCGAACCAGCGCTTCGAGTTCTTCAATTCGTTGCTGCTCGGGTGTGATCGCTTTGGCTCCAGCAGGAACCTTACCGGCTCTCTCTTCACGCACCTGATCAACCCAGCGGCGAAGCGCGGTAGGGCCCAGCCCAAGGGCTGCACAGACCTCAGGAACTGACTGCCCACCATCCAGCACCATTTCGGCAGCTTGGACTTTGTATTCTCTTGAATAAGATTTACGCACTGATTTTGCCTCCAATTGGGCGCCATCATAGCGCCCGATGAAGGTGTCCAAAATCATTAGGCCAGTTCAAGGCCGCTCCTACAGGTTGGCGTAGTACCTGTGAGCCTTGCGTCGCGATGCGCCGCGCGGGCGGCGCTCCCGCCGAGCACCTCGAACGCCCCCAGCCAAGTGCATTTCCCCCCCCTGATCCCTTATGATGCTGAATGGTTTCTCCACCCCCAGGATGCCCGATGCTGACCGCCCTGCTGTTCGACCTCGATGGGACCCTCACCGATACCGACACCTTGCACCTGCAAGCCTTCCGCCAGCTGCTGTTCGACCATGACGGCCGCGAGCTGACCCAGGAGCAGTTCAACACTCAGGTCAGCGGTCGCTCCAACGGCCTGCTGTTCGCCGAACTGTTCCCCCAGGCCAACGCCGCCAGCCGCCAGGCCCTGGCCGAACGCAAGGAAGCGCTGTTCCGCGAACTGTCACCGACCCTGGCGCCGATGCCCGGCCTGTTGCGCCTGCTGGATCACGCCACGCGGCATGGCATCGGCATGTGCGTGGTAACCAACGCGCCCCGCCTGAACGCCGAGCACATGCTCGGCGCCATGGACCTGGCCACGCGTTTCGAGCATGTGCTGATAGCGGACGAGCTGGCGCGCCCCAAACCCGACCCCCTGCCCTACCTCACCGGCCTGCAGCGCCTGGACGCCAAGGCCGGACAGGCACTGGCATTCGAGGACTCGCTGCCAGGCGTCAAGGCCGCCGTCGATGCCGGCATCTTCACCGTCGGGCTGGCGACTACCCAGCCCGCCGAGCGCTTGCTGGAAGCCGGGGCAAGGCTGGTGATCGAGGACTATGACGACCCACGGTTGTGGGACTTGGTCGAGCGAATGCAGTCTGCTGGCTGATTGTCCGGGGAGCGCAACGTGCACCTTGCCCGAGTGCTCGGAACAGTCGCCGCCACGGCTTGCGTCGATCCAGGCGTCAGAACCGCTCCGCCACCATCTTGAACGGATACGGCTGCGCCTTGTGCTTGCCGATCTTGCCGCGCTTGGGCAACGACACTTTGTGCGCTTGGCTGAGGTCCTTGTAGGGGATCTGCTGCAGCAGGTGGCTGATGATGTTCAGCCGCGCCTTGCGCTTGTCCTCCGAGCGCGCCATGTACCAGGGTGCCCAGGAAGAGTCGGAGGCGGCGAACATGTCGTCGCGGGCGCGGGTGTAGTCGTCCCAGCGGTTGTAGGACTTGACGTCCATCGGCGACAGCTTCCACAGCTTGCGCCCGTCGCTGATGCGGTCCTGCAGGCGGCGGGTCTGCTCCTCGGCGCTGACCTCGAGCCAGTACTTGATGAGGATGATCCCCGACTCGACCATCATGCGCTCGAACATCGGCACCACGGTGAGGAACTTGTGGGCCTGCTCGTCAGTGCAGAAGCCCATCACCCGCTCGACGCCGGCGCGGTTGTACCAACTGCGATCGAAGATCACCACCTCGCCCGCCGCCGGCAGGTGGACCAGGTAGCGCTGGGCATACATCTGGGTCTTCTCGCGCTCGGTGGGAGCCGGCAGCGCCACCACGCGAAACACCCGCGGGCTCACCCGCTCGGTGATGGCCTTGATGGTGCCGCCCTTGCCGGCGCCGTCGCGGCCCTCGAAGACGATGCACACCTTCAGGCCCTTCTCCACCACCCACTGCTGCAGCTTGACCAGCTCGACGTGCAACCGTCGCAGTTCTGCCTCGTAGCTCTTGCGCCCGAGTCTGTCCGTGGCATCGCCCTTGCGTTTCTTGCCCTCGCCCTTGGCCATCGGCGGCTCCTCTGTGTGCGTTGCAGGTCTGTCCGTTGCCGGTTGCCCCGACGGCGCCAGGGCGGATCAAAGGAGTATGGATGAGCAGCGGCATTTTGCCGGGCATGGCGTTGCCCGGGTGCTGCGAAACAGCGCACACCCTCGAGGATATGTCGTCTTGCCACGATTGCGGGGGCTCTGGCCCGCGGGTTCTAATCCCGCACCAGCCGGCCCGGCCGGCGCGCATCCCTGCAATTGGCAACTCAAGGAAGCCCTACGATGGACAGGAAGATCATACCGCTGGCCCTGCTGGCGACCCTGGTCGGCTGCTCGGACGGCCAACAGCCCCGCGAAGCCGACCTGCGCCAGGCTGCCCAGGCCTACCTCGACACCCAGTACCCGCACTGTTTCGTGATCAGCGCCTTCCCCACGCGCACCCGTGACTTCGATGTGGAAGGCACCAACAAGGCCCTGCACGCCCTGGCCCGGGTCGGCGTGGTCAGCGAACGGGAAGTCGCCCGCACCGAGGTGCCGGAGCGCCTGTGGCAGCCGGCGCGGACCGACATCTACTACGCCTACGACCTCACCGACGAGGGCCGGCGCCACTACAAGGCCGATGCCCGGCGCGAGGCAAACGGCGCCAGCACCGGCGGCCTGTGCTTCGGCAAGGCACAGGTCACCACCATCAAGGGCTTCAGCCCCCCTGTCGAACACGATGGACGGCAGCAGTCCCAGGTGACCTACAGCTACCAGATCACCGAACTGCCGGGGTGGGCCGACGACGCGGCGATCCAGGCCGATATCGCCGGGCTTGGCCAGGCGGTCGCCAGCGCCGCCAAGCCGCTGGAGGAAACCCGATCCATGGTCCTTACGGCCCAGGGCTGGGTGCACGAACAACTGCTGGCCAACTGAACGGCTTGTTAATCCTGGGAAAATCCGCGCACGCCATCCTTGCCTCAACCCGGCCGTCAGGCGGCCGACCTTCAGGTCAAACGATGGAGACTCCAGTGATGAAATCCGTAGCATGCGCACTCGCCGTGCTGGCAACGATCTCGGCCACCTCGGCCTTTGCCGAAGGCGGCGCCGACCGCCTCAGGGAGCGCAGCGACCAACTTGCGCTGCAACGCCAGCAGGCGGCCGAGCAGGTTGCCAAGGGTGACGCCCCGTCACCCACCCGGCAGCATCTCGGCCAGCAAGGACAGGACGCTAGCGACAAGCCCTCCAGCTGATGCCCCCTGAACAGCGTCTTTCAGCGCAGACGCCTTGCGCGTGGATGGCTTGGCCCCTGATGGCTTGGCCCCTACCTGACAACACCGCGCAAAAAACTCAGGCCCGCCGGGCAACGCCCGGACAGGCCTGAGGAAGGGAAAACGGTCGAATGCTACGCGCTACAGACTCTCGTCGAGGAACTTCACCACCGTGCCCATGCACGCCACCCGCTCCTCTACATGGGGCATATGGCTGGAGTTCTCGAACAGCGCCCAGCGGATCCCGGGGATCAGGTCCAGGTACGGCTTGACCACCAGCGGCGTGGCCTCGTCATAACGCCCGGAAATCAGCAGGCTCGGCACATTGATCTGCGGCAGGCGGTCGACGATGGTCCAGTCCTTGGTGCTGCCGATGATATGGAACTCGTTCGGCCCGGTCATGGCGTGGTACACGGTCGGGTCGGCATCCACCTGGGCGAAGGTGCGCGCCACTTCTTCCGGCCAGGGCTTGAGCCGGCACACGTGGCGGTCGTAGAACACCCGGGTGGCGGCGATATAGTCGGCTGCGGTGTAGTCGCCCACGGCCTCGTGCCGCAACAGGGTGTCCTGGACCTCCTTGGGCAGCTCTTCACGCAGGCGGTTGGCCTCGCGTACCCAGGTGCGCATGTCGGCCGGCGAGTTGGCGATCACCAGGCAGCGCAGGCCCAGTGGCTGGCGCACCGCGTGCTCGCTGGCGAGCATGCCGCCCCAGGATTGGCCCAGCAGCGCGTAGCGCTCGCTGATGCCCAGGTGTTCCAGCAGGTTGTCGAGCTCCTCGAGGAACAGCTTGACCGTCCAGAACGATGCCGGCATCTGCGGCAGGTGGGTCGAGCGGCCGTTGCCCAGCTGGTCGTAGTGAATGACCGGGTAGCCACCGGCAGCGACATCCTTGTAGGCGTCAACATAATCGTAGGTGCAACCCGGGCCACCATGCAGGATGACCAGCGGGGTGCGGCCACAGTCCAGGTCACCGGTAACGCGGTACCAGGTCTTGTAGTTGCCGAAGGGGGCAAAACCTTCACGCGATTGGGTGAGTTCCATGTCATCCGGCTCCGTGCGAATCATGGAGCACACAATAACCTCACGCGCGGCGCGGCATAACTAGAGAGTTCTCTAGGTTTTCGACCTTTTTTGTTGCTTCATTGGTCCAGCAGGCGGTAGTGCACCGCCCGGGCGACCGCCTGGACGCGGTTTTTCGCCCCCAGTTTGTGCATGGCCGAGGTCAGGTGCAGGGAAATCGTCGCCAGCGAGCGGTTGAGCTTCTCGGCAATCTCCCCTGCCGTCAGGCCTTCGGCGGCCCAGCGCAGGCATTCGACCTCGCGGCGGGTCAGGCGGATGACGCGGGTGGCGGACGCCTTGGCCAGCAAGGGATAGGCCGCCTCCTGCAGGGCATGGGCGATCAGGCTGAAATCGCCCAGGTGCTCCCGGGCGTCGTCCAGGTCGCGTTGGCTGGCCTGGGGGCGCAGGCCGGTCAGGGTCGCCAGCCCGCCCCGTGGCAGGTGGATGGGCACGGTCACGCCGCAGGTCAGCTGCGCGTCGTGCAGGTAACCGACCACCGGGGCGTGGCGCTGGTCGATGTGGCGCTGCAGGACGGTCTCGCCCTTGGGCAGGTACGACCAGACGAAGGGTGCGATGGATGACACCGCCACCTGCTGCACCGGGTCGATCTGGTAGAAGCCCTCGGAGCACCACAGGTCCTGCCAGTCCTTCGGGGTCTGGCGCAGCCGGACCACACTCGGGGTGATCAGCTCGCCGACATGATCCAGCGGCACCGGGCTGTAGTCGTACACCAGGGCATCGAAGCCCAGTTCCGCCGCCAGTTCGGCGACGCTGTCCATCTGCTCGTCGAGGCTATCGTCCGACGCCAGACGCGCATTGAGTTCAGCCATCTTGGCCTGCATACCTGACACTCCCTGTGATTCCTTTTGGATTTCCATCTCGAAGTCCGGCACGTAGAATGCCACGGCTTGGCGCGGGACTGCCATACGAAACCTATAGGAAACACTAGCTTGTAGGCGACGAAAACTCCTGCGCTAGTTATAGCTGCAAGCCATGGCCAACAGGAGAGTAGCGATGTGGCGTGAGATGCAACCTGACCAGCAGTTCAACGTATCGGTCGATGGCCACAATCTCGTGGTGTACAGCTTTGGTGAAGGGGACGAGGTGCTGCTGTGCCTCAATGGCGGGCCGGGGCTGCCCTGCGACTACCTGCGCGACGCCCATGCCTGGCTCAAGGACAAGGGTATCCGCGTGGTCGCCTTCGACCAGCTGGGCACCGGCGCCTCCGACCGCCCGGATGACGACAGCCTGTGGAACATCACCCGCTACGTGGCCGAGGTCGAGCAGGTGCGCCAGGCCCTGGACCTGGGCCGTGTGCACATGCTCGGGCACTCCTGGGGCGGCTGGCTGGCGATCGAGTACGCCATTCATCACCCGCAGTCGCTGAAAAGTCTGATTCTCGAGAACACCGTCGGCGACATTCCGCACCTGATCACCGAGCTGGAGCGCCTGCGCGGCGCCCTGGGCAGCGAAACAGTGGCGATGATGCAGCGCCACGAGGCCATGGGCACCCTCGACCACCCGCAGTACCAGGCCGCCATCACCCTGCTCAACTACCGCCATGTCTGCCGGCTCGATGAATGGCCGGCGCCGATCCAGCGCTCGCTGGGCGACTGGAACATGGGCCCCTACGCCACCATGCAGGGCCCCAACGAGTTCCTTTATATCGGCAACCTCAAGGACTGGAACCGCCTCGAGCAAATGGGCTCGTTCCGCATGCCGGTGCTGATCACCACCGGCCAGCACGACGAACTGACCCCGGCCTGCGCCATGCGCATGAAGCTGGCGCTGCATGAGCGCGCCGAGCTGCACGTGTTCCCCAACAGCAGCCATATGCCGTTCTACGAAGAGCCCCAGGCCTATTTCCCGGTGTTGCTGGATTTCCTGCAACGCAACCGGGGCTGATCGATGAGCCTGGCCCGCTACCGGTTCGTCCTCATCCGTCCGTTGCAATTGCTGCCGGTGCTGCTGGGCATCAGCATCATCACCTTCGTACTGGTGCGCTCGATCCCGGGCGACCCGGCGCGGGTGCTGCTGGGCGCGCGCAGCACCCCGGACGCGATCCAGAAGATCCGCGCCCAGTTCGGCCTCGACGAGCCGATCTGGGTGCAGTACCTGTACTTCCTGAAGAACCTGCTCAACGGCGACCTGGGCAAGTCGCTGCTGTACAAGGTCGACGCCCTGCCGCTGATCGCCAGTCGCATCGAGCCGACCGTGATGCTGGTGCTGGGTAGCGTGGCCCTGGCGCTGCTGATCGCCGTGCCGCTGGCCATACTTGCCGCCCGCAGCAAGGGCGGCTGGGCCGACAACCTGATCCGCCTGTTCACCACCGCCGGCCTCGGCTTGCCGGCCTTCTGGCTGGGGCTGATGCTGATCCTGCTGTTCAGCGTGCACTGGGGGCTGTTCCCGGTGTCCGGCTATGGCCGTACCTGGACCGACAAGCTGCACCACCTGGTGCTGCCCTGCCTGACCATCGCCCTGGCGCTGTCGGCGGTGCTGGTGCGCAACCTGCGCGCCAGCATCCTGCTGGAGATGCAGGCCGACCATGTCACCGCCGCCCGTGCCCGGGGCCTGGGCGAAGGGGCGATCCTGCGCCGGCATGTCCTGCCCAACTCCATGGTGCCGACCATCAACCTGCTGGCGGTCAACATCGGCTGGCTGATCAGCGGCACGGTGGTGATCGAGAGCCTGTTCTCCCTGCCGGGCGTCGGCCAATTGCTGGTGCGCGGCATCTTCACCCGTGACTACATGGTGGTCCAGGGCGTGGCCATGGTGCTGGCCTGCGCCACGGTGGCGGTGAACTTCCTCGCCGACGTGGCGACCACCGTCCTCGATCCGCGGGTGAAGATCCAATGAGCGCCACCCTCGCCCTGCGCGCACGCCTGGCCTGGAACCTCGGCGATGGTCGCCTGACCCTGTACTGCGGCCTGGCCATCGTCCTCGGCTGGTGCCTGCTGGCGCTGTGCGCGCCGTGGGTTGCGCCATTCGACCCGCTGCTGCAGAACGGCGACCTGCGCCTGGCCGCGCCGAGCCTGGCGCATCCCTTCGGCACCGACAACTTCGGCCGCGACGTGCTCTCGCGGGTGATCTGGGGCGCCCGCGTCGACCTGCAGATGGCCTTGATCGGGGTGATCTTCCCGTTCCTGCTCGGCACCTGCATCGGCGCGGTATCCGGCTACGTCGGCGGCTGGCTGGACAACGCCTGCATGCGCCTGATCGACATTGTCCTGGCCTTTCCGTTCCTGGTGCTGATGCTGGCGATCATGGCCATTCTCGGCCCGGGCCTGGGCAGCTTCTACATCGCCATGGCGCTGGTTGGCTGGGTGTCCTATGCGCGGCTGATCCGCTCGCAGATCCTCGTGCTCAAGCACAGCGACTTCGCCCTGGCCGCCAGGAGCCTGGGCTTCAGCCACCGACGCACGCTGTTCGGCCACCTGCTGCCCAACGCGCTGTTCGGCTCGGTGGTGTTCTGCATGTCGGACGCCGTGCTGGTGCTGCTCAACGGCGCCGCCGTCAGCTACCTGGGCCTCGGTGTGCAACCGCCGACCCCGGAATGGGGCACCATGGTCGCCGAGGGGCAGAGCTTCATCACCAGTGCCTGGTGGATCTGCACCTTCCCGGGCCTGGCGGTGGTGACCCTGGCCATGGGCTTCAGCCTGCTGGCCGACGGCGTCGCCGAACGCCTGGGAGACCGCTCATGACCACGCCCCTGCTCCAGGTCCGCGGACTGAGCGTCATCGCCCGTGCCGGCCAACGGGATATCACCCTGGTCGACCGGCTGTCCTTCGACCTTGGCGAAGGCGAGATCCTCGGCCTGGTGGGCGAAAGCGGTTCGGGCAAGACCCTGGCCTGCCGGGGCCTGATGCGCCTGCTGCCGGCGCCGAACCTGCGGCTCGAGGGCCAGGCCGTGCGCCTGGCGGGCCACGACCTGCTGCAGCTGGACGAAGCCGGCATGCGCCGCCTGCGTGGGCGCGAGCTGGGGATGATCTTCCAGAACCCCAGCAGCCACCTGGACCCGCTGATGCGCATCGGCGAGCAGATCGCCGAGGGCATCCGCCTGCACCAGGGCGTTTCGCGTCGCGAGGCCCGGGCCGAAGCCATCGAGGTACTGCGCCAGGTCGGTATCCCCGATCCGAAGTCCCGGGTCGACAACTATCCCCATGAGTTTTCCGGCGGCATGCGCCAACGGGCGATGATCGCCGTGGCCCTGGGCTGCAACCCCAAGGTGCTGATCGCCGACGAGCCGACCACGGCCCTGGATGTCACCGTGCAGGCGCAGATCCTGCGCCTGCTGCTGGAGCTGCGCGACCGCCGCGGGCTGTCGATGATCCTGATCAGCCACGACCTGGGCGTGGTGGCGCAGACCTGCGACAGCATCGCCGTGATGTACGCCGGGCGCCTCTGCGAACACGGCGCCAAGCACGAAATGCTGGCCCGGCCTCGACATCCGTACAGCGCCGGGCTGCTGGCCTGCCATCCGGCGGCGCAACCCGAGGCACGGCGCATGACCACCATCGCCGGGCAGCCACCGCTGCTCGATGACCTGCCGGCGGGCTGCCGCTTCGAATCACGTTGCCCCCAGGCCATGCCGCTCTGCCGGCAACAATTGCCCGAACTGCTAGAGGCAAGCCCCGGCCACCGCCTGGCCTGCCATGTCCCGCTGCTGGCCGGAGGCCTGTCATGACCAGTTTGTTGCAGGTCAAGGACCTGCAGGTTCAATTTCCCGCCGCCGGCAGCGGCCTGTTCAACCTGCGTCCGCGCAAGGTCAGCGCGGTCAACGGCGCCTCGCTGAATCTCGCCGCCGGCGAAACCCTCGGCCTGGTGGGCGAATCGGGCTGCGGCAAGAGCACCCTGGCCCGGGCCATCCTCCAGCTCACCCCGAGCTGCGGCGGCCAGGTGCTGTTCGACGGCACCGACATGAACCAGGGCAGCCCGGCGGATATCGCCCGCCTGCGCCGCGAGACCGCGATGATCTTCCAGGACCCGTACAGCGCGCTCAACCCGCGCCAGCGCATCGGCCAGATCCTCGCCGAAGTGCTGCAAGTGCAGCGCAAGGTGCCCGCCACGCAGATTCCGGCCCGGGTCGGTGAACTGCTCGAGCTGGTCGGCCTGCGCGCCGAGCTGGCCGAGCGCAGGCCCGGTTCGCTGAGCGGTGGCCAGTGCCAGCGGGTCGGCATCGCCCGGGCCCTGGCCGTCGAGCCCAGGCTGATCGTCGCCGATGAATGTGTCGCCGCGCTGGACGTGTCGATCCAGGGGCAGATCATCAACCTGCTGCTGGAGCTGCGCGAGCGCATGGGCCTGGCGCTGCTGTTCATCACCCATGACCTGGGCGTGGTGCGCCGCCTGTGCGACCGGGTGGCGGTGATGTACCTGGGGCAGATCGTCGAGGAAGGCCCGGTGCATGAAGTCTTTACCGCCCCGCGCCACCCCTACACCGCCGCGCTGATCCAGTCCATCGCCGACATCGACCCGGCCCGACGCCTGCCCCAGGACCCGCTGGCCGGCGAGCCGCCGAGCCCACTGAACCTGCCATCCGGCTGCGCCTTCCATCCGCGCTGCCGGCACGCGCTGCCCGGCTGCGGCGAAACCGCGCCACCCGAGCATATCCAGGGCGCCCGGCGCCACGCCTGCGTTCACTCGCAACTGCCCTGCTGACATCACCACCATGACCATCAAACGGAGCTTGAGCATGAAACCCGCCGCATTGAAACTTCTCACCGCCGCCGTGCTGGCCGCCAGCACCCTGGCCAGCGGCATGGCCCAGGCCGCCGGCGTGCTGACCATCGGCTGCCGTGAGGAAAGCACCACCTTCGACCCGATCAAGAGCGCGCAGAACCGCGACAGCTGGGTATTCGCCAACGTCTACGACGTGCTGATCCGCGTCGACAACAGCGGCACCCGGCTGGTGCCGGGCCTGGCCGAAAGCTGGAAGGTTTCCGACGACGGCCTGACCTACACCTTCAAGATGCGCAACGCCAAGTTCTCCGACGGCTCGCCGATCACCGCCGAGGACGCCGCCTTCTCCCTGCTGCGCATCCGCGACAACCCGGGTTCGCTCTGGGCCGATTCGTACAAGATCATCGACACCGCCAAGGCCGCCGACCCACATACCTTGGTGGTGACCCTGCACAGCAAGTCGGTGCCGTTCCTGGCCCAGCTCGCCACCGCCAACATCTCGATCCTGTCGAAAAAGGCCATGGACAAGCTCGGCGAGGAGGAATACGCACAGAACCCGGTGGTGTCCGGGGCCTTCAAACTCAAGGAATGGCTACGGGGCGACCGGGTGATCCTGGAGAAGAACCCGGAGTTCTGGCAGGCCGACAAGGTCAGCCTGGATGGCGTGGAGTGGATCTCCATCCCGGATGACCGCACGCGCATGATGAAGGTCCAGGCCGGCGAACTGGACTCGGCGATCTTTGTGCCGTTCACCCAGGTGGACGAGTTGCAGAAGGACAAGAAGATCACCATCCATATCGACCCCTCGACCCGTGAAGACCACCTGCTGATCAACCACTCCAAGGGCCTGCTGGGCAAACAGGAAGTGCGCGAGGCCATCGACCTGGCGATCGACAAGAAGGCGCTGGTGGACACGGTGACCTTCGGCCATGGCGAAATGGCCTACTCGTACATTCCCAAGGGCGCGCTCTACCACAACGCCGACAACCCGCAGCGCCCGTTCGACCCGGCCAAGGCCCGCGAGCTGCTGAAAAAAGCCGGTGCCGAGGGGCTGAAGGTCAACTACGTCGTCAACGCCGGCAACGAGGCCGACGAGCAGATCGCCGTGCTGGTGCAGAAGCAGCTGGCCGATGTCGGCATCACCGCCAACCTGCAGAAGGTCGACCCGACCCAGAGCTGGCAGATGCTGGTCGACGGCGACTACGACCTGTCGGTGATGTACTGGACCAACGACGTGCTCGACCCGGACCAGAAGACCACCTTCGTGCTGGGCCACGACACCAACATGAACTACATGACCCGCTACCACAACGACAAGGTCAAGGACCTGGTGGCCGCGGCCCGGGTGGAAACCGACCCGGTCAAGCGCAAGCAGATGTACCAGGACCTGCAGAAGCTGGCCAAGCAGGACGTGCACTGGATCGACCTGTATTACAGCCCGTACATCAACATCTCGCGCAGCAATATCCAGAACTTCCTGCAGAACCCGCTGGGGCGTTTCACCCTGGAGGAGACAGTGAAGCTGGAGCCTGGGCAGAAGACCGCGCAGAACTGACGGCGGTTTATCGAGCGCCGCCCTCGCGGCGCTCGATCTCATTTCAAGCCTTTGCCTTGCGCCGCCGCATCCACGCCCAGGCAACCCCCGCCAGCACCACCAACCCCACCGGCAGCACCTGCGCCTTGTACGGCCGCAACGCCGTGCGCACGCTGTCCAGCTTCTCGGTCAGGTAGCGCTTGTTGGCCTGGTCGAACCGGGGCTCTTCGCATTGCTTGCCGAAATCCTCCGCCCACTGCACGAACGGCCCCTGCTGGACGTAGCGCCTGTACAGCGCGCTTTCCTGTTCGCTGCCGGGCACCCAGCCGGCCGCGATGCACAGCACCGCGGCGAAGGCCTGGCTGCTGTGTGGCAGCTGGTCAGCGGCCTGGTTGGCCAGGTCGGCGGCGACATAGCGGTAGTGGTATCGCTGATCGGGCTTGGCCTCGGTCGCCCGTTGGCGCTGCACCTCGCCAGCGGCCAGGAAAGGCCCTGGCTTCACCTCGGCATTACCGAGGCTGTAGCTGCCGCCCAACCAGGCGTAGTCGGGCGCCATTTCATAACCGAGGATCTCCATGCCCGCGCTGCGCGCCAAAGTCGCTGCGGCGTACAGTGCTTCAGCCCGGCCGGTAGGCGTCCAGCGCGAGACGGCATCCTGGCGGTGCTGGCCGTAGGCCTTGGCGTCGGCCTGCAACTGCGGCGTGGCAAAGTAGCCGGGCGCTTCGTCGTAGCGTCCTTCACGCAGCAAGCGTCGCCCCAGCAGCTCGCGCAACTGTGTCGCTACCGGGCGCGGCACATAGCCGCCCTCTTCCACCTTGGGCGCTGGCGGCGCCGGCACATGGGCATCGACATAGCCCTTGAGCTCATCCAGGGTCAGCACGCGGTCAGCCACGTTGGCCGTGTCCTGCCAGTAGATCTCCTGGCTGCGGTACAGCAGGTCGAAGGCCTGCAGGTAGTCGCCACGCTCCAGCGCCAGGATCGCGCCTTCGCCTTCGACGCGGCAGCCGGGCTTCACGCTTTCGTAGTCCCAATCGGGTGTCTGTCGCGAACCCCATGACTCTTCGCGGGGGAACGCGGCAGCGGCCTTGGCATAGGCCGCCGCTGCCTGGTTCTTGTCGCCGTCGCGCAGGGCCAGCTTGGCGCGCAGCCACCACGCCAGGCCGGTGTCACCTGCCTGCTGCAGATAGCTTCTGGCTGCGGCATAGTTGCCTTGCTGGTAGGTCAACGCAGCCAGGCGGTCGGCGTCTTCCAGCTTGCCGCCGACACTGGCCTGCAGCAACGCAGGCAGGCGCCGGGCCTGGGTTGGCGGCTGACCGTCGTAGTCCCAGCCGACATGGCTGAGCAGGTAGGCGGTGAGCAGCTTGCGCGGCATTGGCTGCGCCAGCAGCGCCTTCAGTTGCTCATCCGGCAGGCTCACCAGTTCGTCGGCAAGCTGCCTGAGCGAGCTGTAGCCGCTGCCCGAGCCCAGACGGCTCTGGCTGGCATACAGCTGGATGGCGCTGTTCCAGTCGCCGGCGAGCTTGGCCAGACGGGCCTCCTCACCAAGGCTGGCCACCCCGAGCTCCAACGGGTCGCTGAAGCCTTCGGCGCTGAGCGCGCGGGCCTGTTGGAAGGCCTCGCGCGCCTGGGCTTGCAGGGCCTGCGGCGTCTGTTGCGGATCATCGCTGGCCTCGAAGCTGCGGGCCATCAGCGCCCGCCCCAGCGAGTAGGCCGCCCAGGTGCTGCGCAGCTTGCGTTGCTCGGCAGGCAGGGCCAGCACCTTGGCGAAGTAATCCGCCGCCAGGGTGTGGTCGTCGGTGTCGAAGGCGACTGCGCCGGCAATGTACAGGCGCAGTTCATCCGGCAGTTCGGCGCCCTGCTCCAGCACTTGTTGCGGATCGTCCAGGGCACGCAGCTGCGCGACCTTTTCGCGCAGCGATTCCGGCAACTCGCTGGCCTCGATATGGCGGCGCTGCTCACGGTAAGGTCGGTCGTTGTCGTCACCGTCCCAGTAAGGGGTCAGGGTCATCTCGGTGGTGGGTTTGAGGCCTGCCAACTGCTCACCGAGGCGATTCACCTCGAAGCCGAAGTTACCTTCCGGCAGCTCGGACAGGGTCTGCGCCCGGTCATCCAGCAGGCGCATCGGGAAGTCCGGGCCACAGGCCAGCGCCGTGCCGACCGGCACGCTCAGGGACAGGCACAGCAGGCGTCGGGGCCAGTCAGGGGTTGACATTCCATGCTCCTTGTTCGATTCCATGGCAGCGCGCCCAACCGAGGACGCGCCGGCCGCCAGCGGCCACACGCACGCTGGACTGGCGGTTGAAGATGAGGTGTTGCGGGAATTGCTGCAGGCGGTAGCCATTGAGCCCATCCGCGGCGTCGCAGGATTCGACGTTCAGTTCCACGCGCGCGGGCACCGCCAAGTCGAGATTGCCGACATTGACCAGGCTGATGTCGAAGAGCCCGCCCTGCCCGGACAGTTCGACCCGCCACTGACTGGCGAGCGTATCGCCGCGCGCCACCGCCTTCAGGGTGGCCAGGCTCCAGGCCCGGCGGTCGCCGGGCAACGGCAGGCGGAACCAGATCAACCCGGCCAGGTGCGCGGGCGGCTTGTCCCGCAGTTGCCTGCTCAGGTCCGCCAGTTGCTGCGGATCGGCCAGCAGCTCGCGGCGCTCGCCGGGCCGGTTCAATGGGGTTTCACTTTCCACCACCGGCGCACCGCCGGTATCCGGCAGCAGCGCGACGCCATAGGCGGGCAAGGCCAGGTAGAACGGTCGGTCACTGACGCGACTCCAGCGCTCGGCCCAGGCCTTCGCCTGCAGCGGATCGAACAGGCCCCGCCGCGGATCGCTCACCGCGTGCACCTGCAACACGCTGCTGTCCACCGCCTGCAACAGCGCCGGCAGGTGCGGACTGTCGAGCCAGGCGGGCAGCGCGGTGATGCTCAGTTTCAGGCCCGGCGGCAGTTGCTCGCGCAGTTTCAGGAGGAATTCGGTATAGCCCGGCAGGCGGGCGCTGCCGCTGTCGTGGTCGATCTCGAGTCCGCTTGGGGTCAAGCCGGCGGCCTGCCAGTCGGCCAGCAATCGGGCGATATGGGTGCCGGCCAGCTGCAGGTCGAGCGCGGGCAGCTGACCGTCAAGACGCACCACGGCGATCACCGGGCGGCCATCGGCCTTGAGCTGAGGCAGGTTGACCAGCGCCCTGCTCCAGCCTGCCTTGGGCTGGGCCTGCAAGGCCAGCACACGCAGGGTCGAGAAGTCGGCGCGACTATCGGCCAGGGCTTGTTCGTGGGCTGGCCGCCACTGGCGTTGCCAGATGTAGAGTTGCTGGTCGAGGGGCGGTGCAGGCTCGGGCTGGCAGCCGGTGAGCACTGCGAGGACGAAACCTGCGAAAAGACGACGCAGTAGCGGGATGGCGGGCATACAGTCCTTTGTCTTATGGCGTTGGTACTATTATGCAGTTCCCTTCGTGTCGATCAATATATTCTGCTCCTCACGACCGCATTTGCTTCTGCTGAGACCGGATTATGACGCGTGATGTAGCGTCTTGAAGGATTTGGAAGATTTTCCGAAATAGGTAGAACCATGTCATTATGAGGGAGGCTGCATACCCGCCAGCCAATAGTTAGCTGAAAGATTTTTGCAATCAGCACAATATGGAAGCTCGCCAAATACTTGACTACCTCAATGTATTTTCAATGGAACAGAACATGAATATTTTGACTAAATTTCTTTACAATAGCGACTCTCAAGCGCCCAGCACCCCTCCAAGCCTGAACATCAAGAATGTTCTCTTTGCCTGTTTCGCTTCGATCGTGCTAGTCGTGCTTTCATATGGTGGCTTCCTGATTGTCATGACATTACCGGTGACGCGATACTCTATCGAATCAGCCGGAACATTCGGGGATAGCTTTGGTGCATTAAATAGTCTTTTCACTGGATTAGGCTTTGCGGGCCTGCTCGTAACCATTTTCCTGCAACGCGAAGACCTCAAGCTTACCAGGCTGGAGCTTTCCGAGACTAGAAACGAAATAAAAAGCCAAAGCGAAACATTCAGGCAACAACAATTTGAAGAATCATTCTATCGACTACTCACTCTTTACAAAGCAAACTTAGAGCAAGTATCGGTAAAGTCAGGACGCACACCAGAAGAACGAATACATGGAGTCACCGCACTACGACAGAAACAGAAAAAATTTGATGAGGCCTGCGCCACGCAGCGCGGCCTGCAATTTCCAAGCGCTGAAAAACCCCAAGAACAAGAAGATTACGCTTACCACCTATACTTAATTTGCAACAGCAACCTACCGCAACAAGCCAGATACATGGAGACCCTTAGCTCACTGCTCATGCTCATCGAAAAAGACTGTTATTCCGCAAGCAGACGTGAGTACTACCTGAATATACTTTCCTCTCAGTTTACCACTCACGAGGTGAAGTATATGTTTTACCAGGCGTTTCTCAATCCAAATTATTCCGCACTTAGGAATACCTTGAAAAACTCACCCTCTTTCCAGGAAAGATTTTCGGTCGATAGCATTCCGCATGGACACTACGCGTGTTTCGAATACCTATGGCAGATACCGGTGGGCAATAGTAGATCCAACAATGACCGACTCTTTTCGACCGGGCGTTTCAAGGACGCAAAAGCGCGCGCGCGTATCAAACCACAGGTTAATCTTCATGATCATAACGCGTAATCCTCAAAACTAGACACCTATCCTGAATCGTAAAATAGTGCTCAAGGCATAGGAGGAACGCTCCCCAGGGAGCGTTCAAAAGCTTGGCTACCTGATTGTAAATATTTACAACCCACGCATCACTGCTTAACGACTTCGGCTGGCGATAGCACCCTTGTTTTTACACCTAAAAACTCATATGCGGCCTTGCACCTTTCCCGCGAGCGCGCATCCTCAATCACATACAAGTCAAAATATGAAGCATAAATCGCATGCGTGATATCATGCATTTCCGAGCGATGCTTCTTCACCGGATCTGGATAATACCTCTCCCGAATCAAACACTTTATAACAGATTCGATCATTGCTTGAGTCGCGTCATGGTTCCCTTTTAGCGCTTCAATACAGCCCTCTGGATCCAGAATTTCTATGAAGGGTGACTGCTTTTCGATGCCTGCCTGCATTACTGCATACATATGCCCGCTATGAAATATCTCGCGATACTCCCAAAGAATACTATGCTTCACGCTTGCTTGCTGTAGAATGCTTTGGGGATCAAGGCGATTTACGGTGCCTGGCACCCGTCCCCCTGCGTTCTGATTGGCTTCCACTGAGAATGATCTTTGCCCGCCCTCAGCGATATCATTGAGGCACTCATAATCTTTCGTAACCCTCTTGTAACATTGCTTAGGGTTCTCTTTACATATAAAAGCACCAAATCTACCTTCAGACCTTATCTCGCGTAAACCTCTCCGCCTGCCTGGAAGCACCTCATAATTATTCGTCAGCCCAGATAGCAACTTCATTTCATTCATGACAATGCTTTCAGGCAAAGCGCTTCTCTGCACAGGGACGGCCAATTCTTCTATATGCGCGGGACTATAGACCGGTTGAAAACCGTCTTTCACTAGCTTTTCTACCGCATTAAATGCTGGCGTGCTTTTTTTAAGCCATTCAACCAACACCCCGTGATCGAGATAAACAAACTTCATGGACTTCCATTTCCCTCTGTGCAATGACTGAAAATTCCCCGAACGCTAGAGTAACAGTTTTCACTACAAGCAACTGATGATTTCACTTGATCTGGAGGGCGATCCGCCGTGACTGTCTAGTGTCCTGTCTCGGAAATACGTTCTCTTTTGGCGAGTGGCTTGGGTGTTCGGCCAAGGCGCCGCGACGAGTCATAGCAGGGCTATGGCGAGGAGTGGCAACGCCGGACGGGCGCCCAAGACGCCGCCAAAAGTGAACAGCTTATTTCCGAGACAGGACACTAGCCATTTAGTCGCCTTTGCAGCTTGATCCTGTCGTCAACACATCGTACAAAGCACCTTGCCCTCCCAATCCCGCAAGGAGCACCGGATGCTGGAGCTGCACACCGATCGCTTGTACCTGCGCCCCCTGGCCGAAGCCGACTGGCCTCTGTTCCTCAAGCTCCACCGCGAGCCCGAGACCATGCGCCATGTGTTCGACGAGCTGCCGGAAAGCAAAGTGCGCCGGGGTTTCGAGCATCGTCTGCCGGACTGGTCGCCCGGCGCCGAACACTGGCTGTGCCTGGTGATGACCGACAAGGCCAGCGGCCGGAACGTCGGGGTCACCGGCCTGCGCGTGCTGCGCCCAGGGCATGCCGAATGCGGCTATCTGCTGCTGCCCGAGTGGCACGGCCAAGGCCTGGGCAGTGAATCGCTGCGGGTGATCGTGGATTTCGCCCACGCCACCGGTCTCACCTCGCTGGAGGCCACCGTCACCGACGGCAACACGGCCTCCAGCCGGGTCCTGGAAAAGTGCGGCTTCACCCTCGCCCGCCGTGTGCCGGAAGCCTACCGGCTTGGTGGCCGCTGGCACGACGACCTCATCTACAGCCTCGACCTGCACGGATAGCCCATGACCCCCTACCAATGCCTGCCGCCCCGCGCCTTCTGGCGCACGGCGATCGCCGAGCGGCCCGTCGAACAGATCGGCGAACTGTGGTCGCCCGCCTTCGAGATCGACGCCAAGGACGCCATCGTCACCGCAGGTTCCTGCTTCGCCCAGCACATCGGCCAGGCCCTGGTGGCGCGCGGGATGAACTGGCTCGACGCGGAGCCGGCGCCGGCCGCGATGACCGAGCAGGAACGCAAGGCGCAACAGTATGGCGTTTTTTCGTTTCGCACCGGCAACCTCTATACCCCGGCGATGCTGCGCCAGTGGCTGGAGTGGGCGCTGGGCAGGCAGCCACAGTCGAGCGAAACCTGGCAGCACGACGGGCGCTTCTTCGATCCGTTCCGCCCGGCGCTGGATGCGGCCGGCTTTGCCAGCGAGCAGGCACTGTTCGACGCACGGGAGCAGACCCTGGCGGCGATTCGCCTGGCGCTGCGCCGCGCCAAGGTGTTCGTCTTCACCCTGGGCCTGACCGAGGCCTGGGCCAACCGCGACACGGGTGTGCTGTACCCGGTGTGCCCGGGCACCGTGCGCGGCAAATTCGACCCAAGGGTGCACGAGTTCCGCAACTTCGGCTTCAGCGACACCTGCCAGGCCATGACCGACGCCATCGCGCTGATGCACTCGGTGAACCCGGACCTGAAGTTGTTGCTCACCGTCTCACCGGTGCCGCTGACCGCCAGCGCCACTGGCGAACATGTACTCAGTGCCACCACCTATTCCAAGTCGGTGCTGCGCGCCGTGGCCGGCCAGCTGTGCCAGGACCTGCCCGGCGTGGACTACTTCCCCTCCTACGAGATCATCACCGGAACGCCGTTCAAGGGCGCGTTCTACCGGCCCAACCAGCGCGAGGTGACGCCTGAGGGCGTGGCCTTCGTGATGCGCCAGTTCTTTGCCGGCCTGGATGGCGAAACCGTGCCGGCAGCCCCCACCGCCACTGCATCCCTGGCCAGCGAGGACCTTGTCTGTGAAGACGCCAGACTCGACTACTACGCCTAGTTTCCTGCTGCTGGGCGACTCCCATGTCGGTGTCGTCGGCCTGGCCGCCAGGGCGCGAGGACTGGCGTTCGGTGGTGGGCCGCTGGGTGCCGGGCGCGATTTCGGCGTCGACTTCTTCCGCATGACAGCGGACGACGTGGCAATGCGCGACGCCGAGCTCGAGCATCTGTACCGCCAGGCCCTCGCCCAGCTTGACGCCCCCAGCCTCGGGCGGATTCCCGGACCGCTGGTGTCCAGCATCGGCCTGAGCGTGCATTGCCTGGCCACCACCCAGAACTGGCTGTGCTACCAGGGCGCGGACGGCGAGTTCGACCTCGGTTTTCTCGAAGGCCCGTTATTCGCCACGATCATCGACACCCTGTCGCGCCCTGCCCTGGCGTTCTACGAGCAGGCGCTGGCCCTGGGCTTGAAGGTATACGCCGTGCTGCCGCCGCAACGGGTGCCGCCGATGTCCGACGCGCGAGTGTTCATGGCCGCCCAGACCCGGCTGATCGAGCGCCTGCGCGGTCTGGGCGTCGAGCTGGTCGATGTGCGAGAGGCCGCCAATGACGACAGGGGGCTGCAGCGGGTCGAGTTCTGTGAAGTCGATGATCGCGCTGCATGGCAACCTGGCCTTTGGCGAGCTGGTGCTCGACCAGTTGTTGCGACAGATGGCCTAGGCCTGTGGCCGCCCGCCAAGAATCGTCACCCGCTCGCCATACCGCGAATGCGGGAAGTAGTCCCACACCGCATGGTGCTGGGTACAGCGGTTATCCCAGAACACCAGGGTCCCCTGCGCCCAGCGTACCCGGCAACTGAGCACCGGCTCGCGGGCCACCAGGTCGAACAACATCCCCAGCAGCACCTGGCTCTCGCCGGCGGACAACTGCACGATATGCGAGGTGAAGCCCGAGTTGACGAACAGCGAGGCTCGTCCGGTCTCTGGATGGCGCACCACCACCGGGTGTTCGGTCTTGGGCAGGCCTGGCGGCGGCGTGTAGCCCTTCCACGGGATCTCGCCGTCATGAATGGCCGTCAAGGTGCCGAGAAACCCCTGCATCGCCGGCGAC
Organism: Pseudomonas sp. TE31087; assembly: GCF_057284075.1. Taxonomy (NCBI): domain Bacteria; kingdom Pseudomonadati; phylum Pseudomonadota; class Gammaproteobacteria; order Pseudomonadales; family Pseudomonadaceae; genus Pseudomonas; species Pseudomonas sp. TE31087. The sequence goes on from NZ_JBXVNN010000001.1 coordinate 1,605,947, forward strand.
AGCATCTCCAGCGCCAGGTGCATGTTGGCGAACAGGGTGTCGCCGCCCCGTGCCGATGGCCGGCGTTTCCTTCACATACAGCATCGAGCCCATGGACGGCTCCGGGTCGGCGGTGCCGTCGGTGTGCCAGGTTTCGCCGGCAACGAAACGCGACTGGGCGTTGGCGCGGATCACCACCAGTTCCGGGTCGTCGCCGTCGATGTCCTCCAGCGGCAAGGCGCGCAGCTGGCCAAACAGGCGACCGAAGGCCTTGTGCTGTTCGACGCTCAGTTGCTGGTCGCGGAACACCAGCACGTGGTTTTCCAGGAACGCCCGGCGGATCTCCGCCAACTGCTCGGGCGGCAAGCTGCGCGACAGGTCGACCCCGCCGATCTCGGCGCCGATGATCGGTGTCAGCCGTTCCACGCTGATACTGCGGTACGGCGCGCGTTGGGCGCCGGCAATCCGCTCAATGGCGCTCAATCCCTGTTGATCCATGCTTCCCTCCCTGATGTGTGTTGATTGAGTTGGCTCGCCAGGCGCTGGAGCCCCTCCGCCAGTTGCGTCACTCGCGCCATGCGTTGCTCGATCGAGGTCGCGCAGGCCCAACCGCAGACCCGCGCCAAGGCGCCGACAACACTGGCGCACGCCTGTTCGTCAGCGTGGGCATAGGCGCGGGCAGCGACCTCACTGCTGGCCGCCGCGTTGGCCGTGGCAAATGCCTGGGCATTGGCCTCGGTACTCAGCTGTGCATAGTGTCGGGCGAATGCCTCAGCGTCGCCGAACTGCCCGGCGATCATTGCCTGGTTGGACGGTGCCTGACCGTAGGCCAGGGCGCTGTCATAGGCCTGGGCATGGGCGCTCTCGAAGTCGTAGGCCCGGCGAAACGTTGGCAACAGCACCGGCCTGAGCGCAGCGCGCCACTCACCGGTCCGCCCGCGCAGGCCCAGGCTGGCACGTTGGTGCAGACGTTGCAGCGTGACCACGGCCGGAGCGTGTTCGGCGAGCGCCTCGGCGAGCAGCGGCAGCACCACCTCGGCTTGCCACAGGTGCAGCAGTCGCCAATACGCCTCACGGTCCATCGGCTGCACCAAGGGCCCGGCCCCCAATACCCGCAGCAGCGGGCTCAGCCACGCCGGTGGCGTGGCGTGTTCAGGCACCATGGACACGCTCCTCCTGCCTGAGCAGGTCGGCATTGATTGCCTCGGCAATCTGCCGGGCCCAGGGGCCGGTGACGATGCCATAGTGGTCGGTATCCAACGTCGTCCAGCTGTCCAGGTCCGGCAGCAAGGCCTGCCAGGCCTGGCGCAAGTCCTGGGTCTGCCAGCCACTGCCGATGCCATAGGGGTTGGGGTGCGTGGCGATGAACAGGCGCCCGGTCGGGCCGGCCTGCGTTGCCGGCGCATGCCCCAGCATGCTTGCCAGGTTGTTGCGACAGCAGGTCACCAGGCGCTCCAGATAGCGCGCGCCGTCCGACTCGCCGTTGCGCAGGGCGAACTCCTGTTCGAACACCTGCTGGATCTGCCCTTCGTCGATCTGCCGCAACTCTGTCCCGGCGTCCGGCGCAGGTGGATCGACCAGGTACAGCGTCGGTGGCTCGTGCCCGGCTTCACAGGCCAACGCGTACATGGCCTGGGCCACCCAGGCGCCGAAGGACCAACCGAGCAGCCCCCAGCTTGCGCCATCGGGCAGGTCGGTCTGTATCGCCTCCAGGTACAGCTGCGCCCGCGCCGCCAGTGAAAGGTTGGCCAGTTCAGGCTGGCGCAGCACCGGGTCGGCGATCACCCGCACGCCGAGGTCCGGGTGCAGCGTAGCGGCCAGCTCGCGGTAGGCCTGGACATCGCCACCGACCGGGTGGATCAGGTAAAGGCATTGACGACCATCGCCCTGCTGCCACGGATCGATGCGCAGCGCCTCGCGCCACGGGTCGCTGCCACATGCGGCCTGGCCTGGGTCGGCGTCAACCAGGGCCAGCACCTCGCGCAGGCTGACATGGGGGCTGAACTGCGACAGCTGCACGACCACGCCGGTGGCGCGCTGCAGTTCGTCGATCAGGTCCAGCAGGGTCAGGGAATCGGCGCCGAGGTCATACAAGGAGGCATCGTCCTCCAGCGAGTCCACGCCCAGCCACTGGCACAGGCATTCGCGCAGGCGTGTCGGCAGATCGTCCTGGCTCGGCTGCACGTCGACCGGTGTGGCCACGGCACCATGACGGCGCGGATAGAAACGCCGGGCGCTGTGCAGAGCCGTGGTCGAGACCAGCACCTGGGGCAATTGCGCCGCCATGGCGCGCTCGAACACCTCGCAGCCCTCCTGCGCCGACAGGCCGACCTTCAGGTGCTGCTGGTGCGCCGCATCGTTGCTGTTGCCGCGCGTGGCCATGCCGGTATCACACCAGATGTCCCAGTTGATGCCCAGCCGCAGGCAGCCTTCGTCGCCCGCTGCGCGGTAGTGGCTGAAGCCGTCGAGCACGGCGTTGGCGGCGGCGTAGTCGAGGTGACCGGCACCGCCGAACAGCGCCGACATGGACGAGCAGTACAGCACGAAATCCGGGGCCATCCGTGCGATCAGCGCCTCCACGGCAAGCAAGCCGTGGGTCTTGGCGGCCATGGCGATCGCCATCTGCCGGGCATCGCGCTGGCGAATCAGGCTGCCGGCGCCGATGCCGGCGGCATGGATCACCCCGTCGAAACGCCCGTAGCGTCGGGCCAGCGCCTTGAGGACCTGGGGCCAGCGCTGCAGGTCGGCAAGATCGGCCTGCACCCAATCGACCCGCTCGTGGTCCAGGTCCGCTACCGGCGAACGCGACAGCAGCACCACGCGCCGGTCCGCTGCGCGCAGCAGGTGCTGGCACAGGGTGCGGCCGATGCCGCCAGCCCCCAGGATCAGGTACGTGCCGCGCTCGGCCAGGCCTGGCGCCGTGGGCGACGGCAGCGGGCTTGGCACCAGGCGCGACTGCCACAGGTAGCCTTCGCGCAGCGCCATGCGCCGGGGCAATGCCTCGGGCTCGGCCAGCAACGTGGCCAGGGCGTTGGCATGCTCGCCCAGTGATGGGCTCGGGCAGTCCAGCCAGTGGCAGCGCAGCGGGTATTCCTGGGGCGCCACTTCGGTCACCCCGGCCAGGGCCGCCAGCTCCGGACGCGCCACCGCGCCCTGCACCGGGCACGCTTGCCAGGACAGCAGCCACAGGCGCAGGTCGGCGTCTCGCGGTGCCTGGCCCCAGGCCTGCAACAGGCTGCTCGGCGTGTCGAGGCAGGCCCACTGGGCCGCCGCCAGGCTTTGTTCGTCGACTGCGCCGGTCACCGACAAGGGCAAGGCGTGCAGCCAATCCAGTTCACCCGGCAGCGCCTCGAGCAACCGTCCCAGCGCCTGGGTGTCGAGCACATCAAGCTCGAAGCGATCCGTGGCGAGCTTGCGGTAGCCCTGGCCTGCCTGTACCTGCACGACTCGCCCGTAGGCACGGCCCAGGGTTGCGAGCAATGCGTCGTCGACAGCCTCGCGGACGCACACCACCAGCGTCTGCCGTGCACCCTGCGCCATGGATGTACCCAGCCGTCGCACCCGCTGCCATTGCCGTTGATGGAACCAGTCGGCCAGTGGTTGGCGCTGCCCTGCCCCATGACCTTGGAAACGGAAGGACTGCAGATCGAACGACGCAGGCGGCAGGTTCCAGGGCGGCGGCGCCGAGCAGCCCGGCCATTCGATATGCGCGCCCTCGTACCATGCCGTCAGCAGGTCATCAGGTGCGTATTCGCAGGCCTTGAGCCGCACCTGCGTTGGCGTGACCTCGCGGATGGCCGACAACGGCAAGGCGTCGCCCGCCCGGTACGGCGCCGCAAAGCGCCAACGCCCCTGCCGGCGACCGGCCTGCAGGTGGCGCAGCACCGCATGTGCCTGCCCGGGGTTAGCGCGCAACCAGGTGTCGGTGGCGGCGATGTCGCGTTCCAGTGCCTCACGGCTATGGGCGGACAGCAGCAACAACGGTGTTGCATCTTCAGGGTCCTGTGGCTCCGCCTGCACGGCACCGACGATCACATGGGCATTGGTACCGCCGATGCCGAAGCTGCTGACCCCGGCCATGCGTCGCCGCCCCGCCGGCCAGGGACGTGCCGTGGTCGGGATATGGAACGGCGAACGCGCCAGGTCGATCTGCGGATTGATCCGGGAAAAGCCCAGGTTCGGCGGGATCACCCCGTGGTACACCGCCAGGGTGGCGCGGATCAGCCCGACCACACCGGCCGCCGCGCCCAGGTGGCCGATCTGGCTCTTCACCGAGGCCAGGGCGCAACTGCCCGACGGCGCCTCGCCGAAGGCCTGGGCCAACGCGGCGACCTCGACCGGATCGCCGAGCAAGGTGCCGGTGCCGTGGGCCTCGACATAGCCGATGTCGGCACCTGCGACCCCGGCCCTTTCCAGGGCCTGGGCAATCACCGCGCCCTGCCCGGCCACCGACGGCGCGGTGTAGCTCATCTTGCCGCGGCCATCGTTGTTCAGTGCCGAGCCCTCCACCAGCGCATAGATGCGGTCGCCGTCGGCACGGGCGCGGGCCAGGGGCTTGAGCACCACCACCCCGTAGCCACTGGCGCCGAGGGTACCGCTGGCATCCTCGCTGAACGGCCGGCACAGCCCGTCGCGGGAGAAGATGTGCTGCGAACGGTGGCGGTAGCCGTCGCTGAGGGTCGGGTCGATCAGCACGCCGGCCGCCAGCATCACGTCGCTGTCGCCCTGGCGCAGCAGGTTGCAGGCCAGGTGCACGCCGATCAGCGAACTGCCGCAGGCGGCCTGCACGCTCAGCGCCGGCCCGGTGAGGTCCAGGTGGTAGGCGGCCTTGGTGGCGAGGAAGTCCTTGTCGTGATGCAGGGCCAGCTGGAAGCCATCCGGCAGCTCGCCCTCGCCGTTTTCGCGCAGCAGCTGCTGGAAGTAGGTGGTCTCGCCACAACTGGCCACCAGGCCGATGCGCGGGCCGCCCGCCGCCGGCACGATGGCGGCATGCTGCAGGGCTTGTACGCAGGCCATCAGCAGATGGCGTTGCTGCGGATCCATCAGCCGCGCTTCCTGGCGGCTGATGCCGAAGTACTCGGGGTCGAAATCGAGCATGCCCTGCAGTTGGCTGCGTGCGCCGACCAGGCCTTCGCCGGCCTGGAAGTGCTCGATGCCCAGCGCGTTGCCCTGGACCATCGTCCAGAACTCGCCCAGGTCGCGGGCACCGGCCACGTTGACCGCCATGCCGATGATCGCCATCGGCTGTTCGCCTGGGTTGGATGCGCGCTCACGGCGTTGCGGTGCGGCCTCGGCACGGGCCAGGTGCGCGGCCAGGCGACGGATGGTCACGTGCTCGAACAGCTCGGCCATGCTGGGCGCGCCGGGCAAGGCCTGGGCGTAGCGCGCCTGCAGGCGCATCAGGCCCAGGCTGGTGGCGCCCGCCTCGAAGAAGGTCTGCGTCGGCTCGATGTCGTGGCCGATTACCTCGCGGAACAGCGCGGCCAGCTGGCTTTCCAGCGGGGTCAAGGTGGCCGCCTGCACGCGCCGCCGCTCCAGGGCCTCGCCCTGCCCGGCCAGCGCCTTGCGGTCGACCTTGCCGCTGGGCGTGCGCGGCCAGCTGTCGAGGCGCCGGTACTGGTCGATGCGCACATGGGCCGGCAAGTGCCGCGCCACCTGGCGATCGAGATCCTGTGCCGAGGGCGGTATGCCGGTCAGTTGCAGATAGGCGGTGAGGCGCGCGGGCTCGCCCTGCACCGTCACCACCGCGGTCGCCACCCCGGCCACCGCCATCAGTGCCGATTCGACCTGCCCCAGTTCCAGGCGATGGCCACTGAGCTTGACCTGCTGATCGTCGCGACCCACGTAGTGCAGGCAGCCCTGGGCATCGACCCAGGCCAGGTCGCCGGTGCGGTAATACAGGCAGCGATTGCCGTCGGCCTGGGGCAGTTCGACGAAACGCTCGGCGTTGAGCGCCGCATCTGCCAGGTAGCAGCGGGCGACCATCGCCCCTGCCACCAGCAGGTAGCCCTGGTTGCCAGGGGGTACGGGACGGTCATGGGCGTCCACCAGCAGCAGCCGGGCATTGTCGACCGCCTGCCCGATTGGCGCGCGCAGCGGCCAGTCGCTCACCTGCGCTGGCAAGCGGTAGGCGCTGACCACATGGGTTTCGGTGGGGCCATAGTGGTTGAACAGGCGGGCCTTCGGCATGCCGCCGAACCAACTGCGCAACGCTTCGCTGCACAGCAACTGCTCGCCGGCCGTCACCACCTCGCGCAGGGCCGCTGGGTAGATGCCCTGGGCGACGGCGGTCTGCGCCAGGTGCTGCAAGGCCACGCAGGGCAGGAACAGCCGCTCGATACGCGCCTGCTGCAGGTACGCCAGTAGCGTCTGGGAGTCCTGGCGCCAGTGGGGCTCGATCAGGTGGTAGCAACCGCCGCCGCACAGGGTGCCGAACAGCTCCTGGAACGCCACGTCGAACGACAGCATGGAAAACTGCAAGGTCACCGAACGGGCCGGCAACTGGCCGGCGTGGCGCTGCCAGTACAACAGGTTGCACAGGGTACGGTCGGCCACCTGCACTCCCTTCGGCGTGCCGGTCGAGCCCGAGGTGAACAAGGTGTACAGCGGTCGCTCGCCGTTGTGGCGCAGGCGTTCCAGGGACCGTGCCGGCGCGTCGAGGTCCACCCGGTGACGGCTGAGGAGCTCGACGTCCAGCGCGGCCAGGACGGTTTCCGTGGCGCTGCTGAACAGCACGCAGTCCGGGCGCGCCTGGGTCAGCACCTGGCGCTGCACCGCAACGGGGTAGTTCGGGTCCAGCGGCACGGCGGTGATATTGAGCTTGGCCAGGGCCAGCAAGGCCACCACATGCTCCACCGACGGCGCCAGGAACAGCACCATGGTCGCCGACTCGTCGCGTGCGTGCTGGCTGGACAAGGTCGCCGCCAGGGTGTCGGCCAGCGCATTCAGTTGCGCGTAGCTCAACTGCAGCTGCCCGGCGACCAGCGCGGTGGCCTCGGGAGTCTGCTGCGCCTGATGCTCGAACCAGTCGGCCAGCGTGGCGAACGGCAGCGTGGCGGCCAGGCCTTCGCTGGCCGGCGGCAGGCTTTGCCGATAAGGCATTACCAGGCTGTCGAGGGTCGCCCGAAGGTCGTCGAGCAGCAAATCCAGCCCCCGCTGCAGCAGTTGGTCCAGCTCGGCCACCTCATGGGCGTCGAAATGGCTGCACTGGTATTCCCACCAGCACTCCAGCGGCCCTTCGCCGCCCACCACCAGCAAGGTCAGCGGACACTTGGCCTGGGGTGTCGGGTACGGCTCCAGGCTGGCCCGCAGAGGTGCGGCGGCGAGCTTGTCGTAGTCGGTGTTCTCCAGTACGAACAGGTAGTCGAACAGGGCCTGGTCGGAGGACAGCCGCAGGTCCTCGACCAGATCAGCCAGGGCCACGTCCTGCAAGGCCAGCACGTCACGCACGGTGGCGGTCTGTCGGCGCAGCTGCTCGCCCAGCGCTTGCGTGCCTTGCAGATCGGTCGGGATCAGCACCGTGTTGGCGAACATGCCCACGCTGGTCTCGAACTCGGCCAGCGGGCGGTTGGCCACCGGGCTGGCGATCCGTGGGCGCTCGCAACCGACCAGGGCGTGCAGGCTCCAGGCAAAGACGCTGAACAGCACGTCGAAGCGGGTCAGGCGCTGCTCGGTGCAAAAGCGTTCGAGCGCGGCGCTGCGCCGTTCGCCCAGGGGCTGGCGATACAGCCGCCCTCCTGTTTCCCCGGGGTACCTGGCTGGCCGCGGCGGGGTCGCCTCGCCGTGACGGGCGTGCAGCGTGGCCAAGGCGCGGCGCTGCTCCCGGTAGTGCGGGCTGACGCTCCACTGCCGCTGCCACGAGGCGAAGTCCAGGGTGTCCAGTGCCGGCGTGGCTGCTGTGCTGTCCTGCCCCTGCAGGGCATCCTGGTACAGGCTGGCCAGGTCGTCGAACAGCAGGTTCATCGACCAGCCGTCGGTGACGATATGGTGCAGGTTCAGCAGCAGGCGGCAGCTGCCGTCGGCGTGTGGCGCCACCCAGGCGCGCAGCAGCGTGGGGCTTGCCAGCTCGAACGGGGTGTCGAACACCAGGCTGGCAAAAGCTGGCCAGGTGCTGCCGTCCAGCGCGCCCGCTGCCAGCACCCGGCACACCGCCGCCTGCTCGGCGACGACCTGCTCCGGACCGTCAGCGCCCGCCATGAAAGCCGTGCGCAACGCGGGGTGCTTGGCCACCAGTCGCCTCACCGCCTCGGCCAGGGCCTGCGGATCGGCGCCTGCGGCCAGGTGCAGCACCATAGGTACGTTGTACGCGGTCGAGTCGGGCACGCGCTGCTGCTCCAGCCACAGCCGGCGCTGCTCGGCGCTGGCCGGACCGAGACGGGCGCCTTGCGCGGCCGGCGCCGGGGGATAGGGCGACGCCATGCCCTGCCCGCTTTGCAGACGCTCGGCCAAGGCCTCGAACGGCTCGCCGAGCAACGTCGCCATGCTGATTTCCTGCTGCCAGCGGTCACGGATCACCGACCGCAGGCGCATGGCCCTGAGCGAATCACCGCCGCTGCCGAGCCAGTCGTCCTGGCCCCCCAGGGCGGGTTGCCCGAGCAGCGTGCGCGCCTGCTGCAACAGCCAGTCCAGGGCCGGCGAGTGCTCGCCTGCCTCGACAGGCGGTCGCCAGGGAGTGTCGGCCTGGGCAAGCAGGCGCTCCTGGTCGATCTTGCCATTGGCCGTCAGTGGCAGGCCTGGCACCCGGAACAACTGGTGCGGGCGCATCCAGGGCGCCAGGTGGGCACGCAGGTAGGCGTCGAACACGCGATAGTCCAGTTCCCCACACGGCACCAAGAACGCCAGCAGTTGATGGTCCTCGGCGGCCTGTCGGCGGCTGCAGACGTAGGCCTGGGCCACCTGGGGGTGTTCGAGAAGGCGCTGCTCCACCTCGCCCGGCTCGATGCGAAAACCGCGAACCTTGATCTGCCGGTCGACCCGCCCCAGGCATTCGACCTGCCCCTGGGCGTTGACCCGCACCAGGTCGCCGGTGCGGTAGTGCACCTGCCGCCCGCCATCCAGCGCCGGCAGGCGCACGAACGCGCGCGCGGTCTCCTCGGGGCGGTTGCGGTAGCCACGGGCCACGCCGCTGCCGCTGAGGTACAGCTCGCCGACTTCTCCCGGCGCCACCGGCTGCTGGCGAGGGTCGAGCACCTGCATGCCGGTGTCCGGCAGCGGCAGGCCGATGGGCACGCTGTCGCCGCTGAAGTCACGCGGGATGGGGTGGCACAGGGCGAAGGTGGTGCACTCGGTGGGGCCGTAGACGTTGAACAAGCGGCAGGCGCTGTCCGGGTTGGCCTGGTACCAGGCACGCACCGCCACCGGGCTGACCTGCTCGCCACCGGTCAGCACCTGGCGCAAGCTGGCAAAGCACGCCGGGTACTGCGCGTTCAGAGAGTTGAACAGCGACACCGTGATGAACAGGGTGTCGACTTGCTGTACCTGCAGCAGCCGGGCCAGCCGGCGGGCGTCGAGCACGTCCTCGTCGGCGACCATCACCACGCAGCCACCATTGAGCAAGGGTGCCCACAACTCGAAGCTGCAGGCATCGAACGCCGGGTTGGACAGGCAGGCGAAGCGCTGGCCGGGGCGGATGTCGATATAGCTGCCCGCCTGCGCCAGGCGCAGCAGCCCGCGCTCGCCGACCTCCACGCCCTTGGGCACCCCGGTGGTGCCGGAGGTGTAGAACAGGCACATGACCTCGGCAAAGGTTTCCGGCAACGGCTGGGCCGGTTGGTCCGGGTGGTCCAGCAACGCCTCGACACTGGCCTCCCACGGCCCCGGCAGCCCCTGGGGCACATCGGCGAGGCTGAGCACGCCCACGCAGGCGGCATCGTCCAGCATCAGCCCGCAACGCTCGGCAGGGCTGGCACGGTCCAGCGGCATCACCACGGCCCCGGCCTTGAGCGCGCCAAGCAGTGCCGCCAGCCATTGCCAGCCGCGCGGCAGGTACAGCGCCAGGGCCTGGCCCGGCAATACGCCCCGCGCCTGCAGCCCCCGGGCGATACGCTCACTGGCGCTGGCCAGCTCGGCGTAAGTCATGTGCAGCTGCTGATCGATCACCGCCAGGGCCTGCGGATCTCGTTGCACCTGGGCGGCAAAACGCGCGAGCACGGTTTCCTGGAGCACGCTCATCATTTCCCCTCCTGGGCATCGAAACGTTGCAGTTCACGCTGGATCGTCCGTGAGACCCGATGAATCTCGGCGCTTTCGAGCATGTCCCAATGACCGCCCTGCACCAGGGTCGCCAGGTAGCCGTCGGCGGCGCGACGCCGCCAGAACCCGCGCAAGGCGCGCAGCTGGCCACGCGGCAGGTCTTCGCGGGCCTGCACCAGCACCACCCGCCCAGCCTGCGGCGGACAGGTGTAGGCGGCCATGGCCAGGCGATTGTGGTTGTACAGGTGGAAATAGCGCTCGACCTGGGCGTCCTCGATACCGGGGTACATGCCGTTGAAGCGCACCAGCTTGTCGCGGAACTCGGCCATGTCGACGGTGCCGATCTGCCCGCGGAAGGCCGGATCGTCCGAGCCCTGGGTATCGAGCAGCACCACGCTGACCGACGCCCGCCCGGCCGCGCGCAGGCGCCGGGCCATCTCGTAGGCCACCAGGCCGCCGAACGACAGCCCGGTGAGCACCAGCGGCCGCTCCAGCAAGGGCTCGATCTGGCGCAGGTAGGCCTCGGCCATCGCCTCGACCGTGGGCTCGGTGGCCTCCCCTGGGTTGAGCCCCGGCGACTGCACGCCGTACACGCCGACCGACTCGGGCAGCACCTTGGCCAGGGACAGGTAGCAGAACGCGGTACCGCCGGCCGGGTGGATGCACACCACGTTGCGCTGCCCGTCTCCACTGCGGAAGGTGATCAGGTTGCCATTGTCCACCTGGATACTGGACCCGGCCCGCAGCCAGCCGCCCAGGGCTTCGATGGTCGGATGGCCGAGCACCACCCGGGCCGGTACCTCGACATTGAACGCCTGGCCGATCTGGTAAGCCATCTTGATTGCCGCGATGGAGGTGCCGCCGACGGCGAAGAAGTTGTCGCGGATGCCGATCTGCGGTGCCAGCAGCAGGCTTTTCCAGATCTGGTAGAGGGCCAGCTCGATAGGGTCGCGGGGGCTGCTCAGGTTGACCTGGCGCGCCGCCAGGTCATTGTCCGCGCGCTCGGCCAGGGCCTGACGGTCGACCTTGCCGTTGGCGGTGAGCGGCATGCCGTCGAGCCACAGATAGGCACTAGGCAGCACGGCACTGGGCAGGGTCTCGGCCAGGTGCGCACGTACCGCCTGCTCGTCCAGCGTGGCGCTCGTCACGCAACAGGCTACGAGCCGTTGGTGCTGGGCCTCCTCGCCCAGCATCAGCACCACGCAGGAGGCGATGCCGGGGAAGGCCTGCAGTCGCGCCTCGATCTCGCCCAGTTCCAGGCGCACGCCACGCAGCTTGACCTGGAAGTCGTCACGGCCGAGGAATTCCAATTGGCCGTCGGCGCGATAGCGCGCCAAGTCGCCGCTGCGGTACAGGCGCTCGCCCGCCACGAACGGGCTGTCGATAAAGCGCTCGGCGGTCAGCGCCGGCAGCCCCAGGTAGCCGCGGGCCACGCCCACGCCGCCGATATGCAGGTGGCCGGTGACACCGGGCGGCACCGGTGCATCGAAGGCGTCGAGCACATGGAAGCGGTTGTTGGCGATGGGCCTGCCGATCGGCAGGCGCAACGCCGGGATTTCATCGCCCGGCGCCAGGGTCCAGATGCTGTTGATCACCGTAGTCTCGGTGGGGCCATAGACATTGTGCAGCCGCGCCTGCGGCAGTCGAGCGCGCAGCAGCCGCGCCAGGGCCGGCGTCAGCTCGCCGCCGCCGCAGAACACGTCGGTCAGGCTGTGGCACTGGCTGGCCTCCTCCACCTCCAGGAACAGCTGCAGCATCGCCGGCACGAAGACCATCGCCGTGACCTGTTGCTCGCGTACCAGTCGCGCCAGGTAACCCGGCTCGAAATGCCCGCCGGGCCGGGCGATCACCAGCCGCCCACCGCTGGCCAGCGGCCAGAAGGTCTCCCAGGCCGAGGCGTCGAAGCCGAACGGGATCTTGTGCAGCATCGTCCCGGCCTCACCGCAGACGCCCAGGCACCAGACCAGCAGGTTGGCCAGCCCACGGTGCGCGACCATCACGCCCTTGGGCAGGCCGGTAGTACCTGAGGTGTAGATCACATAGGCCAGGTGCTCGGGCGTCACGCCCACCTCGTGGGGCGCCAGGTTGTCGCCGGGCAGTTCAGCCCAGCCGGGCGCGTCGGCCTGCAGGTCGATCAGCGGCGCCTCCCAGCCACAGGCCTGCATGGCCTGGTGCAGGGTCGCCCGGGCCGAACCCAGGGTCAGCAGCGCCACGGGGGTGCTGTCGCCAAGCATGTGGCCCAGGCGCCCGACCGGATAGTCCGGATCCAGCGGCACATAGGCGCCACCGGCCTTGAGCACCGCCAGCAGCGCCACCGGCAGTTCCAGCGAGCGCTCCATGCACACGGCCACGCGGACATCCGGCCCAACGCCCAGGGTGCGCAGGTGGCGGGCCAGGCGGTTGGCCTGGGCATTGAGCTCGGCATAGCTGAGGGTTTGGCCCTCGAAAACCACCGCGCAGGCTTGCGGTTGCCGCGCCGCCTGCGTCTCGACCAGGTGATGCACGCAGTCGATCGGTCCCTCCGGGGCGGGCGCCTGGTTCCAGGTATGCAGCACCGTTTCACGCTCGTCGGCATCCATCAGCGACAGCGCGTGCAGCGGCTGCTTGGGTTCGGCGGCCACCTGGGCGAGCAACTCGCGGTAATGGTGGCTGAGGCGCTCGATGGTGGTGCGGTCGAACAGGTCGGTGTTGTACTCGACCAGCAGGTGCAACGCGCCGTCGCGCACCACCCACTCGAAGGCCAGGTCGAACTTGGCCGTGGCGCTGCCGGTGACATGAGGCGACAGTTCCAGGCCGGGCATGGCCAGCGTGGAACCGGGTGTGTTCTGCAACACCATCATCACCTGGAACAGCGGCGAATGGCCCGGGTCGCGGGGCGGGTTGAGCGCCTCGACCACCCGGTCAAAGGGCGCATCGTGGTGCCCATGGACCTCCAGCATGTTCGCCCGCACCTCGCGCAGCAGCTCGGCGAAGGTCTGTTGCGGATCGAGCCGCTGGCGGATCACCAGGGTGTTGACGAAGTGTCCGATCAGCGGCTCCAACTCCGCCCTGCCCCGGTTGGCGAACGGCGTGCCCACGCACAGGTCGTGCTGGCCGCTGTAGCGCCACAGCAGCACGTCCAGGGCGGCGAGCAACACATTGAACAAGGTGCCCTGGGTATGCCGGGCCAGCGCCTCGAGCTCGGCCAGGGTGTCGCCGTCCACCGTCGAGCTGAAAGTGGCACCGACAAAACGCTGTACCCGCGGACGCGGGCGATCGCTGGGCAGGTCCAGCAGCACTGGCGCGTCGCCCAGGGCGCGGCGCCAGTAGTCGAGCTGGCCCTGCAGCGCCTCGCCGTCCAGGCGTTGCCGCTGCCAGCAGGCGTAGTCGGCGTACTGCACCGGCAGCGGAGCCAGGCTCGGCGGCTGGCCGCGCAGGAAGTCGCTGTAAAGGCTGGCGATCTCGTGCTGGATCACCCCCATCGACCAGCCATCGGCGACGATATGGTGCACGCTGTACAGCCACACATGATCCTCGTCGGCCAGCCGCACCAGCCGTGCCCGCAGCAGCGGGCCACTTGCCAGGTCGAACGGGGCGCGGGCCTCGGCCTCGACCGCCTCAGTCAGGCAGGCCTGACGCTCGGGCTCGGGCAACTCGCACAGGTCGAGCACGGCCAGGCTCAGCGGCCTGCTGGCGTGCACCACCTGCTGCGGTTCGCCATCGACGCTGGCGAAGGTGGTTCGCAGCATGGCGTGGCGCTCGATCAGCGCATTCAGGGCCCGTTCCAGCGCGGCCACATCCAGTCGTCCCTTGAGTCGCACCGCCGAGGGCACGTTGTAGAACGGGTTGCCCGGTTCCAGTTGGTCGAGGAACCACAGTTGTCGTTGCGAGAACGACAACGGGAAACGGGCCTGACCGTCCGGCCGACACGGGATCGGCGCGTTGTCGTCAGGCCGGGCCAGCAAGGCGATCAGCGCTTGCTTGTGGGTCTTCAGCGCCTGCATCAGGGCCTCGTCGAGAAACCCCTTGGGCGCCTTGCAGCGCAGCTTGTCGCCATCCACCTCGAGGGCCACGCCATGGCGGTCGAAAAACGCCAGCAGTTGATAGGCGTTCATACTTCGAATTCCTCCATGTCGTTGTCGTCCTGCGCCGTGATGGCGAGTGCTTCCGGTGCTGTGCGTTGTGGCGTGTGAGGCGCACGTACGCCGCCGACCATCGAGTAGATCAGTGAATGGCTGCTGCCCAGGTCGAACAGCGTCGCCAGCTGCCGCGTCTCCACCGAGCCGACGCCGCACAGGCCCAGCCCCAGGTCGGCGGCGGCCATGGTCAGCAATTGCGCCATGGCGCCGGTCTCGATCAGGCAGAAGTCATGGCTGCCCTCGCCGTACAGCGGACGGATCGCCGCCAGGTCGGCGACGAAGAACAGCGCGAACGCCGCGCCCTCGTAGACCGGGCGGTTGACGAAGAAGTCGTAGATGTCCGGGTCGAGCTCGCCGGCGCCCATGGCCACCAGGCGGTGCCCGAGCGGATCGTGGTAGTAGGCGCCGCCCGGCACGCCCAGCACCCGACCGGACTTGATGTAGAGGTAGGTCTGGATCGGGTACGCGCCGCCCGCCGACGGGAACAGGTACTTCGCCTCGCCGTCCAGCTGCCCCTGCGCCAGCACCGCCAGCAGTTCGGCGAACGCCTGCTCGGCAATGGGCTGTTCCTGGTACTGACGCACCGAGCGATAGTCGCGGTAGCGCCGGGCGAAAGCAGGGTCGGCCGGCAGCGCCAGGGCCACCTGCGGCGTGTCGCTGGCAAAGCGCCGCCGTGCGCGCTGCTCGGCCTTGAACGCCGCCCGCTGCTGCGGATCGTCCAGCACGGCGTCGACACTGGTACTCGGTGACGCGCTCTGCTCCTGGCGCTGGCGGTACAGCGCCAAAAGGTTTAGCAAGGTCGGCTGCGCCAGCAGGTTCGCCACATGGGGGCGGAAGCGCAGCTCGCTCGACAGCGCGTTGCTGATGCGCACGATGTCGATGGAGGTGGCGCCCAGGCTCAACAGGTTGGCGTCAGCGGCAATATCCGCCCTGCCCAGCACCTGCTGGACGATGGCCACCAGGCGCTGCTCCTGCGGCCCTTCAAGCTCCAACGCCAAGCCACCGGCCTGGACCTGTTCAGGTTCGGGCAGGCGACTCTTGTCGACCTTGCCATTGGCCGACAGTGGCCAGGCCTCCACGAAGGTGAAGGACGCCGGCACCATGTACGCCGGCAGCTTGTCGGCCAGGTAACTGGCGAAATCGCCGGCCTGCAGCGCCGGGTCGGCCTTGAGCACGTAGCCGGCCAGGCGCTTCTGCGCCTGGGCCTCGCCGAGGATGCGCACCACCGCGCTGTGCACGCCGGGGTGGCGGTTGAGCACCGCCTCGATCTCGCCCAGTTCGATCCGATAACCCTGGACCTTGACCTGGTTGTCGTCACGACCGAGGAACTCGATGTTGCCATCCGGCAGCAGGCGCCCCAGGTCTCCGGTGCGGTACAGGCGCTCGCCAGTCAGCGGATGGTCGAAGAAGCTCCTGGCGCTCAGCGCCTCGTCGCGCCAGTAGCCCTTGGCCAGGCCGATGCCACCGATGTACAGGTGGCCGGTGACCCAGGTCGGGCGCACTTGCAGCGCCTCGTCCAGCACATGGAAACGCTGGTGATCCAGCGCCTGGCCATAGGGAATGCTGCGCCAGGCCGGATCGACCTGCTCGATCGGGTAGCCGATCGACCAGATCGACGCTTCGGTGGCCCCGCCCAGGCTCATCATTTGCAAGCCTGGACGCAACACCCGGGCGCGCTCGGGCAGTGCCAGCGGGATCCAGTCGCCGGAGAGCATGGCCAGGCGCAGGCTCGCCGGCAGCACCCTGCCCTCGCCCTCCAGGTATTCCACCAGCATGCCCAGCAGCGCCGGCACCGAGTTCCACAGGCTGACCCGGTGCCGTTCGAGCAGCGTGGTCCAGTGCGCGGGATCCAGGCTCAGCTGCGGTTCGAGCATGACCACCGCCGCGCCCGCCGCCAGGGTGCCGAAGAAGTCGTACACCGACAGGTCGAAGCTCAGCGACGAGATGGCCAGCAAACGGTCCTGCGGGCCCACGGCGAAGCGGCGGTTGATGTCGAGCAAGGTGTTCACCGCGCCCTGGTGGTCGATCACCACGCCCTTGGGCGTGCCGGTGGAGCCGGAGGTGTAGATCACGTAGGCCAGGTCATCGGGGTGCACCTGCACGTCGCGCAGTGGTTCACCCGGGCTGTCTATCTGGTCGCTGACCGGCAGCACGGTGACCTGCGTCGGCCACGCCACCCGCTCCAGCAGGCACGGCTGGGTCAGCGCCAGGCTGGCCTCGGCGCGCTCGAGGATATGGCGCAAACGCGCGCCGGGCAGGCTCGGGTCGATGGGCAGGTAGGCACCGCCGGCATAGAGGATCGCCAGCGTCGCCACCACTTGCTCCCAGCCGCGCTCCATCACCACGGCGACCAGTCGGTTAGGCTTTACGCCACGGGATTGCAACTGCGCGGCCAGCTGTCGGGCCTCCTGGCGCAATTGACCGTAGCTCAGCTCACGGGCACCCAGTACCGCGATGGCCTCGGGCGTGGCCAGGGCCTGGCGCTCGAACAGCGCGTGCATCAGCGGCAGATCACTTGGCGCAGCTGGCGCCTGCGGCAGACGCGCCTGGGGCAGCAACTGCGGCGTGCTGGCGGCCCAGGCTTCAGCGGCGAGCAGGCGGTCGAGCAACGCATTGTAGGCGGCGAACATCTGCCCGATCATGCCCTCGGGGAACAGCGCATCGATGCTGTCCCAGTTGAACAGCAGGCGACCTTCGAGTTCGAGCAGGGTGTGGTCGAGCCACACGTGCGGGGTCTGGGTGATGCTGTGTTCCAGCGTTGCGCCAAGAGCGTCGCCCAGGTTGAACTCGGCCAGCTCCGGCGCCGCTTCCGACAGGGTGCTGTTGAACACGATCGGCATCGCCGTCTGCTGCACGCCGCGGGCCTGGGACAGCTCGCGCAGCACACGCACGCCGCTGACCACCGAGTGGTCGATGTCCTGCCACAGGCGCGCCTGCACGGCGCGGGCCTTGTCGGTGAAACTGGCGTTGCCGTCGATAGCCACTTCCAGCAGCACCAGGGAGGTGAAGTCGCCGATGATCGCATCCACCTGCGGGTGCAGCGGCAGGCGGTTGAACAGCGGCAGGCTGAGGGTGAAGCGCGGCTGGCGGCTCCACAGCGCCAGCACTTCGCTGAACGCGGTCAGCAGCATCACCGGCGGGGTGACGCCGAACTGCCGGGCCATGGCCTTGAGCCGGCTCCACTGCGTTGCCGGCATGTCGCGGTCGCGGCGGGTGAAGTGCGGGTTGGCGATGCTTTCCGGCTGGCACACCCGTGGCAGGTCCGGGGCGGGAGCCAGGGTCTCGATCCGCCCGCGCCAGTAGTCCAGGGCGCGTTCATAGGAGGAGTCGGCGCGCAAACGGCGCTCGGCCAGCACATAGTCGCGGAAGGTCACGCCCGGCTCGGGCCGTTCCAGGTCGGGCTCGTGGTAGTACCCCATCAGCTCACGGGCCAGGATCTGCGTGCTGGCGGCATCGACCACCAGGGCGTCGAGGCTGATGTGCAGGTGGCTGATGCCGTCATCCAACAGCGACACGCTGAAGTCAAACAGCGGCCAGCGGCTGGCGTCGAGCACCTGGTGCGACTGGCGCTCGCGGACAGCCATCAGGGCACTCCGGGCTTCCTCGCCGCTCCTGCCGCGCAGGTCGCGGCGGGCCAGCTGGTAAACCGGCACTTGTTCCAGCACCTGCTGGGTGCCATCGTCGAGGAACACCACGCGCAGCATGTCGTGGCGCTGGATCATCCGGTTCAGCGCCGCCTCGAAGCGCGGCACATCGAAATCGGGGATGCGCCACTCCTCGTAACCATGGGCGCTGACCCCGCCGAGGCTTACGCTGGCCTCACGGCCGAACCAGTAGGCCTGCTGGATGTCGGTGAGCGGGAACGGCGCATGGCGTCCGGCCGGGTCGGCCTGCAGGGCCTGCGCCTGGGGTCCGCCATGGGTCTCTTGCGTCACCCCGACCTGCGCGGCCAGCTCCATCAGCACCGGTGCCTGGAACAGGCTGCTCAGCGACAGCTGCGCGCCCAGGCGCTGGTTGATCGCGTAGACCAGGCGCGTGGCCAGCAGCGAGTGGCCGCCCAGGTCGAAGAAGTTGTCATGAATGCCGACCCGCTCGCACTTGAGCACCTCGGCCCACACCTGGGCCATGCGCCGCTCGGTCTCGTTGCGTGGTGGCTCGAAATGCGCCGCGCCGCCACGTTCGGGCGCCGGCAGCGCCTGGCGGTCGAGCTTGCCGTTGCGGGTCAGCGGCAGCTGCGCGAGGCTGACCCAGGCGCTGGGCAGCATGTGCTCGGGCAGTTGTCGTTGCAAGGCGGCGCGCAGGGTCTGCGGATCGCCACTGCCCACCACGTAGGCGACCAGACGCGGATCGCCGGGAATGTCTTCGCGCAGCAGCACGGTGGTGTCCTGCACGCCCGGCTGCTGGCGCAACAGGCTGTCGATCTCGCCCAGCTCGATACGGAAACCGCGCAGTTTGACCTGCTGGTCCACGCGCCCGAGGTACTGCACATTGCCATCGGCCTGCAGCCGCGCCAGGTCGCCGCTGCGATACATGCGTGCGCCGGGCTGCGGGTTGAACGGGTCGGGCAGGAAGCGCTCGCCGCTCAGGAGTGGGCGGTTGAGGTAGCCACGCGCCAGGCAGTCGCCTGCAATATACAGCTCGCCCGGGACACCCACCGGCAATGGATTCAGGTCGCCGTCCAGCACGTAGAGCCGGGCATTGGCAATCGGCTTGCCGATGGCAGGCAACTCAGGCCAGTGTTCGGCATCGACGCAATCGAGGCTGAACTGGCTGACCACATGGGTCTCGGTCGGGCCGTACTGGTTGCGCAGGCGCGCACCGCCCAGGCCACGGACGAAGGCGCGCAACGCGTCATTGACCTGCAGCGCCTCGCCGGCGGTGACGATCTCGCAGCCGCCGGGCGGCATCGGCGCGTCGGCCTCGGTCACGGCGGCCAGTTGTTGCAGCACGGCGAACGGCAGGAACGCACGCCCCACACCCTGGGCCACCAGGGTCGGACGCAGGGTGGCCAAGTCCTTGCGTTCAACCTCGCTCATCAACTGCAAGGTGCCGCCCTGGCACAGGGTGCTGCAGATCTCCTGGAACGACACGTCGAAATTCAGCGAGGCGAACTGCAGTACGCGACAAGGCGTTGGTGCGTCCTCCAGTTGCCAGGCGATCAGGTTGTCCAGGGCCCGACGGCTGTGGGCCACGCCCTTGGGGCGGCCAGTCGAGCCGGAGGTATAGAGCACATAGCCGAGGTGCTCGGGATGGACCGTCACCTGCGGTTCGCTGTCCAGGCAGTCGGCCCAGCGCTCGGCGTCGGCGTCCAGGCACAGCAGCTCGACCGCCTGCGGCAGGCCCGGGCGCAGCGAGGCCTGGGTCAGCACCAGGCTGGGCGCTGCGTCGGCGAGCATGAAGGCCAGCCGGTCGGCCGGGTACGCGGGGTCGAACGGCACATAGGCGGCGCCGGCCTTGAGGATCGCCAATAGGCCAACGACCATCTGCGCCGAGCGCTCCAGGCATAGTCCCACCCGCTGCTCGGGGCCGATGCCCAGGGCGACCAGGTGCTGGGCCAGGCGGTTGGCTGCACGGTCCAGTTCGGCATAGCTCAGCGACTGCCCGTCGGCCACCAGCGCCACGGCATCCGGTGTCTGGCGGGCGATGGCCGCCAGCCGCGCCATGCAATTCGGCTGACTGGCGTTGTCGCGGGCTGTACGGTTGAAGCGGTCCAACACTTGCACGCGCTGTGCGGCATCGAGCAGCTCGAGAGTGGCAATGGACTGTCCTGGGTTGTCGACCATGCCTTCCAGCAAGCGGCGCAGGTACTCGCCGATACGCGCCACGGTGGCGCGTTCGAACAACCCGCTGGCGTACTCCAGCCCACCGACGATCTGGCCATCACGTTCGCTCAGGGCCAGTTGCAGGTCGAATTTCGCCACCGACTGGCTGCTCGGCACGGGGCTGATGTCCAGCCCGGGCAAGGCCAGGGTCTGGCCCTGGTCCTGCTCCCAGGCGAACAGCACCTGGAACACCGGGCTGTAGGCCAGGCTGCGCGGCGGGTTGAGCAGCTCCACCAGTTGCTCGAACGGCAGGTCCTGGTGCGCCTGGGCCTGGACGGTTACCTGGCGGGCCTGATGCAGCCACTGCTCCAGGGTCGGCGCAGCGCTGCGGGTCATGCGCAGCGCCAGGGTGTTGACGAAGAAACCGATCAGCCCGTCCAGCGCTGGGTCCGGACGGTTGGCCGTGGGCACGCCGACCACCACGTCGTCCTGCCCGGACAGGCGCATCAGCAGCAGCGACCAGGCGCTCAGCAAGCCCAT
Source organism: Pseudomonas sp. TE31087 (assembly GCF_057284075.1). NCBI lineage: Bacteria > Pseudomonadati > Pseudomonadota > Gammaproteobacteria > Pseudomonadales > Pseudomonadaceae > Pseudomonas > Pseudomonas sp. TE31087. The sequence continues at coordinate 1,626,537 of NZ_JBXVNN010000001.1, forward strand.
GAACAGCGTGCAGCCATGGGCGCCGCACAGCGCCTTCAGGCGCGTGGTCAGCTCGCGATCCAGCATCAGCGGCACGAATCCACCACGGTAATCCTGCACCGTCGGGCGCGGGTGGTCGGTCGCCAGGGTCAGCAGCGGCGGCGCGCCTTCCAGCGCCTGCTGCCAGTACCGGCGCTGGCCCTCCAGTCGCTCGCCAGCCAGCCAGCGCGGGTGCCAGGCAGCGTAGTCCACGTACTGCACCGGCAACGCCGGCAGTGTCGCGTCGATGCCTTGCACGGCGGCGCGATACAGGGTTTCCAGGTCGCGGGTAAGCACGCCCACCGACCAACCGTCGGAGATGATGTGGTGCTGGGTCAGCAGCAGCACGTGCTCGTCTGGTGCCAGGCGCGCCAGGCAGGCGCGCATCAGCGGCCCCCTGGCCAGGTCGAATGGTCTTGCGCCCTCCTCTTCGATCAGCGCGTCCAGGCGTGCCGAGACATCGGGCAGGCCCTGCAGGTCGACCTGTACCAGGGCCATGCCCTGGTCTTCGGCGCCGACACATTGTCGGCCCTCACCCTCGACGCTGAGGAAAGTAGTGCGCAGTGCCTCATGGCGCGCCACCAGCTTGTCCAGGCTGTCCGCCAGCGCCTGCACCTGCAAGGCACCTTTGAGACGCAGGTTCAGCGGCATGTGGTAGGCGGCGTTGCCACCCTCCATCTGCGCCAGGAACCATAACCGGCGCTGGGCGGACGACAACGTTTGCGCACCCGTGCGTTCGACTGCCTCGATCGGCAGCCGCGCCTCGTCCCGGCTGGCCTGCAGGCGCTGAGCGAAGTCCACGAGCCGCGGGCTTTCGAACAGCGCCACCGGTGCGGCTTCGCGCCCCAGGTCCTGGCGCACGCGGGCCAGCACGCGCATCACCAGCAGCGAATGGCCGCCCAGGGCGAAGAAGTGATCGTCGCGGCCGATGTGCGCAACCCCCAGCACCTCGCCCCAGATCGCCGCCAGGCTGGTTTCCAGCGCCCCCTGCGGCGCCTGGTAGTCACGTTGCTTGAAGGCAGCGGCGTCCGGCGCGGGCAGGCCGACGCGGTCGAACTTGCCGTTGGCGGTCAGCGGCAAGGCAGGCAGTTGCACGTAGGCGCTCGGCAGCATGTAGTCCGGCAGGTGTTCGCCCAACTGCTCGCGCAGGGCCGCCGGGCTCAGCCCGGCGCCCGGCTGCTGGGCGAAGTAGGCCACCAGGCGGGGCTCGCCGGGCGTATCCTGGCGCAGCAGCACCAGGCTTTGCCGCACGCCGGGCACCTGCGCCAGGCGCGCCTCGATCTCGCCCAGCTCCAGGCGCAGGCCGCGCAGCTTGGCCTGCTGGTCGCCGCGACCAAGGAATTCGAGCTGGCCATCGCCGCGCAGGCGCGCCAGGTCGCCGGTGCGGTACAGGCGCTCGCCGGCCACGAAGGGGTTGTCGATGAAACGCTCGGCGGTCAGTTGCGGCAGGTTCAGGTAGCCGCGCGCGACCCCGACGCCGCCGAGGTACAACTCACCCTCCTCGCTCGCCTGCCCTCGCGCATCAAGCAGATAGACGCGGCAGTTCGCCAGTGGTCGACCGATAGGCAGCACAGCATCAGCCACCTCGTGCGCCGGCAGTTCGTGGCAGGTGCTGTCGATGCTCGCCTCGGTGACGCCGTACGCCTGCACCAGCTGCACTCGCCCGCCGCACAGCCTGCGCAGCCGGCGGGCGCTGTGGGCGGTCCAGATATCCGAGCCACAGACCACCGTGCGCAGAAAGGCCAGGTCGTGGCCGTTCGCCTCGACCCAGTCCAGCAGCGGGTCGAGCACCGCCGGCACGAAGTCGCCGAAGCCCACCTGCGCCTCGCGCAGCAGCCGGTACAACGCGGGCGGGTCCATCAGCGTGTCGCGTGGACACAGCACCAGGGTGCCGCCGAAGCCCAGGGCGCGGATCAGGTCGGCGCTGAACACATCGAAGGAGAAACCAGCCATCTGCAGGTGATTGAGCGGCGCCCGCAGTGGATACAACTGAGCCCAGGCCGCGCCCAGGGCGACCAGGCCACGGTGCTCGACCATCACCCCCTTGGGCGTGCCGGTGGAACCGGAGGTGTAGATCACATAGGCCAGGTGGCTGGGGGTCAGCCCGATCGCTTGCGGGTCCGGGTCATGGGACGCAAGCTCGGCCCAGGCCGCGCTGTCGTCGAGATCGAGCAGTGTCGAGGCCGCTGCCAGGCCATCGAGTGCAGCCCGGGCCGGGCCATGGCTGAGCAACACCGCCGGGGCACTGTCAGCCAGCATGTGCGCCAGGCGCGCCCGTGGATAGCCAGGGTCCAGCGGCACGTAGGCGCCACCGGCCTTGAGCACGGCGAGCACGGCCACCAGCATGGCCGGCGAACGCGTCAGGCACAGGCCAACCCGCACATCCGGCCCGACCCCCAGGGTCCGCAGGTGGTGAGCCAGGCGGTTGGCCTGTGCGTTGAGCTCGGCGTAGGTCAGTGCCTGCTCGCCAAAGCGCACGGCAATGGCCTGCGGCGCACGCCGCACCTGGGCCTCGAACAGGCCGTGGACACACTGGTCGGCGTCGAACGGGGCATCGTGGTGCCAGTTCTCGGGTAAAACGTCGGGCTGCGTGCCGGCCGTGCCGCGCGAGGAGGTGGTGTCGAACATCGAGGCTGCCATCCATGAGTATTGTTCTTATGGGACGTACAGGACGACGGGCGTCCTGCCTGTCGGGCCCGGCCATCGGGCCGGGGCGGTCATGCGTCGGCGATCAGGGGCCGAGCGCTACACCGTTGCGTGCGGGAGTGGTGGGCGGGACGCCGTGCGGCCGGGCGGCAGCGCACGTGATGGGAAGAGCAGCGACTACGGGCGCACGGCCCGTCATATCTACGATTCCAGACTGCGTGACCAATTGAAACCTCACCATCCTTATGGGGGGCGTGGAGGGGCCACGAGCGTTGAGCCTGGGTGGTCCCTTCGGCTGCGGTACCGGCGACCTGTGGGTCAGCGGCGATCCATTGGCGCCGGGCTCCTGGCCCCGCGCGCTGGCGGATGATAACCATGCGAGTCGGCGCCAAGGCAACAAAAAGAAATGTTTTCTTGATTGGGTGCTGATCTTTCGAGGTGCTCGACGAAACGGGATAGTGCGTACTACGTAGTACACCACGAATCATGTTTCCCCTTGGCCCGGTAACTGCCCGGACTCTGCCCGGTCCATTTCTTGAACGCTCGGTGAAACGCGCTGGGCTCCTGGAACCCGGTATGCTCGGCGATCTCGGCAATGCTCAGGCACCCTTCGCGCAGCAGCTCGAAAGCCATTGCTCGACGCACCTCGTCCTTGATCTGCTGGTACGAGCGCCCTTCCCGCTCCAGCCGGCGGCGGAAGCTGCTGGCGCCAAGCCCCTGCCGCTCGGCCATGACGTTGAGGGTCGGCCACTGCCCGTAGTGGCGGGCGCGCAGGTGGCGGTAGACCTCGGCCGCCAGGCCGTTCTGGTTGCGAAAGCGAATCACCAGCCCCTGCGGCGCGCTGCGCAGGAAACCCTTCAGCGCCGCCAGGTCCTGCACCACCGGCAGGCGCAGCCAGGCGCTGTCGAACTCCACCTCGGTACGCCCGCTGCCCAGGCGCAAGTCCGGCCCCCACAGCAACGCGTCGTCCTCCTGCGCCGGCCGCGCCAGGGCCAGTTCGGTGCGGTCGATGGCGATGCGCCTTCCCGCCAGCCAGCACAACAAGCCGATCACCAGCACCAGGTAGGTTTCCTCGGCATAGACCCGGGTCAGCGGATCGGCGATGTTCGACTGCACGCTGATCACCGTGCGCGCGCCGCGCACCGTGACACTGCCGTTCAGGTCGCGCAGGAACAGGGCGAAACTGCCCAGGCACTGGCGCAGTGCCTTGCCCAGGGTGGATTCCTGGATCAGCCCGCGGCAGATCAGGGCGAAGCTGCCCAGGGGCATGCCGTGGCTGTCGAGATGGAAGAACTCGTCGTGCAGCTCGTCGATCAGCGCGAGCCACAGTTGCGCGAAAGCCTTGGCCGGCACCCGCGCCAGGGGCTCGGCCAGCACCTGCGGATCAATGCCCACCGCCCGCAGATGGGCGTCGCGTGCCTGTGGCCGCTCACGCAGGGCGTGGAGCATGGCGTTGAGGAAATACACCGCGACCGTATCGCTATCGCGCATGGCAGAAGTCCGCTGTCTATGCTGAGTGGCAAAAAATACCAGGTTGATTGAACAGATCCGGCATAGGCCACCTGAAGGCCTTTGCCTAGACTCGATCCACCCCGGGAGGGTGCGGCCGCCATTCTCGCAGAGCCACCTCCACCCCGCCACGCCTTCGCAAACGGAGCCCCCATGAGCAGCACAGAAATCTTTGTCGTCAGCGCGGTACGTTCGGCCATCGGCAGCTTCGGCGGTTCGCTCAAGGACCTGCCGCTGGCCGACCTCGCCACCCAGGTGACCCGCGCCGCCATCGAGCGTTCGGGCATCGCCGCCGAGCAGATCGGCCATGTGGTGATGGGCAATGTGATCCCCACCGAGCCACGCGACGCCTATCTGGGGCGGGTCGCGGCCATGAATGCAGGTATCCCCAAGGAAACCCCGGCCTTCAGCGTCAACCGCCTGTGCGGCTCGGGTCTGCAGGCCATCGTTTCAGCCACCCAGGGCCTGCTGCTGGGCGACAGCGACATCGCCCTGGCCGCCGGCGCCGAATCCATGAGCCGCGGCCCCTACCTGCTGCCACAGGCCCGCTGGGGCGCGCGCATGGGCGACCTGCAGGGCATCGACTACATGGTCGGCATCCTCCAGGACCCGTTCGAGCACTTCCACATGGGCATCACCGCCGAGAACGTCGCGGCGGCCCACGGCATCAGCCGCGAGATGCAGGACGAGGTCGCCCTGACCAGCCAGCGCCGTGCCGCCCGCGCCATTGCCGAGGGCCGCTTCGACGGCCAGATCGTGCCGATCGAGATCAAGACCCGCAAAGGCCCCGTGCAATTCGCCGTGGACGAGAACGTGCGCGGCGACGCCAGCGCCGAACAGCTGGCGGCCATGAAGGCGGTATTCAAGAAGGACGGCACCGTCACCGCCGGCAACGCCAGCAGCATCAACGACGGCGCCGCCGGCCTGGTCCTGGCCACCGGTGACGCCGTGCGCCGCCAGGGCCTCAAGCCACTGGCGCGGATCGTCGCCTACGCCCACGCCGGCGTGGAGCCGGCACTGATGGGCCTGGGCCCGATCCCGGCCACGCAGAAGGTGCTGGAGAAGGCCGGCCTGAAGGTCGCCGACCTGGACGTGATCGAATCCAACGAAGCCTTCGCCTCCCAGGCCTGCGCCGTTGCCCGCGCCCTGGGCTTCGACCCGGAGAAGGTCAACCCCAACGGTTCGGGCATTTCCCTCGGCCACCCGGTCGGCGCCACCGGCGCGATCATCGCCACCAAGGCCATCCATGAACTGCACCGCGTCCAGGGCCGCTACGCCCTGGACCACCATGTGCATCGGCGGCGGCCAAGGCATCGCCGTCGTCTTCGAACGCGTCTGAAAGGAGTCAGCAACATGAACATCGAACGCATCGCCGTGATCGGCGCCGGCACCATGGGCAACGGCATCGCCCAGGTGTGCGCGCTTGCCGGCTACCAGGTCCTGCTGGTGGACGTCTCCGACGCCGCGCTGGAGCGCGGCGTGGCGACCCTGGGCAAGAACCTGGAGCGCCAGGTCGGCAAGGGCACCATCGACGCCGACAAGGCCAGCGCAGCCAAGGCGCGCATCCGCACCAGCACCGACTACGCCCAGTTGGCGGACGCGCAGCTGGTGATCGAGGCGGCCACCGAGAACCTCGCCCTCAAGCAGCGCATCCTGCAGCAGGTGGCCGCCAATGTCGGTGCCGAGTGCCTGATCGCCACCAACACCTCGTCGCTGTCGGTCACCCAACTGGCGGCCAGCATCGAGCAGCCGCAGCGTTTCATCGGCGTGCACTTCTTCAACCCGGTGCCGATGATGGCGCTGGTCGAGATCATCCGGGGCCTGCAGACCAGCGATGCGACCTACGCCCAGGCGCTGCTGGTCACCGAGAAGCTCGGCAAGACCCCGATCACTGCCGGCAACCGCCCGGGCTTCGTGGTCAACCGGATCCTGGTGCCGATGATCAACGAGGCGATCTTCGTGTTCCAGGAAGGCCTGGCCAGCGCCGAGGACATCGACACCGGCATGCGCCTGGGCTGCAACCAGCCGATCGGCCCGCTGGCCCTGGCCGACCTGGTGGGCCTGGACACCTTGCTGGCGATCATGGAGGCCTTCCACGAAGGCTTCAACGACAGCAAGTACCGCCCCGCCCCACTGCTCAAGGAGATGGTTGCCGCCGGTTACCTCGGGCGCAAGAGCGGCCGCGGCTTCTTCACCTACTAGAGGAGCCGCGTGATGCCCCCGGTCAACGCGGCGCTGCGCTGCGCCAACTTCGAGGAGCGGCGTGACCGGGCCATGGCCCTGTTCGCCGAAAAAGGCTTCGGCCAGGTCAGCATGCGTGAGCTGGCGGCGCACGTGGGCTTGACCGCGGGCTCGCTGTACCACCATTTCCCCAGCAAGCAGGACCTGTTGTATGACTTGATCGAGGAGTTGTACGAGGAGTTGCAGGCCACCCTGGACCTGGGCCGTCGGGCGCGGGCCCAGGGCCGGCCAGTGCTGGCTTGCCTGATTGCCGCGCACTGGCAGTTGCATGCGGAGCGGCCTTTGCAGTTTCGTCTGGCCGAGCGGGATGTCTGCTGCCTGACCGGGGAGCAGCAGGCGCGGCTGGCGGGCCTGCGGGAGCGCTATGAAACCGGGCTCCTGCGGTTGATTGCGCCACAGGCGCGGTTGGGGGCCGAGGTCCTGGCGGCTACCGGGCATGTGCTGGCGACGCTGTTGAACCAGTTGCCTGGGATGTTGCGGGGGAAGGGGCTGGGTGAGGCGGAGGGGGTTGGGTTGATGGAGCGTTTGGTGGGGGGGGCTGTGGAGAGGGCTTTGGGGTAGGGTTCTGGTTCTCTGGTTCTCTGGTTCTCTGGTTCTCTGGTTCTCTGGTTCTCTGGTTCTCTGGTTCTCTGGTGATTGTTTTGGTTTTTTTATACGCATTCGTAGGTGATGTCGACATTTAGTCACCTTTTCGCCTTTACGGCGACCTACTTTTCTCTAGGGAAAAGTAGGCAAAACCGTTCCGCTCCGTTCATCCGGCCCCTGCGCTTCGCTCCGGGGTTCCCTCGCTCCGTTCTTGCTCCCGGGAGGACCGCGCTGAACGCCCCATCCTGGGGCGCAGCGCTTGACGGGCATCCATGCCCGTCACCTCCCTCCGCAAGAACTCCGCTCGGCCTCCTGAAGTCGCAATTGGTGGTGCCTGGACTATCGCGCGCTTAGAAGCAAGAGCAAGAGCAAGAGCAAGAAATTCGAAGTTGGTTGTTTGACAGTTAATTATGTACTGGCTGTTCCGACCTTTTCGCGGGGCAAGCCCGCTCCTACAGGGTTATATATAACGACGACTATTGCGCGGGAGCGGGCTTGCCCCGCGAAACGATCGAGAGATTAATTAATCTCCAACTAGCGACAACTGCGCCAGTCTAGGCGCCGCTCGTAACTTCGCGACTTCAGGAGGCCGAACGCAGGACTTGCGGAGGGAGGTGACGGGCATGGATGCCCGTCAAGCGCTGGGGCCCAGGATGGGCCCTGCAGCGCGGTCCTCCCGGGAGCAAGGCCGGAGTGAGGGAACCCCGGAGCGAAGCGTAGGGGCCGGATGAATGGAGCGAGGATTTTTTGGTGACTTTTTGATCCTTCAAAAAGTTACCCGCCGTAAGGGCGGAAAGGTGAATAAGCGTCGACATCACAAATGAATGCGCCTACAACTTACAAAACAATCAAAAAACCAAAAAAACCAACCCTACTCCACTACCAAATCCCGCCCAACATCCCACCCTCCCCCAAGCGCCGCAATCAACTGCACACTCGCCACCAACCGCCCCTGCAACAACGTCAACACACTCCGCTCGTTGCTGAGCGCCGTCGTCTGCACATTGACCACATCCAGATACCCGATCAACCCCGCCTTGTACTGATTCTCGGTCAACCGCAACGACTCCCGCGCCGCGTCCAGCGCTTCCTGCCGCACCACCGCCTCGTCCCCGTACACCTTGAGCTGCACCAGGTAGTTCTCGACCTCCTTGAACCCGTCGAGCACCGTCTGCCGATACTGCGCCACGGTCTGGTCGTACACCGCCACCGTCCGGTCGACCTCGGCACTGCGCTTGCCGGCGTCAAACAGCGTCAGCGCCAGTTGCGGCCCGACCGACCAGTAACGGTTGGGCAACTCGATCCAGTTGTTGAAGCTGCTGCTGGAGTACCCCCCGTTCATGCTCAGCGACAAATCCGGGAAATACGCCGCCCGCGACACGCCGATGTTCGAGTTGGCCGCCATCACCTTGCGCTCGGCCGAGGCAATGTCGGGACGCCGCTCGAGCAACTGCGACGGCAGCGACAGCGGCACCTGCGGCAACACCGGAATATCGTTGCTCGCCGCCAGGGCAAAATCAGCCGGCGCCTTGCCCATCAACACGGCGATGGCGTTCTCGTACTGCGCCCGCTGCCAGGCCAGGTCGATCAGGTCGGCCTGGGTGCTCTTGAGCTGGGTACGCGCCTGGGCCACGGCATCCGGCCCGGCAACCCCGGCACGGTACTGGTTCTCGTTCATCTTCAACGACCGCTCATAAGTTGCGACCGTGGCTTCAAGCAGGCGCTTCTGCGCGTCGATCACCCGCAGTTGCAGGTAGTTCTGCACCAGTTCCGATTGCTGGCTCAGGCGAATGGCCGCCATGTCGGCCAGGCTGGCCTCGGCGCTGGATTCGTTGGCGTTCATGGTTTCACGCAACTTGCCCCACAGGTCGATCTCCCAGCTCACCCCGAGCTGCGCGTTGTAGGTGTCGCGGATGCCACTGCTGTTGTTCGACAGGCTGGAGCTGGAACTGCCGGTGCCCTGGGCTGAACGGTTCTTGCTGGTGGTCAGGTTCAGCGAAGGGAACAGCGAGGCACGGCTGCTGCGCACCAGCGCCTGGGCCTGGCGGTACTGCGCCTCGTACTGCGCCACCGTCTGGTTGCTGCGATTGAGCTCCTCCACCAGGGCGTCAAGCTGCTTGTCGCCATAGATCTCCCACCACGCCCCGCGGGCGATGGCGTCGGACGGATTGGCCTGGGTCCAGCCTTCGGCCTGCTTGAACTGCGCCGGGGTGCTGATTTCCGGGCGCTGGTAGTCCGGGCTCAGGGTACAGGCGCTGAGCATGGCCACGCACAACCCGGCGCTGACCAGGCGCGAACCGCGCCCGTGGGTCAGCCGCTTGAGGGCACGGTGGATTCGGGTGTGGGCAAAGTTCATAGCGGGGTATCCAGGGCAGCGTCGGTGCGCACGCCGCGCCAGCGGTTGAACCGGTGGCGCAGGCGATCGAGGTACAGGTAGACCACGGGCGTGGTGTAGAGGGTGAGAATCTGGCTGAACACCAGGCCGCCGATGATGGTCAGGCCCAGCGGCTGGCGCATCTCGGCGCCCTCGGCGCGGCTGAGCAGCAACGGCAGCGCGCCGAGGATCGCCGCCAGGGTGGTCATCAGGATCGGCCGCAGGCGCAGCAGGCAGGCGCGGCGGATCGACTCCTCCGGCGATAGGCCGTCGTGGCGCTCCAACTGCAGCGCCAGGTCGATCATCAAGATGGCGTTCTTCTTCACCACGCCGATCAGCAGGAACAGCCCGAGCAACGAGATCAGGCTGAACTCGCCATCGGTCAGGTACAGCGCCAGCAAGGCGCCGACACCGGCCGAGGGCAGCGTGGAGAGGATCGTCAGCGGGTGGATGTAGCTCTCGTAGAGGATGCCCAGCACCAGGTACACCAGCACCAGGGCGCCGAGGATCATCAGCGGCTGGCCTTCGGTGGTCTTGGTGAAGGCGTCGGCGTCGCCGCCGAGCTTGGCGATCACCGACTCGGGCAGGCCGAGCTTGGCCACCGCGCGTTCCAGCGCGGCCATGGCCTGGTCGGGGCTGTAACCTTCGGCGACGTCGAACGAGATGTCCTCGGAGGCGAACTGCCCTTCGTGGCTGACGCGGTCGTTGGCCAGGCTGTTCTCGTAGCGGGCGAAGGTGGACAGCGGCACCCGGGCGCCGTCGGCAGTGATCACCTGCACCTGCTCCAGGGTGCTCGGGTCCCAGGCGTATTTCGGGTTGATCTCCAGCACCACCTGGTACTGGTTGAGGCTGTCATAGATGGTCGAGATCTGCCGCTGGCTGTAGGCGTTGTTCAGCACCGCAGTGACCATGTCCATATCGATGCCCAGGCGCTTGGCCTGGTCACGGTCGACCACCAGGGTCACCTGCTGGGTGCCGGCGCCGTCGCGGGCGTCGATGGCGGTCAGCTCGGGCAGCTTGCGCAGCTCGGCGGCCACCTTCGGGAACCACTCGCGCAGGGCCGCCAGGTCGCCGCTCTGCAGGGTGTAAAGGTACTGCGAGGTGCTCTGGTCTCGACCGCCACCGCCCAGTTGCAGGTCCTGGTCGGCCATCAGGTACAGACGCCCGCCGGGGATCTTCGGCAGGTCCTTGCGCAGGCGGTCGATCACCTTCTGCGCGTTCTCCTTGCGCTCGGCGATCGGTTTGAGGCGCACCAGCACGAAGGCGTTGTTGGTGCCGCTGTTGCCGCCGATGAAACCGGCGACGCTCTCCACCGCAGGGTCCTTGAGCAGGGCGCGGCGATAGATCTCCATCTTCGGCTGCATCACGGTGAACGACAGGCCGTCGTCGCCACGGATAAAGCCTTGCAACTGGCCGGTATCCTGCTGCGGCATCAGGGTCTTGGGCACCACCACGTACAGGGCGATGTTCAGCCCGATGGTGGCCAGCAGGCTGAGCAGGGTCAGGCGCTTGTGGCGCAGCGCCCAGCCCAGGCTCTTGTCGTAGCCGGCGACCATGCGCTGGTGGATGCGGTCGCTCCAGCGTTGCAGGCGGGTCTGCTGCTGCGGGCCGTGGACCTTGAGCCAGCGCGAGCAGAGCATCGGCGTCAGCGTCAGCGACACCACCAGCGAGACGATGATCGCCGCGGCCAGGGTGATCGAGAACTCCTTGAACAGCCCGCGCACGATACCACCCATGAACAGGATCGAGACGAACACCGCCACCAGCGAGACGTTCATCGACAGCAGGGTGAAGCCCACCTCCTGCGCGCCCTTGTAGGCGGCGCGCATGGGGTTTTCGCCGTTCTCGATATGCCGCGAAATGTTCTCCAGCACCACGATGGCGTCGTCCACCACCAGGCCGGTGGCGAGAATCAGCGCCATCAGCGACAGGTTGTTCAGCGAGAACCCGCACAGGTACATGACCGCGAAGGTGCCCACCAGCGACACCGGCACCGCCAGGCTCGGGATCAGCGAGGCGCGCAGGTTGCCGAGAAACAGATAGACCACCAGGATCACCAGCACCACGGCGATCAGCAGGGTGTGCTCGGCCTCCTTCAGGGTGGCCTTGATCACCGGCGAGCGGTCCATGGCCACGTTGAGCTTGACGCTGGCCGGCAGCAGCGACTGCAAGGCCGGCAGCTCGGCCTTGATCTGCTCGACGGTCTGGATGATGTTGGCGTTGGTCTGGCGGTTGACCACCAGCAGCACCGCGCTCTCGTCGTTGAAGAAACCGCTGTTGTAGCGGTTCTCCACGCCATCGCTGACCTTGGCCACGTCGGACAGGCGCAGGATCGCGCCGTTCTGCTGGCGGATCACCAGCGGCTTGTAGTCCTCGGCGGTCTCCAACTGGTCGTTGGCGCGCACCTGCCAGTTGCGCTCATGGTCTTCGACGAAGCCCATGGGCCGGCGCTGGTTGGCGTTGGCCACCGCATTGCGCACGTCGTCCAGGGACAGGCCGTACTGGTTGAGCAGCTGCGGTTCCAGCTCGATGCGCACCGCCGGCAGCGAGCTGCCGCCGATCTGCACCTCCCCTACCCCGCTGACCTGCGCCAGGCTCTGGGACAGGATGGTGTCGGCCAGGTCGTAGAGCTTGCCCTTGGACAGCACCTCCGAGGTCAGCGACAGCACCATGATCGGCGCCTGGGACGGGTTGATCTTCTTGTAGGTGGGCATGCTGCGCATGCCGCTGGGCAGCAGGTTGCGGGTGGCGTTGATCGCCGCCTGCACCTCGCGCGCCGCGCCGTCGATGTCGCGGCCCAGCTCGAAGCCGATGATCACCCGGGTCGAGCCCTGGTTGGAGCTGCTGGTCAGGGTGGTGACGCCGGCGATGGCGCCAAGCTTGCGCTCCAGCGGCGTGGCCACGGTGGAGGCCATGACCTCCGGGCTGGCGCCGGGCAGGCTGGCCTGCACCACGATCACCGGGAAGTCCATCTGCGGCAGCGGCGACACCGGCAGCAGGCCGAAGCTCACCCCGCCCAGCAGCATGATCGCCAGGCTCAGCAGCATGGTGGCTACCGGCCGGCGGATAAAAGGTCCGGACAGGTTCATGCTTCGGCCTGCCGCGCATCGTCAGCCGGGCGCCAGCGGCGCGCCAGGCGGTCGAAGTACAGGTAGATGACCGGCGTGGTGAACAAGGTCAGCACCTGGCTCACCAGCAGGCCGCCGACCATCACCAGGCCCAGTGGCTGGCGCAGCTCGGCGCCGGAACCTGTGGCGAGCATCAGCGGCATGGCGCCGAACAGCGCGGCCAGGGTGGTCATCAGGATCGGTCGGAAGCGCAGCAGCGCCGCCTGGTAGATCGCGTCACGTGGGCTCATGCCCTGGTGGCGCTCGGCCTCCAGGGCGAAGTCGATCATCATGATCGCGTTCTTCTTGACGATGCCGATCAGCAGGATGATGCCGATGATGGCGATCATGCCCAGGTCGTTGCCGCTCAGCAGCAGCGCCAGCAAGGCCCCCACCGCCGCCGAGGGCAGCGTGGAGAGGATGGTCACCGGGTGGATGTAGCTCTCGTAGAGCACGCCCAGCACGATGTACATGGTCACCACCGCGGCCAGGATCAGCAGCAAGGTGCTCGACAGCGAGGCCTGGAACGCCTCGGCGGCGCCCTGGAAGCGGGTCTGCACGCCGATCGGCATGCCGATGTCCTGCTGCACCTGCTCGATCACCTTGACCGCCTCGCCCAGGGACGCGCCGTGGGCCAGGTTGAACGACATCATCACCGCCGGGAACTGGCCGATGTGCGAGATCGCCAGTTGGGCCTGGCGCTGCTCGATGCGCGCCAGGGCCGACAGGCGCACCTGGCCGCCGTCGGTGGCCTTGACGTGGATCGACTCCAGGGCCTGCGGGCCGAGGCTGGCCGCGGTCTGCGACTGCAGCACCACGCGGTACTGGCTGGCCTGGGTGTAGATGGTCGAGATCTGCCGCTGGCCGAAGGCGTCATACAGCGCGTTGGTGATCTGCGCCACGGCGATCCCCAGGCGACTGGCCATATCGCGGTCGATCACCAGGAATACCTGCAGGCCCTGGTCCTGCAGATCGCTGGCCACATCCTGCAGCTCGGGACGGTCCTTGAGCGCCTGCACCAGCTTGCCGCTCCATTCGGCGAGCATGTCGGCATCCGGCGAACTGAGGCTGAACTGGTACTGGGTGCGGCTGACCCGGTCCTCGATGCTCAGGTCCTGCACCGGCTGCATGAACAGGCGGATGCCGACCAGCCTGTCGAGCTGCGGCTGCAGGCGGTTGATCACCTCGGCGGCGGTGACGTCGCGCTCGCCGTGAGGCTTGAGGTTGATCAGCAGGCGGCCGCTGTTGAGGGTGGCGTTATCGCCGTCCACGCCTATATACGAGGACAGGCTCTGTACCGCCGGGTCCTGCAGGATCACCTTGGCCAGGGATTGCTGGCGCTCGCTCATGGCGGCGAACGAGGTCGATTGCGGCGCCTCGGAGATGCCCTGGATGACCCCGGTGTCCTGGGCCGGGAAGAAGCCCTTGGGCACCATCAGGTACAGCACCACGGTCAATGCCAGGGTGGCCACGGCCACCAGCAGGGTCAGCGGCTGGCGCTCGAGCACCCAGGTCAGGGTGGTGCCGTAGTGCTTGATCAGCCAGTCGATCCAGGCACCGCTGGCGCGGTAGAAGCGGCCTTGCTCCTCTTCCTTGGGTTCGCGCTTGAGCAGGCGCGCGCACATCATCGGCGTCAGGGTCAGCGACACCACCAGGGAAATCAGGATGGCCACCGCCAGGGTGATGGCGAACTCGCGGAACAGCCGCCCGACCACGTCGGCCATGAACAGCAGCGGAATCAGCACGGCGATCAGCGAGAAGGTCAGCGAGATCAGGGTGAAACCAATCTGCTTGGCGCCCTTGAGCGCGGCCTGCATGGGTGTTTCGCCCTCCTCGATGTGCCGGGAAATGTTCTCCAGCATGACGATGGCATCGTCCACCACGAAACCGGTGGCGATGGTCAGGGCCATCAAGGTGAGGTTGTTGACCGAGAAGCCGGCCAGGTACATCACCCCGAAGGTGCCGATCAGTGACAGCGGCACGGCGATGGAGGGGATGATGGTGGCGCTGAAGCGGCGCAGGAAGACGAAGGTGACCATCACCACCAGGGCGATGGCGAACAACAGCTCGTGCTGCACGTCGCGCACGGCGGCGCGGATGGTCTGGGTGCGGTCGGTGAGCACGCTGACATCCAGGCCCGCCGGCAGGTTGTCGGTGATCGACGGCAGCAGTTCCTTGATCCGGTCGACCACCTCGATGACGTTGGCGCCGGGCTGGCGCTGGATGTTCAGCAGCACCGCCTCGTTCTGGTTGGCCCAGGCGGCCAGCCGTTCGTTCTCGGCGCCGTCGACGATCTCGGCGACGTCCTTCAGGCGCAGCGGCGCGCCATTGCTGTACTTGAGGATGAGGTTGGCGTATTCCTCGGGCGAGCGCAGCTGGTCGTTGGCGTCGAGCATCGACACCCGGGTCGGGCCATCGAAGTTGCCCTTGGGCTGGTTGACGTTGGAGGCGCCGATCAGGGTGCGCACGTCGTCCAGATTGAGGCCGTTGGCGGCCAGGGCGTCGACGTTGACCTTGATCCGCACGGCCTGGCGCTGGCCGCCGGCGATGCTGACCATGCCGACACCGCTGATCTGGGCGATCTTCTGCGCCACGCGGGTATCGACCAGGTCGTTGAGCTTGGGCAGCGGCATGGTCTTCGAGGAAATGGCCAGGGTCAGCACCGGGGTGTCGGCCGGGTTGACCTTGTTGTACACCGGCGGCGCCGGCAGGTCGCTGGGCAGCAGGTTGCTGGCGGCGTTGATCGCGGCCTGCACCTGCTGCTCGGCGACATCCATGTTCATGTCGAGGTTGAAGCGCAGGGTCAGTACCGAGGCGCCGCCGGAGCTGGTCGAGGCCATCTGCTCCAGGCCCGGCATCTGCCCGAACTGGCGTTCCAGCGGCGCGGTGACGGCGCTGGTCATCACCTGTGGGCTGGCGCCGGGATACAGGGTCATGACGCGGATGGTCGGGTAGTCGACCTGGGGCAAGGCCGCCACCGGCAGCAGCTTGTAGGCGATCAGGCCGGCCAGGACGATGGCCAGCATGCTCAGCGTGGTGGCGACCGGCCGCAGGATGAACAGGCGCGAGAGGTTCATGCGCCCGCCTTGGTGCCTGGTTCAGCGGCCTGGGCCGAACCCTTGGCGCCCTGCCCCTGCAGGTGCTGGCCAGGGGTGGTCGGGACCTGGGAGCTGTCCTCGACCACATCGACCTTGGTGCCTTCGCGCAGGCGGTCGGTGCCTTCCAGCACCAGGCGCTCGCCGGCGGCCAGGCCCTCGACGATCACCGTGTTCTCGCCATCGCTGGCGCCGACCTTGAGCTTGCGCACATTGATGGTGTTCTCGGCGTTGACCACGTAGGCGAAGGTACCGTCGTTGCCGAACTGGATCGCCGCGGCCGGTGCCATCACCACCTGCTTGAGGGTGTCGGCCAGCAGGCGCACGTTGACGAACTGGTTGGGGAACAGCGCATGGTCGTTGTTCTGGAAGGTGCCCTTGAACTTCAGGGTGCCGGTGGCGACGTCGATCTGGTTGTCGAGGCTGCCCAGCACGCCGGTGGACTGCAGCTTCTGATCGCCCCGGTCCCAGGCCTCGACCGGCAGGCTGGCGCCGCTGCGGTAGCGGGCCAGGACGGTGTCGAGCTGGGTTTCCGGCAAGGTGAAGGCAACACTGATCGGCTGGGTCTGGGTGATGACCACCAGCGCCGTGGTGTCGTTGGCCGCCACCAGGTTGCCCAGGTCCAGCTGGCGCAGGCCCACGCGGCCGTTGATCGGTGCGCGGATCTGGGTGAACTCGAGGTTCAGGCGAGCGTCGTTGACCTGGGCCTGGTTGGTCTTGACCAGTCCCTGGAACTGACCAACCTGGGCTTCGGCGGTGTCGAGGGTCTGCTTGGCGATGCTGTCCTCGGCGTACAGGCCTTTATAGCGAGCCAGGTCGACCTGGGCGTTCTTCAGCTGCGCCTGGTTCTGCGCCAGGGTGCCTTCGGCCTGCTGCAGGGCGATGCGATAGGAACGTGGGTCGATCTCGGCGAGCAGGTCGCCTGCCTTGACCTGCTGACCTTCCTTGAAGTGGACCTTGACCAGCTCGCCGGCGACCCGGCTGCGCACGTTGACCGTGTTGGTGGCGGTGACGGTGCCGAGGGCCTTGTAGTACAGCGGGAAGTCCCCGACACGCACGGGTTCGACCCGTACCGGCACCGCCTCGGTGGAGGCACCGAAGCCCGGTCGCCCGCCCTTGCCCGGTCGGTGCCCGGCGTCCTCCTTATGGACGGTCGCCGCGGGCCACAGCCACCAGGCCAGCAGGGCCACCAGCAGCAGGATCAGCAGGCCGAACAGCCAGCGACGAGGGGAACGGGAATTGGAGGCTTGCATGGGTCGAACGAACCTTGTTCAGAGAAAGACGGCGTGGAGAGCGTGAACGATAAGCACTGGCATCGCTTTAGCAAAGGGGCTTTACCAGTGCTTTACCTTCGGCTGACGTTGGCAAAGGGGTGAACTTTAAATGAAAACGGCCTGGAACAGGGTCCAGGCCGTTACAGGGTGTAACCCCTGGGGGTGCTTCGCCCCTTTCGCGGCACAAGGCCGCTCCTACAGGATTCAGCGTTTTCTGTAGGAGCGGCCTTGTGCCGCGAAAGGGCCGCAGGGCGGCCCCAGCGTCACTTACTTCAGGACAGCCAGCGCCGCCTCGTAGTTCGGCTCGTCGGCGATTTCGCCCACCAGCTCGCTGTGCAGCACCTTGTCGTTTTCGTCCAGCACCACCACGGCGCGGGCGGCCAGCCCGGCCAGCGGGCCGTCGGCGATGGCCACACCGTAGTTTTCCAGGAACTCGCGGCCACGCAGGGTCGACAGGTTCTTCACGTTCTCCAGACCTTCGGCGCCGCAGAAGCGCGCCTGGGCGAACGGCAGGTCGGCGGAGATGCACAGCACCACGGTGTTGGCCAGGTCACCTGCCTTCTTGTTGAAGGTACGCACCGAGGTAGCGCAGGTCGGGGTGTCAACGCTCGGGAAGATGTTCAGCACCTTGCGCTTGCCGGCGAAGTCGGCCAGCGACTTGTTCGACAGGTCGCCAGCGACCAGGGAGAAGGCTGGTGCCGCGGCGCCTTGCTTCGGCAGTTCACCGCTGACCTTGACCGGGTTGCCTTTGAGAGTCACTTGAGCCATGGCGGAAATCCTTATACGGGGTTGGAAAAGGACTCAGAGTTAACCATGAAGGGACGCAAGTGCCTATGGGCAAAGATGAAATTGTCCTACGTTCGGGCAATTCCTGTAGACAAACGCCCGGGTGACTGGCGTCGACCCGGGCGCTTTTCCTACGTGACGGGGCTCAGGCCAGCAGGCCGTACACCACCGAGGTCAGGGCCACCAGGCCGACGACCACCACGAACAGGTTGGACAGCGCACCGCTGTACTTGCGCATCGATGGCACGCGACGGATGGCGTACATCGGCATCAGGAACAGCAGCACGGCGATGATCGGGCCGCCGAGGGATTCGATCATGCCGAGGATGCTCGGGTTGAGGGTGGCGACGATCCAGCACACCACCAGCATCAGCGCGGCGACGATGCGGTCCAGGCCCTTGGCGCCCGGGCGCATGCCGGACTTGACGATCATGCCCTTGAGGCCCTCGCTGGCACCGATGTAATGGCCCAGGAACGACTTGGCAATGGCGATGAAGGCGATCAGGGGCGCGGCGAAGGCGATGGCCGGCTGCTCGAAGTGGTTGGCCAGGTACGACAGGATCGACAGGTTCTGCGCCTTGGCCTCGGCCAGCTGGGCGCTGCTCAGGGTCAGCACGCAGCTGAACACGAAGAACAGCACCATCAGCACCATCAGCAGGTGCGCGCGACGCAGGATCTGGCCGCTGCGCTCATCGGCGTGCTCGCCGTAGCGGCGCTTCTGGTCGACGGCGAAGGCCGAGATGATCGGCGAGTGGTTGAACGAGAACACCATCACCGGGATCGCCAGCCACACGGTGTGCAGGAAGGCCGAGCCCGACGGCACCTGGGTGGCGGTGTCGAGGATGCCGCCGGTCCAGTGCGGCACCAGGTACAGGGCCAGCAGCGCCAGGGCAACGATGAACGGGTAGACCAGCAGGCTCATGACCTTGACCGTGGCCTGTTCGCCGCAGCGCACGATGGCCAGCAGGCCGAGGATCAGCACGAACGACAGGATCGCCCGCGGTGGCGGCGCGATGTGCAGCTGGTGCTCCATGAAGCTGCTGACGGTGTTGGTCAGCGCCACGCTGTAGATCAGCAGGATCGGGAAGATGGCGAAGAAGTACAGGACGGTGATCAGCGCGCCGGCGGTGATGCCGAAATGCTCCTCGACCACCTCGGTGATGTCGCCGCCCTTGCTGCCGGAGAGCACGAAGCGGGTCAGCCCGCGGTGGGCGAAGTAGGTCATGGGGAAGGCCAGCAAGGCCAGGACCAGCAGCGGCCAGAAACCGCCAAGGCCGGCGTTGATGGGCAGGAACAGGGTTCCGGCGCCGATGGCCGTGCCGAACAGGCCCAGCATCCAGGTGGTGTCTTGACGCGACCAGCTGCCGAGGGTGGCGGGGGTCGATTCTACAAAGCGTTGTTCAACGCTTGGGGCCTGCTCATTCATTCCGGGTGACGCTCCACTCGCAAGACTGCAACAGGCTGAGAATGGCGAAATAGACGATTCGCCCAACTCAACCGGGGAAGAGGGGCGCGATTGTGCATGCAAAGGTTGCACTTGGGGAAGCCCCGCCCGAGGGACGGTTGCACTTGTCTTTACAAGCAGGTTGTGCTGGAGGGGCTGCTTCGCAGCCCTTTCGCGGCACAAGGCCGCTCCTACAGAGAAACGCAACCTCCCTGTAGGAGCGGCCTTGTGCCGCGAAAGGGCCGCAGAGCGGCCCCTGGCAGGTTACCGCTGAACGGCGGCAAACGCCTCGGCCACCTGGCGCAGGTTGGCCGGACGCAGCCCGGACATGCACACCCGGCCGCTGTCGATCAGGTACACGCCGAACTCGTCACGCAGACGGCGCACCTGCTCCACGCTGAAGCCGGTGTAGCTGAACATGCCGCGCTGGCGCAGGAAGAACTGGAAGTCCTGGCCCGGCAGCAGCTCGCCGAGGAGGTCGACCAGGCCCTGGCGCATGTCGAGGATACGCTTGCGCATCACCTCCACTTCCGCCGCCCACTGGGCATTGAGCGCGGCATCGCCGAGCACGCCGGCCACCAGCTGGGCGCCGAACGCGGGCGGGCTGGAATAGTTGCGGCGCACGGTGGCCTTGAGCTGACCAAGCACGCTGGAGGCGGTGGCGGCATCGTCGCAGACCACCGACAGCCCCCCAACCCGCTCGCCGTACAGCGAGAAGATCTTCGAGAACGAGTTGCTGACCAGGCACGGCACGCCGGCACGGGCCATCTCGCGGATGGCGTAGGCGTCTTCCACCAGGCCTTCACCGAAGCCCTGGTAGGCGATGTCGAGGAACGGAATCAGCTGGCGCGCCTTGACTACCTCGACCACCTGCTGCCACTGCTGCTGGTTCAGGTCGACGCCAGTGGGGTTGTGGCAGCACGGGTGCAGCAGGACGATGCTGTTGGCCGGCAGGGTCTGCAGGGTCGCCAGCATGCCGGCGAAATCGACGCCACGGCTGGCGGTGTCGAAGTACGGGTAGCTGTGCACCTTGAAACCCGCGCCTTCGAAGATCGCCCGGTGGTTGTCCCAGGTCGGGTTGCTCACCCACACCTCGGAGCCCGGGAAGTAGCGCTTGAGGAAGTCGGCGCCGACTTTCAGCGCGCCGGAACCGCCGACGGTCTGCACGGTGGCCACGCGGCCATCGGCCACAGCCGGGTGATCTGCGCCGAACAGCAGCGCCTGGATCGCCTGGCGGTAGGCGGCCAGGCCTTCCATCGGCAGGTACAGCGAGGCTTCATGGGGCTGACCGGCCAGGCGCTTCTCCACCTCGCCCACCGCCGCCAGCTGCGGCACCACGCCGGCTTCGTCGTAGTACAGGCCGATACTCAGGTTGACCTTGTCGGCGCGCGGGTCGGCCTTGAAGGTTTCCATCAGCGAGAGGATCGGGTCGCCGGCATAGGCATCGACATGTTTGAACACAGCGTGCAGCTCCTTGGAAATCAGGACAGTTCAGGGAAGGCTCCAGCGAGGATACCCGCAGTGGGGCGTCAGGAACATCACCGATGTGCAAGGAGTCGATGCGGGGGTGCAAGGCCGGGGGTGGGCTTCAAGATATTCGACGAAGAATATGTAGCGCCTGTGAGATCGAGCGCCGCCCGCGCGGCGCATCGCGACGCAAGGCCGCTCCTACATCTATGGTTACCCCCATTTCTGCAATACTGTACTGAGATGTGCGTGAGTTTGGTTTGCGTCAATCTATACGGCGTCGTGTGGGAGGTTGGTCCCGCGCCTCGATGAAAATCGCGCCCGACGAGCCTAGATATTTGTTCGGCTTCTGAAGCCGAGTAGGAGCTCAGGTTGATCGCCAGGCCGGTATACCGTTCACGTCATCTGTGTGCAGCATCGCAAAACCAGGTGGGTTGTTACTCGTGTGTCTGCAGGGTCAAGCGTTCATGGCGCTTGACCCTGCATCAAATTCGCTGTGGTGTGCCGTGATGGCCCAGGCGATTCGGGCCAGTTTGTTGGCGATAGCGCACACCACCAGGTTGGGGTGGTGAACACGTAGCAAGCCACGTACCCAGTCCGCCAGCTTGCCGGTTTTGCGCTCCAGCCCAATCAGATAGACCCTCGCGCACTGGATCAGCAGTCGTCGCTGATTGCCGTCGCCCCGCTTGCTGATTCGCCCCAGGCAAGGTTTGCCGCCTGTCGTGTGCTGCCTGGGAACCAGGCCTATGGAGGCTGAATAATTTCGCCCACAGCGGAACTGCTTACCATCACCCAATTCCGCAGCCAGGGCGGTAGCGGTGATCGGGCCAATACAAGGTATCGACATCAAACGGGAAGCAAGATCATCGCTAACGGCCTGGCTATGCACTTCCTTGTCCAGAGCCTTGATCCGATCATCGAGATAGCGGAAGTGGGCATGTAGGTCCAGCAACAGCTTCTTGATCAACGGTGAGAAGGTACTGTCGTCCAGCAGAATGGGGAGCTCCCGGACCGCCTTGAAGGTGGGTGCCAAACTGACCCCCACCTCGAGCAAATAAGCGTGGATGCGGTTCATGGTGGCAGTACGGTCTCTGATGAAGCTGTCGCGCAGTGAATTGAGCATCGCCAGCGCCTGCTGGGCCTCGGTTTTGGGAGGCACGAAGCGCATCTGATCGCGGGTTGCCGCCTCACCGATAGCGGCAGCATCGGCAAAGTCATTCTTGTTGCTTTTCACGTAGGGGCGAACGAACTGTGCGGGAATAAGTTTGGGCGTATGACCCTGTCTCGTCACCTCTCGCGCCATGAAATGAGAGCCACCACAGGCCTCCATCGCCACCGTGCAGGGCGCAAGATTGGCAAGGTGGCGGATGAGTGACTCACGGTTGAACCTGCGGTGATAGAGCTCATGACCCCGATCATCCTGAGCGTGTACATGGAAGCTCAACTTTCCCAGGTCGATGGCGATGATGGCGACAGTGTTCATGGCGTTGCACTCCGATAGGCACCCTGTGAAAGCTTAGAGGGCTGACACAGGGTGGGGCGGGGGTAGCCATTTCATTATTTGTTGCAACGTACCGAACCTGTCAGGCCATGGTTGCCCGCCTTGGTGCATGCCTTGAGACAGGTGAGGCGCCAGTGGTGCCCACCCCGAAACCGCGTCATACCAACAAGGCGGACTCGGTAATGGCACAGGATTGACTGGCCCGAAACAGATGTAGGAGCGGCCTTGCGTCGCGATGCGCCGCGCGGGCGGCGCTGGATCTCACAGGCGCTGGATCTTTCCTGTCGAACACTTGGCGCCTCCCCCTTAGCCAGCAAAGGGTCAACTCAGCCCGCCAACCCCCGCAACTCCCCCCACTCCCGCTCACTCAACGCCACCCCTTCCCGCCCGGCCACTTCACGCTCGCGATAACGCCGCTCGCCCGGCATCCGCGTCAACCCGACTGCCTGCATCTGCTCCACCAGTTCGCGGCTGCGCAGCGCGAAGCGCTCGCCCTCGGCCTTGCTCGGGTCGATCACGATGATCAACTGCCCGGTCCAGGGGGTCTTGGCTCCTGGGTGGCCCGACCAGTCGAACTCCCAGGAGAAATTGCCTCCCGTCAGCGCCGCCGCCAGCAGCTCGACCATCATCGACAGCGCCGAGCCCTTGTGCCCGCCGAACGGCAGCAAGGCGCCGCCCTCGAGAATCGCCTTGGGGTCGCTGGTCGGCTGGCCCTCGGCATCCACGCCCATGCCCGGCGGCAACTGCTCGCCCGCCCGCGCGGCGATCTGCACATCGCCATGGGCCATGGCGCTGGTGGCCATGTCGAAGACGATCGGATCATGCCCGGCGCAAGGCGCGGCAAAAGCAATGGGGTTGGTGCCGAACAGCGGCTTGCGCGCACCGTGTGGCACCACGCAGGTCATGCTGTTGACCACGCTCAAGGCCACCAGGCCTTCGTCGGCGAACGGCTCGACATCCGGCCACAGCGCGGCGAAATGGTGCGAGTTGTGGATCGCCAGCACCGCGATGCCGGCCGCCCGGGCCTTCTCCACCAGCAGCGGCCGGGCCGCCGCCAGCGCCGGCTGGGCGAAACCACCCTTGGCATCGACCCGTACATAGCCGGATGCCAGGTCGGTCACCAACGGCTCGGCGCGGCCATCAACCCAGCCGCTGGCCAGGGTCGAGACATAACCGGGAATACGGAACACCCCATGGCTGTGGGCACCGTCGCGCTGGGCACTGGCGCAATTGTGGGCGAGCACGGCGGCCACCGCCGCGCTGCAGCCATGACGCTCGAAAATCGACTGCAGCAACGCCTGCAGCTCGGTAAAAGGCACGCGCACGACAGGGCCGGTGGAAGGTGAAGACATCTGGAGCTCCTTTCTTGGAATTGGATTCGCTACAGCGCAACTGCACAGACTTTCCCGCCAATGACAGCTATCTGTCAAATGTTGACTTGATGACAGAAAACAGCCATTTTGGCTTCCACGCCAGAAATCAACCGGAACCGACCATGAGCCAATCGATCAAGCAACGCCTGGAAAGCAGCCTGCACACCGCTGCCGCCTCGGGCCGCCAGATCGCCAGCTACATGCTCGCCAACCTCCACGAACTGCCGTTCCAGACCTCGGCCAGCATCGCCACCAAGCTGGGTGTGAGCGAGTCGAGCGTCGGCCGCTTCTGCCGCTCGCTGGGCTACGCGCACCTCAAGGCGCTCAAGCAGGACCTGCAGAACGACCTCGGCGACGGCCCCTGGCTGGTGGGCGACCGCCTGCAGGAGTTCCGCCAGCAACCCGAGGACGACCAGCGCTCGGGCAGCCTGGAGCTGGAAATGGCCGCGCTGGTGCGCGTGCACGAATACAGCCGCGGCGAAGCCTGGCAGCAGGTCGCCCGGCGCCTGGCGGAAAAACCGCGGGTGTTCGTCGCAGGCTTTCAGACCGAACGCGGCGTGGCCATGTGCATGAGCCACCTGCTGCAATACCTGCGCGACGGCGTGCAACTGGTCGACGGCAGCGCCGGACATTTCGCCGAGGTGCTGCTGGGGCGCCCGCAGGACTGTGCACTGGTGGTATTCGAGGCGCGCCGCTATTCCCGCCACGCCCTGCAGCTGTGCCACAAGGCCCGCGAGCTGGGCATCCCGGTGACCCTGGTAACCGACACCTTCTGTGACTGGGCCGATGCCAACGCCGACGAGGTGTTCCGCATCCCCACCGAATTCAACCTGTTCTGGGAATCCACCGCGACCATGCTGTCGTGGGTGCACCTGATGGTCAACGAGGTCTGCAAGAAGCTCGGACCGGATGTTGAAAGACGCTTGGAAGCAACTGCCGCTCTACATAACGAGTTCGTCGGCTACACCTCGTGGCCGGCGGGCAAACAACAATAGCAAGAGTGCAACTACCGAGGTGCGAGATGAAAGGAACCATGGCTGTGGTGGGTGCGTGCGCCCTGCTGCTGGCGGCCGGCGCCAGTGCCGAGACCCTGCGTTTTGCCACTGAAGGCGCTTACCCGCCGTTCAACTACGTCGATGCCGACAACAAATTGCACGGCTTCGACATCGACATCACCCATGCCTTGTGCGAGCAGATGAAAGTCGAGTGCACCCTGGTGGCCCAGGACTGGGAAGGCATCATCCCGGCGCTGATGGCGCGCAAGTACGACGCCGTGGTGGCCTCGATGATCGACACCGAGGAGCGCCGCCGCAAGATCGCCTTCACCGACCGCTACTACCGCACCCCGCTGACCGTGGCGGTCGCCAAGGACAGCAAGATCAGCGACGCGCAGACCGACTTCAAGGGCTACACCGTCGGTGCCCAGTCCGCCTCGACCCAGGCGATCTACGCCGAGGACGTGTACGGCAAGGCCGGCGCGGACGTGAAGCTGTACCCGACCCTGGACGAGGCCAATGCCGACCTGGCCGCCGGTCGCCTGGACGGGGTGATCGCCGACAAGTTCCCGTTGCACGAATGGCTGAACAAGAATGGCAAGGACTGCTGCAAGATCCTCGGCGACGTCGACGGCACCAAGGCCGACGCGGCGATTGCCGTGCGCAAGGATGACGAGGCCCTGCGCGTGCGGCTGAACGAGGCCCTGGCGGCGATCGTGGCCAATGGCACGTACCAGAAGATCGCGAGCAAATACTTCGCCTTCGATATCTACCAGTAATCTCGTGGGAGCGGGCTTGCCCCGCGATGGCGTCCTGCGTCAACCAGGTGCTATCGCGGGGCAAGCCCGCTCCCACGGGGTCGTCTGTATCCCGGGGGTTACCCATGCTCGATCAACTCTCCCTGCTCTCCTTCGCCAGCGGCGGCTGGGGCCAGGCGCTCTTGGCCGGCGCTCTGGTGACCGTGTCGTTGGCCCTGGCCTGCCTGCCCATCGGCCTGCCGCTGGGCCTGCTGGTGGCGCTCGCCGCGCGCTCGCGCAAACGCCTGCCGCGGGCCTGGGCCACCACGTTCTCCACGGTGTTCCGCGGCCTGCCCGAATTGCTGACCCTGCTGATCATCTACTACGGCTGCCAGATCGCCGCGCAGAAGATCCTCGCCGCGCTGGGCTACCAGGGCGAGGTGCTGATCAACACCTTCCTCGCCGCGATGGCCGCCTTCAGCCTGGTGTTCGCCGCGTTTTCCAGCGAGATCTGGCTGATGGCCTTCAAGACCCTGCCCAAGGGCCAGCTGGAAGCCTGCGCGGCCCTGGGCCTTAGCAAGCGCACCGGATTCTTCAAGGTGGTGTTGCCGCAACTGACGCGCATCGCCCTGCCGGGCCTGTCGAACAACTGGCTGAGCCTGCTCAAGGACACCTCGCTGGTCTCGACCATCTCGCTGATCGACCTGATGCGCCAGACCAACCTGGCGGTCAGCGTGACCAAGGAGCCGATGCTGTTCTACGGCGTCGCCTGCCTGGTCTACCTGCTGTTCTCGGCGCTGTCGGGCAGGGTCTTCACCCTGCTGGAGCGGCGCAGCAACCGCCATTTGCAAGGAGCCCGCCCATGAGCCCGGAGCAACTGCTGGCCTACGTGCTCGATCCCGACCTGCTGGAGCGCTACGGCGCGCGCTTCGTCGATGGCCTGCTGGTCACCGCCAAGCTGGTGGCGATCTCCTTCACCCTCGGCGCGCTGCTGGGCATGCTCCTGGCCCTGGCGCGGATGTCGCAGCACCTCGTTCTGCGACGCCTGGCTGCGGGCTACGTGTATTTCTTTCGCGGCTCGCCGCTGCTGGCCCAGCTGTTTTTGCTGTACTACGGGCTCGGTTCGCTCAAGGGCTTCTGGCAGGACCTGGGGCTGTGGTGGTTCTTCCGCGAGGCCTGGTACTGCGCCCTGCTCGCCTTCACCCTCAACACCGCCGCGTACCAGGCCGAGATCTTCCGCGCCAGCCTGATGGCCGTCGCGCCGGGCCAGTACGAGGCGGCCAAGGCCCTCAACCTCAAGCGCTCGACCACCTTCTTCAAGGTGGTGCTGCCGCAGTCGCTGCTGGTGGCCATCGGCCCGTTGGGCAACGAGCTGATCATGATGATCAAGGCCAGCGCCATCGCCTCGCTGGTGACCATCTACGACCTGATGGGGGTGACCAAGCTGGCCTTCTCGCGCAGCTTCGACTTCCAGATCTACCTGTGGGCGGCGGTGCTCTACCTGCTGATCGTCGAGGTGGTCCGGCGCACCCTGAAACACCTGGAGGCCCGCCTGGGCCGCCACCTGAACTGATTGAAGGAACCTTTTCATGCATTGCCAGACCATCGTCCTGGGCGCCGGCATCGTCGGCGTCAGCACCGCTCTGCACCTGCAGGCCCGCGGACGCCAGGTGATCCTCGTCGACCGCGACGAACCGGGCAGCGGCACCAGCCATGGCAACGCCGGGCTGATCGAGCGCTCCAGCGTGATCCCCTACGCCTTCCCGCGCCAATGGAGCGCCCTGCTGCGCTACGGCCTGAACCGCCAGCCCGACGTGCGCTACAGCCTGACCCACCTGCCCAAGGTCGCGCCCTGGCTGCTCAGCTACTGGCGCCAGTCCGCCCCCGGCCGCCTGGCCAAGGCTGCCGCCGACATGCTGCCGCTGGTGCAGCGCAGCGTCGAGGAACACGATGCGCTGATCGAGGCCGCCGGCCTGCAAGGGCTGGTGCAGGCCAAGGGCTGGATCGAGGTGTACCGTGATGCCGCGCTGTTCGAACAGGCCAAGCGCGACCTGAAGGGGCTGGCCCGCTACGGCCTGCAATACGAGATCCTCGAACGCGAACAACTGCAGGCCCGCGAACAGCAACTCGACGGTGGCGTGATCGGCGGCATCCACTGGCTCGACCCGAAGACGGTGAGCAACCCCGGCGGCCTGACCCGTGGCTATGCGGCGCTGTTCGTCCAGCGCGGCGGGCAGTTCCTCCACGGCGATGCCCGCAGCCTGCGCCAGGTCGAGGACGGCTGGCAGCTGGACACACGTCGCGGCAGCGTGACCGCCGACGAAGTGGTGGCCTGCCTCGGTCCGCAGTCGGCCGACCTCTACGAGCGGCTGGGCTACCGCTTTCCGCTGGGCATCAAACGCGGCTACCACATGCACTACGCCACCCGCGATGGCGCCGAGCTGGGTCATTCGATCTGCGACACCCAGGGCGGTTACGTCCTGGCGCCGATGGCCCGTGGCGTGCGCCTGACCACCGGCATCGAGTTCGCGGCGAGCGACGACGCCGCCAACGAGATCCAGCTGCGCCGCTGCGAAACCCTGGCGCGCCGGCTGTTCCCGGCCCTGGGCGAGCGCCTGGACGACAAGCCGTGGCTGGGCCGCCGCCCCTGCCTGCCGGACATGCGCCCGGTGATCGGCCCGGCGCCCCTGCACAAGCACCTGTGGTTCAACTTCGGCCATGCCCACCACGGTCTGACCCTGGGCCCGGTCAGCGGCCGCCTGCTGGCCGAATTGATGACCGGCGAGCACCCCTTCACCGACCCTGCGCCCTACAGCGCCGCACGTTTCGACTGAACCTTGAGCGGGAGAACAACAAGATGACCGCCCCCCTGAGCCTTGCCAGCCTGCACCCTGCCCCCGATCCGCGCCCGGAGCTGATCCGCATCGAGGGCCTGAACAAGCACTACGGCGCCTTCCATGTGCTGCACGATATCGACCTGTCGGTGCGCGAGGGCGAGCGCATCGTGCTCTGCGGCCCGTCGGGTTCGGGCAAGTCGACGCTGATCCGCTGCATCAACCGCCTGGAAATCGCCCAGCAGGGCAGCATCCGCGTGGCCGGCACCGACCTCGCCAGCAAAGGCCGCCAGGCCGACCAGGTGCGCAGCGAGATCGGCATGGTGTTCCAGCACTTCAACCTGTTCCCGCACATGAGCGTGCTCGACAACTGCCTGCTGGCGCCGATGAGCGTGCGCGGCCTGTCGCGCCGGGAGGCCGAGGAACGGGCGCGCTTCTACTTGAGCAAGGTCGGCATCGAGAGCCAGGCGCACAAGTACCCCAGCCAGCTGTCCGGTGGCCAGCAGCAGCGGGTGGCGATCGCCCGGGCGCTATGCATGAAACCGAGGATCATGCTGTTCGACGAGCCGACCTCGGCGCTCGACCCGGAGATGGTGGCCGAGGTGCTGGATGTGCTGGTGCAGTTGGCCGGCACCGGCATGACCATGCTGTGCGTCACCCACGAGATGGGCTTCGCCCGGCAGGTGGCCGAGCGGGTGCTGTTCCTCGAGGGCGGGAAGATTATCGAGGACAGCCCACCCGAGGTGTTCTTCGGCCAGCCGCGCACGGCGCGGGCACAGGCGTTTCTCAAGCAGATCCTGCACTAGCATTCTCCAGTGAATGGCAAGTGACAGCCTGTACTGCCATTTTTCATTGACGCAGCCGCCCCAACGCCTCCAGTACATGTTCCGTCGCCCGCTCCACCTGCCCCTCGCGACAGGCGATCCCCAGTTGGCGCCACATCCCCGGTCGCAACGGCCGCCGGGCGATGCGCGCGGCGGCGACTGCTGCACCTCCCCTTCCTGCGGCAGCAAGGTGGCGCCGTAGCCCGCCGCCACCAGGCTCTTGATCGCATCGTTGTAGTTCAGCTCGATCCGCGGCTCGGGGTACAGCCCCGCCGCGGCAAACCACTCCGAGGTCACCCGCGACAACTGCGTGGAGCTGTCGTTGAGGATCAGCGCCCGGGCCGCGAGCCAGGCCGGCGTGACCCGGGCAGGCGGCTGCCAGTCGGCGGGAACATAGGCCATGATCGGGTCACGCCGCCACGGTGTGATCCTCACCCCTTTGCCCGCCACCTGCGGCAGCGCCACCAGGCCGATGTCCAGGGTGCCCTCGCGCAGTCGCGCCAGGGAGGCCTGTGAAGTGAGCACCTGAACCTGCACGTCGACTCCCGGATGGTCCACCCGCAGTGTTTCCAGGGCCTGGGGCAACAGGTGGGCGATGGCGCCAGTCGAAGCGCCCAGGCGCACCCGCCCGGTCAGGCCCTGCACCTGGCGGCGCACTTCGTCCAGGGCCTGGTCGGCGTCGGCCAGCAGGCGCCGGGCGCGGGTCAGCAAGGTCTCGCCAATGGCCGTGGGGCGCACCTGGCCGCGGGTGCGGGTGAGCAAGGGCGCACCAATGCGTGCCTCCAGCTCGGCCACGTGCAGGCTGATGGTCGGAGGCGCCAGGTTGAGCTGACGGGCGGCGTCGGCAAAGGAGGCACGGTCGGCAATCACCACCAGGGTGCGCAGGCGGTCGAGGCTGATTTCTCGCATGGGGTCTCGGCACGGATGAAGTATTAGCGGCTGGCACATCTCAGGTAGGAGCGGCCTTGTGCCGCGAAAGGGCTGCACAGCAGCCCCGGCACTTTCGCGCCAAACGGGCAACCCTGGGGCTGCTTCGCAGCCCTTTCGCGGCACGAGGCCGCTCCTACAGGGGCATGCGATTTAGATTCAGGATTACTGAACATGGCAATCATGATATTCAAATTTTCTTTCGTCCAGCGAACGACGAGGATAACGCCATTCCCTCTCTTCACTGGACCACCGACATGCACCAGCCCCTCGTCTTCATCGACGGCGACCAAGGCACCACCGGCCTGCAGATCCATGCCCGCCTGCACGGCCGCCAGGACCTGCGCCTGCTCACCCTGCCCGAAGCCGAGCGCAAGGACCCGGCGCGGCGCAGCGAGGCGATCAACAGCGCCGATATCGCCGTGCTCTGCCTGCCCGACGACGCCGCCCGCGAGGCCGTGGCCACCCTGCACAACCCGGCGGTGCGGGTGATCGACGCAAGCTCCGCGCACCGCACCACGCCCGGCTGGATCTATGGCCTGCCGGAACTGAACGAACAACAGGCCGAACGCATTGCCCGGGCCACCCGGGTAAGCAACCCCGGCTGCTACCCCACCGGCGCCATCGCCCTGCTGCATCCGCTGGTCAAGGCAGGCTTGCTGCCGGCGGACTATCCGCTGAGCATCCATGCCATCTCCGGCTACTCCGGTGGCGGCCGGGCCGCCGTCGAGCGGCATGAGCTGCGCAGCGACGCCTACCTGCCGACACTCCAGCTATACGGCCTGGAGCTCGCCCACAAGCATGTGCCAGAGATCCAGCAGCATGCGAGGCTGAGCGCGCGGCCGGTGTTCGTGCCGGGTTACGGCGACTACCGCCAGGGCATCGTGCTGAGCATCCCGCTGCAACTGCGTCTGCTGCCCGGGGTCAGCGCCGAGCAGCTGCAAGCCTGCCTGGAGCGGCATTACCAGGGCGCCCGCCATGTGCAGGTGATGCCTCTGCACCAGCACGGCCCAGCTCAGGCGCTGGACCCGCAGGCGCTGAACGACAGCAACGACTTGCGCCTGGCCGTGTATGCCAACCCCGAGCATGGCCAGGTATTGCTGACCGCGGTGTTCGACAACCTGGGCAAGGGCGCCTCGGGCGCCGCGGTGCAGAACCTCGACCTCATGCTGGCCGGGCTGCGCTAGAATGATCGCCCGCCTCGTTCCGGGGCGGGTGTTTCAGTCCTGCCGGAGCCCGACCCGCGATGTTCATCCTCCGCCGCCTCGAAGGCGTGCCGCCCGAATCCTTCCAGAACCAGATCCGCCAGCTGGTGATCGACCATGTCGGCCAGCTCAGCAGCGTCGCCATCAGCCCGGACAATCCGCTCTACCCGTTGTACCAGTACGGTGTCGGCCTGGAGGTGCACCAGTACCTGATGGCACTGGACGGCACCCGTGGCCTGGCCGTCGAGCTGACCCTGGCCCTGGATGCCGAGGCACCGGACCAACTGCTCGGCTTCGCCCTGGTACTGCCGGCCCAGGACAATCCTCAGGCCTGCGCCCTGGCCTACCTTGCAGTGACGCCCAGCCACCGCCGCCAGGGCATCGCCCGTGGCCTGCTGCACGCGGTGCGTGAACGCTATGCCTGCGTCGAGCTGAGCACCTTCGCCCAGCAGGTACCGTGGTTCGAGAACATGGGCCTGCAGGTGGTCGCCTGTATCGGGCCGCAGGTGTTGATGAGCAGCACCGGGCAGGCCAGCGGCGCGCTGATCGGGCGGCTGGACATCGCGCCGATCTACCAGACCGTCGAAGTCCGGCAGATCCACGCCTACCTGCTCAAGCAACAGGGCGAGGCGGCGATGATGGATGCCGAGCGCCTTCGCGACGAGCGGCTGGACGTCCTGACGGAACAGGCACGGGCGTGCGTCAGGGAACGCAAGACCGTGCATTGAGGCGCCTCGCCGTCAGCCCTTGATGGCCTTCTCGATCGTGGCAATGTCGATCTTGCGCATCTGCAGCATCGCCTCGAACGCCCGTTGCGCCACGGCGCGATCGGGGCTGGCCACCGCCTGGGTCAATACCCGCGGACTGATCTGCCAGGACAGCCCCCACCTGTCCTTGCACCAGCCGCATACGCTCTCGCTGCCACCGTTGCCGACGATGGCGTCCCAGTAGCGATCGGTTTCCTCCTGGCTATCGGTCGCCACCTGGAACGAAAAGGCCTCGCTGTGGCTGAACGCCTTGCCGCCATTGAGACCGATGCACGGGATGCCCATCACGGTGAACTCCACCGTGATCACATCGCCCGCCTTGCCCGAGGGGTAGTCGGCGGGCGCCTTGTGCACGGCGGTCACCCGGCTGTCGGGGAAGGTGCTGGCGTAGAAGTTCGCCGCGTCCTCGGCGTCGTTGTCGTACCACAGGCAAATGCTGTTCTTGGCGGTCATGATCGGACTCCTGGCGGGACTCGTTGCCCACGAGTCTAGCCGCCTGTCCTGGCATGCCAGGTCGGGCACGATCAGCGGCTCAAGCCATCAGCCCTGGCAGGCGAACGCCTGGGCCAGGTCACCGTCGCTCAGCGCGCTGGCCGGATGCAACTGGCGATACTCGCTCAAGGCCTGCTCCAGCCGTGCGCCGCGCAGGCGCCCGTCGCTGGCGATGAACAGCAACGCATCGTCGCGGGCGGCCTGGTAGGTACGCGTCGGATGGCTGGTGGAGCCGCTTACCGCTGCGGTGGCGAGGCTCGAGCCGACGGTGAAGTGGTCGGTCGAGTTGCCCTTGCCGTCCATGGCCAAGGCCGGGCCGGCAAGCAGCAACATCGCCAGCAATGCTCGGCCGCGCAGGATCACGAGGCAACCCGTGCGGCTTGCGCGACGTCGGCGTGCCGCTGGCTGAAGGCCAGGTAATAGCCATTGCAATCACGCACGCCGAACTCCCGCGAACCATACTCCGTGTCGTGCAACGGCCAGGCGATATCCGCCAGCTCGCGAACTTGTGCGTAATAGCCGTCGACATCCTCGACCACCAGATAGAAGGTCCCGGCACACCCCGGCGGCAGC
Source organism: Pseudomonas sp. TE31087 (assembly GCF_057284075.1). Lineage (NCBI taxonomy): Bacteria > Pseudomonadati > Pseudomonadota > Gammaproteobacteria > Pseudomonadales > Pseudomonadaceae > Pseudomonas > Pseudomonas sp. TE31087. Next base: position 1,659,311 of record NZ_JBXVNN010000001.1, read on the forward strand.
CGCCACAGGTCGTCCTCGGTGAACAGCAGGCGGCAGTCGTGCAACTGGACGGTAAGGGTCGATTGCGCGGTGTCGGCGACGGTAAATTGCAGCACATCGCGGTAATGACGGCGGGTGGCGTCAAGGTCGGTGCAGCGCAAAAGCGGGGCAACAGGCATGCGGAACCTCCTCGTCGGTGAACGGGTTGCGGCGGATCATCGCCGCAAACCTCAGCCCCTTCAAGGTCTTTGGCTCGTGGGTCATTGACTGCGTCGGGGCTACCAGGTGTCCTACGCAAATCTTGCAGCGGCTGTGAGATCGAGCGCCGCCCGCGCGGCGCATCGCGGGACAAGCCCGCTCCCACATTTGTTTCGGGCCTGTCTTTCCTGTGCCATCACCTGGTCCGCCTTGTTGGTACGACGCGGTTTTGGCGTGGTCGCTAACGCTGCTCCACATGACTCAAGGCATGCACCAAGGCAGGCGCCGGTACTTTCACAGGCATAATTGGCCCGAAACAAACTGTGGGAGCGGGCTTGTCCCGCGATGCGCCGCGCGGGCGGCGCTCGATCTTACAGACGCTGAAAGATTTGCGGCGAACAGTGCCTGGTCTCGAAACTGATGCGCCTGGCCAAGCATCGCGGCTGAGCGCTCAAGTCGGCCAGGCAAGAGCCGATACCCCTAGTGCATCCGATCGGATGCACGATTGTGCAGTTACTCAAGGATGATTCATGTTGCGCCACAACCTGCCAGCCCTGCTGGCACTGTCGCTGTTGCTGTCACTCACCGGCTGCAATGGCCTGCCACGCTCGAACGCCACCGACTCAGCGCCGCTCGGTCCGATTCAACCGGATAGCGAAGCCCGCACGGCCTGGATCACACAGATCCTGGCCCAGGACCCACTGGCCAGCCAGGACCGACAGCCACCACCGCGCCAGAGCAACGCGCAGATCGTCGACGCATTGCGCCAGAAACGCGACCTGAAGTTGCCGGATGCCTACTGGGCGCAATGGCAACGCAATCTCGATACTTTCGATGCCGAAGCCTCCCGTCACAAGGAAGCACAGCGCGCCCGTTACATCGCCACCTTCAGCGACCAGCTCAAGCGCGTCGACGACACCACCCTGCAACGCCTGGCCATTGCGCCCGACACCCTGGACGCGGCTACCCGCGATGCCTGGAAGCAACGCCTGATCGAGCGCTACAGCCGCTATATCATCGACAGCGAAGTAGGCCGCGACATCCTCGACGCCCACCTGCGACGCATGGCGCTGATGGACCGGCAATTCGGCGTCTGCGACCTGGACAGCCATTGCTGGGACCGCACGCCCAGACCGTGAAATTTGACTCGCGACGGCGCAGGGCTCAAGGTCAGTGATCCCACCGACCTGGAGCCCGACATGCATTTCGACCTGATCCAGAGCTTGTGCCTGGCTGGCAAGCCCGATGTGCCCAATGACGACCGTATCGGCAACGCCGACTGCCACGCCTGGGTCATCGACGGCGCCACCGACCTCGGCGCCCCCGGCCTGCTCGGCGAGCGCGGCGGCGCGGCGTGGCTCTCGGCCACGGCCCAGCGCGCCTTCGCCACGGCCTCGGGGTCACTGCGACAGGTCTGCGAGACAGTTTTCGATACTATTGCCCAGGCCTACCGGCAGGATCGCCGGCGCGAGCCCCTGGCCACCTGGGAACTGCCGCGCGCGGCCTTTGCCGCGGTGGCCATCGAAGGTGAAGAACTGGTCTGCGCGCACCTGGCCGACTGCGTGGTGCTGCATCGCAGCGCGCAAGGCATCCGCTTCCTCACCCCCGAGCCCGATCGCGAGGCCGAGCAAGCCGAAGCCGCCGCACTCGGCCCCGGCACCGGCGCCCACGGCGTGCGCACCCCAGCGGTGCTGGCCGACCGCCGCAGCGCCCGCGAGCGGCCCCGGGCCGTGCTCGGCGTCGATGCCGAGCTGTCCCGTGAAGGTACCTTCTACAGCCGAGCGCCAGTCGCCGTGGGTGACGATGTGCTGCTGATGAGCGATGGCTTCGCGGCGCTGTTCGATACCTACCGGGCCTATGACCCGGCAGGTTTCATCGAGCGCCTGCAAAGCCACGGCCTGGATGACCTGGCACGGACACTGCGCGGCATCGAGCACGACGATGCCGCATGCCTGCGCTACCCGCGGTTCAAGATGAGCGACGACGCCTCGGCGATCTGGTTGCGGGTGGGTTGACCCTTGTAGGAGCGGCCTTGTGCCGCGAAAGGGCTGCAAAGCAGCCCCGGCTGTGAGGAGCGAGATGTTACGCCAACCGTTTATGCAGGAAATAACGGCTATGCCCAGGCGGAAAGTCGGCAAGCTCGCCGAACACCTCGAACCCCAGCTTGCGGTAGAAGTCCGGCGCCTGGAAGCTGAAGGTGTCCAGCCAGATTCCGCAGCAGCCCCTCTCCCTCGCCAGCGCCTCGGCCTGGGCCATCAGCTCGCGTCCGGTGCCCTGCCCGCGCATGCGCTCGGGTACCACCAGCAGCTCGACGAACAACCAACCCCCTCCGAGCCTGGCGTAGAGCCCGCCAACGACCTCATCATCGTCGGGATCGCGCAGCGTCCAGGCGACGGTGGCCGCGCCGGGCGAACCGATCACGCTGTCGTTGAAGGCGCGCAGGGGTTTGAGAATCGCATCGTGGTGCAGGCTGTTGGCCTGGTCGGTGAAATCGATCGTGAGCGTCATGGCAGATCGTCCGGTTGACCAGGCAGGAAGGAGGGGCTAAGCGTGCAGGATCAAATCTACTTCGGATTGCTCCGTCCAGATATATACCATTCGCCCCCGCTCTGCCATACCTCAAAGAAGCTCACGCATTCAGCCGCGTTTTCGTGGGTGATGAGACCCCATCAACTCACGGCGCTCACTTGTATGGTCAAAGCTGTACCCATACCAGGGCATGCGCCTTGGTACAAAAAACACCTGTAGTATTCGCCTCCACGAAGGCTACCGAGCGTATGCCGCTGAGCTGCACGACCTGCCCTAAAATCAGTCTTGCACTCACCAATAAAAAGTGAATGCAAGACCCATTTCAATAACTAAAACCAGCCTGAAATCATGCGTGAAACATCAGTGAAGAAATTCTTGATGGACGACCATGCATTGGCCAACCACTTGGCAACGCTTTGGACAATCGAAGTGAAAAAGTCGATAATTGCACTGTACACTTTGTTCGCCAAGGCACAGACACTTTCAAAAGCAAAAAGAATTGCCTTGCCAGCCCCAGGATTCTCTTGGTGGATCAGCTTTGCTTTTTCGCGCCAACGATCAATCGCCGCAGCATTGTCTCTTTTGGCCTTGTCGGCCATTTCATCGATCCTTTTACTGAATTCATCCTGATTCTGCGAGGACTGCAGCGCTGTCGTGTACTCGGACGTCTTGCCATGAAAGCCAGCACTGTCGGCATTCAAATCCGCCTTGCAGTCACCTGTAAATCGACTAACTGCTTGGTCACTGCCACTGTCGGACAGAGCACCAACGGCAAGCGAAACAGGTTCAAGACTGGCATACAGCGCCCTCAGCCCTTCCGATTCGGCACTGTAACTCTGGGCCCTCCTGTCACTTTTAAAGTGACTCGCCATATCATCAATAATACTCTCGAAGTCATTACGAGCAAAAGCAACATTTTGCGCTGGCATCTTCTTCTCCTTGAATATTAAAACAACCCTCGACAACGCCCTCAATATAGTACACCCCGAGCCAGCGTCAAAAAATCAAACACTAAACTTGTACATAATCATTTTTTACTACTACCAGCTGGCAGCATCGATATTAAGCGCCACACAAGCGCACACTGTTATTCTGCTGCCCAAGCACGAATAAGATAACCCGAAAGTTTACCCGCGCTAACCGCAGCTGTTATGGGCAGGGCGCAGAGCCCGACGTCCCTGTGTGCTTGCACACCGAAATGCGCACCACCACTCGCCTTCAAATCGACTGGAAAACCCCTCGCATGACTGCCTCAGGCACGCCAGGTGTTCATTTTTGCCAAGGCGTTCGACGCAACCTCGACTCGCATGAACTCAACGAATGACTGGTCAGAGCTTGAGGCAGCGACAATTGGGTGCGGAATCGGTACAGGATTAAATTTCGTTCACGTTACGCCCTTTAGATATAAGGCATTCGACAGCGCTTCGACCATACTCCAAAGATGTTTTCCGCGTTTTTCTGAGTTTACGTGAGTGGGGAAACCCAATGAATTCAGGGGGTTCGCCACTCGCGTCAACGCTGCAGCACGCGCCAAAACACATCCACTGGTACAAAAATTGGTACGAGCCACACCCCTCCTCCGGCGTTCTGCCGACCGCTCCCCCTCTCCCCATCGCTACACCTCGTCGGCTGCTGCTGGCCGGGCGCACTCAATCGAAATACTGTATACGCATACAGTATTCGTTTAGGTGCCATCCATGGACATCGACACAGCCGGCTTCGAGCTCGGCATGCCGACCCACGTCGAAATGCTCGAGCATCAGTGCCACATGCTCTGCAACGAGAATGACCAGCTCAGGCGAGCCCTGGCCAAAGCGCAGCGCAACATCAACAAGCTGGTCGAGATCAACCAGGACCTGCTCGCGCAGATCGCCGTTGAGCATCGACGGGCCAACGGCGCGTATGTCGAGTACGTCCACCTGATGAACTACGCCAGGTGTCGGTATGGGATTCAGCTCGACAAGGATGGCTATGCAGCAGACCCCCACGAGCAGGTCAGGAGCCGCCCTTGAGTGCGTCGTAGGACGCCTCGCAGGCCAGGCCGGCTACTCGGGCTCGGTCATACGCTGCCGCCAGTTCTCGATTCGTTTCGACAGACCTGTCGAGCAATCCGGAGAGCACCATGGCGGCGCGGCGGGCTGCCTCGCTTCGAGCGGCAGCGGCGGGATCCTGGCCGGGGCAACCGACGGTGGCGGCGAGTTTTCCGGCTTCGACGCGCAGCCGCTGGCCAGCAGCATCAGCCCCAGCAGCAGCGCCTTCAGCGATTGTTCGTTGTTCCTGAGCATGCGCCCTCACCTCCTCATGCACCGCAGCGCGGCGTTGTTCTTCCTGGCGGGCTCCGCGCTCGCCCAGCACTTCAGCCAAGCGATCGCCGCTGTCCCGGGTCGCTGACGCGGCTTCAGCCTCGGCGCGCTCAACTGATCGCCCGTGCTGGTAGACGAGCCAGTACGACCCGACCACGGCAAGCAGCGCGATCACACGAACGCCCCAACCGCTCACGCAGCCCCCAGAAACAGATCACGCTCAGCGGCGCGGCGGCGGACCAGGCCCGGCAGAACCTTTCCCCCCGCCTTGTTCCACCGCGGGAACTGCTCAGCGGCGGCGCCATAATCCCCGGCATTGAGCAGGCGCCGCAGCGTCGACGACTCGAGGTTGGCCGATCCCAGGTTGTAGGTGAAGCTGATCATGGCGTCCCACTGGTTCTGGTTCAGCGGCGCCGTGACCAGTCGCTGCACTTCCGGCTCGAACCGCTGCACGTCATTCAGCAGCATGCGCTCGGCTTGCTCCTTGCTGATCGACATGCCGGGCTTCACCCCGCGGGTGGTGCCGTAGCCGATGGTCCAGACGCCGACAGCATCCTGATAGGCTTGCAGGCGCAGGCCTTCGAACGACTTGATGAGGCTCAAGCCGCGTTGCGATGTACGCATGGGTTTTCTCCAGGCAAAAAAATACCGCCAGGCGGCGGTCGGTGGGTTCGGTGCGGGTCAGGCTGGCAGCGCGGGCCAGTCGATCGCTGCGGGGTAACCAGGTTGTTCGGGCAGGCGATTCAGCGCCACGCGGTAGCGCTTCCATTCTTTCAGGCGCAGGGCCTCGGCCTCGGTCGCTTCGTCCAGGTCTACCGCATCCTGCAGCGGGGCGATCGCCTGATCGGCCTGCGCTCGGCGAAGCGCGATCTCGGCTGCCGCCTCAGCGCGCTGCTGCTCGAGCAGGTTCGCCGCCTTCTGTCCGGCGGTAATGACCCGGGACCAATTGATGACGCCAACCGTCGCCGGCTGGGGCTCAGTCGCGGCGATCCCAGGCAGTGCGACCTCCCCATCTGGTGGATCAATGATGTCGGCCGGGAATCGCGCCTCGTACGGGGCATCAGCTGCATGCGGCAGGCGAAGCGATACGATCAGCTTGCCGTCCTTTCGCTCGATAGGGTCGAGGACGAACTTGCTCCCGACAGCATCCGCCGGAAGCGTTTCGCCATCCTGCAACCTGGTGAAGTCCAGCGCCAGACTGTTGATCGTCAGCATATCGCCAAGACGGGACACCGCGATCAGCTCATCGGAGCGGACCGGTGAAAGCTTGATAATCATCAGAACCACCTCCCTTCGACACTCCAGCGCACAACGAACTGCTGCGCACCGGAGGCGCCATTCCTGACCGTGATAGTCATGTTGCTGGAAGTCACGGAAGAGATGCCCGTGACGCCGTAGTGGTCCAAGCTGGCGAACGGCTCGACGGCAGCCGAAGGTGCAATCGTCTCGGAAGAGTTCAGGCCGATCGGCAGCTGGATTGTGGTGCTGGTGGTGCTGTTGACGGCGATGGATGCGGTGGTGAACGAGCCGCGCAGCAGCGCAGTGCCATCGGCAAACTGGGTGTACTGGCCGTTTGCGTTCGAGCCTCGGCCAATGATCGCGCCCGTCGGGACTCCGCCGGACTGGCTGACGGAGCCGACGATGTCTGCAAGGGCTGCCGATTTCAGGCCGAGTCCGGTCCGTGCCTCTGCCGCCGTCTTACCGCCCGTTCCGCCCTGGGCGATGCTGAGGGCCGTGGTCAGCCCGCTCAGCGAGGTGATGTCGCTGTTCATTCCTCGGGCTGCTGCGCCAATGTTTACCCGCAAGGTAGCAGCATCTGCAGCTCCGCCAAACAGCGCCAGGGTCGCACCGAACTGGTCGACCAGTTGCCGCAGGCGGTCGGCGGACTCTTTTACGTAGCCCTGCATCGGGGCGAGTCCGTACAGCCCTCCAGCCACCGTTGCCCCTTGATAGGCCGGAAGGATGCTGATGACCGTTGTGCTGGCAATGTTCGCCAGCTCATAAACGTTTCCATCAGGACCAATAAACGCATCACCCACGCGACTGTTCGCGGGGAAATCTGTTCCAACGCCGACCACCGTTGTCTGTCCAGCGGTAATCGAGACAGTACCCTGTCTATACCATGGCATATGCAAGTCTCAGTTAAATGGAAATGGAAGCCCGGACGTCTTAATCACGAGGGCCTGAGGAAAAACTGCAGGGATCTGCCGCCAATAGTTGTATGGAAAACTACCGACAATGGCCCTGGTAGTTGCTGCAGCAACAGTAAACATGAACCTTACCCCGCCACTGTAGCCGCCGCATCCTTCCTGGCATCCAAATTCAAACCCTCCTGCCCCGGAAAATGAACCGTTACAACCTGCTGAGCGCGTGAACGTAATGGCGGCAGCCAACTCTCCAGCCGCCACTGGTACATCGACGTAAGACTTCATCTGGTAGTAAGTTGATCCGCCGTTGTTACCGATCATTGCATTGTAACCACCGTCATAGGCCTCGTATCGGTAGTCGAAATTTGGGCTGACCAACCTGCCAAGGCCTGGGGCCTGCACCGAGGCAATGATGTTTAGCGGCGGCTGCCCGGAGTTGAACGTCAGCTCCCAAGGGTTCTCCTTGTAGCACTTGAGCCCAGTGATCGGGCCATTGTCAGTCATCAGGTCGAAGACGTAGGCCTTTGTGCTGGACGAAGCCCCTACGAACAGAAGAGTCTTCACGCCAGAGACAAGCATCTCCCCACACGGACTGCCATCACCCACCAGGAACGCAATAGGCGAGCTCCAAATTGACAGCGCGATTCCATAGATTGGCTCTCTTGGGTCTGGGTCGTCGTTCCAGTTTTCGCCATTGTTCGGATCAAGCTGAGCAGACCTCAGGTACTTCTGGGACCAATTACCTACAAACTGAAGATACCCACTTTTGCGAAGCCCATAACAAATCAAATCAGTATCAAATAAAAGCTGTTGATCCGATTCCCGATACGCAACAAATTTGCCGGCCATCAGTAGTATCCAAAGTAAATTCGACAGTTAGCCGAGAAGTACCCCCAGTTGTTGGTGCTGTAGGAGTACGTCCAGGTTATGGTGTTACCTGAAATGCTAACGCCAGGCCTTTTCCCCTTTTCCCTGTTCATGTCAACGAGCGACACGATCATGTAGAACCGTTGCCGCCCAGCAGGTACGGGCGGCATCGTTGCACTTCCGTTCGCGCTGCCAGTCACAACGCTTCCCTGCGTCTGACTGACGAGCACTGTCATGTCAGTTACGACCGATCCGTCTTCTGCGAAGGCAAGAAAGCCTGTGCTCATATGCCGATACCCATCATGGTAGCCGGGTTGCCGCTGGTGAAGTAGGTGTTGACCTGGCCGTTGGTAATGAGGGTCGAGCCGTTTGCGTCCTGACCACGGAACGTCACTACCCCCGTCTTGAAGTTCATTTCAAGCAGAGGGCGGCCTTGGGAGTCTCTCGATTCCGAGACAATCGACATGCCAGCCACTATCTGCTGGATGTAGGCCGTGTTGATGAGCGCCTGATTGATGAACACCTGGCCACCCTGAACAACGAACGGCGAAGACAGCGCGCCGTTGATGTTGTTCACCACAGCGAACCGGTCCGCAGACACCAGGAACTGGCTCTGCAGGCCCGCCGGGCCGTTCTCGATGCCGAGGCCGATACCGGCGGCAACGAAATGCCCCTGCGCGTTCAGCTGCATCTTGACCGACCACATCGTGCTGGCTTTGCCCTCGAGGTTGGCCTGGGCCTGGCTGACGGTCTGGACCGTTGCGTTGGTCTGGCCAATCTTGGCGTCGAGCGTTTCGGAGCTGCGCGCAAGCGCCTCGGTTTCGCTCGCCCGAACCATCTGTTCGCGAGCCAGTCGAGCCTTGGAGCTCCAGCCCGCGAGCGCATCCGCAAGCTCTCCCTCCCCGCTGTCAGGCCGCCAGGCCGCTTGCAGCGCGCTCAGCTGGCTGGCCGATGCTTCGACCTTACCGTCCACCTCCTCGATCTTGGCGGTGTTGGTCTGCACCTGCTGGGCCAGGCCATTGGCCGACTCGATGGACTGACCAACGTCGATCCAGAACGAAGCGTTTGGCGGCGCATTGGCTCCGCTCGGGTCGGCTGGTACGTCATGGATAGCCTGGTAGATCCGGCTGTCCTCAACCACCATCTGGCCCTCTTCGTACGGCTCGTCCTTGTTGTAGGCCTTCAGGCCATCCAGGGCGTCGATCTGGTCCTGCAGGCCGTCGATCTTGTTCCTCAACTCCTCGCCAAGCATGGACTCGTCGATCTCGCCGGAGATCATGTCGAGGATGGGGCCGGGGTCCGTCTGGGCGATACCCTGAACAGCAGCGGGCGGCACCGGGAAGAACGGCCCGATGTTCCCGGTTCGGTCGACCAGGCGCGCCCAGAAGAAGAACGACGCGCCGGCGGCCAGGCCGGACATAACGTGCTCCGACTGCGGGTAAGCCAGATCGGCCAGCTTGGTGGCGCTGGTCAGGTCGTTGATCGCGCTGCTCCAGATCTCCGTGCGCTGGGTATCCTCGGCGCCCGGCGGCATCCCCCACTTCAGGCGAATCGCGAAGATCTCGCTGGTCGCCGTGAGGAACGTCACTGCTGGTGGTGCACCCTCCTTCCCTTTCAGGTCGGTGAGCACAGAACTGCGCCAGGTCGACGTGATATCGAAGGCGCTGACCGCGCGCACGCGCGCCAGATACTGGCCGGCGTAGATCCCAACCACGTCTACCGACGCAGTACCGGTGCGCTGCAGGCGGATCCAGTTGCCGCTGTCCTTGCGCCACTCGACGTCATAGGCCACGGCCCCTTCCACTGCCGGCCAAGCGATTGTCATGGTGCTGACGGCCAGACCTTGGGCAATCGCGTAGTCGGACGTCAGGGTCACGCTCGCCGGCGGCGGCACGGTCGTCACCGGGATGACGCTGATCGGCCGCTCCTCGAGCTTGGCGCCGGTGTCGATCGAGGCGAACTTGCTTGGGTTGAACTCCAGGCCGGTGATCTCATACTCGCCCTCGGCGGTGCGCGAGGTCTTCAGCACCCGGAACAGCTGGATGGCCAGGTCGTCGGCATCGATCGCCCACTGCAGCTCTGGCTCTGGCTGCACACTGTAGGCCGTGGTCACCGTCACGACGCGGCCAGCCACAGACTGCACCGTGCGGCCCTGGGCGCTGCCATTGGGCAGGTTGATGATCAGCCGGTCGCCGGCCTTGATCTGCGTATCACGGTCCAGGGTCACGACCTTGCCAGCCGCCGCAGCGATTCGGCCACCGTTGGGGCGCCCCGAAAGCAGCTCATCCGCCACCGGGATGACATGGCCAGGCAGTGGGATGCGCCCTTCCATGCCGGTCTTGAAGGTGACGGTGCGGTCCTGGCTGTTGCTCAGCAGCGCCCACTTCCCGCGGCGCTGGGCCTCGCTGGCCCTGGTGCAGCCAATGGCCGAGATCTCGATCGGGCGGTCCTGGTATCTCCGCTGCAGCGCCAGGTCGGTGACCGGGATGACGTCGGTGTCGTAGTTGTTGCCCGGGTTGTCGTAACTGACCAGGGCGCGACTGTAGTGCGTGCTGCGCTCGGCCCCACCGTAGGTGAACTCGCCGTCGATGACGTTCGCCCGCGTGAACACATAGTCGAAGTCCTGCGCCCGGGGCATGTCGGCCTGCATGAACAGCGCGCCCTGCGCCCAGTACACCATGCCGCGGTAGATGGCCGACAGGTCGCGCAGCAGCGTCCAGGCCTCGGCCTTGGCCTGCAGATTCATGTCGCACAGGAACCGCGGCTCCTGGCCCCCGACTCCATCCGGCACCAGCTGGTCGCAGTACTGGGCGATGCGGTACATCTCCCACTTGTCGACCATCCACGACTTAATGCGCTTGCCCAGGCCAAACCGGTCTTCGACGCACAGGCCATAGGTGACAAAGGCCGGGTTGTTGGTCCAGGCCTGCTTGAAGGTGCCGTCCCAGGTGCCGGTGTAGGTGCGGGCGATCGGGTCGTAGTTGGTCGGCACCGGCCAGCGCCGGGCCTTGCACTTCACGGTCACCGACGGGATGTTCTGGAACTGCTCGGCGTCGAACTCTATGTAGAGCAGCGCAGTGTTCGGGTACCGCAGCTTCTGGTCGATGATCTCGGTGTAGGCCGCGATCGTCATCGTGTCTGCGATGGTGCCGGTGTTGGCGTTCGGCGTGAGGCGGCGGGCGCGGATCACCCAGCCCGAGGTAGCCGCCGGCAGGTCGACGCGCACGGATCGCTGATAGCCGCCGCTGGTCTTCCCGCTGACGGCGTTGCGGTGCGCCTCGACGAAGGCGCCACCGTCGGTTGCGATGTCGATGGCGTACTCGATGGTATAGCCGTTGGTGTCGCCAGTGGTCGGGTTCTGCTGGAGCAGGCGCGGCCAGGAGAAGCGCAGGCGCACGGCCGACAGCTGAGTGTTGCTCAGCGCGCGGGTCCACGGCTGGTCACTGCGCAGCTCCACACCGACCGACGTCTCGCTCTCGATCGCCGGGATGCCCTGGATGTAGTCCTGTTCAACGGTGCCGCGGCGCCACTCCCACTTCACGCCAGGGAAGTTCACGTTGCCGCTGACGTCCATGATCGGGGTGTTGTCGAGGTAGATATCCCGGTCAGTTGGGGTGCCGTCGAACTCGCCCTCGCCCACGGCCAGCAGGATCTTGGCGATGTTCGTCGAGCGAAGGCTGTCGGGGGCCTCGTAGGGCGCCTTGGGCTTCTTCTCGCCGCCCTTGGCGCCGGTGACGGCAGGTTGAAGTGCTGCGCCCATGCTTTCCTCCGGGCAATAAAAAACCGCCCGAAGGCGGCCTGGTGACGGCTCAGTCTCTACGCTTTGTCTTCGGCGTAAACGGATGCGGAGATGATCGCCCCGCCCCAGCGCCGATCACCGATGCAGATCGGTACCGGATTGCCGCTGGCGGTTGTGTTGTTCGCGCTGCCGAAGGCGTAGCTGGGCAGGTTCTCGGGCGCTGCGCTCTGCGACAGCCCTTTGGCCTGTGGGCTGAGCATCTGGATAACGCCGCCCGCCGCCAGGGCGATACCCGGAGCCAGGGTGCTGCCACCCGTAAAAGGAGAGGCAATGATCAAGAGCGCGCCGATGATTGTCTGCAGCAGACCGGCGCGCTTACTACCCTCAACGACCGGCACAATCCGGACCTCGCGGGTGCCGCCTCGCCCCATGTCGTCGGGCCCGACGTTCTTCCGGTTGCGAAATACGGCGAAGTGCATGCCCAGGCCGTCCAGGCGCCGGATCTCCTCTTCAAACCCGGCAAGCGTTGCCTTCAAGGCCTTGAACGCCTCCCAGGTGTCGCCGCTGTCGAGCTGCCGGCGATGCGTACGGCCGAACTTCTGGGCGAGCGATCCTGAGAGCTTAATGGTCGTCATAGGGCAGTAAACGATAGCGCTCATCGGGCCTCCTTGTGGCGCAGGATCAGGCGGGCGCGGTCATGCCATGGGCCGCCGTAGATGATCACCTCGGACGGCCTGCCGTACAGGTGGTGCAGCAGGAACGGACCAGTGCCGTATAGCTCGGCTCGCTCGCCGGGAAGGCTTGGGTCGCCGGCGAGATAGATGCCCGCGTGATTCGGGTGCACCGTCCGGCCCACGGCCATGACGATCATGTCGCCGCGCTCTGGCCGGTCCACCTGGTAGAACCCGGCAGCCTCGTAGGCCTGCTCGTACAGGCTCGGCCCGGCGGCCTGCTCCCACCAACCGTCCTCCCGGGTGTAGGCCGGGAAGCCCAGGCCCCACTCCCGCTGGTACCAGTCTGCGCAGACCTGCCAGCAGTCCCAGGCGCCGTGCACGAAGGGCCGGCCCAGAAGCGGCGTTTCGCCGGTTGGCGTGATGGTCCGCAGGTCGCCCTCCGGCCACGACAGGATATGCCATGGCAGCCCCGTGGCCTCGCACATTGCCAGGTCGCGCGGAGAAGGCCTGCTGGTGGCGTCAGGGTGCGAGTGCACGACGCCGATCACCTGCCCCTGGTCTTCCGCCTCGGCGTACTGCTCCGGTGCGATGCGGAATTCCTCGGTCGGCTCGGTAGCCACGTTGGCGCAGGGGAAGTACACCTGCTTGCGGCCCACGGCCAGGATCAGCCCGCAGCACTCGCGCGGGTACTCCGCCGCGGCGTGCTTCTGCACGGCAGCGAGGATGTGTTTCAGCATGATCAGCTCCTGGCGATCAGGGAGACAGCCGGGAAGCCGCCGAACGGCAGCTGGTTGCCCTGGCCGAAGCGCGCGACACAGCCGGTGTCCAGGCATCCGTTGCACTGGTCCTTGGCCGGGTCGTCCGTGGGGTTCCCGTCGAAGTCGAAGTACGGCCCGGTGTAGCCGCAGTTCGGCCCACGGTATCCGTTGGTCATGGACCAGTGGCAGAGCTGGGTCATCTGGCGGCCAATGCTCTCACCGCCCACATCGCCCGGGCTGGACAGCTCCCACGACACCGTCGCGCCGTTCTCCGACACCTTCTGGTCGATGTACCAGACCTCCGTGCTTTCCTGGGTCGGATCAGCCTCAGGATTGCCGGCGGGGAAGTTCACCGGGTCCAGGTACCGCTTCAGGGTCTGCCTGATCGTCAGCTTGAACTCGAGCAGGTTGTCGAAGGCCAGGCACAGGGCGGTAATCCGGCCGTTGACGTTGCCGACAGAGATCGTCGGGCGCACCGCAGTACCGTCCGAGTTCGCCTCGATACCCTCGATCTGCATCGGCCAGGCGTCGTATTCGTTGCCCTGCCACCAGATCGACTTGGCCGGCAGCTGGTCGGCATTCGCGCCGGCCGCTGCCAGCTCTGCGGGCGAGTGCGGGATCGCATGCCCGTGGAAGCGCAGGATATCGGCGCCCCAGTCCGAGCCGTCGAGCTCGAACAGCAGCACCTCGCTGCCCGGCTGGAGCAGCTGGATGTCTTTGATCAGTGACATGGTGACTCCTTACGGGTGGAAGGCCCGCTGGAAGGTGGCGGTGACCTTGAATTGCTCACCGCCCATGGGGGTCGGTTTGGGATCGACGCAGGTGAACAGGCCCAGCTCGCCAAGCGGGGTGCTCCAGAGGAACGCCTTCGCGCCAGCGTGCCGGTCGAAGAAGGCCATGACCTCCAGCACCCGGGCCTTCCTGCCAGTGATGGTCACCGGGTAGCTGTCTTCCTTGTTGTTCGGGCCGTCGCCAACGACCTGTCGGTACCCACCGCCGAAGCGAGACTCCCGCACCCGGTACTGGATATCGGGGGTCTCACCGCGCTCGGTGAGCCAGCGAAAGGTTTCTATCGACATAGAGATCTCGGTAAGATTCTGACTTTCAGCCAAGGAATGAGGTGCTACATGAAACTGACACTTAAGAGCTTCAGCCTCTACGACGTCGACTCGCCGAACGAACCGACAAAAATTGGAGCGGAGCTTGATGTGAATTTCGACCGCAGCCACGGTCAAATAGGCGGCCGAATTGGCCTCACTTTCCCCCATGAAGGCGCAGAGTCCTTGACCTTCAAAGAGGTGGAAAAGCTGGCAACGGAAAAGGTTCTGGCCGCACTCTGACACTATCGACGCTGCATGGTCCTGCCAATGGCTCCATCAGGACGCAGGTCCATGCTCAAGAGCTTCCGGTACTTTGCCTCTACGAATGCGCCGATCTCCTTGCCAAACTGGTCCATCATCGGCGCCTTCGATTCGACCTGAGTAGATCCGTCGCTGTTGATCGTGATCGATACGCTGACCGGCGCCGCTGCAGCGGTCGCTGAGTCACTCCCCGCTCTTCCCAGGGCGCGAACCCCCAAGTTTCCATCCGGCGCTCGGGTCAGAGGCATGATCGCCTCCGGCCCGGCCTCACCGAACACGCCCGCCCCCTTCGCGAACGCGAAGAACTGAGGCGTGCTGTGCACCTGGTTGCTGAAGTGCGACAGGCTCGGCGAGTCGTACACCCCGCCCTTGGCATTGGGCACAAAAGAGCCCTCGCTGAACCCTGTCATGGTCCCCTCGCCGACCGCCGAAGCCCCACCGCCGAAGAACCCGCCAATGGCCGACCCAAACAGGCTGCCGGCAATGCCGGTGATCGCCTGCCTGGTCGCAATCCTGGCCATGTCTGCCAGCACCGACTTGGCGAAGTCGGAGAACGACAGCTTGCCGGTAATTGCGAAGTTCGCCACAGCGTCCTCCATGCTGGAGAAAGCGTTGCTGAACAGTGTGCGGGTTTGGCCGGCAACGTCCCGGGCCTGTTCCAGGTAACTGCTGAACGCAGACGATGCCCCGTTGCGCCAGTCACCCTGCGCCGCCGTCATGGCGTCGTAGTTGGCGATGGTGGTTTCCTGCAGGTCTCGCTCGGTCTTATTCAGTGCCGCCAGCTTCTGGTTGTACTCGTCAAGGCTCATGCCGCGGGAGCCATCGCCGTACTGATTGGCCAGGTCCAGCCGCTGCTGATTCATCCGGTCGGTGATGCCGTTCTGCTGGTCCTGCAAGGCGCGCTGTCGGTCGCCAAGGCCCAGACCATCTGCCGCTCGCTGCCCCTGAAGCCTCAGGGCCTTGACCTGTTGATCAAGGGCATCAGTGTAGGTCTGCACCGCCCTCGCCTGCTTGGCCAGGCGGCCCTGCTCATTGGTCGCGAGCACGGCCAATTCCGAATCCGCATCCTTCTGCGCCTTGACCATGGCGGCCCGCGCGTCGGCGATCTTCTGGTCTAGCTGGATTCGCTGTTGTGCACTGGTGCTTCTCCGAGCCTTGGCGTCCTCCAGCGCCTTGATTTCGGCCTCGTAGGCGTTGGTGACCTCAGCCTTCTGCTGTTCGACGATCGCGGCGCGCTGGGAGGCGTACGACTCTTGGGAGATGATCCCGGCCTTCTGCGCCGCATCCAGCTCCTTCTGGTGATTCTTGTACTCAGCCAGGATGGCGCTCAGCGCGTTCTTCTGGTTGTTGAAGCTGGATAAATCAACCGCTGAAGAACGCGCTGCGGCCGGTTTGAACTTAGCCTTGGTCTGCGCCTCCAGGGCGGTCTCCTGCTCAGCAGTAATCGTGTAGCCAGCGCGGCGAGCCTCTGCGACTTGCCGCCTATTTTCATCAAGCGCTTTCTTCAGTTTTTCAGACTTCGGTGCTGTGCTGTCGATAGCCTTCTGAAGGGCCTGATAGGCTTTGGTGCCGCGCTCTACGGCCTCCGCCTCGAACATGGCTGCTCGAGCCCTGGATTGGTCATCAACCTCCTGCTGAAGAACCCCAGTCCACTCTTTGCCAATCTCTGTTGTGCTGCCCTGGGCAGCCTCAAAGCCGGACAGAAGCCCGCCGCCTAGACCCCCAGCACCAATGTTCGCTCGCTGCTCAAGTTGACGGAGCTTGTCCTCAAAGGTCTCCTCTCGACCGATGTCGAGAAATGCATCCCAGGCCCCCTTAGCCGCCCCCTTAGCAGAGTCCCAGGCACGCTCTACATACCCCAAATTACGCTGTATCTCTCCGGCGCGCTTTGTCAAAGCATCCGCATATGCACCCTCGGCAATTTGCTGAGCCCCAAGGGTATCTCCTTGCTCTTGAAGTGCATGAATCTGACTGAAAACTGCCGCGGTCAAGAAGCGATACTTTTCGTTAAGGGCGACTACGGCCTTGACTGGATCATCTGCAAGCTTTGCAAATTCAGCCACAGTTTCAGACGCAGCCCTTCCAGTCGCCTTCTCGAACGAAAGCGCGGCAATCGCGATCTGCTCAAAGCTGGAGCTGACTATTTTTCCGGTCCCTGCGAGCTGAGCCAGAACAGCAGCAGCCGCTCCCGTGGTGCCAACGGTTGAGCCAACCTGTCTCGCCATTGCAGCCAGGCCAGATGTCGTGGCGCCCGCTGCATTTCCGGTCGTCACCAGGCTCTGAAGAAACGCATCTTGCTCCTTACTACCTTGATAGTACGCAAGCCCCAGAGCGGCAAGTGCGGCTCCTGCGGCAGTCAGCGGGGTTACTAGCCCAGCCACATAGCCGCCCATTGCCTTCGCTGCTGGTCCGATGCCCCCAAGGGAGTCTTTCAACTGCCCGCCTTGTTGAATGGCCACCATCATCAGAGGCTGACCGCCTGCGATGGATGTCACGATGTCCGTGAACTGCATCGGAACCATGCGCAGTGCTGCAGCGGTCTGCTTGGCCGTCATGCCGGTTCTGTTCAGCGCAGCGTCGGCGCCGCCAAGCGCAGTACGCGCCTGATCAATTTTCGCCTGGTACTCGCCGAACGTCTCCGCGTCGAGCGCGCCGCTGGTGCGGAAGCCCTTCAGCTTCTGCTCCATCTGGTCCAGCCGGCTAATGGCAGCCACGGTCGGGTCGATCTTGCCCAGCAGATCCTCGAGCGCCTCGCCTTCCTCACGCTGAGCGCCAGCCGTTTTCTTGGCTGCCTGGGCCAGACGCTCCTCGGTCGCCAGAAGCGCCTGGGCACGACCGTTGATGGCGGCCTGGCGGCTGGCCTTGTCCGATAGAACGGCGTTCGCCTGGGCGGTGACCTCGGCCGTTTGTTCAGTCGCACGGTTCAGCGACTGGACGTACTGGCTGGCCTCCAGCGAAGCCTTGGCCACGGCCAGAATCCTGGCCTGCTGCTCGTCGGCAGATTCGGCGGCGCGCCGTCCAGCCTGTGCACCGGCGTCCGTGGCGCTGGTGAGGGCCTCCTGCACCTTGCCCGCCTGCGCGACCTCAGTCCGGAACGACCCCATGTTGGCGGCGGCGTTGCTGAAAGCCGTGGAAGCGCTGGTAACGGCGCGCCCCACGGTGGCCATCTGCTGAGCCAGCTCGGCCTGCTTGGCATTGAGCGCCTGCAGCTCCTGAACGATCTGCCGGGTGTCACCCTGCAGACTGCCGAGCGCTACCTCCCAGGCGCGCCCAGTTCGTCCAGCCGACTCCTCACTGCGCTTACCGGCGTCCGTTAGCTGATCGAGGTTATCTTTCGCCTCAACGGCATCGCCGGAGTCGATCTGCAGGCCAAGGGAGGCGATGGTGGTCATGATTTTCTCCAGGCGTAAAAAAGCCCGCGCTAGGCGGGCCTTGGTTCAGGCTACTCTTTCGTTCGGCACTGATCGAAGTTTTCATACCAAAAACTAACTAAGGCAGAGACGCGAGGCTCACTTCCAGTGAACTCACTCGTGATTTCAATGATTTCATCGCTCAACTTGTACTTGCTCGATGCCCAGACCACGCCCCACGGCACTCGCTCGTCCTTAACCGGCATCCCATACTTCGCCTTCAATTCGACCATCAACGGCGAGCTCGATCGGTTCACGTTCTCAAAGCGCATCTGTACCAAGCAGAGGCCACCGTCCTTGGTGAACACGTAGTTGTAACTGTCCGCTTGAGCGTCCAGCTTCGGTGCCTGTTTTGAAGAATAGATAGTGGCCCCGACATTGTTTGAGCCTTCCTTTTGCAGCACAGCGTGCTTCTCTATTTGCTCTAGCTTGAGGCCCATCTTCGTTCCTGCGGGGCCGCCCCAGGGTCCGTCATCAGAACAGCCGTACACCACCGCTGCGGCCATAGTCACCAGTGCCAAACGCTTCATTCGCGCCCTCCTTGTTAATGAGGGCAATCTACCATCGCGTCGTGTCAGTGCAAAACCAAGCAGCGGCACCAAAAGAAAAGGCACCCGAAGGTGCCCTCTCGATGCCGTTTACGGCCCATGCCCCGCCCCACCAAGCCATACCTCAGCTTGCCAGACCTGACCGAACCCCGCCTGACCTGGTCAGACCAGAGCACACCGTGCCAGTTGGTGACTGTCGCCACCGCAATACCCTCTCATTGAACGGGCATTACGCTGTTTTCAGCCCATGTCATACCTAGCCTTGCCCTACCCCGACACGCCATGCCGTGCCGCCGATGACTGTCGCCACCGCACAACGCACCCTCTGGATGCGCTGTACGCTGTGAAATCAGCTCAACGCCTTGGTGGTCATGCCGCGCAGTGCGGAGAACTTCGCAACCTGGTCCAGGTTGTCACGCCGCTGCTCATCCGTCAGCTCAGTGATCCGCAGGTGCCGGAGCTTCTGCCCGGTGCTGCGGAACACCTTGCGGACATTGCGTCCCAGCTCATCCATCGCCACGCCTGTCTGCTCATGCGGCGGCACCCAGCGGTAGCCGCGTCCACGAACCGACTGCAGGCACACCTGATGGTCGCGCAGCAGTTCAGCCTTAAACGCTTCGACATTGGCCAGCCACTCGAACTGCCTATCTCGAAACTGCTCAACCGTCAGTGACCTAGATTCGCTCATCAAAAGCATCCCGAACCGCGCCTCCAGCCAGTCATGACCGACGAGATCACCGTACTTGAACTGCGCCAGGAAGTCTTCGACTGCCTGCTTGTGTACTGGATACTTGGTGACTTCAGACATAGGCCACCTCGAAGCGTCCGAAGCGCGGCCGATACTCGCAGACGCCGATCAGCTTTCCGGAGTCCTCGATAGCCTTCTTGACCTCCTGCAGGTCCAGTACATCTGTGTTGATCGCCACCTCAAGCTGACAGGCCCAGTCGAGGAAGATCGGGCGGTATCGCATGATCTTGGCTTGGCCAACCTTAACGCCCCGGCAGTCGACGAAGCGCTGATCTTCCCACAGCGACTCCGGCGTATCCGGGCCGTCGAACTCCAGTGAAGCCTTGTCCGTCATGACCAGCGCGCCGCGTTTCCAGTGCGTGCCGAGCTTTTGAAGCTTCGCGCCAGCCAAGAAGGTGGCGTCGAAGTTCGCTCCAGGGATGTGGATGCCTGCCCGCGCATCGAAATAGGCACCAGCAATAAACTCGGACTTCGCAATGGCGACATGATCGTCATCAACTTTTTTGCGCTTGCTGGTGAGCTCCCGATGCGCCTTCGTGGCCGGGTGCAACGGGTTGGCCAGCTTGTCGGAATGCATCATCAGCGGCGAGGTACCCTTGATGGTCAGGGTCAGAAGCTCCATGCTCATGCTCCCGCCCTCCGGGCCATGCACTCGTATCGGCTCTTTAGATTCATGACGGCAGCCATCAAAAACTGGAACATGTCAGGAGTCGAGACAGGAACATCTCCAGGAGTCGCCACCATGCATGCCATCAGATCGCGCTGGGTAAGCACGTAAGCATCATGCGGGATTTCCTCAATCGCTTGTTCGCCCTTATAGTTAAACGCTACCAAGTACCGCTTTTGCGGACCGCCAACGATCTGTACCTGGTCGCGCTTCGGCAAAAACTCACCCTCGACCACCGCGTAGGATGCGATGAAATTTCGAGCGCCATCCAGGTGCTCGGCAGGAATGTCTGCGGCAGATCGAACGCCGAAAGCCGCATGGACTTGAGACCAGATCTTTGCAGTGGCGCGGCGCTGGACTGGAGCTGGAAGCGATGCAACTTTGCCCTTCACAATTGCGCCAAGCATGTGGAAGCCGTCAGTCCCGATAGTCTGACCAATCAGGGTTGCCAGGCGCCCGTGCTGGTCGTCGTAACGGCCTGTCTTACGGATAGCTGGCAGCACATCACCGGCAAGCCAGATCTGGAAAGGGAGGGCTTTGGGCTTGTCGGAGCGCCCAAGCACAAAATACAGGCCTTGCTCGGAAATCATCAGTGTTTGCTGAGTGCCGCCAGGGGTGTGCAACCGATGAACACCCTTCCAGGCATCAGGTACGTGCGACATAGCACGGGAAGGCTTGTAGGTTTCTGCATACTCCAAGGAGTCGAGAACATCCTGCGCGGCAAACCAAGGCTCGCCGGCGATCAGCAGCGTGCGCACCTGCTGCTTTCCGAAATTGAACGGGACCACTTTTGTGCTATTATTCGCCATGACGTTGTTTTCCTGATAGATGACTGCGTTGATCTCCGAAGCCTCAGTCGCGCCAACGACTGGGGCTTTTTCATGCCCGCTGTTTCTGCTCATCCTGCACCTCCTCCTCCATCATTTTTTTCAGGCGATAGATGACCTCGCCGTTTATTGTGCGTCCGTTCATATCTGCTTCACCTAGCAGCCACTCACGCATTGCGGGGGCCAGCCTTAACACCGTCTGAACCTTTGCCTCACCCTTTTTCATCAACCTCTCCAAGACAGACATGTGATCAGTTGTGATCATTTAAGCGCTCTATAGATCACCTGTCAAGTGTGATCACTTACTTCCTTTTCTTGTCTGGTATAGTGATATGAAACCTTGTTACCGGAAGGCTTCTAGTACGCAATGACCGACACCAGATCTTTCGCCGAGCGCCTACTGTGGGCGCGATCAGAGGCCGGCCTCACACAAAAGGACCTCGCTGAACAGAGTGGAATTAGCCAGCCTCAGATCGTTCGTTACGAGGCTGGGCGCTCCAAGCCACGGCTCGGCGGCGCCCTGAAGCTAGCCCGGGTCCTGAAGATGGATGCCTTCGACTTGATGCCAGAGCTGAAGAAGACCACTAAGGAAATCGAAGTACAGCTCAGCGCCGAGGAGGCCGAGCAGTTCGACACAGAGGCGGCGAAGCTTGGCATCTCAACTGAAGAGCTCATGCGCAAACTGACTATCATCGGCCTTCGCATGAAGCTGAAAGACCCCGAGACTCGACGACTGATGGAAGAGGAGTTTCCTGGCATGCTGGAGCGCTTCGATGCGTTACCAGGCCCGGATGAAGAAGAAGACGAGGAACTCTCTAAGTAATCCCAAGCCCGGCCCGCGCCGGGTTTCTCTTACATATTAGGTCAAGGACACCTACATGAGTGCGATGTTTAGTAATCCGGAATGGTGGACAACCTTAATTCTGGGTGGCGTGGTTAGCTCCATAATCCCCAAAGCTTATAAAACACTTCAAAACATAGCAGCTCTTCTTGTAGTCGGCACTAAGGGACGGTTACAAACCTTTATGAGGCGGCAAAAACGCAACCGACTCATCAAGATAAAATCAAAGCGATTCGATAGCGTAGCAATCAACCGAGAAATCACACTAAGCTATGCTCTTTTTGTATTATTCGCCATCACCTCGATCGCCACTATCGCAGCAATAGCGAACCTTCCAAGCAACCCACAAAGAAGCGAAACAGCAACTGTGCTTGTAGGTTTTTGCCTTGCCGGCCCTGCCTTTTTATTTGAGATTGCCTGGCTCAATGCATCGACCAGAGTTGACAGCTTAATCAAATACCGAAAGCGTATTAAACGCATCCACCGGCAACTTTACTGATAGAAATACTCCCCTCTCACCTTTAGATACCTCGGCCACACCAAGCGGGACGATGGCACGGTCGAGAGCTATACCATTGGGGTGACCAACGCTTGTGCTGAGGACCAAAGTGGTCATTGTAGGAACCAAATACTTGGCCACAAGATCCTGCAAAACGTGAATATTTTCTACCGCGCAACACAGCAAAAGCACAATTAGATACCCCGTGAAATTTAATGGGCAACCAGAAAATTAGACCAAGACAAGATCGACCGACATGAAGCTCATGAAATATTTTATTTATTCTGCGGCTATAGTAAGCGTGCTATCGGCAGCGGCAATCCTACTTTTATACGGAAACACCTTTCACTGGAAATTATCTAGCCTTGCGGACGACTGGGGTAGTTTTGGCTCACTGCTAGGAGGCTGCTTCACTTTAATTGGTGCATTAGTTACGACAATTACATTTATCTTACTCCGCGACCAGCAAGAGCTTACCGCCAAGGCGCTGCAAAAACAGATTGACTCACTTACATTCGAGCAATACAGGCAGCATAAAGACGAATTCACCAAGCTGGTAGAAGATCGCACCCGCAACGGCTGCCTTTCAATTCCAAATGCAATCGAATTTTACCAGCGAATTTTTCCTCGTAACAACCCAACAGAAGTCACGCTTCGCGCTTCCACCACCTCAATGGATGGCTTACCATCCGTATTAGGGCGCAGCATCAAGGCGATTGAAAAAATACTTCTAATTCTGGATGGACACTTACAACAAACGCCAACGCAGAACTTAGCGACCCTCATGCAACAGACAATATCTACTTTAGGACTGAAGCATTCGAAACACTTCAACCCATATGGAAAAGTAACTAACCCTGATACAGGAATCTTCTTTTATCTGGAGCAGTTAGGCACACAAATTCATAAAATCGAGGAACTGATTACCGAGATAGCTTTTTTTGGCGGGCTGCACTACGAAGGACGAAAGATAGAAGTAATCGACTGGCGCACGCCCACTCTCAAATACCTAGAATTGCTAATAGAAAAAGATCAGTACAAATCAACATTGGATCCCAGCAGTCGCGGCGCTATCGGACTAATAAAATTAAGCCGCTCAGCCACTAGCGAACAGCTCCGCCATTTCAAGAATAAGGTCAACGAGACCCTACACTCCGATAAATTCCTTAACACACTTCAGCCCACATACTCTCTTATCCTAGGAGGGGAGCTTGCCAAAAATTTAAAGAGCACTGAGCACTGGAGCGAAATACAGGACAATCCGGAAATACTCCAGATAAAGAACCTGCTAGTAGATTACTTAAACTACCCACCCCATTACTGGTAACCGCACTCTTAAACAAGATAGATTTACTGATTTAATTTCTTTCCCTGAAAAATTAGCGAGCACTTCGATGCCAGACGCAAAAAACCCAGCGCGGTTCTGGGCTTCAGGATTGGACTGTCGCTCTAGCGTCAGAAATCAGCAGTGATTTCCAGGGTTGCGCATTTACGCCCTTCGCCGGCTGCTGTTGCCGCAATCTCGGGCCGATTGCTCCTATCCCGGCTCAGCTCGACCTCTACTACCGAGACATCGTCGATGACAAAAGGTCGAACCGCGTAGCCTGGAACAACCACATCGGGATCTTCGCAGGTAACGTACACCGTCAGGTCGTGGTCAAGCTTCTGGAGCTTTTCGATGAGGTCTTTTACTTTCACAGGGCGTCCTTTTCTGTTGGCGGCATCGAGTCGGCAATCTACCACAGCCAGGCATCCGCCGGCGCTCGCCGACAAACAACCCTACCCGCCCTTCCATCCGGTCTATCCTTACCCCTCCCAACCACTCACGCGAAGGGTTCGGAGATGCCTGAGAATGAGAAGCGGCGATTCATGGAGGCCCTGGAGCATTGGGCCGCAATGCTCGACGACTTGCGCGCCAGGGAGCGTGCTGAGGCCATAGCCTGGGCTGAAGAGCTGGAGAAGGCGCATCTCACGCGGGCATTTCACGCCAGTGACTTGGGTAGGCATCACGCCTGGAAGCGCCGGAGCCAAGGGTGAGCGCCGGATGCAAAAAGCCCAGCTTGGGGGCTGGGCTTCTAGCCAGTAGTGCTCGCCTTGAATCAGTGAGCCTTTAGACTTGGTAATTATTCCAGTGGGCGCTCGTGATGGCTATAGCGCTCGGCGTTGGATGCCCGCGATGGGTCCGGCGGACCTTGCTTCTGACCGCCTCGAAACGGCCGTTTATCAATGTACTCGTAGCGGCCGTCAAGGCGAGCTGTTTTGGCATCCTCTTCTCGACCGTTTTGCAAGTCACCCTGCCCGCGTGAACTGCCACCCTGGCCATTATTCCCTTGTCTGGTCATACACACCTCTCAATGCTCAGAAGTCCTGAGCTAAATTGAGTATGCGCCTATCAGCACCAAAGAATTATTTATCGGACCACCGGCTAAAATAGAAAATTTCAATTAACGAGCATCGCAAAAGATTCCCCCTAAAGCGAGTCACGTCGAGGCGCACGCTATAATTTTTTATTCCAGGTCATCAGGGCAATGCCCCACACAAGGTGATTGGCGCCATGGCAGAAGAGAGCGACTCGATACCCAGCAGCGATATTCTCTTCGACGATGCCGCCTGTGGATTGTTGCTTACGGCGGAAGGCGGCGCTATCAAGAGGGTCAATCTGACCTTTTGCCGCTGGATCGGGTACTCCAAACAGGAGCTTTTGAATCGTCAAATTCAGACCTTGATGAGCGATGAGGCGCGCGCCTTCCACCAGACCCATTGGCTCCCACTCATGCATGCACAGGGAGCAATTTCAGATGTTAAGTTCGACCTCGTTCACCGAGATGGCCACCTTGTTTCAATGATGCTCAACGGAATCAGGTGCGAGCATGCAAGCGGTATTTTTCACGAGCTAACGCTTTTCAAGGCGCGGGACCGCAACCGATATGAACGAGAGCTGCTCAGTGCTCGCATGCTCGCAGAGCGGCACCTGGCAAACCACCTGAAATCCCTGCGAGCCCTGGACGTGGCTCAAGGCAAGTTGCGGTTGACCTATGCGGCAGCGGAAGACAGGGCCCTATTTGCGGAACAGATGATAGGCATTGTTAGCCATGACCTGCGAAATCCATTGGCCGCAGTCAAAATGGCTGCCAGCTTGCTGGCGCGCAAGCAGCTGGATTCCAAGACGTTACAGACGGTAGGCCACATCACGCATTCGGTAGACCGGGCACAGCGTCTGGTTGCGGACTTGCTCGACTTTACGTTGGTACAGGTTGGACGTGGCATCGCTGTGACGAGGGAACCCCTTGATCTGCACATGTTGGTGGAGGAGTGCCTTGAAGAGTTGCGCCTGGTCTTCCCTGGCCACAAACTCATCCACCAGATGACGGGGCAAGGAGAGTTCAGCGCGGACAGCGACCGGCTCTATCAGCTTCTGGGGAATCTTATTGCCAACGCTATCGCCTATGGTGAAATTGATGGTTGCGTGACGGTTAACTCACGGATCGAGGAAAACCAGATAAGCCTTATCGTGCACAACCTCGGCACTCCAATCCCTGAAGAGCTGCTCAAAGATCTGTTCGAGCCAATGATACGAGGCAGCCACGATAACTCCGGCCTTAGAAGCATAGGGCTGGGACTTTTCATCGTGCGAGAAATCGTGAAAGCCCATGATGGATATGTAACTGTATCTTCATCAATAGAGGAAGGTACGACATTCACTGTGTCGTTCCCGCGTCATTGATCTCAAATTACCCGATACTCCTTTTGGCGCTTGTAGAAGCCTGTCCGCCCATCCACCCTGGACGGAAAGCCAGTACGTGAGCTGAGCCTGGACGTAGTAGCGTTGTGCCTTCCAACGAACCGCCCCGGTCCGTTGCCGGAAAGCCCATGGACTGGGGGCATGATCTTCAAGGAAGCAACATGAGCTCTAAATGGAAAATCGTCACGATCAGTTGCGCCAATCTCGACAACCCGAACTGGACAATGATGGTGAATCTCGCCGGCCCATTGGGCGCGCAGACTACCTGCCACGTTCCTGCACCGAGCAACATCGACAGCATGACCTTCAAACAGATCAAGGAATATGCGCTAGCGAAATGGGAAGAAGCTAACGCCTGACCTTTCGCGAGCTCTTCAGGCTTGCTACTTGAGCCTGGAGAGCAGCCAAACCCCCTTCTACGGCCCTGATCCGATCTTCAATCCGATGAAATCTAGCCTCAGAGTTGATGCCCAATGCGGATAGGTCTCGGCGCAGAACTTCAATTTCTAATTTGACGTCATCGGTCATGTTCCCTCCTGCGGCCTGGCCGCGTCAGTCGTTGCCCTACTCCGCCGCTTCAGCCATCACGGCCAGAGCTTCGTGCTCCATGATGCGGAGATCGGGGAAAATTTCGGTGAGTTCTCGGCGCTTGATTCCGAGCATCGACGCGACCGCGGGGATGGCTGTGTAGTCCAAACCCGAAGGTCCGCCCTGCCCCAGGCGCCATTGTGTGCCCAATGCCTCGAATACCAGCAGAGCCGGCCAAGCATCTGGCCAAACCGCCACCTCTTCCTCGGGGAGGTCGGCCAGGGTCAGGCCAATGGCCGCAAGCTGCTCGGCGGACGGGCCGCGCTCGTACAGTGCCCGCGCCGCCGCCCTCAGTTTCCCAAGCGGGCCGGGTTGTAGGCCGCCTGGTAGGCATCGGTCACTGCCTTCGGCGCGCCGGTGCAGGTGCGCACGAGTTCGACGATCGCCTCCTGGCTGAACTCGTCCTCCAGATCCCAGCCGGTGATGATCTCGCCCAGCTGCTCGGCCTGCAGGGTGATTTCACCAGCGGTGACGTCCTCCCAACTCACCCTGTCCTTCTGGGCCTTTTCTGCCCAGGCGTCGCGCGCCTTGTTCCAGCGGTCGAACATGCTGGCCAGGGCCACGCGGTCCATGTAGCGGAATTGGAACTCAACCGGCACCGGCTCGCCGCCGATACGCGGAACCTGCACAACCGCAGTGAAAGTAGGGTTCTGCGCGATCTTGATCTTCGCCATGAGCCCTCCTTAGGCGCTGTAACGGGTTGGACGGCCGGACAGGCCAACGCTGATGGTGCGGGTCATCAGCTGGTTGCGCTCCATCGTAGGCGTGCTGGTGATGCTGACGTAGCCAGGCATCAGGATCTGACCGCCGCCGGGCAACTTCAGGCGGATCACCGTCAGCTCCTTGGAGTCGTCGTAGCCCTCGACCACAGGCACGTACAGCGCGGTGGGCTGGTCCTCAACTGTTACCGAAACACTGATCGGGTTGCGGTTGGTCGGGAACTGCAGGTCGTCGTCATTCTCGAGGTAGCCGACAGTGAGAAACTGCTGCTCGCCGCCGGAGACGGTGAACCCTGTCACTTTCGAGATCTGCGTCCAGCCCGAGACAGGGACAACCGAGCCAACGCCGGCGCCGGCGGTGTACCGGTCGGTGTTGGTGGTGTCCAGGCCCGCCAGCGAGAACGCGTCGGTGGTGACGTTGGCGGCCTTGGCGGTGCGGTCGTTGATGAGGGCCCAGCCGGAGCTGATCAGCAGGATGTCGTCGGCATCGATACTGTGGCCTACCGCGCTCGCCACTGGCGGCTTGGCATTGGTCAGGGCAGTGAAAGGCACGGCGGTGCCCAGGGTGCTGGCGATCTCCAGCACGGAACCGTTCGGCAGCGGGATGCGTGCGGCCATGTGTGTTTCCTCTTTGTTGCCCGCCGGACGGCGGTGGTTATGCCCCAGCGGGCGGTTGGTCCGCGATGCCGCGATAGGTGAAGCTGGCCGGGACCGTGTAGGTCGCCGACTCGGTGATGGTTGGGCCCTGATCAACTGGCTCGGTGACCAGACCCTCGAAGCCATTGCGGCTGAGTTCTGAATCCACCCGGAAGAGACTCGAAAGCTCTCCTACCAGGGTCTCGGCGATTGCCAGAGGCTGGCCCGCCGGGCAAACGATGCTGACCTGATAAACTCCGCCGTACTCGTAGGCCTCACCGCCTAGGTAGCGGCAGGTGGTTCCCGACGGCAGCTGGAACGCCTGAAGATACGTTTCGTCGGGCAGGGCAACGAATTCCTGCTCGAAGTTCACAACCCGGATCGGGCGCGCCGCCGCCCAGGCCATCAGTCTGATCTCGATGGCTTGCCTGGCTCGTGCTTGGCTCATACGCGATTGTTCCTGATAGCTGCGTCCACGATTCCCTGAAAGCGATCCAGCGTCACCCGA
Organism: Pseudomonas sp. TE31087; assembly: GCF_057284075.1. Taxonomy (NCBI): domain Bacteria; kingdom Pseudomonadati; phylum Pseudomonadota; class Gammaproteobacteria; order Pseudomonadales; family Pseudomonadaceae; genus Pseudomonas; species Pseudomonas sp. TE31087. Next base: position 1,687,599 of record NZ_JBXVNN010000001.1, read on the forward strand.
ACCATTCCCCTTGGCGCTTGGGTTGAGTGGCCGTACTCGAGGGGAATGGCGTAAGGAAGGTTGTTCACGATATAGGCCGTCTGGCCTATGGTCAGCGCCGCGACTTGCGCCTTGAGTTGAGCGATAGTCTCGTTGCCAGACCGATCAACAACATCCAGTTCGCCGGTGGCCGGCGATTCGATGGAGAACTGCCAGTTTCCGCGGAATCGCCCGCCTACGTAGCCCTGGCCAGCTACCAGGCCACTGGTGGCGAAGTTCTGCTCACGCTCGGTCTTGGTCAGGGGCTTGGCGTACTTAACGCCCTTGCGGAGCCTGCCGGCCTTGCTGAAGTTGTCCTGGTTCAGGTTGATCAGGGTATTACGGACCGCCACCTTGAAGTCATAGTCGTCGGCGGCCCCTGGTGGCTTTGGCGCGGTGGGCCACGTTGGCCGCCCATAGCTCCGGATTGCCTACCGGCGACATGCGAATAACGCTGCTGCCGATCTCGATCACGATCTCTCGGAAGGTTGCGTCCAGGGCCTGCTCAGCCTGTTCCGCGAACGCCCGTATGGCCTCAGCGAAACCGCCCTGCTGCCCGCCGTACCGCTGGGCCATGTGTGAGCCACGCGCCATGTCACCTCCTCAGCTGAATGGTCCAGGTCGCCTGGGCCGGGTCCTCGGAAACGTTGAGCACGCGGTAGCCGCTCACCTGGTCGCCGATCTTGGGGGCCGCCGGGGCATCGGTGGCGGCACCGGCCTGCCCCTCGAAAAGCTCGTTCTGGAGCACCAGCAGCTTCACGTCCTCGGTTTGGATGCGTGTGCCGTCGATCTCCTTGGCCAGATAGCTGCCGAACACGCCGCGACCGGCGTAGTGGAAAGTAGAGGCTGGCACCGTGCCGCCGATCCCAGGGTCGTAACCGCCCTTCACCGTTCGGGATCCAGCCACAGGCTTCACTGCGTCTGCCAGTCCATCTGGATCATCGAACGCTTCCGCCAGGTCGGCCTGGATTTCTTCTCGCATGCCCATTTCAAATAAACTCCAGCCAACCCCATGACAGAGATCGGACATGACAAAAAAAGCTGAATGCGAAATGGCGATACGCCAACTGGTCCACACCTGGGCGGGAACCAAGGAGCAACCGCCAGGCTGGCATCCGAGTTTCGGAGAGTTCAAAGACTGGCTTCGGGCCCAAGGTTATGGTCACTACCTTGAGTTCAAGAGCGTGATGCCCGCGAACGATGTAGCTGAGCAATGGTTTGATCAGGAACTGAAACAGACCTGGCGAAACTGAAGGCAGTTACACCCGTTTCAGCATCACGGTGCCAGGGCGCCGGATCCACGGGGCGATAAGGTCTAGAGCGAAGTTCTCGCCAGCGGAGCGATCTACAGACCCCGCGACGTAGGTCTTGCTGGTCGAGGTGCCAGCCTGGGCCGACACCGTCTTGCTCTGCACCTCGCGCTGGGTGTCCTTGTACAGCTTGCCGGCTGCAGCCAGCTTGGCCACCTGCGCTCCGGCGCTCGCGATGGCGTCAGGCACCGGGTCTGGCACCGGCCGCTTGATCTTGGCCGTGAGCCAGGCATTGGCCATGGCAACGGCGAAAACCGCATCACCGTCTCCTGCCCAGCCCTGCCCGAGCTCCTGGTCAACATCAGCGACGGTGATGAAGTCGGTCATGGCTTATTCCTTCGACGGGATCAGGGCCTGCAGATCGGGCTTGTTGAGGGCTGGGTCGAAGGTGATGCCCTGCGCTGTCAGCCACTCCTTGAGCTCCGGCACCTTCATCTTGTGCGGGTCGGTCTCGGGAGCGCCGTCGCCCTCCTCAGCCAGCGCCTTCGCGATCTCTGCCGCGGTGCTGTTGGCGGCATAACCAGCAGGTGGATAAGCCGACGCCTTGTAGCCCTCCGCCACCCACTGAGCGATGGTTGGGCCGTCCAGGCGCAGACCTTCCTCGATCTCGCTCACGCTGATGCCCTGGCTCTGGTACGCCTCGCCGATGTGCGGAGCATCGCCCTGCACGGACACTGAGGTAGCGCCGTCAATTACGCCGAAAAACTGGTCCAGACGGCGATAGCAGGTGCCGCGCTCGCTGCCCGGGGTGTTGGTGTAGATGACTTTCATGCATATCTCCTGCGCAGGACGCCAGGCCGGCGCCCTGCATCAAGGGGTCAAGGGGTGGCGGTGCCGCTGATGACCGCGGCGAACGGAACCTGCTTGCGATCGAAGACACGCTTCCAGTTCGCTGCTGCAGCGTACTGGGCGGCGGTCGGGCTCAGGTTGCGGTTCTCGCTGCCCTGCCAGCTGAAGCCGGCCGGCTGGAGGATGTAGGTCTTGCGCTCCCACAGCACCTCGGCGCCGCCACCGTTACCGCCATCCGGCTTGCGCTGCATCTCGACCGGCATGTGCGGACTGCCCTCGCCATAGCCGAATGCCCCCTGGCCGAAGAACAGCGACAGGTACTGGCCCGGCGCGTAGGTCAGGGCGTCATCCATGAACACAGGCTTGCCCAGGTAAGTCGCCAGGATGATCTTGCCTTGCGAGTCGCGCAGGTACTCGATCATGTCCTGCTTCACCATCTGGTTCATGACGACCGAGTGCACGCCGATGGCGGCGAACATGTCGGCTGCGTCACCAGCGGTAAAGGCGGCGTCTTGGAAGGCATTGGCACTGATCGAGGCGCCCGAGTCCTTGACCATGTCGCCGCCGTTCTGGGCGATGTTGGCGGCAATGATGCCGCGGCCGGCGCCCATCAGGTAGCGCTGCCACTGGCGGGTCCAGTAGGTACCGAAGCGGTTGCGAATGTGCTGCATCGGCTCAGAGTTGGCCAGTTCAGCAGTCAGGTCAGAGACGCCGTAGCCTTTGTTAAGGTACAGGGTCCGGGCACGCATGCTGCCCTGTTCGGCTTTGCCAACAGCGCCGAGGTCATCGGGGTCATCGTTGGAGATGTTCGGCGCCTCGTCAGCGTCGAGATCCTGCCAGTAGCTGATCTCGGAGGTGCCCTGGCCGTTCTTGGCAATGTTGTCCAATGTGGCCGAGCGGGTGATGATGCCCGACTCGTAGACGGCGGTCTTCTCTGGAGAGTTCACCGGTTCCAGAGTGCCGTAGTAGTCGGCGACGAAGATGTCCGACAGCTGGGTAGATGCCATGGGTTAGGTTCCTCGGGTGGCTTGGAGTTTTTTGAATGCGTCGGGGTTGTCACGAGCCATCGCAGCACGCTCGGTCTCGGTGTACTCGCCCCATTTCTTCGTGGCCTTGCCACCGTTGTCGCCGGTCTGCCCGGCACCCTGAGCCCTTGGCCACAGGTGGGTAGCGGTTTCGCGCAGCGATTCCGCCCATTCGAGAGGAGACAGCGGGGTCTTGCCGTCCTTCCCGTACACGACTTCGCCGGCACGGTCAGTGGCGACAGGCTCGCCGTCTTCGCTCAGTTTGAAGGTGCCGCGGGCGCGGAGAATGATGTCCTCGGCGGCCTCGGGCAGCGCGCCGGCCTTGATGGCAGCAGCGCGGATGGAGTCGGCCAGCACCTTGTCGCTGTACTTGGCGGCGAAGGCTTCGGCCTTGTCCGCACGCTCGTTGGCGGCCTTGACCTGCTTGTCCAGATCGGTGCGCAGGCGCTCGGTGCGGCGGCTGATGACCTCGTCCAGCTTGCCCTCCGCGATCAGCTTGGTCTCTTCGTCCTGACCGGCTTTGGCCAGCAGGCCCTTGACCGCTTCGATGTCCAGGCCGTCGAACTGACCTTTCAGCTTGTCCAGTTCGGCTTTGATGGTCTTGTTGGAGCCGATCAGCTCGGCGTTTTTGGACTTAAGGCCCGAGACCTCACCGTCCAAGAATTTTTGTACCTCGCCGCCCAGCACTGCTTTCAGCGCGGTGGTTTGGGTTTCGTCGAGGGTGAGGCCGTGGGCGGCCGGGTCGAAGTCGAAAGGCATGTGGCTATCCCCTGGGGATTGATTGACCCGCCTTGCGGGCATAAAAAAACCCCGCACTTGGCGGGGTTTGTATTTGCAGATTGAGTTAATCAGTCGGTACTGAGACTCAATAGAAGGCGCTCGAAAATTGAATCGGCAAGATGATGGAAATCCATCGTTTCATTGATCACTTGCGGATCCATGCCAGACACCTCAACGAGGACTCGGTCTTGGCGATACGAAAAATTGATGTCCAACATGAAAGTGGTCGGAGGCGCAGCAGATATACCTTTGATTGCGATTTCTCCTCGAGCTAGGAGTACATCTCCTATCTCAAGCGTCGCCAGCTCGGAGAGCAACAAGCCGCCATCCCGCGCCTTCATCTCAACAATTTCAGAATCTTGATTGGTGATTCCGAGTCGCTCGAGCAGAGCTACTCGCAGTGCATTCACAGCGTCGAGCGTCATTCTTCGTCGAAGGACCGTAACCTCATGATTACGTTCATACGCTTCCTGCAGTTCTCGATACCCAGACATCCTGCCTCCACTTTCATTTAGACGAGAGGCGAATCTATAGGCTGGCTCGCTCAAATGCCAGCGGCTCCAACTCCTTGAGTTGGTAGAGCGTAAGCGGCTTGAAGTTCTTATCCAACTGCAGCGAAGCGAAACGCTCAGCAGTCAGGCCACCGTCGCGGAACAGCTTGCCGCGTACCGGCCCCAGCGCAGCGTCCTGGAAGGCCGCTGGCTGCGTTTTGAGCCACTGGTAGTAGCTGAGGCTTGCAGAGACCTGCCCGCCACCGCCTGCGCCGACAGCCGCCCTCGTAGCTCCTTGCCCGAACAGCGCCGACAACCTAGTGATTGGCGTAATGGTCGTCCGGCAGTGGATATGAAACGGCGGCACCGGCCCCTTGCCCATTTCATACTCACGACCATCGAGGCTCCGACACTGCACGCTGGTCTTCCGGTCCAGGGTGGCGACGATCCGATATCCAGGCACCACCTCGGTATTCGCCCTGAGCGTTTCCATGCGCGCTGTGGTGGACACATGCTGGACTGCGGTCTGAACGACTGCCCGAGCACTCCGGTTCGTGACCGCCAGTACTCCGTCTGTGAAGTTCTGCGCCGCGGTGCCGCGCACGGCCTGGGTGATCTCGGCGTTGGTCTGGCCCTGCACGACCCCCATCCGGATGGCGTTGGTGACCCTGTCAGCTTCGGTTCGGGTCCATCCGCTCAGGAACGGCTTGAGCAGCTTGCCGCCATCCACCCCGGCCACCTGCAGGGGCTGAGTGTTGATCGCCGCCCGGATCAGGGAATCCGCTGGCATCACCGCGTCGATCAGCAGCGCCTTCGCCAGGCTGCGCCCCTCGAATGCGGCTTCGTACTGCGCAATGTCAACCAGGTCGGACTGCATCCGGTCGCTGAAGGCCTTGTAGATCTCCAGCAGCTTGCTGCCCACCCGCCCCAGAAACTCCTCAAGCCGGCTTCGGCCGTAGGTGGTCAGCTCCTTGCGGGTGAGCTGGTCGCGGATGTGGGTGTCAGCGCGGCGCAGGTAGGTCTCGAACTTCTTGACCTCGCCAGCCTTGAGCCGCTCAAGCAGTACCGAGTGGCGGCTGACCTGCTCCAGCAGCTTCTCGTCCGCCGTTTGCTCCGGTTTCGTCGCCATCGTCTTTGTCCAAGTTAACGCCGCCTGCGCCGTGGTCGTCGCCGATCAGTTCGGCCTCTTCGTCGTAGGGATGCTCGGGAAGCTTCCCTGTGGTGAGGTACTGCCAGTAGGTCTCGGCGCTGATGGTGCCGGCCATGACACTCTTCTGCAGCTCGGCCAGCACCTGGGCGTTGACCTCTGGAATGACGAACTCCGGCTTGACCGTGAAGACGACGTCGTCCGGGTCGTAGCCAGTCCACTCTGCGGCGTACCGCAAGGCCTGCTCAATGGCCTCCGCCGCAGTGATGACGATGCTGTGCAGGGTGGCATGCTGGTCGTTCTGCCGGGTCTTGCGGGCCTCGCCCGATTCCGTGCCGGACACGTCCATGACCTTGGCGCCCGCCTCGAGGGCCGAGCTCTTCTGGTCTGCCATCGCCGTGCGGACAGCTTCGATTCCGGCACCCTGGAACTCCAGATAGCCGCATTGACCCTTCGGCCCGAGATCCCAGGCTGCGGAAGGACCGGTTACACTGAGCTCCACGCTCTCGTCCAGGCCGGACACCCACGGCTGCGGGTGGCTGGTCTGGTGCAGCGCGGTGAAGTAGTCGGCGCTCAGTTGGTAGGACTTCAGCGCGGCTCTGGCCATGGTCAGCAACGGGATCTCGTCCACATCGGGCGAGTTGTCAGTGGAGCCGCAGTAGATGACGGGGATGTAGCCCAGGCCGCGCACCAGGTTGTTGTTGCCGTCGACTGTGCCCAGGGGGCGATCCTCCTCGATCAGCTCGCCAGCCTCGTTGCGCACGCCTGTGCGGCAGACCACGCCATCCATGTAGAACTCGCGGTACACCGTCTCGCACTCGTGGCTGTAGCGATCCTGCTCCTTGCGCCGGAACTCACGGAACACCGACAGCACCAGGTCCTGGCGCCCACCTTGATCGGCGGTGTCCCAGTTGATGGCGTTGCGCACCGCGTACGTCGCGAAGTACGGCTGGCCCGCGTCATCGATGTTAACCACCAGCGGCACCCGGCCATGGGAAATGGCCTGGCGCACGATCCGCAGAAACAGTTGGGTCAGGCCGAAGCCATCAGCCGTGGCGTTGTCCTCCAGGCCCTTCAGCCCCGCAGGCAGCTCAACCTCGGGTATCAGCCGCGAGACCAAGCCCATCATCGAGCGCAGCGAGTCGCGCACCCAGTGTTCGTACTGGGCCCGGCCAGTGTAGTTACGGTAGAGGTACGCATTGCCCTGGCCGTCGAGCTTTTCAGCTTCGACCATGCCGCTGGGCTTGGGCAGGTTGCGCGGACTGCGCTTGATGGCGCCTTCGCCCTCCAGGGCGTCGTCCATCATCCGCCACTCTTCGATGTGAGCGTCGTAGTCTGGGTTGGTGGATTGAACAGGCATTACGCCAAACCTCCGATGCGGCGGGTGCCGGCGGACTGAGTCTTGATCGGGAACCGCTTGGCGATGAAGTAGCCGGCGGCGTCGTTCATGTGGTCGTGCCCCTTCTTGGGGTCCTTGTCCGGCTCACCTTTGTCGGTGTAGGTCTGCCGTTCCAGACACTGAGTCAGCTGAGGGCACTGGTCGATGTTGACCTTCAGGCGCCGCTCCCCGTAGGTGTTGAGGAACATGGAATTGACCGCATTGATCCGGTCCTTCACGCCGGGGTTCTGTGAGTCGACCACGACGGTGAAGCCGGCCTTCTTGAGCAGGGAAAGGTCCGACTCGCTGGCGTTCTTGCTGCTGGTGTTCTGGCCGCTGGCGTCTGGATAGACGGCAATGCCGTGCCCGGGGAAGCGCGCCTGAATCTTCTCAATCATCTCCGGCGTGTCGCGCACTGAGTGGAACTCATCCAGGGCCAGCGGCAGGCCATCGCGGACGACATAGACCACCGCGGCCATCTTCATGACGTTGAAGTCCATGCCGATGTGCAGGGCCTCTCCCGGCTTGATTCGCTCGCTGGTGCGGCTCTCGCTTCGGCTGAAGGTGTAGTAAACGACCCCGGCATAGTTCTCGAAGCTGGCTTCGTATTCTTGCCGGAACGTGCGCGGGTCCATCTTGCGGCTCGCTGCATCCAGCTCCTCAGCTGGGACGTTGCCGCCCTGTAGCGAGGTGTAGAGCCAGCTCTTGTGGTCTGGCTCGCCGTCGGCCTGACCGTCGCGGTAAGTGTCGAAACAGTGGTTGAAGCCCTTGGGGGTGCCGATTCGCAGCGCATGACCGCCCTTGCACTTGCCGACGCCAGGTATGACGTACTCACACGTCGACAGCATCGGCCGCAGGACTTCCTCCCAGGCAGCCCACTTGCAGTCCGCCCATTCGTCCACCAGCACGAAGAACAGGCCGGAACCACGCAGGTCGTCGTAGTTCTCCAGGCCTACACATCGGATCAGGTGCCCGCTCTTCAGCGTGATGAGCATGTCCGACTCGTTCGGCTTGCATTCCCGCCACTCTCGCGGGATGGCCTGCTTCAGTCGGCGCCAGAACACTCGGCGGGCCTGCTTCTGCGTCGGGGCCGCGTACCAGATCTCGTCCTCAACGCTCACACCCCACTCTGCAGCCAATCGGGCCGCGCGACGCATCTCAGCCTTGCCGAGGAACGTCTTGCCGAATCGCCGACCACACACCGCATCTCGGAAGCGCGCATTGCGCTGGAAGCCCCAGACGTAGATGTTCGCCTGCTTGGGCGTCAGCTTGACCGGCGCCTCATAGGTACGGGGTAGCGGGGACATTCTCGTCTGGCTCCAGCTTGTACTCAGCAACGGCGTGCTGCTGGTCCGCCTGGGAGCCCAGGGGCTTGTCGGGTTCAATCTTGCGGTTGACGTACATGTCGCCGCACTCCTTGGCTGCCTGCTCGTACAACTGAGCTGTCAGCGCCAGGTTGCGCATGTTCTCGGCCTTCTCAGCCATCCGCCCAAGACCGCGCAGACGGAACGCCCGGTTGGCGATTGGAATGTCTGCGGTCTCCTCACGAAAGCGCTTTCGGCACTCATGGAAAAGGTCAGCCCACTTCTGGGCCAGGCCCCTGCCTGCATACTTGGTGGGGTCATGTGACTCGCACTGCTGGCGACTCACCTCGACCCCGAATTCCTTCTTGACGGCCTCCACCACCTGGCTGGGTGAATCGAAGCAGGCCAGAGCCTGAACAATGAAGGCTTTGACCTCGCTTCGTAGTGCTGCCATGGGTTTGTCATCCGTCAAAACCTGTCAAAAATCAGGCCGACTTGAGTAGGCAGGTTCCGCAGGCCCTCGAAATGTTGATCTTGGCCACCTCAGGCGGCCGGCTTGCAGCGTCAATCAGCTGCTGTACGTCGTCGCTGGCACCGTAGCGCCTCACCACGCCGACGAACTCCTCCACATCGTGGCCACGGAGCGTCAGGCTGGGTAGTCCGTCCTGGGTGAACTTGGGCGCGCCGTGCTGATCGAGCTTCTGGGCTATGTGGTAAAGCTCGTGCTCGATGAGGGCGCAGAACTCGTTGTCAGAGCACTGGGAGCAATAATCGGCGGCCAGGGTGATGATGAAGCCCGGCACCTCGCCGAACCAGTCGATCATCTGCTGCTCTTGCCGAGCCTTCTGCCATCCGCCCGCCCGGAACATCACCGCTTCGGCCTGGCCTACCACGGTTCGACCTTGCTTCTCGAAGCAGGCAGACGCCCACAGGAAGCGCAGCGGCGCGTCGATCAGGTGTGCATGGTCAGGGTTATGCAGCTCGCCACCCTCGCTGAGGATCACAGCCTGCACCCATTCGCCAATCTCTGGCGCTGGCTGAAGCCTGGTGCCGAGCATTGATAACTCGGTCAGCTCAAGGAGATCAGCAGGAGGAACTGGCCTTTCCATGCTGGTCAATCCTCATAGTCCGAACCTTGCCACCGGTGTAGATATCCCGCTTCATGGCAGCGCGCACAGCCTCTTCGGCACTTGCGCCCATGTCCATTGCTGCCAGGGCATAGGCCGAGCCGCTGCCGATCGCGTCAGGGTTGGCCGGGTCGAGGTCCTGCCGCCATACGCCGGTCTTGTCGTCATGGCCCACCATCTGCAGCCTGCCGCCATCCACCACGTAGCCAGAGCACTCGACCGATACCGGCGAAGGCGTGCCGAAGTAGGCCGCAATCAGGGCCTTCTCGTCGCACACGGCACCGGATAGGAAGAAGCTGCCGCCATCCACGACGGTGAGCTTTTGGCAGTCATCGGAAACGATGGAGCCGCTGCGGGCCTGGCGGGAGTCGTAGGCGATCACGCCGTCCTTGTATGCGATGGTGGTCACTCGTCCATCCTCTGCCGGCTTGGTGCGTTGTTGAAATAGCCGCCAGTGAAGAAGACCTTGACGGTGCCGCGCAGGCGCCTGGCATACACCGTGTCTCGCCCTGGGCGCTTTGCCTTGACCGGTCTTGGCGCATACACGCAGACGCCGGCATTGGTATCACACCAGATCACGTTGTCGATCTTGATCCCATTGACGAAAACGTCGCGGGATCCTCTACCATCAGCGTGGCTATGGAAACTTGATGGCGCAGGCATTTGATGTCCTCGCGCCACGAAACGGCGCATCTCGAAACTGCGGCGCGTTCACCGGCGCCGCGACTGATCGAACAGCCTGGCCACGTTGCCCTTCGAGCGCAGTGCCAGGATGAACAGAATCCCGAAGATCAGCGTGCTGGGCACCGAGGTGACCGGCCACTGACCGTACAGCAGGATCGCGCCGATGATGCTCAGCCACTCCTGCCCGAACAGGGATGCCAGGCAGAAGGCGCACAGGCTGGGCAAGAACTTGTAGCTCGAGCCGCCACGCCGGTACATGAACGCGATGACGAAGCAGATCCCGCCGCAGAACCCGGCATGGGCAAGCGTGATGGTTTGGTCTAGGGTCATTGGCCCCCTCGCTTGGGGAACAGGCTGCCAATTGCTGCTGGCAGCTCGGTTACCCACTTCGGCAGTTTGCCGGTGTTGAACGACTCCAGAACGCTGATGCTCACCAGGACCGTGGCCAGGCCGCAGGCGAAGGCAGCGATACCGCTGGTCTTCGTCCAGGCCTGGGCCAGGATCTCGGCAGAGCCGTAGTACCCGCCGATCCAGCCGACGAGCAAGTACCCGAGGCGTTGCCACAGGTTGATGTCCTTCGCCCAGAGGATGAAGAGCAGCGCGCCACCGAAGGCGCAGACAACAGCGTTGAGGTCGATCGTGGGGAGGCAGCTTGCGAGGGCAATGCCGCCCAACCCTACAACCGTGCAAGCTGCTGGGGTAGCGGCATCGGCCATGTTCAGTCCCTTAGTGTTTGTAGCGGAATGGCGCCGGGCCTCGGATGTCGAGGCCGGTGGCGAGTGCCCATAGCGCGAAAAGGAGGATGCCAGCGCTCAGTGCGGCAGCCAGGAATGTAGCCCGGCGCTCTTGGGCCGAACCGTCGGGCCTTTTGAGGCCCTGAATAATGAAAACGCAGCCAAGGAAGACGTTGGCGCTAATGTCGCGGTGAAGGGCGTAGCTGGCCAGGGCCAAGGCGAATGCCAGGAGGCTCCATGCAGTTGATGGCTTCATGCGCTTTCCTACAGGCAACAAAAAGCCCGACACGATGGCCGGGCTTTGTTCGTCAATCCTCAACACGCGCAGGAATGACAGGATGAGCAAATAATGTTGCATCGTTGCACGGGTGTCAAGCGGCATCTGCCATCAAAATGCCTTCGTCCTCCAGAATCTTGCTGGCAGCCACCAGAGCCTCGGCAACCATCTCGTCCAGCACATTCTCGATAGCCTTCTTCCAGCGCCAGTAGGTGGTCCGATTCAGGCCCTGGCCATCCCAGGTGTTGATGTCGTAGAACTCGGCCGGCAGCACGATCATGTCGGTGGAGCGCTTCACGTACTGCTCGCGGCGTGCCCGGTCTTCGCCATCCGCCACCGACTCGCCGGCCAGTTGCTTCCGCACGGCATCGGTAAGTGCATCAAAGTCCGCGCGATCACGGGCAGATCTGCTTGCCACCTCTCGACCCGACTGCGCTTGCACGCCCTTCACGGGCGGAATGGCCCAGGCCGTCACCGCCTTGTACCGGAACAGGTTCGGCGCCTGGGTGGCGATCAGCGGCACTAGCTTGCCGATCGCCTCCACCTTCTTGACCTTGTGGGTAGAGAACCTGGCCGTCAGCGCGCTCCAGTGCCGCGGGATCAGCTTGCTGTGCAGGCGGGCGTGCACCCAGCAGTCCACCAGCATCGCCGCATCCTTCCCGGTGATCTCGCCCTTGAGCTTGGACGCCTGGACCTTCGGCTCGAAGTCGCCACCACCTACACCGCTCACGGTATCCGCCGCCAGGGCGCGAACCACTGCTGCCAAAACGCTTTGGTACTTCATTGGCCGTTCTCCTTCTTCCGGCGATTCGCGATGAGCTGGCCGCGTGTGACGCACCAGGTGGAGCTGATGAACATGGCCAGCAGGAGCAGGCCGACGATTTGTTCGGTGGTCCAGGTCATGCTGCTGCCCTCTTGAGGTCACGGAGTTTCTGGCGGTATAGGGCCTTTATGGCCTGCAGGTCTTCGATGGTCAGGCGCTGGGGCTTATGAGGCCCTTCGAGCCAGTCGACTTGGTCGGCGCCGATGCGCTTCACCAGCCGGATGCGGTACTCGACGGCATTGCCGGACAGGTTCCGGTTGCACTTCACGCACTGGCGGTGGACGTTCAGCGGCTCGAAGCGCAACTCCGGGCAGGCACCCACTGACCGGTAATGGCCGGCGTCCCAGCGGCTGCCGGTGATAAGGTCGTGGTCACTAGGCTGTGAATCGCAGCTGATGCACGGCAGGCCGGCGTCGCGCTCGCGGATGTAGGCGTTGAACGCAGTCTGCGCCTCGGCCATGTGCTCCCGGCGGGTCTTAAGCTTCTCCCGGCGCACCTGAAGGTCTTCGCGCTTCTGCTTGGTGATGGCCTTGGCCGCGATCTTCTGCAGCTTCGGGTCCTTGGCCATGGCCTTGGCGCAGGCGATGCTGCACACCTTCTGCGTGGTCATGGTCGGCTTGAAGTGCTTGCCGCAGCCTGGCGCTTTGCACTTCTTCGGCTTGATCTCGGCTACGCGCATGGCTCGGCCTCCTTGGCTTTCCGCTGCTCGGGGGAGAAGTCGCCGCGCAGGGGCATGAGGTGCCGGGGCTCATGGATACCGAAGTCTAAGCACACAGCCTCGCCGTCGATTACGGCCGCCAGCCCTTCCCCGCTGATTGTCCAGCAGGGGACGTCGTCCTGCCGATACATGCGACCGTTCGGCGCCAGGTAGATATCGCCAGGCTCAACGTACTCGCGCAGCTCGCCGTGCTTTCCGATGTTCTCGGTCAACGAGTTGGCTCCCACGATGACCACAAGGTCGCCTGGCTTGAATTTATGGCTCATCAGTACCGCCCTCCCCACCGATCCGGCTCAGTCCAGCGCACGCCATGCTCGGCGCCGAAGGCGTGCATCACTTCGAACAGATCGCTGAACCACTTCTGCGACTGCTTGCGGGTCGAGACGCCCAGGACGACAAAGCCGCCATCGATGCCCGGCACCGCGTCCTGCTTCTGCACCGCGGCGCTGAAGATGTGCTTCCAATCCTCGTCCGTGAGCTTGCGGCCGTACCACTCCACCTGCTGGGAGACGTCGCGGAGCATTGCCCACATCTTCCGGTTGCAGACGTCGGGGCGCTTCTCGTCCTTGATGACCACCACCTTTGGCTTGGTCAGGTCGATGGCGTGCAGGGCACCGTAGAGGCGGTTGAGGTCCTGTGTGCTGCGAATAGCGAACTCAGACATTCGCCACCTCCTGCAGCTGCTTCTCCGCAGCGCGCACCCGGGCGGTGAGCTGGCTGATCTCGTCCAGCAGGCCCAGCGCGACCTCCTCAACCGTCGTCTCGCCGAGGAACTCGTCCAGGGCGTCCGTGTGCCGCTCGATGGCATCACTGCCGGCACGCCAAGAGGCGACTACCGACCACAGCAGGGGCTGGAGCTTTTGTTTGTCGATTGTCATGGCGCCACCTTCAGGCCCTGGGCCTCGATCGCAGAGCGCAGCGACTCACGCATATCGCGCTCCATGCTGGCCGGGTAGTCATCGAAACTCGGCAGCTCCACCACCACGCCCTCGCGGGAGGCTTGCCAGGCCCACCAGGACATGCTCACCATCGGCGGATTTGCTGCGAGGGTATGAGCTGCGAGTTCGCGCGCACCTTCACCGAGAACCCTGACGTATTCCTCGACAAACTGAACCTCGAACTGCTCCCGCATCTTGTTGGTGTCCATCAGTGCTTCTCCTTACGGCAGGCGTTGCAGCCTGGGCGGCAGATCCACTCCGGCATTGGGTCGCCTTCTCGACGCTCGATCCGCTCCACCGCGTCGCCGCGGCGTACGCAGCCGGCCACGAACTTCGCGGTGCTCTTCTCGTGCCCCTTGTCATCCCAGCAAGCAGCCGAGACCCTTCCGCAGGCCCGGCGAGCGATGTACTGGTGACCCAGGAATTTGCGTTGCTCGGTCATACGCCCTCCCCGGCCGGCTGCCCGGCGCGCTTGATGTTCAACTGAGCAATGGCGACGCGCGTCTGCCGTTTGCGCAGATAGGTGTCGACGCGGCGGCGCTGGGCTTCCTTCACGCGTTCACCGTCTTTCTTGGTCTGGGCGGCCTCGATGATGCAGCGCACCTCGGCGAGCTTTTCGCGCACCTTGGGGCTGGCCTTGGCTCGCACTTCGCCAGTGATCAGGCCTGCGATGGCCCGGCCATCCTCAGTGGGAGGAGCAATTTGCAGGTGTGCCAGATGCTTGGCGCCCGCCTCCTGACTTATCAGCTTCGAGCGCACCGCCGACTCGATGGCTATCACGCGACGGGCCGAGTCATATCCAAGGGATACTTCCCACTTGGCCGGCAGTGCCTCAGCCCGGGCAGCGATAACCAAGCGCTCATAGGCGCTCATGAAGGCCATGCGCGCACCAACCTTGTCGCCAACCTCCAGCACGGGGCCGGAAGCGGTCATGGCCTGTCGAATCTCGGCAGTCATAACCACCGTCTCGCTTTCGTCGCTGGCCGACAGGGCAATGGCCCAGGCCTCGTCCTTGCCGGGGTGCCCATCAGCGGCCTGGGCGTGCTTGAGGATCGCAGACACGGTCAGGCGCCCACCTTCACGGCGGCAAGTGCGAAGGGCATCGGTCAGCACGCCCTCGCTGTACTCACGCAGATCCTCGACCATCAGCAGCGCAGCGCCCTGAGTGAGCTGCTGACCCATCACCTCTGCGGTGGCGAACAGGGACAGCAGCAGTTGGTCTTGCTGGTCTTCACTCAGCATGGGTTGCAGCCCTCTTGGCTCGCAGCGCTTCCAGGGCTTGCTCGGCGGCGCTGTAGTTGGCTTGGGTCTGCTCCTGCTGACGGGCAGTCGTGGCATTCATCTGGCGATTGGTGACCCACTGGGTGTGGTAGGCCTCGGCCTTGGCCAGTAGGTCGCCCAGGTTGTGGCAGCCGTTGATCAGGCGCGCGTCGTTGATCGTCAGGAAGTAAGCAGCCACATGGTGGGCAACCTCGATGCCGAGACGACCGATCAGTTGGCCAACCTGCCCGGCGGTCTTCGCATTCCAGACCGGCCAAGCGTGGTAGCGCTTGCGATAGGCCATTGCATAGTTCGCCCAAGCCTTGAAGGTCTTGCACTCAGGATCTTTCGGGCCAGGCATATCGGCAGGGATTGCGCAGCGCGGTTGCGGGACTAGTGCGATGACCTTGGCGGCGCCCTCTCCCGCTTCAGCGGGTGGGGTGCAATGCTCAAGATCAGTATTTTCTTCTTCTTCAGTACGTTGCTGAAGATCATTCTTTATTAGGGGGGGATTTCCCGGCGCCGGTTTTGCCGGGGCCGGTTTCTCCGGCGCCGGATTTTCCGTCTGTGGTGAACCCATAGACGGATTTTCCGTCTGTGGTCGCTCGCACACGGTGTAGGCCATTCCGTTGAACGAGCCACCGTCATTGCGCGCACGGTCAACAGCCATGTAACCAGCTGCCTCAAGCTCCTTGATGATCACGCGCACAGCATCGCGGCCGCTGGACTTGCCGATGGCCTTGCTGGTCTGTTTGATCAGGTGGGTGACGGAAACCTCCCAGTTGTCCGGCTTGCCCAGCAGGAAGATCAGCAGGCCACGAGCACCCCACGAAAGGCGCTCGTCCTCACTGATCGTCTTGTCCAGGGTGTAGAACCTCGTTTCAGGCCGAGGGGCTCGGATGATGCTCATGGCAGCACCAGCAGGCCGAGCCCAGCCAATGTGGTTATCACCGAATCTGCCTCTTCCCAAACTGGATGATCCTTGCCCAGTTCTTTGAGCTCCTGATCACACCGGTCTTCGTGGTCCCGGCGGACATCCCAGATAGCCTCGGCGACCTCTTCCCTCATTTCGTCGTAGGTCATGCTGCACCCCGCACGGCCTTGTCGTGGGTGTGCAGACCGTCCCAGTTCTTCTTCATGGGCAGCTCGTCGGCCAGGTACAACTCGTAGAGGCGCACGGCGCCCTTGCGCAGCAGGATCGGCGTGTAGTTGATGAACGCCTCTTTCCCGTGAGGGGTGATCTCCTGCTGGTGCTCGGTCATGTACTTGTCGCGGGCGTAGGCAGCCACGCGATAGCGGGTACCGGATTTGCTCTCGTTGTAGAGCCAGTTGCGGCGCTCGAGGAAATGGCCGACCTGCATCACGTTGACCCCATTCAGGCCCTTGCAGAACTGAACGTGGCTCATGCCTTGCTTGAACAGGTTTTCCAGGTGGTCGATCTTCTTGGCCTGGGCTTCGACCTGGACGGTGAGCAGTACGCGGGCTTTCTCAGACTCCAGCGCCATCTGGAGGATTTCCAGTTTGCTGAGGTCGGTCGGCATCGGCTTCGCTACCTGGGCTTCCAGCTGCTGCCATCGGTCAACCAGGGCGGCGGTGAATTCTGGCGACAGCTGGGCAACGACAACGAAGCTGTCGCGCTTGCCGACGAGGTACTGCTTGATGCAAAGCGGCCCAGGGCCCGGATTAGGGACTTCCTCAAATTGAGGGAGTCCAATCAGACCTTTGGCGTGAAGGGATTCGATGGTCCGCCACACATTGTCGTGGCGCTTTTGGGTGACCTCGGCAATTTCCCGCGACGACATCCGCGCCACGAAATCTTGGTTCGCATTTTGTGGCGCGGGCCGTTTGAGGGCCTGTACACTTGGGGTCTGCATGTGCATAATTGGTCTCACTTATGTGATGTTGCAGATAGCCGGGCCGCAATCCCGGCTTTTTTGTGCCTGTCTCCAGGGCTTCCCTTTTCAGGGCCTTTTAAGGCCGAGGCAGGTGCCGGATTTTTCCGGCGCCCTTAGGCCTCGTTTTCTCGACCAGGCTCTCCCGCACTATCTGGACGGCGTACTGTTCCGGGGCCATCCCGGCTTCCCTCGCCTTCTCTTCAAGCTTTCGGTAAAAGCGCTCCTCGAGGCCGTGGCAGATCGTGGTTTCAGCCATGAGTCCCCCTTGCGGGCCTTCAGGCCGTCTGCGTTGTCTCGTTATCATCCTGAGAGATCAGGTGAGCGAGCTTCTCTTCCACACACATGCGCACGAATACAGCTGGCTGCAGCCGGTGGAGTTTTGCCACCGCCCTGACTGCCTCGTACGTGTCCTCGTCGTAACGAGACTTGATCTCCCTGTCTTTCAGATGGCGGCTATCGTCGTAGCTCATCAGTTGATGTTTCCTTGCTTGTGAAGTGGTTAAGCGGCGGATTTGGTTGCTTTGGAGTTGCGGAGATATGCCCAGTCGATGTCCGGGCGCATGTCTTCGCAAATCACCTGTCCAGTGGTTTCACGCTCAATGCTGATGGCAAGGGCTGCCCCTGGGCGGCGGTATCCGTAAGCAACCTGTTTGAGCTGCCCCGCGGTGGTCCCGCAGCGAGCTGCAAAGCTCTCCAGATCGAGCTTTTCGAGAGGCCTGATGTAGTCGTGCAGATTCATGGTGCACCTCCTATTGCCGCCAGATTAGCAACTGCTAATGAGTCGATCAATAGCAAACAGTAATTTACTGATTGCTAACAGAAGGCGATGATTGCGGGATGGATATCAATAAGCTCCGGGTTGCAGCTCTGAAAGCCGTAATGGCTGGGGCCAGCCAGAAAGAATTCGCTGATCAGTACGGCCTCGATGCCTCATACCTTTCCCAGATTCTCAATGGGCATAGGAACTTGGGGGAGAAGGCTGCGCTTAGGCTTGAGGAAAAGATCGGCTTGGATTTCGGAACGCTGGTGTCTCCTGCCATAGCATCCGATCCGGACTCATTTGCACGGCAAGAAGGAGCAATCCCTCACGCCATGGATATCTACGAGATTCGCAAGCACAACTTGATCAAGCTGATTGGCGACCAGAGAAAAGGCCCCTGCGCCGAGCGCTGGGGGATGGCGCCTGCGCACCTGAGCCAAATCCTTTCGGACAAGACCGCGAAGAACCTGGGCGACGATGTGGCCCGGCGGATCGAGGGCATCGAAGGCCTTCCCCACGGATGGTTCGACTCGATCCCTTCGGATGATGAGCCGCGGGCGACAGCGCCGGGCTTAGATATCGGCGGGAAATCGGCCGCCGACCTGGTCAAGCAGATGCTGGCGAAGAGCGGCAAGGGGATTCCGGAGGAGACACGGCAGCGCTTGCTGGCGGCAGCCGAGGAGCCGGCAGCCAGCAACGTGATCACCGCCGACTTCTCCCGCCCAGGACTCGTGGGTGATGAGGTCTGGATCGCCCACTACGACATCCGCGCGGCGATGGGCGGCGGCCAGACGGTGCAGGACTACCCGGAAATGCTCCAGGACGTGCGCGTCAGCCCGCGGCACCTGCGCGAGCTCGGCGTGGAGTTCACCGAGCACTTCCACCTAAAGCTGGTCACGGGATGGGGCCAGTCGATGGAGCCCACCATCAAGCACCGGGACCCGCTGATCGTCGACGTCAGCATCCGCGAGTTCGTCGGTGATGGGATCTACCTGTTCTCCTGGGGCGACCATATCTACATCAAGCGGTTACAGATCGCGGATGAAGATCACTTTGAGATGATCTCGGACAATAGCAAGCACAAGGATCGGATGATCAGACGAGAAGAGACCTTTATCCAGGCCAGGGTGTTACTCGTTTGGAATGCGCATCTGGTGTGAAAAGAATACACGTACGCTTTTTGAGGTTTCTTAGATGTCTGAAGAAAGAAAGGTCCATCGCTTCACTACAACGATGGACGATTTCATCCGCTTTCTTGAAGCCAAAACAGGCGAGTCACGCTGCCCCGTTTGTAATTTTCAACGCTGGGTGGTCCTTGGCGCGCCTAGCACAGAAACATCGTATCGCATGGTCACGACACTTAGAGACGGGGCAAAGCCTACGTTCCTGAGTAGTTTCTCGGTTTACTGCAGCAACTGCGGCTTCATAAGGCAACATATCGCCCGGGTGGTGAAGGAATGGGTTGATGAGAACCCGCCGCCAGAGCAGCTTGAATTGGAAGATCTCGACGAGGATTCCCCAAATGACGACGAGTAGGTACGAAACGCCCGACTCAGTCAGGGAGTCTTTCGAGAAGATCACTCCGATGTACGCCAGACCTAGTGCTAAAGAGCAACTGAACCATACTGACAAGCAGGCTCCTGAGGTACATACTGGCCCCATGAGTGAAATCACGCGCGAAGAATTTAATGCCAAGCTCGAGACCATCGAAACCAAGATGGATGCTCGAGCTGAGGCTATATCGTCAAAAATCGATTCATTCTTGACGCTTCAAGCAGAACGAGACCAGCGCTTCAATGAGCGCCTGAATTCATCGATCGCGCTCTCGGATGAATGGAACCAGAAATTTCGGATGCTCGCCGAGCAGTCGGTGCAAGCCGCAGCCAGCGCTGATGCCTCAGCAAAGGAGGCCGCCACTCTTAAGACACATTTCTGGGCAAGCGTAATCGCTCAGCTGCTTGCAGTAGGGGCAATCGTCGTAGGAGCGTACTTCGCCAACCAAGCGAACGTGCTCTCGGCAGTGTCAACCACCGTTTCGGTATTCCAGGCCGGAAAGGATCAAGCAAAGGCGCCAGAGACGCAGGCTCCTGCACCCCAGCAAGAAAGCAAATGAAGCAGCCCGCCTCGGCGGGCTTTTCTTTGCGTGCGAGATGATCTGCCCAAGCGACGCGTCATCTGGTCATTTTGATATCATTCGCGCCTTCCAACCATGAACGGATTCTCCTGATGCGCTCGCTCGCTGCTACCGCCCTACTTTGCCTGTCACTTGTCGGCTGCGCCTCTGTGCCCATGGCCAACACACAGGATGACAGCGCCGCCAAGCGCTTTTCTCCTGCCCCTGATATGTCTGGCATCTACATCTACCGCAATGAGTTCGTAGGCGCTGCCATCAAGATGCCGGTCGTGCTCGATGGCCGGCAGCTTGGGAAGACAGTCGCTTACAGCTACTTGTACAAAGAAGTTCCTCCAGGCAAGCACATCATCACAGCCGATGGCGAGAACACCGACCTTCTGAAGGTTGAGACCCGAGCTGGCCAAACCATTTTCATCCATCAGGAGGTAAAGATGGGGTTCGCAGTTGCTCGCAGCGGAATGAGGGTTGTTGATACCGCTGAGGGCAAAGCAGGCGTGCTTGAGTGCAAGCTGATCGAGTCGCAGTACTGAATCATTTTGCTGGCAGGAGGGCCCGCCTAGCGCGGGCTTTTTCATGCGCGTCAGAAAGGTGCCTCTTCCTTCGGCTCATCATCTTCCTCGCCTTCATCTTGCTTATCCACCTGCTCATCGTCCGACCTCTCCCACTGCAGGATCACTGATCCGTCGTCGCAGAAGGTCATATCCAACCCTTCTGTCTCAGCCAGCAGCTCCATGATCGCCTCCCAGTCCTGATCGCTGTCCGTGTCCAGGCGATGGATCAGCACCCTCCTCCCCAACTGCGCCAGCGGCGAGTTGATCATCGCTGACGCCCGCAACCCCAGGCGCTCCAGTCCTGTCAATTCGGGGCGCGCGGTCATTGAGGTGTCTTCGAGTACTGCTGCCATTTCCTACCTCCAAATACTGTATATTCGTACAGTCATAAGCGAAGCATAGCCAAGCGATTACAAAAATGTAACCCCCATTTGAACGCTGCCCGTGTGGGCGGCGAGATGGCTGCCGAGAAAGAAATTTAGCAATTGCTATTGACGATCAATTTAGCGATTGCTAATTTTACTTCGCCGAGGCGCTACACAGTCCCTCGCCAGGCCCTCACAGGCCGCCGCTCTTTAACAGCCAGCGCAACAACCAACAGACCGCTTTGCCTCTACCGGCGACCGGCGCCAGACAGCCCAGAAAGGCTGCCCACGACAGGGAGAACCCTGTACGGCTGACGAAGGCGAAATGCCTGAACCGAGCGAATGACCTGGCAAGCAATGCGCCCCGCTGAGCACGGCGGAAAACGTGCGATTTCACCCGGTGCCCTTCTCGCGAGGGGCATCAGGGAAATCACCCCAACAGAAAGGAGCTCACATGAGCGGATTCACGAAAGGCCAGGACGTAATCCTCACCAACCCGCGCGGCGCCGAGAAGTCGGGCAAGTTCCTCCGCACCGACAACCTTGGACACGGCCGAGGCCTGGGCTTGTATCTGGTCGTCGATGTCGACGGCAAGGAGCTGAGAGCGCGGGCCAGCAAGGTGCGCGCAGCCTGACGATTCACTGATACCGCTTCGATGAGGCGGCATTGGGAATCCACTGGAGGAACACGACATGAACAAAGTCCTTCGCATCACCCTCGCTGGCGAACGCGAGGTGTTTGCCGCCGACGACCTAGACGCCTGCATCCGCGAGGCGAACAGGATCAACGCTGAGCGCGGCTACACCAGTGGCGTTTGCGTGGTTGAGCTGGAGGACGGCCAGCGCATGACCGCTGCTGACTGCAAGGCGGCGGCATGAACCTGCGCGACCAGGGCTTCAAGTTCTGCATCAGCCCAGACAAGCAGCAAGGCCGGTGGCTGCACCCGGCTGAGTTCAAGCACCTGCATCCCGACTGGACCGACGTAACGGAATGGCCGACCGAGCAACTGATGGCCTACCTGATGCCGGCACCGCAGCAGCAAGAGCTGTTCGCAGCATGAGGATCTACTGCGAAGGCCGCAGCGCCAGCAAGGGGTGGGCTATCTCAAGAACATGGAGTGACGCGGAATGCAGTGCGCTGCCATGTGCGCAGGAGGATGAACTGCACCCTGTTCGTTTTGTGAGGTCGCGAGAGCGTGCGCTCAAATTGATCGAGCGCTGGAACCGCAGATTCGCAACTCACTGATTTCACTGGCAGCCCTTCACACGAGGGGCTGACGGGAAATCAACCGCCCTGGAGGGCAAGACGATGTACCTGTTCATTCACGAAGACGGGCTGATCCAGAAGGCAAGCAAGGTCGGCGATGACGACCTGCAGGCATGCGACGACGAATGCGTCGAGATCATCGACATCAGCGATCCGGAAAACCCAAAGCGCCGCTTCGACGGCGAGTGGGAAGAAATCGAAAGCATCGACAACTGAGCCCTGACAGCCGGAAAGACGGCCCGATGCCCTGCTCCCCATCGCAGGGTTCATCGGAAAGCGCATGGAATCGTCCGGATCAAATGTCGTTACCGGCCATGCGCTTCCCGATGCATCCCGCATCCCCTTCCCTTTACTTCGACCGCATCAGACAGGTGCCAGCGAGCTTCACGGCTCGGGTTTGGTCACCTGCGCTGGCATCTGCCTAATGCGGTTGCTCAACACAACAAGAGGTCGCCATGGGCGCACTTAGAGCCGCACAGTTTGAGTACGACAACCGGATGCCGCTGGCGGTGAGCGACGATGACGCCGACCAGGTGGAGTGGATCGAAACACACGCGGCCCAGCTGGTCCTGGGCTATCGGGTCAGCTGGGGCTACCGCGGCGAACACGGTGAGATCACCCAGGTCGACTTCGCCCGGGCGGTACAGGACCACCTGAACAACCGTCAGATCGACGGGCTGGACCAACAGGACGCCTTCGGCAAGCTGGTCATGGCTGGCATGGGCACCGGTAGCGCGGGCTTCATCATGGAGCTGTGCACGTACCTGCTTGGCGGTCCAAAGGTGCTCAAGGAGATCGCCGCCGACCTGCTGCGCCCGGTAGCGGCCAAGGCCGTTGCCGCCGAGCGCGACAAGGAACACGACATTCAGGAGTGTGGGTTTTGAGCCCGCATGTACGAATTGGCGAGGCCATCGACCGGCTGGCTGCGCACTGCACCGCCGAGACCGACCGAGAAACCGAGTCGCTGATCGTTGCCCACTTCACTGCCGGCGATATCGACGCCGACGAGTTCAAACACTACTGCGAGCGCATCCGCCGCATCGCCGAGCGGCGCAAGGAGGCTGCATGACCACCCCGATCGTAAAGACGCTGATCGACGAGCAAATCGAAGAAGCGAAGGCCGCCCAGGTGCGCGGCACCGTCGAGTTCCCGGTCGGCATGCGTGTGGCCGATCTGCCCTACCCGATCAAGGCCGACTGGCTGAAGCGCCGGCCGCTCAGCTCAAGGCCCCGACCATGACCCGCTACCAGCGCGCCCGGCGCCTGGTCATCTGGCGCGGCTCCTTCTCCATGCTCTTCGCCTGCACCTTCTTCATGCTCGCCAGTGCACTGGCCGGCAGCATCACTTCCTGAACAACGCACCCGAGCACGGCGGGCCCTTCGGGGATACCCGTACCCAGCAGGGAGCGTAAGCCGGCAAGAGCGCGCAACCATCACCGGCAGCCAGGGCGCCCAGCAGACACCCACGGGCGTGACCTGGCATTTCCCCTATTCCCAACTGACGGCGCCGGCCTGGCGCGAGGTTTTCCAATGCCCACCACCAACATGCGCATCTGGGAGCAGGTGCAGACCACCGATACTCGCTACACCAAGAACGCCGAGGTCGGCGGTCAGAAGATCACCAGCCTCAACGGCACCGCAATGGTCATGAAGGCGACCGAAATGTTCGGCCCGGTCGGCATCGGCTGGGGCTGGAAGGTGCTTGAAGAGCGATTCGACGATGGTCACGAGGTGTTCGCCGGCGAAGGCGACAAGCGAATTTGCCTGGGCCGGGAGATCGGTCACACCGTCAAGATCCAGCTCTGGTTCATGCAGGACGGCCAGCGCGGCGAGGTCGAGCAGTACGGGTGCACCCGGTACCAGTACAAGACCAAGTACGGCATGACCACCGACGGCGAGGCGCCGACAAAGTCCCTAACCGACGCCATCAAGAAGGCCCTGTCCATGCTGGGCTTCAGCGCCGACGTATTCCTGGGCTTGTTCGATGACCAGAACTACGTCGAGCACCTTCGCGCCGAGGAGGCGATCGAGCAGGCGGAGGACCGTCAGGCCGAGGTCGAGCGCCAGAAGCAAGAGCGCCTGGACTTCATCCGGGACACCATCGAGACCATGAAGCGCGCGGTCACCCCGCATGAGCGTAAAAAGATCCATGACCACGCAGTGCGCAAGCTCATGGTGCGCAAGGACGAGAAAGGCGCCGCCCGCATTTCGCTCGAGCTGCGAAACATCGAAGCCGGCAAACCACAGGAGACTGCAGCATGACCCAGCTCTACGCGCTCACCGGCCAGATGGCCGAACTGGCCGTCATGTGCGACACCGACGACGAAGGCCTCAAGCAGGCCATTCAGGACACCATGGCCGGCATCCAGGGCGAGTTCGAAGTGAAGGCCGACAACATCGTCATGTTGCGCCGGAACATCGAGGGCGACATCGGCGCGATCGACGACGAGATCAACCGCCTCAACGAGCTCAAGCGCATCAAGGCCAACAGCGTGACAGCGATCACCGAATACCTTCGCAAGAACATGGACGCGGCCAACATCAAATCAATCAAGCGCCCGCTGTTCACCATCAGCCTGGTCGCAGGCAAAGAGAAGGTGATCGTCGACAACGAGGAGGCGGTGCCGGACGACCTAACTACGGTGGCCACCAAGATCACGCCGGACAAAAACGCCATCGCCGCCAAGCTCAAGGCCGACCGCGAGCACAATGATGCAGTCCGCAAGCGCATGGACGCCGGCGAAGACTGCGAAGACGAACTCATCCCGGAACCGGCCTGGGCGCACCTTGAGCGCGGCGAGAGCTCGATCCGAATCAAGTAAGGAGGCCTCATGGCCCGCGGAGTAAACAAAGTCATCCTGGTCGGTACCTGCGGCCAGGACCCCGAGGTCCGCTACTTGCCCAATGGCAACGCGGTCACCAACCTAAGTCTGGCCACCAGCGAGGCCTGGACCGACAAGCAGAGCGGCCAGAAGGTCGAGAAGACCGAATGGCACCGCGTGGTGCTGTTCGGCAAGGTCGCCGAGATCGCCGGCGAATATCTGCGCAAGGGTTCCCAGTGCTACATCGAGGGGAAGCTCAAGACCAGGGAGTGGGAGAAGGACGGCATCAAGCGGTACAGCACCGAGGTGCATGTCGACATCAACGGCACCATGCAATTACTTGGTAGCCGGCCGGACAACCAGGGCGGTGGCCAGCAACAGCGTCAGCCTCAACAGCAACGGCAGCAGCGCCAGGCGCCCCAGCCGAACCCACAACCCGCCACCGACTTCGACAGCTTCGACGACGATATCCCCTTCTGAGGTGCGCCATGTTCCCGCGCAAACCCAAGCAGATACACCCGCTGCCCTACTACCAGGGTCGCACTGCCAGGGCTGCCGGCCGGTGTCGCGCGGCCCAGCCCTACCCCGAAATGACGATCGACAGCGCCTGGTGGCTTGCCGGCTGGCATGACTGCGACATGGAGCTATCCAATGAACCGAAAAATCCTGCGCTCGCTGCAGCTGCATAGGCGCCGCGACCAGTTCAACTTGCCGCCCAGCGGATTGAAGGAGGTGCCGTATGGCGATGTCTCAGAAGGATCGCGACGAGAAGCGCCGCGCCAAGGCCATCAAGCTGCAGGAAGAAGACCTGCGCTTGAAGGTTCGACCAGGGACTAAACAGGCCCTACTGGAACTGATGGAGTGGGCCGGCATCGAGGAACAGGGCGAGGCGATGACGCTGATGATTCATCACATCGAAGCGCTCGGGCATCACGCACTATTCAGGATTGCGCGCCACGAAATAGAAGGTCACCGTTCTGTGGCGCGGACTGAGTCGCTGCGGCTGTCAGCCAGGAAGCGAACCGGCCAGCACCTGCGGGCGATTTGCGGATGGGCTGACGCTACCTACAGCCAGATGGTCGAGGCGCTGATTCGCGGAATCCACGCCCTGGACCGGCTGCACGCAGCGAAGTTTCTCACTCCGCCGCGGCATCAGATCATCATCTCGCCAAGGCTGGCCCTGGCCTTCGACCGGAAGAGCATGCTGATGATTCAGCAGGATCCTGGCGACAGCATTATCCCTCCAGCCAGCACTCAGCCTTCTTCGCGAATCCTATCCGCCCATTCACCGAAAACCTGAGCAAGGCCCAAAATGTCCTGCTTGGACATGGTCAACGTAGGATGGAACTTGCCTGCCGACCATTTTGCTTGAATGTCGCAAGTAAACTCTTGAGTCAACGGGTCTCGGGTTTCAAAAAAATCTATCACTCGGTTTTTATGCTTCTTATCGCTGAGATCAATGGAAATATATTCCAGCGTCTCACCATAGTGATCGTGTGTGCCTTTCTCAATCATAAAAGTAGCCTTATTTCCTTATTTGCCGGCTCCATGCCGGCCATCCGTAATACCCCATCCCACCCCAAATTGCCACCATGCCGCCACCAGCACGGAGGGCGGCGCATGCATGGAGAAAGCCATGAGCGATACCGAAGCCGGCCCGAGCCTGGCAACCGGACACCCGATGAACGCCGACACCTGGGCGGACTTCGTTTCCCGCCTCCGCCACCACTGCAACGGCCAGGGAGTGAAGTGGCACCACACGGCCTGCGCGTTGTTCACCGTGCAGCAGAAGCGCATCGACTACGGCTATGAGGCTGACTACGCCGAGGGCCTGGTGGTTTGCTTGGAAGACAGGCGCTGGTTCAGTCCTGAGGAGTACTGGAAAGACCTCGACGAGGAAGAGCAGCAGGAGATCAACCAGGCGGTCCAGGTTGACCACGAATGCGATTTCCTTGAGCTGGATACGGACGATCAGTGGGATTTCCTGGCCGAACTCGAGGACCACACCGTCACCGGCTGGAATAAGCACTGGGAAATCGTGAACAGCCACTTCACCAAGGAAGCGGCCGAGGCCTTCATCCGCCGCAAGCAGCACGACTACCCCGAGCTGCGGGTCTACGTCGAGTCGCAGTACTTCGCCTGGGAGTTCGAAGCAATCAAGGCCGCCATCCTTGATGGCACGCTGACCTACCAGCCAAAGCCACCAACTGAAAACGCAGAGGCCACCTGAGCAAGGAGCGATCCATGAGCAACTACAACTGCGACTACGTTCGCCGCACCTACAACGTACCGGCAGAGGTCGGGCGCCGCGTCATCGCCAACGGTGAGTCAGGTGTGATCATGGCCGACCGCGGCCAGTACATCGGCGTCATCCTCGACAGCGACCCGAAGAAGCGCATCCGCAACTACCACCCAACCTGGGGAATGCAGTACGGCGAGATGGCCGAGACGCTGCCGCTCAAGCAGTGGGAAGTCCTCACCAACGGCATGTACGACTGGGACGACGTGAAGTACATGCTTGGCGATGCGCGCCACTACGTTCGGCGCGTATGGGCAGCTACCCGCAGCCAGGCCAAGTATCGGGCCTATCAAGAGCTGGACGAGTGCTTCGATGACGCCACAGCCATGCTGACCTTCAAGGTCCGCGCCGCCTGACCCTCCGGCGCTGCCCGCCAGTGCCTTCCCCTATTCAACGATAACGCCGACCCGGCGAGGGCGGCGCCTGCACGCAAGGACCACACGATGGCCGAATACAACATCGTCAGTATGAGCGGCGGCAAGGACAGCACGGCCACTCTTCTGGTCGCTCGCGAGCTGGAGGTGCCGAACCTCGGCGCCGTCTTCGCAGACACTGGACATGAACACCCGGCCACCTATGACTACGTGCACTATCTGGCCGATGCTGTTGGGGTGCCGATTCGCTGGGTAAAGGCCGACTTCACCAGGCAGATCGTCGGCAAACGCAAGTTCATCGCGACGAAGTGGCGCGAGAAGGGAGTGCCCGAGGCGGTGGTCCTGGCTGCATTGGAGGTTCTGCACCCCACCGGTAACCCGTTCCTCGACATGTGCCTCTGGAAGGGCCGCTTCCCCAGCACCAAGGCACGCTTCTGCACCGATGAGTTGAAGCGAAACCCGATCATCGAAGACGTTTTCATGCCGCTGATGACCGGCGAGAACCTGGTGCTGTCCTGGCAGGGCGTGCGAGCTGATGAGTCGCTGGCCCGGCGATACCTGCCCGAGTGCGACGAAGTCGGCGGAGGCCTGTACAACTACCGCCCCATCCTGAAATGGACGGTGGATGCGGTGTTCGAGGCGCACCGGGCCGCAGGCATCAAGCCTAACCCGTTGTACCTTCAAGGCTGCAACCGCGTCGGCTGCATGCCTTGCATCATGTGCGCGAAGGATGAGCTGCGCGAGATCGCCACCAGGTGGCCAGAGGAAGTCGCCAGGGTGCGCGAGTGGGAGCGCCTGGTAAGCATCGCCAGCAAACGCGGCGCAGCCACGTTCTTCGCCACTGTCACCGACCCTACTGTCCGATCCGACGAGAAGGTCAGTGCCGAAACCCACGGTATCGACCGCATGGTCGACTGGGCCAATACAGCGCGCGGCGGCCGACAGTTCGACATGGTCGACCTGATAGCCCGCACCGACAGCAAGCAGAAATGCTCTTCGGCCTACGGCCTCTGCGAGTAATCCATGACTACAGCAATCGACCTGTTCGCCGGCCTCGGCGGATGGAGCGACGACGCATTTAGAGTCTTGCCTTTTTGAAAGACGCGACCTTGGAAAACGCGTAGTAACCGCCAGCTATTTCAGCGAATGCCATCACCCCATACACCGCTCCGAACATGAACGATGAAATGACAAAGCCGAGCCCCAACAGGAAGATCAGTGCTTCCGAAATGGTGCGCCACTTCGTCGACAACGATGGCCCGAGAGCTTCAACAATACCTGCCACGAAACCTATCAACAGCCCTACAACTATCCGCGCAAACATCACTTCTCCTTAGCCGGCTCCATGCCGGAAAACGAAACAGATACCGCACTTCTACCCATCACGCCACCCCGGCGAGGATCGCCCATGTCTGCATTCCAGAAAAAGAACCCGCTCGACTTCAAAACCCAGTATGGCCTTGGCTTCGATCCGCAAGATGACGAGATCGTGGTCGACTTCTTCTGCGGCGGCGGCGGCGCCGGTACCGGGCTGGAAATGGGTCTGAGCCGTCCGGTGACGGTCGCCAAGAACCACAGCCCCGCCGCCATCAGCATGCACACGGCCAACCATCCCGCAGCGCGTCACTTCACCACCGATGTCTTCGAGGGCGACCCCGACGAGGAATGCCAGGGCCGGCCGGTGGGCTGGTTCCACATGAGCCCAGATTGCACCCATCACAGCCAGGCCGCCGGCGGCCAGCCCCGCAAGCGCGAGATCCGCAACCTGTCTTGGGTTGGGCTGAAGTGGGCGGGCAAGAAGCCGGGCAAGAAGCGCATCCGGGTGATCAGCCTCGAGAACGTGAAGCAGATCCTGCAGTGGGGTCCTCTGATCGCCAAGCGTGACAAGGCCACCGGCCGGGTGATGAAGCTGGACGGCACTGTGGCCGCCATTGGTGAGCGCGTACCAGTGCAACAGCAGTTCCTGGTACCCGACCCGAAGCGACGCGGCATCACCTGGCGGCGCTTCGTGCAGCTGCTTGAGGGCATGGGCTACCAGGTGGAATGGCGAGTAATCAAGGCCTGCGACTTCGGCGCCCCGACCAGTCGCGAACGCCTGTTCATGATCGCCCGCTGCGACGGCCAGCCAATCGTGTGGCCGGAGCCTACCCACGCCAAGAACCCAGCCAAGGGCCAGCAGAAATGGCGCACCGCCGCCGACTGCATTGACTGGAGCGTGCCGAGCAAGAGCATCTTCGGCCGCAAGAAGGATCTGGCCGCCGCCACCTTGCGCAGGGTGGCCAAAGGCATGAAGAAGTTCGTGTTGGACAACCCGCAACCCTTCATCGTGCCGATCGCGAACTGGTCGGGCGAACTGGCCCAGTCTGCTGACGAGCCGCTGCGCACCGTCACTTCCTGGCCACGGGGCGGCTCGTTCGCCATGGCTAGCCCTACCCTGGTTCAAACCGGCTACGGCGAGCGCGCCGGGCAGCAACCTCGAGTGCCTGGCCTGGACAAGCCACTCGGGACGATCGTCGCCGCCGGCGCGAAGCACGCGTTGTCGAGCGCGGTCATCCTGCCAGCCACGCACCAGGGTGCTGACCGCGTGAACGATCCAAGCGAGCCACTGCCCACGGTAACTGCCGCCAACCGCGGCGAGCTCATGATGGCGAGTCCGGTCATGGTCGGCGCTGGCGGTCCTGTGTATGCCGGCCACCCAGTAACAGCCGATCATCCCATGGGCACCTTGATGACGCGCAGCCACCGTGCACTGGCGTCGGCACACCTGGTCAAGTTCCGCTTCAACAGCGAGGGCGCGGCAATCACCGACCCGATGCCAACCATCACCAGCGGCGGAAACTACCAGCGTCCGGCCGGCGCCGCCCACGCCATGGGCATCTGCACTGCGTTTATCGAGCAGGCCAATGGCGGGTTCAACACCACCCCGGCAAAGGGCGCGGACGAGCCAATGACCACGGTCACCAACACCGGCAGCCAGCAGCGCCTGGTGACGGCTCACCTGGCAACCCTGCGCAACGGCAGTACCGGGCAACAGGCCGATGATCCACTGAGCACAGTTACGACCGGCGAGCACCACGCACTGGTGGGAGCGAACCTCCTTCACCTTCGCGGCAACTGCGATGCCCGTGCTGTCGACGAGCCGCTGCATACCGTCAGCGCTGGCGGCACCCACCACGGTCTGGTCGAGTACAAGCTCTCGCCTGAGCATGAGGCCGGCGCCCTGCGTGTCGCCGCGTTCCTGATCAGCTACTACGGCACGGAGAACATCAGCGGCTGCGACTCACCGGCACCCACGGTAACCACCAAGGATCGCCTGGGCCTGGTCACCGTGTACGTGAAAGGTACCCCGTACGTGATCGTCGACATCTGCCTGCGCATGCTCCAGCCACACGAGCTCTACCGCGCCCAGGGCTTCCCCTCCAGCTACATCATCGACAAGGGCGCCGACGGTAAGCCGTTCACCAAGACCGAGCAGGTGCACATGTGCGGCAACAGCGTCAGCCCGCCGCCGATGGCTGCTCTGGCTCGGGCTAATGACCCGTGGAAGGCCAAGCAGCGGAACGCGGTAGCCGCATGAGTTCGCAGGCCGGTCAACGCATGAGCACTCCTTCATATTCTGCATTTTCGCTGTTAATGACTGGCACCTTAACCCCGGCCTTATGCTGCTTGAGCAGCCACTCTTGCATGGCAGAAGTTCGGAGCCACTTGCCCATGTCAAGTTGACGCCGGACAGTGCCCGTTACCCGATACTTCCCACATTCGTCGCAGTCATAGTCCGCATGATCAATGGCACGACTCACCTCCATTTCCGGCTTGTTGCAGACAACGCACTCCATACCAACCTCCTTTTTTTGAGCGGTGAACTATAGCCGCGAGGTATCCCCATGCCCACAGAAAACCGATCCACGCCGCGCCTTGTTGCGTTGTTCTGGCGCCTGGTCGCCAAGATCCTGGCCAGGCCTGCGGCAGTCGACTGGATCATCAGCCGCGCCCAGCGCACTCCGTACCAGCACATCACCTCCGCCGACGGCCAGGACATCTACATGGGCCGCTGGTGGCTGCTCAACGCCTACTGCCGAGAAACACGCAAGCGCGCCATGCAGTGGTTTCCCTGGTCGATCCGCATCCATCACATCATGCGGCCCGATCATGACCGCGACCTACATGACCATCCGTGGAATGCGCGCACCATCATCCTGCGAGGCTGGTACACAGAGCAGCGCCTTCTTGACCATGAAGATCCAGCGCTGCGCGGGCTCAACGTTCCAGCCGGTGCACTGGCAACCGAGTACATCACCCGCCGTGCCGGAGACACCGCTCGACTGCTGCACGGCGAGTACCACCGCATCGACGAGATTTCTCCGGGCGGCGTCTTCACCCTATTCATCACCAGCAAATGGCGTGGCGACTGGGGGTTCCTGGTGGATGGCGTGAAGGTGCCGTGGCGGACCTACACCGGCACCGATGACTGACACCACGTAAAGAGCACATTTGTACTCCACCCAGCTGTAACCCCTCTCCCCTCTATTCACTGCCGCGATATGGCGGCCAAGGCGAAGC
Source organism: Pseudomonas sp. TE31087 (assembly GCF_057284075.1). Taxonomy (NCBI): domain Bacteria; kingdom Pseudomonadati; phylum Pseudomonadota; class Gammaproteobacteria; order Pseudomonadales; family Pseudomonadaceae; genus Pseudomonas; species Pseudomonas sp. TE31087. The sequence goes on from NZ_JBXVNN010000001.1 coordinate 1,719,427, forward strand.
TATGTCTCAAGCAAAGGAACGCCCGATCCTGTTCAGCGGGCATATGGTCCGCGCCATCCTAAACGGCCAGAAGACTGTCACGCGGCGCGAGATCAAGCCCAGCATGCGGAGCGCTGATAGCAGCTTCGAGCTTCACCAGCAGGAAGACGAGTCTTGGCGACCCATGCACACTTTTGACGAGAGCTGCATGGATGCCAACGGCACCGAGCATCCAATTGTCTGCCCGTACGGCCAGCCAGGTGACCGCCTGTGGGTGCGCGAGGCCTGGCTGGCAGATGCTCAACTCGACTCGATCGCACCGCGCGATCTGAGCCAGGGCGAGCCAATTTTGTATCCGGCAGATGGCAGCGTCCGGCAGACGGGATGCGCAATGGTTTCGCAGGGCCGAGGGCGCCCATCTATCCACATGCCGCGCTGGGCTAGCCGCATCCTGCTGGAAATCACCGCAGTGCGCGTCGAGCTGCTGCAGGACATCACCGAGGAGCAAGCCGAAGCAGAAGGTGTGAATTTCCTTCGGCACGTACCAGACGCAGACGAGACGCTCACAGCTTCGCAGTTATTCGAGTGCCTCTGGAGCAGCATCAACGGCGACGAATCATGGAATGGCAACCCCTGGGTCTGGGTCGTCGAATTCAAGAGGATCGAGCCATGACCCGCCTCGCCGTCTGCCTCCTACTGCTGGCCACCGGCGCCAGCGCAAGCGAGAACGTTATCGACGTGCAGCACGACAGCCAGCGCGGCGTCACCTGCTATCTCCTGAATGGGGTCGGCATCAGCTGCATCCCCGACAGCCAGCTGCAGGCCGGCAACGAGCGCCAGCTCTCCCCGCACGAAACCCAACCTGAACCTACACCTGCTGCCGCGCCGGCGGCCTGGAATGATGAGAGGTATCAGCTGTGAGCGCAGTAATCAGTTCTTGCGGGCTCTACCGTTACCGCCTCGAACGAGAGGTGCAGGCCGAGGGCAAGGTGTTCGCCTTCTTTGGAATCAACCCCAGCACGGCAGACGCCACCCTGGATGACGCGACCGTTCGCAAATGGCGCGGCTTCACCCAGCGCAACGGCGGCCGGCGATTCATCGTTGGCAACGTGTTCTGCTATCGCGCGACAGACCCCCGCGATGTTGGTTTCTCGAACGACAGGCGAACCTACATCAACGGCCTACCCACGCCTTCCCACCACTTGGATAACCTCGAGCACATCCGTCAGATCATCACTGATGCCGATGTGCTGGTCCCGTGCTGGGGGCGCACCACCAAGGTGACCGCAGCAATCAGATATTGCTTTGCCGAGGTACTGGGCCTGCTCAACGCCAGCGGAAAGCCTGTTCTGCATTTCGGGGTGACCGCCAGCGGCGACCCGAAGCACCCGCTTATGCTGGGCTATGACACTCCGCTGATCCCGTGGGGACAACCATGACCGACCTGACCGAAGTGAAGACCTGCACCTGCCCGAGCGGCAACGGCTCACTGCGCTGGCCGTGCCCGGTTCATCCGCCGAAGGAGGTCCAACCATGACCGAAATTCACCGATACAAAGTCGTCGCGATGCTTTCTGAGGAAGGCAATCGTATTGGCTACGACCCGCATGGCCCTGATGTTGTGATGGCCTCGGCCTACGACCAGCTCAAGGCCAAGAACGAGGAGTTGCGCAAGGATGCCGAACGCAGCAAGAGCATGCTGCTGGATGCCTGCGTGCAGGTCGGCTCTATCGGCGAGGCCTTATGCCTGGATATGGATGCCGACGCCGACACAATGATCGGCACGGCCCGCGACCTGATCGAAGGCCTGAGCCGCATCACCAAGGAATGCCCGCTTGGAAGCCCAGGCTTTGCCATCGCTTGCGAGGTACTTGGGGAGCTTGGCGTGCAGCAGGAGGCGCAGCCATGATCGCCCTCGCCTACATGGCCTACCTGATCTATCGGGCGCCGCGATGATCCCGCATACAGGCTGGCTACGCCGCCAGCTTGAGGCGGTACTGATCGTGCTGGCCGCCTGGATTCTTGGCGGCCGCAACGTCACCAGATCCGGGGTCGTCTCGCGCCGGGACAACAACGAAATGTTCGAGATGGACTGCCGACTGCGTGACATCGCCCGCCGCATCCGCAACCAGTACAGCAAGTAACCCCTCCCCCAACTACTCAAGCCCGCCGACATCAGCGGGCGAGGATGACCTATGTCCAATCACACCGTGAAATGCAGCAGGTGCCGGAACCAGCACAAGGAAAGCGAGCGTGTTCTCGCTGCCTGCAGATGGCTCAATGGTGCCAGCACCATGGTCTGCCCGCGCTGCCGGTGCACCAGTTATTACATCGTCGAGCCTGCGCCAGCGGCCTGACCACCAACCTGCCGCCACCGGCGGCGTGGAGACCAACATGCAAGACGAAGAACGCCAGCCGGTGGCCTATGTATCCGACAAGGTCCCAGAGGAAAAAATGGCCGAGCTGATCGGAACGACCAAGCGGGCCCTGGAAGGAAAGCGAAGCCGCGGCGTGATCCCTGAGGGGGTTTGGAAGAAGATCGACGGCCGGATTTTTTACAGCATCAGGAGATACGAAGCGTGGCTGGAAGGAAGCTGGGGCTACCCACTGGAGTCGAGCTCATCGGCAAGTCAATTCGGATCCGTTTTACTTGGAACGGTGAGCGTCGATCCGAAACGCTCGCATATCCCCAAACCGCCAAAGGGATCAAGGCGGCAGCCGATCTACGCACTCAAGTAGTCAGCCTGGCCAAGCACGGCGTGCTGGACGAAAAAAGGTACGCCGAACTGTTCCCGGCCTCCAGCTACACAGCGCCAGCCAGCGAACTGATGTTTGGCGAGTACGCCCAGAGCTGGCTGAACAGCCTGGAGGTGGTGCACGACACTCGAGTCAACTACAAAGGATTGATGAACAACTACTGGATGCCCCATCTGGCGGCGCTGCCGATCAAGGCGGTAACGCCGATGGTGCTGAGGGAGGTGGTCGCTAAGACCGAATGGAAGAGCTCGACAGTCAAGCGCGCCGCCATCGCCCGGGTTAAGGCGATGTTCCGCGCAGCGGTTTATGACGAGGTTGTAGATAGGAACCCAGCGGCATCAATCCAACTGCCGCAGAAGAACAAGAAGCAGGTCGACCCTTTCACTGTTGAAGAGGCGGAGGACCTGATCAGGTGGATGTACAAGAACTTCTCACGCTGCAACCAGGTGTTCGCAGCCTTCTATGAGTTCGCCTTCTACACCGGCATGCGCACCGGCGAGATCATGGCGCTACGCTGGGACGAGATCGATTTCGAGAAGAAGACGGCCCACGTCTGCCGGATCGTTGTAGAGAACCAGGTCGTGGAGCGGACGAAGACTAAGTACACGCGAACGATCATGCTCAACAGTCGCGCCCTGGCAGCTCTCGGGCGAGCCAGGGAGATTGCAAGCGCTCGAAAGCGAAACGGTAGGCGGGTGTCCGCTGAATCACCGTTCATCTTTCAGCCTGCCGGCAGGTCCCCTCACATGAAAGGCACCAGCACGCCTGGTTTTCACTTCAACCAGGCGGTCGAAGCAACCTCAATTCGGGCCAGGCCACAGTACAACTGCAGGCACACCTATGCCACGATGTGCCTCATGTCAGGAATGAACCCGGCCTTCATCGCCGGACAGCTTGGACACTCCGTCCAGGTCCTACTCACCACCTACGCGAAGTGGCTGAATTCAGCGAACGATTGGTCCGAGCTGGCCAAGCTTGAGGCAGCGGTAATTGGTACAGAATTGGTACAGGATTAAATTTCGTTCACGTTGCGCCCTTTAGATATAAGGCATTCGACAGCGGTTCGACCATACTCCAAAATGCAACGGTTTTTTGGGGGAAACCCTTGCACAGCCAACGACATACCAACATTTAGTGAGCCTCAACGTGAAAACTTCCCTGTCCATCCTCAGCCTGCTGCTGTTGCTCACAGGTACCGCGACCCTACCGTCGACCGCTGCTGCACAACCCCCGGCCCAGGTCCAGCGTGACCCAAGCAAGCTGCACCTGGCCTCTGGCAGCGCCCTGTTGATCGACCTCAACACCAACAAGGAGCTGTATGCCAGCCACGCCGATCGCGTGCGCCCCATCGCCTCGGTCACCAAGCTGATGACCGCGATGGTCGTGCTCGACGCCAAGCTGCCCATGGACGAAATGCTCGGCATGACCATCGCCAACAACCCGGAGATGAAGGGCGTGTACTCGCGGGTACGCCTGGGCAGTGAGCTGAACCGTCGCGAGACGTTGCTGATCACCCTGATGTCGTCGGAAAACCGCGCGGCCAACACCCTGGCCAACCACTACCCCGGTGGCTATGGCGCCTTCATCAAGGCGATGAACGCCAAGGCCCGCAGCCTTGGCATGAGCCGCACCCGCTACGTCGAGCCGACCGGCCTGTCGACCCTGAACGTGTCCACCGCCCACGACCTCGCCAAGTTGTTGATGGCCTCGCGCAAGTATCCGCTGCTCAGCGAGCTGTCGACCACCCGCGAGAAGACCGTGGCGTTCCGCAAGCCCAACTACACCCTGGGCTTTCGCAACACCGACCACCTGGTGAACAAGAGCAACTGGGACATCGCCCTGACCAAGACCGGCTTCACCAACGAAGCGGGGCATTGCCTGGTGCTGCTGACGAAGATGGACAACCGTCCGGTGGCCATGGTGATTCTCGACGCCTACGGCAAGTACACCCACTTCGCCGATGCCAGCCGCATGCGCCAGTGGCTGGAGACCGGCAGCGCCAAGCCGGCGCCGGCGGTGGCCATGCAGTACAAGAGCGAGCGCCAGAGCCGCGCGCGCCTGGCGCAGGACTGACACACCGCTGAAACGAAAACGCCCCGCATGATGCGGGGCGTCTTGCTTTACCGGTATGGGTCTCAGGCCTGGGTGGCGATCATGCCACCGGCGCTGCTGCCGCCAGTCTTGGTCAACGCTTCGAGCAATTGCTGCGTGGCGGCCAGGATCTGCCCGCTCAGGGTGGCGATGCTCGCCTGCTTGGCGGTGATCATGGCCAGCTTGGAGGTTTCGTCCATCTCTTGCTCGGCAATCATCGCCAGTTGCTTCTGCTCTTCGGCAAGCTGCTTCTGCAATTGCTTGATCATGTCGCGCAGCTGGGTAATGTGCCCCGGCTCGCCGCTGCCCTCACCGCCCTCGGCCTGCTTGGCCTCCTCGGCCTTGCCCGGGGTGGTTTCACCCGACAGGTCCACCGCGACGCTCGTCAACGGCTTTTCTTTCTTTTCTGCGGGCTGGGCGTTGGCCACACTGGTGATCACGCCCATCGTCGCACTGTTGATACCTACCATTCCCTAATCCTCCGTGGTGGGTCCTTTCAATACCAGCGCTATCGGCCGCGCCACGGCAGACTTGATGGCTTTACGCCGATAAATTTACCCCCTCGTCATTCGTCCACCACATACCCGAGCCATGCCCTGGCGCCCCTGGCGACCCGACAGGCCGACCCGATCAGCCCCGCAACGAGATGGCAATGACCAAGACCCGTTCCCGCAAAGCCTTGTACATCGGCCTGCCCCTGGCCCTGGTGGCCGCCCTGGGTGGCGCCGCCGGCTATTACTTCTGGAAGCAGGACAGCGGCTATCCCCGCGCCATCGTGCAGCAGGCCAATGAACTGCACGAACACATGCTCTCCTTCGACAGCCATGTCACCGTGCCGCTGGGCTACGGCAGCGACGGCTACGAGGCTGACAAGGACGGCCGTGGTCAGTTCGACCTGGCCAAGGCGGCCAAGGGCCGGTTGTCGGGCGCGGCGCTGACCGTCTTCGGCTGGCCCGAGCTGTGGAACGGCCCGAACGCACCGCACCGTCCGACCCCGGGCTTCGTCGACGAGGCCCGCAACCAGCAGGAAGTGCGCTACAAGATCATCAGCGGGATCGTGCGCGACTTCCCCAACCAGGTCGGCATCGCCTACACCCCCGAGGACTTCCGCCGCCTGAACGGAGAAGGCAAGTTCGCCATCTTCATCAGCATGCTCAACGCCTACCCGCTGGGCAACGACCTGTCGCAGCTCGACCTGTGGAGCAAGCGCGGCATGCGCATGTTCGGCTTCAGCTACACCGGCAACAACGCCTGGGCCGACTCCTCGCGCCCGCTGCCGTTCTTCAACGACACCCCCGACGCCTTCGGCGGCCTGTCGCCACTGGGCGAGCAGGCGGTCAAGCGGCTCAACGACCTGGGCGTGATCATCGACGTCTCACAGATGTCCACCCTGGCCCTGGAAGACGTGGCCCGCCTGAGCCGCGCCCCGTTCGTCGCCTCGCACTCGGCGCCGCGGGCGCTGGTGGACATCCCGCGCAACCTCTCCGACAAGGAGATGCAGCTGATCAAGGACAGCGGCGGCGTGCTCCAGGTCGTGGCCTTCACCACCTACCTCAAGCCGCTGAGCAAGCCGACCCTGGAAAAACTCGAGGCCCTGCGCGCGCGCTTCGACCTGCAACCGCTGCAAGGCCTGACCAACGCGCTGATGCCAGGCGACCCGATCATCGCCATCTGGCCCGAGGCGCGCTTCGGCGAATACGCCAGCAGCCTTTACGCCATCGTCGACGAAGAGCCCCGTGCCGGCCTCAAGGAATACGTCGATGCCATCGACTACGCCGTGAAGAAGATGGGCATCGACCATGTCGGCATCAGCTCCGACTTCAACGATGGCGGCGGCGTCACCGGCTTCATGAACGTCGGCGAGATCCGTAACGTCACCGCCGAGCTGCTGACCCGCGGCTACTCCGAGACCGATATCGCCAAGCTCTGGGCAGGTAACTTCCTGCGCGTCTGGGGGCAGGTGCAGAAAGCCGCCAATCCGGTCGCCCAGCACGACAGCAGCACCCGGGAAGTTCGCCATGACTGACCGCCGTGCCTTCCTCAAGCAGGCCGCCGCCCTGGCCGCCAGCCTGCCCTTGCTGCCCAGTGCCCTCGCCGCCAATCCGGCATCGCCGCCTCTGCAAGGGCCGGACAAATGGCGCCAATTGCGCGAGTTGTTCCCCCTGGCCCCCGATGTCGCGCACTTCGCCAATTTCCTGATTACCGCCCACCCGCGCCCGGTGCAGGAAGCGATCGACCGCCACCGCGCCACCCTCGACCGCAACCCGGCCCTGTGCATGGACTGGGAAAGCCAGTACGAATGGCAACGCGAGGACGAGGTCCGCGAATGGGCGGGCCGCTACCTGGATGTGCGTCCGCGCCAGGTTGCCCTGACCGGCAGCACCACCGAGGGCCTCGGCATGATCTACGGCGGCCTGCATGTGGCGCCGCACCAGGAAATCCTCACCACCGAACACGAGCACTACTCGACCCACAATTGCCTGGCATTCCGCCAGCGCCAGCACGGCACCCAGGTGCGCAAGCTGCGCCTGTTCGACAAACCCGGCGAGGTCTCCACTGATCGGGTCCTGAGCCTGATCGACCGCAGCATCCGCCCCGAGACCCGGGTGCTGGGCATGACCTGGGTGCACTCGGGCAGCGGCGTCAAGCTGCCGGTGGGCGCCATCGGCGAACTGGTGCGCCAGCACAACCGCAACCGCGACGAGGCTGATCGTATCCTCTACGTGGTCGATGGCGTGCATGGTTTCGGCGTGGAAAACGTGCGCTTCGCCGACTTCAACTGCGACTGGTTCATCGCCGGCACCCACAAATGGATGTTCGGCCCCCGGGGCACGGGGATCATCTGCGCGGCGTCGGAGCAGATGCAGCACCTGACACCGACCTTCGCCACCTTCTCGCGCAACGAGGACTTCGGCACCATCATGACCCCGGGCGGTTACCACGCCTTCGAGCACCGCTGGGCGCTGGGCGAGGCCTTCAAGCTGCACCTGGCCCTGGGCAAGGCCGACGTCCAGGCGCGCATCCATCAGCTCAACGACTACCTCAAGGCACGCCTGGCCGAGCACCGCGCCATCGAGCTGGTGACCCCGGTCAGCCGTGAGTTCTCCGCCGGCTTCACCTTCCTGCGCATCAAGGACCGCGATCCCGATGCCGTGGCGGCCTACCTGAACGCCAACAAGGTCATGGTCGATGCCGTGGACCGCGACGTCGGGCCGGTGATCCGCTTTGCGCCCAGCCTGCTCAACGACGAGCAACAGATCGATCGGGCCATGGCGCTACTGCGCAAGCAGATCGGTTGAAACGCCTCCTGCTGTAATGGGGCCGCTCTGCGGCCCTTTCGCCGACAAGTCCAACTTCCCTTGCAGGCATGCCTGCAGACAGACACGGCCCGGACTGTGCCGTACGCCTGCTTGTCGGCGAAAAACCAACGTGCACGAGCGATCATTGCACCGGCGCAATGAGCCAACTGCATCGTTAAATATTATTGACCTAAACCCCCGCCAAACCCTTGCCAGCCAAGGCCTTGAACATCTCAATCCCCCGGAAACCGGCGCCTGGGCGCCCCGCCACTCGTTTGACATATCGAACGGCTCTGGCAAGCTAGGAGTCAGGCCCCGACCGACATCGCCTGCAAGGCGAGCCGGCAGTGCTCGGGGCTCCAGGCAGCACTGAAGGCCCCGGCCGTGCGCCTGCACAACAACGACAGGCATGACCTGTCTCAAGGTGACATATGTCCAACAGCAACATTGGCAACAAGCAACCCTCCGTGCGCAAACCCGTCGTCCTGATGACCATGGGCAGCCAAGAGCGCAAAGGCCATGACTATCAGGTCATGACCCACAAATACATCACCCCGCTGGTCGATTTCGCCGGTTGCGTCCCGGTCCTGGTGCCCACCTGCTGTGGCGTCGAAGACCTCGAGACCTACCTGGACATGGCCGACGGCGTCTACCTGACCGGTGCCGGCAGCAACATCGACCCGACCCTCTACGGCCAGGAAAACCAGACCCCCGGCAAGGGCCAGGACAAGGACCGCGACCTGTTCGACATGCCGCTGGTCAAGGCTGCGATCAAGCGCGGTCTGCCGATCTTCGGCATCTGCCGCGGCATGCAGGAAATCAACGTGGCCCTGGGCGGTGACATCTACCAGAAGGTCTACGCCGAACCCGGCTTCAACGACCACCGGGAAAACCCGGAAGATCCGGTCGAGGTCCAGTACGCCCCGGTACACAGCGTGAAGATCAAGCCAGGCAGCTGGCTGCGCGATACCCTGGGCACCGACGAGATCCGCGTCAACTCGCTGCACGGCCAGGGCCTGCGCAACCTGGGTGCCGGCATCGAGCCGATCGCCCATGCCGAAGACGGCCTGGTCGAGGCGATCCACGCCCCGAGCCTCTCGCCCTTCCTGTTCGCGGTGCAGTGGCACCCGGAGTGGCAGGCGGCGAAGAACCCCGACTCGATCAAGATGTTCCAGGCCTTCGGCGACGCCTGCCGCGCCCAGGTCCGCAAGTCCCAGGTCAAGCACCACCAGGCTGCCTGATCCACTGAAGCTTCGTTAGCTTTGATCGCGGGGCGGTGCAATACCGCCCCCGTTTCCCCGGTCACCCTCTGCTGGTCCCAGAACACTTCCCGTGGAAGCGGGCGGCGGGCTTGTGCCTGTCTCCGCGATCTTTTTTCTTCCGCATAAGTCATACGACAACATCACTCAACCGAATAAATAGGGCTTACGCTTTCCCCTGTAGGAGCGGCCTTGTGTCGCGAAAGGGGCGCGCAGCGGCCCCAGGGTCTTAGCGTAGACGCATCAATCGCCGGGGCCGCTTTGCGGCCCTTTCCGACCGGTCCGACGCCTCGGCAAGGCCGCTCCTACAGGGATTGCGTTGTCATGGCTGAAACGAATTCAAAATTCTGTGCAGGGGGGACTAGTCATCGCGCAAGTTGTACGATAACTTACCTCTCACCTTGGTTCCCCCCTCCTCCAAGCGCCACAGGATGCCTACAACAATGACCCCACAAGAACTGCAATCCATCCTCTCCCACGGCCTGCTGTCGTTCCCCGTCACCGACTTCGACGCCCACGGCGACTTCAACCCGGCCGGCTACGTCAAGCGCCTGGAATGGCTCGCCCCCTACGGCGCCAGCGCCCTGTTCGCCGCCGGCGGCACCGGCGAGTTCTTCTCCCTGGCCGCCAGCGAGTACAGCCAGGTGATCAAGACCGCCGTCGACACCTGCGCCACCTCGGTGCCGATCCTCGCCGGCGTCGGCGGCTCGACCCGCCAGGCCATCGAATACGCCAAAGAGGCCGAGCGCCTCGGCGCCAAAGGCCTGCTGCTGCTGCCCCACTACCTCACCGAAGCCAGCCAGGACGGCGTCGCCGCCCATGTCGAGGCGGTGTGCAAGGCGGTGAATATCGGCGTGGTGGTATACAACCGCAACGTCTGCCGGCTGAACGCCGACCTGCTGGAACGCCTGGCCGAGCGCTGCCCGAACCTGATCGGCTACAAGGACGGCCTGGGCGACATCGAGCTGATGGTGTCGATTCGTCGCCGCCTGGGCGATCGCTTCAGCTACCTGGGTGGTCTGCCCACCGCCGAGGTGTATGCTGCGGCGTACAAGGCCCTGGGCGTGCCGGTGTACTCCTCGGCGGTGTTCAACTTCGTGCCGAAGACGGCGATGGACTTCTACCACGCCATCGCCCGCGACGATCACGCCACCGTGGCCAAGCTGATCGACGACTTCTTCCTGCCGTACCTGGACATCCGCAACCGCAAGGCCGGTTACGCCGTGAGCATCGTCAAGGCCGGGGCGAAGATCGCCGGCTACGACGCCGGGCCCGTGCGCACGCCGCTGACCGACCTGACCGCGCAGGAGTACGAGATGCTCGCCGCGCTGATGGACAAGATGGGCCCGCAATAAGCGAACGCCCTGCGGCCTGCCGATGCCGCCGCCGGAGCAGGGCCACCCTGCTCCGGCCCACAACCGATCCCCGTATAAAAATAACGAGTGGGAGTAACCAGCATGCAAGCGACGAAAAAGACGCATGTGCGCTACCTGATCCTGTTGATGCTGTTCCTGGTGACCACCATCAACTACGCCGACCGCGCCACCATCGCCATCGCCGGCTCCAGCCTGCAGAAGGACCTGGGCATCGACGCGGTCACCCTCGGCTACATCTTCTCCGCCTTCGGCTGGGCCTACGTGGCCGGGCAGATCCCCGGCGGCTGGCTGCTTGACCGCTTCGGTTCGAAGAACGTCTACGCCTTCAGCATCTTCACCTGGTCGCTGTTCACCCTGCTGCAGGGCTTTGTCGGCGGCCTGCCGGTGGCCTGGGCGGTGGTCACGCTGTTCACCCTGCGCTTTCTGGTCGGCTTCGCCGAAGCGCCGTCGTTCCCCGGCAATGCCCGGATCGTCGCGGCCTGGTTCCCGACGCAAGAGCGCGGCACCGCCTCGGCGATCTTCAACTCGGCGCAGTACTTCGCCACCGCGCTGTTCGCGCCGATCATGGGCTGGATCGTCTTCACCTTCGGCTGGGAACATGTGTTCGTGGTGATGGGCGCGCTGGGCATCGTGTTCTCGGCGGTGTGGCTCAAGACCATCTACAACCCGCGCCAGCATCCGCGCATCAGCGCCGCCGAGCTCGAGCACATCGAACAGAACGGCGGCCTGGTGGACATGGACCAGAAACGCGGCAACGACGGCCCGAAATGGGGCTATATCAAGCAACTGCTGACCAGCCGCATGCTGCTGGGCGTCTACCTGGGCCAGTACTGCATCAACGCCATCACCTACTTCTTCCTCACCTGGTTCCCGGTGTACCTGGTGCAGGAACGCGGCATGACCATCCTCAAGGCCGGCTTCATCGCCTCGTTGCCGGCAGTGTGCGGCTTCATCGGCGGCGTACTCGGCGGCGTGCTGTCGGACTGGTTGCTGCGCCGCGGCAACTCGCTGACCTTCTCGCGCAAGCTGCCGATCGTCTGCGGCCTGCTGCTGTCGACCACCATGGTCTTCTGCAACTACGTCGAGGCCGAATGGATGGTGGTCGGTTTCATGACCCTGGCATTCTTCGGCAAGGGCATCGGCGCGCTGGGCTGGGCGGTGGTCGCCGACACCTCGCCCAAGCAGATCGCCGGGCTGTCGGGTGGGCTGTTCAACACCTTCGGCAACATCGCCTCGATCACCACGCCGATCGTCATCGGCTACATCATCAGCGCCACCGGCTCGTTCAAGTGGGCCCTGGTGTACGTGGGCGCCAACGCCCTGGTGGCAGTGTTCAGCTACCTGGTGATCGTCGGTCCGATCAAGCGCATCGAGCTCAAGGACGACCCGAAGCAGGAAGCGGCACACACCACTGAACTCGCCACTTCGCGCCATTGAGTGAAACACGCCTGCGCCCTGCCCGGGCGCAGGCTGGCGTACAAGAAGCCTGAAAGAAACGACAAGAAGGGCCTGACCATGCAGTTGATCGAACATTCCGAGTCGCCCCGCTACGTGCGCCTGCATCCTGACGACAATGTCGTGGTGGTGGTCAACGACGGCGGCCTGGGCGAAGGCGCGCGCTTCGCCGACGGCCTGACCCTGGTCGAGGGCGTTCCGCAGAGCCACAAGGTCGCCACCGCGGATATCCGCCGGGGCGAGGCGGTGCGCCGCTACGGCCAGGTCATCGGCCATGCCCTGGAAGACCTGCGCCAGGGCAGTTGGGTCAAGGAAGATCAACTGGCGATGCCGGCCGCCCCCGAGCTCGACAGCCTGCCGCGCTGCGACGCCGTGCCCGCCGCCCAGGCGCCCCTCGAAGGCTTCACCTTCGAGGGCTATCGCAATGCCGACGGCACCGTCGGCACCCGCAACATCCTCGGCATCACCACCACCGTGCAGTGCGTGACCGGCGTGCTCGACCACGCGGTCAAGCGTATCCGCGACGAACTGCTGCCCAAATACCCCAACGTGGATGATGTGGTCGCCCTCACCCACAGCTACGGCTGCGGCGTGGCGATCAACGCCCGCGATGCCTACATCCCGATTCGCACCGTGCGCAACCTGGCGCGCAACCCCAACCTGGGCGGCGAAGCGCTGGTCATCAGCCTGGGCTGCGAAAAACTCCAGGCCGGCCAGGTGATGCACGAGGACGACCCGTCCGTGGACCTCAGCGAGCCCTGGCTATACCGCCTGCAGGACGCCTCGCTGGGCTTCGTCGAGATGATCGAGCAGATCATGGCCCTGGCCGAAACCCGCCTGCGCAAGCTTGACCAGCGCCGCCGCGAAACCGTGCCGGCCAGCGAGCTGATCCTGGGCATGCAATGCGGCGGCAGCGACGCCTTTTCCGGCATCACCGCCAACCCCGCCCTGGGCCATGCCGCCGACCTGCTGGTGCGCGCCGGAGCCACCGTGCTGTTCTCGGAAGTCACCGAGGTGCGCGACGCCATCTACATGCTCACCTCCCGCGCCGAAACGCCGGAAGTCGCCGAGGCGCTGGTGCGCGAGATGGACTGGTACGACCGCTACCTGCAACAGGGCGCGGCGGATCGCAGCGCCAACACCACACCGGGCAACAAGAAAGGTGGCTTGTCCAACATCGTCGAGAAATCCCTGGGCTCGATCGTCAAGTCCGGCAGCGGCGCCATCCAGGGCGTGCTCGGCCCGGGCGAGCGGGTCACGCGCAAGGGCCTGATCTTCTGCGCCACCCCGGCCAGCGACTTCGTCTGCGGCACCCTGCAGCTGGCTGCCGGGATGAACCTGCATGTGTTCACCACCGGCCGCGGCACACCCTACGGCCTGGCCATGGCGCCGGTGGTCAAGGTGTGCACCCGCAGCGAACTGGCCCAGCGCTGGCCGGACCTGATCGACATCGACGCCGGGCGCATCGCCAGTGGCCGGGCGAGCATCGAGGAGCTTGGTTGGGAGCTGTTCCACTACTACCTCGACGTGGCCAGCGGTCGCAAGCGCACCTGGGCCGAGCAGCATGGCTTGCACAACGACATCACCCTGTTCAATCCGGCACCTATTACCTGATGAATATTGGGGCTGCTGCGCAGCCCTTTCGCGGCACAAGGCCGTTCCTACAGTAGATCGCATCCCCCTTGTAGGAGCGGCCTTGTGCCGCGAAAGGGGCGCAAAGCGCCCCCCAACGTCCCCCGACAGGAGCACCCCATGCCCAATATCCTCGGCCACAACTTCATCGCCGGCCAACGCAGTGCCGTCGGCCCGCAACGCCTGCAAAGCCTGGACGCCACCACCGGCGAGGCACTGCCCTACAGCTTTGCCCAGGCCACCGAGAGCGAAGTCAACCGCGCCACCCAAGCCGCCGCCGTCGCCTTCGGCGAATTCCGCCAGCTGCCCCCGGCACGCCGCGCCGAATTCCTCGACGCCATCGCCGCCGAACTGGACGAACTCGATGACAGCTTCGTCGCCATCGTCTGCCGTGAAACAGCCCTGCCCGCCGCGCGTATCCAGGGCGAACGCGGCCGCACCAGCGGGCAGATGCGCCTGTTCGCCCAGGTACTGCGCCGTGGCGACTTCCTCGGTGCGCGCATCGACCTGGCGCTGCCCGAGCGCCAGCCGCTGCCACGGGTGGACATCCGCCAGATGCGTATCGGCGTCGGCCCGGTAGCGGTATTTGGCGCCAGCAATTTCCCGCTGGCCTTCTCCACCGCCGGCGGCGACACCGCCGCAGCCCTGGCCGCCGGTTGCCCGGTGGTGTTCAAGGCTCACAGTGGCCACATGGCCACCGCCGACCTGGTGGCCTGCGCCATCCTGCGCGCCGCCGAACGCACCGGCATGCCCAAGGGTGTGTTCAACATGGTATTCGGTGGCGGTGTCGGTGAATGGCTGGTCAAGCACCCGGCCATCCAGGCGGTCGGCTTCACCGGTTCGCTCAAGGGCGGCGACGCCCTGTGCCGCATGGCTGCCGAGCGGGTGCAACCGATCCCGGTGTTCGCCGAGATGTCCAGCATCAACCCGGTGATCATCCTGCCGGCCGCGCTGGCCAAGCGCGGCGAGGCCATCGCCCGTGAGCTGGCCGGCTCCGTGTGCCTGGGCGCCGGGCAGTTCTGCACCAACCCGGGGATGCTGATCGGCCTGCAGTCGCCTGGCTTCAGCCAGTTGCTGAATGACCTGGGCCAACATCTGGACCAACAGGCCGGCCAGACCCTGCTCAACGCCGGCGGCCTGCGCAGCTATGTCGCCGGCCTGGAACACTTGCACGCCCATGCCGGCATCCAGCACCTGGCCGGTCAGGCGCAACAGGGCGAGCAGGCCCGTGCCCAGCTGTTCAAGGCCGACGTCCGCCTGCTGCTGGAGTCCGATCCGCTGCTGCAGGAAGAAGTGTTCGGCCCGGCCACGGTGGCCGTCGAAGTCAGCGACCGTGAACAACTGCGCGCCGCCCTGCTCGGCCTGCGCGGCCAGCTGACCGCCACGCTGATCGGCGAGCCGGAAGACTTCGAAGCCTTTGCCTGGCTGGTGCCGCTGCTGGAGGAGAAGGTCGGGCGGATCCTGGTCAATGGCTACCCGACCGGGGTCGAGGTGTGCGACGCCATGGTCCATGGCGGGCCTTACCCGGCGACCTCGGATGCCCGTGGCACTTCGGTCGGCACCCTGGCCATCGATCGCTTCCTGCGCCCGGTGTGCTACCAGAACTACCCGCAGGCGCTGCTGCCGGAGGCGTTGCGCGATGGCAACCCGCTGGGGCTGCGGCGGTTGGTGAATGGGCAGTGGAGTGAAGGGGTGATTTGATCGTCTGTAAACGTGAATGAGGGGCCCTGCGATACCTGCATCGCGGGGCAAGCCCGCTCCCACGCATTCCCCCGACGTCAGCCCCTTTGCGCCTCGGCCTCTTCATGGGCCTGGCGCAGACGCTCGCGGCTGTTGCTCAGGTGCATGCGCATGGCCATCTTCGCGCCTTCGCTGTCGCGCCGGGCGATGGCCTCGTAGATCGCCTCGTGCTCATGCATCAGCCGGCTCATGTAGTGCGCCTGGTCGTCATGGGCCAGGCGCGCCGAATTGAGCCGGGTGCGCGGGATGATGCTGGTGCCCAGGTGATTGATGATGTCGGCGAAATAGTGATTGCCGCTGGCCTGGGCGATACGCAGGTGGAACTGGAAGTCCGCCGACACCGCATCCGAGGCGTGGGCTGCGCCCTCGTTGAGCTCGTCCAGCGCGGCACGCATGCCGGCCAGTTCCTCGTCGCTGCGACGCTGGGCGGCCAAGCCCGCGGCTTCGATTTCCAGGGCGATGCGCAGCTCCAGCACCGCCAGCACCTCGCGCAGGGTGACGATGGTCGCCGGGTCGATCCGAAAGCCGCCGGTGCTCGGCGCGTCCAGCACGAAGGTGCCGATGCCATGACGGGTCTCGACCTGGCCGGCGGCCTGCAGCCGCGAGATGGCCTCGCGCACCACGGTGCGGCTGACCCCCTCCTCGACCATGATCTGCGACTCGGTGGGCAGCTTGTCGCCGCGCTTGAGCTGGCCGCTGCGGATGCGTTCGGTCAGCACCGTGACCAGTTCCTGGGCCAGACTGCGCGGCTTGCGCCGGGTCCGTGCCTGTACCTGCTGCTCTGTCATGCCCTGTATGTCTGGTTGTGAAAGACAGGCGTGATGATAGCGCAAGCAGTTGTACGATCACATACGTCCAACGGGGTTTTCATCTGCCCTGGCGTGCCGCCGACGGCGGCTGGCCCATGACTCGCCGGTACAGGCTGGAAAACGCGCTGGGGCTTTCATAGCCCAGGTCCAGGGCGACGGTGGTCACCGGCTCGCCGGTCGCCAGTCGTGTCACCGCGGCCATCAGGCAGGCCTGCTGGCGCCACTGGCCGAACGACAGCCCGGTCTGCTCGCGAAAGCGCCGGCTGAAGGTACGTGGGCTCCAGTTGAGCTGGCCTGCCCATGTTTCGCCACGGGTGTGGATTGATGGCTGCGCCAGGAACGCCTGGCACAGGGCCGCCAGACGCGGCTCGGCCGGCAGCGGCGCGAACAGCGGCAGACGCTCGGCCTGGCCCAGCTCATGCAGCACCAGCCGCAGCAGCAGGCCGTCGCGCCCCGCCTCGTCATGCAGGGCCGGCACCTCGGCGCTGGCCAGCAACAGCTGGTGCAGCAGCGGCCCGACCCGCAGTGCCTCGCACACGCCACCCGGCCTGGGCAGCGCGGTCGGTTCGATGTACAGGCTGCGGGTACTCACGCCACGCATGCGCACCTGATGCGGCTTGCCGGGCGGAATCCATACCCCGCTGCCGGGCGGGATGACCCAGGCGCCGTCATCGGTCAGCACCTCCATCAGCCCGCTCATGCCATACAGGAACTGCGCCCGGCGATGGACATGTCTGGGCAGCAAGGTATCGGGCGAATAGTCGGTGGCGATGGCCAGCACCGCACGCGGGGTGGCATCGACCTCGGACAGGGGAACATTGCGCATGAAAGGAGGCTCTGGCCGAAACACGACGATTATTGGCCAGGTTGCGCAAGCCAGCCAAGAGGCATACCCCTACCCTGACCGCCTCAGCCCTGGCCCGAGGCCCACCCCATGCTCTATCCCCTGCTTGGCCTGTTCGGCCTGTGCGCCGGCGTCACCACCTTGCTGTTTGGCTTCGGCGGCGGGTTCTTCGCCGTGCCGCTGTTCTATGCCCTGCTGCTGGCCAGCCATGGCGCGGGGACCACCATGGCCCAGCACGCCATGCAGATCGCCGTGGCCACCTCGGCCACGGTGATGATCTTCAGCAGCGCGCTGGCCACCTGGCGCCATCACCGCGCGGGCAGCCTGCGCTGGGACCTGGTGCGACCACTGGCGCCGGCCATCGCCCTCGGCGCGCTGCTCGGGGCCTGGGCGGCGCTGTATCTGGCCAGCGCCTGGCTGCGCTGGCTGTTCATCGCCTACCTGGCGCTGAGCCTGATGGACGCCTGGCTGCGCCCGGGCTTCGTCCGCGCTGGCGAACATCGCCTGGCGCCCCTGGGCAGTACCGGCGCCAGCCTGGTCGGCGTGCCCATCGGCGCCCTGGCAGCGTTGCTCGGGGTGGGCGGCAGCGTGATGACCGTGCCACTGATGCGCCGCCGCGGCGCCAGCATGCGCACCGCCACGGCCATGGCCAACCCGCTGTCGCTGCCCATGGCCCTGGCGGCCACGCTGGTCTATGCGCTGCTGCCGGCTGGCCAGCTCGACCTTGGCCCGGGCCTGCTGGGCTTCATCGACCTGCGCGCGGCCCTGGTGATGACCGTCGGCGCCTGGCTCGGCATGCACCTGGCCGCGCCCCTGCTCGGGCGCATCCCCGACAGCGTGCATGCCCGGGCCTACCTGGCGCTGCTGGCCTGCGTGCTGCTGGTGATGCTGGTCAACGGCCGCTAAGGCTGGCGAATGGCCACGGCGACGCGGTAGGCTGCGTCCTGCACTCACCAAGGAAGGCACTGCATGAAGACGTTCGATCGCCTGCTGCTCGCCAGCGGCCTGCTCATCCCCCTCTGGCTGCTGCTGGGCGTCACCCTGACGGCGCTGGCCTACCCCGGCTACGACCACCTGCAACAAGCCATGAGCCAGCTCGGCGCGGTCGGCGCCCCCACCCACGGGCTGTCGCCCTGGGCCAACAATTTCCCGCTGGCCCTGTTGTTCGCACTGTTCGCCTGGGGCCTGGCGCGGCGCTGGCGGCGCTCGAAGCTGGCACGGCTGAGCGCCCTGCTGGTGCTGTTGCATGGCCTGGGCAGCCTGGTGACCGGCGGGTTTGCCTGTGACCAGGGCTGCGCGCCGCTGGAGCCATCGTTCTCGCAACAGATGCACAACCTCGGCGGCCTGCTGATGTTCCTTTCGCTGACGCTCGCCAGCGTGTTGTGGATCGGCCTGGGCATGCGCCTTGCCCGATCCCCGGGGCTGGCCTGGGGGTCGCTGCTGAGCGCTGTACTGGCGGTGGTTACCGTAGTGTTGATGACCCAGGCCGTGCACAGCGGTGAACTGTTCGGTCTCTACCAGCGCCTGAACTACGGCGTCGGCGTGCTGTGGATCGCGGCCCTGGCCCTGCAGTCGCTGCGCAGGCGCCAGCACGGTGGCCTGCAAATGGCCATCGCCTGACGGCAAACTGCTGGCCCCCAGGCGTCGGAAGCAAAGGCAAACTTTGTTTTCCTTCAGATGCTTAGGACAGCAACATGCGAGTGATTCTAGCAACCGTGGCCGGCTGCCTGCTGGCCACCGCCGCCTTCGGCGCCCAGGCCCGGGCACTGAGCCAGAACGATCGCCAGGTGTGCGGCTGGGGCGCGCAGATCGCCGCCGAGGCGCAGCAGGCCAAGCTTTCCGGCGTCACCCTGTACGCCACGCGCAAGAAGCTCCAGGCGCGCAAGTTCGCCAAGCCGTGGATGCGCATGACGGCCTTCGGCATCACCGAGCAGACCTACAACAGCCGGTCTCGGCTGAAGCCGACGGCGATCAAGCAGACGTATTACGAGCAGTGCGTACAACACGCGATAGCGAAAAGATAAATTCTTTATATTCAATGGCTTATTAACTATATGTAATGTCATGTATCACTATGAGTTGTCATGATTTTCACCCCTCTCAGGCTGCACGGCAGCTTTGTCGCCGGGGGCAAATGACTCGGTAATCGGATGGCAGGGTCTACGCTGAAGGGTTCACGACAACGAGATCCCTGCCCATGCCCTTGCGATTCTGCTCATTGGCCCTTGCCCTGGCCTGTGCCACCGCCCAGGCCGCCGACCCGACGCCCCAGGAACTGTTCAGCCAGGCCCAGGCCGAACAGCCTCATTACCTGGAGACCCTCAAGACCCTGGTGGCAGTGGACACCGGCACCGGCACCGAACCCGGTCTGAAACAGGTCGGCAGCGAACTGGTGAAACGCCTCGAGGCCCTCGGTGCCAAGGTCAGCACCCAGCCGGCCACGCCCTCGGTGGGCGACAATATCGTCGGCACCCTCAAGGGCAGCGGCGACAAGGACTTCCTGCTGATGGTCCACTACGACACGGTGTTCGGCCCCGGCACCGTGGCCAAGCGCCCGTTCCGGATCGATGGGGAACGCGCCTACGGCCCCGGCGTGGCCGACGCCAAGGGCGGCGTGGCGATGATCCTGCATGCGCTGAAACTGCTACAGGACCAGCAGTACAAGGGCTACCGCACCCTCACCGTGCTGTTCAACCCGGACGAGGAGATGGGCTCGGCCGGCTCGCGGCAACTGATCGCCGAGCTGGCGCGCAAGCACGATTTCGTCTTCTCCTACGAGCCGCCGGACAAGGACGCGGTCACCGTCGCCACCAACGGCATCAACCGCCTCAAGCTCGAGGTCAAGGGCCGCGCCTCCCACGCCGGCTCCGCCCCGGAAGCCGGGCGCAACGCGCTGGTGGAGCTGGCGCACCAGTTGCTGCAGTTGAACGACCTCGGCGACAAGGGCAAGGGCACCACCGTCAACTGGACCCTGGCCAAGGCCGGGGAAAAGGCCAATATCATTCCCGCCCAGGCCAGCGCCGAGGCCGACATGCGCTACTCCGACCTGAGCGAGACCGAGCGGGTGCAGGAAGACGCCCTGCGGATCATCAAGAAACAGCTTGTAGCCGATACCCAGGTCGAGCTGGTCGTGGAACAAGGCCGCCCGCCGCTGGCCAGGAACGACGCCTCCACGGAGCTTGCGCAAACGGCACGGCAGCTCTACAGCAAGATCGACCGGCAATTGCAGCCGATCGCCATGCGCTTCGGCACCGACGCCGGCTACGCCTATATGCCCGACAGCGACAAGCCGGCGGTGCTGGAAACGCTGGGTGTGGTCGGCGCCGGCCTGCATGGCGACGACGAGTACATGGAGATCGCCAGCGTGGCGCCACGCTTGTACCTGACGGTGGCGATGATCCGGCACCTGGCGCAGTAAACCTGCATGAATATCCTTTACGACGAACGTGTCGATGGACCGTTGCCAGCCGTGGACAAGCCGGCACTGCTGGCCGCCCTGCGCGAGGCCCTCCCCGATCTGCAGATCCTGCACCGCAGCGAAGACCTCAAGCCCTACGAGTGCGACGGCCTCTCGGCCTACCGTTCGTTGCCGCTGCTGGTGGCGCTGCCCGAGCGCCTGGAGCAGGTGCAGGCGTTAATGCGGCTCTGCCACCAGCGCGGCGTGCCGGTGGTGGCGCGCGGCGCCGGCACCGGCCTGTCCGGCGGCGCCCTGCCGTTGAGCCAGGGCATCCTGCTGGTGATGGCGCGCTTCAACCGCATCCTCGAAGTCAACCCGCAGGGCCGCTTCGCCCGGGTCCAGCCTGGCGTGCGCAACCTGGCGATCTCCCAGGCGGCGGCGCCCCATGGGCTGTACTACGCGCCCGATCCTTCCTCGCAGATCGCCTGCTCGATCGGCGGCAATGTCGCCGAAAATGCCGGTGGCGTGCATTGCCTGAAATACGGCCTGACCGTGCACAACCTGCTCAAGGTGGAGATCCTCACCGTCGAAGGCGAACGCCTGGTACTGGGCAGCGACGCCCTGGACAGCCCCGGTTTCGACCTGCTGGCGTTGTTTACCGGCTCCGAGGGCATGCTCGGCGTCGTCACCGAGGTCACCGTCAAGCTGCTGCCCAGGCCGCAGGTGGCGCGGGTACTGCTGGCCAGTTTCGACAATGTCGAGGACGCCGGGGGCGCGGTGGCCGAGATCATCGGCGCCGGGATCATCCCGGCTGGACTCGAGATGATGGACAACCTGGCGATTCGCGCCGCCGAGGACTTCATCCATGCCGGCTACCCGCTGGACGCGGCGGCGATCCTGCTGTGCGAGCTCGACGGCGTCGAGGCCGACGTGCAGGACGACTGCGCCCGGGTCGATGCCGTGCTACGCAAGGCCGGCGCCCGCGAGGTGCGCCTGGCCTGCGACGAAGCCGAGCGCGTGCGCTTCTGGGCCGGGCGCAAGAATGCCTTCCCGGCGGTGGGGCGCATTTCCCCGGACTACTACTGCATGGATGGCACCATCCCGCGCCGCGAGCTGCCGCGGGTGCTCAAGGGCATCAGCGCGCTTTCCCGGCAGTACGGCCTGCGGGTGGCCAATGTGTTCCATGCCGGCGACGGCAACCTGCACCCGCTGATCCTGTTCGATGCCAACCTGCCCGGTGAACTGGAGCGCGCCGAGGCCATCGGCGGCCAGATCCTCGAACTGTGCGTGGCCGTCGGAGGCAGCATCACTGGCGAACACGGCGTAGGACGGGAGAAGATCAACCAGATGTGCGCGCAGTTCAACAGCGACGAGATCACCCTGTTCCACGCGGTCAAGGCCGCCTTCGACCCACGGGGCCTGCTCAACCCGGGCAAGAACATCCCCACCCTGCAGCGCTGCGCCGAGTTCGGCGCGCTGCATGTACACCACGGGCAACTGCCCTTCCCCGACCTGGAGCGTTTCTGATGGACAGGGACCTCGGCCAGGACCTGCTGGAGCAGGTCAACCAGGCGCTGGACCGGCGCACCCCGCTGCGCATCCAGGGCGGCAACAGCAAGGCCATGCTCGGTCGCCCGGTGACCGGGCAGGTCATCGACACCCGTGGCCACCGCGGCATCGTCGGCTACGACCCCACCGAGCTGGTGCTCACCGCCCGCGCCGGCACGCCCCTGCGGGAGGTCGAGGCGACGCTGCACGAGGCCGGGCAGATGCTGGCCTGCGAGCCACCGCACCTGGGCCCCGAGGCGACGCTGGGCGGCATGGTCGCGGCCGGGCTGTCGGGGCCACGCCGGCCCTGGGCCGGGTCGGTGCGTGACTATGTCCTCGGCACCCGGCTGATCACCGGCCACGGCAAGCTCCTGCGCTTTGGTGGTGAGGTGATGAAGAATGTCGCCGGCTACGACGTGTCGCGGCTGATGGCGGGCAGCTTCGGCTGCCTGGGGCTGCTCACCGAGGTGTCGCTCAAGGTGCTGCCGCAACCGCGCCAATGCCTGGGCCTGCGCCTGGAGATGAGCACGCAGCAGGCACTCGCCGCACTCGCCGAATGGGGCCGACAAGCGCTGCCAGTCAGCGCCGCCTGCCATGACGGCGAGGCGCTGCATCTGCGCCTGGAGGGCGGCGAAGGTTCGGTGCGCTCGGCCCGTGAGCGCCTGGGTGGTGAAGCGTTCGACACAGGCTTCTGGCAAGACCTGCGCGAGCAGCGCCTGGCGTTCTTCACCGCACCCGCAACGCTGTGGCGGCTGTCCCTGCCCATGGCCTGCGGTGCACTCGAACTGCCGGGACAGCAGTTGATCGACTGGGGTGGCGCCCAGCGCTGGCTCAAGTCCGACGCCCCGACGTCCGTCATCCGGGCATTGGCGGCCGAGGCCGGCGGTCACGCCACCGCCTACGCGCCCGGCGACGACAGCAGCGCCCCGCTCGGTCCGCTGATGCTGCGCTATCACCAGGCGCTGAAACGCCAACTCGATCCCCAGGGTGTGTTCAACCCTGGCCGCCTGTACGCGCACTTGTGAGGCCACGGCATGCAAACCCACCTGAGCGAATCCGCCCGCCAGTTGCCCCGCGCCGACGAGGCCGAACGCATCCTGCGTTCCTGCGTGCACTGCGGGTTCTGCACCGCCACCTGCCCCACCTACCAGCTGCTCGGCGATGAACTGGACGGGCCTCGCGGGCGCATCTACCTGATCAAGCAGGTGCTCGAAGGCGAACCGGCGGGCACCAGCACCCAGGCGCACCTGGACCGCTGCCTGAGCTGCCGCAACTGTGAGACCACCTGCCCGTCGGGGGTGGAATACCACAACCTGCTCGACATCGGCCGCGCCGTGGTCGATCGGCAGGTCCCCCGGCCGCCGGGGCAACGCCTGCTGCGCGCGGGCCTGCGCGCCGTGGTGCCGAGGCCGGGCGCATTCAAGGCGCTTGTGCGCGCCGGGCAGGCCCTGTATCCCCTGCTCCCGGCCAGCCTCAAGGACAAGCTGCCGGCGCAGGTCGTCACCCCGGGCCAACGTCCGATGCCGCGCCACACCCGTCGCGTGCTGCTGCTCGAAGGCTGCGTGCAGCAGGCACTTTCACCCAACACCAATGCCGCCGCCACTCGCCTGCTCGACCGGCTAGGCATCAGCGTCGAGCCGATCCACCAGGCCGGTTGCTGCGGCGCCGTGGACTATCACCTGGATGCCCAGGCACGAGGCCTCGACCGCGCCCGACGCAACATCGACGCCTGGTGGCCGGCCATCGAGGCCGGCGCCGAGGCCATCGTGCAAACCGCCAGCGGCTGCGGCGCCTTTGTCCGCGACTATGGCCACCTGCTTCAACAAGACCCACGCTACGCCGCCAAGGCCGCTCGGGTCAGCGCCCTGTCTCGTGACCTGGTACAGGTGCTGCAGGCCGAGCCACTGGAGCATTTGGGTCTATGCGCCGAGCAGCGCCTGGCATTCCACTGCCCCTGCACCCTGCAGCACGCCCTCAAGCTTGGCGGCGCGGTGGAAGGTCTGCTGGCCCGGCTGGGCTTTCATCTCACCCAGGTGCCGGATAGCCACTTGTGCTGCGGCTCGGCCGGCACCTATTCACTGACCCAGCCGCAGCTGGCGCGCCAGCTGCGCGACAACCGCCTCAATGCCCTGGAAAGCGACAACCCACTGGTCATCGCCACTGCCAACATCGGCTGCCAGCTGCACCTCGGCGGCGCCGGTCGCACGCCGGTACGGCACTGGATCGAAATCGTCGAGGCGGCACTTGAGCCCGGCGCTGTCGAGGCCGCGGAAATTGTGCCCCGCACCTGACGCGGATCAAGGCGATGTTCAACCTGGTGCCTGTAATTTCGGAACCCTCCTACCGAAAGTACGGAAGCTTCTAGATTGTTGCCCCACCCTCGGCAAAACATCATCAGGACTGGAGACGTGACCGCCGCCCCGGCGCGGCCAACCCCATCCAGACGAGGCCATGCCATGCCCACAAATGCTCATCGCCCTACCCGCGAACTGCGCCACACCCTGCGTCAACTGTTGGCCCACGAGGTCAGCAACCCCGACGACAACCCGCACCTGTCCGGGGTGCGGTTCTTCTGCGCCACCGATGAACACACCCGCCAGCTGATCGAGCGTGTCGAGCTGCTCGCCAGCGAAGCCTTCTTCGATGCCAAGGGCCGCGCCATCCCCGCGCGCATGCGCGAAGCAGCGGTGGATGGCGTGTGCATCCAACAGAAACGCAAGGCCTGCGAGGACGAGACGGTGATCCGCATCGCATTGCCGGAAAAAGGCTACATCACCATCAGTACCGCTCGCCTGTGAACACGCCGTCCGCCCTGCAGAAAATCAATAGCCCAAGCCTTTCGGCTGCGTGGGAGCGGGCTTGCCCCGCGATGGCGTAGGTCCAGACAGCATCGTTGCCTGTACTTATGCCATCGCGGGGCAAGCCCGCTCCCACGCTGGTGATGCTGGAAACGCAAATCCCTGTTCGACAGCGCAGTCACCTACAGGGCCCCTTGCAGCTTTGTCGATAAAACCCGAAGCTTTTACACCCCCTGCGCTTCGGACCCCCTGCCCCGATGGAACTGCACATCCGCCTCGAAGGCCGCAAAGGCCTGGCCGACCAGCTCTACCAGCAACTGCGCGCCGGCATCGACAGCGGCCACCTGGCGGCCGGCACCCAACTGCCACCCACGCGCCTTTTGGCCGAGCAGCTGGGGGTTTCGCGCAAGACCGTGGCCGAAGCCTACTCGCGCCTGACCTACGACAACCTGCTCAGTGGCGTGGTCGGTCGCGGCACCTTCATCACCCCGCGCCACACGCCGCGCCAGAGCGACAGCGACAACATCCCCCTGGCCGCCGCCGAAACCCTCGAACGCTGGCGCCAGCGCGCCACGGTATTGGGCCAACGGGCGCTGGACGCGCCGTCGCGCTACGACTTCATCGGCGGCGCCTCGAGCAAGGCGCAGTTCCCCTACGACCACTGGCGCAGTTGCATGAACTACGCCCTGCGCCGCAGCCAGCGCCACCCCGACCGACAGTTTTCCGCCCAGGGCCTGCCCGAGCTGCGCGAGGCCATCGCCCACCAGATTGCCTTCACCCGCGGCATCCAGTGCACCGCAAGTGACGTGCTGGTATGCAACGGCGCCCAGCAGGCCCTGGACCTGATCGCCCGGGTACTGGTCGAACCCGGCTGCAAGGTGGCCATGGAGGACCCGGGCTACCCACCGGCGCGCCAACTGTTCCTGGCCCTGGGCGCGCGCCTGCAGTCGGTGGCGGTGGACGACCAGGGGCTGTGCGTCGAGCAGATCGAGGACGGCACCCGGCTGATCTACGTGACACCCTCGCACCAGTTTCCGCTTGGCATGCCCATGGCCGAGCCGCGGCGCCAGGCGCTGCTGGCGCGGGCTGTCGAGCTCGGCGCGCTGATCATCGAGGACGACTACGACTGCGAGTTCCGCTACCAGGGGCCAGCCGCCGAAGCCTTGCAGCGCCTGGATCGACATGGCCTGGTGGCCTATGTCGGAACCTTCTCCAAGACCCTGCTGCCGGAGTTGCGCCTGGGCTACGCGGTGCTGCCACCGGCCGTGCTGCAGGCCGCCTGCGTGGCCAAGCACCTGAGCGACTGGCACAGCCCGACCTTGCAGCAATGGGCCCTGGCCCGCTTCATCAGCGAAGGTCACCTGAACAAGCACATCCGTCGTTGCCATGAGGTGTACAGCGCCCGCCGCGAGCGGATCCTGGCACGCCTGGGCGGCGACCTGGCGCCCTGGTTCGACACGGTGCCGGCCAGCGCCGGCTTTCACCTGAGCGCGCTGGCCAAGCCCGGGGTGGATATCGAGCTGTTGATCAACCTGGCGCGCAAGGTGGAAGTCGGCCTCTACTCGCTGGCCCCGTTCTTCAGCGAAGCGCCGGTCAGGCCGGGACTGCTGTTCGGTTTCGGTGCCATCGAACTGCTGGACATCGACCCGGCGCTGGACCGGGTCGGTGACACCCTGCAGCGCCTCAGTTGAGCGCTGCCTCAGCGACTCGTCCCTCACGGGCGATGGCCCGGGCATAGCCTTTCGGAGCGAAACGCACGGTCACCAGCAGCATCGCCAGCACGGTGCAGGCCAGCAGGGTCCAGGAGGCCTGGAAGTCGCCGCTGACATCACGCAACCAGCCGGTGACGTACGGCACGATACCGGTGACGATGAAACCTACGCCCTGGACGAAAGCCGCCAGGCTGCCGGCTTCGCCGGGCGTGCGCAGGTGCTCCAGGGTCAGCGTCAGGCTGAGGCTGAAGCACGCGCCCAGGCCCAGGCCGATCAGCGCCACCCACAGGCCCATGGCGCTGGCTGGCGCCAGCAGCAGGCCAAGGAAGCCCGCCAATTGGATCAGCAAGGCCAGCCACAGGCCCGGCCGCCGATCAACCAGACGCCGCAGCAGCAACGGCAGGCCCAGGGCACCGCAGACCTGGAAGATGGTCATCAGGCCAACCAGCTCGCCGCCGCCCTGGGCCGTGCCGCCGTGCTCGAGGTGATAGGCCGGCAACCAGGCCACCATGCTCGTATAGCCACCGTTGATCAGCCCGAAATAGAGCGCAAGCAGCCAGGCCCGGCGGTTGCCGAACCAATGGCCGCCCCCGCCACCGGCCAGGCTGGGTGCATCCTGGCGCGGGCGCAGGACGGTCCACGCCACGATCGCCAGCAGCGCCGGCAACGCCCACAGGCCAAGGCCGAACTGCCAATGGCCGAAGTGCGCGGTGATCGATGGGCCAAGCACCGCCGCCAGGCCACCGCCGCTCATCAACGCCGCCGAATACAGCCCCATGGTCGCCGCCAGGCGGCCGGGGAACCAGCGGTTGACCAGCCCCGGCATCATGCCCTGCACCACGGCGGCACCCAGGCCTGCGACCACCGCACTTACGATCAGCGCCCAGGCGCTGTCCAGCTGCAGGCGCCACAGGCACGCCAGGGCGATGGCCGCCAGCCCCGCCAGCATGCCGCCATGCTCGCTCAGCCAGCGCCGCAGCCAGGGTTGCAGAAGCGGTACCAGGCCCATGCACAGCACCGGCAACGCGGTCAGCAGCGCCGCCTGCTGGTAGCCCAGGCCGGTGCTCTGGCGCATCGGTTCGAGCAGTGGGCCAATGCTGGTAAGAATCGGCCGCAGGTTCAACGCCAGCAGCACCACCAGCAACAGGTTCAACGCGCCCCTCATGCTTCGCCGGCCTGCTGCCATTCAAGGTACAGGCCGCTTTCACCCGCCGGTTTCAGCGGGCGCAGGGGCAGGCTCTGCTGCTGTGGCGGGCGGGCCATCTGCGCATACACTGCGGCGGTGGACAACCCATAGGGCTCGCCCTCGTCGTTGTCGTAGGCGAACCAGGCGCGCTCGATGCCGCACAGGTGCATGGCGGCCAGGCACATCGGGCACGGATGGCCGCTGGCGTAGATCTCGGCACCGTCCAGGCGCGCCCGGCCAAGCACCTGGGCGGCCTGGCGGATGGCCTGCATCTCGGCGTGGCTGGTGGGGTCCTGGGTGCTGTGGATCTGGTTGACGGCACGGGCGATCACCTGCCCCTGGTGGACCAGCACGGCGCCGAAGGGGCGGCCACCGGCCTGGATATTGGCGCGGGCAAGCTCAAGGGCCTCGCGCATGAATCGATCTGCGGACATGAAACGGTTCTCAGGTGAAGACCTGCCCATTATCCCGCCTCGGCCGCCCTGGCAGAAATGAAGAGATTGGATGCCTGTCAGTGCCCATCCGAATGACGGATTGGCCTCCTGGCAAAGCGCGGGATTGGCTATTCGGCGCGGCGCGAACTGGCCCTAAGGTAATGCCACTTTCCTCTTGTCGAACTGGAGCCTCACCATGCATGACCGTATCGAATGGGCCAAACACTCGCCGGAAGCCTACAAGGCCATGATCGGCCTCGAGCAGGCGCTGGTCGCCTCGGGCCTTGAGCATTCACTGCTCGAGCTGATCCGCCTGCGCGCCTCGCAGATCAATGGCTGCGCCTACTGCGTCAACATGCACGCCAACGATGCGCGCAAGGCTGGTGAAACCGAAGCACGCCTGCAGACCCTGAGCGTCTGGCGCGAGACCCGCTACTTCAGCGAGCGGGAGCGGGCGGCCCTGGCCTGGGTCGAAAGCCTGACCCGCCTGGCCGAGCGCGGCGCGCCGCAGGACGAGTACCAGGCGCTGCTGGAGCACTTCAGCGCCAAGGAGGTCGCCAACCTGACCCTGGCCATCGCCACCATCAATGCCTGGAACCGCTTCGGCGTGGGCTTTGCCATGGTGCCGGCATAACAACTCAAGGCGCCTGCAACGGTACCGCCCGGGCCAACTGTTCACGCAACCACTGATGCGCAGGATCGCGGTGCACCCGCTCCGGCCACAGCATCAGCATCTCGAAGCCCGGCACCACCAAGGGCGCCTCCACCACCCTGAGGGCCGGGTTCCCGGCCACCAGGCGCGGCGGCAGCATGGCCACCAGGTCGCTGTCGACCAGCATCGCCGCAAGCCCCGAGAAGCGCGGTACCGACAGCACCACATTGCGTGCCAGGCCCTGCTCGGCCAGGGCGTCGTCGGTGGGCCCCGTGAAACCTCCACCATCGGGCGAGACGATGATTTGTGGCGTGATGCGCCCATCCCGTTCCGGCGGCAGAACGGTGGGGATTATGTGATTCCGGCGTTGACCCTGCGGCCAGAGCTTGCGCCTGGCCGGGATGGATTGGGCGTGCATGTTGCCGACTAGGCGGATACCAGGTGTCCGCCACAACCCTTGCAGCGCCTGTCAGATCGAGCGCCGCCCGCGCGGCGCATCGCGGCACAAGGCCGCTCCCACATCTGTTTCGGGCCAGTCAATCCTGTGCTCTTACCTGGTCCGCCTTGTTGGTCCGACGCAATTTCAGCGTGGGCATTACTGTCGCCTCACCTGTCTCAAGACATGCGCCAAGGCGGGCAACCATGGCCTGACAGGTTCGGCACGTTGCAACAAATAATGAAATGGCTACCCCCGCCCCACCCTGTGTCAGCCCTCTAAGCTTTCACAGGGTGCCTATCGGAGTGCAACGCCATGAACACTGTCGCCATCATCGCCATCGACCTGGGAAAGTTGAGCTTCCATGTACACGCTCAGGATGATCGGGGTCATGAGCTCTATCACCGCAGGTTCAACCGTGAGTCACTCATCCGCCACCTTGCCAATCTTGCGCCCTGCACGGTGGCGATGGAGGCCTGTGGTGGCTCTCATTTCATGGCGCGAGAGGTGACGAGACAGGGTCATACGCCCAAACTTATTCCCGCACAGTTCGTTCGCCCCTACGTGAAAAGCAACAAGAATGACTTTGCCGATGCTGCCGCTATCGGTGAGGCGGCAACCCGCGATCAGATGCGCTTCGTGCCTCCCAAAACCGAGGCCCAGCAGGCGCTGGCGATGCTCAATTCACTGCGCGACAGCTTCATCAGAGACCGTACTGCCACCATGAACCGCATCCACGCTTATTTGCTCGAGGTGGGGGTCAGTTTGGCACCCACCTTCAAGGCGGTCCGGGAGCTCCCCATTCTGCTGGACGACAGTACCTTCTCACCGTTGATCAAGAAGCTGTTGCTGGACCTACATGCCCACTTCCGCTATCTCGATGATCGGATCAAGGCTCTGGACAAGGAAGTGCATGCCAGGCCGTTAGCGATGATCTTGCTTCCCGTTTGATGTCGATACCTTGTATTGGCCCGATCACCGCTACCGCCCTGGCTGCGGAATTGGGTGATGGTAAGCAGTTCCGCTGTGGGCGAAATTATTCAGCCTCCATAGGCCTGGTTCCCAGGCAGCACACGACAGGCGGCAAACCTTGCCTGGGGCGAATCAGCAAGCGGGGCGACGGCAATCAGCGACGACTGCTGATCCAGTGCGCGAGGGTCTATCTGATTGGGCTGGAGCGCAAAACCGGCAAGCTGGCGGACTGGGTACGTGGCTTGCTACGTGTTCACCACCCCAACCTGGTGGTGTGCGCTATCGCCAACAAACTGGCCCGAATCGCCTGGGCCATCACGGCACACCACAGCGAATTTGATGCAGGGTCAAGCGCCATGAACGCTTGACCCTGCAGACACACGAGTAACAACCCACCTGGTTTTGCGATGCTGCACACAGATGACGTGAACGGTATACCGGCCTGGCGATCAACCTGAGCTCCTACTCGGCTTCAGAAGCCGAACAAATATCTAGGCTCGTCGGGCGCGATTTTCATCGAGGCGCGGGACCAACCTCCCACACGACGCCGTATAGATTGACGCAAACCAAACTCACGCACATCTCAGTACAGTATTGCAGAAATGGGGGTAACCATAGATGTAGGAGCGGCCTTGTGCCGCGATGCGCCGCGCGGGCGGCGCTCGATCTCATAGGCGCCACAACCCTGTCGGCGAACACCATCGACCACTGCACTGACACAATTATTTTCACCGTATTGATAAATGAAATATTTCATGTCATGTTCTTCTCCGTACCCAGGCCCCTCCCAAGCAAGGCCCTGGACGGTACGCCCCACCCACCGGAGTCAAGAACATGAACAAGACAGGACTTCTCGGCGCGCTGGCACTCTGTGCCTGCAGCGCCTTCGCCCAGGCCGACGACGCCAGCCTGCGCATCGGCATCGAGGCCGCCTACCCGCCCTTCTCCTACCGCACCCCTGAAGGCGAGCTCGCCGGCTTCGACTACGACATCGGCAATGCCCTCTGTGCACAGATGCAGGTCAGGTGCCAGTGGGTGATCCAGGAGTTCGACGGCATGATCCCGTCGCTGAAGGTGCGCAAGATCGACGCGGTGCTGTCGTCGATGTCGATCACCGAGGATCGCTTGAAGTCGGTCGACTTCACCGACAAGTACTACCAGACCCCCGGCAAGTTCGCGATGAAGGCCGGCAGCCGGCTCGACACCCCGGCGGTGGACCTCAAGGGCCGCAAGGTCGGGGTGCAGCGCTCGTCCACCTATGACCGCTTCGCCACCGAGCAACTGGAGCCGGCGGGGGTCGAGATCGTGCGCTACGCCTCGCAGAACGAAGCCTTCCTCGACCTGGTGTCCGGGCGCCTGGATGCCACCCTCGCCGATATCGTCAACACCGAGGAGAGCTTCATCAAGACCCCGGCCGGCCAGGGCTTCGCCCTGGTCGGCCCGGACATCGCCGACCCGCACTACTTCGGCCGCGGCGCCGGCATCGCCGTGCGCAAGGGCGACAGCGCCAACCTGGCGCGGCTCAACGCCGCCATCGCCGCGATCCGCGCCAATGGCACCTACCAGCAGGTGCAGCGCAAGTACTTCCCGTTCGACATCTACGGCCAATAGCGCAGGCTGACGAGGGTTTTCATCATGCTTCACGGCTACGGATCGAGCATTCTCGATGGCGCCTGGCTGAGCATCCACCTGGCCCTGCTGGCGATGGCACTGGCCATCGGCCTGGGCCTGTTCGGTGCGGCCTGTCGCCTGTCCCCCCTGAAATGGCTGGCGGTACCGGGCGAGGTCTACACCACGGTGGTGCGCGGTATTCCCGACCTGGTCCTGATCCTGCTGGTGTTCTATGGCGGCCAGGACCTGGTCAACCGCCTGGCGCTGGCACTGGGTTACGAGCAGTACATCGACATCAATCCCTTCGTCGCCGGGGTCTGCACCTTGGGCTTCATCTTCGGTGCCTACCTCTCGGAGACCTTTCGCGGCGCCTTCCTGGCCATCCCCAAAGGCCAGGCCGAGGCCGGTATGGCCTACGGCATGAGCACCCTGCAGGTGTTCCGGCGGATCAGCCTGCCGCAGATGGTGCGCCTGGCGCTGCCGGGCTTCACCAACAACTGGCTGGTGCTGACCAAGTCCACCGCGCTGATCTCGGTGATCGGTCTGCAGGACATGATGTTCAAGGCCAAGAACGCCGCCGACGCCACCCACCAGCCGTTCACCTTCTTCCTCGCCGTGGCGGCGCTGTACCTGCTGCTGACCAGTGCCTCGCTGCTGCTGTTGCGCGGCGTGGAGAAACGTTACTCGGTCGGCTTCAAAGCCGCCGAGCTCTAGGGGATCTGCCCGATGACACTCGACTATCCGCTGATCTGGCAGAACCTGCCGTTGTACCTGAACGGCATCGCCCTGACCCTCAAGGTGCTGTTGATCTCGCTGGCCTGCGGCCTGGCCCTGGCGATCCCGCTGGGGTTGATGCGGGTCTCGCGCGCGTGCCTGCTGCGCTACCCCGCCTGGCTCTACACCTATGTGATCCGCGGCACGCCGATGCTGGTGCAGCTGTTCCTGATCTACTACGGGCTGGCCCAGTTCGAGGCGGTGCGCCAGAGCCCGTTGTGGCCCTACCTGTCCAGCGCCACGTTCTGCACCTGCCTGGCGTTCGCCATCAACACCAGCGCCTACAGCGCCGAGTTGCTGGCCGGGAGCCTGCGCGCCACGCCGCGTGGCGAGGTGGAGGCGGCCCGCGCCATGGGCATGTCGAGGCTGACGCTGTACCGGCGCATCCTGCTGCCCTCGGCCTTGCGCCGCACCTTGCCGCAGTACGGCAACGAGGTGCTGATGATGCTGCAGACCACCAGCCTGGCCTCGATCGTCACCCTGGTCGACATCACCGGCGCGGCAAAGACCTTCAATGCGCGCTACTACCTGCCGTTCGAGGCCTTCATCACCGCCGGGCTGATCTACCTGGTCCTGACCTTCCTGCTGGTGCGCCTGTTCAAGCTGGCCGAGCGCCACTGGCTGGCCTACCTCGCCCCCCGCAAGCACTAAGGAGCTTCCATGCAGCACATCGACCATATCCTGCCCTGGAGCGCCTGCGGCACCCAACGCTCGCTGCGCGTGCTGCGCTTTGGCAGCGGCCCGCGCAAGGCCTATATCCAGGCCTCGTTGCACGCCGACGAGCTGCCGGGGATGCGTGTGGCCATAGAGCTCAAGCGCCGCCTGCTCGAACTCGAGGAGCAAGGCCGGCTGGCGGCGGTGATCGAACTGGTGCCACTGGCCAACCCGATCGGCATCGGCCAGATGTTCCAGGCCACCCACCAGGGCCGTTTCGAGTTCAACAGCGGCAAGAATTTCAATCGCGATTTCCCGGCGCTGACCGAAGCGCTGGCCGCCCACCTGGAAGGCCGCCTGGGCAGCGATGGCCAGGCCAACGTGGCAACCATCCGCCGGGCCATGCTCGAGCTTCTTGACGAACTGCCCGCGCCCGACTCGGAGCTCGACGGCCTGCGCCGCCTGCTGCTGCGCCACGCCTGCAACGCCGACCTGGTGCTGGACCTGCACTGCGATTTCGAATCGGTGATGCTGCTGTACGCCATGCCGCAGCACTGGAGCCAGCTGCGCCCGCTCGCCGCCCGCCTCGGCGCGCAAGTGGCGCTGCTGGCCGAAGGCGCCGGTGGCGATGCCTTCGATGAAGCCTGCGCGGCGCCGTGGCTGCACCTGCGCGAATACTTCCCCGAGGCCGAGATTCCCCTGGCCTGCGTGGCGACCACCATCGAGTTGCGCGGCATGGCCGACACCGAACGCGAGCAGTGCCAGGCCAGCGCCGAGCAGATCCTCGGCTACCTCGCCGACCAGGGCCTGATCAGCGGCCCGTGGCCGGCCGCGCCGGAACACTGCTGCCAACCCACGCCCTTCGCCGGCGCGCAGTATGCCTACGCCGAGCACCCGGGGGTGGTCAGCTACCTGCAGCCGCTGGGCGCGCAGGTGCGGATCGGCGATCCGCTGTTCGAAGTGCTCGATCCGCTCAGCGACCGCCACAGCGTGGTCAGGGCCACCACCGACGGCATCCTCTATGCCCGCGAACGCCTGCGTTTCGCCCAGCCCGGCCTGTGGCTGGCCAAGGTCGCCGGCAGCACCTCCATCCGCCAAGGTCGCTTGCTCAGCGACTGACCCCTGCGAGTACCGACTGATGAACAAACTGCAAATCCACGACCTGCACAAAAGCTACGGCAACCACCAGGTGCTCAAGGGCGTTTCGCTGCAGGCCGACGCCGGTGATGTGATCAGCATCATCGGCTCCAGCGGCTCGGGCAAGAGCACCTTCCTGCGCTGCATCAACCTGCTCGAGCAACCCAATGCCGGGCAGATCCTGGTCAACGGTGAACAGCTCAAGCTGCGCGAGTGCGCCCGCGGCGGGCTGCGCGCGGCAGACCCGCGCCAACTGCAGCGCCTGCGCTCTCGGTTGAGCATGGTCTTCCAGCACTTCAACCTGTGGTCGCACATGAGCGCCCTGGACAACGTCATGGAAGCCCCGGTGCACGTGCTCGGCATCAACCGCAAG
The DNA here is from genome assembly GCF_057284075.1 of Pseudomonas sp. TE31087. Lineage (NCBI taxonomy): Bacteria > Pseudomonadati > Pseudomonadota > Gammaproteobacteria > Pseudomonadales > Pseudomonadaceae > Pseudomonas > Pseudomonas sp. TE31087. Next base: position 1,754,351 of record NZ_JBXVNN010000001.1, read on the forward strand.
GAGGCCCGGGACAAGGCCGAGCACTACCTGGCCAAGGTCGGTGTCGGCCATCGCCGCGACGCCTACCCGGCGCACATGTCCGGTGGCGAGCAGCAACGGGTGGCGATTGCCCGGGCCCTGGCCATGGAGCCCGAGGTGATGCTGTTCGACGAGCCGACCTCGGCGCTCGACCCGGAGCTGGTCGGCGAGGTGCTCAAGGTCATGCAGGACCTGGCCCAGGAAGGCCGCACCATGGTCGTGGTCACCCACGAGATGGGTTTTGCCCGCGAGGTGTCCAACCAGCTGCTGTTCCTCCACCAGGGCCAGGCCGAGGAGCGCGGCGACCCACGCGAAGTGCTGGCCCGGCCGCAGTCCGAACGCCTGCGCCAGTTCCTCGCCGGCAGCCTGAAGTAAGCGCCAGGGCGCTCAACGGCTCCGCCGCCGGGCGCCTTGGGATACACTACCGGCAACTTTCAGGGAGCGTCGCGCCGGATGTCGAGCCATACCAAGAACACCACCGTCTACGCCTCCGCGGTCATGCGCAAGCTGTCGCAGAGCCTGGGCGAACTGCCGCCGTCCCTGCGCAAGGTCGCCGATTACATCCTGCGCCACCCGCTGAAGGCCGCGACCCTGACCATCGAGGAGATGGCCCAGGCCACCGCCACCTCGCCGGCCGCGGTCAACCGCTTGGCCAAGGCCCTGGACCTGGGCGGCTACAGCGGCATGAAAGCCGAGCTGGTGGCGACCCTGCAACAGATGGTCTCGCCGGTGGACAAGCTGCGCAACGAACTGGCCCAGCGCCCGGGTGGCGAGTTCGGCCTGCATGAGCAGATCCAGAGCGCCAGCAGCAACCTGGCGACCACCGCTAGCAACAACCAGGCCGACGCCTTCGAGGCCTTCGTCGGCTGCCTGCTCGAGGCGCGCAAGGTCTATGTGCTGGGGTTCGGCAACAGCGTCTACCTGGCGGGCCTCGCCGCCTCGACCCTGGTGCCGTTCTGCAAGGACACCTGCGCCATCAGCATGGAAGGCGGCAACGAGAACGCCGCCTACCGCCTGGCCGCGATCACCGAACAGGACGTGCTGCTGGCCATCGCCCTGCCACGTTACTCCCAGGACACCCTGCAGCTGTCGCGCTTCGCCCATGAGCGCAAGGCCACCGTGCTGGCCATCACCGACTCCCCGGCCTCGCCGCTGGCGCCGCTGGCCCGTCACGTGCTGTATGCCACCGCCGATCATCCGGTGCTGACCAGCTCCAACATCGCCGTGCTGGCGTTGATCGAGGGCCTGGTGGCCGGGGTCATGGCGCGCAACAAGGAGGCGGTGAAACTGGCCACCGAACTCACCGAAAGCGTGATGTCGTATCTGCATGTGCCAGGTGACAAGTTCAGCAGAAAGTAGGTGCGCCAGACAGCTGGGTAGATCCCCGTGAATTTACTCCGCTCTCCCTGAGCAGCCTTCGGCACTCAATCGGGGCAACAGGTAATCGAGCAACGCCCGTACCTTGGGCAACCCCTCCCGCCTTTTCAGCCAGACCAGATTCATCGGCAATCCCTGCGAGGTGAGCTGCGGCAACACCTCGACCAGCGTGCCGCACTCGATATGCGTTCGGGTCAGCCAGGTCGGCAGCTGGCCAATGCCCAGGCCCGCCAGGACCGTGTCGAGCATGCCTTCGCCATCGCCGATGGCCAGGTGTGGCTGGACGATCCGCTGCCTGATCTCGCCCGGCAACCCACCGCCCAGGTACCACGGCGTGACCAGACCTGCGGCCTCGCCATAGCCGATGCACAGGTGGCGCTCCAGGGCTTGCTCGTCCTGTGGCGTGCCATGTTGCGCCAGGTAGTCGGGCGAAGCGCAGAACGCCAGGCGCTGGGCACCGAAATACCGGTGCCCCAGGGCCGCAGGCCAGGCTTGCGCGCCGCCGATGCGCACCAGGATGTCCACGCCCTCCTGCACCGGGTCGATGTAGCGGTCGGAAAACGACACATGCGGTTGCAACCGCGGATGCGCCCGGGTGAACGCCACGATCAGCGGCAACACATGCAGTCGGCCAAAGGCGGCCGGCAGATCGATGCGTACCTTGCCGTGGGGGGTGTCGCTTTCGGCGAAGATGGCCTGCTCGGCCTCTTCCAGATCGGCCAGCACGCTGGTGCAGGTCTTGTAGAACAGCGCGCCCGCCTCGGTCAGCGACAGCCTGCGGGTAGTGCGGTTGAACAATCGTGCCCCCAGGCGCGCCTCCAGCCGCGCCACCCCCTTGCTTACCGCCGAGCCACTGAGGCTCAGGCGCCCGGCGGCAGCGCTGAAGCTGCCCATCTCGGCCACCGCGACGAAGACGTCGATTCCCTTCAACCGTTCGGATGCGTACATCAGCCACTCCATTGATGACGAAAATTCCGCTACCGGCGGAATTTATCGCCCAGATCAATCCTGGGTTCTCCAATAGGCTACGGCAAAAAGCAAGGTGGGCCCAAGCGTCTACCTGCCCCCTTCACCTGCCCAGGGACCTGGACCATGACCATTGAAACGCAACCTGCACAGCACACGGAAACCGGCCGCTTGCTACCGGTGGCCACCGCGGTGTTCCTCGGCCTGATGACCATGGGCATGCCGCTGGCCAGCGTGCCGCTGTGGGTCCATGGGCAGTTGGGCTACGGCATGCTCATGGTGGGGTGCGTCATGGGCGTCGAGTCGCTGGCCACCCTGCTCACCCGTCATTTCGCCGGGACCGCCGCGGATCGTCGCGGCCCGAAACGGGCGGTGGTTCTGGGTCTGCTGGGCAGCGCGGTCTCCGGCCTCTGCTACCTGCTGGCCGCGCAACTGCAGGACACCCCTGCGGCCAGCCTGGCGGCCGTCATCGCCGGGCGAATCGCCATGGGCTTTGCCCAGAGCCTGCTGTTTACCGGTGGCAGTACCTGGCCGATCGCCCTGTTCGGCGCAGAGCAGGCCGGCAAGGCGCTGTCCTGGATCGGCATCGCCATGTTCGCCGGCATCGCCTGCGGCGCGGCGGTGGCAGCGCAGCTGGGTGAAGTCGCAAGCTTTGCCTGGGTGTCGGCGGTGACGGCGATCATTCCGCTGTTCGGCCTGCTCGTTGCACTGCGCACGCCGGCGGCCCGCCTCGTCCATGCGTCGGGCGCGTCGATGCCCCTGGCGGCGCTGCTGGCCCGGATCTGGCGCCCCGGCCTGGTGTTCGCGCTGGCAACCGTGGGCTATGTGTCGGTGTCGTCGTTCATCACCCTTACCTACGCACACCATCAGTGGAACGGCGCCGGCTATGCCCTCGCGGCGTTCGGCGCCGGTTACGTCTGCGCCCGCCTGTTGTTCGGCGCTCGGGTGGACAGCACTGCGGGGCCGGACATGGCCTTGTCGATGCTGGCCATTGAGGCCATCGGCCAGTTGCTGCTGTGGCTGGCGGCGAGCCCCGCCCAGGCGATGCTGGGGGCGGCACTGAGCGGCTTCGGTGTGTCGATGATCTATCCCTTGCTGGCGCTGGTGGCGCTGCGTGCGGTGCCATTGCACAGCCTGGGGCTGGCCATCGGTTTCTATGACGCCTGCTTCGATATTTCCATCGGCCTGACGGCACCGCTGGCCGGCCTGCTCGCCCGCCAGCAGGAGGTACCCGCGGTATTCCTGATCGGCGTGCTGGCCTCGCTGGTGGCGATGCTGGCCGCGCTTTGCGCCTATCGTCACGTGGTCGATGGTCCCCGGGGCAGTTGCTCGCGCAACCACCCGGCTTGACCCCTCTACTGCCACTCGCTGGACAGATTGGGCGGCAAAGATTCCTCGACGGAACGACTGATTTCCAACGGGATACAGTCCTGTTGCGGAAACTCATCTGGAATTGTCACAGGCTGCAACCACGAGGCCTTCTTGTCAGCGTTCCAGCCCACACGTTCCTCGAGCTTGGGCGCTATAAGCACCTTACTTCGTTGCGCATCCGTATAGACAACAAGCTCGTCACTTGCAACTCCCTTGCAACTGTTCCTTGCATTGAAGTCAGCAAAATGCGCAATCCGATAGATGGAGTTACGACTCTGCTCTTCATCATTAATCCAAGCGTGGATCATCAGTGCAAAAAAAGCTGTGCCGCCGCACTGATTATGATAGTTACAATAATCGCAACACCATCCCTGGAGCCTGAAAAACTATCGCGCCCCAGCCAAGCGACTATAATCAGGAGCACAGAAATTGCCACAACAAACCAAAAAAACATCCCAAGCGTCTGAAGCGCGGTCACCGCCAACAACGTCATCGGGAAAACCGAAGCATCCACATGAAATATGTCATTGATGGCGATGGCCGCATTGGATTTCGCCAAGAACGCCACATACGAAAAAATCGCCAGCCAGGCCACGAGTGACGCACGCAGTTCTACCAGGTTTCTCAGGACGGTCGTTTCCAATGTCGCGATGAAAACATAGACTCCCAAGAACACGAACACTGCCATCAGACCAAAACCAAGATCCGGATGCCCTTCGTTAACCGACATGAATGCAGCGAAAAGACTCAGAGCAGCAATACAGGAGATCACCAATAAGATGCGCCTGATTACACTAATTTTTCGCCCCTCGAAATCAATATTATCAGCCCGTAGAGCTCTTTCGATTTTTTCCATGGCGTTACGCTTTCCCTCTACTCGGCTGCACCTTGTATCGCTGAGACATTGGCAACTAACGCTTCAAGACCTTACTGATATCCACCAGCTTCTTCCCATTGCTTTTGGCGAGTTCGTACATTTCGATCACCAGCCTATTAACCTCTTCAATCAGTTCGATCCGCTCGCTCTTTGAAGTACTTTTTTTGATGGAATTCAGGCGATTGGTGATAATGCGCTTTCTGCCCAGCAGGCTGTAGTCATTCACGCTACCGTAAATCTCCAAGTAGTCATAGCTCGGAAATTTTTCGGCAATTTCAGAAATATTTACTCCACTCTCCAAAAGTTGATTCATTTCCTTGAGATCATGGGCGGCAATTGTCATTTGGTTCACGTTTCCTTACAAGAATGAAGTCTGCGCTCGCTGAGACAGACAGACGATTGTCAACAACTGCAGGAAGGTGACATTCTTTAGCCATCATTACAACCTCGGGCCGCGATATCGGAGGAGAAACGGATTTACCTATGACGCGCCCGGCTTCGCGGGTGCTCGCGGACAAACCCGCTCCTGCAGGTCCGCGCCGCTCAGTCCTTGAGCTTCGCCGCCAACTGCCGGACCCGCTCGAGGTCGGCCTTGGCCACCTTGGCCAGGCCGGTGCCGTAGTCCGCATCCGCCTTGTAGAAGAACGACAGCATGATGTAGCGGCTCTGCTCGTCCGCCGTCGCCAGGGCCTGGCCGAGGCTGTTGATCAGGTCGGTCTGGTCCTTCTTGCCGTAGGAACGGAACAGCTCGCCCGCCTGCTTGAAGTTCTGCTCGCGCTGGATCTTCGCCTGCTGGGTGCTGCCGCTCAGCGGGGTCTGCACGTACCGCGCGTCGGCCTGCTCGTCACGCGGCTGGCGGCGGCTCGGCTGGTAGTTCACGCCGCTGTCGGTGTGCCCGGCGTTCATCGCGCCATCCTGGTTGACGGTGTTGACCTCAGCCCGCGGGCGGTTCACCGGCAGGCTCAGGCCATTGGCGCCGACCCGGTACATCTGGGTATCGGCGTAGGCGAACAGGCGCCCCTGGAGCAGGCGATCCTCGGACGGTTCGATACCCGGTACCAGGTTCGACGGCGCCATGGCCACCTGCTCGGTCTCCTGGAAGAAGTTGTCGACGTTGCGCTCGAGCACCATCTGGCCGATCTTGCGCTCCGGCACGTCGGGCCAGATCTTGGTTGCGTCCAGCGGGTCGAAGTCGAACTTGGCCAGCTCCTCGGGCTTGAGCACCTGGATGTACAGGTCCCATTTCGGCAGCTTGCCCTGGTTGATCGCGCTGACCAGGTCGTGGGTCATGTGGCTATAGTCGCGGCCCTGGACCTGGGCGGCCTGTTTCGGGTCGAGGTTCTTCTGCCCTTGCAGACTCTTCCAGTGGAACTTCACGTAGTGCACCTGGCCCTTGGCGTTGACCAGCTTGTAGGCGTGCACGCTGTTGCCGTCCATCTCGCGGTAGCTGGCCGGCGTGCCTTCGTTGGAGTACAGCAGGGTCAGGGTGCGGGTGGCTTCCGGTACATGGGAGAAGAAATCGAAGCGGCGCGAATCGTCATCGAGGTTGCTGCGCGGGTCCGGCTTGAAGGCGTGGACCATGTCCGGGAACTTGATCGCGTCGCGGATGAAGAAGGTTGGGAAGTTGTTGCCGACCAGGTCCCAGTTGCCATCAGCAGTGTAGAACTTGGTGGCGAAACCGCGCGGATCACGCAGGGTTTCCGGCGAGTGGTTGCCGTGCACCACCGAGGAAAAGCGCACGAATACCGGGGTCTTCTCGCCGGGGCGGAACACCTTGGCCATGCTCAGGTCGCTGATGTCGGCACTGGCGGTGAACTGGCCATGGGCGCCGGTGCCGCGGGCGTGCACCACGCGCTCGGGGATGCGTTCGCGGTCGAATCGCTGCAGCTTCTGCAGCAGTTGCACGTCCTGCAACAGCACCGAGCCGTTGGGGCCGGCTGTCTGCGAGTTCTGGTTGTCGCCGACCGGCGCGCCGTTGTCACGGGTCAGGGTGGCGGCCTGCACGGATAGCGACAGCAGACTGGCGGCGAGGCTGCCCGCCACCAGCAGGCGACCGGGTTGGAACAGCTTGAGCAAAGGGATCATGGGGTACTCCTAAGGGTTCTTTCAGGCGTCTTGATGCGCCTCGAAAAGGGTAAGGAGCCCGTGACCGATCACTAAATTGATCCTGCTCATCAGTGCAATTGGTAATTTCAATCCTGTTTTTTATTCATGAATGCTATAGGCAAGCAGAGCTGTCCTGCATTGAGCCCTAGAAATCCACCTTTCCGCGCCCCGCCTTGATCGTCCCACGCCTGGACTTCGAATCGAGGCGGCGGGTCTTTGAACCGAGGGTCGGCTTGGTCGGCCGGCGCTTCTTCTCGACCTTGCCGGCGCCGATGATCAGCTCGGCCAGACGCTCCAGCGCATCGATGCGGTTCTGTTCCTGGGTACGGTACTGCTGGGCCTTGATGATCAACACGCCGTCACCGGTAATGCGGCTGTCGCGCAGCGCCAGCAGCCGCTCCTTGTAGAACGCGGGCAGCGACGAGGCCGGGATGTCGAAGCGCAGGTGCACGGCGCTGGAGACCTTGTTGACGTTCTGCCCGCCGGCGCCCTGGGCACGGATGTAGGTCAGTTCGATCTCGGCATCCGGCAGATGCACGTTGTTGGAGATGGTCAGCATGGTGCGCCTCTTGTGATAGCGCGGCCATTATCGCATCTCCTTGGCGCCCTGGGGTGTCAGGCCTGCGCCATGCGCCGCCGGTACTGCCTGGCGCGCACGGCGTCGGTCCATTGCTGGCGCAGCAGCGCCCACAATGGAGATACCCTGGGCTCGGGCGCCTTGGCCTCGCTCAGCCTGCGCAGCTGGAACTTGACCATGGCCATGTTGCCCAGCGAAGCCAGCGCCTTGTTCTTCCAGGTGATCGGGCGTAGTTCCGGCACCACCGTCTCCCCCGCCTGCCACGCACGGGGCAAGGCCGGCACGATGGCCAGGGCGGTGCCGATACCGACCATCTCGACGCCGCTCTGCACCACGTGCTCGGCGACCGGTCGACGGCGGATACCGCCGGTGACCATCACCGGCATCTTCGCCACCGTGCGGATGTCCTGGGCGAACTCCAGGAAGTACGCTTCACGCGCAAGCGTGCGGCCATCCCGGGCCTGGCCCTGCATCGCCGGCGCCTCATAGCTGCCACCGGACAGTTCCACCAGGTCGACCGCCAGCTCATTGAGCAGGCGCACCACCTGCCGGGCATCGTCAGCGCTGAAGCCGCCACGCTGGAAGTCCGCCGAGTTGAGCTTGACCGCCACGGCGAAGCCGGGCGACACCACCGCGCGCACCGCCTTGACGATCTCCAGCAGCAGCCGCGCGCGGTTGTCCAGGGAGCCGCCCCACTGGTCGGTGCGCTGGTTGCTCAGCGGCGAAAGGAACTGGCTGAGCAGGTAGCCATGGGCCGCGTGGATCTGCACGCCGCTGAAGCCTGCCTGCTCGGCAAGCCGCGCGGAGTTGGCGAAGCGCCGGATCACCTCGTCGATTACCTCGGCAGGCATCGCCCGCGGGGTGGAGAAATGCCTGGACATGTTGCCCAGGTCCAGCGCCACGGCCGAGGGCGCCCAGGTCTGCTGCCCGAGGCTCGCCGGCATCTGCCGTCCGGGGTGGTTGATCTGCAACCAGAACTGCGCACCCTTCGAGCGGCCAACGGCGGCCCACTGGCGAAAACGCGCCAGGTGTCGGTCATCCTCCAGCACCACGCCGCCGGGGCCGGTCATGGCGCGCTGGTCGACCATGACGTTGCCGCTGATGAGCAGACCGGCGCCGCCCTGCGCCCAAGCCTGGTACAGGCGCATCAGGCGGTCCGAAGGCGCATGGTCGGCATCGGCCATGTTTTCCTCCATGGCGGCCTTGGCGATGCGGTTGGGGACGACCGCGCCATTGGGCAGGGTCAGGGAGGAGAACACGTCCATCGGCAATACCTCGAGAAAGTGGCGTTGCGCAGACGTTAGCCTTGAAGTCAACTTTAAGGTCAAGCCCTGAATTGTCGAAAATTTGATCATTGACTCTCAAGTTGGGTTGAACGTTAGGGTGATTGCGCAGTGACTGCCCTTACCCACCCCTGGAGATACCGCACCGTGAAACTCGCAAGCACAACCGCCTTGGCCGGCGCCCTGCTGATGCCCGTCACCCACGCCGCCAATGGCCTCCCTGAACATGCCGAAACCACGCAGATCGACATCGCGGGGCTCTCGGTACCGGTGCTCAAGGGCGGGCTGTACGACCGTTACCGTTCCAACCCGCCGCTGGCGGTGATCCAGGCCGAGGCACCGGGCATCGACCTGAGCTGGTTCAAGGGCTTGGAGAAGACCCGGGTCGACATGGGCTTTACCTCCTATTCGCCGAACTTCTACTACAGGAACAGCCGCGTCACCGCCGTCTATACCGCCGACCTGGACCGCCTGCGCGCCCTGATGCCCGCCGAAGTGCTGGAACAAGTGCAACCGTTGCAGGTGTGGCCGGGGCGCGGGCTGGTGGCGCTTACCGCCTACACCTACGACTACTGCGACAACGACAGCTACAACGAGATCGCCCTGTCGATCATCACCAGCAAGCCCGGCAAGGCGAACTTCGGGCCCTTCTCCCTGCTTGGCCAGTCGATGGCCAAGGATTTCTGGGGTTATGTGCTCAAGCTACCGGTCAATACCGAGCTGGCGCGGGTGCGCGGCGTGGTGGGCTACAACCTGCCCAAGTGGCTGACCGCGATCGACCGCCGCGAGGATGCGCGGGCGGTGACCTACGACATCGGCGATGCGCGCAGCGGCAAGGTGGACGTGATCTTCAGGGCGAAGAAACTCGAGGGGCTGTCCGCTGAACCGGGCCTGGTGACCAACAGTTTCACCAACCTCGACCACAAGGGGCAACTGGCCTACGGCTACGCCACCTCGCGCCAGACCCTGCATGCCTCGAGCATGAGCGGGGATTCGGCGCAGCTGGTGCTTGGGGATGGCGAGCTGTCGCGCTATATCCGCGATCTGCAGCTGGGACGGATGGTCAAGTACGAGTATGTGCCTGAGTTCCAGAGCGCGCTGTATGCACCCAGGCCGCTGGCGGCGCTGGGCTCGAGCGACTGAGACGGAACTGACGGTGCTCGATTCCTGTAGGAGCGGGCTTGCCCCGCGATGAGGCCGGCCATGACTATGCAGTGGCATGGCACCGGCCGAGGCCGGTGTTCGCGGGGCAAGCCCGCTCCTACAAGTCAGTAGCTTGCCGGGCCTTGTCCTGGGCAAGCTCCTCGCGCAGCCGCTCCAGCACCCGTTGCGAGTTGTCCACGCAGGGCATGCCTTCAGGCTTGCTCTCGATCCCCTCGATCACCAGCAGCAACTGCGCCTTGTTGCGCGCCAGGCGTTCCTGCAGCCGCTCGATCTCCTCGACCTTGCGCCTGAGCCCGCCGAGCAGTTCGTCATGCTGCCAGCCCTTGCTCTTGGCAGGCAGCAACTGGCGGATCTCCTCCAGCGAGAACCCGGCAGCCTGGGCGTTGGTGATCATTTCCAGCACCCACACCGCGTCGGCGTCGTAGTCGCGATAGCCATTGGCCTTGCGTTCGACCGAGCTGATCAGCCCGCTGGCTTCGTAGAAGCGGATGCGCGACGCAGCCAGCCCGGTAAGTTTGGCCAACTCTCCTATTCTCATCCGGCACCTTTGAAATTGCATTGACCTTCAAGCGCACTTTAATCCTAGAGTTGTCCGGTGGCCAGGTGAACCATCACCGGCCTGCCCGCTCCACACCCTAGAGACAGGAGAAGCGAAATGGGATACGTCACAAGCAAAGACGGTGTCGAAATCTTCTACAAGGACTGGGGCCCCCGTAACGCCCAGGTGATCTTCTTCCACCACGGCTGGCCACTGAGCGCCGACGACTGGGATGCCCAGCTGTTGTTCTTCGTCGCCGAAGGCTATCGCGTGGTCGCCCATGACCGCCGTGGCCACGGTCGTTCGAGCCAGGTCTGGGATGGCCACGACATGGACCACTACGCCGACGATGTGGCCGCCGTGGTCAAGCACCTGGGCGTCGAGGGTGCGGTCCATGTCGGCCACTCCACCGGCGGTGGCGAGGTGATCCACTACATGGCCCGCCATCCCGAAGACAAGGTGCCCAAGGCCGCGATCATCGCCGCGGTTCCGCCGCTGATGGTCAAGACCGACGGCAACCCCGGCGGGCTGCCCAAGTCGGTGTTCGATGATCTGCAGGCCCAGCTGAAAGCCAACCGGGCGCAGTTCTACCACGATATCCCGGCGGGGCCGTTCTACGGTTACAACCGCCCCGGGGCCAAGGCGGACCAGGGGGTGATCCTCAACTGGTGGCGCCAGGGCATGATGGGCGGCGCCCAGGCACACTACGACGGCATCGTCGCGTTCTCCCAGACCGACTTCACCGAGTCGCTGAAGAAAGTGACCGTCCCGGTGCTGGTGATGCATGGCGACGACGACCAGATCGTGCCCTACGAGAACTCGGGGCCGCTGTCGGCCAAGCTGCTGCCCAAGGGCATCCTGAAGACCTACAAGGGCTACCCCCACGGCATGCCGACCACCCACGCCGACGTGATCAACAAGGACCTGCTGGCATTCTTGCGCAGTTGAGATACCCGTCGGGGGCCGCCGCGCCCCCAACGAGTACTTGATCGAGCAACAACTTTAAAACTTTTTACATATTGGCTACGCGCACTTACAGCTGTTCAACACCCATTAAAATACTTTCACCAAAAACCTCCATATCGGCCACAACTGTTAATTGAATTAACAGGCCACGGGCCAGACAATTAAATACCCCTGCCCCTGGTAACGTCCCGCGTTACCTGGGCATGGTGGTTTCAAACCAACCAGGTACGGCTGCCTTCTCTTGACTCAAGAGTGCGTATGGCTGTGCGCCTGAAACTGCTGTTCGGCCCAACTTTCACACGACTTCTACACCCCTTCACGGGGTGTAAGCCGGGCCCGTCATTGACCGAGGAAACCTATGAACACCCCTGCCACCGTCGCGCTCGACGCTGTCCCTTCAACCCAGGAACGTATCCTGCTGACCGGCGCCACAGGTTTTCTCGGAGGCGCCGTCGCCGCCCGGATGATCGCCGAAGGCCATGCCGGCGCCCTGTGCTTCCTGGTCCGCGCCGACAACCCGGTCCAGGGCCTGCAACGCCTGCGCGACAACCTGCGCCAGCATGGCGTCGATGAGCGCCAGGGACTGGCGCTGAGCGAGTCGCAGATCATCTGCGGCGACTTCCTCGACACCGCCTGGCTGGCCCGCGAGACCCCGCGGCTGATGCAGGTCGACAGGGTAATCAACTGCGCCGCCGTGGCGTCGTTCTCGAAGAACCCCAATATCTGGCCGGTGAACGTCGAGGGCACCTTCGCCTTTGCCCAGGTGCTGAGCCGCTCCGCGCGCCTGAAGCGCTTCCTGCACGTGGGCACCGCCATGTGCTGCGGCCCGCAGCGCGAGTCGCCAATCAGCGAGTCCTGGGAATTCCCCGAGGCCGCCCAACAGCTGGTGGACTACACCGCCTCGAAGGCTGAGATCGAGCGACGTCTGCGTGAGGAGCTGCCCGCCCTGCCCCTGGTGGTGGCGCGGCCGTCCATCGTGGTCGGCCACCGCAGCCTGGGTTGCCAGGCGTCGGGCAGCATCTTCTGGGTGTTCCGCATGGGCTTCGCCCTGGAAAGCTTCACCTGCGGCCTGGACGAACAGATCGATGTGATCCCGGTGGACTATTGCGCCGAGGCGCTGATCGGCCTGACCCTCAAGCCACGCCTGAGTCACGACCTGTACCACATCTCCGCCGGCCATCACTCGGCCTGCACCTTCGCCGAGATCGACGAAGCCTTCGCCCTGGCCAATGGCGCGCAACCAGTGGGCGAGCGCTACCGCAAGGTCGATGTCGACGACCTGAAGTCGCTGGCCAGCCGCTTCGAAGCCCGCATCGGCCCGGCCAACCCGCGCCTGGTGCTGCGCGCACTGCGCCTGTACAGCGGCTTCGCCGACCTCAACTACCTGTTCGACAACAGCCGGCTGCTGGAAGAAGGCATCGCCGTGCCGCCACGCTTCACCGACTACCTGGACGTGTGCGTCAGGTCGTCCAGCGGTGTGAGCATCGCCACGCAGATGCAGTGGGATTTCAAGTAAAAGCCATTCGCCATCCCTGTAGGAGCGGCCTCGTGCCGCGAAAGGGCCGCGCAGCGGCCCCAGCGAATTCTGCCTCTACGCTGAGATCCTGGGGCCGCTGCGCAGCCCTTTCGCGGCACAAGGCCGCTCCTACAGGGAATGCAGCCGCTGGCGGTGATTTACTTAACATGTTCATGAGGCGCATGATCACCACACCTCCTGTGGAGGTCATGCTGTCGCCGTACGCCCTCAGAGATGGACACACTTGGCAGCCTGAAGCAAAACCCTGGCAGCCCCAGGCAAGACACCTACCTGTCGTTAGGTGCTCAATGCCTGCAACCGCCAGCGCTTGTGCAAGCCCTGCTGTCCAACAATTCCAACTGTCCAGGCTGCGCCATGATCAACATCGAAACGCCCACGTACTACACCGCCACCAAGAAGTACAACCTGAGCTTCCCCACCCTGGAAAGCGACATCGACGCCGATGTCGTGGTGATCGGCGGCGGCTTCTCGGGCATCAACACCGCCCTGGAACTGGCCGAGAAAGGCATCACCAACGTCGTCGTGCTCGAAGCCCGCTACCTGGGCTTCGGCGGCACCGGCCGCAATGGCGGGCAGATCATGGCCGGCATCGGCCACGACCTGGAGAAGATCAAGGGCAGCGTCGGCGAGAAAGGCCTGCGCGAGATCTTCGAGATCAGCGAACTGGGCGCCGGCATCATCAAGGAGCGCATCGCCCGCTACCAGATCGACGCCGACTTCTGCCACGGCTACGGCTACATGGGCTTCAACGCCCGCCAGGAAAAGACCCTGCGCGCCTGGGAAAAAGACTTCAAGGCGATCAACGGCAAGGATGAGATCCGCTTCCTCGCCGGCTCGGAGGTCAAGCAGATCATCGGCTCCGACGCCTACAGCAGCGCGCTGCTGCACATGGGCGGCGGCCACGTGCATTCGCTGAACCTGCTGCTCGGCGAAGCCCAGGCCCTGGTCGGCCACGGCGCGCGGATCTTCGAGCACAGCCCGGCCCTGGAGGTGCACTACGGCGAGCGGATTACCGTGCGCACCGGACGCGGCTCGGTCAAGGCCAACAAACTGCTGTGGGCCTGTGACAGTTTCCTCAACAAGCTCGAACCCGAGCTGCATGCGCGCACCGTCAACACCTACGCCTTCCAGCTGATGACCGAACCGCTGTCGGACGAGCAGATCCTGCGCATCAGCCCGATCCGCGGTGCCTACAGCGACATCCGCCCGGTGATCGACTACTACCGCGTCACCCGCGAGAACCGTCTGCTGTTCGGCGCCGCCACCCCGTTCGTGGAACACATCCCGAAGGACCTGAAGGCCTGGAACCGCAACCTGATGCTGAAGATCTTCCCCTACCTCAAGGACGTGCGCATCGACCTGGCCTGGGGCGGACCGATGGCCACCAGCGCCAACCTGTTCCCGCAGATCGGCACCCTGAGCAACCGTCCCAACGCCTTCTACGTGCAGGGCTATTCGGGCTTCGGCGTCACCCCCAGCCACATCATTTGCAAGATCCTCGCCGAAGGCATGAGCGAAGGCTCCAGCCGCTACGAGCTGATCAGCTCGGTCAAGCATGCGCGCATCCTCGGCAAGGACCACATCCGCCCGCTGCTGCTGACCGCCGGCAAGACCGTGCATCAGCTGTCGGGCTTCTTCAACGGCCGCCGTTGATTCCTTTTGAACAACACCAGGAGAACCACCATGACCCTCACCGCCGTCCGCCAGGGTGTGCAACTGTCCGAACTCGACGCCTGGGGCACCGTTGCCGACCTCGGCTCGACCATCCTCGAAGGCGAGGTCAAGTGCTACGGCAAGATGACCCATGGCGCCCCCACCGACCCGGTCAGCAGCGCCTACTTCGGCACCACCCAGGGCAAGTTCCGCATGGTCTACCCGTTCAGCGAGCAGGCGGTGATCGTGACCGGCGAGATCCAGCTGACCGATGAATCCACCGGTCAGGTGACTCGGTACAAGGCAGGCGATGCCTGGTTCGTGACCAAGGGCACGCCGGTGCTGTGGGAAGTGCTGAGCGAGACCTTCGTCAAGCATTACCTGGCGATTGCCTGACGAAACGCCCCCGCGATAGCGGCCGCGGATACATCCTCGTCAGGCAGATTAATACTATCGCGGGGCAAGTCGCATCGGCGCACCGCCGCTCCCACGGGTTCGATGAGTACCTTGTGGGAGCGGCGGTGCGCCGATGCGACTTGCCCCGCGATGACCATTACCGCCCCGGCTTCAGGGCCATGGCCCGGAAATCCTTCGGCGACTGCTCGAAATGCTTCTTGAATGCCCGGCTGAAATGCGCCGAGTCGGTGAACCCCCACTTGTAGGCGATCGAGGTGATCGACTCGCGCTTGAGGAACGGGTTGGACAGGTCGTCCGCGCTGCGCTTGAGCCGTGAGCGCTGGATGTAGCGACAGACGCTGTCGCCCTCCTCCTCGAACAGGCGATACAGGTGGCGTACCGAGATGCTCAGGCGTTCGGCCAGGTTGGCCGGGGTCAGGCCCGGCTGGCCCAGCGACTCGTCGATGACCTTCTGCACGTAGCCGCGCAGGCTGGCGCCGCTGAGCCCGGCGAGCGACCCGGGATTGTCGTCGCCGCGCTCGAAACCCGGCTCCAGCAAGGCGATGAACGCCGCCTGCAGCGCCTCGCCCTGGGTTGCCCCGGCCTCGTCGCCCTCGCGGCACAACTGGTCCATCAGCAGGTGCAGCATGCGCCCGCAGGCGTTGGTCGAGGAAATCTTGCCGAAGGTCGCGCCCTGCCCGGTCACGTGCTTGCGCACCTGCTCGCGGGACAGCGACAGCGAGACATGCTCGATCAGGCCGAACGGGGTGATCTCGCACGGGCCTACCGAATCCATCAGCAGCAGCTCGCCCGGTGACAGCTGGATACTCACGCCGTCCTGGGTGATCTGCGAGTAGCCCATGCGTTGGCTGACCAAAAAGCAATGCTGGTCGTCGTCGCGGTCGGGGTTGTCGCCAAAGCGGCGGATGGTGCCGGCGTTGGTACGCAAGTTGGCCAGGGCCAGACCGGCGCGGTTGTAGGTCGAGATCTCGCCGATGAACAGCGAGCGGTTGAAGGCCAGTTCGGTCTGGAACCGGCCGCAGACCTTCTGCATGGCCGTGGTCCAGCGCTCCAGGCCGTCCAGGGCGGGTCTGGCGTTGCACTGAGTGACGGGTTGGGGCATGGCAACCTCCACACGCGGGCGTTGTTGTTATGCGCTAATTGTTAACATGTTATCAATGAGCGTACAACTGTCATCGTTCGCAGGAGGCTTTAGGACGGTGGGAGCGCTTCTCGGCACAAGGCCGCTCCTACAGGAGGAGGCGATCGTCTGTAGGAGATTACACAGCCCTTACGGGCTGCTGTCGCGCAGGAAACAGAGTTCCAGCGTGGGAGCGGGCTTGCCCCGCGAACACCGGCGAAGCCGGTGCCATACACCGCATCGCGGGGCAAGCCCGCTCCCACGCTACCCAGTCAAATCAAAGAATTATGTTTTGTTCCATGAGAGCGGCCTTGTGCCGCGAAAGGGGCGCGAAGCGGCCCCAGGTTCAAAGATCGCGAAGCATGCGCTCCAACGCATCAAATACCTGCCAGAGGTGCTTGCGCTGTTCAGCGTCGAGGGGAATGTAGCGGCGCAAGGCGGGCATCCGGTTGACCACCTCGCTGGCGCCCATGTGCTCTAGGGTTACCTGCCACTGGCCGTCCTGGCAATCGATGGCCAGGCGCTTGAAATCCAGGGGCATCAGGATGGCGTGAACCGCTGCGAGACGCGCGTCGAGGCGCTCGAACAAGGCCTGGTCGCCGCCCCGCCGTCGGCAGGTAACACCACTGCGGCGCAGCGCGCCGGTGTGGTGCAGTTCCGCCCGCAACCTGCCCTGGTCGCGGGCAGGCACGCGCAGGATGAACTCGCACATCACCAGGTGCATCAGCAGATGACTCTCGGTGCGCTCACGTACTTCGATCCGAGGGCCATCCTCGCGGTAGGTAAACGATGTTGCGGATTGCAAATCCGTCAATCCCAGGTTTCGCCCCACCCGCTGCAAGGTCGCCCCAGGCCGGTATCCAGCCGGGGCGCGCGGGCCGGTCAGGTGTTCAAGCCAGCTTGCCGACATGCTGCACCTGCTCGTTGTGAGAATGACCGGGCTCGGCGGCGAACTCCTTCTCCAGCACGTCCTCGACCCGCGCCGGGCGGAACGGGTTGACCTTCTGCACGCACAGCGTCCAGAACAGCGCATAGGCCGCAGTGGCGCCGAGCATCACGGCGAACGGCAGGTAGACATCGGCCGGGTTCATCCCCGGCGGGGTGATGAACCACATGCCCAGCAGGATGCCGATGCTGGAGACGATCTGCGGCAGCGGGAACAGCGGCGAACGGTAGGCCCGCGGCAGGTCCGGGCGGCGGATGCGCAGGATCACCACCGACAGGGTCACCAGCAGGTACGCGGTGCTCCAGGCACACACCGCCGCCAGCACCAGGTGCAGGATGTTGTCGGTGTTGCCGCCCAGGTACCAGGCGTGCAGGCACGGGATCAGCGCCACCACCAGGATGCACAGCAGCGGCGTCTTGAAGCGTGGGTGGAGGTAGGTGAACACCTTGGGCAGCGCCCCGTCCACCGCCATGCCGTAGAGAATCCGCGGCACCCCGGCCATCAGCGTGTTGATGGTGGCGGCGCCGGCGAAGAGGAAGCCGATGCCCAGCCACACCGGTCCGATATCGCCCATCACCTGCTCGGCGAAGTGCGGGATGGCCATGGGCGTGTCCAGCAGGTGCACGCCGCTGGCGGCGTCGAGCACGACGTTCTCCACCTGGCGCTTCATCGCCGCGCCGTAGATGAACATGCAGCTGGCCACGCCGAACAAGCCCAGGGCCATGGCCTTGGGCATGACCCAGGCCGAGCGGCGCAGTTCCGGCGCCAGCGGGGTGACGAACTCGCAGCCGACGAACATGAACATGGCCATGCCCACCAGCGACAGGATGGTCATCAGGTCGGTGCCAACCAGCGACACGCCGAACGGCCCTTCCAGCTCCACGGCTGGCGCGGCGATCAGGCCAAGCACGCCGAACACCATCAGCGTGGTCCACATGCCGAAGGTCAGCACCACTTCGGCACGGCCAAAGGCGCTTACGCCGAAAGCGTTGAGCACGCCGAACACCAGCACGAAGCCCACTCCCAGCAACCAGGATCCGCCAGCCGACTCGGCCAGGGTGTTGAGGTGCTCGAAGTTCACCAGGGCCATGACCCCGGAGAGGATGGTCTCGGCGGTGCCGGCGAACACATGCACGATCAGGTAGGCCGAGAGGGTGCCGGTGATCGCAAAGAACCGACCCAGGCCGCAGTTGATGTAGTCGTAGACGGAGCCGGTGGTCGGCAGGATCGCCGCCGCCTCGGCGAAGGTGGTCGACTGCGCCAGCATCATCACCGCGGCGATCACCATGGCCACGGCGAAGGCGCTGCCGCCAATGCCGAAACCCATGGTCGCGGTGAGGATCACGGGGCTGGCCATGATCAGGCCGACGGTGCTGGCCAGCGCGGTGGGAAAGCCGACGCTGCCACGGTTGAGGTGCTCGGTGAGCTTATTGTTTATTGTCATGGGTAGGCCCTGGGTGGACGAGGGAAAGATGATCGCTTGCCCGGCGCGCCGCAAGTGCTGGCGAACGCCGGGCCTGCCCCGCGATGAGCTTGACACCCATTGCCGGCATTACCCCTTCACTTTGCGGCCTCCTCCCAGGCGGGGTCTTGCCACAGCCTGCCGCCGATCTTGCCGCTCCCTGCCAGCCCTGCTGCATGCCCTGGGGCCTGCGTGCCGACGATTGAACCTCGACGCGATCCTCGCCGGCCCTATTCCACCGCCTCGAATGGCAGCCCCACATAGTTCTCGGCAATATTGGCAAGGCCGACCGACGAGCCCAGGTAATACTCACGATCCGCCTCCTGCATCTTGCGGTCCCAATCATCCTGGTGCTCGCCAAAATCGTGCAGCAGCCGGGTCATGAACCAACTGAACCGCTCGCCCTTCCATACCCGTCGCAAGGCCATCGGCGAATACTCGGCCAGCAGGTCGGTGCGACCCTCGCGGTACACCTTGACCAGGATCCGGTACAGATAGTTGACGTCCGACGCCGCCAGGTTCAGGCCCTTGGCACCGGTGGGCGGGACGATATGGGCAGCGTCACCGACCAGGAACAGGCGGCCATGCTGCATGGGCTCGAGCACATGGCTGCGCAGCGGCGCGATGCTCTTCTCCAGCGCCGGCCCCGTGACCAGCTGCGCGGCCACCTCCGCCGGCAGGCGTGCCTTGAGCTCTTCCCAGAAGCGCGCGTCGGACCAGTCCTCCACCCGCTCCTGCAAGGGCACCTGCAGGTAGTAGCGGCTGCGGGTCTGGGAGCGCTGGCTGCACAGCACGAAGCCACGTTCATGGTGGGCGTAGATCAGCTCGTGGTTGACCGGCGGGGTGTCGGCCAGCAGCCCCAGCCAGCCGAACGGGTAGACCCGTTCGTAGACCTTCAGCACATCGGCCGGAATGCTCTGGCGCGCTACACCGTGGAAGCCGTCGCAGCCGGCGATGTAGTCGCAGTCGACGCGGTGCTGGCGACCGTCCCTGTCGAAGGTGAGGTAGGGACGCTCACCGTCGATGGCATGGGGCCGGACATTGTCCGCCGAATAGATGATCGGCGCCCCGCTGGCCTGGCGCGCCTGCATCAGGTCGCGGGTGACCTCGGTCTGGCCGTACACCATCACCGTCTTGCCACCGGTCAGCACCTTCAGGTCGAGGCGCTGGCGACGGCCATTGACCAGCAGTTCGACGCCTTCATGCACCAGCCCCTCACGGTCCATGCGCTCGGCCACCCCGGCTTCGCGCAGCAGGTCGACCGTGCCTTGCTCGAGCACCCCGGCGCGGATGCGCCCCAACACATAGTCCGGGGCCTGGCGTTCGACGATCAGCGTGTCGATGCCCGCACGGTGCAGCAGCTGGCCCAGCAGCAGGCCAGAGGGGCCGGCGCCGATGATTGCAACCTGAGTCTTCATTGTTGTTGTCTCGCGATGACGATGCCGGCCGGTACTGGCAATGGCCGTACACCTGCTGTTAGGGTTTGCACCTGTATTTTTACTGGCTAACCTGGCGCGAAACGTGTGATATCTGCGCTAAAAACTGTACTTTTACAAAATTCGTTCGATTAACGGACAGCCTTTCATGAACACCCCGCTCCCCGGTATCCCGCTGTTCCAGCTGTACGGCGAACACCACGCCTGGCCGGACACCGACCTGCTGCACTGCGAGTCGATCCCGGCGCGCAGCCGCCTGCACCATTGGGAAATCAAGCCGCACCGGCATGCCGAACTGTTCCAGCTTCTTTATGTGCAACGGGGCGAGGCCCAGGTGGAGATCGAGGGCGAGCGCCGGGTGATTCGCGAGGCGGCGATCCAGGTGGTGCCGCCGCTCACCGTGCATGGCTTTCGCTTCAGCGCCGATATCCAGGGGCATGTGCTGACCTTCGGCACGGCCCTGGTGGTCGACCTGGAGCAGCGCCTCGGCGCGCCCTTGAGCGTACTGGCGGCCCCCCGCTGTTACCCGCTGGGCCAGGACCGTGTGCGCCTGCACGGACTGATCGACACGCTGCAGCAGGAGTACCAGGGCAGCGCACCGGCGCGAGGGCCCATGCTGCAGGCGCTGGTCACCGCGTTGATGGTCTGGATTCACCGCCAGCAGCGCGCCCTGCCGGCGCGCAATCAGGACGAACGGGACCAGCAACTGCTGGGGCGTTACCTGCGCCTGGTCGAGGCGCATTACCGCGAGCACTTGGCCGTGGACGTATTCGCCGGTCGGCTGGGCATCACCAGCCTGCAGTTGAACCAGCTGTGCCGCACGCTGGCCGGGCAATCGGCGTTGCAGGTGATCCACCAGCGCCTGCTGCTCGAGGCGCGGCGCAACCTGGCGTATACCCGCATGAGCATCGGCCAGTTGTCCGACAGCCTGGGGTTCAGCGATCCGACCTACTTTGCGCGGTTCTTCAAGCGGCTCGATGGCCAGACGCCCAAGGAATATCGCAGGTCGGTCAATACCTGAACTTGCGCAGTCCCGGTAGGAGCGGCCTTGTGCCGCGAAAAGGGCCGCAGAGCGGCCCCGGCGATCTTTGCTTAAAAGCTGAATCCTGGGGCCGCTCAGCGGCCCTTTCGCGGCACAAGGCCGCTCCTACAGAGAGCCAAATCCCTTGGCAGCCTGCTTGACGTATACGTCAACCTGGCATTAGGTTACTCGCATTCCCTCCCCCGAGCCCAAGCATGAGCAGCCAGACCTACAGCATCTCCGATTTGTCCCGCGAACTGGACATCACCACCCGCGCCATTCGCTTCTACGAGGAACAGGGCCTGCTCAGCCCCGAGCGCCGTGGCCTGGAGCGCATCTATTCGGCACGCGACAAGGTCACCCTCAAGCTGATCCTGCGGGGCAAGCGCATCGGCTTCTCGCTGGCCGAGTGCCGGGAGCTGATCGAACTCTACGACCCCACCAGCGGCAACCAGAAGCAGCTCACCAGCATGCTGGCCAAGATCGCCGAACGCCGTGCCCAGCTCGAACAGCAGATGCTCGACATCCAGCAGATGCACCTGGAGCTGGACACCGCCCAGGAGCGCTGCGAGCAGGCCCTGGCCGCCACCCTGAACCCGTCGCACCCCCACCGTTGATCCGCCACAGGAAGCCCGCCATGTCATTGCCCAAGAATGTCCGCCTGGTCGAAGTCGGCCCGCGCGACGGCCTGCAGAACGAAGCCCAGCCCATCAGCGTCGCCGACAAGGTGCGGCTGGTGGACGACCTCACCGACGCCGGTCTCGGCTATATCGAAGTGGGCAGTTTCGTCTCGCCCAAGTGGGTGCCGCAGATGGCCGGCTCCGCCGAGGTGTTCGCCGGTATCTGCCAGCGCAAAGGGGTCACCTATGCGGCCCTGGCACCCAACCTGCGCGGTTTCGAGGATGCCCTGGCCGCCGGGGTGAAGGAAGTGGCGGTGTTCGCGGCGGCCTCGGAAGCCTTCTCGCAGCGCAACATCAACTGCTCGATCAGTGACAGCCTCAAGCGCTTCGAGCCGATCATGGACGCCGCCCGCAGCCAGGGTGTGCGGGTGCGCGGCTATGTGTCCTGCGTGCTCGGCTGCCCCTACGAGGGACGTATCAGCGCCGAGCAGGTCGCGCCGGTGGCCCGCGCCCTGCACGACATGGGCTGCTATGAGGTGTCGCTGGGCGACACCATCGGCACCGGCACCGCCGGTGACACCCGCCGCCTGTTCGAGGTGGTCGCGGCCCAGGTACCCCGCGAGCAACTGGCCGGGCACTTCCACGATACCTATGGCCAGGCCCTGGCCAATGTCTACGCCAGCCTGCTGGAAGGCATCAGCGTATTCGACAGCTCGGTGGCGGGCCTGGGCGGTTGCCCGTACGCCAAGGGTGCCACCGGTAACGTGGCCAGCGAGGACGTGGTGTACCTGATGCAGGGGCTGGGCATCGAGACCGGGATCGACCTGGACAAGCTGATCGCCGCCGGCCTGCGCATCAGCGAAGTGCTGGGGCGCGCCACTGGTTCACGGGTGGCGCGGGCACGTGGCGTGCGCTGAGTCATACGCCTGTCACACAGGTGTGGGCGGAGTGTTACCGCCTACACGCTTTGCAGAAAAAAATCGGGTAACAGGGAAACAATTCGACAGAATTTCACGTGCCAGCTTTCCCTCAAAAATCATCAAACCATTGATTTTAAAGGACTTTAAAAAGTTGGCACGCCACCTGCTATATCTTTTGGCATAACAAGAACAAAAAACGCGATACCCAATAAAAACAACAGTAAACGGCTCTGACATAACAAGAACAACACGGCAGAGGCGTAGCAAGCAGATTTTTTTGGAGTCGACGTGCTTTCCAGGGGTTTCGGCCCCGCAGCCTGACACAGAACAATAAAACTACCTCCAAGGTAGCGGCAGTCAAGGTTGGATCACGTTGCATGAACGCAGGTCAGCGCTCAAAAAAATACGTTTGCTCTTGGCCCCGGTTGGGGGCCCCGCAATGCAGAGACAAGCGCCGACAAAAACAACAACAGGCCCGTCTCCAATAATAAGAAAAGAGCAGGCAACAACGCTTATGAGGGGAGCTTCGGCTCCCCTCAGTGCTTCCTGCCCTCCTCGTCTTCCTCGCCTTTCTTTTCCCTCGCCTCGCCCTCGACCTTGTCCACCAGCAGCGGCATGCTGGCCAGTACCAGCAGCGCCAGCACGGTGCTCACCAGTGCCGTGGCCTCGCGCCCCATACCTGCGGCCGTACCGATGGCGGCAGTCATCCACAGCCCGGCGGCGGTGGTCAGGCCCTTGACGTGGCTGGTGTCCTGGCCGTTACCCTTGAGAATCGTGCCCGCCCCGAGAAAACCGATGCCGGCGACGATACCCTGGATCACCCGGCTCAACGCCTGCTCGTCGGCGCCGGCCATGCTCGGCGCCAGCACGAACAACGCCGCCCCCATCGACACCAGCATGTGCGTGCGCACTCCGGCCGCCTTGCCCTTGCTCTCGCGCTCGAAGCCCAGCACCGCCCCCAGCAGGGCCGCCATCAGCAGGCGGATCAGGATGCGGGCGACCTCGCGCTCGTCGGTGACATCGGCGAACTCGGTCTGCAAGGCCTCGAGCATCGATTGCCAGAATGTGTCCATCGCTTGCCTCCGGTGTCCCCGATCCTTGTGGAAGATCGCCTGTCGCGCAGTTCGCGCCCCTGTGGGAGTGGGTTTATCGGACCGCCGCGAACACCGGCGCAGCCGGTGCCATCCACCTCTTTGGATTCTTCGCGGGTAAACCCGCTTCCACAGGGTGTGCTTCCCTGTGCGATCTCCTACAGATGACCGCGACACAAGCACCTCGTGCCTTGCACCCCGCCCAACGGCCCCAAGCACGCTGCGACGAAGGTGCGGTGGATAGCCGCAGGCATCTGCAACCAATTGCTCAAGGCTGCTAAATCCAAGGCCTGAGCAAATCAACCCATCATCTGATATGGTTTTTCTCTCAATACCTGGGCCTGTGCTGAAAACAGATCGGGGGCCATAGTGCCCTGGCCTGATCGAGGCCTGATGAGCGATGAACCATGAGCGATAGAATCCCCTTCCGAGTCATCGAGATTGCCCCCGCCGCCAACAAGAGCAAAAGCCAGGTGGCCGATGGCATCCACACCCGCAGCTTCACCGGCTTCTACCGCAACCTGCGGATTGCCTTCGCCGGGTTGCTGTTCGTACTGTTCTTTGGCACCGCCTGGTTGCAATGGGGCGACCGTCAGGCCGTGCTCTGGGACCTGGCCGAAAGCAAGTTCCACATCTTCGGCGCGACCTTCTGGCCGCAGGACTTCATCCTGCTGTCGGCGCTGCTGATCATTTGCGCCTTCGGCCTGTTCGCCATCACGGTGTTCGCCGGGCGTGTCTGGTGCGGCTACAGCTGCCCGCAGAGCACCTGGACCTGGCTGTTCATGTGGTGCGAGAAGATCACCGAAGGCGACCGCAACCAGCGCATCAAGCTGGCCGCCGCACCTTGGGGCGTCGAGAAGATCGCCCGGCGCGGCCTCAAGCACGGCCTGTGGCTGGCCATCGGTCTGCTCACCGGCCTGACCTTCGTCGGCTACTTCACCCCGATCCGCCCACTGGCCGCCGAGCTGTTCAGCTTCGAGCTGGGCGGCGTTGCGCTGTTCTGGATCCTGTTTTTCACCGGCGCCACCTACCTCAACGCCGGCTGGCTGCGCGAGGCGGTGTGCATGCACATGTGCCCCTATGCGCGATTCCAGAGCGTGATGTTCGACAAGGACACCCTGGCGGTGGCCTACGACCCCAGCCGCGGCGAAGCCCGTGGCCCGCGCAAGAAAGGCAGCGACCCGCGCAGCCAGGGCCTGGGCGACTGCATCGACTGCACCCTGTGCGTGCAGGTCTGCCCCACCGGCATCGATATCCGCGAGGGTCTGCAGATGGCCTGCATCGGCTGCGCGGCCTGCATCGACGCCTGCGACGGGGTAATGGACAAGATGAACTACGCCCGCGGCCTGATCGGCTACAAGTCCGAGCACAACCTGCAAGGCGGCAAGACCCACTGGCTGCGCCCTCGCCTGCTGGGCTACGCCGCCGCGCTGACGGTGATGATCGGCGCCCTGGTGGTCGCCCTGCAGATGCGCCCGATGGTGTCGATGGACGTGATCAAGGACCGTGGCCTGTTCCGCGAGAACGCCCTGGGCCAGATCGAGAACATCTACCTGCTCAAGATCATCAACAAGACCCAGGAACCGCAGCACTATCGCCTGCGCCTGGTGGACGCCGACGGCTTCGAGCTGCACGGGCGCACTGAGTTCACCATCGCCGCCGGCGAGATGAGCGAGCTGCCGGTGTCGGTGGCGATGCTCGCCGACCGCCCGAGCAGCAGCTCCCAGGAGCTGACGTTCGAGATCCAGGACAGCGACCAGCCGGGCATCCGTAGCACCGCGCACAGCCGTTTCGTCGCGCCGATGAATCGCTGATCCCCTACACTGACCACCACCTTGCCTGCCCAGACCATAATGAAACGCTACGAACGATTTGCCGACGACATTGCCGAACTGATCCGCTCCGGGGTGCTTGGCCCCGGCCAGCGGGTGCCTTCGGTACGCTACGCCAGCCAGACCCACGGGGTCAGCCCGTCCACGGTGTTCCAGGCTTATTACCTGCTGGAGCGGCGCGGCCTCATCCGCGCCCGGCCGCGCTCGGGCTACTTCGTCAACGCCCATGCGCCGCGCCCGTTCAGCGAGCCGCAGCCCCAGGCGCCGGCCAGCGAGTCCACCGATGTCGATGTCAGCGGCCTGGTGTTCTCGATCCTCGACTCGATCAAGGATCCGCACACCGTGCCGTTCGGTTCGGCCTTCCCCAGCCCGACCCTGTTCCCCCTGCAGCGCCTGTCACGTTCGCTGGCCAGTGCCAGCCGGGCCATGGACCCGCGCATGGTGGTCACCGACCTGTCGCCGGGCAACCCGCAACTGCGCCGGCAGATCGCCCTGCGCTACATGGTCGCCGGGTTGATGCTGCCGATGGAGGAACTGCTGATCACCAACGGCGCCCTGGAAGCGCTGAACCTGTGCCTGCAGGCCGTCACCCAGCCCGGCGACCTGGTGGCCATCGAGGCACCGGCCTTCTACGCCTGCCTGCAGGTGCTCGAGCGCCTCAAGCTCAAGGCAGTGGAGATCCCGGTGCACCCGCGCGAGGGCATGGACCTCGGCGTGCTGGCCCAGACCCTGGAGAAACACCCGGTCAAAGCCGTGTGGTGCATGACCAACTTCCAGAACCCCGTGGGTGCCAGCATGCCGGAGACCAAGAAGCAGGAACTGGTCGAGCTGCTGCGGCGCCACCAGGTGCCACTGATCGAGGACGACGTCTACGCCGAGCTGTACTACTCGCAGCAGGCACCGAAACCGGCCAAGGCCTTCGACACAGAAGGCCTGGTGATGCACTGCGGCTCGTTCGCCAAAAGCCTGGCCCCCGGCTACCGGATCGGCTGGGTGGCGGCCGGACGCTTCGCGCAGAAGATCGAGCGACTCAAGCTGATGACCTCGCTGTGTGCCTCGATGCCGGCCCAGGCGGCGATTGCCGACTACCTGCAACATGGCGGCTACGATCGCCACCTGCGCAAGCTGCGCTACGCCCTCGAGGGCCAACAGGCCAACATGCTGGCCGCCATCGCCCGCCACTTCCCGGCGCAGACCCGGGTCAGCCAACCCTCCGGGGGCTACTTCCTGTGGCTGGAGCTGCCCGAGCAGATGGACGCCCTGAAGCTGTTCCACATGGCTTTGGCCCAGGGCATCAGCATCGCGCCGGGGCCGATCTTCTCGCCGACCCGGCGCTTCGGCAACTGCATCCGCCTGAACTACGGCAGCCCCTGGGGCGATGCCGCCGAGCAGGCCATGGAGACCCTGGGGCGGATCGTGCGGTCGTTTTGATGGCTTGATGGCTGGGAGCATGGACCACAACTATAGTGTTACGGTCCACCGGATGGATCCAGCCTATGCCAGCCCCGTCGCCATCTTCCGAGCAGTTGCAGGCCCGTATCGAGACCCTCGAAGCGCGGGTAGCCAGGCATGATCTGGAGTTGGTTTGTTTCGAGTTGTTACGCTCCTGCATGGCCGAAGGTTTCTGTGTCCTGGAACTGCTTGATGGCCCCCAAGGGCCATTGAGCGACTACCGCTACATCCTCAGCAACGACGCCTGCCTGCGCCATACAGGCCATGACAAGCGGATGGGGCAGACCGTACGCGAGCTGATCCCGGACGAAGCCGATGCCTGGGTGCCGCGCTTTGCCGAGGTGCTGCGCAGCGGCCAGCCGGTACGCTTCGAACAGCGCCTGAACGCCACCGACCGTTTGCTCAACGTCACCGCCTATCGCTTGGGCCCAGCCAATGACAGACGAGTGGCCGTACTGTTTACCGGTGTCCCGGCCAGCGAACAGGCGCGCCAGCTGCTGCACGAGCAAACGGAAGAGCGCATGGACAAGGCCGAAACCAACAACAGGTTGCTCGGCGAGCTGGTGGACCACAGCCTGGCCAATGTGTTCGCCGCAGACTGCAACTTACGCCTGGTGGCGATCAACCGCACGGCGCGCGAAACCTTCGAGCGCTTGCATGGCATTTCGCCCAAGGTTGGCGACCATGTCCATGACATCCTGGCAGGTCTGCCACAGATCATGGAGAAGCTCCAACCGATCTGGCCCCGACTTATCACCGGGGAGTCTTTCGTCGAGATGGTCAGCCTGGGCACGCCTGACCATCCCCGCCATTATGAAATGCGCTACAACCCACTGCGCGACGGCAAAGGCCAAATCCGTGGCGGCTATCTGTTCGCCTACGACATCACCGCCCGCGTGCAGGAACAGGAGCGCTTGAGGCAGGCCGAGGAAGCCTTGCGCCAGTCGCAGAAGATGGAAGCCATCGGCCAATTGACCGGCGGCATCGCCCATGACTTCAACAACCTGCTCGGCAGTATTCTCGGCGCGCTGGAGCTGGCCGAAAAGCGCCTGACGCAGGGGCGTCAGCAGGACAGCAGGCATCTGCTCGACATTGCCCGGCAGAACACCTCGCGCGCGGCTTCTCTGGTCCAGCGCCTGCTGGCTTTCGCCCGCCAGCAGGCGCTGACGCCACAGCCGCTGGATGTGCACCACCTGGTCGCCGGCATGCGCGAACTGATCCACAGTTCCCTTGACACCCATATAACGTTCGTCGATGCCACCCGCGCCGGCCAATGGCTGGTCTGCGTCGATCCATCGCAGCTGGAAAGCACACTGCTCAACCTGTGCATCAACGCCCGGGACGCGATGGCGCAGGGCGGCACCCTGCGCATCAGCTGCGGCAACTGCCAGCTGGATGCCGCGCAGGCTGCAGCCCTTCAGCTCAAAACCGGACAGTATCTGCACATTCAGGTCGAAGATACCGGCTGTGGCATGACCCAGCAGATCAGCGAGCGTGCCGCCGAACCTTTTTTCACCACCAAGCCCCTGGGGCAAGGCACCGGGCTGGGCCTGTCCATGGCTTATGGCTTCGTGCGCCAGTCAGCCGGCCAACTGAGCATCGACAGCTCACCAGAGCGCGGCACCTGCATCCACATGTATTTACAACGTGCTCATGCAGGCAGTGCAGCGCAAGCAGACGATATGCCGCAGGCGATCACGCAAGCAAGGCCCAGGCAACCGCTCATCCTGCTGGTAGAAGATCAAGCGACACTGCGTCTGGTGATACGGGAAATCCTCGAGGAACAGGGTTTGCAGGTTCAGGACTTCGAGAATGGCCGCACGACCCTGTGCGCCTTGGACGAAGGCGCTCGCCCAGACTTGCTGGTGGTGGATATCGGGCTGCCGGGGGATATCGACGGATACCAGGTCGCCAATGCCTGCTGGGCTATCGACGAGCATCTGCCCACCCTGTTCATCACCGGCTACGATGGTGCCATCGATACCCACCGGATCAAGGGCTCGCCGCCCATGACCCTGTTGCACAAACCCTTCGAACTGACACTGCTGACCAGCAGCGTGCATGAACTGCTGAACGCCGCGCGAAGCAAGCCCCGCGCAAGGCCTTGAACCGCGCGACTGGACAGGCACACCGACTGGCGATTAGCGTATCTGACCTCACATCGACGGATGCCCGCATGCCCTCGCGCGAACTGCAGTCCCTGCGCCTGGAAGTTGAACGCCTACGCCAGCGCAACGCCTTGCTGGAGGCCGAACTGGCCAATCCACCACGGCATGATCCCGACCTGTTCCGCTTTCTCTTCGACACGATGGACGAAGGGTTCTGCGTCATCGAATTCTTCGACGGCCCGCACGGCCCGCTGAGCGACTACATCCATATCCTCGCCAACGCCGCCTATGCCCGCCATGCGGGGATTCCCAACGTGGTGGGGCAGAAGCTGCGCGAGATGGTGCCGGACGAGGCCGACGACTGGGTGGCCCGCTATGGCCAGGTGCTACGCACCGGTGAGCCTCTGCAGTTCGAGCAGGAATTGATTGCCACTGGCCGGGTGCTGTCGGTCACCACCTTCCGGATCGAGCCCGCCGGGAAACACCAGGTGGCGGTGCTGTTCAAGGATGTCACCGAACGACGCCGCGCAGAAACCGCCTTGCAACAACTCAACGACCAGCTCGAGCAACGGGTCACCGCAGCCCTGGCCGAACGCAGCCTGTTTGCCGAGCTGGTCGAACACAGTGTCGCCCGGGTGCAGGTGGTGGACACCGCGTTGCGCTTGCTCGCGATCAATGCCCGTGCAGTCAAGGATTTCGAGTACCTGTTCGGACGCAGGATCAAGGCGGGCGACAGCCTGCTCGAACGCCTGGAGGGATTCCCCGAGGAATGCGAACGATCGGTGGCGCTATGGCGCAGGGCATTGTCCGGTGAAAGCTATACCGAAGTGATCGAATACGGTCGCGGCAATGACAGGCGGCATTTCGAACTGCGCTTCACCCCCTTGCGTGACCACACCGGCGGGATTGTCGGTGCCTATCTGTTCGTCTACGACATCACCCGCCAGGTCTGCGAGCAGAAGCGGCTGCTCGAGGCCGAGGAGGCCCTGCGCCAGGTCCAGAAGATGGAGGCCGTAGGCCAGCTCACCGGCGGCATCGCCCATGACTTCAACAATCTGCTTGGCGGCATGCTCGGCGCCCAGGAGTTGATACGTCAGCGGCTGCAGAAGGCCCGTTACGCCGAAATCACGCCATTGTTGAACAGCGCCTGTGAATCCGCGCAACGGGCCGCCACGCTGGTGCAACGCCTGCTGGCGTTCTCCCGCCGCCAGACCCTGCTGCCCCAGGCCACCCGCCTGAGCACGCTGGTAGGGGGCATGGAAGACCTGATCAGCCGCAGCGTCGGCCCGGCCATCGAGGTGCGCAGCGATTTCGAGCAGGAAAACGGCACGGTGTTCATCGATCCACCGCAACTGGAAAGCGCCCTGCTCAACCTGTGCATCAATGCCCGCGACGCCATGCCTGCCGGCGGTCGCATCGACATCCGCTGCAGCGCGCTGGAGGTGACGCAGGATACAGCCCAGTCACTGGACCTGCCTTCCGGGCCCTACCTGCGCTTGAGCGTCAGCGACACCGGACGCGGCATGCCAGCGGAGGTGATCGATCGCGCGATCGAACCCTTCTTCACCACCAAGCCCATGGGGCAAAGCACCGGACTGGGCCTTTCCATGGTCTATGGCTTCGTCCGTCAGTCAGGTGGGCAACTGCAGATCTGCTCCCAGCCGGGCGAAGGGACCTGCATCCACCTCTACCTGCCCAGGCATGAGACCGTTGCCCAGCCTGCGCCTGCAAAAGCTGCGTCACTGCTGTCCGCTCGCGGGCCCGGAAAGCGGGTACTGCTGGTCGAAGACCAGGCCGCGTTGCGCCTGGTGATCGCTGAAGTGCTCGAGGAGCTGGGCCACCAGGTCGATGGCTACGCCACCGGACCTGCGGCACTCGAGGCAGACCTGGGGTTCGACCTGCTGATCACCGACATCGGCCTGCCCGGCGGCATGAACGGCCGCCAGGTCGCCCAGGCCATGCGCGGGCGACTGCCTTCGATCCCGGTGCTGTTCATCACCGGCTACGATGCCAACGCGGTGCTTGAGGATGGGCCCCTGCCGCAAGGCATGCGTGTACTGACCAAGCCCTTCGACCTCGAAAAGCTGGTGGATCAGGTCGATCTGTTGCTGCGCGACTGACGAGCCTAGGGTCTGTACGAAATGTGTCTGCGCGAAGGCCAGACAAGGCGAAACGGGGGGAGGAAGCGCAGTGTACTGGAGTACATGAGCATTCCGAGCCCCGTTTCAACGCAGTATGGGCGAGTGCAGATACATTTCGTACAGAGCCTAACGTCCGCCACTCAGGTCGATGAAGGTGCCGGTCGCGTAGGACGCCTTTTCCGACAGCAACCACAGGATCGCCTCGGCCACTTCCTCGGGCTGGCCACCGCGCCCCATCGGCAAGCCCGGCTCGAGCTTGCTGACGCGGTCCGGATCGCCACTCAGGGCATGAAAGCCGGTATGGATGTAGCCCGGCCGCACGCCATTGACCCGCACGCCCTCGCCGGCTACTTCCCTGGCCAGGCCCACCGTGAAGGTGTCCAGGGCACCCTTGGAAGCGGCATAGTCGACGTACTCGTTGGGCGAGCCCAGCCGCGCGGCCATCGACGACACGTTGACAATCGCCCCGCCCTGGCCGCCATGGCGGCGGGCCATGCGCAGCAAGGCGTGCTTGGCGCAGAGGATCGGGCCGACCACATTGGTCTTCATCACCTTGAGCAGGCGGAACTCGGACATGTCCTCGACGCGACTCTGCTGGCCGATGGTGCCGGCATTGTTGACCAGCGCGGTAACCGGCCCGAGCTCCTGGTCGACGCAGCGGAACAGCCGCACCACTTCGTCCTCGACGCTGGCGTCGGCGCGCACAGCAATGGCCTCGGCGCCCAGCGCACGGACCTGCGCCAGCATCGCCTCGGCGGCCTGGTCGTCAGCGTGGTAGTTGATGCAGATGCGGTAACCCTGTTGCGCCGCCAGCAATGCGGTGGCGGCGCCGATGCCCCGGCTGGCGCCGGTGATGACGATGACCTTGTCCATGAGTCTGCCAAGTAGCCAGGTAAAGGCCTACAAGATTAGGGGAAATGCCATCATTTGAAAACGGGGCAGGTGCTGCATGGACAGGATCATTGGTTCAATGCCCCGCGGAAGCCGGACCGGCCTTGGCAGTGAACGGTGGCTTGGCCAGCCATACCAGCAGGATCAACCCGGCGAACACCCAGGTAAGCAAGGTGAAATAGTCCACCGTCGACATCATGTAGGCCTGGCTGTTGAGGATCTGTTCCAGCTTCGCGTAACTCTGCGGAGTGGCCCCGCCCAGCTGCTCCAAGGTCTGCCGGGTGGCCGGATCGAAGCTGCTGATGTGCTCGCTCAGGTAGGCGTGGTGCTGGTCGGCCCGGCGAATCCAGATCCAGGTGGTCAGCGACGCGGCAAAGCTGCCGCCCAGGGTGCGCAGGAAGGTGGCCAGCCCGGAACCGTCGGCGATCTGGTGCGGCGGCAGGTCCGACAGCAGGATGCCCAGGGTCGGCATGAAGAACAGCGCCACGCCGATGCCCATGAACAACTGCACCAGGGCGATGTGCAGGAAGTCCACCTCGTTGGTGAAGCCGGCACGCATGTAGCAACTGGTACCGATCGCCAGGAAGGCGATGCCGGCCAGCAAGCGCAGGTCGAAGCGATGGGCGTACTGGCCGATGAAGGGCGACATGAGCACCGGCAGCAGGCCGATCGGCGCCACCGCAAGGCCTGCCCAGGTGGCGGTGTAGCCCATCTGGGTCTGCAGCCATTGCGGCAGGATCAGGTTGATGCCGAAGAACCCCGCGTAGCCGCCCACCAGCACCAGGGTGCCGATGCGGAAGTTGCGGTGCACGAACAAACGCAGGTTGACCACCGGATGGCGATCGGTCAGCTCCCAGATGACGAACACCGCCAGGAACACCACCGAGATCAGCGTGCCAATCACGATGAACGACGACTCGAACCAGTCCAGGTCGTTGCCTTTGTCCAACACCACCTGCAACGCGCCGACACCGATGATCAGGGTTAGCAGGCCGATATAGTCCATCGGCTGGCGACTGGTGACTACCGGTCGCGCACGCATCTGCTGGCGCACCACGGCGGCGGCGAACAGGCCGATCGGCACGTTGATGAAGAAGATCCACGGCCAGCTGTAGCTGTCAGTGATCCAGCCACCAAGGATCGGCCCGGCAATCGGCGCGACCACCGTGACCATCGCCAGCAGCGCCAGGGCCATCCCCCTTTTCGCCGGCGGGTACACGGCGATCAGCAGGGTCTGGGTCATCGGGTACAGCGGGCCGGCCACCACGCCCTGGATCACGCGGAACAACACCAGCTCGGGCATCGACTGGGCGACGCCGCACAGGAACGAGGCCAGCACGAACAGCAGCGTGGCCCAGATGAACAGCTTCACCTCGCCGAAGCGTCGGCTGAGCCAGCCGGTCAACGGCAAGGCAATGGCGTTGCTCACCGCGAACGAGGTGATCACCCAGGTGCCCTGCTCCGAACTCACGCCGAGGTTGCCGGAAATGGTCGGCAACGCCACGTTGGCGATGGTGGTGTCGAGCACCTGCATGAAGGTCGCCAGCGACAGGCCGATGGTAGTCAGCAACAGGCTCGGCGGGGTGAACTGCGCGGGGGCCTGCTGGCTCATCGCTGAGCCGTCTTGCCGGTGGCGCTGTTCTCGTGGATCAGCCGGGCGATCAGGTCGTCGGCCTCGACCAGCTGACGGTCATACACCTGGGTGGTGTAGCTGGCCTGCTGCGGTGGCTGCTGGGCCAGGGCCGGGCCGCTCTGGTCGTGCAGGTCGACCTCGGTGACGGTGGACAGGCCGATGCGCAGCGGGTGCTTCTTCAGTTGCTCGGGATCAAGGTGGATGCGCACCGGTACGCGCTGGACAATCTTGATCCAGTTGCCAGTGGCGTTCTGTGCCGGCAACAGGGCAAAGGCGCTGCCGGTGCCCGCGCCGAGGCTGTCGACGGTGCCGGTGTACCTGACTTCGCTGCCGTACAGGTCGGCGGTGATCTCGACCGGCTGGCCAATGCGCATGTCGCGCAGCTGGGTTTCCTTGAAGTTGGCGTCGATCCACACCTCGTCCAGCGGGATCACCGCCATGGTTGTCGTGCCCGGTTGCAGGCGCTGGCCCAGTTGCACGGTGCGTTTGGCGACATAGCCGGTCACCGGCGCCACCAGCGTGGTGCGGGCATGGTCGAGGTAGGCCTGGCGCAGGTCTGCTGCGGCGGCCATCACTTCCGGATGCGAGGACACCACGGTGTCGTCGACCAGCGCGGTGCTGGTGTTGAGCTGTTGGCGAGCGCTGTTGACGGCGGCCTGGGCCACGGTCAGGTCATCGCGGGAGTGGGCGACTTCCTCGGCGGCAATGGCGCCGCTGTCGGCCAGCACCTTGCGTCGGTTGTAGTCCTGCTGGGCCTTCTGCAACTCGGCCTGGCGGGTCTGCAGTTGCGCCTTGAGCGAGTCGACATTGCTGTACAGCCCGCGCACCTGGCGCACGGTACGCGCCAGCTTGGCCTCGGCCGACTGCAGGGCGACCTCGCTGTCGGCCGGGTCGAATTGCAGCAGTACCTGGCCGGCATGGACCAGGTCGCCGTCATCGGCGCCGATACTGGTGACGGTGCCGGTCACCAGCGGGGTGATCTCCACGACATTGCCGTTGACGTAGGCGTCGTCGGTGCTTTCGTACCAGCGCCCGACCAGGCTGTACCAGGCCCAGGTGCCTGCACCGGCAAGGACCAGTATCAGCAACAGGGCGAGCAGCCAGACCTTGCGCTTGCGTGTGTTGTCAGGCGCGGGGGCCGGGATGGAGGTGTCAGCGGGAGTGGCCATGACAATACCTTGGAAGATGCGTGACAGGGATCAACGATCGCCGAAGCGGCGGATCGTCAGAGGGTCGCCGGCGTTGATCAGGACCTTGGCGAGCAGTTGCTCGAGGGTCTTGAGTTCCTCGGGCTGCAGCACGCCGACCAGTTCGTTCATCGCCGCCGCGCCGACCTGCGGGAGGCGGTCGGCCAGGCGCTGGCCATCGGCGGTCAGGGCCAGGCGCACCTGGCGGCGGTCGTCGGGGCAACGGTTGCGCAGGATCAGGCCCTTCTGCTCGAGGCGGTCGAGCATGCGGGTCATCGAGCCGCTGTCCAGGCCCAGGTAGCGGCACAGTTCGGCCGGGGTGTCGACCTGGTACTGGGTGACGATGATCAGCACCTTGAACTGGGCGGCGGTGACGCCGTCGGCTTCCAGGTGCCAGTCGAGGATGCGGTCCTTGAGGAGTGCGGCGCGGCCGAGCAGCATGCCTATGGCGCAGGTCTGGAAGGTTTCCGGGGTGAAGTGGGACATCGGGGTCTGCTCGGAGAATTGTGTAAAAATATTACTGCTTAGGCAGTTAATGTCAAAGCTTTGATTAGGGGGCTAAAGAAATTTTTTTGTTTGGGATCGGGATTGGATGTGATTGTTTTGAATTTTGTATTCATATTCTTTAAATTTGTCGACATCTAGTCACCTTTTCGCCTTTACGGCGACCTACTTTTGCTCTTGGGCAAAAGTAGGCAAAAACCGCTGGCTCCATTCATACGGCCCCTGCGCTGCGCTCCGGGGTTCCCTCGCTCCGTTCTTGCTCCCGGGAGGACCGCGCTGAACGCCCCATCCTGGGGCGCAGCGCTTGACGGCCATCCATGGCCGTCACCTCCCTCCGCAAGAACTCCGCTCGGCCTCCTGAAGTCGCAATTGGCGGCGCCTGAACTACCGCGCGCTTAGAAGCAAGAGCAAGAGCACGAGCACGAGCACGAAATGCGAAGTTAGTTGTTTGAGCATTAGTTATGCATCGGTTGTTCCGGCCCTTTCGCGGGGCAAGCCCGCTCCTACAGCGTGGGAGCGGGCTTGCCCCGCGATACGATCGAGAGATTAACTAAACTTTCAACTAGCGACAGCTGCGCGAGTCCAGGCGCCGCCCGTAACTTCGCGACTTCAGGAGGCCGAACGCAGGACTTGCGGAGGGAGGTGACGGGCATGGATGCCCGTCAAGCGCTGGGGCCCAGGATGGGCCCTGCAGCGCGGTCCTCCCGGGAGCAAGGCCGGAGTGAGGGGACCCGGAGCGAAGCGTAGGGCCGGATGAATGGAGCGAGGATTTTTTGGTGACTTTTTGATCCTTCAAAAAGTTACCCGCCGTAAGGGCGGAAAGGTGAATAGGCGTCGACATCGCAAATGAATACGCATACAACTTCCGACACCAACCCAACCCAACCCATCATATTTTAATCCCGAGCCAGCGCCTCAATAGGATCCAACCGCGCCGCATTCCGAGCCGGCACAAACCCAAACACAATCCCAATCAACGTAGAACAAATAAACGCCGTAACAACCGACCCCAACGAAAACACCATCTCCCACTGCTTGACAAACAAGGCAAACAGATACCCGATCCCATAGGACAACCCGATCCCGATCACCCCACCGATCAGACAGACCATCACCGCCTCCACCAGAAACTGCTGCCGGATATCGGACTGCCGCGCCCCCACCGCCATGCGAATGCCAATCTCCCGGGTCCGCTCGGTGACCGACACCAGCATGATGTTCATCACCCCGATCCCCCCCACCACCAGCGAAATCACCGCGATCAGCGACAACAGCAGGGTCAGCGAGCGGCTGGTCTTCTGCACGGTCTGCATGATGCTGTCGAGGTTGTTGGTGAAGAAGTCCTTGGTCCCATGCCGCTGCAGCATCAGCTTGTTGACCTCCTCCTCGACCCGCTTGCTCGGCATGCCATCCTTGATCCGCACGCTGATGCTGTCCAGGTGGCGCTGGCCGAGCACCCGCCCAGCGGCGGTCTCGTAGGGCATCCACACGTTCAGCGTGTTGCCGGCGACGAACAGGTTCTTGTTCTCGGCGGTCACGCCGATCACCGTGCACGGCAGCTTGCCGACCAGGATCACCTGCCCCAGCGGGTTGACCCCGTCGCCGAACAGGCGCTTGCGCGTGTTGTGGTCGATCACCACCACCTGCGCCTGGCGCCGGGCGTCGTCGGCGCTGAACACGATCCCCGAGGCCAGCGGAATGTTGCGCACCTGGAAGTACTGCTCGCTGACGCCGTTGAGCTGCACGTCGGCATCGATGTTGCGGTAGCGCACCAGCGAGCTCTGGCCGATCACCGGAGTGGCGCTGTCGACGTAGTAGAGCGCGTTGAGCGCCGTCACATCCGCCGGCATCAAGGTCTCGATGGCCTTGGCCCGGCTGTCGCCGAAACTGGTGCCCGAATAGATGTCGATGGTGTTGCTGCCGATCGCCTGGATGTCCTTGAGCACGTAACCCTTGGCGCCCTCGCCGATGGCCGAGATCGACACCACCGAGGTGATGCCGATGATGATCCCGAGCATGGTCAGCAAGGTGCGCATGCGGTGCGAGACCAGGGCGATCCAGGCCATCTTGAAGGCCTCGCGGAACAGGCCCAGGCTGGCCACCAGCCGCCGCGGCGCCTGCTCGACAGCCGGCGTGGCCTCGGCGGCTGGCGCCGGTGTCTCGGGTCGGGTGCGGCGGTCGCTGACGATCTGCCCGTCACTGACCTCGATGATCCGCTCAGCATGGGCGGCGACCTTGGGGTCGTGGGTCACCAGGATTACCGTGTGCCCGGCAGCGTGCAACTCCAGCAGGATGTTCATCACCTCCTTGCCGCTGGCGGTGTCGAGGGCGCCGGTGGGTTCGTCGGCAAGGATCACCTCGCCGCCGTTCATCAGCGCCCGGCAGATGCTCACCCGCTGCTGCTGGCCGCCAGACAGCTGGCTCGGGCGGTGGGCCAGATGGGTGCCCAGGCCCAAACGGCCCAGCAGTTCACGGGCACGGGCATGGCGTCCGGCCTGGGGCACGCCGGCATACACCGCCGGAATTTCCACATTGCGCAGGGCATCCAGGTGCGGCAACAGGTGGTAGCGCTGGAAGATGAAGCCGAAATGGTCGCGGCGCAGCGCAGCCAGGGCGTCGTCGTCCAGGTCGCGGGTTTCCTGGCCGCTGACCTGGTAGCTGCCGGCGCTGGCATGGTCCAGGCAGCCGAGGATATTCATCAGGGTCGACTTGCCCGAGCCCGAGGCGCCGATGATCGCCACCAGCTCACCGGCATGGATCTGCAGGTCGATACCCTTGAGCGCCAGGAACTCACGGTCGCCGGCCATAAAGCTGCGGCTGACCCCCTGCAGGCGCAGCAACGGCTGCTTCTGGTCAGCAGGCCGCGCCAGGTGCGGTGAAAGCTCGACGGTCATGTTCATGCTCACGCCCCCGCCTCGCCCGACACCGGCTCGCCGATCACCACCCGATCGCCTTCGGCCAGGCCACCCTTGACCTGCACCTTGACGTTGTTGTTGATCCCCGCCTGGACCTTGCGCACCTGGGCGAAGCCCTTGCCGTCGATCACCCGTACCGGGAAACTGCCGTCGGCGTCGCGCGGCCCCAGCGCCGCCACCGGCACGGTGAGCACGCCCTGGGCGGTGTCGAGGACGATGCGCACCTGGGCGGTCATCGAGATGCGCAGGCGGTGCTCGGGGTTGGGTACCTCGAACAGTGCGTTGTAGAACACCGCGCTGGCCTGCTTGGCCGCGCCGCTGTTCTTGTCGCTGCTTTCCAGGTAGTTCTGCGGCGCAGGCTCCGTGCCGCGCAGCTTGGCGTAATAGCGCTGGTCATCGCCGAGGATGGTGAAGTACACCTGCTGGCCGGGGCTGATGTGGATCACGTCGGCCTCTGACACCTGGGCCTTGATGGTCATGGTGTCGAGATCGGCCAGCTTGAGGATCACCGGTCGCCAACTGGTTGGAGATCACCGTCTGGCCTTCCTGGGTGACGATGCCCACCACATGGCCGTTGATCGGCGCGACGATGCGGGTGTAGCCGAGGTTGACCCTGGCGGTGTCGATCTGCACCCGGGCGCTCTTGATCTGCGCGTCCAGCGAGCGCAGGTTGGCCTGCTGCACCTCGAACTCGGACTCGGCACTCTCGAAATCCTGGCGCGAGATCGACTCGTCGTCCTGCAGCACCTCGTACCGCTCGTAGACCCGCTTGGCCTGCTTGAGCTTGGCCTGCACCGAGCGCCGCTCGGCCTGCAGCTTCTCCTCGTCGACCTCGGCCTGGCGCAGGGTGTTCTGCGGCACCAGCGGGTCGATCTCGGCCAGCCACTGGCCCTCGCTGACCTTGTCACCGAGCTTGACCTTCAGCGACTTGAGCTGCCCGGAAACCTGGGCGCCAACGTCTACCTGGCGGATGCCCTCCAGGGTGCCGGTGGCCAGCACCGCGTTCTCGATGTCGCCACGCTCGACCGTGGCGGTGATGTACTGCGGCGGCTTGGCCGGGGCCTGCACCGCGTACAGCACGATGCCGGCGACCAGGGCCGCGGCGACCCCAAGGGTGATCTTGCGAAACTTCGTCTTTTCCATAAAACCGTTCTTCCAGAATCCGATGAGGTCCCGTGGGCGCGGGCATGCCCCGCGCCCACGACGGTGTTACTGCTTCACCCTGCCGTGATGCAGGGCCTGCCCGTCATGCCACCACGCCGCCAGGCTGAACACATCCGGCACCTTGAGGATGCTGAAATGGTTACCCGGCCCCTGCCACACCTCCAGTTGCGGCAGCCAATCGCGCCAGCCCTCCTCCATGGCCTGCTGCTCGCGCTGGTTGCCGGCGACGTCCAGGCTCGGATCAGCCACCAGCACCAGCCGCGCCAGGCCGTTGAACCCGCCCTCGGGACGGTACACCGTGCGCAGGGCCGTGGCGAAGGTCCGCACCACGCCCTCGAGCGCCTGCGCCGAAGAGCGCGACGGCATCAGACCGACCCGCACCATGGCCGCGTGCAACTGGCGCAGTTGCTCCTGATCGTCGGCTTCGGCGAAGGCCGCAGGTTCGATGCCCAACGACTTGCCGGTGGACAGTTGCAACGACTCGATCAGCCGCTGCAGAGCCTGGGTAAAGGTGTACGGCTTGCCGCAACTGCCCCCCGCGCCCGGCGCCTCGCTGTCGACCAGGGTCAGGGAGCGCACTTCGCGCCCTTTGGCCTGCAAACGTGCCGCCATGGCGTGGGCCACCCAGCCACCGAACGAATGCCCGACCAGGTTCAACGGGCCTTCGGGGTACAGCGCCTCGATGGCCCGGACATGGCAGTCGGCGGCGGCCTCCACTGTGCTGTGCGGTACCTCGCCCGCGGCCAGGCCCCGGGCCTGCAGGCCATGCACCGGCCAATCCGGCCCCAGCGCCTCGGCCAGGCCGATAAAGCTGGTCACGCTGTCGCCGGCCCCCGGTACGCAGAACACCGGGACATGGGACGGCGTGCCGCTCTGGATCGCCAGCAGCGGCTGGTGTGTCGGCCGAACGCCACCGGGTGCGGCCTGCAACGCCTGCGCAATGGCCTGGCCCAACACCGCCGCCTGCGGGTCCTGCACCATGCTCTGGTGATCGCCCGGCACGCTCAGGCAATGCAACGCCTGCCCCGGCAAGGCCTCGGCCCAGCCCAGGGTCGGGCTGTCGGTGACGATGCCGGCGCTGCGCTGCTCGGCCACGAACAGATGCAGCGGCACCGGCAACGCTGCCAGCCGGT
Source organism: Pseudomonas sp. TE31087 (assembly GCF_057284075.1). Taxonomy (NCBI): domain Bacteria; kingdom Pseudomonadati; phylum Pseudomonadota; class Gammaproteobacteria; order Pseudomonadales; family Pseudomonadaceae; genus Pseudomonas; species Pseudomonas sp. TE31087. Next base: position 1,794,777 of record NZ_JBXVNN010000001.1, read on the forward strand.
AGTGGGCCAGGGCATGCCCATGGGCCAGGTGACGCTCGAAGAAGTGGCGCAATTGCCCGTCGCTGGCCTGGACCAGGCCGGGCACCAGGAGCTGGCGATCACGGCAGTGGGCGAGCAGTGCTTCGAACGCCAGCGCCCCGGGCTGCAATGCCTCGATCTCGGCCAACTGCGCCGCCCCCGCCTCGCCCTGGGCCTGCCAATGCACCCGGCAATGCAGCAACAGCTGCCCTTGCAGCAGGTGCGGCCCTTGCCAGCGCGCCTTGCCCTGGTCGCTCAGGCGCGGCACGTAGGTGTCGATCAGACCGACGAAGGCCACCGGCTCGTCCGCGCCCAGCAACTGCGCGGCCACCTCGTAGGCCAGCACGCCGCCGAAAGACCAGCCCGCCAGCCGATACGGCCCGTGCGGCTGCACGGCGCGGATCCGCCGTACCAGGCGTGCCGCCAGGCACTCCATGGTATTCAGCTGCGCCTCCCCAGGGGCGACGCCAGCCAGGCCGTAGACGGGGAAATCACCTTCGATATGCCGCCCCAGGACCGGGAAGTACAGGTCCAGGCCACTGAACTCGTGGATCAGGAACAAGGCAGGCTGGCTGCCTGCGGCGCGCACCGTGACCAGGCCTTCGTCCTCGTCCGCACCCTCGCCCAGGCGCGCTGCCAGGGTGGCGATGGTCGGGTGCTGGAACAGCTCCGCCAGGGTCGTGTGCAGACCGGCCTGGCGCATCTCGCCTACCAGGCGGATCGCCGACAGCGAATGCCCGCCCAGTTCGAAGAAGCTGTCATGCCGCCCCACCCGCTCGACCTCCAGCACCTGCGCCCACAGCGCGGCCAATGCCTGTTCCACCGGTGTTGCAGCGGCCTCGAACACCGCCACGGCCAGGTCCTGCGCGCCCGGCAGCGGCAGCGCCCGGCGGTCGACCTTGCCATTGTTGGTCAACGGCAACGCCTCGAGCGCGACGAACGCCGTCGGCAACATGTACTCCGGCAGCCGTTCGCGCAGGAAACCGCGCAACGCCACGCCGTCGAGGGTCGCGTCGGTACGGGTGTACCAGGCCACCAGGCGCAGCGGTCCCTGCTCCAGGCGCAGGGCCATGACCACGACCTCGTCCACGCCCGGGCACTGGGTCAGGTGCTGCTCGATCTCGCCCAGCTCGATACGGAAACCACGGATCTTCACCTGGTCGTCGGTGCGCCCCAGACACTCCAGCTGGCCGTCATCACGCCAGCGGGCCAGGTCGCCGGTGCGGTACAACCTCGCGCCGGGCCCAGCACCGAACGGGTCGTCGAGGAAACGCTCGGCGGTCAGTTGCGGGCGATTCAGGTAGCCCAGGGCGACGCCATCGCCGCCAATGTACAGCTCGCCGGTCACGCCTTCGGGCAGCAGGCGCCCGTGCGCATCGAGGACATAGGCCGTGGTGTTGCCGATCGGGCCGCCGATCGGCACATGCTCGGCGCCGTCGGCCACGGCCCGCACGGTGCAGGCGGTGGCAAAGGTGGTGGTCTCGGTGGGCCCGTAGCAGTGCACCAGGCGCAGGTTCGGCGCCCGCGCCAGCAACGCCCGGAAGCTGGCGGGCTCGCCGCGCTCGCCGCCGCACAGCAGGACCCGCAGCCCGGCCAGGGCCTCGGGGATCAGCTGCACATACTGGTTGAACAGCGCCGTGGTGACGAACATCACGCTGGCGCCACCCTGGCGCAACGCGGTGGCGAACTGCGTTGGCTCGACCAGGGTCTGGTGATCGATCACCAGCACCTGGCCACCGTTGAGCAGGCCGCCCCAGACATCCAGGGTGGCGGCGTCGAACGCCGGATTGGAGACGAAGGCGAAACGGTCGCTGGCATCGAAGTCGGCATAGCCGTTGTTCAGCACCAGCCGGGTGATGCCGCGGTGGGTCACCCGCACCCCCTTCGGCGTGCCGGTGGAGCCCGAGGTGTACATCACATAGGCCACCGCGTCGGCGTCCTGCGCCAGGTTCGGGTTGTGCGCCGGCTGCTCGTCGAGGGCCAGGCAGTCCAGGTCGATGCGCCGCGCCTCGCATTCCGCCGCCAGGCTGCCGAGGGTCAGCAGCGCCACGGCCTGGCAGTCCTGGACCATGAACGCCTGGCGTTCGGCCGGGGCGTTGATGTCCAGCGGCACATAGATGGCCGCGCACTTGAGCACGGCCAGCTGCGCCACCAGCAAGGGCAACGAGCGCGGCAGCAGGATCGCCACCGGATCGCCTGCCGCCACGCCCTCGCCGATCAGCCAATGGGCCAGGCGGTTGGCCTGCTCGTTGAGCTCGCCATAGGTGAGCTGGCGTTCATCGTGGCGCGCCGCCAGCGCCAGCGGGTGCCGCGCCACCTGCTGCTCGAACAGGCGCTGCACCGGCAACGCTCGCGGGTAATCACGTTGCGTGGCGTTAAAGCCCACCAGGAGCCGCCGGCGTTCCTCGGCCGGCACGATCTCCAGCCGTTCCAGGCCTCGTTCGGGATCCTGCGCCAGGGCCTCGACCAGGTTTTCCAGGGCCTGTTGCAGATAACCGCACAGGCGTCGCGCATCCAGGCCCGGCGCACACTGCGCGGTCAGGCCGAAGCCTTCGCCCAGGTCGTCGATGCTCAGGGCCAGCGGGTAGTTGCTGCGTTCCTCGGCATGCAGCAGCTCGATGCCTTCCCAGGCGCGCCCGGCAGCACCGTCACGGACCAGGGCCGTGGCACTGTGGCGGTAGTTGAGCAAGGCGCTGAACAGCGGCGCGCCGGCCGGCAGCGCGCTGCAACGCTGGGCCAGGGCCAGTTGCGCATGCTCGTGCACCAGCAGCCCGGTAAGCCGGCGGTGGGTGTCGAGCAGCGCCTCGCGCACCGGCAGGCGGCCCACCTCCAGGCGCAGCGGCAAGGTGTTGATGAACACGCCCAAGGCGCGCTCCACGCCTTCGCCACCCTGCAGGCGACCGAGCAGCACGGTGCCGAACACCACGCTGTCGCGCCCCGACAACTGCCCCAGCACCATCCCCCAGGCCAGGTGCATCAGGCTGGCGGCGCTGACGCCCAGCAGCCGCGCTTGCTCGCGCAGGTGTCGCGCCAGGCCGTCATCCAGCAGTATCCGGGCTTCGGCCTCGGCGCCCTGATGAGCCAGCGGATGCGGGCCATAGGGCAAGGTCGGCTCGTCGATGTCGCCCAGCTGTTCGCGGAAGAACGCCTCGTGCTCGGCTTCGCCCGCGCCTTGCAGCACCTGGGCGATGTAGTTGCGGTACGGCACCGGCGCGGGCAACTGGCGCTGCTCGTCGAGCAGGCAGGCCTGCAGTTCGGCGCGCAGCACATCCTGGGCCACGTGGTCCATGACCAGGTGGTGGAACAGCAGGGTCGCGGTGATGCGCCCGCTGGCCGGGTCCTGGCTGTGCAGCAAGCGCAGCATGGGTGCGCGGGTCAGGTCCAGGCGCAAGACCTGCGCCGCCCCCGGCGACGCCTCCTGTACTGGCAGCGATGCCTGGCGCCACACCACCTGCACGGGTTCGGCGAGGCCGTCCCAGTACAGCGAGGAACGCAGGATATCGTGACGGGCGATCACTTGGTCCAAGGCCCGCTGCAGCGCCTCCAGCCGCGCGCGGTCGGCCACGGCGAAACGCGCCTGCAACAGGTACGGATCATCCCCCTCGCTGGCCAGGTGGTGGTAGAGAATCCCCGCCTGCAACGGCCCCAGCGGGTAGATGTCCTGCACGTTGGCGGCGCCGCCCGGGACCTGGGCGACGATGCGGTCGATGGCCGCCTGCTCCAGCGCCACCAGCGCCAGCAGGTCCGGTGTGATGCGTCGGCAGTCGGCGCCAATACGGTTGGCCGGCACCCGGGGCCCGCCATGCTGGCCCAGGGTGCCGGCCAAGGCGGCCAGGGTCGGCTCGGCGAACAGCACGCGGATGTCCGCCTCCAGGCCTTCGGCACGCAGGCGGGCGATCAGGGTCACCGCCAGCAGCGAGTGGCCACCCAGTTCGAAGAAGTGGTCCTGGCGCCCTACCCTCGGCACGTTCAGCAGCTCGGCCCACAGTGCCGCCAGATGGGTCTCGGCGTCCCCTTGCGGCGCCTCGTAGGCACGGCTGAGCACGGCCTCGGCGCCGGGCTCGGGCAGCGCCTCGCGGTCGAGCTTGCCATTGGCGGTCAGCGGCATGGCCGGCATCGCCACATAGGCCGACGGCACCATGTAGTCTGGCAGCTGCGCCAGGGCATGCCGGCGTAGTGACTCGATCCCAGGCGCCTCGTCATGGGCGGTGAACCAGGCGACCAACCGCTCGCCACGCAGCAGCACCGCAACTTCACGAATCGCGGGATGACTGGCCAGGCAGGCCTCGATCTCGCCCAGTTCGATACGCAGGCCATGCAGCTTGACCTGGAAGTCGTCGCGGCCGAGGAACTCCAGCTCGCCGTCGGCGCGGCGGCGCACCAGATCACCGCTGCGGTACAGGCGCTCGCCGACCACGAACGGGCTGTCGCCGAAGCGCTCGGCGTCCAGTTCCGACAGGCCCAGGTAGCCACGGGCCACGCCGACGCCGCCGATGTGCAGCTCGCCCACCACGCCACGGGGCACCGGCAGGCCGTTGCGGTCGAGCACGTAGAGCCGGGTATTGGCGATCGGCCGGCCGATCGGTGGCGCGCTTTCAGGCAGCGGTTGCCCGGGCTCCAGGGTCCAGACGCTGCAATCGACGGTGGCCTCGGTCGGGCCATAGACGTTGTGCAGGCGTACCTGCGGCAGGCGCTCGCGCACCTGTTGCAGCAACGCCGTGGTCAGCTCGCCGCCACCACAGACGATATCGGTGAGGCTGTCACAGGCCGCGCTGGCCTCAAGGGCGAGGAACTGCTGCAGCAGGGCCGGCACGAACTGCACCACGTTGACCCGCTGTTGCTGGATCAGCGCCGCCAGGTAGGCCGGATCGCGCTGGCCGTCCGGACGCGCCAGCACCAGGCGCAGGCCGGCGCACAGCGGCCAGAACAATTCCCACACCGAGGCGTCGAAGCTCACCGGGGTCTTGTGCAGCAGCGCGCCCTCGACGGTCGGGGCGATCAGCCGCGAGCTCCAATGCACCAGGTTGCACAGGCTGCGGTGCTCGACCATCACCCCTTTCGGCGTGCCGGTGGAGCCGGAGGTGTAGATCACGTAGGCCAGGTGGCGGGCACCCAGGCCGCTCACCTGCGGATTGTCCGGCGACTGGCCGGTCCAGGTCGGCTGGTCAACGTCCAGGCGTGGCACGGCACTGTCGATAAAGCGCCCGCGGCTGCCGGCATCCACCAGCAACGCCAGCGGCGCGCTGTCGGCAAGCATGTAGGCCAGGCGCTCGTCGGGGTAGCCCGGGTCCAGCGGCACGTAGGCGCCGCCGGCCTTGAGCACCGCCAGCAGCCCGACCAGCAGTTGCGGCCCACGGGCCAGGCACACCGCGACCCGGCTGTCGGCGACCACGCCCTGGGCGATCAGCTGATGGGCCAGGCGGTTGGCCGCCTCGTTCAGTTGCCGGTAGCTCATCTGGCCGTCCTCGGCCTGCAGCGCCAACGCCTGCGGCATACGCGCCACCTGCGCCTCGAACAACGCCTGCACCGGTTGCTGCAAGCCGCCGACCAATTCGCTGGCATTGCAGGTCACCAGCTCCTGGCGACGCTCGGCGGCGCCCAGCAGTTCGACCTTCGCCGGCACCGCCTGGTCGCTGCCGGCCATCGCCCACAGCAGTTGCTCCAGGTAGCCGACATGGCGTTCGATGGTCGCCCGGTCAAACAGTGCCGTGGCGAACTCCAGGGCGCCGCCGTAGCCGTCGGCGGTCTCGCCCAGGCTCAGGGTCAGGTCGAACTTGGCGAAGATCTGCGCGCCGCCCAGCGCCTCCAGTTGCAGGTCGCCCAGTTGCAAGGCCTCGCCCGGCACGCCGTTCCAGGCCAGCGACACCTGGTACAGCGGGGTATGGGCCAGGCTGCGCGGCGGGTGCAGCAGTTCCACCACCTGTTCGAACGGCAGGTCCTGATGGTCCTGGGCCTGGCTGACGCAGGCCTTGACCCGGGCCAGCAGCGCGCCGACGTCGGGCAGTCCGGCGGTATCGATGCGCAGGGCCAGGGAGTTGACGAACAAGCCGATCAGCCCTTCGACCTCGGCCTGCCGACGGTTGGCCACCGGCGTGCCGATCACCACCTCGGCCTGGCCGGACAGGCGCGCCAGCAGCACCGCCCAGGCGGCGCCGAACAGCATGAACGGGGTGACCCCGTGGCGCAGGCACAGCGCCCTGAGGTCTTCGCTCAGACGCCGGTCCAAACGTATCTCGACCCGGTCACCGCGGTAGTCCTGGCGGGCCGGCCGTGGCCGGTCGGTGGGCAGGGTCAGCAGCACCGGCGCGCCGGCCAGGGCCTGTTGCCAGTATTCGCCCTGGCGCTGCAGCGCGTCGCCGGCCAGCCAGCGGCGCTGCCACAGGGCGTAGTCGCCATACTGGATCGCCAGCGCCGGCAGCGGGTCGTCGCGCCCTTCGCTGATGGCCTGGTACAGCGCCGCCAGCTCCTGGGTGAACACGCCCATCGACCAGCCGTCGGCGACGATATGGTGCAAGGTCAGCAGCAGCACGTGATGCTCTGCCGCCAGGCACAGCAGGCGGCCACGCACCGGCAACTGGTGCGCCAGGTCGAAGGGCAGCAGCGCCTCGGCCTGCATCAGTTCGGGCAACTGCTGCGCGGCGCCGCGCAGGTCGTGCCAGGCCAGGGCGAAGCCGCCGCGGCCCGGGGCCACGCGTACCCTTGCCTCGGCGCCTTCCTGGGTGAAGTGGCTGCGCAGGCTCTCGTGACGCTCGACGATGCGCGCCAGTGCCTGCTCCAGCGCCGCGCGGTCCAGCGGGCCGTGCAAGGCCAGGCCCAGGGGAATATGGTAGGCGGCGCTGGCATCGTCCATCTGCGCCAGGAACCACAGGCGCTGCTGGGCGAACGACAGCGGCAGGGACTGGCCACGGGGCGTCGGCTCGATGGCCGGCAGCACCTCGCCACCGCGCTCGGCCAGGGTCGCCGCCACCGCCAGCAGGCGGTCGTCGCCGAACAGCTCGCCCAGCGACAGCTCCCGACCCAGGCGCACCCGCACCTGGCCGACCATGCGCATGGCCAGCAGCGAATGGCCGCCCAGTTCGAAGAAGCGGTCCTGGCGCCCTACCCGTTCCAGCTGCAGCAGCTCGCACCACAGTTCGGCCAGGGCCGTTTCCAGCGCGCCCTCGGCGGCCTCGTGGACCTGGCTGGCCGACGCCTCGCGCTCGGGCAACGGCAGCGCGCGACGATCAACCTTGCCGTTGGCGGTCAATGGCCAGGCATCCAGGCGCACCAGGGCCGTCGGCACCATGTAGCCCGGCAAGCGCTGTTGCAGGGCGGCGCGCAGGGCGCCGACCGGCTGCGCCTCAGGGCCGGCGATGTAGTAGGCCACCAGGCGCGGCTGGCCGGGCTGATCCTCGCGGGCCAGCACCAGCGCTTCGGCGACGCCAGGCAAGGCCAGCAACTGCGCCTCGATCTCCCCCAGCTCGATGCGCAGGCCGCGCACCTTCACCTGGTCGTCGTTGCGGCCCAGGTAGTCCAGGGTGCCGTCAGCGTTCCAGCAGGCCAGGTCGCCAGTGCGGTACATGCGTGCGCCAGGCTGCTCGCTGAACGGGTCGTCGAGGAAGCGCTCGGCCGTCAGATGCGCACGGTTCAGGTAGCCCCGCGCCACCCCGACACCGCCCACGTAGAGCTCGCCGGTCACGCCACACGGTACCAGTTGCCGCGCCTCGTCCAGCAGGTAGACCCGGGCATTGGCGATAGGCCGGCCGATGTCCAGCGCGCCGCCCGGCAGCACCAGGCCGGAGGTGGCGACCACCGTCGCCTCGGTGGGGCCATAGTTGTTGACCACGACGCAGCCGGGGTCGCGGGTGAACTGGCGCAGGCGGTCGCCACCGATCAGCAGGGTGCGCAGGGTCGGATGGCGCAGCCCCTGGGTGAAGGCATATTCGGCGACCGGTGTCGGCAGGAAGGCCACCTTCAGCGGTTGCTCCAGCCACCAGGCCAACAGGCCGTCGAGCTGCTCGTTGCCCAGCTCGGCCGGTGGCAGGTGCAGCACCGCGCCGGCGCACAGGGCCGGCCAGACCTCCCAGGCCATGGCATCAAAGCCGAAGCCGGCGACGCTGGCAGTGTGCTCGCCGGCGCCCAGCTCGAAGGCCTTGCAGTGCCAGTGCACCAGGTTGGCCAAGGTACGGTGCTCGACCATCACGCCCTTGGGCTGCCCGGTGGAGCCAGAGGTGTAGATCACGTAGGCCAGGTGGCTGGCCAGCAGGCCGGGCAGCTCGGGATTGTCCGTGCGCGCCGGCCAGTCCGGCCGGTCCAGGGCCAGCACAGGCACGGCCAACCCGTCCAGGCGTGCCAGCAACGCCTGCTGGGCCAGGACCACCACGGGGGCGCTGTCCTCGAGCAGGTAGCGCAGGCGCTCATCCGGATGCGCCGGGTCCACCGGTACATAGGCGCCACCGGCCTTGAGCACCGCCAGCAGCGCCACCAGGGTATCCAGGCCGCGCCGGGCGACCACCGCGACGCGGTCATCGGGCCCTACGCCGCGTTCGATCAGGTGATGGGCCAGGGCGTTGGCGCGCTGGTTCAGCTCGCCGTAGCTCAGGCGTGCATCGCCGGCCACGGCGGCCAGCGCCTGCGGGGCACGGGCCGCCTGGGCCTCGATCAGGGCCGGCAGGGTCTGGCCGACCGGGAATGTCCGGGCACTGTTGTTGAAGGTGTGCAGCAGGCGTCGGCGTTCGGCGCCGCCGACCAACTCCACCTCGGCCAGAGGCGCCTGGTCGTTGGCGATCATTGCCCGCAGCAGACGCTCGAAGTAACCGGCGAAACGGCACACGCTGCTTTCATCGAACAATGCCGTGGCGTACTCGAGGCTGCCGACCAACGCCTCGCCCTGCTCGCCCATGCTCAGCGACAGGTCGAACTTGGCCACCTGGTTGGCCTGGGCCACGCCCTCCAGGCGCAAACCCGCCAGGCTCGGCGCGACGCCCTCGGTGGCCAGCCAGTTGAGGGTGGTCTGGAACAACGGCGTGTGGCCGAGGCTACGCGCCGGGCGGACGATCTCCACCACCTGCTCGAACGGCAGGTCCTGGTGCGCCTGGGCGTCGAGCAGGCGTGCCTTCACCTGGGCCAGCAGGCGCTCGCTGCTCGGCGCGCCCGACGTGTCGATGCGCAGCGCCAGGGTGTTGACGAACAGCCCCACCAGCGGCTCCAGCTCGGCATGGCCGCGTCCGGCCACCGGGCAGCCGACCACCACCTCTGTCTGCCCGGACAGGCGCGCCAGGGTCGCGGCCCAGGCACTGAGCAGCACCATGTACAGTGTTGCCTGATGCCGCTGGGCCAGGGCCCGCAGGCCGGCCCCCAGTCGCGCATCCAGCTGCAGCGCCAGGCTGGCGCCGCTGAAGTCCTGGCGTGGCGGTCGTGGCCGATCACTCGGCAGGCTCAGCAGGGTCGGCGCGCCATCCAGGGCCTGGCGCCAGTAGTCGGCCTGGCGTTGCAGTTGCTCACCGGCCAGCCAGCGTCGCTGCCACACGGCATAGTCGCCGTACTGGATGGCCAGGGCCGGCAACGGATCGTCCAGGCCCTGGCACATGGCCGGGTACAGCGCGCCCAGCTCACGGGTCAGCACGCCGAGGGACCAGCCGTCGGCGACGATATGGTGCAGGGTCAGCAGCAGCACATGGTGCTGATCCTCCAGGCGCAGCAGGCTGGCGCGCAACAGTGGTCCTTCGACCAGGTCGAACGGCGCGCTGGCCTCGGCCTGCAGGTGCGCGGCCAGGTCATCGGGCGCCAGGCTCAGGCGCCGCAGCCAGCCCGGTAGCGGCGTGGCGGCGATGTGCACCTCGGCGCTGTCGCCTGCGGGCACGAAGCGGCTGCGCAGGCCCTCATGGCGCGCAACGATACACAGCAAGGCGCGTTCCAGCGCGTCGGCATCCAACGAGCCGCGCAGGCCCAGGGCCAGCGGCACGTTGTAGGCCTGGCTGCCGCCCTCCAGCTGGGCCAGGAACCACAGACGCTGCTGGGCGAACGACAACGGCAGGGGCTGTTCACGGGACACCGCGACGATGGCCGGCAGCGCGCTGTGCCCGGCGCTCGCCAGCACCTGGGCCACGGCGGCCAGCTCGGGATTGGCGAACAGCTCGGCCAGGGTCAGCTCCACGCCAAGGCGCAGGCGCACCTGGGACACCATGCGCATGGCCAGCAGCGAATGGCCACCCAGGGCGAAGAAATGGTCATGCCGGCCAACCTGCTCCACCTGCAGCAGTTCGGCCCACAGCTGGGCCAGGGCAGTTTCCAGTTCGCCCTCGGGGGCCACGTAGCCGCGCTCGAACAGCGCCGAACGCTCAGGCGCCGGCAAGGCGCGGCGGTCGAGCTTGCCGTTGGCGGTCAGCGGCAGCACCTGCAGGGCGACGAAGGCCACCGGCACCATGTACTCCGGCAGATGGGCCAGCAGTTGCGTGCGCAGGACCTCGGGCAAGGGTGCCTCGAGGCCGGCCTGCGCGGTGAAGTAGGCCACCAGGCGCGGCTGGCCAGGCTGGTCCTCGCGGGCCACCACCACCGCCTCGCCGATGCCTGGCAGGCTGTTCAGGCGGTTCTCGATCTCGCCCAGTTCGATGCGCACCCCACGGATCTTCACCTGGTCGTCGTTGCGCCCCAGGTAATCGAGGGTGCCGTCGGCCAGCCAGCGCACCAGGTCGCCGGTACGGTACATGCGCGCGCCCGGCGTTGCCGCGAACGGATCGTCGAGGAAGCGCTCGGCGGTCAGCTGCGGGCGGCCAAGGTAGCCACGGGCGACCCCGACGCCGCCGATGTACAGCTCACCCGCCACGCCCAATGCTACCGGCTGCAACCCGGCGTCGAGCACGTACAGGCGGGCGTTGTCCACGGGGCCGCCGATGTGCAGCGCGCCCCCCGCCTCCACTACCCCGGAGCTGGCCACCACGGTGGTCTCGGTCGGGCCGTAGTTGTTGACCACGGCGAAGGTCTGGGTGCGGTTGAACTGGCGCAGGCGATCGCCGCCGATCAGCAGGATACGCAGGGTCGGGTGCCCGAGCTGATGGCTGAAGGCGTATTCGGCCACCGGCGTCGGCAGGAAGCTGACATCCAGTGGCTGGGCGCGCCACCAGGCCAGCAACGCATCGAGGTCCTCGTGGCCGTCGCTGGCGGGTGCCAGGTGCAAGGTGGCCCCGGCGCACAACGCCGGCCAGACCTCCCAGGCCATGGCGTCGAAGCCGAAGCCGGCCAGGCTCGAAGTGTGCCGGCCCAGGCACAGGTCGAAGGCCCGGCAGTGCCAGTCCACCAGGTTGTTCAGGGTGCGGTGCTCGACCATCACCCCCTTGGGCTGCCCGGTGGAGCCCGAGGTGTAGATCACGTAGGCCAGGTGTTCCGGTCCCAGGTCGGCGACGGCTGGATCATCCAGCCGCTGCGGCCAGTCAGCCTGATCGAGCGCCAGCACGGGCACCGTGATCCCATCCAGGCGGCCGCGCAACGCTTGTTGGGTCAGCACGGCCACAGGCGCGCTGTCGTCGAGCAGGTAGCGCACACGCTCGTCCGGGTGGGCCGGGTCCACCGGCACGTAGCCGGCGCCGGCCTTGAGCACCGCGACCAGGCCAATCAGCGTGTCCAGGCCACGGCGGGCGAACACTGCCACGCGGTCGTCGGGGCGCACGCCGAGGCCGATCAGGTGGTGAGCCAGGGCATTGGCGCGCTGGTTCAGGTGCTGATAAGTCAGCGACTGGTCATTGGCAGTGGCGGCCAGGGCGTGGGGATGGGCCTGGGCCACGGCCTCGATACGCCGATGCAACGGACCGTGCGGCAGTTCGATGCCCGGGGTCTGGTTGAAGGTTTCCAGCAGTTGCTCACGCTCGTCGGCAGGCACCATCGGCAGCGCCCTGACTTCAGCGGTGGACGTCGCCGCAAGCAGGCTGCGCAGGGTCTGCTCCAGGTAGGCACAGACACGCCGTGCCGGCACCTCGGGGCTGGCCAGCAGGGTCAGGCGGAACGCTTCGCCGAAGTCGTCGACGCTCAGGGTCAAGGGGTAGTTGGTGGCCTCGGCGGCGTGCACGATCTCGATCCCGGCCCAGCCGGCGCGCAGCACCGCTTCGGAGCCCGAGGCCGCGCTGTGGCGGTAGTTGAGCAAGGCGTTGAACAACGGCGTCGGCGCCGCCACGCCGCTGCAGCGCTGGGCCAGGGCCAGGGGCGCGTGCTCATGGCGCATCAGCGTGCTCAGGCGCTGGTGGGTGGCCTTGATCGCGCTGGCCAGGTCAGCGTCGTCCAGGTCCACCCGCAGCGGCAAGGTATTGATGAAGATGCCCAGCGCCCGGTCGGTGGCCTCGGCGCCTTGCAGACGGCCCATCAGCACGGTGCCGAACACCACCTGGTCGCGCCCGGTCAGGCCGCCCAGCACCCGCGCCCAGGCCAGGTGGAACAGGCTGGCGACGCTCACCCCCTGGCTGCGGGCCTGGGCGCGCAGCGCGCGGCACAGCGCCAGGTCGAGGTCCAGCGCGTGCTCGTTCAGCGCCGCGCCATCCCCCTGCACATCGGCCAGGCCATAGGCCAGGGTCGGCGCGTCCACGCCGCCGAGCATGTCGCGGAAAAACGCCTCGTGCTCGGCCTCGCCGACGCCCAGCAGGGCCTGGGCCACATGGTTGCGGAACGGCAGCGGACGGCCCAACCGGGCACTTTCGCCGAGCAGGAAGGCAAGCATTTCGTGGCGCACCACCTCAAGGGCGCTGTGGTCCATGGCCACGTGGTGGAACTGCAGGGTCGCGTGGACCTGCCCATCCGCCTGCGCCACCTGGCATTGCAGGCGGATCAACGGTGCCTGGGTCAGGTCGAAGCCGCTGTCCGGCAACTGGCCCTCGGCCAACTGGGTGACCCGCAGCCGGGCCTGGCGCCAGACCACCTGCACCGGCGTCTCCAGGGCCTTCCAGTGCACCGAGGTGCGCAGGATATCGTGACGGTCGATCACCCCTTGCAGGGCCTGGGCGAAGGCCTCGACCCGGGCGCTGCTGGCGAACACGAAGCGCGCCTGCATCACGTAGGGATCATGGTCGCCGGCGCTGGCATGGTGGAACAGCATGCCTTGCTGCAACGGCACCAGCGGATAGATGTCCTGCACGTTGGCCGCACCGCCGGGCACGCCTTCGACCAACTGGTCGATGCTGGCCTGGTCGAGCTCGACCAGGCTGAGCATGGCCGGGGTGATCCGCGCGCAGCCGGCGGGGATGCGGTTTTCCGGTACCTCGACGCTGCCCTGGCGCGCCGCCACGTACTCGCCACGTTCGAGCATCCCCAGCAGCGCCGGCTTGTGCTCGCGCAGCCGCGCCACCAGCGCGGCGTCGCTCAGGGCCTGGCGATTGCCCTGGACCACCAGCTGGCCATCCTTGAGGGCCAGCTGGACATTGTTGGCGGCCAGGGTCGCCAGTAGTTCGTTGATGCTCACAGGACGATCTCCATTCTGTCTGTGATGGCGGCATAGTCTGCCAGCGTCGGGTGTTCGAACAGGCTGCGCACGTCGGCTTCCAGGCCCGCCTCGCGCAAGCGCGAGGTGAGGGTCACGGCCAGCAGCGAGTGGCCGCCCAGTTCGAAGAAGTTGTCGTGGCGGCCTACCTGCTCCACGCTCAGCAGCTCGCCCCAGATACGCGCCAACAGCTGCTCGGTGTCGCCTTGCGGCGCCTCGTAGACGCGCGCCGGCAGGTCCGGCTGCGGCAGTGCCTTGCGGTCGAGCTTGCCGTTGGGGGTCAGCGGCAAGGCGTCGAGGGCCATGAACAGCGCCGGTACCATGTACTCGGGCAGTTGCCCCAGCAGCGCCTCGCGCAGAACCTCGGCGGGCGGCGCGGCGCCGGTGACATAGGCCACCAGGCGCGGGCCGGTCGGTTGGGCGTCGTGCACCAGCACCACGGCTTCGCGCACCCCGGGTACCCGGGCAAGGCAGGCCTCGATCTCGCCCGGCTCGATGCGCAGGCCGCGCAGCTTGATCTGGTGGTCGGTGCGGCCGAGGAACTCGAGGCTGCCGTCAGGGCGCTGGCGTACCCGATCGCCGCTGCGGTACAGCCGCTCGCCGTCGGCGAACGGGCTGGCGATGAAGCGTTCGGCCTGTTGCTCCGGCAACCCCAGGTAGCCACGCGCCACCCCGGCGCCGCCGATATGCAGCTGACCGGCAACGCCCAACGGCACGGGTTGGTCGTGGCCGTCGAGCACGTACAGGCGGGTGTTGTCGATCGGCCGGCCAATCGGCATTGCGCCCGATGTCAACGGATCCTGCGGGTGCAAGGTGCAGACACTGCAATCGACCGTGGTTTCGGTGGGACCGTAGACGTTGTGCAGCCTTGCCCGTGGCAGGCGCTCGCGCACCTGGCGCACCAGGGCCTCGGTCAACTCGCCGCCACCGCAGACGATATCGCTGAGGCTGGCGCAGGCCGCGCTGGCCTCGTGCTCGAGGAACTGCTGCAGCAACGCCGGCACGAACTGCACCACGCCGACCTGTTGCTGGTGGATCAGCTCGGCCAGGTACTGCGGGTCGCGCTGACCGTCCGGCTTGGCCAGCACCAGGCGCACGCCGCTGCACAGCGGCCAGAACAGCTCCCACACCGAGGCGTCGAAGCTCACCGGGGTCTTGTGCAGTAAAGCGCCCTCGCCCGGGAACAGCCCGGCGCTCCAGTGCACCAGGTTGACCACGTTGCGGTGCTCGACCATCACCCCCTTGGGCAGCCCGGTGGAGCCGGAGGTGTAGATCACATAGGCCAGGTTGGCGGCGGTCAGGCCCGGCACCTGCGGGTTGTGCTCCGGCTCACGGATCGAGTCCGCCAGGTCGAGATCGACCTGGGTCAGTGGCAGATCCCCCATCAGCGCCCGGGTGGCCGCCTGCACCAGGACCGCCCGTGGCTGGCTGTCGACCAGCATGTGGCGGATCCGTTCGACCGGATAGTCAGGGTCCAGTGGCACATAGGCGCCACCGGCCTTGAGGATGGCCAGCAGGCCGACCACCAGCGACAGACCGCGCTCGACACAGATCGCCACCCGGTCGTCGGGCCGTACACCCAGCGCGATCAGGTGATGGGCCAGACGGTTGGCCTGGGCATTGAGCTGCTCATAGCTGAGTTCACCCTGCTCGGCGCTGAGCGCAACGGCCTCGGGCCTACGCAACGCCTGGGCCTCAAACAGGTCCTGGAGGGTCCGGTTCAGGTCGTGGGGCTGCGCCGTGCGGTTGAAGTCGTGCACCAGCTGGTCGCGTTCCTCGGCCGACAGTACTGGCAGTTGCAGCAGCGCTTGCCGTGGCTGATGGGCCAAGGCCTCGGCCATGGCCTCCAGCACCCGCCGCATCTGCTCGCAGACACGCGCCGCGCCGACCGCCGCCGGCGCCAGGGCGACCAGGCGGAAGCGCTCGCCGATATCGTCCACGCTCAGGCTCAGCGGATAGTTGCTGCGCTCGTTGCTGTCCAGGGTCTCGATGCCTTGCAGGGCCTGGCGCTGGTCCTCGTCCGCCTGGCTGCCGTGGCGGTAGTTGAGCATGGCGCTGAACAGCGGCGCCGGGGCCGGCACGCCGCTGCAGCGCTGGGCCAGGGCCAGCGAGGCATGCTCGTGGGCGAGCAAGGCGCTCAGGCGCTGCTGGGTCTGGCGCACGGCGTCCTGCAGGTTGATGCCTGCAAGGTCCAGGCGCAGCGGCAAGGTGTTGATGAACATGCCCAGCGCCTGGTCCGCTCCCGCGCCGCCTTCCAGGCGACCGAGCAGCACGGTGCCGAATACCACGCTGTCACGGTCGCTGGCGGCGGCCAGCAGGCGGGCGTAGGCCAGGTGGAACAGGCTGGCGACGCTGATGCCCAGCTGCCGTGCCTGCTGGCGCAGACCGGTGGCCAGGGGTTCGTCCAGCCATAGCTGGGCCTCTTCGATGCCGAGGCCGTCGACCTGCACGTCGCTTAGGCCGAACGGCAGGGTCGGCTCGTCGATATCGCCCAACTGCTCGCGGAAGAACGCCTCGTGCTCGGCCTGGCTGACGCCCAGCCGCGCCTGGGCCACGTAGTTGCGGTACGGCGCGCCCTGTTCGGCGGGCACCGGCGCGCCTTGCAGATAGCTGACCAGTTCCCGGCCGAGCACATCCAGCGCGGTATGGTCGAGGACGATATGGTGGAACTGCAGCACAGCCTGCCTTCCGGCGCCCTGCGCGTCCGGCCAGTGGTACAGGCGCACCAGTGGCGCCCGGTCGAGGGCCAGGGCATGAGGCACCGCAGCCTCGTCGGCCACCTCGAACAGCGCCAGCTCAGCCTGGCGCCAGACTACCTGCAATGCCTGCGGCAGGCCGTCCCACAGCACTGACGTACGCAGCACGTCATGACGGGCGATGACCTTGCCCAGGGCATCGACGAAGGCGTGCAGCCGGTCACGGCTGGCGAAGGCCATGCGCGATTGCAGCACATAGGGATCGTGCTCCGGCGAGCTGAGGTGGTGGTAGAGAATGCCCTCCTGCAACGGCGCCAGCGGGTAGATATCCTGCACGTTGGCCGCGCCACCCGACACCGTGGCGACGATGCGCTCGATGGCGGCAGGTTCAAGGTCCACCAGCGGCAGCATGTCCGGGGTGATCCGGGTGCAGCCGGCCGGAATCCGGTTGGCCGGGACCTCGACCTGGCGACCATGGCCCAGGGTTGCCGCCAGCGCCGCTACCGTCGGCTGGCCGAACAGGGTGCGCACGTCGGCCTGCAGGCCGGCCTGGCGCAGACGCGCGGTGAGGCTCACCGCCAGCAGCGAGTGGCCGCCCAGTTCGAAGAAGTTGTCGTGGCGACCGACCTGTTCGATGCCCAGGACTTCAGCCCAGATTGCAGCCATGGCCTCCTCGGTCGCGCCGATTGGAGCGACATAGGCCTGGCGTGCCAGGGCTGCAGGATCAGGGTCCGGCAGCGCCTTGCGGTCCAGTTTGCCGTGGCTGGTCAGTGGCAACTCGTCCAGGCGCACGAAGGCTTGCGGTATCAGATGGCTCGGAAGGCTTGCCTGCAGGCCTTGGCGCAGGGTGTCGAGATCGACCATGGCGGCTTCGGTGAACCAGGCCAGCAGACGTTCGTCGCGCACTAGCACCACGGCATCCGCAATGCCCGGCTGGGCCTTCAGCGCGGCCTCAATCTCGCCCAGCTCGACCCGTACGCCACGGATCTTCACCTGGTCGTCATTGCGGCCCTGGTAGTCCAGCGTGCCATCGGCATTCCAGCGCACCAGATCGCCGGTGCGGTACATCCGGCCACCGTTGAACGGATCGTCGAGGAAGCGCTCGGCGGTCAGTTCAGGGCGGTTGAGGTAGCCCCGAGCGACTTGAGCACCGCCGATGTACAGCTCGCCGGTCACACCGACCGGCAGGGGCTGACGCTGCTCGTCCAGCACATAGACGCGGGTGTTGGCGGTCGGCTTGCCGATATGCAGCGCACCGCCCGGTTGCAGTTGCCCCGACGTCGCCACCACGGTGGTCTCGGTCGGGCCATAGTTGTTGACCAGCGCAAAGCCCGGATCGCGGTCGAACTGGCGCAGGCGATCACCGCCGACCAGCAGCGTGCGCAGGGTCAGGTGCTGGCGTTCGCGGCGCAGCGCCTGCTCGGCGACCGGCGTCGGCAGGAAGCTCACTTGCAGCGGCTGCTCCAGCCACCAGTCGAGCAGTTCATCGACATGCTCGCCGCCGATGGACGCCGGCGGCAGGTGCAGCACTGCTCCGGTGCACAGCGCCGGCCAGGCTTCCCAGGCCATGGCATCGAAGCCGAAGCCGGCGACGCTGGAGGTGTGGCTGCCCTCGCCCAACTCGAAGGCCTGGCAATGCCAGTGGATCAGGTTGGCCAGGGTGCGGTGCTCGACCATCACCCCCTTGGGCTGGCCGGTGGAACCGGAGGTGTAGATGACATAAGCCAGCTGATTCTCGTCCAGCCCTGCAACCACAGGATTGCTGGCCGCGTGGTCGAGCCAGCCATCGCCATCCAGCATGACTTTGGCTGCATCGCCGACCAACGCTTCGGTGGCCGATTCGACCAGCACCATCGCCGGCGCGCTGTCGCTGAGCAGATAGGCAATCCGCTGCGCCGGATAACCCGGATCGACCGGCACATAGGCCGCGCCGGCCTTGAGCACGGCCAGCATCGCCAGCAGCCGCTGCGGGCCACGCTCCAGGCACAGCGCCACGCGGTCGCCCAGGACCACGCCCCGCTCGATCAGATGATTAGCCAGGCGGTTGGCACGCTCATTAAGTTCTCCATAGCTCAGACTCAGCCCGCCCTGTACAACGGCCAATGCTTCGGGCGACTGGGCCTCGACCAGTGCGTGCACGGTCTGACCTTGGGGATAATCCACGGCCGTGGTATTGAAACCTTCGAGCACATGGCGTCGCTGCATGCCCTCGAGGATGGGCAGCCTGTCGACCTGCGCCGCGCCACCTTGCTCCAACGCCTGGATCAACTGGCTCACGGCAGCGGTCATCCAACCTGCGACCCGCTCGGCACCGATCCCCAGCTGGGCCAGCACGCTCAGGCTGAAACCTTCCCCGTGGTCGTCCACGCTCAGGGTCAGCGGGTAGTTGCTGCGCTCTTCACCGCCGAGCTGATGCATGCCCTGGAAGCTTGCGACATCCACACCGGCCGTATCCGTCGGGCTATGGCGGTAGTTGAGCAAGGCACTGAACAGCGGCGCCGAGGCCGGCACGCCGCTGCAACGCTGGGCCAGTGCCAACGACGCATGCTCATGCCCAAGCAACGCCGACAGCCGCTGGTGGGTGGCCTGCACCGCATCGCGGGCGCCCTTGGCGGTGTCGATGCGCAGCGGCAAGGTGTTGATGAACACCCCCAGCGCCCGGTCGGCGCCGTCACCGCCTTGCAGGCGGCCCATCAGCACGGTGCCGAACACCACGTCACCGCGCCCCGCCAGCACACCCACCACGCGGGCCCAGGCCAGGTGCATCAGGCTCGCGGCGCTGACCCCGAGCGCCCTTGCCTGCTCGCGCACCCGGCGCGACAAGGCCGGATCCAGCGGCAGGCGCGACTCCTCGATATCACGCCCGTCGCCCTGCACATCGGCCAGCCCCATGGGCAGGGTCGGCTCGTCGACATCGCCGAGCATGTCGCGGAAGAACGCCTCGTGCCCCGCCTCGGCGGCGCCCAGGCGTACCTGGGCCACGTAGGTGCGGTACGGCACGGGCGCGCTCAACAGGTGCCGGCGACCGGAGAGGATCGCCTGCAGTTCGTGGACGATCACCTCCATCGCCGTGTGATCCAGGGCCAGGTGGTGGAAGTGTAAAACGGCCACCACCCGTTGCAGGGCCGGGTCCAGGGCGTAGGTCAGGCGCAGCAGCGGCGCCTGGGTCAGGTCCAGGCGTTGCAGGCGGGCATCGAAGTGCGCGTGCAGCCGCTCGATCACCGCCTCTTCGCCCAGGCCGGTGACCTCGCTGACCGCCAGGCGAGCCTGGCGCCAGACCACCTGCACCGGCTCGCCCAGCCCCTCCCAGACCACCGAGGTACGCAGGATATCGTGACGATCGATGACCTCTTGCAAGGCCTCGGCACAGGCCTGCAACCGATCCAGGCTGTCGAAGGCCAGACGGGTCTGCAGCAGGTAAGGATCGCCCTGCTCAGCACTGAGGTGGTGGTAGAGGATGCCTTCCTGAAGCGGCGCCAGCGGGTAGATTTCCTGCACGTTGGCCGCGCCACCCGGCACGCTGGCGACGATACGGTCGATGCTGCCCTGGTCCAGGTCGATCAGGCTGAGCATGTCTGGCGTGATCTGCGTCGCGCCTTGCGGCACACGGTTCTCGGGCACTGCCACTTCACGCCCGGAGCCTACAGCAGCCGCCAACGCGGCCAGGGTCGGCTGGGCGAACAGCACGCGCACGTCGGCATCCAGCCCGGCCTTGCGCATGCGCTCGATCAGGCTCACCGCCAGCAGCGAATGGCCGCCCAGTTCGAAGAAGTGGTCATGGCGACCAACCTGCTCGACCTTGAGCACCTCGGCCCAGATCGCGGCCAGCGCGGTTTCGATTTCACCTTGCGGCGTCTCGAAGGCACGGCTGACCAACGCGTCGCTGCCCGGCTGCGGCAAGGCACGGCGGTCGAGCTTGCCGTTGGCGGTCAGCGGCAGCGCGTCCAGTTGTACATAGGCCGACGGCAACATGTAGTCCGGCAGTTGGCCTTGCAGTTGCTGGTGCAGTTCAGCGATTGCCTGATGGCCAGTGAAATAGGCCACCAGGCGCTTATCGCCCGGCACATCCTCGCGCACGATCACGGCGGCGTCGCGAACACCCGGGCACTCGCCCAGGCGTGCCTCGATCTCGCCCAGCTCGATACGGAAGCCCCGCAGCTTGACCTGCTGGTCGGCGCGTCCCAGGTAACGCAGGGTGCCGTCGGCCTGCCAGCTCACCAGGTCGCCGCTGCGGTACATCGTGCCGCCGTTGAACGGATCCGGCAGGAAGCGCTCAGCGGTCAGCTCCGGCTGGCCCAGATACCCCATGGCCACGCCGTCACCGGCGATATACAACTCGCCCACCGCTCCCACCGGCAGCAGTTGCTGGCGGGCATCGAGCACATAGCAGCGGCTGTTGCCGATCGGCTTGCCAATCGGGATGCTGCCCTCGCCCACCTCGGTGATTTCGTGGGTGGTGCTGAAGGTGGTGGCTTCGGTCGGGCCGTAGCCATTGAGCAGGTGTTGCGGCGCGCCATCGCGCAGTACCCGGGCAATCACCGCCGGGTCCAGCACATCGCCACCGACCATCAGGTAGCGCAGGCCACGGAACACCGGCAGCAAATCGTCGGCAAACTGGTGGAACAGGCCGGCGGTGAGCCACAGCACGGTGACGCCCTGCTCCAGCAGGACTTCGCGCAGGCCCTGGCGCGACAGCACCGTGTCCTGGTCGACCACCACCACCGCGCCGCCGTTGAGCAGTGGCGCCCAGACTTCCAGGGTGCTGGCGTCGAACGCCGGGTTGGAAGCAAAGGCCACGCGGTCCTGGCGGTTGAAATCGGCAAAGCCGTTGTTGATCACCAGGCGCACGATGGCCCGGTGCGGCACCTGCACGCCCTTCGGCGTGCCGGTGGAGCCGGAGGTGTACATGATGTACGCCGCGCTGCCGGCGTCCACCGCCAGGCCCAACGGCGCATCGGCATAACCGCTCAGGTCGAGGCGGTCGAGTTCGACTCGGCGTGCGCCGTCCACCTGGGGCTGGTCGCTGTGGGTCAGCACCAACCGCGCCTGGCTGTCGGCCACCATGAACGCCTGACGCTCGACCGGCGCATTGCCGTCCAGCGGCACGAACACCGCCGCGCACTTGCTCACGGCCAGCTGGGCCGCCAGCAGATCGAACGAGCGAGGCAGCAGCAAAGCCACGCGGTCACCCGCCTGTACCCCCTGCTCCAGCAGGTACCCGGCCAGCCGGCTGGCCTGCCGGTCGAGCGCCTGGTAGCTCCAGCGCCGCGTGCCATGGGCCACCGCCAGTGCATCCGGGCTGGCCATGGCCTGCGCCTCGAACAGGGCATGCACGGGCAGGTCGCGGGGATAGTCGCGACGGGTCGCGTTGAACTGCCGCGCCACGCGCTCGCGCTCGACGTCCGGCAAGGCGTTGATACGGTTCAACGGCGCCGCCGGCGTGTCCGCCAGGGTATCGGCCAACCGCGCCAGGGCCGTCTGCAGCAGCTGGCAGACCAGTACCCCATCCACTTGCGGCACCGCCTGCACGGTCAGGATGAAACCGTCACCCAAATCGTCGACGCTGACCACCAGCGGGTAGTTGCTGCGCTCATGGGCGGCCAGCAGTTCGATGCCCTGCCAGGCCTGTGCGCGCTGCGCCCCGGAGGCCGCGCTATGGCGGTAGTTGAGCAGGCTGGTGAACAGCGCCTGGGAGGCCGGCACGCCGCTGCAGCGCTGGGCCAGGGCCAGGGAGGCCTGCTCGTGGGCCAGCAGGCGCGCCAGGCGCTGGTGGGTCAGGCGCACGCCGTCGACCACATCCATCTCCCCCACACTGACCCGCAACGGCAAGGTGTTGATGAACATGCCCAGCGCCCGCTCGGCGCCCTCGCCGCCCTGCAGGCGACCAAGCAGCACGGTGCCGAACACCACTTCCTCGCGGCCTGACAGCTGCGCCAGCACCTGCCCCCAGGCCTGGTGCACCAGGCTGGCGACGCTGATGCCCAGCAACCGTGCCTGCTGACGCAGGCGCAGGGCCAGTGGCTCGTCCAGGCGCTCGCGGTGGTCGAGCACGTGGCTGCCATCGCCCAGCGCTCCGCGCAGGCCGAACACTTCGGTCGGCTCGTCAATATCGCCCAGCAGTTCGCGGAACAGCGCCTCCTGCGCCTGGCTGTCGTCACGCAGGCGCGCCTGGGCCACATAGTTGCGGTACGGCACGCTGTCGCCCTCGGGCATGCGCCCCAGCAGCGCATCGCCGACCTCGGCCACCAGCAGTTCCATGGCAGCGTGGTCGAGGAGGATATGGTGCAGCAGCAGGGTCGCCTGCAAGCGGCCCTGTTGCACATGGCTGCTCAGGTGCATCAACGGTGCGCGGCCCAGGTCCAGGCGCGGGCTGTCCAGTGCCGGCTCAAGGTCCAGGCGCGCCTCGCGCCAGACCACCTGCACCGCTTCGTCGAGCCCCTGCCAGTGCACGCTGGTGCGCAGGATGTCGTGGCGGGCGATGACCTGGTTCAGCGCCGCGACGAAGGCTTCCAGCTCGGCCTCGCCGGCAAAGGCGAACTTCAGTTGCAGTACGTAGGGGTCGACCTCGGCACTGGCCAGGTGGTGGTAGAGAATGCCCTGCTGCAACGGCGCCAGGGCGTACAGGTCCTGGATATTGGCCGCACCGCCGGGAATCCTCTGCACCAGGCTGTCGAGCGCGGCCTGTTCCAGGCGCGCCAGCGGCAACATGTCGGGGGTGATGCGTGTGCAGCCCGCCGGGATACGGTTGGCCGGCACCTCCAGCGTCACCTCGCCGCCCACCGCCGCCGCCAGCGCGGCCAGGCTCGGCTGGCCGAACAGTACCCGTACATCCGCCGCCAGGCCGGCCTGGCGCATGCGCGCGGTCAGGGTCACGGCCAGCAGCGAGTGGCCGCCGAGCTCGAAGAAGTTGTCATGGCGACCGACCTTAGCCACACCCAGCAGTTCGTTCCACAGCTGCGCCAGCAGGGTCTCGACTTCGCCTTGCGGCGCCTCATAGGCCTGCTGCGTGGTTTCCGGCTGCGGCAGCGCCTTGCGGTCGAGCTTGCCGTTGGGGCTCAGCGGCAACGCCTCGAGGTGGGTGAATGAAGCCGGCACCATGAATTCCGGCAACTGGCCCAGCAGCGCCACGCGCAAGGTCTCCGGCACCTGCCGGGCACCGGTGTAGTACGCCACCAGGCGCTGCTCGCGGGCGAGCACCACCGCCTCCTTGACCCCTTCGATACGGGTCAGGCAGGCCTGGATCTCGCCCAGTTCGATGCGCAGGCCACGAATCTTCACCTGGTCGTCGTTGCGTCCGAGGTATTCCAGGTTGCCGTCGGCCAGGTAGCGGGCCAGGTCGCCGGTGCGATACATCCGGCCACCGGTCCTGAGCGAGAACGGATCATCGAGGAAGCGTTCGGCGGTCAGTTGCTCGCGGTTGAGATAACCCCGCGCCACCTGCACGCCGCCGATGTACAGCTCGCCGGCCACGCCCACCGGTACCGGCTGGCCCTGGGCGTCCAGGACGTACAGCGCGGTATTGGCGATCGGCTTGCCGATCGGCGTGCTGTCCGGTGCCGTCACGCAGTGCCAGGCACTGACATCCACCGCCGCCTCGGTCGGACCGTACAGGTTGTGCAGCTCGACCGTCGGCAGTTGTGCATGGAAACGCCGTACCAGGCTGCCGGGCAAGGCTTCGCCGCTGCACAGCACGCGCTTGAGCTGGTGCGCCAGGACTTCGCCATGGGCGAGGAACACATCAAGCATCGACGGCACGAAGTGCAAGGTGCTGACCTGCTCTTCACGGATGACCGCGCGCAGGTACTCGGGGTCGCGGTGCCCGCCTGGGCGCGCCATCACCAGGCGGGCGCCGGTCTGCAGCGGCCAGAGGAACTCCCACACCGACACGTCGAAGCTGAACGGGGTTTTCTGCAGCACCACGTCATCGGCGCCCAGCCCATAGGCGTCCTGCATCCACAACAGGCGGTTGACCACCCCGGCGTGCTCGTTCATCACACCCTTGGGCAGGCCGGTGGAGCCGGAGGTGTAGATCACATAGGCCAGGTGGCGCGGGGTCAGCCCAGGCACCTCTGGGGCATGCGCCGGCTGCGCCTGCCAGGTCGGCTGGTCGAGGTCGATCAGCGCCGCACGGCTCGCCTGCGGCACGTCGCGGGTGGCACCGTGCACCAGCACCGCCAGCGGCGCGCTGTCATCGAGCATGTGACGGATGCGCTCGGCCGGGTAGTCCGGGTCGACCGGCACGTAGGCGCCACCGGCCTTGAGGATGGCCAGCAGGCCGACCACCATCGACAGGCCGCGCTCGAGGCAGATCGCCACGCGCGCGTCGGGTTTTACCCCCAGCGCAATCAGGTGATGGGCCAGGCGGTTGGCCTGCTCGTCGAGCTGGTGATAGGTCAGCTCGCCTTCCTCCGCCCTCACCGCCACAGCGGTCGGGGTGCGTCGAACCTGAGCCTCGATCATGCCGTGCAGGGTCTGCTCCAGGTCGTACGCCACCGCCGTGTCGTTGAACTCGACCAGCACCTGGCGCCGCTCCTCGGCACTCAGCACCGGCAAGCGGTTCAGCGCCTGCTGCGGATGCTGCTTGAGCGCCAGCAACAGACCGTCGAGCACCTGCAGCATCTGCGCGCAGATCCGCTGTGCGCCCACCTGGGCCGACACCTGCACGCCCAGGCGCAGGCCATCGCCGAAGTCATCGACGTTCAGGCTCAGCGGGTAGTTGGTACGCCCTTCGCTGCCCAGGGTCTCGATCCCCTCCCAGGCCTGTGGCTGCAGCGTGGCGCGGGTGCTCTGCCGGTAGTTGAGCATGGCGCTGAACAGCGGCAGCGGCGCGGCCACCTGGCTGCAGCGCTGGGCCAGGGCCAGCGAGGCGTGCTCGTGGACCAGCAGCGCCGACAGCTCGCGGTGGGTGGCCAGCACGCCGTCGCGCACGCCCAGCCCATCCAGGTCGACCCGCAGCGGCAGGGTATTGATGAACATGCCCAGTGCCCGCTCGCTGCCCTCGCCGCCCTGCAGGCGGCCCAGCAGCACGGTGCCGAAGACCACGCGGTCCTTGCCGCAGGCCACCGCCAGCAGGCGCGCCCAAGCCAGGTGCACCAGGCTCGCGGTACTCACCCCCAGCTGGCGGGCCTGGTCGCGCAGGCGACCATAGCGAAGGCCGTCGAATTCCACCTCGGCCTCATCGAGGGCCTGGCCTTCGCCCTGCACCTCGCGCAGGCCGAACGGCAGGCTCGGCTCGTCGATGTCGCCCAGGCGGGCGCGGAAGAACGCCTCGTGCTCGGCCTCGCTGACGCCAAGGCGTGCCTGTGCCACATAGTTACGGTACGGCACCGAGGCCGGCAGTGACTCGGTCTGCCCCAGCAGGTAGCCGCGCAGCTCGGCCTGCACCGCCTGCATGGCGATATGGTCGAGCACGATATGGTGGAACTGCAGTACCGCCTCGACCCGCTGGCCACCCGGTTCGGTGCGATGCAGCAGGCGGATCAGCGGCGCCTGGCCAAGGTCCAGGCGCGCCAGGTGGGCGTCGTCGAGCGGCGCCAGTTGCAGCGGCGCCTGGCGCCAGACCACCTGTACCGGCTGCGGCAGGCCATCCCAGAGCACTGCGGTACGCAGGATGTCGTGCCGGGCGATGACCTGTTCCAGAGCCTGTGCGAACACCCGCAGCCGCGCCGGGCTGTCGAAGCGCAGCCGTGCCCGCAGGGCGTAGGGGTCGGCGCCCACGGCGCTCAAGTGCAGGTAAAGGATGCCTTCCTGCAACGGCGCCAGGGGGTAGATATCCTGGACATTGGCCGCGCCGCCCGGCACCGCGGCGACGATGCGCTCGATGGCGGCCGGTTCCAGGTCGACCAGCGGCAGCATGTCCGGGGTGATATGGGTGCAGCCCGCCGGAATCCGGTTGGCCGGCACCACCACCGCGCCGCCCTGGCCCAGGGTAGCCGCCAGCGCGGCCACGCTCGGCTGGCCGAACAGGGTGCGTACATCCACCTGCAGGCCGGCCTGGCGCAGGCGCGCGGTGAGAGTCACGGCCAGCAGCGAGTGACCGCCCAGTTCGAAGAAGTTGTCGTGCCGCCCTACCCGCTCCACGCCCAGCAGTTGCGACCAGATCTCGGCCAGCAGCACCTCGGTCTCGCCTTGTGGCACCTCGTACTGGCGCGCCTGCACGTCCGGCAGCGGTAGCGCCTGGCGGTCGAGCTTGCCATTGGGGGTCAGCGGCCAGCTGTCGAGGTGGACGAACAGCGCCGGCACCATGTACTCCGGCAACCGCGCCAGCAATGCCTGGCGCAGCGCGTCGGCAGGCTGCGGCTCGCCGCGGTGGTAGGCGACCAGGCGATCACCGCCGTGTGGATGCCGGTGGACCAGCACCAGGGCCTCGCGCACGCCGGCCACGCGGTTCAGGCAGGCCTCGATCTCGCCCGGTTCGATGCGCAGGCCGCGCAGCTTGATCTGGTGGTCGGTACGACCAAGGAACGTCAGGCTGCCGTCGGCGGCCTGGCGTACCCGATCGCCGCTGCGGTACAGGCGCTCACCCTCGACGAACGGGCTGGCGATGAAGCGTTCGGCCTGTTGCTCCGGCAACCCCAGGTAGCCACGCGCCACCCCGGCGCCGCCGATATGCAGCTGGCCGGCGACGCCCCAGGGTACCGGCTGGTCGTGGGCATCGAGGACGTACAGACGGGTGTTGTCGATGGGGTGGCCAATCGGCAACGCGCCGGAAGGAACCAGCTGTCCGGGCTCCAGGGTCCAGGCGCTGCAGTCGACCGTGGTCTCGGTGGGGCCGTAGACGTTGTGCAGGCGCACCTGCGGCAGGCGCTGGCGAACCTGCCGGGCCAGGGCCTCGGTCAGCTCGCCACCACCGCAGACAATATCGCTGAGGCTGGCGCAGGCGGCACTGTCGTCCTGGTCGAGGAACTGCTGCAACAGCGCGGGCACGAATTGCACCACGCCGACCTGCTGCTGGCGAATCAGCCCGGCCAGGTACTGCGGGTCGCGCTGGCCATCCGGCTTGGCCAGCACCAGGCGCAGCCCGCTGCACAACGGCCAGAACAGCTCCCACACCGAGGCGTCGAAGCTCACCGGCGTCTTGTGCAGCACTGCGCCGCCGGCCGGGAACCGGCGGGCACTCCAGTGCACCAGGTTGGCCAGGTTGCGGTGCTCGACCATCACCCCCTTGGGCAGGCCGGTGGAACCTGAGGTGTAGATCACATAGGCCAGGTGCGCGCCGTTCAGCCCGGGCACCCGTGGGTCGCTGTCCGGCTGCCCGTCCCAGCTGGGCTGATCGAGATCGACCTGCGGCACCGCCGCTTCGCCGACCAGCGTCCGCGTGCCTTGTTGCACCAGCAGCGCTCGCGGCTGACTGTCGGCGAGCATGTGGCCGATACGTTTTGCCGGGTAGTCCGGGTCCAGCGGCACATAGGCACCGCCGGCCTTGAGGATCGCCAGCAGGCCGACCACCAGCGGCAGGCCGCGCTCGACACAGATTGCCACCCGGTCGTCGGGCCGCACGCCCAGTGCGATCAGGTGGTGGGCCAGGCGATTGGCCTCGGCATTCAGCTGGCGATAGCTGAGTTGTCCGTCGTCAGACTGCACGGCGATCGCCTCGGGATCGCGCGCCACCTGCTGCTCGAACAACGCCTGGACAGGCTGTTCGAGATTGCCGGCCTGGGCCGTGGCGTTGCAGGTCTGCAACAGATGCTCACGCTCATCGTCCGGCAATACCGGCAGCGCCAGCAGCGCTTGCCGTGGCTGAGCCTCCAGACCTTCCACCATGCCCTGCAGCACCTGCCGGAACTGCCCGCAGACCCGCTGGGCGCCGACGCTCGCCGGGGTCATTGCCACCAGGCGGAAGTCTTCCCCCATGTCGTCCACGCTCAGGCTCAGCGGGTAGTTGCTGCGCTCCTGGCCATCGAGGAACTCGATGCCCTGCCATTCCAGGCGCCGGGCCTCGCTCGCCGCCTGGCCATGGCGGTAGTTGAGCATGGCGCTGAACAGCGGCGCCGGGGCCGGCACGCCACTGCAACGCTGGGCCAGGGCCAGCGACGCATGCTCGTGCACCAGCAAGGCGCTCAGGCGCTGCTGGGTCTGACGCACGGCGTCCTGCAGGTCGATGCCTGCAAGGTCCAGGCGCAGCGGCAAGGTATTGATGAACATGCCCAAGGCCCGCTCGGCGCCCTCGCCGGCTTCCAGGCGGCCCAGCAGCACGGTGCCGAACACCACCCGGTCGGTGCCGCTGACGGCAGCCAGCAGGCGGGCGAAGGCCAGGTGGAACAAGCTGGCGGGGCTGATGCCCAGCTGCCGGGCCTGTTGCCGCAAACGCGCGGCCAGGGTCTGGTCCAGCCAGAGGTGGGCTTCCTCGATGGCCTGGCCGTCGCCCTGCACATCACTCAGGCCGTAGGGCAGCGTCGGCTCGTCGATATCGCCCAGCTGGGCGCGGAAGAACGTCTCATGCTCGGCCTGGCTGACGCCCAGGCGCGCCTGGGCCACGTAGTTGCGGTAAGGCACCGGGGCCTGCACTGGCACGGCGCTGCCCTGCAGGTAGCCGAGCAGCTGCGCGCCGATGATCTCCAGGGCGGTGTGGTCGAGAACGATATGGTGGAACTGCAGCAGTGCCTCGATGCGCTGGCTGCCGGCCTCATCGCGATACAGCAGGCGGATCAGCGGCGCCCGGGCCAGGTCGAGGCGTTGCAGGTCGTGGCCGTCGAGCGGCGCGACCAGCAGTGGCGCCTCGCGCCAGACCACCTGCAGCGGTTGCTCCAGGCCTTCCCAGAGCACGGCGGTGCGCAGCACGTCGTGACGGCTGATGGCCTGGCGCAAGGCCTTGGCGAACGCCTCCAGGCGTGCCGGGCTGTCGAACGCCATGCGCGACTGCAGCACATAGAGATCGTGCTCCGGCGAGCTGAGGTGGTGGTAGAGGATGCCCTCCTGCAACGGCGCCAGCGGGTAGATGTCCTGCACGTTGGCCGCGCCGCCCGGCACCGTGGCGACGATGCGCTCGATGGCGGCAGGTTCAAGGTCCACCAGTGGCAGCATGTCCGGGGTGATCTGGGTGCAGCCGGCCGGAATCCGGTTGGCCGGGACCTCGACCTGGCGGCCATGGCCCAGGGTCGCCGCCAGTGCCGCCACGGTCGGCTGGCCGAACAACGTGCGCACGTCGGCCTGCAAACCGGCCTGGCGCAGGCGCGCGGTGAGGCTCACCGCCAGCAGCGAGTGACCGCCCAGTTCGAAGAAGTTGTCGTGGCGACCGACCTGCGCAACGCCCAGCACCTCGGCCCAGAGTGCCGCGATGGTGGTTTCCACGGGGCCTTGCGGCATGGCGTAGGCCTGGCCGGTGAGCATGGCCGGTTCCGGCAAGGCCTTGCGGTCCAGTTTGCCGTGGCTGGTCAGCGGCAGCTCGTCCAGGCGCACGAAGGCTTGCGGTACCAAGTGGCCCGGAAGGCTTGCCTGCAGGCCTTGGCGCAGGGTGTCGAGATCGACCATGGCAGTTTCGGTGAACCAGGCCAGCAGACGCTCATCACGCACCAGCACCACGGCATCCGCAATGCCCGGCTGGGCCTTCAGCGCGGCCTCGATCTCGCCCAGCTCGACCCGTACGCCACGGATCTTCACCTGGTCGTCATTGCGGCCCTGGTAGTCCAGCGTGCCATCGGCATTCCAGCGCACCAGATCGCCGGTGCGGTACATCCGCCCGCCGTTGAACGGATCGTCGAGGAAGCGCTCGGCGGTCAGTTCAGGCCGGTTGAGGTAGCCTCTGGCGACCTGAGCGCCGCCGATGTACAGCTCGCCGGTCACTCCCACCGGCACGGGCTGACGCTGCTCGTCCAGCACATAGACGCGGGTGTTGGCGGTCGGCTTGCCGATATGCAGCGCACCGCCCGGTTGCAGTTGCCCCGACGTCGCCACCACGGTGGTCTCGGTCGGGCCATAGTTGTTGACCAGCGCGAAGCCCGGATCGCGGTCGAACTGGCGCAGGCGATCACCGCCGACCAGCAGCGTGCGCAGGGTCGGGTGCTGGCGTTCGCGACGCAGCGCCTGCTCGGCGACCGGCGTCGGCAGGAAGCTGACCTGTAGCGGCTGCTCCAGCCACCAATCCAGCAGTTCATCGACATGCTCGCCGCCGATGGACGCCGGCGGCAGGTGCAGCACTGCTCCGGTGCACAGCGCCGGCCAGGCTTCCCAGGCCATGGCATCGAAGCCGAAGCCCGCGACGCAGGAGGTGTGGTTGCCCTCATCCAACTCGAAGGCCTGGCAATGCCAGTGGATCAGGTTGGCCAGGGTGCGGTGCTCGACCATCACCCCCTTGGGCTGGCCGGTGGAACCGGAGGTGTAGATCACATAGGCCAGCTGATTCTGGTCCAGCCCTGCAACCACAGGATTGCTGGCCGCGTGGTCGAGCCAGCCATCGCCATCCAGCATGACTTTGGCTGCATCGCCGACCAACGCTTCGGTGGCCGATTCGACCAGCACCAGCGCCGGAGCACTGTCGCTGAGCAGGTAGGCAATCCGCTGCGCCGGATAACCCGGATCGACCGGTACATACGCCGCCCCGGCCTTGAGCACGGCCAGCATCGCCAACAACCGTTGCGGGCCACGTTCCAGACATAGCGCCACGCGGTCGCCCAGGACCACGCCACGCTCGATCAGATGATGAGCCAGGCGGTTGGCACGCTCGTTGAGTTCGCCGTAGCTCAGACTCAGCTCACCCTGTACAACGGCCAATGCTTCGGGCGATTGAGCCTCGACCAGCGCGTGCACGGTCTGCCCTTGCGGATAGGCCTCGGCTGTGGCGTTGAAGTCCTCCAGCACCTGACGCGATGCGTCGTCATCCAACATCGGCAGGTCATCCAGCATTTGCCCTGGGCTCTGTTCCAGAGCCTGCAACAGCTGGCCGAGGGTGTTTACCATCCAGCCGCCGATCTGCGCCGCCGGCAGCCCTTCGGCGGCCAGCACGCTCAGGCTGAAGCCCTCGCCCAGGTCGTCGACGCTCAGGGTCAGCGGGTAGTTGCTGCGCTCCTCCCCCCCCAGCAGGCGCACACCCTGCCAGATGCCTTCGCCATCGCGGGCGACGCCCTCGGGCGCTGTGGCGGTAGTTGAGCAAAGCGCTGAACAATGGCGCAGAAGCGGCGACGCCACTGCAACGCTGGGCCAGCGCCAAGGGCGCGTGCTCGTGACCGAGCAGGGCCGACAGCCGCTGGTGGGTGACACGCAGCGCCTGGTCAACCGGCAACGCGGTGTCCACTCGCAATGGCAGAGTGTTGATGAACATGCCCAGCGCCCGGTCGGCGCCCTCGCCCGCTTGCAGGCGGCCCATCAGCACGGTGCCAAACACCACGTCGCGACGCCCCGCCAGCACGCCCACCACACGGGCCCAGGCCAGGTGCACCAGGCTGGCGGCGCTGACGCCGCGCTGCCGCGCCTGCTCGCGCAGACCATGGGCCAGGGTGGCCGGCAACATCAGGGCAGCATGTTCGACGCGCCCGCCATCGCCCTGCACATCGGCCAGGCCATACGGCAGGGTCGGCTCGTCGATATCACCCAGTTGCGCGCGGAAGAACGCCTCGTGGCCGGCCTGATCGTCGCCCAGGCAGACCTGGGCAACATAATTGCGATACGGCACCGCCGCAGGCAGCGTGACACCACGCCCGTCCAGCAGCGCCTGCATCTCCTCGCCGACCACGGCCATGGCGGCGTGGTCGAGGGTCAGGTGGTGGAACTGCAACAGGGCTACCCACTCGCCCTGGCGCGGATCCTCGGCATAGACCAGGCGCAGCAAGGGCGCCCGGGTCAGGTCCAGGCGTTGCTGGCGGGCATCGAAACGGGCCTGCAGTTGCTCGATTACCGCCTTTTCGCCCAGCCCGGTGACTTCGCTGACCGCCAGGCGGGCCTCGCGCCAGACCACCTGCACTGGCTCGCCCAACCCCTCCCAGACCACCGAGGTGCGCAGGATGTCGTGGCGGTCGATGACCTGTTGCAAGGCCGCAGCCCAGGCCCGCAAACGCTCGATGCTGTCGAAGGCCAGGCGTGACTGCAAAAGGTACGGGTCGCCCTGCTCGGCACTGAGGTGGTGATAGAGAATGCCTTCCTGCAAGGGCGCCAGCGGGTAGATTTCCTGCACGTTGCCCGCGCCACCCGGCACGCTGGCGACGATACGGTCGATGCTGGCCTGGTCCAGCTCGATCAGGCTGAGCATGTCCGGCGTGATCTGCGTCGCGCCTTGCGGCACACGGTTCTCGGGCACTGCCACTTCACGTCCGGAGCCCACCGCGGCCGCCAGCGCGGCCAGGGTCGGCTGGGCAAACAGCACGCGCACGTCGGCATCCAGCCCGGCCTTGCGCATGCGCTCGATCAGGCTCACCGCCAGCAGCGAGTGGCCGCCCAGCTCGAAGAAGTGGTCATGGCGGCCGATTTGTTCGACCTTGAGCACCTCGGCCCAGATCGCGGCCAGCGCGGTTTCGATCTCACCTTGCGGCGCCTCGAAGGCACGGCTGACCAACGCGTCGCTGCCCGGCTGCGGCAAGGCACGGCGGTCGAGCTTGCCGTTGGCAGTCAGCGGCAGCGCGTCCAGGCGCACGTAAGCCGACGGCAGCATGTAGTCCGGCAGCACGCCTTGCAGACGCTCATGCAGCTCGCCGATGGTCGGCGCCTGGCCGGTGAAGTACGCCACCAGGCGCTTATCGCCCGGCACATCCTCGCGCACGATCACGGCGGCATCGCGTACACCCGGGCACTCGCCCAGGCGTGCCTCGATCTCGCCCAGCTCGATACGGAAGCCCCGCAGCTTGACCTGCTGGTCGGCGCGTCCCAGGTAACGCAGGGTACCGTCGGCCTGCCAGCTCACCAGGTCGCCGCTGCGGTACATCGTGCCGCCGTTGAACGGATCCGGCAGGAAGCGCTCAGCGGTCAGCTCCGGCTGGCCCAGGTAGCCCAGGGCCACGCCGTCACCGGCGATATACAACTCGCCCACCGCTCCCACCGGCAGCAATTGCTGGCGAGCATCAAGCACATAGCAGCGGCTGTTGCCGATCGGCTTGCCAATCGGGATGCTGCCCTCGCCCACCTCGGTGATGTCGTGGGTGGTGCTGAAGGTGGTGGCCTCGGTCGGGCCGTAGCCATTGAGCAGGTGTTGCGGCGCGCCATCGCGCAGTACCCGGGTAATCACCGTCGGGTCCAGCACATCGCCACCGACCATCAGGTAGCGCAGGCCACGGAACGCCGGCAGCAAATCGTCGGCGAACTGATGGAACAGGCCAGCGGTGAGCCACAGCACGGTGACGCCCTGCTCCAGCAGCACTTCGCGCAGGCCCTGGCGCGACAGCACCGTGTCCTGGTCGACCACCACCACCGCGCCGCCGTTGAGCAGTGGCGCCCAGACTTCCAGGGTGCTGGCGTCGAACGCCGGGTTGGAAGCAAAGGCCACGCGGTCCTGGCGGTTGAAATCGGCAAAGCCGTTGTTGATCACCAGGCGCACGATGGCCCGGTGCGGTACCTGCACGCCTTTCGGCGTGCCGGTGGAGCCAGAGGTGTACATGATGTACGCCGCGCTGCCGGCGTCCACCGCCAGGCCCAACGGCGCATCGGCATAACCGCTCAGGTCGAGGCGGTCGAGTTCGACTCGGCGTGCGCCGTCCACCTGGGGCTGGTCGCTGTGGGTCAGCACCAACCGCGCCTGGCTGTCGGCCACCATGAACGCCTGACGCTCGACCGGCGCATTGCCGTCCAGCGGCACGTACACCGCCGCGCACTTGCTCACGGCCAGCTGGGCCGCCAGCAGATCGAACGAGCGAGGCAGCAGCAAGGCCACGCGGTCACCGGCCCGAACGCCCTGTTCAAGCAGGTAATAGGCCAGACGATTGGCCTGGGACTCGAGCTGGGCAAAAGTCCATCGACGCTGACCATGGACTGCCGCCAGTGCATCCGGTGAATTCACGGCCTGGGCTTCGAACAACCGGTGCACGGCCAGGTCACGCGGGTAGTCCCGTGCCGTGCCGTTGAACTGCTGCACCACGCGCTCACGCTCCGCCTCCGGCAAGCGATGCAGGCTGTGCAAGGCGCTCATCGGCGCCTGTTCCAGCGCCGTGACCAGTTGCAGCAGCGCCATGCGCAGCAGCTGGCAGACCCGGCCACCGTCCACTGGCGCCACGACCTGCACCGTCAACCTGAAGTCATTACCGTAATCGTCGACGCTGACCACCAGCGGATAATTGCTGCGTTCCTGCGCGGTCAGCAGCTCGATCCCGGCCCAAGCCGGCCCCTGGGCGGGTTGGCCGGCACTGTGGCGATAGTTCAACAAGCTGGTGAACAGCGCCTGGGACGCCGGCACGCCACTGCAACGCTGGGCCAGGGCCAGGGACGCCTGTTCGTGGGCCAGCAGGCGTGCCAGGCGTTGGTGGGTCAGACGCACGCCATCGGCGACGCCCGCAGCCCCCACGCTGACCCTCAGCGGCAAGGTATTGATGAACATGCCCAGCGCCCGGTCGGCGCCCTCGCCGCCCTGCAGGCGACCGAGCAGCACGGTGCCGAATACCACTTCCTCGCGGCCAGACAACTGCGCCAGCACCTGGCCCCAGGCCTGGTGCACCAGGCTGGCCACGCTGATCCCCAGCGTCCTCGCCTGGCCACGCAGGCGTGCGCCCAGTTCCGGTTCCAACGACTGACGGGTTTCACCGACCTGGCGAGTATCAACCTCGGCCTCACGCAATCCGAACACCTCGGTCGGCGCGTCGATATCGCCCAGCAGCTCGCGGAACAGCGCCTCGTCGGCCCGCGGATCGGCGCCCAGGCGCGCCTGGGCTACATAGTTGCGGTACGGCACGCTGTCCGGCAGCGCCGTCTGCCCTTGCAGCAAGGTACCGATCTCGGCCACCAGCTGCTCCACGGCAGTGTGGTCGAGGAGGATATGGTGCAGCAGCAGGGTCGCCTCCAGGCGCCCGGCCTGGACCTGGCTGCTCAGGCGCAACAGTGGCGCCTGCCCCAGATCGAGCCGCAGCGTCTCCAGCGCCGGGCTTGGCACCAGCGGCGCCTCGCGCCAGACCACCTGCACCGCCTCGTCGAGGCCCTGCCAGTGCAGGCTGGTGCGCAGGATGTCGTGACGGACGATGACCTGGTTCAGTGCCGCGACGAACGCGTCCAGCTCGGCTTGCCCGGCAAAGGCGAAACGCGCCTGCACCACATAGGGGTCGGCGCCTTCACTGGCCAGGTGATGGTAGAGGATGCCCTGCTGCAACGGCGCCAGGCCGTAGATATCCTGGACATTGGCCAGGCCACCGGGGATCTGCCGCACCAGCGCATCGATGGCGTCCTGGTCGAGGCTGGCCAGGGGCAGCATATCCGGGGTGATCCGCGTGCAATCGGCGGGGATGCGGTTGGCCGGCACGGCGACGGCCGCATGCCCGCCCACCGATGCGGCCAGCGCTGCCAGGGTAGGCTGGCTGAACAGCACCCGCACATCGGCTTGCAGCGCCTGCTGGCGCATGCGTTCGACCAGACGCACCGCCAGCAGCGAGTGACCGCCCAACTCGAAGAAGTTGTCGTCTCGGCCTACCGCCTCGACCCCGAGCAGGTCAGTCCAGATCGCCGCCAGGGCGGTCTCGACCGGCCCCTCGGGTGCCTGGTACTGCCGCGTCGGTGCCTCGGGCGCCGGCAGGGCCTTGCAGTCGACCTTGCCGTTCGGTGTCAACGGCATGGCCTCAAGGTGGATGAACAGTGCCGGCACCATGTACTCGGGCAATTGCCCCAGCAGATGCTCACGCAGCTCTTGCGCGACCTGGGCCTGACCGCTGTGGTAGGCCACCAGGCGTGGGCCGCTGTGCGGGTGCTGGTGAACCAGCACCAGCGCCTCGCGCACGCCAGGCAGACGGTTCAGGCAGGCCTCGATCTCGCCCGGCTCGATACGCAGGCCGCGCAGCTTGACCTGATGGTCGTTACGGCCAATGAACGCCAAGTTCCCGTCCGCGCGCTGACGCACCAGGTCACCGCTGCGGTACAGGCGCTCGCCCTCTACGAACGGACTGTCGATAAAGCGCTCGGCCTGCTGCCCGGCCAGCCCCAGATAGCCCCGCGCCACCCCCGCGCCACCGATGTGCAAGTGCCCGGCCACGCCCCACGGCAGTGGCTGATCGGCGTCGTCGAGGACGTACAGGCGGGTATTGTCGATGGGTCGGCCGATCGGCAGCGCGCCGTGGGGCACAGGTTGTCCGGGCTCCAGGGTGAAGACGGTGCAGTCGACCGTGGTTTCGGTGGGTCCGTAGACGTTGTGCAGGCGCACCTGCGGCAGTCGCTCGCGCACCTGGCGCGCCAGGGACTCGGTCAGCTCGCCGCCACCGCAAACGATATCGGTCAGGCTCGTGCACTGCGCGCTGCGCGCCTGCTCGACGAACTGCTGCAACAGCGCCGGCACGAACTGCACCACGCTGACCTGCCGTTCGATGATCTCCCGTGCGACATAATCCGCGTCGCGCTGGCCGTCCGCTCGCGCCAGCACCAGGCGCAACCCGCTGCCCAGCGGCCAGAACAGCTCCCACACCGAGGCGTCGAAACTGATCGGCGTCTTGTGCAGCAGCGCGCCGTCAGCGCTGGTCGGGCACAGCCCGGCGGCCCAGCGCACCAGGTTGACCACGCTGCGGTGCTCGACCATCACCCCCTTGGGCGTGCCGGTGGAGCCAGAGGTGTAGATCACATAGGCCAGGTGCCGTGGGGTGAGCCCGGCCACCCGTGGGCGGGTGGCCGGCAAGGCTTCCCAGGTCGGCTGGTCGAGGTCGACCTGCGGTACCGCCACCTCGCCCGCTACCTCGCGGGTAGCGCTGTGGACCAGCACCGCCAGCGGCGCGCTGTCTTCGAGCATATGACGGATGCGCCCGGCCGGGTAACCCGGATCGAGCGGCACGTAGGCGCCACCCGCCTTGAGGATGGCCAGCAGGCCGACCACCATCGACACGCCGCGCTCGATGCAGATCGCCACCCGGTCGTCAGGTTTTACCCCAAGTTCGATCAGGTGATGGGCCAGGCGGTTGGCCTGCTCGTCGAGTTGGCGATAGCTCAGTCGCTCGCCATCGGCCTCCAGCGCAACGGCGCTGGGGCGCGCCTGCGCCTGGTGTTCGAACAGGGCGTGCAGCGGCAGGTCCAGGTCATGGTCGACCGCCGTGTCATTGCAGTCCACCAGCAGGTGATGGCGTTCCTCGACCGTCAGCACCGGCAGGTCCAGCAAAGGCCGCTCGGGCTGCTGCTCGAGCGCCTCCACCAGCCCTTCGAAGACTTGCCGCAACTGCCCGCACACGCGCTCGGCGCCCCACTCGGCGAGCGCCTGGACCGTGAGGCGCAGGTCCTCGCCCAGGTCGTCGACGGCCAGGCTCAAAGGGTAGTTGGTGCGTTCCTCGGCCCCCACCACATCGATGCCCGGCGCCACCGCGATCACCTCGGCCGCATCGCCCGCGGCACTGTGGCGGTAGTTGAGCATGCTGTTGAACAGCGGCGTCGGTGCCAGCACGCCGCTGCAGCGCTGGGCCAGGGCCAGGGGCGCCTGCTCATGGCCGAGCAACGCCGTCAGTTGCCGATGGGTGACCAACAGCGCCTCACGCACGCCCTGCCCACGCAGGTCGACGCGCAGCGGCAAGGTGTTGATGAACATCCCCAGGGCCTGTTCGGCGCCCTCACCCGCCGCCATGCGCCCGAGCAGCACACTGCCGAACACCACCGACTCACGTCCAGACAACGCCCCCAGCAGGCGCGCCAGCCCCAGGTGCATGATACTGGCCGGGCTCACCCCGAGCAGCCTGGCCTGGGCCCGTAGGCGCTGGCTGAAGCCGGAAGCCAGGGTCAGCCTGGCTTCCTCCATGGCCTGGCCGGCCACCTCCTGGACGCCAAAGGCCAGGGTCGGCTCGTCGATATCGGCGAGCATGGCGCCGAAGAAGGCCTCATGGGCCTGTTCATCCTGGGTCTGCCGACTTCTGGCCAGCAGGTCGCGGAACGGCACCGGGGCCGGCAGTCGCTCGCCCTCACCCGCCAGGTAGGCCTGGATCTCGCGGCGTACGATATCCAGCCCGGTGTGATCCATGACGGTGTGATGGAACAGCAGCAAGGCCAGAACCTCGCCGTCGCGGGCCTGGGCATGCACCAGGCGCAACAGCGGCGCCTGGCCCAGGTCCATGCGATAGCGGTGGGTGTCGAAGCGCTCCCGCAACTGTCCCAGCGCATCCCCGTCGTCGTTCAGCTCGACGGCCTCGCAGACCAGCGGCGCCTTGCGCCACACCACCTGCAGCGGCTGGTCGAGGTATTCCCAGGCCAGCGCCGTGCGCAGGATGTCGTGGCGCTGGATCACCCAGTCGAGGGCCTCGGCGAACGCCTGCAGGCGTACAGGGCTGGCAAAGCGCAACTGCGCCTGCAACACGTAGGGGTCGCCCTCGGCCGCCGTGAGGTAGTGGTAGAGCATGCCCTCCTGCAGCGGTGCCAGCGGGTAGATGTCCTGCAGGTTGGCCGCGCCGCCGGGCAAGGTGGCGACGATGCGGTCGATGGCCGCCTGGTCGAGGCCGGCCAGGGGCAGCATGTCGGGGGTGATGCGCAACGCCGGGCTCAGCCAACCGTGGTCCAGGCCGGCGAGCATCTCCAGCAGCGCCGGCTTGTGGGCCGCCAATGCATCCCACAGGGCGTCATCGAGGGTGTCTTCATCGCCTTCGACGATCAGGTCGGCCTCCTCGCGCTGGAGTCGGATCGCACGGGTGGAGAGCGCTGCCATGAGTTCGTTGAAGAGCATTGGTAAGCATCCTGCTTTAGCCAGTCGGAAATGCTCGGAACGCTAATGGATCGAGGGGGGGTGGGCTGACATGGGAAGGGGGGACAACAGGTGTTCGACAGGGGCGTTGCGCTGCCCGGGAGCCACCCCGTCAGCCCCCATCATTGCAATTGCCCCCCGCCTGCCCCAAGCTCTGCGGTACCGCCACCCCGGACCGCCAGATGCAACGACGCCACCTGATCCTGATCGCCCTGCTGCTTGTACTGGTACTGCCCATCGCGATCGGCTACCTGTGGCGTGACCAGCAGCCCGCGGCGCCCAGCCTGCCGCCGCACAGCTACGCCAAGGCCCTGCGCCAGGCCCACGACGGCCTGCCGGGCGCCGCCCGGGTGCTCTACCAGCAGCTGCAACGCGACGACCTGCCACCGATCCGCCGTGCCGCGCTCTACGTCGAGCTACCCAACTACCCATCGCCACAGGCACTGAAGCTGGCCCAGCAAGACCTGGAGCACGCCGACCCGCTGGTCCGCCGCGCCGCCATCGCCAGCATCCGCCGCCTGCTGCCGGCCGCCCAGCGCAGCCTGGTGCTGGGCCCGCTGCTGGAGGATGACGAGCAAAGCGTGCGTTTCGCCGCGGTAGACGCGCTGCTAGGCCTCGACCCTGACGCCATCGGTCTGTACTTTGGCCCCTTGCAGGATGCCCTGGAGCAATACGAGCAGACCCTGGAGCAACAGCCCGATGACGCCGCGGCCCAGGTGCACCTGGCCCGGCTGTACATGCATGAGCAAGCCTACGACGCTGCCACCAGGGCCCTGCAACGCAGCCTGACGGTGGCGCCCGAGGGGCTGGACGCCCTGGCCACCCAGGTGCGCCTGCTGGAGCAGCAAGGCCGTCACGACGCCTCCCGTGAAGTGCTGGCCAAGGCCCTGGCGCTACGCCCCGACTCGGCGTTCCTGCAATACGAGCTGGGGCTGTGGCTGACCCGTCACGAGCAACAGGAATACGCCCTGCTGGCGCTGGCCCGCGCGGTCGAACTGGAGCCGGAAAACAACGATTATCGCTACACCCTGGCTGTCACCCTGCACCAGCTTGAGCAAATAGATGCCGCGCAGAAGCAGCTGGAAACCGTGCTCAACCGCCAGCCCGCCAACCGCCGGGCGCGGGTGTTGCTGATCGAGTACTGGAAGGAAACCGGCCAACTGCAGAATGTCCAGGTCCTGCTAGCCGAGCTGGAACGACAGAATCCGGACGATCCCTACCTGCAGCAGGGGCTCTGAGCCCTTCTTTCAGGCCTGCAACATACGCTGGATCTTGACCACCAGCGTCTGCAACGAGAACGGCTTGAACATCAACGCCGTGCCCGGCTCGTCGAGCAACGCCTGCTCGACCGGGTCGCTGGTGAAGCCGGTAATGAACAGGATTTTCTGCTCCGGCTTCATCATCCGCAGCGCCTTGGCCACCTGGCGCCCACTGAAGCCTCCCGGCAAACCGATATCGGTGATCACCAGGTCGAACGGGCCGCGATGCCGGAACTCGCCCAGTGCGCCATTGGCATCGGCCACATCGCACACCTCGAAGCCGCATTCGACCAGCGCCTCTTTCATCAGGCCGCGCAGATTGACTTCGTCATCGACCAACAGCAGCCGCTCGCCCCGGGCCTGAACCGGCAACGCTTCCAGGGCGATGCTCTCGGGCAGCACACCCGAATGGCGCGGGAACATCAGCACTACCCGAGTCCCTTGATCCAAGCTCGATTCGATCCACACCTGCCCGCCCGACTGGCGCACGAAACCATGCACCATGGGCAACCCCAGGCCCGCCCCCTGTCCCAACGGCTTGGTGGTGAAGAACGGCTCGAAGGCCCTCGCCACATCCTCCCGGGACATGCCGTGGCCATCGTCCTCGATCTGCAACGTGACGTAGTCGCCCGCCGGTAGACTGGCCGGCCCCTCGCTGGCCAACGCCAAGCGCTCGTTGGAGGTCCTGATCGTCAGGGTGCCCTGGCCAAGACAGGCATCCCGGGCATTGCTGCAAAGGTGCAGGAGGGCGTTGCGCAACTGATCGGCGTCGACCTGCAACAACCAGGGCGCGACATCCAGTTGCCAATCCAGGTGCATTTCGGCGCCGAGGGTCTGGCGCAACATCGGCTCCATCTCCTGCAGCAGGCGATTGATATTCAGTGGGTTGGGCGACAGCGGCTGGCTACGGGCGAACGCCAGCAGGTTCTGGGTCAGGCCAATGGCGCGCTGGGCACATTCGCGGGCCATCTGCACATATTCCTCGACACGCTCCATCCGCCCCTGGGCCAGGCGCCGCTCGAGCAGTTCGAGGCTACTGCCGACACCGGACAGCACGTTGTTCATTTCATGCGCCAGGCCACCCGCAACCTTCACCACGGTTTCCATGCGCTGGCCGTCCCGCACCGCCGCCTCGGCCAGGCGCTGGACCGCCTGGCGGTCAGCGGTAATGTCCCGTCCCACCAGCGCGGGCAATGCCGGATCGGCAACCCCGGTCCAGCGGAACCAGCAATAGTGCCCTTCGTTGTGCCTGACCCGAGCATCGAATGCCGTCATGCCCTGCCCCTGCAGCAGCGACTTCAATGCAAGCTGGGCTTCGGTGCGATCGGCGGGGTGAAACAGTTCAGGCAACTTCACCTGCAGATGCGACGCCTCGCCCCAGCCCAGCGAGCGATGCCAGGCAGGATTGGCCGAGCGCACGTGCAGGTTGGCATCGAGCATCAGCATCACGTCGGGCGACAGCTGCCAGGTATGTTGCGGATCGCTCAGGTACTGCTCCAGGCGCGCCTCGAAGGACAGCGCCAGTTCACGCCACTCACGCCCGGTCTCGAAACTGGCGGTGGTCTCGATCAGGGCATGCAGGAAGCCGGCAACCTCACCCTGGTCGTTACGGATAGGTGAATAGCAACCCGTCACCCAGGCCGTCGCCGCGAAGCCCTCTCGATTGACAGGCAACGGCGCGTCCTCGATCAGGCTGCCCTGCCCCTTCAGCACCTTGAACACCGCCGCGCCCATGCCCTCCCAGTTCTGCGCCCAGAGTGCATCGAAGGACTGCCCCTGATGGCCACCCTCACCGCCCAGCAGGGCCTGGTAGGGTTGGTTGTGAATCACGGTCAGCGCCGGGCCCCAGACCAGCGCACAGGGAAACGGAGACAGCAATACCATGTCGGCGGCGATACGCAGGGCGGGCGGCCAGGACGTCAGCGGCCCCAGCGGGGTCGTGAACCAGTCGAAGTCGGCGATGGGCTTGCCCATGGTGGCCAGCGGGGAGGAAGGCGGTGCCAGGTGAATGACCTGGATCTCGCCCTCGCCGGCATGCAGGTCAGCGGCCAATATCTTCGTCCCACAGCTCGGGCTTTTCCTCGATGAACCGGCGCATCAGCGCCTTGCAGGCCTCATCGTCGTGTACATCCAGGCGTACACCCCGGCTGCCGAGCAGTTTTTCCTCTCCCAGGAACGTGGTGTTCTCACCGATGACCACGTGCTTGATGCCATACAGCAGGATAGCCCCGCTGCACATGGCACAAGGCGACAAGGTGGTATAGAGGGTGGATTCCTGGTACACCCGGGCAGGCTGTCTACCGGCATTTTCCAGGGCGTCCATCTCGCCATGCAGGATGGCGCTACCGTTCTGCACCCGGCGATTATGGCCGCGGCCGATGATCTTGCCGTCGTGCACCAGCACCGAGCCGATCGGGATGCCGCCCTCCTCGAGCCCCTTGCGAGCCTCGTCGATGGCGGCCTGCAGGAAAGTGGAAGTGCCCTTGTCCATGGTTTCTCCCCGGTAATGCATCGAATTTGCAGCAGCCTAGCACAGCGTTCGCCGCCCGTGGCGCATTGCGTGGCGAGGGCTATGCTGATAAGGCTTTCGCTCCTGCTGGCCAACCGTTTTCCCATGGATTCGACGGGCATGCACACATGAACAAGAAGCTCCTGGTCGTGCTGACCAATACCGCCAAGTACCCCACCATCCCGCGTGCCACAGGACTGTGGCTGGGTGAGGCCGTGCACTTCATCGACAAGGTGCAGCAGGCAGGCTTTGCCGTCGACTACGTCAGTCCGGCGGGCGGCTACGTGCCCATCGACCCGCACAGCCTGCGCATGGCGCCGGAGCTGGACTGGCAGTGGTACGACGAC
The DNA here is from genome assembly GCF_057284075.1 of Pseudomonas sp. TE31087. Taxonomy (NCBI): domain Bacteria; kingdom Pseudomonadati; phylum Pseudomonadota; class Gammaproteobacteria; order Pseudomonadales; family Pseudomonadaceae; genus Pseudomonas; species Pseudomonas sp. TE31087. The sequence goes on from NZ_JBXVNN010000001.1 coordinate 1,837,797, forward strand.
AAGACGTTCATGAACCGCCTGGGCGCCACATTGAGCCCCGGGCAGGTCAAGGCCGAGCAGTACAGCGCGATCTACTACACCGGCGGACATGGCGTGATGTGGGACTTCCCCGACAACCAGCCGCTGCAAGAACTCGCGCGGCGCATCCATGAGCGCGACGGCGCTGTCGCTGCGGTGTGCCATGGCGTGGTGGGCCTGCTCAATATCAAGCTCAGCGACAACAGCCTGCTGCTCAAGGGGCGCAGGGTGACCGGGTTCTCCAACACCGAGGAGAAACTGGCGGAACTGGACGAGGTGGTGCCGTTCCTGACCGAAAACGAGCTGGGCGCCCGTGGCGGCGAGTACAGCAAGGCGGACGATCCCTGGGCGCCTTACGTGGTGGAGGATGGCAGCCTGATCACCGGGCAGAATCCGGCCTCCACCACCGGGGTGGCCGAGGCGGTGATTCGCTACTTGCGCAACCGGTAGCTCCCACAAAAGCATCGCGGGGCCAGCCCGCTCCCACGCCCGTCATGGCGTGGGAGCGGGCTGGCCCCGCGATGGGTCTTGCAGGTAAGTCGTATTACTCGACGCTCAGCACGCCACGACGCACCTGGTCACGCTCGATCGACTCGAACAGCGCCTTGAAGTTGCCTTCGCCGAAGCCGTCGTCACCCTTGCGCTGGATGAACTCGAAGAACACCGGGCCCAGCAGGGTTTCCGAGAAGATCTGCAGCAGCAGGCGCTTGTCGCCCGGCGCGGAGGCGCCATCGAGCAGGATGCCGCGGGCCTGCAGCTGGTCGACCGGCTCGCCGTGCCCTGGCAGGCGCTCCTCGAGCATCTCGTAGTAGGTCTGCGGCGGCGGGGTCATGAAGCGCATGCCCAGGCCCTTGAGGGCGTCCCAGGTCTTGAGCAGGTCGTCGGTGAGGAAGGCCACGTGCTGGATGCCTTCGCCGTTGAACTGCATCAGGAACTCTTCGATCTGTCCCGCCCCTTTCGACGATTCCTCGTTGAGCGGAATGCGGATCATGCCGTCCGGCGCGGTCATCGCCTTGGAGGTCAGGCCGGTGTACTCGCCCTTGATGTCGAAGTAGCGGATTTCGCGGAAGTTGAACAGCTTTTCATAGAAGTTGGCCCAGTAGGCCATGCGTCCGCGATAGACGTTGTGGGTCAGGTGGTCAATGATCTTCAGGCCCGCGCCGACCGGGTTGCGGTCCACGCCTTCGATGAACTTGAAGTCGATGTCATAGATCGAGCTGCCTTCCTCGTAGCGGTCGATCAGGTACAGCGGCGCGCCACCGATACCCTTGATCGCCGGCAGGCGCAGTTCCATCGGGCCGGTTTCGATTTCCACCGGCTGGGCGCCCAGTTCCAGGGCGCGAGCATAGGCTTCATGGGCGTTGCGCACGCGGAAGGCCATGCCGCACACCGATGGGCCATGCTCGGCGGCGAAGTACGAGGCGATGCTCTGGGGCTCGTTGTTCAGGATCAGGTTGATGCCGCCCTGGCGATACAGGTGCACATCCTTGGAGCGGTGGCTGGCCACCTTGGTGAAACCGAGAATCTGGAATACCGGCTCCAGCACGCCTGGGGTCGGTGAGGCGAGCTCGATGAATTCGAAGCCTTCCAGGCCCATCGGGTTGTCGAAGATATCTGCCATGTGGGTGTCCTCATCTATAAGCGAAAAACGGTTTATTACAGGCTTTGGATGTGGAGATGGCGTGGTGGTGAGCAAGGGATCCCGCGCACGCTGCGGGCCAGGAAGTCACCAATGATCAGCTTGAACCCATGGTATGTCATATGGACCCATTCTCGGCGGGCTTGATTCCCCGGGAGGCGGAGAACCTTATTGTTGTATTCGTAACCCGATTCTACAGTGCGTAAATTTGTTTGTCGCGCTTTAGTTCGCAGGCTGTTCCGACAAACGGCTATTCTCAGCAGCATCCCGTCGCCTTGCAGAAGGTCCACCCGCACATGCCCCTGACCGCCAAACGCCCCGCCCGCTGGAGTTGGCGCGCCCTGCTGCCCTGGGGTGTCGGCGTGCTGCCGCTGCTGTGCGGGCTGGCGGTGATGCGCTGGCAGACCGAACAGGAACTGCAAGCCAGCAGCCAGGCCACGGCCCGCGAAGTGGGCGGCCATGTCGAAGCAATCCTCGACAGCCTGTCCAGCGCCGCCCATCACCTGCTGCCCAAGGCCGGGCTACCCTGCGACGAGGTGCAGTTGGCCCTGCGCATCGAGGTGACGCGCAACGCCTTCGTGCGCTCGACCAACCTGTTCGACCACGACCGGCTGTACTGCACCTCGCTGTTCGGCGACTTCGACGAGCCGGTGGATGCCAAGGACTACACCAATGGCCAACTGTGGCTGATGAATGGCAACTCGGTCACCCCGGGACAGGCCCTGCTGGTCTACCGGGTCAGCCAGGAAGGCCGTGGCGACCGTGGCGCGATCACTACTGTGGATGGCCGCCACCTGCTCACCGCGCTGCACCTGATCGGCGCCGACAACCTGGTAAAGGTGCATGTCGGCCATCACTGGATGGGCAGCGATGGCCAGGTTCACGACGGCAAGCCGCCGCTCGCGGCCACCGCCGCCGCGCAGTATGCCTCCACCCGTTATCCGTTCGATGTGCACGCTGGCTACGAAGAAGGCAAGCAGGCCGCGTTGATGCGCTCGCGCTACCCCGCCCTGCTGAGCCTGCTGCTGATGCTGGGCGTGGCGGCCGGCGCCGCCTGCCGCTGGCAGATCCGCCGCGCCAGCTCATCGCGGGGCGAGCTGGACCGGGCCCTGGATGCCGACGAGTTCTTGCCGTACTTCCAGCCGGTGGTACGCAAGGGGGATTACCGCTGGGCCGGTGTCGAGGTGCTGATGCGCTGGCAGCACCCTCGCGAAGGGCTGGTGCGCCCCGACCTGTTCATTCCCTACGCCGAGCACAGCGGCCAGATCGTCGCCATGACCCGGGCCCTGATGCTGCACACCGCCCAAGCCCTGGCCCCGCATGCGGCGCTGCTGGAGGACGGTTTCCATGTCGGCATCAACATCACCGCCGACCATTGCCGCGACCTGGGCCTGCTCGACGACTGCCAGACCTTCCTCCAGCACTTCCCGCCCAAGCGCGTGGTACTGACCCTGGAGCTGACCGAACGCAAGCTGATCGAGCCGACTCCGGTGACGTTGGAACTGTTCGAGAAGCTGCACGACATGGGCGTGATGATCGCCCTGGACGACTTCGGCACCGGCCAGTCCAGCCTCAACTACCTGCGCCAATTCCAGGTCGACTACCTGAAGATCGACCAGAGCTTCGTCGCCATGATCGGCGGCGACGCCCTGTCCCAGCATATCCTCGACACCATCATCGAACTCTCGGCCAAGCTGGGCCTGGGCATCGTCGCCGAAGGCGTGGAGACCGAGGTACAGCGCGACTACCTGGCACGCCACGAAGTGGATTTCCAGCAGGGCTACCTGTTCGCCCGGCCGATGCCCGCCGACGAACTGCTGCTGGCCCTGGCCGCCCAGCCAGGTAGCCCGCAGTTGCCGCCGGGCAATGGCCCTGAGATCATGCGCGGCTGATCCGCCCGCTCACTTCCCGTTTTCCGAGGCATTCGTGTCAAAAGGCATTCTTTCGTCGGTCATGGCGTCCTGTCTGTTCGCCGTGATGTACTTCTATACCTCCTTCCTCAAGCCCCTGGACGGCGAGGAGATCTTCGGCTGGCGCACCCTGCTGACCCTGCCCTGCCTGACGCTGTTCATGCTGGTCTCGAAAGACTGGAAACGGGTCGGCGAGCTGCTCGGGCGGGTGCGCCGCGCACCGCTGCTGCTGCTCGGCATGGTCGGCACTTCGTGGCTGATGGGCGTGCAGTTGTGGCTGTTCCTCTGGGCGCCTCTGCACGGGCGCAGCCTGGAAGTGTCGATGGGCTACTTCCTGCTGCCACTGGCCATGGTGCTGACCGGGCGGCTGGTGTACGGCGAACGCCTGTCGCGCATGCAGAAGGTCGCGGTGAGCTTCGCCGTGCTCGGGGTTGGCCACGAGCTGTACCAGCACGGCAGCTTCGCCTGGGAAACCCTGCTGGTGATGATCGGCTACCCGATCTACTTCGTCCTCAGACGGCGCTGCCGCACCGACCACCTGGGCGGCCTGTGGTGCGACATGTGCCTGCTGCTGCCGTGGGCCCTGTACTTCGTGATCCAGGGCCCGCTGTCGGCGGCGGACCTGGCCGAGCACCCGGGCCTGTACGGGCTGATCCCGCTGCTCGGGGCGATCAGCGCCTGTGCCCTGATCGCCTACGTGCTGGCCAGCCGTCTGTTGCCGTTCAGCCTGTTCGGCCTGCTCAGCTACGTCGAGCCGGTGCTGCTGGTGGGCGTGGCCCTGCTGCTGGGCGAGACCATCGGCCCCGACCAGTGGCTGACCTACCTGCCGATCTGGGGCGCCGTGCTGGTGCTGGTGCTCGAAGGCATCAAGCACCTGCTGCGTCAGCGTCGGCGTTCGGTGTAAGGCGCACCTGGCGCACCCGACGCTCCTCCACCGCCACCACGGTCATGGTCCAGCCGTTCCAGGCCAGGTGATCACCCACCACCGGCAGGCGGTCCAGCAGGCTCATCACCAGGCCCGCCAGGGTCTGGTAGTCCTCGGTGGCACGGGCGGCGAAGCCTGTGCGCGCCTGGACCTGGGCCAGGTTCAGGGCGCCACTGACCACGAAACCGCCCGCCTCCTCGACCACGCCCGGCCCCTCCACCTCGCTCGCATCCGGCAGCTCGCCGGCAATCGACTCGAGGATGTCGGTCATGGTCAGCACCCCGGTGAAGTCACCGAATTCGTTGACCACGAAGGCGATGTGGGTGGACTGGGCGCGCATCTGCTCCAGGGCGTTGAGGATGCTGAAGCTCTCCAGCAGGTTCAACGGCGCCCGGGCCAGATGTTCCAGCGCCGGCTGGTTACCGCCCAGCAGTTCCTTGAGCAGCTCCTTCTTGTGCACGTAGCCCAGCGGTTCCTCGATACGCCCGTCGCGGATCAGCGGCAGGCGCGAGTACGACGAGTTGACCAGCATCTGGGTGATCGCCTCGGCCGGCTGCGACAGGTCGATGGCATCGACCTTGGCCCGCACCGTCATCACCGTGCGGATCGGCCGCTCGGCCAAGTTGAGCACGCCACTGATCATCACCCGCTCACGGCGGTCGAAGACCACCTGCTCGTCACCACCGGCCACCAGGTCGGCGATCTCCTCGCCCACCTCGTCGGCCTCGACCCGGCGCCCACCCATCAGGCGCAGCACCGCGTGGGCCGTGCGCTCACGCAATGGCCGGTGCTGATGCAGGCTGCGCTTGCGACGGGCGCGGGCCAGCTGGTTGAACAGCTCGATCAACAGCGAGAAGCCGATGGCCGCGTACAGGTAGCCCTTGGGAATATGGAAGCCCAGGCCTTCGGCGGTGAGGCTGAAGCCGATCATCATCAGGAAGCCCAGGCACAGCATGATCACTGTCGGGTGTTCGTTGACGAAGCGGGTCAGCGGCTTGCTGGCGACAATCATGATACCGATGGAGAAGATCACCGCGATCATCATCACCGACAGCTGTTCGACCATGCCCACGGCGGTGATCACCGCGTCCAGCGAGAACACCGCGTCGAGCACCACGATCTGCGCGACGATCGGCCAGAACGCCGCGTGACGGGTCACGCCGCCGCTCTGGGCGACATGACCCTCGAGGCGTTCGTGCAGTTCCATGGTGGCCTTGAACAGCAGGAACACGCCACCGAACAGCATGATCAGGTCACGGCCGGAGAAGGTCTTGCCGAACACCTCGATCAGCGGCGCGGTGAGGGTCACCATCCACGAGATGCTGGCCAAAAGGCCCAGGCGCATGATCAGCGCCAACGACAGGCCGATCACCCGGGCGCGGTCGCGCTGGTGCGGCGGCAGTTTGTCGGCAAGAATGGCGATGAACACCAGGTTGTCGATACCCAGCACCAGCTCGAGGACGATAAGCGTCAACAGGCCCAGCCAGGCCGTGGGGTCGGCTAGCCATTCCATTAGCGGGTACTCACAGGGGCGGCGTCACGAAGACGGGGGAAGGAAGGCCGGGACGGCCAGGGACTGGGGGGCTCCGCGAAGGTGCTCATATAGACCTTGATAGAAAATAGGGATGTCGATCCTACAATCGAAGCAGATTTCTCTGATAGCGCAAAACTATTACAAAAGCTGTAACAGGTGCGGCAGGGCATTTTTGTTCAATACGCCCGTCACGGTCTTAGCCAGGATAGCCACACCCTCCTCCTGCATGGAAACCTCCAATGAGCCTGACATTGTCCATGGCAGCCTTTGCCCTGGCTGCCTCCATCTCCCCCGGCCCGGTCAACATCGTTGCCCTCGGCAGCGGCGCACGCCATGGCTTGCGGGCCAGCATCGGGCATGCCGCCGGCGCCACCCTGGGTTTCTGTCTGCTGCTGGTGCTGGTGGGGCTGGGCGTGCATGAGCTGTTGCTGCGCTGGCCGTTGCTGGGGCGGTTGCTGCACTGGGGTGGCGTGCTGTTTCTGCTGTACATGGCCTGGAAACTGGCCAGTGACGATGGCGGACTGGGTGCCGACGACAACCGGCGAGCGCCCAGCGCCTGGCACGGCGCGGCCATGCAGTGGCTGAGCCCCAAGGCCTGGCTGGCGGCGGTGGCCGGGATCGGCGCCTATACCGGCGGCGAGCAGCAGTTGCTGTGGCAGTTCACCTGGATCTACGGGCCGATCTGCTTCGTCTCCGTCGCCAGCTGGGCCTGGGCCGGCAGCGTGATCCGCCAGTACCTGGCCGAGCCCTGGCGGATGCGCCTGCTCAATCGGGTGCTGGCGGGGTTGCTGGTGGCGAGCGCGGTTTACCTGATGGTGTGAGGCTATTGGACCGCCCGCTCACATGGAACATGAACGCAACACTTGGGTTCAACAAAGATAGCGTGGGAGCGGGCTTGCCCCGCGATCACCGGCAAAGCCGGTGCCATACATCGCATCGCGGGGCAAGCCCGCTCCCACGCTGGTGATGCTTGCAACTCTGTTCTCTGCGCTACAGCGTAGCCCAAAGGGTTGGGCGATCTCCCGCGCAGGTGGGACATGCCTGGTATTCAGCCATTGCGATAATGCCCAGGCGTGGTCGCCAGGTGGCGCTTGAAGGCCCGCTGCAGGTGCGCCTGGTCGGCGAACCCCGCCTCCAGCGCAACCTCGGCAATCGGCCTGCCGGCCCGCAGTTGCGCCCGGGCGTGCTGCACCCGCTGGTCGAGCAGGTAGCCATGGGGCGTCAGGCCGAAGCGCTTGCCGAACGCGCGGATCAGGTAGGCCCGTGACAGCCCCGCCGCAGCGCAGATGTCCTCCAGCGTCAGCGGGTCGAGGCGATGGGCACGGATGAACGCGGCGGCCAGCTCAAGACGTGGATGGCGTGGTGGCTGGCCGCTCGCGTCCGCCTCCAGCACCTGCGCCAAGCCCCTGAAGAACGCCTCCAGCTGCGCCTCCCGACCCTCGTTGCCGGGCTCGAACAACCCGGCGAACAGCGCCAGCAACTGCCCGTACAGCACCGCCGATGTGCTCAAGGTCGCCGAGGGCAGCGCGAAGCCACGCGCCAGCAGCCAGGGCATGTCGACGAACAGCATCAGGTACGACCAGAGCTCGCCCTGGATCGGGTTGCAGGTGTGCACCACGCCCGGGTTCATCAGCACCGTGCTCCCCGCCGCCACCTCATGCCGGGCGTTGCCGGTCAGGTAGGTGCTGCGCCCACCGGTAATCACGCCGATGGAGAAACTCTCGTGGGAATGGGCCGCATAGCACACCTTGCGGCCGTCCCCCACGCGCCGGGCTTCGACAAAGGGCAATGCCGGATCACGCCAGAACCGCGAGACCTCGATCATCGCCCCGCCCTCACCCCTCGCCGCCCTGCACCACCACCAGCAACTGCGCCTGGCGCTCGCCGACCGAACGCAGGCGGTGCGGGGTCTGGGCATTGAAATGCAGGGCATCGCCCGCCTCCAGCAACACCCGTTCGCTCATGAAGTCCACCTCCACCTGGCCCTCGTGGACGAACAGGAACTCCTCGCCTTCGTGCTCCTTGAAAGTCGGGTCGCTGAACGCGGTCGGTGGCTGGATCAGGAACGGCAGCAGGCTGCGCTGGCCAACCTGGGAGGTCAGCACCGCATATCCCGGCCCCTCGCCACCACCCACCAGCGCCTGGCGCTCGCCGCGGCGCACCAGGCTGTAGCGCGCCTGGCCGTCGTGCTCGCCGTCGAACAGCTCCTCGACATTGACGTTCAGCGCCCGCGCCAGCTTCAGCGCGGCGGCGATCGACGGCGTGTTGAGGCCGCGCTCGACCTTGGACAGGTAACTCTTGGTCATGCCGGACTTGTCGGCCAGTTGCTCAAGGGTGATGCCCAGTTTCTTTCTCAGCAGTTTCAGTCGGATAGACATGTGACGCGGGTTTCCCGAACAAACGCACTTGCTTATGACACTTTGTGTCATATAGGATTATTTGTGTCATCTGATGGCTCGCCCCCTCACCGTCCAAAGCTCGGGGGCGAGCCAGCCCTGACATCCGTCATCACGCCACAGAGGAAAGCTCCCCATGGCCAATACCCTTACCCTCAGCAAAGACCAGCTGGTGCAAAAGGCACTGACACAGATGCAAGGCTCGCTTGCCGATAATACGTGGACTGTGCGCGAAAAGCTGGCCCTGACCTGCCGAATTCTCTTCGATAACGGCCACGACTCGGGCCTGGCCGGGCAGATCAGCGCCCGCGGCCCGCAGCCGGGCACCTTCTACACCCAGCAACTGGGCCTGGGCTTCGACGAAATCACCGCCGGCAACCTGCTGCTGGTCAACGAAGACCTCGAAGTGCTCGAAGGCCAGGGCATGCCCAACCCGGCCAACCGCTTCCACAGCTGGGTGTACCGCGCCCGCCCCGACGTCAACTGCATCATCCACACCCACCCCACCCACGTCGCCGCGCTGTCGATGCTCGAAGTGCCGCTGCAGGTCTCGCACATGGACCTGTGCCCGCTGTACGAGGACTGCGCGTTCCTCGAGGCCTGGCCGGGCGTGCCGGTGGGCAATGAGGAAGGCGAGATCATCAGCGCCGCCCTGGGCGACAAGCGCGCCATCCTGCTCTCGCACCACGGCCAGCTGTCCACCGGCACCAGCATCGAGCAGGCCTGCGTCTACGCCCAACTGATCGAGCGCGCCGCGCGCCTGCAACTGCTGGCGATGGCCGCCGGCACCATCAAGCCGATCGCCCCGGAGCTCGGCCGCGACGCCCACGACTGGATCGACCGGCCCAAGCGCCACGGCGCCGCCTTCAACTATTACGCCCGGCAGGCGCTGCGCCAGCACGCCGATTGCCTCGCCTGACCCCATCTTGCCTTGCTTGCGGAGCCACACACCATGACCACTCGATTCCACGGCATCATCGGCTACACCATCACCCCGTTCACCCAGGACGGTGAACAGCTTGACCTGCCGGCCCTGGGCCGCTCCATCGACCGCCTGATCGACGGCGACGTCCACGCCATCGCGCCGCTGGGCAGCACCGGCGAAGGCGCCTACCTGAGCGACGGCGAATGGCAGCAGGTCGCCCAGTACAGCCTGGAGCGCATCGGCAAGCGCGTGCCGAGCATCGTCAGCGTCTCCGACCTGACCACCGCCGGCGCCGTGCGCCGCGCCCGCTTCGCCCAGCAGCACGGCGCCGACGCGGTAATGGTGCTGCCGGCGGCCTACTGGAAACTCAGCGAAGCCGAGATCGTCCAGCACTACCGCGCCATCGGCGCGGCCATCGACCTGCCGATCATGCTCTACAACAACCCGGCCACCAGCGGCACCGACATGCCGGTGGAGCTGATCCTGCGCATCGTCCGCGAGGTGGACAACGTGACCATGGTCAAGGAGAGCACCGGCGACATCCAGCGCATGCACAAGCTGCAACTGCTCGGTGAAGGCCAGGTACCGTTCTACAACGGTTGCAACCCGCTGGCGCTGGAAGCCTTCGTGGCGGGCGCCACGGGCTGGTGCACGGCGGCGGCCAACCTGATTCCCGAACTGAACCTGCGGCTGTACCAGGCGGTGCAGAACGGTGAGCAGGAACAGGCCAAGGCGCTGTTCTACCGCCAACTGCCGTTGCTTGACTTCATTCTCAAGGGAGGTTTGCCGGCGACCATCAAGGCTGGCCTGGAGATGACCGGGTTGCCGGTGGGCGAGCCGCGCCGGCCGGTGTTCGGGCTGGATGCCCAGGGCCGCGACCAGCTGAAGGCGCTGCTCGACGCCTTGTATCAGGGCTGACATCGTCAACGTGCCTGTGGGGGGCCACTCCCACAGGTCATCTACACACTTGAGAACACCGCCCCGACCCGGACGGTGTTCTGATCAGCGCTGGCGCGCCACCTGCCACAACCGCGCCACATCCCCGGCCCGCGCCTTCAGCAGCGTCTCGGCTTGGTCACAGGCCTGCTCCAAGGTCATCGGTCCGCTGGCCAAGGCAAAGGCGGCGTCGATGCCCTGTGCGTACAACTGCTCGTAACCGGCCCCCAGGGTCCCCGCCAAAACCACCACCGGTACACCATGTCGCCTGGCCACGCGCGCCACCCCAAGCGGCGTCTTGCCGCGCAGGGTCTGGGCATCGAAGCGTCCTTCGCCGGTGATCACCAGGTCCGCGCCCTGCACCAGGCCATCGAGCCCGGCCAGCTCGGCGACCACCTCGACGCCCGGGCGGAACTGCGCGCCCATGAACGCCTTGGCGGCAAACCCCATGCCCCCGGCCGCGCCGCTGCCCGGCTGGTCACGCACATCCGTGCCCAGCAAGCCTGCGCAATGGTCGGCGAAATGTGCCAGGGCCTGGTCCAGGGCCTGCACCTGCTCGGGGCTGGCGCCCTTCTGCGGGCCGAAGATCGCCGAAGCACCATTGTCCCCGCACAACGGGTTGTCGACATCGGCGGCAACCTCCACCTGGACCTGCGCCAGGCGCGGGTCCAGGCCGCTGGCGTCGATGCGCGCCAATTGCGCCAGGGCCAGTCCGCCCTCGGCCAACGGTTCGCCCTGGGCATCCAGCAAGCGCAGGCCCAACGCCCGCAACATGCCGCTACCGCCATCATTGGTGGCACTGCCGCCGATGGCCAGGACGATGCGCGAGGCACCGGCCGCCAACGCCGCCGCCACCAGTTCGCCGGTGCCCCAGGTGCTGCTGCGGCAAGCGTCGCGCTGGCCGTTGGGCACCAGCTGGATGCCACTGGCCTGGGCCATCTCGATCACCGCCGTGCGGCTCTCGGCCAGCCAACCCCAACCCGCCTCGACCGTCTCGCCCAACGGGCCGCGCACCACCTGGCGACGCAGTTCGCCATGGCTGGCGGCGACGATCGCCTCCATGGTGCCTTCGCCGCCATCGGCCATCGGGCATTCGATGCGCTCGGACGCCGGCCAGACTTCGGCCAGGCCGGCGGCGATGGCGCGGGCGACACCGGCAGCATCGAGGCTGTCCTTGAACGAGTCGGGGGCGATGACGATCTTCATGGGGATTCTCCTGTCCTGTTGTCGCGCATGCTGACAGGTGTACGCCACGCCAGCCTCGGTCGGATGCACAAAACCCAGGGGCGTTGATTGGGCGGATGCCTCTACAGCCCCTTTGCCGGCAACAACTGCAACCCCAAATACAGGCTCAGCATCCCCTCCATCCGCAACGGGTCCACCTCCCCCAGCTCGGCGATCCGCTCCAGCCGATAGCGCAGGCTGTTGCGATGGATTCCCAGGGCCTCGGCGCAGGCCTGGCTCTGCCCGTCATGGGCGCACCAGGCACGCAGGGTGAGCAGCAACTGGCCACTGGCGTCCTTGGCGCGGATGCGCTGCAACGGTTCGAGCAGCTCATCCAGGGCATCGTCGTTGCGATGCCGCCAGAGCAAAGCCGGCAAGCGGTAGCGCTCCAGGCTCAGCAGACGCTCGTCAGGCAGCACTTCACGGCCGTAGGCCTGCAGGTCGCGAACCCGCCGATAACCACGGCGCAACTGCTCCAGGCTCTGCGCCGGGCTGCCCAGGGCCAGGCGTTCGACGTCCCAACCATGGCGCTGCAGGCGCTCGAACAGGCGCGGCTCGTCCAGCACCACGCCCGCCGGGCGGCACCATAGCAGCGACTGGCGTGCGGGACTGACGCACCAACTGTCCGGGTAGCGACTCATCAGCCAGGCTGACAGGGCCTCGGCAGGCGGCCCGGCGCGCAGCTCGAACAGACAAGGGATCCGTGGCAGGTTGGGCTTGAGCCCCAATTGCTGGGCCTCGTCGACCAGGCGCGGTGACTCACCGCTGCCGCCCAGCAGCAGCGCCAGCAGGTCGTCGCAGCGCTGGCGGCGCCATTGCTGCTCCACCTGCAGGTGACGCTGGGCCAGCAACATCTCGGCGGTCATGCGCACCAGCTCGCCGTAGGTGCGCAGTTGCTGCGGATCACCGGTCAGCCCCAGCACGCCGATCAGCCGGCCATCGAGCATCAGCGGCAGGTTGACGCCGGGCTGCACGCCCTTGAGGCACTTGGCCGCTTCCGTATCCAGCTCGACGATGCGGCCGTTGGCCAGCACCAGTTGCGCGCCTTCGTGACGGGTATTGATGCGCTCGGGCTCGCCACTGCCGAGGATCAGGCCCTGGCTGTCCATCACATTGACGTTGCACGGCAGGATGGCCATCGCCCGGTTGACGATGTCCTGGGCCAGGTCGTGGTCCAGCTCGAACATGTAAGGGTCCTTCGGCATTGGTCGACGGCACAGCAGCCTGCACCTGACACTGTGCAAAAGCACAAAGACAGCCGCGCTACACTCCCCGAGACTGCTCAAGGCGAGCGCCGGCACAGGCGACGCGGTGACAACCATAACAACAGAGAACCCGATCATGGCACACAGCCCCGCCCCTGACCAAGGCATCGAGATCACCCGCAACGCGCTGTACCGGCGCATTACCCTGCGGCTGATCCCGTTCATTTTCATCTGCTACCTGTTCAACTACCTGGACCGCGTCAACGTCGGCTTCGCCAAGCTGCAGATGCTCGACGCGCTGAAATTCAGCGAAACCGTATACGGCCTCGGCGCCGGCATCTTCTTCATCGGCTACGTGCTCTGCGGCCTGCCCAGCAACCTGGCGCTCAACCGCTTCGGCCCGCGGCGCTGGATCGCGCTGATGATGATCGCCTGGGGCAGCCTGTCCACCTGCCTGCTGTTCGTCACCACCCCCACCGAGTTCTATGCCCTGCGCCTGCTCACCGGCGCCGCCGAGGCGGGCTTCTTCCCCGGCGTGGTGCTGTACCTCTCGCGCTGGTTCCCGGCGGACCGCCGCGGCCGCATCATGGCCCTGTTCATGTCGGCGATCCCGGTGTCCGGCCTGCTCGGCGGACCCTTCTCCGGCTGGATCCTCGAGCACTTTGCCGCCGGCCAGCATGGCCTGGCCGGCTGGCAGTGGATGTTCCTGATCCAGGGGCTGCCCACCGTGGTGCTCGGCGCGCTGGCCATCGTGCTGCTCAGCGACGGCTACCAGACTGCCAAGTGGCTGAGCCCGGCCGAGTGCCAGCTGATCGAGGCGGACCTCAAGGCCGACGCTGCCAGCAAGCCGGCCACCCGCGGTGACAGCGTGCTGTCGGTGCTGACCAACCCGCTGATCTGGACCTTCGGTTTCGTCTACTTCTGCATCCAGAGCGGCGTCTACGCCATCAACTTCTGGCTGCCGTCGATCATCAAGAACATGGGCTTCGACAACCCGCTGCTGATCGGCTGGCTGAGCGCCATCCCGTACCTGTTGGCGGGTGTGTTCATGATCCTGGTCGGCCGTTCGGCGGACCTGCGCAACGAGCGCCGCTGGCACCTTGTGGTGCCGATGCTGATGGGCGCCCTGGGCCTGCTGATCGCGGTGAACTTCGCCGGCAATCCGCCCATCGCCATCCTCGGCCTGTCCATCGCCACCATGGGCGCGCTGACCGGCCTGCCGATGTTCTGGCCGATGCCCACCGCGCTGCTGACCGCCGGCACCGCCGTGGCGGGCCTGGCGATCATCAACTCGGTGGGGCAGATGGCCGGTTTCCTCAGCCCTTACCTGGTGGGCTTCATCAAGGACCAGACCGGGTCGACCGATGCGGCGCTGTATGCGCTGGCGGGGTTGATCGTGGTCGGCAGCCTGGTGGCGTTGCGGGTTTCGCGGGGGGGTAATGCCGTGTTGGCGGGAGCCCGCTAGACAGCAGACAACCTCATCGCGGGGCAAGCCCGCTCCCACGCCAGTAGCCAGCCGGCACAGGATCTGTGGGAGCGGGCTTGCCCCGCGATGGTCATAACGCTAGTTACGAGGCTTCCACCCCGCCTCGTGCAACGCCGTCAGCAGCGTATCCCCCTCCAGCGCCGGCACCACCAACCCACCCTTGCCCTGCATCGTCCGCCCCGCCAGCAAGGCATTGACGATCGCCTCCTCCACCGCCTCCGCCGCCGCCATGAACAACCCCGAGATATGGTCGTTGTTGAGCATTTGCACGCCTGTGCACTGGGCCAGCCCCTTGCGCCCGTAGTCAGCGGGCGGCAATCCCTGGTTGCCGGTGGAAAACGCCAGGAAGATATCGCCGCTGGAGTCCTCGGTACCGCCACCGGTGCGGGCGATGCCGATCGACGCCCGCTGCGCCAGGCGCTGGCACTGGTGCGGCAGCAAGGGCGCGTCGGTGGCGATCACCACCACGATAGAACCCATCCCCGGGGTCCCCGCCTCGGCCTCGGCGAAGGGCGACTGCAGGTGACCCAGCTGGCGCCCCACCGGATAGCCGTCGACCCGCAGCTCGCGTCGCTGGCCATGGTTGGCCTGGACCAGGACGCCGACCGTCCAGCCCCCCTGCCCGTCCTCCAGGCGCCGCGAGGCGGTGCCGATGCCGCCCTTGAACTCGTGGCAGATCATCCCCGTGCCACCGCCCACCGGGCCTTCCTGCACCGGGCCTGACTCCGCGGCCTGCTGCGCCTGGCGCACCTGCGCCGGCGTCACGTGCTGGCCCCAGATGTCATTGAGCAGGCCATCGTAGGTTTCCATCACCACCGGCATGCACCAGTACACCGCGTCGTCCGGCAGACGCTCGCGCTCGGCGGCGATCAGCGCGTCGCGCACCACGCCGACGCTGTGGGTGTTGGTGATGGCGATCGGCGTGGTCAGCAGCCCGGCCTCGCGAATCCACTCCAGCCCCGTGGCGTCGCCGTTGCCGTTGAGCACGTGGCAGCCGGCGAAGCACGGCTGCTGACGGGCCGCGCCCGCGCGCGGCTCGATCAGGGTCACCCCGGTGCGGATCGGCGCCGGGCGTTGTTCGTCGATCAGGGTGCTGTGGCCGACCCGTACCCCTGGAACGTCGGTGATGGCATTGAACGGGCCCGGGGTGCCGTGGCCGAGGGTGATGCCCAGTTGACGCGCACGCATGTGTACTCCTTGGATGCTCACAATTTCTGGAAAGTCGGGCTGAGGCGGCCGTGGGTGCTGTACAACACCATCGACACGGCCAGCAGCCCGAGAATGATCAACAGGTCGCGCAGCGATGCCTCGCGCAGCAAGGTCACCAGCAGCCAACCGGCGCCGCTGACCGCCAGCAACGCCGGCAACGGCCACAGCGGCATGCGGTACGGGTGCTCACGGTCGCGGCGCAGCACCCGGCTGCACAGTGCGCAGGCCGCCACCACCAGGTAGATCAGCAACAACAGCAGCACGGTGAACGAAGTCAGTTGTTCCAGGCTGCCGGACAGGCTCAGCAACGCCGACGGCACGGCCAGGAACAGGGTCGCCAGCCACGGCGATTCCCAGCGCGGGTGGATCAGCGTGAAGGCGCGGTTGAGGGTTGGCGTCCAGATCGCATCGCGGCCGCTGCTGTACACCACCCGGCCGACCTGGATGACGATGGCGACGATGGCGTTGAACACCGAGAGGAAGATCCCGGCACTCACCAGCCGCGCCAGTGTCTGGTTGCCGTGGGCAGTGAGCAGGTAACCGATCGGGTCGCCGCTGGCCAGCATCGCCTGCAGCGACGGCGCGCCAATCAGCAGCGCCGCCAGCGGAATCACCTCGATCGCCACCACGACCACCAACGACCACAGCACCGCCCGGTGCACGGTACGGCCACGGTCCTTCATGTCCTCGGCCAGCAGCACCGCGCCACCGTAGCCGTTGAAGGCGAACAGGGCCATGCCCACCGCCCCCAGCACCAGCGCCCAGGGCGCGACGACCAGGCTGCCCTGCTCGAGCATCTGCGGTTGCAGCAGGCTTGCCACCGGCTGGCTGGCGTTGCCGAAACCCAGTGTCACGATCACCAGCAGCGCGGCGACTTCGCAGAACAGGAACAACCCGGTGATCCAGGCGTTCAGGCGAATATTGAGAATGCCCAGCGCATAGCTCGACACCACGATCACCAGGGCCACCGCCTGGGTGTCGAACCTGGTGCCCAGGGCGTTGTTCAGGTAGGTGGCGGCACCAGCGGCGAGCACCGGCGGGATGAACAGCATCGAAGCCAGCACGGTGAGGAAGGTGGCGTAGCCGGCCAGCCCGCCGAACACCCGCTTGGCGTACACATATTCGCCGCCGGCGGAGCTGTGGGCACGCCCCAGCTCGGCGTAGCACCAGGCGAACATCAGCGCCAGGACCGCCGCCATGATGAACGAGAGAAAGGCGCCGCTGCCGGCCTGCTGGATGGCGAACGGGGCGATGACGAACACGGAACTGGCCGGGGTCACCGCCGACACGGTGATGGCGACCACGTCGAACACCCCCAGCCGTTGCTGGAGTGCGCCCGTGGGCGCTGTGCTGGAGCTCATGGCGTTTTTCCTCTGGTTGTTATTGGTTGTGAGGGGAAAACCGGTCACGCGGCCGCTGGACCTGGGCTGGACTGTAGGCTGGCGCAGCGACTGGGCCAATTACCTAAAGGGGGTACGCCTCTTGACGGGGAGCAGGAAACCTCACAAGACTGCGCAATCGCAGGTTGAATTTTGTGGGAGCGGGCTGGCCCCGCGATGGCGTAGCGTCAGGCAACCCTGCAATATCGCGGGGCAAGCCCGCTCCCACGCCCCCCTCATTCCAGCCAACTGACTAGTAACAGTCGCCAGCAATGGGGTCTCATGCACAACCTGTTCACCGAAGCCAGCACCCACGCAGGCCTCGCCCGCACCGTCGAACAGATCGGCCAGCCGCGTTTCTGGCGCCAGTTGATCCTGCTGTTGCAGCAGTGGCTGGTGTTCGACAACGCCCTGGCGATGTTCTACCCCCGCGCCGGCCTGCCCCGGGCGCTGGAGATCTTCGATGCCCGGGGTGAAGGCAACCCCGAGGCCATGGCCCTGTACCTGAGCGGCCTGTACCAGCTCGACCCGTTCTACCAGGCCTGCCAGGAGCGCATCGGCGACGGTCTGCACAGGCTCGAGGAAGTGGCACCGGACCAGTTCCGCCAGAGCGAGTACTACCTCAAGTACTTTCACGACCATGTGCTGGAAGACGAGGTGCAGTTCATCGTGCAGTTGGCTGACAGTGGCGCCCTGTCGCTGTCGCTGGGACGCCGCGAGCGGTTCGACAGCGCCAGCCATGGATTGCTGGCGGTGGTCTGCCCGTGGGTGGTTGCGCTGATGGCCCAGCACTGGCTGCAGCAGAGCCTGCGCCCGACGCCCGTGGCAGGCATGGCCCATCAGGTGCGCGACGCCATGAGCCTGTTCGGCGCCAAGGTGTTGTCCGAGCGCGAGCTGGAGATCGCCCGGCTGATCCTGCGCGGCTATTCATCCAAGGCCATGGCCGAGCGCCTGGCCATTTCCCCGGAAACCATCAAGGTCCATCGTCGGCATCTCTATGCCAAGCTGGATATCTCGTCGCAACCGGAGTTGTTCTCGTTGTTCCTGCAATCGCTGGGGCATGATCCGCAGGATCCCTGAGCCCGCCGCACAGCGTTTGCCAAGACGCTCACGGACGCGCCGGATCTGCCAGCCCCTGCCAGGCACGCAGCACGGCATAGCCACGCCAGGGCCGCCAACCCTGCGCAGCCTGTGTCGCGGCCTTGGCGCTGTTCACCCCCAGCGCCTTCTGCAGTGCCACGTCACCCGCCGGAAACGCATCGGGCCAGCGCAACGCGCGCAAGGCGATGTACTGGGCCGTCCAGTCGCCGATGCCGGGCAAGTCCCGCAACTGGGCGCAGGTAGCCGCGACATCGACACCGGGGCTCAGCAGCAGGCGCCCCTCCCCCACGGCCTCGGCCAAGCCCTTGAGGGCGGCCTGGCGCTGGCGCGTGATGCCCAGTCGGCCAAGGGCGTCACCACTGGCCGCCGCCAGGCTGGTCGGTGTGGGAAACAGACGGTCCAGCGCTGCAACGGGCGTCTGGATAGACTCGCCAAAAGCCGCGACAAGGCGCGCGCCCAGCGTGCGCGCAGCGGCCACGGTGATCTGTTGGCCAAGCACGGCACGCACCGCCAGCTCGAAACCGTCCAGCGTACCGGGCACACGCATGCCTTCGCTCGCCGGGAACGTCGCCTGCAACACACTGTGGATCGCCACCGGGTCGGCATCCAGGTCGAACGCGGCCCGCACGCGGTTGATCAGCGTGGGCAAAACGCCTGCCAGGCTGTCACTGATGGTCACCTGCGCCTGGGCACGCTGGTCGTCAAGGCTCACTCTCAGCCAGCCGCTGCACGCCTGCTGGCCCTGCACAAGGCGCAGGGTGCGCATGTACTGCCGGCCCTCCACCCATTCCAGGCCCGGGATGGCGCGCAGGCGCAGGAAGCCCAGCATCGCCTCCACGTCATAGGGCGGGCGCCAGCCCAGGCGAACGCTCACCCCTTGCCCATTGGCGGTCGAGCGGGCGCGACGCAACGTACTGGGATTCAGGCCATAGTGCTGGGAGAACGCATCGTTGAAGCGCCGCACACTGCCAAAGCCACTGGCCAACGCCACCTGGGTCATCGGCAGCTGCGTGTCGGCGATCAGTTGCTTGGCCGCCAGCAGCCGACGTGTCTGCAGGTACTGCAGCGGCGAAACCCCGAAATGCGCCTCGAAGATGCGTCGCAGATGGCGGTCGCTCACCCCCAGGTGCCGGGCGATATCGACCATCGTACGTACGTTCTGCGGCTCGTCCAGCATGCGCGCCGCCTGCACGGCCAGGATGCGCGAGGCATCCTCGGTGCTCCACGCCACCGCACGCGGCGCCAGCTCAGGGCGGCAGCGCAGGCACGGCCTGAAACCCGCCGCCTCGGCCTGGGCGGCATGCCGGTAGAACCGCAGGTTGTCACGCCGTGGCGTCTTGACCCGGCACACCGGCCGGCAATAGATGCCGGTGCTGGTGACCGCGGCGAAGAAGGCGCCATCGAAGCGCGCATCGTGCGCCTTGAGAGCCAGGTAGCAGGCATCGCTTTCGGGGGAATCGATGAGGTTGGTCATGAGCGACATCCTATGCCCTGGATGCGCTTGAGGCTCGCCATTTTCGGACATATGGCTCGCAGGGCTTCCCCTGTCTTGCAGACAACAAAAAATCCGATGCCTTGCGGCATCGGATTCTCATCGATCGATCACATCGGCAGGCCTCGACTGCCGGGCATCAGGCACGTCTGCCCGATGCAGGTTCGATCAGGCGCCGGTCGGTGCCTTGCGGGTGCGTGCGGGCGCCTTGGTGCCGTTGATCAGCGGCCCGTAGCGTCGGCTGAACTCCTGGTTGTAGGGCACGTGGTCCTTGTTGACCCCATTATCCCAGTTGACCGACCAGGTCATCAGGCCCTTGATCGACACGCCCTTGGCGTACAGGCGCTTGAACGCGTTGGTCACCGCCGTCGGGTTGACCACATAGCCGGTGGCGGCGGCATCGACGTTGGCCGGCAGGCCGATGACGAACTTGTCGGCCGGAATCCGGGTGAAGCCGCGGGTGCCGCTGACCAGGCTTTCGGTCAGGTAGAAGAGGAAGTCCTCTTTGAGCGCATCGTTGTTCTGGGCGATCCAGGCGCCCCTGCCGTTGTTGGCCTCCTGCACCCACAACCCGTCGCCACCCTGGTTGTAGAACTGCGGGGCGATGAAGTCGTAGTAGCCCTCCAGTGCCTTGAGGTAGTCGACGTAGCGCCCGGCGCTGGTCAGGTAGGGGAACTCCGGTGCCATGCTGATGATGAAATGCTTGCCCTCGGCGGCATAGTGATCCTTCACCAGCTTCAGCGCGGCGGGCAGGACGGTCTTGTTGGCGGCGAAGTCGATCGCGCTCTGTTCAAGATCGATGTCCAGCCCGTCGAAACCGTAGGTTTCCACCAGGCGGATGATTTCATTGGCCAGCGGCTGTTCGTGGCCCGGGTTCAGCGCGATATGCGCATCGGCACCGCCCAGCGACATCAGCACCGCCCTGCCCTGGCTGTTGAGCACGCCGACCTGACGGCGGAACTCGGCATCGGACAGGTTGTACGGCTTGAAGGTCGGAATGCCGCTGCCCTTCATGAATGCCACGGCCACCACGTTGTAGTCGCGCGGCACCTCCTCCAGGCTCATGTTGGCGAACTGCCCGCGCTGGTAGCCGTCCGCAGGGCCCGCCGGCCAGTTGTGCCAGTAGCCCATGAGGATCTTCTTGCCCTCGAGGCTGGGCATGCGCGAGGCGGCGTCGTCGCGCGCGGCCTTCAGTTGGGTAAAGTCAATCTTTGACATGTTCCAATCCTTTAGAACGTGTGGAAGATCCGCGGACTTACTTGAAGTCGACGTCGAAGGCCTGGTAGAAGGCGTTGCCGGTGTTGGCGACGATCCACATCAGGACGATCACATGACGGCCCTTCTTGTTGGCCGGCAGCTTCACTTCGTGGTCGACCTTGGCCTTCAACTCGCCGGCATGGCTGTAGTACGGCACCTGTGGGTAGAAGTCCTCGGCGAACGGCTTGTCCTCCAGCTGCGCACGGCTGATGCGCTGTTTCGGATCCCAGCCGTCCTTGGTGATCAGCCAGCGGTAGCCGCGGGTGGTGTGCGGCGCGGTGTAGCGCCAGGTCACCTTGAACAGCTGCCCGGGGTCGACGTTGACCAGCGGCCAGGTGAAGGCGCGGTTGAGCTTCTTGCTCATCTCCTCGTCGGTGAAGTTGACGCAGTCGCGGGCGTCGGTCTTGCCACCGCTGAGGATGTAGCCGTCGGCGGGCGGGGCGACGCTCGGGTTGTCCGACTGGAACGGTGCGGGGAACGGGCCGGCCGCCAGGGCCGGGAAGTTCTTGCCGCCTTCCATTTCGTCGACCTGCCAGCCGCTGAGCACGCCGAGGTCGATGGCGACGGCGCCGCGGGAGGCCGGAGAAGTGACGCGGCCGTGGCGAAGTGGGTTCTGGTTTTGTGGTTGGTTCATGTTCATAGCTCCATTTGATTTGAGAACTCTCCCTTTCCGAAGGAGAGGCCTTCAAACTAACGGAGCTGGATTTAATGTCCACGGGGCGATTTTGCGCACCGAAGCCGGGCGTTGGAAGAAACCCCAATGAATACTGGATATTCATACAGTATCGCTATGCTTCTCCTACCCATCATGGAGCAAATCACCTACATGCCCAGGCGGCGCATGGCCCTGTAGGAGCGGCCTTGTGCCGCGAAAGGGGCGCGCAGCGGCCCCAGGTTCTGAGTCATCCTCGAAATTGCCGGGGCTGCTTCGCAGCCCTTTCGCGGCACAAGGCCGCTCCTACAAGGGATTGCGCATGGCCTGTGGGACTGTCAGCCGACCAGATAGCGCCGCCGCTTCGACCGGTAGTTCGCCGGATCCAGGTGCGCGGGCAGCCATTGCCCGGCCTGCGGCTTGAGGTAGTTGCCGGTGCTCCCGGGCCGGGCCTGGTACTTCGCCGCCAGGTAGCGCGCATAGTGGTGATCGAACAGGCGCATGAACTCGCCGAAGTAGATGTCCGCCACCCGGGTATCGCCGTGGATCACCAGCATGTTCTCGTCGTTCTTCTCCTGGGAGGCGGCGCTGAAGTTCGCCGACCCGGTCACCACCGTGGGCTGCTCGCCCAGGGGGTCGACCAGCAGGTACTTGGTATGCACGTAGTCGTTGCTGTTCAGCGGGTTGTCACGCTCCTTGAGCGCGTTGGTCAGCGGGTTGTCCTCCCCCAGGAAGCTGCCGGCGGCAAAGATCACGTCACCGTCGGTGCCGATGTTCTCGGTCTTCCTGAGCGGGTCGTCCTTGATCACGTAGCGCAGCACGTCGTTCTGCGCCTGGAGCACCTCCTGGAACTCCCGAGCGATCTCGAACGCGGCGGTAAAACACACCAGCTGACGGGCTGCGCCGGCCAGGTCCGCGTACCACTGCAAGGTCTTCTGCGCCTGGGGCGTTTCCTTGCGCTCGCGGGGACTGAACAGCGGGTAGGTGCCCGGCTGCAACGGCAAGGCGGGCAGCGGGGTAGCCTGGGTATTGGGCGCACGCAGCCTGGCTGGGGTCATGTTCTGTTGCAGCCGCGTCCAGTAGTCCAGGTATTGCCGGGCGATGATGGGGTCGTGGACAACATGGCCGACATTGGAGTGGCCGAAGATCCCGCCAGCCGAGATATTGGTCGAGCCGGTCCAGACGCTGACCGGCTGGCCATCCTTGAGCAGCACGATGAACTTGTTGTGGCGGATGCCTTCGCTGACCGTGCGCGGATGCACCCAGGCCTGCAGGCCGGCCTGCTCGATGGTGCCCAGGTTGTTCGCCTTGTACTTGCTCTGGGCATCGAAGACGACCTGCACGTCGCCTTCACGGGCGGCCTCGCGCAGGGCCTGGGCGACCGGCAGGTACTGGAACTCGTAGAATGCCGCGCGCAGGCCCATGCCTTTCGCGCCGCCGCGCCCGATGAAGTCGAGCAGGGCCTCGTACAGGCCCCGCGAAAGCCATTTCATCGGTTTGGAGGCCGGCGCATCGGGATCGGGAGCGACGTTATCGAATTCCCTGGCATAAGCCTGGGAGCCGATCACGCCGCGGTTGAAATGGATATCGTGCCTCAGGCCCTCGCCGCCCGGCGCAAGCGTGGGCTCACAGCGCACGCGCACCGCGACGCCTCGGGCGTCGTCGATGCGCAGGTTCCTGGGCTCGCCGAACACCGGCTGCACCGTGTAGGCGTACTCCCCTTCGGGCGCGACGGTGTAGTCGGCCCACAGGAAACTCTGGATCGGATGCTCGCTGGTCGGCACCAGCGTGCCCGGTGGCAGCCCCTTGTCCTTGTCGGCGAAGCGCTTGAGGCCGCGCAGATAGTATTGGGTCCGCAGCTTGCCGGCCGCGTCGAAGTACCGACGGTGTACGGCAAAGCCCAGCAGGTTCTGCTCGCCGACCAGGGTCTCGAGGCTCGGCGGCGTGACGAAGTCCCAGGCCAGGAACACGACATGGGTGCCGGCGATGGCCCGTACCCGCAGATAGTTGCCAGTGGCGGATGCTCGCATGGGTGCACTCCTTGCAGGCCGGTTACTGGAACGGCGTCCTGACCTTGATCTGCTGATTGTCGGGGGTCCCGCCGCTCGGGCACGGGATCGCAGCGAGCTGCTTGTCCAGGCACACCCAAAGCTCCTTCAGACGGTTGCCCGAACCCACCGAGACCCGCAGGCTCTGTGCCGGCAATGCAGGGTTGCGGGCCAGGAAGGCCTGCTTGATGTCGCTGACCTTGGCGTTAACCAGTTGATTGGGGCCAGGGTTGCTGCCGAGCATGGCTTGCGTGTCGGGACGGCGCAGCGTGTCGTACACCCGCTGGATATCGGCGAAGTAGCGGTTGGCGGACGACCAGCCACAGGTGCCGTGGGCCTGCCATTCGTTCTGCATCAGGTCCGGCCCCGGCATCATGCACAGGTGCTGCCTGACCAGTGGCGCCGGCAGCGAGCCGACGCTCTGGCAGTTGCGAGGATGGTCCTGGTTGGACTTGGCATAACGGTTCTGCGGCCACAGGCCATGCACCACCCATTCGAAACGATTGCCCGAGAAGCACTGGAAGGCATGCTTGTCCCGTTGCGCCTTGGGCTTGTTGCGCTGGCTCTCGCAGTGCTCCGGCGACCAAGACAGCACCAGCGCCAGGTAGTCGGTGGGCAAGTCCTTGTTGACGTAGTCCACCGGGCGCACCGGCGCGGGCTCGACGGCGTCGGGCAACGCGCAGATTTCCTCGGCGAAGATCGGTGAGGTGGCGGCCAGCCAGCCCCAGAGCAGCGTTCTGACCCAGGCGCAATGCCGTGGTGATCCTTGCATGATGACCTCCTTGTCGGGTTCGACAGGCTCCGTGCCTGTCGCTCGTACAACCCCGTCAGGTGATGGTGTAGCGCGAATATGACGATTCGTCAGTGGCGCTTTGTTGTATCGTTCGTCCCTGCCGTACCACCAGGCGCCAATGAAGCGAAAAAACATGAACCGTCGTAAAAAGATCAACCAGCTGTTGAAAGCCCACGCCAAGAAGGCCAACGCCAAACTGGCGCCGAAAAACCGCAACACCTACATCTCCAAGGCCGACCGGCTGAAACTGGCGGCCGAAGCCAGCCTGGGCGCCGAGCAGGCCACCGCAGACAGTGCCTCCCCCGCACAGCCCTGAGCCTGATAATGACAACACCTGCCGATAGAGCGAGCGATGCAATGGACCTGAAATTCAGCCACGTGGATGTGCTGGTCGCCGATCTGCAGGCCGCTTGTACCTACTACGCCCAGGTGCTGGGCGCCGAGATCTCGCGCACGCTCGTCTGGGAGCGCGGCGGCCTGCATGTGCACTACGCCATCGCCCGGATCGGCCAGGAGCGTTTCATGCTGGTGCAGCCGCTGGCGGGCAACCTCAAGGACCTGCTCGACAGCCATGGCGAAGGGATGATCTACCGCCATTGCTACTCCACGCCGGACATCGAACAGGCCTATGACCAACTGACGGCCAACGGCATCCAGCCCGAGGACGAAAACGGCAAGCCACTGGCGCGCGAGCACCTGCAGTCGCCTGCCGGTGCCCGCATCATCTGGCTGCCGAAGCGTTTTGGGCATTTCTCGATCGAGATCATCGAGGCACAGGCGCTCGAAGCCTTCATCGAGGAGGCGTTCCTCCCGCAAGCCTGAATCAGAATGCGTACTGCACCCCGACGGTCGAGGTGACCGGCGTATCCCGGCGAATGATCGGGCTGTGGCGGACCTGGTCGGTGTAGTGCATCACGTTCACGCTGGCGATGGTCGACCAGTGCGGGTCGAACCGGTGCATCCACGACAGCTCGCCCGAGTAGGCATAGATGCCCTTGTCCGCCTTGAATCGATCGAAATCGGTGTTGTCGCTTTGCTGGGCAGTGACGCCGAAGTAGGTCTGGTTGTACTTGGCC
Organism: Pseudomonas sp. TE31087; assembly: GCF_057284075.1. Taxonomy (NCBI): domain Bacteria; kingdom Pseudomonadati; phylum Pseudomonadota; class Gammaproteobacteria; order Pseudomonadales; family Pseudomonadaceae; genus Pseudomonas; species Pseudomonas sp. TE31087. Next base: position 1,863,002 of record NZ_JBXVNN010000001.1, read on the forward strand.
TGCCCCGCATGCGCATTGAGGCCCAGGGTGACCATGTCGGCATCGCTCTGGTGCAGCGTGTTCAGCAGGCCGAACTGGTAGCTGTTGCCGCGCTTGTAGCCACCGGTGCGCAACTCGGCTCCGGCGGTGACCGCCAGCCAGGGCAGGACCTGCTGGGCCAGGTCGATGTTGACCACCGTCGCTCCCCCTACCGCCCCCATGCCTTTCAAATCGTCCGAGCCAGCGCGGTACTTGCTGTCACCGTCGGCACGGCCGAAGTCGTAGCCGAGCGAGAGACTGGCGCTGAAGCCGCTGTCGAACTGATGCTGGACGCCCAAGCCCTTGAGGCTGTCGGCGAAGAAGATGCCGCGCTGGAGGGTCACCGATGGCAACAGGTGGCCCTGGCTGCCCTTCGCGCCCATGTAGCGCGGCGCGGCATGCAGGGCGAAGCCTGCGGTGACCTGGGTCTCGTCGCCCCAGATGATGTCCGGCGCAGTCTTTTCCTGGGCACTGGCCTGGCTGCAGGCAAGCGCCGCGTTGAGGGCAAGCGAAGTGCCCAGTATCTTCCTGATGGACGTTGATTCGAACATGATCATGACTCGCTGGATAAGGTTTTCGACACTGCGGGAAACGCACCGGGATTGCCCGGCGCATTTCAACTGGCGCGCACTCTAGCGAGGGTCTGTCAATGTTCCTTCCAGCGATTGTCAAGGTCGTGTGAAGATGGCTGAATTTTCCAGGTAGGCCTCAGCTGTCCTGGCCCAGCACATAGCGGTCGAAGTGCTGGATATGCTCGTCGAGGTTGTCCTCGAGCATCATCCGGTACTGCTCGCAGAAGTACTTCAACAACTCCTCCCGCGCCGCGGCCATCTCCTGCGCTGACTTGAAGCTGCGCGCCGTCATCCAGGCGTTGAAGCGACTGGCGGCGAAGGTCATCGAAGCGCTGACCTTGCCGAGGTCTTCGAGCTTCTCGATCTGCTGGTTGGCCAGCTCGATATGCGCATCAGCGCGGTCGTAGAAGGCCTGGTCGGTGGCTTGTGCCATGGCGGTATACCTATTGGAGATGTTTGTCTCAGGCCGTCTTGGCCTGAACAGTGAACAGCCGGCTCATCAGGCGCGCACAGTTGGGTACGGCCTGCATCCCCAGACCGATAGATTGAGGCGGCGACTGTAACAGAATGCTGTCCTGCCCCGGATACAAGGCTCGAAATCCCTGCCTGTGGGAGCGGGTTTATCGGACCGCCGCACCGCCGCGAACACCGGCAGAGCCGGTGCCATCCACCGCGCCGCCTGCTTCGCGGGTGAACCCGCTCCCACAGAGGTCCCTTCGCCTTAAACCGAGCGCAGGTTCAAAGGGCTCGGATCAACAGACTGCCGCGCATCGTGGCCACAGGCGACGAAATCCTCCTTGCGCAGCACCACCAGCGCCACCAGCGACGCCACACCGGTGCCCACGTAGAAGTACCACGGCGCGGTGATATCCCCGGTCACCTTGATCAGCCAGGTAGAGATCAACGGCGCGCTGCCGCCGAACACCGCCACCGGGATGTTGTAGGCCATGGCGATGCCGGTGGAGCGGATCCGCGTCGGCAGCAGTTCGCTCATCAACGCGTAGGTCGACGAAGCGTACAGCCCGAACAGGATCGCCACCGCCATCAGCGGCCAGAACAGGGTGGCCGGGGTGGCGCCGGGCGCGGTCTTGAAGAACCAGTACATGGCCAGGGTCGCCAGGGTGCCGATCACCATCAGGAACGGCTTGCGCCCATAGCGGTCGGTGAAGGCGCCGCCCAATGGCATCACCAGCGCCGCCGACAGGCTGGCGACGAACACGTAGAGCAAGGTGGTGCCGCTGTCGAACTTCAGCGTGTTGGACATGTAGGTCGAGGCGAAAGTCAGCACCAGGTAGAAGATCGAGCTGTGCAGGGTGATGATGAAGAACACCAGGGCGATCGAGCGCTTCCACTGCCATACCTCGCGCAGCGGCGCCTTGGAGGTCTGCCCGGCTTCCACCAGGGCGAGGAACTCGGGGCTGTCCTCGAGCTTGAGGCGAATGTACAGCGAGATGAAGCCCAGGGGACCTGCGATCAGGAACGGGATCCGCCAGCCCCAGTCCTGCATCAGTTCGGCGCCCAGCGCCCAGGTCATGCCATTGGCCACGGCGCCGCCCAGCAGCAGGCCGAGCACTGCGGTGACCATCAGCCAGCAGGTGGCGAAGCCGCGTCGACCGGGGCCGGCGTATTCGGAAATGAAGCTGGTGATGGTGCCGATCTCACCGCCGGCAGAGAAGCCCTGCACGCAGCGGATCAGTACCAGGATCACCGGCGCGGCGATGCCGATGCTGGCGTAGGTCGGCAGCAGACCGAGCAGGAAGGTGGAGCCGGCCATCATCACCAGCACCGTGATCAGCGTGCGGCGACGGCCGATCTTGTCCGCCAGCGGGCCGAAGAACAAGCCGCCCAGCGGGCGGATGAAGAAGCTCAGGGCAAAGGCCGCGAAGCTCGCCAGCAGGCTGCTGGTGGGGTCGTCGGAAACGAAGAAGGCCTTGCCGATGTACAAGGCCAGGAAGCCGTAGACGCCGTAGTCGTACCACTCGATCAAGTGGCCGGTGGTGGCGCCGATAAAGGCCCGGCGCCGCTGGCGCTGGGTGTTGCCGGGTGACATGCCCATGTCGGGAACTCCTGTCGTGGTGCTTTCCATGAAAGATGCGGGTCAGTGGCTGGCGAACGCCCCGTCGGGGTCCTGCAGCCACTGGCGCACCTGGGTCTTGAGAATCTTGCCGTAGCTGTTCTTCGGCAGCTCGGCGCAGAACAGGTACTTCTTCGGTTTCTTGAACGAGGCCATGCGCGCCAGGAACCATTGGTTGAGCGCCTGGGCATCGAGGCTGCCCGGTGTGCGCGGCACGACGAAGGCCACCACCGACTCGCCCCACTCGGCGTCGGCCTCCCCCACCACGCAGGCCTCGAACACCTCGGGGTGCTGGATCAGCACTTCCTCGACTTCGCGCGGGTAGATGTTGCTGCCGCCGGAGATGATCACATCCTTGCTGCGGTCGGTCAGGCTCAGGTAGCCGCGCTCGTCGAGGTAGCCGATGTCGCCGGTGCGCAGCCAGCCGTCCACCAGGGTCGCCTGGGTGGCCTGCGGATCATTCCAGTAACCCTGCATCACCACCGGCCCGCGCACGCTGATCTCGCCGGGTTCGCCGGCCGCCAGCGGCTGGCCCGCGCCGTCCACCACGCGCACCTCGACACAGGCCTGGGCCCGCCCCACCGAGGCGGCGATGGCGGGCCAGTCGGGGTGCTCACGGTCGGCGATGACCTCACGCGACAGCGCGCTGATGGTCATCGGGCATTCGCCCTGGCCGTAGATCTGCACCAGGCGCGGGCCGAAGGTGTCCAGGGCCTCGCTGAGGTCCGCCAGGTACATCGGGCCACCGCCGTAGACGATGGTCTTGATGCCCGCGCCGTCATAACCCTGTTGGCGGGCCTGCTCGACCATGCGCTTGACCATGGTCGGCGCGGCGAACAGGCTGACCTGTCCCAGGGTCTGCGCCAGGCCGAACAGCTCGGCGGCCTGGAAGCCCCGGGACTGCGGCACCACGTGCCGGGCGCCGCAGCGCACGTGGACGAAGTTGTACAGCCCGGCGCCATGGGACATCGGCGCGGCGTAGACCACGGCATCGACGGCGGTTACCGGGTCGACGTCCAGCGGGTAGCACAGCGACATGGCGACCAGGTTGCCATGGGACAGCATCACGCCCTTGGAACGCCCCGTGGTGCCGGAGGTGTAGAACAGCCAGGCCAGGTCGCTGTGCTGACGCGGGTGCGGCTGCGCCAGTTGATCGCTGTCGAGCGCGCCGGGCGCGGCCAGGACAGGCGCAGCCAGCTCACGGCAGCCGACTGGCAGGGTCGCGCTGTCGAAGAGCTCGCCCTCGTCGGTATAGATCAGACGCGCCCCGGCATTGCCGGCAATCCAGGCCGCTTCCAGGGCGTGCAGCTTGCTGTTGATCGGCACCGCCACCGCCCCGCTCCACCAGATGGCGTAGAGCAGTTCCAGGTAGACGCAGCTGTTCTTCATCAGCAACGCCACCCGGTCGCCCGGTTCGATGCCATGCACGTCACGCAGTTCCAGTGCCCGTGCCCGCACCTGGGCGGCGAACATCCGGTAATCGGCCACCTGACGCTCCCCGTCGAACAGCGCCGGACGCTCGGGCCAGCGCTGGGCTGCATCCTGCAGCCAATGGGCGATGTTCATCCTCAGACCCTGACCGCTTGCAACACGCTGGCATAGTTGGCCACCGCCATGCCGCCCATGTTGAACAGCAGGCCGAACTCGGCGTTGGGCACGCCCAGGCCGATGGGCTTGCCGGTCAACTGGGCGAAGCCCAGGGCATGCATCGACACCCCGGTGGCGCCCACCGGATGGCCCTTGGCCTTGAGCCCGCCGGACAGGTTCACCGGCAGCCGTCCGCCCTGGCGCACGATGCCGTCGTCCAGCGCCCGGTGCCCCTCGCCCCTTGGCGCCAGGCCCATGGCCTCGTAGATCAGCAGTTCGGCGATGGTAAAGCAGTCGTGCACCTCGGCGAAGCTCAGGTCGTTCAGGGTCACCCCCGCCTCGCGCAACGCCCCGTGGATCGCCCGTTGCGGCCCCTCGAAGGCCAGCATGTCGCGACGCGACAGCGGCAGGAAGTCGTTGACCTGGACCATCGAGCGGATCGCCACCTGGCGGCGCATCGAGCGGGCGCGCTCGGGCGAGGCCAGGACGATCGCCGCCGCGCCGTCGCTGATCAGCGAGCAGTCGGTCAGGCGCAGGGGCGCGGCGATCAGTGGGTTGCTTGGCGACACCTGGTTGCAGTGCTCGAAATCCATCACCCGGTGCATCTGCGCCAGCGGGTTGGCCATGGCGTTGGCGTGGTTCTTCACGGCGATGGCCGCCATCGACGCCAACGGGCTGTGGTAGCGCTCGGTGTACTGCTGCGCTACCTGGCCGAACAGCTGGGCGAAGCTAAGCCCGGCTTCCGCCAGGTCGTTCTGGTAGCCAGCGCCGGCCAGCGCCCGGGTGACCTCGACCGTGCTGTTGCCGGTCATTTTCTCCGCGCCGACCACCAGCACCAGCTCGGCGGCGCCGCTGCGGATCGCGTTGATCCCGGCCTGGATCGCCGCCGAGCCCGAGGCGCAGGCGTTTTCGCAGCGGGTGGCGGGCTTGAAGCGCAGTTGCGGGTCGGCCTGTAGCATCAGCGAGGCCGGGAAGCCGTCGGCCACCAGGCCCGAGTTGAAGTGGCCGAGGAACAGCGCGTCGATCTCGGCGGCGTCGATGGCCGCGTCCTGCAGGGCATCGCGGGTGACCTGGACGATCAGGTCCTCGAGGTTCAGGCCATCCAGGCGGCCGAAGGGACTGTGCGCGGCGGCGACGATGGAGATGGAATCGTGGAGCATGGTGGTTTTCTTCTGTCCTTGAAGCGGGTATTGCATACAATGTGGCAGTACCCGAATCCCACGCTAGTTGGGGCAACTACGTACGCGAGTAAGTAGTGAGCCGTACGGGACACCACCACAAGCACCAAGGCAGGAAGCCTGATGACCGTACCCACCCACGCCTCCCCGGACCTCGAACGCCTGGCGTTCCAGGTTTCACCGGCGCCGCAACTGATCACCGGCCACCGGCGCATGCTTGACTGCAACGAGGCCTTCTCCCGGCTGTTCGGCTATACCCGTGAAGAACTGCGCGGGCATCTGACCTTGCTGCTCTACCCTTCCCACGCTGATTACCAGAGCATCGGCGAGCGCAGCGAGCACTGGCTGCGCAACGGGCTGGGCGCCTTCTACTCCGACGAACGCTTCATGCAGCACCGCAATGGCGAGGTGTTCTGGGCCCGGGCCCAGGGCTTCACGCTGACGGTGGAGGATCCGTTCAAGCTGATGATCTGGCATTTCGAACGGCTCGACCGGCAGCCGGCGCCGACGGTGCAACTGACGCCACGCGAGCGGGAGATTTCGTTGCATATCGTCAATGGGCTGACCTGCAAGGAGGTGGCGCGGCGGTTGGGGATCTCGCATCGGACAGTGGAAGTGCATCGGGCACGGCTGATGAAAAAATTGCAGGCGAAGAACAGCGCGGAGTTGGTGTCGAAGATCATTTTCATCAGTTGATTGCGGGTCATCAGCAACCCGCAAACAGGTCGCTTGCCTGAACGGACCCTACCTTTGCAGCAGGGCCACCATCTCCTGGTATCCGCGCTGGCGGGCATGCTCCAGCGCGGTCACGCCATCCTTGTCGGCGATCCGTGGATCCGCCCCGGCCGCCAGCAGCCGGCGCACGATCTCCACATGCCGCGGGCCGCCATCGCCGAGGATCACCGCCTCGAGCAGCGCGGTCCAGTGCAGGCGGTTGAGATGGTTCACGTCGACGCCGGCATCGATCAGCAGCTGCACGGTCTCGACATGGCCGCGCTCGGCCGCCGGGATCAGCGCGGTGCCGCCGTAGCGGTTGGTACTCCTCAGGTCGGCGCCATGGGCCAGGGTCAGGCGCAGGATGTCGTTCAGCCCGCGGGCGCCGGCATACAGGTAGGGGCTGTCGTTGATATTGTCCTTGGCGTTGACGTCGGCCCCGGCCTCGATCAGCACCTTGGCCACATCCACCTGGTTGGCGTGGGTCGCCACCAAGAGCGCGGTCTGGCCCTGCTCGTCGCGGGTGTCCGGCGGTGCGCCCTGCTCCAGCAACTGGCGCACGACTGGCGCATCACCCCGTTGGGCGGCATCGAGCAAGGCGGTGTTCATGGTCGTGGTCTCGGCATGGGTGGCAAGGCTCAGGCTCAACAGCAAGGCGGCGAACGGCAGGCGCATGGGCATCGGTTCCTTGTGCGACGAAGCTCCAATGTAGGGCCCTGATCGTTGTAGCAGAAGTGAATTATCTGGATGCAACCCAGTGTATTTGCGCATGTTGCCGGGTAGCGGTTCCCATGGTAGAAGTCAGGTTTGTCATTCAGAAGCTGAATACCAAGATGTCTTCCAGCGTAAAACCGAATAGGGCCCTGTTCGACCTCGACCTGCTGCGCGCCATCGTCGTGGTGGCCGACTGCGGCAGTTTCACCACCGCCGCCGCACGGCTGCACTCCACCCAGTCGACCATCAGCCAGAAGGTTCGCCGCCTCGAAGACATGGTCGGTCATCGCCTGCTGGTGCGCGGCAACCGCGACGTGCTGCCCACCGATGCCGGGCAGACCTTGCTCGGCTATGCCCGCCACATGCTGGCCTTGAACGACCAGATGCTCGAAGCCCTGGCCGGGGCCATGGTCGGCGTCACCGTGCGCCTGGGGGTGCCGGAGGATTTCGTCGGCGGACGCACCACCAACGCGCTGTCCGCGTTCAGCCGGCGCCATCCGCAGGTCAAGCTGGAGGTTACCAGCGGCCTGTGCCGCGACCTCAGCCAGGCCTACGACAACGGCGAGCTCGACCTGGTGCTGCTCAAGCAGCGGCGCAACAGTCGCGAGGGCGTGGCCTGCTGGCCGGAGCGGTTGCAGTGGATCGACAGCGTACGCACGCCGTCCTTCGAACTCGATCCGATTCCGCTGGTGACCTTCCCGCCACGCGGGCTGTACCGCGACGACATGATCAATGCGATCGAAGGCATGGGCCGGCGCTGGCGCATCAGCTTCACCAGTTCCAGCCTCAGCGGGATCCAGGCGGCGGTGGCCGACGGCATGGGCATCAGCCTGCTTCCTCCACGCGCGGCGCTGGCCGAGCACCGGGTATTGGGTGCCGAGCAAGGGCTGCCTGAAGTGGACAGCTACGAGATCGTGATCGTGCATCGGCCGACGGCGGACGTGATGGTCAAGGCGCTGGCCGAGGTGCTGACGGAGTTGCTGGCGCTGCGGGCGATCTGATACGGCCATCGCGACTTGCCCCGCGATGGCACTCTCTCAGTCCCCACAACAGTGGGGTTTGTCCTGGGCGTCCTCATAGCGATCATGATGCCGCACCCAGTCCATCGTCCCTTCCTCGTTGCGCCCCAGGGGCGCCAGGTCGAGGAAGTTGTAGGCGTTGACCAGGATGTCCAGCCCCCGGGCATAGGTGGAATAGGTGTGGTACAGGTTGCCGTCGGCCTCCCGGTAGAACGCGCTCAGCCCGGGCAGCTCCGCCTCGTTGCCGGTATAGGGTTCGTAGTTGTACTGGGCGCTGCCGTCGGTGGCGACACTGACCCCGAAGTCCTGGTTGAAGGGGCTGCCATGCGAGGAGTACCACGGGAAGCGCCAGCCCATGCGCTGGCGGAACGCCTGGAACTCGGCATAGGGTGCCCGCGACACCGCCACCAGGGACACGTCATGGTGGGCCAGGTGCAGGTTGGCGCCGTCGAAGTGGTCGGCGAGGAACGAACAGCCCGGACAGCCTTCGTTCCAGCCTTCGGCGAACATGAAGTGATAGACCAGCAACTGGCTGCGTCCGGCGAACAGCTCGGTCAGGCCCAGCTCGCCGTGCGGGCCGTGGAATCGATAGTCCTGTTCCACCCGCACCCAGGGCAGGGCGCGGCGGGCGGCGGCGAGTTCATCGCGTTGATGGGTGAAGGCTTTCTCGTGCAGCCAGAGCTGCTGGCGGGCGGCAAGCCACTGGCTGCGCGTGACCACGGCATGCTTGGGGATGGGATGGCTCATGGGCGTGACTCCACGCTGGGGGTTCACCAGGTGGTCGAACAGGTACCGAATGTTTCGACAGGCTTTGTGCCGTTACCGACGGATGGTCACGCAAAGCGGGGAAAAAGGAACCGCGGCGCCAGGGAGAGCAAACACCGCGGTCCAAGGGGGGAGCCCGTCACTGCTGGGTCACAGTCGCCGAGTTGGCATTGCCATACTGGGTAATGGTGGCGGTCTGGCTTGCGCCACTCTGGTCGACGAACGCCTGGTTGCCGTTGCCACCCTGGGTCACGTAGGCAAGGTTGGCCACGTCGGTCTGCTTGATGGTGGCCTCGTTGCCATTGCCGTACAGCTGGTAGGTGTAGCTCTGGTTGCCACTGCCCGACTGGTCGAGGGTGATGCTGCCGCCATTGCCGGCGGCCAGGCCTTCGGCGTAGTTGGCGGTGCCGCGCTGGTCGGCGATGAGCAGGTTGTCGCTGCCGTTCTGCTCGAAGTACAGCTCATTGTTGCTGTCGGCCTGGCGGGTTTCCATCTGGTTGCGGTTGCCGTTCTGGTCCAGCCGCGCGACCTGGGCGTTGCCTTCCTGGGTGATGTTGACGCCGTTGCCATTCCCGGTCTGGTTGATCTGCGCCTGTTGGCCGACGCCGAACTGCCCACCGGATTTTTCGCCCTTCCAGTTGCTGGCCATGATCTTGTTGGCATTGCCCGCCGTGCTGATGGTCAGGCTGTGGTTGTCGCCGGTCTGGTAGGTGAAATGCAGGTTGTTGTTGCCTACTTGGGAAATACTGGTCACCGCCTGGCTGGTCTCGTACTGGTCCGACCAGCTGGCATTGCCGCGACCGGTCTGGCTGAGGCCTGCGCTGTTGCCCTGGCCGAAGCTCTGGTCGATGTAGCCTTCGTTGGCCTGGCCATTCTGGTACACGCTGGCCTGGCTGGCGGCCTGGTTGTCCTGCCACACCTCCACCGAGTTGCCGGTGCCGTACTGGTCGATGCCGATGGTCCCGCCCAGGCCGTCGCGCTGGTCGCCATAGGCCCAGTTCTGCTTGCCCTCCTGGTAGATCGCGATATCGCCGTCCTGGTGAGTCATGTGCTCGGCGGCCGCCTGGTTGCCGGTGCCACCCTGCATGATCACGCTCTTGTTGTTGCTGCCGCCGAACAGCTGCTCGACCGTGGCGTCGTTGCCATGGCCCGATTGCAGGGTGGTGGCCTGGCTGCCCAGCTGGGTGTCCTGCCAGATGACCGAACGGTTGCCGCTGCCCAGCTGGATCTGCAGGGCCTCGTTGTTCTCGCCCACCGACTGGCTGGCGAAGGCGTCGTTGAGGCTGCCGCCGGACTGCTGGGTGATCTGGCTGCCGTTCTCGTACAGCTGCTCGGCGTAGCCGGCGTTGAACGAGCCGGTGGCGCTCTGCTGGATATGGCTGGTGCTGTTGTCCTGCAGCGCCATGTGGTTGTGGTCGTGGCCGGCCTGGTCCTGCGTGGCCGAGGCGAACGGCGCCTGGCTCTGCTTGACCTCGGCGATGTTCTGGTTGCCCTGCTGGGACTGGGTCGAGATGCTGTCGTCGGCCATGGCCTGGCCGGCAAGGGCCAGGACGATGGCAGCGCTCAGGGGGGCGAGCTTGTGCATGGTGTTGCCTCCAGATCTGTCGTGTTGGGCCTAGCGGTATTGGCTGACATGGACCTGCTGGCCGTTGCCGGCCTGGGTCACGGTGCTGTTCAGCCCCGTGCCGCGCTGGTCGATGGTGGCGCTGTTGTGGTTGCCGATCTGCTCGATGGCGGCGCTGTTGTCGCTGCCGGTCTGGCGGATCGTGGCGTTGTTGCCCTGGCCCTGCTGGCTGATCGCGGCCGAAAGGTCGCTGCCTTCCTGCAGGATGTACGCTTCCTGCGCGCTCCCGGCCTGGACGATCCGGCCCAGCAGGGCCTGGCCGTTCTGGTCGAGGGCGGCGCGGTTGCCCGTGCCCAGCTGCTCGATCACCGCCACCTGGCCGGCACCGGTCGGTAGCAGGCGCAGTACCATCGGTGCGCCAAGGTCGCTGCCGGCGGCGAGGTCGGCGTTGTCCATCAGGTCGTCGGCCAGGGCCTGGCCGGTGAGGGCCAGGCTCAGCAGCAGTGGGTACAGGGCGTTCATGGCATCCCTCCGGGGTTTACTGCACCACCACGTTGACCGTGCGCGTGGTGCCCTGGCTGCTGGTCACCGTGGCGGTCGGCGCGGCGGTGGGCACCAGGGTCGTGCTGTTGCTCACCGTCAGGCGCCAGCGGCCGGTGACCGGCACGGTGGTGGTACCGAGGGTCTGCACGCCGGTGGTGGTGGTCACGCGCACGGTGATGGTGTTGCCGGTGGTCACCGAGGACGTGCCGCTGATATCCCAGTTGAAGCGGTTGTTCGAGCGCGCCGTGACCGTCGCCGCGGTGACCGCGAAGGTTTCCTGGGCCGGCCGTGGCGACACCTGCACGGTGACCGTGCCGGGCGTCGAGGTGGCGCCGATCGAGTCACGGGCGACGTAGCTGAAGCTGGTGGTGAACGCCGCGCTCACCGTGGCCGGTGGCGTGTAGGTGATCACGTTGCCGTCGGTGCTGACCGTGCCGCGCCCGGCCGGGGTCGGCTGGGTGACGCTGGCGATGGTCAGCGGCAGGTTGCCTTCCGGGTCGGTGTCGTTGGCCAGGGCGTTGATGGTCACGGGCACGCCGAGGGTGGCGACGCTGTCGGCCACCGCGCTTGGTGGACGGTTCGGCGCGACGTTGACGGTCACCGTGGCCGGGGTCGACTTCAGTCCCTTGGCGTCCTGGGCGCGGTAGCTGAAGGTCGCCACCACGGGCGCGGTGGCGCCGGCCGGTGGGGTGTAGGTCACCGCGGTGGTGCCGTTGAGCACCACGCCGCCCAGGCCGGTGCCCGGCTGGGTAAGGTCGCTGATGCTCAACGGCACGTTGCCGTCCGGGTCGCTGTCGTTGGCCAGCAGGTTGAGGGTGATCGGCACCCCGACACTGGTGCTGCCGCTGTCGGCCTGGGCCACGGGGGCCTGGTTCTCGGTTGGCACCGGGGCATTGCCGACCACCACCACCGGCTCCACGTCGATACCGCCGTGGGCCGACTTGACGGTGATGCTGGCGGGTGGCTGGGCCAGGTCGTTGACCGTCAGGCTCTGCTGCACGCCGGACTTGGACATGCGCCCGAAGCCCTGTACCAGCAGGTCGGGCACCACCACTTCATCGCTGGAACGGGCCTCGACCAGCAGGCGCTTGGCGCTCCAGTCGTAGCGTGCGGTGGCGACCTTGACCACGTCGCTGAGCTTGCTCGACAGCGCCGTCGGCCGCGTGGTGCCGGCCGGGCTGCTGGCGGTGACCACCACCACCGACGGTGGCACGGCCTGGCTCAGCTGTTGGCTGAAGAACAGCCCGTTGTTGTCGGCAAGCATGCTGAACTGGCACGGTGAAGGCGGCGAGCCGATCAGCGCCAGGCCGTTGCGCAGGCACAGGCTGGCGCTGTTCGGCGCCTTGGCGAAGACCTCGACGCGGGTGCCCGCGACGTTGCGCTGGTAGGTGGCGCGCTCCAGCGTCACCGGGGTCTGCTGGCGCTGGTCGAGGACCTTGCCGGAGACGGTGAAGACGTTGGTCTGGATGGTGCCCGCCGGGCCCTGGATGCGCACGAAGTTGGTGTTGTTCGGGCTGCCGGTCACCGCCTCGGTGATGTTCGGGTCGCCGACGAAGGTCTCGGTGGCGCCGGTGTCCGGGTTGACCTCGGTGTAGGGGCCGCCGACGCCGCGCAGGAATGGGCCGAGGTTGCCGTTCAGGGCGCCGCTGAAGTTGCCCGGCGCGCCGATGCCGATGTCGCGGGTGATGTTGATCGCCCGTCGGCCGGCGGTGGTCACGTTGACTGTCTCGACCCCGAACGGGTGAGTGATGATGTAGGTGCCGGTGCGCGGCACCGAGGCACGGATGCGGATGCGGGCGAAGCTCTGCTGGTCGCCGTTGACCGGGTTCTCGGCGGCGAAGGCCGCCTCGAGGCCGGCGACATAGACTTCCAGCTCGTAGCCGCTGTTGCCCACCTGCGGGATCTCGGTCTCGGCCAGGAACCAGAACATCTCCGGCGGCCAGTTGTCCGGGAACACCAGCGGCAGGGCGTCGTCGTAGACCCCGGGCTCGGGCAGCAGGGTGCACATGTAGGCCGGGGCACCCGGAGCACCCGGTGCCCGCGAGCTGGTGGCGCGTGACTGGCACAGCTCCAGGGCAAGGTTGTTGGCGTCCTTGTACCACATCGGGTAGCCCCCGGTGGCGAAGGTGTAGGGGCCGGGATCGACCTCGCTCAGCGCGGCCCAGGCCGCGCTGCTGACGGTAAGGGTGAAACCGGCGGCGCACAGCGCCCGACGCGACCAAGTATTCATGCGGCCTCCTTGAAGGCGGTGTCTGTTCATGGCACCAGCACCACGTCTTCGTTGTCGCTGCCGCCGTGGCTGCTGGTGACTTGCACCTGCGCTGGCGGGATGGGTGACAGCCCGGTGGTCAGGGACTTGACCGCGCCGTTGCCGCTCAGGTTGCCGATCAGCGCGCCGTTGCCGGTGCGGGCGGTGAGTGCGGGCGGGCTGGTCTCGTCGCTGCTGCTGGCGACCAGGGTCAGCTGGCCGCTGGCCAGGCTGTATTCGGCGCGGCTGATGGTCACCAGGTCGGTCAGCGGCATGGCGGCGCTGGTCGGCGTGCTGGTGGCGATGGCCAGGCTGTTGTCGGCGGTCACCTGCAGGGTCAGCGGCAGGGTTGGATTGAGCGCCGACTGGGCGTACCAGGCGCCGGTGCCGTTGGCCTCGCCCAGGGGCAGGGTCGGCGTCTGGCTGGTCAGGGTGACCGTGGCCGGCGCTGGCGGCGCCATGACGAATACATCCTGCTGGGCGCGCAGGTCGCCGTTGACGGTGTGCCGCGAGTAGGTGCTGCGCTGCGGGATCAACGGCGTCGGACGGTTGACCGTGGACAGCTTGCCGGAGATGGCGAACAGTTCGGTGCGCAGGTCGATGCCGTTGGGGCCCTCGATGCGCACGAAGTTGGTATTGAACGGGCTGCCGGTGACCGGCTCTTCCAGGTTCGGGTCGCCGATGTAGCGTTCGCTGGCGCCGGTGCCCGGGTTGGTTTCGGTGTAGGGGCCGTTGACACTGCGCAGGAACGGCCCGACGTCGCCTTTGAGCGCGCCGCTGTAGTCGCCGGGAGAGCCGATGCCGATGTCGCGGGTCATGTTGATCGCCCGGCGCCCGCCCGCCGGCACGTCGAACACGTCGACGCCGTAGGGATGGGTGATGGTGTAGGTGCCGGCCACCGGCACATCGACGCGGATGCGCACCCGAGCGAAGCTGACCTGGTCGCCATCCACCGGCTCCTCGGCGCTGAAGGCGGCCTCGATGGCCGAGCCGAAGCTCAGGTCGATGCCGCGGGCGGCATCGACGATGGCGGCGTCGGCGGTAAACCAGAAGGCCTCGTCGGGGAAGTTGCTGGGGAAGACGATCGGTTGGGTATCGTCGAACACGCCGGGTGTGGGCAGCAGCGTGCACATGTACGACGGCGCGCCGGGGGCACCGGCGACCCGTGAGCTCACCGCCTTGGACAGGCACAGGTCGAGCACTCGGCCATGGCTGTCCTGGTACCAGGCGGGGAACTTGCCGGTGGGCAGGGTATAGGGGCCGCTGTCGACCGCATACAGCGCAGCCTGGGCCGGTAGCTGGAGCAGGCCGGCAAAGATCGCCACGGCCAGCGGGTGGGGAGTCGGTCGGTGCATGAGTTGCTTCCTCCTGCAAACGGGCCCATGGGTTGGGGCGTCTGCAGAGGCATCGGCAACTGTTGTGCCAGGTTTCCCATGGCCTTGAGAAATGGCTCTGGAGCAAGGGTTCCAGCGTGCCTGACCGGTATCCGGCGAAGTGTTGCAGATGGGCGGGTGGACCCAGCATTGGGGAATGGGGCCAGGGTGGCGTGGTATTCACCGCAAGGGATTGTGCGCCGGTTAGATCGAGCGCTATGCGCGTGGTGCTCGATCTGGCCGGCGTTACAAGGCGTGCAGCGAACGCCTTGAATACGCTACCTCTCGGTACGACGTTCCATCAGCGTGTGCGGCAGGACCCTGGAATACGCACCCTGGTGATAGAGCAGCGGCGAGCCGCCCAGGTCGTCGAAGGCCAGCACCCGGCCGAGGAGGATCCAGTGATCGCCGCCATCGATCTGCTGGAACTTCTCGCAGCGAAAACGCGCCGCGCAGCCTGGCAGCAAGGGCGCCCCACCCTCTCCGGTCTCGTGTTCGATTCCGGCGAAGCGGTCTTCGCTGGGGCGGGCAAAGGTGTTGGACAGGTCGATCTGGTCGGCGGCCAACACATTCACGGCGAAGTGCCCGGCGGCCTCGAACACCGCATGGCTGCCTGAGCGTTTGTCGATGCTCCAGAGCACCAGCGGCGGATCGAGGGATACCGAGTTGAAGCTGTTGGCGGTGACGCCGACCTTGCGCCCGGAGGCGTCGGCGGCGGTGATCACGGTGACGCCGGTGGCGAAGTTGCCCAGGGCGCGGCGGAAGGCGCGGCTATCGAAGGGAGTGGACATGCAAGGCTCCGTCATTGTTATCGGGCTGGGTCGGTTTGCGGGCGCGGGCTTGTCTGGTCGAGCGCTATCGCGGGGCAAGCCCGCTCCCACGTTGTTCCGTCCATGTTTATCGGTTGCAGATCAGGTCATCGCCGGGTCCGGCTCCAGCCCCATCAGCTCGCGCCCGAGGATCTGCGCGCAGACGTCGTAGTCGGTGTAGGCATGCGCGCCGGTCATGTGCGCATCGCGGAACAGTCGCTGCAGCTCGTTGCCGTCGAACCAGGCGCCGCCGCCGGCCGCCTCCATCAGCCGATCCACGGCCTGGATGCACAGCTTGACCGCGTAGCCCTGGTTGGTGCGCCAGTAGGTAAGCTCGGTGCGGGTCGGGTATTGGTGCCGGGCACTGTACTCGCCGATCTGCTCCCAGCTCTTTTCCAGCAGCGCACGCGCCGCGGCGACCTGGTGGGTGGACTCGGCCAGGCGCATCAGCGCCGGGGTGGCCGCGCCGACGGCGGCGCCGGTGTAGGCGCGCACGCGGTTGCGGGTCTTGTCCCTGAAGACCTCGAGCATGCGCTCGGCGATGCCCAGGCTGACCGTGGAGAATCCGCTGGCGAAGTACGGCCGGTACGGGTTGAAGTAGATCGCACTGTCCGGGTACAGCCCGAAGCCCGCCGACTGGCCCTCCATCATGTCCCTCGCCTTCTGGATACGGTGTTCGGGCACGAAGGCACGCTCGACGATCAGCGTGCGGCTGCCACTGGCGCGCATGCCGGCGGCGAACCAGTCGTCGCGGATCTGGTAGTCGCTGCGCGGCAGCACGGCGAAGCAGTAGTCCTGGCCGCCCTCGGGGTTGCCCCGGCGAAAGCCCATGATCGCCCACTCGGCGTGGTCGCAGCCGCTGCTCCAGCCCATCTCGCCGCTGAACAGCACACCGCCCTCGACCTCCTCGGTGCGGCCGAACGGCGCGATGCTGCTGCTGGCGGTGGCGTCCGGGTCGCGGCCCCAGATCTCGTCCTGCAAGCGTGCCGGGAACATCGCCAGCTGATGGCTGTGGGTGCACAGCAGGCTCATCGCCCAAGCGGTGCTGGCGCAGGCGCCGGCCAATGCGGCGATGCACTCGGCGAACTGCGGCAGGCTGATTTCCAGGCCGCCGTAATGCCTGGGCAGGAAGGCCTTGTGCAGGCCGATGGCCTTGAGCGCGGCGATGTTCTCGGCGGGCACGCTGCGCTCGCGCTCGGCCTGGTCGGCGCGGGCGGCGATGGCCGGCAACAGGGGCTTGAGGTCTTCGAGCAGGGAGTTTGGCTTTTTCATGGTCTGGCTCATTGTTATTGGACCCTGGCGAACGCTGCCTGGAAGGGGCCGCTCGCTGATGAATGCCGGGTCAGTATGGGAGCCGTGGCCGAGGTGGAAAATGCAACTTCCGCACCTCGGATTGCACTTTTCGTGGCGCCTGGCAGGCAGGGTCATGGGGGCGGCATGGGCAGACAAGATCACCAGTGTGTTGCGCTTTAAGCTGGGGGAAATCGGGCCGCGACGCGGCCCATCGCGGGGCAAGCCCGCTCCCACGAAGCCCTCGGCAAACCACCCGGAGCACTGCCATGAGCGACATCGCCCTCCTCCCCAGCGTCAGCGCTTTCCTGGCCCGCGACCACGGTCTGTACATCCATGGTGTATCGGTCGCCAGCCAATCCAGCGCCCGCATCACCGTGCACAACCCAGCCAACGGCGAAGCCATCGCCCAGGTCGCCGATGCCAACCTGGCCGACGTCGAGCGCGCCGTCGAATCCTCCCGCCAGGGCTTTGCCAGCTGGTCGCGCACCAGCCCCGCCAACCGTGCCGCGGTGTTGTTCCGCCTGGCCGACCTGCTCGAGGCCAACCGCGAGGAGCTGGCCCAGCTGGAAACCCTGCAGTCGGGCAAGCTGATCGGCATCGCCCGCGCCTTCGAGGTGGAGCAAGCCGCGCACTTCCTGCGCTATTACGCCGGCTGGGCCACCAAGATCACCGGCCAGACCATCACCCCATCCCTGCCCTCCTTCGCCGGCGAACGCTACAACGCCTTCACCCTGCGCGAGCCGGTGGGCGTGGTGGTGGGCATCGTGCCGTGGAACTTCGCCACCATGATCGCCCTGTGGAAACTGGCCTCGGCCCTGACCACCGGCTGCAGCATCGTGCTCAAGCCCAGCGAGTTCACCCCGCTGACCCTGCTGCGCATCGCCGAGCTGGCCAGCGAGGCCGGCCTGCCGCCGGGCGCGCTCAATGTGCTGACCGGCGGCGGCCTGGTGGGCAAGGCGCTGGTCGAACACCCCGGCACCGACAAAGTGTCGTTCACCGGCTCCGTGCCCACCGGCATCGCCGTCGGCCAGGCGGCCATGGGCGCCAAGCTGACCCGGGCGACCCTGGAGCTGGGCGGCAAGAACGCGGTGGCGTTCCTGCCCGATATCGGCGTCGACAAGGCGGTGGACGGCATCATCGAGGCCGGTTTCCTGCACTCCGGGCAGATCTGCGCCGCCGGCGAGCGCTTCTACGTCCATCGCTCGCGCCTCGATCCGCTGCTCGAGGCCCTGTCCCAGCGCCTGGGCCAGTTGAAGATCGGCTCGCCCCTGGACGAAACCACCCAGTTCGGCCCGGTGGCCAACAAGCCGCACCAGCAGAAGCTCGGCGAACTGTTCGCCACCGCCCGTGCCGAGGGCAACCGCATCGTCCATGGCGGACGCCTCGGCGACGGCCCGGGCTGCTTCGTCGAGCCCACCGTCATCCTCGCCAACAACGCGGGCGACACCCTGCTCAACCAGGAAACCTTCGGCCCGGTGGCGACCTTCCTGCCCTACGACCATGAGGACGAACTGATCCACCTGATGAACGCCTCGCCCTACGGTCTGAGCGCGAGCCTGTGGACCAACGACCTGGGCAAGGCCATGCGCCTGATCCCGGAGATCCAGGCCGGGACCCTGTGGGTCAACATGCACACCCTGCTCGACCCAGCGGTGCCGTTCGGCGGCATCAAGGCCTCGGGTATTGGCCGCGAGTTCGGCTCGGCCTTCATCGACGACTTCACCGAGCTGAAGTCGGTGATGATCCGCTACTGACCATGACCCACGCCAACCACGACCTGGGCCGCTACTGCCTGCAGGCCTTCAGCCAGCAGGTGCCGGCCTCGCTGGCGGCGTTCTACCGCATCGATGCCGGGCAGCAGGCCTGCGACTTCCTGTTGCAGGACCTGCAGGCACCGATGCATGCCCGCTACCTCGAGCACTACCGGGCCTTCGACCCGCTGCAGCCCGAGCGCTGCCTGGCCATCGGCCAACCGGTGGTGTCGCTGCGCCAGGGCCTGGCCTGCCTGCCCGAAGCCCAGGGCCAGACCTACCGGCGTTTCCTCGCGCAGCATCAGGTGCTGGACGTGGTGGAGATCATCGCCCAGGCCGATGGCCGCCCCGTGGCCGGCGTCTCGCTGTTGCGCTGTGCCAGCCTCGGTGAGTTCCGCAGCGACGAGCTCGAACGCCTGCTGCCCCTGCACGGGCTGATGCAGCTCGCCGTGGCCAGCCAGCCGCTGGCGAGCGCGCCCGCGCCCGTCGAACTGACCCCACGGGAACGGCAGATCGCCGAGCTACTGCGCCACGGCAGCAGCAACAAGCTGATCGCCCGCGCCCTGGGCGTCGGCCTGCCGACGGTGAAGACCCACCTGATCAACCTGTTCCGCAAGCTCGGCGTGCGCAACCGCACCGAGCTGGTGGCCAGCCTCTACCTGTGACTCAACCTTCCGGTTGATACCGCCGCCTGTCACGCCGTTGCACCCTGTGGCCACCCCAACCACAGGAGTCACCGCCATGCCCAACACCGCCGACTGGATCACCGTGGGCGCCCTCGCCGACGGCTTCGCGCCCGAGGCCTTCATCCTGCCGCAACTGGCCGACCTGTCCGGGCGCACGATCACCCTGCACTTCGCCAATGGCTGGGTCATCGAACACCGCTTCGACAGCGAGCGCCTGCACTGGCGCGCCGCGGACGGCCACAGCAGCGGCAGCGCCGGCTACCGGGCCACCTCGGTGCGCCCCGGCATCTACCTGGTCGACTTCATCAAGCACGAGGCCGGCCAGGCCTGGTCGGTGTCGCTGGTACTCGACACCCTCGAGCACGCCTTCACCGCCGTGCTTGGCCGCCTGCCCGACCAGGCCCGCACTCAGCGCGGCCTGTACGCCCTGGCCCTGGCCGGCGAAGCGCTGACCGGCGTCGAGGCCAGTTTCCTGCACGGCAACCTCGACCGCCCCTGGCAGGCCGGCGCCTGCCCCCACGCGCCGACCACCGAGCTGGTCGGCCTGCGCAACCACTACCGCTACAGCCCCACCGAGGAGTACGAGCACATCTACCTCAACGCCAACTACTACAGCTGGCAATGCCTCAAGGGCGTCGAACAGGGGCTGTGCGACACCGACCGGGCGTACTACTACAAGATCGCCGAGCAGCTGTACCTGTTCGTCTGGTGCGAGAAAATCGTGCCCACCCTGGGCCTGGTGATGATCGACCTGGCGCACCACCGCAGCGACGGCAAGATCTTCGGCTACCAGGGCGGCGGCTTCGATGCGCTGGCCAATTTCCCGGTGTCGTCCCACTGCCGGGTGCTCAACCGCACGGAGCCTGCGCAGTGAGCCGCAGCGTGCTGATCACCGGGGCCGGCAGCGGCATCGGTGAAGCCTGCGCCCTGCGCCTGGCCGGCCAGGGCTGGCAGGTAGCGCTGGTGGGCCGCCGCCGCGAAGCGCTGCAGCGCGTCGCGCAGCGGTGCGATGGCCTGGTGCTGGCTGGCGACGCCGCCGACAGCGCTGCCTGGGCCGGTTTCATCGAGCAGGTGCGCACCCGCTTCGGCGGCCTCGACGCGGTGATCGCCTGCGCCGGCGGCCATGGCCTGGGACCGGCCGAGCAGACCAGCGACGCCGCCTGGCGCGAGGCCCTGCGCGGCAACCTCGACAGCGCCTTCCACACCGCCCGGGCTTGCCTGCCATTGCTGCGCGAGCGGCGCGGCAGCCTGGTGCTGCTGGGCTCCATCGCCTCGCTGGCGGCCGGCCCCGAGGTCTGCGGCTACACCACCGCCAAGCATGCGCTGGTCGGCCTGACCCGCTCACTGGCCCGCGACTACGGGCCATTCGGCGTGCGGGTCAACTGCGTCTGCCCAGGCTGGGTGCGCACGCCCATGGCCGACCAGGAAATGCAGCCATTGATGGATCACTACCAGGAAGACCTCGACGCCGCCTACCGCCGGGTCACCGCCGACGTGCCGCTGCGCCGCCCGGCCAGCAGCGACGAGATTGCCGCCGTGTGCCAGTTCCTGGTCGGCGCCGAGGCCAGCATCGTCACCGGCGCGGTGATCACCGCCGATGGCGGTTCGACCGTGGTCGACGTGCCGACCCTGACCTACACCCGCCTGGAGCCGTCGGCATGAACGCGTGCTACGACTTCGAAGGTCGCACGGTGCTGGTCACCGGCGCGGCAGGCGGCATCGGCCAGGCCATCGTCGAGGGTTTCGCCCGTGGCGGCGCCCGGGTGCTGGCGCTGGACCTCGACCCGCAGGCGTTGCAGCGCCTGGTCGAGGACCAGGTGGCGTTGGGGCACGAGGTTCGTGGGGAGGTCCTCGACCTGGCCGACCCCGGCGCGATCCGCGCCTCGCTGGCCGGACTGCAACGCCTGGACGTACTGGTGCACAACGCCGCCTACTTTCCACTCACCCCACTCACCGAGATCGACCCGGCCCTGTTGCAGCGCACCCTGGCGGTGAACCTGGGCGCATTGTTCTGGCTTGTCCAGGGCGCCCTGCCCCTGTTCCGCCGCCAGGGTGGCGGATGCGTGCTGGCCACCTCGTCGGTGACCGGGCCCCGGGTGGCCTACCCGGGCCTGAGCCATTACGCGGCGTCCAAGGCCGGGGTCAATGGCTTCATTCGCAATGCCGCGCTGGAACTGGCGCCATTCAACGTGCGGGTCAACGGCGTGGAGCCGGGGATGGTGCGCACGCCGGCCATGGACAACCTCGGCGATACCACCCTGAACGCCCGGATCGCCGCCGGCGTGCCCCTGGGGCGACTGGGCGAGCCGGCCGATATCGCCGCGGCGATGCTGTTCCTGGCCTCTGACGCCGCCCGCTACATCACCGGCCAGACCCTGGTGGTCGACGGCGGCGCCACCTTGCCGGAGAACGCCGCGAGCCCGTGATGGCGGTGATATGCAAGACCGCTGGCAGCCACGGGCAAGACCGCCGCCAGCGTTCCACGCGCTAATAGCCCGTCGCCTTTCGACACTGCCTCCACAACAACGCGGCACCCAAGACCGCACACAACAAACGAGGATCGATCCATGCGTCTCACCACCACGTCGCACCGCAATGGCCGCGGCCCTGGCCCTGCTGGTCCATGGCCCGGCCAGCCCGGCCTACGAGCTGCACGCCGACGACGACAGCCACCTGAACGCCGACCTGCTCGCGGTCTGGGGCATGTTCAACAGCCGCCACAACTACGACGGCACTCCCGGCGGCTCGACCTGGCGCGAGGGTTTCATCAAGTACGGCCTCAGCGGCGACCAGGGCCTGGGCGGCAACGGCACCCTGTACGGCGCCTTCAACTGGGTCAGCTCCGGCGCCTGGGGCGACGGCGACGCCGGCGGCAACCAGGACGGCTCCGAACGCACCACCAAGATCGAGGACGCCTACCTGGGCTGGCATTCGGGTGATCTGTTCCCGTTGCTGGGCAAGGATGGCGTGGACCTGTCCGGCGGCCGCCAGGTGATCCGCCTGGGCAGCGGTTTCCTGATCAACGACGACGGCCCCAACCTGGGCAAGGGCCCTGCCGACGGCCAACTCAACCGCGGCGGCGGCTTCTACCTGGGCGCGCGCCACGCCTTCGACCGCACCGCGGTGCTGCGCCTGGGCGGCAAGCAGGGGCTGCATGGCAGCGTACTGTGGCTCAAGTCCGACAACCGTGCCCAGGCCGAAACCGAGCTGGCGGCCGGCACCCTGGACTACACCCATGACCTGGGCACCCTGGGCCTGACCTATATCCACGGCATCGACGTGACCGACCAGTGGGCCAGCGAGTTCCAGAAGGCCCGTGAAGGCATGGATGTGTACAGCCTGCGCGGCGAAGGTGGCGTCGGGCTGGAAAACACCCGCTTCGCTTTCGAGTACGCCTGGCAGGACAAGCGCGGTGGCCGCGAGACCGCCTGGTACACCGAGGCCGCCTACACCTTCGCCGAAGCCCCCTGGGCGCCGCAGCTGACCTACCGCTACACCCGCTATTCGGCGGGCTGGGACCTGCTGTTCACCGGCCTGTCCAGCGGCTACGGCACCTGGATCCAGGGCGAGGTCGCCGGCAACTATGCCGGGCCGTTCAACACCAACAGCGGCATCCACCATGTGGGCCTGAAGGCCACGCCACGGGACGATCTCACCCTCGGCGCGCTGTTCTTCGACTTCGACACCGTGCGCACCCGCGACACCCTGAACCTGGATGCCCAGGAGTTGGACCTGTATGTGGAGTGGGCAGTCAACGAGCACCTGATCGTCACCCCGCTGCTGGGGCTGTTCAAGCCGCGCAAGGATCAAAGCAATGGCGGCAATCAGGTGGGGAGCGGAACCAATATTTATAGTCAGTTGACGGTGGCTGTGCCGTTCTGAGCCATCGCGGGGCAAGCCCGCTCCCACGCCAAGCTGGGCATCAAGCTCAAGGCGTGGGAGCGGGCTTGCCCCGCGATGAGGGCCTGTCAGCCCAGCAGCAAACGCAGGTCGGCACCGACTTCAGCCAACGGCGGGCACCAGTAGTACCCCCCTGTCAACGGCCGGCTGAAACGGTACAGGCCATCGATCACGCCATCCTCGAGCCCGCTCATGCGCCGTAGCTGCACCTCGAAGGCATCCAGCGAGAAGCCCAGGGCGACGAACGCCAGGCCGGCGCCACGCTCGTCGGTCCACGCCACCGAACGACGTACAACGAACGCCTCCGGCGCGAAGCTTTCCTGGGCGGTACGCTTGACGTGGGCCGATTCGGGTGCATCGTCGAGCTCTTCGTTGTCGCTCAGGCGGCGGCCAATGATGTTGTCCTGTTCAGCCTGGGGCAGCGACTTGAAGTACTCCAGGTCGTGCTTCCACAGCTGGAACGCGGCAAAGCTGGAGCCCGCCAGGCCAGGCGCCTCGCCCGGCACGATGGCGGCGGCGACGGCCTCTTCGTCCACCGGGTTCTCGGTGCCGTCTTCGTAGCCGGTCAGGTCATGGCCACCGCGGTGCAGGAAACCGTCGACGCTGTCGACCAGGCGCAGCGCCGGCGCCAGCGCCTGCTGCAGGGCCTGGGCGCGCAGGAACAGCTCGCCGCGTTCGGCGCCGCGCAGCCACAGCCACAGGGCGTGCTGGGTCGCCGGGTTCTCCACCACCGCGTCCAGTTGCGGGAAGCTGCGCAGGCCCGGCACTTCGCGGCCCAGGGCCTTGACCAGCGGCGCGCCGACGCCCAGGATCAGGCTCTGCCCATCGACCTGCGGCAACAGCTGGTCGAGGACGGCGGGCAAGGCCTCGAGCGAGTCGAGGGCGAAGAACAGGTGGCGGGCATGGGCCGGCACCGGAGTGGCAAGCAGACCTGGCTGGAACGGCATGACAGGCGAATCCTCGGCAAAAGGTCGAATGCTACTGCGCCGTGCGATGCACCGCAACGCGACACAGGGCCGCTCGCCCCGGTAACAATCGGTTACCAAGGTAGGCCAGTTGCGATTAGCTATCGTTGCGCCACCACCTACACTCCTCGGAATCCTTCGCCCGAGAGACCGCCCATGACCGCCTCCCCGCTGCTCACCGCCCTTCTGCCGCTGGCCCTGGGTATCATCATGCTCGGCCTGGGCCTGTCGCTGACCCTGGCCGACTTCGCCCGGGTGGTGAAGTACCCCAAGCCGGTGGTGATCGGCCTGATCTGCCAGATCCTGCTGCTGCCGCTGGTGTGCTTCCTGATCGCCAACGGTTTCGGCCTCGAATCGGCACTGGCGGTGGGCCTGATGCTGCTGGCCGCCTCTCCGGGCGGCACCACCGCCAACCTGTTCAGCCACCTGGCCCATGGCGACGTGGCGCTGAACATCACCCTGACCGCGGTCAACTCGCTGATCGCCATCCTCACCATGCCGCTGCTGGTGAACCTGTCGCTGGTCTGGTTCATGGAATCGGACCAGGCCATCCCGCTGCAGTTCGCCAAGGTCATGCAGGTGTTCGCCATCGTCCTGCTGCCGGTGGCGCTGGGCATGCTGATTCGCCACTGGACGCCGCGCTTCGCCGCGCGCATGGAAAAACCAATGAAGATCGTCGCGGCGCTGTTCCTGGCCTTCACCATCGTCCTGGCCCTGGCCAAGGACTGGCAGACCGTGGTCGAGTACGCGCCGATCGTCGGGGGCGCCGCGCTGCTGTTCAACCTGCTCAGCCTCGCGGTGGGCTACTGGGTGCCGCGCCTGCTGAGCATTCCGAAGCGCCAGGCGATCGCCATCGGCATGGAGATCGGCATCCACAACGGCACCCTGGCCATCGCCCTGGCCCTGAGCCCGACGCTGCTCAACAACGCGACCATGGCGGTGCCGGCGGCGATCTACAGCCTGATCATGTTCTTCACGGCGGCGGGGTTTGGCTGGTGGGTGAGCCGGGGGCACAAGGCCGCCGACACCGTCAGCGATTGCGCCTGAGTACCAGCCCTTTCAAGGTGTGTGACGTTAGAGTTGCAGTGCCTATCAGACCGAGCGCCGCCCACGCGGCGCTCGATCTTGCAGACGCTGCAAAGGTTGCGACGAACACTTTCCGAGCCCCGTTTCGGGGCGGGCTCGGGATACTCACCACGCCTCGATGTTGGCGCCCCTGCCGGCGAATACTTCGCAACCATTGGATTCAGGCAAAGAAATGTAACAGCCTGCCATTCGCAAGCCCGGCGATCGCGACTAGGCTCAGAAGCATGTGATGCCGGGCCCCTCTGACGGTTTGCGCCGCCATGTCGGAATCACTGTTGCCTTGCAACGTCGACAATCAAGGAGGGGCTCATGACGGCTCTGCAGCATTTCCTCTTCACGCCTTTTCTCGGCACCAGCGCCTGGTTGTGGCTGGTCTTCATCACCATCGTCATCGCCTTGCTGGTTCTCGACCTGGGTGTGCTGCACCGCCAGGACCGCGAGATCGAGATGCGCGAAAGCCTGTTGCTGTACTCGGGCTACTTCAGCGTCGGCGTGCTGTTCGGCCTGTGGGTCTGGCATGAGCTGGGCGCGCAGCCGGCGCTGGAGTTCTACACCGGTTTCCTGGTCGAGCAGTCGCTGTCGATGGACAACGTGTTCGTCATGGCGATGATCTTCAGTTTCTTCGCTATCCCTCGCCGCTACCAGCATCGCGTGCTGTTCTGGGGCATCCTCGGGGTGGTGGTGCTGCGGGCGATCATGATCGGCGTGGGCGCCGCGCTGGTGCAGCACTTCGCCTGGGTGCTGTACCTGTTCGGCGCCTTCCTGCTGTTCACCGGGGTGAAGATGGCCCTGTCAAAGGACGACGCCCACCCGGACCTGGCCAACAACCCGGTGCTGCGCTTCGTGCGCCGGCACATGCGCGTCACCGACCAGCTGCATGGCCGGCACTTCTTCGTCCAGCTCACGCCGCCCGGGGCGACGCGGGCGATCCGTTATGCCACGCCGCTGTTCCTCGCCCTGGTCTTGATCGAGCTGGCCGACCTGGTGTTCGCCGTCGACAGCGTGCCGGCGATCTTCGCCATCACCCAGGACCCGTTCATCGTCTACACCTCGAACATCTTCGCCATCCTTGGCCTGCGTTCGCTGTACTTCGCCCTGGCGGCGCTGATGCACCGCTTCGTCTACCTCAAGTACGCGCTGGCGCTGGTGCTGATCTTCATCGGCTGCAAGATCTTCTGGCACGGGCTGGTGGGCAAGGTGCCGGCCGGGATATCGCTGGGGGTGACGTTCGGATTGCTGCTGGGCGGAGTGCTGTTGTCACTGCTGCGCACCCGTGACCAGCCGCCACCCGCCGATACCGACGCCGTGCAGGACACGCCGCTGCCCACCACGGACATGCCGGCGACTCCACGCCCTGCCGGCGAAAACCCGGAAAAGAAAGACCCGCACCTGCGGGTCTGATCAGGGGGCGAGCCCCTCGACGATGATCACCTGCGCCAGCGCCACGCCCTGGCAATGGCGGCAGGCATCCTGGTACAGGTCCGACCGGTAGCGGGCCCCGCGGCACTGCAGAAGGTCGCCGGGAGGGGGTGATCCTGGCCAACCACGAAGAGCGACCTGAGCAAGGGCGCCGTGGCCCATTGAACGCGACGGCGCCCACAGGACCTGTGGGCGCCGCGATGGGGATTCAGCGCGGATTTACTTCTTCGACGGGACACGCGGCGTGAAACGCCCCTTCTTGGCCCGCTGCAGGTGCGCCGGTTGCAGTTGTTCCGACTCGTCCAGGGTCATGTTGGCAAAGCCCAGGCGCACGGCTGCCTGGCCACAGCGCACCTGGCTGTTGATCGGAAACGCATCGTTCAGGTCTTCGAAATAGGATTCGCTCATGCCCTGTCTCCCTCCAATGGCGACCGTGCCGGCAGGCAATACGCCTGCCTAGTGAAGCGGCGGTCCGTTGAAGTGAGACTAGCCGGTCATTTGCAGACCAGCCGGACAAAATTTCCTGGCCCGACCAGTGGCAACTGGCCTTACTTCAGACGCACCGCCGTGCCGGTGGCGAACACCACGACCATGCCGCCCTGTACCGACGGCATGCTGATCTCGAAGTCCACGCCTACCAGCGCATCGGCCTGCAACTGCCGTGCCCGCGCCATGAGTTCCTCGGTGGCCTGCTCGCGGGCCAGCTTCAGCGCGCCCTCCAGGGTTTGTGAGCGGCCGCCGAAGAAGTCGCGAAAGCGTGCGAAGAAATCGCGCACGAAGTTGATCCCCTGCACCGATTCGGCGCTGACCACGCCGAGGTACTCGGCAATCGGGCGGCCGTCGAGCTGGCTGGTGGTGCTGATGATCATGGGTGACGCTCCTGAAACAAGACAAAAGAGCACGATCCTAGCAAAAACATCACCGCCAAATTACACAAGCAAAACCTTGAATAATGATTTTCCGACTCCTAGACTCCCAGCGCAGGACCACGCAAGGAGCGTACATGACCGCAATCCCCGAACAGCCCCCGGCGCGCTGGAGCGAACTGCTCAGCGGCGGCAACGCGCTGCGCTCGATCGCCCTGGCCGGCGGCGTCGCCCTGCATGCCATCAATGTCTACATCGTCACCACCCTGCTGCCGACCGTGATCGAAGAGATCGGCGGGTTGGCCTTCTATGCCTGGAACACCACCTTGTTCGTGGTCGCCTCGATCATCGGTTCCACCCTCTCCACCCGCCTGCTGGCCCGCAGTGGGCCGCGAGTCGCCTACCTGCTGGCGCTGGTGGTGTTCACCATCGGCTCGCTGCTCTGCGCCCAGGCCGGGAGCATGCCGATGCTGCTGCTCGGACGCAGCGTGCAGGGCCTGGGTGGCGGCATCCTGTTCGCCCTGAGCTATGCGCTGATCCACCTGGTGTTCGACAGCCGCCTGTGGCCCCGCGCCATGGCCCTGGTCTCGGCGATGTGGGGCGTGGCCACGCTGTGCGGCCCGGCCGTGGGCGGGGTGTTTGCCGAAGGTGGACACTGGCGCTGGGCGTTCTGGTCGCTGCTGCCGGTGGCTGGCGCCCTGGCGCTGATCGTCTGCCTGCGCCTGCCGGCGCGCCAGGCCGTGGACGACCATGGCGCGCGCCCGGCCTACGGGCTGATCGCCTGCCTGGTGGCCTCGGTGCTGGCGATCTGTGCAGCCAGCCTGGCCGATACCTTGTGGATCAACCTGGCCGGCATCGTCGTGGGCCTGGCCCTCGCCGCGCTGATCGCCCGCCGCGATCCGCGGGCGCGCCATCACCTGTTGCCCACCGGGGCCTACAGCCTCAGGCAACCGATGGGCGCGCTGTTCGCCATGATGTGCCTGCTGGTGGCGGCCATCACCACTGAAATCTATGTACCTTACTTCCTGCAGCGCATCCATGGCTTCGGCCCTCTGGCCGCCGGCTACCTGACCGCCGTGATGGCCGCAGGCTGGACGGTTGGCGCCCTGGCCAGCGCCGGACGCGACCGCGATGGCGGCGCCTGGCAGATCCGCAGCGGGCCGCTGGTGGTGGCCGTGGCGCTGCTGGCCCTGGCCGTGCTGACCCCCGCCCCGACCTGGATCGCCAGCGCGCCGGGCCTGGCCCTGTTCGCCCTGGCCCTGGCCGGCGTCGGCTTGGGCATCGGCCTGGGCTGGCCGCACCTGCTCACCCGGGTGCTGCAGGCAGCGCGCCCCGGCGAGGAAAACCTCGCCTCGGCCTCGATCACCACCGTGCAACTCTACGCCACCGCCCTGGCCGCGGCCCTGGCCGGCCTGGTCGCCAACGGCGCCGGGCTGGTCGAGCCCGGCGGCGAGCAAGGCGCGCGCCAGGCGGCGCTATGGCTGTTCGCCGTGTTCGCCTGCGCGCCGCTGCTGGCGCTGCCGTTGGCGCTGCGACTCACCTCTGAAAACAAGGAGCGCCCATGAAGGAATCCAAGGAAGTCTACGAGCGGATCAGCGAGCAGTTCGAAGACTTCACCAGCCACGCCAGCCAGCGCGGGGTCGAGGTCGACACGTTTCGCTACATGGCCGGCGAAGTGACCGGCGAGGAAGTTCTCGACCTGGCCTGCGGCCATGGCTTCTTCAGCCGCCGCCTGAAGGACTGGGGCGCGGCGCGGGTACACGGCGTGGATATCTCGCCGAGCATGATCTACCAGGCGCGCCAGGCCAACGACGGCATCGCCTACGAAGTGCGCGACGTGGCGCAGATGGGCCGCATTGGCCAGTTCGACAAGGTCACCGCCGCCTGGCTGTTCAACTACGCCGGCAGCGTCGAGGAATTGCGGCGCATGTTCGAGAGTGTCGCCCTTAACCTCAAGCCGAACGGACAGCTGATCGCCTACACGGCGAACCCCGCCTTCGACCTGGCCCGGGGCAATTTCACCGAGTACGGCATTCGTGTGCTGGAAGAACAGCCGGTGGAAGGCGGCCTGCGCTGCCGGGGCCAGTTCATGAGTACACCGCCTGCGGACTTCACCTATTACCGCTGGCAAAAGTCGGTCTACGAACAGGCCGCCCACGATGTCGGCCTGCGCAACGTGCGCTGGATTGCCCCACTGATCAGCGGGATCCGCAAGAAAGCGCATCCGCCTGGGTATTGGGACCTGTTCGAGCAGAACAGCCTGCAGGTCGGGCTGATCTGCAGTCGCTAGGTTGCGCGTTTCCCAGATCACCTGTCGCAGCGGGAACAAAGTTGTAAGCATCACCAGCGTGGGAGCGGGCTTGCCCCGCGATCACCGGCAAAGCCGGTGCCACACATCGCATCGCGGGGCAAGCCCGCTCCCACGCTATTGCAGTTAAATCAATAAGGCCCCAAGGATCTGTGATGTGAACACGATCGCCGGGGCTGCTTTGCAGCCCTTTCGCGGCACAAGGCCGCTCTACAGGGAAAGCACAGGGCGCTAGACCTGGACCAGCCACTCATCCACCAGCCCCTGGCGCGCCAGGGCCTCGCACCAGGCCGGCTCGGCCTCCACCTGGACTTCGTTGCAGTCGAGTTCATGCAGCGCCTGTAGTACCTGCAAGCCACCCAGATCCTCCAGCACCTGGCAACGCGCCCGGGCATAACGACCGTCCCGCCTCGCCTGCGCCCCATGCAACACCAGCGTCGCCGCACGCCCATCGAGCACCTTGGCCGAAGCCGGGCAGTCCAGCCCCTGGTCGAGCAGCACCCGCAAGGGCACCACCGGCTCGGCCCTTTGCCCGGCAACCTGCGCCACCAGCGAGGTGTCGCAGGCCTTCACCCAGTCACAAGTGGTCAGCAACGCCGAAGCCCTGCCCCGCCAGTGCGCCAGGGGCGTCTGCTCGTCGCAATGGCTGAGCATCGTGCCTTCGCCCAGCGCACCGATCTCCAGCGCCGCCGGACGCAACACCCGCACCCAAGGGCGCTGGCGCTCGATGCGCGAGAAGAACCCGCGATTGAGCGCCCGTGCCCGTGGGCAAGGCAATGCCTCGACCGCGATGCCCGCACCACGCAGGCGATCCGCGCCGATGCTCTGCGAGACATCGCCGCTGGCCGTGACTACCCGACTCACCCCCGCCGCCACCAGGGCATCGGCGCACGGCGGCGTGCGCCCATGGTGACCACAGGGTTCCAGGGTCACATAGGCGGTCGCACCCCGCGCCGCCGTGCCCGCCTCGCGCAGGGCGTGCACTTCGGCATGGGCCTGGCCGGCGCGCTGATGCCAGCCGCGCCCCACCACCTGCCCGGCGTTGACGATCACGCAGCCGACCCGCGGGTTGGGCATGGTGCTGTACAGGCCCTGGCTGGCGAGCGCCAGGGCCATGTCCAGGTAGTGGCGATCAATTGCACTCACGTGCGAACCAGCGCCAGCAGGTAGCGAGCCTCGCCATGCTGGCGCTCGATCACCTCCAGCCCCTGCCAGGTGAAGCCATGGCCCTCGAGGGTCTGGCGGATGCCGTCGTCGGTGAAGAAGTAGCCCTGGCGCTGGTTGTCCATCTCGCGCCAGCCCGGCTGCGGATGGGCCGCGTCGACCCCGAACACGTTCAGCCCCACCAGCGCGCCGGGGCGCAGCAGGCGGCGCACATGGCCCAGGTACGCAGCCCACTCATCCGGGTGCTGGTGGTGGAAGCAGCCATTGTCCAGGGCCGCGTCGAACACCGTGCCCGGCGCCGGCTGCCAGTCCTGCATGGCCTTGTTCACCAGGTCCAGGCGATCGCCCCAGCGCTTGCGCAGCAACGGCCAGCTGGAGTTCTCGACGATATCCAGCCCGGTGACCCGGTGCCCGGCGAGGATGAAGGTGGAGGCGTCACGGCCACGGCCCACGCCGATGTCCAGTACATGCTGGTCGGCACGCGGGTCGAGCCGTTCAAGGAAGGCCTGGGCCGCCTGGATCATGCCGATATCCCACGACCACTCGTCCTCGCCATGGCTGTAGCGGTGCACGAACGAAGTGTCGAGGGCCTTGCGGTAATCGCCCTGGGCCATGAAGTCGCTTGCTTGCTTGCTCATCGTGCTGCTCCTTCAGGACGCCAGGCGGGCGTCGATACCGTAGATGCGCCCGTCATAGGAGCTGGCCAGGAAGGCGTCGCTGACGGCGTCGTGGGTCAGGCAGGAAATACCGCTGGCGGTCGGCCGCTGCATAGGCAGCCAGCGCCGCGAGGCCAGGTCGAACAGCGCCACGGTACCGTTGTAGGCCGCGGTGGCGATCACCCGGCCATCGCCGGAGGCGGCGATGCACTTGATCGAGTGCTGGTGCGGCGAGTCGAACACCTCGTCGCCGGTCTCCAGCCACAGGCGCAACTTGAGGTCGCGACCGATGCTGGCGAAGCCGCCAGTGATCGGGCAGCAGCCATTGGAAATACGCGTGTGCGCCCCTTCGATATGCCGCACGCTGCTGAAATCCTCGATGCTGTGCAGCGCGGCATCGGCCGAGGCGCAGACGCTGAACAGGTGGCGCTCGTCGGCGGCCACGCCCTTGATCGCGTTGTCGTGCATGGGGATCGACGCCACCAGGCGCAGTCCGCCCTGGCCGTCATGGCCGAACACCAGGCCTTCGCCGGTGTAGGTGCCGATCAGCGCCAGGTCCTCGCCGTTCCTGACGAAAGTGGCGCCGCAGTTGAGCGGCGAACGGTGCTGGTACAGCATGCGCCCGGACAGGCCGTCGAACACCTGGCCCATCTGGCCGCCGGTCAGCAGCAGCGGGCCGAACGGCAGGAGGAAGTTGCACAGGCTGCCGACACTGGTCACCGGCTGGTCGTCACGGTGCAGGATGCCGGCGTCGCCGATGCTGTACTGGCGCTCGTCGCTGCGCACCACGGCGTTGATGCTCACCGCCGGCTCGATGCCCGACACCTGCCACTGGTCCTGCTCGTAGTTCCAGGTGGCGTAGCGCGAGCCGAAGGTGGCGAACACCAGCTGTTCGTCACCGACGAAGGCGCAGCTGCGCGGCCAGACGATGCTCGGCAGCGCGGTGCTGCGGCGCTTGACCAGGTTACGCCCGGCGTCGAAGGTCCAGAGGATCGCCGAGCGGTCGTAGCTCAGGCTCACCAGCAGGCGCTTGTCGTCGTTCCAGACGATGCGCTTGATCCCGGCGGCGTGGGCCGGCACGGTCTGCACCTGGCCCTGGGCGATGATCGAGATACGCCCCTCGTCGTCCCCGGCGAACACCACGCCTTCGCGGGTGATGGCAATGGTGTCGG
Source organism: Pseudomonas sp. TE31087 (assembly GCF_057284075.1). Taxonomy (NCBI): domain Bacteria; kingdom Pseudomonadati; phylum Pseudomonadota; class Gammaproteobacteria; order Pseudomonadales; family Pseudomonadaceae; genus Pseudomonas; species Pseudomonas sp. TE31087. Next base: position 1,895,446 of record NZ_JBXVNN010000001.1, read on the forward strand.
TTTCCACGCCGCCGATGTCCACCTCGTCGCATTGCTGACCGGTGCGGGTGTCCCACTGGCGCACGGTACCGTCGTCGCTGCTGGAGATCAGGCGCTGGCCGTCCGGCGACCAGACCACCGAGATGACGTCGGCCTGGTGGCCATGGAACGCCTGCAGCTGCACGCCGTCGAGGTCGAAGATGCGCAGCACGTGGTCACGCGAGCAGGTGGCCACGCGCTGGCTGTCGGGCGAGAACACCGCCATCTCGACGTCGTCGTTGTGCCCCTGCAGCACGGCTTTCAGGCGCATGCTCGGCACTTCCCAGATGCGCGCGGTGTAGTCGCTGCTGGCGCTGACCAGGTGCTTGCCGTCACTGCTGAACGCGCACTGGTTGGCCAGGTGGTCGTGGTGCACGCGGTGGATCGGCTCGCCGGTGGCGGCGTTCCACAAGATTACCTGGTTGTCGTAGCCGGCGGTGGCGACGAAGCGCGCGGCATGGGCGGCGATACCGCTGATAGGGCCAATGTGTTTCATCGAAAGATCCTTTTTCGCTGGAGTCAGAGCTTGATCGAATGGCTGGACTTGACCGCCTTCGCCTGCAGGTAGTTGCGGTTGTGATTGGTCAGGAACACCCCGGTGGGCACCTGCTCGATCACATCGATGCCACCGGCGCGCAACTGGGCGACCTTCTCCGGGTTGTTGGTCAGCAACCGGCACTGGTCAACGCCCAGGGCGCGGAGGATCTGCACGGCCGGGTCGAACGAGCGCGAGTCGGCCAGGTGGTTCAGACGCAGGTTGGCCTCGTAGGTATCCAGGCCCTTGTCCTGCAGCAGGTAGGCCTCGAACTTGGAGTACAGGCCAATGCCGCGCCCTTCCTGGCGCAGGTAGATCAGGTAGCCGCCCACCTCCTTGAGGGTGCGCAGCGCCTCCTGCAGCTGCGGGCCGCAATCGCAGCGCTGCGAGCCGAACACATCGCCGGTGATGCATTCGGAGTGCACCCGCACCAGCGGCACGTCACACTGCTCGCGGCCGATGCCGACGGCGAAGTGCTCCTGGTCACGCTCGAAGCCGTGGAAGCCGAAGAAATGGGCGTCGACGTCGCCGCCGAGGATGGAAATCGGCACGATGGTGTGAAGCGAAACATCCTTGTTCATGGAATCAGACCTCTTGCACGGAAGACGGAACAGCTCAGTTGTGGTTTTCAACCAGGCGAAAACCCATGACGTAGATCGGTCGCGGGTAACGCCCGTGGCGGCGCGCGGTGCGCGCCAGGTCGCGGAAACGGGTGAAGCTGCCACCGCGGGCCACGCGGTGGGTGCCGACATCGAGCACCAGGTCGTCCTCGATCTGCGGTCCGCCGGGGTATGGCCGGTAGTCCTCGGCCACGTACTCCTCGACATTGCCGGCCATGTCCAACACGCCGAAGGGCGAGGCGGCGTCGATGAACACGCCGACCGGCGTGCTGTCCAGGTAGCCCAGCTCGGCGGTGTTGGCCTGCTCGACCTGGTAGGCGTCGCCCCAGGGGAACTGGCGGCCTTCAGGGCCGGCGGCGGCGTACTCCCATTGCGCCTCGCTGGGCAGGGCGAAACGCCGGCCGGTGCGTTCGCTGAGCCACCGGGCGTAGGCGTCGGCGTCACTGGCCGAGACGCTGTACACCGGATGGTTGGCGTGATGCCGCGGGTAGCGGCCGAACGCCCAGCCGTCAGGGATGCCGGCATGCCCGCTGTCGAGCAGGAACTGGCGGTACTCCTGGTGCGTCACCGGAAAGCGGGCGATACGAAATGCCGCCAGCTCCACGGCGTGGCGCGGGGTCTCCTTGTCGATCCAGCTGCGGTCCAGGCCGAGCCCGTCGAACTGGTCCATCACCTGCTCGACCGCGCGCGGATCGAGGCCGATGTGCACCCGCGCGGCGGGAATGTCGATCATCTGCGGGGCGAAGGTGTCGATGCGCGGGTCGCCACGCAATGCCAGCACCTCGCCGGCGGCAATGCGCCGGGCCAACGGCTGGCGCGGCTGCTCGAGCAGCGTCAGCAGGCCGTCCAGCGGCGCCTGGAGCAGATCGTCGAGCGCCGTGGCGACCTGCGTCTGCAATGGGTGCTCCTGGTAATGCTGCGGGTAACCCATCAATGCCCGGTCGCTGACATCCTTGGGCAACGGGCTGGGCAGCCGTGGCCAATGCCACTGTTTGTAGCTGTTCATGCAAATACCTGCCTGGGCACAGGCCTGCCCGATGGCAGGCCTGTGACGACGTGGGATCAGAGGCGGTCGAGGAGCAACCGTGGGTTGCTTTCGATCATCTCCACTTCAGCGCTGTAGACTTCGATCACCAGGCCATCCGGGTCCTCGAAGTAGACGGCGCTGCGCACGTTGTCCGGCCCATGGTGGTAGCCCGGCGCCGGGCCGTTGCCCTTGACCAGCTTGATGGTGCCGGCGGCGCTGACCTGCTCGGCGATCCGCCGAACGTCCTCGGGCAGCGCCCGCACACCGATGTGGTAGCCGGCCGGGTAACTGAACGACTCGCTCTGCTCGATGAAGAAGTCGAAGCCGTTGAGCTCCATCACGGCCTTGCGCGGGCCGAGGTTGTAGCAGTAGTTGGCGCCGAGGATGTCGCTGTAGAACGCCTTGGAGGCTTCCAGGTCGCGGGTGAGGATATTGACGTGGTTCATCTCGGGGCGCTGCGCGGCCCGCGCCGCTTCGTCCAGCCCCAGGCCGTCGAGCGAGCGCCACAGCTTGGTCGCGGCTGCGAACTTGGCGAAGCCCGCCAGCCAGTCCTTGATCGCCAGCTCCGGCGCCTGCCCGGCACCGATATCCAGCGAGTAGGGATAGAGGAAGCCCTGGCTCGCCTGCTGCCACTGGGCGATCACGCCGCTGGCAGGCGGCAACTGCGCCAGTGCGCCCTGCACGCGGACCAGCACCAGCGCGGTGTTGCGGCACAGTCCGCTGGCCTCGTTGAGCAGCGTGTTCAACGCCGCCGGCGGCGTGGCGCTGTCGAGCAGCAGGCAGACCGCGTCCACCGGTCCCTGGCCGGCCGGCTTCTGGCTGACCTGCAGGCTGAAACCCGCCGCCGCAGCAGCGCTGCCCAGGCTGTCCAGGGCCTGGGCCGCCGCGTCGCCGAGCGGCGCGGCATGCAATGCCAACAAGCGCAGCATCAGACAGCCCTCCGTCCGATCAGCAGGGTGTAGCGGCCGATCGGCTCCTGCTCCACGGTGAGCCCCGCCTTCGCCATGCTGTCGATCAGGTAGCGGGTCGAGTGCAGCTCGCCGTTGACCGTGTTGAGCATCATGTGCAGGGAGAAGTCGGCCGACAGCGCCGGATGGATCTCGTCATCCTCCAGGGCCATGCTCAGCACCAGCAGCGCGCCGTCACCCTCGACCATGCCGGCGGCGCCGGCGATCAGGGTGCGCACCTGCTCGCGGGTGAAATAGTGCAGGCAGTCGTTGAGCATCACCACGTCTGCCCGCTCGCCCTGGTACTGCGCCAGGTCCAGCAGGTTGCGGGCATGGAAGCCCAGGCGGTCGTCGAGACGGTACTTGGCGAAGGTGGCCGCAGCCGCCTCGCGGGTCGGCTCCAGGTCCCAGACCTCACCCTTGACCTGCGGATTTCGGCTGGCGATCTCGGCCAGGTAGGTACCGTGGCCACCGGCCAGGTCGATCACCCGCCGGGCCTTGTCGAACAGCGGCAGGTCACGCAGCACGTCGACCATGGGCTGGCTGAAGCGGACCATGGCATCGTTGAAGGCATCGCGAGCCGCCAGGTCGTGCTTGAAACGGTTTTCCTGCTGGAAATCCAGCGAGGTGCGGCTGCGCAGCACTTCGTCCAGGCGCGGCCAGTTATGCCACTGCAGACGCTGATGATCGATGATCGGGCCGATGAACTCGGCGCTGTCGCTGACCAGGAAACGCTGGCTCAGCGGCAGGTTCTCGAAACCTTGGGCAGTGCGTTTCAGCAGGCCCATGGCTACCAGCGCGTTGAGGAAGATGCGGCCCTTGTTCGGCACCCAACCCAGCGCATCGCTCAGGGCCTGGGCGCTGACCGGCTGGCGGGTGTGGTCGAACACACGCTGGGCCAGCGCCGAATGCAGGATGGCGGACTGGCGGTACTGGTCGGAGAGCTTCACCAGGTCGACCACGCCTTGCAGACTGTTCAGTTCGTCGGCGTGTTCGTAGATGGTCACGGGTTTCTGGGCATTCATGCACTCACATCCCTGTCGAGTTATTGTGGGTGAGCCCATGCCCGGCATCTACCAGCAAGGTGTCGATTGACTTGCACGCACCCCTCCCTGGGACCGGCAAGCACAGGCTCCGCAATTGAGCCTAGACGCAGACCCAATAAATACAACTAATACCTTTTATATTTTTATCGCATATAAATTTTCTTATCGATAATCGTTCATCTTGCACAATTCACCGCGAATCCGGGCTATCCTTCGCCCACTTGCCTGCGCAAAGGATGGCCCAGGAGAGTGCCCGATCCGTTCATTCACGCCCGGTTTCCAGCGCTCCATGACCTCGACCACCGTTGATACCAACTGCACCGCCGACCGCATCCTGTTCCTGCTCAAGACCCGCGGGCCGCTCAAGACCGCCGACCTGGCCCAGCTGCTCGCCATCACCTTCGAAGCCACCCGCCAGCAGGTGCAGAAACTGCAGGCGTCCGACCTGATCAGCGGTATCAGCGTGCCGGCCAAGGGCGCCGGGCGCCCTTCGCAAAAATGGGCGCTGACCGCCACGGCCCAGCGCCGCTTCCCCGATTCCCACAGCGTGCTGACCCTGCAACTGATCGAGAGCGTCGAGCAGGTGTTCGGCAGCGACGGGGTCGACCGCCTGATCAGCCGCATGGAAGACAGCAACAGCCGTGAGTACCAGCAGGCCTGCGCCGATGGCCAGAGCCTGGAAGACAAGGTGCGCATCCTCGTGCAGTTGCGCGAGCGCGCCGGCTACATGGCCGAGATGCAGGCCGACGGCAATGACTGGCTGATCGTCGAAAACCACTGCCCGATCTGCATCGCCGCCACCCGCTGCCAGGGGTTCTGCCGCAGTGAGCTGCAGGTGTTCCAGGCGGCGATCGGCGAGCAGGGGCTGGTGGAACGTTGCGAGCACCTGATCTCGGGGGATCGGCGCTGCGTCTATCGCATTTCGCCGAAATAATCCGCCGACCTACCAGCGTGGGAGCGAGCTAGCCCCGCGATCACCGGCCAAGCCGGTGCCATGCAGCGCCTCGCGGGGCAAGCCCGCTCCCACGCCCCCTCGCCAGGTCAACGTGACTCATCAGATCCGCCGCCTGCCCTTCAGCGCCGGAATGGTGGTCTGCGCAATCGCCACCTGTTCCTGCTCACGCCGGGTGTTGGCCGCCAGGCCCGCCAGGGTCGGCTGGCTGAACAACAGGCGCGCATCGGCATGCAACCCCGCCTGGCGCATGCGCGCCACCAGGCTGACCGCCAGCAGTGAGTGTCCGCCGAGCTCGAAGAAGTTGTCGTCACGGCCGACCTGCTCGATCTTCAGCACCTCCGTCCAGATCTGCGCCAGCGCATGCTCCAGCTCGTCGCGGGGCGCCTCATAGGCCCGGCTGATCACCGCCTCCGCGCCCGGCGCCGGCAAGGCGCGGCGATCGACCTTGCCGTTGGGGCTCAGCGGCAGCTCGGCCAGGAGCACATAGGCCGAAGGCACCATATAGGCCGGCAGGCGCGCCGACAGGTACGCACGCAGCGCTTCCAGCGTCGGCGCGGCATGGCCGTCGCGACAGCTGGCATAGGCCACCAACCGCTCCTCGCGCACCAGTACCACGGCCTGGCTTAAGGCCGGGTGGGCGGCCAGCAGCGCCTCGATTTCGCCCGGCTCGATACGCAGGCCGTTGAGCTTGACCTGGAAGTCATTGCGCCCGATGAACTCCAGCTCGCCATCGGCGCGATAACGCACCAGGTCGCCGGTACGGTACAGGCGGTCGCCGGCCACGAACGGGCTGGCGATGAAGCGCTCGGCCTGCAACGCCGGCAAGCCCAGATAGCCGCGGGCCACGCCGATGCCGCCGATATGCAGTTCGCCAGCACAACCCACGGGCACCGGACGGTCATGGGCGTCGAGCACGTACAGGCGGGTATTGCCGATCGCCCGCCCGATCGGCGGGGCGACGGCGGGCAACGGCTGGCGCGGCTCCAGGGTCCAGGCGGTGCTGTCCACGGTGGCCTCGGTGGGGCCATAGACATTGTGCAGGCGCACCTGGGGCAAGGCCTGGCGCACCTGTTGCGCCAGCGCCAGGGTCAGCTCGCCGCCGCCACAGAAGACATCGCGCAGGCTGCTGCAACGCTCGACGCCCGGGGTGTCGAGAAACGCCTGCAGTAGGGCCGGGACAAACTTGACGGTAGTCACCCGGCGCGTCTGGATCAGCTGCACCAGATAGGCCGGATCGCGGTGCCCGTCGGGGCGCGCCAGCACCAGGCGCAAGCCGGCGCACAGCGGCCAGAACAACTCCCACACCGAGCCGTCGAAGCTGAACGGCGCCCGTTGCAGCAGCGCGTCGTCGGCCTGTGGCGGGCACAGCTCGCTGCCCCAGCGCATCAGGTTGCACAACCCGCGATGCTCGACCATCACCCCTTTCGGCGTACCGGTGGAGCCCGAGGTGTACATGACATAGGCCAGGTGCCCGCCGCCCAGTTCCGGCAGTTCGGGCGCAGGGTCGCCATGCCCCTGCCAGTCACCGTGATCCAGGTCCACCAGCGGTGTCGACAGGCCCTCGAACAGGCCGCGGGTGGCTCCGTGCACCAGCAGTGCCAGGGGCGCGCTGTCGGCAAGCATGTAGTGCAGGCGTTCGTCGGGGTAGCCGGGGTCCAGCGGCACATAGGCGCCACCGGCCTTGAGCACGCCGAGCAAGCCAACAATCAGCGAGGCGCCGCGCTCCAGGCACACGGCGACCCGGCTGTCGGGCCGCACGCCCAGGCCGATCAGGTGATGGGCCAGCCGGTTGGCCAGGGCATCGAGCTCGCGGTAGGTGAGCTGTGTCTCTTCGCTCTGCAGCGCCACGGCATCCGGCGTGCGTCGCACCTGGGCGGCGAACAGCGCCGGCAGGTGCGGATAGGCGGGATCCAGCGCCACCTCGGTGGCATTGAGGGTCTCCAGCAGATAGACGCGCTCCGTCTCCGGCAAGGTCGACAGCGATTGGAGCGCCACTGGCGGCTCGCTGACCAGGGCATTGGCCAGCGCCTGCAGGGCGCAGCAAACATGCCCGAGCACCCGTTCGGCGCCCAGCTCGCGAGGCGCCCGCACACTCAGCCGCAGGCTGTCGCCCTGCTCGTCCACGGTCAGCACCAGGGCGTGGCTGTGCACCTCGCTGGCATCGAGCAACGTCACGCCAGGCAGCGCCACGCTGTCGTGCGCGGCGCCATGCCGATAATTGAGCAGGCTGTCGAACAACGCCACCCCGGCAGGCAAGCCGCTGCAGCGCTGGGCCAGCACCAACGGCGCATCCTCGTGCCCGAGCAGTGCCGCCAGCTGGCCGTGGATTCCGGCCAGCGCCTGGCCCACATCACGACCGGCCAGCGACACCCGCAGCGGCAGGCTGTTGATGAACATGCCCAGCGCCCGCTCGGCGCCCTCGCCCGCCATCACCCGACCCAGCAGCACGGTGCCAAATAGCACCTCGTCGCGACCGCCCAAGGCTCCCAGCACCTGGGCCCAGGCCAGGTGCATCAGGCTGCCCAGGCCGACGTCGTGCTGACGCACGCGCTGGCGCAAGGTCGTGGCCAAGCCCTCAGGAACGGTCAGGGCGCAGGTTTCGACGGTGGCCTGGCCCTCCTCGCCCATGCCGGCCAGCCTAGGGGGCGCTTCCACCCCGGCCAGGGCTTCGCGCAGGAAGGCTTCATGCCCCGCCTGCCTGGCCTCGTCGCGGCTCAGGGCGACGTAGTTGCGATACGGCACGGGCGCTGGCAGCGTGTGTCCCTCGCCCGCCATCAGCGTCGCCAGCTCGGCCAGCAGCACCTGCACCGAGACCGCGTCGTTGACCAGGTGGTGGAAGTGCAGCAGCCCCAGCCAGCGCTGCCGCGCGCTGTCCTCGACGCAGGCCAGGGCCATCATCGGCGCCTGGCGCAGGTCCAGCCGCAGGGCCTCTTCGCGCAGCCGCGTGGCCGCGTCGCCCGGACCGGGCGCAAGCACCCTCAGCGGCAACCAGGCCTGGCGCCACACCACTTGCTGCGGCTGCGCCAGGCCTTCCCAGGCCAGGCTGGTACGCAGGATGTCGTGACGCTCGATGACCCCGGCCAAGGCGCGGTTGAACGCCTCCAGCGCTGCCTGGCTGGCAAAGGCAAACAACGCCTGTTGCTGGTAGGGGTCACGGTCTTCGGTAAGGTGGTGATACAGCAGGCCTTCCTGCAGCGGTGCCAGCGGGTAGATCTCCTGCACATTGGCCGCGCCACCCGGAACCATGCCGACGATGCGGTCGATGCTGGCCTGATCGAGGCGGGTCAGGGTCAGCATCTCGGGGGTGATCCGCTGGCTACCCGGGGCCACGTGGTTGGCCGGTACCGACTGCGCGGGGGTACTGCCGAGCGATGCGGCCAGGCTCGCCAAGGTCGGCTGACCGAACAGGACCTGTGCATCTACTTGCAGCCCCGCCTGACGCATGCGCTCGATCAGGCGCACCGCCAGCAGCGAATGGCCGCCCAGCTCGAAGAAGTGATCGTGCCGCCCAACCTGCTCCACCTCCAGCAACTCGCCCCACAGCGCGGCCAGGCGCAACTCCAGTTCGCCCTGGGGCGGCTCATGGGCGCGCCGCACCGCGGCCTCGCTGCCCGGCGCGGGCAAGGCGCGACGGTCGAGCTTGCCATTGGCGGTCAACGGCCAGGCCGTCATCGCCACAAAGGCGCTCGGCAGCAACGCGGCCGGCAGGCGCCTGCGCAGGTGCTCGTGCAACTGCAATGGGGTCGATGCGTGTTCGCCGAGGTACCAGGCCACCAGCTGGCCGTCGCGCAGCAGTACCAGCGCCTCGCGCACGGCCGGGTGGCTGGCCAGCGCGCTCTCGATCTCGCCCAGCTCGACCCGCACGCCGCGGATCTTCACCTGGTCGTCGCCGCGCCCCAGGTACTCCAGGGTACCGTCGGGCAACCAGCGCACCAGGTCCCCTGTGCGGTACATCCGGGCGCCGTGCTGCGGGGTGAACGGGTCGTCGAGGAAGCGCTCGGCTGTCAGGTCGGGGCGATTCAGGTAGCCGCGGGCGACACCCGCACCGCCGATGTACAACTCACCGACGGCGCCTATCGGCAGTTGCCGGCCCTGGGCATCGAGCACATGCAGGCGGGTATTGGCCACCGGCGCGCCGATGTGCAGCACCTGCCCCGGGCGCACCTCGCCCGCGCTGGCCACCACCGTGGCCTCGGTCGGCCCGTAGTTGTTGATGATCCGCCAGCCTTGCTCCCGGGCCAGGCGACGCAGGCGATCACCGCCGACCAGCAAGGTGCGCAGGGTAGGATGCGCCTCGCCCTGGGCGAAGGCGTGCTCTGCCACCGGCGTGGGCAGGAAGCTGACCTGCAGCGGCTGGGCGCGCCACCAGCGCAGCAGCGCGTCGATGTCCTCGCCGCTCTCGCCCACCGGCGCCAGGTGCAGGGTGGCGCCGGCGCACAGGGTCGGCCAGATCTCCCAGGCCATGGCATCGAAGCCAAAGCCGGCCAGGCTGGAGGTGGCGCTGCCAGGCTGCAGGTCGAAGGCGGCGCAGTGCCAGTCGACCAGGTTGGCGAGCATGCGCTGCTCGATCATCACCCCCTTGGGCTGGCCGGTGGAGCCGGAGGTGTAGATCACATAGACCAGGCTTTCGCCCGATAGCCCAGGCACCTCGAGGTCATCAAGCACTGCCGTGGGCAATGGCAAGCGGTCCAGCTCGATCACCGGCACATCGATGGCCGGCAAGCGCTCGCGCAGGACGGACTGGGTCAGCACCACCTTTGGTGCGCAATCGTCGAGCAGGTAGCGCAGACGCTCGCCCGGGTGCGCCGGATCGATCGGCACATAGGCCGCGCCAGCCTTGAGCACCGCCAACAGGCCAACCAGAGTGTCCAGGCCTCGGCGGGCGACCACCGCCACCCGCTGCTCCGGCGCCACGCCCAAGGCCTGCAGTTGCGTGGCCAGCTGATTGGCGCGGTTGTTCAGCTCGGCATAACTCAGGTGGCGCCCCTCGTGCACGGCGGCCGTCGCCTCGGCGCGCAGCGCGGCCTGGGCCTCGATGCGCCGATGGATCAGGGCCGGGCCTTGGGCGGCGCTGGCCGTGGCATTCCACAGCCGCAGGCGCTGGTGCTCGTCGGGCAACAGCAGGTCGTAGTCGTCGATGGCCGCCTGCGGCCGCTCCAGCCCCTGGGCCAGCACATGCAGCAGGCGCGCAGTGAACACCTCGACCTCTTCGGGGGCCAGCCAGGCCTGGTTGTACACCAGGTGCAGCCAGGCCTTGCCATTGTGCGGGTTGCTGCGCAGGTAGATCGACAGCGGCGTCGGCTCGTGATCGTTGCATACCTTCACGCTGTGGGCGCCGAGGCTGCCAAAGCGCAGGTCGTGGCCCTCTTCCTCGTAGGACACGGTGATCTCGAACAATTGCCCCCGGGCCTCCCGGGACAGCCCCAGCGCCCGGTTAAGGTCGCTGAGCGGCAGGCGCTGGTGGCGCAGGTCACGCCGCAGGGCATCGCCGATACCGCGCACCAGCTCGGCGAAGCTCAAACTCCGGCCGAAGTCCATGCGCAAGGCATTGACCTGGACGAACATACCCAGTGTCGCCTTGGCCCGCGCATTACCGCGGTTGCGCACCGGCAGGCCAACCACCCAGTCGTCCCGTTGCCAGGCCCGGGCACAGCACACGTGCAAGGCCGCCAGCAGCACATGGGCGACCGATCCCTGCAGCTCGTCGGCCAGTTGCCGCATGCGCGCCAGCAGGTCGCCATCGAAACTGCGCTCCAGCGCATGGCTGGGCGTGGCACCTGGCGGCAGGCCCTGCTCCCTGGGGCGCAGCAGCGCATCGGGCAGTTGCGGGTAACGGCTTTGCCAATAGGCAAGATCGCGCTGCTGGCGGGCCGATCCCTGGTAGGCCAGGTCATCCTCGATGAACGTCCGGTAGGACGGGGCGGTGTCCGGCAGTGCCAGGCCCTGCTCGAGCAGACCGTAGTACTGGCCCAGCTGGTGGAGCAATTGCTCCAGGCCCCAGCCGTCGAGGATCAGGTGATGGGCCTGCAACATCAGCAGGCTGCGCCCGCCGCCCACATGCAGCAATGCCATGCGCAGCAACGGTCCGGTTTCAAGGGCGAAGGGCTGTTGCAGCAAGGTCTTGGCCAGACGCTGTGCAGCGGCGAACGGCTCAGCCTGCCCGCGCAGGTCGTGCTCGTCCAGCGGCACCTGCAAACCGACCACAAAGCGCTGGCGGGCCACGCCATCGTCCCCCGCCTCGCGCACCAGCACCGTGCGCAACCCGTCGTGAAGCGCGACCAGATGCGCCAGCGCGCGCCGCAGCAGGCCACTGTCCACGGTACCGTCGAATTCGAGATAGCCGCCGACATTGTAGAGCGGCGAGTCGCCGTGGCTGATCTGGTCCAGCCAGATGTCGCGCTGGGCGCAGGTCAGGGGGAAGCTATCGGCGACGGACATGGGCGGGTCTTCCTTGAAACGGGATCGTCCGCGGATTCAAGCACCCACCCCGCGCCCTGTATGGCCCCCCAAACCCGGACACTGGCCATTACCTTTTCGCTCCGCCTGAGCCTGCTGAATCTTTTGTAGGAAATTGACGATAGTCGGCAGCCGGTACCTGCCTACCCCTGTCAGCCGGCGGGGCAATCGCCGGCGATCTGGTCGGTTTCTGGCGCCAATTGTCCGACAATCCATCGATTCAAGCTGCATGAGCCCGGGGAAATACCGACTTTTCTTGTCGGATAATTTGGCATTTCCTGTCCCCGCTTTCCGCTACAGACGCAGGCTCGGAGCCTGCTATTCAATAGCGCCAAGCCCCAGCACAGAGAGGACTCGACCGCGAGACCCACCGCGTTACCGGATCAAGGAAGACAACGACATGAAGCTGATCGACAGCCTCGAACACCGCCACGACCCGCACCTGTACCTGCAGTTGGGCGCACTGGTTGCCAGCACCGGCGATGCCACCTTCGCCGAACAGATGTTCCAGCTGATCGACGACCAGGTACCGATCCATCGACTCGACCTCAGCGAATGGACCCTCGACAGCGACCAGGCCAGCATCCGCCAGGTCAAGGTGCTGGGCAGCGCCGGCCTGCCCGAGGCGACGCCCGCGCAGGCGCAGCTGCGCCATCCCCTGCTGCAAAGCATCATGCGCATGGAGGACCCCTTGCTGATCCAGATAAACGCCCCCGTGCACCAGTGCAACCTGGTGTCGCGCAGCGGCGACCGGCGCTGGGTCATCTGCTGTCATCGCCAGCGCAGCGAGCGGATGTTCTCCCTGGCCGAACTGTCGCTGCTCAAGCGCCTGTCCGACACCCTGTTGCCTCTGGTCGAGCACCATGCCCAGCTGTTCCTGCAGGCCGCCCAGCGCCGCCCGGGAAGCCTGCAGGCGGATGAGGCCGGCTCGCTGCGCCAGGTCTTCACCGAGCGCCTGGAGCAGGAGGCAATCCGCCTGTCCACCCGCGAACAGGAAGTGTGCATCGGCCTGCTCACCGGAGCCACCGTGCCACAGATGGCCCAGCGCCTGAATGTGAAGAACAGCTCGATCGAGACCTACCTGAAACGCGCCACCGCCAAACTCGGCGTCAGCGGACGCCATGGCCTGGCCCGCTGGATGGCCGGCACCTGATCCCAGAGACCCTGTCATGCCGCGAATCACCCTGCCCTTGCTTGTCCTCGTATTGACCGGTTGCAGCCTCGCCCCCGACTACCAACGCCCACTCTCGCCCAGCGCCGAGCAGTACCCCACGGGTGTCGCCTACCGGGGCGGGCCACCCGCCACGGACGTGACCGGCGACTGGCGCGGGGTGTTCCGTGACCCGGTGCTGCGCCAGTTGCTCGACAGCGCGCTGGTCAACAACCGCGACCTGCGCGTGGCCGTGCTCAACGCCGAGGCCTACCGTGCCCAGTACCGCATCCAGCGCGCCGAACTGCTGCCGAAGATCGCCGCCAACGCCCAGGGCACGCGCCAGTACCTGCCACGGCGGCGCACCGGTGGCGAAGGCATGATCAGTTCCCAGCAATCGGCCACCGTCGGCATCAGCGCCTATGAACTGGACCTGTTCGGTCGATTGCGCAGCCTCAGCGACCAGGCCCTGCTCAACTACCTGGCCACCGACGAGGCCCGGCGTGGCGCCGAGCTCAGCCTGCTCAGCAGTGTCGCCGGCGCCTACCTGACCTGGCGCGCCGACCAGGAGCTGCTGGCCCTGTCGCGCCAGACCCTGCAGGCCGACGAGAAGAGCCTGCGCCTGACCCAGCGCCAGCGCCGCACCGGCACCCTGTCGGCGCTCGACCAGATCCAGGCCACCACCCGCGTCGACAGCACCCGTGCTGCCGTGGCGCGTTACACCCGCCTGGCCGCCCAGGACCTCAACCAGTTGCAGCGCCTGGTCGGCGCGCAGGTCGACGAACGCCTGCCGGCGCTGCCGCTGGCCGACGAGCAGATCGCCCGGGTGCCCGCCGGCCTGCCCGCCGACCTGCTGCAACGGCGCCCGGACATCCGCCAGGCCGAGTACCAGCTGCAGGCCGCCAACGCCAATATCGGCGCGGCGCGGGCGGCGTTCTTCCCGAGCATCAGCCTGACCGCCAACGCCGGCAGCAGCAGCCGCGAATTGGCCGACCTGTTCGATGCCGGCAGCGGCACCTGGCTGTTCCAGCCGCAGGTCAACCTGCCGCTGTTCAACGCCGGCAGCCTGCGTGCCAGCCTCGACTACGCCAAGTTGCAGAAGGACATGCAGGTGGCACGCTACGAGAAGTCGATCCAGACCGCCTTCCAGGAAGTGGCCGACGGCCTGGCGGCGCGCAGCACCTACCAGCAGCAGTTGCAGGCCCAACGCGACTTGGTGGAGGCCAGCCAGCGCTACCACGACCTGGCCGAGAACCGCTACCGCACCGGCATCGACAGCAGCCTGACCTTCCTCGACGCCCAGCGTTCGCTGTTCAGTGCCCAGCAGGGCCTGATCAGCGACCGCCTGGCACAGCTGTTGGCCGAGGTGAACCTGTTCACCGCGCTGGGCGGCGCCTGGGACGAGGCGCCGGGGCTGGCCTACCAGCGCTCCGCGGCCCTGCCGAAGTAGACCGACGGCGACACCCCGAGGGTGCGACGGAACATGGCGCTGAAGGCGCTGGGGCTGTCGTAGCCCAGGTCCAGCGCCACCTCCAGCACCGACTGCCCGGCCGCCAAGGCATCAAGGCTGGCCAGCAGGCGCATGCGCCGCAACCACTGCACCAGGCTCAGGCCGGTCTCGCGCTGGAAGGCTCGGGTCAGGGTGCGCGGGTTGAGGCCGCTGTGGGCGGCGGCGCGAGCCAGGCTCCAGTCCTCGGACGGTGCCTGGCGCAGGGCCTCGCACAGGCCTTGCAGATGCGTCGAGTGCGGGCTGGGCACATGCAGGGCGAACACCGGCAGCACGCGCAGCTCGTCGAGAATCAGTTGCATGATCCGCGCCTCGCGCCCCTGGGCCGGATGGTCGGGGGCGATGTCCATGGCGCGGATGATCAGTTCGCGCAGCAGCGGTGAGATCTCGATCACCTGGCACTGGCGCGGCAGGTCCGGGCGCGCGCCAGGGTCGACGAACAAGGTACGCATGCGCACCACGCCGGCCATGCGCAGTTCGTGATCGACCGCCGCCGGCACCCAGACCCCGCGCCCCGGGGGAACCACCCAGCTGCCTTCACGGGCGCTGACCGTGACCACGCCGCTGATGGCGTGGATCAGCTGGGCGCGGTCATGGCAGTGCGGGGCGATGTGCTCGCCATGGCGGTAGTTCTCGGCGAGCGGCAGGATGATCGGACGCGGCATTGGTGCGGGTCTGGCTAGGGTGGAGGGGGGATTATGGCGATGTGGGGGGTGAAGGGGAAATCGGGCGGGCGTGGGAAATTGCAGATGGTGGGGTGTTTCGAGGTGTTCGGCGACAGGATTGCAGCGCCCATGAGATCGAGCGCCGCCCGCGCGGCGCATCGCGACGCAAGGCCGCTCCTACATCTGTTTCGGGCCAGTCAATCCTGTGCCATTACCGAGTCCGCCTTGTTGGTATGACGCGGTTTTGGGGTGTGCACCACTGGCGCCTCACCTGTCTCAAGGCATGCACCAAGGCGGGCAACCATGGCCTGACAGGTTCGGCACGTTGCAACAAATAATGAAATGGCTACCCCCGCCCCACCCTGTGTCAGCCCTCTAAGCTTTCACAGGGTGCCTATCGGAGTGCAACGCCATGAACACTGTCGCCATCATCGCCATCGACCTGGGAAAGTTGAGCTTCCATGTACACGCTCAGGATGATCGGGGTCATGAGCTCTATCACCGCAGGTTCAACCGTGAGTCACTCATTCGCCACCTTGCCAATCTTGCGCCCTGTACGGTGGCGATGGAGGCCTGTGGTGGCTCTCATTTCATGGCGCGAGAGGTGACGAGACAGGGTCATACGCCCAAACTTATTCCCGCACAGTTCGTTCGCCCCTACGTGAAAAGCAACAAGAATGACTTTGCCGATGCTGCCGCTATCGGTGAGGCGGCAACCCGCGATCAGATGCGCTTCGTGCCTCCCAAAACCGAGGCCCAGCAGGCGCTGGCGATGCTCAATTCACTGCGCGACAGCTTCATCAGAGACCGTACTGCCACCATGAACCGCATCCACGCTTATTTGCTCGAGGTGGGGGTCAGTTTGGCACCCACCTTCAAGGCGGTCCGGGAGCTCCCCATTCTGCTGGACGACAGTACCTTCTCACCGTTGATCAAGAAGCTGTTGCTGGACCTACATGCCCACTTCCGCTATCTCGATGATCGGATCAAGGCTCTGGACAAGGAAGTGCATAGCCAGGCCGTTAGCGATGATCTTGCTTCCCGTTTGATGTCGATACCTTGTATTGGCCCGATCACCGCTACCGCCCTGGCTGCGGAATTGGGTGATGGTAAGCAGTTCCGCTGTGGGCGAAATTATTCAGCCTCCATAGGCCTGGTTCCCAGGCAGCACACGACAGGCGGCAAACCTTGCCTGGGGCGAATCAGCAAGCGGGGCGACGGCAATCAGCGACGACTGCTGATCCAGTGCGCGAGGGTCTATCTGATTGGGCTGGAGCGCAAAACCGGCAAGCTGGCGGACTGGGTACGTGGCTTGCTACGTGTTCACCACCCCAACCTGGTGGTGTGCGCTATCGCCAACAAACTGGCCCGAATCGCCTGGGCCATCACGGCACACCACAGCGAATTTGATGCAGGGTCAAGCGCCATGAACGCTTGACCCTGCAGACACACGAGTAACAACCCACCTGGTTTTGCGATGCTGCACACAGATGACGTGAACGGTATACCGGCCTGGCGATCAACCTGAGCTCCTACTCGGCTTCAGAAGCCGAACAAATATCTAGGCTCGTCGGGCGCGATTTTCATCGAGGCGCGGGACCAACCTCCCACACGACGCCGTATAGATTGACGCAAACCAAACTCACGCACATCTCAGTACAGTATTGCAGAAATGGGGGTAACCATAGATGTAGGAGCGGCCTTGAACTGGTCAAGTAATTTTGGACACCGGTTAAGGTTCATGCCGCTGCCTTGAGCTTTTCCTCCATGGCTACTGGCGTTTCATAGCCGTTGTAGCTGTGGAGGCGCTTGAGGTTGTAGCGCATCAGATAAGCCTGGATATCCACTCGTGCCTGCGCTTCGGTCTCGTAACCCTCTGCCGGCACCCATTCTGATTTCAATGCTCCGAAGAATCGCTCCATGGCAGCGTTATCCCAGCATTGGCCTCGATGGCTCATGCTCTGGTTCAAGTTGTACTCATCGAGCGCGGCTCTGAATTTATGGCTGGTGTACTGACAGCCCTGGTCTGAATGAAACATTACGCCCGCCGGCCTACCCCGCGATTCAGCGGCCATGCGCAGGGCGTTACAAGCTAAGTTGGCATCTGCAATCATCGAGAATGCCCAACCCACTACGCGACGGGCATAGAGGTCAATCACGGCGGCTAGGTACAGCCAGCGCCTGCCAACCTGGATATAGGTCACATCGCCACACCAAACCTCATTGATCGCCGAAACCTTGAAATTGCGCTTCAGCTGATTCTCGGCGATCAACGCTTCTGCCCCTGATGACCGATAGCGGTGCGGCCTGCGCTGTTTGCACTTCAGGCCAGCTTCACGCATTAGCGCACGCACCTTGTATCGTCCTATTTCATGGCCTTCGTGCCGCAATTCCTGCGCCAGGGTTCGCGAGCCAGAAGCACTTCGCGATGCGTTGAAGTGCTTGATTACCAGCAGGCGTAGCGCATCTCTTGCCGGGTTTTCACGTCCTTGCCGTTTGCGCCACGCATAGAAACTGCTGCGCTTAACCCCAAGCACGCGGCAGCAGTCGACAACAGGGTATTGCTCACTCAGCTCGTTGATCAGCGAGAACGATCTTTGGAGTCCCGAAGCAGGAGAGCACTGGCCTTTTTTAGGATTTCGATATCCCGATCCTTTTGCCGAACCAGCGCTTCGAGTTCTTCAATTCGTTGCTGCTCGGGTGTGATCGCTTTGGCTCCAGCAGGAACCTTACCGGCTCTCTCTTCACGCACCTGATCAACCCAGCGGCGAAGCGCGGTAGGGCCCAGCCCAAGGGCTGCACAGACCTCAGGAACTGACTGCCCACCATCCAGCACCATTTCGGCAGCTTGGACTTTGTATTCTCTTGAATAAGATTTACGCACTGATTTTGCCTCCAATTGGGCGCCATCATAGCGCCCGATGAAGGTGTCCAAAATCATTAGGCCAGTTCACCTTGCGTCGCGATGCGCCGCGCGGGCGGCGCTCGATCTCATAGGCGCTGCAAACCTGTCGCCAGGCACCTTTACGCCACTACACGATCCCCGCCATCAACACCCCTTGGCCACTTCCTGCGCCGACACCGGCACATCGAAAACCTTATCGAACCCCCACTGGAACACGAACGCATAGACAAAGAAGAACACGAACAGCGCCAGGTTGGTCACCAGCGCCGCCCACAGCCCGATGTCCAGCCAGTAGGCCACCAGCGGCAGCAGGATCAGCACCAGCCCACCCTCGAAGCCCAGGGCATGCAGCAGGCGCCGCAGGAAGGTGCGGCTACGCTGACTTTGGCGTGCCTCCCAACGCTCGAACGCCCAGTTGTAGGCCATGTTCCAGCTCATGGCGATGCCCGACATGAGGATCGACAGCACGGTCGACTGGGCCATGCCGGCGCCGAATGCCAGCTCCAGCGCCGGCGCCACGCAGGCCACGGCGATGGCCTCGTAAAGGATGGCCTGGACGACCTTGCGCGCCTTGCCTTGCATGTTCAACTCCCCGAAGAAAAGACCTACAAAGCTACAAGAAGAAGGCTGTAAGAAAAAGTCGGAAATACTTTATTGACTGACCGTTCAATCAAGAAAAGCTAGCATAAACGTTTCCGCACCACCCCTCCCTGGCGTCCGGCCCGTCAAGTGCCGACACGACCCCCGCCTCCGTGGCACTTCCGCAAGCGCCTGCACCGCACCGTCCGGCGCAGGCCGCGCATTGGACAACCCCGTGATCGACTGCTTGTATCTATGACTGGCAAGCGGAGACACGTCGTACAACTTCGTCCAGGGAATCGAACGAGGAACTACACGATGGCTTACACCGTGATGATGGTATTCGGTACCCGCCCTGAAGCGATCAAGATGGCCCCGCTGGCCCGCGTCCTGCGCGACTGGCCTGAGGTCGACTTGCATATCTGCTCCACCGGCCAGCACCGCGAAATGCTCGAGCAGGTCCTGACCGCCTTCGGCCTCACGGTCGACCAGGACCTGCAGGTGATGACCCAGAACCAGACCCTCAACGGCCTGTCCCGCGACCTGCTGGACAAGCTCGACCGCGCCTACGAGCAGGTCAAGCCCGATATCGTCCTGGTCCACGGCGACACCACCACCAGCTTCATCGCCTCGCTGGCGGCCTTCCACCGGCATATTCCCATCGGCCATGTCGAGGCCGGCCTGCGCACCGGCAACCTGCAGCAGCCCTGGCCCGAGGAAGCCAACCGGCGCTTGACCGGCGTGCTCGCCGACCTGCACTTCACCCCCACCCGCGACTCCGACGCCAACCTGATCCGCGAGGGCGTGCCGCCCGAGCATATCGAGGTCACCGGCAACACGGTGATCGACGCCCTGCTGTGGATGCGCGACAAGCTGCACCGTGACAACTGGCGCCCCGCCCCCGAGTCCCCGCTCAAGGTGCTGCGCGACGACCAGCGCATGGTGCTGATCACCGGCCACCGCCGGGAGAACTTCGGCAGCGGCTTCGAACGCATCTGCCTGGCCCTGGCGGAGCTGGCCCTGCGCTACCCGGATGTGCAATTCCTCTACCCCGTGCACCTCAACCCGCAGGTGCAGCACGCGGTGTACAGCGTGCTGTCCGGCCGCGACAACATCCACCTGGTCGCGCCCCAGGACTACCCGCATTTCGTCTGGCTGATGAACCGCGCCCATATCATCCTCACCGACTCCGGTGGCGTGCAGGAAGAGGCGCCCGCCCTGGGCAAGCCGGTGCTGGTGCTGCGCAAGGTCACCGAGCGTCCCGCCGTGCTCAAGGGCGGCACGGTCAAGCTGGTCGGCACCCTGACCGAGCGCATCGTCCACGAGACCAGCCAGTTGCTCGACAACCCGGACGCCTACGCGCGCATGGCGCAGGTGTTCACCCCCTTTGGCGACGGCCACGCCAGCGAGCGCATCGCCGAACGCCTGAGCCGCTGGTTCGCCGAGCAATCCGCCGCACGGGACAACGCATGAGCCTGGTCTTCATCGATTTCCTCACCTATGTCCTGTTCGGCCTGAAGATCCTTGCCATCATCCTGGCGACACTGATGTTCGTGCTCGGCCTGGACGACCTGTTCATCGACCTGTGCTACTGGGGGCGCAAGCTGATCCGGCGCTTCCGCATCTACGACAAGTTCGAGAAGGCCGACGAGAAGCGCCTGTTCGAGGTGCCGGAAAAGCCCCTGGCGATCATGGTGCCGGCCTGGAACGAGGTCGGCGTGGTCGGCGAGATGGCGCGCCTGGCCGCCTCGACCATCGACTACGAGAACTACCAGATCTTCGTCGGTACCTACCCCAACGACCCGCAGACCCAGGCCGACGTCGACGCCGTGTGCCTGCACTACCCCAATGTGCACAAGGTGGTCTGCGCCCGCCCCGGCCCGACCAGCAAGGCCGACTGCCTGAACAACATCATCGACGCCATCCTGCGCTTCCAGCAGGACGCGCGCATCGAGTTCGCCGGGTTCATCCTGCATGACGCCGAGGACGTCATCTCGCCCATGGAACTGCGCCTGTTCAACTACCTGCTGCCGAACAAGGACATGATCCAGATCCCGGTGTACCCCTACGCCCCGGAATGGAAAGGCTTCACCGCCGGCCACTATGTCGACGAGTTCGCCGAGAACCACGGCAAGGACGTCATCGTGCGCGAGGCGCTCACCGGACAGGTGCCCAGCGCCGGGGTCGGCACTTGTTTCAGCCGCCGGGCGATCAGTGCCCTGCTCGAGGACGGCGACGGCATCGCCTTCGACGTGCAATCGCTGACCGAGGACTACGACATCGGTTTTCGCCTCAAGCAAAAAGGCATGAAGTGCATCTTCGCCCGCTACTCCATCACCGACCCGGCGCTGGCCCTCAAGCAGGACTGGCGCCCCGGCATGAGCCGCGAATTCGCCCAGGTGATCTGCGTGCGCGAGCACTTCCCGCGGGACTGGCAGCACGCCATCCGGCAAAAATCGCGGTGGATCGTCGGCATCGTGTTCCAGGGCACCAGCAACCTCGGCTGGAGCCGCAAGGGCGCGCTCAATTACTTCCTCTGGCGCGACCGTCGCGGGCTGTTCGCCTACCTGCTGAGCTTTTTGGTCAACCTGTTGCTGCTGGTGCTGCTGGCGATGTGGCTGGTCACGGTGATCGCGCCGGAGTCGTGGCGCTTCATGTCGATCCTCAGCGACAGCAAGCTGCTGACCACGCTGCTGTGGCTCAACGGCCTGCTGCTGTTCAACCGCCTGTTCCAGCGGTTCTGGTTCGTTACCCGCTACTACGGCATCTTCGAGGGCCTGCTGTCGGCGCCGCGGATGATGTGGAGCAACTTCGTCAACTTCTTCGCCAACCTGCGCGCCTTGCGCCAGGTGATGGAGATGGGCGATTCGCGGCGGGTGGCCTGGGACAAGACCACCCACGAGTTCCCCGCCCTCGCCGCGCCTGCGCGCACACCGCTGGGCCAGCGCCTGGTGGAGAAAGGCTTGATCACCGAGACCCAACTGGAGCAGGCCATCACCAGCCCGGTCCGCCGGCGCCTGGGCCGCGAGCTGCTGCTGCGCGGCTGGCTGAGCAGCGAGCAACTGGTCGAGACCCTGGCTGAACAGCTGGACCTGCCCTGGGCGCCGCTGAACCCGTTCAAGATTGAGCCAGCGCTGATCGCCAAGCTGCCGCGCAAACTCGCCACCCACTACGGCGTGCTGCCGGTGGACGAGGACGGCGACACCCTGGTGCTGGCCAGCGAGAGCCCGGTCAGCCAGGTCTCGCTCGGCGTGATCAGCCGCCAGCTCAAGCGCCCGGTGCGCGCCCGCCTGGCGCCGCAAGGTCGAGTCACCCTGGGCCTGCGCTACCACTACCCGAGCCCCTGGCAGAAGCCCGAGACCCGCGAAATGCTCGCGGTACTCGAACGTCATCAGGACGACGCTACCCTGCTGGAGCAGGTGGGCATCCACCAGGTGATGCTCGGCACGCTGTTGCAGGTGCGCGGCATGGTACCAGTGACCCTGTTCAACCAGGCGCTGATCGATTTCAGCCCCGAGCAGCAGAGCCTGGGCGAGCACCTGATCGCCCGCGGCATCATCACCGAAGAGGTGCTGCAACAAGCCCTCTCCGAGCAGGCCAGCGAACAGCAGGCCGCCTATGAACTGACCCGGGAGGTGGCATGACGCCCCGTCTTTCCCTGACCCTCGCCAGCCTGCTGCTGTGCTCATCCACCCTGGCCGCGCCGACCAAGCCGATGACCGACTTCCAGCGTTTCACCAGCTACCCGTTCATGGAGCGTGGTTACCGGGAAGCGCAGAAGGACAACTGGGCGGAGGTCGAGCGCCTGACCCGTCATGTACTCAAGCGCGTGCCCAACAACAACGAGGCCCGCGCCCTGCTGGCCGAGGCCCTGGCCCATCAGCGTCGCTACAAGGAAGCCGAGGCCATCGCCGAGGACCTCGACGACAACCCCGAGCACGCCGACGCCCTGCTCGAACTGCGCCTGACCTGGATCGAGCAGGACCCGCCCGCGGCGAGCCAGGTGGAGGCCTGGCTGGCCGACAGCCAGGGCCAGCAGCGCGTACGCCTGTGGCAGGCCTACAGCGTCAGCCTGGCCAAGTTCGGTGGCGCGGGCAAGGCGCTGGAGTGGCTCAACCGGTTGCCGGTGCGCGACGACGGCATGGTGCTGCGCATGACCCGGGCTAACTTTGCCGAGCAACTGCGCAACTGGGGCGAGACCATCGACCAGCTGCAACCCCTGGCCGACAAGGGCGAATTGCCGCCGCAGGACTGGCAGCGCCTGGCCAACGCCTATATCCAGCAGGTCGATGAAAAGGGCCTGAACAAGCTGCTGGCCAGCGCGCCATCCCAGGAGGCGGCGACCCACGCCCGCCTGGCCATGGCCAACCGCGCCATCGCCATGGGCCACAACCAGCAGGCCGAGCGTTGGCTGCAGAGCCTGCCCGCCGATCAACTGCAACATCCCGAACAGCGCCGGCAACTCTGGGAACTGGCCCGCGAGGGCGACGACGCGGCGCTGGTGCGCCAGCTGAGCAACGAATTGCAGCGCCCGTGCCTGGAGACCGTCGACTGGCTGTCGCACAAGGACCTGAAGCTGGCCCGCGAGCAGCTCGCCCAGTGCCAGGCAAGCGACAATCCACGCAGCTACGCCATCCTCAAGCAGCGTCTGTACGGTGAACCCGCGCAGCCGCCGCAGCCACGCACGGCGGCACAATGGGAGCAACGCTACCGCCAGACCGGCGACCTCGCGGCGCTGGAACAAGCCACGTTCATGCTGCTCGAACGCGGCCAGGCCAAACACGCCCGGCAGCTGCTGGAGAACGCCTACGACCGCCGCCAGGGCCGGTTGACGCCCTCGCTGCTGCAACGCCTGGGTAACCTCTATGCGCGCAACGACGGCCCACTGGACACCCCGCGCATGCTTGCCCTGGTGCCGCGGGTCGATGCCGCCACCCGCGGCCTGTTGCTCGCCCGCCTGGCCGAGGCCGGCCAGTGCGACGCGGTGCGCAAGGCCATCCCGGCCAACCCGAGCGAAGCTGGCCAGTATCGCGCCCTGGGCCGCTGCGCCATGCCCGACCAGCCCGGCGAAGCCGTCATCTACTACCAGGCCGCCGAACGTCTGGGCGACCCAGGCAGCCGCCTGCCCCTGGCCTACGCGCTGGAGGCCTCGGGCGACTCCGAGGCGGCGCTGCCGATCTGGAACAGCCTGCCGGCCGACGCCTGGACCGACAATGCTCGCCTGACCGCGGCGCGTGGTGCCTTGAACGCCGGCGACGCCAATGTCGCCCGCCGTCACTGGGACGCGGCCGCGCACCTCAGTGCCGACGATTGGGCCCTGGGCGCCGCCATTGCCCAGCGCCAGGGCGACATCCAGCAGGCCCTCGCCTTCCAGCGCGAAGCCCTGCGCCACACCCCGCGTGCCGATCATTACTACGCCGCCGCCGGCACCGCCCAGCAGGCCGGCGACAGCGCCCAGAGCACCGCCTGGCTGGCCGAGGCCGTGCGCCTGGCGCCGGACCAGCCGCGCTACCGGGCCGACTACGGCATGCGCCTGGCCGGCTCGGCAGACAAGCAGCAACGACGCCAGTCCATACCCTACCTGGAACGCGCCACCCGCGACTTCCCCGAGGACTACCGCCTGGGCGAGACCCTGGCGCTGCGCTACGACGAGGCCGAGGACAGCGCCTCGGCCCGCCGCGAACTGCGCCGGGTGCTGGACGTGGAACGCAACCTGGTCGACGGCAACGACGAGTACGGCAGCCTGGATGCGCGCAAATACCGTCAGCGCCGTGCCCATGAAGCGCTGTCGCGCCGCGATACCATCACCCTGGCCAGCACCTGGTCGCCGGCCGGCACCTCGACCAACGACAAGTTCCTCGACGACGGCGCGCGCGCCGGCAGCTCACGCCGGGCACAATCGCAGAACGTGCAACTGGCGATGTGGGACCACGCCCTGGGCGAGGAGCCCAGCCGCAACGGCAGCACCCTGTCGGTGTATGGCCGCGTGCTGTTCGGTGGCCAGAGCCGCACCGACTACGCCCAGAGCATGGGCACCGGCGTCGGTCTGCGCTACAAGCCGCTCGGCCGGGCCAACCTCAACCTTTACGCCGAGCTGTACCACCAGCGCCAGATCGACAGCACGCACTACAGCGGCCTGAGCCTGGGCGAGCTGCTCAGCCCGGCCAAGGTCGGCGGCAACTGGGGCGACCTGCGCCACAACGCCGAGTCGAGCAATGATCTGCTGCTGCGCGCCACCGCGTCCTTCCTCGACCAGGGCCGGTACCGCAACGACTGGCGCATCGACGAGGACGACTGGGACGAGCGTTTCCTCTACCTGGACGCTGCCTGGTGGACCCGGGCCGGCGATCATGCCTGGCTGTCGCGCTTCCAGCAGGGCCATGCCTGGAAACTGCCGAGCCAGTCGCCGCAGACCATCATGCCCTACGGCTTCTTCGAGTTCTCAAGCCAGGACCCGAGCAACGACTGGCGCCAGGACGCCCGCGCCGGGGTCGGCGTGCGTTGGCAGTGGTGGTTCGACGATGACCGTTACAACGCCTACCGTGGCTCGCTGAAAGTGCGCGCCGAGTACCAGCAGGCACTGGGCGGCAACCTCTACGAGCGCGCCAACGGCGTGTTGCTGGGTGTGGAGATGAACTTCTGATGCGTACCTTCCTGGCGCTCTGCCTGCTCGCCCTGTGCCTGCCCGCCCAGGCCGACCAGCGCCTGTTCTACCAGCCGCTCAACCGTGATGCCAACGTCACCCACGCGCAATGGCAACAGCTGTGGCGCGCCACCAAGGCCCAGGGTGGCAAGACCCTGATCGTGCAGTGGAGCGCCTACGGCGACAGCGACTTCGGCGGCGCCAACGGCTGGCTCGCCGGCAGCCTGCGCGAGGCGCAGGCCCAGGGGCTGGAGCTGGTGCTGGGGCTGTACATGGATCCGGCCTACTACCAGCGGCTCGAACAGCTCGACGGCGAAGGCCTGAACAGCTACTTCAAGGCGCAGCTGGGCCGTTCCCTTACCCAGTACCAGCAGCTCAAGACCGACTGGGCGCTGCCGGTGTCCGGCTGGTACCTGCCGCTGGAGCTGGACGACCTGCACTTTCGCGATGCGGCCAGGCGCGATGCGCTCTACACGCAGTTGCAGGCGTTCAACCGGCAACTGGACAAGCCCCTGCATATCAGCGCATTCAGCGCCGGCCAGCTGTCGCCACGGGTCAATGGCGCATGGCTGGACCAGCTGGCGAGCCTTGGCCTGAACGTGTGGTGGCAGGACGGCGCCGGCACCGGTCGCCTGGCGCCGCTGGTGCGAAAGGGCTACGAACAAGCCCTGCCCTGCCGGGTGGGTATCGTGCGCGAGGCGTTTCGCCAGGTCAGCCAGCCGGGGCAACCGTTCCGCGCGGAACCGGCGCAACCGGCGCTGGGCGGAGGTTGCCACGCCGAAGCGGTGTTCGCCCTGCGCTATCGGCCCTGGGCCAAGGATGTGCTGAAACCAGGCTCGTTGTAGGAGCGGCCTTGTGTCGCGAAAGGGCCGCGCAGCGGCCCCGGCGATCTTTGCATGAACGCTGAAATCCTGGGGCCGCTGCGCGGCCCTTTCGCGACACAAGGCCGCTCCTACAGAGACCTCACTGCCCTGGAAGGCATAACAGACAACAATTTCAAGGCCACCATCGCCTCCATGTACAAAACCCTCGAAGCCCACATCCGCCAACAGGTCGCCCCCGCCGCCCTGCGCGCCGAGTTCCGCCAGCACGAATTCGAGGCCATGCGCCGCTTCTGCCTGCTGATCTTCTGCATCGGCATCGCCATCTGGCTGATCTTCGATCTGATCGTCAGTTACCTCGGCGGCCAGGGCTTCACCTGGCTGTCGGGGATATTCATCGCCCTGCTGTGCAGCCTGTGCGTGGTCCTGGGTTTCACCCACAAGAGCCAGCATTTCGACGTGCTCAACCTGTTGTTCGTGGCAGTGATCACCCTGGCCATGCGCCTGGTGATCGAGGGCATCCCCATCGTCCTGCGCCCGGTGTGGCTGGTGCTCGGGGTGTCGACGGTGCTCTACGCAGTCTCGGTACTACCGGTGCGGCGCTGGTCGTTCTTCTGCGCCATGGCCATCACCTGGCTCATGCTCAACCCCTTCTACCACACGCGTATCGAGGCCCTGGAGCTCGAGGGCGCGATGCTGCTCAGCTACGCGGTGTTCCTCAGCGGCTTGGTGATCTACAGCTACCTGCGCATCCGCCAGGCCAAGCTGCACAACTTCTACCTGACCAAGGTGCTGCTGGAGCAGGCGTACATCGACGCCCTGACCGAAATCCCCAACCGCCGCTCGTTCATGGCCAAGGCCGAAAAGCAGCTGCGCCAGGCGGACGCCGGGCAGTTCCTGGCGATGATCGACATCGACAACTTCAAGCAGGTCAACGACCGCTTCGGCCATGACATCGGCGACGAGGTGCTCAAGCGCGTGGCGGCACATATCAAGGCGGCAATGAACGGCTACGAGATCGCCCGGCTGGGTGGGGAGGAATTCGCGATCTTCTTCCAGGGGCTGGACGAGGCCGGCGCCGAGCAGCAGGTCGCGGCGCTGTGCCGGCGGGTGCGCGAGGACCTCGGCGCACATCCGGTGACCATCAGCATCGGCCTGGCCCGGATCGACAGCGGCGATAGCCTGAGCATGGCGCTGATCAGGGCGGACCAGGCATTGTACGAGGCCAAGCACACGGGCAAGGACCGCTTCGTGACCTGGTCGGCAAGCTTGTCAGGACAATGACCATCGCGGGGCAAGCCCGCTCCCACGCCAACCTCCATCACCCCTTCATCACCTGCCTCCAACACCTGCGTGGGAGCGGGCTTGCCCCGCGATGAGGCCGGCCCAGGCGCTGCATTACCCTGCGGGCAAGCGAATCCTGAACTGCGCCCCACCCAACGCCGACTGCGCCACGGTCAGTGTCCCGCCCTGCCCTTCGATGGCCCGCCGACTGATCGCCAGCCCCAACCCGAACCCACCGGTATTGCGATCACGGCTACGGTCCAGGCGATAGAACGGCTGGAAGATCCGCTCACGCTCCTCGGTCGGGATGCCGATGCCATCGTCCTCCACGGTCACCAGGCAGGCGCCGTCTTCTTCCCGGCGCAGGCGCAGCAGCAGGCTTTCATCGCAATAGCGCATGGCGTTGCGCACCAGGTTCTGCACGGCGCGGGCGGTCAGCCGCGGGTCGAGGACAAAGCGCGGCAGGTCGGTTTCGCAGCGCACCTCCCAACGGATGCCACGGTTGTCGAGCTCCTCGGCGAAACTGCCGAGCACGCTGTCCACCAGCTCCAGCAACGACACCTCGACCCGCTCGCGGGCCTGGTCGACGCTGTCCAGGCGGCTGTAGGACAGCAGCTCGAGCACCAGCTCGTCCAGCTCGCGCACGTGCCCCACCAGCCCCAGCAGGCGCTTGCGGCTGGCCGGCGGCACCTCGTCGAACAACAGCACCAGGCCGAAGTCCAGACGCGTCAGCGGCGTGCGCAGCTCATGGGAGACCGCGTTGAGCAGTTCGCGCTGCTGGTTGACCTGGCGCTCCAGGTCGCTGGCCATGGTGTCGAACACCCCGGCCAGTTCACCGATGTTCGAGCGTGGCGAAATAGACGTGCGCTCGGACATCTCGCCGCGCCCCAGGCGCCGGGCGGTGTCCTTCAACCGTTCGAGGTCGCGCCAGTGCGGCCATACCCACAGCAGCAGGCAGCCAAGCATGGCCGCGCCGATCAGCACGGTCACGCCCCAGGACAGCACGTTGATGTCCAGCGGGTCGTCCGGCGAGTGCAGGCGCACCAGCCATTGCGAATCCAGCGGCGCCAGCACCGTTTCGTAATAGCCCCAGTCGGCCATGCGCACCGCGTACAGGCCATGCTCGAGCCGGGCTTTTTCCTCGCTGCTCAGCTCGGCCTCGTCCATGCGCAGCAGGCGCACTTGCAGCGGCTTGAACACCCCGGCCAGGTCTTTTTCCACTGCCGGCCACTGCTCCCGCGGCGCCTGCTGGAACTGGCGCACGATCAGGGTCTGCACGCCTTTGGCCTGCTCGAGGTTGTAGGCCATGAAACGCTCATGGAACAGCCCGACGATGGTGTCGGGGATCAAGGCGATCGCCCCGGCATAGGCGACGATGATCACCAGGTACAGCCGCACCAGGATCTTGAGCATGGCCTGTCAGTACTCCCACTCGACCCGGCTGAACAGATACCCCTTGCCCCACACGGTCTTGATCTTGCGCGCCTCGCCGGCGCTGTCGTCGAAGCGCCGGCGCAGCTTGGAGATGGCCACGTCCACCGAGCGGTCGGTGCCGTTGAATTCGATGCCGCGCAGTTGCTGGAGAATACGGTCGCGGCTCATCACCTCGCCGGCGTTGCGCGCCAGCACCACCAGCAGGTTGTACTCGCCACTGGACAGCTCCACCTCCTCGCCGCGCCAGCTGACCGTGCGCTCGGCCAGGTCGATGCGCAGGCCGCCGACCTGGATCAGGTCGCTGTCCAGGCGCGGTTCGTTGACGCTGCTGCGGCGCAGCAGGGTGCGCACCCTGGCCAGCAGCACCCGGGGTTCGCAAGGCTTGGTGACGTAGTCGTCGGCGCCCATTTCCAGCCCCAGCACCTGGTCGTGGCTGTCGTCACGGGCGGTCAGCATGAGGATCGGCAGGCCCTGGGTTTCCTGGCGCAGCAAGCGGCACACCTGCAGGCCGTCGAGGCCCGGCAGCATCAGGTCAAGGATCACCAGGTCCGGTTTCTGCCGGCGGAACTCGTCCAGCACATGGTCGCCGCGGGCAATCACCCGGACATGAAAATCGTTGCGTTGCAGGTAGCTGGCGATCAGTTCGGACAACGCGCTGTCGTCTTCGACCAGGAGAATGTTCGGCATAAGGGGATTTGACGAAAGATTGAAGTAAGGCAGGATATAGAATCCCGCGCGGGCCACCGCCGATTGTTCACACTTTTTCACATACGCCCAACATAGCTTAACAGCCGCCACCCGAACGGCTGCTTTAGCATACGCTGGATCAAACCTGGAAGATCCGTATGTCCATTCCCTGCCCTTCGCGCCTGCGCCCCTTGGCGCTGCTGGCGCTGATGACCCTTTCCCTGGCCGGTTGCAACGACGCTGCCGAACAGGAAGAACAGGCCCCGCCTTCCCAGGTCCGGGTCGAGACCCTGGCCGTGCAGCCATTGGCGATCAGCACTGAACTGAGCGGCCGCATCCTCGCGCCGCGTACCGCCGAGGTGCGCGCCCGGGTAGCCGGCGTGGTGCTCAAGCGGGTGTACCGCGAGGGCAGCGACGTCAAGCAAGGTGATGTGCTGTTCCTGATCGACCCGGCGCCGTTCAAGGCCGACTTCGACAGCGCCCGCGCCAGCCTGGCCAAGGCCGAGGCAACCCTGTACCAGGCCCGCCTGCAGGAGCAGCGCTACCGCGAGCTGGTCGACGACAAGGCGGTCAGCCGCCAGGAGTACGACAACGCCCGCGCCGCCTTCCTCCAGGCCGATGCTGCGGTCGGCGAAGCCAAGGCGGCGCTGGAACGGGCACGCCTGAACCTGGGCTACGCCACCGTCACCGCGCCGATCTCCGGACGCATCGGCCGCGCCCTGGTGACCGAGGGCGCGCTGGTCGGGCAGAGCGAAACCACGCCGCTGGCCACCATCCAGCAGTTGAACCCGATTCATGCCGATGTCACCCAGTCGACCCGCGAGCTCAACGCCCTGCGCCGTGCCTTGCGCGCCGGCGAGCTGCAGCAGGTCGGCCAGGGCCAGGTCAAGGCCACGCTGATCCAGGATGACGGCAGCGCCTACCCGCTGGCCGGCAAGCTGCTGTTCTCGGACATCAGCGTCGACCCAAGCACCAACCAGATCACTTTGCGCAGCGAGTTCCCCAACCCCGACCTCGACCTGCTGCCAGGCAGCTACGTGCGCGTGCGCCTGGACCAGGCCGTACAGCCCCAGGGCATCAGCGTGCCGCAGCGCGCCATCCTGCGCGACAGCGCCGGCGTGCCCAAGGTGCTGCTGGTCGACCCGCAGGAGCGCATCAGCGAACGCCAGGTGGTCCTGGGCAGCGCCCAGGGTGATCGCTGGATCGTCAGCGAGGGTCTGGCCCCCGGTGATCGCGTGGTGGTCGAGGGCCTGCAACACGTCAAGGCCGGGGACCAGGTCCAGGTCGACGAGCAACCGGGCGCCTCCGCGGTCGCCCAACACACCGGCCAATGAGGGCCTGATCCATGCCGCAGTTCTTCATCGACCGCCCGGTATTCGCCTGGGTGGTCGCCCTGTTCATCCTCCTGGTCGGCGCCCTGGCCATCCCGCAGCTGCCGGTGGCCCAGTACCCCGACGTGGCGCCGCCGCAGGTGGAAATCTACGCCGTCTACCCGGGCGCCTCGGCGGCGACCATGGACGAGAGCGTGGTCAGCATCATCGAGCAGGAGCTCAACGGTGCCGACAACCTGCTCTATTTCGAGTCGCAGAGCAGCCTGGGCAGCGCCACCATCACCGCCAGCTTCCAGCCCGGTACCAACCCGGACCTGGCCCAGGTCGACGTGCAGAACCGCCTCAAGGTAATCGAGTCGCGCCTGCCGCGCCCGGTGACCCAGCAAGGCCTGCAGGTGGAAAAGGTGTCCACCGGCTTCCTGCTATTGGCCACCTCTCACCTCCGAGGATGGCAGCCTCGACGAGATCGCCCTGTCGGACATCCTCGCGCGCAACGTGATGAACGAGATCCGCCGCATCAAGGGCGTCGGCAAGGCGCAGCTGTATGGCTCGGAGCGGGCCATGCGCATCTGGATCGACCCGGCCAAGCTGGTCGGTTTCAACCTCACGCCCAACGACGTGGCCGAGGCCATCGCCGCGCAGAACGCCCAGGTCGCCCCCGGCAGCATCGGCGACCTGCCCAGCCGGCCGACCCAGGAAATCACCGCCAACGTGGTGGTCAAGGGCCAGCTGAGCACCCCCGAGGAATTCGCCGCCATCGTCCTGCGCGCCAACACCGACGGCTCGACCGTCACCGTCGGCGATGTCGCCCGGGTCGAGATCGGCGCCCAGGAATACCAGTACGGCACGCGCCTGAACGGCAAGGCCACCAGTGCCTTCAGCGTCAAGCTGTCACCCGGCGCCAACGCCATGGAAACCGCGGGCCTGGTCAAGCAGAAGCTCGACGAGCTGGCGCGCTACTTCCCGGCCGGGGTGAAGTACGACATCCCCTACGACACCTCGCCGTTCGTCAAGGTCTCGATCCAGCAGGTGATCAACACCCTGGTCGAGGCCATGATCCTGGTGTTCGCGGTGATGTTCCTGTTCCTGCAGAACTTCCGTTACACCCTGATCCCGACCCTGGTGGTGCCGGTGGCGCTGATGGGCACCTTCGCGGTGATGAACGCGCTGGGCTTCTCGATCAACGTGCTGACCCTGTTCGGCATGGTGTTGGCGATCGGCATCCTGGTCGACGACGCCATCGTCGTGGTGGAGAACGTCGAGCGGATCATGGCCGAGGAAGGCCTGCCGCCGAAGGAAGCCACGCGCAAGGCCATGGGCCAGATCAGCGGCGCCATCGTCGGCATCACCCTGGTGCTGGTGGCGGTGTTCCTGCCGATGGCCTTCATGAAAGGCTCGGTGGGCGTGATCTACCAGCAGTTCTCGGTGTCGATGGCGGTGTCGATCCTGTTCTCGGCGTTCCTCGCCCTGAGCCTGACCCCAGCGCTGTGCGCCACCCTGCTCAAGCCCCTGGAAAAGGGTGAGCACCATGAGCGCAAGGGTTTCTTCGGCTGGTTCAACCGCCGCTTCGAAGGCATGAGCAACGGCTACCAGCGCTGGGTGACCCACGCCCTGGCTCGCAGCGGCCGCTACCTGCTGGTGTATGCCGCGCTGCTGGCGGTGCTCGGCTACGGCTTCAGCCAGCTGCCCACCGCCTTCCTGCCCACCGAGGACCAGGGCTATACCATCACCGACATCCAGCTGCCGCCGGGCGCCAGCCAGGCGCGGACCATCGAGGTGGCGCAGCAGATCGAGGCGCACAACGGCGAAGAGCCAGGCGTGGCCAACACCACGCTGATCCTCGGCTTCAGCTTCTCCGGCAGCGGGCAGAACGCGGCGCTGGCCTTCACCACGCTCAAGGACTGGTCCGAACGCGGTGGTGACGACAGTGCGCAGTCCATCGCCGACCGCGCGACCCTGGCCTTCACCCAGCTCAAGGACGCCATCGCCTACGCGGTACTGCCGCCGCCGGTGGACGGCCTGGGCGAGTCGACCGGCTTCGAGTTCCGCCTGCAGGACCGTGGCGGCATGGGCCACACCGTGCTCATGGAGGCCCGCGACCAACTGCTGGAGGCGGCGCGCAAGAGCAAGGTGCTGGTCAATGTGCGCGAAGCCTCGCTGGCCGAAAGCCCCCAGGTGGAACTGGAAATCGATCGGCGCCAGGCCAATGCCCTGGGTGTTTCGTTCGCCGATATCGGCGCGGTGCTCGACACTGCGGTGGGCTCCAACTACGTCAACGACTTCCCCAACCAGGGCCGCATGCAGCGGGTGGTGGTGCAGGCCGAAGGCGACCGGCGCAGCCAGGTCGAGGACCTGCTGAAGATCCACGTGCGCAACAACAGCGGCAAGATGGTGCCCCTGGGCGCCTTCGTCACGGCCCACTGGCAGTCCGGACCGGTGCAGCTGACCCGCTATAACGGCTACCCGGCGGTGTCGATCTCCGGCGAGCCGGCGGCCGGCTACAGCTCGGGCGAGGCCATGGCCGAGATCGAGCACCTGGTCGCCCAGTTGCCGGCCGGTTCCGGCCTGGAATGGACCGGCCTGTCGCTGCAGGAGCGCCTGTCCGGCAGCCAGGCGCCGCTGCTGATGGCGTTGTCGCTGCTGGTGGTGTTCCTGTGCCTGGCGGCGCTGTACGAAAGTTGGTCGATCCCCACCGCGGTGCTGCTGGTGGTGCCCCTGGGCGTGCTCGGCGCGGTACTCGCCGTAACCCTGCGCGGGATGCCCAACGATGTGTTCTTCAAGGTCGGCCTGATCACCCTGATCGGCCTGTCGGCAAAGAACGCCATCCTGATCATCGAGTTCGCCAAGGACCTGGTGGACCAGGGGCACGACGCGGTGGACGCGGCGATCCAGGCCGCGCGCCTGCGCCTGCGCCCGATCGTGATGACCTCGCTGGCGTTCATCCTCGGCGTGGTGCCCCTGGCCATCGCCAGCGGCGCCAGCTCGGCCAGCCAGCAGGCGATCGGCACCGGGGTGATCGGCGGCATGCTCAGCGCCACCTTTGCCGTGGTGTTCGTGCCGGTGTTCTTCGTCGTGGTGATGCGCCTGGCCGGACGTGGCAAGGCACCGCAGGCAACGCTGGAACACAGCGCATCCCGATGATGCCACCTGGACAGGGAGGCACCTGCCGCCTCCCTGTCCATCATCGTGGCGAAATGCTCAGTTGACCGTGTACCTCAATGTCTTGCCGGCCTTGAAAACCGGTTGTTTCTTCGCCGGGATCTTCAAGGTTTTTCCCGTTTGCGGATTGCGCCCTACCCGTGCGCGTCGCTTGGCCACGGAAAACGCACCAAAGCCGACCAGCGATACCTTCCCCCCTTCGACCAGTGTCCGGGTCACTGCCCGGAGAAAGACATTCAGGCAACGCCCTGCCGCCACTTTCGTGATGTCGGCCGATTGGGCAATTGACGTGATCAGTTCGCTCTTGTTCATCAACACTCTCCGTGATGCTCGCCAATGGCTCGATTCGATCCAAGGCCGCGAGCCCTATTAGCCATCGGCAACCCGCCCCGTACAACTGACAGAAATACCAGGTGCGCCGTCTGTAGCGCACTGGACAATACAGGGACGAAGTGGGAGGGTTGCAGGCCGTGCACCCGTAGAGCCTGCCCCATGCCCACATCCTTCCCCCCCTGCTCCATCCTCATCCTCGCCGGCGGTCGTGGCCAGCGCATGGGCGGGCGCGACAAGGGGCTGGTGCCCTGGCGCGGCGAGCCGCTGGTGGCCCATGTGCAACGTGCCGTGCGGGCACTCAGCGACGACCTGGTGATCTCCTGCAACCGCAACCAGGCGGCCTATGCGGTTTATGCCGACCAGCTTGTCGGCGATGCCGAAGCGGGCTTTCCCGGCCCACTGGCCGGGGTCATCAGCGGGCTCAAAGTGGCGCGGCATGAATGGGTGGTGCTGCTGGCCTGCGATGCGCCACGGATCGACCGGGCCCTGATCGAGGACCTGCTGGCCCTGGCGGTGGCCCACGACAGCGCGGCCATGGTGCGCCAAGGTGGGTACTGGCAGCCGATGCTCAGTGTGTTGCCGCGGCGGTTGTTGCCGCTGCTCGAGCAGGCCTGGCTGGAGGGGGAGCGGAGTTTGCAGAAGGCGTTGTTGCAGGCGAGCGTCCAAGGGCTGGAGTGTGTCGAGGACGATCCGCGATTGAGTAACTTCAACAGCCCGGATCTGCTGCAGGATTAACCTGTCCACGACCCTCTGTAGGAGCGGCCTTGCCGAGGCGTCGGACCGGCCGGAAAGGGCTGCAAAGCAGCCCCAGGATCTCGTGGCGAGGCGGATATTGCCGGGGCCGCTACGCGGCCCTTTCGCGGCACAAGGCCGCTCCTACAGAGATTGTGTAAGCCCAAATAAAAAAAATAGCCCCGGGGCAAAGATCCCCCGGGGCCGAGCGGTTGGATTCCCCAACCAAAGGAGTTGGTTTCAGCCCTTGTCCGGCCAGCCGCCGCCCAGGGCACGGTACAGATCGACCAGCGCCAACTGGCGCTGGGTGCTGGCCTCGATGAACGCCGCTTCGTTGACATAGCCGTTGCGCTGCGCATCCAGGTAGCGCAGGTGGCTGTCCACGCCGCCCTCGTAGCGCGCCTTGGCCAGCGCCACGGTCGCCCGGCTGGTGTCGGCCAAGGCCCGGCGCGCCGCTTCCTCGCGGCGCAGAGTGTCGGTGGCGGCCAGGGCGTCGGCGACTTCGCGGAAGGCGGTCTGGATCGTGCCTTCATACGCCGCCACCGCCGAATCCTTGCGCGCTTCGGCCAGGCTCAGGCCGGCCTTGTTGCGCCCGGCGTCGAACAGCGGCAGCGACAGCTGCGGCATGAAGCTCCAGCTGCGCGAACCGCCGTCGAACAGCCCGGACATCTGCGCGCTGGAGGTGCCGAAGCTGCCGGTCAGGCTGATCCGCGGGAAGAACGCCGCCCGCGCCGCGCCGATATCGGCGTTGCGCGCCCGCAGCCGGTGCTCGGCGGCGAGGATGTCCGGGCGCCGTTCGAGCAGCGCCGACGGCGCGCCCGGGGCGATGTCCTGCAGGACCAGCGGCGCCTCGCCGCGCTCGGCGGGAATCGCCTTGCCCGCGTCCGCGCTGCCCAGCAGCAACACCAGGGCGTTGTAGGCCTGGCGCTGCTCGCGCACGATGCCTTCCAGCTCGGCCCGCGACTGATCGACCAGCCCCAGCGCCTCCTGGTGATCCAGCGCCGTGGCCGTGCCAGCAGCACGCCGCTGGCCGACCAGGGCCAGCGAATCCTCGCGGCTGGCCAGGGTCTGGCGGGTCAGCGCCAGGCGCCGCTCGGCGCCGTCCAGGGTCAGGTAGGCCTGGCTGACCTCGGCGATCAGGGCAATGCGTGCGGCACGGCCAACTTCCTCGGTGGCCAGGTACTGTTCCAGGGCCGCATCACTCAGGCTCTTCACCCGGCCGAACAAATCGACCTCGTACTCCGGCAGCGACAAGCCCACCTGGTAAGTACTGCTGACACCCTCGCGGCCATTGCTCGACAAGTCGGCCGGCAGGTGCTGACGGTTGCCGGAGGCCCCGGCATTCAAGCCCGGCACCCGGTCGGCACGCTGGATACGGTACTGGGCGCGGGCCTGCTCGATATCCAGCAGGGTCTGGCGCAGCGAGCGGTTGTTGTTCAGCGCGGTGCCCACCAGCTGGCGCAGGGACGGGTCGACGATAAACGCCTGCCAGTCCAGCTGCTCCACCGCCTTGCCGTGATGGCCGGCGGCATCGCCCCACGCGGCCGCCACCGGCGCCTCGGGGCGCTGGTAGGTCGGTGCCAGGGAGCAGCCGGCCAAGGTGACGGCCAGCGCGAACGGAATTGCAAGATTGCGCATGAGCATCACTGGGTCACCTCGACAGCGTGTTGCACAGGGGCCGGCTTGCGCTTGAGCAGCTTCAGCACGAACACGAAACAGATCGGCACGAACACCACGCCCAGCAAGGTGGCGCTGAGCATGCCGCCGATCACCCCGGTACCGATGGCGCGCTGACTCGCCGCGCCGGCGCCGGTGGCGATGGCCAGCGGCACCACGCCGAGAATGAAGGCCATGGAGGTCATCACGATCGGGCGGAAACGCAGGCGCGCGGCCTCGATGGCGGCGTCGCTCAGGCTGTAGCCCTTCTCCCACAATTCCTTGGCGAACTCGACGATCAGGATGGCGTTCTTCGCCGCCAGGCCAATGATGGTGATCAGGCCGACCTTGAAGTACACATCGTTGGGCAAGCCGGTGAGCATCACCGCCCACACCGCGCCCAGGGCGCCGATCGGCACGATCAGCATTACCGTCAGCGGGATCGCCCAGCTTTCGTACAGTGCCACCAGCAGCAGGAACACCACCAGGATGGCCAGGGCGAACAAGGCCGTGGCCTGGCCGCTGGAGACCTTCTCCTGGTACGACAGGCCCGTCCAGGCATAGCCGATGCCAGGCGGCAGTTCGCTGACCAGGCGTTCCATCTCGGCCATCGCCTGGCCGGTGCTGTGGCCGGGCGCGGCATCACCGGCGATGCGGATCGACGGATAGCCGTTGTAGCGCACCATCTGCACCGGGCCCTCTTCCCATTTCGTGGTAACGAAGGCGCTGAACGGCACCTGCTCGCCCTGGGCGTTCGGCGCATAGAGGCGCAGCACGCTTTCCGGGGTCATGCGCTCGCCCTGTTCGGCCTGCACCACCACGCGCTGCTGGCGCCCGGCGTTGCTGAAGTCGTTGATCACCGCCGAACCGAAGGCGGTGGCCAGGGTGCTGTTGATGGTTTCGAAGCTCACGCCCAGGGCGCGGGCCTTCTCGCGGTCGATCTGCACGCGCAGCTGCGGTGCCTCGGCCAGGCCTTCCATCATCGCGTAGAGGATCACCGGGTTGCCGTTGGCGCGGGCCAGCAGCTGGTCGCGGGCCGCCAGCAGCGCTTCGCGGCCCAGGCCGCCACGATCCATCAGGCGCAGGGCGAAACCGCCGGAGTTGCCCAGGCCGTCGATCGGCGGTGGCATGACCGCGGTGATGGTGCCGTCGCCATTGGCCGCGAACTGGGCGTTGATGGCAGCGGTTTCCGCCTCGGCCGATTGCTCGGGGCCGCGCACGGACCAATCCTTGAAGGTCGGGAACGCCAGCGCGGCATTGTCGCCCTGGCCCGAGAAGCTGAAGCCGCTGACGATGAACGAGCTGGCCGTCGCCTCGCGGGACATCAGGAATTGCTCCAGCGCCTCGGCGGTGTGGTCGGTACGCACCCGGCTGGCGCCCGGCGGCAGTTGCACGTCGACAATGCTGTAACCCAGGTCCTCCGAAGGCACGAAGGCTTCCGGCAGACGCAGGTAGGAATAACCGAGCACCACCAGGATGCCGACGTAGGCCAGCATCCAGCGACCGGCGCGGGCCACCAGAGCGCTGTTCATTACCGAGTAGCGCTCGGTCACGCGGGCGAAGGCGCGGTTGAAGGCACCGAAGAAACCGCCCTTCTCATGGTGGCCATGGGGCACCGGCTTGAGCAGCGTGGCGCACAGCGCCGGGGTGAAGGTCAGGGCGAGGAAGCCGGAGAACAGGATCGACACCGCCAGCGACACCGAGAACTGCTGGTAGATCACCCCCACGGAACCGGACATGAACGCCAGCGGCAGGAACACCGCCGCCAGGACCAGGGTGATGCCGATGATCGCCCCGGACACCTGCCCCATCGCCTTGATGGTCGCGTCCACCGGCGACAGGCCCTCCTCGGCCATCAGCCGCTCGACGTTCTCCACCACCACGATGGCGTCGTCCACCAGGATGCCGATGGCCAGCACCATGCCGAACATGGTCATCATGTTCACCGAGAAGCCGAGCAGCTTCATGATCATCAGCGTGCCCAGCAGGCACACCGGCACCACGATCGACGGAATCAGGGTATAGCGCACGTTCTGCAGGAACAGGAACATCACCAGGAACACCAGCACCATGGCTTCGATCAGGGTGTGGATGACCTTCTCGATGGCCACGTCGACAAAACGCGAGGTGTCGTAGGGCACCGAGTACTCGACGCCCTCGGGGAAGAACTGCGCAAGCTCGGCCAGGCGCTCCTTGACCAGCGTCGCGGTCTGGATGGCATTGGCGCCGGGCGCCAGCTGCACCGCGCCGGCCACGGCCGGGTGGCCGTCCAGGCGCGAGGACAGGTTGTAGTTCTCGCTGCCGATGGCCAGGCGCGCGACATCGCCCAGGCGCACGCTGGAGCCGTCCGGGTTGGCGCGCAGGACGATGCCGGCGAAGGCCTCGGGAGTATCGAGGGTGCCCTGCACCGCCAGGGTCGCGGTCAGCTCCTGTTCGCTGGCGCCCGGCGTGCTGCCGAAGCTGCCGGCCGGCACCTGGACGTTCTGGCCGCGGATGGCGTTGTTGATGTCGTCGATGGACAGGCCATAGCCCACCAGTTTCTGCGGATCGACCCAGACCCGCATGGCCGCTTCGGAGGCGAAGAACTGCAGCTTGCCCACGCCCGGCACGCGCAGCAGTTCGTTGTTGATGTTGCGCGCGGCGTAGTCGGCCAGGGCCGTGGTGTCGCCACGGTCGCCGGCCTTGCTGGTCAGGGCGTAGATCAGCAGGAAGCCGGAACTGGCCTGCTCCACCT
The DNA here is from genome assembly GCF_057284075.1 of Pseudomonas sp. TE31087. Taxonomy (NCBI): domain Bacteria; kingdom Pseudomonadati; phylum Pseudomonadota; class Gammaproteobacteria; order Pseudomonadales; family Pseudomonadaceae; genus Pseudomonas; species Pseudomonas sp. TE31087. The sequence continues at coordinate 1,934,670 of NZ_JBXVNN010000001.1, forward strand.
TCAGGCCCTGGGTCAGCACCGCCTGGGGCATGCGCGCCTCGGCCTTCTTCAGGCGGTTCTGCACGTCGACCTGGGCCATGTCCGGCTCGGTGCCGGGCTCGAAGGTCACCAGCACCTCGGCGACGCCATTGGAGTTGTTGGTGGACTCGTAGTACAGCAGGCCCTTGGCGCCGTTGAGCGACTCCTCGATGATGCTGGTTACCGACTCCACCAGCACCTTGGCCGAAGCGCCCGGGTAGCTGGCGGTGATGGAAATCTGTGGCGGTGCCACGCTGGGGTACTGGGCCACCGGCAACGCCGGGATCACCAGCAGGCCGGCCAGGGATATGAACAGCGCCACGACCCAGGCGAAGTTCGGCCGATTGATGAAGAACTTGGACATCTCGCTACCCTCGCCTTATTTCGCCGCGACCGGCTGCGCCTGTGCCGGCACCACGGGCATGCCCGAGGCCAGGCCGGCCGGGCTGCCGACGATGACCTGGTCACCGCCGCGCAGGCCTTCGACGACCTGCCAGCGCGAACCCTGCATCACGCCGGTGCGCACGCTGCGCGCCTCGGCCAGGTTGCCGGTGCCGACCACCATCACCCGCGCCTCGCCGTCGCTGCCACGCTGCACCGCCCGCTGCGGCACCAGGATGGCCTGCTGGTCGGTGCCCTGCGGGGTGCGCACGCGCACATACATGCCCGGCAGGAGAATGCCGTCGGCATTGTCGAAGCGCCCGCGCAGGGTGACCTGGCCGGTGCCGCGGTCGACCGCCACGTCGGTGAACATCAGCGCGCCCTGGCGCTGGTAGTCGGTGCCTTCCACCTGGGCGGTCAGCGCCTTGTCGTCGCCACCACCCAGGGCGCCGTCCTTGAGGGCCTGGCGCAGGCGCAGGGCGTCGGCGGCGGACTGGGTGAAGTCGACGTAGATCGGATCGAGCTGCTGGATGCGCGCCATCAGCGTGGCGTCGCCCTGCCCGACCAACGCGCCTTCGGTGGCCAGGGCGCGACCGATGCGCCCGGAGATCGGCGCGGTGACCGTGGCATAGCCCAGGTTCAGGCGCGCGGTCTGCACGTCGGCCTGGGCCGAACGCACGGCAGCCTGGGCGCTGCGCAGCTCGGCGGTGGCGCTGTCGAAGTCCTGCTGGCTCACCGCTTCGATCTTCACCAGCGGCGCATAGCGTTTTACCCGCGCCTGGGCTTCGTGCTGCACGGCCTGGGCCCGGGCCAGGTCGGCCTCGGCGCGGGCCAGGGCGGCCTTGAACGGCGCCGGGTCGATCTGGAACAGCACATCGCCGGCCTTGACGTCGGCACCTTCCTCGAAACGCTTGTGCAGGACGATGCCGGCCACCCGCGCACGCACCTCGGCCACCCGCATCGGCTCGACCCGGCCTGGCAAGGTCGAGGCCAGGGCCAGTGGCTCGGCGGCCACGGTCACGATTTCCACCGGAAACGCCGTTTCAGCGCCGACCTGCTGTTCATCGGCCGCCCCGCAGCCAGCCAGGGCTACTGCCACTGCCAGCCAGCTGGCCACTCCTATTGCACGCAAATTGCTCATGAACTCACCCGAGCCGTTAACTAAATTTGGCGCGAATGGTACTCATGCAATCGATTTGAGTCAATTTGGTCTCATTTGAAGTTTTTGTGAAAAGTTGTAATGACCACCTCCGATCGTCGGGTCGTCGCAGTCCAGGCCCATGGCAGGCGTCAAATGAAACACAACGCCTGAGGAGATCCGCCATGACCCTGCACGCCGTGGCCAGCCTCGACCAGCTCGAGGAACACCGCCCCCTGCGCGTCCAGGCCGGCACCGAGGACATCGTCCTGGTGCGCCAGGGCGAATTGGTGAAGGCCTACCAGGCCAACTGCCCGCATGAGGGCGCGCCCCTGGAAGAGGGCGCGGTCTGTGGCGGGCTGCTGGTCTGCCCCTGGCACAAGGCCGCCTTCGCCGTGGACGAGGGCGCGGTCTGCGAACCGCCGGCCCTGACCGGCCTGCGCCGCCATGCCGTAGAGCTCAGGGATGGCCAGGTCTGGGTCGACGACCAGCCGTTGCCCGAGACAGCACCGCCGCGCCACAGTGACGCCCGCACCTTCGTCGTGGTGGGCGCCGGCGCCGCCGGCTCGGCCGCCATCGCCACCCTGCTCGAGCATGGCTTTGCCGGGCGCCTGCTGTGGATCGATCAGGAACAGCCGAACGCCTACGATCGCACCGCCCTGAGCAAGTTCGTCATCGCCGGGCAGATGCCGGTGGACGAAGTACCGACCCTGCTGGCCCCGGACGCCCTGCGCCGTGGCCAGCTGCAGCGCCTGCACGGCAAGGTGCGCGCCGTGGATGCCGGCAAGCGCCTGATCACCCTGGCCGACGGCCAGAAGCTGAAGTACGACGCCGCCCTGCTGGCCACCGGCGGCAAACCCAGGCGTCCCGAGCTCCCCGGCGTGCAGTTGCCCGGCATCTGCGTGCTGCGCTCGCGCACGGATGCCGCGCAGCTGCTCGACCTGGCCGAGCCGGGCCAGCCGGTGGTGATCGTCGGCGATGGGTTCATCGGCCTCGAGGCCGCCAGCGCCCTGCGCAAGTACGGCCTGCTGGTGCATGTGGTCACGCGTCACGCCATCCCGCTGGCCCGGCAGCTGGGCGAGCGCATCGGCCAGACCCTGCGCGAGCTGCACGAACGCAAGGGCGTGGTATTCCACGGGCCGACCGAGGTGAGCGGCTTCGAAGGCCGGGAACGGGTCGAGGCCGTGTTACTGGCCAATGGCGAGCGCCTGCAAACCCCGCTGGTGCTGCTCGGCACCGGCGTCAGCCCGGCCACCGGCTACCTGCACGACCTGCCCCTGGCCGAGGACCGCTCGCTGAGGGTGGACGCCCATCTGCAGGCCACCGACGGCCTGTGGGCGGCCGGCGATATCGCCACCTTCCCCCTGGCCGGCCGCCCGGTGCGCATCGAGCACTGGCGCCTGGCCCAGCAGCATGGGGTGATCGCCGCCGCCAACATGCTCGGCGAGCGCCGCCGCTACGACGACGTGCCGTTCTTCTGGACCTACCAGCACGGCCGTACCTACGAAGTGCTCGGGCATGCCAGCGGCTGGAACCGCATCGAGTACGTCGGCACCCCGGAACAGGGCGACTTCATCGCCCTGCAGTGCCTGGACGACCAGGTCGAGGCGGTGATCGCCAAGGGCCACGCACGGGCCATGGCGGTGCTGTCGCAGCGGCTGAAACGGCCGCTGCCGAGTCGCGAGGCGCGTGACCTGATCGATGCCTGGGCGGAGTGAAACGGCGCCCGCCGCACGCTTTCAATGCCGGGCGGAACTGTGTAAAAGAGGGAAACCCCTCTCAAGGCGTCAGAAAAGGATTATCTGCAATGATCTACCGCCCCCTCGGCCGCTCCGGCCTGCATGTCTCGGCCCTCACCCTGGGCAGCATGATGTTCGGTGAGCAGACCGGCACCGAAGACTCGCTGCGCATCATCGACAAGGCCTGGGACCAGGGCATCAATTTCGTCGACACCGCCGACGTCTACAACGGCGGCCGTTCCGAGGAGATCGTCGGCGAGGCGGTGGCGCGCAACCGCCACGACTGGATCATCGCCTCCAAGGCCGGCTACGGCCCGGTCGATGGCGTGCCCAACCGCAGCGGCCTGTCGCGCAAGCACCTGTTCAATGCCATCGAGGCCAGCCTCACGCGCCTGGGCACCGACTACCTGGACATATACTACCTGCACCGCGAGGACCACTCGGTCCCCCTGGAAGAGACCGTGCGCGCCATCGGCGACCTGCTGGCCCAGGGCAAGATCCGCTACTGGGGCGTGTCCAACTTCCGTGGCTGGCGCATCGCCGAGATCTGCAACCTGGCGGAGAAACTCGGCGTGGCCAAGCCTGTGGTCAGCCAGCCGCTGTACAACATCGTCAACCGCCAGGCCGAACCCGAGCAACTGACCGCCGCCGCCTACCATGGCCTGGGCGTGGTGCCGTTCAGCCCGCTGGCCCGTGGCGTGCTCAGCGGCAAGTACGCGCCCGGCTCGACCCCGGACCAAGGCAGCCGCGCCGGCCGCCAGGACAAGCGCATCATGGAGGTGGAATGGCGCCAGGAGTCGCTGGCCATCGCCCAGAAGATCCATGCCTACACCGAGGCCAAGGGCGTGGGCATCGTCGAGTTCGCCATCGCCTGGGTGCTGAACAACCGCCTGGTCAGCTCGGCCATCGTCGGACCACGCACCGAGGCGCAGTGGGACACCTATGCCGGCGCGCTGGAGGTGAAGATCACGGCGGAGGACGAAGCGTTCATCGACTCGCTGGTGACACCGGGTCATGCCTCGACGCCTGGGTTCAACGACGTGGCGCACTTCGTCAGCGGGCGCCTGCCACGCTGATACCCAGGTCTAGGTCTGGGACGTAGAGCATAGAACGAGGGAGCGGGCTTGCCCCGCGATGAAGGTTGCGCAATCCCTGGCACCCGCTTCGCGGGTGTTCGCGGGGCCCGTCGCATCGGCGCACCGCCGCTCCCACGCTGTCCCCAGCAGATCGACAGCTCATGTGTCCGCAAGCCCCCATGGCGGCCCGCCCCGATTGCTGGCATTGTTCGATTTTCCCCGCGCAAAGGACGCGCTCCCATGGCCCTGCACCTCTGGTTGACCTTCTCCTTCGCCTACCTGCTCACCTCGCTGATCCCCGGCCCCAACGTCCTGCTGACCGTGCGCAACGCCCTGCGCTACGGCCCCTCCGGCATGGGCATGACCCTGTTCGGCAACCTCACCGCGCAACTGCTGACGATCACCGCCGTGGCGATGGGCGTGGGCGCCCTGCTGATCTCGCTGCCCACGGCGTTCCAGGTGCTGAAACTGGCCGGCGCCGGCTACCTGATCTACCTAGGCCTGCGCCAGTTGCTGAGTAAAGGAGGCCCCGCCGCCCCGGCGACCCAGGTGGTCGCGACGCCACCCCAGACGCAATGGCGGATCGCCGTGGAGGCCTTCCTGGTCTCGGTGAGCAATCCCAAGACCCTGGTGTTCTTCTGCGCCTTCCTGCCGCAGTTCCTCGAGCCCGGGCGACCGATCTTCGGCCAGTTCGCGGCGATGTACCTGAGCGGCTCGCTGATCGTCTGCCTGGTGCATTCCTTCTACTGTTTCACCGCCTGGCGCTTCGGCCTGCGCCTGAAGGCTTCGCCCCTGGCCGCCTGGTTCAAGCGCGCCACCGGCGCGCTGTTCATCGGCCTGGGCGTGCGCCTGCTCAACGCTCGGGCGGTGTGACGCTCGACTGCTCCCTCGCAAGGCCTGGGTGGTGATTCAGGACTGCCCCAGGTTGAGCACCATCGCGATGAACGCCTGCTCGTCGAGCCACTCGTCATGCAGTTCGATGGCCCGGCGGGTGTCGCCCTTGAGACTGGCATTGAGCAGCCCGGCCTGGTGGATCAGCGTCCTGAGCCGGGCCAGGCGCGGACCACGCCAGTCGGCAAGGCTGGCGATGCGGGCGTCGATCTGCTCGCGGGCTTCGGGCATGGGGGCATCCTCAGGCAGGTTCTCCCAAGAACTGTAAGCGAATGCTGCCAAATAGCCCTGAAAGGGAAAATCAGAGAAACGTCCTACGCGGATTTGGGAAGCCCTGCTGACCACCCACAATCCGTTCCTCGCTAGTGTTTCAGGTCTGCGTCACCGTCGCTCTGCCTGAGGCACTCAACGCCTTCATGCAGCAGTCACTGACGGGGCATTCCGCAACAGCCAGGCAACGGCGAGCACCGTCTCGTTCCTGGACAGCCGTATCCGAAGGACCTCTCATGCCTAATCAATCCGACCTGAGCTACCACTTCGAGCCCCTGGCCAGCCAGGACCCGTTCGAAGTGGTCTCCTTCACCCTTGACGAAGCCCTCAGCACCCCGTTCAGGCTGGTGCTCGAACTGGTCAGCTACGAAGACAACGTCGATTTCGCCCACCTGCTCGACAAGCCCGCGCTGTTCACCATCCTGCGCGGCCAGCGACCGATGCGCCATGTACACGGCCTGATCAGCGCCTTCAGCCAGGGCGACACCGGCAACTGCCGCACCCGCTACCAGGCCGTGATCGAGCCCAAGCTGGCCCGCGCCGGGCTGCGTTCGAACTGGCGCATCTTCCAGCAACAAAGCGTGCCGCAGATCCTCGAAACCCTGTTCAAGGCCCAGCGCATCACCGACTTCGAACTGGGCCACAGCTTCCCCCACGCGCCCCGCGAGTTCTGCGTCCAGGCCGGCGAAACCGACCTCGCCTTCATCACCCGCCTGGCCGCCGAGGAAGGCTTCATCTACCGCTTCGTCCACAGCGCCAAGGGCCACCGCCTGCTCATCAGCGACCGCGTGCTGACCCTGGGCATGATCAGCTCCAGCCTGGTCAAGATCGAAGACGATGACGACGACGAAGGCTTCATCGACGACGACTACCCCGACCCGCTGGCCGTGCTCTACCACGCCAACAGCGGCGGCGACCAGGCCCGCCCCTGCCTGCGCCGCCTGCACTACCGCGAACAGGTGCGCACGGCCCGCCAGGTGCAACGCGACTACTCCTTCACCCACCCGGCCTACCACCTGCAGCAGGAGTTCAACGCCAGCGACCTGCAGCACCAGGCCGACGACTACGAGCGCTTCGACTACCCCGGCCGCTACAAGCGTGACGAAGTCGGCATCCCCTTCACCCGCACCCGCCTCACCGCCCTGCGCCACGACGCGCGCATCGCCGAGGTCGAGGGCGACGACGTGCGCCTGCAGCCGGGCCTGAGCTTCGACCTGGTCGAACACCCCCGCGCAGACCTCAACATCCATTGGCGGGTGGCCAGCGTGCGCCACGAGGGCGCGCAGTTCACCAGCCTGCAGGAGGAAGCCGCCGGCGCCGAACAAGGCACGCGCTACATGCAAAAGGCCCTGCTGGTGCCCGGGCGCATCGAGTGGCGCCCCGAGGCGCCGCCCAAGCCGCGCATCGACGGGCCGCACATGGCCACGGTGGTCGGCCCCGAGGGCGAGGAGATCTTTTGCGACGAGTGGGGGCGGGTCAAGGTCAGCTTCCCCTGGGACCGCGAGAGCCGCGACAACGAGTACAGCTCCTGCTGGGTGCGGGTGTCCCAGGGCTGGGCCGGCGGCGGCTGGGGCGCCATGGCCATCCCACGGATCGGCCAGGACGTGGTCATCCAGTACGTCAACGCCGATCCCGACCAACCGATGATCACCGGGCGCACCTACTGCGGCAACCAGCGGCCGCCCTACGAACTGCCCAAGCACCGCACGCGCATGACCATCAAGAGCAAGACCCACAAGGGGCAAGGTTTCAACGAGCTGCGCTTCGAGGATGAACTGGGGCAGGAAGAGGTATTCATCCATGCGCAGCGGGATCAGAACAATCGGGTAGGCAATGACGAAACGACCTGCGTTGGCCGCAACCGCATCGAACAAGTGGGCAACGATGAGCAAATCAGTGTCGGCAACGACCTTCGCCAGGAAACCGGCAATGACCACACCCATGCCGTAGGCCGGGACTGCCATCTGAAGGTCGGCCAGGACCTGTCCATACAGGTGAGCAATGATCGCAGCGAAACCATCGGGGTGAATCAACACACCCTCGTCGGTGGCAACAGCGAACTGCGGGTGGACGGTCATCAGCGCATTACCGTCGGCCAGGGCCTGGAGCAGCAGACAACAGTCTTTCGACTCACCGCCAGCGAACGTATCGAGCTCATAAGCCCAGGTGCAAGCCTCGTGCTCGACCAGCAGGGCCTTACGCTCAACGGGTTGACGCTCAACTTTCATGGCCCTACGCAAGCAGGGGCCGAAGGCGCCGGAAATGTCACGGCACTGGAGCTCACTGCGAACAACGGCAGTGCCTGTGAGGAAAAGGGCCGATGAACACCACTGACTTGACCCAGTTCGTCATGGATCACCACACCTCGGACCAGTACTGCCACGTGCTGATCGACCCCACTGCGGTGTCCAGGCGAAGTGACCACGCCGTGCTCGAAGGTTTACGCCAAGGGCTGGGGGCGAAAGCGCTGACGCCAATCTACAGGGCCGACCTCGCCCACGCCCCCGACGCCCATCCGGTCCTGGCCTGCCTGGCGTCTCCGGGAGAACCCCTGCCGGAATCCCTGGTGACCCTGACGGCACGGGCAAGCCTGCGGGATGTTCAGCGACCTGGGCGTCTGGTCTGTGGCTGGCTATTCAGTGACACGCCTGCCGCGGCCCTGGCCGAGCACATCATGTCGCTGTGCGAGGTCTCGACCACGGGAATGCAGACCTGCTTCTATCCGGTATTCGAACCTGTACGCCTGGAACTGCTTGCAGCGGCCTACGAACACGCAGAGCAAATGCCATGGTGGCCCATCCACCGTTGGCTGTTCCTTACCAGCGGCGGGTTTGCCGTACGCATGATCGGTGAGCCGTACGCCCAAAAGCCGATACCGGTCGCGGCTGGAGAAATGCAAGCCGAAGCTCCGCTGGTCCAGGCCATGCTCAGCGCCTGGCGCGCCCTGCTCCCACAGACCGATGACCGGCCTTCCCTGCCAGCGGTCGCCGCCGTGCTGGCGTACGAAGAGATCGTCCAGGCACGCAGACAGGGCTTGAGCGAGCCAGCCGACATCATTGCCCTGGCCCTCCATCAACGCTGCCTGCACCCGCAGCTGCATACCTACCCTGCGCTCCGCACACTGATCGACAAAGCCGTGCATGCGCAGATTCCGCTGACCCAGACACTCGCCGAATACACCGAATCCAACTGGCGGTATGTGCTTGCAAACCTGCCTCAATCCGGAGTACGCCCATGACCCTCAGCAAGCGAATCGCCCACGTCATCGCCGAATCCGTCCTGCCCCACGACCAGTGCCAGGCCTGCGAACGCAAGGGCCTGCCCATCCTGCCCCTGCGCCGCGCCCTGGTCCCGGACCTGCGCCCGGCCTACCGTCACCCCCTGGCCGGCGGTGACCAGGTGGCCACCCGCATGGGGCTGCGCACCCTGCGCACCGGCTACCTGTATGTCCTGCTCGACCAGCGCATCTGGTACGCCTACGAAGTCACCGACGAGGCCCACCTGCGCCGCTTCAACCCCCTCGAGCCGCCGCCCGCGCCACCGCGTTTGCTCGCCCGCCAGTGCCTGGGCGAAAACCACGACATCCCCTCCTCCTTCCTCACCGTCGACACCGAGGCCTTCTCCACCGCGTGGATCGCCTTCAGCAGCGACGCCTGGCCGCCCAGCGTGCTCAATGCCTACCGCAACGCCAAGACCCCGCCCGAGCGCTTCCAGGTGCTGGACCTCACCCTCGCCCGCAGCGCCCCCGCCCAGCTCGGCATGGCCATGACCCTCAGCGAGCTGCAAGTGGACCGCGAGGTCTTCGAGTACAACCAGCAACTGCCCGGCGCCTTCGACAGTGTCCATGGCTTTCACAGCCGCCTGCTGCGCCAGACCGCCACCCGCGGCTACCTGGTCAACGCCATTGCCCGCCACCAGCTCGAACACGGCGTGCTCGCCCTGGTGCTCGACGACACCGTCGGCCTGGTCCAGGAGTACAACCACCAGCGCCTCAACTGGATCGCCCGGCGCCAGCAATGGCGCGAGGACCCGCTGCGCGCCTATCAGCTGCAGACCTCGCAGATCCTGCTGACCCTGCGCGCCATGCAATGGCCCTGGGCCGAGCAGCAGACCCCGTCCTTCGAGCCCCACAGCGGCGATGGCCCGCCGGTGTTCGTCGACCCGCAGGTCGAGCGCCAGCGCGAGGTCGAACGGCGCGCCCGCGACGGCGTCGCCCGGCTCGAAGAGCGCTACCACGAGCCCCTGCGCGCAGGCTTCCAGGCCGAGTACGAGCGCCAGGAAGCCGAGTACCAGCGCTACATCGACCTGAACACCCAGGCCTACACCCAGCTCTGCGACAGCAGCCTGTTCCACGCGATCGAGGAACACGACTACGACGGCGGCGACCGCGAGTCCGGCATCGCCTACAGCAAGACCATGGCCCTGTGCCTGGCTGGCGGCGTCACCGAGGCCCCCGACGTGGACGGCGAAGCCCGCGCACCTGCCCCGGGCAGCAGCGCGGCGCTGTGGCAGCGCTGGCTGCAGGACCCGAACAGCCCGCCCTACCGCGCCGTGCTCCTGCGCGACCGGGCCTTGCTCGCCGCGCTGCTGCCCAGTTTCTCCACCACCGATCCCACCGACTGGGGCGACAGCGAGAAACTCTACGGGGCGCTGAGCAAGGTCATCGCCAGTGACGATGCCGGCTTGAACCTGCGCGACACCCTGCGCCAGGCCATCGCCGAGACGCAAGGCGCGATCAATGGCGCCAGCCTGCGCCTGAAGCCCCTGCTGCCGCCCGGCGTGCAGCGCGCCGTGATGCGCCTGAACAGCGCCAGCCAGTGGCTGTACAACGGCGTGCAACTGATCGAGCTGCAGGTGCAGATGAAGCTCAGCGAGTACTACGCCCTGCAGAGTGCCCACCTGCGCGAGCTGCAGCACAAGGCCAGCGCGCAGACCGCCAAGGCCCGCGAGCGCATGCTCCTGGGCCTGCGCGAATTTGATGCCGAGGTGAGCGCGTCCAGGCGCTGGGTGCGGCCGGTCATCCAGCACGGGCTGCTGAGCCTGGCGGTGCTCGACCCGAAGCTGGCGCACAGCGTCATCACCGTCAGCGTCTGGGTCGAGGGCACCGCCGACGTGCTGCAGGAGCGCCTGGCCCAGGAAGCCGGTCTGCGCGTCAACCAGCTCAGCGACGCCGCGCAGATCAGCCTGGTCAACCTCTCGGTCGCCGCGGGCACCCTAGACGCCAACGCCCGCCAACTGCTCCACGGCATGCGCATCACCGCGAAGCAGGCGGCGCAGTTGGTACGTACCAGCTTCACCGGCGTGCGCGGCGTGGCGGGCAGCTGGGAGCTCCTGCTGGCCCTGGGCGGTTTGTACCTGACCCACGACAGCCTGGCGAAGAATCTGGAGAAGGCGGAAATCGAGATCGGCGAGAAATCCAGGGAAGCGGTGATGGCGTTGCATGGGTCCAAGCTGGCGATCCTAGGCGGCGGGATCGAGGCGCTGGGCTTGATCATCAGGACCGGCGCCACGCAGATCAACACCAGGATCCCCATGACGCCTGCGGGTACGGCCCGGATGGCCACGGCCATAGAAATGGGGCGGGCAACGGTCAGGGTAGGTGCCGTCATGGGGGCCGTGGCCGGGATTTACGATACGGCACAGGCAGTGTTTGCCTTGAGGCGAACGTCTGTAAGCGGAGATAATACCGCTATGCATGCTTATGTCTTATCAGCTATGGGATTTGGCCTGGGGACAGTGGCCTCGGTATACGCAGTATTCGTTCCTACCTTTTGGGGGCCGCTAGGAATAGCAATCATCCTTGCTGCCATCTCTTACGGTGCTAAAAAGATTGCAGAAAGCCTTGAGTCAAGTCCCTTAGAGCGCTGGGCAAGGCGTTGTTACTTCGGCAAGGCAAATGAAACCCACGCCATCCACTGGGAGTTCCCTGAGCATGCTGATATCGCTTTTGCAGAGCTAAACGCTGCTACATTGGGCATTGAGGCAGGCCTAAAATTCGAATCCCAAAGAGCCGACCCCACGCTCACGGCTAAAATCGGATGGATTGCCCAAGCCGCCACCGAGCAAAAGCTGACATTCAAGATCCTCCTCCCCAACATTAATGCCTCCAGCTACAGCTATCACTGGTCCCTGACTGTTCATCGACATGGCGATGGGGTTCCGTCCAACTACACAAGCGGAGAAACAATCGCCTCAGGGTCCCATGAGGTTTTACACCCGCTGCCAACTTCACAGAAAAAGCCGTCGTCGCGCCCCTCTCACAAAGCTAAAGACTACAGAGTAGATACCCTCAGCCAAAAAACCAGTAATAAAATCTGTCGTACTGCACTCCGGGGGATCCACTACCACCGAGTTCATAACCGGCCATATAGAACTCACCCCAAGCCTTGGCAGGCACAGCATACAGGCTGCAACTTTTAACGTCACTTACTGGCCAGACCGAAACTCTCCCGAGGCCTACGCACACTTAGAAATACAGGCGGTCAACGAATGACTAAAATCAATGAATATCTACCTCGCCATCCCCTAGGTTGGAAATATGATCTAGCTCTTCCCCACGAAGAGCCAACCCAACGATTAAATTCACTCCCACTACCACCCACACCAAGCAAAATAAATAACACTTATTTGGAGATCCCCAGATCAAGCGTGAGCATTAGAGGCATTGCCTCAATTGGCGGAAGTATCACCTTATCATTCGGACTTATATTATATTTATACACCACACTCAGCACAATAACAGAAATCGGCATCAGCGAAGCGAAAATCATAGCTATAGGCCTAACAATAACCACAGCCGCATACTGGGCAATGATACCGTTCGTGCGCTTAGACATAGAACTCCCACGCAACGAACCAATCCGCTTCAATCGACTCAGGCAAAAAGTTTATTTTTATGAATATCGATTTGATCGCTTCTACATATTCAGCCGAAAGAAATGGGGGGTACGACCCGTAGCCTACGATTGGAAAGACCTTATCGCCGAAGTCTGTAGTGTCTACGCTCCCATGGGCAATGGCGGACTCGTCGAGAACGTCCTTATTGCAGTCCGCAAGCCAGGCACCGACGAAATCATCGACCGTCTTTTCTTCACCCATAGCATCGAGGATGGAAAGCGATACTGGGAGATCATCAGACTTTTCATGCAACAGGGCCCAGACGCACTTCCCACCTTTGTTCGCCCACCCCGCAATTGGGACAATGACTTCGAACTCACCCCCATTCGCCGACTGGCCCCCAGGGTGCAATGGCCTGAAGCGATAGACCGTGAGTCACGTACCGGCCCTGCCGCAGGAGAACACACGTGAAACCGGTCGTACTTTTAGGCCACCTGCACGAGTGTCCACTGCATGGCGCGGGTGTGGTGGAAACCGGCAGCGAAACCTACCAGTTCAATGGTAAACCCGTTGCCCGGATTGGGGATCGTATCAGTTGTGGGGCGCTGATCGAGACAGGGGCCGCGCACTTTCTCATCGATGGCAAGCGCGTTGCACGCCAGGGCGATCGCACCAGTCATGGCGGCACGCTTGTCGAGGGGGACTCGGGGTGGCTTCTCGACTAAGAAAACCGATCAGAGCGAAACCGCCGATCGGGCTGGCCGGTTCAAGGACAACCTGTCGGCCATTGCCACCCTTACCCTCCCCACGTGGAGGGCAAAGGCATCTGTGCCAGAGGGTGGAACAGGCCTCACTCGCTCCGTTGCAGTACCAACGTGGCCACCAACGCCAGCACCGCAAACCCACAAGCCACATAACCCAACGCAGCCAGACCAAGCCCCTGGATCGCCGCGCCCCCCAGCGCGGCACCGGCGGCGATGCCCGCGTTGGCCGCCGACACGTTGAGGGTCCCGGCCAGGGCCTGGGCCTTGGCGCCGGCCCGCATCACCCGCACCTGACACACCGGGAACAGCGCCGTGTAGTCGATGCCCCACAGTGCCAGGGCGCCCACCAACAGCAGCGGGTTGCCGATCACCGGGGTGACCAGGCCCATGCCCAAGGCCAGCATCGCCAACAGCAGCAGCGTGGCCCGCAGCGGGCTGCGATCGACGAACCGTCCGGCCAGGGGGTTGCCGAGCATGCCCACCAGGCCAAAGCCCATCAGCCACCAACCGACCGCGTTGGCCGGCACGGCGGCAAGCTGTTCGAGGATCTCGGCCAGGTAGGTATAGGCAGTGAACATGGCGGTGAACACCAGCGCCGAAAGCAGCACATGGGCGATGAAACGACGGTCCTTGAGAATCACCGTCTGCCGCTCCCCTGCGACGCGGGCCGGGACCTTCGGCAGAGGCGGCAGCCAGGCCCACATCAGCAGCGCCACCAGCAGGCACAGCCCGGCGCTTTCGCTGGCGGTGCCCCAGTACACCGGCAGGGCCAGCGCGGAAAGGAACCGCGCCAGGGCCAGTACCCAGACGTTCGGCGCCAGCGCCGACAGAGCATTGAAGGCGGCGAACAGCAGCAGGATGGAGATAAACAGCCCCCTGGCGCCGCAACCGCGGGCATCTGCCCAAGGTGAGCGCGATGGTCCAGGCCCTGGCCGAGCGGCTGGGGCCGCTGATTCAGGGCTGATCCAGGCTGAACGCCAGTGCATGCCTGTATCCAGGCACAGACAAATGAAATAAAATAACATTTCATTTGAATGCTATCCCTGCCTGCGACCCGCCTCGATGACCAGCCTCCCGACCGCCCTCCCCAGCCAACGCCTGCACAGCATCGACGCCCTGCGCGGCCTGGTGATCCTGTTCATGCTGCTGGACCACGTACGCGAAACCTTCTTCCTGCACCGCCAGGTCAGCGACCCGATGACCATCGACGCGATCGACGCCACCGACCCCAGCCTGTTCGTCAGCCGCACCCTGGCGCACCTGTGCGCGCCAGTGTTCGTGCTGCTCACCGGGCTGTCGGCCTGGCTCTACGGCGAAAAGCACCAGGGCCGGGGCGATGTAGCGGCGTTCCTGTTCAAGCGCGGCCTGTTCCTGGTGCTACTGGAGCTCACCCTGGTCAACTTCGCCTGGACCTTCCAGTTGCCGCCGGGCGTGATCTACCTGCAGGTGATCTGGGCCATCGGCCTGAGCATGATCGCCCTGTCGCTGCTGGTGTGGCTGCCACGCCCGCTGCTGCTCGCCCTGGGCGCGCTGATCGTCGCCGGCCACAACCTGCTCGATGGCCTGCATTTCGCGGCGCACTCGGCGCTGCATGTACCCTGGGCGATCCTGCACGAGCGCAACTGGCTGGAGCTGTCCGACAGCCTGCGCCTGCGTACCTCCTACCCGGTGTTGCCGTGGGTCGGCGTGATCGCCCTGGGCTATGGGCTCGGCCCCTGGTTCAGCCGCGCCAGCGACGCCGGCGAGCGCCAGCAGCGCCTGCTGCTGGGCGGCGTGATGCTGCTGCTCGGCTTTGTCGTCTTGCGCCTGCTCAACGGCTACGGCGAGGCGCCGTGGGCCTTCTACCCCAGCGTCGGGCAAACGCTGATGAGCTTCTTCAACATCACCAAGTACCCTCCGTCGCTGCTGTTCCTGGCCTTGACCCTGGGCGTCGGCCTGTTGCTGCTGCGCGCGTTCGAGCGTGCCGGCGAGGCCCGCTGGATCGGCCCGCTGGCGGTGTTCGGCGCAGCGCCGATGTTCTTCTACCTGCTGCACCTGTATGTGCTCAAGCTGCTGTATGTGGCCTGCGTGGCGCTGTTCGGCCTGAACCAGGGCAGCCATTTCGGCTTCGACGGCATCGGCGCGGTGTGGCTGGTCGCGGTACTGCTGGCGATCGCCCAGTACCTGCCGGTGCGCGGCTTCGCCCGGCTCAAGGCGCGGCGGCGCGACATCGCCTGGCTCAAGTACCTGTAAAAGCGTTTTCAGCCGATGGCCCGATGGTCTACCATGCCGCCCGCCGGTTTCCACACGGAATCAAAAGGGAATCCCGGGCGCGCCGAGGGCGGGCCAAAGGGAACTGCCCCCGCAACTGTAGGTGCCGAGCCTGCGCCATCGATGCCACTGGGTCTGCCGACCCGGGAAGGCCGGCGCCGGCCAGGACGCACCAGTCAGGAGACCTGCCGGCACGCATTCACCAACCGGCGGGGTGTCCGGGATGGTCATCCGCCCCTGGCCGCGTGCTTGCCGCACGACGCCTGGCGATGCCTGTCCGTGGGCCATTCCGTGTACCACCCGACAGGAGATCGCCCCACCATGCCGCACCGCCTCGCCACCCTGCTCGCCGGCCTGTCACTGGCGGGCCTGGCCCACGCCGACGCCACCCGCTACCCGCTGACCGTCGACAACTGCGGCCTGCCGCAGACCTTCGCCCAGGCCCCGCAGCGCGCGGTGACCATCGGCCAGGCCGGCACCGAGCTGCTCTATGCCCTGGGCCTGGGCGAGCGGCTGGCGGGTACTTCGCTGTGGTTCAACAACGTGCTGCCCGAGTTCAAGGCGCAGAACGACAAGGTCGAGCGCCTGGCCGACAACGAACCGGGCTTCGAGGCGGTGGTCGGCAAGCGCCCGCAGCTGGTGACGGCGCAGTTCGAATGGATGGTCGGCGCCCAGGGCGCGGTCGGCACCCGCGAACAGTTCGCGGAACTGGGCATTCCCACCTACCTGCTGCCCTCGGACTGCGAAGGCAAGGACAACCTGGTGGGCGCCGACGGTACCCGCCTGCAGCCGTTCAGGATCGACACCATCTACAAAAGCGTCAGCCAACTGGCCGAGATCTTCGACGTGCAGGATCGCGGCGAACGCCTCAATGCCGAGCTCAAGGGCCAGCTGGACCAGGCCCGGCAACGCCTGGCCGGCCAGGACCTGAGCCACACCAGCGCGCTGTTCTGGTTCTCCAGCGCCGACCTCAAGGTCGACCCTTACGTCGCCGGTCGCCAGGGCGTGGCCGACTTCATGCTGCAGACCCTTGGCGTGCGCAACGTGGTGGAGTCCAGCGAAGAATGGCCAGCGGTGGGCTGGGAGACCCTGGCCAGGGCCAACCCCACCTGGCTGATCGTCGCCCGCATGGACCGCCGCCGCTACCCCGCCGACGACTACCGGAAAAAGCTCGAGTTCCTGCGCAACGACCCGGTGACCCGCAACATGGACGCGGTCAAGCAAGGCCGGATCATCGTCCTCGACGCCGACGCCATGCAGGCCGGCATCCGCCTGTTCCGTGGCCTGGAGGTGCTGTCCAGCGCCTTTGCCAGCGGTAAAGCGCCACAACCATGAGCCGTCTGTTGCCCATCAGTGCCTTCGCGCTGCTCGCCCTGTGCCTGGCCATGCTCGCCGGGATCGCCATCGGCGAGACGCGGATCAGCGCCGAGGTGGTCTGGCAGGTGCTGGCCAACCAGTTGTGGCAGGCCGGTCATGCGCTCGACCCGATCGACGCCGGCATCGTCTGGAACTACCGCCTGCCGCGCACCCTGGTGGCCGCCGCCTGCGGCGCGGGGCTGGCGACCTGCGGGGTGATCCTCCAGGCGCTGCTGCGCAATCCGCTGGCCGAGCCGTACCTGTTGGGCCTGTCGGCGGGCGCCTCGACCGGCGCCGTGGCGGTGGGTCTGTTCGGCCTCGGTGGCGCGGTGCTGTCGCTGTCGGCCGGCGCCTTCCTCGGCGCGCTGGCCGCGTTCGCCCTGGTGCTGGTGCTGTCGCGGGCCAGCGGCAGTCGCCACGACAACGCCCAGGTAATCCTCGCCGGCATCGCCGGCTCGCAGCTATTCAACGCGCTGACGGCCTTTCTGATCACCAAGTCGGCAACCGCCGAACAGGCCCGGGGCATCCTGTTCTGGCTGCTGGGCAATCTCAGCGGCGTGCGCTGGCCGGCGGTGTGGCTGGCGCTGCCAGTGGCCCTGGTCGGGCTGGCGGTGTGCCTGTGGCACCGCCGGGCGCTGGACGCCTTCACCTTCGGCGCCGACTCGGCGGCCTCGCTGGGCGTGCCGGTGCGGCGCACGCAATGGTTGCTGATCAGCTGCACAGCGCTGGTGACCGCGGTGATGGTCTCGATCGTCGGCGCCATCGGCTTCGTCGGCCTGGTCATCCCCCACGCCCTGCGCCTGCTGCTCGGCCCCGGGCACAGCCGCCTGCTGCCGGCCAGCGCCCTGGGCGGCGCGTTGTTCCTGATCGTCGCCGACATCCTCTCGCGCACGCTGATTGCCGGCCAGGTGATCCCGGTGGGCGTGGTCACCGCCTTGATCGGCGCGCCGGTGTTCGCGTTGATCCTGGTCAGCCGCCGGGGGCGTCCATGACCGTGATGACCGCCATCGCCCACGCCCCGCTTGCCTGCGAGGGCCTAAGCCTGCGCCTGGGCGACCGCGACGTGCTGCAGGGAATCGACCTGAGCGTGATGCCCGGCGAGACCCTCGGCGTGGTCGGCCCCAACGGCTCGGGCAAGTCCACCCTGCTCAAGCTGCTCGCCGGCCTGCGCACGCCCAGCAGTGGCAGCGTGCGTTTGCTGGGCGAGGCGCTGGAGCGCATGCCGCGTCGCCGGGTTGCGCAAAGCCTGGCACTGGTCGAACAGCAGGCCGACACCCTGGACGCCATCAGTGTGTATGACGCCGTGGCCCTCGGCCGCACGCCGTGGTTGTCGGCCCTGGCGCCGTTCGGCGCGGATGACCGTGCGATCGTCGAGCAGGCGCTGGCCGACGCCGATGCCGGCCACCTGCGTCGGCGCCTGTGGGGCGAGCTGTCCGGCGGCGAACGCCAGCGCGTGCACATCGCCCGGGCCCTGGCCCAGCGGCCGCAGGTGCTGCTGCTGGACGAGCCGACCAATCATCTTGATATCCAGCATCAGTTGAGCCTGTTGCGGCAGGTGCAGGCGTTGCCGGTGACTACCCTGGTGGCCTTGCATGATCTGAACCAGGCGTTGACCTGTGACCGGTTGGCTGTCCTGGATCAAGGGCGGTTGGTGGCCTTGGGGAAGCCTGAAATGGTGCTGACGCCGGAGCGGTTATTGGGGACGTTTGGGGTTCAGGCTCATTACCTGGTCGATCCGTATGATGGGGCGCGGGTGCTGCGGTTTCGTGCCTGAAACGGCTGGGGGGGCTTTACAGCCCTATAAAGGTCTTTGGAGGCGGGGTTATTGATTGTATCAAGGCCACCAGGTGCTCGCCGCGCCCCTTGCAGCGCCTATGAGATCGAGCGCCGCCCGCGCGGCGCATCGCGACGCAAGGCCGCTCCTACATCTGTTTCGGGCCAGTCACTCCTGTGAGGTTATCGCTGTCCGCCTTGGCTCATGCCTCAAGTCGTGCGGGGCGGCAGTGATGCCCACGCTGAAACCGCGTCGTACCAACAGGGCGGACCAGGTAATGGCACAGGACTGACTGGCCCGAAACAGATGTAGGAGCGGGCTTGTCCCGCGATGCGCCGCGCGGGCGGCGCTCGATCTCATAGGCGCTGCAAAGCTCGTGGCAAGCACCTAGTAGCCCTAATGCAGTCAATAACCACCCGCGTCCAAACCTTGAAAGGACTGGTCCCAAGACCGTGGAGCGCCGGTGATCGCGGGGCAAGCCCGCTCCCACGTTGGTAATGCTGGTAAGGCTGCTTCCTGCGCGACAGCGCAGATGAACAGGACGCGGACTCTACCGCAGATTCGACTGTGCCGGACGCTCGCCCATCCGTTGCGCCAGCCTCAGCAGATAACCATCCGGATCCTGTACCAGAAACTGACGCAGCCCCACCTCGACCGCATCGGCGTGATACCAGACGTCCTCGCACGCCTGGAACAACGGCCAGCGATGGCGCTCGAGCCGCTCGACCAGCGGCGCGACCGCCGCGACGTCGATCTGCAGGTTGATCCCCCGCCCCAAGGGTTTTTCCAGGGGCCCGGTAAGCCAGTGATCCTCGGCGTCGAACTGCTCGAGCATGACCTGCGCGCCCTGCAGGTCAAGGTAGGCAAAGCGCTGCTCCGGGCGCTGATAGGCAATCTCGAACCCCAACAACGAAACCCAGAAATCCAGACTGCGATCGAGGTCACTGACGATCAGTTCGGGCACCATCTTGTTGCGCTGCAGCATGCAATCGTCCTTGAGCGGCATGGGAAAGTGGCGCACATGATATCCCTTACTCAATCTCAAGTCGTGCGCCAAGGCGGGCAACCATGGCCCAACAGGTTCGGCACGTTGCAATAGATGTAGGAGCGGGCTTGTCCCGCGATGCGTCGCGCGGGCGGCGCTCGATCTCACAGGCGCTGCAAGGCCCTCGCCGAACACCTGTCAGCCTCCCCCCAATCCCCAACCTTCACCCCACCCTCCACCAACGCGGCCGACAAGCCCGAAACGAATGCGAACTCGGCCGCAGGGCCTGGTCGCCCTTGGCATCGAAGCAGCCCAGCAGCAAGGCCACCGTCGGCGCATCGTCAATGGCCCCGAGGGAACTGCCGCAGGTGGCACAGAACGCACGGCAGGAGCCCTCGGACGAGCGGTACAGCGCAGGCAATCCACCCTCCCCGGTCCAGGCGACCGCTGCCTTGTCGAACTCCACCCAGCACAGGGTCAGGCTGCCGGAATGTCGCTGGCACTGCCCGCACGAGCAGGTATGCGGAAAACGCGGCTCGCCGCTGGCGGAGAACCGGATACGGCCGCACAGGCAGCCACCTTTGTAGCGGGTCATGGGGTTACCTTCCTTGGCTGCCGGGATTGCCGCACAATAGCCAACCTCGCGCCTACCAGTGGTGCAAAAGTGTTACGCCGTGTGGCATGCCGATCTGCCCTGCCTGCGTCGCCTGCTACAGTGCGCCCCGCGGCCCTTCCGGCCCCTGCAATGATGGAAACCTGCTGATGGAAAGAATGATCCAGTTCGTGGCCGTGGTGGTGGTCTGCACCCTCATCGGCGTTGCCTGCGAACACTACGAAGTCAACCGCTACCTGAAATGGCTGCTGATGGCCCTGCCGGCGATTCTCTGGGTGCGCCTGCGCAATCCGCTGCAACGCTGATTCCACCACCACGGGTTTGCAGTACACTCCCAGGCCTTACCGTGCCCAAGGCCCCACCATGCCCCGCCTGTCTCGTCTACTGCTGCCCGTGTTGCTGCTCGGCGCCCTCGCCGCCTGCGACCAGAAACCCAGCCGCGAGGAAAAGATCCTCGCCAACCTGCCCCTGCAGGAAGCCTACGACCACAACATCGAGCGCATGGCAGGCCTGTTGGCCATGACCCATGCGCAGGTGCCCGAGGACAAGATCAAGGACGTGCTGCGCAAGCACCTGACCGTCGACGACCAGCGCCAGGACCTGTTCAGGCTGTACAGCGAGGAGCACTTCAGCGATGCCGAGTTCGACCTCATCGTTCAGGCCACCCGCGACCCGGCCAAGGCCAGGGAGCTTGGCCAGAGCGAGGAAGGCAAGCGCCTGAGCGAGAAGCTCACCACGCTGATGCGTGAAAGCGCCAGCGACGCCAAGGTCCAGGCCCTGGTGCAGGAGCGCATGCAACAGGTCGAGGATGACCTGCAGGCGCTGGAGCAGACTGCGCCCTGACCCTGGATAACAAGGGAGGATAATTCCGAGAGCTTTGTGGGAAACCGGAGCTCCCCTTGTCCTCCAATCCTGCAATTGCGCACAAGCATGGTCCACCTTGCGCCAAGCGCGTAAGGTGCGTTTTCCGCTGTATCCGACGAGGCCAAGGATTGCGATATTTCACCCCGCACGGACCGCGCCCCGACCTGCGCACCCTCATACTCGCCCTGTGCGCCACCACGGCCCTGGTCATGCTGCTGGCCAGCTACTTCGCCAGCTACCGGGTACAACGGCAACTGCTGATCGACAGCGCCCTGGAGGCCAACCGAGCCTATGCCGCCAAGCTGGCGGCCGTGACCGAAACCACCTTGGTCAGTGCCCTGCAGCAACTGGCCTACAGCGCCCGGCAAAGTGGCCTGCACCCGAACGACGACAGCCTGGTGCAGGATGAGATCGACCGCCTGCAACAGCAGGGCAACCTGTTCAATTCCACCTTGCGGGTCGATGCCCAGGGGACCGTGCGTTCGCTCTCGCCCGCCTCGCTGCAGCACCTGGCCGGCAGCCAGGCGACTTCACCCGGCGCCCAGCAAGCACTGCGCGAACACCGCACGCTGGTCTCCACACCTTTCCTGTCGGCGGCCGACAACCTGCTCGTGGTGCTCTCGCAACCGATCTTCGACGCCAGCGGCCACTACCACGGCTACATAGGCGGCAGCCTCTACCTGCGCGAGCGCAACCTGCTCAACAGCCTGCTGGGCACGCACTTCTACCAGAACGGCTCGTACCTCTATGTGGTCGATCGCAACCGCCGGCTGCTGTTTCACCCTGACAGCAAACGGGTCGGCACCCTGGTCGGCGACAACGCGTTGCTCGACGACCTGCCGAACCTCGACCATGGCACCCGGCGCCTGGTCAACAGCCAGGGCGTCGAGATGCTGGCCGGCTTCGCCACGGTGCCCAGCGCCGGCTGGACCATCGTCACCCAGCAGCCACTGCGCCACACCGTAGCCCCGCTGCGCCAACTGGTCCTCAATGTGGTTGCCATCTCCGCGCCACTGGCCCTGCTCGGCTGCCTGCTGTTGTACTGGCTGACACAGGTCATCGCCCACCCGCTGCGACAGTTGACCCACGTTGCCCGGGGCATGGGTCAGCAACAGACCACCGAACGCATCCATCAGGTCCGCGCCTGGTACGCCGAGGCCGCCGAGCTCAAGCGCGCACTGCTGTTCGGCGTCAACCTGCTGCAGGAACGTATCGGCCGACTCAACCGTGATGCCCAGACCGACCCACTCACCGGGCTGGTCAATCGTCGTGGCCTGCAACAGGCGCTGCGCCTGTTACAGGCCGAAAAGCGCGGCTTTGCCGTGGTGGTGCTGGACATCGATCACTTCAAGCGGATCAACGACGGCCATGGCCACGATATCGGCGATCAGGTCCTGCAGCAGCTGGCAGGCTTGATGCGTGGAAGCTGTCGCGAGGGGGACCTGCTGTGCCGCACCGGCGGCGAAGAGTTCCTGATACTGCTGCCAGGGGCGAGCCTGGAGGTGGCGACCGCGATCGCCGGTCACCTGCGCCTGACCGTCGAGCACGCCCCTTTCGCGCCAACTGGCGGCGTCACCCTGTCACTGGGCGTGGCCAGCTGGCGGCCTGGGGACGGCAGCGAACCCGCTGATGTGTTGGGCAACGCCGACAGGGCGCTGTACCGGGCCAAGCAGAAGGGTCGCAACCGAGTCTGCATCGACAGTCCGCACTGACGCCTGCCTGTCGCTGGTCATCGCCCAGCCACATCCGTCACGCTCAGGCCTGGCGTCTGCGCGGCACCTGTTCCGGCAGCGGCAAGGCGCCGGTGGCCAGGGCGCGAGCGCGGTCCACGCCCCAGACCAGCGCCCGGGTCATGGTCTCGCCTGGCCGCGAGGGGTAGTACTCCTCCAGCAAGGCCTTGCCACCTCGGGCATAGAGCCCGAGAAACAGTTGCGTGGCACCGACCCTGGACAGGCGCACCTGCACATTGATGCTGGTGCCGTCGCTCAGTTCCTCGTCATGGCAGCGACTGTGCAACTGCGCATCGGCCCACTGCCAGTAGGTCTCTTCCCTGATTCGCATTGCGCTCGATACTCCGTGTCTGAAATGCCGCGCAAGAAAAGCACAGCCACGAAGCCGCGACGAGGGCCACTCGCCGAAACCATGAGCGGGATCAAGAAACCACAGGAAAAGCCTGCCGTTGGGCGGTTTTGCTCTCACAGCAACAGGTTGCCCCGCTCCTCCTCGGTCAACTGAGCCTTCGCCCGTTCGTCCAGCGTCCCCGCGCCCAGCACCTGCACCGGGCTCTGGCGGTTGTACTGGGGATTGAGGCTCGCCCCGTCCTGCCCCGGCACCAGCCGCTCGCCGCCGAAACCCAGCACCTGCACGGTGATCACCGAAGGCTGGCGCTGCCTGGACGCAGCCTGCTGCTGGCGGCCCGCCTCTTCGGCAGCCTGGCTGGCCGACGATGCCGCGGCACTGGCCGAGGCGATCGCACCGGTGTTCACCGAGGCCACCACCGGCATACCCTTGGCATCGCCCTGGACCTGGATGTTGGCGGCGTTGACCACCTGCAGCGCGGCGATGTTGACGTTGCCCGACACGCGGATCCCGGCCTCGCCAGCATCGATGGTGCCCAGCGGCGCGATCAGGTCGATATCCCCCGGTGGCACCTCGGCGATCGGATTGAGCGTGGCGATGCCGGCGCCGGTACTCGGCACGCTCGGCGCCAGGCCGACGTTGCCCCAGCGGTCGTAGGTGCGCTTGGGCGGGGTGTAGACCACGGTGGTCTTCGAACCGCGGCCGGCGTTGATGTCGCCCTGGGCCGACCAGCCGAGGATCGAGCCGCCGAAGGTGGTCATGATCCGGCTCTGGCCCAGCAGGATGCTGCCTTGCGAATACAGCTGGATGTTGCCGCTGCCCTGGGTGATCACCCCGGCGGTGGACGGCGGGGCCTCGCCTTCGATACCGAACACTTGCTGGCCACCCGGCGTCAGTACCTGGATATCGCCGCCGAAGTCGGTGTGGATGCCCGCCCCGCCGTAGAAGGTGGCGCTACCACCATAGCTGATCGGGTTGCCGGCCACGTCCCGCTCCGGGAACAGCGCGGCGATCGCCTGGCGACCGCGCAGGTAACTGCCGCTGCGCGGGCCGTCGACGTCATTGTATTCGCGGCCACCCTCGCGCAGTTCGGCGAAATACACCTGGCGGGCGAAGATCCGCTGCTGCTCGGCGGGCAGCGTGGCGAGGAACGCCCTGCCCGCCTCGGCGTCACCCTCGAAGGCAAAGCGCGCGCGCAGCCAGGCCAGCAGGTCCTGGTCGTAGACCTTGACGACCTGGCCCGGTTGCCCCGCCAACGACCGGGAAGGATCGGCCAGGTGCTGCGGATCCAGGTAGCGTGCCAGCAGGCCGGCGTAGTCCGGTCCCTGCTTGCCGGCCCCGACGATGATGGCGATGGCCGCGCCATCGTTACCGGCGCCACTGCCACCGACCCGACCGATACTGGTGATCGCCGCCTCCTGATAGGCCGAGTCGACGCCCGATCCGGACTGGTACAGGTTGCGCCCGGCGACCACCTCGAGCTGGCCGGGGCCGGCAACATTGAAGGTGCTCAGGCGGATGTCACGACCGGCGCTGACCAGCGAGACATCGTGGCGGTCGCCATGGATGATGAGGTTGCCGCGGGACAGGTTGTTGCCACCCTCGCCACCGGCCACCAGGCCGCCGGCCGCCTGGCGCTGGCTGCCCAGCACGGTGCCGGCGTTGACGATGTCGCGACCGGCCATGATGCGCAGCGGCCCGCTGCCCTGATAGAGCCTGAGCCCCAGCACGGGATAATCGATGACCTCGCCGGTGTTCAGCCCGACGATATCGCCGTCCAGCGCATAGAACCGCACTGGCTGCGCAGGCTGCACCCGGCTTTCGACATAGGTGTTGACGCCGAAACTGTAGAGCGGACTTTCCCAGACATTGCGCGGCAGGTCGCCGTGCAGGTTGGTCGACAGCACGAGGTTGCCGGTACTGCTGCCCAGGAATGCGGGGCGCCACGGTGTTGGTAGCGCCGAGGCGTCGGTGCCCGCCTGGCTGACTGTGTAGCCGCCGGCATAGATCGAGTCCCCCGCGAGCAACTGCAAGCGCGTGTTGGCCGACGGCGCGGTCATCAGGCTCTCCGCCGAGGCCTGGCTCGCCGAGCTGCGCACCGAGTCGCCATAGTACAGGCTGCCATTGACGGCGGTGGCGCTGAGCGCGGTCGGATAGAACACGCGGCCGCCATGGATCGCCAGGTTGCGGGTCGCGACACTGGCACGGTTGTGAACGTTCGGTGCCAGGTCGCCACCCAGGCTGACCAGTTCGATGGAGGTCTGCGGGGTCCACAGCAAGAACCAGCTGTTGCCGCGCCCGCTCATCCGCGTGCCATCGTCGGCAGTGAACGGCGTGCTGTTGAACGTCGGCACCCGGCCCGGATCGCCTACCCCCTGCAGCACCAGGTCGCCGCGGCTGAGCAGGCGCACGCCGCTGTCACCCGGCATCAGCATAACGCCGCCCCAGGCCTTGGCCCGGGTTGCGCTGTAGGGGTCGTAGGCGCGCGATTCGCTGTTGTCCTGCTCGATGCCGTAGCTGCCGTAGATCGACTGCAACAGCCCGATATTGGCCGCCTCCACCTGCAAGGCGCCGCGCAGGTTGACCAGCGTTCCCTGCAGGTCCATCTGGGCATCCGCGGCCGTGATCGCGGCCAGCCCCGGGTTGAGTCCGCCACCGACACGCAGGTCGAGGTCGCCCCCGCCGGTCTGCACCAGGCGCCCATCGGCGTCCACCCGGCCGCTGCTGGCGACCACCAGGTTCAGGCCCTGGCTGCGCTCGACGCTGGAAAGGTCGGCGCCGCTGGCCTGCAACAGGCCGGCCGCGCC
Organism: Pseudomonas sp. TE31087; assembly: GCF_057284075.1. Classification (NCBI taxonomy): domain Bacteria; kingdom Pseudomonadati; phylum Pseudomonadota; class Gammaproteobacteria; order Pseudomonadales; family Pseudomonadaceae; genus Pseudomonas; species Pseudomonas sp. TE31087. The sequence continues at coordinate 1,960,512 of NZ_JBXVNN010000001.1, forward strand.
CGCCACCCGCACATCCAGATTGCCGCCACCCAGGGTGCCGATGCCGGTGAAACCGACCAGGTACGGCAAGCCGGGTGCGCTGGCCGGGTCCTGGGCGAAACTGCCGAAATTGAGCCACCAGGCACCTGGCGTGCCAGCGTCGGTCTGCCCCTGGCGCCACAGCCAGTTGCCGACAGCCGCCGAAGCGGTCTGACGGCGCGTCTGCTGCTCGGTAGCCTTGGGCCCGACCAGGTTGCCGGTCAGGTCGCCGCCAGCGGCGATCAACAGGTTGCCGCCCTGCTGCGGATACCAGGCCCGGTACTGGCCGGTGGTCGATTCGTAGGCCGCGCCCAGGGCGCCAAGCACGCTGCCATCGGCCTGGCGACCGCGGGCCAGCTGATGCGCATCGATGCCCTGCTCGAGCAGGGCCGGTGCCTGGGTACCGGCGGTGTAGACCCCATACAGCGAGTCCATGCGCCAGTCGCCGGCGCTGAGCAGTTCAAGGTCGCCGGTACCGGTACGCAAGACGCTGTACAACTGGGTCTGCGGGGTGATCTCGGCCTTGGTGACGCCGCCCGGCGTTTCGACCTTCAGGCACCAGGTCGGCCGGGCGGTACACAGCGCCAGCAGGTTGGAGGGTACCGGTTGGCCGGGCACCCGCCCAACCGCCAGGTTGGTCCAGAAATAGCTGATGATGGGTTTGGAAGTCTCGATCACCCGCGTGGCGATGTAGTGCTGGTCGGCCAGGCGCAATGCGCCGGCGTCAGGCTCCGGGCGGGTGATGCGGCTGTCGGCGGCGCCCAGGTCGGCGCCGGCCACCAGGCGCATCGACCAGGATTGCGAGCCCTCCGGCAGCATCTGCCCGAGCGCCCAGTTGCGTCCCTGCTGGCCGGCGACTTCCTGGCGCAGGTCGACCCAGAACACACCTGTGGGCAGCTTGACGTCGGTGCCGGCCGGCAGCAGCGCGCCCACTGCCAGGGCCAGGGCGCCACGCTGGGTCAGCCCTCCCACAGGCAGGGCAGCGCCCTTGCGCCAGACCCCACCGCGCACCGCCACGCTTACCGGCAGGCGGCTGCCGGCATCCAGCCGGGTATCGGCGGCCAGAGTCACCGCCTGCTCGAGCAAGGTGCCGGCGGCATACAGGAGATTGCCGGAAGCATCACGCACGGCGGCATCAAGCACGGTACCGGCCGGCAGGGTCACGGCGCTTGCCAGGGTCAGCACAGCGGGCAGCCGGGTGTTGGCCGGCAGCGAGGTGTCGGCGAACGGCAGGTCGAAATTCAGCGTGCTGCCCGCGGGGTAGCGCGTGCCGGCGGCCAGTTCGACGCCGCTGCGTGGAATCACCAGGTCACTGTCGAACGGCTGCTTGCCGGGAATCAGAATCCAGCCACGGCCATCCATGCGTTCGCTGCCGGTGGCCAGCTCCGGCGGCAGGAAGCCGTCGCTGATGCTGCCATGGACTTCCAGGTTGCCGCCGGCGCGCAGGGCCAAGTGGCCGACTTCGCCGGAACCGCGCAGCGCAGTCTGCGCCGTGGCCGGGTTAATACTGGCGTAGCGATGACCGGACAGGTCGAGGTCGCCGCGCACCACCAGGTCGGTCTGGCGATCGCGGCTGGCGATCTCCACGCCGGGGCGCAGGTGCAGGGCCTTGGCGTAGGCAGCGTTGTTCAGCCCGGCCAGGCGGTTGTCGAGCAGGTCGCGGTTGGCCAGCGCGGCATTGACGAACAGCACGCTGCGCGCATGCTTGGCGTCGAGATAAGCCTGGTCGATGTACTGGTACGGCCGACCACTGGCCGCCGTGCCGCCATTCAGCGCGTCGGTGTAACGCTGCTGGCCGACCACGGCGATGGACTGCGCACCCTGGATGTCCAGCCTGCCACGGGCATCGATGGCGATATCACCGGCGATGTCGCCGCCCACGCGCGGCGCCGTCAATACCAGCGAGCCGCGGGCACGGCCGTCGTGTTGCGCGGCGGCGGTGCCGTGGCGCAGGTCCAGGCGAGCGCCGGGGCTCAGGGTCAGCACGCCGTCGCCGCTGGCCAGCTCGATCTGCGCCCGGTTCGGCGCATCGATGATCGCACCGTTGCTGTCGACCCGCAGCAGGCTGCCATGGGCATCGAGCACCGCCCCGGCGGCCAGGGTCAGGCCATGCCCGGCCGCCAGGCGGATGCTGCCGACCTGGGCGCCGCTGGCATCGACGGTGCCGGCCACGGTCAGCTGGCCGTTGTCCAGCGAGAGGCTGATTTCCCGCGCCTTGAGCTCGCTGCCGATGACCAGGTCGCCCTGGGTGATCTGGAAGCTGCGCGCGCCGAACACCTGGTCACGGTTCAGGCGCTGGTTGAGGCCGGCGAAATCATCCACCTGGCGGGCACGGATCGCCACCGCTCCCTGGTCGTACGGCACTCGCGTGCCACCGGCGTCATGATCACCGCTGGCGGCGCCAAGGAGCTGGCCCTGCAGGCTGACCTGCCCGCCCAGGGCAGTGGCGCTCAGGCGGCCGGCGCGATTGTTGCGGGCACTGAGGTCAACCAGGCTGCCACTGGCCTGGCGGATGTCACCGACAGCGCTGGCCAGCAGCAGCTCACCGCCCCAGCTGTACTGGGTCACGTCGTTGAAGGTCAGGCTGCGCCCGGCCAGGTCGATACGCGAACGCCCCCCCAGGACCAGCGCCTCTTGCGCCGAAACGCTCAGCTTGCCGCTGGGCAGGCTGAAGGTACCGTCGAGCAGCACCTGCTGGCCACTGAGCGCGAGCTCCGCGCCCACGCCATCGCGGCCGCTGGCCAGCGCGCCACCGCCACCGGTCACGCGCAACAGACCACCGGCGCTGATGCGGTTGATCGAACCGGCGCCGCCGGTCCACAGCGGCGTCTCCACCAGCAGATCGCCACCGCTATACTGGAAGCCGCCCTCGCCCTGCCAGGCGCCGCGCTGGTGGTACACCTGCAACGCCCCGCTGTGATTGGCGCTGACCTGGCGGCTGGCGCGGATGTCGACCTGGCTGAAGCCCAGGGTCTGGCGACTCATGCTGGCGGTGCCGTCGGGCTGGCTGGCCGGCCCGTAGCCGAAGGTCAGGTTTTCCACCCGCAGCTCGAGCACGCCGTCGCCACTGCCCGCGCCACCGGCGATGGGTGCGCCAGGCAACGTACGGGCGCCGTTCCACACCAGGTTGCCGGTGTGGATGGTCGCCCGTTCGCTGGCCTGGCCGAGGCCGTAGATGGCCGGCGTGCCGAGGATCAGTTGCTGCACGCGGTTGCGCCCGGTCAAAGGATCATAGGTGTCGAGCACGCTGTTGCCGAAGAAGTTCAGCGAGTCGGCCGCCGTCAGCGACAGGGTCTCCAGGGCGGGAATGCCGCCCTCGGTGCTGCCCTGGAACAGACGGTCGAGCACTTGCTGGTTGAGCGTCAGCCCCTGGCCCAGCACCCCGGCGTTGGCCGCGGCGGCCAGCGCGGCGGCGGAGCCGACGTTGATCCGCCCTACCGCCAGGCCCAGGTGGCGGGTGCCGAAGCTGACCTGGTCGTCGAGGTTGAAGGTGCGGTCGGTCGCGGCGAACAGCGAGCCGTCCGAGTACAGGCGGGTCACCCCCGCGCAGTTGCCCGAGGGGCAATCGCCAATGAGGATGCTGCCGGGCGCGAAGACATCGCCGGCCACCGACGGCAGCACGTCCAGGCGGCCGTTGGACAGCGCCAGCAAGCCGTGGGCATTGGGGTCGATGAGGAAACCGTCATTGGCATCGAACGGCACCGCCCCCTGGCCCAGGGTAATGATACCAGCCCCCTGCTCGACGACGATGGCGCCGCGCGCCCTGTCGGTAGCCAGGAACACCTCGCCGGCGCGCAGTTCGGCACCACTGCGCACGAGGATGTCAGCGGTCGACTCCTTGAAGCGCATCATGTTGCCACCCTGGCCGTAGAGCACCTCCGGACGGGCGCCGATGCTCAGCCGCGGCGCCTTGAGCGCGCTCAGGTCGCTGGCGCGCAGCGCGACCCGGTTGGGTTGCAACCAGTCGCTGGCCTGACCGTCGGCGAGGATCTCGATGGCCTCCACGCCCAGTACCGCCACGCTGCCGCCACGTCCGTCGCGGGCGGCGTCGAAGCGCGCCTGACCGGTAAAGCGGAACGCGGTCTCGGGATCGGCATTGGGCTTCAGGCGCAGGGTCAGCCACTTGCCATCGGCCTCGAGCGCCGCCCGCGGAACACCCTTGGCCAAGGCGTCGGCCCTGACGAAGGCGGCGTAGGACATTTCGTTGTACTGGCTGTAGCGGCGCAGGGTGTCGGCGGCGGTGAGGATCACCTGCCCCGACAACGGCTGGCGGATATCGGTGTTGGCCACCGACAGGCTGCCCGAGGTGGTCCAGGAACCATTGCGCATGACCTGGCTGATGCCTCGCTGGCCGGCCATGGCCAAGCCGTTGAGCTCGACGCGGAAGGCGCCCGGCAACAGCGCGTAGCTGGCCGGCAGCAAGGTGTAGGTACCCGCCGCCAGCCCCGGCACGCCCTGGTCGAGGGTGATGCGCTGGCCGATGGCCGGGTCCGCCACGCCGGCCTCCCCGGCCAGCGGCGCGTAGTCGCCGGCCAGGCCTGGGACGATGGCATAGACCGGGTTGCTCGACAGCGACGGCAGTACCAGGCGGCCATCGGCATCGAGCTGCATCAACGGATGGTAGCGGGCGTCGGTGGAGCCGCCGCGCCCGGAGACGAAGCCGGCGCCGGTCAGTTCGCCGCCGCCGGCCAGGTCGATCAGCGCCCCGGCCTGCACATCGATGCGCTTGCCGGCCAGGACCACCCCGTGATCGCTATCGCCGGTGCCGCCGATCAGGTTCACCGGCTTGCCGTCGTACAGGTAGCTCAGGCCATCGACCGTGCCGCCGTAAGGCATGCGCAGCCCCGCCGCGCTGACCGAAGTGATGCTGCCGGGCAGCAGGCGCACATCCTGGCCGTTCTCGCCGGTATCCCCCAGCAGCACCTGGCCAAGCGGCGCCCGCACCACCCCACCCTGCTCCACCGTGCCAGCGCCCAGGTGCAGGCGGCCGAACACCGACAGCGGCACGCCTGGCGTGGCCTCACCGACCCGTCCGATCCGCAGGGTGGCGTCGCGGGTGCTCAGCACGCGGGCGTAGGCACCGCTCACGGGGTACAGTTGCGCCGCCAACAGTTCAATATCGGCATTGCTGCTCAGCTGGGTCGGCATCGAGGGGATGTCGCGGCCGAGGAAGCGGATATCCCCTTCACTGCGCAGACGCGTCAGGGCAAAGCCCCGACGGTCGAACTCAAGCTGTTGCCCGCCACTGAGGGCCAGGTTGCCGTGGGCGCCCAGGCCCAGTTCGTCGCGTATTTCAAGCAGGTTGGCCTCGACCTGCAACAGTGCGTGCGACGCCTGCTGCGACAGCCCGCCCTTGACCGTCGGGCGCACGGTCTGGTCGCCGCCCAGGTGGTTGCTGCCTGCCAGTCGCACGTAGGGCGCACGCAGGCGGATGCGGCTGTCGTCGGCACTGCCGTCGGCGAGCACCAGGGAGCCGGCGTACAGTTGCAGGCCCTGGGCCAGGTCCAGTGCCAGCGAGCTGTCGAAGGCCAGCACACCGTCGCTGAGCAGGGCCAGGTTGGTGAAGCCACCGCGCTCGACGGTGTCCACATCCAGGCGCGCATGGCCATAGCGCAAGCGCTCGTCGGTCCCGGCCCCACGGCCGAGTACCAGCTCGCGCGGCACATTCAGGCCATCCTCCAGGCCATCCTTGTGGTACAGACCGGTATCGAGGGCCACGCCGAGGCTGCCGCCCGCCGCGCCGACACCGCCGGACCTGGCGCTGAGCGTGCCGTCCAGGCGCAGGCCATAGCTGGAGGCCAGGCTGATGCTGCCACCGGCGCTGGCCATTGCCAGTGGGCCCTGACCACGGATGTCCAGCACGGCGCTGGCGCCATCGGCGCGCAAGCGGGCGCCACGGGCGATGTCGACAAAGAGGTAGGCGCCGTCGCTGGTCCCCTTGGCGTGGTCGATCTGCCCACCAATGACGATGTTGCCGCCGGCGGTGACCCGCCCATAGCGCCGGCCCTGGCTGTCGAGGGCGGTAAGCGCCTGGCCGGAGACATCGATCAACGCCTCGCTGCCCAGGCGGATCGCACGGTTGTGCAGGCTTTCCTGCACCCCGCTCACCACCGTTTCGGGCAATGCCTGCAACAGGCTCACCTTGCCACCGGCGGCCAGCAGCGAACCGTCCAGGTTCAATTGCGCGGTACTGCTCAGGGCGATCGACTGCAACGGGTCGACACCGATGCTGGCGCCACGGCGCACCTCCAGCAGCGCGGCCTCGCGGTCCGCCTGGGCCAGGCGGGTATCGCCGGCAGCGAGGCTCAGGCTGGCACCGGCACGCAGGCCCAGCTCGCCCTTGATCGCGTTCTCGCGCACCTGCGGCGGCAACCACAGGGTGGCCTGGTCGCCGACCGGCAGGCTGGCGTCGAGCAGTTCCACAGGTCGGGTGACCTGCACCTGGGCGCCTTCGGCCACGGTCAACTGTCGCGTGCCACGTACGGTGTAATGGGCGAAGCCGCGGTTGAAGAAATCCTCGCCGAGGGACAAGGCGCTGGCGTCGGCCACGCCGCCGATCCGCACGCGCTCGGCCTGCAGGTCGAGGGTCCCGGCGCCGTTGCTGCCATGGCCGCGCAGCTCGCCATCAAGGCGCAGGCGCCCGTCACCGCTGGCGTTGAACACGCCGGCCTGCAACGTCAGGTTGCCGCCGCTGCCACCGCGCAGCTGATTGCGCTCACCGCGCACCACCCCGCCGGAAACATCCAGCACGCTGGCCTGCCCGAGCAGCACATCGCCTGAGCTGCGCAGCGACAGGCTGCCGCCGTTGCGCCAGGCCATGGCCCCTGCGTCTTCGCGGTCGCTGCGCGCACCACCGACATCCAGGCGCACACCTTCCCCAACCAGCACCTGCGCACGCAATCCGGCCGGCGTGGCCAGGGCGATATCGCGCAGATCGGCGCCGTCACGCTGGCGCAGCACATCGCCCAACATCATCTGCCCGCCCTTGGCGGTAAGGTCGGCCGCGACCCGCACCTGCGGCGCGTACAGGGTCAGTTGCCCGCCGTCGGCCAGGTGCAGCGCCTGGTCGACCTGCACCGACTCGCTGGCGGCAATGCTCAGGCCGCCCAGCGCGAAACCGTTGAGCAATTCGCTGTCCAGTACCAGTCGCCCGCGCCGCTGCTCGTCCAACGGCGCCTGCAACTGCACATCGGCACTGGCGCCACGGTTGCCGCCAGCCAACGTCACCTGGCGCAGCACCGGGGTCAGGCTGAAGGCCAGGTCCTTGCTGCCTGTGAGGTAACCCGGCACCTGCTGGCCGATGACCAGCTGAGCGCCTCGGGCGCGAGCACTGTGGACCTGCTTGTAACCATCCAGCCCGGCCACCGGCGCCTGCACCTGGCGCTCGTCCTGCCAGGTCTCGCCGACCAGCCTGCCGTCGAGCAGCGCGCCCTGGGTGGCCACCACCAGGCTGCCGGCGTCGCGCCCGACGGTGTAGCCCTGCTCGAAGCGCTGCTGCGGCGCGATCAGCGGGTTGTAGAACACACGGGTCTGGGCCCAGCGCGCCGAATGGTCCTCGAAGCCCTGATACAGGCCGCTGTAGAGCAAGTCGCCCGGCGCCCGCGACAACTCGTACAGGCGCCCGTCCTCGCCACGCAGCCAGCTCTGGCGCACATAGCCGTCCTGCACCGCCAGGGTGCCGCCGGACAGGTTGATCTCGGCGCCAGCGCGGGTGACCAGGTCCTGGCCGGTAAAGGTCACGGTGCCGCCCTGGGCCATCCATTCACCCACGCCGTGGCTGCGCGTGCCCAGGTAGCCGCCCACCTCCAGCAGGCCACCCGCGGTGTACCAGCGGTCGCCGGCATGACCATTGACGCCGGCCGCGACGTGCACCAGCTCACGCACGTCGACCCACACATCGCTGTTGATCAGCCCGCCCTTGTCGCGGTTGCCGGCGGCATCGCGCTGCTCGTTGCCCTGGACATTGATCTTGATGACATTGCTTTCCATCGCCACCTTGACCCCAAGCGCGCCAGCCACATCGAGGCGCGCGCCATCGTCGACCAGGCTACGCCGGCCGGCGCTGACCGCCACCTGGCCACCGGTGGCCAGGGTCAGCGAACCGTCCTGGAAGTGCACGGTGCCGCCGCTGACCACTTCCACCCGCGACTGCTCGGGGCGGTCGATGACCGTGCTGAGGTTGTCGAAGCGCCCCGTGGCCAGGTTGCCGTTGCTGCCGTTGACCACCGCCCTCGAGGCTTCGCGCTGGCTGTCGAGCGCCGCGCTGTCGTCGAGCAGCACGGCGGTAACGCTGCCGCGCTCGAAGCTGACGCTGCCGGTGGCATCGCTGGCGGCGTTGAGCAGGTGGATGCTGCCGCGCCGATCCACCGAGGTGCTGGCCAGGACCACACCCTGCTGGCGCACCTGGTGACCGGTCAGGGTGACATCGCCGCCACTGGCCTGGATCAGCCCGCTGTTGCTCACCGTGCCGGCACTGCTGCCGGGCTTCAGGCTACCCGCCACTTCGTTGCCACGGGTGGTCGAGTAACGGTTGGCCTCGGTGCCCTGGCCGCGACGGATATAGAAATCGTCCGCCGCCGCCAGGGTCGCCTGGCCCTTGCCGGCGATGATCTGGCCGTCGTTGCCCACCTCGCTGCCCAGCAACAGCACGTAGCCGCCACCGCTGGTGGAGCTGCTCGGCGCCTGGGTACGAATCTGCGCGCCGCGCTCGACCAGCACCTTGCCGGCGGCATTGGTGAAGGTGGCCTGGCTGGCGCTGCTGTCGACGTAGAGCCCGCGCTGGGTGAACTGCTCGTCACTGACCTGGGCGGCGGCGGCCACCAGGTTGCGCACGTTGACCTGGCTGGTGCCGTTGAACACCACACCGTTGCGGTTGATCAGCATCACCGTGCCGGGCGCCTCGATCTGACCATGGATCTGGCTCGGACGGGCGGCGGGGTCGTTGACCCGGTTGAGCACGGCCCAGTCCGCCTGCTGCTCGAAACGCACGGTGGTGTCGCGCCCGACGTTGAAGGTCTCCCAGTTGAGGATGGCCTTGTCGGCGGTCTGTTCGATGCGCACCTGGGTCTTGCCATCGGCCTGGCTCTGCTGCGGTGCCTTGGCATTGAGCCAGCCCTGGGTCAGCGGGTTCTCGTCGACCTTCAGGCCACCCTCGCCCAGGCCGTTGGGCACAACCTGCGGCTGCACCTGGGCCAGGGTCCGGCCATTGGCCTGGGCCGCCTGCTGGGCGGCGATGGCCGCCACCGTGTTGTTGAGGTTGTTCACCGAACGCTGGAACTGCTGGTTCAGGCGCTGCTGCTGGGCCAGCGGTGGTGGCGATCCCGGCAGCACCTGCCCTGCCCCCCCGGCACCGGCGGCGCCGCTCGGAGCATTGGAGGCGCCCTTGGCGGCGAACCAGCCCGAGCTGAACGGCTGCGCCGCGTGGGCGCTGCCCGCCAGCATCAGCAAGGCGATGGCCTGGGCCAGTGGCTTGAGCCGCGGCGGCTCGCCGCGACGCTGGATGGCGGAGGCTGAAAGGGCTGGCTTGGGCATGCCGCGCGACATCGCAGGGTTCCTTGTGCTGGTTCTCGAGATCAGGGGATGGCGGTCGTGATGCCGCTTTGCCATAAGGCGCTCCGGCGACCGGGGGACCGAAGCTTTGTCATGCAAAGTTCATGGGGCTGGGGTATGGCGAACGCCTGCACCCGGCGCAATGCCGGTGCTCGTGCTGCCAGGTCGACGCAAAATGAAAAAAGCCCCGGCGTCACCCACGGGTGCCGCCAGGGCCCATGCCCACGTCCGAGGACGCGGGCCACCGGGGTTTTGCCTGTTACGAGCGACCGATACCGTTGCACACGTTGGTGTTGGCGATATCCAGGCCTTCGTTGCCTGCGTTGGTCAGGAAGGCCTTCTTGATTTCATCGGCGAAGGCGACCGGAACCGGCACGAAGGAGTGGATACCGATGGCCAGGTCGTGGTTGCCGCTGTACAGGTCGTTGAGGAAGCCACGAACAGCGGTGGCGTCGGCGGCGTCCTTGTAGCACTGGCCAACCAGCAGGTTGGTGTAGCCGACGATCGGGTAGCCAGTGGTTGGGACCGGCTTGTCGCTGGCGCCACGGCCGAAGGTGACAGCCCAGCTGGCCGGGTTGGCGCGGTTGGCGGTCGGGGCGGTGGCGCTGGCCAGGGCGGCCTGGGCGTTGTCGACGGTCGGCAGTACGGCGGTGCCGCTGGCCAGCTTGCTGACACGGGCCACCTGGGCGTTGTTGGCGGTATCGACGAAGTCAGGGCTGACGTAGCCGATGGCGCCGTCGGTGGCATTGACCGCATTGATCACGTCAGCGCTGCCGGCCACGCCCTGCCAGGTGCTCGGCTCGGTGCCGACGTTGGCGCTGGTGAAGGTGCTGCTGACCGAGAAGGCGGTCGGGCAGCTGTCGTTGAGGAAGCGCGCCAGCAGCTCGGTGGTGCCGCTGCTGCCGTTGCGGTAGATCACCTTGATCGGGGTGGTGTCGGCGGTGCCGAGCAGTTGGCCCCAGGTGGAGATGCTGCCGGAGAACACGCCGCACAGCTGCGAAGCGTTGACCTGCAGATCGCTGACACCATTGCGGTGGTAAGGGATGGTGACGGTGGTGCCGACGGCCGGGATCTGGATCAGTTTGCCCCAAGTCGCGGCGCGGTTGGTGTCGTAGGTCGACAGTTCGCTGGCGCTGAGCACCGAGTCGGAACCGGCGAAGTCGACGTTGGTGCCGGCCGGCTGGTTGATCGACGCAGGGGCGTTGGTCAGGAAAGCGGTCTTGCCACCGCCGCTGCCCACGCCGGTGTAGCTGAAGCCGCTTGGCAGGATGCCTTCCCAGGTGGCGTTGCCGTTGTACAGCGGCTCAGGCAGGGTGGCGCCGCCACCGACAACAGCAGCCATGGATTGGGCCGAAGCCAGGGTAGCAGCCACCAGGGAGGCGGCGATCACAGTACGCTTAAACATGAAGCAATCTCCTATCGTCGTGTTCGTACGTTGAGTGGGTCGCGCATTGCTGTGGCCACAGGCTGCATACCCTGATCCAGAGGGGCTGGCGGCCTGTCCACGGAGGCAACATTCGCAGCTTGTGGTGACAGGCAGAGGAAAAAACATCGGGAGTTCGGCGGGGAAAAGCTCGGGTGTCGGGGGGCGTTTTTTGCGCTCGCGGCTGGGCAGACAGTGAACAGGGCAAACGGTACCGGAGGGATCGATCAGGAGGATGGCGGATCAGGCACTCGGGAGTTTGTAGCAGGTGAGAAAAAAGATTTTTCCAGTGCGACCACTTCACAGTGGCCGGTGGCTCATGTTGGGGGGAACCCGCTCCCGCAGCGCCCGGCTGCGGGAGCGATCACTTAGGGCGCGGCAACCTCGCTGGGCGTCGCCAGTTGCAGGATCTCGCTGGTGTAGGCCCACTCTTGCTGGACCTTGTCCGGGTGCTCGTTCAGGCGGATGCCGTAGGACGGAATGATCTGCTTGATCTTCGCCTGCCACTCGGGCGTGGCCACCTTGTCCTTGAACACCTTGTTCAGCAGGTCGAGCATGATCGGCGGCGCGGTCGAGGCGCCCGGCGAGGCACCGAGCAGCCCGGCGATGCTGCCATCCTTGGATGTCACCACTTCGGTGCCCAGCTTCAGCACCCCGCCCTGGTTCTCGTCCTTCTTGATGATCTGCACCCGCTGGCCGGCCTGCCACAGGCGCCAGTCGGCCTTCTTCGCCTCGGGGAAGTAGGTCTGCAGCGCGGCGAAGCGGTCATCGTCGGACTGCATCAGCTGGCCGATCAGGTACTGCACCAGGTCGAACTCGCGCACCCCGACCCGCACCATCGGCCAGGTGTTGTGCAACGACATGCTGGCGAACAGGTCGAGCAGCGAACCTTCCTTGAGGAACTTGGTGGAGAAGGTGGCGAACGGCCCGAACAGGATCATGCGCTTGCCGTCGAGCACCCGGGTGTCCAGGTGCGGCACCGACATCGGCGGCGCGCCGGTGGCGGCGATGCCGTAGGCCTTGGCCATGTGGCGCTGGGCGATGGCCGGGTTGTCGGTGACCAGGAACGAGCCGCCCACCGGGAAGCCGGCATAGTCCTTGGCCTCGTCGATGCCGGACTTCTGCAGCAACGGCAGTGCCGCGCCGCCGGCGCCGATGAACAGGAATTTGGCGTCGGTGGTCGAGGTGCTGCCGTCCTTGAGGTTCTTGTACTCGACGTGCCAACTGCCGTCGTCGTTGCGGGTGATGTCCTGCACCTCGCTGGACAGCTTGAGGTCGAAGTTGGGCCGGGTCTGCAGGTAGCCGACGTACTGGCGGGTGATCTCGCCGAAGTTGACGTCGGTGCCGATGGGCGTCCAGGTGACGGCGAGCTTCTGGTTCGGGTCGCGCCCCTCCATCATCAGCGGCACCCACTTGGCGATCTGCGCATGGTCCTCGGAATACTGCATGGGTTTGAACAATGGGCTGGCCTGCAGCGCCTCGTAGCGCTTCTTGAGGAAGCGGATGTTGTCGTCGCCCCAGACGAAGCTCATGTGCGGTGTGGTGTTGATGAACGAGCGCGGATTCTTCAGCACCCCCTGCTTCACTTGCCAGGCGAGGAACTGGCGGGTGACCTGAAACGACTCGTTGATCTCCACCGCCTTGCTGATGTCGATCTTGCCGTCCTTCTCCGGGGTGTAGTTGAGTTCGGCCAGCGCCGAGTGGCCGGTGCCGGCGTTGTTCCAGCCGTTGGAGCTTTCCTCGGCGACCTTGTCCAGGCGCTCGACCATCTCCATCGACCAGCCCGGCTCCAGCTCGTTGAGCCAGACCGCCAGCGTGGAACTCATGATGCCGCCGCCCACCAGCAGCACATCTACCCGCTTGCCTTCGGCGGCGTGGGCGTGAAGGCCCAGGGCCAGGACCAGTGCCGCGACTGCCCACCTGGGCGTTTTGCTGATGTTCATGTGCTCTCCCGTGTTGGTCGTTCCGTGCGTCTGCGGAAACAAGCTTAGCCGACTGATTTAATCGGGTATGGTCAGGATGCTGGTTATCACCTGTACCGGCCCTATCGCGGGGCAAGCCCGCTCCCACGCTGGAACACTGTTCCCTGCGCGACAGCGCAGCCCGGAAGGGCTGTGTGATCTCCTACAGGGAGCAGAGTTGCAGGCATCACCAGCGTGGGAGCGGGCTTGCCCCGCGATAGGGCCGGTACAGGCAGCCGATAATCGCACGCTTTATACCGCTCAACATTTGACCAAACTAACCAGATAGTACAATTATCGAGGTATCCAAAAACAACAAAGCGATGCCCCGTCATGACACCCCGAATCCTCGTGCTCAACGGCCCCAATCTCAACCTGCTGGGCACCCGCGAACCCGCCCAGTACGGCCATGAAACCCTTGCCGACCTGGCCCGACTGTGCGCCGACAGCGCCAGCGAACTGGGCCTGGAACTGGAGTTTCGCCAGACCAACCACGAAGGCGAGCTGCTCGACTGGATCCATGCCGCCCGTGGCCGCTGCCACGGCATCCTGATCAACCCCGCCGCCTGGACCCACACCTCGGTGGCCATCCGCGACGCCCTGGTGGCCAGCGAACTGCCGGTGATCGAGGTGCACCTGTCCAACGTGCACAAGCGCGAGCCGTTCCGCCATCTGTCGTTCGTCTCCAGCATCGCCGTGGGGGTGATCTGCGGCCTCGGCAGCCAGGGCTATTGCATGGCCCTGGGCTACTTCAGCAAATACCTGCGCGAGCACGCGGCATGAACGGCGCGGGTATCCTCGCCGGCCTCATCGGCCGTGGCATCCAGGCCTCGCGCACCCCGGCGCTGCACGAGCATGAAGGCGACGCCCAGGGGCTGCGCTACCTGTACCGGCTGATCGACGCCGACCAGCTGGGCCTGGACGACAGCGCCCTGCCCGCGCTGCTCGATGCCGCCGAGCGCACCGGTTTCACCGGGCTCAACATCACCTTCCCGTTCAAGCAGGCGATCCTGCCGTTGCTCGACGAGCTGTCGGACGAAGCCCGTGGCATTGGCGCGGTGAACACCGTGGTACTGCGCGATGGCCGGCGGGTGGGCCACAACACCGACTGCCTGGGTTTCGCCGAGGGCTTGCGGCGCGGCCTGCCTGGGGTCGCGCGGCAGCACGTCGTACAGATGGGTGCTGGCGGCGCCGGCGCGGCAGTGGCCCATGCGCTGCTGGCCGAAGGCGTCGAGCGGTTGCAGCTGTTCGAGGTGGACCGGGCCCGTGCCCAGGCACTGGTGGACAATCTCACTGAGCGTTTCGGCGCCGGTCGTGCCGTGCTCGGCGAAGACCTGGCTGGCGCGGTGGCCGACGCCGATGGCCTGGTCAACACCACGCCCGTGGGCATGGCCAAGCTACCCGGCACCCCGTTGCCGCCCGCACTGCTGCACCCTCGACTATGGGTGGCGGAGATCATCTACTTCCCCCTGCAGACCGAGCTGTTGCGCCATGCCCGCGCCTTGGGCTGCCGCACCCTGGATGGCGGCACCATGGCGGTGTTCCAGGCGGTCAAGGCCTTCGAGCTGTTCAGCGGACGCCCGGCCGATGCCGAGCGCATGCAGGCGCACTTCGCCAGCTTCTGACCACCAGGAGGTCCATCGCGGGTCTGTCGACTTGCCCGCGATCGCCCGTCAGGCCTTGATGTAGCGCATCACCGCTTCGCAGATCACCTGCTTGTGACGCTGCTTGACCTGTTCGTCGGCCAGGTCGATCTGGAAGATATCGCCGAAGGTATGGCGGTTCGACACCCGGTAGAAGCAGAAAGAGCTCATCAGCATGTGCAGGTCGATCACCTCGATCCCCGGGCGGAACACGCCCTGCTCCACGCCACGGGCGAGGATCTTGCCCAGCGCATCGAGCACCATGCTGCTCATTTCGCGGATCACCGGCGACTGCTTGACGTACTCGCCGTAATGGATGTTCTCGGTGCAGACGATGCGCACGAAGTCGACGTTGTTGGCGTGGTGATCGAAGGTGAACTCCACCAGGCGCTGGATCGCCTGCTCGGGCGCAAGCGAGTCGAGGTCCAGGCTGTGCTCGGTCTTGCGGATGTCGCCGTAGAGCTTGACCAGGCATTCGACGTAGAGCTGCTCCTTGCTGCCGAAGTAGTAGTAGATCATGCGCTTGGAGGTGGCGGTGCGCTCGGCGATGGCGTCGACCCGGGCGCCGGCCAGGCCCTGCTGGACAAACTCGGTGATGGCGGCCTGGAGAATGTTCTCGCGGGTCTTTTCCGGGTTGTTCTTGCGCGATCTGCGCAGCCCTTCGACTTCAGGCTTGGCTACCGAATCACTCATACCGACTCACAGGCTCGTTATAGGAATCCGGGCGATTATCCGTGAGCCGGGCGGTGCAGGGAAGCGTGGTGTTGGTCGAGAGTGCGCGGTCCCTGTAGGAGCGGCCTTGTGCCGCGAAAGGGCCGCAAAGCGGCCCCGGCGATCCTTGCTTGAACGCTGAAATCCTGGGGCTGCTACGCAGCCCATTCGCGGCACAAGGCCGCTCCTACAGCTACAGCACCGACTTGCGCGCCTTGGCCATCGCCGCCAGGCGCACCGCCACGTTGGCCGCGCCATACCCGGCGTAACCGCCCTTGCGCTGCAGGATCTCGAAGAAGAAGCGCCCCTCGAACGGTTCGGTGTACACATGGAACAGCTCGCCGCCCTGGGCATCGCGGTCGTACAGCACGTTGTAATACGCCAGCTCGCTGAGGAACTCGTCATCGAAGTCGAAGCGCGCCGCCAGGTCGTCGTAGTAGTTCAGCGGGATCTCCAGCAACGGCACGCCGGCCTCCTTGGCCCTGGCCACCTCGCGGAAGATATCGTCGCAGTCGAAGGCGACATGGTGCACGCCCGAGCCGCGATAACTGTCCAGGGCATGGGCGATGGCGGTGTTGCGGTTCTCCGAAATGTTCAACGGCAGGCGCAGGCTGCCGCACTGACTGCGCAGGGCACGGCTCTTGACCAGGCCATAGGGGTCGGGCAGCACCACCTCGTCGTCGGCGGTGAAATCGAACAGGCTCTTGTAGAACAGCACCCAGCTGTCCAGCGCCTCGGCCGGCAGCGCCAGGGCCATGTGGTCGATGCGCTTGAGCCCGCCGCTGGCCTGGGCGTTCCGGTCCAGGTGGAAGTCGGTGTCGTAGAGGGTCGGGCCATCGCTGTCCGGCTCTACCAGGTACAACAGACTGCCGTCGGGGGCGCGCACCGCCGGGATCTCGCGCTCATTGGGGCCGACCAGGCCACGGAACGGCTGGCCACGGTAGGCGGTGGCGCGCCGCAGCGCGGCCTGGCCGTCGTTCACCCGCAGGGCCGTGGCACACAACGACGGGCCATGGGCCTCGAAGAAGTTGTGGGCGAACGAGTAAGGCTCGGCGTTGAGCACGATATTGATATCGCCCTGGCGCAGCAGGCGCACCGCCTTGCTGCGGTGTTCGCCGACCTCGGCGAAGCCCAGGCGCTTGAGCCACACACCCAGGCGCGCGCCTACCGCCTCGTCGACGGCGAATTCAAGGAACTCCACGCCGTCGTAGCGGCTCGCGGGCGGCGGCGCGAACAGCACGCCAGGCTCGGCAGCCCGCGCCTCACGCTCCAACTGAAGGCGGGTCTTCTCCTCCAGATACAGCAGCGAACGCAAGCCGTCGGCGGCATTCTGCCGGGGCGGTGCCGCACGGAAACCGTCGTTGAAAATCTCCAGCGACAGCGGACCGCGATAGCCGGTGGCCAGAATCGGCGCGAGGAAACCCGCCAGGTCCATCTCGCCCTGCCCCGGGAAGCAGCGGAAGTGGCGACTCCACTCCAGCACATCCATGGCCAGGATCGGTGCGTCGGCCATCTGCACGAAGAAGATCTTCTCGCCGGGAATATCGCGGATACCGCTGGGGTCGCCCTTGATCGACAAGGTGTGGAAGCTGTCGAGGATCACCCCCAGCGCCGGATGATCGGCCTGGCGCACCAGGCTCCACACCTGCTGCCAGGTGTTGACGTGGCGGCCCCAAGCCAAGGCCTCGTAGCCGATACGCAGGCCGCGGTCACCGGCATGTTCGGCAAGCAGGCGCAGGTCGTCCACCAGCAGTTGCTCATCGCCCAGGGCGTCGGGCTGGACATTGCTGCACAGCAGCACCAGGTCGGTGCCCAGCTCCTGCATCAGATCGAACTTGCGCTCGGCGCGGTCGAGGTTCTTGTGCAGGCGGTCGCGGCGGCAGCCTTCAAAGTCGCGAAACGGCTGGAACAGGGTGATCGCCAACCCCAGGTCCGCGCACAGCTGGCGGATCTCGCGGGGGCTGCCGGCGTAGTACAGCAGGTCGTTCTCGAAGATCTCGACGCCGTCGAAACCCGCGGCGGCAATGGCTTCGAGTTTTTCCGGCAGGGTGCCGCTCAAGGAAACGGTGGCGATCGAACGGTGCATGGCGGGTGTTCCTTGTTATTGAGGGAGGCCAGGGCAGGTCCGGCCCTATCGCGGGGCAAGCCCGCTCCCACAGGTGTTGCGTTGTTCCCTGTAGGAGCGGGCTTGCCCCGCGAAAGGGCCAGTCCCGACAGCATCTGTCTGGCACGATCGATTATTCGCAGGTAAAGTCGCCCCGGCAATGCACTTTGTACGAAACAGTTAGTTTTCGTTCGATTACCGAACAAAACCCGTTCCGGCGAATTGATTCACCCACCCCCGTGAACAACCATGAACACCAGTCGCAGGCCCCGCCGGCCCTTCTCGCTGCCACGCCGGTCGTTCGGCGGGCCCCGCGCTGCAACGCCCAACGTCACCACATAATAAGTTCAAGAAAACGGGTACCGACCTATGCATACCTTGCTCGCCCTGCGATCCGCGCCGCCGCGTTCGTCTTCTCCCTACAGCCCCGTTGCCGTGCCCCGCGCGCGCTGACCATCCGGCCCCTGACAAGAACAACGGAGACAACATGGCCCGCTCAAGCTCCCAAGCCAAGAAAGCCACCGCCAGCGGATGGATCGGCTCTGCCCTCGAGTACTACGACTTCTTCATCTATGCCCAGGCCGCAGCGCTGATCTTCCCGCAGATCTTCTTCCCCTCCGCCGACCCGAAAATGGCCATCATCGCCTCGCTGGCCACCTACGGCGTGGGCTATCTGGCGCGCCCGATCGGCGCCTGCGTGCTCGGCCACTGGGGCGACACTCGCGGGCGCAAGAACGTGCTGCTGCTGTGCATGTTCCTGATGGGCCTGTCGACCATGGCCGTGGGCCTGCTGCCCACCTACCACGACATCGGCCTGCTGGCCCCGGCGCTGCTGGTGGTGCTGCGCCTGGTCCAGGGCTTCGCCGTGGCCGGCGAAATCTCCGGAGCCAGCTCGATGATCATGGAGCACGCGCCGTTCGGCCGCCGCGGCTACTACGCCAGCTACACCCTGCAAGGCGTGCAGGCCGGCCAGGTGATGGCGGCGGCGGTGTTCCTGCCGCTGGCCTACTTCATGCCCAGCGAGGCCTTCAACGAGTGGGGCTGGCGCATCCCGTTCCTGATGAGCGCGGTAGTGCTGATCGCCGGTTTCATCATCCGCAAGGAAGTGCACGAGACCCCGGCTTTCGTCCAGGAGGAGAAACAGGACAAGGTCGCCAAGTCGCCGATCAGCGAAGCCTTCCGCCACAGCTGGAAGCACATGGTGCTGGTGATGTTCATGGCGCTGATGAACGTGATTCCGGTGGTCGCCACCATCTTCGGCGCGGCCTACGCGGTGCAGCCGGCCTACGGCATCGGCTTCGACAAGAGCGTGTACCTGTGGATCCCGGTGGTGGGCAACATCGTCGCGGTGCTGGTGATCCCCTTCGTCGGCAACCTGTCCGACCGGATCGGCCGTCGCCCGACCATGATCGCCGGCTGCCTGGGCTCGGGCCTGCTGGCCTTCGCCTACCTGTACGCGATCAGCATCCAGAACGTGCCGCTGGCCTTCGCCGCTTCGATTCTCATGTGGGGCATGGTCTACCAGGGTTACAACGCGGTGTTCCCAAGCTTCTACCCCGAGCTGTTCCACACCCGCTACCGCGTCTCTGCCATGGCCATCGCGCAGAACATCGGCACCATGATCACCGCCATGCTGCCGGCGCTGTTCGCCGCCGTGGCGCCACCGGGTTCGGAGCATATCTGGCTGGTGGTCGGCGGGCTGGCGTTCCTGGTCACCTGCGTGTGCGCGTTCGCCGCGTACCTGGCGCCGGAGACCCATCGACTGGCCATGGAAGACCTGGGCAACCCACAGGCGCGGCCGATGGATCGCGAGGTCTATGAATCCGGCCGCAAGGCCACCGCGAAAGTGATGAGCCACTGAGGGCCCGGCCAGTCACCTGACATTATTGCCAGGTGACTGGTATTTCACAAACTGCTCTGCTGTGGGCGAGGGTTAAACCACAGGAGCAATCCGATGAACGTGCGCAATTGGAAAACAGCGTGGGCGGGGGTATTACTGGCGATGGTCACGGTAATTTCCGCGCAAGCGGCCACGCCACTGTTTACTGTAGAAACCGGGCAGGATACCGCCCAGTTGAAGAAGACCGCGACAGGTTACCTGGCCAGGTTGTTGGCTGAACCTGCCAACGTCGAGATCAAGCTGGTCAAGGTGGATACGAAGTTGGTCGATCCACAGACTCAGGCTATCGCCGTCTCGACACCTGATGGCAAAACCGTAGAGTTCCACTTGCGCCCCTCCAAGCCCCTGGCCAGCGGATTTGACAGTTGGGTAGGTTACAAGGCCTCCGAGTGGAAGAAAAAACCCGCCAGCCAAGCGAAGAACGAAATCGATTACGATCCGCGCTACTATCTTTCCCTTGTACGCCAACAGGACAAGGTCGTCGGTAGACTGATCGTCGATGGGCAGCTCTATCGTCTTGACTACATAAACCCTGGCCAGCAGGCACTCATTAAGGTTGATGAGTCGAAACTACCGCCGGAATCCAAACCGTTGCCGACCCCAGGGGCCAGCGAAAAAATCCCACCCTCCGATAAGACCAAACGCCCTGACTACTACTTCGTTCGTGTGCTGCTGGTATCGACCAAGCCTGTGCGCGAGAGCAAGCCAAACTACAAAGAGGAACTGATTGGTGCGTTACAGGATGCCAACCAGTACTTTGCAAACAGCAAGATGAACGTCATCTATGAACTTGCCGCTATCTACGACTCCAACTACGAAGGCGACGGTAGTGACCTGGACGAGCTGAAAAGCAAGGACACCGAGCTGGGCAAGATGGTCTGGAAAAACCGCGGCGCGCTGGGCGCAGACCTGGTCTCGCTGTATGGCACCTTCACCGAGTTCTGTGGGGTCGCGTACAGCTGGTCGACCAAGGAGACCGCGTACAGCGCCATCAGTTGCCCTTCGTCACTGGCCCATGTACTTGGCCAGAACTATGGCGGCACCGTTGGTTGGGACCCTGCGCCTTCCAATCCACTCAACCATGGCTACAAACACGAGACCGCCCCTGAGTTCCATACCCAGATGGTCACCGCCCACGGCGCCCTGCCCAACTTCTCCAACCCCAGGGTGGAATATCAGGGCAAGCCCATGGGGGACGCGCTGCATGACATGGCGCAGTTCATTGAGGACAAGAGGGCCGAGTATGTGAGCAGTTTCTACGGCCCGCTCAATGCAATCAGTCTGTCGCTATTTGAACAACCGGACTCCCAGGGAAAGGAATGCTACCTTCAGATTCGTTCCGGGCAACCCATGAATATTTCCAGCGCGTGCGATGAGCAACCTGTGCGGTCCTTCAGACTGACCAATATCGGCATCGCACAGCGACTTTGCCTCTATGATGGACCAGGAGAACGCCACGTGTGCTACACGAGAACCGCCGAAGGTGCAGATGATGTCAGCGTCAAGAATATTGACGACGCAAAAGATGTGCCCACCGGTTACACTCGTACGCAGAAAGGCGGAGCACTGAATGGCGCCGTTGTAGATGCCCTGCATGGAGGTAATGCTGTCCTGCTGTTTGCTGAGAAAAACTTCAAAAGCCCGATGTGTGGCTTTAGCACTTCCTTTGCCGAATACCTGATAACTGAAGAAGTCGGCTGCCCTCACGACGCCGGTGGTAAAGCGCGTTCCGCACGGATTTTTACTGACTCATCAGATAGCAGCACTTACTACTGGAGTTTCTACAACGAAGATCGTAGTCGGAAATTAAACTTCAAAGGTCCGCTTTATGGGAAGTTTGGGATAGCCGACTTCGATTCCCCCGATGGTATTCCAGCCACTATCGAGAGGACTCAGACAGGCGGTGCCATGAACGGTAACGTATTCCGCTTCCGGTTCAACAATGGCCCGTCCAGATGAGTGAACCTCTGAGCACGTTCAGTCATTGAAGTCGGCGGGGCCGCAATGCGGCCTCCTGCCTTCAATCAGGCAACCGATACCGTTCGGCAAAATACTGCCGAAAGAACTCCACCGCCACCCGCACCTTGGCCGAGCCGGCCAAGGGCGCGGTGTACACCGCCCAGATGTCCGCCGCCTGCTGGTAATCCGGCAGCACCTGCACCAGCCGTCCCTCGGCGATGCTGTCGTGCACGTCCCACCACGAGCGCAGCAGGATCCCCCGCCCGTCCAGGCACCACTGGTGCGCCACCTCGCCATGGTTACTCGACAGCCCGCCGGTCACCCGCACGCTCTCCTCGCCCTGCGGCCCTTCCAGGTGCCATAGCCCGAACGGGTGGTCGCGCTCCTTGATCACCAGGCAGTCATGGCTGGCCAGGTCCGCCAGCACCCGCGGCGTACCATGCTCGGCCAGGTACGCAGGCGCCGCGCACAACACCCGGCGGTTGCGCGCCAGGGGCTTGGCGATCAGGTGCGGGGCGATGACGTTGCCCACGCGGATATCCAGGTCGACGCCTTCGGCGATCAGGTCCACCAGGCGGTCGTGTACATCCAGGCGGATGTCCAGACGCGGGTAGCGCGCCGCCAGTTCCGACAGCGCCGGGGCGACGAAGCGCCGGCCCAGGCCCAGGCTGCTGGCGATGCGCAACTGCCCGACCGGCTCGCGCTGGCCGGCGTTGAGATCGTCGTCCATGCGCTGCAGGGTCTCGAAGATCTGCTGCGCCCACTGGTATACCCGCTCGCCCTCCTCGCTCACCGTCACCCGCCGGGTGGTGCGATGCAGCAGACGCACGCCAAGGCTGTCCTCCAGCAGACGGATGCGCTTGCTGACGAACGCCGCCGACATGCCGCGCTCGTCGGCCACCGCGGCGAAGCTGGCGCGGCGGGCCACCTGCAGGAAGATATCGAGGTCGTCCAGATTCGGCAGATTATTCACGATTCGTGCACCAAGAATTGATGGATTGCCGGATTATCTCCGAAGCACAGCCTTATAGCATGACCGCATCTTCCCTGAACACGAGAGGCGCCCCATGACAAAGACCTTCAAGATCGCCGCCATCCCCGGTGACGGCATCGGCAACGAAGTCCTCCCCGAAGGCCTGCGCGTGGTCGAGGCCGCCGCCCGCAAGCACGGCCTGAACCTTGAGTTCGAGTTCTTCGAGTGGGCCAGCTGCGACTACTACCTGGCCCACGGCAAGATGATGCCCGACGACTGGTTCGACCAGCTCAAGGGCTTCGACGCCCTGTACTTCGGCGCCGTCGGCTGGCCGGACAAGGTCCCGGACCACATCTCGCTGTGGGGATCCTTGCTCAAGTTCCGCCGCGATTTCGACCAGTACGTGAACATCCGCCCGGTGCGCCTGTTCCCCGGCGTGCCCTGCCCGCTGGCAAACAAGCAGCCCGGCGACATCGACTTCGTGGTGATCCGCGAGAACACCGAGGGTGAATATTCGTCCCTGGGCGGACGCATGTTCGAAGGCACCGACAACGAGTTCGTGCTGCAGGAGTCGGTGTTCACCCGCCGTGGCGTGGACCGCATCCTCAAGTACGCCTTCGACGTGGCGCAGACCCGCGAGCGCAAGCACGTCACCTCGGCGACCAAGTCCAACGGCATGGCCGTCAGCATGCCCTACTGGGACGAGCGCACCGCCGCCATGGCCGCCCACTACCCCGAGATCAGCTGGGACAAGCAGCACATCGACATCCTCTGCGCCCGTTTCGTGCTGCAGCCGGAGCGCTTCGACGTGGTGGTGGCCTCCAACCTGTTCGGCGACATCCTCTCCGACCTCGGCCCGGCCTGCGCCGGCACCATCGGCATCGCGCCGTCGGCCAACCTCAACCCCGAGCGCAAGTTCCCGTCGCTGTTCGAGCCGGTGCACGGTTCGGCGCCGGACATCCATGGCCAGAACATTGCCAACCCGATCGCGATGATCTGGTCCGGCGCGCTGATGCTCGAGTTCCTCGGCCAGGCCGACAATGACGCCCGCTACCAGGCGGCCCATGACGACATCCTCAAGGCCATCGAGACAGTGATCGCCAACGGCGACACCACCCGCGACATGGGCGGCAGCCGCTCGACCCAGGAAGTGGGCAAGGCCATCGCCGAGCTGCTCGGGGCCTGAGTCGGCGTCAGGTCATCGCGGGGCAAGCCCGCTCCCACAAAGAAGCGATGCGTCTTACTGTACGTGGGAGCGGGCTTGCCCCGCGATAGCGCCAGCCCAGACAACACCCAACCATCCGGATTGTCCGACGATCCTATTGCCACCCACTTCGATTCAATGCAGAATCTGTAAACCAAAAGATACTTGTTATCCATCGGTTAACAGAAAGGAAAACCCAGCCTCGATACGGACTTCCCCAACGCCTGACGCCTACTACAAAAAAAATGCTCCAGGAGACAATTGATGTCCCCCAATAACAAAAAGATCGACGTGTTCCTGATCGCCGTGAGCCTGTTGGCCGTGCTGCTCACCGTGATCGGCCTTGCTGCCTTCCCCGCCCAGGCCGAAAGCCTGGCCAACCAGCTGTTCGAGGTGGCCACCCGCACCTTCGGCACCAGCGTCCAGGTCCTGGTGTTCGGCAGTTCCCTGGCCGTGCTGTACCTGGCCTTCAGCAAGTACGGCAACATCCGCCTGGGCGCCGGCAAGCCGGAGTATTCCACCACCACCTGGGTGTTCATGTTCATCTGCGCCGGCATGGGTTCCTCGACCCTGTACTGGGGCGTGATGGAGTGGGCCTACTACTACCAGACCCCGGGCCTGAACATCGCGCCGATGTCGGCCAAGGCCCTGGAGTACAGCGTTAGCTACTCGTTCTTCCACTGGGGCATCAGCGCCTGGTCGATCTACGCCCTGGCCTCCTTGGCCATGGCCTATCACTTCCATGTGCGCAAGAAGAGCGGCCTGAACCTGGCCTCGATCATCGAGGCGGTCACCGGCTTCAAGGCCACCGGCCCCGTCGGGCGCGCCGTCGACCTGATCTTCCTGCTGACCATGATGGGCGCGCTGACCGTGTCGCTGGCGCTCACCGCCTCGACCCTGACCCGCGGCCTTGCCGACCTGGCCGGCACCCCCAACACCTTCACCGTGCAACTGCTGGTGATCGGTGCAGTGGCGCTGCTGTTCTCGCTGAGTTCGTACATCGGCATCGACGGCGGCCTGCAGCGCCTGTCGAAGATGGTCTGCATCGGCGCCCTGGTATTCGCGGCCATTGTCCTGCTGGTCGGCCCGACCCAGTTCACCCTGAACAACACCGCCAATTCCATCGGCCTGATGCTGCAACATTACGTGCAGATGAGCCTGTTCACCGACCCGGCCGGCGACGGTGCCTTCACCCGCAACTGGACGGTGTTCTACTGGCTGTGGTGGGTGTCCTACGCGCCGGGCGTGGCCATGTTCGTCGCCCGCGTCTCGCGTGGCCGGCTGATCAAGGAAGTGGTGTTCGCCCTGCTGCTGGGCGGCAGCTTCGGTTGCTGGTTCTTCTTCGGCGCGCTGGAAAGCTACAGCATGCACCAGTTCATCAACGGCCAGATCGACGTGCCCAAGCTGCTCGGCACCCTCGGTGGCGAAGCGGCGGTGACTGATCTCTTGCTGGCCCTGCCATGGGGCACGCTGTTCCTCGCCGCGTACCTGTTCATCATGGCGGTGTTCTGCGCCTCGCACATGGATGCCGCCGCCTACGCCGTGGCCGCCACCAGCACCCGTAACCTGCGCGAGGGCGAGGACCCGAGCCCGACCCTGCGCCTGTTCTGGTGCGTGGTGCTGACCCTGGTGCCGCTGGCCATGCTGTTCGCCAAGGCCTCGCTGTCGACCATGAAGACCGCCGTGGTGCTCACCGCGATCCCGTTCATGGTGATCCTGCTAGTGAAGATCTACGGCTTCTTCAAGTGGCTGGCGGCCGACTACGGCCAGGTGCCGGCGTACCGCATCGAGGAAGAGGCCACCCGCCTGGCCGGCGAAGAGCCCCAAGCGCAAGCGCCTCGCAGCGCGGCAGTGGTGCACTGAGTCTGGATTTGTCGTGGGAGCGGGCTTGCCCCGCGATATGGGCTGCCATCGCTATCGCGGGGCAAGCCCGCTCCCACGCCAGCAAAACCTGACACAAATTTTTTTGCCCAGATTGTTAACCAACAGATACGCGTTAACCAATAAGAACCGAGATAGAGCCATGAACGATTTCAAACGCCTGCCCGCCGACTTCTGCGCCAACCCCGAAGAGGCCTTCACCCTCCCGGCAAAGTTCTACACCCAGGCCGCCGTCTTCGAGCACGAGAAGGAAGCGATCTTCGCCCGCAGTTGGATCTGCGTCGGCCACCGCAGCGAAGTCGCCGAAAAAAACGCCTACATCACTCGCCAGGTGATCGGCGAAAGCATCATCGTCGTGCGTGGCCGCGACGACGTGCTGCGCGCGTTCTACAACGTCTGCCCGCACCGCGGCCACCAGCTGCTCGAAGGCAGCGGCAAGGCCAAGAACGTCATCACCTGCCCGTACCACGCCTGGACCTTCAAGCTCGACGGCGAACTGGCCCACGCGCGCAACTGCGAGAACGTGGCCAACTTCGACAAGGACAACTCCACCCTGGTGCAGCTGCGCGTCGAAGAGTACGCCGGCTTCATCTTCATCAACATGGACAACGACGCCGGTTCCGTCGAAGACCAGCTGCCCGGCATGCAAAAACGCATGCGCGAGGCCTGCGCGGTGATCGACGACCTGCACCTGGCCGCACGCTTCGTCAGCGACACCCCGGCCAACTGGAAGTCGATCGTCGACAACTACCTCGAGTGCTACCACTGCGCCCCGGCCCACCCCGGCTTCTCCGACTCGGTGGACGTCGGCCAGTACAGCCATAGCCTGCACGGCAACTGGACCTTGCAGTACGGCCTGGCCAAGCCGTCGGAGCAGTCGTTCAAGTTCGATGAAACGGTCAAGGATCCGTCCTTCGCCGGCTTCTGGGCCTGGCCGTGCACCATGTTCAACGTACCGCCAGGGGCCAACTTCATGACCGTGATCTACGAGTTCCCGGTCGATGCCGAAACCACCCTGCAGCACTACGACATCTACTTCCTCAACAAGGACCTCAGCGAGGAGCAGCACAAGCTGATCGACTGGTACCGCGAGGTGTTCCGTCCCGAGGACCTGCGCCTGGTCGAGAGCGTGCAGAAGGGCCTGAAGTCCCGCGGCTACCGCGGCCAGGGCCGGATCATGGTCGATTCGCAGCGCAGCGGCGTGAGCGAGCACGGCATCGCCCACTTCCACAACCTGATCGCCGTCGCCCACCTGGACGACTGAACACGCTCCCCGCCCCGCGCCAGGGCCTGGCGCGGGGCTTCGTTGTCGAGGTACGCCATGGCCAAGCAATACGAAATGTTCAAGGTGCGCGTGACCGACGTGGAACAGGCCACGCCGCAGATCAAGCGCTTCACCCTGGCCCGCGCCGACGGCGCCGCCCTGCCCGCCTTCAGCGGCGGCAGCCACGTCATCGTGCAGATGCAGTCGGCCTGCGGCAGCCAGTTCAGCAATGCCTACTCGCTGATGAGCGACCCGCGCCAGTTGCACAGCTACCAGATCGGCGTGCGCCTGGAGGAGCAGTCCAAGGGCGGTTCGGCGTTCATGCACCAGCAGGTCGAGGTGGGCAGCGAGCTGACCATTTCCACCCCCAACAACCTGTTCGCCCTCGACCCCAAGGCGGGACGTCACGTGCTGATCGCCGGCGGCATCGGCATCACCCCGTTCCTGGCGCAGTTGCACGAGCTCGAAGGCAGCACTACCCCCTACGAGCTGCACTACGCCTTCCGCGCCCCCGAGCACGGCGCCTTCCAGGGCGACCTGGCGCAAGGCCCGCATGCTGGCAACACCCGCTTCTATATCGACAGCCTGGAGCGCAAGCTCGACCTCGCCGCGCTCTGCGCGGGGCTGGCCGATGACGCCCATCTCTATGTGTGCGGGCCCAAGCCGCTGATCGACGCGGTGATCGCCAGCGCCGCCGCCGCCGGCATCGCCGAGTCCCGCGTGCATTGGGAACAGTTCGCCGCCGCCGCGCCGACCGCAGGCTCGGCGTTCACCGTGGTACTGGCGCGCTCCGGTACCGAACTGGCCGTCGAAGAAGGCATGACCATTCTCCAGGCCATCGAGAAATCCAAGGCCGCCAAGGTCGAGTGCCTGTGCCGCGAAGGCGTGTGCGGCACCTGCGAGACGGCGATCCTCGAAGGCGAGGCCGAGCATTTCGACCAGTACCTGAGCGACGAGGAGAAAGCCTCGCAGCAGACCATGATGCTGTGCGTCTCGCGGGCGCGCTCGGCGCGGTTGGTGCTGGATCTCTGAACCTTGGCGGCGGATCGCCTGCCCGCGCGGATTCGCCGGTGAGATGTAACTGAATAGTGCCGATAAGCGCTGAAAAGGAAAATCAGAGAAACGTCCTACGCGGATTTGGGAAGCACTGTCGACCACCCACAATCCGTTCCTCGCTAGTGTTTCAGGTCTGCGTAACGTCGCCCGTGGCTGGCTTCAACAGCCAGCCACGGGCCTGCACGACGGTACGGCCATTGCCAGCGAGGACCTTATGCGAAATTCCCCCGGACCACTTCAGCAGGTAATCAACAGCCCCGACGAGGCTCTCGGCCATCAGCTCGACAAACCGGCCATCCAGCACGACTGCTCCAAAGTCGTCGCCGCGCTGCCCCAGTCTCGGAGCTATCCATGACCCTCAGCCTCAGTCAATCCATCCTGGACGCACAACGCCAAGCCATCCCCGTCCCCAAGCCCCGCTGTTCCGCCTGCCAGCGTATCGGCTTGCCCATCCTCCTGCTGCGGACCGCCTACGCCCCCAGCCCCAAGACCCTGAGCACGCGCAACCTGCCCAACTACAACGGTATCGCCGGCATCCCCATGCACAACGAACAGTTGCGCATCCTGCGCCAGGGCTATGTCTACGTGCTGCTCGACCAACGGGTCTGGCACGCCTACCAGGTCACCCCCGAAGGGGCACTGCGCCAGTTCCCGGCCTTCCAGCCACCCCCGCAAGCCGGCAACCCCTTGTCCACGGCCTGCCGGCAAGAACATCACGATGTCATCGCGTCGTTCATCAACATCAACACCCTGCTGTACTCGACCGCCTGGATCGCCTTCGCCAACGACCCCTGGCCCAAGCCCGTGCTGGACCAGTACAAACATGCCATCGCGAACAACGACCCCGAGCTCACCAGCCGCTTCCAGGCTCTCGACCTTAAAGCGGCCCGCGAAGCGCCCGGCAGCGTGGGACGGGCCATGCACGCAGACCGCCTGCAACTCGACGAGGTCCTGGAATATGCCGTGCCAAGCACCGGCCCCTTCACCAGCGTCCATGGCTTCTACCCTCGCCTCGAGCGCCTGGCGGCCACACGCACGTACATCGCTGCCCTGATACAACGCGAAGAGCTCGCCGATGGCGTGCTCGCGCTGACGGTGCCAGACCCCGTCGGCATGGTCCAGGAGTGCAACGCGCAACGCCTCGCCTGGGTCCAGGCCCTGCAGGTCTGGCGCGCCGAGCCGCAACGGCACTTTGAGCATTTCACCTCCCTGGCCCTGCTCGGCATCCGCGAGCTGAACGCCACGCTGGCCGCCGGCGAGGCCGCCGCCGAAGTCGAGCGAGAAGCACGCGAGGTCGAGCGCTGGAACAGCAGGCCCCTGCTCGCCGCCAAGGCCCCCCTCCCCGCCGTGGATGTCGAGGCCCAGTTGCCGCGCCGGATCGAACGCAAGCAGCAGGAGGCACGGGAGCGCTTCGAGGAACGCTACGACGAGGGCGAACGCAGCGCCTTCGCCAGCGCCTACGAGACCGAACTGCACAACCGCCAACAGCTGATCGACCAGCTGGCCACCTTGTATGCCGAGCTCTACGCCGCCCCGGCGTTTCAACGCATCGCCTACAACGACTACAGCGCCATCGACTGGCGCTCGACGGAGTACTTCGTGCGCATGATGGGCACCTGCCTGTATGGAGGTCCCAGCGAAAACCAACCACAGGACGGCGCCGCGCTCGGCGCGAGCCAACGGCTGTGGCAACAGGAACTGGAAAACCCCGACAGCCTGCTGTACCAGGCCCTGGTCGCCAAGCACCAAGGGCTGCTCCGGCAACTGCTGGAGGCCTTGACCAGCCAGGACCTGAGCAAGGTCTACGACACGGTCAAGGGCCTTACCACCAGCTATGAGGGCCAGCAGTTGATGGTCAAGCCGGTGCGCGACGCCATCGGCCAGCTGCTCGCCGCCACCGCCAATGCCGGCAACACCCTCCACCAACACCTGTCCGCCGGCGCCCGGCAGATGATCGGCTACGTGCACAGCGCGGCGCTGCTGCGTTTTGCCGGGCAGCACATGACGCAACTCGTCGTGCCGCTCAGGGCAGGCGAATACCTGAAGCTGCTCAACGAAGGCCTGCAGGCGCGCACCGATGCGCTGCTGGGCCAGCTGGACCAGGCCTTTCGCAAACCCGCCGCGCACAAGGTCAACGCCATGCTGCTCAGCGGCGCCATCACCGCGGCGGTGTCCGGCAAGCACGGCAAGGTCGTGGAGCTGGTGCTCTGGACTATGGAGAGCGCCGAGGACCTGCAGGCCCGGTTGCAGCACCTGCAGGCCAGCGCGGGTACCGGCGCTGGCGAGGCGTTGCGCAGCGTGCGCATAGGGGCAGACAGCCTGCAATACCAGGCCGCCCACAGCCTGCGCCTGCTCAGCCTGAGCGCGGAGCAGACCCGCGCCCTGGCCCGTGAAGCCATGGGCAATCTGCGCAGTGGCTTGTCTGGCCTGGGGCCGGGCCGCGCGGACTTGATGTTGAGCCTGGGTGGGTTGTGGTTCCAGCAGGACAGCCTGCGCAGGAATCATGACGCGCTGAACGCGACCCCAGGCAATGCGGAGGCCGAAGCGCTGGCAGCGGTGTGGTCGTCGTCCATTGGGGTTTTGGGGTTGAGTATTGAAGCGACAGGGAAAGCGATCGAGATATTGCGGCCTGCCCGGGCCGCCGTGACGGCGGGTTCGACATTGATGCAGGGGACGCAACTGGTGAAGTACGGTGGTGCCATTGCTGCCGTGGCCGGTATTGCAGATGGGGCTAATTATTTATTAGCCGCTCAACGAACAGCTTCCCAGAAAGACAAACCATCGAAGAATTTCTATACCGCAGCTGGATTTATTTCACTCCTATCAGCAGGAGCAGGAGTAAGCACGCTTATATTCGGATCTGGTTTCCTAGGGCCTGTAGGAATAGCACTAGCACTTTCACTAACGGCCTACACGTTTGCAACAATCGCTAAAAAAAACGAATCGTCCCCACTGGAAATCTGGGCACGCCAGTCCAGGTGGGGGCTGCCGGTGTCACATCGTGAATGGCAAGTAGCAGAAGACAACGACAACGCTATAGGTGCTCTCAACGCAGCCTTATTAGGCATCACTGCGCATGCCTCAATAGACATAACATTCAAAGAAACACACCCTCCGAAAACGATAGAGCCGTTCGTTACGCTCAGGGACAGCTTCTCGGTCCCACTCGAAACACGCCTGAACTACACAATCACCATTCCTAACTTTGTTCACGGACAGGCAAGATACGAATGGAAGCTGATAGTTTATTCACCGGGTAGAAACACAGTACCGACCGTGTACTCAGGAGACAGCGATAAGGAAAAAACCGAGTCATATGAGAACACTGGCAACCCAGAGGATAGTTCTCAACAAGGAAAGACCCTAAGAATAGAAGGAAGCACATCAACTGCGAACTCAAAAACCATCGACGCTTTTGAGTTAACAGTCAGCTATTGGCCTGACAAGAACGACAGCACAAACCTAGCGAGACTAGTAAAAAAACAAGACAAACTAGATACAAGGAGATAAAAATGAAACGACCCGCCCTAATTCCTCCATGCCCAGGCTGGAAAGAGGACTTCAATCGTCCAAACGACCTTCCCAAGGTCAAGCCTAACCCCGGATTAGTAAATGCAAACCACCAGGAAGACACTTATTTAGAAACTTCCCGACACTCCCTAAACATGCGAGGATTGCTATTCATATGCATCCCAACAAGCCTCCCTGCGTTAATACTACTCCCAGACATACTACTGGAAAGCCTGACCGATAGAAATTACACATTTTTTCTCATCGGGCTAATCATACTATTGATTGCAATCTGGCAAACAACTCTATTTCTACGCCTACTTCGCCTCACTCCACGTGATGAACCGATACGATTTAACCGCGCCCGACAAAGAATCTACGCTTACAATTTTTCTTACTGCTGGTGGAACCCTTTCATTCCATGGCCAGTAAAAACAGTCAGCTACGATTGGAAAGATGTACGCGCTGAGCGCTGGAAAAAGCAGGGCGTCACGCATCAGGGTTCGCACGTCGTAAAGGTCGGGATCATGCTGTCAATCGTGGAGTCGGGCACAAACAAAGTCATCGACCGATTCCCTTTAACCAACCTGGTTGATGAAGAGTCAGTTTGGGCCTATATATGCACTTACATGCAACATGGCCTCTCCGCTGTTCCACCCGCCCCTCTCAACAGAGATCACAACGATCTCCTCTGGTGCCAGTTCGCCATGCGTCTGGCGCCAGAGGTTAAGTGGCCTAAGAAGATAGACCACGAATCTCGAACCGCCCCGCAGGCCACTCCACCTGTAAAGGTGGCGTTGTCATGAAACATGCCTTTATCTGAATATTAGTTACTGGTCCGACAAAATAGCGCCAAAACCTTAGTCAACACTACAAAAAAGCACAATTGGACATAACGAGACAACCATGAAAAATAGGCCTGCCCTAGTTCCTCCGTGCTCTGGCTGGAAAGAAGACTTCAATCCTCCGGGGTCGCCCCGTAGAATCGAGCCTTCTCCCAACCTAATAATCTCCAACTATCAAGACAACATCTATCTAGAAATACCTCGAAACTCGGTCAACACAGGGGGACTGCTATTTCTATGCCTGCCGCCCAGCATACTTTCAATATTTATAGCTATAACAATAATAACAGACAGCATCCAGGACAGCGCTTACAACTTCTTACCTATTGGATTTGCAGCACTATTATTCGCAACCTGGCAGACAACCTCATTTGCTCGCCCAATCCGCTCCGCCCCCCGCGACGAACCCATACGATTCAACCGGGCCCGTCAAAAAATCTACGCTTACAACTTTACTTTCTGTTGGTGGAACCCTTTCATCCCATGGCCAATAAAAATCGTCAGCTACGACTGGAAGGATTTACGCGCCGAACGTTGGAGAAAACAGGCTGTCACCCACCAAGGCTCGCACCTCGTGAAGACAGGGATCATGTTGTCCGTCGTCGAACCGGGCACCAACAAGGTCATCGACCGGTTCTCTTTGAGTAATACGTACGGGGAAGAGTCCATCTGGGCCTACATCTGCACTTACATGCAACATGGTCTCGATGCTGTTTCACCTGCCCCACACAATGAAGATCACAACCTTCTGCTCTGGTATCAGTTCGCCAAGCGTCTGGGAGCAGAGGTCAAGTGGCCAGAAGCGATAGACCGCGAATCGCGAACGGCTCCACAAACCGCTCCACTGGCTGAGTTGCCATGAAGCCTGTCGTCTTCGTCGATCATCGAGACTGGTGCCACGCCAGGGAGACACGAGGAGCCTTGGCGGCGTCATGATAGAAGGTGATCCGAGCTGGCTAGTCGAGTCGCATCGAAGAAGCCCGCTCACCGTCAGCATTACTGGCTGCAACGCTGCCCCAGTTAAGCGGGACTACCTACCGTCAATCACAGAAAAGTAAACACCTCCGCCGCCGCCAACCGCGACTTGCTCAGCCCGGCATTGAAATCCTCCTCGCTGCGATAGCCCAGGCTCAGCAGCACCACGCTGGTGAAGCCCTGCTCGCGCAGGCCCAGTTCGGCGTCCAGGGCCTTGGCGTCGAAGCCTTCGATCGGCGTGGCGTCCAGGCCATGGGCGGCGGCGCCCAGCAGTGCGGTGCCCAGGGCCAGGTAGACCTGCTTCTCCATCCAGTGCTGCAGGTCCTTGAAGTCATGGCGGTGCAGGTCGACGTAGCCGCGGCGGGTCTGGTCCTGGCCGTCACGGGCCTGTTCGGTACGGAAGCGCCCGTCGGCGGCCTCCTGCGCCAGCACCGCCTGCAGGTGGGCTTCGGTCATGTTGGTGCGGGCGGCGAACACGATCACATGGGAGGCGTCGCGCAGCTTCGGGCTGTTGTAGGCGAAACGCTCATCGGTGGCCTTGGCCAGGCGCGCCTTGCCTTCGGCGCTGTCGGCCACGACGAAGTGCCAGGGCTGCGAGTTGACCGAGGACGGGCTGTGGCGCAGCTGCTCGAGCAACG
Source organism: Pseudomonas sp. TE31087 (assembly GCF_057284075.1). Classification (NCBI taxonomy): domain Bacteria; kingdom Pseudomonadati; phylum Pseudomonadota; class Gammaproteobacteria; order Pseudomonadales; family Pseudomonadaceae; genus Pseudomonas; species Pseudomonas sp. TE31087. The sequence continues at coordinate 1,994,126 of NZ_JBXVNN010000001.1, forward strand.
CATCGATGGTGGCCTGGGGAATCCTGCGGCTGGCGTCGTAGGCTTTGGTGGTGTAACGGCGTTTGGCGAGGGCAACGGTATCCATCTACGGCAATTCCTCAAAGGGATCGTGAATGAGCCGCATCTTATCTTCCCGGCGGCAAAGAAAAACCAGCACAATGCAGCAACACTTTCATCCCTGGAGTGAAAATGCTGCGCATCAACGATCTCGAACTGTTCGCCCGTGCCAGCGCCCTGGGCAGCTTTACCGCTGCGGCCCACGAGGCCGACCTGCTGCCCGGCCAGGTGGCGGCTGCGATCAAGCGCCTGGAACGCGAACTGGATGTGCGCCTGTTCGCCCGCACCACCCGCAGCCTGCGCCTGACCGCCGAGGGCGAGCTGTACCTGCCCACCGCCCAGCGCGTGCTCGATGCCCTGCGCCAGGGCCGCGAGGACCTGCACGGCAGCCACAGTTGCCTGCGCGGCGTGCTGCAGGTGGCGGCACCATCAGACATGGGGCGCAACCTGCTGCGGCCCTGGCTCAGCGCGTTTCGTCGCGAGCATCCGGGGCTCGGCCTGCGCTTCTTTCTCTCCGACCAACTGGCCGACCTCTACCGCGACCCGGTGGATGTCGCTATCCGCTACGGCCAGAACGAGGACGCCAACTACATTGCCCTGCCCCTGGCACCGTGGAACCGTCGGGTGCTGGTGGCCTCGCCCGACTACCTGGCCCGCCATGGCCGGCCGGACAGCCCCGACGACCTGCAGCAGCACGACTGCCTGCTGTACCTGCAACAGAGCCGGGTCTACGACAAATGGCGGCTGGGCAACCGCACCGTGCAGGTGCGCGGGCCGCTGTTCAGCGACGACGCCGACGTGGTGCGGCGCTGGGCGCTGGAAGGCGAAGGCATCGTCTACAAGTCGTGGCTGGATGTCAGCGCCAATGTTGCCGCCGGCGAGCTGGAGGTCCTGCTGCCCGAACACCCCGGCGAGCTGACCCCGGTGACCCTGGTATGCCCGCACCGCAAGCAGCTCACCCCGGCGGTGGCCCAGCTGCACCTGTGGCTGCGCGAGCGCTTCGCCACGCTGCGCCCGGAGGGCATGTTGCAGCCGCTGTCGCCGGGCGTATAGTGCATCCACCCCCAACTGCAAGGAGCTGTCATTCATGCCGAGCCTGGAGTTTCTCGTTACCGCGCTGATCATCGTGCTGATTCCCGGCAGCGGGGTCATCCTCACCGTCTCCAGCGCCCTGGTGGCCGGGCGCCGCGCCTGCCTGTGGACCGCCACCGGCTGCACCCTGGGTATCGTCCCGCACCTGCTGGCCTCGGTGCTGGGCCTTTCGGCCTTGCTGCACACCAGCGCCCTGGCCTTCCAGGGCCTGAAGTTCGCCGGCGTCGCCTACCTGCTGTACCTGGCCTACGCCACCTGGCGCGACCGCGCGGCCTTCGCCGTGGACACCCAGGCCGCCCCAGCCAGGGCCGGCCAACTGGTGCTCAAGGCCTGCCTGCTGAACATCCTCAACCCCAAGCTGACGCTGTTCTTCCTCGCCTTCCTGCCGCAGTTCATCAGCCCCCAGGCCGGTTCCGCGACCGTGCAGATGCTCGGCCTGAGTGCGGTGTTCATGGCCATGACCTTTGTCGTCTTCGTGATCTACGGCCTGCTCGCCCACCTGTTCCGCCGCGCCGTGATCGACTCGCCCCAGGTACAGGCCTGGCTACGGCGCAGCTTCGCCGCCTCGTTCGCCGGGCTCGGCATCAACCTGGCATTCGCCCAGCGCTGACGGCTGCACAATCGTTCTAAACGCCCGGGCCGTTTCTGCGTTAAGGTCGTCTACCGACACCCACACGGCCCGCGCCCATGAGCAACTGGATCGACCTCAGACAGGACGCCGACACCGGCATCGAGTCGGTCCGCGCCCATTTCACCGGCCATGCCTACGACCCGCACTGGCACGACAGCTTCCTGGTCGGGGTGACCGAACAGGGCGTGCAGCAATTCAACTGCCGCCGCGCACGCCACAACAGCACCCCCGGCCAGGTGTTCGTGCTCGAGCCGGGCGACCTGCACGACGGCCATGCACCCACCGTTGAGGGTTTCACCTACTCGACCCTGTACCTGGATGCCAACTGGCTGGAAACCGAGCTGCGCGCCCTGTTCGAACACGCGCCCTCGGGCGCCTTGCCCAGCTTCGGCACCCTGCTGCACCAGGATCCGCGCCTGGCCGGGGCCACCGCCCGGGCCTTCGAGACGGTGCATTACAACGACCTGCGCATCGTCCGCCAGACCGCCCTGGACGACCTGCTGGCCTGCCTCACCGGCCACCTGCACTGGCGCAAGCGCCTGGACCCCGATCCACGCTTGCCGTTGTGCGCCCAGGTCGCCCGCGATTACCTGCACGCACACCTGGACCAGGACATCGGCCTGGTCGAGCTGGCGCAGGTGTGCGGCGTCGACCGCTTCCGCCTGACCCGGGCGTTCAAGGCGGCTTTCGGCCTGGCGCCGCATGCCTACCTGATCCAGCTGCGCCTGGCCCGTGCACGGCGGCGGCTGGCCCTGGGTGAAACGCCGGCCAGCGTCGCCACCTCCCTGGGCTTTGCCGACCAGAGCCACTTGGGCCGCTGGTTCCGCCGCGCCTACCGACTGACCCCGGCGGATTACCGCAAGCGCTGCTCAAACCTTCCAGACTGAACCGGCGCTCGCCGCGACCATGGCGCTTCGATCACTCGGAGCCTTGACCATGTCACACACGCTGTTGCCCTTCATCCTGTTCGCCCTGGCCGCCAGCATCAGCCCCGGGCCGACCAACCTGCTGATTCTCGCCCACGGAGCCAGGCGCGGCCTGCGCGCCAGCCTGGCGCCGATCGTGACGGCCTGCTGCGCGGCGGCGGCAGTGGTGCTGCTGGTGGGCCTGGGGCTGGGCGAGGTGCTGCTGCGCTACCCGCTGGCGCAGCAGGCCATGAGTTGGGTGGGCGCCCTGTGGCTCAGCTGGCTGGCCTGGAAGATGCTGCGCAGCGCCGGTGCGCCGCTGCAGGCGGGCAGCGATAGCGGCCTGGACCCGCTGAGCGCGGCGACCCTGCAGGTGGTCAACCCCAAGGTGTGGGTGACGGCGGTGGCAATGGTCGGCCTGTTCGCCGGCCCGGCACTGCCGATGTGGTGGTTGAGCCTGGTGTTCCTGCTGATCGCCCTGCCGAGCATGACCGCGTGGGCGCTGATGGGCATCGGCAGCGCCCGCTGGTTACGTTCGCCCCAGGCGCTGCGGGTGTTCAATCAGGGCCTCGCCGGCCTGCTGCTGGTGTCGGCGTGGTCGGCCTTGCTGGTGTGACGCGGCGGGCATCGGCCTTCAGCGCGCGGTAGCCGCGCGCAGACGCAGCCCCAGGCGCGGCCCGAACACATTGATCAGCAGCCCGAGCATCACCAGCAGCGCGCCCCAGCCCTGGGCCTCGCTCAGGCGCTCGCCCAGCAACACGGCCGAGGAGCTCAGGCCGACCACCGGCACCAGCAGCGAGAACGGCGCCACCTTGCCCGCCGGGTGGCGCGACAACAGGGTGCTCCACAGGCTGTAGCCGACCATGGTGGCGACGAAGGCCAGGTAGGCCAGGGCCAGCACCGAGCTCCAGCCGATGTTGGCCAGGGCATGGCCGATGCGCTCGGGCCCTTCCAGCCACCAGGACAGCGCCAGGAACGGCAGCGGCGGGATCAGCCCGCCCCAGATCACCAGGGCGACCAGGTCGACCTTGCCGAAGCGCCGGGTGATGATGTTGCCCATGCCCCACATGGCGCCGCCGCACAGGGTCAGCACCAGTGCGAGCAACGGCACGTGGCCGTTGTCCTCGCTGCCGATCACCGCCAGGCCGCCGGCGGCCACCAGCAGGCCCAGCACGCTGGCCAGGCGCAGCCGCTCGCCGAGGAACAGCGCGGCAAAGCCCAGGGTGAAGAACGCCTGGGACTGCAGCACCAGCGAAGCCAGCCCCGGCGGCATGCCACTGGCCATGGCCTGGAACAGAAAGGCGAACTGGCCCAGGGAGATGGTCGCGCCGTAGGCGATCAGCCAGCGCCAGGGCAGGTTCGGGCGCTTGATCAGGAACACCGCCGGGAAGGCCACCAGCAGAAAGCGCAATGCCCCCAGCAGCATCGGCGGCAGGCCGTCGAGGCCGACCTTGATGACCACAAAATTGACGCCCCAGGCGATGATCACCACCAGGGCGATCAGCAGGTCCTTGAGTGGCATGGCACGCATTCCTTCTTCAGGCTTGTTATATACATATTTGGTTACAGCATAAGGGCATCGCGCCGCCTCGGACCAGCACAGTTGCGCGCCAGCCTTGCGCAACAGTCGGCTGTGATGGCTGCGGAACACTCATGAAAACCCTGCGCAAGCTTCACTTGACCAGACTTGTATATACATGCTCATATCGGGCTTCGGCCATCCGCCCTGCGTCCCGCCGATAGCCGCCGCCTTTCACAAAAACAACGAAGCGGAGCCCTCCCCGATGTCCAGCAAACCCGTGATCGAGCGCCGCTCGATCGACTACATTCCCGAGTCTGAACGCCATGGACGCGTCTACAGCCAATTCACCCTGTGGCTGGGAGCCAACCTGCAGATCACCGCGATCGTCACCGGCGCCCTGGCCGTGGTGCTGGGCGGCGATGTGTTCTGGTCGTTGATCGGCCTGCTTCTCGGGCAACTGGTCGGCGGCGCGGTGATGGCCCTGCACGCCGCCCAGGGGCCGCGCCTGGGGCTGCCGCAGATGATCTCCAGCCGGGTGCAGTTCGGCGTGTACGGCGCGGCCATCCCCATGGCCCTGGTGTGCCTGATGTACCTGGGCTTCACCGCCACCGGCACGGTGCTGTCCGGCCAGGCCATCGGCCAGTTGCTGAGCATCAGCGACAGCGCCGGCATTCTGATCTTCGCCGGGGTGATCGTGCTGGCGACCCTGGCCGGCTACCGGGTGATTCACTGGATCGGTCGGGTGGCCAGCGTGCTGGGGATCATCGCCTTCGTCTACCTGTTCAGCCGCATCCTGATGCTCGCCGACATCGGCCAGCTGCTCGACAACCGCCACTTCAGCTGGGCCAGCTTCCTGCTGGCGGTGTCGCTGGCGGCGTCCTGGCAGATCGCCTTCGGCCCGTACGTGGCCGACTACTCGCGCTACCTGCCCAGCCATACCTCGCCGCTCAAGACCTTCCTCGCCGCCGGCCTGGGCTCGGTGATCGGCGCCCAGGCCTCGATGATCCTCGGCGTGTTCGCCGCGGCCATCGCCGGCGGCCAGTTCTCCGGGCGCGAAGTAGCCTACATCGTCGGCCTGGGCGGCGCCGGCACCACGGCGGCGCTGCTGTACTTCTGCATCGCCTTCGGCAAGGTGACCATCTCCACCCTCAACAGCTACGGCAGCTTCATGTGCATCGCCACGATCATCAGTGGTTTCCGGGGTCACCTGCAGATCAGTCGGGTACAGCGACTGGTGTTCGTGCTCGGCATCGTCGGCGCCGCGACCCTGGTCGCCCTGCTCGGCCAGCATTCGTTCCTCAGCGCGTTCAAGTCGTTCATCCTGTTCCTGCTGACCTTCTTCGTGCCGTGGAGCGCGGTGAACCTGGTGGACTACTACTTCATCACCAAGGAACGCTACGACATCCCGGCACTGGCCGACCCTGACGGCCGTTACGGGCGCTGGAACTGGCCGGGCATCGGCGTGTACACCTTCGGCGTGCTGGTGCAGATGCCGTTCATCGACACCAAGCTGTACACCGGGCCCATGGTCGCGCACCTGGGCGGCGTGGACGTGTCGTGGCTGATCGGCCTGGTGGTGCCGAGCGTGCTGTATTACTGCGTGGCCCGCCGCCGGGCGGCCGAGGCGCCGGCCGGGATCATCGTGCCGGAGGGGCGCTGAGCCGGGTTGCTCACACATATCCTGCATGAGATCGCCCAGCCCCTCGGGCTGGGCTGTCGCACATGAAATGGTGTCCCTGTGGGAGCAACTGTCTTGCTAACTTTTAGAATCTGGCGCGATCCCTGTGGGAGCGGGCTTGCCCGCGAACACGGGCGAAGCCCGTGCCATCCACCACGGTGTCGGCTTCGCGGGTAAACCCGCTCCCACAGGTTCTCTGCCCGCCGGCCCAGCCAGATAGGCTGGGCGATCTCTTACGGGACACTGTCATCTTTCGGTCAAGCAACTGTCGTAATCTGCGGCGCAACTCTGTGCCACGGGTCTTCGGCATGCCTCGCCTGCTTCTCCTTCTGCTGTGCCTGCTCCCGGGCCTGGCTTGCGCCGGGCCCGCGCAACTGCGTATCCAGGGCTCCAACACCATCGGCGCGGCCCTTGGCCCGGCCCTGGTGCAGGGGCTGCTGCAGGCTCAGGGCGCAAGCGCCATCGAGCACCGGCCCGGCGCCACGGCCAACGAGACCGAGGTCCACGCCCGCGATCCGGACGGCCAGCCCGTGCGCATCGACATTGCCGCCCACGGCACCAGCACCGGCTTTGCCGCGCTGGCCCGGGGCGAGGCCGACCTGGCCGCGGCCTCGCGGCCGATCAGCGACAGCGAGGCGCAACAGTTGCAGGCCCTGGGCAACCTGCGCAGCGCGGGCTCGGAACAGGTGATCGGCCTGGATGGCGTGGCGGTGATCGTCCACCCGAACAACCCGCTCACGCAACTGAGCACCGAGCAACTGGCCCAGGTGTTCTCCGGCCAGCTGCAGCGCTGGGAACAGCTGGGCGTGCCCGGCGGGGCGATCCACCTGTATGCCCGCGATGATCGCTCCGGCACCTTCGAAACCTTCAAGGCCCTGGTACTTGCCCCTCAGCAAGCGGCACTGACCACCCAGGCGCGGCGCTTCGAGTCCGCCGACGAACTGGCCGCCCAGGTCATGGCCGACCGCCAGGCCATCGGCTTCAGCGGCCTGGCCACGGTCCACCGGGCCAAGGCACTGGCCGTGGCCGAGGGCGATGCACCGGCGCTGCCACCCAGCCGTGCCCTGGTGGCCAGCGAGGACTACCCGCTGTCGCGTCGCCTGTTCTTCTACCTCCCCGCCCACCCCACGCCGCTGGCCAAGGCGCTCGCCGAGTTTGCCCAAAGTCCCGCCGGCCAGGCCATCGTCGCCGAGCAGGGTTTCGTTTCCCAGCAGATCAAGCCACAGCAGATCGCGGCCCAGGGCGACATGCCGCCACGCTATCGGACACTGGCCGGCGAGGCCCAGCGCCTGAGCGTGAACTTCCGCTTCCAGGAAGGCAGCGCCGGCCTCGACAACAAGGCCCTGCGCGATGTGCAGCGGGTCGGCGACTACCTGCGCCAGGCCGGCAAGCTACAGGGCAAGGTGGTGCTGGTGGGCTTCGGCGATCCCAAGGAGACACCGGGCCGCGCCGCGCTGCTGTCGCGCCTGCGGGCCATGGCGGTGCGCCGCGAGCTGGCCCGCGCCGGGGTGCAGGTCAGGGACGTGGTGGGCATGGGCGACGAACTGCCGGTGGCCGGCAACGACCTGGAGCAGGGGCGCCTGCGCAACCGCCGGGTCGAGGTCTGGGTGTACTGACCCGCTCAGCCGCCATCGGGCAGTTCGATCCGCGCCACCAGCCCACCGCCAACGCGATTGCGCAGGGTCAGCTCGCCGCCCTGCTCGCGCACGCTGGCACGGGCGGCCGAAAGGCCGAGGCCGACGCCGCCGGTATCGCGGTTGCGCGAGCCCTCCAGCCGGTAGAACGGCTCGAACACCTGCTGCAGGGCCTCCTCGGGAATACCTGGCCCGCTGTCGCGAACCTCGATGACGATCAGGTGAGCGGCGCGGCGCAGCGTTATCTGCGGATCGCGGGCATACTTCATGGCGTTTTCCACCAGGTTGACGACCACCCGCTTGGTCGCCAGCGGGCGGCCGTCATGCACCAGGTGCGCCGGGCCCTTGAAGGCGATGTCAAGGTGCTGGTCGCGGTAGTCGTCAACCAGGGTCTGCAACAGCTCCGACAAATCATAGGCCGTGCGCTGCTCCAGTTGCGTGCCCTCGCGGAAAAACGCCAGGGCCTCGTTGATCATCGTCTGCATCTCGTCGACGTCGCGGATCAGCTTGCGCTGGTGGTCCAGGTCCTCCATGAACTCGCTGCGCAGGCGCATGCGCGTCAACGGCGCGCGCAGGTCGTGGGAGATGGCCGCGAGCATGTGGGTGCGCTCGCGGAGGAAGTGCTGGATCTGCGCCTGCATGGTGTTGAAGGCGATGATTGCCTGGCGGATTTCCTCGGGGCCCTCGCTGGCGATGGGCGGCGCCTGCAGGTCACCGCCGAAACGCCGCGCCGCACTGGCGAAGCGTTGCAGCGGCGCGGCCAGCTGGCGGGTGGCGAGCCAGGCCACCAGCAACGTCGCCACCAGCCCCAGACCGATGACCACCGCCAGGCGCGCCGTCGCGCTCATGCCCCAGCTGCGCTCCGGCGGCACGAACAGCAGCCAGCTGTCATCAGCCAGCGCGACCAGCGCCACGTAGTGCGCCTCGGCGCTGCCCATGGGCCAGTCATCCGGGTTGTACACTTCGATCGGCCGCGAGGGCCCCAGCAACTGGGCCATCGCCGGCACCTGCCCGGAATTGAGCATGGTGCCCGGGCCAGGCAGGCCAAAGTCGTCACGCCGGGTACTCCAGGTCACCCGCAGCGTTGGCGTGCTCGCCGCCTCGGCCAGTTGCCCGCGCAGCGTCGCCGGCGCGGTCTCGATCACCCGGGTGGTCACGGCTATCTGCTCGAGCAGGCCGGTGCGTTCGATGGGCGGGCGTGCCCAGCTGCCGGCAACCTGGACGAACAGGGCATTGAACGCCAGCGAGGCAAGCAATGCGGTGAAAATGGTCAGGGCGATGCGCTTGCGCAGAGTGTCGCGACCCAGCAGGCGACGGATCACGAGCGGGTCACCGTGGCGCTGAACAGGTAGCCGCCATTGCGCACGGTGCGAATCAGGTCCGGGCGCTTGCTGTCGGGCTCGATCTTGCGCCGCAGACGGCTGACCTGCACGTCGATGCTGCGGTCGAAGGCGTCATGGCCGTGGCCACGGGTCAGGTCGATCAACTGCTCGCGGGTGAGGATGCGCTGCGGGTGCTCGAGAAACACCACCAGCAGGTCGAACTCGGCGCCGGACAGCGGCACCATCACCCGCTCGGGCGAGCGCAGCTCGCGGCAAGTGATGTCCAGCTGCCAACCGGCGAAACCGATCACCGGTCGCGCCGCCTCGCCCCGCGGTGGCTGTTCACCAACCCGGCGCTGCACGGCGCGCAGGCGGGCCAGCAGTTCACGTGGATCGAACGGCTTGGTCAGGTAATCGTCGGCGCCCAGTTCCAGGCCGATGATGCGGTCGCTCAGCTCGGCCATGGCGGTGAGCATGATGACCGGCACGCCAAGCTGCGCACGCAGCTTCTGACACAGGCCCAGGCCACTTTCGCCGGGCAGCATCAGGTCGAGGATGATCGCATCCGGGCGCTGCCGGGCGATGGCGGCCCACATCGCCTGCCCCTCGGCGGCCAGGTCCACCTCGTAGCCGTGCTGGACGAAGAACTGCTTCAGCAAGGCGAGGATTTCGACGTCGTCATCGACGATCAACAGTCTGCTCACGGTGATACCGATCCGGGAAAAAAGGCGTATCTAAAACCATTGCGCCACGCGGGTCATTTATTTCAATCGCGCAACATTTCGTCATGCACGACACAAAGCGGACATCACCTGGCAACGATAACCCTTCACCCTGCCAGCCTTCCATCACCGAGGGCTTCCCATGACAATAGCCGACAGCCGCAACAGCACCGATGGGCACGAAGGTTCGATGCCCCTGATCCTCAGCCAGCGCAACACCACCCGCGGGCACACCGGATCCCTGATCGTGCAGCAGGAGAGCCTGGAGCTGGCGGACAACCAGGGCTACATCACCCTGCGCCGGTACTTCGAGCATTACGACCCCGCCAGCGGCGAATGGGTCGAGTACAGCCACACCGTGCCAATTCGCGACCTGGTCCACTGGTTGATGGCCCACGGGCAACTGCGCATCCACTCCTCGCAGGAAGTCGGCACCCAGGCCTGGCAGGCGGCAATCCCGGAGGAGCGCCATCCATGAGCCGGCGTCACCTCATGGCGCTGGTGCTGACGTCCACCCTGGGCCTGTCCGCGTGCGGCAGCAACAAGCCGGCACCGACCGGCTACCTCAAGGATTACGGATTACTCACCCCGCACCAGGCGCCTTCGGGCGCAACGGTGCTCAGCTGGGCCGACCCGAAATGGCCAAAGGGCCGTTACATCGAGGTCTACCTGGCACCCAGCCGGTTCTACCCGGCTCCCGAGCCGAGCACGCGCATCCCCCAGGCCACCCTCGCCAGCATCACCCACTACTACGATGCGGTACTGCGCAACGAACTGGGCAAGGTGATGACGGTGGTCGACCGGCCCGGCCCCAACACCCTGGTGGTCAGGCCGGCCATCACCCGCATCAGCGCCGACACCCAGGGCCTGCGCTTCTACGAGTGGCTGCCGATCACCCTGGTCGCGGCCGGGGTGAGCAGCGCCACGGGCATGCGCGACCGGGACAGCGCGATTGCCAGCGAGCTGTCGTTCGAGGCGGGCGCAAGCGGCAAGGTGGTCGGCGAGGCGATGCTCACGGGTACCGGCGTACCGCTGGACAACGACCGCCAGGTGATGACCGCCGACAACGTCAAGGCCGTGCTCGACGGCTGGGCCGTGGACCTGCGCCAGGGCTATGCGGCACCGCTCAGGTAGCGTGACGCTTCACAGGACAAGCCCAGCTCGCCTGGTCAGGCCTTGAGCGTGGCCATGTCGATGACGAAGCGGTACTTCACGTCGCCGGCGATCATCCGCTCGTAGGCCTGGTTGATGTTACGGATGTCGAGCCTTTCGATATCGCAGCTGATCCCGTGCTCGGCGCAGAAGTCGAGCACCTCCTGGGTTTCGGCGATACCGCCGATCAGCGAGCCTGCCAGCACCCGGCGCTGCATCACCAGGTTGGCCGCATGTACCGGTGGATCAACCGGTTCGATCAGCCCGACCAGGATGTGCACGCCGCCAAACTTCAGGGTTTGCAGGTAGGGGTTGAGGTCGTGCTGCACCGGGATGGTATCGAGCAGGAAATCGAAGCGGCCCGCCGCACTGCGCATCTGTTCGGCATCGGTGGAGACGATCACATGGTCGGCGCCCTGGCGACGGGCTTCCTCGGCCTTGGCCGCGGAACGGGTGAACAGGGTCACTTGCGCGCCCAGGGCCTTGGCCAGCTTGATGCCCATATGGCCCAGGCCACCCATGCCCAGCACGCCCACCTTGTGCCCGGGGCCCACGCCGTGGTGCTTGAGGGGCGAATAGGTGGTGATGCCGGCGCACAGGATCGGCGCCGCGCTGGCCAGGTCCATGCCCTCGGGAATGCGCAGGACGAAATGCTCACTGACCACGATGCTGCTGGAGTAGCCGCCCATCGTGTTGCCGCCGTCGACCCGGTCGGGGGTGGCGTAGGTCATGGTCGGGCCTTCCAGGCAGTACTGTTCGACGTCCTGGCGACAGGCCTCGCACTGGCGGCAGGAATCAACCATGCAGCCGACGCCGACCAGATCACCGACCTGGTAACGGCTGACCTGCGCGCCCACCGCGCTGACCCGGCCGACGATCTCGTGGCCCGGCATCAGCGGGTAGACGGCGATGCCCCATTCATTGCGGGCCTGGTGGATATCGGAATGGCACACGCCACAGTAGAGGATCTCGATGACCACATCGTCGGGCCGCGGGCTGCGGCGCTGGAAGGTCATGGGGGCCAGGGGGCTGGCGGGGGATTGGGCGGCGTAACCGATGGCGGTGTACATGGGGCACCTCGTGCAAGTGAAACGATTCAGGCGACGCATTCTGCGCGCCGGGACCAGCCTCGCCCACCGCCGATTCTCCAGTATGCATGCCTGATTCTCCGGACCTTGCTACCAACCTCTGGCATGACCCCGCGAATCTGCGAAGATGCCAGTGTCCGATTCTCTGCCCGGGTTCACCATGCACCTGACTCACCATGTGGATGCCAATGCCACGCTCTGCTCACTGATTCGCGCCCTCGCCACAGGCCCGGGGTTCGTGCCCACCGCGCTGCCCCAAGTCCAGGTCCTGACCTGGGACCACTACGTGGCCAGCACCCCGCAGATCTACGAACCCAGCCTGATCATCCTCGCCCAGGGCAGCAAACTGGCGCGCCTGGGACCACGCACGTTGGAGTACGGTGCCGGGCATTACCTGGTGCAGGCGCTGTCGGTGCCGTTCATGTGCGAGACCTTCGCCACGCCCCAGGCGCCGCTGCTGGGCGTGGCGGTGGACATCGACCGCGCCCTGCTCGGCGAGCTGGTGCAAAGCATGGACCTGGCGCCGGATGCCGCGGTGCAGGCACAGACGCCACAGTCGATGACTTCGGCGGTGCTGGACACGGCCATGCGCGACAGCGTCGAACGCCTGCTGCAGTGCCTGCAGGACCCGCTGGACGCCAAGGTGCTGGGGCCGGCGCGGGTGCGCGAGGTGCTCTATACCGCCTTGCGCGGGCCACAGGCCGGCGTGCTGCGGGCGCTGGTCGAGCAACAGGGGCATTTCGCCCGGATCGGCGCGGCCCTGGCCTACCTGCGCGAGCACTACGCCGAACCGCTGGGGGTGGAAGAGCTGGCCAGCCGGGCGAACATGAGCGTGTCGACCTTCCACGAACACTTCAAGCGCTGCACCGACCTGGCGCCGATGCAGTACCTCAAGCGCCTGCGCCTGCTCAAGGCGCAGCAGATGCTGATCGGCGAAGGGCTGGGCGTGGCCCAGGTGGCGCATCGGGTCGGCTATCAGAGCACTTCGCAGTTCAGCCGCGAGTACAAGCGCCAGTTCGCCCGCAGTCCGGGGGAAGAGCAGCCGTACCAGAGCCTGCCGGCCTGACCGGGGCCGTCGTAGCAGACTGCAAGAGCAGGATGCGTGGGAGCGGGCTTGCCCCGCGATCACCGGCGCAGCCGGTGCCATGCCCCCCCATCGCGGGGCAAGCCCGCTCCCACGCAGGTCACGCGATCCACTACAAAAATCACTTGCAGGATGATCGCCTACTGGCGCAAAACCATCGCCACAATGGTCGCCTGCAGCTCGCGCTTGGCCACTTCTGCCGTCAGCTCCCCGGCCGCCGCCGCCAGGGACAACGCATCCGCCGCCCCCACCAGCACCCATAGCCCGGCCACGCCGATATCGCCACCCGGCGCGAACGGCAGCAGCGCTTCGCGGCACTTGTCCATGAACGGCCCGTCATAACCACGCTTGAGCGCCTCCAGCTCCGGCGAGCCGGCCAGCGCGGCGCTGACCCCGGGGATCTCCCGGCCCTGGGTCGCCACACAGTCCACATAGGCCTCGGCAATCACCCAGGCCCGCTCCGCCAGGCCGGCCGGGCAGCCGACCAGGGCCTTGTCGAGCATGGCGGTCTGGCGGGCGTCGTATTCCTGGTAAAGCGCCAGCAACAAGCCGTTGCGGGTCTCGAAATGGTCGTACACCACCGGCTTGGTCACCCCGGCCTGCTCGGCCAGATACCCCAGACTCAAGGCATCGGTGCCCTCCTCGCGTACCAGCCGCCAGGCCACATCCAGCAACTGGCGCCGGCGCTCCTCGCGGGACAGGCGTTTGCGCGGCGCGGTCTTTTCCTCGCTCGACATCGCTTACCTACCAAAAGCAACTTACTAAGCGTAACTTACCTCGAGTATATAACGCTCCCGGTGTCCCTGCATCCTGATTCTGGAGATTCCACCATGCATGCCCTGATCGTCATCGGTCACCACGACCCCGACTCCCTCACCCACGCCCTCGCCCAGCAGGTCGCCGAAGGCCTGCGCGCGGCCGGCCATACCAGCGAGTTCGCCGACCTGGCCAGCGAAGGCTTCGACCCACGCTTCAGCCTGGCCGATCACGCCGTGCATCGACGCCTGGGCAAGCCGCCGGCCGATGTGCTGGCCGAACAGGCGCGCATCGAGCGGGCCGACACCGTGGTCATGGTCTACCCCATCTACTGGTGGTCGCTGCCGGCCCTGCTCAAGGGCTGGGTCGAGCGGGTGTTCAGCAACGGCTGGGCCTTCGACCAGGCCGCCGACGGCAGCACCACCAAGCTGCTGCACGGGATGACAGCGCACCTGGTCGGCGTGGCCGGCGCCGACGCCGGCACCTTCGAGCGCCATGGCTATGGCGAGGCCATGCGCGTGCAGATCGAGCACGGCATCTTCGACTACTGTGGTGCCCGGGTCATCAGTTCGACCCTGCTCACCGACAGTGAAGGCGCAGCTCCCGCCAGCCTCCTGCCGCAAGCCCGCCAACTGGGGCTGACCCTGTTCGCAGGCCAGGAAGCTGCGGCCTGATGCGGTACCGCGCGCCGCTGCGCAGGCAGCGGCGCGAATTGTTGTGCCATGCCCCATTGCGAGGCGACGGACCTCCCGGCTACCATTGAGAACGATTCACACTCACAACTGGATAGCCACCGTTGGACAGCACCTCGACCCGCAAGCTGGGCTTCTTCTTCAGCGACCACCATCGCTGGCTGCTCCAACACATCCACAAACGCCTGCGCAACCGCGCAGACGCCGAGGACACCGCCGCCGAGGCGTTCTGCCAGATGCTCGGTGCCCAGGTCGATCCGGACAGCATCCAGCAACCTCGCGCCTACCTGTCGACCATCGCCCGGCGGCTGATCTTCGACCGCCACCGTCGCCGTCAACTGGAACTGGCCTACCTCGAGCGCCTGGCGCTGCTGCCTGAACAAGTCGCCCCATCGGCCGAAGAACAATTGCTGCTGATCGAAGCGCTGGTGACCATCGACCAGGTGCTCGACGGCCTGCCGGCCGTGGTCAAGGCCGCTTTCCTCTACAGCCAGCTCGACGGCATGAGCTATGTCGAGATCGCCGCCCGCCTGCAGATCTGCGAACGTACCGTCAGCCGCTACATGAAGCAGGCCCTGCGCCAATGCTACCTGTGCGAAGTACAACCATGAGCGCCCGCAGCCTGGACTCGATCGGCGAGCAGGCCATCGACTGGATGGTGGCGCTCAATGCCCGCACGCCAAACGATGCGCTGTTGCGCCAGCTGGAGCAGTGGCTGCGCCAGGACCCGGCGCACCAGCAGGCCTGGGACCGGCTGCAACAGCGTCTGGGCAAACCCTGCGCGGCCCTGCGCGCCCTCGAACAACGGGCCCCCGGGCAGGCCGCCGAGGTGCGCCGGGTGCTGCTGCAACCGAGCCATTCACGTCGCGAAGTACTGGGCGCCCTGGCCAGCCTCGGCCTGCTCGGCGGGGCGCTCTGGGGTGGCTGGCGCAGCGACGCCACCCAGGGCTGGCTGGCCGACCTGCACACCGCCAGCGGCGAGCGGCGCAGCTTCACCCTGGCCGACGGCAGCCGGCTGAGCCTCAACAGTGCCAGCGCCGTGGACCTGCGTTTCGATGCCCGCCAACGCCTGGTGTTGCTGCGCCATGGCGAGCTGGTCATCCAGGTCGCCGCCGACGCCGCACGACCATTGCGCGTGCGTACCGCGCAGGGCCAGGTCCAGGCCCTCGGCACGCGCTTCCTGGTCCGCCAGGAAGACACCGCCACCCGCGTGGTGGTGCTCGAACACAGCGTGCGCCTGAGCTTGCCCGACGGTCGCTGGCAAGACCTGCAACAAGGCCAGGCGGCGCTGCTGCGCAGCAACGGCATCGAGCGCCTGGGCAGCGAGCAACAACAGCGCGCGGCCTGGGTGGAGGGCCGCCTGGAAGTGCTCGACGAACCGCTGCATGTGGTGGTCGACGCCCTGCGCCCCTACCAGCGCGGCTACATGCGCCTGGCCCCGGCGGTGCGCGACTTGCGGGTACAGGGCGTGTTCCCGCTCGACCAGCCGCAACAAGCCCTGTCGGCACTGGCCGAAACCCTGCCGGTCAGCATCGAGCACTTCGGCCCCTGGCTGACCTTGATCGGCCCAAAAACGGCTGCGTGAAACTTTTTTTGAAAATCATTCGCAAAGGTGTCCGGTTTTCATTTCTCGGCCCACCTATCTCCTGACAACTCACAACATCCGGGAGATTTCCGTGCGCAACCCCTGGCCCATTGCCGCCGTCCTGACCAGCTTCAGCCTGTTCGCCCAGGCACAGACCCTGTCGTTCGACCTGCCCGCCGCGAGCCTGGCAACCACCCTCAACCGCATCGCCAGCCAGAGCGGCACCATCATCGCCCTGGAACCTGGGCTGGTACGTGGCAAGCAGGCCCCCGCGGTGGTCGGCCAGATGAGCGCCGAGCAAGCCATGCAGGCCGCGCTGGCCGGCAGTGGCCTGCAATTGCGCATCACCGGCAGCGGCCACTTCAGCGTGGCCCCCGTCAGCCAGGGCGGTGAGGCGCTGGAGCTGGGCAGCACCAGCATCACCGACAACTACCTGGACGCCACCAGCGAAGGCAGTGGCTCCTACGCGGCGCGGGCGGTGACCCTGGGCAAGGGCGTGCACACCCTCAAGGAGATCCCCCAGTCGGTGACGGTGATCACCCGCAAGCAGCTGGACGACCAGGGCTTCACCGACCTGCAGGATGCGCTCAACCACACCACCGGCCTGGTCGGCGCCCAGGGCATCGGCCCTGGCGTGGTGGTGACCTCGCGAGGCTTCCAGATCGACGACTGGCAGTACGACGGCGTGCCGATCCCGCGCAACAACTACTCGCTGGGCAACTGGGCGACCCAGGACCTGGTGTTCTTCGACCGGGTTGAAATCCTGCGCGGCGCCTCCGGCCTGCTGCAAGGCACCGGCAGCCCGGGCGGCGCGATCAACCTGGTGCGCAAGCGTGGCCAGGCCGCACCGACCGTCACCGTCACCGGCAAGGCCGGTTCCTGGGACCACTATGGCCTGCAACTGGACGCCGGCGGCCCGCTGACCGCCGATGGCCGGGTACGCGGGCGGATGGTCGCCGACGAGGACCAGAGCGACAGCTTCATCGACTATGCCTGGAGCAAGTCGCACTCCCTGTACGGAGCGCTGGATATCGACCTGAGCGACGACACCACCGTCGGCGCCGGCATCAGCTACAACCGCCAGCAGTCGCGGCCGATGCTGCGTGGTATCCCCCGCTATGCCACTGGCAAGGCGGTCGACCTGCCCCGCTCGACCTTCACCGGTGCGCGCTGGAACCGTGCGCAAACCGATGTCACCACCTACTACCTCGATCTTGAGCACCGCTTCGACGACGACTGGACGTTCAAGGCCGCCGCCGTGCGCATGGACGAGACCAACACCTCCATCCACCAGCGCACCCAGACCGTCGGCGAAGGCCTGGAAGCGGACGGCAGCGGCGTCGAGTACGCCAACTGGATCACCGATTTCCACAACACCAAGCTGGGCCTGGACATGAACCTGGTCGGCCACTTCGATACCGGTGCGGTGGCGCATGAGGTAACCGTGGGCGGCAACTACTCCAAGCTGACCTCAGATGATGAGTACTGGCGCACCTTTGGCGGCAACGACAACATCTTCGACATTGACCATGACCGCCCCGAGCCCAGTCGCGACGAGCTGCTCGCCGCGCCCACCGGTCGCCATGAGCACAGCGGATACGACATTCGCCAGAAAGGCCTGTATGGCGCCTGGCGCATCAAGCCGACCGATCGCCTGACGCTGATTCTCGGCTCGCGCGTCAGCTGGTACGACTACAGCTACGCGAGCACCACTTATCGGGGGCTCAACCCGGGCCAGGTCAATCCCACCAGCCGCATGACCGAGTCGGGCGAAGTCACACCGTACGCCGGCTTCGTCTACGACCTGACCCGCGAATGGGCCTGGTACGCCAG
The DNA here is from genome assembly GCF_057284075.1 of Pseudomonas sp. TE31087. Classification (NCBI taxonomy): domain Bacteria; kingdom Pseudomonadati; phylum Pseudomonadota; class Gammaproteobacteria; order Pseudomonadales; family Pseudomonadaceae; genus Pseudomonas; species Pseudomonas sp. TE31087. Next base: position 2,011,879 of record NZ_JBXVNN010000001.1, read on the forward strand.
CTACACCGATGTGTTCGCCCCGCAGACCGAACGCGGTGTCGGCAATGTGCCGCTCAAGCCTGTGATCGGCAGCAACTACGAAACCGGCTTCAAGGGCGAGCTTCTCGATGGCCGCGTCAATGCCTCGCTGGCAGTGTTCCGCTATGACCAGGAGAACCGCGCCGTCACCGACACCGCCTCAGGTTTTGCCTGTGACGGCTGGTATTGCTCCAATGCCGCGGGCAAGGTGCGCAGCCAGGGGATCGAAGCCGAGGTCAGCGGCGAGGTGCTCAGCGGCCTGCAACTGTTCGCCGGCTACACCTACAACACCACCAAGTTCCTCGACGATCCGGAAAACGAGGGACGGGTGTTCAGCCAATGGACCCCCAAGCACATGCTGCGCGCCTGGGCCGACTACACCTTGCCCGTGGACGGCCAGCGCTGGAGCACCGGGCTGGGCTTTACCAGCCAGAGCCACACCCTGGGTTACGAGCGCACCTATGAGGTACCCGGCTACACCGTGTGGAATGCCCGCCTGGCCTACCAGCTGACACCGGAGGTAAGCCTGGCGGTCAACGCCTACAACCTGTTCGACAAGAAGTACTGGGTGGCAGGCTTCAACCAGCTCAACGGCAGCAACAACTTCGGCGAGCCGCGCAACCTGATGTTCTCGGTCAAGTACACGCCTGAGTTCTGATCGCCGCTCACGCGCTCAACGGCCATTGCGCCAAGGGCCAGTAACGGCCCTTGCGCGATTCGTAGAGCGTGAAGTGCCGCGCGGCAAGGAAGAATTCCGGTGCCGTGCCGGCCTCCGGCGGCTGGCCACGAAAGTCCCTGGCCAGGGTCAGGTGCGGGCGGTACTCACGGTTTGCCACCTCCACACCCAGGGGCAACAGTGCCTGCTGCAGGCCATACACCAGCTGCAGCAGCGCCGCAGGCGTCTGCTGCGCCTCCAGCACCAGCGCACCGGCCCGCGGCCAGACCTGCAGGCGGTCGAGCAGCAAGCGTGGTAGTGCGACCGGCCGCCTGAGCTGATCGACCGCCGCGCAGATCGCCGGCACCTGCTCGGCGTCCACGTCACCGAGGAACAACAAGGTGACGTGGAAATTCTCCGCGGGCACCGGTTTGCCGCTGCGCAGGTTCAGCCCTCGACGCCACTGCGCCAGGGCACGGCATTGTTGGTCGCTGACCGGCAAGGCGAAGAACAGCCGTTTGAACGGCGCGCCACTGGGGCGCGGATCCTGGACCATGTGAATCTCCCTGACAGCGGTTCGAGCCATCGAGTGTAGTGCTTTACCCAGTCGTAACGGCGACGCAAGCTGTTGAATCGTTTGCGCAACCTGTCAGCCATTGCACCTAAGTCGGTCAGACAAGACGTAACAATAAGTACAAACCCGCGCCACGATTGTTTATGCTGGCGGGCTTACGCCATGGCGCATGGCCATTTTTCGACAAGTAAACGTCCATGAAAATTGCACTCGTACTGATCTTCGTCCTCTCGATCGCCTATGTTCACCTGCGCGGTCGGGTTCGTCACAAGCTGACCCGCCAGCTGGGCGATCATTCCAGCTTCCTGGCCCCGGTCAACGCCTTCCTGTACCTGTTCTCCAAGCATCCGGCCAAGCCGTACCTGCCGGTCAGCGCCTTCCCCGAGCTGCAGGTGCTGCAGGACCACTGGCAGGAGATCCGCAAGGAAGGCCAGCAGCTGTTGCAGGCCGGCGAGATCAAGAAGTCCGACAACTACGACGACGTCGGTTTCAACTCGTTCTTCAAGACCGGCTGGAAGCGCTTCTACCTGAAATGGTACGGCGAGAGCCACCCGTCGGCGATGACCCTGTGCCCGCGCACCACCGAACTGCTCGCCGGCATCGGCACGGTCAAGGCGGCGATGTTCGCCACCCTGCCGCCAGGCGCCAAGCTGGTGCGCCACCGTGACCCGTACGCCGGTTCCTACCGCTACCACCTGGGCCTGGACACGCCCAACGACGATGGCTGCTACATCGACGTGGACGGTGAAAAGTACTCCTGGCGTGACGGCGAGGGCGTGGTGTTCGACGAGACCTACATCCACTACGCCGCCAACACCACCGAGCACAACCGCATCATCCTGTTCTGCGACGTTGAGCGCCCGCTCAAGTACCGCTGGGCCGCGGCGTTCAACCGCTGGTTCAGCCGCAACGTCATGGCCGCCGCCGCCGCGCCCAACGATGCCAGCGACAAGACCGGCGGCATCAACCGCCTGTTCACGCGCATCTACAAGATCCGCGAGCGCGGCAAGGCGATGAAGAAGCGTAACCGCACCCGCTACTACCTGGAGAAGTGGGCGGTGGTCGCGGCGCTGGTGCTGGTGTTCATCTACATCTGACGCCGGAGCAAACCCGCTCCCGCAATGTGCGAGCGGGTTTGCCCTGCCCCGGATACTCTGGCCCCATGAGCAACTGAATCTGGCTTGCTGTGCTGCCATCCTCGGCCATGCTGCCTGACGAAATCAGCGACAAAAAAGCCGCTTTCGATTGCTCGAAAGCGGCCCTTGCCTTGGTGCCGACAGTTCAGCTGTCGCCTTGCTCCCGCTTCACCGGCAACTGCCCATCGATCATCGCCTTGGCCATGCCGCTGAGGTAGTACGTCGCCCGCATCAGCGTCTGTGCGTCTTTCGGCTGGCTCAACGCCTGGTAGGTCAGCCCGGTGATGCAGCCCAGGATGATCGTTGTTTCCTGCAGCACGTCCTCGGTCGGCAACCCCGGGATCGCCTGTACCCAGTCACGCACCGAGTAGCGCTTGGTGCGGCCTGCCAGGCTGACGATCTTCAGATCTGCGGTGCCCTTTGCGTGTTCGTCCTTGTCCATGACCTTGCCCCCTGGAAAAAGAAAGAGCCCGTCGCGGTTCATCCCTCGGAGCCGCCAGACCAAACCGCGCGATCCCTGCGCGGTAAGCTGCCCAGTGGCCCGGTCGACCCCGGAGGGTGAAGCGCGACGAGCAGGCCGAGACTAAAGCGAGCGCCAATCCACTACAACGGGCACCGAGGGGAAAAGGTGCCTTTAGGAAAAGGACTACATAAACAACGGAAGAAAAGCTGTAGGACCTGCAATATTCTCTGCAGATGTTGTCGGCTTAAGCCCATAGCGGGGCAAGTCGCATCGACGCACCGCCGCCCCCACAAGGGCCACGTTGGTCGGCATCGCGTGGAGCCCGCTTCAAGCATCTGCCCTGCTCCAGCACTTCAGGCTACGATGACACCTCGCCCTCCAGGCCCAGCCACCGCCATGCCCAGACCGAGCAAAGTCACCGATCCGTCCTACGAGCTGATGGACGACCACGAAGGCGCCTCGCTGATCTACCGCCAGCACGGCTTCCCCAGCCCGCTGGTGCGCTGGCACTTTCACAAGGAATACGAACTGCACCTGATCGTCGCCAGCGCCGGCAAGGTGTTCATCGGCGACTATATCGGCAACTTCGCCCCCGACACGCTGTTTCTCACCGGCCCCAACCTGCCGCACAACTGGATCAGCCAGGTCGGCCCCGACGAAGTGGTGGGCAAGCGCGACATGCTGGTCAACTTCACCGACGAGGTGCTCGAGGACGGCGGCCAGGTGTTCTCCGAGCTCACCCAGCTTGCCCCGCTGCTGGCCCGGGCGCGCTATGGCATCGAGTTCCGCGACCCGGCGCTGATCCAGGAGAGCCGCCAGCTGCTGCAACGCATCGCCGACAGCCGCGGCATGACCCGCCTGGGATACTTTTTTATCCTCATGGAGCAGCTGGCCGCCTGTGACGACTACCAACTGCTGTCCACCGTCACCTCCTCGCAGCTGGCCGACGAGCACAATGTCGAGCGCATCAACCGGGCGGTTGACTACATCTTCCAGCACTACGCCCAGGACCTGAGCCAGAACGCGGTGGCCGAGCACCTGGGGATGACGCCGACGTACTTCTCGCGGTTCTTCAAGCAGGCCGCCGGGCGCGGCTTCGTCGAGTTCGTCAACCGGCTGCGGGTGAGCAAGTCGTGCGAGCTGCTGGCCAAGGGCGAGCTGCCGGTGACCGAGGTGTGCTTCGAGTCGGGGTTCAGCAACCTGTCGAACTTCAACCGGCGGTTTTTGCAGCTCAAGGGCATGACACCTTCGGACTACCGCAGCCTGGTGACCCAGCGGCTGACCGAGCAGAACCGGGGCTGAACGTCGTACGCAATCTCTTGTAGGAGCGGCCTTGTGTCGCGAAAGGGGCGCGCAGCGGCCCCAGGGTTTCGGCGCTAACGCATAAATCGCCGGGGCCGCTGCGCGGCCCTTTCGCGACACAAGGCCGCTCCTACAGGGGAATGCAGATCCGCCAAGTCACAGCAAAAAAGTATCAGTCGAGGTGCAGGCGAGGCTTTGTCGGCGTCGTCACACAACGGTGTAATCGGCAGCGAGCGACACAAAAACAATAACGTCATCCCCGAGGGAGTTCACCGATGAACGACTCGATCAAGGCCTGCCTGGCCGCCGCCTGCCTCAGCCTGCCGCTGCACGTCCAGGCCGCCGAGACCCTGACCATCGCCACGGTCAACAACAACGACATGATCCGCATGCAGCGCCTGGCCAAGGTGTTCGAGCAGCAGCACCCGGACATCCAGCTCAAGTGGGTGGTGCTCGAAGAGAACGTGCTGCGCCAGCGCCTGACCACCGATATCGCCACCCAGGGCGGCCAGTTCGACGTGCTGACCATCGGCATGTACGAAGCCGCGCTGTGGGGCGCCAAGGGCTGGCTGGCACCAATGACCGACCTGCCCGCCGACTACAACCTCGAGGATGTATTCCCCTCGGTGCGCAACGGCCTGTCGGCCAACGGCACGCTGTACGCCCTGCCCTTCTACGCCGAAGCCTCGATCACCTACTACCGCAAGGACCTGTTCGAAAAAGCCGGGCTGAGCATGCCCGAGCAACCCACCTGGACCCAGCTCGGCGAGTTCGCCGCCAAGCTCAACCACCCCGACCAGGGCCAGTACGGCATCTGCCTGCGCGGCAAGGCCGGCTGGGGCGAAAACATGGCGCTGATCGGCACCGTGGCCAACGCCTTCGGCGCGCGCTGGTTCAATGAGCAATGGCAGCCCGAGTTCAGCGGCAGCGAGTGGAAGAACGCGCTGAATTTCTATGTGAACACCCTCAAGCAATACGGCCCGCCCGGCGCCTCCAGCAACGGCTTCAACGAAAACCTCGCGCTGTTCAACAGCGGCAAGTGCGCGATGTGGGTCGATGCCAGCGTCGCTGGCTCGTTCGTCACCGACAAGACCCAGAGCAAGGTCGCCGACCAGGTCGGCTTCACCTTCGCGCCCAAGGAAGTCACCGACAAGGGCGCCACCTGGCTGTATTCCTGGGCGCTGGCGATCCCCACCAGCTCCAAGGCCAAGGACGCCGCCAGGACCTTCGCCACCTGGGCCACCTCCGAGGCCTACGGCAAGCTGGTGGCCGAGCAGGAAGGCGTGGCCAACGTGCCACCGGGCACCCGCGCCTCGACCTACAGCGACGCGTACCTGGCCGCCGCGCCGTTCGCCAAGGTCACGCTGGAATCGCTCAAGCGCGTCGACCCCAACCACCCCACCCTCAAGCCCGTGCCTTACGTGGGCATCCAGCTGGTGACCATCCCCGAGTTCCAGGCCATCGGCACCCAGGTCGGCAAGCTGTTCGCCGCCGCGCTCACCGGGCAGATGAAAGTAGACCAGGTGCTGGCCTCGGCCCAGCAGTCCACCGAACGCGAGATGAAACGCGCCGGTTACCCCAAGTAGCTCGCACCGCCGTAGACCGCGCCAGCCTGCGGCGCGGTGACCGCCCCTTTCCGAAGCACACGGAGTCGCCATGAATACCTCGGCCCTCGACACCCCGAGCCTCGCCACCGCGCGCCCCGGCAAACGCCGCGTCGGCCCCGGCTGGTTCCTGGTCAGCCCTTCGGTGGCGCTGCTGCTGTTGTGGATGATCGTGCCCCTGGGCATGACCCTGTATTTCTCGCTGATCCGCTACAACCTGCTGTACCCGGGCGAAAACCAGTTCGTGGGCCTTGAGAACTTCGCCTTCTTCGTCACCGACGCCGGCTTCATGCCCGGCGCCCTCAACACCCTGACCCTGGTCGGCAGCGTGCTGGCGATCAGCGTGGTGCTCGGCGTGCTGATCGCCGCGCTGCTGGAGGCCGGCGAGTTCTGGGGCCGCGGCGTGGTGCGGGTGCTGCTGATCTCGCCGTTCTTCATCATGCCCACGGTCAGCGCGCTGCTGTGGAAGAACCTGATCTTCCACCCGGTGTCGGGCATCCTCGCCGCCGTGTGGCGCCTGTTCGGCGCGCAACCGGTGGACTGGCTGGCGCACTACCCGCTGCTGTCGATCATCCTGATCGTGTCGTGGCAGTGGCTGCCGTTCGCCATCCTGATCCTGATGACCGCCATGCAGTCGCTGGACCAGGAACAGAAGGAAGCCGCGCGCCTGGATGGCGCAGGCCCCTTGGCGATCTTCTGGCACCTGACCCTGCCGCACCTGGCCCGGCCGATCGCCGTGGTGGTGATGATCGAGACCATCTTCCTGCTGTCGGTGTTCGCCGAGATCTTCACCACCACCAGCGGCGGCCCCGGATACGCGTCCACCAACCTCGCCTACCTGATCTACAACCAGGCGCTGCTGCAGTTCGACGTCGGCATGGCCTCGGCCGGTGGCCTGATCGCCGTGCTGATCGCCAATATCGCCGCCATCGTGCTGGTTCGCATGATCGGCAAGAACCTCACCGCGCGCAGCTGAGGAGCCCGCCATGCTGACACTCAAGCAAACCCGCACCTTGAAGAACGCGCTGCTCGGCCTGCTGTGCTGGGCCATCGCCCTGGTGATCTTCTTCCCGATCTTCTGGATGTTGCTGACCAGCTTCAAGACCGAGCTGGACGCCTTCGCCACGCCGCCGCAGTTCATCTTTGCGCCGACGCTGGAGAACTACCTGCACATCAACGAGCGCAGCGACTACTTCGCCTACGCCTGGAACTCGGTGCTGATTTCGTTCTCCGCCACCTTGCTATGCATGCTGATCGCGGTGCCTGCGGCCTACTCGATGGCCTTCTTCGAGACCCGCCACACCAAGCGCACGCTGCTGTGGATGCTGTCGACCAAGATGCTGCCGCCGGTGGGCGTCTTGATGCCGATCTACCTGCTGGCCAAGCAGTTCGGCCTGCTGGATTCGCGCCTGGCGCTGATCATCGTCTACACCCTGATCAACCTGCCGATCGTGGTGTGGATGGTGTACACCTACTTCAAGGACATCCCCGTGGACATCCTCGAGGCCGCGCGGCTGGATGGCGCCGGCACCTGGCAGGAGATCGTCCGCGTGCTGCTGCCGATTGCCCGCGGCGGGCTGGCTTCGACCTTGCTGCTGTCGCTGATTTTGTGCTGGAACGAGGCGTTCTGGTCGCTGAACCTGACCTCGTCCGCCGCCGCGCCGTTGACGGCGCTGGTGGCTTCCTATTCGAGCCCTGAAGGGCTGTTCTGGGCCAAGCTCTCGGCCGTCTCGACCCTGGCCTGCGCGCCGATCCTGATCTTTGGCTGGATCAGCCAGAAGCAGTTGGTGCGCGGGCTTTCGTTTGGGGCTGTCAAATGATCCCGAGGCCCCTGATTTTGCGTATGGCGTGGGAGCGGGGCTTGCCCCGCGATCACCGGCTACGCCGGTGCCATCCACCGCGCCGCCTGCATCGCGGGGCAAGCCCGCTCCTACGCCAGCCCTTTCCACGCCAGCCCCTTTCCACGCCTCCCTTTCCACGGCTCTGACAAGGACACCCCCCATGGCTGACCTGAAAATCCGCAACCTGCACAAAGGCTTCGATGGCCACGCCATCATCAAGGGCATTGACCTGGACGTGCGCGACCGCGAGTTCGTGGTGTTCGTCGGCCCCTCCGGCTGCGGCAAGTCCACCCTGCTGCGCCTGATCGCCGGCCTCGAGGAGGTCAGCAGCGGCAGCATCACCCTCGACGGCGCCGACATCACCGACACCGCCCCGGCCAAGCGCGACCTGGCCATGGTGTTCCAGACCTACGCCCTGTATCCGCACATGACCGTGCGCAAGAACCTGTCGTTCGCCCTGGACCTGGCCGGGGTCGGCAAGCAAGAGGTGACAGCCAAGGTCGACAACGCCGCGCGTATCCTCGAACTGCAACCGCTGCTCGAACGCAAGCCCCGCCAGCTCTCCGGCGGCCAGCGCCAGCGGGTGGCGATCGGCCGGGCGATCGTGCGCAATCCGAAGATCTTCCTGTTCGACGAGCCATTGTCCAACCTCGACGCCGCCCTGCGCGTGCAGATGCGCCTGGAACTGGCGCGGCTGCATCAGGAGCTGGCCGCGACCATGATCTACGTGACCCATGACCAGGTCGAGGCCATGACCCTGGCCGACAAGGTGGTGGTGCTCAACGGCGGGCGCATCGAGCAGGTCGGCTCGCCGCTGGAGCTGTACCACCATCCGGCCAATCTGTTTGTCGCGGGGTTTCTGGGGACGCCGAAGATGGGCTTCTTGCGTGGACACCTGAGCCGTAATCAGGGCAACCAGTGCGAGGTCGCGCTGGAGTGCGGCGCTCGCATCGCCCTGCCGTTGTGTGCGGGGGAGTTGCATACCGGTAGCCAGGTGACCCTGGGGATTCGTCCCGAGCATCTGAACATTGATCGCGCCGGGCAAGGTATCCAAGGCTCGTTGCAGGTGACTGCCGATGTCAGCGAACGACTGGGCAGCGACAGTTATTGCCATGTGCGCGCGGCCTCCGGGGAGATGCTTACCGTGCGGGTGCGCGGGGACTTTGCGCCGGGGTTTGGTGAGGGGTTGGAGCTGGGCTTTGATCCGGGCCATTGCCATTTGTTTGATAGCAATGGGCAGGCGATCGACAAGCGATTGCGGCAGGTGGCCTGAGGTGTTCGCCGAGAGGGTTGTGGCGCCTATGAGATCGAGCGCCGCGCGGGCGGCGCTCGATCTCAAGAACGCCACAAGGCTCCCGCCAAGCACCTCGCCGCCATCACGCGATCCAACATGACCTCGATAAGGAATGCCCCCAACATGAAACTCAACCACCCCAACCTCAACCACCTCCCCCCCTCCGTCGCCCGCCCCAGCTACGACCCAACCCAACTGCGCCAGGGCATCGCCCACATCGGCGTCGGCGGCTTCCACCGCGCCCACCAGGCCGCCTACACCGACGCCCTGATGAACTGCGGCGAAGGCCTTGACTGGGCCATCTGCGGCGTCGGTTTGCGCAGTGAAGACCGCGCCATGCGCGACGCCCTGGCCGGCCAGGACCACCTCTACACCCTGTTCGAACTGGGCGACCAGCCCGACACCAAGGTACGCGCAATCGCCGCCATCAACGGCATGCTGCTGGCCGAGGACGGCGCCGAACCGCTGCTCGCCAAACTGGCCGAACCCGGCATCCGCATCGTCTCGCTGACCATCACCGAAGGCGGCTACTGCATCGACGACAGCACCGGCGAGTTCCGCGCCGACCTGCCGCAGATCCAACATGACCTGGCCAACCCACAAACCCCGCAAAGCGTCTTCGGCTACCTCTGCGAAGCCCTGCGCCGCCGCCGCGAAACCGGCACCGGCCCGTTCACCGTGATGTCCTGCGACAACCTCCCGCACAACGGCGACGTCGCCCGCAAGGCCTTGCTGGCCTTCGCCCAACGCCTCGACCCCGACCTGGCCGACTGGATCGCCAGCCACGTCAGCTTCCCCAACGCCATGGTCGACCGCATCACCCCGATGACCAGCCCCGCCCACCGCCAGCAACTGCGTGAGCGCCACGGCGTCGACGATGCCTGGCCGGTGGTGTGCGAGCCGTTTTTGCAATGGGTGGTGGAAGACAACTTCGTCGCCGGCCGCCCGGCCTGGGAAAAGGTCGGCGTGCAGTTCACCCGCGACGTCACGCCCTATGAAGAAATGAAAATCAAGCTGCTCAACGGCAGCCACCTGGCCCTCACCTACCTGGGCTTCCTGCAGGGTTACCGCTTCGTCCACGAAACCCTCGCCGACCCGCTGCTGCGCCGCTACATGCACGCCTTCATGGACCAGGACGTAACCCCGCAACTGGCCCCGGTGCCCGGCATTGATCTTGAGCGCTACAAGCAAAGCCTCGGCGAACGCTTCGCCAACCGCGCCATCGCCGACCAGCTGGAGCGCGTGTGCTCCGACGGCTCGTCGAAGTTCCCCAAGTTCATCGTGCCTACCGCCAACCGCCTGATCGCCGACGGCAAGCCGCTGGAGCGCGTGGCCCTGGTGGTGGCCGCCTGGGCCCTGTACCTGCGCGGCGAAGACGAGCACGGCACCCGCTACAGCATCCCCGACCCCCGCGCCGCCGACTGCCAGGCCCGGGTGGTGCAGCGCGACGGCCTGGCCGCCCGGGTACTGGGCGACGAGGCGATCTTCGGTAGCGCCATCCCTGCGTCCAAGGCTTTTGTCAGCGCCTTCGAGCGCCTGTACGACAGCTTGCGCGAAGTCGGCGTGAGTGAAACCCTGCGCCAGGTCCTCGGCGACTGACACGGAGTGTTTCGAAATGGACGGATTGTTCCTCGGCATCGACTGCGGCACCCAGGGTACCAAGGCCCTGGTGCTGGACGCCGGCAACGGCCAGGTGCTCGGACTGGGCAGCGCCGCCCATGCGCCGCCCCAAGGCCGCGATGGCAGGCGCGAGCAGGCCCCCGCCGACTGGCTGGAGGCCCTGCGTGCGGCGGTGTCCGCTGCCTTGCGAGAAGCCGGTGTGGATGGCCAGGCGATCCGCGCACTGGCAGTGTCCGGCCAGCAGCACGGCCTGGTGATGCTCGACGCTCAAGGCCAGGTGCTGCGCCCAGCCAAGCTCTGGTGCGACACCGAGAGCGCGCCCGAGAACCAGGCACTGCTCGATGCCCTCGGCGGCGCCCTAGGCTCGCTCGAACACCTCGGGCTGGTGATCGCGCCGGGCTATACCCTGTCCAAGTTGCTGTGGACCAAGCGCCAACATCCCGAGCTGTTCGCCCGCCTCGCCCAAGTCCTGCTGCCCCACGACTACCTGAACTACTGGCTCACTGGTCGCGCCTGCACGGAGCCCGGCGACGCCTCCGGCACCGGCTATTACGATGTGCGCCGACGGACCTGGGCGCCCGATGTCCTTCAGCACATCGAGCCGGGCGAGCGTCTTTTGGCGGCGCTGCCTGAGTTGGTCGAATCCGGCGATTGCATCGGCATCCTGCGCGAACAGATCGCCACTGCACTCGGCCTGAGCCCACAGACCTGGGTGGCCACGGGCGGCGGCGACAACATGCTCGGCGCCATCGGCACCGGCAATATCGCCCCCGGCATGATCACCCTGAGCCTCGGCACCTCCGGCACCCTGGCCGCCTACGCCGACCAGCCCCACGTCAGCGCCCAGGGCGAAGTCACGACCTTCTGCGCCTCCAGCGGCGGCTGGCTGCCGTTGATCTGCACCATGAACCTCACCAGCGCCTGCGCCCTGGTGCGCGACTTGCTGGAGCTCGACCTCGACCATTTCACTGAGCTCGCCGCCCAAGCCCCGATCGGCGCCGACGGCCTGCTGATGCTGCCCTTCTTCGACGGCGAGCGCGTGCCCGCGTTGCCCGAAGCAACCGCCAGCCTGCACGGCATGACCAGCGCCAACCTGACCCGCGCCAACCTCTGCCGTGCCGTGCTCGAAGGCATCTGCTTCAGCCTGCGCCATGGCCTCGACCTGCTGCGCGCCAGCGGCCTGCCAGGCAGCGAAATCCGCCTGGTCGGCGGCGCGGCGAAAAGCCCGCTGTGGCGCCAGATACTGGCCGACCTGCTCGGCCTGCCGGTGGTATGCCCCCAACAGACCGAAGCCGCCGCCCTGGGCGCCGCGATCCAGGCTGCCTGGAGCCTCGGTCGCCAACTGGGCCAGGGCGACAGCCTCGAAACCCTGTGCAAACGCTGCGTCGCCCCCGACGAAAGCACCCGAACCCTGCCCCGCCCGGCGCAACAGGCCGAGTACGAGGTCGCTTATCAACGCTACCGGGAGCAACTGCCTGCGCGCTGAGTGCGGGTATCCTTCCCTAATCTTTCGTTCTGGAGAACTGCATGTACCTGGTGTGTGGCGAGGCCCTGTTCGATGTCTTCAGCCTGGAAAACAGCAGCCGCAGCAGCGAGCTGGGGTTTACCGCGATTGCCGGCGGATCGCCGTTCAACGTGGCCGTCGGCCTGCGCCGGTTGGGCGTGGCGTCGGCGTTGTTTGGCGGGTTGTCCAGCGACTACCTCGGTGCCCGGCTACGCCGGGTGCTGGACGAGGAACGGGTGGACTGCCGCTACGTGGTGACCAGCGATGCGCCGACCACCCTGGCCATGGTCGGGCTGGATGCCAATGGCTCGGCGCAGTATCAGTTTCGCGGTGAAGGGTGTGCGGACCGGCAGGTGACCCTGGCGCATCTGCCGGAGCTGGATGAGCGTGTGCGGGGGTTGCATGTGGGCTCCTACACCCTGGTGGTGAAGCCCGTGGCCGATACCCTGATGACGCTGGTAGAGCGCGAGCGGGACCGGCGGCTGATCAGCCTGGATCCGAATGTGCGGCTTGATCCGCAGCCGGATGTAGCGCTGTGGCGGCGGCAGGTGGAGGCTTTTGCCGGCCATGCGCATGTGATCAAGGCCAGTGAGGAAGACATCGCCTTGCTCTATCCGGGGCGGGAGACTCGTGATGTGGCGCGAGGCTGGCTTAACGAACGCTGCCGGTTGGTTTTTGTCACTCACGGTGCTGACGGTGCCAGTGTGCATTGCGCACAGGGTTCATGGCAGCGCCCGGCGGATACCTCATTGCCGGTACACGACACCGTTGGCGCCGGTGACACCTTCCAAGCCGCCGTGCTCGCCCACCTGGCTCGCCTCGGTGCAGACAGCCCGGCCGGTGTGGCGAAGCTCCCCCATGAAACCATTGATGCAATCCTCGCCTACGCGATCCGTGCCGCCGCGATCACCTGCTCACGGGCAGGCCCGGATCTGCCTTTCGAACGCGAACTGCCGCCCATGCGCTCATGATGCCAGCAGCCTGGGCTGGCCCCGCGATGAGGCACGCCCAGGCTGTCCATGAGCGCCAGCGCTCTCAGTTGTTCGGTGCGCCACTGGCGATCCAGGCCTGCACGGCCTGTATCAGCTGGGTGTCGGCTTGCGCCTGGCCGAAAGGCATCGCCACACCCTTGCCCCCCACCGACAACTGGTCGCCTGTGAGTTTGTGCAGCAGATAGCTGGCCTGCGGATCGCCGGGCACGACACGCTTGAGCGTGCTTTGTACCGAAGCGATGCCCACCAGCTGCCGATAGGCGCTACCGCGCTGCAACACCAGATCTTCCGGGGCCGAACCCTGCAGATGGCAAGACACGCAATAGGTGTCGAGCATGGGCTGGATAGTCTTCCTGAAACTCGGCACCTCGTCGGCCAGCACCGGCGAGGCAGACGTCACCAGTGCACACAGCCATGCCACGCGCCAACGCCGCGCGCAAACGCCGATGCCGTCCATTCATGCCTCCCTGATCGGTTCGCGGGCCGCGTGGTCGCCGGCCAGGCGACCGAACGTCATGGCCGTGCCAAGGGTCGCCCCCGCCGCCCAGTAGGTATCGTGGGCGGGGCTGGCGATGCAGTTGCCGGCACCATACAGGCCAGGGATGGGCTGGTCATCGTAGCCGAGCACACGGCCATGGCTGTCGATTACCGGACCGCCATTGGTATCCAGCGTCACCGGGCACATGATGATCGCGTAGTACGGCCCCTTGCCCGCCAGCGGAAACATGGTGAAGTTTTCCTTTTCGTTGGCCGGGTGGCGCGGGTCCTTGCGCGGGGGGCTGGGGTAGAAATACATGTAGTCGCGGTCGTAGGCGAACTTGCCGCGCTGGTGGTCCTCGTCGCTGCCGCTCTCGGCGAAGCGGTTGAAACGCGCCAAGGTCTCCTTCATCTGCGTGGCGAAGCCCGGGTCCAGGCGCAAGCCACCAGTGTGACTGGCCAGCGAGGCCAGGCGTTCATCGAGGGCCTTGGCCAGCTCGGCGAAAGTCTCGCCGCGCAGCACATAACGCTCGGTGGTACCCGGCGCCGGAATGGGGGGATGACCGGCAAACAGGTCGGCCGTGCGCTGGTCGTAGACCATGAACATCAGCAGGTTGGGATAGCTGGCTGTGCTCGGGTCCCAGGTGAAATGCACCTTTGAGCGGTCATGGTAGTTGCGCTTCTCGTTGACCACGCGACGCCCGTAGCGGTTGACCAGGATCATGCTGTCGCCTGGCGGTACCCAGATTTCCCGAGGTACGCTGGGGAAGGCGATGGCTTCCTCGAGCAGGGTCTGGGCACGCCAGGCGCCACCCATGTTGCCCAGCTGTGCACCGATGGCACCGCCGATGCGGATGAAATCGCCCGTGCAGGTGGGGATGCCGCAGCCACCGAACACCGGGTTGACCTGATACTGGGCGCGCAACTGGCGGTTGGCGGTATAGCCGCCCGTACCGAAGACGACCCCTCGGCGCGCGCGCAGCAGCACCTGGCGTGGCTCGTCGTTGTCGTCCAGGGTGGACACCTGCAGGCCAATGACTTCGCCACGGGCGTTGGTCAGCAGGCGTTCGGCGCTGCTGGCCAGGCGCACCGGGATTGCGCGGCTGTCGAGCGCGCCACGCAGTTGGCGCATGAGCTCCGCTCCCAGGCCGAGACTGTTGTCCGGCTGTTTCGGCCCCAGCGCCCGGCCGCGCAGGCCAACCGAGCCGGCGATGACGTCACCGTAGTCGGGCTGGTCAGGCACATCGTCCGGGAAGATCGAGTAACGCATCGACTGCAGCGCATTCATCTGCGCGAGCTTGTCGATGGTCGGCGACGCTTCGCGATAGAAGGTGCGCATCAGCTCATACGTGGCTTGCGGGATGCCCAGGGTGGGGTGATCCGGGTTGAACAGCTGGGGGTAGCTGTAGCGGGCCATGTAGGCCAGGCAGGCGGCCTCGCTGTCCGCAAGTCCCTTGGCCTTCATGTGGAAGTTGTCGGGAATCCAGTAGGCGCCGCCCGACTTGGCCGAGGTGCCACCGAAGAACGGAGCTTTCTCCAGCACCACGACCTTGGCACCGGCCTCATGGGCAAACAGTGCGGCGCTGACACCGGCGGCACCACTGCCGACGACGATGACATCGAACTCCTCGTGCCACTGCGGGGATTGTGGCGTGGCCGCCCGGGCGCTGGCGGCCATGCCCAGGGAGGAGACGGCGGCACCGGCGGCGCTGGCCTTGAGCAGCGAGCGCCGGGAAATACGCGAAGCATTCTTGGACATGCGGGTTGTTCCTTGATTCGAGAGCTGCGACGGGAGCGCGATCAGAAGCAGGCGCGTACCACACCACCGTCCACGCGCAGGGCGGATCCATTGATCGAGGCGGCCTGCTCGCTGCAGACGAAGGCCACCGCCGAGCCGATCTCGGCCGGCTCCTGGAAGCGCTGGATCAGCGAGCTGGGGCGCAGGGTGCGGAAGTATTCCTCGGTGAAGGCTTCCAGGTTGCCGCCGCCCAGGCCCTGGACGAAATCGCGCACACCGTCGGTCAGGGTCGGTCCGGGCAGCACGGAGTTGACCGTGACACCGGTGGCGGCGCAGGTCTCGGCCAGGCCGCGGGCAATGGCCAGCTGGGCGGTCTTGGTCATGCCATAGTGGATCATTTCCCTGGGAATCTGGATGGCGCTTTCACTGCTGATGAACACGATCCGCCCCCAGTTGCGCTGCTTCATGCCGGCCAGGTACTGACGCGACAGACGCACTCCGCTTAGCACGTTGATGTCGAAGATCTCCTGCCATTGCTCGTCGCTGATCTCGTCGAACTCGGCGGCTCCGTACACCCCCAGGTTGTTGACCACGATGTCGACCTGAGGATGCGCCTGGTGCAGGCGCTGAACCGCATCGGCACGACTGAGGTCCGCAACGAACGGGATCAGTTCGGCCTGGTGCTCGCCGACGCGTTGGCGAAGGCCGGCAATGGCGGTATGCACGGCATCGGCGTCACGGCCATTGATGATCACGTTGACGCCTTCGGCATACAGTGCCTCGGCAATGGCCAGGCCGATGCCTTTGCTCGATCCGGAGACGACGGCCAGGCGGGGTTGACTGAACAGTTTCATGCAAGCTCCTTGTGCAGGTGTTCGTGAGTGCTGTGGGTGCGCGCCGTGGGCAGGAGTTGCTCGAGCACCTGCGCCAGTACCTGGCGCGGCGTCCCTTCGGCCTTGGCGGCCCAGGCGACATGGCCGTCCGGGCGGACCAGGGCCAGGTCGGTGTCGGTGAAGCCCACGCGGTTACGCAGGTCGAAGTAGATATCGTCGAAGCCGTCGGCTGCGCTCAGGCGCAGCCCGTGCAGGGGTATGCCGCGCGCTCGGGCCAGCTCGCCCGCCGCCTCGACCCAGGCACCTGCCTGACTGCCGGCAATCAGGGTGAAGCGGCCCTTGCCCAGCAGGGCCAGGGTCGACACGCGCTCGCCCCGACGCGTCACCCAGGCATGGGGGAAGCGTGCGCCGGCGACCACCTGCGAATGGTAGGCGCCCGCCAGCTCGTCGAGCGGTTCGGGCGGCGCGTCGGCCGCTTCGAGGATGGCGGCGGAGCGATAACGCAGATTGCTTTCGACGCCGAGACAGTTGAACTCGTAGTTCTTCTGCCAGATGGCCTGGGCCAGCCGCTCACGGACCTGAGCACCGCCGACGTCGTCAGCGAATACCGCCTGCAGGTCCAACTGCCCCTGCTGGCCGTCCGGCTCGAGCACCGCCAGCAGCTCACGGGTCTGACCGATGCTGCGGATCGCCCGGGTGACGATCTGGCGGCCGATCGGCGCACGCTCATCACTGTAGCTGTGAAGCAGGCGTGGAGCGGCGATGCCCTTGAGCACGTAAGCAAGCTTCCAGGCCAGGTTGTAGGCGTCCTGGATCGAGGTGTTCGAGCCCAGGCCGTTGTTCGGTGGATGCCGGTGCACCGAGTCGCCGGCACAGAACACCCGCCCGCTGGCGTACTCGGTGGCATAGGCGCGGTTGACGGTCCAGGTGGAAATCGAGCTGATGTCCGGCTCGACATCGTCGGTCCCCAGGACCTTGCGAATGATGTCCGCCGCTTCGGCATTGCCCAGGCGCGGGGCCGGCTGGTTGATGTCGTAGCTCCAGACGCACAGCCATTCATTCCACGGGCGCACCATGCGCAGCAGGCCGACCCCCAGCCCGCCGATACGGGCTTCCGGGTTGAGCATCCAGAAAAGGGCGCTGGGGCGGTGGGCGACGTAGCGGCTGAGGTCGGCCTTGAACAGGATGTTGATGCTGCCGGCCAGGCCCATCTCGCCGGACATCGGTAGCCCGATGGCTTCGGCCACACGACTGCGGCCGCCATCGGCACCGATCAGGTACTTGGCGCGAATGGCGAACTGCTCGCCGGTCAGGTGGTCGAGCACCTGGGCCGTGACGCCCTCCTCGTCCTGCTCGAGCGAGAGGAACTCGCTGCTGAAACGGATTTTCGCCCCGGCCTTGACCGCGTTGGCCACCAGCACCGGCTCCAGGAAATTCTGCGGGATATCGCAGATTTCGTGGGGGCTGGTGAGGCGGTATTCCGACAGACGCTCGGGGGCCGCGCCCCAGGAGCGGATGCGTCCGATCTCGCGTCCGGTCAGCGACTCGCAGAGGATGCTGTCACCGATCAGGTGATTGGGCACGGCATCGCGCAGTGCTTCCTCGACCACTCCGGCGTCGTCGAGGATCTCCATGGTGCGCTGGTTCATGATGTGCGCGCGTGGGGTGTCGGCCAGCCAGGGGTATTTGGTCACCACCAGGGTCTGGATACCGTGGCGGGCGAGAAACAGCGCGGCCGAGGCGCCGGCCGGGCCGCTGCCGATGACGAGGACTTCGGTTTCAATCATGGTCTCTTCCTTGAACATGTGGGCACTGCCCGCACGCGACAGGCTTCAGGGGCGTGGTCAAGCGAACTTCTGTGCCAGGCGCAGGGCCAGTTCCAGCGATTGCTCACGATTCAGGCGTGGATCCACGCTGCTGCGGTAGTTGCGCGGTAGGTCGGCTTCGGTGAGGTTGCCCGCGCCGCCCAGGCATTCGGTGACGGCTTCGCCGGACATCTCCAGATGCACGCCACCCAGGTGACTGCCGTGGGCGGCATGCAACTCGGCGGCCTGTTCCAGCTCGGCGAGAATGTGCTCGAAGTAGCGGGTCTTGTAGCCGTTGCCGAGACTGCAGGTATTGCCGTGCATCGGGTCACACACCCACAACACGCGACGTCCCTCGCGACGCACCGCGTCGATCAGCGCAGGCAAGGCGTTGCCAATGGTTTGTGCGCCCATGCGGGTGATCAGGGTGAGACGGCCAGGTTCGTCGTCCGGATTGAGGCGTTCGATCAGGCGTAGCAACTGGTCGCTGCCGGTTGCCGGACCAACCTTGACCGCGATCGGGTTTTCGATGCCGCGCAGGTATTCGACATGGGCCCCCTCGAGGTCGGCGGTACGCACACCGATCCACGGGAAGTGGGTCGACAGGTTGAACCAGCCATGATGGGACGGCACATAGTGCGTCAGTGCCTGTTCATAGGGCAGCAGCAGGGCTTCATGGGAGATATGCAGGTGCGCCGATGGCTCGCTGCCGCCACCCTCCTGGCGCAAGGCCTCGAGCAGTTGCAAGGCTTCGCGCAGGGAGCCCAGCAAGCGTTCCTGGGCATCGGCCCGGGGGCTCTGGCGCAGCCAGTCGAAGGCCCAGCGCGACGGCTGGTACAGGTCGGCAAAGCCTTTGCGCATCAGCGCGCGGGCCAGGTTCAGGGTCAGTGCCGAGCGGGCATGGGCCTGCAGCATGCGCTGCGGATCGGGTTCGCGCGCACTGGCTTCGAAACGGTGCCCGTTGACGATATCGCCGCGGTACACCGGCAGTTCGACGCCATCGATGCATTCGCTGTCGGCCGAGCGTGGCTTGGCATATTGGCCTGCCAGACGCCCGACACGGATGATCGGGCGACGCAGGCCATGGGTCAGCAGCAGCCCCATTTGCTCCATATGTTCCAGGCGCGTGTGTATCGCCGCGCCGGTGCAGTCCTCGAAGCGTTCGGCACAATCGCCGCCTTGCAGCAGGAACAGCTTGCCTTCCTGGGCTCGCGCCAGCGCCTGCTTGAGCTGGACCACTTCCTCGGCCATGACCAGCGCCGGCTGCCGGGCGAGCTCCTCCAGGGCCTGCTCCATGGCCTGGCGGTCGGCATAGCGGGGTTGCTGCAGGGCGACCCGTTGTTGCCACGACGCCGGTGACCAGTCGGGATCACGGCGTGGTTCAGCGATATCGGCAGTGAACGGCACCGTTGCGCTGCGCGAAGGAGGAACAGCGTCTTGCAGATTCAGAGAAACCATGGGGATCCTGCTCTCAAGTTGGGTGGACGAAGGCACTGCACTCACAGATGTTGCGTCAGCGCTCCGGCAGGCCGGGCAAGGGGCCGTGCAGCGGGAGACGGGGCACGGCCCTCGTGGTGCCAGAAGCCTGACAGGAAGCACTCGGCAATCAGCAGCGGCGCGCCGTGACGGTGGAACAGCGAGCGTCGCGCCAGCCAAGGACCGCTGTCGTCAAGGCAGCGCGACAGCCTGCCCAAGGGCTCGTCCAGGGCCAGCACGCCCCATTCGAACGGCCCTCGGACGATGTCCGGGTCCTGATACAGCATCATGCCCAGAGGCTGGGAGCCGTAACCGTCAAGCACCGCCCAGCCCTGGTCGAGGGCACCGAGCGGAGCGATGCTGCGCGCCAGCACACAGGGGCGTTGATCAAGGCGCATCAGCACCGTGCGCACCCACAGCGGGGTGCCGGCGGCGATGCCCAACGCCTGGGCATCGGCGACGCAGGCCTGGGTCGGGTACTGATCGATCAGCTCGAGGCGATATTGGCCCAGCGCCTTGAGGTGCAGGGTCAGCGAGCCGGGCAGGAACAGCCAGTGGCATTGTTCGGTGGAAAGCCAGGGCAAGGGCGCACGCTGCCACTGGGTGCACGAGTCGGTGTTCATCACTTGAATCCCTTCAAGAGGCGCGCAAGGCGGTGGTCAGGCGCAGGTAGTCCGTGGAGTGTTCGTCTGGGTCACGCTGGCATAGTCCGGCAAGGCCAGGCGGCGGGCTTCGGCAAAACTCATCAAGGCGTCAAAGTCGGCGAACGGCAGGCCATCGGCACGCCGGTCGGCCTCGTGGATCAGTGCGTCGGGCAGCTCTTGACGGTCGCCGAGCACGATGGCCGAGGTCAGCGGTTTGCGCTGGGCCTCGTACTGCTGCAGGGCCTGCTCCAGTGAATCGCCGCTGGCCAGTGCCTCTGCCAGGCAGTGGGCATCGAGAACGGCCTGGCCGGCACCGTTGGAGCCCACCGGCACCATGGGGTGCGCGGCGTCGCCGATCAGGGTGATGCGCCCCACCGTCCAGCGTGGCAGCGGATCGCGGTCGGCCATCGGTGTCTGGATGATCGGCTGGTTGCTGCGCATGAGCAATTGCGGGATGTCCAGCCAGTCGAAACTGCGCGAAGCGAAGAAACGCGCCAGGTCCTCGAGGCGGTCGGGGGCGAACTCCGGGTCGTGCTCGAACAGCGCACGGTCCAGTTCGGCGACCCAGTTGATCAGTTGCTCGCCACGTTCGTTGACCTGGTCGCGAATGGGGTAGATCACCAGCTTGCCATGTGGCTGGCACACCGATGCGCACCATGCTGGCACCGCTCAGGAACGGCGGCGCCACCGTCACCCCGCGCCACATGTGCACGGCCCGGTCGACCGGGGCCAGGTGCTCGCCGAACAGGCTGCGACAGACCTGCGAACGCACGCCGTCCGCACCGATCAGCGCACTGCAGTGCACCTGGACCAGGGGGGCCTGCGGCCCTTGGGAAAAGGTGGCGATCACACCCTGGTCATCCTGGACGACATCGCGCAGCGTGTGCCCGGTCAGCAGGAAGTCGGCGCCCAGGCGTTGGCGGGCGGCGTCCAGCAGGGTCTGCTGAAGCACCCCGCGGTGAATGGACAGCTGCGGCACCGAGTGACCGTTGCGCAGCCCCAGCGGCAGGCTGTGCAGGCGTTGGCCATATCGGTTGAAGAACACCATCTCCTGGGTGGTGACGGCATTTTCCTGCAACTTTTCCAGCAAGCCAAGTTCGGCAAACACTTTCATCGCATAGGGCTGAAGGTTCAAACCTACGCCCAGCGGCTCAATGTTTTTTGCCGACTCGTAAACTTTTACCCGGAAGCCTCTTTTATGCAGTGAGAGTGCGAGCGTAAGCCCTGCTATCCCCGCGCCGACAATAATCATTTGATTCATGACGTGCTCTACGCGCTGTATGGAGTTTAAGTATTGAATTGTTCTATTTGTTCCCAGGAATCCTAGCATGTGCATTTTTTTATAATCAAGGCGTTGATTTCAGTTGTTTATTCCAGTGATTTTTGAATATTTTTCCACAATTTAGGCGTTTCCAGGCCGGCCGTTGCGGAAACGACAAAACTGTTTCAATTTTCAGGCAATAATTGGAAATGCAACCAAATGAGGACGCAATGAGCAGCACACACACTCAATTGCAGGCGCGGGAAAAGTGACTGAAGAGTCAGCGATAACAGGCGGGCACAAAAAAGCCAGCGGCATAACTTAAAGTTCTGGGCGCCGGCAGTAATGAAATAATTGAATTAATTATGATCGAGGAACAAGGGCGTCAAATGCCGGGAAAGAAAGCGCAGCATGATGTCGACCTTGGGCAGCAGTTGCCGACTGCGTGGCCAGATGAGGTGTACCGGCAGCCCGGGTGTCGAGAGGTGCGGCATGATTTCCACCAGATCACCGCGCTGCAGTTCGTCGCGGATCATCCAGGTCGCCAGCTGCGAAATGCCATAGCCGCCCTTCACCGCCTGCACCTGGGCCTCGCCGCTGCCGACGATGATCCTGCCATTCATGGTGCGCCGTTCGATCTGGCCATCGGGGCCACTGAACATCCAGGGGCTGACACTGCCATCGGCGCGGCCATACATCACGCAGTCGAACTGGTCGAGTTCATGTCCGTGCTGGATGTTCAGATGCTGGCGCAAGTACTGCGGCGCCCCGCAAAAGATCAGGCGCTCCTGGCCGATCTGCTGGTGCGCCAGCAAGTTCGACAGCTGGTCGACGCTGCCAATGCGCACCGCCAGGTCGATCCCCTCCTCTATCACATCGACGAAGCGGTCGGTGAACGAGGCATGCAGGCGCAAGCGTGGATTGTGCTCGGTGAAGTTCAGCAGCAACGGCAGCACATGTTGCTTGCCGAAGGTCACCGGCACATCGATGCGCAGGCGTCCGGCCGGTTCCTGGCGCTCTGCGGCCAGGACCGTCTCGGCCTCCTCCAGCTCGGCCAGGATACGTGCGCAGGTGCGATAGAAGGCCTCGCCCGTGTCGGTCAGGGAAAGGCTGCGGGTCGTGCGCTCGAACAGTCGGGTGCCCAGCCGGCCTTCAAGGCGGGCAACCCCCTTGCTCACAGCCGAGGTCGAAAGGTTGAGTTGCGCGGCGGCGGCGGTGAAGCTGCCGGCGTCCGCAGTGGTGACGAAAACTTCGATGCCTTTGAGGTGCTCGGTAAGCCTCATTGAAAGTCCTTTTACTGCCGCGCCCGCGATGGGCGCACACGCTTCATGCGTAGATTGCGAGGGGCTCGCCATCCGCCCTGCGAGGGCGGACAGCGTAGTGACGGCGGTCAGGGTAGCAGCAAGCGCAACAGGTCGAAACCGAACTGCCCTCCTCGTCAGGCGAACTGGGGCAGCACATGCTCGGCGAGTTCATCCAGAACCGCCTGTACAGGGCGTCTACTGATGCGCAGGTTCAGGGCGATGTGCGAAACGCCCTGCTCGCGCTGGCGCAGCCAGAGATCGAGCAGGGCCTGCCGTCCGCCACGCAGCCCCCGCCCCGCTCGCAAGGGTGCGCCCGGGTCCTGCTCCAGATCGAAGAACGCGCCGTAGCCATACGGCTTGAACTGCCCCGGCTCCTGGCAGGCGCGCCATTGCTCGAGGACCCAGGGCAAGGCCTGGGCATCGCTCTGGTGCCAGATCCAGCCATCGGTGTGCTGGGCCAGCCAGGAAAGCTCCTGACCGCAGCGACCCACGGCCAACGTTGGCAACCTGCCAGTGACCGGTTTGGGGACCAGGTCCAGGGTGCCGTCCAGCGTGCCATGGAAGTGCGAGTAATGCACCGGGTAGTCCTGGCTCACCACGCTCTGCAGCATCTGGTAGGCATCCCGGTAGCGCTCGGCACGCTGCTGGTAGTCCACGCCGAACGCCGGGTACTCGCTGGGTCGGTCGCCTGTGGACAAGCCCAGCAGGAAACGCCCTTGCAGCAGCTGGTCGACACTGCAGGCCTGCTTGGCGACCAGCAGCGGGTTGCGCAAGGCCAGGATGATCCCGGCAGTACCAATGGCGATGCGCTGGGTATGCGCCGCCAGCCAGCCGGCATAGACCATCGGATCATGGACCTGGGCGACGTCCCCGAAATCCGGGTCGTGAAACGGCACGTCGCGCAACCAGATGGCGGAAAAGCCCAGGGCCTCGGCATGCTGTACCAGCTGCAGGTGCTGGCGCAGCGGTGGAACGGCACTGTCGGGATAGGCCTCCAGCGGCGCGATCAGGCCGAAGGTCAGTTGTCCCGGGCGGAACACCCGGGCATACGCAGGGTGAGCAGCCAACGCAGCGTCCATTCCAGGGTACGCCGGCGTGCCGTGGGCCGGCAGGGTGTGCGGCGCGGTCATCGGCGCAGCGTCCCGGCGCGCTCGAGGCCCGCATCGGTGGCGCGGCGCTCCTTGAACTGCACCAGCAGCAGGCAGATCACCGCAGCGGCCAGGGCAATCGTGGCGGCGATGTAGCCGAGGCTGGCCAGGCCGGTCTGCTCGATGCTGTAGCCCCCGATGATGGCACCCAGGCCGATGCCGGCGTTGGCGGCAGAGACGTTCAGGGTGCCGGCAAGGGCCTGGGCGTGGCTGGCGGCTTTCATCACGCGTACCTGGCACACCGGATACAGCGCGGTGTAGGCGATGCCCCAGACGGTCAGCGCCACCGCCAGGCCGACATACGAACCGGCCAGGGGAATGCTCATTGACATGCCTGCGGCCAGGATCAACACGAACACCGCCGTGGCGCCCAGCGGGTTGCGGTCGACGAAGTGACCGCCTAGCCAGTTGCCGACCAGGCCGATGGCACCAAAGCCCATCAGCCACCAACCCACTGCCACCGGCGCGATACCGGCCAGGCGTTCGAGCATGTCAGCCAGGTAGGTGTAGGCGGTGAACATGGCGGTAAACACCACCACCGAGAGCACGATGTTGCCGATGAAGCGGCCATCGCGCAGGATGCGCATCTGCTGGCCGATGCTGCTGCGCTCCGGACGGGCCAGGGTCGGCATGTACAGCGCGAGCAACAGCAGCATCAGCAGCGACAGCGCGGACAGCCCCCAGAACGCGCCACGCCAGCCGATCAGGTTGGCGAACACCGTGCCCAGCGGGATACCGAACAGCGTGGCCGCAGCGATGCCCAGGTAGACCTGGGCGACGGCGCGACCGGCCCGATCGGGGCCAACCAGTTGGCTGGCCGTTTCACTGGCCGTGCCCCAGAACACCGGCAACAGCAGTGCCGGGATGAACCGGGCAATGCACAGCACCCAGATGTTCGGTGCCACGGCCGCCAGGGCGTTGGAGGCGGCGAAAATCAGCATGATCACCATGAACAGCCGCTTGCGCTCGAAATGGGCCAGGGCGGCAGTCAGGGGCGGGCCGAACAGCATCACGGTAAAGGCGAACAGCGTCACCAACTGGCCGGCGGCGGAAATGGAAATGTCCAGGTCCCGAGCGAGTGCCGGCAGCAGCCCGATGATCAGAAATTCGGTGGTGACGATCACGAAGGCGGCGATGGCCAGCAGCGTGATAGAGAAGGCGCTGTGTCGCGACCCCGAAGCGGACGTGGGAGACGAAGTGGCGTGTGTCATGGCAATGCGATCCAGGCAAGGTAGATCGCGCTAGTCTAGGAAAGCAAAAAATTCCTATCTCGGGTAATTATTCCTCTGATTGTTTCCCCAATTTCCACAATCTCCCTTGCCCTTGTGCAAACCTGAGCCACGCAGCACTTGCTGACCGATCACCCCAGCCAAAGCCGAACAGGGCGGCCATCCTGAGGCGGTATCAGACGCTGTTCGCTTGGCGCCGGCGTTGTCGGCGGCACAGGCGACGACTCAGTTCCGCATCAGATATCTCGATGGGCCACTGGAGCCCACTTGCTGCAAAACGGTACAGGTAGTCTCCCGCACTTGAATGATGTTCGCTGGGTTGTCCAGCAACTATCGCGGTGCCCGGCTGCGCCGGGTGCTGGAATAGGAGCAGGTGGATTGCACTAGGGGGAGCATGATCTTTCGCAATGCGCCTGAAGCCTCACCCGGCAACCCCGAGCGGCATCACCTTTTGCCCAGCAATTCAGAACGGCCAATCACCTCACCGCTGCGTTCGGGCCTGCCCGGCCCAGAAAAGCCAGCGCCCGCAATAGCGGCATCCAAACCTCGAAAATGTGGAGCCGCTTTCGGGCTGCGCAAGGCTTCCATGCCGACGTTCCAGGCATGCACCATGTTCTTGGCAACCTCACGCCACGCAGGTTCGTTTTTCGACGCTTCGATGACTTCCTTTCCAACCTCCACGGCAGACTCGCAAAGCTGCTCGATCATCGCCGCGTACTGCCGTGGCGAGATGCTCAGAACACCTTTGAAAAATGACTCCAGTGAGCGCCCAGGTGTCCAGGTCTGCCTTCCACCAACGGAGAGTCCAGGCGGATTGTTGGCGAAGCGAGGGTAGGCTTGCGTGGTAACCAGATCAAAGACTGGCGTGAATGCCACATCAGTCAGCGAGGTGTAAAGCAGCGCAATATTCTTCGAGTGGCAGTCCGCATTGCGCACCACATAGTTGGTCAATAGCTGCCAGCCACGTACCCCCCACCAAGCCCAGCATCGACAGATCGGTACCATCGAGCAGCGGGCCGAACGCTTCGCGGATGACGTTCAGCAAATACCCTTCAGGAAGGTTCTGCCGGAAGAAAGGAAACAAATCACGGGGCCAGCGCCAAGGCGCTTCACGAACAGGCAGGGCCAAGCTGACAAAGTCCTCCCGGGCTGTTCCGGGAAGATAGTGCAGTACATATTCGTCACGGTCCCGATAAAGCTTGGCCACGTGCCTTGAACGGACATGGACGTCAAGGATCATGGTCAAGCAACCCCAGACCGTTGGTCCTTGAGGATGTCCTCGACCGTACGTGCGTGACCAGCCTTCACCAGCTTCAAGTCATAGCCTGCGGCTTCCAGGAGCCGGACAAGCGCCAAGACACTCATGTCCCCCTTGGCCAGGGTCTCCATCCTCGCCACTGTAGAACGGGAAACACCCGCGCGGCTGGCCAACGCATCTTGGCTTAGCTTTGCTTCACGCCGGACGGTTTTAAGCATTTCAGCGACATCATAGAGAGAGGACATTTGTAGCTCCGGGCATCAAAAAGAAGCGTTTCTCCGAATGATGTAGCCCTTGAGCCACATAGCGACAACCTCTCATCCAGATAGCTTTGTGTCACATAGGCTACAAAATTTGTAGAGATCCTCACTTTAGTAGCTCAGGGGCCACAATATTAGAGAAACGCTCAAGATTAGCTTGCGCCCGGGCCCGAAGATGAGCCGTCCGATTCAGCAACGATGCCGGGATGGGCTGGATACGTTCCGGGTGCTCGGTCATGTCAGCGTGCACAAGCTCGAGAAAGGCTTTTTTAGCCTCCTGCGCTTCGCGCTCGGCTAGAAGAGCCACTTTCACCCTTGATTTGGACATGGTTTGCTCCTTAATCCGGCCCCTGCGACAACTGCCGCCTGTGCGGTCTGCCCAATGGAATGTACAGCAGAATCACTTGAGGGAAATGAGGCACAAGCCCACCGTTACATGTTTCAGAACGGGACTACATACCCATTGCCGATCGATGGGCACAGGCGCTTGCTCTAAACCGCACCTGAACGCCGCAGGCCTTTAGCCATTAGCACAACCGCCCTAATCGACCCTACTCACCCAGCACTCGTATAGTCCCCTCTGGCTTACAAAAACCAGGAAAGGACTCCATGGGCCACAAACTCCCACCCCTCTGCCAATGGCTGGCCATCCTGGCCCTCACCTGCAGCACCCCAGCCCTGGCCGCACCCGCCTCCGGCGACTACTGGATCATCTACGGCAAAGGCGAACGCCTGCACAACGAGGTCTACGTCGCCGATGCCGCCGGCATCCTGCAAAAGCCCGGTGGCGTGCAATCGGCCCAGGTCATGCAGCTGTTCGAAGACCCGGCCTTCCCGACCCTCGCCGCCTACGAGGTGCAGGTCAAATGCAAACAGCGCCAGATCCGCCTGGACAGCGCCCGGGCGATCCGCCGCTTCGACGGCGCAGTGAGGGATGTGAAAACCAACGCCAAAGACTGGGTCGCACCAAAGGACTACTGGTTGCAGCGCACCTTCGCCTTCGTCTGCGCCCCCGATAACCGCGCGCGCAACCAGATGCTGTCGATCGGCAAGATGCCAGCAGCGAAGATGGTCGCCACCATCCAGGCCATGTTCATCCAGTTGATCGGCATCCAGGCCAACAGCCAGGCGGTGCAGGAGCTGGACGACATGCTGGCGAACACCCCACGATGAGCACGCGCCACCTGCTGGTCCTTGGCCTGTTGCTGCCTGCGCTGGCCGGCTGCATCCCGACCCTGCCGGAGCTGATGGCGGGCAACCAATGGCAAGGGCGCGACGCCAAGCAGGCCATCGACTTCTTCAGCCCGCCCATGCGCATGGAGCCGTTGCCCGGTGGCGCTGGGGTGCAGTTGGGCTGGTACCGCGATACCACCTACGTGCAAAAGGAGGTGGTCGGCAGCACCGCCGAGATGCAAGGCAACGTGATGGTCCATACCAATTACTGGGACGACGTGGCCCATCCTGGCGGCTGCACGATACTGATGTCGGTGAACAAGGCGCGGCAGATCAACGATTTCTCCACCAAGGGCCGGTGTAACGGCGTGAACCTGGCGCCATAGCGGCTAGCCGAAACGTGGCAGCGGACTTGTTGGAGCGGGATCGTGGGAGCGGGCTTGCCCCGCGATAGCGCCCCCCCAGGCAACCAAGCCCTCAGCCAGATACCCTCCCCCTACTCAGCCCCCCGCCCAACCATCAACCCATGATTCACATCCTGGGCCAACGCCTTGGCCATGCCACTGAGGTAATGCACCGCCGTCAGCAGCGTAGGCAGATGATCAGTCTCCACCATCGCCAGATCACTGATCTTGTGCACCGCACACATCAGCACGGTCGCCTGCTCCACCGCATGGTCCACCGGATGGCCCGCCACCACGCTGAACAGCGGGTCCTGCACACTCACCTGCGCGCCTTCGCCGAAATGCCCGACGCCGGTGGTGGCGAGTTTCTTGATGCGCGGGATTTGCAATTCCTTATCCATACCATACCTCCTGCGGCCCCGCGAACGGCGCGGGGCCTGATCGGTGAACATCAAGTGCGAGCCCAGGCTCGCCAGGTCAGTGCCGGGATTGCACGCGGCTCAGCGCCACCTCCACCAGGGTGCGGGCGCTGTCGATTTCGTGCATGGCGGCGAGGGTCAGGACCTGGCCTGGGGGTTTGGCGTGGAGCAGGACAGTCTGCTGGCTGACGGTCAGGGCGCAAACGAGGTATTCGGAGATCTGGACCAGGAGGTCTTCGAGGGTGTGGGTGGTGTATTTGTCGTGTTGGGGTGGATCGGGGACTATTTTCAGCATGGTAGAGCTCCTATTTTCAAATGGAGCTACCGTTCTCTGCTGTCAAACAGAAAGGTGGCAGCTGTACGCGGGTTGACAGACCGGGAAAATAGGAAACCGGCGCACCGAGGTGCCCCACGTACAGCCACCATAGACGGCTATGCACGCGCGTTACTATCTTCCCGGTCTGTCAAAACCGGTCGCTGAATTGGCAGCGACTTGGCGAGACTAGATGGGTGATGCAGCGGCTGCAACGGGCTGTAAGGGGGTAGGAGTATGTTTCGGAAACGGACTACAAGGAAGAGGGAAAATCCGATTCCGTAGACCCTGGGCACGCCTGCTGCCACAACGAATATGAACCTGAAACGCATACGAACTCTCGCGCGGACGCTACGATCGCAGTGGCGCTTTGCCAGTTTTTCTTGAACCGTTTGATCACTTTGGCGACGATGGGGAAATTTCCTACAAACATCGGCGACAAAGGGCAGCGCACGTGGCGATCAAAGCTGTATCGAAGGAACGTATTGATGAGGCTTTGCTGGAATTTGACCGCGACTTTAGAGGAAGACGAGAGTGGCATGGTTGGGAGACGAACCCTGCCCACCGCTACGCGATTGCTGTAGGGGGTACATCGTACCCAGCAAAGAAAATAGTCTCCTTGGCTACCGGCATCGCAGTTAACCAATTCCCAGGCGGACACCTCACAAACCGCTATTTAGAAAAGCGTGGATTTTCCATCATCGAGCTGCAGAGCACTGGTCTAGAACCAGTCCTGCAGTTCGAGCCTGGGGCCATTTACGATCGCGTGAGTGAAATCAACGGACCATTCGGGGGTAGCCGGCAGAGCGGCATAGCGGCATCCGCTACCTACCCAGCGATTTTCTTGTTTACAGGCGATAGTGGCGAGCAATATGGCTATGCCGACCGCTGGGACAACGGTGCGTTTCTCTACACCGGTGAAGGGCAGCGTGGGCCTATGACATTGAATCGTGGCAACAGAGCTGTTGCTGAGCACGCGGAGACAGGTCGTGCGCTTCATCTGTTCAAATCGCTCGGCAAAGGAAAAGGTAATCGTTACATAGGTGAGTTCTGCTGCGCCGACGTCTTTGAACGAATCCAACCGGATGTTGATGGCAAGGACCGCACTGCTCTTGTATTCAGATTGGTACCTGTGAGTAGTCCAGAGCTGGATATCGAAACTGAGTTGGAGACAGCGGTTGAACTCGCAGATTCGTTAGCTGCGGCTCGGATAGCTGCTCTGGCTGCCTGTAAGCCGGTAACGAATGCAATGGACCAATCAGCACAGCGCAAAATTTACCAACGTAGCCGAAAGGTCGCTCACTACGTCCTCATGCGTGCCAAAGGCTTATGTGAAAGCTGTGACAAGCCAGCTCCTTTTTTTAAGAAAGATGGAACCCCATACCTGGAGCCGCATCATGTAAATCGGCTCTCCGACGGTGGCCTCGACCACCCTCGGTACGTAGGTGCTGTGTGCCCATCCTGTCATCGCGAGATTCACTCAGGTGTACATGGTGTGTCGCTTAATGAGCAGTTGAAGCAGCGACTTAATGCAATTGAAGGCTAAGTTGATTGACAACGCTGCCGGTACCTAGAGGCACGTGTCACTCGGCTAGATCAGCCGATAATCACGGTGCAAAACGCCAAGCTCATCCAGCCCTCGCGCGAGCATCTGACTGTACCCCTGGCGATCATGGATAAAGGGAGAAAAGAGACTGTGGCCAAGCCATTCCTCGAAGCCATTTTGAGCCACGTTTGCCAACGCCATACCCACCGAGCGCACGTCTTCGAATCTCCCGTGCTGCAGGTCATCTTGGTTGAGGTTGTCGTAGACGTACCAAGTATCGTCATCGAGCTCTGACCAACGCTTGAACGATGCTCGCCTCACTTGGCACGGAACGCAGCGACCACAATGTTTATAGCCGAACCGCTGGAAGCGCCCACAACTGGTGGATGCCACGGCATGCTGCTTGAGCAAATCCTGATTTTTGCAGCCCACCATCATTTCGCCTTTCGTGAGCAAAGCATAGGGATTGCGAATCTGAACGTTGATGCCAGCAGCATCAAATATCTGTTGGAGCCGCCCCAAGTATTCGGGATGCGCAGTGCGAGTGCTCAGGCTACCGACCCGGGACATGGTCAGCGGTGGATTGATTGCGATAAACCCGTTCTCGCAGATATACAGCGGTACGGTCTCGCCACGATGGTAGCGATCGAGCGAAGTCGCTACGGCTAGGCCAAATGCCAAAAATACGATCGAGCGCGCGCGCTGGGACGGCTCTTGCTGCCCGGGCGACCTGGCCACGTGGTTGAGACCGATCCGGTTCAAACCAAGACTCTGTGCGAACAGATCCTGCTTCTCACCATCGCCTCGAACAATCTGGCTCACTGCGTAGGGTTTCACCCCCTGTTCGACCAGGTCAATTGCGCCAATCAAGCTGTCTAGACCACCAGAGAGCAGCACCACCGAATCTTCAACAGGATGCAGTACCTGCATCTGTGCCGGCGGCCCAAAACCACCAGGGTGAAAAGCCAGTGTCCACTGATCCGTTGTGAGGAACCGCAACGCCGCCTCCAAGGCACGAGCCTGCGCATTCCAAAACACCGGATCCAGCACAGCAATTTCAAGGCTGATCTGGCGAGTCCAGGCATCAGCACTTTTTGCTCTCAGATCAGTGAAATCAGCAGCCACCACTGAAAGCGCGATACTCAGAAAGTCCCAGGCTTGAGGGCTGATTTCCAAATGGGCCCTATCCAGCAGTTCCCGAGCATAGCCACCAACGCTGACCTGCCCATCCTCCGCTTTACCGTAGATCACCACTTGCATGGCGCCATCCATACCCGGCACCGTGAATCCAACTGGACCGCACACAAACCTCATTCTACGTACCCCTCAAAGACTTCAAAGGTGTCCTGCAGCGCCTGGGTAACAACCTGAGAAATCCTCCCAGTAGTCAAGGGCGTTCTGGCGTTTGCGATCTTGCGGAACGACGCGCTCACGCATTCTTTGATGTAGTCCTTGATCTCCTTCAATCGACGCATTGCGACGGATGCTGAAGGCGCTTTTTCCTGGATCGTCTTGCACATATCGAGCTCGTACCGATGGAAGACGTCCATCGCTGTGAAACGCTCAATCGCAAACGTCCGCTGCTCGGCTGACAGGTTGAGTAGGTCAGCGTCTGGGTAACGCACAAGAACATCGGATAGCGAGCCACGGATCGAGGCACGCTCAGCCTCCGCATCCTGAGTACCGTCTACTGGGCGCACGGCTTCAACCAGTGCATCCATCACTTCGGAGGCAGAGCGACCTTGCAGAAGGACTCGGTCAAGTACACCGGGGCCGGCTTGCTGGCTGCCATCAGCGACCGACTCAAGCGCACTGCCGAAGACCCCGGCGATCGACGCGGTGCCTCCAAAGCGAGCCGTGGTGGTTTTTGATCCACCATATCCATGGCGCACATATTCCCGCAGGCTCTTGCGCAAGCTATTGCGATTACCGCTGCTTGCGAAGTCACCGAGCCCCCGCCGCGCCCCCTTGAATCGTGCAGGAGGTGCTAAGGGTGACGGTGCCTGGGGTACCTGTCCTGGGTCATCGGCTTGGTCACTACCATCCTCGGACTCGTCCTTGTCTGGCTCGTATGGCCTGTCATCTTGTGGATCTGCATCCGGTGGCTCGGGCGGCTTTGGCGGCACAGGAGGCAGCGGAGGAGTCCAAGGTGGTACGTACGGTAGGCCCTTGCCAGGCGGATCGTTATTTTGTGAGGTTCCCATCAAACTTCCTTATTGCAGCCTTCACCGGCGGACTGACTTCAGCCGTCTTCCAAAATTCGTACACTGACTTCGCCCAAACCTCGTCTGTAAGCTTCGGCACAATGCCCGCCTGGATTTGTGCCGGCGGACGAGCTTTCAGAAACGCAGCCAATCGAAGCCCCTGC
The DNA here is from genome assembly GCF_057284075.1 of Pseudomonas sp. TE31087. NCBI lineage: Bacteria > Pseudomonadati > Pseudomonadota > Gammaproteobacteria > Pseudomonadales > Pseudomonadaceae > Pseudomonas > Pseudomonas sp. TE31087. The sequence continues at coordinate 2,044,538 of NZ_JBXVNN010000001.1, forward strand.
TGAGCATCAAGTCGTCCGACTACGAGCAAGGCCTCCAGGATGTCAGGTACTCCCCACTCTTGCTCAGCACCTGCTTTGTCTAGCAAACGATCCATCACCACGTTGATATCGACAGGCGCTATGAGTGCCAACCTATCCTTGAGCTGCTCAGCCATGTCAGGGGTAGCGAGCAGTGCGGTAAGCAGCTCGGCAGCTTCCGAAGACAGTCGGTCTTCGTCTGTGATGATCGGAGCATGCTCACGACTGACGTAGATTGCCCCCCGCAGATCTTTGTCTGCCAACGCTGGAGGCAGGGCGAGCCACTCTTTGACGAAAGGAAGATCCCAGGGCTGCTGGAGCGCTAGGGCTTTGCCCAACTTCATATCAGCTTCCCACTCGCCAAGCAGCACGGGCTTGCCGTCCTTGTGGGATGCCACCGCCTTCATCAGTTCTTCGTAGGCCTTTGGGTTACCGCTACGCTCGAAAAGCATCAGCTTGACCAGCACCGCTTCATCGACACCCACCCCTTGGGCACGAGAGATGCTCATGCGGATAGACAGGGCGTTCAGGAAGCGCTTGATTAGTCGAGGGTTTCCCTGGATACCTGAGGCAGACGTCATGACTGCAGCCAGGCGCTCAGCGGTGTCGAACTTGCCGATCAGGTCTGTGGGGTAGTCGCTATACAAGCTCTGCATGAACGCGCGATCCACCCGGTTGCCCTGCCAGGTTGTCCGAAGCTGTCCGCGCACCTGAACCCGAATTTCTTCGACGACCTCTTTGGGCAGCTTACTGTTCTCCAGGAACAGCATCATCATGTACGCCCTGACTTCCTGGGTACCCAGGGGAGGAACACGAATCGGCACCTGAATCAGTTTGTCGAAATAGCTGGTCACCAAGACATCATCGGGCACGCCGCTAAAGTGCTTGCGCACCGCGTGCTTGATCATCTCGTTGTCCGCAGCGATAACGAACGCTGTATTGCGTAGGAACAGGAAGAGTCGAATCGCTTCCAGCGTAGAGATAGTGGTCTCGGGCAGGCAGCGATCCAGGTCGTCGATCAACACGACCAGGGTGACCCCCAGCTCTTCCAGGATGGTCTCGAAGTTATCCCTGAGTGCCTGGATTTCCTTCGGCGGAGACTTTTTGGCAGGTGCGCTACTCCATAGCTTACCGGCCTCATCCTTGGCTTTTTCGGCGGTGTCGTGCAATGTCTCGATGGCATCCTGATCAACCTGCCCAGATCGAACTCGGTCAACAAGGCCGATGATCTCGCCTAACAGGCCCGGAGCGGGTACTCCCGTAGCAAAGGACAAGGCCGTGCTGCCGGCGAGCTTCGCAGCCCGAAGCCAATTTACCCGTGAAAGCAGCTCAGAAACTTTATCTAGACCTTTCGCGCGCTTCTTGGCCTCGGCTTCCAGACGCGTGGCGATCACGTCCATCAGGGCAGCGCGGGCGTCATCGTAGCCTTGGTACAGCCAAGCGTTGAATTCGACGAATACAAAGTCCTTCGCAGGCTTCTCCTCGACTTGGGGCGGATCTTTGAGGGACGCCTGGATCAACTTGATCATGGACGACTTGCCCGCGCCCCACGCACCAGACACACCGATGGAAATTGGGCGGCCATCAGCTTGGTAGACGATCTCAGCGACTGTGTCAGCGACCCCAGAAAAATTTAGGAAGTCTGTTTCCGTCTCGTTATCTACCCACATGGAAACCCTCCCTGGACGTCTTCAGCGTGAAAGCTTTCCGAGTGAAAGTTGTCAGCGTGAAGCAATGGCCACCATGCAGCATAGTAGCCTTTGCAATTGGCCAATGGCCACCACCTAAGGTAGCAATGAGATGATGAAACATTTCGTTACGTGAAGGTTAGTCAGGAACAGGTCGCACACGACTGTTACCTGCACTCCAGCATCTATGCGTGCTGGCTCATCTATTACCTGGTGTGCTTGCCGCTGCAGCGGTGTAGGAGCACACGTGTAGCCCCGCAGTTCCGCTTACGACTCAAAGCAGCCGGTCGACGTGTCTACAAAACCAAGGGCGATTCACTCTTTACGTTACGAGTAGCCTTTCTTCCTCGAGCCCGCGATCAGATTTCTATAATCCGCCGCTCTCCTGCCTCAATCAACTTGGTGATAAAATCCGGATCGTCAGATGTCTTGGGCACGTGTGATGAGCTGTTGATACGAATCAGGTGTGCCTTGATCTCGTGAGCAATGCGCGCTGCGTCCTTTTCAGACCACCATTGGGTGAGCTGTTCAGCAATCCGATCGGCACCGTAGCCAATCTTGGCGATCTCAAGCAGAAGCCTTGTAGTGAGCCGCAGGTGGCTATCGAAGCTCGCGAACAAGTACTGCGACTCTGTCCGATCAGGATCCTGGTTGATCAGGTGGATGAATTCACTCAGGTGGGTGATGTCCCAAGCCGCGTTTCTCACCCCAGCAATTGCAGCCGCTCGATCCTTTGAGTTCTTGTCTTTGAACACATTCTTGCGTGAGGGCGAATGCGTCCCCAGGTACACACAGGCAAGCATGACCGCGGGCCCGGCGAAGACGAAGTCAGTGCGCATCCAATCCAGGAGGTGAAGCATTTTGTCCAGTGCTTTGCCCTTGGCAAAATCGAGCTCCAGGATCTTCAGCGCGGCGATGTAGTTTCTGTTCCACCGCTTGATTGGCTTGGCCATATCTTGCAGTTGAACCGGGTGAGGCTCATAAGTTCGCGATACCCCGTCACACCGTCCCAGCGCCACATTCAACATGTCCTGGGGTGGAGCGTTATCAGCGGCTCTAAACCAACCCAGCTCCTGCTCAGCCTCAGCATTGCCGGCGTGATGCGCCAGCTCATGGAATGAGATTCCTGGCTCAAACTGGATTTCCAAGAGGTGCGCAAACGACAGCAATGCAGCACAGTGTCGAAGCTGCCTATCGTTTACAGTCTTTCTGCCACGAGCCAGCTGAGCGATGCGAGAAGCGACGTTGCGATCTGGCAGAATAGCTGTTCTCACACCCTCCTGTTGGGCGTAGACATAGCCGACCGGGTCGTACAAACCGACCTCAGGAGGAATGAAGCTGGGCAACAGAAAATTTGCTTCCTGCAGCAGTGGAATGACCAACTCCAAGTCATCGAGTGGAAAATCATTAGGTACCGCCCAATAGGCGGATTGTTGATTCGACTTCATGAATTCACTGCCACCTACAACTCTAAACAATTAAGTCTCAAATAACCTTCAAGGACGTGCGCCTAATTTCAGAAGATCCCGAATCTGCGGCCCACTGGCTTAATCCTTTGGAAATTCGAACGCCTGGAACACATGAGGTCGCATTGAACGTTCTTGCAAAATACCTAGCTCATCGCACTGCTCACGCAGGATGTCGAGCTCCTCTTGGGTAGCAGGCTCGGGGAATGCCATGTAAAGCAAATCCTGAGAGGAGGCGCGGGAGGAGAAGGGTTCAGACGTGAGCCCAACTGCCTCAACGATGTCGGGATATCGCAACCGCAGGCCATTGCAGTAGGTGACAAGGAAATCAAGACGCTCTTCCCTGAAGGCCTGGTATTCCATGGCTGGATCACGAGGGACGATCGTGAAAACGTAGTACCGCCCCGGGAGCGTTGGACTCGGCATAATGCGCGTCGACTGACTACCTAGAGGCACGGACTTCCGAAGTACATCGTGAAGCGCGTCCCCTAATACACGACGCGCAAACCGGTTCTCCATCGCAAGCGCCCTCACGAGTTGCTCCTTCTCGTCAGTGGTGTAGCTCTCGCCGTCGATCGCAACGGCTTCATTAGAGCGTATGTATTTGGACTGAAACTCGATGATAACGTCCCAGAAATAACTGAGTTGGTTGGCTTCGTTTCGAGCGTTACGCTCTCCACTCGAATTGAATTTCTCCCAATCGCCCTCAGTGAGCATGATCATGGACGAGTCAGGAAAATCACGAGGCAGCGTATGCTTTCCCTGCTGCATGCTGGTTTGGTAGAGCGTGATGAGCTCTTCTTCGCCTGCAACGCTCACGCACTGAGCACTGCTGAGGAAGCGCTCTTTCTCAGAGAAGTACGCTACCAGATCCGGTACCGTGTCCAGCTCTGAGAGAAGTACATCTAGGGTCAACTCATCCAGCACATGGACGAAGCGATCCTTACCCGCCGGCCAACCCACCGTGAACGGCGTTTCCAGATGCTCCTGCTTGTCCACCAAGGTGGTGTCGATCATTAGACTGCCGCTGCTTTCCCCGCCCCAATGGGAAACCGCCGCGTCGAAAGATCCCCGCGTTACGGCAATACGGTGGAAGACTGCTTTATTCATGTCAGACAGACGGTAGGGAAAAGGTACGGTACATTGCTTATCTAGGAACAGCCGGCCGGGGTGCTCACGGATAAATTTCTCAGCGCCAAGCAGCTGGGTCACCGACGCGTGGATCGCCCGTTTGTACCAACGCCCCCATGAAACCAAAGGGTCAGGGTGGGTTGGATACTCACAATGCTTATCCGAGAAAATCAGGATGTGATCGCCGAAGACGACGAAGAGATCGCAAAGCTCCTTTCCGTCGCCCGAGGCCGTTTTCTTCCCTTCGTCGGTGTGGACGTTCCCATAGCACCAAAGACTTAGGAATGCCTTGCGCGCTAGCTTGCTTAGATAGCGTTCAGACTCGGTTTTGGGCTCAACCTCGATCGCAGCTTCCCACGGTGTTTTCACAGACATGACAGGGCTCCTGGCATAGAGAAGTGATCATAGCGTTTCGCTTGTATCGACGTCACCGATCAGTCCATAAGTCCTCCTTCCCTTTCCAGCCCTCTCATCCCGTGGAGCACCGATAACAACCCGCGAACAGAGCCACTGATACATCGGCGAGGTGAGCCCCCCCGCACGGGCTTGATCCAGTTTGAGTACACAACTCATGCTAGAAATTCACAGAGAGTGGAAAATTAAACAGCAATGCTGTTTCCCTACACAGAAAAACAGAACTCCTGTTCACGATTTGTGGAGTCAATACACGAAAAGTGTATAGCGCCATCAAAACGTGTATTTCTATACATATTGAAAAAACCTCCCACACATTGCACCCCTTGTAAATCGAGGCCTCCAGCGATTTTCTAATAAATTGCTTGCCCATCAAGATTTTCTCGCTAGAGTATTCTCCACACGAGTCAGATCCATAGGTTAGCCAAGAGGCCGGCCTCGCTACGCACTTTTTAAATCAACTGGGGAGCCCGCTAGTGGGAGAGTGGTCGAAAAGTATTGGTGAGCACGGGGAAGACATCGTCTTCTCTTTCCTTAAATTCATCGGTTGGAAAGCAGCAGTCCGGGGCATTGACGTCAGCTGCATCCACCCTGATGGGCACAAAAAGTCGGCATCAGCATCCGAGCGGACAAGCCACGGCATTGACTACGTGTACACGGGACAGTCCCCCCTAGAGGATGGCGTCCTCAAGCACCTCTGTATCTCGTCAAAATTTTCGACTAAGGCATACCTACGCCCCTTGGCGAACACCTTCAAAAGCCACTTCAGCGACCTAGCGACAGCCATTGAGTGCTTCAAACGCTCATCGCAGAAAAAAAAGCTCAACGCTGGTTATACCGGGATCGGCGCGGAGGTTGTAGCGGGCGTGTTGTTCTGGATCAACGGGGAGGACGTCAAAGATTTCGATGCCGTCTCTGAGGTTGCGTCCAGCAAGAAGCTGGACGACTCCAGTTTCGGTACCATCTATGTGGTCGACAACCGTCGCGCCTGCTTCCTGTACGAGTCCATCTCGTACATGCGCAACACATACGGCGCCGCCAACGTTAAATTCCTCTACCCCTCCACTGGCAAGAATGTTGACCCGTCCCAGCGTATAGCTGCCGGTGACGTACTGCCCGCTGAATACCTAACAAGCGGGATCATTCCCTTCTTCCTCCAAGTAGGTGATGCGAAGAGCCTGGCCATCTGCTGCGACGATGACTTTAGCGAAGAAGGTCTACGCCGGCTGATCGGCTATTTGTCCTCGGTAGCGTTGGATTTCCCGCAGAAGGTGATCATCGCGTTCCCTGATTACAATTTCGGTGATCATAGCCGCCAGGCTGCCCTGGCCAAGGGATCTATCGCCAACAAACACTTTGCCGAACTGGTTGAAGTGGTCAGCTACCGCTCGGACTTTAGGGGGATTGCGTAATGCATTTGGATGATGAAAATGCGATCTTGCCCCAAGGCGAAAATCTTAGGGCCTATCTCGTCCAACCCTTTGTGTCCAAGGGCGATCTGAAGCATCTGCTCCGCCGTCGCGGCATCTTCATGTCGCAGCAGGATAAGGAACAAAGTATCCCCTCGCTGACACTATCACTGCTCAAGCCCAGCGAATTCGTGGAACTGCAGCAGCTGTATACCGCGAAAGAAGACAACCCCAAGATCACAACGCAGATCATCGAGTGGTCAGGCACTAAAACCTTGATCAGCAGCATCCCCGACGACATCGACGTCAACAAGGTGCTGGATCTGGATTTCAAAAATTTCAAAGTCCTGAATGCACCCAGCTTCTACCCAGTTCCCAACAGCGACGATGCCATCCGAATGGATTTCGAAATCGAGCGCTTGGATCGCTCCAAGAGCTGGGCTGATTCGCATAAGCGGTTCAAAGCCTCTATCGAAATCCAGAAGAGTAAAGACAAAGACGAGCTGATCATTATCAGTACCCATACCGCCCCAGAGACGAAGCAAACGAACCGGGCCGTATCAAGGCATCTGATCAACCACTTCAAGGTCGAGGGCCAGATCGCTCAGAAGGCCAAGGTGCGGCAAATCCGTTTTCGCGACTTCACAAATGCAAAGCGGTTTGACTATTTATTGGGACTCACGCGCGACAGCAGACACTCGTCAATCACCTTTAAAGAGGTGGTGGACATCGGTCTGGTACCAGACGAAGACCACACGCTCCCAGAGCAGCTGGAATGGATGGAGGAACGAATTCGCGGACTGGATTTGCGCGGTACGGGCCTTGAGGACTCTGACTTTTTAAGCAACCTCGCCTATCGGCCTTGCCTACTGATCCACCGCTTGGACGCCAAGTTCAGGTTCAGCCTCTCCGGAATGGACGGACACTGCGTTATTTCGCTCGGCTTCCCCGACTTCAACAATGGTCATAATCGAGATAGCGAAATCGAGCTGCGTATCAAAAAAATTGACTTCGATGAGCCTCGCCGCACCTTGGATAAGAACGAAGCCAAGCAAACGATCCTCAAAGAGCTCGAATTTGAAAAGATCGAAACCTTCAAAAAACTTGCCAACCTCGAAGAGCCAGCCTAACGCGGCCAATGCACTTTCATATTAAGCAGGGTACTGGGTTATTCAGCCCAGCGCAGCCAGCAGCTGACGCCCTGCCTTACTGACTTCACGGGCACAAAAAACGGCCACTCTGGCCGTTTTTTGCCTGCGGGTCAGCGATTCATGGAATTTGAATTCAAATAACGAAATTTGCAGGTTGTTTTGATAGGCTTTCGGAAAAGCCCTGGTCGGCATCAGCCCACGCCTGTCAGTATGTGCTTGCGAAAGAGTCAAGGAATACTCACCTGATCCGCTCCTAGGCTGGGCACGTCCAGAAACTTGCAATCGAGAGCAGGCAGCTTGGAATCTCAAGCCTGTGGAGCAACGCGCTGCAGAATGAGAAATGCAAGCCAAATAAGATTTACCCAATGTTTTGGCGACATAATAGCCAACCAATCCTGGGGTTGTGACGGATGTCCGAGAGGGGGATCGACTCGTCGCCGGCTCTGCGAACTGAACAGTACCTCCTAAGGTGGAGGCAGTCTGGGGACGCCTGAGACGTCAAAATTATCGGTGGGGCAAAAATGCTAACCATCGAAAAACGTCCAAACATAAAAAAATCCAGTCACCGCTAAGTGACTGGATTTTTTGGAGTATTTTGGTCGGGACGGAGTGATTCGAACACTCGACCCCTTGCACCCCATGCAAGTGCGCTACCGGGCTGCGCTACGCCCCGACAAGGCGGTTCTCAATGTTGCCGAGAACGAGAAGAAATGTACCCTAACCTTTTGATTAATGGAAGCTTTTTTTCAAAAAACTTTCCACTCATCGGCTTTGGTCACTTCTTGAGCACCACCAACACATCCTCCAACTCCGCAATCATCTGCCGAATCAGCTGCTTGTACTGGCTGGACTCATCCTTGACCTCATCACTGGAGAGCCGTAACCGCGCCCCGCCAATGGTAAAGCCCTGGTCATACAGCAAAGCCCGGATCTGGCGGATCATCAGCACATCCTGGCGCTGATAATACCGCCGGTTGCCACGGCGCTTCACCGGGTTGAGCTGCGGAAATTCCTGCTCCCAGTAGCGCAGCACGTGCGGTTTTACCGCACAGAGCTCGCTGACTTCACCGATGGTGAAGTAGCGTTTGCCCGGGATGGGGGGCAGCTCGTCGTTATGGCTTGGTTCCAGCATAGGCCTCTACCCGGGCTTTCAGCTTCTGCCCTGGACGAAAGGTGACGACGCGGCGCGCGGTGATCGGGATCTCTTCCCCTGTTTTAGGGTTGCGGCCCGGCCGCTGGCGTTTGTCGCGAAGGTCGAAGTTGCCGAAACCGGACAACTTGACCTGCTCGTTGTCTTCAAGCGCGTGCCGAATTTCTTCGAAAAACAGCTCGACCAGCTCCTTGGCCTCACGCTTGTTAAGCCCCAGCTCCTCGTACAGCCTTTCGGCCATCTCAGCTTTCGTCAGAGCACCCATGCCGTTATTTCCTTAACGTGGTGTTCAACCTTTGTTCAAGCGAGGTGAGGATGGTTTGCAGGGTTTCATTCACCTCATCGTCGTTAAGAGTGCGCGATGGATGTTGCCAGGTCAAGCCGACGGCCAGGCTTTTTCTATCAGGATCAATGCCTTTACCCTGGTAGACGTCAAACAGCCTGAGGTCTGTGAGCCATTCGCCTGCATTGTCACGAATTACTTCAAGCACCGAGCTAGAAGCTACATCACGACCCGCGATCAAGGCCAGGTCACGGCGGGTTTCCGGGAACTTGGACAGCTCGCTGAACTTCGGCAGGCGGCCTTCCACTACGTCACCGAGCACCAGCTCGAAGACGAACACCGGGCGGTCGAGGCCGAGGGTCTTGGCCAGCTCCGGGTGGATGGCGCCGAGGTAGCCGACTTCCTTGCCGTCGCGCTCGATGCGGGCGGTTTGGCCGGGGTGCAGGGCTGGGTGCTTGCCGGCGACGAAGCTGAAGTCGCTCAGGGCGCCCGAGTAGCCCAGCAGGGCTTCCACGTCGGCTTTGACGTCGAAGAAGTCGATGCCGTCGCGACCGTTCGCCCAGCCTTCTGGCTGGCGGCTGCCGGTGACGACGCCGGCGATCATTGGCTGCTGCTTGAGGTCACCGAGCTGGCCGACGAAGCGCAGGCCGCTTTCGAACAGGCGCACGCGGTCTTGCTGGCGGTTGAGGTTGTGCTGCATCGCCTTGACCAGGCCCGGCCACAGCGAGGCGCGCATGGCGGCCATGTCGCTGGAGATGGGGTTGGCCAGCAGCAGCGGCTCGACGCCTGGGGTGAACAGCTCGAACAGTTTCGGGTCGATGAAGCTGTAGGTGATGGCTTCCTGGTAGCCGCGGGCGACCAGCAGGCGGCGCAGGTTCGGCAGCTCGCCGCGGGTTTCCGGGCGGGCTTGCGGGGCCAGGCGGGCCTGCGGGTAGCGGACCGGCAGGTTGTTGTAGCCGTACAGGCGGGCCAGCTCTTCGATCAGGTCGACTTCCAGGCTGACGTCGAAGCGGTGGCTTGGGACAGTGACCGTCCACTCCCCTGCCCCATTGGCGCTGGTTTTCAGCTCCAGGGCGTTGAGCAGCTGCTCGACCTGGGCGGCGTCCATCTGCATGCCGAGCATCTGGGTGATGCGTTCGGCGCGCAGGGTGATTGGCGCGATGTTCGGCAGGTGCTGCTCGCTCACGGTCTCGACTACGGGGCCTGCTTCGCCGCCGACGATCTCGAGGATCAGGGCGGTGGCGCGCTCCATGGCTTCACGGGCCAGTTGCGAGTCCACGCCGCGCTCGTAGCGGTGCGAGGCGTCGGTGTGCAGGCCGTAGGAACGGGCCTTGCCAGCGACGGAGATCGGCTCGAAGAAGGCGCTCTCGAGGAACAGGTCGCGGGTCTTCTCGGTGTTGACGCCGCTGTGCTCGCCACCCATCACGCCGGCAATGGCCAGGGCGCGGGTGTGGTCGGCGATCACCAGGGTGTCGGCGCGCAGGGCGACTTCCTGGCCGTCCAGCAGGACCAGCTTCTCGCCCTCCTCGGCCATGCGTACGCGGATGCCGCCGTTGATTTCGGCGAGGTCAAAGGCGTGCATCGGCTGGCCGAGCTCGAGCATCACGTAGTTGGTGATGTCGACGGCGGCGTCGATGCTGCGCACGTCGCTGCGGCGCAGGCGCTCGACCATCCACAGCGGGGTCGGCTTGCTCAGGTCGACGTTGCGGATCACGCGGCCCAGGTAGCGTGGGCAGGCGGCCGGGGCGCTGACTTCGACCGGGCGCACTTCGTCGTGGGCGGCCGGTACGGCCGGCACCACCGGGCGGGTGACCGGTACGTCGTACAGGGCGCTGACGTCACGGGCAAGGCCCGCCAGGGACAGGCAGTCGCCGCGGTTCGGGGTCAGGCCGATCTCGATGCTGGCGTCGTCCAGGTTCAGGTACTTGCGAATATCTTCGCCAACCGGGGCGTCAGCCGCCAGTTCCAGCAGGCCGTCGTTCTCTTCGCTGATCTGCAGCTCGGAAGCCGAGCAGAGCATGCCGAACGACTCGACGCCGCGCAGCTTGGCCTTCTTGATCTTGAAGTCGCCCGGCAGTTCGGCGCCGATCATGGCGAACGGGATCTTGATGCCTGGGCGGGCATTCGGGGCGCCGCAGACCACCTGGAAGGTCTCTGCGCCGTTGCTCACCTGGCACACGCGCAGCTTGTCGGCGTCCGGGTGTTGTTCGGTGGTGAGGATCTCGCCCACCACGATGCCGCTGAACTGGCCGGCAGCGGGGGTCACGCTGTCGACTTCGAGGCCGGCCATGGACAGGCGGGCGACCAGTTCGTCACGGGAGACTTGCGGGTTTACCCAACCGCGCAGCCACTGTTCACTGAATTTCATGCTGTTCTCCTGAAAGTTGCGTCGATTGGGCCTAGCGGAATTGAGCCAAGAACCGCAGGTCGTTGTCGAAGAACAGACGCAAATCGTTGACGCCATAGCGCAGCATGGCCAGGCGCTCGGCACCCATGCCGAAGGCGAAGCCCTGGAACTCTTCCGGGTCGATGCCGGACATGCGCAGCACGTTCGGGTGGACCATGCCGCAACCCATCACTTCCAGCCAGCCAGTCTGCTTGCAGACGCGGCAGCCGTTGCCGGAACACATCACGCACTGGATGTCGACTTCGGCGGAAGGCTCGGTGAAGGGGAAGAACGACGGGCGGAAGCGCACGGCCAGTTCTTTCTCGAAGAACACCCGCAGGAACTCTTCGATGGTGCCCTTGAGGTCGGCGAAGTTGATGCCACGGTCGATCAGCAGGCCTTCGACCTGGTGGAACATCGGCGAGTGGGTGATATCCGAGTCGCAACGGTACACACGGCCTGGGCAGACGATGCGGATCGGCGGCTGGGTGCTTTCCATGGTGCGCACCTGGACCGGCGAGGTGTGGGTGCGCAGCAGCATGTTGGCGTTGAAATAGAAGGTGTCGTGCATCGCCCGGGCCGGGTGGTGGCCGGGGATGTTGAGCGCTTCGAAGTTGTGGTAGTCGTCTTCGACCTCGGGGCCTTCGGCAATGCCGTAGCCGATATGGGTGAAGAACTGCTCGATGCGCTCGAGAGTACGGGTGATCGGGTGCAGCCCACCGGTGGTCTGGCCACGGCCTGGCAGGGTGACGTCGATGCATTCGGCGGCCAGGCGAGCGTTGAGCTCGGCCTCTTCAAAACCGGCCTTGCGTGCGTTGAGCACGTCGGTGACGCGTTCCTTGGCGTCGTTGATCAGCGCGCCAACCTTGGGGCGCTCTTCGGCTGGCAGGTTGCCCAGGGTCTTCATCACCTGGGTCAGCTCGCCTTTCTTGCCGAGGAATTGAACCCGGATCTGTTCCAGGGTAGTGATGTCTTCAGCGCGTTCCACGGCCTCGAGGGCTTGGGCGACCAGCGCGTCCAGGTTTTCCATGTACAGACTCCAGATACGAAAATAGGGGAAGAGCTTTTGAAGGCTCTTCCCCTATCCGATGACGTTTTACACCCGACGGCGCAGGCGCCGCCGGATGATTGTCGTGGGTACTTAAGCCAGTACGGCTTTAGCCTTCTCGACAATCGCAGCAAACGCCGCTTTTTCGTTCACTGCCAGATCGGCCAGAACCTTACGGTCGATTTCGATCGACGCCTTTTTCAGGCCAGCAATCAGACGGCTGTACGACAGACCGTTGGTGCGGGCACCGGCGTTGATACGAGCGATCCACAGTGCGCGGAACTGACGCTTCTTCTGGCGACGGTCGCGGTAGGCGTATTGGCCTGCCTTGATGACCGCTTGCTTGGCAACACGGAATACGCGCGAACGTGCACCGTAGTAACCTTTAGCCAGTTTCAGAATTTTTTTGTGACGCTTACGAGCGATAACGCCGCGCTTAACACGAGCCATGAGTAACTTCCTCTATCTTAACCAGAATTAACGAACGCGCAGCATGCGCTCGACTTTTGCCACGTCAGACGGGTGCAGCAGGCTGGCACCGCGCAGTTGACGCTTACGCTTGGTCGACATTTTGGTCAGGATGTGGCTCTTGAAAGCGTGCTTGTGCTTGAAGCCGGAAGCCGTCTTCAGGAAGCGCTTCGCAGCACCGCTCTTGGTTTTCATTTTTGGCATGTTGGAACTCCGCATTCGAATAAAAATTACACAATAATCATCAGGCCTGCCGTGCCCGGGAGATTACTTCTTCTTTTTGGGGGCGATGACCATCATAAGCTGGCGTCCTTCCATCTTCGGATGCTGCTCAACGGTGCCGTATTCCACGAGGTCAGCTTCGACCCGCTTCAACAGCTCCATGCCCAGCTCCTGGTGGGCCATCTCACGGCCGCGGAATCTCAGAGAGATCTTGGCCTTGTCCCCATCGCTAAGGAAACGTACCAGGTTGCGTAGTTTTACCTGGTAATCCCCTTCTTCCGTCCCTGGACGAAACTTGATTTCTTTGATCTGGATCTGCTTCTGGTTCTTCTTGGCTTCGTTGGCCTGCTTCTTCTTCTCGAAGAGGTGCTTGCCGTAGTCCATCACCTTGCAGACGGGCGGTACCGCGTCTGCAGAGATTTCCACCAGATCCAGCTTCGCTTCATCAGCGATACGCAGCGCTTCATCAATCGAGACGATGCCAATCTGCTCGCCGTCAGCACCAATTAACCGAACCTCGCGTGCCGAGATATTCTCGTTGATCGGGGCTTTCGGTGCAGTTCGTTTATCGTTTCTCATTTCACGCTTAATAGTCATTACTCCGATTCTTGGCGACCACGCCGGGAAACCGCTTGCGACAGCAGCTCAGCGAACTGCGCGACGGGCATCGAGCCCAGGTCTGCGCCTTCGCGGGTGCGCACAGCGACGGTTTGCGTTTCGACTTCGCGATCCCCTATAACCAAAAGATAAGGGACCCGCAGCAACGTATGCTCGCGGATTTTAAAGCCGATCTTCTCATTTCTCAAGTCCGACTTGGCACGGAATCCGCTACCGTTCAGGTCTTTTTCCACCTCGAGGGCGAAATCGGCCTGCTTGTCGGTGATGTTCATGATCACCGCCTGGGTCGGCGCGAGCCAGGCCGGGAACACGCCGGCGTAGTGCTCGATCAGCATGCCGATGAAGCGCTCGAACGAACCGAGGATGGCGCGGTGCAGCATCACCGGGCGCACGCGGCTGTTGTCTTCGGCGATGTAGCTGGCGTCCAGGCGCTCCGGCAGGTTCGGGTCGTACTGCAGGGTGCCGCACTGCCAGTTACGGCCGAGGCAGTCGCGCAGGGTGAACTCGATCTTCGGACCGTAGAACGCGCCCTCGCCCGGCTGGTATTCCCACTCCAGGCCCGATTCGTTCAGGGCGTCGGCCAGGGCGCCTTCGGCGCGGTCCCACAGCTCTTCGGAGCCCACGCGCTTGGCGGGGCGGGTCGAGAGCTTCATGGCGACGTCGGTGAAGCCGAAGTCCTTGTATACGTCCAGGGTCAGCTTGATGAAGTCGGCGGCTTCTTTCTTCACCTGGTCTTCGGTGCAGAAGATGTGCGCGTCGTCCTGCACGAAGCCACGCACGCGCATGATGCCGTGCAGGGCGCCGGACGGCTCGTTACGGTGGCAGGCACCGAACTCGGCCAGGCGCAGCGGCAGGTCGCGGTACGACTTGAGGCCCTGGTTGAACACCTGCACGTGGCACGGGCAGTTCATCGGTTTTACCGCGTAGTCGCGGTTTTCCGACGAAGTGGTGAACATGTTCTCGGCGTAGTTGGACCAGTGGCCGGAACGCTCCCAGAGGATGCGGTCGACGACCTGCGGGGTCTTGATTTCCTGGTAGCCGTTTTCACGCTGAACCTGGCGCATGTACTGCTCGAGCACCTGGTACACGGTCCAGCCGTTGGCGTGCCAGAACACCATGCCTGGTGCTTCTTCCTGCAGGTGGAACAGGTCGAGCTGCTTGCCGATCTTGCGGTGGTCGCGTTTTTCGGCTTCTTCGATGCGCTGGATGTAGGCGGCCAGCTGCTTCTTGTCAGCCCAGGCGGTGCCGTACACGCGCTGCAGCTGCTCGTTCTTGGCGTCGCCGCGCCAGTAGGCGCCGCTCAGCTTGGTCAGCTTGAACGCTTTGAGGAAACGCGTGTTCGGCACGTGCGGGCCACGGCACATGTCGACGTATTCTTCGTGGTAGTACAGGCCCATGGCCTGTTCATCCGGCATGTCCTCGACCAGGCGCAGCTTGTAGTCTTCGCCACGCTGGGTGAACACGTCGATGACTTCGGCGCGCGGGGTCATCTTCTTGACGACGTCGTAGTCCGTGTCGATCAGCTGCTGCATGCGCTTTTCGATGGCGGCGAGGTCGTCCGGGGTGAAGGGACGCTCGTAGGCGATGTCGTAATAGAAGCCTTCGTCGATCACCGGGCCGATCACCATGCGGGCGGTCGGGTACAGCTGCTTCACCGCGTGGCCGATCAGGTGGGCGCACGAGTGACGGATGATCTCCAGTCCCTCTTCATCTTTAGGGGTGATGATCTGCAGGGTGGCGTCGTGGTCGATCTTGTCGCAGGCATCGACGAGCTTGCCGTCGACCTTGCCGGCCAGGGTGGCCTTGGCCAGGCCCGCGCCAATCGAGGCGGCGACTTCGGCTACGGATACCGGCTGGTCGAACGTGCGTTGACTGCCATCGGGAAGAGTAATAACGGGCATGGCGCCTCCTCTCCTAGTGGTGACCCCTACCAAAGGTCACGTGGGTTGGGATGAGCCAGTACAAGATCCGCCCTGCCTTTCCCGCGGGAAAGCCTGCCTCACAGTGGCAGAGACCTTTCGGCCTGCCAGGGACGAACCAGAGTGACTGGAAGGTAAAAGTTGCAGGCCGCCAGTGGCGAGCCGCAAGCCGAGCATGCTAGCACGCGGGTTGCACCCGGTCGCAGAAATATTTGGAAATTACGCCGCCGGGGTGAACTTGTGCAGAAAATTTCCTATCAGACCTTCTGAAGCAACCTACTCTTGATGAGACCTTTACCCAAGGAGTGTTCGGTTATGCGACTTCAGTCCCTTCTGGCTGCCTGCGCCGCAAGCGCCCTGCTGCTGCCGCTGGCTGCCAACGCAGGCAATTTTCCCGCCGGCAAGGAGGCGCCCTACATGGCTCAATGCCAACAGGTGGCGAGCGGCCAGGGCGTGGACGCGGCGACGGCGAAGAAGCACTGCGAATGTGGCGCCAAAGTGATCAAGGAGAAATTCACCGACAAGGAAATCAATGACCTCACCACCGCGGAGGATGGCGTTGACGCCAATCTGATGCAGAAGGCCCAGCAGGCAGTACGGGCCACCTGCACCGCAAAATAGGCAGGGTTGACTGGCCATTGCACGCATCTTTTGCGCTGGATCAACATCCTGCGAAGGTAAAAGGCGCTAGATACGCAGAAATGGACTATAGTGTCGTCGGTGCTACTGAAGCTACGGCGACATTGCACCCCGATAAAAAATCATGTTTCTGGAGATTCACCCCATGTCCAATCGCCAAACCGGCACCGTCAAGTGGTTCAACGATGAGAAAGGCTTCGGCTTCATCACTCCTCAAGGCGGCGGCGACGACCTGTTCGTACACTTCAAGGCCATCGAAACCGACGGTTTCAAAAGCCTGAAAGAAGGCCAAACTGTTTCCTTCGTAGCCGAAAAAGGCCAGAAGGGCATGCAGGCCGCGCAGGTTCGTCCGGAGTAATTTTCGGATAGCTGCAAAAAAACCCGCCACTTGTGGCGGGTTTTTTATTGCCTGCGCTGCAGCCCGGCGGAATCGGCTACCTTGAACGGTCAGGTTGACCAGTCCCGTGTAGGAGCGGCCTTGTGTCGCGAAAGGGGCGCACAGCGCCCCCGGCAATTTCTGCTTTGACGCCGAGATCCCGGGGCTGCGTTGCAGCCCTTTCGCGACACAAGGCCGCTCCTACAGGGGGCCAATTCTGGGCTTGGATCAGCCGCAGTTGACCCGGGTAACCACACCCTTGTCGTCGACATTCAGGTTCAGCCGCTCGGAACGGTATTCCAGGGTGATCATGTCGTGGGGCTTGAGGATGCGCGCCATCTGCGAGCCACTGGCCTTGCGCGCCTGCTCCAGCAGCTCTGGCGAGGCCAGCTTGCCGATGGTGAAGTCGGCGCCACTGGCTTCGCAGCGGCCGTCATTGCCGGCCGGGGTGGCCTGGGCACTGCTGCCGCCCGAGGTGCCACCGGTGCTGCAACCTGCCAGAACGGAAGCCACCAGCAAGGTCGCCAGGGAAGCGCGGGTACGGAACATGAATCCTCCTAAATAAATCCGGGAACTGCCTGATGCGACAATTCCTCCAGGCATTTGTTGCACAACCGCACGATTCTGCCTGACTCGGCCACTTGACGCGAAAGGCAATCGTGACCGGATTTTGCACCGAACCGTCGGTTCGGCCAACCGCGCTCCTTATGCTTAAGTCGCAGGTCCCGTCACGCAAAGGCATGATTTACTGCAAGAAGCGGAGCGCGAAACGCCTCCCCTTCGAACGCCAGGACGCGGTATTCGACCTATCACCAGGCCCCAGCGAGAACCGCCCCATGAGCAGCCACAGCATCGACGCCGATATCAAGGTCAAGTGGGACGAGGGCCAGAGCGCCTACAGCCCGAGCACGCCCGAAGAACTGATGCTGATCGCCGTCGACCTGCTGGTGCGCGACCGCGGTGGTGACGCGGCGCGCAGCTTCATCGAGCAGCTGCTCGAGCGCCACGCGCCGCAGGGGGCTATTTCAATCGAGCCAGGCGGGCGCTGAGCAGGTCGAAGAAGCCCTGGGCGTTGCCCTCCTTGATCCACGTCACGTTGGCCGGTTGCTTGAGCACGCCATACCAGTCGGCGACGGTCTGGCCGAAGGTCGGGCCTTCGCGGCTGTCGACCACCATGTACACCTGCCGGCCTTCGAACAGATCAGGCTTGAGCAGGTAGGCAATGACGCTGGCGTCGTGCACAGGGCCGCCGGGCATGCCGTAGTTGTCCATGTCGAACTTGATGTAGGCGTTGAGGATGTCCACCACCAGCTTGCTGGCGTTGTTGTTCACTGCCGCCAGCTGCTTGAGGCGGGCGTCGCTGGTGAGCACCTTGTGGGTGACGTCCAGCGGCAGGTAGGTCAGCTTGACGCCGCTGGCCAGCACCACCTCGGCGGCGTGGGGGTCGGCGAACAGGTTGAATTCGGCAGCCGGGGTGATGTTGCCGCCGTTGAAGTGGGCACCGCCCATCACCACCACTTCCTTGATGCCGTTGACGATCTCGGGCTTCTGGATCAGCGCCAGGGCCAGGTTGGTCTGCGGGCCGAGCATGGCGATGGTGATGCTGTGGGGTTCGGCGCTGCCCAGGGTGTCGATCAGGTACTGCACGGCGTTGCCGTTGGCCAGGGGCTTTTTCGGTTCGTGGACCTTGACGCCGGTCAGGCCTTCCTCGCCGTGGACGTTGGCGGCGTAGATCGGCGTGCGTACCATCGGCCGCCCTGCCCCGGCGTACACCGGGATTTCTTCGCGGCCGGCCCATTCACGGGCCAGGCGGGCGTTGCGCGAGGTCTTTTCCAGGCGCACGTTGCCGGCCACGGTGGTGATGGCGCGGATTTTCAGCTCCTCGGGCGAGGCCATGGCCAGCAGCAGGGCCACCACGTCGTCGGCGCCGGGGTCAGTGTCGATGATCAGGTCGCGGGGCGCGGCCATGACGGCGGTGGCGGCTAGCGCGGACATGAGGACGGCTCCTTGGAGCAGGGATTTGAGGGACATTCAGCACTCCTTGTTGCTAGGGGATGGATTCAGGGGTGGCCGCTTTGTGGCCTATCGCGGGTCAAGCCCGCTCCCACGCCAGCACCGCATAAGTGTTCTGGCGTGGGAGCGGGCTTGACCCGCGATCGAGGGCAAAGCCCTCGCATTCGGTCTAGAAGGTAACGCCAGCCACCAGGGCAATATTGCTATAGGGCTTGCACTCCCCCGTACGCACCACGGCTCGAGCCTGGCGACACAGGGTCTTGAAATCGGCATGGCTGAGCACCTGGCGCTGGCCCAGCTCGCCGCCGGCATGCAGCTGCTCGACCTCGGCCAACCCCGGCGGCAAAGCCTGGAACACCTCTTCGGCCAGCACATGCCGCTCGACCTGCATCTCGCTCAGCACCACACGCAGCACGCTGGCAAAATCCGGGATGCCCGGGGTCAGCGCCAGGTCGATCAGTTCCACGCCCGGCGGCACCGGCAAACCAGCGTCGCCGATCACCAGGATGTCACCGTGGCCCAGCCCGGCGATGGTGCGCGACAGGGCGATGTTCAACAGCGGCGTCTTCTTCATGGCGTCAGCTCCCGCAGGTACGGAATCGACGGCTGGGCACCGGCGCGGGTGACGGACAACGCAGCCGCACGCTGGCCGACGATGATCGCCTGCTCTTCCGGCAGCCCCCGGGCCAGGCCCGCGGCGAACCCGCCGACAAAGGTGTCGCCGGCCGCCGTGGTGTCCACCGCTTCGACCTCCGGCGCCGGAAAGTGGCGACCCTCGCCATCATCAACCAGCAGCGCGCCCTGGGCACCGAGGGTGACGATCACCTTGCCCGCGCCCATCTTGCGCAGGCGCCGGCCAGCCCGGCGCGCGCTGTCCAGATCGTTGACCGGCAGGCCAGCCAGGGCCTCGGCCTCGCTCTCGTTGGGGATCAGGTAATCGATGTGGGCAAACCACTCCACCGGCAGCGGCCCGCTGGCCGGCGCCGGGTTGAGGATTACCTTCTTGCCCAGCTCGCGGCCACGGGCCAGGGTCCAGGCCACGGTGGCCGTCGGCACCTCCAACTGGCAGATGATCACCTCGGCCTGCTGCAGCAGGCTGTCGAACCGGCGCACCGACTCAGGCCCGAGCAGGCCATTGCCGCCCGGGATAATGACGATGGCGTTCTGGCTGGCGGCATCCACCACGATCAGCGCCACGCCACTGGAGACGCCACTGCACACACCAACGCCCTGGCAGTCGATGCCCTCCACTTCCAGGGCTCGACGCAGCTGCTGGCCATAGGCATCGTCACCGACGTTACCGACCATCGCCACGCTGGCCCCCAGGCGCGCCGCGGCCACGGCCTGGTTGGCACCCTTGCCGCCAGGCACGGTGAAGAAACTTTCGCCGGCCAGGGTCTCGCCGCCCCGGGGCAGGCGCTGGGCGCGGGCCACCAGGTCCATGTTCAGGCTGCCGACCACAACCACCTTGGCATTCATGGGTATTCCTTAACGGTAATCGTTGAACAGGTCCGGGCGCGGCCCGGTGGATTCACGCAAGACGATGCGCGGGGCGACGATGCGCTGCTCGGCGGCGCCGTCGCGCCGCGGCGTGACGATGCGCGACAGCAGCAGGCCGGCGGCGCTCTCGCCCAGCTCGCGGATCGACTGGCCGACGGTGGTCAGCGACGGGTACACGTAGCAGCTCAGCTCAATGTCGTCGAAGCCGATCACCGACAGCTCTCCAGGTACGTCGATATTGCGTTCGGCGGCGGCGCGCAACACGCCGAAGCCGATCATGTCGTTGCCGGCGAAGATCGCCGTGGGCCGCTCGCCATCGAGCAGGCGCGCCGCGGCGGCATGCCCGCCGGGGCTGGTGAAGTCGCTGTGCAGCACATGGCCTGGGGCGATGCGCACATCGGCCTCGGCCATCGCCCGGCGGAAACCGGCCAGGCGCAGCTGGCTGACACCGGTGTCCACCGGGCCGCCGATGGTGGCGATCTCGCGGTGGCCCAGCTCCAGCAGGTGGCGGGTGGCCAGGTAGGCGCCCTGCTCGTGGTCGATGCGCACCAGGTCGGCCTCGACGCCGTCCAGGGCGCGGTCGACGATGACCATCGGCGTGCGCACGCCGCCGAGGCTGTCGAGCAGGTCCTGGTCCTCGCCCACCGAGGCGACGATCAGCCCGTCGATGCGCTTTTCCAGCAGCACGCGCAGGTAGCTGCGCTGCTTCTGCGGGTTGTCGTCGGAGTTGCACAGGATCACGCAGTAGCCGTTGCGCTCGCAGGCATCCTCGATACCCCGGGCCAGCTCGGCGAAGTACGGGTTGACGCTGTTGGGCACCAGCAGGCCGATGGTGGCGGTGCTGCGCGCCTTGAGCGAGCGGGCCACGGCGCTGGGCACGTAGTCGAGCTCGGCGATCGCCGCCTCGACCTTCAGGCGCACGTGCTCGCTGACCGGGCGGGTCTTGTTCAGTACATGGGACACGGTGGTGTAGGAAATCCCCGCCAGTGCCGCGACGTCTTTGATGGTTGCCATGGTTTCAGTTCCGCCGGTTCGCGCGCCGGCTGCGGTAAGTGTCGAGTACCACGGCGATGACAATCACCGCCCCGGTGATGATGCGTTTGGTCGGCTCCGAGGCGCCGATCTGGGCCAGGCCAGCGGCCAATACCGAGATGATCAGCACGCCGAAGAAGGTGCTGATGACCGAGCCGCGCCCGCCCATCAGGCTGGTGCCGCCGATCACCACGGCGGCGATCACCTGCAGCTCGAGGCCGGAGCCGGCGTTGGGGTCGGCGGCTTCCAGACGGGATATCTGGAACAGCGCGGCGAGGCCGGCGAGCACGCCCATCAGGGCGAACACCAGGATCTTGTACGGGCGCGGGTCGATGCCAGCCAGGCGCACGGCCTCTTCGTTGGTGCCGATGCCGATCAGGTAGCGACCGAACACGGTGCGGGTCAGCACCAGCTGGGCGGCGACGATCACCAGCAAGGCAATGATGAAGGCCGGCGAGATGCCAAAGGCGATGGGGTTGGAGAACCAGGCGAAGGCATCGCCAATGTAGGCAGTGCGCGAGTCGGTGAACTGGTAGGCCAGGCCACGGGCCATCTCCAGCACGCCCAGCGAGACGATGAACGAGGGGATGCGCCAGGCCACGGTGATGCTGCCGGTGACGGTGCCGGCCAGCGCCGCCACGGCCATGCCCAGCAGCGCGGCGGGCAGCACGCTCCAGCCCCAGCCGAGGATCGCCACGCTGACCGTCGAGGCGGCCAGGGCCAGCACCGAGCCCACCGACAGGTCGATGCCGCCGATGATCAGGATGAAGGTCATGCCCACCGCCAGCACCATCAGGTCGGGGATCTGGTTGGCCAGGGTGCTGAAGGTGGCGTAGGACAGGAAGTGGCTGCTCAGCATCGAGAACAGCACGATCATCGCCAGCAAGGCGCCGGCCAGGCCCAGGTAGGTACCCAGGCCGAAATAGGTGCCGCTGCGGCGCACGGGCGCGCAGCCCGAAATGTTTGTTGTGGTTTTCATGCGTCCATCCTGGGGGCTGCGTCGTGCAGCAGGGCATCACGTTTCTGGTAGCCGGCGAAGGCGGCGGCAAGCAGTTGGTCCTGGGTCCAATGATCGCGGTCGAAGGTGTCGATCAGGCGTCCGGCGCTGAGCACGGCGATGCGGTCGCAGATCAGCATCAGCTCGCGCAGGTCGCTG
Source organism: Pseudomonas sp. TE31087 (assembly GCF_057284075.1). Taxonomy (NCBI): domain Bacteria; kingdom Pseudomonadati; phylum Pseudomonadota; class Gammaproteobacteria; order Pseudomonadales; family Pseudomonadaceae; genus Pseudomonas; species Pseudomonas sp. TE31087. The sequence goes on from NZ_JBXVNN010000001.1 coordinate 2,066,625, forward strand.
GACACCACGACGATGGCCTTGCCCTGGCGGGCGAGCTCGGCGAGCAGGCCATAGATGTCGAACTTGGCGCCGACGTCGATGCCGCGGGTGGGCTCGTCGAACAGCAGCACCTGGCAGTCGCGCTCCAGCCAGCGGCCGATCACCACTTTCTGCTGGTTGCCGCCGGACAACTCGCCCACGGCCTGGGCGGGGCTGGCACTGCGGATGCGCATGGCGCCGATCTGGCGCTCGGCCAGTTCGCGCTCGGCGTCGCGGTCGAGCACGCCGGCGCGGGACACGGCGCCGAGGTTGCCCAGGGCAATGTTGGCGCTGATCGACTGGCTCAACAGCAGGCCTTCACCCTTGCGGTCCTCGGTGATCAGGGCAATACCGGCCTTGACCGCGGCCTTGGGCGAATCGATGTTCACCGGCACCGGCGGCAGGCCGAGGGCGACCTGGCCGCTGTCGGCGCGGTCGGCGCCGTAGATCAGGCGCAGCAGCTCGGTGCGCCCGGCGCCGATCAGGCCGGAGATGCCGAAGATTTCCCCTGCCCTGACCTCGAACGACACCTCGCGCACCTTGTCGCCACGGCTGAGCTTGTCGACCTTGAGCAGCGGCGCGCCGATGCTGCGCTGGCCGAGGTCGATATGCTCGCCCAGCTCGCGGCCGACCATCAGGTTGACCAGTTGCTCGCTGTTGTAGCGCTGGATCGGCTCGGCGCACACCAGCTTGCCGTCGCGCAGCACGGCGATGCGCTGGGCCACGCGCTGCAGCTCTTCGAGACGGTGGGAAATATAGACGATGGCCACGCCGCGCTGGCGCAAGCGCTCGATCTGGGTGAACAGCAGCTCCACCTCACGGGCGGTGAGCATCGCCGTGGGTTCGTCGAAGATCAACACATGGCAGTCGCCGATCAGGTTGCGGGCGATCTCGACCATCTGCTGATGGCCGATGCCCAGCTCACCCACGGGGGTATCGGGGTCGATGGCGTCCAGGCCGACCTGGGCCATGGCCGCGCTGGCCAGCTGGCGCAGGCGCTTCTGGTTGACCCAGCCGAGGCGGCTGGGCAGGTTGTCGAGGAACAGGTTCTCGGCCACGGTCAGGGTGGGCAGCAGGTTGAGCTCCTGCATCACCATGCGCACGCCGAGACGCTCGGCCTCTGCGCGATTGCCGGGGCTGTAGGGCTCGCCGCGATAGATCATCTGCCCGGTGGTGGGGATCTCCAGGCCGCTGATCAGCTTGGACAGGGTCGACTTGCCCGCGCCGTTCTCGCCGGTCAGGGCCAGCACCTCGCCGCCGCGCAGCTCGAGGGTGACGTCGCCGAGCACGGGCTGGGCGTAGGTCTTGCCCAGGCCGCTGACGGCTAGCACGGTTTCATTGGCCGGTACTGACATGGCCATTCTCTCCTAGGACGAAGCATGACGCGTTTATAAGGCGGGCTTTCGTGGGAGCGGGCTTGCCCCGCGATAGCGTCAGGGCAGATACCCTTGTTGCATCTTCCGACGCCATCGCGGGGCAAGCCCGCTCCCACGCCCCTGCGATATCACTTCACTGGGTAATCAGCTCGACCGGCGTCTGGATGACATTGTCGGCATCCACGCCCGGCTGCTCGCCCTTGAGCATCTTCAATGCCGCCTGGATGCCGAACACCGCCTGCTGGCTGGCCGCCTGGTCGAGGGTCGCGAGCACGCGGCCATCCTTGAGCATCGGCTTGATGGCATTGATGTTGTCGTAGCCGACCACCTGCACCTGGCCGGTCTTGCCGGCGGCGCGCACGGCCGAGACGGCGCCCAGGGCCATGCTGTCGTTGCCGGCCAGCAGCGCCTTCAGATCGGGGTATTCGTTGAGCATCGAGGCGGCCACGGCGTTGCCCTTGTCGATCTCCCAGTTGCCCGATTGCACCGAGACGATCTTCATCTGCGCGGCTTGCATGGCGTCCTTGAAACCGGCGGTGCGCTGCTGGGCGTTGGTGGTGGTCGGCACGCCTTCGATGATGCCGACCTGGTCACCGGCCTTGAGCTTCTTGGCCAGGTAGTCACCGACCTCACGCGCACCCTTGCGGTTGTCCGGGCCCACGAACGGCACACTGATGTTCTTGCTCTTGAGCACGGCGGGGTCGAGGCGGTTGTCGATGTTGATCACGGTGATGCCGGCGTCCATGGCCTTCTTGATCACCGGCACCAGCGCCTTGGAGTCGGCCGGGGCGATGACCAGGGCCTTGGCGCCGGTGGCGATCATCTGCTCGACGATGCGGATCTGGTTGCCGGTGTCGGTCTCGTCCTTGATGCCGTTGGCCACCAGGGTGAAATCGTTGGGGTGGTCTTTCTGGTAGGCCTTGGCGCCGTCTTCCATGGTGCGGAAGAACTCGTTGGCAAGGGACTTCATCACCAGGGCGACCTTGGGCGCTTCCTCGGCGTGGGCGGTGGACAGGGAGAAGATCAACGAGGAGAAAACGGCGAGGGCCAGCGGACGGCCGGGGAACGGCAGTTTCATGGAAATGACTCCGAATCTTGTGGTTTTTATCGGATCGCAAACGTTTGCGGTAACCAACTATGGAAACAGGCGCCGGTTTTGTCAAATCCATTGCGTAGGCAGCCACAGCTACGCGCGTCGGATTATCCGCAATTCGTCCGAAAAACCGAACACCTTTCCTGCAAAAATTCGGTCAACCGAACAAATGCACTCCCCCTGACCCTGTGGTCGCTTCGAGTACCCCCAGTCAAAACAGGGGTTTCAAGATGAAATACGACGAACGGTAGTTGCTGGTACGAAATCTGCCTTTACCCCAGTGCGACATAACGCACATCTCCTCCAGGAAGAGAGAAGCAGAAATGATGAAAACCGCTATCAAGACCTTCGCACCGAGCGCCCTGGCGCTGCTGCTGGTACTGCCGACCACCGTTTCCGCCAAGGAAGCCGCGCAACAACAGAAACTCGCCAACGTGGTGATCCTCGCCACCGGCGGCACCATCGCCGGCGCTGGCGCCAGCGCGGCCAACAGCGCCACCTACCAGGCGGCCAAGGTAGGCATCGACAAGCTGATCGCCGGCGTGCCAGAGCTGAAGGACCTGGCCAACGTGCGCGGCGAGCAGGTGATGCAGGTCGCCTCGGAAAGCATCGGCAACGATGACCTGCTCAAGCTGGGCAAGCGCGTCGCCGAACTGGCCGACAGCAAGGACGTCGATGGCATCGTCATCACCCACGGCACCGACACCCTGGAAGAGACCGCCTACTTCCTTAACCTGGTAGAGAAGACCGACAAGCCGATCATCGTGGTCGGCTCGATGCGTCCGGGCACCGCGATGTCCGCCGACGGCATGCTCAACCTGTACAACGCCGTGGCCGTGGCCAGCAGCAAGGACGCCCGCGGCAAGGGCGTGCTGGTGACCATGAACGACGAGATCCAGTCCGGTCGCGACGTGAGCAAGGCAGTCAACATCAAGACCGAAGCCTTCAAGAGCCAGTGGGGCCCGCTGGGCATGGTCGTGGAAGGCAAGTCGTACTTCTTCCGCCTGCCAGCCAAGCGCCACACGGTCAACTCCGAGTTCGACATCAAGACCATCAGCAAGCTGCCGGCCGTGGACATCGCCTACGGCTACGGCAACGTGACCGACACCGCCTACAAGGCGCTGGCCCAGGGTGGCGCCAAGGCGATCATCCACGCCGGCACCGGCAACGGTTCGGTGTCGTCGCGCGTAGTACCGGCGCTGCAGGAACTGCGCAAGGAAGGCGTGCAGATCATCCGTTCGTCCCACGTCAACCAGGGCGGCTTCGTGCTGCGCAACGCCGAACAGCCTGACGACAAGAACGACTGGGTCGTGGCCCACGACCTGAACCCGCAGAAGGCGCGGATCCTGGCCATGGTCGCGATGACCAAGACCCAGGACAGCAAGGAGCTGCAGCGGATCTTCTGGGAATACTGATCGGCATGCGCCTCGGGCTGGTGTGTTGAACATACCGGCCCTATCGCGGGGCAAGCCCGCTCCCACGAGAGCCAGACAGGCTTTGTGGGAGCGGGCTGGCCCCGCGATGCTTTCGATGGAACCAATCCCTCTACCACGGTCTTATACGGCTTTCATCCTACCTGCTGTTGCGAAACGGCTTACAGTGAAATACTGTATGCGCATACAGCAAAACAAGGAACAGCCCCGTGGCCAAACCCGCCTCCGCGTCGCCAAGCCCTTATGAACTCCTGGGTCAGCGCATCCAGAAGATCATCAACAGTCCCACCGCCCAGCGCAGCCGCGCCGCCCTGATCTTCCGCCTGGAGCACGAGTCGCCCGACGACTGGGCAACCCTGCTCGAGGAAATCGCCGAGAACGACAACGTCACCCTCGCCCACCGCGACGATGGCGGCGTGCAGATTTTCTGGACCGTGCCGAAGGAAGACTGATTGCGCATGAGAGTTTCGCTTTTCGCCGCCTGCCTGCTGCTGCTTGCCCCCCTCGCCCACGCCGACGCCCCGCGCACCTTCCAGGAGGCCAAGAAGGTCGCCTGGAAGCTGTACGCGCCGCAGTCCACGGAGTTTTATTGCGGCTGCAAGTACAAGGGCAACAAGGTCGACCTGGCCTCCTGCGGCTACGCGCCACGCAAGAACCTCAACCGCGCCTCGCGCATCGAATGGGAGCACATCGTCCCGGCCTGGCAGATCGGCCACCAGCGCCAGTGCTGGCAGGACGGCGGGCGCAAGAACTGCACGCGCCACGACAAGGTCTACCAGCGCGCCGAGGCCGACCTGCACAACCTGGTGCCGAGCATCGGCGAGGTCAACGGCGACCGCAGCAACTTCAGCTTCGGCTGGCTGCCCGAGCAGCATGGCCAGTACGGCAGCTGCCTGACCCAGGTCGACTTCAAGGCCAAGAAGGTCATGCCGCGCCCGTCGATCCGTGGGATGATCGCGCGCACCTACTTCTATATGAGCAAGCAGTACGACCTGAGGCTGTCCAGGCAGGACCGCCAGCTGTTCGAGGCCTGGAACAAGACCTACCCGCCGCAGGCCTGGGAGCTGCAGCGCAACCAGCAGGTGGCGTGCGTGATGGGGCGCGGCAATGAGTTCGTCGGGCCGGTCAACCTCAAGGCCTGCGGCTGAGGCCCCTCAGGCCAGCGTCTGCAGGTAGACGCTGGCCTGCTGGTAACGGCACAGCCGGGCCAGGTCCGCCGGGCCTGGGCAAGGGATGCGCGAGAGATCGCTGTTGTCGGCCAGGTCGGCCAGCTTGACCTGGCGCGCCAGGGGGTCGACGCCCAGGCGGATAACGAAGGCCTCGTAGCTCTCGCCTTCGCGACGGCTAAGCGCCAGCAGCGCGGCGAGGATCTTCAGCGGGAAACCTTCACGGGCGAGGTCGGACAGGGTCAGCGGGGTGTCTTCCAGCACGTCGTGCAGTACCGCGACGATGCGTTGCTCCGGGGTGATCACCCGTTCCATCACCCGCAACGGGTGAAGGATGTACGCCGCACCGCCTTTGTCGAACTGCCCTTCATGTGCCTTGATGGCCATCGCAATGGCCCGCTCCAGCGTCGCCATGAGGCGCTCCCCCATTCAACCCCCACAGTAGACAGCATAGCTGCTGCTGCACGGGCTGGCCGGGAAGCAACTCCGCCTGTTCTGACGCCATCATGGGACAAGCCCGCCGATCTAGCTGGAACAGCGTGGGAGCGGGCTTGCCCCACGATGGGTTGTATGGCACCGGCTTCGCCGGTGATCCGGGCGGTGCGGCGTTCCGACAAGCCCGCTCCCACAAGGTTACAGCCCAGCGAGCTTGCCCCCTACAGCGATCAGCGCTTGACGCCGTGCTGGATGACGATCGAGTCGGTGCCCAGCTTGGCCATTACCTCGGCCTTGCGCGCATCAGCCTCGGCCTTGGCCGGGAACGGGCCCATCAGCACCACCGGCTTGCCATCGCGGTACTCGACCCAGGACGGAATGCCCTTCTCGATCAAACGGGCAGTCATGTCGGTCAGGGCGCCCATGTTCGGCCCCTGAATCACCTCGACGTCCCAGCCCTCCGGCGCCGGCTGGTCGGCCAGCGCCTCGGCGCGGCGCTGCAGGTCGGCACCGCCGCAGATCTCGCGGATGCGCAGGTTGTTGCCGGTTTCGTCGATGAGGATTTCGTACTGGCCGTCATGCTTGATCGCCACGTAGCTGCGATAGGCCTGGTACTGCCCGGCGTCGTCCTTGCCGCGCACCTGGCCGCAGATAGAGCCCTGAGTGTCGAAACGCACGTTGGCGAACTTGGCCGTCTTGGGGTTGCTCAGGTGCTCGGCCACCTGCTTGTGCACGCCTTCGACCTCGTTGTTACAACCCGCCAGGGCCAACACCGCCATTACCACCGCCAGTTTGCGCACGCCTGTACCTCCAGATTCGAAGGGGCGGATTCTAGCATGGCCGGGAACATCCCCTCATGGCACTTCTGTCGCAGGCTTTGTCTGTTGCCTGTGGCCCTCGACCTGGCCGAAGATGTCGCCGCGCCACAATGGACAGACAGCGACACAAGGACCTCAGGTTGGAACCTTCAAACGCCACAGCCACCCCTGCCAGCACGCCCGAACTGCCGCAAGAGTGGCCCACGCACCTGCAGCCCGACGCCAGCATCAGCCCCGACACGCGCATCTACCCGCGTACGACCTTCGTGCTTGATTTCGCGATGCCGGCGGAATCCTTCGAACAGCTGTGCTGGTGGCTGCTGAGCAAGGAACAACCGCTTGGCGGCTGCCACCGTCTCGGGAAAAGCGGCACCCGGCAAGGCGGCATCGACCTGTTCGCCCATGACGAAGAAAGCCCCGACCGACTCAACGTCTTCGAATGCAAGGCCTGGAAGGACTTCACCAGCAGCGAGCTGACGGGCGCCATCGATGCCTTCCTGAATGGCCCCTGGCCTTCGCTCACGCGCTCGTTCACCCTGATCCTGGCGCAGCGCGAGATCGGCACGCTGGCCAGTCGCTGGATCAATGAGAAACAGCGCCTGAAAGCGGCAGGGATCGAAGGGCGGCTGTGGACCGCCCATGAGCTGACGCAGAAACTGCAGCATCACCCCGACGTGCTGTCGAAGTTCTTCCCAGGCGCGCATATCGAGACGTTCGGCAACCTGTGGATGGAACGCGTGGGGTTCTCAGAGCTGGTTGCCAAATCCATCTTCGACCCGCGCCCCTACGTGGCACGCAAAGCCAGGGCATTCGTCGAACGCCCCGGCAGGCTGAGCGACCACCTGGCCGCCGCCAGGCATGCGCCCGATAGCGCCTGCAGCCCCGATGCCTTCACCCGCATCGGCCATCACGGCCGCCACTGGTACTACCGCGGCCCCTGGTTTTCGCTGAGCGTGTTCCTGCCGGACCTGACCTCGTCCCGCGCCACCGCCGCCTTCGACTTCCACCAGCACGACCTGCGCGGCGTGACCATCACCGTCAGCCACGAATGGCTGCTCGAGCGCTTTCTGTTTGCCAGCGGCGCGCCACTGGACAGCCAGTCGCGCCCGTTCATCGTCGGGCTGATGCCAGGCGACAAGGACCGTTACCTGATCGACCTGCCCAACAGCCGCCTGATACTCGAAGAACCCGTGGTCCAGGCACTCGCCGATGTCGCCGACGCGCTCACGGTGGTGATGCGCGACACCTTGCAGGCACTGGAACGCAGCCTGTCCGCCAGCGGATTTGCGTTTATCGCCCACGGGGGCTCGCACCGGGTGAAGATCGGCTCGCTGCGCAAGCACGCCTGGCGCTACATCGCCCGCTTCTGCGAGGCGCACGACTACGCCGCAGGCACAAGCCCCTGGCACATGTTCGACGCCCACCCGAGCATGCTCAAGCCCTGCCACGCACAGGCAACCGACCGCCACGACAGCGGATACCACGCGCTGATCACCACCCATACGTCGACCGACGCGTTTTCCAGCGATTGGCTGGACCTGCTGTGGACGCCCCACGACCTCAGCGAACGCGAACCCTCGACCAGAGGCTGGTGGCCCTGCCAGGACACGCTGGACTGGCTCGACCAGGAACTGCTGCCCGAGGTCAGGCGCTGGACCTGGGAGCGCGAATTCGGCTCACGCTGGCGCCGATTGCGCTACGCCAGGGAGGCTCGCAACTTCGCAGGCTATCTGGATTATCTGCTGACGATCGGGGATGTGCGCGAACGAGCACTGGTAGAACAAGGCAACTGGCAGGCGGACCTGCCGCACGCCATCAACCGACTCGAGCGCTACTATGCAGGCCGCTCGGCAGGACACATCGACAAGGAAGATGTCGTCAACCTGTACCGCGCAGTCGCCATGATGGCAGGCCACAAGCGAGGGCTGCCCAGGTATCTTGCCCGGTCGCTGAGCCTGGAACCGACAGACGATCACGAAGCGCTGATGGCATCGATCCACCGCCACATCGAGACGTCACAAACCGTCGTCAACAATACAGTGGTCGAATATGCGCTGAAGGCCCTGGGCGCTCAGTTCGACGGCCCAGACTGCCCTTTGCAGCCCAATGAACGCCAGCAGATGCTGGACTGGTTGCTGCCGCTTGCCCATACGTGCGATGACGGTGCACTGGTGCGACGCCACAGCAGCAAGCGCTGAGGCCGCACCGGGGCGTCTTTTCCTGCGCAAAACAAAAAGGGCGATCCTTGCGGATCGCCCTCTTCTGATTTGGTAGGCACAATTGGACTCGAACCAACGACCCCCACCATGTCAAGGTGGTGCTCTAACCAACTGAGCTATGTGCCTGTCGTGTGGTGCGCATATTAGTGATCGAATGCGTACCTGTAAAGCGTTTTTTTCAAAAAAATCAAAAACTTTGCGAAACTGCTTAATGCCAGCCCTGCCAGGCGACGCAATCCCTGTAGGAGCGGCCTTGTGCCGCGAAAGGGCTGCGTAGCGGCCCCAGTATTTTTGCGTCAAAGCAGAAATTGCCGGGGCTGCTACGCAGCCCTTTCGCGGCACAAGGCCGCTCCTACAGGGGCCGTGCATGGCCGTAGAGCACCAGAATGCAAAAAGGGCGATCCTTGCGGATCGCCCTCTTCTGATTTGGTAGGCACAATTGGACTCGAACCAACGACCCCCACCATGTCAAGGTGGTGCTCTAACCAACTGAGCTATGTGCCTGTCGTGTGGGGCGCATTCTACCCGATCCAGATACCCTGTCAACACTTTTTTTCACGCTAAGCTACTGAATCTTAAACTATTTATAGGAAGGCCAGGTTTCAGGGGGGCGTAAAGGATTTTCACCGGACGACTAGCGGGTGTTTATTATTATTGATAGCATCGGTACATTCGTTAAAAATATAAAACACGAGGTTCCTCGAGCATGGCTAACACCCCCTACCCCCAGTCCTACTACGCCGCCTCGGCCAACCCGGTGCCGCCACGTCCGGCGCTGCAGGGTGAGGTGGAAACCGATGTGTGCATCATCGGCGCCGGCTACACCGGCCTGTCCAGCGCCCTGTTCCTGCTGGAGAACGGCTTCAAGGTGAGCATCGTCGAGGCCGCCAAGGTCGGTTTCGGCGCTTCGGGCCGCAACGGCGGCCAGATCGTCAACAGCTACAGCCGCGACATCGACGTCATCGAACGCACCGTCGGCCCCAAGCAGGCGCAACTGCTGGGCCAGATGGCCTTCGAAGGCGGGCGTATCATCCGTGAGCGCGTGGCCAAGTACGACATCCAGTGCGACCTGAAGGACGGCGGCGTGTTCGCCGCGCTGACCAGCAAGCAGATGGGCCACCTGGAATCGCAAAAACGCCTGTGGGAGCGCTTCGGCCACAACCAGCTGGAACTGATGGACCAGAAGCGCATCCGTGAAGTGGTGGCTTGCGACAGCTATATCGGCGGCATGCTCGATATGAGCGGCGGCCACATCCACCCGCTGAACCTGGCCCTGGGCGAAGCCGCCGCGGTCGAGTCGCTGGGCGGCATCATTTATGAGCAAACCCCCGCCGTGCGCATCGAGCGTGGCGCCAACCCTGTCGTGCATACCCCGCAGGGCAAGGTCCGCGCCAAGTTCATCATCGTCGCCGGCAACGCCTACCTGGGCAACCTGGTACCGGAACTGGCGGCCAAGTCGATGCCGTGCGGCACCCAGGTGATCACCACCGAGCCGCTGGGCGACGAGCTGGCGCGCACCCTGCTGCCGCAGGACTACTGTGTCGAGGATTGCAACTACCTGCTCGACTACTACCGCCTGACCAGCGACAAGCGCCTGATCTTCGGCGGTGGCGTGGTGTACGGCGCGCGCGACCCGGCGAACATCGAGGCGATCATCCGTCCGAAGATGCTCAAGGCCTTCCCGCAGCTGAAGAACGTCAAGATCGACTACGCCTGGACCGGCAACTTCCTGCTGACCCTGTCGCGTCTGCCGCAGGTCGGTCGTATCGGCGACAACATCTATTACTCCCAGGGTTGCTCGGGTCACGGCGTGACCTACACCCACCTGGCGGGCAAGGTGCTGGCCGAGGCCCTGCGCGGCCAGGCCGAGCGCTTCGACGCGTTCGCCGGCCTGCCGCACTACCCGTTCCCGGGTGGGCAGATGCTGCGCGTGCCGTTCAGCGCCATTGGTGCCTGGTACTACAGCCTGCGCGATCGTCTGGGCTTCTAAGACAGTTCGGGGCCGCTTTGCGGCCCCGGCAAGTCCAAGTCGGACGCCAATTATCAACATATTGAAAGGGCTGGGTCTCAATTCCCGAGACTGGTGACCGCCTGTTTCGCCGCGATCTCCTGCCCGGCACGGGCCAGCTCGTCCGCCGCCTGCAACCAACGCTGGCGATCCACCTGGGCCGGCAGTTGCCGTGGCGACTGCAGCAGCACCGCCCAATTGCCCTCCTTGGCCCACGCCGACTCGAAATCATCGAAGGCCATCAACTGGCGCCGATGCATCCCTGAGCGCAGCAGCACCCGCTGCTTGTAGCGGTCGTAGCCGATCAGCACCGCATAGCGCGGCTCGCTCCACCAGGCCGAACCTTCCTGATAACGCAGCAGCACCGGATAACCGGCGGCCACCTGCGCGAGCAGCGCGTCCAGGTGCTTGTCCAGCGGGTAGACCACCCGACCGTACTCGCGGGCTACCCGGGGAATGCCGGTGTCCAGCGATTCGGCGGCCTTGGGCAGGCCCAGCGCCTTGTCGAGCAGGCCCGGGGTGATCGGCGCGCCCTGTTGCGACAGCACCGCGGCCAGGGCCATCGAGCCACTGTGGTTGGCGTTGCCGCGGTAGAACGGCACGCTGCTGATCTCGACCCGCTGTGGCAGGCCCTTGAGCGCAGCCGGTGGCGTGCCGGCGCAGCCAGACAGGGTCGCCGCCACCAGGCAGGCGACCAGCAGGCGACGTGGGCCCAGGGCCCGAAACTTGGAGAGCTTTTGCAACGTGGACACTCGCTTGTTCCGCGGCCAGGCAGGCGGCGCCCGACCAAGAACCCCGATCATAGGATGCCGGCGTCCGCGGGTATAGCCCGGCGCGGTCTTGGAACGAAACGGCCCAAGGACTAGACCTTCGGTCAATGGAACGTCACAGCCGACAGGCTAGACTGAAGCTGTGTCTGGATGGCGAGCACGGCTCGCCAGAGAGAAGGAGGCACACATGAGCCTGACAATGGCAATTCTCGTGTTGGTCGGCATGTGGCTCAGCGTCGCGGCGGCCATGCTCTGGGGGGTGTTGCGCATCGTGCGCCGGCATTCCCACCCTCATCACCTGCCACCACAGGCCGTGGCCAAGGCCCCATCGGTGCGCCGTGCCAGGCGCCATGCCGGGGCGCATTGACAGCATCTACAAACTTCAAGCCATGAACGACAAGAGGGAGCCTAGGCTCCCTCTTGCTTATCACTTGCAGCTTGCGGCTCAGTTGCCCTCGGCCGCCTCACGCTTCAAGCGCGCCCGGCGCGCCAGGATGTTGAGGATCTCGATGGCCGTCGAGAACGCCATGGCCGCATACACATACCCTTTCGGTACATGGGCGCCAAAGCCTTCGGCGATCAGGGTCATGCCGATCATGATCAGGAAGCCCAGGGCCAGCATCACCACGGTCGGGTTGTCGTTGATGAACTTGGCCAGCGGGTCGGCGGCCACCAGCATCACGATCACGGCGCTGATCACGGCGATGATCATGATCGGCAGGTGCTCGGTCATGCCCACGGCGGTGATGATGCTGTCGATCGAGAAGACGATGTCCAGCAGCAGGATCTGGAAGATCGCCGCGGTGAAGCCGATGGTCACGGCGTTGCCGGCCTTGGACTCTTCCTTGGCGCCATGCGGGTCGACGCTTTCGTGGATCTCCTTGGTCGCCTTCCACAGCAGGAACAGGCCACCGGCGATGAGGATCATGTCCTTCCACGAGAACGTGTGGCCGAACACCTCGATCACCGGCTCGGTCAGCTGGACGATCCAGGCCACGGTGCTGAGCAGCGCCAGGCGCATGATCAGGGCCATGCTGATACCAATGCGGCGTGCCTTGGAACGATAGGCCTCAGGCAGCTTGTTGGTGAGGATGGAGATGAAGATCAGGTTGTCGATGCCGAGCACGACCTCCATGGCCACCAGGGTGGCGAGGGCAACCCAGGCGGTGGGGCTTGCGGCGAGTTCCAGCAAATATTCCATTGGTCAGTCCTGCTCTCAGATGTCCTGGGTGTCTTTCTTGTCGTCTTCGGCCTTGGCCTTCTCGGCATCGCTGCCGATGGCGTCGCTCAGGGCCTGCTGGGCGGCGTCGTTGGTCTTGTCGATGGCCTGCTTGGCGGTTTCGGCGGCCTGGTCGAGCATCTGCTGGGCGGATTTCTCGGCCTGGTCGCAACCGGACATGGCGAACAGGGCCAATACCAGCACCAACGGTGTACCAATGGATTTGAGTTGTAGCATGAGGTCCTCGCTTGTCGAATTCCGGGCGGCGCGTCGTGCGCCTGATGGGGAGGCATTCTAAAGAGGCTGAAACATCCGGAAAATTCGTTTTTTCGGCGTGTATACTTCGGTTTTCCCGAACTGAGACAGGCCATGCTCAACTACCGTCAGCTCCATTATTTCTGGGCCGTGGCCAAGACCGGCAGCATCGCCCGCGCCAGCGAGCAGCTGAACCTCACCCCGCAGACCATCAGTGGGCAGATCAGCCTGTTCGAGCAGACCTGGAACCTGGAGCTGTTCCAGCGCGTCGGCCGCCAGCTGGAGCTGACCGAGACCGGGCGCCAGGCACTGGTCTACGCCGAGCAGATGTTCCAGATCGGCGGCGAGCTGGAAGCCATGCTGCGGGCCGGGCCGCAGGAGCAGATCCTGTTTCGCGTGGGGGTGGCCGACGTGGTGCCCAAGTCCATCGTCTATCGCCTGCTGGCGCCGACCATGGAGCTGGACGAAGTGCTGCGCATCAGCTGCCGCGAGGACAAGCTCGAACGGCTATTGGCGGACCTGGCGATCCAGCGCCTGGACCTGGTGATCTCCGACAGCCCCATGCCCAGCCACCTGGACATCAAGGGCTACAGCCAAAAGCTCGGCGAGTGCGGCCTGAGCTTCTTCGCCACGCCCGCGCTGGCCGAACGCCTCGCCCGACCCTTCCCCGCCTGCCTGGACGACGCGCCGTTGCTGATCCCCGGCCAGGAGACCGTGGTGCGCAGCCGGCTGTTGCGCTGGTTGGCCGAGCAGCAGGTGCAGCCGCGCATCGTCGGCGAATTCGACGACAGCGCGCTGATGCAGGCCTTCGGCCAGTCGGGCAGCGGCATCTTCGTCGCCCCCAGCGTGATCGCCGAGGAAGTCTGCCGCCAGTACGGGGTGCGCCTGATCGGCCAGACCGAGGCGGTGAACGAGTCGTTCTACGCCATTTCGGTGGAGCGCAAGGTCAAGCACCCAGGGATCCTGGCGATCACCGAGGGCGCGCGGCGGGAGCTGTTCCACTGGTAACCCGACGGGTACACAGGGTACGTGGGAGCGGGCTTGACCCGCGATTCAGGCGAAACCGCTTCGGCCAGTGATCGCGGGGCAAGCCCGCTCCCGCGCTATGCCCCGCAGGTCTGTGATAAAGTCGCGCGCTTTCACGTAATCGGATTGCGCTGCACATGACCCCCATCCTCCGCCTCATCAACCGCACCGGCCTGGTGACGCAGATCTGCATCGGCCTGGTGGCCGGCATTCTCCTCGCCCTGCTCGCCCCCGCCGTGGCCCGTGACCTGGCGTTCCTCGGCAAGGTCTTCGTCAGCGCCCTGAAAGCCGTGGCGCCGGTGCTGGTGTTCATCCTGGTGATGGCCTCGATCGCCAACCACCGCCATGGCCAGGAAACCCACATCCGCCCGATCCTCTGGCTGTACCTGCTGGGCACCTTCGCTGCGGCGGTGGTGGCCGTGGCGGCGAGCATGCTGTTCCCGTCCAACCTGGCGCTGACCACCAGCGATGCCGCGCTGAGCGCCCCCGGCGGGATCGGCGAGGTGCTGCAGAACCTGCTGCTCAGCGCCGTGGACAACCCGGTCAACGCACTGCTCAACGCCAACTTCATCGGCGTGCTGACCTGGGCCATCGGCCTGGGCGTGGCCCTGCGTCATGCCAATGAAACCACCCGCACCGTGGTCGAGGACCTGTCCAACGGCGTCACCCTGATCGTGCGCGTGGTGATCCGCTTCGCCCCGCTGGGCATCTTCGGCCTGGTCAGCGCCACCCTGGCGCAATCGGGCCTGGACGCGCTGCTCGGCTACCTGCACCTGCTCGGTGTGCTGATCGGCTGCATGCTGTTCGTGGCGCTGGTGATGAACCCGCTGATCGTGTTCTGGAAGATTCGCCGCAACCCCTACCCGCTGACCCTGCTGTGCCTGCGCGAGAGCGGCATCACCGCGTTCTTCACCCGCAGCTCGGCGGCCAACATCCCGGTCAACCTGGCGCTGTCGGAAAAGCTCGGCCTGCATGAGGACACCTATTCGGTGTCGATCCCGCTGGGCGCGACCATCAACATGGCCGGCGCGGCGATCACCATCACCGTGCTGACCCTGGCCGCCGTGCACACCCTGGGCATCCCGGTGGACCTGCCGACCGCGGTGCTGCTCAGCGTGGTGGCGGCGGTCTGCGCCTGTGGCGCCTCGGGCGTGGCCGGTGGCTCGCTGCTGCTGATCCCGCTGGCCTGCAGCCTGTTCGGCATCCCCAGCGAGATTGCCATGCAGGTGGTGGCGGTCGGCTTCATCATCGGCGTGCTGCAGGATTCGGCGGAAACCGCGCTGAACTCCTCCACCGACGTGCTGTTCACTGCGGCGGCGTGCCAGGCCATGGAGCAGCGCAGCGCCTGAGGCCGCTGTCGTTGGTCAAGCCCGCTCCCACGCCCTGTGGGAGCGGGCTTGCCCCACGATGCCCCCGGTGATTGCTTAAGCTCGGCGCTTTACCTAGGCTAGTGGCCTTTTCCTCGCAATGAGACAGGGCCATGTCAGAACACGAAACCACCGGCGAAGGCCGTTTCAGCAGCATCGAGATCCGCGTGCTCGGTTCGCTGATCGAGAAGCAGGCCACCAGCCCGGAAACCTACCCCCTGACCCTCAATGCCCTGGTCCTGGCCTGCAACCAGAAGACCAGCCGCGAACCCGTCATGAACCTCTCCCCCGGCCAGGTCGGCCAGGCCCTGCGCGCCCTGGAGAACCAGGAAATGGCACGCCTGCAGATGGGCAGCCGCGCCGACCGCTGGGAGCAGCGGGTCGACAAGGCCCTGGAGCTGGTACCGGCGCAGCTGGTGCTGATGGGGCTGATGTTCCTGCGCGGCCCGCAGACCCTCAGTGAGCTGCTGACCCGCAGCAACCGCCTGCACGAGTTCGATGACACCGAACAGATCCAGCACCAGCTGGAGCGCCTGATTTCACGCGGTCTGGCCCTGCACCTGCCACGCCAGGCCGGCCAGCGCGAAGACCGTTACACCCACGCCCTGGGCGACCCGGCCGAGATCGAGGCGATTCTCGCCGCCCGCCAGCAAGACGGCGGCACCCGCTCCGCCAGCGCGGCGGACGAGCGCATCGAGGCGCTGGAAGCCCGAGTGACGGCGCTGGAGGCGCGCCTGGCCCAGCTCGAAGGTTGATTCAGGGCTTTTCGGCGTCGGGGAAATTGCGGCAACTCTTGCGTTCGGCCAGCTCCCGCTCACTGGGGCGCTGGTCGACGAACACGGTGCGGCCGTCGGCGTAGATTTCCAGGTAGCCCCAGTGCAGGTCCTGCTCGGTCTGCCCGGGCTTGGGCGGGACGAGCCACCAGGGTTCGCGGCTGATCAGGTTCATGAGTGGGCTCCAGTGGGGCTGGCGGTAACTTGTGCGGTAACTATAGACAGCCAGGCCTGGCACTCCCGCGCGGATTGTTCCTCCGAGGACAATTATGAAGTGCCCGGCGCACCGATTCTCCCTGCCCGGCGACGGGTCTAATCTCGGTCCTGCAAACCCACTTCCCGCAAGGATCGACCACGATGTCCCGCCCACCACTGCCCCCCTTTACCCGTGAAACCGCCATCGAGAAGGTGCGCCTGGCCGAAGACGGCTGGAACAGCCGCGACGCCGCCAAGGTGGCCCTGGCCTATACCCTCGACACCCACTGGCGCAACCGCGCCGAGTTCTGCAGCAGCCGCGAAGAGGCCCAGGCCTTCCTCACCCGCAAGTGGAACCGCGAACTGGAGTACCGCCTGATCAAGGAGCTCTGGGCCTTCACCGACAACCGCATCGCCGTGCGCTACGCCTATGAGTACCGCGACGACAGCGGCCAGTGGTACCGCGCCTACGGCAACGAGAACTGGGAGTTCGCCGAGGACGGCCTGATGCGCAACCGCCACGCCAGCATCAACGAGCAGCCCATCAGCGAGGCCGAGCGCAAGTTCCACTGGCCGCTGGGACGCCGCCCGGACGATCATCCTGGGCTGAGCGACTTCGGTTTCTGAGGAGCGACGCCGGATCTGCGGGGCCGCTCGACGGCCCCGTTTCAGCTTTAGGAAACGGACTACGTGAGCCTGGGAAACCGTGAGCGCAGCGTTGTGCCAGACTGCAGGGCAACTCCACTCCAGGACAGCCCGATGAGCCCTCTTGATGCCCTTGAGCAACAGATTCCTCTACTCGCCACCCTGGCCACGCACTCGGCCTACCTACGCGCCGTGCAAGACAGCCCATGCGGCATTCTGTGTGTCGACAGGGGTGAACTGGTACGTATCGAGGCTGATGGTGCCCGGACAGTACTGGGCAAGGCCAGTCCCCGACGCAAGGTCAGGGTCGGTGAAATGCTCAGCGTAAGCAGGGTCGATGGCACGACAGCCAGCAGGCGTGTAGCGGCCCCAATACATTCAAGATGCCTGTAGGAGCGGCCTTGCCGAGGCGTCGGACCGGCCGGAAAGGGGTGCGAAGCGCCCCCAGGATTTGTGCCTCAAGCTGATATCGCCGGGGCCGCTACGCGGCCCTTTCGCGACACAAGGCCGCTCCTACAGGGGAACGCGCATGGCCGTCTTTCGCCATCACTCGCTTAACGTCCCCCCAACTCCCCGATCTTCTCCAACCGTGCCCGCACGATATTGCGGCTGATGTTCAGCAACCGCCCGGTCTGCAACTGGTTGCCATGGCAATAACGGTACGCCGCACGGAACACAGTCTCTTCGATGTGCTCGTACAGGTCCGGAATATTCTGCTCGAACAATGCCAGCAAGGCGCTTTCCAGGCTCACCGGCGCCACCGCGCCCGGCGCTGGCAACCCGGTCACCTCCGGCTGCCCCAGCGCCTGTGGGCGCATGTCCACCAGGTGCAGGTCCCCCGGCGCCACCTGCTGCTGGCGGCACACCAGCAGCGCATGGTGAATGGCGTTCTCCAGTTCGCGGATGTTGCCCGGCCAGCTATGCGCCAGCAGCTTGCGCTCGGCCTCGATGCTCAGGCTGGCGCGCTCGTAACCCAGGCGCCGGCAATGCTCCTCGATGAAGAACTCGGCCAGCGGCAGGATATCCCCGGGCCGTTCGCGCAGCGGCGGCAGACGGATGGTCGCCACGTGCAGGCGGTAGAACAGGTCTTCACGAAAGTGCCCGGCCACCACGGCGTCGGCCAGGTTGACGTTGGTCGCCGCCACCAGGCGCACGTTGATCGGCACCGGGGTGCGCGAGCCGAGGCGCACCACTTCACGCTCCTGCAGCACCCGCAGCAGCTTCACCTGCATGTTCAGCGGCAGGTCGCCGATCTCGTCGAGAAACAGCGTCCCGCCGTTGGCGGCCTCGAACCAGCCGGCCTTGTTCGAGGTGGCGCCGGTGAAGGCACCCTTCTCGTGGCCGAACAGCTCGCTCTCCACCAGGGTCTCGGCGAAAGCGCCGCAGTTCACCGCGACGAAAGGCTCACTATGACGGCGACTGAGCTTGTGGATATGGCGGGCCACCAGTTCCTTGCCGGTGCCGGTCTCGCCAATGATGAGGGTGTTGGCTTCGCTGGGGGCCAGGCGCTCGATGCGGCTGAGCAGCTCCTGGGAGCGCGGATCCTTGAACACGAGCACGGTGGCGCGCACGGATTTGGTCAGCTCGCGGGCATTGGGATGGGTAATCAGCGACATGGGGGCATTCCTGGCAGTGTGTGCGCGCCCTCATAGTGCATGAAACAAGTTAGATCGAAAAATTATTAATAAATATTTATATATTCGATTAGTGAATACATAGAAAACCAATCGTTGCAGTGCTGCTGGAGCAGCAACCGGTCAGCAACGGCCTGCCTGCCGATCAGCACCCCGAACCGCGCGCCAATGCCTTCGCTGTAGCGCGTAACCCATGCCGCACAAGGGCTGCAGCCCTGCCCGCAGCGCCCTGGCATGCATTTCGCTCCTGCCTGACAAACACCTGGGCCGCACAAACACGCGGCCCGCACACTGTCGGGAGTGCAACATCATGAAAATCCTCTGGCGCCATGGCCTCGCCCTGCTCGGCCTGCTGTTGAGCCTCACCACCTGGGCCGGCGAGGCGCCCAAATCCGTGCGCATTGCCATCGTCGCCTTCACCCAGGGCGGCGTGCCGGTGTTCGGCGGCATCCCCGGGCGGGTGATCGAGGATGGCTGGCTCGCCCAGCAACTCGCCCAGCGCGGCATCAGCCTGGACTGGGTCGCCCTGCCCCACGCCGGCGCCGGTCCGCAGATCAACGAAGGCTTCAGCAACGACAGCCTGGACTTCGCCGTGCGCGGCGACCTGCCCTCGGTGATCGCCGGCGCCGGCAACGTGCCGGGCAAGCTGGTGGTGCCCGGTGGCAGCGGCAACAACGTGTACCTGGTGGTGCCGGCCAACTCCAGCGCCCGCAGCATCCAGGACCTCAAGGGCAAGCGCCTGGCCCTGCACCGTGGCCGGCCATGGGAGTTCGCCTTCAGCAACTTCCTCGTAAGCCAGGGGCTGCAACTGAACGACTTCAAGATCGCCAACCTCAACCCGCAGGTCGGCGCGGCGGCGGTGTCGGCGGGCAAGGTGGATGCGGCGGTGCTGCTGAACGAGGCCTATGCCCTGGAAGACAAGGGCGTGGCGCGCATCCTCTGGTCGACCAAGCAAGGCGCCGACGACTGGCGGCTGGTCTCGGACTTGTGGGCCACCGACCGTTTCGTCGAGCAGCACGCCGACCTCACCCAGCTGGTGGCTACCGCCTGGGTCAAGGCCGCCTGGTGGATCTCCCAGGAGCAGAACCGCGACGCCTACTACAAGCTGTCGTCCCGCGCCGGCGTGGCCGAGAGCGTGCTGCGCCGCGACGACCAGGACGACCCGGTGGCCTGGCAGGCGCGCTGGGCGCCGAAGAGCGATGCCCAGCTCAAGGCCCATTACCAGGCACTGGCCCGCTACGCCCTGGACAACCGCCTGATCCGCACGCCCTACGACATCGGCCCGGACCTGGCCACCGGTTTCACCCGCCAGGCCCTGAGCGACCTGCAGCTCACCCATTACTGGCCGTCCCTCGACGCCCAGCTCAGCCAACACTGATCAAGAGATCCGCCCATGAAACTGCCCGTTACATTCGCCCTGGGGTTGTCAGCCCTGGCCTTGTCGATCGCCGCCGTGGCCGCCGACACCTTCGCTCCCAAGCCCGACCCGCAGCAGGGCGACGGCCGGGTCTCGGCCTTCTACACCTGGAGCAAGGCCATCCCGGCCCCCCCCGGCAAGCTGCTGCGCAGCGAGCCGCTGGACAGCGCCCTGAGCCTGCCCAACGCCGCCAGCGCGCAACGCATCCTCTACACCTCGCTGGACGGCATCGACGGCAAGACGCCGATCGTGGTCTCCGGCGCGCTGTTCATCCCCAAGGGCAAGGCGCCCGCCGGCGGCTGGCCGGTGGCCAGCTGGGGCCACGGCACCGTGGGTGTCGCCGATATCTGCGCGCCGTCCTGGGCCGGCCGTTCGTACCGTGATGTGCAGTACCTCAACCGCTGGCTCGACGAGGGTTATGCCATCGTCGCCACCGATTACCAGGGCCTGGGCGTGCCCGGCGGCCACCCGCTGCTGAACAACCGCATGGCCGCCTACGGCATCCTCGACGCGGCCAGGGCCGTGGTCGCCGGCGTGCCGGGCCTGGCCAACAAGGTGCTGATCGTCGGCCAGTCGCAAGGCGGCGCCGGGGCCTTCGCTGCCGGTGCCTATGCGGCCACCTATGCGCCGGACCTGGGGGTGAAGGGCAGCATCGGCACCGGGGTGATCTACACCATCGGCGCGCAGAACGTCGGCGAGCAGGATGTGAACAAGGTCGACCCGGCGCTGGCCTACGGTTTCTACACCCTGCTGGCGGCGCAGCAGCACGACCCGAGCATCGACCCGCGCGACTTCTACACCGACAAGGCCCTGCCGCTGTTCGAGCAGGCGCGCAGCAGTTGCCTGTCCGCCCTGGTCAGCGATGTGGTCGGCAGCGGGCTGACCCCGGCCAATGCCAAGAAGGACTACCAGGGCGACCAGCTCAAGGCCTGGCTGGCCCAGGTGTCGTACCCCACCCTCAAGCTGGCGCAACCGATCTTCATCGGCACCGGCGCCGAGGACAAGACCCCCGCCGCCAGCACCCAGGTGGCGCTGATGCAGGACGCCTGCAAGGCCGGCTCCGTGGTCCAGGGCCACCTGTACAAGGGCCTGGGCCACAGCGAGACGGTCAACGCCTCGCTCAGGGACTCGATCCCGTTCGCCCGCCAGGTCATCAGCGGCCAGCCTGTCACCCCGATCTGCAACCCCAGTGTCCAGTAAGCCAGGAGCACGACCATGAGCCTTGAATTCTTCACCCGCCTGCCGCTGCACGGCGAGACCCAGTTCCTCCCGGGCGACCCGCGCAACCGCGGCGACTGGCATGCCGGCGGCCCCAGCACCGGGGCCGTCTCGGGCTTCGCCGTGGGCGATCACTTCAGCTACATCGACTACCTCGGCCAGGTGGCCCGCGCCGCCGAGATCAACGGCTTCGGCGGCGCGCTGATGGTCAACGCGCCGACCGGCGAGGAGCCGTGGACGGTGTGCTCGCTGCTGGCCCGCGAAACCCGCACGCTGAAGTTCGTCACCGCCTTCCAGCCCTACCACTACACGCCCTGGGTGGCGGTGCAGCAGGCCGCCACCTACCAGCGCGCCACCGGCAACCGGCTGGTGTGGAACATCATCAACGGCGGCTCGGACGCGATCCAGCGCCAGGTCGGCGACTTCGAAGGGCACGATGAGCGCTACGCCCGCGCCACCGAGTTCATGGACGTGGTGCGCGGTTACTGGCACAACCCCGACTTCCACTACCAGGGCCGCTACTACAGCGCCGAAGGCGGTGGCCTGCGCGGGCCGTTGAAGAAGGCCGAGCTGCCGCTGATCTGCACCGCGGGCTCGTCCGAGGCGGCGCGGGAGTTCGCCGCCCGGCACGCCGACTTCTACCTGATGCGCGCCGAGCACCCCGACGAAATCGCCGCGCTGATCGCCGACATCCGCGCACGCGCCTTGAAGCACGGGCGCCGCGATATCCGTTTCGGCCTGTCGATCGATGTCATCACCCGCGACACCGAGCACGCCGCGCTGGCCGAGGCCAAGCGCTTCTTCGACGAGGGCGTGGCCAAGGGCACGGTCAAGGCCCGCGCCGCCCATGCCGGGCTGCGCACCGCGCGCAAGCTGAGCTACGAGCACGAATACGCCGAGCAGGACGAAGCGCGTGCCTTCGACGACTTCTTCATCCATCCCAACGTGTGGACCGGTTTCGGCTACATCGGCATCCCGCCGGGCTGCGCCCTGGTCGGCAGCCACGCCAACGTGGTGGCGCGGATCCGCGAATACCATGCCATCGGCATCGACCTGTTCTTCCTCGCCGGCTACCCACACCTGGAGGAGGCCTACCGCCTCGGCGAACACATCCTGCCGCATTTCCGTGAGCAACGCGCCCCGCTCACCCGTCCGAGCCAGGCCTGACCTCGGCGCAGCCAGAGCGCTCGCTGTTCAGTGCCTGGCGCTTCGAGAATATCTGGCTAAAAGGCTGGGCACTGCCCCCTGTAGGAGCGGCCTTGTGCCGCGAAAAGGACGCGCAGCGGCCCCGCGATATTTGCGTCAACGCTGAAATCCTGGGGCTGCTGCGCAGCCCTTTCCGGCCGGTCCGACGCCTCGGCAAGGCCGCTCTCATGGAACAAAACACAACTCTTTGATTTGACTGGGGCAGCGTGGGAGCGGGCTTGCCCCGCGATGCGGCGTTTGGCACCGGCTACGCCGGTGATCGCGGGGCAAGCCCGCTCCCACGCTGGAACTCTGTTCCCTGCGCGACAGCGTAGCCCGAAGGGCTGGGCGATCTCCTACAGTGCTCGCGTCAACGCCCAACCGCAGGCGCAGGTGGCCAAGCTGGCAGTTGCAAACGTACGGAGGTCGCGGCTGGCCTGCGCAGCCTTCACCTGATGCATTGCCGCAGCGTGTCCACGGCAGGGCGGGGCGCACGCCCCAGAGGATCTTGACCTCCATGGGCGTGCTCCATGCGCGAAAGGTGGGGAATCAGTTGCGCCGGTCGATGCCGGGCACCAGGCCCAGTTCGCTGGCGCGCTCGTACAGGCCGCTCATCTTCCACTGCTGGGTGAGCACACCCGGGCCGTAAGGACGCGAGCCGCCGAGGGCGTCGGCGAGCAGCTGGATCTGCGCGCCCTCCTCCAGCAGCAGGATGAATTCGGCGGTGGCACGCAGGCCCTGCTTGCCCCACACGGTGGCGCCGCCGTTGGCCTCGAGAATGGCCAGGTTGAACGGGTTGGCGGCGATCTGCTCGAGGATGAAATCCACCTCGGCCTGGCGGCGGTCGATGTACACCGGCAGCTCGCGGGCCAGCTGGTAGCGCTGCACCGGCACGTAGTGGAACGGCAGGCTGCGGTGGGTCTGGGCCCAGGCGCCGAGGTACGGGCTGTGCACGTGGGACACGGTAGTGATGTCGGCGTGGGTCTGGAACAGCTTGGTGTAGCGGCCCAGCCCTCCCTTGCCCTTGCCGAGGATGACATTGCCGGCGAAGTCGCTGACCGTCGCCTCCAGCGGCTTGCGATAACTCCACGGGCCGCCGTAGTTCACCGACACCAGCAGTTCCTCGCCGGGTACCCGCTCGATGAAGCCGACGGTGCCGTTGGCGGTGATGGTGCGGGTTTCGCGGAACACGCTGAAGGCCGCTTCGGCCTCGGCCAGCACCTGGTCGGTGAAGGCTTGCAGCTCGGTGCTGAGGGGGCGTTCGTTGATCAGTACGGTCATGGTCGGTCTCCGGTATCAGGCGCGGCGCTGGGCCAGCAGGTCATGGGCGGCTTGCAGGGGACGGTGGTCGACCCAGTCGGCGAGGTCGAAGTCGCGTTCCAGGAAGCCATGCAGGTTGAGGAAGGTCTTCTGGGTGTCGAGGTAGGCCAGGCGCTGGGGCGACAGGTCCGGTGCCAGGGTGGTGTGGAAGTCGCCGCGATAGGCTTCGGCCACGCCCTGGCTGCCGGCGCGGGTCTCGTCCTCGAGAATGCCGTTGAGCGCGTCGCGGTTGCCGGCGGCCCAGTCGGCGGCGCGCAGGGTCTGGGCGAGGAAGCGCGTCACCAGGTCGAAATGCTCGTCGAGCAGGCGCTGGTGCACGGTGATCGGCCGCGGCGTGCCGTTGTTGATGCGGTGGCGCGGATCAGGCAGGACATCGAGGTCGATGCCCACCACCAGGCCCAGGCGGCGGGCGGCATCGGCGGCGGCGGCACCCTTGACGTACACCGCATCCACCTCGCCGCGCACCAGCGGATCCAGGCCCGACCACAGCCGTTGCAGGCCCAGTTGCGGGGTGCCGGCATCGAACTGGTCGAGCAGCGCCACCTCCACCAGGTGCACGTCATCGAAGCCCAGGCCGGCCGAGGCCAGCGCGCCTTTGTAGCCATGCAGGCTCATGGCCCGGGCGATGCTGCCGGGGCGGTTGTCGCCCCAGGCCGGCAGGGCCAGGCGCTTGCCGCGCAGGTCTTCAGGGCGGCGGATGTCGCTGTCGGGGCGGACCAGGATGGTCTGCCACTCCTCGATCCAGGTCAGGCCGATCAGCCGTGTCGGCGCACCGGCGGCGCGGGCGGCCAGGGCCGGCAGGTTGCCGCCCTCGCGGAACAGGCCGGGAAGCTGGTGATCGTAATGGTGATGGCCGAGCTGGCGGGCCTCCTGCAGGGTATCGATGGGCAGGCCGTCGGCGGCGAATTCATCTTGCAGCCAGCCGAGCTTGTAGGCGATGCCCGAGGCAGTGGGTACCGGGCAGCGGGTGAACCAGAGGCGCTCCAGGGTTTCAGGTTTGGGAGTGGCTTGTGCGAGGGTCATGGGTGGCTCCTTGGACGTCGTGCAAGGACCGTTGCAGCGCTCGTGCCAAGGGCTGGGATGCCCGGAATACCGGGCTTTTCGGTGATGGCCAGGGTGGCGACTGCTGACCAGGATGCAGGATTGCGGCGCGGGTGTTGCCTGATCAGCAGAAGCGACAATCAGAGGTGCTGCTGGAGCAGCAAGGGTGCGCTGAAAGCCCGGTACTGCGTGGACTTCAGGGCTGTGGCAAAGAAGTTGCTCTGGCGTTTGCAGGCATCGCGGGGCAAGCCCGCTCCCACACCGACCCGCGATGGGCCATACACTGCCACCGAGGTAACCCATGACCACCATCGAACACCCGCCAGCCCGGCGCATCACCCGCGAATCCGAAGCCATCGACATCGCCCGCCAGGTCGCCGGCGAAATCGCCGCCCTCGCCGCCGACCCGGGCAACAACCGGCAACTGCCCCGCCGCCAGGCCGAGCTGCTGTCGAGCAGCGGCCTCACCGCCATCGGCGTGCCCACGCAGTTCGGCGGCCTCGGCGCCTCGGTCGCGACCATCGTCGAGACCGTGCGCCTGGTCTCCACCGCCGACGGCGGCGTCGGCCAGCTGCTGCAGATCCACAACGTGATGCTGCGCGGCGTGCTCGGCGGCTACCCCGACGAGGTCCGCGACCGCGTGCTGGCCGATGTGCTGGCCGGCAAGCGCCTGGGCAATGCCCTGGCCGAGGTCGGCGGCAAGAACAAGTTCGCCCTCAAGACTCGCGTCGAACGCCGCGCCGACGGCAAGCTGGTGCTCAACGGCAGCAAGTTCTATTCGACCGGCGCCTACCTGGCCGACTGGATCTCGCTGACCGCCGCCAGCGAGGACGGTGGCGCCGGCGTGCTGCTGCACCGCGACACCCCCGGCCTGACCCTGGTCGATGACTGGGACGCCTTCGGCCAGCAGCACTCGGTGAGCGGCACGGTGAAGTTCGACGAGATCGTCCTCGACGAACGCTTCGTCACCTTCCGTAGTGGGCCGATGAAGCGCACCGGCCTGACCTTCCCGCAGATCCTTCACGCCGCCATCGACAGCGGCATCGCCGCCGGCGCCCTGCAGGCGGCGATGGACTACCTGCGCGAGCACGCCCGGGCCTGGGTCGAGAGCGGCGTCGAACGGGCCAGCGACGAGCCGCACATCATCCGCCAGGTCGGCGAATACGCCGTGGCCCTGCGCGGCGCCGAGTCGGTGCTGCGCGAGGCGGCGCGGGTGTTTGACGCCCATGAGCGCGACCCGGCGGACAAGGCGCTGGAGGATGAGCTGATCCTCTCGGTGGCCACCGCCCGGGCGCATGCCGATGGCGCCGCGCTGAAGATCGCCAGTGACCTGTTCTCACTGCTGGGGGCCAGCGCCTCGCTGAGCAAGTGGAACCTGGACCGGTTCTGGCGTGATGCCCGGGTGCACACCACCCACGACCCGATCCGCTGGCGCCTGCACAACGTCGGCAACTACTACCTCAACGGGGTGGATCCGGGGGAGTACACGGCGGTGCTCAATGCCAAGGAAGCGCAAGGCGCTACACGTCGCTGACGCCATCGCGGGGCAAGCCCGCGATGAGGCCCGCCCCACCACCAGACCCGAGCCCTGCATGACCTCCAGACACCCCCTCCTGCGCGCCCTGGCCATCTACCGCGAGATGCCCTGGCGCTTCACCCTGGTCACCACCCTGTACATCGCCGGCAACCTGGGCCTGGCCTGGCAGCAATGGCTGATCGGCCACGCGGTCGACGATGTCGGCGCCGGCCGCGCCGTGACCCGCCTGGCCGACGGCAGCCTCGACGCCAGCCTGGGCTGGCACTGGCTGTGGACCCTGCTGGCCATCGCCCTGGCCCGCGGCCTGCTGCAGTACGCCGCCGCGGTGCTGTCGCTGGTGCTCAGCCAGGCCCTGCTGACACGCCTGCGCGAACGCATTCTCGAACAGGTCCAGGCCCTGCACCTGGGCTACCACTGGCGCCATGGCATGGGCGAGCTGGTGACCCGCACCACCCGCGACGCCGACAAGGTGCGCGATGCGCTGATCACCTTCTGGCGGCAGATCGTCGAGACCCCACTGGTGCTGCTGGCGGCAGTCGGCCTGCTGGCCTGGTACGACCCGCTGCTGGGCCTGGTGCCGCTGCTGTTGACCGGTGTCGGGCTGTGGCTGTTCGTGCGCCAGACCGAACGCCTGGTCGGCCTCGACCGGGCAGTGGCCACGGCCTACGACCAGGTCAGCCAGGACCTGGCCGAAGGCATCGGCGGTGTGCGGGTGATCAAGGCGTTCGGCCTCGAGGACCGACGCATCGCCCGCTTCGCCGAGCAGGTGACGCTGTTCAGCGGCCATGCCCGCACGGCGCTGGCCTACGCCAGCTCGCGCATTCCCCTGCCTCAGGCGGTGGTCGCCCTCGGCCATGTGTGGATCCTGGTCTACGGCGCCCACCAGGTGGCCGCCGGGCGCCTGGGCATCGGCGAGCTGGTGACCTCGCTGCTGGTGGGCACCACCCTGGTGTTTCGCATCGAAGGCATCGGCCGGGTCATGCAAACCTTCGCCGACGCCCGCGCCAGCGCCGAACGCATCTGGCAACTGCTCGACGAGCACCCAGCCATCCGTAGCGGCCAGGGCGCGCTGCCAGCAGGGCCACTGGGCCTGAAGCTGGAACAGGTGCGCGTGGCCGCGCCGCAGGCCGACCGCGACCTGCTGCACGGCTGCTCGCTGCAGCTGCGCCCCGGCGAGGTGGTGGCGCTGGTCGGCGCCACCGGCAGCGGCAAGAGCCTGCTGGCCAGCCTGCTGCCGCGCCTGGCCGAAGTGGATGGCGGCAGCGTGCGGGTCGGCAGCGACACCCATGGCTGGCACGATGTGCGCGACCTCGACCTGGCGGCCTTGCGTCGCCGGGTGCAGGTGCTGCCACAGGAAAGCTTCCTGTTCAGCGACTCGCTCGCCGCCAACCTGCGCCTGGCCGCGCCCGGCGCCAGCGACAGCGAGCTGCGCGAGGCCCTGCGCCAGGCCGCCGCCGAGGACGTGCTGGAGCGCCTGCCCCACGGCCTGGATACGCCACTGGGCGACCGTGGCGTGACCCTTTCCGGCGGCCAACGCCAGCGCCTGTGCCTGGCCCGCGCCCTACTCGGCGCGCCCGACATCCTGTGCCTGGACGACGCCACCAGCGCCCTGGACGCCCAGAGCGAGCGCCGCGTGCTCGACAACCTGCACCGTCAACGCAGCCAGACCGGCCGTGCGCCGACCCTGCTGTTGATCACCAGCCGCCTGTCCACCCTGCTGCTGGCCGACCGCGTGCTGCTGCTCGACGGCGGGCGCATCAGCGCCAGCGGCAGCCACGCCGAGCTGACGGCGAACAACGCCCATTACCGCGACCTGCTGGGGATCGAGCATGGCTGAAAGCGATATCGACATCGAACAACGCCTGGCCCGCCAGGCCCTCGACCGCGGCATGCTGGGCCGTTTGCTGCCGCTGCTGCGGCCGATCCGTGGGGCGATCCTGAGCGTGATCGGCCTGGAGCTGCTGCTGGTGTTCACCGTGTTCCTGCGGCCGTGGTTCGTCCGCGAGCTGCTCGACCGCGGGCTGATCCAGAACGCCGGCCGCTGGCTGCTGGACGAGCGCCTGGTGCTGTGGCTCGGCCTGGGCCTGGCCGCCAGCTGGCTGGGCCGCTTCCTGCTGGCGGGCATCTCGCAGTTGATTGCTGGCGGTGCCGCCATCGGCGTGCTCAACACCCTGCGCGTGCAGGTGTTCGCCCATGTCCAGGCGCTGTCGGTGAGCTACTTCGACCAGACCCGCGCCGGGCGCATCATCGCCCGTGCCGACCGCGACGTCGACGCGCTGGAGCCGTTGCTGGTGCAAGGCCCGCCGGAGCTGCTGGGCGCCCTGTTGCGCTGCGGCCTGGCCGGGGTGATGCTGTGGCGCATCGAGCCGAGCTTCTTCTACAGCCTGGCGGCCACCGTGCCACTGCTGGCACTGGCCACCTGGCGCTTCAAGCGGGTGTCGCAGCGCAACTGGGCCAAGGTCGCCGAGCAGCGCAGCCGCTTCACCGCGCACCTGGTCGAAAGCGTCAGCGGCGTGCGGCTGATCCAGCAGTGCGGGCGCGAGGCCAGCAACCAGCGGCGCTACCGGCAGCTGCTGGAGGTGTTCAACCAGGCGCTGATCCGCGGCAGCCTGCGCACCGGCTGGTTCGCGCCGTTCACCGCGCTGCTGGGCACGGCGGGCATGGCCGTGCTGTTGCTGGTGGGCGCCTTCGGCCTGGCCGAAGGCCGGGTGAGCGTCGGCCAGGTGGCCGAAAGCCTGTTCTACGTGTTCCTGTTCCTCGGCCCGCTGCAGGAGCTGTCGGACCTGTTCGAGCGCTACGCCACCGGCAGCGCCTCGGCGCAGCGCATCTTCCTGCTGCTCGACACCCGCGCCCAGGTGCTCGACCCCGCGCAACCACAGGCGCTGGGCCGGGCCCGTGGCCAGGTGGACTTCGCGCAGGTCGGCTTCGCCTACAACACCAGCGCACGCCCGGTGCTCGACGGGCTCGACCTGCATATCCCGGCGGGCGAAGTGCTGGCCATCGTCGGCCCCTCGGGGCATGGCAAGAGCACCCTGGTGCAGTTGCTCACGCGCTTCTATGACGTGCAACGCGGGGCGGTGAAGCTCGACGGCATCGACCTGCGCGAGCTGGCCCAGCACGACCTGAGGCGCAACGTCGGCGTGGTGCTGCAGGACAACGTGCTGTTCAGCGGCACCCTCCTCGACAACCTGCGCCTGGCCCGGCCCGGCGCCGACGACGCCCAACTGATCGCCGCCGCCCGCGAACTGGGTGCCGACGAGGTGCTGGAGCGCCTGCCGCTGGGCTACCACACCGAAGCCGGCCCGCTGGGCAGCCACCTGAGTCACGGTCAGCGCCAGCTGGTGTGCCTGGTGCGCGCCTATCTGGCCGACCCTGCGGTGCTGGTGCTCGACGAAGCGACCTCGGCGGTCGACGTGCACACCGAGCGGCGCATCCAGCAGGCGCTGCGCCGGCTGTGCCAGGGGCGCACGGCGATCATCATCGCCCACCGCCTGGCGACCATTCGCGACGCCGACCGGATCGCCGTGGTGCGCCATGGGCGGGTGGTCGAGCTGGGCCGGCATGCCGCGCTGGTGGAGGCCGGCGGGGTGTATGCCGGGTTGTACGAGGCGTATCTGCGCAGTGCCGGGGAGGTCGCCATCGAGCACTAGGTTGCCCTTACCGGCCCCATCGCGGGGCAAGCCCGCTCCCACGCCAGACCTGCAACGACACAATTGGCGTGGGAGCGGGCTTGCCCCGCGATAGGGCCCTGCTGCTGCTCATGCAATCACTGCTGCCCGGCTGCTGCCACAGCAACACCTCACCCTCGCCATCCCTCGCAGTTCCCGCCCTGCAGCGCCATGGCACAGCCGTTGCACCACCCTCCCCATCGACCACCTCCCCTTCAGGAGCCCCCATGACCACCGAATTCTTCTGGCGCCTGCCCCTGGGCACCGACGGCCCGCAACTCTCCACCGATCGCCACACCCGTGGCAACCCGCAGCACCGCCCGGGCCACATCGCCCCCGGCCGCCTGCCCAGCGGCGAGGCCGACGGCTTCACCTACATCGACTATATCGCCCAGGTGGCCAAGGCCGCCGAGCTGGCCGGTTTCGAAGGCGCCCTGCTGCCCACCGGCCCCGAGCCGTGGATCGCCGCCGCGGCGCTGGCCCGCGAGACCCGGCGCATCCGCTTTCTGATCGCCTTCCAGGCCACCTGGACCCTGCCCGCCTACGCCGCGCAGCAGGCAGCGATCCTGCAGAACCTCAGCGGCGGGCGGCTGGACTGGAACATCATCACCGGCGGCAACCCGGCCAGCCAGCGCGCCAACGGCGACTTCCTCGAACACGACCTGCGCTACAAGCGCACCGGCGAATTCCTCGACGTGATCCAGGGCCTGTGGGCCAACGACAGCTTCTCCTACGAAGGCGACATCTACCGCCTGGAGCACGGCAGCCTGCCGCCGGGCCTGGCCCACGAGCGCAAGCCCGGGGTGTACTTCTCTGGCTTCTCCGACGCCGCGCTGGAGGTCGCCGCCCGCCACGCCGACGTCTACCTGAACTGGGCCGAGCCGATCGACAAGCTCAAGCCGCACCTTGAGCGGGTGCGCGAACTGGCCGACAAGCAGGGCCGCACGGTGCGCTTCGGCCTGCGCGTCGACCTGTTCGCCCGCGAAACCGAAGAGCAGGCCTGGCGCGAGCTGCGCCAGCAGTTCGAACGCCTCGAAGGCAAGAGCAGCGCCATCGCCAAGGGCTTCGTCACGGGCTCCGACTCGGTCGGCGGCGCCCGCCAGGCGGCCTATCACCAGCACCTGCAGGACTTCGACGAACTGAAGCTGGCGCGCAATCTCTGGGCCGGCTTCGCCAAGGCCAAGCCCGGCCCGACCGTGGGCCTGGTGGGCAGCCACCAGAACATCGCCGAGCGCCTGGCCGAATACCGCGACGCCGGCTTCTCGACCTTCATCCTGGCGGCCAACCCGCACCTGGAAGAGGCCCTGCGCATCGGTCAGGAAGTCCTGCCGCTGGTGCAGCAGGCCGCCGCCACGCCGCTCAAGGCCAGCGCCTGAGGAGAACGACCATGAGCCAACCCCTCGACACCCTCTGGTACACCCGCTGTCCGGTGCCCACCGGCCTGGGCATCGCCGTGCAGCAAGGCTGGCTGCAGCAGGACCTGTCCGCTCTGGGTACCCGCGTGCAGTCGCTGCGCGAAGCCGACGAACAGGCCGTGCGCGAATCGCACTTCGACCACACGCTGCGCAATTCGGTGCGCCACGGCGGCAGCATCCCGGCGATCTGGGCCCGCGCCCAGGGCCGCGAGACCCGCGTGATCGGCCTGTCCTGGGCCGACGAGGCGCAACTGATCCTGACCCGCCCGGACAGCGCCATCCACACGGTGCAGGACCTCAAGGGCCGGCGCTTCGGCCTGCCCGACTGGAGCGCGGCGCAGATCGACTTCACCCGCGCCCAGGCCCTGCGCGGCCTGGAAAACGCCCTGAAGCTGCACGGCCTGCAGGTGGGCGACCTGCAACTGGTCAACTACCGCTACCACGGCACCTTCAGCGACCGTCCGGTGCGCAATGTCGCCGGCACGCCGGTGTCCACCGGCCAGGGCGAGGGCCGCAACCTGGAGCTGGCCGGCCTGCTGCGCGGCGAGGTGGACGCGATCTTCCTCAAGGGCGCCAGCGCCGTGCAACTGGCCCACGCCTTCGGCCTGCGCACCGTGATCGACACCGGCAGCCACCCCGACCCGCTGATCCGCAGCAACAACGGCACGCCGCGCACGCTGGCGGTGGACAGCCATCTGCTCGAACGGCACCCGCAGGTGGCCCGCACGCTGCTGTCCAGCGTGCTGCGCGCCGAGCACTGGGCGCAGCAGCACCCGGACGAGACCCGTTGCTACCTGGCCCGCGAAACCAACAGCAGCGAATACTGGGTCGGCGTGGCCTATGGCAATGACGCCCACCTGCGCCTGCGCACCGCCCTGGACGAACAGGCCATCGACGCGCTGCAGGACTTCGTGCAGTTCCTCGCGCGCTGGCGCTTCATCCCGGCCAGCTTCGCGGTGCGCGACTGGATCGACCGGCAGCCTCTGGACGCGCTGCTTGCCGCCCCTTCTGCCATGGACAGGAAACCCGTCGCCTTATGAGCAAGCCCCTGGAAACCCTCTGGTACACCCACAGCCCGGTACCCACCGGCCTTGGCATCGCCGTGCAGTCCGGGCGCCTGGCCCAGGCCTTCGCGCCGTTCGGCACGCGCATCCAGTCGCTGCGCGAGTCCAGCGAGCGCGAGGTGCGCGAGGCCCACTACGACCACCACCTGCAGAACTCGGTGCGCCACGGCGGCAGCATCCCGGCGATCTGGGCCTACGCCAGCGGCGTCGAGACCCGGGTGCTGGGGCTGAGCTGGATCGACGAGGTACAGCTGATCCTCACCACTGAAGAAAGCGGCGTACGCGGCATCCGCGACCTGAAGAACCGCCGCTTCGGCCTGCCCAAGTGGGCCAACGTGCAGATCGATTTCACCCGCGCCCAGGCCCTGCGCGGCCTGGAGAACGCGCTCAAGCTCGAAGGCCTGAACGTGGCCGACGTCGAGCTGGTCGACTACCCCTACGGCGGCACCTACAGCGATGAACCCAAGCAGCATTTGTACGGCTCGGAGGTGGCACTGGACACCCGCCGCGTGAGTCGGCGCAACAACGAGCTGATCGGCCTGCTGCGCGGCGACATCGACGCGATCTTCCTCAAGGGCGCCCACGCGGTGCAGCTGGCCCACGAGTTCGGCCTGCGGGTGGTGGTCGACACCGGCAGCCACCCCGACCCGCTGATCCGCAGCAACAATGGCACGCCGCGCACGCTGACGGTGGACGCCCACCTGCTGCACGAGCATTTCGAGGCCAGCCGCACCCTGGTCGACACCGTGCTGCGCACCGAGCAATGGGCCTGGGCCAACCCCGAGGACACCCGGCGCTTTCTCGCCCGCGAGCTGAACACCAGCGAGTACTGGGTGGCGGCGGCCTATGGCGAGGATGCCCACCGGCGCCTGCGCACGGCGCTGGATGGCCGCTCCATCGCGGCGTTGCAGGACTTCAGCGAATTCCTTCATCGCTGGGGGTTCATCCCGCGGCGCATCGATGTGCGCGAGTGGATCGATTCGAGCGTGCTGGAGCAGGTGATCGGCTCCACCTCGCGATTGGCTGTCTGATCGCATCACGGGGGCGTGGGAGCGGGCTTGCCCCGCGATTGGGGCGGCCCTGCTGCCCCAGCAACACCCGCCAAACACCCCACTGCTGCAGCATCCGCACCGACCGCTTGAAAGACCAATAAATACGAATAAAAACAGTGTATTACGAGCTTGGCATAGTCCCTGCTCTGTCCTCCCCAACAACGCGTTCACTCGGGGAGACTCCACATGCACCAGCGCCATCCACTAGCCCGCCAGATCAGCCTCGCGCTACTGCTCGGCAGCACCGCCAGCCACACCTTCGCCGCCGACGAGAACAAGACCGAGCCGGCCCTGGAGACCGTCACCGTCACCGCCCAGCACCGCGAACAGACCCTGCAGGAAGTGCCGGTGGCCGTATCGGCGATCAAGGGCACGCAACTGGTCGCCGACGGCGTGCGCTCGATGGGCGACATCACCACCTTCGTGCCCAACGCCTCGGCCAAGAACCCCGACGGCGACGGCCGCCCGCGCTGGTACATCCGTGGCCTGGGCACCGGCGACACCGGCGCGGCGACGGTCTACCCGGTGGGCATCTACGCCGACGACATCTACCTCAACGCGCCCATCGCCGGCGGCGGGCCGCTGTTCGATCTGGAGCGCATCGAGATCCTGCGCGGCCCGCAGGGCACCCTGTACGGCAAGAACACCACCGCCGGCGCGGTCAACGTGATCTCGAAGAAACCGACCTTCGACACTGACGGCTATGGCACGGTCGGCTTCGGCAGCAAGAACGAGCGCATCCTCAACGGCGCCCTCGGCGGTACGCTGGTGGACGAGAAACTGGCCGGCCGGGTGTCGCTGTATTCCGAGGAACGCGACGGCTTCCAGCACAACGATTTCGACGGCAACAGCTACGGCGACGTCAACAAGAAGGCGGTGCGCCTGCAGTTCCTCGCCCAGCTCAACCCGGACCTGGACGCCCTGCTGAAGATCCACAGCCGCCAGTTCAAGGGCGATGGAAGCAACGGTTCGCTGCCAGTGGGCCGCTACTATAACGTCGGCTATGAGCGTCCCGGTGGTCGCGATATCTCGCTCAACATCAACGAGGACTACCGCCTCGACCACGACGGCGCCTCGCTGACCTTCAACTGGTACCTGGGCGACTACACCCTGACTTCGATCAGCGCCTACGACGACATCCGCAACCGCTCCACCACCGACGCCGACTACACCCCCTACGAGGTCAATGGCGCCTCGATTACCGACAACCGTTATCGCCAGTGGTCCCAGGAACTGCGCCTGGCCTCGCCGGAGGACCGTTCTCTGCACTGGCTGCTCGGCGCCCACTACTTCCACGAAGACCTCGACAGCGCCTCGCAGCGCATCGTCACCCCGGGCCCGACACCCAACGGCAGCGGCTCCAACCAGGTCGGCAGCACGGCGTTTCGCGACCTGGGCTTCGACCATCGCACCGACAGCTACGCGCTGTTCGGCAACCTCACCTACGACTTCACCGACGACTTCAGCGTGACCGGCGGCCTGCGCTGGACCCAGGAGAAGAAGGACATCGACCTGGACCTGGTGCAGCTGACCCGCGCCAGCGCCAACGGCCCGCTGATCCCCATCGTCGGCGTTGGCAGCAACGGCAACCGCCAGCAGGACAAGACCTGGGAAGCCTGGACCTACGACCTGACCCCGGAATACCGCATCAACGACAACCTGCGGGTGTTCTTCCGCTATGCCCATGGCTTCCGTTCCGGCGGTTTCAACACGGGGCTTTCCACCAGCCTGGCGCAGCTGACCACGGTCGATCCGGAAGAACTGGACGCCTACGAGCTGGGGCTCAAGTCCGAGTGGTTCGACCGGCGCCTGACGGTCAACGCCAACGTCTTCTACTACGACTACTCGGACATCCAGGTAAACCTGCTGACGGTCAACAACGGCGTGCTCACCACCGCCCTGACCAACGGCGCCAAGGGCAAGGTCAAGGGCGCCGAGCTTGAGATCGAGGGTCAGCCCACCGAACGCCTGCACCTGCGCGCGGCCGTGTCGTTCCTCGACACCGAGTACACCGATTTCAAGAACACCAACCCCACCACTGGCGCGGTGACCGGCGACTACAGCGGCAACAGCTTCGTGCGCTCACCACGCAACGTGGTGTCGCTGGGCGCCGATTACACCCTGCCGCTGGACGTGCCCGGCCGCGTGGTAGCCGGTGGCGATGTGAGTTTCCGCGACAAGGAGTACTTCCTCGCCGACCGCCAGAGCAGTGCCGACGAGACCCTCAGCCAGCCGCACTACACCCTGGCCAATGCGCGCCTGAGCTGGTTCAGCGCCGACGACAAGCTCAGCGTCACCGGCTTCGTCAACAACCTCACCGACCGCCGCTACCAGGTGCATGGCCGGCCCAACGGTGGTGCCGGGCAGTACGTGATCACCTACGGCGACCCGCGCACCGTGGGGATGAGCGTTACCAGCCGGTTCTAGGTCGCCCTTTACGGCCCTATCGCGGGGCAAGCCCGCTCCCACGCCAACGCTGGCGTTGCAGGTCTGGCGTGGGAGCGGGCTTGCCCCGCGATAGGGCCGGCACAGCCCACACATCTTCTCAGCAGGAATCCCCATGCCCCACCACACCCCCTTGGCCCTGAGCCTGGCCATCGGCAGCATCGCCGTGCCCGCGCTGGCCGCCGAACCCACCGACCGCCTCGACACCGTGGTCGTGGTCGGCACCCACCGCAGCGACCTCACCGCCCTGCAAAGCGCCGCCCCGGTGGACGTGCTCAGCGGCGAAAAGCTCCAGGAAACCGGCGCCCAGGACCTGTCCGGCGCCCTCACCGCGCTGTCGCCCTCGTTCAACTACCCGCAGTCGCCCCAGGGCGCCTTCGCCGGTTCCATCGCCCAGGGCGCCTCGCTGCGCGGCCTGGCCTCCGACCAGGTGCTGGTGCTGGTCAACGGCAAGCGCCGCCACACCAGCGCCAACGTCACCCGCCAGGGCCTGGCCAACGGCCGCGGCGCGGCGGCGGTGGACCTGAGCCTGATTCCGCTGGCGGCAGTCGAGCGGGTGGAGATCCTGCGCGACGGCGCCGCCGCCCAGTACGGTTCGGACGCCATCGCCGGGGTGATCAACATCGTGCTCAAGGAGCGCGACGAAGGCGGCAACCTCGGCTACCGCTTCGGCGGCTACGACAAGGGCGACGGCCTGCAGCGCAAGCTCAGCGGCTGGAAAGGCTTCGCCCTGCCCAACGACGGTTTCCTCACCCTGGCCTTCGACGCCGGCAGCCAGGACCCGGCCAGCGACACCCGCGACGACAACCGGATCTTCTACCCCGGCTCCACCAGCACCAACACTGCGCGCGAGCAGAACAACCGCTACCGCAACTGGCGCTGGGGCTCGGGCAATGTCTCGGACCAGTACAACTTCACCGCCAACGCCGAAATGGGGCTGAGCGATGGCCTGAGCGCCTACGGCCTGGCCACCTACGCGCACAAGAACACCGACGCCGAGAACTTCTTCGACCCGCCCACCACCCTGCGCAGCAACTACGGCAGCGTGGCCCTGGCGCGCTACCCGGACGGGCGCCTGCCGATCACCCGCTACGGCCTGGAGGACTACGCCGTCACCGGCGGCCTGCGCTACGAGGACGAGACCCTCGGGCACTTCGACCTGGCCCTGAACCATGGCAACAACCGCGTCGACTCCACTGACCGCGATGCCATCAACCCCAGCTGGGGCACGGCCAGCGCCTCGACGATCTACACCGGCCGGCGCGAGGCCGACCAGACCAACCTGACCCTGGACTGGACCCGCGACTTCGCCACCGACCTGCTGTTCAAGCCACTGACGGTGTCCGCCGGCCTGGCCTGGCGCGAGGAGAACTACCAGCTCAGCGCCGGTGACGCACAGGGCTGGCAGAACGGGCCGCTGTTCAACACCGTCGACCCGCTGACCGGGCGACGCATCCCCGGCTACTACTCGGGCATCACCCAGGTCGACGCCGCCTCCCTCGACCGCCGGGTGATCGGCGCCTACTTCGACCTCGAAGGGCAGATCACCGAGCAATTCCAGGCCGGTTTCGCCCTGCGCAGCGAGCACTACTCCGACTTCGGCGACACCACCAACGGCAAGCTGTCGCTGCGCTACGACTTCACCCCCGAGATCGCCGCCCGGGCCAGCGCCAGCACCGGCTACCGCGCACCGTCCCTGGTGCAGTCGGGGCTGTCGTCGTTCAGCGTGCAGGTGGTCGAGCAGCCGCCGGGCAGTGGCAACTGGGTCGAGGTGCAACAGCGCACCCTGCGCGCCGACAGCCCCGAGGCGCAACTGCTGGGCGGCAAGGCGCTCAAGCCCGAGGAGTCGACCAACTTCTCGGTCGGCCTGGTGTGGCGCCCGCTGGCCAACGCGTCGCTGACCGTCGATGCCTACCGCATCGACATCGACAACCGCATCACCCTGTCCGACCAACTGCCGGCGTCGGTGGTCGGGCCGATCTTCGCCGGCACGCCCTACGCCAATATCCAGAGCGCGGCGTTCTACAGCAACATCGCCGACACCCGCACCGACGGCATCGAACTGGCCGGGCACTACCAGCTCGACCTCGGCGCCTGGGGCCGGCTGGACCTCAACGGCGGCTATGCCCGCACCAACACCCGCATCACCGGGCTGGACGATGTCGGCGGCATTGCCGGCAACCAGATCATCGGCCGCAACACCCAGGGGCTGATCGAGGACGGCACGCCCAAGGACAAGCTGACCCTGAGCGCCAACTGGCAGTACCAGGGCTGGAGCGTGAGCGTGGCCCAGCGCCGCTACGGCCAGTGGCAGAACCGCAACGCCGCCAACCCGGCGCTGGACCAGACCTTCGGCGCGCAGTGGGTGACCGACCTGGACGTGGCCTACCGTTTCGGGCTGGGGCTGACCTTGTCGGTGGGTGCGATCAACCTGTTCGACAGCCACCCCGACAAGCTCGAGGGCGTGCAGCTGTATGGTGTGCAGAAGTATTCGATCACCAGCCCCGAAGGGGCGCAGGGGGCGTTCTACTACACCAGCTTGAGCTATGACTTTTGAGGGGGTTGGGGTGGCTTGGTGCAAGACGATAGTCTTGCAGCGTTCTCGAGATCGAGCGCCGCCCGCGCGGCGCATCGCGACGCAAGGCCGCTCCTACATCTGTTTCGGGCCAGTCAATCCTGTGCCATTACCGGGTCCGCCTTGTTGGTATGACGCGGTTTCAGCGTGGGCACCACTGGCGCCTCACCTGTCTCAAGACATGCACCAAGGCGGGCAACCATGGCCTGACAGGTTCGGCACGTTGCAACAAATAATGAAATGGCTACCCCCGCCCCACCCTGTGTCAGCCCTCTAAGCTTTCACAGGGTGCCTATCGGAGTGCAACGCCATGAACACTGTCGCCATCATCGCCATCGACCTGGGAAAGTTGAGCTTCCATGTACACGCTCAGGATGATCGGGGTCATGAGCTCTATCACCGCAGGTTCAACCGTGAGTCACTCATCCGCCACCTTGCCAATCTTGCGCCCTGTACGGTGGCGATGGAGGCCTGTGGTGGCTCTCATTTCATGGCGCGAGAGGTGACGAGACAGGGTCATACGCCCAAACTTATTCCCGCACAGTTCGTTCGCCCCTACGTGAAAAGCAACAAGAATGACTTTACCGATGCTGCCGCTATCGGTGAGGCGGCAACCCGCGATCAGATGCGCTTCGTGCCTCCCAAAACCGAGGCCCAGCAGGCGCTGGCGATGCTCAATTCACTGCGCGACAGCTTCATCAGAGACCGTACTGCCACCATGAACCGCATCCACGCTTATTTGCTCGAGGTGGGGGTCAGTTTGGCACCCACCTTCAAGGCGGTCCGGGAGCTCCCCATTCTGCTGGACGACAGTACCTTCTCACCGTTGATCAAGAAGCTGTTGCTGGACCTACATGCCCACTTCCGCTATCTCGATGATCGGATCAAGGCTCTGGACAAGGAAGTGCATAGCCAGGCCGTTAGCGATGATCTTGCTTCCCGTTTGATGTCGATACCTTGTATTGGCCCGATCACCGCTACCGCCCTGGCTGCGGAATTGGGTGATGGTAAGCAGTTCCGCTGTGGGCGAAATTATTCAGCCTCCATAGGCCTGGTTCCCAGGCAGCACACGACAGGCGGCAAACCTTGCCTGGGGCGAATCAGCAAGCGGGGCGACGGCAATCAGCGACGACTGCTGATCCAGTGCGCGAGGGTCTATCTGATTGGGCTGGAGCGCAAAACCGGCAAGCTGGCGGACTGGGTACGTGGCTTGCTACGTGTTCACCACCCCAACCTGGTGGTGTGCGCTATCGCCAACAAACTGGCCCGAATCGCCTGGGCCATCACGGCACACCACAGCGAATTTGATGCAGGGTCAAGCGCCATGAACGCTTGACCCTGCAGACACACGAGTAACAACCCACCTGGTTTTGCGATGCTGCACACAGATGACGTGAACGGTATACCGGCCTGGCGATCAACCTGAGCTCCTACTCGGCTTCAGAAGCCGAACAAATATCTAGGCTCGTCGGGCGCGATTTTCATCGAGGCGCGGGACCAACCTCCCACACGACGCCGTATAGATTGACGCAAACCAAACTCACGCACATCTCAGTACAGTATTGCAGAAATGGGGGTAACCATAGATGTAGGAGCGGCCTTGCGTCGCGATGCGCCGCGCGGGCGGCGCTCGATCGCATAGGCGCTACAACTCTCTCGCCAAACACATCGCCCTCCCTCAAGACGCGAGGATAAAGTCCGCCACCGTCACGCTGGTCGCATCCCCCACCCCGACCAGGCGGATGGAGTCAGGCCCCCCGAAACTGACCAGCGTATCGGCGCCCACATCGGCAATGCTGACACTGACGGCAAAGCTCGCCGCGGTAATGCTCAGCGCCGTGATATCCAGCCGGTCCTGCCCGCCTGCCGGAGCGGCATCGAAGCCGAACACCTGGTCGGTGCCGAAGCCTGCGGCGAACTGGAAGATATCGTTGCCGTCGTTGGCCACCAGCGAGTCGTTGCCGGCACCACCGCTGACGATGTCGTCACCGGCCCCGCCATCGACGAAGTCGTTGCCGTTGCCGCCCTGCACGACATCGTTGCCGCCACCGCCCAGCACCGTGTCGTTGCCATCGCCACCGACCACCACATCGATGCCGACGCCACCGTCGAGGTTGTCGTTGCCCGCCCCGGCCTGCAGCGTGTCGTTGCCGACACCGCCATTGAGCGTGTCATCGCCCTCCCCGCCGTCGAGACTGTCGTCACCGCCACCGCCGTTCAGGCTGTCGGCGCCGAGGCCACCGATCAGCTGGTCGTTGCCGGCATCGCCGTTGAGCGTGTCGTTGCCGGCGTTGCCGACCAGGGTGTCGTTGCCGCCGTCGCCACTGAGGGTGTCGTTGCCGGCACCACCGGTGATGACGTTGTTCAGCCCGTTGCCGCTGCCGACGAAGTTGCCGACGCCGGTGTAGGTCAGGTTCTCGACGTTGGCGCTCAGGCTGTAGCTGGCCAGCGCGGTCAGCACGGTGTCGATGCCGCCACCACCCGCCTCGACCACCACATCCGAGGTGGAGTCGACGACATAGGTGTCGTTGCCGGCCCCACCCACCATCCGGTCGCCGCCGGCGCCACCATTGAGCTGGTCGTTGCCGGCCCCACCAGTGAGGGTGTTGGCCAGCACGTTGCCGAAGCCTGTGAAATTGCCGCTGCCGGTGAAGGTGAGGTTCTCGACGTTGGCGCCAAGCTGATAGCTGAGCAGGCTGGTCTGCACCAGGTCGGTACCAGCACCGATGGCCTCGACGACACTGTCGCCGGCATTGTCGACCACGAAGGTGTCGTTGCCCAGGCCGCCGTCCATGGCATCCGCGCCAACGCCACCGTTGAGAGTGTCGTTGCCGTCCTCGCCGAACAGCAAGTCAGCGTCGTCACCGCCGTTGAGGATGTCGTTGCCCGCCCCACCAAACAGCTGGTCCACCGCGCCCAGGCCATTGAGCGTGTCGTTGCCGCCCAGACCGCGCAGTACATCGTTGCCGGCGCCGCCGGTGAGGGTGTTCGCCGCGTTGGTGCCCACCAGGGTGACGCCGGTCAGCAGGCGCACCGCCGTGGTCGCGGCGGAGGTCACGGTTTCCTGGGCGCCGAAGCCGTCGGTGTAGCGCACGATCACCCGCAGTTGCTGGTTGCCCTGGGCGAAGCCCGGGGTGTAGCTCGCCGTGGTGGCGCCGGCGATGTCGACGAAGATGCCGCCCACGCCCTGCTGCCACTGAAAGCTGAAGGCGCCCAGCCCGTCGAGGTCGGCGATGCCGGCTGTCGAGGCGGTCAGCAGTTGCCCCTGGTCCGGCGTGGTGTCGCTGATCAGCACCGTGCCGGTCGGCGCGTCGTTGACGTTGGCCACCGGGCCGAGGATGTCGGAGGCGGCGCGCTCGGCCACGCCGAAGGTGTCCACGTAGCCCACCTGCACCCGGACATGCTGGCCGACCTGGGGCTGGCCAAGGGTGAAGGTACTGGCGGTGGCACCGGCGATATCGACCCAGCCCGCGCCGTTGTTCATCTGCCACTGGAAGGTGAACGGCGCGCTGCCGATGCCGTCGGCGTCGACGATGGTCGCCGGGTTGGCGCTCAGCACCTGGTTCTGCACCAGCAGCCCGGCCACGGCGGGCCCGCTGCTGGGCGCGCTGTTGGCCGAGGAGTCGACGATCTCCAGTGTGCCCTTGGCGTCCTGGTACACCGCCCGCACGCGGATGTTCAGGCCGGCGACATCGTCCGCCACCCGGTAGGTGCTGCCGATCGCCCGCGAGACCTCGCCGGCGGCGACGAAGGTAATGTCCTCGTAGACGCCCGTGCCGGGGATGTTCTCCACCTGCCAGTAGTAGGCCACCGGCCCGCTCAGCGCGCCGCTGGGGTTGCTCGCGCCCTGGTTGTCGGCGTCATGCACCGCCAGGTCGCTGACCCGCAGCAACTGCCCGGCCACGGGCGTGTCATCGCGCAGACCGGTGGCATCGTCGACGATCGCCAGGTGGCCGCTGGGGCCGTTGTTCAGCGCGCTGCCCACGCCGGAAGCCTGGGCGCCGTCGGCGAACTGCAGACGCTCGATGCCGGTCAGGCGATCGACGCCGTCGCGTCCGACCACCGTGTCGGTGACGATCACCGTGTTGCCTTCGACGACGATGCGGTAGTCCGTGGCGATGCCGGAGAACAGCGCGGTGTCGTACTGGTCGGTACCGCTGAGGATCTCCCGCACGATCACCAGCTGGCCGGGGTTGTAGGTGCCCTTGAGCATCAGTGGCACCATCGGCTCCATGCTGTCGAACGAGGCGATCTCCGGCCCGCTGCCGTCGCTGTTGGCACGCACGCTGATGCGCACGTTCAGCCACTTGTCGCCGTCGAGGATATCGTCGCCGCCACGCCCTTCGATCAGGTCGCTGCCACTGCCGCCGAGGATGATGTTGCCACCGTCGTAGAAGGTCGCGCCAACAGGCAGCAGCCCGGCCAGGCCGTTGATCAGGCTGATGTTGGTGAGCACGCTGCCGGTGGCCCCGGCGGTCGGCAGCGAGGTGGCGTCCTCGTTGTCGCCGCGCAGGAAGTCACCGTGCGCCGAGCCCGACAGGCCTTCCATGATGTCGAAGCGCACCAGCGCCGAAGCCCCCGAGCCCGGTACCGGCGGCACATCGAAGAAGCGGTCGCTGTAGTCGACGGTCACACCCTGGGCCAGCCCCTTGAAGGTCGCCCAGTCATAGCCGGAGCCGCCGATGTAGCGATCGCCGAAGCCGAGGCTGCCGACCATGATGTCGTCGCCGCCTTCACCGTTGAACTTGTCGTTCTCGTTGCCGCCGAC
Organism: Pseudomonas sp. TE31087; assembly: GCF_057284075.1. Lineage (NCBI taxonomy): Bacteria > Pseudomonadati > Pseudomonadota > Gammaproteobacteria > Pseudomonadales > Pseudomonadaceae > Pseudomonas > Pseudomonas sp. TE31087. The sequence continues at coordinate 2,109,780 of NZ_JBXVNN010000001.1, forward strand.
GAACACGTCGTTGCCGATCACCGGATCGTTGCCGAGAGGGTCGAAGTTGTCGCCGGGGGCGCCGTCCGAGGTGCCCTTCTCGATCCAGTCGTCGCCTTCGTTGCCCATGTCCTGCTCGTTGGCCTTGCTGCCGAGGATGAAGTCGTTGCCCTGGCCGCCGATGGCCTCGGAAGCATCCTCGCCGGTGACGATGAAGTCATTGCCGAAGCCGCCGATGATCAGGTTGACGCCATTGCCGCCATGCAGCACATCGTTGCCGTCGCCGCCCTGGATGTTGTCGTCGCCGCCCATGTCGCTGATGATGTCGTCGCCGGCACCGCCGCGCAGCTGGTCGTTGCCGTAGCCGCCTTCGATACGGTCGTTGCCGCCGTCGCCCCAGACCGTGTCGTCGCCTTCGCTGGAGACGAGGATGTCGTCGCCCTGGGTGCCGCCCAGCACGATGTGCTGGTCACCGGCATAGCGGATGTAGTTGCTGTCGGGCCCGACGGTCAGCGGGCTGTCGCGGAACACCACCTGCTGGCCGTTGTCGCCAAGCGGGTCGGCGTTGCCCAGGCCGTCGTTGTACTGCTTGCTGCGGTCCAGCTCCAGGTAGAACCCGGGGTCGGAGAACACCAGGCCTGGCAGGTGCGTGGCCGAAGTGTTGGCCATGATCAGCTTGGCGAACGAGTTGCTTTCCAGCTCGGCGTTCATTGACAGGCCGGCGGTGCGCTCCAGGTAGTAGAAGCGGTCACCGTCCTGCAGTTTCTCCAGCTGGTTCTCGAACACGAAGTTGAAGGTGCTGCCGAGCATGCCGCCGAACGGGGTCTTGGCCTCGGCCAGGCCGCCAATCCACAGGTCGATGGCATCGACGCCGGTCACGGTCACGCCCTTGAGGTCATCGACAGTGCCCAGCACCCCGTCCTTGCCCGCCAGCGTCACGTTGGCCCAGCTGCCGCTGCCGTTGAGGAAGTCCAGGCGGTCGGACGGCGCGTCCGCGCCACCGAACACCAGGGCCAGGGCCGCGGCGCGCTTGCCGTCGAGGGTGGTGGCCGAGGTGATGGAGCCGTGGGTGCCGTAGGCGGCGATGAAGTTGATCAAGGACTCCGGGTGCTTGAGGTGCTGCACCAGGTCGACCCAGCTGGTGTACGGCTTGAGCTGGGTATCGCCGGTCTGCCCGAAGATGTCGCGGCGCACGGCGTTGAGCGAGGGGATGCCGACATCGCGGCCACGGGCGATGTTGATCGCCGGCAGGTCCAGTGGCAGGCCGAGCAGGTTGTTGCGCAGCGCCTCGGTGACGAACTCGTCGATCTCGTTGCCGGCCTGGCGGGTCACCCCGCGCACGATGGCACTGGTTGCCTCCTCGGGGGTCACGCCGCTGGCGGCGTAGGCCAGCGGGTTGAGGAACGCCGCGATCAGGCCCATCTGCTGCTCGGGGTTGGCGCTGGCCGGGTCGCCGATCACCTTGAAGTCGATGTCGAAGCGGTCGACGGTTTCGGTCAGCATCGAGTGGCCGAAGCGGTACACGGTGTGCGCGAACTCGGCGACGATCGAGGCATCGAGGTCGACGTCGTAGACCTGGGTCGGGGCGAAGAACAGGTCGACGCGCGGCTGGATGGTGCGGGCGAATTCCTCGAACACCAGGTGCTGGTACTGCATCTCGGTGCCGAACTTGGCCGCCTGGAACAACCGCTCGCCGTTCCACACCAGGGCATCGATCTCGGCCTGGCTGGCGGGCAAGGCGCTGACCGGGGTCAGCAGCCACTCGTTGAGGAAGGCCAGGTCGCCCGAGTCGAGCACGGTGTCCTGGGTCTGCGCCACCAGCCGGTTGTGCTCTGAGTGGAAGATCGCATGCACGGCGGTCAGGCCGATGTTCTCGTTGACCCGGCCATCGCCGGCGATGTAGTGGGCGTCCAGCAGTTCGTTGTCGTAGGCCAGGTTGGCACCGGTGTGCGGATTGACCGGCACGGCGTTGCCGGTGGCGCTGTCGGCATCCGGCGCGAGCACGCCACCGATGGATACCGGCACGGCATTGTGAGCGATGTCGGCAAGGAACTGATGGCCGGTGCGCACGGCGTTGGTCAGGTCGATCGGCGCCAACGGGTTGCCTTCGACCAGCACATCATCGGCGGTGCCGCCCAAGCCGTCGGCGCCCTTCATCACCACCATCGGATAGCCATGCGGCCCCTTGATGAAGTTGCCGTAGGCATCGGTGGCCAGCAGCGGCACGTTGTCGACGTCGGCGTCGGTCAGGTGGATGCCGAGGATGTCGTTGGCCTGGGCCTTGACCACCTTCCAGGTGGCCATGCCACCGATCTCGCTGTCGTCACCACTGCCGAACTTGCCGTCGGCGCCCAGGTCGCGGTTGGTGATAAGCCGGCCGGTGGCGATGGGGCCGCTGGCGCTGAGCTGGTAGCCGCGCAGGAACACCTGGTGCGAGGGGTGCGAGCTGTAGGTCTGGTTCTGGTCGACGAACGGCGTGGTGGTGTTGGTGTGCTCGTGAATGTCGTCGGCGTTGCCGAGGATGCCGTCCGGCCCCGGCAGGTTGGTGGCCCGGGTCAGCACCATGAAGTTGGCGGCGCCGCCCGGCACGTACAGCGGGTCGTCCGGCTGCAGGGGAATGAAGATGGTTCCCGAACCGCCCTTGGTGACCAGGTCCAGGCCGTGGTCGAAGAATTGGCCGAAGAACGTCATCCAGGCGTTGAACGGCGCCGACAGCCCGGCATCCGCCGAGGTGTTCTCGAACAGGAAGACATCATGGTCGTCGCCGGTGCCGAACTGGCCGTCCATGCCGGGGCTGGCGACGACCCGCACACCGTCCTTGAGCTGGTCGTCGTTGCCCGGCGTGCCGAAGTCCAGCACGCCGTTGGCGCCGGGGTCGTAGGCGCTGGCGTAGGCCGCTGGGTTGTTCGAGGTCTGGTCGACGATCAGGTTGCTGATGGTGCGCGGCTCTGAGTCGAACACGTAACCGCTGGTCTGCTGGTACGACGAGCCGGGGATGGCCGGCGAGCCGGGGCCGAAGAACCCGGCGGGCGCGCCCTCGGCGGCATTGAACACCGGGTCGGTCAGGCGCGGGAAGACATTGTCGGCGGCGCCATACTCGGTGTGGTCATGGCCATTGAGGTTCATCAGGTTGTTGTTCGAGCCGTCGACCGCGCGCAGGCCCAAGGGCGCGCGGATGTTGGGGATCAGCGAGAGGATGTCCTGCCCGGCGGCATCCGCTTCGGCGATCTTGATCTGGGCGAGGATGAAGTTGAGGTCGGAGCGGACCATGTGCAGGCCCTCGCCCCCCGCGCTGGCATCGACCACCGGCGTGGGCGCGGTCGGCACCACCGGCGCGCCGGCCTCGACCACGGTGGTGGGCGCGCTGAACAGCACCTCGGTGGTGCCGTGGGCGTCCTGGTAGATCGCCTTGACCCGCAGCGACAGGCCGACCAGGTCCGGCGACACCTTGAACGCGGTGCCATCGGCGCTCTGGAACGCCAGGTCGCCGGCCGGCAGCAGGATGATGTCCTCGAACACACCGCTGCCGGGGTCGGCCTCGAACTGCCAGAAGTAGGACACCGAAGCATTGGCCAGGGTGCCCAGCGGGTTACCCGCCGTGACGTTGTCGCCGTCGCGCACCCCGGCCATGCTCACGCTGAGGATATCGCCCACGGTGATCGCGCCACCGTTGCCGTCACTGAGGCTCGGGCTGCCGGTCGGCTGCGCGTTCAGCCCCGGCACCAGCACGCGCTGGGCATCGGCGAACTGCAGGCGCTCGATGTGCAGCAGGGTATCGGTGCCGTCACGCCCGGCCACGGTATCGGCCACGGTCCACACATCGTCCGCCAGGTCGGCGGTGCCGCGGGTGTCCTGGGTCACCACGTACTCGGCCTGCACCCCGGAGAACACCGCGGTGTCGAAGGCCGCGCCGCCAGTCGAGGTGCCGGGCAGGATTTCCCGGATGGCCTTGAGCTGGCCGGGGTTGTAGGTGCGGTCGAGCATGAACGGGATCATCTCGACCATGCTGTCGAAGCTGGCGATCTCAGGCCCGGTGTGCTCGAGGTCATCGGCGGCGTAGACCGCGATACGCACGTTGAGCCACTTGTCGCCGTCGATCAGGTCGTCGCCGCCACGGCCCTCGATCAGGTCGCTGCCATTGCCGCCCAGCAGGATGTTGCCGGTGGCAAAGCCGGTGGTCGGCAGCCCGGCGTCGGCGAGGAACTGCGCCAGCCCGCGGATCAGCGCGACATTGCTCAGGGCGCTGCCGGTGGTGCCGCCGTGGTTGAGGATGGTGACCGCATCGACATCGTCGCCCTTGAGCACGTCGGCAAAGCGCGAACCGGATAGCCCCTCGACCTCGGCGAAGCGATCGAGGATCGACGCCGGCGAAGCGCCGACCGGGTTGAACACCCCGGCGTTCTGGTTCGGCGCGTTGCCATGGGGCTGCGCCAGCGCGGCCAGGCTCAGGTCGGCGGTGACGCCGACCTGGTCGTTCTTGTAGGTGATCCAGTCGAAGCCGGACATGCCGTCCATCTTGTCCTGGGCATCGCTGCCGACAAAGATGTCGTCGCCGCCCTCGCCGATCATTTCGTCGAAGCCGCCGCCACCGACGAAGATGTCGTTGCCCACCACTTCATCGGTAAGCAGCGGCGCGAAGTTGTCGCCCGGCGCGCCGTCCTGGGTGCCCTTCTCGATCCAGTCATCGCCTTCGTTGCCGGTGGGCGGCAGGTTGGTCTTGGCGCCGAGGATGAAGTCATCGCCCTGGCCGCCGAAGGTGGTGCTGATGTCCTCGGTGGTGATGATGAAGTCCTGGCCGTCGCCGCCGAGGATCAGGTTGCCGGCGGCAAGCATGCTGCCGGCGACGATCACGTCGTTGCCGGCGTTACCTTCCAGGCGGTTGTCGCCGAACGAATCGGTAATGATGTCGTCGCCTGCGCCACCGAGCACGGCATCGTTGCCGGCGCCGCCCTCGAGGTAGTCGTTGCCGCCATCGCCATAGAGCGTGTCGTCGCCTTCGCCGGAAAGGATGATGTCATCGCCCGAGGTACCGCCGAGCACCACGTGGTCTTCGCCGGTGTAGTGCAGGTAGTTGTCGTCCGGCCCGACGGTGTCGGGGTTGTCGCGAATGACCAGCGGCACGATCTCCACGCCGTTGATCTCGATCCCTCCGGTGGGGTCGGCGCGACCGTCGCCGCCAAGACCGGTGAACTGGTTGGCCTGGTTGACCTCGAGGGTGAAGGTCGGGGTGAGGAACACGGTGTTGGACAGGTGGGTGACATCGGAGTTGGCCATGATCAGCTTGGCGAACGAGTTGTTCTCCAGCTCAGCGCCGAAGTTAAGGCCGGCGGTACGCGACAGGTAATAGAAGCGGTCGCCGTTCTGCAGGGCCTCCAGCTGGGTCTCGAAGACGAAGTTGAAGGACGAGCCGAGCATGCCGCCGAAGGGCATCTTCTGCTCGGCCAAACCGCCGACCCAGAAGTCGATGGCGTCGACCCCGGTCACCGTCACCCCGCTCAGGTCGTCCGCGGTGCCCAGCACGCCATCCTTGCCGGCCTTGGTCACGTTGGCCCAGGCGCCGCTTCCGTTGAGGAAGTCCAGGCGGTCGGACGGCGCGCCGCTGCCGCCCAGCACCAGGGCCAGGGCGGCGGCGCGCTTGTCGGCCAGGGTGGTTGCCGAGGTGATCGAGGCGTGCGTGCCGTAGGCGGCGATGAAGTTGACCAGCGACGCGGGGTGCTTGAGGTGGTCGGCAAAGTCGACCCAGCTGATGTAGGGCTTGAGCTGGCTGTCGCCGGTCATGGCGTAGAACTCGCGGCGCGACTCGTTGAGCGAGGGGATGCCGGTGTCGCGGCCACGGGCCAGGTTCAGCGCCGGCAGGTCCAGGGGCAGGCCGAGCAGGTTGTTGCGCAGCGCCTCGGTGACGAATTCGTCGATCTCGTTGCCGAGCTGGCGGGTCACGCCACGGATGATCGCCCCGGCCGCTTCATCGGCGGTGGCGCCGCTGCCGGCGAAGGCCAGCGGGTTGAGAAAGGCGGCGATCAGGCCCAGTTGCTGGTCCGGGTTGTCCGGGTCGCTGAGGATCGGGTTGAACGCCGGGTCGAAGCGGTCGACGGTCTCGGTCAGCATCGAGTGGCCGAAGCGGTACACCACATGGGCGAACTCGGCGAGGATCGCCGGGTTGATCGAGGTGTCGTAGCCGCTGGGGGCGAGGAACTCGTCGATCTGTGGCTGGATGGTGCGGGCGAACTCCTCGAACACCAGGTGCTGGTACTGCATCTCGGTGCCGAACCTGGCCGCCTGGAACAGGCGTTCGCCATTCCACACCAGCGCCGCCACCTCGGCGGGCGTTGCGGGCAAGGCGGCCACATCGTCGATCAGCCACTCGTTGAGGAACGCCAGGTCGCCCGAGGCGAGGATAGTGTCCTTGGTCTGCTGGACCAGGCGGTTGTGCTCGGCGTGGAACACGTGGTGCACGGCGGTCAGGCCGATGTTCTCGTTGACCCGGCCGTCACCGGCAATGTAGTGGGCGTCGAGCAGTTCGTTGTCGTAGGTCAGGTTGTTGCCGCCCGGGCCCATGGGCTGGGCATTGCCCACGGCACTGTCGGCATCGGCCTGCAGCACCCCGCCGACCAGCACCGGCTCGGCGTTGTGGGCGATGTCGTCGAGAAAACCATGGCCGCTGCTCACGGCATTGACCAGGCTGATGGGCGCGGCGCGGTTGCCTTCGACCAGCTGGGTGACGTCGTCGGCGGTGCCGGCAATGCCGTCGGCGCCATTGCCCACGCGGATCACCACCTGCGGCATGCCGTTGGGTCCGCGCAGGAAGTTGCCATAGGCGTCGGTGGCCAGCAGTGGCACCCGGTGCACGTCGGCGTCGGTCAGGTTGATGCCGAGGATGTCGCGGGCCTGGGCCTTGACCACGACCCAGGTGGCCATGCCGCCGTTCTCGCCGTTGCCATCGTCGCTGGTGCCGAACTTGCCATCGGCGCCCAGGTCACGGTTGGTGATCAGCCGCCCGGTGGCCACCGGGTGACCAGCCGCGTCGAGGGCGTACTCGCGCAGGAACACCTGGTGCGAGGGGTGCGAGCTGTAGGTCTGGCTCTGGTCGACGAAGGGCGAAGTGGTGTTGGGCTGGCCGTCGTCGGCGGTACCGACCACGCCATCGGCGCCGGCAGTGCGCACGGCACGCGGCAGCACCATGAAGTTGGTCGGGCTGTTGGCCACGTACAGTGGGTCGTCCGGTTGCAGCGGGATGAACACCATCTGGCTGCTGCTCTTGGTGACCAGGTCCAGGCCGTGGTCGAAGAACTGGCCGAAAAAGGTCATCCAGGCGTTGAAGCCGGCGGTCAGGCCGACGTCCGGCGACTGGTTGGGGATGAAGAACACCTCTTTGTCATCGGCGGTGCCGAACACCCCGTCGATGCCGGGGCTGAGCACCGGAGCGGCGCCGCCGTTGGCGTCGACCGCGGCCGGGTTGTTGGCGGTCTGGTCGACGATCAGGTTGCTGATGGTGCGCGGCTGGCTGTCGCTCACCGTGCCGGTGCCGGCATACGCCGCGCGGTACTGGGCATCCATCAGGCGCAGGAAGGCGTTGTCCGAGGCGCCGAACTCACTCTGCCCGGTCACCAGGTTGTTGTAGCTGCCATCGACGGTGCGCAGGCCGAACGGCACCTGGCTGTTGGGCAGCAGGTCGATGAGGCTGGCGCCCTTGGCGTGGGCCTCGGCGATGAAAATCTGCTGGAGGATGAATTGCAGGTCGGACTTGCTGAAATTGGCCATGATGGTTGACCTCTGTCTGTCGGGAGCGAGGCGCAGGCGCCCGTCGCGCCCGGTCGGTGGCGTGCACGGTCATGCAGTTGGTTTTTTTATGGCGAATACGGGTGCGCGACAGCGTTACCCGTCGTGCGGGCTACGTGCCTCGGATTCGCGAAGGTTCAGGGCTCGCCGTCGCTCAGGCGCGGCGCTCCCGGGCCCGGGGCGGGCCATGGTTTCTCGAATGGCAGGGGAACGTCCTGTAGAGCCCATTCACTCGGTACAAGAACAGGAGACGAGTCATGTTCTGCTCCCACAGGAATGTCGACAAGGATTCGCGAGGGGTCGGGGCGACAGCTGGCCTGCGGCGAAAGTTCCCACGAACTGATTAAGACTAAAGTTGCGCGGCAAAATATTGTCAATATCTCGTCAGCAAAAAATGTCGCGCATCGATAATGCTTATCAAGCCACTGTTTTTAATAGGAACTTGAAGGAATCAATAGAGCAAAAAGATATTACAAGATATTTCTACGCAACCTACTCTGCTGTTTGTGGGCTCCCTGCAGCGTATTTGGAATAACCCGCCAAAAGAGCGACAAAACCTTCTGCAGGCCAGCAACCACAAGGCTTTTAGCCCGACCACCGCAACGGCGGCCGGCATTTTTCGCAGAGGGAGGCTCCCCCGATGACCAGGCAGACAGGTACCCGCTCCGAGCTGGCCGAGGCACTGTTTCAACTGCGACGCAGTTTCTATGCCCTGGCGGTGTTCAGCGGGGTGATAAACGTCATGATGTTGACGCCCGCCGTGTACATGCTGCAGGTATACGACCGCGCGCTGGTCAGCCGCAACCTCACGACCCTGGGCATGCTGACGGTGCTGGTGGTGGGGCTGTTCCTGCTGATGACCACCCTGGAGATGCTGCGCAGCCGGGTGCTGGTGCGGGTCGGCAACCGCCTGGACATGGCGCTCAACCGGCGCCTGTTCAGCGCCGCCTTCGAGCGCAACCTCAGCCGTGCCGGTGGCAGCCCCGGCCAGGCCCTGCAGGACCTGGCGCAGGTGCGTCAGTTCCTCACCGGCAACGGCCTGTTCGCCTTTTTCGACGCGCCCTGGACACCGATCTACCTGCTCGTCGCCTACCTGATCCACCCGCTGCTCGGCCTGGTCACGCTGGTCGGCTCGCTGATCCTCGCGGCACTGGCCTGGCTCACCGAAAAGGCCACCAAGCAGCCCCTGGGCGAGGCCAACCACGCCGCCCTCGCCTGCGCCCATTACGCCAACAACAACCTGCGCAACGCCGAGGTGATCGAGGCCATGGGCATGCTGGCGTCGATCAGCCAGCGCTGGTTCCAGAGCCACCTGCGCATCCTGCAGATGCAGACCCTGGCCTCCGACCGCGCCGCCGTCATCGGCAGCATCGGGCGCTTCGTGCGTATCACCCTGCAGTCGCTGATCCTCGGCACCGGGGCCCTGCTGGCGATCGAGGGCAAGATCACCCCGGGCATGATGATCGCCTGCTCGATCCTGACCGGCCGGGCCCTGGGCCCGGTGGAACAGGTGATCGCCGCGTGGAAGCCACTGCTCGGCTGCCGCCTGGCCTGGGGCCGGCTCAACGGCTTGCTGCAGGACTATCCGCAGCGCCCGCCGAGCATGTCGCTGCAACGGCCGCTGGGCATGCTGGCGGTGGAGAACGTGTATGCCGGCGCGCCCGGCACCGGCAGCACCATCCTGCGCGGTGTCAGCCTGGGCCTGACCCCGGGTGAAAGCCTCGGGGTGATCGGCCCGTCAGCCTCGGGCAAGTCGACCCTGGCGCGGTTGCTGGTCGGGGTGTGGCCGGCCCAGGCCGGCAAGGTGCGCCTGGACGGCGCCGACATCTTCACCTGGAACAAGCGTGAACTGGGCCCCTGGCTCGGCTACCTGCCCCAGGATGTCGAGCTGTTCGAAGGCAGCATCGCCGACAACATCGCCCGCTTCGCCGAGGTGGACAGCGAGGCGGTGATCCGCGCCGCCAAAAGCGCCGGCGTGCACGACATGATCCTGCGCTTTGCCCAAGGCTACGACACCCGCCTGGACAGCGACGGCGGCCCGCTGTCCGGCGGTCAGAAGCAGCGTATCGCCCTGGCCCGCGCGCTGTACGGCGAACCCAACCTGATCGTGCTGGACGAACCGAACGCCAACCTCGACGACCTCGGTGAGAAAGCCCTGGTCGACGCCCTGGCCGAACTCAAGGGCCGCGGCGCCACGGTGGTGCTGATCTCGCACCGCCCCAACGTGCTCTGCGCCGTCGACAAGGTGCTGATGCTGCGCGACGGCGCCGTGCAGATGCTCGGCAGCCGTGAAGAAGTGTTCGCCGCCCTGCGCACGGCCAGCGTGATCCCCGCTGGCGCCGCGACCCCGCTGGCCGCCGTCAAGGTACGGGAGTGACCGATCATGATCCATTCCATGCAAACCGAACTGCTTCCGGCCGACGCCAACCCGATCGACCTCGACGTCGGCAAACCCGTGCGCTGGGGCCTGTGGCTGATGCTCGCCGGCTTCGGCGGTTTCCTCCTGTGGTCATGGCTGGCGCCCCTGGACGCCGGCGTGGTCGCCACCGGCACGGTCAAGGTCACCAGCAACCGCAAGGCCGTGCAGCACCTGACCGGCGGCACCGTCGAGGCGATCCTGGTGCACGAGGGTGAGCGGGTGAACAAAGGCCAGGCGCTGGTGCGCCTCGACGCCCTGCATGCGCTGGCCGAGCAAGGCGCGGTCAGCGCCCAGTACATCGTCAGCAAGACCGTGGAGAATCGCCTGGAGGCCGAACGCGACGGCCACGACACGGTGACCTTCGCCCCTGCCCTGCTGCGCCAGTTCGAAGACGATCCTCGGCTGTTGGCGGCCATGGACCTGCAACAGCACCTGCTGGCGACCCGGCGCGCGGGCCTGGCCGGCGAAATCGGCATCCTCGAGGAGAACATCGCCGCCTCGGCGGTGCAGCTCAAGGGCCTGCAGCAGGTGTATGGCGCCCGCGCCTCGCAGATCGGCTTCCTCGGCCAGGAACTGCAAGGCACGCGCATGCTCGCGGCCGAAGGCTATGTACCGCGCAACCGCCTGCTGGAGCTTGAGCGCAGCAACGCCGACCTCTCCGCCGGCCAGGCCGAGAACCTCAACAACATCGCCCGGGTGCGCAGCCAGATCAACGAGCTCAGGCTGCGCGTCCTGCAGCGCCGCCACGACTACCTCAAGGAGGTGCAGTCGCAGCTGACCGACACCGCCAAGGAAAGCACCACCCTGGCCGACCGCCTGCGCGCCCTGGACTACGAAGTGACCCATACGATCATCCGCGCGCCCATCGACGGCATGGTCCAGGCCTTGAGCATCGCCACCGTCGGCGGGGTGGTCCAGCCCGGCAGCCGGATCATGGAGATCGTCCCGCTCGACGAGCCGCTGCAGGTCGACGCGATGATCCCGGTGCAGGCCATCGACCGCATGACCCCGGGCCTGGCCGTGGACATCGCCTTCCCCGCCTTCAACCACGCCAGCACGCCGAACATTCCCGGGCGCGTGCTGACCGTCTCCGCCGACCGCCTGCTCGACGAGGAGAGCAAGCAGCCGTTCTACCTGGCCCAGGTGGAAGTCACCGCCGACGGCATGGCTTTGCTCGGCAGCAACCATATCCGCCCCGGCATGCCCGCCACCGTCACCATCAAGACCGGCGAGCGCAACCTGCTGAGCTACCTGCTCAAACCCCTGCTCGAACGCGTCGACGCCGCGTTCAAGGAGCAATGAGATGAATCGCCATTGCCTTGGCCTGTGCCTGCTGACGCTGGCGTTGCCGGCCGGCGCCATGGACCTCAAGCAGGCCTGGGACCTGCTGCAGTACCAGGGGCCGATCTACCGCGCCGCGGTGCATGAACAGCAGGCCGGCCTGGAAAACCGCGCCATCGGCCAGGCCGGCCTGCTGCCGCAGGTCAACGCCTCGGCCTACGCCAACCGCATCGACGGCAGCCAGCGCCAGCACGGCATCGACAACGACCTCGACTATGACGCCACCGGCGCCAACCTGCGCCTGCGCCAGCCGCTGTTCAACAAGCAGAAGATGGCCGAATACCGCCAGGGCCAGCAACGCGCCGACTACAGCGTGGCGGTATTCGACGCCAAGAGCCAGGACGCCGCCGTGCGCCTGGCCGACAGCTACTTCGACGTGCTCCTGGCCAGCGAGACCATCACCCTGGCCCGGGCCAAGCTCGGTGCCTTCGAGGAGCAGCTCGGCTCGGCCAGGCGACGCATGCAGCTTGGAGCCGGCACCATCACCGACATCGACGAGTCCCTGGCCCGGCTCGACCTTGCCGAGGCCGAGCTGATCGAGGCCCAGGACAACCTAGCCAACGCCAGCCGCAAACTGGCCGAGTACATCGGCGAGACACCCGTGTCGCTGACCACCCTGCAGGCGGACTTCGCCACCCCGCCGCTGCTACCGGACAACCTGCATGACTGGCTGGCCAGGGCCCAGGCCGACAGCCCGGTGATCCAGGCGCGCCGGCACAGCTACGCGCTGGCCGAGGAAGAGGTCAAGCGCGCCAAGGCCGGCCACTGGCCGACCCTGGACTTCGTCGCCGGCTACACCGCTGGCAAGAGCCAGTCGATCTCCGAGCTGAACCAGCGCAACCACTACAGTTCGATCGGCCTGGAGCTGAACATCCCGCTGTACAGCGGCGGCGGCGTCAGCGCGCTGAGCCGCCAGGCCAGCGCCAACAGCGCCAAGGCCCTGGACGAGCTCGATGCCACGCGACAGGAAGTCATCACTGGCACCACCCGCGAGTTTCGCGGCGTGCAAAGCGGCGCCCTGCGCGTGCACGCGCTGGAAAAGGCGGTGGCCTCCAACGAACGCTCGCTGCTATCGGCACGCAAGGGTTTCAGTGCCGGCGGCACCAGCACCAACGCCGATGTGCTCGACGCCGAGGAGCTGCTGTTCGTGGCACGGCATGACCTGTTCGAGGCCAAGCTGCGCTACCTGATGTCGCGCCTGCGCCTGGCCTCGGCGGTGGGCAGCCTGGGGGATGACGACATCGACCAGATCAACCGGTACCTGGGGCCGGAGTTGTTGGTGAACAACTAGATTGAGATACAGCCCGCGACATCGGCCCACAGTTTGGCGATACTGCTCAGCCCTCATCCATGAAAAGGACTTCGCTGATGAAGCGACTGCTTGCCCTCACCCTCCTCACCCTGGCCATCGCCGGCTGCGACAAGGCCGACCAGACCACCGCGGCGACCGGCCAATGCGCCAAGGACACCGACTGCAAGGGTGAGCGCATCTGTGAAAGCGGCCAGTGCGTCAACCCGCAGCCTCAGGCCGCGCTATTGGCCAAGCCTACCGTCAGCGCACCGCTGGCGCCGAGCATCGCCTATGAGCCGCTGCCGATCAGCGACGAAGGTGCCGGTCCGTTCAGCGTCCAGGGCATGGAAATGGGCACCGCGTTGAACTACCAGTCCCGGGCAGGCGTGATGAACGTCATGGAGTCCGTCGTCGCCGACGCCGAAGGCACCGGCTACGTCGCCATCGAGAAAGCCTACGCCTTCGGCCCGAGCCGCTATGTGCTGGTGGTGTCCACGGGCGAAGGCGGCAATGCCTGCCCGGCGTCCACCTATGTCTTCAGCTTCGATACCAGCGGCGAGTACGTGGACGGCAAGGCTGAGGTGGACGGCTGTTCGGAAATGGTCGAAAGCATGGCCGAAGGCAACAAGCTGACCATCAAGAAGGATGGCGCCGCGACCGTGGTGTACAACGGCCAGGTGAAGTGAGTGGGCTCAGGCCGGCACCACGTTGGCCCAGTACCCCAGTACCCGCTGGATCCGAACCGGCAGGGTCTCGGTCAGCAGCATCAGGCTGGCATCCGGTTGGTCGAGGGACAATGACCTGCTGACCTGCAATCGCGCGATCTGCGGGTCGCACCTGAGCACGCCTGGGCGATAGTTGTCGAGTTCCTCGAGCACCTCGGCCAGGGGCATGCGCTCGGCCACCAGGTGTCCGTGGGTCCAGGCGCCGGCCCCGACTGGCAACGCAACACTCGGGATGCTGCCCGTGTCGCCGAACAGTTGCTGCCACCCGGCTTCCAGTGCCAGCGGAGCGGCCGAACCCCACGCGATCGATGCCACGCCATCAAGCATCTGCACCAGGGTCGCGGATGCTTGTTGCTGGACGATCAAGCGCGCCGCCTGCCCCGGCATGATCCGTACCTGGGTGGTTCGCAGGCTGACACCGGCGCCCTGTGTCACCTCCAGCAGCACCCGCCCACGTTGCAAGGTCACGGCGCGGCCAGCGTTGTCCAGTGCGCTGCGGCTGTCCAGTAGCACCGAAAGGCCCGGTGCCAGTCGCCAACCGCGTCGTTGTCCGGTGCCGGTGGCGCAATCGCTGAACAGCGTTGGCAGCGCGCCACCTTGGTTCACGCCATAGCCACTGGCGAGAAGTACGCCGGTCGCGGTCAGGCTGCCGAGCAGCGTTCGCCGCGACACCTTCGCCCGGCCACCCTGGGGCTGGGAGTCACGGTTCTGGATCAGGTCCAGTGCCGGGTCGCGGTGGGTTGAAGACATGCGGCGACTCTCTGGGGAGGGCGAAAAGGTGCTTATGATAATTCTTATCATTTACTTTTTGCCAGTTGCTTCGGCTCGCTCTGGGGGTGTTCGCCACAGCCCTTGCAGCGCCTATGAGATCGAGCGCCGCCCGCGCGGCGCATCGCGGCGCAAGGCCGCTCCTACATCTGTTTCGGGCCAGTCAATCCTGTGCCATTACCGGGTCCGCCTTGTTGGTACGACGCGGCATCAGCGTGGGCACCACTGGCGCCTCACCTGCCTCAAGACATGCACCAAGGCGGGAAACCATGGCCTGACAGGTTCGGCACGTTGCAACAAATAATGAAATGGCTACCCCCGCCCCACCCTGTGTCAGCCCTCTAAGCTTTCACAGGGTGCCTATCGGAGTGCAACGCCATGAACACTGTCGCCATCATCGCCATCGACCTGGGAAAGTTGAGCTTCCATGTACACGCTCAGGATGATCGGGGTCATGAGCTCTATCACCGCAGGTTCAACCGTGAGTCACTCATCCGCCACCTTGCCAATCTTGCGCCCTGTACGGTGGCGATGGAGGCCTGTGGTGGCTCTCATTTCATGGCGCGAGAGGTGACGAGACAGGGTCATACGCCCAAACTTATTCCCGCACAGTTCGTTCGTCCCTACGTGAAAAGCAACAAGAATGACTTTACCGATGCTGCCGCTATCGGTGAGGCGGCAACCCGCGATCAGATGCGCTTCGTGCCTCCCAAAACCGAGGCCCAGCAGGCGCTGGCGATGCTCAATTCACTGCGCGACAGCTTCATCAGAGACCGTACTGCCACCATGAACCGCATCCACGCTTATTTGCTCGAGGTGGGGGTCAGTTTGGCACCCACCTTCAAGGCGGTCCGGGAGCTCCCCATTCTGCTGGACGACAGTACCTTCTCACCGTTGATCAAGAAGCTGTTGCTGGACCTACATGCCCACTTCCGCTATCTCGATGATCGGATCAAGGCTCTGGACAAGGAAGTGCATAGCCAGGCCGTTAGCGATGATCTTGCTTCCCGTTTGATGTCGATACCTTGTATTGGCCCGATCACCGCTACCGCCCTGGCTGCGGAATTGGGTGATGGTAAGCAGTTCCGCTGTGGGCGAAATTATTCAGCCTCCATAGGCCTGGTTCCCAGGCAGCACACGACAGGCGGCAAACCTTGCCTGGGGCGAATCAGCAAGCGGGGCGACGGCAATCAGCGACGACTGCTGATCCAGTGCGCGAGGGTCTATCTGATTGGGCTGGAGCGCAAAACCGGCAAGCTGGCGGACTGGGTACGTGGCTTGCTACGTGTTCACCACCCCAACCTGGTGGTGTGCGCTATCGCCAACAAACTGGCCCGAATCGCCTGGGCCATCACGGCACACCACAGCGAATTTGATGCAGGGTCAAGCGCCATGAACGCTTGACCCTGCAGACACACGAGTAACAACCCACCTGGTTTTGCGATGCTGCACACAGATGACGTGAACGGTATACCGGCCTGGCGATCAACCTGAGCTCCTACTCGGCTTCAGAAGCCGAACAAATATCTAGGCTCGTCGGGCGCGATTTTCATCGAGGCGCGGGACCAACCTCCCACACGACGCCGTATAGATTGACGCAAACCAAACTCACGCACATCTCAGTACAGTATTGCAGAAATGGGGGTAACCATAGATGTAGGAGCGGCCTTGCGTCGCGATGCGCCGCGCGGGCGGCGCTCGATCTCATAGGCGCTGCAAGAGCTGCGGCGAACACCTCCCGAAGCAACCACCCCTCCAGAACTTTTTCCATTTTCCCGGTCTATTGGGTGAGTGCATTCCTCGGTTGCTCCAACAGCCACCGAACGCACGCTCACCTGCCATTCAGAGGTTGTCTTCTCTCATGAAATTCCCTGCCCAATGCATGCTGCTCGTTGGCCTGTTCGCACTCGCGGCCGCAGGCTCGGCATCCGCCGCACCGATGAAGACTTCGACACCTCACACCCTCGACCTGGCGGACCGCCAGGCCAGCGAAAACCCTTGGCCAAGCCTGGCCAGCGCACCCTCGGCAGCGCTGCTGGCCCATGACGACCGCTACCGGCACGACGAGCGCTGGCACGATCACCGCGACGACTGGCGTCGGGAACAGTGGCGCCGCGAACAATGGCGCCGGGAGCAGCACCGCCGGGAAATGGAACGCCAACGCTACTGGGAACGCCATCACGAGCGCGCCTTGCGTCATCGCTATGACGACGACCACCGCTACTATCGCCGCTGAACAGCCCACGCGCTGCCTGCTTCCCTCTGGAACAAAACATAACGTGCTGATTTAGCTTGCACAGCGTGGGAGCGGGCTTGCCCCGCGATGGGGTTGCGCGATACATACGGAAATACGTATATTCGATTTTCCATATGTATAGGCCATCACCATGCTCACGCCTCCCGAGGTATTCAAATGCCTCGCCGACGAGACTCGCGCCCGTGCCACCTTGCTGATCGCCCAGTCGGGCGAGCTGTGCGTCTGCGAGTTGATGTGCGCCCTCGGCGACAGCCAGCCGAAGATCAGCCGCCACCTGGCCCAACTGCGCAACTGCGGCCTGTTGCAGGACCGCCGCCAGGGCCAGTGGGTGTACTACCGCCTCGCCCCACAGCTCCCCGCCTGGGTGCATGACCTGCTGCAACTGACCCTGCGAGCCAACGAAACCTGGCTGCACGACAACACCACCCGCCTGCAGCACATGGACGGCCGCCCGCAACGCGCCGCCTGCTGCTGAACCTGCCCCCGGAAAACACCCATGCTGATCGCGATCGCGGTATTCGTCTTCACCCTGGTGCTGGTGATCTGGCAACCCCGTGGCCTGGGCGTGGGCTGGAGCGCGGCACTCGGCGCGCTGATCGCCCTGGCCGTCGGCGCGGTCTCGCTGCAGGACATCCCGGCGGTCTGGGCCATCGTCTGGAACGCCACGGCCACCTTCATCGCCATCATTATCATCAGCCTGCTGCTCGATGAAGCCGGCTTCTTCGAATGGGCCGCCCTGCATGTGGCGCGCTGGGCCAATGGCAGCGGCTACCGCCTGTTCGCCTTCTGCGTGCTGCTGGGCGCGGCGGTGTCGGCGCTGTTCGCCAACGACGGCGCCGCGCTGATCCTCACCCCCATCGTCATGTCGATGCTGCTGGCCTTGCGCTTCTCGGCCGCCACGACCCTGGCGTTCGTCATGGCCGCTGGTTTCATTGCCGACACCGCGAGCCTGCCGCTGGTGGTGTCGAACCTGGTCAATATCGTCTCGGCGGACTATTTCGGCCTGGGCTTCGGCGAGTACGCCGCGGTGATGGTCCCGGTGAACCTGGTCAGCGTCGCCGCCACCCTCGGCGTGCTGTGGCTGTTCTTCCGTCGCGACCTGCCGCGTCACTATGCCCTCGATGCGCTCAAGGCCCCCGAATCGGCGATCCATGACCGCGCCACCTTCGTGGTCGGCGGCTGGATGCTGCTGGTGCTGCTGGTCGGGCTGTTCGCCCTGGAACCGCTGGGCGTGCCGGTCAGCGCGGTGGCGGCGGTGTGCGCGGCGATGCTGTTCGCCGTCGCCGCCCGCGGCCATCGCATCTCCACCCGTCGCGTGCTGCGCGAGGCGCCCTGGCAGGTGGTGATCTTCTCGCTGGGCATGTACCTGGTGGTGTACGGACTGAAGAACGCCGGCCTCACCGACCTGCTCACGCAACTGCTCGACCGCCTGGCCGCGCACGGCCTGTGGAGCGCCACCCTCGGTACCGGCCTGCTCGCCGCCTTGCTGTCGTCGGTGATGAACAACATGCCCAGCGTGCTCATCGGCGCCTTGTCGATCCAGGCCAGCGATGCCCAGGGTCTGGTACGCGAAGCGATGATCTACGCCAACGTCATCGGCTGCGACCTGGGCCCCAAGATCACCCCCATCGGCAGCCTCGCCACCCTGCTCTGGCTGCACGTGCTGGAGCGCAAGGGCATGCGCATCACCTGGGGCTACTACTTCAAGGTCGGCATCCTGCTGACCCTGCCGGTCCTGTTGATCACCCTCTCGGCCCTGGCCTTGCGCCTGAGCCTTTGATACCCGGAGCGCCCCATGCGAGTCCTGTTCATGTGCACAGCCAACAGCTGCCGCAGCATCCTCAGCGAAGCCCTGTTCAACCACCTGGCGCCGCCGGGCTTGCAGGCCGTGAGCGCCGGCAGCTTTCCCCGGGGCCAGGTGCTGCCGCGCAGCCTGAGCACCCTGCAACAGGCCGGCATCGCCATCGAGGGGCTGAGCAGCAAAGGCAACGATGCCTTCGCGGACAACCCGCCGGACATCGTCATCACCGTGTGCGACAAGGCCGCCGGAGAAACCTGCCCGGTGTACTTCGGCCCGGCGCTGAAGTGCCACTGGGGGCTGGCGGATCCGTCCGAGGTGGTGGGCGACGAGCAGACCATCGACGCCGCCTTCCGCGCCACCCTGGCGCATATCGAACGGCGCTGCCGGGCGTTGCTTGCCCTGCCCTTGGCCAGCCTTGGGCGGGATCAGCTGGAGGGTGAGCTGGAGCGGATCGGCAGGCTTTGAGGGCTGGTCCTTTCGAGGTGTTCGACGGTAGCTTTGCAGCGCTCTTGAGATCGAGCGCCGCCCGCGCGGCGCATCGCGGCACAAGGCCGCTCCCACATCTGTTTCGGGCCAGTCAATCCTGCCCCATTACCTGGTACGCCTTGTGGGTACGCCGCGGTTTCAGCGTGGGCACTACTGCCGCCTCACCTGTCTCAAGACATGCACCAAGGCGGGCAACCATGGCCTGACAGGTTCGGCACGTTGCAACAAATAATGAAATGGCTACCCCCGCCCCACCCTGTGTCAGCCCTCTAAGCTTTCACAGGGTGCCTATCGGAGTGCAACGCCATGAACACTGTCGCCATCATCGCCATCGACCTGGGAAAGTTGAGCTTCCATGTACACGCTCAGGATGATCGGGGTCATGAGCTCTATCACCGCAGGTTCAACCGTGAGTCACTCATCCGCCACCTTGCCAATCTTGCGCCCTGTACGATGGCGATGGAGGCCTGTGGTGGCTCTCATTTCATGGCGCGAGAGGTGACGAGACAGGGTCATACGCCCAAACTTATTCCCGCACAGTTCGTTCGCCCCTACGTGAAAAGCAACAAGAATGACTTTACCGATGCTGCCGCTATCGGTGAGGCGGCAACCCGCGATCAGATGCGCTTCGTGCCTCCCAAAACCGAGGCCCAGCAGGCGCTGGCGATGCTCAATTCACTGCGCGACAGCTTCATCAGAGACCGTACTGCCACCATGAACCGCATCCACGCTTATTTGCTCGAGGTGGGGGTCAGTTTGGCACCCACCTTCAAGGCGGTCCGGGAGCTCCCCATTCTGCTGGACGACAGTACCTTCTCACCGTTGATCAAGAAGCTGTTGCTGGACCTACATGCCCACTTCCGCTATCTCGATGATCGGATCAAGGCTCTGGACAAGGAAGTGCATAGCCAGGCCGTTAGCGATGATCTTGCTTCCCGTTTGATGTCGATACCTTGTATTGGCCCGATCACCGCTACCGCCCTGGCTGCGGAATTGGGTGATGGTAAGCAGTTCCGCTGTGGGCGAAATTATTCAGCCTCCATAGGCCTGGTTCCCAGGCAGCACACGACAGGCGGCAAACCTTGCCTGGGGCGAATCAGCAAGCGGGGCGACGGCAATCAGCGACGACTGCTGATCCAGTGCGCGAGGGTCTATCTGATTGGGCTGGAGCGCAAAACCGGCAAGCTGGCGGACTGGGTACGTGGCTTGCTACGTGTTCACCACCCCAACCTGGTGGTGTGCGCTATCGCCAACAAACTGGCCCGAATCGCCTGGGCCATCACGGCACACCACAGCGAATTTGATGCAGGGTCAAGCGCCATGAACGCTTGACCCTGCAGACACACGAGTAACAACCCACCTGGTTTTGCGATGCTGCACACAGATGACGTGAACGGTATACCGGCCTGGCGATCAACCTGAGCTCCTACTCGGCTTCAGAAGCCGAACAAATATCTAGGCTCGTCGGGCGCGATTTTCATCGAGGCGCGGGACCAACCTCCCACACGACGCCGTATAGATTGACGCAAACCAAACTCACGCACATCTCAGTACAGTATTGCAGAAATGGGGGTAACCATAGATGTAGGAGCGGCCTTGCGTCGCGATGCGCCGCGCGGGCGGCGCTCGATCTCATAGGCGCCGCAACACGCTCGTCGAACCCCAGGGAAAATGGCAATCTAAGCAACAGGATGTTCAAGGGAGTCATGTCGTCATGGCAGCACTGGATCGCATATTTCATGGTCTTCACCAGTAAGGGCTGCTGCTCCTGGCCAACGTGTCAGACGCCGGCGGCGCGCGCCTGGTCGAGCGCCAGGCCAGCCAGGCCGATGGTTCCTGAACGCTAGGAAAACGCTGCACGTGTTCAAACTGACTGCGAAATACCTGGCCCTTATCGGTTCCTGTGCGCTGGCGAACGCCCTCCTCTACCTGAACAACCTGTGGGTGTTCTACAAGGAAGGGGAAGAGTTCTACTACCTTGGACTGATCATCCTCGGCCTGGCCCTCGTTGCCTTGCCGGCGTGCCTGCTCTGGGGCATCGGTGTCCTGCGCCGTGAGCCGGTGCATACGCTCCACAGCCGAGGCATAACCCGGCACCCGCCTGCGCAACAACCATCGTCGAGCTGCTGGGGCGGTTGCCGTTTCCACCCGACAGGGGCACTGAAGCAGCCGACAGTCTGCTTGCCCACAGGTAGTGTGCCGCGCCCCCGAGCCTGTGTATGCTGCACGGGCGCGGCAAGCGGCCCCCGGCGGCTTGCAGGACCTCGCGCCGCCGCCCTGCGTGATCGGACCATGACCGGGCTACCCGTATCGGACACCCCTGCCCTATGCCCGTCGACCTGCAAGCGCTCTACCCCAGGCTGATCCACCTGATGCTGGACACCGTGTTCGTGGTCGACCGGGACGACACCATCGTGTTCGTGAGCAACGCCTGCGAAGCCTTGCTCGGCTATCGCGCCGACGAACTGACCGGCACCCCGATCACCCGCTACATGCACCCGGACGATCTGGAAACCACCCGCGCCTCGATCGTCCGGGTCATGGACGGCACCCCGCACTTCGACTTTCGCAACCGCTATGTGCGCAAGGATGGCGAGATCGTGCATATCCTCTGGGCGGCCTTCTGGTCCGACGAGGTGGGCGCGCGGATCGGCGTCGCGCGCAACA
This sequence comes from Pseudomonas sp. TE31087, assembly GCF_057284075.1. Taxonomy (NCBI): domain Bacteria; kingdom Pseudomonadati; phylum Pseudomonadota; class Gammaproteobacteria; order Pseudomonadales; family Pseudomonadaceae; genus Pseudomonas; species Pseudomonas sp. TE31087. The sequence continues at coordinate 2,131,290 of NZ_JBXVNN010000001.1, forward strand.
TCACCGCCCTCACCCAGGCCGAGCAGGAACTGCGCTTTCTCGCCCATCACGACCCGCTGACCAAGCTGACCAACCGCTCGCTGTTCAACGACCGCCTGGCCACCGCCCTGCGCGCCGCCCGTCAGCAGCAGCGACGGCTGGCCCTGCTGTTCCTGGACGTCAACGACTTCAAGGGCATCAACGATGTGCACGGCCACGCGGCCGGCGACCGCGTGCTGTGCACCATCGCCCGACGCCTGCAGGACAGCGTGCAGGAAGCAGACACCGTGGCGCGGATCGGTGGCGACGAGTTCATCGTGCTGCTGACCGATGTGCCGTCGGAGGACGCCGTGTACGAGGTGGTCGAGCAGATCGCCATGGTCATGGAGGAGCCGCTCGGGGCCGAGTTCGGCGATGTCAGGATGCCGTCCTGCAGCATCGGCGTGGCCTGCTATCCCAGCGATGGCGAGGATGCCGACACCCTGCTCAGCCATGCCGATGGCGAGATGTACCGCAAGAAGCGGCGGCGAGTGCGGGTGGGGTGATGGCCTGTTGTGGCCTCATCGCGGGGCAAGCCCGCTCCCACGCTGATGAGCACGCGCAACCACTCGTGGGAGCGGGCTTGCCCCGCGATGTGGCCCGCACACTTGCTCAGCCCTTCCAGGCCTCCACCACGATCCGCGTGGCCGCCGCGATCGTCTCGCTGTTCCACGGCGCATCCTGTTTCGTGCCTCGGCTGAACACCACCAGGATCCACGGCGCCTGGCCCTTGGGCCAGATGACCGCGACATCGTTGGCCACGCCATAGTCACCCGAGCCGGTCTTGTCGCCCACCACCCAGTCCTTCGGCAGCCCGGCACGAATGCGCGTGTCGCCGGTGGTGTTGCCCTTGAGCCAGGCCTGCAGCTGTTGTTGCGCGGCGGCGGGCAGGCCATCGGTGAGCAGCAGGCGCTGCAGGGTCATGCCCATGGCCAGGGGCGTCGTGGTGTCACGCGGATCACCCGGCAAGGCGGTGTTCAGCGTCGGCTCGTTACGGTCGAGGCGGAAGGTCGGATCGCCCAGGCCACGGACGAACGCCGTCAACCCGGGTGGACCACCGACCAGTTCGAGCAGCAGGTTGCCGGCGGTGTTGTCGCTGTACTGCACGGCGGCGGCGCACAATTCGGCAACCGTCATGCCAGGCCCGACATGTTTTTCGGTCACCGGCGAGTAGACCACCAACTGCTGGGTGCCATAGGCGATGCGCCGCGCCAGCAAGCCCGGCTCGGCCTCATTACGGTGCAGGACAGCGCCGGCGAGTACGGCCTTGAAGGTACTGCAAAAGGCGAAGCGCTCTTCGCCGCGCCAGGCCAGCTGCCGACCGCTGCCGGTGTCCAGGGCCCACAGGCCGATGGTACTGCCGCTGGCCGCCTCAAGCTTTTGCATCGCCTGGCGCAACGGATCGTCCGCCCAGGTGGGCAGGGTCAGCAGGGCCGAGCAGCCGAGCGCGCCCTGGAGCACGCGGCGGCGGCTGAGGGTGGGGATCATGCAGGCATTCCTTAAGAAAATGAGCAAAACGCGAAGGCTAGAACGTTTTAGCACCTGAGCCAAGCACCGCCTTGTCCCTCCAGCAGGACCAGCCATGCCGTGGGAAAGCGGATTCTTTTCGCGCCACTGCCCTGGCCACCCTTGCGTTGACCGGCAAAAGGCAGGACAGTAACCGGGTGTTCCCGCAATGAAACGGAGATTCGCCTTGACTACCGATCGCCTGAGCCTGCTCCAGTTCGAGCAACTCAGCCTGAAGCCCGCCGCCGCCAGCCAGTTCGCCCTCTCGCTGAAGGACCTCGAACAGCTGACACTCCCCGAGCGCTACGCCTATCGTGCTGCCCACTACCTGGGCGACATGGCCGAGGCAGAGAACAGCCAGCAGCTGGCTGTCGCCAAGGAGCAGGGCATCGGTTTCACCCAGGGCCTGCTCACCGCCGCGGCCATCGAAGACGCCCTGGCGAAAAGGCTGATCGAGGTCTTCAATAACGCGAGCGAGCGCGCCTCCAAGCTGCTGCCACAGTAACGGTAGTTGCCTTCCCGAGCCCGGCGCCTGTCCGGGCTCATGCCTGATCCTGCCCTACCAGCTTCTGCGTCTCGCCTGGCCATCGTCCAAGGAGTCCACATGCCACTGGTACGCATCGATATCAAGCGCCACCCCGACCCGGCTCATCTGCGCACACTCGGCCAGATCGTCTACGCCTGCATGCGGCGAACGATCAATGTGCCCGAACACGACAATTTCCAGATCCTTACCGAACACGACGGCGACCACCTGGTGAGCGACCCGCAGTACCTGGGCATCCAACGCTCCGACGGCCAGGTGTTCATCCAGATCACCCTCAACGAAGGCCGCACCCTGGAGCAGAAGAAGGCGCTGTACCAGGCCATCGCCGAAGGTTTCGAGCGCGAGGCCGGCGTGCGACCGGAGGATGTGTTCATCAACCTGATCGAGGTGCGCAAGGAGAACTGGTCGTTCGGCAACGGTATCGCCCAGTACGCCAGTTGACGGCAGTGGGCAGCCTGGCACCGTCCTTACCATGGCCGCAGGAGCCTCCGATGATCAGCGAACTGTCCGTTCATGTCCTGTTCCGCAGCCTGTGCTATCCGCTCGGTTGGCCACTGGTGAAGCTGGCCACGCTGGGCAGGTACCCATCCAGGGGCGCCTGGTACACCGAGCGCGCCGAGGCCGAGTGGACAGCTGCCATCGGCCTTGTCGTACTCTTGCTGCTACTGATGCTGTTGCTGGGACAATTCGACGTTGCGCCTTTCCCCTGATCCGCTGGAGCCCATCATTGACCAACACGCCCTTCTTCCCCTTGCAGACCCTCGCGGCCGAGTTGCTGCCCCACCTGCCCGCCGACAGTAACGACGGCTCCCACGACCTCGCCCATCTGCAACGGGTCTGGAGCAATGTCCGGCGTATCCAGGCCAGGGAAGGCGGCGACCTCGAAGTGCTGCTCGCCGCCACCGTGCTGCACGATTGCGTGGCAGTGGAAAAGAACTCGCCCCTGCGTGCGCAGGCCTCGACGCTGTCGGCCGAACGCGCCGCCGCGATCCTCGCCGACATGGGCTGGCCGCAACCGCGCATCGAGCAGGTGACCCATGCGGTGATGACCCACAGCTACTCGGCGGGCCTTTCGCCGCAGAGCCTGGAAGCGAAGATCCTCCAGGACAGCGATCGCCTGGACTCCATGGGCGCCGTCGGCATCGCCCGCTGCTTCTATGTGTCCGGGCGCATGGGGTCGGCGCTCTACGACGTCGAGAACCCCACTGCCGCAGGCCGGGACTATCGCGACAACCGCTTCACCATCGAGCATTTCCAGACCAAGCTGCTCAAGCTCGCCTCGGGCTTGCAGACCGGCGAAGGCGCGCGCCTGGCCGCGCTCAGGCATCAGCGGCTGGCGTCGTTCCTGGCCGAATTCATGGAGGAAATCGGGGTGGATCCAGCCTGCGCCCTGCCCACCCAGGCTTGAAGGGCACCAGCGCGCCCTTCTGCGAAAATCCGCTTTACCTGTCTATAACTTCATGGTTCATCATCGCCCCACTGCATGAGGGGAAGACCGGTGTATCGCATTTCCGAACTGGCGGCGAAGGTGGGCCTGAGCCGCTCCACGCTGCTCTATTACGAAAAAATCGGGCTGGTGTCCTCGCGGCGCCAGGCCAATGGTTATCGCACCTACAGCGAAAAGGACCTGCAGCAACTGCGGCTGTTGCAGCAACTACAGGCCGGCGGCCTGAGCCTGAAGCAATGCCAGGCCTGCCTGGAAGCTCGCCTGGACCGCGCAGCCCTGCTCGAACGCCTGCACACGCTGGACGAGGAGATCGCCGCCCGGCAACGCTCGCGTGACCTGCTGGCGGCGATGCTCGGCTTGTCGTCCATGCGCCCCTGGCACCAGGCCCTCGAGCAGCAGGCGCCCGGCGCCCACCTGGCGTGGCTGCGCCGGCAGGGATTCAATGAAAAACAGGCCCTGCGCCTGAAATGGCTGTCCCGCGACATGAACGAACACGACCGCTACATGGCCGACTTCGAACGCATTTTCGATGGCCTCGATTACCTCGGCCCGGGCTCGGCACAGGATTCACTCAAAGCACTGCACGCCCTGCCCCAAGCCCCCGCGACACTGCTGGACATCGGCTGTGGTCGTGGCGCCTCCAGCGTGCTGCTGGCCGAACACAGCCAGGCGCACATCACTGCGCTGGACAACGACGAGCACAGCCTGGGCTGCCTGCGCGCGACCCTGGTCGCCAAGGGCCTGCAGGCGCGGGTCACGCCGATTTGCGCGAGCATGACCCAGCTGCCGTTCGCGCCCCGGCACTTCGACACGATCTGGGCCGAGGGCTGCGCCTACATCATGGGCTTCGACAACGCCCTGGCGTACTGGCGCGCCTTTCTCAAACCCCAGGGTTACCTGGTGGTCAGCGACCTGGTGCGGGTGGCCGACCGGCTCACTCCCTCGGTCGAGGCGTTCTGGCAGGCCGCCTACCCCGACCTGCACAGCGTCGACACGCGCCTGGCCGCCATCGCCCGCCTGGGCTATCGCACCCTGTCGCACTTCCCCTTGAGCGAGCAGGCCTGGAGCCACTATCTGGAGCCGCTGCGCGAACGCGTGGCCAGCCTGGCGGACGAGGACTTCGCCTCCCAGGCCCTGGCCGACATCCGCCGCGAACTCAAGATCCACGAAAACCACCTGGGCGAGTACGGGTATCATCTGTTCGTCATGCAGACGCGCTGAACCCGCCCCAGGACATGGAGTCACCATGAACATCGAAAAACTGCAGAACCGCCTCGCCTTCCTGCGCCAGGCCGAACAACTCAAGAGCGTGATCCGCAGCGCCCACACCTCCAGCGGCCGCGCCGAAAGCACCGCCGAGCACACCTGGCGGCTGTGCCTGATGGCCATCACCTTCGCCGACGAACTGGGCGATCTCGACCTGCTCAAGGTGCTGAAGATGTGCCTGGTCCACGACCTGGGCGAGGCCATCAGCGGCGACGTCCCGGCCGTCAGCAAACAGGGCTTCCCCGACAAGAACCGGCAGGAACGCGAAGACCTGCTGCACCTGATGTCGAGCCTGGACGCCGCCCTGCGCGACGAGATCATGGCGTTGTGGGAGGAATACGAGGCCGCCACCTCGGCCGAGGCGCAGGCGGTCAAGGCCCTCGACAAGCTGGAAACCCTGCTGCAACACAACCAGGGCCGCAACCCGCCGGGCTTCGACTATGCCTTCAACCTCGACTACGGCAAGCGCTATACCGCCGCCACGCCGCTGTTCGAGGCCCTGCGCGGCCTGATCGACGCCGACACGCGCCGGCATCTCGACAATGACATCAGCCTGCGCGACGAGCGCCCGGAGGACACCGCCACCATCGGCCAACTGACCGAGGCCGCCTTTGCCAACGCCGAACACAGCAGCCACACCGAGCAGTTCATCGTCGCTGCCCTGCGTCAGGCCGGACAACTGACGGTGTCGCTGGTGGCGGTGGAGGCCGGCGCCATCGTCGGCCATGTGGCGATCTCCCCGGTAAGCCTGTCGTCGGGCGCCAAGGGCTGGTACGGACTGGGACCGGTCTCGGTGCTGCCGCAGCGTCAGGGCCAGGGCATCGGCTCGGCGCTGATCAACGCCGCGCTGGCCCGCCTGCACGGGCTGGGTGGCCAGGGCTGCGTGGTGCTGGGCGACCCAGGGTACTACGGCCGCTTCGGTTTCAAGGCCCAACCGGGCCTGAGCTTGCCGGGCGTGCCGGCCGAGTACTTCCAGGCCCTGGCCTTCAGCGGTGATGTGCCGAAGGGCAGCGTGCAATACTCCACGGCGTTCGAGGCAACCGCCAACGCGTAAACGCGATCACTGTAGGAGCGGGCTTGCCCCGCGACGGCGTCGGCAGCCACAACCTTGTCACCCGTGCCGACGCTATCGCGGGGCAAGCCCGCTCCCACGCTGAAACCCTGTTCCCTGCGCGACAGCGCAGCCCGGAAGGGCTGTGTGATCTCCTACAGGTTGCGCATCAGCACGCGAGCCAACGCGAACAGATGTGCTCCGCAGCCAGCAACCATCGTCTACCTGAACGTTTTCGAACGCGCCTTTCCTTCGCACCAGGTTTCCCGATGCAAGCACTCCTGCAAGAGATCCTCGACCACGTCCGCCCCCTGCTCGTCCAGGGCCAGGTGGCGCAATACATCCCCGCCCTCGCCCAGGTCGACCCGAACCAGCTGGGCATCGCCGTGCAGAGCCTGGACGGCCAGTTGCACTGCGCGGGCGATGCCCACACGCCGTTCTCGATACAGAGCATCTCCAAAGTGTTCAGCCTGGTGCAGGCGATCAACCACAGCGGCGAGGACATCTGGTCGCGGCTGGGCTACGAGCCTTCGGGCCAGGCGTTCAACTCGCTGGTGCAGTTGGAGGTGGAAAAAGGCCGGCCACGCAACCCGTTCATCAATGCCGGGGCGCTGGTGATCTGTGACATCAACCAGTCGCGCTATGCCACGCCCACCCTGTCGATGCGCGACTTCGTCCGCCGCCTGGCGGCCAACCCGCGCATCGTCAGCGACACGGTGGTGGCCGAGTCGGAATACCAGCACCGCGCGCGCAACGCGGCCATGGCCTACCTGATGCAGGCCTTCGGCAACTTCCACAACGATGTCGACGCGGTGCTGCGCAGCTACTTCCACCACTGCGCGCTGTCCATGAGCTGCGCCGACGTGGCCCGCGGCTTCGCCTTCCTGGCCAACAGCGGCTACTGCCCGCACAGCGGCGAGCAGGTGCTCAGCCCGCGCCAGGCACAGCAGGTGAATGCGATCATGGCCACCAGTGGGCTGTATGACGAGGCCGGCAACTTCGCCTACCGGGTCGGCCTGCCAGGCAAGAGCGGCGTGGGTGGCGGCATCGTCGCGGTGGTGCCAGGGCGCTACAGCATCTGCGTGTGGTCGCCAGCGCTGAACGCCTCGGGCAACTCGCTGGCGGGGCTGCGGGCGCTGGAGCTTTTGAGCGAGCGGATGACCGGGTCGGTGTTCTCGGCGGTCTGAGCGCCCCCTACAGGGTCGGGCTGTCGCGCCAGGCCGAGGGGCTCTGTCCGGTCCAGCGCTTGAACGCCCGGCGAAAGCCGCGCACATCGCTGTAGCCCAGCGCTTCGGCAATGCGTTCGATGGGCATGTTCGGGTTGCCCAGCAGGCTCGTTGCCCGCGATTGGCGCACCTGCTCCTGCAAGCCTTCGAAGGTCACGCCGTGCTCGGTCAGGTGCCGGCGCAGGGTACGGCTGCTCATGTTGAGGTCGGCGGCGACACTGTCGATCCGGCAGCCCCCGGGCAGGTCGCGGGCGATGGCGCGCTCCACGCTCTGCAGCAGGCTGGCCTTGTGCTGCAGCGGCGCGCACTCCAGCTCCAGCAGTTTGAGCGCCTGGCGCAGGGCGACCGGCTGATGCCCGGGCAACGACTGGTCGAGCCAACGGCTGGCGATCACCATGCGGTTGTGCAGGCAGCCGAACGCTACTGCCGGCCCTAACAGATGCACGTAAGTGTCCCGGTAGGCCGGCGCGGGATGGGTGAACTCGAAACGCAGCGGCTGGAACTCGGTACCGATCAGCGTCCGGCCGTAGACCATCAGGCTGGCGAAGAACTCCTCCACCGCGAACACCTGGATCTCGGCGTTGGGCAGCCGGCAGTCGACCTCGATAAAGGTCTCCCGCTCGTCCTCGTGAAGACTGTAGACCGCGATGCCGCCGCTGGCGTGCTGGTAGCGCGCGCCTACCTCGAAGGCATCGCGCAAGGTCCTGCACAACGACAGCACGTGGCCGAGCAGGCCCAGGGTGCCCAGTACATTGCGATGCCCGACCCACAGCCCCAGGCCCTGCCCGGGCAAGGCCTGCAGGGTGCGCTGGATCAGTGCCACGGCCTGGCGACAGGCGATGCGCTGGGCCGGGTCCTGCAGCTCGGCCGGGGTGAAGCCCAGGCCTCGACACAGCCGCTCGCCGTCCAGGCCACGGTCGCTGGCGAGCTGGAGCAAGGTCTGCAACATGAACGGCGAGGCCAGCGCCAGGTCGAGTTGCGGGTCAAGGGGGGTACTGGGCATGAAAGGCTGCTCCCGGGCCGAGGCGCCTGAGGTTCTTGTTGTCGGGGGCACTGCGCTCGGCGCCGTCATGATATCGCGCTGGGACGCGCCCCGACGGCGAGAGTAACAAAATATTGCAGAGTGTCCGGCAAAGCCCCCCTGCCTGTCCGGCACGGCCCTGCGCCCCCAGGCGGCCAGCGCTTATTTGTATAGGGCGGCACAACGCCGCTCGCCCACAACAATAAGAACGAGCCCGACCATGAACCCGACCCGCCTCGCCTGGCTGCCCCCGGCAGCCGCCTGCATGCTCAGCGCCAGCCTCGCCCTCCCGACCCATGCCACCGAAAACGGCGTGGACAACATCGGCCCCGGCACCGACGGTTTCTTCGTCCTGCCGCTGAACGTCGACCAGCTGCCGGCGCACATGTTCGCCTTCAATCTCTACTACAACCACTACCAGGCGCGAAAACTGGACATCAGCTCGCTCGGCGGCAAGGTCGAGCAGGTGAAGATCACCTCCGATGCGATCATCCCGCGGCTGGACTACCTCAGCCCGCTGCGCCTGTTCGGCGGGCGGGTCGGCGGCTACGTGGCGCAGCCCTACATGCGCCAGCAGGTGGCGATGTTCGGCCAGCGCAGCCGCCGCGAGAGCCAGGGCGACGTCACCATCGCACCGATCATCCTGTGGGACATGGGCGCGGACCTCACCCTGGGCGCGGCGCTGGAGATCACCCTGCCCACCGGCGACTACGAAGCCACGCGCATGGCCAACACCAGCAACAACTTCTACACCTACAAGCCGCTGCTGTCGGCGACCTGGCTGCCCAGCGAGCGTAGCGAGCTGTCGGTCAAGGCCACCTACAGCTTCAACGAAGAGAACCATGACACCGACTATCGCTCGGGGCAGCTGTTCCACTTCGACTATTCGGCCAGCTATCGGGTGACCGACAACCTGCGCCTGGGGGTCAATGGCTACTACGTGAAGCAGACCACCGACGACAAGCAGTTCGGCCGGACCGTGAGCTTCATGGGTGAGGATGTCGATGATGGGGTGCGCGGGCAGGTGTTCGCCATTGGCCCGGCGCTGCATTACACCTTTCTCGAGTACGCCAGCATCGAGGCGCGCTGGGCCAAGGAGTTCGCGGTGCGCAACAGGCCGGAGGGGGAGATGCTGTGGGTCAAGCTGAGTTTGCCGTTTAGTTTGTGAGGCCCGATCAGTTGCTAATTTCAGCGTTTACGTCTTGATCGCCGGGGCTGCTTTGCAGCCCTTTCGCGGCACAAGGCCGCTCCTACAGGGAGTGCGGTCGCCTGTAGGAGCGGCCTTGTGCCGCGAAAGGGATGGCCGCCCATTCAGGGAAATGCATGAATTTATGGACTGCGCAGCAACCCGCTACGCATACACCGGCCAGCGCTCGACAATCCGCCCATCGCGTACCGCCAGCAGGTCGCCGAACTGCAGCAGGATCGCCTCGGACTGGGTCGGGCGCAGGAACACCTGGTCGTCGACCTGCAGGCCCACCGCCGCCGAGCCGTTGAGCATTTCCTGGTTGGAGCTGCGCCCATAAAGGCCGTTGAAACGCAGTCCCCTGGGCGACTCGGGCTCGGCCAGCCAGTTGCCGCCATAAATGAAGAAGGTCTCGCGCTGATTCGGGTCCCACCAGGCGAACAACGCCGACTTGCCGTCCAGCGCCGGAATCTGCACCGCACCCGTGCGCTTGATCACCGGCGTGGCAATATAGGCCGCCGGCTGGTGGTCCTGCAGCGACGGCAGGTCATAGTGGGTGGGCTTGAGCAAAGCCGAACCCACCGATACCTCGCTACTGGTGCGCTCGTACTCGTGCATCCGGTAGCTAGGGCTGCCGGCGGTGTTGAGGGTCAGGTCCGTACGCCACAACCCGGGATAACGGCTGCGGGCGTGGTCGACGAAGCCGTCGTACAAGCCCATGACCTTGGCGAACAGCGCCTGTGGCGATCCGAGGATGCCCGGTACGCCCATGCCGACGAAGGGGTCGTAGCCCATGAAGCCGGCGAAGGCCAGGTGCCGGGGATTGGCGGCGATGATCGCCAGCATCCGCTCCAGCTGCGCCGAGTCCTTGACCCCGCCCCGGTGCAGGCCGACATCCAGCTCGATATTGATCCGCAGCCTTGTACCCAGTCCCTGGGCCAACGCCAGGTACTGTTGCAGCCGCTCGGGGGTGTCGAGCAACCATTGCAGTTGCCTGGCCGGGTCGAAAGCGCCGCGGTGCTCTTCGTAGAACAGCTGCGCCGAACGCACCGGCAGCGGCTTGCCCAGCAGGATGTCGGCATCCGGGAAGCGCAGCGCATCGTGGTTGAGAAACGGCTGGTGGAACGACATCAGCCGGCGGGTATCGGCACGCCGGGCGATGTAGTCGAGCAACTGCGGCGAGGGCAGCGACTTCTCCACCAGGCGCAGCTGCTTGCCGGCGCGGCGCACCGACTGGGTCACCACATCGATGTTGTGGTCCAGGCGGTCGAGGTCGATCAGCATCACCGGGCGCATCGGCCCGTGCTCGCGCAGCTCGCGCTGCAACCTGGCGAAATAGTCATCGTGCGGCGCCCCTTGGGCGCCAGGGCGCAGCCAGGCGCCGGCAGCGGCCAGCAGCACACCGGCGCCCGCTGCGCCGACCAGGAATTTGCGTCTGTTCATCACCTCTCCTTGTGCTCAGGCAACGCCGAGGATCGAGGCCAGGTGGCCATTGAGGAACTTGCCTGTCGGGTCCAGCGCCTGACGCACCTCGGTGAATGCCTTCCAGCGCGGATACAGCGGCTGCAGGGTGCGCGCATTGAGGGTGTGCAGCTTGCCCCAGTGCGGGCGCCCGGCGTATTTCCAGAAGATCGGCTCGATGGCGGCGAAGAAGTTGTGGTGGTCCATGCTGTAGTGCTGGTGCACCGAGATCGAGCAGCTGTCACGCCCTTCGAACATGCTCAGCGGGATATCGTCGGCCTTGACGTAGCGGTACTCGATGGGGAACCAGGTTTGCAGGTCGCGCTCACGGATCAGCGCGAGGATCTCGCGCAGGCAGGCCGGGCCGTGCTCGGCGGGCACCGAGTACTCCATCTCGTTGAAGCGCACGTTGCGCACATTGGCGAAGATCTCGTACGAGTCACCGACCCGCTCGTCGAAGCTGGCGACATGCCGCAGGCTGTTGAGCAGTACGCGCCGGGCTTCAGGAAAGTCGCTGCCGTACTTGTCGAGCTTCTCGATCAGGCTGACGAATTCGTTGCCACTGCCGCCGGCCGTATCCTGGTCAGCGGTGGCGGCATCCTTGGTTTCATTGAGGGCGATGGACAGCGCATAGTCGGAATGGGTGATCACCAGCATTTCCCAGTGCTGGTTTTCCCGGGTGTTCTTCTCCACGTCCTCCAGCAACTCGTCGGTGCGGGCGATCCATTGCCGTTCGCGCAGGCGGAAGGCCTCGCGGTTCTGCAGGCGGATCCGGGTGGCCACGCCCAGTGCGCCGAGGGACACCCGCGCCGCGGCGAACACCTCGGGGTGGCGATGGCTGTCGCAGTCGAGGACCTCGCCGCTGGCCGTGACCAGTTGCAGGCCGGTGACCTTCGAGGAATACGAGCCAAAGCCGACGCCGGTGCCATGGGTCGAGGTGGCGATCGCGCCGGCCAGGGTCTGGTAGTCGATGTCGGCCATGTTCGGCAGCGCCTGGCCGACCGCCTTGAGCGCCGCGCCCATCGCCGACATCGGCGTGCCGGCAGCGAACTCGGCCTGCAGGGTGGCGGGGTCGTGGTCGAGCAAACCGCTGAAATAGCCGAGCGACACTAGAGTGCCGTCGCTGGGCACCAGGGCGCTGAAGGAATGCCCCGAACCGACCGGACGCACCCTGCCGGGGGCCTGGAGGATGGCCTGGGCCAGTTCGTCAAGGCTCTGCGGCGCCAGCCGCGCCTCCGGCAGGCAGCTCTGCGCGCCGGACCAGTTGCGCCAGGGGATCAGCCGCGGCGCGCGCAGCAGTTGCGCCAGTGCCGGGTTGGCGGAAAGCGCGAGCAACGCGCAGGCCGCGCCGGAGTGTTGCAGCCAGCGACGACGGGAAAGGTGAATCGTCATGGGAGTACCTTGCGCTCAGTGGAGGGGCTGGCCGGACATGTAGCCGATCAGGGCAAGGAACTGCGCCTCGCTGCACTGCATGCACAGGCCCATGGGCGGCATGCCCTGGTAGCCGTTGATGCTGTGCTCCAGCAGGCGGTCGACGCCCTGGGCCAGGCGCGGGGCCCAGGCCGCCGCGTCGCCTGCCAGGGGGGCGCCGGACGCTGGGTTGGCGTGGCAGGTCTGGCAGGTGCTGGCGTACAGCGCGGCCAACGCAGGGTCCGCGGGGGGGGCCTGGGTGACGGCGGGTTTGCTGTCGTCCCGGCAACCGCCGAGTAGCAGGGCCAGGGTGGTCAGGACGGCTGCAGGTAGCAGCGGTGGGAAAAGCGCCATGGTGCTCCCCTCTTCTACCGTGCTTGGGCACGGCGTTTTCTTGTGGTGGGTAGGAAGCAACAGTAAGGCGGGGACAGGCTGGGGGTTCAGGGCAATGGCGGACAGCGAGGGGGGTGGGATCGGACAATCCTGCAAAGCGGGATTAGCCCGCTTGCAGGGGGCAGAAGATGACGAGCCTGCTCCCACGCAGACTCTCATGGAACAAAACATAATTCTTTGATTTGACTGGAGCAGCGTGGGAGCGGGCTTGCCCCGCGATTCAGGCGGTGCGGTGCATGGCACCGGCTTCGCCGGTGATCGCGGGGCTAGCCCGCTCCCACGTTGTCTCTCTTCAGGTTGGGGGCACGAGGCGCGCCCTGTCAGCCCTTGTTGGTCAGTCCGTCAACCTGGCCTTCGACCGTCACCGGCCCGACCTTCAGCTTGCCGCCCTCCAGCGACACGCTGGGTAGGCCCGCCTCCGGCAGCTTGGGCAGGTCGAGGGTGGCCTTGACCTGGTAGCCGAGCGGCTTGACCTCGGCCCCGAGCGTGGTACCGCCCTGCTCCACGCCCTTGACCTGCAGCCCCAGCCCACGCTGCGCCGCGATGCCCGACGCCTGCGTGACCCCGGCCTTGCGCACGAACTCGCCCTGGGCATTGAACGATGGCGTGTAGTCGAAGCCTGGCTTCTCCTGGCCCTCCTTCGCCTCGCCCGGCTTGCCGGCCAGGCCCGCGCCCAGGTCGACCCGCACCGAGGTGGTGGTGTCCTGGCGTTCCGCGACCGTCAACCCGCCCGCCAGCTTGCCGCCGACCTGCTGGCCGTCGACCCGTGCGCCGCTGAGTTGCGCCGCACCGTCACTGTTCAGGGTCACCTCGCCAGCGGCGATATGGCTGTTCTGCTGGGTGGTGGCCTGCAGATGATCCACCTGCACCTTGCCGCCCAGGTCGAAGTCATGGGACGAGCTGACCTGTTGCCCGGCGTCCGTCGGCGTAGTGCGGCTCAGGTTGCTCCCGGCCTTCACCTCGACGCCCCAGTTGGTACGGCCCTGGGTGGACTGCGCCGACTCCAGCGCCAGGCCACCCTCGCCTGCGCCGACGTTGACGGCCGTGGCGCCGACCTGGGTGCCCTGCAGATGCACCGACTGGCCGGCCAGGTCCACGTTGCCGCGGCTGTTCAACTGGCCGCCGGTCAGGGTCTGCGAACGTTCGTTGGTCTGGCCCACATTGAAGTTGCCGCCCAGCTTGCCGCTCAGGTCACGGCCCTGCTCACCGGTGGCGGCCTTGCCACCGAGATTGAGGCCACCGCCCAGATGGCTGCCGCTGACGGTGCGGGTGTCGCTGGCGGCCTGCAGGTCGAGGGCGCCACCGGCCTTGAGTTCGACCGGGCCGTTCGCGTCGATGCGCGTGCCCTGCAAGGTCTGGTCGCCAGCACTGCCCAGCCGCACCGGGCCGTTGCCGCTGATGCTCGCCACCTGGGCCTTGCTGTCGACACTGTGCTCGCCGGCATGGTCAAGCTGGAACCCAGCGCCCAGGTCGACCTTGTCGCCCACCGGCAAGGTGCCCACGGTCAACGAACCGCTGCCACCGAGGCTGCCGGTGTCGCGACGCGCCTGGTTGCTGGCCTGGTCCAGGGCCAGCTTGCCGCCGGTGTTGACAGCCACCGCGCCCTGGCCACCGTCGAGACGGCTGCCTTCGAAGCGGGCATCGCCACCGACCTGGATGTTCAGGCCCTGGCTGCCACTGAAAGCGCCGACCACGGCAGTGGATGCATCTTCGTTCAGGCGCTTGCTCCCGCCCGAACCATTGGCAGTCACGTTGAGGTCCTCGCCGGTCTTGGTGTAGATCCGGGCGGACACATCAGCGTTCACCTGCTGCTCGCTGCGGCTGTGGGTGTTGCTGGCCGCGTCGGCCTGCAGCGAACCGGCCTTGACCTCCAGCGCGCCGCCGTTGGCGTTGTAGCGGGTGCCCTGGTCTTTCAGCGCGCCGGCCACCTCCAGCTGGACGCCCTGGCCGTTGAACTGGCTGACCACCGCGGTGCCGGTCTGCTCGCCCTGCTGCTGGCTGGCATGGCCCACGGCCAGGTCGACGCCCAGGTTCGGCGTGCCGAGTTTGCCCAGGGCCGCGGTCAGCGAAGTCTTGCCGTCCAGCACGTCCTTGACGTCGTTGAGCGGCAGCTTGCCGTCAAGGGCATCCTTGACCGACACCTTGCCGTCCACCACGTCCTTGACCGCCCCGGCGATCGGCCGGGCGATGTCCTTGTACTCGACATTGACACCGACATCCGCCGTCCAGCTGCTCTGCTGGTGGCTGCTGTTGGTGGTGTCGCGGGCCGCGCGGTTGTCCACCTGGCCTGCGCTGATGCTCAGGGTGCCGGCGCTGTTCACCTGCGCGCCCTCGCTGGCCAGGGTATCGGCCTTGATTTTCACGCTGCCGGCGCTGTCGAGGCCGGTGGTCTTCGCCGTGGTGCTGCTCGAGGCGTCCTGCTGGGTGCCATGGGCGAAGTCGACCCCGGCGCCGGCACGGTCGAGGCCAGCGGTGAGGTAGACGCCACCGCCGGTATGGCTGCTGTCGCGGGACTCGCTGCGGCTGTCCTGCTCGGCCAGCAGCGACACCTGCTTGCCGGCCAGGGTGGCATCGCCCGCGGTGGACTTCACCGCAGCGCCCTTGACGGTCAGGTTACCACCGGCGGCCAGCTGTACTTCGCTACCGCTGAGGCTGGAACCCTGCTGGCTGACCTGGCTGCCAGCGGCGCTCTGGCGATCGCTCGCATAGCCGACGCCAGCACGATACTGCCCGGAGCCCGGCGCGGTCTCCTTGGCCGAAGCAACGAAGCCACGGCTGCTGCTGGCGCTGTTGTGTTCGCGGGTGTCCTGGGCCGAGGCGACCTTCAGATCCCCCGCCGCCTCGGCGTTCAGCGCACCGGTGGCCTTGACCGTCGAGCCGACCACGTCGATGCCCTCGGCGCTGCTCAGGCCGACGCTGCCACCGGCCACCAGCTCGCTGCGCACCGCGGTGCTTTCCCGGCTGTTCTGCTTGGCTTCGTTGTGGCTGACGCCGAAGAACTTGCTCTGCTGGTTCTGGCTGTCACGCTGGTCGGTGCGCGAGGCGTTGCTGATCTGCACCTGCTTGCCGGCGATGCGGATGTCCTGGCCACTGGTCAGCTGGGCACCTTCGGCCAGCACCGAGGCCTTGGCGTGCAGTGCGATGTCGCCACCCTTGAGCTGGCTGGTGACGCTGCGCTGGGTTTCATTGCGGTTGTCCCAGTCGGCCTTCCAGAAGCCCTTGGTGTGCTTGCCCTGGTCGGTCTGCACCTGGCGCTCGGTGGCGGCGGTCAGGCGCAGGTCGGCACCGCTGTCCAGCCGCAGTTTGCCGGGCGCCTCGAGGCTGGCGGCGCTGAGGGTGAGGTCCTGGCCGGCGTGCAGCCCGGCATCACGCTGGGCCACGACCCGGGTGGCGTGCTCGCGGGTGTCGCTGTCGGTCTGGGTGCGCTGGTAGGTCTCCCAGTCGATGCCCAGTGCGCCGCTGCGCCAGTTCTCGCGTTTTTCCTGGAGCTTGCGGCTTTGCACGGTGCTCAGGGTGAGATTGCGTCCGGCGTCGAGCTTGACGTCGCGCCCGGCCACGTCGGCAGCGGCCAGGGTCAGGTCCTGGGCACCATGCAGCTCGACATCGCCCTGGCTGCTGCGCACGCCGGCACGGGTCGCCTGCAGCGAGTCGGCCACGGCGGCGCCGCTGATATTCAGGTCACCCGCCGAGTCGATACGCACGCCGTCGCGGCCGTCGATCTGCCCCGACCCGACCCGCACACCAGCGCCCTGCGCGGTGCTGACGATATTGATGCGTCCGGCCTGCATCGCGCCGAACAGGCTGGCGTCGATACGCTGCTCGCCACTGTTCGCGCCGTGGTCGACAACCTTGGCCTGGCCGCTGGCATAGTCCACCTGATTGCGGCCCACGGTGAGGTTGAGCTGGTCACGGGCATCCAGGCGACCCTGGCTGTCGATGCGCGGGGCGATCAGGTTGACCGAACCGCCGTCGTTGCGCAGGCCGGCGCCCTGCACCTGCAACTGGCCGCTGGCGTCCTGGGTGCCCAGGGCCTTGAGCCGGCCCGCGTCCAGTTCAGGGCGGCCCACCACCAGGCTGGCATTGGGCGCGTTGATGAAGCTGGCGCCGTTGACCGAGATGCCGTTGGGGTTGGCCAGCACATAGTCGGCGGCGCGGCCGAAGATTTCCTGGGCGCCATTGATGGCGGAGGCGTTGCGGCTGACCACTTCGTTGAGGATCACGCTCGCCGCCTGGCCCTGGAACTGCGGGTTGGCCGCCAGCTCACCGGCCAGCTGCGAGTGGCCGGCCTGCAGGGCGTTGTTCAGTACCAGGCCCTGGCGGTCGACGTTGTAGTCAAGGAACTGGTTGTGCGACAGGCCCGCGCCGTTGGGCGCGACGATATTGACGATGGGCACGCCGCCCTGGGTCTGCAACTGTGCCGTGCCCCCGGGGCCGGGGGCGACCACGACGCCGCCGGCCAGCGCCTGGGGCAGGCTCGCGGCCAGGAACAGGCTGGCTATCGCCCAGCGCAGCTTGCCTTGCGGGGACAGGTTGAAGGTAAAGGGGGTCTTGGGCATAGGTCACTCTCCATGTCGGTACTGCTAATTCGGTGCGACTCAAATCTGCACGGCGGCCCTGAACAGCCAGACTTCAGGCTCGCGGTGGTAACCGCTGGGGGTGGTCAGGCTGCGCTGGTAGTCAACGTCCAGCTGCAGCGCCTTCCAGCTCAGGTTCAGGCCCAGGCTCGCGCCGCTCAGGCGCTGGCTGGCGGCGCCGTGGTCGGCCTTGATCCAGCCGTGGTCCAGCCCCAGCCGCGGGGTGATGGTCAACGGCCCCTGGGGCTGCAGCGGCAGGCGCAGGGTGTTGCGCCACACCGCCCCGCTGGCCCCGGACAGGCTGCTGAGGCGATAGCCGCGCACGGCGGAATCGTCGGTGCCGAGCAACTGCTCGATGGCTGGCAGCGGGTCGGGGCTGTACTGCAGGTTGAACTGGCTCTGCCACTGCCAGGGTTGGCCCAGCAGCTGACCATTGCGCCACTGGCCGAGGCCGGCGCGGTACTTGCGAAACTGCGCCATGGGCAGGTCGGGCACCGGCCGATCGGCATCGTCGTCGGCGCCAAACCAATGCAGTCCCTGGGCGTAGTTGAGGTCCAGATTCCACACCGCGCTGTCGAGCCAGAACAGATTGAGCCCGGCCTCGGCCACCGTCAGCGTCGGGCTCTGCACGTCCAGGCGGACCTTGGCGAATTCGCTGTCGACGTCCTTGTGCGCCAGTTGCAGGCTGGCGCTCAGCTGATGACGCTGGTCGCGCCACAGCACGCGCTCGCCGCGCAGGCTGAGCTGGTCGGTGATGCCGGTGCTGTGCAGGGTCAGGGTGCTGAGCTTGATCGGCGAGCGGTACTCGGCATGGCTGGCGAACAGGCTGAAGGTCCAGTAACCATAAGGAATCGCGTAGTACAGGCTGGCGTTGCGGCTGTAGCGATCGCCCTGGTTGAGGGTATCGCTGGCCGACAGGCTGAGCAGGTCATTGAGCGCCAGCGGGTTGTCCAGGCTCAGGCTGAGCACGCTGCGGTCACGGCCGGTGCTGGCGCTGCCGAGATTGTCCAGGCCCAGGCCCACGGAAACCCGTGGCTGGCCTGCGCTGCGCGGGCGCAGGATGATCCGCGAGGCGCCCGGCTGGCTGCCGGGGGCGATGTCGGCGGTGAGGTCGACCGAGCGCAGGCGGTTGAGCTGGTCCAGGCCCTGCTCCAGGTCGCGCAGGTTCAGCGGCTCGCCAAGCATGCCGGGGAAGGCCCCGGCCAGGGACACCGGCAGGCGCTGGTCGGCCAGCTCGATGGCCTCCAGGTAGCCTTCGTCCACCAGGATGTCCAGCGACTGCCCGGCCGCCGGGGCGCTGCTCAGGTAGGGGCGGCTGGCGATATAGCCCTTTTCCAGGTACAGCGCGGTGATGCCCGACAGCAGCTGGTTGATCTGCCCCACGCCCATGCACGCGGCCACCAGGGGGTCGATGCGGGCATCGAGGGTGGCGCGGTCGATCAGCGTGACACCGCCGATGCGCACCCCAGCCAGCGGCCAGCAGCGCGCATCCGGGGCCGAGGCCTTGGGTGTCTGTGGGGTGGTGTCGGGCGCGGTGAACGCGCCGCGTTGCAGTTGCCGGCGGCGTTGTTCCAGTTGCAGTTGCTGCAGGTCGTGTTGCTGCTGTTGCTGTTGGCGCAGCACTTCCTGGCCGGGGGTAAATGTCTCGGCATGCAGGTTGCCGGCGCACAGGCAAGCCAGTACGACAGACAGCATTAATTGACGACGATCAACAGCAGACAGGTACGACATACAACACCCATTCGCAGGCAAAGGCACAGCGAGAATCGCAGTACTTGGAACTTCCCAGCACGGTCACCGAGGGTTATCGGCACACGCGCTATAACTTTAGAAAGTTGAGCGTTGTTTGTTGAAACGCTCGCGGAAAAGTTAACGACTGCTAATTACCACATGGCTCTTGGCATGACCGTAGGGTCACTGGACAGCCTGTGGTAAAGCCGGTATATGGGTTGACGAGATCGAATTGTCCAACAATCTAACTTGATGACTGTCTGGCCCCACGGTACTTGTAGAAACGAGTGAGAGACACCGGACTTTAGTCGTACGCGACCTGCTGGTTAAACTTTCCGGCTTGCGAGCAGAAGGAAAGTCTGGCGAACATCAATAGAAAGCTCAACGTCGTATCACTGATCAAATTTTCTGTACACCGGACTACTCCACCAGATAAAGGGGGTGAGTATCACACAAGGGGTGAGCGCTATTCAGCACCCGCTCCAGCAAGCAACGTTCTAATTCGGTGAAATACGTCGCCCCGAAGTCGAAAAAGGTCCCGGCTGGATTTCGCTGTACATGGAACAAGCCGACAAGGTTATCGCCATCACGTTCGAAGATCAGTTCCAGATGCGACTCGGCTCGCGTACTACCGACAAGATAAATGTACCCCGCCACCTCTGCCCAACCGCACCAGCTCAGTTCCGCCCATAACTGCAGGCTGCCATTCTCGGTCGCTGCTTGAGGCAACGCCCAAGCCCCGGTACCGTTTGCCCATCCACACAAGGCCGGTAGCAATCGCTCCAGGGACAGAACCTCCAGCATGTGTCCGCGCAGACCGAAATGCACAGAGTCGATCGTCGATTCAGGGGCAGCATCGAGTGCAACCACCCTGGCGTGCAGCACATGGCTAAAGGCGATTTCAGAAGGTTGCTCACTCCAGCCATTGAGGTCGGAAACACTTGGGCACCAGATGAGCCGAACGGTTTCATCAACCTGAATGCGCTCATTGCGCTCGAAATAAGCGAGCGTGAACGCCCCGACAACCGGCAACAGCGCATCGAGACGCACCTGCGGGGCGCTGTGATCGACTTTGCTGTCATTGGGCCAGAACAGTGGCCAGTAAGTCTGCATCAGAGCACATCCTCAACCGCCCATGCTCTTGGTCAACGCGTCGCTCCCCTTGGGCGGGTAGACCACCTCTCGGGTATCGAGGTCGCGAATCTCGGAGGTGATGGTGATGGTCATCGTCTCTCGCCCGGGCGGGCCGTTGATGGCATCGACGGTGTCAAAATCGACGATGTAGCGCTTGCCTGCACGGAACTCGACGTCGCGCGCGGTGAAACCGCATTTGCCGCCACCGGTGCCCAGCGCGTTCATCGAGGCCCAGCACCAGCTCAGCGAGTGCTTGCCCGGCGTCAGCCGCAGCGCCTGCTTGCCCGCGATATCGAGGATCGAGCGGCGCCCGGCCCCCTCGAGCAACTGGTCATCGACATGGGTGGCCAGCAGCAGGCGATGGAACGGCACGCCCAGGGCGCGGTAGCGGATGGTGGCGAAGTACACGACCGGCGCGTCGGCCTGGTTGCCGGACAGATCATAGGGCGTCATCGTCTCAGGCGCCCAGTCACCCTGGTACTCCTTGTAGTGGTAGTTGGAGCAGGCTCCGAGCAGGGCGGCCAGTGACAGGGCGACAACCGATTTGAGGCAGGACGACAGACGCATGGTTCTTCCTTGATGAATGCGGGTGCAAGGATAGCGGCTGCGCAGGCAAAAAATCAAAATGCCATCACCCTCGTCGATCATGCACAGCAGTGTATGCTTCGCGCAAAGGTCCGCCCCTCCTGCCCCTGAAAAGGACATCGTCATGCGCCGCCTGGACTGGCTGAAACACCACATGGCCCACAGCGACACCCTTGCCCAGTGGCTGCACCAACAGTTCCACTATGAATACGCGAACGTGCCGCTGCCCGACTGGCAACGCGAGTTCGCCGAAGGCCAGCACAACGGGCAATGGCAATGCCTGGTCGCCCTGGACGGCGACCGCCTGCTGGGCAGTGCGGCCCTGGCCAGCGATGACCTGCCCGGGCGCAGCGACCTCGGTCCCTGGCTGGCCTGCGTGTTCGTCGCCCCAGAGGCGCGTGGGCAAGGCCTGGCGGAGCAACTGATCGAAGGTATCTGCGAGCATGCCCGCAGCAACGGAGTTGCCACGCTCTACCTGCATACCCATGACCAGGATGCGTATTACGCCAAGCGCGGCTGGACGCACATGGAACCGTTCGAGGCCTGGGGGCACAGCCATTGGTTGATGTCTCGCACGCTTTGACAAACAACGCCCTCAAACCTTGCGCCCTCCCCTGTAGGAGCGGCCTTGTGTCGCGAAAGGGCTGCGCAGCAGCCCCGGCGATTTATGCGTCGCCGCTGAGATCCTGGGGCTGCTTTGCAGCCCTTTCGCGACACAAGGCCGCTCCCACAGGGATAACAGTTCCCCGCGCGACAGCGCAAACGCAAAGGGCTGGGTAATCTCCTACAGGGACGCAAATGCCCTCGCAGGGAATTATTTAGCGCGCCGTTGTATCTGACCTTAGGTACAAGGCTGGCCAAACCATGGCCATGCCCCAAGCCTTCAAGGACAACGGCCCATGAAATCACGCAGGAAACCCGTCAAGCCCATCGGTTTGAAGGACATCACCATCGTCGACGACGCCAAGATGCGCAAGGCCATCACCGCCGCCGCCCTGGGCAATGCCATGGAGTGGTTCGACTTCGGTGTCTACGGCTTCGTCGCCTATGCCCTGGGCAAGGTGTTCTTCCCCAACGCCAGCCCCGGCGTGCAGATGATCGCGGCCCTGGCCACCTTCTCCGTGCCATTCCTGATCCGCCCGCTGGGCGGGCTGTTCTTCGGCGCCCTGGGCGACCGCTACGGACGCCAAAAGGTGCTGGCCGCGACCATCGTGATCATGTCGCTGAGCACCTTCGCCATCGGCCTGATCCCCTCCTACGCCAGCATCGGCATCTGGGCGCCGATCCTGCTGTTGCTGGCGAAGATGGCCCAGGGCTTCTCGGTGGGCGGCGAATACACCGGCGCGTCGATCTTTGTCGCCGAGTACGCCCCGGACCGCAAGCGCGGCTTTCTCGGCAGCTGGCTGGACTTCGGCTCGATCGCCGGCTTCGTCCTCGGCGCCGGCGTGGTGGTACTGATCTCGACGGTGCTCGGCGAGGAGCAGTTCCTCGAATGGGGCTGGCGCCTGCCGTTTTTCCTGGCCCTGCCGCTGGGCCTGATCGGCCTGTACCTGCGCCATGCACTGGAGGAAACCCCAGCGTTCCAGCAGCACGTCGACAAGCTTGAGCAAGGCGACCGCGAAGGCCTGGCCAGCGGCCCGAAAGTATCGTTCAAGGAAGTCGCCACCCAGCACTGGCGCAGCCTCCTGACCTGCATCGGCGTGGTGATCGCCACCAACGTCACCTACTACATGCTGCTCACCTACATGCCCAGCTACCTCTCGCACAACCTGCACTACAGCGAGGACCACGGTGTGCTGATCATCATCGCGATCATGGTCGGCATGCTCTTCGTGCAGCCGATCATCGGCCTGCTCAGCGACAAGTGGGGACGCAAGCCGTTCATCATCATTGGCAGCGTCGGCCTGTTCCTGCTGGCGATCCCGGCGTTCATGCTGATCACCAGCGGCAAGCTGGCGGTGATCTTCGCCGGCCTGCTGATCCTCGCCGTGCTGCTGAACTTCTTCATCGGCGTGATGGCCTCGACCCTGCCGGCGATGTTCCCCACCCATATCCGCTACAGCGCCCTGGCCAGCGCCTTCAACATCTCGGTGCTGATCGCCGGCCTCACCCCGACCTTGGCCGCCTGGCTGGTGGAGACCACCGACAACCTGTACATGCCGGCCTACTACCTGATGGTCATCGCCGTGATCGGCCTGCTCACCGGCCTGACCATGAAGGAGACCGCCAACCGCCCGCTGCGCGGCGCCGCCCCGGCCGCCTCGGATATCGAGGAAGCCCGCGAGCTGCTGCAGGAGCACCACGACAACATCGAGCAGAAGATCGAGGACATCGACGCACAGATCGCCGAGCTCGAGGCCCGGCGCCAGACCCTCGCGCAACAGCATCCGCGCATCGATTGAGGCTACTTGCGCATTCCGCCGGATTGCTTGCCTGATCCTCTGAATCTGTGGGGTGTATCGGTTGCGCAATGGGCCCCTGTGCTAGCGTTTCTGGATTGGGGAACAGCGTATTCCCCGCTTCCACAACCGATGATCAGCAGGTGAGCCCATGGAACTACGAATCAACCAGCAGACCTACCAGGTCGAGGCTGACGCCGACACGCCCTTGCTCTGGGTGATCCGCGACGACCTGGGCCTGACCGGCACCAAGTATGGCTGCGGCCTGGCCCAGTGCGGCGCCTGCTCGGTGCTGGTGGACGGCAACGTGGTGCGCGCCTGCGTCACCCCGGTGGCCGGCGTGGTCGGCCGCGAGGTCACCACCATCGAGGCCATCGAAAACGACGCGGTTGGCAAGCGCGTGGTCGCCGCCTGGGTCGAGCACCAGGTGGCCCAGTGCGGCTACTGCCAGTCCGGCCAGGTGATGGCGGCCACCGCGCTGCTCAAGCACACGCCCAAGCCCAGCGCTGCGCAGATCGACGCGGCCATGGTCAACCTGTGCCGCTGCGGCACCTACAACGCCATCCACGCCGCCGTGCACGATCTCGCCGAAGGGGGTAAAGCCTGATGAGCACACGCATCGATACCCCCGAAGACTTGCTGAAACTGCCAGCAGGCGAAACCGTCAACCTGTCGCGCCGGCGCTTTTTGGTCGGCACCACCGTGGGCGCGCTGGTGCTCGGCTTCGGCCTGCCAGTGGGTGCACCGCGCGTACAGGCCGCCAGCGCCACGGAGCGCGGTACCCAGGTGCCGGCTTTCCTGGAGCTGCGCCCGGACGGCAGCGTGCGTCTGCTCAGCCCATTCATGGAGGGTGGGCAAGGCGTCAACACCGCCATGGCGCAGATCGTCGGCGAGGAGCTGGACCTCGAGCCTGCCCGTTTCCTGGTCGAAAGCGCGCCCGCCGGCGAAGCCTACGTGGTCATGGAAAACGGCCTGCGCATCACCGGCGGCAGCATGTCGGTGCGCATGAGCTACCCGACCATGCGCCGCCTCGGCGCCCTGGCCCGGGCCATGCTGCTGCAAGCCGGCGCCCAGCAGCTGGGCGTGCCGGTGAGCGAGCTGACCACCGAGCCGGGCAAGGTGGTGCATGCCGCTTCGGGCCGTTCGCTCGGCTACGGTGAACTGGCCGAAACGGCCATGGACCTGCCGGTGCCGGACCCGGCCAGCGTCACCTTGCGCGACCCCAGCCAGTTCCGCTGGATCGGCAAGCCGGTGCAACGCCTCGACGCCTACGACAAGTCCACCGGCAAGGCCATCTACAGCATCGACATCAAGGTCGACGGCATGCTCCACGCCGCCGTGCAGCATGCGCCGCGCCTGGGCATGAGCGTCGGCGGACTGCGCAACGAGGAACAGGTCAAGGCCATGAAGGGCGTGCACTCGGTGCACCAGCTGCCCGGCGCGGTGGCCGTGGTCGCCGAACGCTGGTGGCACGCCAAGCGCGCGGTCGAAGCGCTGCAGGTGGACTGGAAGGAGGCGGCTGCCGACAGCCAGGTGCGGCCAATGCCCGCCGATTTTTCCACTGACGGCTGGCGCGACCACCTGGCCGCCCAGACCGGGCCGAGCCGCGACGAGGAAAACCAGGGCGACGTAGCTGGCGCCCTGGCCAGCGCCAAGACCACCGTCGAGGCCACCTACCACAACCAGTACCTCAACCATGCTCAGCTGGAACCGCCCTCCGCCACCGCCCGTTTCAACCCCGACGGCAGCCTGGAGGTGTGGCTGCCGAACCAGGCCCAGGACATGTTCCGCGACGACATCGCCAAGCGCACCGGCCTGGACCCTGCGCGGATCACCCTGCACTCGCCACTGCTCGGCGGCTTCTTCGGCCGCCACTTCCTGTACGACTCGGCCAACCCCTACCCGCAGGCCATCGCCCTGGCCAAGGCCGTGGGCCGGCCGGTGAAACTGATCTGGAGCCGCGAAGAGGAGTTCCTGCGCGATGCCATGCGCCCCATGGCCGTGGTCAAGTTCCGCGCCGGCCTGGACGACAAAGGCCTGCCGGTGGCCATCGAGGCGATCAGCGCCACCGAAGGTCCGACCGAGGCGCTCGCCGGCAAGCAGGGTGACAAGGTCGACCCCACCGCCCTCGAAGGGCTGTCGGGCAAGGCCTACGCCATCGCCAACAAGCGCATTGCGCAGATCTACGTCAAAGGCCCGGCCATGCTCGGCTACTGGCGCTCGGTGGGCAACTCGCTGAACGACTTCTTCTACGAGTCGTTCCTCGATGAACTGGCCGACAAGGGCGGCCATGACCCCTACGAGCTGCGCCTGCAACTGCTGCAGGGCAACCCTCGCCTGACCACCCTGCTACAGGCGGTGGCGGAATTGTCCGGCGGCTGGAAACGCGGCCCGTTCACCGCCGAGGACGGCAGCAAGCGCGCCCGTGGCGTGGCCATGGCCTCGCCGTTCGGCTCGGAGGCGGCGGTGATCGCCGAGGTATCGCTGGAGGGCGGCCAGGTCAGGGTGCACGACATCTGGCAGGCCATCGACCCAGGCAGCATCGTCAACCCGGCGATCATCGAAGCCCAGGTCAACGGCGCGGTGTCCCTCGGCTTGTCCCAGGTGCTGCTGGAGGAAGCGGTGTGGCTCAACGGCATGCCACGGGCGCGCAACTATGACCTGTACCCGGTGCTGCCGCCATCGCGCATGGCCCGGGTGCATGTGCGCATCGTCGAGAGCGGGGCGAAGATGGGCGGTATCGGTGAGCCACCGCTGCCGGCGGTGGCGCCCGCGGTGGCCAACGCCGTGGCGCAGCTCACCGGCCAGCGCGTGCGCAGCATGCCCCTGAGCCGCCATACCTTCAGCTGACACGACAAGGACAGCCCATGAACAACAGCCGATTCGCAAGAACCGCAGGCTGGCTGGCCTTGCCGTGCCTGGTCGCGGCAGGCCTGCTGGCCTGGTACGTCACCCGCGAGCCCGCCTCGCCCTTCAGCGCCACCGACAGCGCCAACGCCGCCCTGGTCAGCCGTGGCGAGTACGTCGCCCGGCTCAGCGACTGCGTGGCCTGCCACAGCCTGCCGGGCAAGGCACCGTTTGCCGGCGGCCTGGAAATGGCCACGCCGCTGGGCGCCATCCATGCCACCAATATCACCCCGGACCGCGAGCACGGCATCGGCGCCTACAGCCTGGCCGACTTCGACCGCGCGGTGCGCCAGGGCGTCGCGCCGGGTGGGCGACGGCTGTACCCGGCCATGCCCTACCCGTCCTACGTCAAGCTCAGCGACGACGATGTGCGGGCGCTCTATGCGTTCTTCATGAAGGGCGTGCAGCCGGCCGCCGAGGCCAATGTCCCCAGCGACATTCCCTGGCCGCTGAACCTGCGCTGGCCCATCGCCCTGTGGAACGGCCTGTTCGCGCCGACCAGCGCCTATGCGCAGAAGGCCGACCAGGACCCGCTGTGGAATCGCGGCGCCTACATCGTCCAGGGCCCCGGCCACTGCGGCAGTTGCCACACACCTCGGGGCCTGGCCTTCAACGAGAAGGCCCTGGACGAGAGCGGCGCACCGTTCCTCGCCGGCGCCCTGCTCGATGGCTGGTACGCGCCGAGCCTGCGCCAGGACCACAACACCGGACTCGGGCGCTGGAGCGAGCCGGAGATGGTGCAGTTCCTCAAGACCGGACGAAACAAGCACGCGGTGGTGTACGGCTCGATGACCGAGGCGTTCAACAACTCCACGCAGTTCATGAGCGACGACGACCTGAACGCGATCGCCCGCTACCTCAAGTCGCTGCCCGGCGACCCGGGGCGTGACGGCGCACCCTGGCAGTATCAGGCGGTAGCCGCGGGGCTCGACACGCCGGGGGCGCATACCTACGCGACCCGCTGCGCCAGCTGCCATGGCCTGGACGGCAAGGGCCAGGCCGAGTGGATGCCGCCGCTGGCGGGCGCCACCTCGATGCTGGCCGCGGAAAATGCCTCGGCGATCAACATCACCCTCAACGGCTCGCAGCGCATCGTTGCCGCCGGGGTGCCGGATGCCTACCGCATGCCGGCGTTCCGCGAGCAGTTATCGGACCAGGAGATCGCCCAGGTGCTGAGCTTCGCCCGCAGTGCATGGGGCAATCACGGCGGCGCGGTAGAGGCCAAGGCGGTGGGCACGTTGCGCGGGCATACCGACCCGGCCAGCAGCAGCCCGATCATCCTGCATATGCGCTGAGCAGCGCTGTGGGAGCGGGTTCACCCGCGAAGCCGGTGACGCGGTGGATGGCACCGGCTCTGCCGGTGTTCGCGGGTAAACCCGCTCCCACAGGGATCGCGCCAGATTCTAAAAATTGAGCAAGACAGTTGCTCCCACAGGGATCGTGTCAGCTTTTAGACATTGAGCAAGACCGTTGCTCCCACAGGCACTCGGCAACACGAGGTTTCATACACCATGGAAAGCATCGACCTGCTGGTCCTGCGCACCACCCATGACTGGCTCCAGGCCGGCCACCGCGTGCTGCTCGCCACCGTCGCCCGCACCTGGGGCTCGTCGCCGCGTCCGGTCGGTTCGATGATGGCCCTGCGCAACGACGGTCGGGTGGTCGGCAGTGTATCCGGCGGTTGCATCGAGGACGACCTGGTCCACCGCTACACCACCGCCTACGGCGGCCCCGGCCTGCCCGAAGGGGCACCCGAGGTGATCCGCTACGGCATCAGCGCCGACGACGCCCACCGCTTTGGCCTGCCGTGCGGCGGCACGCTGGAGCTGATCCTCGAATTCATGCCCGCCGCCGCCTCGCTGCGACAACTGCTGGAGCAGCTCGACAGCGGCCAGCTGATGCGTCGCCAACTGACCCTGGCCGACGGCGCGGTCAACCTCGAACCCACCGCCACCCCGGAACAGTTCCGTTTCGACGGCCGGCAGATGACCAACACCCTCGGCCCCGGCTACCGCATGCTGCTGATCGGCGCCGGCGCGCTGGCCGAGTACCTGGCGACCATGGCCCTGTTCAACGGCTTCAGGGTGGCGGTGTGCGACCCTCGGCCCGAGCACATGGCCACCTGGTCGGTCGCCGGCGTCGAATACCTGAAGGGCATGCCGGACGATGTGGTACGCGACTTCAAGGCCGATCTGCGCACCTGCATCATCGCCGTCAGCCACGATCCCAAGCTCGACGACCTGGCGCTGCTAGAGGCCCTGCATGGTCCGGCATTCTACATCGGCGCCATCGGCTCGCGACGTAACAGCCAGCTGCGCCGCGAACGGCTGATCGAGCACTTCGGCGAAACCGAGCAGTCGCTCGAACGGCTGCATGGGCCCATTGGCATCTACATCGGCAGCAAGACCCCGGCGGAAATCGCGGTGAGCGTGATGGCCGAAGTACTGGCGGCGAAGAACGCCGTGAGCTTGCCGGGGGCGGTGAGTGTGTCCGGGGCCAAGCGCGAGCGTGATCATCAACCTTTGTAGTGTCTGAACCGGCCTCATCGCGGGGCAAGCCCGCTCCCACGTTGGTACCGCTGCCTGACAGTCGTGGGAGCGGGCTTGCCCCGCGATGAGGCCAGCATTGGCCACACACCTGCCAACCAGTGTCTATGCTTCTTCTCGCATACACCCACCGGTATCGACCACAAGGAAGACAGGCCAATGACTGCCACCCTCGCACGCGCTGTTGCTTTCGCCTCGCTAGTGTCCGCCGCCAGCCTCACCGCCCACGCCGCCGAACTGCCCATCGCCAGCGAAGCGCTGGAAAGCCATGTCACCACTGAAGTGACCAGGATCGACCTGCCCAACCGCCAGGTCACGGTGAAGGGTCCCCACGACAAGGACGTGACCTTCCAGCTCACCGAACAGGCCAAGGCCCTGCCCAATCTCAAGGTGGGCGACCAGGTCGATATCAAAGTGACCCGTGCCATCGCCTATGTGCTCAACACCAATGTCGGCGGCGCTCCCAAGGCCTCCGAGGAATCGGGCACCATCCGCGCCACCAAGGACAACCCCAACCCGGGTGGCGAGGCGTTCCGTCAGGTCAAGGTCACCTCGCAGATCAAGAAGATCGACCTGAACACCCACGAAGTCACCCTGCTGCCACCAGAAGGCAAGCTGCAGGTGGTCAAGGT
This sequence comes from Pseudomonas sp. TE31087, assembly GCF_057284075.1. Taxonomy (NCBI): domain Bacteria; kingdom Pseudomonadati; phylum Pseudomonadota; class Gammaproteobacteria; order Pseudomonadales; family Pseudomonadaceae; genus Pseudomonas; species Pseudomonas sp. TE31087. The sequence goes on from NZ_JBXVNN010000001.1 coordinate 2,160,330, forward strand.
CGAGGACCCCGAACTGCAGGCACGCATGAAGAATCTCAAGCTCGACCAGACCGTAGAAGCCATCTATACCGAAGTGCTGAGCGTGGAGACCTCACGCCCAGCCCAGTAAAACCTTTGGCCGGCCCGCGCATCGAACATCATGTGAGCCCTTCCCCCCCTTCAGGAGGTTTCCCATGGCGATGCGCCTGGCCGTGCCGTTTTGCTGCTGCCTCACCCTCGTGCTCATGGGCTGCACCAGCGCCCGCGATGAGCCGCCGCCCACCACGCAGCAGGTCGAACTGCAGCGCTACCAGGGCACCTGGTACGAACTGGCGCGCCTGCCGATGTTCTTCCAGCGCCACTGCGTGCAGTCCGAGGCCCATTACGGCCTGCGCGAGGACGGCCGTATCGACGTGACCAATCGCTGCCTGGAGCAGGACGGCCAGTGGAACGAAGCCCTAGGCGTCGCCGAGCCGCAGGTGGCCGGACGCACCGACAAGCTCTGGGTGCGCTTCGACAACTGGCTCAGCCGCCTGGCACCGAACCTGACAAAGGGCGAGTATTGGGTGCTCTACCACGACCCGGACTATCGCGTGGCACTGGTCGGCCACCCGAACCGCGAGTACCTGTGGCTGCTGTCGCGCTCAGCGACCGTCAGCGCCCAGACCCGAGAACAGCTGCTGGAGCTGGCACGCCGGCAGGGCTATCCCACCGACCAACTGATCTGGCGACAACCAGCCCCCCAGTGACGGCCGCCATCCGCCCCTGTAAGGTGAGCCACCCGGCTCACCCAAAGGATTGCGTGCAATGATCACCTGCCACCTCAAGTACATCATCGACCCCTACCAGATCCCGGCCTTCGAGGCCTACGGCAAGCTGTGGATCGGCCTGGTCAACCGCATGGGCGGCACCCACCACGGCTACTTCCTGCCCAGCGAAGGCGCCAACAATGTTGCCTACGCCCTGTTCAGCTTCCCCAGCCTGGCCGCCTACGAGCAGTACCGCACAGCCTCGGAAACCGATCCGGAGTGCATCGCCGCCTTCGCCCTGGCCAACGAGCAACGCTTCATCCTCAGCTACGAACGCAACTTCCTGCGGCCAGTGCTCGATTGACCTTCACAGGCCCGCGAAAAACCTGGTACGCATCACCGGCGTGCAGGCCCGGCGCAGGGTTTCAATAACGCGCTTTCGGCTGCCAACCCTGCAGGGTCTCGATGAAACTGTCCAAAGGCAGGCGCAGCGCAGGCCAGTCCTCCCTGTAGTGGTGTTCGATCACCACGGCGTCCTCTTCGAAGGCAACGTGGTAGGCGTTGCCGCTGTAGGCCTCCACCACTCGGTTGCGACGTGCGGCCAGGGCCTTCTCGAGCAAATGCTCAAGTGCCACGGCCGTCACCTCGTCGTCGAGAAACTGCTGCAGGCCTGGGGGGCGGGGATTGGACATGAGCAGGCTCCTTTGCCAGGGATACGGAAGAGCCGGGCATGATGCCCGGCCCTGGTGAGGGTGACGCAGGATCAGTAGTCAGGATAGGCGGTGGTCACCACCGTGCCAGCCCCATTCAGATATCCGACGATGTTGAACGATGCGCCAGGGTTGCCCGCCACGCAATGCGCCCCCGACGGCCCGCGGAACTCGTTGCCGTTCAGCGAGGTGCGGTTGTTGTAGGCATTCTGGATGGCCGCCACCACATTGGCTTGCGAGCAGCTGTCCGGGAACATGGTGGAGATGGACTTGCTCGCGGTCACGCCGTTCTGGGTGATGTTGAAGCTGCGCAGGACATAGATCCCGGCCGGCCCGACCGGCGTATTGGTGGTCGCCGCGGTGAAGGCCACGGTGGCGGGCAACTGTCCGCCAGGCCTGCTGTGGAAGCCCTTGGCCCGGTTGTTGGCCACCTCGCCGCAGAACACATGCTGTTGATTGACCGCCGGCACGCCGCCCGAATTGGGCTGTGGGCATGCCACGGCGGCCTGGGCGGACGCCACCGGCACCAGGCTGAACGCCAGGCTGCCGATGACCGCCAGCCCAGCCAGCGCGACGCGTGCATGTGGGAACACGAAAGTCTTTTTCATCATGAAGCTCCTTTTTTACGGTGACAGGACGTTGTTGTCCTCGGGTTCCGCCGCTGCCGGCGAAAAGGGGGAATGGGGTTCAGCCGACCAGCAGCCACCTGGCCCGGGCGAGGTATGCGGCGCGGTCGTCCAGGCCGTTGAAACCGCCATTGACCCGGCGGGTAACCTCACGCAGGTCATCCTTGTCGGCCCAGTCGTTGAGCTTGCGGTTGGCCCAGAACCAGCCGGCGACGTCCACCGCCAGGGCCGGGTCGCTGCTGACCAGGGAGGGGTCGTCCTTGTTCTCGAAATCGCGCTTGCAGTACTGGCCGTACTGGCGGTAGTTGGCGCGACCGGTCAGCTGGATCAGCCCGCGCCCCTTGAAGCGCGGCCCGTCGCCCGGTTGCAGGTTGCCCAGGTCCTTGCGGCCCTCGTAGGCACTCCCGCTGGCCAGCTCCTCGGTGTAACGCAGGCAGCCGCTCTCATGGGCGATCTGGGCAAGGAAGTGGGCGATGCGCAGCGGCGTGTCTATGCGGTAGCGGGTCAGCACGTCGAGCACCGGCTGGTGGAAGGCATCGATACGTGTGCCGCTGGCATTGATCAGCGCCAGCCACAATTTGGGCGCGACCAGCCCACCGGGCAGGCCCACGCGCAAGGCGGCCAGGGTCGCATCGCCCGGCGCCACCGGCTTGCCCTGCGGGCTGCCGATAAGCTGCTGGAAGTTGTCCAGCGCACTGCGCGTGCCGCCCCCCCACAGGCCATCGATGCCAAGCGCGCAGCTGAAGCCGCGTTGACCGCTGTTGAGGTTGAGCAGCAGCTGCAGGCTGCGCACATCGGCGGTGGCGTTGTTGCCGCCCGTCCCTACGGTGTTGGTGATGCACATGGTCAGCTCCTTTTTTCGGGCAAGCCGCTCCCCGTGGGGCAGCGGCCAGGCCGTGCCTTGATGGCGAAGCGAATGGATGTCGGTTGCTTGTGGCGGCTACCTGGCGGGCGGCACCAGGGTGGCGCTGTAGGCGAGCTTGTTGGCCTGGGTGAACAACTGGATCTGCAGGCCGTCACTGCCCTGGCGACTCTGCAGGTAGCCCAGGGTCAGCGGCCCGCAGCGGCCCGCCCCACCGCCTTTGAGGCTGTAGCTGCGCTCCGGCCCGTCTGCGCCGTTGAACTCCAGGGCGAAATCGCACGCCCATCCCGCGCCGAAGCGCACCTTGCCGGCGTTCTTGCCCAAGCCTGCGCCAGGATCGATGTTCAGCAGCACCGGCACGTTGGTGCCGTTGTCCTTGAATGTGCCCTGGTACTCGTCGGCCCACGCCGATCCCAGGCCGGCCAGTGCAAGGGCACCGGCCAGTGCGGTTGCCAGATGTCTCATGGTGACTCTCCTTGTTGGGTGATTCATGGGTTCAGAACGCCAGCACCAGCCCCGCCCACTTGGCGATGGCCAGGGCCAGGTCGGGCTGGATCGCCCCCAACGCCACCAGCGCCGACAATGCGGCCGCGCCGATGGCGCACAGCACGCGTTTGCCGGTGGACATCCGAGCCGGTTGGCCTGGTTTGTTCTTGAGAATCGTGCGCATGGTTCGGGTCTCCTGGGTTGAAAGCAGCAAACGCATCGAGCGCTCAGTCGGCCTGGCCATCACCGGGCCTCCCGTAGTGGCCGAACAGCTCGCCATCGAGGCAAACGACAATCGCCTCACCGGCATCGCCGGGCACGTTGATACTCAGCTCATGCAAGGTTTCATTGCGCCGTGGCGCGCGACCGACACGCAGCGCCAGACTCCCCGGCGCATCGCCGGGCTCGAGGGTGGCGGCCAGCACCACCTGCATCTCTGCGATCCGGATCCCCGGCCAGCGTTGCCCGGTGGCGTGCCGCGCGCACTGCACGGCGCCGCCCAGCGCGTGGACGAACTCTGCGAAGTGGTTCATCACGAGGCCTCCTGTTCGTCGGCCAGCCAGAACGGCCGACGGGCGAAGCCCACGTGGTAGATGAGTGACTGCAGCACCACCTGGTGCTCGCCGATGTTGAGCAGGTTGAAGGTTTTCTCGATGCCGACGATGCGCCCCTTGGGCGGTTCGCTGAGGCAGCGGTTGAGCAGCGCGGTCTGCGCCTGGATCAGCTCGTGCGACGTCAGCTTCTCCGGATCGGTGCTGCCGACGACGATGCGTTTCACATATCCCACGTCCGTTAGATCGAACATCACGGAACTCCTTTCCGGAAAAGTCTGACGGCCAACCCCTGGCTAGCGCTCACACGACCACAGGGCTGGCATTGGGCCGATCACCGCTTACTGCTGGGTGATGGCTTTGGGCGCGACCGACTGCGAGATCATGTCCAGCACCCGGGCCAGTCCTTCCGGCATACCGTCGTCGGCCGCGTGGACCTCGACGTGATACTTGGCCGACTGGTCGGTCGAACGGGTGTTCTCCTTGTGCGAAGACACCGAGCCGGAGATGTTGACCTTGGCGCTGAACGGCCCCCAGCCCACGCTGGCCTCGGCCGACATCGCCGCCTGGGCGTCGGTGGCTTCGCGCGATTGCTCGGAGTTCTTCACCTCCATGTCGAAGGTGATGTCGACCTTGTTGATCGACAGGTTCGGCACCTTGACCACCGCCAGCAGCGGGACTTCGAGCTCCACCCGTTCCATCGGGATGGTGCCGTCGTCGGGCTTGCTGGTGGACGGACGGTCGAAGCGGAAGCTGACCGTGCGTACATCGCCCACCGCGTTGGGGTCGGTCGGGTTGTTGGGGTCAGGCAGGAAGCCGATTACCTTGATGAAGTCGGCGGTGGCATTGGCCAGGCGGACCTGGGCGTCGCAAGCGGCTGTGAGAGGACCGCCGATCAGGTCGCCCATAGGCAGGCCGCGGAACTGGTCACCCATCGAGAAGTTAGCCATTTGTGTTTCTCCTAGATCAATTTATCGAGGTTTTGCAGCAGCCGAGCCATCCCCTCCGAAGGGGGCTGGGTTTCGACTTTGAGGGTGACGCGCGCCAGCGGCCCGCCTTCACCATTGCGGCGAACGCCCAGGTCGACGTTCAGAGCCTTGTGGGTCTCGCTCGGCCAGCCCGAGTCGTCATCACCGGCAGTCGCCGGGCCGACGTTCGCGGCCGAACCGTCATCGGCGTTCAGCCCTACCTCGAACGAGATTTCCATGTCCTTCACGGCCATCAGCCGCGCCCCCACCAGCGACAGCAGCGGGACCCGTACCACGCGCTCCTCGCCTTCCTTCGCCTCGGGCGAATGGGACGGCAGGCGCACATCGATGCTGACCGGCCGGTTGTCCTCGTCGAAGTACTGGCGCACGGTCGACACCTGGAAGCGCTGGATCTTGTCCTGCGCCTCGGCGACCGCGCCGGCGATGCTCTGGATGAGGTGATGGAGGGATTGATTCGCCACGACCGACGCTCCTTGTCTCATGCGGTGCCGATGCCGTCCGGGTGGCTTCGGTATGCCCCACGCGTTGCAGGGTTCAGGCCCTGACGACGGCACCGGGTTGGATGGATGGTTGGGTTACCAGGTGAGCCCAGATTACGGATGGGCCTGGGGCGTGTCCGGGGGCGTGCGTCCCGGAAATCGGGTCAGCCGTCCCGAATCAATGACTGGCCAACTCGCGCAGCCAGCGCACCATCGATGGCGGCTCGCCGACCTGCGCATCCGGGCAGGCCAGCTCGCCTCGCTGCAAGGCGGTACGCGCCGCGCGTGGAGACAGGCCGAAGGCCTTGCGGAACACCTTGCGCAAGTGCGCCTCATCGGTAAAACCATGGTCGTAGGCCAGGTCGCCGATGCGCCTCCCGGCATTGCCGGGCTCGCCCAACGCTTGCAGGTAGCGGCGCAGGCGCCGTTGCAGCAGGTAGTGGCGCACCCCGCCGAATCGCTCGAATGCCCGATACAACTGACTGCGCGAGGTACCCATGGCCTTGGCCAGCACCGTCGGGGTAAGGTCGTTGCGTTGCAGGTTGCGCTCGATGTAGCTGCGCGCCCGTCGGCCGAGGTCGCCCTGTGTGGGCGAGGCCCTGACCTGGCGGCCAGCTGCCGCGCTGATCAGGCAGGCACCGATCACTCCCACCAGCGGCTGGCTCAGGTGTAGCAATTGGTCCTGGGTCAGTTGCGGCGCGGCCGTGGCGAGCGACGACAGCAGGCTGGCGAGCAGGCGCCCCATCGGGCTCTCCCGTCCCAGACGCAGCCCATGCAACTGCCATGTGGGGTGCGCCAGCGCGGTACGGGGTATCACCAGGCTCAGGCCTTCGCCGCCGGCCATGGCAAAAGCCGCCGGCTGTGTCAGGTCCAGCACCACCACATCCCGCGCCCGCACGCGCATGCCATTGCCAGCGGCCAGGCCACGTTGCAGCGGCAGGTGCAGCACATAGTGATCGAGGTCGCACCCGTCCAGACGGTGCGCGTCACGGCCATAGCGGGCTCCCTCCAGGTAACCACGGCACAACAAAAATCGCTGGCAATGAAAGACCTCGAGCGAGGCACTGAATGCATCGCCTGCCCTGGTCGCCGTGCTGAAGAGCACGTCGGCCGCCAGGCGCCAGGCACGCAAGTGCTCCGTTGTGATGTGCAGGAGGGGCAGTTGCGTGTCGCGGGGGGCGGTGCTGGTGCGCTCGGCTTGCGTTACGTGAATATCCATGTGTTTCGGCTCTTCTATCCATAGTCGAGCCGGAAAAGTGGTTCACTTCCGATTAGCCTGTAGCCTTTTGCCATTATTCGTGTCAGGTATCTGCCATCAACCTGTCGTCGAGAAACACGGCAATTTTCACAAAACAACACCTGCTCCCCGCGAAACAGATATTTTTTCTGTAACGAAAATGTAAAATTCGTTTTCGCATACCTATAACAAGTTGGGAGCTTCACATGTTTGCCTTCTTCCGCCCTGCCGCGCACCAGGCGCCGCTGCCCGACGAGCGCGTCGACAGCACCTATCGTCGCCTGCGCTGGCAAATCTTCGCCGGGATCTTTTTCGGCTATGCCGGCTACTACCTGCTGCGCAAGAACTTCTCCCTGGCCATGCCCTACCTGATCGAGGAAGAGGGCTACACCCGTGGCCAGCTGGGCGTGGCGATTTCCGCCATCGCCATCGCCTACGGCCTGTCCAAGTTCCTCATGGGCCTGGTCTCGGACCGCTCCAACCCGCGCTACTTCCTGCCCTTCGGCTTGCTGATCTCGGCCGGGGTGATGTTCATTTTCGGTTTCGCGCATTGGGCCACGTCCAGCGTGACGATCATGTTCGTGCTGCTGTTCATCAACGGCTGGGCCCAGGGCATGGGCTGGCCGCCGAGCGGGCGGACCATGGTGCACTGGTGGTCGCAGAAAGAGCGCGGTGGCGTGGTCTCGGTGTGGAACGTCGCCCACAACGTCGGCGGCGGCCTGATCGGCCCGCTGTTCCTGCTGGGCCTGGGCTGGACCAACGACTGGCACGCCGCCTTCTACGTGCCCGCCGCCGTGGCGGTGCTGGTGGCCGTGTTCGCCTTCGCCACCATGCGTGACACCCCGCAGTCGGTCGGCCTGCCGCCGGTCGAGCAGTACAAGAACGACTACCCGGAAGGCTACGACGAAAGCCACGAGCAGGAGTTCAGCGCCAAGCAGATCTTCGTCGAGTACGTGCTGCGCAACAAACTGCTGTGGTACATCGCCCTGGCCAACGTGTTCGTCTACCTGCTGCGCTACGGCGTGCTCGACTGGGCGCCGACCTACCTGAAGGAAGCCAAGCACTTCAGCGTCGACACCACCTCGTGGGCGTACTTCTTCTACGAGTGGGCCGGCATCCCCGGCACCCTGCTGTGCGGCTGGATGTCCGACAAGATCTTCCGCGGCAACCGCGGCCTGACCGGCATCGTGTTCATGGCCCTGGTGACCGTCGCCACCCTGGTGTACTGGCTCAACCCACCGGGCAACCCGACCGTCGACATGATCGCGCTGTTCTCCATCGGTTTCCTGATCTACGGACCGGTGATGCTGATCGGCCTGCAGGCGCTGGAGCTGGCGCCGAAGAAAGCCGCCGGCACCGCGGCCGGCTTCACCGGCCTGTTCGGCTACCTGGGCGGCTCGGTCGCGGCCAGCGCGGCGATGGGCTACACCGTCGACCACTTCGGCTGGGACGGCGGCTTCGTGCTGCTGGTGAGCGCGTGCGTGCTGGCGATCGCGTTCATGGTGCCGACCCTTTGGCACACCAAGGCGGCAAGTGCTGGTCGCGAGGCGGTGGCCTGACCACTGCGGGGCGCGCCTTTGAATTGGCCCGGATGAGCGGCCTTGCGCGCTTCACTTGAGAAAGGTTTGTCGTTTATCGGGGCCGCTTTGCAGCCCTTCGCGGGCAAGCCCGCTGCCACAGCGGTTCGCGCAATACCTGTGGCAGTGGGCTTGCCCGCGAAAATGATGTTTGACCGCGCTACAGGTTCGAGACGGGTAGCTTCTCGATCTCATCCAGGCTGGGGTTGCTCCGCTCGATCTCACTGCGCATCTTGTCGAAGGCCGCCTGTGTGGCTGGCGGTTGTACCTCGCGCACTTCGACCACTGCGCCTACGACCTCGTCTATCGACTCACTTGTGAACAGTCCATCCGATACGGTTCTGGATATCACTCGACCGTCACTTATCAATTCGGCCTCCTTTCCGGGCGGCAGCGCCGCTTTGAATTGCGCGAACTCAGTATCGAAGGTTGCCTTTCGTATCCTGGGGATCTTGACGAACTCCGGCTCCGCCCAGCGCGGTCCGAAGTGATACACCGCGCCATACATGACCTTGGCTTGAGTCTCGCCGATTCCAGCGGCTCTCATGCCCGTATAAAAAGCCCTATGGGTATCCTGCCAGCTCCTCGTTCGCTTCACGCACGCCACATCGTGGATGATGGCCGCCTGCCGATACTGGCCATCCAGCGGCCCCCCAACCACGCCCCAGGCTACTTTCGGTATCGAAGCGCCATCGGATACCGTGTCTTTGGGCGCCAGCCAGAACAGTTTCCCCGGCCTGGGCCCGGTATAGGTGAAGTCCTGAAGCAAGCGAATATCTCGATTGGTCTTCATTAACTCGACATTGAGGGGGCTGGAAAACTTGCCCCAATCCTGGGCGATAGCACCTGAGCTGAGCACGAGCATCACAGCCAGTAGATCCACTCTCATCTTGACACCTCCCTGTTCATGCGGACTGACAGACTCTTCCAAGCATAGAATCAAAAAGCCACTAACCACTCTGCGCCGACAGGCAACTCATGCGCACGCCCGGTCTCTGGGATCAACCAGGCATATCGGACTTCGTGACATCCGGCGCCTGCGCTGGCGCGCTGTACCAGCGCTCGGGCGGCACCCGTTTCTCCTGTGCCGGGTCGCCCAGGTAATGCGGCGACATGATCTGCACGCCGTATTCGTTGAACACATCCTGGATATTGGCGTGCAGCAGGCTCAGCAGCTCCGCCCGCGGCCTGGGCTCGCTCGGCACCGCCTGGGCGACCAGACGGTATTCCGGGTAGAAGTCCGACAGCCCGGTCTGGAACACCTGCGGCCTGGGACTGGCGAGGATGCCGTCGGTGCGCCGTGCCGCCTCGGTCAGCATCGCCTCCACCTGGCGCCAGGGCGTGTCGTAACCAATGGTGACCACGGTATCGACGATATAGCCCGCCCCCTGTACCGCCCTTGAATAGTTGCGGGTCACGGAACCTGTGATCATCGAGTTGGGCAAGGTCAGCACTTCGCCCAGCCCGGTGCGGATGGTGGTGTTGAACATCCCCACCTCGGTCACCGTCCCCTCGTGCTCGCCGACCCGCACGTACTCACCGGCCTTGAGCGTGCGCGAATAGGTGAGGATCAGCCCCGCCGCCGCTTGGCCGACCACGCTGGAGGCGCCCAGGGAAATCATCAGGCCCAGCAGCACCGACAAGCCCTTGAACGCATCGGTGCCCGAACCCGGCAGGTACGGGTAGGCCATCACCAGGGCGAACAGCCAGATGGCCAGGGAGGTCAGGCGCGTGGTCGGTTGCAGGGTCTCGCCGGTCAGCCAGGGCACGCTGCCGGGGCGCGCCAGGCGCTCCAGCAGGCGGCGACTGAAGCTGCTGATGCCACGGGCGATGAAGAAGATGGTGATCGCCACGGCGATGCCCGGGATGGCATGGACGATCCCGTCGAGCAGGTAGCGCAGCAGGTCGAGCAGGTGCAGGTTGAGGCTCTCGCCCCAGGGGCGGGTGTAGGGGAAGCGCGACAGCACGAAGCTCAGCCACTGGTAGCTGAACAGCGCCACCAGCAGCCAGTAGAACAGGCGCAGCAAGCGGTCGACCAGGGCATAGACGTACTGCATGTCGAACAACGGCAGTTGCCCCACCTTGAGCTGGTAGGCCCGGTTGCGCATCAGCCTGGGCAAGAGGCCAGTGAGCTTGCGCCGGGCAACATGAGTGGCCTTGAGCAGCGCGAGGTAGATCAGCGTGGCCAGCAGCGAGTAGCCCAGGGCCACGAACAGGAAATGCAGGCTGCGCGCCTCGCCGGTTTCGTCCACCACCTGGCGCAACACCATGGCGGCCTGCTCGGCGGCCGCCCGGGTATCGCCCGAGCCGCCCGGCAGGTCCTGCGGGGCGACGATGAAGGCGCGCCGGTCACCGATCAGGACCAGTTGGCTGTCCATCATCGGATCGACCCGCACCTGCAGCCCCTCGGCACCGCGCAGGGCCTCGTCGACCACCGCCCGGGCGCGCTGCGCACGCACTGTCGGGGGTTCGCCGAGCACACTAGCGTGGAAGGTGAAGACCGTGCGGTTGGCCACCGTCAACTGCGCCGCGACAGGTGCTGTGCCATCGGCGTCGTCGGCCATGGCGGCGGGGATCAGCGACAACAGCGACAACAGCAGGTAGTACAGGCATTTCATCAGGCAGCTCCCTGGCCTTGCGTGACCTATAGCACGCAAGCGTAGCTGCTCGTTGCGGGGGCTTCAGGCTGTCTGGTGTCCGCCGTAAGCCTTGCAGTGCCTATCAGATCGAGCGCCGCCCGCGCGGCGCATCGCGACGCAAGGCCGCTCCTACATCTATGGTTACCCCCATTTCTGCAATACTGTACTGAGATGTGCGTGAGTTTGGTTTGCGTCAATCTATACGGCGTCGTGTGGGAGGTTGGTCCCGCGCCTCGATGAAAATCGCGCCCGACGAGCCTAGATATTTGTTCGGCTTCTGAAGCCGAGTAGGAGCTCAGGTTGATCGCCAGGCCGGTATACCGTTCACGTCATCTGTGTGCAGCATCGCAAAACCAGGTGGGTTGTTACTCGTGTGTCTGCAGGGTCAAGCGTTCATGGCGCTTGACCCTGCATCAAATTCGCTGTGGTGTGCCGTGATGGCCCAGGCGATTCGGGCCAGTTTGTTGGCGATAGCGCACACCACCAGGTTGGGGTGGTGAACACGTAGCAAGCCACGTACCCAGTCCGCCAGCTTGCCGGTTTTGCGCTCCAGCCCAATCAGATAGACCCTCGCGCACTGGATCAGCAGTCGTCGCTGATTGCCGTCGCCCCGCTTGCTGATTCGCCCCAGGCAAGGTTTGCCGCCTGTCGTGTGCTGCCTGGGAACCAGGCCTATGGAGGCTGAATAATTTCGCCCACAGCGGAACTGCTTACCATCACCCAATTCCGCAGCCAGGGCGGTAGCGGTGATCGGGCCAATACAAGGTATCGACATCAAACGGGAAGCAAGATCATCGCTAACGGCCTGGCTATGCACTTCCTTGTCCAGAGCCTTGATCCGATCATCGAGATAGCGGAAGTGGGCATGTAGGTCCAGCAACAGCTTCTTGATCAACGGTGAGAAGGTACTGTCGTCCAGCAGAATGGGGAGCTCCCGGACCGCCTTGAAGGTGGGTGCCAAACTGACCCCCACCTCGAGCAAATAAGCGTGGATGCGGTTCATGGTGGCAGTACGGTCTCTGATGAAGCTGTCGCGCAGTGAATTGAGCATCGCCAGCGCCTGCTGGGCCTCGGTTTTGGGAGGCACGAAGCGCATCTGATCGCGGGTTGCCGCCTCACCGATAGCGGCAGCATCGGCAAAGTCATTCTTGTTGCTTTTCACGTAGGGGCGAACGAACTGTGCGGGAATAAGTTTGGGCGTATGACCCTGTCTCGTCACCTCTCGCGCCATGAAATGAGAGCCACCACAGGCCTCCATCGCCACCGTACAGGGCGCAAGATTGGCAAGGTGGCGAATGAGTGACTCACGGTTGAACCTGCGGTGATAGAGCTCATGACCCCGATCATCCTGAGCGTGTACATGGAAGCTCAACTTTCCCAGGTCGATGGCGATGATGGCGACAGTGTTCATGGCGTTGCACTCCGATAGGCACCCTGTGAAAGCTTAGAGGGCTGACACAGGGTGGGGCGGGGGTAGCCATTTCATTATTTGTTGCAACGTGCCGAACCTGTCAGGCCATGGTTGCCCGCCTTGGCGCATGCCTTGAGACAGGTGGGACGGCAACGATGCCCACACTGAAACCGCGTCGTGCCAACAAGGCGGCCCAGGTAATGGCACAGGATTGACTGGCCCGAAACAGATGTAGGAGCGGCCTTGCGTCGCGATGCGCCGCGCGGGCGGCGCTCGATCTCACAGGCGCTGCAAGGCTTGCGTCGGACACCTGGCGGCCCTTACTCGGTCCATGTCATAGAGCATGGCCCGCCGCAGGCGGATTGCGGCATCCATCCGTCTCAGTCCCTGCCTACCGGCCACAGCACCGCCTGGGCAGCCACTACATATCCCTTGCTGCTATCGAAGGTCACACTGGGCGAACCATAAAGCTGATAGCCCAAAGCCAGGCTCTCGGAAATACGCTGGCAGAAACTGGCGTCGTCCTTGCCGGTGATCAGGCGATAGACCGGCAGGCCGTTGGGTGGGGTCGAGGGCATCTGAGTATTCCTTTCATGGCAGGCGTCTATCGCGTGCGCGGCCGGGCATCATGCCATAGCTGCCACGTCGATTCGCCTCGGTGGGGCCTGAGCGGGCATGCTCCATACGGATGGCACCGGCTGCGCCAGTATCGCGGGACAAGCCCGCTCCTACAGGGTCTTTGCTTGGCTGGAAATCCTGTCTCAGACACTGCACAGCACCTGTACGAGATCCCAGTCCGTCGGGCTGCGCTGTCGCGCAGGGAACTGTCCCCCTGTGGGAGCGGCCTTGCGTAGCAGCCCCAGGTTCTCAGTGTTGATGCAAAGATCGCCGGGGCCGCTCTGCGGCCCTTTCGCGACGCAAGGCCGCTCCCACAGGGCCTAGAAAAATCAATAAGTTACTGTTTGTTCCATGAGGGCGGACTTGCCCCGCGATAGCGCCAACACGGCCACCCACGCAGCCAACGTCAATCATCGCCAGACATGCCCACTTCAACCACTGCATCCCACGCAGGATGCACAAACTCAATGGTGCGTCTGCACCTGCGCAGGCACTGGCACCTGCACCTGCGCCAACGCGGAGTCCAGCAACGCGCGCACGGTTTCCATCTCGTGCACCGCCGTCAGCGCCAGCGTTGCACCGAGCGAATGCGGATGTGAGGCCAGCACCGACTGATGGGCCACGATCAGGGCGCAGCGCACGTATTCCGCTGCCTGGATCAGGGTGTCTTCAAGGTGATGAGGGGAAGGATTGGATGGCGGTGGATCGGGGACGATCTTCAACATTTCGACTTCTCCTGCGGTAAGGATACGCCGCCATCCTTCCTTTGCAGTGGAGTGCACCTGGGGCCTGGCAACGGCGTCCTTCTTCTTTGGCTCGGGTTTGCAGACCCGATCGCTGAATTGGCAGCGACCGGGGGAGCCTAGGTTATGGGGAGAGCCGTAGCAATGGCTGAAAGGCGGTAAAAGGATGATTCGGAAATGGACTACAAGCAATGAGGAAAAACTGATTGCCCAGCGTCAGAAGTCGCAGGCTCAGTCACCGCCCTTCGCCCGATCCCGCACCGGACACTGCGCCCGGTGCAGGTTCAACGCCGTATTGATGATCCCGATATGGCTGAACGCCTGCGGGAAATTCCCCAGCATGCGCTTCCCCGCAGGGTCGTACTGTTCCGCCAGCAGCCCCACGTCATTGCACAAGCCCGTCAGTCGCTCATACAGCACCTGCGCCTCGTCCTGCCGCCCCAGCAGCACATACACATCCGCCAGCCAGAACGAACACACCAGGAACGTCCCCTCCCCCGGCGTCAGGCCGTCGCTGCAATTGTCGCTGTCGTAGCGCAGCAGCAGGCCGTTGCGCAGCAGGCGCCTTTCGATCTGTTCCAGGGTGCGCAGAAAGCGTGGATCGTCGGCCGGTAGAAAGCCGGTCAGGGCGATCTGCAGCAGGCTGGCGTCCAGCTCTGTCGAGCCGTAGGCCTGGACGAAGTGCCGGCCGCCGGCGTCCAGCCCGCACCGGCAGACCTCGTCACGGATCTGGTCCGCCACCTGGCGGTAATGCCGGCTGCGCTCACGCCCTTCCTCAGTGGTGTCGGCCAGGCCCGCCGCCCGGTCGAAGGCGACCCAGGCCATGACCTTGGAGTGCACGAAATGCTGGCGACCGCCCCGCACCTCCCACAGCCCCTCGTCCGGCTCGCGCCAGATGCCTTCCAGGTACGGCAGGATCGCACGGGCGATGGCCGCGCCGCGCGGGTGGCGCGGCAGGCCGCCCTTGATCGCCTGGGTCATGGCGTCGGCCAGTTCGCCGTAGATATCCAACTGCAACTGGCCGGCGGCGGCATTGCCGACCCGCACCGGCTGCGAGCCCTCGTAACCCGGTAGCCAGGGCAAGGTAAATTCGGGCAGGTCACGTTCCCCCGCCAGGCCGTACATGATCTGCATCTGCTCGGGATTGCCGGCCACCGAGCGCAGCAGCCATTCACGCCAGGCCTGGGCCTCGTCGAAATAACCCAGGTTCATCAGCGCCAGCAGGGTCATGGTGGCATCGCGCAGCCAGCAGTAGCGGTAGTCCCAGTTGCGCTCGCCGCCGACACGCTCGGGCAGCGACGTGGTGACGGCGGCGACCATGCCGCCGGTAGGCGCGTAGGTCATGGCCTTGAGGGTCAACAGCGAACGACGCACCCGGTCGGTGTAGAGCCCGACATCAGGGCAGCGGGCGGCGAAGGCCCGCCACTGCTCGAGAGTCTGTTCGAAGTCGTGGTCGATATCGCAATCAGGCTGCACGGGCAGGTGCGAGGCCTGGTGGCAGAGGCTGAACACCTGGCGCTGCCCTGCGCACACGCGAAAACGGGCGACGCTGTGGTGGTCGCGGCCATGGGTTTCGGTGCTGCTGCGCAGGATCAGCCGATCAGGACCGGCGACGGCGCTCAGGGTCAGCGGATCGATCTTTTCCACCCAGGGCACGCTGCGGCCGTAGTCGAAGCGCAGCACCAGATCCATCTCGAAGGCCGTCTCGCCGGCCAGGCCCTCGACGATGCGCAGCACGGCGTTGCGCTCGCCCAGGGGCATGCAGTCGAGCACCCGGGCGCGGCCACTGGCGGTGGTCCAGGTGGTTTCCAGTACCAGGGTGTCGTCGAGGTAGCGGCGAGTGCTGTGCTCGACGGGGTCGCTGGGGGCGATGCGCCAGCGGCCGTTTTCCTCGCTGCCCAGCAAGGCGGCGAACACCGCGGGGGCGTCGAAGCGCGGCAGGCACAGCCAGTCGAGGGCGCCGTCGCGGTTGACCAGGGCGGCGCTGCGGCAGTTGCCGATGAGGGCGTAGTCTTCGATCGGGGCAGGCATCGGGGATCCTCTGGCGGGTTGGCCTGGGTTTGGATGCTTCGCTGCGGCTGGTCGTTCCACTGAACGTTGGGGTGAAGCCCTGCGCTGCGAAAAATCCTACATGAAATCAAGACCTTTCCTGCTGATAGGTCTCCGCCCGCTTCACCCTAGAATAAGAACGCCGACGCCTAATGCCAGTCAGTTAGCGCTTCATCGCACTTGTTGGGGCTGCTTTGCAGCCCTTCGCGGGTAAACCCGCTCCCACAGGATCGCGCAAACGCTGAATCGAGCGCTGGACTTGTGGGAGCGGGTTTACCCGCGAAGGGTCGCTTAGCGACCCCAATGGCTAAACCCACTGCACTCAATTCGCCGCTTCATGGATGAGCAGACCACAGTGAGCTTCACATGGAAAAAAAACCTCAGCCGCTGCAAGGTGACCTGGCCGATATCGTACTGAACAGCGCCCACGGGTATGCCTACTTCGAGCTGCTCGAAGCACTCCATCGCCTGCACGGCGATGACCTGGAAAAGCGCCCCCTCTCACCCGAGGCACGCCGGCGCCTGCGACTGCAGGTCTCTCCCAGCCTGGCCTTCCCCGCCGCCGATGTGCAGCGTGCAGAGCGTCTCGCGCAAGATCGTTACCGCATCCAGGCCAACTTCCTGGGCCTGCACGGCACGGATTCGCCGCTGCCCAGCTACTACCTCGAACAGGTCGCCTACGAATACGTCCAGGACATCGGCCTGCGTCCGGCGTTCTTCGACTTCTTCAATCATCGCCTGCATACCCTGTTGCACCAGGGCTGGCGCAAGTACCGCTACTACCGACGCTTTCAGCCAGGCGCCCGGGACCGCTTCTCGCGCTATCTGTTTGCCCTGATCGGCCTGGACGACGCGCAACTGCGCGGCGCCACGCCGCTGCCCTGGAGCCGCTTGCTCAGTTTCGTGGGCATCGTCGCCAGCCACAACCGCTCGCCGAGCATGGTGGCCGGCATGATCGCGCACTGCTTCGACCTCAAGGAAGTCGCCATCCGTGAGTTCGAAAAGCGCACCGTGCCGATTGCGCCGAATCAACGCAACAGCCTGGGCGCGCGCAACTGTCAGCTCGGCGAAGACTTCCTGCTCGGTTCCAGCACCCAATCGCGCAGCAGCAAGTTCACCATCGTGATCGGCGGCCTGGACCAGAAGCGCTTTCGCGACTTCCTGCCCAGCGGTGATGACTTTGCCAAGCTGGGCAGCCTGGTCGACTTCCTGCTTCGGGATGCCGGTGCCTACGACCTGGAACTGCGCATGCGCGCCGAAGAAGCGCCGCCCTTCAGCCTGAGGTCCGAGCACGGTACCCACCTGGGCTGGACCAGCTTCATCGCCGATCGACATGACGCCACACCGCCACCCGTGCGCATCAGGGTACGCGCATGAGTACAAATGTACTCTTATGGAGCAAAGCACAATTCTTTGATTTGACCGGGGCAGCGTGGGAGCGGGCTTGCCCCGCGATGCGGCGTTTGGCACCAGCTACGCCGGTGATCGCGGGGCTAGCCCGCTCCCACGCTAGAACTCTGCTCCCTGCGCGATCCCCTACTCCTATGCAGCGGCAGCGCCTCTACTGTTGCACCACTTCGCTACCTGGAGCGTCACGCAACAGCCGCTGCGGCAGTGCGAACCCGGCGAACAGTGGCCGCGTGAAGGGGTTGTTGGCATCCCTGGCGTGGAATCGGTAGCGCACCACCTCACCGGCGATGTGGAAGTTCAGGTCCACGCTGGTGCGGGTCCGGGCATTGAGACTTGCGCGGCTGAGCAGGCGGTAGAACGACCACGGCCCCTGGTACCCCAGGCTGAGGCTGGTGCCTGTTCCGCGCTGCAGGGTGACGCGGCTCGACCCGTTCTCCCCGGCAGGGCCGGGCCAGGTCATGCCCATGGGGGCCCTGCTCACCCCTGCAAGCCCATGCAGTTGCCCATCCAGGTCAAAGACGCTGCCCTGCACGCCACGGCTGACCGCCAGCGCTTCCAGGGCGAAGCCCACGTTCAATTCCCCGCGATGGTCGAAGAACGCATCGCGGATTGTTTCTGCCTGCTTGAGCTGGGCCAGGACCTCGGGACGCACCAGGGAACGCTCATCGGTACTTGAGTACAAGGCATCGAGGTTGTCTTTCAGGAACAGCGTGAGGTACTGCTCCTCGAAGCGCTTGAGCTGGCCCTGCGGGCCAAGGAACGCGACAAAGTCCTTGAGCGAGACATCCGGCCCGGCAGGGTCGAACGGATAGCGCCATGCCAGGCGCTCGCGATAGATGCTGTACACCTGCGCGTCCCAGCGCCGCTCCAGTTCACGCAGGGCCATGACCATCAGCACCTGGGAGGTCTGCTCCGCCAACTGGCGAACATGCCGGTTGAGCGGCTCCGGCAGGCCGCCGGCAATGCGTTGCAGGTTGCGAATGGGGTCCGGGTCCTGCTCCGAGAAACGGCTCAAGGCCACCGCCAGGGCGGCCTTGCCGCGGTTGGGGTGGTCCTGCACCGCCTTGGCGTAGTCGTACACGGCGCCGATGGCCTGCAACGTTTCATCGTAATACGACGGCTTGTCGCCCTGCACATCGAGCAGGCCGGACAGGCCGGCAAAGGCTCGGGCGATGCCCATGGCCTGGATGCGGGCCTGCCGGTCCGCCAAGGCCTCTTCACTGCCGCCCGCTGCCGGCGGGTAGATCTGGGTATTGCCGCGCACCGTTTCCAGCAGCCTGCGCAGTGGCGCGGCAGGCCCTGTGACCTGCTCCAGCACGCTCAGGGCATGGGCAAGGTCATTGAACTGGGTCACCGAAAAGCGGTTCAGCACGCGTCGCCAGCTGTCGATGTAGTCGGCGCTGTACAAGGCCCGCAGGCGCTCCGTCAGGGCCTGGCGATCAACCTGCGAATAGTCCGCCGCCTGCCGCTCACCCAGCACCCACTGGTCGATCAAGGCCAGGTCGGCCAACTGCTCGCTGTGCTGGTCGAAGTAGTCGCGATAGCCACGCGCCGTCAGCAAGGGCGCCAGCGCCAGGTTGGCATCCACCGCTGCCTGGTGGTCACGGCCGGCCAAGGGCACATAGACGATGTCGAATGCCGGGCCGATTTCGTTGCGCAGGTCCAGCTCGCCGTGCAGTTGATCCCGCGCCTGCTGCTTGAGGGCGATGTAGACCCGCTGGGCCAGCGGCAACTTGCGCAACTGCTGCTGCGCCTCGCCGACGACCTGGCGATACGCAGGCAGCTCGACATCGGCATAGGCCAGGGCGTACTTGAGATGGCCCATCAGCGCTGCCTGCAGTTGCCCTTGCCCCGGATACGCCTTTTGCCACGCCCGCGCCATCCACTGCTCGACCAGCGCCGGCCGACGCTGGCCGCGCTCCTCGATCATGCGGTAGACGCGCAATGCCGCCAGTTGCTCGTCGCTGCCGGGCACGGCCTGCTGGATGGCCGCGGCCACGCCCCCGGCGATCGCCGGCAGGAAACGCAGGGACAGGGCATTCAGGTAGGCCTGGTCCACCTGCGGGCCGATCGCCTTGCCCTGGTACAGGCCCATGTCGGTGAGCATCGTCCAGCCCGAGCGATAATCGCCATACAGGCTCACCGCATCGCGAATCTCATCCAGTGGCAGCAGCAGGCTGCGCCCGGTCGGATCGTCCTTGGCATCCGCGTGGGTGTTGCTGAACGCCCGGCTCTTGGCCAGGACATGCTCAGCCTTGTCACGGTTGACGCCATGGAAGTAGACCCAGCCACTGCTCACGGCCAGCCCAAGGCAGCCCGCCGCCACGGCGCCGCCCTTCAACAGGCGGGCCTTGTGCTGGGTAACTTTCTGGTTGTCGCCCGCCAGCCCCGCCTCGGGGTACACCACGCGCTGCAGCAGCTGCTGCGCGAAGTACGCCACGCCAGCGCCCTGCGGCCTGCTCGACAGGGCCGGCGGGGCGAAGGCGAAAGCACGGGCCGAAGCGTCTGCCAGCAGATTGCGCACTTCACCGCGCTGGTAGACCGAGGAAAAATACACCCCCCGCACCAGGGCCGGCGTGGTGTAACGGTCACTGCCCAGCACATCGCCGAGAAAGTCCCGCAGGATGTGCTGCGCACCGCTCAACTCGCGGAGCAGCGCGTAGGCACGCTTGCGCCCGGCACGGGGCTCATCGACTGCGGCCTCCATCAGGCGCTCGCCGAGGCGGGCGAGGAAGGCCAGGTAGGCCTGGCTCAGTTCCTCCAGCCAGGCATCGAAATCGCGCACCGAATCAAGGCTGAAGGTGAAGCCCTGAGCCTGCTCGCGTTGCTGGGCCGCCATCCTGGCGAACAATGCGTCGAACCCCTCCAGCAGGTCGAACTTGCTCAGCACCACGTAAAGCGGCAGGCGTGTGCCCAGCTCGGCCCCCAGCTCCGTCAGGCGAGCCCTGAGCACGAACGCCTGGTCGCGCCGCTGCCCGGGCGTACCGGTAAACAGCCTGACCATGTCCACCACCAGCACCACGCCATTGAGCGGGCGCCGGCTGCGATTGCGCGCCAGCCAGCCGATCATGTGGCGCCACAGGCGTCGCTCGAGGTCCATCGGCAAGCCCGGCGGTTCGCCAGACCCGACTGCTGTCTGCCCGTCTTCCCCGTCCGACTCGGCATCACCGGCCATGGGTTCGACCGGCACGGGCCGCTCAGGCTGGCTGATGAACACCCCGGGAGGATCGATCAGCACGGCCTCGTCGCCGACCCACCAGTCGATGGCGAAGGCCAGGTCAGGGTCGCTGGCGGATCGCCGAGCCGCGCTGCGCTCGGTGCGGGTCAATGCGAAGCGCTGATCGCCGCGGCTGACGAAGCTTGACTTGCCGGCGTTCTCGTCACCGAGCATGAGGTACCACGGCACATCGTACAGATGGCCCCGTCCGCCCTGGCAGTCACGCAACCGGGCCAGGCTGGCGTCGAGCAAACGCTGCTGGGCCTGAAGATGTACCAGGCAGGGATCCACTTCTTCACGTGCCTGGCGCTGGCGTTCGCGGACGATCTGGCGGTTGCGGCGGTGCACCAGCACGCTCCAGGCCAGCAACGGCAACAACACCAGCGCCAGGGCCAGCGCGACACGCAGCGACAGCTCGGCCAGGGGCTGACGATCGTGCCAACGCCACGTCGGCCCCCACCACCATAACCAGACCAGCGCGGCGGCCACGCCGAGCATCAGCGTCATGACGAGCACAGGCGCGGCGTGGCGCTGCAATAACGATAAACCCCGAAGCAGACTGTCCTTTTCAACCTTCATGGCGGCAAACCCTACCCACTGCATCCTGATGAGTTCCAACGCCATTGCGGCGCATGAGCGCAAAGACAGTAACAGCACTTAAAAATACAGTTCAATCAAATTAACCGAGAAACACCAGCTAACATTTTTTATGCAGACATGTCGCACTTACTTGCAATAGAAAATATGCACAGTCATTTTCACCGCGCGCTTGCAGAACAGCAACTATCGGAAACCTCCTACAAACTTAATTCACAACCACTCAACTTTTTAAACAAACCTCCAGATAGAGCCTCAAAACAATAAACATGAAGTTTAAAGACTGGTTCATGCACGAGAAGGCAACCCTCCGCGAGCTGGGCGACGATTTCGTCGAGGACGAGCCACGGCTGGCCCCGTTCCTCGGTGCCAACAGCTCGGCGGCGGATGTCGAGCACCTGATGGAAGGCTTCGCATTCCTGACCGCACGGCAGGCGATGAAGGTCGAGGACCACCTGCCCGAGATCACCCATCCGCTGCTGCAGCGGGTCTACCCCAATGTCCTGCGGCCCTTGCCCAGCCTCACGCTGATGCAGTTCCAGCCCATCGAACACGCCTTGAGCGAGACCCAGGTGCTGGCCAGGGGCACGTCGGTGTTCTCCCGGCCGGTCGAAGGCGTGAGCTGCGAATTCCGCACCTGCTCGGAGCTGGCCTTGGCACCGCTGCGGATCAGCGCCATCACGGCACAGCGCGGCACCGATACGCCGGTGCTGCGCATCGACCTGGAGGCGTTGTCCGAGCAGCCGCTGCGGCGCATGCGCTGCGAGCACCTGTGCTTTCACCTGGCCGACGACACGCGCCATGCGTTGAGCTTGTACCTGTGGCTGGCGCGGCACCTCGACAAGCTCTACCTGCATGTCAACCAGCAGCGCCTTGCCCTGCCGCCGACGGTGGCCTTCGTGGGTTTCGAGCCGAAGGAGTCGCTGTTGCCCAGCCCGGGCGAGCAGCTGGACGGCTACCGCATCCTGCAGGAGTACTTCCTGTTCCCCGAGCGCTTCCTTGGCTTTCGCATCGACGGCCTGGCAGGCCATTGGCCCGATGAGCCGGCGCAACACCTCCAGCTGGAGCTGCGCTTCGACGCCCCCTTCCCCGCCGACCTGCGGATCGACCGAACGTCGATCCTGCTCAACTGCGTC
Organism: Pseudomonas sp. TE31087; assembly: GCF_057284075.1. NCBI lineage: Bacteria > Pseudomonadati > Pseudomonadota > Gammaproteobacteria > Pseudomonadales > Pseudomonadaceae > Pseudomonas > Pseudomonas sp. TE31087. The sequence continues at coordinate 2,182,395 of NZ_JBXVNN010000001.1, forward strand.
CCCGCCATCAACCTGTTCAGCACCCCGGGCGACCCCATCGTCCTGAACGGCGAGGAAATCTGTGAGCCGCTGCGGGTGAGCCGTCGCAACGGCCCCGACCCGGAGATTTTCAGCGTCGATCGGGTCAGCAGCCGACAGCAGAACGCCAGGACCCCGCGCAGGCACTTCAAGCCTTACGAATCCCTGGAGCCCAGATTTCCGCTGGCGGAACAGGACCCTCCCCGCTACTTCAAGGTGGATATCGAGCAGGATCCGATCAGCGACCAGGTGCGCCACCAGATCCGCCTGGTGCATCACGACCTCTCGCCCTACCTCGGCCAGCTGGAAGCCCTGAGCATCGACCTGACCTGCAGCAACGGTGCCCTGGCCCGGCAACTGGACGTTGGCCAGATCGACGCCATGACCCAGGACACCCCATCGTTCGTCACCTATCGCAACCTGACCCGCCCCACCCGCAGCTACCCGCCATTGCTGCAAAGCGCCGGGCATGGCGAACAGCACTGGGCGCTGATCTCCAACCTGGCCCTGAACAACCTGTCGCTGTCCTCCCCGGCCGCCCTTGCCTCGGTGCTACGCGCCTACGACCTTGTCGCCCCGCATGACCTGCAGCAGCAACGCCGGACCGCCAGGCGCCTGGAGGCCATCCGCCAGGTAGCCAACGAACCCTGTGACTGGCTGATCAAGGGCCGTCCCGTGCGCGGCATGCGCACCACCCTGCACATCGACCCCGCAGGGTTCGACTGCGAGGGCGAGCTGCAGCTGTTCGGCAATGTGCTGTCCCACTTCATGGCGTTGTATGCCAGCGGCAATGCATTCCATCAGCTGCAGATCACCAATGCCAGCAACAACAACCGCCAGCTGTGGCCCGCCCGTACCGGGCGGCAGCCGGTGATGTGACCAGGAGGTCCGTGTATGGCTGTCAACGCACATACGTCCTATGACAAGGACAATCGAACGGTTCGTGAGTCTCCCCCGATCAGCGAACTGTTCCCCCCGGTCGACGAACTGGGTTTCGACACCTGCTCGAACACCAACAACCCGCTTCTCGACATTGCCTCGCCCCTGCTTGGCCTGGTCGTTCGCCTGGAAGGCACCGAGCGCTACGACCACGTCGAGCAGCTCTACGCCTATGTGAAGAACCAGATCCACACGATGGTCGAGCAGGTGCGTCGGCTCGAGCACCACGATGCCCGTGATCCCGTGGTGTTTTCCTACTGTCTGTGCTGCGTCGTCGATGAGGCGGTGATGGCCACGCCCTGGGGCGTCGACTCGCCGTGGAAGGCGCAGTCATTGCTCGGCGCCATCCATCAGGAAACCGGGGGCGGCGAGCGCTTCTTCAACGTCCTCGAACGGCTGCTGGAAGCACCCGAAGGGCGCCACGACCTGTTTGTCTTCCTGTTCTGGTGCCTGGCCCTGGGTTACCAGGGCAAGTACGCCAACCAGACCCGGGGCGATGACGAGCTGGACCTGTGGCTCAAGCGGCTGCATGAGCAGATCGTTGCCCAGCGCGGGGTGGCGCGCCCGTGCGAACCCTTGACCGACCCGCTGGCGAATGTCGCGCCCCGCCACTACCGAATGAAGCGCCAGGTGCCCTTGGTGGACGCCGTGGGTGGTGGTTGGGGTGTGCTGCTGCGCAATCTACCTGTACCTGGCCAGCACGCTCGACGGCATTACCCGGCAGGTACTGGCGTCGCTGGAGGCGATGTTGCCGCCTTGAGGCGGGGCACTTTCGAGGTATTGAAAATTGATGTCCGGCTTGGAATTGCCGGGGTCGCTTTGCGACCTTTTCGCGGCACAAGGCCGCTCCTACAGGTTACCGCGATCCCTGTAGAGGCGGCCTTGTGCCGCGAAAGGGCTGCAAGGCAGCCCCGACGAGTCCAAGCCAGACACCAATTTTCAAACCCTTGAAAGCACTGGCCTCGAGGGCCAGTTATTCCTGTGAATGAATCGTCGCCCGCCTTGGTGCATGTCTTCAAATAAAAGAAGGCGCACTAACGCCCGAGCTCGGGCATTGGTGTCTTATCCAGAAACATATAAGCGGCCTTTATAGAGAAACTTCCTACAGCCCTTTAGGAAGCAACTTCGGCGACACGGAACGGATTCCTCGCTACGGTCCTTCGTGCACTTACCGCACCTATCCAACAACTGCACTGGACACCACAAACCTGCCCGAAGGAATGATCAGCAGGAGTACGCATGAGCAACTTGCACGATATCCGTTTCACCTTCAGCACCCCCGCCGACGCGACGATCGCCTTCGACGTGGTCGCCTTCGAATTCACCGAAGGCGTCAGCGAGCTGTATCGCCTGGACATCGAGCTGGTCAGCGCCTCGGCCGACGCAGACTTCGCCACCCTGCTCGACCAGCCCGCCGCCCTGACCATCTGGCAGCAGGAACAGCCGGTGCGCCACATCCATGGCCTGATCAGCCGCTTCGAACAGGGCAAGACCGGCCATCGCCGTACCCGCTACCGCGCCATCATCGAACCGCAACTGGCCCGCGCCGGCCTGCAGTCGGACTGGCGCATCTTCCAGCACCGCTCGGTGCCGGAAATCCTCGAGGACCTGTTCAAGGCACGCCAGTGGGGCTCGCTTGCCCAGCGCCTGGCACACCCGCACGCGCACCGCGAATTCTGCGTCCAGGCCGGCGACCTGGACCTGGACTTCTTCTGGCGCCTCTCGGCCGAGGAAGGCCTGGTCTCGATCTTCGAGCACGAGCCCGGCGGCCACCGCGTGGTCCAGGTCGACCGCGTCAACGGCTTCGGTCGCCTCGAGGGCGAGCCGGTGCTGTTCGTCGCCAATGAAGGCGGCCAGGCCGCCCAGCCGTGCCTCAGGCAGTTCAGCTACAGCGAACAGGTGCGCAGCAGCTGCCAGGTGCAGCGCGACTACACCTTCACCCACCCGCGCTACAACCTCGAGCAGACCCAGCGTGTGCCAGACACGGGCAACCAGGGCAACGACTACGAGCGCTACGACTACCCGGGCCGCTACAAGCACGACACCCGCGGCAGGCCATTCACCCAGGTCCGCGTCGACGCCCTGTTCAGCGATGCCCGTGTCGCCGAGGTCGAAGGCGACGATGCGCGCCTGCAACCCGGCATTGCCTTCCAGATGTCCGGCCATGCCCGCGAGGACATGAACATCCTCTGGCGGCCGATACACCTCAAGCACACCGGCCGCCAGTTCACCGTGCTGGAGGAGGATGCCGCCGAGGCCGAGCAAGGCACCACCTATACCCTCACAGCCACGCTGGTGCCGGCCCAGGTCGACTGGCACGCCCCGGCCCGGCCCAAGCCGCTGATCGAAGGCCCGCAGATGGCCAAGGTGGTCGGCCCACCCGGCGAGGAAATCTACTGCGACGAACATGGCCGGGTACGCGTGCAGTTCCCCTGGGACCGCCTCGGCCAGGACAACGACGCCAGCTCGTGCTGGGTGCGGGTGACCCAGGGCTGGGCCGGCGCCACCTGGGGGCAGCTGGCGATCCCCAGGGTCGGCCAGGAAGTGCTGGTGAGTTTTCTCGACGGCGACCCCGACCAACCGATGATCACCGGGCGCAGCTACCACGTCGTCAACCGCACGCCGTATCGCCTGCCCGAGTTCAAGGCCGTGAGCCCGATCCGCAGCAAGGAGCACCACGGCCAGCGCCACAACGAGCTGCGCCTGGACGACACCACCGGGCAGATCAGCGCCGCGCTGATGAGCGACCATGACCACTGCGCCCTGCACCTGGGCTACCTGACCCACCCGCGCCACGGCGGCGGCCAGCCCCGCGGCCAGGGCTTCGAGCTGCGCAGCGACAGCCACGGCGTGGTGCGTGCCGGTGGCGGGCTGCTGCTGACCAGCGAAGCGCGCCCGCGTGCCAGCGGGCATCACACCGACCTTGCGGAAACCGCCGAGCGCCTGAAGACCGCGCAGGAATATCACCACAGCTTCGCCAGCGAAGCCCGCGAGCACCAGGCACAGGACGCCGGCGACCAGGACGAAGTGAGCCAGGCGCTAGCCGCGCAGCATGACGCCATCCGCGGCGCGGCGGGCAACCCACAGGCCAACCGCTTTCCCGAGCTGGCCGAGCCGCAGCTGGTGATCGCCAGCCCGGCCGGGATCGCCACCAGCACGCCCGGCTGCACCCATATCGCCAGCGGTGAACACCTGGGTCTGAGCAGCGGCGGCCACACCAGCCTGGCCATCGGCAAGCGCCTGCTGATCAGTGCCAGCCGGGGCGTACGGCAGTTCGTGCAGAGCATGGGCTGGCGCCTGGTGGCCGCCTCCGGCGACATCGACCTGCGCGCGCTGAAGGACAACATCAACCTGCTGGCCAAGCTCAAGGTCAGCGTCACGGCAGAGCGCATCACCCTCAGTGCCAAAGAGGAACTGGTGATCCAGGCCGGGGGCAGCAGCACCACCTACAACGCGAGCGGCATCGTGCACGCCACCGCTGGGCCGTACACCGCGCATGCGACTGACTTCATCTACAAGGGCTCGAAAAGCCAGGCATCGGCGTTTCCCGAAGACATCAAAGCGGGCAATGGCAACCTGGAACTGTTCCAGCACTACGCGAACAACCATGCATTCAAGGGTGCCAAGTACGAGGTTGAGGAGGATGCACTGGGCCAGATCGTCAAAGGCACCTTGGACGAGAATGGGTTTGCCGCGATATCCGGACTCGCATCGGGGCCAGTACTAGTCCGGTTTGGCCGTGATCAGACCAAAGCCGTTTCCGCGGCAGCCTTTGCGCAACAGCCTTCCGATCAAAGCACGCCCCTCAGCCCCGCAGCGGCGATGCAGGAAGCTGTGAGCCAACTCATCCAATCAGGCGAGATGGACGCTCACGATGCCAAGCGTTTCTTCCAATCCGCCCTGAAGACACCGCTCACTACTGCCGCCCCGTCGAAAGAGCTCCCGCTCCCCACTGCAAGGACAAACCAACATGGGTAGGTGCAGCGGGGTGGTTGCCCCTAGAGAGACCTTCGATGAAGAAGACGTAAAAGTCGGGACCGAGATGCTGGCTGAATGGCTCACGGATCTCACGGGAGACACCGTCAACTGGAGGACCGTTATTTCCGTAGGCGAGATGCTACCTGTCGCCGGGTCCATCTTTGCCGCGACAGATGCCATTGGCGACATCATCGAACTGGCCAAGGGTGACGATGCCTATCGGGCTGACCCGTTCAACTGGGTAGGCTTGGGTATCAATCTGTTTGCGCTCGCACCACTCCCTGGCGTCGGCCCCGCACGGGTGGTCATGCGCCCAGCACTGAAATCGCTGAGAACCGCATCCAGGGACGGCATTCCTCAAGCGCTTCTCAAAGCCATCGAAGGCGCACTTGCCCATGTTTGCCCGGGCGAGCTTGAAGCGTTCATCGGCGAGATCGAATCCAGGCTGCAGAGCATTCTGACCAGCTTTGCCGAGAAGATTGTCGAGGTGTGCAGGTTCCTCGCCGACTTGATCCGCTCGGTGGCAGATGGAACGGTGAAGGATGTTGCCCTGACGGCCCTGTTCCCAGGTATACGGTTGGTGGCAGAAGCCTCTGACTACTTCAAACGAAAGACCGGGTTTGGCTTCAGCAAAAATGAACTGGGCTTCGGAGAAAGCGAAAAGCTACGCGCCCTGCTTGAACCTGTCGCGCAAAGCCTCGAAAGCATCGGCCGGATGGCCGGTGACAAGATCGTTGCCATCGGTAACAAGGCGGACCCAGGCAGCATCGCCTCTATCCTGAGCGTGCTCAGCCTGGCATTGAGCAGAAGAGCGAACACACCGAGACGAAGCAACATCGCACCTGGCTCAACCAGCCAAAGCCGCAGCGTGCAGGGGCGCCAGGCCACCGAGGCGGCGCCTGGCCAGCGGGCAACCAAGGCAGACCCGAACTGCAAAAAGCGCGGGGCAAAAGCGGGTACCAACTGCAGCATCAGTTTCGCCACGGGCAGCGAAACGATCGTGCATACCGATTTCCAACTGCACGGCGTCTTCCCCATCGAGTGGAACCGCACCTACCGTTCTTCGCTTGCAGCATTTGATACCGGGCCATATGGCGCGCGCTGGATCACGCCGTTCGCTGCTCGCTTCGATCTCAACGACGACCAGCTCACCTACCATGGCACTGACGGCCGCAGTCAAACGTACTCACTGCCGAAGCTCAACGCCAGCCACTACGATGCCATCGAGAACGTGGTTATCGCTCGCATCGCCAAAGACACCCTTGCCCTGCTTCGCGGTCATGAAAGCCAGGAGATCTACCAGCGCTACGGCAACCAGTTCCGCCTGAGCGCCATCAGGAACAAGGGTGGTTCCAGCATTGCCCTGCACTACGAACATCGCGTGGCCGACATTGCCGTCCTCTCCGACCTGGTGACCTACCAACACGACACACCGCACCAGCATATTCACACGCAGGTTGATGACCAGGGCCGCATCATCGCGCTGTGGCTGATGCACGAAGGCCAGCCGCAACGCCAGCTGGCGTCCTATACCCATGACCCCCAAGGCGACCTGTGCAGCGCCAGGGACGAACATGGCGCCGAATGGACCTACCAGTACAAGCACCACCTGATAACGCGCTACACCGACCGCACCGGCCGGGGCATGAACCTCGAATGGCTCGGCGAAGGCGCTGATGCCAAAGCGGTGCGCGAGTGGGGCGACGATGGCAGCCTGGACACCCGCTTGAGCTGGGACCCGAACATCCGCCTGACCCGCATCGTGGATGCCAACGGCCATGAAACCCAGCACTTCTGCGACATTCTCGGCTACCCCTATCGCATCATCCATCCCGACAGGAACGAGGAGTGGCTTTACCGCGATGCCGCCAAGAACGTCACCCAGCACATCCATACCGATGGCAGCAGCGATGTCTATGCCTACGACGAGCGCGGTAACCTGCTCCAGCACACCCGCCCGGACGGTTCATCGATCCACCATGCCTATGACGATCTGGACCAGCGCTTCAAGACCCGCGATGCCGAGGGCGGCTTGTGGCGGTACGACTACGACCAGCGCGGCAACATCATCGAAACCCAGGACCCGCTGGAGAACAAGACCCGCTACACCTACAACAGCGACAACCTGCCCATTGCCATCACCGATGCCAATGGCGGTGAGAAGAAGCTGGCGTATAACCGTGACGGGCAGCTGACGAGCTACACCGATTGCTCAGGCAAGACCACGCAGTGGAAGTACGACGCGCTCGGGCAGCTGACCAAGCTCATCAACGCCGCCGGCGAGGTGACCGAATACCAGTACGCAGCGGGTCAGCTGGTGTCGCTAGTCCACCCCGACAAGACCATGGAACGCTTCGAGCGTGATGCCGAAGGCCGCCTGCTCAGCCACACCGATGCACTTTACCGTCGCACCGCATGGACCTACAACGAAGCCGGGTTGATCTACCAACGCCTCAACGCCAACGACACCACCCTCACCTACCACTGGGACAAGCTCGGCCAGCTCGTACGCCTGCACAACGAGAACAACAGCGAAGCCAGTTTCAAGTACGACCCCGCAGGTCGCCTGCTGAAGGAAACCGGCTTCGACAAGGAAACCACCCACTACCTCTACGACAACGGCAGCAACCTGCCCACCCGCCGCGTGGATGGCGACAGGACCACCCATTTCGAATACGACCCCATGGGCCGGCTCATCCAGCGCAAGGCCGCACGGCGTGGCGGTGAAAAGTGGGAGGTTGAAACCTTTGCCTACGATGGCAATGGCAACCTGCTGGCGGCCAACAACGGTATCTGCCGGCTGCACTGGTTCTACGACGCGGCAGGCAACAATACGCGCGAGCATCAGTGGCTGGATTACCTGGTCAAGCCACAGGTTGCCGTGTTCAGGCACGAGTACGATGCCCTCAACCAACGCATCGCCACCACACGCCCCGATGGCCACCGGGTCAGCTGGCTGACCTACGGCAGTGGCCACCTGCTCGCGCTCAAACTCGATGACCAGGAGCTGATCAGCTACGAGCGTGATGACCTGCACCGGGAGATCGGCCGCGTGCAAGGCAATGGCCTGGTCCAGCGACAAACCTGGAGCCCGAATGGCCAGTTGCTGGAGCAGACACTGGCCAGGCTAGGAGAGTCCAAACGCATCGCGGCGCGCAGCTATCACTACGACGAAGCGGGTCAGTTACACCACATCAAAGACCTGAACCGCGGCAATCTGCACTATCGCTATGACCCGGTGGGTCGCTTGCTGGAAGCCAGCCGCAACTACGAGAAAGAGACGTTCGCCTTCGACCCGGCCAGCAACCTGCTGGACCCCGAGGCACCACCGGGGCCCAATCCGCACTCGCCACGCAAGCTGATGGATAACGTGCTGCGCAGCTACTGCGGCGCGCAGTACCGGTATGACGAACGCGGCAACCTGCTGGAGCGGATTGAGAACGGCAAGACCGGCAAGTTCACCTGGGACCTCTATGACCGGCTGCGGCGGTACGAAGATGACCGGCTGATTGTCGAGTTTGGCTACGACGCGTTAGGTCGCCGTGTGTACAAGGATTCGCGCTCGAAGTACCGCAATCGGGTACAGGCAGGGACGGTCTGGAACGAGAACGCGCGGCGTGCGCTGGATGAAAAGCTGGGCTGCGATCTGACGTTGTTCATCTGGGACGGCGACACGCTGGCGTTTGAGCAGCGCGGTCGGGATGGCAAGGGGCGGACTACGCACTATGTGTTTCAGCCTGGGACCTTCGTTCCGGTCGCGCAAGGCGTGATGAATCATATTGAGGAAATGCTGTATCAACCGAGGTATGAGTTTCCGTATGACATCGATCGCGACCCGGTCTGGCAACAGCAAGCGGCACCGAGATCTATTGAGAAGGTTGACTGGTATCAATGCGATCACCTTGGAACACCTAGAGAACTCACCAATGATTTTGGACACATCGCTTGGAGCAGCGACCACAAGGCCTGGGGGCAAACAAATACAAATCTTGGCAACAGCTCTAACGGCGAGATGTACAATAGCCAATGGCGTTTCCAAGGACAATATTTTGACATCGAAACAGGCCTGCACTACAACCACCATCGATACTACAACCCCAACACAGGCAGATACATCACCAAGGATCCAATTGGATTCATAGGCGGGATTAATTTATACAACTACGCCCCAAATCCTACCGAGTGGATTGACCCATTAGGACTAGCGCGGAATTGTCAGCAGGGGAGATATGCGGACCTTACTGGACAAGGCCATGAAGGAGACAGCTTAGATGCACATGAATTCATACGACACCAAGCACTCCGGCAGATGGGAGTAACGTCTTCCGCTGCGCGAAACCCCAACAACCCCTCGATTGCCATTCCACGCTCCATGCATACAGCCGCACACAGAAATGAGTCCGCGCTGGCTGAAAAGCACTTAAACTTAGGAGTCAATCAATTCGACTTCAACAGTTCTGGCACACCCAGCAAACGACAAATGGATGTTTGGCAAGGCGCTCTTAGGCAAGCAGGCGTGCCAGCATCACAGGCAAGAAGACTTAGGGTTCAAGCCAATCAATTCATAAATTGCAATTGTTTCTGCCCATAGGAGTTTATAAATTTGAAGAAACTAACATTCTCAGTCCCTCCAAAAAAAGATGAGGCCTTCCTAGGGGGAAGTCCGCGCCTGCCCAAAAATATAGCATGGCCGCATGACTCACAAGGCTGCCCACTAATGCACCTAATCAGCCTACCCGCAAGCTTTGTTAATGATAATAGTCATGAGATCTCAGTAAATCACGAGCTTACCATCTCTGTATTCACCCCCTTCGACATTAACCCTCTAAATCACATCCATAAAGCAATGAATGAAAATGGCATTGCTATTGCCTACACAGTCGCGAACACTGAAAGAAGTGAACACCCCTTCCCCCTCAAAAAAATCCCCATTGGGACGGAGGAGACAAACGAACAAGACAGCAGTGAAAATGGGATATCGAAAGTAGGGGGAATACCATGCTGGATACAAGACGACGAGAGCAACGGATTGGTTTTCTTTATGCAAATCGATGAATACGATCTAGACGCGCTATTCCCAGACCACAGAGGTCTATTTGCAGGAGGCATGAGCTACCTGCTTTTATCTCCAAACGTCTCTGAGAACGGCATTGAAGCCGGACTCTTAAAAATACAAACTTCCTAAAATGGGAAATATTATGAGCCACATCGTTCGCCTTGGCGATAAAACAGATCATGGAGGGTACGTAGTTGAAGGTATCCCGCATACAAACCTCAACGGCAAACCAATGGTCGGCAAGGGCAACATGCTCTTCTGCCCTTTATGCAAGGGCGAGTTCCCAATCATGGAAGGCAGCGACACCTACCGCGTGAATGGCATCCCCGTTGCACTCAACGGCATGAAGACCGCGTGCGGCGCCAGCCTGATCGCCAGCGCATCACATGGCAGCGTCCATTGCTGAGCCAACCAGCCCAAGTGGGGTAAACGAACAACAGACATCCAAGCAGTATGTCTGTGGCCTCCGCTCCAAGCCTGCCCTGCTTCGCGGCCATGAAAGCCTGGAGAACTACCAGTGCTACGGCAACCAGTTCCGCCTGAGCGCCATCAAGAACAATCCCATAGGGGGCCGAAATAGAAACAAACCGACCTATATAAAATGCGCAGAAAGGCAATTGAGAAGATGAAAAAGCCTATCAAAAAGAAGCCAGCCCCAGGCGACATTTACGCAGTGCCTTTAAATGAAGGAAAGACAAAATTTGGCTACGTGCGAATGTACATCGAGCCTAATATCGCAATTTTGCCAATAATATCTATAGGTGGCCTCATTAAAATCAGCGACATAAAAAATACCGACACCCACACAGACTGCTTATCATTCCGAACGGCCATTGAAAAAAACGAATGGCCGCAAATTGGAAATATTCCTTTTAATGATACAGACTCCGCTTGGCCCGGTCCCAAAAAGCAGGTCTCAAAGATCAGGCCAGATCTTCGAATGGTCATCCATAAAGGTCATTTGATATCAGAAAAAGAATTCGGCGAATACGACTCGTTCCCAGAGTTCAAAAAATTTAACGACCTACAACTGATCAGCCAAATTTTAGTTTTAGAGAACGAATTCAGCACGATAATCGTAGCTGATTATTAATCCTCTCCAAAGAGACCTTCGACAATGACAAATATCGTGAGACTGGGGGATACAACTGACCATGGAGGAAAGGTTATCGAATCTATTTCACACACGAACCTCAATGGCAAGCCAATAGCAGGCAAAGGCAACCTTGTTCTATGCCCGCTCTGCAAAGGCGAGTTCCCAATCATCGAAGGCAGCAGCACCTACCGCATCAATGGCATCCCCGTCGCGCTCGATGGCATGAAGACCGCCTGCGGAGCGCGTCTGGTTGCAAGCGCATCCCATGGCAGTGTCGAACGCTAAGCCTCCGGGGGCGTTGCAGAGGCAACCCTCTGCCGCCCGACGCTCATCGAAGGCCCGCTCCCACGCCACGCTCAACACTTGGACTGTGCCGCTGGCGAGACGCAGGAACATTGATCCACGACATGGGTTCGCAAATGCCCTGTGCTAGAAATAGGCCGGTCAGTAGGCGTCACCGGGGCTGCTTCGCAGCCCATCGCCGGCAAGCCGGCTCCCATGGATACAGCGCAGGCTCAGGGAATGCACGCGCCCTGTGGGAGCCGGCTTGCCGGCGAAAGGCCGCAGAGCGGCCCCCTTTCGCTTGACTGACAGGCATCAGGCCAATGGCTGCTTACAAGGATGAGCACGCCTCCACTCATGCGCACATACCGCGCGGGATCAATCCCCTCAACAAGGACGTTATATGAAGATCGTCGGACTTTCCGCAATACTGCCGTCACGCCAAGTCACCAACCAGGACGTCATCAACCTGGTCGAACAACACTCCAGGGACACCTTCCAGGAGGACTTGCCGAAAACCTTGAAGACCATCGGCAAGTTGCTGGAAAAAAGCGGCAGCGACACCCGCCATTGGCTGGCAGATGACGAGACGCCGATGGCACTCATGGAAACAGCGTTCGACGCGGCGCTGGCCCAGGCCAATATCAGCAAGGCCGACCTGGACCTGCTGATCTATCCCAACGTCACCCGCGGCTTTATCGAGCCGGCCAACAGTACCTTCATCGCCAAGGCGCTGGGCCTGAACTGCCGCAACTTCGATGTGGTCGACGCCTGCAACGGCTGGGTGACGGCCATGGACGTCATCAACAGCAAGATGCAAGCCGGTGAAATCCGCTACGCCGCCATCGTCAACATGGAGTTCGGCATGTCGGAGGGCGGGCCGGTTATGCCCAAGAACTTCTCGTTGCAGTCGCCGGCCGAACTGGCCTACAAGTTCCCGAGCTTTACCATTGGCGAGGCCGCCGTCGTCACCATCCTGAGTAACGAGGCACCGGGGAACTTCAAGTTCTCCTATATCAATAGGCCCGACCTGAGTGACTTGTCGACGATCTCCTTGCCGGACTGGAAGCTGTTCTGCAACGAGGACGATATCGCCAAGATCGAGCCTACCGGTGGCCAGTACCAGTTCAACTCCTATGCCGCCGCCCTGCACGAAGACGGGCGCAACGAAGCGATCAAAGTCTTCAACCTGCAGAAACTCACCGCGGACGACGTGCACAAGGTGTTCATCCATACCGGCTCGCCAAAGATGTGGGAACACATTGGCCAGATGATCGGCGTCGATCACAAGTTGCATCACGTCGGACACAAGACCGGCAACATCATTACCGCGTCGATTCCCTTCGGCATCTTTGATGCCATGAGCCGCGGCGAAGCCGAGCCAGGCCAGTTCTGCATGGGCTGGGCGGGCAGTGGCGGGATGGTGTTCTCGGCGCTGTCGTTTACCTTGTAGGGCTGCTCTGAAGACCTGCCGCCGTGCTGCAACGGCGGCAGGTCGCTATCCCCGCTGGCGTCATCACCCCAGCGTGTGCCACTCGCGCTTGTCCCGCGCCAGCAGCTCGTCGCCGGCCTCGGGGCCATCCTCCCCCGCCGCATACCCGTGCACTTCGCCGCCCTCGGCCGCCCAGGCATCGAGGAACGGTTGCACCGCGCGCCAGCCGTTCTCGATGTTGTCGGCACGCTGGAACAGGGTCTGGTCACCGGTGAGGCAGTCGTAGATCAGCGTCTCGTAACCGGTCGCCGGGGTCATCTTGAAGAAGTCCTTGTAGGCGAAGCCCATCTCGACATTCTCCATCACCAGCTCCGGCCCCGGGCGCTTGGCCTGCAGGTCAAACCACATGCCTTCGTTGGGCTGGATCTGGATCTTCAGGTAGTTGGGCTTGGGCCGCTCCAGCTCGCTTTCGCGAAACTGCGCGTAGGGCGCCGGCTTGAAGCAGATGGCGATCTCGGTATCGCGCACGCTCATGCGCTTGCCGGTGCGCAGGTAGAACGGCACCCCGGCCCAGCGCCAGTTGTCGATCATCACCTTGAGGGCGACGTAGGTCTCGGTCTGGCTGTGCGCGGCGACGTTGGCCTCCTCGCGGTAGCCGGGCAGCTGCTTGCGGCCCTGCTTGCCGGCGCGGTACTGGCCACGCACGGAATTGCGCAGGGCCATCTTCTGCGACCAGGGGCGGATGGCGCCGATCACCTTGGCCTTTTCACCGCGCACGGCGTCGGCGCCGAAGGCCGCCGGCGGCTCCATGGCGACCATGGCCAGCAGCTGGAACAGGTGGTTGGGCACCATGTCGCGCAGGGCGCCGGTGTTGTCGTAGAACGCCCCGCGCGTCTCGACGCCGACGGTCTCGGCGGCGGTGATCTGCACGTGGTCGATGTAATGATTGTTCCAGAACGATTCGAACAGGCCGTTGGAGAAACGGCTGACCAGGATGTTCTGGACGGTCTCCTTGCCCAGGTAATGGTCGATGCGGTAGATCTGCCGCTCGTTCATCACCTTGAGCAGGCGGGCGTTGAGCGCCTCGGCGCTGGCCAGGTCAGTGCCGAAGGGCTTTTCCACCACCACCCGGCGAAAGCCCCCGCCCGACTCGTCGAGCAGGCCGGCATCGCCCAGGCGCTGGGCCACCTCGGGGAAGAAACGTGGCGAGGTGGCCAGGTAGAAGATGGCGTTGCCGTGGCGCGTCTTGTCGATGCGCCGGGCCAGGGCCTGGTAGGTCTGGGGATCGAGGAAATCGCCGGTCTGGTAGTCCAGGCGCTTGGCCAGGCGTGCCCAAAGTTTTTCGTCCAGGCACTTGCCAGCGTCGCGCTCGGCCATGAAGGCACGCAGGCGCTCGGCGAACGCCTCGGCCGTGGCGGCGTTGTGGTCGACCCCGACGATGCGCATGTTGCGATCGAGCAGGCCGTCACGGCTGAGGTTGTACAGCGCCGGCATCAGCAGGCGCTTGACCAGGTCGCCGCTGGCGCCGAACAGGAACAGGGTGCACGGCGGCGCAGCGGGGATGGTCGATTTGCTCATTCAGTCCTTCTTCTTCTCGACGTGGCCGCCAAAGCCCAGGCGCATGGCGGAAAGGATCTTGTCACCGTAGGTGCCCTGCTGCTGGCGCGAGCGGAAACGGGCGAACAGCGCGCTGGACAGCACCGGCACCGGCACCGCTTGCTCGACGGCGGCGTCGATGGTCCAGCGGCCTTCGCCGCTGTCGGACACCGAGCCGCTGAATTCGGTCAGTTGCGGGTCGGCGACCAGCGCGTCGGCGGTCAGGTCCAGCAGCCAGGAGGTGACCACGCTGCCGCGGCGCCACACTTCGGCGATCTCGGCCACATTCAGGTCGAAGCGCTGGTCCTCCGGCAGTTCCGGGCCACCCTTGCTGCGCAGCAGGTCGAAGCCTTCGGCGTAGGCCTGCATCAGGCCGTACTCGATGCCGTTGTGCACCATCTTCACGTAGTGGCCGGCACCGGGCGGGCCGGCGTGGATGTAGCCGTGCTCGGCGCGCTCGTGCTCGCCGCTGCGGCCCTGGGTGCGCGGAATGTCGCCGACGCCCGGGGCGAGGGCCTTGAACAGCGGCTCCAGGCGCTCGAACACCGCCTTCTCGCCGCCGATCATCATGCAGTAGCCACGGTCCAGGCCCCACACGCCGCCGGAGGTGCCGACGTCGAGGTAGTGCAGGCCACGCTTGCCCAGCTCGGCGGCGCGGCGCACGTCGTCCTTGTAGAAGGTGTTGCCGCCATCGATGATGGCGTCGCCCGGCTCGAGCAGGTCGGCCAGCTGGGCGATGGTCTGCTCGGTGATTTCGCCCGCCGGCAGCATGACCCACACTGCCCGCGGCGCCTTGAGTTTCTGCACCAGCGCACCCAGGTCGTGGGCGCCCACGGCACCTTCGCCTTCCAGGGTGGTGATGGCTTCGCGGTTGCGATCGTGGACCACAGTGCTGTGACCTGCGCGCATCAGGCGCCTTGCGATATTGCCGCCCATGCGGCCAAGCCCGATGATTCCCAGTTGCATGTGACGACGCTCCCGTTGGTTTTGCTTTACAACAATTGACGATTTCAGATTAGTCCAGCGTTCTGGCGTAGGGTTCACCGACGAACGGGGCGACAACGATAAACAAAAAAGTTCCCAAGGGCCTGCGAAGAATTCAGAATGCGCGCCGCGCGAAGCGACTACGCTTCAAATTGTCACCAGCCATGCGAGGTGTGCCATGGGTACCCTGATGCCAGCCACTCCCACCCAGACCCTCTACGTCACCGTGCGCCGCGACGAGCTGCGCCAGTTGAAGGACGAACGTGACCAGCTGCGCCAGCAGGTCGCCCAACTGAACCTGCTGCTGGAGCAGGCCCGCGTGCAAGGCAAGGCCGCCGGTCTCTGATTCACCCGTCCCGTGTGGGAGCACCCTGGCTCCCACCCTCTCGCTGACGCCCTTTCCTGTTGCCGTATCGCGCCCGTCGCGGGTCGAACCCGTTGCGTTGTGCTGCGACCCTCATATTTTGCAACAACTCGCCAACGTTTGCGCGGGCAAACGTCCTCGAGAAAAATGACCAACGGGTCACTTTTCTCGCATTTCGTCTCCTACACTCCAGTTTCGGCCCGCGTTTTGCTCATAAAAAAGTGACGTAAAAAAGTCGAACTTTGCAGAACACGGGCAGGTCAGGACTTAAGTGGGCCGACGCAAAAGGACTTCCTCACGTCAGGCCCGCCCACCCCAACCAGTCCATACGTCTTTCGGCCGGAATGCCGAACGTGCCGTGCCTGCGCGCACGAATCTGGGGCAAGGACCGCACTACGAAGATGCAACAACGATCAGAGAGCACACCCACGAGCCAACGTTAAGCACACACCAGAACAAGGGACGGAGAGAAGTATGATCAGTGCCGCTGTCGAACCTCACGTAGAGTCATTCAACCCGGATAACCGCGAGCCCCTGCCATCGGCGCTCGCCCCGACAGTCAAGGCACCCGGCGCCCAGCGCCAGCACAATCCGAACAAGCGCAAGATCCTGTTCGTCACCTCGGAAATCGCCGACCTGGTCAAGACCGGCGGCCTGGGCGACGTGTCCTCCGCCCTGCCCCGCGCCCTGGCGCACCTGCACGACGTGCGGGTGCTGATCCCCGGTTACCGCCAGGTCATGGAAAGCGACAACCCCATCCATATCGTCGGCGAACTGGGTGGCCACGCGGCCCTGCCGCCGTGCAGGATCGGCCGCATGGACCTGGCCGACGGCCTGGTGATCTACGTGCTGATCTGCCCCGAGCTGTACCAGCGTGACGGCACCCCCTACGGCGCCAACAACGGCCGCGACTGGCCCGACAACCATATCCGCTTCGCCCGCCTGGGCCTGGCGGCGGCGGAAATCGCCGCCGGCGAAGGCATGGCCCACTGGCGCCCCGACCTGGTGCACGCCCATGACTGGCCGGCCGGGCTGGCCCCGGCCTACATGCACTGGCGCGGCCTGAGCACGCCGACCCTGTTCACCATCCACAACCTCGCCTACCAGGGCGTGTACAGCCGCGGCTGCAGCCCGGAGCTGGCGATCCCCGACCACGCCATGCAGCAGGAAGGCATGGAGTTCTACGGCAAGCTGTCGTTCCTCAAGGCCGGGCTGGCCTACTCCAGCCACATCACCACGGTCAGCGCCACCTACGCCCGCGAGATCACCACCCCCGAGTTCGGCTGCGGCCTGGACGGTTTTCTTGCCAGCAAGGCCCAGCAAGGGCTGCTCGGCGGCATCCCCAACGGCATCGACGAAAGCTGGGACTCGGCCACCGACCAGCACCTGCACCACAACTTCAGCCTCAACGACTGGGCCGGCAAGGCGCGCAACGCCCAGCAGGTGCGCGAGCTGTTCGAACTGGAGCCGTCGGACGGGCCGCTGTTCGCCGTGGTGTCGCGGCTGGTCTACCAGAAAGGCCTGGACCTGACCCTGGGAGTGGCCGACTACATCGTCCAGCAGGGCGGCCAGATCGCCATCATCGGCCGTGGCGAACCCGAGGAGGAACAGGCCATGCGCGAGCTGGCCCTGCGTCATCCGGGCCGTATCGGCGTGCGCATCGGCTTCAACGAGACCGACGCCCGGCGCATGTTCGCAGGCAGCGATTTCCTGCTGATGCCGTCGCGCTATGAGCCCTGCGGCCTGAGCCAGATGTACGCCCAGCGCTTTGGCTCGCTGCCGGTGGCGCGCAACACCGGCGGGCTGGCCGACACCATCGAGAACGGCGTAACAGGCTTTCTGTTCGACGACTCGACCGTCGACAGCTACCGCGAGGCCCTGGCCCGCGCCTTCTATGTGTACGGCAAGAAGAACCTGCTGAACGCCATGCGCTGCCTGTCGATGACCCAACCGTTCAACTGGTGCCAGGCGGTGGAACCCTATGCCCGGCTGTACGAAGACCTGGTCAGGCAGGCACAGCACGCCCACTACTGAGCGGAGAGGCGGCGATGCACAAGCATGGCGCACAGTTGCTGGACGCCACGTCGGCGCGCTTCGCCCTCTGGGCGCCGGATGCGCGCAACGTGAGCGTGGCGATCGGGCAGCGGCCGCCTCTGGCGCTGCGGCCCGACGGCGATGGCTGGTACACCGGTGTCGGTCCCTGCCAGGCGGACGAGCACTACCACTATTGCATCGACGATGAGCTGCAGGTGCCCGACCCGGCGTCGCGCTATCAGCCCGAGGGCGTGCACGGCCCCAGCGCGCTGGTGGATGTCGGCGCTTATCCGTGGCGGCACCCGTGGCAGGGCCGACCCTGGCACGAGGCGGTGATCCAGGAGCTGCACGTGGGCCTGCTCGGCGGCTACGCTGGCGTGGCCAAGGTGCTGCCGCGCCTGGCCGAGCTGGGCATCAGCGCCATCGAACTGATGCCCCTGGGGCAGTTCCCCGGCGTGCGCAACTGGGGCTACGACGGCGTGCTGCCGTTCGCCCCGCAGCACAGCTACGGCACGCCGCAGGCGCTGTGCGGCCTGGTCGACCAGGCCCATGGCCTCGGCCTGATGGTGCTGGTGGACGTGGTCTACAACCACTTCGGCCCCGACGGCAACTACCTGCACCGCTACGCCAGCCCGTTTTTCCGCGAGGACCGGCAGACGCCCTGGGGCGCGGCCATCGATTTTCGCCGCGCCGAGGTGCGCGAGTACTTCATCCAGAACGCGCTGATGTGGTTGTGCGACTACCGCTGCGACGGCCTGCGCCTGGACGCGGTGCACGCCATCGACCAACCGGACTTTCTCGTCGAGCTGGCGCAGCGGGGTGCGCGCCGCCGTCGAGCCCGGGCGGCAGGTGTGGCTGGTGCTGGAAAACGAGCACAACCAGGCCGCGCTGCTGCAACAGGGCTTCGACGCGCAATGGAACGACGACGGCCACAACGCCCTGCATGTGCTGCTGACCGGCGAGACCGAAGGCTACTACGCCGACTACAAGGACCGACCGATCGACCAGCTGGCCCGCTGCCTGGCCGAAGGCTTCGTGTTCCAGGGCCAGCCCGACCGCCACGGCACACCCCGGGGCGAGCCCAGCGGCCACTTGCCACCGAGCGCCTTCGTGCTGTTTTTGCAGAACCACGACCAGGTCGGCAACCGCGCCCTGGGCGAACGCCTTACCCGCCTCTGCCCGCCGCCGGCCCTGCGCGCTGCCACCGCGCTGTTGCTGCTGGCACCGATGATCCCGCTGCTGTTCATGGGCGACGACGACGGCAGCCGCGAGCCGTTTCTGTTCTTCACCGATTTTCACGATGAGCTGGCCGACGCGGTGCGTGAGGGACGGCGCGGCGAGTTCGCCCATTTCGACGCTTTCGCAGACCCGCAAAAACGCGAACAGATCCCCGACCCGAATGCCGAGGCGACCTTTGCCTCGTCCCGGCCCCGGCATCAGGATGTGCTGGCCGGCTGGCACGGCCTGTACCAGCAACTGCTCGACCTGCGCCGGCGCCACGTCGTCCCGCACCTGCCCGGCACCCGCGCCCTAGGCGCCGAGGTGCTCGGCGACCAGGCGCTGACTGCCCGCTGGCGCCTGGGCAACGGCTGCGAGCTGCGCATCGACCTCAACCTCGCCGCCCAGCCCCAAGCGGTGGCGCTGCCCACCCTGCAACGGCGCCTGTACGACAGCAGCGACAACGCCCACCCCGACTCGACCCTTGCCGCGCACAGCTGCGTGGTCAGCCTGCTGCCCCCCGACCAGGAGACGCCATGAGCGAACAGCCCCTCCACCGCCTGGCCGCGCGGGTCGGCCTGGCCCGCGACTGGATCGACGCCAACAACCGCCCGCAGCAGGTCAGCGACGAGGTATTGCGCTGGGTGCTCGCAGGCCTCGGCCACCCGGCCGACGATGCCGCCGCCATCGCCGCCAGCCTGCGCGCCGTCGAGCAGGCCGAGGACAGCGAACACCTGCCGCCGCTGCTGACCGTCGATGTCGGCCAGCCCCTGGACCTGCAACGCTATTTCAGCGCCGACCGCCAGGCACTTTGCACACTGGAAGACGGCAGCCAGCGCAACCTGGCCCTGGACGCCGAGGCGCGCCTGCCGGGTGAGCTGCCGCTGGGCTACCACCGCGTGGATATCGATGGCCGCAGCTTCAGCGTGGCCGTGGCGCCGCCGCGCTGCCATGCCCTGGAGGACCGCGTCGAGCAGCAACCGCCGCGCTGCTGGGGCATCGCGGCGCAGCTGTACAGCCTGCGCCGCCCAGGCGATGGCGGCTACGGCGACTGCCTGGCCCTGGAGCAACTGGCGCGCAACGCCGCCGAGCGCGGCGCCTGATGCCCTGGCGATCAGCCCGATCCACACTCTGTCGGCATTCGACCAGCGCCACTTCAGCCCCTACTCGCCCTCCAGCCGGCTGCTGCGCAACGTGCTCTACGCCAGCCCCGGTGTCGTCTTTGGCGAGCGCGAGGTGCGCATGGCCATCGAGGCCTGCGACCTGCAGGCGACCCTCGACACGCTGGAACAGCAGGCCCTGGTGGACTGGCCACGGGCCGCCGACGCCCGCCTGCGCCTGCTCGAGACGCTCTACCGGCAGTTCAGCCAGGGCGAGCATCCGCTTCGCCAGGATTTCGACAGTTTCCGCGCCAGCGCCGGCGAGCAACTGGAGCACCATTGCCGCTTCGAAGTGCTGCATGCCGAGGCGGTCAGTACCGGCCTGGGCGCCGACTGGCGCCGCTGGCCCAAGGCCTGGCACGATCCCTACCACCCCGAGGTCGAGGCCTTCGCCAACGCCTACCCGGCGCGGGTCGAGTTCCATGCCTTCTGCCAGTGGCTGACCGAGCGCAGCCTGCAACGGGCCCAGGACGCGGCGCGCGGCAACGGCATGGCGGTGGGCCTGATCGCCGACCTGGCGGTGGGGGCCGACGGCGCCGGCAGCCAGGCCTGGAGCCGCCAGGACGAACTGCTGGCCGAGCTCAAGGTCGGCGCACCGCCGGACATCCTCAACCGCTCCGGCCAGGACTGGGGCATCTGCGCCTTCTCCCCCGAGGGCCTCAAGCGCAACGGCTACCGCGCCTTCATCGAGATGCTGCGGGCCAACCTGGCCCATGCCGGCGGCCTGCGCATCGACCATGTGATGGGCCTGCGCCGGCTGTGGCTGATCCCCCGTGGAGCCACACCCAGCGAAGGCGCCTACCTGGACTATCCGCTGGACGACCTGCTGCGCCTGCTGGCGCTGGAATCGGCGCGGCACCAGGCGATCATCCTCGGCGAGGACCTGGGCACCGTGCCCGAGGGCCTGCGCGAACGCCTGGCCGACAAGGCCGTGCTGGGCATGCGCGTGCTGCCGTTCGAGCAGGCCGCGCCCGGGCAGTTCAAGCCGATCCTCGACTGGCCGGACAACGCCCTGGCCACCACCGGCACCCATGATCTGGCGCCCCTGGCCGGCTGGCTGGTGGGTCGCGACATCGACTGGAACCATCGCCTGCAACTGATCGACGCCGCCACCGAACTGCACTGGCGCCACACCCGGGCCGTGGAGCGCGACGGCCTGCGCCGCACCCTGGAGCAGAACTACGGGCCACTGCGCGGCGACGACGCGCTGATCGACGCGGCGATCCGCTACATTGGCCATACCTGCGCGCCGCTGGTGCTGGTGCCGCTGGAGGACCTGCTGGGCTGCGACGAGCAGGCCAACCTACCCGGCACCACCGAAGGCCACCCCAACTGGCGCCGGCGCTTCCAGGCGCCGGTACGCGACCTGCTCGACGACGAGGACGCCGCCCGCCGCCTGGAGCTGCTGGCCCAGGCCCGCGAACAGGCCTGGGAGCGTGATCGATGAAACCGTTGACCGCCACCCTGCGCCTGCAGCTGCACAGCGACTTCACCCTGGATGACGCGGTGCCGCTGGTGCCCTACTTCGCCCGGCTAGGCGTCAGCCATCTGTACGCTTCGCCGATCCTCACCGCCCGCGCCGGCTCCCGGCATGGCTACGACGTGGTCGACCCGACCCGGGTCAACCCGGAGCTTGGCGGCGAAGCGGCGCTCGAACGTCTGGTGGCCGCCCTGCGCCAGCACGGCATGGGGCTGATCCTCGACACCGTGTCCAACCACATGGCCGTGGGCGGCGCCGACAATCCCTGGTGGCAGAGCCTGCTGGCCTGGGGCCGGCGCAGCCCCTATGCGGAATTCTTCGATATCCAGTGGCATTCCAGTGATCCGTTGCTGGCCGGGCAGCTGTTGCTGCCGTTCCTTGGCAGCGACTACGGCGCGGCTCTGAAGAGCGGCGAAATCCCACTGACCTTCGACGCGCCACAGGGGCGTTTCGAGGTGACCCACCATGAACATCGCTTCCCGATCTGCCCGCTGGACTACGGGCGGATCCTTGGTCAGGCCGAGGATCCGCGCCTGCAGGCACTGGCCGCGCACTTCAGTGCCCTCGGCGAGACCGGCGACCCGCTGGCCGAGGCCCTGCCCCTGCACCGCGAACTGACCCGCCTGAGCGCTGCCGGCGCGAACCTGCAACCTGCCCTCGACGCCTTCGACAGCCGCACCGAGGCCGGCTTCAAGCGCCTTCACCTGCTGCTCGAGCGCCAGACCTACCGCCTGGCCAGCTGGCGCACCGCCGCCGACGACATCAACTGGCGGCGCTTCTTCGACATCAACGAACTCGGCGGCCTGCGCGTGGAGCGCGCGGTGGTGTTCGAGGCCACCCATGCCAAGCTGTTCGAGCTGATCGAACGCGGCCTGGTGGACGGCCTGCGCATCGACCATATCGACGGCCTGGCCGACCCGCGCCGCTACTGCCGCAACCTGCGCCGCCGGGTCGACCGCTTGCTGGCGCGACGGCCACTGGATGCCGCGCTGGCACACTTCCCGATCTATGTGGAGAAGATCCTCGGCGCCGACGAACACCTGCACCGTGACTGGCTCACCGACGGCACCACCGGCTACGAGTTCATGAACCAGGTGTCGCTGCTGCAGCACGATCCCGCTGGCGAGGGGCCGCTGGGCGAGCTGTGGAGCGCCGTCAGCGAGCGACCTGAATTCACCGAGGAGGTGCGCAGCGCCCGCCACCTGGTGCTCAACGCCAGCCTGGCCGGCGACTGCGAGTCGGTGGCCCAGGCCCTGCTGCAGGTGGCCCGCGACGACCTGATGACCCGCGACCTCACCCTCGGCGCCATTCGCCGGGCGCTGCAGGCGCTGGTCGAGCACTACCCGGTGTATCGCACCTATATCAACGCCTGTGGCCGCCCCGCCGAGGACGAGGCGTTCTTCCAGCAGGCGCTGGCCGGGGCGCGCCAGTCGCTGGGCGAAGCCGACTGGCCGCTGCTCGAGCAGCTCGAGCGCTGGCTCGGTGGCCAGCCGTGGCGCCGCCTGCCACCGGGCCGACCGCGCAAGCACCTGCGCCATGCCTGCGTGCGCTTCCAGCAACTGACCGCGCCCAGCGCCGCCAAGGCCGTCGAGGACACCGCGTTCTATCGCTCGGCCCGCCTGCTGTCGCGCAACGACGTGGGCTTCGACGCCGAGCGTTTCAGCGCCGAGGCCGCCTGGTTCCACAACGGGGCCCAGCGCCGCCTGCGCGATTTTCCCGACAACCTGCTGGCCACCGCCACCCACGATCACAAGCGCGGCGAGGACTGCCGGGCGCGGTTGGCCGTGCTCAGCGAACACGGCCCCTGGCTGGCCAGCCGCGTCGAGCACTGGCGCGAACTGGCCGCGCCGCTGCGCGAGGCACTGGACGATGGCGAGGCGCCCAGCCCTGGCGACGAACTGCTGCTGTTGCAGACCCTGCTCGGCAGCTGGCCGCTGACCCTCGACCTGCAGGATCCGGCGGCCCTGCGCGCCTATGCCGAACGCATCCGCCAATGGCAGCGCAAGGCCCTGCGCGAAGCCAAGCTGCGCAGCAGCTGGGCCGCGCCGAACGAACGCTACGAGCAGGCCTGCGCAGCCTATGTCGACGGCCTGCTGCTGGACGAGGAGAACCAGCAACTGCGCCAGTCCCTGCACGAGGCGGCGCGCCGCCTGGCCTGCCCCGGCGCGTTGAACGGCCTGGCCCAGTGCCTGCTGCGCATGACCACGCCCGGCGTGCCGGACCTGTACCAGGGCAACGAGTACTGGGACTTGTCCCTGGTCGACCCGGACAACCGCCGACCGGTGGACTACCCTGCAAGACGGGCCAGCCTGGACGACGCCACGCCGCTGGCCGAGCTGCTCACCCACTGGCGCGATGGCCGTGTGAAACAAGCCCTGGTAGCCCGGGTGCTGGACGCCCGCCAGGCCCACCCTGAACTGTTCCAGCGTGGCGCCTACCTGCCGCTTGCCGTGCGCGGGCGCCATGCCGACAAGGTGCTGGCCTTCGCCCGCCTGGGCGAGGACGCCCGCGCCATCATCGTCGTACCGCGGCTGGCCAGCACCCTGCTGGGCCCGGCCGCCACCCCGTTGATCCCGGCACAGAACTGGGACGATACCCGGCTTGTCCTGCCGTTTGCCTTGTCGCCTGCCAACTGCTCGGGACTTTTCGGCGGCGGTGCTGTCACCCCTTCAAGGGAGCTGATGTTGAGCGCCGTGCTGATGGAGTTTCCAGTCAACCTGTTGATTGAACATGCCTAACTGCATTCAGGAGCGTCGAGATGAGTGTCGAAGAAAAGCGTATTCGCGAGTTTGCGTATCAGATCTGGGAGTCGGAGGGTAAGCCGGCGGGCCAAGAGGACCGTCATTGGCAGATGGCGCGCAAGCTGGCCGAGGCCGAGGCATTGGCGCCAAAGGCCGCGCCTCGCAAGAAGGCGGCGGCCAAGCCGAAGGTAGCGGCGCCGGTGGAGAAACCGGTGGCAGCCAAGAAACCGCGGGCGGTGAAAAAGCCCGCTGCCGGCTGATTACTCCACTGGCCTCTTCGCGGGTAAACCCGCTCCCACAGGGGAGTTGCATGCACCTGTGGGAGCGGGTTTACCCGCGAAGAGGCCCGCATTGACACCCAGGCAACGCCCCGGACCATGAGGACCGCCATGAGCCCCCGCACCCCGAAGAAGACCCGCTCCGTCGCCCCGTCGCGCATCCGCGAAGGCCTGCCCTTTCCGCTCGGCGCCACCTGGGACGGCCTGGGGGTCAACTTCGCGCTGTTCTCGGCCAACGCCACCAAGGTCGAGCTGTGCTTGTTCGACGCCAGCGGCGAGGAGGAAATCGAGCGCATCGAGCTGCCCGAGTACACCGACGAGATCTACCACGGCTACCTGCCCGACGCCCACCCGGGCCTGGTCTACGGCTACCGTGTGCACGGCCCCTACGAGCCCGAGAACGGCCACCGTTTCAACCCCAACAAACTGCTGATCGATCCCTATGCCAAGCAGCTGGTCGGCACGCTGCAGTGGTCCGAGGCGCTGTTCGGCTATACCATCGGCCACCCCGACGCCGACCTGTCGTTCGACGAGCGCGACAGCGCGCCGTTCGTGCCCAAGTGCAAGGTCATCGACCCGGCTTTCACCTGGGGCCGCGACCAGCGCGTGTCGATCCCCTGGGAGCGCACGATCATCTACGAGGCTCACACCCGCGGCATCAGCATGCGCCATCCGGCGGTGCCTGAGCACCTGCGCGGCACCTTCGCGGGGCTTGCCAACGACGAGCTGCTGGCGCATATCAAGGAACTCGGCGTGTCGAGCATCGAACTGCTGCCGATCCACGCCTTTGTCAACGACCAGCACCTGCTGGACAAGGGCCTGAACAACTACTGGGGCTACAACAGCATCGCCTTCTTCGCGCCCCATCCGCGCTACCTGGCCAGCGGCAAGATCGCCGAGTTCAAGGAAATGGTCGCGCACCTGCACGACGCCGGGCTCGAGGTGATCCTCGACGTGGTCTACAACCACACCGCCGAGGGCAACGAACGCGGCCCGACCCTGTCGATGCGCGGCATCGACAACGCCTCGTACTACCGCCTGATGCCCGACGACCGGCGTTTCTACATCAATGATTCGGGCACCGGCAACACCCTCGACCTGAGCCACCCCCGGGTGCTGCAACTGGTCACCGATTCGCTGCGCTACTGGGCCGGCGAGATGCACGTGGACGGCTTTCGCTTCGACCTGGCGACCATTCTCGGCCGCTATCACGACGGCTACAGCGAGCGTCACGGTTTTCTCGTCGCCTGCCGCCAGGACCCGATGCTCAGCCAGACCAAGCTGATCGCCGAACCTTGGGACTGCGGCCCGGGCGGCTACCAGGTGGGCAACTTCGCCCCCGGCTGGGCCGAGTGGAACGATCGCTTCCGCGACACCGTGCGCAGCTTCTGGAAGGGCGACGAAGGCATGCTCGCCGACTTCGCCTCGCGCATCACCGCCTCGGGCGACCTGTTCAACAACCGTGGCCGGCGCCCCTATGCCTCGGTCAACTTCGTCACCGCCCATGACGGTTTCACCCTGCGCGACCTGGTGTCGTACAACGACAAGCACAACGAGGACAACGACGAGAACAACCAGGACGGCACCAACAACAACCTGTCGTGGAACTGCGGCGTCGAAGGCCCCACCGACGACCCGGCGATCAATGCCCTGCGCATGCGCCAGATGCGCAACTACTTCGCCACCTTGCTGCTGGCCCAGGGCACGCCGATGATCGTCGCCGGCGACGAGTTCAGCCGCACCCAGCACGGCAACAACAACGCCTACTGCCAGGACAGCGAGATCGGCTGGGTGAACTGGGACCTGGATGAGGATGGCAAGGCGCTGATGGCCTTCGTCAGGCGCCTGACCCGCCTGCGCCTGGCCTACCCGATCCTGCGCCGCTCGCGCTTTCTGGTCGGCGACTACAACGAGGCGATCGGGGTCAAGGACGTCACCTGGCTGGCCCCGGATGCCAGCGAGATGACCGTCGAGCAGTGGGAGGACCCGCACGGGCGCTGCCTGGGCATGCTGATGGACGGCCGCGCCCAGGTCAGCGGCATCGCCCGGCCGGGCGCCGAGGCAACCATGCTGTTGATCGTCAACGCCTATCACGACGTGGTGCCGTTCACCTTGCCGGCGGTGCCGGAGGGCGACTACTGGAGCTGCCTGGTGGACACCGACCGGCCAGAGCTGCGCAAGCCGCAGCACCTGGCGTTCGACACGGTGTTCGAGGTCAAGGGGCGGTCGTTGCTGTTGCTGGTGCTGCAGCGGGAGGAGGACTGAACCGGCAATGGGCGTTTTCGGTCCTACACTGCGTGGGATAGGGCTTCGTGGGAGCGGGCTTGCCCCGCGATGAGGGCCGAGAAGGCCATCGAGCTGTTCAGTTGGCCCCCATCGCGGGGCAAGCCCGCTCCCACGAAACCCGCCCCCGCAACGGGATTTACCAACAGGAGCCGTCGTGAGCAGTCCAGGTTTCGCCAACGTCAACCAGGCCCCGGCCGTGCATCGGGTCAAGGTGCTGACGGTCAACACCCACAAGGGCTTCACCGCCTTCAACCGGCGCTTCATCCTGCCGGAGCTGCGCGAGGCGGTGCGCAGCACCGAGGCCGACATCGTGTTCCTCCAGGAAGTGCTCGGCAGCCACGACCGCCATGCCGCGCGCTACCCCGGCTGGCCACGGACCTCGCAGTACGAGTTCCTCGCCGACAGCATGTGGAGCGACTTCGCCTACGGCCGCAACGCAGTCTACCCAGACGGCCACCACGGCAACGCGCTGCTGTCCAAGTACCCGATCATCGAACACCGCAACCTCGACGTGTCGATCACCGGCCCCGAGCGCCGCGGCCTGCTGCACTGCGTGCTGGACCTGCCCGGGCAGCGCCAGGTGCATGCCATCTGCGTGCACCTGTCGTTGCTCGAGCGTCACCGCCAGCAACAGCTGCACCTGCTGCGCCGACTGCTCGACGCCCTGCCCGCCGACGCCCCGGTGATCATCGCCGGCGACTTCAACGACTGGCAGCTGCGCGGCAACCACACCCTCGGGCTGCAGCACGGCCTGCACGAGGCCTTCGAGCGCCACCACGGCCTGCTGGCCCGCACCTACCCCGCGCGCCTGCCGCTGCTGCGCCTGGACCGCATCTACCTGCGCAACGCCGACAGCCACGCACCAAGAATCCTTGGTAACAAGCCCTGGACCCACCTCTCCGACCATCTGCCGCTGGCGGTGGAAGTGCGGTTGTAGCAACGATTCGGCATAGCCGCGAGGCGGTAAATCACCATTATCAATATGCGCCTTTCAAAATTACGCAAATTCAACAAGTTAAATAGTCAAACAGACATTTTTCGACCTTTTCACGCTTTCTTGACGCAAGCGCCGTCCTCTCCTTAGCTGAACAGTAATCACCAGACGTAAAAACTCGTGCCGGGCCTCTAGCGCGCGCCCTCGTGCGCTCTGCAGAAGGCTGGTGCGCTGGTACCTGTCGCCCCCTGTTCTTGTCGTACAGCTCGTGACATCAGGCCAGGTCTTGGGCTGTTCACTCATACATCAACAGGAGATCCGCCATGAAAAGCACCTCGAACCCCTCGCGCTTCGACGCTTTTTTCTGTGCGGTTTCCACGTCGCTGCTCTTGGCAACCCCGGTGGAAACCTTCGCCTTCGAATCGCAGGAGGGCGAACCCTTCGCCCCTGTCCTGGCGCAGCCCGAGGTGCCGCGATTGTCGCTCGATCCGGTCAGCGCCAGCGGCCTCAACCAAGGCCTGCTCAGCGCCTTCTCCGAGCGCATGGGTGAACGTCACGGCCAGCCCGACAGCGACCATATCGCCAGCCAGTGGGCGCAGTTCTTCCCCGGCGCGCCGCGCCCGGGCGCCCAGCCGCCGGCGCAGGTGGAGGCGCCCAGCCAGCAGATGATGATCGGACCGGACTTGTTCGTGCGTGAAACCAGCGGCGGCAACGTGCACCGCGCGGGGATCTTCGTCGGCCACAACAACCTGCAGAGCACCTTCAACGGCATGCGCCCGCTTTTGGGCGACAAGCAGCGTGACGCGGTCAACCTCAGCGGCGAGAGCCTGGGCGTGTACTGGAGCATGACCCACGAGCAGGGCTGGCACGTGGACGCCGTGGCCATGGGCACGCGCATCGACGTCAATGGCCGCTCCCAGGCCGGCCAGCGGCTCGACGACAGCGGCCACGCGATGACCTTCTCGGTGGAAGGCGGCTACCCCATCGGCCTGGGCGCCGGCTGGGTGATCGAGCCCCAGGCGCAGTTGATCAACCAGCAGTTCTTCCCCGGTAGCCAGGTGCAGGAGGAAACCCTGCAGGCCTTCGACAGCCAGCCCAGCTGGAGCGGCCGGGTCGGTGCCAAGCTGTCGGCGCGCTACGAAGTGCGCGGCATGCCCATCGAACCCTATGTGCGCACCAACGTCTGGTACGACTTCAGCAACGCCGACCCGGTGAAGCTGGACCAGGTCGACAAGATCTCCAGCTCGCGCAGCGCCGCCACGGTGGAACTGGGCTTGGGCCTGGTGGCCAGGGTGACGCCGAACGTGGCGCTGTTCGTCAGTGCCGACTACAGCTCCGATGTGGATGACAATGACCTGAACGGGTTGATTGGCAGTTTGGGGGTCAGGATGCGTTGGTAAGCAGGTTCGGCCCTATCGCGGGGCAAGCCCGCTCCCACGGATGCACATCGTGGGAGCGGGCTTGCCCCGCGATAGGGCCATCAGGCCGGCTTCATCACCAACACCCCCAGCGGCGGCAGGTTCAGCGCCAGCGACAATGGCTGGCCATGGCTGGCGATCGCTTCGCTGGCTACCGCCCCCAGATTCCCCACATTCGATCCGGCATACAGCTCGGCATCGCTATTGAGCAATTCTTGCCAGTGCTCGCCAAACGGCACGCCAATGCGGTAACCCTCTCGTGGCACCGGAGTGAAGTTGGCCACTACCAGCAGTGGCTCGCCCTGGCTGCTCCAGCGCAACCAGGCATACACACTGTTGTGCGCGTCGTCGCCGATCAGCCACTGGAAGCCCTGGGGCTGGCAGTCCAGCTCGTGCAACGCCGGCAGTTCGCGGTACAGGCGGTTGAGGTCGGCCACCAGCTTCTGCACGCCCTGGTGCTCGGAGTACTGCAGCAGGTACCAGTCCAGTTGCTGGTCATGGTTCCACTCGCGCCACTGGCCGAACTCGCAGCCCATGAACAGCAGCTTCTTGCCCGGGTGGGTCCACATGAACGCCAGGTAAGCCCGCAGGTTGGCGAACTTCTGCCAACGATCGCCGGGCATCTTGTCGATCAGCGAATGCTTGCCGTGGACCACCTCGTCGTGGGAGATCGGCAGGATGAAATGCTCGGAATAGGCATAGATCAGCCCGAAGCTCATCTCGTTGTGGTGGTAGGTGCGGTGCACCGGGTCGTTCTGGATGTAATGCAAGGTGTCGTGCATCCAGCCCATGTTCCACTTGTAGGCGAAGCCCAGACCGCCCTGCTGCACCGGCTGGCTGACCCCGGGCCAGGCGGTGGACTCCTCGGCGATGATCAGCGCGCCCGGCGCTTCGTGGGCGGCGACGCCGTTGAGGTGGCGGATGAAGTCGATGGCCTCGAGGTTTTCGCGCCCGCCGTGGCGGTTGGGCACCCATTCGCCGGCCTTGCGCGAATAATCGCGGTAAAGCATCGAGGCCACCGCGTCCACGCGCAGGCCGTCGATGTGGAAGTGCTTGAGCCAGTGCAGCGCCGAGGCCAGCATGAAGCCGCGCACCTCGTTGCGACCGAGGTTGTAGATCAGCGTGTTCCAGTCCTGGTGGAAGCCTTCCAGCGGGTTGTCGTACTCGTACAGCGCGGTGCCGTCGAAGCGCGCCAGGCCATGCTCGTCGGTGGGGAAATGCGCCGGCACCCAGTCGAGGATCACACCGATGCCGCCCTGGTGGCAGGCGTCGACGAAGAAGGCAAAGTCCTCGGCGCTGCCATAGCGCGAGGTCGGCGCGAACAGCGACAGCGGCTGGTAGCCCCAGGAGCCGCCGAAGGGGTGCTCCATGATCGGCATCAGTTCGATATGGGTGAAGCCCAGCTCCTGCACGTAGGGCACCAGGCGCTCGGCCAGCTCGCGCCAGTTGTAGAAGCGCGCGACTTCGCCGGCATCGTCCAGCTCGCAGCGCCAGGAGCCGACGTGCAGTTCGTAGATCGACAGCGGCGCGCTGTAGGCATGCCGTTGGGTGCGCTGCTCCATCCACTGGCCATCGCGCCAGTCGTGGGCCAGGGCTCCGGCCACCTTCGAGGCGGTGCTCGGCGGCAGTTCGGTGGCACGGGCCAGGGGGTCGGCCTTGAGTGGCAGCACGCCGTCCGCGCCCAGTACTTCGAACTTGTAGGTTTCGCCCACGCCGAGCCTGGGCACGAACAGCTCCCACACCCCGGCACCGTGGCGCAGGCGCATGGGGTGACGGCGGCCGTCCCAGTTGTTGAAGTCGCCGACCACCGACACTCTCCGGGCATTGGGTGCCCACACCGAGAAGCACACGCCCGCGACGCCTTCGACAACGGTGGGCTGGGCGCCGAAGCGCCCGGCCAGGTCGCGGTGGTTGCCTTCGGCGAACAGATGCATGTCCATGTCGCCCAGTTGCGGGCCGAAGCTGTAGGGGTCCTCGGTCACCTGCTCGCCGCCGGCCCAGCCGATCTGCAGCAGGTAGGCCTGTGCCTCATCGAGGTGCGCGGTGAACAGCCCCGGCACGCTGCCCTGCACCATTTCGGCAAGCACTTGCCCATCCTGGCGCGTCAGCAGTCGTGCATTCAGGGCATTAGGCAGGAAAGCGCGGACGAACAGGCCGCCCGCACCGTCGCCATGGGGACCCAGCACGGCAAATGGGTCGGCGTGCTCGGCGCGGACCAGGGCGTCGAGGTCCCGTTGCCGAAGGCCGCCGTTGTCACGCGTGGTTGCATTCATCTCACTGCCCCTTATCAAATTATTCAATGCTGGCCCATCCGGGCCCCTGTGGGAGCGGGCTTGCCCGCGAAGCAGGCGTCTTGGTACATGGCACCGGGTTTGCCGGTGTTCGCGGGCAAGCCCGCTCCCACAGAGATTCGTGTTCAACCTGGAATGGCTCACCCCTCCCCCCAGGTACTGATCAGTCCATGCAGACCATGCAAAGGCACGGCCAGCCAGCTTGGCCGGTTTTCGGCTTCATAGGTGATTTCGTAGGCGGCCTTCTCCAGGCAGAACAGCTCCAGCGCGGCGCGCTCGGCCTCGGTATGCTGCCAGGCGTGGGGCATGGCGGCGGTGGCCAGCCCGTAGGCTTCGACGAAGGCGTGACGCGACTGGTGCAGGTACTGCCGGGCGACCCGCTGCCGGGCCTGGCGCGCCGCGTCGGACAGGTCGACCGCCGAGGCGCTGCGCAGGATCATCGCAGCAGCATAGTCGAAGGAACGCAGCACGCCGCTGACATCCTTGTACGGGCTGTGTTTCGCCCGGCGCTCGTCCAGCGGGCGCGCCGGCTCGCCCTCGAAATCGATCAGGTAGGCGTCGCCCTGCACCACCAGCACCTGGCCCAGGTGCAGGTCGCCGTGCACGCGCATCAGCAGGCCGCCCCGGGCCTGCCGGGCGAGGTTGTCGACGTGCTGCTGCAGGCCTTCACGCTGTTGCTGCAGGTCGTCGACCAGGGCCTGGCTGTCGTGGTCCAGGGTGTCGCGGTGCTGGGCCAGCAGGTCGAGGGCACGGGTCAGGTCGGCGCTGATCTGCCGGCTCCAGCGCCCGCTGTCCTGGGCATCGCTCGGACGAGACTGGAACGCCTTGTCGTCGCTCGGCGCGGCCAGCAGCAGATGCATCTCGCCCAGGCGTTGGCCGAGCAAGGCGGCGAAGCCGGTCAGCTCGGCCAGGGCATCGGTATGCGCCTCCTGTTCGACGCTACCCGGTTCCATCTGGTCGCGAATCGCCCGTTCCAGGGTGTTCTGCGTCCAATCCCAGGCATCGCCCTGGTTGCTCAGGTAGCCCTGGGCGATCATCAGCAGATGGGGCTGGCCACTGTCATCGACACGGCTGACCCAGGCCAGCAGGGGCGATATATTGGCAAAGCCCGCAGCGGTCAGGTAGGCGCTCATCTCAAGCTCCGGATGCACCCCCGGGTTCACCCGGCGGATCAGCTTGAGCACCAGGCTGC
This sequence comes from Pseudomonas sp. TE31087, assembly GCF_057284075.1. Classification (NCBI taxonomy): domain Bacteria; kingdom Pseudomonadati; phylum Pseudomonadota; class Gammaproteobacteria; order Pseudomonadales; family Pseudomonadaceae; genus Pseudomonas; species Pseudomonas sp. TE31087. The sequence goes on from NZ_JBXVNN010000001.1 coordinate 2,215,172, forward strand.
CGCCGACCACCACCGAGCTGTTGGACTGCTCGGCGCCCAGGTAGCGCACCTCGCTCTGCTCATCGAGCTGCAGCGCGGCCAATACCTCGGTGCGATGGAAATGCAGCTCGCCCAGGCCATCGCCACAGGGCAGGCGCAGGCCCTCCTGGCAGCCCTTGAGCACGGCGCGAATGAACGGCTCGAGCACGAAGGCGTCGGTAATCAGCCCCACCTGACGGCCACGGCGCACCCGCGACAGCGCCAGTTGCTGGGGCAGCGCGGCGTTGATCTGCTCCTCGGGTAGCAGGCCCAAGGGCAACTGGTAATGGGTGACCACACCTTCGCTGTGCACTTGCAGCTCGGAGAGCAACACTGGCAGAGCCGTGGTGACGAAGCGCACGCCATAGCTCAGGCGTACCTGGTCAATGGGCCCTTCCTTGCCGGCAAACCAGCGGCGCTTGGGCAGGTACTGCGGCAGGATCGACGCCTGCAAGGTTTCGCGCGATGGCGATTCGAGCAGCTCCTCCATGCGCTTGCGTAGCACCAGGGTGGTCAGCTCGGGCAGACCCTCGGCAGGCTGGACATGCCAGCTCGGCATGCGGTCGTGGCTGGCCAGCAGGAACCAGTAGAAACCATAGGGCGGCAGGGTCAGCAGGAACGGCAGCTGGCCGATGGGCGGGAAGGCGCTGCCGCCGAGCATTTCCACCGGCACCTTGCCGGCGTACTGCGACAACTCCAGTTCCGCCGCCTGGGCCGCCCGCGAGACATTGGCCACGCACAGCACAATCTCGCTGTTGCCGTCGGCATCGGTGTATTCGCGGATATAGGCGAGAATCCGTCGATTGCTCGGCGTCAGCATCTTCATGCTGCCCCGGCCAAAGGCTTTCTGCTGGCTGCGCACCGCCAGCAGGCGGCGGTTCCAGTTGAGCAATGAATGCGGGTCGTGGGCCTGGGCCTCGACGTTGATGGTCTGGTAGCCGTACAACGGGTCCATGATCGGCGGCAGCACCAGGCGTTGCGGATCGGCCCGGGAGAAACCGCCGTTGCGGTCCGGCGACCATTGCATGGGCGTGCGCACGCCGTCGCGATCGCCCAGGTAGATGTTGTCGCCCATGCCCAGCTCGTCGCCGTAGTACAGGGTCGGGGTGCCGGGCATCGACAGCAGCAGGCTGGTCAGCAGTTCGATGCGTCGCCGGTCGCGCTGCAGCAGCGGCGCCAGGCGCCGGCGGATGCCGAGGTTGATGCGTGCGCGGCGGTCCTCGGCGTAGTAGTTCCACAGGTAGTCGCGCTCACGGTCGGTGACCATCTCCAGGGTCAGTTCATCGTGGTTGCGCAGGAAGATCGCCCATTGGCAGTTGGCCGGGATCTCCGGGGTCTGGCGCAGGATATCGGTGATCGGGAAGCGGTCCTCCATGGCCAGGGCCATGTACATGCGCGGCATCAACGGGAAGTGGAAGGCCATGTGGCACTCGTCGCCGTCGCCCTCGCCGAAGTACGGGCGGGTGTCCTCCGGCCACTGGTTGGCCTCGGCCAGCAGCATGCGGTCGGGGTAGTTGGCGTCGATCTCGGCGCGGATGGCCTTGAGCACGGTGTGGGTTTCGGGGAGGTTCTCGTTGTTGGTGCCGTCGCGCTCGATCAGGTACGGGATGGCATCCAGGCGCAGGCCGTCGACGCCGATGTCGAGCCAATAGCGCATCACGCCGATCACCGCTTTCAACACCTGTGGGTTGTCGAAGTTCAGGTCCGGCTGGTGCGAATAGAAACGATGCCAGAAGTACTGCCCGGCGACCGGGTCCCAGGTCCAGTTGGACTTTTCGGTGTCGAGGAAGATGATCCGCGTGCCGTCGTACTTTTGCTCGTCGTCGGACCACACGTAGAAGTCCCGGGCCTTGCTGCCGCGCCTGGCGTGGCGGGCGCGCTGGAACCAGGGGTGCTGGTCGGAGGTGTGGTTGATGACAAGCTCCGTGATCACCCGCAGGCCGCGCTTGTGGGCCTCGGCGATGAAGCGCCTGGCATCGGCGAGGCTGCCGTAGTCCGGGTGCACGGCCTTGTACTCGGCGATGTCGTAGCCGTCGTCGCGCCGGGGCGAGGGGTAGAACGGCAGCAGCCAGAGGGTGTTGACGCCAAGTTCGGCGATGTAGTCGAGCTTGCCGATAAGCCCTGCGAAATCGCCGATGCCGTCGTTGTTGGAATCGAAGAACGATTTCACGTGCAACTGGTAGATCACCGCGTCCTTGTACCACAGCGGATCGTCGATGAAGGCTGCCGGGCGGGAACGCTTGGCCATGTGCGACTCCTTTCAATTGCAGATTTGCTTGCTCGGCCTTGCGCGATCACTGTGGGAGCGGGTTCACCCGCGAAACAGACACCGCGGTGCATGGCACCGGCTTTGCCGGTGTTCGCGGGTGAACCCGCTCCCACAGGGATCGCGCAAGGCCATCACTGGGCCCTTTCGATGCGCCAGATGCCAAACGGCTGGTGCCACGGTTCGATGCGCATCCACTGGGTCTTGCCATGCCAGGTCCAGCGGTGGCCATTCATCAGGTCCTCGCCCTGGGTGTCGGCGTTATCGTCCAGCCCCAGTTCCCACAATGGCAGCTCGAAACTGCCCTCCTGGGCGTTGTACGGATCGAGGCTGATGGCCACCAGGATGACGTTGTCACGCTTGGGCGTGCGCTTGGCGAAATACAGGATCTGATCGTTCCAGCAGTTGAGGAACACCACCCCCAGGTGAGTCTGCAGGGCGCGGTTCTGCCGGCGGATGCGGTTGAGCTGGGCGATCTCGGCGACGATGTTGCCGGGCTGGGTGAAATCGCGCGGGCGGATCTCGTACTTCTCCGAATCCAGGTACTCCTCCTTGCCCGGCAGCGGCGTGCCTTCGCACAGCTCGAAGCCCGAGTACATGCCCCACAGGCCCGAACCCAGGGTTGCCAGCGCGGCGCGGATGAGAAAGCCGGGGCGGCCCGAGGTCTGCAGGAAGAACGGGTTGATGTCCGGCGTGTTGACGAAGAAGTTGGGCCGGTAGCACTGGCTCCACGGCGGCTGGTTGAGCTGCTCGAAGTATTCGCGCAGCTCCTGTTTGCTGTTGCGCCAGGTGAAGTAGGTGTAACTCTGGGCGTACCCGACCTTGCCCAGGCGCGCCATCATCGCCGGGCGGGTGAAGGCCTCGGCGAGGAAGATCACCTCGGGGTGCCGGCTGCGCACATTGGCGATCAACCATTGCCAGAACGGCAGCGGCTTGGTGTGCGGGTTGTCGACGCGGAAGGTCTTCACGCCCTCCTCCACCCAGCCGACCACCACATCGCGCAAGGCCAGCCACAGGCTCGGCACCGATTCGGGGGCGTAGAAGTCGACGTTGACGATGTCCTGATACTTCTTCGGCGGGTTCTCGGCGTAGCGGATGGTGCCGTCTGGACGCCAGCTAAACCAGCCGGGGTGCTCCGTGAGCCAAGGATGGTCCTGGGAGCACTGGATGGCGAAATCCAGGGCGATCTCCAGCCCATGCTCGGCGGCGGCGGCGACCAGTCGGCGGAAGTCCTCGCGGCTGCCCAGCTGTGGGTGGATGGCATCGTGCCCGCCCTCGGGGCTGCCGATGGCGTAGGGGCTGCCGGGGTCGCCGGGCTCGGCCTGCAAGGCGTTGTTGCGGCCCTTGCGGTGCTTCATGCCGATGGGGTGGATCGGCGGGAAGTACAGCACGTCGAAGCCCATGTCGCGAATCATCGGCAGGCGCTGGTGCACGTCGTCGAAGGTGCCGTGGCGTTCGGCATCGTCGGTGATCGAACGCGGAAACAGTTCGTACCAGCTGGCGAACAGCGCCGCCTCGCGGTCCACATCCAGGGGAAACTCGCGGCTGCGGGTGAGGTAGCTGCGGTGCTCGGCCTCGGCCATCAGCTGGGCTGCGTCAGGGTGCAGCAGCAACATCACCTGTTCATCCACCGGCAAATCCGGCAGGCGCTGTTGCAAGCGTTCAAGCTGCTCGCGCAAAAGCCCGTCGCTGCGCTCGATGCCCTGGCCCAGCAGCAGCCGGCCCTCCTCCAGTTCGAGTTTCACGTCCACACCGGCGGCGTACTTCTTCTCCAGGTCATGGCAGTAGGTGGCGAAAGGGTCGATCCAGGCCTCGATGCTAAACAGGTGCAAGCCCAGATCGGTGGGGGTGAAGTCCGCCAGCCACAGGTCGTTGCCCGGCGAGTGCATCGCCACGCAGTGCCAACGCCGGCTGTGGGCCTGGCGCCAGTTCAGGCTTACCGCCAGGCGGTCGTGGCCGTCGCTGTAGACCTTGGCCGTCACCTCGACCTTGTGCCCGCGCACCGCCTTGGCGGCGAAGGTGCCGCCGTCGAGCACCGGGCTTGCGTCCTCGATCACGATGCGCGGCGCCAGCAGCGCCTGGGACAGGCTGATGGCCTGGTCCGGGTGATCGTTGGCCATGGGCACGTTTTCGAACGGCTCTTTACCAGACATCGACCTGCTCCCCTGGGCTGGTGGCGGTAAGGGTTCAGAGCCGTGATCGGGCGCGGGGGTTCAAAAAAAATGAGCGTCGGGCGCAGGCCTGGGTCAAAGCCTGAGACACCGCTTCATTCATCCCGCGAGGCCAGGCCCATGAACATTCCCATTCCACCGGAGACACCCGACCCGAACATCGACGACCCGACCTTGCCGCCGCCGGTGCCTGAAGAGGATCCGGACGAGCTGCCGATCAAGCCAACCCTGCCGCCGACCGTGGGCGATCCGCCGAGCGAGGAGCCGCCGGTGAAAGGTAGAGGATAGACAAGGTTGTGGAATATTGACCGCCTGATCCGGCCCCTTCGCGCCCACAAGTGCCGTGCCGCCTGCGTGGGAGCGGGCTTGCCCCGCGATGAGGCCGGTCCTGACAGCACAAAGCTGCGCCCGATGCACCTGGCATTTCTGCCAGTGGCGCCCGCTCACGAAGCCACGTAAAGAGAAGCACCGCCCTCTGACGGTCACCTCCGGCATGCGCTCGCGCCTCTACATCGCCTTCCACCTGCAATGGATCCTCGCCGGCTTCCTCGAACAGAGCCTGCACCGGATCCGGCCGAACATCGCCATGGACGAACTGGGCGCCGACAGTTTCGACGTGGTGGAACTGCAAGCCATCGTGGAGGAGACATTCGGCATCTTCATTCCCCATCAAGTCCAGACCTACACCACCTTTGCCGAGCTGGTCGACCTGGTCTACAAGGCGATGCCTAGCCCCCCAGCTCCTCCACGCTGATTTCGCGCATCCGGAACTTCTGCACCTTCCCCGTCACCGTCATCGGAAACTCATCGACAAAGCGGAAATGCCGCGGCGTCTTGAAATGCGCCAGTCGCGCCTTGCACCACAGCTGCAGTTCCTCGGCACTGGCACTGTGCCCGGGGTGCAGGCGAATCCACGCCACCACCTCCTCGCCATACCTGCTGCACGGAATCCCCACCACCTGCGCCTCGGCCACCGCCGGGTGGGTGTGGAAGAACTCCTCGAGCTCACGCGGATAGATGTTCTCGCCGCCGCGAATGATCATGTCCTTGTTGCGCCCGACGATGCGCACATAACCGTCATCGTCCATCACCGCCAGGTCGCCGGTGTGCATCCAGCCGGCCGGATCGATGGCGTCATGGGTGGCCTGCAGGTTGTCCCAGTAACCGAGCATCACGCTGTAGCCCCGGGTGCACAGCTCGCCGATCTCGCCCCGGGCAACGATGCGCCCGTCGGCGTCCACCAGCTTGGTCTCCAGCTGCGGCTGGGTGCGGCCCACGGTGGTCACGCGCAGCTCCAGGCCATCGTCGGGACCTGTCTGCAGCGAGACCGGGCTGGTCTCGGTCATGCCGTAGGCGATCTGCACCTCGGCCATGTGCATCTGCTCGATGACCTTGCGCATCACCTCGATCGGGCAGGTGGCGCCGGCCATGATGCCGCTGCGCAGGCTGGACAGGTCCAGCACGGGGCGGCTGGGGTGATCGAGCATGGCGATGAACATGGTCGGCACGCCATAGAGGATGCTGGCGCGCTCCTCGGCCACGGCGCGCAGGGTGAGTTCGGCGTCGAAGGCGTCGTTGGGGTAGATCAGGGTGCTGCCGTGGGTGATGCAACCGAGATTGCCCATGACCATGCCGAAACAGTGGTACAGCGGCACCGGGATCACCATGCGGTCCTGCTCGGTCAGGCCCAGACTCTCGCCGACCATGTAGCCGTTGTTGAGCAGGTTGTAGTGGCTCAGGGTCGCGCCCTTGGGCGCGCCGGTGGTGCCGGAGGTGTACTGGATGTTCACCGGCTGGTCGAACTGCAGGCCCTGTTGCCGGGCCTCGTAGGCGGTGAGTTCCACCTGCCCTGCCCGCCCGGCCAGCGCGGTCCAGGGCAGGAAGCCCGCAGGCGGCTCGGCGGCCAGGCTGATCACCCCGCGCAGGTCGGGCAGGCGTTCGCTGGCCAGCTCGCCCACGGCATGGGCCGCCAGCTCAGGTACCAGTTCCTGCACCATCGCGTGGTAGTCGGAGGTCTTGAAGGCATCGGCGCACACCAGCCAGCGGCAGCCGGACTGGCGCAGCACGTATTCCAGCTCGCCCACCCGATAGGCCGGGTTGATGTTGACCAGGATCGCGCCGACCTTGGCCGTGGCCAGTTGCAGGATGCACCACTGGGCGCAATTGGGCGCCCAGATGCCGACCCGCTCGCCCACCTCCACGCCCAGCGCCATCAAGGCCCGGGCATGCACATCGACCTCGGCGGCCAGCTCGCGCCAGCTGTAGCGCACGCCCTGGTGGCGCACCACCAGCGCCTCGCGCTCGCCGTGAAGGGCGACGGTGGCATCGAAGGCCTGGCCGATGGTCAGGGTGAGCAATGGTTTGTCTTGACGGCCGCGCGTGTAGCTTGGTTGAGGCATGGTTGTCCCTTCTTGTGGTTGTTCTGGGCATGACTGAAGCAGGCGGCAATTACTCTGGCGCAGATTTACGTTTACGTAAAGGTGACGTTCCGATTGACAGCCCCGGAAGGCAGGTTTACGTTAACGTCAACCATGCATCACGGCGTCCGGACAGGAGCGAGGTTGTGGGAGCGTGCTTGCCCCGCGATGAGGCCGGACCAGGCAATACAGCTGGCCGTTCTGACGGGCATCGCGGGGCAAGCCCGCTCCCACAACCCCGCTCCTACAACGCCGCAGCAACCGCTCCCATTTCAAGAACAAGAAGGTGCCTCCCATGCATTACCCCAGCCTGAACTTCGCCCTGGGCGAAACCATCGACATGCTCCGCGACCAGGTGCGCACCTTCGTCGCCGCTGAACTGGCCCCGCGCGCCGCGCAGATCGACCACGACAACCTGTTCCCCGCCGACATGTGGCGCAAGTTCGGCGACATGGGCCTCTTGGGCATCACCGTCCCTGAAGAATACGGCGGCGCCGGCCTGGGCTACCTGGCCCACGTGGTGTCGATGGAAGAGATCAGCCGCGCCTCGGCCTCGGTGGCGCTGTCGTACGGCGCCCACTCCAACCTGTGCGTCAACCAGATCAACCGCAACGGCACCCACGAGCAGAAGCTCAAGTACCTGCCCAAGCTGATCAGCGGCGAGCACATCGGCGCCCTGGCCATGAGCGAGCCCAACGCCGGCTCCGACGTGGTGTCGATGAAGCTGCGCGCCGAAAAACGCGGCGACCGCTACGTGCTCAACGGCAGCAAGACCTGGATCACCAACGGCCCCGACGCCAACACCTACGTGATCTACGCCAAGACCGACCTGGACAAGGGCCCCCACGGCATCACCGCGTTCATCGTCGAGCGCGACTGGAAAGGCTTCAGCCGCAGCAACAAGTTCGACAAGCTGGGCATGCGCGGTTCCAACACCTGCGAGCTGTTCTTCGATGACGTCGAAGTACCGGAAGAAAACATCCTCGGCCAGCTCAACGGCGGCGTGCGCGTGCTGATGAGCGGCCTGGACTACGAGCGCGTGGTGCTCGCCGGCGGCCCCACCGGCATCATGCAGAGCTGCATGGACCTGGTGGTGCCCTACATCCACGACCGCAAGCAGTTCGGCCAGAGCATCGGCGAGTTCCAGCTGATCCAGGGCAAGATCGCCGACATGTACACCCAGCTCAACGCCAGCCGCGCCTACCTGTACGCCGTGGCCCAGGCCTGCGACCGCAGCGAAACCACCCGCAAGGACGCCGCCGGGGTGATCCTCTACACCGCCGAGCGCGCCACGCAGATGGCCCTGGAGGCGATCCAGATCCTTGGCGGCAACGGCTATATCAATGAATTCCCGGCCGGCCGCCTGCTGCGCGACGCCAAGCTGTACGAAATCGGCGCCGGCACCAGCGAGATCCGCCGGATGCTGATCGGCCGCGAACTGTTCAACGAAACCCGCTGAGCACAAGGAACCGGCGTCCATGGCTACCTTGCATACCCAGATCAACCCGCGCTCGGCGGAATTCGCCAGCAATAGCGCGGCCATGCTCGAACAGGTCCAGGCCCTGCGCGGCCTGCTCGCCCAGGTCAGTCAGGGCGGCGGGCCGAAGGCCCAGGAGCGGCATACCTCGCGGGGCAAGCTGCTGCCCCGCGAGCGCATCGACCGCCTGCTCGACCCGGGCTCGGCGTTTCTCGAGATCGGCCAGCTGGCCGCCCATGAAGTCTACGGCGAAGACGTGCCGGCCGCCGGCGTGATCGCCGGCATCGGCCGGGTCGAAGGCGTGGAGTGCATGATCGTGGCCAACGACGCCACGGTCAAAGGCGGCTCCTACTACCCGCTGACGGTGAAAAAGCACCTGCGCGCCCAGACCATCGCCCTGCAGAACCGCCTGCCGTGCATCTACCTGGTGGACTCCGGCGGCGCCAACCTGCCGCGCCAGGACGAGGTATTCCCCGACCGCGAGCACTTCGGGCGGATCTTCTTCAACCAGGCCAACATGAGCGCCCTGGGGATACCGCAGATCGCCGTGGTGATGGGCTCGTGCACCGCCGGTGGCGCCTATGTGCCGGCCATGGCCGACGAGGCGATCATGGTGCGCCAGCAGGCGACCATCTTCCTCGCAGGCCCGCCTTTGGTGAAAGCCGCGACCGGTGAAGTGGTCAGCGCCGAGGACCTCGGTGGCGCCGACGTGCACTGCCGCACCAGCGGCGTGGCCGACCATTACGCCGATAACGACGAGCACGCCCTGGCCATCGCCCGGCGCAGCGTCGCCAACCTCAACTGGCACAAGCAGGGCAAGCTGCAGTGCCAGGCGCCGATCGCGCCGTTGTACAACGCCGAGGAGCTGTACGGTGTGGTCCCGGCCGACGCCAAGCAGCCGTTCGACGTGCGCGAGGTGATCGCCCGCCTGGTCGACGGTTCGGTGTTCGATGAATTCAAGGCGCTGTTCGGCACCACCCTGGTGTGCGGCTTCGCCCACCTGCACGGCTACCCGGTGGCGATCCTGGCCAACAACGGCATCCTCTTCGCCGAAGCTGCGCAAAAAGGCGCGCACTTCATCGAGCTGGCCTGCCAGCGCGCCATCCCGCTGCTGTTCCTGCAGAACATCACCGGCTTCATGGTCGGCAAGAAGTACGAGGAAGGCGGCATCGCCAAGCACGGCGCCAAGCTGGTGACCGCGGTGGCCTGCGCCCAGGTGCCGAAGTTCACGGTGATCATCGGCGGCAGCTTCGGCGCCGGCAACTACGGCATGTGCGGCCGCGCCTACGACCCGCGCTTCCTGTGGATGTGGCCCAACGCCCGCATCGGCGTGATGGGCGCCGAACAGGCGGCCGGCGTGCTGGCCCAGGTCAAGCGCGAACAGAGCGAGCGCAGTGGCGAGGTGTTCAGCAGCGAAGACGAGAAGAAGCTCAAGCAGCCGATCCTCGACCAGTACGAACGCCAGGGCCACCCCTACTACTCCAGCGCCCGGTTGTGGGACGACGGTGTCATCGACCCGGCGCAGACCCGCGATGTGCTCGGCCTGGCGCTGTCCGCCGCGCTGAACGCCCCGATCGAACAGAGCCGCTTCGGCATTTTCCGGATGTGACCCATGAGCGAATTCGCCACCCTTGAACTGGTCAAGGACCCTCGCGGCTTCGCCACCTTGTGGCTGAGCCGGGAAGATAAGAACAACGCCTTCAATGCGCAGATGATCCGCGAACTGATCGTCGCCCTCGACCAGCTGGCCGAAGACGCCAGCCTGCGCTTCGTGGTGCTGCGCGGCCGTGGCCGGCACTTCAGCGCCGGCGCGGACCTGGCCTGGATGCAGCAGTCGGCGCAGCTGGACTTCAACACCAACCTGGACGACGCTCACGAACTGGGCGAGCTGATGTATGCCCTGCACCGGCTCAAGACGCCGACCCTGGCCGTGGTGCAAGGCGCCGCTTTCGGTGGCGCGCTGGGGCTGATCAGCTGCTGCGACATGGCCATCGGCGCCGAGGACGCGCAGCTGTGCCTGTCGGAAGTGCGCATCGGCCTGGCCCCGGCGGTGATCAGCCCGTTCGTGGTCAAGGCCATCGGCGAGCGCGCCGCCCGCCGCTATGCCCTTACCGCCGAGCGTTTCAGCGGCGTGCGCGCCCGCGACCTGGGCCTGCTGGCCGAGGTGTACCCGGCCGCCGAGCTGGACGCCCAGGTCGAAGCCTGGGTCGACAACCTGCTGCAGAACAGCCCGCAGGCGCTGCGCGCCACCAAGGACCTGCTGCGCGAGGTGGACGCCGGCGAACTGAGCCCGGCCCTGCGCCGCTACTGCGAGAACACCATCGCCCGCATCCGCGTCAGCGCCGAAGGCCAGGAAGGCCTGCGCGCCTTCCTGGAAAAACGCCGCCCCGCCTGGCAAGACAACAAGGAGCCGCGCTCATGAGCCGACCCACGCTGACCACCCTGCTGGTCGCCAACCGCGGCGAGATCGCCTGCCGGGTGATGCGCACCGCCAAGGCCATGGGCCTGACCACCGTGGCCGTGCACAGCGCCACCGACCGCGAGGCGCGCCACAGCCGCGAGGCCGATATCCGTGTCGACCTCGGTGGCACCAAGGCCGCCGAAAGCTACCTGGTGATCGACAAGCTGCTCGCCGCCGCCAAGGCCAGCGGCGCCCAGGCGATCCACCCGGGCTATGGCTTCCTGTCGGAGAACGCCGGTTTCGCCCGCGCCATCGAGCAGGCCGGTCTGATCTTCCTCGGCCCACCGGCCAGCGCCATCGATGCCATGGGCAGCAAGTCGGCGGCCAAGGCGCTGATGGAGTCCGCCGGCGTGCCGCTGGTACCGGGCTACCACGGCGAGGCCCAGGACCTGGAGACCTTCCGCGCCGCCGCCGAGCGCATCGGCTACCCGGTGCTGCTCAAGGCCAGCGCCGGGGGCGGCGGCAAGGGCATGAAGGTGGTCGAGGACGAGAGCCAGCTGGCCGACGCCCTGGCCTCGGCGCAGCGCGAGGCGCAGTCGTCGTTCGGCGATGCGCGCATGTTGATCGAGAAGTACGTGCTCAAGCCGCGTCATGTGGAGATCCAGGTGTTCGCCGACCAGCACGGCAACTGCCTGTACCTCAACGAGCGCGACTGCTCGATCCAGCGTCGCCACCAAAAGGTGGTCGAGGAAGCCCCGGCGCCGGGCCTCTCCCCCGAGCTGCGCAAGGCCATGGGCGAGGCCGCGGTGCGCGCCGCCCAGGCCATCGGCTACGTGGGCGCCGGCACGGTCGAGTTCCTGCTCGATGCCCGCGGCGAGTTCTTCTTCATGGAGATGAACACCCGCCTGCAGGTGGAGCATCCGGTCACCGAGGCCATCACCGGGCTCGACCTGGTGGCCTGGCAGATCCGCGTGGCCTGCGGCGAGCCGCTGCCGATCACCCAGGAGCAAGTACCGCTGATCGGCCATGCCATCGAGGTGCGGCTGTACGCCGAGGATCCGGCCAACGAGTTCCTGCCGGCCACCGGCACCCTGGCGCTGTACCGCGAGTCGGCACCGGGCGAAGGCCGCCGGGTGGACAGCGGCGTCAGCGAAGGCGACGTGGTGTCGCCGTTCTATGACCCGATGCTGGGCAAGCTGATCGCCTGGGGCCAGGACCGCGAGCAGGCGCGCCTGCGGTTGCTGGCGATGCTCGATGAGTTCGCCATTGGCGGGCTGAAGACCAATATCGCCTTCCTGCGTCGCATCCTTGCGCACCCGGCGTTTGCCGAGGCGGAACTGGACACCGGGTTCATTCCGCGTCACCAGGATGTGTTGCTGCCTGCGCCCCAGGCGCTGCCGGTGCAGTTCTGGGAGGCTGCCGCCGAGGCGTGGCTGCAAAGCGAGCCTGCTTCGCAGCGCCAGGACGACCGCGCTTCGCCATGGGCGGCCCGCGATGGCCTGCGCCTGGGCTTGCCGGCGCGCAGCAGCCTGCATTTGCAGTGCGAAGGGCATGAACAGGCAGTGGCACTGGAGCGCAGTGCGCCTTCGACTTATCGCCTGGAGGGGGAGCAGCTGTGTCATGACGTGGACGGCCTGCGCCGTCGTCACCTGGCGGTGCGTCGGGGCGGCACGCTGTACCTGCAGTGGCAGGGTGAGTTGCATGCGGTCAGTGTTCATGACCCGATTGCGGCGGCGGAAGCCAGCCACAGCCATCAGGGCGGGCTGGGTGCGCCAATGAACGGGAGTATCGTGCGGGTACTGGTGGAGCCGGGGCAGGTGGTCGAGGCCGGTACCGCGCTGGTGGTGCTGGAGGCGATGAAGATGGAGCACAGCATTCGGGCGCCCCACTCCGGGACGGTGAAGGCGCTGTTCTGCCAGGAAGGGGATATGGTCAGCGAAGGGACAGTGCTGGTCGAGCTGGAGGGGGCGTAACGGCGGCAATGTGTTCGCCGAAAGGGTTGTTTCGCCTATGAGATCGAGCGCCGCCCGCGCGGCGCATCGCGACGCAAGGCCGCTCCTACATCTATGGTTATCCCCATTTCTGCAATACTGTACTGAGTTGTGCGTGAGTTTGGTTTGCGTCAATCTATACGGCGTCGTGTGGGAGGTTGGTCCCGCGCCTCGATGAAAATCGCGCCCGACGAGCCTAGATATTTGTTCGGCTTCTGAAGCCGAGTAGGAGCTCAGGTTGATCGCCAGGCCGGTATACCGTTCACGTCATCTGTGTGCAGCATCGCAAAACCAGGTGGGTTGTTACTCGTGTGTCTGCAGGGTCAAGCGTTCATGGCGCTTGACCCTGCATCAAATTCGCTGTGGTGTGCCGTGATGGCCCAGGCGATTCGGGCCAGTTTGTTGGCGATAGCGCACACCACCAGGTTGGGGTGGTGAACACGTAGCAAGCCACGTACCCAGTCCGCCAGCTTGCCGGTTTTGCGCTCCAGCCCAATCAGATAGACCCTCGCGCACTGGATCAGCAGTCGTCGCTGATTGCCGTCGCCCCGCTTGCTGATTCGCCCCAGGCAAGGTTTGCCGCCTGTCGTGTGCTGCCTGGGAACCAGGCCTATGGAGGCTGAATAATTTCGCCCACAGCGGAACTGCTTACCATCACCCAATTCCGCAGCCAGGGCGGTAGCGGTGATCGGGCCAATACAAGGTATCGACATCAAACGGGAAGCAAGATCATCGCTAACGGCCTGGCTATGCACTTCCTTGTCCAGAGCCTTGATCCGATCATCGAGATAGCGGAAGTGGGCATGTAGGTCCAGCAACAGCTTCTTGATCAACGGTGAGAAGGTACTGTCGTCCAGCAGAATGGGGAGCTCCCGGACCGCCTTGAAGGTGGGTGCCAAACTGACCCCCACCTCGAGCAAATAAGCGTGGATGCGGTTCATGGTGGCAGTACGGTCTCTGATGAAGCTGTCGCGCAGTGAATTGAGCATCGCCAGCGCCTGCTGGGCCTCGGTTTTGGGAGGCACGAAGCGCATCTGATCGCGGGTTGCCGCCTCACCGATAGCGGCAGCATCGGCAAAGTCATTCTTGTTGCTTTTCACGTAGGGGCGAACGAACTGTGCGGGAATAAGTTTGGGCGTATGACCCTGTCTCGTCACCTCTCGCGCCATGAAATGAGAGCCACCACAGGCCTCCATCGCCACCGTACAGGGCGCAAGATTGGCAAGGTGGCGGATGAGTGACTCACGGTTGAACCTGCGGTGATAGAGCTCGTGACCCCGATCATCCTGAGCGTGTACATGGAAGCTCAACTTTCCCAGGTCGATGGCGATGATGGCGACAGTGTTCATGGCGTTGCACTCCGATAGGCACCCTGTGAAAGCTTAGAGGGCTGACACAGGGTGGGGCGGGGGTAGCCATTTCATTATTTGTTGCAACGTGCCAAACCTGTCAGGCCATGGTTGCCCGCCTTGGAGCATGTCTTGAGACAGGTGAGGCGCCAGTGGTGCCCACACTGAAACCGCGTCGTACCAACAAGGCGTACCAGGTGATGGCACAGGATTGACTGGCCCGAAACAGATGTAGGAGCGGCCTTGCGTCGCGATGCGCCGCGCGGGCGGCGCTCGATCTCAAGAGCGCTGCAAGACTCCCGCCTGACACCTCGCAGCCCCAACACGATCTGCGCGCGAACCTAGAGCACCCCGTGCATCCGCACCACAACACCAAGAAACTCGCACCCGTCCTCGCACAGCACCGTCGGATACAAGGTATTGAGCGGCCTGAGCATCCGCTGCCCACCTTCCTCGATCAACTCACGCAACACCGCCGGCTTATCGGGCTGCCGAGCCACCACCAACCTGCCCGGCGTCACCTCGATCCCCGCATCCACCAACACCCGCATGCCCAGTGGCACGCTCCTGCCACTGGCGGCATTCATCGAATCGTTCTCGACCGGCAACCAGAACGCATTGCCCGCAGGCATGTAGTCGGTCAGCTCGTGAATTTCACTGGATTGCGGCAAAGGCCCGTCCAGATCGGCCCAGCCCAGCACTGGAAGGCGAAAACTGGCATGACGCAAGGCATTGACCGATTGCGGCCGCTCTACGGCATAGACACCTCTGGTCTCGCGAACCGTGGTGTCACGCTCGACCACCATCACCCGCGCTTCGAGGTAAACCAGCCCGAGCTTTTCCAGTTTCTCGTTGACTGTCACCAGGGTGGGCCTGCGCGTGCCCCGCAGCCAATGGCCCACACCGCCTTGGGTCATGCCCAGGCGCTCGGCCAGTTGATGCTGCTTGAGGTTGTGCTCGCGCTGGTAGCGCGAGAGAAATTCGATCCAGTTTTCCATGGCTGTGAACGATACGGACTGGATGAACGGCATCAATACACATTCTGAATTATCTCAGAACTCAAAAAAAATACAAATTGACCTAACATCAACGCTCATTGTCCTCGAAGGGATTTCACAGGAGCAGTCATGAGCAATTCGACAAAAGAAGAAACAGATCTCGACGAAGAAGCAGCCCGCCGCGCCCTCGATTTCTACCTCAACCCCACCCCCACGCCCCGCGACCTGGAGCGTTCGCTATGGACCCTGCGCGATGGCGTCAGCAACGCCCAGGCCTGCGACCATGCCATGGCCCTGCTGCGTTGCGCATCGGCCACGGCACAGGAAACCGGCAACCATCTGCAGGGCACGACGCGGGAAGTAGTGTTTGCGCTGATGCACATGGTCAACATGGCCCGCGCCCTGCTCGAGCAGTGCCACGCCACGGAAAAGGCATCGATCTGAAGGGCAGCCCTTTCAAGGTTTTGATAATTGGCGTCCGGCTTGGATTCGCCGGGGCTGCTTTGCAGCCTTTTCCGGCCGGTCCGACGCCTCGGCAAGGCCGCTCCTACAGGGGCGCGCGGTCTCCTGTAGGAGCGGCCTTGTGCCGCGAAAGGGTCGCAAAGCGACCCCGGCAATCTTGAATAGGAACAGCCATATCCCAAAAATCGCAAAGCTTGAAAGGGATGGCTGTGAAGGGAGAACGTGATAGCCGACGAACGGCAAAAGCCCCGATTGCCGGGGACGAGGTGTGCGTCAGTTAGATATTTTTTGCCAATCGAAGAAAAATCATTTGACTGGCAAATGATAACGATTATTATTGCACTCAGCAGGTCGCGAGACCCGCTGGATAACCTGCAACGTCCTCAGGTCGGACGCTCAGATTATCTCCTCATCAGGCTAATCACGGTTTTTGACCCGGCTTTTTGCCGGGTCATTTTTTTTGGCTCTTCAGGCTAATGAAGATCGTTGATGGCGGCGATGATAGCAAAACTGTGTCAGGACGTGAACGCTCATTACAAATCTTTGCGGAATTAGCACTTGAGAATCAATCTCGTTTAGCTTAAGCTGATTCTGCATCAAGGAAGATGCCCCCACCCCTTTCCTTAATGAGCAAGGAGCTGTCCATGACTCGCCTGCTGCTGCCCCTCGAGCACGACCCGCGCACCGCCGAACAGCATGGCGAGGACGCGCTGCTGCATGCGCTCAAGCGCCTGCCGCGCCGGGTCCAGCAAGTCTTCCTGCTCAACCGCCTCGACCAGCAGGGCTTCGCCGCCATCGCCGAACGCCTGGACCTGCCGCTGATCAGCATCGAGCGCCATATGAACCAGGCCCTGCAGACCGCCCGCGCCCCCGGCGACGCGCTGGCCAGCATCGCCGGCCAATGGTACGTGCGCCTGCAGAGCCCGCAGGTGACAGCCAGCGAACGCATCGACTTCCGCCGCTGGCTGGATGCCGCCCCCGACCACCTGCGCGCCTTCCACGAAACCGAACTGCGCTGGCGCAGCCTGCTCGCCCCGGCGCGACAGCTCGGCCATGACGGCTGGTACCGGCAAGGCCGTGCGGCGCTGTCGCTGGGTGGCTGCTCGATTGCCGTCGGGCTTGGTGTTGCCGCCCTCGTGGCGTTGGGACTGCTGACCTGAACCCGGGGCTCAGCCCCCCGAAAATTCCTGCCCCAACCGCTCTAGCCGGTGGTTTGAAGTCATAACAGCCCCTCAAAGAGAACTTTCCTACAGCAATGTAGGAAGCCGTTGGCAAGACTTCCTCCCGCACGCCCCCTATGGTCCTAGCCTTGTGCCACGCATCGAGCGCGCTTCTCCACATTGAGGCGCCCGAGAACAATGGACAGGGACCGCCATGCTTAACCATTCCGACCTGCGCTACAGGTCAAACCCCTTCATCGCTACAACCAACTGCGAGATTGCGCCTTCCTGCTATCCGCGCCAGCGACTCATGCTGCCCCAACGATACTCAAAGGGGGTACGCCCATGACCCTCAGCAAGCGAATCGCCCATGTCATCGCCGAATCCGTCCTGCCCCACGACCAGTGCCAGGCCTGCGAACGCAAGGGCCTGCCCATCCTGCCCCTGCGTCGCGCCCTGGTCCCGGACCTGCGCCCGGCCTACCGCTACCCCTTGGCCGGCGGTGACCAGGTCGCCACCCGCATGGGGCTGCGCACCCTGCGCACCGGCTACCTGTATGTCCTGCTCGACCAGCGCATCTGGTACGCCTACGAAGTCACCGACGAGGCCCACCTGCGCCGCTTCAACCCCCTCGAGCCACCACCCGCGCCACCGCGTCTGCTCGCCCGCCAGTGCCTGGGCGAAAACCACGACATCCCCTCCTCCTTCCTCACCGTCGACACCGAGGCCTTCTCCACCGCCTGGATCGCCTTCAGCAGCGACGCCTGGCCGCCCCGCGTGCTCAATGCCTACCGCAACGCCAAGACCCCGCCCGAGCGCTTCCAGGTGCTGGACCTCGCCCTTGCCCGCAGCGCCCCCGCCCAGGTGGGCATGGCCATGACCCTCAGCGAGCTGCAGGTGGACCGCGAGGTCTTCGAGTACAACCAGCAACTGCCCGGCGCCTTCGACAGTGTCCATGGCTTTCACAGCCGCCTCCTGCGCCAGACCGCCACCCGCGGCTACCTGATCAACGCCATTGCCCGCCACCAGCTCGAACACGGCGTGCTCGCCCTGGTGCTCGACGACACCGTCGGCCTGGTCCAGGAGTACAACCACCAGCGCCTCAACTGGATCGCCCGGCGCCAGCAATGGCGCGAGGACCCGCTGCGCGCCTATCAGCTGCAGACCTCGCAGATCCTGCTGACCCTGCGCGCCATGCAATGGCCCTGGGCCGAGCAGCAGACCCCGTCCTTCGAGCCCCACAGCGGCGATGGCCCGCCGGTGTTCGTCGACCCGCAGGTCGAGCGCCAGCGCGAGGTCGAGCGCCAGCGCGAGGTCGAACGGCGCGCCCGGGACGGCGTCGCCCGGCTCGAGGAGCGCTACCACGAGCCCCTGCGCGCAGGCTTCCAGGCCGAGTACGAACGCCAGGAAGCCGAGTACCAGCGCTACATCGACCTGAACACCCAGGCCTATACCCAGCTCTGCGACAGCAGCCTGTTCCACGCCATCGAGGAACACGACTACGACGGTGACGACCGCGAATCCGGCATCGCCTACAGCAAGACCATGGCCCTGTGCCTGGCCGGTGGCGTCACCGAAGCCCCCGACGCGGACGGCGAAGCCCGCGCCCCTGCCCCGGCCAGCAGCGCGGCGCTGTGGCAGCGCTGGCTGCAGGATCCCAACAGCCCGCCCTACCGCGCCGTGCTCCTGCGCGACCGGGCCTTGCTCGCCGCGCTGCTGCCCAGTTTCTCCACCACCGACCCCACCGACTGGGGCGACAGCGAGAAGCTCTATGGGGCGCTGAGCAAGGTCATCGCCAGTGACGATGCCGGCCTGAACCTGCGTGACACCCTGCGCCAGGCCATCGCCGAGACGCAAGGCGCGATCAATGGCGCCAGCCTGCGCCTGAAGCCCCTGCTGCCGCCCGGCGTGCAGCGCGCCGTGATGCGCCTGAACAGCGCCAGCCAGTGGCTGTACAACGGCGTGCAACTGATCGAGCTACAGGTGCAGATGAAGCTCAGCGAGTACTACGCCCTGCAGAGCGCCCACCTGCGCGAGCTGCAGCACAAGGCCAGCGCGCAGACCGCCAAGGCCCGCGAGCGCATGCTCCTGGGCCTGCGCGAATTCGATGCCGAGGTGAGCGCGTCCAGACGCTGGGTGCGGCCGGTCATCCAGCACGGGCTGCTGAGCCTGGCGGTGCTCGACCCGAAGCTGGCGCACAGCGTCATCACCGTCAGCGTCTGGGTCGAGGGCACCGCCGACGTGCTGCACGAGCGCCTGGCCCAGGAAGCCGGTCTGCGCGTCAACCAGCTCAGCGACGCCGCGCAGATAAGCCTGGTCAACCTCTCGGTCGCCGCAGGAACCCTCGACGCCAACGCCCGGCAACTGCTCCACGGCATGCGCATCACCGCGAAACAGGCGGCGCAGCTGGTGCGCACCAGCTTCACCGGCATGCGCGGCGTGGCGGGCAGCTGGGAGCTCCTGCTGGCCCTGGGCGGCTTGTACCTGACCCACGACAGCCTGGCGAAGAATCTGGAAAAGGCGGAAATCGAGATCGGCGAGAAGTCCGGGGAAGCGGTGATGGCGTTGCATGGGTCCAAGCTGGCGATCCTAGGCGGCGGGATCGAGGCGCTGGGCTTGATCATCAGGACCGGCGCCACGCAGATCAACACCAGGATCCCCATGACGCCTGCGGGTACGGCACGGATGGCCACGGCCATAGAAATGGGGCGGGCAACGGTCAGGGTAGGTGCCGTCATGGGGGCCGTGGCCGGGATTTACGATACGGCACAAGCAGTGTTTGCCTCAAGGCGAACATGGGCGAATGGGGATACAACCGCTCGGAATGCTTATAGTGCGACGGCATTTATATCATTAATCGGAACAATCTATGCTATTTATGCAGTTTTCAGCCCAGCACTATTTGGCCCACTAGGTATAGCAATCACCCTCGCAATAGGTGCTTACAGCACTAAAAAGTGGGCAGAGAGCAAAGAATCAACTCCATTAGAGCGTTGGGCAAGACGGTGTTATTTCGGCAAAGCCAATGAAACCCCTGCCATCCACTGGGAGTTCCCTGAACATGCTGACATCGCCTTTGCAGCGTTAAACGCCGCCACATTGGGTGTTGAGGCGGGCGTAAAATTCGAAACCCAAAGAGCCGACCCCACGCTCACGGCTAAAATAGGATGGATTGTTCAGGCAGCCACCGAGCAAAAACTAACATTCAAGATATTGCTGCCCAATATCAATGCTTCAAGCTACAGCTATCACTGGTCCCTTACCGTTCACCGACATGGCGATGGGGTTCCGTCCAACTACACGAGCGGCGAGATCATCGCCACAGGATCCCATGCAGTTTTACATCCATTGCCAACCTCGCAGAAAAAGCCGTCGTCGCGCCCCTCTCGCAAAGTGAAAGACTACAGAGCAGATACCCTCATCCAAAACACCAGCAAAAAATCCGCAGTGTTGCACTCCGGTGATTCCACTACCACCGAGTTCATAACCGGCCACATAGAACTCACCCCAAGCCTTGGCAGGCACAGCATACAGGCTGCAACTTTAAACGTCACTTACTGGCCAGATCGTAATTCC
This sequence comes from Pseudomonas sp. TE31087, assembly GCF_057284075.1. Taxonomy (NCBI): domain Bacteria; kingdom Pseudomonadati; phylum Pseudomonadota; class Gammaproteobacteria; order Pseudomonadales; family Pseudomonadaceae; genus Pseudomonas; species Pseudomonas sp. TE31087. The sequence continues at coordinate 2,235,458 of NZ_JBXVNN010000001.1, forward strand.
CCAGAGGCCTATGCAAATCTGGAAATCCTGGAAACCCACAAATGACTACCTCCAATGACGACTTACCTGAGCGTATTCTAGGCTGGAAGTATGACCTACCTCTTCCCAATGAGGAGCCCACACAGAAACTCAACGCAACCTTACTACCACCCACTCCAAACAAAATAAATAATATTTATATAGAGATCCCAAGATCAACACTAAAAATCAGGGGAATCGGCCTCATCGGTGGAAGCATCGCCATGCTGCTGGGCTTACTACCAATCTTAACCTTAGTTCATACCACATTAATCGAAGGAGAGAAAATTGGATTAGACTTCGCAATAATTCTAACCATAATTACCGCTGCCTACTGGGTAACGATACCTCTCGTACGCCTGGACATTGAGCTACCGCGCGATGAGCCAATCCGTTTTAACCGGCTCCGACAAAAAGTTTATTTTTACGAGTACAGACAAGACAGGGTTCGGGTACTCAGCAAAAAGCACTGGGGGGTACGCCCTGTCGTTTATAACTGGAGCGACCTCATCGCCGAGGTCTATAGCCTTTATGCCCCGATGGGCAACGGCGGACTCGTTGAGAATATCGTCATCGCCGTACGCAAGACAGGGACCAACGAAATAATCGACCGCCTGTTCTTCAGTCATGACCTTGAGGATGGCAAGCAATACTGGGAGATCATCAGACTGTTCATGCAACAGGGCCCAGACGCACTTCCCACCTTTGTTCGCCCACCCCACGATTGGGACAATGACTTCGAACTCACCCCCATTCGCCGATTAGCCCCCAGGGTGCAATGGCCGGAAGCCATAGACCGCGAATCCCGCACCGCCCCTGAGCCCTCCACCGACTCACAGGCCACGAACAAAGTGACACCCTGAACACCTTTCGCGGTGTAGAGTACCTCCCACAACAACGCCAACAGGAGGCTGGCAATGACCGTGACGCTCTCCCCGCTGCACATCGACTGCGATTTCGACTCCGGCAATATCCTGGTCCTGGACGCCAGCAATCCTGCGCACGTCCACCTGAACATCCGCAAAGACAGCCACAGCGACCACTTCCAGTGGTTCCACTTCAAGGCCAGCGGCCTGACCCCGGGCCAGGTCCATCGCTTCAGCCTGGACAACGCCCATGAGTCCTCCTACAAGAACGCCTGGACCGGCTACCACGCCGTGGCCTCCTACGACCAGCAGACCTGGTTCCGCGTGCACAGCCAGTTCGACGGCAAGGCCCTGAGCTTCGACTTCAAGGCTGAACAGGCGCAGGCCTGGTTCGCCTACTTCGAGCCCTACCCGCGCGCCCGGCACAACCAGCTGATCGAGCGTGCCAAGCAGATCCCGGGCGTCGAGCTGCTGGCCAGCGGGCGCAGCGTGCAGGGGCGCGACATTCCGCTGCTACGCGCGGGCAATGGTGCGACCGGCAAGCGCAAGCTGTGGATCATCGCCCAGCAGCACCCGGGCGAGCACATGGCCGAGTGGTTCATGGAAGGCGTGATCGATCGCCTCGAGGCCAACGACAAGATTGTCCAGGATCTGCTGGCCAAGGCCGACCTGTACCTGATCCCCAACATGAACCCGGACGGCGCCTTCCTCGGCCACCTGCGCACCAACTTCAAGGGCAAGGACCTCAACCGCGCCTGGCAGGACGCCAGCGTCGAACTGAGCCCCGAGGTGTTTTTCGCCCAGAGCCAGATGAAACTGCATGGTGTGGATGCGTTCATCGATGCCCATGGCGATGAGGAGATCCCCCATGTGTTCACTGCGGCCTGCGAGGGCAACCCCGGCTACACGCCGCGCATCGCCAAACTGGAAGAGCAGTTCCGCAGCACCCTGTGCAGCCTGACCCCGGACTTCCAGACGAAGTACGGCTACACCCGCGACGAGCCGGGCCAGGCCAACATGACCCTGGCCTGCAATGCCGTGGGCCAGGCCCATGACTGTCTGTCGCTGACCCTGGAGATGCCGTTCAAGGACCATGACGATGCGCCGAATCCGCGTACCGGTTGGTCGGGCGAGCGGTCGAAGGCGCTGGCCGGGGCGGTGCTGGAGACGTTGCTGAAGATGGTCGGCGATCTGCGCTGAACAACACGATCTCCTATCGGAAATCGCCCTGCCCTTCAGGCTGCGCTGTCGTACAGAGAGCAATGTTGAAACATCACCAGCGTGGGAGCGGGCTTGCCCCGCGATCACCGGCGTAGCCGGTGCCATACACCACATCGCGGGGCAAGCCCGCTCCCACGCTGTCCCGGTTAAATCACAAAGTTACGTTCTGTTCCGTGGAAGGCGAGGAAGCCTACTCAAAACTGCACATCCAGAATCACACTGTCGGTATAGGTCGCCGCCGGCGGCGTGGCCTGGTCGGTGTACACCTTGGCGTTGTAGTTGAACACCTGGCTCCCGGTCCCGGTCCCCGCCCCGGGGTTCACCTCGGCATCGCTGCTCGAGCGCCGCGCCGCGCCCACCGAGCCCCAGCGCACCACGCCGGCACTCTTGAAGATGTCGTAGGCCAGGTAGTTGTTGGCGCTGGACTTCATCCGCCGGCGCCCGCCCGAGACATTCTGCCCGTCATCCAGCCCCACCGTGTAGTTGCTGCCCTTGGTGCACGACACGCTCACGCTCTGGTTCACCGTGCCAAACCCGGCCACCACCGGCGCGCTGGCGAAGCTGATGTTGGGCGTGGTGATCTGGCAGTCGTTGGTCACCGTGAGGCTGACCAGCAGGGTCTGGTTGCCGCTGCCAATGTCGCGCCCCAGGCAGATGGCACCGATACCGATGCCCGAACAGTAGTTCCAGCTCCAGGCGATATTCAGGGTTTCCTGGTACAGGCCGGCGGCGACGTTGGCGCCGACCACGGTCTTCAGGTACAGCGGCACGGTCTTGGGCGTGGTGCCGTTGAGCAGGCCGAGGGCGTCGATGATGCCGTTGCGGGCGAAGTCGAACTGTACGCCGCGGCTGATCGGGTAGCTGGTGGTATTGTTGGCGTAGAGCGTGTAGGGGATCACGTCGCCGGTCGGGCCCACCAGCCCACTGCTGGACGAGGTGAAGGTGGCATAGAAATGGTCATTGCTGGTCAACAGCGACAACAGCGAGCCGGTGCACTGCAGGCCGGCGTTGGTGGTCGAGGCATTCTGCACGGTGGTGCGCACCAGCGTCGAGTTGACCGAGCCGAAGGCCGCTGGCGCTGTGGTCACCGCCGAACACAGCGCCCAGGCCGTCCCCGGCAGCGCCAGCAGCCCCGCCAGGCAACTGCTAGCCAGTCGGTTCATTGGCACACCAGCGGGCCGATCAACGGGATCGGGCCCTGCCCTTCAGGCAGGTCAAACGCCACCTGGCACTGACCGCCATCGGCCTTGTCCACCTGCAGGCGATTGTGCGGCGCCAGGTTCTCCAGGTAGACCAGCCCATCCCAGCCCACTACCGCCTCGCCGCCGCTTTCCTGATGGCGTACCCGGCTGCCCAGCTTGAGTTCCTGCTGGTCAGCATCGACCAGCACCAGGCTCGCCGCCAGCACACGCTTGAGCGGGAACTCCAGCAGGTAGCCACTGCCACGACGCACCGCCACGCGCTGCTCCACCTGCGGCGCCAGCACATCGGCGGGCAGGTCCATCGGGTCGATCTCGTATTTGCCGCGGTAATAGCCGCTGCTGTACGGCACCAACAGGTGGCCGTTGCGATCGGTGCGGCCGATCTGCTGGTTCTCGTAGCGCACCGGCACGTCGGCGTAGCCGCTGGTGCTGACCACCACGAAGGCGTCGTCGATGCGGTTGGCGGCGAACAAACCTGCGTCCATCAGCACCAGCGAGCCACTGGCATCGGCCCAACGGGTCATCTCGCCGCTACTGCCGTAGGCGCCCACCTGCAACTGCACCGACTGCAGGCGCCAGGTCAGGTCGGCCTGGCGGTAGTCATCGCGATTGCCGCCGGTGGCGTAGCCCAGGTTGTAGCCCACCCCGCCGCCCACCGGCACCGCCTGGCTGTAGTTGACCCGCTGCAGGTCCTGGCCGTCCTTGCTGCGCTCGGCGCTGAAGGCCAGGGTGCCACGCAGGTCGAAGGGGATCACCAGCTGCGCCTGCACCGCCCACTGGCTGTCACCGACCTCGCGGTTAGCCGACAGGTACAGGCTGCTGTTGCGCCACAGCGGCTTGCTCCAGCTCAGGTTGATCAGCCGCGTGCGCGTGCCGTCGCCGGCGCGCACGTCGAAGTAGCCGGCGCCGAGGCTGCCGTAGCGGTCCAGGTTGAGGCTCAGGGTGGCCTGCTCGCTGCGCTGGCTCAGGCGGGTGAAGGGGCTGTCGACCAGCGACAGGTCGGCGTAGTCGCCGTGGCGCTGCACGCGCTGGTAGTTGAAGCCGATGCGCCGGCTGTTGTACTGGTAGCCCAGCGCCACCTGCTGCCCTGTATCGCCTTCGAAACGGCTCTGGGTCAGCGCCGCGTTGAGCACGCCGAAGGTACCCAGGCGCAGGTTGCCGCCCAGGCCGCCGAGCATCATCGACTCGGCGCTTTCGGCATGGGTTTCCAGGGTGAAGTAGTCGGACACCCCGTGGCGCAAGGTCACCGAGGCCACGCCCGGGCCATAGGCGAAATCACGCACGGCATAGTCGCGGCGCAGGCTGCCGGCGGCCACCGAGAAGTCCGACAGCCCCTTGGCCAGCAGGCTGCTGGTGACGTAGAACGGCAAGGTGGTCGACACCTGCCGGCCGAGGGCGTCGGTGGTCACCACCACGGCCTCGCCGGCGCCGTTGATGAACGGCACGTTGGTCAGTGTGTAGGGGCCCGGCTGCAGTTCGGTGCTGCTGCTCTTGTAGCCGTTGATGAACAGGTCCAGCGAGGTCGGCACGGCGGCTTCGCCGGCAAAGGCCGGCAGCGGATAGGTGACCAGGTCGGGACGGGCGCCGAAGTCGCGGGACAGTTGCAGGCCGCCCACGCGCACCGAGGTGGTCCAGGGCAGCGCGCCGGTCACCAGGTCGCCTGCCTCATAGGTGAGCAGGCGCTGCTCGTCGGTGTAGCGGAAGGTGGTGTCGTAGCGCAGGAAACCCTGGCGGCCCTGGGCCTGGGCGCCGTTGAACGACTGGCGCCACTGCCCGGTGGTCGAGAAGGTGCCCCAGTCGTCGAACAGGCGCAGCTCGTTCCAGGCGGCCAGGTAGCTGCCGCCCTCATCGGTGTCGTTGAGATAGGCGTCGTAGTTGAGCAAGGCGCCGAAGCTGCTGCGGGCGTCGCTGGCCGGGTACAGGTTGCGCTCGCCGACCTGCTGGTCGGGCAGCCAGGCCGGCGGCACCTGCAGCAGCAGGCGCTGGTTCTGGCTGTCGTAGTCGCTGTGCAGGCCGGGGATCTCGTCCAGGGCCACTTCACCCTGGGGCTCGCCCGGCAGCCTGACGCCCGCCTCGCGCAACACCTCGCTGGCCAGGTACAGGCGCCCGGCGCGCTGCTGCACCGGCACCAGCTCAGCCTTGGCCACCTGGTTCACCAGCAGGTCGAGGTACAGCGTGGCGTCGGCGATGGCGGCATGTTCCGAGGGCGGCGGCGGCAGCTCGTCGGCCACGCCCAGGCCGGGCCCCAGCACCGCCAGGCCCAGCCACAACCGGTGCGTTGCCACCCGCACCCAGCTCACACACGATTTCCAACCATTACCGGGTCCTCCCTGGCCCCTGTGATCCGTTCAAGCGCGGCTCATTGCCCCTGTTTGATGGCCTGGGCCACCTCCTGGCCGTTGACCCGCCCCTTGAGCACGCTGGCGGCGCCCGGCGTGGCCGGTGCCGGCCAGCGCATGCTGGCGCCGGGCAGCACGTAGCCAAGCAGCCCTTCGACCAGCGGCCGGTCCTGGCCGGCCTGCTGCAGTACCACATCGGTCAGCCGCGCATGCACCGGCCCCGTGTTGCGCAGCTCGACATAGGGCTTGCCCTGCACGCTCACCGCGCGCCAGCTCAACTGCGGCTTGCCCACGCCCTCGGCGCTGCGCCTGCCTTCCGGGTCGGGCTTGCCCCACAGCCCCTCGCCGTAGACGAACAGCGGCACTGAGTAGCGCATCTGCAGGCGGATCGCCGCCTTCGGCCCTTCGCTGGCGGCATCGGCCGGCAGCGGCGAAGGGATCTCGTCGATGATGATGCGGTAGGCCTGCTCCTGGCCTGCGGGCGAGCTGCCGGTGCGGGTCAGGCGGATCAGTTGCTTCTGCCCCGGCGCGATAGTGGCCACCGGCGGGCTGCCGATGATCTCGCGCTGGGCCTGGAACTGCTCCTGGTACTCGCCCTGGCGCCAGGCGAACACCCGCACCTGCAGGCTGGTCGGCGCCGAGCCGCGGTTTTCCAGCCACAGCGCGCCGGCCTTCTGGTCGGCCTCCAGCACCGGGTCGATCGGCCAGATCAGCACCGAAGTGGCCGCGAAGGCCGATGCGCAGCTGGCCAACAGCAGCAGCCCGATGATCCCACGCGCCCGTTTCGCGCCTGCCCCCATGCCCCTCTCCTTCTCGGTTATTCGCGGCGGCCTGTCACCAGGTCACCGTCACTTGCACGACATCGGTATAGGTCCCGGCCGGCAGGGTGCCGGTCAGGGTGGTACGGCCATAGACCGGCAGCTTGATCGCCGTCGGGTCGCTGTAGCTCACCGCCACGCTGCTGCCGATGCCCAGGCTCTGGCTGAACGCGGCGTCGCGGTACAGCTGGTAGGCCAGCAACTGCGTGCCCCCCGAACGCTTGAGGTTGCGCGTGCCGCTGGCGCTGTTCTGGCCGCCGTCCAGGCTCATGCTCAGGGCCACCCCGGGGGTACACTGGAAAGTCACCGTGCTGCCGCCGAGCGAGGTGCTCAGGGTGGCGGTGGACAGCGCCGAGCTGGTGCCGTAGTCGAGCACGCCATAGGCGGTCACGCCGCCGACCACCAGGCAGCCGGCGACGATCTGCGCCGTCACCTGGAAGGTGCTGGTGGTGACCGCGTGGGCACCCTGGGTCAGCGCCATGCACAGCCCGACGGCCAGCAGCCGCGCCGTGCCCGGCATGGCTCAGAAACTCAGCTCGACCGCCACCGTGTCGGTGTACACCCCGGCCGGCAGGCCGGCCTTGCCGCGGGCCTGACCGTACAGGTTGACGGTCTGCGCCACGCCGGTGCTGGTCGGCAGGGTGATGGTGCCGTCGATCGCCAGCAGCTGAGTGTGCCCAGCGTCGGTGTAGAAGTCGTAGGGCACGAAATTGCCCGCGCCATCGGCCAGGGCCCGGGTCCCGCCGGCGGACTGCGAGTCATGGGTACCGGCACGCACCTTGATCGTCGGCACCGTGCCTGCCGAGCAGAGAATGCTCATGGCCCCGCCACCGCCGCCGAGCACCTGGCCATTGGCGGTGGTGAACAGCGAGTCCTGGGTGCCGAAGTTGAGGCTGCCGAAGTTCAGCCCCGAGGTGCCGCCGCTGCCGTTGACCTGGCAGGCGGCGGTCAGCGTCAGGGTCGAGCTGATGGTGCCGGTCACGGTGGCGGCCTGGGCCTGGGCGGCCAAGGCCAGGCCAAGGCCGGCGAGGATGCAGCGGGTGAGGTGCTTGGGCATCGGAATCTCCTTGCGTGTTACCAGTCCAGGGTCACCCTGAGGGTGTCGCGATACAGCCCGGCGGGCAGCGCGCGCGGTTGCGCGACCACCACGCCATAGATGGGCACGGGCACCTGTTGGGTGCCGCTAATGGTGAAAGTACGGGCCTGGCCGATGTCGTAGCGACTGTTGCCGCCCGGGTCGATGGCCAATTGGTAGGGAATGAGTTCGCGGCCATTGCTCAGGCGGCGCACGCCGTCGTTGCCGTTCTGCCCGCCGTTGATGCGCACGCTGAAGGCGCGCACCTGCGGCGAGCAGCTGATCTGCAGGCTGCCCTCGCCGCCGGCTTCGTCGACCCGGCTGGTCAGCGGCTGGTCCCAGGTCGGCCCGCGGGCACCGAAGTCCATCAGGCCCGGGTTGCCCAGGGTGGCCGGTTGCGGGTCGCTGCTGATCTGGCAGGCGGCGCTGATCACCAGCCGTGCCTGGATGAAGCCGGTTGTGGTGCCGTGGGCCGCGCCACTGGGCAGCAGCAGCGGGCCGAGGGTCAGCAGCAGGATCGAACCACGGTGCAACGCGTCCATGAGCATGCAGCCTCCTTACCAGGTGACCGTGACTTTGAGCAAGTCGGCGTACAGCCCGGCGCGGGGCGCCCAGGCCAGCGTGTCGATCCGTGCGTAGAGGGGCAGCTCCACCGAGCCGCTGTCCGGCACCCGCGCCGATTGCGCCACGTCCACCGCCAGCGGCTGGCGCCAGGCGGCGTCACGGTAAAGGCGGTAGGGAATCGGCCGGGCCTGGGCATCGGGGCTGGCGAGGTAGCGCACTTCGCCGACGCCGCCGTGCTGGCCGCCATCGACACGCACCTGGTACGGGGTGTCCGGGTTGCATTCCAGGCGCGGCGGGCGCTGGGCGAGCAGCACGCCACTGGCCGGCGCGCCCGGGCCGTCCAGGCGCGCCACGCTGCCCAGATCGATGCGCCCCAGTGCCTGCGGGCCGGCGTCGCGCTGCTGGTTGACCAGCATGCAGCCGCGCTGCACGCGCACCTGCACTTCAACGAGAAAATCCGCTGCCATGGCGTTGCCACTCAACCACAGGCCCAACAGCATGGCCACTAAGCGCTCCGTCACCGGTCGATCCTTGTGCGTATGGGTTGAGTTTGAGCGTAGCAGCGCGATTGGATCCGGGCCGGGGTGGGCCTACCCCTCTTTGGCATTAATGAAAAGGGCTGGGTGGAGGGGTTGTCGAAAGGCCGTGGGTTGCCATGGTGTTCGCCGGGAGTGTTTTGGCGCCTGTGAGACCGAGCGCCGCCCGCGCGGCGCTCGATCTCGAGAGCGCTGCAAACCTGTCGCCAGGCACCCGGCAACCACACAGACATCCGCAGGAAAATTTCCCACCCCAGCCACGAAACCCTGGCGCCCCTCACCTTTCAAATAACCAGACCCCGGCAAAGCGGCCGCCATTCTGATACCGTTCACCAACAATATCCTGTGCATACGCATGGCCCATGCGTGGACGGACCCTAACAGGAGAGTCCCGTGACGACCGACCCGACCTCGCTCGAGCAGGCAATCGAGCGCTGTGCCCAGGAGCCGATCCAGGTTCCGGGCAGCATTCAGCCCCAGGGTTTCCTGCTGGTGCTGGACGAGACCGACCTGCGCGTGCTGCAGGCAAGCGAGAACGCCGAGCGCTGGCTGGGCGTGCCGGCCCGCGCCCTGGCCGGCCAGGCCTTCGCCGAACTGGTCGGCGAAGGCTTCGACCTGCGCCAACAGTTGGCGAACCTGCCCGACGATGAAATCTTCCCGTTCCACATCGGCGATGCGCGCCTGCACCACGGCGCGCCCTGGCCCACCGCGCTACGGGTGCTGGCCCACCGTCACGACCAGGTGCTGATCCTCGAGTTCGAGCCTCTGCGCAACCCGCCGGGCAACACCGGCAAGGACGACTACTACCCCCTGGTCCGCGCCTTCGTCAGCACCCTGCACCAGGCCACCCGGATCGACGAGCTGTTGCAGCAGTCGGTGCGGCAGATCAAGCGCATCACCGGCTTCGGCCGGGTCAAGGCCTACCGCTTCGACAGCGAGGGCACCGGCACGGTCCTGGCCGAGGACGCCGACCCTGGCTACCCCAGCTACCTGGGGCTGTGCTTCCCGGCCTCGGACATACCGCGCCAGGCCCGCGAGCTGTACCGGATCAACCGTATCCGGGTGATCGAGGACGCCAACTACCAGCCCTCGCCGCTGGTGCCGGCCGCCAACCCGCGCACCGGCAAGGCCCTGGACATGAGCTTCGCCGCGCTGCGCAGCGTCTCGCCGGTGCACCTGCAGTACATGCGCAACATGGGCACCCTGGCCTCGATGTCGCTGTCCATCGTGGTCAACGACCGGCTCTGGGGGCTGGTCTCCTGCCACCACGAGCAACCGCGCCCGGTGGACTTCAAGACCCGCACCGCCTGCGAGCTGCTGGCCAACGTGCTGTCGCTGCAGATCGAGGCCATCGAGTCGCACGACAGCACCCGCCAGCTCCTCGACCTGCGCCAGCGCATCGTGCGCATGCTCGCCGCGATGGCCGATCACGACAGCGTCAGTGACGGCCTGCTGGCCCTGCCCGAGGTGATGCTGCAGTTCGCCGGGGCCACCGGTGCGGCGATCATCAGCGCCGAACGCTGCGACCTGATCGGCGCCACGCCGCCGGCGGCGCAGGTCAACGCCCTGGCGCACTGGCTGGCGCAGCGTGGCGGCGACGCGGTATTCCATACCGACAACGTGCGGCGCGACATCGATGAGCTGCCGGAACTGGCCCGGCATGCCGCCGGCGTGCTGGCGGTGGCGATCTCGCAGATCCATTCGCATTATCTGCTGTGGTTCCGCCCCGAGCAGGCCCAAACGGTGAACTGGGCCGGCCGCCCGGAGAAGACCGTGGCCCCCCAAGGCAACCTCAACCCGCGGCACAGCTTCGAACGCTGGCAGGAGGAAGTGCGCGGCTTCAGCGCGCCCTGGGACCCGCTGATCATCGAAGGCGTGCAGGAGCTGCGCGGCGCGGTGCTCGGCATCGTCCTGCGCAAGGCCGAGGAAATGGCGCAGCTGGCCGGCGAGCTGAGACGCTCGAACAAGGAACTCGAAGCGTTCTCCTACAGCGTGTCCCATGACCTGCGCGCGCCGTTGCGGCACATCGCCGGCTACAGCGAGCTGCTCGGCGAGACCGAGGGCGCGCAGCTGTCCGAACGCGGCAAGCGCTTCCTCGGCCATATCGAGGATGCCGCGCAGTTCGCCGGCACCCTGGTGGACAACCTGCTGAACTTCTCGCAGATGGGTCGCTCAGCGCTGCGCCTGTCCGATGTCGACCTCAACACCCTGATCGATGCCATTCGCGCCGAGATGGCCCCGGACTACGCCGGCCGCGCCATCGCCTGGGAAATCGCCGAGCTGCCCAAGGTGATCGCCGACCCGGCCTTCATCAACATGGTCTTGCACAACCTGATCGCCAACGCCATCAAGTACACCCGTGGCCGCGACCCGGCGCGCATCGAGATCGGTGCCGTGCGCCACCGGCACGAGATCGAGTTCCATGTGCGCGACAATGGCGTAGGCTTCGACATGGCCTACGCCGGCAAGCTGTTCGGGGTGTTCCAGCGCCTGCACCGCATGGAAGAATTCGAGGGCACCGGCATCGGCCTGGCCAGCGTGCGGCGGATCATCGAGCGCCACGATGGCCGGGTCTGGGCCGAGGGACACATCGACCGGGGCGCCAGTTTCCACTTCACCCTACCCCTCCACCCCACGTCTGCCTGAGGCCGGACATCATGCTCAAACCCATCCTGCTGGTCGAAGACAATCCCCGAGACCTCGAACTGACCCTGCTCGCCCTGGAGCGCAGCCAACTGGCCAACGAGGTCATCGTCGTGCGCGATGGCGCCGACGCGCTGGACTACCTGTTGCGACGCAACGCCTATGCCGAACGCGATGATGGCAACCCGGCGGTGATGCTGCTGGACCTCAAGCTGCCCAAGGTCGATGGCCTGGAAGTACTCAAGGTGGTGCGCGACACCGCCGAGTTGCGCAGCATCCCCATCGTCATGCTGACCTCCTCGCGGGAAGGCCCCGACCTGCGCCGGGCCTATGAGCTGGGGGTCAACGCCTACGTGGTCAAGCCGGTGGAGTTCAAGGAGTTCGTCACTGCGATCTCCGACCTCGGCATGTTCTGGGCGGTGCTCAACGAACCACCACCCGGTTCGTTGCGCCTGAACCGACGCGGCAGCAATTGAGGCGAGCACGATGCAGCACACCCCGCTGAAGCTGTTGATGGTCGAAGACAGCGCCATGGATGCCGAGCTGATCCTGGTGCGCCTGGAGCGCAGCGGGTTGCAGGTGCAATCGCGGCTGGTGTTCGACCATGTCGGTGCCGAGCATGCCCTGCGCGAAGCCTCCTACGATTTGATCCTGTGCGACTGCGTGCTGCCGGGCTCCTCCGGCGCCGACGTGCTGGCCACCGCGCAGCGCCTGGCCCCGCACGTCCCGTTCATCTTCCTCTCGGGCATCTACGGCGAGGAGCACGCGGTGGAGATGATCCGCCTCGGCGCCACCGACTACGTACTGAAGAAGAACCTGCCGCTGCTGCCCAAGGCGGTGCGCCGGGCGCTGACCGAGGTACAGGAACGCCAGCGCCGGCGCCGCGCCGAAGAGGCCCTGGCCCAGGCCGAAGCCCGCGCGCGCATCGCCATCGACGCCGCCGGCATGGGCACCTGGGACTACCATCCGCAGGACGGGCAGATGGTCTGGGACGATCGCTGCAAGATGCTGTTCGGGCTGCCCGGCGACACCCGGATGAGCCTCGAGGTGTTCTACGCCGGCATCCATCCCGACGACCTGCCGCGCGTGCGCGACGCGGTGGAGCAGGCCATGCGCGCGGACAGCGACGGCCACTACCGCGCCGAATTCCGCATCGCCCAGACCGGCGCGCTGGAGCCACGCTGGCTGCTGTCCACCGGCCAGACCCAGTTCGTCGACGGCCTGTGCGTGCGTTTTTCCGGCGTGTTGCAGGACATCCACCAGCAGCGCCAGGCCACCCAGGCGCTGGAACAGCTCAACGAAATGCTCGGCGAGCGGGTCGAGCGCCGCACCCGCGAGCGTGACCGCGCCTGGGAGCTGTCCCAGGATCTGCTGGCAGTGCTCAACAAGGACCTGACTCCCGTGGCGTTGAACCCGGCCTGGGAGACGGCGCTGGGCTTCCCTCGCGAGCGCCTGGCGCAGATCTCGCTGCTGCATCTGCTGCCGGAGGCCGACCAGGAAAGCTTGCTCACCGAACTGGCCGCGCTGTCCCAGGGGCGCACCAGCGCCCGCTTCGTCGGCCGTATCCTGCATGCCGAAGGCCAGCAACGCTGGCTGTCATGGGTGGTGGTGCCGGACGACAACCTGCTGCACGTAGTCGCCCGCGACATCTCCAGCGAGCGCGAGGCGGTGCTGGACCTGGCCGAGGCCAACGAGCGCCTGCGCGAGCAGATTGCCGAGCGTGAACGCATCGAGGCCGCGCTGCAGCAGATGCAGCGCCTGGAAGCGGTCGGCCAGCTCACCGCCGGGGTGGCGCACGACTTCAACAACCTGCTGACGGTGATTCTCACCGGCGCCAGCTTCCTGCAGAGCGACCTGGACAAGGGATTGCTGGACAAGGCCCACAACCGCCTGCAGCACATCCGCGAGGCGGGCGAGCGCGGGGCCAAGCTGACCGCTCAGCTATTGGCGTTCTCCCGCAAGCAGCGGCTGGAGCCGGTGCCGCTGAACCTCAACCGCACGCTCTCGGGGCTGGAGGAACTGCTGCGCCGCACCCTGGGCGGCAGCATCTCGGTACGCCTGGAGCTGGACAGCGGCCTGTGGCAGGCCCTGACCGACCCGACCCAGACCGAGATGATCATTCTCAACCTGGCGATCAACGCTCGCGACGCGATGCCCGAGGGAGGCCAACTGACGTTGGCCACACGTAACACCCGGGTCAGCACTCGTGCGCAGCGCCCGGAAGAACCGGAGCCCGGTGACTATGTGGTGCTGAGCATCCGCGACAGCGGCTGCGGCATGAGCGAGGACGTGCTGGCCAAGGCGTTCGAGCCCTTCTTCACCACCAAGGACATCGGCAAGGGCTCGGGCCTGGGGCTGGCCCAGGTGTTCGGCTTCGCCAAGCAGTCCGGCGGCGGCGTGCGCATCGACACGACGCCGGGCCGCGGGACCCTGGTCAGTGTCTACCTGCCAGCGGTGAAGGCCCGCGCCGATGCCTTGACGACAGGTCAGGATGAACTGCGTCCGCCGTCCGGCCAGGGCACGGACCGGCGCATCCTGCTGGTGGACGACGACCACCTGGTGCGCGAGATGATCGGCGACCTGCTGCGCCGCCAAGGCTATGAGGTGCAGCAGGCGCATGACGGCAAGCAGGCCATGGCGCTGCTCGACGAGCGCATCGACCTGCTGCTCACCGACTTCGCCATGCCCGAGTTCAATGGTGCCCAGTTGGCCCTGGCGGCCCGCGAGCGCTACCCACGGCTGCCCGTGGTGTTCCTCACTGGCTACGCGCAGTTGCAAGGGCTGGAGTTGCCGGGGTGCCAGGTGCTGCAGAAACCGGTGCAAGAACACGCCCTCGCCCAGGCATTGGCCGAGCTGCTGGAAAACCGGTAGGCAGAAACGAAAAAATCGCCGAAAGGCGATTTAAGGAGAAGGTATAGCTTGAAAAATGGCAGGGGCGGCTGGATTCGAACCAACGCATGGCAGGATCAAAACCTGCTGCCTTACCGCTTGGCGACGCCCCTGTATCGGATCTGGCGAGTGACTGACTCACTGCCTCACTGACAACCCCCTTGCAGCGCCGTGTGTTGCTGCTTGGGAATGGCCGGCACTTTAACAACCTTTTTTCGAGGTGGAAAGCTTTTTTTTGAAAAAAACGCAGAAAAACAGCAGGTTAGTTGTACCAGCCCGAATTTGTGGGGTTTCTGCCGGCCCTCTCGCGGGGCAAGCCCGCTCCCACGCAGACGATGCTCTGCGCAATGATTTCCCAAAGGCAAAGTGTTCTGGCGTGGGAGCGGGCTTGCCCCGCGATAGTCTCCACGACAACCATTCGTCGCAATTCCCCCTCCTTGCCTCAACACAATCGCATTCCTCCCTTCCAACCAGATAGACCCCATCGGCGCATCACAAGGAGGACGCCATGCCTGTTTCCCACGACCTCTACCAGGACCTGCACTACCCCCGCGAGATCGTCCAGCAGCGACGCCAGCACGACCCGCAGCTCGACCGTCTGCTCGACGAGTACATGGACATCGACAACCAGGTGCTGGCTGCCGAGTCGATCTCGGCCGGCAACTTCCAGGACGACGACCTGCGCCATCTCAAGGAGCGCCGCCTGGCGATCAAGTACATGATCGAGCGACAGCTGGAGCACAAGGCCTGACCTATCGCATTTCACGATCATTGCCCGACAGATTCTCGATTGGTCAAAATGCCCGGCGTCGCGCAAGCTGCGCCCTGCCCCAGATCCGCCCCGAGGAGCCTGTCACTTGTCCACCTGGATTCCCGCGCCCTTGCGCCTGCTCGGCCAACGTTTGCGTCACGAGCCACCTGCGCACAGCGCCCTTGCGAACTACTTCCAGGACCGCGCGACCGAACGCGGCTACACCCTGAGTGACGGACAACGACAGGTGACCGCAGCGATGGCCACGCAGTTGGCCGCGCTCGCGACGGGCCAGGCACGCAGCCTGTACCTGCACGGTGCGGTCGGACGTGGCAAGAGCTGGCTGCTCGATGGCTTCTTCCAGGCCGTGCCGACGGCGGCCAAGCGTCGCTTGCACTTCCATGACTTCTTCGCCCGTCTGCACCAGGGGATGCATCGCCATCGGGCGCTGGACGATGCCCTGGAGGCGACCCTCGACGAACTGCTGGGGGATTGCCGGGTATTGTGTTTCGACGAGTTCCACGTCCACGACATCGGCGACGCCATGCTGCTCACCCGGTTGTTCGATGCCCTGTTCGCCCGTGGCGTGTTCCTGCTGGTCACCTCCAACTACGCCCCCGAGGGGTTGCTGCCCAACCCGCTGTACCACCAGCGCTTCCTGCCGGTGATCCGCCTGATCAACAGCCGCATGCAGGTGCTGGAAGTGAA
The DNA here is from genome assembly GCF_057284075.1 of Pseudomonas sp. TE31087. Classification (NCBI taxonomy): domain Bacteria; kingdom Pseudomonadati; phylum Pseudomonadota; class Gammaproteobacteria; order Pseudomonadales; family Pseudomonadaceae; genus Pseudomonas; species Pseudomonas sp. TE31087. The sequence continues at coordinate 2,251,088 of NZ_JBXVNN010000001.1, forward strand.
CGGGGACACGGATTTTCGCAGCCTGCCGGCCAACCATGAGCATCAGCGGTTTACCCAGGGGCATTATGTCTGGCCGGGCGACGCGCAGCAGCGCGAGCGCTTGAGGCTACCCGCGTCGCAGCCACTGCAACTGGAGGTCAACCAGCGCCCGTTGCGCGCCTTGGCCAGCGAGGGACGCCAGGTCGTATTCAGTTTTCACGACCTGTGCGAGCAGCCCACCGCGGTGATCGACTACCTGGCCCTGGCCGAACGCTATGACCACTGGATCATCGAGGGCCTGGACGACCTGGCCGAATGCTCGCAGGCGGCACAGCAGCGTTTCGTCAACCTGGTGGATGTGCTGTACGACCAGGACCGCCAGGTGACGGTGATCGGCAAGCGGCCACTGGAGCAGAGCCTGGACGGGTCGCTGGCCGACCTGATGCGCACGCGCAGCCGGTTGGGGCAGTTGCATCAGGTGGGGGCCCAACGCCCTAGCGCCTGAGCGGGCCTCTTCGCGGGTAAACCCGCTCCCACAGGGTCCGCGCAGCTCTCAAGATCGGCACCACTTCTGTGGGAGCGGGCTTGCCCCGCGATGACTTCAACCTGCCCTGGGCAGGTCCGCCAGCACCCCTTCAATCTCGCCCAGCACCGCCGGATCATCCAGTGTCGAGGGCGGCACGTAATCCTGCCCATCGGCAATCTTGCGCAGCACCGCCCGCAGGATCTTGCCCGAGCGGGTCTTGGGCAGGCGCTTGACCAGGCGCACCCGGTTGAAGCATGCCAGCGCACCAATCTGTTCCCGCACGCTGGCCACCAGCTCGCCCTGCAACTGCGCCTCGCCAATGCCCTGGCCGTCCTTGAGCACCACCAGCGCCAACGGCACCTGGCCCTTGATCTCGTCGTGCACGCCGATCACCGCGCATTCGGCCACCGCCGGATGACGCGCCACCAGGTCCTCCATTTCACCGGTCGACAACCGATGCCCGGAGACGTTGATCACGTCATCGGTGCGCCCCATGATGTAGACGAAGCCGTCCTCGTCGAGATAGCCGCCGTCGCCGGTGTGGTAATAGCCCGGATAGCTGTGCAGGTAGGCCTGCAGGTAGCGCTCGTGATCGCCCCACAGCGTCTGGCTGCAGCCCGGCGGCAACGGCAGGGTGATGACGATGGCGCCCTGCTGGTTGGGGCCCAACGGCTTGCCGTCGTCGTCCAGCACTTGCACGTGGTAGCCCGGCACCGCGCGGTTGCTCGACCCCGGCCGCGCCGCGCTGCCTTCAAGGCCAACACAGGGCGCGGTCACCGGCCAGCCGGTCTCGGTCTGCCACCAGTGGTCATGCACCGCCTTGCCGCTGACCCGCTCGAGCCATTCATGAGTACTGGAGTCGAGCTTCTCCCCGGCCAGGAACAGCTGGCGCAGCGAGCCCAGGTCGTGGCGGCGGATCAGCTCACCGTCCGGGTCTTCCTTGCGGATCGCGCGCATGGCGGTGGGCGCGCAGAACAAGCCGTTGACCTTGTACTGCTCCACCACCCGCCAGTAGGCCGAGGCATCCGGGGTGCGGATCGGCTTGCCCTCGTAGAACACCGTGGTGCAGCCGCTCATCAGCGGCCCGTAGACAATCAGCGAATGGCCGACCACCCAGCCCACATCGGAAATGCCCCACCACACATCGCCCGCCTGCATGCCGTAGACATGGCGCATGGCGTAGCACAGGGCGACCGCGTTGCCGCCGTTCTCGCGCACGATGCCCTTGGGTTTGCCGGTGGTGCCGGAGGTGTACATGATGTACAGCGGGTCACCCGCGTCCAGCGCCACCGGTGCCACCGGCTCGGCGCCGACCAGCGCATGCTGCCAGTCCAGGTCGCGCCCGGCCTGCAACTCGGCGCGCACCTGCGGGCGTTGCAGCACCAGCACATGCCGCGGCTGATGACGGGCCAGCTGCAGGGCGCGGTCGACCAGGGGCTTGTATTCGATCACCCGGTCGAACTCCATCCCGCACGAGGCCGTGAGCAGCAGCGCCGGCCGGGCATCGTCGATGCGCAGGGCCAGTTCGTTGGCGGCAAAGCCGCCGAACACCACCGAATGCACCGCGCCGATGCGGGCGCAGGCGAGCATGGCCATGGCCGCCTGGGGCACCATCGGCATATAGATGATCACCCCGTCGCCCTTGCCCACGCCCAATGAGCGCAACAAGCCGGCCAGGCGCGCGACTTCGTCACGTAGCTGGTTATAAGTGAAGGCCTGCTGTACGCCGGTCACGGGCGAATCGTAGATCAGCGCCAGTTGTTCGCCGCGGCCCTGCTCGATCTGGTGGTCGAGGGCCAGGTGGCAGCTGTTGAGGCGGCCGTCGGCGAACCAGCGGTGGGTGCCGTCGGTGTTCTGCTGCAGGATCTGGGTCGGCTTGCGCTGCCAGGCCAGCTGCTCGGCCCTGGGCCTGCCAGAAGTCGGCGGGATCGGAAATGGAATGGGCGTAGCTGTGCTGATAGGTCATTGGTTCGCAACCCGGTACTTGTTGTTATTGAAGGGCGAACCTTGAGTATGGACCGGGGTGACGGCGCCGCCATCGGACTTAAGTCGCAACCCATATGCAGATTTGCCGCACCCGAGCGCTTACAATGCTCGCCCCCGAACACAGAACAGTCCCATGCATACCCTCGACGACCTGCGCGCCGGCCGCCTGCGCGGCATCACCCGCCTGAACCTCTGCCAGGAGCTGACCGATTTCCCCCGGGAGATCTTCGACCTGGCCGACAGCCTCGAGGTACTCGACCTCACCGGCAACAGGCTGAGTGACCTGCCCGCAGACCTGCACCGCCTGACCCGGCTCAAGGTGCTGTTCTGCTCCAATAACCGGTTTACCCACCTGCCCCACGCCATCGGCCGTTGCCAGGCACTCGAGACCGCAGGTTTCAGGAGCAACCGCATCACCCGGGTCGACGCCCAGGCGCTGCCACCCGCGCTGCGTTCGCTGGTGCTCACCGACAACGCGCTGGAACAACTGCCCGAAGCCCTGGGCGACTGTGCTCAGCTGCAGAAACTGATGCTCGCCGGCAATTGCCTGCGCGCCCTGCCGCAAAGCCTGGCGCGCTGCGAGCGACTGGAGCTGATGCGCGTCGCCAGCAACCGCCTGCAAGCCCTGCCCGACTGGTTGCTGCGCATGCCACGCCTGGCCTGGCTGGCGTATGCCGACAACCCGCTGCCGCCGGGCCTGGTCGCCCCCGCCACGGACGGGCACTGCCCGGTGCTGCATTGGCAGGACATCGACCTTGAAGAAGAACTCGGCCGTGGCGCCTCCGGAGTGATTCACCGTGCCCGCCTGCGCGACCAGGATGCCCCGGTGGCGGTCAAGCTGTACAAGGGCGCGATCACCAGCGATGGCTCGCCACTGGCAGAAATGAGCGCCTGCATTGCCGCCGGTGACCACCCTCAGCTGGTGCGCCTGGCCGGACGCATCGACGACCACCCGCAACAACTGCCGGCCCTGGTGATGCAACTGATCGACGCGCACTGGTCGAACCTGGCCGGTCCGCCCAGCCTCGAAAGCTGCACCCGCGACCGCTACCCGGACAACCGCCGCCTGACCTTGCCCGCCCTGCGCCGCCTGACCGGCGGCATCGCCTCGGTCTGCGCCCACCTGCATGAGCGTGGCTTGAGCCATGGCGATCTCTATGCCCACAACATCCTGTTCGACGACGATGGCCAGTGCCTGCTGGGTGACTTCGGCGCCGCCTCGTTCCATCCGCAGGATGGCGGGGCCCAGGCCCTCGAACGCCTGGAGGTGCGCGCCTTCGGCATCCTCCTGGAGGAACTGCTGCAGCAGTGCGCCGAGCAGGAGCACGCGTTGCAGGCACTGGCGCTGCGCTGCCAACAGGCCGATGTAATGGCACGCCCGTCCTTCGCCAGCCTGGTGGCGCAATTACCCGGTTAAGCGCCCCACAACGGTGCAAAGCCTCTAGAATAGGGCACCCCTTCAGCCACAGAAGCGCCCCATGGACATCGATCAGGCCCGCACCTTCCTGGAAATCGTCCGCTGCGGCAGCCTGGTTGCCGCCGCTGAGCGCCTGTTCGTGTCACAGACCGCGATCAGCGCCCGGGTCCAGCGCCTGGAGCAGCAACTGGGCTGCCAGCTGTTCGTGCGCAGCCGCAATGGCGCCAGCCTCACCAGCGACGGCGAGGCGTTCGTCAGCTATGCCAACCAGCTGGTGCAGACCTGGGAAGCGGCGCGCCGCGACCTGCCGCTGCCCCAGGGCTGCCAGCAGGTGCTGCACGTGGGCGCCGAAGTGAGCCTGGGCAACCCGATGCTGCTCGACTGGGTCAGCGCCCTGCACCGGGAGCTGCCCGGCCACGCCATCCGCAGCGAGGTCAGCGACGGCGAATCGCTGCTGCGCAAGGTAGAGATGGGCCTGCTCGACGCCGCGCTGGTCTATCAGCCAACCTATGGCCCGGGCCTGCAGGTCGAGCAGTTGATGGAAGAGAAGCTGATCCGCGTGCGTCGGGTCGATGCGCCCGAACCGTATGTCTACATCGACTGGGGCGAGGCGTTCCGCCGCCAGCACGACGCCGCCCTGCCCGACCTGTCACGCCCGGCCCTGAGCTTCAACCTCGGGCCGCTGGCCCTGCAGTTCATCCTCGACCGCGGCGGCAGCGGCTATTTCCGCACGCGGGTGGTGCAGGCCTACCTGCAGAGCGGCGTGTTCGAGCGCGTGCCCCAGGCGCCGGAATTTACCTACCCGACCTTCCTGGTACACGCCCGCGAACGCGACAGCGAGGCTTTGCAGCAGGCCTTCAGCGTGTTGCGTCGGCTGGTGGCCGCTGGCGAAAGCGACTGGTCACAGCGCTGGGACCCGGTGATCTGAGCCCGGCGCGGCGGCGCTGAGCAGGTGTCGCTTGAGGCCGGCGATCAGGTCGGTCTGGGTGATCACTCCCACCAGGCGCTCGCCGTCGAGCACCGGCAGACAGTGCAAGCCTTGTTCACTGAGCAACGGCAGCAAGCGTTCCAGGGGCTGCGCGCCGTCGACACTGACCACCCGGCGACTCATCACCTGCTCCAGGCGCACGGTCTGGCGACGGAACAGGCCACGCCAGCTGAAACGCCCGCGGGCCATGGCGGGGCCGACCAGGTCGCTGAGGCTGACGATGCCGACCAGTCGCCCTTCCTCGAGCACCGGCAGGGTCTTCAGGTGGTGGCTGGCGAGCATCTGCCAGGCCTGCTCCAGGGTGGTGGCCGGCGTGGCGGCCTGCACGTCGCGGGACATCACCGAGCGCGCGGTGATACCGCCCAGGCTGCGCTGCAAGGCATGCTGCTCGGTGGCCAGGATGATGCGCTCCAGCTCGTCGCGGGTGACGTCGACGAACTCGCCGATCTCTGCCAGGGCCTGGTCCAGGTCTTCGCCCCGGATACCGACCCGCTCGCCCGGCAGGGGATCGTGAGTATGGTGCGGGTCCTTGCGCGGCACCGCGCCCTTCGGGTAACGCACCCCGGTCAGGCGGTTGTACAGCACCGCCACGCCCACCAGCACCAGCGCATTGAGCAGCACCGGTTCGAGCAGGTGGTCGCCCATGGCCACCAGGCCCGGATCGGCCAGTACCGCGCTCACTGCCACGCCGCCACCGGGCGGGTGCAGACAGCGCAGCAGGCACATCGCCAGGATCGCGATACCCAGCGCCGCCGCCGCGACCCACAGGCCATCACCGAAACCGTGACGCATGGCCAAGCCCACCACGCCGGCCAAGGCGTAGCTTCCCAGCACCGGCCAGGGCTGGGCCAGGGGCCCGGAGTGCACGGCGAATACCAGTACCGCCGAGGCCGCCAGCGGGCCGAGCAGGTGCAGGGCGATGGATGGGCCGTAGGCCAGGCTGCACAGATAGCCGGCGAGAAACAGGCCCAGCAGCGCGCCGACGCCGGCGCGCAGCCACTCTTTCTTGGGAATGTTCAGGGGCGCCGGAAGCAGGCGCTGAAAGCGGGATTGGGGACGCGAGGCAGACATCGAGGTATTCGGATCGTGTTCTTGTGCGGAAAAAGAAAGCCCAGCGCGACCGGCCTGGGCCCTGTGTTGCGCAATGCAGTGGCGCAAGGGGCTCCGTCCATGGAGAGATGGAAACCGCAGGGTTTCGTGGGGAGGCATTGTGCCGGGTGTGGGCAATGGCGGGCCAATTCAAAAAACTGCGGCTGAACTGCAATTTTTTTGCAGGGTTGATCCGCCTTTCTTCAGGCCATACGCCATCCCTGTAGGAGCGGCCTTGCGTCGCGAAAGGGCTGCGCAGCAGCCCCGGCAGTTTTGCATGATGTAAAGATCCTGGGGCCGCTACGCGCCCCTTTCGCGACACAAGGCCGCTCCTACAGGGGTGTGTACGCCGATCAACGCCCCTTGCGCGGCAGGTCAATGCTGACCCGCAGCCCGCCCTGTGGGCTTTCCAGCAGCGCGATGCGCCCGCCCCAGGCCTCGACGATATCGCGCACGATACCCAGCCCCAGGCCATGGCCATCGACCTGCTCGTCCAGCCGCGAGCCGCGCTCGAGCACCTGCAGGCGCTGCGCCTCAGGGATGCCCGGACCATCGTCGTCCACCCACAGCCGGTAACCCTCGGCGGTCGGCGCGATGCCCAGGCGCACCTCGCTGTCGGCCCATTTGCAGGCGTTGTCCAGCAGGTTGCCGAGCAGTTCCAGCAGGTCCTCGCGGTCCCAGGGCAGCAACAGGCCGGACGGTACATCGCGCTCAAGCAGCAGGCCTTCGCCATGGATCATGCCCAGGGTCGCCAGCAGCCCTGGCAACTCGGCATCACAGTCGAACTGCGCGCCCGGCAGCGCGTCACCGGCCAGGCGTGCGCGATTGAGCTCGCGGGCCAGGCGCTGCTGTATCTGCTCCAGTTGCTCGCGCATCTGCGCACGCACCTCCGGCAGCGCCTGCAGGCGCTCGCTGGCGGCCAGGCTGAGCAGCACCGCCAAGGGTGTCTTCAAGGCATGACCGAGGTTGCCCAGGGCATTGCGCGAGCGCCGCAGGCTGTCCTCGGTATGGGCCAGCAGATGGTTGATCTGGTCCACCAAGGGTTGCAGCTCGCTGGGGACCTCGGCGTCCAGTTGCGAACGCTGGCCCTGCTGCAGCTGGGCGATCTGCTGACGCGCCCGTTCCAGCGGGCGCAGCGAGCGGGTCACGGTGATGCGCTGCAGCACCAGCACCAGCAGCAACGCCACCAGGCCCAGGCCCAGGCCGATCTGCTGCATGTGCCGGAAGCCCTCGCGCACTGGCGAATAGTCCTGCGCCACGCTGATCGAGATGTCCTGCCCCAGGCGCCTGTAATCACCACGATAGGCCAGCAGTTGCTGGCCCTCGGGCCCCAGCTCGTGGCCGTCATCCAGCCCGGGCTTGCCGGGCTTGGGCATGTCCAGGTCCCACAGCGAACGCGAGCGCCAGGTACCCTGGTCGAAATCGATGCGGAAGTAGTAGCCCGAGAACGGCTGCTGGTAGGCCGCCGACAGCCGTCGCTCGTCCAGTTGCAAGCCGGACGGGCCGCGCACCAGCGCCACCAGCAGGTTCTCGCTCTCCTTGCGCAGGCCCGCTTCCAGGTAGCGCTGCAGACCGGCCTCGAACAGCCACAGGGTCAACTGCGCCAGGGCCAGCCCCACCACCACCAGTACCGCCACCAGGCCCAGGCTCAGGCGCGCCTGGATCGACTTCACGCGGCGCTCCCGGCGTATACGTAGCCCTGGCCGCGACGGGTCTCGATCACGCTGCGGCCGAGCTTGCGCCGCAGGTGGTTGACGTGCACTTCCAGCACGTTGGAGTCGCGCTCGGTTTCACCGTCATACAGGTGCTCGGCCAGGTGGCTCTTGGACAGCACCTGCCCCGGGTGCAGCATGAAGTAGCGCAGCAGGCGGAACTCGGCCGCGGTGAGCTGGACATCGATACCCTCGCGGCTCACGCACTGGCGCGATTCGTCCAGGTGCAAGCCGGCCGCTTCCAGCTTCGGCTGGTTGGCCAGCCCCTTGGCCCGGCGCAGCAAGGCCTGGATACGCAGTTGCAGCTCCTCGGGGTGGAAGGGCTTGCTCAGGTAATCGTCGGCGCCGGCCTTGAGCCCCTCGATCCGCTCGGCCCAGGAGCCGCGGGCGGTAAGGATCAGCACCGGGGTGGCCAGGCCGGCCGCGCGCCACTGCGCCAGCACCTCGAGCCCCGGCAGGCCGGGCAGGCCGAGGTCGAGGATGATCAGGTCGTAGGGTTCGCTCTGGCCCTGGTACACCGCGTCGCGGCCATCGGCCAGCCAGTCCACGGCGTAGCCCTGGCGGTGCAGGGCGGCGGTCAGTTCGTCGGCCAGGGGGACATTGTCCTCGACAAGCAGCAGGCGCATTCAGTCGTCTTCCTCGTCTTTGAGCAACTCGCCGGTGCGGGCGTCGAGCTTGATCTCGCGCACCACGCCGGCCGGGGTCAGTAGTTCGACCTCGTACTCGTAGCGCTCGTGCTTCTCTTCCAGCTCCGCCTCCAGCAGCCGCGCCCCGGGGTAACGCCCCAGGGCGGACTCGAGCAGTTGCTCCAGCGGCAGGATGATGCCCTTTTGCCGAAGGGCCAGGGCTTCATCCTGATCCAGGTCGCGCGCGGCGGCCAGCGAGCAGACGGTCATCAATGCGAAGGCAAGATAGCGCGTCGTTCGCGGTAGATCGCCCATCAGTTGTCCCGGGCGTCCCGCAGCACTTCACCAGTCTTGGCATCGACGTCCACGTCCCACTCGGCGTTCTGCGCATCACGCAGCTCGACCTTGAGCACGTAGCGGCCATAGGTGTTTTCCAGCTCGGAATCGGTGATGGTGGCGCCCGGGTGCTTGGCCTTGGCGATGTCTGCGATTTTTTGCAGCGACTGAACGGTACCGGCCTTTTCCAGGCCACTGATCTCGTGAGCCGGCACATCGGCCAGGGCAACGCTGGCGCCAAACGTCAGGGCAGCGGCAGTAACAAGGGCAGTCAAAGTTTTCATGAGGTTCTCTCCAGCGAGATATGTAATTTGTCTACGGGGTTAAGATTAACCACCGGTCCTTAACTCAACCTGAAAACAGCTGGCCGCATGATAGCGCAGCTCCCAGTGCCACACACATGCGCGCGGCTCTTCAGACAGTTCGCAATCCCAGCAGGTGATCGCTCAGGCAACTGTGCCCCTGTGGGAGCGGGTTTACCCGCGAAGAATCCAGCGCGGTGGATGGCACCGGCTGCGCCGGTGTTCGCGGGTAAACCCGCTCCCACAGGCACCGCGACAGTACCGGCAAAACCTCTATACTGCCCGCCTGCCCCACCCGAGACCCCGCCATGAGCGCCATCCACATCAAGTACCCCGCCCTGACCTTCAAGGCCGGCCAGCGTGCCCTGCGGCAGATCCGCGAGCGCGGCCTGCGGGCCGAAGATGTCGGTGTGCTGCCGGGCGCCGCCGGCGGCCCCAAGCCGCTGGGGATCCAGGGCCTGGACCTGGCGTTGTTCGGTGAATGGCTGCCCAGCGCGCCGCGCCAGCGTGCGCTGATCGGCGCCTCGATCGGTGCCTGGCGCTTCGCCAGCGCCTGCCTCGACGACCCGGTCGCCGGCATCCGCCGCCTGGGCGAGCTGTACACCGAGCAGGACTTCGCCAAGGGCGTGACGCCGAAAGCGATCAGCCAGAGCTGCCAGCGCATGCTCGACGACCTGCTGCAAGGCCGCGACGGGCAGGTCCTGGCCAACCCGCACTACCGCCTGAACATCCTGGTGGTGAAGAGCCATGGCCAACTCGCCCACGACCACCGCGGCCGCCTGGGCATGGGCCTGTCCTCGGTGATTGCCAGCAACCTGCTGGGGCGCTCGCGCCTGGGCCGGCATTTCGAGCGGGTCATCCTCCACGACCAACGCGCCACACCGCCGCTGGAGCCACTGACCGACTTCCCGTCGCGCAGCCTGCCGCTGGACCTGGCCAACCTGCGCCACGCCCTGCTCGCCTCGGGCTCGATCCCCATGGTCATGGAAGGCGTGCGCGACATCCCCGGCGCCGGCGCCGGCACCTACCGCGACGGCGGCCTGCTCGACTATCACCTGGACCTGCCCTACCTGGGCGACGACCTGGTGCTCTACCCGCACTTCACCGACAAGGTGGTGCCCGGCTGGTTCGACAAGGCCCTGCCCTGGCGCAAGGGCGACGCCACGCGCCTGCAGAACGTGCTGCTGATGACCCCGTCGCCGCAGTACCTGGCCGCCCTGCCCTACGGCAAGCTGCCGGACCGCAACGACTTCAAGCGCTTCATGGGCGATGCGCCGGGCCGCAGGCGCTACTGGTACCAGGCCATGGCCGAAAGCCGGCGCCTGGGCGACGAGCTGTTGGAGCTGATCGCCACCGGGCGGTTGCAGGATCGGTTGCAAGCCTTGTAGCGGGCATGCTGGTAGACTGCGCGCATCGTTGATTCACACAGAGTTATGCCAGCGTGGAAATCTTTAAGGAATTTACCTTCGAATCGGCTCACCGCCTGCCCAACGTCCCTGCCGGCCACAAGTGTGGTCGCCTGCATGGCCACTCGTTCAAGGTCGCCCTGCACCTGACCGGCCCGCTCGATCCGCACACCGGCTGGATCCGCGACTTCTCCGAGATCAAGGCGATCTTCAAGCCGATCTACGAGCAACTGGACCACAACTACCTGAACGATATTCCCGGCCTGGAAAACCCCACCAGCGAAGTGATCGCCAAGTGGATCTGGGAGCAGGTCAAGCCGCTGCTGCCGGAGTTGTCGAAGGTGCGCATCCATGAGACCTGCACCAGCGGGTGCGAGTACACCGGGGACTGATCTGCACCGGCCTTTTCGCGGGTAAATCGCAGCGGCGAACCGCCGCTGCGATTTACCCGCGAAAAGGCCAGCACTATCACCCCAGAGCTTCAGTCCTGCCCGCGATCCAGGGCATCACGCAGAAAGCTCGGCGCGATATAGCGCTGGTAATGCGCCTCCGACAACAGGAAGAATTCCCGGTCGATGGCATCGCGCAACTGCGGCAGGTCCCAGTCGCGGAACTCCGGCAGCAGCGCCATCCCGTACGCCTCCAGATCACGAATCATCCGCGCCCCACGGGCGATCAGCTGATACGCCCAGCAATACTCCGACTGCTGCGCCACGAAACGGATCGAGCGCTGCTCCAGCTGCTGGCGCAGCAGCTCTTTGTCGAACACTTCCAGCTTGGCCATCATCACCTGCACCAGCAGTTGCTCCAGGCGCAGCCACACGGCGCGCTTCTGCTCGTCGTCGTAGCCGTTCCAGTGGATCACTTCGTGGTGAAAGCGCTTGCAGCCGCGGCACACCAGGTCGCCGTAGACCGTGGAGCACAGGCCGACGCAAGGGGTCTTGATGGATTGGTTGGACATGTAGAAACAACGGCTTGGCGGTGGAACACCGGTTCATGTTAGCCCTTTGTCTAACCAGGGTCACCCGTTAAAGTCATCTTCGCCGCCTTACCTTCGGCTTATTTTTGCCGTAGAATCACTCCGCCTTTTCAAGGCAACAATGTCCGTTGGAAGCTGTTTTCAAAGCGTCACGAGCACAGTTCATCCGGTAGAACGGCGTTGGCCCTGTCCATGCAAGCGCGCATGGCCATGGCCAACCCCTCATCAGCCTTCCGTTCTACAGGCGTAAAACTTTGAAAGCAGCTTCTGTAAGGATTCTCTGCGACCCTGGCTTGCCGGCTCAAAAAGCCGTCTTGAGCGCATGGGTGCATGGAATGCTGGATGAGCGTCCCGGACTCCCTTTAGGGACCACTGATGAGGGTAATAACTGTGCTTGAAGCCTACCGCAAACACATCGAAGAGCGTGCCGCTCTGGGTATCGTGCCCCAGCCGCTGAACGCCGAACAAACTGCAGGCCTGGTCGAGCTGCTGAAAAACCCGCCGGCCGGCGAAGAAGCCTTCCTCGTAGACCTGATCACCAACCGCGTTCCGCCAGGAGTCGACGAAGCCGCCTACGTCAAGGCCGCTTTCCTCTCCGCCGTCGCCAAGGGTGAAACCAAGTCCCCGCTGATCGACCGCAAGCACGCCACCGAGCTGCTCGGCACCATGCAGGGCGGCTACAACATCGAAACGCTGGTCGCGCTGCTGGACGACGCCGAACTGGGCGCCGTCGCGGCCGAACAGCTCAAGCACACCCTGCTGATGTTCGATGCCTTCCACGATGTGGCCGAAAAAGCCAAGGCGGGCAACGCCCACGCCAAGGCCGTGCTGGAGTCCTGGGCTGCCGGTGAGTGGTTCACCAGCCGTCCGGCAATCGCCGACAAATACACCCTGACCGTGTTCAAGGTGCCTGGCGAAACCAACACCGACGACCTGTCCCCTGCCCCAGATGCCTGGTCGCGCCCTGACATCCCGCTGCACGCCCTGGCCATGCTGAAGATGGCCCGCGACGGCATCGAGCCTTCGCAGCCAGGTTCGGTCGGCCCGCTGGCCCAGATCGAAGCGGTCAAGGCCAAGGGCTTCCCGGTTGCCTACGTCGGTGACGTGGTCGGTACCGGCTCCTCGCGTAAGTCCGCCACCAACTCGGTGCTGTGGTTCTTCGGCGACGACATCCCGTTTGTTCCGAACAAGCGCGCCGGTGGTTTCTGCTTCGGCACCAAGATCGCCCCGATCTTCTACAACACCATGGAAGACGCCGGCGCCCTGCCGATCGAATTCGACTGCACCAACCTGGGCATGGGCGATGTCATCGACGTCTACCCGTTCAAAGGTGAAGTACGCCGTCATGGCAGCGACGAACTGGTCACCAGCTTCGAGCTGAAGACCGAAGTACTGCTCGACGAAGTCCGCGCCGGCGGCCGTATTCCGCTGATCGTTGGCCGTGGCCTGACCGAGAAAGCCCGTGCCGAACTCGGCCTGGGGGCTTCCGACCTGTTCAAGAAACCCGAGCAGCCAGCCGCTTCGACCAAGGGCTTCACCCTGGCGCAGAAGATGGTCGGCCGTGCCTGCGGCCTGCCGGAAGGCCAGGGCGTGCGTCCAGGTGCCTACTGCGAGCCGAAGATGACCACCGTCGGTTCCCAGGACACCACGGGCCCGATGACCCGCGACGAGCTGAAAGACCTGGCGTGCCTGGGCTTCTCCGCCGACCTGGTGATGCAGTCGTTCTGCCACACCGCGGCCTATCCGAAGCCGATCGACGTCACCACCCACCACACCCTGCCAGACTTCATCCGCACCCGTGGCGGCGTGTCGCTGCGCCCGGGCGACGGCATCATCCACAGCTGGCTGAACCGCATGCTGATGCCTGACACCGTCGGCACCGGTGGCGACTCGCACACCCGCTTCCCGATCGGCATCTCGTTCCCGGCCGGATCCGGCCTCGTGGCCTTCGCCGCCGCTACCGGCGTCATGCCGCTGGACATGCCGGAGTCGATCCTGGTTCGCTTCAAGGGCAAGCTGCAGCCTGGCATCACCCTGCGTGACCTGGTCCATGCCATCCCTTACTACGCCATCCAGAAGGGCCTGCTGACCGTCGAGAAGAAAGGCAAGAAGAACGCCTTCTCCGGCCGCATCCTGGAGATCGAAGGCCTGAACGACCTGACCGTCGAGCAAGCCTTCGAGCTGTCCGACGCCTCGGCCGAACGTTCCGCCGCCGGTTGCACCATCAAGCTGCCAGAGAAGGCCATCGCCGAGTACCTGCAGTCCAACATCACCCTGCTGCGCTGGATGATCGGCGAAGGCTACGGCGATGCCCGCACCCTGGAGCGCCGCGCCCAGGCCATGGAAGCCTGGCTGGCCAAGCCTGAGCTGCTGTCGGCCGACGCCGATGCCGAATACGCCGAGATCATCGAGATCGACCTGGCCGACGTCAAGGAGCCTGTGCTCTGCGCGCCGAACGACCCGGACGATGCCCGCCTGCTGTCCTCGGTACAGGGCGAGAAGATCGACGAAGTGTTCATCGGTTCGTGCATGACCAACATCGGTCACTTCCGCGCCGCCGGCAAGCTGCTGGACAAGGTCAAGGGCGGTATCCCGACCCGTCTGTGGCTGGCCCCGCCAACCAAGATGGACGCCCACCAGCTGACCGAAGAAGGCTACTACGGCATCTACGGCAAGGCTGGCGCGCGCATGGAAATGCCAGGCTGCTCGCTGTGCATGGGTAACCAGGCACGTGTGCAGACCGGTTCCACCGTGGTCTCCACTTCGACCCGTAACTTCCCGAACCGTCTGGGCGACGCCACCAACGTGTACCTGGCCTCGGCCGAGCTGGCTGCAGTTGCTTCGATCATCGGCAAGCTGCCGACCGTCGAAGAGTACATGCAGTACGCGAAAGACATCGACAGCATGGCTGCCGACGTTTACCGCTACCTGAGCTTCGACCAGATCGCCGAGTTCCGCGAAGCGGCGGCCAACGCCAAGATCCCGGTGGTTCAGGCGTAAGCTGAGCAGTACGCTGTAGAAGAAGACCCCGGTAGCGATACCGGGGTTTTTTTGTTGGATTTACGACCCTGTCGCGGGGCAAGCCCGCTCCCACGCCAGTATTGATCTCCACGCGTGGGAGCGGGCTTGCCCCGCGATTGTCATCAGATTATGAACAGATCGACAAACCGGTGCACCGGCATGGCCTCCAGCGCCTGCTGATCCTTGCACACGTCCAGGATCGCCTCACAGCGCTGCCGCGCAAACCGCGTCGCCAGGTTCTCGCGGAACTTGGCCTCGAGCAACGGCATCCCCTCCTCCCGCCGACGCCGATGCCCGATCGGGTACTCCACCACCACCTGGGGGGTGTGCGAACCGTCCTTGAAGAACACCTGCACGCCATTGGCGATGGAGCGCTTGTCGGCCTCCAGGTACTCGCGGCTGAAACGCGGCTCCTCGACGATCACCATCTTCTCGCGCAGTCGGTCGATGCTCGGGTGCGCGGCATGGAAGGCATCCTCGTAGTGCTCGGCCACCAGCTCGCCGAAGATCAGCGGCACGGCGGTCATGTACTGCAGGCAGTGGTCACGGTCTGCGGCGTTGGCCAGCGGGCCCTCCTTGGAAATGATGCGGATTGCCGACTCATGGGTGGTGATGACGATCCGGTCGATCTCGTGCAGGCGGTTGCGCACTTGCGGATGCAGGGTCACCGCGGCTTCGCAGGCGGTCTGGGCGTGGAACTCGGCGGGGAAACTGATCTTGAACAGCACATTTTCCATCACGTAGCTGCCCAACGGCTGCGGCAGGCGCAGTTCACGCAGCGGCTCGGGCTTGAGCGCCAGGTCCTTGTTGGTGTGGCTGAACGACACATCGTAGAAGCCCCACTGCCTGGCGGTCAGCGCGCCGGGCACGCCCATCTCGCCGCGCAGGGCGATATCGGCCAGACGCACGCCGCGGCTGGAGGCATCCCCCGCCGCCCATGACTTGCGCGAGCCGGCATTGGGCGCATGGCGGTAGGTGCGCAGGGCCTGGCCGTCGACGAAGGCGTGTGACAGCGCCGACAGCAGTTGCTCGCGATTGGCGCCCATCAGCTTGGCGCAGACCGCCGTGGAGGCGACCTTGACCAGCAGCACATGGTCCAGACCGACCCGGTTGAACGAGTTCTCCAGCGCCAGCACGCCCTGGATCTCGTGGGCCATGACCATGGCATCGAGCACCTCGCGCATGACCAGGGGCGCCTCGCCATTGGCCACGCGCTTCTGCGACAGGTGATCGGTGACCGCCAGGATGCCGCCGAGGTTGTCCGAGGGGTGGCCCCACTCCGCCGCCAACCAGGTGTCGTTGTAGTCCAGCCAGCGGACGATGCAGCCGATGTCCCAGGCGGCCTTGACCGGGTCGAGGCGGTAGCTGGTGCCAGGCACGCGGGCGCCATGTGGAACGATGGTGCCCTCGACCAGCGGGCCGAGGTGCTTGGTGCATTCGGGGAAGCGCAGGGCCAGCAGGCCGCAGCCCAGGGTGTCCATCAGGCAATGGCGGGCGGTGTCCAGGGCTTCGGGGGAATCGACTCGGTAGCCGAGCACGTAGTCGGCGAGGGTCTGCAGGACTTGGTCGTAGTCGGGGCGGGTGTTGAGGTCTACGTTTGCGCTCATTCGTGGCTCCTTGAAAAAGGGCTGCTTTGCAGCCCATCGCGGGGCAAGCCCGCTCCCACGCCAACCGTATATTTTGCGTGGGAGCGGGCTTGCCCCGCGATGGGCCAGAAAAGCCGAGCGCTGATGGTGCGTTTAGAAGCTATCACCGGGCACGCGCACCCAGCCCTCCATCAGCACCCGAGCACTTCGGCTCATGATTGCCTTGGTCACGGTCCATTGCCCGTCCACTCGACGCGCCTCGGCCCCGACCCGCAACGTCCCGGACGGATGACCGAAACGCACGGCACTTCGTTCGCCGCCACCGGCGGCAAGGTTGACCAACGTACCCGGGATCGCCGCGGCGGTGCCGATGGCGACTGCCGCGGTACCCATCATCGCGTGGTGCAGCTTGCCCATCGACAGCGCGCGCACCAGCAGGTCGACGTCCTCGGCGGCGACAACCTTGCCACTGGAGGAGGTATAGCCGGTCGGCGCCGCGACGAACGCCACCTTCGGCGTGTGCTGGCGCCCAGCGGCCTGGTCGATGTGCTCTATCAGCCCCATGCGCACCGCGCCATGGGCACGAATGGTCTCGAAACGCTGCAATGCTGCGGCATCGCTGTTGATCGCGTCCTGCAGCTCGGTACCGGTATAGCCGATATCGGCGGCGTTGACGAAGATGGTCGGGATGCCGGCGTTGATCAGGGTCGCCTTGAAGGTGCCGACGCCCGGCACCTCGAGGTCGTCGACCAGGTTGCCGGTGGGGAACATCGCCCCGCCGTCACCATCCTCGTCGGCGGCCGGATCGAGGAACTCCAGCTGCACCTCGGCGGCCGGGAAGGTCACGCCGTCGAGCTCGAAATCGCCGGTTTCCTGCACCTCGTCTTCGGTGATCGGCACATGGGCGATGATGGTCTTGCCGATGTTGGCCTGCCAGATCCGCACGGTGGCGATGCCATTGCGCGGGATGCGGCTGGCATCGACCAGCCCGCCGCTGATGGCGAACGAGCCGACCGCGGCGGACAGGTTGCCGCAGTTGCCGCTCCAGTCGACGAAGGCCTTGTCGATCGAGACCTGGCCGAACAGGTAGTCGACGTCGTGGTCGGCCTTGATGCTCTTCGACAGGATCACCGTCTTGCTGGTGCTGGAGGTGGCGCCGCCCATGCCGTCGATCTGCTTGCCGTACGGGTCGGGGCTGCCGATCACCCGCAGCAGCAGGGCGTCACGGGCCGGGCCAGGAATCTGCGCCTGCTCGGGCAGGTCCTGGAGGCGGAAGAACACGCCTTTGCTGGTGCCGCCACGGAGGTAGGTGGCGGGGATTTTTACTTGGGGTACGTGGGCCATGTTCCGATGTTCCTCTCTCGTTCGTGGGAGCGGGCTTGCCCCGCGATGAAGCCAGGCCTGCCGACAGCGTTGAGCCTGCGAATGCCATCGCGGGGCAAGCCCGCTCCCACGAGACCTATGTGCTGATGTGTATTACGCGGCGCCTTCCAGGAAGTCCTGGGCAAAGCGCTGCAACACGCCACCCGCCTCGTAGATCGACACCTCTTCGGCGGTATCCAGGCGGCAGGTCACCGGCACCTCGACACGCTCGCCGTTGCGTCGCGTCACCACCAGGGTCAGCGTCGCCCGCGGCGTGCGCTCGCCGAGCACGTCGTACGTCTCGCTGCCATCCAGGCCCAGGGTCTTGCGGTCGGTGCCCGGCTTGAACTCCAGCGGCAGCACGCCCATGCCCACCAGGTTGGTGCGGTGGATACGCTCGAAGCCTTCGGCGACGATGGCCTCGACACCAGCCAGGCGCACGCCCTTGGCCGCCCAGTCACGGGACGAGCCCTGGCCGTAGTCGGCACCGGCAACGATGATCAGTGGCTGCTTGCGCTGCATGTAGGTCTCGATGGCCTCCCACATGCGGGTCACCTTGCCTTCCGGCTCGATACGCGCCAGCGAACCCTGCTTCACACTGCCGTCGTCCTTGCGCACCATCTCGTTGAACAGCTTGGGGTTGGCGAAAGTGGCACGCTGGGCGGTCAGGTGGTCACCGCGGTGGGTGGCATAGGAGTTGAAGTCCTCCTCTGGCAGGCCCATCTTCGCCAGGTACTCACCCGCGGCGCTGTCGAGCATGATCGCATTGGACGGCGACAGGTGATCGGTGGTGATGTTGTCCGGCAGCACCGCCAGCGGGCGCATGCCGCGCAGGGTGCGCTCACCGGCCAGGGCGCCTTCCCAGTACGGCGGGCGACGGATGTAGGTGCTCATCGGGCGCCACTCATACAGCGGCGCGACCTTCGGCCCCTTGTCCTCCTCGATGGTGAACATCGGGATGTACACCTGGCGGAACTGCTCGGGCTTGACCGAGGCGCGCACCACGGCGTCGATCTCTTCATCGCTCGGCCAGATATCCTTCAGACGAATCTCCTTGCCGTCGACCACGCCCAGCACATCCTTCTCGATATCGAAGCGGATGGTGCCGGCGATGGCATAGGCCACCACCAACGGCGGCGAAGCCAGGAACGCCTGCTTGGCGTACGGGTGGATGCGCCCGTCGAAGTTGCGGTTGCCCGACAGCACGGCGGTGGCGTACAGGTCGCGGTCGATGATCTCCTGCTGGATCACCGGGTCCAGCGCGCCGGACATGCCGTTGCAGGTGGTGCAGGCGAAGGCGACGATACCAAAGCCCAGTTGCTCCAGTTCCTGCTCCAGCCCTGCTTCCTTGAGGTACAGCTGCACGGCCTTGGAGCCCGGCGCCAGCGACGACTTGACCCATGGCTTGCGGACCAGGCCGAGCTTGTTGGCGTTGCGCGCCAGCAGGCCGGCGGCGATCACGTTGCGCGGGTTGCTGGTGTTGGTGCAGCTGGTGATGGCGGCGATGATCACTGCGCCATCCGGCATCTGCCCCGGCACTTCTTCCCACTGGCCGGCGATGCCCTTGGCCGCCAGGTCGCTGGTGGCCACCCGGGCGTGCGGGTTGGACGGGCCGGCCATGTTGCGCACCACGCTCGACAGGTCGAAGCTCAGGGTACGTTCGTACTCGGCCTTGGCCAGGCTGTCGGCCCACAGGCCGGTGGCCTTGGCGTAGGTCTCCACCAGCTGCACCTGCTGGTCATCGCGGCCGGTGAGCTTGAGGTAGTCGATGGTCTGCTGGTCGATGGCGAACATCGCCGCGGTGGCGCCGTATTCCGGGGCCATGTTGGAGATGGTGGCGCGGTCGCCCAGGGTCAGCGCGCTGGCGCCGGCACCGTGGAACTCCAGGTAGGCGCCGACCACCTTCTGCTTGCGCAGGAACTCGGTGAGCGCCAGCACCAGGTCGGTGGCGGTGATGTTCGGCGCCAGGCGACCGGTCAACTCGACGCCGACGATCTCCGGCAGGCGCATCCACGAGGCGCGGCCGAGCATCACGTTCTCGGCCTCCAGGCCGCCGACGCCGATGGCGATCACACCCAGGGCATCCACGTGCGGGGTGTGGCTGTCGGTGCCGACGCAGGTGTCCGGGTAGGCCACGCCGTGATCGTTGTGGATCACCGGCGACATCTTCTCCAGGTTGATCTGGTGCATGATGCCGTTGCCCGGCTGGATCACGTCGACGTTCTTGAACGCCTGCTTGGTCCAGTTGATGAAGTGGAAACGGTCTTCATTACGGCGATCCTCGATGGCGCGGTTCTTGTCGAACGCCTGCGGGTCGAAGCCACCGCATTCCACAGCCAGCGAATGGTCGACGATCAGTTGCACCGGCACCACCGGATTGACCGCGGCCGGGTCGCCGCCTTTGTCGGCGATGGCGTCGCGCAGCCCGGCGAGGTCGACCAGGGCGGTCTGGCCAAGGATGTCGTGGCACACCACGCGGGCCGGGAACCAGGGGAAATCGAGGTCGCGCTTGCGCTCGATCAGTTGCTCGAGCGATGCGTCGAGGGTGGCCGGATCGCAGCGACGCACCAGGTTTTCGGCCAGTACGCGGGAGGTATATGGCAAGCCGTCGTAGGCGCCGGGCTTGATCGCCTCGACCGCGGCACGGGCGTCGAAGTAGTCCAGGGCGGTGCCTGGCAGGTTCTTGCGGAATGCGGTGTTCATATCGTTATCGGGCTCGGTCACGGTATGCGGACTGCAGGTCAGGCCACGGGGGGCGCTGCGCGCCCCTTTCGCGGCACAAGGCCGCTCCTACAGATGTTGCGCCGCCCCCTGTAGGAGCGGCCTTGTGCCGCGAAAGGGCTGCAAGGCAGCCCCAGCGGCTTCAGCTCAACGCTGCTCGATCGGCACGAACTGGCGCTGCTCGACGCCGACATACTCGGCGCTCGGGCGGATGATGCGGTTGTTGGCGCGCTGTTCGAACACGTGCGCGGCCCAGCCGGTCAGGCGCGAGCAGACGAAGATCGGGGTGAACAGCTTGGTCGGGATGCCCATGAAGTGGTACGCCGAGGCATGGTAGAAATCGGCGTTGGGGAACAGGCGCTTCTGTTCCCACATGGTCTTGTCGATGGCTTCGGAAACCGGGTACAGCACGGTGTCACCGACTTCGTCGGCAAGCTGCTTGGCCCAGCCCTTGATCACCTCGTTGCGCGGATCGGACTCTTTGTAGATGGCGTGGCCGAAGCCCATGATCTTGTCCTTGCGCTCGAGCATGCGCAGCAGCTCGGCGGTGGCCTCCTGCGGGGTCTGGAAGCGCTCGATCAGTTCCATCGCCGCCTCGTTGGCGCCGCCGTGCAGCGGGCCGCGCAGCGAGCCGATGGCGGCGGTAACGCAGGAGTACAGGTCGGACAGGGTCGAGGCGCAGACCCGGGCGGTGAAGGTCGAGGCGTTGAACTCGTGCTCGGCGTAGAGGATCAGCGAGACGTTCATCACCTTGACGTGCAGCGCGCTCGGTTTCTTGCCGTGCAGCAGGTGCAGGAAGTGGCCGCCGAGGGTGTCCTCGTCGCTGGTGCAGTCGATGCGCACGCCGTGGTGGGTGAAGCGGTACCAATAGCACATCACCGCCGGGAACAGCGCCAGCAGGCGGTCGGTCTTCTCGCGCTGGGCGTCGAAGGTCAGCTCCGGTTCCAGGGTGCCGAGCACCGAGCAGCCGGTGCGCATCACGTCCATCGGGTGGGCATCGCGCGGGATACGCTCGAGGACTTCCTTCAGCGCTTGCGGCAGGTCGCGCAGGCCCTTGAGCTTGCGTTTGTAGTCGGCAAGCTCGGTCTTGCTCGGCAGCTCGCCGTACAGCAGCAGGTAGGCGACTTCCTCGAACTCGGCGCCGGCGGCCAGGTCGCGCACGTCATAGCCGCGGTAGGTCAGGCCGGCGCCGGCCTGGCCGACGGTCGACAGCGCGGTCTGGCCCGCCACCTGGCCACGCAGGCCCGCGCCACTGAGTACTTTTGCTTCGGCCATGGTGTTTCTCCTTTCTTGAATTTGTTATCGAAGTCTTGCTGGCTAATCCTGGTGACTTGTACCGGCCCTATCGCGGGGCAAGCCCGCTCCCACGAAGCCGCTACAGGTGTTCGCTTACCCTTTCTTCTGGGCAAACAACGCATCGAGGCTCTGCTCGAAGGCGTGGTAGCCGATGGCATCGTAGAGCTCCATGCGGGTCTGCATGGTGTCGATCACGTTTTTCTGGGTGCCGTCGCGGCGCAGCGCGGTGTAGACGTTCTCGGCCGCCTTGTTCATGGCGCGGAAGGCCGACAGCGGGTACAGCACCAGCGACACGTCGACCGAGGCCAGTTCCTCGGTGGTGTACAGCGGCGTGGCGCCGAATTCAGTGATGTTGGCCAGGATCGGCGCCTTCACCCGGTCGGCGAAGGTCTTGTACATCGAAAGCTCGGTGATGGCTTCCGGGAAGATCATGTCGGCGCCGGCCTCGACGCAGGCGGCGGCCCGGTCCAGGGCGGCGTTCAGGCCCTCCACTGCCAGCGCGTCGGTGCGCGCCATGATCACGAAGCTGTCGTCAGTACGGGCGTCGACGGCGGCCTTGATGCGGTCGACCATCTCCTGCTGCGAGACGATCTCCTTGTTCGGGCGGTGGCCGCAACGCTTGGCGCCGACCTGGTCCTCGATATGAATGGCGGCAGCGCCGAACTTGCTCATAGACTTGACGGTGCGGGCGACGTTGAAGGCCGAGGCGCCGAAACCGGTGTCGACATCCACCAGCAGCGGCAGGTCGCAGACGTCGGTGATGCGCCGTACGTCGGTGAGCACGTCGTCCAGGCCGCTGATGCCCAGGTCCGGCAGGCCCAGGGAGCCGGCGGCGACACCGCCGCCGGACAGGTAGATGGCCTTGAAACCGGCGCGCTTGGCCAGCAAGGCGTGGTTGGCGTTGATGGTCCCGACCACCTGCAGCGGATGTTCGGCGGCGACCGCGTCACGGAAACGCTGGCCGGGCGTGCTCTTCACTGTCATGACTCACCTCGTGGGCTATTGTTGTCGGCACCTTGGTAGTGGCGCTCGATATTGCGTTTGGATGCGCCGATGTGGCGACGCATCAGGAGTTCTGCCAGTTCGCCGTCGCGAGCTTCGATGGCATCGAGGATGCGGTGGTGCTCGGCGAAGGCCTGGCGCGGACGGTTGGGCGTGCTGGAGAACTGGATGCGGTACATGCGCACCAGCTGGTACAGCTCGCCGCAGAGCATCTTGTAGAGGGTCTGGTTGCCGCTGCCCTGGATGATCCGGTAGTGGAAGTCGTAGTCGCCTTCCTGCTGGTAGTAGCCCTGCCCGGCCTGGAACGCGGCGTCGCGCTCGTGGGTGTCGAGCACGTGGCGCAGCTCGTCGATGGCCGCCTGGCTCATGCGCTCGGCGGCCAGTCGGCAGGCCATGCCTTCAAGGGATTCGCGGATTTCGTACAGTTCGATCAGCTCGGCATGGCTGAGCGACACCACCCGGGCGCCGACATGGGGCACGCGCACCAGCAGGCGCTGGCCCTCCAGGCGGTGAATCGCCTCGCGCAGCGGGCCGCGGCTGATGCCGTAGGTGCGCGCCAGCTCCGGCTCGGAGATCTTGCTGCCAGGGGCGATCTCGCCCTTGACGATGGCGGCCTGGATGCGCCGGAAGACGTGCTCCGAGAGGGTCTCGGTCTCGTCGTGGGGCAGCGTGGTGGCCGGGGCTGTGTCCAGCATGATTGTCGACACCTTCAAAATCAGTGACGCCAAAACTAGCCAAATAGAGAAGCGGAGTCAAAGACAAAAAGAATATTGTCGACAATCGTCTAATAACGAACTTACCCCGCGCTGATGCGGTCAGATCGCGGGCGCGCTGGCGTCAACACACCGGCGTGATAGAATGCCGCGCTCCTTCGGGAGCATGGATAGTGTGTCTGTCATCATTTCATGTTGTTGACAGATCAATGAGGACGCTTGGCCAGTCGCCTTGCCCTGAAACCTGCACAGCACCGCGCCAGGATTATGAGACTCAAACCCGCTTTATTGCTGCTCTGCCTGACCCTGCTGCCGGCGCTCGCGCCCGCGGCCGAAAAGACCGTGTACGGCCTGAACGAATACGCCCGCCTGGGCGACCTTGACCTGGAAGTGGCGGCCAAGCTCGACACCGGCGCCAAGACCGCCTCGCTCAGCGCCCGCGACATCAAGCGTTTCAAGCGCAACGGCGAGAGCTGGGTGCGCTTCTACCTGGCCATCGACGCCGCGCACAAGCACCCCATCGAACGCCCCCTGGCCCGCGTCAGCAAGATCAAGCGCCGCGCCGGGGACTATGATGCCGACTCGGGCAAGGCCTACACTGCCCGCCCGGTCATCGAACTCGACATCTGCATGGGCCAGACACGACGCACCATCGAGGTCAACCTCACCGACCGCAGCGCTTTCCAGTTCCCGTTGCTGATCGGTTCCGAGGCCCTCAAGCACTTCGGTGCGCTGGTCGACCCAAGCCTTAAATACGCGGCCGGCAAACCTGCCTGCGCCACCGAAGCTCCCAAAGCAGAGTAATTCCGATGCGCTCTCTTACCCTCCATCTGAAAGTCCTGATCACCGTCCTGGTAGTGCTGGGCATCGCGATCACGGCCTACCAGATCTTCGCCCTCGGCATCCCGGTGACCGAGGACGAGACCGACGACCTGTGGAACATCGACGCCAAGGTCGAGTTCGTCGCCAGCGCCAAGGATCCGGTCAAGGTGCAGATGTTCGTGCCCCCGCTGAACCGTGACTACGTGAGCCTCAACGAGAGCTTCATCTCCAACAACTACGGGGTCAGCGTCAACCGCGCCGACGGCAACCGCAAGGTGACCTGGTCGGCCCGTCGCGCCAGCGGCAACCAGACCCTCTACTACCGCTTGGTGCTGACCAAGCGCTACAGCAACGAAAAAGCCAAGATCAAGGGCCCGACCTTCCGCGACAGCCTGGCCGTCGAGGGCCCTGAGAAGATCGCCGCCGAAGCGCTGATGGCACCGATCCGCCAGCACTCGGCCGACGTCGAGACCTTCGTCAGCGAGACCATCAAGCGGGTCAACAATGCCAGCGACGACAACGCCAAGCTGCTGCTGGCCGGCGACAATTCGCCCATGAAAAAAGCCCAGGTCATCGACCTGCTGCTGTCCATTGCCCACGTGCCACTGGAGAAGGTCCACACCATCCGCCTGGTGGCCGACACCCCGCAGAGCCCCGAACTGTGGCTGCGCAGCTTCAATGGCAACGACTGGCTGTACTTCAACCCGGAGACCGGCGAGCAGGGCCTGCCCAGTGACCGCCTGCTGTGGTGGACCGGCGACGACAACCTGATCACCGTCGATGGTGGCAAGAAAGCCAACGTCACCTTCAGCATGAACAACAGCGAGATGAACGCCATCCGCCTGGCCAAGCTGACCGACGAGAACACCGACGCCGACTTCCTCGAATACTCGCTGTACGGCTTGCCGCTGCAGACCCAGCAGACCTTCATGATCATGGTGATGATCCCGATCGGCGTACTGGTGATCCTGGTGCTGCGCAACCTGATCGGCATCCAGACCCTGGGTACCTTCACCCCGGTACTGATCGCCCTGGCCTTCCGCGAGACCCAGCTGGGCTTCGGCATCATCCTGTTCACGGTGATCACCGCCCTGGGCCTGTCGTTACGCTCGTACCTGGAACACCTGAAACTGCAAATGCTGCCACGCCTGTCGGTGGTGCTGACCTTCGTCGTGGTGCTGATCGCGGCCATCAGCCTGTTCAGCCACAAGCTGGGCCTGGAGCGCGGCCTGTCGGTGGCACTGTTCCCGATGGTGATCCTGACCATGACCATCGAGCGCCTGTCGATCACCTGGGAAGAGCGTGGCGGCGGCCATGCCATGAAAGTGGCCGTCGGCACCCTGTTCGCCGCCTCTATCGCGCACCTGCTGATGACCGTGCCGGAAGCGGTGTACTTCGTCTTCACCTTCCCGGCGGTGCTGCTGATCCTGGTGGGCTTCATGCTGGCGATGGGTCGCTACCGCGGCTACCGCCTGACCGAGCTCGTGCGCTTCAAGGCATTCCTGAAGAAGGCTGACGCCTGATGTTTGGCCTGATCAAGACGTGGAAAGCCCTGGAGGCCCGGGGCATCATGGGTATCAACCGTCGCAACGCGGACTACGTGTTGAAGTACAACAAGCGCCACCTGTACCCGATCGTCGACGACAAGATCATCACCAAGGAGCGCGCCCTGGCGGCCGGCATCCATGTGCCGGAGATGTACGGCATCATCGAAACCGAGAAGCAGATCGAGAAACTCGACGAGATCATCGGCGGACGCAGCGACTTCGTCATCAAGCCGGCCCAGGGCGCCGGCGGTGACGGTATCCTGGTGATCGCCGACCGCTTCGAGGACCGCTACCGCACGGTCTCGGGCAAGATCATCAGCCACGAGGAAATCGAGCACCAGATCTCCAGCATCCTCACCGGCCTGTACTCGCTGGGCGGGCACCGCGACCGCGCGCTGATCGAGTACCGGGTCACCCCGGACCAGATCTTCAAGAGCATCAGCTACGAAGGCGTGCCGGACATCCGCATCATCGTGCTGATGGGCTACCCGGTGATGGCCATGCTGCGCCTGCCGACCCGCCAGTCCGGCGGCAAGGCCAACCTGCACCAAGGCGCCATCGGCGTGGGCGTGGACCTGGCCACCGGCCTGACCCTGCGCGGCACCTGGCTGAACAAGATCATCAGCAAGCACCCGGACACCACCAACGCGGTGGACGGCGTGCAACTGCCGAACTGGAACGGTTTCATGAAGCTCGCCGCCAGCTGCTACGAGCTGTGCGGCCTGGGCTACATCGGCGTGGACATGGTCCTGGACCAGGACAAGGGCCCGCTGATCCTCGAGCTCAACGCCCGCCCCGGCCTGAACATCCAGATCGCCAACGACTGCGGCCTGACCCAGCGCACCCACGCCATCGAGGCGCACCTGGAGATGTTGGCCAAGGAAGGTCGCAGCGAGGATGCCGAGCAGCGCGTGAAGGTCTCGCAAGGGCTGTTCGGGCACGTCAACCCACTGTAACCGCGCTCCATGTAGGAGCGGCCTTGTGCCGCGAAAGGGCCGCAAAGCGGCCCCGACAATCTCTGCATCAACGCGGAAATCCCGGGGGCTGCCTTGCAGCCCTTTCGCGACACAAGGCCGCTCCTACAGGGGAATGCGCAAATCCGGATGGCGAATGTCGCTGCCAGCGCTAGGCGCATTTCCCGCACAGGTCTACAATCGCCCACCTCGCTTGTTCATCGCCGTCCATCCTGATGCCGACCTGTACGCTCCACCCCCTGCCCTACCAGCCCGACCCTGCCTTCTACTTCGAACGCCTGCGCCGCGCGCCCGGCGCGATCCTGCTCGACAGCGCCCGCCCAGGCGCCGAACGCGGCCGCTACGACCTGCTCAGCGCCTGGCCGTTGCAGCAGTTGCAGGCACACCCCGACGAAGACGGCCGCGACTACCTGCAGCGCCTGCGCCAGGCCCTGGCCGACCTGGGGACGGCACAACTGCCCGAGGGCATCGAGCTGCCGTTCGCCGGCGGCCTGATCGGCTACCTGAGCTACGACTTCGGCCGGCGCCTGGAGCAGCTGCCGACGCATGCGGTCGACGACCTTGGCCTGCCCGACGCCCGGCTGGGGCTGTATGCCTGGGCACTGGTGTCCGACCATCGGCTGTGCAGCAGCCAGCTGGTGTTCCACCCAAGCCTGCCCGAGGACGAGCGGCAACGGCTCATCACGTTGTTCGAGGCCAGCACCCTGGGCGATAGCGGTGACTTCCACCTGCTCGCGCCGATGACCGGTGATCTTCGCCCCGAGCAATACCGGGCGGCGTTCGACCAGGTGCAGCGCTACATCCAGGCCGGCGACTGCTACCAGATCAACCTCACCCAGCGCTTTCGCGCCCCCTGCCAGGGCGACCCGTGGCACGCCTACCAGGCCCTGCGCGCCGCCTGCCCGACGCCGTTTTCCGGCTACCAGCAGCTGGATGAAGGCACGGCGCTGCTGAGTTTCTCCCCCGAACGCTTCATCCGCGTCAGCCAGGGCGCGGTCGAGACCCGCCCGATCAAAGGCACCCGCCCACGCGCCGCCGACCCGGCCGAGGACGCGCGCAACGCCGCCGAGCTGCTGGCCAGCCCCAAGGACCGCTCGGAAAACCTGATGATCGTCGACCTGCTGCGCAACGACATCGGCCGTACCTGCCAGACCGGCTCGGTGAAGGTGCCGGAGCTGTTCAGCCTGGAGAGCTACCCCAACGTTCATCACCTGGTCAGCAGCGTGGTCGGCCGCCTGGCCGCCGACAAGGACGCCCTGGACCTGATCGCCGGCAGCTTCCCCGGCGGCTCGATCACCGGCGCCCCGAAGATCCGCGCCATGCAGATCATCGACGAGCTGGAGCCGGCGCGCCGGGCGCTGTATTGCGGCTCGCTGCTGTATGTCGATGTGCGCGGCGAGATGGACAGTTCCATCGCCATCCGCAGCCTGCTGGTCAAGGATGGCCAGGCCAGTTGCTGGGGTGGCGGCGCGGTGGTGGCCGACTCGGACTGGCGGGCCGAATATGAAGAGTCGATCGCCAAGGTACGAGTGCTGATGGAGACCTTGCAGGCGCTGTGAGCCCGTGGGAGCGGGCTTGCCCCGCGATCGCCAGGCGTCTGCCCCGCCATTTTTTGTTACCATCTGACCACTACGAGCGCACAGCGCCACTCAACCGATGGAAACCGCCTGATGAGCCAACCCTTCGACGTCGCCGCCCTGGCCGCGACCTACGCCAGCAAGTCCCCGCAGGAGATCCTCAAGCTCGCCTTCGAGCATTTTGGCGATGACCTGTGGATCTCCTTCAGCGGCGCCGAGGATGTGGTGCTGGTGGACATGGCCTGGAAACTGAACAAGCAGGTCAAAGTGTTCAGCCTCGACACCGGCCGCCTGCACCCGGAGACCTACCGGTTCATCGACCAGGTGCGCGAGCAGTACAACCTGCCCATCGAGATCCTCAGCCCGGATCGCGACAAGCTCGACCCGTTCGTCAAGGAAAAAGGCCTGTTCAGCTTCTACAAGGACGGCCACGGTGAGTGCTGCGGCATCCGCAAGATCGAACCGCTGCGCCGCAAGCTGGCCACCGTCAGCGCCTGGGCCACCGGCCAGCGCCGCGACCAGAGCCCCGGCACCCGCAGCCAGGTGGCGGCGCTGGAGATCGACAGCGCCTTCTCCACCCCGGAGCGCACCCTGTACAAGTTCAACCCGCTGGCGCAGATGACCAGCGAGGAAGTCTGGGGCTACATCCGCATGCTCGAGCTGCCCTACAACAGCCTGCACGAGCGCGGTTTCATCAGCATCGGCTGCGAGCCCTGCACCCGCCCGGTGCTGCCGAACCAGCACGAGCGCGAAGGGCGTTGGTGGTGGGAAGAGTCGACGCAGAAGGAGTGCGGGTTGCACGCCGGCAACCTGATCAGCAAGGCTTGAAACAGCAGGGGCCGCTTCGCGCCCCTTTCGCGGCACAAGGCCGCTCCTACACGGAAAACGTGATCCCCATGTAGGAGCGGCCTTGTGCCGCGAAAGGGCCGCAAAGCGGCCCCAGCTATTTCAGATCAGTGCACCGGCAGCTCGACCCCTTCGAACAGCTCTTCGAGCTCCTGCTTGTTATGGCACTGGATCGCCTTGGCCATCACCTCACGAGTCAGGTGCGGCGCGAACTTCTCGATGAAGTCGCACATGAAGCCGCGCAGGAAGGTGCCGCGACGGAAGCCGATCTTGGTGATGCTGGCCTCGAACAGCTCGCTGGCGTCCAGGCACACCAAATCGCTGTCGAGCTTCGGGTCGACCGCCATCTTGGCCACGATGCCCACGCCCAGGCCCAGGCGCACATAGGTCTTGATCA
Organism: Pseudomonas sp. TE31087; assembly: GCF_057284075.1. Taxonomy (NCBI): domain Bacteria; kingdom Pseudomonadati; phylum Pseudomonadota; class Gammaproteobacteria; order Pseudomonadales; family Pseudomonadaceae; genus Pseudomonas; species Pseudomonas sp. TE31087. The sequence continues at coordinate 2,280,298 of NZ_JBXVNN010000001.1, forward strand.
CGTCGGCGTCGGCGGCGGTGAATACCACCTTCGGCGTCAGGCCACGGTGATTGAACGCTTCGTCGAGCTTGGAACGGCCGGTGAAGCCGAACACGTAGGTGACGATCGGGTACTCGGCCACCGCTTCCAGGGTCAGCTTCGGCAGCTTGGTCAGCGGATGCCCCTGGGGCACCACCACGCAGCGGTTCCACTTGTAGCACGGCATCATGATCAGGTCGCCGAACAGCTCCAGCGCCTCGGTGGCGATGGCGAAGTCGACGGTACCGTCGGCCGCCATCTCGGCGATCTGCATCGGCGAACCCTGGTGCATGTGCAGGGCGACTTCCGGGTACTGCTTGATGAAGTTGCTGATCACCGGCGGCAGCGCGTAGCGCGCCTGGGTGTGGGTGGTGGCGATCGACAGGGTGCCCTTCTTCTCGTTGGAGAATTCCTGGGCGATCTGCTTGATGCTTTCGACCTTGCGCAGGATCTCGCCGGCGGTATTGATGATGCGCTCGCCCGCCGGGGTGACGCGGGTCAGATGCTTGCCGCTGCGGGCGAAGACCTCGACGCCCAGCTCGTCCTCGAGCAGGCGAATCTGCTTGCTGATACCCGGTTGGGAGGTGTACAGGCTCTGCGCCGTCGCGGAAACGTTGAGGTCATGGTGCGCCACTTCCCAGATGTAGCGCAGTTGCTGAAGCTTCATAGATATCCCTCAAAGGCGGTAGGTCACCGGCGCGCCGGCAGCGACGAGTTATAACTATATTAGTGGCTTGAGAAATAAATCTAGAACTATTTTGTTACGTTCGCTGGAAAAAGTCCTACCGCTAGGTTCACGATTTCCTACGTCCAAGATGGTGAGCCAACGGCACCATGTACACCGGCACCGGTGACAGTTGCAGCAGCCGCACCGCCGTGCGGCCGATCGGCACATCCACCCCCGCGCCGGCGCTGTGGCTGCCGAAGATCAGCAGGTCGACCGACAACCGCTGGGCCTGCTCGAGGATCACCTGGGCCGGATCGCCCTGGCGCACCCGCACCGCGCGGATCAATGCCAGGTCGGCCGGCTCGGTCATCTCGTCGCGAAAGTTCTCCAGCACCCGCTGCTCGATATTGGCCATGACCGTGTTGACGCCCTCGCTGTGCAGCGCATCGAGGGTCTGCTCATCGAGGTAGCTCTGCAGCAACGATTCGGCGAACTGGCCCATGGGCTCCACGGCATGAATCACATACAGCTCTGCGTTGAAGGTCCGCGCCAGGGCCAGGGCGTGCTGCATGATGAAGGGCGCATAGACACCGAGGTCAGTGGCAAACAGCATGGAACGGATCATTCGACCTCCTCGACTGCCGCGACGGCAGAGCAAGCTTGAGCTTAGCAGCGCCATCGGCGGTCGCCTGGCCGTCCGGCGCACAGCCGCCGCGGGCTTCAGGCCTGCCGATTACGCCGGTCGATGAACGCCAGGGCCTGGTACAACGCCTCCATGCGCGGCAACGCGCAACCGGCCGCGCGGGCCCGGGCCAGGGGCTCGGCATAGATCGCCTGCAGCTCCAGCGGCCGCTGCTGGACATGGTCGTGGTACATGCTCGGCCAGTAGTCCGGCATCTTCTCGGTGATTCGGAACAGGTGCTCGGCATAGCCCGCCGGCAGCTCGCGGCCACAGGCCTTTGCGCCCGCCACCACTTCGGCCATCAACGCCTGGATCAGCGCGCGGCTGTCGGCATCGCCCATCAAGGGCGTGGTGCTGGCCTGCAGCAACACCGAAAGGCCGTTGTAGGGCACGTTCCACACCAGCTTCTGCCAGCGCGCCTGATCGAGGTCGGCCATGGCCTGGGAATCGATGCCCGCGGCCCGGAACAGCCCGGCGCCCTCCTCCACCACGGCAGCCCCGCCGTCCTGCGCAGGACCACTGTGATAGCCCAGGTTCACCGCGCCCAGCGACTGGTGGCGGATAACACCGAGGCCCTCGCGATTGACGCAGATGAAGCACAGGCCGCCGAGCAGGTGCAGGTCCGGGCGCAAGGCCGGGCGCAACTGCTCCTCGACGCCAAGGCCGTTCTGCAGCAACACCACCCGGGCATCGGGCGCCGCGGCCTGCACGATCAAGGGCGCCAGCTCCGCGTTGCTGGTGGCCTTGGCACCCACCAGCAGCCAGTCGCAGGGCGGCATGTCGGCGGCAGAGGCGTAGGCCTGCACCGGCATGTGCACCTGGCCATGCACCGCGCTGTCCAGGCGCAGCCCCTGCTCGCGCACGGCCTGGTATTCGCTGCGCAACAGAAAGTGCACGTCGAAGCCGGCGCGGGCCAGCATCAGGCCGTAGAAGCCACCGATTGCGCCGCTGCCGATGATGCCGATGCGAGGATTGCCAATGCGAGGATCGAGGGACGCCATGCCGTGCTCCTGAGCGAGAGTCATTGTTGTGGGTCAGCCACTATACCCGCGTGCCGGCCATCGCGACCAAATCCTCCCAGCCGACATCGAACCGCCCGCAAACGCCACCCGATGGGCAAAAACCCCGTATCGACGGGCCCCAGCCCATTGTCGCGCCCCCGCTAACGCGCTAAGGTTCGGCCTCCCCGCTGCGAATAATCTGCTGCTGGGCCGCACGGGGATCGCTGGCGGCCGGCACCCGTGACCTGACGAGTAACACGATGGCTGATTTACCGATCGATGACCTTAACGTTGCCTCCAACGAGACCTTGATCACCCCCGATCAGCTCAAGAAGGAAATCCCCCTCAGCGCCAAGGCCCTGCAGACCGTGACTGCCGGCCGTGAAGTGGTGCGCAACATCCTCGACGGCAAGGATCATCGCCTGTTCGTGGTGGTCGGCCCCTGCTCGATCCACGACATCAAGGCCGCCCACGAGTACGCCGAGCGCCTGAAGGTGCTGGCCGAGGAAGTCTCCGACACCCTGTACCTGGTCATGCGCGTGTACTTCGAGAAGCCGCGGACCACCGTCGGCTGGAAAGGCCTGATCAACGACCCGTACCTGGACGACTCGTTCAAGATCCAGGACGGCCTGCACATCGGTCGCCAACTGCTGCTGGACCTGGCCGAGAAGGGCCTGCCCACCGCCACCGAAGCGCTCGACCCGATCTCCCCGCAGTACCTGCAGGACCTGATCAGCTGGTCGGCCATCGGCGCCCGCACCACCGAATCCCAGACCCACCGCGAGATGGCCTCGGGCCTGTCCTCGGCGGTCGGTTTCAAGAACGGCACCGATGGCGGCCTGACCGTGGCCATCAACGCCTTGCAGTCGGTGTCCAAGCCGCACCGATTCCTGGGCATCAACCAGGAAGGCGGCGTGTCCATCGTCACCACCAAGGGCAACGCCTATGGCCACGTGGTGCTGCGCGGCGGCAACGGCAAGCCCAACTACGACTCGGTCAGCGTCGCCCTGTGCGAGCAGGATCTGGTCAAGGCCAAGATCAAGCCCAACATCATGGTCGACTGCAGCCACGCCAACTCCAACAAGGACCCGGCCCTGCAGCCGCTGGTCATGGAGAACGTCGCCAACCAGATCCTCGAAGGCAACCAGTCGATCATCGGCCTGATGGTCGAGAGCCACCTGAACTGGGGCTGCCAGGCGATTCCGAAAAACCTCGACGAACTGCAGTACGGCGTGTCCGTCACCGATGCCTGCATCGACTGGGCGGCCACCGAGAAGACCCTGCGCAGCATGCATGCCAAGCTCAAGGATGTACTGCCCAAGCGCCAGCGCGGCTAAAAGACGTGCAAACGAAAACGCCGGGCAATGCCCGGCGTTTTCATGTGTGCCGTGTCAGGCCTTGCTCGAATGCCGCTGCTGACGCTCCATGTAGCGCTCGACGTAGGAGCACGACGGGATCACCGTGTAGCCCATCTGCTCGGCGTACTCCAGCGCCCTCTCGGTGAGTGCGGCGGCAATCCCGCGACCGCGCAGGGCATTGGGGACGAAGGTGCGATAGATGTCCAGCGTCTGCTTGCCCAGGTCCATGTACGTCAGATAGGCCCGGTGACCGTCCACGGTGGTCTCGAACTGATGACCGGCCTGGTCATGGTGGATGGTCAGCGTTTCGCTCATCACTACTCCTCGCAGGTCTTGTCGGCAGACCCTTACCTTACCGATATGGTTTATCCGGCGGAGGAACCTCTACGCCACCTGTTGCCCCTTCGACAGCAGCGCGACCGGGATCGTTCTGCATCGATGGCCCCCTCAAATAGTAGGCGGCACCAGCGAGAATGCTCAAGCTGTGCAGAATGAAAATGCTGACAGCCATCCGCCCGAGGCCCGGCAACAGCAACCGGATGTTCAAGGGCTAAGACGCCGGTCGACAGTTAAAGTCACCCTTAGTTCAACAAAAAAGTTCCTGTACTACAATCGCTTGCGAAGGCTGGCCAGGATTTTCACACTTTGTTTACAAACCCCGTCGCCGGGGCCGTCCACAGCATTTTTTTTGCAGTTCTTGCGCTCAGTCAGTTTACTTACTACAAGTAATGGGTACTATGTACGCCGGCCAGTTTCTCTTTTCCGAGAGATGGCTATTTAATAGAAAGTCCTTGAAGGGGAACACGATGAACAACGTTCTGAAATTCTCTGCTCTGGCTCTGGCCGCAGTTCTGGCTACCGGTTGCAGCAGCGTATCCAAAGAAACCGAAGCTCGCCTGACTGCTACCGAAGACGCAGCAGCTCGCGCCCAGGCTCGTGCAGACGAAGCCTACCGCAAAGCTGACGACGCTCTGGCAGCTGCTCAGAAGGCTCAGCAGACCGCTGACGAAGCCAACGAGCGCGCTCTGCGTATGCTGGACAAAGCCAGCCGCAAGTAATAATCCTCACGGATTGTTATGGAGCCGACCCACTTGTGGGTCGGCTTTTTTATTGCCTGCAAAAAAGCCAGGTGATGCCGCCCAAACAACTGGGGCCGCCTGGCGACCCACCCCGGGACAAGCCTACGCCTAAAGGCATGGCGTTTACCGTACCTGTAGGAGCGGGCTTGTCCCGCGATGGGCCGCAAGGCGGCCCCAAAGTGCCCCGCTAGTTGCCAGCGGGCAATCGCTTACTGCAGTTCTGGCGGAATGCTCGACACCATCGGCGCGCTTGCACCATTGGTTGGCACGGCGATCTCGACCGGCATGCCGTCTTCGGCCGCCACCACATCGCGAACCATGTCCCAGTTCATGCGCAAGTTGTTGGCCAGGTCTTCACGCTTGAGCAACGCATTGATGACCGCGGTGTGCTTGTCGACCACCGACGGATTGCCGTGGTCGTCCAGCGGTGTATGCGCCTCGAGATAGACCTTGCCGGCACTGATGCCGAACTTGTACGGCTCGTTGATGATGCGCACCGGGGTACCCACCGGAACCATCTTCGACAAGGTCAGCACGTTGTTGTTGAGCATGCGGAAGCAACCGTGACTGGTGCGCATGCCGATGCCGAACTTCTTGTTCGAGCCGTGGATCAGGTAGCCCGGTACACCCAGGGTGAACTTGAACGGCCCCAGCGGATTGTCCGGCCCTGCTGGCACCACCGTCGGCAGGATGTCGCCATCGGCGGCGTGCTCGGCGCGAATCGAGGCTGGCGGGGTCCAGGTCGGGTTCGGCGTCTTGGCGGTGATCTTGGTGTTGGCGATCGGCGAACCCCAGCCCTCGCGACCAATACCCAGCGGGAAGGTGTGCACCACGTTCTGCCCTTTCGGGTAGTAGTACAGGCGATATTCGGCCAGGTTGATGACGATGCCTTCACGCGGGCCCGGCGGCAGGATGTAGCGGGTCGGCAGGACGATTTCGGTACCGGCGCCCGGCAGCCAGGGATCGACGCCCGGGTTGGCGGCTATCATCTCGAGGTAGCCGAGGTCGTTGGCGGTGCCGATGTCGGCGAAGGTGTCCTCGTACTTGGCCTTGATGGTATGGACCTGGCCGACGACGTCTTCACCGGGAGCTGGCAACGGCAGTTCCAGCGCAACAGCGGGGCCTGTCGCCAGCAGGGCGGCCAGGGTCAGGCTACGGGTGACGGCGGGAAAGCGCGGCAACATCCGGGAAATCCTTCGAAAGATCAGTCAAGACAACGATTGTACACCCGCGCCCAAACGAGCGGGAGGCGCAAGCGTTTCAGATGATGAAAGGCGCTCAGAGTTCCGGCCACACCGGGCGCATGCCGCGCCGCTGGGCATCGAGGATCGCCCGGCACAGCGGGCACAGGCGCTCGTCGCGGTAGATCGCCCGCTCCACACCCGACCAGCGCGGCTGCGCCGGCAGCAGGCCACCGCACAAGGTACGGTCGACCGGCACGCCCAGCTCGAGCTGGCGGGCGGCCAGGTGGATGCGCACTTCCTGGCAGGCAAACAGGTCGAGCTGCTCATCGGGCTCGATCAGTTGATAGGCGTACAGGGACCAGGCGGGGCGCGGCATCGGGGGCACTCGAAACGGGGGGCGCAACATTAGCCGAAAGCGGCCCCCGATAAAAGCGTCACAGCAAGGGTTTTATCGCCGGCCAGGCATTTTCCAGCAGGCGCTGCTGGGCGGTCGCCGCCGGGTGGATGCCATCGGCCTGCATCAGCTCCGGCACCCCGCCCACGCCTTCGAGGAAGAACGGCACCAGCGGCACCTTTTTATCGGCGGCCAGCTGTTCATAGACCTGGGCGAATGCCGTGGTGTAGCGCACGCCATAGTTCGGCGGCAGGCGCATGCCCAGCAGCACCACCTTGGCACCGGCCTGGCGAGACTGATCGATCATCGCGGCAAGATTCTGTTGCAATTGTTGCGGCGGCTGGCCGCGCAGGCCATCGTTGCCTCCCAGCTCCAGCACCACCAGGTCCGGCTTGTGTGCCGCAAGCAGCGCCGGCAGCCGCGCCTGGCCACCTGCGCTGGTGTCGCCACTGATCGAGGCATTGACCACCTGGTCGTCGAAACCCTCTTTCTTCAACTGCTGTTGCAGCAGGTTGACCCACCCCTGGCGGGTATCCAGGCCAAAACCGGCGCTGATACTATCGCCGACAACCAGCAGCGTTCCCGCCGCCGCGCCCTGGGCCAGGCAACACAGGGCCAGGCCGGCACTCAACCACCACATTCGCATCGGATTCTCCATGGGCCCCAGCATTCTCGTTGCGCAGAACCTTAGCAAAGTGGTCCCCAGCGCGGAAGGCGACCTGACCATCCTCCACGCCCTCTCCCTCGACCTCGCCCAGGGCGACAGCCTGGCCATCGTCGGCGCCTCCGGCTCCGGCAAGTCCACGCTGCTGGGGCTGCTCGCCGGGCTCGACCGGCCCAGCGCCGGCAAGGTGATCCTCGCCGGCCACGACCTCGGCCTCCTCGACGAGGACCAGCGTGCCCGGGTGCGCGCCGAGCACGTAGGCTTCGTGTTCCAGTCGTTCCAGTTGCTCGACAGCCTCAACGCCCTGGAGAACGTCATGCTGCCGCTGGAGCTGGACGGTCGGCGCGATGCCCGCGAACACGCCCGCGACCTGCTCGAGCGGGTCGGCCTGGGCAAGCGCCTGAGCCATACCCCGCGCCAGCTCTCCGGCGGCGAGCAGCAGCGGGTGGCAATCGCCCGCGCCTTCGCCGCGCAGCCGGCGGTGCTGTTCGCCGACGAGCCCACCGGCAACCTCGACAGCCACACCGGCGAGCGCATCAGCGACCTGTTGTTCGAGCTGAACCAGGAGCGCGGCACCACCCTGGTGCTGGTGACCCACGACGAGCGCCTGGCCAAGCGCTGCCGTCGCCTGATCCGTCTGGATGCCGGTCGCCTGGTGGCGCCCCTGGAGCCCTGATGACCCGCCTATCGTTCCCGCGACTGTGTGTTCTGGCCCTGCGCCAGTTGCTGCGCGATGCCCGCGCCAGCGAAGTACGCGTGCTGTTCTTCGCCTTGCTGGTGGCGGTGGCGGCCAGTACCGCCATCGGCTACTTTGGCGCCCGCCTCAACGGCGCCATGCAGTTGCGCGCCAGCGAGTTCCTCGGCGCCGACCTGGTCCTGCAGGGCAGCGCCCCGCCCAGCGCGCAGCAGATCGCCGATGGCACGGCGCTGGGCCTGAGCCATGCGCGGGTGGTGGAATTCACCAGCGTGGTCGGCGCCGACAACGGCATCCAGCTGTCCAGCATCAAGGCCGCCGACCCCGCCTACCCCCTGCGCGGCCAGTTGCGCAGCGCGGCGGCGCCCTACGCCGAGGAAACACCTGGTGGCGGCCCCGCGCCGGGCGAAGCCTGGGTCGAGCCGCGCCTGCTCGCGGCGCTGGGCCTGGCCATCGGCGACAGCATCGACGTGGGCATGAAGACCCTGCGCATGAGCCGCGTGCTGACCTACGAGCCCGACCGCGCCAACAATTTCTACAGCCTGACGCCACGGGTGCTGATGAACCTCGCCGACCTCGACGCCACGGGGGTGATCCAGCCCGGCAGCCGGGTCAGCTACCGCGACCTGTGGCGCGGCGATATCGATGCCCTGCAACAGTACCGGCAGACAGCGGAACAAAGCCTGGCAGCCAATCAGCGCCTGCTCGACACCCGCGACGGCAACCGGCAGATCGGCGGCGCCCTGGGCAAGGCCGAGCGCTACCTGAACATGGCCAGCCTGGTGGCGGTGCTGCTGGCTGGCGTCGCCGTGGCCCTGTCGGCCAGCCGCTACGCCGCGCGGCGCCTGGACGCCAGCGCCCTGTTGCGCTGCCTGGGACTATCCCGGCACCAGGCCCTCGGCCTCTACAGCCTGCAACTGGCCATGCTCGGCGTCGTCGCAGCGCTGGCCGGCGCCCTGCTCGGCTGGCTGGCGCAGCTGGGGCTGTTCCGCCTGCTCGAAGGCCTGCTGCCCAGCCAGGTGCCACCCGGCGGCCTCACCCCGGCGCTGGCCGGCATCGGCACCGGGCTGGTGGCCCTGGCCGGCTTCGCCCTGCCGCCGCTGGCGGCCCTTGGTCGCGTGCCGCCGCTGCGTGTGCTGCGCCGCGACCTGCTGCCGCTGCCACCGAGCAGCTGGCTGGTGTATGGCGCCGCCCTGCTCGCCCTGGGTCTGATCATGTGGCGCCTGAGCCTGGACCTGCTGCTGACCTTCGCCCTGCTCGGCGGCGGGCTGATCGCCGCCTTGCTGCTGGGTGGATTGCTGTTGCTCGGCCTGCGCAGCCTGCGCCGGTTGCTGGGCGGCGCACCGCTGGCCTGGCGCCTGGGGCTCGGGCAACTGCTACGCCACCCGCTGGCCGCCGCCGGCCAGGCCCTGGCCTTCGGCCTGATCCTCCTGGCGATGGGCCTGGTCGCCCTGCTGCGCGCGGAACTGCTCGACACCTGGCAGGCGCAGTTGCCCAAGGATGCGCCCAACCATTTCGCCCTGAACATCCTGCCCGACGAGCGCCAGCCGTTCACCGAGCGCCTGGCCCAGATCAACGCCAGCGCCGCACCGCTGTACCCGGTGATTCCCGGCCGCCTGACCCATATCAACGAGCAGCCGGTGCGCCAGCTGGTCAGCAAGGAGTCCACCGGCGAGCGCGCCATCCAGCGCGATCTCAGCCTGACCTGGGCCGCCGAACTGCCCCAGGGCAATGCCCTGAGCGCCGGCCAATGGTGGCAGCAGGCGCCCGCCGGTGATGAAGTCCCCGGAGTTTCCGTGGAAGCGGAGCTGGCGCAGAGCCTGCACCTGCAACTGGGCGACCTGCTGACCTTCGACATCGGCGGCCAGCAGCGCCAGGCCCGGGTCAGCAGCCTGCGCAGCGTGCACTGGGACAGCTTCCAGCCCAACTTCTACATGATCTTCCAGCCGGGCACCCTGCAAGGCCTGCCCACCACCTACCTCACCAGCTTCTACCTGGCGCCGGGCCACGACGAGGAGATCGTCGCCCTGTCCCGGGCCTTCCCGGCGGTGACCGTGCTGCAGGTCGACGCGCTGCTGGCGCAGCTGCGCAGCATCCTCGCCCAGGTCACCCTGGCGGTGGAGTATGTGCTGCTGTTCGTGCTGGCGGCGGGGCTGGCGGTGCTGTTTGCCGGCCTGCAGGCGACCCTCGACGAGCGCATCCGCCAGGGTGCCCTGCTGCGGGCGCTGGGGGCGGCGCGCCCGTTGCTGGTCAAGGCGCGGCGCATCGAGTTCGGCCTGCTCGGCGCGGCCAGCGGTGTGCTGGCGGCACTGGGGTGCGAGCTGATCACCTGGGCGCTGTACCGCTACGCCTTCGACCTGCACTGGGCACCGCATCCGTGGCTGCTGGCGCTGCCGCTGGCCGGGGCGGTGCTGGTGGGCGCAGCCGGGGTGATCGGCACGCGTCGCGCGCTCAATGCCAGCCCGTTGGCGGTGTTGCGCGAGGGGTGAATATTCGGAGGCTTACGCTTCCCCTGTAGGAGCGGCCTTGTGTCGCGAAAGGGCCGCATAGCGGCCCCGGCAATATCAGCTTGATGCGCAGATCTGGGGGCGCTTCGCACCCCTTTCGCGACACAAGGTGAACTGGTCAAGTAATTTTGGACACCGGTTAAGGTTCATGCCGCTGCCTTGAGCTTTTCCTCCATGGCTACTGGCGTTTCATAGCCGTTGTAGCTGTGGAGGCGCTTGAGGTTGTAGCGCATCAGATAAGCCTGGATATCCACTCGTGCCTGCGCTTCGGTCTCGTAACCCTCTGCCGGCACCCATTCTGATTTCAATGCTCCGAAGAATCGCTCCATGGCAGCGTTATCCCAGCATTGGCCTCGATGGCTCATGCTCTGGTTCAAGTTGTACTCATCGAGCGCGGCTCTGAATTTATGGCTGGTGTACTGACAGCCCTGGTCTGAATGAAACATTACGCCCGCCGGCCTACCCCGCGATTCAGCGGCCATGCGCAGGGCGTTACAAGCTAAGTTGGCATCTGCAATCATCGAGAATGCCCAACCCACTACGCGACGGGCATAGAGGTCAATCACGGCGGCTAGGTACAGCCAGCGCCTGCCAACCTGGATATAGGTCACATCGCCACACCAAACCTCATTGATCGCCGAAACCTTGAAATTGCGCTTCAGCTGATTCTCGGCGATCAACGCTTCTGCCCCTGATGACCGATAGCGGTGCGGCCTGCGCTGTTTGCACTTCAGGCCAGCTTCACGCATTAGCGCACGCACCTTGTATCGTCCTATTTCATGGCCTTCGTGCCGCAATTCCTGCGCCAGGGTTCGCGAGCCAGAAGCACTTCGCGATGCGTTGAAGTGCTTGATTACCAGCAGGCGTAGCGCATCTCTTGCCGGGTTTTCACGTCCTTGCCGTTTGCGCCACGCATAGAAACTGCTGCGCTTAACCCCAAGCACGCGGCAGCAGTCGACAACAGGGTATTGCTCACTCAGCTCGTTGATCAGCGAGAACGATCTTTGGAGTCCCGAAGCAGGAGAGCACTGGCCTTTTTTAGGATTTCGATATCCCGATCCTTTTGCCGAACCAGCGCTTCGAGTTCTTCAATTCGTTGCTGCTCGGGTGTGATCGCTTTGGCTCCAGCAGGAACCTTACCGGCTCTCTCTTCACGCACCTGATCAACCCAGCGGCGAAGCGCGGTAGGGCCCAGCCCAAGGGCTGCACAGACCTCAGGAACTGACTGCCCACCATCCAGCACCATTTCGGCAGCTTGGACTTTGTATTCTCTTGAATAAGATTTACGCACTGATTTTGCCTCCAATTGGGCGCCATCATAGCGCCCGATGAAGGTGTCCAAAATCATTAGGCCAGTTCAAGGCCGCTCCTACAGGGATCGGGTATGGCCTTGAGCTCTGCGCCAGCTAGAGGTTGTAGCGGATGCTGTTCACATACCAGGTCGCCTCGCCCGTGGGCGTGTGCACCAGCACTTCGTCACCCTCCCCCTTCTTTAGCAGGGCCCGGGCCATTGGTGAGTCGATGGAGATGTAGTCGTTGCGCCCGTGGATCTCGTCATAGCCAACGATGCGAAAGCGCAGCTGCTCGCCGTCATCGTTCTCGATCTCCACCCAGGCACCGAAGAACACCTTGCCTTCCTGTTGAGGCGAGTACTCGACCACCTTGACGTCTTCCAGGCGCTTGCGCAGGTAGCGCACGCGGCGGTCGATCTCGCGCAGCAGCTTCTTGTTGTACTGGTAGTCGGCGTTCTCGCTGCGATCGCCCAGCGATGCCGCCCAGGTGACCTTCTGGGTGATTTCCGGGCGATAGACCCGCCACAGGTGGTCAAGCTCCTGCTTCAGCGCAGCATGGCCTTCAATGGTGATGATGTTGGTGCTCAACGACTGTCTCCTCAGTGCATCCGCAGCGGGCGACAGGCGCCCACCGGGAGACCGAGCTTAGCGAAAAAAGGCTGGACGCGACACGCCGCTCAACGGCGGGTGATCAACCCCTGGCGGGCAATGCGGGTGAGCTGGCCGATGACCTCGGCGGCCTCTTCTGCTGCGGGCGCCTGGATCACAGCCAGGTCGAAGCGGTCGTTGCCGTACTGGTCGAGCTGTTCACAGCTGTCGGAGAACTGGATGAGGAAGGCACAGGCCTGGCCCTTGCGTCGGGAAAAGCCATCGAGATTGCGCAAAAGCGTGGGTTGATGCTGGCCGCCGAGCAGGATGCGCGGGGTACGGGAAGCCTGGTTCTTGGCCAGGGGGGTCAAGCAGACACTGGTACGTGGGCAACTCATGGAGTCTCTCTCCGCCTCGCTGTTCCCGCTGGGCAGCGGTGGGAGGCGTCACCGAACCAGCGCTTTAGCGGTATTTCGGATGACCCGTCGGGGCCTCTCCTGCGCCCCGCAAGTAGCTGTTTAAATCGGCGCAATCGGTATGCTAGAGGCAGACGCATGAAGTTACAAGCGCTTGTGCAAAAGCAATCGCGGGGCCAGCCCGCTCCCACAAGCTTCGTGGGAGCGGGCTGGCCCCGCGATTGACGATCAGCGTGCGATCAGGCGGTCCAGCGACAGGCGACCGGCACCCTCGATCAGCACCGCCACGGTACCGGCCATCAGCGCCAGGGCGAACTCGTAGCCGTTGTTGGACATGAACAGCCCGTTGCCGATATGCACCGAGAAGATCGCCACCACCAGGGTCACGCTCAGTGCCAGCGCCGCCGGGCGGGCCAGCAGGCCGACCACCAGGGCCAGGCCGCCGAAGAACTCGGCGCTGCCGGACAGCAGGGCCATCAGGTAGCCTGGGGCCAGGCCGATGCTTTCCATCCACTGGCCGGTGCCTTCCAGGCCGTAGCCACCGAACAGGCCGAACAGTTTCTGCGCGCCATGGGCCATGAAGATGATGCCGACCAGGATACGCACGACGCTCAGGCCATAACCGGCGCGGGTGGTGAACAGGGCATTGAGGGAGTGATTCATGTTTGCTTCCTTGTTTGAGCAGGTGTGTGTTGGATGAGCGCCATCTTAATCAAATCATCGAATAAGAAAATCGCAATAATCGCGTAAATTCTATCGAGTAATTAGATTTATCTAGCGCTTCGCCACACGCTCCAGGGAAGCCCGCTCTCGGTTGAACGCGAGGAAGTACTTGTTGACGCTGTTGACGAAGTTCACCGGCCCCATGCCCACCTGCTCCATGGCGATGCGCTCGGTCTGGAAGAACCACTGGTTGCCATTGAGCCCACGCCGCCGTGCTTCGGCACGCATGGCCTGGACCCGCTCCGGCCCGAGGTTGTAGGCGGCCAGGATGAAGGCCATGCGCTCGCGCTCGTTGAGCTGCGGGCTGGCGAAGAACTTGCGGCGGATCAGTGCCAAATAACGGGCGCTGGCCTGGACATTGCCGTCCACCGTGGCGGTGTTGCTCACCCCCACCCGCTGGGCCGCCGACGGGGTGATCTGCATCAGCCCGTGGGCGCCACCGGTGCCGCGTGCCTTGGGGTCGAGGGTCGACTCCTTGAACGCCAGGGCGGCCAGATTCAGCCAGTCGAACTGCTGATCGCCACCGTGCTTCTGCAGCACCGGGCGCACCGACTCCAGGCGCTGGCGATCCTGTCGAGCCAGCGGGTTGTGCACCCGGTACTGGCGCCGGTAGATGCGTTCGAAGGCCGCGTCCTGGTTGTCCGGCGCGCGGTAGGTGGCGAGAAAGCGATCCACCGCCGCCTGCAGCATCGGCGCGTCCTGGCGCACATACCAGCGCATAGCCTGGGGCGGGGCCAGCTGCAGCTTGCTGTCCACCCGCAGGCGCGGCATCACCCGCGCCCAGCGCTGGGCGATCGGCCGCTCCACCACGGTCAACGGGTAGATGCCGGCCTGGACCATCTCCAGCACATCCTCCACCGCCAGCGTCGGGTCGACCCATTCCACCTTGATCGGTGCCCGCTTGCGCAGGACCAGCTGCTGGTTGATCGCCTGGATCGCCGCGCCCGCGGCACTGGCTGTGGTCAGGGCGACGGTGCGCCCGGACAACTGCTCGGGGCGGCTGTAGCCGCGCTCGCCCTTGCGCCCGACCAGTTGCAGCGGCACCTGGTCGACCACCGGGGCACTGACGCCAACTCCGCGCACCACGCTCGGGTCGAGCAGCTCGCCGGGGGCGGCAAGATCGCCCTCGCCGCGCTGCAATGCCGCAAGCAGCTGCTCCTTGGCGCGGGGGATGATCTTCAGGGTGATTTCCTGGCCGTCGGCGACCCGGGCATTGAGGGCATGCTCCAGGGCGCGCAAGCGGTAGTACTCGACCCCTACCGGCTCACCCTTGACCTCGCCGGAGCTGTTGCGGCTCTGGTTGACCAGCACCCGCAGCACCTTGCTCGAACGGATCTGCGCCAGGTCACGCGCCTGGCTGGCCGGCACATGCTGTTGCGGCCCGGCTTCGCCGGCAGCGGCCGGCACGGCGGCCAGCGGCCCGGACAGCAACAGGCAAGTCAAAAAGGTTCGCAACATGGGGATAAGGGTCCGAGAGCGGTTGGCGGGCACCATGTGCTGTGATCGATCCGTGATAAATGACCGCAACAGACCACGGCAAACGTTTGAAGTTCTTGGTTTTTTCTCGATATCCCGGTTTTTGCTATGCTGGCCGCCCCGCGGCACGAGGTAGCACCATGCAACTGATCGATATCGGCGTCAACCTGACCAACAGCAGTTTCCACGACCAGCAGGCCGCCATCGTCGAGCGCGCCGTGGAGGCCGGCGTGGCACAGATGGTCCTTACCGGCACCAGCCTGGACGTCAGCACCGAGGCCCTGGAACTGTGCCAGCGCCTGGACGAACCTGGCCAGCGCCTGTTCAGCACCGCCGGGGTGCACCCTCACGACGCCAGCCACTGGAGCAGCGGCAGCGAACGCCAGCTGCGCGAACTGCTCGCCCAGCCACGGGTGGTGGCCGTGGGCGAATGCGGCCTGGACTTCAATCGCGACTTTTCCCCGCGTCCGGCCCAGGAAAAAGCCCTGGAAGCGCAGTTGGCACTGGCGGTCGAACTGCGCCTGCCGGTGTTCCTCCACGAGCGAGAGGCCAGCGAGCGCCTGCTGGCAATCCTCAAGGACTACCGCGACCAGTTGCCCGCCGCCGTGGTGCACTGCTTCACCGGCGAGCGCCAGGCGCTGTTCGCCTACCTCGACCTGGACCTGCACATCGGCATCACCGGCTGGATCTGCGACGAGCGCCGCGGCACCCACCTGCATCCCCTGGTCGGCAACATCCCCGAGGGCCGCCTGATGCTCGAAAGCGACGCGCCCTACCTGCTGCCCCGCAGCCTGCGGCCCAAGCCGAAGAACGGCCGCAACGAGCCGGCCTTCCTGCCCGAGGTGCTGCGCGAGGTGGCCCTGCACCGCCATGAAACCGCAGCGCACACCGCCGCCCACACCAGTGCCTGCGCCCGCGCGTTCTTTGGCCTGCCTGGGGTTTCTTGACGCATATCAACAAGGCCCCTGGCCTTGGCGGGCACAATGATGGCACCTTGCCAATAATGTTTCCGCCAACTCAGAGAAGACCTACCATGGGTGCCTGGCTTAGCAACGTTTCCCTCAAATACAAGTTCTGGGCCGTCAATGCCGTGGCCTTCGTCACCACCCTGATGCTGGTGCTCTACGCGGTGTACCTGGAGCAGCAGGCCCGCGCCAGCGGTGCCCAGGCGCAAGCCCAGGCCCAGGCCGAACTGCTGGCGGCCTGGCCCGCCGGGCAGGCCCTGCCCGCCCAGGCCAACCTGATCACCTGGCGCAATGGCCAGACACCACAGTTCGCCGGCGAACCCCTCGAAGCCCTGCGCGACGGCCAGGGCTGGGTCGAGCTGCCCGGTGCCTGGATCCTCGGCGACAACCCGCTGCGCGGCGCCCAGGTGCTGCGCCGGGGGGATCAGCAGCTTGCGTTGATCGCCCAGTCGCCGAGCCTGCGCCAGGTCTATTTCGACCGCTTCAGCAACTACGCCGTGTGCGTGCTGATCCTGATGCTGGCGATGCTCTGCGCCTCGCAGTTGTTGATCCGTTTCCTGCTCAGCCAGCTCAACACCCTCAAGGACGTGATGCTGCACGTGGAGAAGACCGGCGACCTCTCGGCCCGGGTGCCACTGGCCTGCGGCGACGAAGTCGGGCAGATGGCCGGCGCGTTCAACGCCATGCAGACCACCTACCACCGCGTGGTCAGCACCGTGGCGCGCACCGCCGCGCAGCTGGACTCCGGTGCCGCGCGCCTGGCTGGCAGCATGGACGAGGTGCGCCACGGCATGATCGGCCAGCAGAGCGAGACCGACCAGGCGGCCACCGCGATCAACGAGATGACCGCCACCGTCCACCACATCGCCCAGCATGCCGGCGCCACCCGTGACCTGTCGCAGACCGCCGACACCCTGGCCGGCAGCGGCCAGGCCGTGGTCAGCCGCGTGCAGGACTCGATTGCCGGGCTCTCCAGCGGCGTGCAGCAGACCGCCGAGATGATCCGCCAGCTGGCCGATGACAGCCAGAAGATCAACGGTGTGGTCGGGGTCATCCACAGCATCGCCGAACAGACCAACCTGCTCGCCCTCAACGCCGCCATCGAGGCGGCCCGGGCCGGCGACCTGGGCCGCGGCTTCGCCGTGGTCGCCGATGAGGTGCGCAACCTGGCCAAGCGCGTGCAGACCTCCACCGACGAGATCACCACCATGGTTGCCGACCTGCAGGCCGGTACCCGCGACGCGGTGGATTTCATGCAGGAAAGCTCGTACAAGGCCGACGATTGCGTCAAGCAGGCCCGCGAAGCCGGCGAGGCCCTCGCCGAAATCACCAGCGCCGTGGCGCAGATGCGCGAAAGCAACACCCAGATCGCCGTGGCCGCCGAGCAGCAGAGCCAGGTGGCCGAGGAGATGAACCGCGCCGTGGTCAGTATCCGCGACGTGACCGAGGAGACCGTGCAGCAGACCGTGGGCTCGGCCACCACCAGCAGTGAACTGGCGACCCTCGCCGGCGAGCTGAACAAGGCGATCGGCCAGCTAAAGCTGTGACCCGCGCCGGCTATGGCCACCATAGCCAGCCTCGATTGGCCCCCGCCCGGGGGCCGCACTAAGCTTTGGACAGGCCCCAGAGGATCTGTCCATGAGCAAGCGACTGCCCAACCTGCCCGCCTGGCAATGGCGCGGCTACCACCATAACCATCGCCACCCCGCCAACCTGGTGCTGCACCTGATCGCCGTGCCGCTGTTCATCCTTGGCGCGCTGCTGGTGCTGTCGGGGCTGTTCGGGCTGGACCTGTCGCAGATCGCCGTGGGCATCATCGCCCTGGTGGCCGGGCTGGGTCTGCAACGCCAGGGGCACCGCCTGGAAGCCGAGCAGCCCGAGCCGTTCAGTGGCCGCAAGGACGCCGTGCAACGCCTGCTCACCGAGCAGTTCATCACCTTCCCGCGCTTCGTGCTGAGCGGTGCCTGGTGGCGGGCCTGGCGCGAGCGACACAAGCATCGCCACTGACTGAAAGACATCGCGGGGCAAGCCCGCTCCCACGCTTGAACTCTGTACCCTGCGCGCCAGGCTAGGCGATCTCCCACAAGCGCCACAGGGCGGCGTGGGAGCGGGCTTGCCCCGCGATTGGCTTGACGAAGATGGCTCAGGCGAACACAGTCACCGTCTGCCGGCTCAACGCCAGCAACTCGCCCTCTGCCGTCCACAACGCCGCGGCCGCATGCCCATAGCCATCACGGGCATACTCGGTCTCGACCACATAGCGGCACCAGTCGAGGGTCGACAGCTGCGGCGTGGGCTGCACGAACTCGATGGTCCAGGTCAGCGTGCTGCCAGCGGCGGGCTGCTTGAGATACGGCAGCAGGCTGGGCGGCCAGGCATCGACCAATGCCAGCAGGTGCGCCACCCCGACCGGCTCCTCGGCGGCATCGCGCAGGCGCACCCAACCACCCATATGGCGCGAGTCGTTGCCACTGAACGGCAGGCCGCCCACCGCCCAGCGAAACGCCACGTGCTGCATGAACTGCGGTGTAATGCCCTTGATAAAGGGCAACTCCGGCGCTGCCTCCTGCAGCGGCTTCATCGGCATCGCGGTGGGCGCGTCGACCGCCACCACGGAAGGGCGACCGGCACCGAAGCTGCCCTGCACCAGCGTCACCACCTGGCCATCCTGCACGGCGCGCCCCAGCAAGGTGCTGACCGCCTTGCCCTCGCGCAGCACCTCGACCTCCAGACTGATCGGCACATCCGGCGCCGCCGGGCCGACGAAGGTGATGGCCAGCGAACGCACCGGGCGGTCGTCGCCCAGCTTCTGGCGCATCGCTTCGTGCACCATCGCCGCCATCAGGCCGCCGAACACCGCGCGCCCCTGGGCCCAGCCGGCGGGCACGCTGATTGCCTCGGGGTGCGCGCGGGCGGCTGCCAGCAATTCTGTGAAGTTCATGTGCCAGGGCTCCTGCGCCAAAAAAACCGATAGTAACCAGCGATCACGCCAGCCACAGCCCGCATATCGGTCATTTGCCGGGACTAACGGCGCGCCAGGGCCTTTTGCAGTGCTTCGAGGGTGAGGTCGGAGCGTGCCTCGGCGGCATGCAGCTCATGCTCCCAGGCCACCTTGCAGCCGAGCAGGTCGCTGTGCTCGCGCACCTGCAGCAACCACTGCACGCGGTCATGCCAGTCGCCCAGGTCGCCCTGGGCCGCCTTGAGCAGGCGCTGCAGCTTGTTGCCGGCGTGTTCGAGTTGCGGGTAGGCCTGGTCGCCATAGCGCACCCGCTTGATCAGCAGGCGCAGGCGGTGGCGGTCGTGGGCAGGATCCGCCAGGGCCGTCTGCAGCTTGTGCCATTGCTTGTGCAGGCGCTTGTCGATGCGCTGCTCCAGCTTCGCCGCCAGCCCTTCACGGCCGGCGGCACGCAGGAACATCGGAAACGCATCGAGAATCGCCAGCACGCGGTTGAGCTGGGCGCTGGCCGCAACACCGGCATAGATGCGCGCCCTGCCCTCCTGGCGCCGCTCGCCTGCCTGTATGTGCCCGCGATGAGTCAACTGCGCCGCCAGCACCTCGCGGTCTCGCAGCGGCGTAGTCAGGGTGCCCAACGCTCCGGCCGACTGTTCGAGCTGCTCGACGCCCGGCAGGCCACGCAACGGCCGCAGCAGGCTGCGCAGACGCCGCAAGGTGATGCGCAGGTCGTGCAACGCCTCGCGGTCGGTGTCGGCGGCCAGGCGCTCGCGGCAAGCCAGCAGGCGCACCTGCAGGGCAAGGATCTGGCCGACCACATGATCGAGCATGGCGGACATGGGCAGCTCCTCGGTCAACGCCCGGCGCGGGATTCACGAATATAGAAACGGGCCTTCTCGGCCTTGCGGGTACAGCCCTCGAAGCCTTCGAACTGCTGCTGGGTCTTGGCGCCGGTCAACAACGACAGCGCCTTGGAGTAACTCACGGTGCCGGCAAAGCCTTCGGCCTTGGCCAGGTCCAGTTCCTTCCAGGCGGCATCGAGCTGGGTCGCGCAACTGTCGCGATAGGCCGTCTTGCCCGCGCAGCCGGCTAGGGCCAGGGCAATCAGAGGAAGGGTGATCCAGGCTTTCATCGGTAATACCTCGAGGGTGAAAAACTAAGGTGGCCGTTCGACGGCAAAGCAAACGAAAAGTGCCCTGCTCAGCGTAGTCCAGCGCGGACTACATTGAAGCACAGGTGGTAATGGGTGCATTGTTGGACCATGGTGGCACAGCGGCGGGGGAAAAGGTCATGGGCAAACGCGTGGCATTGGTGCTGGGCTCCGGTGGTGCCCGGGGATACGCGCACATCGGCGTGATCGAGGAAATCGAACGACGCGGCTATGAGATCGGCTGCATCGCCGGCTGCTCGATGGGCGCGGTGATCGGCGGCATCTACGCCGCCGGCAAACTCGACGAATACCGCAGCTGGATCGAGAGCCTGGACTACCTCGACGTGCTGCGCCTGGTGGACGTCAGCTTCCGCCTGGGGGCGATCCGTGGCGACAAGGTGTTCGGGCAGATCCGCAAGATCGTTGGCGAAATCAACATCGAGCAATTGCGCATCCCCTACACGGCGGTCGCCACCGACCTGACCAACCAGCAGGAGATCTGGTTCCAGGAGGGCTGCCTGCACCAGGCCATGCGCGCCTCGGCGGCCATTCCCAGCCTGTTCACCCCGGTGGTGCAAGGCAACCGCACGCTGGTCGATGGCGGCATCCTCAACCCGCTGCCGATCGTGCCGGTGGTGTCCAGCCACTGTGACCTGATCATCGCCGTCAACCTCAACGCCACCAACCAGAAGCAATACCAACTGCCGGTGATCGAGCGCCCGGCGGCATTCAAGATGCGCTTCGATGCCTTGATCAGTTCGCTCGGCTCGCGCCTGCCGTTTCGCCGCAAGCCGGCCGAACAGCTGATCCGCCTGGAGCAGGAAATCACCGCCGAGGGGCTGGCCAGCCCCAACCCGTGGCTCGCTGAAAGCGCCGCCCCCGAGGGCCAGCAGCCGGCGGCCGCGCCGCAGAGCGAGGGGGCGCCGAAATCGGCCACGGGTTCGTTCATCGTCGACAACGTCGGCCCCGCGTCCCTGCTCGACCTGATCAACCAGAGCTTCGAGGTGATGCAGACGTCATTGGCCCAGTACAAGATCGCCGGCTACCCGCCGGACATACTGATCAACGTGCCCAAGCGCGTGTGCCGGTTCTTCGAGTTCTACAAGGCGCCGGAGCTGATCGCCCTGGGGCGGGAGGTTGCGCGGGATACGCTGGACAATCATGAAGGGGTTCGGCGGTAGCTACGCGCGCGATCCCTGTAGGAGCGGCCTTGTGTCGCGAAAGGGGTGCGCAGCAGCCCCGGCGATTGCAGCGTCAACGCTGAAATCCTGGGGCCGCTTCGCGCCCCTTTCGCGGCACAAGGCCGCTCCTACAGAGGGAGAGAGAGGAGGCAGCAGAGCGTTCCGAACATCGGAAACGAAACAGGCCGCATACGCGGCCTGTTTCGTGATCAGCGCACCACTCAGTAGCGCGTGATGTCGGCACTGCCTTCAAGCAGCTTGCGATAGGCCGCGAAGTCCTGCGAACCGGCACGCGAAGCGAGGTAGCGACGGATCTGCGCCTTCTCTTCGTCGGTGGCGGCGGCGCCTTCGTTGACGCCCTTGAGCTGAAGGACCACCAGGCTGCCGTCGCCCAGGACCACGCTGCCGTAGACCGGCTTGTCCTTGGCCGCAGGCTTGCCGAGGCGGAACACCGCCTGCAGCTCGGCCGGGTCGATACCGTCCTGGCCGCGGGTGACCGCTTCGTGGACTTTCCAGCCCTGGCCTTCGGCCTTGGCCGAACCCTCACGCAGACCGGCGATCAGCTTGTCGGCCTTGGCCTTGAGTTCGGCAATCGCCTTCTCCTTGGCCAGGTGCTCGCTGATGTTCTTGGCCACGGCATCCAGCGGCAGTTGCTCAGGCTTGCGGTGTTCCTTGACGCGCAGTACCACCACGGTCTCCGGATCCAGCTCGATGGCGTTGCTGTTGGCGCCCTCTTCCAGCACCTGCTCGCCGAACGCAGCCTGGATCACCGCGCGGTTGGCGGTGATGCCTTCGCCGCCCTCGCGACCGAAGGCCGCCGAGGTGTGCACCTTCAGGCCCAGGTCCTGGGCCGGCTGGGCCAGGTCGGAGGCTTCGAAGGCGGTGTCCTCGAGCTGCTTGGTGGCCTCGACGAAGCGCTGCTCCACCTGCTGGGTCTTCAGCTCGTGGGTCAGCTTGTCCTTCAGGCTGGCGAAGCTCGGCACATCCGGCGCCTGCACGCCCAGCAGCTTGATCAGGTGGTAGCCGAACTCGGTGCGTACCGGTGCGGACACCTGGTCCTTGTTCAGCTTGTACAGCGCGTCCTCGAAGGCCGGGTCGTACACGCCAGGGCCGGCGAAGCCGAGGTCGCCACCGGTGTTGGCCGAACCCGGATCCTGGGAGAATTCCTTGGCCAGCTTGGCGAAGTCCTCACCCTTGTCCAGGCGCTGCTGGATCTCTTCGATGCGGGCCTTGGCCTTGGCATCGTCGGTCTTGTCGTTGACCTCGATCAGGATGTGCGCGGCATGGCGCTGCTCGCCCAGGTTGGCGATCTCCTTCTCGTACAGGGCCTTGAG
Source organism: Pseudomonas sp. TE31087 (assembly GCF_057284075.1). NCBI lineage: Bacteria > Pseudomonadati > Pseudomonadota > Gammaproteobacteria > Pseudomonadales > Pseudomonadaceae > Pseudomonas > Pseudomonas sp. TE31087. Next base: position 2,302,624 of record NZ_JBXVNN010000001.1, read on the forward strand.
CTCGCCGTCGTCGACCTTGACCTGGTCGAAGAAGGCCGACTTCTTCAGCTCGAGGTAGTCGATGACCACCTGATCCGGGGTCATGAATTCCTTGGCGTGCTGGTCGTAGTGCGCCTTGACCTCGTCATCGCTCACCTTGACCGCGGCCGGGTCGGCCTTGAAGGTCTGTGAAGCGAAATCGCGGGTCTGCTTCTCGAGGCGGGCGAAGGCCTCGACCTGCTTGTCGGTGACGAAGCTGCTGCCGGCAAGGCCGGTGCGCAGCTGGCCGATCAGCATTTCCTGGGCGAGCATCTCGCGGAACTGCATGCGGCCGTAGCCCATCTGGCGGATGACCGAGTCGAAGCGCTCGGCGCTGAACTTGCCATCGACCTGGAATTCAGGCGTCTGCAGGATCAGCTGATCCAGCGCGGCCTCGGAAAAAGCGAACTTGGCGTCTTCGGCACCCTGCAACAGCAGCTTGCGATCGATCAGCCCCTTGAGCGCTGCTTCGCGCAGCATCTTCTCGTCCAGCAGCGCAGGGTCGAAATCCTTGCCCAGCTGTTGCATCAGCTGGCGGCGCTGCATGTCCACGGCCTGGCTCAGCTCGTTCTGGCTGATGGTCTGGCCGTTCACCTTGGCGGCGTCCTGGCTATGGCTGGCGGCCTGGAAAATGGCCTCGAAGCCGGTCAACGCCATCAACACGACGATTAGGCCGATGATGGTCTTGGCAATCCAACCTTGTGAATTGTCCCTGATATTCTGCAGCATGCGTCCCCCAGAAACGGCTGTACCACTGCGTCGACAACCGCGGAGCGTGGGTAGAATCCTGATAGAAGAAAGGCGCATCCAGTGGATGCGCCTTCTCGAAGCGAGCGTGCCAGCGGGAACGTTTGCGACCCGCCGTCACGCGGTCGGCCCTGACGATGCCGGGCCGGCTGAAAGACGACTTAGTTGACGGCGTCTTTCAGGCCCTTGCCAGCCTTGAAGCCTGGAACCTTGGCGGCAGCGATCTTGATTGCCTTGCCGGTTTGCGGGTTGCGGCCGGTGCGCTCGGCGCGCTCCTTGACCGAGAAGGTACCGAAGCCAACCAGTACCACATCGTCACCTTGCTTCAGGGCGCCGGTGACGGATTCGATGACTGCGTCCAGCGCACGGCCGGCTACAGCTTTCGGGATGTCAGCAGATGCGGCGATAGCGTCAATCAGTTCCGACTTGTTCACTCTAAGTCCCCTTATTTCTCTATTGAGTTTGTTTCTAAGTATGTAATGAAAAGCTTAATGAAACGAGCGCTGGGTGGCCTGTTGACACTGGCGTGCCGTTTTATAGCAAGGGGCCGAAAATGCTGTCAACCAAAGCCCCCCAGCGAAATACGTACTAGTGCGTGCTGATTCTTTCCTTAGCATCGCCGTCGCGCTTCTCATCTTTCGCGACAATCTCCGGAGCCACATCTGGCAAGGGCTCCGGGGCGTATTGCAGCGCAATTTGGAGGACTTCGTCAATCCATTTGACCGGTTTGATCTGAAGATCCTGTTTGATATTTTCCGGAATCTCCTTCAGATCGCGAACATTCTCCTCTGGAATGATCACCGTCTTGATCCCGCCGCGGTGTGCCGCCAGCAGTTTTTCCTTGAGGCCACCGATGGCCAGGACCTGGCCGCGCAAGGTGATCTCACCGGTCATCGCCACGTCGGCGCGTACCGGGATCTGGGTCAGGGCCGACACCAGCGCGGTGCACATGCCGATACCGGCGCTCGGGCCATCCTTGGGCGTGGCGCCTTCGGGCATGTGGATGTGAACGTCGCGCTTCTCGTGGAAGTCTGCGGCGATCCCCAGGCTCTGGGCACGGCTGCGCACCACCGTCTGCGCGGCGGTGATCGACTCGACCATGACGTCGCCGAGCGAGCCGGTCTTGATCAACTGGCCCTTGCCCGGGATGACCACGGCCTCGATGGTCAGCAGTTCGCCGCCCACCTGGGTCCAGGCCAGGCCCGTGACCTGGCCGATCTGGTCCTGCTGCTCGGCCAGGCCGTAGCGGAACTTGCGCACCCCCAGCAGCTGCTCGAGCTGCTCGCCGCTGACCTTGACCTTCACCTGCTTGGCCCCGGTGTGCTCCTTGACCACCTTGCGGCAGACCTTGGCGATCTGGCGCTCCAGGCCACGCACGCCGGCTTCGCGGGTGTAGTAGCGGATGATATCGCGGATGGCCGAAACATCGACCTCCAGCTCGTCCTTCTTCAGGCCGTTGGCCTTGACCTGCTTGGGCACCAGGTACTTGACCGCGATGTTGATCTTCTCGTCCTCGGTGTAACCCGGCAGACGGATGACTTCCATGCGGTCGAGCAGCGCCGGCGGGATGTTCATCGAGTTCGAGGTGCACAGGAACATCACGTCCGAGAGGTCGTAGTCGACTTCCAGGTAGTGGTCGTTGAAGTTGTGGTTCTGCTCGGGGTCGAGCACCTCGAGCAACGCCGAGGCCGGATCGCCGCGCATGTCGCTGCCCATCTTGTCGATCTCGTCGAGCAGGAACAGCGGATTGCGTACACCGACCTTGGTCATTTTCTGAATCAGACGACCGGGCATCGAACCGATGTAGGTGCGACGGTGGCCACGGATCTCGGCCTCGTCACGCACGCCGCCCAGGGCCATGCGCACGAACTTGCGGTTGGTGGCGGCGGCGATCGACTCGGCCAGCGAGGTCTTGCCCACGCCGGGCGGGCCGACCAGGCACAGCACCGGACCACGGATCTTCTTCACGCGCTTCTGTACGGCGAGGTACTCGAGGATGCGTTCCTTGACCTCTTCCAGGCCGTAGTGGTCGGCATCGAGGATTTCCTCGGCCTTGGCCAGGTCCAGGCGCACCTTGCTCTGGGCCTTCCACGGCACCTGCACCAGCCAGTCGAGGTACGAACGCACCACGGTGGCCTCGGCCGACATCGGCGACATCTGCTTGAGCTTGTTCAGCTCGGCCTGGGCCTTGGCCAGGGCGTCTTTCGGCAGGCCGGCGGCGTCGATGCGCTTTTTCAGCTCCTCGACTTCGTTGTGGCCTTCGTCGCCATCGCCGAGCTCCTTCTGAATGGCCTTCATCTGCTCATTCAGGTAGTACTCGCGCTGACTGCGCTCCATCTGCTTCTTGACCCGGCCACGGATACGCTTCTCGACCTGCAGCAGGTCGATCTCGGCGTCCAGCAGCGCCAGCACGTGCTCGACGCGGGCCTGCAGGTCGACAATCTCGAGGATCTCCTGCTTCTGCTCGATCTTCAGCGCCATGTGCGCGGCCATGGTGTCGACCAGGCGACCCGGCTCCTCGATGCTGTTGAGCGAGGACAACACTTCGGCGGGGACCTTCTTGCCCAGCTGCACGTACTGCTCGAACTGCGACAGCAAGGTCCGCACGAACACTTCGGACTCGCGCTCGGCGGTCTCGGTTTCGTCGATCAGGCTGACTTCGGCGCGGATATGGCCGTCGACTTCGTTGAAACGCTCCACGGCGCCGCGCTGCTCACCCTCGACCAGCACCTTGACGGTGCCATCGGGCAGCTTGAGCAGTTGCAGCACGGTGGCGACGGTGCCCACGCGATACAGGGCGTCTTCGCCCGGATCATCGTCGGCCGGATTCTTCTGGGCCAGCAGGAGGATCTGCTTCTCGCCCGTCATCGCGGCCTCGAGGGCCTCGATAGACTTCTCACGCCCCACGAACAGTGGGATGACCATGTGCGGATAGACGACGACGTCACGCAATGGCAAAAGAGGCAAGTCGAGGGTGGTCTTCATGATTTCGCCTCTACAGCGGCCTTGGTGGCCGGAAACCGTTGGAAATGGTGCTTGGGGCTAATGTGGGGGCAGCCCTGGGAAATTACAAGCGCCCAGGCCATGAAATGCAAAAAGGGGCCTGAAAGGCCCCTTCTTGCGTGCTGCCCCTTGCCCGATCAGGCGTCGGGGGCGGCCTTGGCTTGCGGCTCGCTGTTCTCGTAGATGAGCAGCGGCTGCGACGAGCCTTCGATGACGCTCTCGTCGATCACCACCTTGCTGACATCCTTCTGCGAAGGAATCTCATACATGGTGTCGAGCAGCACGCCCTCGAGAATCGAACGCAGGCCGCGGGCGCCAGTCTTGCGCTCCAGAGCCTTGCGTGCCACGGCCTTGAGCGCATCGCTGCGGAACTCGAGGTCGACGTCTTCCATCTCGAACAGCCTGGCGTACTGCTTGGTCAGCGCGTTCTTCGGCTCGGTGAGGATCTGCATCAGCGCAGCCTCGTCCAGCTCGTCCAGGGTCGCCAGCACCGGCAAGCGGCCGACAAACTCCGGAATCAGGCCGAACTTGACCAGATCGTCCGGCTCGACCTCACGCAGCGACTCGCCGACCTTCTTGCCCTCTTCCTTGCTGCGCACTTCGGCACTGAAGCCGATGCCGCCTTTGGTCGAGCGGTTCTGGATGACCTTTTCCAGGCCCGAGAAGGCGCCACCGCAAATGAACAGGATATTGCGGGTGTCGACCTGCAGGAACTCCTGTTGCGGGTGCTTGCGGCCCCCTTGCGGCGGCACGGAGGCCACGGTGCCTTCGATCAGCTTCAGCAACGCCTGCTGCACGCCCTCGCCCGAGACATCACGGGTGATGGACGGGTTGTCCGACTTGCGCGAGATCTTGTCGATCTCGTCGATGTAGACAATGCCCATCTGGGCCTTTTCCACGTCGTAGTCGCACTTCTGCAGCAGTTTCTGAATGATGTTCTCGACGTCCTCACCGACATAACCGGCTTCGGTCAGGGTGGTGGCGTCGGCAATGGTGAACGGTACGTTCAGCAGGCGCGCGAGCGTCTCGGCGAGCAGCGTCTTGCCCGAGCCGGTCGGCCCGATCAGCAGGATGTTGCTTTTGCCCAGTTCGACTTCGTCGCCCTTCTTGTCACGCTGGTTCAGGCGCTTGTAGTGGTTGTACACCGCTACTGCCAGCACCTTTTTCGCGCGCTCCTGACCAATGACGTACTGGTCCAGGATTCCGCTGATTTCTTTCGGCGAGGGTAACTTGTGCGCGTTGCTCTCGGCCTGGGCTTCCTGCACCTCCTCACGGATGATGTCATTGCACAGGTCGACGCACTCGTCGCAAATAAATACCGAGGGGCCGGCAATCAATTTACGCACTTCATGCTGGCTTTTGCCGCAGAAAGAGCAGTAGAGCAATTTGCCGTTGTCCTCGCCGTTACGGGTGTCAGTCATTCGATCGATCCAATCCGGTAGGCTTGAAACACAAGATGAAGGCAATCGCTGGCTTTTTCAAGTCCGCGCTCGGGCGCAATCAGCGCCCGAACGCTCTGGCGCATTGCTTCAGGATGCCAGTTGCCGCTTGTCGTAGACCGAGTCGATCAGGCCGTACTCGGCCGCGCGCGCGGCGCTCATGAAGTTGTCGCGCTCGGTGTCGCGTTTGATGGTCTCGAGGTCCTGACCGGTGTGGTGGGCCAGCAGCTCGTTCAGGCGCGCCTTGATGTTGAGGATTTCCTGGGCGTGGATTTCGATGTCGGTCGCCTGGCCCTGGAAGCCGCCCAGCGGCTGGTGAATCATCACCCGCGAGTTTGGCAGGCAGTGGCGCTTGCCGGCGGCACCGGCCGCGAGCAGGAAGGCGCCCATGCTGCAGGCCTGGCCGATACAGATGGTCGAGACGTCCGGCTTGATGAACTGCATGGTGTCGTAGATCGACATGCCGGCAGTTACCGAGCCGCCCGGGGAGTTGATATAAAGATGGATATCCTTGTCCGGGTTTTCCGCCTCAAGGAACAGCAACTGCGCCACCACCAGGTTGGCCATGTAGTCTTCTACGGGGCCGACCAGGAAGATCACGCGCTCCTTCAGGAGGCGCGAATAGATGTCGTAGGCACGTTCGCCACGGGCGGACTGCTCGATAACCATCGGGACCAGACCGCCTGCGGCCTGGATGTCAGAGCTTTGCTGAATATAAGAATTGCGGGACATGTCCTGCACTCGCTCCCAAATAGTCATGGCTTGAATACGCACAAGCCAGCGCGAAGGCTGGCTTGTGGGGTTTCCTACGAGAGTAGCCTGTTACTCAGCGTCGGCAGCAGCCTGTGCTGGTTTGACGGCTTCTTCGTACGAGACCGATTTGTCGGTCACAGTCGCTTTCTGCAGGACAGTATCTACAACTTGCTCTTCCAGCACAACCGAACGGACTTCGTTCAGTTGCTGGTCGTTCTTGTAGTACCAGGCGATGACCTGCTCAGGCTCCTGGTAGGCCGAGGCCATCTCTTCGATGACTTCACGAACCTTGGCTTCGTCCGGCTTCAGGTCGAACTGCTTGACCACTTCGGCGACGATCAGGCCCAGCACGACGCGGCGCTTGGCTTGCTCTTCGAACAGCTCGGCCGGCAGTTGGTCAGGCTTGATGTTGCCACCGAACTGCTGGACAGCCTGCACGCGCAGACGGTTGACTTCGTTTTCCAGCAGGGCTTTCGGCACGTCGACCGGGTTGGCGGCCAGCAGACCGTCCATGACCTGGTTCTTGACCTTGGCCTTGATGGCCTGGCGCAGCTCACGCTCCATGTTCTTGCGAACTTCGGCGCGGAAGCCTTCCAGGGTCGATTCCTTGATGCCGAACTGGGCGAAGAAGGCTTCGTTCAGCTCTGGCAGCACAGGGGCCGATACGCTGTTGACAGTGATGGTGAACTCAGCGGCTTTGCCAGCCAGGTCGAGGTTCTGGTAGTCCTCTGGGAAGGTCACGTTGACCACGCGCTCTTCACCAGCCTTGGCGCCTACCAGGCCGTCTTCGAAGCCCGGGATCATGCGGCCGGAACCCAGCACCAGCTGGGTGCCTTTGGCCGAACCGCCGGCGAAGGCTTCACCGTCGATCTTGCCGACGAAGTCGATGTTGACCTGGTCGTCGTTTGCAGCGGCGCGCTCGACGGCCTCGAAACGGGTGTTCTGCTTGCGCAGGACTTCCAGCATGTTGTCCAGGTCGGCGTCAGCCACTTCGGCGCTCAGGCGCTCGACGGCGATCGACTCGAAACCGGCAACGGTGAATTCAGGGAAGACTTCGAAGATGGCGACGAACTCGAGGTCCTTGCCCTTCTCGAACGACTTCGGCTCGACGGCAGGCGCGCCCGCCGGGTTCAGCTTCTGCTCGACGATGGCTTCGTAGAAGGAAGCCTGGACCAGGTCACCGAAAGCCTCTTGGCGGGCATCGGCTTCGAAACGCTGGCGGATCACGCTCATTGGCACCTTGCCCGGACGGAAGCCGGCAACCTTGGCGCGCTTGGCAGTCTGCTGCAGACGCTTGTTGACTTCGTTCTCGACGCGCTCGGCCGGAACGGCGATGGTCATGCGGCGCTCGAGAGCGGAAGTGTTTTCAACAGAAACTTGCATGGATATTCCTCGTTGCACAGACGTTAGCCGGCGATAGCCCGACTCCAGAATCAAGGGCAAACATTCTAGTGACTCATCAAGCAGAAGTCACCCCACCTGGATTGTCGGCGAGCCGCGCCGGTCGATTTCCTTGAAAGGCCCGCCCGCCTTGGCGTCGAGCCTGTTTCATTCACGGCCGCGCACGCCCTTGTGGCGTGCGCGGTTGTAAAACCTTGTCAAACAAACAACAGCCAGAACGATCGTCCGCCTTACTGCGGATCGAGGTCGTTGAACTGGCAGTATTCTTCCCAGGCCATGCCCAGCGCCTCGGCCACCTCGCGATGCGTCTCCAGGCGCATGGCCTGCAGTTGCTCCGGCGACTCGGCGATCAGTTGCAAGGCATACTCCCAGGGCTCGACGCCCTGCTCCTGCGCCGCATCCTCGAACGCCCACTCGATCTGCTGGGCCTGCTCACGAGCATCCAACTCGCGGATCTCCTCGAGCAGCTGCGGATTGGCCTCGGCGAAACGTTGCAGCGCCAGGGCCTGGCGCGCTTCTTTTGCGATCATCTGCGCTATTCCTCTGCCGGCATCTCGGCCAGCCCTTCAACCGGCTGAAATCTATCAGCTTTTATCGCTCCGCCACCAGTAGCCACGAGGGCCGTACGGCAGAAACGAAAAAGGCGCCCGATCATCCGATCCGGGCGCCTTCTTCAAATATGGGGTGGACGATGGGAATCGAACCCACGACAACCGGAATCACAATCCGGCGCTCTACCAACTGAGCTACGCCCACCATAATGCAGTGTTGCGGTACAGCCTTACAGAAACATGGTGCGGACGAAGAGACTCGAACTCTTACAGCTTGCGCCGCTGGAACCTAAATCCAGTGTGTCTACCAATTTCACCACGTCCGCATGAAACTCAAAAACAAAGGCGCCGGATCATTCAATCGAGGCGCCCCTGCAGAATCTGGGGTGGACGATGGGAATCGAACCCACGACAACCGGAATCACAATCCGGCGCTCTACCAACTGAGCTACGCCCACCATATTGCGGTACTGCTTACTTGCCCAGGCCTTAATGGCGCACCCGGCAGGACTCGAACCTGCGACCATCCGCTTAGAAGGCGGATGCTCTATCCAGCTGAGCTACGGGCGCTTAAGCTTACAGTCCAGCCGAACAAACGAACCGCTTATTCTGCCCGACTTTGCCAACCCGTGCCAGGCAGTGCCCGACAAGTGCGGCGAATCTTATAGGCGACCCCGCAGGTCGTCAACACCTTTCGCAAAAAAATTTAAATTATTGAAGGGGTTAGGGGATTTGCCCGACCACCCGCCTTTGCCCTTGGGCCGTGTCGTGCGAGAATGCGCGCTTCTTATATATGTTCCCTTCTCGATGGTTAATCACGCGTCTATGACTGCACACCTAATCGATGGCAAGGCGATCGCCGCCAACCTGCGCCAGCAGATCGCCCAACGTGTCGCCGAGCGTCGCCAGCAGGGCCTGCGCACGCCAGGCCTGGCGGTGATCCTGGTCGGTACCGACCCGGCCTCCCAAGTCTATGTCTCGCACAAGCGCAAGGACTGCGAAGAGGTCGGCTTCATCTCCCAGGCGTTCGACCTGCCCAGCGAGACCACGCAGCAAGCCCTGACCGACCTGATCGATCGCCTCAACGATGACCCGGCCGTCGACGGTATCCTGCTGCAGTTGCCGCTGCCCGAGCACCTGGACGCCTCCCTGCTGCTCGAGCGCATCCGCCCGGACAAGGACGTGGACGGTTTCCACCCCTACAACATCGGCCGCCTGGCCCAGCGCATCCCGCTGCTGCGCCCGTGCACGCCGAAGGGCATCATGACCCTGCTGCACAGCACCGGCCAGGACCTGTACGGCATGAACGCGGTGATCGTCGGCGCGTCCAACATCGTCGGCCGGCCGATGGCCATGGAGCTGCTGCTGGCCGGCTGCACCGTCACCGTCTGCCACCGCTTCACCAAGGACCTGGCCGGCCACGTCGGCCGCGCCGACCTGGTGGTGGTCGCCGCCGGCAAGCCGGGCCTGGTCAAGGGTGAGTGGGTCAAGGAAGGCGCCATCGTCATCGACGTCGGCATCAACCGCCAGGACGACGGCAAGCTGGTCGGCGACGTGGTCTACGAGACTGCCCTGCCCCGCGCCGGCTGGATCACCCCAGTGCCGGGCGGCGTGGGCCCGATGACCCGTGCGTGCCTGCTGGAAAACACCCTGTACGCGGCTGAAGAGCTGCACAAGTAGGATGTTCCGGCAATGACGCAACGGCGCCTCTCGAGGCGCCGTTTTCGTTTGTGCACTTCATCCTCGTGGGAGCGGGCTTGCCCCGCGATGGCGATGGGGCTGCCGACGCCATCGCGGGGCAAGCCCGCTCCCACGAGTGCTATATCAGCCGATTCCGCTGCCAAGCTAGCCATTTCAGCTGGACCGGCTGCCCACCCTCCACGCTTCAGCCGGGATTGCCTCGCGATCCCTCTGACAATGGTCACACAGCCCACCCGTGGATGCGTGCCCAATGCAAACAACAAATACCGTCCTCATGATTCGCCCGGCGCGGTTCGCCTTCAACCCCGACACCGCCGCCAACAACCGCTTCCAGCAGGCGCCTCTGGACCCGCAGGCCGCCAGCGAAAAGGCCCTGGAGGAGTTCGACGGCTACGTCGACACCCTGCGCCAGCACGGCGTCGATGTGCTGGTGGTGCAGGACACCCCCGAACCCCATACGCCCGACTCGATCTTCCCCAACAACTGGTGGAGCAGCCACGCCGACGGCAGCCTGGTGCTGTACCCGATGGAGGGCGAGAACCGCCGCCTGGAGCGCAGCAAGGGCGTACTGGGCGTGCTGCAGGAGCGCTTCGCCATCCAGCGCACCATCGACCTGAGCCCGCTGGAACAGCAGAATCTGTTCCTCGAAGGCACCGGCAGCATGGTCCTGGACCGCGAGCACCGCATCAGCTACGCCTGCCACTCCGGGCGCACCCACGAACGCGCCCTGCGCCAGTTCGCCGAGCGCCTGGACTACCGCCTGTGCCTGTTCCACGCCATGGACCGCCGTCAGGCGCCGATCTACCACAGCAACGTGATGATGAACGTCGGCCGCCAGCTCGCCGTGGCCTGCCTCGACGCTCTGCCCCACCCCGATGAACGCCGCACCCTGGAGCATTCGCTGCGCGACACCGGCAAGCAGGTGCTGGCGCTGAACTTCGACCAGTTGGAGAACTTCGCCGGCAACATGCTCGAAGTCCACGACCGCGACGGCCGCTCCCTGCTGGTCATGTCGCGCAGCGCCTGGAAGGCGCTCGACACCGACCAGCGCCGCCAGGTCGAGCGGCACAGCCACCCATTGGTGGTGAACATCGACCATATCGAACGCATCGGTGGCGGCAGCGCGCGCTGCATGCTCGCCGAAGTCCACCTGCCCTCGCGCCACTGACTCGACAAGGAGAATCATCATGACCCGCTACATCGACGTGCACGACCTCGCCCACCTGGTCAACCGCAAGGGATTGCCCACCTGCCTGGCCGAGATGGCCGAGTACATCCGCCAGGACTACCTGCGCTGGCACGACTTCGAGAAATGCCCGCGCCTGGCCAACCACTCGGCGGACGGGGTGATCGAACTGATGCCGGTGTCCGACGCCAACCTGTACGCCTTCAAGTACGTCAACGGCCACCCGAAGAACACCCACAATGGGCTGCTCACAGTGATGGCCTTCGGCGCCCTGGGCGATGTCGACACCGGCGCGCCGGTGCTGCTCAGCGAGATGACCCTGACCACCGCCATCCGCACCGCCGCCACCTCGGCCCTGGCCGCCCGCTACCTGGCGCGCCCGGACAGCAAACGCATGGCGCTGATCGGCAACGGCTCGCAGAGCGAATTCCAGGCCATCGCGTTCCATACTTTGCTGGGCATCGAGGAGATCCGTCTGTTCGATATCGACCGCAAGGCCTCGGAGAAACTGGCGGCCAACCTGGCCGGTTTCCCGCAGCTTAAGCTGATGATTGCCGGCAGTGTGACCGAGGCGGTGCGCGGCGCCGACATCGTCACCACGGTCACCGCCGACAAGGCCTACGCCACCATCCTCACCCCACAGATGATCGAGCCGGGCATGCACCTCAATGCCGTGGGCGGCGACTGCCCGGGCAAGACCGAGCTGCACCGCGACATCGTCGAGCGGGCGCGGGTGATCGTCGAGTACGAACCGCAGAGCCGGATCGAGGGCGAGATCCAGCAGATGCCGGCGGACTCGCCGACCACCGAGTTCTGGCAGGTGGTCGAGGGGATCGCCGCCGGCCGTGAGAGTGCCGCGCAGGTGACGCTGTTCGACTCGGTCGGCTTCGCCCTGGAGGACTACTCGGCGCTGCGCTATGTGCTGGATGTGGCCAGGGCGCTGGACATCGGGCGCGACATCGCGCTGGTACCACAACTGGAGAATCCGAAGGACCTGTTTGCCCTGCTGCAGCCGAAAGCGGCGCAACGCAAGGCCAGCGCCGCCTGACAGGCCCTGCACAACCCCTGTGGGAAATCGCCCAACCCTTCGGGCCACGCTATCTCCCAGGAAGCTAAGCGGCAAGCCTCAGCAACGTGGGAGCGGGCTTGCCCCGCGATCACCGGCAACGCCGGTGCCATACACCGCATCGCGGGGCAAGCCCGCTCCCACGCAGTTCCGGTTTAATCAAAAGATTTCGTTTTGTTCCATGAGGACGATCCCCTCGCTCGGGCACCGCCATGACAGAAACCGCTGTCGCACTTCCGTAAATCTTTGTCGCAGCAGCCGATTCGGCTGCAAAAAGAATCTTTACAGCCGAATCCGGCAGCCCGCGCGCAGGCAAACGACACAAAAAACCTGTCTATCTCGCGCATTCTGAGCCCGACCCATGAGTCACCGACGGACCTACACGCGCTAATCGCCCTACTACCAATAACAACACCCAGGGACCCAAGACCATGCCCTCCATGCGAAAACGCCTCGGCGTGCTGCTGTTCTCGTTGTGCGCCACCACCCTCACCCAGGCCAAGGAGTGGACCGAAATCCGCTTCGGCGTCTTCCCCGAATACCCGCCGTTCGAATCCGTCGCCGCCGATGGCAGCCTGCAGGGCTTCGACATCGACCTGGGCAATGCCATCTGCGCCAAGCTGCAGGTCAAGTGCACCTGGGTGCACAACGAATTCGACGGCATGATCCCCGCCCTGCGCGCCCGCAAGTTCGACGCCATCATGTCGTCGATGGCCGTCACCCCGGCACGGCTGAAGCAGATCGATTTCAGCGACCGGCTGTTCCTCAGCCCCACCTCGGTGATCGTGCGCAAGTCGGCCGACTTCGGCGACAGCGCCGAATCGCTCAAGGGCAAGCAGGTCGGCGTGCTCCAGGGCTCGCTGCAGGAGGCCTACGCCCGTGCCGTGCTGGCGCCGTTGGGCGCGCAGGTCAAGGCCTACCAGGGCCAGGACCAGAACTACGCCGACCTGCTCAATGGCCGTCTCGACGCCACCGTCACCGACAAGCTCGAAGCCCAGCTGAATTTCCTTTCCAAGCCCGAAGGCGCCGATTTCAGGAGTGGCCCGGCGATCAAGGACCCGACCCTGCCGCTGGACATCGCCATGGGCCTGCGCAAGACCGACCCCGAGCTCAAGGCCCTGCTCGACAAGGGCATCGCCATGATCCACGCCGACGGCACCTACGCCGAGATCCAGAAGAAGTACGTCGGCGACCTGGATATCTATAACGAGTGAGTTCCCACCGGCCTCTTCGCGGGCAAGCCCGCTCCCACAGGTAACCACCAGCCTTCGGCCTGCGCACATCCTGTGGGAGCGGGTTCACCCGCGAAGAAACCACCGCGAGATCCCCGTCATGCACGACTTCCTCACAAGCGGCCTGCAAGGCTTCGGCCCGCTGCTGGCCCAGGGCACCTGGATGACCGTCAAGCTGGCCCTGCTGTCGCTGGCGCTGAGCCTCGCGCTCGGCCTGATCGGCGCCAGCGCCAAGCTGTCGCGATCCCGGCTGCTGCGCCTGCCAGCCACCCTGTACACCACGCTGATCCGCAGCGTCCCGGACCTGGTGCTGATCCTGCTGATCTTCTACAGCATGCAGATCTGGCTCAACGACCTGACCGAGGCGCTGGGCTGGGACTATGTCGAGATCGACCCGTTCGGCGCCGGGGTCATCACCCTGGGCTTCATCTATGGCGCGTACTTCACCGAGAACTTTCGCGGCGCCATCCTCAGCGTGCCCGCCGGCCAGCTGGAGGCCGCCACTGCCTACGGCCTGAGCCGGGCACAGCGGTTTCGGCTGGTGCTGTTCCCGCAACTGATGCGCTTCGCCCTACCGGGGCTGGGCAACAACTGGCTGGTGCTGCTCAAGTCCACCGCGCTGGTGTCGATCATCGGCCTGGCCGACCTGGTCAAGGCCGCGCAGAACGCCGGCAAGAGCACCAACGACGTGTTGTTCTTCCTGTGCCTGGCGGGCCTGGTGTACCTGCTCATCACCACCCTGTCCAACCGCCTGCTCAAGCACCTGGAGCGGCGCTACAACATCGGCATCAAGGAGCTGGCGCGATGATCGAACTCCTTCAGGAATACGGCCTGGCCTACCTGTACCACGACGGCAGCGGCCTCTCGGGCCTGGCCATGACCCTCTGGCTGTTCCTGGCCAGCATGGTGCTGGGTTTCGCCCTGTCGCTGCCCCTGGCCCTGGCACGCACCTCGCGCCACGCCTGGCTGCGCCTGCCGGTGCAGCTGTACACCTTCGTGTTCCGCGGCACGCCACTCTATATCCAGCTGCTGATCTGCTACACCGGGCTCTACGGCCTGCAGGTGGTGCGCGAGCATGCCCTGCTCGACCAGTTTTTCCGCAACGCGCTCAACTGCACCCTGCTGGCCTTTGTGCTCAACACCTGCGCCTACACCGTGGAGATCTTCGCCGGGGCCATCCGCAACTTGCCCGCCGGCGAACTGGAAGCGGCCCAGGCCTACGGCCTGCGCGGCTGGAGGCTCAACCTGTTCCTGGTCCTGCCGGCGGCCCTGCGCCGCTCGCTGCCGGCCTACAGCAACGAGCTGATCCTGATGCTGCACGCCACCTCGCTGGCCTTCACCGCCACCGTCGCCGACATCCTCAAGGTGGCCCGCGACGCCAACGCCGCGACTTTCCTGACCTTCCAGGCCTTCGGCGTGGCCGCCCTGCTGTACATGCTGCTGTCCTTCGCCCTGGTCGGCCTGTTCCGCGTGGCCGAACGGCGCTGGATGCGCTTCCTTGACCCTGTACGAGGCTGAACCCATGACCGCTACCGCACTGCCACTCACCACCTTCGAACAGGCCCCCAAGGCGCGAGCCCATGCCGGCACCCTCAAGCTCAGCGTCGACGGCCTGCACAAGCACTACGGCGAGCACCAGGTGCTCAAGGGCGTCTCGCTGCAGGCGCGCAAGGGCGACGTGATCAGCCTGATCGGCGCCAGCGGCTCGGGCAAGAGCACCTTCCTGCGCTGCATCAACTTCCTCGAAAAACCCAACGCCGGCAGCATCACCCTCGACGGCCAGACCCTCGACCTGAGCAAGGGCACCCCGCCAGCGGCCCAGCTGCAAAACCTGCGCACGCGCCTGGCCATGGTGTTCCAGCACTTCAACCTGTGGAGCCATCTGACGGTGCTGGAGAACATCTGCCTGGCGCCGCGCAAGGTGCTGGGCATCAGCGCCGGCGAAGCCGAGGCGCGGGCGCGCAAGTACCTGGACAAGGTCGGCCTGCCGGCCCGCGCCGCCGACCAGTACCCGGCGTTTCTCTCCGGCGGCCAGCAACAGCGCGTGGCCATCGCCCGGGCGCTGGCGATGGAGCCGGAAATCATCCTGTTCGACGAGCCCACCTCGGCACTGGACCCCGAGCTGGTCGGCGAAGTGCTCAAGGTGATACAGACGCTCGCCGAGGAAGGACGTACCATGCTCATGGTCACCCATGAAATGGGGTTCGCCCGCCAGGTGTCGAGCCAGGTGCTGTTCCTGCACCAGGGCCTGGTCGAGGAAAGCGGCAGCGCCGAGATCCTCGACCGGCCACAGAGCGAGCGCCTGCGGCAGTTCCTCTCCAATCGTCTGAAGTGAAGTCACGCCGCATATGGATACCAAGGCCATCACCCCCGCCGCCGCACCGCTGGATCGCATCGACGAAGCGATCATCGACGTGCTGCGACACCAAGGAAGGATCACCTACGAGAAGCTCTCCACCCTCGTGCACCTGACCCCCAGGCCCTGCCTGGAACGGGTGCGCAAGCTGGAGCGGCGCGGGGTGATCCGCGGTTACGGGGCCATCATCGACCTGCAGCAGGTCTCCCCCGGGTTGTCGTTGCTGGTGCTGGTGGCGTTGTCCAACCAGAGCGGGCGCTCGGCGCAGCGGGCCTTCGAGGCCACCGTGCGCGCCTGCCCGCAGGTCTACGAGTGCCAGCTGATCAGCGGGCATTTCGACTACAGCCTGCGCATGCGCTGCCGCGACATGGAGCACTACCGGGTGCTGACCGAGACCTGGATGAACAACGACGAGCTGCATATCGACAAGCTGGTGGCGCATCCGGAGCTGGCGGCGGTGAAAAGCACAGCGCCGCAGGCGTGAACGCTCCATTGCTCCTACAAGAGACTTCCCAGTTCTTCGGGCTGGGCGGTCACGCAGGCAACGGAGTTGCAAATCATCAGCGTGGGAGCGGCGGTGCGCCGATGCGACTTGCCCCGCGATAAGGCCTCGCCTGTGATCGCGGGGCAAGTCGCATCGGCGCACCGCCGCTCCCACGAGTTCCCCCCCGCCGGCCCTCAGCGCCACGCCTGGGGCTGCCGGTAGTCCAGCACCCACTGCGCCACCGCCTCCACCGGCATCGGCCGGGCGATGCCGTAGCCCTGCGCCAGCTCGCAGCCCAGCTCCATCAGCAGCCGCCCTTGCTCGACGGTCTCCACGCCCTCGGCCACCACTTCACGGCCGAACGCCCGCGCCAGGCCAATCACCGCACCGGTCAGGGCCAGGTCGTCATGGTCATGGAGGATGTCGCGCACGAAGGACTTGTCGATCTTGATGGTCTGCGCCGGCAGGCGCTTGAGGTAGCTCAGCGAGGAGTAGCCGGTGCCGAAGTCATCCAGCGAGAAACGCACGCCCAACGCCCGGCAGGCATCCAGGCAGCGACCGACACGAGCCAGATTGTCGATCGCCACCGATTCGACGATTTCCAGATCCAGCAGCGCCGGGGGCACGCCTGGGTGTTGCCCCAGCAGCCGTTTCAGGCGCTGGGCGAAGTCGCCGCGCTGCAGCTGGCGGGCGGCGATGTTGACGCTCAGTGACCAGTCTCGCCCGGACAGCTGCCACTGCTGCAACTGGGTCAGGGCCTGGTCGATGACCCACTCGCCCAGCTCGACGATCAGGTCGGTCTGCTCCACGAAGGGCAAAAACTCCCCCGGCGGCACCGGCCCCTTGGACGGATGCATCCAGCGCAACAAGGCTTCGAAACCGATCACCTGACCGCTGCGCATGTTCACCTTGGGCTGGTAGTGCAGGCACAGTTCGCCCTGGCGCAGGGCCTGGCGCACCCGCGCCACGGTCTGGTGGGTGGCCTTGAGCTCAAGCTCCTGGGACACGTCGAACAGGTGGTAGCGGTTGCGCCCGCGCTGCTTGGCCACGTACATGGCCTGGTCGGCATGGCGCACCAGGGTGTCGGCGTCCTCGTCATCCTGCGGGAACAGCGTCACGCCGATGCTCGCGCTCAGGCTCAGCGACTGCTCGCGCACCACATAGGGCGCGGCCAGCGCCTGGAGAATGCGCTGCAACGCCGCATGCAACTGCTGCGGGCCTTCGATATGGCGCAAGATCAGCACGAACTCGTCGCCCGACAGCCGCGCCACCGCATCGCCGCCGCGCAGGATGTTCTGCAGGCGCTGGGCGACTTCGACCAACAGCAGGTCGCCGGTGGCATGGCCGTAGCCGTCGTTGACCGCCTTGAAGCCATCGAGGTCGAGCATGCACACCGCCAACGGAATACTCTCCCGGCGGGAGAACGCCAAGGCCTGGTTGAGCAGGTCGGACAGGTAGGCGCGATTCGGCAGGCCGGTCAAAACGTCATGCCCCACCCGCCACTGCAGGGTGTGCAGCAACTGGCGCTTCTCGGTCACGTCGAAGCGGATCGACACGTACTTGCGCACCTGGCCGGTGTGCGGGTCGATCAGCGGCACCATGGTGCTGTCCACCCAGTACAACGAGCCGTCCTTGGCGCGGTTGCAGATCTCGCCCTTCCACACCCGGCCAGCAGCCAGGGCGCGCCACATCTCGAGGAAGAAGGTCGGTTCGTGCAACCCGGAATTGAGGATGCGGTGGTTGGCCCCCAGCAGTTCCTCGCGGCTGTAGCCGGAGATGCTGCAGAACTGCTGGTTGACGTAGGTGATGCAACCGCGCAGGTCGGTCTCGGAAAAGATCGCGGCCGCATCGACGGCCGCGCGGTAGTTGTCGTCCATAAGCCTCGCAACCTAGCGGTTGAAGCGCTCCACCAGGGCGCGCAGCCCGGCGCACACTTGCTCCAGTTCCGCGCCGCGCACGGCGGCGGCATTGGCGCGGCGGGCGCTCTGCTGCACCGTGCCGGCCACGCCGTTGATCTGCCGCGAGACATCCTCGGCCACGCTGGACTGCTCCTGCGAGGCCGCGGCCATCTGCTGGCTCATGTCGCTGATGCGCTGCACCGCGTGCTGGATGCCCTGCAGGGCCTCCCGGGTCAGGGCGACCTGGGTCACGCCCTGCTGCGCGCCTTCCAGGCCTTGGCTGGCGATGCTCACCGCCTGCTCGGCACCGCCGCGCAGGCTGTCGATGATCGACTGGATATGCAGGGTCGACTGGCGGGTCTTGTCGGCCAGGGCGCGCACCTCGTCGGCGACCACCGCGAAGCCGCGCCCCTGCTCGCCGGCGCGGGCCGCTTCGATGGCGGCGTTGAGCGCCAGCAGGTTGGTCTGCTCGGCGATGGCGCGGATCATTCCGGCTGCCTCGGCAATGGCGCCGGTCTGACCGGCCAGCTCGTTGACCGCCTGGTTGATCTGCCCGACCGTGCCGGCCAGGCTCTGGATCGCCGCGCCGCTGGCGTCGGCCACCTGGCTGCCCTGCCCGGCCAGCAGGTGCGCGGTGTGCGCCTGCTCGGCAGTCAGTTGCACGTGGCCGGCGACCTCGCCGATGGAGGCGGCCATCTCGGTCATGGCGGTGGCGGTCAGATCGGTTTCGGCACGCTGTTCGAGCAGTGCCGACTCGGTGCTGCGCGACAGCCGCCCGGCATCCTGGGCGGCGCCGGCCATCTGCGCGGCGAGGTCGCTCAGGCGGGTGAGCGCGGTCTTCAGGCGCGCCTCCTCGCTGATCAGGATCAGCTCCAGTTGCCCGGCGGCACCGGGCAGGTCGCTGTAGGTCAAGGCCGCGACCGGGTCGCTGAAGGTGTTGTCGGCAACCTGAACGATGCGCCGCAAGTGGCGCCCCATGCGGCTTTGCGCCCACAGGCCGACACCGGCGAACAGCGCTAGGGTCAGGCCCTGGGCGGGCAGTTCAGGCAAGATCTGGTTGGCGCCAATGGCCACGGCCCCCGCCAGCAGCGGCAGCGCCATGGCCCGCCCCAGCAGGGCCAGGCGCCGGGTCGGCGACAGCGCCGCCTTGCCGTCACGCAGCCGGGCGTACAGGGCTTCGGCGCGGGCCACCTGCTCGCGGGTCGGGCGCACGCGCACCGACTCGTAGCCGACCACCTGGCCGTTGTCGAGCATCGGCGTGACGTAGGCGTTGACCCAATAGAAGTTGCCGTTGCGGCAGCGGTTCTTGACGATGCCCATCCAGCTGCGGCCGGCCTTGAGGTACTGCCACATCAGCTCGAACACCGCCTCGGGCATGTCCGGGTGGCGCACCAGGTTGTGCGGGCTGCCGATCAGCTCGTCCTGGCTGTAGCCGCTGATGGCGGCGAACTCGGCGTTGCAGTAGGTGATCAGGCTGGCCGTGTCGGTCGCCGAAATCAGCCGCTGGTGCTCGGGAAAGCTTTGCTCGACCGGATTGACCGGCAGGTTCAGACGCACGATGAGACTCCATTCATACACGGCCCGACGCATGGCCTGACAGGAGGCCAGGGGCGCCGGAACCGTTCATCCTGGATCAGTTCCAATGTCCGACAACGCTTGCACACGGGCCGGCAAATGGCCGGATCGCCCTGGACGACTACTTGAATGACTGATCAATCAAAGCAGCGAATTCTACGAATTCCATCACATTTTGCAAATAAAGGTGACGAATCATGGCGTTGCGCCATATCGACATATATCGTTAAGTGCTTGATTCTAAATGGGAATTGAGCGATGACGAGAACAGGTCTAGGTCCAGCCCTGCGCCGCTACCGCAAACTGGCGGGCTTCACTCAGGCGCAACTGGGCGAGCGAACCGGCTTCGACCCCAAGACCATCAGCCGTTTCGAAACCGGCACCTACACCCCCAGCATCGAATCGCTGGTGAGCTTCGCCGAGGCACTGGGGATCAAGCCGAAAGTGTTCTTCAGCGACCCTGACGATGAAGACGAACAACGCGCCTACCTTTTCGGCGTGATCCACAACGCCCCTCCCAAGGACCTCGGCAAGCTGATCGCCGCCGTCGATCAGGTGCTGGCCAAGCCGTGAAATCCCCCCGTGCACCACGCTAGAGCAGAAGCACCGTCACTGCACCACAACTGGTCAGACCGGTAAGACCGAAATCACTTGCAAAGTAAAAAAAATCGGCGTTTTATGGCTCGGCAGTGAACAAACCGGTAAGACCACAATAATTAAGTCCTGCGCTCTTTCGCTCCGTGTGGCTTGGGGGGCAAGGACACCGACCAGAGACTCCTCCCATGCTCAAATGGTGTTCGCGTTCGATCTTCCTCCAGGTTGTGCTCGGCCTTGCCCTCGGCATTGTCTGCGGCCTGAGCTTCCCCGACCTGTCCCTGCAACTCAAACCCCTGGGCGACGGCTTCATCAAGCTGATCAAGATGCTCATCGGCCTGATCGTGTTCTGCGTGGTGGTCAGCGGCATTTCCGGCGCCGGCGACCTGAAGAAGGTCGGGCGCATCGGCCTGAAATCGGTGATCTACTTCGAAGTGCTGACCACCCTGGCCCTGGTGATCGGCCTGGTGTTCGCCTTCTCCACCGGCATCGGCAGCGGCGCCAACATCCACCTCGACCAGCTGTCCAGTGCCGACGCCGGCGCCCTGGCCGAGCGCGGTGCGCACATCCACGGCACCACCACCTTCCTCATGGACCTGATCCCCACCTCGGTGGTGGGCGCCTTCGCCGACAACAACATCCTCCAGGTACTGCTGTTCTCGGTGCTGTTCGGCAGCGCGCTGAACCTGGTGGGTGAGTCGGCCTCGGGCATTTCGCGGCTGATCAACGAACTCAGCCACGTGATCTTCCGCATCATGGGCATGATCGTGCGCCTGGCGCCGATCGGCGTGTTCGGCGCCATCGCCTTCACCACCAGCAAGTACGGCCTGAGCTCGCTGCAGCACCTGGGTGGCCTGGTGGCGCTGTTCTACCTGACCTGCGCCGGCTTCGTGCTGATCATCCTCGGCACGGTGATGCGCCTGTCGGGCCTGAGGCTGCTGCCGCTCATCAAGTACCTGCGCGAGGAGCTGTCCATCGTCCTCGGCACCGCCTCCTCCGACGCCGTGCTGCCCCAGGTGATGCGCAAGCTCGAGCACCTGGGCATCGGCAGTTCCACCGTCGGCCTGGTGATCCCCACCGGCTACTCGTTCAACCTCGATGGCTTCTCCATCTACCTGACCCTGGCCATCGTGTTCATCGCCAACGCCACCGGCACGCCACTGGCGATGACCGACCTGCTGACCATTCTTCTGGTGTCGCTGGTGACTTCCAAGGGTGCCCACGGCATCCCAGGCTCGGCCCTGGTGATTCTCGCCGCCACCCTCACCGCGGTACCGGCGATCCCGGTAGTAGGCCTGGTGCTGGTACTGGCCGTGGACTGGTTCATGGGCATCGGCCGGGCGCTGACCAACCTGATCGGCAACTGCGTCGCCACCGTGGCCATTGCCCGCTGGGAAAAGGACATCGACCTGGAACGCGCCCACAACGTGCTGGCCAACAAGCCTGGCTTTGCCCCGATCACCCGCAAGCAGGGCCAACCTCATCAACAGGAATTCTAAGCCCAAGGCCGCCGGCGCCCAGCGCCGGCCGGCCAAGCGCAAAGATGCCGCGTCAACCAAGGAGCGAACCGTGATCAGCTCTTCGACCGTAGTCAATTCAGTGGTGGAGAAACTCCGCCAGGCCCTGGCCCGCGGTCAGTGGCGCAGCGGCGACATGCTGCCCGGCCAGCGCGAGCTGGCCGAACAACTGGGGATCAGCCGACCGAGCCTGCGCGAGGCGGTGATCGTCCTGGAAACCCTGGGCCTGGTGCGCTCGATGCCCGGCAAGGGCGTGCTGGTGCTGGATGCCGACGCCGCCCAGTCACAGGAAGCGGACACCGTCGCCGAGGCCAGCCTGGCCGATGTGCTCGAGCTGCGCTACACCCTCGAACCCTTCATCGCCGGGCTGGTGGCGCAATCGGCCGGCAGCCAGGACATCGGCCAGCTGCGCCTGACCCTGATGGACATGCGCGAAGCCCTCGATGCCGGTGACAGCGAGGCCGGCATCAACGCCTACATCGCCTTCCATGAGGCGCTGTTCGCCCTGACCACCAACCCGATCTTCCAGAGCGTGGTGCAGCAGACCGGCAATGCCCTCAAGCAGAGCGCCGCCATGCTGCGCAACTCGCCCGAGCACCTGGCTGCGCGCCTGAGCGAGAACGAAGCGGTGGTGCGCGCGATCCGCGAGCGCAACAGCGCCAAGGCCAGCCAGCAGATGCGCCAGCACATCCTTGCCGAGGGCCAGCGCATGGGCATCGCCCTGAACATCCCGGACGACCAACCAGGCACCTGAATAAAGAAGGAGAGCGACCATGACCGCCTGCGCCCAAGCCGCCCCCCGCCTGCCTGCCCTGCTCGGTGCCGGCGAGACCCGCCTGTCGGCGGAACAGATCTACCCCCGGCTGTTCGACGCCATCCTCGAACAGCGCCTGCCCCCCGGCAGCGCCCTGCCCGAGCAGGCGCTGGGCAATGCCTTCGGCGTCAGCCGCACGGTGATCCGCCGGGTGCTCGGGCGCCTGTCCGACCAGCAGGTGGTGGTGCAGCGCCCCAGCCATACCGCGCACCTGGCCGCGCCCGACCCCGAGCAGGCGCGCCAGGTGCTCAGCGCCCGGCGCCTGGCCGAGACCACCCTGATCGGCCTGGCCACCCAGCGCGCCCGACCGGCGCAGATCCGCCAACTGCGCCAGCTGGTCGAGCGCGAGCGCCAGCACCATGAGCGCGGCGAACGCTGCACGGCGATCCGCCTGGGCGGCGAGTTCCACATGAAGCTGGCGCAGATGGCCGCCAACGCACCGCTGGCGCGCTTCCTCAACGGCCTGGTGCCAATGACCTCGCTGATCATCGCCCGCTACGAGTCGCCGTGCTGCGAGCACTGCGCGTGGCAGGAGCACGCGGCGATCATCGATGCGGTGGAAAGCGGCGACGGCCAGGCTGCGCTGAGCTTGATGCACGAGCACCTGGATCGCCTGGAGGGCAAGCTGGAACTGGACGGGCCCAGGGGAAACCGTGCCGGATGATCAGGCGGCGGGATCCGGGCGAGACTCCCGGGCATCCCGGCATCCCGTCGGGCTTGTCCTGCCGAAGGTGCCATGAACACTACTGCAACCATTCCAAAATCAGCCAGCCATTCGCTCGATAGCGTTCCCACGACCCCGCCAGAGGCCGCGCCCGCGCCAAGACCAAGCCCGGCGGGTGGCGAACTCAGCGCGGCAATGTCGCTGGACACACTGGCCAGTGACGAGTCGTATGTACTGTTCGACGAACTTGGGCGGGTCCTGTGTGCCCAGCAGCAAGGATCCTGGGGCTGGGCCTACCTGGGCGATTTCGACACCTACAACTCGGATGTGCTCTACATCGCCGTATCGGCCGCAGGCGGTGGGCGCCTTGCCACGCTGGACGTCTCGGCGAACGATCGCCCCTGGAACCTTTACGCCAATGGCCCCATCGGCAGGGACCCTTGGTTGTTCGCCTCCGGCCAAGGCTGGCCAGGTTACCCGCGGATCAACCTGTGCCCCGTAAGCAACGGCAACAACGCCCAGCAATTCACCCTGCAGGTCGAAATCGACGGCGAGCGCAAAGCCTTCAAGGCCGGCAGCAGCACCTGGGACTGGCTGTACCTGGCAAGCCCCGCAAAGGAACCCACGCGCTTCACCCTGCATCGTTACCATATCACCGGCCAACGCCTGTTCGACCTCATCAAGACGACCTGGCCGAGCGTTGCCGCCGACGCACTTTGTGAAGCCGACAGTGCCTACCAGGCCATCTCGTCACACCACGCCAGGCAGATCTGGCAGGACGCGGGCCTTGGCCGCTGCCGCTGGCGCAGCGAAAGCTTCGACTGCGACGACTTTGCCTTTGTCTACAAGGGCCAGGCCTCGCTCGACGCCTACCACGGCAATGCAACCTACCCCTACGCCGTGGGCTGGATCGCTGGCGCATGCGGCAACGAGGCGCACGCGGTGAACCTGTTCCTGGACCTGGATGGCCATCTCAAGACCCTGGAGCCGCAAACCGGCGAAATCATGCTGGCGCAAGACTGGCCCTATGCGCCGTACCAGGTACTGATCTGAGACCTGTCACTTTTCACCTGCTGCATCGACCGAGCTGAACGCCACCGAGTCGACGCCAGGCAGGATCGACACTTCGTCCCCCAACGACCATTCCGCCACCCGCGCCGCCAGGGCGGCGGGCACGCCCGGCGAGCCGCCTGGGCCGGGCGGCACGTCGTAGGTGGCGTGGGCGTCGTGCGCCAGCAACACCTCGAAGCCCCGTTGCAGCGCGGCGCGGGCGGTGGCGGCCAGGCACATTTCCGAGAGCAGGCCGCACAAGGCCAGGCACTGGACTCCCAGCTCATCCAGCAAGGCCTGCAACCCGGTCTCGACAAAGCCATCGTCCTCGGTCTTGAACAGCACGTGCTCGCCACGGGCCGCCGGGAAATACAATTGCCAGCCGGCCGTGTGCGGGGCGTCCGGGGTATCGGGGGCGCCGTCGTTCTGCAGGAAGATCACCGGCACGCCGGCCTGCCGCGCACGTGCCAGCAAGCGGGCGATGCTCGTCTGCAGGGCGAGATGAGCGGGAACGGCGTCGGGCCCTTCCATGAACGCGCATTGCACGTCCACCAGCAACAGGGCCTCGGCCTGGGGGATCGGTTCAGCGGGCATGCGACGCTCCAGTGCGAGAGATGAAAGGCCGAGCATAGCGCAGCCCCAGGGAGCGCCGTACCATGACCGCCGATTCATCACAGGGTCTTGGAGGCCAATATGAAGCACGCTATCGCGCCAGTGGGCGCGGAACATTTCGATCGGCTGGCCGATCTGTGGGAGGCCTCGGTACGGGCGACCCATGACTTTCTTCCCGATGGCTATATCGAGCGTCTGCGCCCGCTGGTGCGCGAGCAGTACCTGGGGTTTGTCGAACTGCGCGCCTGGCGGGACAGTGAAGGCCATATCCAAGGGTTTGCCGGGGTGCATGACGGCAAGCTGGAAATGCTCTTCATCGACCCCGCCTGCCGTGGCCAGGGCATCGGCAAGGCGCTGCTGGCCGGCGTGGTCGAGGAACTGGGCGTGCGTGAGGTGGACGTCAATGAACAGAACCCGCAAGCAGTGGGGTTCTACCTGAAACAGGGGTTCGTTCAGGTGGGCCGTTCCGAGGTGGATGGCCAAGGCGATCCGTATCCATTGCTGCACTTGAAGCTGGAGGGGTGAGCATGTCATTCACGCCTGCAAAGGGGGCCGCTTTGCGGCCCATCGCGGGGCAAGCCCGCTCCCACAGGTACTGCGTGGTGGTCTCTGTGGGAGCGGGCTTGCCCCGCGATGAGGCTGCCAAGACAAACCTATACTTCGGATAACCACCCAGCCTCTCGCCAAGGGGGCAATCCGCGTGAAATCAATCCTCGTGATGTTTGCGCTCTGCCTTCTGCTGGCCCTCGCCGGCTGCGCCGGCAAACGCCCCCCGGCCCCGCCGCCACCGCAGAACCTGCCCCCCGCCGTCTGGCAACGCATCGACCAGGACATCATCGAGGCCTCGGTCGCTGCCGCAGGCTCGGCCAACGACTATGCCCGACGCTCCATGCGCGTGTGGAAGGAGCAGGTGCAGCAACGCACCGAGAACGACTTCATCCCCTGGTTCACCGGCTACTGGACCCAACAATGGCTCACGCTCAAGGTGGCCTGGTACACGATGAACAGCGGCAACGGCAACGAGCCGCCGGAAAAGCGCCTGGGCTTGTACCTGCAGGCGCAATACCGCGAACGGGTGATCGACCCGGTGGCCGAGCAGATCAACCCCGAGGGCATCCGCGACCGTGCCAGCGAGCTGTACCTGCAACTGCTTGGCCAGCAACTGCCGGCGATCATCCAGCGTTACAACGCGCCGCCCGAGCAGTTCAGCCGGCGCCTGAACCGCATCCCGATCATCGCCCTGGGGCCGCCGGACGCACGCAACGCCTCGCTCTACCAGTTGCTGCGGGCCAAGTCGCTGGACCAGCAACCGGCCTGGCAGTCGCTGCGCCAGCACCTGCACCAGCAGGCCGCGAAGGGCCCTGGGCAGACCGAGGCGGGGCTGTCGTCGGTGGCCACCCAGGCCAGCGAGAAACTCGGCGCCACCCTGGCCCCGCGCGGCGCCGCCAGCGCGATCGCGGCGGCGGTGGGCAAGGCGGCGGGGGCGTTGATCTCGGTGGCGGCAACCGGCTACGGCATCATCACCCATGACCGCGAGCAGCCGCAGATGGTCGAGCAGTTGCGGGTGATCCTCAATGTGGCGCTGAACCAGGAATGGCAGGAGCTGATGGAGAACCGCCAGAGCGGGGCCATGGCCGGGGTATACTACCTGTCGGGGCAGGTGGAGGACAGTTTACTGGGTTATCGAGCGCCCTGATCCGAAGCCAACACGCTCCTACAGAAAGCTCAGGCTGGCGCCATTGCCGAGGTCGGCAGCCCAAAGATCCGGTCGAACGCCCAGTTGTAGACGAACGTGTAGCACGGCACCAGGATGATGAACGCCAGGTCCACCAACAGTGCTTCCAGCAGGGTCATGTCCAGCCACCAGGCGATCAGCGGGATCAGGTACACCACCAGGGTCAGCTGGAAGCCGATGGCATGCGCCACCCGCCGGCCCAGGCTGCGGCCGCGCTTGGCCTGGCGGCTCTCCCAACGCTCGAACAAGGTGTTGTAGATGAGGTTCCAGACCATGGCAATGGTGGTGATCATCACTGCCAGGGGGCCGGTGTGCGAGGCCTGGGTGTCGGACAGGTAGGCCAGGCCCAGGGTCGACATGCACAGGCCGATCAGTTCATAGAAAGTCACGTAGACCAGTTTGCGTTTGAGTCCTTGCACGGGATTACCTTGCTGCGGGGATGACGAAGGCGCGCAGGATGCATCAACACACTTGACAGAAAAAGTCGGCAGCTTTCAGATTTACTGAAAGGAGACTGCCATGAACTTTTCCAGCGACACCATCCTGCTGTTTCTCGCCGTGCTCGACCGCGGCTCGTTTTCCGCCGCCGCTCGGGCACTCGGGCGGGTGCCCTCGGCGGTGAGCATGGCCATCGGCAACCTCGAAGCGGAACTCGGCTACCCGTTGTTCGAGCGCGGCTCGCGCGAGGCGCGCCCGACTGCCCAGGCCCAGGCCCTGGAACCCCATGCCCGGCTGATCGCCGAACAGCTCGGGCTGCTGGAAGTGCACGCGCTGGAGCTGTCGCGCGGGCTGGAAAGCAGCCTGGCCATCGCCGTGGTCCCGGACATCGACCAGCGCCCGTTGCTCGACGCCATTACCCGCCTTGGCGAGCGCTACCCGCTGCTGGACATCGAACTGCTCGCCGCGCCCCAGGAGGAGGCCCTGCAGTTGCTCGACAGCGGTCGCGCCGGCCTGTGCCTGGCCTTCGCCGGGTTGCAGGTGGACCCGCGGCGCAGCTTCCAGCACATTGCCATGGAATCGCTGGTGGCCACGCTGTCGCCGCAGCATCCTGCCCTGCGCGAAGGGCGTATCCGCCACCTTGAAGACCTGGTCAACCTGCGCCAGATCCTGGTGCGCAGCCGTGACCTGCCGCTGTCCGACCCGCGCTCGCTGATCGGCACCTCGCACTGGCGCACCGACAGCCTGGATCTTGCCGTGCAGATGGTCGAGGCGGGCCTGGGCTGGGGCGACCTGCCACTGTCGCGGGTCGCGCCGCTGATCGACGCCGGGCGCCTGGTGCGCCTGGAATTCCACAACACCCGCAACGAACTGCAACTGCCGGTGAATGCCTTCTGGCTCAAGCAGCAACCCCTCGGCCAAGCGGCGAGGGCCTTGGTGAGCCTGTTGGCTTCGAAATGATTTGTCACCCTGTTAGGGCAATTGCGCCAAGCACTGCGACATTTAGTCTTTCAACATTTTTCAGATTCGGCCGATAGCGTTGCAACAGGCTCCGCCATTCGTGCCACAAGCACGCGGCGCCCTCCTTTCACTGGCTCAAGGTCTCGAAACATGAACCTGAAATTCCGCCACAAGATCCTGCTCAGTGCCTGCGCCGTCGTCGTACTGGCCTTTGCGCTGTTCACCCTCTACAACGACTACCTGCAACGCAACACCATCCGCCAGAACATCGAATCCTCGGTGCGCCAGGCCGGCGCGCAGACCGCCAGCAGCGTGCAGAACTGGATGAGCGGACGCATCCTGGTGCTGGAGAACCTGGCCCAGGACATCGCCCAGCAAGGTGCCGGCAGCAACGTGCCGGGCCTGGTCGACCAGCCGTCGTACACCAGCAACTTCCAGTTCACCTACTTCGGCCAGAACACCGGTCTGTTCACCCAGCGCCCCGACGCCAAGATGCCCGATGGCTATGACCCGCGCCAGCGTCCCTGGTACACCCAGGCCGTGGCCGCCAACCAGACCATGCTGACCCCGCCCTACATGGCGGCGGTAGGTGGCCTGGTGGTGACCATCGCCATGCCGGTCAAGGCCAAGGGTAGCGGCGAGCTGATCGGTGTGGTCGGCGGTGACCTGAGCCTGAACACCCTGGTCGACATCATCAACGCCGTCGACTTCGGCGGTATCGGCCACGCCTTCCTGGTCGACCGCAATGGCCAGGTGATCGTCAGCCCGGACAAGGACCGGGTGATGAAGAACCTCAAGGACATCTACCCGGGCTCGCCGCTGCGCGTGGAAACCGGCATCCAGGAAGTGAGCCTCGATGGCAAGGAGCGCATCATCTCCTTCGCCCCGGTCGACGGCCTGCCGTCGGCGCAGTGGTACATCGGCCTGTCGATCGACAAAGAAAAAGCCTACGCCCCGCTGAGCCAGTTCCGCACCTCGGCCATCATCGCCATGCTCATTGCCGTGGCCGTCATCGCCGGCCTGCTGGGCCTGCTGATCCCGGTGCTGATGAGCCCGCTGACCACCATGGGCCGCGCCATGCAGGACATCGCCGAAGGCGAAGGCGACCTGACCCGCCGCCTGGCCGTGCAGCAGAAGGACGAGTTCGGCGAGCTGGCCACCTCGTTCAACCGCTTCGTCGAGCGTATCCACGCCTCGATCAGCGAAGTGTCGTCGGCCACCCGCCTGGTGCATGACCTGTCGGAAAAAGTCGTTGGCGCCTCCAACGCCTCGCTCTCCGGCTCCGAAGAGCAGAGCATGCGCACCAACAGCGTCGCCGCCGCCATCAACGAATTGGGCGCCGCCACCCAGGAGATCGCCCGCAACGCCGCCGATGCCTCGCAGCATGCCAGCGGCGCCAGCGAGCAGGCCAACGGTGGCCGCCAGGTGGTCGAAGAGGCCATCAGCGCCATGACCGCCCTGTCCGAGCGCATCAGCGAGTCCTGCGAGCAGATCGAGACCCTCAACGCCAGCACCGACGAGATCGGCAAGATCCTCGACGTGATCAAGGGCATCTCTCAGCAGACCAACCTGCTGGCGCTCAACGCCGCCATCGAGGCCGCCCGTGCCGGTGAAGCCGGCCGTGGCTTCGCCGTGGTCGCCGACGAAGTGCGCAACCTGGCCCACCGCACCCAGGAGTCGGCCGAAGAGATCCACCGCATGATCACCAGCCTGCAGGTCGGCTCGCGCGAGGCAGTGCACACCATGAACACCAGCCAGGTCTCCAGCGAAGAGACCGTGCAGGTGGCCAACGAGGCCGGCGAGCGCCTGGCCAGCGTCACCCAGCGCATCGGCGAGATCGACGGCATGAACCAGTCGGTGGCCACCGCCACCGAAGAGCAGACCGCCGTGGTCGAGAGCCTGAACCTGGACATCACCCAGATCAACGCGCTGAACCAGCAAGGGGTGGAGAACCTCAACGAAACCCTGCGCCACTGTGACGCCCTGAGCCAGCAGGCCGGGCGCCTGAAGCAACTGGTCGGCAGCTTCCGCATCTGACCTGCCGCCCGCTCCCGCATGCACTGCGGGAGCGGGCTTGCCTCAGGCCACCACCACCTTCGCCCCCCTGCCCCGCCGCAACCACCCCACCAGCACCGCCGTCATCAGCACGAACCCCAGGTAGCCGAACAGCGGATACACCTGTCCTACCAGGCTGATGAACCCCACCAGGCTGCAGACGAACCCCACCCCACCGGCCACCACCGCCCCCCAGCGAAACTTCACCGTGCCCGCCGGCAGCAATCGCGACAGGAACGAGAACAGCGTCCCCACCGCCGTGTTGACGATCATCCCGAAGATGATCAGGCACATCACCAGCCCGAGCAGCGGCGACACCTCGCTGGCAATCGACAGCATCGGCATCGGCAGCGCGGCCACGCTGTCCAGGCGCGACAGCAGCCCCGCGCTCATCACCAGCATCAGCCCGCCCAGCGCCGCGCCGCCCAGCAGGCCGCCGACCACGGCAACCCGTCCATTGCGTGCCGAGCCGCCGAGGATCGCCAGGATCGGCGCGCCGGCAACGATGTTGTAGGAGACATACAGGAACGCCCCAAGCAACCAGTGATGGGTGCCCGCCTTCTGCTGGCTGGCCACCTGGTCGAGCGCCACGAAACTTAAGCTGCGGGTACACACCGCATACAGTGCGATGGCCGAGGCCACCAGGATCAGCAACGGGGTGATCGCGCCGATGGCCACCATCACCTTCTGCACATCCAGGCAGACGATGGCCACCACCAGCACGGTAACCAGCACGCTGCCGGCCAGCGCCGGAATGCCGAACTGCTGTTCAAGCAGTGCACCGCCACCGGCGAGCATGACCACGGTCACGCCGAACATGAAGAAGGTAATGAGCCAGTCGACCAGCACGCCCAGGTGGCGACCGCAGATGGCCTGGATCACCTCCTTGTGCGAGGTGGCCTTCAGGCGGTTGCCCAGCCCCGCCAGGGCCATGCCGAGAAACGTGAACAGCGCGGCGCTGACCAGCGCGCCGACCAGTCCCCAGACGCCGAAATCGACGAAGAACAACAGCAGTTCCCGCCCGGACGCAAAGCCCGCCCCCACGATCACGCCGACGAATGCGCCGGCGATCTTCAGCTGCTCTTGCATGTGCACCTCTGGTTTTTATTGTTGTGTCGGGTCGTTGCAGGGGTTGTTGTGGGAGCGGGCTTGCCCCGCGATGGCTGTATCGCGGGACAAGCCCGCTCCCACAGTGTCAGTTGTCCTGACCGATGTAGGCCTGCACCTCGATCTCCACATCCACCCCCAGCGCCAGTGCCGAGGCCACCGTCGAACGCACCGGCAGCGCCGCGCCGAAGAATTCCTTGTAGACCTCGTTGAAACCGGCGAAATGGCTCATGTCCGACAGCCACACGGTGCACTTCACCACCTGGTCGAAGCGCGCACCGCACGCCGCCAGGCTCTCGGCGATGCGCTCACAGGCTGCTCGGGTCTGTGCCTGGATATCGCCACGCACCACCTCACCGCCCGGGCTCATCGGCACCTGCCCAGACAGGAACAGAAAGCCCCCGGCCTTCACCGCACGGGAGAAGGGAAACGGCAGGCTGCTGGGGAAACGCTGGATTTCATTGCTCATGGGATGCTCCATTCAGGGTTGGATGAAACGGGCCGGGGACAGCCGTGCTGGCTCGACCCCTTGGCTGTCAAGGCTGGCGCACAGCGGCAGGCCCAGCAACAGGTCGGCTGCCAGGCGCGAGGCCCCGGCGGCGGACTGGATACCATAGCCGCCCTGGGCCGCCAGCCAGAAGAACGCGGGTGAAACCGGGTCGAAGCCGATCACCAGGTCGCCATCGGCGACGAACGAACGCAGCCCCGCCCAGCTGTGGCTGGGCCGGCGGATCTCGAGGGTGGTCATCGCCTCGATGTTGTAGATCCCCAGCGCCAGGTCCAGCTCTTCGGGCGCGGCGTCCTGGGGTTCGACCGGGTCGGCGTTGGCGGGCGAGCCCAGCAACTGGCCAGCATCGGGCTTGAAGTAGAAGCTCTCGTCGACGCCAATCACCGCCGGCCAGCGGGCGAAGTCGTGCTGCGCCGGGCCGGGGAAGGTGAACGCGCTGCGCCGGCACGGCTGCAGACCGACCTTGCCGACCCCGCACTGCTCGGCCACCCGATCGGCCCAGGCGCCGGCGGCATTGACCAGCAGCCGCGCCCGCAGGCGACTGCCGTCGGCCAGCTCGACATGCCACAGGTCATCCAGATAGTACGCCTGCACCAGCTCGGCATTGCAGCGCAGCTCGCCACCGGCCTGGCGCAGGCCGCGCAGGAAGCCCTGGTGCAGGGCGTGCACATCGAGGTCCATCGCCCCGGTCTCGTGCACGGCGCCGGCCAGCAGCTCGCCGCGCAGGCTCGGCACCAGCTCGAGCGCCGCCGCGCTGTCGAGCAGGCTGACGGCGGTGCCATTGGCCAGGTTCTGGGCGTAGGTGCTTTCCAGCAGGTCGTGCTGCTCATGGCTGGCGACATA
The DNA here is from genome assembly GCF_057284075.1 of Pseudomonas sp. TE31087. Classification (NCBI taxonomy): domain Bacteria; kingdom Pseudomonadati; phylum Pseudomonadota; class Gammaproteobacteria; order Pseudomonadales; family Pseudomonadaceae; genus Pseudomonas; species Pseudomonas sp. TE31087. The sequence continues at coordinate 2,334,931 of NZ_JBXVNN010000001.1, forward strand.
CAGGCAGCCACGGGGTTCGAGCAGCGGGTGTTCGCAGAAGCCCGCAGGCGGCTGCTCGTAGAACGCCCGGCTGGCGCGGGTCAGGGCCTGGATCTGCGGGGTGCCGTAGGCCTCCATGAACATCGCCGCCGAGCGCCCGGTGGCGTGATAGCCCGGCTGCGTCTCGCGTTCGAGCAGCAGCACCTGGCGCTGGCCGGCCAGTCGGTAACCCAGGGAAGCGCCAGCGATGCCGGCGCCAATGATCAGAATATCGTGGACCTGTCCCATGCACGCTCCTGCGGCGCTAATTATCATTTGTGAGAATTCTAATATATGAGAATTTAGAAATACGCAAGGCACCAAGGTAAGATGCCCGACCACAGCATAGCCCGAGAGCCCCGATGCCCGACGCCCCCACCACCCGCACCCCGCTCGATCGCAGTGAAGTCGGCGCGCGCCTGCGCCAGGTGCGCAAGGCCCGGCAGATGACGCTCAAGCAGCTGTCGGCGCTCAGCGGCGTGCCGCTGTCCACCTTGTCGAAAATGGAGCTGGCGCAGGTCTCGGTGAGCTACGAAAAACTGGCCGCCGCCGCCCGCGCCCTGAACCTGGACATCGCCCAGCTGTTCCGCGCCAGCGGGCCGGTGGGCGAACCGCAGCCGGCCACCGTGGTGGTCGATTCGCTGGCGACGGTGGCGGGCTATTCCACCGGCACCTACGACTACTACCCGATTGCCGGCGCCTTCCCCGAGCGGCGCATGACCCCGGCCTATGCCCGCATCATCGCCCGTGAACGCGGCCAGTTCGACGATTTTATCCGCCACCCCGGCCAGGAGTTCGCCATGGTCATCAGCGGGCGCGTGCGCATCGAGTTCGAGACCGGCGAGGCAGTCAGCATCGGCCCGCGGGAGACGGCGTATTTCGACAGCCAGGTGGGGCATATCTACCTGTCGGAGAGCGAGGATGGCGGCGATGCGCAGGTGATGGTGGTGATGACTGATCGTTAGTGCAGTTCCTCTGAAATCCCCCTGTCGTCGACAACCCGATGAAAGTTCAACACGAATGATGCAAGTGATGGTGCCTCGACCGAATGGCGCCATCAGGCCCCGACCGAAGATGTGTTGAACCGATTGTAATACATATGGTGTTAGTCAGATCCGTCGCTACCCTACCTGGTAATTTTATCAGGTTACAGCTTGGTACAATTAAGCGACTATCGCCTGGCGATCATAAGAAACAACAAGAGCAGAACGGTCAATAGAAGCCTCCCGAGTGAAGATGAAGGTTTTTGTATTTAGATTGTTCTGAAAATCCCAGGAGAAGAATCATGTCAAAAGCTGACACCAGCAAGAAAACTTTGCCAGAAGGGCGATACAGCCCAATGCCGGAAAACGGAAGATTCACCGTAGCCTTCATCATGGAACATGAGGTCGAATTTATCGCACCTCCATACCCAGGCATAAAGGTGGGTGATCAGTTAAAGCTCCGACAGGTTCAAATTGGCAGTGGCAATCACGAAGAGGTAAACGAATCCGAAGTCCCTCAAACATTATTCGAATTCGAGCACATCGTTACGAGTAGCGATGTAGGCAAGGAATGGAGAGTCGTTATCCCAAAAACTTTCCTGCTAGCAGGGAATCACTTCGGCCATGGACATTCCGTGTGGTCTGTCAATGGTATGGAAGAAAGCACTTCCGGCCCCCATGTCATCTTCGACACTCGGGGAGCCTCCTAACCACCTCACGTGAATCAACGCCGCATTGCACACTTGGCCTACGAGCTTGCTTCACGCTGGCGACATCGACCACTCGGGCACCATTGGGAAGCACGCTCGCGCTTGTTTCGGTCATCGGTTATAACCTAATAACCAACAAGTCTATTTGGCTATAAAAAAATCTATATGCTGGCATCCATCCGATCACGGGCAAGCTGGGCGTCGAGTAGCGTATGGATGTAGGTTCTTTCGGTTTCACCATTGCGGGCCTGGTTGTGGGCTTCATCGTCGGCATGACCGGCGTCGGCGGCGGTTCGCTGATGACCCCGATCCTGCTGTGGTTCGGCATCAACCCGGCCACCGCCGTGGGCACCGACCTGCTCTACGCCGCCATCACCAAGGCCAGTGGCGTCTGGGTGCATGGCCGCAACAAGAACATCGACTGGAAGATCACCGGCTGGCTGAGCCTGGGCAGCGTCCCGGCCGCCGCGCTGACCCTGTGGTTCCTCAGCACCCTGCACGCCGACACCTCCGCGCTCAACGCCATCATCAAGCAAGGCCTGGCGGTGGTGCTGATCCTCACCGCCCTGGCAATCCTGTTCAAGTCGCGCCTGCAGGCCTTCGCCAGCAAGCATGCCGGCGATCACTACCACCTCAGCGACCGCACCCTGAACATCCTCACCGTGATCACCGGCGTGGTGCTGGGCGTGATGGTCACCCTCACCTCCATCGGCGCCGGCGCGCTGGGGACCGTGGCACTGTTCCTGCTGTACCCGTTCCTGGTCACCCGGCGCCTGGTCGGCACCGAGATCGCTCACGCCGTGCCATTGACCCTGGTGGCCGGCCTGGGTCATGCCGGCATGGGCAACATGGACTGGTCGCTGTTGGGCTACCTGCTGCTGGGTTCGCTGCCGGGGATCTACCTGGGCAGTCACCTGACCGGACGCATCTCCGACCGCGTGCTGCGACCTTGCCTGGCGACCATGCTGTTGCTGATCGGCTACAAGCTGGCGTTCTGAGCCAAGATTCAGGCCATGCACACGCCCTCTGTAGGAGCGGCCTTGTGTCGCGAAAGGGCCGCATAGCGGCCCCGGCAATATCAGCTTGATACGCAGATCTGGGGGCGCTTCGCGCCCCTTTCGCGACACAAGGCCGCTCCTACAGGGAACGTGTCAACCAAGGCGCCATAGCACCGGCCAGAACTCCGGTTTCACGTACCCACAGCGATCCAGCCGGGCCACGCGCTCCAGGCGCATGCGCTCACCATCGTAGCGCCACTGCTGGATCAGCCCGCAGCCTCGCTCGAGCTGGCTCTTGTCCGCAACATACAGTTGACCGCTTCGCGCATCGAACGCCGCGTAGCCACTCAGGCGCGGAGCCAGTAACGGCGTCGGCGCCTCGAAGGCCATTTCACTGATCTGGTAGGGCGCGGCACGAGACACCCGATACAGGTAATTGGCGCAGAACTCGCCACTGCACCCCACGTTGAGGATGACCAGGACATTGGCATCGTCCAGCGGGTGAACCTCGTAATGACTGTTGCTCATGCCCTCTACATCGCCTTCGACCTTCGCCTGGCGCTTCACCGCCCTGCCGATCTCATGGGCCTGCTCGTCGTTCATGCCCGGCGCGGCGACGAACCGTGGCAACGCCGCCGCAGCAGGAGCGTCAGGCACTTCGGCAGCCGGGGCGTCACCCACCCGCACCAACGCATCGACATGCCCTACCCGCCCCTGAACCGCATCGATGGCCAACAACGCGCCACTGATCCCCTGCAACGACGCGACCAGCTCGCCATCCTCGGTCAACGAACTCAGACGGTTGCCATTGCGTATCTGACGGATCAGCGCCAGTGCCGCATCACCTTCGAGCTGCAGGTCGAAATCGTACTCACGTTCGATCCGCCGCCATTGGGCCAACAGTTCCTGGCCATCGAGTAACACCTGGTCGGCAAACGCCGGCCCGACACGCAGCGTCAGCTCGAGCTTGCCCCGCGGCCCCGCCTCGCGTCGGACGATGGTCTTCAGGCCGCTCATCAGCTCGTCGTCGATCGCCAGTAACGCGGTACAGGCGCGGGTGTTGTCACAGCCTACCGCCCAGTCCTTGACCTGCCGGTACAGCGGTACCGCTTCGAGTGCTGTCTGGGCGCTTTCGGCCTGCGCGGCCAGTGGCGCCATGAGCGCCATGAGCGCCAGCAGCAGTGCCGCACGGTGGTGTTTCATCCATTGCATGGTGTTGCCCCTGACGTCCCTTTCACGTTTTCAGCCTTCGCTGCGCCATAGTACCGGCCAACTGTCCGGGCCCAGCTCGGCACAGCGGTCCATCCGCGCCAACCTGACCAGGCGCATGCGCTGGCCGTCGTAGCGCCAGCTTTCCTCGACCCCGCAACTGCCGGGATAGTCGTCCTTGGCATAGCTGTAGAGCTCGCCCTTTTTGGGGTAGAACTCGATGGCGTCGCGCATCCGGCTGATCAGCACCGGGCTGGACGGCGCCTCGAACTCCAGCGGTCCAAGGGCATAAGGCGCCTCACGCGACACCTTGTACAACGCGTAGAGGCAATGGAAGTCGTTGCAGTTGTAGCTGAGCAGCGCCAGGGCGTGCTGGTCGTCCAGGGCATGCAGCTCAAGCTTGGGGGCCTCATCGAATTCGTTCTTCAACTGGTCTTCGGCGGCCGCCTTGGCCATCACTACCGGGTTGATGCCCGCCAGTTCCTGCTCGCTAAGGGGCGTGGCTGCAACAAAGGCCGGCCCCCGGGGCTTGGCCGGGATGGGCAACTGGGCGTCGGCGACGCTGTCACCGGGTCGCACCAGCGCGCTGTAGTGGCCGACCCGGCCCTGCACCGCATCCATCAGCAGCAAGGCGGCGCTCAGGCCTTGCAGCGAACTCACGCGCTCCCCTGGCCGGGTGTCGTCCACCAGGCGCTGGCCATTGCGCAATTGCCGCAACACGGCGTAGGCATCGGCGCCTTCCAGTTCCAGGGTGGTCTCGACGCCACGGGTCATGCGCCAGGGGGCGACCAGCAGCTGGCCGTCGAGCAGGGGCTCGCCCGACCAGTCGGTGCTGCCCACCAGGGTCAGGTGCAGGTTGCCCCAGGCGCCCGCCTCGCGCTGCACCAGCATGCCCACCCGCATCTTCTCCGGATGATCGGCCAGCACCGCGGTGCAGAAGCGCGTGTTGTCGCAGCCCACCACCCAGTCCTTGATCTCCCGGTACACCGGTACCGGCTCTGGCTCCGCCGCGCCGACCAGGCCGGGTAGCAACGCCAGCCCCAGGGCCAGCCAGTTCCTTGTTGTTGCGCGCATCTTCCTGCATTCCTGTAATAGCCGAGAACGCCCCACTCCAGAGGCGGCGCAATGATTCCACAGATCAGAAACCAGGTGCGGAAAATCGACAGTAGTGGTTGTGCCACGGGATCTGGCAGTATCGGATGCGTCATGTTCAGAGCCTGCGCCATGTCCGCTACCGTCAGCCCGCTGTTGCTTGCCTTGCGCGAAGGTACCCGCGCCTGCCACGAAGGGCTGGAGGCGCGCCTGCCGTTTTTCAGCGAAGGCTTCGACCGGGCGGCCTATGCGCGCCTGCTTGCGGCTTACCACGGTTTCCATGCGCCGCTCGATACCTTGCTGGCCGAGTACCAGACTTCTGAGCGCAACAAGACACCCGCCCTGTCCCGCGATCTGGACGCCCTGGCTATCGATGTCGAATCGCTGCCCTTGTGCCACACCCTGCCCCGTATTGACGATGAAGCCTGCGCACTCGGTGTGATGTATGTACTGGAAGGCTCCACCCTGGGCGGCCAGGTACTCAAGCGAGCCATGGCTGAACGCCTGGACATCGACGCCGACAGCGGCGGTGCGTTTCTCGACGTCTACGGCGCGCATACCGGCGCACGCTGGCGCAGCTTCCTCGATCGACTGGCTGGCGCAGATCCGGAGCCTGCCGCCCAGGCCCGGACGGTAAAGGCAGCGGTCGAGACCTTCACCTGCTTCGAACGATGGCTTGAAGAGCGACGCGTGCTGGCCTGCTGATCCCCCGCGCTTGGGCCTTACCTACGGCACTTGTTCAACAGCGATGTCACCACGGGCGTCATGCTGATCGCCGCCCCGCACAAACCACCGCATAGCAGCGCGAAGCCCAGCGCCCGCAACGGGTGCAAGGTATTGAAGAATGCCAGTACCAACAGCATCAGCAACAACGCCAGCGCGTAGCGGATTGACGTTCTTGGAATTGCCACCATCAGCAGGTTGAAGAGCACGAAAGCGTAGAACACCATCATCGTTGCCAAGCCAACGCTGACGCCTCGCGCCATCGGCGGGCCGATATACTGCCGGTACAGATCGAAGCCCAGCCTCAAGAGGAAGGGAAACGCCACACAGGCCAGTGCGTGCAGCAGGAAACGGGAAAGCAACGGCAACATTCGTCCTTGATCCTGGAGCCGGCCATGGTTTGCGCAGGGCCGTGAGTGAGGAAAACGGATGCTAATGGCCGGAATGGCCGCCAGCAAGCCACAGTATTGGCCGGCAACCCCTCGTGACAAAGACCTGCTTTTCCAGCTTGGCGCCACACAGCAGAATCCCTACGTCAAAGACGTAAGGATGCGGTATGCTGACGATCATCGAAGCGCCACTGTTTTCGAAGCTGTGGCCCGACTACTGGACCGCTGACGAACATGGCGCGTTCATGCACCACTTGGCCAACAACCCTGATGGCGGCGCAGTCATCCCCGGCTCCGGTGGCTGCCGCAAGGTACGCTGGCGCATCGAAGGCCAAGGCAAGCGCGGCGCCGTGAGGGTCATCTACACCGCCCAGCTAGACAATGGTGTTCTGGTAGCACTGCTTATCTACGGCAAGAGCGCCACCGAGAGCATACCCGCGCATGTACTGCGCCAGATCGTGAAGGAACTGAACCATGCCCCTGACTGAAAAAGAACTGATGCAGCGCGATGCCAAGCGCAATATCGCAGAGGAGCTGCTTCAGTCCATTCGCGATGTCAAAGCCGGACGATTTGGCGCTGTACACCAGGTCGAGGTGACCGAAGCCGCAGAGGCCCGCAGCAAGACCGGCTTGTCCCAGCTGAAGTTCGCCGAGCTGCTCGGCGTCTCCGTACGTACGTTGCAAGAGTGGGAACAAGGCCGGCGCACGCCTTCGGGAGCTGCACGTACGCTACTGCATATCGCATCTGTACGACCGGATGTGTTTCATGAAATCCTGCAGGATCGCCCCACATAGCAAGGGCGCTGGACAGCCTGATAGCGAGCCCCGACATGAACGTCATTGCCTGTGATCTGCACCACCTGGACGCCGCCGCGGACCTCTTCAACCAGTACCGGATGTTCTACCAGGAAGCGGATGACCTCCCCGCTTCCCGCACATTCCTCAAGGCCAACCTCGAAACCGGCAACTCGCGCATCTACCTGCTGCTGGACGCCGACGGCCAGGCCATCGCTTTTGCCCAGTTGTACCCGGCCACCTGCTCGCTGGCGATGAAGCGCTTCTACTGGCTGTATGACCTGTTCGTTGCTCCGCACGCCCGCAGGGGTGGTCATGCCCGTTACCTGATGCAGCAACTGACCGAGATTTTCCAGGCCGAGGGCGCGCAGCGGTTGAGCCTGGACACCGCCCGGAGCAACCTTGCCGCCCAGGCACTGTATGAATCGCTGGGGTATGTGGCCGAGCAGGACTTCGTGACCTATCACAAGATGCTCGATTGCTGAGACTTGTCGGGGTGTTCGGCGGGAGACTGGCAGCGCCTATCAGATCGAGCGCCGCCCGCGCGGCGCATCGCGGCACAAGGCCGCTCCTACATCTATGGTTACCCCCATTTCTGCAATACTGTACTGAGTTGTGCGTGAGTTTGGTTTGCGTCAATCTATACGGCGTCGTGTGGGAGGTTGGTCCCGCGCCTCGATGAAAATCGCGCCCGACGAGCCTAGATATTTGTTCGGCTTCTGAAGCCGAGTAGGAGCTCAGGTTGATCGCCAGGCCGGTATACCGTTCACGTCATCTGTGTGCAGCATCGCAAAACCAGGTGGGTTGTTACTCGTGTGTCTGCAGGGTCAAGCGTTCATGGCGCTTGACCCTGCATCAAATTCGCTGTGGTGTGCCGTGATGGCCCAGGCGATTCGGGCCAGTTTGTTGGCGATAGCGCACACCACCAGGTTGGGGTGGTGAACACGTAGCAAGCCACGTACCCAGTCCGCCAGCTTGCCGGTTTTGCGCTCCAGCCCAATCAGATAGACCCTCGCGCACTGGATCAGCAGTCGTCGCTGATTGCCGTCGCCCCGCTTGCTGATTCGCCCCAGGCAAGGTTTGCCGCCTGTCGTGTGCTGCCTGGGAACCAGGCCTATGGAGGCTGAATAATTTCGCCCACAGCGGAACTGCTTACCATCACCCAATTCCGCAGCCAGGGCGGTAGCGGTGATCGGGCCAATACAAGGTATCGACATCAAACGGGAAGCAAGATCATCGCTAACGGCCTGGCTATGCACTTCCTTGTCCAGAGCCTTGATCCGATCATCGAGATAGCGGAAGTGGGCATGTAGGTCCAGCAACAGCTTCTTGATCAACGGTGAGAAGGTACTGTCGTCCAGCAGAATGGGGAGCTCCCGGACCGCCTTGAAGGTGGGTGCCAAACTGACCCCCACCTCGAGCAAATAAGCGTGGATGCGGTTCATGGTGGCAGTACGGTCTCTGATGAAGCTGTCGCGCAGTGAATTGAGCATCGCCAGCGCCTGCTGGGCCTCGGTTTTGGGAGGCACGAAGCGCATCTGATCGCGGGTTGCCGCCTCACCGATAGCGGCAGCATCGGCAAAGTCATTCTTGTTGCTTTTCACGTAGGGGCGAACGAACTGTGCGGGAATAAGTTTGGGCGTATGACCCTGTCTCGTCACCTCTCGCGCCATGAAATGAGAGCCACCACAGGCCTCCATCGCCACCGTGCAGGGCGCAAGATTGGCAAGGTGGCGGATGAGTGACTCACGGTTGAACCTGCGGTGATAGAGCTCATGACCCCGATCATCCTGAGCGTGTACATGGAAGCTCAACTTTCCCAGGTCGATGGCGATGATGGCGACAGTGTTCATGGCGTTGCACTCCGATAGGCACCCTGTGAAAGCTTAGAGGGCTGACACAGGGTGGGGCGGGGGTAGCCATTTCATTATTTGTTGTAACGTGACCATGCCTGATAGGCCATGGTTGTTAGCCTTGTGCGCTCGACGCGATTTTTTGGCGGGCATTGCCGCCGCCCAACTCGTCTCAAGACATGCACCAAGGCTGGCAACCATGGCCTGACAGGTTCGGTACGTTGCAACAGATGTAGGAGCGGATTCATCCGCGATGCGCCGCGCGGGCGGCGCTCGATCTGATAGGCGCTGCAAGGATTGCGGCGGACACCTGGCGGCCCTCATACAGTCAACAACCTTGGCGCCGAAAGTACCTGAGCGACCCGATCAACCCCGCTCTATCCCATCCAGCACAGCCGACGTCAAGGCCAGCCCTTTCTCCAGGGAGTTCTCCGTCGCCACCAGCAAACTGCGCAGTGGTTCGCTGGCTTTTTCCAGGGCCATCGCGTTGGTTTCGTAGGCCGCCTGCAAGGCCGCTACCGCGCACACCAGCGCATCCTCGCCATCAATGCCGGCATGCACCGAGAACATCGGTGGATGGGCGTCGTGGCAAGTGCCGAAATGGGCGTTGGCCGTGGTGGGCCGGGAGGTTCGGGTGGTCGTATCGAGGGTCATGGGCGAACCTCCCGGGGCAAGGGGCGGGGTGGGTCGGGCACGATTTTCAGCATGGTTCAGCACTCCTGTACCGTCATGGGAAAACTGCCTGAATCCGCTTGCACTCGAATAGGTGGCAGCTATACGCAGGTGTGCAAGACCGAGGGTACAGGAACTCGGCAGGCCCAAGGGCCTCCCACGCATAGCCGCCATTGGAGGGCCAGAACCGCAGACTGCCGGCAAGGCCCAAAAGCGCTTTCGCGTTGTACCTGTACGGGCTTGCACACCCGGTCGTTGAATTGGCAACGACAGGACAAGACTAAGGAGCGCGACTGGCCAGAACAACAGCTGAAAGGCCGTAAAAGCATGCTTGGGAAACGTCCTACGTGAAATAGGGAAAGTCTTAGTAATCCGCTTGAAACAACTGTCTTGGCCTCATCGAGGGGCAAGCCCGCTCCCACGCATCTCCTCCTATTTGCCCTGCTACTTGCCCTGAAAGTCAGGACAATTTCTAATTTTCCTGTACACGAAACATCTACTAAAGGTTTATATTCCGCCCGCCGAAACAGAAAAGGTAGCAAGTGGCCACCACTCCATCGAAGCGGCCATGTACACCCTTCACTCTCACGGATGGGCGTCACCATGAAAATAAAAAACAAACTGATCCTGGCCTTCGTACTGGTGGCCTTCATCCCGGTGGCCCTGGTCGGCGGGATCTCGGTGCTGAACATCCGCAGCGAGGCGGTCGACCAGTTCCTCGACGGCAGCACCCGGGAAATCCGCCAGATCGACGGCAACATGCGCCAGTTCTTCGATGGCACGCTGCAGAACGTCGATCAAATGGCCAAGGATCCTGTATACACCTCGGTTACCTCGCTCAAGGACTACACCGGCGCCGACGCCGCCAACCAGCCGATGCCCGAGGCCGCGCAGCGGGTGATCGACGCCTTCGCCCGCTACGGCACCACCCACCCGGCGGCGGCGATCCTGTCCATCGGCCTCGAGGACGGCAGCTACGCCAAATGGCCGGACGACCCGCAACTGGCCAAGTACGACCCGCGCACCCGCCCCTGGTACAAGGCCGCCATGGCCAGCCCGGACAAGACCGTGCGCACCGCCGCCTATTACTACGACAAGGATGACGTGGCCCTGGTCGGCACCGCCCGGGCGCTGCTCGACGAGGCCGGCAAGGCCAAGGGCGTGTTCGTGGTCAGCGTGTCGCTGAAGAACCTCACCGAGCTGGTCAAGAGCATCAAGCTGGGCGACAGCGGCTATGTGATGCTGATCGAGGACGGCACCGTGCTGGTCGACCCACGCAACGCCAGCCACGGTTTCAAGCAGCTCAAGGACCTCGGCGTACCCTACGCGCAACTGGCGGCCACTTCCCAGGGCTCCACCGACGTGGTTATCGACGGCGTGCGCTACATGGCCAACGTGTGGACCTCGCCAGGCCTTGGCTGGCGCTTCGTCGGCCTGATCGAGTACGACGAGGTGATGGCCGCGGCCACACGCATGACCTATGTCACCGCGTTGATCGTGGTGGTGCTGGCCCTGGTCTTCGCCCTGGTGGCGGCGGCGTTCTCGCGGGTGATCGTCAAGCCGATCGGCCAGGTCAGTATCGGCCTGCAGTCGATCGCCGAGGGTGAAGGCGACCTGCGCCGCGACCTGCAGGTGCAGGGCAAGGACGAAACCGCCGAGCTGGCCGGCTGGTTCAACAAGTTCCTCGCCGCCATCCGCCAGCTGATCCAGCGCATCGGCGCGGCCTCGACCAACCTGCACGAAGCCTCGCGCAGCAATAGCGAGATGGCCGGCAACATGAACGAGGCCGCCGGGCGCCAGCGCGAGGCGGTGGAGCTGGTGTCCACCGCGTTCAACGAGATGGTCGCCACCGCCAACGAAGTGGCGCGCTCGTGCAGCAGCGCCGCCGACGCCGCCGAGCACGGCCACCGCCGGGTGGCCGAGGGCAAGCAGCAGATCGAGGCGACCACCGACAACGTCAATCGCCTGGGTCGGCGCCTGAGCGAATCGTCCCAGGCCATGGTCGAGCTGGAGGAAGGCAGCCGCAGTATCAACCAGATCCTCGGCACCATCCGCGCCATCGCCGAGCAGACCAACCTGCTGGCGCTCAACGCCGCCATCGAGGCCGCCCGGGCCGGCGACCAGGGCCGTGGTTTTGCCGTGGTGGCGGACGAGGTGCGGGCGCTGGCCAAGCGCACCGCCGACTCCACCGGCGAGATCGACCAGTTGCTCAACACCCTCGGCGGCAAGACCCAGGAGGTCTCGCAGAAGATGGAAAGCTGCCTGGACCTGTCGCGCGCCAGCGTGTCGTCGATCGAAAGCGCGCGGGACAGTTTCGAGGGCATCCAGCTCTCGGTAAACGAGATCCGCGACCAGAACCTGCAGATCTCCGCCGCCGCCGAGGAGCAGCACAGCGTGGCCGAGGAGATCAACCGGCATATCCAGCAGATCTACGACGAGGCACGGCTGGTAGAGGGGCTGGCCAGCTCCGCCCAGGCCGACTCCGGCAGGTTGGCGCAGTTGTCGGATGAGCTGAACGGGCTGGTGGGACGCTTCAAGTCGTGACCTTTGGCTTGAGCCTTTACGCGGCCCCTGTAGGAGCGGCCTTGTGCCTCGAAAGGGCCGCAAAGCGGCCCCGGCAATCTGTGCATCAACGCTGAAATCCCGGGGCTGCTCCGCAGCCCTTTCGCGGCACAAGGCCGCTCCTACAGGACTTGCGTATGGCTCGGCTACAGTGAACTCGACGCCACCCTCGAGAGCACCATGCCCAACCACAGCCCCATCCCCCGCAGCGTCTGGGCTTTAGGCTTCGTCTCGTTGCTGATGGACATCTCCTCCGAGATGATCCACGCCCTGCTCCCGCTGTACATGGTCACCGTGCTCGGCACCTCGGTGCTGGCCGTGGGCCTGATCGAAGGCGTCGCCGAGGCGACGGCGGCGATCACCAAGGTGTTCTCCGGCGCCCTCAGCGACCGCCTGGCCAAGCGCAAGCTGCTGACGGTGATCGGCTACGGCCTGGCCGCCGTGACCAAGCCGGTGTTCCCGCTTGCCCCCGGGCTGGAATGGCTGACCGCGGCGCGTTTCGTCGACCGTGTCGGCAAGGGCATCCGCGGCGCGCCTAGGGATGCGCTGATCGCCGATGTCACCCCCGCCGAGCTGCGCGGCGCGGCATTCGGCCTGCGCCAGGCGCTGGATACGGTCGGGGCGTTTCTCGGGCCATTGCTGGCGATCCTGTTGATGTGGCTGACCGCCAGCCACTTCCAGACGGTGTTCTGGGTGGCGGTGATTCCGGCGTTCATGGCGCTCTATGTGCTGGTAGCCTTCGTCCGCGAGCCCGAAAAACCGGCTGCGCTCGGCACAGTGGCCATGCCTCTGGCACTTCGCGAACTGGCCCGGCTAGGCAACGGTTACTGGCGTCTGCTCTTCCTGGCCACGCTGTTCACTTTGGCGCGCTTCAGCGAAGCGTTTCTGCTGCTGCGCGGCCAGGCGCTTGGCCTTGCCGCCTTGTGGGCGCCAGCGGTGCTGGTATTGATGTCGCTGGCGTATTCACTGTCGGCCTATCCTGCCGGGGCACTCTCCGACAAGGTCGGGCGACGGGGTGTGTTGATACTCGGGCTGGCCCTGCTGGTGCTGGCCGATCTGCTGCTGGCCTGGTTGCCGGGCCTGCCCAGCCTGGCCCTGGGCGTGATCCTGTGGGGGCTGCACATGGGGTTTACCCAAGGCGTGTTCAGCGCTTTGATCGCCGACAGTGCACCCGAGGATCTGCGCGGGACAGCATTCGGCGTGTTCAATCTGGTGACGGGGGTGGCGTTGCTGGTGGCCAGTGTGCTGGCCGGAGGGCTGTGGGACTGGGTGGGGTATCAGGCGACGTTCATGGCGGGGGGCGTGTTCGCCGCTACCACAATGGCAGGTTTGTGGTTCATGGCTGATCGTGGGAGCGGGCTTGCCCCGCGATGAGGCCGGCAGGAACAACTTCATTGCCTGACCTGACGCCATCGCGGGGCAAGCCCGCTCCTACAGGGTCATGGCTGCCGGCTGCTGCTCCAGCAACGACCATCCCCCCTGCCCGTCCACCTCCAGGCGATGGGAGTGGAACCCCGCCAAGGTACTGCGGTGCCCGACACTGACCAGCAGCGTCGCCGGCAGCTCCGCACGCAGCAGCGAATACAGCGCATGCTCCAGCCCTTCATCCATCGCCGAGGTGGACTCGTCAAGGAACACCACCTGCGGCCGGTTGAACAGCACCCGGGAGAACGCCAGGCGCTGCTGTTCGCCCAGCGACAGAATCCGCGACCAGTCGCGCTGCTCGTCCAGCCGTTCGGCCAGATGCGCGAGATTGACCTGGCGCAGGGCCTGCTGCATGCGCGCATCGTCGCCGGCCGCGCCCTGTGCCGGATAGGCGATGGCAGTGCGCAGGTCGCCCAGTGGCAGGTACGGGCGCTGCGAAAGGAACAGTGCCTGCGTCCCCAACGGTCGCCTGACCTCGCCCTCGGCATAAGGCCACAGGCCCGCCAGGGCGCGCAGCAAGGTGGTCTTGCCGCTGCCCGAAGGTCCTTTGATCAGTAGCGCCTGACCGCTATGCAGGCTTAGATCGAGATCAGCGATCAACGCATGGCCATCGGGGCGTCGCACCTGCAAGCCATGAATCCCCAATCCATGAGCCTGATCCACGGTGGCCACGCGCGGCAAGGCGCTGGCCTGCTGGTTGGCATCGAGAAAGCCTGTCAGACGATCGAGGGTGGCTCGGTACTGGGCGAAGGTGTCGTAGGACTCCCGGAAGAACGACAGCGAATCCTGCACCTGGCCAAACGCCTGGGCGGTCTGCATCACATCGCCGAGCTTGATCGCGCCGCTGAAGAAGCGCGGCGCCTGGAGGATGAACGGGAACACCACCGCTACCTGGCTGACGCCCAGGTTGAAGCCGCTGAACTTGAGGTTTCGAAACACCAGCGCCCAGGCGTTGCCGATCAGCGCGAAGAAGCGCCCGAGCAAGGTGCCCCGCTCCACCTGCGCGCCCTGGTAGAAGGCGATGTTCTCGGCGTTCTCGCGCAGGCGCATCAAGGCGTAGCGGAAGTTGGCGGTGAGTTTCTCGTTGAGGAAGTTCAGGCGGATCAGCGGCTGGCCGAGGCGGAAGGCGATCCAGGTGGCGACCAGCACATAGACATACACGGCGAACACCATCGCCCGGGGGACTTCGACGCCGGCCACTTCAAGCGGCGCCGACAGGCCCCAGAGAATGCCGGTAAAGGCCACCAGCGACACCAGCGCGCTGACCGCCCCCAGCGCCAGCGATACGGAGCCGCTGACGAAGGCGTTCACATCCAGTTCGATACGCTGGTCGGGGTTGTCCACCGGCTCGCTGAGGAACTGCCCACGGTAGTAGGCATCGCCGTGCATCCAGTCGGCGGTCAGGCGCTCGGTGAGCCACACCCGCCAGCGGATGTTGAACGCCTGGGTGACGTAGAAGGCGAACAGCGAGCGCAACACATGAATGGTCGCCAGCACCGCGAACACCCCGAGCAGGTACCAGAACGCGGTCTGGTCCAGTGCCTGCAGGGCGCTGTAGAAGCCGTTGTACCAGAACGAGAACAGCACGTTCAGGCGCACCGCGAACAGCGTCAGGACCAGCAGCAGCGCAAAAGCCAACAAGGGCCGCCAACTGCGGCGCAAGCTGAAATAAGGTCCGGCCAGTTGCCAGAACTGAGCCCCCCAGCGGGTGTAGCGCACAGCCAGCAAGGCGGTAATGGTGAAGCAGACAAGGGTGACCAACGAGGCGATTGCCAGCCAACTCAGGCTCTCTTGCAGGGCCTGGTGCCAGTTCATGTCCATGGTGCGCGTCCGTAGAGGCTATTTTTGCGAGCGTAGCACCGGACCTGCATTAACCCTGCAAACATGACGGACATTTCATCTTGAATCTGTTCCGGCCCATCGCGGGGCAAGTCGCATCGGCGCACCGCCGCTCCCACAAAAACGCCAAGCGGGGTTCGTGGGAGCGGGCTTGCCCCGCGATGGGCCGGAACAGGCTAAATCACCGCCTGGCCCAATGCCTCCCTGACCTTCTGATCCAATCCCTCTCCTGCGTGGGCCTCGGTCCACTCCTGCAACTGCCGACGCATCGCCGGCGTCCAGAAGCTCTGCAGATGCTGCCTCACCCCCTGCACCGCCTTGGCATGATCCGGCTCGCTGTCGAAGTAATGGGCGATCTGGTTGGCCATCTTCACCAGATTGTCACTGCTCATCGGCGCACCTCCGCCGCTTCCGCTTGCCGGCGCTCCTTGAGCAACCTGCGCTGCTCGTCACTGAAGCGCTGGTAGCGTTTCTGCCACTCCGACGGCTGGAACACCTTCGCCACCTCCACCGCAGTGACCTTGTATTCCGGGCAGTTGGTGGCCCAGTCGGAGTTGTCGGTGGTGATCACGTTGGCGCCGGACTCGGGGAAATGGAAGGTGGTGTACACCACCCCCGGCGCCACCCGACCGCTGACCCTGGCACGCAGCACGCTCTGCCCGGAGCGACTGCCTATACCCACCCAGTCGCCGTCGCTGATACCCCGACTCTCGGCATCGCTGGGGTGGATCTCCAGGCGGTCCTCGTCGTGCCAGGCGACGTTGTCGGTGCGCCGGGTCTGCGCGCCGACGTTGTACTGGCTGAGGATGCGCCCGGTGGTCAGCAGTAGCGGGTAGCGGCTGTTGACCTTCTCGTCGGTGGGCACGTAGCCGGTGAGCATGAAGCGCCCCTTGCCGCGCACGAACTGGTCGATGTGCATGGTCGGCGTGCCGTCGGGCGCGGCGTCGTTGCACGGCCATTGCAGGCTGCCGTGGCGGTCGAGTTCGGCATAGCTCACCCGGCGGAAGGTCGGGGTCAGGCGGGCGATCTCGTCCATGATCTCGGAGGGATGACGGTATTGCATGGGGTAACCCAAGGCACCGGCCAGGGCCACGGTGGCCTCCCAGTCGGCCTTGCCGGCCAGCGGCTCCATCACCTTGCGCACCCGCGAGATGCGCCGCTCGGCGTTGGTGAAGGTGCCGTCCTTCTCCAGGAACGAGCTGCCTGGCAGGAACACATGGGCGAACTTGGCGGTCTCGTTGAGGAAGATGTCCTGCACCACCACGCACTCCATCGCCAGCAGCGCGGCCGTGACATGCTGGGTGTTGGGGTCGCTCTGGGCGATGTCCTCGCCCTGGCAGTACAGCGCCTTGAAGCTGCCGTCCAGCGCGGCCTCGAACATGTTGGGAATGCGCAGCCCCGGATCGGGCTGCAAGGTCACGCCCCAGGCCTGCTCGAACTCGGCGCGCACACTTTCGTTGGAGATATGCCGGTAGCCGGGCAGCTCGTGAGGGAACGAGCCCATGTCGCATGAGCCCTGCACGTTGTTCTGCCCGCGCAGCGGGTTCACCCCAACCCCTTCGCGGCCGATGTTGCCAGTGGCCATGGCCAGGTTGGCGATGCCCATCACCGCAGTGCTGCCCTGGCTGTGCTCGGTCACACCCAGGCCGTAGTAGATCGCCGCGTTGCCGCCGGTGGCGTAGAGCCGGGCGGCGGCGCGGATCTGCTCGGCGGGCACGCCGCACACCGGGCCGAGCACTTCAGGGGCGTTGTCGGGCTGGGCGACAAAATCGCGCCAGCGGGCGAAGTCCTCGGGCTCGCAGCGGGCGTCGATGAAGTGCTGGGCCAGCAGGCCTTCGGTGACGATCACATGGGCCAGGGCGTTAAGCATGGCCACGTTGGTGCCCGGGCGCAGTTGCAGGTGCAGCTCGGCGCGGGCGTGGGGCGAATCGACCAGGTCGATGCGGCGCGGGTCGATGACGATCAGCCGGGCGCCCTGGCGCAGGCGACGCTTGAGCTGTGAGCCGAACACCGGGTGCGCGTCGGTGGGATTGGCACCGATCACCAGCACCACGTCGGCCTGCATCACCGAGTCGAAGCTCTGGGTGCCGGCGGACTCGCCCAGGGTCTGCTTCAGGCCGTAGCCGGTCGGCGAATGGCAGACCCGCGCGCAGGTGTCGACGTTGTTGTTGCCGAAGGCCGTGCGCACCAGCTTCTGTACCAGGTACGCCTCTTCGTTGGTGCAGCGGCTGGAGGTGATGCCACCGATGGAATCGCGCCCGTACTTGAGCTGGATCCGCCGGAACTCGCTGGCGGCATAGGTGACCGCCTCGTCCCAGCTGACCTCCTGCCACGGGTCTTCCAGGCGCTTGCGGATCATCGGTTTGGTGATGCGGTCCGGGTGGGTCGCGTAGCCCCAGGCGAAACGCCCCTTGACGCAGGCATGGCCATGGTTGGCGCCGCCGTTCTTGTCCGGGACCATGCGCACCAGTTGCTCGCCCTTCATCTCGGCGCGGAACGAGCAACCCACGCCACAGTAGGCACAGGTGGTGATCACCGCCCGTTCGGGCTGGCCGAGCTGAACCAGGCTCTTCTCGCTCAGGGTGGCGGTCGGGCAGGCCTGCACGCAGGCGCCGCAGGACACGCATTCGGAGCTGAGGAAATCGTCGCCGCCGGCCGCCGCCACCCGTGAGTCGAAGCCACGCCCGGTGATGGTCAGGGCGAAGGTGCCCTGGATCTCCTCACAGGCACGCACGCAGCGGTTGCAGACGATACACTTGCTCGGCTCGTAGTCGAAGTACGGGTTGGACACGTCCTTCTGTTCGCTCAGGTGATTGGCGCCGTCATAGCCGTAGCGCACCTCGCGCAGGCCGACCTGGCCGGCGACGGTCTGCAGCTCACAGTTGCCGTTGGCCGAGCAGGTCAGGCAGTCCAGCGGGTGGTCGGAGATGTACAGCTCCATCACGTTGCGCCGCAGGTCGGCCAGGCGCGGTGTCTGGGTGCGCACCACCATGCCTTCGCTGACCGGCGTGGTGCACGAGCCCGGATAACCGCGCATGCCGTCGATCTCGACCATGCACAGGCGGCACGAGCCGAAGGCCTCGAGGCTGTCGGTGGCGCACAGTTTGGGAATGCTGGTGCCGAGCATGGCGGCGGCGCGCATCACCGAGGTGCCGCCGGGCACGCTGATCGAACGGCCATCGATGACCAGGCTGACCTGCACCTCGCTGACCCGTTCCGGGGTGCCCAGGTCGATGTCGCTGCGGGGGTCGAAGTAATTGATCATTGCGCGGCCTCCAGGCCGAAATCGGCGGGGAAGTGCTTGAGGGCGCTGACCACGGGGTACGGGGTCATCCCGCCCATGGCGCACAGCGAGCCGTATTGCATCGTGTCGCACAGGTCGCGCAGCAGGCCGGCCTGGCTTGCGCGGTAGGCCGGGTCGGTACTGGCGATCAGCCGATCGACCACCTCCACGCCGCGCGTCGAACCGATCCGGCACGGCGTGCACTTGCCGCAGGATTCCTCGGCGCAGAACTGCAGGGCGAAGCGGGCCATGCCCGCCATGTTCAGGGTGTCGTCGGCCAGCACCACGCCACCGTGGCCGAGCATGGCCCCCAGGGCGGCGAAAGCCTCATAGTCCAACGGGGTGTCGAACTGTGCGGGCGGCACCCAGGCGCCCAGCGGGCCGCCGACCTGCGCCGCCTTGATCGGCCGGCCACTGGCGGTGCCGCCGCCGTAGCCTTCCACCAGCTCGCGCAGGGTCAGGCCGAAGGCGCGCTCCACCAAGCCGCCATAGCGGACATTGCCGGCCAGCTGGAACGGCAAGGTACCCGTCGAGCGGCCCATGCCGAAGTCGCGGTAGAACGCCGCGCCCCTGGCCAGGATGATCGGCACCGAGGCCAGGGTAAGCACGTTGTGCACCAGGGTCGGCTGGCCGAACAGGCCCTCGAGCGCCGGCAACGGCGGCTTGGCCCGGACGATGCCACGCTTGCCCTCGAGGGATTCGAGCAGCGCGGTTTCCTCGCCGCAGATGTACGCCCCGGCTCCCACCCGCACCTCGAGGTGGAAGGCCACGCCGTTGCCGGCGACATCCAGATAGCCGGCCTCGCGGGCCAGCAGGATGGCCTCGTTCAAGGTACGCACGGCATCCGGGTATTCCGAGCGCACATAGATGTAGCCCATGCTCGCCCCCACGGCGAGGCCGGCGATAATCATGCCCTCGATCAGCAGGAACGGATCGCCCTCCATCAGCATGCGGTCGGCGAAGGTGCCGGAGTCGCCTTCGTCGGCGTTGCACACCACGTACTTCTGCCCGGCCATTGCCTGGCGCACGGTACGCCACTTGATGCCCGCGGGGAACGCCGCGCCGCCCCTGCCCCGCAACCCGGAGTCGAGCACCGCGGCGACCACTTCGTCACCGTCCAGCAGGGTGGCCTGGCGCAGGCCTTCAAAGCCGCCGTTGGCGTGATAGTCGTCCAGCGACAGCGGCCGGGTGATGCCGGCGCGGGCGAACAGCAGGCGTTGCTGGGACTTCAGGTAGGGAATCGCTTCGACCGGCCCCAACGCCAGGGCATGGCTGCCGGGATCACCCGCCAGGGCATCAAGCAGCCCGGGCACATCCTCGGGGGTGACCGGCCCGAAGCCCAGGCGGCCTTGGGCGGTATCCAGCTCCACCAGCGGCTCCAGCCAGTACAGGCCACGGGAGCTGGTGCGGTTGATATCCAGCGTTAAGCGCCGCTGCGCGGCTTCGCGGGTCAACGCCTCGGCCACCTGGTCGGCACCGACGGCGCAGGCCAGCGAATCGCAGGGGATGCACAGGTTCAGCATGCCTTCACCTCCTCGCGGCAAGCGGCCACCAACGCCTGCAGGCGTTCGGGGGTGACGCGGGCGTGGAGCCGGCCATCGAGTTCCAGGGCCGGCGAGCAGGCGCAGGCGCCCAGGCAATACACCGGGCGCAGGTCGAGCGCGCCATCCTCGGTGCGACCGTGGTCGTCCAACCCAAGCTGCTCACGCAACTGCGCGGCCAGCGCCTCGGCGCCGCGGCTCTGACAGGACTCGGCGCGGCACAGACGCAGGGTATGGCGGGCCGCCGGCGTGGTACGGAAATCGTGATAGAAGCTGATCACCCCGCGCACCTCGGCCTGGCTGAGGTTGAGGGCATGGGCGATCTCGGCGACGGCGCTGTCGGGAATGTAGCCGGCGCCGGCCTGGATGGCGTGGAGGATCGGCAACAGGGCGCCGGGAGTGTCCTGCTCACGGGCCAGGACGCGTTGGATCAACGGCAGGTGGTTCAAGTCATCAGGCATACAGCAGACCTCGGCATCCCGGGGCGGCCCGTTGGCGGGCGGCGGTCCGGCGGTGTTCAGCTGCGGTGCGGGCCAGGTCACGGTGGCGGCAGGCCGGGCACCCTCGTTGTCCCTGGCCGGGCGTCTTGCTGCGCTCGGTCCACGGGCATCCTCAGAGCATGGCAGTTATTGCGCGAGGGGGTTGTGCGCGGGCGACCCGGCGCGTCCTGAAACCGACCATTGGAGGTGCCATCATCAAAGGTACAAAACGTAACTTTGTGATCAGGCTGAAATTGCGTGGGAGCGGGCTTGCCCCGCGATCACCGGCGAAGCCGGTGCCAGGCGACACATCGCGGGGCAAGCCCGCTCCCACGCTAACGAGACCTGCAATGTCGTTCCCTGCGCGACAGCGCAGCCGGTCAGTCCAGCACTACATGGGGCAGGAAGCGCGAGCTGTCCTTGGTGATCAGCGAGTCGTCTTCACGAATGCCGATCCCCGAGGCCAGGTCGCCGATCACCCAGGAGCCGATCAGGGAGTAGCTGTCGCCGAACTTCGGCAACGGCGCGAAGCCCTGGAGGATGTACGGCGCATCGTCGTAGGGACCGTCCTCGAACACCCGCTGGTCGTCGTCGGTGCGAATATCCACGTTGGCGCCCTCGCGGGAGAAGTACGGCTTGCGCACCCAGCCCTTGGGCACCGGGCGCCGAGGGTCTTCGTCGAGGAACGCCGGCAGCAGGTTCGGGTGCCCTTCGTGCCACTCCCACAGCAGCGGCAGGATGCCCTTGTTGGAGATCAGCGACTTCCAGGCCGGTTCCACGAACTGGGTATCGCAGCCGGCGATGGCCTGGCCGAAGTCCTCGTGGAAGATATGCTCCCAGGCATGCAGCTTGAACAGGCGCGGAATCGGCCGGCCTTCGAGGTCGACGAAACGCCCCTCGCCGTTCAAGCCGATGTCCTCCACATCGATGTGCCGGGTACTGATACCCACGTGCCCGGCCATCTTGCGCAGAAAATCCGTGGTGCCACGGTCTTCGACCGAGCCGGCAATGGCCGAGAAGTAGAACGGGCTTTCGCGCTCGAAGGCGCCAAAGGCCCGCACCAGGTCCTCGGCCAGGGTGTTGAACTGGCTGGCATGGGCCGGCAGCACGCCGCGCTCGATCTGCTGCTCCAGCCAGATCAGCTGGAACGCCGCCGCCTCGTACAGCGAGGTCGGCGTGTCGTAGTTGGCCTCGATCAGCTTGGCCGGGCCGTGGCCGTCGTAGCTGAAGTCGAAGCGCCCGTAGAGGTGCGGATGCCCCTCTTTCCACGAACGGCGCACCAGGTCGAAGAACGCCGGCGGGATCGCCAGGCGGGTCATCAACGCCTCGCTGTCGACGATGCGCTCGACCGCATCCAGGCACATGGCGTGCAGTTCCTGCGTGGGCGCCTCCAGGTCACGGCTGACCTGGGCCTCGCTGAACTGGTAGTAGCCGCGCTCGTCCCAGTAGCGCTCACCGTCGATGGTGTGGAAGGAAAAACCTTCGCGTTCGGCGGTGGCGTGCCAGTCCGGGCGTTCGTCGATGCTGATCTTGCGCATGCTCAACCGCCGAAGCTGAAGCCGCCGCTGCTCTTGCCGCCCCAGCCGCTGCGCGCAGTGGCCTGGCTGCCGAAGCCGCCGCGGGAGATCGACGAGGACACACTGGAGCGGGTCGAGGTTTTGGATCTGTAACTGCTACCGCCGGAGCTGCCGGAGTAGTAGCTGCTGTAGCTGCCGCCACTCTGCTGGGCCTGGTCGGAGCGCTCGAAGCGCTTGCCCTGGTCGATCTGCTGGCCGAGGGTGGTGGTGCGGTAGTCGCCGCGGCTGTCGCGGTACTGGTACACCGGCTGCGAGTAGTACTGGCGGCTCCCGCCACTCATCATCTGACCAAGCAGCAGGCCGGTGAGCAGGCCGTTGAAGTTGCTGCCACCGCTGACGGCCTGGCCGCTGTTCTCGACCTGGGCGCGTGCCGCGTCGACCTGCGACTGGCTGACTTCGCCCGACACCGCCAGCTCGAACCCACCCAGGCGCGGCATGTAGCGGCCGTCGCTGGTGACCTGGCAGTAGTCCGGCACGAAATCGGCCTCGCAGGCCGCCTTGTCGCCATAGGTCGGGGCGACCCGGCGGTGATCGGCCAGCGCCTCCATGTAGGCATCGGAACACACATCCACCGGCATCTTGTCATCGACGCAGGCCTGGACAGTGGTGTAGTTGCTGCGCTTGCTGACCGTGTAGGTCTCCTCGGGCGCGCTGCACGCGGTAAGCGCCAGCGGCAGGGAGCTGGCCAGCACCAGCTTGACGGAACTTCGTCTCATGTAGGGCTCCTTGCGCGCAAACGGCTCAGACCGACGGGGTCATGCAGGCCGAGTTGAGGAAGCCCACGCTGATCGCCACGGCGGCGGCGTAGATCGCGGCGGCCATTTCGCCCTTGGCGATTCGGCTGGCCAGGCCCTTGAGCACCAGGCTGGTGATGCCGAAGGCCAACAGCTGCACCACCGCGGCGATCACTACCCAGACCACGAAGTCGAGCAGGCTGACGCTGTAGGCGATGATGTTGCTGGCCGGCAGCGAGAAGCCGATCAGCGCGCCGCCCAGGGCAATGGCCGCAGCGCTGTTGTTGTCGCGGATCAGGGCGAACTCGCGGTGCGGGGTGAGGTGCGTATAGATGAACTGGAATACCCAGAACAGCACCAGCGCCACGCTGATGTAGAGGATGAAGCCGATCACTGCCTGGGCGTTGAGCGACATGCGAAGAGCGTCGAGCATGGTGAATCCTTGTCAGATGACGTTGAAGTCCGTTGATTGCAGGGTGACACCCACCGAAGTGGTCAGGCTGACATTGCCGTCCTCGTCCTCCTCCACCGACAACAGGAGGAATTCGCGGCGATCGGTCAGGCCGGTTTCGCGGGCATACAGCATCGACAGGTGCTGGATGCGGTAGCTGGTTTCGGGGCTGGTGACCCACTCGCTGATCGGCGTCAGCTCGGTCTGCCCTTCCTCGCTGCCCCACTGGCGGACGAACTCGTAGCCTTCATGCTCGTAGTACGGCAGGCCGATGTTCGACTCAGGACCGACCAGGCGCTTGAGTTCGGCGTCGCTGCTGACCGGCACCACGCTGTAGTAGCCGAACAGGATGATATCGCGCACATCGTCGGCCGACGCGCCGTTCATCACCACCTGCAGCCAGTAGTCCTCGTCTTCCATGTAGAAGCGCGCCAGGCGCACCGACTGGCCGAGGTCGACCTCACCGACGGCCCAGACCACTTCCTGACCGGGCACTTCCAGCTCGCTATGGCCATCGAGCAGCAGCTTGAGCGAAGGGTCGAGCTTGAGCATGCGCCCGCTGCCCAGGCCGAACGGCAGGTTGCCTTTGACTGGGCTGCCGGCGGCAGGTTTGGGGGCTTCGAAGCCCATGAAGCGTTTCAACCAACCCACGGGGCATCTCCTGGGTGAGAGGGTGACGGAACCGGAGCCAATGCAGGTGCTGAAGCGAACAGGCAGAGCCTGTGGGGAGAAGGCGACATTGTAGATCCCTTGGGTCGCGGCAGTCCTTTGGCGGGGGCGACACGATACTGCTTTTCGTGCGCCCCGCCAACGGGTCTGGGGCAAGGTTTTGCGCCAGCCGGGCCGGCCTCATCGCGGGGCAAGCCCGCTCCCACAAAGTCGCTGCAGATTTTACCCGTGGGAGCGGGCTCCCACAAAGCCGGTGCAGATTTTACCCGTGGGAGCGGGCTCCTACAAAGCCGGTGCAGATTTTACTCGTGGGAGCGGGCTCCTACAAAGCCGGTGCAGATTTTACTCGTGGGAGCGGGCTCCTACAAAGCCGCTGCAGATTTTACCCGTGGGAGCGGGCTTGCCCCGCGATAGGGCCGGCCCACTCAGCGGATCACTCCGCCGGCTTCGCCGCCTTGGCCTTCAAGCGCGCCAGCACATCATCGGCGCCGCTGTTGCTGGCGCCGATCCCGGCCGCCTTCAGGCGTGCCTCCAGGTCGCTACCGTCAGCCTTGCCCGCCAGCTCCGCCGCCGCTTCCAGCTCGGCAGCACGCTCGCTCTGACGCTTCTTGATGCGGTCCAGCGAGCCGACCGCCGTTTCCAGGCTGCCATTGGCGCCGCCGGTGGCCGACGCCGCGCTCACCTGGGCACGCTGCACGCTCTCGCGGGCCTTGACCAGGTCCACCTGCTGCTTGAGGCCCTTGATCTGCGCCTCGGTCTTGCTCACGGTGGCGGTCAGGGTCGCGACCGACGCGCCGAACTGGTCGGCCAGCGCCTGCTCGGAATCGCGCTGGTTGGTCAGGTCGGCGATGCGCGCCGCGCATTCGTGGGCCAGGCCTTCCTCGCCCTTGTCCAGGGCAGCGATGGCTTTCTGTTCCCAGTCGCCGATGGTCTTGTCGAACTCGGTGATGCGCTGCTGCGCGGTCTTGTGCTTGGCCATGATCTTGACCAGCTGGTTGCGCGCATCGATCAGGTTGTTGTCCGCGTCGCGGATCTCCTGGTCGAGGATGCGCAGGGCCTGGGAGTCGACGATCGCCTCACCGACTTCCGAAGCGCCGCCACGCAGGGCGGTGACGATCTTTCTCAACAAACTCATGGGGCAATCTCCGGAATCAGTGGGTGAAGTAGTCTTCGAAATCTTCGGCGGCGGTGATGACGTTGTCGGCCAGGGTGTGGATCTCCTGGACGATGTTGTCCAGCGACGAGGCCGCGCTCAGGGCACCGAACATGGTGTACACCAACTCGCCCGAGGGCAGCGTGTGCAGGCCGATCGACGACAGCGGGAAGACATCGCGGGTGCGCAGCACCGCATCGTTGAAGGCTGCCGCATCCTTCACCTGGCTGGCCTCAACCAGCAGCGTGTCGACCAGGATCTGCTCACCGGCCACGGCGATGTACAAAGGCAGGCCGTCCAGTTCGTTCATCACCAGCTTCAGGCTGGGTTCGGCGCCCTGTTGCAGGGACAGGCCGATCACGCCGCCGCGTACATCCTCCAGGCCCTGGAGGGCGCCGTGCAGCGATTCGATCGTCCAGTGGTTGTGCTCGGTCATGAAATCCTCCGTTCTGACCTGTTTGCCCGTGAGGGGCTGACGTAAAGCCTTCTCGATACCGCGCAAGGCGGCGGCATGCTCTGGCAGGATCCACAACTCACGCTTGACCAGGCCCGCGGCCTTGAGCCGGGCGCGCATGTCACGCATGTAGTCGGTGGAGCTTTTCTTGCCTGCCATCGAGGGGTGTCCTTGTCTCACATGTGAGGTACGTTACGCCTGGATTGTGACGTTCGCAAGTCTCACATGTGAGCCAGCTCGGCAGAACGAAGCGGATGACTCAGAGCGCCAGGATCGCCTGTGCCAGCGCCCGGTCCGACACGCCAGGCTCATCCAGCACCTGGCGAATCCGCGCAAACGCCGCCTCCATGCGCGCACTGCGAATGGCGCCATCGCTGGCGACGAACGCCGCAGCGTCATCCTTGGCGGCAAGGACTATCTTGTCATCCTTGAACGAGCTGCTGGTGCCTTTGCTGGCGCTCATGCTCAGGCTGACGGTCATGTCAGTGGTCATCACGAAACTGGTGGCCTGGGCCTGGCTGGTGAGCAGGCAAGCGAACAGACCGAGCAGGTGGAACGGCTGCGGGATATTCATGAAACTCTCGAGGTGGCTTGAGGGGAGCGCACCCTAGCAATGACGCGCCTGCTGCAACTTCATGAGCTTTGCAAAGGATTGTTAAAAAGTGCGAAGCCGATCACCCAGAAGCTTGCCCGACACCGTTAACAGTCTTTGACAGTTTCCCGACAAAGCTGCCAAAGATTGCCGCAGAGCCGCTCCCTAGCATGGCGCCATCAATCCTCATCGAGTGTCGCCATGTCTGTATCGAATCGTTTGCTGCCCCTCTCCTGCGCTTGCCTGCTGCTGTGCGCCACCGACCTGCGCGCCGGGGACTGGCAGTATCGCCTGAACGCCGGCATCGCCAATGCCCCTCGCTACAGCGGAGCCGGCGAACGGGCCACGGCACCGCTGCTCGGTGGCAGCATCACCAGCCCCGCCGGCTTTTTTCTCGACACCAGCAAGGGCCTGGGCTGGGCTCACGAAGGCGACACGTTCGACCTTGGGGTGCGAGTGGGCGCCAGCACCGCGCGCAAGGATCATCGCTCCGGCTTCGAAGGTTCGGACAGGCTCGACGGCATGGGTTCGATCAAGTCGCGGCCGCAATTGGGGCTCGACGCTGCCTACCACCTCGGCCCATTGACGCTGGCCGCCAACTTCGAGCACGCCCTGGAGCAGGACAAGGACAAGCCCGACACCGGCTCGGCCTACAACCACCTGAAACTGAGCCTGGGTATGCAACTGTACAAGGGCCGCATCGGCGAGTTGGTGGGCAGCGTCAACAGTCAGTTCGGCGACGGCGACTATATGCGCACCTGGTATGGCGTAAGCCAGGCCCAGGCCGCAGGCAGCCAGTTCCACGCCCACGATGCCCGTGGTGGCCTGATCAGCCGCGGTGGCGAGCTGTCCTGGAGCATGCCCTTCGACGAGCACTGGCACATGGCGACCGTGCTGGCGGCGGACTACCTGAACGACGATGCTGGCGATAGCCCTCTGGTCGAAAAGCGCCTGCAAACCTCACTGGTTACCCAGATGACCTATACCTTCTGACCTTTTTCAGGCGTCCGGGCAGTCTCGCCCCGGACAGGCCAGATCATGCGCAAGGACGCGCCCCCAGCCGCCGCATCGCCCACCTGCGCGTAACCGCCGTGGGACTGCGCCACCCGCCGCACCAGCGCCAGCCCAAGGCCAAAGCCCCCGGTACGCCGGTCACGACTGCTGTCGAGCCGCGAGAACGGTTCGAAAATCCTGTCCCTGCCCGCCACCGGCACACCCGGCCCGTCATCGTCGACCTGCAGCCGGTACTCACCGCCGCTGCATGACAGCGAGACGTGGATATGCCCTTTGGCATAACGGATGGCGTTGCGCAGCAGATTGATCACGGCCCTGGCCAAGAATCGCGGCTCGATACTCAAGGTCTCGACCTGACACGGTGCCAGATGAATCTGCACGCCGCTGGCCTCGGCTTCCAGGGTTACGCTGGCAATCACGCTGTCCAGCCAGCTGCCGGCTTCGACCGATTGCAAGCTCATGGCGGTCGCTCCGTGCTCCAGGCTGGCGTAGGTCAGCAGCTCGGACACCATGTCTTCCAGCTCACCCAGGTCGGCGTACATATCGCCGATCAACTGGTGGGCGCTGGCCGGGTCCGGCAGTTTCCTGAGCTGGTCGAGCTCGAAGTTCAGGCGTGCGATGGGTGTGCGCAACTCATGTGAAACCGCGTTGGTCATTTCGCGCTGGTTGGCGATCAGCACTTCGATACGCGCGGCCATCAGGTCGAAGTGCCCCGCCACATCGCTGATGCTCGAACGCCGCGGCATGCGCACACGCGCCGACAGGTCGTTGTCGCCGAAGCGCTGGGCGGCCAGGCGCAGTTTCTCCAGGTCGCGCCAGTGTGGCCGTACCCAGAAATACAACACCACCCCCAGCAGCAGTGCCAGCATCAGGTAGGCCGTGCCGATGTATACCGGCATGAAGTTGGGTTCGCGCGGCAGCTTGACGCTGAGCAACTGGTCGCCGTCATCGATGCGGCTGAACAGCTGGGTGTACTGCTCGCGCAGCACCAGCTGGCCCTGGGCCAACTGCGCGTATTCACGCTCGCTCAGCGCCAACTGGTCACGCCGCACAAGATCCAGCCCCAGACCGTAGGCCGGTCGCAATCGCTCCAGGCGCTGTGCGCGCTGCTCGCCCTGTACGCCACGCAGTTGTTCGACCAGCGCGTGAACCGTGCCGCGAAAGGTCTCGCGACTGGCCGCCTCCATCTGCGGGGCGAGCAGCGCATCCAAGGTATGCTCGACCGTCTGCAGCGCCACCACCAGGCCAACCGTCAGTATCAGGTACAAGCCCAGGAACAGGCGCAGCATCTAGCGCTCCCAGGCGAACGGGTTGAACAGGTAGCCCTTGCCCCAGACGGTCTTGATCCGCGTCGGTTCACGCGGCGTGTCGTTGAGCTTGCTGCGCAGCTTGCTGATGTACACATCGACGCTGCGGTTCATGCCATCGAAGTCGATGCCGCGCATCTTGTTGAGGATATCGTCGCGAGACAGGATCACCCCGGCATTGCCGGCCAATAGCTGGAGCAGGTCGAACTCCATGGTGGTGCACTCGACCGGCTCGCCCCCCAGGGTCACCTCGCGACACACAGGGTCTATTTTCAGTTCGCCGAACTCCAGCGCCCCGCCCGTGCTGCCCTGTGGCACATGACGGCGCTGCAAGGCGCGCAAGCGCGCCAGAAGTACCGGTGGTTTGATGGGTTTGATCACATAATCGTCGGCACCGGACTCCAGGCCCAGGATATGGTCCAGGTCATCCTCGCGGGCGGTGAGGATCACGATTGGCGTGTCGCTGAGCGCGCGGATCTCGCGGCAGACATGCAAGCCATCCTTTCCGGGCAGCATCAGGTCGAGTACCACCATCGACGGCCGGAACTCGACGAACGCCTGCCGCGCCAGGTCGCCGCGATGAACTTCGCGCACTTCGAAGCCATGTTGCGACAGGAAGGTCGCGATCAGCCCGCAGAGCTTCACGTCGTCCTCCACCAACAGCACCTTGCCTGGGCCAGAGCCATCCATCATCACGCGTTCCAGTCCTTAGAGAAGTGCGTGCATTATGCCCTTGCGAAGGTGTCACTACCATGTCGGCCCGCGCCCTATCCCGCCACCCGCACCAACCGCTGCAACCCCTCGATCACCTGCGGATCGCGCACTTCGAGCACGTCCATCTGGATCCGCGCAATCACCGCCTTGAGCAGCTCGGTCTGGCTCATCCGGGTCTGCTGCAGCAGCGCCAGAAAGTCCTCGGCCATGTGTGCGTTGACCTTCATCGACAAGCGCCGGGTCGCCCCCGATGTCTGTAACCCACGCTGACGCCGCTGCGCCTCCAGGGCCGTCACGAAGGCCTCGTGGCCAGGCTGCAAACCCATGCCCTGGCGGGCCTGCACCAGCCACTGGAAGTAATGGGCCAGGAACAGCTTGCGCAGGTGCGCGCCCGCCTCGCTGCACACGGCCTGCATCGCCGCATCCAGCACATCGAGATAGACCGCCGGTAGCCGCGCCTCGATGGACTTGAGCTGCTGCTTGCGCGCCTCGCGAATCGCCGGGGTGGACTGCGGCGGGATGGCCACTACCATGTCGCAGCCATCGCACACGCCCACCAGGATATCCCGCGCGATGCCCTGGCCATCGCTGAAGGGCACATCGCGCCGGGTGTAATGCATGGCGACCAGCGCCTGGCAATGCTCGCACAAGGCCTGGCCGGTATCGCCTTCGAACAGGATCTTCATGGTCGGGATACTCATTGGTGAACGCTGATGAACCACGTCTGGGGTTCGATGAAATAGAACTTGATGTACCAGCCGCGGCGCTTCAGCACATGGACCTCGATGGCCGGCACGGCGTGGTGCGGGCTACTGCTGTAGTGGCTGCCGTCGCAAGCATTGATGATATCGATGACTTCGCCTGCGCCGACCTCCCCGATGGCCAGCAGAGTCTTGACCTCGATATCACCCCGTGAGACGTGCAGGTAATCCCCGGATTCGAGCGCGGCGACTACCGCGCGCCTGACTGCCCTGAAGCCCTTTGGCATGACCCTTCCTCACGATACGAAAATCATCGTACAAAATCCTGAATGAATCCACCTTCAGGTCGATTCACCCGACCAGCGGCGCATCAGCCATGTCGAGATGCGGATGACACGTGCGGATGAACTATGGCTTGACGGGATTAGCTGGGTTGGACGCCTGTGTAACAGGTGCTTTCGAGGATTAGCCGGATGTTTCAACAAGGCTGGGCGGTCAGCAATATCACCTTCGCCGCCGGTCCGATCGCCCCCGCCTTACTCATCAGAGAATTATTTCGATTTTTTATAAAGGAGCGGCTTGCAATAGCAAATAGCTAGCACGAGTATCGGATCCGAATCCGGCAAACATGGACCGTTTACTTCAAATGCACCGTTCCCGTAAAAACCGTCTTGCCCTGCAGATTGCCCTTGTCGTTTCCAGTGGCGCTTCGCTGCACGCCCAGGGGGCGGAGTATTTCATCGACACCCCCACCTTTGTTCCCCAGCAGCTAGGCAACATCGACAGGCTGAACATCGGTAGCACCGGCAGCGTCATCGTGGCCAACGGACAAGCCGTGACATTGAATAACCACGGCTACATCCCCTCGGTCTCGATCGACAACGCGGGCTCGATAATCTCCACCGGTTCCAGGGCGATTGATACCCTCGATCTGCCCAACACCACAGGCTACTACCAGATAAACAACAGCGCTGGCGGGCTGATCCAGGGCAACGGCGACGCCATCCGCATCAACAACACCACCTCCTACGGCTCCCTGGATATCGTCAACAGCGGCACTATCAGCTCCGCCTTCGGCCAGGGCATCAACCTTGATGCAATGGTCGGCAGCAGCTACTACACCACCCACGTCACCAACGCACGCGGCGGCGTGATTCGTGCCTATGCCGCCGACGGCATGACCACGGGCTCGAATGCCAGGATCGACAATTTCGGCGAGATCTCCAGCGATGGCTTCGACGGCGTCAACCTGCGCGCCGCAACCGGTACCTATGTCACCAACCATGGACAGATCGATGGCGGTCGGCATGGCGTCAACGCCGATGCAAATGGAACGCTCAGCACCTTCGGCACGGTCATTGGCCGCAACGACGCCGGGTTCAATTCGTCTGGCGACAGCAACGTCTTCAACCAGGGTGGACTGATCGTCGGTGGCGCCAATGGCGCGCAGGCCTACGGTGACGGGGATGGCGTGCGTATCGCCGGCATCGGCGAGGTCTCCAACAGCGGCACGATTCGCGGCGAAGGTGCCGCTGGCCTCGATCACAACGGCATCGCGAACACCAGCGAGGGCGTCGTACTCGGCGGCGGCCGGCTGGTCAACGGCCCGGACGCCCTGATCGTCGGCGCTGACAACGGCGTGACGATCGGCAGCGCGCGCAACCGCGATGGCGCGGCGCTGGGCGGCACCTGGGTGAGCAACGTCGGCACCATCCAGGGACTGAACGGCCATGGCGTCAAGTTCGTCGGCGCGTTCGACGACACGCTTGTCAACGATGGCCTTATCAGTGGCAGCAATGGCCTGGCGCTGGACCTGGGCGGCGGCAACGACCTCCTCCAGGTCTCCACACGGGGCCGCTTCGAAGGCCTCGTCGATGGGGGCAGCGGCCATGACACCGTGGAGCTGGGGCGCAAATACGACTGGTCAGGCAGCGGCAGTTTCGGCAACAGCCGCAATTTCGAGTCCCTGCAGGTTCTGGGCGGAACCTGGACCGTCACCAGCCAGGGCGATTTCAGCGAAACCAGCCGGGTGTTCGACTACGCGCACCTGGTCAACCAGGGCGCCCTCAACGGCACCGTGGATGTCGATCAATGGGGCACCTATGCCGGCGGCGGCTCGGTCGGCCATCTCAATGTCAACGGCACGCTGTACAGCAAGCCCGAAGGCGCCACCCGGGTCATCGGCAACCTGACCCTGGGCAACCAGGCAATCGTCGATATCGGCGTCAACCCCGATGGCAGCAGCGGCGCGCTGCGGGTGGGCGGCACCGCCTACCTCAATGACGCCAGCCTGCGCATCACCCCCAATTTCGGTGATACGCCATGGCCATGGCACAGCCACTACACCTTGCTCGAAGCCGGCCAGGTCGTCGGCCGTTTCGCTCAGGTTCAGGATACTTACTATGCGTTCCTGACTCCGGAGCTAAGCTATACCGACACCCGCGTGAACATGACCTTGACGCGCAACGACGTGGAGATGACCGAGTACGCCACCACGCCTAACAGCCAGCGGCTGGCCGAGAGCATCCGACCGAACGACTACTGGTGGGAGAGCGACCCCAACACCCCGGTTTACGGCGCCCTGCTCTACGCCAGCCCCGCCACGGCCAGTTCGGCCCTGGAGCAACTGGCCGGCAGCGGCAACGCCAACCTCGGTGCCGCGATTCTCGGCAGCAGCGCCCAGGTCGGCACGAGCATGCTCGCGGCCATGTACCAGATGGGCAGCGGCGCAGGCCTGGCCCTGGCGCTCGACCCGGTGCAGGCCCCGAGCGTCGCAGCCACCGGCGTGCCCAGCGAGCTGCGCAACCTCAACGACCCGCACGCCCGTGGCCGGGTGTGGCTGCAGGGCATCGGCGGCTATGGCAAACTGGATGGCGCCCACGGCAGCGCCGGCCTGGAACAACGCACCCAGGGCACCCTGCTCGGCGTCGACTGGGCGCTAGACGACACCTGGCGCCTCGGCGTGCTGGGCGGCTATTCGAAAACCCGCCTGGACAGCGGTGCCGACGAGGGCACCCTGGACAGCTGGCACGCCGGCCTCTATGCCTTGCGCCAAAGCGGCCCGCTGGCCCTGCGCCTGGGCGCCGCCTACAGCCGGCACGACGGCGACAGCAAGCGGCGCATCGAATTCGAGCGCTTCAGCGAGCGCCCCAAGGGCGACTACGACGCCGACAGTCAGCAGGCCTTCGTCGAGCTGGGTTACAACCTCGGCAGCGGCCGCCTGAATGTCGAGCCCTTCGCCAACCTCGGCTACCAGCGCTATCACCGCGACAGCTATCGGGAGACAGGCGGCATCGCCGCGCTGGACGTCGACGGGCAGAGCCAGGACAACTTCAGCAGTACCTTCGGCGTACGCCTGGCGCACTTGAGCCAACTGGACAACGGCATCAGCCTGACGCCACGGGCCAGCCTCGGCTGGCGGCATGTGTATGGCAGCGTGGACAGTGAGGTGCGCCAGGCCTTCGTTTCCGGCGGCAGCGCCTTCAGCGTCGAAGGCACCGCGCTGGATCGTGACAGCCTGATGCTCGAGGCCGGGTTGGGGATTGGCCTGTCGGCACGGCACAGCCTGAACCTGGGGTACAGCGGCGAGCTGGGCAGTGATAGTCGCAACCAGGCGCTGACGGCGCAGTGGCAGATGATGTTCTGAGACCGCCCCTGCGGGTAAGCGAACAGTGGGAAACATGAAGGAGCAGGGCTGAGCTTGGCTACGGGTCAAGCCCTCTCTGCCTGGAGCTACGTGTCACTCATTGATCCCGCGGCTCCCAGTGGAGACCCGCCCATGCGCCAAGCACGGCTTGCAGGGTCGCCAATGGATTTTCCGAGCGGAGCCTTGATAGGATTGAGGTTTGGTTGGAACAACAATAAAAATGCTGAATTCTATACAGATCCTGCGAGCCATCGCAGCATGGATAGTGGTGTTCCATCACTACATGCAGATCACCTACAACTTTAAATTGATGGACCCGCTATCCGTTGCGCTGCAACGCTACGGTGCCATCGGGGTCGACCTGTTCTTTGTCATCAGTGGATTCGTCATCTACCTGTCGGTGTCCAGGAAACCTGTCACGCCCCTGGAATTTGCCAAGCACCGAATCGCTCGCGTGGTCCCGGCCTACTGGTTATTCACGTCCATTACCGCAGCGTTGCTGATCTGCCTGCCAGGCGTCATTCCCTTCACAGGGTTCGAGCCGTTGTTTTTCCTCAAGAGCATTTTCTTCATACCGGCCCTGAACCCCTCCGGCATAGAGTATTTCCCGATCGTGACCGTCGGCTGGACGCTCAACTACGAAATGATGTTCTACGGCGTATTTTTCGCTTCGTTGTTTCTCCCCGGGAAGTATCGTATCGCCGCACTCTTCCTCGGCATCCTTGCGCTGCGCAAACTCTTGCCGGAACTGGGTGGCGCGTTCGAGTTCTACAAGCACAAGATCGTCTATGAGTTTCTCTTCGGCGTGACGGTCGGTATCCTTCACCAGCGGGGCACATTCAACTCGATCCGGCCCTGGGCCGCCCTTGCCCTTCTGGCAACAGCACTGTTCGTCATCGCCAGGTTCGGCGAAGCCACCCACAACCCCTTCAAGTGGGGAATCCCCTGCGCGCTGATTGTCATCTGCGCGATTTCCCAGGAGCGGCTGCTGCACAACATGACCTGGCTGAATGCACTGGGTAACTGGTCGTACTCCACCTACTTGTGCCATATCCCGATTCTCAGCCTGATGCTGGAATTGCAGAAGAATACGGATCTGCCTCCAACCGCGACCTTGATCGGTTCGCTTGCCCTGATAGCCCTGGTTTCCGCGATCAGCTTCAACCTGGTGGAAAAACCGGTTGCAAGGCTCGCGAAGCGAACCGACAGGCGCCAGACTGACAGCCCTGCGCTCGGAAACTGAGTGTTCGCCCACGGAGCTGGCGGGTGACTCCCACGCATGGGAACCACCCGCCGCCTCCGTCAGAACGCGTAGACCAACGTCGCCGTGGCACTACGCGGGGTGCCATACCAGCCACGCGCGCCGATCGCCGAGTAGTACTTCTCGTCCAGCACGTTGTTGAGGTTCAACGAAACGCTGGTCTGCGGCGTGAACGCGTACTGCGCCATCAGGTCGACCACGCTGTAGGCGTCCTGGGTGAACGTCTCGCCATGGGGCCCCGCTTTCTTCTTGTACTCCATGCCCTGCCAGCGCACGCCGCCGCCGACTTTCAACTGCGGCAGGGACTGCAGTTGATAGCTGGTGAAGAGCTTGAAGGTGTCGCGCGGCACTTCGGTGAGCAGGCGTTTGCCTTCGGCGTCCTCGGCCTGGGCATAGGTGTAGCTGGCGGAAACTTGCCAGTCGGGCAGGATCTGCCCGGCCGCCTCCATCTCGAAACCACGGGTCTTGGTGCCGGACTCGGCGCGGTAGGCCTGGTTGCCGTCCGGTGCCAGCTTGTCGCCGTCGGCCACGGCCAGGTTGTCCTGCTGCACTTCGAAGACACTGAAGGCGGTGGTCAGGCGCTTGTCCCAGAACTCGCTCTTGATACCCAGCTCGTAGTTCACGCCCTCCAGCGGTTCGATATAGCCACCACTGGCATCCTGCCTGCTCTGCGGCTTGAAGATGGCGGTATAGCTGGCGTAGGCCGACCAGTTCTCGGCGAAGTCGTAGATCAGCCCCACGTAGGGCGTGACCACCCCGGTCTCGCTGCGCGAGGTGCGCGTGGTCGCACCGGTGGCCAGGGTGGTATGGCTTTCGTCGCGCTTCCAGTCGATCAGCCGCGCACCGGTAATCAGCGCCAGGTCATCGGTCAGGCTCCAGCGCACCGAGGCCACCAAACCGTCCTGGGTTTCATCCAGCGCATCCTCCGTGGACTTGGTGTGGATGGCCGCAGGGATTGCCAGCGAACCGTCCCAGGTGTGGATGTTGTCGATGGTCTGGAACGACCACAGCGGGTAACCGTTGTTACGGTAGTAGGCGCGGTAGTGACTGGCGCCCAGGTACCCCTGGTGCTCACGGGAAAACAGCTCGAACGGACCGGAAGCCGACAGGTCGAACGACGTCTGCCGCGGGTCCCCTGCCCAACGCCCCGTCCAGGTGCTGATGCCGCTGCCGTCGGGCTTGACGGTGCCGCTGGCGGCGGTGGCAAAGGCGTCGTCATAGCTGCGGCGACTGTGCTCGGCGTTCAGCTTCAGTTGCCAGCCGTTGTCCAGCTGGTGCTCCAGGGTGGTGAACAGGGTCTTCGCGCTGCGCTTGTGGTAGCTCCAGTCCGACGCCGAGTTGAACGAACGTGACGGGTTGAAGTGGCTGCCATCGGCGTTGTACATCGGAAAACCGTGGTTGCCCGCGCCGTCGTTGTCCATCTCCTGGTACTCCGCGCCCACGGTCAGCAGGGTGCTGTCGGTGACGTCCCATTCCAGCACGCCGTAGGCTACCTGCCGTTCCAGCGACTGGCGGTCGACATTGCTCTTGCTGTCGGTGGTCGAGGCCACGAAACGCCCACGCACATGGCCGCTTTCCGACAGTTTGCCGGACACATCCAGCTCGGTGCGGTAGTTGTCCCAGGAGCCGGCCTTGAGGGTCAGTTTGCGTTGGGTCTCGACGGTCGGCTTCTTGCGAATCAGGTTGACCGTGGCACCGGGATCGCCGGTGCCCGACATCAGGCCGGTGGCACCACGCACCACCTCCACGCGGTCGTACGACACCATGTCGGCGAGATCATCGCGGAATCCGTAGCTATCCGGGCGGTTGACGCCGTCGACCTGGATGCTGCCGACCTGGAAACCCCGCACATAGATATGATTGGCGTCGCTACCGGCCGGCCCCATGCTGTCGACGACCACACCCGGTGTCTGCTCGAGCACCTGGGTCACGTCCGTGAGGTTCTGGTCCTCGATCTGCTGGCGGGTCACCACGCTGACGGACTGCGGCGTCTCTCGCGCCGACAGGCGCAGGCCGGTCGCGGTGTTGGCAGAACCCGTGGTGTAGCTGCCGGTGCCTTCGGTGGTGCTGCCCAGGCCCAGGGCATCGACACTGGTCGCGCCCAGTTCGACGGCGCCGTCGTTCTGCACCTTGCTCAGCACATAGCGTTTTTCGCCCACCTGCTGCACCCGCAACCCGGAGCCCTGCAGCAATGTGGCAAAACCTTGCTCCAGCTCGAAGCTGCCCTGCAGCCCCGATGAATGCAGCCCGGTGGTTTCGTCGTTGCTGAAGCTGATGGTCACGCCGCTGGCGGCGGCGAACTGGCTGATCGCAGCGGCCAGGCTGCCGGCCGGGATATCGTAGCGCTGCGGGGCGGCCCAGGCGGTCGAGGTCGCCAGTGCGCCAGCGCAAAGGCTCAATGCAAGGGTCGCCTGGCGGATGCTGCAGGCTAGCGAGGTACGGCGTGCGGACATGAAAAGGGGTTCCTGTACTGGTTGGCATGGGCACGCTTGAAGCGCGCGCCCTGAAGAGCCGAAGCAGCGTGAGAAATCTGCTACCCCAAATGCGAAAAATTCTCGAATGTTGAGACAGGATGAGCAATCACCCAGACTTTCAACCTGTGTTGTCGTACAGGATTCGAGGCGTGGGAGCGGCGGTTCGCCGCTGCGACTTGCCCCGCGATGCGATGGCAGCCTTGACGCCCTCATCGCGGGGCAAGCCCGCTCCCACGAAATGTGCATTCGGTAGGGCGGCCGGACCACCCTACCCCACTCCAAGCGGCTCCAGCCGCACCCAATAGCGCGTCACGCGCCGTGCCCGAACCGGCAACGCATCCTCCAAACTGGCCAACGCGACATCGGTATCATCAAGATTGAACGCCCCCGACAGCCGCAACCCGGCAACCTCCTGCGCGCACCCCAGATACCCAGGCCGATAGCGCCCCAACTCACGCACCACATCGCCCAGGCGCCAATCAACGCTGACCAGCATGCCCTGTGCCCAGGCCTGGGCGCCGGGGGTCAGGGGAAGCAACGGCCCGATGCTATCGGCAGCGAAGCTCAGCCCATACCCGGCATCGATACGCACCACTTGCGACGCTTGCCCTGGCCGCACTTCCACGGCATGGGCAGCCACCGCCACGTGGCTCGTACCCGCGTCCTGACGCACACTGAAGCGGGTGCCGAGGGCACGAATCACACCTTCGGCGGTGCGCACGCTGAGCGGACGCGGGTCCTTGGCGGTCTCCACCAGGATCTCGCCTTGGCGCAGGTGGATCAGCCGCTGGCCAGCGTCGAAGCGGATATCGACGTGGCTGTTGGTATTGAGGTCCAGGCGCGTGCCATCGGCCAGGGTCACTCGGCGCCGCTCGCCGGTCCGGGTCGAGTAATCGGTGCTCCACGGCGAGCGCCGGTAACCCTGCCAACCCACCACACCGGCACCGAGCAACAGCACCAGGGCCTTCACGGCATGGCGCCGATCCCGTCGGGCGATTTCCAGGGTCTGCGCGGCGCCACTGGGCACGTTGCCCAGGCGGCCTTGCAGCTCCTCCAGCCGCGCCCAGGCGGCGGCATGGCGAGGGTCGGCGGCGCGCCAGGCTTGCCAGGAGGCGCGGGTGGCGGCGTCGACGTTGCTGTCGTGCAAGCGCACGTACCAGTCCACGGCCTCGGCAAGAATGGCTTTCATGCCCCCTCGACCAGCAGGCAATGCATCAGCCCGCGCGCCAGGTGCTTGCGCACGGTGCTCACCGAAACGCCGAGGCGTTCGGCGGCCTTTTCATAGCTCAATCCGTCCAGTTGCACGGCAAGGAAGATCGCCCGGGTGCGTGGGCCGAGGCCGTCGAGCATCCGGTCGATGGCCATCAGGGTATCGAGGATGGCGGCGTGGGTTTCGGCGGAAGGTGCGTAGTGCTCCGGCTGCAGCGCCAGGGCTTCGAGGTAGGCGGTTTCCAGGCTGCGGCGGCGATAGAGGTCGATGACCAGGCCCCGGGCGATGGTGGCCAGGTAGTGACGGGGCTGGTTGAGGGTGCCGGCAGTGCGCGCCAGCAGCACGCGGATGAAGGTGTCCTGGGCCAGGTCGGCGGCATCGGCGGAGCTGTTCAGGCGTTGGCGCAGCCAGCCGTGAAGCCAGGTGCTGTGCTCGCGGTAGAGCGTTTCCAGGCCGCAGTGGACAGTGCCGGCGGGAACAACGGTGGACATCACGCCCTCCCCCAAAAGATTACCAGGTGCGAATAAGAATTTGTCGCAAGTGTACTGAGTGAGGGCGGGATTGGGAATGGTGGCAAGGCAAAGACGGGTTGCGGAATTGAAAGCGGTTCAGAGGGTTTCACCACAGCCAACCGGAGCAGATATCGGTCTATTCCATCCGCGGCCTTTGCATGGCGAAAGGCTCCTGCGCATTTAGATTCATGCCCTGTCACACATGGTAAGCACTATCATTTATGATGCATTAATGCATAAACATGCATTGAACGCTTATCTGTGTTTTTATACATCATCGAGATGCATTGGGGCTTATCTCGATGCCGCAACGACACGAAAAAACCAAACCGTCCTTGCCCCTCCCATCAAAGAGTTTTACTCGGCACTATCACTTGCCATGCATGTGTTTTAACCAAGGTGTCCCGCCTGAACAACAAATGCAGAACGGATCACTCGTCAAATAGCGTCCAGCCATGGCTAATATCGCCAAATGCTTTTGCCGTGAAAGTCAAGACCAGTTCCGTTGGATCGAAGCCTTTGTGCAACCAGTGCCCGGGCGTCGGCCCTCTCGTTATCACATATTCCAATCGATACTGAGCAACAGCGCCAGCACCGAAGGAAGTCGAATTCAGCTCAAAGATATCGCCCTAATTGAAAGCCCATAGCGCTTTGACGAGATCATCATCAGTTACAACGCCTTCAGTCGCGTCGATCAGATACCGTTTATGAAGCTTTTTTGAAGCCTGGTACTTTTGGCCATGGATCAAGAACCTCAAGGCAGACAATTCAGGGTTACTAACTACCGCCCAAACAGAGGAAGACGGGGCCCTGCAATCTGACGGCCCCGGCTCCTCTCCCTACGTACGCCTTCGCCAAAAGTCCAGACAGTTCACCTGAACATATTCACGTGCCGTCAGGAAAACACGACCAGTCCTCAATCCGCTGCCAGGAATTGCCGGAACCCACACTCCAATATCCGCTCTCTACCCGTGTGCTGTTTCAAGGCCACATCGAACCCGGAATGGCGGGCGCTATCCATGATCGCCAACGCCTTGGCGCACTCCGCTTGACCTACCCTCGCGTGTAGATAGGTATCTTCCGCTATGAAGGCATGGTCAGGGAACATACTTGGCTTTTCGGTCACCGCATAGATGAAAAGCGCCCCCCAAGAATCGTACAGCACATCAAAAGGCGGTCTCGTGCAGTCAATGTTCCTGTACTGTTTCATCAAGTAATAGCGCTCCCAGCCAACACTCCCCCCCAGTCTCGGGTAGTCCGAATCCAGATGACTATTTCGGGCAATAATACCTTGCCCGGAAAAAGCGACTGCCATGCCCTCGGAAAACCAAAGGGGAAGGTATGTATACGGTTCGACGCCATGAAGATGAGACTGGAAGAAATGTACCATCTCGTGATGAATCAACTGTTCGACCTTGGCAGGTGAATCTGACAACGCTTCGCTAAGTGCTTGCGCAGTCGAAAATGTCACATGAATGCCTACCAGGTTACCTGTATTGCCCTTGAAGCCACCCACATGAAATTCGCACACAGGTGATGCATGGTCATCTTGACTAGAGAACTGCACTTTGCAGGCCGCAAAGGCCCGAGCGGCCATGGCCCTCAGCACATCTCGGGTCGAGGCATTGAAGCTGGTTTCCGGGTTGAATCTAAATTGCATGTCCTATCCCATGTGTGACGACCTGAGGTCCTACTAATCTGGGGACAGATTAAGCAAATGCAAGCAGGCCAATGTTCAAGAACAAAAAAACTTCAAAAAGAGATCGACGTTCAGAACAACCCACCCAAGGTAAAAGTTCCACCCCCGCCCGCCTGCAAGCCAACGTTGAACCCGCCAGCGAGAATCACGCCCTTGGCCGAACGCAGCAGGCGCTCGGTGGTGTCTTGCGGCAGGACAAGCTGGCCTACCGGAATCGTCACGGCGGCGGTCATGGCCAGCAGCTTGGTATCCAGGCCGAACAGCATGCCCGACAAGCTGCCCCCACCGATCAGGCCCAGCCCGCCCTCGATGAATACACAGGCGCCCTTGAAGTCCTCGCGGTTCAGCCCGCGGGCAGCGATAGAGTCGGCCACCAGCACTTTGCCCTTGGCATAAAAGTCTTCGCTTGCACCCGCCGCCCCGACGCTCTGACCCCGCACCTGCAGGTTGACCTTGCCGAAGCGTGGCAGGCGTGCGCCAGCACCGACGCCGACACCGACCGAGCCGTAGCGGTACTGATGCAAGGCACCAGCGGGGTCTTTAAGGGTCAGCATGCCACCACCGGCTGCCACGAATGCCACCGTCAGCCCGCCACTGCTGGCGGTCTCGTATTGCCAATCACTGGTACTGAGGGTCAATGGGAATTGCAGTCGCATCTGAATCTCCTTGTATAGGGCCGCGCCGGGTGGCGGCGGCAAGTCCATGCGACCAGCTGATGGCCGCTCCCTGGGATAGGCACGATGACTGAGGCATCAGCAGGCTTGCGCTGCACGCTTCTATGCGTGCAATGCTGGAAAGTCCGGACAGGAAAGCGCAGCCGGTCCTTGACCAGCCTGAGGAGAGATGGGGCAGATTGCTCTGGGCGAGCGATAGCGTCCTGGCCATGACAAGTCCCTTGCATCGTCCGTGACATGCCGGGCCATTGCAACGAACCTCTGGGGTAGTGTCAACCCTGTCGAATCTGTCAGGCACCGGCTCAGTCAGAAATCTGAACGCCGCAGTCGAGCGCCGAAGCTGCCAGCTTGGCGATCTCAAGCCTACCGTCCGGCTCGCCACCATCCTCGATCATCCAGGTCGCTGACAACCCTGCCCATGCCAGCACCCATTGCAAAAGCCTGCGACGATCAATACCGGCAGCAGCCGAGATAATCGCTATCCGACGTGCAAAGACCGCCGGTGCCAGCGCGCTTGCATCGTCGGGGTTGCAGAGGATATTGGCGTAATCGAAGCCTCGCTCGCCATACAAACCCTTGGGATCGATGGCGAGCCATCCAGTCGGCCCGAAATCCAGCACATTGCCGTGATGGATATCGCCGTGCAGCACCACCACATCCTGCGGTTCGGCCAAAAGCGCCCTCGCCGCCCTGGCACTGTGTTCCAACACCCCGCCGTGAGTCGCCGCCGCACTCCACAACGCTTCGAACCATTGCACCAGCGGAGCCAGCGCAGGCATTGGCTCAGCACGTGGGGCGTGTAGGCGAGCTACCACCGCACAGAGGATCCGCGTAGCCTCGTCATCCCGGCCATCGGCAACCATCTGCGCGAGGGATGCTGAGCCTTGCGCCCGCGTCATCAACAACGCCTCGCCATCGTGAGCCAGCACCGGGGCCGCACCATCACCGCCCCACCAGGCCATGAGCTGGTTGCCAGCCTGCTCTTCGGGTGATTGCGCGATTTTCAGCATGGCAGGTGTATCGCCCTGGCGAACCGGGAGAAGATGGCCGTTCAACGAAACGAACGCATCCCCGTCGAGGGTCAGCCCCCATCGTTTCAGGTAGTGGTCAAACATGGTTTCATTACTCGCAATTCACTTGTGAACGGGGCTCGATGAGCCGGTGAACATCCATCGATGCCGTTCATTCGGAAATGTCTATCCTGACGCGACGATTACCCGAGTACCAGCAGATGCTATCCGCACACCAAGCCAGCGCCATCGTCCTCGACCTTCATAAAGACATCATCCGAGATGGCCGCCCGGAACGGTTCGTCATTCAGTCCTGTGAACTCACCGCGAAGGGTGACTACTGGGTAGTTCGTTGCAACAGCGAGGACTGCGTGGTGCATGGCAAGACCGAGTACTGCTACGTCGGCGTCAACGCCCATCTGGTCGATGTCAAAAGCGGCGCGCTCGAAACGGTCGCCAGCTGCTTCTCTATTGAGGAATACCTGCGGGACAAGGACGACCTCCATGCCGCAGCGGGCAAAACCTATGTGCTGGCGCCTTCGTTTACTCGTGAAAGCAGAACGGCGGTGATCAACCTGCGACAGAAGCTCGCCTACTCCTATCCCGACACCCTGTTCCTTCTGAAGGGGGCAGGCCGACTGTGGTTCAAGGGTATCCGCCGGCAACTTGAAGATGCCCGGCAACTGCTCGCCATCGAAGGTATCACGACGCAGATCGAGCTACATGCCGAGCCACTGGACGCCATCGAGATAGGGCCGGAAACCTGGTACATCGAGGCGGTATTCAATGCGCTGCGCAGGAAGCCACTTCACCATGGCGAAGCTGCTGAATGATGTTTTGTTCGATATAACCTGCCCTGCAACTGCCTCAACGGGAGAAGTCTGCCAGTAACGTCTTGACCGCCCCAGGCCCCATGGCACTCAAAACCTGCGTGGCGGCCTCGCGCATCGGTTGCCAGTGGCCACGCTGAAAGATCGACCGATCATGGCAAGGCAGGTCGCCGTCGCCCATCGACGCATAGAGCGCCCATACGCGGTTCAATGGCGCCGCAATCGAATCAGGCAAGGTATTACCGACGACCTGAAGCGCGTCCTGTACATGACGCATCCTGGCGTTCCACACCTCGCAGGCCAGGCAACCCGGCAGTGCTTGCTCCTGCTGTGTTGCGGTCATGGCAACGAACTCCAGCACCGGAATCAAACGCGCTATCGCGTCGACAGACTCAAGTTCGTCTGCGCCATACCATTGGCAAATCAGGTCGACAAAATCAGGCATCTCGCTGGCCTTTGAGGTTGAGGTGTATCAGCAGGAACACGGGTGTTCGGCATGGAACACTACCTTGCACGCGTTGTACACCCATTGCCCAAGCCCTTTGCCAGTCACTACTTATAAAGCGCTCAGAAAGACAGCGAGAATCAGATTAAGCCCCTTCCTTGTAGTCCATTTCCCAAACATACTTCTGCCGCCTTTTTTCCGTTGCGACTGCTTATTCCGCCGGTCTGTCAACCCACGTACAGCTGCCACCCTAATGTTTGACAGCAGGCAGGTGGCAGCCCTTCGATAGGAATAAGTACATGCTCAAGATCGTCCCCGACCCACCCCACAACCACCACTCCCTCGAAGACACCCTCATCCAGGCCACCGAGTACGCCCTGTGTGCATTGACCGTGGCCCATCATGCCGTACAGCTCAAACCCAGATCGCCCGCCGCGATGCTGATGATGGCGTCGATGCATGAGATGGAAGCTCTACGCGTACTGCTGGAATCGGCATTGATCCAGGTACAGATGCCGAACGCGCAGCCGCGTCCGTTGCACTAGACCCCAAAGTCTGTGGCACCTGAGCTGACGCCATCGCATCCCACCGTGGGAGCGGGC
The DNA here is from genome assembly GCF_057284075.1 of Pseudomonas sp. TE31087. Lineage (NCBI taxonomy): Bacteria > Pseudomonadati > Pseudomonadota > Gammaproteobacteria > Pseudomonadales > Pseudomonadaceae > Pseudomonas > Pseudomonas sp. TE31087. The sequence continues at coordinate 2,379,231 of NZ_JBXVNN010000001.1, forward strand.
TTGCCCCGCGATAGCGTCAGACCAGGCAGCGAAAAACTTCAGGGAGATTCAATCATGACCACAGACACCACCACGCCCCACACCACCGTGGGCAAGACCAAGTTCTACCAGGGCGAAGGCCAGACCGACCCGCTGTTCTGTATCGAACCCGGTATCCCTTGCCAGCACGCCCGCGACCAGGCCTCTGAACTGATGGGCTGCGTACGCGACCTGACCATCACCGGGATCATGGAGGAAAAACCGCAGATGCTCTGGGCGGCGTACTACCTGAGCGCACTGGCCAAGGCGCTGATGGATGATGCGGAACTGGGCATGAGCCACTGAAGCGGGAGAAGGCTGGGCTTACCTTGCAGCAGATAAGCCCTCTGGACCAAAGCGGCGAACTGGCAACAGCGAATGGATGCAATCAAACGTTGATGGCATGCCCGGAAAGTTACCGTATAAAAAAACAAAAGAGCCGCGCAGAGCGCGGCTCTTTTATTTTAGCTGACTGCCCTTTTACAGTGACTGCAGAGAAATACTGGCACTCGTAGAGTCTTGCTGACTATCAGCGTCCATCCAGACCCACTGCGTGCCGTCGCCTTGCAAGTTATTGCTGACACTTTGAATCTGAGTCGCAACAATGGTGACAGCGCCTTGCTCCGAAGCCGTAGGTCCAATATTAGTGACTTGACCAGACAGCAGACCATTGGAGGTTTCATTAACAACAAACACAGTAGCAGCCGCCTCCCGGAACTGGCACGAAATAAACTGAGTAATTTTGCTAACAATGGTCAGATTCATCCACTTTGACGGAGGAACCGAATAATAGCGATTATATTTATTGAACGGATACTGCTCACCATTAGCCTGCAGCTGGTTATTGTTCAGCCCGCTTGTATTGGTCGGCATGCTGGTACTGCCCAGCCACAGCTCGACCTGTGCGATGCCACTGTTGCTGGGCAGCGAAACCGAGATGGTCTGGGTATCGGTACCCGAAACAAAGCCCAGCGAAGCCAAGCCGGCATTGGCAGTGGTACCTGGAACAGTAATGCGTGCAGGGGGTTGGCTATTGCTCCATACCACATTGACAGTGGCGTTGTTGTCACTACCTGCAGAGTTATAGATGAAAATCCCGTAAATCTGGCCAGGGCGCAACGTCGTGCAGGTAGCCGTATCACCCGGAGTCAAGGTAATCCGTTGGCCACCGTTCCAGTTTATTTGTGAGGCTGCGATAGCGAAGCTTTCCATGGGATAGTCCTTTAGTAGATGCAGCATGATAGACGCGCGTACGTCCCTAACATCCGTTGCGCGACTACGAGATTAGCCATCGCAAAAAAATATGCTACGGAGCGCTTAGAATCATTGGCAATTAGTGAGTAGTGGCTAAAAGCCATTCACCCCCAATTAAAACCTAAGTAACACTCATACCAAAGTAAGCACTGGAATAGCACTTTCTACAACAGGCTGAAATCTATTACGTTTCAGCGCCCGTTGAAAATATTAGGCCTGTTGGCTTTCACGATAGACATGTATGCGATAGCGGTTGATCGTTTTATTCGAACTATCGTCCAGCCATAGGTATCGCTTAGCGCTGTACGAAATCCCGACAACGCCAATCGCGCGCCTGGGGCAATCTGATCGGCACGATGCGCCAATGCTTCCGCCATGGGTTGTCTGGTCTGGCGCATTCGCGGGGCCAGCCCACACAAGGGTGATGCTTGTAACGCTGTTCACCTTCGAACCGGCCAGCACCTGCTCGCCGATCAAACCGGACGAATCCCGCCATGCTTGAGAAACTGGCAGCCATTCACTCTTTTCATCGCCAGCCAGCGCCCCCGCCGCCTGGTCTCGCTGAGTTGGTGTCCCAGGTTTATAAATTCTCTAGCCGCCACACTCAAGGGTTTCGACCACTCCGGGGCCCACGTCTCGGATGAGCATGAACGTCCTTTGCCAAAATTGCTCGGTTAGCTGCTTTTTCGGCTGGCTGTGGCTTCCTTTACGGCGCGAAAAAGCGTTGAAAATTTTCCCGATCATCGCTATCCCCTATCTCCGTCTAAAGGAACATCATAGACAGGAAAAATATCCCATTGCCATCACAGTTCTTTGACCGCTGCTGCCGCGAGCCAGCACGGTACGCATGGCTTTCAAAATGAAAACCGAGGAGTCATCGGTGCTAGATCGGATCGCGGAATGGAAGCGGGTTTTTGAGACCGAGGAGAACGCCATTACTAAGGCGTTGAATCAAATGGCGTGGGACATCGCAGCGTATTCATGTGTCGTAGAGATGGTGCGCCAAGCTCCCACGGTCTGCGGTGAAAAGCAGCTAAACGTTTTGATCATGGACATGCTAGCGAGCGGATTTTGGGCAGGTACGATGCAGGGTATCCGCAGACTCGTAGAAGTCGAACCTATCCGCGGACCGAGGAGCGTGTGCTCATTAGGTAGCTTGATCGCCGACATCCGCGCCTCGCGTGGAAAGCTCACACGCCTGGTATACGTCAGGGATATCGCGGAGCTGAATTACAACTACCACAGCACACACGCAGCTTATGACACCTTTACCACTGAGCAACTCCAACAGGGAAAGCGATCGTACTGGGTGCCCACGAAATACCACTATGAGCTTGCGGTTAAGCGTCACGAGGAATTCGACTGGCTAAGCGGAGTGAGCGCAGGTACATCTAGGCCAGATGATCTAATACGGGTTGAGGTATTCGACATGCTGGAGGCCCGCCTAGGCCGGCTATCGTCCATCATAGAACATGTGAACGTGGATATCGCCCACACTGCCACTGAGGCCAGTCGTCAAGGGCGCATGCTAGAGCGCTGGGGTCTGGCAGATGCCAAGCAAGCTTTGCGTGAAATTGCAGAAATCGCCCAGGTGGTGGGCTCCTGGTTCTGCTACAGCGGCACTGGCACTGTTTTGCCATCCGCCAATTTCGATCAGTTCGCTCATTTGGACAGCCCCTTATTTCAAGGTGACCGTGCCATGCTGCAGGAGATATGGACGGACTTTGATCGCGAAGCACAATCATGGCAACTAATCGATCCCACAGAGTGGATGCAGAGCCAATAGCAAACATAGAAAGAATCTGAAAGGCGCTTGGCCAACCTCGCTAGGAATCCAGCCCCTGGATAACCTCGCACAGACTGTCGACCTCAGTACCCATTAGCTCATGCGTACAGCTTTGCCAAAATAATGGATGAATGATTGACCGGACCAGGGCCCTCATGCGTCCTTTGCGCCATATCCGGCATGGCACTTGGGGCATTCCCACTGACCGACAAATCGGAATTCGCTGGCCAAGTCGGTCAAGCGCATCTTGCGCTCATCGCTGTCCCAGCAGGCAGTGCAGAAGCGACCGGCCTCGCCTTCAAAGGTATAGACCCCCTCAGAGTTGTAGGTGGGTTTACCTTTATCTCGCTGCTCGATCAGCTGCTTCAGCCTGACTATCTCCTCTTGCGCCGATGCCAATTTCATCTTCAACTCCCCAGATTCAAGCTTCGCATCAGCCAAGGCGCTATGAAGATCTGCCAGTATCATTTTGAAATCCGCGTCTTCGACCTTTTTCGAGAGGTCTCGCAGCTTACCTGACGCTTCAAGCGCCTGCTGAATCAGAGCCATCAAATCCATAGAAATACACCACCTTGCTTAGTAATATCGGTTGAACGCACGCAGTTGGATGATTGTAGGCGTGAAAACGAAAAAGGTCGGACCTTTAGCCACTCAGCCAGCCTGTACCAGGAGGCCGCGCCTGATGGCGATCTTGACCATCTTCATCGTGCTGGCGGAAACTCATCGACGACTTCAATCTTGGAGCTGATTATGGATGAGCATCGCGATCCACCTGTACGACTCGACTATTTCCGCTTAGTCAAACGCCTCAACGAGCATCTGGCCAGCCTTGGTCAGGAGCGTATAGATGAGGACATACAGGAAGCTTGGGCCGGGTACTTCCAGGAAATGGTCATCACGCAGGACGAAATCGACATTATCGGTCCTTGGTACAACAAGCATTACTCCATAGGTCTCTCGATTCCTTCGCTACGTCAGTACTTGGAGCATCTCCGTAGACACTCCACCTTGCCAGACCAGCGTATCACTGGCGGAGCCGAAAGCGATGCGGTCGCCATCCTAGAGGCATGCGCAATACTCGGACTCGATCGATATAGGCTTTCCGACGCGCTTTTCCAGGCTGCCGCATTGGTTCATCACGCGGCCTATCGTGTGGAGCTTCCAAACATTGATCCAGAATACATCCGGCAGGAGATAGAGGGCCGCGCACGGCTCGCAGATTACTTCTCTCGTGACATTCTCAATGAGGCCCAGAAAGGAGTCGGAGCCGCAGCGAAGCTGGGAAGAATGCTTTTTCCACGGCATTGAGCATTATTTGAGCCCCCTAGTGATGCGCCAGGGTAGGAGGAGCATTTGAGTGCGTCGGCGAGTTAAGCAAGGCCCTAGTAGTGATTGCAGAGCGAACCGGCCTGAAAATAGTCGAATGAAGCCGCCAACAATCAGATTTTACCCCTTCCTTGTAGTCCATTTCCCAAACATACTGCTGCCGCCTGTTTTCCGTTGCGGCTGCTCTGTGGGCGCTCTAGTCTCGGCCTGTCGTTGCACATCAGCGACACAGCTTTGACAGGCTGTAACGGTAGAATCACGCAGGCAGTCTCCGTTCAATGGTGGCTGTACGTGTGGGCACGCTTGCGTGCGCCGGAACTTTTGCGTGATTTACCGCCGGTCTGTCAACCCACGTACAGCTGCCGCCCTTCTGTTTGACAGCAGGTTGGTGGTGGCACCGTCAACGGTAAATCACCATGTTAAAGATCGTCCCCGACCCACCCCACAACCACCACTCCCTCGAAGACACCCTCATCCAGGCCACCGAGTACGCCCTGTGTGCACAGAGCGTGGCGCATCAGGCCGTTTTACTGCAGCCCAAGTCACCCGCCGCGATTCTGATGCTGGCCTCCATGCATGAGATGGAGGCACTGCGTGTGCTACTGGAGTCGGCATTGATCCAGGTACAGATGCCGAACGCGCAACCGCGTCCGTTGCACTAGATCACAAGGCATGTGGTGCCTGAGCTGACGTCATCGCGGGGCAAGCTCGCTCCCACGCCATTGCGTGCCGACGTGGGAGCGGGCTTGACTCGCGATAGCGATAGACCAGGCAGCGGAACACTTCAGGGAGATTCAATGATGGCAACAGATACCACCACACCCCACACCACCGTGGGCAAGACCAAGTTCTACCAGGGCGAAGGCCAGACCGACCCGCTGTTTTGCATCGAACCTGGGATCCCTTGCCAGCATGCGCGGGATCAGGCCTCGGAATTGATGGGCTGCGTGCGCGACCTGACCATCAGCGGGATCATGGAGGAGAAGCCGCAGATGCTTTGGGCGGCGTATTACCTGAGCGCATTGGCCAAGGCGCTGATGGATGATGCGGAGTTGGGGATGAGCCGCTGAAGGTCAACCCGTTTAAAGTGTTGAGCATTGGCGTTCGGCTTGGAACTGCCGGGGTCGCTTTGCGACCCTTTCGCGACACAAGGCCGCTCCTACAGGGGCGCGGTCACCTGTAAGTTCACCTTGTGTCACGAAAGCCGCAGAGGCTGATTGGCCGTGCCGAACACTCCGGGGGGAGGCACCAGCAAGCCGCTCTCACGCGGATGATGCTTGCAACGCTGTTCACCTCCGAACCGGCCAGCACCTGATTCGCCGATCAAACCGGACGAATCCCGCCATGCTTGGTAAACTGGCAGCCATTCACTCTTTCCATCGCCAGCCAGCGCACCCCGCCGCCTGGCTTCGCTGAGTTCGTGTCCCAGACTTATGCATCCTCAAGCCGCCACACCCGCAACCTTGCGCCCCGAGCCATCCCGCCGCTTCTCCGTGGCACCCATGATGGACTGGACAGATAGACACTGTAGATTCTTCCTGCGCCTGCTCTCCCAGCACGCCCTGCTCTACACCGAAATGGTCACCACCGGCGCCCTGCTGCACAACGACGCCCAGCGCTTCCTGCGCCATGACCAATCCGAGCACCCGCTGGCCCTGCAGCTGGGCGGCAGCGTGCCGGCGGACCTGGCCGCCTGCGCGCGCCTGGCCGAGGACGCCGGCTATGACGAGGTCAACCTCAACGTCGGCTGCCCCAGCGACCGGGTGCAGAACAACATGATCGGCGCCTGCCTGATGGGCCATCCGGCGCTGGTGGCCGATTGCGTCAAGGCCATGCAGGACGCGGTCGGCATTCCGGTCACGGTCAAGCACCGCATCGGCATCAACGGCCGCGACAGCTACGCCGAGCTGTGCGACTTCGTCGGCCAGGTGCGCGACGCCGGGTGCCGCAGCTTCACCGTGCATGCGCGCATCGCCATCCTCGAAGGCCTGTCGCCCAAGGAGAACCGCGAGATCCCGCCGCTGCGCTACGACGTGGCGGCGCAGCTGAAGGCCGACTTCCCGGACCTGGAGCTGGTGCTCAACGGCGGTATCAAGACCCTCGACGAGTGCCGCACCCACCTGCAGACCTTCGACGGCGTGATGCTGGGACGCGAGGCGTACCACAACCCGTACCTGCTGGCCGAGGTCGACCAGCAGTTGTTCGGCAGCGCGGCGCCGGTGGTCAGCCGGGCCGAGGCGATGGAAAAGCTGCGTCCGTACATCGTCGCGCATATGCAAAGCGGCGGCGCGATGCATCACATCACCCGGCATATCCTCGGGCTCGGCCAGGGCTTCCCGGGGGCGCGGCGCTTCCGGCAGTTGCTGTCGGCGGACATTCACAAGACCAGCGAACCGCTGAAGGTGCTGGACCAGGCTGCCGAGCTGTTGCAGGGGCGTTGAGGGAACCTGGGGCGGGGTTGGCACTCGAAGGGTTAGCCTTTTACTGCGGCCCTGGCGTTGACCGGGGCTGCTTTGCAGCCCTTCGCGGGGCAAGCCCGCTCCTACACAAGGGAGCGCGCTGCTTCGAAGGGTTTCCCGATACGCCTGCGACGGGCCTTGAGTGGCTGTCGGGGCTCGGGTAATGTCGAGTCATTGCACAGGACAGAGCACGCCCATGACCTCCAAGCTGGAACAACTCAAGCAGTTCACCACCGTCGTCGCCGACACCGGCGACCTGGACGCCATCACCCGCCTCAAGCCGGTCGACGCCACCACCAACCCTTCGCTGCTGCTCAAGGCCGCCGCCATCCCGGGTTACGCCGACCTGCTCAAGCAGGTCAAGGCCGATGCCAAGGGCAATGTCGACCTGGCCTGCGACAAGTTCGCCGTGTCGGTGGGCTCGGGCATTCTCAAGGTCATTCCGGGGCGCATCTCCACCGAGGTGGACGCGCGACTGTCGTTCGACGAGCCAGCGCTGCTGAAAAAGGCCCGTCAGCTGATCGAGCTGTACGAAGCGGCCGGTGTGTCGAAAGACCGCGTGCTGATCAAGCTGGCCTCCACCTGGGAAGGCATCCGCGCCGCCGAGAAGCTGGAGAAGGAAGGCATCCAGACCAACCTCACCCTGCTGTTCTCCTTCGCCCAGGCCCAGGCCTGCGCCGATGCCGGGGTGTTCCTGATCTCGCCGTTCGTGGGGCGCATCTACGACTGGTACAAGAAAAGCACCGGCAAGGAATACGTCGGCGCCGAGGATCCGGGCGTGCAGTCGGTCACCCGCATCTACGACTACTACAAGACCAACGGCTACAACACCGTGGTCATGGGCGCGAGCTTCCGCAACATCGGCCAGATCGAGCAACTGGCCGGCTGCGACCGCCTGACCATCAGCCCCGAGCTGCTGCAGCAACTGTCGGACGACCAGGGCGAACTGCCACGCCTGCTCAAGCCGGGCAGTGCCGGCGAAGCCAAGCAGCAGTTGAACGAAAGCCAGTTCCGCTGGGCCATGAACGAAGACGCCATGGCCACCGAGAAGCTGGCCGAAGGCATCCGCCAGTTCGCCCGCGACCAGGAAAAGCTGGAAGCGCTGATGGCTGGCTGACAAAGCCTGATACATCTTCGGCTTGATCGACGGGCGGTTAATGCAGAGCATTTCCCGCCCGTTTTTCGTTGGGGTGGCCATTCCCTGTGGGAGCGGGCTTGCCCCGCGATAGGGCCATCAGCATCACACGAACCTGAGCCATCCATGCCCGCCACCGCTTCGCTCCCCCTCGTCCTCGCCGGCCCCATCCTCCGCCGCCTGGAACCGCAACGCCTGGCCATCTGGCTGGTCGGCTCGCAACCGCTGCAACCCGAATTTCTCCTCGACCAAGCCGGCATCGGCGCCACCACGCGCTGCGAGGTGATCGCGGTCGGTGAGCACGCCTTCATTCACCTGCTGGACATCCACTTCGACCACCCGCTGCCCAGCAACGTGGCGCTCGACTACGACCTGCGCCTGGCCAACGGCCAGGGCATCGCCGACTGGGCCCCACACCTGCTCTACCCCGGCGCCAGCCGCCCCAGCTTCGTGCTGCGCGACCGTCTTGACCAGTTGCTCCACGGCTCCTGCCGCAAGCCCCATCACCCGGCCGCCGACGGCCTGCTCTGCGCTGACCGCCTGCTTGCCGCCGATCCGCGCCCTGAAGCGCGCCCCGCCGTGCTGCTGATGAGCGGCGACCAGATCTATGCCGACGATGTCGCCGGCCCCATGCTGCGTGCCATCCACGCGCTGATCGAGCGTCTGGGCCTGTTCGACGAAGCCCTCGACGGCGCCCTGGTCGACAGCGGGGCCGAACTCTATCGCCACCCGGCCTGCTACTACCACCGCGCCGACCTGCTGCCGGCCCAGGAAGGCAACGAAACCCTGCGCGAACGCTTCTTCGGCGGCAAGCGCAAACCGATCTTCTCGTCCAGCAACGCCGACAACCACCTGGTGACCTTCGCCGAGGTCATGGCCATGTACCTGCTGGTCTGGTCGCCGCTGCCGTGGGCCCTGGTGCGGATGGACATGCCAGAGGGCCTGACCGAGCAGCGCCAGGCCCGTTATCAGCGCGAACTGCCGCTGATCGAGGCTTTTCGCGACGGCCTCGGCCAGGTGGCGCGGGTGCTGGCCCACCTGCCCTGCCTGATGATCTTCGACGACCACGACATCACCGACGACTGGAACCTGTCGGCGCAATGGGAACAGACCGCCTACGGCCACCCGTTCTCGCGACGCATCATCGGCAACGCCCTGCTCGGCTACCTGCTGTGCCAGGGCTGGGGCAACGACCCGGACGGTTGCGCGGCGCTGGTCGGGCAATGCCGGCAACTGAACGAGGCGCGGGACGAGCTGATCGGCGAGCTGCTGCGCTTCCAGGGCTGGCAATACGCGCTGCCCAGCGATCCGCCGCTGCTGGTGCTGGACACCCGCACCCGCCGCTGGCGCAGCGAAAGCAGCCTGGGCAAGCCCTCCGGCCTGCTGGACTGGGAGGCGCTGAGCGAACTGCAGCAGGCGCTGCTCGACCATCCTTCGGCGATCATCGTCTCGCCGGCGCCGATCTTCGGGGTCAAGCTGATCGAGACCGTGCAGCGGGTGTTCAGCGCCCTGGGTTACCCGCTGCTGGTGGATGCGGAGAACTGGATGGCCCATCGCGGCGCGGCGCAAGTGATCCTCAACATCTTCCGCCATTCGCGCACGCCAGGGCACTACGTGGTGCTGTCGGGCGACGTGCATTACTCGTTCGTTTACGAAGTGCTGATCCGCCACCGCCAGCGCAGCCCGCACCTGTGGCAGGTGACCAGCAGCGGGATCAAGAACGAGTTTCCCCGGCGCCTGCTGGATGTGCTCGACCGGCTCAACCGCTGGCTGTATTCGCCACGCTCGCCGCTCAACTGGTTTACCAAGCGCCGGGAAATGGAGGTGGTACCGCGCACGCCCAGCCGCAGCAAGGCCGGGGAGCGACTGTGGAACAGTGCGGGGTTGGGGCAGGTGTTCTTCGATGGCCAGGGGCGGCCGGAGCGGGTGTATCAGTTGAATGCGGATGGCTCGCCGGCTACGGCGTTCCTCCAGGACTGACCTCATCGCGGGGCAAGCCCGCTCCCACAATGAACACCATTGTTTCCTGCGGGAGCGGCGGTGCGCCGATGCGACTTGCCCCGCGATGGTATCGGCAGGTCCAGCGCAGGATCAGGACCGCTCGAGCGCGCTCACCAGGTCGTGGAACGCTTCACGGTTGGAGTCATTCAAGCCCATGAGGATCTTGTGCGCCTCCAGCACCTTGGAACGCACCACGCTCTCGTCCTGATCCTGGGACGGCAGGTCGGTCAGGCATTCCGGGCACGGCACCGGGCGGTCGACGATGTTGAACACCTGGTCGAAGCCCATGGACTGCAGCAGGCGGGAAATGTCCGGGTTGGTGGTGACCACGGTCGGCAGCAGGCCGACTTTCTGCCGGGACAGGATCGACAGCTTGGCCAGCAGGCCGAGGGTGGTGCTGTCGATGCTCTCGGTTTCGGTCAGGTCGATGACGATGGCCGAGAAGTTCAGCGCGGTGAAGATCTTCTCGATCGTCGCATCCAGCGCCGAACACAGGGTCAGGCGCACTTCACCGACAAATTTCAGAACGAAGGTCCCGCTTTGTTCGGCGAACTGGATTCTACCAGTACTCATTCAAGGTTCCTGCTCAACACCAATAGGGCGATATCATCCGGCATCTCCCCAAGCGTAGCCAATTCGAATCGTTGGCGCAGCCCCTCCAGGCTACCACCCGCCGCCTTGACGATTTCCGGCAAGGCCGCTTCCTTATCTTTGAGTGTGTCCCCGGGCAAAAGGTCCAGAATGCCATCGGACATCAGGGTGAGGCTGAACTGCGGTGGCAGCTCCAGCACCTGGTCCTGGTAACTGGCCTCGTCGAACAACCCCACCGGCAGGCCGCGGCCTTCCAGGTAGCGGGCCTGGCCCGGGGTGTACAGCACCGGCAGCGGCAAGTGGCCGCCGACGCTGTAGGTGAGCAGGCCGGTGTCCTCGTCGATGACGCCACCGACCATGGTCACATGCTTGCCCAGCTTGCAGTTGATCAGCCCGCGGTTGATGTGGCTGAGCACCTGTGAAGGCTTGAACTCGCGCATCTTGCCGCCACGCTTGAATTCGAACAGCAGGCGCGTGGTCATGAACTTGAGCAGCACCGTGACGAACGCCGACGAGGCACCGTGGCCGGAGACGTCCGCCAGGTAGAAGGCGATGCGCCGGTCATCCACGCGGAAGTAGTCGGCGAAATCGCCCGACAGGTACAGCGACGGGATGATCTGGTGCTCAAAGGCGAACTCGCCGGCCACCCAGGGGTTTTCCGGGAGCATGTTCATCTGCACCTGGCGACCGGCGGTCTGGTCCTCCTGCAGCAGGTGCAGGCTGGCCTCCAGCTCGCGGTTGGCCGCTTCGAGCTTCTCCCGGTAGCGCTGGTTCTCCAGCACCAGGCGCGAGCGGTCGAGCGCGCGGCGCACCGAGTGCTCGAGCACGGCCAGGTCTTCCAGGGGCTTGATCAGGTAGTCCGCCGCGCCCAGGCGCAGGGCTTCGACCGCGTCGCTCATGACGCCGGCACCGGACACCACGATCACCGGCAACTGCGGCGCGCGCTCGCTGATCCGGCGGATCAGTTCGAGGCCGCCCATCTGCGGCATGCGCAGATCGCAGATCACGAGGTCGGGCTGGTGTGCTTCGAAGACCTGGAGGCCCTGCTGGCCGTTGCCGGCCTGGAGGACGCTGAAGCCGCTGTCTTCCAGATAGGCGGCGAGACTGGCACGGACCACCTCGTCGTCATCGATGATCAGCAGCGTTGCACTGGGTTTCTGCATGTGGGCGAACGGCGCCAGATTTGGGTTGGCGTAGCGGCTGTGAAGGACCGACAGACGGCTACTGGAATGCTCTCTAGCCACTCTCTATTTGAGTTGTAGGACAAGAAGACTGGTCCGGCAAATAGCGAGGTGCCCTGTAAGGCGCTGACGGTACTCCCATCCGCCTGGCGTTTCAAGCATGGCAAGGAAGACTTCCGCGCACTTTACAGGGCAAATCACCCGGCGTTATAAGAAAGCACATCGGCGCAACCTGACGAAAGGATGCAAGCATGTTCCAGCCTCCCGTGGATTACAGCGAAAAACGCGATTTCATACGCATGCGCATTGAAACCGAGGTCAGCCTGCTGCACGCCGGCCAGGTGATCAGCGCCGTGTGCATCGACCTCTCCAGCAGCGGCATGCAGGTCCAGGCACCGCAGCGGTTCAAGGTAGGCGACCAGCTCGAGGTGCGCATCGACTCCGACCATGCCGCCCTTGCCGGCCTGCATGCCAGCACCGAGGTGGTGTGGATCGCCGACCAGCCCGGCGGCGCGCAGAAGTTCGGCCTGCGCATCCTGGCCATGCATTGAACTGTTACGAAAAAGGCGACCCGAAGGTCGCCTTTTGCGTGAGCCGGTCGATCAGAAGTCGTCTTCGACCTGGCCGTCCTTGACCTTGAACTCGCGGTTCTGCAGGTAGGCGTTGCGCAGGAAGATGTACTTGTCGCCCTGGATCAGCTTCTCCGCCGACAGCAGGCTGGCGCGGGTGTCGATCACGTCCATCGCGAAGATCGAGTTGCGGGTCGGCACATGGTCGATGTAGCGGTAGGGTTCGGTGTAGGTGTCCGGGTACTTGGCCAGGCCGTCACGCACGGTGCTCGGGCCAAGGAACGGAATGACCACGTACGGCCCGCTGGGCACGCCCCAGTAGCCGAGGGTCTGGCCGAAGTCCTCGTCGTTGCGCTGCAGGCCCATCTTGGTGCCGACATCGAAGAAGCCGCCCAGGCCGAAGGTGGTGTTGACGATCAGCCGCGCCGTGTCGATGCCCGCCGCTCGAGGCTTGAGCTGCAGCACGTTGTTGGCCAGGTTGGTGACGTCGCCCAGGTTGCGGAAGACGTTGTGGATGCCATCTTCGAGGAACTGCGGGGTGACGTACTGGTAACCCTGGGCCAGCGGCTTGAGGGCATAGGTGTCGAGGACATCGTTGAACCTGAAGATCGGTCGGTTGACCGACTCCCACGGATCCTCCTCGGTGGCCGCCTGGGTGGCTGCCACGGGCGCCAGCAGCAAGCTGGCGCAGACACAGGCCTGGGTGACTCGCTCGATCACTCCGGCACCGATCCTACGCATAGATGTTTCTCCATCGGATTTCACGGCGGCAACGGCCTTTGGCGCGCTGCTCGATAGGGCGCAAGTATACTGGCTTGCTGGCTGAGCGGTAGTTTTACATATCTCTGTCAAGATTTTGTGAACAACTGTAGTCGTCATCCCTTGGTCACAATCGCCGGGTAGCTTGCGGGGTATTTAGGGACGTTGCCATGCAAGACGCACCCGCCTTCACCGCCGTGCTGTTCGGACTGCGCGGCTGTCTGGTCCAGGCAACCGACGGCGGCACCCTGCCCGCCCCCGGTGCCCTGGACTCCCTTCACCATCTGCGCTCACAGGCCGTGCCGTGCATCTGGCTCGACGAACTCAGCGTCGCCCAGGGCAAGCGCCTGAGCAGCGTGCTGCCCGACTGGCTGCCAGGCCACTTGGTCAACGGCTGCAAATGGCCAGCGCCCAACGCCTGCTGGCAGGCGCTGATGAGCCTCGACAGCCAGCGCCTGGACGGCTGCGTGCTGGTCAGCGGCGAGCCGCGGCTGCTGCAGGCCGGGCTCAACGCCGGCCTGTGGACGGTGGGCCTGGCGGCCTGCGACCTCGGCTCCAGCCAATGGCAGGCCATGAGCCGGCAGGAACAGGAGCGCACCCGTGGCAAGGCCACCCTGGCGCTGTTCGGCCTGGGCGTGCACTCGGTGATCGATCACCTGGAATCCCTCGACACGTGCCTGGCGGCACATCGCCCAGCGCCGGCACAAGGGCGAGAAACCCTGATACATCCCCGTTGATGCGGGTCATGCAAAGCAGCGGCAGGTGGATTACGCTAGAAGGCAGGCCAGAACCTTTGCCGCTTCGCCGAGGTCCATGGTTTGCCAAGCCATTGATGGAGAACGAACAATGCCTGCCCGCGAACTGCAAGAGCGCCTTAATAGCCTGCGCGAGCAACTGGATCGCAATGTGCCGCTTTCGGAAGAAGAGCTGGCCAGTCTGCATGAGGAGGCTAGGCAGATCGAAGCCCAGCTCAAGCTTGAGGAAGCCACGCCCGACAACAACCTCGTCGACGGCGTGAACCTCGCCATCGAACGCTTCGAAGCCGATCACCCCGACCTCACGGCGACCCTGCGCAGCATCGTCAACTCGCTGCACAGCATGGGGATCTGAACCGAATGGGGCCGCAAACGCGGCCCCATTACATTACTGACGCACCAGTCGCAGATTCTGCGGGCTGATCGCCCCGGTGCTGCGGTACGGGTTGATATCCAGCCCGCCACGACGCACATACCGCGCATACACCGTCAGGTGCTCAGGCTTGAGCAGGTTCTTCAGGTCCAGGTAGATCCGCTCCACGCATTGTTCGTGGAAGTCGGCATGCTGGCGGAAGCTGATCAGGTAGGTCAGCAGGCTGGCATGATCCAGCGCCTGCCCCTTGTACTCCACCACCACGCTACCCCAGTCCGGCTGGCCGGTGACCGGGCAGTTGGATTTGAGCAGGTGGCTATGCACGGTCTCTTCCACCACGCGCTCCGACGCGCAACGCAGCAGCTCCGGTTGCGGCTGCTCGTAGTTGCTGATGTTCACATCCAGCGCATCGATGCACTCGCCCGGCAGCGCAGTCACGCCCTGCCCCTCGACCTCGGCCAGGGTGCTGACCTTGACCCCGACAGGCTTGCCGGCTGCGGCGGACAGGTCCTGCACCAGGCACGCCTGCAACGCCTCCAGCGACTCGAACACCGTCTGGTTCAGCGAGTTGAGGTACAGCTTGAACGACTTGGACTCGATGATGTTCGGCGAATCGCACGGGATGGCGAACTCACCGATGGCCACCACCGGCTTGCCCGAGGGCAGCAGCCAGGACAGCTCGAAGCAGTTCCAGAAGTCCACGCCCTGCCACGGCAGCGCATCGCCGCTCACGCCCAGCTCGGCCCATTTGGCCAGGCGGGGAATCGGGAACAGCAGCGAGGGGGTGTAGGTGGCGATGTATTCGCTGGACTTGCCCAGCGGGGAGTGTTCGGCGGCGGGATGCATGGAAACTGACCTGAAGGTTCGAAATTGCCCCTAGTCTACCGGTTTTGCACCCCGCCTTGGAGCCGTTGTCACTCGATGGTCAGCGGGCCGACCATGCCTGCCTGATAGTGGCCCGGCACGTTGCAGGCGAACTCGATGGGCGCCGACTTGCGGAAGGTCCAGGTCAGCTCGGCGCGCTGGCCGGGCTGCAGCAGCACGGTGTTGCCGCTCGCATGACCGTGGCCAGCGCCCATCTGGCCGTGGTCCATCTGGCCATGGTCCATGCCTTCGTGGTTCATGCCGGCGGTGAACATCTTGCCTTGCATGGCGATCATTTCCTTCTGGTGCTCGGCGTGCATGGCCTTGTCGCCCAGGTTGAACTCGTGGGGCAGCTTGCCTTCGTTGACCAGCACGAAGCGCACGGTCTCGCCGGCCTTGACCTTGATGTTCTTGGGTTCGAAGGCGATGTCCTTGAGCACCACCTCGACGGTGCGGGTGGCCTTGGCCGCCTCGGCCGGCTCGCCGAAGGCGAAGGGTTTGCCGCTGTCGGCGAAGCTCGGCAGGCTGACCAGTGCGAGGGCGGCGGCGAAGAACAGGTGTTTCATGGATGACTCCGGGTCGTTCTGGGAGAATGAGGCCATTCTCGAAAAGGCTGGCTGGCAGCTGGCTGACGGGAAGATTACAACTTTGTCAGCTTGGGCAGGCCGCCGGATCGTCACGTATCATTTCGTCACCATGATTGCGCCTTTCAAGGTGATGATAATTGGCGCCTGACTTGGAATTGTCGGGGCTGCTTTGCAGCCCTTTCGCGGCACAAGGCCGCTCCTACGCAGAGCGCGGTCACCTGTAGGAGCGGCCTTGCCGAGGCGTCGGACCGGCCGGAAAGGGTCGCAAAGCGACCCCGGCAATCTTGAATAGGAGCCGCCATATCCCAACAGTCGCAGAAACTGCTAAAGGGATGGGCCTTAAGGGGCGCTCGCACAAAATCCACTCCACCCAGAAAACCATTCAAATCGCCTTATCACAAGGACTGCCATGAAACTGCTGATCGTCGAAGACCAGGCCAAGACCGGCCAGTACCTGAGCCAGGGCCTGAGCGAAGCCGGCTTCGCCACTGAGCTGGCCAACGACGGCGACAGCGGCCAGCACCTGGCCCTGACCGGCGACCACGACCTGCTGATCCTCGATGTGATGCTGCCGGGGCGCAACGGCTGGCAGATCCTCCAGGCCGTGCGCCAGGCCGGGCTGGACACGCCGGTGCTGTTCCTCACCGCCCGCGATGCCGTCGAGGACCGTGTCCACGGCCTGGAGCTGGGTGCCGACGACTACCTGGTCAAGCCGTTCGCCTTCTCCGAGCTGCTGGCCCGGGTGCGCAGCCTGCTGCGCCGAGGCGCCAGCGCCAGCCAGGACACCTGCCTGAGCCTGGCCGACCTGCGCCTTGACCTGATCCGCCGCCGCGCCGAGCGGGCCGGCCAGCGCGTCGACCTGACCGCCAAGGAATTCGCCCTGCTCGAACTGCTGCTGCGCCGCCAGGGCGAGGTGCTGCCCAAGTCGCTGATCGCCTCGCAGGTGTGGGACATGAACTTCGACAGCGACACCAATGTCATCGAGGTGGCCATCCGCCGCCTGCGCCTGAAGATCGATGACCTTCACACCACCAAGCTGATCCATACCGTGCGCGGCATGGGCTACGTGCTCGAGGAGCGCCAGGACTGATGCGCCGCCTGTCCCTCGGCAGCCGCCTGGCGCTGCTGTTTGCCGCCTGCACCGCCAGTGTTTCGCTGGGCGCCGGCCTGCTGTTCAGCCGCGCCAGCGAGCAGCACTTCGTCGAGCTCGACCAGCAGCTGCTCAGCGGCCGTCTGTCGCTGATGCGCAGCCTGCTTGACGGCGTCACCAGTTCCGAGCAACTGGCCACGCGCCTGCCGGGGCTGCTCAACGAGTTGAGCCACCAGTCCGACCTGGCCTTGCGCGTGCGCGCGGTCGACGGCACCACCTGGTTCGCCAGCCGCAGCGACCTGCCGGACGCCCCGAATCAGCCCGGCCTGGCCACCCTGCATACCCAGGGCATCGACTACCGCGGGCTGAGCCTGCCGCTGGACGAAACCCGGCCCGCCTCGCCGCAGCTGACCCTGTTCCTCGACATCACCCATCACCAGCACTTCCTGCAAGGCATGCAGCGCCTGATCTGGCTCACGGTCGGCCTCAGCGCGCTGGTCACCGCGCTGCTGGGTGCCTGGGCCGTGCGCCGTGGCCTGAAGCCGCTGCGGCGGATGGGCAAGGTCGCCGCCAGCGTCAACGCCCGCTCGCTGACCACCCGCCTGCCGGCCGCCGAGATGCCCGAGGAGCTGGCCGAGCTGGCCGGCACGGTCAACGCCATGCTGCAGCGCCTGGACGACGCCTTTCAGCGCCTGTCGGCATTCTCCGCCGACATCGCCCACGAATTGCGCACACCGCTGTCCAACCTGCTGACCCACACCCAGGTCACCCTCACCCGCCCGCGCAGCCTCGAGGAGTACCGCGAGGCCCTGCATGGCAATCTCGAGGAACTGCAGTGGATGGCCCAGTTGGTCAACGACATGCTCTACCTGGCCAAGGCCGACCATGGCCTGCTGATGCCCAATAGTCAGGCGCTGGACCTGGCGACCGAGGTCGATGCGCTGCTGGAGTATTACGCGCCGCTGGCCGAGGAAGCCGAGGTCAGGCTGTCACGCGAGGGTCAGGCGCATGTCGAAGGCGACCGGCACATGCTGCGCCGGGCCTTGTCGAACCTGCTGGACAACGCCCTGCGCTTCACCCCGGCGGGTGGCGAGATCCGTGTGAGCCTTGCGCCGGGGTTGCGCATCGAGGTGGCCAACAGTGGGCCGGCGATCGCCCCGCAACTGCTGGAGCGGCTGTTCGACCGTTTCTATCGGGCAGACCCGGCGCGCCAGGAGGGCAGCAGCGAGCATGCGGGACTGGGGCTGGCCATCACCCGCTCGATCGTGCAGGCGCACGGCGGGAAGATTAGAGCGGAGTGTGCAAATGGGTGGACGCGGTTCGTGATCGAGTTGCCTGAGTAGGCCTCATCGCGGGGCAAGCCCGCTCCCACGCCAGACCTCATATTTCCGGGCATCATAGTCTGGCGTGGGAGCGGGCTTGCCCCGCGATAGCGCTTACTCGTAACGCAACGCCATCGCCGGCTCGATCTGCGAGGCGCGGTACGCAGGGTAGATGGTCGCCAGGAAGCTCATCACCAGCCCGGCCACGCAGATGATCGCCACATCGCCCCACTGCAGTTCCGACGGCAGGCTGCTGATGAAGTAGATGTCGGAGGTGAAGATGTGCTGCCCGCTGACCCGCTCGACCCAGCCGACCACCGCGCTGACATTCAGCGCCAGGATCACCCCGAGCACGCCGCCGATCAGCGTGCCGACGATGCCGATCAGACTGCCCTGGACCATGAACGTGCCCATGATCTGCGCCGGCGTCGCGCCGATGGTGCGCAGGATGGCGATATCCGCGCCCTTGTCGTTCACCACCATCACCAGGGTGGCGATGATGTTGAAGGCGGCCACGGCGATGATCATCATCAGCAGCAGGCCGATCATGGTCTTTTCCATCTTCATCGCGCTGAACAGGCTGCCCTGGGTGTGCGACCAGTCATCGGCGCGGTAGCCGTCGCCCAGCCCCGCTGCGATGGCCTTGGACACCTGCGGCGCGGCATACAGGTCATGCAGCTTCAGGCGAACGCCCTGCACCTGGCCCGGCGCCCAGCGCTGCATCTCGCCGGCGTCGGCGACATGGATATAGGCCTGGGAGCCATCCAGCTCGGCGCCGACCTTGAAGATGCCGACCACGGTCAGGCGCTGCATGCGCGGGGTGATGCCGCCTGGCTCCTTGCTGATTTCCGGAACGATCAGGGTCAGCTTGTCGCCGGTGTTCAGGCGAAAACGCCGGGCGGTCAATTCACCGATCACCACGCCGTACTCACCGGGCACCAGCGCCTGCAGGCTGCCCTGGACAATATGCTGGGTGACGATGGAGACCTTGCCCTCCTCGGCCGGGTCGATGCCGGCGACCTGGATCGGCTGCATCGCCCCCTTGTACGAGAGCATGCCTTCCATTTCGGTGATCGGCGCCGCGGCCATCACCGCCGGATTGCCTTCTGCGGCGCTGGCGACCTTGCGCCAGTCATCCAGCGGTTGCGCGCCAAGGATCGCGGCATGGGGCACCAGGCCCAGCACGCGCGAACTCATCTCGCGCTGGAAGCCGTTCATCACCGACAGCACCGTGATCATCGCCAGCACGCCAAGCGACAATCCGATCATCGAGGTCATGGAGATGAACGAGATGAAGTGGTTGCGACGCTTGGCACGGGTGTAGCGAGCACCGATGAACAAGGACAAGGGTCTGAACATGAACAGGGATACCCAATCTAAGTGTGAACCGGGACGCCTCGGGGCGCCCCGCGCAGGCGATTCAGATCGCCACCAGGCGCCCGTCTTCCAGGCTCAGCACGCGGTCCATCTGGCGCGCCAGGTTGAGGTCGTGGGTCACCACCAGGAAGGCGGTCTGCGAATGCGTGGACAGCTCTCGCATCAGTTCCTGGATACCCATGGCCGTGTGGTGGTCGAGGTTGCCGGTGGGCTCGTCGAGCATCACCAGGCCCGGGCGGTTGACCAGGGCGCGGGCGATCGCCACGCGCTGGCGCTCGCCACCGGACAATTCGGCCGGCTTGTGATTCAACCGGTGCCCCAGGCCGACGCGCTTGAGCAGTGCCTCGGCGCGCTCGCGGGCCTCGGCGATCGGCGTCTTGCCGATCAGCAGCGGCATGCAGGCGTTTTCCAGGGCGGTGAACTCCGCCAGCAGGTGGTGGAACTGGTAGACGAAGCCCAGGGCGCGGTTACGCAGCAGGCCACGGGCCCGCTCGCCCAGCGCCGACAACTCCTCGCCGGCCAGCCAGACACTGCCCTGGGTCGGCGTGTCGAGGCCGCCGAGCAGGTTGAGCAAGGTACTCTTGCCCGAGCCCGAGCTGCCGACGATGGCCACCCGCTCGCCCGGGTGCAGCTCGAGGTTCAACCCCGACAGGACCTGAACCGACTCCGGGCCTTCTTCGTAGCTCTTACCCAGGTTGCGGCAGCTCAACACGGCTTTATCACTCATGCGCGACTCACTCATAACGTAGCGCCTCCGCCGGCTGGGTGCGCGAGGCGCGCCAGGCCGGATACAGGGTGGCGAAGAAACTCAGGACCAGCGCCGCGCCACAGACCATGTACACGTCCTGGGCCTGGATCTGCGATGGCAGGTAATCGATGAAGTACACGTCGGCATTGAGGAACTTGTGCCCGATCAGGGTCTCGATGCCGGCGATGGCCGCGCTCACGTTGAGCGCGCCGAGGATGCCCAGCACCGCGCCGATCAGCGTGCCGACCACGCCGATCACCGTGCCCTGGACCATGAAGATGGCCATGATCTGCCCGGGCGTGGCGCCCAGGGTGCGCAGGATGGCGATGTCGCCGCGCTTGTCGTTGACCACCATCACCAGGGTGGAAATGATGTTGAACGCCGCCACCGCGACGATCAGCAACAGCAGCAGGCCGATCATGGATTTCTCCATGCGGATCGCCTGGTACAGGTTGCCGTGGGTGCGGGTCCAATCACGCGGGTAGAACTCCTGCTCGCCCAGCTGCTGGGCGATGGCCCAGGCGGCACGCGGGGCCTGGAACAGGTCGTCGAACTTCAGGCGCACGCCCTGGACCTGGTCGGCCTTCCAGCGGTGCAGGCGCGACAGGTCGGCGATGTTGGTCAGGCCCAGGTAGCCGTCGATCTCGCCGGCGCCGACGTGGAAGGTGCCGACCACGGTGAAGCGCTTCATGCGCGGGAACATCCCCGCCGGGGTGACGCTGACCTCGGGGGCGACGAAGGTCAGCTTGTCGCCGATACCCACGCCCAGCTTCTGCGCGGCCTTGTCGCCGATCATGATGCCCCACTCGCCCGGAGCCAGTTTGTCGAGGCTGCCGTCGAGGACGAACTTGTCGATGATCGACACCTCGCGCTCGCGGGCCGGGTCGATGCCGTTGAGCAGCACCTTCTGCACCTTGCCTTCATGGGTCAGCAGGCCCTGCATCTGGGTGAACGGCGCGACCGCCAGCACCTGCGGATTCTGCTTTACTTTAGAGGCGAGGGCCTGCCAGTCGTCGATCGGCTGGCCGGTCTCCAGCGTGGCGTGGGGGATCATCCCCAGCACGCGGGTACGCATCTCGTGGTCGAACCCGTTCATCACCGAGAGCACCACGATCATCACCACCACGCCCAGGGCGAGGCCGATCATCGAGGTGAGCGAAATGAACGAGACGAAGTGATTGCGGCGCTTGGCACGGGTGTAGCGCGTACCAATGAATACGAATAGAGGTCTGAACATGTCGGGGCTTGTTCGGATGAAAGGGAACGTCCTTGTGGCGAGGCGCCTGCGGCGGCTTTACACTCGGACCACCGCCGTAACCTTGGGTTCGCCATGACGACATTAGACGAAGAAGATCGCCGCGAATACTACCGCATCGAAGATCGGATCGCACTTCAAATCAGCCCCCTCAGCGCGGCCGAAGCCCTTGAAACAGAACTGTTGCAGGATGATTCCGAGCTGTTCAACCTGCTCAGCGAACTGCACCTTTCGGACTTCGAGTCGCAGCACCTGCTACGCCAGTTGAGCGAGAAGGACCGCACCCTGGCCGCCTTCCTGCGCGCCCAGAACAAACGCCTCGACCTGCTCAGCGCCGTGGTCGCCCAGACCCTGATCGGCGAGATCGGCCAGCCGCAAGCGGTGATCATCTCCGAAGGCGGTATCGAATTCGCCCAGGCGCAGAAGATCGCCCCCGGCACCCGGGTCAAGGTGAAGATGGTGCTGATGCCCCGCGCTCACGGTCTGCTGCTGCGCGGCCGGGTCACCCACTGCGACCCGCGCCCGGATGGCGACTACGAGGTAGGCACCGAGTTCATCGACATGACCGACGCCCAGCGCCAGCTGCTGGCCCGCTATATCCTGCAGCGCCAGCAACAGCAACGCCGCCAGGCGCTGGAACAGAACGACCCCGCTTCCTGAAGCCCTTTTCTCTGATTTGAAGGAACGAACGTGACCTTGATCTATGGCCACCGCGGCGCCAAGGGCGAAGCGCCCGAGAATACCCTGCAGAGCTTTCGCCAGTGCCTGTCCCATGGCGTGGACCGCTGCGAACTCGACCTGCACCTGTCGGCCGACAACGAGCTGATGGTGATCCACGACCCGACCCTCAAGCGCACCACCGGCAGGCGCGGCAAGGTGGTCGAACACACGGCGGCAGACCTGGTGACCTACGACGCGCGCAAGGGCGGCCCGGGCCATGTGCAGCCCTGCCCTATCCCGCGCCTTGAAGAGCTATTCGAAAAATGCGCCTTCGAGCACTGGCAGCTGGAGGTCAAGAGCGCCTCGCGCACCCGCGCCGCCAGCACCGTGCTGGCAATCCGCGAACTGGCCCAGCAGCATGGCCTGCTGGACAAGGTGACCATCACCTCGAGCTCACGAGAAGTGCTGGGCGCCGCCCTGGAACTGGTGCCCGACATCAAGCGCGGACTGGTTGCCGAGTACGCCTGGCTCGACCCGCTGAAGGTCGCGCAGAACTACGACTGCGAGATGCTGGCGCTGAACTGGACGCTGTGCACCCCAGAGCGCCTGATCAAGGCGCAGCGCCAGGGTCTGCACGTGTCGGTATGGACGGTCAACGAACCGGCGCTGATGCGCCGGCTCGCCGACTTTGGCGTGGACAGCCTGATTACAGACTTTCCCGGTTTGGCCAGGACCACCCTCGGGTAGGGCTGAAATCGGTCTCCCCGACCGGCTCAGGCCACCGGTCGGAGCCGCTCAAAAAAGCCGGTTCAGACCATCATAGGCAGCCACCCGATAGGCCTCGGCCATGGTCGGGTAGTTGAAGGTGGTGTTGACGAAGTACTTCAGGTTGTTCTGCTCGCCCGGCTGGTTCATCACCGCCTGGCCGATGTGGACGATCTCCGAGGCCTGGTAGCCGAAGCAGTGCACGCCGAGGACTTCCAGGGTCTCGCGGTGGAACAGGATCTTCAGCATGCCTTGCGGCTCGCCGGCGATCTGTGCGCGGGCCATGCTCTTGAAGAAGGCCTTGCCCACTTCGTAGGGCACCTTGGCCTGGGTCAGTTCCTGCTCGTTCTTGCCGATCGAGCTGATCTCCGGAATGGTGTAGATGCCGGTCGGCACGTCGTTGACGAAGCGCCAGCTGCCGTTGTCGACGATGCTGCCGGCGGCCGAGCGGCCCTGGTCGTGGGCGGCGCTGGCCAGGCTCGGCCAGCCGATCACGTCACCGGCGCCGTATATGTTCGGCACGCTGGTGCGGTAGGTCTCGTCGACCTCGATCTGGCCACGGCTGTTGACCTTGATGCCGATGTTCTCCAGGCCCAGCTTGTCGGTGTTGCCGGTACGGCCGTTGCACCACAGCAATGCGTCGGCCTTGATCTTCTTGCCCGACTTCAGGTGCAGGATCACCCCGTTGTCCAGGCCTTCGACGCGGTCGTATTCCTCGTTGTGGCGCACGGTGATGTTGTTGTTGCTGAAGTGGTAGCTCAGCGCCTGGGAGATTTCCGAGTCAAGGAAGCTCAGCAGCTGGCCACGGTTGTCGACCAGTTCGACCAGCACACCCAGGCCGCTGAAGATCGAGGCGTATTCGCAACCGATCACCCCGGCGCCGTAGACGATCAGCTTGCGCGGGGTGTGGCTCAGGCTGAGGATGGTGTCGCTGTCGTAGACGCGCGGGTGGTGGAAGTCGATGTCGGCCGGACGGTACGGGCGCGAGCCGGTGGCGATGATGATGTGCTTGGCGTTGAGCTTCTCGACCACGCCGTTGGGGCAGACCACTTCGACGGTCTGCTCGTCGGCGAAGCTGCCGGTGCCGACGAACACATCGACGCGGTTGCGCGCGTAGTAGCCGGTGCGCGAGGCGACCTGCTTGCTGATGACCTTCTCGGCGCTCTTGAGCACGTCGGGGAAGGAGAACCAGCGCGGCTCGCCGATGGCACGGAACATCGGGTTGGTGTTGAACTGCATGATCTGCCGCACGGAGTGACGCAGCGCCTTGGACGGGATGGTGCCCAGGTGGGTGCAGTTGCCGCCGACCTGGCGACGGCTGTCGACCATGGCCACCTTGCGCCCTGCTTTGGCGGCGTTCATTGCCGCGCCTTCTCCGGCCGGGCCGGAACCCAGCACCACTACGTCGTAGTTGTAGACAGCCATGCGTACTCCTTCAGAACTGGCCCGCCGGCCGGTTGGCCGCGGGGCGCGATCATGTCGCCGGGGCGCCATGAGAAAATTCGGGTGCAGTCTAATCAAGCGTGAACGCCGCGCACATTAACCCTTGGTCGCGTCGTAGGCCATTATTGCCTGCACTACATGTCGTTTCACCGTTTCCCTGGCATTGATCATCCGTGGCTTGCCTTTCACTCGCCTTTCATTACCCGCTCGAAGGCCGGCGTGGAACGGGAGACGAAACCACCCTCGACCCGGGTCACCAGCACTGCGGCGATGCCGTGGGCGATGGCGAAATCCCAGCCTTGCTGCTGCCCGAGGATCAGCAACAGGGTCGAGTAGCCGTCGGCTTGCAGCGCCGAGGCGTCGAGCACCGTCACCGCCGCCAGGTCGTGCTCGACCGGGCGCCCCAGACGGGCATCGAAGGTGTGCGAATAGCGCCGGCCATTGTCGTCGAAATAATGCCGATAGTCACCCGAGGTCGACACGGCCATGTTCTCCACGTCGATGACCTGGCGGGCGATCTGGCGGTCCTCGCGCGGCAGCTCCAGCGCCACCCGCCAGGCACTGCCGTTGGGCTTGCGTCCCACGGCCTTGAGCTCGCCGGTGGCTTCGGCGAGAAACGCCTCGATGCCCATGGCGCGCAGGCGCTTAGCGATCAGGTCGACGGCGTGGCCGGCGGCGATGCTGTTGAAATCCAGCTCGATGGGAGCGTCCTTGCACAGGGTGTCACCCTCGATGCGCAGGTGACGGTAGCCCACGCGCTGGCGAGCACGGGCCAGCGCCTGCGGGTCAGGCACCTGCATCTCGCGGGCCTGGGGGCCGAAGCCCCAGAGGTCGAGCAGCGGCTCGACGGTGAGATCGAAGGCGCCTTGGCTCTGCTCGGCCAAGTGCTGGCCGAAGCTGGCCAGCTCGAACAGGTCGGCGTCGATGGGCAGGCACTGGTTGGCCGCAAGCTGGTTGAAACGGCTGACGGTGGAGTCGCCGCGGTAGGTGGAGTAGCGGGCGTCGATGGCCTGGAGGATGGCCTCGACCTCGGCCTGGACCTGCTCGGGCGCCGGGCCGCCGGGTTGGCGCACGTACTGGATGCTGTAGCTGCTGCCCATGGTCGGGCCGCCGAAGCGCTCGAGGGTGGGGGTTGGCTCACAGGCGGACATCAGGATGAGGATGAAGATTAAAAGCGCGCGCAATCTTTAGATCTCAAGTGTCAGGACCGGCCCTATCGCGGGGCAAGCCCGCTCCCACGCTGGTGATGCTTGTCGTTCTATTACCTGCGCGGCAGCACTGCCGGCTCACGACTATAAAGATCGCACATCGGCCGACGTGGGAGCGAGCTTGACCCGCGATAGGGCCATCGAATCCTGCAAAAAAAACGGGAACCCGAAGGTTCCCGTTTTTTCAACGCATTACAAGCGGATCAGCGTGGAAACGCTGGCGGGTTCACACCGGCCATGTCTTCCATCACGCGTACCACCTGGCAGCTGTAACCGAACTCGTTGTCGTACCACACGTACAGGACAACGCGGTTGTCGTTGCAGATAGTCGCCTCGGCGTCGACCACACCGGCGTGGCGCGAACCAACGAAGTCGGTCGATACCACTTCCTGGGAGCTGACGTAGTCGATCTGCTTGTGCAGCTCCGAGTGCATGGCGGTCTGGCGCAGGTACTCGTTCAGCTCTTCGCGGTTGGTGGCCTTCTCGAGGTTCAGGTTGAGAATGGCCATCGACACGTTCGGCGTCGGCACACGAATGGCGTTGCCGGTCAGCTTGCCCTTGAGCACTGGCAGTGCCTTGGCGGCGGCGGTGGCGGCACCGGTCTCGGTGATGACCATGTTCAGCGGCGCGGCGCGGCCACGACGGCTGCCCTTGTGGAAGTTGTCGATCAGGTTCTGGTCGTTGGTGAACGAGTGAACGGTTTCGACGTGGCCGTTGACGATGCCGTACTGGTCGTTGATGGCCTTGAGCACCGGCACGATGGCGTTGGTGGTGCAGGACGCCGCCGAGATGATCTTGTCGTCGGCGCTGATGTCGCCGTGGTTGATGCCGTGCACGATGTTCTTCAGCGCGCCCTTGCCAGGTGCGGTGAGGATCACGCGGGCGGCGCCCGGGCAGGCCAGGTGCTGGCCGAGGCCGTCGGCGTCACGCCATACGCCGGTGTTGTCGACGATCAGCGCATCGTGGATGCCGTACTGGGTGTAGTCGACTTCGCTCGGGCTCTTGGCGTAGATCACCTGGATCAGGTTGCCATTGGCGGTGATGGTGTTGTTGGCTTCATCGATGACGATGGTGCCGTCGAACGGACCGTGCACCGAGTCGCGGCGCAGCAGGCTGGCGCGCTTGACCAGGTCGTTCTCGGCGCCCTTGCGCACGACGATGGCGCGCAGGCGCAGGCCGTCGCCGCCACCGGTCTTCTCGATGAGGATGCGCGCCAGCAGGCGGCCGATACGGCCGAAACCGTACAGGACGACGTCGGTGCCCTTGCGTGCGGAAGCGTTCTGCTGACCCACGACGTCGGCCAGTTCGTCACGGACGAACTGCTCGGCGCTGCGGCCGTTGCCTTCGACCTTGAACTTGTTGGCCAGCTTGCCCAGGTCCACCGAGGCGGCGCCCAGCTTCAGCTCGCTCATGGCCTTGAGCAGGGGGAACGTCTCGTGGACGGACAGCTCGGTCTCGTCGGTCTGACGGTGACGGGCAAAGCGGTGGGCTTTGAGGATCGAGATAACCGAACGGTTGATCAGGCTGCGGCCATAGATCGAGCTCACCACGTTGTTGTTGCGGTAGAGCTGACCGATAAGCGGGATCATCGCTTCAGCCAGGGCTTCACGATCGATCCACTCACCAAGACACTGGTCGGGCTTCTGAGTCACGGTAACCTTCCACATGTAGGGGAACAAAAAAGGGGCTACATTATGACGCCCCTCGGCGTATCGGGCAATGAGCGCCTGTCGCCGACGCCAGACCCCGTCGTCATGCCCTCGCGAGCCTGACAGCGAGCCCCGTCACCGGTACAATCGACCTCTTTGCCGCAACGCTTGGAGTCCGATCTCCCGTGTCAGTTCTGCGCCTACCGCAAATGTCGGCCACGGCCGGCAAACAAACCTGGGGCAACCTGCCCGGCGCCGCCTTGAGCCTGGCCATCGCCGAGGCGGCCAGTACCGCCGGTCGCTTCACCTTGCTGCTGACCGCCGACAGCCAGGCGGCCGACCGCCTCGAGCAGGAGCTGCGCTTCTTCGCGCCGGCGCTGCCGGTGCTGCCGTTCCCCGATTGGGAAACCCTGCCCTACGACCTGTTCTCGCCGCACCAGGACATCATCTCCCAGCGTATCGCCAGCCTCTACCGGCTGCCGGAGCTGGACCACGGCATCCTCGTCGTGCCGATCACCACTGCCCTGCACCGCCTGGCCCCCACGCGCTTCCTGCTGGGCAGCAGCCTGGTGCTGGACGTCGGCCAGAAGATCGACGTCGAGCAGATGCGCACGCGCCTGGAAGCCAGCGGCTACCGCTGCGTCGACACGGTCTACGAGCATGGCGAGTTCGCCGTGCGCGGCGCGCTGATCGACCTGTTCCCCATGGGCAGCAAGCAGCCGTACCGCATCGACCTGTTCGACGACGAGATCGAGACCCTGCGCACCTTCGACCCGGAGTCGCAGCGCTCGATCGACAAGGTCGACTCGATCCGCCTGTTGCCGGCGCGTGAGTTCCCCATGCAGAAGGACGAGGTTACGCGCTTCAAGGCGCGCTTCCGCGAACGCTTCGACGTGGACTTCCGCCGCAGCGCGATCTTCCAGGACCTCACCAGCGGCATCATTCCCGCCGGTATCGAGTACTACCTGCCGCTGTTCTTCGAAGAGACCGCCACCCTGTTCGACTACCTGCCGGCCGACACCCAGGTGTTCTCCCTGCCGGGCGTGGAGCAGGCCGCCGAGCACTTCTGGAACGACGTGCGCGGGCGCTATGAAGAGCGCCGCGGCGACCTCAGCCGGCCACTGCTGCCGCCGGCGGAGCTGTTCATGCCGGTGGAGGACTGCTTCGCCCGCCTCAAGCAATGGCCACGGGTGGTGATCGGTGCCGACGACGTCGAGCCCGGCGTTGGCCGCGAGCGCTTCCCGGCCCGCGCCCTGCCCAACCTGGCGATCGAGGCCAAGGCCAACCAGCCGCTGGCGGAGCTGGCGAACTTCCTCGACCAGTTCCCCGGCCGCGTGCTGTTCACGGCGGAATCGGCGGGCCGGCGCGAAGTGCTGCTGGAGCTGCTCGAACGCCTGAAGCTGCGCCCGCACACCGTCGACGGCTGGGCCGACTTCGTCAGCGGCGGCGAACGCCTGGCGATCACCATCGCGCCGCTGGACGACGGCCTGCTGCTGGACGCCCCCAGCCTGGCCCTGGTCGCCGAGAGCCCGCTGTTCGGCCAGCGCGTGATGCAGCGCCGGCGCCGCGAGAAACGCGGCGAGGCGGCCAACGACGCGGTGATCAAGAACCTCACCGAGCTGCGCGAAGGCGCCCCGGTGGTGCACATCGACCACGGCGTGGGCCGCTACCTGGGCCTGGCAACCCTGGAAATCGACGGCCAGGCCGCCGAGTTCCTCACCCTCGAATACGCCGAGGGCGCCAAGCTCTACGTGCCGGTGGCCAACCTGCACCTGATCGCCCGCTACACCGGCAGCGACGACGCCCTGGCGCCGCTGCACCGGCTGGGCTCCGAAGCCTGGCAGAAAGCCAAGCGCAAGGCTGCCGAACAGGTGCGCGACGTCGCCGCCGAATTGCTCGACATCTACGCCCGCCGCGCCGCGCGCAAAGGCTACGCCTTCGCCGACCCGGCCGCCGACTACGCCACCTTCAGCGCCGGCTTCCCGTTCGAGGAAACCCCCGACCAGCAGGCCGCCATCGAGGCGGTACGCACCGACATGCTCGCCGGCCAGCCGATGGACCGCCTGGTCTGCGGCGACGTCGGCTTCGGCAAGACCGAGGTGGCCATGCGCGCCGCCTTCATCGCCGTGCACGGCGGGCGCCAGGTCGCATTGCTGGTGCCCACCACCCTGCTCGCCCAGCAGCACTACAACAGCTTCCGCGACCGCTTTGCCGACTGGCCGGTGAAGGTCGAGGTGATGAGCCGCTTCAAGTCGGCCAAGGAAGTCGCCAGCGCCGCGGCGGACCTGGCCGAGGGCAAGATCGACATTCTCATCGGCACCCACAAGCTGCTGCAGGACGATGTGCGCTTCAAGGACCTGGGCCTGGCCATCATCGACGAGGAGCACCGCTTCGGCGTGCGCCAGAAAGAGCAGCTCAAGGCCCTGCGCAGCGAGGTGGATATCCTCACCCTGACCGCAACGCCGATTCCGCGCACGCTGAACATGGCGGTGTCGGGCATGCGCGACCTGTCGATCATCGCCACCCCGCCGGCCAGGCGCCTGTCGGTGCGCACCTTCGTCATGGAGCAGAACAAGAGCACGATCAAGGAAGCGCTGCTGCGCGAACTGCTGCGCGGCGGCCAGGTGTACTACCTGCACAACGACGTCAAGACCATCGAGAAGTGCGCTGCGGAACTGGCCGAACTGGTGCCCGAGGCGCGCATCGGCATCGGCCACGGGCAGATGCGCGAGCGCGAACTCGAACAAGTGATGAGCGACTTCTACCACAAGCGCTTCAACGTACTGATCGCCTCGACCATCATCGAGACCGGCATCGACGTGCCCAGCGCCAACACCATCGTCATCGAGCGCGCCGACAAGTTCGGCCTGGCCCAGCTGCACCAGCTGCGCGGCCGGGTCGGCCGTAGCCACCACCAGGCCTACGCCTACCTGCTGACGCCACCGCGCCAGCAGATCAGCGCCGATGCCGAAAAGCGCCTGGAGGCCATCGCCAACACCCAGGACCTGGGCGCCGGCTTTGTCCTGGCCACCAACGACCTGGAGATCCGTGGTGCCGGCGAGCTGCTCGGCGAAGGCCAGAGCGGGCAGATCCAGGCGGTCGGCTTCACTCTGTACATGGAAATGCTCGAGCGCGCGGTCAAGGCCATCCGCAAGGGCGCCCAGCCGAACCTCGAGCAGCCGCTCGGCGGCGGCCCGGAGATCAACCTGCGCCTGCCGGCGCTGATCCCCGAGGACTACCTGCCCGACGTGCATGCGCGCCTGATCCTCTACAAGCGCATCGCCTCGGCGGCCGACGAAGAGGGCCTCAAGGACCTGCAGGTGGAAATGATCGACCGCTTCGGCCTGCTGCCGGAGCCAACCAAGAACCTGATGCGCCTGACCCTGCTCAAGCTGCAGGCGGAAAAGCTCGGCATCAAGAAAGTCGACGCCGGCCCCAACGGCGGCAAGCTCGAGTTCGAGGCCGAGACACCGGTCGACCCGCTGACCCTGATCAAGCTGATCCAGGGCCAGCCCAAACGCTACAAGTTCGAAGGTGCGACCCAGTTCCGCTTCCTGGTGCCGATGGAACGCCCCGAAGAACGTTTCAACACCCTGGAAGCGCTGTTCGAGCGCCTCACTCCACAAAATCCATAAGGAAGCTTCATGCGTGCCATCCGTTGCCTGACCCTGCTGCTGGCCCTGCTCGCGCCGGCTGCCTTCGCCGCAGGCCCCTACCAGGTGGAAATGATCCTGGTGCGGCAGAACGCCGTGCCGGCGATCACCAGCCCATTCGCCCCGGAAGACTGGAGCGCCGGCGCGCCACGCCTGGAAAAAGGCGCCGAGCGCCCGACCGGCCTGGGTGACGAAGTCACCCGCCTGCAGGCCACCGCCGACTACACCGTGCTTCTGCACAGGGCCTGGCAGCAGGACGGCGATGCCGTCGCCGTGAGCGCCGGTGACGAGCAGTTCGGCCACTTCCCCATCGAAGGCAACCTGACCATCAAGGAAGGCCGCTTCATCGCGGTCGATGCCAGCCTCTGGGTCAACCAGCTCGACGCCAACGGCAGTGTGCTGCGCAGCGAGCAGTTCAAGCAGAGCAACAGCAACATGAAGGCCGGCCAGCTGACCTTCCTCGATGGCGGGCACCTGGCGCTGCTGCTCAAGGTCTCGCCGGCCGGCATGCGCAAGATCCCGCTGCCGGATCCGGAAATGATGGAGCAGTGAAACCGTGAACGCCGATGTGCAGAAGCTGGCAGCCGAGAATCCGAGCTGGAAGCGCGATTTTTCAGCGGCCACCCTGCAACGTGGCGAACGCTACGCCGAACAGGGCCTGGTGCAGATCCAGTCCCACGGCGACTCGCGCATCGAGTCCACCTGCCACGGCAGCGGCGGCAACATCTACCGCCAGCGGATCATCATCACTGCCGGCCCCTCCGGGCAATGCCATGTGCGCGGCGACTGCTCCTGTCCGGTGGGCACCAACTGCAAGCACTGCGCCGCAGCGCTCTATACCCTGGCCAACAGCCACGGACACGGCGCGGCCAACAGCGACCAGTTGCCCCATCACCTGCAGCACTGGCTGCAGGGGCTGGAGCCGCCCACATCCCGACAGGGCGACGCCGAAGACAAACGGGGCCGCATGGTCTGCTACCAGCTGGCGCTCAACGACGACCACAGCAGTTGCGCATTGCGTGTGCGCAAGGGCACCCGCGAAGAGCACGGCATTCGCTACAGCCGCATCCAGTCGCTGTACGAACTGCTCTACGAGCCCCCGAAGTTCGTCAAGGAAGAGGACCTGCGCATCCTTCGCCAGCTCTCGGCGCAGACCGCGCCCTACGGCCACGAGCGCGGCTATGCGCTCAAGGGGCTCGAGGGCGGCGAGTTGCTGCAGCGGGCGCTGGACACCGGGCGCCTGATGTTCATCGAAGACCTGCCCCTGCTGACCCAGGGCGCGCCTCGTCAGGCGGACTTCCGCTGGGTACGCCTGGGCAACGGCGACTACAGGGGCATGTGGTACAACGGCGAGGAACCGCTCAATTGCGTGCTGCCGCTGGTGCCGCTGTACTACTTCGACCTCGACACCCATGAGGTCGGCAGCGTTTCCCACGACCTGGATCCGCACACTGCCCTGCAGCTGTCCCTTGCTCCCGATGTACCGGAACACCTCATCGTGCCCCTCAGCCACAAGCTCAACGCCCTCAACCATCACCTGCCGACGCCCACCACCGTGCAGCAGGAGCAGCTCGACGACATCGCGCCGACCCCGCACCTGACCCTCGGCAGCCTCGAGTTCAGCGCCTACACACCCAAGACCGGGCGCATGCAACGGCAGATGCAGCACCGCGCCGCACTGGCGTTCGACTACGACGGCCTGCGCGCCAGTGGCGGCGACGACAAGCCGCTGAGCCGTCTGGTGGGCAGCACCAGCCAACGCATCCGCCGCCAGCCCCAGGCCGAGCAGGCCCTGCGCAAGGCATTGCGCGAGCATGGCTTCAAGCCCGCCACCCGCCAGAGCAAGGCCCTGCCCGACAGCGCCGGCGAGATGTACCAGCTGCCCGACGACGAAGCCTGGCTGCGCTTCGCCCGCGAGGGCCTGCCGCGCCTGCGCGAGGCCGGCTGGGCCATCGATGTGCACCGCGACTTCGCCTTCAACCTGCACGAGGTCGACGACTGGTACGCCACCATCGACGAAGCGCCGGGCCATGAGTGGTTCGACCTGGAGCTGGGCATCGTCGTCGATGGCCAGCGCCACAGCCTGCTGCCCATCGTCCTGCAACTGCTGCGCGCCAGCCCCGAGCTGCTGCGCCCCAGCGAACTGGCACGGCGCAGTGACGACGAACACCTGCTGATCGACCTCAACCGCGCCCGCCACGACAGCCCGGCGCTGCGGGTCGCCCTGCCCTACGGGCGGATCAAGGCAGTGATGGGCACCCTGGGCGAGCTGTACCTGCACAACGACGCCAGCGGCCCGAGCCTGCGCCTGGAGCGCGCCGACGCCGCGCGCCTGAACGACATCGACCACCTGCCGTTGCAGTGGGAGGGAGGGAGTCATGTGCGCGACCTGGGCCGGCGCCTGCGCGACGCCCGCGACCTGCAGGTGGCGCCGCCCAAGGGCCTGAACGCCACCCTGCGCCCCTACCAGCAGCAAGGCCTGAACTGGCTGCAGGCCCTGCGCGAAATGGGCACCGGCGGCATCCTCGGTGACGACATGGGCCTGGGCAAGACCCTGCAGACCCTGGCCCACCTGCTGCTGGAGAAAGAAGCCGGGCGCCTGGCCCACCCGGCGCTGGCGGTGATGCCCACCAGCCTGGTGCCCAACTGGCTCGACGAGGCCCGGCGCTTCGCCCCCGACCTGCGCGTCCTGGCCCTGCACGGCCCCGGGCGCAACAAGCACTTCGCCAAGCTGGCCGACTACGACCTGGTGCTGACCACCTATGCCCTCGTCCCCCGCGACCTGGAACACCTCAAGGCCCAGCCCTGGCACCTGCTGGTGCTGGACGAGGCGCAGAACATCAAGAGCAGCACCAGCAAGGCCGCCCAGGCCGTGCGTGAGCTGCAGGCCAACCAGCGGCTGTGCCTGACCGGCACGCCGATGGAGAACAACCTCGGCGAACTGTGGTCGATCTTCCACTTCCTGATGCCCGGCTGGCTGGGCGAGAGCAAGCGCTTCACCCAGGACTACCGCACCCCGATCGAGCGCCACGGCGACGCCGAGCGCATGGGCCACCTGGCCAGCCGTATCCGCCCGTTCCTGCTGCGCCGCACCAAGGAGCAGGTGGCCACCGAGCTGCCGGCCAAGACCGAGATGATCCACTGGGTCGAGCTCAGCGACGCCCAGCGCGACACCTACGAGGCGGTGCGGGTGGCGATGGACAAGAAGGTCCGCGACGAAATCGCCCGCAACGGCGCCGCCCGCAGCCAGATCGTCATCCTCGACGCCCTGCTCAAGCTGCGCCAGGTATGCTGCGACCTGCGCCTGGTCAAGGGCACCGAGACCAAGGGCACGTTCGCCGACAAGGGCAAGCTGGGCAGCCTGCTGGAGATGCTCGAGGAGCTGCTCAGCGAGGGGCGCAAGGTGCTGCTGTTCTCGCAGTTCACCTCGATGCTGGCACTGATCGAGTTCGAGCTGGAAAAGCGCGGCATCCGCTACAGCCTGCTGACCGGCGACACCCGCGACCGCCGCGCACCGGTGCAACAGTTCCAGAACGGCGACAGCGAGGTGTTCCTGA
The DNA here is from genome assembly GCF_057284075.1 of Pseudomonas sp. TE31087. Taxonomy (NCBI): domain Bacteria; kingdom Pseudomonadati; phylum Pseudomonadota; class Gammaproteobacteria; order Pseudomonadales; family Pseudomonadaceae; genus Pseudomonas; species Pseudomonas sp. TE31087. The sequence goes on from NZ_JBXVNN010000001.1 coordinate 2,413,616, forward strand.
TCAGCCTCAAGGCCGGTGGCACCGGGCTGAACCTGACCGCCGCCGACACGGTGATCCACTACGACCCGTGGTGGAACCCGGCCAGCGAGAACCAGGCCACCGACCGCGCCTACCGCATCGGTCAGGACAAGCCGGTGTTCGTGTTCAAGCTGATCACCCGGGGGACGGTGGAGGAGAAGATCCAGCAGTTGCAGCAGGAGAAGGCGGCGCTGGCGGCCGGGCTGCTCGATGGCGGCCAGGCCGGGCAATGGCGGCTGGGCGATGACGAGATCGAGGCGCTGTTCGCACCGTTGCCGGGCAAGCGCGGGCGTTAAGCCTGGCTTTTCCCGTGCTGGCCTCTTCGCGGGTTTACCCGCGAAGAAGCCAACGCGATCAATCGACCAGCTGGGCTTCCTTCAACGCCCCCAACGCCTCCAGCCAACGCGGCTGCTGACGGTAATCGGTACGCGCAAAACCCTGCCCGCGCATCCGTGCGATCCGTGGCGACGGCTTGACCTTCATCCGCTGCGCCGCGCTCAACGCCAGCTCCGCGGCCGCCCGGTCGTTGCACACCAGGCCCATGTCGCAGCCGGCGCTCAGGGCCGCCTCGATACGACTGGCGGCATCGCCCACCACATGGGCGCCGGCCATGGACAGGTCGTCGCTGAAGATCACCCCGTCGAAGCCCAGCTCGCCGCGCAGGATGTCCTGCAGCCAGCGCCGGGAGAAGCCGGCCGGCTGGTTGTCGACCTGCGGATAGATCACATGGGCCGGCATCACCGCCGCCAGCTGGCCGCTCAGGCGGGTGAACGGCACCAGGTCGGTAGCGCGCAGCTGCTCGAGGCTGCGTTCGTCGACCGGGATCGCCACATGGGAGTCGGCTTCGGCCCAGCCGTGGCCGGGGAAGTGCTTGCCGCAGGCGGCCATGCCCGCGGCGTTCATGCCGCGGATGAACGCGCCGGCCAGTTCGGTGGCACGCTGCGGATTGCCTTCGAAGGCGCGGCTGCCGACCACGGCGCTGCGCTGGTGATCGAGGTCCAGCACCGGGGCGAAGCTCAGGTCCAGGCCCACCGCCAGCACCTCGGTGGCCATCAGCCAGCCGCACTGCTCGGCCAGGTACTCGGCATTGGCGTTGTCGGCGATCGCGCGCATGGCCGGCAGGCGCACGAAGCCCTGGCGCAGGCGCTGGACCCGCCCGCCTTCCTGGTCCACGGCGAGGATCAGCTCGGGGCGAATCGCGCGGATCGACGCGCACAGCTCGCGCACCTGGCGCGGGCTGTCGATGTTGCGGGCGAAGATGATCAGGCCGGCCACTTCGGGCTGGCGCAGCAGATGGCGGTCTTCGGCGGTCAGCCATTTACCGGCGATATCCACCATCAGGGAGCCTTGCAGGCTGGCAGTCATAGGGAATCCTTCATGGGAGGTCCAGGGGCGCTTGGCCGTGGCGCAGGCGCACGCAAACATCGGACAACGAAGTGCCCGATGGTTCAGTGGCGAAGCGGCCGTGCTGGCGGAAAATGCGGCGGGAGACAAGGTCAGGCATGCGCGCTAGCTTAGCGCAAGCGCCCTGCCCCGCCCAGTACTCAGGCCTTGGCGGGGGTGGCGGACTTGCTGCGCGGACGCAGCTGCGCCGTGGCCATGGCCTCGTCGGTGACGCCGCTGTCGGCGCGCATGCCAGCGGCCAGGAACGGCACCATCAGGCGCATGACCTGCTCGATCGAGGTGTTGATGCCGAAATCGGTCTCGGCGATGGCCCGCAGGGCCTTGATCCCCGACATGCTGAACGCCGCGGCGCCGAGCATGAAGTGCACGCGCCAGAACAGCTCCAGCGGCGGGATGCGTGGCGCGGCCTCGTTGACCAGCAGCATGTAGCGGCGGAACACCTTGCCGTACATGTCTTCCAGATAACGCCGCAGGTGCCCCTGGCTCTGGCTGAAAGCCAGGCCCAGCAGGCGCATGAAGATCGACAGGTCGTTGTTGCTGCGCGGCTGCACGGCCAGGGCCTGCTCCACCAGCATCTCCAGCAGTTCCTCGAGCGAGGCCTTCTGCTCGGGACGCGCCTGGCGGCGCTCCAGCTCGCGCTCCAGGCTTGCGCAGAACGGCCCCAGGAAGCGCGAGAACACCGCCTGGATCAGGGCCTTCTTCGAACCGAAATGGTAGTTCACCGCCGCCAGGTTGACCCCGGCCTTGCTGGTGATCAGCCGCAATGAGGTTTCCGCGAACCCGCGCTCCGCGAACAGCTGCTCCGCCGCATCGAGGATGCGTTCAACGGTTTCCGATTGGGCCATGACTACTCCGCCTGACAAACAGTTGTTTGAAACATACGTTTCAGGCCTGCCGATGTCAAGGCTGGGTGACCGGTCGGTCGCCATTTAAAAGCGCCAAGAGTCAGGCTGCAAGCGACAAGATGCGTCGGTGTTTCGATCTTTCTTGGCCTGGATGGCTTGCAGCCCACGATCCACTGTATATAATTCCAGTCACTGTATAAAAAGACAGAGCCCTCGCCCATGCTGAAACTGACGCCACGCCAAGCCGAGATTCTGGCCTTCATCAAGCGCTGCCTCGAAGACAACGGCTTCCCGCCGACCCGCGCCGAGATCGCCCAGGAGCTGGGCTTCAAGTCGCCCAACGCCGCCGAGGAACACCTGAAGGCCCTGGCCCGCAAGGGCGCCATCGAGATGACTCCTGGCGCTTCCCGCGGCATCCGCATTCCCGGCCTTGAGCCAAAGCACGAGGACAGCGGCCTGCCCATCATCGGCCGGGTCGCCGCCGGCGCGCCGATCCTCGCCGAGCAGCACATCGAGGAATCCTGCAACATCAACCCGGCCTTCTTCCATCCCCGCGCCGACTACCTGTTGCGCGTACACGGCATGAGCATGAAGGACATCGGCATCTTCGACGGCGACCTGCTGGCCGTGCACACCACCCGCGAAGCCCGCAATGGCCAGGTGGTGGTGGCCCGCATCGGCGACGAAGTGACCGTCAAGCGCTTCAAGCGCGAAGGCAGCAAGGTCTGGCTGCTCGCCGAAAACCCCGAATTCGCCCCCATCGAAGTTGACCTGAAGGAACAGGAACTGGTGATCGAGGGCTTGAGCGTCGGCGTCCTGCGCCGCTGAACCAGGAGGCGTCATGCAGCCGTTCACCCATGCACCCCAGCAAGCCCAGCTGCCGCTGTTCGAGGCCTTTCTCGCCCAGCCGGTGCTGCCCGGCCTCAAGCCCGCCCCGGTGGCGCGCAGGAGCAGCCAGCCCGAGCTGTTCAGCGAACTGGCCCTGCGCGGTGCGCCCGGGCACTGCCAGAGCCTGCTGGCGCCGGTCCTGCGCGAACTCAGCGAAGAAGACGACAGCCGCTGGCTGACGCTCATCGCCCCGCCCGGCAGCCTCACCCAGGCCTGGCTGCGCGATGCCGGCCTGAACCGTGAACGCATCCTGCTGCTGCAACCTGGCGGCAACCAGACCGCCCTGCAACTGGCCTGCGAAGCCTTGCGCCTGGGCCACAGCCACACCGTGGTCAGCTGGCTGGGCACCCTCAACGGCAGCGCCCGGCAACAGCTTCAGCGCGCCGCCGCCAGCGGAAACGCACAAAGCCTGAACATCCGCCTCGGCTGATGTTCAGGCTTTGCCTGTCAAACGCTTGAAACCCTGAGCCTGTAACCTGCCTCAGTGAAGGACGCGCGGCCCTTCTTCACGCTCAAGCTCACCCTCGACGAGGCGGCCGGCCATCTGCACGCCGACGCTGAGCATGGCCTTGGCCACTTCCACATGCTGTCCTTGCAGGAATGCCTTGGCATCCTCGGAGAAATCCAAGGTCACCAGGGAGCCTTCATCCTCGGCACGGCGCAGCTCGATCCGGCCATCAGGCAACTCGACAATTTCTAGAAAGGACGTTGACATAAAGGGCCTGCTTTTCACGAAAGGCCATCAGTGTACCAGCCATGGCGGCGGTCAGCACTCACTCAGCGCTTCGCGGAATCGTCTCACCAGGCTTTTCAGGTTCTGTCGCCAGGCTTCAAGCTCCTCCCGGGATAGCTCGGCCGGCTCGGGCTCGTCCAGATTGACGGCCTGGATCAGCGGCTGGGTGACGTCGCCCTTCACGGTTTTCTTCGCGACCGGCGGTCGGAACAAATCGGCATAAGCGGCCAGCAGGCGCGCCAGCCAGGTTTCCGGCTGGCGGGCCAGTTCGAGCAGCTCGGCCATTTCCGGGATCGCCACGCTCTGCAACACCTCGTCGCTGAACAGCAGTTCGGCCCGTGACGCCGAGGCCTGGGGCAGACGGTAGAAGCCGGCGATCTCGTGGCACAGCCCCAGCAGCGCGCCATACAGGTGGAACAGCGCCGATTCGCGCTCGGCCTGAAGCAAGCCCTGGGCGTTCATGGCCTGGCTGTCAGCGGCCTTGGCCATGGATTCCAGGGCAAGGCCGGCGAAGAACAGTTTCTGGTTGGTGCGGGTGTAGAGTTCCTGGGCCATTTCGACTGACTCCTGAAGGCTGCAAGGCGATACCCCAGTTTCCGGGATTGGCCGACTTTACCGCAAGCACAAACGATCGCGGGGCAAGCCCGCTCCCACGAACACGCAACAGTTTCGTGGGAGCGGGCTTGCCCCGCGATGAGCCTGAGACTCAGATCAGCGCTTGTCTTCGACCTTCCACGCCTTGCCGTCGTAGAACGCCTTCCAGCCGGTCGGCTTGCCGTCGACTTCGGACTGCACGTACTGCTCCTTGGTCTTGCGGCTGTAGCGAATCACCGTCGGGCGACCGTCCGGGTCCTTCTGCGGCGCTTCGCAGAGGAAGTGGTACTTCGGATCGATCTCGTGCTTGTGCGGGACGATCTCCAGCACCAGCGGCGCGCGGGTTTCGCGGTTTTTCGGGAACTGGCTGGCAGCCAGGAACAGGCCCGAGGCACCGTCGCGCAGCACGTAGGTGTCGTCGACCTTCTCGCACTTGAGCTCCGGCATGTCCACCTTGTCCATCTTCGGCGGCGCCGCCTCGCCGCTCTTGAGCAGCTTGCGGGTGTTCTTGCAGGCGGCGTTGGTGCAACCGAAGAACTTGCCGAAACGGCCAGTCTTGAGCTGCATCTCGCTGCCGCACTTGTCGCACTCCAGGCTCGGGCCTTCGTAGCCCTTGATGCGGTAGCTGCCTTCCTCGATCTCGTAGCCGGCGCAGTCCGGGTTGTTGCCACAGATGTGCAGCTTGCGCTTCTCGTCGAGCAGGTAGGCGTCCATCGCCGTCGAGCAGATCGGGCAGCGGTGCTTGCCGCGCAGCACCAGCGACTCGGATTCGCCCTCGTCGTCGGCGGCGATCTCGTCGCCCGGCACCAGGTTGACCGTGGCCTTGCAGCGCTCCTTCGGCGGCAGGCTGTAACCCGAGCAGCCGAGGAACACGCCGGTGGAGGCGGTACGGATCATCATCGGCCGGCCGCATTCCTTGCAGGCGATGTTGGTCAGGGTCGGCTGGTTGGCGCGCATGCCGTGCTCGCTGGACTCGGCCGTCTGCAGCTTCTTGCTGAAATCGCCATAGAACTCGTCGAGGACGTTCTTCCAGTCACGCTCGCCCTGGGCCACGTCGTCGAGGTTTTCTTCCATGCCGGCGGTGAAGCCGTAGTCCATCAGGTTGGCGAAGCTCTCGGACAGGCGCTCGGTGACGATGTCGCCCATCTTCTCGGAGTAGAACCGGCGGTTGTGCAGCGTTACATAACCGCGATCCTGGATGGTCGAGATGATCGCCGCGTAGGTCGACGGACGGCCGATGCCGCGCTTTTCCATTTCCTTGACCAGGCTGGCTTCGGTGAAGCGCGCCGGCGGCTTGGTGAAGTGCTGGCTGGGGTCGAGCTGGATCAGCTTGAGCGCCTCACCCTGGGCCATTTCCGGCAGCACGTCGTCTTCGCCCGGCTTGCTCTGCTGCGGCAGGACACGGGTGTAACCGTCGAACTTGAGGATGCGGCCCTTGGCACGCAGCTCGAACTCGCCGGCCACCACGGTGACGCTGGTGGACAGGTATTGCGCCGGCGGCATCTGGCAGGCCAGGAACTGGCGCCAGATCAGCTCGTACAGGCGCTCGGCGTCACGCTCCATGCCGCTGAGCTTGGTCGGATGGGTGTTCACGTCCGACGGACGAATCGCCTCGTGCGCCTCCTGGGCGCCTTCCTTGCTGCCGTAGACGATCGGCGCGGCGGGCAGGTACTGCTTGCCGAATTCTTTCTCGATGTAGCTGCGGGCCATCTCGACGGCGTCGGTCGACAGGTTGGTCGAGTCGGTACGCATGTAGGTGATGTAGCCGGCTTCGTACAGACGCTGGGCCATCATCATGGTCTTCTTCACCCCGAAGCCCAGGCGGTTGCTCGCGGCCTGCTGCAGGGTGGAGGTGATGAATGGCGCCGACGGCTTGCTGCTGGTCGGCCGGTCCTCGCGCTTGCTCACGCTGTAGCTGGAGGCCTTGAGCTTCTCCAGCGCGGCCATGGCCTGGGCTTCGTTTAGCGGCTTGAAGGCCTCGCCCTTCTCGCGGGCCACCTCGAAACGCACCTTGGCGTTCTTGGCGGTGCCCAGGTCGGCGTGGACTTCCCAGTACTCTTCCGGGTTGAACGCGCGGATCTCGCGCTCACGCTCGACCACCAGCTTCACCGCCACCGACTGCACGCGGCCGGCGGACAGGCCACGGGCGATCTTGGCCCACAACAGCGGCGAGACCATGTAGCCGACCACGCGGTCGAGGAAGCGCCGCGCCTGCTGGGCGTTGACCCGGTCAATATCGAGCTCGCCCGGCTGGGAGAAGGCTTCCTGGATAGCCTTTTTGGTGATCTCGTTGAACACCACGCGCTTGTAGCGGCTGTCGTCACCACCGATGGCTTCGCGCAGGTGCCAGGCAATGGCTTCCCCCTCGCGATCCAAGTCGGTTGCGAGATAGATGGTGTCGGCATCCTTGGCCAGGCGGCGCAGCTCCTCGATCACCTTCTCCTTGCCGGGAAGGATCTCGTACTTGGCCTTCCAGCCTGCTTCCGGATCGACGCCCATGCGCGCGACCAGGGTGCGGCGTGCCTTTTCCTTCGGCGACAAGGCCGGAGCCTCGGCCGCGGCCTTGCCGCGCTTGGCCGCCGGTTCCTTGCTCGCACTGGCGGAACCGCTGGTGGGAAGGTCACGGATGTGGCCGATACTCGACTTCACCACGTACTGGCTGCCCAGGTACTTGTTGATGGTCTTGGCCTTGGCCGGGGATTCCACAATGACCAGCGATTTGCCCATGGATCGGAGTATTCCTGAATCTGAAGATGAAAAACGCGTCAGGTGCCGGACGCGGCACCGCTATATATAGTGGCAAAAGAGTGAGGTCAAGCGTGGTCGATCACTCGTGCGCCTTGCCAAGCCGCTCGCCCAGCCCCTCTTCGGCCTTGACCAAAGCAAAGCGTGGCACCTGCTCGCCGTCAACCTCGACGGACTCCTGGAACATCGAAAGTGGCCTGACCCAGAAGCTGTAGTCACCATACAGGCACTGGTAGAAGACCATCCACTCTTCGCTCTCGGAATGGCGCGCCGCGCTGAACACGCGGTATTCAGGGCCTTTGTAATGCCGGTACACACCAGGTTGTATCTGCATGTCACTCGCCCTCTTGAACAAATCCTGTAAAAAACAAAAGCCGGGGCACATGGCCCCGGCTGCTGTCCCGCAACGCGATCAGACGCGTTCGAAGACAGTGGTGATGCCTTGGCCCAGGCCGACACACATGGTGGCGACGCCCAGGGTACCGCCATTCTGCTTCATGACGTTGAGCAGAGTGCCGGAGATCCGCGCACCGGAGCAACCGAACGGGTGGCCCAGAGCGATGGCGCCGCCGTGCAGGTTAACCTTCTCATCCATCTTGTCGAGCACTTTCAGGTCCTTCAGCACCGGCAGGGCCTGTGCGGCGAAGGCTTCGTTGAGCTCAAAGAAGTCGATGTCGGCGATGGACAGGCCAGCGCGCTTGAGGGCTTTCTGCGTCGCCGGAACCGGGCCGTAGCCCATGATCGCAGGGTCCACGCCGGCCACCGCCATCGAACGGATCACCGCCAGTGGCTGGATCCCCAGGTCCATGGCGCGCTGGCCGGACATGACGATCATGCACGAGGCACCGTCGGTGATCTGCGACGAGGTACCCGCGGTGACGGTGCCACCTTTGGGGTTGAACGCAGGCTTGAGCGACGCCAGGCCTTCGAGGGTGGTTTCCGGGCGAATGGTCTCGTCGTAGTCGAAGACCTTCAGGAAGCCGTTCTCGTCGTAACCCTGCATCGGGATGATCTCGTCCTTGAACTTGCCTTCGACCGTCGCCTTGTGGGCGAGCTGGTGCGAACGCAGGCCGAACAGATCCTGCTGCTCACGGGTGATGCCGTGCATCTTGCCGAGCATCTCGGCGGTCAGGCCCATCATCCCGGAAGCCTTGGCGGCGTGCAAGGACATGTGCGGGTTGGGGTCGACGCCATGCATCATGCTGACGTGGCCCATGTGCTCGACACCACCGACCACGAACACATCACCATTACCGGTCATGATCGCCTGGGCGGCGGTGTGCAGCGCGCTCATCGACGATCCGCACAGGCGGCTGACGGTCTGGGCGGCGGAGGTGTGCGGGATCTGGGTCATCAGCGAGGCCATGCGGGCGATGTTCCAGCCCTGCTCCAGGGTCTGGTTGACGCAGCCCCAGATCACGTCCTCGACTTCCTTCGGATCGACCTTGTCGTTGCGCTCCAGCAGCTTGCTGATCAGGTGCGCGGACATGTCCTCGGCACGGGTGTTGCGGTGCATGCCACCCTTGGAACGGCCCATCGGCGTGCGACCGAAGTCGACAATCACCACGTCTCTTGGATTCAGGCTCATATCAATATTCTCGCTCTAGCTCGTTGGGCGCTCAGTTGAAGAAGCGCTGGCCGTTCTTGGCCATTTCGCGCAGCTTCGCAGTGGGGTGGTACAGCGGCCCCAGGTCGGCGTACTTGTCGGCCAGTGCGACGAACTCGGCGACCCCGATCGAATCGATGTAGCGCAGCGCGCCACCACGGAAGGGAGGGAAACCGATGCCGTAGACCAGGCCCATGTCGGCTTCGGCGGCAGTCTCGACGATGCCGTCTTCCAGGCAACGCACGGTCTCCAGGCACAGTGGCACCATCATCCAGTTGATGATGTCCTCGTCGCTGACTTCACGCTGTTCGAAGATGACCGGCTTGAGCACGTCGAGCACGCTGGCGTCGGCGACCTTCTTCGGCTTGCCGCGCTTGTCGGTCTCGTAGGCATAGAAGCCCTTGCCGTTCTTCTGGCCCAGGCGGTTGGCCTCGTAGAGGGCGTCGACGGCGGAGCGACGGTCGTCCTTCATGCGGTCCGGGAAGCCTTCGGCCATCACGTCGCGGCCGTGGTGGCCGGTGTCGATGCCGACCACGTCCATCAGGTAGGCCGGGCCCATCGGCCAGCCGAACTTTTCCATGACCTTGTCGATGCGCACGAAGTCGACGCCGGCGCTGACCAGCTTGGCGAAGCCGCCGAAGTACGGGAACAGCACGCGGTTGACCAGGAAGCCCGGGCAGTCGTTGACCACGATCGGGTTCTTGCCCATCTTCTTGGCGTAGGCCACGGTGGTGGCGACAGCCACTTCACTGGACTTCTCGCCGCGGATGACTTCGACCAGCGGCATCATGTGCACCGGATTGAAGAAGTGCATGCCGACGAAGTTTTCCGGACGCTTGAGTGCCTTGGCCAGCAAGTTGATGGAGATGGTCGAGGTGTTGGAGGCCAGGATGGCATCTTCCTTCACCTGGCCTTCCACTTCAGCCAGTACCGCTTGCTTGACCTTCGGGTTCTCGACCACGGCCTCGACGACGATGTCGACGTTGGCGAAATCGCCGTAGGACAGGGTCGGGCGAATGGCATTCAGTGCCTCGGCCATCTTCGCCGGGGTCAGGCGACCCTTCTCGACGCGCTTGCCGAGCAGCTTGGAGGCCTCGTTCAGGCCCAGCTGGATGGCTTCCTCGCGGATGTCCTTCATCAGGATCGGCGTGCCCTTGACCGCCGACTGGTAGGCGATGCCGCCACCCATGATGCCGGCGCCGAGCACGGCGGCCTGCTTCACGTCGTGGGCGATCTCGTCGTGGGCCTTGGCCTTGCGCTTGAGCTCCTGGTCGTTCAGGAACAGGCCGATCAGGCTCTCGGCGACCGAGGTCTTGGCCAGTTTGGCGAAACCTGCGGCTTCGACTTCCAGGGCCTTGTCACGGCCGAAGTTGGCAGCCTTCTGGATGGTCTTGATGGCCTCGACCGGCGCTGGGTAGTTCGGGCCGGCCTGGCCGGCGACGAAGCCCTTGGCGGTCTCGAACGCCATCATCTGCTCGATGGCATTGAGCTTGAGCTTTTCCAGCTTGGGCTGGCGCTTGGCCTTGTGGTCCAGCTCGCCGCTGATGGCGCGCTTGATCAGGTCCAGGGCACCGGCCTGCAACAGCTCGGGGGCGACCACGGCGTCGACGGCGCCGACCTTCAGGGCGTCCTCGGCGCGGTTTTCCTTGCCCGAGGCGATCCATTCGATGGCGTTGTCCGAGCCGATCAGGCGCGGCAGGCGCACGGTGCCGCCGAAGCCTGGGTAGATGCCCAGCTTGACTTCCGGCAGGCCGATCTTGGCGCTGCTGGACATGACCCGGTAGTCGGCGGCCAGGCACATCTCCAGGCCGCCACCCAGGGCGATGCCGTTGATGGCGACAACGGTCGGCACCTGCAGGTCTTCGAAGTCATTGAAAATGCGGTTGGCTTCCAGGTTGCCGGCGACCAGTTCGGCCTCGGGCAGCTTGAAGTTGTCGACGAATTCGGTGATGTCGGCGCCGACGATGAACACGTCCTTGCCACTGCTGACGATCACGCCCTTGATCGAGGCATCGCCCTTGATCACGTCCACGGCCTGACGCAGCTCGTTCAGAGTGAGACGGTTGAACTTGTTGACGGACTCACCCTTGAGGTCGAACTTCAGTTCGACGATGCCGCTTTCAAGAGCCTTAACCGTGATGGCTTTACCTTCGTAAATCATCAACTGATCTCCACGATATGGAAGCTGAACAGTACACGTCGAACGCTGGTGCAAGAGCCGGTCTACCGGTCCCTCGCCCCAGGCACACCCGTCGACGCGCTAATCGGGATTCTGTAAGAGCCGTCTGACATACAAACGCTCAATTCATACGCCCGTTTGACTTGGGTGTGCACACATTCTCCGAAATGAACGGCGTTGTCAAATGCTCGCGAACACCGTGAAAACGCGACTTTCCAGTCATCTTCTACCCTCCGGGTACGAAAACTGATGACAGTGATCGCCGACCATTCATGTCAGCGATAGACCATCACCGACCGCGGACGGCGTTTTTTCTAAACGCATCCGCCAACGATGGCTACACTGGGGTTGCATGAAAGTGTTTCCGGCCTGCCTGGCCTTTTTCTGCGCTGCAGAACGCAAAACGGCGCGCAAGAGCATGGTTGCTCCTGCGCGCCGTTTTGCGTTGGCCAGGTTCAGGCGAGGGTATCGAGGGCCTGGGCAATATCCTGCAAAACAGATTTATCGCCCCGCTCGCTCCAGTACAGGGCGATCATGCGCCGGTCGGCCTCGACCTTGTAGACGGTTTCCGGCAGGCGGGCAAAGACCTCGGCCAGGCGCGGGTCCTCGCAGGGCTCGCGCCACTGGTTCCACCACACGCCAGGGGTGATCTGCCAGTAGCACCAGCAGTCTTCGCGGCCCTTGCGCCGTGCCCGGTGGTATTGCGGACAAGGGCTGGGCGGCTCCTTTTCCAGCCAGTGCGGCCACTGCTGCGGCGCCAGCTGCATGGCCAGACCCATGCGCCGGCCCTCCAGGCGCAGGCTCATCTGCTCGCCCTGCTTGCGCGACTGGCGCAGCCAGGCCAGCGGGCTGAGCATCAGCGCAAGGATTGACACCACCAGCCATACCGTCATATCTGTAGACCTTATAAAGCGTTGCAAATGAGCGGGTTATCCAGGATTCACGAACGCCCGGCCCGAAAGCGACCATACTTCTACTATCGCGATTGTCAGGAGTACTGCACATGTCCTATGAACATCTTCTGGTCGCCGTCGACCTGACCGAAGAATGCGACCCGGTGATCAAGCGGGCCAAGACCATCGCCCTGGCCAGCGGCGCCAAGGTATCCCTGGTGCATATCGTCGAACCCATGGCCATGGCCTTCGGCGGCGACGTGCCGATGGACCTGTCGCAGTTGCAGCAGCAACAGTTCGACCAGGCCAAGGAGCGCATGGAGCGCCTGTTCAACAAGTACCCGGACATCCAGCGAGGTGACTCGCATCTGGTCTATGGCCAGCCGCGCCAGGAAATCCATGAACTTGCCAAGAAACAAGCCTGCGACCTGATCGTGGTCGGCAGCCATGGCCGCCATGGCCTGGCGCTGCTGCTGGGCTCCACAGCCAATGACGTGCTGCACGGCGCGCCGTGCGATGTACTGGCGGTGCGCTTGCAGAAGAAGGCCGAGTAAGCCTGTAATCGCGGGGCAAGCCCGCTCCCACAAAGCCCGTCAGACAGGGCTGCGTGGGAGCGGGCTTGCCCCGCGATGCATTTCAGCCTTCCAGCTCGGCCCAGCGCTCCACCAGCACGTCCAGCTCGCCCTGCAGCTTCTCCAGCTTGGCCAGCACCGCAGAGGTTTCATCGATCGGACGCTGGTAGAAGTTCGAGGCGCCGACCTCTTCCTGCACCTCGGCAATCTGCCGCTCCAGCGCATCGATCTGCCCTGGCAACGCCTCCAGCTCGCGCTGCAGCTTGTAGCTGAGCTTCTTCTTGCTGGCATCGGCAGCGGGCGCGGCGACGGCCGCAGGCGCCTGCTCTTCCACCGGCTTGGCCACCACCGCACTGTTGAGTTCGGACTTGCCGCCCTTGCTCTCGGTCACGCCCAGCAGCTTCGGCGAACCACCCTGGCGGATCCAGTCCTCATAGCCGCCCACATACTCGCGCACGCGCCCCTCACCCTCGAACACCAGGGTGCTGGTCACCACGTTGTCGAGGAAGGCCCGGTCGTGGCTGACCATCAGCACCGTGCCCTTGTAGTTGGACAGCACTTCCTCGAGCAGCTCCAGGGTCTCGACATCGAGGTCGTTGGTCGGTTCGTCCAGCACCAGCAGGTTGGCCGGCTTGCTGAACAGCTTGGCCAGCAGCAGGCGCGCACGCTCGCCACCGGACAACGCCTTGACCGGCGTGCGCGCACGCTGCGGGCTGAACAGGAAGTCGCCGAGGTAGCTCAGGACATGGCGGTTCTGGCCATCGATCTCGATGAAATCGCGGCCTTCGGCCAGGTTGTCGATGACGGTCTTTTCCAGGTCCAGCTGATGGCGCATCTGGTCGAAGTAGGCCACTTCCAGCTTGGTGCCGCGCTCGACCTTGCCGCTGGTCGGCTCCAGGTCACCGAGCATCAGCTTGAGCAGGGTGGTCTTGCCGGTACCGTTGGCGCCGAGCAGGCCGATGCGGTCTTCGCGCTGCAGGACCATGGAGAAGTCCTTGACCAGTTTCGGGCCATCCTTGTGGGCGAAGCTGACGTCCTCCAGCACCATCACCTGCTTGCCGGACTTGTCCGCCACCTCGATAAGGATGTTCGCCTTGCCCTGGCGCTCACGGCGCTCGCCGCGCTCCACGCGCAATGCCTTCAACGCACGCACACGGCCTTCGTTGCGGGTACGCCGTGCCTTGATGCCCTGGCGGATCCACACTTCTTCCTGGGCCAGGCGCTTGTCGAACAGCGCATTGGCGGTGGCCTCGGCGGCAAGCTCGGCCTCCTTGTGCACCAGGAAGCTGGCGTAGTCGCCGTTCCAGTCGATCAGCCCGCCACGGTCCAGTTCAAGGATTCGCGTGGCCAGGTTCTGCAGGAAGGAACGGTCGTGGGTGATGAACAGCACCGCGCCGTTGAAGCCGTTCAGGGCTTCTTCCAGCCAGGCGATGGCACCGATATCCAGGTGGTTGGTCGGCTCGTCAAGCAGCAGCAGGTCGGGCTCGGACACCAGTGCCTGGGCCAGCAACACGCGACGGCGCCAGCCGCCGGAGAGCTCGGCCAGGGTCTTGTCGGCCGGCAGTTGCAGGCGGCTCAGGGTGCTTTCCACCACTTGTTGCAGGCGCCAGCCGTCGCGGGCCTCCAACTCGTGCTGGACGTGCATGAGCTTTTCCAGGTCCTCGTCGCCGTGGATGTTCTGGCTCAGATGGTGGTACTCGGCCAGCAGCTCGCCCACGCCATCCAGGCCCGCAGCCACCACGTCAAAGACGCTGCGCTCGTCGGCCACCGGCAGTTCCTGCGGCAGTTCGCCGATCTTGAGCCCCGGCGCGCGCCAGATATCGCCGTCGTCGGGCTTCTGCTCGCCCTTGACCAGGCGCAGCATGCTCGACTTGCCCGTGCCATTGCGGCCGATGATGCACACCCGCTCGCCACGGGCGATCTGCCAGGACACTTTGTCCAACAGCGGCATGGCGCCGAAGGCGAGGGACACATCGCTGAATTTGAGCAGGGTCATGATCATCTCCAAAAACCGGGCGCGCATTCTACCTGACTTGCCCCTTCACGGCATCAAAAGCCCATCACCGGCAGCAGGGCGTCGGATAACAACTCGATACAAGCACAGTGCTTTCACCGGCCACCGGCAAACGGCTAAGCTAGGCAGTAATACCCAACAGTGCTGGCTCCGCCGTCACTTTCCATGGTTCTACTGCCCGGACGTATCATGCGCAGCCGCCTGTTACAAATTGCTTCCTGCCTGCTGCTCACCGCCACCGCCGCGAGCGCCGCACAGGCCATCGATATCACCCAGCAGCGTCAGTACTATGACGAGGCCAAGCGCGCCCTGGCCAAGGGCGACAAGGGCCCTTACCTGCGTTACGCGCAGGCGCTGCGCGACTATCCGCTCACGCCCTACCTCACCTACGACGAGCTGACCGCCCGCCTGAAGAGCGCCAGCAACGAGGAGATCGAGGGCTTCCTCAAGGCCCACGGCGACCTGCCCCAGGCCAACTGGATGAAACTGCGCTGGTTGCGCTGGCTGGCCGAGCGCGGCGAGTGGAACACCTTCACCCGCTACTACGACCCCAAGCTCAATTTCACCGAACTGGACTGCCTCAACGGCCAGTACCAGCTCTCCCATGGCCTGCGCGCCGAAGGCTTCGCCACCGCCGACAAGCTGTGGAACGTCGGCAAGTCGCAGCCCACCGCCTGCGACACCCTGTTCGCCATGTGGGCGGCCGAAGGCCAGCTGACCGAGGCCAAACGCTGGCAGCGCGCCAAGCTGGCGGCCCAGGCACGCAACTACGGCCTGGCCAGCAGCCTGGTCAAGACCCTCACCACCCTCGGCCCCCAGGGCAAGCTGCTGATCGACGTGGCGCAGAAGCCCGAGCTGCTCAACCAGCCGTCGCGCTTCACCCCGGTCAACGAGGCCATGTCCGACGTGGTCAGCCTCGGCCTGCGCCGCCTGGCTCGGCAGAACCCGGAGCAGGCCATGGCGCTGCTCGACGATTACGCCCAGCGCATGCACTTCTCCCGTGACGAGAAGGTTGCCATCGCCCGCGAAATCGGCCTGACCCTGGCCCGGCGCTACGACCCGCGCGCCCTCGACCTGATGACCCGCTACGACCCCGAACTGCGCGACAACACGGTCAGCGAGTGGCGCCTGCGCCTGCTGCTGCGCCTGGGCCGCTGGGAGGACGCCTATGAGCTGACCAAACGCCTGCCCCAGGACCTGGCCAGCAGCAACCGCTGGAAGTACTGGCAGGCGCGCAGCCTGGAACTGGCCCAGCCGAACAACCCGCAGGTTCCGCTGCTATACAAGACCGTCGCCCGCGAGCGCGACTTCTATGGTTTCCTCGCCGCCGACCGGGCGCAGACGCCTTACCAGTTGAACAACAAGCCGCTGGCGCTCAGCCAGGCGGTGATCAACAAGGTCCGCAACACCCCGGGCGTGCGTCGCGCCCTGGAGTTCCATGCCCGCGGCCAGATCGTCGAGGGCCGCCGCGAGTGGTACCACGTCAGCCGTCACTTCAACCGTGACGAAATGGTCGCCCAGGCCCGTCTGGCCTATGACATGCGCTGGTACTTCCCGGCCATCCGCACCATCAGCCAGGCCCAGTACTGGGACGACCTGGACATCCGCTTCCCCATGGCCCACCGCGACACCCTGGTGCGCGAAGCCAAGGTCCGCGGCCTGCATTCGAGCTGGGTATTCGCCATCACCCGCCAGGAGAGTGCCTTCATGGAGGACGCCCGCTCCAGCGTCGGCGCCAGCGGCCTGATGCAGCTGATGCCGGGCACGGCCAAGGAAACCGCGCGCAAGTTCAGCATCCCGCTGGCCTCGCCGGCCCAGGTGTTCAACCCGGACAAGAACATCCAGCTCGGCGCCGCCTACCTGAGCCAGGTGCACGGCCAGTTCAACGGCAACCGCGTACTGGCCTCGGCCGCCTACAACGCCGGCCCTGGGCGCGTGCGCCAATGGCTCAAGGGCGCCAAGCACCTGAGCTTCGATGTATGGGTCGAGTCGATCCCGTTCGACGAGACGCGCCAGTACGTGCAGAACGTGCTGTCGTATTCGGTCATCTACGGGCAGAAGCTCAATTCACCGCAGCCGCTGGTGGATTGGCATGAGCGGTATTTCGACGATATGTGATCGGACCCTATCGCGGGGCAAGCCCGCTCCCACGGTGCGTGGGAGCGGGCTTGCCCCGCGATGGCACTATTCGAGGACCTGGACGGCCATCCCCACCTTGAGCTCCCCCTCGCCATCCACCGCCAGGTTCTGGCCAAACAGCACATCCCCTTCCTTCTCACGGAACGTCTTGAGCGTGGTCAACGGCTCACGGTCAGGGCTGCGCTCGCCCGTGGCGGGATCGAGGGTGGTGAGGATGCAGCGCACACTCGGCTTGAGCACGCGAAAGGTCATGTCGCCGATACGGATACGCTTCCAGCGGTCCTCGGCAAAGGCCTCGCCCCCCTCGACCACCAGGTTCGGGCGAAAACGCAGCATCTCCATGGAGCGCCCGACCCGACGGCTCAACTCATCCAGCGAGGCCTGGCCGATCAGTAGCAATGGAAAACCATCGGGAAAGGCTGCCCGGTCACTATTCAGGCCGTAGCCGCTGGGCAGGTAGCGGGCCCGCTGCACGGGGCAGTACACCAGCCTTACTGGCTTGCCCAGCAGCTCGCTGAGCCAGGCCGCGGCGGCATCGCCGGCATCGGGCACGCGCAAGGTATCGCGCCAGATGGTGACGCCGCGCAGGGCGTCGTCGGCAGGCGGCACGGGCACCTCCAAGGGTGCCCGCCCCGGCGCCTGGAGCAGCAGTTGGCCCTGCTCGCCATAATCGGCGCCAACCTGCCCCAGCCGGGGCCAAGCCCGCTGGGTCAGGAAGCGGCCATTCTCCTCCTCCACCACCAACCAGCGGCGGTCACCGTCCAGGCCCAGATTGCCGACCGCGGACGCTTGCAGGCCCTGGGCCCGCCCCGATTTCACCGGGTATCGATACAACGCACTCAGAAACATCCCTGCTCACCTGGTTTCCATGGAAAAACCAAGCTTACACCTAGGCGTGATCCATGTTCAGACGCTGACGCACAACATCCACCAGGCGGTCGGGCTGGAACTTGGACAGGAAGTTGTCGCAGCCGACCTTCTTGACCATGGATTCGTTGAAGCTGCCCGACAGCGAGGTGTGCAGCACCACGTAGAGGCCGCGCAGGCGCGGGTCGTTGCGAATCTCGGTGGTCAGCCGGTAACCATCCATCTCGGGCATTTCGGCATCGGTGAAGATCATCAGCAGCTTCTCGCAGACATTCTCCCCGGCGTCGGCCCAGCCCTTGAGCAGGCGCAGGGCCTTGAGGCCGTCACTGGCCACGTGCAGCTTCACCCCCAGTTGCGACAGGGTGTCGCGCAACTGCGCCAGGGCCACGCTGGAGTCGTCCACCAGCAGCACTTCGCGGCCACGCGCACGGGCCAGCACCGGATCTTCCAGCTTGTCGCGGGACACCTTGGCGCTGTACGGCACGATCTCGGCCAGCACCTTCTCCACGTCGATGACCTCAACCAGCTTCTCGTCGACCTTGGTGATCGCCGTGAGGTAGTGCTGGCGACCGGCGCTGGCTGGTGGCGGCATGATGGCTTCCCAGTTCATGTTGACGATACGATCAACGCCGCCCACCAGGAATGCCTGCACCGAGCGGTTGTACTCGGTGACGATGATGGTGCTGTCCGGCCCAGGCTGCAGCGGGCGCATGCCGATCGCCTGGGACAGGTCGATCACCGGCAGCGTCTGGCCACGCAGGTTGACCACGCCGCAGACGAAGGAATGGCGCTGTGGCATGAGGGTCAGCTTGGGCAGTTGCAGCACCTCCTGGACCTTGAACACGTTGATGGCGAACAACTGTCGGCCGGCCAGGCGGAACATGAGGATTTCCAGGCGGTTCTCACCCACCAGTTGCGTGCGTTGGTCTACCGTGTCGAGAATGCCAGCCATTGGAAAGCCCCCAGGCTTGAGTCGGGAAAAGTGGATGCATCCCCCTGTATCGGCGGATGCGCGCGCAGCTTGACCCCTGATGGAAAAAGCCGCGCCGGGTGATTGATATCACTTTACCATCATGCTTTACTGCTGCCACATCCCGCCGCGTCCGTCGCTCGCAACGAACGACCCACCTGAATCCTCATCAGGGAATCCCCTAGTAGCAATCGGGTGCAACCTGATGTTCGCAATATCCATTAGCCATTAATGTGACGCCATTCTCACTGCATGAACGGAGTCAGGCTTTTGCGAGCGATCATCTTGGTACGGCCAATCCCTGACCACGGGGCGCCATGATGGATAGCACACCACTGCACAACGCCGCCGTGGCGGCCTTTCTGCAGGACGCACAGGTCCTGCTGGCCCGGTCCCAGGAATGCCTGCAGCACCTGGAACTGATCGCCAACGACCCGGACGCCTGCCACAGTCTCACCACGGCACTTGATACCCTGGCCCGCCGTGCCGACGCGCTCGGCCTGCTCGAGGTCGCCCACTATGCGTTCGCCTTGCAAAAGCTGCTCGCGCCCACCTGTGCCCAGCAGCACCTGCACGGCAGCAGCCTGCCCGCACTGGACGCCTGCCTGACCCTGCTCGACTGGCAACTGGAGCTGCTGGACCCGCAGACCGGCCAGCTAGGTATGGACACCGACGAACAACGGCTGCTGCTGGGCGAACTGGCCACCTCCCTGGGCCAGCCGTCCACGCAGCTGTGCGCGGACTGCCAGCAGACAGGGGTGTACTGCGCCCACCCTCATACGGCAAGCACCGGCATCGACTCGCCCGACCGGCAACATTAAATGCAGCCAACTGAGTCACAACTAAGGTCGGCTCAGGATGAAACTTGCAAAGTTGGACAAGTTTTTCCAAATGTTTTTGCGAAGCGGGATTATTAGTTGCCCTGTGCGCATTGGAAACATCATTTAATAATGGCACTCTGCTAGCCAAGCCCTCGACCGCCAGGCCCGCCACAGCCCGGAAAATACGAGGTTTCAAGCAGTTATCCCCCCGCGACCAAATTCAATCAAAGTGATAACATGCGCCCACTCGAACATGCGCGCCCAGGTTATCGGGCGATTGGATCCGCATTCCGCACTTGATTGCAAGCGGGGCGGTAAAACCCCTGGTCAGACGTGTGCAATGCCCCTAACCGCTATAATTCAGTGGCTTCCCTATCTATGCTCCCACGCTTGAAGTTTCTCCAGCGTTGCCGCTCCAGCGTTGCCCTGCTGCGCTGGACGACCGCCCTGCTGTGCGTTGCATCGCTGGCGGCGAACCTGGTGGTATACCTGAGCACCCAGCCGCTGTCGGCCAGCCTGCTGCTGCTGCAACTGCTGGCGATGCTCGGCGTCGGCTGGCACCTGCGCCACTGGGCGCGTTCGATCAGCCTGCGCCCGGCGGAACTGGCCACGCGCATGCTCAAGGTGCAGGAGAGCGAGCGCCAGCGCCTGAGCCGCGAGCTGCACGACGATATCGGCCAGTTGCTGACCGCCGCCAAGCTGCAGGTCGACTGGCTGCAACGCCGGGTACCGGCCGAGCTGCAGGAGCACTGCAGCACCTTGCGCAGCACCCTGGACCTGACCCTGAGCAACGTGCGCGACGTTTCCACCATTCTCAACCCGCGCCAGCTGGCCAGCCTGGGCCTGGAGGCAAGCCTGCGCGCGCATCTGCTGCGCACCCTGGAAAACACCGAGGTGCACTGGAGCCTGGAATGCAAGCAGCGCCTGGGCGGCATCAGCGAAGAGGTGGCCATGGCCGCCTTCCGCATCACCCAGGAGGCGGTCACCAACATGTTGCGCCATGCCGGTGCCCGCAACCTGGTGGTTCGCCTGCAACGCACCTCGGCCGGCCTTGCCCTGTCGATCCACGACGACGGCGGCGGCTTCGTGCCGGCCCAGTCCCCCGCGGATTACGGCCAGCGCGGCATGGCCGGCATGCAGGAGCGGGTGACCGCCCTGCGAGGCAGCCTGACCATCACCAGCCAGCCCGGCCAAGGCACCCAGATCGAAGCCCTCTTTCCATGGCCACCCCGCAGCCAAGAACGCGCCAGGACCCCTGCCCCCGATGACCTGTAGATTACTGCTGGTGGACGACCACTCCCTGATTCGCGCAGGCGTCAGGGCACTGGTATCGGACATCCCCGGTTACACCGTGATCGGCGAGGCCGACGACGGCAGCCAGCTTCTGGACCACGTCCTGCGCCTGGCGCCGGACATCGTCCTGCTGGACATTTCCATGCGTTCGACCAGCGGTCTCGACGCGCTCACGCAATTGCGCGCAAACGGTTGCACCTGCAAGGTCCTGATCCTGTCGATGCACACCGACCCGGAAATGATCATGCGCGCCCTGGAAAGCGGCGCCCACGGCTACCTGCTCAAGGACACCACGGCCACCGAGCTGGAACAGGCGCTCACTGCGCTGCGCAACGACGAACGCTACCTCAGCCCGGCCATCGCCCACACCGTCATCAACCAGGCCCTGCTACGCGCGCAGAACGGCCGCCAGCCGAGCAGCGAAGGTCATAACCTGACGGGGCGTCAGCTGGAGATCCTGCGCCTGATCGTGCGCGGCAAGTCGACCCGGGAGATCGCCGCCGGCCTGGGCCTGTCGATCAAGACCGTGGAGACCCACCGCTCGCAGATCATGAAGCGCCTGCAGATCTACGACGTGGCAGGGCTGGTGCTGTTCGCCGTGCGCGAGAAGATCATCAGCCTGGACGACTGAGCAGCGGCGAGTCCGTCGGCAGGTGCACGCGCAACGCTCGTGGCATGACCTCGAAGCGCAGGCTGGCGGCCTGCAGCGGCTCGCCGTCGAGGTTCATGTCCAGCCCCTGGGCGCCCTTGATTTCCACCCATGGCAACCGCGCACGGACGAACAGCCCGTCGCCGGCCAACAGGTCGCGCAGGGCGCCGGCCATCTCCTGTGGCGCAGGCAGGATGCCGATGTCCAACAGGCCGTCGTCCACCGTCGCCTCCGGGCACAACACGTGCCCGCCGCCGGCCTGGCGGCCGTTGCCGATGCCCAGCGCCAGCAACTCGCCCTGCCACTGGAAACCGGGGCCCTGCAGTTCCACCGAGGCGGCCTGCAGTTCGCTGAAGCGTGACAGGCCGGTGAACAGGTAGGCCGCCGCGCCGAGCACTTTCTTCAGGTCTTCCGAGGTGTTGGCCGTGACCTGACTGCCGAAGCCGCCGGTGGCCATGTTCAGGAACAACTGGTCACCCACCCGCCCCAGGTCGATCGGCCGCGCCGGCACCTCCAGCAGGTCGAGCGCCGCCTGTGGCTCGAGGGGCACGCCGGCCGCCTTGGCGAAATCGTTGGCGGTGCCCAGCGGCAACAGCGCCAGGCTGGCCTGGGTAGCGGCCAGACCCATCGCTTCGGCCACGTCACGCAAGGTGCCGTCACCACCACCGGCCACCACCTGGCCATAGCCTGCGGCCAGGGCCTCGCCGACCAGGCGCTGGGCGTCGCCGCCCTCCCAGGTCAGCCGCACGTCCAGGGTCCAGCCCCGCTCGCGCAGCTGGCCCACCGCGGCTCGCACCTCGTCGTTGCCGGCCTGTTTGCCATGCAGGATCAACAGTGCCTTGCGCTCGCTCATGCCGTTCTCCCCGAATAGAAATGCCCTACCGCAATCTCGACCACTGCGACGAGCAGATTGCTCCCGGCGACGCCGAAAAACCGCCGCCTCACACAAATACCATTGAAAGCCGGCCGCCACAGGTGCATCATCTGACAAATATTTGGCCATCACGGACGAAGCCGACTCGAAAAGTCATTTTATTGACTTTGTGCCGCCAGACGCCTGACAGGTCGTGATTTCCTTGCATTGCGCTGCCCCCGGCGCCCTGATTCGAGGCTGTGACTATGAGCGTTCTGATTCCCTGCATCATCGCTGGCGGCGCCGGTACCCGATTGTGGCCGGTCTCCCGCGAGGCCATGCCCAAGCCCTTCATGCGCCTGCCCGATGGCATGAGCCTGCTGCAGAAGACCTTCAGCCGCGCCAGCAGCCTGCCCGGCGTCGAACGGGTGCTCACGGTGACCAACCGCGAAGTGGTGTTCCGTACCCAGGACGAGTATCGCCAGGTCAGTACCCAGCGTATCGCCCTCGACTTCATCCTCGAACCTTTCGGCCGCAACACCGCCCCCGCCATCGCCGCCGCGGCGCTGCACTGCGCCCGCCTGCATGGCGAGGACAGCCTGCTGCTGGTGCTGCCCGCCGACCACCTGATCCAGGACCAGGGCGCCTTCGAGGCGGCCGTCCAGCGGGCCATGGCCCTGGCCGGAAAAGGTTGGCTGACCACCTTCGGCCTGCTGCCGACCCGCGCCGAAACCGGCTTCGGCTACATCGAACAAGGAGAGGTACTGGGTAACGACGGCTATCGGGTCGCCCGCTTCGTCGAAAAGCCCGACGCCGACACCGCCCAGGCCTACCTGGACGGAGGCCGGCACCTGTGGAACGCCGGCATGTTCTGCCTGCGCGCGGGCACCGTGCTGCAGGAGCTGCAGGCCCATGCCCCCGAGGTGCTGCACAACGTGACCCACTGCCTGGCGCAGAGCCTGTTCAAGGAGGGGACGTGCGGCCAGCAGGTGGAACTCGACGCCGACAGTTTCGCGCAGGCCCCCGACATCTCCATCGACTACGCACTCATGGAGCCCTCCACCCAGGTGGCCGTGGTGCCCTGCGCCATCGGCTGGAGTGATATCGGCAGTTGGGAAGCGGTGCGCGAGCTGCGCCCGGCCGACAGCCAGGGCAATCATTGCAACGGCGAAACCGTGCTGCATGACGTGAGCAACTGCTACATCGACTCACCGCGTCGGCTGGTGGGCGCGGTGGGCCTGGACAACCTGATCGTCATCGACACCCCCGACGCCCTGCTGATCGCCGATGCCGCGCGCAGCCAGGAGGTCAAGGTGATCGCCCAGCAACTCAAGCGCCAGGGCCACGACGCCTACCGCCTGCACCGCACCGTGACCCGCCCCTGGGGCCTGTACACCGTGCTCGAGGAAGGGCCACGGTTCAAGATCAAGCGCATCATGGTCCGCCCCGGCGAATCGCTGTCGCTGCAGATGCACCATCACCGCAGCGAGCACTGGATCGTGGTCAGCGGCATGGCCTGCGTGACCAACGGTGAAGAGGAGTTTCTGCTCGACACCAACGAGTCGACCTTCATCAAGCCCGGACGCAGCCACCGCCTGACCAACCCCGGCGTCATCGACCTGGTGATGATCGAGGTGCAAAGCGGCGAATACCTGGGCGAAGACGACATCGTACGCTTTACTGATATCTATGGACGCGCCCCGGCAGCAGCAGCACCTGCTTGACTGCCAGAGGGCGCGTTTTGCCATCCAGGGCCGACACCCGGCCAACCGCGAGGATTCGGGCTCATGCGCATACTCTGGACCCTGCCCTACCTGCCCTGGCCCACCACCAGCGGCAGCAAGACCCGGCAATACCACCTGCTGCGCGCCCTGGCGCAGCATGGCCACCGGATCACCTTGCTGGTGCAGTCCAAGGTACCCTTGAGCGACGCGGCGCGCGAGGCCCTGGAGCCGCTGGTGGAGCGCCTGGTGGTGCTGCCCCGGCGCGCGCTGCACAGCCCGCTGAACCTGCTGGCCTCGCCCATCATCGACTACCCCATGCGGGCCATCATCAATGGCCTGGCGCCCTGCCTGAGGCACCGCTTCGAGCAGTTGCTGGACGAACCCTGGGACGTGATCCAGATCGAGCACAGCTACAGTTTCCAGCCGTTCGAGAAGGCCTTGCAGGCCCGTGGCCTGCCCTACATGCTCAGCGAGCACTACCTGGAATCGGTGATGGGCGCCGCCTGCCACGACCGCTTGCCCCTGTGGCTACGGCCGCTGAACGCCTTCGACCGCTGGCGCTACCGGCGCTGGGAGCAGCGAGTGCTGCGCCAGCCCACCGAGGTGGTGGCGGTCAGCGCCCATGATGCCGAGCTTATCGGCCAGATCAGCGGGCGCCCGGTGAACGTGGTGGTCAATGGCGTGGACTGCGACCACTACCAGGAGGTTCGCCCCACGCCGCACAGCCAGCGTCTGCTGTTCGTCGGCAATTTCGAGTACGGCGCCAACCTGGAGGCCATCGAATGGGCGCTGGAAGAGATCCTGCCTCAGGTGTGGATGAGCAATCCGGCGGTGCGCCTGGCCATTGCCGGCCACGCCCTGCCGGCCAGCTGGAAGCTGCACTGGAACGACCCGCGCATCGAGTGGGTGGGCTATCGCCCCGACCTGCGCGAGCTGCAACGGCGCTCGGCGCTTTTTTTCGCGCCGCTGCGCCATGCTGGCGGCTCCAAGGTGAAGATCCTCGAAGCCATGGCCGCCGGGCTGCCGGTGATCACCACCAGCAAGGGCGCCTCGGGCCTGGCCATGAACAACGGCGAGCACTACCTGGGCAGCGACGACAGCGGCCAGCTGGCGCTGCTGGTCACCCAGTTGCTCAACCAGCCATGGCGCATGTGCCAGCTCAGCGAGGCCGGGCGCCAGTTCGCCCGCCAGCGTCATGACTGGAGCGTCGCAGCCCAGCAGCTGGAGAACGTGCACATGCGCCTGACCCAGCTGGCGCCGTCCGGCGCCGCAGCCGCCGGCGGCGTGCTAGCCAAGTAGCTCGCTGAACGGAATGAACGTCACCGCATCGCCCTGTTGCGGCGTCGTGCCTTCGAGCACTTCCACCACGCCATCGGCCCATGCCGCGCTGCGCAGCACGCCGGAGCTCTGGTTCTTGTAGATGCGCACGCGACCGTCCTCGATGCGTGCCCGCAGGTACTCGCGGCGCGTTCCGGCCTTGGGCCAGTCGAAACCTGCCGGCACGCTGAAGCGCAGCGGCGCAACATGGGCCACGCCCATTCGACGCAGCAGGTAGGGCCGGGTCAGCAGGCCGAAGGTGACCAGGGTCGAGGCCGGATTGCCCGGCAGGCCGATCACCGGCACCCCCTGGTAATGGCCGAAGGTCAGCGGCTTGCCCGGCTTGATCGCCAGCTTCCACAGCGCCAGCTCGCCCGCCTCGCGCAGGGCCAGGCCGAGGAAATCGGCCTCGCCCACCGACACGCCTCCGGTGGACAGGATCAGGTCGACATCGCCCAGCCCGCCCAGGCACTGGCGGGTGCGCTCGAGATCGTCCGGGAGGATGCCGGCGTCGACCACCGTGCAGCCCAGGCGTTGCAGCCAGCTGACCAGCAGGCGTCGGTTGCTGTTGTAGATCTGACCGGGGCCCAGGGCCAGGCCCGGCTCGACCAGTTCGTCGCCGGTCGACAGCACCGCCACCCGGGGCCGACGCCGCACTTCGAGCGTGCCGAAACCCAGGGTCGCGGCCAGCCCGAGCTGGATCGGGCCCAGCCGCGTGCCGGCGCTCATCACCTGTTCGCCGACACGGGTTTCCTGGCCCTTGGGGCGAACGTTCTGCGCCAGCGCCAGCGGTTCGAGGAAACGCACCCGACCATCCTCGAGCACCTCGGTGTTTTCCTGCATCTCGACGCAATCGGCACCTTCCGGCAGCGGCGCGCCGGTGAAGATCCGTGCGCAGGTGCCAGGTTCCAGGGGCTGTGGTGCATGCCCGGCGAAGATGCGCTGGGTCACCCGCAGCGGTTCGCCCTGACAGTCGGCCAGGCGCAGCGCGTAGCCGTCCATGGCGCTGTTGGGCCACGGCGGCAGGTCGAGGCCAGCCACCAGCTCATGGGCCAGGACCCGCCCTTCGGCCTCGGCCAGCGGTACCTGTTCGGTCTCGGCGATGGGCGCCGTGTCGGCCAGCGCCAGCAGGCGCTCCAGGGCCTCTTCCACCGGCATCAAGGGCCGGGCCACCTCAGCCACGGCTGTCACAGGCCGCCGCCTGCTTCAGGTGCGGCACGAAATTGCACGGCCGATGACGGGCGTCCAGCTGCTCGGCAAGGATGCCGTCCCAACCGGTGCGCACGGCGTTGGTCGAGCCCGGCAGGCAGCAGACCAGGGTGCCGTTGGCAAGCCCGGCCAGGGCGCGGGACTGCACGGTGGAGGTGCCGATATCGGCCACCGAGATCTGCCGGAACAGCTCGCCGAAGCCCTCGACCTGCTTGTCCAGCAGGCACGCCACGGCTTCCGGGGTACTGTCGCGGCCGGTGAAACCGGTGCCGCCGGTGATCAGCACCACCTGCACCTGGTCGTCGGCGATCCAGGTCGCGACCTGGGCGCGGATCTTGTACAGGTCGTCCTTGAGCAGCACCCGCTCGGCCAAGCGGTGGCCGGCGGCGCTCAGGCGATCGACGAACAGCTGGCCGGAGGTGTCGGTGTCAAAGGTGCGGGTGTCGCTGACCGTCAGCACGGCGATGTTCAGCGCAACGAAAGGGGTATCTGCCTTGGCTTTCATGGGAGTCCGTCGCAGGGTAACTGGGAATGTGCGCTGTTATATCACAGGCCGCCCGCGGCGTTGTTCTTGGTCAATGCCGCCGCGATGGCGCTATGCTGCACTGTGCAAGGAACTTGCGTGGACGCCCTGCGTCTTAATGACATCTAGCACCATCGCACTGGAGAAACACGATGATCCAACGGACCCTTCCCGCCTTCCTGCTTGCCCTGGGCCTGGGCGCCCTCGCCGGCTGCGCCTCGCCAACCGTCATCACCCTCAACGACGGCCGCGAGATCCAGGCGGTGGACACCCCATCCTATGACGACGATTCCGGTTTCTACGAATTCGAGCAGCTCGACGGCAAGCGCACGCGCATCAACAAGGACCAGATCCGCACCGTCAAGGAGCTGTGATCCAGTCCCGCTTTTTAGCGCAACTCCTTTTTGCAACAAGGGGTTGCGTTGAAAAAAGCGATGCAGTAGCATTTTGGACATCGGAGTGTAGCGCAGCCAGGTAGCGCGTCTCGTTCGGGACGAGAAGGCCGCAGGTTCGAATCCTGTCTCTCCGACCATATCCCGCAAAAAACCCGCTTCGAGCGGGTTTTTTGTTGCCTGCGAAAAGGCCTGGTAGCGCCCTCCATCGAGCAACACTGGCCCCTGTAGGAGCGGCCTTGTGTCGCGAAAGGGCTGCGCAGCAGCCCCAGGATTTCAGCGTTGCTGCAAAGATCGCCGGGGCCGCTTTGCGGCCCTTTCCGGCCGGTCCGACGCCTCGGCAAGGCCGCTCCTACAGGCTGGCGCCGCTCCCACGCTCAGCTCACACGGTTACTCCGGCAACACCGGCACGTACAGCAGTTGCAGGCGCGCACTGCTCCACTCACGGGTCTTGTTGGTCAGCTCGAGGTCGTTGTTCAGCTTCTGGCCGTAGGTCGGCACGATCTCCTTGAGCCTGGCTTGCCACTCGGCACTCTTGATCCGATCCTTGAAGGTCTTCTCCAGCACGCTCAGCATGATCGGCGCGGCGGTCGAGGCACCGGGCGAGGCACCCAGCAGCGCGGCAATGCTGCCGTCCTCGGCGGCCACCACTTCGGTACCGAACTGCAGCACGCCACCGTGCTCGGGATCCTTCTTGATCACCTGCACGCGCTGGCCGGCCTGGAGCAGTTTCCAGTCTTCGTTCTTGGCGTTGGGGAAGTACTCGCGCAGGGCCGCCATGCGGTCATCGAAACTGAGCATCAGCTGACCCATCAGGTAGGTGCTCAGGTCAATGTTGTCGATGCCGGCATGCATCATCGGGCTGATGTTGTGGGTGGTCAGCGAGCTGAACATGTCCAGCAGCGAGCCGTGCTTGAGGTACTTGGTGGAGAAGGTCGCGAACGGACCGAACAGCAGCACTTCCTTGCCATCGATCACCCGGGTGTCCAGGTGCGGCACCGACATCGGCGGCGCGCCGACCGAGGCCTTGCCGTACAGCTTGGCCTTGTGGCGAGCGACCAGGTCGGCATTGTCGGTCATCAGGAACTGGCCGCCGACCGGGAAGCCTGCATAACCTTCGGCTTCCGCAATACCGGACTTCTGCAGCAGCTTTAGCGCGCCGCCACCGGCACCGATGAAGACGAACCTGGCCTTGACCGAAGACGCCTTGCCGCCGTTGGCCAGGTCGGCCACTACCACGTTCCAGCTGCCATCGTCGTTGCGCACGATGTCGCGCACTTCATGGCTCAGGTGCAGCTGCACATTGGGATTGCGGGTCATGGAGGCGAACAGCTGGCGGGTGATCTCGCCGAAGTTCACGTCGGTGCCGATGGCCATGCGGGTCGCGGCCACTTTCTGCCCGGGATCACGGCCTTCCATTACCAGCGGCACCCACTTGCGGATCTGCTCGTGGTCCTCGGTGATCTCCATGCCACGGAACAGCGAGCTGTGTTGCAGGGCCTCGACGCGCTTGTGCAGGAAGGCGACGTTGTCGTCACCCCAGACGAAGCTCATGTGCGGCACATTGTTGATGAACGAACGCGGGTTGCTCAGCACGCCCTGCTCGACCTGGTAGGCCCAGAACTGCTTGGACACCTCGAACTGCTCGTTGACGTTGACCGCCTTGCTGATGTCGATGCTGCCGTCCTTGCCGACGCTGGTGTAGTTCAGCTCGCAGAACGCCGAGTGGCCGGTGCCGGCGTTGTTCCAGGCGTTGGAACTTTCCTCGGCGACCTGGTCCATGCGCTCGTAGACGTCGACCTTCCAGTTCGGTTCCAGCTCGGTGAGGTAGGTCCCCAGGCTCGCACTCATGATGCCGCCGCCGATCAGCAGGACATCGACGGACTTCTGTGGCTCCGCGGGCTTGGAGCAGCCGATGACGCTCAGGCACAGGAGCGTCAGCAGGATTTTTTTCATTAGCTCAATCCAATTGAAGTGAAGGACTGGCAGTCGTTGCCCCCGGCGTGCACGCCCGGATGTTGTTGTTCTGGTCAGCAGGAGTCTTGCGAAATCGGGGCACGATCGCCTCGGGCCGTGGCCCGGAGCGCCGTAAAGCAGGGAGTGTGCCAGGTTGGCCTGGGCCAATGGCGCAGTGGGCTTGGCAGGGGCGGGTTGGCGGCAATCCGCCAAATGGATGGGTACTTTGCCTGAGGAATGGCGGTTTTCCCCCGAACGCCTGTAGGAGCGGCCTCGTGCCGCGAAAGGGTTGCGCAGCAGCCCCAGGATATCAGCGCCATGGCGAAAATAGCCGGGGCCGCTTTGCGGCCCGTTCGCGGCACAAGGCCGCTCCTACACAGGGATCGTGCAGGCTTGTCAGGCAGTGAGGCGGGAAGTGACTTCGCCCAACTGGCCCGACAACCCATGCAGGCGCTGCCCGGCTTGCTCGGTGTGCTGCACGGCCTCCTGGTTGGCGGTGGCGATGCGGGTGATCTCGACCAGGTTGCGCGAGATGTCCTCGGCGACACTGGTCTGTTCCTCGGCGGCGGTGGCGATCTGCCGGTTCATGTCGCGGATCGCCTCCACCGCCGTGGTGATGCGCTGCAGCATTTGCCCGGCCTGCTGCACCTGCTCGGCGCCCTCCTCGCTGCGCTGCTGGCCGCTCTCGATGGCCTTGACTGCCTCCACCGCGCCCGATTGCACCGCCTCGATGATCTGGTGGATCTCGGCGATCGACGCCGCAGTGCGCTGGGCCAGGCTGCGCACTTCGTCGGCCACCACCGCAAAACCACGCCCGGCCTCGCCGGCGCGGGCGGCCTCGATGGCGGCGTTGAGCGCCAGCAGGTTGGTCTGCTCGGCGATGCCGCGAATCACTTCGAGCACCTTGCCGATGCGCGTGCTGTCGTGCTCCAGGTGACGGATCACCGCCGCGGTACCGGCGATCTCGCGGTTGACCACGGCAATGGTATCGATGGTCCGCTGCATGACCTGCTCGCCGGCCTGGGCACTGTGGTCGGCCTCGTCCGCGGCGCGGGCGGCGTCGGCGGCGTGGCGCGCCACTTCCTGGGCGGTGGCCGACATCTCGTGCATGGCCGTGGCGACCTGGTCGGTGCGCTGGAACTGGTCGTGGGTGCCATGGGCCATGTCGCCGGCGATACTGCGCAGCCGGCCGCTGGCACTTTCCAGCTCCTCGGCGTTGTCCTTGAGGCGGCCGACGGTGTCAGCGAGGAAGTCGCGCAGGGTGTTGGCGGCCAGCGCCAGGCGCCCCAGTTCATCCTCGCGGCGGCTGTCGACACGGGCGGCGAAACGCCCCTGGCTGAGCTGGGCGACATAGTCGATCAGCTGGCGAATCGGCTCGACCAGGCTGCGATTGACCAGCCACAGGCTGAACAGCCCGACCAGCACGGCCGAGCCCAGCATCACCAGCACGCCCAGCCACACCGTGCGCTCGGCGCTGGCGCTGATGGCGCCGGCACGCCCGTGGGCGTCGGCGCGCAACTGCTCCACCAGCGCGCTCATCTGGTCGCTGGTGGCCCGGTCCACGCCCTTGACCGCCAGGTCGCCCGCCACCGGGTCGCCGCCGGCGGCCAGGAACGCCTGGCGTCCCTGCTCATAGGCCGAGCCCAGCTGCCGGTGACTGGCCTTGAGCTGCTCCAGGCGCGCCTTGAGCGCCGGCTCACTGCTGTCGATCAATTGCCCCAGCAACTGCTGCACCTGCTGCTCGCGGCTCTGGAACTGCTGCCAGTACTTGTCCAGCTCCGCCGGCTGGCGACCGCGCAGCAGCACGTTCTTCCACTCCTGCACCTGGATCTTGAACTGCAGGTTGGCTTCGTCGATCAGTTGCGAGGCACGCAACGGCCCGTCCACCAGCTCGGCATAGCCGCGCACGCTGGACGACAGGAACTGGAAACACACCAGAGCGATCAGCAGGATCGCCACCAGGCTGCCACCGAGCAGGGAGAGAATTTGCACTCTGAGGGATTTACGCAAGATTGCGGATCTCGGAACAAGGAAGAGGGAAAACGGCGCGCGACGGCACCGCCGACGGAGGCATCCTTGTCCTCGTTCGCTGGCCCGAAAACGCCGCCATCGGGCGATGACAGCCAGGGCGAGCACCTGCGCAACAACCGAGGCAGATAGTCTCAGGCAATTGCTACAGAATTGTTACAAAACAGCGACAGCCACGGCCGCTCAGGCTGGGTTGAACTGCAGCGCAGCCAAGCGTGCGTAGAGTGGGCTTTGCTCGATCAATTGTCGATGGCTGCCGACTGCCGCCAGTCGGCCTTTGTCGATCACCGCGATGCGGTCGGCATGCTGCACCGTCGCCAGGCGGTGGGCGATGACCAGCGTGGTGCGCCCGGCCATCAACTGCGGCAACGCCTGCTGGATCAGGTGCTCGCTCTGCGCGTCCAGGGCGCTGGTGGCCTCGTCCAGCAGCAGGATCGGCGCATCCACCAGCAACGCCCGGGCGATCGCCAGGCGCTGGCGCTGGCCGCCGGACAAACCCACGCCGCCTTCACCCAGGAGCGTCTGGTAGCCCTGGGGCAACTGGGCGATGAACTCATGGGCATGGGCGCCGCGCGCCGCCGCCTCGACCTCGGCCAGACTGGCCTCGGGCCGACCGTAGCGGATGTTGGCCTCGACCGTGCCACGGAACAGCGCCGGCTGCTGGGCCACCAGGGCGAACTGGCGACGCAGCTCGGCCGGCTCCAGCCCGGTGATCGGTTGGCCGTCGAGCAGAATCGCGCCGCCCTGCGGGTCGTAGAAGCGCAGCAGCAGGTCGAACAGGGTCGACTTGCCGGCCCCCGACGGCCCGACCAGGGCCACGGTCTCGCCCGGGCGGATGTGCAGGCTCAGGCCATCGATGGCAGCGGCAGTGGGGCGTGACGGGTAGGCGAAGCGCACGTCGCACAGCTGGATGTCACCCGTGGCACGGCCCTGCGCCAGCCCCTGCGGTCGTGCCGGCGCCAGGATGGCCGTCTGCGCCGCCAGCAGCTCGGCGATGCGCTCGGCGGCACCGGCGGCACGCTGCAGTTCGCCGATCACCTCGCTCAGGGTGCCGAAGGCGCTGCCGACGATCAGGCTGTAGAACACGAAGGCGGCCAGCTCGCCGCCGGAGATGCGTCCGGCGATCACGTCCATGCCGCCGACCCAGAGCATCACCCCTACCGCCCCGAGCACCAGCACGATCACCAGGGTGATCAGCCAGGCACGCTGGGCGATGCGCCGGCGCGCCACGCCGAACGCCGCCTCCACGGTCTCGGCGAAGCGCGCCTGGTCATGCCCTTGATGGTTGTAGGCCTGCACCGTCTTGATCTGACCGAGGGTCTCGGCGACATAGCTGCCCACGTCGGCCACCCGGTCCTGGCTCTGCCGCGACAGGCTGCGCACGCGCCGCCCGAACAGCAGGATCGGCGCCAGCACCAGGGGCAAGGCCAGCACCACGATGCTGGTCAGCTTGGGGTTGGTGACGAACAGCAGGATCACCCCGCCCAGCACCATCAGCGCGTTGCGCAGGAACATCGACAGCGACGAACCGATCACCGACTGCAGCAAGGTGGTGTCGGCGGTCAGCCGCGACTGGATTTCCGAGCTGCGGTTGTCCTCGTAAAAACCCGGGTGCAGGCCGATCAGGTGGTCGAACACCGCCCGGCGGATATCGGCCACGCAACGCTCGCCGATCCACGACACCAGGTAGAAACGGGCGAAGGTCCCCACCGCCAGCGCCATCACCAGCAGCAGGAACAGGCCAATGGTCTGGTTGAGCTGGTGCGCCGAACCGGTCATGAACCCCTGGTCGACCAACAGGCGGATGCCCTGCCCCATGGACAGGGTGATGGCGGCGGTGACCACCAGCGCCAGCAAGGCCAGTAGCGCCTGGCGGCGATAGGGGCGCACGAATGCCAGCCCAGGTGCAGGGCGCGGCGCTGGCGGGGAGAGATTGGCTCGGGCATGGCGAAAGTCGTTCTTTGCACGGATTAGACCAAGACTACCACTCGTCGGCCCCATGCAACGCCTGGGAATCCGTCGCCGTCCCATGATCGAACAGAACAACAGTGACTATGCTCATTCGTTCTAACCTGTGTCTGGAGCTTTGTCGCGCTTTCTGTTGGACTGTTCCGGCATGACGTCGAAGAAACTGTCACAGACCAGTCACGGCGAAGCACTACCTTGAGCTTGAACCTGAAAGAGGAGACAGGATATGAGCTTGCAGCACACCGATACGCCCAAGAACCAGAACCGTCCGCAACCTCAGGTCTGCGGCTCGATCATCGATGCCCAGGGCCGCGAGGTCCCGATCACCGAGCAGATGATCCAGAAGGCCTGCAAGGACCTGGAAGACAGCCGGGTCAAGAAAGTCGGCAAGGCCTGACCCCCGAATTGCGTGCAACCCGGCGCTTGCGCCGGGTTTTTATTGGCTGGCCGTCAGGCCAGCACCGCCCCCAGTGCGCTGACCAGTTGCACCAGCTGCGGCGCCTCTCCACGGACACGTACCGCCAGCCCCTCGATCTCGCGCCTTACCGGGTAGTGCTTGCGCAGCAGGTCGAACGCTGCACGCTGTTCGGCCGGATCTTCGCTCAGGCTGCGACGAAAATCCGCATCGTCGCGACGTGGGTCGTAGACCGCCCGGCACAGGGTGGCCAATGCCCACGCCGGATCCGCGCTCGGGTCAAACTCGATCTGCGCCAGACCCGGCGCCGGCAACAGGTCGGCCAGGCGCACCTGCTCGGGCTCCCCGCGCCAGCGGCAGAAGGCCTGGTAGATCTGCGCCGTGCCCCGCTGCTTGCCGTCCAGGCTGTAGCCGGCGATATGCGGCGTGGCCAGGGTGCACAGGTCGGCCAGTTGCAGGTCCACCTGCGGCTCGCCCTCCCACACATCAAGCACCGCGTGCAGATCCTCGCGATCCAGCAGCAGTTCGCGCAGGGCCGCGTTGTCCACCACCGGGCCGCGGCTGGCGTTGATCAGCCAGGCGCCGGCACGCAAGCGGGCCAGGCGCGGCTGGTCGAGCAGGTGCCAGGTCGGGTGATCGCCGCCGCGTTGCAGCGGCGTGTGCAGGCTGATCACGTCGCACTGCTCGAGGATCGTCTGAAGGTCGACAAAGTCGCCGCCCTCGCTGGCCTGGCGCACCGGGTCGCACACCAGCACCTTCCAGCCCAGGCCATGCAGCACCCGCACCAGGCGCCCGCCGACCTCGCCGGCGCCGACCACGCCATAGACGCGCTTGGCCAGGTCAACGCCGTCGAGTTCGGCCAGGGTCAGCAGGCTGCCCAGCACGTAGTCCACCACGCCACGGGCGTTGCAGCCCGGCGCGCTGCTCCAGTGGATACCGGCCTGGGCGAAATAGTCGAGGTCGAGGTGATCGGTGCCGATGGTGCAGGTGCCGACAAAGCGCACCCGGCTGCCTTCGAGCAGTTGCCGGTCGACGCGGGTCACCGAGCGCACCAGCAGCACGTCGGCGTCCTTGACGCAGGCGGCGTCGATGGCCCGGCCGGGGTAGCGGCGGATCTCGCCGAAACCGGCGAAGAAGGCATCGAGCAGCGGGATATTCTCGTCGGCAACTATCAGCATGGTGCTCTCCTGTCAGGGGAGCGCAGTGTAGCGCGATCGCAGCCGGCTCAGTCGGCCTTCTTGCGGATCCAGTACAGGTAGGTGCCGGCCTCTTCCTGCTGGCCGAGCAACTCGTGGCCGAGGAAGATGCAGAACTTGGGAATGTCGCGACGGGTCGACGGGTCGGTGGCGATCACCTTGAGCACGCCGCCGCCGGCCAGCTCGCGCACGTGCTTGTGCAGCATCATCACCGGCTCCGGGCAGTTCAGGCCGGTGGCGTCGAGGATCGCGTCGTGGGTGAAATCGGTCATGAAAGGCTCCGCAAAATGATCGTCATTGTGGCGCATCGGTCGGTGGGCTCCAAGGGGCTGCGCGCAGCCCATCGCCGGCAAGCCGGCTCCCACAGGGGAATCACCAGGTTCCGTGGGAGCGGGCTTGCCCCGCGATGGCCTCAGCGCGGCTTCAGGTCCAACCGGCGCAGGTGGCAGGTCACTTCCTCGCGGTCGTGATAAAGCTGCTTGCAGGCGATCGACACCTTGACCTTGCGCGCTTTGAAGCCTTCCTCGATCCGGTCGAGCAACTTGCGCACCTCGGCGTGACGCTGCTTCATCGGCAGCTTGAGGTTGACCACTGCCTCGCGGCACAGCCCCTCGCCCAGCCAGGTCTCGATCAGCGACGCGGTGCGCGCCGGCTTCTCGACGATATCGCAGACCATCCAGTCCACGGTCTGTTTCGGCTTCCAGGTAAAGCCGTCGGCCATCAGGTGCGTGACCAGCCCAGTGTCCATCAGGCTTTCGGCCATCGGCCCGTTGTCGATGGCGGTGACCAGCATGCCGCGCTTGACCAGCTGGTAGGTCCAGCCACCGGGCGCAGCCCCCAGGTCGACACCGGTCATGTCGTCGTTCAGGCGCTGGTCCCACTGTTCGCGCGGGATGAACTGGTGCCAGGCTTCTTCCAGCTTGAGGGTCGAACGGCTGGGTGCTTCCCGTGGGAACTTCAGGCGCGGGATGCCCATTGGCCACAGCGCCTGGTTACCCGCTTCGGCCTGGCCCAGGAATACCCGCCGGCCACTGATGAAGGTCAACAGCAGGCGCGGACGCTGCGCGTCGTCAACCAGCCGCCCGGCCTTCTCCAGCGCCTTGCGCAGCGGCACTTCGAACTTGCGGCAGAAGGTCGACAGCTCCTTGCCGTCGTTGGTGTCGAGCACCTCCAGCCACAGGCTGCCGAACACCGGCAGCTCGGCCAGCTGCTCAAGCAGCACGCTGATGCGGTCGGTCTCGGGCAACTCGATGTAGCTGCCGCACGCCCACTGGCGCGGGAAGATCAGCCGGTCGAAACGCATTTCACGCATCAGCCGCGCGGCACCGTCGGGCTCGCTGCAGACGAATTCGGCGCAGGCGCTGCTTGGCTTGCCCTTGGCATAGCCGGCCACGCCCAGGTGGGCGGCGTGTTCGCTGATTTCGGCGCAGACCTCGCCCTCGAAGCCGGGCCGGCAATGCATGAACAGGGTATTCATTTCTCACTCCACATCACTGGCGCAGACGGCGCCAGGGCGGCGAATGATAAAGGAAGATCGGAACCGACGACACGCCCCATCGGTCCAGAAAAGGGTCAGGGCGGACAAACCGGTCTAACCTGACTGTTCAGCCAGGTCCGTGCCGTGCGGACCGGTCCAGAGCGGTGACACCGGCGAGCGACCCACAGTCGCCGGGCACCGGAGCACAAGGAGTTGTAAATGCCCTCGCTCGATAGCCTGAAAACCCTCAAGACCCTCCAGGTGGCCGACCGCGCCTACCACTATTTCAGCCTGCCCGACGCCGCGCGCCAGCTTGGCGACCTGCAACGCCTGCCCATGTCGCTGAAAGTGCTGCTGGAAAACCTGCTGCGCTGGGAAGACGGCAAGACCGTCACCGGCGACGACCTGCGCGCCCTGGCCCAGTGGCTGCAGGAACGTCGCTCCGATCGCGAGATCCAGTACCGCCCGGCGCGGGTGCTGATGCAGGACTTCACCGGCGTGCCGGCGGTGGTCGACCTGGCCGCCATGCGCGCTGCGATGGCCAAGGCCGGCGGCGACCCGCAGCGGATCAACCCGTTGTCGCCGGTGGACCTGGTGATCGACCACTCGGTAATGGTCGACCGCTACGCCAGCCCCAATGCCTTCGCCCAGAACGTCGACATCGAGATGCAGCGCAACGGCGAGCGCTACGCCTTCCTGCGCTGGGGCCAGAGCGCCTTCGACAACTTCCGCGTGGTACCGCCGGGCACCGGCATCTGCCACCAGGTCAACCTCGAGTACCTGGGCCGCACAGTATGGACCCGTGAAGCGGACGGCCGCACCTACGCCTTCCCCGACACCCTGGTCGGCACCGACTCGCACACCACCATGATCAACGGCCTGGGCGTGCTCGGCTGGGGCGTGGGCGGCATCGAAGCCGAGGCGGCAATGCTCGGCCAGCCGGTGTCGATGCTGATTCCCGAGGTGATCGGCTTCAAGCTCACCGGCAAGCTGCGCGAGGGCATCACCGCCACCGACCTGGTGCTGACGGTAACGCAGATGCTGCGCAAGAAGGGCGTGGTGGGCAAGTTCGTCGAGTTCTATGGAGACGGCCTGGCCGACCTGCCGCTGGCCGACCGCGCCACCATCGCCAACATGGCTCCCGAGTACGGCGCCACCTGCGGCTTCTTCCCGGTGGACCAGGTGACCCTGGACTACCTGCGCCTGTCCGGTCGCCCCGAGGAGGCCGTGCAACTGGTCGAGGCCTACAGCAAGGCCCAGGGCCTGTGGCGCCTGCCGGGCCAGGAGCCGCTGTTCAGCGATACCCTGGCGCTGGACATGAACGACGTCGAAGCCAGCCTCGCCGGGCCCAAGCGCCCGCAGGACCGGGTCGCCCTGGGCCAGGTCGCCCAGGCCTTCGACCACTTCATCGAGCTGCAGCCCAAACCACTGGCCAAGGAGGTCGGCCGCCTGGAAAGCGAAGGCGGTGGCGGTGTGGCGGTGGGCAATGCCGACCAGGCCGGCGAGATCGACTACACCCACGAAAACCAGACTCACACCCTGCGCGACGGCGCCGTGGTGATCGCCGCCATCACCTCCTGCACCAATACCTCGAACCCCAGCGTGATGATGGCGGCCGGGTTGGTGGCGAAAAAAGCCGTGGAGAAGGGCCTGACCCGCAAACCCTGGGTCAAGAGCTCACTGGCGCCAGGTTCCAAGGTGGTCACCGACTACTACAAGGCCGCGGGCCTGACACCTTACCTCGACCAGCTTGGCTTCGACCTGGTTGGCTATGGCTGCACCACCTGCATCGGCAACTCCGGCCCCCTGGACGAGGCGATCGAGAAGGCCATCGGCAGCGCCGACCTCACCGTCGCTTCGGTGCTGTCGGGCAACCGCAACTTCGAAGGCCGGGTGCACCCGCTGGTCAAGACCAACTGGCTGGCCTCGCCGCCGCTGGTAGTGGCCTATGCCCTGGCCGGCAGCGTGCGTCTGGACCTGACCAAGGACGCCCTGGGTACCGGCAAGGACGGCAAGCCCGTGTACCTGCGCGATATCTGGCCAAGCCAGCAGGAAATCGCCGAGGCCGTGCGCAGGGTCGACACGGGCATGTTCCACAAGGAGTACGCCGAAGTGTTCGCCGGCGACGCCCAGTGGCAGGCCATCGAGGTGCCCCAGGCGGCCACCTATGTCTGGCAGGACGATTCCACCTATATCCAGCACCCGCCGTTCTTCGACGACATCGGTGGTCCACTGCCGGAAATCGGCGATATCCACGGCGCGCGCATCCTCGCCCTGCTCGGCGACTCGGTGACCACCGACCATATCTCCCCGGCCGGCAACATCAAGGCCGACAGCCCGGCCGGCCGCTACCTGCGCGGCAAGGGCGTGGAACCACGGGACTTCAACTCCTACGGTTCACGGCGCGGCAACCATGAGGTGATGATGCGCGGCACCTTCGCCAACATTCGCATCCGCAACGAGATGCTCGGTGGCGAGGAAGGCGGCAACACCCTGTACGTACCCACGGGCGAAAAACTGTCGATCTACGATGCCGCCATGCGCTACCAGCAGGACGGCACGCCACTGGTGGTGATCGCCGGGCAGGAATACGGCACCGGCTCCAGCCGCGACTGGGCGGCCAAGGGCACCAACCTGCTGGGGGTCAAGGCGGTGCTGGCGGAGAGTTTCGAGCGCATCCACCGCTCAAACCTGGTGGGCATGGGTGTGCTGCCGCTGCAGTTCAAGGCCGGCGACGACCGCAAGCGCCTCGGGCTGACCGGCAAGGAACGCATCGATGTGCTGGGCCTTGGCGGGGCGCAGATCCGCCCGGGCATGAGCCTGCCGGTGCGCATCACCCGCGAGGACGGGCGCCAGGAGCAGATCGAGGTGCTGTGCCGGATCGATACCCTCAATGAGGTGGAGTACTTCAAGTCGGGGGGGATCCTGCATTATGTGCTGCGGCAATTGATCGCAGGGTAGGTATTCACCCCTCGCGCCCGCGCCTTCAGTGCTGACTGTTGTGGGAGCGACGGTGCGCCGCTGCGACTTGCCCCGAGATGGCGTTCGCCTGGACCGCCGCCATCGCGGGGCAAGCCCGCTCCCACGCCCCCCCCGCTTTAATATCGTTACTGCTGCAGACCATGGTGTCCTGAAGCCGCCAGGTTGAGTCCTACCCTCCTCGGATTCACCGGCACTAAGGAAATGTCATGCCTCTTCCCCACTGGATCGCCCTGCTCCTGCTCGCCCTCGGCTATGCGATCGCCCTGGCCTACGGCAGCCTCGGCCTCGCCGCCCTGCCCGCCTTGCTTGCCCTGCTGTGCAGCGCCCTGCTCGCCCGCCGTGCGGTGCGCTGGCAACAAAGCCTGGGCCATCTGTTGTTCATCCTCCTCGCCCTCGCCCTGGCCCTGCACTGGCTGCCCGGCTTCCACAGCGCCAAAGTGATCGACAAGGCCGTGCTCAGCGACGGCGCCGTGCCCTTCTCCCTGTACCTCAACCTGGACAAGCCTCTGATCGGTCTGTGGTTGCTGCTGGCCTGCCCGTGGCTGGTGATGCTGCGCCCACGCGGCCTGCTGCCCGGCCTGGCACTGACCCTGCCATTGACCCTGCTCGCCTGCCTGGGCGGCGCCTGGGCACTGGGCATGGTCGCCTGGGCACCGAAATGGCCCGACCAGGCCTGGCTGTGGCTGCTGAACAACCTGCTGTTGGTGAGCCTGACCGAAGAACTGTTGTTCCGTGGCTATATCCAGGGCGGCCTGCAACGTCTGTTCAGGCATGAAGGGCTGGCGTTGCTGGTGGCCGCGCTGTTGTTCGGCCTCGCCCACCTGGCCGGTGGCTGGCAATGGTTCTACCTGGCCACCCTGGCCGGGGTGGGGTATGGTCTGGCCTATCGCCATGGCGGGCTGGCGGCGGCGGTGCTGTGCCACACCTGCGTCAACCTGGCGCACTTCGCCGCTTTCAGCTACCCGATGCTGGCCCCGAATTGAACAATCGGTCATGATCAGACCTGATCGTCATCATTTATAAAGAAAACTGCAATATTGGCGGCAACGGCTGCGATCAGGTGGGCTGCATTAGCTCAGCCGCACTGATGGCACCTTGCCCCAGATCAAGCCAGTTAAATATTCATTCAATAAAACCAGAGGCTTGCCGATACCCGTCGAAAGCCTTGCGGATTGAACAGCCAATGCGTAACAACCAGCCGATTACCCAGAGAGAACGGACTTTCCCTGCCCAGCAGCGGTTGATCTCCACCACCAACGCCAAGGGCGTGATCACCTACTGCAACGATGCCTTCATCGAGATCAGCGGTTTTTCCCGCGAGGACCTGATGGGCGCGCCGCACAACCTGGTGCGCCACCCCGATGTGCCACCGGCCGTGTTCGCCCACATGTGGCAGACCCTCAAGCAAGGCCTGCCGTGGATGGGCATCGTCAAGAACCGCTGCAAGTCGGGCGACCATTACTGGGTCAACGCCTACGTCACGCCGATCTTCGA
Organism: Pseudomonas sp. TE31087; assembly: GCF_057284075.1. Taxonomy (NCBI): domain Bacteria; kingdom Pseudomonadati; phylum Pseudomonadota; class Gammaproteobacteria; order Pseudomonadales; family Pseudomonadaceae; genus Pseudomonas; species Pseudomonas sp. TE31087. The sequence continues at coordinate 2,454,380 of NZ_JBXVNN010000001.1, forward strand.
CAGCAACCAGGTGGTCGGCTACGAGTCGGTACGGGTCAAGCCCACCGCCGAGCAGATCCGCCGCGCCGAAGCGCTGTACCAGCGCATCAACCAGGGCCGCTCGGCCATCCCGAAACGCGACAAGTGGCTGCCGGTGCTGCAGGACTGGCTGCCGTTCATCCTGGTCAGCCAGATCGGCTTCCTGATCGGCAACTGGCTCGGCCATTCCTGGGGCTTCGCCCTGGCCGCCGGCCTGTCGGTGCCGCTCGGCCTGCTCGGCCTGAGCTGGCAGCAGCGCGGCCTCAAGCGCCTGCTGCGCCTGGCCGAACAGACCACCTCCGACCCGCTGATCGCGCAGATGTACACCGACAGCCGCGGCGTCCAGGCGCGCCTGGAAATGGCCATGCTCAGCCAGGACGCACGGATGAAGACCTGCCTGACCCGTCTGCAGGACAGCGCCGAGCAGCTCAGCGACCAGGCCCGCCAGTCCGACGCCCTCGCCCACCAGAGCTCGTCGGGCCTGGAGCGCCAGCGGGTGGAGACCGAGCAGGTCGCCGCCGCCGTCAACCAGATGGCCGCCACCACTCAGGAAGTGGCCAACCATGTCCAGCGCACCGCCGACGCCACCCAGGAAGGCCAATCGCCTGACCAGCCAGGGCCGCAACATCGCCGGCGAGACCCGTGACGCCATCGAGCGGCTGTCCGCCGCCGTGGGCGAGACCGGGCTGACCGTCACCCAGTTGGCCAAGGACAGCGACGAGATCGGCGGCGTGGTCGATGTGATCAAGGGCATTGCCGACCAGACCAACCTGCTGGCGCTCAACGCCGCCATCGAAGCGGCGCGCGCCGGCGAGATGGGCCGCGGCTTTGCCGTGGTGGCCGACGAGGTCCGTCAGCTGGCCCAGCGCACCGCCGAATCCACCGGGCAGATCCACACCCTGATCGCCAAGCTGCAACAGACCGCCAACAACGCGGTGCAGACCATGGAAACCGGCCACCGCCAGGCCCAGGAAGGCGTCGAGCGGGTGATGGAGGCCGACCAGGCGCTGGTGGGTATCAGCGAGGCGGTGGCCAATATCACCGACATGGCCACCCAGATCGCCGCCGCCACCGAGGAGCAGTCCGCGGTGGCCGAGGAGATCAGCCGCAACATCAGCACCATCGCCGACCTGGCCGACCAGACCTCCGGCCAGGCCCAGCGCTCGGCGCTGCTCAGCGAAGAGCTGACCAGCACGGCGGGTACCCAGTACTCGCTGGTGGAACGCTTCAACCGCTGACCAGCGGTGACAGACTGTAGGCGCCAGCCGTGCTGGCGCCTACAGCGGTGGTGCCGGCCTCAAGCCATGCCCCATGCCTGTGGGAGCGGGTTTACCCGCGAAGCAAGCGACGCGGTGCCTGGCACCGCCTGCGCCGGTTCGCGGGCAAGCCCGCTCCCACAGGGATCGCGCCAGCTTGAGACATTTGCCCAAGACAGCGCCGGGCGAAGATGTGGGACTGGCCTTTACCAATCCAACTTCAAGCGGCTTTCGAAATAACGCACCTCACCCGTCAACGGATCCTCGAAGCGCAGGCTGTGGGCCAGCAGCTTGAGTGGCCGCGCGTAATCATCCTGTTCGTTGACCAGCTGCGGATAAAAAGGATCGTTGCAGATCCCCGCGCCCAACGCCGCCATATGCACCCGCAACTGATGGGTCTTGCCGGTGACCGGTGACAGGCCATAGCGCCACAGCTCGCCATTCTTCTCCAGCACACAGGCGTGGGTTTCGCTGTTGTCGGCCCCTTCCACTTCATGCATGCGGAAGAACGGCTCGCCATGCACCAGACGGCTGCGGTGCACCAGCGGGTAGTCATGCTGCGGCATGGCCGCGGCGATGGCCTGGTAGTGCTTGTCGATGCGCCGCTCGGGGAACAGGCGCTGATAGGCGCCACGGCTTTGCGGGTTGGCGGAAAACAGCACCAGCCCGGCGGTGTGCCGGTCGATGCGGTGCAGCGGCACCAGGTGCGGGTTGTCCAGGCGCCGGATGAGCCGGCGCAGCAGCGTCTGTTCGACGTACTCGCCCGTGGGAGTGACGGGTAGGAAGTGCGGCTTGTCCGCCACCACAAGGTGCTCGTCGACATGCAGGATTTCTTCCTGCACCGGGATCACCTTCTCGTTGGGCACTTCACGAAAATAGTGCAAGCGCATGCCCCGCCGATAGAGCGTATCCGCCGCAATAGGCTGGCCGTCGGCATTCAGCACCCGGCCCCGGGCGAAGCGGTCAAGCCACTGCTCACGGTCGATGCCCTTGAAATGATCGCACAGGCAGTCGAGCACGTTTGCCCAGGGCCCCGGAGGCAGGCATACGGTACTGGCTTGCTGGTGGGCGGGGTCGAAAGGCGTGGTCATCATCGGGCTCGGTTCTACGTGGGCGGACATTATCTCCTACCCCCTGCCCCTCAACCAGCCTCGCTGGCCGGCTCGCAGCGCGCCTTGAGCCAGCGCAGCACCTGCACCGCGTCCCAGCGCCCCGGATCGTAGAGGGCGTAGCTCAGGCCCTGATAGCCCACCACGTCCAGCGGACGGTGAAAGCCGGCGCGCTGGAACAGCGCCTCGATCTCGGCAAAGCAGGTGTTGAAATGCACCTTGCCGAACGGCGTGCGTTCGTCGGTGACGATGCCGTCGAGGCGCAATTCCAGCACGGCCTCGCACACACGCTCGGGAGCCATGTGATTGACGCTGTACTTGAGTTGCTCGACATTGAGCATGGCTTCACCTCGGATACTGTATTTATATACAGCATACGGAGCGAGCCACCCGCTCGTCAATGCGCGACTCAGCCGAGGAAGGCCACCACCTGCTCGGCATCGAACGGCCAGCCCAGCTCGGCGCCGGTATCGCAACGGCGCAGCACCGGGATGCTCAGCCCGTAGCGTTCGAACAGCGCCTCGCTGTCGGCGATATCGACCAGCTCGACCAGCAGGCCGTGCTCGACGAACGGCATCAGCACGGCCTCGGCCACTTCACACAGGTGGCACCCCACGGTGCCGAACAACTGGGTTTCTGGGAGCATGCAGACATCCGTAATTCGCATGAATGGATGCTCATTCTAGGTCCGTCCCCGCCAACGCGCACCTGACCTGGCTCAATCCTGGCTGGTGGCGCCGATCCGGTGCACGGCCAGGTCCGCGCCCTGGAACTCCTCCTCGTGGCTCAGGCGCAGGCCATGCAGCGCCTTGATCAAGCCATACACGGCAAAACCGCCGACCAACGCCACCAGCACACCCGCCAGGCTCCCCAGCAGCTGGCTGACCAGGCTGACGCCGCCCAGGCCACCCAGGGCCGCCTGGCCGAACACGCCGCAGGCAATGCCGCCCCAGATGCCACACACGCCGTGCAAGGGCCATACCCCCAGCACGTCGTCGATCTTCCAGCGGTTCTGCGCGGCAGTGAAGCACCAGACGAACAGGCCACCGGCCACCAGCCCGGTGACCAGCGCGCCCACCGGGTGCATCAGGTCGGAGCCCGCGCACACCGCCACCAGGCCGGCCAACGGGCCGTTGTGCAGAAAGCCCGGGTCGTTACGCCCGGCCAGCAGGGCCGACAGCGTGCCGCCGACCATGGCCATCAGCGAGTTGATCGCCACCAGCCCGCTCACCCCCTGCAGGGTCTGCGCGCTCATGACGTTGAAGCCGAACCAGCCGATGATCAGGATCCACGAGCCCAGCGCCAGGAACGGAATGCTTGACGGCGCGAACGCCACCAGGCGTCCGTCGCGGTAGCGGCCACGGCGCGCGCCGAGCAGCAACACCGCCGCCAGCGCCAGCCAGCCGCCCATGGCGTGTACCACCACGGATCCGGCAAAATCATGGAACGGCGCGCCGAAACGCGCCTGCAACCAGGCCTGCAGGCCAAAGTTGCCATTCCACACCACGCCTTCGAAGAACGGGTAGATGAACGCCACGATCAACGCCGTCGCGCACAGTTGCGGCGCAAAGCGCGCGCGCTCGGCGATACCGCCGGAGATGATCGCCGGAATGGCCGCGGCGAAGGTCAGCAGGAAGAAACACTTGACCAGCGCATAGCCGTGATCGCTGGCCAGCGTCGCCGCCGGTTGCAGGAAACTCACGCCATAAGCGATCCAGTAGCCGATGAAAAAATACACCAGGGCCGAGACGGCGAAGTCACTGAGGATCTTCGACAGGGCGTTGACCTGGTTCTTGTGCCGCACCGTGCCGACCTCGAGAAAGGCGAACCCCGCGTGCATGGCCAGGACCAGGATCGCGCCCATGAGGATGAACAAGGTGTTGGAGCCATGGACCAGGGAGTCCATCGCGCTGTGCATGTTTTCCATGAAGTGGCAGACCTGCAAAAAGGCACCAGGACAGTTCAAGAACCGGCATCCATGCACCGGATCGGTGCCAGGCCCCTGCCCCGTTTCGGTGAGCCGGGCGGCGCCTGCGTGGTTTTTTCTTGGGTTTGTCGTGGATTGGGTTAAGGTTTAGCGGTATCCGCAACGCTGGCGCATGGTTTCGGCGCAAGCCGCGGCGGACACGCACCGCTTTTTAGCAAGCGCTGTACCAACACATCCCGCTGAACCTTCCGCGCCACCGATCACTCGAAATAACCAGCACACATCCACAGGGAGAGGCCCATCCATGGCCAGCAAATCGGCAAAGACTGCACAGGAAATATTGATGGCTGACTTCCAGGCTCTGGTCCGCGATACCGAGAAGCTGCTCGCCGACACCGCCAACCTGGCCGGCGACCAGGCCGACGAACTGCGCGAGCAGATCCACGAACGCCTGGTGCAGGCCCGCGAGACCCTGCAGTTGACCCAGGATTCGGTGCGCGCTCGCGGCCAGGCGGCCCTTGGCAGCGCCGAGGAATACGTGCAGGAGAACCCGTGGCAGGCCATCGGCATCGCCGCCGGCGTCGGCCTGCTGATCGGCCTGCTGGCCAAGCGCTGAGGAGCCGGCATGGACAACGACGCCATCGGCACGGGCGCCTCCGGTCGGCGCCTGGGCGCGGCCATATTGGGCCTGCTGCACAGCCATATCGAGTTGTTCGGCATCGAGTTGCAGGAGCAGAAGGCCCGCACCCTCAGTCTGCTGTTGTTCGCAGGTCTGGCCCTGGTGTTCGCCCTGCTGCTGCTGACCGCGCTGTCGGGCCTGGTGCTGGTGCTGCTGTGGGACAGTTACCGACTGGCCGGGATCATCGGCCTGTGCGTGTTCTACGGACTCGCCGCGCTGTACTGCGGCCTGCGCCTGAAAGCCGCGGTGTTCGATGAATCCTCGCCGTTCAATGCCACCCTCGAGGAGTTGGCCAAGGATCGGGAGCGCCTGCTGCCATGAGCCTGCCCGAACTGCCCAACACCCGTAACCCCCGTGAGCTGCGCAAGGCGCTGCTGCGCCTGCGCATGGAAATGCACCGCCAGGAAATCCGCCACGAGTCCGGCCAGTTGCTCGAACCGGTCCGCCGCCTGCGCGGCATGGGCGGCTCGTTCGGCGAGGGCCTGGGCGTCAAGCACGGCTCGCTGTGGGGTATCGGCGCCGTCGTCGCCCTGGGTTTTCTCACCGGCAAGGGCGTGCGCAGCGGCAACCTGGCACGCCTGGTGCGCCTGGGCACCAGCCTGGTACCGCTGATCCGCCTGTTCCTCGGCAACAGCCGCCGCCCCTGAGGCCAAGGCGCGCACGACGCTTGCGCGGGCGCGCCGGACGCAGGAAGCTAGGGTTTGCCTAGCTCGACTCTACGATGGGAGAAAACGCCTTGGACTGGCACACCCTGCTGACCCGCGAACGACTGGGCAAGGCCCTCTACAGCCCCGAGGAACTCGGCCGCAGCCCGTTCCACAAGGACCACGACCGCATCATCTTCTCCGGCGCCTTCCGCCGCCTGGGGCGCAAGACCCAGGTGCACCCCGTATCCAGCAACGACCATATCCACACCCGCCTGACCCACTCCCTGGAGGTCAGCTGCGTCGGCCGCTCGCTGGGCATGCGCGTCGGCGAGACCCTGCGCGAGCAACTGCCGGACTGGTGCGAACCCAGCGATCTGGGAATGATCGTGCAATCGGCCTGCCTGGCCCACGACATCGGCAACCCGCCGTTCGGCCATTCCGGCGAGGACGCCATCCGTCACTGGTTCCAGCAGGCCGCCGGGCGCGGCTGGCTGGACGACATGAGCGACGATCAACGCACCGATTTCCTCAACTTCGAAGGCAATGCCCAGGGCTTTCGCGTGCTCACCCAGCTCGAATACCACCAGTTCGACGGCGGCATGCGCCTGACCTATGCCACCCTTGGCGCCTACCTCAAGTACCCATGGGCGGCACGCCACGCCGACGCCCTGGGCTACAAGAAGCACAAGTTCGGCTGCTACCAGAGCGAACTGGGGCTGCTTGAGCAGATCGCCGGCAAGCTCGGCCTGCCGCAGCTGGAGCACCAGCGCTGGGCCCGTCACCCCCTGGTGTACCTGATGGAGGCCGCGGACGACATCTGTTACGCCCTGATCGACCTCGAGGATGGGCTGGAGATGGACCTGCTGCAATACGTCGAGGTCGAGGCGCTGCTGCTGGACCTGGTGGGCGATGACCTGCCGGAAACCTATCGCCTGCTGGGGCCCGGCGAATCACGTCGGCGCAAGCTGGCGATCCTGCGCGGCAAGGCCATCGAGCACCTGACCAATGCCGCCGCCCAGGCCTTCGTCGAACAGCAGCAGGCCCTGCTCGCCGGCAGCCTGGCGGGTGACCTGGTCGAGCACATGCATGGCCCGGCGCAACGCTGCGTACTGCAGGCCAAGGACATGGCGCGCAAGAAGATCTTCCAGGACAAGCGCAAGACCCTGCACGAGATCGGCGCCTACACGACCCTGGAGATCCTGCTCAATACCTTCTGTGGCGCGGCGCTGGAACAGCATGGCGGGCGTACCCCGTCGTTCAAGAGCCGGCGGGTACTGGACCTGATCGGCAACAACGCCCCCGACCCGCATGGTTCGCTGCACGACGCCTTCCTGCGCATGATCGACTTCATCGCCGGGATGACCGACAGCTACGCCAGTGAAATGGCTCTGGAAATGACCGGGCGGTCCAGTCCGAAGTGAGGGGATGACGGGGTGTTCGGCGCGAAGCTTTCGGCGCCTATGAGATCGAGCGCCGCCCGCGCGGCGCATCGCGACGCAAGGCCGCTCCCACATCTGTTTCGGGCCAGTCAATCCTGTTCCATTACCTGGTCCGCCTTGTTGGCCCGACGCAATTTCAGCATGGACACCAATGCCGCACCGCAGGACTTGAGGCATGCACCAAGGCAGGCGCCGTCTCATTCACAGGATTAATTGGCCCGAAACAGATGTGGGAGCAACTGTCTTGCTCAATTTCTAGAATCTGGCGCGATCCCTGTGGGAGCGGGTTTACCCGCGAAGCAGACGACGCGGTGCCTGGCACCGGCTGCGCCGGTGTTCGCGGCTGAAGCCGCTCCCACAGCGACCGCGCGGCCCTCAAGCCACGCGCTATGCCAGTGTGAGCGGCCTTGTGCCGCGATGCGCCGCGCGGGCGGCGCTCGATCTCATAGGCGCTGCATGGATCGCGGCGGACACCTGGTGGCCCTCACCCGGTCAATAACCTCGCGCCCAAACATCCTTGAAACGACTGACGTTTAATACGCATGAAATTTCCCACGCAATATTGATCCCCAATAAACACGCTCACTACGCAACCCCACCAAAACGATCAAACCCTGACAAATCCCTGTCAATATCTACATCACTCGTAGCAATGTTTCGCCAACACTGTAAGTAAATTCCTATATCCCGGTTTTGGCAGCCACTTCCCTGCCCGTCGACATTCAACTGAGCTAATGTGCCGGCTGCCTTCACGCGCCGCATGGAATGTTGAATATGCACTCAGTCTTTATAGTTGATGACCATCCCGTCATACGTTTGGCGATACGGATGTTGCTGGAAAACCAGGGATACAAGGTGGTCGGGGAATCGGACAACGGCGTGGACGCCATGCAGTTGATCCGCGAGACCCCGCCGGACCTGGTCATCCTCGACATCAGCATTCCCAAGCTCGACGGCCTGGAGATGCTCTCGCGCCTGCAGGCCATGGCCATCCCGCTGAAGGTCCTGGTACTCACAGCCCAATCGCCGGCACTGTTCGCCGTGCGCTGCATGCACTCCGGCGCGGCCGGGTACGTGTGCAAGCAGGAAGACCTCAGCGAACTGCTCAGCGCGATCAAGGCCGTGCTGTCCGGGTACAACTATTTCCCCAGCCAGGCGCTAAATCCACCGCCGACGGGCAGCAACCAGGAGCTGGAACTGTTCCGCCAGGTCAATGATCGGGAACTCATGGTTCTGCAACTTTTTGCCCAGGGGCGCAGCAACAAGGAGATTGCCAAGGGCATGTTTCTCAGCAACAAGACCGTCAGCACTTACAAGAAACGTCTCATGCACAAGTTGCGCGCCAGCACTTTGGTGGAATTGATCGACGTCGCCAAACGCAACGCGCTGGTCTGAGGTCATGATGTGGAGGTGCATCGTTACATCGCTGCTGTGCCTGGGCATGCCGCTGCAAGGTGCCGGCGTGACCGTCGACACGGGGCGAACCTATACCCTGCTCAGCCGTTCAGCGCCGGCATCGGTCCAGCCCAGCCTGACACCGGCCCAGCACGACTGGCTCGCGCAGCGCCGGGAACTGGTGCTGGGCACCTCGGCTCCTGACTACCCGCCGTTCGACATCGCCACGGGCGGGCGCGAGTACCAGGGGCTGACGGCCGACTACGCCGGCCTGATCGGCAGCGCCCTGGGCCTGCCGGTGCGGGTGCAGCGCTTTCCCAGCCGGCCGGCGGCGGTCGCGGCGCTCAAGAGTGGGCATATCGACCTGCTGGGCAGCGCCAACGGCTATGAAGCGGTGACCCAGGGCCTGGCGCTGTCGCGGCCCTACGCCATCGACCAACCGGTGCTGGTGACCCGCGAGGATGAAACCCGGGCGCTGGACACGGGCCTGACGGGCATGCGCCTGAGCATGCTGTATCACTACCTGCCGCCCGGGGAGATTCACGCCAACTACCCCAAGGCCGAGCTGCTGACTTTCGAGTCCTCCACCCAGGCGCTGAATGCCGTGGCCTTCGAGCAGGCCGACGTGTTCATCGGCGATACCATTTCCACCCACTACCTGATCAGCCAGGGGCACCTGCCGCACCTGCGCATGGCCAATTTCGGCAAGCACGAAGCCGTGGGCTTCAGCTTCGCCATGCGCGAGGACGCACTCACCCTCCAGTCCCTGGTGGACGCCGCCCTCGACGCCCAGCCCAACACCACCCGCAACGATATCTTCAAGCGCTGGAGTGCCAGCAGCGGTAGCCTGCTGACCGATCGCAAGCTGCAGTTGTCGGCGCGCGAGGAACAGTGGCTGAGCGAACATCCGATCATGCGCGTGGTGGTCAACGACACCGCCGCGCCCCTGACCTTCTTCGACAACAATGACCGCCTGCGTGGCATCGTCGCCGACCTGCTCGAACTCATCCGCCTGCGCACCGGCCTGCGCTTCGAGATCCGTCGCGCCAGCGGCGATGGCGACATGGTCGACCAGCTCGAGTCCGGTCGCGCCGATATCATCGCCAGCCTCTCCACCGACGCCCGTCGCGGCAGCCCGCTGCAGGTCAGCAGGCCCTACCTCGAAAGTGCCTACGTGCTGGTCAGCCACACCGGCAACGACCAGCCCAGCAACCTCAAGCAACTCAAGGGCAAGCGCGTCGCCGTGCCACGCGACAGCAGCGTGGCCGCCCTGCTCGCGGCACGTCACCCACGGATTCACCAGGTCGCCACCGAAAGCACCTACTACTCCATGGTGCTGCTCGGCAGCGGCGCGGTGGATGCGGCAATCGCCACCCTGATCGACGCCAACCACATGCTCGCCACCAGCAACAACCTGGTGATCCGCAGCACGGTGGGCACGGAACCGGCAGCCTTCGCCATGGCGACCGCCGCCGGGGCCAGCGAGCTGGCGGCGATCCTCGACAAGGCGCTGTTGAGCATTTCGCCGGAGGAACTGGGGGTGATCAACAGCCGCTGGCGCGACCATGGCCTGCGTGACGACGCCTACTGGCGCAGCTACCGCCGGCTGATCCTTCAGGTGGCGGGGGGCATTGCGGTGCTGCTGGTCCTCGCACTGGTGTGGAACGCCCGGCTGCGCCGTCAGATCAAGCAGCGCCAGCGGGCCGAGCGAGCGCTCAACGACCAACTGGAATTCATGGGTGCGCTGCTCAATGGCACGCCTCATCCGATGTATGTTCGCGACCGTGACGGACGCCTGCAAAGCTGCAACGACAGCTACCTGCAGGCCGTCGGCGCCAGTCTCGAGGAAGTCCTGGGCAAGAGCCTGGACGAGGCCCCCTTCAGCGACTGCGACTATACCCGCCAGGTCCAGGACGACTACCAGCGGGTGATGGCCCAGGGCAAACCCTTGATCCTCGATCGTCCCCTGCGCCTGCGGGACCGCGAGCTGACGATCTATCACTGGATCCTGCCCTACCGCGACTCGGTGGGCGAGATGCAGGGCATCATCGGTGGCTGGATCGATATCAGCGAGCGCCGCAATCTGGTCCAGGACCTGCGCCTGGCCAAGCAACAGGCCGATGACGCCAATCGGGCCAAGAGCACCTTCCTGGCCACCATCAGCCATGAGATCCGCACGCCGATGAACGCCCTCATCGGCATGCTGGAACTGGCCCTCAAGCGCGCCGACCAGGGCAAGCTGGACCGCCCTGCGCTGGAGGTCGCCCATCATTCGGCCAGTGACCTGCTGGGGCTGATCGGCGACATCCTGGATATCGCCCGGATCGAGTCCGGACAGATGTCCCTGGTCCCCGAAGCAGTCGACCTTGCGGCCCTGGTCGAGTCGGTCGGCCGCGTATTCGACGGCCTGGCCCGGCACAAGGGCCTGGTGCTGGACGTGGTGATTGCTCCCGAGGCCCGCTGCCACGCCATGCTCGATCCGCTACGGTTCAAGCAGGTGCTGTCGAACCTGGTGAGCAATGCGATCAAGTTCACCGAACAGGGGCAAGTGCGTATCACCGCCAGGTTGCGCAACGATGGCGAACCTGCCATGCCGACGCTCGACCTGGAGGTGCGCGACAGTGGTATCGGGATCCACGAGCAGGACCTGCAACGCCTGTTCTCCCCCTTCGTGCAGGCCAACCCCTACAGCGACGGCGCCAGGGCTGGCACCGGGTTGGGGCTGGTCATCAGCCGTGACCTGTGCACGATGATGGGCGGCGAGCTCACCCTGCAGAGCCTGCAGGGCGTCGGTACCCGGGTCCGTCTGGTGATGCCGCTGCAATGCGTCGATCCGGTCACGCCCCAGCCCCGATCGGCCACGGAAATCCCGCAACCGGACCAGCAGCTGCGCATCCTGGTGATCGACGACCACCCGGCCAACCTGTTGCTGATGGCACAGCAACTGAACTACCTGGGCCTTGGTCAGGAAAGCGCCGAAGATGGACGCGAAGGGCTGCGCAAGTGGCGCGCGGGTTGCTTCGATATACTCATCGTCGACTGCAACATGCCGCAGATGAATGGCTTCGAACTGGCCAGGACCGTGCGCCTGGAGGAGCAACTGCGCAACCGGCCACGCTGCACCATCCTCGGCTACACCGCCAACGCCCAGCCCGAGGTGCGCCAGCAATGCCTGGATGCAGGCATGGACGATTGCCTGCTCAAGCCCATCGGCCTGCAGGTGCTGGGCCAGCGGTTGAAGGCCCTTGCACGGATTGCCTACCAGGAAGACGAGCCCCATACGCCCGCCGTGCGGTTCGATCTCGATGGCCTGTCGGCGATCGTTGGCGACAACCTCGCCGACCGCGACCGCATCCTCGACACCCTGCTGCTGAGCCTGCGCCAGGACCTGCAGGCGCTGATGGCCATCGACCCGCAACGCGAGGGCGGCGAGCTGGCATTACAGGCACACAAGATCCTCAGCGCGGGACGGATGCTGGATGCTCAGGCGTTGATCGAGGCGTGCGAGGCGCTGGAGGTGACGGACTTGCCCCAGGCTGAACTGAAACGGCGCCGTCAGGCGCTGGCGCGGCATATGCGCCGCGTGGAGAAAGCCCTGGCCAGGCAGCGGGAGCGCCTGGCCGAAGCCGGATGAGGGCGGTACAAGGCGTACCGCCGCCATTCATCAGGAAGCCGGGTTGACCGGTTTTTCCGGGTACCAGGCGTCCAGCAGCGGGCTGACTTCGATATTGGTCAGTTCGCTGCGGCCCTTGAGCCAGGCTTCGACAGCGGCGCGCTGTTCTTCGTTGACCGAACCACGGGTGGCCTTGCAAACCAGGCCGAAGTCGTCGCCACCGACGTAGTCCAGGCCGTTGGCATCCATGGCTTCAGCCAGGAAGGCGTCGAGGAAGGCATCGATGGCTTCATCGGACAGGTCTTCCTTGAAGCCCAGGTTCAGTTCGAAACCCAGCTCCTGGAATTCGTCCACGCACAGTTTCTTGCGCAGGCGACGGGAACGGTTGGTAGCCATGAAACAATCCTCTCAATTAATTACGCGCGGCACTTTACCAGTTTCCGGCGCCTAGCGGCGCTTTTCCGTCGAATGAGGCCCATGCTCGTGCTGCTTGGGGCATAATGCGCACTACATTTTGTCCTGGGGCCATCACTTCCTACAGCCCCGTTGTCTTTTCCCCTCGCCTGCAGGGTTTGTCCATTTATGATCAAGACGCTCCGCCCACTGCTGCTCGCCGGCCTGTTCCTGCCCCTGTCGCTGTCCGTGCAGGCCGCCGCCGTCAACACCAGCCTGCCACCTAAGGTGCAGCAGGCGCTCAAGACCAACAAGCTGCAGGATTCGGCCCTGTCGCTGGTCATGCTGCCGCTGGACGGCCCGGGCACGGCGACCGTGTTCAACGCCGATGTGTCGGTCAACCCGGCCTCGACCATGAAGCTGGTCACCACCTACGCCGCGCTGGAACTGCTGGGCCCCACTTTCCAATGGAAAACCGAGTTCTACACCGACGGCACCCTGAGCAACGGCGTGCTTAACGGCAACCTGTACCTCAAGGGTGGCGGCGACCCCAAGCTGAACATGGAGAAACTCTGGCTGCTGATGCGCGACCTGCGCGCCAATGGCGTTCGTACCGTGACCGGCGACCTGGTCCTGGACCGTAGCCATTTTGTGCAGCCCAACTTGCCGCAGTTCGATGACGACGGCGGCGACGAGAACAAGCCGTTCCTGGTCAAGCCGGACTCGCTGCTGGTCAACCTCAAGGCTTTGCGCTTCGTTGCCCGCAACGACGGTGGCAAGGTCAACGTCTCGGTCGAGCCGCCGATCGCCAGCATCCGCATCGACAACCAGGTCAAGGCCGTGGCCGGCAAGCAGTGCACCGGAGAGGTGCGCTACAACCCGGTAGTCCAGCCGGACGGTGTCAGCGTCACGATCAGTGGCCAGCTCGCCGACGGCTGCAACTCGCAGACCTATCTGGCGCTGCTGGACCACCCGACCTACGCGGCCGGTGCCGTGCGGGCGATCTGGAACGAGCTGGGCGGCAGCATCCAGGGTCGCGATCGCATCGAAAACGTGCCCAAGAGCGCCCGCCTGCTGGCCCGCGCCTTCTCGCCGGACCTGGTGGAAGTGATCCGCGACATCAACAAGTACAGCAACAACACCATGGCCCAGCAGCTGTTCCTGAGCCTTGGCGCGCAGTTCCGCACCGACGCCGACGGCGACGATGCCCGTGCCGCCCAGCGTGTGGTGCGTCAGTGGATGGCGAAGAAAGGCATCACCTCGCCGCACCTGGTGATGGAGAACGGCTCGGGGCTGTCCCGCGCCGAGCGGGTCAGCACCCGCGAGATGGCGGCGCTGTTGCAGGCGGCCTGGAAGAGCCCTTACGCGGCGGAGTTCATCAGCTCGATGCCGCTGGTGGGGATGGACGGCACCATGCGCAAGCGGCTCAAGCGCACGGCCATGACGGGCGAAGGGCACATCAAGACCGGGACCCTGAATACCGTGCGGGCGATTGCCGGGTTCAGCCGGGACAGTAACGGGCACACCTGGGCGGTGGCGGCCATTCTCAATGATCCCAAGCCTTGGGGGGCTTCCCAGGTTCTCGACCAGGTGTTGCTGGATCTTTACCGGCAGCCCAAGGCGGGGAATGGGACTGTTGGGGTGATGCCTTGATTTGAGTGGGCTGGGGCTTGGCCTTGGCTTTTAAGGTGTTGGTTTTAAGGGTTGTAAGCGCATTCATTGGCGATGGTGACGCATAGTCACCTTTTCGCCCTTACGGCGAGTTCCTTTTTGAAGGATCAAAAAGGAACCAAAAAATCATCGCTCCATTCATCAGTCCCGCCCGTGGCGGGATTCCCTCGCTCCGTTCTTGCTCCCGGGAGGACCGCGCTGAACGCCCCATCCTGGGGCGCAGCGCTTGACGGGCATCCATGCCCGTCACCTCCCTCCGCAAGAACTCCGCTCGGCCTCCTGAAGTCGCAATTGGCGGCGCCTGGACTATCGCGTGCTTAGAAGCAAGAGCAAGAGCAAGAGCAAGAGCGAGAGCGGGAGCGGGAGCGGGAGATGCGAAGTTAGTTGTTTGACAGTTAATTATGTATTGGCTGTTCCGGCCCTTTCGCGGGACAAGCCCGCTCCTACAGGGTTATATATAACGGCGACTATTGCGTGGGAGCGGGCTTGCCCCGCGATACAATCGAGAGATCAACTAAGCTTTCAACTAGCGACAGCTGCGCCAGCCCAGGCGCCGCCCGTAACTTCGCGACTTCAGGAGGCCGAACGGAGGTCTTGCGCAGGGAGGTGACGGGCATGGATGCCCGTCAAGCGCTGGGGCCCAGGATGGGCCCTGCAGCGCGGCCCTCCCGGGAGCAAGGCCGGAGTGAGGGAACCCGGAGCGAAGCGCAGGGCCGGATGAATGGAGCGAGGATTTTTTGGTGACTTTTTGATCCTTCAAAAAGTTACCCGCCGTAAGGGCGGAAAGGTGAATAAGCGTCGACATCACAAATGAATGCACATAAAACTTTAAAAACAATCAAACAATCAAACAATCAAACAACCAAACAACCAAACAACCAAACAACAGACCAAACTTAACTCAAGACAACTCCCCCTCAACCCGATCCCTCCCCCCCTGCTTGGCCACATAAACCCCAGCATCCGCCCGCAACAACAACGCATCCGCCCCTTCCCCAACCCGCCACCCCGCCACCCCAAAACTCGCCGTCACCCGCCCCACCCCCTCGACCGGCACACTGCGCACCCCCTGCCACAACTCCTGCGCCAGCACCCGCGCCTGCTCGGCATTACTCCCCGGACACAACACCATGAACTCCTCCCCCCCCAACCGACAAAACACATCGGTCCGCCGCAACCGCTGCCCGATCCGCTGGCACAGGCTGCGCAGCACATGATCCCCCACCGCATGCCCGTATTGATCGTTGATCCGCTTGAAGTGATCGATATCCAGCATGATCACCGCCAGGTCCAACCCATCCCGCTGCGCCCGATCCAGTTCGTTGCGCAGCCGCTCCTGGAAATACCGCCGGTTGTAGATCCCGGTCAGCGCATCGGTCACCGACAGCGCCCGCAGCTCCTCCTCCACCCGCTTGAGGTCCGAGATATCGGTCAGGTAACCATGCCAGAGCGTGCTGCCGTGCTCGCCGACCTCCGGCGTCGCCTCCCCCCGCACCCAGCGCAACCCCGCCCGCGGCAGGCACACCCGGTACTCCTCCCGCCACGGCGTCAGGTACTCGGCGGAGTAACGCACCGAGCGCCGCACTCGCTCCAGGTCGTCCGGGTGGATACGTTCGAACACCGCCGCGGCGTCCTCGCGCAGCACTGCCAGGTCCACCTCGTAGATGTCGTGCAGACCTTGGCTGGCGTAGGGGAAACAGGAATGACCATCGGCGTCCAGGCGATACTGGTAGATCCCGCCAGGCACCTCGGCGCTGAGTTTTTCCAACAGCCGGTCGCGGGCCGCCAGGGCTTCGTGCACCCGGCGCCGCTCGGTGACATCGATGCAGATCGCCAGATAGCCCACCCATAACCCCTGCTCGTCCAGCACCGCCGTCACCAGCATGTTGGCCAGCAGGTGGCTGCCATCCTTGCGCACCAGGGTCCAGTCCGCCGGCTCCGCGCCGCCCTCCTGCACCGTCTCGGCGAACATCGCCTGGCCCGCGCCAACCTCGCGCCCGAAGCGCACGCTCAAGGCATGGGCCCGCTGGCGCAGCTCCTCGGGCAAGACCAGGTCCTCAAGGCGCAGCTGGCCCAGCGCTTCGCCGGCCGAATAGCCCAGCATGCGCTCGGCGCCCGCGTTGAACGTGCCGATCACCCCGCGCAGGCTGGTGGCGATGATCGCCACCTGGGTCGCGGCATCAAGCACGCTGCGCAACTGGTTGTGGGTCTCGCGCAATGACTGCTCGCTGATACGCAGCTCGGCGGTACGCCGGGCCACCAGGCCCAGGGCACGCTGGCGCTGGCTGAACAGGCTGTACAGCAGCAGCGCCAGCAAGACACTGAGCAGGCCACCGAGCAACGCCACCACCGGCACCGCCGACGAGCGGTTGGCGGCAAGAAAGCCCTGGCTGGGACGAATGTCGAGCTGGTAGTGGTGGTCCGCCAGGTGCAGCAGGTGACTGCTGGCAAAGCCCATGCGCGCCGGCGGCATCCCTGAGTCGAACAGCACCTCGTGACCACCCTCTGTGGACAGGTCGAGGATGCGCACCACCAGGTTGTCGTCAGCCACCGTCGGCAGGCTCTCGGCGATCAGCTGATGCAGGCTCAGCAAGGCCATGACGTACCCTCGAAGGGGATCGCCCACAGACGCTTCATCGGCGAACACCGGGGCGACTATCAGCAGGCCACGGGTATAAGTCGGTTCGACGTTGATCATGTCCAGCGGCGCCGACACCGCCATGCTGCCGGGGCTGGCGGCCCGGGCCAAGGTCGCGGCGCGCAGCGGCTGCCCACCCAGGTCGAAGCCGTAGGGCTGGGCCTGGCGACTCGCCGCCTGGGTGTACAGCACCGGATAGTAGTGATCACGCGCAGGCGCGGCCTGCCAATCGCCCTGGGCGTCCAGGTCGCGGATCTGATAGGGCTGGCCCAGCCAGGCACTGGCGCGCCGCTCGAAGTCCTCGCGCTGCGCGGCCGCTACCCGCGGTGCCCAGGAGTAAGCCTGGGTGCGGTGCAGCAAGGGACGTGCGTAGCCATCGAACTCGCGGGGGGTGATTTCAGTGGAATAGGCGAAGAACCGGCGCAAGCCATCCAGGCGTTGCTCCTGCTCCTCGAAACGCTCGGCGATGCGGCTGTAGCGCTCACTGGCCAGCAGCTCGAAGCGCTGGCGCAGTTGCTGCTGGTAGAAGGTCTGGGTGGCGATCGCCAGGGCGGCCGTGAGCAACGCCCCGGCGACCAGCGCCGCCAGGGCCACGCCCCAGGCCGACAACTCGTCGCCGAGCAGGCCAAGCCGCTTTGCAGGTACGCCCGGGTTCGACATAGAGGACTCCAACCAAGGTCAGCGTCCTGCGTATTGTCCCGCCCTGTCCTGAGTTATAGCCACTGGCCAGCAGGCGTGCCACGTACCTCGTCGGCTCAGCGCAGACGCAGCTGCCAGGCGCGGTGGATACGATTGTTGCGGGCGAAGTCCGGGTCCAGGGTCTGGGCACTGATCTCCTCCACTACGTAGCGCGCGGCCAAATGCTCGTCGAGCTGGAACTTGCGGAAGTTGTTGGAGAAGTACAGCACACCCCCCGGGGCCAGGCGCGCCATGGCCAGGTCGAGCAGTTGCACATGGTCGCGCTGCACGTCGAATACCCCTTCCATGCGCTTGGAGTTGGAGAAGGTCGGCGGGTCGATGAAGATCAGGTCGTAGCTGTCCTGGGCGTTCTCCAGCCAGGCCATGACATCGCCCTGCTCCAGGCGGTTGCGCTCGGAGAAACCGTTGAGCGACAGGTTGCGCCGGGCCCAGTCCAGGTAGGTCTTCGACAGGTCCACGCTGGTGGTGCTGCGCGCGCCGCCCTTGGCTGCGTGCACGGTGGCCGTGGCGGTGTAGCAGAACAGGTTGAGGACGCGCTTGCCCGCCGCCTCGCGCTGGATGCGCATGCGCATCGGCCGGTGATCGAGGAACAGCCCGGTATCCAGGTAGTCGGTGAGGTTGACCAGCAGCTTGACGCCGCCTTCGTTGACCTCCTGGAAGCGCCCTTCGGTGGCCTGGCGCTCGTACTGGCGGGTGCCGCTCTGGCGCTCCCGGCGCTTGAGCACCACACGCTGCGGATCGACGCCCAGGGCCTGGGGAATCGCGCTCAGCGCGTCGAGCAGGCGCGCCTGGGCCTTGTCCGGATCAATCGAACGCGGCGCGGCGTACTCCTGCACGTGCACCCAGTCGTGGTACAGGTCCACTGCCAGGGCGTACTCGGGCATGTCGGCATCGTACACACGGTAGCAATCGACCTTCTCGCGGCGGGCCCACTTGCCCAGCTGCTTGAAGTTCTTCTGCAGGCGGTTGGCGAACATCTGCGCGCCTTCCGACAGGCGCGCCGGCTCGCTGGCCACCGGGGCCTGGCGACGAGGCTCGCCCTCAGCCGCCTCGGCCTGGGCCGAACGACGATCACCGGTGACGAACTGGTCGGGCTGGACCTTGAACAGCAACAGCTTGCACGGCAACGCGCCGTTCCAGAAGGCGTACTGCTTGTGGCTGCGGATGCCCATGCGCTTGCCCAGCTCCGGCGCGCCGGTGAACACCGCCGCTTCCCAGCCCATGCAGGCCTGGCGCAGGCGCTCGCCGAGGTTCTGGTAGAGGTACAGCAGGCTGGCTTCGTCGCCCAGGCGCTCGCCGTAGGGCGGGTTGCTGATCACCAGGCCTTTCTGGTTCTGGTCCGGACGCGGCTCGAAACTGGCCACCTCGCCCTGGTAGATCTTCACCCAGTCGCCCAGGCCCGCGCGCTCAACGTTGTTGCGCCCCGGCTGGATCAACCGTGGGTCGGCCTCATAGCCGCGGATCCACAGCGGCGGCTTGGCCAGGCCGGCTTGAGCACGGGCCTGGGCCTCGTCGTGGACCTTGCGCCACAGCGCCGGCACATGGCCGAGCCAGGCGCTGAAGCCCCAGCGCTCGCGCTTGAGGTTGGGAGCGATATCGGCGGCGATCATCGCCGCCTCGACCAGGAAGGTGCCCACGCCGCACATCGGGTCGGCCAGGGCGCCGCCCTCGGCCGCGATACGTGGCCAGCCGGCGCGGATCAGCACCGCCGCCGCCAGGTTCTCCTTCAGGGGCGCAGCACCCTGCTGCAAGCGATAGCCACGCTGGTGCAGGCTGTGGCCGGACAGGTCGAGGGAAAGGATCGCCTCGCCACGGTCCAGGCGCAGGTGCACGCGCACATCCGGGTCGACCTTCTCCACCGACGGGCGCAGGCCTTCGCGGTTGCGCAGCTTGTCGACGATCGCATCCTTGACCTTGAGCGCGCCGAAGTGGGTGTTGTCGATGCCTGAGCCATGGCCGCTAAACTCCACCGCCAAGGTGCCATCAGCCGCCAGGTGGTCGGCCCAGTCGACGGCATTCACGCCGTCGTACAGGTCGTCGGCGTTCTTCATCGAGAAGCGCTTGAGCACCAGCAGCACGCGGTTAGCCAGGCGCGACCAGAGGCACAGGCGATAGGCGGTTTCCATGTCGGCGTCGCCGCGAATGGCCGAGGTGTGCTCACGCACCTCGTTCAGGCCCAGTTGACGGGCTTCCTCGGCGAGCAGGCCTTCAAGACCCTTGGGGCAGGTAAGGTAAAGTTCGAAACGGTCCGACATGTGCAATCCAGAGCCTTTGGCTAGGTAGATGGCGAGCCGACGCATCGGCTGCCGCTGTTAGCCCGCACGCCTTTCCAGCAGGCGTCCGGGTGGCCCGACGAAACGCTCGCCAGGCCTGGCCGCCCGGTCGATCATGCCTTTGCCGGGTGGCGAAAGAGGCTTTGATCGTCGGGCAGTATGAAAATTGCGTGGACGTCGGGCTCAGATGTGACCCTTCGTCGCATTACCAAATATTACTGTCATCATCCAGCAACGCTGGCCAATTGACGTCAAGGTTGGGTAAACCCTGATCATAGCGGGCTCAACGGCAAACAAGGTTGAGTCGCATTTATTTACTTATCCCCTCACCTTCGGAAAGGTTACGTCCTTATGACAAATCGATCATTCACACTGTGACCTGCATTCGTTAGAACTGATCTCAGGTCGCACCGCAACGGGGCGGCACTTTCAACCCGCCACGCCAGCAGCGGGTGCACTTCGGCAGAACGATTCTGCCCGGCCTCGGAGAGGCCGACGGGACATTTCAGTCAACAAGTGAGGGCAATACCTTATGAGTGGAAAAAGAATGAAACGTAGTTCCGAGGAGAAAGAAAAAGCACGCGGTTTTCTTTACGGCATACAAGGTAAATCCCGAGAACTGTGCCCAAAACAGGAAGGTACAGCTGGCCATCAAAACTGGATGAACGGTTGGCGCAACGGCCGTGAAGCTTACTGGAATGCAGAGACCGGCATCGCTGGCATTTCTACCCGAAACGAGAACCACGCACTTGGCTGAACGAGGACACTGAATTCGAGTCACCATGCGCGCCCTATCCGGGCGGCGGGCTGCGGCCCAGGGGCCCCTTTGAAGGGGCCCTTTTTTATGCCCTTTTTTTCATCCTATCCGGTGGGCAACGTGGGAGCGGGCTTGCCCCGCGATGGCGTCCGCCCAGGCAACTTGTCCTGGCGCCATCGCGGGACAAGCCCGCCCCCACGGCTACCGGTTCATTTCATGCTTTCGGCATCGCGGCAATGGCATCCACTGCTTCACGAATCAGCGACGGGCCTTTATAGATGAAGCCCGAATAGATCTGTACCAGGCTCGCCCCTGCGGCGATCTTCTCGGCCGCATGACGCCCCTCGGTGATCCCGCCCGCCGCAATGATCGGCAGCTTGCCACCCAGCTCACCAGCGAGCACTTTCACCGTGTGAGTGCTCTTTTCCAGCACCGGCGCACCCGACAAACCACCAGCCTCGCCACCGAACGGCAGGCCTTCGACGCCCTCGCGCCCCAGGGTGGTGTTGGTGGCGATCACCGCATCCATTCCCGATTCGACCAACGCCGCCGCCACCAGGGCGGTCTCCTCGTCACTCATGTCCGGCGCGATCTTGATCGCCAGCGGTACGCGCTTGCCGTTTGCCTGCGCCAATTGCTCACGGCGCTCGGCCAGGGCATCGAGCAGTTGCTTGAGCGAATCGCCGAACTGCAGCGAACGCAGGCCGGGGGTATTCGGCGAGCTGACGTTGACGGTGATGTAGCTGGCGTCGTTGTAGACCTTCTCCAGGCAGATCAGGTAGTCGTCCTGGGCCCGCTCGACCGGGGTGTCGAAGTTTTTGCCGATGTTGATACCCAACACGCCGGTGTACTTCGCGGCACGCACCCGCGCCAGCAGGTGGTCGACGCCCAGGTTGTTGAAGCCCATGCGGTTGATGATGGCCGTGGCCTCCGGCAAGCGAAACAGCCGAGGCTTGGGGTTGCCCGGCTGCGGGCGCGGCGTCACGGTGCCGATCTCGACAAAGCCGAAGCCCAGTTGGGCAAAGCCATCGATGGCCGCGCCGTTCTTGTCCAGGCCGGCGGCCAGGCCGACCGGGTTGGCGAAGTTCAAGCCCATCACTGTCACTGGCAACGCCGCCGGCTGCTTGCACAGCAGGCCGTTGAGCCCGAGACGGCCACCGGCGCCGATCAGGTCCAGCGAGAGGTCGTGGGAGGTTTCCGGGGAGAGCTTGAACAGCAACTGGCGGGCCAGGGTATACATGGGTGGGCGGACTCGCGGTGTGTGAGGGGGCGATTATAGCCAGCGCGCCGCCGGGGCGACAGGGCAATGGCACATGGGTTGCTAAGTCCGTTGCATGCAGTCAATCGCGAACGCCTGAGGATTCTCGTGAACACAGCCCTCCCGACAACGCCCCTGGCCTGGGTCAACGGCAGCGACGCGCCGGAAAAGCCCAGCCTGGACATCGGTTTCATGGCCCTGACCGACTGCGCCTCGGTGGTGGTCGCCGCCACCCAGGGCTTCGCCCAGCAGTTCGGCCTGACCCTCAACCTGCGCCGCCAGGCGTCCTGGGCCGGGCTGCGCGACAAGCTGGTCAGCGGCGAGCTGGACGCCGCCCACTGCCTCTATGGCCTGGTGTACGCGGTGCACCTGGGCATCGGCGGCGTGCCCGCCAGCCCCTTGGCCGTGCTCATGGGCCTTAACCAGAACGCCCAGGCCATCAATCTCTCCCCCGCGCTGCAGCGCAAGGGCGTGACCAGCCCCGAGGCACTGGCGCGGCTGGTGCACCAACAGGGCGCACAACTGACGTTCGCCCAGACCTTTCCGACCGGTACCCATGCCCTCTGGCTTTACTACTGGCTGGCCAGCCAGGGTATCCACCCGCTGCGCGATGTGACCAGCGTGGTGGTGCCCCCTGCGCAGATGGCCGCCCACCTGCAGGCCGGGCGCATCGACGGCTTCTGTGTCGGCGAACCCTGGTCGGCGGACGCCGTCGCCAAGGGGCAGGGCTTCACCCTGGCCACCAGCCAGTCGATCTGGCCCGACCATCCGGAAAAGGTCCTGGCCAGTGCCCGCGGCTTCGTCGAACAGTACCCCAACAGCACCCGGGCGCTAATCAAGTCGGTACTCGCCGCCGCACGCTTCATCGAGCAGAGCCAGGAGAATCGCCGTGGCACGGCGCAACTGCTCAGCGGCAGCGCCTACCTGGGCTCCCCGGTCGGCAGCATCGAGCCGCGCCTGATCGGCGACTACCAGGATGGCCTGGGCCATCGCTGGCACGATCCCCACGGCCTGCGCCTGTTCGACCAGGGTCGGGCCAACCTGCCGTACCTGTCCGATGGCATGTGGTTCATGACCCAGTTCCGCCGCTGGGGCCTGCTGCGTGACGACCCGGACTACCTGGCGGTCGCCAGCCAGGTGCAGCAGCTGACGCTGTACCGCGAAGCCGCCACGGCGTTGGGCGTACCTTGTGCCGACCCGCCCATGCGCAGCAGCCTGCTGATCGACGGCAGCCGCTGGGACGGCAGCGACCCCCATGGCTATGCGCGCAGCTTCGCACTGCACGCCCTGGACGCGGCGTCTGACGCCCGCGCCCATCGCTGAGGGTCCAGCCATGTTGCGTATCCTGCTGATCGACGACACGGAAAAAAAAGTCGGCCGCCTCAAGGCCGCCCTGATCGAGGCCGGCTTCGAGGTGATCGAGGCCAGCAGCCTGAGCATCGACCTGCCCGCGTGTGTCGAAACGGTGCACCCGGACGTGGTGCTGATCGATACCGAGTCACCAGGCCGGGACGTGATGGAACAGGTGGTGCTGGTCAGCCGCGACCGCCCGCGTCCCATCGTGCTGTTCACCGACGAGCATGACCCCGGTGTGATGCGCCAGGCGATCCAGGCCGGGGTCAGCGCCTACATCGTCGAGGGTATCCAGACCACGCGCCTGCAACCGATCCTTGATGTGGCCATGGCCCGCTTCGAAAGCGACCAGGCGCTCAAGGCTCAACTGCTGGCCCGCGACCAGCAGTTGGCCGAGCGCAAGCTCATCGAGCAGGCCAAGGGCCTGCTGATGAAGATGAAGGACTGCAACGAGGAACAGGCCTACACCCTGATGCGCCGCCAGGCCATGAGCCGCCAGCAGAAGCTGATCCAGGTGGCGGAACAGATCATTGCCATGTCGCAGATGCTGGGGTAGCGCCATCCGTACCGACGTTACGCCCCTCTGTAGGAGCGGCCTTGTGCCGCGAAAGGGGCGCGCAGCGGCCCCAAGATTTCAGGGTTTACATAAAGATCGCTGGGGCCGCTTTGCGGCCCTTTCGCGACACAAGGCCGCTCCTACAGGGTTCGCGCGAGACTGGATATTGGCCCGCCTCTTGCTCTGAAAACCCCGGTAGCCAACGGCGGTTGCCCCCATACCCTGACAAAGACGTCGCTCGCCCCTCCACAGCCATGGACCGGGCAGCGGCGTCTTTTCGTTTCCGCGCCCAACGAGGTGTTCGATGAATACGAGCTTCTGGAAATCCGGGCATGTGCCCACGCTGTTCGCCGCCTTCCTGTATTTCGACCTGAGCTTCATGGTCTGGTACCTGCTCGGCCCCCTGGCGGTGCAGATCGCCGCCGACCTGCAACTGAGCGCACAACAACGGGGCCTGATGGTGGCCACGCCGATCCTGGCCGGCGCGGTACTGCGCTTCGCCATGGGCCTGCTGGTCGATCGCCTGTCACCCAAGACCGCCGGGCTGATCGGCCAGGTCATCGTGATCGTCGCCCTGGCCTGCGCCTGGCACCTGGGAGTGCGCAGCTATGAGCAGGCGTTGCTGCTGGGTGTGTTCCTCGGCTTCGCTGGGGCCTCGTTCGCCGTGTCCCTGCCCCTGGCCTCGCAGTGGTATCCACCCCAGCACCAGGGCAAGGCCATGGGCATCGCCGGCGCCGGCAACTCCGGCACGGTGTTCGCCGCGCTGCTGGCCCCGGCGCTGGCCGCGGGCTTCGGCTGGAACAATGTGTTCGGCTTCGCCGTGCTGCCCTTGCTGCTGACCCTTGTGCTGTTCGCCCTGCTGGCGCGCAATGCCCCGCAACGGCCTAAGCCCAAGGCCATGGCCGACTACCTGAAGGCCCTGGGAGATCGCGACAGCTGGTGGTTCATGTTCTTCTACAGCGTGACCTTCGGCGGCTTCATCGGCCTGGCCAGTGCCCTGCCCGGCTACTTCAGCGACCAGTACGGGCTGAGCCCGGTGACCGCCGGCTACTACACCGCCGCCTGCGTGTTCGCTGGCAGCCTGATGCGCCCACTCGGCGGTGCTCTGGCCGATCGCTTCGGCGGGATCCGCACCCTGCTGGCGATGTACGGCGTGGCCGCCGTATGCATCGCCGCAGTGGGCTTCAACCTGCCCAGCGCGGCGGCGGCCCTGGCGCTGTTCGTCAGCGCCATGCTCGGATTGGGCGCCGGCAATGGCGCAGTGTTCCAGCTGGTGCCACAGCGTTTTCGCCAGGAGATCGGTGTGATGACCGGGCTGATCGGCATGGCCGGTGGCATCGGCGGCTTCCTGCTTGCCGCAGGCCTGGGCACCATCAAGCAGCATACCGGCGACTACCAGCTCGGCCTGTGGCTGTTCGCCAGCCTCGGCCTGCTGGCCTGGTTCGGTCTGCACGGGGTCAAGCAACGCTGGCGCACCACCTGGGGCTCGGCGGCAGTGACGGCGGCGCGGGTCTGAGGCCGCGCCATGAGCCTGCAACTGAGCTTTGCCCAGGCCAGCGCCACCGGGCCGCGTCCGGAAAACCAGGACGCCCTGCGCCTGGTAACACCCGTACCGGAGCTGGCCGCCAGCAAGGGTTACCTGTGCGCGCTGGCAGACGGCGTCAGCCAGTGCGCCGATGGCGGCCTGGCGGCGCGCGCCAGCCTGCAGGCCCTGGCCCTGGACTATTACGCCACGCCCGCCACCTGGAGCGCTGCCCAGGCCCTGGACCGCCTGCTCACGGCACAGAATCGCTGGCTGCGCGCCCAAGGCAATGGCCAGCCGCTGCTGACCACCCTCAGCGCCCTGGTGCTGCGTGGGCGACGTTTCACCCTGGCCCATGTCGGCGATTGTCGGGTGTACCGCTGGCAGGCCGACCAGCTGCACTGCCTGAGCGAAGACCATGTCTGGGACCAGCCCGGCATGCAGCATGTGCTCAAGCGCGCGCTGGGGCTGGACCAGCAACTGCTGGTGGACTACCTGGAGGGCGACCTGCGCGAGGGCGAGTGCTTCGTGCTGCTCAGCGACGGCATATGGGCCAGCCTGAGCGATGCGCATATCCAGTCGATCCTGCGCGAACAACCCGACCTGCAGGTGGCCGCCGACACCCTGGTGGCCAGCGCCCACCATCGCGGCAGCCAGGACAACGCCAGCGCCTTGCTGGTGCGAGTGGATCAACTGGGCGCCAGCAACCTGGGCGACACCCTGGCGCAACTCCAGCAGTGGCCGCTGCCAGTCGCGCTGCGTGACGGTCAGTCGATCGATGGCTGGCAGGTCGACGGCTTGCTGACCCAGAGCCGGCAATCGCTGCTGTACCGGGTCCGCGACCCGCACGGCCAGCCCTGGCTGCTAAAGACCCTGCCGCAGTCTCGCGACCAGGAGCCCGGGGCCGCCCAGGCCCTGCTGCTGGAAGAATGGTTCCTTCGCCGTGTCGCCGGCCGCCACTTCCCTGAAGTGCACCCGGCCAGCCAACGCCAGCACCTGTACTACCTGATGCGCGAATACCCAGGCACGACCCTGGCCGGACAGCCCCCGTTACCGCTGGCGCAATGGCTGGAGGTCGCCCGCCAGCTGCTGCAAGCGGTGGGCGTACTGCATCGGCGCAACCTGCTGCACCGCGACATCAAGCCGGACAACCTGCACCATGGCAGCGATGGCCAACTGCGTCTGCTGGACTTCGGGCTGGCGTACTGCCCGGGGCTTTCCGAGGACCCGCCCCATGCCCTGCCGGGCACGCCTTCGTTCCTCGCCCCTGAAGCCTTCGACGGCCTGCCCCCCGCACCGCGCCAGGACCTCTATGCCGTGGGCGTGACGCTTTATCATCTGCTCACCGGGCACTACCCCTACGGCGAGGTCGAAGCGTTCCAGCGCCCACGCTTCGGCACGCCAGTGAACCCGGCGCGTTATCGGCCGGATTTGCCGGAGTGGTTGCAGCGCAACCTGTTACAGGCGGTGGCGGCAGACCCGGCGCAGCGCTTCGAGACCGCCGAGCAGTGGTTGCTGTTGCTGGAACGGGGAGATCGCCAGGAGCTGGCCGAGCGGCCACGGCCGTTGCTGGAGCGCGAGCCGTTGAAGGTGTGGCGCACGATTGGGTTGGTGTCGTTGCTGTTGAACCTGGTGTTGTTGCTGGTGTTGCTCAAGCACTGAGCGCACAGGCAAGTGACGTACCATGTAGGAGCGGCCTTGTGTCGCGAAAGGGGTGCGCAGCAGCCCCGGCAATCTCGCATGATGCCGAAATTCTGGGGGCGCTACGCACCCCTTTCGCGACACAAGGCCGCTCCTACAAAGGGGTACGAGGTTTACCCCAAGAAATTCGGGCAAAGAAAAACCCGGCCGAGGCCGGGTTTTTCGTGAAGCGTCAAACCAATTACTTGGCCTGTGCTTCTACCTGAGCTTCTACGCGACGGTTGACGGCGCGGCCAGCATCGGTGGCGTTGTCGGCGACCGGACGGGTCTCACCGTAGCCAACCGAGTCAACACGGCTCGATTCGATGCCGTACTGCTGGGTCAGGACTTGCTTGACAGCGCTGGCGCGACGCTCGGACAGCTTCTGGTTGTAAGCGTCTGGACCGACGGAGTCAGTGTGACCTTCCACGGTGGTGGTGGTCTGTGGGTACTGCTTCATGAAGTCAGCCAGGTTCTTGATGTCGCCGTAGCTGTTAGGCTTGACGACCGACTTGTCGAAGTCGAACTTGACGTCCAGCTCAACGCGAACGACTTCGGCAACAGCCGGGCAGCCATCAGCGTCAACGGTAACGTTGGCTGGGGTGTCAGGGCACTTGTCGACGTTGTCGCAGACGCCATCGTTGTCGCTGTCGGAGCAGACTTCGGCAACTGGAGCTGGCGCAGGAGCGGCTTTCTGGCCACCGCTGCCACCGAAGTTCAGACCCAGACCAACGGTCGGACCCCACTCGGTGTTGCCGTTGTCGATGTTGTACATGGCTTCGACGCCGGCACGGGCGAAGAACATGTCGGTGATGTACCACTTGGCGCCAGCGCCAACGTTGGCGAAGGTGGAGTGGTCACGGCCGCCACGAGTGGCCTGGCCCAGGCTTTCGTGAGCGAAACCAGCGGAAACGTACGGACGCAGGGCGTCACCGACGGTACCGAAGTGGTAGGTGGCGTCCAGCTTGGTCTTGGAGCCTTTGATGTCTTTGTTGAAGACTTCACCACGAGCGTTGTGGGTCTCGTTGTAGCCCAGGTCCAGGGACACGTCGTCGGTCAGGAAGTAACCGAGGCGGACACCAGGGTTGGTGCCGGTGTTCTTGAAGTTACGCTCGCTGTCGTAGTACTGCTTGGTGACGTTGCCTTCGATTTCGACAGCGCCTTGGCCTTGAGCCAGAACGCCGAACGAAGTAGCGGCCACGAGCGAGCCAATGGCCAAGCCCAAGGTGTTTTTCAATTTCATCCGTTAAATCCCCATCTGGTGATAGTTAAGCAGTCCCACCAACATCCGGGGGACAACTCGACGGCAAGTCTAGCAGAACTTGCCGGTTGGTTAGAGGTATTTGCTGGCCACTAAGTTTCAGCCAGGCCTGCAAATTTCTCTCTAAGCTTGTCGAGCGCACGCTTGTAGCGCATTTTCGTGGCGCTCAGGCCCATGTGCATGATGTCCGCGATCTCCTGGAATTCCAGCTCTGCGACAAATCGCAGCACAAGGATTTCCCGGTCGATCGGGTTCACATGCACCAGCCATTTATCCAGCCCGCCCTTCTCTTCCGGCTTCGGTGCCTTGTCCTCGGACGCCTCTTCGACAGGGTCCAGGCTCAGGGCATCCATCAACCGGCGCTTGCGGCGCTCCTTGCGGTACTGGGTGATGCATTCGTTGTAGGTGATGCTGTAGAGCCAGGTCTTGAACTTGGACTTGCCCTCGAAGTTCTTCAACCCGTACAGCACCTTGAGCATCACCTCCTGACAGACATCGTCGGCATCCCGATCGTTCCCCAGGTAGCGCGCGCAGACGTTGAACAGCGTGCGCTGGTAGCGGCGCATCAGTTCCTCGTAGGCGCGGGTGACGTGAAACAGCTCCTCATGCGAACGCGCCACCAACTCCTCGTCGGTGAGCTCGCGGGGGTCATAGCGCATGGGCGGCGAATGAACTTTATTCAAAACGGATCTGGCCGACAGTCAGGTCAATGTCGCCGCTCGGCCCCGTGGGCCGATTTTTGCGGCGGCATACATTAACAGCTTTTGTGCGGTTAGCGGCTATTCACGCGCTGCTCGAGCAGCTCGCGATTAGACAACGACACCAGTTCGCCATCATCGGTCAGCAGGGTCGTCTTGACCGTGCCGATTTCCTCGATGTGCCCCTCGACCTCGCCAATACGCACCTGCTGGCCGACTTGATACAACTCGCGCACATAGATGCCGGCCAGGATCTGCCCGGCGATTTCCCGGCTGCCCAGGCCCATCGCCAGTGCAACGGCCAGACCAACGGTAATCAGCCCGATGACGATCACATGGTTCAGCAGGTCGGTCTTGACCTCGAGCTGGCTGATGGCCACCGAGATGCTGATGATGATCACCAGGCCCTGGGCGATGCGCCCGACGCCGGCGGCGTACTCCAGGCCGATACCCTCGGCGGCGCCGCGCACCAGACCGTTGACCAGTTGCGCCAGGAGCACGCCGGCCAGCAGCACCAGGGCCGCGCCGAACACCTTGGGCAGGTACAGGGCGAGCATGTCGAGGGTCGCCGAGACCCGCTCGAGCCCCAGGGATTCCGCGGCCGAGACCAGGAAGATCAGCAGCACGAACCAGTAGACGATCTTGCCGATCAAGGTCGAGATCGGCACCTGGATGCCGACCCGGGCGAGCATCTTGGTCAGCCCGGTGCCACTCATCAGGCGATCCAGGCCGAACTTGGCCAGCACCTTGGACAGCAGGGTGTCGAGCAGCTTGGCCACGACGAAACCGAGCAGCACCACGACCAGCGCGCCGAACAGGTTGGGGATGAAGTTCGCCACCTTGGTCCAAAGGGCAGTCATGGCGGTGACCAGGCTCTGGGTCCAGAGATCGAGTTCCATATTCAATCGGCCTTATCTGCGTTGCTGCCGGCGGCAGGTTTGCGGGTAGAGTTGCGACGGACCGGCGCGACATGCGCCGAGCCATTGTTCACGGCGATCAGCAGCGCCTGGCTCCAGCGGCCAAGCAGGCTGAACAGATCGCCCGCGCCGACCTGGCGGTTGGCGGTCTTGAGCACGCGACCCAGGCAGGCGGCGTCGTCGCGGTCCTGGCCGGACGGCGACGCCTTGAGCAGGTCGCGCAGGGATTCTTCAAACGGATCGTGCATGGGCACCTCGCGCAATGTCAGTCAAAGACGAGGGCGCCGAGCAATGGGTCACACAGGGATGTGGGACGAGTGTTTCAAAATGAGTGTGCGAGCCCATCGCGGGGCAAGCCCGCTCCCACGGAACCACGCTGAGAGCGTGGGAGCGGGCTTGCCCCGCGACAAGATACATCACACCCACCGCAACCGCCGGAACAACCACCACTGCCCTGCTGCCAGCCCCAGCACGACCAAGCAGGCGAACAGGAAGCCATAGGGGTTTTCCGCGCCCGGAATACCGCCGACATTGATGCCCAGCAGCCCGGTGATGAAGCTCATGGGCAGGAAAATGCAGGTGATGATGCCGAACCGGTACATGGTCCGGTTCATCCGCTCGCTGCGCCGCCGGTCCTCGCTTTCCAGCACCAGCGCGGCGCGCTCGCGGGCCAGTTCGAGCTCTTCGAGGTAGCGGATCAGGCTGTTGTTCAACTCGTTCCAGTAGTCGGCGTCGGCATCGGCGAACCAGCTGTATTTGCTGCGCGACAGCTGGGCATAGATGTCGCGCTGGGGGGCGAGGAAACGCCGCAGGCCGGCGGCGCGGCGCCGGATCTGCTGCAGGCTGCCCTGGGCCGGGAGAATACCGTTCGTCGGATTCTACCTTTTCTTCTTCCAGATCGACCGCTTCGGACAGGTCGCTGACCAGCGCCTGGACCTTTTCGGTCAACAGTTCACCCATCAGCAACAGCAGTTCGGAGGCGGTCTTCGGCCCCCTGCCCTCGTCCAGTTTCTGCAGGACCTCGTCGCTCGCCCGAAGGGGCCGCAGACGCAGGGAAATGACCCGACGCGCCTCGGCGAAGATACGCACCGAGACCATGTCCTCAGGCTCGGCGCCCGGGTTGAGGTTGACCCCGCGCAGGAACAGCAGCATCTGCTCGTCGGCCAATGGCAGCAGGCGCGGGCGGGTGTTCTCCTCCAGCAGCAATTCGCAGGCGAACTCGCTCAGGCCACTGTCGTGGAGCAACCAGGTGCGGGTCTGCGGGTGACTGCGGTCCCAGTGCAGCCACAGGCTCTCCTGGGGCTGCAGCTGCAGGTCGTCCAGCTCGGTGCGGGCGATCGAGCGCGCGCCACCCTTGCCATCGAGCACCAGGGCATGCACCAGGCCCCACTGCGCGTTGTCTTCCTCGAACATCAAAGCTCCATCGGTGTACGGCGCGTCACTCGGGCATCTTCAGCGGGCTCGGCGAGACCAGCACGCCGTTGTTGTCGGCATACACATACTCGCCCGGGCGGAAGGTCACGCCAGCGAAGGTCACCGCGACATTGAGGTCGCCGATGCCACGCTTGTCGGTCTTCATCGGGTGACTGGCCAGGGCCTGGATGCCGACATCGGTCTGCGCCAGCACGTCCACGTCACGCACGCAGCCGTAGATCAGCAGGCCTTCCCAGCCATTTTTCGCCGCTTTCTCGGCGAGCATGTCGCCCAGCAGCGCGCGGCGCAGCGAGCCGCCGCCGTCGACCACCAGAACCTTGCCCTTGCCGTCGAGCTCGACCTGCTCCTTGACCAGCGAATTGTCCTCGAAGCACTTGATGGTGACGATCTGGCCACCGAACGAGTCGTGGCCGCCGAAGTTGCTGAACATGGGTTCGAGCACCTGGACCAGGTCCGGGTAGGCGTCGCACAGGTCGGGCGTTACGTAATGCTGCATGGGAAACTCCTGTCAGTCACAACGAAAGCGGATGTGGAGCAAGGCTACACCGCAGGAGGCCGGCAGTCATCCGGGACCGAGCAGTCAGTTTGCTTTTGTCTGCTCCGGCCTCTTCGCGGGTAAACCCGCTCCCACAGGGTTTCGCACCTCACCTGTGGGAGCGGGTTTACCCGCGAAGAACCCCACGCGGAATCAACTGGCGGGCACCGGCTCCATCACCACCGTCGAGGCATGCACCGGCACCTGCGGATCCCTCAGCCAGCGCTCCACCAGCGGCCACACCTGGGTTTGCGCCGCCTTGCTGACCAGCATGTCGACATGCCCGAAGGCCTCGAAGCCCTCCTCGCGCCCCAACCGCAGGAACTGCCTGGCGTCACCGCCGAACTGCTCGAACAGCTTGCGACAGGCCCACACCGGGTCCTGGAAGTCACCGGCCCCGGCCACCGCCAGCAGCGGCACCTCGATCTCGGCCAGCCCCGCCCACCAGTCCTTGTCCTTGTCGCCGAAGCGGCCGAACAGGCCATTCCAGCGCAGGCTCTCCAGGGCCAGGCCGATGGGTTCGTCCTCCGGGCCACGCTTGAGGCGCGAACCCGAGATCTGCGCGAAGCGCTTGAGCAACACGCGCGCGCCCCACTCCACCGGCGGCACTTTCAGCGGCCAGTAGACCCGGCTGACCTGGGTGCCGAACAGTGCCGCGCTGGCCACCAGCGCGGTGTCCAGGTAACCGCTGCCCAGCGCCGCCGCCAGGGTGGTGCCGCCCAGCGAGTGGCCGACCCAGTGCGGCGCCTGCCCGGCCTGCTCGCGAACGAAAGCGCCGATCACCGGCAGGTCGTAGCGCGCATAGTCGGCCACACGGTTCTGTCGCCAATCGCGGTTGCGCGGCGACAGGCCGTGGCCGCGCATCTCCGGGATCCACACATCGAACCCGGCGCGGGCCAGGTAGGCGCCCAGGCCGATGCCCTTGGGCGAATACCAGAAGCGCCGGTTGGAGAAACTGCCGTGCAGGAGAATGACCGGCACGCCCTGGGCGTGGTCCTGATCGGCCAGGCCCAGGCGGGTGACGGCCAGCTCGACGCTCGGATCGGGGCTGTTGCCGGCCTTGATCCGGTAGACGTCTTCGCTGAGGTCGCCGCGGCGCTCGGCACTGAGCAACGCGACGGGAAATTGGGTGGAGCTGCTTTGCATGGGTTCACGAACAAACTGAGGATATGAACGTGGGAGCGGGCTTGCCCCGCGATTGAACCAGACCTGCAGACACTGCTGTCCCATCTGGCGCTATCGCGGGCCAAGCCCGCTCCCACAGTGTGTTGCCTTCAGCGCATCACGCCGCGCCCTGGCCCTCGGCCAGGAAGAACCAGGTCTCGAGCACCGAGTCCGGGTTCAGCGACACGCTCTCGATGCCCTGCTCCATCAGCCACTTGGCCAGGTCCGGGTGGTCCGACGGGCCTTGACCGCAGATGCCGATGTACTTGCCGGCCTTGTTGCACGCGGCGATGGCGTTGGCCAGCAGCTTCTTCACGGCCGGATTACGTTCATCGAACAGGTGGGCGATGATGCCCGAGTCGCGGTCCAGGCCCAGGGTCAACTGGGTCAGGTCGTTGGAGCCGATGGAGAAGCCGTCGAAGTACTCGAGGAACTCTTCGGCGAGGATGGCGTTGGACGGCAGCTCGCACATCATGATCACGCGCAGGCCGTTGTCACCGCGGGCCAGGCCGTTCTCGGCGAGCAGGTCGACGACCTGGCTGGCTTCGCCCAGGGTGCGCACGAACGGCACCATGATCTCGACGTTGGTCAGGCCCATCTCGTTGCGCACGCGCTTCAGCGCACGGCACTCAAGCTCGAAGCAGTCACGGAACGACTCGCTGATGTAGCGCGAGGCGCCGCGGAAGCCCAGCATCGGGTTTTCTTCTTCCGGCTCGTAGAGTTTGCCGCCGATCAGGTTGGCGTACTCGTTGGACTTGAAGTCCGACAGGCGCACGATGACCTTTTTCGGGTAGAAGGCCGCAGCCAGGGTGCTGATGCCCTCGACCAGCTTCTCGACATAGAAGCCAACCGGGTCGTCGTAGCCGGCGATGCGCTTGTCGACGCTTTCCTTCAGCTCCGGCGGCAGGCCGGCGTAGTTGAGCAGCGCCTTGGGGTGCACGCCGATCATGCGGTTGATGATGAACTCCAGGCGCGCAAGGCCAACGCCTGCGTTGGGCAGCTGGGCGAAGTCGAAGGCGCGGTCCGGGTTGCCGACGTTCATCATGATCTTGAACGGCAGTTCCGGCATGGCATCGACCGAGTTCTGCTTGACGTCGAAGCCCAGCTCGCCTTCGAAGATGAAGCCGGTGTCGCCTTCGGCGCAGGACACGGTGACGCCCTGGCCGTCTTTCAGGACCTGGGTGGCGTTGCCGCAGCCGACGACGGCCGGAATGCCCAGTTCACGGGCGATGATCGCCGCGTGGCAGGTACGCCCACCGCGGTTGGTGACGATGGCGCTGGCGCGCTTCATCACCGGTTCCCAGTCCGGGTCGGTCATGTCCGAAACCAGCACGTCGCCCGGCTGGACCTTGTCCATTTCCGAGACATCGTTGATCACGCGGACCTTGCCGGCGCCGATGCGCTGGCCGATGGCGCGCCCCTCGACCAGCACGGTGCCCTTCTCTTTCAGCAGGTAGCGCTCCATGACATTGGCGCTGGAACGGCTCTTCACAGTCTCGGGGCGGGCCTGGACGATGTACAGCTTGCCGTCGTCACCGTCCTTGGCCCACTCGATGTCCATCGGGCGCTGGTAGTGCTGCTCGATGATCATCGCCTGCTTGGCCAGTTCGTTGACCTCGGCGTCGCTCAGGCAGAAGCGCGCGCGCTCGGCACGCTCGACCTCGACGGTCTTGACCGAGCGCCCGGCCTTGGCTTCGTCGCCATAGACCATCTTGATTGCCTTGCTGCCCAGGTTGCGGCGCAGGATTGCCGGACGGCCGGCCTGCAGGGTCTGCTTGTGCACGTAGAATTCGTCCGGGTTGACCGCACCCTGTACCACGGTTTCGCCCAGGCCGTAGGCGCCGGTGATGAACACCACGTCGCGGAAGCCCGACTCGGTGTCGAGGGTGAACATCACGCCGGCGGTGCCGGTCTCGGAGCGGACCATGCGCTGCACGCCCGCGGACAGGGCCACCAGCTTGTGGTCGAAGCCCTGATGCACGCGGTAGGAAATGGCGCGGTCGTTGAACAGCGAGGCGAACACTTCCTTGGCCGCGCGGATCACGTTGTCGACGCCGCGGATGTTGAGGAAGGTCTCCTGCTGGCCGGCGAAGGAGGCATCCGGCAGGTCCTCGGCGGTGGCCGAGGAACGCACGGCCACGGCCATGTTGTCGTTGCCGCCGGCCATCTCGGCGAAGGCCGTACGGATTTCTGCGTCCAGACGCGCCGGGAAATCGGCTTCCATCACCCACTGGCGGATCTGCGCGCCGGTCTTGGCCAGGGCGTTGACGTCATCGACGTCCAGCGCATCGAGCGCCGCGTGGATGCGCTCGTTCAGGCCACTTTGCTCGAGAAAATCGCGGTACGCCTGAGCCGTAGTGGCAAAGCCGCCCGGCACCGAGACACCGGCACCTGCGAGGTTACTGATCATCTCGCCCAGGGATGCGTTCTTGCCCCCCACATGCTCCACATCATGGACGCCGAGCTTATCGAGGGAAACTACGTACTCTACCAAGGTGATCTCTCCACTAACTGTATTGGAAAAGCTCAAGGGCGCCCGCCTGCCTGACTGACTGGGCCGGACGCTTGTGGCCTGGACCTGGAAAATAAGTGAGAATGCCGAGCAACCGCGTTCGGCAAACCGAACCTATCATATCCAGAAATCTTCGGCAGCTTAAGGCCCCCAGGTGCAAATGAAACGAACCGCGTTCTTCATCTCCGACGGTACCGGCATCACTGCAGAAACGCTGGGCCAGAGCCTGCTCGCACAATTCGAGAGCATTCCGTTCAATAAATTCACGCGCCCCTACATCGATACGCTGGACAAGGCCCGGGCCATGGTCCAGCAGATCAACGCCGCGGCCGAGCGCGACGGAGTGCGTCCGATCATTTTCGACACCATCGTCAACCAGGACATCCGTGAGGTCATGGCCACGTCCAATGGCTTCATGATCGACATCTTCTCGACGTTTTTATCCCCGCTCGAGCAGGAATTGACCGCCCATTCGTCGTATTCCGTGGGCAAATCCCACTCGATCGGCGGCAATTCCAACTACATGGAGCGCATCGAGGCGGTCAACTTCGCCCTGGACAACGATGACGGCGCGCGCACCCACTACTACGACAAGGCCGACCTGATCCTGGTCGGCGTGTCGCGCTGCGGCAAGACCCCGACCTGCCTGTACATGGCCATGCAGTTCGGCATCCGCGCCGCCAACTACCCGCTGACCGAGGACGACATGGAGCGCCTGCAACTGCCGGCGGTGCTGAAGAAGCACCACAGCAAGCTGTTCGGCCTGACCATCGACCCCGACCGCCTGACCGCCATCCGCCACGAGCGCAAGCCCAACAGCCGCTACTCGAGCTTTGCCCAGTGCGAGTTCGAGGTGCGCGAGGTGGAGAACCTGTTCCGTCGGGAGAACATTCCCAACATCAACTCCACGCATTTCTCGGTGGAGGAGATCTCGGCGAAGATCCTGGTGGAAAAAGGCGTGGAGCGGCGGTTCAAGTAGACCTGCATAACCCTCAAGGCCTGCGCGGTCCCTGTAGGAGCGGCCTTGTGTCGCGAAAGGGGTGCGAAGCGCCCCCATGATTTGTGCATCAGTCGGATATTGCCGGGGCTGCTGTGCAGCCCTTTCGCGACACAAGGCCGCTCCTACAGGGTCCGCGCAGTGGATATGAAAAAGCCCCGGCATCACTGCCGGGGCTTTCTTTTACCTCAACGCCAGGCTCAGGACGGAATCACCGCCGCCTGCCCGCTCATCGCCAGGTCGACCAGCTCGCGGTTGGCCACCGCGTACATCGCATAGTCGGTGCCGGTGGCGTTGCGCAGGTCGTCGAGCATGGCGCGCCAGCGCTCGACCATCACCCGGTGCTGCTCGCACCACAACGCCACCCGGGCATCCATGTCCTGCGGCGCGTCGGCCATCTGCAGCACGGAGATGGTGATCGCCCGCTGCTGCAGGTCGATGTCGTCGCGGAACGCCTCGCGGGCCAGGGCCTGCCAGTTGTTCTCCACCGGCAGGTTGCTGATCTCCTGCAGGTACCAGGTCAGGTCCAGCGAGCTGCCCACGGCGAAGAACGCCTTGGCCACCTGCGCAGGATCATGCCCGGTCACGTCGGACGCTTCGATGATCGGCAACAGGGTGTACAGGTGCGTGGTGCCAGCAACCATGCGCGCCAGCAACTCCGGCACACCGGCCTCGACGAAGCCCTGGTAGCGGACCATCCAGCGCTCGCGGGTCGGGCCTTCCAGCAGTTCGTCGAGCTTGAGCCCCAATTGCGCGAGCACCGGCCCGAAGTGGGCGACGTCGCGGCCCGCATCCTGCTCGTTACGGCGGCTGCGCAGGAACCAGCGGGTGGCACGACGGCCCAGGCGCATCAGCTCGTCCATCAGGGTCAGCTGGATCTCGGCCGGGACCTGATAGTCCAGGGCCTCGATCTGGCGGAACCAGTGCGGCAGGTGGAAGATGTCACGCACGATCACGTAGGCGCCGGCGACGTTGGCCGGGCTCATGCCGGTGGACTCCTTCAGGCGCTGGACGAAGGTGATGCCCATGTTGTTGACCAGGTCGTTGGCGATCTGGGTGCTGACGATCTCGCGCTTGAGGCGGTGACGGCGCATCGAGTCGGCGAACTTGCTCACCAGCGACGGCGGGAAGGCCGTCTCCATGTCGCGGGTCAGGTAGTCGTCGTCCGGCACCAGCGACTTGAGCAGCTGCTCCTTGAGGTCGATCTTGCTGTACGAGATCAGCACCGACAGCTCGGCGCGGGTCAGGCCCTGCCCTGCCGCCAGGCGCTCGGCCAGCTGCTCCTCGGTGGGCAGGAACTCGATGGCGCGGTCCAGCTTGCCACGAGACTCGAGGTCGGCCATCAGGCGCTTGTACTCGGCGATCCGCTCGCGGGCGCGGCGGGCGGCCAGCGACAGCGCCTGGGTCTGCTTGTAGTTGTTGCCCAGCACCAGGCCTGCGAC
Source organism: Pseudomonas sp. TE31087 (assembly GCF_057284075.1). Classification (NCBI taxonomy): domain Bacteria; kingdom Pseudomonadati; phylum Pseudomonadota; class Gammaproteobacteria; order Pseudomonadales; family Pseudomonadaceae; genus Pseudomonas; species Pseudomonas sp. TE31087. Next base: position 2,492,223 of record NZ_JBXVNN010000001.1, read on the forward strand.
TTCGTCGGTCATGCTGCCCAGCAGCTGGTTGCGCTGCTTCTCGGTCATGTCGCCACCCTGCACCACCTCGTTGAGCAGGATCTTGATGTTGACCTCGTGGTCGGAGCAGTCCACGCCGCCGGCGTTGTCGATGAAGTCGGTGTTGGTGGCGCCGCCGTTGAGGCCGAACTCGACCCGGCCGAGCTGGGTCATGCCCAGGTTGCCGCCCTCGCCCACCACCTTGCAGCGCAGCTCGTTGCCGTTGACCCGCAGGGCGTCGTTGGCCTTGTCGCCGACATCGGCGTGGCTTTCGCTGCTGGCCTTGACGTAGGTGCCGATACCGCCGTTCCACAACAGGTCCACCGGCGCCTGCAGCAACGCGTGCAGCAGTTCGGTCGGGGTCAGGCGATCCGCTTCGATGGCGAAGCGTTCCTTCATCTGCGGGCTGATGGCGATGCTCTTGGCGCTGCGCGGGAAGATCCCGCCGCCTTCGGACATGATGCCGGTGTCGTAGTCACTCCAGGCCGAGCGCGGCAGGTCGAACAGGCGCTTGCGCTCGACGAAGCTGGTGGCCGGATCCGGATTCGGGTCGATGAAGATGTGCAGGTGGTTGAACGCGGCCACCAGCTGCAGCTTGTCGGACATCAGCAGGCCGTTGCCGAACACGTCGCCGGCCATGTCGCCGACCCCGACCACAGTGATCGGGTCTTCCTGCACGTTGATGCCGCGTTCGCGGAAGTGACGCTGCACGCCGACCCAGGCGCCACGGGCGGTGATGCCCATCTTCTTGTGGTCGTAGCCGGCCGAGCCACCGGAGGCGAAAGCGTCGCCCAGCCAGAAGCCGTAGTCGATGGCGATGCCGTTGGCGATGTCGGAGAAGGTCGCGGTGCCCTTGTCGGCCGCCACCACCAGGTACGGGTCGTCGTCATCGTGACGCACCACGTTGGCCGGCGGCACCACGCCTCCGTCCTTGAGGTTGTCGGTGATGTCGAGCAGGCCGGAAATGAAGATGCGGTAGCACGCCACGCCTTCGGCGGCGATCTCGTCACGGCTGCCGCCCAGCGGCAGGCGGCGCGGCAGGAAGCCGCCCTTGGCGCCCACCGGCACGATCACCGAGTTCTTCACCTGCTGGGCCTTGACCAGGCCGAGCACTTCGGTGCGGAAGTCCTCTTCGCGGTCCGACCAGCGCAGGCCGCCGCGGGCGACGTTGCCGAAGCGCAGGTGCACGCCCTCGACCCGTGGCGAATAGACGAAGATCTCGAACTTCGGCACCGGTTTCGGCAGTTCGGGGATCAGCTTGGGATTGAACTTGAAGCTGAAGTACGACTTGTTCTGGCCGTTGGCGTCGGGCTGGTAGAAGTTGGTGCGTAGGGTGGCCTTGATCAGGTCCAGGTAGCGGCGCAGGATGCGATCCTCGTTGAGCACCTGGACCTCGTCCAGGGCGCTGAGGATCGCCTGCTCCAGACGCTGCTGCTTGTCGTCCAGATCCTCCTGGGTCAGCTTGCGCGCCAGGTAGAAGCGGGTCTTGAACAACCGGGTCAGCTCGCGGGCGATGTCGGTGTGGTTGTTCAGGGTACTGGCGATGTAGCCCAGGTCGAAGCCCAGGCGGATCTGCTTGAGGTAGCGGGCGTAGGCGCGCAGCAGCGCCACGTCGCGCCACGGCAGGCCGGCGGTCAGCACCAGGCGGTTGAAGGCGTCGTTCTCGGCGTCGCCCTTGACGATATGGACGAAGGCGTCCTGGAAGGTGTCGTTGAGCTGCTGGATATCAAGGTTGAGGCCTTCGCTGTAGGTGAAGGCGAAGTCGTGGATCCAGAACTCGCGGCCGCTGGCGTGGCGCAGGCGGTACGGGAACTCGCCGAGCACGCGCAGGCCGAGGTTTTCCAGGATCGGCAGCACGTCCGACAGCGCCAGCGGCGTATCGGCGTGGTACAGCTTGCAGTGCAGCTGGCGCTCGCCCAGCTGGGTCAGCGGCTGGTAGAAGCTCATGGCCAGCGGCTTGGCTTCCGACAGGTTCAGCACATGCTGCATGTCGACCACCGCCGAGTGCGCGGCGAAGCGCTCGCGGTAGCCGGCCGGGAAGCCTTTCGGGAAGTCGGCCAGGATGTTGGTGCCGTGGGCCTCGCCGAAGTTCTCCACCACCAGCGCCGAGAAGTCGTCCTGCCACGAACGGCAAGCCTGGATCACTTCGTTTTCCAGCTGCTGTGGGTCGATGTCGATGCGGTTCTTCGGGTCCACCCGCAGGATCAGCTGCACGCGGGCCAGCACCGATTCGGAGAAGAAGGTCCAGAACTCGCAGTCGGTGGCCTTCAGGCGCTCCATCAGCACCTGCTGGATCTTCTGCCGCACCTCGGTGGAGTAGATCTCGCGTGGCACGTAGGCCAGGCAGTAGCAGAAGCGGCCGTACGGGTCCTTGCGCAGGAACACGCGGATCTTGTTGCGCTCCTGGATCTGCACGATCGACATGACGGTGCTGAGCAGTTCGTCGACCGGGGTCTGGAACAGGTCGTCGCGCGGCAGTACCTCGAGGACCTGGGCCAGCTCCTTGCCCAGGTGGGCTTTGGGGTCGAAGTTGGAACGGCGTTCGACTTCGGCGACCTTGCCACGGATGTACGGGATGGTATGCACGCTCTCGCCGTACACCGACGAGGTGTACAGGCCCATGAAGCGGCATTCCTTGATGACCTTGCCATCCTGGTCGATCTGGCGGATCGACACGTAGTCCGGGTACGCCGGGCGGTGCACGCGGCTCGGCTGCGAGGCCTTGGCGAACGACAGCAGGCGCGGCTCGCGCAGGTAGGCGACGGCGTAGTCCTCGATGCGCAGGTCGTCGGCGCCCAGGCCTGCGCGCAGCAGGCGGGCCAGGCCCAGGAACGAGGCCTCGTCGTAGACCAGATGGCCGCCGTCGGCATCGGACTCGACAGTGAATTCCTCATAGCCGAGGAAGGTGAAATGGTTGTCCAGCAGCCACGACAGGAAGCTCTTCACCTCGGCCTTGTCGTTCTGCGCCGGGCCGAAGGCGTTCTGCTCCACCAGTTCCAGCAGCTCGCGGATCTTGGCTTTCATCGGCTCGAAGTCGGCGACCACGCCGCGCACTTCGGCCAGTACCTGCTCCAGCTCCATGCTCAGGGTGTTGAGCTCGGCGGCATTGGCGCAGCGGTCGATCTCCAGGTACATCAGCGACTCATGGCTGACGCCCTCGCCCTGGGTGCCCTTGGGCAGCAGTTCGACCAGCTCGCCCTTGGCGCCGCGGCGCACGCTGAGCACGGTGGTCTGCAGGGTGTGGATGCTGTAGCCGCGGCGGTTGAGCTCGGTGCGCACCGAGTCGACCAGGAATGGCAGGTCGTGGTGCAGCACCTCGACCACGGTATGGGTCGATTGCCAGCCGTGGCGTTCGTAATCGGGGTTGTAGACCCGCACCTGCGGGTGTTCGGGGTCGAAGCGCTCGATGATGCGCCAGGCGGACAGCGTGCAGCCGGCCAGGTCCGACAGCCTGCGCTGTGTGAGTTCGTCCAGAGAGATGATGCCGAAGAACTGCTCGGCGAACAGCGCCACTTGTGGCAGGGACTGTTCGCTGATGTGCTGCGCCAGGGCCACCTGCAGTTGATGCTGGAAGTCGGCTTTGCTGGCTGCGGTGAAAAACGCCATCTGTGGTACTCCGCTTGGGCTTTGTTATAGGTGAAGCGTCGCGTACGTCCGCCGGGTACGGATCAACGATAGCCAACCCGCGGCAAGCCGGACGGTAAAACCAGGCGTTGGACACGAGCGTCATGTCCACCGACTGGGGAGCTTAACGACTGAACGGTCACTGCGGCTTGCAGCGCTGCGACAATTTCGGTCAATGCGCGGTAACTTTACGTTTATCACGGCCGCCAAGGCTGTCAGAATTCCTTTCCCTTGCCATTGACCCGAGCCGCCCATGCAACTGAAAACCGCCCTGCTCTTCGCCACTCCCTGCGACGACGAGGAAGACAACATGGCGACCCTGTGCTGCCACAGCGACAAGGGCCAGATGTTCCTGCTGACCCGTTATCCGGACGAGGACACCGTCGACCTGACCCTGGATGACGAGCCGTCGACCCTGGACGGGCTGAAGGTGACCCTGAGCGCGCAGCGGCTGCTGATCGAGGTGGCGGCTGGGGATCGTGATGCGTTGAAGGGAGATGAAACGCTGGAGATCATCCTGACCAGCGCCGGGACCGACCTGGAGGAAGTGGCGCTGACCTTGCGCAATATCCTCGACGGGACCGGAACGTTCGTGTCCGAGCTCTGAACCGATACATCGCCCCCTGTAGGAGCGGCCTTGTGTCGCGAAAGGGCTGCGAAGCAGCCCCGGGATATCAGCACCAAGGCAAAGATTGCTGGGGCCGCTGCGCGGCCCTTTCGCGACACAAGGCCGCTCCTACAGGGACCGCGCAAGCCTTCAGGACATTGACAGGCCACTACCGACCCAGGCATTGTCTGACAACCTGACCAACAAGAACCCCTGTCCATGCTCCAGCTCCAGCGCCCCGACACCCTCGTCGAACGGGTCGTCAGCGCCATCCGCGCCGAGATCGATTCCGGCCGCCTGGCCGCCGAATCGCGCCTGCCCACCGAACAGCAACTGGCTGAACAGCTCAATGTCAGCCGCTCGGTGGTGCGCGAGGCCGTGGCGCAGCTCAAGGCCGACGGGGTGCTGATCGCCCGCCGCGGGCTCGGCTCGTACATCTCGCAGACGCCCAGCGGCACGGTGTTCCGTTTCCCCGGCAGCCAGGGGCGCAAGCCGGACCTGGTGCAGATGTTCGAGATGCGCCTGTGGATCGAGACCCAGGCCGCCGCCATCGCCGCCCGCCGCCGCGACGCCGACGACCTCGCGCGCATGGCCGCCGCCCTGGGCACCATGGAAGACCCGCGCAGCGACTTCGCCACGGCCTCGGCCGCCGATGTGGCCTTTCACCGCGCCATCGCCGAAGCCAGCAAGAACGACTACTTCGTCGCTTTCCACGATTTCCTCGGCGGCCAGTTGGCCGCCGCCCGCCGCACCGCCTGGGAAAACTCCGCCACCCCGGCAGTGGGCGGTTCGGCCGATGCCCTGCGCGAGCACCGGGCGCTGTACCAGGCCATCGCCGACGGCGACCGCCAGGCGGCGGCCGGCTGCGCCGAAGCCCACCTGCGCGCCTCGGCCAAGCGCCTGAAACTCGACCTTCCCGACCTCGACTGACCCCGGAGAACCCCATCGCGGCCTGGCGAGGCTTTCACACGCACCACTTAGTCTGACAACCTGATAAGCAGATTCACCGACAAGAATACCAAGGTACCCTGCATGACCTACGACTACTGCATCATCGGCGGCGGCATCGTCGGCCTCGCCACCGCGATGGCCCTGCTTGAACGACGCCCCGGCGCTTCGCTGCTGATTCTGGAAAAGGAGGCCAGCCTCGGCCGCCACCAGACCGGCCACAACAGCGGCGTGATCCATGCCGGCATCTACTACGCGCCCGGCAGCCTCAAGGCCGACCTGTGCAAGCGCGGCGCCCAGGCCACCAAGGATTTCTGCAGCGCGCACGGCATTGCCTTCGAGGTCTGCGGCAAGCTGCTGGTGGCCTCCAACGACCTGGAGGTGCAGCGCATGCAGGCGCTGTACGAGCGCTCCCAGCAGAACGGCCTGAAGGTCGAGCGCCTGGATGCCGGCGCCCTGCGCGAGCGGGAGCCGAACATCGTCGGCAAGGGCGCGCTGTTCCTCGATGCCACCGGCATCGTCGACTACCAGCAGGTGTGCGACGCCATGGCCAAGGTGATCCGCCAGGCCGGTGGCGAACTGCGCCTGTCCACCACCGTGCGCGCCATCCAGGAGCATGCCGACCACGTCGCGATCAGTGCCGACGACAACGCCTGGCGCGCCCGTCAGCTGGTGGCCTGCGCCGGCCTGCAGTCCGACCGCCTGGCGCGTCTGGCAGGGGTGAAGATCGACCACCAGATCATCCCTTTCCGCGGCGAGTACTACCGCCTGCCGGCGAGCAAGAACCAGATCGTCAACCACCTGATCTACCCGATCCCCGACCCGGAGCTGCCGTTCCTCGGCGTGCACCTGACGCGGATGATCGACGGCAGCGTCACCGTCGGCCCCAACGCGGTGCTCGGCTTCGGCCGGGAAAACTACCGCAAGTTCTCGGTGAACTGGCGCGATGTCACCGAGTACGCGCGCTTCCCGGGTTTCTGGAAAACCATCTGGAACAACCTCGGTTCCGGCACCACCGAGATGAAGAACTCGCTGTTCAAGCGCGGCTACCTGGAACAGTGCCGCAAGTATTGCCCGTCTCTCGAAGTCGAGGACCTGCTGCCCTATGAGGCCGGCATCCGTGCCCAGGCGGTGATGCGCGACGGCACCCTGGTGCACGACTTCCTGTTCGCCGAGACCCCGCGCATGGTGCATGTGTGCAATGCGCCATCGCCCGCCGCCACCTCGGCGATCCCCATCGGCCAGATGATCGCCGAGAAGATTCTCCAGGCCCGCTGATCCACCCGCTGCATCCACAATTACAAAGACAACAAGGAAAACCCCAATGTCGGTACACGAGACGGCCCTGGCCGCGAGCGAAACCCCCGAACAGCAACGCAAGCGCCTGCGCAAGGTGGCGGCGGCGACCATCTTCGGCTCGATGCTGGAGTGGTACGACTTCTACCTCTACGCCACCATGGCGGCGATCGTCTTCTCGAAGATCTTCTTTGACCCGAGCAACCCGGCGGTGGCCTCGCTGCTGGCGTTCTCCACCTTCGCCATCGGCTTCATCGCCCGACCCTTCGGCGGCGTGCTGTTCGGCTACCTGGGCGATCGCTTCGGGCGCAAGCACGTGCTGGTGATCACCTTCTGCATGATGGGTCTGTGCACCATGCTGGTCGGCCTGATCCCCGGCTACGCCACCATCGGCATCTGGGCGCCGATCCTGCTGGTGATCATCCGCATCATCCAGGGCCTGGGCGCCGGCGCCGAACTGTCCGGCGCGGCAGTGACCTCCTACGAGCACGCCAGCGAAGGCAAGCGCGGCAGCCAGGGCGCCTGGCCGGCGCTGGGGCTGAACCTGGGCCTGCTGCTGTCGTCGCTGACCGTGTACCTGCTGACCATGAACGGCAACGAGTTCCTGCTGGCCGGCGGCTGGCGCATCCCGTTCATCGCCAGCATCGCCCTGGTGGCGGTGGGCCTGTGGGTGCGCAAGAGCATCCCCGAGACCCCGGACTTCAAGGAACTGGACAAGGCCGACGACAAGCCGCAGGTGTCGCCGCTCAAGCTGCTGTTCAGGAATGACCTCAAGGGCCTGGCGGTGGTGTTCTTCGTGGCCGTGGGCTACAACGCCCTGAGCTACATCTTCAAGACCTTCTCGCTGGCCTACCTGACCCAGTTCAAGGGCGTCGAGGCCCATGTCACCTCGCTGTCGGTGACCCTGGCCAGCCTGGTGGCGATCTTTGCCGTGCCGTTCTTCGGCTGGCTGTGCGACAAGTGGAGCAGCAAGACCGTGCTGATGCTCGGCGGGCTGTTGTCGGCGCTGTTCGCCTACCCGTTCCTGCAACTGCTGTCGACCGGCGAGCCGATGATGATCTACCTGGCCATCGCCGTGGGCACCGGGATCCTGGCGCCGATGATGTTCGCCCCGCAGGGCTCGTTCCTCAGCCGCCAGTTCCCGACCCAGACGCGCTCGTCGGGGTTCGGCACCGGGCGCGAGGTCGGTACCGCCGTGGCCGGCGGTTTGGCGCCGCTGGGCGGGCTGGCGCTGGTGGCTGGTTCGGCGACTCATTCCACCGATGGCGTGGCGTTGATCCTGGCGGTGGCCGGGGTGCTGGTGGTGGTGTTTGCGTTCCTTGACCAGGGCTGGCGGCATTCGAAGTCGAAGAACTGACCTGGCGATAGACGGGTAAACCCGCTCCCACAGCTGCCCATGAAGGCATCGATGAACCTGTGGGAGCGGGTTTACCCGCGAAGAGGCCCGACCAGGCAACACATGGATCGAGGACAATCCCAGGCATTGGCCAGGTTTTCTCGGTTGGACCACCGCCAACTGCTGTCTCGGGAGGATATAATGGCCCCCTCCCCAGGCAGCAGCCTCCAGACATGATCCAGTCCAGCCTCGATCTCTTCGACCCCCACCCTCAGCGCCTGGCGCGCCATACCCTGCTGCTGCCCGGCTTCGCCCTGCCCGAACTCGAAGCCCTGCTCGACGCCCTGCGCCCGGTGCTGCGCGCGGCACCGTTTCGCCACATGCACACCCCCGGCGGCCTGCGCATGGCCGTGGCCCTGACCAACTGTGGCGCGCTGGGCTGGGTCAGCGACGAGAACGGCTACCGCTACACCCCCATCGACCCGGTCAGCGCAAAACCCTGGCCCGCCCTGCCCCCGCTGCTGGTCGACCTGGCCACCCGCGCCGCCGCGCAGGCGGGCTTCGATGGCTTCGTGGCCGATGCCTGCCTGGTCAACCACTACCTGCCCGGCACCCGCCTGAGCCTGCACCAGGACCGCGACGAACAGGACTACGGGCAGCCGATCGTCTCGATTTCACTGGGCTTGCCTGCGGTATTTCTGTTCGGCGGGCTGCAACGCTCGGACCGCCCCCGGCACATCCCGCTGAGCCACGGCGATGTGCTCGTCTGGGGTGGCGAGGACCGCCTGCGCTTTCATGGCGTATTGCCGATCAAGCCGGGCGTGCACCCGCGCATGGGCGAGCGGCGGATCAACCTCACGCTGCGCAAGGCGGGATAAGCCGCCCGCCTACAGGCTGGCGAACCATTCGCGGCGTTCCTCGAACGCCGCCCGGATCGCCCCGACCATCACCTGCACCAGCGGATCACCTTCGGTCTGCCCGTTGACCGCCAGCCACACCCGCCGCCGCATCGGCTCGCGGAACAGGCCCGGCAGGGCCAGCAATCCACGGTCCAGGTGCGTCGCATAATGCGGCAGCAAGCCGACACTGGCGCTGCACTTGATCAGCTGGCAGTACATTTCGTAATCCTCGATCTGGGTCACCCCGGCCGAGCGCGTGCGCAGCAATGCCTGCCAGGGCATCAGCGCCTGCACACCTACCTCGCCCTGCCATTGCACCAGCATGTAGTCCTGCAGGTCCGCCAGGCTGGTCGGTCGGTTGGCCTCGCGGGCGTAGCGCTTGGCAATATGCGGCAGGTACTCGAGGGTGGCCAGGGCCTCGGGGGCGGCACCGGCAAAGCTGCCGGCGCGGGCACCGTGGCTGGCGTCGCCCAACCACAGGGCGACATCGGCAACCTGTTCGGGTACCTGGCGACCGTCGAGGGTGGCCACCTCCAGGCGCATGCCGGCATGCTGGCGCACGAAGTTGATCAGGTTGCGGCCCAGCAGGTCCTGCAGCAGCGGTTCGGCCACGGCCAAGCGCACGCTGGCGCTTTGCTCTCGCGGCAGCGGCACGACCGGCTCGCGCGCCTGGAGTATCTGCAGCAAGCGTTCGCCCTGCTGGCTGAGCACCGGGTTGTTGTTGCGGTTGACGAACAGGCTGTAGCCCAGGCGCGCTTCCAGCGCCGCCAGGCGTTTGCGCAGGGCCACCGGCTTGAGGTTGAGTCGCCGCGCCGCCTGCATGAAGCAGCCGCAGCGCGCGGTGACCAGGAAACAGTTCAGGGTCTGTTCGTCCAGGGCCAGCGGCACCTGGCGACGAACGACAGGCACGGCGGTATCCGGGGCTCGCCCCCGGGGCAGATCGATCGGCATTCCTCGCCTCCCGCGGGCCCGCCTGGGCAGGCCCGGTTCTTCCATGGTTGTTGGCGACTAGCGGCTGCTGCTCTCCAGCACCTGATTCAGCGCCGCGCCATCGATACTCAGGGTGGCGGTGTCGAACATGCCCTCGACATAGGCCTTGGCCACCTGCTCCTGGCGCTGGGCCCGCAACAGCTCGCGCAGGCGTGGCGCCACCTCCTCGAAGGTCGCCGCCCGGGCGGGCTGTTGCTCGACCAGCTTGATGATGTGGTAGCCCGCCGCGCTCTGCACCGGTTCGCTGACCGTGCCCACCTTGAGCTTTGGCACCACCCCACGCACCTCGGGCAACAACTGCGCCAGGGCCTGCAGGCCGGTGTCGCCACCGCCGGCGGCCGTGCCGGCATCCTGGGAGTGCTCGCGGGCCAGCGCGGCGAAGTCGGCATCCGCAGCCTGGGCCTGCTTGGCCAGCGCCTGGGCCTGCTTGCGCACGGCCTCGTCGTCCCTGGGGTTCTCCACCCGCAGGAAGATCTGGCTCAGGCGGTAGCGCACCGGCAGCTGCAAACCGGTCTTGCCTGCCTCATAGGCCTGCTTGAGCTCCGCCTCGCCGGGGTAGTCGTCGGGCACCTTGCTCACCGAGTTCAGGTAGTCGCGCAGGACGATCTGCTCGGTGGCCGCGCGGGTCTGCACCTGGATTTCCGGGCGCTGCAACCAGCCCTGGGCCTCGGCCTGCTGGTACAGGGCCTTTTCCGCCAGGCGAGCGCGGATCCAGGCCTCCAGTGCCGGGCGGTCGCCGCGCAGGCTGGCACGGGCTTCCTCGGGCAACTGGGCGAACAGCGCCTTGAGTTCGCCGCTGCCGACCTGTTGCTCGCCCAGGCGCGCCAATACCGGGCCGTTGTCGGTGGCCACCAGGGCGGCGGGCGACGCCGGACGCGCCGCCGCCACCGGCTCGTCGCCCGGGCGCAAGGCCAGGGCGACCGCCACCGCGACAATGGCCAGCGCGCCAGCGCCGGCCCAGAGAGTGCGCGCCGTCACGAGGCGCGCTCTTGGTCGTGGGCGTCCTGGACTTTCTGCTGGTCGGCCACATTACGGCTGTAGTCACGCAGATAGACGATCAGTTCCTGCAGCAGCCGGTCCCACAGCACCAGGCTGCCCAGCAGGTGCTGCTGACTGACACCATCGGCGACCACCACGTCCTGCTCCATCACCAGGAACTCGCCCTGCACCGACAGGCGGGCGAAGCGCCGGCTGGCATTCCAGTGCTCGGCCAGGCCCGCCGGCAGCTCGCCCTGGATACGCAGGGCACAGCTGAAGGTGAAGTCGAGGAATTCGCCCTCCTTGCCCGCGGCCCGGTTGCCGAAACGAACGGCATAACCCACGCCCTGGCTGGCGCTGAGCAACTGCACCACGGCGTTCTGCTCGGTGCGGTTGACCCGGCAGCCGGCATCCTGCAGCAACTGGGTCAGGGAGTCGGCGCTAACGGTTTCGATCAGGGTGACTTCGGTCATGTGCTTACTTCCTTGCGTTGAGAAAACATCACTGGGTCACGCCCTTGGGGGCGTCGAACTGGCTTTCGTAGAGCTTGTCGCCGTAGGCCTGGGCCAGTTCCTCGAACTTGACCCGGGCGCCACCGGCGAACGGCTGGCGCATCTTCATGACATCGGCGATATCGACCTTCTCGTAGGCGGCCAGCATCTCCTTGGCCACCCCGTACATCTGCTGGTTGCGGGCCTGGCATTGCTGCACCTGGCCATCACGTTCGCCCAGCTGCGCCTGCAGGGTGGCGCGCTCGCTTTCCTTGGTGCGCGCCATTGCCAGCAGCTCGTCGTAGGCCTGCTTGTACTTGTGCAGTTGTTCGTTGCTGCTGGCCACCAGCGCCTGGGCCTGGCTGTGCACGGCCTGTTGCTGGCCGGCCAGTTGCTCGCTGTGACCGCGGGCCTTGGCCAGTTGCGCGGTCAGTTCGCGCACCTGTCCCTGGGCCGCGTCGCGCTGCTGCTCGGCCGCCTGGCGGGCGGCGCTGGCCTGGGCCTGCTCGCTCTGCAGGGCCTGCAGCTGTTGCGTGGTGCTGCGCAGTTGGGCGCGCAGGCGTTCCTCGAGGGTCTCGGCCGACGCCGAGGCCGCCAGGCTTGCGCCCAGGGCCAGCATCAACCAGGCGCAGCGGTGGCGATAAGCTCCCTTGTTCATGCCCGTGCTCCTTCCCTAGAACCGCGTGTTGACTTCAAGTTGTAGCACATCGATGTCAAACGGCGCGCCGTAGACCGCCTCGCTGCTCAACCAACGGGCTGTAGCGTAGACGTTGTCGGCCAGGCCGTAGTTGCCACCGAGGAAATAACCCTTGGCGTTGGTGCCGCCGAGGTGGAAGCTCGAGTCGTTGAAACCGTCCGGCAGCGCGTCGGGCTCAATGCGCTTGTAGCCGGCGAACAGGTTCCAGTCGCCGGCCTTGCGCATGTCCAGGGCGTTGCCCAGGGTGAACTGGAGCATCCAGGCGTCGCCGCCGCTCTTGATATTGCCGTTTTCGTCGACGTTGTTGGCCAACTGCCCGGCCGAGCGCTTGCGCATGTCGCCCTCGTCGTAGGCCAGGTTGTGGATGTAGTTGGCCTGGCTGCGCAGCTTGAAGTCATGAGGCAGGTCGGCGTCCCATACCAGGTTCAGGTCGAGCAGCTCGAATTCCGAGGCAATGCCGACGAACTGCGGCTGCGGCGTGGCCGTCGGGTTGGCCGGGTTCGGCGTGATGTCGCGCAGCAGGAACACGGTGTTGCCCTTCTGCATGAAGGTCGGCCGGCTCTCGTCGCTGTCGCAGGCCGGCTGGCCGTCCCAAGGGGCGCAGGGGCTGGAGCGCTCGCCGGCGATGTCATCGAAGCGGTAGTAGGCCATCGCGCCCTTGAGCCGGTTGTTGTCATTGAGCGCCCATTTCGCGCCCAGCTGCGCGCCGTACAGCCACTTATTGTCGCTGTCTTCCTTGTCAAAGCCGTTGCTGGTGGCGTTGTCGTCGCTGTACTGCACGGGGAATGCGCCGACGGTGCCGAACAGGCTGAGGTCGCGGCCCAGCGGCTGGTCGAACAGCGCCGCCACGCCGTCGAAGTTGAGGTCGTGGGAATACAGGATGTCGGTGGACATGAACGGATTGGCGATCCGCCCGCCGGTCAGTGTCAGGCGTTCACTCGGCGTCCAGGTGACGTAACCCTGGTCGAGCCAGATGTCCTTCTTGCCGAAGCCGCCACCGAGGTTCTGGGTGGTCGAGACCGGGTTGTTGTTGGAGCCGGTGGCGACGCGGATGCCGGCCACCCAGTTTTCCGCCAGCTGCGCCTTGAGGCCGAAGCGCGCCCGCAGGCGCAGGAGGCTGTCGCGGTCCTCGCGGGTGTTGAGCAAGGGCGGCAGGCTCGAGCTGCTGTTGGGGTTGACGTCGTAGGGGCCCTTTTCGTTGAGCTTGGCGAAATCGACGATCTCGTTGCTGTTGCCGTCGGCGTACGAGCGCGACTCGTAGCGCAGGCGCAGGTCACCGTCGAAGCTGATGCGCGAGGCCCAGTCGGGGAAGGTGTTGGGCGCGGCCCAGTTTTCCTGCTTGGCGGTGTTCATCACCTCGGCCTTGATCTCGTCGCGGATCTGCTGGCGGACGATCGCCGGCACATACTGCACGCGCACCTCGCCGTTGGCCGCCGGGGCCTGGGCGACAATCGGCGCGGCGCTGCCGGCGACGCGCGCCTGCTGGGCTTCACGTTCGGCCTGGGCGATCAGCGCATCGGCCTTGTCCTGCTTGAGCACGCCCTGCTCCACCAGCAGGCGGATCAGGTTGACGGTCGCGTTCTCCGACGGCGCGGCGTGGACGACGGTCGGACCGACCGCGGTGGCGGCGGCCAGCAGGCCGAGCGCCAGGGTCAATCGGTTGACTGGGCACTTCATGGGTTTGCAACTCCTGTGGGTCAGTCGTGCTTCGTTGTTCATGGCCGGCGCCCCTGCAGGGCGATCTTGACCGGCAAGGTCAGGTTGGCGGGCGGACGCTGGTCGAGGGCGCCGGCACCGCGCAGGGCGGCGAGCACCTGGGCGTCTACCTCCGGCTCGCCGCTGCCGCGCAGCAACTCGACACGGGTGATCTCGCCAGCGGCGCTGAGCCAGATCTCGGCTTGCAGGTTGAACACCAGGTTGCGCAGCTCGGGGTTGTCGCGCAGCAGGCGCTGGAAGGCGTAGGCCAGGTACTGGCTGTAGGTTCCGCTGCCCAGCCCCCCACCGCCGCCACCGGCCATGCCGCCGCCCTTGCCGGCGCCGACGTTGAAGCTGTCGCCGCCTGCTTGTGCGTCGCCGTCCATCTGCATCGGCTCGGCCAGGTCCTGGGCCGGGTCGGGCGCCTCCTCGGCGGGCTTGACCTCCTCGGCCTCGGGCACCGGCTGCGGCTCGACGATCTTCTCCTCGACCGGCGGCTCGGGCTCCTTGGGCGGCTCGGGCGGGGGTGGTGGCGGAGGGGGCGGCAACGGGATGATCGCCGGCACCTTGGGCGCCTCGCGGCGCACCCCGGCCATGTCGTTGGCCCACTGCCACAGCAGCCAGGCCAGGCCTACGCCGGCAACGGCGAGCACGGCCCAGGTCAGCAGGCGGCGGGGGTTGGCTGTACGTTCCATGCCTGTGCTCATCCCTGGTTCGGCTTGCCGGTGACCAGCCCGACCTGGGCCAGTTCGAGACGGCGCAGCAGGTCGAGCACCTCGACCACCTTCTGGTACTGCACGCCCGCGTCGCCGCGCACGATCAGCGGGAAGTCGGGGTTGCGCGCCTTCTCGCTGCGCAGGCGGTCCTCCAGCTCCTGCAGCGTCACCGGGTAGGCGTCGAGGAATACCTGGCCGGCGTCGTTGATCGAGATCGCCTTGGTCTTGGGCTGGGCCAGCGACACCGTGGCACTGGCCTTGGGCAGCTGCACCTGGATCCCCGAGACCTGCGCGGTGGCGGTGAGGATGAACATCACCAGCACCACCATCAGCACATCCACCAGCGGGGTGATGTTGATGCTGTCGACCGCGGCGTCGGCGTCGTCATCATGGGCGTTGTTCACGGATGCCATGGCTGCGCCCTCACGCCGGAACCGACGGGTTGACGCTGCGCCCGCCCGGACGCATCGCCGCTTCACCGGCCTGGCCCTCGCCGTGCAATTCGGCCAGGCGGGTGATGAACTCGTCGACGAACACCCGCATGTCGGCGCTGACCTCGCGGTTGCGCGTGGTCAGGCGGTTGTAGCCGAACAGCGCGGGGATGGCGACGAACAGGCCCATGGCGGTGGCCAGCAGCGCCGCGGCCATGCCCGGGGCGATGGCGTTGATGTTGACGTCGCCGGCCATGGCGGTGCCGAGGAACACCACCATGATCCCCAGCACCGTGCCCAGCAGGCCGATGTAGGGGCCGCCGGCGATGGCGTTGGACAGGGTCGACAGCTTCGACGACAACGCCTGGTTCTCGCGGGTGCGCACGCCGTCCATGGAGCAGCGGATGGCCTCGATGGTGGCTGCGGACACTTCACGGGTGTCGGCGCCCTGGGCGCGGCGGGTGCGCAGTTCCTGCACGGCCACCAGGTACAGGCGCCACAGCGAGGAGTCGGTCAGCCGCGCATGCAGGTCCTGATCGTCGGCGAACTGTTCCAGGCGTGTGCCGACCGTGGCGAAGCGCTCGCGAAAGCGAGTGTTGGCGGCGGTGACGCGGTTGAGGGTGCGCTGCTTGCGCAGCATGATCACCCACGACTGCACCATCATCAGCACCAGGATGGCGATGATCACCCAGGCGTCCACCGGCACCGCCTTGAGCAGGAAGCCCAGGCCGCCGAAGCCGAAGCCTGACTGCTCCTCGTCGACCCCGTACACCACCAGGCGCGACTCGGCGCCCTGGGCCAGTACGTCGGCCTGCAGGCTGGCCTGGCTGCGGGCCACGCGGGACAGGCGCAGTTCGTCCAGGGCACCCACGAATGGTGCGAATTGACTGGCCGCCTCGCCTTCGGTCGCCGGCAGGTCGCCGCCGACGCCGATGGCACCGCTGAAGGCCGCCAGGCTGGCGGCCAGGCGCGCCACCGGCTGGCCTTCGAGCAGCAGGCTCAGGTTGCCGCCCTCGCCCACCAGGGCCAGGTGTTGCCACTGACCGGCGCTCACGGCCTGGTTGGCGCTGGCGCGCTGGCCGTCGACCTCGATGAAAGGCACGCCCTGGGCCAGGCCCAGCAGCAGGCTGTGGCCGGCCTCGCGGCGGGCCAGCAGCAGTTGCTCGCCCACCGCCTGGTCCTGGCGCAGCCAGGCGCTGAAGGTGAATGCCGCGTCCGCTGGCAGTTGCAGCGAGGCGCTGGCTGGCAGTTGCAGGCCCTGGCCGCCGACCTGGATGGCCCGCCCGATCACGCCGTCGACGCTCACCGTCGGCCCTTGCAACTGATTGCCATAGGGGCTGGCGTCGCGGGCGGTGGCACCGTCGAAGTGGTAGAGCGCGGTGTAGTCGGCGTCGAAGCTGGGCTGGCCGACAGGCGCCTGGGCTTTCGGGTTGCCGTAGTACATCCACAGGT
The DNA here is from genome assembly GCF_057284075.1 of Pseudomonas sp. TE31087. NCBI lineage: Bacteria > Pseudomonadati > Pseudomonadota > Gammaproteobacteria > Pseudomonadales > Pseudomonadaceae > Pseudomonas > Pseudomonas sp. TE31087. Next base: position 2,508,401 of record NZ_JBXVNN010000001.1, read on the forward strand.
CCTGGCGCTGGCCCGCCTCTATGCGAGGCACATCCACCCAGATCAGCGCCATGCCCATCAGCGGATCGAACTGCTCGACATGGTGATTGAGCACGGTCTTGTCATCGGCGCTGACAAAGCGGATGTCCGCGCCGGTCTCGCTGACGCCGTCGAAGCTGAAGTTGCCGGTATGCAGGCGCACCAGCAGCGCGGTGCGCCCCAGCGCCTGGGTCAGGCCGGCGCCCTGGGGCGTGGTGTCCACGGCGATCTGCTTGCGGTACATCCAGTCGTCCTGCCACCAGGCGCTGGCGCTGCCCGGCAGGGCGAAGCCCAGGCACAGCAGCAAGGTCAATATCAGGCGTTGCATGAGAGGTCTCCAGGTCGATGCCGGTCAGTGAGTTCAGAAGGTCGCCTGCACGCTGAAGTGCACACGGGAAGCGTTCTTGTCGGTGTTGGGGCCATCCTTGAGCGGCACCGCCCAGTCGACGCTGCCGGACAGCCAGTCGTTGAGCGTGGCGCGAGTGCCGACGCCGACACTGGCCAGGCTGTAACGGTCGTCCTGCTCGGGCAGCGCGTCCTGCAGGCGCAGCTGGGCGCCTTCGGCGAACAGGTAGAAGCGCCAGTCGCTGATGTAGCTGCCGACGTAGCGGCCGATGGACGGGGTGCGCAGCTCCTGGGAGAACAGCAGGCCGTCGTCCCCGGTGCGCTCGGCGGCCAGATAGCCGCGCACCGAGGTGGCGCCGCCGGCGGCGAACTGTTCGTTCGACACCAGTGGCCCCGAGGCCAGCTGGAAGGCCAGCTTGGAGGCGCTCTGCCAGGAGCCTGCGAAGTCGAAGGTGTAGCTGCCGTCGCCCTTGAGCGCGGCAAAGCTGGAATCGGCGCGGTAGCGCTTGTAGTCGAACTCGGCGTCATCGCTGCCGTAGCCCAGCAGGCTGCGGGTGCCGGCCACCAGGCTCAGGCCCAGGCTCAGCTGGTCCTGTTCGGTAAAGCGGTAGCCGGTGTAGCCCAGGGTGATCGGGGCGTACTTGAGCGGGACCTTGTCGCTGCTGCCGCCCAGGCCGACCTGCTCGTCGAAGTCCTTGAAGTCCACGCCGATCGACAGGGCGTTGGCCCAGGCACCGACGCCGGGCAGGTTGTAGATCGCCGAAACGCCATAGGAATGGCCCTTGCCCAGGACGTTGGTGCCGCCCACCGTGGCGACGTTGCTGTCGGAGTGGTAGCCGGAGAACTGCACGGTCCAGCGCTCATTGAGCGGCGCGGCGTAGGAACCGGACCAGACCTCGGCGTTGTCACGGTCCTGGGGTGCGGTGAACCAGCTCAGCGAGACGCTGTGGCCGGCCTGCCAGAGGTTGTTGTAGCCCAGGCTGACGACGCTGCGCAGCTTCTCGGTGTCGGCGCTGTGGTCGTTGTTCAGGCCCAGGCTCAGGTTCCAGGGCTGCTTGTCCTCGACCTGCAGGTCGACGTCCATGGTGCCCGGGCGCTGCCCTTCGCGCACCAGCGGCATGACCTGCCGTCCCGGGGTGCGATTGAGGGTGGCCAGCTCGTCCTGCACCTGGGCGAAGTCGGGTACCTTGCCCTCCTCCAGTGCCGGGACCTGCTCGCGGATCTCCAACGGCGAGTAATGCCTGGCACCTACCACGCGCACGCGGCCGACCTTGGTTTCGCTCACTTGCAGGTAGACCACGCCGCCCTCGACCTTCTGCTCGGGCAGCTCGACGAACACCGACTGGTAGCCACGGGCCTGGTAGCTTTTCTGCAGGGCCTCGCGGGCGCCTTCGAGGTCGGCCAGGGTCTTGTCCGGCCCCAGGTAGGGATAGACCGCCTCTTCGATGGCCTGGGCGTCGAGCACCGTATTGCCGCGCACCACGTATTCGTTGATCTCGACCCGGCGCTGAGCCTCGTCGGCGGCCACGTTGCCCGCCAACAGGCACGCCAGCAGCCCTGCGCCCATGCCGCATCGCTTGAAGAAAAAATGCTCCACACCGCCCCCTTGAGCGCCAGGAATTCGTTGGGTTTCTAGTGGTTTGCGTCAGGCGCGGCCTGACCTTGGTGACGTGCCAGCCAGCTGTGCAGCAGGGCCAGGTTGAGGCTGAACTCGGGCATGGCCTGCAAGCTTGCGCCGAGCACCTCGTCGACCATGCGCTGCAGCAGTGACACGGCCATGGCACTGCCCAGCAGCACACCGAGGTCATGACTGAACAGGCTGAAGTTCCACACCCGCGACTTCAGTTCCAGGCCGGCGAACCAGCGGAACAGCAGGTTGTAGTTGAGTTGCTCGTAGAGCTGTTTCTCACTGGGCACCGAATACAGCAGCTGCAGCAGCAGCACGTGCATCAGCGTGTGCGGGGCGATGATCATGCCCTGCTGTTCGGCCAGCTGGGCCAGCGCGGTCCGGTGCTCGTCCAGCAAGGCTTCGATGCGCGGCTTGAGCAGCGCCAGCGAATGCCCGGGCGGCACGCAACTGGCCACCTCGCGCAGGGCGCCCTGCCAGTCTTCCTGGGAGACGATCCAGACCCAGGGCGCGCCGTAGCGGTAGACCGAGACCGGCTGCTTGCGCGCGGCCTCGACGATCTTCGCCAGGCGCTGGTCAAGCTCCTGCATTCCCACCTTCGTGTAGCGTTCCATAGTCCCCATCGCCCCGCTCCCAGGCCGTTCCCCAAGGCTCGACCGGCCTGATGGCCAGATGCCTTGTCGGTATCCATGGCTTTGACGGGGGTGGCGCTTTGCTACCGAAGTTTTGTCATGAAAGGTTCATCAGTGGGCCAGGCTTGCAGGCGAACGGCTCGCAACGTCTTCGGACCCCACTCGCTGCTTTACACTAATTTTGCAAACCGCCATTGGTCCCCGCACCCCCGGATGGATTAAAGTATCCACCCCCGCCCGGCCACCGCTCACAGCGCGCCAGGGCCCATCCCCAGGAACCGCCAACGATGGAACACCGTGAAGCGCTGATCGCGCTGCGCACCTTTCTCTCCTCCCAGATCCTCGGCCAGGAAAAACTGGTGGAGCGCCTGCTGATCGTGCTCCTGGCCGACGGCCACATGCTGGTCGAGGGCGCCCCGGGGCTGGCCAAGACCAAGGCCATCAAGGAGCTCGCCGAAGGCATCGAGGCGCAATTCCATCGCATCCAGTTCACCCCCGACCTGCTCCCGGCCGACATCACCGGCACCGAGATCTACCGCCCGGAAACCGGCAGCTTCGTATTCCAGCAAGGGCCGATCTTCCACAACCTGGTGCTGGCCGACGAAATCAACCGCGCCCCGGCCAAGGTGCAGTCGGCGCTGCTCGAAGCCATGGCCGAGCGCCAGGTCAGCGTCGGGCGCAGCACCTACGAGCTGTCGCCGCTGTTCCTGGTGATGGCCACGCAGAACCCGATCGAGCAGGAAGGCACCTACCCGCTGCCCGAGGCCCAGCTCGACCGGTTCCTGATGCACGTGAAGATCGGTTTCCCGGATGCCGCGGTCGAGCGGCGCATTCTTCTGCAGGCCCGCGGCGAAGCGCTGGGCGGCGAGGTGAAGCCCGAGCGGCGGGTCAGCCAACAGGCGATCTTTGCCGCGCGCAAGGAAATCCTCGGCCTGTACATGGCCGATGCGGTGGAGGAATACCTGGTGCAACTGGTCATGGCCACCCGCACTCCGGCCAAGTTCGACGGTGAACTGGCCGACTGGATCGCCTACGGCGCCAGCCCCCGTGGCTCGATCGCCCTGGACCGCTGCGCGCGTGCCCACGCCTGGCTGGCCGGGCGCGACTTCGTCAGCCCCGAGGATATCCAGGCGGTGCTGTTCGACGTGCTGCGCCACCGCATCATCCTCTCGTTCGAGGCCGAGGCGGCCGGGGTCGACCAGGACCGCGTGGTCCAGCGCATCCTCGACGTCGTTGCCGTCGCCTGACCCCATGCCCACCACCCCGCAGGCCGAACCCGGCATCCGCATCGGCCTGGCCGAACTGATCGACATGCGCCACCGCGTGCGCGAGATCCAGCTGTTTTCCCGGCCCGGCCAGCGCAGCCCGTTGGTGGGCCTGCACCACTCCAAGCTGCGTGGCCGCGGCGTGGACTTCGACCAGGTGCGTGTCTACCAGGCCGGCGATGACGTGCGCAATATCGACTGGCGCGTCACCGCGCGCACCCAGGAGCCGCACACCAAGCTCTTCCACGAAGAGCGCGAGCGGCCGATCTTCATCATGGTCGAACAGAGCCAGCGGCTGTTCTTCGGCTCCGGACTGGTGTTCAAATCGGTGCTGGCGGCCCAGGCCGCGGCCCTGTTCGGCTGGGCGGCGCTGGGCCACAACGACCGCATCGGCGGGCTGGTGTTCGGCGACAGCGAGCCCCACGAGATCAAGCCACGGCGCAGCAAGCAGAGCCTGCTGCAACTGCTCAACCGCCTGGCCAAGGTCAACCAGGCCCTGCACACCGAGGCCGTGCCGCAGCCCGACAGCCTGGGCCTGGCCCTGCGCCGGGCGCGCGAGGTGCTGCGCCCGGGCAGCCTGGCCATCGTCATCTGCGACGAGCGCGCCCTCAGTGCCAGTGTCGAGCAGCACCTGGCCATGCTGTCGCGCCACTGCGACGTGCTGCTGATGCCGATCAGCGACCCGCTCGACCATGCCCTGCCCGCCGCCGGCCTGCTGCGCTTCGCCCAGCGCGGCGCGCAACTGGAACTCGACACGCTGGATGCCAACCTGCGCCAGGCCTATCGCCAGCAAGCCGAGGCGCGCATCGAGCGCTGGGAACTGCTGGCGCAGAAACTGCGGGTGGTGCTGATGCCACTGAGCACCCAGAGTGAGATGATCGAGCAATTGCGCGAGTACCTGAACGCGCAGCGTCCCGGGAGTACCCGATGAATCCGCTGGACCAGCTGCAGCCGCTGATCGCGCCGTCGGCCATCGGCCTGTGGCCGCCCGCGCCCGGCTGGTGGCTGCTGCTGGCCCTGCTGCCGCTGCTCGGCTGGGGCGCCTGGCGCCTGCGTCGCTGGCGCCCGGGCAAGCGCAAGGTGGTGCGCGCCGAACTGCCGCTGGACCCGATCCGTGTCGAGGCTCTCGCCGAGCTGGCACGCCTGCCGCGCCCCTACGACGGCGCGCCGGCCGGCGCCTGGCTGCAACAGATCAATGCCTTGCTCAAGCGACTGTGCCGCAACCAGTACCCCGGCGCCAACAGTCACACCCTCAGCGGCCGTAAATGGCTGGCATTTCTCGACAACCGCTGCCCGGCCGCCGGCCTGACCCGTTGGATGGTGCTGGTCGAAGGCACCTACAAACCCGAGTGCAAGCTCGACGACAAGGCCATCGCCGGGCTCGCCCAGGCGGTCGAAACCTGGATCCGCAAGCATGTTTGAACTGGCCTGGCCGTGGATCTTCCTGCTGTTGCCGCTGCCCTGGCTGGCGCGCCTGGTGCTGCCCGCCGCCGACAGCGGCGAGCCGGTGCTCAAGGTGGGCTTTCTCGACGAACTCGAAGGCCTGGCCGGGCGCCGCGCACGATTGAACCTGCCGACCTGGCGCCAGCAGGCGCCGTTCATCCTGATCTGGCTGCTGCTGTTGCTGGCCGCCGCCCGTCCGCAGTGGCTGGGCGATCCGCTGCCGGTGTCGGCCAGCGGGCGCGACCTGCTGGTGGCGGTGGACGTGTCGGGCTCCATGGACTTCCCCGACATGCAATGGAAGGACGACGAGATCAGCCGCCTGGACCTGGTCAAGGCGCTGATGGGTGACTTCCTCCAGGACCGCCAGGGCGACCGTGTCGGCCTGATCCTGTTCGGCAGCCAGGCCTACCTGCAGGCCCCGCTGACCTTCGACCGGCGTACCGTGCGCACCTTCCTCGACGAGGCGCAGATCGGCATCGCCGGCAAGAACACCGCCATCGGCGACGCCATCGGCCTGGCGGTCAAGCGCCTGCGCCAGCGCCCGGCGCAGAGCCGGGTGCTGATCCTGATCACCGACGGCGCCAACAACGGTGGGCAGATCCACCCGCTGACCGCCGCCCGCCTGGCCGCCCAGGAAGGCGTGCGTATCTACACCATCGGCATCGGCGCCAACCCTGAGGCCAGCGGCACACCGGGCCTGCTCGGGCTGAACCCGAGCCTGGACCTGGACGAAGCCTCGCTCAAGGAGATCGCCGAGATCACCCACGGCAGCTATTTCCGCGCCCATGACGGCGCCGAGCTGGGCGCCATCGGCGACACCCTCGACCAGCTGGAACCGGTGGCCCAGCAGCCGACCCAGGCGCGCACCGCCCACGAACTGTATGCCTGGCCACTGGCCCTGGCGCTGCTGCTCAGCGTGCTGCTGGTGGTGGCCGTGCAATGGCCGGACAACCTGCTGCAACGCCTGCTGCGCAAGCCACGCTTCCTGCAGCCTCACCCGGAATGGCGCCAGCGTCTCAAGCGCCTGCGCCTGAGGAGGCGGCGATGATCGAACTCTGGCCACAATGGCTGCGCCCGCTCTGGCTGCTGGTGCTGCCCCTGCTCGGCTGGCTGCTGTTCAAGCTCTGGCACCGGCGCAAGCGCGCCGGGCGCTGGCAGCTGATCCTGCCGCAGCCGTTCCATGCGGTCTTGCTCGGCGGCGGCAGCGGCAGCACCAGCAAGCTGCCGTGGATCGCCCTGGGCCTGGCCTGGCTGCTGATCGTCCTGGCCCTGCTCGGGCCGAGCTGGCAGCGCCTGGAGGAAACCCGCCAGCGCCCGGCCGACCCGCTGGTGATCCTGCTCGAGCTGACGCCGCAGATGCTCGCCGAGGACAGCGCGCCGAACCGCCTGGAACAGGCCCGGCGCAAGGTCCTCGACCTGCTCGAGCACCGTCGTGACAGCCAGACCGCGCTGATCGTCTACGCAGGCTCCGCCCACACCCTGGTGCCGCTGTCCGATGACCTGGGCACCACGCGCAACCTGCTCGAGGCCGTCGACCCGTCGATCATGCCGCAGCCCGGCCAGCGTGCCGACCTCGCCGTGCACAAGGGCCTGGCCCTGCTCGCCCAGAGCGGCCTCGGCCAGGGCCGCCTGCTGCTGATCGGCTCGTCACTGAGCGAACCCGAGCGCGAAGGCATCCGCCAGGCCCTCGGGCGCCAGGGCCCGAGCCTGCTGATGCTGGGCGTCGGCAGCGGCGAAGGCGCCCCGGTGCGTCAGGCCAATGGCGAGTACCTCAAGGACGATCAGGGCGGCATCCTCCTGCCACGCCTGGACAGCGCCTCGCTGAAGAGCTTCATCGGCTCGACCGGCGGGCGCTACCGCCACGCCCGCATCGACGACCTCGACCTGCGCGGCCTGGGCCTGTTCGACAACCCGCGGCTGCTGCACAACGATGGCCAGACCCTGCAACTGGACAGCTGGGCCGACCAGGGCTACTGGCTGCTGTTGCCCCTGCTGCTGCTCGCCGCCTGCGCCGGCCGGCGTGGCTGGCTGTTCTGCCTGCCCCTGTTGCTAGCCCTGCCCCAACCGAGCCAGGCCTTCGAGTTCAACGACCTGTGGCTGCGCCCCGACCAGCAGGGCCAGCGCCTGCTGGAGCGGCAACGCCCCGCCGAGGCAGCCCGGCACTTCGAGGACAGCCAATGGCGCGGCATGGCCTTGTACCAGGCCGGCGATTTCGAAGGCGCCGCTGCCGCGTTTGCCCAGGCCGGCACGGCGGCCGCCCACTACAATCGTGGCAACGCCCTGGCCCGCGCCGGCGAGCTGGAGGCGGCGCTGGACGCCTATGAGCAGGCGCTGGAGCGCCAGCCCGACCTGAAGGCGGCACTGGACAATCAGGCCCTGGTCCAGCAATTGTTGCAACAGCGCCAGGCCAGCGCCGAGACACAACCGAGCAACGCCGATGCCCAAGGCACCCCCGGCAACGAGACCGAAGGCAACAGCAGCTCGACCAGCAGCCAGGCCCAGGGCACGCCCGGCAGCGACGAACAGGCCCAGGGCCAGCAGAACGGCGACAGCCAGGGCAACGCCCAGGCCCCGCCCGGCGCTGCCGGCGGCGATGACGACAACCTCACCCAGCCGCCCCAGCGGCCGCTCTCCACCAGCCTCGACGCCGAACAGCGCCAGGCCCTGGAGCAATGGCTGCGGGAGATCCCCGACAACCCGGCGGAACTGCTGCGGCGCAAATTCTGGTACGAACAGCAATTGCATCAGGAAACCCCACGATGAGTCGCCTCGGCGTCTTTCTCCTAGGCCTGTTGTGGAGCCTCGCGGCCCAGGCCGAACCGATCCTGCAGGCCAGCGTCGACCGCACGCGCCTGGAAGCCGGTGAAACCCTGGAACTCACCCTCGAGAGCCAGGACGTCACCCAGTTCGGCAAGCCCGACCTGCGCACCCTCGAACCCGACTTCGAGGTGCGCGGCACGCGCCAGCTCAACAGCCTGCACACCCTGGACGGCGAAACCCGCGCCAGCACCCGCTGGATCATCACCCTGCTGCCCCGACGCAGCGGCAGCCTGCGCATCCCCGAGCTGCAGCTGGGCCAGTCGCGCAGCCAGGCCATCGAGCTGCAGGTGCAGCAGGCCGACAGCCAGCGCCCCGACGCGGCGGCGCAGGTGTTCGTCGAGGCCACCCTGGACAGCAGCGAGGTCTATGTCCAGGCCCAGGCCGTGCTGACCCTGCGCATCTACCATTCGGTGGCGCTGTACGACGACAGCAGCCTCAGCCCACTGCAGCTGGAAAACGCCAAGGTCGACCCGCTGGGCGAGTCGCGCACCTATGAGAAAGAGATCAACGGCGTGCGCCACGGGGTGATCGAGACCCGCTATGCGATCTATCCGCAACAGAGCGGCAGCCTTGACGTGCCGCCGCTGCGCTTCACCGCCACCGCCGCCGACAATGGCGAACAGCCGGCCGGCACACCGCGGGTCGGCCGCCAGGTGCAGGTCAGCTCGCTGCCGCTGCGCCTGACGGTCAAACCGATCCCGGCCAGCTACCCGGCCGACCGCCCCTGGCTGCCGGCCCGCAGCCTGACCCTGGAAGAACACTGGAACCCCGACCCGGAGCGCCAGCCGACGCAGATCGGCGACTCGCTGACGCGCAACATCACCGTGCGCGCAGAGGGTCTGTCGAGCACCCAGTTGCCGCCACTGCCGGCTACCGAGGCCACCGGCCTGCGCCGCTACCCCGACCAGCCGTTGCTGCGCAACGAGATCGGCGAACGCGGCATGGTCGCCAACCGCGAGGAACGCGAGGCGCTGGTGCCGACCCACGCCGGCGAGCTGGCCCTGCCGGCGCTGGAGGTGACCTGGTGGAACACCCGCGAAGACCACCTGGAGCACAGCAGCCTGCCGGCCCGCACCCTGAACGTGCAGGACAACCCGGCCCTGAGCGCCGACACCCCGGTCGGCGACGGCAACCTGAGCCCCGGCCCGCTCTGGCCCTGGCAGCTGGCCACGCTGGTCCTGGCCCTGACCACCCTGCTCGGTTTCACCCTGTGGTGGCGGGCCCGCTCGCAACCGGCGGTGCTGCGCGCGGCACAGACCGGCCCGAGCCCGCGCACGCTGCTCGACGATCTCAAGCGTGCCTGCCAGGCCAACGACCCGCAGGCCACCCGCCAGGCGCTGGACGCCTGGGCCCGGCAGCAGCCGGAAACCCTGGCCGAGATGGCGGCGCGCTTCGTGCCGTTGTCCGATGCACTGGATGGGTTGAATGGCGCGCTGTACAGCGAGAGTGGCCAGTACTGGCACGGCGACGAGCTGTGGCGCGCGATCGGCGCGATTCCGCCGGCCGAGCAGGTGCTGGCGCCGTCGGGTGAAGCGGGTAGCTTGCCGCCGTTGTATCCGAAGTAGCCGAGCATGCCTTGAGCCTTGCAGGGTGTTCGAGATCGAGCGCCGCACGGGCGGCGCTCGATCTCATCGGCGCTGCAACTCTTTCGCCAGACACATAGGGAACGCCACTCGGTGCCCGCCCCGCGATGAGTTACCATAGCGCCCTTGTCCATAAGCCCCCTGCCGCTCACCCAACGGATCTTCCATGCGTCTGTTTCATACCTCCGACTGGCACCTGGGTCAAAGCCTGCACGGCCAGGAACGCGACTTCGAACACGCCTGCTTCATCGACTGGCTGCTCGGCCAACTGCGCCTGCGCCAGCCCGACGCGCTGCTGATCGCCGGCGACATCTTCGACACGGTCAACCCGCCGGTCAAAGCCCAGGAGCGCCTCTACGACTTCATCGTCCAGGCCCACGAGCAACAGCCCAAGCTGGACATCGTGATGATCGCCGGCAACCACGACTCCGGCTCGCGCATCGAGCTGCCGGCGCCGCTGATGCGCCGCCTGCGCACCCACGCCCTGGGCCGGGTGCACTGGCTCGACGAGGGCCAGCTGGACACCGAGCGGCTGCTGATCCCGTTGACCAACGCCCGTGGCAAGGTCGGCGCCTGGTGCCTGGCCCTGCCCTTCCTGCGTCCGGCCGAAGTCACCGGCCCCGCGCTGGGCGACGACTACCTGCAGGGCATCAACCAGGTCCATGAGCAACTGATCGCCGCGGCGCAGAAGAAGCGCAAGAAAGACCAGGCGCTGGTCGCCATCAGCCACGCGCACATGGCCGGAGGCAGTATCTCGGAGGACTCCGAGCGCAGCCTGATCATCGGCAATGCCGAGGCCCTGCCGGCCAAACTGTTCGACAAGGCCATCAGCTATGTCGCCCTCGGCCACCTGCACAAGCCGCAGAAGGTCAACCGCGAGAACCGCATCCGCTACAGCGGCGCGCCGATCCCGTTGTCGTTCGCCGAGATCAACTACCCGCACCAGGTCCTGGAAGTCGAGCTGGACGGCGCCGAGCTGGTCAGCATTGAGCCGCGTCCGGTACCCCGCGCGGTGGCCCTGCAACGGGTCGGCCCGGCGCCGCTGGGTGAACTGCTCGAACAGCTCGGGCAACTGCCGGTGATCGACCTGCTCGAAGACCCCAACCGCCAGCCCTGGCTGGAAGTACGGGTGCGCCTGGACGAGCCGCAGCCCGACCTGCGCCAGCAGATCGAAGGCGCCCTGCAGGGCAAGGCTGTGCGCCTGGTGCGCATCAGCGCCGAATACGCCGGCAGCGGCCGCGCCGAAGACGACGAGCAAGCCTTCGTCGAGCTGGCCCAGATGACCCCGCAGGACCTGTTCGGCCGCGCCTGGGAGCAGGCCTACGGCAACCCCGCCGACGACCAGGCCCTGGCCGATTTCGCCGAATTGCTGCAGGACGTCCTGCAAGAGGAGGAGCAGGCATGAAAATCCTCGCCATCCGCCTGAAAAACCTGGCCTCGTTGGCCGGCCCGGTCGATATCGACTTCACCGCCGAGCCCCTGGCCAGCGCTGGCCTGTTCGCCATCACCGGGCCCACCGGCGCCGGCAAGAGCACCCTGCTCGACGCCCTGTGCCTGGCGCTGTTCGGCAGCGTGCCGCGCCTGAACGACATCGCCCGGGAAGCCAAGGTGCCGGACGCCGACGGCGAGATCCCCACCTCGGATCCGCGCAATTTGCTGCGCCGCGGCACCGGCAGCGGCTTCGCCGAAGTCGATTTCGTCGGCATCGACGGCGGCCGCTACCGCGCCCGCTGGGAAGCCAACCGCGCCCGCGAAAAAGCCACCGGCAAGCTGCAGAACAGCCGCCAGAGTCTCTACGACCTGGACAGCGAGCAGCTGCTGGGCAGCGGCAAGAACGAATACAAGCAACTGGTCGAGGCCCGCCTGGGCCTGAACTTCGAGCAGTTCACCCGCGCGGTGATGCTGGCCCAGAGCGAATTCGGCGCCTTCCTCAAGGCCGACGACCGCGAGCGCAGCGAACTGCTGGAAAAACTCACCAACACCGCGATCTACACCCGCCTGGGCCAACGCGCCTTCAGCAAGGCGCGGGAAACCGGCGAGGTTCACAACGACCTGAAGAAGCAGGCTGAACACCTGCTGCCGATGGAAGCCGAAGCCCGCGCCGCCCTCGACCAGGCACTGGAACAGGCCCAGCAGCAGTTCAAGGCCGAACAGGCGCGCCAGCGCCAGCTGGAACAGCAACGCACCTGGTTTGCCGAACAGCAGCGCCTGCAGGCCCAGCACAGCGAAGCCGGCACGGCCCTGCAAAATGCGCAACACGAGTGGCAGCAACTGGCCGAGCAACGCGTCGACCTGCAACGCCTGGAGCGCCTGGCGCCCCAGCGCCACCAGTTCCACCGCCAGCAGCACCTGGCCGGGCAACTGGCCCCGGTGCTGGCCGATATCGACCAGCAACTGCGCCAGCAAACTGAACTGCAGCAACACACCGACGCGCTGCAGCAGGCTCTGGAAACGGCCCGCCAGCACCTGGTCCAGCACCAGGCCCTGCACGGCGAAAACGCCCCGCGCCTGCGCCAGGCCTTCGCCGCCCAGGGCGACCTGACGCGCCTGGACAAGGAGCTTGCCGAACAACGGGAAGCCTGCACCCAGGCCGAACAGGAAGTCGATGCAGCCCAGCAGCAACTGCAGCAGCTGGAAGACAACCAGCAGCGCAGCCTGGAGCAACTGGCCCAAATCGACAGCGCTCTGGCCGAAAGCGAACCGCTCGGCAGCCTGGCCGACGCCTGGCAGGCCTACCTGCCGCAACTCAAGCAGGTGATGCTGATCGGCGGCCGCCTGGCCAAGGGCCGCGAAGAGCTGCCCGGCCTGCAGGCCCAGGCCAGCCAGGCCAACGCCCAGCTGCAAGCCCAGCGCGAACATTTCGAGTTGCTGTTCCGCGAGGCGGGGGCCGAACCCCAGGCGCTGGCCGAGCAGATCGACCTGCTCGGCGCCATGCTCCAGGACAACCGCAAGCAGCAACGCGCGGTCGAGGAACTGTCGCGCCTGCATGGCCGCGAAATGGAACTGCGCAACGGCCTCAATACACTGCGCGAGCGCCAGCAACAGGCCATGCAGCAGCGCCAGCAACTGATCGGCGAAGGCACGGCGGCCAAGGCAGAACTGGAGGGCGCCGAGCAGGCACTGACCCTGACCCGCCAGCTGCTCGAGCGCCAGCGCCTGGCGCGTAACACCAGCGTCGAGGAACTGCGCGCCCAACTGCGCGATGGCGAGCCCTGCCCGGTGTGTGGCAGCGCCGAGCACCCGTTCCATCAGCCCGAAGCGTTGCTGCACAGCCTCGGTCGCCACGACCAGGCTGAGGAAGCGGCGGCGCAGCGGCAGGTCGAACAGCTCAATACCAGGTTGGTGGAGCTGCGCACCGAGTTGGGCGTGGTCAACGCCCAGCTCAAGGACTACCAGCAGCAACAGCAGCAGTTGGGCGAGCAGTTGCAGCCCGTGCTCGAGCAGGTTCAGGCCCATGCCCTGTGGCCAGCGCTGGCGCCGCAGGACGACAGCGCCCGTGGCAAGTGGCTCGACGGTCAGCTGCGCCGCCTCGGCGACGAGATCGACCGCGACGAGAAACGCCAGGGCGCCCTGCTCGCCCTGCAAAGGGATGCCGCCCGTCTCACCCAGCAATTGCAGGCCGCCGGCGAAGCCCAGCAACAGGCCCAGCGCCACCTCGACCAGCAGCACCAGGCCCTGGCCGCCGACGAGCAACAACTCGCGCAGGCCCTCGAAAGCCTCGAAAGCGTGCTGCCCCCGGACATTCTCCAGGCCCTGCGCGACGACCCGGCAAATGCGTTCCTCGGCCTCGACCAGCAGATTGCCCAGCGCCGCCAGCAACTCGACCTGCGCAAGGACGAGCTGGAAGAACAACAGGCTCGCCAGGTCCAGCTGGACAAACAGCGCGATCAGCAACAGGCACGCCTGCACAGCCAGCAGCAGCTGCAACAGAAACTCGCCGTGCTGGAGGAGCAACGCCACAAGGCCCAGGCCACCCTGGGCGAGCTGCTCGGCGACCAGCCCAGCGCCGAAGCCTGGCAGCAGCACATGGACACCCAGTTGGAACAGGCCCGCGCCGCCGAGGCAGACAGCGCCCGGCAACTGCAGGCGCTGCACACCCAGGGCGTGCAACTGGCCGGCGAGCTCAAGGCCAACCAGCAGCGCCAGCAGGCACTGGAGCAGGAGCACCAGCAGCTACAGGGCGAAATCGCCCGGTGGCGCAGCGAACACCCGGAGTTGGACGACGCCGGCCTCGACCGCCTGCTGGCCATCGACGACAGCCAGGTGGGCGAGCTGCGTCAACGCCTGCAGGCCGCAGAAAAAGCCGTCGAGCAAGGCCGCGTGTTGCTAGGAGAGCGTGAGCAGCGACTGCAGCAACACACTGCCCAGGCCCACGGCGAGTTGCCCGTCGAAGCGTTGGAAACCGCCCTCGCCGAACTGGCCGCACAGCTGGCAGCCCAGGAGCAGCAATGCGCCGAGCTGCGCGCCCAACAGGCCGAGGACCAGCGCCGGCAACAGGCCAGCCAGGCCCTGGCCGAACAGATCGAACAGGCCTACCAGCAATGGCAACGCTGGGCACGTCTGAATGCGTTGATCGGCTCGGCCTCGGGTGATGTGTTCCGCAAGATCGCCCAGGGCTACAACCTCGACCTGCTGCTGCATCACGCCAACAGCCAGTTGCGCCAGCTGGCCCGGCGTTATCGCCTCAAGCGCGGCGGTAGTGCCCTGGGCCTGCTGGTGCTGGACACCGAGATGGGCGACGAACTGCGCTCGGTGCATTCGCTGTCGGGCGGCGAGACCTTCCTGGTGTCGCTGGCCCTGGCCCTGGGCCTGGCATCCATGGCGTCGAGCACTCTGCGTATCGAATCGCTGTTCATCGACGAAGGCTTCGGCAGCCTCGACCCCGAGTCGCTGCAACTGGCCATGGACGCCCTCGACGGCCTGCAGGCCCAGGGGCGCAAGGTGGCAGTGATCTCCCACGTGCAGGAGATGCACGAGCGCATTCCGGTGCAGATCCAGGTGCGCCGCCAGGGCAATGGCCTGAGCGACGTGGAGGTGTGCGGGTGATCCTCTACTCGTTCCGTCGCTGCCCCTGGGCCATGCGCGCGCGCCTGGCCCTGCGCTACGCCGGCTGCGACGTGCAGGTCCACGAGGTGAAGATGAAGGAAAAGCCGGCCGGGCTGCTGGCATTGTCGCCCAAGGGCACGGTGCCGGTGCTCGATACCGGGGATGCGGTGCTGGAGGAAAGCCTGGACATCATGCGCTGGGCGCTCACCCAACATGATCCAGAAGACTGGCGCCTGCAGGCCGACCCCGCTGCCGCGCAACAGGCCGAAACGCTGATCACGCGCAACGACAGCACCTTCAAGGCGCAGGTGAACCTGTACAAGTACGCCGAGCGCTACCCCGAGCACACCCGGGCGTACTACCGCGCCCAGGCCGAACCCTGGCTGGCCGAGCTGGAACGCCTGCTCGAAGGCAGGCCCTACCTGCTGGCCGCTCACCCGAGCCTGGCCGACGCCGCCTTGCTGCCCCTGATGCGCCAGTTTGCCGGGGTCGAACCCGAATGGTTCGCCGAGGCGGCTTATCCGCGGTTGCGGAGCTGGTTGCAGGGCTGGCTGGCATCGCCGCTGTTCAAGGCCGTGATGGCCAAGTGAGACAGCGTATCGCTCAAAGCGCCAGGATCGGCGCGGACATCAACAACAGCACTACCGCCGTGATACGCCACATCATGCTCTGCCCCTTTGGAGAGTCAAAAAATTAGCGTCAAATTAAATCACGTGGCGTTGTGCTATTACCAATGGCTTTACACACTCAATTGGCATGCTTGCTCAGGGCGGCATGGAAATGCGCGCTCTGCTGCAGGTACTTCTGGGTGTAGCTGTGGGTGTTCGATGCCTTGGCGCTTTGCTCCAGTTGGGCGTGGGCCGGCAGCACGACGGAGGCGGAGATGGCGGAAGCGGCGATGACCGGGAAGAGATTGAAGTTCATGTGGGCTGACCTCGACTTCGGTGGTTGACGTTAGCCCGTTGGGGCCTTGGGTCAAAACTTACGCCGATGCATCTGCCTGGAAAAATTCATTGCAGCAGTAGCGGATATCACGCCTATCGATAATTGGACACGCGCCCCCTGTAGGAGCGGCCTTGTGCCGCGAAAGGGCTGCACAGCAGCCCCGGCGATTGATGCATTAACGCTGAAATCCTGGGGCCGCTCTGCGGCCCTTTCGCGGTACAAGGCCGCTCCTACAGGGCAAACGCAGGTTCATTCCAAAAACTTGAGATCCGAAGGCGCCTGCTGGGGCAGTTTCTGCACCGTATCCCCCAACTTGCCGCTGCGCGGATCGCGGCGCATGACCACGATCTGGTTGCTCTTCTGGTTTGCCAACCAGCAGGTAGTTGCCATCCGGATCGAGGGCAAACTCCCGGGGATGGTCGCCCTCCACCGAGCGGCGCTGCAGCAGGGTGAGCCGGCCATCGTCCTTACCCACGGCATACACCACGATCTCGTTGGCGGTACCACGGTTGCTGACATAGAGGAAACGCCCATCGGCCGACAGGTGCAGGCCGCCAGCGGCCTTCGCCGCAGCGTCCTTGCTCTCGGTCAGCGGCAGGCGCTGGCGTTCAGTCAACGCGCCGTCCTGCACATCGAACACCACCACCTCGGCGCTCATCTCCAGGGTCAGGTAGGCATGCCGACCCTTGGCGTCGAACAGCAGGTGACGTGGGCCGCTACCCGGAGGCAACTCGACCACAGGCGGGATCGCCGGGCTCAGCGGATGCTCGGGGCTGGCGCCGTCGTAGCGGTAGATGAACACCTTGTCGGCGCCCAGGTCGCTGGCGTACAGGTGGCGGCCATCGGGCGACAACACCAGCGAATGCACATGGGCACCGGCCTGGCGTTCGGGATTGACCTTGCTCGGCGCATGCCGGGCCTGCTGCACCACCGGCTTGAGCTTGCCGTCCCGGGCCACCGGGATCACCACCAGGCTGCCACCGGGGTCGGGGGCAACGGCGTAGTTGGCAACGAACAGGTAGCGCTGGTCGTGGCTGAGGCTGGCGTGGGTCGGCTCGTCGCCCTGGCTGGGCACCTGGTTCAGCAGCTTGATCTCACCCTGCTTGCCCAGCGAGAAACTGCTGACCTGGCCCTTTGGCGTTTCATTGACCGCGAACAACTGGCGCTGGTCGGCGGACAGCACCAGCCACGAGGGGCTGACGCTCTTGACCACCTGCCGGGGCTTGGCGTCGATCTGGCCCGTGCGGGAGTCAAAATCGTAGCGGTAGAGCCCTTCGCTGCCGTTGTCGGTGTAGCTGCCCACCAGCAACGTGGCGGCCTGGGCATTGACTGACAAAGCCATGAGGCTAGCGGTCAGCAGGCGTGTCCATTTCCTGTTCATCGTCTTCTTCATCCGGGGCACGAAAAGCACTCATACAGACTAGACGATGCTCGCCTTTGTCACTGACCAGGCTCCAGTCATCGCCCGCGCCGGTGGCGGCGGTGATCTGCTCGGGGTTGAAGGTCCAGCGACGCAGCTGGCGGCCGTCCATGCACTCGATGGTTAGGCCGGATGCGTCGAAGGTGAAGTCGAAGGCGTGCAGGCCGTCGATCAGGAGCATGTCGCAGGATGCGAGGGCGGTGGCGAGGGTGGTCATGGAGGCACCGATTGAGAAAAATGGCCACCATTATACGCATCGCGGGGCAAGCCCGCTCCCACGCCAGGTAGGTCGTGGGAGCGGGCTTGCCCCGCGATCGGGCCTCGGTCAGTGAGCGAAGATCGACCCGCCCTCCTTGCCCGCCAGCTTCTCTGGCTTGATCAGGAACCGCGCCAGCGCCGGCAGCAGCCACAGGGCGCCGAACATGTTCCACAACAGCATGAAGGTCAGCATCAGGCCCATGTCGGCCTGGAACTTGATGGCCGAGAAGATCCAGGTGCACACGCCGATGGCCAGGCACAGGCCGGTGAACAGCACTGCCTTGCCGGTGGAGCGCAGGGTTTCGTAGTAGGCCTCCTGCAACGGCAGGCCGGCGCGCAGGAAGCTCTCCAGGCGGCTGTAGATGTAGATGCCGTAGTCCACGCCAATGCCCACGCCCAGCGCCACCACCGGCAGCGTGGCGACCTTCACGCCGATGCCCATGAACGCCATCAGCGCGTTGCCCAGCACCGAGGTCAGCACCAGCGGCAGGACGATGCACAGCGTCGCGGCGAAGGAGCGGAAGGTGATCATGCACATCACCGCCACGCAGATGTAGACCAGGATGAGGATGGTCAGCTCGGCCGACTTGATCACTTCGTTGGTGGCCGCCTCGATGCCGGCGTTACCCGCCGCCAGGAGGAACTGCAGGCCGTCCTTGTTGTGGCTGTCGGCAAAGGCCTTGGCCGCGGCGGTGACCCGCTCCAGGGTCTCGGCCTTGTGGTCGTTGAGGAACACCAGCACCGGCGCCAGCGAGCAGTCGGCGTTGTACAGGCCATCGGCGCGGGCGATGGAGTTGTTGAGGATGTCCGGGTTGCGCGACAGGGTTTCCCATTTCAGGCTGCCCTCGTTCATGCCCTTGATGACCTGTTTCGACACGGTCACCAGGGAAATGGTCGACTGCACCCCCGGGGTGTTGTCCATGGTCCACATCAACTCGTCGATCGGCGCCATGGTCGAGTGGATCGAGCAGCTCTCGGCCGGGGTCTTGACCATGATCACCAGCACATCGGAACTGGTCGAGTAGTTGCTGATGATGAAGCTGTTGTCCTGGTTGTAGCGCGAGTCCGGGCGCAGCTCCGGCGCGCCCTGGTCAAGGTCGCCGATCTTCAGGTTCTGGCTGTACCAGAGGCCGCCGGCGAAGGCCAGCAGCGCCAGCACCACCGACACCGGCGCCACCTTGGCGCTGGCGAAGTTGGACAGCAGGCGCCAGAACGGGTGCTCGCGGGTGGCGTCCTTCTTGCTGCGGGCGATGGCCTTCTGGCTGATGCCGACGTAGCTGATCGCCACTGGCAACAGGATCAGGTTGGTGAAGACGATCACCGCCACGCCGATCGAGGCGCCGATGGCCAGCTCGCGGATCACCCCGATGTCGATGATCAGCAGGGTGATGAAGCCCACGGCGTCGGCGAGAATGGCGATCATCCCCGGCAGGAACAGCTGGCGGAAGGTGCGCCGCGCCGCGGTCAGGGCGTTGTCGGCGTCGCTGGACTGCAGGGCGATGCCGTTGATCTTCTGCACCCCGTGGGAGATGCCGATGGCGAAGATCAGGAACGGCACCAGCATCGAGTACGGGTCCAGGCCGAAGCCCACCGCATGCATCAGCCCCAGCTGCCAGACCACCGCCACCAGGGTGGTGATGAGCACGGCGATGGTGCTGCGGATGCACCAGGTGAACCAGTACAGCAGCGCCCAGGTGATCACCAGCGCCACGCCGAAGAACATCGCCACCATCACCAGGCCGTCGATCAGGTCGCCGACCTTCTTGGCAAAGCCGACGATGTGGATCTTCACATTGGGGTTCTGTGCCTGGAACTTGTCGCGGATCTTCTCTTCCAGCTGATGCGAGAACTGCTGGTAGTCGAGCTTGACCTGCTTGCCCGGATCCTGCGGATCGGGGTGGCTCTCCAACAGCGGAATGTCGATGATGCTGGACTTGAAGTTGTTGGCCACCAGGCGCCCGACCTGGCCGGACTTGAGCACGTTGTCGCGCAAGGTGTCGAGGCTGTCCTGGGAGCCGTTGTAGGTGTTGGGGATCACCTCGCCGCCGGAGAAGCCTTCCTCGGTGACCTCGCTCCAGCGCACGCTGGGGCTCCACAGCGACTTCAGGCCGGCACGGTCGACGCCGGGGATGTAGAAGACTTCGTCATGGATCTGGCGCAGGGTCTCCATGTAGTCCTTGTCGAAGATGTCACCCTTGGTCGACTCCACCGACACACGCACGGTGTTGCCGAGGTTGGCCAGGTCGTTACGGTGCTCGAGCATCTGCTCGATGAACGGATGCTGCAGCGGGATCATCTTCTCGAAGCTGGTGGAGGGGCGGATCTGCGTGGCCTGCCAGAACAGGAAGATGCTCACCAGCACGCAGATGGCGATGACGATGGGGCGGTTGTTGAAGATCAGGCGTTCCAGCAGGGTGGCCTTGTCCTTGTGCTGCATGTCGAAGCTCTCCCGGCTGGTCATGGACGCGCCTCCTGGGTGCCGTCGGCCGAGGCCAGGTGCACGCCCCCTTGCCCTACCAGCAGCAGGCCGCCGCCGCCCAGGCCGCTGACGCCCGACAGGGCGATGCGGTCGGCGCGGTTGCGCACGCTGAAGGTCTGCCCGTCATCATGGCTGCGCAGTACGCTGCCGCCGTTGCCGACCAGCACCAGGCTGCCGTCTTCGAGAAGCGTAGCGCTTGCCAGGCCGAATTCGAGCGGGCCGCGTTCGGCCTTGAGCTCGATCGGCTGCCAGCTGTCGCCGAAATCAGTGGAGCGGAACAGGTTGCCGCGCAGGCCGTAGGCCAGCAGGGTGTTGGGCTGGGCGGTGCCGATCACGCCGAACAGCGAGCCCTCGTAGGGCCCCTGGACCTTGGTCCAGCTCTGGCCGGCGTCGCTGGAGCGGAACATGCCGCCCTGCTCGCCGACGATGAACAGGCCGGCGTCCTTCACCAGGGTGATGGCGTTGAGGTGCAACTGCTCGGGGTTGTCCAGGCGCTCGGCGACGTCCTGCCAGTGCTGGCCGCCATCGAGGGTTTCCAGCAGGGCACCGTAGGCGCCCACGGCGAAGCCGTGCTGCGGGTCGAGGAAGCGCACATCGAGCAAGGGGGCTTCGCGGGACAGGTCTTCGAACTGCTTGCTCCAGGTCGCGCCGCCGTCGCTGCTGGCGAGGATCTGCGCGTCGTGGCCGACGGCCCAGCCGCGCTTGTCGTCAAGGAAGAACACCGCAGTGAGCAGTTGCCGGGTGGGGACCCGGGCCTGGGTCCAGGTCTGGCCCTGGTCGTCGGAGAACAGAATGTGGCCGCGGTCGCCGACCACCACCAGGCGTTGCCCGGCGTGGGTGGCGCCGATCAACAGGCTCTGGCTGGCCTTGGCCGACTCTACCGAGTATTCCTCGGCGGCCACCGCCGCCAGGACTTGCCCGGCCCCGATACTCAGCGTCAGCGCCAGCATCGCGCTGGCCGCCAGGCTGTAGCGTGCCCTTGCCCGCTCTCTCATGACTGCCCCCTGTTGTGTTCTTGTGGTGGGTCAATCTATTGCCAGGTACTGCGAAAACCCTGTTCCAGAGCCCTGGAATAGCTTCGGGTCATCGTATCGGGGTTGTTCGGCGGAACACAACGAGCGGGACGTTATGTTTTGTTAACCACAAGAACAATTGGGGCCGCTGCGCGGCCCCAGGGGTCTCAAGCGAGACTCTTGCTCACCACCTCATACACATCGCTGGACAGCGCCCCGGACGCGAGAATCCGCTCCAGCTCGCCCTTCATCAACGCCTGGCGCTTGTCGTCGTACTTGCGCCAGCGGGTCAGCGGTGCGAGCTGGCGCGAGGCGATCTGCGGATTCAGCGCGTTGAGCTCGATCACCAGGTCCGCCAGGAAGCGGTACCCCGAACCATCTGCGGCGTGGAAATTGACCAGGTTCTGCCCGGCGAAGGCGCCAACCAGCGCCCGCACCTTGTTCGGGTTCTTCAGGGTGAAGGCCGGGTGCTCCATCAACGCCTGGACCCGCGCCAGGCCGCCCGGCAAGGTGCTTGCCGCCTGTACGCTGAACCACTGATCCATGACCAGCGGGTTGTCCTTGAAGTGCTCGGCGAAGGCCTCCAGCGCCTTGGCCCGCTCGGGCTCGAACGGCGAGTTGACCAGCACCGCCAGGGCGGTGAGGCGCTCGGTCATGTTGTCGCACTGGTCGAACTGCTCCAGGGTCGCCTCCAGTACCTGCGGCTTACCACTGAGCATCAGGTAGGACAGGGCAATATTCTGCAGGCTGCGACGTGCGAAGTGCTCGGCCGAGGCCACATAGGCCGTCTTGCGCGACACCTCGCGGTTGGCCTGGTAGCGCGCCCACAGGGCGTCGAACAGCTGCTCGGCGATCTGCTGGCGGGCGAACTCGCGGGCGGCGTGGATCGCATCGACATCGGCCACCTGGCTGATCTCGGTGAGGTACGCCTCGCCCGGCAGCGAAAGCATCTCGGCGACCATGGCCGGGTCCAGCGCTTCGTTGCCCAGCACGGTGCCCAGGGCGGTGATCAGACGCTGGTCGAGCTTGAGCGCTTCACCACGCTGGTGCTGGCCAATCAGTTCCTGCAGTACCTGCACCGACAACTGCTGCCCCGCTTCCCAGCGGTTGAAGCCGTCGCTGTCATGCTGCATGAGGAACATCAGCTGGTCGCGGTCGTACGGGAAGCTCAGCTTGACCGGCGCGCTGAAGCCGCGCAGCAGCGACGGCAGCGGTTTAGCCTTGATCCCCTCGAAGGTGAAGGTCTGCTCGGCCTCGGTCACCGACAGCACACGGCTGCTGCCGCCGGCCTGCGCCTCGCCCACCAGGCGCAGCGGCAGGTCGTTGCCTTCGGCGTCCAGCAGGCCCAGGGCCACCGGGATCACGAACGGCAGCTTCTCGACCTTGTCCGGGGTCTGCGGGCAGCTCTGGCGGAAGGTCAGGCTGTAGGTCTGCGCGGCGCCGTCATAGGCCTCGCTGACCTCCAGGCGCGGCGTGCCGGCCTGACTGTACCAGCGCTTGAACTGGGTCAGGTCGACGCCGTTGGCGTCTTCCATGGCCTTGATGAAGTCGTCGGTGGTCACCGCCTGGCCGTCGTGACGCTCGAAGTACAGGTCGCTGCCCTTGCGGAAGCCCTCGGCGCCCAGCAGGGTGTGGACCATGCCCACGACCTCGGCGCCCTTCTCGTACACGGTCAGGGTGTAGAAGTTGGAGATCTCGATGAAGCTCGCCGGGCGCACCGGGTGGGCCATGGGGCCGGCATCCTCGGCGAACTGGTGGGTGCGCAGGTAGGCGACATCCTCGATGCGCTTGACCGTGCGCGAGTTCATGTCGGCGCTGAACTCGGCGTCGCGATACACCGTGAAGCCTTCCTTGAGCGACAGCTGGAACCAGTCGCGGCAGGTCACGCGGTTGCCCGACCAGTTGTGGAAGTACTCGTGGGCGACCACCCCCTCGACCCGCTGGTGGGCGGCGTCGGTGGCGGTCTCGGCGCGGGCCAGTACACAGCTGGAGTTGAAGATGTTCAGGCCCTTGTTTTCCATGGCGCCCATGTTGAAGTCGTTGACCGCGACGATCATGAAGATGTCCAGGTCGTACTCGCGACCGTAGACTTCCTCGTCCCAGCGCATCGACTTCTTCAGGCTGACCATGGCGTGGTCGCACTTGTCGAGGTTTTCCGGCTCGACATAGATGCGCAGGGTTACATCACGGCCTGACTGGCGAACGAACGTGTCTTCCTTGCACCAGAGGTCACCGGCCACCAAGGCGAACAGGTAGGCCGGCTTCTTGAACGGGTCTTCCCAGGTCGCCCAGTGGCGGCCGTCATCACCCGGACCGCTGCCGACCGGGTTGCCGTTGGACAACAGCACCGGATAGCGATGCTGCTCGGCGATCACCGTGGTGGTGAAGATGCTCATCACGTCCGGGCGGTCGAGGTAGTAGGTGATCTTGCGGAAGCCCTCGGCCTCGCACTGGGTGCAGAACATCTTGCCGGACTTGTACAGGCCTTCCAGCGCGGTATTGCTTTCCGGGTGGATCTTCACGCTGGTGTCCAGGGTGAAGCGCTCGCCCTTCGGCTGCACGGTGAGGCTGTCGTCGTCGAGCTGGTAGTCGTCGGCGCCCAGCGCCTGGTCGTCCAGCTGCACGCTCAGCAGCTCCAGGTGCTGGCCATCGAGCACCAGCGGCGGCAGGCCGGCGCCGCGCTCGGGGTTGCGGCGCATGACCAGCTGCGCATGGACCAGGCTGTGGTCCTCGAACAGTTCGAAGGTCAGGTGGGTCTCGTCGATCAGGTACTCGGGGGCCTGATAGTCCTTGAGGTAGATCACTTGCGGTTGTTCGGTACGCATGGTGACGATCCTTTTACTGGAGCACGGCCAGCTGGTAGGCCGTGTACTTGCGAATGTTGATCACGCCGGTGTCGAAGATCAGGTACTGGCCCTTGATGCCCAACAGTGTGCCTTCCACGACCGGGTCCTTGTCGAGGTTGAAGCTGACGATCTTTTTCGGGTAGGCCTCGACCGGGTAGCGCATCTGCACCACCTCGGCGTCGGGCAGCGGCTGGATGGCCTGCAACCCGAAGCGTTCCTGCAGGGCGCGGATGCCGTCGGCGCAGGCGTCGAAGATCTGTTCGCGGATGGCCGGCAGGTCGAGCACCTCGGCGTCGCCCTTGAGCAGCGCGCGCCAGTTGGTGCGGTCCGGCACCTGGCTGCGCAGCACGTCCTCGACCAGCCCGGATTGCTGGCGGGTGGCCACGCGCATGATCGGCAGCGCCTGGCTGGCGCCCTGGTCGAGCCAGCGGGTGGGCAGCTGGGTGGCACGGGTGATACCGACCTTGATGCCCGACGAGTTGGCCAGGTACACCACGTGGTCGGTCATGCAGAACTGCTCGCCCCACGAAGGCTCGCGGCAGGTGCCGGCGTCGTAGTGGCATTTCTCCGGGGCCATGATGCACACATCGCACTGGGCCAGCTTGGTCATGCACGGGTAGCAGTACCCCTGGCTGAAGCTGGTCTTGGTGCGCTTGCCGCAGTGGGTGCAGTGGATCGCGCCGAGGTACTCCAGGCGGATCGACTGGCCGATCAGCGGGTTGACCGGCACCTCGGCGTCATCCAGGCGGAAACTGTATTGAACGACCGGTGCGTCCAGGCGCACTGCCATCTTGCTCAAAGAGCCACGAGCGAGTTCGATCAATGTACCGAGTCCGACTTGAACAGGATGTTGGCGATCGGCGCCGACTTCGAGGCGCATTCCTGCGGGCCCATGTAGCCAGTGCGCTGCTCTTCGGGGAGGTTCTTCATCTCCCAGGCGATCACTGCCTGCAGCGACAGTTCCTTCTGCTCGGCGGTCAGCTTGCGGCCGTCGGACCATTTGCCGATTTCCACGGCCGTCTTCAGGCTCTCGTAGATCTCGGGGGTGATGTTTTCGATCATTTGCGCGAACGTGGACATGGTGTCTCCTCAGTCAGGCGGACAGTCTACGCCTGGCAAGCCATCCGCCCAAGAGGCCGGTCAGGCATCCGATGAGCAACCCGCCGACATGGGCGGCGTTGGCGATCTGGCCGAAGCCCAGTTGGCCAACCACGCCGCTCAGGCAGATCACCAGCCAGATCAGCATCATCACCAGCACGCCCTTGGGCAGGTTGAACTGCGGATTGGGCGCCAGCCACTGGTACAGCCAGACATGCCCGAGCAAGCCGTAGAGCACCCCGGACAGGCCACCGAACAAACTCGGGCCGCTGGTGAAATGCTGGGCCAGGTTGGATACCAGGCTGAACAGCAAGGTCAGCCCCAGCAGCATCCACGGCCCCTGGCGCAACTCGATGCGCTTGCCCAGTTCCCAGTACCACAGGCCGTTCATCGCCAGGTGCAACACGCCGAAGTGCAGTAGCATCGGCGACACCAGGCGCCACCATTGGCCTTCGGCCAGGCCCTGGAGCAACGGCGTGAAGTACAGGTAGTCGCCCTGCACCTTGAACGACAGGAAGGTGAACCAGCCGATGGTCGACAGGTTGTCGCCCAGGCCGGTTACCCCGGCGACCACCAGGCTCAGGATCAGCACCGCGGCAGTGACCTTGCAGGCCAGGGCCTGATCCTTCAGCGAAGGCGGCGCCGGGGCATTCGTCGGGCCGCCTTCCACAGGTTCGGGCAAGGCTTGCAGATCGGCATTGCCGTCAGGGAAACGCCGGTACAGCTCGAGCACATCCCCGGCCATGGCCGGCGGCGCCCACAGCACCTGCTCCTCGCCCTCCTCCACCACCCGGTGCGGCACCTGCAGGCGGCGCAGCAAGGCAACGAAACCACCGAGATCGACCGCCAGCGGCAGGCGCAGTACTTCGATCACGTTCATTGGCTGGCCTGCGGTCGGTCGACGTCGACCCAGACGAACTTGTGCGGGTCGATGCGGGTTTCGTCGTCCAGCCGGTAGGCCGCCAGCTTGCCGTAGAGCACGGCGCTGTAGTCCAGGCACGCCAGGTTGGCGCGAATCGGTGCCGGGCGCCCGCTGCGCCAGTAGTGGCCGACGAACAGCAGCGGCTCCTCCTCGTCGTAGCGCAGCAGGGCGTTCTTCTGGCTGTGGCTGAGGGGAGTGCGGGCCACCTCGTCGGGCAGCGCGTCGGGCTGGAAGACGATGTCGCCGTAGGTCTGCGGGTCTTCCTCCCAGAACTTGGTGCGGAAGAAGGCGCGGGTCAGGCCGTCGCCGCCGGTCAGCGTCAGGCCGTCCGGCAGGCGCATGTCGGTGCCGCGCAGCAGGCGGTTGCACACCGTGGCGGCGAAACTGCCGGACACCGCCGACGCCTGCACGAAGTGCTCGTCGATACGCCCCGTGGGGTACTGCTGGCGCAGCGGCTCGATCAGCCGCGGGTCCCAGCAGGCGTGCACCAGGCGAAAGCGCCCGGCGTCGACGAACAACGGCAGCTCATAGAACCACTGGATGAAATCGTGCCAGTCGCCAGGATGCTGGGCGAACTGGGTGAGGGTCTCGTCGATCAGCCGGGCATGGCGCGGGGTGTGCTCGCGCACGAAAGCCTTGCCGCTGCCGGGCAGTGCCGGGGTAACCCAACCCAGGGCGTTGTACTCATGGTTGCCCATGATGCAGAAGGCCTGGCCCGCCTCGACCATATCGTGGACGATGTGCAGCGCCTCGCGGATGCGCGGGCCGCGGTCGACGATATCGCCGAGGAACAGCGCCTGGCGCCGCGGGTGGCGCCAGACCCCGCCGACCCGCTTGTAGCCGAGCGCGTCGAGCAGGCGTTCGAGGGTGAGCGCACAACCATGCACGTCACCGATGATGTCGAAACTGCGCGCCGGATCGAGCATCAGTCGTCCCTGCCGCCCAGGCGGCTGCCCCAGCCGAGCTTGGTGCGGCAGACCTCGTAGTAGTTGTGGTCCAGCGGATGGATCAAGCGCAGCTTCTGCGGTTTCTTGCTCACCGTGATGGTGTCGCCGGGGGCGCAGGTGAAGTGGTTCTGGCCGTCACAGGAGACCTGCGGGTAGATCTGCAGGTCCTTGGACACGACGATCTTCAGCTCGCTGTTGCCGTCCACCACGATCGGCCGGCCCGACAGCGTGTGCGGGTACATCGGCACGATGACGATGGCGTCGAGCTTGGGGTGCATGATCGGGCCGCCGGCTGACAACGCATAGGCGGTGGAGCCGGTCGGGGTGGCGACGATCAGGCCATCGGCCTTCTGGCTGCAGACGAACTGGCCGTCGATGTAGATCTCGAACTCGATCATCCGCGTCGACTTGCCCGGGTGCAGCACCACATCGTTGAGCGCATCGCCCTGGCCGATGGCCTCGTGGTGGCGGCGTACCTCGGCTTGCAGCAGGAAGCGGTTCTCCACCAGGTAGTGGCCGTCGAGCACCTCGGCGACTTTCTCTTCCAGTTCATCGGGGCGGATGTCGGTCAGAAAGCCCAGGTTGCCGCGGTTGATCCCCAGTACCGGGATGTTGTGCCGGGCCAGGGCGCGGGCGGCGCCAAGCAGGCTGCCGTCGCCGCCGACCACGATGACCAGGTCGCAGACCTCGCCCAGCAGCTTGCGCGTGGAGGTCTGCAGGCCGTGGCCGGGCAGGACTTCGGCGATGGTGTCCTCGAGGATCACGTGCAGGTGGCGCTCGAGGAGGAATTTTTTCAGTCGGCGAATGGTGTCGAGCACCTGGGAGCTGCCAAGGCGTCCGATGATACCGATATTGCGAAATTGCTCCATGGTGCTCCTGCAAGGCTCTGCGGCGGGGTGACAATGCCGGGATTATGGGCGAAAGGACCGGCCAGCGGCAAACCGGCTATGCTCGCAGGATGATGCCCTTCGCCGACCTCGAGTCCCTGCCCCGCCAGCTGCGCCACCCTGCCGTGCGCGACCTGGCCTGGGCGCTGCTGTCGCCCCCGCTGCTGGCGCAGGCC
Source organism: Pseudomonas sp. TE31087 (assembly GCF_057284075.1). Classification (NCBI taxonomy): domain Bacteria; kingdom Pseudomonadati; phylum Pseudomonadota; class Gammaproteobacteria; order Pseudomonadales; family Pseudomonadaceae; genus Pseudomonas; species Pseudomonas sp. TE31087. The sequence goes on from NZ_JBXVNN010000001.1 coordinate 2,536,171, forward strand.
GGCTGCCCCCAGCGCCACCCGCTGCAGGGCAGCGCCTGGGCCGATGATCCGCAGCGCCTGGGCCACTGGCTCGCGGCGCTCGACCAGGCGCCCAGGCCGCTGCTGAGCTGGCTGGCACGCCTGAACAGTCGGCGGCTGGGCCTGTACTACGAAAGCCTGTGGCAGTTCGCCCTGCAGCAGGCGCCGGGCATCGAGCTGCTGGCGGCCAACCTGGCGATCCGTGACGGCGGGCATACCCTGGGCGAGCTCGACCTGTTGCTACGCGACCGTGACGGCGATCATCACCTGGAGCTGGCCATCAAGCTCTACCTCGGCCCGCCTGCCGGCGATGGGCAGGACCCGGCGCACTGGCTCGGCCCCGGTTGCCACGACCGCCTCGGGACCAAGCTGGCGCACCTGGCCGGGCATCAACTGACGATTTCCGGCCAGCCCCATAGCCGTGCCGCGCTGGACGGGCTGGGAATCGCCGAGGTCGAGGCCCACCTGTGGCTCGGCGGCTATCTGTTCTATCCCTGGCCCGGGCATGCCGAGGCGCCTGTCGGCGCTCATCCGGCGCATTTGCGTGGGCGCTGGCTGCATCGGCGGGATTGGGCGGATTACCTCGCGACCTGCCCGCCCGGACGCTGGCAGCCGTTGCCCCGGCATGGGTGGCTCGCGCCAGCGCGGGTCGAAGCAGGCAGTTGTTGGGCGGTTGAGCAGTTCGACAGCTGGTTGCGAGGACTGGATGAGGTGGCCCCGGCGCAGTTGCTGGTCAGGCTTGAAGAGGCTGAAGACAGCGCCTGGCAGGAAGCCGAGCGGGTGTTCCTGGTGGCAGACAGCTGGCCGCACCTTACGAGGTGATGACTGAGTAGCACGAGACGTTCTTGCCTGCCCATATCAACACAATTTTTACACCGTACCCTTACGATGACAGCCAGGCGCCAGCAAGAGCGCCCTTTCCGACCTGATGACGAGGACCCACCATGGTTTCATCCACTCCCGCGGCCCATTACGCGCGGCTGTCGATCGCCCTGCACTGGCTGATGCTGGTGCTGCTGGCCGCCGTCTACGCCTGCATCGAACTGCGCGGCCTGTTCCCCAAGGGCAGCGCCGAACGCGACCTGATGAAAGACCTGCACTTCATGCTCGGGCTGACCGTGTTCGTGCTGGTCTGGCTGCGCCTGGCCCTGCGCCTGTCGCGCCCCACCCCGCCGATCGTGCCCAGGCCACCGGCCTGGCAGACGGGCCTGTCGCACCTGGTGCACCTGCTGCTGTACCTGATGATGATCGGCCTGCCGCTGGCCGGTTGGGCGATTCTCAGCGCCGCCGACAAGCCGATCCCGTTCTATGGCCTGGAGCTGCCGGCGATCGTCGCCCCCGATCCGGACCTGAGCAAGTTCATCAAGGGCTGGCACGAGCGCATCGGCAGTTGGGGCTACTGGCTGATCGGCCTGCACGCGCTGGCCGGGCTCTATCACCACTACGTGCGGCGCGACAACACGCTGCTGCGCATGCTGCCCTACAAGTAACCGCGTCGTCCCTGCAGGCCTCCGGTATGCAGGAACACCAGGCGGGTGCCGGGGGCGAAACGCCCGGCCTCGACCTGGTCGCGCAGGGCCAGCAGGGCCTTGCCGGTGTAGAGCGCCTCCAGCGGCATGCCGGTTTGCCGTTCGGTGTCGGCGATGAACGTCAGCAGCGCGTCGTCGATACGGGCAAAACCGCCACGGCTGGCGTCGTGCAGCTGGTAGCCCTGCACGCCCGCCAATGTTGCGACGGTTTCCGGCACGCCGTGGTCCAGGGGCACGGCCAGGGCACCATGGACCACATGCCTGCCCGCCTCCTCCAGCACCAGGCCCGCCAGGGTCGTGCCGGTTCCCGCCGCCAGCCACCAGGCGTCGTAGTCGGTCCAGCCGAGCGTTGCCAGTTGCGCCCGGCATTGCGCGGCGATCAACCCGCAGCCCTGGGCACCGGCCAGGCCGCCACCGCCTTCGGGGATACAGTGCCAACCTGGGTACCGGGCCTGCCAGGGCTGCCAGAAACCGGGCTCATGGCGGGCGCGGTAGCCGCCGAAACCGAGCCAGTGCAGTTCCATGCCCAGGGCTCGCAGGTCTAGCACCGTCGGTGTTTCCTGGGGGTGGCCACGCAGCAGGCCGGCGGTGGCGAAGCCGAAGCGCTTGCCGGCGGCCGCCAGGGCGTGGAGATGGTTGGAATGGTTGCCGCCCAGGCTGATCAGGCCCGGGGCATTGGCCTTGCGGGCCTGGATCAGGTAATGACGCAGCTTGAACCATTTGTTGCCGCTGATCAGCGGGTCGATCAGGTCCAGACGCAGGACCGCGGCTTCGATTCCCGCGTGGCGCAACCAAGGCAGGTCCAGGCGTTGCAGAGGGGCTTTGGGGAGAGAAAAATCAGACATGAAGGCAGTTTATCTGATCACGCAGATGCAGACGTGCTGCTCGTTGCCGTTGCCGTTGCCGTTGCCGTTGCCGTTGCCGTTGCCGTTGCCGTTGCCGTTGCCGATCAGGAGTCTATCCTCATACCTCGCTAGCGACAGCTGCGTCAGTCCAGGCGCCGCCCGTACTTTCGCGACTTCAGGAGGCCGAACGCAGGCCTTGCGGAGGGAGGTGACGGGCATGGATGCCCGTCAAGCGCTGGGGCCCAGGATGGGCCCTGCAGCGCGGTCCTCCCGGGAGCAAGGCCGGAGTGAGGGAACCCGGAGCGTAGCGGAGGGCCGGATGAATGGAGCGCAGCGTTTTTTGGTTACTTTTTGTCGCGTTTGACAAAAAGTGACTCGCCGTAAGGGCGAAAAGGTGACTATGCGTCATTATAGCAAATGAATGCGCTTACACCTGTTAAAACCCACGCCGATCGCATTTGACTTTGACTTTGACTTTTAGAGTCATGTGTTTTGAAAGTTATATGCGCATTCATTTGCGATGGTGACGCATAGTCACCTTTCCGCCCTTACGGCGGGTAACTTTTTGAAGGATCAAAAAGTCACCAAAAAATCCTCGCTCCATTCATCCGGCCCCTACGCTTCGCTCCGGGGTCCCCTCGCTCCGTTCTTGCTCCCGGGAGGACCGCGCTGAACGCCCCATCCTGGGGCGCAGCGCTTGACGGGCATCCATGCCCGTCACCTCCCTTCGCAAGAACTCCGCTCGGCCTCCTGAAGTCGCAATTGGCGTTGCCTGAACTATCGCGCACTTAGAAGCAAGATCAAGATCAACAGACATGGAGTAAGTGTAGACTACTGGCAATGTTTCTTCAGTTACAACCACTCGCTGACAAGCTAACCTCCACAGAAAAGGTGTATTACCACCTCAACTGTGGAAGTTGGCTCACCAACGATTCAAACAATCACAGTTCCGCCGCCAACCTCGACCCTTGGTTAATCGCCCGTTTGGCATCCAGCTCGGCCGCCACATCAGCGCCTCCGATCAGGTGTACCGACTGCCCGGCCGCAACAAGGCCATCATGCAACTCACGCAGCGGATCCTGCCCCGCGCAGACTACGATGTTGTCCACCGCCAGCAACTGCGGCTCGCCCTCGCCAACCCGCAGATGCAGGCCAGCATCGTCCACGCTCAGGTATTCGACGCTGTTGAGCATCTGCACCTGCTTGTTCTTCAGCCCCGTGCGATGAATCCAGCCGGTGGTCTTGCCCAGGCCGTCGCCGACCTTGGTTTTCTTGCGCTGCAACAGGTACACCTGGCGCGCCGGCGCATGAGGCTCGGCCTTGACCCCGGCCACACCACCACGGGCCTGCAAACGCGTATCGATGCCCCACTCCTTCCAGAACGCCTCACGGTCCTGGCTGGTGGCCACGCCTTTGTGCACCAGATACTCGGACACATCGAAACCAATGCCACCGGCACCGATCACCGCCACCCGCTCGCCCACCGGCTTGCGCTCCAGCAGCACGTCCAGGTAGCTCAGCACCTTGGCATTGTCGATCCCAGGAATTGCCGGCGTACGCGGGGCGATGCCGGTGGCCAGGATGACCTCGTCGAACCCGCCGGCCACCAGCGCGGCCACATCGACACGGGTATTCAGGCGCAGGTCGACACCCGTGGACTTCACCTTGTTGCGGAAGTAACGCAGGGTCTCGTAGAACTCCTCCTTGCCCGGCACGCGCTTGGCCACGTTGAACTGCCCACCGATCTCACCGGCGGCATCGAACAACGTCACTTCATGACCGCGTTCGGCGGCCACGGTCGCGGCTGCCAGGCCCGCAGGGCCAGCGCCGACCACCGCGATGCGCTTGACCGCCAGTACCGGCAGGTAGTTGAGTTCGGTCTCATGGCAGGCTCGCGGGTTGACCAGGCAGCTGGTCAGCTTGCCGCCGAAAGTGTGGTCCAGGCAGGCCTGGTTGCAGCCGATGCAAGTGTTGATCTCGTCGCCACGACCTTCAGCGGCCTTGTTGACGAAATCCGGGTCGGCCAGGAACGGCCGGGCCATCGAGACCATGTCGGCATCGCCTTCGGCCAGCACCGCCTCGGCCACCTCCGGGGTGTTGATGCGGTTGGTGGTGATCAGCGGGATCTTCACCGCGCCACGCAGCTTGGCGGTGACCTTGCTGAACGCCGCGCGCGGCACCTTGGTGGCGATGGTCGGGATGCGCGCCTCATGCCAGCCGATACCGGTGTTGATCAGCGTGGCGCCGGCCTGCTCGATGGCCTTGGCCAGCAGCTCGATCTCGTCCCAGGTGCTGCCACCCTCGACCAGGTCAAGCATCGACAGGCGGAAGATGATGATGAAGTTCGGCCCCACCGCTTCACGCACCCGGCTCACGATCTCCACCGCCAGGCGCATGCGGTTCTCGTAGCTGCCGCCCCAGCGATCGGTGCGGTGGTTGGTGTGGGCGGCGAGGAACTGGTTGATGAAGTAGCCTTCCGAACCCATGATCTCGACGCCGTCGTAGCCGGCGCGCTGGGCCAGGCTTGCGCAGGTGACGAAGTCGCGGATCTGCTTCTCGATGCCCTCCTCGTCCAGCTCCCTGGGCTTGAACGGGTTGATCGGCGCCTGGATGGCGCTGGGCGCCACCTGTTTCGGGCTGTAGGCATAGCGTCCGGCATGCAGGATCTGCAGGCAGATCTTGCCACCGGCGGCATGCACCGCCTCGGTGACGATCCGGTGCTTGTCGGCCTCTTCCTCGGTGCTGAGCTTGGCCGCGCCCGAATACACGCCGCCTTCGTCGTTCGGCGCAATGCCACCGGTGACCATCAGCCCGACGCCGCCACGGGCACGCTCGGCAAAGTAGGCAGCCATGCGCTCGAAGCCGCCCGGGCGCTCCTCGAGGCCGGTGTGCATCGAGCCCATCAGGGTGCGGTTGCGCAAGGTGGTGAAGCCCAGGTCGAGAGGGGCCAGCAGGTGCGGGTAACGGTCGGTAGCCATGGATGGACTCCACAGGTGGCGTGATCACGGAATGCGGGCACCTCTACCAGCGCTCTACAGCAGCGCAGCGGGACCCGTCGTTTGTCTGAGGACGACATTAAACAGGCGTTTGAACCCGCTCAATGATCGAAACTGACAACTTATTGATCCTGCTGCACAGCAGGACTACCCTAGGGCACTCCTTCTGCACAACGCTGGACCGCTCCATGCGAAAACTGCTAGCCGGCGCCCTGGCGCTGGTCACCCTTGCCGCCCTCTGCGGCTACGGCTTCTGGACCCTGCAGCGCCCGGAGGGTCATTACTTGTCCGACCTGCGCATCGAACTGGCCCTCAACCAGGGCGTGCCGGGCGAGCACGGCAACCTGCTGGGGGTCGAGCCGCTGCTGTATCCGGGGGACTACCAGAACCTCACGCGCCTGCACCGCAAGCTCTCGGCCTACCTGGAACAGGCCCGCGCCCAGGGCCTGGTCAACCCGCGCACCGTGGTGGTGTTGCCGGAGCATATCGGCACCTGGCTGTGGGCCCGGGGCGAGAAGCGCGAGCTGTACCAGGTCACCCAGCGCAACGAGGCATGGCAGTGGCTGGAGCTGAGCAACCCGCTGCGCTACGGCCTGGCGATGCTGGCCGCCAGCGGCGATGATCGCCGCTCGGACGCCCATCTGCGCATGAAGGCCGCGCAGATGGCCGCCGACTACCAGCAGGTGTTCGGCAACCTGGCCCGGGAGTTCGGCGTCACCCTGGTCGCCGGCTCCATCATTCTGCCCGCGCCCTATGTGGAGAACGGCGTGCTGCGCACCGGCAACGGTCCGCTGTACAACAGCAGCCTGGTGTTCGCCAGCGACGGTTCGGTGCTCGGGCAACCCCAGCACCAGCAGTACCCCGACAGCGAAAGCCGGCGCTACATCCACGACGGCCAGCAGCATCCGCTGCAGGTGCTGCAGACTCCCGCCGGACGCCTGGGCGTGCTGATCGGCAGCGACAGCTGGTACCCCGCCAACTACCGGCAACTGGCCGCGCAATCGGTGCAACTGGTTGCCAACCCGGTGTTCCTCAGTGGCAAGCAGAGCTGGCAGGCGCCCTGGCGTGGCAACCGCCACCAGGCCCAGGCCGCCGACCTGCCCCTGCGCCGCGGCGCAGTGAGCGAACAGCGCGCCTGGCAGCAACTGCCGCTGGCCGCCAACGCCGGCACCCCGAGCATGAGCGTGTTCATGCGTGGTCAGTTCTGGGAGCTGGGCAGCGATGGGCAGGGCTTTGCCAGCCAGGGTGGCACGCTGTGGGTCGGCAACGACAGCCACGGCGCGCGCCTGCTCAACCTGTGGCTGTGACGCCATGCCCCGCCCCCGCGTGCGCCTGGGTGAGCTGTCGGTAGGCTTCGTCCAGCCCCTGGCCGAGGCGCTGACGGCACTCGGCCACGATCCGCACCCACTGCTGCTGCGCTATGGCCTCGACACCAGGCGCCTGGCCGAGCCGGGTGCGCGGCTGTCGATCCCGCGCTACATGCACCTGGGGCACGCGGCGATCGCCTTGTCCACCGAGCCGGCGCTGGGCCTGCACATGGGGCGCCTGAGCCGCCTGGCCCAGGCCGGCCTGGCCGGCGTCGCCGCCGCCCAGGCCCCGACCCTTGGCGATGCCGCCCGCACCCTGCTGCGTTTCGAGCCGCTGTATGCCGCCAACTACCGGGGCCAGTCGAGCTTTCAGGAAGACGCCCAGGGCGCTTGGCTGCGGTTCTATTCCATCAGCCCCTACAACGACTACAACCGCTTCGTGGTCGACTCGCTGCTCGCTGGCTGGCTGGCGCAGCTTGGCGCCCTGGCGGCCAGGCCGGTGCAGGCCGAGCGCCTGGAAATCGAGTTCGACGCCCCCGCCTACGCCGCGCAGTACCAAAGCCTGTGCGCAGGCCCGGTGCATTTCGGCGCCACGGCCAACCAGCTGCGCCTGAGCCAGGCCACCCTGGCCCTGCCCAACCCGCAGCACTGCCCCAGTACCTGGCAGCACCTGCTGCAGCTGTGCGAGGCGGAACTGGCCCAGCGCACCCGCGTGCGCAGCCTGGGCGAGCGCATCACCCACCTACTGGGACCGCTGTTGAACGGTGGGCGCGAGCCGGATCTGGAAGAAGTGGCGCGGCACCTGCAACTGCCGACCTGGACCTTGCGCCGCAAACTCGCCGAGGAAGGCACGCGCTTTCGCAACCTGCTCAACGACACGCGGCGCGACCTGGCCGAGACCTATATCCGCGACACGGAGCTGGCCTTCGGCGAGATCGCCTATCTGTTGGGGTTCGCCTCGGCCGAGGCCTTCCAGCGCGCATTCAAGCGCTGGACGGGGCTGACGCCCGGGGAGTTTCGCCGCAATCAGCGACAGGTGGGTTAAAGCTCGGTGGCGTCGTCGGCCGGCTCCGGCAGGTCCAGTTCATAGGCCTGGAATTCGAGCAGTTCTTCCTGGTAATCGTCCATCTTCACGCCCCTTCATTCATCGTTCTTCAGTCATTGCGCCAACCTAAGCCAGCGAAATGACGGAATGATTACAATCCTATGAACGATAAACGTAGCAGGCGCCCGGGAAGTTATCGACGTGTCAGAGTGGCGCGGGAGCCTGCTCCACTGCCGGTGCTTCCTGCTGCACCTGGATCGGTGCCGGCTCGACGGGCGGCGCGATGGGCTGCGAGCCCTTGCTGTCGTCCACAATCGGGGCCGCAGGGGCTTCGCTAGCCGGTACAGAAGCCGCTGGAGCGGCAACAGGCGCGGGAGCAGCGGCAGGGGCGGCGGCAACCGGAGTCGGTACCGGGGCCGGTGCCTCTGCCACGCTCTCGGCGACCGGCGTGGCAGGCTGCGCCGCGGGCGCCAGGGCAGCGGGCGCAGGCTCCGGCAGGCCCAGGTCGGCGGCCGGTTTTTCAACCTTCGGCTCGGCGGCGGCCTCGGTTTTCTCCGGCTTCTTCTGCTTCGGCAGGTAGCTTTCCACCAAAGCGAAGTAGCGGTCATAGAACTGCGCGGCAGTGACTGTCTCGCTGGCGACCTTGACCATGGAATCGTCGGTGGAGCCGATCGGCATCGATACCGAACCCAGTACACCCACGCCAAGGCTGGCGGAAGTGTTGGACTTCTTCAGGGTGTAGCGGTCCTGCAGGGCGTTGGCGAACATGGTCGAGCGCTGCTTGTCGCTCATGTCCGGCACGCAGGTGATGTTGAAGCTGATCTGCAGGTGGTTCTCGGCGTTCTGCTGGAAGCTCTTGTTGCCGGCGACCTGATTGGCGTCGCTGCTGGTGATGATGTAGCCCTGGCTGAGCAGCGCGCGCCGCGCCGCCTCGCAGGAGCCCGCCTCGCTGGTGGCGAAACTGCGGGAGAAGGTGCCCGAGTCATCGAAGTTCTCGTGCTCGTAGACGGCGGCCTTTTTCGAGGAACAGCCGGACACACCCGCCAGCACGACGGCCAGCCCGAGCGCGCCATAGACGGTTGATCTAGACATTGCCAATTCCGGGAAGAAACGAATGGGGCGTATTGTGCAACACATCGATCAGTGGCTGAAACCATTGATCGGTGAAGACTCTGTCAGCTTGGTGTAAATCCTTGCCCGTGTCTGTGCAAGGCGCTGAAACGAAAAAAGCGACCCGAGGGTCGCTTTTTCGTAGCTTCGAGGTGTTCTAGGGACCTCGAGGCGAAGATGGCGCAGCGGACGGGACTCGAACCCGCGACCCCCGGCGTGACAGGCCGGTATTCTAACCGACTGAACTACCGCTGCGTATCGTTCGGGCTTGCACCCGATTGAAACTGGGATCTGAGCTTTCAAGCGCTGTGGCGCGAAAGCCAGGCACAAAAAAAGCGACTTTGAAATCGCCCTTTCTGTTTTGCCTTGAGCGTTCATGGGGCTCTTGGCAGAAGATGGCGCAGCGGACGGGACTCGAACCCGCGACCCCCGGCGTGACAGGCCGGTATTCTAACCGACTGAACTACCGCTGCGTATCGTTCAGGCTTGCGCCTGATTGAAACTGGGATCTGGCCTTGCGGCCTCAGACCGGTGCAAGCACCCATCTGGAGAAAAATGGCGCGGCGGACGGGACTCGAACCCGCGACCCCCGGCGTGACAGGCCGGTATTCTAACCGACTGAACTACCGCCGCGCATAGTTGGACTTGCGTCCTGTTCCTCTCTGTCAGCGTGTTTCTTTCGAAACCACTGAACCAGGAACGTCTCAGGAAGTGGTGGGTGATGACGGGATCGAACCGCCGACCCTCTGCTTGTAAGGCAGATGCTCTCCCGGCTGAGCTAATCACCCCCGCGATGTTGCTTGTTGCGTTTGCTTCGCTGAGGCCGCGAAATTTACGCAGGTACCGATGCTAAGTCAATACCCCCATTGAAGTTTTTTTCAAAAAGGGCAAAAAAGGTAGCCGCTGGGGCAGCCTGATCGCGGGGCAAGCCCGCTCCCACAACCCGATACCCACAGCGTGGGAGCGGGCTTGCCCCGCGACAGGGCCGGCACAACCGACAAAAAAAGCGGCTATAAGCCCCTTTCTCTTGCATCTCAACAGGTTACAGCTCAGGTGTAGATCATCTTGCGGGTCATCCCGCCATCGACCACGAACTCTTGGCCGGTGACGAACCCCGCCTGGCGCGACAACAACCACGCCACCAGCGCCGCCACATCCTCGACCGTCCCTACCCTGCCAGCCGGATGCTGGGCATGGTCGGCGTCGCTCAGCGGATCGGCGCGCCGCTGCGAAGGGTCACGGGCATCGATCCAGCCCGGGCTCACCGCATTGACGCGGATCTCCGGCCCCAGGCTCATGGCCAGGGCGTGGGTCAAGGCGACCAGGCCGCCCTTGCTGGCGGCATAGGCCTCGGTGTCCGGCTCGGACTGCCGGGCGCGGGTGGAGGTCAGGTTGACGATCGCGCCACCATGGGCGCGCAGATAAGGTGCGCAATGCTTGGCCAGCAGCATCGGGCCATTGAGGTTGACCGCCAGCACCCGGTTCCATTGGGCCAGGGACAGGCTTTCCAGGGTCTGGTTATGCGGATTGGCGATCGCCGCGTTGCACACCAGCGCATCCAGCCGGCCGAACTGCCCGAGCACCTCGGACACCCCGGCACTGACCTGGGCCTCGTCGGCCACGTCCATGGTGATGAACCAGGCATTGTCGCCCAGGGCCTTGGCGACCTTGGTGCCGCGCGGGCGGTCCAGATCGCTCAGCACCACCTGCCAGCCCTCGCAGATCAACCAGGCGGCGATGCCCAGGCCGATGCCGCGGGCGGCACCGGTCACCAGGGCCACCCGGCCGTTATGGCCGGGTTCGCCACCCTTCCAGTCAATCACAGCGCCGCCAGGCCGCGGGCCAGATCGGCTTGCAGGTCGGCCACGTCTTCCAGTCCGACCGCCACGCGCACCAGGCTGTCACGGATACCCGCCGCTTCACGCTCCTGCGGCGTCAGACGGCCGTGAGAGGTGGTGGCCGGGTGGGCGATGGTGGTCTTGCTGTCACCGAGGTTGGTGGTGATGGAGATCACCCGGGTGGCGTCGATGAAGCGCCAGGCGCCTTCCTTGCCGCCCTTGACCTCGAAGCTGACCACCGCGCCGAAGCCGCTCATCTGGCGCTTGGCCAGTTCATGCTGCGGGTGGCTCGGCAGGCCGGCGTAGTGGACCTTCTCGATGCCGCCCTGTTGCTCGAGCCACTCGGCCAACGCCTGGGCGCTCTCGCAGTGGGCGCGCATGCGCAGCTTGAGAGTCTCCAACCCCTTGGTGAAGACCCAGGCGTTGAACGGGCTGAGGGTCGGGCCGGCGGTGCGCAGGAAGCCCACCACTTCCTTCATCTGCTCGCTGCGCCCGGCCACCACGCCGCCCATGCAACGGCCCTGGCCGTCGATGAACTTGGTGGCCGAGTGGAACACGATGTCGGCGCCGAGCTTGAGCGGCTGCTGCAAGGCCGGGGTGCTGAAGCAGTTGTCCACCACCAGCATGGCGCCACGGGCATGGGCGATCTCGGCCAGGGCGGTGATGTCCACCAGCTCGGCCAGCGGGTTGGAGGGCGACTCGACGACCAGCAGCTTGGTATTGGCCTTGATGGCCTTTTCCCAGCCGTTCAGGTCGACCAGCGGCACGTAGTCCACCTGCACGCCGAAACGCTTGAAGTACTTCTCGAACAGGCTGATGGTCGAGCCGAACACGCTCTGCGATACCAGCACATGGTCGCCAGCGCTGCACAGCGACATGACCACGGCGAGAATCGCCGCCATGCCGGTGGAAGTGGCCACAGCCTGCTCGGCGCCCTCCATGGCCGCCAGGCGCTCCTCGAAGGCGCGCACGGTCGGGTTGGTGTAGCGCGAGTAGACGTTGCCCGGCGTTTCGCCGGCAAAGCGCGCGGCGGCGTCGGCGGCCGTGCGAAAGACATAGCTGGAGGTCAGGAACAGCGCTTCGCTGTGCTCGGCCTCCGGTGTACGGTTCTGACCGGCGCGCACCGCCAGGGTGTCGAAACCGACACCCTCGAGGTCACTGTCCAGTCGACCGGCATCCCATTGATCGGTCATGCCGTCGCTCCCAAATCAGTTGTTGTACAGGTCGATGATCGCGCTGACCGCCTGGTTCTTCACCTTGGCCAGGTCGTTACGGGCCTGCTCGATGCGCTCGAGGTAGGCTTCGTCGATATCGCCGGTGACATACTCACCGTTGAACACCGCGCAATCGAAATGCTCGATCTTGATCTTGCCGCCACCGACCGATTCGATCAGGTCCGGGAGGTCCTGGTAGATCAGCCAGTCGGCGCCGATCAACTCGGCCACCTGTTCGGTGGTACGGTTGTGGGCGATCAATTCGTGAGCGCTCGGCATGTCGATGCCGTAGACGTTGGGGTAGCGCACCGCGGGGGCCGCGGAGCAGAAGTAGACATTCTTGGCGCCGGCTTCGCGGGCCATCTGGATGATCTGCTTGCAGGTGGTGCCGCGCACGATCGAGTCGTCCACCAGCATCACGTTCTTGCCACGGAATTCCAGCTCGATGGCGTTGAGCTTCTGGCGTACCGACTTCTTGCGCGCGGCCTGGCCGGGCATGATGAAGGTACGGCCGATGTAGCGGTTCTTGACGAAGCCTTCGCGGAACTTGACGCCCAGGTGGTTGGCCAGCTCCAGCGCCGCGGTGCGGCTGGTGTCGGGAATCGGGATGACCACGTCGATGTCGTGGTCCGGGCGCTCGCGCTGGATCTTCTCGGCCAGCTTCTCGCCCATGCGCAGGCGCGCCTTGTACACCGAGACGCCGTCGATGATCGAGTCCGGACGGGCCAGGTAGACATGCTCGAAGATGCACGGCTGCAGTTTCGGGCTTTCGGCGCACTGCTTGGTGAACATCTGGCCGCCTTCGGTGATGTACACCGCCTCGCCCGGCGCCAGGTCGCGGATCAGGGTGAAGCCGAGCACGTCCAGGGCCACGCTTTCCGAGGCGATCATGTACTCGACGCCTTCATCGGTGTGACGCTGGCCGAACACCACCGGGCGGATGCCGTTGGGGTCGCGGAAGCCGACGATGCCGTAGCCGGTGATCATCGCCACCACCGCGTAGCCACCGACGCAACGGCTGTGCACGTGGGAAACCGCGGCGAACACGTCTTCTTCGGTCGGCTGCAGCTTACCGCGCACGGCCAGCTCGTGGGCGAACACGTTCAGCAGCACTTCGGAGTCGGAGTTGGTGTTGACGTGGCGCAGGTCGGACTCGTAGATCTCCTTGGCCAGCTGCTCGACGTTGGTCAGGTTGCCGTTGTGCGCCAGGGTGATGCCGTAGGGCGAGTTGACGTAGAACGGCTGGGCCTCGGCCGAAGTGGAGCTGCCGGCGGTCGGGTAACGCACGTGACCGATGCCGATGCTGCCGACCAGGCGCTGCATGTGGCGCTGCTGGAAGACGTCGCGCACCAGGCCGTTATCCTTGCGCAGGAACAACCGGCCGTCGTGGCTGGTCACGATACCGGCAGCATCCTGGCCGCGGTGCTGGAGGACCGTAAGCGCGTCATACAGCGCCTGATTGACGTTCGACTTACCGACGATACCGACGATGCCACACATGCGACGCAACCCCTACTTTGATGAAACTTGAGTGAAGAGCGCTCAGGGCTTGGTCGGCCCGAGCAACTGCTCCTTGAACGGAAGGTCAACGGGTGCGCTGACCCCACTGGACATCCACTGGCCGCTGAACCCGAGAATGAGGTTCTTCGACCAATCGGCTACCAATAGAAATTGTGGTATCAGGCGTGATTCCTGCCACCACGGATCCTGTTGCACCGGCCCCAGGCTCAGCAGCCCGACCGCCACCACCACCAGCAAGCCCCCGCGCGCGGCGCCGAAGGCCATGCCGAGGAAGCGATCAGTGCCGGACAACCCGGTCACGCGGATCAGTTCGCCGATGAGGAAATTGAGCATCGCCCCGACCAGCAGCGTGGCGACGAAAAGAATGGCGCAGCCGGCAATGACCCGCGCTGAAGGCATCTGGATATAGCTTTCAAGATACTGCGCAAGCGAGCCGCCGAACATCCAGGCCACCGCACCGGCGACAATCCAGATGAGCAGGGACAAGGCTTCCTTGACGAAGCCACGCTTGAGACTGATCAGTGATGAAATGACGACGATCGCGATGATCGCCCAATCAACCCAGGTAAATGCCACGGTGTTGCCTGCCGACGTTAGAGGCGGCGCATTTTACCAGAGCCAGGGGCTTGGAGTAAGCGGAATGTCAGGCGTTTGAAGGGCTGCGGGCTGACTCTGGGGACAGCTTTGCGTGCTAGAAAAGCCCTCGCGGGGCAATCCCACGCTGCAAAATCCTGCGCGCACCTGTAGGAGCGGCCTTGTGTCGCGAAAGGGCTGCAGAGCAGCCCCAGGATTTCAGCGCCGAAGCAGAAATTGCCGGGACTGCTGCGCAGCCCTTTCGCGACACAAGGCCGCTCCTACAAGGGGATGTGCATTTCCCGAGATGTGCGTCAGCCACGCTCCGGCTGGAAGCGCACCACGATACCCTTTAGGTTTTGCTGGCGGCTGATCACATCACGCAGGCGCTCGGCCTCGGCGCGCTCGATCAGCGGCCCGACGAACACCCGGTTCATGCCGTCCGCCGAACGGATGTAGGCGTTGTAGCCCTGGCTGCGCAGGGTCTTCTGCAGATTCTCGGCACCGGCCCGGTTGGACAGGCTGGCCAACTGGATCGACCAGCTCACCGGCAGGCCGTTGGCATCGATCTTCGACGGCGCGGCCGGCTTGGCGGCAGGCGCAACGCTCGGTGCAGGCGCCGGACGCGCCTCCACCTTGGCGACCGGCGGCGTCGGCACTGGTGTCTGCGGCTTGGGCTGTACAGGTGGCGCCACGGTCGCGACTGGCGCGATGGGCTGGCTCGGCGCCGTCACCGGCGCCGTGGACTCGTCGACCACTACCGGCGGCTGCGCGTTCTGCTCCGGCAACGGCTGAGGCTCCGGCACCTGAACCGGCTCCACCTGCACCTGGGGCAGACTCGGCATGGCCGGCGCCTCCGGCGCCTCGACTCGCACCTGGCGCAGCTCGTCCTCGCGGGTGAACAACATCGGCAGGAAGATCACCGCCAGCGCCACCAGCACCAGCGCACCGACCATGCGCTGTTTCATCCCTTTATCCAGCACTGCCATCTACTCCATCCTCGGGGACCTGCCGCTCGAGCCAGGCCAAGGCCTCGCCGACGCAGAAAAACGAACCGAACAGCAGAACCTGGTCATCCGCCGTCGCCTGGGCGCACTGCCCTTCGAGGGCAGCCGCGACACTGGCGTAAGACTTCACTGTCGCACCCAGGTTCGTCAAGGCATCCGCCAGCTCCGTGGCCGGGCGGCTACGCGGCGTGTCCAGCGGCGCCACCGCCCAGTCGGCGACCTGGTCGCGCAGCGGCGCGAGCACACCGGCCAGGTCCTTGTCGGCCAACAGGCCGAACACCGCCAGGCGCCGCCCCTTCACCGGGCGCGCCGCCAGACGGCGGGCAAGGTACTCAGCGGCGTGCGGGTTGTGGCCGACATCCAGCAGCAACTCCACGCGCTTGCCTTGCAGCAACAGCTCGCGCCGGTCGAGACGACCGGTGATACGGGTGTCCAGCAAGGCCTGGCGAACCTTGCCGCTATCCCACGGCAGGCCCGTCAGCAGGAAGGCCTGCAAGGCCAGGGCGGCATTCTCCATAGGCAGGTCGAGCAACGGCAGGTCGCGCAGTTCAACGGGCGAACCGTCGAGCTGGCGACCACGCCAATGCCAGTGGTCGACGCTGCTATCCAGGTCGAAATCACGCCCGCGCAGGAAGAACGGGCAATCCAGCTCGCGCACCTTGTCCAGCAAAGGCTGCGGCGGATCCAGGTCGCCACACAGCGCAGGCAGGCCCTGACGGAAGATCCCCGCCTTCTCGTAGGCTACCGACTCGCGGCTATCACCCAGGTAGTCAACGTGGTCGACGCCGATGCTGGTGACCAGCGACACGTCGGCATCCACCAGGTTGACTGCATCCAGCCGACCACCCAGGCCGACCTCAAGCACCACCGCGTCCAACGCGCAGTGCTTGAACAGCCAGAACGCCGCCAGGGTGCCCATTTCGAAATAGGTCAGCGAGATCTCGCCGCGCGCCGCTTCCACCGCGGCGAACGCTTCGCACAGGCGCTCATCGCTGGCCTCGCGGCCTTCGATCAGCACCCGCTCGTTGTAACGCAGCAGGTGCGGCGAACTGTACACCCCGACCTTGAGCCCCTGGGCGCGCAGCAACGCGGCCACGAAAGCGCAGGTCGAGCCCTTGCCGTTGGTACCGGTCACCGTCACCACCCGCGGCGCCAGCTTGCCCAGCCCCAGGCGCGCCAGCACCTGTTGCGAGCGCTCCAGGCCCATGTCGATGGCCGAGGGGTGCAACTGTTCGAGGTAGGCGAGCCAGTCGCCCAGGCTGCGCTGGTTCATCACGCGACCGCGGCGACCTCTTTGGCCGCTTCCGGGGTCGGCTGGCCGGTCATCTGCGCCAGCAGGCGCGCCAGGCGCGGACGCAGCTCGTCACGGGAGATGATCAGATCGATGGCGCCGTGTTCCAGCAGGAACTCGCTGCGCTGGAAGCCTTCGGGCAGTTTCTCGCGCACGGTCTGCTCGATCACCCGCGGACCAGCGAAGCCGATCAGCGCCTTCGGCTCGCCGACGATCACGTCGCCGAGCATCGCCAGGCTGGCGGAAACGCCGCCGTAGACCGGGTCGGTCAGCACCGAGATGAATGGAATGCCTTCTTCGCGCAGACGCGCCAGCACCGCGGAGGTCTTGGCCATCTGCATCAGCGAGATCAGCGCTTCCTGCATGCGCGCGCCACCGGAAGCGGAGAAGCAGACCATCGGGCAACGGTTTTCCAGGGCGTAGTTGGCGGCGCGCACGAAACGCTCACCAACGATGGCACCCATGGAGCCGCCCATGAAGGAGAACTCGAAGGCGCTGACCACGATCGGCATGCCCATCAGGGTGCCGCTCATGGAGATCAGCGCGTCCTTCTCGCCGGTCTGCTTCTGCGCGGCGGTCAGGCGGTCCTTGTACTTCTTGCCGTCACGGAACTTCAGGCGGTCGACCGGCTCCAGGTCGGCGCCCAGCTCGGCACGGCCTTCTGGATCGAGGAAGATATCGATGCGCGCGCGGGCGCCGATACGCATGTGGTGGTTGCACTTAGGGCAGACGTCGAGGGTCTTTTCCAGCTCCGGGCGATACAGCACGGCTTCGCAGGACGGGCACTTGTGCCACAGCCCTTCCGGCACCGAGCTCTTCTTCACCTCGGAACGCATGATCGAAGGGATCAGTTTGTCTACCAACCAGTTGCTCATGCTTGCTTTCTCCAGTATTGGCCAGGGAGACCTGCGCGGCCCCGCCCTGCCCTTGAGCTCAAATTCTTCTGTAAAGCGACGATGGGCCGGCCACGGCCGCCCCACCTCCAATTCTTCCCCGGCATGCCCCGCGCTCTGGCGCGGCCTGGCAGCACCGGGCTGCGAAAGCTATGGACGATGGCGCGCGGCCAGCCGTCACATCCGCGTTCACGCGTGTTTCACCGCCTGCATGAAGGCTTCGATCTTCGCAGCATCCTTGATGCCCTTGGCCTGCTCCACGCCGCCGCTGACATCCACCGCGTACGGGCGCACCTGGCGAATGGCCGCCGCCACGTTGTCGGCCGACAGGCCACCGGCAAGGATGATCGGCTTGCTCAGGCGCTGCGGAATCAGTGACCAGTCGAAGGCCTCGCCGGTTCCCCCCGGCACGCCCGGCACATAGGCGTCCAGCAGGATGCCGCGGGCGCCGGCGTAGTGGCGGCAGGCGGCCTCCAGGTCATCCCCCGGGCGCACCCGCAGGGCCTTGATCCAGGGGCGGTGGTAGCCCTCGCAATCGGCCGGGGTCTCATCGCCGTGGAACTGTAGCAGGTCCAGGGAAACCACTTCGAGGATCTCGTTGAGCTCGCAGCGCGAGGCGTTGACGAACAACCCCACGGTGGTCACGAACGGCGGCAGCGCGTCGATGATCGCCCGCGCCTGGCGCACATCCACTGCCCGAGGGCTTTT
This sequence comes from Pseudomonas sp. TE31087, assembly GCF_057284075.1. Lineage (NCBI taxonomy): Bacteria > Pseudomonadati > Pseudomonadota > Gammaproteobacteria > Pseudomonadales > Pseudomonadaceae > Pseudomonas > Pseudomonas sp. TE31087. The sequence goes on from NZ_JBXVNN010000001.1 coordinate 2,554,066, forward strand.
CGCATAGAAGACAAAACCGAGGGCGTCGGCGCCGGCCTCGACCGCGGCCAGGGCGTCCTCGATACGGGTAATCCCGCAGATCTTGCTGCGAACGTTGCTCATGGACGGCGAACCTTGGGTGATCGGGAAAGCGTCGATGGTAGCAAATGACCCGTGCCCCGTCAGTCTGCCAGCGCCTCGTAACCGCTAAGAAAGTGTGGGCCGATGTAACGCTGCGGCAGCGCGTATTCCTGCGGATACTCCACCTGCACCAGGTAGAGGCCGTAAGGGTGCGCGGTCACTCCGCCGTCACGGCGGTTGCGCCCCTCCAGCACCTCGCGGGCCCACTCCACCGGACGCTCGCCGGCGCCGATGGTCATCAGCACGCCGGCGATGTTGCGCACCATGTGGTGCAGGAACGCGGTGGCGCGCACGTCCAGCACGATCATCCGCCCATGACGGGTCACGCGCAGGTGGTGGATGTGCTTGATCGGCGACTTGGCCTGGCACTGGCTGGCGCGGAAGGCGCTGAAATCATGGGTGCCCAGCAGATACTGCGCGGCCTCGGCCATGCGCTCGACGTCCAGCGGGCGATGGTTCCAGGTCACTTCCTCGGCCAGGTGGGCCGGGCGGATCGGATCGTTGTAGATGACGTAGCGATAGCGCCGCGCGGTGGCCTTGAAGCGGGCATGAAAGTGCGCAGGCATCGGCGCCGACCAGACCACGCTGATGTCGTGGGGCAGGTTGAAGTTGGTGCCCAGGGTCCAGGCGCGCTCGTCGCGCACGGCGCGGGTGTCGAAATGCACGATCTGCCCGCAACCATGGACGCCGGCATCGGTACGCCCGGCGCAGATCACCGAGATCGGCTCGTTGGCCACCGTCGACAGCGCCTGCTCCAGGGCCTGCTGGACACTGGGCACGCCGCTGGCCTGGCGCTGCCAGCCGCGGTAGCGCGAGCCATTGTATTCCACGCCCAGGGCGATGCGGGTGTAGCCTTCGGCGGCCGATTCGGCGGCGGCGGTGTCGATGATGTCCAAGAGCGGCAAACCTGATGCTGAAACGAAAGGCGGGAGTATACCGGCAAACCGTGCAGGGGCCGAAATGATCGCGGGGCAAGCCCGCTCCCACGTGTTCTGTGGGAATGGGCTTGCCCCGCGCGGTGCAACGTCGCCTCAGACCAGGCGCGAGAGCATCTCGTTGGCTTCCTGGCGCTGGCTGTCATCGCCGTCCTTGACCACTTCGTCGAGGATGTCACGGGCACCCTGGTGGTCGCCCATGTCGATGTAGGCGCGAGCCAGGTCGAGCTTGGTGGCCACCTCGTCGGCGCCGGAGAAGAAGTCGAAGTCCAGGTCGTCCAGCGGCTCGGGCTCCAGTGCCGCATCCTCGGCGGTGAACTGTGGCTCAGGCGCCGCTGCCGGGACATCGAGGTTCTGCGACAGCTTGTCGAGTTCGGCGTTGACGTCGTCCAGTTCCGAGGCGAAGTTCTTCGCCGCCGGCGAGTCGTCGTCCAGCGACAGCGACAGGTCGAAGTCCTCGGGCAGCTCCAGCTCGGAGATCGGGTCGAACTCCGGAATGGCCTCGAAGGCCGCGAGCTCCGCCGCCACGTCCACCGGGGCTTCCTCGCTGCTGGCCGGGGCCACCGGCTGTTCGGCGACATCCAGGTCGAACTCGGCCAGATCGTCGACATTCTGCGGCGTCGCCTGGGCCTGGGCAAGCAAAGCCTCGAAGTCGTCGTCGGCATCGGTTTCGGCAACCGCAGGCGCAGGCTCGGCCTCGATCTCGGGCGCTTCGACAACCAAGTCCTCAAGACCAGCCAGGTCCAGATGGTCATCTACCGGCAAGTCATCACCCAGGCTCAGGTCGAAGGCGCTGTCCAGGTCGGCCTCCTCGACGACAGGCTCAGGTTCCGGCTCGGCCGCCACGACAGGCTCAGGTTCCGGCTCCACGACGAGTTCCGGCGCGCTTTCGCCCAGCTCCAGCTCCTTGTCCTGCAGCAGGTCCTGGACATACTGCTCATCCAGCTCGGCTGCCAGGGCAGCGGCCCCGGCAGCGCCTGCCGCCACCGCCGCGACACCCAGCATGGCCGGGAAGCGCTCCTTGAGCGCGGCGACCTCGGCCTGGTTCGCGTCATTGACCGCCAGCTTGCGCTCCTGGCCGGCGAAGGCGTCCTGGTCACCCTGGCGGGCATAGACTTCCATCAGCTTCAGGCGCAGGTCGCTGCGCTGTGGCTCGGAAGCCACCGCCGCTTCCAGCAGGTCGGCGGCATGGTTGAGACGGCCACGGGCCAGGCTGTCGTCCACTTCGGCCAGCAGCGCGGCGCGCGGATCGACCGCCGGCGCGGCAGCTTCGACGGGGGCCGCAGGCTTTTCCGCGGCAACGGCCGCAGCCGCCGAGGCCGCCACCACCGCTGGCGACAGGGTCACGGTCGGCGCCGACACGTCGAGGCCTTCGAAGCTGCTGGGTGGCAGCTCCAGGTCAGGGCCGCGCTCGCCATCCTCGGCCAGGGCACGCGCCATGCGCAGGTGCTTTTCGGCTTCCTGCTGGGCCTTGCGCTTGCGCGCCAGGAGCAGCAGCAACAGCAGCAGGACCAGGAACGCGGAGCCGGCGATCAGGCCCAGCAGCAGCGGATTGCCCAGCAACTGGTCAAGCATGCCGGGCTCTTCGCTGGCCGGCACTTCGGCGGCCACATCCTGCGGCGCGGTGTCGGCGGCGGCAGGCGCCGGAGCGACCACCGGTTCGGCCGGGGTCAGTTGGGCGTTCACCACCGGTTGCGCCGGAGCTGGCTCACCCGGCAGCGCGCCGGCCGGCGGCTGCGGTGCTGCGCCACCCTGGGCCTCCAGGCGCGCCAACTGGTCGTTCTTCAGCTCGATCAGACGCTGCAGCTTGTCCAGCTGGCTCTGCAGGTCGACCATTCGGCTCTTGAGTTCTTCGTTGTCGCGACGGCTGGTGTCGAGGCTTTCCTGGGCCACGGCCAGCTCGTCGCCCAGCGCCTTGGCCTCACCGGCCGCAGCCTTGCCGCCCGGCGCCACCAGGCGCAGGTTGTCGCCCTGGGCGATGCGTGCCGGCGCGGCGCCGGCCTCGCCACGACGGGTGGCGTCCAGTTGCCGTGCACGCGGGCCGAGGCGACGGCCTTCGCGCCAGGCGGCGTACTGCTCGGCCACTTCGCGGTTGGCCTGGGCCTGGGGAATGCTCTGCGCCTGCTGCTGATCGGGCAGGCGCAGGACCTGGCCGGTCTTGAGCTGGTTGATGTTGTTGCCGATGAAGGCATCCGGGTTCAGCGCCTGGATGGCCAGCATGGTCTGCTGGATCGAGCCGCCGTTGCTGTTGCGCGCCGCAATCTGCCAGAGGGTGTCGCGGCGCTTGGTGGTGTAGCTGCCCGCGCTGACCGCCGGGTTGATATTGGCCTGGGTCGGCTGGCTGCCCTGGGCCTGCGCCTGGTCGAGCAACACGCTGTAGTCGCGCAGCAGACGGCCCTGGGGCCACATGACCTGGACCAGGAACTTGACCACCGGCTCCGGCAGCGCCTTGCTGGAGGTGACCCGCAGCACGCTCTTGCCGTTGGGGTTGACCACCGGGGTGAACGTGAGGTCTTCGAGGTACGGCGGGAAGGCCACCCCGGCCTTGGCGAACTCTTCCGGCGACGCCAGGCTGGGCGCCATCTGCGCTGCGGTGAGGTCGCGCACATCGAGCAGTTCGATCTCGGCATCCAGCGGCTGGTTCTGCGCCGACTTGAGGGTCAGCTCGCCCAACCCCAGAGCGTTAGCCATGCCGGACGACAGCGCCGAGGCTGCCGCGATGGCCAGAACCAGTTTGCGAATTCGAAGCATGAACTCTTCCCTTGTATGAAGCGTCCCGAAAACCTTTGCGCGGTGCAGGACAAAATTGCTCGCAGTATCTTTTACGCCATGTGTTTTATCAACAATTGTGCCGCCTGCACGGCATTCAGCGCCGCGCCCTTGCGCACATTGTCGGTGGTCAGCCACAGGTTCAGTTGCTGGTCTTCATCGACACCATGGCGTACACGACCAACATAGACCACGTCCTGGCCCACTGCGTCACCTACCGGTGTCGGATAATCCCCCAATTCGACCAGTTCGATGCCTTCGGCGGCCTCCAGCGCGGCGTTGACGGCCGCCAGATCGACCGGATTACGGCTTTGCACCGCCACACTGAAGCTATCGCCGAAAAACACCGGGACTTGAATGCAGGTCACGGAAATCTTCAGTTGCGGCAGGTCGAGCACCTGGCGCAGCTCGCCAACCAGGCGCCGCTCCACCGTTGTGTGACCCTGTGCGTCGGGGGTGCCGACCTGGGGCAGCAGGTTGAAGGCGACCTGGCGATCGAAGAAGCGCGGCTCCAGCGGGCGTGCGTTGAGCAGCTCGGCGGTCTGCCGGGCGAGCTCGGTGACGGCCTCCCTGCCCTGCTCCGAAACCGCCAGGCAAGCGTTGACCTGCACGCGCTCGATGTCGAGCAGTCCCTTGAGCGGCGCCAGCGCCACAGCCAGGGCCACCGCGCCGGCGCTCGGGCTGGTGATCAGCGCGGGCCGCGCGAGTTCGGCGATGCGCTCGCCGTTGGCTTCCGGGACCAGGGCGGTGGCGCCGTCCAGGACGCCGGACAGGTCGATCACCGCGCAACCGGCGGCGATGGCCTTGGGCGCGAAGCTGCGGCTCACGGCGGGGCTGGTGGCGAAGAACACCAGCTGGGCCTGGGTGAAGTCGAAGCTGTCCACTTCGCGGACTTTCAGTTTCTTGCCGGCGAACATGACGCTGCTGCCGGCGGATTCCATGCTGGCCAGCAGGTGCAGGGTGGAGACCGGGAAGGCCACTTCCTCGAGGATCTGGACGAGGGATTCACCGACGGTGCCGGTGGCGCCGATTACGGCGATGTCTAGGGCGGGGGTGGTCATGGGATCGGTTCCTTTCTGCGGGGGTACGGCGGGGGAGCGGCACTTTACTTGGATTGTGGGGTGGGAGGTAGGTTCGGGTTCGGGTTCGGGTTCGGGTTCGGGTTCGGGTTCAAGCGTGTGGGTTTTGATTTTTTTATGCGCATTCATTGGCGATGTCGACGCATTATCACCCTTCCGCCTTTACGGCGGCCTACTTTTCTCGTGGGAAAAGTAGGCAAAACCGTCCCGCTCCGTTCATCCGGCCCCTGCGCTTCGCTCCGGGGTTCCCTCGCTCCGTTCTTGCTCCCGGGAGGACCGCGCTGAACGCCCCATCCTGGGGCGCAGCGCTTGACGGGCATCCATGCCCGTCACCTCCCTCCGCAAGAACTCCGCTCGGCCTCCTGAAGTCGCAATTGGCGGCGCCTGGACTATCGCGTGCTTAGGAGCAAGAGCAAGAGCAAGAGCGAGAGCGGAAGCGGGAGCGAGAGATGCGAAGTTAGTTGCTTGACAGTTAATTATGTATTGGCTGTTCCGGCCCTTTCGCGGGACAAGCCCGCTCCTACAGGGTTATATATAACGGCGACTATTGCGTGGGAGCGGGCTTGCCCCGCGATACAATCGAGAGATCAACTAAGCTTTCAACTAGCGACAGCTGCGCCAGTCCAGGCGCCGCCCGTAACTTCGCGACTTCAGGAGGCCGAACGCAGGACTTGCGTAGGGAGGTGACGGGCATGGATGCCCGTCAAGCGCTGGGGCCCAGGATGGGCCCTGCAGCGCGGTCCTCCCGGGAGCAAGGCCGGAGTGAGGGAACCCGGAGCGAAGCGCAGGGCCGGATGAATGGAGCGAGGATTTTTTGGTGACTTTTTGATCCTTCAAAAAGTTACCCGCCGTAAGGGCGGAAAGGTGACTATGCGTCAACATCGCAAATGAATGCGAATAAAAACATCAAAACAAACAACGAATCTAACACCAATAAAAAAACCCGCATCACTCTCGCAACACGGGCTCTTCAAAATCCAAACTCAAACCACCCAGATCACCGCTCCAGCAGAATCCGCAACATCCGCCGCAGCGGCTCCGCAGCCCCCCACAGCAACTGGTCGCCAACAGTGAAGGCCCCAAGATACTGCGACCCCATGTTCAGCTTGCGCAAACGCCCGACCGGTACGTTCAGGGTCCCGGTCACCTGGGTAGGACTCAGCTCCTGCATGCTGATCTCACGCTGGTTAGGCACCAGCTTCACCCAGGGATTGTGCTGGCTGATCATGCCTTCGATGTCCGCCAAAGGCACATCCTTGTTCAGCTTGATGGTCAGCGCCTGGCTGTGGCAACGCATGGCGCCGATCCGCACGCAGATACCGTCGACCGGAATCGGGCTCTTGAAGCGCCCAAGGATCTTGTTGGTCTCGGCCTGGGCCTTCCACTCTTCGCGGCTCTGCCCGTTCGGCAGCTCCTTGTCGATCCACGGAATCAGGCTGCCCGCCAGCGGCACGCCGAAGTTGTCGGTCGGGAAGCCCTCGCCACGCATGGCCTCGGCCACCTTGCGGTCGATGTCGAGGATCGCGCTGGCCGGGTTGGCCAGGTCGTCGGCGACCGCCGCGTGGATACCGCCCATCTGCTTGATCAGCTCACGCATGTTCTGCGCGCCAGCGCCCGAGGCCGCCTGGTAGGTCATGGCGCTCATCCACTCGACCAGGCCGGCTTCGAACAGGCCGCCCAGGCCCATCAGCATCAGGCTGACGGTGCAGTTGCCGCCGATGTAGTTCTTGGTGCCCGCGTCCAGCTGCTGGTCGATGACCTTGCGGTTGACCGGGTCGAGGATGATCACCGCGTCATCCTGCATGCGCAGGGACGAGGCCGCGTCGATCCAGTAGCCCTGCCAGCCCGCTTCGCGCAGCTTGGGGAAGACTTCGTTGGTGTAGTCGCCGCCCTGGCAGGTCAGGATCACGTCGAGGGTCTTGAGCTCGTCGATGCTGTAGGCGTCCTTGAGCGGGCCAGTGTCCTTGCCCACGGCAGGGCCTTGGCCACCGACGTTGGAGGTGGTGAAGAACACCGGCTCGATCAGGTCGAAGTCCTGCTCTTCGAGCATCCGCTGCATGAGCACGGAACCGACCATTCCACGCCAACCGATCAGACCTACACGTTTCATCGCAACTACACCTTTGCTAAAAGTGGGCCGCCACCGGGAGTTTTTGGTGGCGGGCCAGAGAGATTACAGATTCCGCAGCGCTGCGACTACTGCGTCGCCCATTTCCTGCGTACCCACCTTGCTACAGCCCTCGGAGAAGATGTCGCCGGTGCGCAGGCCCTGGTCCAGCACCCGGCTCACCGCCTGCTCGATCGCCTCGGCGGCGGCCGTCTGGTTGAAGCTGTAGCGCAGCATCATCGACACCGAGAGAATGGTCGCCAGCGGGTTGGCGATGCCCTGCCCGGCAATGTCCGGCGCCGAACCGTGGCACGGCTCGTACATGCCCTTGTTGTCGGCATCCAGCGACGCCGACGGCAGCATGCCGATGGAACCGGTGAGCATGGAAGCCTCATCCGACAGGATGTCGCCGAACATGTTGTCGGTCACCACCACGTCGAACTGCTTGGGCGCGCGCACCAGCTGCATGGCGGCGTTGTCCACGTACATGTGGCTCAGCTCGACGTCCGGGTAGTCCTTGGCCACCTCTTCGACCACTTCGCGCCACAGCTGGCTGGACGCCAGGACGTTGGCCTTGTCCACCGAGCACAGCTTCTTGCCGCGCACGCGGGCCATGTCGAAGCCGACACGGGCGATGCGGCGCACTTCGCTCTCGCTGTACGGCAGGGTGTCGTAGGCCTGACGCTCGCCGCCTTCCAGCTCGCGCTGGCCGCGTGGCGCGCCGAAGTAGATGCCGCCGGTCAGCTCGCGGACGATGAGGATGTCCAGGCCGGAAACGATCTCGGGCTTGAGCGACGAGGCATCGGCCAACTGCGGATAGAGGATGGCCGGGCGCAAGTTGGCGAACAGGCCCAGTTGCGAACGGATCTTCAGCAGGCCGCGCTCCGGACGGATGTCACGCTCGATCTTGTCCCACTTCGGGCCGCCCACGGCGCCCAGCAGCACGGCATCGGCCTGGCGCGCGCGCGCCAGGGTCTCGTCGGCCAGGGGCACGCCGTGCTTGTCGATGGCCGCGCCGCCGATCACGTCGTGGGTGAGGCTGAAGCCGAGCTGGAACTTGTCGTTGGCCAGTTTCAGCACCTTGACCGCCTCGGCCATGATTTCCGGGCCGATGCCGTCACCTGGGAGAATCAGAATCTGCTTGCTCATGCGTTCCTCTATCCAATCAAGCGGCGCGCCTCGCAGGCGCGCCGAAGTACTTCAGTGTCCAATGCCCCTCTGCGCGGGGCAAGCAGTCAATCACGCGTCGCGGAACAACCAGGGCTGGCTGGCGCGGTGCTTGCCCTCGAACGCCTTGATCGCGTCGCTGTCCTGCAGGGTCAGGCCGATATCGTCCAGGCCGTTGAGCAGGCAGTGCTTGCGAAACGCGTCGATCTCGAACTTCAGTACCTTGCCGTCCGGGCGGGTCACGGCCTGGGCCTCGAGGTCGATGGTCAACTGGTAACCCGGATTGGCCTCGACCTGTTTGAACAGCTCGTCGACCTCGGCAGCGTCGAGAATGATCGGCAACAGGCCGTTCTTGAAGCTGTTGTTGAAGAAGATGTCGGCGAAGCTCGGCGCGATCACGCTACGGAAACCGTATTCGTCGAGCGCCCATGGGGCGTGCTCGCGGCTAGAGCCGCAACCGAAGTTCTCCCGCGCCAGCAACACGCTGGCACCCTGGTAACGCGCATGGTTGAGCACGAAATCCTGGTTCAACGGGCGCTTGCTGTTGTCCTGGTAAGGCTGGCCGACGTCCAGGTAGCGCCACTCGTCGAACAGGTTGGGGCCGAAGCCGGTGCGCTTGATCGACTTGAGGAACTGCTTGGGAATGATCTGGTCGGTGTCGACGTTGGCACGATCCAATGGCGCGACAAGACCGGTGTGCTGGGTAAAGGCTTTCATGCTGCGCTCCCTTGGATCAACTCGCGGACATCGATGAAGTGGCCGGTCACCGCGGCGGCGGCGGCCATGGCCGGGCTGACCAGGTGGGTACGACCACCGGCGCCCTGGCGGCCTTCGAAGTTGCGGTTGGAGGTGGACGCGCAGTGCTCGCCGCTCTCCAGGCGGTCCGGGTTCATCGCCAGGCACATCGAGCAGCCTGGTTCACGCCATTCGAAGCCGGCCTCGAGGAAGATCTTGTCCAGCCCTTCACGCTCGGCCTGGGCCTTGACCAGCCCCGAGCCCGGTACCACCAGCGCCTGCTTGACGTTGGCGGCGACCTTGCGGCCCTTGGCGATCTCGGCCGCGGCGCGCAGGTCTTCGATGCGCGAGTTGGTGCACGAGCCGATGAACACGCGGTCGAGCTTGATGTCGGTGATTGCCTGGTTGGCGGCCAGGCCCATGTACTTGAGGGCGCGCTCGATCGAACCGCGCTTGATCAGGTCGGGCTCGGCGGCCGGGTCCGGCACGCGCTGGTCGACGGCCAGGACCATCTCCGGCGAAGTGCCCCAGCTGACCTGCGGCTTGATCTGCGCGGCGTCGAGTTCGACCACGGTATCGAATACAGCGTCGGCGTCGGACACCAGGCCTTTCCAGGCCTCGACGGCCTGCGTCCACTGCTCGCCCTTCGGCGCGTACGGACGCCCTTCGACATAGGCGACGGTAGTGCCGTCGACAGCCACCAGGCCTACCCGGGCACCGGCTTCGATGGACATGTTGCAGATGGTCATGCGGCCTTCCATCGACAATTCGCGGATGGCGCTGCCGGCGAACTCCATGGCGTGGCCGTTGCCGCCGGCGGTGCCGATCTTGCCGATCACGGCGAGGACGATGTCCTTGGCGGTGACGCCGGCGGGCAACTCACCCTCGACGCGCACCAGCATGTTCTTCATTTTCTTGGCCACCAGGCACTGGGTGGCGAGCACGTGCTCGACCTCGGAGGTGCCGATGCCATGGGCCAGGGCGCCGAACGCGCCGTGGGTGGAGGTGTGCGAGTCGCCGCAGACCACGGTCATGCCCGGCAAGGTCGCGCCCTGCTCCGGGCTGATGACATGGACGATACCCTGACGCTCGTCATTCATCTTGAATTCGACGATGCCATATTCGTCACAGTTCTCATCGAGGGTCTGCACCTGAAGGCGCGACACCTGGTCGACGATGGCCTCGATACCGCCCTTGCGCTCCGGCGTGGTCGGCACGTTGTGGTCGGGGGTGGCGATGTTGGCGTCGATGCGCCAGGGTTTGCGGCTGGCCAGGCGCAGGCCTTCGAAAGCCTGGGGCGAAGTCACTTCGTGGATGATGTGGCGGTCGATGTAGATCAAGGACGAGCCGTCATCGCGGCGCTTGACCTCATGAGCTTCCCAGAGTTTGTCGTAGAGCGTTTTGCCAGCCATCAGACTGTTCCTCATCAGCGTCTTTCTATGCCAAAGACCCCTTGGCTTGTACGGACGATGCTATGGCGATAGATTGAATAACTCAAATTCATAATTTTCATGCTTTGCATAACCATCAGGAATTCAAATAGATGGACCTGGCCAACCTCAGCGCCTTCATCGCCATCGCCGAAACCGGCAGTTTTTCCGGGGCGGGCGAACGCCTGCACCTGACCCAGCCGGCCATCAGCAAGCGCATCGCCGGCCTCGAGCAGCAGCTGGACGTGCGCCTGTTCGACCGCCTGGGCCGCGAGGTCACCCTCACCGAGGCCGGCCGCGCCCTGCTGCCCCGCGCTTATCAGATCCTCAACGTACTCGATGATACCCGCCGCGCCCTGACCAACCTCACCGGGGCGGTGAGTGGTCGCCTGACCCTGGCCACCAGCCATCACATCGGCCTGCACCGCCTGCCGCCGCTGCTGCGCGCCTTTACCCGCCAGTACCCGGCGGTGGCCCTGGATATCCAGTTCCTCGACTCGGAGGCGGCCTACGACGAGGTGCTGCACGGTCGCGCCGAAATTGCCGTGATCACCCTGGCGCCCGAGCCGCACCATCTGGTGCGGGCGGTGCCGGTGTGGGACGACGCCCTGGACTTCGTCGCCTCGCCCGAGCACCCGCTGGCCAGCAACGGCGCGGTCAGCCTGGCCGACGTGGCGCGCCACCCGGCGGTGTTCCCCGGCGGCAACACCTTCACCCACCATATCGTCCAGCGCCTGTTCGAGAGCCAGGGCCTGGTGCCGAACATCGCCATGAGCACCAACTACCTGGAAACCATCAAGATGATGGTGTCGATCGGCCTGGCGTGGAGTGTGCTGCCACGTACTATGCTCGATGAACAAGTGGCGCCCATCGCCCTGCCCGGCATACAGCTGTCACGCCAGCTAGGCTACATACTGCATACCGAACGCACGCTGTCGAACGCGGCCAGGGCTTTCATGGCCCTGCTCGACAGCCATGCAGGGTCCGCCTGACCGCTCGTCAGTACGGCATGACATCCACAAGGACGCGTTTTCAGCCAAAGGTCTGGTACCGATGCCCAAATCAGCAAACCGCTTTCCGCGCCTGCCACGCATCCCTGCGGCCGACCCCCAGGAATCGGAGCTGGCCTGGCAGAACGCTCCGCAGCTGCTGGCCGCGCTCAACGGCGCGCGCCTGGGCGCCTGGCTGTGGGACATCGAGAGTGGCCGGGTGAGCTGGTCGCGGGGCACCCAGGCACTGTTCGGCTTCGATCCGCAGCGCCCGCTGCCCAACGACGTCGACTACCTGGACCTGCTGCCCGAGGAAGACCGCGCCCGCACCCGCCAGGCGTTCCAGGCCGTGGTCAACGGCGAGCCGGTGGAGCAGGCCATGCGCCACCGCATCCGCTGGCCCGATGGCAGCGTGCACTGGCTGGAGATCAACGGCAGCCTGACCCACGACCCTCATGGCCGGCCGCAGATGATCGGGGTCATTCGCGAGATCACCCGCCAGCGCGAGCGGGAAACCGCGCTGATCAACTCGGAAAAGCGCTTCGCCACCCTGTTCCACCTCAGCCCCAACGCCATCCTCCTGACCCGCCGCCACGACGGCCTGATCATCGAGGTCAACCAGCATTTCGAGCACATGTTCGGCTGGCCGGGCGCCCAGGTGGTCGGCAAGACCAGCCTGGAGCTGGGCTTGTGGGTCAATCCCGAGCAGCGCCACCTGGTGATGGACGCCACCCGCGCCGGCAGCGGGCCGTTCACCCTGGAGGTGCAGTTCCGCGCCACCAGCGGCAAGATCCACGACGGCATCCTCTGCACCCAGGGCATCGAACTCGAAGGCGTCACCTACCTGATCAGCACCTTCGTCGACACCACCGAGCGCAAACGCGCCGAACAGGCGCTCAAGGACAGCCAGGAGCGCCTCGACCTGGCCCTTGACTCGGCCCAGCTCGGCACCTGGGACTGGCACATCCCCAGCGGCATGCTCTACGGCTCGGCCCGCGCCGCCCAGTTGCACGGGCTGGACCCGGTGCCGTTCCACGAGTCGTTCGAGGCGTTCTTCGAAGGCGTGCCCGAACACGAGCGCAGCGCCATGCGCCAGGCCTACCGCAGCCTGCGCGAAGGGCCGGCGGGCAACTACCAGATCACCTACCGCGTGCAGCTGGACAACGGCGCCTCGCGTTATATCGAAAGCCGCGCCCGGTTGTACCGCGACGACCAGGGCAACCCGCTGCGCATGGCCGGCACCCTGCTCGACATCACCGACCAGGTCGAGCGCGAACAGCGCCTGAGCGCCTCGGAAGAAAAATTCGCCAGCCTGTTCCAGGTCAGCCCCGACCCGATCTGCGTGACCCGCCAGGACACCGGCCAGTTCATCGAGATCAACCCGGCCTTCAGCCAGACCTTCGGCTGGAACCCGGAGCAGATCCTCGGCCAGACCGCCGAGGAGATCGGCCTGTGGGCCGAATCGGCCGAGCGCGCCCAGCGCATCGAGCGGGTAATCCGCGACCAGGCCCTGAGCAACGTCGCGGTGGTAGTCAACCACCGCAACGGCACGCCGCTGACCTGCGTGATCTCCAGCCGCCTGATCAGCGTCGACAGCCAGCCCTGCAGCGTCACCACCCTGCGCGACATCACCCAGCAGCAACGCGCCGAGGCGGCGCTCAAGGCCAGCGAAGAGAAATTCGCCAAGGCGTTCCACTCCAGCCCCGACGCCATCACCATCACCGAACGCCAGAGCGGGCGCTACGTGGAGGTCAACGACGGCTTCAGCCGGCTGACCGGCTACAGCCCCGAGGAAGTGGTGGGACGCACGGTCTACGAGATCGGCATCTGGGCCGACGAAAAACAGCGCGCCGCCCTGCTCAACGAACTGCGCGAGCGCGGCCGCGTGCATCACCGCGAGATGCTCGGGCGCAACAAGCGCGGCGACATCCTCACCGTGGAAGTCTCGGTGGAGCCGATCAGCCTCAACGAGACCGATTGCCTGCTGATCAACGCCCGCGACGTCAGCCTGCTGAAAAACGCCCAGGCGCAGATCCGCCACCTGGCCTACCACGACCCGCTGACCAACCTGCCCAACCGCGCCCTGCTGATGGACCGCCTGAGCCAACAGATCGCCCTGCTCAAGCGCCACAACCTGCGCGGCGCGCTGCTGTTCCTCGACCTCGACCACTTCAAGCACATCAACGACTCCCTCGGCCATCCGGTGGGCGACACGGTACTGAAGATCATCACCGCCCGCCTCGAGGCCAGCGTGCGCCTGGAGGACACCGTGGCGCGCCTGGGCGGCGACGAGTTCGTGGTGCTGCTCAGCGGCCTGGAGGGCAGCCGCGAAGTGGTCGAGACCCGGGTCCGCGAGCTGGCCGACACCCTGCGCGAGCTGCTGGCCGAGCCGATGTCGCTGGACGGCCAGCGCCTGCAGGTGACGCCGAGCATCGGCGTGGCGCTGATCCCCGACCATGGCGCCACCCCCGCCGACCTGCTCAAACGCGCCGACATCGCCCTGTACCGGGCCAAGGATTCCGGCCGCAACACCACCCAGTTGTTCCACACCACCATGCAGAAGGCCGCCAGCGAGCGCCTGCGCATGGAGAGCGACCTGCGCCTGGCCCTGGCCCGGGGCGAACTGGCCCTGCACTTCCAGCCCCAGGTCGATGCCCGCGACAACCGCATCGTCGGCGCCGAGGTGCTGCTGCGCTGGCACCACCCACAACTGGGCCAGCAACCGCCGGCGCAGTTCATCCAGGTGCTGGAGGAAAGCGGCCTGATCCTCGAAGTCGGCAGCTGGATCCTCGACGAAGCCTGCGATGCCTGCGCGCGCATGCTCGCGGACGGCCTGATCGACGCCGACGACTTCAGCCTGTGCGTCAACATCAGCCCGCGGCAATTCCGCCAGAACGACTTCGTCGAGCGGGTGCTGCGCAGCCTCGACGACTACCGCCTGCCGCGACGCATGCTGACGCTGGAGATCACCGAAGGCATCGTCATCCAGAACCTGGAGGACACCATCAGCAAGATGCGCGAGCTCAAGGGCTACGGCGTGAGCTTCGCCATGGACGACTTCGGCACCGGGTATTCCTCGCTCACCTACCTCAAGCGCCTGCCGGTGGATGCACTGAAGATCGACCAGACCTTCGTGCGCGACGCGCCGGTCGACCCCAACGACGCCGAGATCGTCCGCGCCATCGTCGCCATGGCCCGCAGCCTGGAACTGGCGGTGATTGCCGAGGGCGTGGAGCTGAGCGAGCAGTTGGAATTCCTCGAGCGGCTGGGTTGCCACCTGTACCAGGGCTACCTGCACAGCCGGCCGCTGCCGTTGCCGGAGTTCCGCCAGATGCTGCTGGAGGCGCCGGCGGATTACTGAACTGGCCTGGTAACAGTTCACGCATGGCGTGGGAGCGGGCTTGCCCCGCGATTGCGGTATGAGAACCAGCATTGCAATCGCGGGGCAAGCCCGCTCCCACGCCAGTCAAAGGGCATTCATCCCCAGCACAAAGCAGAAAGGGCACCCGAAGGTGCCCTTTGTTTCATCCCGCCGAACTCAGTTCAGCACCGGCTTTTCGCCGTTGATCGGGATGCGCTTGGCCTTGGCTTCTTCCGGCACGATGCGCAGCAGTTCGATGCTGAGCAGGCCGTTGGCCAGGCCCGCGCCCTTGACCTCGATATGGTCGGCCAGGCGGAACGACAGCTTGAAGGCGCGCTGGGCAATGCCCTGGTGCAGGAAGGTGACGCCTTCGCCTGTGTTGTCGCGCTTGCCGCCGGTCACGGTCAGGACGCCTTTTTCGACCTGCAGGTCGAGGTCCTGCTCCTGGAAACCGGCTGCGGCAACCACGATGCGATAGTGGTCATCGCCATGCTTTTCCACGTTGTAGGGCGGGTAACTGCTACCGGCCTCGTTACGGGCGGCGGCTTCGAACAGGTCGTTGAAACGGTCGAAACCGACGGAGTTGCGGAAAAGAGGTGCGAGAGAGAAAGCGGTAGTCATGGTCATTAACTCCTGAGATTCAGCAAGTAAAGTCACTACGCGACCCGACTTCGGCATCGCGTACTCAAGAGATATGTCCGGGCAAAAGGCTTTCAAGGGCTGGCCTGAAAAATTTTACGACTGGGTATGGCTTCGTGGGAGCGGGCTTGCCCCGCGATAGCACCAGCTCAGGCGACACAAGCCTCGACGGCCCGCATCTCCACGCCCAGCAACCCACTGATCCGCTGGCAGTCATCCTCCCGACGCAACTCGGCGAATAGCGCCACCGCCTCGGGATAGCCACGGGTCAGCATCGCCAGCCACTGCTTCATCCGCCCCGGCGCATAGCGTGGCGACAGCTTGTCCTGGGCCTGGCGCCAGAACTCGCGCAGCAGCGGCAGCAACTCGTCCCAGCTCATCGGCTGGTACTCGACGCCATCGCGGGCCGCGGCGATCTGCAGGGCCAGGTCCGGGCGCGACACCAGCCCACGGCCCAGCATGATATCCCTGGCGCCACTGACCTCGCGGCAACGCCGCCAGTCGTCGACCGTCCAGATCTCGCCATTGGCGAACACCGGCACCGCGACCACATCCTGCACCCGTGCCACCCACTCCCAATGGGCCGGCGGCTTGTAGCCCTCGACCTTGGTCCGCGCATGCACCACCAGGTGCGCCGAGCCGCCTTCGGCCAGCGCCCTGGCGCAGTCCAGCGCGCCGTCGGGGCTGTCGTAGCCCAGGCGCATCTTCGAGGTCACCGGGATATGCGCCGGCACCGCGCGACGCACCTCGCGGACGATGGCATGCAGCAGCTCGGGCTCCTTGAGCAGCACCGCACCGCCCCGGGACTTGTTGACGGTCTTGGCCGGGCAGCCGAAGTTCAGGTCGATGACCGGCGCGCCCAGCTCGCAGGCCAGGGCCGCGTTTTCAGCCAGGCACACAGGATCCGAGCCGAGCAGCTGTACACGCATCGGCACGCCGGCGGCGGTGCGCGCGCCCTGGCGCAGCTCCGGCGCCAGCTTGTCGAACGACGACGCCGGCAGCAGGCGGTCACAGACGCGGATGAACTCGGTGACGCACCAATCGATGCCGCCCACCCGGGTCAGGACGTCGCGCAGGATGTTGTCGACCAGCCCCTCCATCGGGGCCAGGGCAATTTGCATTTCAGGGTCTCGCCACGCAAAAGGCGGCAGTCTAGCAAAAAACCGCCGCGCTTCAGCGCCCGGTCAGCGCCGGACCGTAACCATCGAGGAATTCCGCCGGCATGCGCCTGGGCTTGCCACTGGACAGCTCGATGCAGGCGAAGGTGGTCTGCGCCCGCAGCAGGGTAACGCCGTCACTCGGGCGCTTGAGCTGGAAGCGCCGGGTCATGCGCAGGCGCTGGTCCCAGTCGACGATCCAGGTGGCCAGCTGCAGCTCGTCGTCCTCATAGGCGGCGGCGAGGTAGTCGATTTCATGGCGGACCACGGCCATCGCCCGGTCCAGCCGGCGATACTCGGCCAGGTCCAGCCCCAGGCGCTGGGAATGGCGCCAGGCGCAGCGCTCCAGCCAGGTGACATAGACGGCGTTGTTGGCGTGGCCGAGGCCGTCGATGTCCTCGCTGCCGACGCGTAGGTCGATGATGAATGGTGTTGCCAGATCCCAACTCATGCCCGCTCCCGGTGTTCAGTGACCGGGCAGAGTGTAACGGATGCTCAGGCGCTTTGCCGCGCGTGCTGGGTAGAACGCGCCAGCAGCTCCATCACCGCCTCGCCCAGGCGCGGGTCGGCCAGCACCCGCTGATGACCACCCTCTTCCAGCAGCAGCAGGCGGCTGTCGAACCAGGCCTGGTGAATCACCGGCGCCTCGCCGGCCGGCACCACCGGATCGTCCTCGGCGTGCACCACCAGGCCCGGCACATCCAGCTGATAGCCACTGACATCCAGGCGCGCCACCTGGACGCCGACATCCCGCTCCACCTGACGGATGAACGCGGCCCGGGCCCGGGCCGGCAGACCCAAGCGCCGGGCAAAACCGCGCAGCACGCCAAGCAGGCGGGCCGGCGCGGCGATGCTGACCGCCGCATCGGTGCGCAGCCCCCATTGCAGGGCCAGCAACAGGCTGGCGCCGCCCATGGAGTGGCCAATCACCGCCCGCAGCGGCGGCAGCTCGGCGGCGGCCTCCAGCAAGGCGCGGGCGAACGCCACCACATGCGCCTGCTCGCCGGGCGAGCGCCCATGGGCCGGCCCTTCCAGCGAAACCACGGTATGGCCGCTGTCGACCAGCCGCTCGATCAACGCCGCGAACTGAGTCGGGCGCCCTTCCCAGCCATGCATCAGCAACACCGTCGGCCCCTGCCCCCAGCGCAGCGCCGACAGCCCGAAGCGCAGGGTAATGCGCTCGGCGCGGGCCAGCAGCGGCAGTTCCCAGGCTTTGGGCGGCAAGGTGCGCGGCGTCATGAAGGCACGACGCATCTTGCCGGCGACATGTTCGGGGACCAGGTGGCCGAGGGTGCCATTGACGCCACGAATCCAGCTCAGGGTAGTCATCGCCTTGCTCCAGGGTCAGGTTGCTCAGATCACCGCCGACTTGGCGGCGCGCAGGATACGGTCGGACAGCTCGCCATCGCCCAGGGCACGGGCCACGGCCAGGCCACCCACCATCAGGGCGAAATCGGCGAGCGCCTTGTCGATGTCTTCGGGGCGATCGACCATCTGTGCGGTCATCAGCTCGATGTGTTCGGCCAGCACGTTGCGAAACGCCTCCGGCAGGCGTTGCATCTCGCTCAGCGCATTGGGAATCGGGCACGCCTGCACCTCGGAATCACGGTGCTTGCGCGACAGGTAGAAGGCCGCGACCAGGGCCCGACGCCCGGCGCCGTCAAGGGCGGGATCGACCTGAGCGAGCAAGGCCCGGCGCTCGCCGAGCAACTGGCTGAACGCCTCGAGCATGAGCTCGTCCTTGCTGTCGAAGTGGGCATAGAAGCCGCCGACTGTCAGCCCCGCGGCGCCCATGACCTGGCTGACGCTCGGCTCGGCCGGCCCCTGCTGCACCAACGCGCTACGGGCGGCATCGAGGATGCGTTCGCGGGTCTTGCTCTTCTTGTCGCTCATGGCTCACCTCAAAACATTATGATCATCATATTATGCTCATAATATTTTCTGGCAAGCGGAATCTGCGGCCATTGATCGGCGCAGCGACACTTTTCGGGAGGCAGAAAAAACAAAAGGCCCATTCAATAATCGAATGAGCCTTATAAGTCCTGCAAAACGCAGGTAAAAAATTGGCGTCCCCTAGGGGACTCGAACCCCTGTTACCGCCGTGAAAGGGCGGTGTCCTAGGCCACTAGACGAAGGGGACTTAAACCTTCGTGCCGACTCGCTGCTGCGAATCGTGGCGAATTGGTGGAGCTAAGCGGGATCGAACCGCTGACCTCCTGCATGCCATGCAGGCGCTCTCCCAGCTGAGCTATAGCCCCGAGTAAAACAAATGACTCACCGATCTGGATGATGAGCCATTCAACTCCCGCAAACGCGGGTAAAAGTGGCGTCCCCTAGGGGACTCGAACCCCTGTTACCGCCGTGAAAGGGCGGTGTCCTAGGCCACTAGACGAAGGGGACGTAACCTTCGTGCCGACCCGCTTTCGCGAATCGCGGCAAAATTGGTGGAGCTAAGCGGGATCGAACCGCTGACCTCCTGCATGCCATGCAGGCGCTCTCCCAGCTGAGCTATAGCCCCGGATTTCTAGCCTCGCGGCCCAGCGACATCGTGAAACATCGCTTGTGTGAAACTGGCGTCCCCTAGGGGACTCGAACCCCTGTTACCGCCGTGAAAGGGCGGTGTCCTAGGCCACTAGACGAAGGGGACGAACCTTCTTACCTTCAAGACCCGTTTACTGGAACCGGTCTTGCCTGACGGCCTTGGCCATCAAGCGGAATTTGGTGGAGCTAAGCGGGATCGAACCGCTGACCTCCTGCATGCCATGCAGGCGCTCTCCCAGCTGAGCTATAGCCCCACAATGTCGCTTTGAACCGAACCGCTGGCTGGGTGCCTGGCGTTTCGTTTTCGTTCATCGCTGTGGACGGGGCGCATATTAAGATCGGATTGCAGGGCTGTCAAACGAATTTTTGAAAATATTCAAAATTTTTTTCACAGATAACAATCACTTACCGCCCTGCCCTGCTGAATCAGAGCGCCGCTCCCTTGTAGGAGCGGCCTTGTGTCGCGAAAGGGCCGCAAAGCGGCCCCGGCAATTCTGCGTCAATGCACAGATTGTGGGACCGCGTTGCGGTCCTTTCGCGACACAAGGCCGCTCCTACAGGGGGCAGCGATAGCCGCTGTCAGGCGATATTCGCCAGCAGCTTCTCCCACTCCTTGTTTTCCTTCTTCGACACGCCACCGAGCAGGTCGATGGCCTGGCGCAGGCGGTAGCGGGTCAGGTCGGGGCCGAGGATTTCCATGGCGTCGAGCACCGACACCGAGCTGGCCTGGCCGGTGATGGCGGCGAACATCAGTGGCATGGCATCGCGCAGTTTGAACTCCAGCGACTCGACCACGGCCTGGATGCAGCCGGTGATGCGGTCCTTTTCCCACTGACGCAGGCTTTCCAGCTTCCACAGGATCAGCTGCATCACCTGGCGCACCTGGTCGGCCGACAGCTTCTTGCTCTCGAACAGCTTGGCGTCAAGCTTGAGCGCGCCTTCGAAGAAGAAGCCACCCAGCGGGGCGACCTGGCTGAAGGTCTCGACCCGGCCCTGCACGTGCGGGGCGATCTTCATCATGTAGTCGCTGTTGAACGCCCACTTCTGCACGCGCGCGGCGAACTCTTCCACCGGCAGCTCACGCAGCCACTGGCCGTTCAGCCACGACAGCTTCTCGATGTCGAAGATCGGACCGCCCAGGGAGATGCGCGACAGGTCGAAGTGCTCGACCATCTCGTCCAGCGAGAACTTCTCGCGCTCGTCCGGCATCGACCAGCCCATGCGGCCCAGGTAGTTGAGCATGGCTTCGGGCATGAAGCCCATGCGCTCGTAGAAGGTCACCGAGGTCGGGTTCTTGCGCTTGGACAGCTTGCTCTTGTCGGGGTTGCGCAAAAGCGGCATGTAGCACAGCTTGGGCTGTTCCCAGCCGAAGTACTCGTACAGCTTGATCAGCTTGGGCGCCGACGGCAGCCACTCTTCGCCGCGCAGCACGTGGGTGATGCCCATCAGGTGGTCGTCGACCACGTTGGCCAGGAAGTACGTCGGCAGGCCGTCGTTCTTCATCAGCACCTGCATGTCCATGCGGTCCCACGGGATCTCGACGTCGCCACGGAGCATGTCCGGCACCACGCAGACGCCTTCGCTCGGCACCTTCATGCGGATCACGTGTGGCTCGCCAGCGGCCAGGCGGCGCTGCACTTCCTCGTCGCTCAGCAGCAGAGCACGGCCGTCGTAGCGCGGGGTTTCGCCGCGGGCCATCTGCTCGGCACGCATCTGCTCCAGCTCTTCGGCGGTGCAGAAGCAGTAGAAGGCGTGGCCGGCATCGACCAGTTGCTTGGCGTATTTGGCATAGATCTCGCCACGTTCGCTCTGCCGGTACGGGCCGTGCGGGCCGCCGACGTCCGGGCCTTCGTTCCATTCGATGCCGAGCCAGCGCAGGGCGTCGAAGATCTGCTGCTCCGACTCGCGGGTCGAGCGCAACTGGTCGGTGTCTTCGATCCGCAGGATGAACTCACCGCCATGCTGCTTGGCGAAGCAGTAGTTGAACAGGGCGATGTAGGCGGTGCCGACATGGGGGTCGCCGGTGGGCGATGGCGCGATGCGCGTGCGAACGGTGGTCATGGAGAGTCTCGGACAAAGAGAAACAAAGGCGGAATGTTAGCAGGGAGCGGGCACCGGGCTCCAGCAATGGCGCGATCGCCACTTGTGAGCGCCCCGCCGGGCGCTGTTAAATTTGCTTACATTTTCGCAATGACAGCCTCCCATGCCCACTCCACTCAAACGTCGCCTGCTGGTCTTCATCACCCTGGTGCTGCTGGTCGGCCTTGCCTTCCTGGCCCACTGGTACTTCAAGGGGCGCTTCTACGAGAGCACCGACAACGCCTATGTGCAAGGCGAGATCACCCGCATCTCCAGCCAACTGGGCGCGCGCATCGACGAGGTGCGGGTCGAGGACAACCAGCATGTGAGCAAGGGCGACCTGCTGGTGCGCCTGGAAGCCGCCGACTTCGAACTGGCCGTCGAGCGCGCCCGCGCGGCCCTGGCCACCCGCGAGGCGGAACTGGCCCAGGCGCGCAGCCGCCTGACCCAGCAAGGCAGCCTGATCGCGGCCGGCCAGGCCCAGGTCGCCGCCAGCCAGGCCACCCTCGACCGCTCGCAGCTGGACCTCAACCGCGCCCAGGCCCTGCGCAAGCCCGGCTTCGTCTCCGAAGAGCGGGTCACCACCCTGTCGGCGGAAAGCCATGTCGCCCGCTCCCAGGTGGACAAGGCCCAGGCCGACCTCAAGGGCCAGCGCCAGCAGGTCGACGCCCTGAACGCCGAACTCAAGCGCCTCGACGCGCAGATCGCCAACGCCCGCGCCGACCTGGCCCAGGCCGAGCTGAACCTGACCCGCTGCGCGATCCACGCGCCGATCAGCGGCACCATTGGCCAGCGCAACGCCCGCAACGGCCAGGTGGTGCAGGCCGGCGCCTACCTGCTGTCGATCGTCCCCGACGAGGACATCTGGGTGCAGGCCAACTTCAAGGAGACCCAGATCGGCCGCATGTACCCCGGCCAGCGTGCCGAACTGCTGTTCGACAGCTACCCCGACACCCCGATCGAGGGCCGCGTGAACAGCCTGTTCGCCGCTTCCGGCGCGCAGTTCAGCCTGTTGCCGCCGGACAACGCCACCGGCAACTTCACCAAGGTGGTGCAGCGCATTCCGGTCAAGCTGACCTTCGCCGCCGACAACCCGCTGCATGGGCGCATACGCCCGGGCATGTCGGTCACCGTCACGGTCGACCTGCGTGATGGGGATGCGGATGGCCGGTGACGCGCTGCTGCGCCCCACCGCGGAGCCGACCCGGCGCGACTGGATCGCGGTGATGAGCGTGATGCTCGGCGCCTTCATGGCGGTGCTGGACATCCAGATCACCAACTCTTCGCTCAAGGACATCCAGGGCGCGCTGTCGGCGACCCTTGAGGAAGGCTCGTGGATCTCCACCTCCTACCTGGTGGCCGAGATCATCATGATCCCGCTGACCGCCTGGCTGGTGCAGCTGCTCTCAGCCCGGCGCCTGGCGGTGTGGGTGTCGCTGGGTTTCCTGGTCTCGTCGCTGCTGTGCTCGATGGCCTGGAACCTCGAGAGCATGATCGTGTTCCGCGCCCTGCAGGGCTTCACCGGCGGCGCGCTGATCCCGCTGGCGTTCACCCTGACGTTGATCAAGCTGCCCGAACACCACCGCGCCAAAGGCATGGCCATGTTCGCCATGACCGCCACCTTCGCCCCTTCCATCGGCCCGACCCTGGGCGGCTGGCTCACCGAGAACTGGGGCTGGGAATACATCTTCTACATCAACATCCCGCCGGGGCTGGTGATGATCGCCGGCCTGCTCTACGGGCTGGAGAAGAAGGAAGCGCACTGGGAACTGCTCAAGAGCACCGACTACGCTGGCATCGTAACCCTCGGCCTGGGCCTGGGCTGCCTGCAGGTGTTCCTCGAGGAGGGGCATCGCAAGGACTGGCTGGAGTCGAGCCTGATCGTCAGCCTGGGCAGCGTCGCCCTGCTCAGCCTGATCCTGTTCGTGATCCTGCAGTTCTCCCGCCCGAACCCGCTGATCAACCTGCGCATTCTCGGCAACCGCAACTTCGGCCTGTCGAGCATTGCCAGCCTGGGCATGGGCGTCGGCCTGTACGGGTCGATCTACCTGCTGCCGCTGTACCTGGCGCAGATCCAGGGCTACAACGCCCTGCAGATCGGCGAGGTGATCATGTGGATGGGCGTGCCGCAGCTGTTCCTGATTCCGCTGGTGCCGCAGTTGATGAAGGTGATCCCGCCCAAGGTGCTGTGCGCCCTGGGCTTTTGCCTGTTCGGCGCGGCCAGCTTCGGCTCCGGAGTGCTCAACCCGGACTTCGCCGGCCCGCAGTTCAACCAGATCCAGGTGATCCGCGCCCTTGGCCAGCCGATGATCATGGTGACCATCTCGCTGATCGCCACGGCCTATATCCAGCCCCAGGACGCGGGCTCGGCGTCGAGCCTGTTCAACATCCTGCGCAACCTGGGTGGCGCCATCGGCATTGCCTTGCTGGCGACGCTGCTGGATGCGCGGACCAAGGAATACTTCGACTACCTGCGCGAGGCGGTGGTGCCGAGCAACCCACAGGTGGCGGAGCGCCTGGCGCAGCTGGCCGAGCGGCTAGGCAGCGATAGCGCGGCGCTGGGCAAGCTGTCCGAGATTACCCACCAGCAGGCCTTGATCATGGCCTACAACGATGCCTTCCATTTTGTCGGGATCGGGCTGGCGGTGAGCATGTTGGCGGTGTTGCTGACGCGCACGTTGCCGCAGGGGTTGAAGGCGGGTGAAGCGCACTGACACAGCCCACAAGCAAAATCTGTCGTGCGGCTGCCGGCCTCTTCGCGGGTAAACCCGCTCCCACAGGTTCAGCGTCTACGCGAATCCTGTGGGAGCGGGTTTACCCGGCGAAGGGGCCGGCACTGATAGACGCCGCTCAACTGGCGATCAGCCGCTCGCGCAGCTTGCCGATCTCGTCGCGCAACTGCGCGGCGGCCTCGAATTCCAGGTCGCGGGCGAACTGGAACATCTTCTCTTCCAACTGCTTGATGCGCTTGGTGATCTGCGCCGGGGTCTGCAGCTCGGCCTCGTAGCGCTCGGCCTCCTCCGCCGCCTTGGCCATGCCCTTGCGCTTCTTGCTCCGCGCTCCCGGCACCGTGGCGCCTTCCATGATGTCGGTGATGTCCTTGACCACGCCCTTGGGCACGATGCCATTGGCTTCGTTGAACGCCACCTGCTTGGCCCGACGCCGCTCGGTCTCGTCGATGGCCCGCTGCATGGAGCCGGTGATGTTGTCGGCGTAGAGAATCGCCTTGCCATTGAGGTTGCGCGCGGCGCGACCGATGGTCTGGATCAGCGAGCGCTCGGAACGCAGGAAACCCTCCTTGTCGGCATCGAGGATCGCCACCAGCGACACCTCGGGCATGTCCAGGCCCTCGCGCAGCAAGTTGATCCCCACCAGCACGTCGAAGGTGCCCAGGCGCAGGTCGCGGATGATCTCGACCCGCTCGACGGTGTCGATGTCCGAGTGCAGGTAGCGCACCCGCACATCGTGGTCGGCCAGGTAGTCGGTGAGGTCCTCGGCCATGCGCTTGGTCAGCGTGGTGGCCAGCACCCGCTCGCCCATAGCCACGCGCTTGCCGATCTCCGAAAGCAGGTCGTCCACCTGGGTCAGTGCCGGGCGCACCTCGACCTGCGGATCGACCAGGCCGGTCGGCCGCACCACCTGCTCCACTACCCGCCCGGCGTGCTCGGCCTCGTAGGTACCGGGGGTGGCGGAGACGAAGATGGTCTGTGGGCTGACCGCCTCCCATTCGTCGAAGCGCATCGGCCGGTTATCCAGTGCCGACGGCAGGCGGAAGCCGTACTCCACCAGGGTCTCCTTGCGCGAACGGTCACCCTTGTACATGGCACCGACCTGCGGAACGCTGACGTGGGACTCGTCGATCACCAGCAGCGCGTCATCCGGCAGGTAGTCGTAGAGCGTGGGCGGCGGCGCACCGGCCGGGCGCCCGGAAAGGTAGCGCGAGTAGTTCTCGATGCCGTTGCAGTAGCCCAGCTCGAGGATCATCTCCAGGTCGAACCGGGTGCGCTGCTCCAGGCGCTGCGCCTCGACCAGCTTGTTGTGTGTGTTCAGGTACTCCAGTCGATCCTTGAGCTCGTCCTTGATGCCCTCCACCGCGTCGAGCAGGGTCTCCCGCGGGGTCACGTAGTGGCTCTTGGGGTAGAAAGTGAAACGCGGCAGCTTGCGGATCACCTCGCCGGTCAACGGATCGAAGGCGGCGATGTTCTCCACCTCGTCGTCGAACAGCTCGATACGGATCGCTTCCAGGTCCGATTCGGCCGGGAAGATGTCGATCACGTCGCCACGCACGCGGAAGGTGGCGCGGGCGAAGTCCATCTCGTTGCGGGTGTACTGCAGGTCGGCCAGGCGCCGCAGCAGGGCGCGCTGGTCGAGTTTGTCGCCGCGGTCGACGTGCAGGACCATCTTCAGGTACGTCTCGGGGCTGCCCAGGCCGTAGATGCACGACACGGTGGTGACGATGATCGCGTCGCGCCGCTCCAGCAGCGCCTTGGTCGCCGACAGGCGCATCTGCTCGATGTGATCGTTGATCGACGCGTCCTTCTCGATGAAGGTGTCCGACGACGGCACGTAGGCCTCGGGCTGGTAGTAGTCGTAGTAGGAGACGAAGTACTCCACCGCGTTGTTCGGGAAGAACGCCTTGAACTCGCCGTACAACTGGGCTGCCAGGGTCTTGTTCGGCGCCAGCACCATGGTCGGGCGCTGCACCTGCTGGATGACGTTGGCGATGCTGAAGGTCTTGCCCGAGCCGGTCACCCCGAGCAGGGTCTGGTGCGACAGGCCCGCGTCGATGCCCTCGACCATCTGGCGGATTGCCTCGGGCTGGTCGCCGGCCGGCTGGAATCGGGTGACGAGCTGGAACTCGGACATGACGGACCTCGTGGATATCGCGGCAACTGTAAATTTAGCCAGTAGTCTATACCCAAATGCGCGCCCCGGGCGCGGGATTCAAGCCCGACCTGTGAACGTTCATGTCTATGGACCGGGCAATTCGACCAATGGTCGAAAAATATTTGCGCAAACAGCCGGAAAAGCTGCGCCAGACTGTCGCAGTGACCGGTCGGTATCACTATACTGACTCCCCGTTTGCGCACCGCTTCAGTGCCTTCGGCTGGAGCGTGGCGACCCCTATCACTCTCCTATCAGAGCCAAGGTAACAATGAGCCTGTTTTCCGCTGTCGAGCTGGCACCCCGCGACCCTATCCTGGGCCTCAACGAAGCATTCAACGCCGACCCACGCACCGACAAGGTGAACCTGGGCGTGGGCGTCTACTGCAATGAGGAAGGCCGCATCCCGCTGCTGCGCGCGGTAATCGAAGCCGAGACCGCCCGTGCCGCCCAGCACGCTTCGCGCGGCTACCTGCCGATCGACGGCATCGCCCAGTACGACCAGGCCGTGCAGAAGCTGATCTTCGGCGCCGAGTCGCCACTGCTGGCCGCCGGCCGCGTGGTCACCGTGCAGGCCGTGGGCGGCACCGGCGCGCTGAAGATCGGCGCCGACTTCCTCAAGCGCCTGCAGCCGGGCGCCGTGGTGGCCATCAGCGACCCGAGCTGGGAAAACCACCGCGCCCTGTTCGAGAGCGCCGGTTTCCCGGTACAGACCTACCGTTACTACGACGCCGCCAGCCAAGACGTCAACCGCGCCGGCATGCTCGAGGACCTGAACAAGCTGCCGGCCGGCTCGGTCATCGTCCTGCACGCCTGCTGCCACAACCCGACCGGCGTCGACCTGTCGCTGGACGACTGGAAGAACGTCCTGGAAGTGGTCAAGGCCAAGGGCCACATCCCGTTCCTCGACATGGCCTACCAGGGCTTCGGTGCCGGCATCGACGAAGACGCCTTCGCCGTGCGCCTGTTCGCCGAGTCGGGCCTGGAGTTCTTCGTTTCCAGCTCGTTCTCCAAATCGTTCTCGCTGTACGGCGAGCGCGTTGGCGCGCTGTCGATCGTCACCGCCTCGAAGGACGAGAGCACCCGCGTGCTGTCGCAGGTCAAGCGAGTGATCCGCACCACCTACTCCAACCCGCCGACCCACGGTGCCAGCATCGTCGCCGCCGTGCTCAACAGCCCCGAGCTGCGCCAGATGTGGGAAACCGAGCTGGCCGAGATGCGCGAGCGCATCCACGGCATGCGCAAGCAGATGGTCGAGCTGCTGGCCGAATACGGCGCCAAGCGCGACTTCAGCTTCGTCGGTCGCCAGTGCGGCATGTTCTCCTACTCGGGCCTGACCGTTGAGCAAGTGGCGCGCCTGAAGAACGAGTTCGGCATCTACGCCCTGGACACCGGTCGCATCGCGGTCGCCGCGCTGAACCAGAGCAACATCCACGTGGTCACCAAGGCCATCGTCGAAGTGCTGTAACTGCTTGATTGTCTTGGGGGAAGCTTGACTTCCCTCAAGCAATGAGTAAGATACGCGCAGATTCCGCGATAGCTCAGTCGGTAGAGCAAATGACTGTTAATCATTGGGTCCCTGGTTCGAGTCCAGGTCGCGGAGCCAAACACTGAAAACCTCCAGATGCGCAAGCACTGGAGGTTTTTTCTTTTCAGGATCCGCCGCTTGTTTTCCGACTGCCCTGGACTATCGTCTGCCTGCGCACCTCGCGCAGCAACGACAGGGAGTCAACATGGACACCGTTCGCAATGCCCAGCAAGCCGTGGAAGTGGTCGCCGATCAATCCATCCTCGCCGCACTGCAGAAGACGTTCGCGGTAGGCGGCTGCATCATCGAAAATGCCACCGGCAAGGTGTTGAAGGCCATGCACAACAATGTGCTGATGCCCTACCCCGACAGCACCGCGCAACCCCCGTTCCTGCCTCATGATCCTACAGCCCACGGCGAACGCCAGTTGGTGCAGTGGTACTACGACAATCGCCAGGCCCTGAACCTGCCGCCGCCCGGCGCGCTCACCGTGGTCACTACCCTGGACCCCTGCGCGATGTGCGCAGGCTCGCTGCTGACCGCCGGTTTCAATGTGGCGGTCAGCGCCATCGACACCTATGCCGGGGTCAACTACAACAGTCAGTTCGACTTCCCGACCCTGCCGCCGGAAGTGCGCCAGAAAGCCCAGCAAACCTGGGGCTACTACGCGGTAGACAAGCCTATCGATCGGCAGTACCAAGGCTCGACAGGCCCCGTCTTCGCGAAGGAAACCATCGACGCGCGAGTATTCAGCCTGACCGGCTCGATCTTCGACGCCAGCGTCAACACGGTACGCGATGCGAGCAACAATAGTGGCCTGGCGCCTGACAAGCTGAAGAACCCGGCATCGCTGCCGGCCAACAGCGCGGTGCGCAAGGCATTGGCCGAACTCAGCCCATGGGCATTGACGGTCAAGTTTGACGACCCGCGCATGCCGGGCGCGGCCTTGGCCAAGCCATTGACGGAAACCGCTCGCCATGCCGACACGATGAATGCCGTGGCCTTGCTGGATCCGTTCGGCAACCTGCTGGCCTGCCTTGGCGGCCAGGAAAAACAGTCGCCCATCCGCACGGCGTTCATGGAAACCACACGCCGCTATGCCCTGATGCGCTGGCAGTTGATGAACAGCAACGACCCGCAGGTCCGCGCTGAGGCGCAGCAGTACCTCACCCACCCCAAGTACGGCACGTTCGTCTTCCTGTACATCCCTGATCCGCGCACCAGTGAAGCAGTGATGACCTTCGGTGCGTATGGCTCGACCATGGAGGGGCCTGTGCCGCAGTCGTTCCCGTCCAACCTGCAATATGTGCTGCTGCACCCAGGTGTGACGCCGCAGGCCGTGGCGCAGCTGGCGCAGAAGCTGCCGCCCTTCTACACCCAGAGCGTTCAGGTCGCCCCCAGCCAGGTGCTGGACGACGCCTTGATCCAGGCTGCGAAGGGCGCGCTATAAGCCCCTCTGTCAATCATTGGGACAGGGGCTCGGTCACTGGACGCCCCTCGTCCACCAAGCTCCAGACCAGCAGTTTGGCCGGCTGGGTCTTGCTGGCATTGCGCGACACGCTGTGCACGGTGCCCGGCGCCTCGTACCAGAACTCGCCGGCCTTGTAGGTTTTCTCTGGTTCGTCGTTGAGCTTGGAGGTCACCGCCCCTTCCAGCACATAGGCCATGACCGCTCCCGGATGCTGATGGGCGGGCGACGCCTGGCCGGGGCCATAGCTGACCGTGAGCATCACGGCTTTCTTGCCGGGGGCGTTGGTGGGGAGTTGCTCCTGGAGAATCTTGACCTGGTCGGGCTTCTCGCCGTGGGCCCAGGTGAGTGACAACGGGGCGAGCAGGCCTAATGTCAACAGGGCAATAGGTAGACGGATGGGTCGCATGGGGTTTCTCCTGAGGGGTA
Source organism: Pseudomonas sp. TE31087 (assembly GCF_057284075.1). Taxonomy (NCBI): domain Bacteria; kingdom Pseudomonadati; phylum Pseudomonadota; class Gammaproteobacteria; order Pseudomonadales; family Pseudomonadaceae; genus Pseudomonas; species Pseudomonas sp. TE31087. Next base: position 2,583,483 of record NZ_JBXVNN010000001.1, read on the forward strand.
TCTGCCTGCAGGTTAAGCCCAGGGTTATGAGGGGCAAATGGCCAATTCGCGGAAAAAACGGGAGGCCGATTGCCGGTTTATCGTTTTGGCCGTTGCCGTTGCCGTTGCCGTTGCCGTTGCCGTTGCCGTTGCCGTTGCCGATCAAGAGTTTAGCGCCATACTCAACTAGCGACAGCTGCGTCAGCCCAGGCGCCGCTCGTACCTTCGCGACTTCAGGAGGCCGAACGCAGGCCTTGCGGAGGGAGGTGACGGGCATGGATGCCCGTCAAGCGCTGGGGCCCAGGATGGGCCCTGCAGCGCGGTCCTCCCGGGAGCAAGGCCGGAGTGAGGGGACCCGGAGCGTAGCGGAGGGCCGGATGAATGGAGCGAGGATTTTTTGGTTCCTTTTTGATCCTTCAAAAAGGAACTCGCCGTAAGGGCGAAAAGGTGACTATGCGTCGACATCGCAAATGAATGCACTTACAACTATTAAAACTAGCACAGACCGACTTTGACTTTGACTTTGACTTTGACTTTGACTTTTAGAGTCATGTGTTTTGAAAGTTATATGCGCATTCATTTGCGATGGCGACGTATAGTCACCTTTCCGCCCTTACGGCGGGTCCCTTTTTGAAGGATCAAAAAGGGACCAAAAAATCCTCGCTCCATTCATCCGGCCCCTACGCTTCGCTCCGGGGTTCCCTCGCTCCGTTCTTGCTCCCGGGAGGACCGCGCTGAACGCCCCATCCTGGGGCGCAGCGCTTGACGGGCATCCATGCCCGTCACCTCCCTCCGCAAGAACTCCGCTCGGCCTCCTGAAGTCGCAATTGGCGGTGCCTGAACTATCGCGCGCTTAGATCAAGATCAAGATCAAGATCAAGATCAAGATCAAGATCAAGATCAAGAAATATGAGTTGATTGCTGGGCTGTTGTATCTGTAATGAAACGGGGATTCAGAAACAGTTATTAGACACTACGCCCAATCGGATAAAACTCACCCCGACTCCAAACCCCAAGCCAAACTTCCCCATCAATCTCCCGCGCCACCGCCAGTTCCACCAACTGATAGAACACATTGCGATGAATCAACGCCTCGAGGTTGCTGCGCATCAGCACATACGGAGAAGGCTCCTGGGTAACCGGATCAAGCTCAACCCGCAGGGGATTATCAGGCCCAGCCTCGACCTGATCGTCGACATTGCTGGTAAACCGCAGCACCTGCTGCTCCCCACTGCCCTCGACATCCAACAGCACAGCAACAAACGGCGCATCATCGACCCGAATCCCGACCTTCTCCACCGGCGTGACCAGGAAGTAATCGTCCCCGTCACGCCGAATGATGGTAGAGAACAACCGCACCATCGGCTTGCGCCCGATCGGCGTCCCCAGGTAGTACCAGGTCCCGTCCCGGGCGATCCGCATGTCGATGTCACCGCAGAAATCCGGGTTCCACAGGTGCACCGGGGGCAGCCCCTTGTGCGCGGGGATCTGCGCCAGCAGATCGTTGGCCTTGCCGGAATCGCTCATGACGCGCTCGCTCAGTTGCTCATGCCCAGAAGACTACGAGCGTACTCGCGCATCGGCGCGGCAAGCAAATCCTGTGGCGTGTTGTCGTGGAACGTCAACAAACCGCCGCGGCTCTTGATGCGCGCGGTGTCGATCAGGTAGCGGGTGCTGGTCTCGATCAGCATCATCTGCACCACGCCACGGTCCCAGCCCAGGCGATCGACAGCCTGCTCGTCATACCACTCGTCACCGTTGCCGATACGGTCGTCGGTGCGGGCGAAACGGGTGTACAACACATAGTCGGCACCCACCGCGCGGGCCTCGGCGATCGCGTCTTCCAGACCCAGCGGGCCCTGGGCGCGACGCACCAGCGGGAAGTACTCGACGAAGCTCTTGAAGGCCTCCTCGGCCACCGCGTTCTGCTGCGGCACCGGCCCCTTGCCCGGCGGCACGAAGGCGCCCTGGCCGATGAAGATGAACGAGTCCGGCTGCAGACGGATCGACAGGGTACGGGTGGTGTCGCTGTGGTCCAGCAGGCCCGCATCACTCATGTGGTAACGGACGCCCTCGCCCATATCGCTGACATTCATGCAGCCGCCCAACGCCATCAGCGCCAGCAGCAAGACCAGGCTACGCATCTTTCCTCCAGAAACCGGTGACGAAAAACCGGCGAATAGCCGCGGGATGCAGCTTTTGCGCCAGAGTCAGCCGCCGATCACCTTCATCACCATCACATCGCCGGAAAACGCCACATCCTGCTTGTCCGCCAGGGCCTTCACCAGCAGCCGCTGCAGCGCCGGAAGCGCCTGATGGCGGGGCTTGTCGAGCAGGTCGCCGACAAAGTGACGGTTACTCGACGACAGGCAGCCATGCAGCCAGCCGGTGGACGACAGGCGCAGGCGCGAACAGGTGCGGCAGAACGGCACGCTCTCGTTGGCGATCACGCCGAAATGGCCCTTGCCGGGAATGCGGTAACGCAGGGCCGTGGCATCCAGCGGGCGCGGCGCATGCTCATAGCTGTGTGACTGACCGATCAACGCCAGCAATTGCCCAAGGCCGACGAACTGCTGCAGGAAGGCATTGCCGTCGCGCGCCAGGTGGCCCATGCGCATCAGCTCGATGAAGCGCAGCTCATAGCCGCGTTCGAGGCAGTAGTCGAGCAGCGGCAGCACCTGATCGAGGTTCTGCCCGCGCATGGGCACCATGTTGACCTTGATCGCCATGCCCGCGGCGCTGGCCTGCGCCACGCCCGCCAAGACGCTGGCCAGGTCGCCACCCCGGGCGATCCGGCGAAAGGCACTGGCGTCGAGGGTGTCGAGGGAAACGTTGAGCCGGCGGATGCCGGCATCGCGCAGCAGCGGCAACTTGCGGGTGAGCAGCTGGCCGTTGGTGGTCAGGCTGATGTCGTCGAGCCCCAGGCCCGCCACCGCGCCGAGAAAGGCTTCCAGTCGCGGACTGACCAGCGGCTCGCCGCCGGTGATGCGCAGCCGTTCGACCCCGGCCGCCTCCACCAGGTAGGCCACGCCCCGGGCCAGGGCATCCGCCGTGAGCTCGTCCTGCGCCGCCACCAGGCGCTTGCCATCGGGCACGCAGTAGGTGCAGGCATAGTTGCAGGCAGCAGTCAGGCTGACGCGCAGGTTGCGAAAGCGCCTGCCTTGACGATCGACGATCATGGATGACTCCGGCGTGGAAGATTCTGGCGAGCAAAACCTGACTCAAAAATCAGGTTTTTGCAAGCCTTCCCGGCGAAGCCTTGAGCGAAGGCGCCCGCCGGATGTGCGGTGGGCGCTGCTTGAACGGCTTTAGTTCGCGGCTTCCGGATCGCGCTTGCGCTTGTTGCCCATGCGCACGCCGATGTCCATGAGGAACTGGAAGAAACCTTCCTGATCCTCGAGCACATTGCTCCAGAACGGCGAGTGGTACAGCGCCACCGCGCCATGGACCAGCGCCCAGGCGGCGCAGTAGTGGAAGTACGGCGGCACGTCCTCGAGCTTGCCCTCGCTGATGCGCCCCTTGATCAACTGGGTGAGGCGATCAAAGTTGGAGGCGCGGATGCTGTGCAGCTGCTCGACCATTTCCGGCACCTGGTTGCCCTTGACCACCTTCTCTTCCAGGCGGTCGAACAGCCGGTAGCGCTGCGGGTCGCGCATGCGGAACTCGAAGTAGGCACGCGACAGGGCTTCCTTGTCACGGTCGACGTCGGCCGAATGCAACAGCTCATTCAGGTCGCGCTCGTAGTCGAGCATCAGGCGCAGGTAGATCTCCGCCTTGGACTTGAAGTGCTTGTAGATCGTGCCTTTGCCGATACCCACGGCGTCGGCGATCATCTCGACGGTGACGCTGTCTTCACCTTGTTCGAGAAACAGCTTGAGCGCCGTGTCGAGGATCTCTTGTTCGCGACGGCGAAACTCACGGACCTTGCGAGGTTCTTTCTGCATAAAGAAGGACTGGGATGACAATCGAAGCGGGTTATTATGCCTAACTGGCGGCAAATTGCACGGATCTTCCAACCATGTCTGTGTTTCTTGATGAGTTCGAGCAGGCGCCGGGCCTGTGCTACCTGAATCACGCAGCGATCGCCCCCTGGCCGCGGCGGACCGCCGAGGCCGTGGCGCGCTTCGCCCATGAAAACGTGCGTCTGGGCGCCCGCGAGTATCCGGCCTGGCTGGCCACCGAGCGCCGCCTGCGCGAGCGCCTGGCACGCCTGCTGAATGCGCCCAGCACCGGCGACATCGCCCTGGTGGGCAACACCTCCCAGGCGCTGTCGCTGGTGGCCTTCGGCCTCGACTGGCGGCCCGGCGACCAGGTCGTCATCAGCGACGAGGAGTTCCCCTCCAACCGCGTGGTCTGGCAAGCCCTGGCTGATCGCGGGGTCGAAGTGGTCGAGGCAGGCCTGGCCGTCGCCGATCCGGAAGCGGCACTGCTCGCCGCCTGCGGCCCGCGAACGCGCTTGCTGTCGGTCAGCGCCGTGCAGTTCGCCAGCGGCCTGCGCCTGGACCTGGCACGCCTGGGCGCCGCCTGTCGCCAACGCGGCGTGCTGTTCTGCGTCGACGCGATCCAGCAGGTCGGCGCCCTGCCCTTCGATGTGCAGCACTACCAATGCGACTTCGCCATGGCCGACGGCCACAAGTGGATGCTCGGCCCCGAGGGGCTGGGGGTGTTCTATTGCCGCAACGACCTACGCCGGCAGTTGAGGCTGCATGCCTATGGCTGGCATATGTTGGAGCACCTTGGCGACTTCGAGCGCCGCCAGTGGCAGCCGGCCCGCAGCGCACGGCGCTTCGAGTGCGGCAGCCCGAACATGCTCGGCGCCTGCGCGCTGGAGGCCAGCCTGTCGCTGCTGGAGGATGTCGGCATGACGGTGGTCGCCGAACAGCTGGAGCAGCGGGTCGAGCAGCTGCATCAAGGGCTCACTGCCATCCCCGGGGCGCAGTTGCACAGCCCGATTGATCCTTCGCGGCGGGCCGGCATCGTCAGTTTCAGCCTGGATGGCCAGGCCAACGCCGACATTTATCGTGCCCTGAGCGATAGCGGGGTTATTTGCGCCGTACGCGGCCCCGGGGTGCGGTTTTCCCCACATTTCTATACCGACCCCAACCTGATCGACGACGTACTGCGACAGGTCCGGCAGATCGCCATGCATTGAACGCGCAAGGGGCTGCGGACGTATTCCAAATCTGTTTAAAAAACGATCAATCACCGCTGGCGGGGCGCCAATCCTGGCCAATACTTGAAGTGTTGGCGCGACGCATACCCCCAAGTGGCGCGCCGATAAAGGTACCCAGGGAGCGTGTGCCTTTGTTTTACTCCTAATGGTCTTAACCCGGATTCCCCCCCCAGAACCCGGGTTTTTTTTGCCCGGTTCGGGGTGCATGGGGAGGCGGCTTCAGATTTGCCTGGGCCAATGCTATCGCGGGGCAAGCCCGCTCCCACGAGTTCGATCATTACGTGGGAGCGGGCTTGCCCCGCGATAGCGTCAGCACGGCGACCTCAGATTACCCTTGCCAGCGGGAACAGTCGCTTGAAGTTGCTGGTCGTCTGCTCGGCCAACTGCTCGTAGCTCACCCCACGCAACGACGCCACATACTCGGCCACTTCCCGCACGTACTGCGGCAGGTTCGGCTTGCCGCGGTGCGGGATCGGCGCCAGGTACGGCGCGTCGGTCTCCACCAGCAGGCGATCCACCGGCACCTGCCGGGCCACCTCGCGCAGGGCGTCGGCATTGCGGAAGGTGACGATGCCGGACAGCGAGATGTAGTAGCCCAGGTCCAGCGCGGCCCTGGCCATCGGCCAGTCCTCGGTGAAGCAGTGCAGCACCCCGGCCTGGGGCAGGCTGGCCTCGCGCAGCAGCGCCAGGGTGTCCTCGCGGGCCGCCCGGGTATGCACGATGACCGGCTTGCCGGTCTGCCGCGAGGCCTCCAGGTGCAGGCGGAACGAGGCCTGCTGCAGCTCGGCGGCCTCCGGCTCGTAGTGGTAGTCCAGCCCGGTCTCACCGATGGCCACCACGTGCGGGTGGGCCAGTTCGCGCAGCAGCCACTCCAGCGCCGGCGTCTCGCCCGGCGCCAGGTCGAGCGGGTGCACGCCCACCGAGCAGTCCACGTCGGCATAGCGCTCGCTCAGCGCCTTGACCGCGCCGGCATTCTCGGCGCTCACGCCGATGCACAGGAAGTGCCCTACCCCGCGCTCACGGGCTGCCTGCAGGGCGGCGTCGAGGGAGCCCTGGTGGGCGCTCAGGTCGAGACGGTCGAGGTGGCAATGGGAATCTACGAGCATGGGAACACGACACACATGAATGAACGGTGGAAATCAGCGCATGCCCGGCAGCTGCACCCAGTGGGCGAGCAAGGCTTCGAGCAGCAGTACACGGTTGAGGTTGGCCTTGCCCAGCACTTTCTGGCGCTGCTCGAGGATCCACGCCTGGACCTCCAGCACCTTGCCCTGGCGGCTTTTCTGCGCCAGGTACTGCAGCACCTTGCGCATGTCGGCCAAGCCTAGTCCTTCCTCATCCTGGGTCAACTGGTAGCGCAGGATCAGGTGCGACCAGTCGCAGAACCAGTCGAACAGCAGCAGCAAGGGCACCGTGTTCCAGGCCTCGGCCAACTGGCTGGGCGACTGCTGTTGCTTGAGCAGTTTCTTCACCCCCTCGGTCACCAGCGCCCGCTGCTCGCGCACGCCCTGGGCCTGCAGGTTCACGGCCATCAGCGGCGAACCGGCGGCCAGGGTCAGCAGCTCCTCGCGCTCCTCCTCGCCACTGTCGGCAAGGGCGGCGGCCAGCCAGGCGCGGCTCTGCTCCAGGCTCGGCTGTGGGCAGGCGACCTGCTGGCAGCGGCTCTTGATGGTCGCCAGCAGACGGCTGGGCTGGTGGCTGACCAGCAGCAGCACGGTATCGCCGGAAGGCTCCTCCAGGCTCTTGAGCAGGGCGTTGGAGGCATTGATGTTCATCGCCTCCACCGGCTCGATCAGCACCACCTTGCGCCCGCCCTGCTGGGCGGTCTGCACCACGAATGACACCAGATCACGCACCTGGTCGATCTTGATCGGCTTGTCGGCCTCTTCCGGCTCCAGTACGAAGTTGTCCGGGTGGCTGCCGGCCTTGAGCAACAGGCACGACTTGCATTGGCCGCAAGCATCCAGGCCCTGTGGCTGCTGGCACAGCAGCCGCGCCATCAGGCGCTCGGCCAAGGCGCGCTTGCCGATGCCCTGGGGGCCATGCAGCAAGTAGGCATGGGCATGCTGGGCGCGCCCGGCCAATTGCTGCCAGAGCGCCTGCTGCCAGGGGTAGGCATCAGCCATACAGACCTCTCTTTGAATCTCGACCATACCTGTGCAAACAGGCGCAAGGTTTTGCAATCATTTCACCAGGCAAACTAAAATCGCCGCTAAATCGCGCATTCTAGCGTTTCTCCCTGCCCAAACATACTGGAGACCTCGTGAGGAAAATCATCGGCCTGGCCGCCCCCGCCCGATCAGGGAAAGACACCGTTGCCGCCGTACTGCTCAAGCAACCAGGTGTCGCGGCATACGCATTGGCAGACCCCTTGAAAATGGGTTGCCAGGCGCTATGGGGATTAAGCGACGAGCAGACGTGGTCGGATGATCTCAAAGAGCAGCCCATTGCACTGTGGCAACGTTCGCCACGAGAACTGTTCCAGCAAGTGGGCACCGAGTGGATGCGCGAACGCACTGCCGACCATTGGCTGATGCGCGCAGAGTTGGCCATCAACCCACCTGCCGGTCGGGCGACCGATGACGGTTTTGTCGTCGACCTGAACGCGACGCAGGCCCCGTTCAGACTCGCAGCCCAAGCCTTCTTCGGTTTTAGTGATGCGCAGCTCTGGGACGAACGGCTGAGCGGGCAGATCGATCCTTACTGGTCGATCACACCCCGCAGCGCTGTGGAGTTTCTCAGCGCCAGAGCATTGGCGCTGTACAGCGACTATGCAGTTCGACGGGCAGCTTCGACGGTGGCACTCTCACGCCCCCTCTCATCGCTCCCGGATGAGGCCCACACCATCATCATCAAAGATATTCGCTACGAGAACGAAGCAGCTTACCTGCGCCAACACAATGGCAGGATCTGGCACATCAGGCGCCCAAATCCGCAACGGGTAAATCCTCACAGCTCAGAGTCAGGCATCGAGATACAACCGCAAGACATTCTGATCGACAACGACCAGACAATTGATGTGCTCGCCGAACGGGTCATGAGCGCGTGGAAGATGTCGCAGCCTCTGTGCAGCAAGTCAATACCTTGAGGATGCCAGCCGCGTCGTCGGTATCGATATCCTCATCAGCAACAAGGGCCACCAATAGCGCTTCTGCTTTTTCAGCCAGCAGCATGGTGCCTTTGGCGCGAAATTCCACCCAGAGCCGGATCAGCTCATTCGCTACCGGACGGTCGATATCAACTGCCATCTCGACGGCACTGACCGCGTGATCAAAGCTGCACCGCTGCGCCCGGACATCCCCGGCCAGATCCATCACAGCGTCTCTAAGGCTTCCAGCCTGCCGTGCCTTGATCAAGGCACGCACTGCAGCCCTGGAGCTCAGGCCCTCAGCCTGATCGAGCCGGCAAACCCGGATAACGTAATCGCCCTCTGGGGAACGTTGTGTGTAAGTCCAATTCTCGCTTCGACTGATATGGCCGGAATAACGCTGGGTGTATGGGTAAAACCACTGTATGGCAGCAGGGTCAGGATAGGTGTCACTGGTGTAGACATTCGTCCGGTCACGCAAAGGGTCGAAGCTCTTCTTGTACGAGTTGCAGATTTTGCAGATCACCACCATATTCAGTGGTTCATAGGTGAACTGTGAGTAGCCATACGTGTGCTGACGCCGTGCATACTCATTGCTTCTGCCGTTTTCATCCGTACAGTTCTTCGTACCCAGTTTGGGCAATATATGATCCAGTTCTCGATGCCCGACCTCATCCGCCTCGATCGCGAGCTGGCAATAAGCGCAGCGGTAATTCTGAAGCTTCAGCAGCCGGCTGCGGTATGCCTTTAACTCATGGGGTGTCGACCACACGTTTCCTGAATACGCCCGGATCGACGCCAACAGTGGCTCATCTTCGTCAGTGAGCGTGATAGTTTCGAACATTCACCCAACTCCATGCCCGGTGCGCTTGCGCAACTCATCGAGCAGTTGGCTCAAGACGGTCCGCAGCGGATCGACCGGCGGTAGCGAGGCCAGACACTGGGTAAGCTCTTCCTGAAACAGCCGATTTTCTGCAACGCTCATCCGCTTGTCTTCGCGAATGAGTGCCAGCGCAACATCTGCAGTGAGGGTGAAAAAGGGTGCCCGTGACGATGGCACATCGAACGCGGCCTCGTAGACATCAGATGCTCTCCACCCGTAGGTGTCTGGCACACTTCTGGACTCGATGAGCTGCTGACCCGCCTCGTTCACACCAAGGTCGATCAGCGCCTGAACTTGCCCGCAGCCAGGTTCGACACCAGAGGCAATAATCGGCGAATGAGTCACCACCATGGCCTGCGCCCCCCGGAACTCTCTCATGACAGCGTTCAGCGTGGTGATGTACTGCTGCTGCCAAAGAGGGTGCAGGCTATTCTCAGGCTCGTCGATCAACACCAGGCTGCTGTCGGTGATGTGTGCCGCCAACCCGACCAGTCCCGCGAGCCAGCTCCATTGGCCAGAACTGAGATGATCGCCCGGAAGCTCGAGCATACCCTGCCCTTGGCGAGCGCTCTCCGAGCGGGGGCTCTGCTTGAAGAATCGTGTCTGGGACACTTCGATAAGGCCTGCGCGTACGAAAACCTCCAGTTCATCAATACCCCAGTCCTTCCAAACCGGCGAAGCAAGGCGAATTTCACCCTTTTCGAACACCAGGCAAGGAGGGGCGTGATCGAACCAATTCAGGAGTTTGAAAATACCATTGATAGTAAAATCAAAACCGCTGACCTTATTGAGTACCGCTTGTAGCCGCGGGCTGTGGCGCTCCACAGGGACCGCCTGACAATAGTCAGCGATGGCTTTCCTGGCATAATCCTCAATGGCATCCTTTGCCATGTATCTCACACTGAGATGAGCATTAACCCAGTCACTGTCATGCCGCTCCAGCTCTTTTCCAAGCTTGAGGGATATGTCGATTCTTGGCGCGAACCCAACATTATTGAAAACCCGCTCGAATATATGAGCCCTGGCACGGAGCTGATCGGCGTTCAAGAACAAGGCCACCATCAGCGCTCGCTCACTCTGGGCGATACCTGCCATACCGTTTGCCGCGCGCTGCCCCAGGTAGAGGTATCTTGCCTGCCCCTGCTTTTTTTGGCTGCCGAGCATCAGCATCTGCGCCCTTGGGAAACGATCCAGCGGAGTACCCGATATACAGATCACGTTTGCCGGCGCACCACTTTCCCAGCCGGGCATTGCCAAGTCTGAGTTGCGTTTTTTGCCAGCCGCCATGTCATCCAGGGCCGCTTGAAGAATCTGACGCAAGATAAAACTCTTACGACTGCCATTCTGGCCTATCAATACAGAGATCCAGGTTCCAAACCTGGACGCACGCTCATCGTATAAATCAACGTGAGCGCTCAGTGAAGTATTGGAAATAGCGAAAGATTTTAGCACCTGCTCTCCCTGAGAACTTGACACCCTCGCAGTGTGGCGAGATAACCGGACCAATACGCGCCGCCGCTGAACGCCATGACGCCCATTGCCATAGCGCCTAAGGCTGTTCCGTCGCTGGCGCTGAAGACTTGGAATCAGGCTCTGCAGGTGCAGCGACGCCATCGGCCGGAGCCTCTTCAGGTGCGTTCTGCGGTGCAGGGCTCGAACGGTAATCCGCCCGCCGCTTGAGCTGGAACTCACGCACCGCACTGTTGTGATCGTCCAGGTCGTCGGAGAACACATGGCTGCCATCGCCGCGGGCGACGAAGTACAGGCTCGAGCCGTTGCTGGGGTTGAGCGCGGCGTGGATCGCCTCGCGCCCGACCATGGCGATCGGCGTCGGCGGCAGGCCGGTCATGGTGTAGGTGTTGTAGGGGGTCGGCTCGCGCAGGTCGGCGCGGGTGATCTTGCCGTTGTAGCGCTCGCCCATGCCGTAGATCACGGTCGGGTCGGTCTGCAGCATCATGCCCAGGCGCATGCGCCGCACGAACACGCCGGCGATCTGCCCGCGCTCCTGGGGAATGCCGGTTTCCTTCTCCACCAGCGAGGCCATGATCAGCGCCTGGTACGGGTCGCGATACGGCAGGTCGGTGCTGCGCTCGGCCCATTCCTTGGCCAACACTTCGTCCAGGCGCATATAAGCCTGCTGCAACAGCTCGATGTCACTCATGCCGCGCACGAAGCGATAGGTGTCGGGGAAGAAGCGGCCTTCGGGGAACACACCGGTATGGCCGAGCTTATCCATCACTTCGGCATCGGACAGCCCCTCGAGGGTGTGCTTGAGCTTTTCGTGCTTCGCGACTGCGGCACGCACCTGGCGGAAGGTCCAGCCCTCGACCAGGGTAATGTTGTACTGCACCACGTCGCCGCGCTTCCAGGCGTCGAACAGCTGCCCCACGGTCATGCCCGGGGTCACCCGGTACTCGCCGGTATGCAGCGGCGTGCCCGCCATGTTGAAGCGCCAGTAAAGGCGCAGCCACAGCGGATCGTCGAGCAGGCCTTCGCCCTGCATGCGATAGAACATACGGTTGGGCGTCGTGCCGCTGGGCACGTCGAGCAGGCGCTCCTGCGCCACTTGCAGGGGCTGCTCCAGGACCGAGTTGACCTTCCAGGCGGCCCAGCCCAGTGCCAGGCCGGCGAGGATCAAACTCATTTCCAGCAGCAGCAGGAATTTGCGTCTCACGAATCAGGTATCCAGTAACGTACGGGCAACGGCCTGCAGTTTACGGGTGAGCGGCCCGGCCGGCCAGTTCAGCGCGGCGAATTCACGCACGGGCCAGATGCCGTAGACACTGTTGCAGACGAACACTTCGTCGGCCTGCTCCAGCGCCTCCAGCGGCAAGTCCCGCACCAGGGTGGCAATGCCCAGCAACGCCGCCTGCTCCAGCAACGCCGCGCGCATCACCCCGGCCACGCCGCAACGGCTCAGCTCGGCGGTTAGCAGCACGCCGTCACGCACCAGGAACAGGTTGCTGTACACCCCTTCGATCACCCGCCCTTGGCCGTCACGCATCAAGCCTTCGGCAAACGCCGGATCCTGCCATTCGGCACGGGCCAGCACCTGCTCGAGGCGGTTGAGGTGTTTGAGCCCGGCCAGCAGCGGTTGTTCCGCCAGCCGCGTCTGACAGGCGTACAGGCGCACGCCCTGTTCGGCGTTTTCGGCGGGATAAGCCGGCAAGGGGCTGCCCTGGAGAATGCGCCGCGCCTGGGCGCCAGCCACCGGGGCATAGCCGCGCTGGCTGTCGCCACGGGTCAGGATCAGCTTGGCGACGCCCTCGCCCAGCAACTGGGCGAATTGCAACAGTTCATTGCGAACCAGCGTCAGATCGGCTTCGATCGCCAGGCGCTGGCAACCCAGCGCCAGGCGGTCGAGGTGCAGGGCCAGCAGGCTGGGCCTGCCGCCGCGCACGGCAATGGTCTCGAACAGGCCATCGCCGTAGGCCAGGCCACGATTCTGCAGATTGACCGCAGCCGCGTCCTGGCCATCGATCCAGCTGTGCATCAGTCGGCGAACCGACGGAATACCAGCGAGCCGTTGGTGCCACCAAAGCCGAACGAGTTGGACAGCACCACGTCGATCGGCATGCTGCGCGCCTGGTGCGGCACGAAGTCCAGGTCGCAGCCTTCGTCGGGCTCGTCCAGGTTGATGGTCGGCGGCGCCATCTGGCTGTTGATCGCCAGGACGCTGAAGATCGCCTCCACCGCGCCGGCAGCGCCGAGCAGGTGGCCGGTCATCGACTTGGTCGAACTGACCGCCAGCTTGTAGGCGTGCTCGCCGAACACGCGCTTGATCGCGGCCACTTCGGCAATGTCGCCGGCCGGCGTCGAGGTGCCGTGGGCGTTGATGTAGCTGACGTCCTCAGGCTGGATGCCGGCATCGCGCAAGGCGTTGGCCATGCAGCGGGCGGCACCTTCGCCGGAATCGGGCGGCGAGGTCATGTGGTAGGCGTCGCCGCTCATGCCGAAACCGACCAGCTCGGCGTAGATGGTGGCGCCACGGGCCTTGGCATGCTCCAGTTCTTCGAGCACCAGGGCACCGGCGCCGTCGGACAGCACGAAGCCGTCACGGCCCTTGTCCCACGGACGGCTGGCACGGGCCGGCTCGTCGTTGCGGGTCGACAGCGCGCGGGACGCGCCGAAGCCGCCCATGCCCAGGCCGCAGGCGGCCATTTCGGCGCCGCCGGCGATCATCACGTCGGCTTCACCGTAGGCGATGTTGCGCGCGGCCATGCCGATGCAATGGGTGCCGGTGGTGCAGGCGGTGGCGATCGCGTAGTTCGGCCCTTGCAGACCCAGGTGGATCGACAGGAAGCCGGAGATCATGTTGATGATCGAGCCCGGCACGAAGAACGGCGAGATCCGGCGCGGCCCCTGCTCGTGCAGGGTCTTGCTGGTCTCTTCGATGTTGGTCAGCCCACCGATGCCCGAGCCCATGGCCACGCCGATGCGCTCGCGGTTGGCGTCGGTGATTTCCAGGCCGGCGTTGCGCACCGCCTGGAAGCCGGCCGCCAGGCCGTACTGGATGAACAGGTCGAGCTTGCGGGCCTCCTTGGCCGACAGGTACTGCTCGACTTCAAAGCCCTTTACCGAGCCGCCAAAACGGGTGGAGTAGGCAGACAGATCCGTATGCTCGATCGGACCGATGCCACTGCGTCCAGCTAGAATGCCCTGCCAGGTGCTCGGTACATCGGTACCCAGTGGCGACAGCATACCCATACCAGTGACCACGACGCGTCTACGCGACACAGTACTCTCCTCATTTCCAAATTACAGAGTCTCTTGCCAGTGCACTGGCGCGGCCAATGGCCTGGCAACAGACTCCGCTGATTGCAGGGCTTGCAAAGAAAAAACCGCACGCCGGCGACGGCAGTGCGGTTTTTCCCGACAAGTAGCGTCGACTGAAACGTCTTAGGCCTGGTGGGCGTTGACGTAGTCGATGGCAGCTTGAACGGTAGTGATCTTCTCGGCTTCTTCGTCAGGGATTTCGGTCTCGAATTCCTCTTCCAGAGCCATCACCAGCTCAACGGTGTCAAGCGAATCGGCACCCAGGTCCTCAACGAAGGAAGAGGTGTTCTTCACTTCATCTTCCTTGACGCCCAGTTGCTCGGCGACGATTTTCTTGACGCGTTCTTCGATGGTGCTCATACCTAGTTTTCACTCCTAATGGACATATGTCAGGCAGCTGGCCGGTGACCAAGTTTATAGGAAGACGCCTGCTTTTCAAGCGTAACGCGCCTTCCACCAGGCCACCGGGCCCTCTGCCCGGAATCTGGTTGCAGCTTTATAACGGATTTTAGGCTCGCAGTATGACTCTTTTTTGAAGCAATCCGTCACATTGAGTTGCGGTTTTTACATGTACATCCCGCCGTTCACCGGCACGGTGGCGCCGGTGACATAGGCTGCGCCGTCGGAAGCCAGGAAGGAAACCACTTTCGCGATCTCCTCGGCCTGGCCCAGGCGGCCCAGCGGAATCTCTTTCTGCAGGGCCTCGCGCTGCGCTTCGGGCAGTTCGCGGGTCATGTCGGTGTCGATGAAGCCCGGGGTCACCGAGTTGACGGTGATGCCACGCGAGCCCACCTCACGGGCCAGGGCACGGCTGAAGCCTTCCAGGCCGGCCTTGGCGGCGGCGTAGTTGGCCTGGCCGGCGTTGCCCATGGCACCCACTACCGAGCCGATGCTGATGATACGACCCCAGCGGGCCTTGGTCATGCCGCGCAGCACGCCCTTGGACAGACGGTAGAGGCTGTTGAGGTTGGTGTCGATCACATCGAACCACTCGTCGTCCTTCATCCGCAGCATCAGGTTGTCGCGGGTGATGCCGGCGTTGTTGACCAGGATAGCCGGCGCGCCAAACTGCGCGCCGATGGCGCCCAGCACCGCGTCCACGGACTCAGCGCTGGTGACGTTCAGCTCAAGGCCGGTGCCGTTGATGCCGTGCTCTTTCAGGGTGGCGGCAATGCGCTCGGCGCCCGACGCGGTGGTGGCGGTACCGATCACGGTCGCGCCCTGGCGGCCCAGCTCGAGGGCGATGGCCTGGCCGATACCACGGCTGGCGCCGGTGACCAGTGCAACTTTACCTTGCAGGCTCATGCAAGCTTCTCCGAATTCAGGCCAGCGCCGCACGGGTGGCGGCGACGGCGTCTGGGGTGTTGAGGTTGTAGGTGGTCACGCCGTCGGCGCAACGCTTGTTCAGGCCGGCCAGGACCTTGCCCGGGCCGCATTCGACCAGGTTCACCGCGCCGCGCTCGGCCAAGGCCTGCACGCACTCGACCCAACGCACCGGCTGGTACAGCTGCGCCAGCAGGTCCTGCTTGAGGGCGTCGAGGTCGGCGGCGATGGCGGCGGTGACGTTCTGCACCACCGGGATCTGCGGGGCCTTCCATTCGATGGCGTTGACCGACTCGGCGAAACGCTCGGCGGCCGGCTTCATCAGCGCGCAGTGCGACGGCACGCTGACCGCCAGCGGCAGGGCGCGCTTGGCCCCGGCCTCTTTGCACAGCTCCATGGCGCGATCCACCGCCGCCTTGTTGCCGGCGATGACCACCTGGCCAGGGGAGTTGAAGTTCACCGCGCTGACCACTTGGTCTTCGGCGGCCTTGGCGCAGATCTCGACCACGACCGCGTCGTCCAGGCCGAGGATCGCGGCCATGGCGCCGTGACCGGCCGGCACAGCTTCCTGCATCAGCTGACCGCGGCGCTCGACAAGGCGCACGGCGTCTTTGAGCGACAGGCTGCCAGCGGCGACCAGGGCGCTGTATTCACCCAGGCTGTGACCGGAGACAAACGCAGGCTGCGCGCCACCCTCTTCCAGCCACAGGCGCCACAGGGCGATCGAGGCGGTCAGGATGGCCGGCTGGGTCTTGTCGGTCTGGTTGAGTTGTTCTTCCGGGCCTTCCTGGACCAACTTCCACAGGTCGTAGCCCAGGGCCTCGGACGCTTCCTTGAAGGTCTCGACGATTACCGGTTTTTCGGCGCCCAGCTCTTTGAGCATGCCCAGCGACTGGGAACCTTGACCAGGAAAGACGAATGCGAGGGATGCAGACATTGAACAAGCCCTTATGATCTTGTCGTCGGATAGGGTGCGCCGGGCCATGGGCCGGGCGCGCAATCTGAAAGCTTGGATGGAGCGGCGGACCAAGCGGTCACATTTAAGCACTTCATGGGCGACATGCCCAAAGGCTTTGTATTTCCAGTCATGGCCTCATCGCGGGGCAAGCCCGCTCCCACGCCACTCAGGGCAACAGGTCTTCGAGGCGCCCATGCAGGCGCTGCGGCAGGTTCTCCTGGATCTCGATCAGCGCGCGCTGGATCGCACTCTGCAACCCCTGCACGCCCGCCGAGCCATGACTCTTGATGACGATGCCCTGCAACCCCAGGAAGCTTGCGCCATTGTGTCGCGCCGGCGCCAGGTCGGCCTGCAGGCGCTTGAGCAACGGCATGGCCATGGCCCCCGCCGCCCGCGCCAGCAGCCCGCCACGGAACAACGCCTCGATGCGCGCACCGATCATGGTTGCCAGGCCTTCGCTGGACTTGAGCAGGATATTGCCGACGAAACCGTCGCACACCACCACGTCCGCCTCGCCACGGTACAGCCCGTCGCCCTCGACGAAGCCGATGTAGTTCAGGCCCCGGGCGTTCTGCAGCAGACTGGCGGCCAGCTTGACCTGCTGGTTGCCCTTGATGTCCTCGGTGCCGATATTGAGCAGCGCCACCCGCGGCCGCTGCACGCCCAGGGCCTGCGCGGCCACCGAGCCCATCACGGCGAACTGGTAGAGGTTTTCAGCGCTGCAATCAACATTGGCGCCGAGGTCGAGCAGCTGGCAGTAGCCGGCCTGGGTCGGAATCGCCGCCACCATCGCCGGGCGATCGATACCAGGCAGGGTCTTGAGCACCAGGCGCGACAAGGCCATGAGCGCACCGGTATTGCCGGCACTCACGCAGGCCTGGGCCTTGCCATCGCGCACCAGTTCGAGGGCGACGCGCATCGACGAGTCCGGCTTGCCCCGCAACGCCTGCGATGGCCGCTCGTCCATGCCGATCACTTCGCTGGCCGCAACAATCTGCAGGCGCGCGCGATCCGCAGCCGCAAGGCCGCTGACGAGATCTTCAAGGAGGGAGGGTTGACCGACGAGGGTCAGGTGCAGCGAGGGGGTAGCCGAAAGGCAGGCAATGCTAGCCTGGACAATGTTGCGGGGACCGAAGTCCCCGCCCATTGCGTCGATCGCGATGATCTGAGCGGACAAGGATTACTCGTCGGCGCCCTTGTCGATCACTTTGCGACCACGGTATACGCCTTCTGGCGATACGTGGTGACGCAGGTGTACTTCACCGGTGCTCTTCTCTACCGACAGAGCTTCTGCCGACAGGGCGTCGTGCGAACGGCGCATGTCACGGGCAGAGCGGGATTTTTTGTTCTGCTGAACAGCCATAATTGATTAACTCCTAAACGTTTGGGTCACGCTTTAACTGCGCCAATACACTGAACGGGTTGGACCGCGATACCTCGTCCTTGCTCGGCTCGGGCTCATCGAGTCCCGCCGGCTGCTGGCATTCTTCCGGATGATGAGCAGGCACGATCGGCAGGGCGAGCAACAGCTCTTCCTCGACCAACGCCTGCAGATCCAAAGGATCTTCGCCCAGTTCCAGCACGTCATAGCCTTTCGGCAACGACTGGGTGTTCGCACCCTCCTTCACCACGGCGTATGTACATTCGCTGTGGATCGGTAGGGTGACCAGCTCAAGACAACGCTGGCAAACCATCTTGACTTCGACATCCAGCGCGCTGTGGATTACCACTACGTGCTGTTCATCTCGTTCAAAATCGAACTTCGCCTGCACCGTACCGACATTGTCGGAAAGCGGGTCGCAGAGTCTTTCCAAATCAGCGAGTTGCAGCGAACCTTCGAGGGTTACGCCACGATCAGCCAATTTGCGCGGGTCAACGTGAGGTGGAATCGGGTCATTCAACATAGGCGCAGCATTCTAGGGATGCACCCCCTCCCTGTCAAAGGAAATTAGGTGTCATCTCGCATGTTAGAATTCGGGGTAATTGCCCAGGAGTCTACCATGCTTCCCTTGTTACTGGCTTCCAGCTCTGCGTACCGCCGCGAACTGCTCACCCGCCTGCGCCTGCCCTTCACCTGGGCGAGCCCCGACCTTGACGAACGGCGCCTCGATGGCGAGCCCGCCGTCGAGCTGGTCCGCCGCCTGGCCCGACAGAAGGCCGAGGCCCTGGCCGCCAGCCACCCCGACCACCTGATCATCGGCTCCGACCAGGTGGCGGTGCTGGGCGAGCAGATCCTCGGCAAGCCCCACACCTTCGAACGCGCCTGCGAGCAGTTGCTGGAGGCCAGCGGGCAGCAGGTCACCTTCCTCACCGGGCTGGCGCTGCTGAACAGCGCCACAGGCCACTGCCAGGTCGATTGCGTGCCGTTTACCGTGACGATGCGCGAGCTGGATCGGGAGCGCGTGGAGCGCTATGTGACAGCCGAGCAGCCGCTGGACTGCGCCGGCAGCTTCAAGGCGGAGGGATTGGGGGTCAGCCTGTTCCAGAGCACCCATGGCTGCGATGCCACGAGCCTGATCGGGCTGCCTCTGATTAGACTGGTGGACATGCTGCACAAGGAAGGTGTGCGGGTGCCCTGAGCACCAGCCCTCTCAAGGCATTAAAAATTAGCGCCTGACTTGGAATTGCCGGGGCTGCTTTGCAGCCCTTTCGCGGCACAAGGCCGCTCCTACAGGCGAGCGTGCCCCCCCCTGTAGGAGCGGCCTTGTGCCGCGAAAGGGCTGCAAAGCGACCCCTGCATCTTGGACCGACCCACGACGATGAACCTTCAGCTCAACGCAGCGAAGGCCCCTGGAAGCCCATGTACAGCGCCAGGCGCTCCGCCACGCTGGCACCGATACGCTTGGAGAAGCGATCGAACGGCGACTCCTGCACGGTGAAGTCCACCAGTTCCTTCTCCCCCACGATGTCGCGGGCGACATAGCTGGCACTGCCCAGCCCATCCACCAGCCCCAGCACCTTGGCCTGCTCGCCGGACCAGATCAGCCCGCTGAACAGCTCCGGATGCTCCTTGTCCTTCAACCGCTCGCCGCGCCCCTGCTTGACCATGGCAATGAACTGGCGGTGTGTGGTGTCCAGCACGCCCTGCCAGAACGCGGTCTCCTCGGGTTTCTGTGGCGAGAACGGATCGAGGAACGCCTTATGCTCGCCAGCCGTATAGGTACGACGCTCCACCCCCAGCTTGTCCATGGTCCCGACGAAGCCATAACCGGCCGCGGTGACACCAATGGAGCCGACCAGGCTGGCCTTGTCGGCATAGATCTCGTCGGCGGCGCTGGCGATGTAGTAGGCGCCGGAAGCACCCAGGTCGGCGATCACCGCATACAGCTTGATGGCCGGGTACTCGGCGCGCAGGCGACGGATCTCGTCATACACGTAGCCCGACTGCACCGGACTGCCGCCCGGGCTGTTGATGCGCATGACCACGGCCTTGGTCTTCGGGTCCTTGAACGCCTCGCGCAGGCTCTTGACGATATTGTCGGCACTGGCCGGCTCCTGGTCGGCAATCACCCCGCGCACCTCGACCAGCGCGGTATGGTTGCCGCTGCGCGAGGCCGCCTTGTCCACATCCATCAACGGCGTGAACAGGAACAGGATGCCGAACAGGTAAACGAAGGTCAGCAGCTTGAAGAAGATCCCCCAGCGCCGCGCCCGGCGCTGCTCCTGGACGCCGGCCAGCAAGGTCTTCTCCAGCAGTTTCCAGCTCTTGCGCTCCTCGCCGGTTTCGTCCGGCTCGGGCGCCTTCCATTCGTCAGTCATGCTCACCTACCTTGGAAATTGATCTGCGCAGGCTCGGCCAGCCATTCGCGCAACTGGGAAAAATGCTCGATGCACACTTGCGGACCGAATTCGGCCAGGGCCTGCAGCGACATGGCGCCGTAGCCCACGGCAACCGAATGCATGCCGGCATTGCTGGCCATCTGCAGGTCGAACGCCGAATCTCCGACCATCAGCGCCCGTCCAGGTTCGACCCGGCAATGGGCGAGAATTTGTTCGAGCATCAGCGGATGCGGCTTGCCACGGGTTTCGTCGGCCGCCCGGGTGATATCGAAATAACCTTCCCAGCCATTGGCCTTGAGCACCCGATCCAGGCCGCGTCGCGCCTTGCCGGTGGCCACCGCCAGGCGATAGCCCTCGGCACGGAACGCTTCCAGCGACTCGACCACGCCGTCGAACAACGGCGACGGCTGTTGGTCCAGCGCCATGTAGACGTCGGCGTAGTGCTGACGGAACGCCTCGACCTGCGGTGCATCTAGGTGCGGGTACAGGGTAGCGATCGCCTCCCCCAGCGCCAGGCCGATAATACCCTTGACCGCCTCGTCGCTACTGGCGACCTCGCCGGCACGCCCGGCGGCCACGTTCATCGCCTCGACGATGCGCCCGATGGAATCGGCCAGGGTGCCATCCCAGTCGAAGATCAGCAGGTCATAACTTTTATTCATGGATCAGGACGCCAGCCGCTCGATGGTCTTGGCCCACATCTCGTCCACCGGCGCCTCGAGCTTGAGCTCGCCACCGTCGGGCAGCGGCACGGTCAGCTGGTAGGCATGCAGGAACAGACGCTTGCCGCCCAGCTCGCGGATCTCGCGACTGAAGTCTTCATCGCCGTACTTG
This sequence comes from Pseudomonas sp. TE31087, assembly GCF_057284075.1. Classification (NCBI taxonomy): domain Bacteria; kingdom Pseudomonadati; phylum Pseudomonadota; class Gammaproteobacteria; order Pseudomonadales; family Pseudomonadaceae; genus Pseudomonas; species Pseudomonas sp. TE31087. The sequence continues at coordinate 2,604,277 of NZ_JBXVNN010000001.1, forward strand.
CTGTCGCCGGCGATCATGTGCCCGGCATGCAGGGTATGCACGCGGATCTGGTGGGTACGCCCGGTGATCGGCCGCGCCTCGACGATGGTGGCGAACTCGCCGAAGCGACGCAGCACGCGGAACATCGTCAGCGCGTCCTTGCCCTCGTCATTGACCTCGACCATGCGTTCGCCGGAACGCAGGTTGCTCTTTTGCAGCGGCGCGTTGACCTGCTTCTTCGAGGTCGGCCAGTGGCCGCGCACCAGCGCCATGTAGCGCTTGTCGACGCCATCACCGCGCAGGGCGGCGTGCAGGTGGCGCAGCATGCTGCGCTTCTTGGCGATCATCAGCAGGCCCGAGGTGTCGCGGTCCAGGCGATGCACCAGCTCGAGCTCCTTGGCGTCCGGGCGCAACTGGCGCAGCGCCTCGATCACGCCGAAGCTCAGGCCGCTGCCGCCATGCACGGCGATGCCGGCCGGCTTGTTCATCACGATCAGCGCCTTGTCCTCGTAGACAATCGCGGCCTCCAGGCGCTGCAGCAGCCCCTGGGCCACCGGCGCCGGCTCGTCGCGCTCGGGCAGGCGCACCGGCGGCACGCGCACGATATCGCCGGCCTGCAGCTTGTACTCGGGCTTGATCCGGCCCTTGTTGACCCGCACCTCACCCTTGCGCAGGATGCGGTAGACCAGGGTCTTGGGCACGCCCTTGAGGGCCGTGATGAGGAAATTGTCGATGCGCTGGCCGGCAAGCTCCGGCGGGACTTCGATCAGCTGAACGCCGGAAGTCGGGGGGGTATTGGTCGTCATGGCGGGATCATAACAATTTTTTATGGAATTGAAGCACTTAATCATTGCTGCTATAGTCGCGAACGCCGCCAAAAGCGGCAGGCCAGCGGCACCAGGCTCTACGCCGGCCCTGACCATCGCAATTCCCGAGGACGCGAGGCCGTCCTACGGAGCGTTCGCCAGTTTAACTAAATGCCTGGAATCGCCACCAGCGCTGTGTAGAGAAGACCGAAAAAAAACGACAAGTGCGGTGTTTCACCTGCTTATCCCGATTCTTTTCGCCGTACCTCTGCCCGCCACCGTCGTTTCCGCGCATTCGGGTGAATGCCTCGGAAATACCTGCCTTGGATATGTTATGGCGCCAGCCCGGAACCGGGCTGGCGAAAAATGCAACCCGTTGCGGATTCAGCGCGCGGCAGCACCGAATTTTCAGGGATACGTGCAGGGTGGAGATGTACAGCCCTCGGACCGTGTGGCACCGAACCCGTCCCAGCGCCCCACTCAACGGGCGATGAGCGGACAAGGTCCTCAACAGACGCCCTAGTGGCGTCCACGGCCGACCGGTTGATTCCTCCTCCTGACTGAGTGCACCAGGCCCGCTCGATTGATTCGGATAACCTTCGAAAAGCTCGACAGGTCTTTTGGCACCGCAAAACAGGACGCGTCGTCGCGACAACGGCAGGCTGGGCAACCGGCTGGTGCCGAACGTCGCCAGACACGGGGGTGGCCCGCCACCCTTTGCGCACCTTGGCACCGACCCTGAGAAGTCGTGTGTGCCGCACGCCGTTTCCGGCAGCCCGGAAACCGACGGTACAACATGAAAAGAATGCTGATTAACGCAACTCAGCCCGAAGAGTTGCGTGTAGCCCTGGTGGACGGCCAACGTCTCTACGACCTGGACATCGAGTCCGGCGCCCGCGAGCAGAAAAAGGCCAACATCTACAAAGGCAAGATCACCCGGATCGAGCCCAGCCTCGAAGCCGCCTTCGTCGACTTCGGCTCCGAACGTCACGGCTTCCTGCCGCTGAAGGAAATCTCCCGCGAATACTTCAAGAAAGCTCCTGAAGGCCGGGTCAACATCAAGGAAGTCCTGAGCGAAGGCCAGGAAGTCATCGTCCAGGTCGAGAAGGAAGAGCGCGGTAACAAAGGCGCCGCCCTGACCACCTTCATCAGCCTGGCCGGCCGCTACCTGGTGCTGATGCCCAACAACCCGCGTGCCGGTGGCATCTCCCGCCGCATCGAAGGCGAAGAGCGCAACGAACTGCGCGAAGCGCTGAACGGCCTGACCGTTCCGGGCGACATGGGCCTGATCGTGCGCACCGCAGGCCTGGGCCGCAGCAGCGAAGAAATGCAGTGGGACCTCGACTACCTGCTGCAGCTGTGGACCGCCATCAAGGAAGCCTCGCAAGACCGCGCCGCGCCGTTCCTGATCTACCAGGAAAGCAACGTCATCATCCGCGCCATCCGCGACTACCTGCGCCAGGACATCGGCGAAGTGCTGATCGACAGCATCGACGCCCAGGAAGAAGCCCTGACCTTCATCCGCCAGGTGATGCCGCAGTACGCCAGCAAGGTCAAGCTGTACGAAGACAGCGTGCCGCTGTTCAACCGTTTCCAGATCGAAAGCCAGATCGAAACCGCCTTCCAGCGCGTGGTCGACCTGCCGTCCGGCGGCTCGATCGTCATCGACCCGACCGAAGCCCTGGTGTCCATCGACATCAACTCGGCGCGCGCCACCAAAGGCAGCGACATCGAAGAAACCGCCCTGCAGACCAACCTGGAAGCGGCCGAAGAGATCGCCCGCCAGCTGCGCCTGCGTGACATCGGCGGCCTGATCGTCATCGACTTCATCGACATGACCCCGGCCAAGAACCAGCGCGCCGTCGAAGAACGCGTGCGCGAATGCCTCGAGGCCGACCGTGCCCGTGTGCAGGTAGGCCGCATCTCGCGCTTCGGCCTGCTGGAAATGTCCCGTCAGCGCCTGCGCCCATCGCTGGGCGAAAGCAGCGGCATCGTCTGCCCGCGCTGCTCCGGCACCGGCATCATCCGTGACGTCGAGTCGCTGTCGCTGGCTATCCTGCGCCTGATCGAAGAAGAAGCACTGAAGGACCGCACCGCCGAAGTGCGCGCCCAGGTGCCGATCCCGGTGGCCGCCTTCCTGCTCAACGAGAAACGCAACTCGATCACCAAGATCGAACTGCGTACTCGCGCACGCATCATCATCCTGCCGAACGATCACCTGGAAACCCCGCACTTCGAAGTCCAGCGCCTGCGCGACGACAACCCGGACGTGCTGACCAACCAGTCCAGCTACGAGATCGCCTCGGCCGAGACCGAAGAAGCGCCGCAGCCGACCGCCACCCGCACCCTGGTGCGCCAGGAAGCCGCGGTCAAGACCGCGCCGGCCCGTGCCAACGCACCGGTTCCGGCCACCGTTGAAGAACAGCCTGCCCCTGCCGCGCCGGTCGCTGCCCCTGCCGCCGCCGAGCCGAGCCTGTTCAAGGGCCTAGTCAAGTCGCTGGTCAGCCTGTTCGCCGGCAAGGAAGAGCCCGCCGCCGCACCGGCCGCCGCCACCGAGAAGCCAGCCACCGAGCGCTCGCCACGCAATGAAGAGCGTCGCAACGGTCGCCAGCAGAGCCGCAACCGCAACGGCCGTCGCGAAGAAGACCGCAAGCCACGCGAAGAGCGCGGCGAGCGCGCCCCGCGTGAAGAGCGCCAGCCTCGCGAAGAGCGTGCCCCGCGTGAAGAACGCGCGCCACGTGAAGAGCGCCAACCGCGCCAGCCGCGTGAAGACCGCCGCGGCAACCGCGAAGAGCGCGTGCGCGAACTGCGCGAGCCGCTGGACGCCGCACCGGTCGCCCGCGAAGAACGCGCCCCGCGTGAAGAGCGTGCCCCACGCGAAGAGCGCGCTCCACGCGAAGAACGCACTCCTCGCGAAGAGCGCGCACCGCGTGAAGAACGCGCCCCTCGTGAAGAGCGTGCACCGCGTGAAGAACGCGCCCCTCGTGAAGAGCGCGCCCCACGCGAAGAGCGTGCACCACGTGAAGAACGTGCCCCTCGCGAAGAGCGTGCACCGCGTGAGGAACGTGCCCCTCGCGAAGAGCGCCAGCTGCGCCCTGAGGTGCAGGCCGCCGAACAGGCCGTGGAGCTCGCCGAGGAGCAACTGCCGAACGAAGAGCTGCTGCAGGACGAGCAGGAAGGCGCCGATGGCGAGCGTCCACGCCGCCGCTCCCGTGGCCAGCGTCGTCGCAGCAACCGTCGTGAGCGCCAGCGCAACGCCAATGGCGAGCTGATCGAAGGCGGTGACGAAGACGCCGGCGAAGAGCAGCCACAACAGCACCAGGCCACCGAGCTGGGTGCCGAACTGGCCGCCGGCACTGCCGTCATCGCTGCCGTTGCCACCAGCAACATCAGCGCCGACGCCGAGGCCGAAGCCAACCAGCAGGCCGAGCGCGCCAGCGCCGCTGTCGCCGAGACCCAGGTGGAAATCACCGAAGTCGTGGCCGAGCAGGTCGCCATCGCCCCGGTGGTCGAGCAGCCTGTCAGCGAGCCAGTGGTCGCCGCCGAGCCGAGCATCGAGCCTGTCGTCGAAGTGGCGCCGCAGCCAGTGGTCGAAGAAGCCGCCGCCGAGCAGCCGGCCGCCGCCGTTGTCGAGGCAGCCGTCGAGCCTGCAGCGGTCGTGGAAGCCCCTGTGGTGGAAGCGGGCGAGATCGAGAAGGCACCGGTTGCCGAAGTGGTCGAAGCCCAGGCGCCAGTCGCCGAGCAACCTGCTCCGGTGGTCGAAGCCGTCGAAGCTCAGCCTGAAGTGGTCGAAGCCCCGGTGGCCGAGCCTGCGCCAGCCGTGGTTGCCGAAGAAGCGCCGGTCGAGCCGTCCACCATCATGCTGCCGAACGGCCGTGCGCCGAACGACCCGCGTGAAGTGCGTCGCCGCAAGCGTGAAGCCGAAGCAGCCGCTGCTGCCCTGGCCGCCGCTGCCCCGGCCGAAGCCCTGGAAACCGCTGATGAGCACAAGCCTCATCACGGTTGATAGCCTCGGCTGAATGAAAAAGCCCCGCCAGTGCGAACTGGCGGGGCTTTTTCTTTGCCGGTGTGGATGGCACCGGCTCTGCCGGTGATCGCGGGGCAAGCCCGCTCCCACGCAGTCCCTCTCAGCCGCGGGACGGTGGCGTGGGAGCGGGCTTGCCCCGCGATAGGGCTGGCACAGGCCAACCCATCAGTACAGGTTCGGCTCCATCTCCAGCTCCACCCCGAAGCGCTCGAGGATATCCGCCTGGATCCGCCGAGCCAGCGCATGCAACTGCGCCCCGCTCGCCTGGCCGTAGTTCACCAGCACCAGCGACTGCAAGCGGTGCACCCCGGCATCACCATCGCGATAGCCTTTCCACCCCGCCTGCTCGATCAGCCAGCCGGCCGCCAGCTTCACCTGGCCATCGGCCTGGGGATAGGCCACCACGCCAGGGTGCCCGGCACGGATGCGCTCGACCAATTCAGCGGGCACCACGGGGTTCTTGAAGAAGCTCCCAGCGTTACCCAGCTCAGCCGGATCCGGCAGCTTTTCCCGACGGATACTGCAGATCGCGTCGCTGATCGCCTGCGCGCTCGGCTGCTCGACGCCCTGCTCCGCCAGGCGCTGACGCACCGGGCCGTAGTCCAGGTGTGCCTGCAAGGTGCGGCTCAAGGCAAAGCGCACGCGCAGGATCAGCCAGCGCCCGGGGCTGCGCTTGAACAGGCTGTCGCGATAACCGAACGCGCAGTCCTCCAGCGAGAAGTCCCGCAGCTCGCCGGTCTCGCGGTCCAGCGCGGTCAAGCCGGCGAACACATCCTTGATCTCCACGCCATAGGCACCGACGTTCTGCATCGGCGCGGCGCCCACGGTGCCGGGGATCAGGCTGAGGTTTTCCAGCCCGCACAGCCCCTGCCCAAGGCTCCACTGCACAAACGGGTGCCAGGGCTCGCCGGCCTCGGCCTCGACCACCACCCGCTCGCCGTCGTCGCTGAGCAGGCGTCGGCCACGGCTGGCCATATGCAGCACCAGGGCCTCGACATCGCGTGACAGCAACAGGTTGCTGCCGCCGCCGATCACCAGCACCGGCACCTGCCACTCGGCGGCCTGGGCCAGGGCCTGGCGGACTTCGTCGTCGTCATGGGCCTGGGTGAAGTAGCGGGCACTGACATCGATGCCGAAGGTGTTGTAGGGCTTGAGCGACACCCGCTCCTGCCAGTGCGTCGTCATAACCGCCCCTTGATTTCCACGACCAGCTCGCGACAGGCCGCCTCGATCAGATCCAGCACCTGCTCGAAGCCTTCGGCACCACCGTAGTAAGGGTCTGGCACTTCGTCCAGGGCCGCGCCATAGCGGCGCAGGAACAGGTCGAGCTCGCCCTTGGCGTTGTGCGGGCGCAGGGCCTGCAGGTTGCCCAGGTTGCTCTTGTCCATGGCCAGGACCAGGTCGTACTCGGCGAAGTGCGCCGCCTTGACCTGCTGGGCGCGCTGGCGCGACAGGTCGTAGCCACGGGCCAGGGCGGCCTTGCAGGTACGGCTGTCGGGCGCCTTGCCGACATGCCAGTCGCCGGTGCCGGCGGAGGCCACCTGCACCACATCACCCAGGCCTGCGGCCTCGAGCTGGTGGCGCAGCACGCCTTCGGCGGTCGGAGAACGGCAGATATTGCCGAGGCAGACGAACAAAACGCGCATCAGGCCTCCAGCAAGCGCCGTACGCGCTCCAGGTCTTCAGGGGTGTCCACGCCCACGGCCGGCGCCTCGATGGCGTCGGCGACATGGATGCGCACGCCGTGCCACAGGGCGCGCAGCTGCTCCAGCGATTCGGTCTGCTCCAGCCAGCACGGGCCCCAGGCGACGAAGTCCTGGAGGAAGCCCACGCGGTAGGCGTACATGCCGATATGGCGGCGATAGGGCACGCCCTCCGGCAACTGGTCGCGGTTTTTGGCGAAGGCGTCGCGGGCCCAGGGCAGCGGCGCGCGGCTGAAGGTCAGGGCCAGGCCGTGCTTGTCGCTGACCACCTTGACCGCGTTGGGATTGAAGATGGTTTCTGGCGCGTGGATCGGCTCGGCCAGGGTGGCGATGCCGGCTTCCGGGTGCGCCGCCAGGTTGGCCGCCACCTGGTCGATGATCACCGGCGGAATCAGCGGCTCGTCGCCTTGCACGTTGACCACGATGGCATCGGCGGCCAGGCCCAGCTGGGCAGCCACCTCGGCCAGGCGATCGGTGCCCGACTCATGGTCGGCGCGGGTCAGCAGCACTTCGGCGCCGAACGCTTGGCAGGCTTCGACAATGCTGGTGTCGTCGGTGGCGATGACCACGCGGCTGGCACTGCTCTTGCGCGCCTGCTCCCACACATGCTGGACCATCGGCTTGCCGGCGATCGGCAGCAATGGCTTGCCCGGCAGGCGCGTGGAGCGCAGCCGGGCGGGAATCACCACGGTGAAGTCCAGGCTCATTTGTCCAGGCGCTCTTCATCGGTCAGGGTGCGCGCCTCGCTTTCCAGCATCACCGGGATGCCGTCGCGGATCGGATAGGCCAGGCCCGCGCCCTTGCTGATCAGCTCGGTCTTGTCGGCGCTGAGCTTGAGCGGGCCCTTGGTGATCGGGCAGGCCAGGATATCGAGCAGTTTGGTGTCCATGGAGGTGTCCTTGCGACGGAAAATGAAAAAAGGCTCAGGGGCGGCCGGGCAGCAGGCGGTCGAGCTGGGCGTCGAACCAGGCGCTGAAGGCGGGCGTCGGCACGGCGTCGACCGCCAGGTACCACCAGTCGTCGGCGGCGAAGGGCCGGCATTTCACCGCATCCTTCTCGGTCATCACCAACGGCAGCGGCGGGCTGAACGACAGCACTTCACGGCTGTAGGGCGCATGGTCGGCGAAAGGGTGCGGCACCGGCTGCCAGTGTAGCCCCAGCAGGGTGTTGAAGAAACGTTGCGGATTGCCGATGCCGGCCACGGCGTGCAGCGCCTGGCCAGCCGGGAACAGGTCGAGCTCGCGGCGTTCGCCGCTGCGCAGGTTGATCAGCGCCGAGGGTTGCAGGCGGAAGGCAAAGCCATCGTCGCGGTCGGCCTCGGCGCCGTTGAACAGCACCGCGTCCGCCTCGCCCAGCCGCTCGGCCGGTTCACGCAACGGGCCGGCCGGCAGGCAGCGGCGATTGCCCAGGCCCCGGGCGGCGTCGATCAGCACCAGCTCCAGGTCACGGGCCAGGCGGTAATGCTGCATGCCGTCGTCGCACAGAATCAGGTCGGGTGCGTCACTGGCCAGCAAGGCCTGCACGGCGCGGGAACGGTCGGGGTCGATCACCAGCGGCACGCCGGTGCGCTGGACGATCAGCAAGGGCTCGTCGCCGGCCTGCTCCGCAGGCTGGTCAGCCTGGACGCGCCAGGGATAGTGCGGCGGCTTGGCGCCATAGCCACGACTGACCACGCCGACCTTGAGCCCCTGCCGGCGGCAGTGCTCGATCAGCCAGAGGATCATCGGTGTCTTGCCGGTACCGCCGACGGTGATGTTGCCCACCACGATCACCGGTACCGGGGCACGGTAGCTGGGGCTTTCGCCGCTGAGGAAGCGCGCGCGCTTGCGCGTCACCACGCGCCGGTACAGCGCCTCCAGCGGACGCAGCAGGGCCAGCGCCGGATGCCCGGCGTACCAGGCGGCGAGCAGACGGTCGGCGAAGGCCATCAGGGCTTGCCCTGCGCGGCCTCGACGGTGGTCATGCGCAACTTGCTGAAGCCGAGCTTGCCGGCCGCGTCCATTGCGGTGATCACAGCCTGGTGCGGGGTCTTGCCGTCGGCGCTGATGGCCAGCGGCAGGGTGATGTCACCGCCGGACTCCTTCTCGATCGCCTCGGTCAGGGTGTCCAGGTCGCTCTTGGGCAGCAAGTGGTTGTTCACCGAGTACACGCCGTCGGCGCTGATGGTGATCTCCACCAGCTTGCCCTGATCGGCCGGCGGCTGCTCGGCGCTACTGGCCTCGGGCAGCTCGACGCGCAACTGGGTCTCGCGGGTGAAGGTGGTGGTGACCACGAAGAACAGCAGCAGCACGAAGACCACGTCGATCAACGACGCCAGGTTGATGTCGACGTTCTCGCGCTGGCGATTGCGCCGGAACTTCACGCCTTGCCTCCGGCCACTTCCACTTCGCGGTCGCCCTGCAGCACTTCCACCAGCTTGATCGCTTCCTGCTCCATGCCCACCACCAGCTCATCGATGCGGCGCAGCAGGAAGCGGTGGAAGAACACCGCCGGGATACCGACCATCAGGCCGGCCGCGGTGGTAACCAGGGCCTTGGAGATACCCCCGGCCAGAACGGCGGCGTTGGCGGTCATCTGCGAGCCCATGAAGGCGCTGAAGATGTCGATCATGCCCAGCACGGTGCCCAGCAGGCCCAGCAGCGGGGCCATGGCGGCGATGGTGCCGAGGGTGCTGATGTAACGTTCCAGCTCGTGGATGACCCGCGAGGCGGCCTCCTCGATGCACTCCTTCATGATCTCGCGGCCGTGGCGCGAGTTGGCCAGGCCCGCGGCGAGGATCTCGCCCAGCGGCGAGTCGGCGCGCAGGGCCTTGAGCTTGTCACTGGTGAGTTGTTTGTCCTTGATCCACATCCACACCTGGCCCAGCAGGTGCGGCGGGGTGACACGGCTGGCGCGCAGGGTCCACAGGCGCTCGACGACGATCGCCATGGCGGCGATGGAGCTCAGGATGATCGGCAGCATCATCCAGCCACCGGACTTGACCAATTCCCACACAGTTAGCATCCCCTCGGAAAAAGGCCGCCACTCTACCATAGGACCGCCTGGGGCTCATCTGCCGGAGGTCAGGGAAACGTTCGGTCCGCGTAATCGCGGGGCAAGCCCGCTCCCACGCCAGCATGGAACCCTCGTTGGAGCAGGCTTACGTGGGAGCGGGCTTGCCCCGCGATGGCGTCGGCTCAGCCCTCGTCAACCTCTCGCCAGAACCGCCACCCCCTGCGCACACCCTCCACCCCACCCCGACTCCCCAGCACCAACCGCAACGCCCCCTCCACCGCCGTGTCATGCACCGCCACCCCATCCCGCCGATAACGCTCGATCACCTGCCCATGGGGATGCCCGAAGCCATTGTGCCGCCCTCGGGAAATCAGCACCCCACGCGGCGCCGTGGCCTGGACGAACGGTTCGCTGGACGACGTGCGGCTGCCATGGTGCGGCGCCTGCAACCAATCCAGTCGAGGATCGTCGGTCGCCGCCAGCCACGCCCGCTCCGCGCCGGCCTCCATGTCCCCGGCCAGCAGCAGGCGCTCGCCCTTGGCCTGCACCCGCAACACACAGGAGCGCTCGTTGCTGGAAGCCCCCTGCGGCCAATGCCAGAGCTCGAAATCAACGCCATCCCACCGCCAGCGCTCGCCACTGCGGCACAGCGACGCCGCCTCAAGCCCGGCGACCTCGCCGGCCAGCACTCGCGCCACCGGCAGCCCACGCCGCACGGCCGCCGCCCCACCGGCATGGTCGGCATGGCCATGGCTGATCAGCATCACATCCAGCGCCTTAACCCCGAGCTTGCGCAAGGTCGGCAGTACTACCGTCTCGCCCAGGTCACTGCCACCCTGGGCCGGACCTGCGTCATACAGCAGCGCGTGATTTCGCGTACGCAGCAACACCGCCAGGCCCTGCCCCACATCCAGCTGCCAGACTTCCGCCTGGCCCAAAGGCAGCTGTTCGCGTGGCGCCCATAGCGCCAACAGCATGACCGCGCCCGGTGCCCGCAACGGCACGCCACGGGGCAGCAGCACCAGCAAGGCGCCAAGGCATACCAGCAGCCAGGCGAACAACGGCAGTGGCTCGGGTATCCAGGCCGGCTGCAGGCCCGCCAATCGCGTCAGTACGGCAAACAAGCCGTCCAACGACAGGCCTGCCAGCCACAGCATCCCCTCCCCCAGCCCAGGCACCGGCAGCAGGGCCGTACCCAGCAACGCCAACGGCAGCACGCCCAAACTAAGCCACGGCACCGCCAGCAGATTGGCCAGCGGCGCGCTGAGGCTGACGGGCAGCCCCAAGGCCAGCAATACCGGCAACAACCCTACGGCGATCACCCACTGGGCACGGGTCCAGGCCTGCCAGGGCCGCCAGGCGCCCAGCCGTGCGGCAAAACACAACACCAGCACCGCCACGGCAGCGAACGACAGCCAGAATCCCGGCAACAGGCTGGCCAGCGGCTCGACCAGCAGCACGCCCGACAGCGCCATCAGCAACGGCACCCAGGCGCCCAGATGGCGAAAGCGCAAGCGCCAGAGCAGCACCACCGCCAGCATCAGGCACGCCCGCTGCACCGGCACGCCGAACCCCGCCAGCCAGCCGTAACCCAGTGCCGCTGTCATCGCCAGGCCGCAGGCCCAGGGCAGCCACGGCAACCGCCGGGGCCAGCCCCCCAGGCGCGCCAGCCCCGCCACCAGCCCGTAGATCAATCCAGCCAGCAAGCCAATGTGCTGCCCGGAAATCACCAGCAGGTGCACCGTGCCGGTGGCCTGCAGCACCTGCCAGTCCTCCCGCGCCAGGCCTGCGCCATCCCCGAGCACCAACGCGGCCAACGCCGCCTCCCGGCCATGGGCATCGGTGGTCAGCAAGCGCTGGCGCAGGCCGTCGCGCCAACTACTGGCCTCCTCACCCTGGCGCGTACCGGCCTTGACCGTGCCGGTGGCACCGACCCGCCGCGCCAACAGCGTGGCCTCCTGATCAGGACCATATGGGTTGAGCAGGCCCTGCGGCCGGCGCAGGTTGACCGCCAGCCGCCACTGTTCCCCCGCCCGCAGCGGCGGCCCGTCGAACCAGCTCAATTGCACCCGCTGCGGCAACCGGGCCCGGCGCGACTGCGGCTGCTCCAACTCGAAACGCACGCCGCGCTCGGTGCGGGTCGGCAGGCCCACCACCCGCCCCTCCAGCCACAGCGTGCGGCCGTCCAGCGCGGCAGGCAGGCGGTCGTCCAGGGCCTGCTGCGCCGACCAGCAGGCCCAGCAAACACCCAGCAGGAACCCGCCCAGCGGCCAGGCCCGGGTACGCAGGCAGGCCAGGGCCAGCAACAGCAGTGGAATCAACCATCCGACCGGTGGCAAGGCAGGCAAGAAGCGCAGGCTCAACAGCCCGAGGACCAGCGCCAGCATCCCTGTGCGCATGAGATAGAGCTCCAGAAGCGAAAACGCCCCCTGAGGCTTAGCCGATTGGCGGGAAAAACCTGCTAATCAATTGTCACAAACTCTGAACGAGGTTGCGCTTGAATGAAGGCATACTGACGCCCTTCAACCCCGCCGGGAGCCCACATGCCGCGCCGTCTGTTCAAACGCTACATGCCGGACCCGACCAGCATCCGCGAACACAAGTCCTTACGCTTTTTCGGCAAGCTGCTGCACGACCCCAACCTGTGGCACCTGAATCGCCATTCGGTGGCGCGGGCCATGGGCGTCGGCCTGTTCGCGGCGCTGATCCCGATTCCCATGCAGATGCTGCTGGCCGCCGCGCTGGCGATCCCGGTGCGCGGCAACCTGCCGATCGCGGTGAGCCTGGTGTGGCTGACCAACCCGCTGACCATGCCGCCGGTGTTCTTCGTCACCTACATGACCGGCGCCTGGCTGATGCAGGTGCCGCCGCGCACCCTGCCCGAGGAAATCACCGTCGACTGGGTCACCGACCAGCTGGCGACGATCTGGCAACCGTTCCTGCTCGGCTCGGTGGTGTGCGGGGTGGTGCTCGGCGTGCTCGCCTACTTCACCACCATGGGCTACTGGCGCTGGTGGGTGGGCCGGCAGTGGCGCCGGCGCCAGTGCCGCTGTGCCCTCACCCGCAGCTCAGGCACGCATGCCGCGGCCGCTGACCAGCAGGCGCACGCACAGCAGGTAGAGCAGCGCGGTGGCCACCAGCATGAAGCTGATCGCCGTGCCGATGCTGATGTCCGACACCCCTAGGATGCCGTAGCGGAACGAGTTGACCATGTGCAGCACGGGGTTTGCCAGCGACACGGTCTGCCAGAACGGCGGCAGCAGGTTGATCGAGTAGAACACCCCGCCCAGGTAGGTCAGCGGCGTCAGCACGAAGGTCGGAATGATCGAGATGTCGTCGAAGTTGCGGGCGAATACTGCGTTGACAAAGCCCAGCAGCGAAAAGATCGTCGCCGTCAGCAGCACCACGATGACCGTCACCCCCAGGTGATGCACCTGCAAATCGGTGAAGAACAGCGACAGGAAAGTCACGATCACCCCCACCGCCAAGCCGCGCAGCACGCCACCCAGCACATAACCGACGAGGATGGTGTGCGGCGACACCGGCGAGACCATCAGTTCCTCGATGGAGCGCTGGAACTTGCTGCCAAAGAAGCTCGACACCACGTTGCCGTAGGAGTTGGTGATCACCGACATCATGATCAGCCCTGGCACGATGTACTCCATGTAGGTGAAGCCGCCCATGTCGCCGATCTGCCGGCCGATCAGGTTACCGAAGATCACGAAGTACAGGACCATGGTGATCGCCGGCGGCAGCAGGGTCTGCGGCCAGATGCGCAAGAAGCGCCGCACTTCGCGGTAGACGATGGTGTTCAGGGCGACCCAGTTGGTGCGCAGCTCCACACTCATACGGCCACCTTCGACAGGTTCTTTTCCACCAGGGACACGAACAGCTCCTCGAGTCGGTTGGTCTTGTTGCGCAGGCTCTGCACCTCGATGTTCTTCAGCGCCAGCTGGCCGAACAGCGCGGTGATGCCGATGTCCTTGTCCACCTGCACCTCCAGGGTGTGCGGGGTGATCAGCCGGCACGGGTAGCCCTGCAGCTCAGGCGCGGCGGGCAAGTCATGCTTGAGGTCGAGGACGAAGGTCTCGACATGCAGCTTGCCCAGCAGCTGGCGCATGCTGGTGTTCTCGACGATGGTGCCGTGGTCGATGATGCCGATGTTGCGGCACAGCTGCTCGGCCTCTTCGAGGTAGTGGGTGGTGAGGATGATGGTGATGCCCTTCTGGTTGAGCTCGGTGAGGAAGCTCCACATCGAACGGCGCAGCTCGATGTCGACCCCGGCGGTCGGCTCGTCGAGGATCAACAGGCGCGGCTCGTGGATCAGCGCCCGGGCGATCATCAGCCGGCGCTTCATGCCGCCGGACAGCGAACGCGACGGCACGTCGCGCTTGTCCCACAGCCCGAGCTGCGTCAGGTACTGCTCGGCGCGCTCCTTGGCCACCTTGGGCGGGATGCCGTAGTAGCCGGCCTGGGTGACGACGATGTCGAAGGTCTTCTCGAACTGGTTGAAGTTGAACTCCTGGGGCACCACGCCCAGGCAGCGCTTGAGCGCCGCAGGCTCGCGGTCCAGGTCGTGGCCGAACACGTTGACCGTGCCGCTGGTCTTGTTCACCAGGGTCGAGAGAATGCCGATGGTGGTGGACTTGCCGGCGCCGTTGGGGCCGAGCAAGGCGAAGAAGTCGCCTTCGGAAACGTCCAGGTCGATGCCCTTGAGGGCCTGGAAACCGTTGCCGTAGGTCTTGGTCAGCTGTCGGATGGACAGGGCGGAACTCATAGCGGGTCGGGTACCGAGAAAAGGGTGCGGGACACGCCAGGTGAAGTCACTGGCGCAGTGAGTGCGGCCATGGTGCAAGGGCTGGCCGCACAAGTACAGTCACATCTATTGATAATGACTATCGAAGTGGCGTCACGTCAGGGCGGTCATCACCGCTGCCTGGTAGGCCGGGCGCTGCTTGAGGAGCGCGTACCAGGCTTCGAGGTGGCGCATGGCCGGGCGTTCGATGGGCATTTCGAACCAGGCGTAGATGAAGCTGCCCAGGGGAATGTCGCCCATGCCGATCTGCTCGCCGGAGAGGTACGGCTGTTTGGCCAGGGTCTCGTCGGCGATGGCCAGCAGTTGCGCGCACTGTTTGTGCGCGGCGTTGATCGCCACCCAGTCGCGCTGGTCCTCGGCGGTGCGCAGCAGGCCCCAGAACAGCGGACGGAAGGGACCGGCGAAGGACGAGGTGGTCCAGTCCATCCACTTGTCGGCCAGGGCGCGCTGGCGCGGGTCGTCGAGGTACCAGCCTTGTTCTTCGCCGTACTCGGCGCACAGGTAGCGCACGATGGTGTTGGACTCCCACAGCACCAGGTCGCCGTCTTCGAGCATGGGCACCAGGCCGTTGGGATTGAGTGCCCGGTAATGCGGTTCGTTGACCACGCCGAAGGCGCCGCCGGCATCGATGGACTCGAAGTCCAGGCCCAGCTCGTGGGCGATCCACAACGCCTTGCGCACATTGCTCGAATTCTTGCGGCCCCAGATCTTCAGCATGGCAACGTCCTTAATGAATGCGGGAGAGGGGTCAGTCTACTCCAAGCGGTGGGCGGTGCCAGTGAAAGCGGGGGGCCGCTTTGCGGCCCTTTCGCGGCACAAGGCCGCTCCTACAGGGACCGCACCACGGCAGAACTGGCGCATATCCTGTAGGAGCGGCCTTGTGCCGCGAAAGGGCTGCGCAGCAGCCCCAGCGACCTCAGAGACTGTCAGATCTTTCCGAACCTGAAACCAAATGCTTCAGCCAGCAAAGCTTGGGAACTATCCTACGCGCTTGCCGGAAGCCGCCACGTTGTCGGGGAAATACCCCGGGGATAACTTCATCGGGTCGCCACATTGGGTGACCGGGTGTGAGAAACCCGACTACATATGACAACCAGCGGCTTCGTCATGGTGGCCGTGTGCGGGCAGGCTTCGGTCTGGCCGGGTTTGTCCTATGTCCCGGTTTTCTCACCTCGTACACGGCCGCCACCCTTACCTCGTGAGAAAGGACCTGGCTGGTGGTTTTCAGTAACCACATAGGACTCTTGACCATGAAAAAAATCGTCCCAGACCCACCCCGTCTCTGCCACTTCATCACCATCCGCCCCACCCTCCCCCGCGACGACGCCATGGCCGCCGCCGTCGAAGTGGCCACCGCCATCTCCGATGTCCTCGACATCTACTTCAAGACCGAGCCCGGCGAAGCCCAGGACCGCCTGTTCACCGCCAGCGACTACCTCGGCCAGCTCGCCTGCGCCCTGCTCGAGCACAAGCCGCAGGTGCAGCCATGAGCCGCGGGCATACCGCAGGCCGCACCACCTGCCTGGACCTGTTCAAGGTCGAGCCGGGCGTTACCTTCGAAGACGCCTTCAGCGAGTTGTCGGTGCTGCTCGGCTGCATCCGCCACCTGACTTGCGAAGCGGAGATGGAAGGCGACCTGCTGGCCGGCAGCTCGGCGCGGATCCTCAGCGCGATGGCCAAGGCGCTGATCGATGACATGGAGGTGGGGTTGAACCGCTCCAGATGATCTGATGACCGCATCGCGGGGCAAGCCCGCTCCCACGCCCGCATTGCATATCTGGCGTGGGAGCGGGCTTGCCCCGCGATGACTGCATGACATTCCCCACCGAACTCCCAGCGCCCCACCCTGTCATTTCCTAGGCAGGCCATCCACCCCAACACGTCTAAGCTCTGTGGATCGCCCCCGCCCCCCGCTTCCAAGGAGGAAGAATCATGCTGCTGTTGTGGTTGCTGGTCCTGGTGCTAGGCGCCGCGTATCTACTGCATCGACGCCTGGCGCCGTTGCAGATCCTCGCGGCAATCGCCGCCTACACACTGCTCATGGGCCTGTTCAGCACGGCGCCGGGCTGGCTGCTGACGCTGATCTGGGTGGTGATCGCCCTCAAGGTCGCCTTCTTCGTCCTGCCAGAAATGCGCCGCAAACTGTTCACCGCGCCGATGTTCAGCTGGTTCCAGCGCACCCTGCCGCCGATGTCGCAGACCGAGCGCGAAGCCATCGACGCCGGCACCGTGTGGTGGGACGGCCACCTGTTCAGCGGCCGCCCCGACTGGAACACCCTGCTCGACTACCCCGCGCCCAAGCTCAGCGAGGAGGAACAGGCCTTCATCGACGGCCCCACCGAGCAGCTGTGCGCCATGGTCAGCGACTGGCAGATCGGCCAGGACCTCGACCTGCCGCCGCAAGCCTGGGACTTCATCAAGCAGCACGGCTTCTTCGCCCTGATCATCCCCAAGGAATACGGCGGCAAGGGTTTCTCGGCCTACGCCCACTCCCAGGTGGCGATGAAACTGGCCACCCGCAGCGGCGACCTGGCCTCCACGGTGATGGTGCCCAACTCCCTGGGCCCGGCCGAACTGCTGCTGCACTACGGCACCGACGAACAGCGCAGCCACTACCTGCCGCGCCTGGCCCGTGGCGACGACATCCCCTGCTTCGCCCTCACCGGCCCCCTGGCCGGCTCCGACGCCGGGGCCATGCCCGACACCGGCGTCATCTGCAAAGGCCAGTGGCAGGGTGAAGAAGTCATCGGCCTGCGCCTGAACTGGGAAAAGCGCTACATCACCCTCGGCCCGGTCGCCACCCTGCTGGGCCTGGCCTTCAAGGCCTACGACCCCGACCACCTGTTGGGAGAGCAGACCGAGCTGGGCATCAGCCTGGCGCTGATCCCCACCGACCTCCCCGGCGTGGAGATCGGCCAGCGCCACCTGCCGCTGGGCGCCGCATTCATGAACGGCCCCAACAGCGGCAAGGACGTATTCGTGCCGCTGGACTGCCTGATCGGCGGCCAGGCCATGCTCGGCAAGGGCTGGATGATGCTGATGAACTGCCTGTCAGTGGGCCGCTCGATCTCCCTGCCGGCGGTCGGCACGGGCGCGGCCAAGTACACCAGCCTGGTCACCGGCCAATACGCCCGCGTGCGCGAACAGTTCAACGTACCGCTGGCCGCCTTCGAAGGCATCCAGGAATCCCTGGCACGCATCGGCGGCAACGCCTGGCTGATGGACAGCGCCCGCCTGCTCACCGCCAAGGCTGTCGACCTGGGGGAAAAACCCTCGGTGCTGTCGGCGATCCTCAAGTACCACCTCACCGAGCGCGGCCGCGAGTGCATCCAGCACGCCATGGACGTGCACGGCGGCAAGGGCATCATCATGGGCCCGAACAACTACCTGGGCCGCAACTGGCAAGGCGCGCCGATCTTCATCACCGTCGAGGGGGCCAACATCCTGTCGCGCAACCTGATGATCTTCGGCCAGGGCGCAATCCGCTGCCACCCGTTCGTGCTCAGGGAAATGGCCCTGGCCGGGCGCGAGGACCACGACCAGGCGCTGAACGAGTTCGACGACCTGCTGCTGCAGCACATCCTGTTCGCCGCCGGCAACGCCGCCAGCACCCTGGTGCTGGGCCTGGGCCTGGGGCATTTCGAGAAGGTCCCGGGCGATGCCTTGAGCCAGGGCTACTTCCGCGCCCTCAACCGCCAGGCGGCGGCGTTCGCCCTGCTGGCCGACCTGTCGATGATGCTGCTGGGCGGCGCGCTCAAGCGGCGCGAACGCCTGAGCGCCCGGCTGGGTGATGTGCTCAGCTACCTGTACCTGTCCAGCGCCGCGCTCAAGCGCTACCACGACCTCGGCTCGCCCGAGCATCTGCGCCCCCTGCTGCGCTGGGCCCTGGAGGAAAGCCTGGGGCAGGCCGAGAAAGCGCTCGATGCGTTGCTCGACAACTTCCCCAACCGCTTCCTGGGCTGCGCCCTGCGCGTGCTGGTGTTCCCGTTCGGCCGCCGGCATACCGGGCCCAGCGATGAACTGGATGCCGAGGTGGCGGCGCTGATCGGCCGCCGCAAAGGCGACCCGGCGCTGGAAGAGCTGCTGGCGGGCTGCTTCAGGCCTCAGGCCGACGGCGACCCGGTGGCCGCGCTGCAGACCGCCTGCGACCTGCTGGACGATGCCGCCCCGCTGCACAAGGCGCTGCATCAGGCCATCAAGGAAGGTAAGGTGCAGGCGACACCAGGGCAATCGGTGATCGACGCCGCCATCGAAGCGGGCGCCTTGCAAGCGGAGGAAGGCCAACGCCTGCATCAGGCCGAGCAGGCGCGGCGGGTGGTGATCGATGTGGATGCGTTCGACAAGGAAGTGCTGTTGCCCGAAGCAGGCAAAGTGCGCTGAACATTCATCGACAACATCGCGGGGCAAGCCCGCTCCCACGAACAAGCCGTGAACATGTGTTCGTGGGAGCGGACTTGCCCCGCGATAGCGCCAGCACAGGCAGCTACGCTGCCAGCCTATGCAAAACCGGCGTATACTCCGCCCCCCGTTTCAACCACCCCGAGGACCGCCGCCATGGCCAACCCCCACCTGGAATACCACCTGCAACTGCTCCACCACCTGCGCACCATCCTGGCGGCGCTGGGTGAAGCCGAACAGGTCCCGGAGGAAAGCCACGCCCTGTTCCTCGAGCGCTTCGACGAACTGCTCACCCTGCTGCCCCAGAACCCGCTGCAAAGCCAGTACCTGGGCCAGGACCTGATCTGCCAGGTGATCCAGCGCTACCCGCAGATCGCCCACCTGGTGCCGCGTGACCTGCTGTGGTTCTTTGGTGGCGATTGCCTGCATTTCATGCCGGATGAAGAGTTGGAGCTTTACCAAACGCTGGAAGAGCGCCGCTACGAGGCCGAGCAGAACGGTGAACCGTTTGATTGGCACCAAGAAAAGCAACTGCTAGCCAAGCCTGCTCAGGGTGATATTCACTGATATAGATGCATCCCGGCCCCATCTGGGCCGGGAACCCCAATCACCTGAGCGGGACAAGTGAATTCACTCCGCCAAATCACGATCTAGCAAGTCAGGGGGAATCCTAGCCTCACCCCCGAAAAAATGATGCGCCGAAGAACATAAGAACTCTGCTTCCAGTCGAAGTCGTTCTACCTGCGAAGGGGGCTGCTTCCCTTTACTTTCTTCATAACGCCTCCACGCATCGACCGCCCGTTTACATATCTCCAGCTGGACTTCCAAATCCGTCGTTTCGATCGTCACGGTCATTGCTCCTTCCTTGTTCAAGGCAGAATGGAGTGTGATCAGGCGCGCCCAACATTCTCCCCCGACAGAGTAATAACTGATGGTATGAGTACGAACATCGGGCGTAACGAGTAGCGCCATGCCGTTGTACGCCCCCAGACGACATTAGCCAACTAGTAAAATTGATAGGTGTGCAGAGCCAGCTCGCCCCAAAAAACCAATCTCGCGAGCAAAAAAAAACGCCACTTCAAACGAAGTGGCGTTTTCAATTTGGAGCGGGAAACGAGACTCGAACTCGCGACCCCGACCTTGGCAAGGTCGTGCTCTACCAACTGAGCTATTCCCGCAGGGTGAAGCTTTACCGCATGTGGCGTGAAGCGCCTTGACGACCTTCACCACCTGCACCGTCGGAAACGATGCGTTGAAACTGGAGCGGGAAACGAGACTCGAACTCGCGACCCCGACCTTGGCAAGGTCGTGCTCTACCAACTGAGCTATTCCCGCAAATATGGCGTCCCCTAGGGGACTCGAACCCCTGTTACCGCCGTGAAAGGGCGGTGTCCTAGGCCACTAGACGAAGGGGACTAAGCCGACGCTTTTCAGCGCACCAGAACATGAACCTCACGATTCAGCCTGGATTTTCTTTTCCTGCCCTGCCGAAGCAGTGCCGGAGAAACTGGAGCGGGAAACGAGACTCGAACTCGCGACCCCGACCTTGGCAAGGTCGTGCTCTACCAACTGAGCTATTCCCGCAATATGGCGTCCCCTAGGGGACTCGAACCCCTGTTACCGCCGTGAAAGGGCGGTGTCCTAGGCCACTAGACGAAGGGGACACGCTGCTCGCATTACCTATTAAAGTACTGCTTGCTTTCACTCCCTGCCGCGTTTCGCTGTGTGCTTTACGCTGCAAGTGGCGCGCATTCTATGGATGCCTTGGAAGGTCGTCAACCCCTTTGTAGAAATTTATTTAAATCAATGACTTCCCGTCGTCATGGGCGGTGGTGCAGGATGCGTCCGGGGATTGGCGTTGCTTTTCTGACGTTGGCTCGGCAAGCTCGTAGCGATGTGCCACTATCTGTAGGTTTTGGATTACGGGCCGATAGATAGAGGTAAGGCTGAGGGCCCCATCGCGGGGCAAGTCGCATCGGCGCACCGCCGCTCCCACGAATCCGCCACAGGTTCAATGGAGCGCAGGACTGTCCGCCAGGCTGCACTGTTCGCTTTCGGGCGGACTCACTACACTCTCGATAGATGCAAAACTTCTTCATGAGGCGTTAACGGTGACACCACTTCTGATCACCCTGCTTATCGTTGCGGGTATCGCGCTGCTGATCGTGATCGGCTACCTCAACAATGTGGTCGAGAACGGCAAGCTCGAGCGTGCACGGCTCAAGGTCGAGCTGGCCGACCGCCTGCGCCGCTGCGGCGAAATCACCGAGACCTTCCCCGGGCAGTTCATGACGCCTGCGCTCAAGCTGCTGTTGACCCGCCTGGAACTGAACCTCAACCAGCGCCAGCTGGCGCTGGACAAGCACAGTGGTGACCTCAAGGCACGTATCGCCGAGCTGGAGGGGCTGATCGGCCAGGGTGAGAGAATCCCGGTCAGCAACCCGCCCTCGCCGATCCAAACCGAGGTCAAGGCCAAGGATGTGCGCTTTTTGCTGGAGCTGCTGCACAACCAGATCGTGCGCGCCACCCAGGAAGGGTTCCTCGCGACCAACGAGGGCAAGTACTGGGTCAAGGAGATCCGCCATATCCTGGTGTTGCTGCATATCGAGTTCTTCAACAACCTCGGCCAGCAGGCCCTGCAGCAAAACCAGCCGGGGCAGGCGCGCCTGGCGTTCGAGCGTGGCGTGCAGTACCTGCGCAAGCAGCCTGAGCCCAAGCAGTATGAAGAGCAGCTGACTTACCTGGAGAAACTGCTGAACCGGGCCAACGCCCAGGTGCTGGACCAGATGGAGCCGGCGGAGAATGAACAGAATGCGCTGACCCAGGGGCTCAAGACTGATGAGGATGAGACCTGGAAGAAGAAGGTTATTTACGACTGATTGGTTGCCTGACGGATCCTGGGGGCGCTTTGCGCCCCTTTCGCGACACAAGGCCGCTCCTACAGGGGATCGCGGTTGCTTGGACCGGCCGGCAAGGGCTGCAAAGCAGTCCCAGCGATCTTGAGATAGAAAGGGGCCTTCGCAGGCCCCTTCTTCATTTCAGCAATCGGTCAACTCGAGGAACACCTCGACCAACCGCTCCAGCCCCACCTGGTCGGCCTCGCTGAAGCGCGCCAGCTTCGGGCTGTCCAGGTCGAGCACGCCGATCAGCCTGCCGGCCTTGACCAACGGGATCACCAACTCGCTGTTGGACGCGCTGTCACAGGCGATATGCCCGGGGAACGCATGCACATCCTCGACCCGCTGGGTCGTGCGGGTAGCCGCCGCGGCACCGCACACGCCCCGGCTGAAGGGGATGCGCACGCAGGCCACCTGGCCCTGGAACGGGCCGAGCACCAGTTCTTCGTTGCGGTTGATATAGAAGCCCGCCCAGTTCAGGTCCTCTACCTGGTTGTACAAAAAGGCCGAGAACTGCGCGGCGTTGGCGATGAAGTCGCGCTCGTCGGCGAACAGCGCCTGCACTTGCGCGGCCAGCAGGTCGTAGCCATCGAGGCCTTGGCCACTGGCGTTGAGGTCGATCATTTATTTCTGCTCCAGCAATTGCAGCCCGACCCAGTAGCGGGCGAACTGATAGGCACAACGGCCATTACGGTTGCCGCGGCCGGTGGCCCAGCGCACGGCGAGGATGTCGAGCGCTTCGCTGCGCTGCCACTGCAGCCCGGCCGGGCGCGCCAGCTGGCCGATCCAGTGCTCGACCACGTTGAGGAAATGCTCCTGGCTGAACGGGTAGAACGACAGCCACAGGCCGAAACGGTCGGACAGGGCGATCTTGTCCTCCACCGCCTCGTTGGGGTGCAGCTCGCCGTCGACCATCTTCCAGTTCTCGTTGTCGCTCTGCTTCTCCGGCACCAGGTGGCGGCGGTTGGAGGTGGCGTACAGCAGCACGTTGTCCGGGGCTTGCTCCAGCGAGCCGTCGAGCACGCTCTTGAGCACCCGGTAGTCGCCCTCCCCGGCTTCGAACGACAGGTCGTCGCAGAACAGGATGAAGCGTTGTTCAAGTTTTTGCAGTTGCTCGACCACCCGCGGCAGGTCGGCCAGGTGGTCGCGCTCGATTTCGATCAGGCGCAGGCCCTGGCCCGCATGCTCGGCCAGCAGCGCACGCACCAGCGACGACTTGCCGGTGCCGCGCGAACCCCACAGCAGGGCGTGGTTGGCCGGCATGCCGTTGATGAACTGGTGGGTGTTGCGGCCCAGCTGCTCACGCTGCTGGTCGACGCCGATCAGGTCGGACAGGCGGATGTCGAGGCTGACTTCGAGGGGCATCAGGTAGCCGCTGCGGCCGTCGCGTTGCCAGCGGGCGGCCAGGGTACGGGTCCAGTCGATGTCCGGGCGCGGGGCCGGCAGCAGGGGTTCGAGGCGGGCGAGGACGGATTCTGCGCGGTCTAGGAAAGCGGTAAGGCGGGTGTCCATGAGGGCTCCTGCAAATCAGGTTTCGGTACCGTGCCGGCCCCTTCGCGGGTAAACCCGCTCCCACAGCAGGCAGTGGCCCCTGTGGGAGCGGGTTTACCCGCGAAGGGGCCGGCACGGACAAAAGCTGAATGTTCGACAGACCCGCCAGCAGCCAGGGCTGATCGGCTATGCTTGCGCAGCGCACGGAGCAAGTAACCGGCTTGGGACCCATGGATATCAAGTTCACCAATCGCCTGTCATACAAGCAAGCCCGGTTGACAGTCCTGGTCGGCTTCATCCTGGGAACATTGCTCAGTCTCATCCAGATCGGCATCGATTATGCCAGCGAAGACGCGTCCATCAACCGTGAAATTCAGGCACTGCTGAAGATCAGCCACGACACGGCCTCGCGCATCGCCTACAACATCGACACGGAGCTGGCCCAGGAGCTGACCGGCGGCCTGCTGAAATCGCCGGCACTGATCCGCGCGCGGCTGATCGACAACAACGACACCGTGCTGGCCGACGTACAGCGCCCCAGCACGGAGAGCCGCTACCGACCGCTGTCGGACTTCCTGTTCGGCGAGCAGCGCCAGTTCCAGGACCGGCTGTTCCTCGCCCACATGCCCGACGAATACCTCGGCACCCTTTACCTGGATGTCGACACCTACACCTTCGGCGGGCGCTTCCTCGACCGCGCCGGGGTCACCCTGGTCAACGGCTTTGCCCGCAGCCTGGTGCTCACCGGCATCCTACTGGGGCTGTTCTACCTGATGCTGACCAAGCCACTGGTGACGGTGATCGGCGCGCTCAGCGGCAACGATGCGCGCACGCCCAGGCAGAACCGCGTGGACTGCCCCAAGGGCCACGAGAACGACGAGATCGGCGTGCTGGTGCGGGTCGCCAACCAGCAGTTCGTCAGCATGGCCACCGAGATCCAGCAGCGGCGCACCGCCGAGAACCGTCTGACCCAGTACCTCAACGAGCTGGAGGACATCGTCTCGGCGCGTACCACCGAGCTCAAGGCCAGCAACAGCCGCCTGAGCCTGTCCAACCAGGAGCTGGACGAGGCGCGCCAGCGCGCCCTGGACATGGCCCAGGCCCGCGCCGCCTTCCTGGCCAACATGAGCCACGAGATCCGCACCCCGCTCAACGGCATGCTGGGCATGATCGCCCTGGCCCTGGACAGTGGCCTGGCGCCCGAGCAGCGCCAGCAGCTGTCGATCGCCCACGACTCGGGCAAGGTACTGGTGGAGTTGCTCAACGATATCCTCGACCTGTCCAAGTTCGACGCCGGCCAGCTGGAGCTCGAGCGCATTCCGTTCGACCTCGGCGCCATGGTCGAGGACACCGCCAACCTGCTGTCGCAAAACGCCGCGCCCAGCGTCGAACTGACCTGCCTGGTCGCCCCGGACTTCCCCAGCACGGTGCTGGGCGACCCGACCCGGGTGCGGCAGATCGTCAGCAACCTGCTGTCCAACGCCCTCAAGTTCACCCGTTTCGGCCGCGTCGACGTGCGCCTTTGCAGCATCGTCGGCGGTATCCGCCTGGAGGTGAGCGACACCGGCATCGGCATCCCCGAGGAGGCCCAGGCGCGGATCTTCCAGCCGTTCACCCAGGCCGGCGCCGGCATCACTCGCCAGTACGGCGGCACTGGCCTGGGCCTGGCCCTGACCCGCAACCTGTGCAAGGCCATGCAGGGGCATCTGCATATCCAGTCCGAAACCGGCTTCGGCAGCCGCTTCAGCGCCGACCTGCCGCTACCGGCGCACACCGAGGCGATCCCGCCGGCGCCATTGAACGGGCGGGTGGTGGCCCTGGGCAACCCCGGCAGTGGCCTGGCCGAGCTGCTGGAGGGGCTGTTGCCGCGCTGGGGGCTGGAATACGTGCGTCATGAGGATGCCAAGGACCTGGCCGGCACGGCTGTCGACCTGCTGATTACCGACGACCTGGACCACGTGCTCGACCTGCGCCCGGCCATCGAGGCACCGATCCTGCTGGTGACCGCCTACGGTAACTTCCTGCCCACCGAGCAGGCCGAGCAACTGGCGCCCTTGCAGCAACTGGCCCGCCCCCTGGCACGCAATGCCTTGTACCAGACCCTGCGCCGCACCTTGCAGGGCGAGCCCAACGCGCCACTGCCCCACGAGGTACCGGCCTCCAGGGAGCTGAGGGCGCGCATCCTGCTGGTGGAGGACAACCCGGTGAACCAGCTGGTGGCCAAGGGCATGCTGGGCAAGCTCGGCTGCCAGGTGCAGGTGGCTGCCCACGGCCAGGAGGCCCTGGACTGCCTGGAGCGGGACAGCTTCGACCTGGTGCTGATGGACTGCAACATGCCGGTGATGGATGGCTACGAGGCCAGCCGACGGATCCGCCAGAGCAGCCGCTGGCCGGAGCTGCCGATCGTCGCGCTGACCGCCAACGCCATGCCCGAGGAGCGCGAGCGCTGCCGCGCCGCAGGCATGAACGACTACCTGGCCAAGCCGTTCCGCCGCGAGGAACTGCTGGCGCTGATCGAGCACTGGGTGCCGGTCAGCGGTTGAGCAGCGGCTCGATCGCCGACTTCAGCGCCTCGGGCTTGGTGGTCGGGGCAAAGCGGCTGACCTTGCCGGTGCGCGGGTCGACCAGGAACTTGGTGAAGTTCCACTTGATCTTCTGCGTGCCCAGCACGCCCGGCGCCCGGCGCTTGAGCTCGGCGAACAGCGGGTGGGCACCGGGGCCGTTGACCTCGACCTTGCGAAACAGCGGAAAACTCACGCCGAAGTTGAGCTCGCAGAACTGCGCGATCTCCCGGGCGTCGCCCGGCTCCTGCTTGCCGAACTGGTTGCAGGGGAAGCCCAGCACCACCAGGCCCTGGTCGCGGTACTCCTGCCACAGGCGTTCGAGGCCCTTGTATTGCGGGGTGAAACCGCACTGGCTGGCGGTGTTGACCACCAGCAGCGCCTTGCCGGCGAAGTCGCCCAGCACTTTCTGTTCGCCACCGAGGGTGACGCAGGGGATGTCCAGCAGCGCATCGGCCATGTTCGCTCTCCGTCAATCGCGTGGCTTGAGGTCCAGGCACACCGAGTTGATGCAGTAGCGTAGCCCGGTCGGCGGCGGGCCGTCGGGAAATACATGGCCCAGGTGGGCATCACACTGCGCGCAAGTGACTTCGGTGCGGATCATGCCGTGGGAGGTGTCGCGGATCTCGATCATCGCGGCTTCTTCGATCGGCTCGTAGAAGCTCGGCCAGCCGCAGCCGGAATCGAACTTGGCCTTGGCGTCGAACAGCGGCAGGTCGCAGCAGATGCAGTGGTAGATGCCGTCGCGGCGCTCGCTGTTGTACTTGCCGCTGAACGGCCGCTCGGTGCCCTTGAGCCGGCACACCTGGTACTGGGCCGGATCGAGCATGGCGCGCCATTCGTCCAGGGTTTTGTCGATCTTTTGCATGATGGGACCTCGGCAGGCTGAATTTCACCTCGCACCGGCTTTTCCCTGGCGCGGGTGGCACGTATATTAGTTGGCTTCGTGTGCAAGGCAGCCAGTCTGGCACCCGCTTCCCGCCCTTTCAAACCTTTCGAGCAAGGGCGGCGCGTATTCTCACTCGGGATCTCATCATGCAGTTCAGCAAATCGAACAAGCTCGCCAATGTCTGCTACGACATTCGCGGCCCAGTGCTCAAGCACGCCAAACGCCTGGAAGAGGAAGGCCACCGCATCCTCAAGCTGAACATCGGCAACCCGGCGCCGTTTGGTTTCGAGGCGCCGGACGAAATCCTCCAGGACGTGATCCGCAACCTGCCCACCGCCCAGGGCTACAGCGACTCCAAGGGTCTGTTCAGCGCGCGCAAGGCGGTGATGCAGTACTGCCAGCAGAAGGAAATCGAAGGCGTCACCATCGAGGACATCTACCTCGGCAACGGTGTGTCCGAGCTGATCGTGATGTCGATGCAGGCGCTGCTCAACAACGGCGACGAGGTGCTGATCCCGGCCCCCGACTACCCGCTGTGGACCGCCGCGGTGAGCCTGGCCGGCGGCAAGCCGGTGCACTACCTGTGCGACGAGCAGGCCGACTGGTTCCCCGACCTGGACGACATCAAGGCCAAGATCACCCCGAACACCAAGGCCCTGGTGATCATCAACCCGAACAACCCGACCGGCGCTGTGTATTCCAAGGAATTGCTGCTGGGCATGCTGGAGCTGGCGCGCCAGCACAACCTGGTGGTGTTCTCCGACGAGATCTACGACAAGATCCTCTACGACGAGGCCGTGCACATCAGCACCGCGTCGCTGGCCCCGGACCTGCTGTGCCTGACCTTCAACGGCCTGTCCAAGTCGTACCGGGTGGCGGGCTTCCGCTCCGGCTGGCTGATCATCTCCGGGCCCAAGCACCACGCCCAGAGCTACATCGAAGGCATCGACATGCTGGCCAACATGCGCCTGTGCGCCAACGTGCCGGCCCAGCACGCGATCCAGACCGCCCTGGGCGGCTACCAGAGCATCAACGACCTGGTGCTGCCGCCGGGGCGCCTGCTGGAGCAGCGCAACCGTACCTACGAGCTGCTCAATGCCATCCCCGGGGTGAGCTGCGTCAAGCCGATGGGCGCGCTGTACGCGTTTCCGAAGATCGACCCGAAGGTCTGCCCGATCTTCAACGACGAGAAGTTCGTGCTCGACCTGCTGCTGTCGGAGAAGCTGCTGATCGTCCAGGGCACGGCGTTCAACTGGCCATGGCCGGACCACTTCCGCGTGGTGACGCTGCCGCGGGTGGATGATCTGGAACAGGCCATTGGCCGGATCGGTAATTTCCTGCGCACTTATTCGCAGTAAGCGATACCGTCATCGCGGGGCAAGCCCGCTCCCACGCCTACCCCATACGGGCTGGCGTGGGAGCGGGCTTGCCCCGCGATGATTTTGCCTTACATCCTGCAACGCTCTCCCCCACAGCCCTCACGGCATCCTCTGCCATACTCCTCGCGTACACAGTTTGAAATAGTCGCCCGGTTGAATAGCCGCGCCCTCCCCCTTATATACCCCGCAGTACGCAACGAACTTATCCGTCAGGAGAACGTAACAACCATGATGCGCATTCTGTTGTTTGTAGCCACCAACCTCGCGGTGGTGCTGGTTGCAAGCATTACCCTGAGCCTGTTCGGCTTCAATGGGTTCATGGCGGCCAACGGGGTTGACCTCAACCTCGGCCAGCTGCTGGTCTTCTGCGCCGTGTTCGGTTTCGCTGGCTCGCTCGTCTCCCTGTTCATCTCCAAGTGGATGGCGAAGATGACCACCGGCACCCAGATCATCACCCAGCCCCGCACCCGTCACGAACAGTGGCTGTTGCAGACCGTCGAGGAACTGTCCCGCGAGGCCGGCATCAAGATGCCCGAGGTGGGTATCTTCCCGGCCTACGAGGCCAACGCCTTCGCCACCGGCTGGAACCGCAACGACGCGCTGGTCGCCGTCTCCCAGGGCCTGCTGGAGCGCTTCTCGCCCGATGAGGTGCGTGCGGTTCTGGCCCACGAGATCGGCCACGTGGCCAACGGCGACATGGTCACCATGGCGCTGGTGCAGGGCGTGGTGAACACCTTCGTGATGTTCTTCGCCCGCATCATCGGCAATTTCGTCGACCGGGTGATCTTCAAGAACGAAGAAGGCCACGGCATTGCCTACTTCATCGCGACCATCGTCGCCGAGCTGGTCCTGGGCATCCTCGCCAGCATCATCGTCATGTGGTACTCGCGTCGCCGCGAATTCCGCGCCGACGAAGCCGGCGCCCACCTGGCCGGTACCGGCGCGATGATCGGCGCACTGCAGCGCCTGCGCTCCGAACAAGGCCTGCCGGTGCACATGCCCGACACCATGAAGGCCTTCGGCATCAATGGCGGCCTCAAGCATGGCCTGGCCGGCCTGCTGATGAGCCACCCGCCGCTGGAAGACCGCATCGACGCGCTGCGCCGTCGCGGTTGATCCAGGCAGCAACACGAGAGGGCGACTTCGGTCGCCCTTTTTCATTGCCAGGACCGACCACATCGCGGGGCAAGCCCGCTCCCACGCCAGCCCGCTTGGTGCAGGCGTGGGAGCGGGCTTGCCCCGCGATGGCTTCAACGCCGAACGCTGTAGACTCGCTCAACCAGGCTTTCAACACCGGCCTTCAGAAACTTCGGGCTCTCGTCCGAAATCTCCCGCGCCTCGACCTCCTCGACCCACCACCCGGCAAACCCTGCCCGCACTTCGGCGTCCGGCACCGAAAACGGCGGCCCGTCGATCAATCCCTGGTCGTAATCCAGGGTCACCAACAGCCCGCGACAGGCCGCCGGCAACTGCTCACCCAGCAACGCCATGTAGCGCTCGCGCATCGCCACCGGCAAGGCGATCAGCGCCGCCCGGTCATATACCCCCGCGCAGTCCGCCAGATCCTCGGCGCACAGGGCGAACACATCCCCGCACCACAGCTCCACCTCGTCGCTGCGCCACACCTCGAAGGCACCGTGCCGGGCAATCTGCGCCACCAGGCCATGTTCGGTGAAGAAGTCCGCCACCGCCCTGCGCGACAGCTCCACCCCCAGCACCCGATAACCCTGGGCGGCCAGCCAGAGCAGGTCCAGGCTCTTGCCACACAGCGGCACCAACACCCGAGCGCCCGGGGCCAGCCCCAAGGTCGGCCAGTGCGCCTGCAGGTACGGGTTCACCTGGGATTGGTGAAAGCCGATCTGGTTGTCCGCCCACCGCTTGTGCCAGAACGCTGGCTCCATGATTCCTCCCGGTTTTTCGATAAAAGCCTGTGAAAACTTATATTGGATCTCGATCGAAGGCTGATCGAAGATGGCAGCATCTTACCTGCCAGGACCCCGCCATGCTGCCCAGCCTGTTCATCTCCCACGGATCGCCCATGCTCGCCCTGCAACCCGGTGCCAGTGGCCCGGCCCTGGCCGCGCTGGCCCGTGCCCTGCCCCGGCCGAAGGCGATCGTGGTGGTGTCGGCGCACTGGGAAAGCCGCGAGCTGCTGGTGATGGGCAACGCTCAGCCGCAGACCTGGCATGACTTCCATGGTTTTCCGCCGGCGCTGTATGCCGTGCAATACCCCGCGCCCGGCGCGCCGGAACTGGCCCAGCGGATCGCCGAGCGCCTGGGCGCGCAGCTGGACTCGCAGCGACCCTTCGACCATGGTGCCTGGGTGCCGCTTTCACTGATGTATCCCGAGGCGGATATTCCGGTGGTTCAGGTGTCGCTGCCCAGCCAGGCCGGCCCTGATCTGCAACTGAAGGTTGGCCGGGCGCTGTCGACACTGCGCGAGGAAGGCATCCTGCTGATCGGCTCGGGCAGCATCACCCACAACCTGGGCGAGCTGGACTGGCATGCCGGGCCGGATGCGGTCGAGCCCTGGGCGCTGGCGTTTCGTGACTGGGTGGTGGAGCGGTTGAACGCTGGGGATGAGGCGGCGCTGGTGGATTATCGGCGGCAGGCGCCGTTTGCGCTGCGTAACCATCCCAGTGATGAGCATCTGTTGCCGTTGTTCTTTGCCATGGGGGCTGGTGGGCGGTGTGGGGTCGTGCACCAGGGGTTTACGCTGGGGGCGCTGGGGATGGATACCTATCGGTTCGACTGACGGGCCTCTTCGCGGGTAAACCCGCTCCCACAGGTACAGCGCGATACCTGTGGGAGCGGGTTTACCCGCGAAGAGGCCGGGACAGGCAAAAAAAATCCCCGACCAAAAGGCCGGGGATTTTTTATTGCAGCGCCAGGATCAGTCTTCGCGGTAACGGCGCAGCTTCAGCTGCTTGCCGGCCACGCGGGTGTCCTTGAGCTTGGTCAGCAGGCGCTCGAGACCGTCTTCCGGCAGCTCGACCAGGCTGAAGCTGTCACGCACCTGGATACGACCGATGGCGTCACGCGCCAGGCCACCCTCGTTGAGGATCGCGCCCAGCAGGTTCTTGGCGGCGATGCCGTCACGGGCACCCAGGGCGGTACGGCAACGCACGCGGCCTTCGGCCAGCGGCATCGGCGCGCGGCGCTCGCGGTCACCACGGTCCGGACGCTCGCCACGCTCGGTACGCTCAGTGCGCTCACGCGGGCTGTAGGTCGGTACCAGCGGCTGCTCGCGCTCCACCGAAGCCAGGTCCAGCGCCTGACCGTTGGTGGCCTTGCGCAGCAGGGCCGAGGCCAGGGCACGGGCACTGCAACCCAGGTCGGCGGTCAGGCGGTCGAACAGCTCGCCGTGGCTGGCTTCGGACTCGGCCACCAGCGGCGCCAGGCTCTTGGTCAGCTTCTTGATGCGCGCATCCAGCACGGCTTGCGGGTTAGGCAGGCGGGCTTCGGCGACTTTCTGACCGGTGACACGCTCGATCACCTGCAGCATGCGACGCTCACGCGGGGTGACCAGCAGCAGCGCGCGGCCATCGCGACCGGCACGGCCGGTACGGCCGATACGGTGCACGTAGGACTCCGGATCGTACGGCATGTCGACGTTGAACACGTGGGTGATGCGCGGTACGTCCAGACCACGGGCAGCGACGTCGGTGGCGACGACGATGTCCAGGCGGCCGTCCTTGAGCGAGTCGATCACGCGCTCACGCTGGTTCTGGGCAATGTCGCCGTTCAGCGCGGCAGCCTTGTAGCCTTTGGCTTCCAGGGGCGGCGGCCAGGTCCAGGGTGGCTTGCTTGGTGCGCACGAAGGCGATCAGCGCGTCGAACTCTTCCACTTCCAGCAGGCGCAGCACGGCCGGGATCTTCTGGTCGGCGTGGACCATCAGGTGGGCCTGCTCGATCGCGGTCACGGTCTGGGTCTTGCTCTGGATCTTGACGTGCTTCGGCTCGCGCAGGTGGCGCTCGGCGATGGCACGGATCGAGGCCGGCAGGGTGGCGGAGAACAGCACGGTCTGGCGGGTGGCAGGGATGGCGTCGAAGATCACTTCGAGGTCATCCATGAAGCCCAGCTTGAGCATCTCGTCGGCTTCGTCGAGTACCAGGTACTGGACGGTGGACAGGACTTTCTCGTCGCGGCGCAGGTGGTCGCACAGGCGGCCCGGGGTGGCGACGACGATCTGTGCGCCATTGCGAATGGCACGCAGTTGTGGGCCCATTGGGGCACCACCGTACACGGCCACCACGTTAACGCCCGGCATCTGCTTGGCGTAGGTTTCGAAAGCGGTGGCTACTTGCAGCGCCAACTCACGGGTTGGCGCCAGGATCAGGGCTTGCGGTTCGCGCTTGCTCACGTCGATCTTGTTGAGGATCGGCAGGGCGAAGGCAGCGGTCTTGCCGGTGCCAGTCTGCGCCTGGCCGATCATGTCGTGACCGGCGAGGATGATCGGGATCGACTGTTGCTGGATGGCCGACGGCTCTTCATAGCCGGTGGCCAGGACGGCAGCAACGATGTTCGGATTGAGTTCGAGAGCGGCGAATCCGCCGGTTTCCTGGGTCATGGGTCTGCCTCTAGGTGCATCCGCAAAGACCCATGCTCCAAAGCTGCACATGCCTTGAAAGACCAGTCGGTCACCCAGGCAGCTTTGGCGGCGGGGATTTGCGAAAACGATTGAAATAGGAACGTCTTGGGAAGGTCCGCCTAGCGGACGCGCAGCCGAAGCTGGATTCGGAGGATTTGCACCACCTGATTTTGAGGTCCGCTAAAAGACCGGCGCGTACTATACCCGAAATAGCCGTGAATTGTGAGAAATATTTCGAAGATCAAGGGCCATATTGGATCCAGGCTGAATCGTTTCCCTGTAGGAGCGGCCTTGTGCCGCGAATGGGCCGCAATGCGGCCCCAGGATGTGTGCCTACCTCAAGATCGCCGGGGCCGCTGTGCGGCCCTTTCGCGGCACAAGGCCGCTCCTACAGGGGGCGCACACTCGGATCAGGTCGCCGGGCGGATTTCCTTGATCAGGTATTCCAGCGAATAGCCCAGACGCGGCGCCAACGCTTCGGCCCGCGCCCGCACGGCATCGATATCCAGCGTCTGCTCCAGGTCCGCCGGCACCAGCACGATCACGTTGCCCTCCTTCACCGGCAGCTCCCAGTAATGGCGGTGGTACAAACCACGCAACAAGGCTGCGCCCAGCGGCTTGCCGTCGTCCCCGGCCCACTGGTTGATCACCAGCCAGCCATCGGGGTTCAGCTGCTTCTGGCAGTTCTCCAGGAAGCCCCAGGCCAGGTGGCCGACACCGGGACCATAGTCGGTATAAAGGTCGACGAACAGCAGGTCGGCCTTCTCCGCGCTGGGCAAAAGCTCGAGGGCGTCGCCCACCCGCACATACAGCCGCGGGTCGTCGTCCAGGCCCATGTACTCCATGGCCAGGCGCGGCACGTCGGGGCGCAGCTCGATGGCCTCGACATCCTCCAGCGGCAGGAACTTCAGGCACGCCTGGGTCAGGGTGCCGGCGCCAAGGCCGAGGAACAGCGCGCTCTCCGGCTGCCCGTGGCACAGCGCGCCGACCAGCATGGCGCGGGTGTAGTCGTACTCCAGCCAGCTCGGGTCGGCGGTGAAGGTGCAGCTCTGCTCGATGGCGTCGCCGAACTCGAGGAAGCGATAGTCATCCACCTCGTACACGCTGATGACGCCAAAGGCGTCCTCGACCCGTGCCAGCAGCCGCTCTTCCCGCTCCGTCGCCATCCTTACCACCTGCCCGCGCAAAACGTGCATTGTCCGCCAATGCCGGTGGTGCAACAAGCACACCGGGGCGTACCATGGCTGGCAGGCCTTAACGACACTTATGGATAGAGCTTGCGATGACCCGACAATGGACCCCTGACAGCTGGCGCGCCCTGCCGATCCAGCAGCAACCGATCTACCCCGACGCCGCGCACCTGCTGAAGGTGGAGCAGACCCTGGCCAGCTACCCGCCACTGGTGTTCGCCGGCGAAGCCCGCGAGCTGCGCCGGCAGTTCGCCGAAGTGACCCAGGGCCGGGCGTTCCTGCTGCAGGGCGGCGACTGCGCCGAGAGCTTCGCCGAATTCTCCGCGGCGAAGATCCGCGACACCTTCAAGGTGCTGCTGCAGATGGCCATTGTCATGACCTTCGCCGCCGGCTGCCCGGTGGTCAAGGTCGGGCGCATGGCCGGCCAGTTCGCCAAGCCGCGCTCGGCCAATGACGAGACCATCGGCGACATCACCCTGCCCGCCTACCGTGGCGACATCGTCAACGGCATCGGCTTCGACGAAAAGAGCCGCGTTCCCGACCCCGAGCGCCTGCTGCAGGCCTACCACCAGGCCACCGCCAGCCTCAACCTGCTGCGCGCCTTCGCCCAGGGCGGCTTCGCCGACCTGCACCAGGTGCACAAGTGGAACCTGGACTTCATCGCCAACTCGGCGCTGGCCGACAAGTACCACCAGTTGGCCAACCGCATCGACGAGACCCTGGCCTTCATGCGCGCCTGCGGCCTGGACACCGCGCCGCAACTGCGCGAGACCAGCTTCTTCACCGCCCACGAAGCGTTGCTGCTCAACTACGAGGAAGCCTTCGTGCGCAGTGACAGCCTGACCGGCGACTACTACGACTGCTCGGCGCACATGCTGTGGATCGGCGACCGCACCCGCCAGCTCGACGGCGCCCATGTCGAGTTCCTGCGCGGCGTGCACAACCCGATCGGGGTCAAGGTCGGCCCGAGCATGAACCCCGAGGAGCTGATCCGCCTGATCGATGTGCTCAACCCGGACAACGACCCGGGCCGCCTGAACCTGATCGTGCGCATGGGCGCCGGCAAGGTCGGCGACCACCTGCCGGGGCTGATCCGCACCGTGCAGCGCGAGGGGCGCCAGGTGCTGTGGAGCTCCGACCCGATGCACGGCAACACCATCAAGGCCAGCAGCGGCTACAAGACCCGCGATTTCGCGCAGATCCTCGATGAGGTCAAGCAGTTCTTCCAGGTGCACCAGGCCGAGGGCAGCCACGCTGGCGGCATTCATATCGAGATGACCGGGCAGAACGTCACCGAGTGCATCGGCGGCGCCCGGCCGATCACCGAAGATGCCCTGTCAGACCGCTACCACACCCACTGCGACCCGCGGATGAACGCCGATCAGTCGCTGGAGCTGGCGTTCCTGATCGCCGAAACCCTCAAGCAGGTACGCCGCTGAGCAATGCCTGACGCAGCCGGCTGCCCTCGGCGCGGGGGCAGTTGAGCTGCACCTGCGCCAGGCCCAGCCAGTTGGCCAGCTGCCGCAGGCTGAGCGCCAGCGCCTGGTAGCCCGCCTCGTCCAGCCCCAACGCCTCTTCGTGCACCGCATGCACCGCCAGGCGCCCGTGGGCGCGCTCAGCACGCAGGTCCAGGCGGGCGGCGATGCGCCCGTCGTGCAGGAATGGCAGCACGTAGTAGCCGTACACCCGCTTATGCGCCGGCGTGTAGATCTCCAGGCGGTAGCGGAAATCGAACAGGCGCTCGGTACGCTCGCGCGCCCAGACCAGCGAATCGAACGGCGAGAGCAAGGCGCTGGCTTCGATGCGCCTGGGAATCCGTGGCCCCCCCGCGACATAGGCCGGTTGTTTCCAGCCCTGCACGGTGCAGGCCTGCAGGTGCCCGGCCTCGACCAATACGGCCAGGGCGGCCTTGCTCTGCTGCGGCGAGAGGCGAAAGTAGTCGCGCAGGTCCTGTTCGGTGGCCACGCCCAGGGCGCCGGCGGCATGCAGCAGCAAGCCCTGGTGCGCTTCGGCCTCGCTGGGCCGGGCCTGATCGAGGATGGCCGCCGGCAGCACCCGCTCGGGCAGGTCGTACAGGCGCTCGAAACCGCGACGCCCGGCCACGGTGACCTCGCCGGCGGCGAACAGCCATTCCAACGCGTGCTTCTCTTCGCTCCAGTCCCACCAGGGGCCGGCGCGCTCCTCGCGGGTGGACAGGCTGCCCGCGCCCAGCGCGCCCTGGTCGCGCACCGCCGCCAGCACCCGTTCGATCACCTCGCGCCGCTCGCGGCCGAACGCGGCCAGTTGCCGGTAGATGCCCTTGCCGTCGGCGGCGTGGGCCATGCGCCAGCGCATCAGCGGGTACAGCGCCAGCGGCAGCAGCGATGCTTCGTGGCCCCAGTATTCGAACAATCTGCGCTGGCGGCGCTGGCCCCAGGCGAGCTGGTCCAGCAGGTCGTGCGGGTAGTCGCCCAGGCGCGAAAACAGCGGCAGGTAGTGGGAACGCACCAGGGCATTGACCGAGTCGATCTGTACCACGCCCAGGCGCTGGAACATGCGGGTGAGGCTGGCGAGGGTCGGCGGGCTGCCGGGGGACTTGCCGAAGCCCTGGGCGGACAGGGCCAGGCGGCGGGCCTGGGAAATGGACAAGCTGAGGGGCATGAAGTGGGCTCCGTCTGATGTTCAGACAGTAAAGACGCAATCGCGGGGCAAGCCCGCTCCCACGCACGATTGTGGAAGCGGTCTTGTCCCGCGATTGCAAGCTCTCTTCATTTACGCAACGGGTCCTCCCAGAAATGCCGGTCGGCCTCCTGCTGGATATCGGCCCGCGACAACCCCAGGTCGTGCAGCGTGGCATCGCTCAGGCGCGCCAGTTCGTCGCGCTGGCGGTGCAGCTCGTACCAGCGCAGCAGCCGCCCGCCGGCATCGTGCAACAGGTGGCCGAGGGTAGACCCAGGCTGGTGAGCAACGTTGAAATGACCTTTCATCTTGACGCCCTCCTTGTGGATGGCTCCAGTCTCTGCCCAGGCCTAAGATCAATCCAACGAATGTTTCTGATGTCATGCATCTCGGAGATTGATGCCATGTCCCAGTATCAGAGTCTCGACGCGGACGTGCTGCGCACCTTCGTCGCCATCGCCGAGCAAGGCGGCTTCACCCGCGCCGGCGAGGTGGTCAACCGCACCCAGTCGGCGGTGAGCATGCAGATGAAGCGCCTGGAAGAGGACATCCTGCAGCGCCAGCTGTTCGAGCGCGACGGCCGCCAGGTGCGCCTCACCGCCGAGGGCCAGGTCCTGCTGGGCTATGCCCGGCGCATCCTCAAGCTGCACGGCGAG
Organism: Pseudomonas sp. TE31087; assembly: GCF_057284075.1. NCBI lineage: Bacteria > Pseudomonadati > Pseudomonadota > Gammaproteobacteria > Pseudomonadales > Pseudomonadaceae > Pseudomonas > Pseudomonas sp. TE31087. Next base: position 2,641,313 of record NZ_JBXVNN010000001.1, read on the forward strand.
GTGTTCAACACCCTGCGCATGCCGCACATGGTTGGCGTGGTGCGCATCGGTACCCCGGACGACTACGCCATGCGCTACCTGCCGGGCATCCTCACCCGCTTCGCCCAGGCGTACCCGTTGATCCATGTCGAGGTGCACTGCGACTCGTCCAAGCAGCTGATGCTGCGCCAGGACCTGGACCTGACCATCGTCACCCGCGAGCCGGGCAACGAGGTCGGCCAGCTGCTGCGCCAGGAGCGCCTGGTGTGGGCCGCGGCCAAGGGCTTCTGCCCCCACGAGCAGCGGCCGATGCCGCTGGCACTGTTCAACACCGACTGTTTCTGCCGCGCCTGGACCTGCAACGCCCTGGAGCGCCAGGGCATCGAATACCGCATCGCCTACACCAGCCCGAGCCTGGCGGCGATCTTCGCCATCGTGCATGCCGGCCTGGCGGTGACCGCGCAGCTACAGAGCCTGATCGGCGGCGACCTGCGCATCCTCGGCGCGGACGACGGCCTGCCGCAGTTGCACATGGCCAATGTGATGCTGCTGCGCAACGACCAGCAGCATTCGCCGATCACCGACTGCATGGCCGAGTACATCGTCGAAGGGTTCAAATAAGCATCCCCCCACCCCGTGTAGGAGATCACACAGCCTTCCGGGCTGCGCTGTCGCGCAGGGAACAAGGTTCCAGCGTGGGAGCGGGCTTGCCCCGCGATCACCGGCGAAGCCGGTGCCAAACGCCGCATCGCGGGGCAAGCCCGCTCCCACGCTGCCCCAGTCAAATCAAAGAATTATGTTTTGTTCCATGAGAGCGGGCTTGTCCCGCGATGGGCCGCAACGCGGCCCCGGCTATCTAGAGCTCGAACCCAAGCATCACCGCACACACCACCAAAAACCCGCAGAACAGCGTGCGTAACACCCTCTCCGGCAACGCATGGGCCAGCTTCACCCCCCAGCTGATGCTCAGCAAGCCACCCACAGCCAGCGGAACCCCGATGCTCCAGTCGACACTCTGGTGCAGCCCATAGGTCAGCAAGGTCACCATGGTGCTAGGCGCCGCCAACGCCAGCGATAACCCCTGGGCCACCACTTGGGTGGTGCCGAACACCGAGGTCAAGATCGGTGTGGCCACCACCGCCCCGCCCACGCCGAACAGCCCGCCCATGGTCCCGGCGAAGCTGCCCAGCACGCCCAGCCAGGGCCACGGATAACGCAGTTGGTTGCTCGGCGGCCTGACCGGCAGAAACATCCGCGCCACGTTCCAGATCGCCAGCGCCACCAGGAAACCGACGAAGTACAGGCGCATCGACTGGGCATCGATGCCCACCGCCCAGATCGACCCCAGCCAGGCGAACACAAAGCTGCACAGCGACAACGGCACCGCGTGGCGCAGCTCGATGCGGTTACGCTGGTGATAGCGCCACAGCGCCAGCAACACGTTGGGCACCACCATCACCAGGGCGGTGCCCTGGGCCAGCTGTTGGTCAAGGCCGAACAGCACGCCCAGCACCGGAATGGCGATCAACCCGCCGCCGATGCCGAACAGCCCACCCAGGGTGCCGAGCGCGGCACCCAGCACGATATACATCACCCACTCGATCATCAGCGCCTCTTCCGCCTGCTTTCAGAGAATGAGGGCATGCTAGTCAGTCACGGCTGGCGGGGAAACGCACAGCAGCGCACAATGGCTTTGCGTATTTCGCACAAGCACCGAGCCGCCATGAGCCCCGACATCCTTACCGAACAACTCAGCCTGTTCCTCGACGTGCTGGAAACCGGCAGTTTCTCCGCCGCCGCCCGGCGCCACCCGTTGACGCCCTCCGCCGTGGCGCGGCGCATCGACAACCTGGAAAGCGCGGTGGGCAGCCGCCTGTTTTCGCGCAGTACCCACGCCGTGCGCCCGACACCGGCCGGCAACGCCTTCGCCGAACGGGCCCGGCGCATCATCGAAGAGCTGCGCCTGGCGCGCGCCGAGGCGGTGTCGTTGAGCAACGCCCCGGAAGGCTTGATCCGCATCGACGCACCGGCCGCCTTCGGCCGTCGTCACCTGGCCCCGGCCATCGCTGACTTCCTGGTGGCCTACCCCGGTCTTGACGTGCAGCTGCGCCTGATCGACAGCTTCGTCGACCTGCACGGCAGCCACCTGGGCGAAGTGGACCTGGTGCTGCGCGCCGGCCCCCTGGCCGATACCCGCCTGGTGGCCACGCCCCTGGCCTACATGGTGCGCATCGCCTGTGCCAGCCCTGCGTACCTGGCCAGCCGCGGGGTGCCGGCCTGCCCCAGCGAACTGCCCGGCCACGACGGCCTCGACTGGGACGGGCTGGCCCCGCCGTTCGCCTGGCGTTTCGCGGTTGACGGCCAGACCCGCCTGTACCGTCCGGCGCGCATGCGCATGGCCGCCAACAACGCCGAGACCCTGCTGTTCGGCGCCCTGGCCGGCCTGGGCATCGCCCACCTGCCGACCTGGCTGATCAGCGACTACCTGCTGCGCGGCGAACTGGTCCCGCTGTTCTGCGACAACGGCCTGCCGCAACCTGAGACCAGCGGCATCTATGCCCTGCGCCTGGAACATGAAACGAACTCTCGCAGCCGCTTGCTGCTCGAATTTCTCAAGAGCCGTTTCAGCCCGGTGCCGCCCTGGGACCTGGCGCTGAGAAGCGAGCTGCGCTGGCAATGAGCGCACCAAGCTTTGGCGTGCTAGATTTTAACCCTTACCGATTCCAAGGACCTGCATGAACGCCGACACCCAAGCCCCCTGCAACGCGCTGCTGCTGGACAACCAGGTCTGCTTCGCCCTGCACTCGACCTCGTTGCTGATGACCAAGGTCTACAAGCCCCTGCTGCAGGCGCTGGGCCTGACCTACCCGCAGTACCTGGCCATGCTGGTCCTGTGGGAACAGGACGGCCTGACCGTGGGCGAGATCAGCCAGCGCCTGCTCACCGACCCCGGTTCGCTGACGCCGCTGCTCAAGCGCCTTGAGAGCGAAGGCCTGCTCAAGCGCAGCCGCAGCCGCGAGGATGAACGGGTGGTGCTGGTGCAACTGACCGACAAAGGCCGCGTCCTGCAGGTCGAGGCCCAGCGCGTGCCACAGTGCATTCTGCAGGCCAGCGGCCATAGCGCCGAGCAACTGCGCAAGCTGCAGGCCGACTTGCTCGCCCTGCGTGCGCAACTGCAAGAAAACCTCTGACGTCTATGCTGTGAGATGGCTGTTCGGATGAATGGTCGAATATTTAACTTGCGCGCTAAATAATTGCGCGCTAAGTTAAGCCCATACCCACTCAGCGCCGACGGCGCACAGCACCCAAGCGAGGCTCAAGATGCAAAAGGTCACTCCGCTGTACATCGCAGAAGCCACTTCCACCGGTGGTCGTGATGGCAAATCCCGCTCCAGCGACGGCAAGCTGGAAGTCAAGCTGAGCACCCCCAAGGAGCTGGGTGGCGCGGGCGGTGACGGCACCAACCCCGAGCAGATGTTCGCCGCCGGCTACTCGGCCTGCTTCATCGGCGCGCTGAAATTCGTCGCCGGCCAGGAGAAAAAGGCCCTGCCGGCGGATGCGTCGATCACCGCCAAGGTCGGCATCGGCCAGATCCCGGGCGGTTTCGGCCTGGACATCGACCTGCACATCAACCTGCCGGGCCTGGTCCAGGCCGACGCCGAAGGGCTGGTGGAGAAGGCGCACAAGGTCTGCCCTTACTCCAACGCCACCCGCGGCAATGTGGATGTGCGGTTGCATGTGACGGTGTGATACACGATCGATGTGTAGGAGCGGCCTCGTGCCGCGAAAGGACCGCAGAGCGGTCCCGGAATGCACGAGGGCTGCTTCTTAGGTTTGCCTGATCCATGGTCGGGGGCGCTTCGCGCCCCTTTCGCGGCGCAAGGCCGCTCCTACAGGGGCCAGACAACCCGCCATAAAAAAACCCGGCCGAGGCCGGGTTTTTTTATGCTTATCGCAAGAAGGATTACTTCTTGGAACGGCCCTTGAAGCTGTTGTCGCGAGTGTCGATGTCGATCCACTCGTCGATCTGGATGAAGTCGGCAACCGAGATCTCGGTACCGTTCTTCAGCTTGGCAGGCTTCATGACCTTGCCCGAGGTGTCGCCACGTGCGGCGTTCTCGGTGTAGACGACCTGACGGCTGATGGTGGTCGGCAGTTCTACCGAGACCAGGCGGCCTTCGAAGAACACGGCTTCGCAGATGTCTTCCATGCCTTCTTCGATGTACGGCAGAACGGCGTCGATGTCTTCGGCGTTCAGTTCGTACATGGTGTAGTCGGTGGTGTCCATGAAGGTGTACGAGTCACCGCTGATGAACGACAGGGTCGCTTCTTTGCGATCCAGGATCACGTCGTCCAGCTTGTCGTCCGCACCGTATACGGTTTCGGTCTTGTAGCCGGTCAGCAGGTTCTTCAGCTTGGTCTTCATGATCGCGCTGTTACGGCCCGACTTGGTGAACTCAGCTTTCTGAACCAGCCACGGGTCGTTGTCGATCCGCAGTACGGTACCGGGTTTCAGTTCTTTACCAGTTTTCATTACGAAGTATCCGAATCTGGATGGATTTATAAAAATCGAGGCCGCGTATCATAGCGAATTTCGGTAAAACTGTACCAGCCTCGTAGCAAGGTCCGGCCGAGCGGCCTGCGCGGCCTGCCACTGGCGGGCATGTTCGCGCACTTCGTCCCAGTGCGGCTGCAGCGCCTGCCAGGCCTGGCCCATCGGGCGATCCATGTTCCAGGCGCGCCACAGTTCGGTCAGCGCCTGCCCGGCGGCGGCCGACAGGCCTTGGCGATAAAGGGCGAGGAATGCCTCGAGCTTTTCCCAGTGGGCGTTCTCTTCCTGGATGTAGATGTGCCAGAGCATCGGCACGCCAGCCCATTGCGCGCGCACGAACGAGTCTTCGCCGCGCACGGCGTTGAAATCGCAGCTCCACAGCAGCCGGTCGTAGTCCTCCTGGCTGACGAAAGGCAGCACCTGCACGGTCAAGGCTCCGCGCCGATGCAGCGCGCCCACGGGCAGGTCAGCCACGCCCAGCCAGCTGCCGAGGTCTCCCAGGATGCGCCCCTGCGGTACCAGCAGATGGGTGGGATGCACATCGGCGGCCAGCACATCGAGCCAGTTGCCCAGCTGCGGGTTCTCGTAGGCGAACAGCGAGATCAGCCGGGCCCCTTCCTGGGGATGCACAGCCAATCCTGCCAGGAACTTCGCCCGCTCGCCGGGCGACTGCCGGAACGCCTGGCAACGCGGTAGCAAGGTGGCTTCACGCAGCAACCCACCGGTGTTCTCGGTGAAGCCCGGGAAGAAGAAGAACTTGCGCAGCCCATTGGCCTGGGGCGAGGGCAAGCCATGGCAGCCCTCCACCCAGTCTTCGGCACTGAGGTAGTCCAGGTTCAGCCACAAAGGCGGCGTGGGCTGACGGGCCATGGCCTCGACGTAGCCGTCCGGCAGTTGGCAAGCAAAGGCGCCTACCACCACCTGGGCTGGCTCCGCCCCTTGCCACGTGACAGGCCAGTGGCGTACCTCGACCCCTTGCCGCCACTGCTGCCCGGCCTGGCTGTCGGCGTCCGGACACAGGCGCGCGAAAGCCTGCAGGTCGTCCACCCACAGGCGCACCGCCAGGTCGTGCTCGGCCGCCAGCTGGCGCGCCAGGCGCCAGGTGACGCCGATGTCGCCATAGTTGTCGACGACCGTGCAGAAGATGTCCCTAGGTGGTTTTCATCGCCACGTTCCGTTACCTGCGAAAAAAGACCGCGGATTTTGCGGATATTTACCCGTCAGCAAAAGCGCGGCGCTGAAAAAACCTGTCGCGCCATGCGAGAATGGTCCCTCGAACCGCCTGCCAGGAGGCCGCCATGCCCCGCCCCCGCGAATTGAAGATCACCCTCAGACCCGTGCAACTGGTGCTGTGCGTCGCCCTGGGTCTGTGGCTCGGCGCCGTGGCCATCGCCTTGAGCCTGTGGCTGGCCCTGCGCCTGTGGCCGGCACAGGTGCAGCCACTGGTCGAGGCCGCCGTCCCCGCCGTGGTCCAGCCTGCGCCTGCCGCCGCGCCAGCACAACCGGCCGACGCCCAGGCGCAGATGTTCGAGCACTACAAGGAGATCCTGCACAAGCAGGAACTGCAACAGGCCGCCGAGGCCGCCCAGGGCAATCCGCGCAACCTGAACAGCCCCAAGTGCCAGTTCTGGCTGCAGCAGAACCGCACCGCGCCGACCGACAAGAGCCAGGCCAACGTGCTGGAGTTCTGCTACTGACCATGGACAAGGCCTGCCTGCTGCAATGCATCATCGCCACCCTCGAGCTCGACATGGAGGTGCTGCGCCGTGCCGCCCAGACCGCCTACGAGGCCGCCACCGCCGAAGAGAACATCGCCGAGAACAAGTACGACACCCTGGGGCTTGAGGCGTCGTACCTGGCCACCGGGCAGGCGCGGCGCACGGCCGAGATCCGCCAGGCGTTGCACACCTACCAGCAGTGGGTGCTGCGCGACTATGACCCGGCGCGGGGGATCCAGATCGGTTGCCTGGTGACACTGGAGGATGAGGCGGGTCAGCGGCGCCGGCTGTTCCTCGGACCGGAAGGGGCCGGGCTGAAGGTTGGCGAGGGGGATGGGCTGGTGACGGTAATCACGCCGCGCGCACCGCTGGGGCAGCAACTGCTCGGCAAGCGGGTGGATGACGAAGTGGGCCTGGTGGTGGCTGGGGTGGCGCAGGTGCAGTTCATCATCGATATCACCTGATAGAGCGCCATCGCGGGGCAAGCCCGCTCCCACGCAGCCCACAGGAGCCTGAGTCATCATGCAAGACCGTGACTCCTGAGCTCGATGCAGTGCCGTCGTGGGAGCGGGCTTGCCCCGCGAAAGGCCATCAATGGCGCTGCAACGCATCGAACCGCCCCGCCAGCCCCTGCTCGGCGAACTGCTCCACCACGAAATCGATGAAGGCCCGGGTCTTACCCGGCAACAGCTTGCGCTCGGCGTAGTACAGGCTGATATGTCCATCGTCCACGTACCAGTCCGGCAACACCCGGCTCAGACGCCCGGCAGTCAGATAGGGCAAGGCGAACGGCAGGCTGACCAGGGCGATGCCCAGGCCTTGCTCGGCCACCGCGCAGGCGGCGTCTGAATCGCTCATGGTCAGGCGCTGGGGCAGTTGCAGCGGCTGTTGCTCCTGCCAGCGACTGGTCAGCGGCCAACTGCGCACCCGGCCGGTCTGCGGCGAGCGGATAAGGATGCCGGCGCACGCCTGCAACTGCTCCGGGCGGCTCAGTGGTCCGTGCTGTTGCAGGTAGCCCGGCGAAGCGACCAGCACTCGGTGTGCCGGGGTCAGCTTGCGCGCCACCACCCCCGGCGGCAGTTCGAAGCCGCCACCGATGGCGGCGTCGAAGCCCTGGCCGATCAGGTCGACCTGGCGATTGTCGAAGTGCCAGTCCGCCGTCACCGCCGGAAAACGGGCCAGGAACTCGCCCAGCAGCGGCAACACGTACAGGCGCCCGAATACCGTGCCCATGCTGACCCGCAACACGCCCGAGGGATGCCCTTCGCAGTTGGCGAGGTTGGCCACCGCGTACTGGATGGTGCGAAAGCTCTCGCTCACTTCGGCCAGAAAGCGCTGACCGGCCTCGGTCAGGGTCAACTTGCGCGTGCTGCGCAGGAACAACCGCACACCGAGCCGCGCCTCCAGCTGGGCGACGTTCTTGCCGACCGCCGCCGGGGTGAGCGACAGGCGCCTGGCCGCCTCGGCAAAGCTGCCAACCTCGGCGCTGCGGATGAAGCATTCCAGGCTGCTGAAGGATTCCATCACGGCCATTATCAACTCCTGGTTTATTCTGAGTAACTCGATTGCCATCTTATCAACAGGTAATCGAGCGCCGATACTGCGTCCATCCCAAGGCATCCGGCCTTGCTTCACTGCAGGAGATCAGCATGTCCCAAGCACTTCCCCTCACCGGTAAGGTGGCCCTGGTCCAGGGCGGTTCCCGCGGTATCGGCGCGGCCATCGTCCGCCGCCTGGCCCGCGACGGCGCCAAGGTCGCCTTCACCTATGTCAGTTCCAGCGCCAGCGCCGAAGCCCTGGCGGGTGAAATCAACAACGCCGGCGGCCAGGCCCTGGCCCTGCGCGCCGACAGCGCCGACATCCAGGCCGTGCAACAGGCCGTGGCCGACACCGCCAAGGCCTACGGCGGTCTCGATATCCTGGTCAACAACGCCGGCGTGCTGGCGGTGGCGCCAGTGACCGAATTCGACCTGGCCGACTTCGACCGCCTGCTGGCGATCAACGTGCGCAGCGTGTTCGTGGCCACCCAGGCAGCGGTGAAGCACATGGGCAAAGGTGGACGGATCATCAACATCGGCAGTACCAACGCCGAGCGCATGCCGTTCGCCGGCGGCGCACCCTATGCCATGAGCAAGTCGGCGCTGGTCGGCCTGACCAAGGGCCTGGCCCGGGACCTGGGGCCGCAGGGGATCACCGTCAATAATGTGCAGCCGGGGCCGGTGGACACCGACATGAACCCGGCCAGCGGCGAGTTCGCCGAGAGCCTGATTCCGTTGATGGCCATCGGGCGCTACGGGCAGGCGGATGAAATCGCCAGCTTTGTTGCCTACCTGGCGGGGCCTGAAGCAGGGTACATCACCGGGGCGAGCCTGCTGGCCGATGGTGGGTTTGCGGCCTGAGGTGCCATTCCCCTGTAGGAGCGGCCTTGTGCCGCGAAAGGGCCGCGCAGCGACCCCTGCGATCCATGCGTCGACGCTGAGATCCTGGGGCTGCCTTGCAGCCCTTTCGCGGCGCAAGGCCGCTCCTACAGGGGAGCATCAGGTCGGCGGGAGGCTCTGTTCCATGACGTCGAGGAACGCCCGCGCCGCGGGCGTGGGGCTCGGCGACCAGACCGCATACAAATGCCGCACCGGCGCATCCACCAGCGGCACCATGGCCACCCCCTGAAAACCCCGGGCGACACGCTCGGGCACCAACCCCAGCGCCATCGCGCGCTGGACGAACTTTTCCACCAGGCGAATATGGCCAATCTCGAACTGCACCCGATGCTGCAACCCCGCCGCCTGGAACGCCTCATCGGTCTGCCGGCGCGCCCCGGTGCCCTCGGGAAAGTCCACCAGCACCTCGTCGGCCAGATCGGCCAGGGCCAGCCGCGCCCTGCCCGCCAGCCGATGACCGGGCGGCAACACCGCCACCAGTTCCTCCCGCGCCAGCAGGCGATGCTGCACGCCATGCAGCGCCTCGCCCTGCCACAGGCCGATGAAACCCACGTCCAGGCGCCGTTCGCAGACGTCCGCCATCAGCAACTCGCTCTTGGCGGTCAACCAGCGCACGTCCACATCCGGATAACGCTCATGGAACACCGCCAGCAGATCGACCAGGTCGAGCGCTGTGAGCGAGCTGATCTCGCCGATCGACAGGCGTCCACGCACCTGTCCGCAGGCGGCGGCGACATCCTCGGCCACCCGCCGCGCCGCCGCCACCGCCGGCCGGGCGCTGAGCACGAAGGCCTCGCCGGCCGGAGTCAGGCGCACGCGCCGCGAACTGCGCTCGAACAGGCTCACCCCCAACTGTGCCTCCAGCCGCGCCACCTGGTGGCTGAGGGCCGACTGCACCACATGGCAGCGCTCGGCGGCGCGGGTGAAACTGCCGGTGTCGGCCACGGCCAGGGCGTATTCGAGCTGCTTGAGGTTCATCAATCTATCTGCTTTCAAGATGGATAAGTTGAAAACTATACATTGGCGTCATGCAAGACACTTCCTGATACTTGTCGCCACACAACCTTGCCTGCAACGAGACAACCCATGAACACCCCGACTCTCGGCCGCGCCCTGATCCTGCTGATGGCTACCGCAACCGGCCTGGCCGTGGCCAGCAACTACTACGCGCAACCGCTGCTGCACAGCATCGCCCAACAGTTCGGCCTGAGCACCGCCAGCGCCGGCACCATTGTCATCGCCGCCCAGCTCAGCTACGGCGCCGGGCTGCTGTTGCTGGCGCCGCTGGGTGACCTGTTCGAGCAGCGCCGGCTGATCGTCACCATGGTGCTGATCGCCACCGCCGGGCTGCTGATCAGCGCCTGCGCGCCAAGCCTGCCGTGGCTGCTGTTCGGCACCGCGCTGACCGGGCTGTTCTCGGTGGTGGCCCAGGTATTGGTGCCCATGGCCGCCGCCCTGAGCGCCCCGGAGCAACGCGGCCGCGCCGTGGGCACGCTGATGAGCGGGCTGTTGCTGGGCATCCTGCTGGCGCGCACCGCCGCCGGCTTCATGGCCGAGCTGGGTGGCTGGCGCAGCATCTACGTGCTGGCGGCGGTGCTGATGGCAATCAGCGCCCTCGCTCTTTACCGCAGCCTGCCGCGGCACCACAGCCACGCAGGGCTCAAGTACCCGGCGCTGATCGGCTCGGTGTTTCGCCTGTTCGCCGAGGAGCCGGTACTGCGTCTGCGCTCGCTGCTGGGGTTGCTGGCGTTCAGCCTGTTCGCGCTGTTCTGGACGCCGCTGGCGTTCCTGCTGAGCAATGCGCCCTATCACTATTCCGACGCGGTGATCGGCCTGTTCGGCCTGGCCGGGGCGGTCGGTGCGCTGGCAGCCAACTGGGCCGGGCGCCTGGCTGATCGAGGCAAGGGGCCGCTGGGCACCACCGTGGGGCTGGTGGCGCTGCTGCTGTCGTGGGTGCCGCTGGGTTTCGCGCAGCAGTCGCTGGTGGCGTTGCTGGTGGGGGTGCTGCTGCTCGACCTGGCGGTGCAACTGGTACACGTGAGCAACCAGAACGCGGTGATCGTGCTGCGGCCAGAGGCGCGTACGCGGCTCAATGCCGGGTATATCACCTGTTACTTCATTGGTGGGGCGCTGGGGTCGTTGCTGGGGACGCAGCTCTTCGAGGTGCATGGCTGGGACGGGATCGTGGTGGCCGGGCTGGTGATCGGGGCGCTGGCGTTGGTGGTGTGGGGGTTGGCTGAGCGCAAGCGGGGAAAGGCAGCGGTGACAGCCTGAATGCTTGTCAGTGACTCGCCTACTAGCGTGGGAGCGGGCTTGCCCCGCGATTCGATATATGGCACCGGCTTCGCCGGTGATCGCGGGGCGAGCCCGCTCCCACGCTGGTAGGCGGTCAGGGCATCAACCGGATTTGGCCTCGATGAACGCTTCATCCACCCGCGCCAGCTGCGTCTCGCTCAACACCCCGGCCTGGTAATGCAGTTTGATCCACGCCAGCAGGTAGTCGTAGCGCGCCTGGGCCAGGTCGCGGCGGGTGGTGGCCAGCTGCTGTTCGGCATTGAGCACGTCCAGGTTAACCCGCTCGCCGCCCTGCACGCTCTTGCGCGTGGACACTACCAACGCCTCGGCCGCCACCAGCGCCCGCTCGTAGGCGCGCAGGCGGCTGGCGCCGGACTCGCAAGCGTTGTACTGCCTGCGCAGCTCGATCAGCGCGCTGCGGGTGTTGCCATCAAGCTCGTACTCGGCCTGCTCCAGGTGCCGGCTGGCCTGGCGGGTCGAGGCCAGCACGCCGCCCCCGGCGAAGATCGGCACGCTGACTTCGATACCCACGGTATTGGTGTCGTAGCGCTGGTTGTAGGTGTTACCGCTGTCCGACTCCTGGCGCCGCGAGGTGGCGAACGCGGTGACCTTGGGCAGGTGCCCGGCACGGTTGCGCTCGACTTCGTAACGCGCCACTTCCAGCGCCTGGCGTGACGAGGCCAGTTGTGGGTTGTTGGCCAGGGCCCGCTCCTGCCACGCCTCGTAGCCGCTGGGGTCGACCACCGGCAGGGCGAAGCCCAGGCGCAGCGGCGCCAGGTCCTCGACCCGCACCGCCGGCTCGCCGATCAACGCGCCCAGCTCGCGCAGCGCGGCATCCTGCTCGTTGCGCGCCTTGATCTCCTCGGCGTCGGCCAGCTCGTAGCGGGCCTGGGCTTCGAGGATGTCGGTGCGGGTGCCTTCACCGGCGTCGAACAGACGCTGGTTCTGCTGGAACTGCTGGCGGTAGGCCTGCTTGCTGGCCACGCTGATGGCAATCTGGTCCTGGGCGAACAACGCCTGGGTGTAGTTGGTCATCACCCGCACCAGCAACTGCTGGCTCTGGTCACGGAAGCTTTCGTCGGCGAACAACGCCTGGGCCACACCCTTGCGGTAGCTCGAATACGCCTCGTAGTCGAACAGCGGCTGCTGGAGGATGAAGGTCGAACCCATGCTGTTGTAGTTGCGGTCCTCCTTCTGCCGGCGCGAATCGCCGAGGTAGCGCACCTCGGAGTCGTTGCGCCCCTTGTTGTAGCTGTACGAGATGTTCGGCAGCAGGCCGGCGCGGCCGATGGCGCGGTATTCCTGGCCGGCCTCGCGGGCCTTGAACGCCGCGAGGTAGGTCGGGTCGCGGCGCAGGGCCTGCTCGTATACCTGGAACGGCCCCATGCCGGCCAGGGCGATGGTCGGCAGCCAGGCGCAAGCCAGCAGCAGCCCGGTCAGTGGGAACTTCTTCACTGGGCGGTCCTTATTGTTCGGTCAAGGCGGTGCCTGCACGGTCGAGCAGGGGTTTGAACAGGTAGTTGAGCAGCGAGCGCTCACCGGTACGCACGAACAGCTCGGCGGGCATGCCCGGACGGATTGCCAACCCCTCGAGACGCGCCAGCGCTTCTTCGCTGACGGTGCTGCGCAGCACGTAATACGGCTGGCCGCTGCGCTCGTCGATCAGCTGGTCGGCCGACACCAGCGCCACCTCCCCGGTCACCCGTGGCGTGCGGTTCTGGTTGAAGGCGGTGAACAGGATGTCCACCGGCAGTTGCGGCGCCACCTTGTCCACCAGGTTCACCGGCAGGCGCCCTTCCACTTCCAGCGCGGTGCCCTGGGGCACGATTTCCAGCAGGGTGTCGCCAGCTCGCACCACGGCGCCTTCGGTATGTACGCCGAGGTTGACCGCCACGCCGTCGGCTGGCGCCAGGATCTCGCTGTGCTGCAACTCGAAGTGCGCGGAGTTGAGCTGCTGTTCCAGGGTCGCGGCCTTGACCTGAGCGTCGGCCAGTTGCGTGCGCACCTCCTTCTGGTACTCCTCGCGGCGCTGTTGCAGGTTGAGCCGGGACTCGACGATCACCTGCTCCAGGCGTGCGCTCTCGCCGGCGTTCTGCGCCAGGTCGCGCTGCACCTGCGACAACTGGCGCTGGTACTCGAGCACGCGGTTGCGCGGGATGTAGCCGTCGCCGGCCAGCGGACGCAGGCTGTCGAGCTGCTCGCGCAGCGAATCGGCCTGGGCCTGCAGGTCGCTGCGCGCGCGGCGCATGCCGGTCAGCTGGGCCTGGGAGCCGTCGATGCTGGCGGCCAGGGCGCCCTGCTCGCGAGCCTGGGCCTGGCGGCGGCTGTCGAACAGCTGGCGCTGGCCTTCGACAATCAGTGCCAGGCGGGCGTCGGAATCTTCCAGCAGCTCTGCGGGAAACTGCACCTGCCCCAGGTTGTCGCGCTCGCTCTGCCAGCGCGCCAGGGCGGCGCGGGTCATGCGGTACTGGGCCTGCAGCGCATCGACATCGGCCTGCACCTGGGTACGGTCGAGGCGGAACAGCGGCTCGCCCTGGCGTACCTGCTGGCCTTCGCTGACCAGAATGCGGCTGACCACCCCGGCGGCCATCGACTGCACCGCCTTGCGCTTGCCCGATACCACCACGGTGCCCTGCACCGGCACGCCCTGGTCAAGTGGGGCGAGGCTGGCCCAGGCCATGAAACCACCAAAACCGACCAGGGTCAGCAACCAACCCAGGCGAACATGGAAACGTGCATCACGGGTGTGCTGGCTCATGCGCCACCTCCGGCTTGCAGCGGGCGTTGCGCCGGGGCCTGGCCCATGGCGTGGAGGATGTCGCGGGCCGGGCCGAAGCCCTGCATGCGCCCTTCGTTCATCACCAGCAGCTTGTCGGCCTGGGCCAGCGCCGCGCTGCGGTGGGTCACCAGCACCACGGTGCGGCCCTGGGCCTTGAGCTGGACGATGGCGTTGGCCAGCGCGGCCTCGCCGTGGCTGTCGAGGTTGGAGTTGGGTTCGTCGAGCACGATCAGCCGGGCATCGCCGTACAGGGCGCGGGCCAGGGCGATGCGCTGCTTCTGCCCGCCGGAGAGGTCGACGCCCTCCTCGCCCAGGCGCGTGTCGTAGCCCTGGGGCAGGCGCAGGATCAAATCATGCACGCCGGCCAGGCGGGCCGCCTCGACCACCTTGATGCCGTCCAGCTCGCCGAAGCGGGCGATGTTCTCGGCGATACTGCCGCGCAGCAGTTCGATGTTCTGCGGCAGGTAGCCGATGTGCGGGCCCAGGCCATCGCGATCCCACTGACTGAGCTCGGCGCCGTCGAGGCGCACATGGCCGCTCATCGTCGGCCACACGCCGACCAGCACCTTGGCCAAGGTCGACTTGCCCGAGCCCGAAGCGCCCAGCACGCCGAGCAGTTCACCCGGTGCCAGGGCGAAGTTCACCTGCTGCAGGGTGGCCAGGTTGCGCCCGGGCGGGCCGGCGCTGACCTGCTCCACCGCCAGTTGTCCGGTAGGCACCGGCAGCGGCATCGGCGTCGGCGGCTCAGGGTGCTCGCGCAGCAGGACGTCCAGGCGCTGGTAGGCCAGCTGCGCGCCGCTCCACTGCTTCCACACCGCGATCAGCTGGTCGATCGGGGCGAGTACCCGGCCCATCAGGATGGAGCCGGCGATCATCATGCCCGGGGTCATCTGCCCCTCGATCACCAGCAGCGCGCCCAGCCCCAGCACCAGCGATTGCAGGCACAGGCGCAGGCCCTTGCTGGTGGCGGTGATCACCGCCGACGTATCGCTGGCCTTGTTCTGCAGGTCGAGGAAGCGCCCGTGCAAGGTGTACCAGCGCTGGCGCAGGGCGCCGAGCATGCCCATGGCCTGGATGCTCTCGGCGCTTTGCAGCTGGCTGCCGGCCAACTGCGTCGATTGCAACTGGAAGCCACTGGCCTCGGCCAGGGTGGCGTGGGTGAGGCGTTCGTTGAGGATCGCCAGGGCGATCAGCAGCAGCGCGCCGACCGTGGCCATCACCCCCAGCCAGACGTTGAAGGCGAAGATCACCGCCAGGTAGATGGGGAACCAGGGCGCATCGAAGAAGGCGAACAGCGCGGGGCCGGTGATGAACTGGCGCAGCTGGGTCAGATCGCCCAGGGCCTGCCCGGCGGCGCCGTCGCGCTGGCGCAAGTTGCGCTCGAAGGCGGCGCGGTAGACCTTCAAGTTGAAACTTTTCTCCAACTGGTTGCCCACGCGGATGACAATGAAACTGCGGACTGCTTCAAGCCCGCCTATATAAACGAAGAAGCCGACCACCATCAGGGTAAGCACCCACAAAGTTGTGGTGCTCTGCGAACTCAGTACACGGTCGTACACTTGAAGCATATAAATCGACGGCACCAGCATGAGCAAGTTGATCAATGCCGTGAAACAGCCCACGCTGATCAAGGTTGACTTATGTTCGCCGAGTGCCGCCCACAAAGGCGCCCCGGGCTTTTGGCTCGGTAGTTTCATGTTTCGCCCTGGCTCGCCTGGAACTTTTTAGTTCCAGGTGGGAATTATTTGTCGAGGCGCTCGAGCACCAGTTGCTTGCCGTCCGGGGTGGTCCAGGCGTAGCGCTGGGCACCTTCGCGGCTGAAATGCACCACGCTGCTGCCGTCACCGCCCACCAGGCCTATGGTGTCGGGGGTCACCAGCCAGCTGCCGGGGCGCAGGCCTATCAGCCCCTTGGCGCATTCCAGGTCACCTTCGATTTCGCCTTCCGTGGCGCCAAGACGCAGGTCGCAGGCCTGCGTCTGCTGCTGTTCGGGGTAAAGCTGCCAACGGCCGGCCAGTTGCGCGGCGTTGGGGAGTAACAGGCTGCTCGCCATGACTACCTCGGTCATCGACACCATGGGGATCGCGGCCAGCGCGATCGTTTTCAGGTTTGCTTTCATTGGTTCGCCTCACCGGCAAAAGGGGCGACGCGCAAGCGCCGCCCCCTGTTGCATCAGACCACGATGTCGGTGACAGCGGCCTGGCCAACGGTGGTCACCAGGAAGTCAGCCGAGCTGTTTCCGGTGAAGTCGATGGACAGGCTGCCCAGGTTGGTGGCCTGGTCGTAGGTCAGCAGCGCCTCGCCGGCATGACCGGTAAAGGCGTTGACGAACTGCAGCGGCAGCTTGTTCACGGCGAACGCGGAGATGGCCGACAGGTCGATCTTGTCCACGCCCGAGGTGAAGTCCATGATGCGATCCGGCGCCGCCTTGGTCGAGTCGCTGACAGCCGCGAACACGAAGGTGTCCGAGCCGCTGCCGCCCCACAGTTGGTCGGCACCGCCGCCGCCGTAGATGATGTCGTTGCCGGCACCACCCTTGAGCACGTTGGCCAGCGCGTTGCCGATCAGCAGGTCGTTGCCCGAGCCACCGAAGGCGTTTTCAATGGTCACGCCCTTGGCGATGGAGACGTTGCCGACCATGCCGCCGACGTCGGAGAACGACGCTTCGTTGAGGTTGATCTTCTGGTTCTGGGTGAACCCGGAGAAGTCGAAGGTGTCGTTGCCGCCACCGTCCCACACCGAGAACACCAGCTTCGACGAGGCCGAGGTGGCCGAGTAGAAGTCGCGATCAGCGGTGGAGTTGAAGCCGTAGGTGGTGTCATTGGCACGGGTGGCGTAGTTGGCGCCGTAGAGCTTCTGGATCGCCAGGATGTCGTCCATCAGCGGGGCCGAGGCGTAGTACTGACCGCCACCCTTGATGAAGTTCTGGCCGTTGTTGCTCTCGCTCCAGTAGCTCATGATGCTGTAGCCACGGGTGTCCTGGGCGTAGTCGGCATCACGGTAGGTCGGGTTGCCCTCGCCGGCGTTGTAGTCGCCAGGGTGGGACAGGCCCAGTACGTGACCGATCTCGTGGGTCAGGGTCTGACGACCGTAGTTGCCGGTGCCAGGGTTGATGTTGACCTGGTAGCCGCTGTTGATCAGGTACCAGGATTCACCCTTGTGCGAGCCCGGGCCGTCGAACGGCAGGTAGGCGAATGCCGCGCCGCCGTTGCTGGCGCTGAAGTTGCCGTAGGTCATGTGGCCATCGCCACCCGATGCCGCCTCGGTGAAGGTGACCTTGGCCACGTCCGCCCAGGACTGCATGGACAGCTTGGCTTGTTGCTTCTGCAGGTCGCTGAACTGGCTGAAGGTGCCCAGTCCGCGGCTGTAGAAGTCCGCCGGTGCCTTGGTCAGGAAGGTGTAGGTGAGGCTGATCGTGCCGTCCTTGTTCAGGTCTTTCCAGGAAGCGCCGTCACGCAGGATGTGATCGGCGGCCTGGTCGGCCGTGAAGGACTTCTTGCCATTGATGTTCGCGCCGCCGCGGTCGTACTGGTGGGCAAAGCTGTCGATCAGGCCGAAGGAAGAACTTGGGCCCTTCGGTTGCAGTGCGGAAACGGCGGAAACAATGGCGTTTTCTTTGACTTTCGACATGCAGATTACTTCCTTGTGTACAAAAAAGCAGTTGATGTCCGACAGGGTTCTCCCACCGGGCGAGAACT
Organism: Pseudomonas sp. TE31087; assembly: GCF_057284075.1. Classification (NCBI taxonomy): domain Bacteria; kingdom Pseudomonadati; phylum Pseudomonadota; class Gammaproteobacteria; order Pseudomonadales; family Pseudomonadaceae; genus Pseudomonas; species Pseudomonas sp. TE31087. Next base: position 2,658,772 of record NZ_JBXVNN010000001.1, read on the forward strand.
TCCTGTCACTCGCCTTTATGAGGCGCAAAAAAACTGACACACATTGAAACTTGATGTCCAGCGTTTTTTGACGTCATTTTTTCGTTTTCGAAAATTAAACTGCGCCGTACTAATTTGCGCAAACTGCGATGGATCAACGGCGCCAGCGATAAGCATTAGTTACAGTCATGCCCCATGACAGTTATAGACAACGGTTCGAAGTTTACTTTCGAAAATGCGACTTTCACTTGTTGAGCGCCACCGCTCGCTCGTCTATGCGCTTTACTGCGCGACAACCCGCCACACGACCCTCCGTCGCCTGCTCGTTGACTTGCCGGCGTGGCAAGCGCTCAGTAGGCGTTGGTCAACGACCCCTTCCTGACAGGACGACGCAATGACAAGACTCACGGTGCAATCCGGCGATTTCTTGCAAGGTGAAGGCGAGTATCGCAATGGAGCGCTCACTCTCAAGACCCCGCGCAGCCCCTCGCCCGGCGAGCGCATTTCGCTGGCGCGGATCAAGGACCTGAAGCTGGCCAACCTCGAATCGACCCGCAGCCTCGGTGGCGCCCTGGGCTGGGGCGTGGCCGGTGCCCTGGTGGCCGGCCCGGTCGGCCTGCTGGCTGGCCTGCTGCTGGGCGGCAAGGAGGAGGAAGTCACCTTCCTCGCCACCTTCAAGGATGGCCGCAAGCTGCTGGCCATCACCGACGGCAAGACCTGGTCGAAGATCGACGACAACTGGCGCCGGCACCAGCGGCCGGCGGCGGCCTGAATCAACGGCCGCTTCGTTCGTTCTGACATTACAAGCCCGATTACCGGCAAGCCGGCTCCAACAGGGGCAGATGCATCTGTAGGAGATCACACAGCCTTCCGGGCTGCGCTGTCGCGCAGGGAACAAGGTTCCAGCGTGGGAGCGGCGGTGCGCCGATGCGACTTGCCCCGCGATCACCGGCGAAGCCGGTGCCAAACGCCGCATCGCGGGGCAAGCCCGCTCCCACGCTGCCCCAGTCAAATCAAAGAATTATGTTTTGTTCCATGAGAGCGGGCTTGCATCAGCCATACGAACGTTTCCCCTGAAACCTCGAATCCCTCCCCTGGCAGCCTGCTACCATGGCGCCCTTTTGCCTGCCCGACAGCTGCCGAGCGATAACGGCGCGTCCACTTTTCAAGGAGCCTTGCATGACCCCGCTTCGCCCCCGCCTGCCCCTTGGCCTGCTCGGCCTGGGCCTTGCCCTGCATACTGGCCAGGGCCTGGCCGAGGACAGCGTGACCCTGGCCCCGGTGCGCATCTCCGAGGTTCAGGACAACAGCGGCTACCAGGCACGCGAAGCCCAGGTCGGCGGCCTGCACAGCGCGCCGCTGCTCGACACCCCGGCCTCGGTCAGCGTGTTCAGCCGCCAGCTGCTGGACGACCGCCAGGTGCGCAAGCTGAGCGAGGTGCTGCAAAGCGATGCCTCGGTGGGCGAAAGCTACGCGCCGATCGGCTACTACGAGAACTTCAACGTGCGCGGCTTCGAGCTCAACGCCGCCAGCAGCTACCGGATCAACGGCCAGACCATCGCCGGCGAGCAGAACGTGGCGCTGGAGAACAAGCAGCAGGTGGAGCTGCTCAAGGGGCTGTCGGGGCTGCAGAGCGGCGTGTCGGAGCCCGGCGGGCTGGTCAACTATGTGACCAAGCGTGCCGAGGACGTACGCTCGGTCACGGTTTCGAGCAACGAGCAGGGCGAACGCTACCTGGCCACCGACCTGGGCGGCTGGTTCGGCGCCGAGCGCCAGTTCGGTCTGCGGGTCAACCTGGCCCACGAGGACATCCGCTCCTATGTCGACCACGCCGACGGCAAGCGGGATTTCGCCTCCCTGGCGCTCGACTGGCAGATCAACCCGAATGCCGTGCTGGAGCTGGACGCTGAATACCAGCACCGTGAGCAATATTCGGTACCAGGTTACCAACTGCTCGGCGGCAAGCAGTTGCCCCACAACGTCGACCCCAAGGATCACCTGGCCTGGCAGTCCTGGGCCAAGCCGGTGCAGAACGACTCGCTGAACCTGGGCGGGCGCTTCAAGTATCAGTTCAACGACAACTGGAACGGCACCTTGAGCGCTTCGCGCAGCAAGGTGGTGATCGACGACTACAGTGCCTTTGCCTGGGGTTCGAGCGAAGGTGCCTTCTTCGGCAGCAACGGCGACTACGACATCTACGATTTCCGCAGTCCCGACGACACCCGGCGGATCGACGAGGCACAGGCCACACTCGATGGACGCTTCGACGCCCTGGGCGTGAGCCATGAGCTGACCGTGGGTACCAGCGCGCAACGCCGCACGCTCGATCAGCGCCCGTACTACAACGAATGGATCGGCAGCGGCAATATCAACACCAATGCGCCAGCCTACGCACCTTCCGGCAAACCGATCGGCGCCAGCGAGCGCCGCCTCGACAGCCGCCAGTACGGCCTGTTCTTCAGCGACCGCATCACCTTCAACGAACACTGGCAGACGGTGATCGGTGCCCGGGAGGTCCGGCTGGACGAGAAGACCTGGAACGAGAATGGTGTCGCCGGACGGCATACCCAGCAGTACCAGTTGCTGCCCAATGCGGCACTGATCTACAAGCCGCAGTCCGATACCACGCTCTACGCCAGTTACTCGAAAGGCCTTTCCGCCGGCGGCACTGCGCCCTGGTTCGCCAGCAACGCCGCCGAAATCCTCGCCCCCACCCTGTCGCGCCAGCTCGAAGTCGGCATCAAGCGCGACTGGCAGGGCATGAGCTTCAGCGCGGCGCTGTTCCAGATCCGCCAGGCCTATCAATATGCCCGCCCCGACGGAACCCCAGCGCCGACCTACGTGCAGTCGGGCCAGCAGAAGAACACCGGCCTCGAACTCGGCGCCAGCGGCTGGGTGACCTCCAACCTGCAGATCCAGGCCAGCGCCGCAGCGATCCGCGCCCGCGTGCAGAACAGCGACACCGACGCCTACGAAGGTCACCAGGCAATCAACGTCCCGCGCCTGCGCGCGGCGCTGCAGGCCGACTACGCCCTGCCCGTGCCCGGCCTGGCCCTGCTCGGCGGCGCCCGCTACAGCGCCAGCAAGTACGCCAGCCACACGGGCGACGCCGAAGTTGGCGGCTATACCGTGTTCGATGTCGGCAGCCGCTACCGCACGACCATCGGCGGCTACGACACTGTGCTGCGCCTGACCGTGGACAACGTCTTCGACAAGCGCTACTGGCGCGACGTGGGCGACTACCTGGGCGACAACTACCTGTTCCAGGGGGCGCCGCGCACGGCACGCCTGTCGGCTTCCGTCAGTTTCTGACAGCGCCATCGCGGGGCAAGCCCGCTCTCATGGAAAAAACCGTAACTCATTGATTTAGCTAGGTCCTGTAGGAGCGGCTTTAGCCGCGAAGAATCCAACACGGTGCCTGGCACCGGCTCTGCCGGTGTTCGCGGCGGTGCGGCGGTCCGATAAACCCGCTCCCACAGGGAGCGCGGGCTACCCGCGAACTCCGCTCCCTGCGCGACAGCGCAGCCCCAAAGGGCTGGGCAATCTCTCATGGAACAAAACATAATTCTTTGATTTGACTGGGGCAGCGTGGGAGCGGGCTTGCCCCGTGATCAGGGCTTCAACAAAAACGCGAGACAAACAAAAAGCCCCCGAACCTTTCGATTCGGGGGCTTCTCGTAGAATGTGGCGGTGAAGAAGGGATTTGAACCCTTGATACGATTTCTCGTATACACACTTTCCAGGCGTGCTCCTTCGACCACTCGGACACTTCACCGTTTTCTCTTCAAGCTATTCAGCCTGTCGAGGCGCGCTAATTTAGTAGAAGCCTTTCCCTTTGGCAAGCATTTTTTTCAGAATTTTCATGCGCTTAAGCCAATCGACCGAAATACCGGGGCAATCAGGGCAATGCTGCCATTGTGCCCAGCGCTTTTCCCGCCCCTCGCGCCGCTGCCCCGATGGCACAAGGCACAAGCTCCCGCCGCTGACTGACCAGTCAGTCTTGGCGCTTTACCTGGCCGGTGCCGCTGGGTAACGTCACCGCCACGCCCTCCAAAGGACTCTGCCATGAGCGAGCTGATTACCTACCACGCCGAAGACGGCATCGCCACCCTGACCCTGAACAACGGCAAGGTCAACGCCATCTCCCCGGATGTCATCAAAGCCTTCAATGCCGCGCTCGACCGCGCCGTCGAGGACCGTGCGGTGGTGATCATCACCGGCCAGCCGGGCATCCTCTCCGGTGGCTACGACCTCAAGGTGATGACCGCTGGCCCCAAGGAGGCCGTCGGCCTGGTCACCGCCGGCTCCACCCTGGCCCGCCGCCTGCTGTCGCACCCGTTCCCGGTGATCGTCGCCTGCCCCGGCAATGCCGTGGCCAAGGGCGCCTTCCTGCTGCTGTCGGGTGACTACCGCATCGGGGTCGAAGGGCCCTTCAAGATTTGCCTGAACGAAGTGCAGATCGGCATGACCATGCACCATGCCGGTATCGAACTGGCCCGCGACCGCCTGGGCCGTGCGGCCTTCCAGCGCTCGGTGAACAATGCCGAGGTATTCGATCCGCAGGGCGCCCGTGAAGCCGGCTTCCTCGACAAGGTGGTGCCTGCCGAGCAGTTGCTGGAAACCGCCCTGGCCGCGGCCCGCGAAATGAAGAAACTGAACATGCTGGCGCACAAGAACACCAAGCTGAAGGTGCGCAAGGCGCTGCTGGAGGCGCTGGACGAGGCGATCCTGGCGGATCAGAACCACCTGGGCTGATTGCCGAGTCTACTTCTCTGTAGGAGCGGGCTTGTCCCGCGAACACCGGCGAAGCCGGTGGCACGCACCGCGTCGCTTGTGTTCGCGGGACAAGCCCGCTCCTACAAGGGCCTGCCTGACGCTTGTCGAGCATTTGCCCCTGACAGTGCACACCCGTACACTGCGCCGCGACTGTCCGGTGTGAGTCGTACCATGCTTTATATGCTTCGCATGCTCCTGTTGGCGCTGCACTTCCTGCTCGTGGGTGTCGTCGGTCTGGTGATCGGCCTGCTGCGTCCGTTCAACCCCGATAACAGCCGCCTGTTCGCCCGCCTGTACAGCGTGCCGGCCGCCTGGCTCATGCGCATCAAGGTCAAGGCCGAGGTCGGCCCGCTGTGGGACCAGCCCCCCGGCTGCGTGATCATCGCCAACCACCAATCCAACTACGACCTGTTCATCATCGGCCAGGTGGTGCCCCGCCGCACCGTGGCCATCGGCAAGAAGAGCCTGGGCTGGGTCCCGCTGTTCGGCCAGCTGTTCTGGCTGGGCGGCAATGTGCTGATCGACCGCAAGAACGCCTACCAGGCGCGCAAGGCCATGCAGACCACCACCCGGACCCTGCGCGACGACACCTCGATCTGGATCTTCCCCGAAGGCACGCGCAACCCCGGCGAGCAGTTGCTGGCGTTCAAGAAGGGCGCTTTCCACATGGCCATCGAGGCCGGCGTACCCATCGTGCCGGTGTGCGTCAGCCGCTACACCCAGCGCCTGGGCCTGAACAGCTGGCGCCAGCGCACCGTGGTCATTCGCTCGCTGGCCCCCATCGCCACCGCAGGCCTGACCCAGCAGGACCTGCCCGCGCTGATCGAGCAATGCCGCAGCCAGATGCAGCATTGCATCGACCATATGGAAAGCGAGCTCACCGCGCCCTGATCGGCGTGCGGACTTGCCCCGTGCCGCGACACAGCCCAAGCTGTGTAGCGTGTTCAATCGGATAAGCGGACAACCATGGGTCGAGTCGTCGCATCGGCGGTGTACAGCGCCGGCAGGAAGGTCACCAACATCAGCCTCGACGAGGGCGCCGAATGGGCGCGCAAGCCCGGGCACTTTGTCTGGATCGGCCTGGAAGAGCCCAACGCCGAGGAACTGGCCAACCTGCAGCGCCAGTTCGGCCTGCACGAGCTGGCCATCGAGGACGCCCTGGAGAAACACAGCCGGCCCAAGCTTGAGACCTTCGGCGACGCGCTGTTCATCGTCACCTACTCGCCGGTGCGCCACGAGGGAAAGCTCGAGTTCATCGAGACCCATATCTTCGCCGGCAACGGCTACATCATCACCTGCCGCAACGGTCACTCGAAGTCCTATGCCCTGGTGCGCCAGCGCTGCGAGGCGCGTCCGCTGCTGCTCGAGCACGGCGAGGACTTCGTGCTCTACGCCCTGCTGGATTTCGTCACCGAGAACTACCAGCCGGTGAGCGAGGCGATCCACGGCGAGATCGAGGAGCTGGAACAGAGCGTGCTGAGCAATTCGCTCAAGGAAGAGGACATCCAGCGCCTGCACAGCCTGCGCCGCGACATCCTGCGCCTGCGCCGCTACGTGGCGCCGATGGTGGAGATCAGCGAGGAACTGCAGCGCCTGAGCTTCCCGTTCATCGACAAGAACATGCGCCCGTACTTTCGCGACGTGCAAATCCATGTCACGCGGCAGATGGAAGACCTGGCCGGGATCCGCGACATCGCCAGCCAGACCATCGAGATCGGCATGCTGCTGGAGTCGTCACGGCAAAGCATCACCCAGCGCAAGTTCGCCGCCTGGGCGGCGATCCTGGCGTTTCCCACGGCGGTCGCCGGAATCTACGGGATGAACTTCGAGAACATGCCGGAGCTGGCATGGCGCTACGGTTACTTCGGCGTGCTGGGGGTGATCGCCCTGGGCTGTTCGGGGCTGTATTACAGCTTCAAGCGTTCGGGCTGGCTGTAACGCCAATCGCGGGCGAACCCGCGATTGAGGTCGATGCGGATCTCAGATCGCGCGGCTGCCGGACTGCTGGACGAAACGCAGCATCCACTCGCCCACCAGATCCCCCTGGTGCTCGGTGGCCAGGCTGGCCACCGCCTTCTCATAGACTTCATTACCCAGCGACGCCTGTCGCGCGTCGAGCAATGCCCGGGAGTAGTCATGGACGAACTCCGGGTGCCCCTGGAAGCACAGCACCTGGTCACGGATGTGGTAGGCGGCGTTCGGGCAGAAGTCACTGGAGGCGATCACCGTGGCCCCTTCGGGCAGCTCGGTGACCTGGTCCTGGTGGCTGATCAACAAGGTCAGCTCGGACACCTGCGGGTCCATCCACGGCGCATGGGCCGCCAGGCTGTAGCGGTGAACGCCCACGCCCCAGCCTTTGTCGGCGCGCTCGGCCTTGCCACCGAGGGTCAGTGCCAGTAGCTGGTGACCGAAACACACGCCCAACAGCTTCTCGCCACGTTCGTAGAGCTTGAGCAGGTAGGCCTTGAGCGTCTGGATCCACGGATCGTCGCCGAACGAGTCGGCCTTGCTGCCGGTCACCAGGTACGCATCGAAGCGTTCGCCGTCCGGGGGATAGTCGCCGTTCATCACGTTGTACACATCGAATTCGGCCGCGATCGGCTGACGCGAGAACAGCTGCTCGAACATCCTGCCGTAGCCCTGGTACTGCGCGATCAACTCCGCTCGCAGGACATCGGTCTCAAGGATGCAGATGCGTAACGACATAGGGGTAGTCCTGAACGACATGTGGGTGGGATTTGCTGTAGAGACTGACGCGAAAGGGCCGTACAAGCAAGTAGGATGTCCGGACGAACGGTAGGCCCTGTAACCCTTGGTAACCCCTGCCGCGCACTCGTCTAGCCTGAGCGTGCCAGCGGGGTGGCCAGTGGCCTTAATGCCATGAGGAATCGACATGAAAATTGTTAGAACAAAGGGTTCTGAAACAGGGATGACGCGGGCCCTACTGTTGGTTGTATATCCAGATATACGCGGCAAGCAGGAACGGCGTGCCATCACGCCGCTGCGATCGACCCGACGCTAGACAAGGAAGCCAAGGGTTATTCAGGAATAACAACAAGAAGGCGGTCCGCCATGTTCAGACAATCCAAGGTACGCCAAGCCGGCCTCATACTCTTCGCCACGACGCTGTTGCTGATCCTGCCGAACCTCACCCGGCTGTTCGGCTGAACGCGGCGGTGGCCTTTTCCGAGCACGCGTGGGTAATCTGCCGACCTTGATGGTTGGAGATCGTCCATGCGCCTGTGTCTTGCCCTGCTCTGCCTACTGCTCGCCCCGACATTGTCGGCGGCGCAGTTGAACCTCGAACTGGGCGGCGACAGCCGGCGCTGGAGCAGTGAACAGCTACTTGCCCATCCGCAGGCGCGAAACATCACCATCGAACAGGACGTGGCCTACAAGCGCACCTTGCATTACCGCGCCGTGCCCCTGGCGGTGCTGCTGCAGGGCGTGAACCCGAGCGATCACCTGCAGGCCGTGGCCCTCGATGGCTTCGCCGCCGAGATGCCCGCCGGGCCGCTGTTGCAGGCGGGCCCCGCGCAGGCCTGGCTGGCCATCGAAGACCCCAGCCACCCTTGGCCCGCGCTGAGCAAGGGCAAGCCAGGCGCCGGGCCGTTCTACCTGGTATGGACCCAACCCCAGGCCAGCGGTATTCGCCCGGAACAATGGCCGTATCAGATCGCCAGCATCCGCCGCCTGCCCCCGGTCGAGACGCGCTTCCCCGCCCTGCTGCCCGACCCGGCCGTGGCCGAGAACGACCCGGTGCGCCAGGGTTTTGCCCTGTTCCAGCAGAACTGCCTGGCCTGTCATCGCCTCAATGGCGCCGGCGACGCGCACCTGGGCCCGGACCTGAACCTGCCGCACAACCCCACCGAGTACTTTCAACCGGCCTACCTGCGCCAGTACATTCGCGACCCGCAGAGCCTGCGGCAGTGGCCGCAGGCGAAGATGCCCGGGTTTTCCACCCAGGTGCTGGATGAGCCGGCGCTCGATGCCGTGCTGGCGTACCTGAAGCATATGGCGGGGCGCAAAGCGCACTGATGCCCTTGCGGGCCTAGGCGATCGGCCTTTCCTGCTTGACGCCCCAACCCTCGACTTCGCCGCCGCAGGGCGAGACGACCTGTTCAAAGGCCTGTTCGAAGGCGCCGATACCGCCATGGGTGGCGTACATCACCTTGCTCAACTCCAGGTGCCAGGCGCCGTCGTCGCGCTCGCTCACCTGGGCGTTGAGCGATTCGCCACGAAACTGCCCCGCCGCCCGGCGGGCACCTGCCTCGCTGGGAAACACGGCGTAGAACTCGATGGGATGGATGCGGGTGAAATCGAAACCGCCAGCTTTCATCTGGCGCAGGACACTGCTGCTGATGTCGTCGTTCTGGCTGCTCATGAAACGTCCTCCTGCAAAGCAATGGATAGACTTTCCGTGCACAACGCACCTGCCTGGCACACAAGGAATGCCTGACAATACGAGCGGGATTGCAAGACGCGATGAAAACGGCGGCGGCCCGCAGAGAAGGCCGGCGCCTGACTTGAGCGTAGCGCCTGAGACAGCGCTACGCCAGAGACACCCGGTTCAGGGCGCTTCGCGAATGGTGGTGATGGTCACGCCGCTCTGTTCCTTGAGCCAGCGCGCCGTGGGGGAAAAGCTGCGGTCCTGGAAGTCGTTGAGGTCCAGTTCGTCCATGAGCGGGAACAGGCGCGAACGGATGGCGCGTGCGGCATCTTCCTCGCTGGGGCGCTGCTCGGCATTGAGCAACAGCGTTTGCGGCTCGCCTTTCTGGTCTGCAAAGCTGACTTCCCATGCTTTCATCGATCAGCCCTCGCTGGCGCAACGGTGAATGGAACGGCGTACTCACTTGACCATGGTGCAGGGATGAATGTTCAGCCGCATACATGAAACCGCATGAAAAAAGCCCGCCGGTTCAGGGCGGGCTTCATGGGGCAGGCGGCGGCCTTACTTCGGCGTGCCGTGGACGACACCAGCGGTGTTGTCCAGCAGGCTCTTGGTCGCGGTCTGGATATAGGCCTCGAGTTTCTTGAGCATTTCTGGTTGATCCGGGCTTTCGATCAGTTCGGCCTTGAACTCGCGGCCCAGCTGGTAGCGGTACATCCGCGGGGTCATGTCCTTGGACTCGATGAGAATGCGGTCGCCCTGCACCAGGCCGACGATCTGCTCGCTGCCCGACGGTTTGATCATGCCCACGCCCTGGTCGCCCTCAGGCAGGTTGAGCAAGTCGCGGCCCCAGCACTGGTGACGGGCCTGGCCCCCCAGGCGGCCCATGATGGTCGGCACGATGTCGACCTGGGTACCCACGGTGTGGTTGACCGCGCCGAACTTCTCCTGGATGCCCGGGGCGATCAGCAGCAGCGGCACGTTGAAGCGGCCCAGGTCGAGCTCGGTGACCTGCTGGTGGTTGCCGAAGCCATGGTCGCCGACGATGACGAACAGGGTGTCCTTGAAGTAAGGCTCCTTGCGGGCCTTCTCGAAGAACTGGCCCAGCGCCCAGTCGGAATAGCGCATGGCAGTCAGGTGCTCGTCCAGGCGGCCTTGCCCGGTGACCTTCTCCACCGGCAGGTCCTTGGGCAAGGCGTACGGCGTGTGGTTGGAGAGGGTCTGCAGCAGCGCGTAGATCGGCTTCTTGCCATCGTGCTTGGCCAGCTCTTCGTTGCCCCGGTTGAACATGTCCTGGTCGGACACGCCCCAGGTCGGGTCGGAGAACACCGGGTCGACGAAGTCGTTGCGGCCGATGAAGGTGGTCATGCCCTGGTTGCCGAAGAACCCGGACTGGTTGTCCCAGGCGAAGTCACCGTTGTAGACGTAGACATCGTCATAGTCGCGGGCACTGAGCAGCGCCGGCAGGCCGGACAGCTTGTGGCCGCCTTCCGGGGTCTGCATCAGGTACTCGAAGCCTGGCAGGTTGGGGAAGCAGGCCATGGTGGCGAACATGCCCTGGTGGGTATGGGTGCCGTTGGAGAAGAAGCGGTCGAACAGCAGACCCTCCTTGGCCAGCTTGTCGAAGTACGGGGTGATGTTGTTCGGGCTGCCCAGAGCGCCCACCGAGTGGCCGGCGAAGCTTTCCATGAGGATGACCACGACGTTCTTGACCGGCAGCGTGTTCGCCACCGGCGGCACGAAGTCGCGACGGATCGCGGCCTCGTCGGCATCGACCAGGGTGTCGTTGGCGGTCAGCAGCTGCTCGCGCACGGTCTGGGTGGCCAGCGGCTGCTCGAGTACCGGCTTCCAGATGTTGGCGCGGTCCTCGCCGAAGCGGCTCTTGGCGGCGTCGATCAGGGTCAGCGTGCCGTTCAGGCCCAGCTGGTTGACGAAGTTCGAGTCGGTGGTGAAGGCATCGCCCCAGCGCATCGGCGGGCCCTGGCGCAGGGTGCCGCGGGCGGCGACCACGGCCACCAGCAGTACGACCATGAACACTGCCAGGCGGCCATACCATGGCGCGAGCTTGCGGCTGCTGGCGGGCTGGACGCTTTGCTCGCCACGGGTCAGGCGATCGATGCCCTTGAACAGCAGGCTCAGCAGCCAGGTGCCGACCAACCAGGCCAGCAGGTAGCGAACCACCGGGAAGCCGTACCAGAGCATGCTCATGACGGTCTTGGGGTCTTCCTTGATGTACTGGAACACCAGGCCGTTCAGGCGCTGGTGGAACTCGCGGTAGAAGTCCATCTCCATCAGGCCGAGGAACATCACCACGCTCGAGGCGATGGTCAGCCAGAAGCGGAAGAAGCCACGGCGGGCCATCAGCCAGGGGCTGAGCAACGCCAGCAGCAACGGGATGCTGATGTACACCACCACCCGCAGGTCGAAGCGCAGGCCGTTGAGGAAGCCTTCGGCGACGGTCGAGTTCGGCGTGTCGCCGATCATGTCGCTGTTGTAGACCAGCAGCGCCAGGCGCACCAGGCTGAGCATCAGCATGATCACCAGGCCACTGAGCAATGTGTAGGCCAGGTGGGATTTCAGGGTCGGCGAGAACGAGCCTCGCACGCCCTGTTGCTTCAAGGCGTCCGTGTTAGCCATGAATGGAGAGGTCCTAGGATTGCGGTTTGCGGGAAGGCGAAGTCGCCGACAGCCTGGTGGTCGGGCCCTCGAAGGCGAGGTGAGACCAAGGCCGCATTGTGCGGCGCGGATTTTCAAAAATCGAGTGTGAAAATTTTGTCGAGAGCAACTATCGCTTACATAACCTGTAGGAGATTACACAGCCCTTACGGGCTGCGCTGTCGCGCAGGAAACAGAGTTCCAGCGTGGGAGCGGGCTTGCCCCGCGAACACCGGCGAAGCCGGTGCCATACACCGCATCGCGGGGCAAGCCCGCTCCCACGCTACCCAGTGAAATCAAAGAATTATGTTTTGTTCCATGAGAGCGGGCTTGCCCCGCGATCACCGGCGATGCCGGTGCCATAAACCGCATCGCGGGGCAAGCCCGCTCCCACGCCGTTCCGGTTGACTCAACTGAATCAACAAGCAAAGCCGGTGCCATGTCCCCATAGTCAGATCCGCACATTGCCCCGCGGCCCGGCGATTGCCCAGATGATCAGCCCCAGCACCGGCAGCAGCAGGATCAGCAGGATCCACAGCACCTTGCTGCCGACCTCGGCGCCGCTCTTGAGCACATTGAGAATGGCCCAGATATCCAGGGCCAGGATGATCAGACCGACCAGGCTGTTGAAGGTGGACCCCATGGCGCCGCTCCCGCACGGTAAATGTGTTCAAGAGCATAGCTGGCTATGGCCCCGATAGAAGGGAATCCTTGGCCGGGCGTACGGGTCAGTGGATAGACTGCTGTCATTCACTGCCCCGAGGTTCGCATGCCCCCTGCCCACACCCAAAGTGCCGTCCCCGACTCAATGCTCAGCGCCTGGCGGCAACAGGCCCTGGCCACGCCCTGGCTCAGCGCCGGCCTGGCCCTGAGCCTGCTGGCCGTCGCCGCGCTGTTGCTGGCGAGCCTGTGGAACGCGGTCAACGGTGACCACGCCGACAACCTGCACCTGGCCCTGCTCGGTGGGCTGTCGGGCTTCGGCGCCACCGCCCTGGGCGCGGTGCTGGCGGTGATCCTGCGCGACGTCAACGCCCGCACCCAGGATGTGATGCTGGGCTTTGCCGCCGGCATGATGCTCGCCGCCAGTTCGTTCTCGCTGATCCTGCCGGGCCTGGACGCCGCCCGCGAAATCACCGGCAACGGCCCGGCGGCGGCCTTCACCGTGGTCCTGGGCATGGGCCTCGGGGTGCTACTGATGCTCGGCCTGGACCGCTTCACCCCGCACGAGCATGAAAGCACCGGCCCTTGTGGCCCGCAGGCCGAGCGGGTCAGCCGGGTGTGGCTGTTCGTGCTGGCCATCACCCTGCACAACCTGCCCGAGGGCATGGCCATCGGTGTGAGCTTCGCCAACGGCGACATGAACATCGGCCTGCCGCTGACCAGCGCCATCGCCATCCAAGACATCCCCGAAGGCCTGGCCGTGGCCCTGGCCCTGCGCGCCACGGGGCTGTCGAACTTCAAGGCGATGATGGTGGCGATCGGTTCGGGCCTGATGGAGCCGCTGGGCGCGGTGATCGGCCTGGGCATTTCCACCGGCTTCGCCCTGGCCTACCCGATCAGCATGGGCCTGGCGGCGGGAGCGATGATCTTCGTGGTATCCCACGAGGTAATTCCGGAGACCCATCGCAATGGGCACCAGACCGCGGCGACGCTGGGGCTGATGGGCGGGTTCGCGGTGATGATGTTTCTCGATACCGCGCTGGGTTGAGGCACAAATCCTCAGGCCATCCGCAATCCCTGTGGGAGCGGCCTTGCGTCGCGATAGGGCTGCGCAGCAGCCCCCAGCAATTTTGATGGTGGCTCGGAATCTGGGGCCGCTTTGCGGCCCTTTCGCGACACAAGGCCGCTCCCACAGGGGATAATTCCCTGCGCGACAGCGTAGCCCGAAGGGCTGGGCGATCTCTTAAAGTGGAATCGTTGCTTAGACGTGCACCGCCACCTTCAGCGCCTCCAGCGCCGGCTCCACCTTGATGCCTACGGCCTCGCCCAACGCCAGCACACGGGCCAGGTCGTTCTGCCCCACCATCACCATCTGCAGCTCGTCATCGAGCAGTTGGCTGAAGTTCAACAGCACGTAACCCCCGGCCTCCTTGTTCAGCGCGCCCATCTGCACCTGGATGCGGTTGAGCGCGGTCAGCGCCTCGGTGCGCGCCAGCTGCTTGGACTTGAGGGTGAACGGCACGCTCTTGTCGAACGAGTCGCTGATCTGCTGGAACAGGTCCTGGTAGCTGTCGGCCTGGAACAGCACGGTATCGGGCAGGCTGCCGACCACCACCCATTCGCCCAGCGGGAACGGGAAGCTGTCGTCGTAGTTGATGTCCGGGTTGGCGGCGAGGAAGGCGGCGGGGTCGGCGTAGGCCTGGGCGGCCTCGGCGGCGATGCGCTCGATCTCCTCATCGCGCATGCAGCCGGCGCCGATGAGGCGGATGAGTTCGAGCAACTGGTCTTTCATGGGGGGCCCTGCGGGTTGACGTGAAAGGCGCCAAGGATAGCCGCAAACGCCCCCGAAGGGTTAGCCGGCCTTCGCCTCCAGGCGTGCGGCGGCATCCACCGCGCCCATGGTCCGCGCGGCCGCCAGCGCGGTGGCGCCGGCCGCGTCACGCCGTGCCGGATCGGCCCCCTGGGCCAGCAGGTAGTCGATGATCTCCAGGCGGTTGAACATCGCCGCCAGCATCAGCGCGGTGCGGCCGTCCGCGGCGGCGGCATCCACCGGCACGCCGTGCTCGAGCAGCAGGCGGATCATCGCCAGGTCGCCCTTGAAGGCAGCGCCGGCCATGGGCAACTGACCGTTGTCATTGGCGATCAGCGGATCGGCGCCATGGGCCAGCAGCACCCGCACGGCGTCGTGGTGGCCGTGGTAACTGGCCAGCATCAGCAAGGTGTCGCCCTTGTGGTTGCGCAGGTCGGCGGGCAGGCCACCATCGAGCAGTCGACCGAGCATGGTCGCGTCGCCGCGGCGGGCGCGCTCGAAGACCTCCTCGGCGAAGGCCGCGGTTTCTTCGGCGGTCATGGTGGCGGGCTGGTGATCGGACATCGGGAACCTCCTGGCATCTGGCAATGGGCCAAGTGTCCATCAGGCAGCGGCGAGCGGTCCAAGGTTCAGATTCTATCGGCGGCAGAGAGCCAGGCTATGACCGTGCAAAATGCACTGTGCAAAATGCACGGGCGTGCAGATTGCAATGCGAGACCTTATAAAATCAAATTCAAATAATTGAATTTAAAGGATTTTTTTAAAAGTAAAGGCTGGCACGGTCGCTGCAATCTTCAACTCAAGTCTGCCAGTACAACAGTCAGGAGTTGATATGGACCTCATCCAGGAAAAATTCGCCTCGGTCTTCGCCGCCTACCAGGTCACCACCCAGCCGCGTCCGGACGGTGGTGTCCTGCTGACCCTGCGCGCCAGCGACGGCGTGGTTACCCGCCGCGTGCTGACCTACGCGCAGCTGCACAGCGCCGAGCAACTGTCCTGGGCAATCAGCGCCATCCGCCGCGACCTGGCCGGGCAACCGAGCGAGCTGCCGGTGATCTCGATGCTGCAGAGCCAGCAACGCTTCGCCCTGCCGACCTACCGCTGATTGCGCAACCCTCTTCGCGGGGCACGCCTGCGCTCACCCACGGACGACGTGAGCAGAGGCGGCCCCGCGAGCCAATTCCCTTAGTATTCGTCGAGTCCGGCAAATTGCCGGGCCGTGGCATCGCCGGTGAACCGCGGCTGCACCGCCGAGTCACTGGCGAACAGACGCAGGGCCAGGCAGAACGGCGTGTCGCCCAGGTCCAGCCAGCGGCGCATGCCGGCCGGCACCACCAGCACATCGTCCTTCTCGCACAGCACGGCGTACACCGCATCCCCCAGGCGCAGGCTGACCTGGCCGCGCCCGCTGATCAGCGCGAACACTTCCTCGCCGTCATGCACGTGCTCGTCGCGCAGGTCAGCTTGGCTCGGGTCGACGCCATCGCGGCTGAGCACGCCGAACACCCGGCTGCCATGGGCGGTCATGAGTTGGTCGAGCGGCCCACGGCACGCAGCGACCACCTCATCCTGGCTGCTGCCCGGGCGCAGGCGCGCGCCGGACTGCCAGCGGCCGAAGCGCACGCCCTGCTCGGCCAGGGTCGCGGCGATGTCGTCGTGGTGGGTCAGCACCTTGTGCGGCAGTTCCGGGCTGGACGGGTCGAATACGCTGAGGATGCTCATCAGGGGTGGTTCCTGCTGTCTTTGAGTCGGAAGGCAATGATAACGGCTGCCGCGAGTGCCGCGACGCTGGCCATACCAAAGGTGAAGTGCGGGCCCAGCAGTTTCCAGCTGTAGCCCGAGTACAAGGCGCCCAGCGCGCCACCGGTGCCCGAGAGCGCCGCGTACAGCGCCTGGCCCTGGCCCTGCTGGCGGGCGCCGAAACTGGCCTGGACGAAGGCGATGGCTGCGGCGTGGAAACAGCCGAACGTGGCCGCGTGCAGCACCTGGGCGAACACCAGTACCGCCGGGATATCGGCCAGGTTGCCCAGCAACAGCCAGCGCACGGCGGCCAGCAGGAAGCTCGCCAGCAACACCTTGCGCACCGAGAACCGGGCGAAGATCCGGCTCATGGCCATGAACACCAGTACCTCGGCCACCACCCCGAGCGCCCACAGCAGGCCGATGGCGCCGCGGCTGTAGCCCAGGTGCTCCAGGTGCAGGGTGAGGAAGGTGTAGTACGGCCCGTGGCTGAGCTGCATGAGGGCCACGCACACGTAGAAGGCCAGCACGCCGGGCGCCCGTACCTGCGCGAGGAAGCCCCCTGCCCCGCGCCGTTCGGTCTGCTCCACGGGTTGCGCGTTGGGCACCCAGAGGCTGGCGGCGACGATCCCGCCCATGATCACCACCAGCGCCACCGGGTAGATATCCAGGCTCAGCCATTCGAACAGGCGCCCAAGGCCAACCACGGTGAGGATGAAACCGATCGAGCCCCACAGCCGCACCTGGCTGTAGCGCGCGGTCTGCCCGTGCAGGTGAGCCAGGGTGATCACCTCGAACTGCGGCAGCACCGCGTGCCAGAAGAACGCGTGCAGGGCCATGACCATCGCCAGCCAGGCATAGCTCTTGCCGAAGAAGATCAGCGAAAAGGTCGCCAGGGTCGACAGCGCGCCCAGGCGCACGATCAGCAGGCGCTGGCCGCTGCGGTCGCCCAGCCAGCCCCACAGGTTGGGAGCGACGCAGCGCATCAGCATGGGGATGGCCACCAGCTCGCCGATGCGCGCCGGGGAGAAGCCCAGGTGATCGAAGTACAGGGCCAGGAACGGCGCGGTGGAGCCGAGCAGGGCGAAGTAGAAGAGGTAGAAGCTGGAGAGGCGCCAGTAGGGGATCGGGGGCATGCGTCAACCCCGTGGGGGCGCTGCGCGCCCCTTTCGCGACACAAGGCCGCTCCCACAGGAATCGCATGTCCCCTGTGGGAGCGGCCTTGTGTCGCGATGGGCCGCAACGCGGCCCCAGGATGAGTCGATCAACGCAAGACCGGCGTATCTACCCGAACATCGGCATTCTGCGCGCGGTGGCGCAGCAGGTGATCCATCAAGGCGATGGCCATCATCGCCTCGGCGATCGGCGTGGCGCGGATGCCGACGCACGGGTCGTGACGGCCCTTGGTGATCACCTCGACCGGGTTGCCGTCGACGTCGATCGAACGGCCCGGGGTGGTGATGCTCGAGGTCGGCTTGAGCGCCAGGTGAGCGACGATCGGCTGGCCCGAAGAGATACCGCCGAGGATGCCGCCGGCATTGTTGCTGAGGAAGCCCTCGGGGGTCAGTTCGTCACGGTGCTCGGTGCCACGCTGGGCGACGCTGGCAAAGCCGGCGCCGATTTCCACGCCCTTGACCGCGTTGATGCTCATCAGCGCATGGGCAAGCTCGGCGTCGAGGCGGTCGAAGATCGGCTCGCCCAGGCCCGGCATCACGCCTTCGGCGACCACGGTGATCTTCGCCCCCACCGAGTCCTGGTCGCGGCGCAGCTGGTCCATGTAGGCCTCGAGCTCCGGCACCTTGTCCGGGTCGGGGCTGAAGAAGGCGTTGTGCTCGACCGAGTCCCAGGTCTTGAACGGGATCTCGATCGGGCCGAGCTGGCTCATGTAGCCGCGCACGCGGATGCCCTGGGTGGCCAGGTACTTCTTGGCGATGGCGCCGGCCGCCACGCGCATGGCGGTCTCGCGCGCCGAGCTGCGGCCACCGCCGCGGTAGTCGCGGATGCCGTACTTGTGGTGGTAGGTGTAGTCGGCGTGGGCCGGGCGGAACAGGTCCTTGATCGCCGAATAGTCCTTGGACTTCTGGTCGGTGTTGCGGATCAAGAGGCCGATCGAGCAGCCGGTGGTACGCCCTTCGAACACGCCGGAGAGGATCTCCACTTCATCCGGCTCCTGGCGCTGGGTGGTGTGCCGGCTGGTGCCGGGCTTGCGCCGATCGAGGTCGTGCTGCAGGTCGGCGAGGGAGATTTCCAGGCCTGGCGGGCAGCCGTCGACAATGGCGACCAACGCCGGGCCATGGCTCTCGCCAGCGGTGGTGACAGTGAACAGCTTGCCGTAGGTATTGCCGGACATGGACGCTCCGCGAATCTGCCTGAAGTGGTCGAAAGCGGCAGTATACGGAAAACAACAGGGATTTGGGGGCCGTGCGGGCCTTATCGCGGGGCAAGCCCGCTCCCACGAAACGGTTTTGCCGGGACCATGAGTTCGGCGAACCTTCGCGGTGACGTAAGGTCGAACGCTCAACTTCCCATGTAGTACCCCGTCCATGAAGTCGCGCCTCGCCGCCCTGCTCCTGCTGTTCTGCGCCAGCCTCGCCCAGGCCGCGCCCACCGTACTGCAACGCCCCATCGACCTGGACACCGGCCAGGGCGTGCTGCACGGCAGCCTGCTGCTGCCCCAGCAAACCACCCCGCCACCGGTGGTGCTGATCATCGCCGGCTCCGGCCCTACCGACCGCGATGGCAACAACCCTGCCTCCGGACGCATCGACAACCTCAAGCGCCTGGCCCTGCTGCTGGCCGGCGAGCACATCGCCAGCGTGCGCTTCGACAAGCGCGGCGTGGCCGCCAGCCAGCCGGCCACCCCCGACGAACGCGACCTCAGCGTCGAACGCTATGTCGCCGACGTGGTGGCCTGGGGGCGCGCGTTGCGCCAGGACCCGCGCTTCGGTCCGCTGATCCTGGTCGGCCACAGCGAAGGCGCGCTGATCGCCAGCCTGGCCGCCGAGCAGGCCGGCGCCAGCGCGGTGATCACCCTGGCCGGCAGCGGCCGGCCGGTGGCCGACGTGCTGCGTGAACAACTGGCCCAGCGCCTGCCTCCGGCGCAACTGGCCGGTGGCGTGGCACTGATCGACCGGTTGCAGGCCGGGCAGACCAGCCTCGACGTGCCCGCCCCGCTGCGCCAGGTATTTCGCCCCAGCGTGCAGCCGTATCTGATCACCCTGCTACACCAGGACCCGGCGGCCGCATTCGCCCGGCTCACGGTGCCCGCGCTGATCGTCCAGGGCCGCAACGACATCCAGGTGGAGGTGGCCGACGCCGAGCGCCTCAAGGCCGCCAAGCCCGACGCCCAGCTGGCGCTGATCGACGGCATGAACCACATGCTGCGCATCAGCCCCCGGGAGATGGGCCAGCAGCGTGACAGCTACCGCAATCCCGAACTACCGCTGGCCCGTGAGTTGGGGGAGCGCATCGTCCTGTTCATCCACGGGCTGCCGCAGGCCTGAAAGCGCCCTCAGGTATTGGCCCGGCCTGCCGATAACGCGGCTAAGAAGGCAGTGATCCGGGGGCATGCGCGCCCCGATCGCGGGCAAGCCCACATCTGCGATGTCCTTGCAGGTACCGGCACCCGGCCGCCGTGCACCTGAGGATTCCCTGATGACCGATGCCCCCGCCGCCGAGGCGACCGAAGAACAAGCCCCGGAAAGCGCCCCGCTGCCCTGGGCGGACCTTGCCGCCGAGCACTTCCAGTTGCTGCGCCTGGCGCCGCTGCCGACCGACCGCAACAGCGGCGCCCGCCCGCTGCGTTTCGTCCAGTTCGGCTACGCCGAGCGCCACGACAAGGCCCACAGCCTGCTGCGCATGGAAATCCGCCTGCCGGGGCAGAAGGTGCGCAAGGAACAGAACCAGCTGGACATCCGCGTCGACCACGAAGCGCGCACGGTACGTATCGGCGACGCGGCCGGCCTGCAGCTGGAGCCGCTGAACCGTGGCCTTGGCCGTTACCTGCTGGCGCAGGCGGTGCAGTGGCTGCAGCAGCGTTGCTCGCACTACCGGGTCGAGGGCATGAGCCTGCCGAACAAGGACGCCCTGAACGAAGACACCCGCCTGCGCCGCGACCATGTGCTGAGCAGCGTCGGCCTGGCGGTGGAGTACACCGACGGCCAGTTGCTCAAGGGGCGCGTGGTGGAAACCCCGGTGGGCCAGCTCAAGGGCGGCTGGAACACCGAGAAGGTGCAGCGCGTGGACAACCTCGAGGCCGCCGGCATGCTGCAGCAGGCCGAGCAGAACCTGATGGAGAAGGAAGCCCAGCTGCGCGAGCGTGACGAGCGGGTGGCCAAGTACCGCCGCGAGGACAGCGGCCTGCGCTTCACCATCACCTGCCTGGTGGCGTTCGCGGTGTTCCAGGCCGGGTTGCTGATCTGGATCGCCACCCGCTGACCTGCCCTACGCGATCCGTGTAGGAGCGGCCTCGTGCCGCGAAAGGGCCGCAAAGCGGCCCCGGCGATCTTTGCATCAACACTGATATCCTGGGGCCGCTACGCAGCCCTTTCCGGCCGGTCCGACGCCTCGGCAAGGCCGCTCCTACAGCAGGGGGCGGTGTGAATCCTTCAGACCCGCGCCTTGAACAGCTCCTGATGCTGCCGGCACTGCTCGGCGGTCAGCATGAACACCCCGTGGCCACCGCGCTCGAACTCCAGCCAGGCGAAGTCCACCTCGGGATAGAGCGACTCGACATGCACCTGGCTGTTGCCCACCTCGACGATCATCAGGCCCTTGTCGGTCAAGTGGTCGGCCGCCTCGGCCAGCATGCGCCGCACCAGGTCCAGGCCATCGTTGCCGCAGGCCAGGCCCAGCTCGGGCTCGTGATGGTACTCGGCCGGCATGTCGCCGAAATCCTCGGCGTCGACATACGGCGGGTTGGACAGGATCAGGTCGAAGCGCTGCCCCGGCAGGCCAGCGAAACCATCGCCCTGCACGGTGTACACCCGCTCATCGAGGCCATGGCGCTCGATGTTCTGGTTGGCCACCTCCAGCGCGTCGAAGGACAGGTCGGCCAGCACTACCTCGGCATCCTGGAACACCTCGGCGGCGACAATGCCGATGCAGCCTGAGCCGGTGCACAGGTCGAGGATGCGCGCAGGCTCGCCGGCCAGCCACGGCTCGAAGCGTTTCTCGATCAACTCGCCGATGGGCGAGCGCGGTACCAGCACCCGCTCGTCGACGATGAACGACATGCCGCAGAACCAGGCCTCGCCCAGCAGGTAGGCGGTGGGCACGCGCTCTTCGATACGGCGCTTGAGCAGGTGCTGCAGGCGTACCGTTTCGTCATCCTCGAGCGCGCAGTCCAGGTAGCTGTCGGCCACCTCCCAGGGCAGGTGCACCGCGCCGAGCACCAGCAGGCGAGCTTCGTCCCAGGCGTTGTCGGCACCGTGGCCGAAGAACAGTTCATGCTCATGGAAGCGGCTGACCGCCCAGCGGATATGGTCGCGCAGGGTGCGCAGGCGGGATGTGATCACGGGGTACTCCTTTTCAGACAGGACAAAAGTCTAACAGCCCACACCGCACATTTGTTTCCTCTGATAGCCAAACCGATAGCCACAAGCCAGCAACCACGCTGTCTGCGCTGTCAACCATTCACATTGGCGTCAAGGCAAGGGACAATAGGCGTACAAAAGCCCTACCCAAGGAGCCCTTGATGTCCGTTCCAACCACGATGTTCCGCCTCACTGGCCGCGACTACCCGCCGGCCAAGCTGGGCCAAGCCAGCCTGATCGTCATCGACGCGCAGAAGGAATACCTGAGCGGTCCGCTGGCGCTGTCGGGCATGGACGAGGCCGTGGCGAACATTGCCAGGTTGCTCGATGCCGCCCGCAAGGCCGGTCGCCCGATCATCCACGTGCGCCACCTCGGCACCGTCGGCGGTCGCTTCGACCCCCAGGGGCCGGCCGGCGAGTTCATCCCGGGCCTGGAGCCACTGGCCGGTGAAACCATCATCGACAAGCGCATGCCCAACGCCTTCAAGAACACCAAGCTGCACGAGACGCTGCAGGCCTTCGGCCCGCTGGACCTGATCGTCTGCGGTTTCATGAGCCACTCCAGCGTCAGCACCACCGTACGCCGCGCCAAGGACTATGGTTATCGCTGCACCCTGGTGGAAGACGCCTCGGCGACCCGCGATCTGGCCCTGAAGGACACCGTGATCCCCGCCGCGCAGATCCACCAGTGCGAGATGGCCGTGATGGCCGACAACTTCGCCTGCGTCGCCCCCACCGCCAGCCTGGTCTGAGCCACGACCGCCCGGCGGACGGGCGGAACCCCGAGGTGACCCGCAGGTCGAAATCCGGATCAGCTCTACCAGATCCTGAGGAATTCGAATGAAGCTCAAAGGCAGTTTCGATGCCAAGCGCCTGCGCCAGCGCGAGCCAAGCAACTGGGGCGCGCGGGTTTCCGCCGCTTTCTCGGTGCTGCTGGCCACCCTGGGCATTTTGCTCGCCATGGCCGGTTTCGCCGGCCTGCTGGGCAATTACGCCGCGCTCGCCGAGCTCAATGCCAACCGCCCGCTGTCGGCGATTCTCGTCGTGGTCGGGTTGTTGCTGTTGTGGATCGGCGTGCGCGTCTGGCGACGCAGCCGCATCCGCCTGCGCCGTGGCCGCGAGCTGAACCTGTCGCCGCACCTGATGAAGAAGCACGACTGACAGATTTATACCGCCCCCCTGTAGGAGCGGCCTTGCCGAGGCGTCGGACCGGCCGGAAAGGGCTGCAAAGCAGCCCCAGGATTTCCGCTTCGATGCATGGATCGCCGGGGCCGCTTTGCGGCCCTTTCGCGGCACGAGGCCGCTCCTACACAAACCGCGCGCAGCTCAGGGCTTCACGCCGACGCGCAGTCGCGTAAACTACGCCGCCCACGTGGAGGCACCATGCAAGACGACGACTTTTCCCTCTTCCGCAGCCAAGTGCAGGGCGTCAAGCCAATCAAGCACGACCGCGCCGAAGTCGGCAAACCAAAGGCCGACCGCAAGCAGCTGGCCGGCCTGCGCCAGGCGGCGACCATCCGCAGCGACCAGGCGTTGGTGATCGACGGCCTGTCCGACCAGTTCGTCATCGACGTCGGCGCCGAGGACGAACTGATGTGGCGCCGCGACGGCGTCCAGGAAACCCAGATCCGCAAGCTCAAGCTCGGCCAGATTGCCTTCGAGGGCAGCCTCGACCTGCACGGCATGAGCGTCGAGAAGGCCCGCGAGACGCTGTGGGCCTTCATCGCCGAGGCGACCAAGCTCGAAGTGCGCTGCGTGCGCGTCACCCACGGCAAGGCCGCGCGCCTGGACGGCAAGCGCCCGATGATCAAGAGCCACGTCAACACCTGGCTGCGCCAGCACCCGCAAGTGCTCGGTTTTGCCTCGTGCCAGGCCCGCCACGGCGGCACCGGCGCGGTGTACGTGATGCTCAAGCGAACCATGCTCGAAGGGCGCGACGAGTGACATCGCGCTTGCAGCGCCGCCGTCGCCGCCGTACCCTTCGTCTTTGCGAAAAATCCCACAGGTAGATCCATGTCCCTGGAACAGAACTACACCGCGATTCTCAGCCAGATCGGCGAGGACGTCTCCCGCGAGGGCCTGCTCGACACGCCCAAGCGGGCCGCAAAGGCCATGAAGTACCTTTGCCGCGGTTATGAGCAAACCCTGGAAGAAGTCACCAACGGCGCGCTGTTCACCTCCGACAACAGCGAAATGGTGCTAGTCCGGGATATCGAGCTGTACTCGATGTGCGAACACCACATGCTGCCGTTCATCGGCAAGGCCCACGTGGCTTACCTGCCCAAGGGCAAGGTGCTGGGCCTGTCCAAGGTGGCGCGGATCGTCGACATGTACGCCCGTCGCCTGCAGATCCAGGAAAACCTCAGCCGCCAGATCGCCGAGGCCGTGCAGCAGGTCACCGGCGCCGCGGGCGTGGCGGTGGTCATCGAAGCCAAGCACATGTGCATGATGATGCGCGGTGTCGAAAAGCAGAACTCGACCATGCTCACCTCGGTGATGCTCGGCGAGTTCCGCGACAACGCCTCCACCCGCAGCGAGTTCCTCAGCCTGATCAAGTGATCGGCCTGTATCCCGAGCCGACCCCATGGGTCGGCTTTTTCATTTCAGGAGTTGCCCATGATCGTCAAAGCCCTGCGGGTCGGCCTCGGCCAGCTAATCGTGTTCGGCGACTGGATCAGCCGCCCGGCGAAAAAGCAGCGCGATGCCGCGGCCCAGGCCCAGGTCGAGCAGCAGACCAAGGGTCTGGCGCTGTACCAGTTCCATGCCTGCCCGTTCTGCGTGAAGACCCGCCGCACCCTGCACCGCCTGAACGTGCCGGTGGCACTGCGCGATGCCAAGAACGACGCCCAGCACCGCCAGGCGCTGCTCGAAGGCGGCGGCCGGGTGAAAGTGCCGTGCCTGCGGATCGAGGAGGACGGCAAGGTGACCTGGATGTATGAATCCAAGGACATCATTGCCTATCTGGACAAACGCTTCGCGGCGGTCTGACCCGCACGCACGCCCCACACTGTAGGAGCGGCCTTGTGCCGCGAAAGGGCTGCGCAGCAGCCCCCGGTCTCAGCGTCGACGCCTCAATCGCCGGGGCCGCATTGCGGCCCTTTCCGGCCGGTCCGACGCCTCGGCAAGGCCGCTCCTACAAAGGCGGGGCGACAGCGAGTCAATCCACCATCGGCACATGCCGTGGATGGCTGGCCACCCGCGCCAGCCAGGCCTGCACGGCCGGGTAACCCGCCAGGTCGAAACCGCCCTGGTGCGCCACATGGGTATAGGCGTACAACGCCACATCGGCGATCGAATACTGCTCGCCAACCAGGTAGGGCGTCATTTCCAGCTGCTTGTTCATCACCTTGAGCGCCTTGTAGCCGCCCTTGTGCAGCCCCTTGTATTCCTCCAGCCGGTCCTGCGGCAGCCCCAGGTAGAACTGGATGAAACGCGCCACGGCAATGTACGGCTCGTGGCTGTACTGCTCGAAGAACTGCCACTGCAGCACCTGGGTACGCAGGCGTGGTTCGCTGGGCAGGAACTCGCTGCCATCGGCCAGGTAGTTGAGAATCGCGTTGGACTCCCACAGGCAGGTGCCGTCCTCGAGCTTGAGCACCGGCACCTTGCCGTTGGGGTTCATGGCCAGGAACTCGGGCGTTTCGGTTTCGCCCTTGAGAATATCCACCGGGTGCCACTCATACGGGCGGTCGAGCAGGCTCAGCATCAGCTTGACCTTGTAGCAGTTGCCCGACTGGTAATCCCCATACACCTTGTACATCGCCCCTCCCCTTTCACGCAGTTGCGCAGTAATACCCCATAGTTGGCGACTGTACGGCTAAATGCAATGCCTGCTGTATGGCAAGGATCACGCCATTGCACGGTAGCCTGAAAAAACTGCTTACACCTGCACAAGGAATTCCCCATGACCGATGCCACCTCCGCGCGCCTGCGGCCGCTGGCGGACAGCTCCCCGTCGGCGGTCGTCGCCGGCTTCATCGCCATGCTCACCGGCTATACCAGCTCGCTGGTGCTGATGTTCCAGGCCGGCCAGGCCGCCGGCCTGACCAGCGCGCAGATCTCGTCGTGGATCTGGGCCCTGTCGATCGGCATGGCGGTGTGCAGCATCGGCCTGTCGCTGCGCTACCGTACCCCGGTCACCGTGGCCTGGTCGACACCCGGCGCGGCGCTGCTGATCACCAGCCTCGGTGGCGTCAGCTACGGCGAGGCCATCGGTGCCTATATCACCTGCGCCGTGCTGGTGCTGGTGTGCGGCCTGACCGGCAGCTTCGAGCGCCTGGTGCGGCGCATCCCCGCTTCGCTCGCCTCGGCCCTGCTGGCCGGGATCCTGTTCAAGATCGGCAGCGAGATCTTCGTCGCCGCCCAGCACCGCACGGTGTTGGTGCTGGGGATGTTCTTCAGCTACCTGCTGGTCAAGCGCCTGTCACCGCGCTACTGCGTGCTGGCCGCGTTGCTGGTCGGCACGGCATTGTCCGGCGCCCTGGGGCTGCTGGACTTCAGCGGCTTCCAGCTGGAGATCGCCACCCCGGTGTGGACCACGCCGAGCTTCTCGCTGGCGGCGACCATCAGCATCGGCATCCCGCTGTTCGTGGTGGCCATGACTTCGCAGAACATGCCCGGCGTCGCCGTGCTGCGCGCCGACGGCTACCAGGTGCCGGCCTCGCCGCTGATCTCGGCCACCGGGTTCGCCTCGCTGCTGCTGGCGCCGTTCGGCTCCCACGGGATCAACCTGGCGGCGATCAGCGCGGCGATCTGCACCGGGCCGCATGCCCATGAAGACCCGGCCAAGCGCTACACGGCAGCGGTCTGGTGCGGGATCTTCTACGGTATCGCCGGCACCTTCGGCGCGACCCTGGCGGCGCTGTTCGGCGCCCTGCCCAAGGAGCTGGTGCTGTCGATCGCCGCCCTGGCGCTGTTCGGTTCGATCATGAACGGCCTGAGCGTGGCCATGGGCGAGGCACGCGAGCGCGAGGCGGCGCTGATCACCTTCATGGTCACGGCGTCGGGCTTCACCCTGTTCTCGATCGGCTCGGCGTTCTGGGGAATCGTGGCGGGGGTGCTGACCTTGCTGATTCTCAGTCCGCGCAGGGGCTGACAACGCTATCGCGGGGCAAGCCCGCTCCCACGCCCAGACCCCGTGAGCGGGCATGCGTGGGAGCGGGCTTGCCCCGCGATAGGGCCGCCACAGCCAATCACAGCCTGAAGTGCCCCACCATCCCCTTCAGGTCATTGCCCAGCTGCGCCAACTCGACGCTTGAGCGGGCATTGTCCTCCATCGCCAGCGCCGCCTGGTCGGCACTGCCACGGATCTGCGTGACGCTGCGGCTGATCTCCTCGGCGACCGAGCTCTGCTGCTCGGCCGCCGCGGCGATCTGCTGGTTCATCTGCTGGATCAACGACACCGCCGCGGCGATGCTGCCCAGGGCGCTCTCGGTCTTCAGCGTGTCGGCCACCGCCAGGCGCACCAGCTCGGTGCTGCCACGGATCTGCGTCACCGACTGCTGGGCGTTGCCGCGCAGGCTGGCGACCAGCCGTTCGATCTCCTCGGTGGACTGCCGGGTGCGCCGGGCCAGGGCGCGCACCTCGTCGGCCACCACGGCGAAGCCACGCCCCTGCTCGCCGGCCCGGGCCGCCTCGATCGCCGCGTTGAGCGCCAGCAGGTTGGTCTGTTCGGCCACGCTCTTGATCACCTCGAGCACGTCACCGATGGTATGGATCTCGGCGCTGAGGCTGTCGATACCGCTGCTGGCGGTCTCGGCTGCCACCGCCAGCTGCTCGATGCGCTGCATGCTCTGGCGCACCACCTGCTGCCCCGACTCGACCTTGTCGTCGGCATCCTGTGCCGCCTGGGCCGCCTGCTCGGCGTTGCGCGCCACGTCATGGACGGTGGCGGTCATCTGCTGCATGGCAGTGGCCACCTGCTCGGTCTCATCCTTCTGGCTACCGACTTCGCGGTTGGTCTGCTCGGTGACCGCCGACAAGGCCTGGGCGCTGCCGGCCAGCTGATCGATGCCCTGCTGCAGGCCACTGACGATGCCGGACAGCCCCTCGGCCATCTGCTGCATGGCCTGCAGCAGCTGACCGACCTCGTCGGCACGCGGCGGCTCGGCCTCGATCCCCAGCTCGCCCGCGGCTATGCGCCGGGCACGGCTGATCACCCGCTTGAGCGGCGCGACCACGGCCCGGGTGATCAACCAGGCCGCCAGCACGCCCACCAGCAGTGCCAGGGCCGTGGCCGCGGCGATGGCCACGGTGTTGCGCGCAAGCTCCGCCTGCATGGCCTGCTCCTGGGCGAGGTAGGCCTGGTCGACCCGCGTGGTGACCTGCTCGGCCCGGGCCTGCAACTGATCCTTGATACCCCGCTCCTGGCCCAGCAGGTCGGTGTACTCGTTGAGCTTCTCGGAGAAACTGGCGATATGCCCGGCCACTTCGCCCAGCACGCTCTGGTAGCCGGCATCGGTCACCGCCGACTTGAGCTGGTCCACCAGGCCGGCGGCCTCCACCGTCTGGGCGATGCGCCCCTCGGCAACAGCTTCGCCGCCCTTGCGGCTCTGCTCCAGGCGCACCCGGGCCTCGTCCATGGCCTGCAGCATCAGCCGCGACACCTGCGCCACCTGTCCGGCCTGCTCAAGGAACTCGCCGCCTTGCTGGCCCTGGGACTGCTTGAGGGTGTAGGTGCCATCGTCGGCCAGGCCGGCCTGCAGCACATCGAGGTTGTTGGCCACGCTCGATACCGACCAGCTGGCCATGTCCAGCGCCAGCTCCTTGGCCTGCACCGCCTGGACGAACTGGTCGAAGGCCTGCCCGTAGGCACTGAGGTCGGCCTCGGCGGAAGTCAGCGCAGGCGCGGCGCGGGCCCGCTCCACCAGCCCTTGAAGGCCCATGCGCAGGGCATCGGCCTCCTTGATATCCGAACGCAGGGCGAAGGCCTGCTCATGTTGGCGCAGCTTCAACAGGTCGGTGTTGAACTGGGCCATCTGCCGCAGCCCCTCGAAGCGCTGGCCGACGTTGGCCAGGGCGTATACGCCGATGGCGGCCACCACCAGAGTGAGCAGCAACACCAGGGCAAAACCCAGGCCCAGCTTGCGCGCCATGCCCAGGTTGGCCAATACACCGTGCTTGGTCGCCGTCATCACCGCCCTCCTCGCTTTTTGGCCCTCCGCCGGCGACAAGAGTGACAATTGGCGCCGACCTGGTCACAAGGGCCGCGTGCGCGAATGGTGTCATTTAGCTATGAGCGTGTCGCTTTCAGACCGCCAAAGGTCGCCCTGCATGCCGGAAGAACGCCTGGGCCCGGGAATCCTGCCCATAGGCGACATTGATCCGTAGCCAGTCACTGGCCCGCCCCTGCGGATCGAAAGCGCTGCCCGGGGTGAGCAACACCGCATGCTCCAGCGCCAATCGCTCCAGCTCGGCAAAGTCGCGTCCGGGCACCCGGGCCCAGACGAACATGCCGCCGACCGGCTCACAGAACACCTCCCAGCCACAGGCCTCCAGTTGCCCCAGCGTCCTGGCCCGGTGCTGCCCCAGGCGCAGCCGCAAGCGCTGCACGCTCTTGCGGTAGCCGCCATTGGCGAGCATCTGCCCGACCACCTGCTCGGCGAAGCGCGAAGTGCCAATGCCGGCCACCATCTTCAGTTCGGCCAGGCGGGCGATCAACGGTGGGTCGGCCACCAGATAGCCGACCCGCAACGAACTGCTGAGGGTCTTGGAGAAACTGCCCAGATAGATTACCCGCTGCTCGCTGTCGAGGGTCGCCAGGCGCGTGGCCGGGCCGTCCTGGAAGTCCGCGTACAGGTCATCCTCGACGATCCGCAGGTCATGCTCGCGGGCCAGCTCCAGCAGGCGGTAGGCGACCTTGGGCGTCAGGCAGGTACCGGTCGGGTTCTGGTACAGGCTGTTGATGAACAGGCAACGGGGCTGGTGCGCGGCCAGCAACTGCTCGAGCACCACCAGGTCCGGGCCAATGGCGGTGCGCGGCACCTCGAGCATGTGTACACCGTGCACGCGCAACAAGTTGTACAGGTTGTAGTAGCCGGGGCGCTCCACCAGCACCGTGTCGCCCGGTTTCAGCAAGGTCCGCACCAGCAGGTCGAGGGCATGGCTGGCGCCCTGGGTGGTGAGGATCCGCTCCGGCTCGGCGGCAATATCCAGCCGCGCCAGCCCCTTGTGCAGTTGCAGGCGCAGGCTGGCCAGGCCCTGGGGCGGGCAGTAGTCGAACAGCGCCTCGGGCGCGCCGCGGCTGACCTGGCGGATGGCCTGGGCCAGCTCGGCTTCGGCGCGCCAGGCCACCGGTAGCCAGCCGCAGCCGAGCTTGAGCAATTGTTCATGCCCTTCGCGAAACTGCCGCCAACTGCCGTCGATTGCCTCGCCCCAGGGCTCGTCGGGGTCGGGCCGCAAGCCCGGCTTGCGCTCGGCGACGAAGAAGCCCGCGCCATGTCGCGCCTCCAGCCAGCCGTTGGCCGCCAGGCGGTCGTAGGCCTCGATCACGCACGAGGCGCTTACCGACTGCGCCTTGGCCAGCGCGCGGATCGACGGCAGGCGCGCGCCGGGGCGCAGGCGCTGCTGTTCGATCCAGGCCTGCAGGTGCTCAGTCAGCTGCTGGACCAAGGGGGTGGGAAGGTCACGATCAAGATGAAAATGCATGGCAAGTGTTCGCTGTTTTCAGGCAAACAGTTAAGCATAAATGCCCCGCGAGTGTGCCTTGGCGAGCACCTGTGCAAAGGCCGATGCTGCCAACCACAGCCACTGCCTTGCGGATCCGCCCCGATGCCCACTTGTCACGCCCCAGCCCTGCTGGCTTTCGCCCTGTGCCTGATCACCCTGGCGGTGAACCTGCAGGCCCCGCTGTACATCACCTACGCCGACCAGTCCGGGCAAGGCGCGGCGGCAACCGCCGTGGCCTTTTCCGGCTATGTGCTCGGCGTGCTGCCGGTGCTGCTGGCCCTTGGCGGCTTGGCCGACCGGGTGGGTCGTCGCCCGATGATCCTGGTCGCGCTGGCCCTGTCGATGGTCGCGACGCTGCTCATGCTGCTGGCGCCGAGCCTGCAGATGCTGGGCCTGGCGCGCCTGTTCCTGGGGCTGGGCACAGGCCTCGCCTCGGCCACCGCCACCGCCTACATGAGCGAGCTGATGGCCCCGGACGCCAGTGGCCGCGCCGCCACCTGGGTCACCGCCAGCACGTCGCTCGGCTTCGGCCTGGGCGCGGCGCTGACCAGCCTGTTCCTGCTGCGCGGGCCGACCCTCACCCCCGGCAGCTTCCACCTGCAACTGGCATTGGCCGCCGTCGCCCTGCTGCTGGTCTGGCGCCTGCCCGACCCTCGCCCGGCGCAGCGCAGCGCCATGCTGCGCCTGCCCTGCTACCCCGCCGGCAGCCTGGCTTATGGCCTGGCGATCCTGCTGGCCTGGGCCTGTGTCGGGCTGGTGATTGCCCTGCTCCCGGGGATCCTGCGTCAGCACGGGCTGAGCGCCTGGTCGGGGTTCTCGACCTTCTGTGTGATCAGTTGCGGCTTGCTGTTCCAGCCGCTGGCCCGGCGCCTGGCCAGTGCCCAGGCGACCTTGCTGGGGCTGCTGATCCTGCCATGCAGCTACGCGCTGCTGGCCTGGGGGGCCGACAGTGGCAATCTGGTGGGTGTGCTACTGGGCGCCGTGGCTGCGAGCAGCGCCTGCTATGGCTTTATCTACCTGGGCGGATTGGCGGCGGTGAACGAGCTGGCCGGGAGCGAGAAGACCCGGGCCAGTGCCGGGTTCTTCCTGCTCGCCTACCTGGGGTTCAGCCTGCCGGTGATCTTTACCGGATTGCTCAGTGACCGGCTCGGCTCGCGCATGGCGCTGGGAGTGTTCGGCGGCGTCCTGCTGGTGGGCTGTGCCGCCGTGGCATTGGTTTTGAGGACGTCTTCGCGGGCCTCTTCGCGGGTGAACCCGCTCCCACATGGGTCGAATTAGTCGGTCAGATCGCCAAGGCGCCGCCATCGACGGTAAGGCTGTGCCCCGTCGTGAACGCCGCGCCATCGCTGCACAGGTACAGCACCGCGCTAGCGATCTCCTCGACCTTGCCGATGCGCCCGACCGGATGCATCGCCGCGGCAAACTCGGCCTTGCGCGGATCGGCCTCGTAGGCGCGGCGGAACATGTCGGTATCGATCACCGCCGGGCACACCGCGTTGACCCGAATGCCCTTCTTCGCATACTCGATGGCCGCCGACTTGGTCAGGCCGATCACCGCATGCTTGGATGCCGCATAGATGCTCATCTTCGGTGCCGCCGACAGGCCGGCCACCGAGGCCGTGTTGACGATGGCGCCGCCGCCCTGGGCCAGCAGCAAGGGCAGTTGGTACTTCATGCACAGCCACACACCCTTGACGTTGACCCCCATGATCGCATCGAACTCCGCCTCGCTGCCCTCCGCCAGCCGCCCCTTCTCGATCTCGATACCGGCGTTGTTGAAGGCGTAGTCGAGGCGGCCATAGGCCTTGATGACCTGCTCGTGCAGCTGGCGCACGTCACTGTCACGGGTGACGTCGCAGGCGACGAACAGCGCCTCGCCGCCAGCCTGGCGAATCAGCGCCACGGTGGCTTCGCCCCCGCTCGCGTCACGGTCGGCCACCACCACCTTGAGCCCCTCGGCGGCGAATGCCTGGGCCGTTGCCCGGCCGATACCCGCCGCGCCACCGGTGACCAGGGCAACCTGGCCGGAGAAAGTCATGCTCATCACTGGCTCCTGCAAAAGGATGGGAAGTCGTGGCTGAGTCTAGTCAGGGCACCGCCGGGCTGGGCAGCATCATCAAGGGCACGGTTGGACTACTATCGTTCGCGGTGATCTTGCGTGACGCGGCCCATTCAACCCGCCGATCATCAGCCCCTCACACTCGTTCAGGAGAACTCGCCATGCCCCACACCAACCGCCGCTTCCTGCTGACCCGCCGCCCGGTCGGCGCCGTGCGCCGTGACGACTTCACCTACGAGCAGGTGCCCGCCAGCGAGCCGGGGGAAGGCCAGGTGCTGGTGAAGAACCTCTACCTGTCGCTGGATCCGGCCATGCGCGGCTGGATGAACGAAGGCAAGTCGTATATCCCACCCGTGGGCCTGGGCCAGGTCATGCGCGCCCTCGGCGTCGGCGAGGTGGTCAGCTCCAATCACCCGGACTACAAGCCCGGCGACCATGTCAGCGGTGCCCTTGGCGTGCAGGATTATTTCACCGGCGAACCCCAGGGCCTGCACCGGATCGATCCACGCCTGGCGCCCCTGCCCCGCTACCTGTCCGCCCTGGGCATGACCGGCATGACCGCCTACTTCGCCCTGCTCGATGTCGGCCAACCCAAGGCCGGCGAAACCGTGGTGATCTCGGGCGCCGCCGGCGCGGTCGGCAGCATTGCCGGGCAGATCGCCAAGCTCAAGGGCTGCCGCGTGGTGGGTATCGCCGGTGGCGCGCAGAAGTGCCAGTACCTGCTGGACGAACTGGGCTTCGACGGGGTCATCGACTACAAGGCCGAGGACGTGCTGGCCGGCCTCAAGCGTGAATGCCCCAATGGCGTGGATGTGTACTTCGACAACGTCGGCGGCGATATCCTCGATGCCGTGCTGTCGCGCCTGAACTTCAAGGCCCGGGTGGTGATCTGCGGCGCCATCAGCCAGTACAACAATAAGGAAGCGGTCAAGGGCCCGGCCAACTACCTGTCGCTGCTGGTCAACCGTGCGCGCATGGAAGGCTTCGTGGTGATGGACTACGTCAAGGAATACGGCAAGGCCGCGCAGGAAATGGCCGGCTGGCTGGCCAGCGGCAAGGTGAAGAGCAAGGAGGATGTGGTGGAGGGGCTGGAGACCTTCCCCGAGACGCTGCTCAAGCTGTTCAGCGGGGAGAATTTCGGCAAGCTGGTGTTGAAGGTCTGAGATCAGCAGCCAGGCGCTTTGTGGGAGCGGGCTTGCCCCGCGATGGCGATTGCCTGGGCTGGCGCCATCGCGGGGCAAGCCCGCTCCCACGATCCCTGATTCAACCGCGGATTTCAGCCACCACGGCAGCCAGTGCCTTGGCCGGATCGGCCGCCTGGCTGATCGGACGCCCGATCACCAGGTAATCGGAACCGGCGTCCAGTGCCTGACGCGGGGTCAGAATCCGGCGCTGGTCATCCTGGGCGCTGCCCGCCGGGCGAATACCTGGGGTCACCAACTGCAGCGACGGGTGCGCCGCCTTCAGTGCCGGCGCTTCCAGTGCCGAGCACACCAGGCCGTCCATGCCGGCTTTTTGCGCCAGCGCCGCCAGGCGCAGCACCTGCTCCTGCGGGTCGACATCCAGGCCGATGCCGGCCAGGTCCTCGCGCTCCATGCTGGTCAGCACGGTCACGCCGATCAGCAGCGGCTGCGGGCCGCTGCGCTTGTCCAGCTCCTCACGGCAGGCCGACATCATGCGCAGGCCACCGGAGCAGTGCACGTTGACCATCCACACACCCATCTCGGCCGCGGCCTTGACCGCCATGGCGGTGGTGTTGGGGATATCGTGGAACTTGAGGTCGAGGAACACTTCGAAGCCCTTGCCGCACAGGGTTTCGACTATCCCTGAGGCGCTGCTGGTAAACAGTTCCTTGCCCACCTTGACCCGGCACAGGGCGGGGTCGAGCTGGTCGGCCAGCTTCAGGGCGGCGTCACGGGTGGGGAAATCCAGGGCGACGATCAGGGGCGTCTGGCAGGCGGACATGGGCAGGGTCTCTTGGCAAGTCGTAAACGGCGCGCATTGTAAACGAAGTGGCGCGGGGTTTGGGGGCCGCGGGTCATGAGATTTGGCCCGGGCGGGGGCGGCTCCTATAATTGAACCAACGGCTGCGGCAATGGCTCGAATGCCATGTAAGCGGTGCCCTATACGCTTTCAGGAGAATCTCGATGCCTTGGTATGCCTGGTTGATACTGCTTGTTGCTCTCGGGTCGATTGTCGGCGGGTTGATGCTGCTGCGGGATACGGCGAAGAAGTTGCCGCTGACCGAGGAGCAGTTGAAAAAGGTGCATGAGCGCAACGCCGAGGCGGATGCGAAGGATGCGGCAGACC
This sequence comes from Pseudomonas sp. TE31087, assembly GCF_057284075.1. Lineage (NCBI taxonomy): Bacteria > Pseudomonadati > Pseudomonadota > Gammaproteobacteria > Pseudomonadales > Pseudomonadaceae > Pseudomonas > Pseudomonas sp. TE31087. Next base: position 2,693,352 of record NZ_JBXVNN010000001.1, read on the forward strand.
GCTGACAGGCGGTAGAAAGCCGACCGATGCATGATCGGCCGGCTAGCCGAGGTTAATCCACCCTCAGCTTTTCACGGTTGCGTTCCAGCAGCGCATTGCCGATACCCTTGATCTCCAATAGCTCGTCGACCGATTGGAAAGGGCCGTGCGCCTCGCGATAGGCCACGATAGCCTCGGCCTTTGCCTTGCCGATGCCATTGAGCTCGCTCTGCAGGGTCGATGCATCGGCCTGGTTGAGATCAACCTTTTCCGCTGCTACCGATGACGCGGCAGCTCGCGGTTCGACCTGTTCGACAGCGGGCGCCGGCGCCGCTGCTGGCGCAGCGGAAAGAGTGAATGACAGGCAAGTGAAGAGTGGTAGCAACAGATAGGTCAGTACATTGTTTCGCATGATCAAAGACTCCTTGGTCCAGGATTTCAGAGGCAGCGTTCCTTGGCTGCCTCTAAACCCTAGTCGCTCTGGATGTCCGATCAAGATGCCGGTGCCGGGGAGATTATTTCCAGATCATTCCAGCAGTGCGTCGCCCCTGGGTGTCAGGGATCCATGCGTCGCTGCAGATGGATCCAGTCCACGATCTCGCTGTCCGGGGAATAACCGCTGACCATTTCGCGCAACAGTTGACGAACCGCAACGTAATCATCCGCCTGGACGGCGCCTTGCAGTCGAATCAACTGTTCCTTGAGCACGGACCAATCCAGGAAGTCCTCGTCGGCACTCATGATCATCGGATGCCGGGTGGAAACCACATTGTCCCCGATCAGTAATTCTTCATAGAGTTTCTCGCCGGGCCGCAATCCAGTGAACTCGACGGCGATGTCGCCATTGGGATTTCGCTCCGAGCGAACACTGAGGCCAGAAAGGTGAATCATCTTCTCCGCCAGCTCGACGATCTTCACCGGCTTGCCCATGTCCAGCACGAACACATCCCCTCCCAGCCCCATGGACCCCGCCTGGATAACCAGCTGCGCGGCCTCGGGAATGGTCATGAAATAACGGGTGATCTTCGGATGGGTTACGGTCAGCGGACCACCCGACTTGATCTGCTTGTGGAAAAGTGGAATCACCGAACCCGAGGAACCCAGTACGTTGCCGAATCGGACCATGGTGAATCTTGTCCGATTGACATGGGATAGATTGCTGCTGCGACCAAACAGGACAGGAGCAGACTCACGGCTCAAGGCCTGCAGGATCATTTCCGCCAGACGCTTGGTACTGCCCATGACATTGGTTGGACGCACTGCCTTGTCGGTGGAGATCAATACGAAGTTCGAAACGCCTGCCTGCAACGCAGCCTGTGCCGTGTTGAGCGTTCCGAATACGTTGTTCAACACACCTTCGGCGATATTGTGCTCGACCATGGGTACATGCTTGTAGGCAGCGGCATGGTAGACCGTATCGATATGCCAGGTACGCATGACATCAAGCAACTGGTCAGGATTGCGAATGGAGCCCAGGATCGGCAGCACCCTGACAGGCAGCGACTCACGGGCAACCCGTTGCTCCAGCTCGCTGAGGATGCTGTAGAGATTGAACTCGCTGTGTTCGAACAGCAGCAGATTCTTCGGGCGAAGACTCAGTATCTGACGGCAGAGCTCGGACCCGATCGACCCGCCGGCTCCGGTTACCAGAACGGACTGGCCGACAACACAGCGCTCCAGCAGCTCGTCCTGGGCTGGCACCGGGTCACGTCCAAGCAGATCGGCAATGTCGACCTCCTGGATATCATCGACCTTGACCTGACCACGGGCCAGGTCCATGAAGCCAGGCACACTACGCACATGCAAAGGGAAACCTTCGAGGAAGCCAAGTATCTCACGGCGACGCGCACGGGTCGCCGAAGGAATGGCCAGCAGGATTTCCTCGGCGCCGGTCAGGTCCAGCATTCTCTGGATATGCTTGGGTTTGTAGACTTGCAGCCCGGCGATCACCCGGTCACTGATACTTACATCATCGTCAATGAAAGCCACCGGCCGCATCAACCGGCCCATGCGCAATGCCGCAACCAACTGGTTGCCGGCAGCGCCTGCCCCGTAAACCGCAACCTTCGGCAAACCGTCATCACGATTGGTGAAGGGCACGTGCTTGGCCGCTGCGAACCAGTCGCCGAGGAAATATTGGCGCATCACAAGGCGCAGACCGCCCAGGAACACCAGGCTCAACCACCAGTAGTTGAAGATGATCGAACGCGGCACCACCGCTTGATGGTTGCTGTACCAGTAGACCACCAGGGCAAGGATCAACGACGAAAGGCTGACGGCCTTGGCAATGGCGATCAGCGCATCGTTACCGAAATATCGCATGACCGCACGGTACATGCCGAAGCGGATGAACAACGGAATCGCCACAATCGGGGCGGCGATAAAGAGCCACAGGTGCTCCTTGATCGGATTGGACAGCTCTTCGACCCCCAGGCGAACGAGAAATGCCAGCCACAAGCTCCCCCAGACCAGCACGACGTCAGTTGCCACCTGCAACAGCCTTTTGTATCGCCGAGGCAACCCTAGCAATGCGGACCGAAAACTATCCATAACCCCTTTCAAAATCATTCTCCTCTTACCTGAACCTTAGCCGCACTCGCAACTGTAGTGGCTGGCATGATCAATGCCGCCGGGGCCCTTTGGACACTCATGCTGGCGACTTGTCGACGATTTCCCTTTGCCCCGCCTTGAACTTGACCGCAAGCGCGAGGAGCGGTGCATAAGCCAAGATCACGCCAACCAATGCATCCACATGCCCCAATGCCACGACGGCCGCCCAAGGCAGCAGCCAGAGCAGATTGATGGCCGTCACGGCCAGCGTGACGGGACGGTGCTTGCCAAATTGTCGCGAAGCATACTGGTAGGCATGGCTTCGGTGTGCTTCATAGACCTTGTCGCCACGCAACAGCCGACGAGCCAGGGTAAAGGTGGCATCGACAATGAAAACACCCATCAGGATGATCCACGACCAGAGCAGCACGGGGTCGCCGTTCGCGGCATGCAACGACAGCAGCGCCAACTGGATTCCCAGGAAACCACTGCCTGCGTCGCCCATGAAAATACGCGCCGGCGGGAAATTCCAGAACAGAAAACCAGCCACGGCCAATGCAAGCAAGGCTGGTGCCCACACCATTGATGAAGCGCCGCAAGCGACATAGATGACGCATGCACCCAAACAGACCGTTATCGCCTGAAGGCTAGCCAAGCCATCGATACCGTCCATGAAATTATAGAGATTAAGCATCCACACAATGTAGAAAGCCGCCAGCACGTAGGTAACCAGGCTGATGTCCAGTGTCGCGCCCAGGACCACCAGCTTTGGAGCATTACCTAGCCAGAACAACACCCAGCAGGCTGCGGAAAAATGTCCCAGCAATCGCCACCGGGCTGCAATATGGCCATGGTCGTCGAGAAATCCGATTACCGCCACCAGGCCGCAGCCACCCAGAGAACCGATCAGCAGCCCCGTCGAGATGAGATCGAGGCCGTAGGCAACCGGCAATGCCGCGAGGAACGCCAGCACGATTGCCACACCACCACCGCGTGGCGTGGGAACGGAGTGAGAACTGCGGGCATTGGGAACATCGATGATGCTTCGGGCAATTGCATAACGACGCAACGCCCCTGTCAGCAAGTAAGAAACCAGCAGAACAGCAATGGGAAGGATCCAGTAACTCATCGAATGGGGTTTTCCAGGAAATGTTTTGCAGTGATGCCGAGCGCTTCCTCCAGTGACACCGGCGGCTCCCAACCGAGCATCTGGCGTGTCTTGGAGATATCGACCTGAAGCGAGCCGCAGAGACGTTGTGACAGCGCCCGCTTACCCAGCAGATTGGCCCCGAGGGTCAGTAGCGAGCTCGGAACCGGTATCAACCTGGCCGGTTTGCCCAGGGCGACCGACATCTTCTGCAGCAGCTCCGTGGTGGAAACGTCATGGCCGTCACTCACCAGAAACACTTGGTTGGCTGCCGCCGGGTGCGAGCAACACAACACGATCAGGTCGACGAGGTTGTCCAGGGCCACGAGGCTGCGCTTGTTATGTATGGCACCGAAAGGCAACGGAATCTGTTTGTCGAGCCAACGCATCATGTTGTGGAAGTTGGCCTTCACCCCAGGTCCGTAAACCAGCACAGGCCTGATGACGACGATCTCCATGCCCAGGTCACGTCCCAGCTTCATCAACTGCTCTTCCGCTTCCTGCTTGGACACCCCGTAAGGGTCCGAGGGCGAGGCATCATCATCTGCATGGTAGGGCCGCCCCAAAGGCGTTCCCTCGCCATTGACCTTGATCGAGCTGATAAAGACAAAGCGCTTTACCCCAGCCTGGGCGGCGCGCCGGGCAAAGGCGAGCGTTGCCTCGACATTGACCTTGCGAAATTCCGCCAGCGGGTCGGCGGCGACCTCGTTCATCACATGCACCCTGGAGGCACAATGAATCACTACATCAAATGGCCGCTCAGCCTGAGGCCAGGCAGATTCGCTTGCCAGGTCATCGAACAGGTGTGGCTCAACCCCGGCGGGCAATGGTGTTGATTGCTGGCGCACTGCCGCAACCACCTCTACCGGCATCGTCGCCAATCGCTTCAACACACCTTGACCAACAAATCCGGAACCGCCTGTTAACACTATGCGCATCGTACCATCGCCCCTTGTCCTTTCTACTTGCGGCGTCATTGGCGGTCCATGATCGCCTTGATGAACACCTGCATTTCCCCAACCACCAGATCCTGCGAGAAGTCCCGGCGAGCCCTCTGCAGACCAGAGAGCGCGAGCCTATCACGAAGTACCGAGTCGCCATGAAGCCGGGTGAGAACCTCGCGGATCTGCGCAATGTCGCCTGCTTCATGGAACAGCCCGGTGACGTCTTCCTCGACGGCATCGGTCAATCCGTAGATTCGCGAGACCATGCTGGGCACCCCCACCGCTGCTGCCTCGATCACCGCCAGGCCGAAACCTTCCCGGTAGCTGGGCATGCAAAACACGTCGGCCATTGCCATGTAGTGCTCAGGTGTACGCGTGAAGCCCACACGGTGAAAACGGTCCTGGCAAGGTTGCAGGATGGCCGCCAGCGACTCATCGATCCCCTCATCGTCAGGTCCGACAACCAGCAGGTGGGCATCGGCATACTCTTCGCCAAGCGATGCAAAGGCCCGGGCGAGATCCAGAATCCCCTTGGCCGTATTGACCCGACCAAGAAACAGGAAAACCTTGGCGTTTTCGGCGATGTTCATCTCGCTACGCATTTGCGCGGCACGCTGCGGATCCGGCTTGAAGCGCTCGATATCCACGCCACTGATGGAGCCTTTGCCAAGCACCCTGATCTTGTCTCTGCCGACGATCTTCGACTCGATCAGGAAATCTCTTTGCGAATGACTGTCCGTCAGCAGGTGCGTTGCGGCGCCAGCCAGGAGACGGTCAAGGAACATCAGGAAGCGACGCCCCAGCCCACGCCGGGTGAACCAGACCTGCCCGGTAAAGATGTGCACGCGGCACCGTGTCGCCGACAGCCACCCCGCCAACATGGCGACAAGCCCTGACTTGGGCATCAGGGAAAGCACGCAGTCATAACGACGCTGCATCAGGATTCGCCAAAGCCGGTACAGCGAGATCACGTCACGCTTGAGGGAGATCTTGCGTTCGATGGCATAGGGAATGAAGTCGACATGCTCTCCCAGCAGCGCCTCGACGTCATGGCGCGTACCGGGCACCACCAGTGTCACATCGTAGTTCGCGGAAAGACGCTTGATATGCTCGCGCATGAAGACATGCAAAACGACAGGGACAGTGGCAACCAAACAGATTTTCTTACGCGGCCGCATTTGTGTTTCCAAACGACTCACTACCCTTCAGATTGAATGATAATTACAGACAAGGTCTCGCTGGTCAGTTCACAACTTCTGACAACGACCACAGCAGCCCTCGACGTCATGCAACCGCTCCCTGCATGCGATTCAGCCTGGCTTGGCGACTGGCGTCACGCTCCTGCTGCCCGGCGAACAGATAGAGGGAAACGGCAAAGATCGGCATGACTTGCAGCCCCTTGAAATTAATGATCACGAAGATCAAGAACAGGGCCAACGCAAAAACCTTGATATCACGACTTTTCTCATAGCGCCCGCCGAACAGGACGGGCACGAGATAAAAGCAATTCAGCAACATAAAAACGACGATAGAACCCAAACCGGAAAAATACAAAAGTCGCAGATAGCCGACATCTGTCCCTTTGTAGAAGCCCAACTCAGAAGTGTCTTCAGAAAAATAGCGCCCATCGCCATACAGGTAGGTGGATAGCTGATCGGGGAATATGTACATCTCCGACAACGACTGGACGCTGTCACTGTGCAACTCACCCTTGGTTACGATATTCCTGAAGATTTCAGTGGCTTGGTACAAGGGCCCAGACGTTACATAGAAGCTCAGCACCACCATCGTGACGACCGACAGCAATAGTAGAACCTTCAGTCCCAAGCCACGACGGCTAAGTCCCAGGATGGCGAAAGGAATAATTGCACTACGAGCAATTGCCATCGCGATGGGGAAGATCATGATGACGAGCAAACTCTTCAGGAAGCTTTTCTGTGAAATGAGCAGGTAGTAAAACACCGTGATGACCAACGTAAGCGCGCCATCCACATGAAACAAGCCAAAGCCCAGGGCACGCAACCCGTAAATATGCTGGAAGACCTCCGCCGAGCGTGGCGATATAAAGCCCAGCAGCGTGGTGTACACGTCCCTGTCTAGGATCGATATGATCGCCAACGCGCACTGCAGGAAAATCCAGGCCAGCAACGCAGACGGCCGCTTGGTCAAGACACGGTGAATGACATAGCCGAAAAATATATTCAGAAAGATCTTGCTGGATACCACAAAGTGAAAGAACAGATCACCCGGCGCTCCTGCGGTTGCCACCAGCGCCCCACCAAGCAGCCAGCCACCAAAAAGCAACAGGAAGGCAATTGCGAACCCACCGTTACTCATCAGCAATCTGAGGAAGCCCAACATATAGAACGGCATGAGCAATACCGCCATCGGCACCTCGGTGCCATAGACACGCGGAAATCCAATGGTCACCGTCAGTACTAACAGAGCAAGTAGAAAAGAACCTTTCCTCTCCTGTTGCCCAGCGCTGCTCATGTCTACAGCTGTTGTCATTGGATTGCTCATCCAGCTACCACACTCACTTTGATCTTCCCCACTATCCTTTGAACGGCTTGCCGCAGCCTTCTGCCCTGCACATCACTGCCGCCCGAAGACCATACCTTTGCAATCCGGAAAATCGTCACGGGCCACGTTCATGGCATGCGCCATGATCCTCGCTAATGGAAGATGCTCGGAAAGGCGCCACCGGCGCCGTTCCTGACTTGGTAAAAACGACCTGGCAGATAGCATGAACGAACTCCGCTGCGGCCAACCTAGATATCAATATGCCTGTACCTCTACGGGCACTTCACCAGAGGAGCAGGTGATCCTCCATACTACCGCATATCTGTCTTTGCCAGAGTCGCCAGAGGACAACCACCCGCAACCTGTCTTTACACCAGCAAGCGCCGGCCTGCCCCCTTAGCGCGGGTCGACCTCGATGAGATCATCGCGGTGGCGAGCAACAGCCTGCGGGATCAACGGCTCAGTGCCAGCACTTCTCGCCTGCATACGAGCGATCAGCAGGTGACGAGCCAGCGCAATGCCTGCGCCTACTATCAGACCGACAAGCACCCCACCGATCCCGAGCAACCACTTGCTGGGTGAAACAGGTGCAATAGGACTGACGGCACGCTGGTCGACATTGACCAACTTCAGGTCCTTGGCCTGCAGGCTCACTTGCTCCAAGGCGAACCGCTCGGCCTTGATGCTTGCAATATCCTGCAGGTACAGGTCTGCCTGTTTTCGCTGCTCCAACGCCTCAACCTCTCGATTGCGGTCAAGCAACTGCAGCTCCTTGGCAATCTGCGGAATTCGTGTGTCGGCAAAGTCGTCGGAGCGGCGCTGGAGCAATGCCGCGCGCTCAGCCTCAAGGGCATCGGAGCCCAGGAAGTACAGGGGGTCGCGACTGGTTACGTCGGCAACCACGACATTCGTTGCGTTGACTCCAGCACTGCCGGCTATCGAAGCCGGGGTCGACGGACGCTTGATGCCAAGCCGCCGAGCGATGAGCAACGCCTCATCCAGCTGCGCGATACGATTGGCGCGCAGGGTTTTCAGCTCGGTTCGGCGTGCGCGCAACTCATCAAGCAGTTGGGCACGTTTTACCGCATCCCGCTCACTCAGCGAGGCGATTTGAACCTCCTTGAGCATCTCGTAGGAAACTCTCGACTTCTCGAGCCTGGTATCCAGTTCCTTGAGCCGGTTGGCCACGACGGTAATGACGTCCCTATCGATTCGCTCACGCTCGACCAGTGTGGCCTGCTCTATCAAGCCGTCGATGATGGCAACCCCGTCGTCGCCGGCACGGTAGGTGAGGTCGAGGGTGAGCGCCTCGGGGCTTCCCTCGCCATTCGACGCACTGCTGCGGCGTACCTGAAAGGCATTGCGACCGAAGAGCTCGAAGCGTTGCTCCACGCTCAAGCCTGGAACCTGGAAAGAACTGAACTGTTCTGGATGGGCCTGGAAGTAGGCGAAGCGGGTGTCGTAGGACTCAAGTGCAGCACCGACCCGCTGCAGCGCCTGTTCAGGCTGAAGCTTGTAGACACCGGAGCGATTCAGGGCATCCAGCTCGAACTGTGCGACTGGACGCAGGACACTGGTGACCCGATAGCTGGGGGTCGCCATGTATCCATAGGCCAATGCAGCCAACGTAGTCACCGCCATCGTGCCGAGGATCAGACGCTTGCCCCGCCACAATGCGACCCCTGCGCTGAAGAGATCCAAACCTGAGGCGCCCACCACTGGAAAACGATTGATAACAGTCACGATCGACCTGCCTTAGAGCTGAAGAAATACTGCGGCAGGACCCATCCCATGGCTTGGCGTAAGGCATATCCGTGCCACTTTGTGGAAATGCAGGCCGTGCCCGCATGCAAGGAAAGGCTCGCATTATGGCAGCGAACGCCATTTATACAAGCGGCAGGCAGCGCCCTTGGCTACCACACAGAGTTGACAGTACAGTGTCACCCTCCCGCGTACCAGGCTCGAAAACCTGGCACCTCGAAGACAGGAAATTTCCTACGCAAACCAAAGAAAAATCAAATCATCCCACCGCGCTCCGCAAGTTCACCTGAAGGCACTGACTGGAGGCTTGACTAGACGCCCAGACCGAAAACGCTGAACCTCCCCCCCCTCAGCCTGCACATGGCCTACGGCCTGACTGAAGCATCACCGCCCTAGCGGGCGGCGCTTGTACATCAGGAGCACGCATGAAACACGAGCAGCTTGCGCTCAGCGAACCTTCTCCTCGGGCCCGACCAAGCGGCGAACCTGAACTGCCTGAATAAACTTCCGCGGTCGAAAATAGAAGATATTCTTCAGACCGAACGCCAGGTTCTCTGGCAGTACCTTGCGTGTGGAACGTGCCATCGCCAAGAAAGTCACAAGGAAGTTCGCGTACAAATCCGTGCGCAATTCCGGGTGACTGTCAAAGTAATCCGCAACGTCTCTAAAGTAAATCCTGTAGGCCTTGGTACGCCCCGCCAAGGTGGACAGATAAGAACCATTACCCGGATTGCAGCGATACATGACCAATGGCTTGTTGATGAACACACCGCGCCCGGAAGGAATCATGGTGTCCATCGCAAAGTACCACTCCATCGACTCCTGGGCAGCGGTCACCTTGCGAGCGGAACGGCGGTAGGCATAAGCACTGTGGACGCAAGTCGAACCCCAGCGGGCCAGCTCCGGCAGCGAAAAGAAGGTGTGATAAGGCGCCTCCTCTCCGGGATAGGGCGGTATTGACTGATAACTGCGATCATCAGAAAAGTACACAGCCTTGTGGAAAACGATGTTGACATCAGGGTACTGGACAAAAAGATCGTACTGTTCCTGGAGCTTCCCACTCATCATGATGTCATCGCCATCAAAGTGAAAAACCACATCCCCTGTCGCCAAGGCATGAACGGCATAATAATTATTTGACACACCCACATTTTGCTCACGCAAAACCAACTTCAAGCGTCCCGGATGCTTTTCAGCACATTCCCTAATAATACGCTGGGTACTATCGGTCGAGCAGTCATCAGAAACAATCACCTCAAGGTCAAAATTGACTTCCTGACCCAGGATACTTTCGAGACACTCTGCAATATAGCGCTCCTGATTGTAGCAGGAGACAACCACGGTTGCGCTCAACATCAAACCACCCTTTTCGTATAAATATAAAAACCAATGACAGAGCAGGCGAAATAAATAATATTCATTGCCAGGTGCGCAATGAATACGCCCTGCAGCCCCCACCCCTGCTTCAATGTCAGGGTACTGAACAGACAGAACAGGACCCCTTGACTTATCTCACCCAGCACATAGATCCGGGTCGCAGCCTTGGCGATCACCACAAAACCTATGACGTAGGAAGTCACCCTGAACAGGTCTCCCAGCAACTGATACTGGATAAAATCACCCAGCTCGGCAAAATCGGCTGACAACAATAGCGGAATGAAGAAGCTGCGCAGTCCGTAGAAGCCAATCGCACCCACACCAAACAGGCATATCGCCAGCACCATGAACTTGCGAACCACCGCCGCTACCTTGAGCCGATCCTGCAAGCCCGAAACGATCGGAATGAAGTACGCCGCGAGAAAGACCACGAAGAACCCCATGTAGGCACTGGACAGCTTGAGCGATGCCTGCCAGAGCCCGGCCGCTTGCAGCCCCGTATTCTCCAGCAACAGATTACGCACAACAATTTCTACAAGCGGTACGCTCACCGCGCCGACAGCAGCCATCAGCGTGAAACCCGAGAGCTTTGCAAATTGCGGCCGGTAGGCGATACGCCAGCGCACATGCCTACGCAGCCTTGAGCGGGCAAAGAAATACAACGCCGGCAGGCTGTATGACAAATAAAATACGATAATCGACAGCGCCGCCCCGACCAGGCCGAACTGACGGATCAGCAACCACGCCAGGGGTAGCGTGAGCAGATTACCCACGATCTGTATGGTCGCGTAAACGCGGGTTTCATGCAGGCCATTGGCAGTGCCATTGACGATATTGGTAAATGCGAAACCGAACTGCGCAACCCCCAGCACCACCATCAGCCAGGCGTATTCTCCCCCCAGCAAATAATGAGACAGCGGGCCGCTGAAGACTATCGTCCCCAGCAGAATCAGCGTGCACAGTCCCAGCGAATAGAGTCGCGCCCCTGCAAGAAACCGAAGCATCTGCTTCGGTTTGTGCCGATACTCGGCGACGTACTTGATGACACCGTTCTGGATCCCGCCGCCGGCCAGCAACGACAGGAACAGAACAGCGCTCATCAAGTTACCGAGCGCACCCAGCCCTTCCACCCCCAGGTAGACCGCGACCAGCTTCAGGAACAGAAAACCCACCAGAATTTTCGACAGATGGGACGCTGTCGTGAATAGCGCGCCGGCGAGCACCCCTATACGCTTGCGAACCGACTCGACTTCATCGCGAGAGGCGCTATTCGACATCGATCGATTTCACAACAGCATCGATGACCTGCTGAACTTCTTCATCAGACATGGCAATCCACAGCGGCAGGCGGAGCAGGCGCTCGCTTTCCCGGGTGGTGTGGTTGTCCACGCCATGGAAGCGCCCCAGGGACTTGCCGGCTGGCGCCGAATGCAGCGGAATATAATGGAACACCGCGCCGATACCCAGCTCGCGCAACCGGCTCAGGACGCTGGTTCGATGCTGAAGATCCCGCACCTTCAGGAAGAACATATGGGCATTGAAACGGCACCCCTCAGGCACAACACCTAGCTCGACAAGCCCTTTGCCCACCAGCGGCTGGAACGCGTCCCAGTAACGCTGCCAAATGGAAAGGCGCGTCTGGTTGATTTCATCGGCCTTCTCGAGCTGGCCGTAGAGATAGGCAGCCTGCAGCTCGCTTGGCAGATAACTGCTACCGACGTCTACCCAGGTGTACTTGTCGATCATCCCGCGGAAGAACTGGCTGCGATTGGTCCCTTTCTCGCGGATGACCTCCGCACGCCCGATGAACTGAGGATCATTGATAAGCAACAACCCACCTTCACCGCCACTGGTGTAGTTTTTTGTCTCATGGAAGCTGAACGCAGCCATGTGCCCGATGGTCCCCAGGGCTTTACCATGGTAAGTCGACATCATTGCCTGGGCTGCATCCTCGACCACATAGAGGTTGTGGCGCTTGGCGATATCCATGATGACGTCCATCTCACAAGCCACACCGGCATAGTGCACAGGAACAATCGCCCGAGTACGCGGTGTGACAGCCGCCTCGATCAAGGTCTCGTCAATGTTCATCGTATCGGGACGCACATCGACGAACACGATGGTCGCACCGCGCAAAACGAAGGCATTCGCCGTACTGACGAACGTATAGCTGGGCATGATGACTTCATCACCCGGCTTGATATCCAGCAGCAGCGCCGCCATTTCCAGCGCTTGCGTGCAGGAAGGTGTCAGCAAGGTCTTGTGACAGGAAAACCGCTCTTCAAACCACTGTTGGCATTTATGGCCATAAGCACCATCCCCGGACATCTTGTCGCTGCGCATGGCGGCCAGTACATGAGTGTCCTCGTTCCCGATATGAGGTGGCTTGTTAAATGGAATCATCTTCTAGTCCTTCAAGAGCGGCTTTTTCAGCGACAATACGTAAGTGCCGCACAACTAAACCAAGCTGACAACAACCTGCTTAAACACCGCGAAGATAATTGATCGCGACATCGCCAATGTACTTGCAACAAAACACCCTTCAAGGGCGCCTTCACGACTCATGCACAATGAGCCTTCCGCTCCGCGCAGCATTGTATGCTTGATGCCTCATCGCGTTACAGAACATCTCATTAAGCCTACGGACCGACTCCGACCTCCTGCCCGGAAAATTCGCTCCCCCAGCATCATCTCCTTTCGTCTGGCTCGCCGTCAGTTGACCTCACATTCGAAACCTGTCACTCCCGGCAGATTCATGGCAAAGGCTGGCTGAGCCGATTGAACGGAACATTACTTCAACGCCGCATAGGCGGTCACGTCGGATTGTTCAGATTTTTCCCATGCGAAAGAGCTTTTAACCTCGGTGATTCTGCCAATTTCCTGCAATAATTCAAGAGCCAATCACCGATGCACCTCGCCAACAGGAGCTCAAGAAACGCCCTCCGAGCACCCCGCCATTCCCTGTAAATACTGCTCCAGACAGCGACCCCACCCCGACGCCGGCGGCCAGCATTCGCCCTTCAGCCGCCCCAACAATGGACGCCGCAGGGCTTGCGGGCGCCGAGAAATCAAAGCTACCCTTCCCAGGCAGGTATCGCGCCCGGCACCGAGTCCGTCACATGAGCACAGCGACGCAGCCGCACAGGCGAGCAATCTCAGGGCACCCAACACCCCATCCGCACCGAGAATCACAATGCTTACAATTTTTGCAATGACCGAGAAGGGCCTTGCCTTTACCGAACAGGCCACCTCGAAATTCAAGGATATAATATCGCTAGTTGTCATCGGCCAAGACAGCGCCGTGGCAAATGACTACTCGGAACAGATTGCAGAAACATGCAAAGCCGCCGGCGTCGAGTTCATCTTCAAGAAAGACCACAGCCAGGTAACAAGCGAATATGTCATCGCCATCTCATGGCGCTGGCTGATCAAGCACCCCACCGACAAGCTGATTGTCTTCCATGATTCGCTGCTACCACGCTATCGTGGATTTGCCCCCTTGGTTAATGCGCTGATCAACGGAGAGAAAGAAGTCGGCGTGACCGCACTCTTCGGCGCCAGCGAGTATGACCGTGGCGATATCATCCAACAGGCGTCGACTACACTCCAATACCCCATCACCATAGCAGAGGCAATTACCGCCATTAACGCCTGTTATCTGGAATGCGGAATGGCCGTGCTCTCGACACTTGCCAGCGGTAACAAGCCGACGGCAAGTGCACAAGACCACAGCCTGGCCACCTACAGCCTCTGGCGCGACGATGACGACTATCAGATCGATTGGTCACTGCCCGCCGCAACCATTCGCCGCACGATTGATGCACTCAGCACCCCGTACCGCGGCGCTTTCTGCCGAGTCAACGGTACTCCCGCGCGCATTCTGGCGGCAGAAGAAGTAGAAGACGTCACGATCGAAAACCGCGACATCGGAAAAGTCATTTTCATCGAGGATGGGCTGCCGGTGATCGTCTGCGGTACAGGCCTGCTGAAAGTACTGAAGTGCTGCGACGACGACACGTCCGAGGACCTGCTCCCCCTCGCCCGATTCCGCTCACGCTTCAGCTGAAACACCGCACCAGACGCCTCCGGAAAAGAGCAGTCCAGATCCATGGCGCTCTTTTCGCCCCCACACACCGGCACTTAGAAAGGTGCTACGAAGCAACCAGCTCCACCTGGCACTCTTCGTAGCACAACATGCGTACCGCCCGAGCATTCGGACCACGAAAGACGCTCGTTAATTGTGCAAGGCTCGCCTGCGAATGAACAGGACACGCAGCACCGCCACACCAATCCCGAGCACGCCACCCGCGACCAAGCCGAGAATACCAATGATCTTCCTGTTGGGTCTTACCGGCTCATCCGGCAATTCAACAGCTCCGTCCTGTCGGTAGACTTTCACAACCTCCCCATCAACCTGCAAGGACTGGTAGAACGCCAGAGACTCCTGACGCTCGCGAAGATTGCGCACGAACGGATCATCAGAGGTACGATTGCGCAAATTGTCGATCTCAGCCTCCAACGCCTTGCTACCGCGCATGTAGATGAGCGACCCCTCCATACCTGCGGAGACTTCGCCAGAGAGGTTGTTCGCGATAATTGGCGGCCTTTCCAAGCCGATCGTTCGAGCCACTCTGAGCGCCTCGGCAAGCTGGACAAGCTGATCCTCGCGCAGCTTTCTCGCACCTTCCCGCGCGATGTTTATCTCCTGCTCGAGATTCTTCGCCTTGACCTTGGCGTCGGTCATTACATTTTCGACAATTTCATCTTCCCCCAGCCGCCCGGCCATTTCGACGTAGCGAGCCGCCCAATCGACAGCCCGCTTCGGATCCGAGGCCTCGACCTTGATGAAATGCCTGTCCGCCCCCTTCCCTGGATACCTGCCCCAAGGAGACCGCCGACAGATAGCGATCATATTGCTCATCCTGGGAGCCGCGGCGACGAGCCTCAGGCAAGGCTGGCAAGTAGGTTTCACGGAAGAACTTGCGTCGCAATGACTCCGACTGCAAGTTGCGCAGGTAAACATCAAAAACATCCTTGACGGTCAACATGACCAGGCCAGAACCCCCACCCCGCCCATAGTTCAACTGGGCGATATCATTCGAGGTGGGTGGCCGCACAAAAACCTTGACTTCGTATACAGGTTCCGCCAAGTAGGCATATAGCAAGGCGCCTGCTGCTACAAGTCCGGTCACAAGACCAATCAACAGCTTTTGCCCCCACAATGCCTCAGTCAGCTCAAACAGATCAATCTCATCACCACTCAGGCGCTCACGTTCATTGCGCATTTATTCTATTTTTCCTTGGGTCCGTCTGCATTGCATGAGTCACTGCACAGTAGAAATCCAGATTCACCTGGCTGGTGTTTGGCAATCTGGATTATCGATACACTTCCACAACCAGCAGCCTTCTATAGAGAAAGCAAGCCGCAATTAGTTCCGACCACCCGACCAACGCCCCGCAGCCCATCAACATCATAGGACGCGGGCGTGACACTTTGAACGCAATGAACAGCCTAACCTTGGCACCCACCTGGACACGGGCGTAGCTGGAAATGCCCTTCACGCACTCGTCAGGCAACACCGTCCATGGACGATAAACAGCCCAAAGCCTTGCCCTTGCCAATAGTGGTCAGACTGGTAACTCATTGTAAAGAGTAGACCATCAGGAACAGATGGCAGGTAGCATCGCAATATGGCCGAGCGCGCCATGAGAACCCCAAAGGCACTGCTGGCAGGCCTTGAGCAGGGCAATGAGGAGGGATCACCAAGACATCCATTCTTCCGAATCCTTCAACAGGCAAATTGACAAGCGAGGAATTACCTCACTTCTCAAGCTGCATTCAAATACGGAAAACTCTTAGTAACTTGTAGGAAATATCTTCAAGCTTCAGTACGCACGCCTTTCCGGCCACGTTCGCGAAGCTGGCGCCGCCCTCGCGCCACACCATAGGCACCCAGCATCGGCCCCACGGCCAAACCAATAACCAATGCCACCAACACCAACACTGCCACCGGCACGGACGGCGCCGACCAGCCAAAAAGCACCAAGGATACGGACTGCTGGTTCTCCAGCACAAAGAACAATACGACAGCCGCCAATAGCAGCACGAACAGCACCACCAGGGCGCGCTTTAGATTACGCATCAGGCCGCTCCTCCATTCAAGGGTGCTCATGCTCATCTTCATTGACCCGATCACGCAGCTCCTTGCCGGGCTTGAAGTGCGGCACATACTTGCCTTCGAGGCTGACCGACTGGCCGGTCTTGGGATTGCGCCCTACCCGCGGCGCGCGGTAGTGCAGGGAAAAGCTGCCAAAGCCACGGATCTCGATACGATCCCCGGTCGCCAGGCACTGCGACATCTGCTCGAGCATGGTCTTGATGGCCAGCTCGACGTCCTTGGACGAGAGCAGCCCCTGATGGGTGACAATACGTTCGATCAGCTCCGACTTCGTCATATTTTTCCCTTCGTTATCAAGCAGCTAGATCATTGCTTAATCAGTTTGTAGCACGCCCCGGCGGATTTGAACAGGGTGGTTCTTGACTAAACAAAAAAATTCAAGATAAGCCGCAGCACAGGCGATCCCCACCCTACACGAACGCGAGCGCACTGCGGCGCGACTTTGCCGGCGAGCGGTAAAGCCTACTGCTCGTACACCGCTCACGAGCCCAGAAACATCTACAAACCCTGTAGGAACAATCTGCTTCTGCTCGACTAGGCAAATCGCAGGCACAAAAAAGGGCGACCCGAGGGTCGCCCTTTTTACCGATCAAACAGAACTCAGTTCTGCTTGGCCATTGCTTCGCGCAGCAGCGCAGCCATGGTGGTGTCGGCAGCCGCTTCCGGAGCGTTTTTCAGGCTCTGGATGGCTTCGCGCTCTTCAGCGTCGTCCTTCGATTTGATGGACAGGCTGATAACGCGGGACTTGCGGTCGACGCTGATGATCTTGGCTTCGATCTCTTCGCCTTCCTTCAGCACGTTACGGGCGTCTTCAACGCGGTCACGGCTGATTTCGGAAGCTTTCAGAGTAGCTTCGATGTCGTCGGCCAGGGTCACGATAGCGCCCTTGGCGTCAACTTCCTTGACGATACCCTTGACGATAGCGCCCTTGTCGTTGACAGCAACGAAGTTGGAGAACGGATCGTCTTCCAGCTGCTTGATGCCCAGGGAGATGCGCTCGCGCTCTGGGTCAACCGACAGGATGACGGTTTCCAGCTCGTCGCCCTTCTTGAAGCGACGCACGGCTTCTTCGCCGGCTTCGTTCCAGGAGATGTCGGACAGGTGAACCAGACCGTCGATGCCGCCGTCCAGGCCGATGAAGATACCGAAGTCGGTGATCGACTTGATGGTACCGGTGATCTTGTCACCCTTGTTGAACTGGCCGGAGAAGTCTTCCCATGGGTTCGATTTGCACTGTTTGATACCCAGGGAGATACGACGACGCTCTTCGTCGATGTCCAGAACCATGACTTCCACTTCGTCGCCAACCTGAACGACTTTCGACGGGTGGATGTTCTTGTTGGTCCAGTCCATTTCGGAAACGTGCACCAGACCTTCAACGCCTTCTTCCAGCTCAGCGAAGCAGCCGTAGTCGGTCAGGTTGGTGACGCGAGCAGTCACGCGGGTGCTCTCTGGGTAACGGGCTTTGATAGCAACCCATGGGTCTTCGCCCAGTTGCTTCAGACCCAGCGAAACGCGGTTGCGCTCGCGATCGTACTTCAGGACCTTGACGTCGATCTCGTCACCAACGTTGACGATCTCCGACGGGTGCTTGATACGCTTCCAGGCCATGTCGGTGATGTGCAGCAGACCATCGACGCCGCCCAGGTCAACGAACGCACCGTAGTCGGTGAGGTTCTTGACGATACCTTTGACCTGCTGGCCTTCCTGCAGCGATTCCAGCAGAGCTTCGCGCTCGGCGCTGTTTTCGGCTTCCAGGACGCTGCGACGGGAAACGACAACGTTGTTGCGCTTCTGGTCCAGCTTGATGACCTTGAATTCCAGCTCTTTGCCTTCGAGGTGGGTGGTGTCGCGCACTGGGCGGACATCAACCAGGGAGCCCGGCAGGAACGCACGGATGCCGTTAACGTCGACAGTGAAGCCGCCTTTAACCTTACCGTTGATAACGCCCTTGACCACTTCTTCAGCAGCGAAAGCAGCTTCCAGAACAATCCAGCACTCGGCGCGCTTGGCTTTCTCACGGGACAGCTTGGTTTCGCCGAAGCCGTCTTCGACCGCGTCCAGCGCAACGTGAACTTCGTCACCGACCTTGATGGTCAGTTCGCCAGTTTCGTTGTAGAACTGCTCGAGCGGGATGACACCCTCGGACTTCAGGCCAGCGTGTACGGTAACCCAGTCGCCGTCGATGTCGACAACGATACCGGTGATGATTGCACCCGGCTGAAGATTGAGGGTTTTCAGGCTTTCTTCAAAGAGTTCTGCAAAGCTTTCGCTCATTTTAATTCCTGTAGATTCGGGCGAAAAAGACGCCCATAGCCACATTCCAGACAATGTGGGTTTCGTTAAGTTAAGAAGCGCTGACAGGACGTTGACTGGTGCCCCTGCCCGCTCTCCTCTCCATCAGGCCAGGTCGCGCAGGGCGAGCTCGCTTCTGATGCGTTGCAGCACCTGCTCGATGGACAACTCCGTGGAATCCAGCTGAATGGCATCGGCCGCCGGCTTGAGCGGGGCCACTGCGCGCTGGGTGTCACGCTCATCGCGCGCACGGATCTCATCTAGCAGACTTGACAGACTAACATCTTCACCCTTGCCCTTCAACTGCAGGTAGCGGCGACGGGCACGCTCCTCGGCACTGGCGGTGAGGAACACCTTGAGCGGCGCGTCGGGGAACACCACGGTACCCATGTCGCGACCGTCGGCGATCAACCCCGGGGCCTCGCGGAAGGCGCGCTGGCGCTGCAGCAGCGCTTCGCGCACGGCCGGCAGCGAGGCGACCATCGAGGCGCCGGCGCCGACGGTCTCGGTACGGATGACGTGGCTGACATCCTCGCCCTCGAGAATGATCTGCTGCAGCTTGCCCGGCTCGGCGGCGATGAACTGCACATCCAGATGGGCGGCCAGGGCCTTGAGCAGCTCTTCGTTGGTCAGGTCGACACCATGGTTGCTGGCGTTGAACGCCAGCAGGCGGTAAAGCGCGCCGGAGTCCAGCAGCTTCCAACCCAGCTCGCGGGCCAGCAGGCCCGCCACGGTACCCTTGCCCGAGCCGCTCGGCCCGTCGATGGTGATGACCGGTGCTTGGGAATTCACGACTTGCCCTCTTCGGCGACGCGGATGCCGACTTCCTTGCACAGCGCCAGGAAGTTGGGGAACGACGTGGCGACGTTGGCGCAGTCATGAATCACGATCGGCGCGCTGGCGCGCAGCGAGGCGATGCTGAAGGCCATGGCGATGCGGTGATCGCCGTGACCGTGCACTTCGCCGCCGCCGATCTGGCCGCCGTCGATGATGATGCCGTCCGGGGTCGGCTCGCACTTCACGCCCAGGGCGATCAGGCCGTCGGCCATCACCTGGATGCGGTCCGACTCCTTGACCCGCAGCTCTTCGGCGCCACGCAGCACGGTGCGCCCTTCGGCGCAGGCGGCGGCGACGAACAGCACCGGGAATTCGTCGATGGCCAGTGGCACCAGGTGCTCGGGAATATCAATGCCCTTGAGCTTGGCGCCGCGCACGCGCAGGTCGGCTACCGGCTCGCCGCCGACTTCACGCTGGTTCTCCAGGGTGATGTCGCCGCCCATCAGGCGCAGGATGTCGATCACGCCGGTGCGGGTCGGGTTGATGCCGACGTGCTCCAGAACCAGCTCGGAACCTTCGGCGATGGACGCCGCCACCAGGAAGAACGCTGAGGAGGAAATGTCCGCCGGCACTTCGATGCGGGTGGCGGTGAGCTTGCCGCCGGACTGCAGGGAGGCCACGGCACCGTTCGACTCGACCGCGTAGCCGAAGCCGCGCAGCATGCGCTCGGTGTGATCACGGGTCGGCGCCGGCTCGGTGACGGTGGTGGTGCCTTCGGCGTACAGGCCAGCCAGCAGCAGGCAGGACTTGACCTGGGCACTGGCCATCGGCAGAGCGTAGTTCAGCGCCTTGAGCTTGTGCCCGCCACGAATGGTCAGCGGCGGACGCCCTTCAGGGCCCGTCTCGACCACCGCGCCCATTTCGCGCAGCGGATTGGCCACGCGGTTCATCGGGCGCTTGGACAGCGAGGCGTCGCCGGTCATGGTGGTGTCGAACGACTGCGCCGCCAGCAGGCCGGACAGCAGGCGCATCGAGGTGCCGGAGTTGCCGACGTACAGCGGCCCGGGTGGCGGCTTGAGGCCGTGCAGGCCAACGCCATGGATGGTCACGCGGCCGTGGTGCGGGCCTTCGATGACCACACCCATGTCACGGAAGGCCTGCAAGGTGGCCAGGGCGTCCTCGCCCTCGAGGAAACCTTCCACCTCGGTGGTGCCTTCGGCCAGCGAGCCGAGCATGATCGAGCGGTGGGAAATCGACTTGTCGCCAGGTACGCGGATCCGTCCGGACACGCGGCCACCCGGTTGGGCCAGGAAAATCAGATCGTTGGCGTTCATAGCGTCCACATAGGCCCGGCGGGCCAGGATTTTACTGAAATGCTCGCGGGCAACCCGGGCGCGGGTGAACACGCCCAGCAATTGGTGCCCGTCCCCAGCATCGACCGCGTCGCGCAAGGCGTCGAGGTCGCTGCGAAATGTATCGAGAGTGCGCAGGACCGCCTCGCGGTTGGCGAGGAAGATGTCGTGCCACATGATCGGGTCGCTGCCGGCGATTCTCGTGAAATCGCGAAAGCCCCCCGCAGCGTACCGGAAGATCTCCAGGTTTTCATTGCGCTTGGCCAGCGAATCGACCAGGCCGAAGGCCAGCAGGTGCGGCAGGTGACTGGTGGCGGCCAGGACTTCGTCATGGCGCTCCACCGGCATGTGCTCGACATCGGCGTCCAGCGCGCGCCAGAGGCAATCGACCAGGTGCAGCGCTTGCGGATCGGTTTCCGCCAGCGGCGTCAGGATCACCTTGTGGCGACGGAACAACGCGGCATTGGAAGCCTCCACGCCACTTTGCTCGGAACCGGCGATCGGGTGTCCGGGCACGAAGCGCGGCAGGCGCTCGGCGAACGCTTCGCGAGCGGCGCGCACGACATTGCCCTTGGCACTGCCCACGTCAGTGATCACCGCGTCACCCAGGTCGAGCTGGGCGAGGCGGGCCAGGACTTTCTCCATGGCCAGGATCGGCACCGCCAGCTGGATGACGTCGGCGCCGACACAGGCGGCGGCCAGGTCGGCCTCGCAACGATCGACCACGCCCAGCACCACGGCCTGCTTGCGCGACTCGGCATCCAGATCGACGCCGACCACTTCGCGGCACAGGCCGCTTTCACGCAGCCCCTTGGCGAAGGAGCCGCCGATCAGGCCGAGACCGACCACGACCAGGCGACCGACAATCGGTGCGGATTTGTTTGTTACAGCATCAACCACGAGTGCGAACCCTGTTCAGAAATCAAGACAGCCTGTAAGCCCATCGCGGGACAAGCACGCTCCCACGAGGCCCGCGATGAACCTTGAAACATACGTCAGAGCACCGCCTTCGGATACGACCCCAGCACCTTCAGCGCCACAGCCTCCTGGCTGATCTGCTCCAGCACCGCCTTGATCAGCGGATCGCGGTGATGGCCGACGAAGTCGATGAAGAACACGTAGGTCCACTTGCCGCTGCGCGACGGACGGGTCTCGATGCGCGTCAGGTCGATGCCGTTCTCGTGGAACGGTACCAGCAGTTCATGCAGCGCGCCCGGCTTGTTGCTCATGGAAACGATGATCGAGGTCTTGTCGTCACCGGTCGGCGGCACTTCCTGGCTGCCGATCATGAGGAAGCGCGTGGAGTTGTCCGGGCGGTCCTCGATCTTCTCGGCCAGACGGGTCAGCCCGTACAGGTTGGCCGCCATGTCACCGGCGATCGCCGCCGAATTCCACTCGCCCTTGACCCGCTTGGCCGCCTCGGCGTTGCTGGAGACAGCCACGCGCTCGACGTTCGGGTAATGGGCATCCAGCCACTTGCGGCACTGGGCCAGCGACTGGGCATGGGAGTAGATGCGGGTGATGCTGTCGGTCTTGGTGTTCTCGCCCACCAGCAGGTGGTGGTGGATACGCAGCTCCACCTCGCCGCAGATGACCATGTCGTGCTCGAGGAAGCTGTCCAGCGTATGGCTGACCGCGCCCTCGGTGGAGTTTTCCACCGGCACCACGCCGAAGTTGACGGCACCGGCCGCCACTTCGCGGAACACCTCGTCGATGGCCGCCATCGGACGGCTGACCACGGCGTGACCGAAGTGCTTCATGGCCGCCGCCTGGGTGAAGGTGCCTTCCGGGCCGAGATAGGCGACTTTCAGCGGCTCTTCCAGGGCCAGGCACGAGGACATGATCTCGCGGAACAACCGCGCCATCTCTTCGTTGTCCAACGGCCCCTTGTTGCGCTCCATGACGCGCTTGAGCACCGCGGCTTCACGCTCGGGGCGATAGAACACCGGCGCCTCGCCTTCGGCCAGCGACGCGGTCTTGACCTTGGCCACTTCCTGGGCGCAACGGGCGCGCTCGCTGATCAGCTCGAGGATCTTCTCGTCGAGGCTGTCGATGCGCACGCGCAGGGCCTTGAGTTCCTGGTCGGACATCAGCCGTGCTCCTTCTCGAATTCAGCCATGTACTGCACCAGCGCCTCGACGGCCTCCAGGCCCAGGGCGTTGTAGATCGACGCGCGCATGCCGCCGACCGAACGGTGCCCCTTGAGATTGAGCAGGCCACGGGCGTCGGCGCCGGCCAGGAAGGCCTTGTCCAGGCGCTCGTCGGCCAGGCGGAACGGCACGTTCATCCACGAACGGGCGTTGTGGCTGATCGGGTTGGTGTAGAACTCGCTGGCGTCGATGAAGCCGTACAGTCGGTCCTTCTTGGCGCGGTTGCGCTGCTCCATGGCCTCGACGCCACCCTGCTCCTTGAGCCATTCGAACACCAGGCCCGAAAGGTACCAGGAATAGGTGGCCGGGGTGTTGTACATCGAACCGTTGTCGGCCGCGATCTTGTAGTCGAGCATGGTCGGGCAGCTGCTGCGGGCGTGGCCCAGCAGGTCTTCACGGACGATCACCACCACCAGGCCGCTAGGGCCGATGTTCTTCTGCGCGCCGGCGTAGATCATGCCGAACTGCGACACGTCGGTCGGACGCGAGAGGATGTCGGAGGACATGTCGACCACCAGCGGCACGTCGCCGGTCTCGGGCACCCAGTCGAACTGCAGGCCGCCGATGGTCTCGTTGGACGCATAGTGGACGTAGGCCGCGTTCTTGTTCAGCTGCCACTCGTTCTGGCCCGGGATGGCCAGGTAGTCGTAGGGCTTGGCGCTGGCGGCGACGTTGACGTTGCCGAAGCGACGCGCTTCCTCGATGGCCTTCTTCGACCAGATGCCGGTCTCGATGTAGTCGGCGGTGCCGTTCTCCGGCAGCAGGTTCAGCGGAATCTCGGCAAACTGCTGGCTGGCGCCGCCCTGCAGGAACAGCACCTTGTAGTTGGAGGGGACGGACAGCAGGTCGCGCAGGTCCTGCTCGGCCTTTTCGGCGATGGCCACGTAGTCGTCGCTGCGATGGCTCATTTCCATCACCGACAGACCCTTGCCGCGCCAGTCCAGCATTTCGGCCTGGGCACGCTGCAGGACAGCATCGGGAAGCGCGGCGGGGCCGGCGCAGAAGTTAAAGGCTCGTTTGCTCACATCCACTCTCGCTCTGCCAAATAGAACAAATCGTAAATCTTCGATGCCAGCGGAAACCCTGTGGGAGCGGGTTTACCCGCGAACAAGGGCGAAGCCCTTGCCATGCACCGCGGTGTCTTCTTCGCGGGTAAACCCGCTCCCACAGGTTATGCGACCAACCTGCGGATCGGGCCAGGCCCTTATCAGTCAAACGGGGCGACCTTGGTCGCCCCGTTCGGGTTGTTGCTTCGGTTATTCCTGAGGCGCCTCTTCGGCACCGGCGTTGTCCTCGCCCGCCGCATCGAGCGGGGCGCCCTCCTCGTCCGTCTCGACCAGGTCGTCGAGCTCTTCCTCGGATGGCTCCTGGACACGCTCCAGGCCTACCAGCGTTTCGTCGGTGGCCAGCTTGATCAGCGTCACACCCTGGGTGTTACGGCTCAGGCTGGACACCTCGCCGACCCGGGTACGCACCAGGGTGCCTTGGTCGGAAATCAGCATGATCTCCTCGCCTTCCTGCACCTGGATGGCGCCGATCAGCAAGCCGTTGCGCCCCTTGGTGCCCATGGCGATCACGCCCTGGCCGCCACGGCCGCGACGCGGGAACTTGGACAGCGGGGTGCGCTTGCCGAAGCCGCGCTCGGAGGCGGTGAGGATCTGCGCGCCGGACTCGGGAATCAGCATGGAGATGATCTGCTGACCCTTGCCCAGTTTCATGCCGCGCACGCCACGGGCGGTACGGCCCATTTCGCGGACCACGCTCTCGGCGAAGCGGATCACCTTGCCGGCGTCGGAGAACATCATGACTTCCTTGGCGCCGTCAGTGATGGCCGCGGCGATCAGGGTGTCACCTTCCTTGAGCTTGAGGGCGATCAGGCCATTGGAGCGCGGACGGGCGAACTGCACCAGCGGGGTCTTCTTCACGGTGCCGGAGGCGGTGGCCATGAAGATGTAGGCGCCGGTCGGTTCAGCGGCCCACTCAGGGGTGTCGCCGTCTTCCTCGTCGATCTCTTCGACTTCCACCAGCTCGCCTTCGATCACGCTGTCGTCGCTGTCTTCCAGCTCCTCGTCGGGATCTGCGTGCTGTTGCAGCGCTTCCAGGTCGACCTGCAGCATGGCGGTGATGCGCTCACCTTCCTCCAGCGGCAGCAGGTTGACCAGCGGACGACCGCGGGCGGCGCGGGAGGCCTCGGGGATTTCGTAGGTTTTCTTCCAGTACACCTTGCCCTTGCTGGAGAACAGCAGCAGGGTGGCGTGGCTGTTGGCGACCAGCAGGTGCTCGATGTAGTCCTCGTCCTTGACGCCGGTAGCCGACTTGCCCTTGCCGCCGCGGCGCTGGGCCTGGTAGGCGGACAATGGCTGGGTCTTGGCGTAACCACCGTGGGAGATGGTCACCACGCGCTCTTCTTCCGGGATCATGTCGCCGTAGTTGAGGTCGTGGCTGGCGTTGAGGATCTCGGTGCGGCGGGCATCGCCGTACTCGGCACGGATCGCTTCGAGTTCTTCGCGGATCACTTCCATCAGGCGCTCGGCGCTGCTGAGGATGCGGATCAGCTCACCGATCTGCTCGAGGATCTCCTGGTACTCGGCCAGCAGCTTCTCGTGCTCCAGGCCGGTCAGGCGGTGCAGGCGCAGCTCGAGGATGGCCTGGGCCTGCTCCGGCGACAGGTAGTACTTGCCTTCACGCAGGCCGTACTGCTCCGGCAGGTCTTCCGGACGGCAGGACTCGGCGCCGGCGCGCTCGACCATGACCTGCACCGCGCTGGACTCCCAGGCGGTGCTGATCAGCGCTTCCTTGGCCTCGGACGGGGTCGGCGAAGCCTTGATCAGGGCGATGACCGGGTCGATGTTGGACAGCGCGACCGCCTGGCCTTCAAGGATGTGGCCACGCTCGCGGGCCTTGCGCAGCTCGAACACGGTGCGGCGGGTAACCACTTCGCGACGGTGGCGAACGAACGCCTCGAGCAGGTCCTTGAGGTTCAGCAGGCGCGGGCGACCGTCGATCAGGGCGACGATGTTGATGCCGAACACGCTCTGCAGCTGGGTCTGCTGGTAGAGGTTGTTGAGCACCACCTCCGGCACCTCGCCGCGACGCAGCTCGATGACGATGCGCATGCCGTCCTTGTCGGACTCGTCGCGCAGCTCGGTGATGCCTTCGATCTTCTTCTCTTTGACCAGCTCGGCGATCTTCTCGATCAGCCGCGCCTTGTTCAGCTGGTACGGCAGCTCGGTGACGACGATCTGCTGGCGGCCACCGACCTTGTCGATGTCCTCGATCTCGGAACGGGCACGCATATAGATGCGGCCACGGCCGGTGCGATAGGCCTCGATGATGCCCTGGCGACCGTTGATCAGGCCGGCGGTAGGGAAGTCCGGCCCCGGGATGAACTGCATCAGTTCATCGACCGTGATGTCGGAGTTGTCGATCAGCGCCAGGCAGCCATCGATCACTTCGCCGAGGTTGTGCGGCGGGATGTTGGTGGCCATGCCCACGGCGATCCCGCTGGAACCGTTGACCAGCAGGTTGGGGATCTTGGTCGGCATGACCGCCGGGATCTGCTCGGTGCCGTCGTAGTTGGGCACCCAGTCGACGGTTTCCTTGTGCAGGTCGGCCAGCAGCTCGTGGGCCAGCTTGGCCATGCGCACTTCGGTGTATCGCATGGCCGCGGCGTTGTCGCCGTCCACCGAACCGAAGTTGCCCTGGCCATCGACCAGCAGGTAGCGCAGCGAGAAAGGCTGGGCCATGCGCACAATGGTGTCGTACACGGCGGTGTCGCCGTGCGGGTGGTACTTACCGATCACGTCACCGACCACACGGGCGGATTTCTTGTACGGCTTGTTCCAGTCGTTGCCCAGTTCGCTCATCGCATACAGAACGCGACGATGCACGGGCTTCAAGCCGTCACGCGCATCGGGCAGCGCTCGCCCGACAATAACGCTCATCGCGTAGTCGAGGTAAGACTGTCTCAGTTCGTCTTCGATATTGACCGGGAGGATTTCTTTGGCCAGTTCGCCCATGAGAAGCCTGATTCCTTTTTCTGGTGAAACTTCGCCTGATCCCTCGAAGGACGAACGAAGCTCGCCGCCGCAGCGCATATAGGGTGCGACGACTTACGACAAATCAATGAGTTGTGCCATGGATCTGCGCAATGAAGGCCACCGCAAAGAGCAGCCTTGGAAACTGCCGGATGGTATCACAAACACGGGACGCATGGGAGATGTGGCAGGTTGCCTTGCAGCGCCATCCAAACGGGTGAAAAAACGCCTCAATGGAGGCGTTTGCGGCACATCAACTGGGCGATTTTCGCCGTATCCGGGCGTTCGACCACACCCTTCTCGGTGACGATCACGTCGATCAGGTCCGCCGGGGTGACATCGACCACCGGGTTGTAGGCCTCGACGTCGGCCGTCACCTGGATGCCCGCCACTTCCAGCAGCTCTTCCTCGCCGCGGGTTTCCAGCGGAATGTCCTCGCCGGTGGCCAGGTTCAGGTCGATGCTGGTGCTCGGCGCCACCACCATGAAGCGCAGGCCGTGATGCATGGCGGTCACCGCCATCTGATAGGTGCCGATCTTCGCCGCCACGTCGCCATTGGCGGCGATACAGTCGGCGCCGACCACCACCCAGGTAATGCCCTTGGTCTTCATCAGGTGACCCATGGCCGCGTCGGCGACCACGGTCACCGGCACGCCGTCGGCGGCCAGCTCCCAGGCGGTCAGGCGCGAGCCCTGCAGCCAGGGCCGCGACTCGCAGGCGTAGACCTGCTCGACCATGCCTTCCAGGGTGGCGGCGCGGATCACCCCCAGAGCGGTGCCGAAGCCGCCGGTGGCCAGGGCGCCGGCGTTGCCGTGGGTAAGCAGGGCCTGCTCGCTGCCCTGGTGGCGGCGGATCTGCTCGACGCCGAACTGGGCCATGGTCAGGTTGGCCTCGCGGTCGCTTTCGTGGATCGCCACCGCCTCGGCCTCCATCACCGCCAGCACGTCCTCGCCGGGACGCAGGCGCTGCAGGCGTTCGCGCATGCGGTTGAGCGCCCAGAACAGGTTGGCCGGGGTCGGACGCGCCTCGCCCAGCAGCATGAAGTCCTCTTCGAGAGACTCCTCCCAACCGTCGCCCTCGGCCAGCCGCCGGCCCAACGCCAGCACCAGGCCGTAGGCGGCGCAAATGCCGATCGCCGGGGCGCCGCGCACGGCCATGTCACTGATCGCCTCGGCCACCTCGGCCGCCTCGGTGCAAGCCAGCCAGCACTGCTCCAGCGGCAGCAGGCGCTGGTCGAGCAGATACAGCACGCCGTCGCGCCATTCGATGCCCGTCACCGTCTCCGCCGCCATCAGTTGCTCGCGCATCGCCTCTCCCCGTCGCCCTGGCATCAAAAGCCGGCGATTATAGCGACCCTCAGCCGCGGACGCTCGGGTATACTGCGCGTTTAGCCGAAACGATCCAGGTATATGCCGCGCATGCCCATCGCCACTCCCCTCCTCGACCTGCTGCTTGTGCCGGACTGGCTGGTCCCCGTGGAGCCGGCCGGCGTGGTGCTAGAGGGCCATGCACTGGGCGTGGTGGACGGCCGGATCGCCTGGCTCGGCCCCCGCGAGCGGGCACCCCAAGCCAGGGAAGTGCGCGAACTGCCCGATTGCGTGCTGACGCCCGGGTTGGTCAACGCCCATGGTCACGCCGCCATGGCCCTGTTCCGCGGCCTGGCCGACGACCTGCCGCTGATGACCTGGCTGCAGGAACACATCTGGCCGGCCG
This sequence comes from Pseudomonas sp. TE31087, assembly GCF_057284075.1. Classification (NCBI taxonomy): domain Bacteria; kingdom Pseudomonadati; phylum Pseudomonadota; class Gammaproteobacteria; order Pseudomonadales; family Pseudomonadaceae; genus Pseudomonas; species Pseudomonas sp. TE31087. The sequence goes on from NZ_JBXVNN010000001.1 coordinate 2,722,136, forward strand.
AGGGCCGCTGGGTGGATGAAGCCTTCGTGCGCGACGGCACCGACCTTGCCATTGCCGAGCAGCTCAAGGGCGGCATCACCTGCTTTGCCGACATGTACTTCTTCCCCCGCGAGGCCTGCGACCGCGTGCACCAGAGCGGCATCCGCGCGCAGATCGCCGTGCCGTTGCTGGACTTCCCGATCCCCGGCGCGCGCACCCCGGACGAGGGCCTGCACCTGGCCATCGAGCTGTTCGGCGACCTGCGGCACCACCCGCGCATCACCGTCGCCCTCGGCCCGCACGCGCCGTACACGGTCAGCGATGCGAACCTGGAGAAGATCCGGGTGATCGCCGACCAGCTCGACGCACCGCTGCACATGCATATCCACGAAACCGCCGGAGAAGTCGAGCAGGCGCTCAAGGACAACGGCGAGCGCCCGCTGGCCCGCCTCGCCCGCCTGGGCCTGCTGGGGCCAAACCTGCAGGCGGTGCACATGACCCAGGTCAGCGACGAGGATCTGGCCCTGCTGGTAGAAAGCAACACCAGCGTGGTCCACTGCCCCGAATCCAACCTCAAGCTGGCCAGCGGCTTCTGTCCGGTGGAGCGCCTGTGGCAGGCCGGGGTGAACGTGGCGGTGGGCACCGACGGCGCCGCCAGCAACAACGACCTCGACCTGCTCGGCGAAACCCGTACCGCCGCGCTGCTGGCCAAGGCCGTCGCCGGCTCGGCCACCGCCCTGGACGCCCACCGGGCGCTGCGCATGGCCACGCTCAACGGCGCCCGGGCGCTGGGTCTGGAGGCGACGACCGGCTCGCTGGAAGTGGGCAAGGCCGCCGACCTGGTGGCCTTCGACCTGTCGGGGCTGGCGCAGCAGCCGGTGCACGACCCGGTCTCGCAACTGATCTACGCCACCGGCCGCGATTGCGTGAAGGACGTCTGGGTCGCCGGCCACGCCCTGGTGCTGGACCGCCGCCTGACGCGGATGGACGAGCAGGCCCTGGCCGCCAATGCCCGCGCCTGGGGAGCCCGCATCGGCGGGCGCAACGAATAACCGGGCGCCAGCCACGGCTGGCGCCCCGTGACACTTTCATAGAAGCTTCAGAGGACTGTTCAGATGAGCAACGTCGACCACGCCGAAATCGCCAAGTTCGAAGCCCTGGCCCACCGCTGGTGGGACCGCGAGAGCGAGTTCAAGCCACTGCACGACATCAACCCGCTGCGGGTCAACTGGATCGACGAGCGCGTCGCCCTCGCCGGCAAGAAGGTGCTGGACGTCGGCTGCGGCGGCGGCATCCTCAGCGAGGCGATGGCCCAGCGCGGCGCCACCGTGACCGGCATCGACATGGGCGAGGCGCCACTGGCGGTGGCCCAGCTGCACCAGCTGGAGTCCGGCGTGGCGGTGGAATACCGGCAGATCACCGCCGAGGCCCTGGCCGAGGAGATGCCTGAACAGTTCGACGTGGTCACTTGCCTGGAGATGCTCGAGCATGTGCCCGATCCTTCGTCGGTGATCCGCGCCTGCTACCGCATGGTCAAGCCGGGCGGCCAGGTGTTCTTCTCGACCATCAACCGCAACCCCAAGGCCTACCTACTGGCGATCATCGGCGCCGAGTACATCCTCAAGATGCTGCCGCGCGGCACCCATGACTTCAAGAAGTTCATCCGCCCCTCCGAGCTGGGCGCCTGGAGCCGCGCCGCGGGCCTCGAGGTCAAGGACATCATCGGCCTGACCTACAACCCGCTGACCAAGCACTACAAGCTGAACAACGACGTCGACGTCAACTACATGATCCAGACCCTGCGCGAGGAATGAGCATGCGCCTGCGAGCAGTACTCTTCGACATGGACGGCACCCTGCTGGACACAGCGCCCGACTTCATCGCCATCTGCCAGGCGATGCTCGCCGACCGCGGCCTGCCGGCCATCGACGACGCGCGCATCCGCGAGGTGATCTCCGGCGGCGCCCGCGCCATGGTCGCCGCGACCTTCGCCATGGACCCCGAGGCCGACGGCTTCGAGGCCCTGCGCCTGGAATTCCTCGAGCGCTACCAGCGCGACTGCGCGGTGCACAGCAAGCTGTTCGACGGCATGCCGGAGCTGCTGGCCGACATCGAGAAAGGCAACCTGTTGTGGGGCGTGGTCACCAACAAGCCGGTGCGCTTCGCCGAGCCGATCATGCAGCGCCTGGGCCTGGCCGAGCGCTCGGCCCTGCTGATCTGCCCGGACCACGTGAAGAACAGCAAGCCCGATCCCGAGCCGCTGATCCTGGCGTGCAAGACCCTGGACCTGGACCCGGCCAGCGTGCTGTTCGTCGGCGACGACCTGCGCGACATCGAGTCCGGCCGCGACGCCGGCACCCGCACTGCGGCGGTGCGCTACGGCTATATTCATCCAGAGGACAACCCCAACAACTGGGGCGCCGACGTGGTGGTGGACCACCCGCTGGAACTGCGCAAGGTGATCGACAGCGCGCTGTGCGGCTGCTGAAGAACCAACAGTCATAGACGCCCGTGGGAGCGGGCTTGCCTCGCGAGGCTGCCCGCCCAGGCAATGATGGTGTCCGCCCTGACGCCATCGCGGGGCAAGCCCGCTCCCACGGAGCTATGCCATCAACAGGGAACCCGTTATGTTCGACTACACCGCCCGCCCCGACCTGCTCAAGGGCCGGATCATCCTGGTCACCGGCGCCGGCCGCGGCATCGGCGCCGCCGCCGCCAAGGCCTACGCCGGCCTGGGCGCCACCGTGCTGCTGCTGGGCAAGACCGAGGCCAACCTCAACGAGGTCTACGACCAGATCGAGGCCGCCGGCCACCCGCAGCCGGTGGTGATCCCGTTCAACCTGGAAACCGCCCTGCCCCACCAGTACGACGAACTGGCGGTGATGATCGAGGAGCAGTTCGGTCGCCTCGACGGCCTGCTCAACAACGCCTCGATCATCGGCCCGCGCACGCCGCTGGAGCAGCTGTCGGGCGACAACTTCATGCGCGTGATGCACATCAACGTCGACGCCACCTTCATGCTGACCAGCACCCTGCTGCCGCTGCTCAAACTGTCGGAGGACGCCTCGGTGGTGTTCACTTCCAGCAGCGTCGGGCGCAAGGGCCGGGCCTACTGGGGCGCCTACGGCGTGTCGAAGTTCGCCACCGAGGGGCTGATGCAGACCCTGGCCGACGAGCTGGAAGGCGTGGCGCCGGTGCGCTCGAACAGCATCAACCCGGGCGCCACGCGCACGGCGATGCGCGCCCAGGCCTATCCGAGCGAGAATCCGCAGAACAACCCGCTGCCCGAGGACATCATGCCGGTGTACCTGTACCTGATGGGGCCGGACAGCAAGGATGTGAACGGGCAGGCGCTGAACGCGCAGTAATACCGAAAACACCGATCGCGGAGCAAGCCTGCTCCCACGCCTCGTGCCGCGTGGGAGCAACTGGCTTGCTGAGATTTTTCAACCGGCGCGATCTCTGTAGGAGCGGCCTTGCGTCGCGAAAGGGCCGCAAAGCGGCCCCGGCGATCTTTGCAACAATGCTGAAATCCCGGGGCTGCTGCGCAGCCCTTTCGCGACACAAGGCCGCTCCTACAGGTTGGCGTAGTACCTGTGGGAGCGGCGGTGCGCCGATGCGACTTGCCCCGCGATGGTTTCAGCCCGCCGCCAATGCCGGGCGCAGACGCCCCTGCTGACGCCCTTCGAGCTGCATGCAACGCTCCAGGAACAGGAACATGCAGTCGTAGCTCTTGCAGATCGCCCGACGCAGCTCGGTACGCAGCCCCAGCGTCGGGCTCTCGCCTGCCAGGGTGCAGATGATCTCCAGCGCCTCCCACGGGTGCGCGTCATCGTACTGCGCATGCATCTTCAGCCACTTCATCGCGCGCTTGCGGGTGTCCTCGGGGAAACCCTGGGCGTAGGTGTCCTCGGCGCAGACCACCGCCGACCACTCGCCGGTGGCACCTTCGATGGCGTAATTGGTGGCCGCCATGGCGATGGCCAGCGACTCCGTGGCGCACACCCGCCAGCACCAGTCGTTGAGGCCATTGAGCTCTGGCGGCACCTCCTGGGACTGCAGCTCATGCAGATGGACGCCGTGCGCCTGGCACCAGTGCACCCAGTAGTCGGCATGGTTGAGCTCGACCCGGATGTTGCGCATCAGCCAGCGACGCGCCATGTCTTCGCCGGGGTGTCGGGCGTAGCGGGTCTTGGTCAGGTTGTGGGCCATGTAGAGGGAGAACTGCTCGACCACCGGCCAGCCGCCGATCAGGTACTGGCGGATGGTCGACTGCTTGAGCTGGCCATCGCGCAGTCGCTGGTAGAACTCATGCTCCACCACCCGGCGCTTGCTTTCGCGGCAATCCTCTATCAGTTGTTGGGCCCACTGCGGATAACTGGCCGGATCCATCAATGGTCCGATCCTTACGAACGCGTCGATCACTGTCAGCTCCTTGATTCCCTGTGATTTCCGGGCGTTGTTCAGCGAAAGGTCCCCGGCGCCCGGTGCAGAAGGGGCCTCGCGGCAATCCGTTGGCGCTGCAGGCTGTCGCAGGTGAAGACCTGCGGGCGTTCGATGAGGTATCCCTGGGCGTAGTCCACGCCGATCTCCTGCAAAGCCTGCTCGATCAGCGGCGTCTCGACGAACTCGGCAATGGTCCGCTTGCCCATGACGTGACCGATGTGATTGATCACTTCGACCATCGCCCGGTTGATCGGGTCATCGAGCATGTCTTTGACGAAACTTCCGTCGATCTTCAGGAAGTCTACAGGCAAATGCTTCAAATAGGCGAATGACGACATTCCGGCGCAGAAGTCGTCGAGGGAGAATCTGCAGCCCAGTCCTTTCAATTCATTGATGAATCGGATCGCGCTGCCCAGATTGGCGATGGCGCTGGTTTCGGTAATTTCAAAACAGATAAGCCGCGGCGGGATGTCGAACTCGCTGAACAGCCGTTGCAGGTACTCGAGGAACTTGTCGTCGCCGATGCTCGAGCCCGATAAATTGATGGCGCACATCGCCAAGGGCCCCTCCCGGCCTTCGTCCAGGCACTGGCGGATTACTTGGAACACGCTGCGCACCACCCAACGGTCGAGCGCGGTCATCAGGCCATAGCGCTCCGCTGCGGGGATGAAACTGTCGGGCAGGATGGTGCGCCCGCTTTCGTCGTGCAGGCGCAGGAGAATCTCGATATGCCCGGGGCTCTCGTGGGGGTGCAGGGGGGCGATCTCCTGGGCGTAGAGGCAGAAGCGGTTTTCCTCCAGCGCCACGTGCAATCGCTGGATCCAGGCCATCTCGCCAAAGCGCATGGACAATTCGCTGTCGTCGGCGTGATACACCTGGACCCGGTTGCGGCCCTTTTCCTTGGCCATGTAGCAGGCCATGTCCGCCGCACGCAACGACGCCTCCAGGGTGCTGGGCACCTGGGCGATGTGCACCAGGCCGAGGCTGACCGTGGTCACGAAGGGGCGCCCCTTCCACACGAAATGCAGGCTCTGCACGGCCTGGCGTAACTGCTCGGCAATCCGCTCGGCCTGCTCCGGCGGGCAGTTCTCCAGGAGCACGCCGAACTCGTCGCCGCCCAGGCGCGCCAGGGTGTCGCCCTCGCGCAGGCCCGACTGCAGTACCGCGCAGATATGCCGCAGCAGCTCGTCGCCGGCGGCATGGCCGCAGGTATCGTTGACCAGCTTGAACTGGTCGAGGTCGAGGAACATCAGCGAATGGCGCCCGGCCTGGCGGGCCAGGCCGTTGAGCGCCTGCTCCAGGCGGTATTCGAACTCGCGGCGGTTGGCCAGCCCGGTCAGGGCGTCGTGAGTGGCCTGCCAGGACAGGTTGGCGATGTACTGGCGCTCCTGGGTCATGTCGTGCAGCACCACCACGATGCCACTGACCTGCCCCTCGGTAAGAATGGGCGAGCCCACCAGGTTGACCGACACCGTACTGCCGTCCAGGCGCTGGATCAGCCGGGCATGCTCGGCGCCGCCCTTGAGGCTGCCGCTGAGCACCTGCTCGACCAGCGTCAGGCTGTCGCCCTCGGCATTCTCGTCCAACAGACTGAACAGCGCCGCCAGCGGCAGGCCCTGGGCCTGGACCGCCTGCCAGTGGGTCAACTGCTCGGCGGCCGGGTTCATGTAGCTGATGCAACCATCGACATCGGCGGTGATCACCGCATCGCCGATCGACTCCAGAGTGATCTGCGCCCGCTCCTTCTCCTCCTGCAGCGCGCTGGCGAACGCCTGGCGCTGGGCCAGCAGCTTGCTTGAACGCCGCCAGGCCATGGCGATCAGGAACAGCGCGGTGGCCAGGTTGGTCAGCATCAGCACCTTGAGCAGCATCCGCGAGCCTTCGCCCAGGGCATCGCTGAAGGCCTTGGCGGCGGGGGTCACGCCGTCATTGATGGCGACGATGCGCGCCTTCCAGTTGGCCACCTGGTGCGGGTCGATCACGCCGCCGGCGAAGCCTTCGCGCATCTGCTGGGCCAGCACGTCGAGCTGACGCAGGTAATCGTCACCGATGTCCCAGTAATCGATGGCGGTTTCCATATAGCTGATATGCCGGAAATTGCGATAGAACCAGATGATCCGGGCGACGTCCTCGGGATGGTTGCCACCCTGCAGCACACCCTGGCGCGCTGCCTCCAGGTCCGGTTCAGGTCGGTCCAGGGCCAGGCGCAGGTTGTGATCGCCCTGGGGTACCAGGATCGCCCGGCGGTAGCGGGCATAGGTCAGCGGATCGCGGTCGTCGGCGTAGAGGTTGAGGTAATAGATGGCGTCCTTCTGTGCCTTGGACCACAGGCTCTCGCCCGCCACGTAGGCGCGCACGGCGGACAATGCATAAAGGCTCAGACTGCCCAGCAGTACCTGGAAAACCACAACGGCGACGAAGGGCCAGATGATACCCAGCAGCCTTGGCGCTTCGAGAGTCCGATTTCCCTTCATGTAATCCCTGTCATGGCGGCAGATAAGGCACGAATCGACCTAGACAAGCACAGCGTAGGCCATTTGCCATGCCTGTGGCGTGGTTTTTGATGACGGGGAAAGGGGCGCAGCACCTGTAGGAGCGGCCTTGTGCCGCGAAAGGGCTGCGCAGCAGCCCCACAAGATCGCCGGGGGCCGCTCTGCGGCCCTTTCGCGGCACGAGGCCGCTCCTACATGGACGTAGGTGGCTCAGGTCTGCTGCAGGTGACCGTAAAGCTTGGCGTACAGGCCGCCCTCGGCGATCAATTGCTGGTGGCCGCCGTCCTCGGCCACATGGCCGCCGTCGAACACCAGCACGCGGTCGGCCTGCTTCACCGCCGACAGGCGGTGGGCGATGATCAGCGTGGTGCGGCCGCTGAGGAAGCGCGCCAGGGCCAGGTGCAGGTTGTACTCGGTGGCGGCGTCCAGCGCCGAGGTGGCCTCGTCGAGGATGACCACCTTGGGCTCGGCCAACACCATGCGGGCGATCGCCAGGCGCTGGCGCTGGCCGCCGGACAGGCGCACGCCGGAGCGCCCGACGATGCTGTCCAGGCCCTGGGGCAGCGCGGCGATGGTGCCGTCCAACTGGGCGATGCGCAGCGCCTGCCAGCAGGCATCGTCGCTGCAATCGCGGCCCATGGTCAGGTTGGCGCGCACGCTGTCGTTGAACAGCGACGGATGCTGCAGCACCACCGCGACGTTCTCGCGCAGGGTCTCCAGGCCGATCTCCTGCAGGCTGGAGACGCCGAAGCGGATGGTCCCGGCCTGGGCGCTGTACAAACCCAGCAGCAGTTGCACCAGGGTGCTCTTGCCACCGCCGCTGGCGCCGACGATGGCAACCTTCTCGCCCGGGGCGATGGACAGGTTCAGCTGATCCAGCACCGGCTCGTCGGCGTAGGCGAAGCGCAGGTCGCGCACCTCGATGCCGACCGTCTCGCGCCCGGCGAACGGGTCGCTGCCCGCGGGGTACTGCGGCTCGTCGGCCCGCGCCAGCAGCTCGTTCAAGCGGCTCAGCGCGCCTCCGGCGGCGTAGTAGGCATATTGCAGGTTCAGCAACTGCTCCACCGGGCCGATCATGAACCACAGGTAGCTGAACACCGCCAGCATCTGGCCGATCGACAAGTCGGAGAACAACACGGTGAGCATCGCCGCGGCACGGAAGATGTCGATGCCGAACTGGAACAACAGGCCACTGGCCCGGCCACTGGCATCGCTCTTCCACTGCGAGGCCACCGCGTAGTCGCGCACCTCGCGGGCACGCAGGCCAAGGCGACCGAGGAAATAGCCTTGGCGGTTGCCGGCACGGATTTCCTGGATCGCATCGAGGGTCTCGGTCAGCGCCTGGGTGAAGCGCGCGGTGCTGTCGTTCTCGAGTTTCTTCAGGTGCTTGACGCGCTTGCCCAGCTGCACGGTGAAAAAGATCACCAGCGGGTTGAACAGCAGGATCAGCAGCGCCAGCTGCCAGTGCATCCAGATCAGGATGGCGGCGGTGCCGGTCAGCGTGAGCACGGCCACCAGGAAGCGGCTGAGGGTTTCGCCGACGAACTTGTCGAGGGTGTCCAGGTCGGTGACCAGATGGGTGGTCACCGTACCGCTGCCCAGGCTTTCGTATTCCTTGAGCGAAATGCGCTTGAGCCGCTCGATCAGGCGGATACGCAGGCGGTAGACGATGTCCTTGGCCAGGCCGGCGAACAGCTTGGCCTGGACCACGTTGAACGCCAGCGCCGCCAGACGCAGGCCCAGGGTGGCGCAGAGCATCAGGCCGATATAGCCCGCGGCCACCTGCCAGCCTGTGGGCAGGAAGTTGTTCATCCACTTCAGCGCGGCGTCGCCATGGCCCAGCAGCACTTCGTCCACCAGCAGCGGCAGCAGCAAGGGGATGGGCACGCTGCACAGGGCGGCGAGCACGGCCACCAGGTTGGCGGTCCACAAAGCCTTCTTGTGGTGCAGGGCCAGGCGGCGGATTTCCGCCCAGCTCAGGCGATCAGGCACAGCGGGAGACTTCCCTGGCACAGGGTCTGGCGACCCTGGCAGGTCAAGCACAGGCGGCCTGCTGCAGCCAGCGGCCGAGCAGCGGCTGCAGGCTGTCCAGCGACTGGTAGCCGTTGGTCAGCAGGGCCAGCTGGCCATTGCGCTCGGCCAGCAGCGTGGGGAAACCGGCGATGCCCAGGTCCTGTACCCAGCCGAAGTCGGCGCTGGTGGCGGCGCGGGTATCGGCATTGGTGAAGCACTGCGAGAACAACTCGCGGTCGAAACCGGCCTGTTCGGCCAGCTCCACCAGCTGCGGGGCGCGGGTGACATCGAGCCCCTGCTCGTAGAACGAGCGCTGGATCAGCTTGAGCAGCGTCCAGGCCCGCTTGTCGTCCAGCTCACGCGCCGCGACCAATGCGCGGCACGCAGGCTCGGTGTCGTAAACAAAGCCGTCGGGCATCGCGCCGTCGAAGCGGAACGGCTGCCCGGTGGCGTCATGCACCGCCTGCCAGTGCTCGAGGATGTACTTGCGGGTCGAGGCATCCAGGGCGCTGCCGCCGCTGCGCAGGCCACCGGGCACCAGGCGGGTGACGACACCCGCCTCACGCGCCTGGGCGATCAGCGCCTCGGCCACCGGGGCGAAACCCCAGCACCAGGAACACATCGGGTCCATCACATAGAGCAGGCGTGCGGACATGCATCAGGCCTCGGCTTTGTAGTTGTAGCCGATCGGGTGTGGCTGGTTGCGCGCCTTGGCCAGTTCGATCTGCTTCTGGCGGTCGATGGCGCTGCGCCGGGTCTTCTCGCTCAGGCTGTCCCAGCAATGCGGGCAGCTCACGCCTGGCGAATAGTGTTCCGACTCCCGGTCCTTCACGTCGATCGGGTGGCGGCAGGCATGGCACTGGTCGTACTCGCCCTCGCTCAGGTCGTGACGCACGGTGACCCGGTTGTCGAAGACGAAGCAGTCGCCGTCCCAGAGGCTTTCTTCCTGGGCTACTTCCTCGAAGTATTTCAGGATGCCGCCCTTAAGATGATAGACGGCTTCATAGCCCTCACCGAGCATGTAGCTGGAGGCCTTCTCGCAGCGGATGCCACCGGTGCAGAACATGGCGACCTTCTTGTGCTTGCTCGGGTCGAAGTTGGCCTTGATGTAGTCGGGGAACTCGCGGAAGGTCTCGGTCTTCGGGTCGATGGCGCCCTTGAAGGTGCCGATGGCCACTTCGTAGTCGTTGCGGGTGTCAATCAGCAGCACTTCCGGGTCGCTGATCAATGCGTTCCAGTCTTTCGGATCGACGTAGGTGCCGACCGCCTTGTTCGGGTCCACGCCCGGCACGCCGAGGGTGACGATCTCTTTCTTGAGCTTGACCTTGGTACGGTAGAACGGCTGCTCGTCGCAATACGACTCTTTGTGGTCGACATCCACCAGGCGTGGGTCGCTGCGCAGCCAGGCCAGCAGCGCGTCGATGCCTTCACGGGTGGCCGAGACCGTGCCGTTGATGCCTTCGTTAGCCAGCAGCAGGGTACCTTTGACGCCGTTGTCGGCCATTGCCTTGAGCAGCGGCTCGCGCAGTTCGACGTAGTCTTCCAGGGTGACGAACTTGTACAGCGCCGCCACGACGATCGGTTGGGTCATGAATCTGAAACTCCTGGTGGTTGCCCTCGTAAGGGGCGGACCGGGTTTGACATAAAAAGCATGGGGGCGCTTTGCGCCCCTTTCGCGGCACAAGGCCGCTCCTACAGGGAACTGCATACTCCTGTAGGAGCGGCCTTGTGCCGCGAAAGGGCTGCAAAGCAGCCCCCGGATTTTGCGAGATTGTACCAGAACGACGGAAAGGATTCAGTGCCCGCCGCCGGCGCACACCGGCGAGGCTGGCGCCGCGCCGACTGCCGCCCATTCCTCGGGCGTGTAGGTGTGGATCGCCAGGGCGTGGATCTCGCCCATCAGCTCACCCATGGTGGCGTAGACCTTCTGGTGGCGCTTGACGCTGTTCAGCCCGGCGAACTGCTCGCTGACCAGCACCGCCTTGTAGTGCGTTTCCTGGCCACGGCTGTGCATGTGGCTTTCGTTGCGCACTTCGAGGTGGTCGGTGCCCAGCGGCGCCAGCTGCTGTTCGATGCGTTGCTGCATGTTCATCGCGTCAGGCTCACTTCTTCGCCGGAGCGGCTGCCTTGCCGGCGCTCGGGTCGAGTTCCTTGGTCATGTCGTCGAGCAGCTTGTTGACCACCGGCACTGCCGGTTCCAGGCTCTGCTGGGTCAGCTGGGCCGACTGCTGGGTGACCTTGGGCATCTCGCGCAGGACTTTCTTGCCCAGCGGCGACTCGTAGAACTTGACCAGGTCGTTCAGCTCGGCCTCGGTGAAGGTCGCGGTGTACAGGTCGACCATCTTCGGCTTGAGCTTCTTCCAGCCGATGGCGTTGTCCAGGGCGGCGTTGGCCTTGGCCTGGTAGCTGTCGAGCACGGTTTTCTTGGCAGCCGGCGCCTTGGTCTGTTCGAAACGCTGGGCGAACATCTGCTGGACCTGCATGTACACCGGGGTGCCCAGCTTGTCGGCATTGGCCAGGGTCAGGAATTTCTCGGCGGCGGCATTGTGGCTCGCGGTGGCGGCGAGTACCTGGCCGCTGGCGCAGGCCAGGGCAACGGCGGCAAAGAGGACACGAAGACGGGTCATTGCATTTCCTTCAAGAAAGGGAGGCGAGTACCTCAGGGTAGAGCATTCTGCGCCGTGATGGCGAAGTGCTCAAGTGGCACGACGAGCGACTGAACCGCTGTGTCGAATCAGGGCCTAAACTGCGATTTCTGACTACAAAGGAGTGAGCGCAGCATGAGCCGTATCGAGACAGACAGCCTGGGCCCGGTCGAAGTTCCAGAGGACGCCTACTGGGGTGCGCAGACCCAGCGTTCGCTGATCAACTTCGCCATCGGCAAGGAGCGCATGCCGCTGGCGGTGCTGCACGCCCTGGCGCTGGTCAAGAAAGCCGCTGCCCGGGTCAACGACCGCAACGGCGACCTGCCCGCCGACATCGCCCGGCTGATCGAGCAGGCCGCCGACGAAGTGCTTGCCGGCGACCACGACGAGCAGTTCCCGCTGGTGGTGTGGCAGACCGGCAGCGGCACCCAGAGCAACATGAACGTCAACGAGGTGATCGCCGGACGCGCCAACGAACTGGCCGGCAAGGGTCGCGGCGGCAAGCTGCCGGTGCACCCCAACGATCACGTCAACCGCTCACAGAGCTCCAACGACTGCTTCCCCACCGCCATGCACATCGCCGCCGTCCAGGCCGTGCATGAACGACTGCTGCCGGCGATCACCGAGCTGTCGGGGGGGCTGGCCGAACTGTCGGCGCGCCACACGCACCTGGTCAAGACCGGGCGCACGCACATGATGGACGCGACGCCGATCACCTTCGGCCAGGAGGTCTCGGCCTTCGTCGCCCAGCTCGACTACGCCCAGCGCGCCATCCGCGCGACGCTGCCGGCGGTCTGCGAGCTGGCCCAGGGCGGCACCGCCGTGGGTACCGGCCTCAACGCCCCGCACGGTTTCGCCGAAGCCATCGCCGCGGAGCTGGCGGCGCTGTCCGGCCTGCCGTTCGTCACCGCGCCGAACAAGTTCGCCGCCCTCGCCGGACACGAGCCGCTGACCAGCCTGGCCGGCGCGCTGAAGACCCTGGCCGTGGCCCTGATGAAGATCGCCAACGACCTGCGCCTGCTGGGCTCCGGCCCGCGCGCGGGGCTTGCCGAGGTGCGCCTGCCGGCCAACGAGCCGGGCAGCTCGATCATGCCCGGCAAGGTCAACCCGACCCAGTGCGAGGCACTGTCGATGCTGGCCTGCCAGGTGCTGGGCAACGACGCGGCGATCGGCTTTGCCGCAAGCCAGGGCCATCTGCAGCTGAACGTGTTCAAGCCGGTGATCATCCACAACCTGCTGCAGTCGATCGAGCTGCTGGCCGATGGCTGTCGCAACTTCCAGCAGCACTGTGTGGCCGGTATCGAGCCGGATGCCGGGCAGATGGCCGCGCACCTGGAGCGCGGGCTGATGCTGGTGACGGCGCTGAATCCGCATATCGGTTACGACAAGGCGGCGGAAATCGCCAAGAAGGCCTACAGCGAGGGCAAGACCCTGCGCGAGGCGGCGCTGGAGCTGAAGTACCTGACCAATGAGCAGTTCGACCAGTGGGTAAGGCCGGAGAATATGCTGGCGCCTGGCGGGAAAGGCTGACTCATCACCTGTAGGAGCGGCCTTGTGCCGCGAAAGGGCTGCGCAGCAGCCCCAGGATTCGGCATTTAATACAAAGATCGCCGGGGCTGCTGCGCAGCCCTTTCGCGGCACAAGGCCGCTCCTACAGGTACCGCGAGGGTTATTGAGCCTGGCTCTTCGCTCTCCACCCCGCGATCAGCGACGGCCCCAACGCCACCAATGCCGACCCCAGCACCACCGTCACCGCCCCGACATAGCCCAGGCCATTGATCTGCTCGGCATGCACGTAATCCGGCCACAGCCAGGCCGCCAGCGCCACCGCGACGAACGTCACCAGCGGCGTCAGTGCCAGGGTCGCGCTGACCCGCGAGGCCTCCCAATGTGCCAGCGCCTCGGCGAACGCGCCATAGGCCACCAGCGTGTTCAGGCAGCAGGCCAGCAGCAACCAGCCCTGCAACGGGCTGAGCTGCAACACCTCCAGCGGATGCACCCAGGGCGTGAGCAGCAGTGCGCAGCACAGGTAGATCACCATCATCACCTGCTGCGAGTTCCACACCGTCAGCAGTTGCTTCTGGCTCAAGGCATAGAACACCCAGATGCTGGTCGCCAGGATAATGGTCAGCACGCCGGTGGTGTAGGTGCCAAGTGATGTGAGCAGCTCTTCCAGGCGCTGGTTGAAGAACAGCCCGAATCCCGCCAGCAGCACCAGCAGGCCCAGGCCCTGCCCCAGGCTGAAACGCTCCTTGAACACGAACACGCTGGCCACCAGCAACAGCACCGGCCCCAGCTGCACGACCAGTTGCGCGGTGCCGGGGCTGAGCAGGTTGAGGCCGACCAGGTACAGCACATAGTTGCCGACCAGGCCGGCCACCGCGACGGCCACCAGGCCCTTGCCCTTCATTCCAAGACGACTGAACGACGGCAGCCGCCGATTGGCCGCCAGCCAGGCGAACAACAGGCCGCCGGAAACGCTCAGGCGGTACCAGGTGACGGTTACCGGGTCCATCACCTGCAGCACCTGCTTGAGCTTGATCGGCAGGATGCCCCAGAGCAACGCGGTCAACAGCGCCAGCAGAAGGCCCTGGACCCAGCGTCCGGAAGAAATGTGCATGGTGTCCTCGAGTCGAGCCTTGGTGGGGGAAGGTGCAGTCTACGGGCTTGGCGGGGAACGTGTGGCGGGAAAAGATTTCATCAGGTCATTCCCTGGATGCATGTCTGATTACCCCAGCAGGGCTGACACCGTCACTGTAGGAGCGGCCTTGTGCCGCGAATGGGGCGCGTAGCGGCCCCGGCAATCCATGGGTAAACGCCGATCCTGGGGCCGCCTTGCGGCCCTTTCCGGCCGGTCCGACGCCTCGGCAAGGCCGCTCCTACCTCTTGGCGAACGCCGCCTCCAGCGCCTGGTTGATCGTGCGCAGTACCTTCACCCGCGCCCAGCGCTTGTCGTTGGCCTCCACCAGGGTCCACGGCGCGATCTCGGTGCTGGTGCGGTCGACCATGTCGCCCACCGCCTCGGAATAGACGTCCCACTTGTCGCGGTTGCGCCAGTCCTCCTCGGTGATCTTGTAGCGCTTGAACGGGATCTGCTCACGCTCCTCGAAGCGCTCCAGCTGGGTCTGCTGGTCGATGGCCAGCCAGAACTTGACCACCACCACCCCGGCGTTGCTCAACTGCTCCTCGAAGTCATTGATCTCGCCATAGGCGCGCATCCAGTCCGCCGGGCTGCAGAAGCCCTCGACCCGCTCCACCAGCACCCGGCCATACCAGGAGCGGTCGAAGATGGTGAACTTGCCCCGCGCCGGAATGTGTCGCCAGAACCGCCACAGGTATGGCTGGGCACGCTCTTCCTCGGTGGGCGCGGCGATTGGCACAATGCGGTACTGGCGCGGATCCAGCGCCGCCGCCACGCGGCGGATCGCCCCGCCCTTGCCGGCCGCGTCGTTGCCTTCGAACACCGCCACCAGGGCGTGGCGGCGCATGCGCTTGTCGCGCAGCAGACCGGCCAGGCGCGCCTGTTCGGTGACCAGCTGTTCCTGGTAGTCGTGCTTGTCCAGGCGCAGGGTCATGTCCAGGGCGCCGAGCAGGCTCTTCTGGTCGATGCTGCGCCCCAGCGGCGTGACGTTACCCTGATGCTTGCCCTTGGGGTTGTTGGCCAGGGCGGCCTGCAGGCCCTCCAGCAGGATGCGCCCGACTGCCAGGCTGCGGTAGTGCGGGTCGACGCCCTCGATCACATGCCAGGGCGCGTAGTCGCGGCTGGTGCGGCGCAGCACACGCTCGCCGAAACGCACGAAACGGTCGTAGGTTTCCGACTGCTGCCAGTCCAGCGGGCTGATGCGCCAGTTGTGCAGCGGGTCTTCCTTGAGCGCCTTGAGCCGCGCCTTCATCTGTTTCTTGGACAGGTGGAACCAGAACTTGATGATCAGCGCGCCTTCGTCGCAGAGCATCTGCTCCAGGCGCTCGGCGCCGGCGATGGCCTGGTCGAGCACGGCGTCCTTGAACTGGCCGTGCACGCGGCCTTCGAGCATCTGGCTGTACCAGTTGCCGAAAAACACGCCCATCCGCCCTTTCGGCGGCAACGCCCGCCAGTAGCGCCAGGCCGGTGGCCGGGCCAGTTCCTCGTCGGTCTGCTGGTCGAAGGTGCGCACTTCGATCAGTCGCGGGTCCATCCACTCGTTGAGCAGCTTGACCGTCTCGCCCTTGCCGGCGCCCTCGATGCCGTTGATCAGCACGATCACCGGGAAGCGCGCCTGCTGCTTGAGTTCGTACTGGGCTTCGAGCAGCGCCTCGCGCAGGGCGGGGACTTCTGCTTCGTAGGTATCCTTGTCGATGCTGTGACCGATTTCGGCGGATTCGAACATGGAGGGCTCCTTCAATGGATCTGCTACAAGCTACAAGCTTCAAGCTGCAAGAAATAGCAGGTCGTGCCACTATTCGCTTTTTTCTTGCAGCTCAAAGCTTGCAACTTGCGGCTTGAATATGACCATGTCCGACACCACCCTCCCCCTGCACGCCCAGATCGACTGGGACGACCAGGGCCGCCCCCACTCCCGGCAATACGACGATGTCTATTTCGCCGTCAACGAAGGCATCGACGAGACCCTGCACGTGTTCATCGAGCAGAACCACCTGCGCCAGCGCTTCGCCGAGCTGGCGCCGCGGGACTGCCTGGTGATCGGGGAAACGGGCTTCGGCACCGGCATGAATTTCTTCTGCGCCTGGCAGCTGTTCGCCGAGCTGGCCCACGCCGAGGCGCGCCTGCATTTCGTCAGCGTGGAAAAGTACCCCCTGAGCCGCGACGACCTGGAGCGCGCCATGCAACTGTGGCCGGCGCTGGCGGCCTTCACCCGGCCCCTGCTCGATCAGTACGTGGCGATCCATCCGGGTTTCCAGCAACTGAGCCTCGATGACGGCCGCGTCACCCTCACGCTGATGATCGGCGATGCGCTGGCGCAACTGCCGCAACTGGACGCGCGCATCGACGCCTGGTTTCTCGACGGCTTCGCCCCGGCGAAGAACCCCGACATGTGGACGCCGGAGCTGTTCGCCCAGTTGGCGCGGCTGTCGCACCCCGGCACCACCCTCGGCACCTTCACCACCACCGGCTGGGTCCGCCGCTCGCTGATCGAAGCCGGCTTCACCATGAAGAAGGTGCCCGGTATCGGCAAGAAGTGGGAGGTGATGCATGGCGTCTACAGCGGCGCGCCAGCCGCCCCCGCGGCGCCCTGGTACGCACGCCCGGCGCCCTTGCCGGGGCCACGCGAGGCGCTGGTGATCGGTGCCGGCCTGGCGGGCAGCGCCACGGCGCGCAGCCTGGCGGCCCGGGGTTGGCAGGTCAGCGTGCTGGAGCGTCACGACGGGCCGGCCCAGGAGGCCTCGGGCAATCCCCAGGGCGTGCTGTATCTCAAACTGTCCGCCCATGGCACCGCCCTGTCGCAGATGATCCTTTCCGGCTTCGGTTACACCCGTCGCTGGCTCGAGCACCTGCAACGTGGCCAGGACTGGGATGCCTGCGGTGTGCTGCAACTGGCCTTCGACAACAAGGAAGGCGAACGCCAGGCCAAGCTGGCGACCGCCTTCGACAACAGCCTGCTGCGCCAGCTCGACCGCGAACAGGCCGAAGCCGTGGCAGGCGTGGCGCTGGCCAGCGGCGGCCTGTTCTACCCCGAGGGTGGCTGGGTGCACCCGCCGGCGCTGTGCCAGGCGCAGCTGGACCATCCGCGCATCCGCCTGCTCGGCCATGCCAACGTCATCGCGCTGCGCAAGGCCGACGGTCTGTGGCAGGCCTGGGACGGCGAGCGCCTGCTGGCCAGTGCGCCGCTGGTGGTGCTGGCCGGGGCTGCCGATGTCCGTGACTTCCCGGCTTGCGCCGGGTTGCCGCTCAAGCGCATTCGCGGGCAGATCACCCGCCTGCCGGCCACCGTGGCCAGCCAGGAACTACGCACGGTGGTCTGCGCCGACGGCTACGTCGCGCCACCTCGCGGCGATGAGCACACCCTGGGCGCCAGCTTCGACTTCCACAGCGAGGACCTGGCGCCGACCGTGGCCGAGCACCAGGGCAACCTGGCGCTACTGGATGATATTTCCGCAGACCTGGCCACCCGCCTGCGCACCGCCGAGCTGGATCCGGCGCAACTACAGGGTCGGGCAGCGTTCCGTTGCACCAGCCCGGACTACCTGCCCATCGTCGGGCCGCTGGCCGATGTCGAAGCGTTCAACCAGGCCTACGCCATGTTGGCCAAGGATGCGCGACAGGTGCCCGATGTGGCCTGTCAGTGGCTGGAGGGGCTGTATGTGAACAGTGGGCATGGGTCGCGGGGATTGATTACTGCACCGCTGTCCGGGGAGCTGATTGCGGCGTGGGTCAGTGGTGAACCATTGCCGGTGCCCCGAGCCGTGGCCGAGGCCTGCCACCCGAACAGGTTCGCGTTGCGCCGGTTGATTCGCGGTAAATAGCGGGATTGCCGGGGGCGCTGTGCGCCCCTTTCCGGCCGGTCCGACGCCTCGGCAAGGCCGCTCCTACACAGGCGACCGCGATCTCCTGTAGGAGCGGCCTCGTGCCGCGAAAGGACCGCACAGCGGTCCCAGTCCCCGACAACCACATATAACAGATTGATCTAAAACTCTCACAAGCTACCCCGGTCCCTACCTAAGTGCCCACCTTCGCGGCACACCTCCCCAACGGCAAAACCGGTAAGGACTTATGTGCGGATTAGCAGGAGAGTTACGTTTCACCCCCATCGACCAAGCCCCACGCCCGGCGGACCTCGCCGCGGTGGAGCGCATCACCCACCACCTGGCGCCCCGCGGCCCCGACGCCTGGGGCTTCCATAGCCAGGGCGCGATTGCCCTCGGCCATCGGCGCCTGAAGATCATGGACCTGTCCGACGGCTCGGCCCAGCCCATGGTCGACAGCACCCTGGGCCTGGCCCTGGCCTTCAACGGCGCCATCTACAACTTCCCCGAACTGCGCGAGGAACTGCAGGCCCTGGGCTACAGCTTCTGGTCCGACGGCGACACCGAAGTGCTGCTCAAGGGCTACCACGCCTGGGGCGCGGCGCTGCTGCCCAAGCTCAACGGCATGTTCGCCCTGGCCATCTGGGAGCGCGACAACCAGCGCCTGTTCCTGGCCCGCGACCGTCTGGGCGTCAAGCCTCTGTACCTGTCGCGCAACGGCGAGCGCCTGCGCTTCGCCTCGACCCTGCCGGCACTGCTCAAGGGCGGCGATATCGACCCGGTGATCGACCCGGTGGCACTGAACCACTACCTGAACTTCCACGCCGTGGTACCGGCGCCACGCACCCTGCTGGCCAATGTGCAGAAGCTCGAGCCCGGCACCTGGATGCGCATCGACCGCCATGGCGAGGTCGAACGCCAGACCTGGTGGCAACTGCACTACGGCCCGAACCCGGACGAGCGCGAGCTCGACCTGGAGGGCTGGACCAGCCGCGTGCTCGACGCCACCCGCGACGCCGTGGCGATCCGCCAGCGCGCCGCGGTGGACGTCGGCGTGCTGCTCTCCGGCGGCGTCGACTCCAGCCTGCTGGTCGGCCTGCTGCGCGAGGCCGGGGTGGACGACCTGTCGACCTTCTCCATCGGTTTCGAGGACGCCGGCGGCGAGCGCGGCGACGAGTTCCAGTACTCCGACCTGATCGCCAGGCACTACCACACCCGCCACCACAAGCTGCGCATTGCCGAGCACGAGATCATCGAGCAGTTGCCGGCGGCCTTCCGTGCCATGAGCGAGCCGATGGTCAGCCACGACTGCATCGCCTTCTACCTGCTCTCGCGGGAGGTGGCCAAGCACTGCAAGGGCGTGCAGAGCGGCCAGGGCGCCGACGAGCTGTTCGCCGGCTACCACTGGTACCCGCAGGTGGACGGTGCCAAGGATGCCTTTGGCGCCTATCGCGAGGCGTTCTTCGATCGCAGCCACGCCGAATACCGCGCCACCGTGCAGGCGCCGTGGCGCCTGGACAACGACGCGGCCGGCGACTTCGTCCGCGAACACTTCGCCCGCCCCGGCGCGCCGGACGCGGTGGACAAGGCCCTGCGCCTGGACAGCACGGTGATGTTGGTGGACGACCCGGTCAAGCGGGTGGACAACATGACCATGGCCTGGGGCCTGGAGGCGCGCACGCCGTTCCTCGACTACCGCCTGGTGGAGCTGTCGGCGCGCATTCCGGCACGCTTCAAGCTGCCCGACGGCGGCAAGCAGGTGCTCAAGCAGGCGGCGCGTCGGGTCATTCCCCACGAAGTGATCGACCGCAAAAAGGGCTATTTCCCGGTTCCCGGCCTCAAACACTTGCAAGGCGCCACCCTGGACTGGGTGCGCGAGCTGCTGACCGACCCCAGCCAGGATCGCGGGCTGTTCGACCCGGCCATGCTCGACCGCCTGCTGAGCAACCCCCACGGCCAGCTCACCCCGCTGCGCGGCTCCAAGCTGTGGCAGTTGGCGGCCCTGAACCTGTGGCTCAGCGAACAAGGAATCTGACCGATGAAAGCCCACGAGATCGCCTATGGCCAGCGCCTGCTGCGCGGCCAGGCGCCGTCCTACGAGCGCTTGCAGGCACGCCTGGCCGGCGACGGCAGCGACCCCCACGACCAGCCGCGAGCCGTGCATTGCGGCTGGGGGCGGCTGCTGATCGGGCATACCTACCCCGATCCGCTCAGCCTGGCCGAAGCGCTGCTGCAAGAGCAGGCCGGCGAGCGCGACATCGCCCTGTACGTCGCCGCCCCGCAACAGGTACTGGCCCAGGCGCCGCAACAGCTGTTCCTTGACCCGTCGGATACCCTGCGCCTGTGGTTCACCGACTACCGGCCGGCGCGGCGCGTGTTTCGCGGCTTTCGCATTCGGCGGGCGCAAGGACCGGCGGACTGGCAGGCGATCAATGCGCTGTACCAGGCCCGCGGCATGCTGCCGGTCGACCCCGAACTGCTCACCCCACGCCACCTCGGCGGGCCGGTGTACTGGCTGGCCGAGGACGAAGACAGCCACGCGGTGATCGGCAGCGTAATGGGCCTGGACCACAGCAAGGCGTTCGATGACCCCGAGCACGGTTGCAGCCTGTGGTGCCTGGCGGTGGACCCGCACTGCACCCGCCCGGGCGTCGGCGAAGTGCTGGTGCGTCACTTGATCGAACACTTCATGAGCCGTGGCCTGGCCTGCCTGGACCTGTCGGTGCTGCACGACAATCGCCAGGCCAAGCGGCTGTACAAGAAGCTTGGGTTCCGCACCCTGCCGACCTTCGCCATCAAGCGCAAGAACGGCATCAACCAGCCGTTGTTCCTCGGCCCCGGCCCCGAGGCAGGGCTCAACCCCTATGCGCGGATTATCGTCGACGAAGCGCTGCGCCGAGGCATCGAGGTCCAGGTGGATGACGCCGATGCCGGGCTGTTCACCCTGAGCCTGGGCGGACGACGGATCCGCTGTCGGGAATCGTTGAGCGACCTGACCAGCGCCGTGACCATGACCCTCTGCCAGGACAAGCGTCTGACCCGCCAAGCCCTGTACAACGCGGGTCTGCAGGTACCGGCGCAGCAACTGGCGGGCAATGCCGATGACAACCAGGCATTCCTCGACGAGCACGACACGGTGGTGGTCAAGCCGGTGGATGGCGAGCAGGGCCAGGGGGTGGCGGTCAATATCACCACGTTTGAAGCGCTGAGCCATGCCGTGGAACAGGCCCGCGTCTTCGACAGCCGCGTGCTGCTGGAGAGTTTCCATGCAGGCGTCGACCTGCGCATCGTGGTGATCGGCTACGAGGTGGTGGCGGCTGCAATCCGCCATCCGGCCCAGGTGATCGGCGACGGCAAGCACAGCCTCCGTGCGCTGATCGAAGCCCAGAGCCGGCGCCGCCAGGTGGCCACCGGCGGCGAGAGCCGCATTCCACTGGACGAAGAGACCGAGCGCACGCTCAAGGACGCGGGGCTGGGCTACGACGACATCCTGCCCGCCGGGCAACGCCTGGCCGTGCGCCGCACCGCCAACCTGCACACCGGCGGCACCCTGGAAGACGTTACCGGGCGCCTGCACCCGGTGCTGGCCGATGCCGCCGTACGCGCCGCCCGTGCCCTGGAAATCCCGGTGGTGGGCCTGGACTTCATGGTCCGTGATGCCGAGCACCCGGACTACGTGATCATCGAGGCCAACGAGCGCGCGGGGCTGGCCAATCATGAACCGCAGCCTACGGCTGAGCGCTTTGTCGACCTGCTGTTCCCGCATAGCCGGGCTTTGGCCTGAAATCTATCGCGGGGCAAGCCCGCTCCCACGCAACCCCGTGGGAGCGGGCTTGACCCGCGATGAGGCCCTCGAATCAAAGGAGTAATCCTGATGCCTGCAAAACACCCCGAACCCGATCTCGACTACCTCAAACGTGTACTGCTGGAGATGCTCGCCATCCCCAGCCCCACCGGCTTCACCGACACCATCGTGCGCTATGTCGCCGAGCGCCTGGACGAACTGGGCATCCCCTTCGAGCTGACTCGTCGCGGCACCATCCGCGCCACGCTGAAGGGCCGCCAGAACTCGCCCGATCGCGCCGTCTCGGCGCACCTGGACACCATCGGCGCCAGCGTGCGCCAGTTGCAGGACAACGGTCGCCTGGCCCTGGCACCGGTGGGTTGCTGGTCGAGCCGCTTCGCCGAGGGCAGCCGGGTCAGTGTGTTCACCGATACCGGCGTGTACCGCGGCAGCGTGTTGCCACTGATGGCCAGCGGGCACGCCTTCAACACCGCCATCGACCAGATGCCGATCAGCTGGGAACACGTTGAAGTGCGCCTGGACGCCTACTGCGCCACCCGCGCCGATTGCGAGGCGCTGGGGATCGCCATCGGTGACTGCGTTGCCTTCGATCCGCTGCCGGAGTTCACCGAAAGCGGCCATATCAGCGCCCGCCACCTGGACGACAAGGCCGGCGTGGCGGCCTTGCTGGCGGCGCTCAAGGCCGTGGTGCAAAGCGGCCGTCAGCCACTGATCGACTGCCACCCCTTGTTTACCATCACCGAGGAGACCGGCTCGGGCGCCGCGGCCGCCCTGCCCTGGGACGTCAGCGAATTCGTCGGCATCGACATCGCCCCGGTGGCGCCGGGGCAGGCGTCCAGCGAGCACGCGGTGAGCGTGGCCATGCAGGATTCGTCCGGGCCTTACGACTATCACCTGTCGCGCCACTTGCTGAAGCTGGCCGGCGATGCTGATTTGCCGGTACGCCGTGACCTGTTCCGCTACTACTTCAGCGACGCCCACTCGGCGGTGACCGCCGGGCACGATATCCGCACCGCCCTGGTGGCCTTCGGCTGTGATGCCACCCATGGCTACGAGCGCACCCATATCGACAGCCTGGCGGCGCTCAGCCGGCTGCTCGGCGCCTACCTGCTCAGCCCGCCGGTGTTCGCCAGCGACTCGCAGCCGGCCAATGCCTCACTGGAGCGCTTCAGCCACCAGCTGGAACACGACGCGCAGATGGAAAGCGATACCCGGGTGCCGGCGGTGGACAGCCTGGTGGGCAACAAAGGCTAAGCTCATACGCCTATCCCTGTAGGAGCGGCCTTGTGTCGCGAAAGGGCCGCAGAGCGGCCCCAGGATTTCAGCGTTCACGCAAAGATTCTGGGGCCGCTTTGCGGCCCTTTCGCGACACAAGGCCGCTCCTACAGGGGACTGGGCGCATCGCACCGCAAATTCACGTAGCATGCCCCCATTCCCACAACCACTGCCCAGACCATGCTGATCCCCTACGACCAACTCGAAGCCGAAACCCTGACCCGCCTGATCGAGGACTTCGTCACCCGCGACGGCACCGACAACGGCGACGACACCCCACTGGAAACCCGCGTGCTGCGGGTACGCCAGGCCCTGGCCAAGGGGCAGGCGTTCATCCTGTTCGACATGGACAGCCAGCAGTGCCAGTTGCTGGCCAAGCATGACGTGCCGCGGGAGCTCTTCGAGTAGCCGGCCTTCAGGCCTGCTGCTTCTCCAGCTCCAGTGCCTTGATGCGCTTGTACACCTCGACCCGGTGCACCTCCACTTCGCGCGGCGCGCAAATGCCGAAACGGACCTGGCCGTTCTCCACGGACATCACCTGGATCCTGATGTTGTCGGCAATGACGATGACCTCGCCCACTTCTCGTCCGATTACCAGCATGCTCCGATCCTCCCGCTCAATGGAAAATCGGAGACTGCCCCGCCAGCTTTGGCCTACTCAATCCTTCTTCGGATAAATAGACATGCCCTACCGGCGAGGGTAAAAAAACCTACAGAAACTTCCCTCAATGTGCGGCTTTGCGTGCCTTCGCCCGCATTTTCACCGCCATGTCCGCCATTTCATCGTACAGCCGCTGGGGCGACTGGCATTTGAGCTGCCAGGCCTGACGCCCGGCTTCATGGGGCAGGATCAGGAACTCGCCAGCCGCAACCCGCTGATGGATATACTCGGCGATATCGGCGGCATTGATCGGCGAGCCTTCCAGCAGTTTGCCCACCTGCGCCTTCATCGCCGGATCCGGCCCGCGGAACGAGTCGAGCAGGTTGGTCTGGAAGAACGACGGGCACACCACATGCACCGCCACCTCGACCTGGCGCAGCTCCACCAGCAGGCTCTCGGACAAGGCCAGCACCCCGGCCTTGGCCACGTTGTAGTTGCTCATGCCCGGCCCCTGCATCAGGGCGGCCATGGAGGCAATATTGATGATCCGCCCACGGCTGCGCTCGAGCAGCGGCAGGAACGCCTTGCAGCCCTTGACCACGCCCATCAGGTTGACCGCGATCTGCCAGTCCCAGTCCTCCAGGGACAAATCGGCGAAGAACCCGCCCGACGCCACCCCGGCATTGTTGACGATCACGTCGATGCCGCCGAGCTTCTCCTCGCAGGCCTGGGCCAGGGCGGTGAGCTGGCTGTAGTCGCGCACGTCGCAGCGCTGGATGAAGCCGTCACCACCGGCGCCACGCACCAGCTCCAAGGTCTCGCGCAGGCCCGCTTCATTGACATCGGCCAAGGCCAGGCGCCAGCCATCGCGGGCCCAGCGCAGGGCGATCTCGCGACCAAGGCCGGAGCCGGCGCCAGTGATCATCATTCGGTTGTGCATGGTCAGCTGCCTTGAACAGTGGGATTGGCCTGGAGTCTAGCCAGAACGCGGGCCACAGCGGTGCAGCATCAGAATGCTGAATGAGGATTCATCCACCCGGGGCCTGCACAACCGATGGAATCTTTGCCCACCGCCAACGGTCGGAACAGTAAGCGCCCAGCATTCCGAGGCCCTTGACCCTCAACCACGCAAGGACTCCATCATGACCACGATCCTCATCATCATCCTGATCCTGCTGCTGGTCGGTGGCTTACCGGTCTTCCCGCACTCGCGCAGTTGGGGCTACGGTCCTTCCGGCATCATCGGCGTGGTGCTGGTGGTGTTGTTGATCCTGTTGCTGCTCGGTCGGATCTGAGCCAGCCATTGCAGCTGGCTCCCTGTTGAACGAAAACGCCCCGGCAAGCCGGGGCGTTTTTGTTCAGGCAACAACCAGGATCAGTGGGAAACCGCCCCGCTGGCCCCAAGGCCGGTCTGCGAACGGACGAACTGCGGGAAGAACAGCGCGCGCTCGTTCTCGGCAGCCTTGGACTTGTCGGTGACCGAGAAGAACCAGATGCCGGCGAAGGCAATGATCATCGAGAACAAAGCCGGGTACTCGTACGGGTAGATGGCTTTCTCGTGACCGAGGATCTGCACCCAGATGGTCGGGCCCAGGACCATCAGGCCCACCGCGCTGACCAGGCCCATCCAGCCGCCGATCATGGCGCCGCGGGTGGTCAGTTTCTTCCAGTACATCGAGAGCAGCAGCACCGGGAAGTTGCAGCTGGCGGCGATGGAGAAGGCCAGGCCGACCATGAAGGCGATGTTCTGCTTCTCGAACAGGATACCCAGGCCGATCGCCAGCACGCCCAGGGCGATGGTGGTGATCTTCGACACGCGGATCTCGTCCTTGTCGTTGGCCTTGCCCTTGCGCCAGACGCTGGCATACAGGTCATGGGACACCGCCGAGGCACCGGCCAGGGTCAGGCCGGCGACCACCGCCAGGATGGTGGCGAAGGCAACCGCCGAGATGAAGCCGAGGAACACGCTGCCGCCCACGGCATCGGCCAGGTGCACCGCCGCCATGTTGTTGCCGCCGATCAGGGCGCCGGCGGCGTCCTTGAAGTCGGGGTTGGTGCTGACCAGCAGGATCGCGCCGAAGCCGATGATGAAGGTCAGGATGTAGAAGTAGCCGATGAAGCCGGTGGCGTACAGCACGCTCTTGCGCGCTTCCTTGGCATCGCTGACGGTGAAGAAGCGCATCAGGATGTGCGGCAGACCGGCGGTGCCGAACATCAGCGCCAGGCCCAGCGAGAACGCCGAGATCGGGTCCTTGACCAGGCCGCCCGGGCTCATGATCGCCTCGCCCTTGGCATGCACCTTGATCGCCTCGGAGAACAGGGTGTTGAAGTCAAAGCCCACGTGCTTCATCACCATCAGCGCCATGAAGCTGGCACCGGACAGCAGCAGCACCGCCTTGATGATCTGCACCCAGGTGGTGGCGAGCATGCCGCCGAACAGCACGTACAGGCACATCAGGATGCCCACCAGGATCACCGCCACGTGGTAGTCCAGGCCGAACAGCAGCTCGATGAGCTTGCCGGCACCGACCATCTGCGCGATCAGGTAGAACGCCACCACCACCAGCGAACCGGAGGCCGACAGGGTGCGGATCTCCTTCTGCCCGAGGCGGTACGAGGCCACGTCGGCGAAGGTGTACTTGCCCAGGTTGCGCAGGCGCTCGGCGATCAGGAACAGGATGATCGGCCAGCCGACCAGGAAGCCGATGGAGTAGATCAGGCCGTCGTAGCCCGAGGTGAACACCAGTGCGGAAATACCCAGGAACGAGGCCGCCGACATGTAGTCACCGGCAATCGCCAGGCCGTTCTGGAAGCCGGTGATCTTACCGCCGGCGGCGTAGTAGTCGGCCGCCGACTTGTTGCGTTTGGAGGCCCAGTAGGTAATGCCCAGGGTGAAGGCGACGAAGGCCACGAACATGGCAATCGCCGAGACGTTCAGCGGCTGTTTCTGCACCTCGCCGGTCAGGGCATCGGCGGCCCACACGGCGGGTGCGAAAGCGCCGCAGGCCAGGACGGCCAGGGTTTTGGCGTGACGGATCATTGCTTGGCCTCCTCGAGAATGGCCTTGTTCAGTTCATCGAACTCGCCGTTGGCGCGACGCACGTAGAGCGCGGTGAGCACGAAGGCCGAGAGGATCAGGCCGACGCCCAGGGGAATGCCCCAGGTGATCGACGACTCGGGGCTGAGCTTGGCGCCCAGCACGTGCGGGCCATAGGCGATGAGGAGGATGAAGGCGCAGTAAAGGCCGAGCATGATCGCCGAGAGAATCCAGGCGAAGCGCTCGCGCTTGGTGACCAGTTCCTTGAAGCGCGGACTGTTCTGTATCGATTGGTAAATGCTGTCGTTCATTGTTTTTGTCCTAGCAGCACAGAGTAGGGATAACCCGACTCCAACTTTATGCTGCCGCTGGACGCCAACCAGACGACCTTAGTCTTAGATGCAACGGTGTTTTACAGATTTCGCAACAACCAAAACCCGAGTAGGGGCATTCGCGGGTAAACCCGCTCCCACAGGTAAGCCACAATGTTCAAGTTTGTGGTGATCCTGTGGGAGCGGGTTTACCCGCGAAATGGTCGCACTGGCCTCTACGGCGAGGTTACTTGCCGGTCCACTCCTTGACCCGCTCCGGATGCTTGGCCACCCAGTCCTTGGCAGCGGCCTCGGGCTTGGCGCCTTCCTGGATCGCCAGCATCACCTCGCCGATCTCATCCTTGGACTGCCACTGGAACTTCTTCAGGAACTCGGCCACTTCCGGCGCCTTGCTCGCCAGTTCCTTGCTGCCGATGCTGTTGACGGTTTCGGCGGCGCCATACACGCCTTTCGGATCCTCGAGGAACTTGAGCTTCCACTTGGCGAACATCCAGTGCGGCACCCAGCCGGTCACGGCTATGGACTCGTTCTTCTTGTAGGAGCGGCCCAGCTCGGCGGTCATCGCCGCGCCGGAGCTGGCGGTCAGTTTGTAGCCGGTCAGGTCGTAGTCCTTGATGGCTTGCTCGGTCTTGAGCATGACCCCGGAGCCGGCATCAATGCCGACGATCTTGTTCTTGAAGCTGGTATCAGTCTTGAGGTCGGTGATGCTGTTGGCCTTGACGTACTCGGGAACGATCAGGCCGATCTTGGCGTCCTTGAAGTTCGGTCCGTAGTCGACGACGTTGTCCTTGTTCTTGGCCCAGTACTCGCCATGGGTCACCGGCAGCCAGGCCGAGAGCATGGCGTCGAGCTTGCCGGTGGCCACGCCCTGCCACATGATCCCGGTGGCCACGGCCTGCAGCTTCACGTCATAGCCGAGTTTCTGCCTGATCACCTCGGCGGCCACGTTGGTGGTGGCCACGCTGTCCGACCAGCCGTCCACGTAACCGATGCTCACTTCCTTGGCCATGGCCTGCGCAGTGCTCATGGTCAATACCAGGGCGGCGCCCACACTCAGGAAACGTCGTACTCTTGTAAAAGTCGCCATCAAAGCATCCCCTCGTCAGGTCTTGGAGAGAGCATCATCGACCTGCCCCCGCGCACGACCTGCTCTGTCAGCGACCTCCAGCGAACGATCAGCGACAGCACTGTGCCATTAACGCCATGCCAGCCGAGCGGCCTGCGCGATCCTTGCATGCCAAAGGCTTGGCGCCGGTCATTTGCGGCTATCATCTAGCCCTTTGTGCTTGCCGACGGACCGCCCGATGCCCAGTAACACCCGACTGCTCCTGCCTGCTTACCTGCTCGCCTGCCTGCTCGCCCTCATCGGGCTGTGGGCGCTCTGGTACGGCCTCGGCAAGCCGGTGCACCTGCCCGATGCGGCGAGCCCGACGCACAAATTGCAGTGCGCGTCCTACACCCCGTTCGACAAGGACCAGTCGCCGTTCGACCAGCCGTTTCGCCTGCGCCCGGCGCGCATGGACGCCGACCTGGCGTTGCTGAGCGAGCGATTCCAGTGCATCCGCACCTATTCGATGACCGGCCTGGAGGCGATCCCGGCGCTGGCCCGCAAGCATGGCCTGAAGGTGATGCTCGGTGCCTGGGTCAACTCAAGCCCCGTGGACACCGACAAGGAAATCGAATTGCTGATCGCCGCGGCCAACGCCAACCCCGACGTGGTCAGCGCGGTGATCGTCGGCAACGAGGCGCTGCTGCGCAAGGAAGTTACCGGCGAGCGCCTGGCCGGGCTGATCGAGAAAGTGAAAAGCCAGGTGAAGGTGCCGGTGACCTACGCCGACGTCTGGGAGTTCTGGCTGCAACACCCGCAGATCGCACCGGCGGTGGACTTCCTCACCATCCACCTGTTGCCGTACTGGGAAGACGACCCGCGTGGCATCGATGCGGCACTGACCCATGTGGCCGAGGTGCGCCAGGTGTTCGGCAACCGCTTCGCGCCCAAGGACATCCTGATCGGCGAAACCGGCTGGCCCAGTGAAGGACGCCAGCGCGAGACCGCAGAGCCGAGCCGGGTCAACGAGGCGCGTTTCATCCGCGGCTTCATCGCCCTGGCCGAGGCCAACGGCTGGCGCTACAACCTGATCGAGGCGTTCGACCAGCCCTGGAAGCGTGCCAGCGAAGGCGCCGTGGGCGGCTACTGGGGGCTGTACGATGCCGACCGCCAGGACAAGGGCGTGCTTGAAGGGCCGGTGAGCAACCTGGCGCTGTGGCCGCAGTGGTTGCTGGCCAGTGTGTTGCTGATGCTGGCGACCCTCGCTCTGGCCGGGCGCCCGGCAAGCCGCCGCGCCGCCCTGCTGCTGCCGTTGCTGGCGGCCTTGGGTGCCGGCAGCCTGGGGCTGTGGGGGGAGCTGATGCGCACCAATGCCCGCTTTGCCGGGGAATGGTTGTGGGCGGTGGCCCTGGCCAGTTTGAACCTGCTGGTGCTGGCCCATGGCGCGCTGGCCCTGGCCCGTCGAGACGGCTGGCGCCAGCGGTTGTTCGCCTGGCTGGAAAAGCATGCCGGCACATGGCTGCTGGCGGCCGGATTCGCCGCGGCGGTGAGCATGTTGGCGATGGTGTTCGACCCGCGCTATCGCAGCTTCCCCAGCGCGGCGTTGTTGCTGCCGGCAGTGGTCTACCTGTTGCGGCCGGTGTCGGCGCGGCGGGCGGAGGTGGCGTTGCTGGCCTTTATCGTGGGCGCTGGAGTGGCGCCGCAGTTGTTCCAGGAAGGGTTGGCGAATCGACAGGCCTGGGGTTGGGCGGTGGTCAGCGTGTTGATGGTTGGCGCGTTGTGGCGCAGCTTGCGCAAAGCCTGATGGCCCATCGCGGGGCAAGCCCGCTCCCACGTTGAGGTCAACGCCTTGTTTGAGCGTGGGAGCGGGCTTGCCCCGCGATACGACCTCAAGCCGTGCGCCGTACCAGCCGCAACCCCGCCAGCACCACGGCAAACACCGCGATGCTCGCGGTATACAGCACCAGCGCCGGAATCCCGAACAACAGCGCCAGCGCCGCCAGCCACCACCCACCTCGGCCAGGCACCAGTTGGCAGAGCAACGCCAACCCCAATGCCCCCCAGGCAATTATCTGGAAATGTATCCCCAGCCCCAGCAGCGAACGCACCTGGCATTGCCAGACCTCTCCCGGCACGCTGCACAGCCCGACCCACCGAGCATCCTCCATCAGCCCATAGCGCACGCCATAACTGGCCGCGAGCCACAGCGGCAGGAACAGCAACAGGGCAACGACCGGCCACCAACGCGCCATGCGGATCTCCAATAGCGGTAATCGAAACGTTGCATGATCGCCCAGGGGCCGCGACAAGGCAAAATCATGGCCCGGCAGCTATGTTGCACAAGACAAACGTTGTCCGGCGCGGCAACATCTTGTGCAACGAACGACAGGGCAACGGGCAACTTTGTCCGACATGCCGTGGTCTTAGTGTCCTGTCTCGGAAATAAGCTGTTCACTTTTGACGGCGTCTTGGGCGCCCGGCCGGCGTTGCCACTCCTCGCCATAGCCCTGCTATGACTCGTCGCGGCGCCTTGGCCGAACACCCAAGCCACTCGTCAAAAGAGAACGTATTTCCGAGACAGGACACTAGCCTGCGTACTGCACGACCTTGCGTTTTCCTTGGGGGACTACATGCTTCGATCTTTGCGCCTCGCCGCCCTGCTGGGTGGCCTGCTCATGGCTGCGGCCGCTTCGGCGCGGGATATCGACGCGGCGAGCTACGGCTATCCGTTGACCAACCCGTTCGAGGCGACCATCGCCACCACGCCGCCGGAACAGCGCCCGACGCTGCCCAGCGACGACGACATCGACCAGGCCGACTACAGCCTCACCCTGCGCCCGGAGCGCGAGTTCACCCTGCCCGATAACTTCTGGTCGGTGAAAAAACTGCGCTATCGCCTGGCCAGGCAGGACCACGAAGCGCCATTGATCTTCCTGATCGCCGGTACCGGCGCGCCCTATTCCAGCAGCATCAACGAGTACCTGAAGAAGCTGTTCTACCAGGCCGGCTACCACGTGGTGCAGCTGTCGTCGCCGACCAGCTGGGACTTCATGAGCGCCGCCTCGCGCTTCGCTACCCCCGGGGTGACCAGCGAGGATGCCAAGGACCTGTACCGGGTCATGCAGGCGGTGCGCGCCCAGCAGGCACACCTGCCGGTCAGCGAGTACTACCTCACCGGCTACAGCCTCGGGGCGCTGGACGCGGCGTTCGTCAGCAAGCTCGACGAGACCCGCCAGAGCTTCAACTTCAAGCGCGTACTGCTGCTCAACCCACCGGTCAACCTGTACACCTCGATCAGCAACCTGGACAAGCTGGTGCAGACCCGGGTCAAGGGCATCGACCGCAGCACCACGTTCTACGAGTTGATGCTGGAGAAACTCACCCGATATTTCCAGGACAAGGGCTACATCGACCTCAACGAAGCGCTGCTGTACGACTTCCAGAAGTCGCGCCAGCACCTGTCCAATGAACAGATGGCCATGCTCATCGGCACCTCGTTCCGCTTCTCGGCCGCCGACATCGCCTTCACCTCCGACCTGATCAACCGCCGCGGCCTGATCATCCCGCCGAAATTCCCGATCACCGAGGGCAGCAGCCTGGAGCCGTTCTTCAAACGGGCCCTGCAATGCGACTTCGACTGCTACCTGACCGAGCAGGTAATCCCCATGTGGCGAGCGCGCACCGACGGCAACAGCCTGCTGCAACTGGTCGACCAGGTGAGCCTGTACGCACTGGAGGACTACCTGCGCGCCAGCCCCAAGATCGCCGTGATGCACAATGCCGACGATGTGATCCTCGGCCCCGGCGACATCGGTTTCCTGCGCCGGGTGTTCGGCGAACGCCTTACGCTCTACCCCCATGGCGGCCATTGCGGCAACCTCAACTACCGCGTCAACAGCGACGCCATGCTGGAGTTCTTCCGTGGTTAACAGACTGCTGCTCGTCACCGCCCTGCTCGCCAGCGGCTGCGCCCTGGCCGAGGAAGTCGCGCCGCGTGCCAGCGTGGTCGAGGCCGACAAGACCGAAACCCTCACCGTGGAGGCCGACGGTTTCGTCGATCCGCTGCGCGAGCTCAAGTTCAACCCCGGCCTGGACCAGCGCGAGTTCGAACGCTCGACCCTCGCCGCGCTGAACATCTACGACCCGCTGGAATCGCTGAACCGGCGCATCTACCACTTCAACTACCGCTTCGACCAGTGGGTGTTCCTGCCGGTGGTCGATGGCTACCGCTATGTCACCCCAGGCTTCGTGCGCACCGGGGTGAGCAACTTCTTCAACAACCTGGGTGATGTGCCCAACCTGTTCAACAGCGTGCTGCAGCTCAAGCCCAAGCGCTCGGCGGAAATTACCGCGCGGCTGATGTTCAACACCATCATCGGTGTTGGCGGCCTGTGGGACCCGGCGACCAAGATGGGCCTGCCCCGCCAGAGCGAGGACTTCGGCCAGACCCTGGGCTTCTATGGGGTGCCGGACGGGCCGTACCTGATGCTGCCGATCCTCGGGCCGTCGAACCTGCGCGACACCACCGGGCTGGTGGTCGATTATGTGGGAGAGAAGGAGATCAACTACCTGAACGTGCCCGACACCGCCAGCGACCACCCGGAACTCACTGTGCTGCGGGCGGTGGACAAGCGCTACACCACCAACTTCCGCTACGGGCAGACCAACTCGCCGTTCGAGTACGAGAAGCTGCGTTACGTGTATACCCAGGCGCGCAAGTTGCAGATTGCTGAATAACGGCAACCCCGATCCCCTGTAGGAGCGGCCTTGCGCCGCGAAAGGGCCGCAAAGCGGCCCCGGCAATCTTGAGATGGGCACACATCCTGGGGCTGCTCTGCAGCCCTTTCGCGGCGCAAGGCCGCTCCTACAGGGTCAGGGGGGCAATCCCAGGAACTGACACAACTCCCGCTTCTTGGCCAATGCATCCTTGCGCCCCAGTTCGATCAGCTCGCTGCAATAGCTCGCCTCGAACAGCAGGTAGCTCAGCACCCCCGCGCCGCTGGTCTTGGTAGCGCCAGGCCCACGCAGGAACAGCCTCAGCGCCGCCGGCAGCTCGCGCCGATGACGGGCGGCGATCTCGTCCAGCGGCTGGCTGGGCGCTACCACCAGCACCTCGATCGGCGCCAGCCCCAGGCGCCGGGCGTCCAGGTGCGCCGGCATCAGGTGGCTCAGATGGTTGAGCCGCTGCAGCAGCTCGATATCGTCCTCGAGGCTGTCGATGAAGGTGCTGTTGAGCATGTGCCCGCCGATCTGCGCCAGGCTTGGCTGCTGGCCGCTGAACACGCGCTGGGTCGGCAAGGGCGGCGCCGGGCGCTGGGGGTTGCCACTGACGCCGACCACCAGCACGCGGCTGGCGCCCAGGTGCAGCGCCGGGCTGATCGGCGCCGACTGGCGCACCGCGCCGTCGCCGAAGAACTCATCGCCCAGGCGCACTGGCGCGAACAGCAGCGGGATCGCCGAGCTGGCCAGCAGGTGGTCGATGGTCAGCGGCGTGGGCATGCCGATGCGCCGGTGGCGCAGCCAGGGTTCGATGGTGTCGCGGCCCTGGTAGAAGGTCACCGCCTGGCCGGACTCGTAGCCGAACGCGGTCACGGCGATGGCGCGCAGCTGATTGGCCGCCAGGGAGTGGGCGATGCCATCCAGGTCCAGGTGCTCATGCAGCAGACGGCGCAGCGGGCGGCTGTCGAGCAGCGCCACCGGCACCTGGCCGCCGAGCCCCAGCAGGCTGTGGCCGACGAAACGGCTGGCCTGGCGGATCACCCCGGGCCAGTCGCTGCGCAGCACCAGGTGGCTGCGGAAGTTCTGCCAGAAGGCGGTCAGGTGCTGCACCGATTCGGCGAAGCGGGTGGCGCCGCTGGCCAGCTTGACGGCGTTGATGGCGCCGGCGGAGGTGCCGACGATCACCGGAAAGGGGTTCGCCGCCCCAGGGGGCAGCAGCTCGGCGATGCCGGCCAGCACGCCAACCTGGTAGGCGGCGCGGGCGCCGCCGCCGGAGAGGATCAGGCCGGTGGTTGGGGACATGCTTCCTTCCTGGATCATGGTTGACAGGTCTGGCCTCTTCGCGGGTAAACCCGCTCCCACAGGTACAGTGCCGGCCTTAGCATATACATACCCCCTGTGGGAGCGGGCTTGCCCGCGAAGAGGCCGGCCCTGCTATAGCAACAGCCAGCCCTTCTTCTTGTCATACCGCCGTTGCTCATCTCTCACAGGCACAGCATCAAGCTCAGCGCTTGCCCAGCCTCTGTGGGAGCGGGTTTACCCGCGAAGAGGCCGGGCCTGCTCTCACAACAGTCAGCGTTTCTTCTTGTCGTACAGCCGTGGCTCGCCCTCGGGCCGCGACTTGAAGCGCCGGTGCGCCCACAGGTACTGCTCGGGACACGCGCGCAGCACGCCCTCGACCCACTGGTTGATACGCAGGCAGTCGGCTTCCTCGGTTTCGCCGGGGAAGTCCTCGAGCGGCGGGTGCACCACCAGACGATAGCCGCTGCCGTCCTCAAGCCGTCGCTGGGTAAACGGAATCACCCGGGCCTTGCCCAGCCGGGCGAACTTGGTGGTGGCCGTGACGGTGGCTGCGGGGATACCGAACAGCGGCACGAAGATGCTCTGCTTGGCGCCATAGTCCTGGTCCGGCGCGTACCAGATCGCCCGGCCCTTGCGCAGCAGCTTGAGCATGCCGCGCACGTCATCACGCTCCACGGCCAGCGAATCGAGGTTGTGGCGCTCGCGGCCACGGCGCTGGATGAAGTCGAACACCGGGTTGCCATGCTCGCGGTACATGCCGTCGATGGTGTGGGCCTGGCCCAGCAGCGCGGCGCCGATCTCCAGGGTGGTGAAGTGCACGGCCATGAGGATGGCGCCCTCGCCTTCGCGCTGGGCGGCCTGCAGGTGCTCGATGCCCTCGATGTGGGCCAGGCGTGCAAGACGGGCCTTTGGCCACCACCAGCTCATGGCCATCTCGAAGAAGGCGATGCCGGTGGAGGCGAAGTTTTCCTTGAGCAGGCGTTGCCGTTCGTCGCCGGACAGTTCGGGGAAACACAGTTCGAGATTGCGCGCGGCAATGCGCCGGCGCTCGCCGGCCACCCGGTACATCACCGCGCCCAGGGCGCGACCCAGCCCCAGCAGGGCGCGGTACGGCAGCTGGGCGACCAGCCACAGCAGGCCCAGGCCCAGCCACAGGCCCCAGAATCGCGGGTGGAGGAAAGAGGATCGAAAACGCGGGCGTTCCATTGAAGCTTCCGGCAAGACATGAGCCCGGCATTCTACATCGGTTGCGGGCAATCGGTCTTATCGCTATAAGTCAGGGCACTTTTTTCGCAACAAGCCGTCTATGCAGACCATGAGCCCCAACCAGACACCCGACAACGCCCCCGTGTTCCAGCTCAAGGGCAGCATGCTTGCCATCACCGTGCTGGAACTTGCGCGCAACGACCTCGAATCCCTCGACCGCCAGCTGGCGGCGAAGGTGGCGCAGGCGCCGAATTTCTTCAGCAACACCCCGCTGGTGCTGGCCCTGGACAAGCTGCCCCATGACTCGGGCGCCATCGACCTGCCCGGGCTGATGCGCATCTGCCGTCATCATGGCCTGCGCACCCTGGCGATCCGTGCCAGCCGCATCGAGGACATCGCCGCGGCGATCGCCATCGACCTGCCGGTGCTGCCGCCGTCCGGGGCCCGCGAACGCCCGCTGGAACCCGAGCCGGAAGTGAAGACGCCCGAGCCTGCACCCGCTCCACCAGCGGCACCGGCCGAACCCGAGGTACGCCCGACGCGGATCATCACCTCGACCGTGCGCGGCGGCCAGCAGATCTACGCCCAGGGCGGCGACCTCGTGGTCACGGGCTCCGTCAGCCCCGGCGCGGAACTTCTCGCCGATGGCAACATCCATGTGTACGGCGCCATGCGCGGCCGTGCCTTGGCGGGTATCAAAGGCAATACCAAGGCGCGCATCTTCTGCCTGCAGATGACCGCGGAAATGGTCTCGATCGCCGGCCAGTACAAAGTCTGCGAAGACCTGCGCCGCGACCCGCTGTGGGGATCGGGCGTGCAGGTCAGCCTGTCCGGCGACGTGTTGAACATCACCCGTCTTTAACGGATACTTGCCGGCATTTTTAGCGCAACTTTTTTCCAGTTGCCGTTTTTTGTATTTGCAGGGACGCCTGTCCCGATTATTTAGGGGTGAAACACCTTGGCCAAGATTCTCGTGGTTACTTCCGGCAAGGGGGGTGTGGGCAAGACCACCACCAGCGCCGCTATCGGTACCGGCCTCGCGCTGCGCGGGCACAAGACTGTCATCGTCGACTTCGACGTCGGCCTGCGTAACCTCGACCTGATCATGGGCTGCGAACGCCGCGTGGTGTACGACTTCGTCAACGTGGTCAATGGCGAAGCCAACCTGCAACAGGCCCTGATCAAGGACAAGCGCCTCGAGAACCTGTTCGTCCTGGCCGCCAGCCAGACCCGCGACAAGGACGCCCTGACCAAGGAAGGCGTCGAAAAGGTCCTGATGGAGCTCAAGGAGCAGTTCGAGTTCGTGGTCTGCGACTCGCCGGCCGGTATCGAAAAAGGTGCTCACCTGGCGATGTACTTCGCCGACGAAGCCATTGTCGTGACCAACCCGGAAGTCTCGTCGGTGCGTGACTCCGACCGCATGATCGGCCTGCTGTCCAGCAAGTCGCGCCGTGCCGAGCAAGGTGACGACCCGATCAAGGAACACCTGCTGATCACCCGCTATCACCCGGAGCGCGTCGAGAAAGGCGAAATGCTTGGCGTCGAAGACGTCAAGGAAATCCTCTCGGTCGAATTGCTGGGTGTGATTCCCGAATCCCAAGCCGTACTCAAGGCCTCCAACCAGGGCATCCCGGTCATCCTTGACGACCAGAGCGATGCCGGCCAGGCCTACAGCGACACCGTCGACCGCCTGCTGGGCAAGCCAAAGCCGCTGCGGTTCATCGAAGTGCCGAAGCAAGGATTCTTCGCGCGCCTGTTTGGAGGCAAATAAACCATGAACCTTTTTGACTTCTTTCGTGGCAGACAGAAACAGAGCAGCGCGTCGGTAGCGAAAGAGCGTCTACAGATCATCGTGGCGCACGAGCGTGGCCAGCGCAGCACCCCGGACTACCTGCCAGCCTTGCAGAAGGAGCTGGTCGAGGTGATCCGCAAGTACGTCAATATCGGCAACGATGACGTGCAGATCGAGCTGGAAAATCAGGGCAGTTGCTCGATTCTGGAACTGAACATCACTTTGCCTGATCGCTGATTCAAGCACTTCCGGCTGATCCTGGGGCTGCCTTGCAGCCCTTTCGCGGCACAAGGCCGCTCCTACACAGGCCCTGCCCCCCCTGTAGGAGCGGCCTTGTGCCGCGAAAGGGCCGCAAAGCGGCCCCGATTGTCTATAGAGAACCTGCAATGCCGCTGTCGAACATCCAGATCCTTCACGAAGACGCCGCCATCCTGGTGATCAACAAGCCGACCCTGCTGTTGTCGGTGCCGGGCCGCGCCGAGGACAACAAGGACTGCCTGATCACCCGCCTGCAGGAAAACGGCTACCCGGATGCCCTGATCGTCCACCGCCTGGACTGGGAAACCTCGGGGATCATCCTGCTCGCCCGCGACGCCGACAGCCACCGCGAGCTGTCGCGCCAGTTCCACGACCGCGAGACGGAAAAGGCCTATACCGCGCTGTGCTGGGGCCAACCGACCCTGGACAGCGGCAGCATCGACCTGCCGCTGCGCTACGACCCGCCGACCAAGCCGCGTCATGTGGTCGACCATGAACAGGGCAAGCACGCCCTGACCTTCTGGCGCATCGTCGAGCGCTGTGGCGATCATTGCCGGGTCGAGCTGACACCGATCACCGGACGCTCGCACCAGTTGCGCGTGCACATGCTGTCGATCGGCCACCCGCTGCTGGGCGACCGGCTGTACGCCAACCCCGAGGCGCTGGCGGCCCATGAGCGGCTGTGCCTGCATGCGTCGATGCTGAGCTTTACCCATCCGGTGTCTGGCGAACGCCTGAAATTCGAGTGCCCGGCGCCGTTCTGATCCATCGATGCTGGATTCTTCGCGGGTAAACCCGTTCCCACAGGAGAGTGCCTAACTTGAAATCTGCGCGGTCCCTGTGGGAGCGGGCTTGCCCGCGAAGAGGCCGACACAAATTTTCGAGTATTTACGCTAAACTCGCGCCACTGCTGTCTGGAGTGACTTATGCGCGATGCCCTGAACGCCGGCCTGATCGAATTCCTCAAGGCCTCCCCGACGCCCTTCCATGCCACCGCCAGCCTCGCGCAGCGCCTCGAGGCCGCCGGTTACCAGCGCCTGGACGAACGCGACAGCTGGGCCACCGTGCCCGGTGGTCGCTACTACGTGACCCGCAACGATTCCTCGATCATCGCCATCAAGCTCGGCAAGCTCTCGCCGCTGCTGGGCGGCATCCGCATGGTCGGCGCCCACACCGACAGCCCGTGCCTGCGGGTCAAGCCGCAGCCCGAGCTGCAACGCCAGGGCTTCCTGCAACTGGGCGTGGAAGTGTACGGCGGCGCCCTGCTCGCGCCCTGGTTCGACCGCGACCTGTCGCTGGCCGGGCGGGTCACCTTCCGCCGTGACGGCAAGGTCGAGAGCCAGCTGATCGACTTCAAGCTGCCGATCGCGGTGATCCCGAACCTGGCGATCCACCTCAACCGCACCGCCAACGAAGGCTGGCAGATCAACCCGCAGACCGAGCTGCCGCCGATCCTGGCCCAGGTGGCCGGCGACGAGCGCATCGACTTCCGCGCCCTGCTCACCGAGCAGCTGGCCCGCGAGCACGACCTCAATGCCGACGTGGTGCTGGACTACGAGCTGAGCTTCTACGACACCCAGGACGCCGCGCTGATCGGCCTGAACGGCGATTTCATCGCCGCCGCCCGCCTGGACAACCTGCTGTCATGCTATGCCGGCCTGCAGGCATTGCTGGGTGCCGACAGCGACGAGACCTGCGTGCTGGTGTGCAACGACCACGAGGAAGTCGGCTCGTGCTCGGCCTGCGGCGCCGACGGCCCGATGCTCGAGCAGACCCTGCAGCGCCTGCTGCCCGAGGGCGACGAATACGTGCGCACCATCCAGCGCTCGCTGATGGTCTCGGCCGACAACGCCCACGGCGTGCACCCCAACTACGCCGACAAGCACGACGGCAACCACGGCCCCAAGCTCAACGCCGGCCCCGTGATCAAGGTCAACAACAACCAGCGCTACGCCACCAACAGCGAAACCGCCGGTTTCTTCCGCCACCTGTGCATGGCCGAGGAAGTACCGGTGCAGAGCTTCGTGGTGCGCAGCGACATGGGCTGCGGCTCGACCATAGGCCCGATCACCGCCAGCCACCTGGGCGTGCGCACGGTCGACATCGGCCTGCCGACCTTCGCCATGCACTCGATCCGCGAGCTGTGCGGCAGCCATGACCTGGCACACCTGGTGAAGGTGCTCAGCGCGTTCTACCGCAGTCGCGAACTGCCCTGAGACCGAGTCGCCTTCTTCGCGGGTAAATCGCATCGGCGCACCGCCACTCCCACAGGGATATCACTGTTATTGAGCCCAGTGATATTCCTGTGGGAGTGGCGGCGCGCCGATGCGATTCACCCGCGAAGAGGCCGGCACAGGCGACGCAACTGTCCCGGATCAACGCCCTCCGCGCGCAACCCGCTATGCTTAAGACATGCCCCACAGCAAAAGGATTGCCGTCCATGTCATCCCCCTTCCTCTCCCTCTTCGTGCCGGTGTTCCTGTTCCTGATGCTGCTGACCATCGGCTTCAGCCTGCGCGAGCGCAATGTCGGCGTGCTGATGATGTGGATCGGCACCCTCGGCATCTTCGGCCTCACCTGCTGGAAGATCCTCGAGAAACTGCCGTCGTAAACCACTACACTCGGGCAAACGTTTGACCTGAGGTAGAGTTTCCGGTGCCAGCCCTCCTGCGTTGCATCACGCTGCTGTTCCTGCTGTTCGTCACCCCGGCGCACGCCGCCGGCCTGCCCGGCCTGCTCGGCTCCAGCACACCCGCCCAGCCCGAAGCCAGCGAACCGCTGGGCAAGTCGCTGGACGAGGTGATCAAGAACCTGGAGAACGACCAGCAACGGACCAAGCTGCTGGCCGACCTGAAGAAGCTGCGCGACGCCACCAAACAATCGCAACCCACCGTCGAGCAGGGCGTGCTCGGGCTGATCGGCGGCGCCCTGCACGATTTCGAGCAGCAGTTCAGCGGCGATGCCAGCCCGTTCAAGCGCTGGTCGCTGGAAATCGACCAGGCGCAGGACGAGCTGGCCGCGCTGGTGGTGCCGGTGCACCAGTGGCCGGCGATCCTGTTCGGCTTTGCCGGGGTGATCCTGGTCTGGAGCCTGTTGGCCTACACCTTCAACTGGATCGGCCACCGCGTGCGCCTGCGCTTCGGCCTGACCGAAGAATTGCCCCAGCACCCGCGCACCTGGGACCTGGTGCGCTTCGCCCTGCGCAAGCTGGGGCCGTGGCTGGTGGCGCTGGTGTTCACCGTGTACCTGAGCTTCGCCCTGCCCTCCTCGCTGGGCAAGTCGATGGCCATGGTGCTGGCCTACGCGCTGGTGGTCGGCACGCTGTTCTCGGCGATCTGCGTGATCGCCTTCTCGCTGCTCGACGGCCCACACCGTCACCGCGCCCTGCATATCCTGCGCCACCAGGCGTTTCGCCCGCTGTGGCTGATCGGCAGCTTCGCCGCGTTCGGCGAGGCGATGAGCGACCCGCGCCTGAC
Source organism: Pseudomonas sp. TE31087 (assembly GCF_057284075.1). Taxonomy (NCBI): domain Bacteria; kingdom Pseudomonadati; phylum Pseudomonadota; class Gammaproteobacteria; order Pseudomonadales; family Pseudomonadaceae; genus Pseudomonas; species Pseudomonas sp. TE31087. Next base: position 2,763,024 of record NZ_JBXVNN010000001.1, read on the forward strand.
CACCGCGCTGGGCAGCCACCTGGCCCACGCCCTGGCCACCCTGGCCAATGTCGTCGCCGCGCTGTGCACCGGGCTGTTCATCCTGCGCTTTCGCCGCCCGATCGCCCACCTGATCCGCAACCAGCCCCTGTCCCGCCGCCTGACCCGGCGCACCCTGAGCGACACCATCGAGCTGCTCGGCAGTTTCTGGTACGTCCCGGCGCTGATCCTGGTGGCGATCTCGCTGTTCGCCACCTTCGTCTCCGCCGGCGACACCAGCACCGCCCTGCGCCAATCGCTGATGTGCACGGTGCTGGTGGTGGTGTGCATGGTGCTCAACGGCCTGGTCCGACGCCACGCCGCCAAGCCCAGGCGCGCCAACAAGCGCCAGGCGGTCTACACCGAACGCCTGCGCAACTTCGGCTACGTGTTGGTGCACCTGTTCAACTGGCTGGTGTTCATCGAACTGGGCCTGCGTGTGTGGGGTCGCTCGATGATCAGCTTCGCCGAAGGCGACGGCCATGAGGTCAGCCTGCGCCTGCTGGGCCTGGCCGGCACGCTGATCGTCGCCTGGCTGGTGTGGATCCTCGCCGACACCGCCGTGCACCATGCCCTGGTGCGCTCGCGCCGGGGCCTGGCCAACGCCCGGGCGCAGACCATGATGCCGCTGATCCGCAACGTGATGTTCGTGGTGATCTTCATCATCGCGGTGATCGTCGCCCTGGCCAACATGGGCATGAACGTCACCCCGCTGCTGGCCGGTGCCGGCGTCATCGGCCTGGCCATCGGTTTCGGCGCCCAGTCGCTGGTGGCCGACCTGATCACCGGGCTGTTCATCATCATCGAGGACTCGCTGGCGATCGACGACTACGTCGACGTCGGCGGCCACCTGGGCACGGTCGAGGGCCTGACCATCCGCACCGTGCGCCTGCGGGACATCGACGGCATCGTGCACACCATCCCGTTCAGCGAGATCAAGAGCATCAAGAACTACTCGCGGGAGTTCGGCTATGCGATCTTCCGCGTGGCCATTCCGCACAGCATGAACATCGACCAGGCCATCACGCTGATCCGCGAAGTGGGGCAGAAGTTGCGCAACGACCCGCTGATGCGCCGCAACATCTGGTCGCCGCTGGAGCTGCAGGGGGTGGAGAGTTTCGAGTCGGGTTCGGCGATCCTGCGGGCGCGGTTCAAGACTGCGCCGATCAAGCAGTGGGAGGTGTCGCGGGCGTTCAACCTGGCGTTGAAGCGCCAGCTGGACGAGGCGGGGCTGGACCTGGCGACGCCGCGGTTGTCGGTGCAGGTGGTGACGGCCGGAGGGGGCCAGATGGCGGAAACCGGGTCCTCCAGTTAGGGCCCTTTCGCGGGTAAACCCGCTCCCACAGGATTGCCACACATTCGAAAATTGTGGGGTCCCTGTGGGAGCGGGTTTACCCGCGAAGAATCCAACACCTTATCCCGCCTGGGCACGGATGCGGATCGCATCGTGGCGCCAATATTCCAGGTCACAGTCAATCAGATGCCCATGCTGGTCGCTGTTGACCCGGGTGATATGCAAGCCCGGACTGCCCGCCGAAACCTTCAACGCCCCCGCCGCCGCCACCGGCAACGCGGTCGGCAGGATCTCGAAGCACACCTGCCCATAGTGAATGGCGTACTCCCGCGCATAGATCTCGGTCAGCGACCGGGCCAGGTCCAGCTCAAGAATCTTCGGGAAGTAGCGCGGGTTGAGGTAGTGCTCGGCATACAGCACCGCCCTGCCGTCAATGCGCCGCAAACGGCAGATCCGCACCACGCTGGACAACGCCGGCAGGCGCAGGCGCGCGCAGATCGCCGCCGACGCCGGCTGCAGGCGCGCCGACAGCAACTCGGTGCTCGGCACCCGCCCCTGGTCGCGAACCATCGCATGGAAGTGGCTGCGCTCGATCAGGTCGTAGGTCAGCCGCTCGGGCGCGACGAACCAGCCACGGCGCTCCTCGCGGTAGATCAGCCCCTGGGCCTCCAGCTGCACCAGCGCCTCGCGCAGGGTGATGCGCGTGGTGTCGAACACTTCGCTGAGCCTGCGCTCGGCCGGCAGCTTGCCGCCGGGGGCCAGCAGGCCGTGTTCGATCTGCTCCTGCAGGGCATGGCAGATGGCTGTTACCGCGCGCGGTGGCGTCGCTTGCATCAAAGGTTACCTATCTGGACTAGTCCAGCCCCATAACAGGGCATGTGGCGATGGCTACAAGCCTAGGCATGGCTGATGAACATCCTGTGACAAAGCCTCGCCCAGGGACTTGCCAGATCCGAGCCAGGCCACGCGATTCAAGGCTTTCGATGTGGTCTACGCTGTATTCCCAGAGCCATCGGCCTGCCACCCGCGCCCTCTCCTTACATCAAACTGTCACGCAACAGGCCTACCTTGGCTCAAGGTTTGCTGACCTAGACCAAGGGTTCGCAAGCACCGCTTCTGTTCATAACAACGAATGCAAGGCACCCACCAAAGGAGCTTCGGATGAAAAAGTTGTTCATGGCGTCACTGCTCGGTTCGGCCATCGCTTTTTGCACCTCGGCCATGGCCCAGGACCTCAAGGCCCTTGAAGACGCCGCCCGCAAGGAAGGCACCGTCAACAGCGTGGGCATGCCCGATGCCTGGGCCAACTGGAAAGGCACCTGGGAAGACCTGGCCAAGAAGTACGGCCTCAAGCACAGCGACACCGACATGAGCTCGGCCCAGGAGATCGCCAAGTTCGACGCCGAGAAGGACAACGCCAGCGCCGATATCGGCGACGTCGGCGCCGCCTTCGGCCCGATCGCGGTCGCCAAGGGCGTCACCCAGGCCTACAAGCCGAGCACCTGGGACCAGGTGCCGGAGTGGGCCAAGGACCAGGACGGCCACTGGGCGCTGGCCTACACCGGCACCATCGCCTTCATCATCAACAAGGACCTGGTCAAGGAAGGCGAACGCCCCACCAGTTGGCACGACCTGGAAAAGGGCAAGTACAAGGTCGCCATCGGTGACGTCGGCACCGCCGCCCAGGCCGCCAACGGCGTGCTCGCCGCCGCCATCGCCTACAAGGGCGACGAAAGCAACATCGAGCCGGGCCTGCAGCTGTTCACCAAGCTGGCCCAACAGAAGCGCCTGTCGCTGGCCAACCCGACCATCCAGACCCTGGAGAAGGGCGAGGTGGAAGTGGGCGTGGTGTGGGACTTCAACGGCCTGAGCTACCGCGAGCAGATCGACCCCAAGCGCTTCGAAGTGCTGATCCCGTCCGATGGTTCGGTGATTTCCGGTTACACCACCATCATCAACAAGTATGCCAAGCACCCGAACGCAGCCAAGCTTGCGCGTGAGTACATCTTCAGCGACGCCGGGCAGACCAACCTGGCCATCGGCCACGCCCGGCCGATCCGTGCCGAGCACCTGAAGCTGCCAGCGGACGTGCAGGCCAAGCTGCTGCCCAACGAACAGTACAAGGCCGCCCAGCCGATCAAAGACGCCGCAGTCTGGGAAACGACCTCCAAGGCCCTGCCGCAGAAATGGCAGGAGCAGGTGATCATCGAGATGGAGTAAGGGGCGAGTTGTCTAGCGCCTGAACCGGCCCTTTCGCGGGTAAACCCGCTCCCACAGGTGCCGTGCTGACCTTGAGGACAGCATCACTTCCTGTGGGAGCAGGTTTACCCGCGAAGAAGGCAACGCGGTATATGACTGGAGCCACCATGCAACACAACGTCATCCTGGTCCTGCTCGACGGCCTCAACCACCAGGTCGCGCACCATGCCATGGGCCACCTGCACGCCTACGTCGAGGCCGACCGCGCCGCGCTGTACCGGCTTGAATGCGAACTGCCGTCACTGTCGCGACCGCTGTACGAATGCATCCTCACCGGCGTGCCGCCGATCGACAGCGGCATCGTGCACAACAACGTCAACCGCCTGTCCAACCAGCGCAGCGTGTTCCACTACGCCCGCGAGGCTGGCCTGGGCACTGCCGCCGCGGCCTATCACTGGATGAGCGAGCTGTACAACCGCTCGCCCTTCGACCCGCTGCGCGACCGCCATACCCACGCGCCGAAGCTGCCGATCCAGCACGGCCTGTTCTACTACGCCGACCATTACCCCGATTCGCACCTGCTGGCCGACGCCGAGTACCTGCGCCGCCGCCACGCCCCGAACTTCCTGCTGGTGCACCCGATGAACATCGACGACGCCGGCCACCGCCACGGCCTGGACAGCAGCCAATACCGCAATGCCGCGCGCAGCGCCGACATCCTCCTGGCCGACTACCTGCCACGCTGGCTCGAGGAGGGCTACCAGGTGCTGGTCACCGCCGACCACGGCATGAACAACGACCGCTCGCACAACGGCCTGCTGGCCGAGGAGCGCGAGGTGCCGCTGTTCGTGTTCGGCGAGGCGTTCAGCCTCGATCCCGCGGCCAAGCCGTTGCAGACCGAACTGTGCGGCACGATCTGCGAACTGCTTGGCGCCGCCCACGACAAACCGGTCTGCCGGGAGCTGCTCAAGTGAATGCAAGCCATCGCGGCCGCTACCTGGCCCTGCTCTGCCTGCTGCCGTTCGCCGTGTTCTTCATCATCTTCCAGGTCGCGCCGCTGGCCTGGGTCGCCCTCAACAGCCTGCAGAGCGAGAGCGGCTGGGGCCTGGCCAATTTCAGCAAGATCTTCGCCTCGAAGTTCTACCTGCAGGCGCTGCAACGCAGCCTGGAGATCAGCTTCTGGTCGAGCCTGTTCGGCATCGTCATCGCCACCCTGGGCGCCTATTCGCTGCGCCGGGTCGACTCGAAGCTGCGCGACTTCGTCAGCGCCTTCGCCAACATGACCAGCAACTTCGCCGGCGTGCCCCTGGCGTTCGCCTTCATCATCCTGCTCGGCTTTAACGGTGCACTGACGCTGCTGCTCAAGCAGATGGGCCTGCTCGGCGACTTCAGCATCTACTCCAAGACCGGCCTGATCCTGGTGTACACCTACTTCCAGATCCCCCTGGGCGTGTTGCTGCTCTACCCGGCCTTCGACGCCCTGCGCGAGGACTGGCGCGAATCCGCCGCACTGCTCGGCGCCAGCCACTGGCAGTTCTGGCGGCATATCGGCCTGCCGGTGCTGACCCCGGCGCTGCTCGGCACCTTCGTCATCCTGCTGGCCAACGCCCTGGGCGCCTACGCCACCGTCTACGCCCTGACCACCGGCAACTTCAACGTGCTGCCGATCCGCATCGCCGGGCTGGTGGCCGGCGACATCAGCCTCGACCCGAACCTGGCCAGCGCCCTGGCGATGGTGCTGGTGGGCCTGATGACGGTGGTCACGGTGGTCCATCAATGGCTGCTCAAGAGGAGCTACCATGCGCGCTGAGAACAACGCCGGCGGACTCTACCACCGCGTGGTGGTGTATCTGCTGTTCCTCATCCTGCTACTGCCGCTGGCCGGCACCCTGCTCTACTCGCTGGCCACCAGCTGGTCGGCGACCCTGCTGCCCAGCGGGCTGACCTTCAAGTGGTACCTGGCGCTGTGGAGCGAGCCGCGCTTTCTCGCCGCCTTCGGCCAGTCATTGCTGGTGTGCGTGGGTGCGCTGGTGCTTTCGGTGGTGCTGATCCTGCCGCTCCTGTTCGTGGTGCACTACCACTTCCCGAAACTCGACGCGCTGATGAACGTGCTGATCCTGCTGCCCTTCGCGGTGCCGCCGGTGGTGTCGGCGGTGGGCCTGCTGCAGCTGTATGGCAGCGGGCCGCTGGCCATGGTCGGCACGCCGTGGATCCTGATCGGCTGCTACTTCACCATCGCCCTGCCGTTCATGTACCGGGCGATCACCAACAACCTGCAAGCCATCAACCTGCGCGACCTGATGGACGCCGCCCAGTTGCTTGGCGCCAGCCCTCTGAAGGCGGCGCTGCTGGTGGTGCTGCCGAACCTGCGCAAGGGCCTGATGGTGGCGCTGCTGCTGTCGTTCTCGTTCCTGTTCGGCGAGTTCGTGTTCGCCAACCTGCTGGTGGGCACCCGCTACGAGACCCTGCAGGTGTACCTGAACAACATGCGCAACAGCAGCGGCCACTTCAACAGCGCGCTGGTCATCTCCTACTTCGCCTTCGTGCTGGTGCTGACCTGGGTTGCCAACCGCCTGAACAAGGACAAGACCTGACATGAGCTTCGTCAGCGTACAGAAACTGCAAAAGAGCTACGCCGGCAGCCCGGTGTTCGAGAACATCGACTGCCAGATCGAGCGCGGCGAGTTCGTCACCCTGCTCGGCCCTTCGGGCTGCGGCAAGTCCACGCTGCTGCGCTGCATCGCCGGCCTGACCCCGGTGGACAGCGGGCGAATCCTCCTCGACAGCCAGGACATCGTGCCAGTGAGCCCGCAGAAGCGCGGCATCGGCATGGTGTTCCAGAGCTACGCGCTGTTCCCCAACATGACCGTGGAACAGAACGTCGCCTTCGGCCTGCGCATGCAGAAGGTCAAGGCCGACGAAAGCCAGGCGCGGGTGCGCGAAGTACTCGATCTGGTCGAACTCGGCAGCTTCGCCGGGCGCTACCCGCACCAGCTGTCCGGTGGCCAGTGCCAGCGTGTGGCCCTGGCCCGCTCGCTGGTCACCCGCCCGCGCCTGCTGCTGCTCGACGAACCGCTGTCGGCGCTGGATGCGCGCATCCGCAAGCACCTGCGCGAACAGATTCGCGCCATCCAGCGCGAGCTGGGGCTGACCACCATCTTCGTCACCCACGATCAGGAAGAGGCGCTGACCATGTCGGACCGCATCGTCCTGATGAACCAGGGCCGCATCGTCCAGAGCGGCGATGCCGAGACCCTCTACACCGCGCCCGTGGACCTGTTCGCCGCAGGCTTCATCGGCAATTACAATCTGCTCGACGCCGACAGCGCCAGCCGCCTGCTGCAACGCCCGGTCAACGGTCGCCTGGCGATCCGCCCGGAGTCCATCACCCTGGGCCTGAACGGCGAACTGGACGGCGAGATCCGCAGCCACTGCCTGCTGGGCAACGTCATCCGCTACCGGGTACGGGTGCGCGACGTCGAGCTGGTGGTGGACGTGCTCAACCGCTGCGCGGCCGACCTGCACGCGGACGGGCAGCGGGTATCCTTGTCGATCGACCCCACGGCGCTACGGGAAGTGGCCTAAGGAGATACAACGCATGGCACTGGCAATCTTCGATCTTGACGAAACCCTGATCCACGGCGACTGCGCGTCGCTGTGGAGCGAGCAGATGGCCCGGCTGGGTTGGGTCGACGGCAAGGCTTTCCTCAAGCGCGATCATGAGCTGATGGAAGCCTACGGCAAGGGCCACCTGGCGATGGAGGACTATATGGCCTTCAGCCTGGAGCCCATCGCCGGGCGCACCCTGGAAGAGGTGGAGCACCTGGTCGAGCCCTGGGTGGAGGATGTGATCGAGCCGATCATTTTCGGTGACGCCTGCCGCTGCATCGCCGAGCACCGCAAGCGCGGTGACCGGATCCTGATCATCTCGGCCAGCGGCACCCACCTGGTCGGGCCGATCGCGGCAAGGCTGGGGGTGGACGAATACCTGGCCATCGAGCTGGAGGCGGTCAACGGTGTCTATACCGGCAAGACCCACGGCGTGCTCACCTACCGCGAGGGCAAGATCACCCGCCTGCTGGAGTGGCTGGACCAGGAACAGGAGAACCTGGAGGGGGCGAGTTTCTACTCCGATTCGCGCAACGACCTGCCGCTGCTGCTGAAGGTCGATCACCCGCACGTGGTGAATCCGGACTCGGTGCTGCGCGAGCATGCGCAGACCAATGGCTGGCCGATTCTGAGCTGGTCTTGAGCGGCCTGGTCCGGTCAGACCTTGACAGAGACTGTGCGGGCCCTTTCGCGGGTAAACCCGCTCCCACAGGTATCGCGCAGTTTCAAGGCTGTGGTGATCTTGTGGGAGAACCTGGAGGGGGCGAGTTTCTACTCGGATTCGCGCAACGACCGGCCATTGCTGCTGAAGGTGGATCACCCGCACGTGGTGAACCCGGACGCGGTGCTGCGCGAGCATGCGCAGACCAATGGCTGGCCGATTCTGAGCTGGTCTTAAGCGGCCTGGTCCGGTCAGACATTAATAGGGACTGTGCCGGCCCTTTCGCGGGTAAACCCGCTCCCACAGGTAACGCGCAGTTTCAAGGCTGTGATGATCCTGTGGGAGCGGGTTTACCCGCGAAGAGGCCGGCACAGGCACCATTGATCCGCCACGCTTGCCTCTCCTGCCACAAATGTGCAGTATAGTGCGCACTGTGAGGACGGCCTCACGACGCTGTGCGTGAACATACCGGGGACGGCCCCATCATTGAATCGATGGAGACTCACCATGTCCTGGATCATCCTGTTCTTCGCCGGCCTGTTCGAAGTCGGCTGGGCTGTCGGCCTCAAGTACACCGACGGCTTCACCCGCCCCATGCCCACCATCCTCACCGTCGGCGCCATGGTCATCAGCCTTGGCCTGCTGGGCCTGGCCATGAAGGAGCTGCCGCTGGGCACCGCCTATGCCATCTGGACCGGCGTCGGCGCGGTCGGCACGGTGATCGCCGGGATCATCCTGTTCGGCGAATCCATGGCGCTGATCCGCCTGGCCAGTGTCGCCCTGATCATCACCGGCCTGGTCGGCCTGAAGGTCAGCGCCAGCTGACCTCCCTGCGTTTCCCTTAGCGAACGTCGCCGCGCAGCAGGCTCACCTGCTCGCGCAGCGCCTCGGGCTGCGCCGCCTCCACCGGGATGGCGGCGCCGGCCACCAGGGTCACCCGCGACCACAGGCGCTTGAAGAAGCCCTTGTTCGGGTCACGACTGAAGAAACTGCCCCACAGCCCCTGCAACGCCAGCGGAATCACCGGCACCGGCGTCTCCTGCAGGATGCGGTTCACCCCGCCCTTGAACACATCGATCTCACCGTCCGAACTCAGCTTGCCTTCGGGGAAGATGCACACCAGCTCGCCGTCGGCCAGGTACTGGGCGATACGGGCGAAGGCACGCTCGTAGGTGGCCTCGTCCTCGCCGCGCCCGGCGATGGGAATGGCGCCGGCGGTACGGAACACGAAGTTGAGCACCGGCAGGTTGTAGATCTTGTAGTACATGACGAAACGGATCGGCCGGCGGATCGCCCCACCGATCAGCAGCGCATCGACGAACGACACATGGTTGCACACCAGCAGCGCCGCGCCTTCATCGGGAATACGCTGCAGCTCGCGGTGCTCAACCCGGTACATCGAGTGGCTGAGCAGCCAGATCAGGAAGCGCATGGTGAATTCCGGCACGATGCGGAAGATGTAGGCGTTGACGGCGATATTGAGCAGCGACACCACCAGGAACAGCTGCGGGATGCTCAGCTTGGCCAGGCTCAACAGGGCGATGGTGATGATCGCCGAGACCACCATGAACAGCGCGTTGAGGATGTTGTTGGCGGCGATCACCCGGGCCCGCTGGTCTTCCGGGGTGCGCGCCTGGATCAGCGCGTACAGTGGCACGATGTAGAAACCGCCGAAGATGCCCAGGCCGACGATCGACAGCATGATCCACCAGGCCTGGCTCATGCCCAGCAACGCCAGCCAGTCATGGGGCACGACGCCGACCGGCACATCGCCCGAATGCCACCACCAGAGCAGGCCGAACAAAGTCAGGCCGAACGAGCCGAACGGCACCAGGCCGATCTCCACCTTGCTCCCGCTCAGGCGCTCGCACAGCAGCGAACCCACCGCGATGCCCACCGAGAACAGGGTCAGCACCAGGGTGACCACGGTCTCGTCGCCGTGCAGCCAGTCCTTGGCATAGGCCGGAATCTGCGTGAGGTAGATGGCGCCGACGAACCAGAACCACGAGTTGCCGACGATCGAGCGCGACACCGCCGGGGTCTGGCCAAGGCCAAGGCGCAGGGTCAGCCAGGACTGCTTGAAGATGTTCCAGTCCAGTTTCATTTGCGGCGCGGCGGCGGCGGCGCGGGGGATCCAGCGGCTGGCCAGGTAGCCCAGCACCGCAGTGCCCACCACCCCGGCGGCGGCCAGCACCGCGTACTGGCTGGAGGACATCAGCATCCCGGCGCCGATGGTGCCGGCCAGGATCGCCAGGAAGGTACCCATCTCCACCAGGCCGTTGCCGCCTACAAGCTCCTCCTCACGCAGGGCCTGGGGCAGGATCGAGTACTTCACCGGGCCGAACAGCGCCGAGTGGGTACCCATGGCGAACAGCGCCACCAGCATCAGTTCCAGGTGATGGGTGACGAAACCGGTCGCGCCGATGGCCATGATGACGATCTCGGCCAGCTTGATCGCACGGATCAGCCGGTCCTTGGCGAACTTCTCGCCGAACTGCCCGGCCAGCGCCGAGAACAGGAAGAACGGCAGGATGAACAGCAAGGCGCAGAGGTTGACCCAGATCGAGCGGTCGCCTTCCAGGCTCAGCTTGTAGAGGATCGCCAGGATCAGCGACTGCTTGAACAGGTTGTCGTTGAAGGCGCCCAGCGACTGGGTAATGAAGAACGGCAGGAAGCGCCGCTTGCCGAGCAGGGTGAATTGCGAGGGGTGACTCATCGTCCTTGTACCTGGTTGGGCTTTGTCATTGGAGGCACGTACAGCGTGATAAGCCACAAATCTGCACGGGAATGCCTGGTCATGGCAACCTTGCCGGCACGCTGGAAAGACAGCCAGGGTGATGGCAGACTGCCAGGCACCGAAAACAGCCGCCCATCCAGGGCACATGAACGAGACCAGGCGCACCGAATGCCTCTCTGCAGGACGCCCCCCCAGGAAATGGACATCGAAATACCATGAATGAAGACAAGCGGTTGGCGGCGATGATCGACACCGCCACCGAAGCCACGAAATCGGCGAAAAACACCGCCGATCTCCTGACTATCGTGGGCAAATTCGTTGACTACAAGGGCAAGCTGCGGTTCGAGTACAAAGCCGACTGGCAAGCGATCCAAGCCTTCACGGTCCTGGCGATCGTCGCCCTGGCGGCCAACTACCTGGGGCCCTGGGCAATCCTGACCTGGTTGGCCGAGGCCTGGGGTTTCACACCGTCGACCTGCGCCTGGATCATCGCGGGGCCAAGCATCCTTTTCGTCACCGGCACGCTTTCCTACATCGCTCGCGGCCGCCACCTGCTGCCCGAACTGTCCAGGGCACTGGCGCTGCGCTCGAGCAGGTTCGCCAACGGCCTAGGGGAAATCGGCACGTCCCCCGAACAGTTGCTGGTCCGGTTGCAGCAATCCTTCCGTGATTACGCGCGAGGCAATCACCGTCGCCAGATACAACTCGCGTTGAAAGGCACGTTCAAAGGCCCTCTGCACACCCTCACTTACCACTATGTCGACCTGGAATACGTCGACAGGCATACACAGACCTATACCGAGACAAACAGCAAGGGTGAAACCGTGACACGGTCCCGAAACGTCTACGACCAGTATCGGCGCTACAGCCTGGTGGTGGATTTCCCGTGGGTGCAAGGTATCGCCGTGCGCAGCGACAAACAGACCAAGATCGATCTCGACCACACCTACGAAACCACCTCAAGCGCCTTCAACAGCACACTCACTCTCAGCGGCACGAGTGCGATGGCCTGCGCCCGGTTCGCCAAGCCCGTCACGGTACTGCACCTGCTGAGCATGACCGCGCGCCTGCGCAACCCCAATCTGGAATTCGCCGCCGACGGCGCCGGGCTCTGCCTCAGCTTCGACGATGACAACCTCATCGACTTCGAGATGCCGGGTGACTTGAACAACCCAGGGGCCTTTTACAAGGCCATCGAAGCTGGCATCGACTTGCCCGCGCTGACTACCTTGCTGGAAGCGATCCACGTGCTCGCCGAGCAGCATGACGACAATTTCGAATCACCCACCCCAACCGCCATTCAGAGGGAAAACTGACAATGGATCTACCCGTCATCATCGGCATTAGCGTCGCCGTTCTGGGCCTGCTGGCCGTGATCAGCTATTACAACGCGATCATCGGCGGCCACAACCGTGCGCAACGGGCCTGGGCCGACGTGCTGACCTACGAGCGGCAGAAGAGCAAGGTACTCGACGGCTTGCAGCCGCATGTCAGCCACTATCAGGACTACGAACACAACCTGATGAGCGAGATCACGCGCCTGCGCAGCGCCATTGCCGAGCTGCCGAGCGCGGCCAACGGCACTTCGTTGGTCGCCGCCGAGAGCGCCACTCGCTCGCTGCTCAATGGCCTGCGCGTTGCCGTCGAAGCTTATCCTGACCTCAAGGCGTCCGAGGTGCTCGGCAACTTCATGCGGGAAATCACCGAACAACAGGAAAACGTCGGTGCGGCGATCGTCATCTTCAACGGCGAGGTGGAGCGCTTCAACAACAGCATCCAGATGTTACCGGGCTCGATGGTCAATGACATGCTGAACCGCAAGGCACCGATCGCCCCGTTCACCGACGCAGAGGCCTCAGGCAGCTTCAACTACACGCCCAATCTCTGAATCCCCGCCGTTACTGCCGGGCGATGCAAGGCGAGACGAACAGCTCGCCACGCCACGCCCCACGCAGGGTACGGCTGGCCACCAGCAGCCAGAGCAGCGCCAGCGCTACCACCAGTGCCTGGCCAAACACACTGAAGAAACCCAGCTCAAGCCAGGCCGCCAGCTTCAGGGTGGCCAGGCAATACACACCCAGCGGGAACGTGAACCCCCACCAGCCGAGGTTGAACGGCATGCCCTGGCGCATGTAGCGCAGGGTGATCAGCACCGCCGTAAGCAACCACCACAGCCCCGCGCCCCAGAGCACGATGCCGGCCACCAGCCCCAGCCCACGGGCCACCTCGCCGAGGCCACCCAGGCCATTGGCGGCGAACACCACCGGAGCATCGCCGCCGAGCACCAGCATGCCCAGCGCGCCGGTACCGATCGGGCCCAGCGCCAGCCAGCTGGAGGCGGCCATGTTCGCTGGCGGCAGTTTATGCAGGGCCATGCGCAGCATGAGGATGGTGAGGATGCTGAACGCCACCGGCAACGACACCGCCCACATCACATAGCTGGTGATCACCACCAGAAACTGCCGGTGCGCATCCACCAGGTGCGGCGCCAGCAACCCGCCACTGGCGGCGGCGACTTCCGCCGCCACCACCGGCAGCAGCCACACCGCGGTCATCTGGTCGATGCTGTGCTCCTGGCGGGTGAACATCAGGTAGGGAATGGCCACGCCGCACAGCAGCGCCAGGCCCACGTCCAGCCACCAGAGCATTTCCACCCACGGCACCACCGACTCGCCCCAGCGCGCCAAGCCGAACACCAGGGCGCCGTTGAGGATGGTGGCCAGGCCCATGGGGATGGTGCCAAAGAACATCGACACGGTGGAGTGGGCGAAGATCCGCCGCGCCTCATCGAAGAACATCACCCAGCGGGCGCCATACAAGACGCAGAACAGGGTGAACAGGCCAATGGTCAGCCACCACAGGCCCTCGGCAAGGGTGTCCAGCAGTGGCACCTGCACCTGGTGCAACGCCAGGGCCAGTACGCCGGTGCCCATGGTCGCGGCGAACCAGTTGGGGGTGAACTGGCGAATCACTTCACGGGGATGGGCCAGATGGCTCAACGGGCGCCACGAGGGGGCGCGGGTCTGGGTGCATGGCATGGGATGTCTCCTGGCCTTGTGTAAGGTGGATTTATCTTATGCCCTCGAAGAATATCTATATAACGGGTAATTTCTCTATCTGTTATCTGTTTTGCAGATATAGCTAAAGGCATAGGCTCTGGAATATGCTTGGCGCGGTTTTCCTGATGACAATAATGACAAGGACCTGTCGATGCTCACCGCCCTCAAGCGCTACCCCAACCCGGTACGCCTGCTCCTGCTCACCACCTTCACCCTGACCATGGCCCGGGCGATCACCCTGCCCTACCTGGTGGTCTACCTGGCCGACAATTTCCAGCTCTCGGTCGGCCGTATCGGCCTGGTGATCGGCGGCGCGCTGATCGTCGCCTCGCTGCTGAGCCTGTACGGTGGGCACCTGGTCGACACCGTGCGCAACCATACCCTGGTGATCGCCAGCCTGCTGGTGTTCGCCCTGGCCTTCGTCGGCGCCATCGCCAGTCGCTCGGCCGCCCTGTTCTTCCTCTGCCTGGTGGTGATCAACCTGGCCCTGGCGCTGGTCGACATCGCCGCCAAGGCCGCCTTCTGTGCCCTGTTGCCGGTGGAGCAGCGCGCCGAGGTGTTCGCCATCAAGTACACCCTGAGCAACATCGCCTATGCCGTGGGGCCGATGCTCGGCGTGGCCCTGATCGAGGTGGACGGCCACCTGCCCTTTGTGGTCTCGGCGCTGATCGGCCTCGCCATGTGCCTGGCTTACCAGCGCCTGGGCGTTCGCGACCTGCAGCCTCAGGACCGGCCGCAGCCCGGCGCCGGCTTCGGCCAGGTGGCGCTGGGCCTGCTGCGCGACCGGCGGCTGGTATGCTTCACCTTGGGCGGCGTGCTCAGCGCGGTGGTGTTCGGCCAGTTCACCGCCTACCTGTCGCAGTACCTGGTGGTGACCCGCAACCCCGCCGAGGCGGCGCGGCTGGTCGGCTACCTGGTGACCACCAACGCGGTGACGGTAATCGCCTTGCAGTACCTGATCGGCAAGCGCATCGACCGGCGCCGGCTGATGCCCTGGCTGATGGCCGGCATGGGCCTGTTCGTCGCCGGGCTGCTGGGTTTTTCCCTGGCCGGCACGGCGCTGGCCTGGTGCCTGGCGATGCTGGTGTTCACCCTGGGCGAGATCATCGTGATTCCGGCCGAGTACATGTTCATCGACCTCATCGCCCCGGAGCACCTGCGCGGCATCTATTACGGCGCACAGAACCTGGGCAACCTGGGCGCGGCACTGGGGCCGGTGCTGGTGGGCGTCGCGCTCGGGCACCTGGTGCCGGTGGCGGTGTTCTATCTGCTGATCGGGTCGGTGATACTGGCCGGTGTGTTCTACTGGCTGGGGACGCGCCGAGCTGAGTGATGCCATCGCGGGGCAAGTCGCATCGGCGCACCGCCGCTCCCACGCCCAAGGGCAGCTCGACATTCGTGGGAGCGGCGGTGCGCCGATGCGACTTGCCCCGCGATGGTCCCTGCGACGTCCTGCCACTGCGACCATGGTCGGCGCTGACGAACCGCGCCCTGCGTGCCAGACTGATTGATCGTGACCGCGTTTCATTTTTTGCTCCGGAGTTTGCATGTCGTTGTCCAGCGGGCTGATCGCCGTGGTCGCCCTGGCCTACATGGCCATCATGTTCGCCATCGCCTTCTATGGCGACCGCCGCAGCACGCCGTTGCCGCCGCGCCTGCGCGCCTGGGTTTACAGCCTGTCGCTGGCGGTGTACTGCACCAGCTGGACCTTCTTCGGCGCGGTCGGCCAGGCCGCCGAACAATTGTGGGCGTTCCTGCCCATCTACCTGGGTCCGGTGCTGCTGCTGATCTTCGCGCCCTGGGTGCTGCAGAAGATGGTGCTGATCAGCAAGCAGCAGAACATCACCTCGATCGCCGACTTCATCGCCGCCCGCTACGGCAAGTCGCAGACCCTGGCGGTGGTGGTGGCGCTGATCTGCCTGGTCGGCGTGCTGCCTTACATCGCCCTGCAGCTCAAGGGCATCGTGCTGGGGGTGAACCTGTTGATCGGCGCCAACGCCGATGCCACCGGCAGCCGGGTGCAGGACACCGCGCTGGTGGTGTCGCTGGTGCTGGCGCTGTTCGCCATCGTCTTCGGCACCCGCAGCCTGGACGTCACCGAGCACCACCGCGGCATGGTCCTGGCGATCGCCTTCGAGTCGCTGGTCAAGCTGCTGGCCTTCCTCGCCGTGGGCGCCTTCGTGGTGTTCAACCTGTATGACGGCTTCGACGACCTGTTCACCCAGGCCCGGCAGTCGGTGCACCTGAACGATTATTGGGAAGAAACCATCAACTGGCCGTCGATGGTGGTGCAGACCGCCGTGGCGATGATGGCGATCATCTGCCTGCCGCGGCAGTTCCACGTCACCGTGGTGGAGAACATCGAGCCCCAGGACATGCGCCTGGCGCGCTGGGTGTTCCCGCTGTACCTGGCCCTGGCCGCGCTGTTCGTGGTGCCCATCGCTCTGGCCGGGCAGATGCTGCTGCCGGGCACGGTGATCTCCGACTCGTTCGTGATCAGCCTGCCACTGGCCGAGGCCCACCCGAGCCTGGCCCTGCTGGCGTTCATCGGCGGCGCCTCGGCGGCCACAGGCATGGTCATCGTCGAGGCCGTGGCGCTGTCGACCATGGTCTCCAACGACATGCTGCTGCCCTGGCTGCTGCGACGCAACAACGCCGAGCGGCCTTTCGAGGTGTTCCGCCACTGGATGCTCTCGGTGCGCCGGGTGACCATCGTGGTCATCCTGCTGCTGGCCTACGTCAGCTACCGCCTGCTCGGCTCCACCGCGAGCCTGGCGACCATCGGCCAGATCGCCTTCGCCGCGGTGACCCAGCTGACCCCGGCGATGCTCGGCGCGCTGTACTGGAAACAGGCCAACCGCCGCGGCGTGTTCGCCGGCCTGGCCGCCGGCATCTTCCTGTGGTTCTACACCCTGGTGCTGCCGATCGCCGCCCACAGCCTGGGCTGGTCGCTGCAGTTGTTCCCGGGGCTGGCCTGGTTGCACGGCAACCCGCTCAACCTGCCGATCACCCCGCTCACCCAGGGCGTGGTGCTGTCGCTGGCGGGCAACTTCACCCTGTTCGCCTGGGTCTCGATCCTCTCCCGTACACGGGTTTCCGAGCACTGGCAGGCCGGGCGCTTCATTGGCCAGCAGACCAGCGCCCGACCTTCCAGCAAACCCCTGCTGGCGGTGCAGATCGACGACCTGCTCAAGCTTGCCGCGCGCTTCGTCGGCGAGGAGCGCGCCCGGCAAAGCTTCATCCGCTTCGCCTACCGCCAGGGCAAGGGTTTCAACCCCAACCAGAACGCCGACGGCGACTGGATCGAGCACACCGAGCGGCTGCTGGCCGGCGTGCTCGGCACCTCCTCGACCCGCGCCGTGGTCAAGGCTGCCATCGAAGGCCGCGACATGCAGCTCGAGGACGTGGTGCGCATCGCCGACGAAGCCAGCGAGGTGCTGCAGTTCAACCGCGCGCTGCTGCAGGGCGCCATCGAGAACATCAACCAGGGCATCAGCGTGGTCGACCAGAACCTGCGCCTGGTGGCCTGGAACCGGCGTTACCTGGAGCTGTTCAACTACCCCGACGGGCTGATCAGCGTCGGCCGGCCGATTGCCGACATCATCCGCTACAACGCCGAGCGCGGCCTGTGCGGCCCGGGCGAGGCCCAGGTGCATGTGGCGCGGCGCCTGCACTGGATGCGCCAGGGCCGGGCCCACTCCTCCGAACGGCTGTTCCCCAATGGCCGGGTGATCGAGCTGATCGGCAACCCGATGCCCGGCGGCGGCTTCGTCATGAGCTTCACCGACATCACCCCGTTCCGCGAGGCCGAGCAAGCCCTGCGCGATTCCAACGAAGGCCTGGAACAACGCGTCGCCGAACGTACCCACGAACTGTCGCAGCTCAACCAGGCGCTGACCGAGGCCAAGAGCCGCGCCGAGGCGGTCAGCCAGTCCAAGACCCGCTTCCTCGCCGCCGTCAGCCACGACCTGATGCAACCGCTCAACGCCGCCCGGCTGTTCTCCGCCGCCTTGTCGCAACAGGCCGAGGCCATGAACGACGAGGCCCGGCAGCTGGTGCAGCACATGGACAGCTCGCTGCGCTCGGCCGAGGAGCTGATCAGCGACCTGCTCGACATCTCGCGCCTGGAGAACGGCAAGGTCACCCCCGACATCAAACCCTTCGCCCTCAACGAGCTGTTCGATACCCTCGGCGCCGAGTTCAAGGTGCTGGCCGCCGAAAAAGGCCTGGAGTTCCGCCTGCGCGGCAGCCGCCTGCGGGTGGACAGCGACATCAAGCTGCTGCGCCGGGTGCTGCAGAACTTCCTCACCAACGCCCTGCGCTACGGCAAGAGCCCGCTGCTGGGCGCACGGCGCCAGGGCGAACGCCTGTGGCTGGAGGTGTGGGACCGCGGCCCGGGCATCGCCGACGACAAGCTGCAGGTGATCTTTCAGGAGTTCAAGCGCCTGGACAGCCACCAGACCCGCGCCGAGAAAGGCCTGGGCCTGGGCCTGGCGATCGCCGACGGCCTGTGCCGGGTGCTCGGGCATTCGCTGGAGGTGCGCTCCTGGCCGGGCAAGGGCAGCGTGTTCCGCGTCAGCGTGCCCATCGCCCACAGCCCCGCGCCCGCGACGCCCGCCCCCGTGGAGCAGGCCGGGCAGCCGCTGGCCGGGCTGCAGGTGCTGTGCGTGGACAACGAGGACAGCATCCTGATCGGCATGAACAGCCTGCTCAGCCGTTGGGGTTGCCAGGTGTGGACGGCGCGTAACCAGGCCGAATGCGAGGCCCTGCTCGGCAAGGGCCTGCGCCCGCACCTGGCGCTGGTGGACTACCACCTGGATGACGGCGAGACCGGCACCGGGCTGATGGGCTGGCTACGGACGCGCCTGGGCGAGCCGGTGCCCGGGGTGGTGATCAGCGCTGACGGACGCAACGAGACCATCGCCCTGGTGCATGCCGCGGGCCTGGACTACCTGGCCAAGCCGGTCAAGCCGGCGGCCCTGCGCGCCCTGCTCAATCGGCATCTGAGCCTGGTTCAGTAAGCGCTTCGTCGGCCAGGGCGCGCTCGATCAGCTCGGCGGGCAGGCTCTTGCTGGCCCGGGCACCGAGCAGCTTGAGCTGCTCGCTGCGGCTGACCAGGTTGCCGCGCCCCTCGCACAACTTATTGCGCGCCGCGGCGTAGGCCTTGTCCACCTGGGCCAGGCGCGCGCCGAGCTCGTCCAGGTCCTGGATGAACAGCACGAACTTGTCGTACAGCCAGCCGGCGCGCTCGGCGATCTCCCGGGCGTTCTGCCCCTGGCGTTCCTGCTTCCACAGGCTGTCGATCACCCGCAGGGTGGCGAGCAGGGTGGTCGGGCTGACGATCACGATCTGCCGGTCGAAGGCCTCCTGGA
Organism: Pseudomonas sp. TE31087; assembly: GCF_057284075.1. Lineage (NCBI taxonomy): Bacteria > Pseudomonadati > Pseudomonadota > Gammaproteobacteria > Pseudomonadales > Pseudomonadaceae > Pseudomonas > Pseudomonas sp. TE31087. The sequence goes on from NZ_JBXVNN010000001.1 coordinate 2,781,973, forward strand.
ACAGGTTGGGCTCGGCCTGCAGCGCCGCCGAGAAGGCCGCCTCGATGGGCACGAACAGCAGCACGAAATCGAGGCTGTGCAAGCCCTCGAGGCGGTTGTAGTCCTTGCTCGACAAGCCCTTGACGTGGTTGCGCAACGACTGCACATGCTGCTTGAGCGCGGCTTCGTCGTTGTTGCCGACGAACTGCTGGTAGGCCGTCAGGCTGACCTTGGCGTCCACCACCACCTGCTTGTCGCCCGGCAGCATGATCAGTACATCGGGCTGGAAGCGCTCGCCGTCGGCGCTGCGCAGGCTGACCTGGGTCTGGTACTCGCGGCCCTTCTCCAGGCCCGCGTGCTCCAGCACCCGCTCCAGGATCAGCTCGCCCCAGTTGCCCTGGGTCTTCTGGCCCTTGAGCGCCTGGGTGAGGTTGGTGGCCTCGTCGGACAGGCGCAGGTTGAGCTGCTGCAGGCGCTCGAGCTCCTTGCCCAGGGAGAAGCGTTCGCGGGCCTCCTGCTGGTAGCTTTCCTCGACGCGCTTCTCGAACGCCTGGATACGCTCCTTGAGCGGATCGAGCAATTGCCCCAGGTGCTGCTGGCTGGTCTGGGCGAAGCGTTGTTCGCGCTCGTCGAAGATCTTGGTGGCCAGGTCGGCGAACTGCGCGCGCAGGGTGTCGCGGGCCTCCTGCAGGTCCTCGAGGCGTTGCTGGTGGCTCTCCTGCTGTTCACGCAGCTCGGCCTCCAGGCGTGCGGTTTGGGCCTCGAGGCGACGCAGCTCGGCCTCGCGGTTGGCGCGCTCGAGGTGCCAGGCATGGGCGGCGTCACGGGCGTTGTCGCGGTCGATCTGCAGCAGTTCCAGTTCACGGCCCTGGGCGGCCAGTTGGGTCTGCTTGACGGTGTTGGCCTCGCTGAGGTCGCTGACCTCGTCGCGGCTGGCCTCCAACTGCGCCTGCAGGCCGGCCTGGGTCAACTGGGCGGCATTCAGGCGCTCCTCGAGCAAAGCCTGCTCGGCCTTGCGCGCGCCCTGGCCGCGCTGCACCTGCATGACCCAGCCCAGGCAGGGCACGGCGCCCGCCACCAAGCCCAGCAGAATGCTGGTCAGATCCACTGTCATGCTTACCCCGATCGAACATTGACGAATGCTGCGCAGCTTATCAGCCTGGTGGCAGGGCTGCCTGGTCAGTGCCCCCTGTAGGAGCGGCCTTGTGCCGCGAAAGGGCCGTGCAACGGCCCCGGGGATTCGGTGTTGACGCAAAGATCGCCGGGGCCGCTGTGCGGCCCTTTCGCGGCACAAGGCCGCTCCTACAGGGGGACGCGAGGATCGATACCCCTAACCACCGAACCACTGGCGCAACAACCGCCGCGCCTCCTGCGAGCCCTGCCCCGCCGCCAGCTCCAACCAGTAGCGGGCCTGCTCCGGCTCCTGGGACTGGCACAACCGGCCATATTCCAACTGGGCCCGCCGATCACCGGCACGGGCCGCCTGGCGCAGCAATTCATGGCCGATGCGCCGGTCGCGGGCATTGCCGCAATCGCGGCAGAGCATCTGCCCCAGGCGACTCTGGGCCACCACCACGCCCTGGCGCGCCGGCTGCTTGAGCATGCGCCCGGCCAGGTGCTTGACGCTGGGCTTGTCGCCCAGGCGTGGGCTGTCGAGCAGCCACAGGGCCACTTTCAGGGAAAAGCGCTTGGGGGAAGGCAGCGATGGCGAGGCATCAGGACTGGCGAGGTGTTTACCGCGAAGCTTCATGACCAACAGCAAGGGTGACTCGAGAGGCGCGCCACTCTACTCCATTTTTCGTGGTCTGGCCCGGGCGACCTTCGGCTGATCGACATTTTTTTCCATGATTTTTTCTTGACGTTTTCCCAGGGAAAATGCCCATGCCACCTCAATCCACCGATTGTCGAACAATCGATGAAACAGCTGGCACGCCCGTCCTAGAGCAAGCGCCCGGGACAATCCACAGAACCTGTGGATAACTCGGTGGACAACCCCTTGAGGCAGCCCGCAAACCCCTGTGAAATGGGGCTTTCGCTCAAACTGTCGATTTTTTCACCAGCAAAAATTAGTGTTTTTTTTCATTGACTTAAGCCCCCAGTCAAGTCATTGGCGAGCCGTCCACAGGATGTTGCAGGAGGGTTACAACTGTTCAGCCGAGTGTGTACAAGTGCACCAACAAACGGCAGCACGGTGCACGAAAACGGTACAGCCGGGCGATTGCCGGGGCATTTCCCCCTCTTCACAGCAGGCGCGATTGACGACATAATGATCGGCTTCCCGCCAGAATGCCAAAAGCTTGCCAACCCCGAAATGTTCGTGTAGGGTTGCGCCCTGTTAGTACCCAGCTGAAGTCATTCTGGCCACTCAGTCCCCGCAGCCCACCGCTCGACAACGAGCAGGCACTGCCCCATCGGGACCGGCCCATTCGATGATTCACTCGGCAGACCTTGCCCAGCACGAATCACGTTTCAGATTGATCAGGATCTTCCCCGACGCCCAGAACCCTGGTGTCGGTGTGCTGCCTGCCTTCTGTCGTACCTACCAGTCAGCCCAGCGCCCACCTATTGCATGCGCCCCTCTGGCTGCCCTGTTCCAGTCAGGTTCTGCGTCTCCTTAATAAAGACGTCACTGGAACGTTTCTATTGTGCACGGATCAAACACCGTGTCTTACGCAGGAACATCCAACAATATGAGTAACCATCAACAGATCCAGGCTGCCTTTGGCACCCTTTCCCAGGCCTTCGCCCCACTGAAGTGCCTTATCGTTGCCCCACGCAAGGGCAGCTTCAGCTTCACCCTGGTCGACGAGCATGGCATCGCCTGCCACAGCGAGCGGCTCTACCCGGAACAATACAACCGGGCCGAACCGCTGCAGGCAGTGATCGAGCGCACCCGCCAGTCGCTGACCGCATGAACGAATGGCGGGTGATTCACGCCATGAATACGCCATGCAAAACCCAGCCTGAAGGCAATTGGCCTAATCGCCAGCGGGCATATGCCCCGTGCCTTCGGGCTGCAATCGATTTAAAAACAGCCCTTTACACCACAGTTATCACACTACACTTCAACTCGAGCGGCTCCTGCCGCTTCCGGCGGGCCTGACCACTCACCAGCTGCCAAGCTCCAGCGCCCGTCGGCCCTTTCCAGCAGAGGGCATCCAGCAGAGGGCATCATGGGCATCGCTGCGAACGAGTTGAGTCGATATGTGATCCGGCCGACCCTGGTCTACCTGGGTCGTCACTGCGACAGCGCAGAAGCTTTGTTACTGGGCGTTGCCGCAAGCCAGTCTGCGCTGGGGGCCGCCCTGCATGACCGACGCGGCCATGGGCTCTACAGGATCGGTGGGAATCGTCACCGCTGCCTGTGGGACGAATACCTGGCCCGCGACCCCGAACTGGCCAGCCTGGTACGTGGCCTGGCCAGCCAGCACGCCTTCCTGGGCGGCCCGCACCTCGAGCTGACCGTCAACCTGCGCTACGCCACTGCCATCGCCTGGATGCTCATCGAAGAGCAGGCCATGCCGTTGCCGGCGGCCGACGATCTGCTGGGCCTGGCGCGGATCTGGCGGCAGACCTTCCAGCCCCAGGGGCGCCTGCGGGATTTCACTCAGGCCTGGCAACACTGTATCGAGCCAATGCTCACCCCAGCCTCCTGAGCCAACACGTCCTACAACCGGAATAAACGGAATTTTGGTCGGATTGTCCTACAAAACCGCTCTATCTCCTGTGTTTCAGCCTATGGCGCAGCGCGGCATTTGTTGGTAGCTTTTCGCCCCGGAGATCCCAAGGAGTTTTCTAATAATGAAAAAAGTTATGCTCAAAACCTCTCTCGGCATTGCCGTTGCCCTCGCTTCCAGCCAATTGCTCGCCAGCGGCTTTGCCCTGAACGAACAGAGCGTCAGCGGCATGGGGACAGGTTTCGCGGGTCGTTCTTCTTCTGCCGAAGATGCCAGCACCGTGTATGGCAACCCGGCGGGCATGGCCCGCCTGAAGCGCGACCAGATGACCGTCGGTGGTGCCGCAGTCATCGCCAAGTCCGATATTTCCGGACGCGGCAGTAACAAAGGGGGGGAAATGGACGGTGACATGGTGCCCGTGGTCGGCGTGCCGATGGGTTACTACGTCAAGTCCATCGATGACCACTGGAGCGTCGGTTTCGGCGTCTACGTGCCGTTCGGCCTGGTCACCGACTACGGTAGCGACGATGCCGCGCGCTACTGGGGCAAGAAGAGCCATGTCGAGGTCGTGACCTTCCAGCCGACCGTGAGCTATGCGTTCAACGACAAGGTCTCGATCGGCTTCGGCCCGACCATCAACCGCATCAAGGGCGAGCTGGGTTCGAACCTGGCCAGTATCTCGCCGCTGCGTCCGGCTGATGGCGAGGTGAAGATCAAGGGCGACGACACCGCCGTCGGCTACAACATCGGTGTCCTGGTGCAGGCCACCGACCGCACCCGCGTCGGCCTGACCTACCACTCGATGGTCGACTACAAGCTCGAAGGCAAGACCAAGGTCAGCTACCCGCTGCTCGGCCTGGACGGCAACAAGTTCGATGCCACCCTGAAGATCAAGACCCCCGAGTCGGTGGACTTCTCGGTCACCCACGAACTGGACGACCAGTGGACCCTGTACGCAGGCAGCACCTGGACCCGCTGGAGCCGCCTGGAAAACATCACGGTCAACAACGAAGTGCCGGCAGGCCCTGCCGGGCAGTTCAAGACCATCAACGAGGAACAGAACTGGCACGACACCTGGGCTCACGCCATCGGCGCCTCCTACAAGGTGAACAAGGAGTGGGTCCTGCGCACCGGTTTCTCGGTTGACCAGTCGCCGACCAACAACACCAACCGCTCCCCGCGCATCCCTACTGGTGATCGCAAGATTTTCAGCATCGGTGCCGGCTGGAGCTCGACCGACGACATGACCATCGACGTGGCCTACTCCTACCTGTGGGAAGAAGACACCAAGGTCAACAACCAGCCGCACAGCGCGACGGAAGCTGGCCTCAAGGGCAGCTACCAGGCCAAGTACGAAAACAGCGCCCACGGCGTTGGTGCTTCGCTGACCTACCGCTTCTGAGTGGCACCCGCTGCATGAAAAAACCGCCCTCGGGGCGGTTTTTTCATGCCTGCACCCGCCACTGCTCGCCCAGGTACTGCCGTCCATGCTTGCGATAATGGCCCTGCTGATGTGTTTCGTGATCACTACGGCCCGTGGTGATGCGCTGCGGCGCTGTCAGTACATTCCCTGTGAAATCGGCCAAGCACATTGATCAAACAGGATTGCCAAGCTGCCGGGGTATTTCACCCTCACGAAGCGGCTGCATCTCGACTGAAGGAACATCAGGCCCTTCTTTGTTCTCCACTTTTTGCCTACCAAACCCGGGGTAATAATCCTTGTTCACCTTGAATGCCGCAATATCCATCACCAGTGCGGCGCCATTAACCAACGCTACACCCCGGTCATACATGCCTTGTTGAGCCGTTTCTCTTTTATTGAATTCACTTCTAGGTTTGGCAGACTGGGGCGTCAACTCGAACAAACCTACCGCTGAGAAGCCTGTGGCCACGCCTCGCGATACAGTTGCTGCGGACTGCAAAAGGACTTGCTTGAACGTTGGAACAGGTCGTCCATCCGCACCATCTACACGCCATGTTCTGTACATCTGGCCGAGCGCCGCAGCGTCCACGCCCAACCAGGGAGTCATCATTCCACCTACGGTCTGCGAGAGTTTGCCGTGGAAGAGACTATTGTTGTATCGCCCATTACGATCCTCACGATTGATCGGATCCCCACTGCAATATGCATACGCATTGATGCCGCCATCTCCAAACGGACTCAGCCGATCAGGAGAGTGGAAACGTTTCAACTCAGGATCGTAGGTCCGGTGCCCATTCCCCGGAGAATAGTTACCCGTCAGCACCTCACAGGGCATCCCGCAGTAGGCCAATCGGGGGCCGGCAATCTGCGGCAACGCACCATAGGGTGTATAGCGCCTGCCCACCTGGCCATCACCAAGCACCGATTGCTGCCAGTCACACATTGCAAGATAGGTAGTCGGCATGTCAGACCCAACCGAGCGGTAGATGCCGACAACCTAACATCTGCTCGACCAGCGAATAACTGGCAAAAATGCCAGGTACCCCCTCAAGGCTGCGAAGCAATCGCCTTGTCGATCGCCGCCCTGAACGCCGGATCATCCGGCTTGGTCAGGCTGGAGAAGTTGCCGATCACCTTGCCCTTGCGGTCCACCACATACTTGTAGAAATTCCACTTCGGCGCGCTGCTCTGCCGGGCCAGCTCGACGAACAGCGGGATCGCGTCCTTGCCGCGCACCGGCTGGGCCTTGGTCATGGTGAAGGTCACGCCGTAGTTGGCGTAACAGACCTTGGCGGTCTTGTCGCTGTCGGCGTCTTCCTGCTTGAAGTCGTTGGACGGCACGCCGAGCATTTCCAGGCCCTGTTCGTGGTAGTCCTTGTAGGTCGCCTCGAGTCCTTCGAACTGCGGGGCGAAGCCGCAGTAGCTGGCGGTGTTGATCACCACCAGCGGCTTGCCGGCGAAGCGCTGGCACAGGTCGATCTGCTCCTTGCCACGCAGCTCCGGCAGGCTGCCCTGGAGCAGTGCCGGGCAGTCGGCTGCCCAGCTCGAAGTGGCGGCGGCCAGGGCCAGCAGGGGGAGGGTCAGCCAGCGGGCATGCATGATAGCGGTCTCCTGCACATGATTCCTTGAATGTGCAGGGTAGCGCTTAACACAGGCTCATGCCCAACTGCATCAACGCCAGCCCGCCCTTGTGCCAGCCCCACCACACCAACGCCAGCACCAGCACGGCGGCGACCAGCAGCAGGCCACGCCCGAGCAGGCGGTTCATGCGGCCTGGGCCTGCAGACGGGCGACCGGGCGTTCACGCACTGGCCAGTTGAGGGCCGCGGCCAGCAGGCTGAGCAGGATCGAGATCTGCCATACCAGGTCGTAGCTGCCGGTCTGGTCATAGACCACCCCGCCCAGCCAGCCACCCAGGAACGCGCCCAATTGGTGGAACAGGAACACAATGCCGCCGAGCATCGACAGGTTGCGCACGCCAAACAGCGTGGCCACGGTGCCATTGGTCAGCGGCACCGTGGACAGCCACAGCAGGCCCATGGCAATGCCGAACAGGTAGGCGCTGAACTGGGTCACCGGCGCCCAGAGGAACAGCACGATGACCACGGCGCGCAGCAGGTACAGGCCGGTCAGCAGGCGCGGCTTGGACATGCGCCCGCCGAGCCAGCCGGCGGTATAGGTGCCGACGATATTGAACAGGCCGACCAGCGCCAGCACGGTGGTGCCGGTGATCGCCGGCAGGTGCTGGTCGACCAGGTAGGCCGGCAGGTGCACGCCGATGAACACCACCTGGAAGCCGCAGACGAAAAAGCCCAGCGCCAACAGCCAGAAGCCGGAGTGCGAACAGGCCTCGCGCAGCGCCTGGCCGAGGCTCTGCTCGGCGCCATGGCTGGGCAGCGGTCGATCACGCAGCATACCTACGAACGGCACGATCAGCGCCACCATCAGGCTCAGCACCAGCAAGGCCGCCGACCAGCCCAGCCACTGGATCAGGCCGAGGGTGCCGGGGAGCATGGCGAACTGGCCGAAGGAGCCGGCGGCGCTGGCGATGCCCATGGCCATGCTGCGTTTCTCCGGCGGCACGGCGCGCCCGACCACGCCAAGGATCACCGAGAACGAAGTGCCGGACAGGCCGATGCCGATCAGCAGGCCGGCGCTCAGCGACAGCGACCAGGCCGAGTCGGCCATGCCCATCATCACCAGTCCGGCGGTGTAGAGGATGCCGCCGATCACCACCACCTTGGCCGCGCCCAGACGGTCGGCCAGGGCGCCGGTGAACGGCTGGGCCAGGCCCCAGATCAGGTTCTGCAGGGCGATGGCGAAGGCGAACACCTCACGACCCCAGCCGAATTCGGCACTCATCGGCGCCAGGAACAGGCCGAAACCATGTCGCACCCCCAGCGACAACGCCAGGATCAGCGCCGCCCCCACAAGTACCCAACCGCTGCTCCGCCAAAGGGAAGTCATTGTCGTTGTCTCCAGCCCATCGCAAGGTTGATGCGGGTATATACCCGCTTTCTATCGTAGTCGTTCAGGCAAGCTGCTCCAGCAAGCGCACCAACTCGTCACGCTGGCTTTCACCCAGTCGCTCCACCAACTGCCTCTGAGCCTGCTGCCAGGCCGGGTAGGCGGCGTCCAGGCGCGCCCTGCCCGCTTCGCTCAGCAGCACCACGCGGTTGCGCTGGTCGTCGCCGTCGGCAAGACGCACCAGGCCATCGGCCTCGAGCACCTTGAGGTTACGGCCCAGGGTGCTGCGCTCAAGGCCCATGGCCTCGGCCAGACAGGTGATGCTGGGGCGATCGAGGCGCTGCACATGGCGCAGCAGGGAAAACTGGGCGACATTGATGCCGAAGCCGGCAAGGGCCTCGTCGTAATGCCGGCTCACCCCACGGGCGGCGCGACGCAGATGGGTGCAGATGCATTCACTGGTCAGCATGGTTACGTGTATATACCCGCATTATGGATGTTGCAAGAAATTTCACGGTATCGGTTTAGGTAGCAGGCGCTGGCGGATCGGCTCGAACTCGGCCGTGGCCTTGCGCGGCAAAGGGTCCGGCGCGGCGTTTTCGATGGCTTGCCAATAACGCCACGGCACCTTGGCCGAACCCAGTTCGTAATCCATGCCATCCCAACTGTCCTCGCGGAAGCTGTAGAAGGCCCAATGCAATTGCTGGCGATCCAGCACCGCGAGCACATCCTCCAGGTATTGTCGGCACCCGGGCAACCGACGCATGCAGCCAAACTCCCCCACCACAAGGCGCGAACGCGGCAACTTGATCGAATCGGCCCAATCCACCGGCTGTTGCAGATAGCGGGCGACCTGCTCGGCATCCCACTGCCGGGTCTGCCCGGCAAACGGCACAGGCCCCAGATAGGCGAAAGGTTGCTCGCGAGCAAGATTAGGCGCACTGGTGGCGGCATAGGGTTCGTACATGTGCACGCTGTACAGCACACGCTCATCCGCCAACGCCTTGGGCCAGTAGCCGAAGGCATCGGCGGCGGCGTACCAGCCGGCATCGACCATGACCGGCGTCTTGCCGTCGACCTTGCGGATCGCCGCCAGCAACTGCCGATAGAGCGCCGGCAGGTCACGCGCCCCGCCCTGCTCGCGGGCGTACCACTGTTTCATCCGATCGAGGTCGGCGTGCTCGGCCAGGTTTCCCTGTTTCTCTGGAGCGGGCTCGTTGATGAGGTTGTACGCGGCAACAGCCGGGTGGTCCTTGAGGGCCTGGGCAACGTCTCGCCAGAAACGGGCGGACTGGGTCCAGTAACGCTTGTCCTGCCATAGCCGGTCGTCAAAGCGGTTCTGGTTGTTCTGCGCCCAGCGCATGCCGGGGAGCGACAGCGGCGTGATGACTACCTTGAGACCAGCGGCGTGGGCACGGTCGAGGACCTCGATGAGCTGCTTCAGGTCGGCGCTGGCCAGGCCCTGGTAATCGTCGGCGTTGCCCAGCAGGAAGTCGCGTTCGGCCGGGTGCCATTTATCGTAGGAGAGGCGCACCCAGCTGGCGCCGTAGCCTTTCAGGGCATCGAAGTAGGTTTGGTCCGGGGGCAGGCGGTTGAAGCTGTTGCCGCCGTGGCGGGGGGTGTTCCAGAAATCGATCAGGTCGGCGGCGGTGGCGGGTATGGCGGCAAGGGCCAGCAGGCTGGCGAGTATCCAGGGGTGCATGGCGGGGGTTCCTGGTGGTTTTGGGGAACGAACGAAGATAGACGCAATAGTTGCGGAAGGTTTCCGGGATCTATGTAAGACACGTCCCGTTGTAGGAGCGGCCTTGTGTCGCGAAAGGGGTGCGAAGCGCCCCCTAGATTCGTGCTTCAAGCTGATATCGCCGGGGCCGCTTTGCGGCCCTTTCCGACCGGTCCGACGCCTCGGCAAGGCCGCTCCTACAAGGGAACGTGTCGGCCTGAAGCTATGCGCGTAGTGCCAGAGTAACCACCACCGTCAATTCCAGTAGTTCCAACAGCGCCCCGGCCGTGTCCCCTGTGGTTCCACCCAAGCGACGGCACATCAGCTTACGCAGCCACACGAATACCACCAACGCCGCCAGCAGTGGCCACAGCACCGCCCAGCCTCCCAGCGCCAGTCCGGCCAGCGCAGAAACCAACAATACCCAGATCGCGCCGCGCCGGGGCAGGTGTTCGGCCAGGGCCGCACCCAACCCACCCGCACGCACGTAAGGCGTGCCGAGAAACAGCCCAAGCATCGCCGCCCTTCCCACCACCGGCGCCAGCACCAGCAGCCCCCCCGCTCCCCGCTCGACCAGCACCCACAGCGCGCAGAACTTCAGCAGCAATACCAGCACCAGCGTGACCACGGCAATCGGCCCGCTGCGCGGGTCCTTCATGATCTGCAAGGTGCGCTCGCGATCGCCGAAGCCCCCCAGCCACGCGTCGGCGCTGTCGGCCAGGCCGTCCAGGTGCAGCGCGCCGCTGAGCAGCACCCACAGCGCCAGCAGCAAGGCCGCGTGCAAGGGCGCCGCGGTGCCTTGCAGCAGATGGCTGGCCAGCCACAACAACAGGCCGAACAGCAGCCCCACCAGCGGATAGCACAGCAGCGAACGCCCCATCTCGCGAGGCTCCGGCATGCCCGGCAAGCGTACCGGCAAGCTACTGAGGAACTGCAGGGCGATCCAGAACGGCAGCATCTCAACCCACCTCGCGCATCTGGCCGTCGTTCTCCAGCATCAGGCGAGCCAGCATGCCATGCCCGACCTCGACCTGAAGCAATTGCTCACGCGGCAAGCCACGTGCCCGCGCCAGGAGAAGACGCATCACCCCGCCATGGGTGACCATCAGCACGCGCTTGCCTGCGTACGCACGGCGCATGCCCTCGACCGCCGCCAGCACCCGTTCGGCAAAGGCCAGCACCGGCTCGCCGCCCGGCGGGGTGAACGCATACGGGTCATTCCAGAACTGCCCCAGGGCATCGGCGTCAACCTGCATGATCTGCGCGGCGCTTTGCCCTTCCCACTCGCCGAAGTGCAGCTCGCGCACACCGGCCTCGCGCAGCACCGGCAAGTTCAGGCGCGCACCCAGCTCATCGGCGAACGCCGCACAGCGCTGCAACGGCGAACTGACCAGCACATCCCAAGGGCCGGCCTCGGCGACAGCCTGGCGCATCTGCGCCCAGCCAGTCTCGGTCAGGGCGTCGTCGAGGCTGCCGCGCAAGCCGCCACCCAGTTCCGTCTCGCCATGGCGCAGCAGTTCGAGGATCATGCCGGGCGATCCGCCACCGCCGCCTCGGCGAAGGTCGCCATCTGTCCGTGCAGGGCGCAGGCCAGGCGGATCAGCGGCACCGCCAGCGCCGCGCCGCTGCCCTCGCCCAGGCGCAGCCCCAGGACCAGCAGCGGCTCGGCCTCCAAGGCCGCCAGCAGGGCCTTGTGCCCCGGCTCGGCGCCCTGGTGGGCGAACAGCAACCACGGCAGGCACTGTGGATTGAGGCGTACCGCCACCAGGGCGGCGACACTGCAGATGAAGCCATCGACCAGCACTGCCACGCCATGCTGGGCGCACGCCAGGTAGGCACCGGCCAGGGCGGCGATCTCGAAGCCGCCGACACAGGCCAGCGCCTGCAGCGGCTGGTCGGCGCGCAGGCCGTGCAGCACCAGGGCACGTTCGATCACTTCGGCCTTGTGCCGCACGCCGGCGCTGTCCAGGCCGGTGCCCGGCCCGCTCAGCTCACGCGCCGGGCAGCCCAGCAACGTACTGGCCAGCGCCGCCGCTGCGGTGGTGTTGCCGATGCCCATTTCGCCGCCGATAAACAGCTGGGCGCCGTTATCGAGTGCGCGCAAGGCGCTGTCGCGACCGGCCTGCAACGCCGCAGCCAGTTGCGCGTCGGTCATCGCCGGCTGACGGGCGAAGTTGGCGGTGCCGGGCCCGAGGTTCAGGTGATGGACACCGGGCAGTTGCAGGGTCGGGTCGATGGTACCGAGGTCGACCACCTCCAGTTGAGCATCCAGTTGGCGCGCCAGCACGCTGATCGCCGCGCCACCGCCGACGAAGTTGCGCAGCATCTGCCCGGTCACCGCCTGTGGATAGGCGGAGATGCCCTCCTCCACCACGCCATGGTCACCGGCAAAGACCGTGATGGCGATGCGTTCCAGGCTGGGACGCTCGCGCCCTTGCAGGCCGGCCAGGCGGATTGCAAGGTCTTCGAGCTGGCCGAGGGAGCCGGCCGGCTTGGTCAGTTGCTGCTGACGGGCGCGGGCCTGGTCCATGGCGGCGGTGTCGAGGGGTTGGCAGGCATCACGCCACCACATCTGGGTCATAGGGCAGGTCCTTTGAGCATGAGAGGGAGGCCGGCCACGGTCAACACCACGCGCTGGCAGCGTTCGGCCACAGCCTGGTGCAGCGTGCCCGCCAGGTCGACGTAGCGACGGGTCAGTTCACCCATGGGCACCACGCCCAGGCCGGTTTCGTTGCTGACCAGGATGACAGTGCCCGGCAACTGCGCCAGGCACTCGAGCAGTGCGTCGCGCTCCTGCGCCAAGCGCAGGTCATCCTCGAGCATCAGCAGGTTGGTCAGCCACAGGGTCAGGCAGTCCACCAGCAGACAGCGTCCTTCGGCGGCTTCGGCACGCAGCACATCAGCCAGCGCCACGGGCTCCTCCACCAGCCCCCAATGGGCCGGACGGCGCTCGCGGTGCAGGCGCACGCGTTCATTCATCTCGCCATCCAGCGGCCGGCTGGTGGCGATGTAGGTCACCGACAGGCCGCTGGCCTCGGCCAGTTGCTCGGCCAGGCGGCTCTTGCCCGAACGGGCGCCGCCGAGGATCAGGTTGCGCATGTCAGACGACTCCACACAGTTGGCGCAGGCGCGCGGTGTCCAGGTGCTGCTCGACCAGGTCGGCCAGGCGCTCGATATCGCGTTCGCGCAGGGCCTCGTAGTCGATGGGCTGCACATCGGCCAAACCTGCCCAGCGCAGCAGCGCGGCGCACGACTGGCTGCCCTCGAACAGGCCATGCAGGTAGGTGGCGAGGATCTGTCCGTCGGCGCTTATGGCGCCGTCGGCACGGCCATCGGCCAGTTGCACCGCCGGACGCTCCAGCGCCGGCCCCTGAGTGACACCGGCATGGATCTCGTAACCCGACACCGGGCTCTGTTCGAGGTACAGCGTGCCTGTGACATTGCGCAGTTGCTTCTCGGCCTCCAGCACGGTGCTGTAGGCCAGCAGGCCGAGGCCCGCGCTGGAGCCGGCGGGCCCTTCCAGGCCCAGTGGGTCATGCACCTGCTCGCCGAGCATCTGCAGGCCGCCGCAAATGCCGATGAGCTTGCCGCCGTAGCGCAGGTGCCGGGCGATGGCGGTGTCCCAGCCACGCTCGCGCAGTTGCGCCAGGTCGCCGCGCACGCTCTTGGAGCCTGGCAGGATGATCAGGTCGGCGGGCGGGATCGGCTGGCCCGGGCCGATGAACTGCAGGTCCACCTGCGGATGCAGGCGCAGCGGGTCGAAGTCGGTGTGGTTGCTGATCCGCGGCAGCACCGGGACGATCACCTTGAGCACGCGCTCGCCCTTCGTCCCCTGGCGGGTATCGATACCGTCCTCGGCCTCCAGGTGCAGGTCGGTGACATAGGGCAGCACCCCCAGCACTGGCTTGCCGGTGCGCTGCTCCAGCCAGTCCAGGCCCGGTTGCAGCAAGGCGATGTCGCCACGGAAACGGTTGATGACAAAGCCCTTGACCCGCGCCTGTTCGCTTGCCGACAGCAGCTCCAGGGTGCCGACCAGGTGGGCGAACACGCCGCCCCGGTTGATATCGGCCACCAGGATCACCGGGCAGTCGACCGCCTCGGCGAAGCCCATGTTGGCGATGTCGCCGGCCCGCAGGTTGATCTCCGCCGGGGAGCCGGCACCTTCGACCATCACTACCGGATAGGCTGCGCTCAGGCGCTCGTGGGACGCCAGCACCGCCTGCATGGCGATGGCCTTGTAGTCGTGGTAGGCGACGGCGTTCATGCTGGTCACCGCGCGGCCATGGACGATCACCTGGGCACCAGTATCGCTGTTGGGCTTGAGCAGCACCGGGTTCATGTCGGTGTGCGGCGCCAGCCGGCAGGCCTGGGCCTGCACCGCCTGGGCGCGGCCGATCTCGCCGCCGTCGGCGGTCACGGCGCTGTTGAGGGCCATGTTCTGCGGCTTGAACGGCACCACGGCAACGCCCTGGCGCAGCAGCCAGCGGCACAGGGCGGTGACCAGCGTGCTCTTGCCGGCATCGGAGGTGGTGCCTTGCACCATGAGGGTGGTCATGCCGATTCCTTCTGGTAGTCCGCCAGGGCCTGGGCCAGACGTTGTTCGTCCGCCGCCGTGGCAGGCAGGCCGAAACGCAGCGCGGGCGGCTGCTCGAACAAGCGCACCAGGATGCCACGGCGGGCGAGAAATTCATGCAGGTGCGCGGCACGCTCATCACGCACGTACTGGAACAGGTCGCAGCCACCGCTGGGTGGCAGGCCTGCACCATCAAGCAAGGTGGCCATACGCTGGCTGGCCTGGGCGCAACGGGCAATTTGTGCCTGGTGCGCCGCGTCGTCGGCAAAACACGCCTGCCCCAGCACACGGGTCGGGCCGCTGACGGTCCAGGGCCCGAGTGCCTCGGCCAGGCGTCGCAGCACATCCACCTGGGCGACGACAAACCCCAGCCGCACGCCGGCCAGGCCGAAGAACTTGCCGAACGAGCGCAACACGATCAAGCCCGGTTGCCCAGCCTGATCGACCACACTGTGTTCGGGCGTGTTGTCCATGAAGGCTTCGTCCACCAGCAGCCAGCTACCGCGCTCGGCCAGGCGCGTATGCCAGGCCAGCAGGCGTTCGCGGGTCACCCGGCGGCCAGTGGGGTTGTTGGGGTTGACCAGCACCAGCACGTCGAGGCTGTCGAGCACGTCCTCGACCTCGGTCTCGTCCAGTTCGACCAGCGTGTGCCCTGCCCGTGCCCAGGCATGCGGATGCTCGGCATAGCACGGCGACAGGACCCCGACCCGCCCGACCGGGCGCAAGTACGGCAAGGCCTGGATCGCCGCCTGGGAACCGGCCACCGCCAGCAACGGCTGCGCGCCGTAGTACTGCCGCGCCGCCGCCTCCAGGCCATCCTCGGTCTCCGGCAGGCGGGCCCAGGCCTCCAGCGGAATCGGCGGTATCGGGTAAGGCCATGGCGCGATACCGCTGGACAGGTCGAGCCACTGCTCCCGAGGGATGGCGTACTGTTTCACCGCCCGCAGCAGGCGGCCACCGTGTTCAAGCATTCAGATAGGCTCCCACGCAGATCAACAGCACCCACAGCCACACGCCGCGCTGCACCAGGCTCCAGCCGCGCTCGATGGCATCGGCGTCGGCCATTGACCCTTCACCCAGGCGCGGCCGTTCGTGCAACTCGCCGTGATACACCGCCGGGCCGCCCAGCTCCACGCCCAACGCACCGGCCCCCGCCGCCATCACCGGGCCGGCGTTCGGGCTGTCCCACAGCGGCGCCTGGCTGCGCCAGCAGGCCAGGGCCAGGCGGGTCTTGCCCAGCAGCGCATAGGTCAGCGCCACCAGCCTGGCGGGAATATAGTTCAGGCCATCGTCGATGCGCGCCGCGCACCAGCCAAAGCGCTCGAAGCGCTCGTTACGATAGCCCCACATCGCGTCCAGGGTATTGCTCAGGCGATACAGCACCACCCCCGGCGCGCCGGCCACGACGAACCAGAACAGCGCGGCGAACACCGCGTCGCTGCCGTTCTCCAACACCGACTCGGTAGCCGCCCGGGCCACGGCGGGCTCGTCCAGCTCGCGGGTCTCGCGGCTGACCAGGTAACCGACGCGCCGCCGCGCCTCGGCCAGGTCGCCCTGGCGCAGCGCCTGGGCCACCGGCAGCACATGCTCGCCCAGGCTGCGCAGGCCCAGGGCGCAGTACAGCGCCAGCACATCCACCAGCCAGTCGATATACGGTAGCCACGACAGGATCAGCGCCAGCAGAGTCAGCGGCACCACGGCCAGGAACCACGCGGTAACGCCATGGCTGCGCCAGCCGCGCCCGCCGGCGTTGAAGCGTTGTTCCAGGCGCGAGGCGAAGTTGCCGAAACCCACCAGCGGATGACGTCGACGCGGCTCGCCCAGCAGCGCATCCAGGGCCACGCCCGCCACGGTCAGCAAGGCCACGCTCATGGACGCTCTCCCCAATGGTTTTCGTACAGCATCTCGCTCAACGGTCGTTGCTCGGCCCAGTCTTCCAGTACCAGCATCGGTGCCGGATAGAACTCGGTCACCGGCCCCAGGCACAGCACCGCCATGGGCTTGGCGCCGGCGGGCATGCCCAGCAGCTCGGCCAGGGCCTGGGGGTCGAACAGCGACACCCAGCCCATGCCCAGCCCTTCGGCACGCGCCGCCAGCCACAGGTTCTGGATGGCGCAGGCCAGCGAGGCCAGGTCCATCTCGGGCAAGGTGCGGCGACCGAAGACGTGCGCCTCGCGCTTGTCCATCAACGCCGCCACCAGCACTTCGGCGCAGTCGTTGATGCCTTCGACCTTGAGCTTCATGAATTCATCGGAGCGCTCGCCCAGGGCCTCGGCGGTGCGTACCCGCTCCTGCTCCACCAGCGCCTGGATCCGCTCGCGCAATGCACGCTGGCTGATACGGATGAAGCGCCACGGCTGCATCAGGCCCACGCTGGGTGCCTGATGGGCGGCGGCGAGCAGGCGCCCGAGCAACTCGGGGGCCACCTCGCCCCCGGCGAAATGGCGCATGTCGCGGCGTTCGCCAATGGCCCGGTAGATGGCCTGGCGTTCGGCTTCGCTGTAGGCGTGTCGGCTCATGGTCGCAGCAGCGCCGCCGCCGCATCGGGGTTGGAGGGGAAATAGAAGTGCACGTAGGAGGCGGTCAGGCGCCCCAGGCGATAGACCGCCTCGTTGCCCCGCCCACCGTTGGGGCTCAGGCCACGGGCGATCGGCGCCAGCTCGGTGCTGGTCAGCGAATGGTGGTAGGTGTGGCCACGCAGGGTGCCTTCAGGCAGTTCGACCGCCTGCAGGGCCAGGGCCGCCAGGCGCTTCTGCATGGTTGCCTCGCCCGGCAGCAGGCCCAGCAGCGCGGCGCGCTCGCCCGCCACGTCGGTCAGTGCGTCGAGCAGGTAGAGCATGCCACCGCACTCGGCCAGCAGCGGCTTGCCGGCGGCATGATGGGCGCGGATCGCCTCCAGCATCGGCGCGTTGGCGGCCAGGGCCTGGTGATGCAGCTCAGGGTAGCCGCCGGGCAGGTAGAGGCTGTCCACCACGGGAAGCTCGCGATCATGCACCGGCGAGAAGAACTCCAGCTGCGCACCGAGGCCGCGCAGCAGGTCGAGGTTGGCACCGTAGGTGAACGCAAAGGCTTCGTCGCGGGCCACGCCGATGCGCACCCCGGTCAGCGACGAGGTCACGCTCACCGGCTCAGGCCCGGCAAAACTGACCGGTGGCGGCAACGCGGCATCGCAGCTGGCACCGAGCGCTTCGGCGGCAGCGTCCAGTCGAGCATCCAGATCGTTCAACTCGCTGGCCTGGACCAGGCCGAGGTGGCGGCTGGGCAGCTCGATGCCGCGCTCGCGGGACAACCCGCCGTACCAGCGCAGGCCTTCGGTCAGGCTGCCTTCGAGCAGTTGCGCATGGCGCAGGCTGCCGACCCGGTTGGCCAGCACCCCGGCGAACGGCAGGTCGGGCTGGTAGCGCGCCAGGCCCAGGGCCAGGGCGCCGAAGGTCTGGGCCATGGCCGTGCCGTCGATCACCGCCAGCACCGGCACGCCGAAGTGGCGTGCCAGGTCGGCGCTTGACGGGGTACCGTCGAACAGGCCCATCACGCCTTCGATCAGGATCAGGTCGGCCTCGCCCGCCGCTTCCCACAACAGGCGACGACTTTCCTCGGCGCCAATCATCCACAGGTCGAGCTGGTAGACCGGCGCGCCGCTGGCGCGCTCCAGGATCATCGGATCGAGAAAGTCAGGCCCGCACTTGAACACCCGCACCTTACGCCCGAGGTTGCGGTGCAGGCGAGCCAGGGCGGCGGTGACCGTGGTCTTGCCTTGGCCCGAGGCCGGGGCCGCGATCAGCACGGCGGGACACTGGCGCGACTCACTCACAGTTCGACGCCCTTCTGCGCGCGGATACCTGCCTGGAAGGCGTGCTTGAGCATGCCCATCTCGGTGACGGTGTCGGCCAGTTCGATCATTTCCGGCTTGGCGGCGCGACCGGTGACGATCACATGCTGCATCGGTGGACGGGCCTGGATATCCGAAAGCACCTGATCGAGGTCCAGGTAGCCATGTTTGAGGGCGATATTCAGCTCATCGAGCACGACGAACTGGATCGACGGGTCCTGCAGCAACTGCCGCGACACCGCCCAGGCGGCTTCGGCGGCGGCGATGTCACGCTGACGGTCCTGGGTTTCCCAGGTAAAGCCCTCGCCCATCACGTGGTAGCGCACCTGCTCGGGGAAACGACGGAAGAACAGCTCCTCGCCGGTACTGTTGCGGCCCTTGATGAACTGCACCACGCCGCATTGCATGCCGTGGCCCAGGGCGCGGGCGAGCATGCCGAAGGCCGAGCTGCTCTTGCCCTTGC
Source organism: Pseudomonas sp. TE31087 (assembly GCF_057284075.1). Taxonomy (NCBI): domain Bacteria; kingdom Pseudomonadati; phylum Pseudomonadota; class Gammaproteobacteria; order Pseudomonadales; family Pseudomonadaceae; genus Pseudomonas; species Pseudomonas sp. TE31087. The sequence goes on from NZ_JBXVNN010000001.1 coordinate 2,800,604, forward strand.
CATTGCCGGTCAGCACCAGCAGCAGGCCGCATTCGTTGGGGGAATTGGCGATGCGCTCGTCGATGATCGCCTTCTTGCGCTGCATGCGCGCCAGGTGACGTTCGTCGCGTTCGATGGATTCGCTCATCAGGGGTCTCCGCAGGCTGTCGCGGCGGCGGCGACAGATAAAAGGCAGGCAGACGAGGAGCGCGCAGGGGGCATGGCAACGGCCACATCGCACCGCGCATCACCCTCCGTGATGCCGTTTGGCAGTGACAGGCCGGTCTCCGGGCTCATGAGCGGGCGCAGGCCCTGGCCACGCGCCTTCCCGGACTTGGAAATCCAGTGGCCTTGCGTAACCGTCGACTCATCTACCGTTGCGGGGGCAGCGCCGGGCTCGCGCCTGCTGGCGCCCACCGGCTTCCCAGTTTCACCCTGCCGAACCGCGGCTCGCAGGGCACCTGAAACACGCCGCGAAGGTTAGAGGGTTGAATCGGGAGCGTCAATCGAACGAGGGCCGATCTGGCCTGGATCAATGGCCGATCCGCCAGCTTGTGCCACACTCAAAGCAGTGATATCACATAGCCACCACTTTATCGGCTGACCTCGATCACAATGACAAGGAGAGCGCAGCATGCAAGGCCTGATCATCAACAACCCGCGCCTGGAGTTCCTGCGCCCGGCCCTGGAACGCTGGGTCGACTGCATCGACCGCTTCAACCAGCTGCAGGGCGACAACGAGGCACCCTACTGGCACGGCACCGCCGCCAACGTCGGCCTGCTCGCCGCGGCCGCCTGGCAGGGTGAGCTGGTGGCGTTGGAACGGCACATGAGCAAGAAGCAGCGCGACGAGGGCGAGCGCGATGGGCGCTGCGACCTGTCGATCAGCAGCGCCGAGGAGTCGCTGTACCTGCACGCCGGCCAGCGCTGGCCGCGTATCGCCCGCCTCGACCTGACGGCGGCCCTGCAGGAAACCGCCGCCCTGGCCAAGCCGATAGCCTATGGCAGCCAGCTCAAGGCCGGGGCGTTGTTCGTCACCCCGTGGAAGGCCGGCCAGCATGCCAGCCCCGAGGAATTGCAGGACCTGGTGGACGACCTGCAAAAGCACACGGCCTGCGCGATAGCCTGGTACTTCCCATATGCCTACCGCAAGCTGCATAACGAACTGGGACAGTACTATCCCGGGGTGGCATTGCTGCTCAAGCAGGCTTGATCGGCGCCGCCTCAGTTGGCAGCGGCAGCCGGCGGGTCGACGGGAAAGAAACGCTCTGCCAGCCCAGGCGTCCTGAATCGCACCTTGTAGGCCTGTTCGTCGAACAACAGGCCTGTGCGCAGATCGTAGACAGGCCCGACAGCAGGCTTGGGCACCTGCTGGAGCGTGACATGGACGAAGCGATAGTGCTCACCGTAGACCTGCTCCAGGTTGTCGATCCGGAAGTAGTGGCCCGGCAGGAACAGGGTCTCCCCTTCGTCCCAGTAAAGCGAGAATGCGCTGATCGGCGTGCCCTCCTGGTAACGCCCTAGGGGCAGCTCGAACACCACCGACGTGTCGTCGAACACCCCCGGCAGGTGACCGGGTGCATTGACCGAAGGTTGCGAGGCGAACTCGGCGACCTTGTAGGGATTCTCGGTAAACGAGGTCAGGTCGGTATTGACCAGCACATCGCCAACCCGTATCCGGCCATTGCGATAGTGTTCGCCACTGGTGCCACGCGAAGCATGCCCGCCACGATACAGGCTCACCTCACTGCTCTCGGGCAGTTGCTCCAGGGTATCGGCCAGCTTGGCGATGTAGTCATCCTCGTCGCCATAGCGGTACGTGCCTGAGCGGAACACATCGTTCACCCTCGACTCGTCGCTGGTGTAGTACTCGATCAACGAATTGAAGTACTCGCGATCGTAACGGTAGGAATACTGGACAACGCCCTCCCTCCGCACGCAATCCAGGCCATGCTCGTCCAGCTCGGGAACCTGGTCGCGCGCCAGGCGTGGAATAGGCTGGGGCTCCAGCAATGCCTTCTGGCGGTGCAAGGCATTGGCGGAAAACGCCTTGGCCCGCGCGTCATCCACCACCACGTGGCGGTTCCAGAAGCGCGAGGTGGCGCTGGGCATGCCTTCGACGACGGGAGGCGCGCCACCGGCCAGCCGCGGCGGCACCAGCAGCTCCCATTCGTTACTGTCGCTCAGACGTACCGGATACAGGGGGCCGAAGGCAAAGGGATTGTGCGCGGGCACCACCTGCCAGACCCGCAGTTCATGGTTGTAGCGCACCCGGTAGGACAGGCCGTTGAGCACGATCCAGCAGCTGCCGTGCGCATCGACCCTGATACCCCGCAAGCGCCCGCTGCCTTGCAGCTCCCCCCTCGGCAACACGTTGCTCTCTCGTCCTTCCACCGGCAGCGTGGCGGTCTGCGCCACCTGCCAGCGCTCCAGGTGCACATCCATCTCGCCGGCCGGCGTTTCATAGGCCAGTGAGGCAAAGCTCGACTGAAACCCCAGATCGACCATGTTCAAGGCGGCGAACAGGCTGTCGAGCATGGCATCGCGCAGGGCGCTCTTGCGGCTCTGCTCATCCGCGGCATGCAACGCCGCATCGATGTCCAGGCCCACCTTGCCCAGGCTTGCCCCCAGCAGCATCAGGGTCATTGGCCAACCGAGCGGGGCAAAGCCGCCGAACACCTTGATGAATACCGACAGGTAACCGCTCCACATCGCCTTGCGCAGGTCGGCATTGCCAAGCATCGCCGCGGCGTTGTCATTCATCTCGTCGGTGGCCTGGCTGGCCAGGTAGGTGAAGATATCGTCGCTGATCGGCCTTTTCAGGTAACCGAGCAACACCCGAGCCGCTTGCTCGCTCGCACTGTTGGCGATGCTTAGCAGGTGGGTCCTCACCGAGTGGGCGCGCGCGGGATCGCGGGCATCGGTGTGCGCCGCCTTGACGTAGCTGGCCAGGGTGTCGGCATCCTGCAACTGTTCACGCAGCCAGCCCGCCATGGCCTGCTCGGAGTCGAAGCTCTTGAAAGCGTCGCTCGCCCAAGGGCGGTACAGCAGCGTCCGCCCCGTGTCGGTCGCAAAGCTGTAGAGGCAACCACGATCGCCGCGATCGAGCACGTAGCGACAGGCCGAAAACGGGTGCGTGGTGCTGGCCTGTTTCAGCTTGTCCAGGGTCGGCAGCACGCCGCCCTGCAGGCCGTCGGCGACCATCGACCGCAGCAGCGCCCAGTCGCTTCGACTGATACGTCCGGCCCTCACCGCGCCCGCCCCCTGCCCCAGCAGGTTTACCTTGGCCAGTACGCGAAAATGCTGCGAGTAGGTGTTCCAGAAGCGGCTGATCGCGCCGCGGTAGGCAACGGCGAAGTCCAACGCCCAGAGATCCTCCTGGACCTTGCTGGCAAGCATTGGCACTTCATTGCGTTCGTCGAAACAATCGGCTTGCCGACCCTGGCGGTAGAAACCACCGTACAGGTCGAGTTCGTCGGTCGCTTCCTGGAAATGCGCATCGAAGCGCTTGATCACCAGCTCGACCAGGTGCATCGACTTCAGCGGCGGGCCGCTGTGCTGCCAGCCGGTGAAACTGCGGTGACTGGAACTGGCGGTGGCGAACTGGTGCCACCAGATGAACCGTGGATCGATCGGCTTGCCCGTGTGCTTGAGCACGATGCGTTGCGCATGCTGGGAGGCCAGCACATAGGGGTCGGGGTATTCGCGAATGATCTCGTCGACCAGGCGTACCAGCGGCCGCCCCGCGTCCAACGCCTCGAGACTGCGCTCCACACGCTCCTTGATACTGCTCATGATCCACTCCCGGGATGTCGTTGTCGGACGGACATCCTGGCTCGACGGGAAATGGCAGACGCGGTAGAAGATTGTCGCAGCACCCGCGAAGGCGGTGGATCCTATGACGCGATTGCGGGTAAATCCGCTCCCACAGGCTTAATGAAGCGCCATCAAGGATTCTGCGCCAGGTGGCCCGGCGGCAGTACGCGCTTGGCCTGGAGGTAGGCCTTGGCCCAGTAGCTGTTGGACAGGTAGTCCAGGCGCACGGTCCCGCCCGTCGACGGCGCGTGCACGAAGCGCCCTTCACCGACGTAGATGCCGGCGTGGCTGACCTGCGAACCGCCGCTGGTGGCGAAGAACACCAGATCGCCCGACTGCAGCGCATTGATATCCACGTTCGGCGCGCGCATGACGATCATCTCGCGGGTCGAGCGCGGCAGGCTGATACCCGCCGCGTCACGGTAGACGTAGCCGATCAGGCCGCTGCAATCGAACCCGGCATCCGGCGTGTTGCCCCCCCAGCGATACGGGGTGCCCACCAGGCCGATGGCGCGGAACAGTACATCGTCCGCCGCCGGCGATGAAGGCGCCTGATTGAACACCATCGGCTGTTTGGGCATGGGCGCCGGCGCAGGTGCACGGCTGGAACAGGCCGCGAGCAGGGCCAGCAGGGAGAGGAATGCGAAGCGCGCCAACATCGCCATGATGCGAACGTCCTGTCAGGAACCCTGCGGCCACGGCCGAAGGTCGAAAAGAGTTGAGAATTTAGATTAGACGCTTTCTGTAAATGCGCACGGCGGCGAGCTTTTCAGCTACGCCGCCGTGCGAGGTTACAGCATTTTGATATCAAATCAATTGCGCGAGATCGTGGTCGGCGCCATGGCGAGCGCGCGTTTGGCCTCGATGAAGGTCTTGCTCCAGTAGCGATCGCCCAGGCTGTCGATGCGCACGCCACCGCTGCGGCGGCTGCTGGAGTGGATGAACTGGTTGTCACCCAGGTAGATGCCGGCGTGGCTGACGCGGCCACGGCCGTTGGTGCTGAAGAACAGCAGGTCGCCGGGCTTGAGCTTGTTGCGGGCGACCTTGGGCGCGTCGACGTTGATCATCTCGCGGGTCGAGCGTGGCAGGTTCATGCCCGCCTCTTCGCGGAACAGGTAGCCGATGAAGCCGCTGCAATCGAAGCCGGACTTCTCGGAGGTGCCGCCGAAGCGGTAGCGGGTACCGATCAGGGCCATGCCGCGCTCGAGAATGCTGTCGGCCAGCACAGGCAGCTGGTACGGCTTGCTGTTGCTGGAGAAGGCCTCGAGGTCGTCTTCGCTGGCCAGTTCTTCCTCGGTGAATACGGAAGAGGCGGAAGCCTTGGCCTTGACCGATTGCTCGGCGGCCACGCGGTGATCCTGCGAGGGTGCGACCGGGCCGGTGGAGGCGCAGCCGTAAAGTAGGGTGACAAGTGCAAGTGGCACGAGGGGTGCGAAGCGCTTCAGCATGGGCACGACCGTGTCTGTAGTCCTTTAGAAGGGGGAAACTATGCCTTCTATCGGACCCATTTGCAAATTTTATCGAAAAAGATGTGACTTTTCCGTTTTGACGCTCTGGCACCGTGTTCCCAAGGTCACCAGCCTAGGGTTTCCTTGAGGAACGGGATGGTCAGTTTGCGCTGGGCCTGCAGGGAAGCCTGGTCGAGGCGCTCGAGCAGGTCGAACAGCGCGCTCATGCTGCGCGTGCCGCGGGTGAGGATGAAGTGACCGACCTCGTCGGTCAGGTGCAGCCCGCGGCGCGAGGCACGCAGTTGCAGGGCACGCAGTTTGTCCTCGTCGGACATCCCGCGCATCTGGAAGATCAGTGCCAGGGTCAGCCGCGATTTCAAGTCTGCCAGCTTGATCGGCAGCTCCCGTGGCGAACTGGACGCTGCCAGCAGCAAGCGCCGGCCGCTGTCGCGCAGACGGTTGAACAGGTGGAACATGGCCTCTTCCCAGTCCGCCTTGCCGGCAATCACATGCAGGTCGTCGATGCACACCAGTTCGTACTGTTCAAGGCGGTCAAGCAGTTCGACGCCGCGATCGAGCAGTTGCGCCAGGGGCAGGTAGACGGCGGGCTCACCCAACTGCTGGAAACGGTGGGTGGCGGCCTGCAACAGATGGGTACGGCCCACGCCCTGTTTGCCCCACAGGTAGATGAGGCTCTCGGTCCAGCCGGCGTCGGCTTCGCACAGCCGCTCGACATAGCCCAGTGCCGCGGCATTGGCGCCGGGGTAGTAGTTGATGAAGGTGGCGTCGTCGCGCAGACGCACACCCAGGGGCAACTGGATCGGTTTCATGCTCGCGGGCGGTCGCGGGGACCACAGGGGGCCTTTGATGAACAGTGTGCAAAGTCTATACCCGCAGCGCGGACGGCACAATCGGCGAGGGGAATAGCGCAAGTAAAATCAATTAGTTGCACTACTTTTAAAGCTTCGCGGGGCAAGCCCGCTCCCACGCTGGTACCCCTCACAGGTCGGCGTGGGAGCGGGCTTGCCCCGCGATGGGTCATAGCTCCGGGTCGATCTCCCCGGCATACATGTCCGATTCCTTATACAGGTCATGCACATGCCGCAGCAGCACCATGATCACCGCCGCCACCGGCAACGCCAGCAACACCCCGGTGAAACCAAACAGCTCACCGCCGGCCAGGATCGCGAAGATCACCGCCACCGGGTGCAGGCCGATGCGGTCGCCTACCAGCAGCGGCGTCAGCACCATGCCTTCGAGGGCCTGCCCGACCATGAACACCGCAACGATGCCCAGCATCGGGTAAAGCTCGCCGCCGAACTGGAACAACCCGGCGACCAGCGCCGCGCCGATGCCGATGATGAAGCCCATGTACGGCACGATCGCCGCCAGCCCCGCGAGCATGCCGATCAGCAGGCCCAGCTCCAGACCCACCAGCATCAGGCCGCTGGAATAGATGACGCCCAGCGCCAGCATCACCAGCAACTGCCCACGCACGAACGCCCCCAGCACCTCGTGGCACTCGCCGGCCAACCCCACTACCTGCGGCTCGCGCTGGCGCGGCAGCAGGCTGCGCAGCTTGGCCATCATCAGGTCCCAGTCGCGCAGCAGGTAGAAGCCCACCACCGGGATCAGCACCAGGTTGGCCAGCCAGCCGATCAGCGCCAGGCTCGAGGCGGTGGCCTGGGACAGCAGCACGCCGACGATGTCGGTGGTCTGGCCCATGTGCTCGCCGATGGCGGCCTTGATCTTGTCGAACTTCCAGAAGCCATCGGCCAGGCCCAGGCGGCTCTGCACCCAGGGCAGCGCCACGTGCTGCAACCAGTCGAGCATCTGCGGCGCCAGCTCGTACAGGCGTAGCAGCTGCTTGGCCAGAATCGGTACCAGCACCAGCAGCAGGGCCAGGAAGATCAGGGTGAACAGGCTGAACACCACCACCACGCCCCAGGTGCGCGACAGGCCGAGCCGCTCCAGGCGGTCGACCAACGGGTCGGCCAGGTAGGCCAGCAGGATGCCCACCAGGAACGGCGAGAGGATGTTGTGCAAAAAGTACAGCAGCCCGGCGACCACAAAAGCCGCGCCCAGCCAGATCCAGCGACGCATATCAATCATTCAAGTATTCCTTACCAGCGAAAACGCAGGCCGTCGAACGGCTTGGCGGCGGTGGCCGGCGGCGTTGCGCCGGCCGGGTCCTGCGCGCTTGGCACAGGTGTGGCGGGAGCAGGCTCGGCGGGCAGCTCCTGGAGCTTGGCCAGGCTCAACTGCGCGCGCAGCTGTTCGCGATTGCCGCTGACGCGGTAGGTCAGGGTGCCACCATCGGCCATCTGCAGCCGCGCGCCATAAGGCTCGAGCACCCGGCTCAGCTCGGCGTAGCGTTGCAGGTTCATGCCCTGGACCTGCACCTGCAGGTCGCTGCTGGCGCCGGGACGGGTGACGTAACGCGGCGCCAGGCGATTGCTCACCGCCAGCAACACGGCATCGGCCAGGGCCGACTGGTCGGCGCCCTCGGCGCTGCCCTGCTCGCGCTGATCGCCCAGCCACAGCTGCCACTTGCCCTGCCACTTGCCGTCGGCCTCATGGGCGTGTACCGCCAGCAGCGCATCGGCGCCATAGCGTTCGGAGGCCTCGCGCAGCGGTGCCGGGTCGTTGCCTTCGAGCAACTTGGCATTGGCCACCAGTTGCTCCTGCAGGTCGGCCAACGGCAGGCGCAGGGGCAAGCCACGGTGCTGGGCGGCCCGACGCAGGGGTTCGGCGACGGCCTGGCCATCGCCGACCAGGTTGCTGCCCTCGACGCTGTCGTTGAGCCACCAGCCAAGGATCGACGGCCGGTTGCTGCCCCACAGCGCCAGGCCAGCCTGGCGCAGGGCGCGCTCGGTGCTGCCGGGGTCGAATTCGACCAGCACCGACTCCGGCGGCCCGGCTTCGGTGCCGACCTGGTTGATGATCTGCTGCGGGTCCTTGCGCAGCGCGGCCAGTGCCGGGTTCTGCGCCGCCTTGGGATCGCCGGTCAGGCGCAGCACCAGGGTATCCAGGGCCTTGCCGGTGGCCTGGGCGCGGGCTTCGCTGCCCTGCCCTTCGACCGGTTCGCGCACCTGATACAAGCCGGAGACGGTTTCGGCCTGGGCGACGGTGCCGGCCACAGCCAGGCAGGCGCCCGCGAGGAAATTGAGAAGACGCATTGAGGATTCCTGTCCAGATGACCTTGGGGCGACACGCCCTTGCCTGTCGGCTGTGACCGCGCAACCACGGAAAATGCTCCGCGTTGCCGGCCCGTTACGTGGGTCGCCATGCCTATACCTTATACAGGCACCGGCGCGGCAACCAGTCGCACGGGGTGAAACACGGTTTTTTGCCCAGATTTCCCGCCTGCCCGTCGGCCTGAGGATGGCCGCCTTGGGGCAACCCTGATAAAATCGCGCGCCTTCGCAGACCAGTGACGTACAGGCAGCCGCCGTTTCTGAAACCGGCCTTGGCCGTCCCGGTCGTTTTTCTGAATCCCTCCCTCCTAAAGGCCTGGATCAATGAGCAAGCAACCCTCCCTGAGCTACAAAGACGCCGGTGTAGACATCGACGCCGGCGAAGCACTGGTCGAACGCATCAAGGGCGTCGCCAAGCGCACCGCACGTCCTGAAGTCATGGGTGGCCTGGGCGGCTTCGGCGCCCTCTGCGAGATCCCGGCCGGCTACAAGCAGCCGGTGCTGGTCTCCGGCACCGACGGCGTCGGCACCAAGCTGCGCCTGGCGCTGAACCTGAACAAGCACGACAGCATCGGCCAGGACCTGGTCGCCATGTGCGTCAACGACCTGGTGGTGTGCGGCGCCGAGCCGCTGTTCTTCCTTGACTACTACGCCACCGGCAAGCTCAACGTCGACGTGGCCGCCACCGTGGTCACCGGCATCGGCGCCGGTTGCGAACTGGCCGGTTGCTCGCTGGTCGGTGGTGAAACCGCCGAGATGCCCGGCATGTACGAAGGCGAAGACTACGACCTGGCTGGCTTCTGCGTCGGCGTGGTGGAAAAGGCCGAGATCATCGACGGCTCGAAAGTGGTCACCGGCGACGCCCTGATCGCCCTGCCGTCCTCCGGCCCGCACTCCAACGGCTACTCGCTGATCCGCAAGATCCTCGAGGTTTCCGGCACCGACATCGACAACACCCAGCTCGACGGCAAGCCGCTGGCCGACCTGCTGATGGCGCCGACCCGCATCTACGTCAAGCCGCTGCTGCAACTGATCAAGCAGACCGGCGCGGTCAAGGCCATGGCCCACATCACCGGCGGCGGCCTGCTGGACAACATCCCGCGCGTGCTGCCAAAAGGCGCCCAGGCCGTGGTCAACGTGGCCAGCTGGCAGCGCCCGGCGGTGTTCGACTTCCTGCAGGAAAAAGGCAACGTCGACGAGCATGAAATGCACCGCGTGCTGAACTGCGGCGTGGGCATGGTCATCTGCGTGGCCCAGGATCAGGTCGACAGCGCCCTGAACGTGCTGCGCGCCGAAGGCGAGCAACCGTGGGTGATCGGCCGTATCGACGTGGCCGCCGAAGGCGCCGCCCAGGTCGAGCTGCAGAACCTCAAGGCACACTGATGCCCTGCAATGTAGTCGTGTTGCTGTCGGGTTCCGGCAGCAACCTGCAGGCACTGATCGACAGCAACAGCGCCAGCGACAGCCCGGCACGCATCCGCGCGGTCATCTCGAACCGTGCCGACGCCTATGGCCTCGAGCGCGCCAAGGGCGCCGGCATCGAAACCGCCGTGTTGTCGCACATCGGGTTCGACGGGCGCGAAGCCTTCGACGCGGCGCTGATGGCGCTGATCGATGGCTTCCAGCCCGACCTGGTGGTGCTGGCCGGTTTCATGCGCATCCTCAGTGGCGATTTCGTGCGCCACTACCAGGGCCGCCTGCTGAACATCCATCCGTCACTGTTGCCGAAGTACAAAGGCCTGCACACCCACCAGCGCGCGCTGGAAGCGGGTGACGCCGAGCACGGCTGCAGCGTGCACTTCGTCACCGAGGAACTCGATGGCGGGCCTCTGGTCGTACAGGCTGTGGTACCCGTGGCAACGGATGACACCGCGCAGACGCTCGCCCAGCGCGTGCACCTGCAGGAACACCAGATCTACCCGCTGGCGGTGCGCTGGTTCGCCGAAGGACGCTTGCGTCTGGGCGAACAGGGTGCATTACTGGATGGCCAGCCGCTGGCGGCCAGCGGTCACTTGATTCGATCCTAGGAGAATTTATGCGTCGCGCCCTGCTCTTGGCTCTCGCCGTGCTCGCCCTGCCCCTCCAGGCAGCTGATCTGAAGCCTTTCGCGGCGAGCTACACCGCCGACTGGAAACAGCTGCCGATGAGCGGCACCGCCGCGCGCAGCCTGGAAAAGAACGCCAACGGTACCTGGAGCCTGAACTTCAAGGCTTCGATGATGATCGCCAGCCTGACCGAGCAAAGCACCCTCAAGTTCGAGAACGACACCCTGCTGCCGCAGCAGTATCACTTCGAACGCGGCGGCCTGGGCAAGGCGAAGAAGGTCGACCTGAACTTCGACTGGGCCGGCAAGAAGATCACCGGCAGCGACCGTGGCGACGCCATCAACCTGCCGCTCAACCGCGGCGTGCTGGACAAGTCGTCCTACCAGCTGGCCCTGCAGCATGACGTGGCCGCCGGCAAGAAAAGCATGACCTATCAGGTGGTCGACGGTGACGAGATCGACACCTACGACTTCCGCGTGCTGGGCACCGAAAAAGTGACCACCAAGACCGGCCAGGTCGACGCGATCAAGGTCGAGCGCGTGCGCGACCCGAGCCAGAGCAAGCGCATCACCGAGCTGTGGTTCGCCAAGGACTGGGACTATCTGCTGGTCCAGCTGCGCCAGGTCGAGACCGATGGCAAGGAGTACGTGATCGTGCTGCAGGATGGCACGGTCGATGGCAAGGCGGTCAAGGGTAACTGATCGTCAAGCCTGCAATGCCCGAAGCCCCGCCCTGTGCGGGGCTTTTTTTTGCTGCTGTCCGCCCTCCCCTGTGTAGGAGCGGCCTTGTGCCGCGAAAGGGCCGCAAAGCGGCCCCGGCAATTTCTGCGTCGGTGCTGACATCCTGGGGCTGCTGCGCAGCCCTTTCGCGGCACAAGGCCGCTCCTACATGAAACTTGTTTCATCGCCGTTTTATTTACTTAGCCTGCTAACAAACTCTATAAAGGAGGCCTGCGACACAGTGCCGCAGCCAACCCAAGCAGTGGAGTTTGACGATGACAGTCCAGGTAACCGAACGCGACGAATCGAAAATGTCCCACGAAGGCCAGGCCGCTGGCCTGCGGATCTGGGACGTGCATCAGCAAGGCCAGCTGGTCGGCATGTTCCATGACGAGCAACAGGCTCACCAGTACCGCATGGAGCTGGAATGCCTCGAGCGCCAACGCCCGGCGCAGTGACCCGGCCCTGCAATAAAAACCCCGCCAAGGCGGGGTTTTTCGTGCTTACCACATCAGATCGTCTGGGATCTTGTAGGCCGCGTAAGGATCGTCCTCGTCCGCTTCCTCGACATGGGTGTTGAGCAGCAGGATACGGTTGGGGTCGCGCTCCTGGATCTTCACTGCCGCCTCGCGCGGGATCACTTCGTAGCCGCCACCATGGGCGACGATGGCCAGCGCGCCATTGCTCAGCTTGCTGCGCATCAGGGCGTTGACGGCGATGCGCTTGACCTTCTTGTCATCGACGAAGTTGTAGTAATCCTCGGTGGTCAGCTTGGGCAGCCGGGTCGCTTCGATCAGTTGCTTGACCTGCGCGGCACGGGCCTTCTGCTCGGCCTTTTCCTGGACCTGGCGGTTCAGCTCCTGGTCCTTCTTGGCCTTCTCGGCCTGGGCTTCCCTGGCCAGGCGCTGCTGGCTGTCGTCCACCTCGACCTGGCCCTTGTGTTCCAGGCGTTTCTGTTTCTTCTCGGCTTTGTTGGTCTGCGAGACCTGTTTCTGGTTGACCAGGCCGGCTTTGAGCAATTGGTCGCGAAGGGAAAGGCTCATGGGGGTTCACTCACTTATGCATCGGCTCAGCCGCAGCTGGGCAGGTTCTTTTCCTGACGCTTGGCCTCGCCCCATAAGGCGTCCAGCTCGTCGAGGGTACGATCTTGAATGTTCAGGCCCTGCTCGCGCAATGCCTGTTCGATAAAACGGAAACGGCGCTCGAATTTACGGTTGGCGCGGCGCAAGGCGTTTTCCGGGTCGTGCTTGAGGTGCCGGGCCAGGTTGACGGTGGCGAACAGCAGGTCGCCCAGCTCGTCCTCCAGCGCCTCGCTGTCTCCATCGGCCATGGCCTGCAGCACTTCGTCGAGCTCCTCGCGGACCTTGTCCAGCACCGGCAACGCCTCGGGCCAGTCGAAGCCGACCGTGGCGGCGCGCTTCTGCAGTTTGGCGGCGCGAGACAGCGCGGGCAAGGCCGCGGGCACGTCGTCGAGCAGCGACAACTGCTCGGGCTCGCTCTTTTCGGCACGCTCCTCGGCCTTGATCTCCTCCCAGCGCGACTTGACCTGGGCCTCGTCGAGCTTGGGTGTGTCCAACGGTGCGTACAGCTCGCCGGTGGGGAATACATGGGGATGGCGGCGGATCAGCTTGTGGGTGATCGAATCGACCACGCCATCGAACTCGAAGCGCCCTTCCTCGCGGGCCAGCTGGCTGTAGTAGACCACCTGGAACAGCAGATCGCCCAGCTCGCCCTGAAGGTGCTCGAAGTCGCCGCGCTCGATGGTATCGGCGACTTCGTAGGCTTCCTCGAGGGTGTGCGGGACGATACTGGCGTAGTCCTGCTTGAGGTCCCAGGGGCAGCCATATTGCGGATCGCGCAGGCGGGCCATGAGGTGCAGCAGGTCTTCAAGGGTGTAGGTCATGGGTTGCCCCGCGATGGCAGTCTCAAGGGGTACGGTTACGCCGCGTCTCGATGATGTTGGGCAACTGCGAGATCCGCCCCAGCAAGCGCCCGAGGGCGTCCAGGCCTGGGATCTCGATGGTCAGCGACATCAGCGCGGTGTTGTCTTCCTTGTTCGAGCGGGTGTTCACCGCCAGCACGTTGATCTTCTCGTTGAGCAGCACCTGCGACACGTCGCGCAGCAGCCCCGGGCGGTCGTAGGCACGGATGACGATGTCGACCGGATAGGTCTGCACCGGGATCGGTCCCCAGCTGACCTGGATCATGCGCTCCGGCTCCTTGCCCGCCAGTTGCAGCACCGAGGCACAATCCTGGCGGTGAATGCTCACGCCACGGCCCTGGGTGATATAGCCGACGATGGCGTCGCCCGGCAGCGGCTGGCAGCACCCGGCCATCTGCGTAAGCAGGTTGCCGACACCCTGGATCTGGATGTCGCTGCGCTTGCCCGCGCGGATGCCCCGGGCCTGGCGCGGGATCAGCTCGACCGGCTCCAGGCGCTCGGGTTCGAGCAACTGCTGCGCGGCGTTGACCATGTGCGCCAGGCGCAGGTCGCCGGCGCCAAGGGCGGCGAACATGTCCTCGGCAGTCTTGACGTTGGCCTTTTCCGCCAGGCGTTCGAAATCCACCTGGGGCAGGCCCAGGCGGCTCAGTTCGCGCTCGATCAGGGTCTTGCCGGCGGCCACGTTCTGGTCGCGGGCCTGCAACTTGAACCAGTGGACGATCTTGGCCCGGGCCCGCGAGGTGGTCACGTAGCCCAGGTTGGAGTTCAGCCAGTCGCGGCTCGGGTTGCCGTGCTTGCTGGTGATGATCTCCACCTGCTCGCCGGTCTGCAGGCTGTAGTTCAGCGGCACGATACGGCCGTTGATCTTGGCGCCCCGGCAGTTGTGGCCGATCTCGGTGTGCACCCGATAGGCGAAGTCCAGCGGCGTGGCGCCCTTGGGCAGGTCGATGGCGTGGCCGTCGGGGGTGAACACGTAGACCCGGTCCGGCTCGATATCGACGCGCAGCTGTTCGGCCAGGCCGCCGATGTCGCCCAGCTCTTCGTGCCACTCGAGCACCTGGCGCAGCCAGGAGATCTTCTCTTCGTAGTGGTTGGAGCTGGGCTTGACGTCGGTGCCCTTGTAGCGCCAGTGCGCACACACGCCCAGCTCGGCTTCCTCATGCATGGCGTGGGTGCGGATCTGCACCTCCAGCACCTTGCCCTCGGGGCCGATCACTGCGGTGTGCAGGGAGCGGTAGCCGTTTTCCTTGGGGTTGGCGATGTAGTCGTCGAACTCCTTCGGAATGTGCCGCCACAAGGTGTGCACGATGCCCAGCGCGGTATAGCAGTCGCGTACTTCCGGCACCAGCACGCGCACCGCGCGCACGTCGTAGATCTGGCTGAACTCCAGGCCCTTGCGCTGCATCTTGCGCCAGATCGAATAGATGTGTTTCGCCCGGCCACTGATGTCGGCGTTGACGCCGGTGGCCAGCAGCTCGTTCTGCAGCTGGTTCATCACGTCGCTGATGAAGCGCTCGCGGTCCAGCCGGCGCTCGTGCAGCAGCTTGGCGATCTGCTTGTACTGATCGGGCTCGAGGTAGCGGAACGACAGGTCCTCGAGTTCCCATTTGATATGGCCGATACCCAGCCGGTGCGCCAGCGGCGCATAGATGTCGAATACCTCGCGGGCCACGCGCAGGCGCTTCTCGTCATCGGCGGCCTTGACCGCACGGATAGCGCAGGTACGTTCGGCGAGCTTGATCAGCGCCACGCGCACGTCGTCGACCATGGCCACCAGCATCTTGCGCAGGTTCTCGACCTGCGCCTGGGAACCGAGCACCAGCGACTGACGCGGGCTGAGGCTGGCACTGATGGCCGCCATGCGCAGCACGCCGTCGATCAGCTTGGACACCACCGGGCCGAAACGCTGGCCGACCTCGGCCAGGGTCACCTTGCCTTCGCGCACCGAACGGTAGATGACCGCCGCCACCAGCGAATCCTGGTCGAGCTTGAGGTCGGCGAGGATTTCGGCGATCTCCAGCCCCGCCTGGAAACTGGAGGTGCCGTCGGCCCAGGAATGCTTGGCCGGATTGCCTTTCTTCTCGACTTCATGGGCGAACTCGCAGGCCTCTTTCAGCCCCGGGCGATCGAGCTGCGAATCGACGCTCACCACATGATCGAGCCATGCTTCGAGATTGATACTGCCGTCGTGGTTGACCGGCTGGTGCACTCTCACCTGTACCATCTTTGTTCTACCTTTCCATACAGCGCACCACGCGGGTGCACTGGCTATCACCTGTGCGTCCCTCACTCCCTGAAGGGCGCACCAAGAGGGCCAGCCCGGCTAGCCCGCTTCGAATAACGCCATGGCCTCGACATGCGCCGTCTGAGGAAACATGTCGAGAATCCCGGCCCTTTTTAACCGGTACCCCTGCCCGACCAGCACCTGCGCGTCTCGCGCCAGCGTGGCCGGGTTGCACGATACGTAGACCAGCCGCTTCGCACCCAGCCGGGCGATGCCTTGCACCACCTCGAAAGCCCCGTCGCGCGGTGGATCCAAGAGTACCGCAGAAAAGCCCTCGGCGACCCATCCGGCGCCTGCCAAAGGCTGCGATAAATCGGCCTGAAAAAACCGAGCGTTATGCACATTGTTACTGTCGGCGTTGGCCGCGGCGCGCTCGACCATGGCCTGCACGCCCTCCACTGCCACCACCTCGCGCGCCTGGCGAGCCAGGGGCAAGGCGAAGTTGCCCAGGCCACAGAACAGGTCCAAGACCCGCTCGTGCGCCTCGGGCGCCAGCCAGGCCAGGGCCTGCTGGATCATCAAGGTGTTGACCTGGGCATTGACCTGGACGAAGTCTCCCGGCCGCCAGGCCAGTTCCAGGCCCCAGGGCTCCAGGGCAAAGCCCAGTTGCGCCGCAGCATCCACCGGCGCTGGCTCGCCATCGCCCTGCAGCCACAGCTGGGCGCCGGCTTCGCGGCAGAACGCCTCGAGCCGTGCCAGGTCTTCACTGGGCAATGGCGCTACATGCCGCACCAGCACCGCCTCGGCGGTACCGCTGAACAGCTCCACGTGCCCCAGTGCCTGTGGCTTGCCCAGGCTGCGCAACACGGTCGGCAGGTGGCGCATGATCGTTTGCAAGGGTTGTACCAGCACCGCGCATTCGTCGATGCCGACGATGTCCTGGCTGGCCTCGGCGCGGAACCCAACGTCCAGTTGGCGCGCCTTGGTGTCCCAGCGTACCGCGACCCGCGCCCGGCGGCGGTAGCCGAATTCCGGTCCGCTCAGGGGAACAGCCCACTCCTCGGGCTGCACGCCAGCCACCCGCTGCAGCTGCTCGGCGAGCAGGCGCTGCTTGAGTGCCAGCTGGCCGTCATGGGGCAGGTGCTGGAGGTTGCAGCCACCGCAGCGGGCGTAGTGCCGGCAAGGTGCTTCGCGGCGCTCGGGGCTGGCCTGGAACACGCGCTCCAGGCGCGCCTCGACCACCTTGCCACGGGCGGCGAGCACCCGCGCCTCGACATCCTCGCCGGCCAGCGCGCCGCTGACGAACCAGGTACGTCCTTCGATGAAGGCGATGCCGCGACCGTCACCGGCCACGCGCTCGATCGACAGACGCTGCTTCTTGCCCACGGGCACCTGTGCGGCACGGTTACCGCCGGCCGGCTGAAAACGCAGGCCGGTGTTGCTTTTCTTTCTGGACATCAGGTCGGATCGAACAGGCCGGTGGAGAGATAACGGTCGCCGCGGTCGCAGATGATGGCGACCATCACCGCGTTCTCGACTTCACGGGACAGGCGCAGCATCGCCGCCACCGCACCGCCGGAGGATACGCCACAGAAAATGCCCTCTTCGCGGGCCAGGCGACGGGTGGTTTCCTCCGCCTCCTGCTGGGACATGTCGACCACGCGATCGACGCGGGTGGCGTCGAAGATCTTCGGCAGGTACTCGTGGGGCCAGCGGCGGATGCCGGGGATGGCCGAGCCTTCCATCGGCTGCAGGCCGACGATCTGCACCGCCGGGTTCTGCTCCTTGAGGTACTGCGAGCAGCCCATGATGGTGCCGGTGGTGCCCATGGAGCTGACGAAATGGGTGATGGTGCCCTGGGTCTGCTGCCAGATTTCCGGGCCGGTGCTGTTGTAATGGGCGATCGGGTTGTCGCCGTTGGCGAACTGGTCAAGGACCAGGCCGCGGCCTTCGGCCTGCATCTTCTCGGCGAGGTCGCGCGCGCCCTCCATGCCCTCTTCCTTGGTCACCAGGATCAGCTCGGCGCCATAAGCGGTCATCGCCGCCTTGCGTTCGGCGGTGGAGTTGTCCGGCATGATCAGGATCATCTTGTAGCCTTTGATCGCCGCGGCCATGGCCAGGGCGATACCGGTGTTGCCGGAGGTGGCTTCGATGAGGGTGTCGCCGGGCTTGATCTGGCCACGCAGCTCGGCGCGAGTGATCATCGACAGCGCCGGGCGGTCCTTGACCGAACCTGCCGGATTGTTGCCTTCGAGCTTGAGCAGCAAGGTGTTGCTGGTGTCCCCGGCGATGCGCTGCAGGCGAACCAGTGGCGTATGGCCGATGCAATCGGCGATGGTTGGGTACTGCAGGGTCATGGGCGTTTTCGCAATCCGGACGGCAGGGGCGTCTATCATACCGGCAAACCCAGCGCGGCCATATCACGCAATTGCTGGATGTTATAGCTGCTGGCTATAAGCGCATGGGCCTGGCACCCGCTTTGCGGGTGTTCGCGGGGCAAGCCCGCTCCCACGGAACAAACCGTAACTCATAGATTTAGGTGGACCCGCTCCCACAGGAGGACAGTTCCCAGCGCGGCAACGCAAGTTTCCTACAGGGTGTGCGAAGCCTTTGTGGGTGCGGGTTTGTCCCGCGATGAGCTCGACTCCCCCGCAGCCAGGCGCATGCACAAGCGCAGGCCAAGCTCGCCATTGACCGCCCACACGCTCCCACCCTGGCGGCGGATCGCATTGCGGGCGATGCTCAAGCCCAAGCCGAAACCACCGTCCCCAGGCCGTGAACCCTCCAGCCGGGAAAACGGCGCGAAGATCCGCTCCAGGTCTTCCTCGGCCACGCCACCGCCCTCGTCCTCCAGGTCGATACGCCAATACCCGCCCTCACGCCAGCCGCTCAGGCGCACCACACCCCCCTCCGGGGAATGACGGATAGCGTTGCGCAACATGTTCTCCAATGCCTGGGCCAGGTCATTGAGGCTGCCCTGTACCCAGCAGTCGGCCGGCAACTCGCAACGCAGCCGTCGCGGCGCCCAGCCGCTTTCATAGCAGGCATTCTCACTGAGCAGGTCCCACAGCGCCGCCACCTGGATCGGCTCGAGGTTCACCGGCGCGCGCTCGGCGTCCTGCCAGGCCAGTTGCAAGGTGTCCTCAACCAGCTGCTGCATGCCATCCACCTCGCGGTGCAGACGCTCGCGCAGGCGCTGCAGGTCGGTCTCGCCATCGCAGGCCACGCGCAGGCGGCTGAGCGGCGTGCGCATCTCGTGGGACAGGTCGCGCAGCAACTGCTGCTGCAGGGCCACGGTACCCTGCAGGCGCTCGGCCATCTGGTCGAAGGCGCGGGCCAGCTCGCCCAGTTCGTCCTTGCGCCGGGTGGTGCGCGCGTCCAGGCGCGCCGCCAGCTGGTCGGCCCGCCAGGCATTGGCCTGCTCGCGCAACTGGTTGAGCGGCACGATCAGCATGCGGTACAGGCCGACGCACAGCAGCAAGGTGAACAGCCCGGGGATGATGCCGTTGGTGACGACGCGCCAGAACAACCGGTACTGACCAGGGTTGAAACGCTCCGGCAGTTCGATCACCAGCATGCCCTGCTCCGGCGCGCCGGGGAACGGCAGGCGCAACCAGGGCTGGCCGATGGTGCGTCGGCTCATGGGCCAGTCGACGCCACGCAGGCGGGTCAGGCGCTGGGCTTGGCCGGCGGTCAGGTCGGCGCTGCCCAGCGGCTGCAGATCGCCATCGAGCACGCCCACCCAGCCCCGCTCGCGCTCGCGCATGGTGGCCAGCCAGGCATCCACGCCCTCGCGGTCGCCGCTGCGCCAGGCCTGCTCGGCCTCCGCCGCATAGCCGCGCAGCACTTGCCGTGCCGGCTCGGAGAGGAAAGCATCCTGGGTTTCCATGTGCCGGCCCCAGCTGTAGCTCAAGCCGATCATCAGCAGGCAGAAGCCCACCAGCAGGACGGTCAGTTTCCAGAACAGCGAGTGACGGTCGAGCACGGTTCAGTCGGCCTCGCCCGCGCCGAACACATAGCCCTTGCCCCACACGGTACGCACCTGCCGCTCGTGGTAGCCGATGGCCTTGAGCTTGCGGCGGATCTGGCTGACGTGCATGTCCAGGCTGCGGTCATGCCGCGAGTAGCCACGCTGCAGCACCTGCTGGTAGAGGAAGGGCTTGCTCAGCACCTCGTCCTGGCTGCGGTGCAGGGTGTCGAGCAGGCGATATTCACTGGGGGTAAGCCCGGCCCAGGCGCCGGCGAGGCTGACATCGGTGGCCTGCTCGTCGAAATGCAATTGCCCGGCCTCCACCCCACGCGGCGCCCGAGCGCGCCGCTCGAAGGCCACCCGGCGCAGGATCGCCTCGATGCGCACCCGCAGCTCGGCAAAGCTGAACGGCTTGGGCAGGTAGTCGTCCGCGCCGCGCTCGAAGCCGCTGATGCGGTCGGCCTCGGCGCCCAGCGCCGACATCAGGATCACTGGCGTGGCGCTGCGTCGACGCAGGCTGGCCAGTGCGTCCAGGCCGTTGAGCCCGGGCAGCAGGATGTCCATCAGCACCAGGTCGAACACCTGCCGGCCCGCCGCCTCCAGGCCTTCCAGGCCATTGCGGCACCAGGTCACCTGGAAGCCGCCGCGCTGCAGCTCGTCATGCAGGTAGGCGCCCAGCACGGGATCGTCCTCGATGGCGAGGATGTTGGTCGCGTGAATCGCTTCAGGATGCATTGGCAACTGCCATCAATTCTCAATTACGCGATTATTGGACAAGCGGTCCGAACAAGGCAACCTCCGTCCGACTGGCGTGACATTGAAGTGCCCGCACCGGCAACGCCAGCCGAGAAAAGCAAAAACCATTACAAATCCTGTGCATTACCCCTCAGCGCAGAGTAACGTTCCCGCTGATGCGCGAACCGCGCCTTTAACAGCACATGACAGGAGACAGGTGTGCTCGACCGTTTGGGAATCCGCAGCCGCGTCCTGCTGCTGGCCTTGCTGCCCGCCAGCCTGATGGCCCTGGTGCTGGGCAGTTACTTCACCTGGCTGCAACAAAGCGACCTGCGCACGCAACTGCTGCAACGCGGCAAGATGATCGCCGAGCAGTTGGCACCACTGGCGGCACCGGCCCTCGCCCGCCAGGCTCCGGCGCAACTGGAGCGCATCGCCGCCCAGGCCCTGGAGCAGGCTGATGTGCGCGCCGTGGCGTTCCTTGCCGCCGACCGCACGCGCCTGGCCCATGCCGGCCCCAGCATGCTCAACCAGCCGCCCAGCGGCGGCACCGGCACGCAGCTGCTGCAGCGCACGGGCAACGACGCCACCCGCTACCTGATGCCGGTGTTCGGCCATCACCGCGACCTGGCCACCGACGCCGTGCCGGCCGAGGCCGAGCGCCTGCTCGGCTGGGTGGAGATCGAACTGTCCCACGACGGCACCCTGCTGCGCGGCTACCGCAACCTGTTCACCAGCCTGCTGTTGATCCTCGCCTGCCTGAGCCTGACCGCGCTGCTGGCCCTGCGCATGAGCCGCACCATCAACAACCCGATCAACCGCATCAAGCACGCGGTCAACCAGCTCAAGGACGGCCACCTGGACGAGCGCCTGCCGGCCATGGGCAGCCACGAGCTCGACGAGCTGGCCGCCGGCATCAACCGCATGGCCGAAACCCTGCACAGCGCCCACGAAGAGCTGCAGCACAGCATCGACCAGGCCACCGAGGACGTGCGCCAAAACCTGGAGACCATCGAGATCCAGAACATCGAGCTGGACATGGCGCGCAAGGAGGCCCTGGAGGCCAGCCGCATCAAGTCTGAGTTCCTCGCCAACATGAGCCACGAGATCCGCACCCCGCTCAACGGCATCCTCGGCTTCACCCACTTGTTGCAGAAGAGCGAGCTGACCCCGCGCCAGCTCGACTACCTCGGCACCATAGAGAAGTCCGCTGACAACCTGCTGGGGATCATCAACGAGATCCTCGACTTCTCCAAGATCGAGGCCGGCAAGCTGGTGCTCGACAGCATCCCGCTGAACCTGCGCGACCTGATCCAGGACACCCTGACCATCCTCGCCCCGGCCGCCCACGCCAAGCAGCTGGAACTGCTCAGCCTGGTCTACCGCGACACGCCGCTGTCGCTGGTCGGCGACCCACTGCGGCTCAAGCAGATCCTCACCAACCTGGTGAGCAACGCCATCAAGTTCACCCGCGAAGGCACCATCGTCGTGCGCGCCATGCTCGAGGACGAGCAGGAAGACAGCGTGCAACTGCGCATCAGCGTGCAGGACACCGGCATCGGCCTCTCGCCCCAGGATGTGCGCACCCTGTTCCAGGCGTTCAGCCAGGCCGACAACTCGCTGTCGCGCCAGCCCGGCGGCACCGGCCTGGGGCTGGTGATCTCCAAGCGCCTGATCGAGCAGATGGGCGGCGAGATCGGCGTCGACAGCACCCCTGGCGAGGGCTCGCAGTTCTGGATCAGCCTCAACCTGCCCAAGGCCCACGACGACGCCGAGGAACAACCCGCCCAGGCCCTGCTCGGCCGCCGCGTGGCCATCGTCGACGGCCACGACCTGGCGCGTCAGGCACTGGAGCACCAACTGGAGGACTGCGGCCTGGCGGTCAGCGTGTTCGCCTCCTGCGACCAGCTGCTGCAAGGCGTGCAGGCCGCCAGCCAGGCCGGGCAGCCGTTCGAGTTCGCCGTGCTCGGGGTCAACCTGGGCAGCCTGGCCCCAGAACAGCTGGGCCAGTACCACCAGCAACTCGAACGCCTCGGCTGCCAGTGCGTGGTGCTCTGCCCGACCACCGAGCAGCCGCTCTACCACCCTTACCTGCCCAATGCCCATGGCCAACTGCTGGCCAAGCCGACCTGCACCCGCAAGCTGCGTCGCCTGCTGCTGGAGCTGGTGCAGCCGCGCCGCCCGGTGTGCGAACAGCGCAACCACGGTGGCCAGCGCATGCCGAAGATCCTCTGCGTCGACGACAACCCGGCCAACCTGCTGCTGGTACAGACCCTGCTCGAAGGCATGGGCGCCGAGGTGCTGGCAGTGGACAACGGCTACGGCGCGGTACAGGCCGTGCAGGACGAACCGTTCGACCTGGTGCTGATGGATGTACAGATGCCCGGCATGGATGGCCGCGCCTGCACCGAGCAGATCCGTCAGTGGGAAAGCAGCCAAAGCGGCCCGCCCCTGCCGATCGTGGCCCTCACCGCTCACGCCATGGCCAACGAAAAGCGCGCCCTGCTGCACAGCGGCATGGACGACTACCTGACCAAGCCGATCAGCGAGCGCCAGCTGGGCCAGGTGGTGATGAAGTGGACCGGCCTGAGCCTGGGCTCACCACCACCGGAACGCGCCAGCGAACGCCTGGCCGACAGCAGCGAGCTGAAGGTGCTCGACCCGGAGGAAGGCCTGCGCCTGGCGGCCGGCAAGCCGGACCTGGCGGCGGACATGCTGGCCATGCTGCTGGCCTCGCTGGAGTCCGACCGTGAAGCCATCCGCGCCGCGCGCAACGCCGCCGACCGCACGGCGATGATCGAGCGCGTGCACCGGCTCAACGGCGCCTCGCGCTATTGCGGCGTACCGCAGTTACGGGCGGCCTGCCAGCGCAGCGAAACCTTGCTCAAGCAGGACAGCCCCCAGGCGTTGCAGGCGCTGGACGAACTGGACCAGGCCATCAGCCGACTGGCCGAACAGGCGCGCGAGAGCGCGTAGGTAACTGTCCCCTGTGGGAGCGGGTTTACCCGCGAAGAATCCAGCGCGATGGATGGCACCGGCTGCGCCGGTGTTCGCGGGCAAGCCCGCTCCCACAGGGACCGCGCCAGATTCTAAAAATTGAGCAAGACAGTTGCTCCCACAGGGTGCGCGGATCACCTGTGAAGTCAGTTCCCAGCGCGACAGCGCAGCCCAGCAGACTGGGCGATCTCCCACAGGAGACACAGGTCAACGCCCAGACTGACCATTTGGCTAGACTGGTGGCATTTAAGATAGGACTCAGACCATGCGCGCCCTGTTGTTCAGCAGCCAGCACTACGACCAGGAAAGCTTCACCCGCGCCGCCAGTGCGGGCAACGTGGAGCTGCACTACCAGCCCGCCCGCCTGACCCTCGACACCGCGCCGCTGGCCCAGGGCTTCGAGGTGGTCTGCGCCTTCATCAACGACGAGCTCGACGCACCAGTGCTGGAGCGCCTGGCCGCCGGCGGCACGCGCCTGATCGCCCTGCGCTCGGCCGGCTACAACCACGTCGACCTGACCACGACGCAGCGCCTGGGCCTGACCGTGGTCCGCGTCCCGGCCTACTCGCCCCACGCCGTCGCCGAGCACGCCGTGGCCCTGATCCTGGCCCTCAACCGCCGCCTGCACCGGGCCTACAACCGCACCCGCGAAGGCGATTTCACCCTGCACGGGCTGACCGGCTTCGACCTGCACGGCAAGACCGTCGGCGTGGTCGGCACCGGCCAGATCGGCGCCGCCTTCGCCCGCATCATGGCTGGCTTCGGCTGCCAGCTGCTGGCCTACGACCCCTACCCCAACCCCGAAATGGTCGCCCTCGGCGCCCGCTACCTGGAACTGCCCGAGCTGCTGCGCCAGGCGCGCATCATCAGCCTGCACTGCCCGCTGACCGAGCACACCCGCCACCTGATCAACGCCCAGAGCCTGGCCCAGCTGCAGCCCGGCGCCATGCTGATCAACACCGGTCGCGGCGCGCTGGTCGACACCCCAGCGCTGATCGACGCGCTCAAGAGCGGCCAGCTCGGCTACCTGGGGCTGGATGTGTATGAAGAGGAAGCGCAGCTGTTCTTCGAGGACCGCTCCGACCTGCCGTTGCAGGACGACGTGCTGGCACGCCTGCTGACCTTCCCCAACGTGATCGTCACCGCCCACCAGGCCTTCCTCACCCGCGAGGCCCTGGATGCCATCGCCGCGACCACCCTGGACAACATCAACCGCTGGGCGGCAGGCAATCCGCACAATCTTGTAAACGGTTGATGCTAGGATACGCGGCAATTTTGGAGGACCCATGGTCGAACACGATTTCCGCTACACCCTTTTCAACCCGCAACACACCCTGATCGAGTGCCGCGCGCTGGTGCCTGGCCGCTACCAGGTTACCGGCAACGGCGGCTCGATCCAGAAGGGCGACGTCCTGCTGGTCACCCTCAAGGGCAGCAGGGACCTGTCCATGCGCCTGACCGTCGAGACCGTGCGCCACCTGATCAACCCGCACGGCCAGTGGGTCGCCGTGGCCCAGGGCCCGGCGTTCAACGAGCTGGAAATCCTCAACTGGCAGGTCAAATGCGACAGCTGCGACGCGGTGCTGGACTTCGAGTTCGCCAACGACGCCAAGCTGGGCAAGAAGGGCCAGGCCCCGGCCGCCAGCGCGCGTATCCAGGAACTGGGCTGGGCGAGCAAGGGCGACAAGCACCTGTGCCCGCAGTGCCGGGAGCGTGGTTGAGTGAAACAGCTGCTGACCGGCGCGCTGATCGCCTGCGGCCTGCTGGGCTGCGCCGCACAACCCTCGAAGCTGCAGCAGGAGCAGAGCTACGTGCTGGAGTGGATCGGTGAGCGCCCGCTGATCGACTACAGCCACCTGACGCTGACCCTGGCCAGCGATGGTCGCGCCTACGGCAACGGCGGCTGCAACCACTGGTTCGCGCCCTACACGCTGGAGGGCGAGCGCATCAGCTTCGGCAAGGTCGGCAAGACCCGCAAGCTGTGCGCACCGGCGCTGATGGACCAGGAAAAACGCTTCCTGCAGGCGCTGGAAACGGTGCAGCGCTGGGATGTGTCGCCGATCGAGCAGATCCGTTTCTGGCCGGCCGAGGGCAAGCCGCTGCGCTTCTGGCCTGAGGAAGGCTGATCATCGCCGGGGGCTGCTTTGCAGCCCATTCGCGGCACAAGGCCGCTCCTACAGGGGTTCGCATTCCCTTGTAGGAGCGGCCTTGTGCCGCGAAAGGGCCACAAAGCGGCCCCAGGATCGATCAGGCGCCGCCTTTCAAAGCCCTGATCTTCGCCTGCAGCCCTTCAAGCGTCTGCTCGCCCATCAACTGCTCACGCACCTTGCCCTTGTCGTCGATGATGTAGGTCACCGGCAGCGCCTCGCTGCGCGGCAACTCGTAGCGCTCGGCCGGGTCCTGGGCCAGCACGGTAAAACCGATGCCCAGGGTATCGGCGGCGGCTTTCAGGTCCGGCCCCTGCAAGCCGTCGAAGTTCACCCCCACCACCCGGATGCCCTGCGCCTCCCACTGCTTGGCGGCGGCATTGAGCTCAGGGATTTCCGTGCGGCACGGGCCGCACCATTCGGCCCAGTAGTTGAGCACCAGCCAGTGCCCGTCGATCTGTTCGGCCTTCACCGTATTGCCGTGCTGGTCCACGCCGTAGTCCGCACCGCAGCCGCCGAGCAACAGGCTCGCGGTGATGGCCAGTGCAGCTGCCAAACGCCTTGCCATGGGTCAATCCTTCTCGAAGTTTTCAAGCATTGAAGTCGGTCGCTGCGGTTAGAATAGCCGCCACACCCAGCTGGATGCGACCCGTCATGACCGATCTGACCCTCTATCATAACCCGCGCTGCTCGAAATCCCGCGGCGCCCTGGAACTGCTCGAGGCACGCGGCCTGGCGCCGACCATCGTGCGCTACCTCGAGACCCCGCCGGACGCCGCCACCCTCGAACAGCTGCTTGCCAAGCTGGGTATCGGCGCGCGCCAGCTGCTGCGCACCGGCGAAGACGAATACAAGGCCCTGGAGCTGGCCAACCCGGCCCTGAGCGACGCCCAGCTGATCAAGGCCATGGCCGAGCATCCCAAGCTGATCGAGCGCCCGATCCTGGTGGCCGGTGACAAGGCCGTGGTCGGCCGCCCACCAGAGAAGGTCCTGGAGATCCTGCCGTGAGCGAACCCTACATCCTGGTGCTGTATTACAGCCGCCACGGCTCGACCAGCGAGATGGCCCGGCATATCGCCCGCGGCGTCGAGATGGCCGGCCTGGAGGCGCGCCTGCGCACCGTGCCGGCGATCTCCACCGAATGCGAGGCCGTGGCCCCGGACATCCCGGCCAGCGGCGCGCTGTACGCCACCCTCGACGACCTGCGCCACTGCGCGGGCCTGGCCATGGGCAGCCCGACCCGCTTCGGCAACATGGCCGCGCCGCTCAAGTACTTCCTCGACGGCACCAGCAGCCTGTGGCTGGGCGGCGAGTTAGTGGGCAAGCCGGCGGCGGTGTTCACCTCCACCGCCAGCCTGCACGGCGGCCAGGAGACCACCCTGCTGTCGATGCTACTGCCGCTGATGCACCACGGCATGCTGGTCACCGGCCTGCCCTACAGCGAATCGGCGCTGCTCGAGACCCGTGGCGGCGGCACGCCGTACGGCGCCAGCCACCATGCCGGCGCCGACGGCAAGCGTGAGCTGGACCCGCACGAGATCACCCTGTGCCGTGCGCTCGGACAGCGCCTGGCGAAGACGGCCAAGGCCCTGGGTGGCGAACGTGGCTAGAAAGCCGAAGGTATTGCCGCCACTGGACTGGCTGGCCCCCCGGGTGCGCTTTACCCGCGCCCTGAGCCTGGCCTGCTTCTTCGGCCTGATCGCCCTGCTGGTGGTGAACAACCTGTGGTTCGCCGACCTGCACGGGGCGCGGGTCGAGGTGATCATGGCCATCGAGCTGATCCCCCTGCTGCTATTGCTGCCGGGCATGCTGATGGGCAGCGCCCGGGCGCACGCCTGGACCTGCTTCGTGGTGAACATCTATTTCATCAAGGGCGTGCTGGCGGCGTTCGATCCGGCGCGGGCGCTGTTCGGCTGGGTCGAGGTGCTGGTGAGCCTGGGGTTGTTCGTCAGCGGGTTGCTGTTTGTGCGCTGGAAGTTCCAGCAGGAGCGGCGCCTGGCGGGTGAAGGGCGTTAAGTTCCGGGGCTGCTCTGCAGCCCTTTCGCGGCACAAGGCCGCTCCTACAGGGGGACGCGTACTCCTGTAGGAGCGGCCTTGTGCCGCGAAAGGGCCGCACGGCGGCCCCGGCGATCTCAATGATTGACGGTATGCGCCAGCATCACCGACAACTGGCACAGCGGCCGACCACTCTCTGCATGCCACTGGTTGAACGCCTGCTGCACCAGCGCCAGGTCACGCTGGCTGGTCGGCGGCTTGTCGATGATCTTCTGCGCGATCAGCGCCGCCGCCATGTCATCGGTGGGAATGAAGGTATCCTTGCCGACCATCCGCAGGAACCGCGGCGCCGACAACCCGCCCAGCTGGTTGCCATGCTTGGCCAGGTACTTCCACAACCCGACGATATCGGTCTCAGGCCAGTCGGCGATGAACGCGCCGAAACTGCCCTTCTCCTTCGCCACGTCCAGCACCATCTGCGCATTGCGCGGCACGCTCTTGAGCTTGCCCAGGTGGCGGATGATGCGCTCATCCTGCATCAGCCGCTCCAGGTGCTCGGCGCCCATCAGCACCACCTTCTGCGGATCGAAACCGAAGAACACCTGCTCGAACGCCGGCCACTTGGCGTCCACCAGGCTGTGCTTGAGCCCGGCGCGGAACACGCGCAGGGCCAGGGTCGACAGGTAGCGATCGTCAGGGATGTCGCGCAGCTGCGCGGGCGTGCGCGGCTGCGGCAGGAAGGCTTCCAGCGCCTGGGCCGAACCGAAGCGGTTCAGGCAGTACTCATGCAACCACTGATAGTCGCGCATGAGCTCAGATGTTCAGCACGTCGAGGAAACGCGGGGTGGCGCTCTCGTCGATCTTCAGGCTGGTGAAGTCGAACAGGTTGCGGTCGGCCAGCTGCGACGGGGCAACGTTCTGCAGGGCGCGGAAGATGCTCTCGGTACGGCCCGGGTGCTTGCGCTCCCACTCCACCAGCATGTCCTTGACCACCTGGCGCTGCAGGTTCTCCTGCGAGCCGCACAGGTTGCACGGGATGATCGGGAATTCCTTCATGTCCGAATAGGCCTGGATGTCCTTCTCGCTGCAGTAGGCCAGCGGGCGGATCACCACGTTGCGACCGTCGTCGGCGCGCAGCTTCGGCGGCATGCCCTTGAGCGCGCCGTTGAAGAACATGTTGAGAAAGAAGGTCTCGACGATGTCGTCGCGGTGGTGACCCAGGGCCATCTTGGTCGCGCCGATCTCGTCGGCGAAGGTGTACAGGGTGCCGCGACGCAGGCGCGAGCACAGCGAGCAGGTGGTCTTGCCCTCGGGTACCAGCTCCTTGACCACCGAGTAGGTGTCCTTCTCGACGATGTGGTACTCGACGCCCAGCTCCTTGAGGTAGGCCGGCAGCACGTGCTCAGGGAAGCCCGGCTGTTTTTGGTCCATGTTCACCGCGACGATGTCGAACTTGATCGGCGCCACCTTCTGCAGGTGCAACAGAACGTCGAGCATGGTGTAGCTGTCCTTGCCGCCGGACAGGCAGACCATGACCTTGTCGCCATCCTCGATCATGTTGTAGTCGGTGATGGCTTCGCCAGCGAGACGACGCAGGCGTTTTTGCAGTTTGTTCTGGTTGACCGAGAGGGTGCCCATAGCGCTTGGATCCGCGAGGTGTGACAAAAGCCGGCTATTTTACGCACAAACCGCACGGCGCAGTAGGTGAATCCGATAAAGACTTCAAGGGAATCAGCACCGGGCCTGACAGCGCAATTTGCTCTAAAAAGCCGGTTTTGTGCCGGGATCCGCTTCCTATACTGCGACATAAGGCCACATTGGCGCAGCACTTGGTGTCCTGGCCTCGGGCCATAGGCGCTCCATCCGGGGGGCGTTTGGCAACGACGATAGGAGTGACCCGTATGATTCATCACGTTGTTGGGCTGTTCACCCACCCTGACCAGGAGTGGCGGGAGATCCGTGGCGAGGAAGAAAGCATCAGCCACATGTACCTGACGCACACGCTGATCCTGGCGGCGATCCCCGCCGTCTCGGCGTTCATCGGCACCACCCAGGTCGGCTGGGTGATCGGCGAGCGGCCAGCGGTGATGCTGACCATGGAAAGCGCGCTGTGGATGAGCATCATGTCCTACCTGGCGATGCTCGCCGGGGTCGCGGTGATGGGCGCCTTCATCCACTGGATGGCACGCACCTACGACGCCAACCCGAGCATGGCGCAGTGCATCGCCTTCGCCACCTACACCGCCACCCCGCTGTTCATCGGCGGCCTCGCGGCGCTGTACCCGCACCTGTGGCTGGGCATGCTGATCGGCACGGCGGCCATCTGCTACACCGTGTACCTGTTGTATGTCGGCTTGCCGACGTTCATGAACATACCGTCGGATGAAGGCTTCCTGTTCTCCAGCTCCGTGCTGGCGGTGGGCCTGGTGGTACTGGTGGCGATCATGGCCGCGACCGTGATCATCTGGGGACTGGGCGTGGGGCCCGTCTACACCAACTGAACGCATACCTATCAGATCCAACCAACACTGGGGCATCACCCGAGGCCGCCGCAAGGCGGCTTCGTTTCGTGTGCCTGACCGGCGGCTCGGCAGCCGGTCATTGCCTGCGGCATAATGCCCGGTCAGGAGAACTGCCCCGCCATGCCCGAGCTGCTCAGACAACGCGTCGAAACCTGTTACCAGCAAGCCGAAACCTTCTTCAAACGCCCTTTTCCGCGCCCGCAGGTCAGCTTCAAGCTGCGCGGCCAGAAAGCCGGTGTCGCCCACCTGCACGAGAACCTGCTGCGCTTCAACCTGCAGCTGTACCACGAGAACCAGGACGACTTCCTGCGCCAGACCGTGGCCCACGAGGTCGCCCATCTGGTGGCCCACCAGCTGTTCGGCGAGCGTATCCAGGCCCATGGCGAGGAGTGGCAGCTGATCATGCGCGGGGTGTACGAGCTGCCGCCGAACCGTTGCCACAACTATGAAGTGCAGCGGCGGGTGACGACGCGCTACATCTACCGCTGTCCGTGCCCGGAGAGTGATTTCCCGTTCACCGCCCAGCGGCACAAGCTGGTGCGCCAGGGCCGGCGGTACCTGTGCCGGCGGTGTCGGGAGATTCTGGTGTACAGCGGCGAGACCCGCGTCGAGTAGATGCCGGACACCTCCCTGTAGGAGCGGCCTTGTGCCGCGAAAGGGCCGCGCAGCGGCCCCGGCGATCCTTGCATCAACGCTGAAATCCTGGGGCCGCTTTGCGGCCCTTTCGCGGCACAAGGCCGCTCCTACAGGGGGGGTAGGCTTATGCAAGTGGCACAAAAAAGGCGACCCGAGGGTCGCCTTCTTCATTTCACACCGCGATCAACGTGCCGGGCCTTCGGCCACGCCCAGGTCGTCGGTCGGACGGGTGTCGATCAGCGGCGAGCCGCCGGACGCCAGTTCCGCCTGCAGGGTGTCGGTGTCCAGCTCCTTGACCCACTTGGCCACGACCACGGTGGCCACGGCGTTGCCGATCAGGTTGGTCAGCGCGCGGGCTTCGGACATGAAGCGGTCGATACCCAGGATCAGCGCCAGGCCCGCCACCGGCAGGTGGCCGACAGCCGACAGGGTCGCGGCCAGCACGATGAAGCCGGAACCTGTGACGCCCGCAGCACCTTTGGACGCTACCAGCAGCACCAGCAGCAGGGTGATCTGGTGGGTGATGTCCATGGTGGTGTCGGTGGCCTGGGCGATGAACACCGCGGCCATGGTCAGGTAGATCGAGGTACCGTCCAGGTTGAACGAGTAGCCGGTCGGGATCACCAGGCCAACCACGGATTTCTTCGCGCCCAGGCGCTCCATCTTGGCCAGCATGCGCGGCAGGGCCGACTCGGAGGACGAGGTGCCCAGCACGATCAGCAGCTCTTCACGGATGTAGCGGATCAGCTTGATCACGCTGAAGCCGTGGGCGCGGCAGATACCGCCCAGCACTACCAGGATGAACAGCACGCAGGTGATGTAGAAGCAGGCCATCAGGTAGCCCAGTTGCACCAGCGAACCCACGCCGTACTGGCCGATGGTGAAGGCCATGGCACCGAAGGCGCCGATCGGGGCCAGCTTCATGATCATGTTGATGATGTTGAACATGACATGGGCGAAGCGATCGATCAGGTCGAGCACCGGCTTGCCGTAGCTGCCCAGGCGATGCAGGGCGAAGCCGAACAGCACCGAGAACATCAGCACTTGCAGGATATCGCCGTTGGCGAAGGCGCCGACCACGGTGTTGGGGATGACGTTGAGCAGGAAGCCCACGGTGGTCTGCTGCGCGCCGGCGGCGGCGTAGGCGGCCACGCTGCTGGCGTTCAGGGTGCTGACGTCGACGTGCATGCCGGCGCCCGGCTGGACCACGTTGACCACGACCAGGCCGATGATCAGGGCGATGGTGGAGACGATCTCGAAGTACAGCAGCGCGTAACCGCCGGTCTTGCCGACCGATTTCATGCTCTGCATGCCGGCGATGCCGCTGACCACGGTGCAGAAGATGATCGGGGCGATGACCATCTTGATCAGTTTGACGAAGCCGTCACCCAGGGGTTTGAGGGCTACGCCGGTTTCCGGGTAGTAGTGGCCGAGCAGGATACCGATGGTGATGGCGACGATCACCTGGACATACAGCGATTTGTACAGCGGCTGACGAGTCGTCATGGCTAGTTTTTCCTCAAGTGGGCCGGCGCATCCTTCCCAGGATGTCGGGGCACCTGAATCGCGAACCCTCCTGTACCCGGAGGGATTTGTCGTTGTGGGCGAGTGCCTGGGCAGGCCTCTGTCAGCTGAATAGCAAGGGCGATGCCAAAGTGCCCGCTTGAGGTGCACAGCCAATGATTACAGGGTGTGAATGCCCCGGGACGGGGCGTAAAAGCCGGTAGGAAATGGCGGATTTCCGCCCGATGGCGGAAATCGTACAGGGCAGGTTGGCGGGAATCCGCCTCAGAGGTATTCAGTGGGACTTTCCGGTGGGAGCGGGCTTGCCCCGCGATGAGGCCCGGGCCGGATGGCACCGGCTTCGCCGGTATCGCGGGGCAAGCCCGCTCCCACGCACCGCCCCCTGCACTGGAAAGGCAGAATCAATCGAGTCGGAACGCGATACGGAACGCAGCCCCGCCCAACGGCGAATCACCCAGGCTCAGCTCGGCGTCATAGCTGTCGATGATGTCCTTGACCACCGCCAGCCCGATCCCCTGCCCCGGGTGCTGGCGGTCCAGCCGCTCGCCGCGTTCGAGAATCCGCTCGCGTTGATCCGGCGGCACGCCCGGCCCGTCGTCCTCGACGCACAGCTGCAGCAGCCCCGGCGACTGCTGCAGGCTGACCCGCACCTGCCCCAGGCATAACCGGTAGGCGTTTTCCAGCAGGTTGCCCAGCAACTCCAGCAAGGCGCCCTGCTCCATCGGCACCCGTGCCAGGGCCGGAATATCGAGGCTGACCTCGACGCGCTTGTCGCGATAGACCTTGGCCAGGGTGCTGCACAGGCTGTCGAGCAACGGCTTGAGCTCGACCTGGTGCTTCACCAGGCCGCTCTTGCGCAGGCTGGCGCGCTGCAGCTGGTAGTCGATCTGCTGGCTCATGCGCTCGATCTGGCTCTGCAGCACCCGCGCCTGTTCGCGGTCGCCCTGCTCCATGCTCTCGCCAACGCCCTGCAGCACCGCCAGCGGGGTCTTGAGGCTGTGGGCCAGGTCGTCGAGCGAGTCGCGGTAGCGCTGACGCTGCTCGCGCTCGCTGCGCAGCAGGCGGTTGAGCGAGCCGGTCAGGCGCAGCAGCTCGCGTGGATGCTCGCGACTCAGCCCATCTCTGGCTCCGCTCTCCACATCGTCGAGCTCGGAGCTGAGCCGGCGCAATGAACGCAGGCCCCAGGTCAGGCCGGCCCAGAGCAGCACCATCAACGCCAGCAGCGCCGCGCCGAAGCCCAGGTAGAGTTTCTCGCGCAGGCCGTTGAGGGTGTCCTGGTATTCACGCACCGGCTGCAGGGCGACGATGCTGAACGCCGCGCTCTTGCCGCCGAGCAGCTTGACCTCGACGTCGTAGACGAAGAACTCGTCGCCGTCGTCCTGGTGGATGCGGGCGAACTCATTGCCGCGCCCGTCATAGCGGGGGTGGTAGTTGATATTGCGGTTGCGCGTAGCCCGCGACTGCCAGACCAGCGTGCCCTGGCGGTCGAAGATGTAGCCGAGCAGGCCGGTGTAGGGCAGGTTGTAGCGTTCGTCCGGCAGCAGCGCCGGCATCTGCAGCTGGCCGCGCTCGATGCGCGCGGCCGAGATCAGGGTGGTCACGTCCGAGGCCAGGCGCTGCTCGATCGACTCCTGCAACGCCAGGCTGAAGGCCTTCTGCAAGGCCGGCAGCAGCGCCAGCATGAACAGCAGCGCCAGCAACGCCGCCGCCAGCATCAGGCGCACCCGCAGCGAACGGATCATCGGCAGCGCTCGGTGAACAGGTAGCCCAGGCCGCGCACGGTGTCGATCGGCTTGAAGCCGTTGTCGCCCTCGAGCTTGCGGCGCAGGCGGCCGACCAGCACCTCGATGACGTTCGGGTCGCGCTCCTCGTCGTCCGGGTACAGTTGCTCCATCAGGCGGTCCTTGGCCACCACTTGCTGGTGATGACGCATGAGGTACTCGAGGATGCGGTATTCGTAGGCGGTCAGCGCCAGCGGTTGCTCGTCCAGGGTCGCCTGCTTGCGGTTGAGGTCAAGCACCAGGGGCCCGGCAGCGATGGTCGACTGGGTGAAGCCGCTGGAGCGGCGCAGCAAGGCGTTCAGGCGGGCCTCCAGCTCCTCGAACTGGAACGGCTTGACCACGTAGTCGTCGGCGCCGGCAGCCAGGCCCTCGACCTTGTCCTGCCAGTTGCCGCGGGCGGTCAGGATGAGGATC
Source organism: Pseudomonas sp. TE31087 (assembly GCF_057284075.1). NCBI lineage: Bacteria > Pseudomonadati > Pseudomonadota > Gammaproteobacteria > Pseudomonadales > Pseudomonadaceae > Pseudomonas > Pseudomonas sp. TE31087. Next base: position 2,834,695 of record NZ_JBXVNN010000001.1, read on the forward strand.
GGGAACGTCTGGCCGAGGCTGCGCAGCTGGCGGATCAGATCCAGCCCGCTCATGCCCGGCAGGCCCAGGTCGATCACCGCCAGGTCGTGGTTGTACTGCTCGGCCTGGTACAAGGCCTCTTCCGCGTTGGCCACCGCCTGCACCACATGGCCGCCCTCGCCGAGGCGGGTGAACAGGTGATGACGCAGCAGCGCCTCGTCCTCGACCACCAGCAATTTCATGTGGATCTCCTTTCAATGGGAATGCCCTGTGCCGGCCTCTTCGCGGGTAAACCCGCTCCCACAGGGTTGTGCACCACCTGTGGGAGCAGGTTTACTCGCGAAGAGGCCGGCACAGGATAACAGCGACCTCAGAACTTGTAGGTAGCCGCCAGGTAGGTCTGCGCGCTGCTGGTCAGGCGCAGGGTACCGTCCTTCGGCCCGCCGTGGGCGCCGATCTCGGTGGCGGCGTTGCTGCGCAGGTAACGGTAGCCCAGCTCCACCGAGGTGTTGTCGGTCACTTCCTGGATCACACCGGCCTGCAGGCCGACGGCGTAACCGTAGTCGGTGTCGCGGCGGGCGCCCGGCGAATCCTGGGTCAGCTTGGTCATGCCCAGGCTGCCGCCGCCGAACAGTTTGGTGGTATCGCCCACCGGCAGGAACAGGTCGTAGCTGCCCAGCAGGTTCTCCTGGCGCAGCTTGACGCCGCTGTGATCGCCCGAGACGTTGTCGTAGGTGATGTAGTAGCGGCCCTGGTCGTTGATCTTGCCCAGGCGCGCGCCCCAGGTGCTGTCCTTGCCGATGATGCCGTCGGCGTTCAGGCCGTCGGTGTTGCGCTGCAGCAGGCCGGACTTGCGGACTTTGTCGCTGGTCTGGCCGTAGGTCAGGCTGGCGAAGTTGTCATCGGCCTGGGCAACGCTGGTGAGGCCGGCGGCGCAAACGGCCATGGCGGCGATCAGGGTATTGAGGGTTTTCATGGTTCAGGTACTCCGGGTTGGATGCGTTGTTGCTGTCTGGGGGCTAGAGTAGGGAGGGCGCCCTGAACCCCTGCTGAACCCGGCCTGAACCTTGGCTGAACGAACCGAAGAAGGAGCTCGACCATGCGTACCCTGCTTGCCCTGGCCTTGTTGTGCAGCGCCAGCCTTGCCCAGGCGGCGGTGCAGACCCGCGAGATTCCCTACCAGGATGCCGACGGCAAGCGCCTGATCGGCTACTACGCCTATGACGACGCTATCGAGGGCAAGCGCCCGGGCGTGGTGGTGGTGCATGAATGGTGGGGGCTGAACGACTACGCCAAGCGCCGCGCCCGCGACCTCGCGGCGCTGGGCTACAACGCCCTGGCCATCGACATGTACGGCGACGGCAAGAACACCGAGCACCCGGCCGACGCCCAGGCGTTCATGGCGGCGGCGATGAAGGACCCGAAAGCCGCTGCCCGGCGCTTCGACGCCGGGCTTGAGCTGTTGAAGATCCAGCCCAACACCAACAAGCACCAATTGGCGGCCATCGGCTACTGCTTTGGCGGCAAGGTGGTGCTGGATGCGGCGCGCCGGGGCGAGAAGCTCGATGGCGTGGTGAGCTTCCATGGTGCGCTGGTGACCCAGACGCCGGCCAAGCCCGGGGTGATCCGGGCGAAGATCCTGGTGGAGCACGGCGAGGCCGACAGCATGGTCACCCCGGAGCAGGTGGCGGCGTTCAAGGCGGAGATGGATGCGGCCAAGGCCGACTACAAGTTTGTCGGGATTCCGGGGGCCAAGCATGGGTTTACCAACCCGGATGCGGATCGGTTGGGGCATGGGGGGCATGGCGGGCCGGATATCGGGTATGACAAGGCGGCTGACGAGAGCTCCTGGAAGGATATGCAGGCGTTCTTGAAAGACGCGTTCGACTGATGATCGCCGGGGCCGCTTTGCGGCCCTTTCGCGGCACAAGGCCGCTCCTACAGGAGACCGCATGCCCTTGTAGGAGCGGCCTTGTGCCGCGAAAGGGCTGCAAAGCAGCCCCAAATATCTGCTCCACCACCAGTCACCAGGCTGGCACAATACCCGCCATGAACAGACTCCCCACCTGCTGCGCCCCGCTCCAGCACCACTGGCCCCTGCCCCGCCCGGTCCCCGGCGCGGTGCTGGTCAGCTGCGCCTTCGACCCGGCCCGCCTGGCCGCCGACGACTTCCAGCGCGCCGGCATCGAGCAGACCGCCAGCCTGCAACGCTCGGTGGCCAAGCGCCAGGCCGAGTACCTGGCCGGTCGGGTCTGCGCCCGCGAGGCACTGCGGATTCTCGATGGTCGAAGCTACGTTCCCGCCCCTCATGAAGACCGCTCGCCAATCTGGCCCGCCGGCATCCACGGCTCGATCACCCACGGCCAAGGCTGGGCCGCCGCGGTTGTCGCAGCCGACGGCCAATGCCGTGGCCTGGGCCTGGACCAGGAAACCCTGCTCAGCGAAGAGCGCGCCGAACGCCTGGCCGGGGAGATCCTAACGCCCGCCGAGCTGGAGCGCCTGGACCACAGCCAGCAGGCCCTGGCCGTGACCTTGACCTTCTCGCTCAAGGAAAGCCTGTTCAAGACCCTCTACCCGCTCACCCGGCAGCGCTTCTATTTCGAGCACGCCGAACTGCTGGCCTGGTCCGACGACGGCCATGCCCGCCTGCGCCTGCTCACCGACCTGTCGGCCGAGTGGCACCACGGCGTCGAACTCGATGGCCAGTTCTGCTTGCAGAACGGCCATCTGCTCAGCTTGATCAGCGTCTAGTCGCGCGGCTGCTCACGCGGCCAGCTCAGGCTGAAACACGCCCCGCCCAGCTGCTCGCTGTGCCCGACCAGGGCGCGGCCGCCGTGCCAGTAGATGATCCGCCGCACGATCGACAGCCCCAGCCCATGCCCGCCCGAGGCCCGGGTGCGGCTGTCGTCGAGACGGGTGAACGGGGTGAAGATGCGGTGCCACACTCCTTCTGGAATTCCGGGGCCGTCATCCTCCACATCGATGCGGCAACGCTGCTGGCCGATCTGGTAGCTCAGCCGCACTTGCGATTCGGCATGGCGCATGGCATTGCGCACCAGGTTCTGCAGGGCCCGGTGCAGGTAGCGCGGCTCGGCCTCGACCCGGGCGTCACCGCCATCGAGCCCGTGGCACACCCCGCGTACCACCCGCACCTCGGCCCGCAGCGGCGCCAGTTCCTCGATCACCCGCGCCAGCAGCTCGTCCAGGTCCACCACCTGGAAATGCAGGGCCGGCGCGCCCTGCTCCAGGCGGGCGTAGGTCAGCATCTCGTCGACCAGCTTGTCCAGGTCCTGGATATCGCCGTCCATGCCGGCCAGGTGCTTGGCCCGGGCCTCGTCAGTGCTGGCGCTCTCGATCATCTCCAGGCCGAAGCGCAGGCGCGCCACCGGCGTGCGCAACTCGTGGGACACCGCCCGCACCAGCTCGCGCTGCATGGTCAATGAGCGCTGCAGGTGCTCGGCCATGCCGTTGAAGGCCTCGGCCAGGCGCCCAACCGAGTCGGCGTCGCCGGCCGGCACGCGGGTGTCGAGGCTGCCCTGGGCGATACGCGTGGCCGCCACCTCCAGGCCCGACACCCGTCTTTCCAACTGGCGCACCAGCAGGTAGACCACCAGCCCGATCAGGCACAGGCCGAGGAAGGCGATCAGGATCAGCAACTGCGGCGGATACGGGTTGAGCTGGTACAGCGGGCCGATCTCCAGCACCCAGGGCGAGCCGGACAGCCCCGAGAACACACGGATCGAATCGCCGTCCCTGCCCAAGGCCATCACCGTGTCGCCTTCCTCTACCCGGCGGCGCTGGTCGTCGTCCAGGGCGGCGCGCTCGATACGCTGCAGGGCGATGTCAAAGCCGAAGCCCTTGCTCTGGCGCAGCTGCGCCAGACGCGCCTGCTGCTCGGTCACCGGATAGCGCACCAGTTCATCGGCCAATAGATAAAGCGTGGCGCGGGCCAGCTGCTCGCTGATCTGCTTGACCTCGGCCACCAGCAGCAGGTCCTCGTGGCCGACCCGGCGCAACACCCGGGCGGCATGCGGTCCGGTCTTCTCCACCACCACCAGGTCGCGGTACAGCCGCGCCCGCTGCCCGCCGTCGAGGGTGAACGCCGACAGCGGCTGCAGGTCCAGCGGCACGCCGAGCAGGCGCTCCCAGATCACCAGCGAACGGGTGCGCTCCACCGCGTTCTGCTGCGCCAGGTTGTCGGCCATCAGGCTGAAGGTGCCCTGGGCCAGGCGCTCGCGGTGCTGGCCGGCGCGGATTTCGTTGAGCAGGTGCAGGCTGAGCACACCGAGCACGGCCACCAGCACCAGCACCGCGAGCATGCCGCCATAGATGCGCAGGAAGATCGAGTTCATGGCGCTTCGCCGACGAACAGGTAGCCCTTGCTGCGCAGGGTCTTGATCAGCCGCGGGGTGATCGGGTCGTCGCCGATCTTGGGGCGGATCTTGGAGATGCGCACATCGATGGAGCGGTCCTGGCCGTCGTAGCCGACACCGCGCAGCGAGGTGAAGATCTCCTCGCGGGACAGCACCCGCCCGGCGTTGCTGGCCAGCAGCCAGAGCAGGTCGAACTCGGCGCCGGTCAGCTCGATCAGCTGGCCGCTCAGGCGCGCCTCGCGCTGACGGCTGTCTATATGCAGTGGGCCGAAGGTCAATTCCTGGCGCCGTTCCGGGGCCTCGCTGCGGCGCAGCAGGGCGTTGATGCGCGCCAGCAGCACGCGCGGGCGCACCGGCTTGCACACATAGTCGTCGGCGCCCAGGTCCAGGCCCTGGATCTGGTCCAGCTCGTCGCTGCGGGCGGTGAGCATGAGGATGGGGCCGGCGTACTGGCCACGCACCCGGCGGCAGATGCTCAGGCCGTCCTCGCCGGGCAGCATCAGGTCGAGGATCACCAGGTCTGGCTGGCTGTCGATGATGCGCCGGGCGGCACGGCCACCATCGCCCTCCACCGCCACCTCGAAGCCGTTGGCCTGGAGGTACTCGGCAGTGAGCTCGGCGAGGCGCTGGTCGTCCTCGACGATGAGGATGCGGTTGATTGGCTGGTCCATGGCCTTACCCTTCTTCTGGTTTTTTTTGGGCCTTGCTGTTGTCTGTACCGGCTTCATCGCGGGGCAAGCCCGCTCCCACGCATGACTCTGTATCCCACGCATGGTTCTGTATTCAACGTGGGAGCGGGCTTGCCCCGCGATGAGGCCAGCACAACCCTTTGATTCCAGCGAAAAACCGCCTTCACCAAAGCGCAACATCAGCCCCGGATACTACGTCCCGCCCCCACCCCTGCCAACCACCCAGAACGCCCCACGACTGAACCGTTTTTTGTGATAGGGTGCGCGCCCGAAAAAAACTGCGCGACGGCGTAGCACAGACAAAAAATAGTGCAAACCTCTTGGGACAAGGGCTACAGCGAATACCCACGGATCACTCACAAAGTACCCACAAGTTATCCACAGGCGCTCACCTTGCAAAGCCCCCGAGACCGCATTATCTTGTATCCCTATCGCAGCGAACCACTAGATGTTGGGTTTCGCGCAAAATCACAAACACAAGTCGCCAGGCAAATTCAAGCGAATTTACCGACTGAACTTAACGTGATTTCAACAGCCAAACCGCTCCTGCGGAGGGCGACCGAGGCAAGCCGCAGACGGCCTTGTTCGGGTATGAGTGTTGCAGGCAATGCCTCCCACTCATCAGCAACAGATTTTGGGTACGCCCAGAACCTTTGACTTCGGCCAGGGAGCGGCAGGTTATTGCCCCTTATTCCTGAGTCTGTCCCGAAGTCGGTAAGCCCGAGCGGGCGTATGCGCGTGCATGACGCCTCCCCGCCCGGGCCATCGAGCAAGCGGACGGAACGGTGGGCGCCCCAACAAGGCGCCTGAACAAACTAGAAACTGTGGAGACACCCACCCATGCAAACCGACACAACTCGCGAGAACCCGCAGGCCAAGGCGCCGCAGGCCGAATCCAACCAGGATCTGGCTGCCACCGCCCCCGGCCAACTGCGCGTGATCAAGCGCAACGGCACTGTCGTCCCCTACACCGACGACAAGATCACCGTTGCCATCACCAAGGCGTTCCTCGCAGTTGAAGGCGGCACCGCCGCCGCCTCGTCGCGCATCCACGACACCGTCGCGCGCCTGACCGAGCAGGTCACCGCCACGTTCAAGCGTCGCATGCCATCGGGTGGCACCATCCACATCGAAGAAATCCAGGACCAGGTCGAACTGGCCCTGATGCGCGCCGGCGAGCAGAAAGTCGCCCGCGACTACGTGATCTACCGCGACCAGCGTGCCAAAGAGCGCGCTACCCGCTCCAACGCCGACAGCGTGGTCGAGCCGCACCCAAGCATCCGCATCACCCTCGCCGACGGCAGCCTCGCGCCTCTGGACATGGCCCGCCTGAACACCATCATCAGCGAAGCCTGCGAAGGCCTGGCCGAAGTCGATGGCGACCTGATCCAGCGCGAAACCCTGAAGAACCTGTACGACGGCGTGGCCCTGAAGGACGTCAACACCGCCCTGGTGATGACCGCCCGTACCCTGGTCGAGCGCGAGCCGAACTACTCGTTCGTCACCGCCCGCCTGCTGATGGACACCCTGCGCGCCGAAGGCCTGGGCTTCCTGAACGTCGCCGACAGCGCCACCCACCACGAGATGGCCGACCTGTACGCCAAGGCCCTGCCGGCCTACGTCGAGAAAGGCGTCGAGTTCGAGCTGCTCGACCCTGCACTGAAAGGCTACGACCTGGAGCGCATGGGCAAGGCGATCAACCACGAGCGTGACCAGCAGTTCACCTACCTGGGCCTGCAGACCCTGTACGACCGCTACTTCATCCACAAGGATGGCGTGCGCTTCGAGCTGCCGCAGGTGTTCTTCATGCGTGTGGCCATGGGCCTGGCGCTGGAAGAGAAAGATAAAGAAGCCCGTGCGATCGAGTTCTACAACCTGTTGTCGTCCTTCGACTACATGGCTTCGACCCCGACCCTGTTCAACGCCGGTACCCTGCGTCCGCAGCTGTCCAGCTGCTACCTGACCACCGTCCCGGACGACCTGTCGGGCATCTACCACGCGATCCACGACAACGCCATGCTGTCGAAATTCGCCGGTGGCCTGGGCAACGACTGGACCCCGGTACGTGCACTGGGCTCGTACATCAAGGGCACCAACGGCAAGTCGCAAGGCGTCGTGCCGTTCCTGAAAGTGGTCAACGACACCGCCGTTGCCGTGAACCAGGGTGGCAAGCGCAAGGGCGCCGTGTGTGCCTACCTGGAAACCTGGCACCTCGACATCGAAGAATTCATCGAGCTGCGCAAGAACACCGGTGATGACCGTCGTCGTACCCACGACATGAACACCGCCAACTGGATCCCTGACCTGTTCATGAAGCGCGTCTTCGATGACGGCAAGTGGACCCTGTTCTCGCCATCGGAAGTGCCTGATCTGCACGACCTGACCGGCAAGGCCTTCGAAGAGCGCTACGAGTACTACGAAGCCCTGACCGAGTACAACAAGATCAAGGTGTTCAAGACCATCCAGGCCAAAGACCTGTGGCGCAAGATGCTGTCGATGCTGTTCGAGACCGGCCACCCATGGCTGACCTTCAAGGACCCGTGCAACCTGCGCAGCCCGCAGCAGCACGTGGGCGTGGTCCACAGCTCGAACCTGTGCACCGAGATCACCCTGAACACCAACAAGGACGAGATCGCGGTCTGCAACCTGGGCTCGATCAACCTGCCGAACCACATCGTCGACGGCAAGCTGGACACCGCCAAGCTGCAACGCACCGTGAACACCGCCGTGCGCATGCTCGACAACGTGATCGACATCAACTACTACTCGGTGCCGCAAGCGCGTAACTCGAACTTCAAGCACCGCCCGGTCGGCCTGGGCATCATGGGCTTCCAGGACGCGCTGTACCTGCAGCACATCCCGTACGGCTCCGATGCTGCCGTCGAGTTCGCCGACAAGTCGATGGAAGCGGTCAGCTACTACGCGATCCAGGCTTCCTGCGACCTGGCCGACGAGCGCGGCGCCTACGAGACCTTCCAGGGTTCGCTGTGGTCCAAGGGCATCCTGCCGCTGGACAGCCAGCAGATCCTGATCGAGGCCCGTGGCCAGAAGTACATCGACGTCGACCTGACCGAGAGCCTGGACTGGGCACCGGTGCGCGAGCGCGTGCAAAAAGGTATTCGTAACTCGAACATCATGGCCATCGCGCCGACCGCGACCATCGCCAACATCACCGGCGTGTCGCAGTCCATCGAGCCGACCTACCAGAACCTGTACGTGAAATCGAACCTGTCGGGCGAATTCACCGTGATCAACCCGTACGTCCCTGGTCCGCGATCTGAAAGCCCGTGGCCTGTGGGACTCGGTGATGATCAACGACCTGAAGTACTACGACGGTTCGGTTCAGCAGATCGAGCGTATCCCGCAAGAGCTGAAGGACCTGTACGCCACCGCGTTCGAAGTCGAGACCAAGTGGATCGTCGATGCCGCCTCGCGTCGCCAGAAGTGGATCGACCAGGCCCAGTCGCTGAACCTGTACATCGCCGGCGCTTCGGGCAAGAAGCTGGACGTGACCTACCGCATGGCCTGGTACCGTGGTCTGAAGACCACCTACTACCTCCGTGCCCTGGCCGCGACCAGCACCGAGAAGTCGACCATCAACACCGGCAAGCTCAACGCCGTGTCGAGCGGCGGCGACAGCGCCCCGGTCCAGGCCGCGGGCCCTGCCCCGGTACCGAAGGCCTGCGCCATCGACGAGCCGGATTGCGAAGCCTGCCAATAAGGCCTTCGCAGCGCTGAGCTGAAGATGCCGCCTCAACCGCCCTCACGGGTGGCTGAGGCGGCATTTTTTTGCGCCCCGACATTCCCTGCGGGAGCGGTGCGTGGGAACGGCACGTGGGAGCGGGCTTGCCCCGCGACAGGGCCCTACAGGCAATACACCCCCTAGGCCCTGACCAAGATCAAAACACCATATGTAGCGCCAAACAAAAAAAATCACACTACATATAGGATCTAATCCCATTTAGGGCTAGACTCTTACCCCGTGACGAACCACCGGTATCCAGTGAACGGAAGCACGTAATGCAGGTCGAAAATTTACCGCCTTGCGCCTCCTGCGCCGCCCCGATCCAAAGTGATTTCCGGTATACTTCGCGGCCCCAAAAAGGGATGAGCCAATGATCGACTGCGTGAAGCAAGCCCCCCCGGGCCACACCGCAGGTTTTATCGTTGCCGTACAGCTTCCAGGTGCCCTGCCCCCTCGCCCGAGTGCAGGCCAGGCGCCGACCCGAACACCTTCAAACGTGACGAGAGCCCGCTCTCACTGCTTGCCGCAGCGCCTGTTGGCGTCGCGCCGTACAGGCATCACTTCAAAATCCAACCGGTTGCCCCGCGCAACCCTCTAGCAGGAGCCAGGACCATGCTGAGCTGGGACGAATTCGACAAAGAAGACGGTGAAGTCGCCGCCAAAGGCAACACCCCCGCGCAGGCCGCAGCCGCCACCACCCTCGACAAGCTCGACAGCGCCGGCGGTGCCGCCGCCCTGGAAGCCCGTGCCGCCACCGCCGCCGACTCCGACGCCGTCAAGCGCGCCAAGGCTGCGCTGGACGCCCTGGATATCGCCGAAGGCCTGGCCGAGCTGGAAGGCTCCTCGGCTCGCGTCGCCGTTGACGAAAAGCGCATGATCAACTGCCGCGCCGACCTCAACCAGCTCGTACCCTTCAAGTACGACTGGGCCTGGCAGAAGTACCTCGACGGCTGCGCCAACCACTGGATGCCGCAAGAGGTCAACATGACCGCCGACATCGCCCTGTGGAAGAGCATGGACGGCCTGACCGAAGACGAGCGCCGCATCGTCATGCGCAACCTCGGCTTCTTCTCCACCGCCGACTCGCTGGTTGCCAACAACCTGGCCCTGGCCGTGTACCGCCTGATCACCAACCCGGAGTGCCGCCAGTACATCCTGCGCCAGGCCTTCGAAGAGGCGATCCACACCCACGCCTACCAGTACTGCATCGAGTCGCTGGGCATGGATGAAGGCGAGATCTTCAACATGTACCACGAGATCCCGTCGGTCGCCAAAAAGGCAGCCTGGGGCCTGAAGTACACCCGCGCCATCTCGGACCCGGAGTTCAACACCGGCACCGTCGAAACCGACAAAGAGCTGCTGCGCAACCTGATCGCCTACTACTGCGTCCTGGAAGGCATCTTCTTCTACTGCGGCTTCACCCAGATCCTGTCGATGGGCCGCCGCAACAAGATGACCGGCGTCGCCGAGCAGTTCCAGTACATCCTGCGCGACGAATCCATGCACCTGAACTTCGGTATCGACGTGATCAACCAGATCAAGATCGAGAACCCGCACCTGTGGGATGCCGCGATGAAGGAAGAGGCTACCCAGATGATTCTGCAGGGTACCCAGCTGGAGATCGAATACGCCCGTGACACCATGCCACGCGGCGTGCTGGGCATGAACGCGGCGATGATGGAGGACTACCTCAAGTTCATTGCCAACCGTCGACTGACCCAGATTGGTCTGAAGGAAGAGTATCCGGGGACTACTAACCCGTTCCCTTGGATGAGCGAGATCATGGACTTGAAGAAGGAGAAGAACTTCTTTGAGACTCGGGTTATCGAGTATCAGACTGGTGGTGCTCTGAGCTGGGATTGATCGCTCTGCTATCAAAAAAGGCTGCCTTCGAGGCAGCCTTTAATTTAAGAATTACATGCTACGCAACCCGCCCCCCTCTGAACCTCGACGGCGCATAATCAGTGCCAAGTACCGCATCAGAGTAACCTGCCAGCCATATTCCCTTTTCCCTCACAGATGGAACTTTACTACGCTCCAGCGAGGACACTACGTTTTTAACAGACCGTGTCAAATGAGCAGGCCGCTTAGATTTAGTTATACCTAAGTAGTCGACAAAATAGAGACCATCATCTTCGCGAACTAGCTCAATAGGCACCTTACCCTCTGGGCAAACCAAATCTATAACATCTGAAGAAACGACCACCCTAGGATATCTAGCAGCAGTGCTTTCAACAGTATAAGCATCAATCAAACCCGCACTAAAAGTAAAACTTCCATTGCTAAAGTGCTGATTGACAGCCACACCTCCTCGACAAAGTAACTCCTCATCAAGCAAGTAGCGCTGATAATCCGCTATCAGGCTCACAAACCCTCTAAAGTCCGCAGCATCGTATGGCTTCGTGATGACAACCGAATCCGAAAACTGGACAATACTCAGCCCAGAGTCACCATTAAATATCTCTGTGCATTTCCTATGACACCGTAACAACTTATCAAGATATAGCCCTGAACCATCTCGCACTTCACGACCAACCAACTCCTTGAAACCCAAAATGTCGAGAAAGGCAACATAGTGAATTTTCATCGACTCAGTCATGGCTTAGAGGCATCGAATTTATTAATCATAACAGACATCTTTTCAAAAAGACCTCTGTAGGTAGTCATGCGTTTCTGAGCCCCAGTCCAGTTATTACCTTTCCAGGACTCACCACTTTTTGTAATCAAAGCAGTATCTGCTTGACTAATATTAAAAACAGCCTTTCCAACCTCTTGCATGAGAGGAGCCAACTGATTGAAGTCTGGAATCTCAACAGAAATTGAATGTTTAGCGGTCTTATACCTTTGAGTAGGAAGGTAAAGAGATTCAGCCCCATCAGCATATATTGGCCTTAGCTTTCCATCAATCTCCAATGGAAGTCGGCGCATCCAAAGCTTAAATCCTGGTTTAGCTTCACCGGCGTATTTTTTAAATGCTTGCACAACAGCCCCCAGAAATGCTGGCTTACCTGGGCGTATCGGCATATCAAGTTCCTCATACTGAGAGATCACTTGATCATGCTCCCGGATCCAACGCTGAAGAATATGCGAAAGAGTACCGATTGCTTGAACATTAAACCGATCAGGTGCAACAGGGATAAAGTAAGCATCACACGCCAAGAAAAACGCTCTCGTCAACGCCCCTGAACTAGGACCAACATCAATGAATATAAAATCAAACTTCTCTTTCTTGGCAAGTCTTACTAAAAAATCCCCGATCGATACATATGTACGCATAAGATTCGTTCGCATGCTCATTCTTTGAACATGCGCTTCAGCCAAATCATCCTCGATAGAGCTAAGGTCAACAGACCCCCTAATCAGATGGAGATTAGAAGATATCTCTACAGTTTTTACCTTTTTAATATCAATGAATGCCGCATCACCCTTAATGCGCTGATTTAAAGCTTCCAAAATGCTTGTGCCAGGAAGTTCCGAAACCTCATCAGCCTCTGATCTTTCAGCTTTAGCATCAAGCTGCTCAATCAAACGAGCCAGTGATATCTCAGTCAAGTTACACTGTGGATCAGCATCCACCATCAGAACTTTTTTTCCAGAGTCAGCTAGAAAAGTTGCCACATTAAAAGTAGTAGTGGTTTTTGAGACACCACCTTTATGGTTATATAGCGTTATTATTTTCATACCGTTCCCTAGCAATTTATACACAGATACGACCAAGAAAGCATTTAGCCATCATAAGACTCTCGAAGCATTCGAACAAGCCTCTGCCACCAGCCAGCCACCAGATCAAAAAATAGGAAAGCTCCCACAACATCCAGAGTTGACCAGTGCCATCGTTCTCACCTAACGTGCCGATGGCGCCTAAGAAACGCCTCACGTAGCGGTCGTTCCGCTCCCGACAGATGCGGTTTTTTTGTGCCTGTGGTCTAATCCTGCGCGCGCAAAAAACGTGTTATGTCGGGAGTGGACCAATACAAGACCCGAAAGGGGAATACGTCCGGCCTCTACGTGGGTTTCTTAACTCCCGACACCCAGCCCTAAGAAAGCTGGTAATCACGTAGAGGTAAAGGAAATGCCTATCGAGACTCGCGTATACGCACCGTCCACATATGGGTCCTACCCGCTCAGGATCCAGGAGGCCAGCCATGACTGACCTCCACGATTCCACCCTCTTCACCCGCCACAACCGCCCTCTCCACACCCTCTGGCTCGAATCCGAAGCCTGGTTCTGCGCCCACGAACTCGGCCGGATGACCGGGCGCTTCTTCGACGAACACTGCATCCGCAAACTTGACCCGGACCAGCATCGCACCGTGCAGTTGCTGCGCTACGGCCAGTACAGCGAGACCACCATGGTCAGCGAGTCCGGTGCCTATACCCTGCTGGCTCATCACCACATTCCGGAAAACCGCCACCTGCGCCACTGGTTGACCCATGAGGTGGTGGCGGTGCTGCGCGATGGGCAGGACTCGGCGCTGGAAGACCTGCCGCGCCTGGGCAGGATGTGCTGGCCGGGTGGGCATACGGCGAGTCTGTTGTATTGGCAGAGTGAACCGTGGGTACGAATGCGGGATATGCCGGTGGTGATGGCAGCGGAGAAGCCCGTGGTGGTGCCCGAGCGGCGCAAGTTGAGCTGGAAGGAATGTGCGCAGCGGGCGTTGCGGTTGCATGGGGTGGGGGATTGAAGATCCCCGTGTGTATTGCGGCCCAATGTCACGGAACAGTTCCGATTTAACCTCAAGCCTTGCGCGATCTTTGTAGGAGCGGCCTTGAACTGGTCAAGTAATTTTGGACACCGGTTAAGGTTCATGCCGCTGCCTTGAGCTTTTCCTCCATGGCTACTGGCGTTTCATAGCCGTTGTAGCTGTGGAGGCGCTTGAGGTTGTAGCGCATCAGATAAGCCTGGATATCCACTCGTGCCTGCGCTTCGGTCTCGTAACCCTCTGCCGGCACCCATTCTGATTTCAATGCTCCGAAGAATCGCTCCATGGCAGCGTTATCCCAGCATTGGCCTCGATGGCTCATGCTCTGGTTCAAGTTGTACTCATCGAGCGCGGCTCTGAATTTATGGCTGGTGTACTGACAGCCCTGGTCTGAATGAAACATTACGCCCGCCGGCCTACCCCGCGATTCAGCGGCCATGCGCAGGGCGTTACAAGCTAAGTTGGCATCTGCAATCATCGAGAATGCCCAACCCACTACGCGACGGGCATAGAGGTCAATCACGGCGGCTAGGTACAGCCAGCGCCTGCCAACCTGGATATAGGTCACATCGCCACACCAAACCTCATTGATCGCCGAAACCTTGAAATTGCGCTTCAGCTGATTCTCGGCGATCAACGCTTCTGCCCCTGATGACCGATAGCGGTGCGGCCTGCGCTGTTTGCACTTCAGGCCAGCTTCACGCATTAGCGCACGCACCTTGTATCGTCCTATTTCATGGCCTTCGTGCCGCAATTCCTGCGCCAGGGTTCGCGAGCCAGAAGCACTTCGCGATGCGTTGAAGTGCTTGATTACCAGCAGGCGTAGCGCATCTCTTGCCGGGTTTTCACGTCCTTGCCGTTTGCGCCACGCATAGAAACTGCTGCGCTTAACCCCAAGCACGCGGCAGCAGTCGACAACAGGGTATTGCTCACTCAGCTCGTTGATCAGCGAGAACGATCTTTGGAGTCCCGAAGCAGGAGAGCACTGGCCTTTTTTAGGATTTCGATATCCCGATCCTTTTGCCGAACCAGCGCTTCGAGTTCTTCAATTCGTTGCTGCTCGGGTGTGATCGCTTTGGCTCCAGCAGGAACCTTACCGGCTCTCTCTTCACGCACCTGATCAACCCAGCGGCGAAGCGCGGTAGGGCCCAGCCCAAGGGCTGCACAGACCTCAGGAACTGACTGCCCACCATCCAGCACCATTTCGGCAGCTTGGACTTTGTATTCTCTTGAATAAGATTTACGCACTGATTTTGCCTCCAATTGGGCGCCATCATAGCGCCCGATGAAGGTGTCCAAAATCATTAGGCCAGTTCACCTTGTGCCGCGAAAGGGCTGCGTAGCGGCCCCAGAATCTCAGAACTGAGCACATAGTGCCGGGGCCGCTTTGCGGCCCTTTCGCGGCACAAGGCCGCTCCTACAGGGGGCTATAGCGGCCTGGGAAATAGCGCTCTCTGCGATCCGCATCATCTACTTACGTTTTCTGCTTGGACACAGCTAAAATTAAGATCTAGCGTACATTCCTATGTCAGAAACTATTAAATTTTTTCTGACTACGATGGAGGTCTCCGTGTCCGTAGCGGAATCAATTGCCAGCCACATCAAATACCTGCCCAAAGGCACGCCGTTCACGATCGATCGCTTTATCGAGGCGGGGTCGCGGGCGTCGGTGGACAAGGCGCTGTCCCGCCTCGTCCAGGCGGGTACGTTGGAGCGGGTCGCGCGTGGGGTGTACATGCGACCGAAAGTAAGCCCCTATGTGGGCAAGGTACGGCCCAGCCCCACGACGGTGATGATGGTCATCGCCAAGGCCAGGGGTGAAACCATCCAGGTCCATGGCTCGGAGGCGGTTCGTCTGTTCAGGCTCAGCACACAGATGCAGGTACGCCCCACCTACTACACCAGCGGCACCACCCGCGATATCCGGGTCGGGGACGCGGTTGTCCATCTGCGGCATGTCTCACCCGACAAACTGCAATGGGCCGGCACCCAAGTGGGCTTGGCATTGTGTGCGCTGTTTTACATCGGCAAGAGCAAGCTGAACGTGGCCACAGCCGAAGCCATTCTGGCTCGGCTCAGCACGGCGGAAATCTCCAGATTACTGTCCAGTCGGATGCCTGCATGGATGCGAGAGGTGCTCCGTAACACGCAAGGGATGCTCCATGAACGATTGCTACCTGAATCTTCCCGCAACAGCCCAACGTGAAATCCTCGAGGCCGCCGCCGCGGCCTCCAATCGCTCCGCCGCCATTCTGGAAAAGGATATCTGGCTGACCTTTCTGCTTGGCCAACTGTTCAGCATGCCGGATCGCCTGCCCATGGCGTTCAAGGGCGGTACTTCGTTATCCAAGGCCTATTCGGTGATAAATCGGTTTTCCGAGGATGTCGATATCACCGTCGATTACCGTAGCCTTGCCCCTGACTGGCCCATAACCGAACTGCTCAAACAAGGAACGCGCTTCCGAAGCCGCTTTGGCGACAGTCTGCGGGAAGACGTGAAGCGCCATACCCACAACGTGATCAGACCCTATCTCCAGCGTCAGCTGAGTGCCTTGCCCTGTGCTGATGAATGTTCGATCAACCTGAGCTGCGACGGTGAACAGTTGGAGGTGCAATACCCCTCTCGTGTCAGCGTTGGCGGTGAATACCTTCGGGATCACGTGCTGATCGAGTTCGGCGGGCGGAATATCATTGACCCCAATTCGATATTCACCATTCGCCCGGATATCGCCTCGATGATACCGGCAGTGGATTTTCCACAAGCCGAGGTCGTGGTGCTGGCCGCAGAACGAACCTTCTGGGAGAAAGCCACGCTGATCCATGCCGCATGCAACCGGCTGCTACCGGAGGGAATCAACCGCTACTCCCGGCATTGGTACGACCTGGCCATGTTGGCGCGTCACGCCTGTGGCAAAACCGCCAAGACTGACATGGCCTTGCTGAGTGATGTGATCGATTTGAAGAACACTTTCTACCGAAGCCAGACCACCCAGTACCAGCGCTGCCTGGAAGGTGAGCTCAAGCTGATTCCCTCGGGTGACAACCTGGAGCGGTTACGCACTGACTTCGAAGCGATGCGCGCTGCTGGCATGTTCTATGGGGTCTGCATTGAGTTGGAGCAAGTGCTGGATGACTTGAGCGTGTTGCAGGAGGACATCAATCGAACAGCGCTGCGTTGGACCGCCCTGCAATCTCAGCGCTAGCCATCACATCGCGGGACAAGCAGGTTGCGCAAAAAGCTGTGGGAGCGGGCTTGCCCGCGAACACCGGCGCAGCCGGTGCCATGCATCGCAAGTCTTGAAAGTAAGCAGGTACCAACCTCACAAGCTCCGGAATTTTATGAGTGATAAGAGCTGCTGTAGTAACTCTTACCACTCATAAGAACTGCCAAGGCAGGCTTTACAATGAATGTTTTTCCGTTGGCATGCGCCGACAGGCTAATGAAAATAGGGCTTCTGGCCAGAACCAGGCGTCTTGAGCGAAAAATTCGCCAGAAAGATCTAGCCGCCCAATCCGGGTTGTCCATCACCACGCTCGCTAAAATCGAGGCAGGTACACCTACTGTTGAGATGCGCAGCTACATGATCGCGCTGTGGCATCTGGGTTTGCTTGATGAGGTGTTCCAGGATGTGCCGATGTCCTCCCCCGCTTCCTTCGCCACTGAGCACCGAGTGCGTCTTAAGAAAGTGTCCGAGGACAATTTCTGATGAATGAGGCGTGCGAGCGGCGCCACGCCGCAGGGGGTTACACCGCGAAGCCGGTGCCATCCTTCGCGGGGCAAGCCCGCTCCCACGCCCTCACCTGCTCATAATGGACTTAGTAAGCGACATCCAGCGGCATCCGATACTCGATCACCCCCGGCTTCTCGGCAATCCAGTCATACAACCGCTGCGCAGTCCGATTGGTCTCCTGGGTATGCCAGTACAGGCGGTCGCACTGCTGCTGCCGGGCCTGGTCCTGGACGTACTCGATCAGTTGCTTGCCGAGCATCCGTCCCCGGGCGCTTGGACACACGAACAGGTCTTCTAGGTAGCAGAAGTCGTTGCGCCCCCAGGTCGAGCGGTGGAACACATAGTGGACGAAGCCGAAGAGCTGTTCGCCGTCGGTGGCCACGGCGCAGTGCATGGGCTCGGCTGGGTCGAAGAAGCGGGCCCAGGTGCGCTCGGTGATGGCTGGGCCCAGGTCTACCTGGTAGAAGGCCTGGTATTGCGACCAGTAGTCGAGCCAGGGCTGGAGGTCGGTTTGCTTCACTTCGCGGATGAAGACAGGTAGTTGGGTGGTGGTCATTGGTGGAACCCCTTTTTGGGCAACGCAGTGTGGATGAGTGAGGGGGCCGGCCTGCCCGTAGCGCTTGCCTTCCTTGGTGGTTGCTTGCGGGCTTGGGTTTTATAGCGGATAAATGGTTGGTTTTTACCTGCCAATTAGTCGTGAATATCCAGACCATTTTAGGGTTCTGGAAGGGCGTAAGGCTTGGGATTGCCGGGGCTGCTTTGCAGCCCTTTCGCGGCGCAAGGCCGCTCCTACAGGAGGGCGCGGTCCCTTGTAGGAGCGGCCTTGTGCCGCGAAAGGGGCGCGAAGCGGCCCCGGCATTGGCAGCCATTAATCAGGTCCATCAGCCAGGGAATCAGGCCAATGTTCAAACACGCGCAACTGGAATCGGTGAAAGCCTGGATCAACGACCCCGCCCATAGCGCGCTGGCCTTGCATGTGCGCATTCAACGGGCGATCCGCCAGCTGATCCTCGACGGCGCACTGCCGGTGGGCAAGGCGCTGCCCGCCTCGCGTCCGCTGGCCCAGTCCCTGGGCGTCTCGCGAGATACCGTGGAGTCGGCCTACAGCCAGTTGCACGCCGAGGGCTTTATCGAGCGGCGCGTGGGCAGTGGCAGCTTCGTGTCGCAACGGGCCCGCTGCCTGCCATCGCGCAAGCGCCAGCATCCGGCACACACCGAAGCCCCCGTGCAGTTGAGCCGCCGAGGTGAAGCGGTGTTGCACAGCGGTGGCGTCCACAACTTCCAGTCGCCCCGCCCCTTCGCTCCGGGCGTGGCCGAAACCCGGCATTTCCCCCTGGCCATCTGGGAGAAGCTGGAACGACAGGTGTACAAGGAATACGGCACGCGGGCGCTGGAACACAGCGAGCCGCAGGGCATGGCCCCGTTGCGCAGGGCAATCGCCGACTACCTCAACCTCGAGCGCGGGGCCCAGGCATCCGCCGAGCGCATCCTGATCCTCACCAGCTCGCAGCAGGCCCTTGGTCTGTGCGCCCAGGTGCTCATGGACGCAGGCGACCAGGTGCTGGTCGAGGACCCGCTGTACCAGGGCACCCGCAAGGCTGTCACCGCCGCCGGCCTGGCATGCGTGCCGGTCCCGGTGGACGAGCATGGCCTGCAGGTGGACGCCATGGCCCGGCTGGCGCCGGATGCCCGGGCGGTGTTCCTCACCCCTTCGCACCAATACCCGACCGGCGCGACCCTGGCGCTGGACCGGCGCCTGTTGGCGATCGAATGGGCCCGCCAGCAACGCGCCTGGATCATCGAGGACGACTACGACAGCGAGTTCCACTACGCCGGCCGCCCCACCGCCTGCGTGCAGGGCCTGGACCCACACAACCGCACGCTGTACATCGGCACGTTCACCAAGTCGCTGTTCGCCGGCCTGCGCATCGGCTACCTGCTGCTACCGCCCCAGCTCGTCGCACCGATGACCGCCGCCCGTACATTGCAGGACGGGCATAACGCCTCCATCGCCCAGCTGACCCTGGCCCGGTTCATGGAGGGCGGGCACTTCAACGCCCATGTGCGGGCCATGCGCGCGCTCTATGCCGAGCGGCGGGATGTGCTGGCGGATCTGCTGCGCAGGCACCTGGGGGCGTTTCTCGTGCCGCAGGTGCCCGCCGGCGGGCTGCAGATGCCCTGCCATTTCGTGCAGGGCCTGTCTGAAGACGCCGTGGTCAGGGCAGCACGCGGGGTGGGCATCGATCTGTTGGGGCTGGGCAGCTTGTACGCGGTGCCGAGGAACGATGCCGGCTTGTTGATGGGGTTTGCGGCACTGACGCCCGCTGAGATGAAAGAGGCAGTGGTGAAACTGGAGAAAGTGCTGGCAGGTTTGGCCAGATAACCACGCTACGTGCAAGCAGTACGGTCAAAACCTGCGGAATGTGACCAGAATGCCCGATCCAAGTAATGCCTCGGATTGCAGGCATTAACGGCCAATATCGCAGTCAGCGCCCAGAAATCCAGGCATTGGCGTGAGAGGAGGTGCGAACAGGTGGCTCCAACGCCACAAGCCCCGGGGCTGTATTGAAAAACCCCCACCCCCTGTATCTATTGCGGTCTCTCCCTTCCCTCCACCATCCCTTCCACACTCCCCCGGATGGCTAAAGGAACCCGCATCATGGCTGCCCTGCTGCTGCAAATGTCCCCCATTGGCCTGGTGATCGCCCTGATCCTGCTGCTGCGCCGCCCGCCCGTGCAGGCCGCGCTGGCCGGCGTGGCCGGTGTCCTGCTGCTGTGGGGGCTAGGCGCCGCGCAGCCGCTGTCGACGGCGGTGTCCGGCGCGATCCTGCAAGACACGCTGATCCTGTTTCTCAGCACCGCCGGCGTGATCGTCCCGGGCCTGGCGTTTGCCATTCTGGTCGAGCGCGCCGGCGCCCCGCAGGCTATCGGGGCCTGGGTACGGGAACTGGGCTGGACGCCACCGATGCAGGTGATCTTCATCGTCCTGGGCCTGGCGCCGCTGCTGGAGGCGATGACCGGGTTCGGGGTGTCGCTGATCGCCACGGTGCCATTGCTGATGGGGCTGTTTTCGCGCCAGACAGGCATGAAAATGGCGTTGGCGGGGATGGTGGTGATGCCGTGGGGCACCCTCGGGCTGGCCACGGTGATCGGCGCTCTGTTGGCTCATTTACCGGCGCAGGAACTGGGCAGCCATTCGGCGCTGGTCAGCGCACCGGTGTTTCTCTGCCTGGCCGCCGTGGCACTGGCCTTGGCGGGGATCCGCAGTCTCAAGGCATGGCTAGGGCTGGCGGTGATCTCGCTGCTGTTCAGCACAGTGCTGTATACGGTCAACCGCTGGATCGGGCCCGAGGCTTCGGGCGTGCTGGCCGGGCTGGCGGTGGCCTGCACAGGCCTGGGACTGTCCTGGGCACGGCGAGGAACGTTGGTGCACTGGCCGCGGGCGGCATGGCCGTACCTGGCGTTGCTCGGGGTGATCGTCGCCTCGCGTGGGCTGTTCCTGGTCTCGGGCTGGGACGGCGGGTGGGTGGTGCACGGCGCCAATGTGGCGTGGAAGCCACTGGCTTCGCCGGGGCTGGCCTTGCTGCTGGTGGTGCTGATGATGGTTGGGCGCCAAGGCGCGGGCTTCCCATGGCAGGCGTTGGTCACCCGGGCGCGGTTCCCGGTGGCGACGATCTTCCTGTTCCTGCTGCTGTCGCAGGTGATGGTCAAGGCCGGCTTCCTGGTCGAGGCGCAACGGGCCTTGCAGTCGCTGTCCGGCGTATCGCTGGCCGCGACGGTGTCGTTGCTGGCAGGGCTGGCCGGCTATGTCACCAGCTCCAACGTCGGCGGCACCACCCTGGTGATGCCCGCCATCGCGGCACTGTCCGACAGCCATGGTGCCTGGCTGGCCGCCATGGCCAACAGTGCCGCCGGGCACGGCGCGCTGGGATCGTTGTCGATCCTGTCACTGATTATCGGGCTGGCCGGTGCCAACCGCACCGAGGAGCACGGGCTGATCCGCTTCGGCTTTACCCTGGTCGTGTTGAACATCGTCATCGTGGCTGCAACCGGCGTAGTTTTGCTCTACCTTTCCGGGGCCTGAACCTGACTCGACAAAGAGCCCTCATGGACCGCATTTCCAAGCCCGACAAACGCTGGCACACCGTCAACGCCTGGCTGCTGCGCCAGATCGACAGCGGCGAATGGCCCAGCGGCATGCAATTGCCTTCGGTGCGTGAACTGGCGCGGCTGTTCGACAGCAGCATCGCCACCGTGCAACGGGCACTGGCGGAGCTGGAGGCCAATGCCTATGTGCAGGCCACGCCACGGGTGGGCTATTTCGTCGCCAAGGGCGCGGCCCAGGTGCAGGGGTTCGACCTGGCCAGCGTCACCGTCAACGTAGACCACGCGGTGGTCGCCATGCTTGCCCAGGCGGCCAGCAACACCACGCTTTCGCTGAGCTCGGCGGTGCTGCATGACGAACTGGCGCCCCAGGTTCTGCTGAGCAGATGCCTGGCCTCCCTGGCGAGCAAGGCCGATCTGGCGCTGGCCGGGCTGATCGCCCCACCCGGCCTGGCCTCGCTGCGCCGACGCATCGCCGGGCTGATGCTGCAACGCGGCGTGGCCTGCGGGCCGGACGATATCCTGGTGACCTCGGGCGACACCGTGGCCCTGGAGCTGGCCCTCGAAGCCGTCGCCCGGCCGGGGGCCACGGTGGCCATCGAAACGCCCACCTACTACGGCATCCTGCAGACCATCGAACGCCTGGGGATGCGCGCCCTGCCCATCCGCACCCACGCCGACAACGGCATGGACCTCGAGCACCTGGAATGGGCCCTCAAGCGCGGCAAGGTCGATGTGGTGTTCCTCAACCCGACGCTGCAGAACCCACGGGGCTTCATCATGCCCGACGCGGCGCGGGCACGGCTGTCACAGCTGGCGCAGGCGACGGATGTGCCGATCATCGAGGACGATATCTTCTTCGACCTGGTGGACGAGGCGCAGCGACCCAAGGCGATCAAGCACTACGACGAGACCGGGCAGACGATCTATTGCTCGTCGTTCTCCAAGACCGTGGCGCCGGGGTACCGGGTGGGCTGGTGCGTGGCCGGACGGTACCGGGATGCGATCCTGGCCCAGATGTTTTCGCGTAACCTGGCGGTGTCGAGCCTGGCGCAGCGGGTGCTGGATGAGTTTATCGGGCGGGGGTACATGGACGAGCACTGCGCGAAGCTGCGCGGGCGGCTGGTAGCGCAGACCGAGGTGATGGCGACGCTGGTGCAGTCGGTGTTTCCGGCGGGGACACGGTATGTGGCGCCGCAGGGCGGGTTTATCCATTGGGTCGAATTGCCGGAAGGGACGGACATGCTGGCGCTGCAACGGCTTGCGGCGGAGCGTGGCTGCAATGTCGGCGCCAGCGGGATGTTCTTTGCCGATGGGGAGTGTGGCACTGGGTTGCGGGTGTGCCTGGGGCGGGTGATTACGCCGGAGGTGATGGGCGGGTTGAGGGTGCTGGCGGAGTGTGCCGCGCTTTCGAGGTCTTGATTGCTGGGGGCGCTTTTGCGCCCCTTTCGCGACACAAGGCAGCTCTCATGGAACAAAACATAATTCTTTGATTTGACTGGGGCAGCGTGGGAGCGGGCTTGCCCCGCGATGCGGCGTTTGGCACCGGCTTCGCCGGTGATCGCGGGGCAAGCCCGCTCCCACGCTGGAACCTTGTTCCCTGCGCGACAGCGCAGCCCGGAAGGCTGTGTGATCTCCTACAGGGGGGCGCGGTCGTCTGTAGGAGCGGCCTTGTGTCGCGAAAGGGCTGCGCAGCAGCCCCAGGTTCCGGAATCAAGCCAGATGTGCCTGGCTGCGCAAATGCTCGGCCAACATATCGATAAAGGTCCGCACCTTGGTCGAGCCATATTTGCTCTCCCGATGCAGGATATGGATCGGCCACGGCGCTTCCTCGTATTCAGCCAGGATCACCCGCAAGCGCCCGGCCGCCACTTCGTCCGCCACCTGGTACGACAGCAGCCGTGCGATCCCGAGCCCGGCGCTGGCCGCGGCGATGGCGGCGTCGTTGCTGGTCACGGTCAGGCGCGGCTTCATGCGGATCAGCGTCGGGTCGTCGATGGCGCCAAAGCGCCAGTCGGTGCGCGGTGACAGGGTCCCGGCGGCGATGACTTCGTGCTTCTGCAATTCCGAGGGATGGCGCGGTGTGCCGTGGCGTTCGAGGTATTCGGGCGAGGCGCACAGCAATCGGCGCATCCTGCCCACGCGCAACGCCTTGAGGCCCGAGTCGGGCAACTGGCCGATACGCACCGCCACATCCATGCCCTCCTCCACCAGGTTCACCACGCGGTCGAGAAAGTACGCCGACACATCCACCTCGGGGTACTGCTGCAGGTAACGGACGATGCACGGCATGACGAACTTCTTGCCGAACAGGATCGGTGCGGTCACCGCCAGGTCGCCCTTGGGCGCGGCGTTGATGCCGGCGGCGGCTTCGTTGGCCTCGACGATGCTGGCGAGGATATGCCGGGTATCTTCCAGGTAGCGCCCGCCGGCCTCGGTCAGGCGCACACTACGGGTGGTGCGCAGCAACAGCTTGACCCCGAGTTGTTCCTCCAGGGCGCTGACGGCGCGGGTCACCGCCGCCGGCGAGATGGCCAGGCGACGGGCGGCGGCGGCGAAGCTTTCCAGCTCGCCCACGGCCACGAACACTTTCATCAGGTGGATCTGGTCCATGCCGCGCCCCACGCGTTGTCGTGGGGCGATTATCGCCGTGGTCACGCTAGAGCTCCAGTACCAGGGGCTGCACGCCGTCCTCGGCCTGGGCGGGGATGGCGCAGCAGATCAGCACGCTGCCGGGCTCGGGCAATTCGGCGGGCGGGTTCGGGTAGTGGACCTGGCCGCTGACCAGTTTGGTCTTGCAGGTACCGCAGGAGCCTCCTCGGCAACTGAAGTCCGGCGACAGGCCACGGCTTTCCGCCAGTTCCAGCAGCGTGCCGCTGTCCGGCGCCCAACGCGCTTCCTTGGCGGAGCTGGCGAAGTACACCGGCACCGGCTCGCTGGCGGGAGGGGGCTGTTGCAGCGTCGGCTGGTTGTCGTCGGTGTGGCGGCGCAGAGTCGAGGGGCCGAAGGCTTCGGCATGGATGCGGGCGTCGGGCACATGCACGCCGCGCAGGCCTTCGTACAGATCCTGGGTGAAGCTGGTCGGGCCGCAGAGGTAGAAGTCATAGTCGTCCAATGCCAACGTGGCCTTGATCTGCCCGATGCCCAGGCGGCTGGCGAATTGGTAGTCATGCCCCTGCACGGCCGAGGGCTCGGGCTGGCTCAGGGCACGATGGATGCTCAGCAAGCCATTGGCGTTTTGCTGGAGCGCGGCAAGCTCCTGCTGGAACGGCAGGTCGGCCAGTGTGCGCCCGCCATGGAACAGATGGATTCGCCGCCCCTGCCCCTTGGCCAATTGCTCGCGGAGCATGGCGATCAACGGGGTGATGCCGACGCCCGCGCCGATCAGCACAAGGGGCCGGTCGCTCTGCTGATCCAGGGTGAAGCTGCCCATGGGCTGGCGCACCTCCAGCCGATCGCCGACCTTCACCTGTTGGTGCAGATAGCGTGACGCCGGCCCCTGCGCCTTGACGCTGATGCGCAGGAAGCCATCGGACGGCGCGCTGGACAGGCTATAGGTACGGATCAGCGGCGCCTCCCCATCGATGCGCAAACGCACGGGAATATGCTGGCCAGGGGCGAAGGCCACTGCGGCGCCATCCTCCGGTTGCAGATGGAACGAGCGGATATCGCGACTCTCCTGCTCGATGTGCAGTACCCTCCAGGTCAGCCATTGGCGCTGCCGTTCGCGCTGTTGCAGGCGCTGCTCGGCCTCGCGCCAGGTGCCGGTCATCAGGCTGGTGGGTGCGTATTCCTGGAAGGCCCAGCGCAGCGATACGGCAGCCCGGCGCAGCACCACCTGCTCGATGTCCAGGGTCCAGATCCGCTCGGCGCCTTCGAAGGCGCTGATCAGGGGGCTGTCGAGAATCACCTCGGTACGCCCGGAAACCTGCAGCACATCGCCCGTGGTGAAGTCGACGAACAACAGGCCGGCGACCGGGTTGACCAGCAGATTACCGAGGGTATTGAAATGCAGGTTGCCGGCATAGTCGGGAATGGTCAGGCGATTGCCCTCGACCCTGACGAAACCGGGCCGGCCACCGCGATGGGAGACGTCCACCGAGCGCTGGCCAGCGTCCTGATCGACGTAGCTGGCGACAAAGAAGGTGTCGGCGCTTTCGATGATGGCGCGGGTCGCGGCATCCAGTGCCGTTGAATTCCGGCGCCCCTGCGGCGGCTCGTCGACACGGGTGTACTCGCGCAGCTGGATGTACTGCGGGCAGTTGCCGAACGATTGCTCGACCACCACCTCCAGTTGGCCGGCGCTGGCCCTGCGGATCAGGCCATTGAGGCGATTGCGCCGCCGCGTGTGCAGCTCGATCCCCAGCAGGCCAATGGCCCCCCCCGCCACCAACCCCGGCGTGGCAGGATCGTCGCTGGCGAGATCGGCGCCGATCAAAAGTTGCCGTGGATCGGGCGAGCTGACGAAGCCTTCCGGGCCTTCGAGCAGCGATGCCCAGGGTTTGCCTGCGGCGTCCACGGCACCGGCCACCATGAACGGCAGCTGCTGGTAGAACGTGCGATGCTGGTCGGGCATGAAGTCACGAATGACCTTCTGCCCGAACGCCTCCATGCGCTCTGCAACACCGACGTGCTCCTGCAGCTGTTTTTCACCTGCATGCCAGGGCGATTGCATGGCGGCATCCCTCGGGAGTCAGAGCGTGGTCTGCAAACCGATGACCGTACGTGGCATCGGCACGAAGCCCGGCAGCGCCTCGATACGGGCCAGCCAGGCGCGCACGTTGGGGTACGGCTCCAGCGACACATTGCCTTCCGGCGCGTGGGCGATGTACGAGTAATTGGCGATATCGGCGATGGTCGCCTGGCTACCGACCAGGAACGGGCCCTTGGCCAGTTCGGCGTCGATCACCTTGAGCAGGGTGTGGGCGCGGCCGATGACTTCGTCGGTGTTGAACGAGGCACCGAACACCGTCACCAGGCGCGCCGCCGCCGGGCCGAAGGCCAGGGGACCCGCCGCCACCGACAACCAGCGCTGCACACGGGCGGCACCGACCGGATCCGCAGGCAACCAGCGCTCACCGCCGTAGGCCTTGGCCAGATAGACCAGGATGGCGTTGGAATCGGCGATGACGATGCCATTGTCATCGATCACCGGCACTTGGCCGAAGGGGTTGATGGCGAGGAACTCGGGTTGCTTGTGCTCGCCCTTGGCCAGGTCGACGAAGACCAGTTCGGTGGGCAGTTCGAGCAGCGACAGCATCAGCTCGATGCGGTGGGCGTGGCCGGACTTGGGGAAGTTGTACAGCTTGATCGGGCTTGGCATGTGCGGGGCTCCGGATCAGCGCCGGGAGTGGCGCTGCTGGAGGACATGCTGCACTGGATCGCCCGACAGCAGAATCAGTGCCGGGAGCAATCCAGTATTTCGACAGGTGGAATAATCACGATTGCGGGGGCAAGTCGGGTCGCCGCATCGCCGCTCCCACCCGCCCGCGCTTACAATCTCAATGACGGTGCTGTTTCTGGTACTGATACAACCCCCGCGCCGCCTCGACCACCAACGGCACACAAGCCTGATGCTCATCGAAGCTCATCGAGTCGAGCAGCTCGAAATTGTCTTCCAGCCCATGCAGGGAAATGGCCTTGAGCAGACGATCCTGCTCCGGCGGCAGCTCGCTCCACTCGGCCACCTGGGTACCGCGCATGTAGCCGAAGCACCACTCCTCAAGAATGATCGTCGTGCCCTCTTCGCCTTCGCTCTCCTCGAACAGCGGTTCGAAGTGCTCAATGTCATCGGCCAGCTCTTGCGCCACCTGGCTGGCGTAACGCAGCATCAACGCGGTGTAGGCCTCTTCATGGGCGGGCTTCTTGAACTTCGGCACCTTGCCACCAGCGACAGAGGGTAGCCATTGCTCGGGATTGACCTTGCTAGGGGAGCTGGCCAGAGCGGTGAAGAAACCGTTGAGCTCGGCGAGGTTGAGCACCGAATAGTCGTTGCCGTAGGTGATCAGCAGGTCTTCGAGGCGGTGGAGTTCTTTTTCGCTGAGCGCGGGGAGCATGGGCGGGTGTCCTGGGGCGGAAATTTGCGTGCACCCTAGCACAGGCAACGCCTGCCCGCTCCCATCAAGGGAACGGGCATCGGGCTATTGCTGCAGCCAGTGCGCCAGGTCGGCCTGCCGCCCGGTGCCGATCAGCAGCCACAGCAAGAGTCGGCACTTGCGCGGGCAGAGCCAGCCGGCCATGTGCAGGCCCCGGTCCTGCAGGTCGATCTCGCTGCCGATGAATCCGTAGGTCCCCAGGGCTGTCGGGCCATTGCCGGTGCGGGAAGCGATGATCACCGGCATGTTGCCGGCGATGCTCCCCAACGCCTCGGCCCAGGCTTCGGAAACATGGCCTGCGCCAAAGCCGGCGACCACCAGCCCTGAATAGCCCAGGCCACCGAGGGCTTGCAGCAGCCTCGTATCGGCATCGAGACAGGCCTCCAGCAGGACGACCTGGTGATCCACCTGCACCGGCAGGGGCAACACCCACCTTGGCGTGGCAGCCTGGCGATAAATTGGGCGGCCCTCCACGACCTCCCCTATCGCCCCTGCGCCGGGCGACTCGAAGGCCGCCATTGCCAGGCTGGCAGTCTTGCGTACCCGTGCGGCTTGGTGGATCTGGTCGTTGATCACCACCAGCACGCCCCGCCCCCGGCTACCATCGGCTATCGCCACCTGCACTGCCGCCAGCAGGTTCGCCGGACCATCCGCGCCCGGTTGGCTGGCCGAACGCATGGCGCCGGTCATGATCAGCGGGGTGTCATGGGGCCACAGCAGGTCGAGGAAATACGCGGTCTCCTCCAGCGTATCGGTGCCTTGGGTGAGGACCACGGCCTGGGCCCCCGCTTGCACTTGCGCGCTTGCCCAGGCCAGCGCGTTCAGCATGTCGCTGAACGCCAGCGAGGCGCTCGGCACCAGGCACAACGTGGCGGTGCTGATCTGCGCCAGTGCCTGCAGTTGCGGCAGGGACACCAACAATGCCGCGCAATCGAGTCGGGGTGTCACCCCCTGCCCCGGCCCCTCGGATTGCATACTGACCGTGCCGCCCAGGCTGGCGATCGAAACACGTGGTGCTGTCATGGGTTACCTCCCGCAAGCAGGCCGACCAGGGGCACGATGCCCAGGGTGCTGATGGCCATGGACAGGACATTGCCGATATAGCCGTGCATGTAGCCCGGCAAGCGCTGGCTGATGGCCACGGCAAGCGGTGGCGCGATCAGCGCGCCGAGCACGGCGCTGGCGACGATCACCTGCCAACTGCCGCCCAGTGTCAGCACGGCGGCTGGTACGATCGAAACGATAGGAATATAGGTCGGATACCAGCCCCGTTCTTGCCATTGCCGCCGCCAGAACAGCACACCGACCAGCGATGCCAATGCCTGCCCGGCGACCATCTGCAGCACCAGTTGCGAGCCGTAGGCCAGCGCCGCCGGGGCCAATACATAAGCCAGCAATACACCCAACAGCAAGCCGAGGCTGGCCAGTTCATTGCCGAAGAACGGCGCTTCGCTGAAATCGGCCAGTACCCGACGCAGGGTCCAGACCACGCCATAGTCCGGCTTGCTGGCTGTCGCTACGACCTCAGGACGCTGCCCATCGCGAACCAGCGCCGGGAAGCGCTTGCACAGCAGGAACGCCAGTACACTGGCCAGGGCCATGCCACTGACATTGCCGATCACCACCGGCAACTGCAGCGGGTAGCACAGGTAGTTGACCAGAAGCAGGCTGGCGGGCGTCACCAGCACGGCACCGAGCAGCGCGCCATTGATCGTGACGCGCCAACCGCCGCCAAACAGCAGGACCATGGCCGCCGGCAACGAGACGAAGGCGACGAAGGTCGGCTGCCAGGCACCACCGTCCAGCGTCCAGCCCCACAAGGCGTGGCTGAGCAGCAGACCAAGTAACGAGCTGATGATCAGCCAGGGCCACAGCCCGGTGCCGTAGCAGATGGCAAAGCCTTGCCAGCGATACCCGCGCTGCTGGGCCCAATGCGCGAGGCTCGCCCCCAGCAGCAGCCCCAGTGCCGGCAATTCGTGCTTGTAGAAGGCGACCTCGCTGATATCACCGACAATCCAACGCAACCTGCTCAGTGGCTGGTCGAGGGTTGCGACGAGCTGCGCATAATCGGGCCATCCACCCAACATCAGGCTGGCAACGCAAAGCAGCGCAAGGCCCAGGAGAATCAGCGACGACGACCGTTGCCGCGTTAAGGAAAGGCGCTGTTCCATGACGCCTCCTCAACGTGGCATCGGCGCATGCAGCCGATAACCCAGGGTGGCGTCGTATAGGTCGGTGCGCCGGTCACGCGGCAGGTCGTTGAGGCTGTTCCAGATCGGCGCCGAGCGGGCGGCGCTGAGGTCGACGTCGGCATAGAGGACGCACTCCTCCTCGGCATTGGCCACCTCGCCGATAGGCCAGCCGTTGGTGCCGGCAATCAGCGAACCAACCGAGGAAGCGCCCGCCCCGTTCGCGACCGATGCGATTGGCGGCGGCGATGTAGACATTGTTGACGTGGGCCGCGGTCATTGTCAGGTACGAGGCCATGCAGCGCCCGGCCTCGTCGAACAGCGGCGGCGGTGTCCAGACCCAGTTGTTCAGGCTGCAGATGATGTCGGCGCCCTGCGCCGCCATGAGCCGTGGCACCTCCGGGAACCAGATGTCCCAGCAGATCAGCAGGCCGATGCGGCCGATGGGCGTTTCGAACACCGGGAAGCCCAGGTCCCCTGGCGTGAACCAGAGCTTTTCCTGGTTCCACAGGTGCGCCTTGCGGTAATGCCCGAGCCGCCCCTGCGGGCCGAACAGCACGGCGCTGTCGTAGAGCTTGAGGCCGTCACGCTCGGCGAAGCCTGCGGCCAGATACACCTGCTGCTCACGGGCGAACTCCGCCCAGGCCTGCAGACATCGCCCATCCTCAAGCGACTCGGCGTGGGCATAGGCCTCGGCGCGGGAGTTGAAGGTGTAGCCGGTGTTGGCCAGCTCCGGCAGCACGATCAGGTTCGCCCCTTCACGCGCGGCGCGGCGGGCCAGGGCCAAGCCACGGCTCAGGTTGCCATCGCAATGGTCCAGGCCGACCTGCGGATCGTACTGGATGACGGCAATGCGTACGGGGCTGACGGGAGTGGTGTGTTCCTGCATGGCGGCTTCCTGTTCTGGTTGTTGTGGAAGGCCGCCAGTAGAACGGGCATGGCATAAGGGACGACAGTCAGCGGAATCCTCTGGAACTGAGGGAGATTGCGAAAATACCAGGAGGAGCACTCCTACAAAGTTGTTTCAAAGCGCCTGTCGAGGTACCTGATAATGCGGATAGTGCTCCAGGCTGAAGCCCCCCTTGAAACGTGCGCCGGTGTTGTTGCAGAGGTTGATCACGGTGTCGATGGCAGTACGCAGACACGGCTCGGTCCAACCGGCATCGACAGAGAAAGACTCCCCGGCGAGGTAGAGCCCTGAATGGGCACTCAGGTCGCGGTTGTACTTCATCAGGCTTACCGCGTCGTAATAGGCGCCCGCCCGGTACAATTTCGCACAGCCAAGTGCATTCCTGTCTGTCATTCATCTTTGTATGCGGGTGTTTCCAAGATCGATGCCAAAGGGCGGCTCAACGACATGGGCGCAGGAGATTTTGCGTTGATCTGATGGTGATGGTTTCGGGTTCTCAGGGTAGGTGAAGAGCCTGAGCATGCCGAGAGCAGGGAGGTGGGGATGGGTAGATGTGTATGGTGGTGCTGTGTGTGTCGTTGTCTGAACTGACGCTATCGCGGGGCAAGCCCGCTCCCACGCCCCCGTTCCCACAGGCCTGTATTAGCGCAGTGGGAACGGATAGCGTGGGAGCGGGCTTGTCCCGCGATGGGTCGTCAGCGTTTAGACCGCCAGCGCGCGCTCACGCAGCTCGCTGTTGAGGATGCGGTCGTTCTCGCTGTAGTCCACCGGGCAGTCGATCACGTGCACGCCTGGGGTCTTGATGCAGTGCTCGAGCAGCGGCAGGAAGCCTTCGGCGCTTTCCACGCGGTGGCCATTGGCACCGTAGGCTTCGGCGTATTTGACGAAGTCCGGGTTGCCGTAGTCCAGGCCGAAATCGGTGAAGCCCATGTTGGCCTGCTTCCAGCGGATCATGCCGTAGCCGTCGTCACGCAGGATCACCACGGTGATGTGCATGCCCAGACGTACCGCGGTTTCCAGCTCCTGGCTGTTCATCATGAAGCCACCGTCGCCGCATACCGAGATGACCGGGCGATCCGGGTACACCAGGTGCGAGGCCATTGCCGATGGCAGGCCGGCGCCCATGGTCGCCAGGGCGTTGTCCAGCAGCACGGTGTTGGGCTTGTGGGCCTTGTAGTTGCGGGCGAACCAGATCTTGTAGATGCCGTTGTCCAGGGCAACGATGCCTTCGGACGGCAGGGCGCGACGGATGTCGGCGACCATGCGCTGCGGGTAGACCGGGAAGCGGTCGTCATCGGCGCCTTCGGCGATCTGCGCTTCGTTCGCTTCACGGATGGCCATCAGGCGGGTGAAGTCCCAGTGGCTGGTGTCGGTCAGCGCTTCGCTGATCTGCCACACGGCGTTGGCGATGTCGCCGATCACTTCCACCTGTGGGAAGTACACGGCATCCACCTCGGCCGAACGGAAGCTGACGTGGATCACTTCGGTACCGCCACGGACCATGAAGAACGGCGGCTTCTCGATCACGTCGTGGCCGATGTTGACGATCAGGTCGGCGGCTTCGACGGCGCGGTGCACGAAGTCACCGGACGACAGCGCGGCGTTGCCCAGGAAGCGCGGGTGGCGCTCATCGACCACACCTTTACCCATCTGGGTGGTGATGAACGGGATGCCGGTCTTGTCGATCAGTTGCTTGAGGACCTTGGCGGTCATCTTGCGGTTGGCGCCGGCGCCGATCACCAGGATCGGGTTGCGGGCGTTCTGCAGTTTCTGCACGGCGGCTTCGATGGCCACGTGTTCGGCCAGCGGGCGACGGTGCAGGCTGCGCGGGATCGGCAGCGCATCGGTCTGCTCGGCGGCGATGTCTTCCGGCAGCTCCAGGTGCACGGCGCCCGGCTTCTCTTCTTCGGCCAGGCGGAAGGCTTCACGCATGCGCGCAGGGATGTTGTCGGCCGAGGCGAACTGGTGGGTGTACTTGGTGATGGGGTCCATCATGCCGCACACGTCGATGATCTGGAAACGGCCTTGCTTGGACTTCTTGATCGGCTTCTGGCCGGTGATCATCATCATCGGCATGCCGCCCAGGTAGGCGTAGGCGCTGGCGGTCACCAGGTTGGTCGCGCCAGGGCCGAGGGTCGACAGGCTGACGCCGGTCTTGCCGGTCAGGCGGCCGTAGGTGGCGGCCATGAAGCCCGCGGATTGCTCGTGGCGGGTCAGTACCAGCTTGATCTTCGACTTGCGCAGGGACTCGAGCAGGTCGAGGTTTTCCTCACCGGGAATGCCGAACACATACTCGACACCTTCGTTTTCCAGGCATTGCACAACGACATCGGCGGCCTTGGCCATCTTGCTTCTAACCTCAAGTAATAGGACGGTGAAAGTCCAGAAATGCGCAGCACGGTACGCTGGCATCGCTCGGTCCGGGTGCCAGGATTGCCCCGAACCTAAGCCTTGACGCAGGGTAGGTACGGGGAAGTCACGTAATTGTGACGGCAATATTGTCGCACCTGTGGCGAGCCGATGTGAGGTAGCCGATGAGCAAAGGATATTTGCATGATCGTCAGCAAACGGATCCGCTGTAATAACAGAATAGCGTGGGAGCGGGCTTGCCCCGCGATAGCGCCCTAGGCAGGCTGGGATGTTATCCGGGCTGGCCTAATCGCGGGGCAAGCCCGCTCCCACGTTGTGTGTTTCAACAGTAGAGACGGCGTTGGCTTTGGGAACGCGGAAAAGACAAAACCCCTACCTGCTCGTGCAGATAGGGGTTTTGCGAAATGAATCTTGACGATGACCTACTCTCACATGGGGAAACCCCACACTACCATCGGCGATGCATCGTTTCACTGCTGAGTTCGGGATGGGATCAGGTGGTTCCAATGCTCTATGGTCGTCAAGAAATTCTGTTGCCAGAACATCCAGATGGATACTCCAGCCAATTCGGATATGTGATCTTTGTGGTTTGTCGCGAACTTTCGGTTCTTTCGTCTTCACCACCGCAATCTGCGCTTTGCAAATTGCTTGGGTGTTATATGGTCAAGCCTCACGGGCAATTAGTATTGGTTAGCTCAACGCCTCACAGCGCTTACACACCCAACCTATCAACGTCGTAGTCTTCGACGGCCCTTCAGGGAGCTCAAGGCTCCAGTGAGATCTCATCTTGAGGCAAGTTTCCCGCTTAGATGCTTTCAGCGGTTATCTCTTCCGAACATAGCTACCCGGCAATGCCACTGGCGTGACAACCGGAACACCAGAGGTTCGTCCACTCCGGTCCTCTCGTACTAGGAGCAGCCCCTCTCAAATCTCAAACGTCCACGGCAGATAGGGACCGAACTGTCTCACGACGTTCTAAACCCAGCTCGCGTACCACTTTAAATGGCGAACAGCCATACCCTTGGGACCGGCTTCAGCCCCAGGATGTGATGAGCCGACATCGAGGTGCCAAACACCGCCGTCGATATGAACTCTTGGGCGGTATCAGCCTGTTATCCCCGGAGTACCTTTTATCCGTTGAGCGATGGCCCTTCCATACAGAACCACCGGATCACTAAGACCTACTTTCGTACCTGCTCGACGTGTGTGTCTCGCAGTCAAGCGCGCTTTTGCCTTTATACTCTACGACCGATTTCCGACCGGTCTGAGCGCACCTTCGTACTCCTCCGTTACTCTTTGGGAGGAGACCGCCCCAGTCAAACTACCCACCATACACTGTCCTCGATCCGGATAACGGACCTGAGTTAGAACCTCAAGGTTGCCAGGGTGGTATTTCAAGGATGGCTCCATGAGAACTGGCGTCCCCACTTCAAAGCCTCCCACCTATCCTACACAAGCAAGCTCAAAGTCCAGTGCAAAGCTATAGTAAAGGTTCACGGGGTCTTTCCGTCTAGCCGCGGATACACTGCATCTTCACAGCGATTTCAATTTCACTGAGTCTCGGGTGGAGACAGCGCCGCCATCGTTACGCCATTCGTGCAGGTCGGAACTTACCCGACAAGGAATTTCGCTACCTTAGGACCGTTATAGTTACGGCCGCCGTTTACCGGGGCTTCGATCAAGAGCTTCGCTTGCGCTAACCCCATCAATTAACCTTCCGGCACCGGGCAGGCGTCACACCCTATACGTCCACTTTCGTGTTTGCAGAGTGCTGTGTTTTTAATAAACAGTCGCAGCGGCCTGGTATCTTCGACCGGCGTGGGCTTACGCAGCAAGTGCTTCACCCTCACCGGCGCACCTTCTCCCGAAGTTACGGTGCCATTTTGCCTAGTTCCTTCACCCGAGTTCTCTCAAGCGCCTTGGTATTCTCTACCTAACCACCTGTGTCGGTTTGGGGTACGGTTCCCAGTTATCTGAAGCTTAGGAGCTTTTCTTGGAAGCATGGCATCAACCACTTCGCGCTCTAATGAGCACTCGTCATCAGCTCTCGGCCTTGAGATCCCGGATTTGCCTAAGATCTCAGCCTACCACCTTAAACTTGGACAACCAACGCCAAGCTGGCCTAGCCTTCTCCGTCCCTCCATCGCAATAACTGGAAGTACAGGAATATTAACCTGTTTTCCATCGACTACGCTTTTCAGCCTCGCCTTAGGGACCGACTAACCCTGCGTCGATTAACGTTGCGCAGGAAACCTTGGTCTTTCGGCGTGCGAGTTTTTCACTCGCATTGTCGTTACTCATGTCAGCATTCGCACTTCTGATACCTCCAGCAAGCTTCTCAACTCACCTTCACAGGCTTACAGAACGCTCCTCTACCGCATCACCAAAGGTGATACCCGTAGCTTCGGTGCATGGTTT
>NZ_JBXVNN010000001.1:2872500-3470000 GCF_057284075.1 Pseudomonas sp. TE31087
ACAGGAAATTCCACCACCCTCTACCGTACTCTAGCTTGCCAGTTTTGGATGCAGTTCCCAGGTTGAGCCCGGGGCTTTCACATCCAACTTAACAAACCACCTACGCGCGCTTTACGCCCAGTAATTCCGATTAACGCTTGCACCCTCTGTATTACCGCGGCTGCTGGCACAGAGTTAGCCGGTGCTTATTCTGTCGGTAACGTCAAAATTGCACGGTATTAACGTACAACCCTTCCTCCCAACTTAAAGTGCTTTACAATCCGAAGACCTTCTTCACACACGCGGCATGGCTGGATCAGGCTTTCGCCCATTGTCCAATATTCCCCACTGCTGCCTCCCGTAGGAGTCTGGACCGTGTCTCAGTTCCAGTGTGACTGATCATCCTCTCAGACCAGTTACGGATCGTCGCCTAGGTGAGCCATTACCTCACCTACTAGCTAATCCGACCTAGGCTCATCTGATAGCGCAAGGCCCGAAGGTCCCCTGCTTTCTCCCGTAGGACGTATGCGGTATTAGCGTTCCTTTCGAAACGTTGTCCCCCACTACCAGGCAGATTCCTAGGCATTACTCACCCGTCCGCCGCTGAATCAAGGAGCAAGCTCCCGTCATCCGCTCGACTTGCATGTGTTAGGCCTGCCGCCAGCGTTCAATCTGAGCCATGATCAAACTCTTCAGTTCAATACTGCTTGGGTTTTTAAGAAACCCTAAACTTGGCTCAGCAATCTCAAATGACTATGTGATTTCTCGCATGGCCACTTGTGATGCTGATAATCTTGGCGACTATCAGTCCATACTCACAAGCACCCACACGAATTGCTTGATTCAATTTGTTAAAGAGCGATTGGTTAAGAGCTTTTCATCTCAACCGAGGCGCGCATTCTACGCTTTCCTCTTTTGCTGTCAAGCGTTGTTTTGAAGTTTTTTTCGAAGCTGCTTTCTGCAAAACACCTTCAACCTCAACAACTTACCGCTTGCCTCGTGGCGTTCAACGCTGCGAGGAGGGCGAATAATACGCGGTTTGATTTCAGAGTCAACACCTTGATCTGAAAAAACTTTCGATCGCCATCCGGCGGCCGCTCGGCAACTATTCGGCGCGGTTGCCGCTCTGTAGAGAAACACGCAAGCGGAGCGGCTGCCATGAGCGATGCACAGAGCGAGAAGACCCCGGGGCTGTCGCCGGACGAAGAGCAGGAAGTCAGCCATAACCAGCCGCCCCGGGCGGCGGTGCTGCACGAGATCATCCGCGCCCAGGGCGACCAGGAGTTGGAGCGCACCCTCGCCGCCCTGTGGTGGTCGGCGCTGGCGGCCGGCCTGACCATGGGCCTGTCATTGATGGCCATGGGGCTGTTCTATGCTCGCCTGCCCGAGGGCGACAGCGCCCAGGTAGTCGCCAGCCTGGGCTACAGCGCAGGCTTTCTGGCAGTGATCCTCGCCCGCCAGCAACTGTTCACCGAGAACACCCTGACCGCCGTGCTGCCGTTGATGACCACCCCCACCCTCATCAACCTGTGCCGCCTGCTGCGCCTGTGGACCATCGTCCTGCTCGGCAACCTGGCCGGCACCCTGCTGGTGGCCTGGGTAATGCTCGAACTGCCGATCTTCGACAGCAAGACCGACATCGCCTTCCTGGATGTGGGCCGCAAGGTGATGGAGAACGGTATCGGCCAGATGTTCGCCAAGGGCATCGTCTCGGGCTGGATGATCGCCACCATGGTCTGGATGATCCCGTCCATGGAGCACGCCAAGATCTGGATCATCCTGATGATCACCTACCTGATGGCCCTGGGCGACTTCACTCATATAGTAGTGGGCTCGGTCGAGGTGTCCTATCTGGTCTGGGCCGGCGAGCAGAGCTGGAGCGCCTTCTGGCTCGACTTTGCCCTGCCCACCCTGGCCGGCAACATCATTGGCGGCAGTTTCATCTTCGCCTTGATCAGCCACGCCCAGGTGCGCAGCGACAGCGGCAAGCCGCCCTCGAAACTGTTGAAGGACGACAAGCAGGTCAAGGACTAGCGCGCTGCCACCGCCCGCTCGGATGACCTGCCCCGCTGCGGCAATGGCCGCGGCCGCCACCAGTTCTGCCCCGGATGCGGCGAGTCAAGGCTGACCCGCTCGCCCATCTGCGGCGTACTCAGTTGCACCTGGGCGGCATTGGCCAGCGCCAGGATGCGCTCGAAGGGTTCCTGCCAGCTGTGGATCGACAGGTCGAAGGTACCGTTGTGAATCGGCAGCAGCCAACGGCCTTTCAGATCCCGGTGCGCCTGCAGGGTCTGCTCCGGCTGCATGTGCACATTGGGCCAGGCAACGTTGTAGGCGCCGGTCTCCATCAAGGTCAGGTCGAACGGCCCGTAGCGCTCGCCGATCTCGCGAAAACCGGCGAAGTAACCGGTGTCGCCGCTGAAGAACAGCCGCAGCCCTTCGTCGATCATCACCCAGGACGCCCACAGCCTGCGGTTACTGTCGAACAACCCGCGCCCAGAGAAGTGCTGTGCCGGCGTGGCGGCGAAGCGCACGCCTTCGATTTCGGTTTCCTGCCACCAGTCCAGCTGCCGCACCTTGGCCGGCGGCACGCCCCACTCGATGAGCAGGTCGCCCACCCCCAGCGGTGCGAGAAAATGCTCGGTGCGTGGCGCCAGCCGGCGGATGGCCTGCTCGTCGAGGTGGTCGAAATGGTCATGGGACAGGATCACCGCGGTCAGCGGCGGCAGGTCGTCGAGCGCCAACGGTGGCGCATGGAAGCGCAACGGCCCGGCCCACTGTACCGGCGAGGCGCGCTCGGCGAACACCGGGTCGGTAATGAAGAAGCGCCCGCGCAGCTTGAGCAGTACGGTGGAGTGGCCGAGGCGCCACAGACTGTGATCCGGCGCGTCGGCCACCTGCTGGCGGGTCATCGGCTGCAGGCTCAGCGCCGCATCTGGCCGGGTGTGCGGCGGCTTGCGCAACAGCAGGTACTTGACGCCGATGCGCAGCTTCTTGAGCACGCCATCCCGGGGCAGCTCGACCCTGGTTGTGAAAGCGTCCGTCCCGGTGCGGTGCCGGCTCGCCGGCGGGGGTAGCCATGGGGACCATGAGCAGCAGCACTCCGCATAAGAGGAAAGCCTTCATATTACTCCACAGGGTCGGATCAACCGTGAAATGGCTTGTAAGGTCATTTTTCGCCGATGAACGATTGTTCAACAATATTCACACGACTTATGCGATAAACGGCGCCCCACAGAAGAACGACAACCATGATCGACAACCGCAGCGGCAAGGGGCTCTCTTTCGTCAGGCGCATCTACCTGCCGCGCATCATCGGCCTGGGGATCGGCCTGTTCAGCGTGATGGCCGCCATCGCCCCGCTGAACCCGCCGCAGTGGGCCTGGGCCCTGCTGCTGTTCAACGGCTTGCTCTGGCCTCATGTGGCCTATCAGTGGGCTCGGCGCTCGGCCACGCCCTACCAGGCCGAACAGCGCAACATCCTGCTGGACTCGCTGATGGGCGGGTTCTGGACCGCGGCGATGCATTTCAACCCGCTGCCCACCGTGACCATCCTGTCGATGATGACCATGAACAACGTCGCCGCCGGTGGCAAACGGGTGCTGCTGCGCGGCCTGCTGGCCCAGCTGGGCGGCATGCTGCTGGCCAGCGCCCTGCTCGGCACCGGCCTGCAGCTCCAGGCCACGCAGTTGCAGGTGCTCGCCTGCCTGCCGATGCTCACCTTCTACCCCCTGGCCCTGGGCTGGGTGTGCTACCAGCTGGCGATCAAGCTGGCCGAGCACAAGCGCCGCCTCAGCGCCCTGAGCCGCACCGACAGCCTCACCGGCCTGCTCAACCATGGCTCATGGAAAGACCTGCTGCTGCTCAAGTTCCAGATCTGCCAGCAACAACAGCTGCCGGCGGTCATCGCCCTGATCGACATCGACCACTTCAAGACCATCAACGACACCTACGGCCATGTGGTCGGCGACTGCGTGCTGCGCCAGCTCAGCCAGGAACTGCGGCGCAGCCTGCGCGAGGACGACCTGGCCGGGCGCTACGGCGGCGACGAGTTCTGTGTGATCCTCCCCGGCGCCCAGGAGGCCCAGGCCTGCCAGGCCATGGAACGCCTGCGCGAGCGCGTCGGCGCCTACCGCAACCCGCAACTGCCGGACCTGCGCATCAGCCTGAGCATCGGCCTGGCGGACTTCCGCGCCACCCTCGCCTCGCCCGAGCATTGGCTGGAACAGGCCGACAAGGCCCTGTACGCCGCCAAGCACCAGGGCCGCGACCAGGTCAATTTCGCCCGCGGCGAGGCCGCCATGCTCAAGCTGGCCTATCCTGACTGAACCTTCGCCCAGGCCGCGGGCGCAGACAGCAGTTGAAGGAGTCGCCCGTACATGGACAGGAACGTCGACCTTTCATCCTCCAGCCCCACCTCGCGCCTGCAGGTGCGACGCCTGGTCGGCGGCTTCTGCGCGCTGTTCGGGCTTGCCTGCGTGTTCACCCTGGTGGCGCTGTTCAACATCGCCGCCACGCTGGACCGCCAGGCGCAGGAGCAGAGTACCTTCCAGGCTACCCAGGCGCTGGAGCAGCGGCTGGTGGCCTCGCGGCAGTTCCTCTCCAGCTACGCCGTCTGGGACGTCGCCTATGAACATCTGGTCGGCAAGGTCGACTGGCAGTGGGCCTATGACGAGAAGAACGTCGGCGAGTCGCTGTACAGCGCCAGCGGCTACGAAGGCGTGTTCGTGGTCGAGGATGGCCGCACCACCTACGCCCTGTTCAAGGGCAAGCCCACCGACTCGCCGGCCAGCGCCCATATCGACAGCCCCTTGGCGGCGCTCATCGACGCGGCGCGCAAGGCGGCCCCCGCCCGCGAGCAGGTGACCCACTTCGTGCGTTTCAACGGCTGGCCCGCAGTGCTCAGCGCGGCGGCGGTGCGCCCGGATAAAGAGGTGAGCGAGGCGGATGTGCGCCAGGCGCCGGTGATGGTGTTCGTCGACCAGCTGACCGAGGCCAAGCTCGCCGTGCTGGGCAAGGGCGCTGGCCTGACCGGCATGCGCCTGGAGAAGAACGGCTCTGCCCAGGCCGGACAACCGTATATAGCCCTGGGCGAAACCGGCTATCACCTGGCCTGGAACACGCCGCTGCCGGGCCGCCAACTGCTCCACGCCTTCCTGCCACCGCTGCTGGCGGTGCTGCTGGTGCTCGGCCTGGTGCTGCTCTACCTGTTTCGCCATGCCCTGCGCAGCTCCCGCGCCATCGACGACAGCCTGCTGCGCCTGCAGCAGAGCAACCGTGCCCTGGAGGCGAGCGAACAGCGCTTTCGCGCGGTAGCCGAGGCCGCGTCCGACTGGATCTGGGAAACCGACCGCCAGCACCGCCTGACCTACCTGTCGCAGCGCTTCGTCAGCGTCACCGGTTACCGGCTAGAGGACTGGATAGGCCAGCCGCTCAACCAATTGCTGGCCTGCGACACTACACCGCTTTTGCCTTGGCTCGACAGCCAGGCCGACGAAAACCCGCAGCAACTGGCCAACCTGCGCTGCAACTACGATGACGCCAGCGGGCAAAACCGTTACTGCCGCGTATCGGCGCGCTCGATCATCTACGAGGGCAAGCTCGCCGGCTTTCGCGGTACCGCCAGCGACATCACCGACGAGGTCGCCGCCCATGCCCGCATCCAGCACCTGTCGATGCACGATGCCCTGACTGGCCTGGCCAACCGCAACAAGTTGTCGCGCCACCTTGAGCAGGCACTGTTGCGCGGCAGCGATTCACCGCCGCTGACCTTGCTGCTGCTCGACCTGGACAGCTTCAAGCCGATCAACGATTCCCTCGGCCACCCGGCCGGCGACGCGGTACTGCAGGAGGTGGCCGGCCGCCTGCGCGACACCACCCGCGACAACGACCTGGTAGCCCGCCTGGGCGGCGACGAGTTCGTCCTGGTGCTGCATGGCCTGGACAACCGCAGCGAGATCGACCGCTTCTGCGCCCGCCTGCTCGACCTGCTGCAGCAACCCATCGCCTACGAGGAACACCAGTTGCACATCGGCGCCAGCATCGGCATCGCCCAGACCCGGGCCCAGGGCTACGATGCCGGCGAGCTGATCCGCTGCGCCGACATCGCCTTGTACCAGGCCAAGGCCGACGGCAAGAACACCTGGCGTTACTTCTCGCCGGAGATGAACCAGCAGATCCAGTACCGCCGGCAACTGGAAAACGACCTGCGTCGGGCGATCAAACAGCACGAGTTCGTCCTGCACTACCAGCCGCGCTACCGCCTGGACGACCTGAGCATCGTCTCGGTGGAGGCCTTGTTGCGCTGGCAGCATCCCGAGGAAGGCCTGCTCGGGCCGGACACCTTCATTCCCCTGGCCGAGCAGAGCGACCTGATCGTGCCTCTTGGTCGCTGGGTGCTGGCCGAGGCTTGCCGCAATGCCCGCGACTGGCCCGACGAACTGCTGGTCTCGGTCAACCTGTCGCCGGCGCAGTTCTCCCGCAGCGATGTGGTCGCTGATGTGCGCCAGGTGCTGCTGGACACCGGCTTCCCGGCCCAGCGCCTGGAACTGGAGATCACCGAGAACGTGATGCTCAACGACATCGAAGGCGCGTTGGGCACCATGCTCGCGCTCAAAGAGCTGGGCGTGCGCCTGAACATGGACGATTTCGGCACCGGGTACTCGTCGCTGGGTTACCTGCGCACCTACCCGTTTGACAGCATCAAGATCGACAAGCGCTTCATCGCCGGGCTCAGCAGCCAGAGCGGCAACGACCGTGCGGTGGTCCAGGCCATCATCAACCTGGGCAAGGCCATGGGGCTGACGGTCACCGCCGAGGGGGTGGAGACCGAGCAGCAGCTGCAGGCGCTGGACAAGGAGCAGTGCCATGAGGTCCAGGGCTACTACCTGAGCAAGCCGGTGGACCGGGCGGGGTTCGAGGCGCTGCTGGCGGGCCGGGAGGTGCGCCAGCAGGATGTGTCTTGAGTCCCTCGGGAGAGGGAGCTGTATCTCTGTGGGAGCGGTCTTGTCGGAACGCCGCACCGCCCGGATCACCGGCAAAGCCGGTGCCAAACATCGCATCGCGGGGCAAGCCCGCTCCCACGCAGGTGATGCTTAAAACTCTTTTTCCTGCGCGACAGCGCAGCCCGAAGGACTGGGCGGGTTCTACAGGGATTGCGTTTGCCCTTGGGAGACGCCTTCAGCGCAGGCTGCGTTCGGCCACGATCTCCGGCAGGTCGGTGCGCTGGAGGTAGATGCGCAGCGGCTCGCCGATGTTCAGCCGGTCGTCCACATGCTGCTCCAGCAACAAGGCCAGGCGCTCCCGGCACAATGCCATGCGCGTATCGGACTCGTGCCGCCAGACGAACTCGTTGCAGGGGGTAATGCTGTCGTCGGCGACATCCATGCCGAACGAATCTTCGGAAAACCGCACGATATGAATGCCGCGCTTGCCGTGGAAGCCGACAAAGCCCTTGAGCTGGTCGGCGGCGTTGCAGATGTCCTGGGAAGTGATGGCCATGGCGTAACCTCGCAAAATTCGGAAGTGACGCACGCAGGGAACGGTCACCTCTGACGGGCGACGCGCAGGTGCCAGCCTAACGCAACTGGCGGAACCTTCGCCACGCTTTCTCACCCTTCCCGTGTCAGCCGGTTGGCGCCGTCACCGGGTCGACCTGCGACGCCAGCAGCGCCGCCAGCCAGTTCATGAACGCCTGCACCCGGCGCGGCACATGGCGCTGCCGCGCATACAAAAGCGACACCGGCATGGCCCGCGCCTGCCAGGGTTCGAGCAGCGATACCAGTTCACCGTTGCGCAGGTGTTCATCGACGCCCACCGCCGGCACCTGGATCAGCCCGAGCCCGGCCAGGCAGGCGGCGGAGTAGGCTTCGGCATTGTTCACCGTGACCACGCCGGCCATGTCCTGAAAGCGCAGCTCGCCATCCTGCTCGTATTCGAACCCGGCGCTGCGGGCACCGAGGTTGCGCACATAGTGGACCAACCGATGGCCAGCCAGGTCCTGCAGGTTCTGCGGCACGCCGTACCGCTCGAGGTAGGCGGGGCTGGCGCAGTTGCGCATGCTCAGGCGCCCCACCGGACGGGCCACCACATCCAGGTCGCTGAGCGCGCCGATGCGCATCACGCAGTCGAAGCCTTCGCGCAGCAGGTCGACCTTGCGGTCGGTGCAACTGAGCTCCACCTCCAGACGCGGAAAACGCTCAAGGAACCCTGGCAGCGCCGGCACGATCAGCCGCCGCGCCATCATGGTCGGCAGGTCGATGCGCAAACGCCCGGCCAACTCGGCATCGTCGGCGCTGAACAGGCTTTCGATCTCGTCCATGCCCGACAGCAGGTCCTTGCTGCGCTCGTAGAGCAAGGCGCCGTCCTGGGTGGTCTGCACCCGTCGCGTGGTGCGGTTGAACAGGCGCGTGCCGAGCAACCGCTCCAGCGCCCGCACCTGCTCGGAGACGGTCGAGCGCGGCAAGCCCAGGCTTTCGCCGGCCAGGGTGAAACTGCTCAGTTCGCTGACCCTGACAAAGGTGCGCAACAGCTCCAGCTTGTTCATCACGGGCTCCGATTGTCCATTCTATACGAACAGTATTTCCGGAATCCGTGGATTTAACAGCCATCAACCGATCAATAACCTGTCATTCAACAGCCACCCCACCGAGGTAATCGACATGACTCGCAAGATCGCACTGATCACCGGCGCCAGCCGCGGCCTGGGCAAGAACACCGCCGAACACCTGGCCGCTCGCGGTATCGACATCATCGGCACCTATCACAGCAAGGCCGACGAGGCCCGCGCCGTGGCCGCCTCGCTGGAGCAGGCCGGCGTGCGCGCCGCCATGCTGCAACTGGATGTCAGCGACAGTGCCAGTTTCGCCGCCTTCGCCGAGCGCCTGGGCGACATCCTCGAACAGCAGTTCGGCCGCCGCCAGCTGGACTTCCTGGTGAACAACGCCGGCATCGGCCTGAACGCGCCGTTCAGCGAGACCAGCGAGGCGCAGTTCGACCAGTTGCTGAACATCCAGCTCAAAGGGCCGTTCTTCCTCACCCAGCGCCTGCTGCCGCTGCTGGCCGACGGCGGGCGAATCGTCAACATCTCCACCGGGCTGACCCGCTTCGCCCTGCCCGGCTACGCTGCCTATGCGGCCATGAAGGGCGCCATGGAGGTGCTGACCCGCTACCAGGCCAAGGAGCTGGGCGCGCGCGGCATCCGCGTGAACATTCTTGCGCCGGGCGCCATCGAGACCGACTTCGGCGGTGGCGTGGTGCGCGACAACCAGCAGGTCAATGACTACATCGCCGGCAACACGGCGCTGGGACGCGTCGGCCTGCCCGACGATATCGGTGCGGCCATCGCCCTGTTGCTGGAGGATGGCAATGGCTGGATCACGGGGCAGCGGCTGGAGGTGTCTGGGGGGATGTTTCTCTAGGCGCGCGTTGTCCAGTCGATGCGCAGTTCCTGTGTAGGAGC
Organism: Pseudomonas sp. TE31087; assembly: GCF_057284075.1. Classification (NCBI taxonomy): domain Bacteria; kingdom Pseudomonadati; phylum Pseudomonadota; class Gammaproteobacteria; order Pseudomonadales; family Pseudomonadaceae; genus Pseudomonas; species Pseudomonas sp. TE31087. The sequence continues at coordinate 2,881,940 of NZ_JBXVNN010000001.1, forward strand.
GGCCTTGTGCCGCGAAAGGGCTGCGCAGCAGCCCCGGGATTTCAGCGTTGATGCAAAGATTGCCGGGGCTGCTGCGCAGCCCTTTCGCGGCACAAGGCCGCTCCTACACGTAGAAACGCCTACCACCCTTCAAACGCGGCTCAGGGCCTGATGCAGCGCCGCCACGGCGGGCAGTGCCAAGGCCTCGTGGGACATGCACAGCCCGACCCGACGCCGCAGCGCCAGGCCACTGCCCGGCTGCCAGTAGACGCCCGGGCAACGCTCGACCAGCGACTGCGGCAACCAGGCCGCGCCTTGCCCGGCGGCGACCATGGCCAGGACCAGTTGCAACGAACCGGCCTGGCCGACCTGCTCGCCCCCGTCATACAAGCCCATCAGGCGTTGGTGCGAAGGGTGCTGCGGGCAGGTGACCCAGCGCCCGTCCGGCTGGCTGCCGGTGGCCATCACCCGCACGAACGCTTCCTCCCACAGCGCCAGGAACAGTTCATCCTCGCAACGCTGGGCCTCGTCGGCCAAGCGAGCGTCGCCGTCGCAGCCTTCCAGCAGGGTCAACTGCAAACCAGCCACCGCCTGGCTGGCCAGGCGCACGCAGGCCTCGACCTGAGCCGGCGCAATGTCCGCCTCGATGCCCAGCGCCAATGGCACCCGCTCCTGCCCCTGGCGAAACCTCAGGCGCAAGGCCTCGGCCTCGGCCACCATGCGGCAGGCCTGGGGATACAGCTCGCGGGCGTGTTCGCTGACTTCGACGCCGCGGGCCTGGCGCAGGAACAGTTCGGCGCCAAGGTCCTCTTCCAGCTGGCGAATGGTCACCGACAAGGTCGGCTGGGCCACGCACAAACGCTGGGCGGCTACAGTGATGTTGCGCGCTTCGAAGACCGCGATGAATGCCTTGAGATGACGGATATCCATAGATAGAACCGATGCCAGCCAGAGAAATAAGCCGTTTTTCATGGCCGCGAGCGCTATCTAGAATCCTGGCCATCGAAAGCGATTATGCCTTGGAGGCAACCATGAACAAACCCCTGATCATCGTCACTGGCGCCAGCTCCGGTATCGGCGCCGCCACCGCCCGGCGCTTTAGCGCCGCAGGGCATCCGCTGCTGCTGATCGCCCGGCGCCTGGAACGCCTCGAGGCGCTGGCGCTCCCCGATTGCCTGTGCCGCGCCGTGGATATCCGCGACCGGGCGGCGCTGGTCGCCGCCGTGGCCGAGGCCGAAGCGCTGTACGGCCCGGCCGATGCCCTGGTGAACAACGCAGGCGTGATGCTGCTGGGGCAGATGCACGAGCAGGATCCGGAGCAGTGGGAGCGCATGTTCGACATCAACGTCAAGGGCCTGCTCAACGGCGTGCATGCGCTGGTCAGCGGGATGATCGAGCGGCGCCACGGCACGCTGATCAACGTCAGCTCCGTGGCCGGGCGCAAGACCTTCCCCAACCATGTCGCCTACGTGGGCAGCAAGTTCGCCGTGCACGGGCTGTCGGAGAACCTGCGCGAGGAGCTGGCGCCGCACAATGTGCGGGTGGTGACCATCGCCCCGGGCGCGGTGGAGACCGAGTTGCTCGGGCACACCACCGACGAGGGCATCAAGCGCGACTACGAGGCGTGGAAGGCCAATGACATGGGTGGCGTGGTGCTGAGCGCCGAGGATGTGGCCGGGGCGATCGTCTGGGCCTACCAGCAGCCGCAGCAGGTGTGCATTCGCGAGATCGTGCTGGCGGCGACCGCCCAGCAGCCCTGAGATGGATGTATCCGGGGCGCGATGCGCCCCGTTCGTCGGCAGGCCCCACCCCGTGATGAAAATACAGGCAAAAAAAATGGGCGACCGAAGTCGCCCTAAATGCCTTGCGTGCTCGTGAATCGGGAAGGATCAGCGCTGATTGCGCTTTTTCGAGTCCTTCCAGATGAAAATGCCCAGACCGGCGAAGAACGCCAACATCAACCCGACCGTTACCACACCGGCGATAACCACGTTGTCGAAGAACATGTCGGCCCCTCCCTTGATGTGCCGTCATCCGATGGGTGCAAGGTAACCAATGCCGGGAGGGGGAAAATTGACCGGAGTCCAATGGCGCCCGAGGCCGGGCGCGCGAGGCGGGTGCAGGGTTGACCTGCATCAAGTTTCAGCGCTTCTTGGGTTTGCCCTTGGGCTTTTTCTTCTTGGCCTGGGCCAGCGGCATGGCCTGCTCGAAGGCCTGGCGCATGTCGTTCAGGCGCTTGTCGTTGAGGTCGTGGATGCGTTTGGCGCGTTCGGCACCGAAATCGATCAGGTTGTCTTGGCTCATGGTGGGCTCGACGGACAGCAGAGGCCTTCATGATGAAGGCAAGCGACAGTGCTGACTAGGGTCTGTACGAAATGTGTCTGCGCGAAGGCCAGACAAGGCGAAACGGGGGGAGGAAGCGGAGTGTACTGGAGTACATGAGCATTCCGAGCCCCGTTTCAACGCAGTATGGGCGAGTGCAGATACATTTCGTACAGAGCCTGGTCAGACTTCGATATCCACCAACAGCCCCTGGCGCGTGCGCTCGCCCATCGGCGCCACCGGCACGGTGTTGTCGGCGTTGAGCTCCTCGCCGGGCACGGCTTCGTAGCGGTCCCCTTCGGCCTGCTTGCGCCGTTGCTGCTGGCGGCGCTGCTCCTCGCGCAGCAGCAAGGTCTGCTCCTCGGGGTCGCGGTGGTGCTTGAGGTCGATGGTGCCGTCGCTGGAGGTCGGCTGCGCGGGTACCACCGGCGGGATGGTCGGCGGCGGCTTGACCGGATCCTGTTGCGAGGTCACGGGGGCGGCACTGAGCGGGATGATCGGCGGCAGCATGATGGGTCTCCTGTAGCCTTGTTATCGGCTGGTGGTGCGCCGCCTTGAATGCCCGCGGTCAAAGGTGTGCGGCGTATCACAAGGCCACACTGCGCTGGAGTATAGCGCGGGCTTACTCGGCTTCTTCGTCCGGGTCGTCGTCGGGCGCGGCGCTCGACTCGCTCCAGGGCCGCTTGTAGACCTGTTGCCAGACAGCATCCATGTGCTCGCGCACGACCTGCGGGGCGCTCTTGAGCGAGGCGCTGTCCTCGCGCTCGCCGCCGAACGCGTCTTCACCGGGCGGGCTGATCAGCGACTGGCCGGTGATGGTGTAGATCGCCTGGCCCTCACGCATCTCGATGGCGATGTCATGGGGGTCGATGCCGCCGCCGCAGAAAGCATGGCTTGCCACCGTCACTTCGGCGACACCGTCCTTGTTCAGGTCGCCGACATCGCTGACATCGGTATAGAAGTCGACGTCCAGGTCCAGCCCGGCGCAGGTGGTCTCCTGTTCGATCTGCCAGCGCGCCTTGAAGGCGTCACCACCGGCAGCGCGGCCATACAGTGTGGCCTTGAGCACCACCTTGTCGACTTCCTCCTCGGTATCGGGGTCGGTGGCCTGGCCATCGACCCGGCTCAGCACCAGCAGGCCTTCGCCCTCGCGGTCATGGAAGTGCACGCTCTTGATCGGCGTCTGCACACCGAGCACCTCCAGTTGCTCGACCGGAATCGGCGGCAGGACTTCGAAGCTCTTCTGTTCGCAGGCGGCCAGCAGCGCGAGGCTGCCCAGGCCCAGGGTGACGTTCAACCAGCGGTGCTTGGCAACCATGTTGGCGCGTGGCCCTCGTGACGGGACGGTGTTCGTCGATGAAAGCGCTAGACTCTTCACATTCATTGGTCTGGCGAAGCCGATCCGTTAACATAGTCGGCTTTTTCATCGCGGGAGTTTTGGCAGTATGGCGCAGCAGTATCAACCGGGGCAACGCTGGATCAGCGACAGCGAAGCCGAGCTCGGTCTTGGGACCATCCTGGCGCAGGATGGCCGCCTGTTGACCGTGCTCTACCCGGCCACGGGCGACACCCGCCAGTACTCGCTACGCAATGCGCCGCTGACCCGCGTGCGCTTCTCGCCCGGCGACCTGATCACCCACTTCGAAGGCTGGAAGCTGACCGTGCAGGAGGTCGAGGACATCGACGGCCTGATGGTCTACCACGGCATCGACGGCCAGAACCAGCCGCGCACCCTGCCCGAGACGCAGTTGTCGAACTTCATCCAGTTCCGCCTCGCCAGCGACCGCCTGTTCGCCGGGCAGATCGACCCGCTGTCGTGGTTCTCGCTGCGCTACAACACCCTGCAGCACACCAGCAAGCAGATGCTCTCGTCGCTGTGGGGCCTGGGCGGCGTGCGCGCCCAACCCATCGCCCACCAGTTGCACATCGCCCGTGAAGTGGCCGACCGCATCGCCCCACGGGTCCTGCTGGCCGACGAAGTGGGCCTGGGCAAGACCATCGAGGCGGGCCTTGTGATCCACCGCCAGCTGCTGTCCGGGCGCGCCAACCGCGTGCTGATCCTGGTGCCCGAGAACCTCCAGCACCAGTGGCTGGTGGAAATGCGCCGACGCTTCAACCTGCAGGTGGCGCTGTTCGACGCCGAGCGCTTCATCGAGAGCGACGCCAGCAACCCGTTCGAGGATGCCCAGCTGGCGCTGGTGGCCCTGGAATGGCTGGTCGAGGACGAGAAGGCCCAGGACGCGCTGTTCGCCGCAGGCTGGGACCTGATGGTGGTCGACGAGGCCCACCACCTGGTCTGGCACGAGGAGCAGGCCAGCGCCGAATATGCGCTGGTCGAGCAACTGGCCCAGGTCATCCCGGGCGTGCTGCTGCTCACCGCCACCCCGGAACAGCTCGGCCAGGACAGCCACTTCGCTCGCCTGCGCCTGCTCGACCCCAACCGTTTCCACGACCTGGCCGCCTTCCGCGCCGAGAGCGAGCACTATCGCCCGGTGGCCGAAGCCGTGCAGGAACTGCTCGACGAAGGCCGTCTGTCGCCGAAGGCCCACGCCACCATCCAGGGCTTCCTCGGCGCCGAAGGCGAGGCCCTGCTGGCCGCGGTCAGCGATGGCGACAGCCAGGCCAGTGCCCGCCTGATCCGCGAGCTGCTCGATCGCCACGGCACCGGCCGCGTGCTGTTCCGCAACACCCGCGCGGCGATCCAGGGCTTCCCCGAGCGCCAGCTGCACCCCTACCCGCTGGCCAACCCCGACGCCTACGCCGAGCTGCCCTCGGGCGAGCGCGCCGAGCTGTACCCGGAAGTGGCCTTCCAGGCCCAGGGCGAGAGCGGCGACGACGAGCGCTGGTGGCGTTTCGACCCACGGGTCGACTGGCTGATCGACACCCTGAAGATGCTCAAACGCACCAAGGTCCTGGTGATCTGCGCCCACGCCGAGACCGCCATGGACCTGGAAGACGCCCTGCGCGTGCGCTCCGGCATCCCGGCCACGGTGTTCCATGAAGGCATGAGCATCCTCGAGCGCGACCGCGCCGCCGCCTACTTCGCCGACGAGGAATTCGGCGCCCAGGTGCTGATCTGCTCCGAGATCGGCAGTGAGGGCCGCAACTTCCAGTTCGCCCATCACCTGGTGATGTTCGACCTGCCGGCCCACCCCGACCTGCTCGAGCAGCGCATCGGCCGTCTCGACCGGATCGGCCAGAAGCACACGATCCAGCTGCACATCCCGTACCTGCAGGACAGCCCGCAGGAGCGCCTGTTCCAGTGGTACCACGAAGGCCTCAACGCCTTCCTCAACACCTGCCCGACCGGCAACGCCCTGCAGCACCAGTTCGGCCCGCGTCTGCTGCCGCTGCTGGCCGACAGTGACGAGAAGAGCTGGGGCAAGCTGGTGGCCGAGGCCCGCGCCGAGCGCGAGCGCCTGGAAGCCGAGCTGCACACCGGCCGCGACCGCCTGCTGGAGCTCAACTCCGGGGGCGCCGGCGAAGGCCAGGCGCTGGTCGAGGCCATTCTCGAACAGGACGACCAGTTCGCCCTGCCGATCTACATGGAAACCCTGTTCGACGCCTTCGGCATCGACAGCGAGGACCATTCGGAAAACGCCCTGATCCTCAAGCCGAGCGAGAAGATGCTCGACGCCAGCTTCCCGCTGGGCGACGACGAAGGCGTAACCATCACCTACGACCGTGGCCAGGCGCTGTCACGCGAGGACATGCAGTTCCTGACCTGGGAACACCCGATGGTTCAGGGCGGCATGGACCTGGTGCTGTCCGGCTCGATGGGCAACACCGCGGTTGCGCTGATCAAGAACAAGGCGCTCAAGCCCGGTACCGTGCTGCTCGAACTGCTCTACGTCAGTGAAGTGGTCGCCCCGCGCAGCCTGCAGCTGGGCCGTTACCTGCCGCCGGCGGCGCTGCGTTGCCTGCTGGACACCAACGGCAACGACCTGGGCCCGCGTGTGGCGTTCGAAACCCTCAACGACCAGCTCGAAAGCGTGCCCAAGGCCAGCGCCAACAAGTTCGTCCAGGCCCAGCGCGACGTGCTGGCCAAGCGCATCGCCGCCGGCGAAGCCAAGGTCCTGCCGATCCACGACGAGCGCGTGGCCCAGGCCCGGCAGCGGCTTACCGCCGAGGCCGACGAGGAGTTGGCGCGCCTGACCGCGCTGAAGGCCGTGAACCCGAGCGTGCGTGACAGCGAGATCGATGCGCTGAGCAAGCAGCGCGAAGAAGGGCTGGCGGCGCTGGAAAAAGCGGCGCTGCGTCTCGAGGCAATCCGGGTGCTTGTCGCCGGTTGATCAGGACTCACGCATCCTCTGTAGGAGCGGCCTTGTGCCGCGAAAGGGCCGCAGCGCGGCCCCAGCTTTTTGGCAGTGTCGCTGAAATCGTGGGGCCGCTACGCGCCCCTTTCGCGGCACAAGGCCGCTTCTACAGGGATCGTGCGGGGCAGCGGTATCCGTTTAGACCATCCAGCTATTGCCTTCATATCCAAATGGTAGAAACCAAAGTGCCATTAATCAGGAAGGCTTAAGCACCCGTTCCTATACTCCAGCAGGAACAGTCTCCATCCGTGCTTTTTGGGGACGAGTGAAGACTCGACGAAGAGGCCTGCAATGGAGTGGCTGGGACTGCAATTGTTCGCCGAGCTGCCGGCGACCGGACAGATCATCCTCGACTGTCGACACAACCCCTTCCTGGTGCTGCTCGCCTTTATCGTGGCCAGCGCCGCCTGTTTCGCCACGCTGGACATGAGCGAAAGGCAAAGCCACTGCGATGACCGTTTCGCCCGCCGGCAATGGCGGGTGCTCGGCGCCTGCTGCCTGGCCGGCGGGATCTGGGCCATGCACTTCATCAGCATGCTGGCGTTCCAGGCGCCGCTGGAGATCCACTTCGACGCGCCATTGACCGGCCTGTCGCTGCTGGTGGCCCTGCTCGCCGCCTGGCTGGCGATGAACAGCCTCAACCGCAGCGAAATGCGCATGCGCCACTACCTGCAGACCGCGCTGTTCATCGGCCTGGGCATCAGCCTCATGCACTACACCGGCATGGCCGCCCTGCAGACCAGCGCCCAGCAGTACTACCAGACCGGCCTGCTGCTCGCCTCCATCGGCATCGCCGTACTCGTCAGCCTGCTGGCGCTGCTGATGGCCCGTTATTTCAACAAGGGCAGCGGCACCTTGCACCTGCTGCTCAAGTACGGCGCCAGCCTGTTGATGGCCGGCGGCATCGTGCTGACCCATTTCACCGGCATGGCTGCCATGACCCTGGTGATTCCTGGCGAAACCGCCCTGCGCCTGCCCTCGGCCGACAACAGTCTGCAACTGGCGCTGACCATCGCCGTCATCACCCTGCTGATCAGCGGCGGCAGCATCAGCGCGGCGCTGGCCGACAAGAAGCTGCAAAGCAAGGAACACGACCTGCGCCGGGTCAATGTGCTGCTCAGCCAGCTCGACCAGGCCCGTGCCTCACTGCAGCAGGCCGCCCACTACGACGCCCTGACCAACCTGGTCAACCGCCGCGGTTTCAACCAGGTGTTCGCCGAGCGCCTGGCCGAGCAGGCCGCCCATGAGGGCATGCTGGCGGTGATGTTCCTCGATATCGACCATTTCAAACGCATCAACGACAGCCTCGGGCATGCCGCCGGCGACGAGCTGCTCAAGGTCATCGCCGACCATATCAAGGCCGCCACCCGCGGCCAGGACCTGGTGGCGCGCTTCGGCGGCGACGAGTTCTGCATCGTCACCAGTCTCAACAGCCGCGACGAGGCCCGTCATCTGGCCCAGCGCATCATGCAACGAATGAAGGAGCCGATCGACCTGGCGGGCCGCCGCATGGTGATGACCACCAGCATCGGCATCAGCATCTTCCCCGACGATGGCCAGAGCACCGAGGAACTGCTGAAGAACGCCGACCTGGCGCTGTACCAGTCCAAGGGCTGCGGGCGCAACAGCCTGAACTTCTTCAACAACGGCCTGAAGACCCGCGCCACCCTGGAGCTGCAACTGGAAGAGGAACTGCGTGTGGCGCTGTTCGAGGAGCGCGGCCTGTGCGTGCACTACCAGCCGATCTTCGACCTGCGCAGCGGCCAGGTCGCCAAGCTCGAGGCCCTGGTGCGCTGGCAGCACCCGCAACACGGCTTGCTCAGCCCCGACCGCTTCATCTGCATCGCCGAGGCCAATGGCCTGATCGCCGAGCTGGACCTGTGGGTGCTGCGCCGGGCCTGCGAGGACCTGGCCCAGCTCAATCGCCATGGCTATGGCGAACTGAAGGTCACGGTGAACTGCTCGGCGCTCACCCTCGGCCGCGAGGAGCTGGCCACCGAAGTGGAGATGGCGCTGTTCCAGGCCGGCCTGGCGCCGCGCCAGCTGGAGCTGGAGGTCACCGAAAACGCGCTGATGGGCGACATTCACCACACCATCAGCCTGCTCAAGCGCATCCGCGCCCAGGGCGTGGCGCTGTCGATCGACGACTTCGGCACCGGCTATTCGTCACTGGCCTACCTCAAGCGCCTGCCGCTGGACGTGCTGAAGATCGACCGCTCGTTCATCCAGGACGTGCCGGGCAGCCAGAAGGACCGGGAGATCGTCCAGGCGATCATCATCATGGCCCACACCCTGCACCTGAAGGTGGTCACCGAAGGCGTCGAGACCGTCGAGCAGCATGAGTTCCTCGCCAGCCATGGCTGCGACTACCTGCAGGGCTACCTGCTCAGCCGGCCGGTGCCGCTGTCCGAGCTGCGGCCGATCCTCGAACGGCTCGACCGCCAGCCGGGCGACCTCAGTCCTTGTTGCGATACAGCGCTACCAGGGTCGCCGGATCTTTTTGCAGATAACCCTGGCTACCGTGCAGGCGCATCAATTGCGCGGCGAGGCCACTGAGCGGCGTCGCCGAGCCCTGCTCGCGGGAGAATTTCACCGCGGTGTCAAGGTCCTTGAGCAAGGTACGCACATGCCACTTGACCGGCTCGAAGCGGCTCTCGGCCATCTGCGGGGCAAGGATCTGCAGCGGCCTGGAGTCGGCAAAACCTCCGGCCAGCGCCTCGGCGATCAGCCGCGCATCGACCCCTGACTGCTCGGCCAGCGCCACTACCTCGGCGATTACCAATGCATTGCAGGCCACGATCATCTGGTTGCACGCCTTGGTCACCTGGCCGGCGCCCACCGCGCCCATGTGCGTGACCCGCTGGCCCAGGGTCAGCAGCACCGGCCGCGCCCGCTCGAGATCATCCGCCTCGCCACCGACCATGATCGCCAGGGTGCCGGCCTCGGCCCCCGGCGTGCCACCGGACACCGGCGCATCGAGCCAGGCCATGCCGCACAGGGCGGCCAGCTCGGCGGCCATCTCCCGAGTGGCGGTTGGCTCAAGGCTGGAGAAGTCCACCAGCAACTGACCGTTGCGCCCGCCCTGGGCCACGCCCTGCTCGCCGAACACCACCTCGCGCACCACCGCCGTGTCGGCCAGGCACAGCAGCACCATGTCCGTCGCCTGGCACAGCTCGGCGGGGCTGGCGGCCAGTCGCGCACCGGCGGCGACCAGCTCGGCGCATTTGTCCGGGCTGCGGTTCCACACGGTCAGCGGATACCCGGCGGCCAGCAGCCGACGGCACATCGGCAGGCCCATCAGGCCGATCCCGGCAAACCCCAGCGAAGGCAATGCAGTACTCATGAGCAACTCCAGATTAAAGAAGCGTGACAAACGGACGATGCAATGCGGGTGCGAAGGGAAAAACCTTAGTCCGACTAAGGAAACCCCCTATCGCATAAGAAAAAGACGCACTGATAAAGTCGCGAAATTTCTCCGTGATGGCTAGATGATATGCATCACCGGGAAGCCAACCACTCCAGGCAAATGGCGCACTATGACCTCTACGAACACTTCTGCCAATGCGGCTCCCGAGCCGACCCTCAGCCCCACCTCGCTGACCGCCGGCAGTGCTCGAGACCTACCCGCCGCCCGCAGCACGCCGGCGCAGCAGTACCTGTACTTCACCGAGCAGGACATCCAGCGCATCCTCGAAAACCTCGACGGCCTGCGCGACCTGGTGTTCCCGCCGAACCTGCACGTCGAGGACGAGGACCAGCTGCGCCTGGAGCAGCAGTTCCCGTCGGTGTGCCTGATCGGCCTGGGCCGCTGCGGCTCGAACATCGCCCTGGACGTGGCGGAGCTGGTGTACAACGCCCGCACCTTCTTCCTCAACGAGTACAACAACGAGGACCGCTTCAAGGGCGAGGCCGGCTACAGCCCGGCGCGCTGGATCCGCCAGAACCTGCGCCTGGTGCAGAACAAGGCCGCCAAGCCGGTGTTCCTGGTCGAGCCGCTGGTGATGCTGGGTGACCTGGACAAGGACATCGCCGGGCGCATCCGTTTCTCGCGCAAGGGCGAGCGCGGCGGCTTCCTGCGCGACTACAGCAAGATGAAGATCATGGACCTGTCCGAGGTGCATGCCGGGGGCGCCGGTAACGCGCCGATCCTTGGCCAGTACCTGGCCAAGATCATCCTCAACAAGGACACCCAGCGCTTCTCCAGCGCCGACTGGAAGCTGATCCACTCGTACCTGATCGACTCCTGCGGCATCAAGGCCAACCAGTCGCGCCTGTACTTCTACATCTTCAGCGCCGGCGGCGGCACCGGCTCGGGGATGGCCTCGGAGTTCGGCCTGGCCCAGCAGTACTCGTACATGAACAAGACCTTCGACACCAAGCCGGCCGACGAGAACGACGGCAAGAGCGGGCACTCGTTCGTCTTCGAGCCGATCTTCACCAGTGGCATCTGCGTGCTGCCCAACGCCTCCGACCACCGCAGCGAGATGTCCGAGGCGCTGCACATCAACGCCGGCCGCCTGCTGTGCAAATACCTGTCGGAGGAATGGGACTTCTCGTACAACTTCGACAACGAAGACAGCAGCGAAGCCAGCGTCATGGGCCGCATCCGCCCGTGGAACGCGATGATGCTGATTTCCAACGACATCATGCGCTACGCCGAAGAAAGCGATGACGGCACGATCCAGAACATCGACGTCAACGCCATGGAGAAGCACGCCAACCAGTACATCTCCCAGCAGATCTTCAACATCCTCACCGCCCAGGCGGTGACCACCGACTACGACCAGAACTACTTCCGCCGCGCCGGCATCGACATCGGCGAGACCATCCGCCTGGACGCCAACGACCTGTTCATGAGCCTGGCCGGCCCGGTGGCCATCGCCTACGCCGAATCGGTGGTGCCGGAAGTGCCGCCGGCGGGGTCGGACAAGTTCAAGGTGTTCGAGCGCGAGCAGCCGCGCCTGGACATCGACGACCTGTTCTTCCGCTCCATCGACCTGCCGCACTTCAACAAGCAGACCCAGGCCATCGAAGGCATCAGCCTGCTGCCGATCGAGTCGCGCCGCTACCGCGCCGCGCTGGAGCAGTACCAGGCCTCGGGCTACGACGCCGCGGCCCTGCACGACCTGCACTTCTTCAAGAACTGCTCGTCGGTGGTGTCGATCGTCTCCCTGCCCAAGGACTACAAGCTGTCGTACATGGACCTGAACCGGCTCAAGACCCACCTCAACAGCCTGTTCCCCAACACCACGCTCAAGCGCTACGCGCTGGTGATCGGCGCCTCGGCCAACCTGTCGCTGACCACCCTGATCGCCAAGAGCCCGTGCCTGTCGGACGACTTCCTGACCCTGATCGTGGCGTTCATCAAGCGCTGCTTCGCCCGCAATCCGTACCGCTTCGACGACACCATGGACAACGCGATCCTGGAGTTCATCACCAGCGAGCACTTCGATGAAGACAGCATCGACGACCTGCTCAACGAGTTCGAGAACCCGGCGAAGATCCTCGACACCAACTGGTACGCGATCAAGCCGATGTACGAGAAGAAATACCGCGAGCTGATCAACGACAAGAGCCGGTTCGTGTCGATCAACGATATCCGCCTGTCGCGCGAGTGCGTGAAGAAGGCGGTGAAGTACCTGCGCGAGATCTTCCGCCACCGCATCGGCAAGACCCGGGTGATTTCGCTGAACAGCCATACCGGGCGCGTGGATTACTGAAAACAATCGCGGGGCAAGCCCGCTCCCACGAGGAGTCTTGGTGGGAGCGGGCTTGCCCCGCGATCATTTCGGCGGCGTATTACGCATTCCGTAAACTGTTACCGCCCCGCCAAATCACCCCGCCACTGTTACCAACTTCCACCTTACGTGAGCGTCAACGCGCACCAGAGCGGGGCGCTTGCGCATTTTTGCGCACTAAAAAAGCGCGTGCTTATTCCGCTTTCTTCGCCTGGATCACGATGAACGGCGAAACCACCACCGCCCAGATCTCTGGATCGCGGGTTTGCAGGTCGAGCGCCTGCTCGGCGGAAACCGCTCCGACAGTGCCATCATTACGCCACTTGGCGAAGATCTCGCTGCGATTCTCGGCCATCGCCTCGGCAACGGTGATCAGGTCGAGGCTGGGGTCGACCCAAATCAGGTCACCCTTGGCCCAGAAACGCTCCAGGGCTTTCCACTCGATGACGGCGGTCTCGCCGAGCAATTTGGCATAGAGGGTGCTTACTTGATCAGTCATGGGTTTACCTGCGCAAAGATCGTCCAACAAAAAGGCCGGCATTTTTGCAGAAAAACCTGGTTTCAAATACGTAATTTGGTCGATCAGGCCCGAACTTGTGGGGGCGGGCCGCAGATACCGGCAAAGTGATGGCGCTTTTCTGTATCTTTATGTCGACCAGGCGACACCCCTCGAAACAGACGCTTTTCGCCCGCTTTTCAAGCGCTCGGACGGCGCTCTACACTGTACCGGTACAGTTCCGGGACATGTTCCGGGGGAAGGTGGGCTCACGGCATGGCGTAGCCAGGCCGTAGATCCCGCCCGGTCTGTAGCCCTGGCCTCAGGACTATAAGAATTACAACAGAATGAGTGGAGCACTATGATCAAGATTTCCAAGCTGTTTGCCGCGATGGTTCTGGCCGGAGTCGCCAGCCATTCGTTTGCCGCCGACACCATCAAGATCGGCATCGCCGGTCCCAAGACCGGGCCGGTGACCCAGTACGGCGACATGCAGTTCGTCGGCGCCAAACAGGCCATCAAGGACATCAACGCCAAGGGCGGCGTCGATGGCAAGATGCTCGAAGCCAAGGAATACGACGACGCGTGCGACCCTAAACAGGCCGTGGCCGTCGCCAACAAAGTGGTCAACGATGGCGTCAAGTACGTGATCGGCCACCTGTGCTCCAGCTCCACCCAGCCTGCGTCCGACATCTACGAGGACGAAGGCGTGATCATGATCACCCCCGCCGCCACCTCCCCGGACATCACCAGCCGTGGCTACAAGATGGTCTTCCGCACCATCGGCCTGGACAGCGCCCAGGGCCCGGCCGCCGGCAACTACATCGCCGACCACGTCAAGCCGAAGGTCGTCGCGGTCCTGCACGACAAGCAGCAGTACGGCGAAGGCATCGCCACCGCGGTCAAGACCACCCTCGAGAAGAAAGGCACCAAGGTCGCCGTCTTCGAAGGCCTGAACGCCGGTGACAAGGACTTCTCCTCGATCATCCAGAAGCTCAAGCAGAACAACGTCGACTTCGTCTACTACGGCGGCTACCACCCAGAGCTGGGCCTGATCCTGCGCCAGGCGCAAGAGAAGGGCCTGAAGGCCAAGTTCATGGGTCCGGAAGGCGTGGGTAACGACTCCATCTCGCAGATCGCCCAGGGCGCCTCCGAAGGCCTGCTGGTCACCCTGCCGAAGTCGTTCGACGCCGACCCTGCGAACAAGGCCATCGTCGACGCCATCAAGGCCGACGGCAAGGACCCGAGCGGTCCGTTCGTGTTCCCGGCCTATTCGGCTGTCCAGCTGATCGCCGAAGGCATCAAGGCCGCCAAGTCCGAAGACACCGACAAGGTGGCTGCCGCCATCCACGCCGGTACCTTCAAGACCCCGACCGGCGACCTGTCCTACGACGCCAAGGGCGACCTGAAAGACTTCAAGTTCGTGGTCTACGAATGGCACTTCGGCAAGCCGAAGACCGAAGTCTCCCCTCAGTAACTGCGTGACTAATAGCTGACCGAGAAGCCCACTGTGCGAGCAGTGGGCTTTGTTTTACGAGGTTCTATGGACCTGATTCCCGTGATCCGGGAGCCGGTTCACCTGAAAATCTTAAAACCGTCACCCGCGGTTTCCTGGTTGTGCCCGCACAAGATCACGTGGCGTAGACCACGAGAACATGGGCCGGGGTCATCCCCCGCCAGAGAAATGCAAATCAGGTTTTTAGGAGCGCTGTAATGCCTGAGATCTACCATTTCCTACAACAACTGGTTAACGGATTGACCATCGGCAGTACCTACGCGCTGATCGCCATCGGTTACACGATGGTGTACGGCATCATCGGCATGATCAACTTCGCCCACGGCGAGGTGTACATGATCGGTTCCTACGTGGCCTTCATCGCCCTTGCCGGGCTGGCCATGATGGGCATTCACTCGTTGCCGATCCTGATGACCGTGGCTTTCGTCGCCACGATCTTCGTCACCAGCGCCTACGGCTACAGCATCGAACGGGTCGCCTACCGGCCGCTGCGCAACAGCAACCGGCTGATCCCGCTGATCTCCGCCATCGGCATGTCGATCTTCCTGCAGAACACTGTCCTGCTGTCGCAGGACTCAAAAGACAAGTCCATCCCCAACCTGATCCCCGGCAGCTTCTCGTTCGGCCCGGGGGGCGCTGAGGAAGTACTGGTCTCGTACATGCAGATCCTGGTGTTCGTGGTGACCCTCGTCGCCATGACCTGCCTGACCCTGTTCATCTCCCGTTCCCGCCTGGGCCGCGCCTGCCGCGCCTGCGCCGAGGACATCAAGATGGCCAACCTGCTGGGCATCAACACCAACAACATCATCGCCCTGACCTTCGTCATCGGTGCCGCGCTGGCGGCGGTGGCGGCCGTGCTGCTGAGCATGCAGTACGGGGTGATCAACCCCAACGCCGGTTTCCTGGTGGGCCTGAAGGCCTTCACCGCGGCGGTACTGGGCGGCATCGGCAGCATCCCGGGCGCCATGCTCGGCGGGCTGGTGCTGGGCGTGGCCGAAGCGTTCGGCGCCGACATCTTCGGCGACCAGTACAAGGACGTGGTGGCATTCGGTCTTTTGGTTCTTGTCCTGCTGTTCCGGCCGACCGGCATCCTGGGCCGCCCGGAGGTTGAAAAAGTATGAACAGAAATCTCAAACAGGCGTTCTTCAGCGCCTTGCTGGTCTGGGCCGTGGCCTTCCCGGTGCTGGGCCTGAAACTCAGCATCGACGGCATCAGCCTGATCGTGCACAGCCAGGGCTCGTTCACCATCAGCATCATCGCCGCTTGCTCGGTGCTGATGTTCCTGCGCGTATTGTTCGACAAGCAGTGGAGCGCGGTGATGGGCCGCCGCTCGGAGCGCAAGCTGGTTCCACCTTCGGTGACCAACTTCCTCACCCTGCCGAAGACCCAGCGCTGGGTCATCATGGGGCTGATCGTGGCGGCGCTGATCTGGCCGTTCTTCGGCTCGCGCGGCGCGGTCGACATCGCCACGCTGATCCTGATCTACGTGCTGCTGGGCCTTGGCCTGAACATCGTGGTAGGGCTTGCGGGCCTGCTCGACCTGGGTTACGTCGGTTTCTACGCCGTCGGCGCCTACAGCTACGCGATGCTCTCGCACTACCTGGGCTGGAGCTTCTGGGTATGCCTGCCGATCGCCGGCCTGATGGCCGCCACCTTCGGCTTCCTGCTCGGTTTCCCGGTGCTGCGCCTGCGCGGTGACTACCTGGCGATCGTGACCCTGGGCTTCGGCGAGATCATCCGCCTGTTCCTGCGCAACCTCACCGACTGGACCGGCGGCCCCAACGGCATCAGCAACATCCCCAAGCCTGAGTTCTTCGGCCTGACCTTCGAGCGCCGCGCCGCCGAAGGGATGCAGACCTTCCATGAGTTCTTCGGGCTGGAATACAACTCGATCAACAAGGTCATCTTCCTCTACCTGGTGGCCCTGCTGCTGGCACTGCTGGCGCTGTTCGTCATCAACCGCCTGCTGCGCATGCCGATCGGGCGCGCCTGGGAAGCGCTGCGTGAAGACGAGATCGCCTGCCGTGCGCTGGGCCTGAACCCCACCGTGATCAAGCTCTCGGCGTTCACCCTGGGTGCCTGCTTCGCCGGTTTCGCCGGCAGCTTCTTCGCCGCCCGCCAGGGGCTGGTGACACCGGAGTCGTTCACCTTCATCGAGTCGGCGATCATCCTCGCCATCGTCGTGCTGGGTGGCATGGGTTCGCAGCTGGGCGTGATTCTCGCGGCCATCGTGATGATCCTGCTGCCGGAGATGATGCGTGAGTTCAGCGAATACCGGATGCTGATGTTCGGTGCGCTGATGGTGTTGATGATGATCTGGCGTCCGCAGGGCCTGCTGCCCATGCAACGTCCGCACATGGAGCTGCCTCGATGAGCCGCGAAATTCTGCAAGTCAGCGGCCTGAGCATGCGCTTCGGCGGCTTGTTGGCGGTCAACGGCGTGGGCCTGACCGTCAAGGAAAAACAGGTGGTGGCACTGATCGGCCCGAACGGCGCCGGCAAGACCACCGTGTTCAACTGCCTCACCGGCTTCTACAAGCCCAGCGGCGGCACCATCCTGCTCGACGGCCAGCCCATCCAGGGCCTGGCCGGCCATCAGATCGCCCGCAAGGGCGTGGTGCGGACCTTCCAGAACGTGCGCCTGTTCAAGGAAATGACCGCGCTGGAAAACCTGCTGATCGCCCAGCACCGTCACCTGAACACCAACTTCTTCGCCGGCCTGTTCAAGACCCCGGGCTTCCGCCGCAGCGAGAAGGAGGCCATGGAGCGCGCGCAGTACTGGCTGGAGAAGGTCAACCTGACCGAGTTCGCCAACCGTACCGCCGGCACCCTCGCCTACGGCCAGCAACGGCGCCTGGAAATCGCCCGCTGCATGATGACCCAACCGCGGATCATCATGCTCGACGAACCGGCCGCCGGCCTGAACCCCAAGGAGACCGAGGACCTCAAGGCCCTCATCGCCTACCTGCGCGAATCCCACAACGTGACCGTGCTGCTGATCGAGCACGACATGAAGCTGGTGATGAGCATTTCCGACCACATCGTGGTGATCAACCAGGGCACGCCCCTGGCCGATGGCACGCCGGACGAGATCCGCGGCAACCCTGATGTGATCAAGGCCTACCTGGGGGAGGCGTAAATGCTGAAGTTCGAGAACGTTTCCACCTTCTACGGCAAGATCCAGGCGCTGCACAGCGTCAACGTGGAGATCAACCAGGGCGAGATCGTCACCCTGATCGGTGCCAACGGCGCCGGCAAGTCGACCCTGCTGATGACCCTCTGCGGCTCGCCCCAGGCGAGCAGCGGCAGCATCAAGTATCTGGGCGAGGAACTGGTCGGCCAGCCGTCCTCGCACATCATGCGCAAGAGCATCGCGGTGGTGCCGGAAGGCCGCCGCGTGTTCTCGCGCCTGACCGTCGAGGAGAACCTGGCCATGGGCGGTTTCTTCACCAACAAGGGCGACTACCAGGAGCAGCTGGACAAGGTCCTGCAGTTGTTCCCGCGCCTTAAGGAGCGCTACATCCAGCGCGGCGGCACCATGTCCGGCGGCGAGCAGCAGATGCTGGCCATCGGCCGGGCGCTGATGAGCAAGCCCAAGCTGCTGCTGCTCGACGAGCCGTCCCTGGGCCTGGCGCCGATCATCATCCAGCAGATCTTCGACATCATCGAACAGCTGCGCCGCGATGGCGTGACCGTGTTCCTGGTGGAGCAGAATGCCAACCAAGCGCTGAAGGTCGCCGACCGGGCATATGTACTGGAGAACGGCAAGGTGGTGATGCAGGGTACCGGTGAAGCGTTGCTGACCGATCCGAAGGTGCGCGACGCGTATCTGGGGGGTTGAATGATCAAAGGGCCTTCGGGCCCTTTTTTCTTGCGCCTGCACAGGCCTCATCGCAGCGTGGGAGCGGGCTTGCCCCGCGATGAGGCCCTTGTGATCCCAGCGCACCCTGCGTAACGTGGCCAGCTCTTTTGCAACGTCTCCCGGAGCCCGCCCCATGCGCCTCACCCCTTCCCTGCTGCTTACCGCCCTGCTGCCGCTGTTCGCCGGCTGCCAGATGCTGGCCGAAAAACCGGTCGACCCGAACCTGGGCACCACCCGCATGCAAGGCGAACTGAGCGCGGCCGGCGGTCATCTGCTGTTCAAGCCCTGCAGCGAAAGCCGTCGCTTCATCGTCAACGACGTTGCCGCCACCGGCATCCTGCAGGAAGCCGCCAACCTGGCCGACGACGCCGGTGACAAGCTGTTCGCCGACGTCCGCGCCCGCATGACCGGCAGCAAGCAGGCCGGCAGCGACGGCCAGCTCGACGTGACCCGCCTGTACCGCCTCGAAACCTCCGAGTATTCCGGCTGCGAAGATCCGAACTTCAAGCAACTGACCCTGCGTGCCGGCGGCCACGAGCCGGACTGGGACATCAAGGCCAGCGGCAAGGGCATGGTGCTCAACCGCATCGGCCAGGATCCGCTGGCGCTGCCCTACCTGGAAGAGGCAATGCCCGGCGGTGGCCTGAGCCTGTCCAGCGAGGCCAACGGCCAGCGCGTCGAGCTGTGGGTCGCGCCGCAGCGTTGCGTCGACGGCGCCACCGGTGCCATCCGCCACCTCAAGGCCGAGCTGCGCATCGACGGCAAGACCCTGCTGGGCTGCGCCTACTACGGCGGCGCCCGCGACCTCTGATCGCCAGGCACTTTTATCCTGCCAGTCGGGGCGGCTAACAGCTTATACTTGGCGGTTTGTGTAAAGCCGCCGGCCGCCCATGGCCGGGATACTGGACCCTGCCATGCTACGAATCACCGAACTGAAGCTGCCCCTGGACCACTCCGACGACGAATTGCGCGCCGCCATCGTCCAGCGCCTGGGCATCAGCGATGAGCAACTGCTCGGCTTCACCCTGTTCAAGCGCAGCTACGATGCGCGCAAGAAGAACAGCGAACTGCTGTTCATCTACACCATCGACCTTGAAACCAGCAACGAAGCCGAGCTGCTGCGCCGATTCGAAGGCGACACCAAGATCGGCGTGGCCCCGGATGTCAGCTACAAGTTCGTTGGCCAGGCCCCGGCCGAGCTGCCTGCGCGGCCGATTGTGGTCGGCTTCGGTCCCTGCGGCATCTTCGCCGGGCTGCTACTGGCGCAGATGGGCTTCAAGCCGATCGTGCTCGAGCGCGGCAAGGAAGTGCGTCAGCGCACCAAGGACACCTGGGGCCTGTGGCGCAAGAGCGTACTCAACCCCGAGTCCAACGTGCAGTTCGGCGAAGGCGGCGCCGGTACCTTCTCCGACGGCAAGCTGTACAGCCAGATCAAGGACCCGAACCACCACGGCCGCAAGGTACTGGAAGAGTTCGTCAAGGCCGGCGCACCGGACGAGATCCTTTACATCAACAAGCCGCACATCGGTACCTTCCGTCTGACCAGCATGGTCGAGAAGATGCGCGAGGAAATCATCACCCTGGGCGGTGAAGTACGCTTCGAGCAGAAGGTTACCGACCTGCTGATCGACGGCGACCAGCTCACCGGCGTGGTACTGCAGAGCGGTGAACAGCTGCACTCGCGGCATGTGGTGCTGGCCTTGGGGCACAGCGCCCGCGACACCTTCCGCATGCTCCACGCCAAGGGCGTGTTCATGGAAGCCAAGCCGTTCTCGGTCGGTTTCCGTATCGAGCACCCGCAGTCGCTGATCGACAAGGCGCGCCTGGGCAAGTACGCCGGCCACCCGAAACTTGGCGCCGCCGACTACAAGCTGGTGCACCACGCCAAGAACGGTCGCTCGGTCTACAGCTTCTGCATGTGCCCGGGCGGCACCGTGGTCGCCGCCACCAGCGAACCGGGCCGCGTGGTCACCAACGGCATGAGCCAGTACTCACGCAATGAGCGCAATGCCAACTCCGGTATCGTCGTCGGTATCGACCCCGAGCGCGACTACCCGGGCGGCCCGCTGGCCGGCATCGAGCTGCAGGAACGCCTGGAGGCCCATGCCTACGTGATGGGCGGCAGCAACTACCAGGCACCGGCGCAGCTGGTGGGCGACTTCGTCGCAGGCCGCCCGTCCACCGCGCTGGGCAGCGTCGAGCCGTCCTACAAGCCGGGCGTGACCCTGGGCGACCTGGCCCCGAGCCTGCCTGACTTCGCCATCGAGGCGATTCGTGAGGCGCTGCCGGCCTTCGACCGCCAGATCAAGGGCTACAACCTGCACGACGCGGTGCTGACCGGCATCGAGACCCGCACCTCGTCGCCGCTGCGCATCACCCGTGATGCCAGCTTGCAGAGCCTCAACCTCAAGGGCCTGTTCCCGGCGGGCGAAGGCGCGGGCTACGCTGGCGGCATTCTTTCGGCCGGCGTGGATGGCATCCGTATCGCCGAGGCGGTGGCGCGGGACATGCTCGGCCTGTAATCCGATCGCGGCTACAGGTAAAAGAAAACCCCGAACAGGCCTGGCCCGTTCGGGGTTTCTTTATATGAGCCGCGATCAGTGAGTGACGCGGCTGGTGCCATCGACGGTCATGATGCGCACACGCTCGCCCACGCGGAAAACCTCGTTCTGCTGCACTTGCTGCACATAGGCGCGCATGCTGCCATCGTCTTCACGCACGGTGATCTCGACGCCCTGGGTGCGGGTCAGGCCTTCTTCGGCGGCAGAGCCGGCCAGACCACCGGCCACGGCACCGATCACCGCAGCCACGACGCTGCCACGGCCGCCACCGATGGCGCTGCCGGCGACGCCACCGACGATGGCGCCAGCACCACCACCGATCGGGGTCTTGGTGCCTTCGATCTTCACCGGACGCAGGGATTCGATGGTACCCATGCGCACGGTCTGCACGCGGCGGGCCTCATCACGGGAGTAGCTGTCGCCGGTCAGCGACGACTGGCAGCCGCCCAGCAGCAGCGACACGGTGGTGAAGCTGGCCAGCAGCAAAGCGGATTTACGCATGGGTCAATCTCCATAAGACAGGTGTCCATTAGACTCCGCGCCTTGACAAGTGTCACGGTGCAAACGTTATAAAATTGTTTTCATTCAGCCCAGGTACAGCCTGCGCCGACTGTGTGGCGGGCTTTTACGTTCGACCAAGGATAGCCATGGATTACTTCATCGTCGTCGTGGTGACGATCGCCGGCCTGTATTTTCACGGGTGGCTGTATGTGCGCATGCGTCGCTGGATGGACCGGGACCTGGCGCTGTCACTGGCCGGGGAGGATCCGGCGAAGCGGGATTTCATGCTCAAGCTGCTGGAGCGGGCACGGGTGGAGAAGGTGCGGCGCAAGGAGTTGGCGGCGTGGCTGGAGCGGGAGGCGGCGGGGTATCGGTAATGCTGGGGCTGCTTTGCAGCCCATCGCGGCACAAGGCCGCTCCTACAGGGGTTACGCGATCCCTGTAGGAGCGGCCTTGTGCCGCGATGGGCCGCGCAGCGGCCCCAGATGTCAGGGCGCCAAACGCTCGCGCAGCCACTGGCCATCGACCAACCGGAAGTTCAGCCGGTCGTGCAGACGACTGGCACGCCCCTGCCAGAACTCGACACGCTCCGGCACCAGGCGGTAGCCGCCCCAGTGTTCCGGGCAATGCGGTTGGGTGTCGGAAAAGCGCGCCTCGGTGGCCTTGACCAGCCCTTCCAGTTCCTCGCGGTCGGCAATCACCCGGCTCTGCGGCGACGCCCAGGCGCCCAGGCGGCTGCCTAAAGGACGTACCTGGTAGTAGTCATCCGACTCCTTGGCCGTGACCTTTTCCACCCGCCCTTCGATCCGCACCTGACGCTCCAGCGCCGGCCAGAAGAAAGTCATGGCCGCGAACGGGTTCGCCGCGATGTGCTGGCCCTTGGCGCTTTCATAGTTGGTGAAGAACGTGAACCCTCGGGCATCGAGGGCCTTGAGCAACAGCACCCGGCAATGCGGACGGCCATCGGCGTCGACGGTCGCCAGGGTCATGGCGTTGGCTTCCACCGGCAGCTGCTCGGTCTTCAGCGCATCGGCGAACCAGTGGTGGAACAGCGCGAACGGCTCCCCCGGGGCCTGGGCTTCAGCCAGGCCATCACGGGTGTAGTCGCGGCGCATATCGGCCAGGGATTGGGTCATGACTGCGTTTCCTTGACGATCAGTTGGTCTTCGCAGGGCTGTTGGCGGCGACTTTCTTGTCGGTGGCGGCCTTCTTCGCGGCGGGCTTGGCCGGAGCGGCTTTCTTCTTCGCGGCGGTGCTGGCCTTGGCAGGCGCCTTGGCCTTGGCGGCCGGCTTTTTCGCGGCTGGCTTGGCAGCGGCCTTGGCGGCTGGTTTAGCCGCCGGGGCCTTGGCGTCCTGGGTGGCGACCATTGCCGCCGGGGCTGGCGCCGGGGCGGCCTGCTGGTACTTGGCCAGCAGCGCGATCATGGTGTTCTGCGGGGTCAGCAGCAGCTCGACGCGGCGGTTCAGGGCGCGGCCCTCTGCGCTGTCGTTGGCGGCGCGCGGCATCACCGAGCCCATGCCCTTGAGCATCAGGCGGTCACGCTGCAGGCCGCTGAGACGGAAGATCGCCGACACCGAAGCAGCGCGCTCGAGGCTGAGCTTCTGGTTGGCGGCGGTGGCGCCGCTGCTGTCGGCGTGGCCAAGCACCAGCACGGCGGTCTTGGTGTCGGTCTCGACGGCCTTGGCCACCTGGGTGATCGGGCCGAGGGTGACCGGCAGCAGCATGTTCGGACGGTCCGGGTTGTAGGAGCTGTCCACCGGAATGGTTACCGCCAGCACATCTTCACGGCGTTCGAGTTCAAACTTGCTGCCCTTGATCGCCTCGCGGACCTTCGGCTCGTACTGGTCGAGCCAGGCCTGGGTGGCCTTCTGGTCGATCTTCGGCACCGCCGCGACCTTGTCCTTTTTCTCATCGCTACCGAACGGCCACCACCAGCGGCTGGCGCTTTCGGACTTGGCATCAGCCTTGGCGACGTTTTCGACGACGGCCTCCTTCACTTCCTTGTCGGCGACCTTGTCGGAGCCGAAGGGCCACCAGTTCAAGCCACTGTCCTTGGCGGCGTCCTGGGAATGGCTGGCGCAGCCGGTCATGGCCAGGCACAGGGCGAGTGCTAAGGTTTTATGTGAAGACATCAGCGATACACCATGAAATAGAAAGAAATTTTGCCCATACGCGTCAGGCGTTGGCATTGAGGATAGTCAAAGGGTCCGGGCAATACCCGCGTTACCCGATCAAAGGCAACTGCCAAGGACCCGCACCAGGCGTTGGGCGCGCGGGTCCATCAGCACGTAGGGGCCCAGGGTATTGGTGACGAAGCCAAAGGCCACGTCGTGTTCGGGATCGGCAAAACCGACCGAGCCGCCCGCACCGGGATGGCCGAACGCCCGTGCGCCAAGGCCGAAGGTGGCGTTGGCCAGCTCCGGCTGGTCGAGCATGCAGCCCAGGCCGAAGCGGGTCTGGGTCAACAGGGTGCGGTCCTGGCCGAGGCTGTGCTCGCGGGTGAGTTCGTCAAGCAGTTCGGACTCCAGCAGGCTGCCGTCGAGCAGGCCGGCATAGAAGCCCGCCAGGCTGCGGGCGTTGCCGTGGCCATTGGCCGCCGGCTGCTGCATGCGCCGCCATTCGGGCTTGTTGGTGCTGGTGAGGATCGCCGGCGGGTTGGTGAAGGCCCGGGTGGACAGGGCCTCGGGTTCGCGCAGGGTGACCTGCAGCAGGCGCTGGGCCGCGGCATCGCCGGGATTACCCTTGCCGCGGGCGATATGCGCCACGCGGTGGAATTCGTCGTCCGCCAGGCCAACATGGAAATCCAGCCCCAATGGCCGGGCGGTTCGGGCCACGATCGAGTCGCCGGGGCCGCGACCGTCGGCGCGGCGGATCAGCTCACCGATCAGCCAGCCATAGGTGATCGCCGCATAACCGTGTTCGCTGCCGGGCGTCCACCAGGGCGCTTCGGCGGCCAGGGCATCGACCATGGTCTGCCAGTCGTACAGCGCCTCGGCTGGCAGCAGCTCACGGATGGCCGGCAGGCCGGCGCGATGGCTGAGCAGCTGGCGCAGGGTGACCTGCTCCTTGCCGGCCTGGGCGAACTCCGGCCAGTAGCGTGCCACCGGCGCATCGAGGGCCAGCTTGCCCTCGCCCACCAGTTGCAGGGCGGTGACGGCGGTGAAGGTCTTGGTGCAGGAGAACAGGTTGGCGATGGTATCGCTGTGCCAGGCCTCGCGGCCGTCCTTGTCGGCGCTGCCGGCCCACAGGTCGACCACGGTCTCGCCGCCAACCTGGATGCACAATGCGGCACCACGTTCCTGGGGATCCTCGAACAACGCGGCGAAGGCATCGCGCACCGCCTCGAACTTCAGCTCATAGTGACCCTGGATCTGCACCCGACTACCTCTCTGTACGACCTGGCTTGCAAAGGGGTGCATTGTTTCAGTAGTTGGGCGATTTGCAAACTGGATATGGCTGGGTGGTTGTCAGGGGCGTCCTTGTTCCCTGGTGGAACGCTATCGCGGGGCAAGCCCGCTCCCACGAAAGCGCTCCCAGGGACAGCGCTCATTTTTTGGGGGCGGGCTTGTCCAGTTCGGTGCGTAGCTGCGTGAGGATCTGCAGGTTGCTCCGGCGCACCGCCTCGACGAAGCCCGGGTAGCTCACGTCGGTAATGGCCACCAGGCCCAGGTGGCCGTTCTCGCCGTCCAGCAGCCTGCCGCTGGCGGGCTGGTCGAGGTACTGGAACCAGTGAGCGCCAACGATCGTCGGCTGGGCCATGGCGGCCTTGAGGAAGTTGGCATAGGCCGGGCCTCGATCCTCCTCGCGGGCCACTTCAAGCGGACCGGGCCAGAACGGACCGCGATCGCGGGAGCCGAACTGGAACTCCGAGACCAGCACTGGCTTGTCGAGCTCGGCCAGTTGGGCGAAGTCGTAGCCGTCTTCAGGCTTCAAGGTATAGAAGTTGAAGCTCAGCACATCGCAGAACCTGGCGCAGGCCTTCACCGCCTCGGGCGTGCTGACCGCATAGCGCCCGCCCAGCAGCAGATGGTTGGGCGCATGCCATTTCAGGGCATCGGAAATGGTCTTGAAATAGGTTTCGGCAAACACCTGCTGGAAATACTGGTAGTCGCGCTCGATTTCCGGGTGCTCCGGATTGGGCAATGGCGCCTCGAACCCTGGGTCTTCCATCAACTCCCAGGCGGTCAGCTCGATCCCCCAGGCCTTCGACAACCCTTGCTGGTTGCGGTATTTGTCGCGCAACTGCTTGAGGAAGGCACGCTTGGCCGGCACATCGGTGGTCAGGCGCAAGGTGCCATAGGCCAGGCCGTAGCGTGCCTTGGGGTCGCCGCCGGGGGCGGCCCAGGCCAGTTCGTTGTCGGCGAAGTAACCGATCAGCCAGGGGTCGTCGCGGTGATCCCGGGCGGCGATGGCCACGGCGCGCTCAGTGGCCATGGCGAAGCGCGGGTCGAACGGGTCGGGCATGCGACCCCACCAATCCATGCCGGTGCTGATGCTGGCGTAGTCACCAACGATCGACAGCGGCAAGGTGAACGGCAGGCGCCTGGCTTGAGCGAGCGCCGGGTCGCTCCAGTTGCCGAGTGTGTTGAAGCCCCAGGCCTGCAGGCGATCCAGGGTGTGGGCCTGCCAGCGCAGTTCGTCCAGGGCCGGCGCCGGGCAGGCCGTGCCATCCTGCGGGCAAGGCTTGCCGTACGTGCGCTGCAGGTTGGCCGCATAGAAATCGAACCAGCGCCCTTGCTTGAATCCCCGGCCTTGGGACGAGGCATTGCCGTCGTCGTTGTTGCCTTCGCCGTAGAAGGCAGTCAACGCATCGCCTTCGCCCGGCAAACCCTTGAACATGCCTTCGCGACCGGCAACATAGGTGCGCCCACCATCGGCGGCAACGGCATTGACGCCAAGCGAATAGAACGGATGCCCGTCCGGCGTCACCAGGTACCAACGCCCGTCGCGTTTCTCGGTGCGGAAGAAGCCCTTGGCTTCGAAGGCCGGCCCCGCGAGCAGACCGCCATAGGTGTCCAGCTTGAGTTTTTCGCGCTCGGCCAACCAGGCTTTGAGCAATGCCTGTTCGCGGTTGTCGGCGGCCTTGAGCTGCTCATCGCCGACGATCTTCTCCGGCCAGCGGCCACGGGTCGATTGCCCATAGGCATCGATCAATTCGCTGTAGGCAGCCTTGAACGCCTGGTCGTCATCCTGCAGGCCGACCTTCTCGATCAGCAGGCTCTGGGCCACCTTGGGGCCGGGAATGCTCAGGCTGACCGAAGTGACCTGCGCCAGGTCCACCGCACCTTCGCTGCTGGTGAGCAGCAGGCGCTGTCCTTCGAAAGTCCAGGGCATCGGAGGCCCGGCGCGCATGCCCCGGCTCAATGGTGAACTGGCCTTGAGCGGAATCATCACGGTCTGTGCGGGCCCAGCCGGCAGATCGATACGGCTGGTGAGGGTGCGCCCGTCGCTGCTTTGCACCGTCACATCGACGGTCAGCGCCCAGTCCATCCCGCTCTGCAGGCGCAGGGTCAGTGCCTGGCCGGTGCTCCAGTCCCATGCTCCGCCTTGCGGTGCGAGGCGCAGGGTCGGCTGCGCCACCGGGTTGAACACCACCCGCCGCAACACTTCGCCTTCGGCTGTCTGTTCCGCGTTGTACTGCGGCAGGCTGGCGTCCTGGGTGACGACATTCACCACCGAGGCCGGGCGCACGAAACTGAACAGCGTCTGTTGCCCGGCCAGCAAGGGCGCACTGAACAACAGGGAGAACACGACAGGCAGGGTGCGGCGGATCATAGGGCGGTGACTCTCCTTCGGAGCCCGTCATGGGCTCGCAATCGAGTAATGGACAACGGGTTGGGCGTCTTGCTCCGGCGCTCAGCCGATTTCCCGTCGGAAAGGTGGCAGCGCATTGAGGATAGCCTTGCCGTAGCGCTGCGTGACCAGACGGCGATCAAGCAAGGTAATGACGCCACGGTCCTGCTCGGTGCGCAGCAGCCGGCCACAGGCCTGGATCAGGCGCAGCGAGGCATCGGGCACGGCGATTTCCATGAACGGGTTGCCGCCACGGGCCTCGATCCACTCGGCCAACGCGGCCTCGACCGGATCATCCGGCACGGCGAAGGGGATCTTGGCGATCACCACGTGCTCGCAGTAGGCACCCGGCAGGTCGACACCTTCGGCGAAACTGGCCAGGCCGAACAGCACGCTGTGCTGGCCGTCGTCGACCCGCGCCTTGTGCTTGTTCAGGGTCTCCTGCTTGGACAGGTTGCCCTGGATCAGCACCAGCTTGCGCCAGTCGCGGTCCAGGCCATCGAACACGTCCTGCATCTGCTTGCGCGAGGAGAACAGCACCAGTGCGCCACGCGCGTCCTCGACGATGCCTGGCAGCTCGCGGATGATCGCCGCTGTATGGGCCGTTGCGTCCCGCGGGTCGGCGCCCAGGTCCGGTACCCGCAGCAGGCCGGCGTCGCCATGCACGAACGGACTGGGCACCACGCACTGCACCGCGTCGCGGGGCAGGCCCGAACGCATGCGGAAACGGTCGAATTTGCCCAGGGCAGTGAGCGTCGCCGAAGTCACCAAGGCGCCATAAGCGACGTTCCACAGGCTCTTGCGCAGCATCTCGGCGGCCAGGATGGGGCTTGCATTGACCTCGATGTCGAACAGCGCGCCGCTTTCGGCCAAGGTCAGCCAGCGGGCCATGGGCGGATTGTCTTCCGGGTCTTCGGCGGTGAAGGCGGTCCACAGTTCCCAGTTACCCTGGGCGCGGGTCACCAGGCTGCCGAACAACGGGTACCACTCCTCGGCCTGGTGGCTGGCAATCCCGATGTTGTTCTCGCCGTCCATGCCTTCCTTGAGCAGGTCGGCCAGGCGGGTGAACAAGTCGTTGAGGCGGGCGAAGCCTTTCTTGAGCTCGATGCCGACTTCGCGGATCTGCTCCGGCACCACGCCACCTTCGAAACGGTAGCGCGGGCGGTCGCGGCCTTCCATGTCCTCGCCGGCGCGGAAATCCGCCACCTGCTCACAGAGGGTGAACATGAACTGCTGCTGGGTGCGGACCTCACGCGCCAGCTCCGGAACCTGCTCGATGTACTTGCCAAGGTCGCCCGGCAACGGATGCTGGGCCAGCAGCTTGGTCAGGTTCTTGGCGGTCTGCTCCAGCCAGTCGGCGGTGGAGCGCAGGCGCGAATAATGGGCGAAGTGGCCGATGGCCTTGTCGGGCAGGTGGTGGCCTTCATCGAACACGTACATAGTGTCGCGCGGATCGGGCAGCACGGCGCCACCGCCCAGGGCCAGGTCGGCCAGGACCATGTCGTGGTTGGTGACGATCACGTCGACCTTGCCCATGCCTTCACGGGCCTTGTAGAACACGCACTGCTGGAAGTTCGGGCAATGCCGGCCGGTGCACTGGCCATGGTCGGTGGTAAGGCGAGCCCAGTCCTGGTCTTCGACAGCCTCCGACCAGCTGTCGCGGTCACCGTCCCAGCGGTTGCCGGCGAGCTTCTCGATCATGCTGTTGAACAGCTTCTGGCTGCGCTCGTCGACCTCGATGCGAAAGCCTTCCTCCTCGAACAGCTGGGCGGTGGCCGACTGGGCATGGCCTTCCTGCAACAGGACGTCGAGCTTGGACAGGCACAGGTAGCGCCCGCGCCCCTTGGCCAGGGCGAAGCTGAAGTTCAGCCCGCTGTTGCGCATCAGGTCGGGCAGGTCCTTGAAGACGATCTGCTCCTGCAGGGCCACGGTCGCGGTGGCGATCACCAGGCGCTTGCCGGCGGCCTTGGCGGCGGGGATTGCGGCCAGGCTGTAGGCGACGGTCTTGCCGGTACCGGTGCCGGCCTCGACGGCCACCACGGCGGGCTCACCGGCACGGCGGCCGTCGTCGTCGCAGGCGATGTCGCCGAGCACCTTGGCCACTTCGGCGATCATCAGGCGCTGACCGTAGCGTGGCTTGAGGCTTTTGGCTTCGAGGAAACGCGAGTAGGCGCCCTGGATGGTGGCTTTGAGTTCGTTGCTGATCATGGTCTGCAGGCGCCCGGAGGGCTGGATATATTTTCAGTGTTTCGCATGGGCCGGCTATCATACCCCGCTATTGCCCTTTGTGCCGCATGGAGATCCGGATGCTTGCCTTTGCCCTGCCCTACACCTTGCATGTCCTGGCCGCCCTCGTCTGGGTCGGGGGGATGTTCTTCGCCTGGCTGGTGCTGCGGCCGGCAACGGTTGCCGCGCTGGAGGGGCCCGCGCGGCTGCGGTTGTGGGTGGAGGTTTTCCAGCGGTTCTTCAGATGGGTCTGGCTGGCGGTGGCGGTGTTGGCTGTCAGCGGGGTCGGGATGATTCACCTGCGGTTTGCCGGGTTCGAGACCGCGCCTCGTTACGTGCAGGTGATGATTGGCGGGGGGATTGTCATGTTTGCGTTGTTCATGCGGGTTCAGTCTTTGTTGTTGCCTGAACTGCGGGCGGCGGTGGAGGCTGGGGATTGGGCTTCGGGGGCTGGGGTGCTGGGGCGGATTCGGCGGTTGGTGGGGGTTAATTTGTTGATTGGGGTTTTGGTGGTGGGGGTGGCTAGTTCGCGGGTTTGGGTTTGAGGGGTTCGGGTTCGGGTTCGGGTTCGGGTTCGGGTTCGGGTTCAAAGATGATTGTTTTGGTTTTTGTAAGCACATTCGTAGGTGATGTCGACATTTAGTCACCTTTCCGCCCTTACGGCGGCCTACTTTTCTCGTGGGAAAAGTAGGCAAAACCGTTTGGCTCCGTTCATCCGGCCCCTACGCTTCGCTCCGGGGTTCCCTCGCTCCGTTCTTGCTCCCGGGAGGACCGCGCTGAACGCCCCATCCTGGGGCGCAGCGCTTGACGGCCATCCATGGCCGTCACCTCCCTCCGCAAGAACTCCGCTCGGCCTCCTGAAGTCGCAATTGGTGTTGCCTGACCTACCGCGCGCTTAGAAGCAAGAGCAAGAGCAAGAGCAAGAGCAAGAGCAAGAGCAAGAGCAAGAGCAAGAAGCGCGAAGTTAGTTGTTTGACCTTTAGATATATATTGGCTGTTCCGGCCTATCGCGGGGCAAGCCCGCTCCCACGTTAATTCCAAGTCAAGCCGTGTTATCTCTGTGGGAGCGGGCTTGCCCCGCGATGGGATAGAGAGGTTAATTACCAATTCAACTAGCGACAGCTGCGCCAGCCCAGGCGCCGCTCGTAACTTCGCGACTTCAGGAGGCCGAACGCAGGTCTTGCGGAGGGAGGTGACGGGCATGGATGCCCGTCAAGCGCTGGGGCCCAGGATGGGCCCTACAGCGCGGTCCTCCCGGGAGCAAGGCCGGAGTGAGGGGACCCGGAGCGAAGCGCAGGGCCGGATGAATGGAGCGCAGCGTTTTTTGGTTACTTTTTGTCGCGTTTGACAAAAAGTGACCCGCCGTAAGGGCGGAAAGGTGAATAAGCGTCGACATCGCAAATGAATGCGCATACAACCCTAAATACCAACTAAAACAACCAAACAACACTAACCCAGAAAACTCAAAGCCGCTGAAGAATCAACTCCCCCGAGCCCCCAGCCAACCCAGGCTGCCCGGCCTGCCCAGGCCGCCCATTCCCCCCAGCATCAGTCCGATAAACCAGACACCCCTTACTGGCCCCACCCAAACCAGCCTTCCCAGCAGCCCCCGCCTTCCCCGGCGCCCCACCATCAAGCCGCACCACAATCCGCTCCTGCGCAAACCCTTCAGGCACCGCCAGACGAACCCGCCCACCGGCAGCACCATCGTGCCCATTGCCACCATCATCACCATTGGCCCCCCGGCTGGCCTGCCCCCAGGTACACCCCCCGGGCTTGCCATTGGCCCCATCGAGCCCGACATACCCAGGCGCCCCAGCCCCACCCCGGGCATCGATCGACAGCCGATCCGCCTCCAGCGCCTGCAACCGCAGATCCAGGTTACGCCCCGGCCGCGCGGCACGTTCATAGGTCCCGGGCGCCCCGGGCGCGCTGAACTCGCTGCCTTCGCCCAGGTAGGCACTCAAAGCCTCGATACTCAGGTCCCGCTCGGCCGGCGCAATGGCGATCCGCGCATCACGCCCCAGCTCGAGCCGGTCGATCTTCAGTTCGGTAAGCGTGGCCGGCAGCAGCAACGTCGCCGAGTCGGCCACCCGCAACTGCTCCAGGTGCACGCTGGCCGCCTTGTTGGGCAGACGCAGCATCGAATGGGCGGCGACCTCCAGGCTTTCGGCCTGGACCAGGGGGCTGGCCAGTGCGGCCAGCAACATCAATTTACGCATGGCTCGACGCCTCCTGCGGACGGGGGATGGACATGACATGGAAGATACCGGTCAGCAGGATCTGCAGGCGGTCGAACCAGCGATGGCTGCGCCCGCGCAGGCTGCCGTTGAAAAACAGCACCTCCAGCGCATGCAGCGACAGCAGGACGATACCCGCGGCATTGATCAGCAGATTGAGCGGCAACGGCTGCGGCATGAACAGGTTGAACAGCACCACGCCCCAGAACGCCACCGTCAGAGCCTTGCCCAGGCCCAGGATGAACTTCATGTCCGGCCCCCATGGATTGTTGTTATGTCGGCGCGGCCCGTTCGAGCGGACCGCGCCAACAACAGTAACCCTACTGCCGAGGTATGCGCCAGAGGGGTCAGTTCAGGTGCAGTTCCACCCGACGGTTGCGCGAGCGGCCCTCGTCGGTGTCGTTGTCGGCCACCGGCTCGCTCTCTCCGCGACCCTGGCTGGTCACCTTGTTCGGCGCCAGCCCCTGGCTGATCAGGTACTCGGCAACACCGCTGGCGCGGCGCTCGGACAAGCGCTGGTTGTAGGCGTCCGAACCCACGCTGTCGGTGAAACCGAGAACCTTGACACTGGCCACGCCGGGCTCGTTGAGCTTGGGCAACAAACCTTGCAGGCGCTGCTGGGCGCCCTGGGTCAGCTCGGCGGAGTCGAAGGCGAACAGCACCTGGCCCTGGTCATCGAGGGTGATCACCTCCGGGGTTGCCGCAGGTTCCGGTTGCGGTGCCGACGCCGGATACTGCGGCAACGGGCAGCCCATGTGATTGACCTGGGTGCCTGCCGGAGTATCCGGGCAGCGGTCGCGGCGGTCGAATACGCCATCGCCATCCTCGTCGCCATCCTGGGCATAGCAGATCAGGCCACCGGCAATCGCACCGGCAACACCGGCACCAGCCGCCCAGGTGGAACTCTCGATGGCGCCCAGGCCGCCGCCGACCAGTCCGCCAAGCAGGCTGCAGATGGGCCAGGTCCTTTGATTGAGGGGCGCGCTGCCATCGCTGTGGGTGGCGCAGCCTGTAAGCAGGCTTGTGGCCACCAGCAACGGCAGTGCCGCTTTCGACAAAACACGCATGGTGATTGCTCCTGTGTCACCGGCCGCTACCGGTCACACAGGAGTAAAGACGCGCCCGCGCCACTTCTCAAGGCGCGGGCGCACGGCACTCAACGCTGGATCTTGATCTCGGTGCGGCGGTTCATGGCACGGCCGTCGGCGGTGGCGTTATCGGCCACAGGCTGAGTCTCGCCAGCGCCCACCACCGAGACAAAGCTCGCACGCGGTACACCGCTTTCGACCAGGTAGTTGGTCACGGACTGGGCACGACGCTCGGACAGCTTCTGGTTGTAGCTGTCGGAACCGACACTGTCAGTGTGGCCGGAAACGCTCAGGCGGGCGCCCGGGGCTTCCTGCTTGAGGCGTGTCGCGATGGTGTTCAAGCGCTCCTTGTCAGTGGCGGTCAGGCGCGCCGAGTCGAACTCGAAACGCACGTCACGGATGACAATGACTTCTTCCTTCTGCACCACCACTTCCTCGACCACCGGCGCCGGCTCAGGCGGGCAACCGTTGGCATCGACCTGCACGCCTCGCGGGGTGCCGGGGCACTTGTCGCGGCTGTCCGGCACGCCATCGCCGTCCTCGTCGCCATCACCGTGGGCCCAGCAATAGCCAGCCGCCAGACCGCCACCGAGCAACGCGCCCCAGCCGGCCCAGCTGGAGCTTTCGATCGCGCCCAGGGCCGCGCCGCCCACGCCCCCGACGGCAGCACACTTCGGCCAGTCGGTTTTTTGCAAACCTGCACAACCAGTCAACACACTGGTGAGCAGAACCAGGGGTATCGCTGTGCGTACTATGCTCATCTTGTTGCTTCTCCTAGGGGGAATCGGTGCATTACCGATGCTCTGGGAGTAAAGACCGGCGATTACCGCTCTGCCAGCAATAAGCCACGACGTGGCGACGCGCCTCTTTGCCCGATCGCCTGGGACCGCTAGTCTTGAGCGACCTGAACGAGGAATGGCAATGACCGAGGTTTTCTCACAACGCACGCCGCAGCAGGCCCTGGCCGCCCTGCTCGATCGCTTCACCCCGCGCCACCTGCTGCTGGTGGGCAGCCGCTTCCCGGCCCTGGAGGCCTTCAGCGCCGCCCATCCCGAGACCCGGATCGAGGTCGCCGCACCCGGCCCGCTTCCCGCCGAACAAGCAGCCCGACGCTTCGATCTGGCGGTACTGGTCGACTGCCTGGAGCACCTGCCCAAGCGCACCGGCCTGGAGCTGCTGGGCGGTATCCGCAACCTCAATGCCAGCCGCGTCGCGGTGCTGGCGGATCTGAACGCCTGCGGCTGGCAGGACACCGACTTCTATTCACTGGCACTCTCGGCCAGCGAGAAATTCCAGCGCGACGAACAGGTGCTGAGCCTGTTCACCTATGATCTGCATGACTACAAGCAGGTCCCGGACTGGCTCAATGCAAAGTTCTGGGCCAACCCTGAAAACTTCGGCAAGTACTGGTGGTGACTGGATGAGTGTCTCGATCTGCCCCTGCGGCAGCGGCAACCTGCTCGACGCCTGCTGCGGGCATTATCACAGCGGCCCCCCGGCGCCGGACGCCCAGGCCCTGATGCGTTCGCGCTACAGCGCCTACGTGCTGGGCCTGGTGGACTACCTGGTCGACACCACCCTGCCGGCCCAGCAGGCCGACCTTGATCGCACGGCCATGTCGGCGTGGAGCGCGCAGAGCACCTGGCTGGGGCTGGAGGTGGAAAGCGCCGAGGTACTGGGCGGGCAACCCGAACACGCCTTCGTCACCTTCACCGCGCGCTGGCACGACCTGGAAGGCGACCACCGGCACCGCGAGCGCTCGGCATTCGTCCAGCATGCAGGACGCTGGTACTTCATCGACCCGACCGTGCCGCTCAAGGCCGGTCGCAACGATCCCTGCCCCTGCGCCAGCGGGCAGAAGTTCAAGAAATGCTGCGCCAGTTACCTCGGTAGTTGAACATGCGCCCCCTGGCCCGCCTGCTCACACTCTGCCTGCTGCTGGGCTGGCTGACGGGCTGCGCCGGCTGGGGCGGCGACACCTGGCGCGAGCCACAGCTGCACCTGCTTGAGGTGGAGCCTGTGAAGATGCGCCTGCATCAGCAGGAGTTTGTCCTGCACCTGCAGGTCGACAACCCCAACGACGGCCGCCTGTTCATCCGCCACCTGGCCTACTCGGTGCGCCTGGGCGACCTGCTCCTGGCCGAGGACGAGGCAAGCCTGTGGCGTAGCGTCGGCGGCCAGGCCCGGCGCACCTTCAAGATCACCGTGCGTACCAACCTCTGGCAGCACCTCAAGCCCCTGGCGAAGCTGCTCAAGAGCGGCCAGCCACTGCAATACCAGCTGCGCGGCGAACTGGCCACCGGGCTGATCGTCCATCGGGACCTGCACTTGTCGCAAAGGGGTGAGATAATCCCCGGCGATCTACAACCGGAGTAACCCCGCAATGACCCAGCAACCCCATGTCCATGGCCCCGACTGCAACCACGGTCACGACCATCACCACGACCACGACCATGGCCATGTGCACGGCCCGCACTGCAACCACGGCCACCAGGAGCCGGTGCGCAACGCCCTGAAGGACGTCGGCCGCAACGACCCTTGCCCGTGCGGCAGCGAGAAGAAATTCAAGAAGTGCCACGGCGCCTGATCGACGTCAAATCAGGCCATCGCGGGTCAAGCCCGCTCCCATGCAAATCGTCATGGGAGTGGGCTTGACCCGCGATCTGCACCTACCAGCACTACCACTGGTAAATAAAGCTTCCCGGCACCTTGCACGGCGACTGCGCGCTCACTACCTTAGCGCCTTTCAGAACCCCGCCACGCCCTGCAGGAGCCTAGTCATGGCCGCCCCCGTCCTTCCGCCCTTCCCTCTCCGCCTCGGCAATGCTGCCGCGTTGCTTGGCCTGCTCGCGCTCGGCGGCTGCCAGATGGGTGGTCACCAGGACAGCGTACTGCCGACGACCGGCGTGCAACCGCTCAAGGGCCTGGCGCAGAACGTCTCGGTTCGGCGCAACGCGATGGGCGCGCCGCTGATCGAAAGCAGCAGCTTCCACGATGCGCTGTTCAGCCTGGGCTACCTGCATGCCGGGGATCGCATCGAGCAGATGGTCGCCATGCGCCTGCTGGCCCAGGGGCGCCTGGCCGAGCTGGCCGGGGCCGACGCCCTGGAGATGGATCGTCTGATGCGTGCGGCCAACCTCAAGCAGAGCGCCGGCCAGCTCTATGCCGACGCCTCGCCGCGCCTGAAGCGCTTCTTCGAGGTGTACGCCCGCGGGGTCAACGCCTACCTGTTCCGCTACCGCGACAAGCTGCCGGGCGAACTCGCCCGCAGCGGCTACCGTCCGGAATACTGGAAACCCGAGGACTCGGCGCTGATCTTCAGTCTCTACGCCTTCAGCCAGTCGGTGAACCTGCAGGAGGAACTGTCGGCCCTGCCCCTGGCGCAGAAGGTCGGTGCCGACAAGCTCGCCTGGCTGCTGCCCGGCGCCCCCGACGAGCCACTGGCCGAAGGCGAGGTCGACAAACTCAAGGGCGTGAACCTGGCCAGCCAGCTGCCGGGGCTCGGCGCACTCACCGCCGCCGGCCAGCAACTGGCCGATCTCGGCCTGCTGGGCGCCCCCGGCTCGGCCAACCTGGCCCTGGCGCCCCAGCGCAGCCGCAGCGGCAATAGTCTGCTGGCCAGCGACAGCCGCGCCGCCTGGGCGCTGAGCCCGGTGCAGATCCACACCACCAAGTACCGGGTCGCCGGCCTGTCGCTGCCAGGCCTGCCGATCGTGCTGGCCGGCTACAACGGCAAGCTGGCCTGGAGCAGCAGCGCGGTGATGGCCGACAACCAGGACCTGTTCCTCGAGCAGGTACGCCGCCAGGGCAACCAGCTGAGCTACCTCGCCGACGGCAAGTGGCAGCAGGCCCGCGCACGCAACGAAACCTTCTTCGTCCGTGGCCAGCGACCGCAGCGCGAGGTGATGTACGACACCCGTCACGGCACCCTGCTGCCGGGTCATGGCAGCCTGGCCCTGGCCCTGCACCTGCCGCAGCTCAAGGAGGATCGCAGCCTCGACGCGCTGTTCGACCTGACCCGCGCGCAGAACATAGAACGCGCCTTCGACAGCACCCGCGAGGTCACTGCGGCGGCGCTGAACTTCGTGTTCGCCGAGCCGCAGCACATCGGCTGGCAGGTCAGTGGCCGCTACCCCAACCGCCGCGAAGGCCAGGGCCTGCTGCCCTCGCCGGGCTGGGACGGGCGCTATGACTGGGACGGCTACGCCGACGCGATGCTGCACCCCTACGACCAGGATCCGCCCGCCGGCTTCATCGGTCACGCCAACCAGCGCAGCCTGCCCAAGGGCTATGGCATGCAGCTGTCGAGCAGTTGGTACTACCCCGAGCGCGCCGAGCGCATGGCCCAGCTGGCCGGCAACGGTCGTCATGACAGCCGCAGCCTGATGGCGCTGCAGAACGATCAGGTGACGCTGCTGGCCGACAAGCTCAAGCAGATGTTCGACGCCCCCGGCATGGCCCAGCCGCTCAAGCAGGCCATCGATGCCCTGCCCGCCGCGCAGCGCGACAAGGCCCGCGATGCCCTGGCCCGGCTCAAGGCCTTTGATGGCCGACTAAGCCCGGTGTCGGCCGATGCCGCGCTGTATGAACTGTTCCTGCAGGCGGTCACCCGGCAGACCTTCCTCGACGAACTGGGCCCGGAATCCAGCCCGGCCTGGCAGGCCTTCGTCGGCAATGCCCAGCTGTCCTACTCCGCCCAGGTCGATCACCTGCTGGGGCGCGACGACAGTCCGTTCTGGGATGATCGCGGCACGCCGCAGAAAGAAGACAAGCCGACCATCCTCGCCCGCAGCCTGGCCGCCGCAGTAGATGCCGGCACCGCCCAGCTCGGCGCCGATCGCCGCGCCTGGCAATGGGGCAAGCTGCACCAGTACCGCTGGCCGGCACCGGCCTACCACGGCCTGGGCGACAAGCTCGACCGCGCGCCCCTGGCGGCGGGCGGCGACTTCAGCACCCTGGCCCTGACGCCCTATGCCTGGGGGAGCAACTTCGACACCCAGCTACCGGCCTCGGCGCGGATGATCGTCGACTTCGGCCAGGCAGAACCGCTGCAGGTACTGACCAGCAACGGCCAGTCCGGCAACCCGGCCAGCCGTCACTACAGCGACGGGCTCGATGCCTGGTCCAAGGGCCGCTTCACCAGCCTGCCGCTGCAACCACAGAACTTTGCCCGTGCCTATGGCAGCCAGCGGTTGACGCTGGTGCCTGGCAAATAAGTCCTATTGCGGTCCATCCGCGGTAGCCCTGGATGGACCGCAATAGAAGCTTCGCCAGGAGGTAAGCTCCCGGAGCCCTCTCAGGCAGCCACCACTGCAAGTTCGATGCGCTGCCCCAACACATGCAAGGCATGCTCGACCTGTTCGATCTTGGAGCGATGCAGCAGGTCGACCAGGCGATCCACCTGCGGTCGGTTAACGCCAAGCCGTCGGGCCATTTCAGTCTTGGTCACATTCTGGGCGATCATGGTGTTCCACAAGGCCGCCTTGGCTGCGGTCAGCGCCGGCAACCTGACAACGGCCTCGGCCGATTGCAATGACGTAGGCAACGGAATGGCGACCCGCCGCTCCACGTACAGTGAAAGCGCCGATTCCAGGCCATCCACGGCATCGAACAGCGCCTCATCGAGCGTATCCCCCGCACTGGCCATCTCGGGAATATCCGGGCAACTGATCCAGACACTGCCTGCATCACGGTGCACGTTCACCGGATAATCGAAATTCATTTAGTCACCTCGTTGCGTGGCCAATCGCGGACAACATATTTGTTGCGCATTACGATGAAGCCCCAGTAAACAACACCTGAAGGTTCAGCATTTCTTCATTTCAGGTAGTCCGTGTCTGTACCGTGCTCCTCGGTCCCGCGATCTGAATAGTGCGCCACTCCCGAAGTTATGCTTCTATCCTTGATCCCAGCCTTCGCCCTACAACGCTGACGACATCAGGACCACCATGCACCACTCGACCCACGACCTGCTCTCCCCTGTCCCGGGT
This sequence comes from Pseudomonas sp. TE31087, assembly GCF_057284075.1. Taxonomy (NCBI): domain Bacteria; kingdom Pseudomonadati; phylum Pseudomonadota; class Gammaproteobacteria; order Pseudomonadales; family Pseudomonadaceae; genus Pseudomonas; species Pseudomonas sp. TE31087. Next base: position 2,920,568 of record NZ_JBXVNN010000001.1, read on the forward strand.
ATCGCCCGCCAGCTGCACAGCTTCCACTTCGGCCCGCGTGGCGCCGGCAAGGTGTACATCCAGGCCTCGCTGCACGCCGACGAGCTGCCGGGCATGCTGGTGGCCTGGCACTTGAAGCAGCGACTCGGGGAAATGGAGCAGCAGGGCCGGTTGCACAAGGAGATCATCCTGGTGCCGGTGGCCAACCCGGTGGGCCTGGAGCAGGTGCTGCTGGACGCGCCGCTGGGCCGTTTCGAACTGCAGAGCGGCGAGAACTTCAACCGCAGGTTCGTCGACCTGTCCGACAGCATTGGCGACCAGATCGAGGGGCACCTCACCCAGGATCCGGCGCACAACCTGGCGCTGATACGCGAATACCTGCGCCGGGGCCTGGATGCCCACCCCGCGCACACGCCGCTGCAGTCGCAGCGCCTGACCCTGCAACGCCTGGCCTGCGACGCCGACATGGTGCTCGACCTGCATTGCGACTTCGAGGCCGTCGAGCACCTGTACACCACGCCGGAGGCCTGGCCCCAGGTCGAGCCGCTGGCCCGTTACCTGGGCGTGCAGGCCAGCCTGCTGGCCACCGATTCGGGCGGACAGTCGTTCGATGAGTGTTTCAGCCTGGTGTGGTGGCAGCTGCAGCAGCGCTTCGGCAAACGCTTCCCGATCCCCCAGGGCAGTTTCTCGGTGACCATCGAGCTGCGCGGCCAGGCCGATGTCAGCCACCCGCTGGCGACCCGGGACTGCCAGGCGATCCTCGACTTCCTTACCCATGCCGGGGTCATCGAGGGCCAGCCGGCGCCGTTGCCCGCATTGGTTCACCCGGCAACGCCGCTGGCGGCGGTTGAGCCGGTCATGACGCCGCTCGGCGGGCTGCTGGTGTTCCACGCCGCGCCCGGCCAGTACCTGCAAGCCGGTGAGCTGATCGCCGAGGTCATCGACCCGCTCAACGACCGGGTCACGCCCCTGCGCAATACCCAGGCCGGGCTGCTCTATGCGCGCAGCATCCGGCGCATGGCCACGGCGGGCATGGTGGTTGCCCATGTGGCCGGCGAGCAGGTCTGTCGCAGCGGCTACCTGTTGGGCAACTGAGAAAAATCAGGCCACCGGGGCTGGAGGCGGCTCATCGGGCAGGGTCGGCTCGCCCGGTTCCATCGGCGGATGCTCGCCGGGTTCCGGCGGTTGCGGCGTGTCGGGATCGGGCTGGTGTGGCACGCCACCGGCCTGCATCGGTAGCGGTGTGTGGATCGGCGGGTGGGCCATCAGCGACCAGGCCAGCAATCCGATCTGGTTCGGCTGCAGGACGGCCAGCTTGGCACTGATTGAGGGGTCGAGTTTCATCGGCGGCTCCTGACGAGGCCCGGCGCACGGCATGCGCGCCGAAACTGTATTCTCGTTGGAGTGCCGGGCGCGGAAACAATTCCCGCGCTTTGTCGGCTCAGGTGCGTGGCAGGGTAACGCCGCGCTGGCCCTGGTACTTGCCGCCACGATCCTTGTACGAGACTTCGCATGCCTCGTCGGACTGCAGGAACAGCATCTGTGCCACGCCTTCGTTGGCGTAGATCTTCGCCGGCAGCGTCGTGGTGTTGGAGAACTCCAGGGTCACATGGCCTTCCCACTCGGGCTCGAGCGGCGTGACATTGACGATGATGCCGCAACGGGCATAGGTGCTCTTGCCCAGGCAGATGGTCAGCACGTCACGTGGGATGCGGAAGTACTCGACGGTGCGGGCCAGGGCGAAGGAGTTCGGCGGGATGATGCACACGTCACTCTTGATGTCGACGAAGCTGCCGGCATCGAAGTTCTTCGGATCGACGGTGGCCGAGTTGATGTTGGTGAAAACCTTGAATTCGTCGGCACAGCGCACGTCGTAGCCGTAGCTGGAGACACCGAAGGAAATGACCCGGCTGTCCTGCTCGCCGCGCACCTGGCGCTCGACGAACGGTTCGATCATGCCGTGTTCCTGCGCCATGCGGCGAATCCACTTGTCCGATTTGATGCTCATGGCGGGGTGTCCTGAAGAGTGCGGGGTAAAAAACGAGAGGTGCATCTTACCGGTCCCGGCGCCCGGGTTAAAGTTTCCTCGCCCTATCCCGCGCCGGACGGGGCCTGCACAGGCCGTCGATCCGAATTTCATCAAAGCGCTTCTTGGCCATTGGCAGGTCGTGGAAAGTGGGTTAAGGTGGCGCCACTGTGCTGCACGTGACACCGAGAATCTCTAGTTTGATGCACGATCCTGATCGGCCCATCGCTGAATTTTCTGCTCTCTTTGCGCTCAGTCCCGGTCAGGGTGTTTCCTGACCGTTATCAACTTTGTCCAAGGAGACAGAAAAATGTCCAACCGTCAATCCGGTGTTGTCAAGTGGTTCAACGATGAGAAGGGCTACGGCTTCATCACCCCTCAGTCGGGCGACGACCTGTTCGTGCACTTCAAAGCCATCCAAGCTGACGGCTTCAAAACCCTGAAAGAAGGCCAGGCTGTTACTTTCGTCGCTACCCGCGGCCAGAAAGGCATGCAGGCTGAAGAAGTTCAGATCGCCTAAGTCGATCTCGCTTCCTCGCTTTCAAAAAAAACCCGCCATTGGCGGGTTTTTTTGTGCCTGAAGATTGATGGTTTCGTAAACATATCTCTTCGTGGGAGCGGGCTGGCCCCGCGATGGCGCCAGCGCAGGCAACCATCATCGCGGGGCAAGCCCGCTCCCACGCCCCTCAGGTCCTGCTGCTACCCAGCCCGACTCAATCTTCGCTGATGGTAATGCTCGGCACCGCCGGCGCCGCCGCTTCCTGCAGCACGATCCGCGCCCCCACCTGCCGCGCCAGCTCCTGGTAGACCATGGCGATCTGGCTTTCCGGCTCGGCGATGGCGGTCGGCTTGCCGCTGTCGGCCTGTTCGCGAATCAGCATCGACAACGGCAGCGAGGCCAGCAGCTCGACACCGTACTGCGCCGCCAGCTTCTCGCCACCGCCTTCGCCGAACAGGTGCTCGGCATGGCCGCAGTTGGAGCAGATATGCACCGCCATGTTCTCGACCACGCCCAGCACCGGGATGTTGACCTTGCGGAACATCTCCACGCCTTTCTTCGCGTCCAGCAACGCCAGGTCCTGGGGCGTGGTGACGATCACCGAGCCTGCCACCGGCACCTTCTGCGCCAGGGTCAGCTGGATGTCGCCGGTGCCCGGCGGCATATCGATCACCAGGTAGTCGAGGTCGTCCCAGGCGGTCTGGGTCACCAGTTGCAGCAATGCGCCCGAGACCATCGGGCCACGCCAGACCATCGGCGTGTTGTCGTCGGTGAGAAACGCCATGGACATGACCTCGACCCCATGGGCCTTGATCGGCACGAACCACTTCTGCTCGCGCACCTGCGGGCGGGTGCCTTCGGCGATGCCGAACATCACCCCCTGGCTCGGGCCATAGATGTCGGCATCGAGAATGCCCACCCTGGCACCTTCGCGGGCCAGGGCCAGGGCCAGGTTGGCGGCGGTGGTCGACTTGCCGACCCCGCCCTTGCCCGAGGCCACGGCGACGATGTTCTTCACGTTGGCCATCGCCGGCACCTGGGCCTGGGCCTTGTGGGTGGCGATCACGCAGTCGATGCTGACGCTGGCCGAAGTGACGCCATCAAGGTTGCCGATGGCGGTCTGCAGCACCTGCGCCCAGCCGCCCTTGAACAGGCCGGCGGCATACCCCAGCTGCAACTGCACGCTGACCTGCCCGCCCTGGATGTCGATGGCGCGCACGCAACCGGCGCTGACCGGATCCTGGTTCAGGTAGGGGTCGGTGTACTGGCGAAGCACGCCTTCGACGGCGGCACGGGTAACGGCACTCATGGAGGCTCCCATTGGCAAACTGGATACGGAACAGGCGCCTATGCTAACCCGTCAATCGTCAGCAGATGCGTCCTTGGGGTGAAATAAATTCGCCAGCCCTTTATAGTGGCCGATCACCCTCATTTTTACCCCGTAGCCAGATAAGTAGCCGAGCCACCATGTCCGAGCCACGTCAGATTCTCGTCACCAGCGCCCTGCCCTATGCCAATGGATCGATCCACCTTGGCCATATGCTGGAGTACATCCAGACGGACATGTGGGTGCGCTTCCAGAAGCTGCGCGGCAACCAGTGCATCTATGTCTGCGCCGACGACGCCCACGGTTCGGCCATCATGCTGCGCGCGGAAAAGGAAGGCATCACGCCGGAGCAGCTGATCGCCAACGTCCAGGCCGAGCACAGCGCCGACTTCGCCGACTTCCTGGTCGATTTCGATAACTACCACTCCACGCACAGCGAGGAGAACCGCGCACTGTCGAGCCTGATCTACACTCGCCTGCGCGACGCCGGGTACATCGCCACCCGTTCGGTCACCCAGTATTTCGATCCCGAGAAGGGCATGTTCCTCGCCGACCGTTTCATCAAGGGCACCTGCCCCAAGTGCGCGGCTGAGGACCAGTACGGCGACAACTGCGAGAAATGCGGCGCCACCTACGCCCCGACCGAACTGAAGAACCCCAAGTCGGCGATCTCCGGCGCCACCCCGGTGCTGCGCGACTCGCAGCATTTCTTCTTCAAGCTGCCTGACTTCCAGGCCATGCTGCAGCAGTGGACCCGCAGCGGCACCCTGCAGGACGCGGTGGCCAACAAGCTCGCCGAATGGCTGGACTCGGGCCTGCAGGAGTGGGATATCTCCCGTGACGCGCCGTACTTCGGCTTCGAGATCCCGGGAGAACCGGGCAAGTATTTCTACGTCTGGCTGGACGCGCCGATCGGCTACATGGCCAGCTTCAAGAACCTCTGCGAGCGCCGTCCGGAGCTGGACTTCGACGCGTTCTGGAACGAAGGCTCCAAGGCCGAGCTGTACCACTTCATCGGCAAGGACATCGTCAACTTCCACGCCCTGTTCTGGCCGGCCATGCTCGAAGGCGCGGGCCTGCGCAAGCCGACCGCGGTCAACGTGCACGGCTACCTGACCGTCAACGGCGCGAAGATGTCGAAATCGCGCGGCACCTTCATCAAGGCGCGCACCTACCTCGACCACCTGCAGCCGGAATACCTGCGCTACTACTACGCCGCCAAGCTGGGTCGCGGCGTCGACGACCTCGACCTGAACCTCGAGGACTTCGTGCAGAAGGTCAACTCCGACCTGGTCGGCAAGGTGGTCAACATCGCCAGCCGCTGCGCCGGCTTCATCCACAAGGGCAACGACGGTGTGATGGTTGCCGGCGATGCCGCGCCCGAGCTGACCGAGGCCTTCCTCGCCGCCGCGCCGTCGATCGCCGAGGCCTATGAGGCTCGCGACTTCGGCCGCGCCATGCGCGAGATCATGGCCCTGGCCGACCGCGCCAACGCCTGGATCGCCGACAAGGCGCCGTGGTCGCTGGCCAAACAGGAAGGCAAGCAGGATGAAGTGCAGGCCATCTGCGCCCAGGGCGTCAACCTGTTCCGCCAGCTGGTGATCTTCCTCAAGCCGGTACTGCCACTGCTGGCAGCCGACGCCGAGGCGTTCCTCAACGTCGCCCCGCTGACCTGGAACGACCACCTGTCGCGCCTGGAAAACCACCAGCTCAACCCGTTCAATGCCCTGATGAGCCGCATCGAGCCGGCCAAGGTCGAAGCCATGGTCGCCGCCAGCAAGGAAGACCTGCTGGCCGCCGAAGCCAAGGCTGCTCCGGCGGGCAATGGCGAACTGGCCAAGGACCCGCTGTCGGCCGAGATCGAGTTCGATACCTTCGCCGCAGTCGACCTGCGCGTGGCGCTGATCGTCAAGGCCGAAGCCGTGCCCGGCGCCGACAAGCTGCTGCAGCTGACCCTGGACATCGGTGACGAGCGCCGCAATGTGTTCTCGGGCATCAAGTCGGCCTACCCGGATCCTTCCCAGCTGGAAGGCCGCCTGACCATGATGGTGGCCAATCTCAAGCCGCGGAAGATGCGTTTCGGCGTTTCCGAAGGCATGGTCATGGCCGCCGGCCCCGGCGGTGAAGAGATCTACCTGCTCAGCCCCGACAGCGGCGCCAAGCCAGGCCAGCGTATCAAGTAAGCCCTCCTGCCCCGGCCAATTGGCCGGGGCAGTTGCATCTGCCGCCCGCTACCCGATAATGATGGCACCCTCCGGCTTTCGACATCGCCATGAGTGACTACGTCCTGATCCTGGTCAGCGCCGCGCTGGTCAATCACCTGGCCCTGCAGGCCGAGCCGGTCGAGCGTGCGCGCCTGCATGCACTGGGTCTGTGTTCGGCCCTGTTGATCCTCGTCGCACTACCTGTCGGCGTCTGGCTACACCGGCAATTTCTCCTGCCCATGGGGTTGCAGGACCTGCAATTGTTCATCTTCCTGCCCTTGCTGGCGGCATTGGCCTGGACACTGCCAAACCTGCTCCGACATTTTCGGCCAGGCTGGCCCCTGCACGATCTGCAACCTCTGCTGAGCGCAAACGCCGTGGTGCTAGGCTTGCTGTTACAGCTTGCCAACGGCGCCGTCGACGGCTGGGGTATTCTGGCGTGGGCCACTGTCGGCGCGCTGGGATTCTGGCTGGCCCTGGCGCTGTATGCAGACCTTGACGCCCGCTGCCGCCATACCGAGATGCCCGCAGCCCTGCGCGGCCTGCCCGTCCAGCTGATCGGGGCTGGGGTGATGGCCATGGCGTTTTCTGGACTCAACGGACTCTTCACCCAATGAGCCCGGCTCCACGCATCGCCCTGCCCCTGGCAACGGAAGCCATCGCTGTGCAACACCTCGAGGACCTGTAAAGCCATGCCGACCACTGATCCGCGCCTGCGCAGCACCATGCAGCTGGTTCTGCTGGCCTGCGTCCCTGGCCTGCTGGTGCTGTTCTGGCTGCATGGCTGGGGCGTGCTGATCAACCTGCTGTTGAGCGGTTGCGCGGCGCTGGCTACCGAGGCTGTGCTATTGCGCTGGCGGAGAATGCCGGTCGCCTGCGCCCTTGGCGACGGCAGTGCACTGGTCACCGCCGCGCTGCTGGCCGCAGCCCTGCCCAGCCTGGCGCCCTGGTGGCTGCCCGTGACGGCGGCCTGCGTCGCCATCGGCCTGGGGAAACAAGCTTTTGGCGGGGTCGGGCGCAACCTGTTCAACCCTGCCATGGTCGGCTATGCGTTCGTCCTGTTGAGCTTCCCGCTACAGATGAACCACTGGCCCGGTCAGGCACCTGGGCTCGTGGAAAGCCTTGGCCTGAGCTTGGGCGCCAGCGAACGGATCGACGCCTGGGCCAGCCCCACGGTGCTCGATGTGCTGCGCCACAACCGCAGCCTGACCATAGACGAACTGTTCGCCAACCACCTGGCGTTCGGCCATCTGGGCGGGCGTGGTAGCGAGTGGGTCAACCTCGCCTTCCTGCTTGGCGGGTTATTCCTGCTGCAGCGCAAGGTCTTCGGCTGGCAGGCCCCCGTCGGTCTGCTCGCCGCCTTGTTCCTGTCCGCCCTGCTGGGCTGGAATGGCGCAGGCTCCGATTCCAACGGCTCGCCACTGCTGCACCTGCTGTCCGGCTCGACCATGCTTGCCGCGTTCTTCATCGCCACCGAACCCGTGTCCGGCTGCAAGCAACCACTGGCCCGCCTGCTGTTCGGTATCGGCACCGGCCTGCTGATCTACCTGATCCGCACCTGGGGCAGCTTCGCCGATGGCACGGCGTTCGCCGTCCTGCTGATGAACCTCGCCGTCCCCACCCTTGATCGCTGGGCGGAACGCCGCCAGCAACAGGCCTGTCCATGACCGCCCGCTGGCACAGTGCCGCAGCGCTGCTCCTGGTGGCAGGGCTGGCGATTGCCGCGACGCTGGCCTGGCACCGCTTCACCGCCGGGCCGATTGCCGAGGCTTCGCGCCAATGGCAGGAACAGCAGTGGCTCAAGGTGCTGCCGCCGGGCAGCTACGACAACCGGCCATTGCAAACACCCGTGGCCCTCAAGGATCCCAGCCTGAGCCATAGCCATCTGCTGGCCGGCTACCGCGCCAGCCTGGCGGGCGTCACCAGCGCTATCCTGCTGCACAGCAGCGCCCAAGGCTATGGCGGTGCCATCGAACTGGTGATCGCCATCGCCCCCCAGGGCCGCCTGGTGGGCGTGCGCGTGCTCGAACAGCAGGAAAGCCCCGGCCTTGGCGATCAACTGGTCGACCCGGCGCGCCATTGGCTGGACCAGTTCATCGGCCGGACACTGCGCGATACGCCCGAGCAGGCCTGGGCAATCAAACGTGACCAGGGTGCGTTCGACCAGCTGGCCGGGGCGACGGTAACCTCGCGGGCAGTCATCGAGGCGATCCAGGATGCACTGCGCTATTTTGACCAGCATCGTCCCGCATTGCTCGGTGAGACGCCTCCATGAACCGTTTCTGGCTCCTGCCAATCAGCCTGGCGCCATTGCTCGGCGCGACCAGCACCATCGTCCAGGCGCTTGCGATCAGCCTTTGCACAATACTGCTGGTGGGCCTGCACCAGGCGTTGATGACTCCTCTGCGCCGTCACCTGGAACAAGCCCCCCGCCTGTGGATGAGCATTGTACTTGCCGCCACCTTGGCGACCTGCCTGCACCTCGGCCTGCAAGCCTGGGCAATGCCCCTGACCAAACAGCTTGGCCTCTACCCACTGCTGCTGGCCTTGCCCTGCCTCGCCAGCGAGCAACTGCCAGCACAGCCTGGCCGATATCGCCACCTGGGGTTCGGACTGCTCGGCTTACTGGCGGCCGGGCTGGCCCTGGGCATCTGCCGCCAACTCCTGGCCGAAGGTCTCGGCCTGCACCTCGCCGCACTGGCTCCCGGCGCGCTGATACTGCTCGGCTTGCTGCTGGGCCTGTACAATCACCTGCGCCCATCGAATACCGCCTCACGCCGTCAAGGAACCCGTTGACCCCATGAATGCCGCCAAACGCCTGGAGATCTTTCGCAGGCTGCATGAAGACAATCCCGAACCCAAGACCGAACTGGCCTACTCCACCCCTTTCGAACTGCTGATCGCCGTGATTCTCTCGGCCCAGTCGACGGATGTCGGCGTCAACAAGGCCACCGCCCGCCTGTTCCCGGTCGCCAATACCCCACAAGCCATCCACGCCCTGGGCGTCGACGGCCTGAGCGAGTACATCAAGACCATCGGCCTGTACAACAGCAAGGCCAAGAACGTCATCGAAACCTGCCGCCTGCTGGTCGAGCAGCACGCCGGCGAAGTCCCGCAGACCCGCGAGGCCCTCGAAGCCCTGCCCGGCGTCGGCCGCAAGACCGCCAACGTGGTGCTCAACACTGCCTTTCGCCAGCTCACCATGGCCGTCGACACGCATATCTTCCGGGTCAGTAACCGCACAGGTATCGCACCGGGCAAGACCGTGCTGGAGGTGGAGAAGAAGCTGCTCAAGTTCGTCCCCAGGGACTATCTGCTCGATTCCCACCACTGGTTGATCCTGCATGGCCGTTACGTCTGCCAGGCCCGAAAACCGCGCTGTGGCAGTTGCCGGATCGAAGACCTGTGCGAATACAAGCACAAGACCTCCGACGATTGAGGCAATAGCTGAAACCTGCGCGAGGCAATTGAAAAAATCTTTTTTACCCGCTCTGCGATTCCCGTTATAAGGACGGCCAATGGCCCTTTGGCTTGGAGTGACGCATGAGCACCGATAAAGAAGAGCTGGTAATCGACGACGATTTCCAGAGTGCGGACGACGATGTGGAGCCGCAGGCCGAACCGGCCAAGACCAACCTGAGCAAACGCCGCACCATCGACAACATGCTCGAGGAACGACGCCTGCAGAAGCAACTGGCCGACTTCGACTACGACTTGTAGAACAGGCACGCAAAAGCCTCCCGAACGGAGGCTTTTTCAATGATGCTCAGGCCAGCCCATGACGCTGGGCAAGCTCGATCAGGTCCACCAGCGAGCGGGCATTCAGCTTGAGCAGCAGGCGCGTCTTGTAGGTACTGACCGTCTTGTTGCTGAGGAACATGCTGTCGGCGATCTCCTTGTTGCTCTTGCCCCGGGCAAGCTGCTGCAACACCATCATCTCCCGCCCGGAAAGCCGCTCGACCATCTCCATCTCCGTGGCGCCGCTCACGCCCGAGCGTCCCTTGTGCAGCGCCTGGTTGGGGAAGTAGCTGTAGCCGGACAGCACGGCCTTGATCGCGCTGAGCAGTTCGGTCAGCTCCTGCTGCTTGCACACATAACCCGCCGCCCCCGCCTGCATGCAGCGCATCGAGAAGTGCCCCGGCGCCTGAGAGGTCAGCACCAGCACCTTGGTCCCGGGACTTGCCAGGGTCATCCGGGCAATCACTTCAAGCCCATCCAGTTTGGGGATCCCGATATCCAGAATGACAATGTCCGGCAGATACTCCCGCGTCAGTTGCAAGGCATCCACACCATTGTCGCTCTCCGCCACTACCTCGTAGCCATGCCGTTCCATCAGCATGCGTACGGCCAGGCGAATGACCGGGTGATCATCCACGATCAGCACTTTATTCATGCGATTCCCATTGATACGTTATTTTTAGTTCGATAGACCACCACACCCGAGCATAACGATTATTTATGCAGCGGTTTCCCTGGCAAATTCACCGAAAGAAGTGGACTACTGTTAATAGAGATTCTTCCTACAAGCAGCTAATTAACAAAATGTAATAGATGCATGTTCGTCGCCCCCAAAAAGTAACAGTCGGCAGAATTGGATCCAAGTGCCGCCAGGTGACACTTCATGCAGGAAATTTCGACTGTACAGACTGGATAAAAAGCGCTGCCGTAGCCTGTGGCATCACCCGGCAGGGAAATGATCCACGCTTATCGCATTCGGAAAAACGAGCTACTGATGGGCAAAGCATGGCCAGGCACTCATCATGAATCGCGACCCTATCAGTCCGTTGACCCTTATCGCTGTATTTGCCGGTGTGATCGAGGCGTCCGCCCTGGCCTCGCTGCCGTTTCTCAGCGACGACAGCCAGATTGTCTACACCTGGTTTCTGGTGGGGTTTCCGTTCTTCCTTACCGTGCTGTTCTTCCTTACGCTCAACTTCAACAACGGCTCGCTGTTTGCCCCGGACAGACGCGCCACGGGGGCGGACAGGCCGCCTCGCCCACCTGCCGCACGGGACAAAGGGGCGATGATCATCGCCATCTCCGGCGCCGACAGTCGAAAGCTCATCGAAAACCATGTGCAGCGGATGATCGAGCGTCCCCACGGCCAACAGCGACGCTGGATCCTGTACAACCTCGATACGCGAACCTGCATCCACCTATCGGTATCGCCGATGCAGGAAGGCGAGGCCCCGCCTCCCCCTGAATCCCGGGCATGAAAAAACCCGGCCGAGGCCGGGTTTTTCGGGCACGCCAAAGGCTTACAGCAGCGAACGGCCCTTGTTGGCCGCGATGCGCATGCGCAGTGCGTTGAGCTTGATGAAGCCTGCGGCATCGGCCTGGTTGTAGGCGCCGCCGTCTTCCTCGAAGGTCGCGATATTGGCATCGAACAGCGAGTCGTCCGACTTGCGGCCAACGACCGTGACATTACTCTTGTACAGCTTCAGGCGCACGACGCCGTTCACGTTGACCTGGGAGGCGTCGATCATCTGCTGCAGCATCAGACGCTCCGGGCTCCACCAGTAGCCGGTGTAGATCAGGCTGGCGTACTTGGGCATCAGCTCATCCTTCAGGTGAGCGACTTCGCGGTCCAGGGTGATCGACTCGATGGCACGGTGAGCCTTGAGCATGATGGTGCCGCCCGGGGTCTCGTAGCAGCCGCGCGACTTCATGCCGACGTAGCGGTTCTCGACGATGTCCAGGCGACCGATGCCGTTGGCGCCGCCGATGCGGTTGAGGTCGGCCAGCACGGTGGCCGGGGTCTTCTCGACGCCGTCGATGGCGACGATGTCACCGTTGCGGTAGGTCAGCTCGAGGTAGGTGGCCTGGTCGGGGGCGTTCTCAGGCGAGACGCTCCATTTCCACATGTCTTCCTCGTGCTCGGTCCAGGTATCTTCCAGGACACCGCCTTCGTAGGAGATGTGCAGCAGGTTGGCGTCCATCGAGTACGGCGATTTCTTCTTGCCGTGGCGCTCGATCGGGATGCCGTGCTTCTCGGCGTAGTCCATCAGCTTCTCGCGGGACAGCAGGTCCCACTCGCGCCATGGAGCGATGACCTTGACGCCTGGCTTGAGCGCATAGGCGCCCAGTTCGAAGCGCACCTGGTCGTTGCCCTTGCCGGTGGCACCGTGGGAAATGGCGTCGGCGCCGGTTTCGTTGGCGATCTCGATCAGGCGCTTGGCGATCAGCGGGCGGGCGATGGAAGTACCCAGCAGGTACTCGCCTTCGTAGACGGTGTTGGCGCGGAACATCGGGAAGACGAAATCACGCACGAACTCTTCGCGCAGGTCGTCGATGTAGATTTCTTTCACGCCCATCGCCTGGGCCTTGGCGCGGGCCGGCTCGACCTCCTCGCCCTGGCCGAGGTCAGCGGTGAAGGTCACCACTTCACAGTTGTAGGTGTCCTGCAGCCACTTGAGAATCACCGAAGTATCAAGGCCGCCGGAATACGCCAATACGACCTTTTTTACGTCCGCCATGCCATCACTCCACGGGGTTGTACGGAAAGCGGATGATTCTACCGGCGTTGCTGAAAAATTTACAATGGGGCGACAGCTTGTGACGACAAAGCGACAGGAATTGTCGAGAGCGCGACCCGCTGTCGCACTCAGGATTTCGCTGGAGCGGACGGCGTGGCAGCGGCTGCAGGCGTCGTTGGCGCAGGCGTGGCGGCGGGTGCCGGGGCCGACGGGGGCACCTGCGCTGCCGGTTTCTCCACCGGCTTCTCGACCGGCGTTACACGCTCGAGCTGGATGTTCACCCGACGGTTGCGCGCCCGGTTGGCGGCACTGTTGTTCTTGGCCAACGGATAGCGTTCGCCGTGGAAGCGTACGCTGATCTGCTCTTCCGGCACGCCATGGGCCTTGAGGTAGTCGGCCACCGCCAGGGCCCGTCGGCGGGAGGTGTCGCGGTTGGTCAGGCGATTGCCGCTGTTGTCGGAGTGGCCGTTGAGTTCGATGTGGTTGACCGTCGGATCGGCCTTCAGGTAGTCGAGCAGCACATCCAGACGGGCGCGCGCCGAGCTGTCCAGCTCGATCCCGCCGCCGGGGAAGCCGACCTGGGTCTGGCGGATCTGGTCGTAGTTCATCGGCAGCAGCTTGGCGGCGCACAGTTGGTAGTCGCTGTAGGCCTTGGCGAAGCTGACCGGCATCACATGCACTTCCATCGGCCGACCACCTTCGCCCCGGTAGTTGCGCACCACGGTGCTGCGACCATCGAGCAGGCCGTTGATCAGGCGGCTGGCCTGCCCCTGGCTGGAGGTGAACAGCACGCCGGTACGGGCCATGTGCACCGCACCGAGGTTGATGTCGCCGCGCCCGGGCTGCCAGGGCGCGGCGGCGGCCAGCAGGGTGGCGGAGCCAGCGCCCAGGACATTGCTGTCCGAACGCAGCTGGAAGGTCGGCTGCTCGCCGGCACGGCGCACGAACTCACCGCTGCCGAAACCGTCGATCGGCTGGATCAGGCGACATTCGAACTGGTCACCCTCGACTTTCCAGGCGACGTTCTCCACGCGGGTCTGGAAGGTCATTGCCCCGGCCGGCAGGCTGGCAACGAGGGTGAACAGGGCTAGGTAACGCTGGCGCACGGGCGGCTCCACAAATTCCGACGACTTACCTGAACGCTATCGGTCGCCCGTCGGAAAACTTGATAGCCGTGCTCGAACAGGGGTTTTCCGGTAGCATTGGCTTCTGAGTTCGACCCGCCTGGAATCTCCAATGTCCGATCGCCTGACCCTCCTGCGCCCCGACGACTGGCACATCCATCTGCGCGATGGTGCCGTCCTGCCCCACACCGTCGGTGACGTGGCGCGCACCTTCGCCCGTGCCATCATCATGCCTAACCTGGTTCCGCCGGTGCGCAACGCCGTCGAGGCCGCCGCCTACCGTGAGCGCATCCTTGCCGCACGCCCCGCCGGCAGCCGCTTCGAGCCACTGATGGTGCTCTATCTCACCGACCGCACCAGCGCCGACGATGTGCGGGCCGCCAAGGCCAGCGGGATCGTGTACGCCGCCAAGCTCTACCCGGCCGGCGCAACCACCAACTCCGATTCGGGCGTGACCAGCATCGACAATATCTTCCCGGCGATCGAGGCCCTGGCCGAAACCGGCATGCCCTTGCTGGTGCACGGTGAAGTCACGCGCAGCGAGATCGACGTGTTCGACCGCGAGAAACGCTTCATCGACGAGCACATGCGCCGCCTGGTCGAACGCTTCCCGACCCTGAAGGTGGTGTTCGAACACATCACCACCAGCGACGCCGCGCAGTTCGTCAGCGAAGCGCCGGCCAACGTCGGTGCGACCATCACCGCCCAGCACCTGCTGTACAACCGCAACCACATGCTGGTTGGCGGTATCCGCCCGCACTTCTACTGCCTGCCGATCCTCAAGCGCAACACCCATCAGGTGGCGCTGCTGGATGCCGCCACCAGCGGCAACCCGAAGTTCTTCCTCGGCACCGACTCGGCGCCCCACGCCAAGCATGCCAAGGAAGCCGCCTGCGGCTGCGCCGGCTGCTACACCGCTTATGCCGCCATCGAGATGTACGCCGAGGCGTTCGAACAGCGCAACGCCCTGGACAAGCTCGAAGGCTTCGCCAGCAAGCACGGCCCGGACTTCTACGGCCTGGCGCGCAACACCGACACCATCACCCTGGTGCGTGAGGAATGGACCGCGCCGGACAGCCTGCCGTTCGGCGACAACACCGTGATCCCCTTGCGCGCCGGTGAGAAGTTGCGCTGGCGCCTGCTGGAGGACAACGCGTGAGCGAAGATCTGTACGAAGACGACCAGGACAGCCAGGTCAGCAGCGGCTCGCGCCACCCGATGGCCGAGCGTTTCCGTGGCTACCTGCCCGTGGTGGTGGATGTCGAGACCGGCGGTTTCAACAGCGCCACCGACGCGCTGCTGGAGATCGCCGCCGTCACCATCGGCATGGACGAGAAGGGCTTCCTGTTCCCCGAGCACACCTACTTCCACCGGGTCGAACCGTTCGAAGGGGCCAATATCGAAGCGGCCGCGCTGGAGTTCACCGGTATCAAGCTGGACCACCCGCTGCGCATGGCGGTGAGCGAGGAAAGCGCGCTGACCGATATCTTCCGCGGCGTGCGCAAGGCGCTGAAGGCCAATGGCTGCAAGCGGGCGATCCTGGTCGGGCACAACAGCAGCTTCGACCTGGGCTTCCTCAATGCCGCGGTGGCGCGCAACGACATCAAGCGCAACCCGTTCCATCCGTTCTCCAGCTTCGATACCGCCACCCTCGCCGGCCTCGCCTACGGCCAGACCGTGCTGGCCCGGGCCTGCCAGAGCGCGGACATCGACTTCGACGGGCGTGAGGCGCATTCGGCGCGCTACGACACCGAGAAGACCGCCGAGTTGTTCTGCGGCATCGTCAATCGCTGGAAAGAGATGGGCGGCTGGCGCGATTTCAACGATTGAAGCCCGCCTCCCGCGACATGTTCGCAGCGCATAAAAAAACCGGCCACCAGGGCCGGTTTTTTTATGCGCATGGCAATTACAGCTTGCCAGCGTTCTCGCTCAGGTAAGCAGCAACGCCTTCCGGCGAAGCGTTCATGCCCTTGTCGCCTTTCTTCCAGTTGGCCGGGCAGACTTCGCCGTGCTCTTCGTGGAACTGCAGGGCGTCGACCAGGCGCAGCAGCTCGTCCATGTTACGGCCCAGTGGCAGGTCGTTGACGATCTGCGAACGAACGACACCGTTGGTGTCGATCAGGAAGGCGCCACGGAAGGCCACGCCGCCTTCGGACTCGACGTCGTAGGCCTTGCAGATTTCGTGGGTCATGTCGGCTGCCAGGGTGTACTTGACCTGACCGATACCGCCGTTGTTGACCGGGGTGTTGCGCCAGGCGTTGTGGGTGAAGTGCGAGTCGATCGACACGCCGATCACTTCCACGTTGCGCGCCTGGAAGTCAGGGATGCGGTTGTCCAGGGCGATCAGCTCGGACGGGCAGACGAAGGTGAAGTCCAGCGGGTAGAAGAATACCAGGCCGTACTTGCCCTTGATGGCCGAGGCCAGGTTGAAGCTGTCGACGATCTCGCCGTTGCCCAGCACGGCTGGAACGGTGAAGTCCGGGGCTTGTTTGCCAACGAGTACGCTCATTCGATCTCTCCTGATGAGGGGTGAAAAACCTTGCCCGGGCGGAACATCTTCCCCCGGATCCAGCAAAGGCCGACCATCATACACAGCTTTGCGTGACAGGCCGAATCTCGACCGCCGGTCGCTCTGGCGCGCACCTTACACAAAGTGTTTTGACAAGCATTCTCATTACCATTACTCTCCAACGCATCGACTCAACCCGCGACGGTCAGCCTTTATGTATGTGTGTCTCTGTGTCGGTGTCACCGATGGACAGATCCGCGATGCGATCTACGAAGGATGCTGCAGCTACAAGGAAGTGCGAGCTGCCACCAATGTGGCCAGCCAGTGCGGCAAGTGCGCCTGCCTCGCCAAGCAGGTGGTGCGCGAAACCCTCACCGAGCTGCAACTGAGCCAGCAGGCCGCCCTGCCCTACCCCGCTGAATTCAACGCGGCGTAATTACCCCGAATTCGAAGAACCGGACCCAGAGTCCGGTTTTTTTATGCCTGCAATTCAATAAGTTAGCGCCCGAACGCAGTTCACAAACATTCTTATTCCGATTAATTTTCACTTATTATTCAATAACTTAGGTTTGACATAGATAGTTGAGGGGCTCAGACTTGTTTTCATTGGCTCAACATCTACAGGGCAGACCCCATCATGAAAGGCGACGTAAGCGTCATCCAGCATCTCAACAAGATCCTCGGAAACGAGCTGGTCGCAATCAACCAGTACTTCCTGCACGCGCGCATGTATGAAGATTGGGGCCTGAACAGGATCGGCAAGCTCGAGTACAAAGAGTCCATCCAGGCGATGAAGGACGCTGACAAGCTGATCAAGCGCATCCTCTTCCTCGAAGGCATCCCCAACGTCCAGGACCTGGGCAAGCTGATGATCGGCGAGCACACCAAGGAGATGCTCGACTGCGACCTGAAGCTTGAGAAAAAGGCCCATGCCGACCTCAAGGCCGCCATTGCCCACTGCGAAACCGCTGGCGACTTCGGCTCGCGCGACGTGCTCGAAGACATCCTCGAAGACCAGGAAGAGCACATCGATTGGCTGGAAACCCAGCTGGGACTGATCGACAAGATCACAATCGAGAACTACCTGCAGTCGCAGATGGGCGAAGAGTAAGCTTTACGTCGGTCAGACAAAGCATCTCCAGCAGGTGATCGCGTAACCCTGTAGGAGCGGCCTTGCCGAGGCGTCGGACCGGCCGGAAAGGGGCGCGTAGCGGCCCCAGATCTACGCATCAAGCTGATATTGCCGGGGCCGCTATGCGGCCCTTTCGCGACACAAGGCCGCTCCTACACAAGCCGCATGCAGTCGACGAATTGTGGCCTTGCAATTACTGACGATTACCCAACAAAAAGCCCCGCTATCGCGGGGCTTTTTGCGTGCTGGCGAGTAGACCTGAATCAGGCCTCGGAAGCCTTGGCCTTGGCGGCCGCGTCCTTGATCAGGGTCTGCAGTTCACCCTTCTCGAACATTTCCAGCATGATGTCGCTGCCGCCGACCAGCTCACCAGCCACCCACAGTTGCGGGAAAGTCGGCCAGTTGGCGTACTTGGGCAGGTTGGCGCGAATTTCCGGGTTCTGCAGGATGTCGACGTAGGCGAACTTCTCGCCGCACCCCATCACGGCCTGCGAAGCCTTGGCCGAGAAGCCACACTGTGGGGCATTCGGCGAACCTTTCATGTAAAGCAGAATGGTGTTGTTGGCAATCTGCTCTTTGATTGTATCGATGATATCCATGAAGCACCTCGGCTGAACTTTCCGACAGGGTCGTCGGCACGGTGACGCATTGTATCGGAAAGCCGAGCAGCGTGCTCGGCCTTGCCGTGCTTCATGCGGCCTCGACCTGTACCGGCACGCCATTGAGGGCGGCATTGCCGGAAACGCCATCGCGCAGGTGTTCGTCAGTCAGGTCATTGGCACTCGCCCCCGGCTGCACAGCGGCCACCTGCAAGCGCGCGCCCTGGCGCCCATGGCCGTAGCCATGGGGCAGGCTGACCACGCCCGGCATCATCTCCTCGCTGGCCTGTACCGCCACCTCGATCACCCCTGTGCGCGAGCGCACCCGCACCATCTGGCCGTCCTGCAACTGGCGCCGGCTCAAGTCGTCCGGGTGCATCAGCAACTGGTGGCGCGGCTTGCCTTTGACCAGGCGGTGGTAGTTGTGCATCCACGAGTTGTTGCTGCGCACATGGCGACGGCCGATGAGCAACAGCTGGTCATCCGTGGGCGCGGACACACTGGCAAGGCGCCGCAGGTCTTCGAGCAGCACCGCCGGTGCCGCCTCGACCTGCCCGCTCGCCGTGCGCAGGCGCGTTGCCAGGTTGGCACATAGCGGCCCGAGGTCGAGACCATGGGGATACGCGTCTAGCGCCTCCAGCGAGAGCTTCCAGGGCGTCCCGTCGCCATAAGGCCCCTTGCGCAGGGCGAAGTCGATCATCTGTGCCGGCGGCAAGGTGGCCTTGAGCTCGACCTGCGCGCGCTCGACAAAGGCCTTGGCCAGGCCCACGAAGATCTCCCAGTCGTGCAGCGCGCCATCGGGCTTGGGTAGGATCGCCCGGTTGAAGCGGGTGACGTTGCGCACCGCCAGCAGGTTGAAGGTGGAATCGTAGTGATCGTTCTCCAGCGCCGAGGTCGACGGCAGGATCAGGTCGGCATGGCGCGTGGTCTCGTTGATGTACAGATCGATGCTGAGCATGAAGTCGAGGCCGGCCAGGGCCTCGTCCAGGCGTCGCCCGTTAGGCGTGGACAGCACCGGGTTGCCTGCCACGGTCACCAGCGCCCGCACCTGCCCTTCGCCTGGTTCGAGGATCTCTTCGGCCAGGGCCGAGACCGGCAGCTCGCCGCCATACTCGGGCAAGCCCGAGACCCGGCTGCGCCATTGATCGAAATGCCCGCCGGAGGTGCTGGCGACCAGGTCGACCGCAGGCGCCGTGCACAGGGCGCCGCCTTCACGATCAAGATTGCCGGTGACCAGGTTGATCAACTGCACCAGCCAGTGGCACAGCGAACCGAAGGCCTGGGTCGATACGCCCATCCGGCCATAGCACACCGCCTTGTCGGCGGCGGCGAAATCCCGCGCCAGCTGGCGGATCGCCTCGGCCGGAATACCGCACAACGCGCTCATGGCGGACGCATCGAACGGCAGGATGGCTTCGCGCACCTGCTCCAGGCCCGCAACCGGCAGATGCGAGCCCCGGGCCAGGTTCTCGCTGAACAGCGTATGCAGCAAGCCACACAGCAGCGCCGCGTCGCCACCGGGGCGAATGAACAGGTGCTGGTCGGCCAGCGCAGCCGTCTCGCTGCGTCGCGGATCCACCACCACCAGTTGCCCGCCCCTGGCCTTGAGTGCCTTGAGGCGCTTTTCCACATCCGGGACGGTCATGATGCTGCCATTGGAGGCCAATGGATTGCCGCCGAGGATGAGCATGAACTGCGTATGGTCGATGTCCGGAATTGGCAGCAGCAGGCCATGGCCGTACATCAGGTGGCTGGTCAGGTGCTGCGGCAACTGGTCCACCGAGGTCGCCGAGAAGCGATTGCGGGTCTTGAGCAAGCCAAGGAAATAGTTGCTATGGGTCATCAGCCCATAGTTGTGCACGCTGGGGTTGCCCTGGTACACGGCGACCGCGTTGCGCCCGTGGGCCTGCTGGATCGCCCACAGCCGCTCGGCGGCCAGGGCGAAGGCTTCGTCCCAACTGATTGGCAGCCACTGGTCACCGATGCGCCGGTGGGGCTGGCGCAGGCGGTCGGGGTCCTCCTGGATGTCCTGCAGGGCGACCGCCTTGGGGCAGACATGGCCGCGGCTGAACGGATCCTGCGGGTCGCCCTTGATCGAGCTGATCCGCGCCGGGCCATCGGCTTCGTGGGTGACTTCGATGTTCAGGCCGCAGATGGCCTCGCACAGGTGACAGGCTCGGTGATGCAGGGTCTTGGTCATGGCCGCCTCTGCCTTGTTATTGTCGAGGTTCGACTATGCGCCTGCCGACCGGGGCTCGCCAGCGAGGTTCGCGGCGTGAATCGGACGACATCAGGCGGGCGATTCGCGACAACGGGTTTGCCAAATACGCTCCGAGCCGTGTACAACCGCTGTAGCAAATAAAAAACAGCTAGCCGGCAAGGGCTTACGACACCCTTTGACACAGTGGCGCTGTTTCCCCTCTTGGTTTTAGGCGACATTTAATTATAGTATTGCGCCTTTCCCTATTCCGTCCGCCCCGTGCGGCTTACGCCGCAGGTCACCCCCGTTGTCAACAAAACCCATACGGTCGACCTGCAGAACGTTGCAGATAAGGTAGTCAATCATGAGCGCAAGGCACTTTCTCTCCCTGATGGATTTCACCGCTGACGAATTGCTCGGTGTGATCCGTCGAGGCATCGAGCTGAAGGACCTGCGCAAACGAGGCGTGCTGTTCGAGCCGCTGAAGAACCGCGTGCTGGGCATGATCTTCGAGAAGTCCTCGACCCGCACCCGGGTGTCCTTCGAAGCCGGCATGATCCAGCTCGGCGGCCAGGCCATCTTCCTGTCGCCGCGCGACACCCAGCTGGGCCGCGGCGAGCCGATCGCCGACAGCGCCATCGTGCTCTCGAGCATGGTCGACGCGGTGATGATCCGCACCCACGCCCACAGCACCCTGACCGAGTTCGCCGCCAACTCGAAGGTGCCGGTCATCAACGGGCTGTCCGACGAGTCGCACCCCTGCCAACTGCTGGCCGACATGCAGACCTTCCTCGAGCACCGTGGCGCGATCCAGGGCAAGACCGTGGCCTGGGTCGGCGACGGCTTCAACATGTGCAACTCCTATATCGAAGCTGCCGTGCAGTTCGATTTCCAACTGCGCATCACCTGCCCTGAAGGCTACGAGCCTGATCAACGCTTCCTGGCACTGGGCGGTGACCGTGTACAGATCATCCGTGATCCGAAGGAAGCCGTGCGCGGCGCTCATCTGGTGACCACGGATGTCTGGACTTCCATGGGCCAGGAAGAGGAAACTGCACGGCGCCTGGCGCATTTCGCGCCTTACCAGGTCACCCGCGAACTGCTCGACCTGGCGGCACCCGATGCCCTGTTCATGCATTGCCTGCCCGCCCACCGTGGCGAGGAAATCAGCCAGGACCTGCTCGACGACCCCCGTTCGGTCGCCTGGGACGAAGCTGAAAACCGCTTGCATGCGCAGAAGGCCCTTCTGGAATTCCTTGTAGAACCGGCTTACCACCACGCATGAGTCAACAGCTACTGCTCAACCTGCGCAACCTCGCCTGCGGCTATGGCGAACAGCGCATCGTCCAGAACCTCAACCTGCACCTGAACGCAGGCGACATCGGTTGCCTGCTGGGGTCCTCCGGTTGCGGCAAGACCACCACGCTGCGCGCCATCGCCGGCTTCGAGCCGGTGCACGACGGCGAGATCCAGCTGGCCGGCGAAGTCATTTCCCGCGCCGGGTTCACCCTGGCCCCGGAAAAGCGCCGGATCGGCATGGTGTTCCAGGACTACGCCCTGTTCCCCCACCTCACCGTGGCACAGAACATCGCCTTCGGCATCGGCAAGCACCCGCGCCAGGCGGCGGTGGTCGACGAGATGCTCGAGCTGGTCAAGCTCGGCGGCCTGGGCGGGCGCTACCCGCACGAGCTGTCCGGCGGCCAGCAGCAGCGCGTGGCCCTGGCCCGGGCGCTGGCGCCCGAGCCGCAACTGCTGCTGCTTGACGAGCCGTTCTCCAACCTCGACGTGGAACTGCGTCGGCGCCTGAGCCATGAGGTCCGCGACATTCTCAAGGGCCGTGGCACCAGCGCCATCCTGGTCACCCACGACCAGGAAGAAGCCTTTGCCGTCAGCGACCATGTCGGCGTGTTCAAGGAGGGTCGCCTGGAACAGTGGGACACCCCCTACAACCTCTACCACGAGCCGCAGACCCCGTTTGTCGCAAGCTTCATCGGCCAGGGCTACTTCATTCGCGGCCAGATGAGCAGCCACGAGTCAGTAACCACCGAACTCGGCGAGCTGCGCGGCAACCGTGCCTACACCATGGCTCCTGGCAGTTCGGTGGATGTGCTGCTGCGTCCGGATGACATCGTGCATGCCCCCGACAGCCCGTTGCGGGCGCGGGTCATCGGCAAGAGCTTCCTCGGCGCCTCGACCCTGTATCGCCTGCAACTGCCCACCGGCAGCCAGCTCGAGGCGATCTTCCCCAGCCACAACGACCATCAGGTCGGCCAGGACGTCGGTATCGCGGTAGCGGCGGACCACCTGGTGCTGTTCGCGGTACCCGGCAGCGTCGCCGCGCAGCTGGCCAGTCATGAGCAGGGCGTACGGCGCGTGAGTTCCGCGCATTGATGCACTGGGACTGAAAACATCCTTTTGAGGGCGGGCTTGCCCGCCCCTATCACTTTGATCTGGCTGAGACAGCGTGGGAGTGGGCTTGACCCGCGATCACCGGCGAAGCCGGTGCCATACTCCATCGCGGGGCAAGCCCGCTCCCACGCAGATGATGCTTTCAACCCTGCACCTTGCTCGACAAGGCTCGGCGAGCCTCTCAGCTCACAACATCAGCGTACCGCTGGCCACCCGCCGAGCCATCCCGCCGATCTTCACCCGCTCCCCTTCCAGGCGACAGAACAGTTCACCACCCCTGGCTGAACACTGGAAGGCCTGCAAGTCGTACTTGCCCAACCGCGCCGCCCAGTAAGGGATCAGCGAGCAATGGGTGGAACCGGTGACCGGGTCCTCCGGGATGCCGATGCCCGGAGCGAAATAGCGCGACACGAAATCATGCCGCTCGCCTGGAGCCGTCACGATCACCCCCAAGCCCGGCAGGCGAGCCAGCGCCGCCATGTCCGGCGCGCAATCGCGTACCGCCTGCTCCGAGTCGAGCACCACGAACAGCTCGCGGGTCTGGTAGACCTCGCGCACCTCGCATCCCAGCGCTTCGGCCACCGCCACAGGCTCGGCCAGCGGCTGCGGGTCGATGCGCGGGAAGTCCAACCACAGGAGGCCATGCTCACGGCTGACGCTGAGCAGGCCCGAACGGCTCTGGAAATCCAGGCGCGGCGCTTGCTCACCGTAGACGTCGAACAGGACATGGGCGCTGGCCAGGGTGGCGTGACCGCACAGGGGGACTTCGGTGTTCGGGGTGAACCAGCGGATCCGATAGCCATCACCTTCGGCCACCACGAAGGCGGTTTCGGCGAGGTTGTGTTCGGCGGCCACCTGCTGCATCAGGCCATCGTCGAGCCACTGTTCCAGGTGGTAGACCATGGCCGGGTTGCCAGCGAAGGGACGGTCGCTGAAGGCGTCCACCTGATGAAAATGCAACTGCATGCCACGACTCCTGAATCTGGCGGGAAAGGCCCTGAGCATGCGGCATGCCGCCAGGGCCCGACAGTGACAGAGTCATGGAATTTCTATCAGTACAGATGATCAGCCGCGACCGATCTCGGCGAACTGTGCCTGGGTATGGGTGGCCAGCACCGCGGCGGCCAGTTCCACTTCAAGACCACGACGGCCAGCGCTCACATGAATCGTTTCATGTTGTTGCGCGGATTGATCGATAAAGGTGCGCAGGCGCTTCTTCTGCCCCAGCGGGCTGATCCCCCCGACCAGGTAACCCGTGGCGCGCTGGGCCGCCTGCGGATCGGCCATCTCGCATTTTTTTACCCCCGCCGCATGGGCCAGTGCCTTCAGGTCGAGGGTGCCGACCACCGGTACCACCGCTACCAGCAGCTCGCCCTTTTCGCTGCTGGCAAGCAGGGTCTTGAACACCCGCAGCGGGTCAAGGCCCAGCTTTTCCGCCGCCTCCAGGCCATCACGAGGCGGTTTTCGGATCATGTTCGTAACTGTGCACGCGGTGCTCGGCGCGCGCCTTCTTCAAAAGGTCCAGGGCGGGGGTCATCAACGGCTCCAGTCGATCACAAGTCGCCCGGTACTTTAGGGCAATTCCACCGGTGCAGCCAGCGCAGGTCCCAGGCTAGAGCAGCGGCCATGGATTCACGACCCGGTGCTCTGGTCAGATTGTGGCCAAGCGTTCATTTTCGACCTTTGACATCAGCGTTTCTTGTCTATATTTTTTCGTTTATGAATACATGGTGCACCTATAAGGTGCACTTCCTGTACCCGCCCGGCGTCAATGGGGATCGACTCCGGGCTTTTTTGCTGTCGAGCGCCCAGCGCCTCACAACAACAAGAACCGAGGTCACACATGACAACTGCTCTACGCGAACCCACGTTATCCGCCCAATGCCTGGCCGAGTTCCTCGGCACCGCCCTGCTCATCTTCTTCGGCACCGGTTGTGTCGCCGCGCTCAAGGTCGCCGGCGCCAGCTTCGGCCTGTGGGAGATCAGCATCATCTGGGGGGTCGGCGTGAGCATGGCGATCTACCTGACCGCCGGCGTCTCCGGCGCGCACCTGAACCCGGCGGTCAGCATCGCCCTGGCCGTGTTCGCCGGTTTCGACAAGCGCAAGCTGCCGTTCTACATGCTGGCCCAGATGTGCGGCGCGTTCTGCGGCGCCGCCCTGGTGTACTTCCTGTACAGCAACCTGTTCTTCGATTTCGAACAAAGCCACGCCATGGTGCGTGGCAGCCAGGCCAGCCTGGAGCTGGCCTCGGTGTTCTCCACCTATCCGCACCCGGCACTGTCCACCGGCCAGGCCTTCCTGGTCGAGGTGATCATCACCGCCATCCTGATGGCCGTGATCATGGCCCTGACCGACGACAACAACGGTCTGCCACGCGGTGCCACCGCCCCCCTGCTGATCGGCCTGCTGATCGCCGTGATCGGCAGCGCCATGGGCCCGCTGACCGGCTTCGCGATGAACCCGGCGCGGGATTTCGGGCCTAAACTGATGACCTTCCTGGCCGGCTGGGGCGAAGTCGCCTTCACTGGCGGGCGCGATATTCCGTATTTCCTGGTGCCGGTGTTCGCGCCGATCCTCGGTGCCAGCCTGGGCGCGGCCCTGTACCGCGGGCTGATCGCCCGCAACTTGCCAGCCACCCAGGCCGCGGCCCAACAAACAGACGATAATCCTCAGGGCGACACCCAGGTTTCCTGATGCCCGCGCCGGGCCCGGACCGCAAGGCCGGCGCCCGCCACGCCCTGACCTACTCCCATATTCGTGCAAGGCCACCGACATGACCGATACCCTGGACAAGAACTACATCATCGCCCTGGACCAGGGCACCACCAGTTCGCGCGCCATCATCTTCGATCGCGACGCCAACGTGGTGGGCACCTCGCAGCGTGAATTCGCCCAGCACTACCCGCAGGCGGGCTGGGTCGAGCATGACCCGATGGAAATCTTCGCCACCCAGAGCGCGACCATGGTCGAGGCCCTGGCCCAGGCCGGCATCAGCCACGCCCAGGTCGCCGCCATCGGCATCACCAACCAGCGCGAGACCACCGTGGTCTGGGACAAGGAAACCGGGCGTCCGGTGTACAACGCCATCGTCTGGCAGTGCCGCCGCAGCACCGATATCTGCGCCCAGCTCAAGCGCGACGGCCACGAGCAGTACATCCGCGAGGCCACCGGCCTGGTCACCGACCCGTACTTCTCTGGCACCAAGCTCAAGTGGATCCTCGACAATGTCGAAGGCGCCCGCGAACGCGCCGAGCGTGGCGAACTGCTGTTCGGCACCATCGATACCTGGCTGATCTGGAAGTTCTCCGGCGGCAAGGTGCATGTCACCGACTACACCAACGCCTCGCGCACGCTGATGTTCAACATCCACAGCCTGCAATGGGACGACAAGCTCCTCGATATCCTTGGCATTCCGCGCCAGATGCTGCCTGAGGTACGCCCATCGTCCGAAGTCTATGGCAAGACCAAGAGCGGTATCGACATCGCCGGTATCGCCGGCGACCAGCAATCGGCGCTGTTCGGCCAGATGTGCGTGGAGCCCGGCCAGGCCAAGAACACCTACGGCACCGGCTGCTTCCTGCTGATGAACACCGGCGACAAGGCGGTCCAGTCGTCCCACGGCCTGCTCACCACCATCGCCTGCGGCCCCCGCGGCGAGGTGGCCTACGCCCTCGAAGGCGCGGTGTTCAACGGCGGCTCCACCGTGCAGTGGCTGCGCGATGAACTGAAGATCGTCAACGACGCCTACGACACCGAATACTTCGCCAGCAAGGTCAAGGACAGCAACGGCGTCTACCTGGTGCCGGCCTTCACCGGCCTGGGCGCACCCTACTGGGATCCGTATGCCCGTGGCGCGCTGTTCGGCCTGACCCGTGGCGTCAAGGTCGATCACATCATCCGCGCGGCCCTGGAGTCGATCGCCTACCAGACCCGCGACGTGCTCGACGCCATGCAGCAGGACTGCGGCCAGCGCCTGAGCGAACTGCGGGTGGATGGTGGCGCGGTGGCCAACAACTTCCTCATGCAGTTCCAGGCCGACATTCTCGGCACCTGCGTCGAGCGTCCGAAGATGCGCGAGACCACGGCCCTGGGCGCGGCCTACCTGGCAGGCCTTGCCTGCGGTTTCTGGAGCGGCCTGGACGAGCTGCGCGACAAGGCGATCATCGAGCGCGAGTTCAGCCCGCAGCTGGATGAAGCGGCGAAAGAGAAGCTGTACAAGGGCTGGCGCAAGGCTGTCGATCGCACCCGCGACTGGGAAGATCACGACGCCTGATCCCTGAAGCATCGCGGGGCAAGCCCGCTCCCACAAGTGGTTGTGCGTGGGAGCGGGCTTGCCCCGCGATGGCTATTTACGCGATAACCAGACTGGTCCTACACCACGACCTACGGCATCATTGCAGAATTTGTCCGGCAGCCCCAAAGGACCGCCCATGAATCTGCCCCCACGCCAACAACAAATCCTCGAGCTGGTCCGCGAACGCGGCTACGTGAGCATCGAGGAGATGGCGCAGCTGTTCGTCGTCACCCCGCAGACCATCCGCCGCGATATCAACCAGCTCGCCGAGGGCAACCTGCTGCGCCGTTATCACGGTGGCGCGGCCTACGACTCGAGCATCGAGAACACCGCCTACGCCATGCGTGCCGACCAGATGCGCGACGAGAAGCAGCGCATCGCCGAAGCCGTGGCCCGACAGATTCCCGACCATGCCTCGCTGTTCATCAATATCGGCACCACCACCGAATCCATTGCCCGCGCTCTGCTCAACCATAACCACCTGAAGGTCATCACCAACAACCTGCACGTAGCGGCGATCCTCGCGGCCAAGGACGATTTCGAGGTGCTGGTGGCCGGCGGCACGGTGCGTCGCGACGGCGGCGTGGTCGGCCAGGCGAGCGTCGACTTCATCAACCAGTTCAAGGTCGACTTCGCCGTGGTCGGCATCAGCGGCATCGATGAGGACGGCAGCCTGCTGGACTTCGACTACCAGGAAGTGCGGGTATCCCAGGCGATCATCGCCAACGCCCGCCAGGTGCTGCTGGCGGCGGACTCGAGCAAGTTCGGCCGCAATGCCATGGTCCGCCTCGGTTCGATCAGCCTGATCGACTGCCTGGTGACCGACCAGGCGCCCACTCCTGCCCTGACCCAGTTGCTCAACCAGTACAAGATTCGTCTTGAGGTGGTTTGAGGCAGAGGGCGTGGGAGGCCAAAGGGCGCAGGCCTCACCCCTTGTATTGCCTGTGAGATCGAGCGCCGCCCGCGCGGCGCATCGCGGGACAAGCCCGCTCCCACATCTGTTTCGGGCCAGTCTGTCCTGTGACGTTATAGCTGTTCGCCTTGGTGCACATCTTGAGACAGGTGGAGCGGCAGTGGTGCCCACGCTGAAACCGCGTCGTACAAACTAGGCATACAGCCGCGGCGGCGCAGACATAACTGGCCCGAAACAGATGTGGGAGCAACTGTCTTGCTCAATTTTTAGAATCTGGCGCGATCCCTGTGGGAGCGGGTTTACCCGCGAAGCAGGCGACGCGGTGCCTGGCACCGGCTATGCCGGTGTTCGCGGCTGAAGCCGCTCCCACAGCGACCGTGCGGCCCTCAAGCCACGCGCTACGCCTGTGGGCTTGTCCCGCGATGCGCCGCCCGGGCGGCGCTCGATCTCGACACCCCTGAAAATCTCCAACCGTTCACCCCACCTTTTTCACAAATGTTCATTTCCCTGTCATCCGATCAGTTTTTTCTATAAAGACTGACTGGCAGCCGCCTGTTCATTGCGCTAGTATTTTCGAAAACGAACATCAATGTTCATATTCGATGTGAACAGCCCCAGGAGGCCTTGCCCGTGTCCCAGCCCGTTTCGTCCCAGCCACCACTCCAGGACTGCTACGACCTCGCCGTGATCGGCGGTGGCATCAATGGCGTCGGTATCGCTGCCGATGCCGCCGGGCGCGGCCTGAAGGTGTTCCTTTGTGAAAAGGACGACCTGGCACAACACACCTCCTCGGCCAGCAGCAAGCTGATCCACGGCGGCCTGCGCTACCTGGAGCACTACGAGTTCCGCCTGGTGCGCGAAGCGCTGGCCGAACGCGAAGTGTTGCTGGCCAAGGCGCCGCATATCGTCAAGCCCATGCGCTTCGTGCTGCCCCATCGCCCGCACCTGCGCCCGGCGTGGATGATCCGCGCTGGCCTGTTCCTCTATGACCACCTGGGCAAGCGCAAGCGTCTGGGCGCCTCGCGCGGCCTGCGCTTCGGCCCGGGCTACCCGCTCAAGCCGACCATTACCCGCGGCTTCGAATACGCCGACTGTGCGGTGGACGATGCTCGCCTGGTGGTAGTCAACGCCATGGCCGCCCGGGAAAAGGGCGCGCACATCCACACCCGCACCCGCTGCCTGCGCGCCGAGCGCGTCGATGGCCTGTGGCAGGTGGAACTGCAGCATGCCGACGGCAGCCTGCAGAACATCCGCGCCCGGGCACTGGTGAACGCGGCCGGCCCCTGGGTCGCCAGCTTCATCAAGGACGACCTCAAGCTCGACGCGCCATACGGCATCCGTCTGATCCAGGGCAGCCACCTGATCGTGCCGCGCCTGTACGAAGGCGAGCACGCCTATATCCTGCAGAACGAAGACCAGCGCATCGTCTTCTGCATCCCTTACCTGGACCGCTTCACCCTGATCGGCACCACCGATCGCGAGTACAGTGGCGACCCGGCCAAAGTGGCGATCACCGAACAGGAAACCGACTACCTGCTCAAGGTGGTCAACGAGCACTTCAACCACCAGCTCAGCCACGCCGATATCCTGCACACCTATTCCGGCGTACGTCCGCTGTGCAACGACGAGTCGGACAACCCGTCGGCCGTCACCCGCGACTACACCCTCGCGTTGTCCGCTGCCGAGGGCGAGGCGCCGCTGCTGTCGGTGTTCGGCGGCAAGCTGACCACCTACCGCAAGCTGGCCGAGTCGGCCATGGCCGAACTGCAACCGTTCTTCACCCAGATGCGTGGCAGCTGGACCGCCGGCGCACCGCTGCCGGGCGGCGAGAGCATGACCACCGTACAGGCGCTGGTCGATGCCGTGCTGGCACGCCATGACTGGTTGCCGGTGGACATCGCCAAGCGTTGGGCCGTCACCTACGGCAGCCGCGTATGGCGCCTGCTCGAGGGCGTGGAAGGTCCAGAAGGCCTGGGGCAATCCATTGGCGGCGGGCTGTTCAGCCGTGAAGTGGACTACTTGCGCGAACAGGAATGGGCGGTCGATGCCGCCGACATCCTCTGGCGCCGGACCAAACTCGGCCTGTTCACCTCTGCCGCCGAGCAGCAGGCACTCGAGGAGTACCTGCTACAGAACCAGGCTCGCGTCCAGGCTGCCTGATCACGCCTCGGCGACAGGCACAGCCGGCAGGAGGCGGGCGTACGCCTCCTGCGCCAGACTCAGGCGCAGCGCCTGCAGCGAGGCTTCGTACTTCACCCTCAGGGCCTCGGATCGAACCAGGTACATCTGCTCGGACAGCGACGCGGCCTGTGTCAATTGCTCATCGAGGGCAGAGACCAAGGCATCGACCCTCTCCGGGTAGCGCGCATGCACAAAGCTGTCCCAAAACGGGCGTTGTGCCAGCGCCTCGCTCAGCCGTTGCGGCGTCTCCTCCCGCAGGACCTGAAGCCTGGCCGTGATCAGGTCACCCGGCGACACCCTGGCATCCATCAGGTAGTACATGCCGTCAGGCTGGGCAGGAAGGCCCAGCGGCTCGGCCAGATGCGTCCGATAGGCCATATAGACTTCGATCGGGTCCACCTCCCCACCTCTACGCTCGAGCTCCCGCACCTTGCGCGCAGCCAGCGTATTGACCTCATCCAGCCGATACAACGCCCGGCCGGCCTTCAGCAAGGCCTCCTCACGCTCGACCAGGCGCGTTCCCGCCGAAGCACGCTCCACGTACAACGTGACCTCCAGTTCGCTGAGGATCAGCAACAATCGATCCTCGCAGGCACGCTCCCCGCCAGCCTGGGCGAACATCACTGCACGCAGCTCGGTGTTCTGCTCGCACGCCTCGATCATTCGCCAGATGCGCCTGCGATAGAAATCGTCATGCTCGCGAAAATCCTCGGTCCGGGCAAAATCGGCAAAGAACTGGAACAGCGCCGTTGATTCAGGTTCCTCGCGCAATCTCAGCCACTGGGCTTCACGCCGACTACGCAGCTTGCCCGAGCTGCCGGCCAACCACAGCTCCCGAGCCGCCTGATCGATCAGCTGGTGCTCGATGGGGTTGCGATTGATCGGCTCACGGGACGCCAGGTTCACCAACGCCTGGCTGGCTTCATCCAGCGGATTGTCGTGCAGGACCATCCGCTGCAGGCGCAGCTGCAGGTTGTGCAAATCCTGACGCACATGCTGGATGCTGTTGTTGCGCAGGTCGACCACCCCCTGCCAGGGCAACTGCTGAACCCGCTCGGGCAACCTGGCGATCTCGCCCGAATGCAGCGATAACCGACGCAGGTGTCGCAGCCCATTCACATCCGGGGCCTGACCGAGCGGGTTATGGCCCAGGTCGAGTTCTCGCAGATTGACCAACGCCAGCAGGCGCTGGTTGCCGGCACTGTCCATGGCGATCTGGTTGTACCCAAGGCGCAGGTAGCGCAGCGAAGTAAGGCGCTCGATGCCTGCCGGCACCTGGGTCAGCCTGTTTTCCCGCAGGTCGAGTTCCACCAGCCCGGTGAAACGTGATAGGAAGTCCGCATCGACGTTGGCAAGGTCCATGTCGCGCAGGGTCAGACGGGTCACATGACCATAGCTGATGCCCGCGGGCAGGCTCGGCAGGCTGCCGACCTGCTCGCCACGGACCATCAGCCAATGGCCACCATCGCCCAGGACTCGGCTCTTGCGGCGCCAGCAACGACGCATGACGGTGGCCACACGCCGGCGCCTGAGCTTGGCGAGTATGCCGCCGCCTGCGCGGCACCAGCTCTGCAAGCCTTCGCGCAGGCGGCTCAACTGATGTTTCAACTGGTTGTAGTGCACCCATGGATCGACATGCCTGGAGACCAGGTCCAGCAGATAGTTTTCCAGCTCATCCTCGCCGAGGGTCGGATAGATCTGATGAATCCCCCGTCGACTCGCCTGTCGGCCACCTGGAGTACGGCCACATAATGGATATCCCAGGCGGCCGTCGGCGAAACGGGCCAGTGGACGGATACCCTCTCCGACCGGCGCCTGCCTGATCAATGTAGCCACCTGCTCGCGCTGGTTGGCAGCCAATGCGGCCAACTTGTCGGTCAACGCCTTTTCGTCCAGCGAAGCATCACCCAACAACAGTTTCTGCGACGGTTGCAGATGCAGGCCTATCGCCTGGATCAGACTGTCCTGCTCCGTTGCCTGCGGTAACGGGATGCCGTTGCCATCCCGGGCCTGATAACCCTGGGTGCCGCGAACGATATAGCGAATATCCGCGGCTTCCTCACTGCCTACCTGTGTGCGCAACGTGCCTTCATGAGAACCGTCACGTAATTCAAGACGCAGGTTCTCAGCCCACGGCGCTTGCTGGTCGATCAACCCTAGGGCCAGACGCTCACTGTCAAGATTCACCGCACTTGCCTGGCGCAAGCCAGCGCAAGCCCGATCCAACCGACTGTCACGCAGAAACCAGTGCGCGTGCTCGGCAAGCTCCAGCGGAATGCGCTGCTTATCGAGCATCTCTGCGAGCTGCCGCCCATTGGCCTGTTCGATGATTTCCCGCGCGCCCCGATGGCTCAATCCCGGGAAATCCCGCCTCAGCAGCAACGCTTCTGGTGTCTCGGTGCCTTGCCTGGATCGCACCTCGGCCTCAAAGGCTTCGCCACGCAACGCAGGAAACTGCTCGTGCAGCTGGTAGCGCTCCCAGGCATCGAGTAACCGGGCTGGGGGCGACGCCTGCTGTACATGCAATCGACGCAGGTGCTCCTCGCCAAAACCGGTACCTTCGGCCAGCCACAGGGCCTGCTCATCGGTCATGTTACTCAGTTCTCGGCCAAGCCGACGCATCAACAGGCCTGCGCCGGACCATTCATGTGGTTCCATTGAGTTCCTGAACAGCTTGGTCTGCCCTGCGTCATCGACTATCGGTACCAGGTTGTCTACCGCCAGCGAACGCTCCAGCACCTTCCCGGTCGCCATTCCCCCCGTGGCGAGGATGGCAGCCACCGCAAGGTTCTCTGCCACCCCGAACATATGCTGCAAGGCGGACTGACGATCACCTATTGCCCAGTCCTCGTAGCCCTCGTAGACCTCATTGGCAATCTGGACGGCGGCCACCCCCAGCATGACCTCGCCAAGCAGTGGCACGAAGAAGGCCGCCAGATTGAGCAGGGTAAGCCCAGCTTCCAGGTAACGGTCGAATCGCTCGCGACACGCGTCGGCATCTGCTTCAGCGGTGGGCACCGCAAGCACACGCGCGTCATCCAGGATTTTCTCGATACGCAACTTACCCAGGTAGGCAATCAACGTGCCTTCGAAGTCCAGATGACGTCCATCCAGTTCGATATCCCGGGAGCTGTCCGTCTCCTTGAGCAGCTTTTTCAGGACAGTGGCGAACACCGGCCTGTCCCGCTCACGGACGAAACGCATGAAAAAGTCGACATAAGGTGATTGCCGCATGCGCCTGGCCAGCGTCTGGTACAACGCAGACCAGGAGGCATGATGCTGGACGGGCTGGATCGGATCGCCCGGAATCCAGCTGAGAATGCCCGTGACAGCCCCCAAGGCGTGCTCCCGGACTTCCACGGTCACCACGCCCTCCACGCGCTTGCCCAGCAGGTGCAACTGACGGCAGGTCAATACGGCCGGATCGCCCGGAACGATCGGCGCAGGCGCACACAATGGCAGCAGTTGCAGGTAGGCGCGCTCATCGATATGCCCTTCGAGAATGGCCCGGCGCACGGCAACCTCCATGCGTGCCCGAAGGTCCTCTTTGACCTGCGCATGAACGGCCTCCTTCTCCAGCAAATCGCTCGGTCGCAGGTGCGCCTTGAGCAATGTCTGATACTGACCGCCCAGGTCGAGACTGCGGCAAAGTTTCGCGAACTGGGTGAAACCGATATTCAGCCGTTTTTTATCGGCATCCAGCACCGTAGCCACGGTCAGTTCGCCAGGCGTGGTTTCATCCTCGGTGTAGTTATGCAGTGCCGCAGTCAACAGCTCCCTGCTGGACGTGCGCCGGTCCCATAGCTTCGGCGCCGAGTTCAGCGGCACCGGATGATAGATCTCCTGCACGATCTTCACAGTGCTGTTGCGCACGTCAACGTCGAGCTTGAACTGCTGGTGCAGTGCCTGCCTGAGCAAGGGCTCGGCAAAAGCATCAAGTGCCGACACAGGTGCCAGCAGTTCACGCATCTTCTCGGCACTTTTCTGCTGTGCCTTGAGCGCACGGTGTAGCGCCTGCAAGCGGTCGACCGCGGCGGTTTGCAACCAAGCCGGCAAACGCTTGGCAATCAGCGCATCGATGGAATCGGGGGCAATCTCGTGAAAACTCATCCAGCTTCTCCTGATGGGAAAAGCCACAGTTGACCCGCGACCCGCCAAGCCATGTCGGTAGATAGCTACATGTCTTCATTCGGATTTCCGAACAGCATGGCACCATGCGTTCGGTTTGACGGACATCAAATGACATCCAAAAACCTTCAACAAAGAGTCATCCCCAGCATTTTCACGGCGTTATGATCAAGGTTGGGGCTTGGCACGACTCATGCTCTACACTTGAACGCCGAATGCACCACGCTTCATGCTGTATTCGTTGAACGAAAGAGTCCGCCAACGGCTCCATAAAAAAAACAAACACGTCGAGGAAAATTTGATGCGCATCGTTCGTCAATTGCTGGGCGCCGCCATCGCGGCCGCTGTCATCGCATCGCCGGTCATGGCCGAAGAGCTCACCGGTACTCTGAAGAAGATCAAGGACTCCGGCACCATCACCCTGGGCCATCGCGACTCCTCCATCCCGTTCTCCTACCTGGCCGGCAAACCGGAACCGGTGGGCTACTCCCATGACATCCAGCTAGCCGTTGTCGAAGCTCTGAAGAAGCAACTGGGCACCGACATCAAGGTCAAGTACAACCTGGTTACCTCGCAGACCCGCATCCCGCTGGTGCAGAACGGCACCGTGGACCTGGAGTGCGGCTCCACCACCAACAACGTCGAGCGCCAGCAGCAGGTCGGCTTCTCGGTGGGCATCTTCGAAGTCGGCACCCGCCTGCTGACCAAGGTCAAGGATGGCCAGCCCTCCTATAAAGACTTTGCCGACCTGGCCGGCAAGAACGTGGTGACCACCGCCGGCACCACCTCCGAGCGCATCCTCAAGGCGATGAACGCCGACAAGCAGATGAAGATGAACGTGATCTCCGCCAAGGACCACGGTGAAGCCTTCAACATGCTCGAAAGCGGCCGCGCCGTGGCCTTCATGATGGACGACGCCCTGCTGGCCGGTGAAATGGCCAAGGCCAAGAAGCCTGCCAACTGGGTCATCACCGGCACGCCACAGTCTTACGAAATCTACGGCTGCATGGTGCGCAAGGACGATCCGGCCTTCAAGAAAGCGGTCGACGAAGCCATCGTCGCCTACTTCAAGTCGGGTGAAGTCAACAAGAGCTACGACAAGTGGTTCCAGCAGCCGATTCCGCCAAAGGGCCTGAACCTGCAGTTCCCGATGAGCGACGAGCTGAAGAAGCTGATCAATGAGCCGACCGACAAGGCGGCGGACGAGAAGAAGTCCTGACCTCCGGCAAATAGTGGCCTGAAGCGCATCCGCGCGAATCCATCCAACAGGCCACTTAGTTAGTGTCTAACCTTTACATCCGAGGGCGTCGAACGCCCCCGGATGTATCGAGGTGCCCGTGAAACAACCGTCTGAGGGGAAATCCCGATGAATTACAACTGGGACTGGGGCGTGTTCTTCAAGTCCACCGGCGTGGGCAGCGAAACCTATCTGGACTGGTACGTCACCGGTCTGGGCTGGACCATCGCCATCGCCATTTCCGCCTGGATCATCGCCTTGCTGCTGGGCTCGCTGCTCGGCGTGATGCGTACCGTGCCAAACCGCCTGGTGTCGGGGATTGCCACCGCCTACGTCGAGCTGTTCCGCAACGTGCCGCTGCTGGTGCAGCTGTTCATCTGGTACTTCCTGGTACCGGACCTGCTGCCCGAAGGCCTGCAGGAGTGGTTCAAGCAGGACCTCAACCCGACCACCTCGGCGCTGATCAGCGTGGTCATCTGCCTGGGCCTGTTCACCGCCGCCCGTGTCTGCGAGCAGGTGCGCACCGGCATCCAGGCGCTGCCCCGCGGCCAGGAGTCGGCCGGGCGCGCGATGGGCTTCAGCCTGTCGCAGATCTACATGAACGTGCTGCTGCCACAGGCCTACCGGATCATCATTCCGCCGCTCACCTCGGAATTCTTGAACGTGTTCAAGAACTCCTCGGTGGCCTCGCTGATCGGCTTGATGGAGCTGCTGGCGCAGACCAAGCAGACCGCCGAGTTCTCCGCGAACCTGTTCGAAGCATTCACCCTGGCCACCCTGATCTACTTCACCCTGAACATGGGCCTGATGCTGCTCATGCGCATGGTCGAGAAGAAAGTCGCGGTACCGGGCCTGATTTCCGTGGGAGGCAAGTAAATGGACATGGATTTCAGTGAAATCATCCCGGCCCTGCCCGCCCTCTGGGACGGCATGGTCCTGACCCTGCAACTGATGGTCATGGGCGTGGTCGGCGGCATTGCCCTGGGTACCATCCTCGCCCTGATGCGCCTGTCGTCGAACAAGCTGCTGGCCAATGTCGCCGGCGCCTACGTCAACTACTTCCGCTCCATCCCGCTGCTGCTGGTGATCACCTGGTTCTACCTGGCGGTGCCGTTCGTGCTGCGCTGGATCACCGGTGAAGACACCCCGGTGGGTGCGTTCACCTCCTGCGTCGTGGCGTTCATGATGTTCGAGGCGGCCTACTTCTGCGAAATCGTCCGCGCCGGCGTGCAGTCGATCTCCAAGGGCCAGATGGGCGCCGCGCAGGCGCTGGGCATGAGCTACGGCCAGTGCATGCGCCTGATCATCCTGCCCCAGGCGTTTCGCAAGATGACCCCGCTGCTGCTGCAACAGAGCATCATCCTGTTCCAGGACACCTCGCTGGTCTACACCGTCGGCCTGATCGACTTCCTCAACTCGGCCCGCTCCAACGGCGACATCATCGGACGCTCCCACGAGTTCCTGATCTTCGCCGGTGTCGTCTACTTCCTCATCAGCTTCTCCGCTTCGTGGCTGGTCAAGCGCCTGCAAAAAAGGATCACCGTATGATTTCCATCAAGAACGTTAACAAGTGGTACGGCGACTTCCAGGTACTGACCGACTGCAGCACCGAGGTCAAGAAGGGTGAAGTGGTGGTGGTCTGCGGCCCGTCCGGCTCGGGCAAGTCGACCCTGATCAAGTGCGTCAACGCGCTGGAACCGTTCCAGAAAGGCGACATCGTGGTCGACGGCACCTCCATCGCCGACCCGAAGACCAACCTGCCCAAGCTGCGCTCGCGGGTCGGCATGGTGTTCCAGCACTTCGAGCTGTTCCCGCACCTGACCATCACCGAGAACCTGACCATCGCCCAGATCAAGGTGCTCGGCCGCAGCAAGGAAGAAGCCACCAAGAAAGGCCTGGCACTGCTTGAGCGCGTGGGACTGTCGGCCCATGCCCACAAACACCCCGGCCAGCTCTCCGGCGGCCAGCAGCAGCGCGTGGCCATCGCCCGTGCCCTGTCGATGGACCCGATCGTCATGCTGTTCGACGAACCCACCTCGGCACTGGACCCGGAAATGGTCAGCGAAGTGCTCGATGTAATGGTGCAACTGGCCCACGAAGGCATGACCATGATGTGCGTGACCCACGAAATGGGCTTTGCGCGCAAGGTGGCCAACCGGGTCATCTTCATGGACAAGGGCAGCATCATCGAAGACTGCACCAAGGAAGAGTTCTTCGGCGACCAGGGCGCCCGCGACCAACGCACCCAGCACTTCCTCAGCAAGATCCTGCAACACTAAGTCCGCCTCAGTGACGCTGCCCGGCCCTTCGCCGGGCAGCGCAAGCTGGTCGTGACAAGGCCACTGTGATGAAATGCGACCCCTCGCTCCTTCGCCCTGCCCAGCCTGCCGTGAAATCCCGTCTGATCCGCCAACTGCTCGTCCCGCCCCTGGTCATCCTGCTGATGGTCGGGCTGGGCTTTGCCGGCTTCCTGATCAGCGAGAGCAACGGCATCCGCACCCTCAGCGAGAACGGCGAGCGCCAGCTGGAACTGCACGCGCGTACCGTCGAGAGCGAAATCAGCAAGTACACCTACCTGCCCAGCCTGCTGGAGCTGGAAGACAGCGTCTCGCGCCTGCTCACCGACCCCGAGGCTGGTGATCGCCAGGCCGTCAACGAATACCTCGAAGGCCTGAACCGACGCAGCCGCAGCCGGGCGATCTTCGTCCTCGACACCAACGGCCGGGTCCAGGCCACCAGCAACTGGCGCGACGCCGACTCCTTCCTCGGCGAGGACCTGGCGTTTCGCGCCTACTTCCAGGTCGCCGTGCGCGGCGAGCCGGGGCGCTTCTACGGCATCGGCAGCACTACTGGCGAGGCCGGCTACTACC
Source organism: Pseudomonas sp. TE31087 (assembly GCF_057284075.1). Classification (NCBI taxonomy): domain Bacteria; kingdom Pseudomonadati; phylum Pseudomonadota; class Gammaproteobacteria; order Pseudomonadales; family Pseudomonadaceae; genus Pseudomonas; species Pseudomonas sp. TE31087. Next base: position 2,958,676 of record NZ_JBXVNN010000001.1, read on the forward strand.
TGGCCCACGGGCTGGAGGAGCACGGCAAGATCATCGGCGTGGCGGTGATCAAGGTGCGCCTGGACACCCTCGAGGAGCGCTGGCAGCGCGCCCGCCTGGAGGCCTTCGTCAGCGACGAGAACGGCATCATCATCCTCTCCAGCGACCCGGCCCGGCGCCTGAAATCGGTACGCCCGTTGACGCCGCAGATCAAGGAGCGCCTGGCGCGCAGCCTGCAGTACTACTGGTGGCCGCTCAACGAACTGCAACCGCTGGCCCGCGAAACCCTGGCCGACGGCGTGGAGAAGCTCACCTTCCCGGCCAACAGCGAGACCGACCAGGGCAAGCAGCGAGAGGTGTCCTACCTGGCCCAGACCCGCCGCCTGGTCGACACCCCCTGGCATTTCACCCTGCTCACCCCGCTGCAGGACCTGCGCCGTGAATCGATGATGCAGGGCATCCTGGTGGGCGTGGCCTTCGCCCTGCTGGCGATCCTGGCCATCGCCTGGAACGAGCGGCGCAAGGTGATCGCCACCCGCCTGGCCGCCCGCGAGGCGCTGGAAGAAGCCAACAGCCAGCTGGAACGCAAGATCACCGAGCGCACCGCCGACCTGCGCGCCAGCAACGAACGGCTCAAGGGCCAGATCCGCGAACGGCGCCACGCCGAGCAGACCCTGCGCCACGCCCAGGACGAACTGGTCCAGGCCGGCAAGCTGGCGGCCATCGGGCAGATGTCCACCAGCATCGCCCATGAACTCAATCAACCCTTGGCGGCCCTGCGCACCCTGTCCGGCAACACCGTGCGCTTCCTTGAGCGCGGCGCGCTGGAAACCGCCAGCGCCAACCTGCGCACCATGAACGACCTGATCGACCGCATGGGCCGCATCACCGCCAGCCTGCGCTCGTTTGCCCGTCGTGGCGACGACAGCGGCCAGGCTTCGCTGGAAAAGGCCGTCGAAGCCACTCTGCAGGTGCTGGCCAACCGCATCAGCGCCTGTCACCTGCAACTGCACCGGCAGTTCGACGACCAGCTGCTGGCCATCGACCAGACCCGTCTGGAACAGATCCTGGTCAATCTGATCGGCAACGCCCTCGACGCCATGGCCACCCAACCCCTGCCGCAACTGTGGCTGGAAGGCGAAGTCCAGGGCGACAAGTACCGCCTGCGGGTGCTCGACAACGGCCACGGCATCGATGCCGAGGCACGCAAGCACCTGTTCGAACCCTTCTTCACCACCAAACCGGGCGAGCATGGCCTGGGCCTGGGCCTGACCCTGTCGGCGAGCCTGGCCACCGCCGCCAAGGGTACACTGAGCGTCGAACACCCTGCCGGTGGCGGCACCGCGTTCGTGCTTGCCCTGCCCCTGGTCACGCCCCCTAGCGAATTGGCTGAGCCTCTATGAAACAAGCACCTCTCACCGTCCTGATCGTCGAAGACGACCCGCACGTGCTGCTCGGCTGCCAGCAGGCGCTGGCCCTGGAAGACATTGCCTGCGAAGGCGTCGGCAGCGCCGAGCAGGCCCTGGAACGCATCGGCGATGACTTTGCCGGTATCGTCGTCAGCGATATCCGCCTGCCGGGCATCGATGGCCTGGAACTGCTCAACCGCCTCAAGGCCCGCGATCGCAGCCTGCCGGTGGTGCTGATTACCGGCCACGGCGACATCGACATGGCAGTCGGCGCCATGCGCAACGGCGCCTACGACTTCATGGAAAAACCCTTCTCGCCGGAGCGCCTGGTCGAGGTGGTGCGCCGGGCACTGGAACAGCGCGGCCTGTCCCGCGAGGTGTTCGCCCTGCGCCGCCAGCTGGCCGAGCAGAGCAGTCTTGAAGGGCGCATCATCGGCCGTTCGCCGGCCATGGAGCAGCTGCGCGAACTGATCGCCAACGTCGCCGACACCTCGGCCAACGTACTGATCGAAGGCGAGACCGGCACCGGCAAGGAACTGGTGGCCCGCTGCCTGCACGACTTCAGCCGACGCCAGGGCCAGCCGTTCGTGGCGCTGAACTGTGGCGGCCTGCCGGAGAACCTGTTCGAAAGCGAGATCTTCGGCCACGAGGCCAATGCCTTCACCGGCGCCGGCAAGCGGCGCATCGGCAAGATCGAGCACGCCAACGGCGGCACGCTGTTCCTCGACGAGGTCGAGAGCATGCCGCTCAACCTGCAGATCAAGCTGCTGCGCGTGCTGCAGGAGCGCACCCTGGAACGCCTGGGCTCGAACCAGAGCATCCCGGTGGACTGCCGGGTGATCGCCGCGACCAAGTCCGACCTCGCCACCCTGGGCCAGAGCGGCCAGTTCCGCAGCGACCTGTACTACCGCCTCAACGTGGTCACCCTGGAGCTGTCACCGCTGCGCGAGCGCCGCGAAGATATCCTGCAACTGTTCGAGCATTTCCTGCAGCAATCGGCCCTGCGCTTCGACCGCGAGGCGCCGGAGCTGGACAGCCAGACCCTGTCGCGGCTGATGGCCCACGACTGGCCGGGCAACGTGCGCGAGCTGCGCAACGTCGCCGAGCGCCATGCCCTGGGCCTGCCCGCGTTCAAGAAGGGCCCCAGTGGTGGCGCCAGCCAGGGCCTGGGTTTTGCCGAGGCGGTCGAAGCATTCGAACGCAACCTGCTCAGCGACGCTTTGCAGCGCACCGGCGGCAACCTCAGCCAGGCCAGCCAGGAGCTGGGCATGGCCAAGACCACGCTATTCGACAAAGTGAAGAAGTACGGCCTCGGCTGATCGGCAACCTGACCCTGGAAGTTCAACGTGGACCTGGTATTCAAAGCGGCCCTGGGCGCCGGCGTGGTGGTGCTCCTGGCAATCCTGTCGAAGACCCGCAACTACTACATTGCCGGCCTGGTGCCGCTGTTTCCCACCTTTGCCCTGATCGCCCACTACATTGTCGGCAAGGGGCGGTCGCTGGAAGACCTGAAGACCACCATCCTGTTCGGGATGTGGTCGATCATTCCGTACTTCGTGTACCTGGCGACCTTGTACGTGCTGGTCGACCGCCTGCGCCTGGAGGCGTCGCTAGCCGTGGCCACGGTGGCCTGGCTGGTGGCGGCGACGGTGCTGGTAAGCGTTTGGGTGCGGATGCATTGAACGAATCGCGGGGCAAGCCCGCTCCCACGAATGGTGCGCTGGGCTATCGTGGGAGCGGGCTTGCCCCGCGATGGGTTCTAGAGCCGGGCGATATGCGTGACATCCTGCCGATGCGCCTGCAGGTAGGGTAAAACCGCCCCCAGCAACGGTGCCTTGAACGGCTCCTGGAAACGATGCGCCAGCCCCGGAATCAGCCGCAACTGGCTGCCCTGGATATGCGCAGCCAGATGCACCCCGTGCATCACCGGCAGCAACGGATCGGCAGTGCCATGCACCACCAGCGTCGGCAGCCGCAGCTGGTTGAGCAGCTCGACCCGACTGGGTTCGGCAAGGATCGCCATGATCTGGCGCTTGACCCCTTCCGGATTGAACGCCCGGTCGTAAGCCACGGCGGCTTGTTCGAGCAGCGCAGTCCGGTCGTCGCGCACCTCGGGGCTGCCCAGCGCCGCCAGCAGGTCGGCCTGCTGTTCGATGGCCACCTCGCGGCTCGGTGCGCTGCGCCGCGCCAGCAACTGCACCAGCGCCGGATCCGGCGCCGGCAGGCCGGCGGCGCCCGAACTGGACATCACCAAGGTCAGGCTGCTCACCCGCTCCGGGGCCATGGCCGCCAGGTGCTGGGCAATCATGCCACCCATGCTCACCCCCAGCACATGGAACTGGCGGATCCCCAGGGCATCCATCAGGCGCAGACCGTCACCGGCCATGTCGGCGAGGGTATAAGGCGCCGACACCGGCAGACCCAGCTTGTAGCGCAACAGTTCGACGGTCAGGTTGGCCGAGGCCGGCAGCTGGTTCCAGCGCGACAGGCCGACATCGCGGTTGTCGTAGCGGATCACCCTGAAACCCTGGCGGCACAGGGCCTCGACCACGTCGTCCGGCCAGTGAATCAGCTGCCCGCCCAGGCCCATGACCAGCAACAGCGCCGGATCGCGGGGCGCACCGACACTCTGGTAGACCAGGCTCAGCTCACCCAGCTCGGCCCGTTGCACCGGCACATGGACGTCGCAGCGACCCTCGGCGAAACTCGCCGGCACGCTGACCAGCAGCAAGAAGAAAAGTAGTAAAGCCCGCATGAAAGAAACACCAGAATGCAGATCCCCAGTAGAGCGCGAGTCTGATGAAATCCGTTCGGGCGCGCTGCCACAAAACCGTGACAGTTTCGTGAACCTTGCCGAGCGGTCGTGTGCATCCTGTTATCGACAGCACATGGCAACATGAGGGAAACTCAACGCAATCTCGTTTTAGCTCAAAGAATGCTCACGGAGCCGTCGTGCTGGAAATCCGCCACCTGAAAACCCTTCATGCCCTACGCGAAGCAGACAGCCTGGTGGAGGCCGCCGAGCGCCTGCACCTGACCCAGTCGGCGCTGTCGCACCAGTTCAAGGAGCTGGAGGAGCGCCTGGGCCTGCCGCTGTTCGTGCGCAAGACCAAGCCCATCCGCTTCACCAGCGCCGGCCTGCGCCTGCTGCAACTGGCCGATGCCACCCTACCGCTGCTGCGCGGCGCCGAGCGCGACATTGCCCGCCTGGCCGGCGGTACCGCCGGACGCCTGCACATGGCCATCGAGTGCCACAGCTGCTTCCAGTGGCTGATGCCGACCATCGATCAGTTCCGCGATGCCTGGCCGGAAGTGGAGCTGGACCTGGCCTCGGGCTTCGCCTTCGCCCCGCTGCCGGCCCTGGCCCGCGGCGACCTGGACCTGGTGGTGACCTCCGACCCGGTGGACCTGGCCGGCATCACCTACGTACCGCTGTTCACCTACGAGGCCATGCTCGCCGTGGCCAACCAGCATGCGCTGGCGAGCAAGCCCTATATCGTGCCCCAGGATCTGCTCGACCAGACCCTGATCACCTACCCGGTGGAACGCGACCGCCTGGACATCTTCACCCGCTTCCTGGAGCCGGCCGACATCGAGCCGGCGGCGGTGCGCACCTCGGAGCTGACGGTGATGATGATGCAACTGGTAGCCAGCGGTCGCGGTGTGTGCGGCATGCCGCACTGGGCGCTGCACGAATACAGCTCGCGGGGCTACGTGAAGGGCAAGCGCCTGGGCGAGAAAGGGCTGTTCGCCACGCTCTACGCCGCGGTGCGCACCGACATGCTCGATGCACCGTACATGCGCGACTTCCTGCTGACCGCCAAGGACACCTCGTTCGCCACCCTGGACGGGGTCAGCGCGGTGCGTTGAGGCCTTCGCGCCACAGCGGCAGGATCAGGTCGCGAGTCAGGGGGGCCAGATCCAGGTCCGGCGCCTGGTCGGCGGACAGCCAGGTCACCTCTTCGATTTCCGCCGCCGGGTTTACCGTCGCGGTGCATTGGACGCGAAACAACTCGGCCTGCACCTCGAAGCCCGGTTCGTTGGCGGCCGGGGCGCTGAAACGGCCCAGGTGAATGGCCTGGACCGGGTCGACGCGCAGGCCCAACTCCTCGTGCAGCTCGCGTACCAGCGCCTGGGCCGGCGATTCGCCTGCATCGATCTTGCCGCCAGGCTGCATGAACGCCTGGGTGCCGCGCTTGCGTACCAGCAGGGTGCGGCCTTGCGCGTCGATGAGCAGGGCGGCGGCGATGCGGATAATGTTGGGCATGGTGGACTCACGAGCGAATGAAGGGGCGCAGGATACCTGACAAGGCCCTATCGCGGGGCAAGCCCGCTCCCACCAGAGCCCTGCCGAGTACGCGTGGGAGCGGGCTTGCCCCGCGATAGGCCTCCCGGACGAACGGCCCCTTGCCAATCCGCTGGCAACCCGCCATAACCAACCCATGAACCTCCCCGCCCACCAACACCCGGTGCTCGGCCTGTTCCACCCCGCCGTCGCCACCTGGTTCCGCCAGCGCTTCGCCACGGTCACCGAGGCCCAGGCCGGCGCCTGGCCGCTGATCCACGCTGGCCAGTCGATGCTGCTGGCCGCGCCGACTGGCTCGGGCAAGACCCTCAGCGCCTTCCTCGCCGTGCTCGATGAGCTGTTTCGCCAAGGCCTGGCGCACAACGGCGAACTGCCAGCACAGACCCAGGTCGTCTACGTCTCGCCACTCAAGGCGCTGTCCAACGACATCCGCCTGAACCTCGACGCGCCGCTCGAAGGCATCGGCCGGCAGCTCGAACAGCTTGGCCTGAAGGCCCCGCGCATCACAACCGCCGTACGTACCGGCGACACCCCGCAGAAGGAGCGCGCGGCCATGCGCAAGCTGGCGCCGCATATCCTGGTGACCACGCCGGAATCGCTCTACGTGCTGATGGGCTCGGCCTCGGGCCGCGAGGGGTTGGCCAACGTGCACACGGTCATCGTCGACGAGATCCACGCGCTGGCCGGCAACAAGCGCGGCTGCCACCTGGCGCTGACCCTCGAGCGTCTGCAGGCCCTGGCCGGCCGACCGCTGCGACGCATCGGCCTGTCCGCCACCCAGCGCCCGGTAGAGCGGGTGGCGCGGTTCCTGGTCGGGCATGAACGCCCCTGCGCCATCGTCGATATCGGCCATGCCCGCCATCGTGACCTGGCCCTGGAAGTGCCACCCGTGCCGCTGGGCGCGGTGATGGCCACGGATGTCTGGGAGCTGGTCTACGACCGCCTCGCCAGCCTCGCCCGCGAGCACCGCACCACCCTGGTATTCGTCAACACCCGGCGCCTGGCCGAGCGCCTGACCCGCCACCTTGGCGAGCGCCTGGGCAACCACGCCGTGGCCGCGCACCACGGCAGCCTGGCCAAGGAACATCGCCTGGCCGCCGAGCAGCGCCTCAAGGGCGGCGAACTGCAGGTGCTGGTGGCCACCGCCTCACTGGAGCTGGGCATCGATATCGGTGAGGTCGACCTGGTCTGCCAGATCGCCTCGCCGGGCTCGATCGCCGCCTTGCTGCAACGGGTCGGGCGTTCCGGCCACCAGGTCGACGGCGTGCCCAAGGGGCGCCTGTTCCCCACCTCGCGGGACGATTTGATCGAATGTGTCGCCCTGCTCGACTGCGTGCGCCAAGGCGAGCTGGACGAATTGCACATCCCCGAGGCGCCACTGGATGTATTGGCCCAGCAGATCGTCGCCGAAGTCAGCAACCAGCCCTGGGACGAACGGGCGCTGCTCGACCTGTTGCGCCAGGCCAGTTCCTACGGCCAGCTCGACGAAGGCCACTACCAGGCCTTGCTGCGCATGCTCGCCGAGGGTTTCAACGGCCGCCAGGGCACCCGCAGCGCCTACCTGCATCGTGATGCGCTAAACCACACCCTGCGCGGGCGGCGCGGCAGCCAGCTGACCGCCCTGACCAGCGGCGGCACCATCCCCGAGACCGCCGACTATGCGGTGCTGCTCGAACCCCAGGCGCTGAACATCGGCAGCGTCAACGAAGACTTCGCCGTGGAGAGCATCGCCGGCGATATCTTCCAGCTGGGCAACGCCTCCTATCGCATACTACGGGTCGAACCTGGCCGGGTACGGGTCGAGGACGCCCACGGCCTGCCGCCGACCATCCCGTTCTGGCTGGGCGAGGCGCCAGGTCGCAGTGACGAACTGTCCGCCGCAGTGGCCCGCCTGCAGCAGCGGATCGACCAGCAATTGCAGGCCGGCGACAGCCAACAGGTGCGCGCCTGGCTGCAAACGGCCTACGCCCTGGATGAAGGCTGCGCAGAGCAACTGCTCGACTACCTGGGTCGCACCTGGCAGGTACTGGGCGCCCTGCCCTCGCAGCAGACGCTGGTGATGGAGCGCTTCTTCGACGAGTCCGGCGGCACCCAGCTGATTATCCACTCGCCCTACGGCAGCCGGATCAACCGTGCCTGGGGCCTGGCCCTGCGCAAGCGCTTCTGCCGCACGTTCAATTTCGAGTTGCAGGCGGCGGCCAGCGAGGACGCCATCGTGCTGTCGCTATCCACCAGCCACAGCTTCGCGCTGGACGAGGTATGGCGTTACCTGCACAGCCGCACCGCAGAGCCGATCCTGGTCCAGGCCCTGCTCGATGCGCCGCTGTTCGGCGTGCGCTGGCGCTGGAACGCGGCGGTAGCGTTGGCCTTGCCGCGCTATGTGGGCGGACGCAAGGTGGCGCCGCAGATCCAGCGCATGAAGAGCGAGGACCTGGTGGCCGCCGTGTTCCCCGACCAGATCGCCTGCCTGGAGAATATCGTCGGCGAGCGGCAGATCCCCGACCACCCGCTGGTGCAACAGACCCTCGACGACTGCCTGCACGAGGCCATGGACAGCGAGGGCTGGCTGGCGTTGCTGCGGCGCATGGAAAATGGCGAGGTACGCCTGCTAAGTCGCGACCTGCCGGCCCCTTCGCCGCTGGCTTCGGCCATCCTCAACGCCCGGCCCTACACCTTCCTCGACGACGCGCCGCTTGAAGAGCGGCGTACCCAGGCCGTGCTCAACCGGCGCTGGAACGACGTGCACAGCGCCGACGACCTGGGTGCACTGGACGGCGACGCCATCGCCGCAGTGCAGGCCGAGGCCTGGCCGCAGGCGGACAACGCCGACGAAATGCATGAGGCGCTGATGAGCCTGGGCGCCATTACCCAACCTGAAGTAGAGGGCAATCCCGGCTGGCCGCAACTGCTGCTGCAACTGGCCAAGGCAGGTCGCGCCTGTCATCTGGATGCCGGGGAGCAACGCCTGTGGTTCGCCCGCGAGCGCCTGCAGGCAATGCTGATCCTGTATCCCGACGCACGCTCGCACCCGGACGTTGCGGTGTTGCCGGGCTTCGCCGACCCGCCCGACCTCGACACGGCCCTGGTCGAGTTGCTGCGCGCACGGCTCAGTGGCTTCGGTCCATTGACCCTGACCGAGATCGTCAAACCGCTTGCACAGCCGGCGGGTAATGCCGAACAGGCCCTGGCCCGCCTGGAAGGCGAAGGCTATGTGATGCGTGGCCACTTCAGCCCAGGCCAGACTGGCCTGCAGTGGTGCGAGCGGCACCTGCTGGCACGTATCCACCGCTACACGGTCAAGCGCCTGCGCCAGGAAATCGAGCCGGTCAGCCTGCAGGACTTCATGAGGTTTTTGTTCGACTGGCAGCACCTGGGTGGCGAAGCACGCCTGCGCGGGCCGCAGGCGCTGGGCGAAGTGCTCGCCCAACTGCAAGGTTTCCCCGCCGCCGCCGGTACCTGGGAAAGCGACCTGCTGCCGGCTCGTATCAAGGACTACAGCCCACACTGGCTGGACGATGCCTGTCGCAGCGGCCAGTGGGCCTGGAGCCGGCTGGCCTCGACACAGTCAGCCAGCACCCTGGCCAGCACGCCCCTGGTGCTGCTGCCCCGCGAGCACCAGGGGCTGTGGCGCAGCCTGGCGCCCACAGCCGACCTCGAACAACTGGGCGCACGCGCACGGCGGGTCATGCAGACGCTGCAGGAACAAGGCGCCTTGTTCTTCGATGAACTGGCCCATGAGGCCCACCTGCTACCCAGCGAGCTGGAGACAGCCCTGCAGGAACTGGTAGGTTCCGGCCTGGCCAGCGCCGATGGTTTCAGCGGCCTGCGCAGCCTGATCACACCCGCGGCCAAGCGCACTTCACGCAACAGCCGCCGCGGCCATCCTGCGCTGTCGAGCAGCATGGTCCACGCCGGACGCTGGGCGCTGTTGCGTCGTTCGAGCATTGCAGTGGACGCAGACCTGCGCCTGGAACATGTGGCCCGCAGCCTGCTGCGCCGCTATGGCGTCATGTGCTGGCGCCTGCTGAAACGCGAAAGCGACGTGCTGCCGTCGTGGCGGGACCTGTTGCGCTGCTACCACCGCCTCGAGGCCCGCGGCGAAATCCGTGGCGGACGCTTCATCGCCGGGCTGGCGGGTGAGCAGTTTGCCTTGCCCGAAGCCGTGGGGCTGTTGCGCCAGGTACGCAGGCGCTCACCGCAAGGCGAGCTGGTGGTGGTCAGCGGCTGCGATCCGTTGAACCTGGTGGGTACCTTGTTGCCTGGGGCCAAGGTACCGGCGGTGGCGGGTAACCGCGTGCTGTACCGGGAGGGTGTCGCGGTGGCCACTCGGGTGGCGGGGCGATACCAGTTTCTGATCGAGGCGTCGGCGACCGAGCAGGAGCAATGGCATCAACAGCTGTTGCGCCAGACGCCGCCCCTGTAGGAGCGGCTTCAGCCGCGATCACCCGCAAAGCGGGTGCCACACTCAGCGCAGCCTGCTTCGCGGCTAAAGCCGCTCCTACACCTGGAAACCGGCGAAGCGCTTGTTGAACCCGGCCACCCGCCCTTCGACCGTGGTCTTGCGCTGCTGCCCGGTGTACACCGGATGCGAGGCACTGGACACATCCAGCGCCACATAGGGGTAGGTCTGACCGTCGCTGTGCATCTGGGAGCGATCTGTCTCGACGGTCGAGCCGATCAGGAAGAACACATCGGCGGCAGTGTCGTGAAACAGCACGGGGCGATAGGCGGGGTGGATACCAGCTTTCATGAGGTCAATCTCCTGCGAGCAATAGTTACTTTATAACATATCTCATTACGAATGATTTTCGATACCCCAATTTTCATTTTTCTCGTCCGCCCCACGCTGGCATAGCGGCGCCCAACCGGGCTATGGTCGGGCTTTGCCCCAGGCCCCTGAGCCTGACCGAGCCATTCGCAAGGACACCGTATGAGCCTGTCACTCCTCAGCCGTTACGCCTTCTTCGCCGCCTGCGTGCTGTTCACCCTCGCCAGCCTGCCGTTCCTCACCCACGACTGGTTGTGGCCGTTCACCCTGACCACCGGGGTGCTCAGCCTGATCGGCGTGTTCGACCTGCTGCAGCAACGCCACGCGGTCCGCCGCAACTACCCGATCCTGGGCAACATCCGCTACCTGGTCGAGGGCATCCGCCCAGAGATCCGCCAGTACCTGCTGGAATCCGACAGCGACGCCCTGCCCTTCTCCCGCGCCCAGCGCTCGCTGGTCTACGCCCGGGCCAAGAACGAAGCCTCGGACAAACCCTTCGGCACCCTGATCGACGTCTACGAGTCGGGCTTCGAGTTCATCGGCCACTCCATGCGCCCGGCGCCGTTGGCCGACCCGGCGAGCTTTCGCGTCAGCGTCGGCGGCCCGCAGTGCACCCAGCCGTACTCGGCATCGATCTTCAACATCTCGGCCATGAGCTTCGGCTCGCTCAGCGCCAACGCCATCCGTGCCCTCAACCAGGGCGCCAAGCTGGGCAACTTCCACCACGACACCGGCGAGGGCAGCATCAGCCCCTACCACCGCGAACACGGCGGCGACCTGGTCTGGGAACTGGGCAGTGGCTACTTCGGCTGCCGCACCGCGGACGGCCGCTTCGACCCCGAGCGTTTCGCCGCCCAGGCGCAGAACCCGCAGGTGCGGATGATCGAGATCAAGATGAGCCAGGGCGCCAAGCCCGGCCATGGCGGCATCCTGCCCAAGCACAAGGTGACCCGGGAAATCGCCGAGACCCGTGGCGTCATGATGGGCGAGGACTGCATCTCGCCATCACGCCACAGCGCCTTCTCGACCCCGATCGAGATGATGCAGTTCATCGCCCAGTTGCGTGAACTGTCCGGCGGCAAGCCGGTGGGCTTCAAGTTCTGCCTGGGCCACCCGTGGGAATTCATGGGCATCGCCAAGGCCATGCTGGAAACCGGCATCCTGCCCGACTTCATCGTCGTCGACGGCAAGGAAGGCGGCACCGGCGCCGCCCCGGTGGAGTTCACCGACCATATCGGCGTGCCGCTGCGCGAAGGCCTGCTGTTCGTGCACAACACCCTGGTCGGCCTGAACCTGCGCGACAAGATCAAGCTCGGCGCCAGCGGCAAGATCGTCAGCGCCTTCGACATCGCCAGCGTGCTGGCCATCGGCGCCGACTGGGCCAACTCGGCGCGTGGCTTCATGTTCGCCATCGGCTGCATCCAGTCGCAGAGCTGCCACACCAACAAGTGCCCGACCGGCGTGGCCACCCAGGATGCCCTGCGCCAGCGTGCGCTGGTGGTGCCGGACAAGGCCCAGCGAGTACTCAACTTCCACCACAACACCCTGCGCGCCCTGGCCGAAATGCTTGCCGCCGCGGGTCTGGAGCATCCGGCGCAACTGGAGGCCAAGCACCTGGTGCGGCGGATCTCGGCCACCGAAATCAAACTGTTCTCGCAGATGCACGTGTTCCTCAAGCCGGGCGAGTTGCTGACCGGCGAGGTCAATGGGCAGTTCTATTCGCGGATGTGGCAGCTGGCCCGGGCCGATAGTTTCGAGCCGCATAGCGAGGTGGCGGCCTGATCGACCCTCATCGCGGGGCAAGCCCGCTCCCACGCCAATCCCGCAGAGCGTGGGAGCGGGCTTGCCCCGCGATGAGGGCCATACAAAAACAAAGCCCCGGCACTGGCCGGGGCTTTGTTCATCAGGAGGCGGTACTCGCCACGCCTTGGGCCTCTTTCGGCGCCAGGCGGAAGGTGTAGTACAGCGCCGTCAGCAGCACCAGGAACGCCGGGCCGATATACAGGGCCACGCGGGTATCCTCGAAGTACGCCATCAGCCCCACCACCAGCACCAGGAACGCCAGCGCCAGGTACGAGCTCAGCGGCCACAGCCACATGCGGTACTTCAGCGCGTTGCGCTCGGCAGTGCTCAGCCCGGCGCGGAACTTCAGCTGCGCCAAGAGGATCATCACCCAGGTCCAGATCGCGCCGAAGGTGGCGATCGAGGTCACCCAGACGAACACCTTCTCCGGCACCAGGTAGTTGGCCAGCACACCCAGCAGCAGCGCGGCGATCGACAGCAGCAGCGCGTTGCGCGGCACGCCGTTCTTCGAGGTGCGGGCGAAGGTAGCCGGGGCCTGGCCATTCTGCGCCAGGCTGTAGAGCATGCGCCCGGTGCTGAAGATGCCGCCGTTGCACGACGACAGCGCGGCGGTGATCACCACGAAGTTGATGATGCCGGCGGCGGTCTTGATGCCCAGGCGCTCGAAGGTCATCACGAACGGGCTGCCCTGGCTGCCGATCTCGTTCCACGGGTAGATCGACAGGATCACGAACAGCGCGCCCACGTAGAACAGCAGGATGCGCCAGAACACCGAGCCGATGGCCTGGGGGATGGTCTTCTGCGGGTTGCGCGCTTCGCCGGCGGTCAGGCCGATCATTTCCACACCCAGGTAGGCGAACATCACCATCTGCAGCGACATCAGCACACCGGTCACGCCATTGGGCATGAAGCCGCCGTTGCTCCACAGGTTGGAAATGCCCATGGCCACGCCGTCGTTACCGAAGCCGAAGGCGATGATGCCGATGCCGCCAAGCACCATGGCAATGATGGTGACGATCTTGATCAGGGCGAACCAGAACTCGAACTCGCCGAACGCCTTGACCGCGATCAGGTTGATCGCGCCCATGCTGCCCAGGGCCATCAGCGCCCAGATCCAGCGCGGCACGTCGGGGAACCAGATGCCCATGTAGATGGCCACCGCGGTGATCTCGGCGACACAGGTCACCAGCCACAGGAACCAGTAGTTCCAGCCCGTGAGGAAGCCCGCCAGGGGGCCGAGGTAGTCCTGCGCGTAGCGGCTGAAGGAGCCTGCCACCGGGTTGTGCACGGCCATCTCGCCGAGGGCGCGCATGATCACCAGGATGGCCAGGCCACCGATGATGTAGGAGAGCATGATGGCGGGGCCGGCCATTTCGATGGCCTTGGCCGAACCCAGGAACAGGCCGACGCCGATACAGGCGCCAAGGGCCATCAGACGGATGTGCCGTTCGCCCAGCTCGCGCTTGAGCGGGCCGCCCTGGACGGACTCGTCGTGGGCAGGATGGTTGCCGACTGGCATAGCGATACAACCTCATTTTGTTATTGGATTTGACCTTCGTGCAGCACCGGCCGCGCCGATAGGCGGGGCGTCGTCTCGCCAGGCCGCCTTGTGGGCGGGCCTGTCCACCGGGCGCGGGGCGTCGGCGGGTCGAAGGGGGCGAGCAGTATAGGAAGCCACTTGCAGGGCTTTTCACTATATACAGTGGGATATTTGGCGAGAATTCTCGGCAAAAAGCCCTTTACCGGAGGGGCATTCTGGCCTCGCTCCGCCCATGCACAGGAATGGGGCAGCTACATTAACAACATTGCCGAAGAATGGAAGTCGCACCAAAGGCGCATGTTCATACCTACCTCTTCGAAGCCTCCTACAAATTTTTCACCAAACCCGACCACCGTCTAAGCTTCAGACAAGTAACGCGAAAACACCTGGCCGGACTCAAGACTATGGGCGCACTGTGGCAATCGGAACCAACCAGAACGGAAGCACCCAAAGCACCTCAGGCTGAATCCCCCTCGCCCAAGCCACCCCGTCAGCGCCGCCTGTGGTGGCGCCTGATCCTGCTCATCCTGTTGATAGGCATGGTCGCGGTGGGTCTTGCCGCCTACGACGAGTTCCAGACATCACGCCTGCAATCGCGCGAGTTCAGCCGCCTGGCCGGCACCTTGACCTATGCCCTCGAACCCGGCCCCAGCGACGCCATCATCTACCCGGGCGACGGTCCGTTCGACAAGCGCCTGGGCTACAGCGCCCTGGGCGAGTTCCTGCCACGGCTGCTCAAGCGCGACTACCTGATCAACCAGCAGGTGCGTTTCTCCCCGGCGCTGATGAACTACGTCGATCACGGCCTGTTCGTGCCCTACGTGGAGAAGATCCAGGCCGGCCTGTCGATCACCGACTGCCGCGGCGACATGCTCTACCAGTACAACTACCCGCAGCACCTGTACCCGAACTTCGCGGCGATCCCGCCGGTGATGGTCAACAGCCTGCTGTTCATCGAGAACCGCGACCTGCTCGACCCGAAGGACCCGCAGAACAACCCGGCGGTGGACTGGCCGCGCTTCGCCAAGGCCGCCTACAGCCAGGTGGCCAAGTACCTGGCCCTGCCCGGGCAGTCGGCCGGCGGCAGCACCCTGGCCACCCAGCTGGAGAAGTACCGGCATTCGCCGGATGGGCTGACCGTCTCGGGCGCCGAGAAGATCCGCCAGATGATTTCCGCCAGCGTGCGCGCCTACCAGGGCGGCCCCGACACCACCGAGGCCCGCGAACGCATCGTGCGCGACTACCTCAACAGCGTGCCACTGTCGGCGGTACCCGGCCACGGCGAGGTGCACGGCATGGCCGAAGGCTTGCGGGTGTGGTACGGCGCCGACTTCGACCAGGTCAACCAGGCCCTCACCTCCACCGCCAGCGATGAAAAGAGCATGGCCGAACGCGGCCTGGCCCTGCGCCAGGTGCTGTCGCTGATGATCGCCCAGCGCCGCCCCTCGCACTACCTGTCCAAGGGCCGCATCGAGCTGGCCGAGCTCACCGATTCGCACATCCGCGTACTCGCCGCCAACGGCATCATCGAGCACCCCCTGGCCGACGCCGCCCTGGCCAGCAAGGCGGTGTACCGCGACTGGGTGGCCCAGCCGACCATCGTGCCGATCATCACCAACAAGGGCATCAGCCTGGCCCGCAACCGCCTGGCGGCCATGCTCAACCGGCCGCTGTACGACCTCGACCGCCTCGACCTGTCGGCCACCAGCACCCTGCAGGCCGACCTGCAAGTGCAGGTCAGCCAGTACCTGAAAAACCTCGCCGACCCGGAGTTCGCCGCACAGATCGGCCTGATCGGCGAACGCCTGCTCACCGCCAAGACCACCGACCAGGTGAGCTACAGCTTCACCCTGTTCGAACGCACCGCCGACGGCTCGCGGGTGCGGGTGCAGACCGACAGCACCAACCAACCCTTCGACATCAACGAAGGCAGCAAGCTAGAACTGGGCTCCACCGCCAAGCTGCGGGTGCTGACCACCTATCTGGAGATCATCGCCGAGCTGCACGACAAGTACGCCGGCAAGCCCGCGGCCGAGCTGAAGAAGGTCCCGGTGGCCGAACTCGACCGCCTCACCCAGTGGTCGCTGGAATGGCTGATGCAGAACAGCAAGAACCAGAGCCTGGACGCCATGCTCGACGCCGCGCTCGAACGCAAGTACTCGGCCAACACCGGCGAGGCCTTCTTCACCGGTGGCGGCATGCATGTGTTCAACAACTTCCGCAAGGAAGACAACAACCGCAACCCGACCCTCAAGGATGCCCTGCGCGAGTCGATCAACCTGCCGTTCATCCGCCTGATGCGCGACATCGTGCGCTACGTCACCTACCAGCAGCCGTTCAACCGCGAACCACTGCTCAGGGACGACAGCGACCCGCGCCGCCAGGAGTACCTCGCGCGCTTCGCTGACCGCGAAGGCTCCAACTACACCATGCGTTTCTGGAAGAAGTACCAGCGCAAGACCTCTCAGCAGCGTCTGGACACCTTCCTCGACAGCCTGCGCGTGACCCCGCAGCGCCTGGCCGCGGTGCACCGCTACCTGTTCCCCGAGGCCGGCCAGGAGACCTTCAACGCCTTCGTTCGCGCCCACAGCAAGGAAGACAAGAAGGCCATGGCCAAGCTCACCGACGGCCGCCTGGTGGAGATGTACGAAGCCTACGGCCCGGGCAAGTACGACCTGCCCGACCAGGGCTACATCGCCAAGGTCCACCCATTGGACCTGTGGCTGCTCGGCTACCTGCTGAAGAACCCCGGCGCCTCGCTCAAGGACGCCCTCAACGCCAGCCGTTTCGAGCGCCAGGAGGTCTACAGCTGGCTGTTCAAGAGCCGCCACCAGGGCGCCCGCGACAGCCGTATCCGCACCATGGTCGAGATCGAGGCGTTCACCGATATCCACCAGCGCTGGAAGCGCGTCGGCTATCCGTTCGACCATCTGGTGCCGTCGCTGGCCACCGCCATCGGCAGCTCCGGCGACCGGCCGGCCGCACTCTCCGAACTGGTCGGGATCATCCAGAACGACGGCGTGCGCCTGCCCACGCTGCGCATCGACACCCTGCATTTCGCCCAGAACACCCCCTACGAGACTCAGCTGATCAGCGACCCGGACCGTGGCCAGCGGATCCTCCCGGTGGAAGTCGCCCGGGCGCTCAAGGGCGCCATGTCGCAGGTGGTCGACGCCGGTACCGCGCGGCGCATCTCCGGCAGCTTCAAGCTGCACGACGGCACCCCGCTGGTGATGGGCGGCAAGACCGGCACCGGCGACAACCGCATCGAAAGCTTCGGCGCCGGCGGCCGGCTGATCGGCTCGCGTTCGCTGAACCGCACCGCGACCTTCGTGTTCTTCCTCGGCGACAACCACTTCGGCACCCTCACCGCGTTTGTCCCGGGGCGCTCGGCCGAAGCGTTCAAGTTCACCTCGGCATTGCCGGTGCAGGTGCTCAAGGGCATGGCGCCGATCCTCATGCCGTACCTGGAGCCGGGTAATCCCACCGCCTGCAAGGCGCCGCAGGTGGCGGGCCAATCCTGAACCATCAAAAAATCAGATGATAATCATCTGCATTTAACGGCTTGTCTTTAGATATATCTTGAGTAATATCTTACGATATATCTAAACAGACGGAGCCCTTCCTCATGCGCGACCACGACCCCTTCGAACGCCGCCCCGGCCGCGGCGAACGTGGCCCGCGGGTGTTCGCCCCGGGCGACCTGAAGCTGCTGATGCTGTCGATGCTGGCCGAGCAACCCGGCCACGGCTACGACCTGATCCGTCAGATCGAGACCCTCTTCGACGGCAGCTACAGCCCCAGCCCCGGGGTGATCTACCCCACCCTCAGCTACCTCGAGGAAGCCGAGCTGGTCACCGGCGCCATCCAGGGCAGCAAACGCCTCTATGCCATCACCGCTGCCGGCCGCAGTGCCTTGCAGGAACAGGCCGTCGCCCTCGACGGCGTGCGCATGCGCATCGAGGTGAGCAAGCGCGCCCTGCGCGGCCACGACCGCCCGCCGGAAATCCACGAAGCCGTCGGCAACCTGCGCCACGCGCTGCACATGCACAGCGGCCGCTGGACCAGCGAAGAGATCGAGCGGGTGCGCAACCTGCTCAACGACACCGCCAAGGCCATCGCCTCCGGGCCGGCCACCCCCGTTACGGAGAACACCCCATGAGCGACACTATTCATCGCGTCAATCACGAGATCCGCCAGCGCCGTCTCGAAGTGCTGCGGGTTACCGACCTCACCCCGCGCATGCGCCGCATCACCCTCGGTGGCACGGAGCTGGCCGGTTTCACCAGTGTCGGCACGGACGACCACATCAAGCTGCTGTTTGCCTGCAGCCCCGAGGAACAACAGGCCATCGACGCGCGCAACCTGGGTCGCGACGGCGGCGCCCGGCCGACCATGCGCGAGTACACACCACGGCGCATCGACCTGGTGAACAACCAGCTGGATATCGATTTCGTCCTGCATGGCGACGGCCCCGCCTCTACCTGGGCAGCCCAGGCCGCGCCCGGCCAGACCTTGGACATCGCCGGCCCGCGGGCCTCGATGGTGGTGCCGGATATCTTCGACAGCTACCTGCTGATCGGCGACGAGACGGCGATCCCGGCCATTGCCCGGCGCCTGGAGGAACTGCCGGCGGGCCGCCAGGTGCTGGCGGTGATCCAGATCGAGGACGAGCAGGAGCGCCAGGCGCTGACGAGCAAGGCCCAGGTCGAGGTGATCTGGGTGCGCCGGCACCAGGAGGATGTGCTGGAGCGGGTGAAGCACCTGGCGTTGCCCCAAGGCCGGTTGTATGGCTGGGTGGCGCTGGAGAAGGCACTGACCCGCCAGGCCAAGGCGCTGCTGCTGGAGAAAGGCGTGCCCGAGGATGCCCTCAAGGCTGCGGCTTACTGGCGAGCTGACGGTACCGCCGACGACGAATGATCAGAATCTGCACACCCCGGTGTAGGAGCGGCCTTGTGTCGCGAAAGGGCCGCAAAGCGGCCCCAACAATTTCTGCCCAGGCGCTGAGATCCCGGGGCTGCCTTGCAGCCCTTTCGCGACACAAGGCCGCTCCTACAGGGATTGCACATGGGCAACCTCACGACAGCCTGCGCCACCGATCCAATCCCAACAAGACCAACCCAATCCCCCAGAACCCCGCCAGCACCATCAGGGCATTGCCCAGCACCTGCCCATATCCCAACCGCGCCACGTCGATGAACGGATAGGGATAGACCCCGATCTCATGCCCGCGCAACAGCACGAAGGCGAAATACAACGCCGGGTACAACGTCCAGGCCGCCAGGTGCCAGAGCCGCAATCGCCCCTTGGGCACCTCCAGCCACCAGTACAGGACGAACACCAGCGGCATCACATCGTGCAGCAGTTCGTCCGCCAGCCACTGCCAGCCCTGGGGCTGCCACAGGTGGCGCAGCAACAAGCTGTAGGCCAGCGCCACCAGCAGGATGCTCGCGGCGATGCACGAGCTCACCGCCGGCGACAGGAACCAGCGCCTGGCCGCCGACTCGCGGCCGAACGCGGCCTGGCTGAGCACGGTGGCCACCAGCGTGTTACTGAGCACGGTGAAAAAACAGAACAGGTTGACCAGCCCGCCGATCAGGCTGGCCTGCTCCTGCCAGCGCGCCAGCAGCACCAGGTACAACTGGATCGCCAGGCCGGTCCAGCCGAGGACGGCTGCCAGGGTCAGCCAGGGGCGGCGCGGCATCAGCCTTTGCGCTGCAGCTTCACGTACAGCTGCTCGACCTTTTCCCGTGCCCACGGGGTCTTGCGCAGGAAGGTCAGGCTCGACTTGATGCTTGGATCGCTCTTGAAGCAGCGGATGTCGACGCGCTCGGCCAGGCCCTGCCATTGGTAGTGCGCCACCAGCTCGGTGAGGATCTGCTCGAGGGTCTTGCCGTGCAGCGCGTTGTGATTGGCCGTGCTCATGCCAGTGCTCCAGGTTCGGGAAGGTGCGCACCTTACACGAGTGTAGTGGCATCTACAGCCTCTACCGCTGTGCCCTGTAGGAGCGGCCTTGTGCCGCGAAGGGCTGCAAAGCAGCCCCGACGACATAGGTCATGGCCAAGATCCTGGGGCCGCTTTGCGGCCCTTTCGCGGCGCAAGGCCGCTCCTACAGGGTAAACGCGTCACCTCACAAAGTACTGGCCAGTGGCAAACAGCTTGTGATGAAATGTTATAAAGTAACTAATGATAATTCTGCCAAGGAACGCCACATCCCCATGCGTCACATGCCGCTGCACCTCTCCCCCCTTGCCGTCGCGCTCTGGCTGGCCTCCACCTCCAGCCAGGCCGTGGAGCTGCAACCCCAGGTGATCACCGCCAACCCGCTGGGCAACGCCCAACTGGCCGCGCCCAGCACCGTCCTCGAAGGCGACGACCTGCTGCAGCAGCAACACGGCAGCCTCGGGGAAACCCTCAACAAACAGCCCGGCGTCGCCTCCACCTGGTTCGGCCCCGGCGCCAGCCGCCCGGTGATCCGCGGCCTGGACGGCGACCGTATCCGCATACTGCGCAACGGTGTCGGCGCCCTGGACGCCTCGTCGCTGTCCTATGACCACGCCGTGCCACTGGACCCGGTGACCGTCGAACGGGTCGAGATCGTCCGCGGCCCGGCCGCGCTGCTGTATGGCGGCAACGCCATCGGCGGCGTGGTCAATACCTTCGACAACCGCATCCCCGACTCGCCCATCGACGGCATCCACGGCGCGGGCGAACTGCGCTACGGCGGCGCCGACACCACCCGCAGCAGTGCCGGCAAGCTTGAGGCCGGCAATGGCGCCTTCGCCCTGCACCTGGACGCCAACAGCCGCCAGTTCAACGACCTGCGCATCCCCGGCTACGCCCGCAGTTCGAAAGTCCGCGATGCCGACGAGCCCGGCAGCAAGCATCGCCTGAAAAACAGCGACGGCCGTCAGGACGGCGGTGCGATCGGCGGCTCCTACCACTGGGACCACGGCTATACCGGCCTGTCCTACAGCCGCTACGACAGCAACTACGGCTCGGTGGCCGAGCCCGGCGTGCGCCTGGACATGCAGCAGGACCACTACGGCTTCGCCTCGGAACTGCGCGACCTCGACGGGCCGTTCAGTTCGGTCAAGGTCGATGCCGGCTACACCGACTACCAGCACCGCGAAATCGAAAGCGGCGAGGTGCACACCACCTTCAAGAACAAGGGCTACGAGGCGCGCATCGAGGCCCGTCACCAGCCGCTGGGCCCGGTCGAGGGCGTGATCGGCGCTCAGGTCAGCCGCAACGAGTTCTCCGCGCTGGGCGAGGAAGCCTTTGTCCCGCACACCGACACCGACAGCCTGGCGCTGTTCCTGCTCGAACAATGGCAGGCCAGCGAACGGCTCAACCTGAGTCTGGGCGCGCGCCTGGAGCACACCCGGGTCGATCCGGACGCCAAGGGCAACGAGAACTTCGCCGGGGCCGACAGCGCCAGCAGCTTCAACGCCTTCAGCCTGTCCTCGGGCGCGGTGTACCAGCTCGACCCGATCTGGTCGCTGGCCGCCAACCTCGGCTATACCGAGCGCGCGCCGACCTTCTACGAGCTGTACGCCAACGGTGCCCACGTGGCCACCGGCGCCTACGAGATCGGCGATCCGAACCTGAACAAGGAAAAGGCCATCTCCACCGACCTGGCCCTGCGCTTTGACAACGGCACCCACAAGGGCAGCGTCGGCGTGTTCTACAGCCACTTTCGCAACTACATCGGCCTGATCGGCACCGGCAACCTGCGTGAAGGCCATGATCACGGCCACGACGATCATGACCACGATCACGACCATGATCACGGCGATATCCCCGAGTATGCCTACCAGGGCGTGCGAGCACGCTTCTACGGCATCGAGGCCCAGGATCGCTGGCAACTGCTGGAAAACCGCTACGGCAGCTTCGCCCTGGAACTGTCCGGCGACTACACCCGGGCCAAGAACCTCGACAGCGGCGAGCCGCTGCCGCGCATCGCGCCGCTGCGCCTGAACAGTGGCCTGGTCTGGGAGCTGGACCGCTGGCAGGCGCGGGTCGATGTACAGCACGCCGCGTCACAGCACCGCAAACCGGCCAACGAGACCCGCACAGACGGTTACACCACCCTCGGCGCCAGCCTGGGGTATCGCTTCGACATCGGCCAGAGTGAATGGCTGGCCTTCGTGCGCGGCGAGAACCTCACCGACCAGACCGTGCGCTATGCCAGCTCGATCCTGCGCGATATCGCGCCGGCGCCGGGGCGTAGTGTGCAGGTAGGGCTGCGCACTTCCTTCTAAGGCTCCTCTGTGGGAGCGGGTTTACCCGCGAATGCATTAGTGGATTCAACATTGCATTCGCGGGTAAACCCGCTCCCACAGTGGCCCCTGTACCTCGAACTGTTACCTAGTGAGCAACAATCCCCTGCGACATTTTGTCTTTTTTTCTTACAACTTCCCCTATATCCTCCCTGCCGCAAGCTGAATCGCTTCACTCGATCCCCAACGCAGTCATTTCCCTTCGAAGATCTCGCACTTCGTTGCGCTTGCCGTTTCCTCAACAATCAAAAGATAGCGCTATCTCATGCTCCAGCTGCCCAATACCCGCTACTCCGGCCTCGCCCTCGCCACCCTGCTCGGCGCCCTGTCCCCCACCACCAGCGCCAGCGAGATGTTCGCCAAGGACTCGCCGTGGATGCTCGGCGACTGGGGCGGGACCCGCAGCGAGCTGCTGGAAAAAGGCTATGACTTCACCCTCGGCTACACCGGCGAGATGGGCAGCAACCTGCACGGCGGCTACAGCCACGACCGCGCTGCGCGCTACAGCGACCAGTTCACCTTCGGCGTGAACATGGACCTGCAAAAGATCCTTGGCTGGCACGACACCGAGTTCCAGCTGACCGTCACCGAGCGCCATGGCGACAACATCAGCAACGATCGCATCAACGACCCGCGTGTCGGTGGCTTCACCTCGGCGCAGGAAGTCTGGGGCCGTGGCGAGACCTGGCGACTGACCCAGATGTGGATCAAGCAGAAGTACTTCGATGGCGCGCTGGACGTGAAATTCGGCCGCTTCGGCGAAGGCGAGGACTTCAACAGCTTCCCCTGCGACTTCCAGAACCTGGCGTTCTGCGGCTCGCAGGTGGGCAACTGGGTCGGTGGCATCTGGTACAACTGGCCGGTCAGCCAGTGGGCCCTGCGCGTGCGCTACAACCTGAACGACGAACTCTACGCCCAGGTCGGCGTGTTCGAGCAGAACCCCTCCAACCTCGAGAGCGGCAACGGCTTCAAGCTCAGCGGCAGCGGCACCCAAGGCGCGGTGATGCCGATCGAACTGGTCTGGAGCCCGCGGGTCAATGGCCTGAAAGGGGAATATCGCGCCGGCTACTACTACAGTAATGCCAAGGCACAGGATGTACTCAAGGACAGCAACGGCACGCCAGCCGCCATCAGCGGCGCCGCCTACCGCAGCAGCTCGAGCAAGCATGGCCTGTGGCTGGGCGCCCAGCAGCAGGTGACCGCGCTGGCCTCGGACCAGTCGCGCGGCCTGAGCCTGTTCGCCAATGCCACGGTGCACGACAAGAAGACCAATGCCATCGACAACTATGTGCAGGCAGGTGTGGTTTACAAGGGGCCCTTCGATGCCCGCGCCAAGGACGACATCGGATTCGCCCTGGCCCGCGTGCACGTCAATCCCGGCTACCGCAAGAACGCCCGCCTCATCAACCAGGCCAACGGCCTGGACGACTACGACAACCCCGGCTTCCTGCCCGTGCAGGACACCGAGTACAGCGCCGAACTCTATTACGGCATCCACCTGGCCGACTGGCTCACCGTGCGCCCGAACCTGCAGTACATCCGCCATCCGGGCGGAGTGTCGCGGGTCGACGACGCCCTGATCGGCGGCCTGAAGATCCAGAGCAGTTTCTAACCCGACCCTTTCACACTACGGAGAACAGACGATGAGCACTGACGGTGCCAAGAATGGAACCCGCTGGCTACCGCGCCTGATGGGCGTATTGCTGCTGCTGATGGGCCTGTCCCTGCTGGCCGGCGGCATCAAGCTGAGCCAGCTGGGTGGCTCGCTTTACTACCTGATTGCCGGCATCGGCTTCGCCTTGTCCGGCATCCTGCTGCTGGCCAAGCGCCGCATCGCCCTGGGCCTGTATGGCCTGGTGCTGCTGGGCAGCACCGCCTGGGCGCTGCTGGAAGTCGGTCTGGACTGGTGGCAACTGGTGCCGCGCCTGGCCATCTGGTTCGCCATCGGCGTGGTCCTGCTGCTGCCGTGGGCGCGCCGCCCGCTGGTCGGCCCCGCGTCGAAGGTCAACACCGCCCTGCTCAGCGTCGCCGTGGTCGCCTCCGGCGCCACCGCCGTGGCCAGTCAGTTCACCCACCCGGGCGAGATCCGTGGCGAGTTCACCCGCGACAACAGCGAGATGGGCAGCGCCGCCCCGGCCATGCCGGACGGTGAATGGCAGGCCTACGGCCGCACCGAACACGGCGACCGCTACTCGCCGCTGCGCCAGATCACCCCGCAGAACGCCTACCGCCTGGAAGAGGCCTGGCGCATCCGCACCGGTGACCTGCCGAGCGAAAACGACCCGGTGGAGCTGACCAACCAGAACACCCCGCTGAAGGTCAACGGCATGCTCTATGCCTGCACCGCCCACAGCCGCCTGCTGGCCCTGGACCCGGACACCGGTGCCGAGATCTGGCGCTATGACCCGCAGGTCAAGAGCCCCACCGGCACCTTCAAGGGCTTCGCCCACATGACCTGCCGCGGCGTCTCGTACTACGACGAGAACAGCTACGTCAGCCGTGACGGCAGCCCCGCGCCGAAGATCACCGACGCAGGCCAGGCCGTGGCCCAGGCCTGCCCGCGCCGCCTCTACCTGCCCACCGCCGACGCCCGCCTGATCGCCATCAACGCCGACACCGGCAAGGTCTGCGAAGGCTTCGCCAACCAGGGCGTGATCGACCTGACCCGCGGCATCGGCCCGTTCACCGCCGGTGGCTACTACTCCACCTCGCCGGCGGCGATCACCCGTAGCCTGGTGATCATCGGTGGCCACGTCACCGACAACGAGTCGACCAACGAGCCGTCCGGCGTGATCCGCGCCTACGACGTGCACGACGGCCACCTGGTGTGGAACTGGGACAGCAACAACCCGGACGACACCAAGCCCCTGGCCGACGGGAAAATGTACAGCCGCAACTCGGCCAACATGTGGTCGATCGCCAGCGTCGATGAAGACCTCGGCATGATCTACCTGCCGCTGGGCAACCAGACCCCCGACCAGTGGGGCGCCGACCGCACTCCCGGCGCCGAGAAATACAGCGCCGGCATCGTCGCCCTGGACCTGGCCACCGGCAAGGCGCGCTGGAACTACCAGTTCACCCACCACGACCTGTGGGACATGGACGTTGGCAGCCAGCCGACCCTGGTTCACCTGAAGACCGACGACGGCGTCAAGCCGGCGGTCATCGTGCCGACCAAGCAAGGCAGCCTGTACGTGCTCGACCGCCGCGACGGCACGCCGATCGTGCCGATCCGCGAGATCCCGGTACCGCAGGGCGCCGTGAAAGGTGACCACACCGCGCCGACCCAGGCCCGCTCCGACCTCAACCTGCTCGGCCCCGAGCTGACCGAACAGGCCATGTGGGGCGCCACGCCGTTCGACCAGATGCTCTGCCGCATCCAGTTCCGCAGCCTGCGCTACGAAGGCCAGTACACCCCGCCGTCCGAGCAGGGCAGCCTGGTCTACCCGGGCAACGTCGGCGTGTTCAACTGGGGCAGCGTGTCGGTCGACCCGGTGCGCCAGATTCTCTTCACCTCGCCGAACTACATGGCCTTCGTGTCGAAGATGATCCCGCGTGAGCAGGTAGCCGAAGGCAGCAAGCGCGAAAGCGAGACCAGCGGCGTGCAGCCGAACGCCGGCGCGCCATACGCGGTAACCATGCACCCGTTCATGTCGCCGCTGGGCATCCCGTGCCAGGCGCCAGCCTGGGGCTATGTGGCGGCCATCGACCTGTTCACCAACAAGGTGGTGTGGAAGCACAAGAACGGCACCACCCGCGACAGCACCCCGGTGCCGATCGGCATGCCGGTGGGCGTGCCGAGCATGGGCGGCTCGATCGTCACCGCCGGTGGCGTGGGCTTCCTCAGCGGCACCCTGGACCAGTACCTGCGCGCCTATGACGTGAAGAACGGCCAGGAGCTATGGAAGGGCCGCCTGCCGGCAGGCGGCCAGGCCACGCCGATGACCTACACCGGAAAGGACGGCAAGCAGTACGTGCTGGTGACCGCTGGCGGCCATGGCTCGCTGGGCACCCGCATGGGCGATTACATCATCGCTTACAAATTGGCTGAGTAAGCCAGCCCCGTCTGGCAAGCAGCCCTGTAGGAGCGGCCTTGTGCCGCGAAAGGCCGCAGAGCGGCCCCGGTTATCAACGCAGATGCAAAGATTGCCGGGGCCGCTCTGCGGCCCTTTCGCGGCACAAGGCCGCTCCTACACCATTGAAACCCATCCTCCCCTGCCCCATCTAAGCACCATAGCCATTCACGCAGGTGCCCCATGAGCGACCAGCAGGATTTCCCGGAACATCCCGACGAACACAGCGAAGTCGAACACCTCGATACCTCGGCCACCCCCGGCCACCACCTCGCCCTGCCCGGCCAGCAGCTGCCGGACAAGGTCTACGTGATCCCGATCCACAACCGCCCGTTCTTCCCCGCGCAAGTGCTGCCGGTGATCGTCAACGAAGAACCCTGGGCCGAAACCCTCGACCTGGTCGCCAAGACCCCGCACCACTCCCTGGCGCTGTTCTTCATGGACACCCCGCCGGAAGACCACCGCCACTTCGACACCAAGGCCCTGCCCGAGTACGGCACCCTGGTGAAGGTGCACCACGCCAGCCGCGAAGGCGGCAAGCTGCAGTTCGTCGCCCAGGGCCTGACCCGGGTGCGCATCCGCACCTGGCTCAAGCACCATCGCCCGCCCTACCTGGTGGAAGTCGACTACCCACGCCAGCCGGCCGAGCCCACCGACGAGGTCAAGGCCTACGGCATGGCCCTGATCAACGCGATCAAGGAGCTGCTGCCGCTCAACCCGCTGTACAGCGAAGAGCTGAAGAACTACCTCAACCGCTTCAGCCCCAACGACCCGTCGCCACTGACCGACTTTGCCGCCGCCCTCACCTCGGCCACCGGCAACCAGCTGCAGGAAGTGCTCGACTGCGTGCCCATGCTCAAGCGCATGGAAAAGGTCCTGCCGATGCTGCGCAAGGAAGTCGAGGTGGCCCGGCTGCAGAACGAGATCTCCGCCGAGGTGAACCGGCAGATCGGCGAGCACCAGCGCGAGTTCTTCCTCAAGGAGCAGCTCAAGGTCATCCAGCAGGAGCTGGGCCTGACCAAGGACGACCGCAGCGCCGACCTGGAGCAGTTCCAGCAGCGCCTGGAGGGCAAGACCCTGCCTGACCAGGCGAAAAAACGCATCGACGAAGAGATGGGCAAGCTGGCCATCCTCGAGACCGGCTCGCCGGAGTACGCCGTTACCCGCAACTACCTGGAATGGGCCACGGCCCTGCCCTGGGGCGTGTACGGCAAGGACAAGCTCGACCTCAAGCACGCGCGCAAGGTGCTCGACCGCCACCACGCGGGCCTGGACGACATCAAGGAACGTATTCTCGAGTTCCTCGCCGTGGGCGCCTGGAAGGGTGAGATCAGCGGCTCCATCGTGCTGCTGGTGGGCCCGCCGGGCGTGGGCAAGACCAGCATCGGCAAGTCCATCGCCGAATCCCTGGGCCGGCCGTTCTACCGCTTCAGTGTCGGCGGCATGCGCGACGAGGCCGAGATCAAGGGCCACCGCCGCACCTATATCGGCGCCCAGCCGGGCAAGCTGGTGCAGGCGCTGAAGGAAGTCGAGGTGATGAACCCGGTGATCATGCTCGACGAGATCGACAAGATGGGCCAGAGCTACCAGGGCGACCCGGCCTCGGCGCTGCTGGAGACCCTCGACCCCGAGCAGAACGTCGACTTCCTCGACCATTACCTGGACCTGCGCCTGGACCTGTCCAAGGTGCTGTTCGTCTGCACCGCCAACACCCTCGACTCGATCCCCGGCCCCTTGCTCGACCGCATGGAAGTGATCCGCCTGTCCGGCTACATCACCGAAGAGAAGCTGGCCATCGCCAAGCGTCACCTGTGGCCCAAGCAACTGGAGAAGGCCGGCGTGTCCAAGGCCAGCCTGGGCATCAACGACGCCGCCCTGCGCGCGGTGATCGAAGGCTACGCCCGCGAAGCCGGGGTGCGGCAGCTGGAAAAACAGCTGGGCAAGCTGGTGCGCAAGTCGGTGGTCAAGCTGCTCGAGGACCCCGAGGCCAAGATCAGGATTGCCGCCAAGGACCTGGAGCCCGCCCTGGGCATGCCGGTGTTCCGCAGCGAACAGGTGCTGGCCGGCAAGGGCGTGATCACCGGCCTGGCCTGGACCAGCATGGGCGGTGCGACCCTGCCCATCGAAGCCACCCCCATCCATACCCTCAGTCGTGGCCTCAAGCTCACCGGACAGCTGGGCGAGGTGATGAAGGAGTCGGCGGAGATCGCCTACAGCTACGTCAGCTCGAACCTGAAGCAGTTCGGCGGTACGCCGGGTTATTTCAACGAGGCCTTCATCCACCTGCATGTCCCTGAAGGCGCCACGCCGAAGGACGGCCCCAGCGCCGGCGTGACCATGGCCAGCGCCCTGCTGTCGCTGGCCCGTGACCAGGCGCCGAAGAAAGGCGTGGCGATGACCGGCGAGCTGACCCTGACCGGGCAGGTGCTGCCGATCGGCGGGGTGCGCGAGAAGGTGATCGCGGCGCGCCGGCAGAAGATCTTCGAACTGATCCTGCCTGAGGCCAACCGTGGCGATTTCGAGGAATTGCCCGAGTACCTGAAGGAAGGCTTGACCGTGCATTTCGCCAAGCGCTTTGCCGACGTGGCGAAAGTGCTGTTCTGACCGCCCAGCCGGGCCACTGTAGGAGCGGCCTTGTGTCACGATTGGGCCGCACAGCGGCCCCGGCTATCTCAAAGTAGGCCAGAGACCCTGGGGGTGCTTCGCACCCCTTTCGCGACGCAAGGCCGCTCCTACAGGGATCGTGCATGGCAATGAGACGCCAACACTGCCATCACAAACCTCCATCTGCATCGGTTATCCTCAGGTCAATTCAGCCTCAGGAGCCACCATGTCCGTCCCTCGCCTGCTCGTCCCCCTGGGCCTGGCCCTG
Organism: Pseudomonas sp. TE31087; assembly: GCF_057284075.1. NCBI lineage: Bacteria > Pseudomonadati > Pseudomonadota > Gammaproteobacteria > Pseudomonadales > Pseudomonadaceae > Pseudomonas > Pseudomonas sp. TE31087. The sequence continues at coordinate 2,987,708 of NZ_JBXVNN010000001.1, forward strand.
CTCACCGCCTGCGCCCAGCAACCGCAACGCACCGTCGAACTGGACGGCGAAAGCGAGTGCCCCACGCGCCTGGTCGTCGGCCAGACCATGACCCTCACCCTGCCCAGCAACCCCACCACCGGCTACCGCTGGCTGCTGCAGAACCCGGCCCCGGAGATCCTGCGCAGCCTCGGCCCCGAGGTATACAACTCACCGGAACAAGCCGGCATCGTCGGCAGCGGCGGGCTTTCCACCTGGCGTTTCCAGGCCAAGGCCGCCGGCGAGGGTCACCTGATCCTGGTCTACCAGCAGCCCTGGGCCCCGGAAGTGCGCCCGGTGCAGACCTTCGATTGCGCCATCCGGGTCAAGTAAGCGGGCGGCGCCGGTCAGCGAATCATGCAAGCTTGCCGTGGTTTGGCTAGAATGCCGCCCCTGTAGATTGCCAGCCGCCTGGACCCACCCGTGAGCAAACAACCCGACCGCCTATTCGCCCAACCCCTGGAGCAGGTGCCCGACTTCGTCTTCAACGAAGACGTGGTGCAGGTGTTCCCGGACATGATCAAGCGCTCGGTGCCCGGTTACCCGACCATCGTCGAGAACCTCGGCGTGCTGGCCGCGCGCTTCGCCCAGCCGAACTCCGCGCTGTACGACCTCGGCGCCTCGCTGGGCGCGGTGACCCAGGCGCTGCGTCGCCATGTGCGCACGGACGGCTGCCGGGTCATCGCGGTGGACAACTCCGCGGCCATGGTCGAGCGCTGCCGCCAGTACCTCACCGCCCAGGACTCGATGTTCCAGGAGCTGCTGCCGGTGCAGGTGCTGGAGGCCGACATCCTCGCCCTGCCCTTCGAGCCCGCCTCGGTGGTGGCGATGAACTTCACCCTGCAGTTCGTCGCCCCCGAGCAGCGCCTGGAGCTGCTGGGCCGCATCCGCCAGGCCCTGTTGCCGGGCGGTGCGCTGATCCTCTCGGAAAAACTGCGCTTCACCGACGCGCAGGAGCAGGACCTGCTCAACGAACTGCACCTGGACTTCAAGCGTGCCAATGGCTACAGCGAACTGGAAATCGCCCAGAAGCGCAGTGCCATCGAGAACGTGATGAAGCCCGACACCCTGGAGACCCATGAACAGCGCCTGCGCGCTGCCGGTTTCTCCAAGGTCGTGCCCTGGTTCCAATGCCTCAACTTCGCCTCGCTGATAGCCCTGCCATGATCGATCTGTCCCCCCTCGTCCGCCGCCTGGCGGGCACGCCCCTTGCCACCTGGTCCCAGGGCCTGCAGGCGCAACTCGAAGCCAAGCTGGAAAAGGGCCACGGCGACCTCGACCGCTGGCGTGGCGCCCTCGAGGCACTGCCGCGGCTGACCCCCAGCGAAATCGACCTGGTCGACGGCCTGCGGCTGGACTGCGACTGCGACGACGCCACCCGCGCGCAGATGCGCCAGGCCCTGATGGGCCTGTCGCCCTGGCGCAAGGGCCCGTTCGACCTGTTCGGCGTGCATGTCGACACCGAGTGGCGCTCGGACTGGAAATGGTCGCGGGTCGGCCCGCACCTGGACCTCAAGGGCAAGCGCGTGCTCGACGTGGGCTGCGGCAATGGCTATTACCAATGGCGCATGCTCGGCGCCGGCGCCGACATGGTCATCGGCGTCGACCCCAACTGGCTGTTCTTCTGCCAGTTCCAGGCCGTGCAGCAGTACCTGCCTGAACTGCCGGCCTGGCACCTGCCATTCGCCCTCGAAGAGCTGCCGGCCAACCTCGAAGGCTTCGACACCGTGTTCTCCATGGGCGTGTTCTACCACCGCCGCTCGCCCATCGAGCACCTGCTGGCGCTCAAGGACTGCCTGGTCAAGGGCGGCGAACTGGTGCTGGAAACCCTGGTGATCGAGGGTGACGAAAACCAGGTGCTGGTACCCGAGGACCGCTACGCGCAGATGCGCAACGTCTGGTTCCTGCCGTCGGTGCCGGCCCTGGAGCGCTGGTTGCGCCGCGCCGGCTTCAGCGATGTGCGCTGCGTCGATGTCAGTGTCACCAGCGTCGAGGAGCAGCGCAGCACCGAGTGGATGCGCTACCAGTCGCTGGGCGACTTCCTCGACCCGAACGACCACGGCAAGACCGTCGAAGGCCTGCCGGCCCCACGCCGCGCCACGCTGCTGGCACGCAAATAAAAAAAGGCGCCCGTTCGGGCGCCCAGGTTCACCAGCGGCGAGGAGCTGTCGCGGCGCAGGTGTGTGGTACTCAGTCCTTGGCCAGTTCGCGGGCCTTTTCCTCGGCCTTGCGCTCGCGCTCGGCCAGCGCCTGCTGCTTGTCGCCGTACAGGCGCGCCTGGTCGTCGCGGAACGCTTGCCAGAATTGCTTCGAACGCTCCGCGCCGCCTTCGGCGAAAATGCTGGTGCTGCCCAGGGCGAGAATTGCCAGCAGCAGGTACTTGGTCAGGTTCATCGTGCTTGCCTCGTGATAACCGTTTCGACAGGGCCATCATCGCAAGCGGCAGCTAACGCCAAGGTGAGGCGGACATTACAGTCTTGCAAGAGAGCCGCATCGCGGGGCAAGCCCGCTCCCACGGGATCCTGCTGGCTTTGTGGGAGTGGGCTTGCCCCATGATGGCGGCGGCCCTGTCAGGCACATGACCCGCGCATTACAAATCCGTTATTCCCGCCGCTTGCCTATTCGCATCCAGTAACATCCTCGCCGCTTGACCCTGATGTCACTACAGGGTCGAGAATCGCCCCCTTTCCACACAGAGCCCGACCATGCGCCTACTGATCATCGAGGACGAACCCCGCACCGCCGACTACCTGCAACAGGGCCTGCGCGAGAACGGCTACGTGGTCGACTGCGCCCACACCGGCACCGACGGCCTGCACCTGGCCCGCCAGCAGGCCTACGACCTGGTGATCCTCGACGTCAACCTGCCCGGGCTCGATGGCTGGGGCGTGCTGCAGCGCCTGCGCGCCGAATCCTCGACGCGGATCATGATGCTCACCGCCCATGGCCGCCTGGCCGACCGGGTCAAGGGGCTGGACCTGGGCGCCGACGACTACCTGCTCAAGCCCTTCGAGTTTCCCGAACTGCTGGCGCGTATCCGCAGCCTGTTGCGACGCAACGACCAGCACCTGCAGCCGAGCACGCTGAAAGTCGCCGACCTTGAGCTTGACCCCGGCCGCCACCGCGCCTGGCGCGGTGGCCAGCGCATCGACCTGACCGCCAAGGAGTTCGCCCTGCTGCACCTGCTGATGCGCCAGAGCGGCGAGGTGCTGTCGCGTACACAGATCATCTCGCTGGTGTGGGACATGAACTTCGATTGCGACACCAACGTGGTGGAAGTGTCGATCCGCCGCTTGCGGGCAAAGATCGACGACCCGTTCGAGGACAAGCTGATCCACACCCTGCGCGGCGTCGGCTACGTGCTCGAGGCGCGGACGTGAAGCGCCCCAGCCTGTCGCTGCGCCTGGGCCTGACCGTCACCCTGCTGGGGGCGGCGCTGGTCTTGCTGCTGGCGTGCCTGGCGGTGTTCGCCCTCGACCACGAGCTGGACAGCCGGGCACGCAAGGACCTGGCGCGCAAGATGCAGCAGGTCGAACACAACCTGCGCGTCGATCTGCGCAGCGACGACCTCGGCGCCCGCGCCCACCCCCTGCTCGACCTGGTCATGGGCCACGACAACCTCAGCCTCAGCGTGCTGGCCGTCAACGGCCGCCACCCCGCCCTGCTCAGCCTGGGGCCGGCGCTGCAGTCACAGCACCTGTTGAACCAGGAGGCCGACAACCAGCTGACCTTCCATACCTGGCGCGACGATAATGGTAATCAGATCCTCACGGCCAGCCGCCTGATGCGCCTGCGCGACGACACCCCGGTCAAGGTGCTGATGTCGCTCAACCGCAGCGACGACAACAGCCTGTTGCAGGCCTACCTGAACTCGACCCTGCTGGCCCTGCCGCTGCTGCTGGTGCTGATCGGCATCGCCGCGTGGAAGCTGGTGCAGCGTGGCCTGCGTCCGCTGCGGCATTTTCGCAGGATCGCCGGGCAAGTCTCGACCCAGGACCTGGCGCATCGCCTGCCGGACGAGGGCCTGCCCGTCGAATTGGCCGACCTGGCCCGCGCCATCAACGTCATGCTCGACCGGCTCGATCAGGGCGTGCGCCAGCTGTCACAGTTCTCCGATGATCTGGCCCACGAACTGCGCACGCCCATCGGCAACCTGATGGGCAAGGCCCAGGTGACCCTGGCCCGCGAGCGTGACGGCGACAAGTACCGCGAAGCCCTGGAGGACAGCGTCGAGGAGCTGACTCGGCTCAACCGCATCATCAACGACATGCTGTTCCTGGCCCAGGTCAGCCAGCCGCAGACCCAGGTGACCCTGGTTCCCGTGGTGCTGGCGGACGAAGTGGCGCGGGTGAGCGAGCTATTCACCTTCAGCGCCGAACTCAAGGGCATCTCCCTGCACCTGCAAGGCTGGGGTACCGCGATGGCGGACAAGCTGATGTTCCAGCGGGCGCTGTCGAACCTGCTCAGCAATGCGATTCGCCATGGCCCTGAAGGTCAGCCGGTGGCCGTGGGCATCGAGCGAATCGACGACCAGATCGGCGTGTGGGTGGAAAATCGCGGGCTAGGGATTAGCGAGGCGCACTTGCCGCACCTGTTCGAGCGGTTCTACAGGGCCGGGGCCGGGCGTTCGCGATTGGAAGGCGGGACGGGGTTGGGGCTGGCGATCGTGAAATCGATCATGCAGCTGCATGAGGGGCGGGTCGAGGTGAGCAGCCAGGTCGAAGGGCCGACTCGCTTTACCTTGGTGTTCAACGCCGAGTAAAGCTATCGCGGGGCAAGCCCGCTCCCACAGAAGCTCAAGCCAATGCGTGGGAGCGGGCTTGCCCCGCGATCGACTCAGCGCGAAGCGGCGACGATCAGTGCCTTCATCTCTGCTACCGCCGCCTTGAAACCGACGAACAGCGCATGGGCCACCAGCGCGTGACCAATGTTCAGTTCATTGATGCCCTTGATTGCCGCGACGGCCTCGACGTTGTGGTAGTGCAGGCCATGGCCGGCATTGACGATCAGCCCCTGGCCAACGCCAAATGCCACGCCATCGACAATACGCTTGAGCTCCTCGGCCACCTCGGTCGGCGTCTCGGCGTCAGCGTAGCGCCCCGTGTGTAGTTCGATGGCCGGCGCGCCGACGCGACGCGAAGCCTCGATCTGCCGCTCGTCGGCATCGATGAACAGCGACACTTCAGCGCCGGTGCGCGACAGGCGCTCGACCGCCGCCTTGATCCGCGCCTCCTGACCGGCCACGTCGAGGCCGCCCTCGGTGGTCAGTTCCTGGCGGGTTTCCGGTACCAGGCAGATATGCGCCGGGCGAATCTTCTCGGCGAAGGCCATCATCTCTTCGGTGACGCCCATCTCGAAGTTCATGCGGGTCTGCAGCACATCCTTGAGCAGCAGCACGTCGCGCTCCTGGATATGCCGGCGGTCTTCGCGCAGGTGCACGGTGATGCCGTCGGCACCCGCTTCCTCGGCGTCCAGGGCGGCCTTGACCGGATCCGGATAGCGGGTGCCCCGGGCCTGGCGCAGGGTCGCCACGTGGTCGATGTTGACACCGAGAAGCATGCGGTTGCTGTGAGTCACGAAGGGGCACTCCTGAAGGTTGAGGGCCACAGCATACGTGCTGATCAGCGCTTGCGAAACAGTTCCCGGCTGACCAGCGGCTTGGGCCCCAGATGCACCGCCAGGGCCTGGCGCATCAGGCGCTTGGCGGCGAGCAGGGCACCGGGCGCCTCCCAGTCGGCCTGGGCCAGGGCCAGCAGCTCGCTGCCCTTGAACAGTCCGGGCTGGAACAGCTCGACCCGCTCAAGGCCGGCGTCCACCTGCAGCCGATAGAGCCCTTCGGCGACAACGGCACTGTCGTTGACGTCATGGTCCAAAGCGAAGGCATAACCCAGTTCGTCCAGCAGGCGCCATTCGAAGGAGCGCAGCAGCGGCTCCAACGGGCGTCCGGCGGCCAGGGCCTGCAAGGTCAGGGTGTAGTGCTCGAACAACGCCGGGTGCGGCGCCTCGGCAGGCAGCAGGCGCATCAACAGCTCGTTGAGATAGAGCCCGCTGAACAGCGCATCGCCGTGCAGCCAGGCTGCGATGCCAATGCTGTCCAGGCGACCGACGTTCTTCAGTTCGCCGCGCCCGCGCAGTTCGACTTCCAGCGGCACGAACGGCCGCACCAGGCTGCCACCCTTGCCCCGCGCCCGGCGCAGCACCGCCCGCACCCGCCCCTGAGGGGTGAGGAAGTCCACCAGCGCACTGGTTTCCTTGTAGGCGCGGCTGTGCAGCACATAGGCGGGTTGGGGGGTAGGTTGGTCCATTCGGATCTCTCGATGCCAGAAATGCCTGTGGGAGCGGGCTTGCCCCGCGATCGCCATCGCGGGGCAAGCCCGCTCCCACAGGAGCAAAAGCAGGGTTTGAGGCTTACAGGTCGCCGTAACCCAGCGAACGCAGGGCGCGCTCGTCGTCGGACCAGCCGCCCTTGACCTTCACCCACAGGTTGAGCATGACCTTGGAGTCGAACAGCACTTCCATGTCCTTGCGCGCCTCGGAGCCGATGCGTTTGATACGCTCGCCCTTGTCGCCAATGATGATCTTCTTCTGCCCGTCACGCTCGACCAGGATCAGCGCATGGATGTGCAGCACATGACCCTGCTGCTTGAACTCCTCGATCTCCACGGTGATCTGGTACGGAAGCTCCGCACCGAGCTGGCGCATGATCTTCTCGCGCACCAGTTCGGCGGCGAGGAAGCGGCTGCTGCGGTCGGTGATCTGGTCTTCCGGGAAGAAGTGTTCGTTCTCCGGCAGGTGCTTGGCGATCTGGGCTTCCAGCGCTTCGAGGTTGTGCCCCTGCTGCGCGGAGATCGGCATCACTTCGGCGTTCGGCAGTTGTTCCTGCAGCCATTGCAGATGCGGGATCAGCTCGGCCTTCTCTTCCATGCGGTCGGTCTTGTTGACCGCAATGATCAACGGGCCGGTGACGTACTGCACCCTCTCCAGCACAAGCTGGTCCTCGTCGGTCCACTTGGTACGGTCGACCACGAAGATCACCACGTCGACGTCCTTGAGGGCCGCCGAGGCGTTGCGGTTCATGTAGCGGTTGAGCGCCTTGTCGTTGGCCTTGTGCATGCCGGGGGTATCGACATAGATCGCCTGCACGTCACCCTCGGTCTTGATACCGAGCATGTTGTGGCGGGTGGTCTGCGGCTTGCGCGAGGTAATCGCCAGCTTCTGCCCGAGGATGTGGTTGAGCAGCGTGGACTTGCCCACGTTGGGGCGACCGACAATGGCGACATAGCCGCAGCGGGTCGAAGTGTTCTCAGTCATTGCCATTCTCCACGCCCAGGGCGATCAATGCGGCGGCAGCGGCGACCTGCTCGGCGATACGCCGGCTCACGCCCTGGCCGCGGCTTTTCTTGTTCAGCAGGACCACTTCGCATTCGACGAAGAAGGTCCGGCAGTGCGGTTCGCCCTGGATGTCCACCACTTCGTAGCGTGGCAGCTCGCAGGCACGCGACTGCAGGAACTCCTGCAGGCGGGTCTTGGGGTCCTTGTTGGTGTCGACCAGGGTCAGCCCGTCGAACTCATCGGTCAGCCAGGCCAGGATACGCTCGCGGGCGGTCTGCATGTCGGCGTCCTGGTAGATGGCGCCGATCAGGGCCTCGAGGGCGTCGGCGAGGATCGACTCGCGACGAAAGCCACCGCTCTTGAGTTCGCCCGAGCCCAGGCGCAGGTACTCGCCCAGGTCGAAGCCACGGGCCAGACGGGCCAGGGTCTCGCCCTTGACCAGGCGTGCACGCAGGCGCGACAGCTGGCCTTCGCGGGCCTGCGGGAAGCGCTCGAACAGCGCCTCGCCGACCACGAAGTTGAGGATGGCATCGCCAAGGAATTCCAGGCGCTCGTTATTGCGCCCGGCATAGCTGCGATGGGTCAGGGCCAGCAGCATCTGGTCCTGGTTCTTGAAGGTGTAGCCGAGCTTGCGCTCCAGGCGGGCCAGGGAAGCGCTCATGGGGCCACCCGTGCAATGTTCAACGCGTTGTTCAAATCAACATCCTGAAAGACGGTTTGACTGCGGTCTGTCGCCGGAAACGGCGAAAGCTCTCGCTCCCTGAGAACACAGCCTATGTCAGAAATGCAATCGGCGCTGTCCGTGGACAGCGCCGTCGTTACTCAATGGATCAGCCCGACCCGCGACAGGTTCGGGAAGTGGCTGAGTTTCGGCTCCGGCCAGCTCATCCACACCGCGAACGCCTTGCCGACGATGTTCCGGTCAGGAACCATGCCGTGCAGCTCCTTGGGAATATTCGGGTCATCCCAGAAGCGGCTGTCGTTGGAGTTGTCGCGGTTGTCGCCCATCATGAAGTAATGACCGGCCGGCACGGTCCATTGCTGGTCCGGCGGCATGCGGTAGCGGGTCATTTCCTTGCGGATCAGGTGCTCGGCTTCACCGAGCTTTTCCTTGTACAGCTCGGCGCTGCCCAGGGTACCCGGCTCGCTGCCGACCAGTTGCTCGGCGATCGACTGGCCGTTGACGAACAGTCGCTTGTCGCTGGTGTAGCGCACCACGTCGCCCGGCAGTCCGACCACACGCTTGATGTAGTTGACGTTGGGGTCGCTTGGGTAGCGGAACACCATCACATCCCCGCGCTGCGGATCGCCCACCTCGATGACCTTCTTGTCGATCACCGGCAGGCGAATGCCGTAGGAGAACTTGTTCACCAGGATGAAGTCGCCCACTTCCAGCGTCGGCTTCATCGACCCCGACGGGATCTGGAACGGCTCGACCAGGAACGAACGCAGCACCAGCACGATGAACAGCACCGGGAAGAACGACTTGCCGTACTCGACCAGCAAGGGCTCCTTGTTCAGGCGTTCGACCACGGCCATTTCGGGCTGGCTGACGCTGCCCTGGTAGTTGGCGATCGCCGCCCGCCGGCGCGGGGCCAGGAACAGCAGGTCGATCAGACCCAACAGACCGCAGACGGCGACGGCGATGACGAGCAACAGCGGGAAATTTAGCGACATAGGACCTAGCTATCCAACCTGAGCACGGCAAGGAAGGCTTCCTGTGGAATCTCCACGTTACCCACCTGCTTCATGCGTTTCTTACCAGCCTTCTGCTTCTCCAGCAGCTTCTTCTTACGGCTGACGTCACCGCCGTAGCACTTGGCCAGTACGTTCTTTCTGAGCGCCTTGACGGTTGTCCGCGCGATGATCTGGCCGCCAATGGCTGCCTGGATCGCCACATCGAACATCTGCCGAGGGATCAGTTCCTTCATCTTTTCGGTCAATGCGCGGCCTTTGTAGGCGGCATTGTCGCGGTGCACGATCAGGGCCAGGGCATCGACCTTGTCGCCGTTGATCAACACGTCCAGCTTGACCAGGTTGGCCGACTGGTAACGGTCGAAATGGTAGTCCAGCGAGGCGTAACCGCGGCTGGTCGACTTCAGGCGGTCGAAGAAGTCCAGCACCACTTCGTTCATCGGCAGGTCGTAGCGCACCTGCACCTGGCTGCCGAGGAACTGCATGTCGCGCTGCACGCCACGCTTCTCGATGCACAGGGTGATGACGTTGCCCAGGTGCTCCTGTGGCACCAGGATGGTCGCGGTGACGATCGGCTCACGGAAGTCGTTGACCGCCGAGACGTCCGGCAGCTTCGATGGGTTGTCGACGGTGATGGTCTCGCCGGTCTTGAGCTCCAGCTCGTAGATCACGCTCGGCGCGGTGGTGATCAGGTCCAGGTCGTATTCGCGCTCCAGGCGCTCCTGGATGATCTCCATGTGCAGCATGCCGAGGAAGCCGCAACGGAAGCCGAAGCCCAGGGCGTCGGAGCTTTCCGGCATGTACTGCAACGACGAGTCGTTCAGGGTCAGCTTCTGCAGGGCGTCGCGGAAGTCCTCGAAGTCGTCGGAACTGACCGGGAACAGGCCGGCGTAGACCTGCGGCTGGATCTTCTTGAAGCCTGGCAGCACTTCGACTTCAGGCGTGTTGGACAGGGTCAGGGTGTCGCCCACCGGCGCGCCGTGAATGTCCTTGATGCTGGCGATGATGAAGCCCACTTCACCGGCTTTCAGATCGGCAGTCTGGGTGTGTTTCGGGGTGAACACGCCGACGCTGTCGACCAGGTGCACCTTGCCGGTGGACTTGACCAGGATCTTGTCGCCCTTCTTGACGCGGCCCTGGCGCACGCGCACCAGCGAGACCACGCCCAGGTAGTTGTCGAACCAGGAGTCGATGATCAGTGCCTGCAGCGGCGCATCGATCTCGCCCTCCGGCGCGGGGATGGTCTGCACCAGGCGCTCGAGCACCTCGTCGACGCCCATGCCGCTCTTGGCGCTACAGGCCACGGCATCGGTGGCGTCGATGCCGATGATCTTCTCGATCTCGTCCTTGACGCGGTCCGGGTCGGCCTGGGGCAGGTCCATCTTGTTCAGCACGGGCATGACTTCCAGGCCCTGCTCGATGGCGGTGTAGCAGTTGGCCACGGACTGGGCCTCGACACCTTGACCGGCATCGACCACCAGCAGCGCACCCTCGCACGCCGCCAGCGAGCGCGAGACTTCATAGGTGAAGTCGACGTGGCCGGGGGTATCGATGAAGTTCAGCTGGTAGGTCTTACCATCCTGGGCCTTGTAGTGCAGCGTGACGCTGTGGGCTTTGATGGTGATACCGCGCTCGCGCTCGAGATCCATGGAGTCGAGAACCTGAGCTTCCATTTCGCGCGCAGTCAGGCCACCGCACATCTGGATGAAACGGTCGGCCAGCGTCGACTTGCCATGGTCGATGTGGGCGATGATGGAGAAATTGCGGATATGACTCAAATCACTCACGGGTCAACACTCGAAAAGGCTGCGAGCCGGACGCCCGCCGAAAAATAGCCGGGAATTGTACCTCAAGCCGGAGGGATATGGGAGATTCCTCTATCGGGTGCACTTACGCACTGTAGGAGCGGCCTTGTGCCGCGATCGGGCGCGCAGCGGCCGCAATATCCAGCATGCGCTGTACCCTGCGAGCGGTGGCAGCAGCTCTGTGGCCGCTGCGCGCCCGATCGCGGCACAAGGCCGCTCCTACAGAGAATTGTGAAATTTCATGAAAAAAGGCAGCCGAAGCTGCCCTTTCCCTACCGTTCAACCCGCTTATTCAGCCAGCTTGAAGGTGATGAAGCTGGCACGCCCCTGACGCAGCACACGCATGGACACCGAACGGTTCTTCGGCAGCTCCTTGGCGATCTCGGTGAACTGCTTGGCCGAGGCGATGGCCTGGTTGTTCAGGTGGCTGATGACATCACCCGGGCGCAGGCCGATCATGGCCGCCGGACCATCCTGGACTTCCTTGATGACCACGCCGCCCTTGAGTTCCAGCGACTTCTTCTGCTCGGCGGTCAGATCAGACACGGATACGCCCAGACGGTTGCTGCTGCGCTCGGCGCTGCCATCGGCACCGGCGCCCAGACCGATGTCGGCGTCATCCTCAGGCAACGCGCCGATGGTGACGTCCAGATTCTGACGCTTGCCGTTGCGGATAATCTCCAGCTTGGCCTTCTCGCCGTCCTTGAGGCTGCCGACCAGGTGCGGCAGGTCGGCGGACATGACGATCGGCTGGCCATTCATGCTCAGGATCACGTCGCCCACCTGCAGGCCGCCCTTGGCTGCCGGGCCGTTTTCCAGGACCTGGGCCACCAGGGCGCCGGCCGGCTTGTCCAGGCCGAAGGACTCAGCGAGGTCCTTGTTGACCTCCTGAATCACCACGCCCAGCCAGCCGCGGCTGACCTTGCCATCTTTCTTCAGCTGGTTCGACACATCGATCGCCACGTCGATCGGGATGGCGAACGACAGGCCCATGAAGCCGCCGGAACGGGTGAAGATCTGCGAGTTGATGCCCACCACCTCGCCCTTCATGTTGAACAGCGGGCCACCGGAGTTGCCCGGGTTGATGGCCACGTCAGTCTGGATGAACGGTACATAGGTGTCGTTGGGCAGCGTACGGCCCTTGGCGCTGACGATACCTTTGGTCACCGAATGGTCGAAGCCGAACGGCGAGCCGATGGCCAGCACCCACTCACCGACCTTGAGCTTCTCCGAGTCGCCCAGCTTGACGATCGGCAGGTTCTTGCCTTCGACCTTGAGCAGGGCCACATCGGTGCGCGGGTCGGTGCCTACCAGCTTGGCCTGCAGTTCGCTGCGGTCGGACAGGCGGACGATGATCTCGTCGGCGTCGGCCACCACGTGGTTGTTGGTCAGCACATAGCCGTCGCTGGAGATAATAAAGCCCGAGCCCAGCGACTGCGCTTCGCGCTGGCGATCGCCACGGGGCGAGCGCGGCTGCTGCGGCATGTTGCGCTCGAAGAACTCGCGGAACATCGGCGGCAGGCCTTCGAGGTCCGGCATCTGCCCGGCGGCGACGCGGCGGTCCGGCAGTTTCTGCTTGGTACTGATGTTGACCACCGCCGGCGAGGCCTGCTCGACCAGGGTGGTGAAGTCCGGCAGGGACTCTTCGGCCTGGGCGCTGAGCACCTGGCCGAGCATGAGCACGGCGGCGAACATCGATAGGTAGGTTTTCAAGCGTGGTATTGACATACGGCTCCCGTCACAACGAGCGTAGTTAGCAGTAAGGTTCCCGCAGACGCAGGAAAGGCCAGACTCCGAGAAGCCTGACCTATAGAAAATTTGCGGCAGGATTGCAAATGACAATGCCTTAATTTCATGTCAGCTCTGTGTAACAAGAGCTGTCAGAAGGCGCGCCGTCATTGACGCGCCTGGGCATCCTGGGCCCGCATCGACAGGGCGACACGTTCAGCGGTCCCCAGCGGGATCTCGCCGACCACGGTGACCATTACCTTGCCCTTGGGCGTGGTCAGGCGCCGCGACACCGCGACGGTGGGACCGAGCTGGGCACGGGTATCGATACCGGCATCGTTGCCGATCGGCTCGAGGAACACCGAGAAACGAGCGAGGCCGTCGTCATACATGAGGCTGCTGACGGTGCTCTTGCGTTCAGGATCGCGACGTACCGAGCTGTTGACCAGCTCGAAGCCCGGCGGCAGCCAGTCCGAACGCCATCCGGCGACGGTTTCGGCGGTGCCGGCAGCCTTGCGCTCGACCGGTTTGCAGCTCGCGCTGGCCCCCAGTTCGGCATCGGTCGGCAAATTGTCGGTGTCCAGACGGGTCATCTGGAAGCGCTCGAGCAACTGACCCTTGTCGTTGAGCATCAACGAGCGCAGGGGCAGGCCGGTGCGGCGGTCCAGGTGCAATTCGAAGGCATAGCGATGCTGGTCACGCGGGGTGAGCGCGACAATCACCGCGTCGCGCCCGGCGACGCGTGATTTGCCTGCCACGCTCAGGTCGTACCAGCTCATCAGTTTCAGGGGATCAAGCACCCGCGGGGCGCTGTCCGGCGGTGTGCCCACGCTGCTGGCCAGGTTGCCGCTGACGCACTGCACCTTGCCATCGACCCGCACGATTTCCTGGGCCGAGCCGTCGAGCTGCAGCAGCCGCTCGCTGACCTTGCCGTCCTGGACGCGATGCCAGATATCGTGGGATGAGAAGCTGCCGTTGCGTTCGTAGACGAAGGATCCCTGGTAACTCTGCTGCTGCTCGGCCCGTGCCAGCTTGTTCAGCCACTCACTCGCCTCGGGCGAGGAGTTGGCGGCCAGGGCCTGCACCGTCAGGCTGCTGCCAAGCAGCAGCGACAGGAGAGGTAGCGCGCGCATGATCCTCCTTAACTTAGCGGTTTTCCAGGCTGGCGGCGCGGGCGTAAGGCAGCGCGGTCTCGTTGCCCTTCAGCGCGGACTCCTGGGCGTGCTGGCGCAGGTAACCCGGCAGACGTTGATCCCAGCCGGCCTGGTTCTGCAGCACACCGTTGGCCATCGGCCCGGTCGGTTGCTCGTTGCCTTCACTATAGCCTGCCAATACGGCTGGGCCTTGCGCCTGTGGCATGCTCAGGCCCTGCTGGGCAGGCTGCTGGGCGGCCAGCTCGGCACCAGTGATCTCGTCCTGGTTGTAGAAACGCACGCCGGCCAGTACGGCAACGGTCACCGAAGCGGCCACGGCCAGGCGGCCGATGCTGCGCCACGGGCCCTGCTTGACCTTGGCCGGCACGGCCTCGTCGGCCAGCGCCGCGGAAACCGCCGAGGCGATGTCCAGCTTGGGCAGCAGCAGCTCCTTGTGCATGGCTGCGCGGGCAACCTGGTAACGCGACCAGGTGGCACGGGTTTCGGCATCGTCGACGGCGTTCAGCACGCGACGCAGTTCCAGTTCGTCCGCTTCGTTATCCATCACCGCGGACAGCGATTCCTGCAAAGCTTCACGACTCATGGCGGTTCCTCTCTTGGCTGTCGCCGCTGTCTCAGGTTTCCTGCAACAAAGGTTGCAGGGCTTTGTCTATGGCCTCCCGAGCGCGGAAGATTCGAGAGCGCACGGTACCCACTGGACATTGCATGACGCTGGCAATGTCCTCGTAACTCAGTCCATCGAACTCGCGCAGCGTCAATGCTGTACGCAGGTCTTCCGGCAGTTGCTGGATGGTGCGATGGACAGTGCCTTCGATTTCATCCCGCAACAACGCGCGCTCTGGGGACTCGAGATCCTTGAGACCATGATCGCCGTCGTAAAACTCCGCATCCTCGGAGCTCACATCGCTGTCTGGTGGCCGTCTACCGCGGGACACCAGGTAGTTCTTCGCCGTGTTGATGGCGATGCGGTACAGCCAGGTATAAAAAGCACTGTCACCGCGAAAATTCCCAAGCGCCCGGTATGCCTTGATGAAGGCTTCCTGCGCCACGTCCTGCGCCTCATGGGTGTCGTGTACAAAACGCACGATCAACCCGAGAATCTTGTGCTGATACTTCAGCACCAACAGATCGAAAGCTCGCCTGTCGCCACGCTGCACGCGCTCGACAAGCTGCTGATCCTCTTCCTGGGTTAGCATGAACACTCCTCAGTGATCTCGAAGGAGCGCTGCAACAGCCATCGTTCAGGCTTGCAACCATAGACTCGGGCTTTGCGCAAAAGTTCTCCCCTCCAAGCAAGTTTCCTGCGGCCCTTGGTCGGCTCGCACGAAAGACGCAGCGCGGTCACGGCCGGCTGCGTCGATAATCTGGTTTCATTACGCAGGTGCCAGCCCAAGATAGAGCTGCCGCCTTGCGTCGCCGCGGCGATCTGTGGCGTACGGGCAGCCTTCATAGGATTTCCAGGGGTATCGGAAAGTTCCCATAAAGATCGCCATCCACCCGTATGCGCCATTGGAAATCAGGCGCCCGGGGCTGCTATAAAGGCATCCCGGCCAGGTTTCACGATAGTTTCACAGTGCCATCTGCGCTCGACTATTGTGCCGTGCCCCTTCCAAAGATTACTAGTGTCCCGACATGAGCCAACAATTCCAACATGATGTCCTGGTGATCGGCAGCGGTGCCGCCGGTCTCAGCCTGGCACTGAACCTTCCGCGCCACCTGCGCATCGCCGTGCTGAGCAAGGGCGACCTGGCCAACGGCTCGACCTTCTGGGCCCAGGGCGGCGTCGCCGCGGTGCTCGACGACACCGACACCGTGCAGTCCCATGTCGAGGACACCCTCAACGCCGGTGGTGGGCTGTGCCACGAGGACGCCGTGCGCTTCACCGTCGAGCACAGCCGCGAGGCCATCCAGTGGCTGATCGAGCAAGGCGTGCCGTTCACCCGCGACGAACACTACAGCGTCGACGACGGCGGCTTCGAATTCCACCTGACCCGCGAGGGCGGCCACAGCCACCGGCGCATCATCCATGCCGCCGATGCCACGGGCGCCGCGATCTTCACCACCCTGTTGGAACAGGCTCGGCAACGCGCGAACATCGAACTGCTCGAACAACGCGTGGCCGTCGACCTGATCACCGAGCGCCGCCTGGGCCTGGACGGCGACCGCTGCCTGGGCGCCTACGTGCTGGACCGCAACAGCGGCGAGGTGGACACCTTCGGCGCGCGCTTCACCGTACTGGCCACCGGCGGCGCGGCCAAGGTCTACCTGTATACCAGCAACCCCGACGGCGCCTGCGGCGACGGCATCGCCATGGCCTGGCGCGCCGGTTGCCGGGTGGCGAACCTGGAGTTCAACCAGTTCCACCCGACCTGCCTGTACCACCCACAGGCAAAGAGTTTCCTGATCACCGAGGCCCTGCGCGGCGAGGGTGCCCTGCTGCGCCTGCCCAACGGCGAGCGCTTCATGCCGCGCTTCGATCCGCGCGAGGAGCTGGCGCCACGAGACATCGTCGCCCGCGCCATCGACCACGAGATGAAGCGCCTGGGGGTGGACTGCGTCTACCTGGACATCAGCCACAAGCCGGCCGATTTCATCACCAGCCACTTCCCGACGGTCTACGAGCGCTGCCTGACCTTCGGCATCGACATCACCCGCCAGCCGATCCCGGTGGTGCCTGCGGCCCACTACACCTGTGGCGGGGTGATGATCGACGAGCACGGCCACACCGACGTGCCCGGCCTGTACGCCATCGGCGAGACCAGCTTCACCGGCCTGCACGGCGCCAACCGCATGGCCAGCAACTCGCTGCTCGAATGTTTCGTCTATGGTCGCGCCGCCGCCGCCGACATCGAGGCGCGCCTGGAGCAGGTGGCCATGCCCCGCGCCCTGCCCTGCTGGGACGCAAGCCAGGTGACCGACTCGGACGAGGACGTGATCATCGCCCACAACTGGGACGAGCTGCGGCGGTTCATGTGGGACTATGTCGGCATCGTGCGCACCAGCAAGCGCCTGCAGCGCGCCGAGCACCGGGTGCGCATGCTGCTGGACGAGATCGACGAGTTCTACAGCAACTACAAGGTCAGCCGCGACCTGATCGAACTGCGCAACCTGGCGCAGGTGGCCGAGCTGATGATCCGCTCGGCCATGCAGCGCAAGGAAAGCCGGGGCCTGCACTACACCCTGGACTACCCGGGGATGCTGCCCGAGGCCCGGGACACCATCCTGGTGCCGTAGGCAGTCTGCGCGATCCCTGTAGGAACGGCCTTGTGCCGCGAAAGGGTCGCGAAGCGGCCCCAGGGTTGATCGATTGACGCATCAACCGCCGGGGCTGCTTCGCAGCCCTTTCGCGGCACAAGGCCGCTCCTACAGGGGCATGCGCCAGATCACACAAGTGTAGGGTCGATCACCAGCACCAGCTTGCCGGACACCTGGTTGCTCGCCAGCTCCGCGTAGGCGGCCTCGGCGAACGCCACCGGGTAGGTGTCGACCAGCTGTGGCGACAGGCGCCCCTCGGCGAACAGCGGCCACACCTGCTGACGCAGCTCGCGCAACAACTCTGCCTTGAATACATCATCGCGGTTGCGCAAGGTCGAACCGGTGATTTCCAGGCGCTTGCCCAGCACCAGCCCCAGGTCCAGCTCGACCTTGCGCCCGCCCATCAGGCCAATGATCACCCAGCGCCCGTCACGGGCCAACAGCTTGAGGTTGAGCGGGCCATAGCTGGCGCCCACCGGGTCGAGGATCACGTCGAACGGCCCGAGCTGCTCCAGATCGTCGAGGTTGTCATTGCGCACCACGCCGCCGGCGGCGCCGAGGGACTGACAATAGGCCAGGCGCTCCGGCGAACCGACACTGACCCACACCGGGTTGCCGAACGCCTTGCACAACTGGATGGCCGCGGAGCCCACACCACTGGCACCGGCATGCACCAGCACCTTCTCGCCGGCTTTCAACGCGCCCAGCTGGAAGATGTTCAGCCAGGCCGTGGCATACACCTCGGGCACCGCCGCTGCCTCGTGCAGGCTCAGGCCTTCAGGCACCGGCAGCACGTGCCGGGCGTCGACCACGACTTCCTCGGCCATGCCGCCGCCAGCCAGCAGCGCGCAGACCCGGTCGCCCACGCGCCAATCGGCGCCAGCCCCGACCTCCTCGACGATCCCTGAGCACTCCAGGCCCATATATGGACTGGCGCCAGGCGGTGGCGGGTACAGTCCGGCCCGCTGCAGCAAGTCGGCGCGGTTCAGCCCGGCGGCGGCCACTCGGATGCGCACCTGCCCGGCATCGCAGGCCGGGCGCTCGGCCTCGACCCACGCCACATGTCCGTCAACGCCTTGCAATGCCTTCACAGTGCCTCCATAGTTGAATCATATGACTGAGCCTGGGATAAGCACGTCCCAGGCTTTTTGCAGTATGCGTCCGGCTCCGATGGAACCGGCGAACGGAAAAGACGGCCTACTATGCGTGATCAATTGCCTCCACGTCGAATCAGCATGAAGCATTTCCTCCCCAGCACCGCCCTCGCCCTCATGATCGGCCTGGGCAGCCTCACGCTCGGTGGCAATGCGGCCGCCGCCAACAAGTGGGACAGCCTGCAGCCGGACCGCGACGAGGTCGTGGCCAGCCTCAACATCGTCGAGCTGCTCAAGCGCCACCACTACAGCAAGCCGCCGCTCGACGACGCCCGTTCGGTCATCATCTACGACAGCTACATCAAGCTGCTCGACCCGTCGCGCAGCTACTTCACCGCGGCCGACATCGCCGAATTCGACAAGTGGAAGACCCAGTTCGACGACTTCCTCAAAAGCGGCAACCTCGAACCCGGCTTCACCATCTACAAGCGCTACCTGGACCGCGTGAAGCAGCGCCTGGACTATGCCCTGGGCGAGCTGAACAAGGGCGTCGACAAGATCGACTTCAGCGCCAAGGAAGACCTGCTGGTCGACCGCAAGGACGCGCCCTGGATGAAGAACCAGGCCGAGCTCGACGACCTGTGGCGCAAGCGCGTGAAAGACGAGGTGCTGCGCCAGAAGATCTCCGGCAAGGAGCTCAAGCAGATCCAGGAAACCCTGATCAAGCGTTACAAGAACCAGCTGGCGCGCCTGGACCAGACCCGTGCGGAAGATATCTTCCAGGCCTACATCAACACCTTTGCCCAGTCCTACGACCCGCACACCAACTACCTGTCGCCGGACAACGCCGAGAACTTCGACATCAACATGAGCCTGTCGCTCGAAGGCATCGGCGCGGTGCTGCAGAGCGACAACGACCAGGTCAAGATCGTGCGCCTGGTGCCGGCAGGCCCTGCCGCCAAGACCAAGCAGGTCGCCCCGGCAGACAAGATCATCGGCGTGGCCCAGGGCAACAAGGAAATGGTCGACGTGGTCGGCTGGCGCCTGGACGAGGTGGTCAAGCTGATCCGCGGCCCGAAAGGCTCGGTGGTGCGCCTGGAGGTCATTCCGGCCAGCAACGCGCCGAACGACCAGACCAGCAAGATCGTCTCGATCACCCGCGAAGCGGTCAAGCTCGAGGAGCAGGCGGCGAAGAAGTCGGTGCTCAAGCTCAAGCAGGACGGGCGTGACTACAAGCTGGGGATCATCGAAATCCCGGCCTTCTACCTGGACTTCAAGGCCTATCGCGCAGGCGATCCGGACTACAAGAGCACCACCCGCGACGTGAAAAAGCTGCTCACCGAGCTGCAGAAGGAAAAAGTCGACGGCGTGGTCATCGACCTGCGCAACAACGGTGGCGGCTCGCTGCAGGAAGCCACCGAGCTGACCAGCCTGTTCATCGAGAAGGGCCCGACCGTACTGGTGCGCAACGCCGACGGCCGTGTCGACGTGCTCGAGGACGAGAACCCGGGCGCCTTCTACAAAGGCCCGCTGGCGCTGCTGGTAAACCGCCTGTCGGCCTCGGCCTCGGAGATCTTCGCCGGTGCCATGCAGGACTACCACCGCGCGCTGATCATCGGCGGCCAGACCTTCGGCAAGGGTACCGTGCAGACTATCCAGCCACTCAACCATGGTGAGCTCAAGCTGACCCTGGCCAAGTTCTACCGGGTTTCCGGGCAGAGCACCCAGCACCAGGGCGTGCTGCCGGACATCGCCTATCCGTCGATCATCGACACCAAGGAAATCGGCGAAAGCGCGCTGCCTGAGGCCATGCCGTGGGACACCATCCGCCCGGTGGTCAAGCCGGCCTTCGATCCGTTCAAGCCGTTCCTGGCCCAGCTCAAGGCGCAGCATGAGGCGCGCAGCGACAAGGACGCCGAGTTCGTCTACATTCGCGACCGCCTGGCGCTGACCCAGAAGCTGATGAACGAGAAGACCGTCAGCCTCAACGAGCAACAGCGTCGCGCCCGCCACGACGAGATCGAGGCCAAGCAGCTGGCACTGGAGAACATCCGCCGCAAGGCCAAGGGTGAAGAGCCGCTCAAGGAACTTAAAAAGGAAGACGAGGACGCCCTGCCTGCCGAGCCGGACGACACCAAGCCAGAGGACGATGCCTACCTGTCCGAGACCGGTCGCATCCTGCTCGACTATCTGGGCCTCAGCACGTCGGTGGCCAAGCACTGAAATGATGGCGAAATAATGTGACCTGTCATCAAACAGTCACCGGACTGTCGTGAAATGTAAGGGCCGGACGTGCAAGCGTCCGGCCTTTTTCACTTCAGGAAGCAGTCCATGACCGTCACCGAACAGCTCAGCGCATTGAGCGCCATCCTGGCTCAACGCAGCGTCCACTGTCTGTTCCAACCCATCGTCTGCCTCTCTGAAAGGCGTATCCTCGGCTATGAGGCCCTGAGCCGCGGCCCGTCCAACAGCCCACTGCACTCGCCGCTGAACCTCTTCGCCATCGCCCGCCAGGCCGGCCGCCTCGCCGAACTGGAGGTGCTGTGCCGTGAAACCGCCTGCCGCCGTTTCAGCGAGCTGAACCTTCCGGGCCTGTTGTTCCTCAACGTCTCGCCCGAGTCCCTGGTCGAGCCCGACTACCCGTCCGGGCGCACCCTGAAAATGCTCGAACAGGTCGGCCTGGCACCCAGCCGAGTAGTCATCGAGCTGACCGAGCAGACGCCTACCGAAGACTTCCAGCTGCTGTACAACGCCCTGCACCACTACCGCGACATGGGTTTCTCCATTGCCCTGGACGACCTGGGCGCCGGTTACTCGAGCCTGCGCCTGTGGTCGGAGCTGCGCCCGGACTATGTGAAGATCGACCGTCATTTCATCGATGGCATCCACCAGGACCCGCTCAAGCGCGAGTTCGTCGGCTCCATCCTGCAGATCGCCCGTGCCTCCCGCGCCCAGGTGATCGCCGAGGGCATCGAACTGGCCGAGGAGCTGGCAGTGCTGGGCGACATGGGGGTGACCCTGGTCCAGGGCTACCTGCTCGGCCGCC
The DNA here is from genome assembly GCF_057284075.1 of Pseudomonas sp. TE31087. Classification (NCBI taxonomy): domain Bacteria; kingdom Pseudomonadati; phylum Pseudomonadota; class Gammaproteobacteria; order Pseudomonadales; family Pseudomonadaceae; genus Pseudomonas; species Pseudomonas sp. TE31087. The sequence continues at coordinate 3,008,835 of NZ_JBXVNN010000001.1, forward strand.
CTCAGGAGTTTCCAGCAGGCGACAGCCTCGGCCTGCCGCCCCCAGTGACAGGCTCGGGCGTTGCGCTGTGCGAGGACAGCCGCGACCTCAGCGCCCTGCTTATCCAGCAACCCTCGGTCACCCTCGACACCGCCACGCAGCAGGTGCTCGACGCTTTCCGTCGACAGGCCAACCTCAACTCCCTCGCCGTGCTGGACGAGCAAGGTCGCCCCTGTGGCATCGTCCACCGCCACTCGCTCGCCGACGTCCTGCTCCAGCCTTTCGGCACCGACCTGTTCGCGCGCAAGCCGATCAGCCGCCTGATGAGCCAGGATTTTCTCGCCGTCGAGCGCGGCCAGTCGCTGCAGCAGGTCAGCCGCCTGCTTACCAGCCGTGCGCGCCAGCGTATCGAGGAAGACTTCATCATCACCCAGAATGGGCGTTACCTGGGGCTTGGGCGGGTGATCGACGTGCTCAAGCTGATCACCGAGCAGAAGATCCAGCAGGCAAGGCACGCCAATCCGCTCACCCTGCTGCCGGGCAACGTGCCGATCCAGCAGTGCCTGGCACGCCTGCTGTTGCAGCGGCGCAAGGCGGCTGTGTGTTACGTGGACATCGACAGTTTCAAGCCCTTCAACGATATCTATGGCTACGCCCGAGGCGATGAAGTGCTGTTGTGCCTGGCCCAGTGCCTGAACGATTGCGTCGATCCGAGCCGGGATTTCGTCGGCCATATCGGCGGCGACGACTTCATGCTGGTGCTGGGTTCGACGGACTGGCGCGAGCGCCTGCAATTGCTGCTGGAAGCTTTTGGCCGGCAATGCCGGCGCTTCTACCGTAGCGAACACCTGGAGGCCGGCTGCTTCATCGCCCACAACCGTCAGGGGCAGCGGGAGACGTTCGCCTTGCTGTCACTGTCGATCGGCGTGGTCTGGCTGGAGCCCGACAGCAGCGACGGGCTGGATGCCGGTCAACTGGCCGAACTCGCCTCCCAGGCCAAGCGCCAGGCCAAGGATGGCGGTGGCTCAGGCCTGAGCCTGATCGATACGACTGTGCTGAGTTAAACCAGGGGACCGCTATGCGGTCCTTTCGCCGGCAAGCCGGCTCCCACAATCCAGCCTACAGCCCCGATTTCAGGCTTCTTCCGGGTAGCGATACTCGAACACCCGTACCACTTCCGAGGCATGCCAGGATGCCGCTTCCATGCCATCCACCGGCCCGGAAAACCGCCCCAGGCGCTCGACGCACTCGAAGAACCCGGTGCGTGGCAGGCGACTGGCCCCCTGGCTGATCACCAGCGAGCTGCGCAGCGGCTGCTCGGCGCGGGCGTCGAGCGTCGCCAGGTACTCGAGGGCCGCCGTCAGGGTCTGCATGGCCGGGCTGGGCAATTGCAGACGCTCGAGCAGCGCACGGTAGGTGAGCAGGTGGCGTTGACGGCGGGCCAGGTCGAGCTCGGTCAGCAGGCTCTGCCACTGCTGACGGCTGATCCTGACCTGGCTCATGACGGCTCGCTCCAGCCGGCCACGCCCAGGTGCCAGGCCAGGCTGCGCAGGATCGCAGCGTCCGGGCGGCGCTCCCCGGACTCGATCATCGCCAGGTAGGCCGGGCTGATGCCGACACTGCGTGCCAGTTGCTCCGGGGCCAGGCCCTTGGCCTGACGCAAGGACGCCAGCTGGTCCAGGGAGGACTGGCTGGCGCTCGGTTGAGTGCTCTCGTTGTGACTGACTGAGTCGGGAGCTACGGCCGGCGCCTGGCCTGCGGCCGCCAGCAACTTCTGATATTGCTCCCAGGGAACCACTGCGTACTCGGGCTGACCGTCCCGGCTGATGACCTGAATACCCATACAACCCCCTTGACGTTGGATTACGGCATGTAATCCGTAGGCATAACCCTTATGCCAATTATATTACCAACCTCGGGGGTCTGTGCGGAATCAGCTGCCAGGACGCTCAAGGCGCAGGGCCTCGGGAGTATCAGGCAGGCGCTCGACCACCCGCAGCCGTTCCGGCGACTGGGCATCGCGCCAGGCCTTGAAACGGCCCAGCTCATCGGCCACGGTCTTGAGCACCCAGCCCAGCACGGCGATGTCATCGAGCAGGCCGACACCCAGCAACCAGTCGGGGATGGCGTCCAGGGGGCTTACGAAATACAGCAGCCCGGCAACGATGGTCACCAGCGCCCTGGGGCTGACGGCGCGGTACTCGCCACGCCACCAGGCCAGGCACAGCGCCTGCATCAGGCGCAGGTCCTCGCGTAATTGGCCCAGCTTCGGCCCCTTGCGGGCCACCGCGAACAACAGGGCCGGCAGCCGGCCACGACTGAGCAGGCGCTCGGCCAAGGGCAGGAAGCGGGCGAAATTCCAGGGTGCGCTCATGGGACCTCCAGAGGAGCAGGGGTTATCCACATTTATTGTGGATAACCTTGTGAACAGGGCGACATTGGCGCCGCGTGGTGCCCGCCGGGCAAGGGCCAGGTACGAATCGGGCGTTTTTTACACAACCGTTTCAATCGCGCAAACGTTTTGCGACACCGGCACCCGTGTCTGCGCGGCTACTGCTTGCGACAGTGAATGACGCCGACGGTTCGCGTCAAGCCGGACTGAAAACGACGACGCCCCGTCGAAACGGGGCGTCTTCTTGCAACGGGCCGGGTATTACTTGGCCGGTGCCTGGTCGGCCTTGGCCGGATCCTTGATGGCAATCAGTTCCAGGTCGAAGACCAGGACCGAGTTGGCCGGGATCAGCGGGCTCGGGCTCTGGGCGCCATAGGCCAGCTCAGCCGGGATGTACAGCTTGTACTTCTCGCCGACGTGCATCAGTTGCAGACCTTCGACCCAGCCCGGGATCACGCCGCTGACCGGCAGGTCGATCGGGCTGCCGCGCTCGACGGAGCTGTCGAAGACCTTGCCGTCGGTCAGCTTGCCTTCGTAGTGGACGGTGACCACGTCGGTCGGCTTGGGTTGCGGGCCGTCGGCCTTCTTGACCACTTCATACTGCAGGCCCGAAGCGGTGGTGATCACGCCAGGCTTCTTGGCGTTTTCCTCAAGGAATTTCTTGCCGGCGGCGGCAGCTTCCTCGCTGGCCTTGGCCAGGCGTTCTTCGGCGCGCTTCTGCAAGGCGGTGAAGGCTTCGACCAGCTCTTCGTCCTTGATGCGCTGCTCTTTCTTGCCTACCGCGTCCTCGATGCCCTGGGCGACGGCTTTCGAGTCCAGGTCGTCCATGCCTTCCTGGGCCAGGCTCTTGCCCATGTTCAGGCCGATACCGTAGGAGGCCTTCTGTGCCGGAGTCTTCAGCTCGACGCTGCTGGTCTGGGCGTCGCAGCCCGCGAGGACCAGGCCTACCAGGGCAACCGCGGCCGCCAAACGATGCTGTTTCATGTAATTTCCTTGTTCATGCGCCATGAGGGCAATCAGGGTAAAGCCGCGAGCTTAGCAGGCGGCCGCGACCAATGGCTACCGGCATAAGAGCGGGTTGCGCGCAGGAAGTTCCTGGGTGAAAGGTTGTTCATCCTCGGCGCTTGAAGCCAATGGCCAGTATTGACGGTTCAAAGGCGTGTTGCCGGAAGAATTTCATACAACCCGCTGCTCTTCCTCTCGCAGCGTCAGCACCTCGAATCCGCTCTCGGTCACCGCCACCGTGTGTTCCCACTGCGCCGACAGGCTGTGGTCGCGGGTGATCACCGTCCAGCCATCGCGCAACCCGCGCGTGCCGCGCCCGCCCTGGTTGATCATCGGCTCGATGGTGAACACCATCCCCGCTTGCAGCGGCATGCCCAGGCCGCGCTGGCCGTAGTGCAGCACCTCCGGCGCCTCGTGCATCTGCCGGCCGATGCCGTGCCCGCAGTACTCGCGCACCACGCTGTAGCCGGCGGCCTCGGCGTGGGCCTGGATGGCATGGCCAATATCGCCGAGCGTCGCGCCGGGGCGCACCTGCTCGATGCCCTTCCACAAGGCGGCATATGTGGTGTCGACCAGGCGCCTGGCCTCGTCGCCGATCTGGCCGATGCAGTACATCTTCGACGAGTCGGCAATGTAGCCGCCCTGCTCCAGGGTGATGTCGACGTTGACGATCGAGCCTTCCTTGAGCACCTCGTCGACCTTGGGCATGCCATGGCAGACCACATGGTCCACCGAGGTGTTCAGCGAATAGGGGAAACCGTATTGGCCCTTGCTCGCCGGCCGGGCCTTGAGGGTTTCGACGATGAAGGCCTCGGCGCGGTCGTTGATCTGCATCGTGGTCACCCCGGGGCGAATGAAACCGTCGAGGTCGGCGAACACCCGGGCGAGCAGTTGGCCGGCGTTGCGCATCAGCTTGAGCTCGGCGGCGTCCTTGAGGATGACCTTGCTCATTGCAGCAACTCCTTGAGGTTGGCCTGTTCCTGGCGCAGCAACTGGCGCAGCAGTTCCTGGTAGGTCGCTTGCGGGTGCAGCTCGGCCAGCATGCCGATGCGGATCCAGTGCTCGGCCTGGGCGTTGATCGAACGCGACAGCGCGGCGCTGGCCACGCGCAGGTCTTCGTGGAGGTCGTCGGAGATCTTGACGATGCCCATGGTGCAGTTACTCGCATATATGAAACGTATGTGAATCATATACTCATCCAATTGCATGTGCCATCCGCTGGTGCGTGGCTCCCCGTATCGGTGCACGCCCATCGCGGGGCAAGCCCGCGCCCACGCGTGCTCACCTGCGGGGCGTGGGAGCGGGCTTGCCCCGCGATGACATGGCCCGGGATTTGCTGCCCCATATGGCATCGAGACCATCAACGCCGATGGTCCCCTCCCATCACGACGAAGGCGCCGTGTTGCCCCGCTTGCCATTTGCAGGCCGGGCAGCCGGCGCCTTTGTCGTTTCATCAGCAGGAGATTGCCGATGAGCGACAGCCAAGTGCGCAGTGTGTGCCCGTATTGCGGGGTCGGCTGCGGCATCGTCATGCACGTGAGCGATGGCAAGGTGGTCAAGGTCAGTGGCGACAAGCAGCACCCGAGCAACTTCGGCCGCCTGTGCACCAAGGGCCAGAGTGCCCATGTGCCGCTGCAGACCGGGCGCATGGCCCACGCCTTCGTGCGCGACCAGCGCAACCAGCAGCCGGCGCGCCGCAGCCTGGACACGGCCATCAGCGAAACCGCCGCGCGGTTGCGCGCGATCATCGACATCCATGGCGCGGATGCCGTGGCCTTGTACGTGTCCGGGCAGATGTCGCTGGAAGCCCAGTACCTGGCCAACAAACTGGCCAAGGGCTTCATCGGCACCCGCCATATCGAGTCCAACTCACGGCTGTGCATGGCCAGTGCCGGCAGCGGCTACAAACAGTCGCTGGGCGCCGACGGACCGCCGGGCAGCTACCAGGATTTCGAGCGTGCCGAGGTGTTCCTGGTGATCGGCGCGAACATGGCCGACTGCCACCCGATCCTGTTCCTGCGCCTGCTGGACCGGCTCAAGGCCGGGGCCAGGCTGATCGTCGTCGACCCCCGACGCAGCGCCACCGCCGACAAGGCCGACCTGTTCCTGCAACTGCGTCCGGGCACCGACCTGGCGTTGCTCAATGGCCTTCTCTATCTGCTGCATGCCAACGGCCACACCGACGCGGATTTCATCGCCCGCCATACCGAGGGCTGGGAGGACCTGCCGGCGTTTCTTGCGGACTACACCCCGGAGCGGGTCGCGGCCATCACCGGGTTGGACGAGGCCGACATCCGCGCAGCCGCCCGCCTGATCGGCGAGGCCGACGAATGGATGAGCTGCTGGACCATGGGCCTGAACCAGAGCATCCACGGTACCTGGCACAGCAATGCCCTGTGCAACCTGCACCTGGCCACCGGCGCCATCTGCCGCCCCGGCAGCGGGCCGTTCTCGCTGACCGGCCAGCCCAACGCAATGGGCGGCCGCGAGATGGGCTACATGGGGCCGGGCCTGCCGGGCCAACGCTCGGCACAGGTGGCGGCGCACCGCGCCTTCGTCGAGCGGCAATGGCAGCTGGCGCCCGGCACGTTGCGCAGCGAGGGCGGCGAAGGCACCGTGGCGCTGTTCGAACAGCTCAAGAGCGGCGAGGTGAAGGCCTGCTGGATCATCTGCAGCAACCCGGTGGCCAGCGTCGCCAACCGCCAGCAGGTGATCGACGGCCTGAACCAGGCGCAACTGGTGATCAGCCAGGACGCCTTCCTCGACACCGAGACCAACCGCTACGCCGACATTCTCCTGCCGGCGGCGCTGTGGGCCGAGGGTGAAGGGGTGATGATCAACAGCGAGCGCAACCTGACCCTGATGCCCCGCGCCGTCGAGCCACCCGGCGAAAGCCTGGAAGACTGGCGCCTGATCGCGCGCATCGCTTGTGCCCTGGGCTACGCGCATGCCTTCGACTACCCCGACGCCGAGGCGGTGTTCGATGAGATCCGCCACTTCCATAACCCGGACACCGGCTACGACCTGCGCGGCATCGACTATGCCGGACTGCGCGCCAGCCCCCGGCAGTGGCCCTGCGCGCCGGGGCGCGAGGATGACCGCAGCCCGCTGCGCTATCGCAACGACGAACACGGCCAGCCAGCGGCACTGGCCTTTCCGACCGTCAGCGGCAAGGCGCGTTTTCATGCGCGGCCCTGGCTGGCGCCCGCCGAGCTGCCGGACGACGCCTACCCCTTTGTCCTCAACACCGGCCGCGTGCAACACCAGTGGCACACCCTGACCAAGACCGGCAAGGTCCCGAGCCTGAACCGGCTCGAGCCCGGCCCCTTTGTCGAGATCCACCCCGACGATGCCCGGCGCCTGGGCATCCGCGACAAGGACCAGGTGGCAATCCGTTCACGCCGTGGCCAGGCGTTGCTGCCGGCCCGCCTCAGCGACCGGGTGCTGCCTGGTGGCTGCTTCGCGCCGTTCCACTGGAATGACCTGTACGGCGAGCAGTTGGCGATCAACGCGCTGACCAGCGACGCCGTCGACCCCACCTCGCTGCAACCGGCCTTCAAGTACTGCGCCGTGACCCTCGAACGGGTCGCGGGCGAACGCATCGAGGCCCTCGACCTGAACGTCGCCATTCCTTCGGAGCCCGTCACCATGCCGACCGCCACCCTCGCCCGCCTGCTGGGCCTGGAGACACAGCCTGCCCCGGTGCTTGCCGAGGAGGAGCGGCATTACCTGCAAGGTTTCCTGCTCGGCCTGCAACAGGCGCGGGCCGAAGGCGTGCCAAGCCTGCCGGCTAACGCACCGCTGGCGCCGACCCGACGCCTGTTCGTCGATGGTCTGCTGGCGGGGCTGTTCGCCCAGCCTCAGGCACAGGCGGGATTACCTTGCCATCGCGTGCTGTGGGCTTCGCAGACCGGCAACGGCGAGGCGCTGGCCGAGCGCTGCGCGAAACGCCTGCGCGAAGCGGGGCTGACGGTGGAGCTCAGCAGCATGGAAGGTGTCAGCCCGGCGCAACTGCGCGGCTGCGCCAGCGTACTGCTGATTGCCAGCACCTTCGGCGACGGCGACGCCCCGGACAGTGGCGCCTCGTTCTGGCAGGCCCTGCAGGGCGCGGGCGACGTCGATTGCGTCAAGCTGCCCTATGCGGTACTGGCCCTGGGCGACTCCAGCTACGACCAGTTCTGCGGCTTCGGTCGCAAGCTCGACCAGCGCCTGGCGGAACTGGGCGGCCAGCGTCTGCTGGAGCGGGTCGACTGCGAGCCGGATTTCGATGCCGCATTCAGTGCGTGGCTCGAGGCCCTGCTGGCGGCCCTCGGCACAAACACCTTCGCTACATCGGCACCAGCAACCGCCGAATCTCACGGCAGGCACCAGCCATGGCCTGCGCGCCTGGTGCAGAACCGCCTGCTCAATGGCCCCGGCTCGACCAAGGAGACCCGCCAACTGGTATTCGATCTCGCGGGTAGCGGCCTGGACTACCAGCCCGGTGATGCGCTGGGCGTGTGGCCACGCAACTGCCCGGCGCTGGTCGAGGAACTGCTTGGCCTGATGCAGCTCGATGGCCAGGCCGTGGTCGAGCTTGAAGGCCAGAAACCGATGCCCCTGAGCCTGGCGCTTGAGCGGCAGCTGGACATTACCCGTGTCACGCCACGACAGCTCGAAGCGCTCAGCGAAAACGCACCCTCTCTGCAACAGTTGTTGCAGCCTGAGTGCAAGACCGCGCTCAAGGACTGGCTATGGGGCCGGCAACTGGCCGATGTATTGCGCGAGTTTCCCCGGCAATGGCCACTGAGCCGTTGGCTGACCTTGCTCAAGCCCTTGCAACCGCGGCTGTACTCGATCAGCTCAAGCCCCAAGGCGCATCCCGGGCAGGTGCACCTGACGGTGTCCACAGTGCGCTACGGTGAACGCAAGGGGGTCTGCTCGGCCTTTCTCGCCGACCGTGCTGCGGACGTCGAAGTGGCCATCTTTGCCCAACCATCCAGACACTTCCGCCTGCCCGACGACGACGGCACGCCCATCATAATGATCGGCCCCGGCACTGGCATCGCGCCCTTCCGGGCGTTTCTCGAAGAACGCAGGGAACGCGCTGCGTCTGGCCGCAACTGGCTGTTCTTCGGCGAGCAGCACGAGGAGCACGACTTCTACTATCGCGAGCAGTTGCTGGCTTGGGAAGCACAGGGCCATGTGCGCCTGAGCACCGCGTTCTCCCGCGACCAGCCGCAGAAGATCTATGTGCAGCAACGCCTGCTGGAACAGGGCGCCGAGCTGTGGCGCTGGCTGCAGGACGGCGCGCATGTGTATGTCTGTGGCGATGCCCAGCGCATGGCCCGGGATGTGGATGCGGCCTTGCGCCAGGTGGTGGCGCAGCACGGCGGCCTGGACGAGGCCGCGGCAGCGGCGTATGTCGAAGGGTTGGGGCGGGACAAGCGCTACCGGCGGGATGTGTATTGATGCACCACGGTGGTGAGGGCTGCACCCTGCTTGTGCGGCCGCACCACCTGGCCAGCTCATACCCAGAGCTGTAACCCTTGTGGGAGCGGGCTTGCCCGCGATGAAAGCGAGCCTGGCACACTCCCTGCTTCACCCAATGCACAACAGCCCCAACGACCAACGGCGGTCGACAGGGGCCTCACACTGATGAGTACAGGCAAAGGCGCCTGGAGCTTCGGCTCCAGGCGCCTTTTTCGTTTTCCGTGATCGAGGATCGGCTATGCAGGCAACAGCGAACGAGGCACAACGAGCACGACTGGTCATCGTCGGCAATGGCATGGTCGGCCATCACTGCGTCGAGCAGTTGATCGAACGCGGCGCCACGGCACACTTCGAGCTGCATGTGTTCGGCGAGGAGCGCCAGCGCGCCTACGACCGGGTGCACCTGTCGGAGTACTTCACTGGCAGTTGCGCCGAGACCCTGGCCCTGTGCGCCCCGGACTACTACAGCCGCCACGGCGTGCACCTGCACCTGGGCGAAGCGGTGCTGGACATTGATCGCGAGCGCCAGGAACTGCTCACCGCCGAGGGGCGCCTGGGCTACGACCAGTTGATCCTGGCCACCGGCTCCTACCCGTTCGTGCCGCCGATCGAAGGCTCCAGCGGCAATGCGCGCCTGGTCTACCGCACCCTCGAGGACCTCGACGCGATACGCGCCGCCGCCGCGGATGCCCGGCGTGGCGTGGTGGTCGGTGGCGGCCTGCTCGGCCTCGAGGCGGCCAACGCCCTCAAGTCCCTGGGCCTGGAGGCGCATGTGGTGGAGTTCGCCCCACGCCTGATGCCGGTACAGCTGGACAGCGAAGGCGGCGCGGCGCTCAAGGCACGGATCGAGGCCCTCGGCGTGGGCGTGCACCTGTCCCGCGCGACCCAGTCGATCAGCGCTGGCGAGCAGTATCGCTACCGGATGAACTTCGACGGTGGCGAACACCTGGAGACCGATCTGATCGTCTTTTCCGCCGGCATTCGCCCACAGGACACCCTGGGCCGGGCCTGTGGCCTGGAGATCGCCGCGCGCGGAGGTGTTGTGATCGACAACCAGTGCAAGACCAGCGATCCGCGGATCTTCGCCATCGGCGAGTGCGCGTCGTGGAATGGCAGCGTGTTCGGCCTGGTCGCCCCCGGCTACGCCATGGCGCGCAACCTGGCCGCGCGGCTGCTGGGCGAGGCGGCGGACGACTTCACCGGCGCCGACATGTCGACCAAGCTCAAGCTGCTGGGCGTGGATGTCGGCTCGATCGGCGATGCCCACGGCGCCACGCCCGGCTCACGCAGCTACCGCTTCATCGACGAAGCCAACAGCGCCTACCGCCGTCTGGTGGTGGATGCCAGCGGCAAGCACGTGCTCGGCGCGGTGCTGGTGGGCGACAACAGCTACTACGACACCTTGCTGCAGTATGCCCAGAACGGCATCGCCCTGCCGGCCGCCCCGGCCGCGCTGATCCTGCCGCAAGGCGGTGGCGCGCCCGCCCTGGGCGCCGATGCGCTGCCCGACAGCGCGACCATCTGCTCCTGCCACAACGTCAGCAAGGGCGCGGTGTGCGCCGCCATCGACAGCGGCTGCGCCGACCTTGCCGCCGTCAAGGGCTGCACCAAGGCCGCCAGCGGCTGCGGTGGCTGCGTGGCACTGCTCAAGCAGGTCTTCGAGCACGAACTGACCGCCCGTGGCGTGACGGTCGACAAGAGCCTGTGCGAGCACTTCGCCTACACCCGCCAGGAACTCTACGCATTGGTGCGGGTGGAGGGCATCCGCACCTTCAGCGAGCTGCTCGAACGCCATGGCAAGGGCCACGTGGGTTGCGACATCTGCAAGCCGGCGGTAGGCAACATCCTCGCCTCGTGCTGGAACCAGCCGATCATGGACCCGGCGCTGGTGCCGCTGCAGGACACCAACGACACCTTCATGGCCAACATGCAGAAAAACGGCACCTACTCGGTGGTGCCGCGCATTCCCGGCGGCGAAATCACCCCGCAAAAGCTGATCGTGATCGGCCAGGTGGCGCAGAAATACGACCTCTACACCAAGATCACCGGCGGCCAGCGCATCGACCTGTTCGGCGCCCAGCTGCATGAACTGCCGCTGATCTGGGGCGAGCTGATCGCCGCCGGTTTCGAGACCGGGCACGCCTACGGCAAGTCGACGCGCACGGTGAAATCCTGTGTCGGCAGCACCTGGTGCCGCTATGGCGTGCAGGACAGCGTGGCCATGGCGTTGCGCCTGGAGGATCGCTACAAGGGCCTGCGCTCACCGCACAAGCTCAAGTTCGCGGTGTCCGGCTGCACCCGCGAATGCGCCGAGGCGCAAAGCAAGGACATCGGCGTGATCGCCACCGACAAGGGCTGGAACCTGTACGTGTGCGGCAACGGCGGCATGCGCCCGCGCCACGCCGAACTGTTCGCCACCGACCTCGACGACGAGACCCTGGTACGGTTGATCGACCGCGTGCTGATGTTCTACATCCGCACCGCCGACAAGCTGCAACGCACCTCGGTGTGGCGCGAGGGCCTCGAAGGCGGGCTCGACTACCTAAAGCAGGTGGTGATCGACGACAGCCTGGGCCTGGCCGCCGAACTCGAGGCACAGATGCAACTGGTGGTCGATCGCTACGAATGCGAATGGGCCAACGCCCTGGGCGATCCGGAAAAGCTCAAGCGCTTCCGCACCTTTGTCAATGACCAACGCGCCGATCCGGATGTGCACTTCGTGCGTGAGCGTGGCCAGCGCCGACCGGCTGCGCCCCTACAGCTGATTCCCACCCATGAGGAGGCGATGTGATGAACCTGTCCAACACGGCTGTAGCAAGTGAAACCCGCTGGCAGGCGGTGTGCCTGGCCAGCGACCTGGTCGCCGACTCCGGGGTGGTGGTGTGGCATGAGGGCGAACAGGTGGCGTTGTTCTACCTGCCGGGACAAGGGCGGGAATTGTACGCCGTCGGCAATCGCGACCCACGCTCGGGCGCGAACATCATCGGGCGTGGGCTGGTGGGCAGCCTGGGAGCAACCGTGGTGGTAGCGGCACCGCTGTACAAGCAACATTTCTGCCTGCAAAACGGTAACTGCCTGGAAGATCCGACACAGCGCTTGCCGGTGTGGCCGGTGCGTATCCGTGGGATGACGGTCGAACTGGGACAAAGGCTCAGATAACAATCAGTTTGCCGGGGGCATGCCCAACCGGCCAGTGCCCGGCCAGGTACAGGTCGACCACCCGACGCCAGTGATCGCCCAGACCGAAGAACTGCTCGGTGGCGTACTGACGGAACGCGAAGGCCGCGCCGCCGCGAGCGGCCTCGCTGAAGTCGTGCGGGCGGCAGGTGAACGGCGCCTTGTCGAGCGTGCGGGTGGCGGCCATCACTGCCCTGTTCAGCGCCATGCGCTGCTCGCTCAGCACTTTGGGCGTCTCTTGCCGCGGGTAGTACGGGTCGTCTTCGCCCGGCGAGGTGGGGAGCCACTGAGTGGCATCGTACAAGCCCTGGAACGCCTGGTCCGAGAGGGTCACGAACACCGCCTCGACCGAGGCGATGAAAATCACCTGCGGATCGTGGATGTCGGGCTTGCCCAGATTGCCGAAGAATCGAGTCTGCCCAATCTGTTCGAGCGTGTGTTCCAGGTCGATCATGTTACAGCCTCAAATCAGCCCGGGTCAGTTCAGCCGCAAGCCTGCCTTGATGGCTTCCCAATGGGCGAGGTCGACCGCCTCCAGCGGTGTTTCCTTGCTATAGCTGACCGCCACAAAACGGGCCTGCCCGCTTGGCGCGTAGGCCAACTGACGCTGGTACGAGACCACTTCGCCGCGCTTGAACTGCAGGCTGACTTCCAGGCCGTGGATGCCATGATCGACGCCTGCGCTGACCGGCTGCGGTTCGCTGATGACCGCCCCCAGGCGCTCACGTAACTGCGCCAGTTGCTGCTGGTAAAGCGCCTCCAGCGTCTGCCCGGCCGCCAGCGGACTGCGGGCGATCACCAGGGTGGTGCCACGCTGACGGAAGGTCAGCATGTTCATGGTGGTGTCTTCGGGCGTTTCATCGCCCAGTTCAAGGACCAGGTCCTGGGTCAGGTAGGCGGCCATAGCGCTGCTCCATGCATCGAAGCGGCACACGCTAAAGGTTCGGGGCTTCGCCTGCAAGGGAGGAACCGCCGCCCAGTGACGAAGATCACCCAGACGTTGCAGGTCTGGCCCGCACGGATACACTGCCGGGCATGAACCTCGATACCCGCATCAAGTTCCGGCACCTGCTGTGCTTCCTGGAGATTGCCCGGCAGGGCAGCCTGGCCAGAGCCGCCGACGTGCTTGCGATCAGCCAGCCGGCGATCTCCAAGACCCTCAAGGAACTGGAGGAGCTGCTCGAGGCACGCCTGTTCGAGCGCGGCCACAACGGCGTGACCCTGACCCCGGCCGGCACGCGCTTCATGCGCTACGCCGGCCCCAGCGTGCAGGCGTTGCGCGACGGGGTCGGCAGTGTCCGCGGCGAGGCGCGAGCGCCGTCGCAGGTGCGCATCGGCGTGCTGTCGACGGTCGAAGGGCTGCTGATGCCCGAGGTGCTGTGCCGCCTGCACCAACGTCACGAGGCGTTGCTGATCAGCGTGGTGACCGGGGCCAGCGCCCAGTTGCTCGGCCAGTTGCACCTGGGGGAGCTGGAACTGGTGGTCGGGCGGATGACCGACAGCCCGCAGATCCAGGGGCTGTCGTTCGAGCACCTGTACAGCGAGTCGATGACCCTGGTGGTGCGGCCCGGGCATCCACTGCTGGCGCAGCAGCCCGTCGAGCGCAGGCAGGTCGGTGATTATCCGCTGGTGCTGCCGCCACCGGGGACGACCATTCGCCAGCATGCCGACAGCCTGTTCGTGCAATGCGCGATCCCGCTGCCGGCACAGCGCCTGGAAACCTTGTCGCTGGCCCTGAGCAGGCGCTATGTGCTGGGCAGCGAGGCGGTCTGGGTGGCGCCACGGGACGCCGTGCTGATCGACTTCGGGCGTGGTGAGTTGGCCGAACTCGACCTCGGTGTGCGCGAACCGGGCGGGTCGGTGGGCATCTGCCGCAATGCGGCCCTGCCCCAGAGCCTGCCGGCGCAATGGGTGTGCGAGGTGCTCCGCGAGGTGGCCGAGGCCTATCGACTCGGGACCTATCCCTGACAACCCGGCAGGCATCTTCCTATACAATCCCCGCCAGTTCCCCGCGCCTCCAGGACCCCTTTCATGGACGAAACCGCGCAGCACTGGCTGCATGCCCTCTCCGCCCCCATGGCCGCCCTCAACGGCGCCAGCTACACCGCCCCCGACTATTTCGAGGGCGAAGACCAGACCGACCTCGAGCGCTGGTGGGGCATCAGCAACCGCGCCCAGTTGCTGGACATGCTCAGCATGGCCGACAACGGCCACGCCACCGAGATGAGCGAGGCCTACTGGCAATACCAGCGCTGCCTGCCCAGCCAGTGGCAAGCCCTGCTCGACACCCTGTCTCCACGCGAGCGCATCCGCCACGAATACGCCGCCCGCACCTTCCCCGACTGTGGCCCGGGCGGCACCCGGGCCTGGGACCTGGGGCGCATGGGTTTCCTGTTGCGTGCCGGCGTCAAGAAAGGCCTGATCGAACGCGACGAGAGCCTCTACCTGCACTACCGCCTGGCCCTGCGCGCCCGCCATTACTACAACCGCTGGGACGGCTACCTGGCCGGCTACCTGTTCGGCAAGGCGCTGTGGAATGCCAGCGACAGCAGCGACGAGACCCTGGCCGCCAACCTCGAGCGCCAGGGCTGCGAGCACTGGAATCGCTGCATCGTGCTCAACCTGCGCCTCGGCGCCCATGACCTGCTGGCCGGGCTGCCCTGGGACATGCCCCTGCCCGAGCCCGCACGGCCCACCACGCTGGAAGAGGACTGCTGGTCATGAGTTGCTGGATTCGCCTGGGGATCGAACCGACCCAGGACCTGGACACCATCCGCCTGGCCTATCGCGGCCGCCTGCCCTCGCACCACCCGGAAACCGACCCCGAAGGTTTCCAGGCGCTGCGGGCAGCCTACGAGGAAGCCCTGCGCCTGGCCCGCGAGCAGGCGCCCAGCGAGGCTGAGCCAACACTCGAAGAGAATGCCCCTCATCCAGCACTCAAGCAGTTCCACACCCTGCTTGAGGAGCCGTCCCTGCGCTTCGACCCACAAGCCTGGCAGCGCTTTATCGCCGAACTGGACGAGTTGCCGCTGGACGAACTGGACGACCTCGGCTGGCAACTGCTGCACACCCTGCGCGACTGCGGACCGCTGTCCCACCACTGCGCGGGCCTGCTGGCCCGGCGCCTGGGCTGGGCCGAACAGCTGCTGCGCCTGGACGACCGCCACGAAGTGGAAGCTTTCCTCGACCGCCTGGAAGAGCCCGACCCCTTCGACACCGCCTGCATGCGCGACTGGCCGGCCAGCGCACAGATGGAAAGCCTGTGGTATTTCCGCAGCCTTGAATACTGCTACCAGCAGCGCCCACTGTTCGAATACGAGCAGTTCGCCGGCGTGCATACCTGCCTGGCCATGCCGGATGACCCGGCCCTGGTGCAACGCCTGCTGGTGCAATTCTGCCAGGCCGGCATCGCCAGCCGGACCTTCTACGACCTGCTCCAGGCGCGCCAGCAACAGGCCCCGGACGATGCCGACCTGCTCTACCTGCTGGCCCGCCAGGCCGATGCCCTGGGCGCCGAGCAACAGGCCCTGGACTGCTGGCTGCGGCTGTACCGCGAACACCAGCACCCCCAGGCCGAACGCTGGCTGATCGACCTCTGCGCTCGTCACCAGCCCCAGCGCCTGCCGTTGCTGATCCAGGCCTTCGACCGCCTGCACACCCCGGCCGGCTGGCCCGCCGAGCTGGACGACCCTGCGCAGAACTGGGGCAGCCCCGGGCAATCCCCGCAGACCCTGGCGCGCTGGTCCGAAGCCTCGCGCCTGGAGCTGCAAGGCATCGCCGCGACCTTTGTCGACTGGCGGCTGGACGGCGACGACGAACTGCCGCTGCTCGCCTGGCTGTTGCAGGACCCGCAGGACCACGACCTGCACCGCCTGTACTGGCAGGCCTGGGCGCTGCAACGCGGGGAAGCCGGCCTGCTGCGCCAGGTTCTCGCCCAGCCCCTCGCCGAAGATGCCCTCGACGCGCTGATCCTCGAAGGCTTCCAGCGCCAGGCCCGCCAGCAACTGCACTGGCTTGAACAGGCCCCGGTGGTCAAGGCGCTGGTGGACTTCTGCGCCAGCGACGCCCCGGTGGCGGTCCTGCCCGAGGCCTTGACCGAAGACGCCATTCGCCCGGTCTGTCGCGAATGGCTGCGGCGCATGCGGGTCTACCCGGCCCACGCCCTGCATGCCCTGAATGTGCGCTTCGACATGCGCCGCCTGTTCACCACGCCGTTCGCCTTGCAACTGCAGGGCAACCTCGCCGAGACCGGTGTGCTGCTGCCGGCGATGCCTGAAGGTGAGTCGCTGTGGAACTGGCATCGCCAGCAATTGTTCATGCTCGCCCTGCTGGAGCAGCCGTCACGCTGGCTGACCCTGATCGACCCGGCCCTGCCGAGCCAGCTGCACTACCCAGCCGGGCATCCGTTCGCCCCGCTGCACGCCCTGCTCTGCCGGTTGCTGCCCGGCCCCGACGGCAGCAGTGGCCTGCTCGGCAGCCTGGACACCCGCGACCCTGTACAGGCGGTGGTTTCAGCGCGGTTGCTGACCCTGCATCAAGCCCTGAACAGCACACGTCTACCGGATGCAGCGCAATTGCTGGCCTGCCTGGAGCATGACGATGGCAGCCTGGGCAACGACCATCCTCTGGGTTACCTGCTGTTTTGCGCCGTGCTGCACCATGACCGCTCCCTGGACACCGAGCAGCGTGAACGTCTGCGCCAGCGCCTGGAAGCACTGGCCCCGCAGGATGAATGGTTCGAGGCGCTGCGCAACGGCCTGCTGCAAGGCAAGACCAAGCATCCACCGGCCGAACTCGCCCATGCCCACGGCGTCGACAGCCGTGCGCTCAATGACGTGCTCGACGCCCTGGACAGCCTGTACAACGATTGCGCGCCGCCGAAGCTGCGCGCCCTGCGCGCCTTGCAGAAGATCAAGGACGACCCGCAGCAGGACCCGGGCCTGCGTTGTGCAATCATGGCCGTGCTGTCGTGGAGCGAGCGCATGCTGCGCAATGCCCTGCAGCACCCACCGGCGAAATTCTGGGCCGTATGGAAGCTCAATAGCCGCCTGAACCGCTCAGGATTCGCCTTGAACCTGGCCGCCGCCGCCCTCTGCGCCAGCATGATGCTCACGCTGCCGGTGTTGATGCTGGTCACGGTGCTGTTGTTGATCAGCGCCTTCCTCAGGCGCCTGCGCGACCTTGGCCAGGGTATCCCGGCGCTGATCCTGCTGCTCGTGCTGAGCAGGGTGCTTCCGGTACTGCCGCTGTTGCTGCTGGGGCTGCCCGGTGACCGGCTGCCGAACCGCTACGGCTCGCAACCGGGCCAGCAGGCGCTGCTCGATGACAGCCTGCAGGCTACCCTGCGGCGCCTGAACGGTCAGTAGCGCAGCTCGTCGAGCGCCTGGCTCAACGCCTGGCGCTCACGGCTGATCTCACCGGCCTGCTGCCCGGCGAGCACGGCGTTGAAGGCGTCCAGCCAGTTGCCGATCAGCTCGCGCTCGTCGCCCAGGCTCTGCATCCAGGCCCGCTCCAGACGGGCCAGCAGGGTCCGGTTGGGCAGCGTGTCGCGCGGGTGGATCTTCAGCCGCGCCAGGCGCTCTTCACTGGCCAGGCGCGTCTCGGCATCCAGCCCGGTGGGGCTGCGGTCGATGCTGTGGCTGTGCTTCTGGCCGCTTTCGAGGAAGGTCACGTCCACTTCCAGCAGACCGTTGATGTCGTAGCTGAAACGCACGTCCAGCGACTGGATCTCGCCGGTCGACTGCAAGGGGATCTCGAAACTGTCCACCAGGATGTTGTCGCGCACCCACGGCCGCTCGCCCTGGTACACGGCGATGCGCACGAACTTCTGCTCCGGGTGGCTGCTGTAGAAGCGCTGCACCTTCGAGGTGGGGATCACCGTGTTGCGCTCGATGATCGGCGAGAACGCGCCGGTGACGTCCTCGCCCCGGGACGAGGCCACACCGAGGGTGTAGGGGCAGACATCGGTCAGGATCAATTCGTCGATGGCCGCGTCGCGGGCCTTGCAGGCGGCCTGGCTAGCCGCGCCGAGGGCGACAATGGTGTCCGGGTCAAGGTGCCGGTACGGCAGGCGGCCGAACAGCTTGGCCACCAGTTGCTGCACCTGCGGCATGCGCGTGGCGCCGCCTACCAGCACCAGGCTGTCCAGCTCGCGTGGGCTCAGCCGGGCATCGCGCAGGGCCTGCTCGATGGGCGCACGCACCCGGGTCAGCAAAGGCGCCCAGATCGCCTGCAGCTTGAGGTCGTCCAACCGCCACTCGCGGGGCTGCACGCCATCGTGCCAGTCCAGCACGCGGCTGCCCTCGCCCGTCTCGCGCTTGAGCTGTTCGATGGCGTCATGCAGGCTGGCCAGGGCCTGGGGGGCCAGCTCCTCGACCTTGAGGTTCCAGTCGCGCAGGCAGGCCTGCAACAACGCTTCGGTGAAATCCTCGCCGCCCAGGTAATTGTCACCGGTGGAGGCATGCACCTCGATCAGCGGCAAGGCGTACTCCAGCACGGTGACATCGAAGGTGCCGCCGCCCAGGTCGAACACCAGGGTGCGCTCGAACTTCTGCTCGTGCAGGCCATAGGCCATGGCCGCGGCGGTCGGCTCGTTGATCAGCCGCTGGACCTTCAGCCCGGCCAATTCAGCCGCGAACACCGTGCGCTTGCGCTGCTCGTCGCTGAAATACGCCGGTACCGAAATCACCGCCTCGTTGACCGCGCAGCCCAGGTACGCCTCGGCATCCTGTTTCAACGCACCCAGCACCAGTGCAGACAATTCTTCAGGCGTGAATCGATGCTCCCCCAGCGTGTAGCGCTTGTCGCTACCCATGAAGCGCTTGAACGCCGCCGCGGTGCGCTCGGGGTGCGTGGTCAATCGCGCCCGGGCGGCCTGGCCGACCAGGATCGAGCCGTCGTCATCGACACTGACCACCGAAGGGGTGAGCACTTCACCCACGGCATTAGGGATCAGCCGGGCTTCACCGGCCTGCCAGACGGCAATCAGGCTGTTGGTGGTGCCGAGGTCGATACCGAGCAGTGGCGTGGAATGGGTGGGGGCGTTGGAGAGGCTGGCATCCTGCATGATCGGTCTCTGGCTTGCGATAGGAACCGACGCGGGGCCTGCTGGCCACATGCGGCGGACAGGGGCATTCTGGCGCAATGCCAGAAACAAAAAAAGCGACCCTAAGGTCGCTTTCTCTGTTGCTTTCGGGTGTTCAGTGGGCCCTGGAAGCTAAATATGGCGCGGCGGACGGGACTCGAACCCGCGACCCCCGGCGTGACAGGCCGGTATTCTAACCGACTGAACTACCGCCGCGCTATACATCGAGTGGTGGGTGATGACGGGATCGAACCGCCGACCCTCTGCTTGTAAGGCAGATGCTCTCCCGGCTGAGCTAATCACCCTTCGTCTCGGTGTGGCGCGCATTCTACGGAGGACCTCCTACCCTGGCAAGCACTTTTTTCAAAAATTCTGAAAAAAATTTCCAGGCCTTTCAAAGACCTAGCCGCGCCGCGATTTTCTTCCTCTCTATATGACTGCTGGCCCTATGACAGGGTTGGCCTGGAACCGCCCCTCGGAGAATAATGCCCGCCTTATGTATTAAGGAGAGATTCCCCCTCATGTGGTTCAAGAACCTGCTGTCCTATCGCCTGACCCAGGAAGTACCGTTCGAGGCCGAGGCCCTGGAGGCCGCCCTGGCCAGCAAGCCGGCCCGCCCCTGCGCCAGCCAGGAACTGACCACCTACGGTTTCGTCGCGCCGTTCGGCAAGGGCGAGGACGCCCCCCTGGTCCACGTCAGTGGCGAGTTCATGCTGATCGCCGCACGTAAGGAAGAACGCATCCTGCCCAGCAGCGTGGTCAACGACGCGGTCAAGGAGAAGGTCGAGGAGATCGAGACCGAGCAGATGCGCAAGGTCTATAAAAAGGAACGCGACCAGATCAAGGACGAGATCATCCAGGCCTTCCTGCCGCGTGCCTTCATCCGCCGCTCGATGATCTTCGCCGCCATCGCCCCGCGCCTGGGCATGATCCTGGTCAACTCGGCCAGCGCCAAGCGCGCTGAAGACCTGCTGTCGACCCTGCGTGAAGTGATCGGCTCGCTGCCGGTGCGCCCGGCCACCGTGAAGATCGCGCCGAGCGCGACCATGACCGACTGGGTCAAGTCGCAAAAGGCCGCCGAGGGCTTCTTTGTCCTCGACGAGTGCGAACTGCGCGACACCGCCGAGGACGGCGGCATCGTGCGCTGCAAGCGCCAGGACCTGACCAGCGAGGAAATCCAGCTGCACCTGAGCACTGGCAAGCTGGTCACCCAGCTGGCCCTGGCCTGGCAGGACAAGCTGTCGTTCGTGCTCGACGACAAGATGGTGATCAAGCGCCTGAAGTTCGAGGAACTGCTGCAGGAGCAGGCCGAGCAGGATGGCGGCGACGAGGCCCAGCAACAGTTCGACGCCAGCTTCCAGCTGATGATGATGACCTTCACCGAGTTCCTGCCAGTGCTGTTCGAAGCCCTGGGCGGCGAAGAGATCCCGCAGGGGGTCTGAGGGTCAGGCCGGCGCGGCCCAGCGGCGCCGGCTGAACTTCAGGCGCACCCGCAATCGCCGGTGCGCCTCACGATCCAGTGCGTCCCTGGGGATGCACTGGCTCTGGCTGAACCTGTGCCCCTTGGGCACGAACCGCAGTACCACCAGGTTGGGCAGTGCGACGCTGTCCCTGCACAGGCGCGCCAACTGCCAGCCCCGCGCGCGGCTATATAGAAGCCAACCACGTGGGTCACGGCGCAGGCCGGTGATGGCCTCGGGGTGTATCAGCAGGATTCGCCGGGGAATGGCCCAGCAGGCGTGGGCAAGACAGGCGACGACCAGCAGGCCGCGCAGCCAACCGGGCAGCGCCATCAGCGCGAGGGTGAGCAGTGCCAGCGCCAGGCTGGCGAGGTAGGCCGTCAGCAGCAGGCGCGAGCCTTGCCAACGGCACTCGAAGCATTCACTTGGGCTGGACACGGTCCAGGATGATGCGAACCATGCGCTGCAGCTCCGGGTCTTCGGACTCGCTGCGTTCCATGAACCAGCCGAACATGTCCTGATCCTCGCAGGTCAGCAGGCGACGATACAGCTCGCGGTCGGCTTCGCTCAGGCTCGGGTAGACCTCCTGGGTGAAAGGTACCAGCAGCACGTCCAGTTCCAGCATGCCGCGGCGGCTGTGCCAGAAAAGCCGGTTGAGTTCAGTTTGTTCGACCATGGGGCCCTCCTCGAGTGGTCGCGCAGTATACCGTGCAGCGGACAAAGCGGCACAAGGCGTTGGTCTAGTCACCTACCTATTTTGTTACCGGCGTTCTATGATGGCCGCCAGTCTTTAGCTACCGCGATGACCCATGGCCGATTCCGCTTTCTTCTGTACCCTCTCCCATGAGGGTATCCTCGCCGTCCGCGGCTCCGACGCCGGCAAGTTCCTGCAAGGTCAGCTGACCTGCAACATCAGTTACCTCAGCGACGAGCACGCGAGCCTTGGCGCCCGTTGCATGGTCAAGGGGCGCATGCAGTCGAGCTTCCGTATCCTGCCCGAGGGCAATGGCTACCTGCTGGCCATGGCCAGCGAACTGCTCGCGGCGCAGCTTGCCGACCTGAAGAAGTACGCGGTGTTCTCCAAGGCCACGCTGGTCGACGACAGCGCCGCCTGGACGCGCTTCGGCCTGCAGCAGGGCGACGCCGCCCTGCAGGCGCTGGGCCTGTCCGTGGCGGACGAGGCCGGCGCGACCGCCCGACATGATGGGCTGATCGCCGTCCGCGCCTCGGCCGGCCGGGTCGAACTGTGGGCGCCTGCCGACCAGGCTGCCGCCGTTGGTGAAAAACTCGCAGCCTTGCTGCCTGAGGGCACGCTCAACGACTGGCTGCTGGGCCAGGTCCGCGCCGGCATCGGCCAGGTCATGGGCCCGACCCGCGAGCTGTTCATCCCGCAGATGATCAACCTGCAGGCCGTCGATGGCGTGAGCTTCAAGAAAGGCTGCTACACCGGCCAGGAAATCGTCGCCCGCATGCAATACCTGGGCAAGCTCAAGCGCCGCCAATATCGCCTGGCGCTGGCCGAGACAGCGGTACCCCAGCCGGGCGCCGAGATCTTCTCGCCGACCCACGGCTCGTCGGTCGGCGAAGTGGTGATCGGGGCCAGCACCGGCAGCGCCGTCGAACTGCTGGCCGTGCTCAGCGCCGAGGCGGTGGCGGACGACAACCTGCACCTGGGCAGCCTGGAAGGCCCGCGCCTGACGCTGCTCGACCTGCCTTACGAACTGGACCGCGACCGGGAAATCCAGCGCTGACCAGCCCGCCCCGGCTTTATGCCGGGGCAGCACCACCTTTGCCGTAGAGAAGTCCATGAACAAGCTGGCCGAGAAGGTCCAAGCGCAACTGCTCGCCGCCATCGACCGGGACGACCTGGTCCTGCCGACGCTGCCGGAAGTCGCCCTGAGCATCCGCGAAGCCGCCGAAGACAGCGAGATCAGCGTTTCCGCCCTGAGCAAGGTGATCGGTCGCGACGCCGCGTTGTCGGCCCGCCTGATCAAGGTGGTCAACAGCCCGCTGATGCGCGCCGCCGTCGAAGTCACCGACCTGCACACCGCCATCACCCGCCTGGGCATCAACTACAGCTGCAACCTGGCCATCGGCCTGGTGATCGAGCAGATCTTCCATGCCCGCGCCCCGGCGGTGGAACACAAGCTGCGGGATATCTGGGCCAACAGCCTGGAAGTCGCAGGCATCAGCTATGAACTGTGCCGACGCTACACCCAGCTCAAGCCCGACCAGGCCACCCTCGGCGGCCTGGTGCACCAGATCGGCGCCCTGCCGGTGCTGATCTATGCCGAGGAGCACAACGAGCTGCTGTCCGACCCGATCTGCCTGCATTTCGTGATCGAGCAGATCCAACCGGTGCTGGGCGACAAGATCCTCAGCGCCTGGGAATTCCCCGAGCAGTTGGTCAATGTGCCCAGTCAGGTGCAGGACCTGGACCGGCGCACCGACCAGATCGACTACATCGACATCGTGCAGATCGCCCGCTGCATCAGCCAGCGCGAGCGCAGCCGGCCCCTGGCCGCCCTCCCCGCCTACCGCCACCTGGGGCTGCCCTATGGCACCGAGCTGGATATCGCCGAGCTGCTGGATGCGCGGAGCATGCTGCGCTGATCGAGCCCCGTCTGCGCCGCCCCCTTCGCGGGTAAACCCGCTCCCACAGTCACCAGCCTCCCTGTGGGAGCGGGTTTACCCGCGAATAGGGCTGTAGGGACAACACATCAATCCGCGATAAAACTCACCCGCACCTTCAGCCCGCCCCGCTCGCCGTCATGCAGGCTGATCTGCGCCAGGTGCGCCCGGCAGATCTCGCCGACGATGGCCAACCCCAGCCCGCTGCCCTGGGCGCTGCGCCGATAGAAGCGCTCGAACACCCGCTCACGCTCGTCCTCGGGAATCCCCGGCCCGTCGTCCTCGACTTCGAGCACGGCCGGCGCCAGTACCCGCAGGACTACGTCGCCACCGGGCGGGGTGTGGGCCAGGGCATTGTCCACCAGGTTGCTGAGCAGTTCGTTGAGCAAGGTCGGCTCGCCCTTGAGCCACACCGGCGCCTCGGCCTCCAGCGCCAGGGCGACGCCGCGGGCATGGGCCAGGGGCGCCATGGCCATGCCCAGTTCGCGGGCCAGCTGGCTCAGGTCCAGGCGCTGGGCGCCGCCCTCGGCGATGGCCCGGGCGCCGTTCTCCACCCGTGCCAACGACAGCAGCTGGTTGGCCAGGTGGGTGAGTCGGTCCGTGCCCTGCGCCGCCGCTTCAAGGGTCTTGCGCCATTCATCGGGCTGCTGTGAGCGCAAACCCAGTTCGACCCGCGCCTTGAGCGCCGCCAGCGGCGTGCGCAGCTCGTGGGCGGCGTCGGCGATGAACTGCGCCTGGCGTTCGAACTGCCCCCGCAAGCGCTCGGTGAAGTGATTCAGCCCGCGCACCAGCGGCCCCAGCTCGCGCTGCACCTGGACCACCGGCAGAGCACGCAGGTCGTCCGGCTGGCGCTCCTCCACCGCCGTGCGCAAGCGCTCCAGCGGGCGCAGCGCGGCACTCACCGCGAACCACACCATCACCAGCGCGCCGAAGGCCAGCATGCCCAGGCGCAGCAGGGTGTCGGCCATCAGCCCGCGAGCCATGCGCACCCGTGCCTCCTCGGTCTCGGCCACGCGGATCTCGGCCATGCCGTTCATGTTCGGTTCGCTCACCGCCTTGAGCAGGCTGACCACGCGCACGTCCTGGCCCAGGTAGGTGGCGTTGTAGAAGCGCGCCAGCGCCGGATAGTCGTCGGTGCGCGGCGTGCCCGGCGGCGGCGGCGGCAGGTTCTCGTAGCCGGAAATCAGCTTCTGGTGGATGTCCAGCACCTGGTAGTAGATACGCCCGGCACTGTCGTAGGCAAAGGTGTCCAGGGCCACGTAGGGCACATCGGCGCTGAGGGTGCCGTCGCGCTGCGACAGGCCGGCGGCGATGGTCCGTGCCGACGCCAGCAGGGTCCGGTCATAGGCGGTGTCGGCGGCCTCGCGACCGTTCCAGTAGGCGCTCAGGCCGCTGGCCAGCATCAGCACCACCAGCAGCAGCGCCAGGTTGCCCAGCAAACGCCCGCGCAGGCTGCCGTTGTCACGCATCGCGGTGCTCGAGCAGGTAGCCCAGGCCACGGAAGGTGACGATGGCCACCGGGTGGCCGTCGAGCTTCTTGCGCAGGCGGTGGATGTAGATCTCGATGGCGTCGGGGCTGGCCTCCTCGTCGAGGCCGAACACCTGGGCCGCCAGCTGTTCCTTGCTCATCACCCGGCCAGGGCGGGCGATCAGCGCCTCGAGCACGCTCTGCTCGCGCTGGGTCAGGGTCAGCGGCTCGCTGCCCAGGCTGAAGCGCCGGGTATCCAGGTCGTAGACCAGCGGGCCGCAGCGCTGCTGGCGCTCGCCACCAAGCACGCTGCGGCGCAGCAGGGCCTTGACCCGCGCTTCCAGCTCGGTCAGCTCGAAGGGCTTGGCCAGGTAGTCGTCGGCGCCCAGGTTCAGGCCGTGCACACGGTCCTTCACATCGCTGCGGGCGGTGAGCATCAGCACCGGCAAGGTCTTGCCGCGCCCGCGCAAACGCGCCAGCACCTCGAAACCGTCCAGCCGCGGCAGGCCGACATCCAGCACTGCCACGGCGTAGTCCTCGCTGGCCAAGGCCAGGTCGGCGGCCACGCCGTCATGCAGCACGTCCACGGTCAGTCCCTGGCTCTTGAGGGCCTGGGCCACGCTTTCGGCCAGTTGCAGATGGTCTTCGACCAGCAGCACACGCATCGGATTCTCCCTGTTCGGCTGGGCTTTTTGCGCGGAGTGTAACCCCGTGGCGGGTGCTGTGAAGCCCTCGCCGGAAACCTTTCACGCTGAAAGGTTAGCGAAAGGTTGGTTGCCTAGCATCGCACCACGGTCGCCCCGCGCGCCGCAAAAAGCACCAGCAAGGTGCAACACATAAGAACAATAAATGGAGTCACCGACGATGCTGTCCATGCAGCCGCAGGCGTTTGCGCCTATCCGTTCATTCGCCGCCCGACCTTCCGCCCTCGCCAGCGCCGTCGCCCTTGC
Organism: Pseudomonas sp. TE31087; assembly: GCF_057284075.1. Lineage (NCBI taxonomy): Bacteria > Pseudomonadati > Pseudomonadota > Gammaproteobacteria > Pseudomonadales > Pseudomonadaceae > Pseudomonas > Pseudomonas sp. TE31087. Next base: position 3,034,453 of record NZ_JBXVNN010000001.1, read on the forward strand.
CGGTGTCGCGCCCATGAGCCAGGCCGCCTTCTTCGAAGACAGCACGGCCACCTTCGAAACCCGCAACATGTACTTCAACCGCGACTTCCGCGACGGCACCAGCGCGCAGCAATCCAAGCGCGACGAATGGGCCCAGGGGTTCATGCTCAATTTCGAGTCCGGCTACACCGAGGGCACCGTGGGCTTCGGCCTGGACGCGCTGGGCATGGTCGGGGTCAAGCTCGACTCCAGCAAGGACCGCACAGGCACCGGCCTGCTGCCCACCCACGACAACGGCAAGGCAGCCGACGAGTACTCCAAGCTGGGCCTGACCGGCAAGGTCAAGGTCTCGCAGACCGAGCTGAAGATCGGCACGCTGATCCCCGAACTGCCCACCCTGCAGCCCAACGACGGGCGCATCCTGCCGCAGACCTTCGAAGGCGGCCTGGTCACCTCGAAGGAGATCAAGGGCCTGACCTTCACCGGCGGGCGCCTGGAAAAGGCCAAGGACCGCGACGACAGCAACTGGGAAGACCTGGCCCTGAACAACAAGAACGGCCGCTTCGGTGGCACCTTCAGTGCCGACAACTTCGACATGGGCGGCCTGGACTACCAGTTCACCGACCGCATCACCGGCAGCTACCACTTCGCCCAGCTCGACGACATCTACCGCCAGCACTTCATCGGCCTGCTCGCCACCCAGCCCTGGGGCCCGGGCACCTTTGGCGCCGACCTGCGCCTGGCGATCAGCGACGACGCCGGCGCGGCCAAGGCCGGCAAGATCGACAACACCACCGTCAACGGCATGCTCAGCTACACCCTGGGCGGACACAAGGTCAGCGGTGCCTGGCAGCAGTTGTCCGGTGACAGCGCCTTCCCCTACGTCGATGGCGCCGACCCGTACCTGGTCAACTTCGTCCAGATCAACGACTTCGCAGGCGCCGACGAACGCTCCTGGCAGGCGCGCTACGACTACAACTTCGCAGCCATGGGCATCCCCGGCCTGACCTTCATGACCCGCTACATCAGCGGCGACAACGTCAGCCGCGCCGCCGGTGGCGAGGGCAAGGAGTGGGAACGCAACACCGAACTGAAGTACGTGGTACAAAGCGGCCCGTTGAAGAACGTCGCCGTGCGCCTGCGCAACGCCACCTTCCGCTCCAACTTCACCCGCGACGCGGACGAAGTGCGGCTGCTGGTGAGCTACAGCGTGGCTCTGTGGTAACCCATAACAACAACGTTCACGGAGATAGACGATGACCTTTTCACTGCGCCGCCTCGTCCTGGCCACTGGTTGCCTGCTGCTGGCCGGCAACGCCCTGGCCGCCGAACCGAAACGCCCCGAATGCATCGCCCCGGCCTCGCCCGGTGGCGGTTTCGACCTGACCTGCAAGCTGGTGCAGAGCGCCCTGGTCAACGAGAAGATCCTCAGTAAGCCCATGCGCGTGACCTACATGCCCGGCGGTGTCGGTGCGGTGGCCTACAACGCCGTGGTCGCCCAGCGCCCGGCTGACGCCGGCACGTTGGTGGCCTGGTCCAGCGGCTCGCTGCTGAACCTGGCCCAGGGCAAGTTCGGCCGTTTCGACGAGAACGCGGTGAAGTGGCTGGCGGCCGTCGGCACCAGCTATGGCGCCATCGCGGTGAAGAGCGACTCGCCCTACAAGACCCTCGACGACCTGGTCGCGGCGCTGAAGAAAGACCCAAGCAAGGTGGTGATCGGCTCCGGCGGCACCGTCGGCAGCCAGGACTGGATGCAGACCGCGCTGATCGCCAAGGCCGCCGGGATCAACCCGCGCGACCTGCGCTACGTGGCCCTGGAAGGCGGCGGCGAAATCGCCACCGCGCTGCTGGGCGGGCACATCCAGGTCGGCTCCACCGACATCTCCGACTCCATGCCGCATATCCAGAGCGGCAACATGCGCATCCTCGCGGTGTTCTCCGACAAGCGCCTGGACGAGCCGGAAATGAAGGACATCCCCACTGCCAAGGAACAGGGCTACGACATCATCTGGCCGGTGGTGCGCGGCTTCTACCTGGGGCCGAAGGTCAGCGACGAGGACTATGCCTGGTGGAAGGCTTCGTTCGACAAGCTGCTGGCCTCCGAGGACTTCGCCAAGCTGCGCGACCAGCGCGAGCTGTTCCCGTTCGCCATGACCGGCGAGGAGCTGGACGGCTATGTGAAGAAGCAGGTGGCGGACTACAAGGCGCTGGCCCGTGAGTTCGGGCTGATCCAGTAAGCCACTCACACAGCTCCCTCTGTAAGAGCGGCCTTGTGCCGCTCCTACAGAGGGCCGCGCAGTGTCGAACATTACCGAGGATTCTTCCATGATCCTGCAACGCCTCTTCGCCCTGGCCCTGCTGGCGCTGTGCGCCGTGCTGGCCGTGATGGCCTGGCCCTACCAGGCCGCCTTCTCCTATGAACCGGTAGGCCCGCGCGCCTACCCGCTGCTGATGCTCGGCCTGATGGGCCTGGGCCTGCTGTACCTGGCGATCCGCCCCACACCCATCGTGCGCAAGGACGACGAACCGGAACTGGACCGCGAGACCCTGATCAAGATCGCCGCCTGCGTCGGCCTGCTGCTCGTCTTCGCCAGCACCTTCGAAACCCTGGGCTTCATCCTCAGCGCCATCCTGGTCGGCGTGCCCATGGCCCGCCTGTACGGTGGCCGCTGGCTGCACAGTGCCCTGGTGGTGGTGGGCATGAGCCTGTTCCTCTACTGGCTGTTCGACCGCGTGATGGACGTGCCCCTGCCCCTCGGCCTGCTCGACGTACTGGAGAACTGACACATGGATACCTTGAGCTACCTGGGCCAGGGCTTCGGCGTCGCCCTGAGCCCGTACAACCTGGTCACCGCCCTGACCGGCACCCTGATCGGCACCGTGGTCGGCCTGCTGCCGGGCCTGGGCCCGATCAACGGCGTGGCCCTGCTGATCCCCATCGCCTTCGCCCTCGGCCTGCCGCCGGAGTCGGCGCTGATCCTGCTGGCCGCGGTGTACCTGGGCTGCGAATACGGCGGGCGGATCAGTTCGATCCTGCTGAACATCCCCGGGGAGGCCTCCACCGTGATGACCACCCTGGACGGTTACCCCATGGCCCGCCAGGGCCTGGCCGGCGTGGCCCTGTCGCTGTCGGCCTGGAGTTCGTTCATCGGCGCCTTCATCGCCACCTGCGGCATGGTGCTGTTCGCCCCGCTGCTGGCGAAATGGGCGATCGCCTTCGGACCGGCGGAGTACTTCGTGCTGATGGTGTTCGCCATCGTCGCCCTCGGCGGCATGGCCGGCGACAAGCCACTGAAGACCTTCATTGCCGCGCTGATCGGCCTGTTCCTCTCGGCGGTGGGCATCGACGCCAACAGCGGCGTGTACCGCTTCACCGGCGACAGCGTGCACCTGGCCGACGGCATCCAGTTCGTGGTGCTGGTGCTGGGCCTGTTCTCCATCAGCGAAATCCTCCTGCTGCTGGAAAAGACCCACCACGGTCACGTGGCGGTCAAGGCCACCGGGCGCATGCTGTTCAACCTCAAGGAAGCGGCCTCGGTGTTCTTCGTCAACATCCGTTGCGGCCTGCTGGGCTTCTTCATGGGCGTGTTGCCGGGTGCCGGCGCGACCCTGGCCAGTGCCGTGGCCTACATGACTGAAAAACGCATCGCCGGCGACAAAGGCAAGTTCGGCAAGGGCGACGCCCGTGGCCTGGCCGCGCCGGAAACCGCCATCGGCGCCTCCTGCTGCGGCGCCCTGGTGCCGATGCTGACCCTCGGTGTGCCCGGCTCGGGCACCACCGCGGTGATGATCGGCGCGCTGACCCTGTACAACATCACCCCCGGCCCGCTGCTGTTCGAACAACAGCCAGACATCGTCTGGGGCCTGATCGCCTCGCTGTTCATCGCCAACCTGATGCTGATCATCCTCAACGTGCCGATGATCCGTGTCTTCACCCGCATCCTCGCCGTGCCGAACTGGGCGCTGGTGCCGATAATCGCGATCATTACCGCGATCGGCGTGTACGCAGTGCATGCCACCACCTTCGACCTGTTCCTGATGGTCGGCATCGGCATCATGGGCTACATCCTGCGCAAGCTGGACTTCCCGCTGTCGCCGATCCTGCTGGGCTTCATCCTCGGCGGGCTGATGGAGCAGAACCTGCGCCGTGCGCTGTCGATCTCCAACGGTGAACTGGGCATCCTCTGGTCGAGCCCGATCAGCATGGGCGTCTGGGTGCTGGTGGTGTGCATGCTGAGCCTGCCGCTGCTGCGCAGCTGGCGCAAACGTGCCCTGCAGCGCCGGGCCATGGCCGATGCCTGATCGGTCGTTGCCACTGTTCTGGGCCACCGGGCTGGTCGGTCTTGCCGGCGGATTTCTCGCCAGCAAGGTCGGCTGGCCCTTGCCGTGGATGGTCGGCTCGTTGCTGGCGATCATCCTGGTGCGCTGCCTGAGCCCCTGGCAGCTCAGCGAAATCCCCAATGGCCGCAAATGCGGGCAATGGATCATCGGCATCGGCATCGGCCTGCACTTCACCCCGGCGGTGATCGAGCAGGTGGCCAGCCACTTCGCGCTGATCTTCTTCGGTGCGTTGTTCACCACCCTCTCCAGCGTGATCAGCGTGTGGCTGCTGCGGCGTACCGGTGAAGACCGCGCCACGGCATTCTTCGCCAGCATGCCGGGCGGTTCGGGCGAGATGGTCAACCTCGGGGCGCGCAACGGCGCGGTGCTCAGCCAGGTGGCCGCGGCGCAGAGCCTGCGGGTGCTGGCGGTGGTGCTGTGCGTGCCGGCGCTGTTCAAGTTCTTGCTCGGCGATGGCGTGCCGCTGAACCATGCCGGCAGCGTGAGCTGGGGCTGGCTGGCGCTGATCGCGCCGCTGGGGGTGCTGGTGGCGCTGCTCTGGCAGCGCCTGCGCCAACCCAACCCCTGGTTGTTCGGGCCGTTGCTGGTGGCAGCCAGCGTGAGCCTGGCGGGCAACCTGCAGATCGGCCTGCCCAACGGCGCCAGCCAGATCGGCCAGTGGCTGATCGGCAGCGGCCTGGCCTGTCATTTCAATCGCGCATTCTTCCGCCGGGCGCCGTCGTTCCTTGGCCGGACCTTGCTGGCCACGGCGCTGTGCATGCTGATCGCGGCGGGCGCGGCCTGGGCGTTGAGCCTGCTGACGCACCTGGACCTGCGCTCGCTGACGCTGGGGATGATGCCCGGGGGCATCGCCGAGATGAGCCTGACGGCGGAGACCCTGCAACTGTCCGTGCCGCTGGTGACGGCGCTGCAGGTGATGCGGCTGTTGTTCGTGCTGTTCCTGGCCGAGCCGTTGTTCCGGCGCTGGAATGCCAGCCAGTAGAGATGTGCTGGCTTCTTCGCGGGTAAACCCGCTCCCACAGGTACTGCGCAGCCCCTGAAAGGCAGCACATTTTCTGTGGGAGCGGGTTTACCCGCGAAGAGGCCCTCAGCCAATCACAGCGGCGGCAACGCCCAATCGATCGGCGCCATCCCGCGTTGTTCCAGGAAGCTGTTGGTACGGCTGAAATGCCCGCAGCCAAAGAACCCACGGTAAGCCGACAATGGCGATGGATGCACCGACTTGAGCACCAGGTGCTTGCTCGCATCGATCAGCTTCTGCTTGCTCTGGGCATGGGCACCCCACAGCAGGAACACCACGTTCGGGCACTGCTCGCTGACCACCTGGATGATCCGGTCGGTAAAGAACTCCCAGCCTTTCTTCGCGTGGGACGCGGCATTGGCGCGCTCCACGGTCATGGTGGTGTTGAGCAGCAGCACGCCCTGCTCGGCCCAGCTCTGCAGGTAGCCATGCGCGGGAATCGGCAGGTTCAGATCGCGCTGCAGCTCCTTGTAGATATTGACCAGCGACGGCGGCGTGGGGATGCCCGGCTGCACCGAGAAGCACAGGCCATGGGCCTGGCCGGGGCCGTGGTACGGGTCCTGGCCAAGGATGACCACCTTGACCTGCTCCAGCGGCGTGGAATTCAGGGCGTTGAAAATCAGCGGCCCAGGTGGGTAGATCTCCTTGCCGGCGGCGTACTCCGCACGCAGGAACTCGCGCAGCTGCTGCATGTAGGGCTGGTCGAACTCGGCGCGCAGCGCGGCTTTCCAGCTGGGTTCGAGTTTGATGCGATCGTCGTCGGTCATGGGGGCATCCAAAAGCAAAGTGCCGCGACACTAGGAAAGCCGGGCCGGCTTGTCAATCGATCCGACCGACGACCGGCAGCTTCGCCGCGGCAGGCCATACTGAGGGGATGACCTGCGCGAGGTAGTCCATGTCCATTCAATGCGAGGTACTGACCGGCGCCGACGGCGCCCGTATCGGCATCGCCACCCTGGACGCGCCCAAGGCGCTCAACGCCCTGACGCTGCCCATGATCGAAGTGCTCGACGAACGGCTGCGCGCCTGGGCCAGCGATCCCGGGATCGTCTGCGTGCTGCTGCGCGGTAACGGGCCGAAGGCCTTCTGTGCCGGCGGCGATGTCCGCGCCCTGGTCGAGGCCTGCCGCGAACACCCCGGCAGCGTGCCGCCGCTGGCCGCTACCTTCTTCGCCAGCGAATACCGCCTCGACCATCGCCTGCACACCTACCCCAAACCCTTGTTGTGCTGGGGCCATGGCCATGTGCTGGGCGGCGGCATGGGCCTGCTGCAGGGCGCCGCGGTACGTATCGTCACCCCCAGCAGCCGCCTGGCCATGCCGGAAATCAGCATCGGCCTGTACCCGGATGTCGGCGCCAGCTGGTTCCTCGCCCGCCTGCCGGGCAAGCTCGGCCTGTTCCTGGGGCTGACCGGCGCGCCGCTCAATGCCCGCGATGCGCTGGACCTGGACCTGGCCGATCGCTTCCTGGGCGAGCACCAGCAGGAGGCGCTGATCGAGGAACTGCTGCAATTGAACTGGCAGGAGCAGACCGCCCTGCAGCTCAACAGCCTGCTCAAGGCCGAGCAGCACCGCGCCTGCGCCGAACTGCCGCAAGGCCAGTGGCTGGCGCGCCGCGCCGTGATCGACGAAGTGCTCGATGTGGCCGACCCGGTGACGGCCTGGCGGGCCCTGGCCGGCCTGGCCACCCATACCGATCCCTTGCTGGCGGCGGCGGGCCAGCGCCTGCACGAGGGCTGCCCGCTGACGGCGCACCTGGTGTGGGAGCAGATCCGTAGGGCACGGCACCTGTCGCTGGCCCAGGTGTTCCAGATGGAATACACCCTGAGCCTGAACTGCTGCCGTCACCCGGAGTTCAGCGAGGGGGTGCGCGCCCGCCTGCTGGACAAGGACAACACCCCGCACTGGCACTGGCCGGATGTGGCGCAGGTGCCGGCGGCGGTGGTGGAAGCGCATTTCAGCAAGGTCTGGGAGGGGCGGCATCCGCTGGCCGAGTTGGGATAACCCATCGCGGGGCTGGTCAGTGCCCTGTCAACGCGACCAGCCCCGATCGCCACCCCGGCCGCCATCGGGTCGACGATCACGGTTGCCCTGCCCATTGGAATGCCAGCGATCACCCCGGCGATCGTCATTGCGGTAGTCGTGGCGGTCGCGATCCCGACCGTAGTCGTAGCGCTGGCGGTTGCCGTAGTCGTAACGCGGATTCCCGTGCCAGCGCGGCTGCATGCCGGGCGCCGGATAAGGGCGGTACTGCGGCACCGGCGCCGGCCTGTAGTAACGCGGCGCGGGCTGATAGTAGTAACGGGTCTGCGGCACCACGTAGTAGCGGTCCTGGCGGTAGTAGCCTGGGTAAACGTAGCGATCGCTGGTGTAGTAGTCGCTGCGGTAATAGCCGCCGCTCTCGTAATAGGGGGCGCAGGCGGAGGTCAGCAGTCCGAGCAGGACGACGAGCAGGATTCGTGGGTACATGGCGGCCTCCTGGACCGCAGGGATGCCCGGCACAGCGACGCTGGCGGGCGTCGACGACAAGCTGTTGGTCGACACAGGATAAGACCGTGGCAACCGGGTTCAGTGCCATTTTCGCAACAAATTGAAACAGGTCCTGTAACGCCGAAAAACATGCAGTCATTTTTCGGTCATCTCTCTAGAATGTGGCCACCGGCACACCTCACGGGACGATCATGCCCTCGCCTTCCACCCTGTTCTCGCAACGCTCGCTGATCTTCGCCCTGCTGCTGTTGCTGGCCGGTGGCTTCCTGGCCACTTCGCTGCTCGGCTACTACGCCTCGCGCGGGGCGATCCGCGACGGCATCGTCAACACCGAGCTGCCGCTGACCTCCGACAACGTCTACTCGGAGATCCAGAAGGACCTGATCCGCCCGGTGCTGATCGCCTCGATGATGGCCCAGGATACCTTCCTGCGCGACTGGGTGCTGGCCGGCGAGCAGGACACCGGGCGCATCACCCGCTACCTGGGCGCCGTGATGGGCAGCCAGGCCACCTGCACCAGCTTCTTCGTCTCCGACCGCAGCCTCACCTACTACCAGGCCAAGGGCGTGCTCAAGCAGGTGCGGGCCGACGCCTGGCGCGACGCCTGGTATTTTCGCCTGCGCCAGTCGAGCAAACCCTACGAGATCAACGTCGACCTGGACATGGCCAACCAGGACAAGCTCACCGTGTTCATCAACCACCGGGAGCTCGACTACCAGCAGCGCTTCATCGGCGCCGCCGGCGTGGGCTTGAGCGTGGAGTCGGTGGTCCGCCTGATCGACGACTACCAACGGCGCTACCAGCGCTCGGTGCTGTTCACCGATGCCCAGGGCAAGGTCCTGCTGACCGGCTCCGACGGCGGCCCCCATGGCCTGCGGGCTGGCCAGCAACTGGCCGACAGCAGCCAGTGGCAGGACCTGCTGGCACGCATGCCGACACCGGCCAGCGGCAGCCACGAGTACACCGACAACGACGGCCACAGTCACTTCCTCAATGTGCGCCTGCTGCCGGAACTGGACTGGTACCTGTTGGTGGACAAGCGCGAAACCGGCGCCCTGGACCGCATCCGCCAGTCGCTGTACCTGAACCTGGCGATCTGCGCCATGATCACCCTGGTGGTCCTGTCGCTGCTCAATGCCATGGTCAAGCGGCACCAGGACAACGCCGAAGCGCTGGCCACCCTCGACAGCCTCACCGGCCTGCCCAATCGCCGCAGCTTCGACCTGCTGGCCGGCCAGGCCCTTATCGAAGCCCAGCGCGACAACGCGCCGCTGGTCGCCCTGCTGATCGACCTCGACCACTTCAAGACCCTCAACGACACCCACGGCCACCTGGCCGGCGACGAAGTGCTGCGCCAGTTCGCCAATGTGCTGCAGGGCAGCCTGCGCCAGTCCGATATACTGTGCCGCTGGGGCGGCGAGGAGTTCATCGTGCTGCTGCACGAAGCCGAAGGTCGCCAGGCCATCGAGGTGGCGGAAAAGATCCGCCGGCGCACCGAGCAACTGACCTTCAGCCATGCCGACCAGCCAATACGCCTGACCGTGAGCATCGGCCTGTCCGCCCTGCAGCGCGACGACAGCCTGCACAGCCTGCTGACCCGCGCCGACCACGCGCTCTATCGTGCCAAACAAGGCGGACGCAACCGTGTCTGCAGTGAAATGCCCGGAACCGACCATGCCTGATCCTCGACACTGCCCCGCCTGCGGCGCCCTCAACCGGTGCGGCCTGGCCGACCCGCGCAACGCCACGCAAGGCTGCTGGTGCTTCGAAGTGGCCATCGACCCAACAGTGATCGAGGCCTTGCCCACCGAACTGCGCGACAAGGCTTGCCTGTGCCCGCGCTGCGCGCAGGTCGATGGGCAACTCAAGGCAGCGCCAGTGCACACGATCCGCTAGACTGCGCGCCGATTTCCCGCAAGCGACCCGCCCCATGCGCCTCGACCGATTCCTCGGCAACCTGCCCTGCTACAACCGCCAGCAAGTGCGCCTGCTGCTGGCGCAGCGGCGCGTGCGCGTGGATGGCCTGCCGACCGCCGACCCGTTGCTGGAGGTGCGTGAATTCAGCCGCGTCGAGGTCGATGAGCAGGTGCTCCAGGCCGGCCGTCCGGCGCGCTACCTGATGCTGCACAAGCCCACCGGTTGCGTCAGCGCCACCCAGGACCCGCAGCACCGTACCGTGCTCGACCTGCTGCCGGCAGAGCTGCGCGATGACCTGCACATCGCCGGGCGCCTGGACTACAACACCACCGGGCTGATGATCCTGACCAACGATGGCCAGTGGTCGCGGCGCCTGACCCAGCCACGGACCAAGCAGCCCAAGACCTACCTGGTGCACACCGAGGACAAGATCGGCGCACATTACGTCGACAGGTTCCGCGAAGGGTTCTACTTCGCCTTCGAAGACCTCACCACCCTGCCCGCCCAGCTGGATATCCTCGGCCCGCGCAGCGCACGCCTGGTCATCGTCGAGGGGCGTTATCACCAGGTGAAGCGGATGTTCGGGCACTTACAGAACAAGGTGGTGGGGCTGCATCGGGAAAGCATGGGTTCGATCACACTGGACCCGATATTGCTTCCAGGAGCGTTCAGGGCGCTGACCGCCGAGGAAATCGCCTCGGTCTGAGCGGATTTGCACCTCATGGAACAAAACATAATTCTTTGATTTGACTGGGACAGCGTGGGAGCGGGCTTGCCCCGCGATGCTGTGTTGGGCACCGGCTTCGCCGGTGATCCGGGCGGTGCGGCGTTCCGACAAGCCCGCTCCCACGCTGGAACTCTGTTCCGTGCGCGACAGCGTAGCCCGAAGGGCTGGACGATCTCCTACAGGGCGTGTATGCGGCCGATCCACCATTCGGCGGTTTCCCACGAAAGATTGCTCCAACGGCACTTGCGCGATCCCGCCCTCCCTGCTTGACTGCTAACTCGTCGGTCTGCATGTGACTCAACGGTCACAACCGCAGTCCAAGACGCCCTTTACCGGCCACCCGGGGTCTCGATGCCCTGGGGCACGGTAATCGCCCGCACAACAATACCGTCGACTACACGCGTCAAGGATCGACACAAGGGCCCACCGGTTTCCGTTCCAGGCGAATGCCTACCTGTCATAAAGCACGTGCACCCTAATGGCCTGTCCGGTCGATTCGGCGCCTAGCCCGCCTGCCGATCGCACACGCCACCAGGTGACGCGAATACCCTTTTTGCGCCAGGAGTCGATGACATGAGGCCAGAAATCGCTGTACTTGATATCCAAGGGCAGTACCGGGTTTACACGGAGTTCCATCGCGCGCAGGGCGCCGAAAAGACGATCATCCTGATCAATGGCTCGTTGGCTACCACGGCGTCCTTTGCACAGACAGTGCGCAGCCTGCACCCGCAGTTCAACGTGGTGCTGTACGACCAGCCGTATGCCGGCAAGTCCAAACCGCACAACCGCCATGAACGGCTGCTGACCAAGGAGACCGAGGCGCACATCCTGCTCGAACTGATCGAGCATTTCCGTGCCGACCATGTCCTGTCGTTCTCCTGGGGCGGTGCCTGCACCCTGCTGGCGCTGGCGCACCAGCCGCGGCTGGTGAAGAAGGCCATCGTCAGTTCGTTCTCGCCGGTGATCAACGAACCGATGCGCGACTACCTGGACCGCGGTTGCCAGTACCTGGCCGCCTGCGACCGCTACCAGGTGGGCAACCTGGTCAACGACACCATCGGCAAGTACCTGCCGTCGCTGTTCAAGCGCTTCAACTACCGCCACGTCAGCAGCCTGGACAGCCACGAATACGCGCAGATGCACTTCCACATCAACCAGGTGCTCGACCACGACCTGGAACGGGCGCTGAAGGCCGCGCGCAACATCGACATTCCAGTGCTGTTCATCAACGGCGACCGCGACGAGTACACCACCGTCGAGGATGCCCGCCAGTTCAGCCGCCATGTCGGGCGCAGCCACTTCAGCGTGATCCAGGGCGCCGGCCACTTCCTGGACATGGAACACAAGACCGCCTGCGAGGATACCCGCAGTGCGATGCTCGGTTTCCTCAAGCCGGCTCTGCGCGAATCCCGCCACCGCTACTCACAGGAAACGGGGCAGCATGCACTGGCCATCTGAGCGCATCGGCGCCCTGTAGCCCTCGATACCCGCAGGCTACGGGTCGCCGACAGGCTTTTTTACAGCCTTGGGCTTCTCATTCGGGGAGGGTTCTGGTAAAAAGTCGTGCTTCGAAGCGGCGTATAGTTTATTGGTAAAACTATAGCTTCCCAAGCTATTGAGGAGGGTTCGATTCCCTCTACCCGCTCCAACTCGTATTCCCCGCACGACGTTCCAATGACGTCGTCGCTGTCAAAAGGAGCCTCGGCTCCTTTTTTCGTTTCTGCGCCAAAGCATTGATCTGGCCTCCCCCTCAACCTGGACATAACCCCGCCGGCCTGCGGCCACAGCGTTAAGTGTGAAGGCTGGGGCCAAAACAGCGCGTGTCCGCAGTTGCGGGCTAGAAATTCAACGCAACGCTGAAATTGACAAGGTCACTCATCATCGTCTTGCCTATCTCGGTCTTCAAACGCCGACCGAACGGCCTCCACGATTCGCGCTGCCAGGCGCTCATCCTCAAGCTGCGGATAGTGCTTCCTGAGCTTGCCGGAAACACTCCAGCCATTCTCCTTGACCGCGCGAATGATGCGATTTGCATCCTGGTCTGGCATCTCCACGACGTCTTTGAGCCGCTCCTGGGCGAGCTGGAAGATGACAAGGATCCTGGCTTCGTCCGCCATCCCCGTTCGAATCGTGTGCTCGACGACGTGCGCCGTATAGAGAACATGTGCGGTCAGATCCGGATAACGCCAGGCGGAGCGCGCATCTTCGTAGTCGTCGAACTCGAAGTTGCTCGGTGTACCGTCTTCGTAGGTCACAAGCCTGCCAAAGCGATAGGATGCCGCATAGCGGCGCATGAAGGGGCGAGAGAATACCTCCAGTGTCGCATCATAGCCGGCACGGAACTCGGCCGAGCTGGTAATGGTTGCTGAAACAGGCAATATCACGCCATTTGGAACCGCCTGGTCCCGAACCAGCGTGTCGTTGATCAGGAAACGGTGGATTCGCCCATTCCCGTCTCTCATCGGATGGATGTAGACGAAACCGAACGCCAATGCTGCGGCGCGGGCAAGCGACTCGGCTCCGCGGGTGGCCATCTCGAATTCCTTGAGGCCAGCAAGCATCGGGGCCAGGTCGTCAAAATGTGGGGCGACGTAGTGCACGATATTCTCGCGCATCGTGGATTGCCCTACAAAAACGGGGGAGTGCCGCAACCCGAGGCCAAACGCATCGCGCCCCAGGATACCTGCCTGCAAGAGATGCAGACTTCGGTCACTCAAAGGGTCTTCGATATGGCCGCAGTGCTGCGCGATGACATGTGCAAAGCGCTGGATGCGGTCGGCTTGGCCTTCCTCTTTTTCAATCAGAAAACTCGCGCGCGACTCTTTCAACGTCAACCAGCTCGCCGTCCGCATCAGGATGTCGGGGCCGAAGGTCTGATCGAGCTCTGCCAACGCGGCTCTAAGGTCAAACTGCAAGGCTTGCTGCACGGCGTCGGTTCGCCGGATCAGTGGGCAAAACTCAGGCGTACCTGGCAGATTGTTGTTGACCCGCCAGCGGCGAGATCGAAGCGGCGTCGTTCGGGTCAGGTAGCGGGCCGGCGACACGGCATCGGTATAGGCGCCATTGGTCACATCAGGCACGTCCAGATGCTGCCCCGTCAGCCACTCGTATAGAAAGCCGGTGCGCCGGGCGTACTGGCCATAAGGGGAACGTCGGCACCAAGCTTCGACTGGCTCGGGCCCTGTGACTGCAAACAGGCGGGCGAAGAATTCAAGGTGAATCGCCTCGTACTTGAGCCCGAATTCGAAGTGGCCTGCAAAATCGTCGTCAGGCCGATAGTTGGGCGGATACTTGTTTTCTACCTGACTACCGGTGTCGCGGCTTGCCCGCACCGTGCCGATGGTCGAGTCGACGCGTAGAGGTTGTGCCGGATCAACCCCGTACCGAGTGGCTAGCGCCTTGAAACCGACCTGCATGGAATGAATCCTCTACCGAAAGCCCAAAAACGCTACTTTTAGCGGAACATCACCCTAAAACAATACCATCAGCCATGAGACGCAAAAATACTACGGAACATACAATTTCGCTACTTACTTCAAGGACTCTCTCAAAAACGCTAATGAATATGCCATTTCATGTTCAATTCCCTCTACCCACTCCAACTCGCATTCCCCGCACGACGTTCCAGCAACGTCGTCGCTGTCAAAAGGAGCCTCGCCTCCTTTTTCGTTTCCAGCGTCCCTTTCTTGATCTGGCCCATGGCCATTGCCGCGCCGATTGGCTTGAATGCCCAGTGATTCGCGGTGCATAACCGCTAAGCTTGCTGAAACAATTCCAAAGGACTGCGCATGTTTCTCTCCCGCTGGCTACCAGGCCTGGCCAACCTGTTGCACTACCGCCGCGAATGGTTCCACGCTGACCTGCAGGCCGGCCTGTCGGTGGCCGCGATCCAGATCCCCATTGCCATCGCCTATGCGCAGATCGTCGGCCTGCCTCCGCAGTACGGCTTGTACGCCTGCGTGCTGCCGATGATGGTCTATGCCCTGATCGGCAGTTCACGGCAATTGATGGTCGGCCCGGACGCCGCCACCTGCGCCATGATTGGCGGGGCCGTGGCGCCGCTGGCCATGGGCGATGCGCACCGCATCGCCGAACTGTCGGTGATCGTCACCGTGCTGGTGGGCGTGATGCTGATCGCCGCCGGAGTGGCGCGGGCCGGTTTCATCGCCAGCTTCTTCTCGCGGCCGATCCTCATCGGCTACCTCAACGGCATCGGCCTGAGCCTGCTCGCCGGGCAGTTGTCGAAGGTGGTGGGTTTCAAGATCGAAGGCGATGGGTTCATCCTCAGCCTGATCAACTTCCTCCAGCGCATGGGCGAGATCCACTGGTTGACCCTGGCCATCGGCCTTGCCGGGCTGGGCCTGCTGATCTGGCTGCCGCGACGCTACCCGCGACTGCCGGCGGCACTGGTGACCGTGGTGGTGTTCACCGCCCTGGCCGGGCTGTTCGGCCTTGACCGTTATGGGGTAGCGATCCTAGGCCCGGTGCCGGCGGGCATTCCGGAGCTGGCCTGGCCACAGAGCACCCTGGCGGAAACCAAGAGCCTGCTGCGCGATGCCCTGGGTATCGCCACCATCAGTTTCTGCAGCGCCATGCTCACTGCCCGCAGCTTTGCCGCCCGCCACGGCTACGCGATCAACGCCAACCACGAGTTCCTCGCCCTGGGCGTGAGCAACCTGGCCGCCGGCATATCCCAGGGCTTCGCCATCAGCGGCGCCGATTCGCGCACCGCGGTCAACGACATGGTCGGCGGTAAGAGCCAGTTGGTGGGCATCATCGCCGCCCTGGTGATCGCCCTGATCCTGCTGTTCTTCACCGCGCCCATGGCCTGGATTCCCCAGGCCGCGCTGGGCGCGGTGCTGCTGATGGCCGGCTGGGGGCTGATCGACGTGAAGTCGCTCAAGACCATCCGCAAGCTAAGCCGTTTCGAGTTCTGGCTGTGCCTGCTGACCACGGTCGGCGTACTCGGCCTGGGC
The DNA here is from genome assembly GCF_057284075.1 of Pseudomonas sp. TE31087. Lineage (NCBI taxonomy): Bacteria > Pseudomonadati > Pseudomonadota > Gammaproteobacteria > Pseudomonadales > Pseudomonadaceae > Pseudomonas > Pseudomonas sp. TE31087. Next base: position 3,049,902 of record NZ_JBXVNN010000001.1, read on the forward strand.
GTGTTGCCGGGCATCGTGTTCGCCGTGACCCTGGCCATCCTGCGCCTGCTCTACAGCATCTACCAGCCCACCGACGCCGTGCTGGGCTGGGTGCCGGGCATCGAGGGCCAGGTGGACGTGCGCCAGCACAAGGACGCCCGCACCGTCCCGGGCCTGGTGGTGTATCGCTTCGACGATGCGATCCTGTTCTTCAATGCCGACTACTTCAAGATGCGCCTGCTCGAAGCCGTGCAGGGCGTGGAGAAACCACAGGTGGTGCTGTTCGACGCGGAGGCCGTGACCAGCATCGACGTCAGTGGCGTGGCGGCCCTGCGCGAAGTGCGCGACACCCTCGCCGCCCAGGGCATCCACTTCGCCATCGCCCGCGCCCGCGGCACCTTCCTGCGCATGCTGGTGCGTTCCGGGATGGCGCGGGAAATGGAAGAGAAGTTGCTGTTCGGCTCGGTACGGGCGGGGATTCGGGCGTATCGGGTGTGGCGCAACAGGGCTCGGCGGGAGGGAGAGGCGGGTTGAGGGAGAGGGACTACATCACTAACTGAAGGGAATGACATAACCGCGCTCGTAATGATCAGTACACTTCGAGGATCACCATCAATCTCAGAAAAGGAGCACGGTAGCCATATGAGCCACCACTTCGAAGAGCTTATGGAAAGCGTTGAACAGATGGATGAGATCATCCATGGCAAACGCCTCCCCTCCCGCCAGTTTGAAATCGACGCCCTTCAGTTCAGGAACATCCGCAAGGCGACCGGGCTATCCTTGGTACGCTTTGCCAAGATGATCGACGTGCAGGTGGCCACCCTGCGCAAATGGGAACAATGACCCCTGGGTAGGAACTTTTGACCTCATGTAGGCGACCAGGTGCCAGACGATAGCCTTGCAGCGCCTATAAGACCGAGCGCCGCCCGCGCGGCGCATCGCGGCACAAGGCCGCTCCTACATCTGTTTCGGGCCAGTCAATCCTGTGCCATTGCCGGGTCCGCCTTGTGGGTACGACGCGGTTTCAGCGTGAGCACTACTGGCGCTTCACCTGTCTCAAGACATGCACCAAGGCGGGCAACCATGGCCTGACAGGTTCGGCACGTTGCAACAAATGTAGGAGCGGCCTTGCGTCGCGATGCGCCGCGCGGGCGGCGCTCGATCTCATAGGCGCAGAGGATCTATCGCCGAACGCTTACGGCACACAAGCCCGCGCAACAACCTGTGCTCCCTGCCCAAGCAAGCTGATCAACCCACAGGGCAGGCTCCCGCGCCATTGCAGATAGTCATGCCCGGCAGGAAACTCCACCTGTTCTACCCGGTACCCCTTGGCCAGCAGCACATCGCGCAGATGGCGGTTGGTATCGAGGATCCTCGGTCCCTCGAACAGCCCCGCCTGCAGGTAGAACCGCAATGGCCGGCGCGGTGCCTTGACATACTCGCGGGTCAACCAGCCAGACTCGTCGCCGGCCATCGGCCACCAGTAGGAGCCGGACATGCTCAGCACATTGCCGAACAATTCCGGGTGCCTGAGGCCCATGTAGGCCGACGCCAGGCCGCCGTAACTGGACCCGGCGACCACGGTGCGCGAAGCCGGCGCCGCCAGTCCCTGGCGGCTGGCCCAGGGCATCAGCTCTTCGGCCATGAAGCGGGCGAACAATGGGTTGGGCGGCAGCTCCCGCTCGCGGCTTTCGCTGCTGGGGTTGGCGATGATCAGCGCCGCAGTGGGCGGGATCAGGCCGTCGGCCATCAGGTTGTCGAGTATCGTCGGGGTCGGCACCTGGCGGGTGTAGGCATGGGCATCGAACAGCACCAGCAAGGCCTGGTCAGCCTTGCCCGGGCGCCAGCCCGCCGGGCGGTAGAGGTAGATATCGCGCTCGTTGCCCAGCACCTCGCTGGCCAGGCGCTTGCGCTCCAAAGAGCCACGGGCCACCCCGGCACGCTCGGCGACCCAGGGCTGGGGCGCCGCATCCGCAAGCTCCAGGCGTGAACGCGATAACCAGGCATCGCCGCTGGCGTCGGCGAAGGTGTTGGGGTTGAGCGGGTCGCGCCGGGTGCTGGCGAGGATCACCCGACGGTCGTCGGATACCGGCACATCCGGGGCCATCTGGTAACTCAGGCGGGTGGCCGCTGGCACCTCGAAGCTGTGAAACCAGACATCGCTCGCACCCATCCGAGACAAGGGCTCGTGGTTGCCAGAAGGCGCACCGAACATCCGCACATTGTCCCGTGCGCCACGCCAGAGGAAAGTGACCAGCCGCTTGTCCGGCTGCCCTGGAATTACTTCGACCAGCGGCGTCCCTTCGCCCGCACGTGCCTTCCAGAACGCATCGGTGCCTCCACCAGACGCCAGTTGCTGCTGCAGAGCACGCATTGTCGGGCTGAGCAGGGGCGCAGCAGTTCGACGCTGCTCGCTGGACGGCTGCACCTGCTCCAAGCTCACGCTGAAGCGTTCTGCCGGTCGGATCGCCAAGGGTTCGGCGCGCACTCCGTAGCGGCCATCCTGCGGCGCGACGAACAGGAACTCACGGGGTTGATCCAGGCCGTCGATCAGCAGGCGCAACGGCCGCCCCTCGGTATCCAGCAGGCGCAGGCTGACATCACCGTCGACCCGACCACGCACCAGGTCCCCGGCCTTGAGCGCCAACTGCCAGGTTGGCGGATGCGCTGCGTCGACCTGGCCGGCGACCGATTTTCCAACCTCAAGATCGGCGTGCGCGGCCGCCAGGGCCGCATTCGAGCACAGTGCAGCCAGCAGCCATGCACCACTCAAGCGCTTGAATCGCTGCATGCCCACCTCAGAAGTCGACGCTGGCGGAGAGTTTGAGCGTGCGCGGTTCGCTGACGGTGGCGTAGCCATCGTTGAACACGCCGGCCCAATAGGCCCGGTTCTCGACGTTCTCCAGACTGGCGCGCAGGGTCACCTCCTTGCTCAGCACCCTGGTCGCATAGCGCGCGCCGAGGTCGTAGCGGGTCCACTGCGGGATCTTCAACTGGTTGGCGGAATCGAGGTACTGGGAGCTGCTGTGGATACCCAGGGCGGTCAGGGTCAGGCCCTCGACCCCGGGCAGGTCCCACTCGGCGCCGAGGTTGGCCGACCAGGCCGGCACGCCGCGGGCGGTGTTGCCGTCCATGGCGCCATTGGCGGTCTTGCTCAGCACCGCACGGGTGTAAGTCACGCCACCGAGCAGGCGCACGCTGGGGACGACTTCGCCGAACATCGTCCACTCAACCCCTCGGTTGCGCTGCTCGCCGTCATCGTTGTAGCGATTGCTGGGCTTGTCGTAGATCATGCTGGGCTTGTCGATCTGGAACACCGCCAGCGTGTGGGTGAAGTCGCCCAGGTCCCACTTCACCCCGGCCTCCATCTGCTTGGCGACATAGGGCGCGAACTGCTCGCCGTAGTTGGCGGCCTTCTGGTCGGTGACCATGCCGCCCTGGGTCAGGCCCTCGATGTAGTTGGCATACAACGACACCGGCGCTTCCCAGGGCTTGAGCACGATGCCCACGGCCGGAGTCAGCTTGCGCTCGTCGTACGCAGGGTTGCTCATCTTCTGGCGCACGCGCTGGGAACGCACCCCGAGGGTGAGCAACACCCGCTCGTCCAGGAAGCCCAGGGTATCGGCCACGGCAAAGCTCGACAGGGTGTTGTCGCCGGTCTTGGTGCTGCTGCCGTGGTCGCCGGCGATGATCGCCTTGCCCGGGTGGTAGATGTTGGTGGGGTACTTGGCTCCGGTGACCGTTGGCGCACGGCCGATGTCCTGGTGCAGCAAGGTGGTGCTGAGCACCATCTGGTGGCTGACCGGGCCGGTCATGAAGTTGCCGCGCAGACCGGCCTCGGTAGACAGGCTGTGGGTGTAGCCGGCCTGGTTGTAGGTTTCCCCCGTAGCCGTGCCGTCGGCCTTGTTCACCACCACCCGCGTACCGTTGAGGAAACCATCGTAGCGCGTGCGCGCGCCACCGACGCTGGCGTAGGCGCTCCAGCTGTCATCGAGCTGGTACTCGCCACGCACCACCATGGCCTTGCTGATCTGCCGGGCGTGGATGCCTTCGAGGATGTTGGTGTCCGGCTTGGGTGCGCGGGTTACGTGGTTGAGGCCGCTGAAGCCGGCCATCATCGGGCTGCCGTTTTCCAGTTTCTCGTGGTTTTCGTAGGCATCCAGTTCGAGCTTGAAGTCATCGCCCCGATAGTCCAGGGCCAGCGCCGCCAGGGTACGGTCCTTGGACTGTTCGTCGACACCCGTGTCGCCGCTGCCGTAGACGCCATTGAAGCGAATGCCGAAGCGGCCATCGGCGAAGCGCCGGCCGACATCGATATGCTCGGCGACATAACCATCGGACACGTAGCTGGTGGTCAGGCGGGTCAACGGCGCATCGCCGGCGCGTTTGGGCACCAGGTTGACCACCCCGCCGACACCACCGTTGGGCGCCATGCCATTGAGCAGCGCGCCCGGTCCCTTGAGCACTTCGACGCGCTCGAGGAATTCGGTCGGCACGTGACCATCGGGCGCCAGGCCGTAGAGTCCACCCAGCGCCAGCTCGGTGGAGTCCAGGGCATAGCCACGGATCATGAAGTTCTCGTAGGCATGCCCTTCACCGGTGCTGAAGCGGATCGACGGGTCGTTGCGCAACACCGCGCCGACCGTGCCGCTCTGCTGGTTCTCGATGGTCTTGGCGGTGTAGGCGGTGACGCTGAAGGGGGTGTCCATCAGGTCACGGTTGCCCAGCATGCCGATGCGCGCGCCACGGGCCACCTGGCCACCGCTGTAGCTTTCCGGCAGGTCGCTGTTGAAGCCCGAGGCATTGACCGTGGTCGCCCGTCAGGGCACCCTGGTCGGTCGGGCCGCGCAGGATGATCACGCCGTTTTCTTCCACTGCCACCAGGTCGCTGCCGGCCAGCAGCTGGCGCAGGGCCTGCAACACCGTGTAGCGGCCCTGCAAGGCAGGCGCGCTGCGCCCGGCCAGCACACGGCTGTCGGCGGCGATCGCCACCCCCGATTCATGGGCCAGGGCATGCACCGTGGCCTCCAGCGACTGCCCCGGCAGGTCGAGGTTCAGCGGCTGGCTATCGGCCAGGGCCAGGCCGCTGCCGCCGAGGGCGCAGGCCAGGGCCAGGCGCCGCAGGGTGCCGGGGAAGCGGGGGGTGAAAAGCGACATGATCGGTCCTTGCAGGAGGTGGGTTCACAGCTGATGACGCGGCAGCGGCGGTTTACCCCTCAAACTTTTTTGGGCGTCAGCGCGGCACGACCAGACGCTCGCCACCCTGCTCCAGCAGCCTGACCGGCAGGATCCCCGGCAACGCCTCGAGCAACACCTCGGGGCGTTCGCTCGGGAAGCTGCCGGTCAAGCGCAGGTTGGCCACCCCCGGATCGACCCGAACGGTCCGTCCGACATAGGCATTGAGCTCGCCGATCACCTCGACCAGCGGCTGGTCGGTGAACGACCACCATCCCCGCTGCCAGTGCGCCAGGTCCGGGCCGAAGCGGCCACCGGCACGCAAGCTGCCCAGCCGCCCCTGGCCATCCAGGCAGATGCGTTCGCCGGCTTGCAGCACCTGCTCGCCACCTTGCAGGTCGCGCACCTGGACCCGCCCCCTGGCCACCGCCACCTGGACCCGGTCGCCACGGTCGCTGACCGTGAAGGCAGTGCCCAGCACCTGCACCAGGCCCAGGCGCGTGCTGATCATGAACGGTCGCCACAACTCATGGGCGACATCGAAGAACACGTTGCCGTGCAGCAACAGGACCTGCCGCTGGCCATGATCGAAACGCACGCGCAGGTTACTTTCGGCCGCCACCAGCAACTGGCTGCCATCCGGCAATGCCAGCGCCTGCGGCGCTTGCGCGTGGGCCGTCTGCAGGTCCTGCTGGAACGCTGCGGTGCGCTTGTACATCCAGCCCAGCCAGCCACCGGCAGCCAGCAGCAAGGCCAGCGCGCCGCCCTGGCGCAACACCCGCCGGCGACCGACATCGCAGGCCTGCGGCTGCAACGCGCCACGCAGCTGCGGCGCGAGGCGGTGAACCAGCTGCCAGCGCTGTTCGGCTTCCAGCCAGGCGCGCTCATGCTCGGCGCTGCGCCCGCGCCAGCGCTGCGCCAAGCCGTGAGTCTTGCGCACGCGCTCCGGATCGTCCCCTTGCAGCGCCGCCAGGTACACCAGCGCCTGTTGCACCTTGCGCGGCGCGGCCGGCTCAGTCATGACGGCTCGCCAGGCGCAGCTCGGACAGGTCGAAAACCGCCCGGGCGATATGCAGCTCCACCGACTTGGCCGACAGCGCCAGGGCCTCGCACACCTCACGGTGACTGTGGCCGTGCAGGCGCACGCGAACGAACACCTCGCGGCGCAGCCTGGGCATGCGTTCGATGCGGGCGATCAGGTGCTGCAGCTGCTCGCGCGCGATCATGATCTCTTCCACGCTGGGGCTGAGCCAATCGGCCCGCGCCAGCCAGTCTTCCAGCGCCGCCAGTTCGGTGCTGCGCCGGCGGTACTGGTCGATGCACAGGTTGCGCGCCGCCTGGAACAGCAAGGCCCGGGCATTGATCACCGGTGCGTTGAGCGCGTGGGCGTAGGCCTGGGCGAAGCTGGACTGGGCGATATCGGCGGCGTCGTCAGGATTGCGCAGCCGCCCGCAGAGATAGCGGCGCAGGTCGCTGTAATGGGCGAGCAGATCATCGACGGCCGCCTTGAGGGCAGGCTGGGCGTGCCAAACGCGGGAAAGGGAGGTCATTGCGGATGTGGCGAGGGCCGTTAATAGGAATTCCTATCATTCTCACACATGCCAATCGGCCATCGCTAGTGTCCTGTCTCGGAAATACGTTCTCTTTTGGCGAGTGGCTTGGGTGTTCGGCCAAGGCGCCGCGACGAGTCATAGCAGGGCTATGGCGAGGAGTGGTAACGCCGGCCGGGCGCCCAAGACGCCGCCAAAAGTGAACAGCTTATTTCCGAGACAGGACACTAGTGTGGTGTTTTGCAAATACGACCAATAAATCGCGAGCGATTTTTGCGCTCAGGCAAGGCGTCGCGACGAGTCGTAGCCCAGCTACGGCGAGGAGCGACAACGCCGCATGAGCGCAAAAAACGCCGCGAGTTATGGTCGTTATTTGTGAAACACCACACTAGCATCATCGTGTCGATCAGTAACCCAGCTTGCGCAGCAACTGGCCCTCGTTCTGCGGCAACGGCCGGCCGTAGAAACGCATCAGCTCAGCGGCGCGGTTGGTGAAGATGCCATCGACGCCGGCTTTCATCGCCTTGTCGAAATCCACCGCCTCGTCGAGGGTGTAGACGTGCACCAGCAGGCCCTTGGCATGGCTGGCCTGGTTCATCCACGGCTGGATCAGGTCGGAATAGCTCTGCTCGCCCAGGCGGGTGCGGATCGCCGAAGGGCCGGTACCGATGGCGCCGCCGGCCTTGGCGTAGTCGAGCCAACGCTCGAACTCGGCACGGTCCTTGGGCTGCTGGCGAGCGTAGAAGGCCGACTTGTCCTGCTCGCCGGACTCGGCGAAGTCCTGCCCGGAGGCCGGTTCGATGCTGCCCTTGGCCACCCACAGCAAGAGGATCTTCGGCACCTGCGGCATGGCTTGGTGCAGCAGCTTGAGGCTGTTGCGGTCGAAGGTCTGCAACACCACCCGGCCCGGCTTGTCGAGCCAGCCGCGGGCTTCGAGGCGTTTCTTCAGGTCCTGTTCGATGCCAGGGAACTGGGCCGGTTCCTTGGTCTCGATGTACAGGCCGGGGTGACGCTCGGGGTTGCCTTCGGCGATGTCGATCACCTCGTCCAGGGTCAGGATGCGCTGGCCCTTGAACGCATCCCGGGCACGCTGGGGATAGGCCTTGTTGAACCAGCTGCCGGCATCCAGCGCCTTGAGCTCGGCCAGGGTGAAGGCGCTGACCGGGCTGGCCTTGCGCTCCGGGTAACGTTCGGCGACGTCGCTGGTGCGCGCCAGCACATCGTCGTGGACTACCACCAGCACGCCATCGCGGGTGCGCTGCAGGTCCATTTCCAGGTAGTCAGCGCCCAGTTCACGAGCCAGCAGGTAGGCGGGAGTGGTGGACTCGGGGGCGTCGAACGAGGCGCCGCGGTGGGCGATCACGGCCGGGTGAGGGATGTCCTGGGCACTGGCGAGGGCCTTGCCATCAGTGGCATGGGCGGCAGAGCTCGCCAGCAGGGTGGCCAGGAGAAGGGTCTTGTACATGGGTAGTCCTTTGCAGATCGGGGCCGGCCTCCGGAAGACGCCGGCAAGGTCAACGGTGCAGTCCTTGAAGGCGCAAGCCTCGCACACTCTGCATGACATGCTAAAGTCCCCGGCGTTTTCCGCCCCACCCAACGGACCGCCCATGCCCGCACTCGACGCCCACCTGCCCTCCTGGGCCGACCTCAACCAGCGCCACCCCAGCACGGCCCTGCTGCTGGGCAACGGCGCCAGCCGCGCGCTGTGGAAACCGTTCGGCTACTTCTCGTTGTTCGAGCAAGCCCAGCAGGTGCGACACAAGGCGCTGGGCGTGAGCGACCAGGCGCTGTTCAAGGCCCTGGGCAGCGAACTGTTCGAGCCGGTGCTCAGCACCCTGAACACCACGGTAAGGGCCAACGCCGCGCTGGCGATCAACTCCACCGCGCCGCTGAACCGCTACTACTCGATCAAGGAAGCGTTGATCCACGCGGTGCGCGCCGTGCACCTGCCCTGGCCGCTGTTCCCCGACGCGACACGCACGGCCATCAACCAGGCGCTGCGCCAGTACCGCACCGTCTACACCAGCAACTACGACCTGATCCTGCCCTGGGCCGTGGCCCAGGATGCGCAAGGTTTCGCCAGCCTGTTCGACGAGCAGGGTTTCTTCGATGTGCGCCGCAGCCAGGTCGAAGGCATTCGCGTGCTGCACCTGCATGGCGGCATGCACCTGCTTAAACTACCCGACGGCAGCACCCGCCAGCGCGGCGCGGAACAGGCCGAGCTGCTCGAAGGCTTCGCCGTCAACATCCCCGGCGAAGTGCCGCTGTTCGTCAACGAGAGCCGCAGCGAGGACAAGCTGCGCGCCATCCGCAACAGCGACTACCTGTCCTGGAGCCTGGGGCAACTGGCCCGCGAACAGGGTGGCCTGTGCCTGTTCGGCCAGCACCTGGATGCCAGCGACCAACACCTGCTCGAGGCCATCCGTCAGGCACGGCCCCAGCACCTGGCCATCGCCATCCGGCCATTGAGCGAGGCTTCGATCATCAACCAGAAGCAGCACTTTATCGACCGCTTCGCCGATCTTGCCCAGGTTCCCCTGCATTTCTTCGACTCAGCCAGTCACCCCCTCGGGCTGGCAGAATTGGCGATCGCCGTGCCCGTCAACCACGCTCGTCGGCGCTAAATCGATCACTTTGCAAATGTAAATAATTCTCGATAAGATCCGCACCCTTTCCTCCACGCCAGCCCGGAAAGCGTGCATGCAGCGCCCCAAGCCCGACCCTGTCGCCCACGGTTTCTATGCCGACATCCTGCATTTCCTGCGCAAGCGCATGGACAATGCCAGCGATGCCGCGGACATGACCCAGGATGTGTTCGCCCAGTGGCTGGGCTACCGGGACCGGGCCAAGGTGGAGCAGCCGCGCGCGTTCCTGTTCCAGGTGGCCCGCAACCTGCTGAGCGACCATTGGCGACGGCAGAAAGTCCGCCACGCGGTGCTGGCCGACGACACCCTGCCCGAGGCACATGACACTCCCGCCAATGACCCGCTGGACCACGCCCAGCAGCAACAGCGGCTGAATCAATTGCGCCAGGTGCTCAGCGAACTCTCGCCGCGACGCCGCGAAGCCCTTATGCTGCACCGTTTCGAAGGCCTGACCCAGGCCCAGATCGCCGAACGCATGAACATTTCCGTCAGCATGGTCGAGAAGCACATCGCCGCCGCCCTGCTGCAATGCAAGCAACGCCTGGACAGTGACAACGGCACGGAGCAGTTCCCATGACCCCCACCGACGAGCTCGACCCGCGGCCGATCGACGCCCAGGCGGCGAGCTGGTTCAGCCGCAACCGCAACCAGCCTTCGCGCCAGGAGCGCAAGGCGTTCGCCCTGTGGATGCAGACGCCCGAGCACACCCGCGCCTACCGCCAGTTCGAACAATTGTGGGATGACCTGGCCGCGCTCAAGCAGGCCAACCGCCCCGTGCCCTTGCCGGTGCGCCGCGCGCCACGCTGGCGCCCGGCCCTGGCAACCGCGGCGGCCCTGCTCTGCGCGGTGCTGGCGGGCAACCTGGGGGCGGGCAGCACCGCCTTCAGCCAGCGCATCGCCGCCGGCCAGGCCTTGCAGACCCTGCAACTGCCCGACGGCAGCCAGCTCTTCGTCAACGCCCAGACCCGCCTGCGCCTGGACTTCAGCGCCGAGCGGAGGCTGATCCACCTCGACCGCGGCCAGTTGTACATCGAGGTCGCGCCCGACAAGGAACGCCCCTTGTTCGTCGACGCCGGCAGCGGCCGAGTGCGCGTGGTCGGTACCGGCTTCGACCTGCGCCGTGGCGAGCGTGAACTGGTGGTGGCGGTTGCCCACGGCCAGGTGGCGTTCGATACGCCGGGCGAACGACAACCGCCCGTGCTGCTCGGAGCCCGTCAGGGCGCCACCTACGACCTGGCGCGCGGCAGCCTGACCCGCCACGAACTCGGTGAGCAGCAAGTCGCCGACTGGCGCGAGGGCCATGTGAGCTTCCGCAACCGCGAGCTGGCCAGCCTGGTCGACGAGCTCGGCCTGTATCGCCAGCACCCGGTGGTGCTGGCCGATCCGGCGCTCGGCCGCTACAAGGTGTCCGGCAACCTCGACGTGCACGACCCGGACGCCCTGCTCAATGCCCTGCCGGCGCTGTTGCCGGTCAAGACCACCTTGCTCGCCGACGGGCGCCTGCGCATCGAGCGACGCTAAAAAAATAATTTGAGAATTTTTATCATTCGCAGGTGAGGTTTTGTCGCAACGCCGCGTCTTCCTCCCCGCCTGCCGCGTGATGGCGGGCTTTTTCCGGCCTTTTGCCGTTTGGGGGAATTCATGTTGTCCGCGTTGCGTCCATTGCACTGCCTGCCTGCCCGACCCACCCTGCTGGCCCTGTGCCTGGCCATGAGCCTGGCCGCCGAAGCCGCGCCGGTGCCCTTCGACCTGCCGGCGCAACCGCTGGCCCGTTCGCTGAGCCAGCTGGCCCAGCAGGCCAAGGTCCAGCTGCTGTTCGACGAGGCCCTGCTCGGCAGCGCCCAGGCACCGGCGCTCAAGGGCGACTTCGAGGCCGAGGCGGCCATCGGGCGCCTGCTGGTGGGCAGCCGCTTCAGTGTCGTACGCATGGGCAACACCTACGTGGTGCGCCTGCGCGAGGACGCCCCGAGTGCCGACAACAGCATCCAGCTCGGCGCCTTGAGCATCGTTGGCGACGGCAAGCAGGTGGAGCCCGGCAACGTCGGACGCTCGACCCTCGACCAGGAACAGATCGACCGCTACCAGCCGAACAACATCCCCAGCGTGCTGGCCACCTTGCCAGGCGTGAACATGGGTGGCTCGGCCAAGCCCGGCGGCCAGACCATCAACATCTGGGGCCTGGGCGACGCCGAGGACGTGCCGATGACCCTCGATGGCGCGCCCAAGAGCGGCTTCGAGCGTTACCAGCAAGGCACGATCTTCATCGAGCCGGAACTGATCAAGCACATCGAGGTGGAGAAAGGCCCGCACTCGGTGAAGACCGGCAACGGCGGCTTCGGCGGCAGCGTCAACATGGAGACCAAGGACGCCGGCGACCTGCTGCAGGAAGGCCGCAACAGCGGCGCCATGCTCAAGTATGGCTATGCCAGCAACGACCATCAGCAGATCTACAGCTCGGCGCTTTTCGGCCGCAGCGATGACCGGCGCTTCGACGGCCTGGTCTATTACACCAAGCGCGACGGCGGCAACCTGAAAATGGCCGACAACCTGCCGGACCCGAACAACCAGTGGCCGGTCAACCCCAAGCGCGTGCCCTACAGCGCCCTGGACCTGGACGGCATGCTGCTCAAGGGCAACGTCCACTTCACCGACGAGCACAGCCTGGGCCTTTCCTACTCGCGCTCCGAAACCGACCGCTGGACCACCTTCGCCGCCACCGCCTACCCGGCGCCCCCCTCGGCGGCGGACATCAAGAAGTACGGCTATGAAGGCTCTCTCAAACGCTTCCTGGCCTATCGCACCACCATCGACACCACCTGGTCGGCCACCTACAAGTACCAGCCCATCGAGAATCCGTGGGTCGATTTGCAGGTGAAATACTCCGAGTCCGACACCAAGCAGACCGACGAGCGTGAAGCCACGGCGTTCTTCCAGCCGTCAACCGGTGGTCGCAAGATGGACACCGAGTACAAGGACCGCATGCTCGATGTGAAGAACACCAGCAGCTTCCTCACCGGTCCGCTGGAACACGCGCTCACCGCAGGCGTGCAGGTTCGCCGCCACGATCGCGACACGCAGATGTGGATGCCCGGCAAGACCTATGAAGTGCCCAAGTACAACTATGGCCACTACCAGCCGTACTTCATGCCCAGCGGCCAGGTCGACAGCCAGGGTTACTACCTGCAGGACGCGGTCACCCTGGGCAGCGTGACCATCACGCCGTCGTTGCGCTATGACCACGTCACCAACGAGGGCAAGCCCAACCAGGCGCCCTACTACAACAACCCGGCGGCCGGCCACGACTACAGCGACAAGACCTACAGCGGCTGGTCGCCACGCCTGTCGCTGTTCTGGAAGGCCACCGAGCAGACCGTGCTGTTCGCCGACTACAGCAAGACCTGGCGCGCGCCCGTGCTGGATGAGCAGTACGAGGTGCAAGGCGTGGGAAGCCGTACATCCACCAGCCGCAATCTCGACCCGGAACGTATCACCGGCGTGCGCGTGGGCAGCATCAGCGATTTCTCCAACGTGTTTGTCCAGGGCGACAGCGCCCAGGTACGCACGACCTTGTTCCGCAACAAGATCACCGACGAGATCTTCAAGGCCACCGGGGTCGGCTGCCAGGAGCAACTGGCCACCGGCGGCAGCATCGCCAACACCTGCGGTGGCGGCCTGATGGGCAACTACCGCAACATCGGCGACGTGGAGTACAAGGGCTTCGAGATCGAAACGTTCTACGACTCCACCTACCTGTTCGGCGCGGTGTCGTACGCCTGGATGGAAGGTCGCCACGAGGGCGCCTACACCAACCCTTGGGGCCCCGACGTGTGGGCCAAGGATGTGCCGGCGCCGAAATGGATCACCACCCTGGGGGTCAAGATTCCGTCCTGGGACGCCCGTGTCGGCTGGACCGCGCAGTTCGTCGGCGCTACCCACCACCTGCCCAGTGACAAGTACTTCGAGGGCCCGGCCAGTGCTCTGGGCGACCGCTACTACGACAACTTCGGCAACGAGAAGTACGAGATTCACGGCCTGTTCGCCAACTGGAAACCCCAGCAGCCGTACCTCAAGGGCACCGAGGTCAACCTGACCGTGGACAACCTGTTCAACAAGGCCATCCGGCCGGAGCTGTCGGGCGAGAACGCCTACACCCAGGGGCGCAATGCCAAGATCAGCGTGACCCGGTTCTTCTGATCCTGCGCAACGGCGATGATGCAATGGACTGCATCACCTGCCACTCGCCACCCGTTCCTGGGCCCTGGCGACATTCACCTGCATCGCCACGACAGCCAGTTCATGGAGCGCCTGGGCAACAGCGTGGGTACCCCGTTCCTGCATCCAGGCCAGGATATCGGCCAGGTGCCAGAGCGAAAGGCTGCCGTCATGCACCGGGGCCGGGAAAGTGCGGTGATGCGTGAGCATGAGCTTGCGCATGTTCTGTCGGGACACCCCCACCAGCGCCGCCACATCGGTCAGGCCGACCAGGTCCGGACTGGCTTCGATCAGGCGGGCCTCCGGCAAGACCTGCCGGACATTCTCCAGGGCGCTGTGCATCGCTTCCCGCGCAGTCTTGCCCTCGCGGGCGAAGGCCAGGGCCAGGCGACCGGGCTGACCGCTACCGACCACCGCGTCATCGCAACCGGCCTCTCCCAGAAGCTCGATCAGTGCATCGACATCCACGCCGTCGTGCAATTGGTACTTGAGGGTGAATTCGTACTCCATCACTTTCGCTCCACTGGCTGATTGACGATCCCACGCATCGACGTGCAGTTGTCCACGACCCGGCGCAACTGGCGAGCGAAGGTGCCCGGATTTCTGGGTGTGCTCCACACGCTGGTGATGCAGAACTCGCCACAGCGACATTCGCGGTCGTTGTAGGGGCAATAGATCCGCCCCCAGCAATGGCCGCCCCGCACCGTGACTTTCCAGCCCTGCGCCTCAGCGTGTGTCAGGGACTGCTCGACTTCCTTGTTTGGATGGAGAGGACGGGCCATCGATTGAGCTCCAGTATGGGCATGGGAATAAGGTTGTCAAGTGACAACCATACGACGCCGACGGGCGTCACCACAAGCCAGACTAGGTGCCAGAGAGGCTGCAACAGGCTCAGAAAGACTCTTTCGGAAACGGCCTAACCGAAACTGGGAAGGTGCTGTAGGTTCAATCACCCAGCAATCAGACCATCCGCCTGCAGCAGGGTTTCCAGGCAATGCTCGCGTACCCCATAGAACGCCTTGAGCTCGGCGATCTTCTCCAGCAGCGCGGCATTGTCCTGGGGCTGTCGGCGCTTGACCGCAAGAATCATCTTGTTCTTGTTGGTGTGCTCGAGCGAGATGAATTCGAACACCTTGGTCTCGTAGCCACAGGCCTCAAGATAGAGCGCGCGCAGGCTGTCGGTGAGCATTTCGGCCTGCTGCCCCAGGTGCAGCCCGTATTGCAACATCGGTTGCAACAGGCCGGGGCTGCGCAGTTGCGGACGAACCTGCTTGTGGCAGCACGGCGAGCACATGATGATCGCGGCGTTGCAGCGAATGCCGGTGTGGATGGCGTAGTCGGTGGCAATGTCGCAGGCATGCAGGGCGATCATCACGTCGATGGCCTCAGGCACCACGCTGCGCACATCACCGCATTCGAACACCAGGCCCGGATGCTCCAGGCGCGCGGCGGCGGCGTTGCACAGCTCGACCATGTCTGGACGCAACTCGACCCCGGTGACCTGCGCCTCACGCCCGAGGGTATTGCGCAGGTAGTCGTGCATGGCAAAGGTCAGGTAGCCCTTGCCCGAACCGAAGTCGGCGACTTTCAGCGCCTGCTGCGCATCCACCGGCGCACCGCTCAAGGCATGGTCGAAGACTTCGATGAACTTGTTGATCTGCTTCCACTTGCGCGACATCGACGGGATCAGCGCGCCCTGCCCATCGGTCACCCCCAGGTCGCGCAGGAACGGTCGCGACAGTTCCAGGTAGCGCTTTTTCTCGCGGTCGTGCCCGCCAGCCCCCGCCTCACGCGGCGCCGGCTGGGCCAGGTGACGGCGCAGCATCGGTTTGCCCTTCTTGCTGAACTCCAGTTGCACCTCGCCGGCGGCGGTGAACAGGTGCGCGTTGCGAAAACTCTCCGGCAGCAGCTCGGCCACCAGCGCCAGCGCCGGGTCCAGCCCCAGGTTGCGGGTGATGTCGCGGGTCTGGTGACGGTAGACCAGCGACAGACAGGCCTGGCCCTTGATCTGCACCGGCTTGGCGATGATCCGCTGCAGGGTCTGGTCGGCGCCGACATGACGGGCCAGCACCAGCTTGCTCAGGCTGCCATCAGCCAGGGCATCGGCTAGCAGGCTCAGGAACTGGGCACGCGGGTCCGGCGCGGTGGGGGCGGAAGAAGGGGACGACATGGGAACGGGTGCCTCGGAATGCGGGGGCGCGATGCGCAATGCCGGGCATTCTACGTCGATGTCAGGCCATCGCGAACCCCTGTGGGAGCGGGCTTGCCCGCGAAGCCGATAACTCGATGCATGACACCGGCTTCGCCGGTGTTCGCGGCGCAAGCCCGCTCCCACGACAACAAGCATTGATTCAGACCACGAGAATCAGTCGAGAATCACCAGGCGGTTGGGCAGCTCGTTGCGCGCATGGGTGGGCGGCACGTGTTCGCTGAGCAGCTCGCCGCAGGCCTCGATGCACTCGACGAAACCCTGCAGGGTATGGCCCTGGCGCACCTGATCGGTGAAGCGGGCGACGATCGCCTCGCGTGCCTGCTCGGGCAGGTGCCGGGCAATGCCCTCATCAACCAATATCTCGACATGACGCTCGGCTTCGCTGACGAAGATCAGCACCCCCGTGGCACCAGCGGTACGCTGCAGGTTGAGCTCGAGAAACTGCTGGCGGGCCAGGCCCGACGCACGCCGGCGCCGCAGCACCACCGGCACCACCCAGGCCGCCAGGCGCGGGTGGCGCAACAGCAGGCACAGGCTGATGAAGGTCAGCATCTGCGCCAGCAGCAGGCCATTGACGCCAATGCCGCCCAGCCACAGGTGCAACGCGCCAGGGATCAGCAAGGCCAGCAGGGCGGCCCAGAGCAACGGCAGGTAGGGAAAGTCGTCGGCGCGGCGGGCCAGGACGGTCACCAGCTCCGCATCGGTACGCCGCTCGGCGCGGGCGATCGCCTCGGCGATCTGGCGCTGTTCGTATTCGGTCATGCCATCGTCTCTCGAGCGTTCTTATCGTTGTTATCCCGGCAATCGGGTGGGCGAGAGTGTATCTCAACAAACGCCTCATATAAGGCATAATCCGCGACTGCGCCGGATCATGGATGAATGATCCACAGAACCGCCAGCGGACGCGACAATAACAGGCGTACGAAACGTCTCGGCCAGCCGCATATCACTCGACAACGGAATTGATGATGAAACTGTCTTTGCTGGGCCTGGCCATGGGCCTTGCCAGTCAGGCGGCCCTTGCCGCCCCAACCGCCGCGCCCCTGCAAGACAAGCAGGCGTTCATCGACCATCTGGTCGGCCAGATGACCGAGGCCGAGAAGATCGGCCAACTGCGCCTGATCAGCATCGGCCCCGAGATGCCCCACGAGAAGATCCGCGAGGAAATCGCCGCCGGACGCATCGGTGGCACCTTCAACTCGCGTACGGCCCCCGAGAACCGGCCGATGCAGGACGCGGCCATGCGCAGCCGTCTGAAGATCCCGATGTTCTTCGCCTACGACACTATCCACGGCGAGCGCACCATCTTCCCGATCGGCCTGGGCCTGGCCTCGTCCTGGGACATGGACGCCATCGCCAAGGTCGGCCGCACCTCGGCCATCGAGGCCGCCGCCGATTCGCTGGACATGACCTTCGCGCCGATGGTCGACATCGCCCGCGACCCACGCTGGGGCCGCACCAGTGAAGGTTTCGGCGAGGACACCTACCTGACCTCGAAGATCGGCCAGGTGATGGTCAAGTCGTTCCAGGGCTCGAGCCCGGCCAACGCCGACAGCATCATGGCCATCGTCAAGCACTTCGCCCTGTACGGCGCGGTGGAGGGGGGGCGCGACTACAACACGGTCGATATGAGCCTGCCGAAGATGTACAACGACTACCTGCCGCCCTACCGCGCCGCGCTCGACGCCGGTGCCGGCGGGGTGATGGTGGCGCTGAACTCGATCAACGGCGTGCCGGCCACCTCCAACACCTGGCTGATGAACGACCTGCTGCGCAAGGAGTGGGGCTTCAAGGGCGTGACCATCAGCGACCACGGCGCCATCCAGGAACTGATCCGCCATGGCGTTGCCCGCGACGGCCGTGAGGCCGCCAAGCTGGCGATCAAGGCCGGCATCGACATGAGCATGAACGACACCCTCTACGGCGAGGAGCTGCCAGGGCTGCTGAAGTCCGGTGAAGTCAGCCAGGACGAACTGGACCAGGCGGTGCGTGAAGTGCTGGGCGCCAAGTACGACATGGGGCTGTTCAAGGACCCCTATGTGCGCATTCCCAAGGCCGAAACCGACCTGAAGGACTACTACGCCGAAGACCGCCTGCACCGTGACACCGCCCGCGACGTGGCACGCCGTGGCCTGGTGCTGCTGGAGAACCGCGAGCAGACCCTGCCGCTGAAAAAGGCCGGCACCATCGCCCTGGTCGGTCCCCTGGCCGATGCGCCGATCGACATGATGGGCAGCTGGGCCGCCGATGGCAAACCGCAGCACTCGGTCACCGTGCGCGAGGGCTTGCGCCGTGCCGTGGAAGGCAAGGCCAAGCTGGTCTACGCCAAGGGTTCGAACGTGACCGGCGACAAGGCCATGTTCGACTACCTGAACTTCCTCAACTTCGACGCACCGGAAATCGTCGATGACCCACGTCCCGCCGCCGTGCTGATCGACGAAGCGGTCAAGGCCGCCAGGCAGTCGGATGTGGTGGTGGCCGTGGTCGGCGAGTCCCGTGGCATGTCACACGAATCGTCGAGCCGCACCACCCTGGAGATCCCGGCGGTGCAACGCGACCTGATCAAGGCGCTGAAGGCCACCGGCAAGCCGCTGGTGCTGGTGCTGATGAACGGCCGTCCGTTGTCGATTGCCTGGGAGCGCGAGCAGGCCGACGCCATCCTCGAGACCTGGTTCAGCGGCACCGAAGGCGGCAACGCCATCGCCGACGTGCTGTTCGGCGACTACAACCCGTCCGGTCGCCTGGCCATCACCTTCCCACGCTCGGTCGGGCAGATCCCGATGTACTACAACCACATGCGCATCGGCCGTCCGTTCACCCCGGGCAAGCCGGGCAACTACACCTCGCAGTACTTCGAGGAGCCGAACGGCCCGCTGTACCCGTTCGGCTACGGCCTGAGCTACACCAGCTTCGAGCTGTCGGGGCTGGCGCTGTCGCAGAAGGAACTCAAGCGTGGCGGCACCCTGCAGGCCAAGGTTACGGTGAAGAACACCGGCAAACGTGACGGCGAGACCGTGGTACAGCTGTATATCCAGGACCAGAGTGCGTCAATGAGCCGCCCGGTCAAGGAACTGAAGAACTTCCAGAAAGTCATGCTCAAGGCCGGCGAAGCGCGAACCTTGACCTTCGACATCAGTGAGCAGGACCTGAAGTTCTACAATGGCCAACTGCAGCACGTCGCCGAAGCTGGCCAGTTCAATGTGCAGATCGGCCTCGACTCGCAGGCGGTGCAGCAGCAGAGCTTCGAGCTGCGTTAAGCAGGTTCGGCCCTTCGCGGGGCAAGCCCGCTCCCACAGGAACATCTGCAATCCTGTGGGAGCGGGCTTGCCCCGCGATGAGGCCGGCACAGACAACCGAGATCCCGGATCCGCCCCATGCCCTCATCCTTCCGCGCCCTGCGCCTGGGTTTGATCATCCTGCTGATCCTGGTCGGCACCACCCTCAGCGCCGGCTGGGCCATGCACCAGGCCAAGCGCCAGGCCATGGAAACCGACGCCCGCCGGGCCAGCGAGCAACTGGGCCTGTATGCCAACGCCCTGCACACCCTGATCGAGCGCTATCGCGCCCTGCCTGCGGTGCTGGCGCTGGATCCGGAGCTGATCGCGGCCCTGCGCGGTCCGATCACCGAGCCGGTGCAGGACGCCCTGAACCGCAAGCTCGAACGCATCAACGGCGCCGCCAACTCCTCCACCCTGGAGCTGCTCGACCGCACGGGCCTGGCCATCGCCGCCAGCAACTGGCGCCTGCCGACCACCTATGTCGGCTCCAACTACGGCTTTCGCCCCTATTTCAAGCAGACCCGCAGCCAGGGCAGCGGCCGGTTCTATGCCGTCGGCGTGACCAGTGGCGTGCCGGGCTACTTCCTGTCCAGCGCGGTAAACGACGAACATGGCCGCTTCCTCGGCGCCATGGTCGTCAAACTTGAGTTCCCGGAGCTGGAACGCGAGTGGCGCCAGGGCAGCGATATCCTGCTGGTCAGCGATGCCCGCGGCATCACCTTCATCGCCAATCAGGACGGCTGGCGCTACCGCGAGCTGCAACCGCTGTCCGGCGCCGACCGCGCCGAACTGGCCGAAACCCGCCAGTACGACAAGCAACCGCTGGTGCCCCTGCAGCACCAGGCCCTGACCCGCTTCACCGACACCAGCCACCTGACCCGCGTGCAAGGCCCGGATGGCACCGCCGAGTACCTGTGGGAGCGCCTGCCCCTGGAGGCCGAAGGCTGGACCCTGCACTTGCTGCGCAAGCCGCAGGTCGCCGAGGATGGCCGCAACGCCGCCCTCGCCGCTGCAGCCATCTGGCTGAGCCTGGTGTTCGCCGCGCTGTTCGTCAGCCAGCGCCTGCGCCTGGCCCGCCTGCGCCAACGCAGCCGCGAAGAGCTCAAGCGCCTGGTCGAGGAGCGCACCCGTGAGCTGCATACCGCCCAGGAAGGCCTGGTGCAATCGGCCAAGCTGGCGGCGCTGGGGCAGATGTCGGCAGCCCTGGCCCACGAAATCAACCAGCCGCTGACCACCCAGCGCATGCAGTTGGAAACCCTGCGCCTGCTGCTCGACCATGGCCGCCATGACGAAGCCCGCCAGGCCCTGGAGCCGCTGGAGCAGATGCTGACCCGCATGGCCGCGCTCACCGGCCACCTGAAGACCTTCGCCCGCAACAGCCCCGGCGGCCTGCGCGAACGTCTGGACCTGGCCACGGTGGTCGACCAGGCGCTGCACCTGCTGGATACCCGCATCCGCGCCGAAGGCGTCGAAGTGGCGCTGTACCTGGCCCGCCCGGCCTGGGTCCGCGGCGACGCGATCCGCCTCGAGCAGGTGCTGATCAACCTGCTGCGCAACGCCATCGACGCCATGGCCGACAAACGTTACAAACGCCTGGAGATCCGCATCGAGGCAGACGATGGGCAATGGCGCCTGAGCGTGCTCGATTCCGGTGGTGGCATCCTCGACTGCGACCTGGACCGGGTCTTCGATCCGTTCTTCACCACCAAGCCGGTCGGTGAAGGGCTGGGCCTTGGCCTGGCCATCTCCTATGGCATCGTCATCGACGCCGGTGGCCGCCTGCAGGTCGAGAACCTGCCGGGCGGTGCCCGCTTCAGCCTCACCCTGCCCCGCGACCTGGAGCCTGTATGTTGAATTCGGTGATTGTCGTCGACGACGAAGCGAGCATCCGCACCGCGGTGGAACAGTGGCTGAGCCTGTCGGGCTTCAGCGTGCAACTGTTCGCCCGCGCCGAAGACTGTCTGGACAGGCTCGAGCCGCACTTCCCCGGGGTGATCCTCAGCGACGTACGCATGCCCGGCATGTCCGGCCTGCAACTGCTCGAACAGCTGCAGGCGAACGACCCCGACCTGCCGGTGATCCTGCTCACCGGCCATGGCGATGTGCCCATGGCCGTGGAAGCGATGCGCAATGGCGCCTATGACTTCCTGGAAAAGCCGTTCACACCACAGCACCTGATGGGCAGCCTGCGCCGGGCCCTGGAAAAGCGCCAGCTGGTCCTGGAGAACCGCCACCTGCATGAGCAGGCCGACCTCAAGGCGCAGCTGGAGAACACCCTGCTGGGCATGTCCCAGGGCTTGCAGCAACTGCGCCGCCAGGTGCTGGAGCTGGCCGGCCTGCCGGTCAACGTGCTGATCCGCGGTGAAACCGGCAGCGGCAAGGAGCGCGTGGCGCGCTGCCTGCACGACTTCGGCCCGCGCGCCGACAAACCCTTCGTCGCCCTCAACTGCGCGGCCATTCCCGAAACATTGTTCGAGGCCGAGCTGTTCGGCCATGAAAGTGGCGCGTTCACCGGTGCCCAGGGCAAGCGAATCGGCAAACTGGAGTACGCCAATGGCGGTACCGTGTTCCTCGACGAAATCGAGAGCATGCCCCTGGCCCAGCAGGCCAAGCTGCTGCGGGTGATCCAGGAACAGAAGCTCGAGCGGCTGGGCGCCAACCAGAGTATCAGCGTCGACCTGCGCATCATTGCCGCGACCAAGCCGGACCTGCTTGAAGAAGCCCGCGCCGGGCGCTTTCGCGAAGACCTGGCCTATCGCCTGAACGTCGCCGAACTGCGCTTGGCGCCCCTGCGCGAACGGCGTGAGGACATCCCGCTGCTGTTTGAGCATTTTGCCCGCGGCGCCGCCGAACGCCTGGGGCGCAGCGCCCCACCGCTGAGCGGCGCGCAACTGGCGCGCCTGCTGGCCCACGATTGGCCGGGCAATGTGCGCGAGCTGGCCAATGCCGCCGAACGGCATGCCCTGGGGTTGGGCTCGCCGGCTTTGGAGGTCGCGTCCGGCGGGCAATCCCTGGTCGAGCAGATGGAAGCGTTCGAGGCCCAGTGTCTGCGCGCTGCATTGCGTCAGCACAAGGGTGAGATCAAGGGCGTGATGGAGGCACTGCAACTGCCGCGGCGCACACTCAATGAAAAGATGCAGCGGCATGGGTTGGCGAGAGAGGACTTTCTTGAGCGCGAATGAGCGGATTCTTGCCTATCCACTGGCGAGAACAAGCGAAATTCCGCTCACTCACTGATCCTCCGAGGCACTTCTTCGCGGGGCAAGCCCGCTCCTACAAGGATATGCATTACCCGCAGGTTACAGGGGTTGCGTGGGAGCGGACCGGCTCACGATGCACCCAAACGGATCACTGCGCCCCCACCTGGCACACCTCCTGCAAAACCCTTCTCAAGCTGCGCCTCGAGCGCGCTCCACAAAAACAACGAGAAGGTATCCCTGATGGATAACGCCAGCACTCTGCCCACCGGGGCGGCCGTTGCGCCCGCCGCGCAAAAGTCCACCGCCAGCCGCCTCAAATCGATCTTCAGTGGTTCCATCGGCAACATGGTCGAATGGTACGACTGGTATGTCTACGCCGCATTCTCGCTGTACTTCGCCAAGGCCTTCTTCCCCGCCGGCGACACCACCGCCCAACTGCTCAATACCGCCGCGATCTTCGCCGTGGGCTTCCTCATGCGTCCGATCGGCGGCTGGCTGATGGGCCTGTACGCCGACCGCAAGGGCCGCAAGGCGGCACTGATGGCATCGGTGCTGCTGATGTGCGCAGGCTCCCTGGTCATCGCCCTGACCCCGGGCTACGAGACCATCGGCGTCGCCGCGCCAGTCCTGCTGGTCATCGCCCGCCTGATGCAGGGCTTGTCGGTGGGTGGCGAATACGGTACCTCTGCCACTTATCTGAGCGAGATGGCCAGCAAGGAACGCCGTGGCTTCTTCTCCAGCTTCCAGTACGTCACCCTGATCTCGGGTCAGCTCATCGCCCTGGCGGTGCTGATCGTCCTGCAGAACACCCTGACCACCGAGGAGCTGTATGCCTGGGGCTGGCGCGTGCCGTTCGTGATCGGCGCGCTGTGCGCGGTGGTCGCCCTGTACCTGCGTCGCGGCATGGAAGAAACCGCGTCCTTCACCAAGAAGGAAAAATCCAAGGAAAACCTGATGCGCACCCTGCTGCGCCATCCCAAGGAGCTGATGACCGTAGTCGGCCTGACCATGGGCGGAACCCTGGCCTTCTACACCTACACCACCTACATGCAGAAGTATCTGGTCAACACCGTGGGCATGAGCATCAGCGACTCGACCACCATTTCGGCGGCCACGCTGTTCCTGTTCATGTGCCTGCAACCAGTGATCGGCGGGCTGTCCGACAAGATCGGTCGACGCCCTATCCTGATCGCCTTCGGCGTGCTCGGCACCCTGTTCACCGTGCCGATCCTCAGCACCCTGCACACCATCCAGACCTGGTGGGGCGCGTTCTTCCTGATCATGGCCGCGCTGATCATCGTCAGCGGCTACACCTCGATCAACGCCGTGGTCAAGGCCGAACTGTTCCCGACCGAGATCCGCGCCCTGGGCGTCGGCCTGCCGTACGCGCTGACCGTGTCGATCTTCGGCGGCACCGCCGAGTACGTGGCCCTGTGGTTCAAGAGCGCCGGCATGGAGACTGGCTACTACTGGTACGTCACCGCCTGCATCGCCTGTTCGTTGCTGGTGTACGCGACCATGAAGGACACCAAGCAGCATTCGCGGATCACCACCGACTGATCCCTCCTCGCAGAACTGAAAAGGGGCGCTCCGGATGACCGGGCGCCCTTTTTTAATGGATTGTGAGCCGAATAATAGCGTCATTCGGCTCACATCATGAGCCGAATGACGCTATTATTTGGCTCATGAACCCAAAAGCGCACACGGCTGCAGACACCGTCTGGGTCTGGCAGCAGGCCGACTGGCCCGACGTTCGTTGGGACGCGTCGCAACTGGCAACCTTGCTCAGGGACTGCGTCCAGGCGCAAGGCTGCCTGCTGGGCAGAGCGGGGGCGGTGACCGAGGCCAATGCCAACCTCGATACACTCGATACCCTGCTGCAGAACATTGTCACGTCCTCGGCCATCGAGGGTGAGCAGCTCAATGTGGAGTCCGTGCGCTCTTCCCTGGCCCGCCGGCTCGGGATTGCCGAGCCAGGAACGACCACGACTCGCAGCGAGGGCCTGGCCGAGTTGATGGTGGATGCGACCATGGGCTATGTTCGGCCACTGGATCAGCAGCGCCTGTTCCTGTGGCATCGCTGGCTGTTCCCCGAGCATGACACTACGCTCGCACCGCCCATGCCAGTCGGCGCATGGCGCGACGATGCCCCGATGCAGGTGGTGTCGGGTCGTATCGACAAACCCAGGGTGCATTTCGAAGCACCGCCGCGTGCCGGCCTGGAGCAGCAGGTGCAGCAGTTCCTCGACTGGTTCGAGAGAAGCCGCAGTGATCGGCAACTCGACCCCCTGCTACGCGCGGGGCTCGCCCATTTCTGGTTCGTCACCTTGCACCCCTTCACCGATGGCAATGGCCGCCTGGCCCGCGCCATCACAGACCTGGCATTGGCCCAGGGCGGGCAGCGGGCGGTCCGTTTCTACGCCATATCCAGCAGCATCCTGGAAGACCGGGCCGGCTACTACGCAGTCCTTGAAAGCAGCCAGCGCGGCGATCTGGACGTCACACAATGGCTGGCCTGGTTCCTTGCCACCTTGCTGCGCAGCCTCCAGCAAGCGCTGGCGCGCATCGACCGGGTGCTGGCCAAGGCACGCTTCTGGCTGATCCATCGTGGCGACGGCTTGTTACCCGAACAGGTCAAAGTGCTCAATCGCCTGCTCGACGGTGGCCCTCGCGGCTTCGAGGCGGGTATCAGTGCCAGCCAGTACCAGGCTGTGGCCAAGGTCTCCAAGGCCACAGCCACCCGGCACCTTGCCGACCTGCTGGACAAGCACTGCCTGGTTCGTCTGCCCGGCGGCGGACGAAGCACCCGCTACAGGGTGAATACCCAGGAGACATGAGCGGGGCTGCTCAACGAGCACTCTGAAAAGTTCGACCGCTCGCTGAACCTCGCATCACGGGTAACAGGCCTCCCTCTCGTGAAAAGCCGCCTCCTCCCTTAATTCCCAATTAACTGCCTGGGCTCATTCTGAAATGGCCCTGCCACCGCCTGGCCCTCCCGAAAACCGATAGGAGCGGTGCTGGGCGGCGGCCGGGGCGCCAATGGCAACTTCCTGCAGTTACCCGCGCCAAAAACAATCGACTTAATCGATGCTTATGCGTTGTTTTTTGCGCTTTTTAATCAAATTAATAGGCGTAGCATTAAGCCCATAGAAACAACAACCCCAAGCAATCCACCGGAGCAACGAGCATGAAAAACCAACTGATCCTCACCCTCGCCCTCTCTGTTCTGGCCACTGGTGCCTTCGCCGAAGATGGTTTCGACCGTACCGGCGCCCACACCTTCGCGGCCGTGCAGAGTCAGTCGGCTACCTACGCAGAGGATGGCTTCGATCGCACCAACGGCCAACGCTTCGCCGAAGACGGCTTTGATCGCACCGGCGGCCAGCGCTTCGCCGAAGACGGCTTCGATCGCACCGGCGGCCAGCGCTTCGCCGAAGATGGCTTCGACCGCACCAACGGCCACCGCATCAGCTGATCGCTGATGCGCGCAACCAGCCCGGCTTCGGCCGGGCTTGATCATTTGCAGCCGGGCCAAGCCTTGGCACACTAGGCGCCTTGTCCCCCACCAGGAAGGGCCTCGCGGCCTTGCGCAGATGTACTACTACGAACCCGCCAAAGGCCACGGCCTGCCCCACGACCCGTTCAACGCCATCGTCGGCCCACGGCCCATCGGCTGGATCTCCAGCCACGACCGCGAAGGCCGCCTGAACCTGGCGCCCTACAGCTTCTTCAACGCCTTCAACTACATCCCTCCAATCATCGGTTTCTGCAGCGTCGGGCGCAAAGACAGCCTGAACAACATCGAGCAGACCGGTGAGTTCGTCTGGAACCTGGCCACCCGTCCGCTGGCGCAGCAGATGAACCAGAGCTGCGCCGCCGTGGCGGCAGATGTCGACGAGTTCACGCTCAGCGGCCTCACCCCGACCGCCTCGAATGTGGTCAAGGTGCCGCGCGTGGGCGAAAGCCCGGTGAGCTTCGAATGCAAGGTCAGCCAGATCGTCCAGCTCAAGCGTGCGGACCAGGAAGTGGTGCCCAGCTGGCTGATCCTCGGCGAGGTGGTGGCGGTGCACATTGCCGAGCACCTGCTGAAGGATGGCATTTACGATACCGCCGCCGCCGAGCCGATCCTGCGTGGCGGCGGCCCGGCCGACTACTTCGCGCTGGGCGAGCTGTTCAAGATGGCTCGCCCACAGGTCTGATCAGAAGACCAGTTCACCTTCCTCGCTCACGCCCTGCAGGCGTTCGAGTTCGGCACAAGCGGCCTGGTCGGCCGCGATCGCCGACTGGAACACCTGCCCGTCCAGCACTTTGTGAAAGCGCGGCGCACCGCCCATGACCAGGGCCTTCACGGCGATCGCCGCGTGGTAGCCGCCGCCTTGCACCGGAACCATTGCCGAAACCGCTTCGAAGTGGGGGAATTCTCTACGTGCCATGTCGCTTTGCGCCTGTGTGATCGAGGGGCGGCATTCTACACGTTAGGCGAAGGTATGCAGGTCCAGGCTGCTGACCACCTGCTCCTGCACCAGCTCCCCGAACACGTCGAGGGTGGGCGAAGCGAAATAGCCACTCATCGCCTGCTGGTCGCACCAGCTGCCGCTGAGCAGCCACAGGTCGGCATCGACCTGCGAGCGCTGCACGCTGAAGCTCAGGCAGCCCGGCGCACGTCGCGACGGCTCGAGCAAGTCGCGCAGGCGCACGCCGAGTTCTGCGGATCGACCGTTGCTGGCGCGGATGAAAGCCAGGTGTGTGACCGGTTGTTGCTGGGTCATGAACGATCTCCTTGAAGCACTACGGACGGGAAAACCAGGCTGCCAAGGTTAGAGGTTCGCCCGCGCGGGACGTTAGGCCATTACTGCCGGCCGATTGCCTGATCCTGCAACGCGGCAGGATCAGGCAATCGATCTGCAGCTTTCGACTAGCGCCTGCCATTGCCCAAACCTATGCTGCGTCGGTCAGCAGAGGAATCCCGCCATGAGTTCATCCACGCCCCTCGATCCGCTTCTGGAACAGCAACGCCAGGAGCTGGCCGGGCTGATCCGACGTCACGCCAACGGCCCCTATGGCGCGGTGTCGGCCATCGAAGACCTGTACCTGACTCGCTATGAAGAAGATGTGCGCGGCATGCCGGCCCTGGCGCAACCGGCCTTGTGCATCCTGGCCCAGGGCAGCAAGACATTGTTCCTGGGCGACGAGCGCTATACCTACGACCCGCTGCACTACATGGTGGTCTCGGTAACGCTGCCCATCACCGGCGCCCTGCTCGAAGCCAGCCCCGAGAACCCCTGCCTGGGTTTGCGCCTGGACATCGACCCGGCGCAGATCAGCCAGCTGATCGCCGAGAGCGGGCCGATACTGGTACCCGGTCAGTCTTCCGGACGCGGATTGTTCGTGGAGAAAAGCGATCCGCAGTTGCTCGACACGCTGCTGCGCCTGGTCCGCCTGCTCGACAGCCCACGAGATATTGCCGTGCTCGCCCCACTGGTGCGCCGCGAACTGATGTATCGCGTGCTGCGTGGCCCCCAGGGCTGGCGCCTGTGCGAGATCGCCCTGTCCAGCAGCCAGACCCACCGGGTCTGTCAGGCCATCGCCTGGCTCAACCGGCATTACCAGGAGCCCTTGCGCATCGAGGACCTGGCGCGCGAGGTCAACCTCAGCACCTCGACCCTGCACCACCGTTTCAAGGCCGTGACCTCAATGAGCCCGTTGCAATACCAGAAGCAGCTGCGCCTGCAGGAGGCGCGGCGACTGATGCTCAACGACGGGCTGGAGGCTGCGGTGGCTGGCTACCGGGTAGGCTATGAAAGCCCGTCGCAGTTCAGCCGCGAGTACAGCCGCCTGTACGGCGCGCCCGCCGATTCGCGACGTGGCGCGCCTGCGTGCCAGCGCCAGCTGAAAAGAGACAAACATCGGGCGACTGTAGGAGCGGGCTTGCCCCGCGATCGAGGGCAAAGCCCTCGCTGCAGCTTCAGCCCTGAACCGTCCGCTGCCACTGACCTTGATCCACCTGGATCAAGGTCGGCCCCCTGCGCTCCACCGCCCTGCCCAACGCTGCCTGCAGTTGCGCCACATCACCCACGTCCTCTGCCTCGGCCCCCAACGCCCGCGCCACGCCAATGAAGTCCGGGGTATGGATGTCCACGCCGACCGGCTCGATCGCCCGGTTGACCATGTACTTCTTGATCTCCTCGTACCCCTGGTTGTTCCACAGCAGCACGATCAATGGCACCTGCGCCTCGACCGCGCTGGCAAGCTCAGGCAGGGTGAACTGCAGCCCGCCGTCACCGATCAGGCACACCGCCGGCGCGCGTACGGCGGGCGACTCGGCGCTGCCCAGCCAGGCGCCCATGGCGGCCGGCAACGCGTATCCCAGCGTGCCGTAACCAGTGGAGGCATTGAACCAGCGACGCGGCCTGGCCATGTCCAGGGTCAGGTTGCCGGTATAGACCGGCTGGGTCGAGTCGCCCACCAGGATGGCGTCCGGCAGGGTCTGCAGGATGCTGGTCAGCAGACGGGTCTGGCTCAGGGTCGGCTGGTCCCAGCTGGCCGCGTTGTCCTGGCGCAGGCGGGCGGCCCGCGCCGCTCCCCAATCGCTTTCGCGCGGCGGTTGCGCCTGCAGGTTCAGGGCCACCAACAGCGCTTCAATAGCCTGGGCGGCATCCGCTACCAGGGCCAGTTCGGGCAGGTAGTTGCGCACCGTCTGGTCCGGGTCGATATCGATCCGCAGCAGGCTGCCGGGGATCTCGAAACCGCCCTTGAAGGTCACGTCGTAGTCGGTTTCGGCCAGTTCGGTGCCGATGGCCAGCACCACGTCGGCCTCGGCCACCAGCGCACGGGTGGCCGGCAGGGTCTGGGTCGAGCCGATCTGCAGCGGATGGTTCGCGGGCAACAACCCCTTGGCGTTGATGGTCAGCGCCACCGGCGCCTGCAGGTGCTCGGCCAGCCGCGCCAGCCCGGCGCCCGCCTCCAGCGCACCGCCACCGGCCAGGATCAGCGGACGCCGCGCCTTGGCCAGGCGCACGGCCATGCGTTGCACGGTCTGTGGCGCGGCGCCGGCCCGGGTGGTGCGCACCACGCGGCCCGGCAACAGGTGATCGGCGGGTTCCACCAGCACATCCAGCGGGATCTCGATATGCACCGGGCGAGGTCGGGCGCCATCGAACACGGCGAAGGCGCGGGCCAGCACCTCGGGCAGGTCATCGGCGCTCATCAGCGTGTGCGAGAACGCCGCCACCCCCGCGACCAGGCCAGCCTGGTTGGGCAGCTCGTGCAGCTTGCCGCGTCCACCGCCCAGCTGGCTACGCGATTGCACGCTGGAAATCACCAGCATCGGGATCGAGTCGGCATAGGCCTGGCCCATGGCGGTGGTGATGTTGGTCATGCCCGGGCCGGTGATGATGAAGCACACCCCAGGCTTGCCCCGGGTACGCGAGTAGCCATCGGCCATGAACCCGGCACCCTGTTCGTGGCGCGGGGTGATGTGACGGATCGAGGAGGCGGCCAGGCCGCGGTAGAGTTCCACGGTATGCACGCCGGGAATGCCGAAGACATGATCGACGCCATAGCCTTCGAGGAGTTTGACCAGCACTTCACCACAGGTTGCCATCATCGAGTACCCGATTCTTGTTGAGACCTGTGCTCATGGAACCAAGCGCCGACTACCGCCACAATGCAAAAAAACACATACTAGCCATGACCCCACATCATGGCTTATCACAATGAAACGCCTGCCCCCCCTCCCCGCCCTGCACACCTTCCTGGTGACCGCCCGGCACTGCAACTTCACCCGCGCCGCGCAACAGCTGCATATCACCCAGGGCGCGGTCAGCCGGCAGATCGCCGGGCTCGAGGAGCACCTGGGCTACGCGTTGTTCCAGCGCCAGGCCCGGGGCCTGACCCTGACCCGCGAAGGGCAGGACTGGCTGCCCCGGGTGCAGCAGGTCTTTGCCCTGATCGAGCAAGGCGTGCGCGAGGTCGGCGGGCGTAGCGCGACACTGCAGCTAAAGGCGCCGACCTGCGTGATGCGCTGGCTGCTGCCACGCTTGCTGGAATGGCAGGCACTGCGCCCGGACGTGCCGGTGGAGTTGACCACCACGGTGCAGCACGGCGTGGATTTTCGCCGCGAGGGCTTCGATGCGGCCGTGGTGTATGGCGCGGCGCCGAACCATGGGCTGCAGGTACGCAAGCTGTTCGATGAACAACTGACGCCGGTCTGCGCGCCATCGGTATCAAGCGACCTCTTGCAGTTGCAGGACCTGGCGCGGCAGATGCTGCTGCACCCCTCGCGGGACGAACACGACTGGCAGCTGTGGTTGCAGGCGGCCAACGCCGGGTTCGAGCCCCAGGGGCCGAAGCAGCACTTCGAGACGTTGGACATGGCAATGGCCATGGCCTCCCAGGGGACGGGGATCGCCATCGGCGATTTCTCGCTGATCGGCGACGACCTGCGCACAGGCCGGTTGTGCATGCCGTTCGAGCTGAAGGTGACGACCGGGAAGGGCTATTACCTGGTGAGCCCGTCGAAGACCATGCCCACGGGGCTGGTCGAGTTGGTGGAGTGGCTGCAGACGCGCGCCTCAAGCCTTGCGCAACCTTTGTAGGAGCGGCCTTGTGCCGCGAAAGGGCCGCATAGCGGCCCCGGCGATATCTGATTTGTCGCTGAAAGCCTGGGGCTGCTGTGCAGCCCTTTCGCGGCACGAGGCCGCTCCTACAGGGTACCGCGCGACTCAGTAGCCGACCGTGAACCGCGCCCGCGAGTGCGCCGGTTTCTCCAGCTCGTCGAGCATGGCGATGGCGTAATTGGCAAAGGTGATCCAGCTCTTGCCATCAGCGCCGATCAGCAGGTGGTCCTTGCCCAGGGTGTAGTGCCCGCTGCGCTCACCTTCGACGAACTCCGCCGACGGCGACAGGAAGGTCCAGTCCAGGGTCGGCTCGCGGCGCAGCGTTTCGAGGAAGCGCACCCCGGCACTGGCCTCGGCCTTGTAGGCCTCCGGGAAGTCCGGGCTGTCGATCACCCGGTGCCCGGACGGCAGCAGCAGGCTGCCGGCACCACCCACCACCAGCAGGCGCTTGACCCCGGCACGCTTGACCGGCTCGATGATCGCGCCAGGCTCGAGGGTGGAGAAATGCGCCGCGCTCAACACCGCATCGCAGCCAGTCACGGCCGTCTGCAGGGCGGCGCTGTCCTTGGCATCCAGCGCCTTGACCGTCACGCCGTCACGGCCTTGCAGCTTGCCCGGATCCCGAGCGATGGCCACCACACTGTGGCCACGACGCAGGGCCTCTTCCAGCAACTGGCTGCCGGCGCGCCCGGTGGCGCCGATGATTGCGATCTTGCTCATGGGAAACACTCCAACAGGTTGAAAGGGATTACCACTTCATCTCGCCCTTGGCGACCTTGGCCCCCAGTTCCAGGGAGCTCTCGTCGGCAAGGTTCGGGTAGCGTTGCTTCATCGCCGCGATCAGCGCGGTGGAATCGGCGGCCTTGGCGGCTTCGGTATCGAAGTCACGAATGTAGCCGGCGGTGAAGCGCACTGCGTCCAGCGAGCGGCTGCTGTCGCCCAGGTAATGCCCGGGGATCACCGTGCGCGGGGCCAGCTGCTCGATCTTCGTCAGGGTGCTCAGCCAGTCGGCGTGGGATTTCGCGGTCTGGGTGTCGGCCATCCACACGTGGATATGCTCGGAAACCACCACGCCACCGACCACTGCCTTGATCGAGGGAATCCAGACGAAGCTGCGGTCCGGCTGTGGACCGTCCAGGCCGACAACCTCCAGTGCCTGGCCTTCAAGCTCCAGGCGATTGCCCTCGAGGACCTGCGGCACCACCAGGCGTGCCGGCTTGTCCGCGCCCATTTGCGGGCCCCAGTAGGCCAGCTTGGCGTCCATGGTCTTGCGGATGTGCTCGACCGTGGCGGCCGAGGCGACCACCCGGGCCTTGGGAAACGCCTGGGTGATGGTGTCCAGGCCGAAGTAGTAGTCGGGGTCGCCATGGCTGACATAGATGGTGGTCAGCTGCTTGCCGCTGGCACGCAGGCGTTCGACCACCTGCTCGGCCTGGCCTTTGCCGAACTGGGCGTCGACCAGGATGGCGTCGTGGGCGCCACTGACGATCACCGAGCTGACCGGAAAGATCGCCGCATGGCCAGGGTTGTAGGCTTCAAGCTTGAGCGGTTCGCCGGCCATGGCCTGGCCGCCGAGGGTGAGACAGGCCAGCAGCAGGCCGCGCAGGGGGGTGAGGAGAGACATCGCAAGATCCTGTGAGTGGGACGATGCAGGCAAGCTTAGTTGCTCGAACCAATACAAAAAATGCGATGCTTAAACATAGTTTGTTTCTGAAATCGGACAGATCATGGACCGCCTCAACGCCATGCGCGTATTCGTCACCGTCGTCGACCTGGGCAGCCAGTCCGCTGCGGCGGATCATCTGGAGCTTTCCAGGCCCGTGGTATCACGCTACCTGGCAGAGCTGGAGGACTGGGTCGGCGCCCGCCTGATGCAACGCACCACGCGCAAGCTAAGCCTGACAGCTGCGGGCCTCGAAACCCTGCCCCGCTGCCGCCAGTTGCTGGAGCTGGCCGGCGACCTGCAGAACGCCGTGCGCCAGCCGGACGACGCGCCCCGCGGCGAACTGCGCATCAGCGTCAGCACCTCGTTCGGCCAGGCCCAGCTGGTGGATGCGCTGGCCGCCTATGTCAAACGCTACCCTGGGGTGAAGGTGGAGCTGCAGATGCTCGACCGCACCGTCAACCTGGTGGACGAGCGCATCGACCTGGCCATCCGCACCAGCAACGACGTCGATCCCAACCTCATCGCCCGACGCCTGAGCGTGTGCCGCTCGGTGGTCTGCGCCAGCCCCGCCTACCTGCGCGAGCACGGCACGCCGCGCCAGGTCGAGGAACTGAGCCGGCACAACTGCCTGACCCATGCCTACTTCGGTCACAGCCTGTGGCATTTCGAGGTGGACGGGCAGAACGTCGCCGTGCCGGTGCAGGGCAATATCAGCGCCAACGAGGCCATGACCCTGCAGAAAGCCGCCCTGGCCCACGCCGGCATCGCCATGCTGCCCACCTACCAGGCGGCTGCTGCGTTGCGCAATGGCGACCTGGTGCGGTTGCTGCCGTACGCCAAACCACGAGAGTTGACGCTCAACGCTGTGTACACCTCGCGCAAGCACATGCCGGCGACACTGCGCAGCATGCTGGACTTCCTGGCGCAGCGGTTCGGCGACGAGCCGGAGTGGGACAAGGGATTGAGCTGAGTCCAGGCCATGCAGATCCGCGCACAAGGCCTATGCTTGAAGGTATCACCTGTTGCACCAACAGGAGGTCCGCACCATGAGCATCAAATCCAGGCGTTGCGCCCTCGTCTTTGCCCTGGTCGCGGTGGCCGGGCTCTACGGCTCGGCCTGCTGGCGGGTCGAGCTGCTGCGCAGCCAGCCCAACGCGGCCGCCAGCTGCGTCCACGAGCACTGCGTCCCTCATAGCGCCACGCTGAGCGCCGTCAGGTAGAGAGGATCACTCCTCGACGCTCATGTACTCTTTCGCCCAGCGGATGTAGTCCTCGGGCTGGGTGTAGGTGTGCGAAAGCTCGGTGGCGCCGAGGTTGTCCGATTTGTGCTGCTGGCCGCGCTGCTGGCGCAGGCAGTCGTAGGTGGCCTTGATCGCGGCGAAGTAGGCGGCATGGCCATCGACCACGATGCGCACGCCCAGGCGCGCCAGGCGCTCGTCGTCACGCAGGTTCGGGTTGGCGTAGGTGACCAGCATCAGCGGCACGCTCAGGTGCTCGGCGATCTGCTCCAACTGCTCGAAGTCCTTCACCCCCACCATGCAGATGCCATCGGCGCCGGCCTTCTGGTAGCTCTGGGTGCGGACGATGATTTCCTCGGTGGTGAGCACGCCGGCATTGGTCCGGGCGATGATCGCCAGCGCCGAATCGACACGCGCCTCCAGCGCCGCACGAATCTTGCCCACGCCCTCCTCCACCGAGATCAGGTCGGTGGACTTGCGACCGAACTGGGCCGGCAGCAAGGTATCCTCGATGGTCAGCGCGGCCACGCCGGCGCGCTCCAGTTCGATGACCGTGCGCATCACGTTGAGCGCATTGCCATAGCCATGGTCGGCATCGGCCAGTACCGGCAACTGGGCGACGCGACCGATGCGGGTGGCCTGCTCGACGAACTCGCTGAGGGTGATCAGGGCGAAGTCCGGCGCGGCCAGGACCTGCAACGAGGCGACCGAGCCGCCGAGGATGCCGACTTCGAAGCCCAGGTCCGCGGCGATACGGGCGGACATCGGGTCGAAGACCGAAGCGGTGTGATAGCACGAACCTGAAGCAAGCAGTTCGCGGAAGGCAAAACGCAGATCGTGGTGGGAAGCCTTGGGCATGATCACTCCGCTTGTAATGAAATTTGTGAACGGCTGACAACCGACCCCTGAATCGGGTCTACCTGACTGTTCCAACCGTCGCCATCTGGGCGGTCATGCTCGACATGCAGGCAGAGGAATAGAAGGTGTGGACATACAGCGACGCGAAATCCTGCGGCAAATGGCTGCACCATGCTGGTGCAGGCCCCGGATTTCAGCCTCTGCGGCCTAGCCACGATATCACGCGGCCATGCAGCACTGGATGAATGCGCCAATGCCGATCTTGCATAGGGGATGCACGGAGTACATAGGTAGCTATGTAACTCAGGGTACAATTGTCTCGCTGGTGGCAGTGGGATTGCCCCGCGATGGCCACACCGCACTGCATGGCACCGGCTTGGCCGGTGTTCGCGGGACAAGCCCGCTCCTACAAGAAAAAGGAACCGAACGTGACCGCCGCCCTGCCCCCCACCGTCCTGCGCAGCGTCCTGACCGCCCTGATGCTGGCGATCTTCCTCGGCGCCTTCGACCAGACCATCGTCGCCGTGTCCATGCCGGCGATTTCCGCGCAATTCAATGATGTCGGGCTGCTGGCCTGGGTCATCTCCGGCTACATGGTGGCCATGACCATCGCCGTGCCGATCTACGGCAAGCTCGGCGACCTGTATGGCCGGCGGCGCATGATCCTCACCGGCACTGCCCTGTTCACCCTGGCCTCGGTGGCCTGCGGCCTGGCCCAGGACATGCCGCAGCTGGTGCTGGCGCGGGTGCTCCAGGGCATCGGCGCTGGCGGCATGGTGTCGGTGAGCCAGGCGATCATCGGCGACTACGTGCCGCCCCGCGAGCGCGGCCGCTACCAGGGTTATTTCAGCAGCATGTATGCCCTGGCCAGTGTCGCCGGGCCGGTGCTCGGCGGCTGGCTGACCGAGTATCTTTCCTGGCGCTGGGTGTTCTGGATCAACCTGCCGCTGGGGCTGGTGGCGCTCTGGGTGATCCACCGGGCGTTGGACGGTTTGTCGGTCAAGCGCCGCGAGGCCCGGGTGGACTACCTGGGCGCGGTGTTGATGATCCTCGGCCTGGGCAGCCTGCTGCTGGGCATCACCCTGGTCGGCCAGGGGCATGCCTGGCTGTCGCCGCAGGTGCTGGCGCTGCTGGGCTGCGCGCTGCTCGGGCTGCTGGCATTCATCGCCCACGAGCGCCGTTGCCGTGAGCCGCTGCTGCCGCTGGGCCTGTTCGGCAACCGGGTCGCGGTGCTGTGCTGGTGCGTGATTTTCTTCGCCAGTTTCCAATCGATCTCGCTGACCATGCTCATGCCCCTGCGCTACCAGGGCATCACCGGGGCCGGCGCTGACAGCGCGGCACTGCACCTGCTGCCGCTGGCCATGGGTCTGCCCATCGGTGCCTTCACCGGCGGGCGCATGACCAGCCGCACCGGCCGCTTCAAGCCGCAGATCCTCACCGGTGCGCTGCTGATGCCGCTGGCCATCGCCGCCATGGCGCTAACGCCGCCACAATCGGGGTTGCTCAGCGCACTGTTCATGCTACTGACCGGGATCGCCTGCGGCCTGCAGTTCCCCACCTCGCTGGTGGGCACGCAAAGCGCGGTGGACAGCCGGGACATCGGCGTGGCGACCAGCACCACCAACCTGTTCCGCTCGCTCGGCGGGGCGATGGGCGTGGCGTGCATGTCCAGCCTGCTGCTGGCGCTGCTGCATCAGGGCGGCTTGGAGATGCTGGGCAACCCATTGCTGGGCAGCCTCAAGGCGGGCGAGGCGGATCCGCAGACCCAGCTGCGCTTGCTGGAAACCTTCCGCGACCTGTTGCTGGTCAGTGCCGGGGCTTCGCTGATCGGACTGCTGGCGGCGCTGGCACTGCCGGACCGGCAGTTGCGCGGGCGCTGAAAGTTGTGGGAGCGGCGGTGCGCCGATGCGACTTGCCCCGCGATAGCGTTCCGCCCAGGTGACGTCATGGCCTGGAAGGTCTCATCGCGGGGCAAGTCGCATCGGCGCACCGCCGCTCCCACGTTATTAATTCTGCGTTAATAGGATGGGAGTAACACTTCCTCACAATCCTTAACAAAGTGTCATTTGCGCAAGCCCGGGCTCAAGCGCAGCATATCCAGCCCGGTATCGACCCATTTTTCGACATCGGCCAACAGATCGAAGCTGTCCGGCAGCAGCAGCCAGCGGCCGATCAGGCCATCCACATAGGCAAACATGGCCACGGCAGCCCGATCGATATCGAGCTCCCCGGGCAACTGGCCACGACGTACGGCATTGCCCAGGGCCAAGGCGATGCTCTGATGGCAGTCCAGCACCGCGCCCTGGCGTTGCTGGCGAATCTCACACATGTCGTCGGTGAACTCGCACTTGTGATGCAGGATTTCATTGATACGCCGGGTACGGGCATCGAGCACCAGCTCGTTGAACACTTGCAGCAACAGCTTGCGCATGCAGCCGAGCGGGTCGAGTTCGTCCTCGCTTTCACTGGCCCGGGCCAGGTGGTCATGGGTCTCGTGCAGGCTGTCGAGCAGCGCCTGCACCAGCTCCGCCTTGTTGCTGAAATGCCAGTAGATTGCCCCGCGGGTCACCCCCGCGAGCTCGGCGATGTCGGCCAGGGTGGTGCGCGCGACCCCGCGCTTGTAGAAGGCCTTTTCCGCCGCCTCGATGATCTGGGCACGGGTTTCCTGGGCTTCTTCTTTGGTTCGACGGACCATGGCAGTACAACCTCATCAGGCCCCGCCTGCGCATCCGGCGGGCGGGAATCAGGCCGGGGCAGGCGCTACATGGGCCGCTCCCGGGTGCATGTGGACGATCCGCGGCGACTCACCGACGGTATTTACAAACAACCATGAATGTAAGTATATTCCTTAGCAAGCTATTTATCCACCGGATAGCGTTTTTCTCATAAGACACTTCCACTATATTCTTGAGCTCCCTTGCTCCTGCGACCCGAGGATCCTCATGCAATTCAAGCCAGCCGTAACCGCCCTGGTTTCCGCCGTGGCCCTGGCAACCCTGCTCAGTGGCTGTAAGAAAGAGGAAGCCGCGCCAGCGCCCCAGGCTCCTCAGGTCGGCGTCGTGACCGTGCAACCGCAAGCCTTCACCCTGACCTCGGAACTGCCGGGGCGCACCAGCGCCTACCGTGTGGCCGAGGTTCGTCCGCAGGTGAACGGCATCATTCTCAAGCGCCTGTTCAAGGAAGGCACCGACGTCAAGGAAGGGCAGCAGCTCTACCAGATCGACCCGGCCGTCTACGAGGCGACCCTGGCCAACGCCCAGGCCAACCTGCAGGCTACCCGCTCGCTGGCCGAACGCTACAAGCAACTGATCGACGAGCAGGCCGTCTCCAAGCAGGAATACGACGACGCCAACGCCAAACGATTGCAGGCCGAGGCCTCGCTCAAGAGCGCCCAGATCGACCTGCGCTACACCAAGGTGCTGGCGCCGATCAGTGGCCGCATCGGTCGCTCCTCGGTCACCGAAGGCGCCCTGGTGAACAACGGCCAGACCAACGCCATGGCCACCATCCAGCAGCTCGACCCGATCTACGTCGACGTCACCCAGTCCACCGCCGAGCTGCTCAAGCTGCGCCGTGACCTGGAAGGCGGCCAACTGCAGAAGGCCGGCGACAACGCCGCCCAGGTGCAGCTGGTGCTGGAAGACGGCAGCCTGTTCAAGCAGCAGGGTCGCCTGGAGTTCTCCGAAGTCGCGGTCGACGAGACCACCGGTTCCGTCACCCTGCGCGCGATCTTCCCCAACCCCGACCACACCCTGCTGCCCGGCATGTTCGTCCATGCGCGGCTCAAGGCCGGGGTCAACGCCAACGCCATCCTGGCCCCGCAACAGGGCGTGACCCGCGACCTCAAGGGCGCGCCGACCGCACTGGTGGTCAACCAGGAGAACAAGGTCGAACTGCGCCAGCTCAAGGCCAGCCGCACCCTGGGTAGCGACTGGCTGATCGAGGAAGGCCTGAACCCGGGCGACCGTCTGATCACCGAAGGGCTGCAGTTCGTGCGACCGGGCGTCGAGGTCAAGGTCAGCGAAGCCACCAACGTCAAGAAGCCGGCCGGCCCTGCTCAGGCCAACACGGCCAAAGCCGACGCCAAAGCGGAGTAAACCATGTCGAAGTTCTTTATCGATCGCCCGATCTTCGCCTGGGTGATCGCCCTGGTGATCATGCTGGTCGGCGCCCTGTCGATCCTGAAGCTGCCGATCAACCAGTATCCGAGCATCGCCCCGCCGGCCATCGCCATCTCCGTGACCTACCCGGGCGCCTCGGCGCAGACGGTGCAGGACACCGTGGTGCAGGTGATCGAGCAGCAGCTCAACGGTATCGACAACCTGCGTTATGTGTCGTCGGAAAGTAACTCCGACGGCAGCATGACCATCACCGCCACCTTCGAGCAGGGCACCAACTCCGACACCGCGCAGGTCCAGGTCCAGAACAAGCTGAACCTGGCCACCCCGCTGTTGCCGCAGGAAGTGCAGCAGCAAGGTATCCGCGTCACCAAGGCAGTGAAGAACTTCCTGCTGGTGATCGGCCTGGTGTCCGAAGACGGCAGCATGAGCAAGGACGACCTGGCCAACTACATCGTCTCCAACATGCAGGACCCGATCTCGCGGACCGCGGGCGTCGGTGACTTCCAGGTGTTCGGTGCGCAGTACGCCATGCGCATCTGGCTGGATCCGGCCAAGCTGAACAAGTTCCAGCTGACCCCGGTCGACGTGCGCACCGCCGTGGCCGCGCAGAACGTCCAGGTCTCGTCCGGCCAGCTCGGCGGCCTGCCGGCACTGCCGGGTACCCAGCTCAACGCCACCATCATCGGCAAGACCCGCCTGCAGACCGCCGAGCAGTTCGAGAAGATCCTGCTCAAGGTCAACAACGACGGTTCCCAGGTCCGCCTGGGGGATGTCGCCACGGTGGGCCTGGGCGGCGAGAACTACGCCATCAGTGCCCAGTACAACGGCATGCCGGCCTCGGGCCTGGCGGTCAAGCTGGCCACCGGCGCCAACGCCCTGGACACCGCAAAGGCGCTGCGCACCACCATCAGCGACCTGGAGCCGTTCTTCCCGCCGGG
Organism: Pseudomonas sp. TE31087; assembly: GCF_057284075.1. Lineage (NCBI taxonomy): Bacteria > Pseudomonadati > Pseudomonadota > Gammaproteobacteria > Pseudomonadales > Pseudomonadaceae > Pseudomonas > Pseudomonas sp. TE31087. Next base: position 3,089,592 of record NZ_JBXVNN010000001.1, read on the forward strand.
CGTGAAGGCCGTGTTCCCGTATGACACCACTCCGGTGGTCACCGAATCGATCAGCGGGGTGATCCACACCCTGATCGAGGCCGTGGTCCTGGTGTTCCTGGTGATGTACCTGTTCCTGCAGAACTTCCGCGCCACCATCATCACCACCATGACCGTGCCGGTGGTGTTGCTGGGTACGTTCGGCATCCTCGCCGCCGCAGGCTTCAGCATCAACACCCTGACCATGTTCGCCATGGTCCTGGCCATCGGCCTGCTGGTGGACGATGCCATCGTCGTGGTGGAGAACGTCGAGCGGGTGATGTCCGAGGAAGGGTTGCCGCCCAAGGAGGCGACCAAGCGTTCCATGGAGCAGATCCAGGGCGCCCTGGTGGGTATCGCCCTGGTGCTGTCGGCGGTACTGCTGCCAATGGCGTTCTTCGGCGGTTCCACCGGTGTGATCTATCGCCAGTTCTCCATCACCATCGTCTCGGCCATGGGCCTGTCGGTGCTGGTGGCGCTGATCTTTACCCCGGCCCTGTGCGCCACCATGCTCAAGCCGCTGAAGAAGGGCGAGCACCATGTGGCCAAGCGCGGCTTCTTCGGCTGGTTCAACCGCAACTTCGACCGCAGCGTCGTCGGCTACGAGCGCAGCGTCGGCACCATCCTGCGCAACAAGATCCCGTTCCTGCTGGCCTACGCCCTGATCGTGGTCGGCATGATCTGGTTGTTCGCGCGCATCCCCACCGCGTTCCTGCCCGAGGAAGACCAGGGCGTGCTGTTCGCCCAGGTGCAGACCCCGGCCGGCTCCAGTGCCGAGCGCACCCAGGTGGTGGTCGACCAGATGCGCGAGTATCTGCTCGACAAGGAAGCCGATACCGTGGCATCGGTGTTCACTGTCAACGGCTTCAACTTCGCCGGTCGTGGCCAGAGCTCGGGCATGGCGTTCATCATGCTCAAGCCGTGGGACGAGCGCTCGAAGGAGAACAGCGTGTTCGCCCTCGCCCAGCGCGCGCAGATGCACTTCTTCAGCTTCCGCGACGCGATGGTGTTCGCCTTCGCCCCGCCGGCGGTGCTCGAACTGGGTAACGCCACCGGCTTCGACGTGTTCCTCCAGGACCGCGCCGGCGTCGGCCACGCGAAACTGATGGAAGCGCGCAACCAGTTCCTGGCCAAGGCCGCGCAGAGCAAGATCCTCAGCGCCGTGCGTCCGAACGGGCTGAACGACGAGCCGCAGTACCAACTGACCATCGACGACGAACGCGCCAGTGCCCTGGGCGTGACCATCGCCGACATCAACAACACCCTGTCGATCGCCCTGGGCGGTAGCTACGTCAACGACTTCATCGACCGTGGCCGGGTCAAGAAGGTCTACATCCAGGGCGAGCCAAACTCGCGGATGAGCCCGGAAGACCTGCAGAAGTGGTACGTGCGCAACGGCAAGGGCGAGATGGTGCCGTTCTCCTCCTTCGCCAAGGGCGAATGGAGCTATGGCTCGCCGAAGCTGTCGCGCTACAACGGCGTTGAGGCGGTCGAGATCCTCGGTACCCCGGCACCGGGCTACAGTACCGGTGAGGCCATGGCCGAAGTCGAGCGCATCGCCGGCGAACTGCCAACCGGCATCGGCTTCTCCTGGACCGGCATGTCCTACGAGGAAAAACTCTCCGGCTCGCAGATGCCGGCGCTGTTCGCCCTCTCGGTGCTGTTCGTGTTCCTGTGCCTGGCAGCGTTGTACGAAAGCTGGTCGATCCCGATCGCGGTGGTGCTGGTCGTGCCGCTGGGCATCATCGGTGCACTGCTCGCCACCAGCCTGCGCGGGTTGTCCAACGACGTGTACTTCCTGGTCGGCCTGCTGACCACCATCGGCCTGGCGGCGAAGAACGCCATCCTGATCGTCGAATTCGCCAAGGAACTGCACGAACAGGGCAAAAGCCTGTACGACGCGGCCATCGAGGCCTGCCGTATGCGTCTGCGCCCGATCATCATGACCTCCCTGGCGTTCATCCTCGGCGTGGTACCGTTGACCATCGCCAGCGGCGCCGGCGCCGGCAGCCAGCACGCCATCGGTACCGGTGTGATCGGCGGCATGATCAGTGCGACCGTGCTGGCGATCTTCTGGGTACCACTATTCTTCGTCGCAGTGTCGTCGCTGTTCGGCAGCAAAGAGCCGAAAGAACACGCCACCCCTGAAACTCCACGTTATGAGGCTGGGCAATGACCAAGTCTTTGTTGTCCCTGGCGGTAACCGCCTTCATCCTCGGCGGCTGCTCGCTGATCCCCGACTACCAGGCGCCCGAGGCGCCGGTGGCCGCGCAGTGGCCGCAAGGTCCTGCGTACTCGCCGACCGAGTCGGCCAACGTTGCCGCGGCCGAGCAGGGCTGGCGCCAGTTCTTCCACGACCCGGCGCTGCAGCAGCTGATCCAGACCTCGCTGGAAAACAACCGCGACCTGCGCGTCGCGGCGTTGAACATCGACGCCTACCGCGCCCAGTACCGTATCCAGCGCGCCGACCTGCTGCCGGCCGTGACGGCCAATGGCAGCGGCAGCCGCCAGCGGATGCCGGCCAACATGTCGCAGACCGGCGAATCCACCATCAACAGCCAGTACTCGGCCACCCTCGGTGTCAGCGCCTATGAGCTGGACCTGTTCGGCCGTGTGCGCAGCCTGACCCAGCAGGCCCTGGAAACCTACCTGTCCAGCGAGCAGGCGCGCCGCTCCACGCAGATCAGCCTGGTGGCCAGCGTGGCCAACGCCTACTACACCTGGCAGGCCGACCAGGCGCTGCTGAAGCTGACCGAAGAAACGCTCAAGACGTACGAAGAGAGCTACAACCTGACCCGCCGCAGCAATGAGGTGGGCGTGGCTTCGGCGCTGGACCTGAGCCAGGCCCGCACCGCCGTCGAAGGCGCGCGGGTCAAGCTGTCGCAGTACCAGCGCCTGGTCGCCCAGGACCTGAACAGCCTCACCGTGCTGGTGGGCACCGGCGTGCCGGCCACCCTGCCCAAGCCGCTGGAGCTCAATGCCGACCAGTTGGCCGAAGTGCCGGCCGGCCTGCCGTCCGACATCCTGCAACGCCGTCCGGACATCCAGGAGGCCGAGCACCTGCTCAAGGCCGCCAATGCCAACATCGGCGCCGCCCGCGCCGCGTTCTTCCCGAGCATCAGCCTGACCGCCAACGCCGGTACCCTGAGCCCGGACATGGGCGGGCTGTTCAAGGGTGGTTCGGGCACCTGGCTGTTCCAGCCGCAGATCAACCTGCCGATCTTCAACGCCGGTAGCCTCAAGGCCAGCCTGGACTACTCGAAGATCCAGAAGGACATCAACGTCGCCAAGTACGAGAAGACCATCCAGACCGCCTTCCAGGAAGTCGCCGATGGCCTGGCCGCACGCAAGACGTTCGAAGAGCAGTTGCAGGCGCAACGCGACCTGGTGGCGGCGAACCAGGACTACTACCGCCTGGCCGAGCGTCGCTACCGCATCGGCATCGACAGCAACCTGACCTTCCTCGACGCCCAGCGCAACCTGTTCAGCGCCCAGCAGTCGCTGATCGGCGATCGCCTGTCGCAGCTGGTCAGCGAGGTCAACCTGTACAAGGCCCTCGGTGGCGGCTGGTACGAGCAGACCCAGCAGCAGGCCTCGATCCAGACGCCGAAAGGCTGATTGGAGCGGTAACGGCATCAAGCCCACCCTTGCGGTGGGCTTTTTGTTGCCCGCACGGGCCTCATCGCGGGGCAAGCCCGCTCCCACGTTGCTCTTCAACCTGAGGTATCGCAACGTGGGAGCGGGCTTGCCCCGCGATGCCGGTCGGCCAACATTACGTTCGATAATCGCCCCATTCCGCGTTCCACGAATTGCCTCGCCCCCACCCTGCCCCGCACCATCGCCCACGCAACGTTGCACAAGCTCTCTCTAAAGACGCCCGACCCTGCGGCCCGCACCCGCAGCGCACCGGCTCGCCCAATAAAAACAAGAGATCCACGACAGATGAGCACTTTGCAACCCGCACGCCAGCTGCTGCCGGGCCTGTTGGCCCTGTCCTGCGCCTTGCCCGCCGTCGCCGCCGAAAGCGGTTTTCTGGAAGACGCCAAGGCCAGCCTCAACCTGCGCAACTTCTACATCAACCGCAACTTCGTCGACCCGGCCAACCCCCAGGGCAAAGCCGAGGAATGGACCCAGAGCTTCATCCTCGACGCCCGTTCCGGCTTCACCCAGGGCACCGTTGGCTTCGGTGTGGACGTGCTGGGCCTGTACTCGGTCAAGCTCGATGGCGGCAAGGGCACGGCTGGCACCCACCTGCTGCCGGTGCATGACGATGGCCGCCCGGCCGATGATTTCGGCCGCCTGGGCGTGGCCTTGAAAACGCGCCTGTCGCAGACCGAGCTCAAGGTCGGCGAGTGGATGCCGGTGCTGCCGATCCTGCGCTCGGACGATGGCCGCTCGTTGCCGCAGACCTTCCGCGGCGGCCAGCTCACCTCCAAGGAGCTCGACGGCCTGACTCTGTATGCCGGCCAGTTCCGAGGCAACAGCCCACGCAACGACGCGAGCATGGAAGACATGTTCATGCAGGGGCGCGCCGGCATCACCTCCGACCGCTTCAACTTCGCCGGTGGCGAATACAGTTTCAACGACAAGCGCACGATGGTCGGCCTGTGGGACGCCCGCCTCAAAGACATCTACCGCCAGCAGTACCTGAACCTGGTGCACAGCCAGCCCTTGGGCGACTGGACCCTGGGCGCCAACCTGGGCTACTTCCTCGGCAAGGAAGACGGCAGCGCCCGCGCCGGCGATCTCGACAACCGCACTGCCTCGGCCATGCTCTCGGCGCGCTACCAGGGCCACACCTTCTACGTCGGCCTGCAGAAGGTCAGCGGCGACGATGCCTGGATGCGGGTCAACGGCACCAGCGGCGGTACCCTGGCCAACGACAGCTACAACGCCAGCTTCGATAATGCCCAGGAGCGCTCCTGGCAGGTGCGCCATGACTTCAACTTCGTCACCGTGGGCATCCCCGGGCTGACCCTGATGAACCGCTATATCAAGGGTGACAACGTGCATGCCGGCGGGGTGGACGATGGCAAGGAGTGGGCCCGCGAGACCGAGCTGGCCTATGTGGTGCAGGCCGGGACGTTCAAGGACCTGTCGGTGAAATGGCGCAACTCGACCATGCGCAGGGACTTCAGCAGCAATGCGTTCGACGAGAACCGGTTGATCGTCAGTTATCCGCTGAACCTGCTTTAGCAGGTCTGGCCTCTTCGCGGATAAACCCGCTCCCACAGGGACAGCACAGCCTTGGAGTCCAGTGTTATACCTGTGGGAGCGGGTTTACCCTCGAAGAGGCCGGTGGCCACAATAAAGAATCTAAAGGAATATATAAATCAAATAACATTCTTTGACGTTATATATGGCAGCCCGCTAAAAACGAGCCCTGATCCCCGCACCAGAGCCCGAGCATGGACCTCCGCCAACTGCGCTATTTCATCGCCCTCACCGAATACCGCAGTTTCGTCCGCGCCGCCGAAGTCATGGGCATCACCCAACCCGCCTTCAGCCGCGCCATCCAGAACCTCGAGCAGACCTTCGGCTGCGCCCTGGTTGATCGCGCCAACAAGTCACTGCCCCCTACCCCCGAGGGGCAAGTGGTACTGCAACACGCCCGCCGCCTGGTACAAGGCGCCGCGCAGTTGAACAACGAAGTACTGCAGATGACCAAGCTCGACGCCGGCGAACTGCATTTCGGCAGCGGCCCGGCCCTGGCCGTGCGCCTGGTGCCCCAGGCCCTGCAACAGTTCATCGATCGCCACCCAGGCATCCGCACCGCGCTGCTGGTGGACAACGCCGAACGCCTGGGCCAGGCCCTGCGGCGCGAGCAGATCGAGTTCTTCGTCGATGACGTGCGCCCCTTCGAAGCCGACCCGAACTTCCACACCGAAGCGCTGACCCCGCGCCCCGGCCTGTTCTTCTGTCGCCCCGGACATCCGCTTCTGGCCAAGGACAGCCTGTCGACCAACGACCTGTTCGCCTACCCACTGGCCAGTGCGCTGCTGGCGCCGGGCGTGCGCAAGCGCCTGGCCAACCTCAGCGGACGCAGCGACTTCACCCCGCACCTGCAGACCGAACACCTGGCGGTGCTGCGCAGCGTGGTGCTGGCCAGCGACGCCATCGGCACGGCCAGCGAGGAGGCGGTGGCCGAGGACCTGGCCACCGGCGATCTGGTGCGCCTGCACTGGCGCAACCTGCCGCCGGGCCTGGAGGTCCTCAGCGTGCGCTGCGGGGTGATCAGCCGCAGCGGCTATCGCCTGTCACCGGCGGCGCGGGCGATGATCGACACCCTGGTCAGCCTGGATGCTGCCCCATCGCCCGCAGACGCCGGGCATCGACAATCTCCACCTCGCCATAGCCCAGGCGCACCACGCCGGACTGCTCGAAGCTCCTGAGGATCTGGTTGATGGTCTGGCGCGACAGCGACAACATCAGCGCCAGCTGTTCCTGGGACACCTGCAACCGCCACTGGGCGACATCGCGCTCGCCATAGCCTTCGGCCATCTGCAGCAGGCGCTGGGCCACCCGCGGCGCGGCGGCCAGCAGGCTCTGCTGCTCCAGGGCAACGAACACCCAGCGCAACTTGTGGCTCATCAACAAGGCCAGGTCGCGCCAGTGCACAGGCTCGCGCGCCAGCCACTCGAGCAGCGGCGCCTGGGGGATCCACAGCAGGCGCGTCGGCCCTTCGGCATAGGCGTCGTGGGTACGCGGCTGGCCGTCGAACAGGCTGATCTCGCCAAACCAGTGGGGCGACTCGACCAGCGTCAACAGTGCCTCCTTGCCTTCGCTGCTGACCGCGCCGACCCGCATCGCCCCCTCCAGCACCGCATACAGGCCACAGGGCGCATCGCCGCGCTGGAACAGGCATTGCCCCGGCGCCAGCTCACGCGCACGGCCCCAGGGCCAGCAGGCTATCCTGAACGGTAGCGGGCAATTGCCGGAACCACTGACCATGCAGCAGCTGGGTACGCGGATCGTGCATGGTGCCTCGCAAAACGAACTCTGTCGGCCAGGCGACAGACGACGGTGACTGAACAGGGGCAAGCTGCGCTCACCCCTGATGGAGGAACAACAATGAAAAACCTCGTCGAGCACCTGAGTCAATACGCGGCCTACCACCGCGATCCACGCAACATCGCCACCCACTTCATCGGCATTCCGTTGATCGTGCTGGCGGTGACCATCCTGCTGTCGCGCCCCGGCTGGGACCTGGCCGGCGTCTGGCTGTCGCCGGCGCTGTTGCTGGCGGGCTGGTCGGTGTGGTTCTACCTGCGCCTGGACCTGCGCTTCGGGCTGGTGATGGGCCTGCTGCTGGGGCTGTGCCTGTGGGCCGGCCAGGCACTAGCCGTGCAGAGCACCGGGCTGTGGCTGAGCGCCGGGCTGGGGGCGTTCGTGGTGGGCTGGATCATCCAGTTCGTCGGACACTGGTATGAAGGACGCAAGCCGGCGTTCGTCGATGACCTGAGCGGGCTGATCATCGGGCCACTGTTCGTGGTGGCGGAGCTGGCGTTCATGGCCGGGCTGTGCCCTGAGCTGAAAAAGGCCGTGGAGGCCAATGCCGGGCCGGTGGCCATCCGCCAGAAGAAAGCGGCGATCTGACCCCATCTTGAGGCATGCGCAGCCCCTGCAGGAGCGGCCTTGTGCCGCGAACGGGCCGCAAAGCGGCCCAGCAGTTTCAGCGTCCCCCGCGATGGGGCTGCTGCGCAGCCCATTCGCGGCACAAGGCCGCTCCTACAGGGAAGCGCGCAAGCCTACAGCCGCGACTCCACCCCCAGCTCATCCCACACCGACTCGGCCAGGTGGAACGTGGCGTTGGCCGCCGGGATCCCGCAGTAGATCGCGCTCTGCATGATCACCTCCTTGATCTCCTCCCGCGTCACGCCATTATTGGCGGCGGCGCGCAGGTGCAGCTTGAGCTCTTCATTGCGGTTCATGCCGATCAACATGGCGATGGTGATCAGGCTGCGGGTATGCCGCGCCAAGCCGGGGCGCGTCCAGATATCGCCCCAGGCATGCCGGGTGATCATCTCCTGGAACTCGCCGTTGAAGTCGTTGAGCTTCTCCAGGCTGCGGTCGACATGGGCGTCGCCCAGCACCGCACGGCGTACCTGCATGCCCGCCTCGTAGCGTTGTTTCTCGTCCACGGTGTACTCCTCAACGGCTCGACAGGAAGTCGAGCACACGGCGGCTGAACGGCGCGCCGATCTCGACATTGGACAGGTGCGCCGCCGCAAACTCCACGTACTCGGCGCCGAGGATGCCGGCCTGCATGAAGCGACCATGCTCGGGGGTGGTCACCGCATCGGCGCTACCGGCGACAATCAGGGTCGGCACCTGGATATGGTTGAGCTGGTCACGGAAATCGGCATCGCGCACCGCGGCGCAATTGGCCGCGTAGCCCTCCGGCGAGGTCTGCGCCAGCATCTGGCAGATGCGCAGGGTACGCTCCGGTTCGGCGGCGGCGAACGCCGGGGTGAACCAGCGGGCGATGGAGGCATCGCGCAAGTCGGCCATGGCCTGCCGCCCCCCCGCGAGCACGGTGTCGATGCGGGTGTTCCACACTTCGTCACTGGCGATCTTCGCCGCCGTGTTGCACAGCGCCAGGCTGAGCAGGCGGCTGCCCGCGTTGATGCCCAGCCACTGGCCGATCAGGCCGCCCATGGACAGGCCGAGGAAATGGGCCTTCTCGATATCCAGGGCGTCGAGCAGGGCCAGCACGTCGCCACCGAGTTGCTCGATGCTGTAGGGGCCCTCGGTGACCTGCGAACCGCCATGTCCCCGGGTGTCGTAGCGCAGCACACGGAAATGCTCGGCCCATGCCGGGATCTGCGCATCCCACATGTGCAGGTCGGTGCCCAGCGAGTTGGACAGGACCAGCACCGGCGCATCGTCCGGACCGTCGAGTTGGTAATGCAATGCGCCATCGGCCAGTTGCAGGTGCGCCACAGCGGTCTCCTTTCAGGCAGTGAATCGTTGATGTTCGGCCACGGCGCGTGCCACCCAGACACGCGCCTGGCCGAGGTAATGGGCAGGGTCGAGCAGACGGTCGAGCTCCTCAGCGGACAGTTCGGCGCTGACCTGCGGTTCGTCGCCCAGCACGGCACGCAGGTGGCGCCCCTCGGCCACGGCGCGCTGGCAGCATTGCTCCAGCAGGTGATGGGCACGCTCGCGCCCCAGGCGCTGGGCGAGCACGATACTGACCGCCTCGGCCAGCACCAGGCCCTGGGTCAGGTCCAGGTTGCGGCGCATGCGGGCGGCGTCCACCTCCATGCCCTCGGCTATCAGCTGCGCCTGGCGCAGGGCGCCGGAGACCAGGCAGCAGATTTCCGGCAGGGTTTCCCATTCGGCATGCCACAGGCCGAGGCTGCGCTCGTGCTCCTGGGGCATCGCGGTGAACAGGGTCGAGACCAGCCCCGGCACGCGGGTGGCGGCACCGATCAGCACCGCCGCGCCCACCGGGTTGCGCTTGTGCGGCATGGTCGAGGACCCGCCCTTGCCCGGCGCGCCGGGCTCGAACAACTCACCCGCCTCGGTCTGCATCAGCAGGCTGACATCCCGGCCGAACTTGCCCAGGCTGCCGGCGACCAGGCCCAGTACCGAGGCGAACTCCACCAGGCGGTCCCGCTGGGTGTGCCACGGCTGTTCGGGCAAGGACAGTTTCAACTGCGCGGCCAGGGCCTCGGCCACCGGCAAGGCCTTGCTGCCCAGCGCCGCCAGGCTGCCGGAGGCGCCGCCGAACTGCAGCACCAGCAGGCGTGGGCGCAGTTCCTTGAGGCGCTGGCGATGACGGGTCAGGGCGCCAAGTACACCGGCCAGCTTCATCCCCAGTGTCACTGGCGTCGCATGCTGCAGCCAGGTGCGCCCCACCAGCGGCGTGTCGGCATGCTGCAGCGCCTGGGCGGGCCAGGGTGTCGGCCAGCTTGCCGAGGTCGCGGTCGATCAGCGCCAGGGCGTCACGCAGTTGCAGCACCAGGCCGCTGTCCATCGCATCCTGACTGGTTGCGCCCAGGTGCACGTAGCGCTCGGCCTCGGGCACGCCGCTGGCGACCACCTTGCCCAGGGCCTTGACCAGCGGAATCGCCGAGTTGCCGGCAATGGCGATGGCATCGGCCAAGGCACGCACGTCATAGCGCTCGGCCTTGCAGGCCGCCTCGATGGCGCTCACCGCGGTGTGCGGCACCAGTCCGGCACCCGCCTCGGCACGGGCCAGGGCGGCCTCGAAATCGAGCATGCCCTGCAGCCGGCCACGGTCGGAGAAGATCTCGCGCATGGCCGGCGCGGTGAAGTAGGCATCGAACAGTTGGTTGCTCATGCAACGTCCTTAGTGATCATGGTGCAGGTACGCCGCTTGCTTGGGCAGGCGCAGGCTGAACAGGAAGGCCACCGCCATCATCGCGGTCACGTACCAGTAGAAGGTGTTCTCCATCCCTAAGGTTTTCAAGCCCAGTGCCACGTATTCGGCGGAACCGCCGAACACCGCGTTGGCCACGGCATAGGCCAGCCCTACCCCCAGCGCACGGACCTGCGGGGGGAACATCTCGGCCTTCACCAGGCCGCTGATGGAGGTGTAGAAGCTGACGATGCACAGCGCCAGGGTCACCAGCACGAAGGCCATGAACGGGCTGCTCACGGTCTTCAGCGCCATCAGCAACGGCACGGTGAAGATCGTCCCCAGGGCGCCGAACAGCAGCATCGAATTGCGTCGGCCAATGCGGTCGGAGAGCATGCCGAACACCGGCTGCAGGATCATGAACAGGAACAGCGCGCCGGTCATGACGAAACTGGCGCTCTTGGCGTTCATGCCGGCGGTGTTGACCAGGTACTTCTGCATGTAGGTGGTGAAGGTGTAGAAGATCAGCGAGCCACCGGCGGTGTATCCCAGCACTGTGATGAAGGCGGCGGCATGGTTGCGAAACAACCTGCTGATGGTGCCGGCGTCCTTGTCCTGGCGGGTCTCGGCGCTGCTGGTCTCCTTCAGCGAGCGACGCAGCATCAGCGAGATCAGCGCGGCGATGGCGCCGACCACGAACGGGATGCGCCAGCCATAAGCGCGCAGCTCATCCTCGCTGAGCAGCTGTTGCAGGATCACCACCACCAGCACCGCCAGCAATTGGCCGCCGATCAGGGTGACGTACTGGAACGAGGCGAAGAAGCCGCGCTGGCCGCGCAAGGCCACTTCGCTCATGTAAGTGGCGGTGGTGCCGTACTCGCCGCCCACCGACAGGCCCTGGATCAGCCGTGCCAGGAGCAGCAGCGCCGGTGCCCAGGCGCCGATGCTGGCGTAGGTGGGCAGGCAGGCGATGATCAGCGAGCCGCCGCACATCATCAGCACCGAGATCATCAGCGAATTCTTGCGCCCGTGACGGTCGGCCAGGCGGCCGAAGATCCAGCCACCGATGGGGCGCATCAGGAAGCCTGCGGCGAACACACCGGCGGTGTTGAGCAACTGCACCGTGGGGTCGTCGGAGGGGAAGAAGGCCGGGGCGAAGTAGATCGCGCAGAAGGCATAGACATAGAAGTCGAACCATTCGACCAGGTTGCCCGACGAGGCGCCGACGATGGCGAAGATCCGCTTGCTGCGTTCTTCGCCGGTGTAATAGCTGGAAGTCATGGTGTTTTTACTCCTGGGAGGTCACTGCAAAGTCTAGACATACCCAGTAACAATCTCGTTCCCTGCCGGACATGGATCCCTGTAGGAGCGGCCTTGTGCCGCGAAAGGGCTGCGTAGCAGCCCCCGGCGGTATTCGCGTTGGAACACAAGTCTCGGGGCCGCTGCGCAGCCCTTTCGCGGCACAAGGCCGCTCCCGAGTCCAACTTCAGACCCGCTCGATGGCCAGCGCCAACCCTTGCCCGACGCCCACACACATGGTCGCCAGCCCCTTGCGCCCGCCACTCTTCTCCAGCTGATGCAGCGCCGTCAGCACCAGGCGCGCCCCGCTCATCCCCAGCGGGTGCCCCAGGGCGATCGCACCGCCGTTGGGATTGACCTGCGGCGCATCGTCCGCCAAGCCCAGCTCGCGCAGCACCGCCAGCCCCTGGCTGGCAAACGCCTCGTTGAGCTCGATGACATCGAAATCTGCCACCGCCACACCCAGCCGCTCGGTCAGCTTGCGCACCGCCGGCACCGGGCCGATACCCATCACCCGCGGCGCCACGCCGGCACTGGCCATGCCCAGCACCCGGGCGCGTGGCGTCAGGCCATGCTTTTTCACCGCCTCGGCCGAGGCCAGGATCAATGCAGCGGCGCCATCGTTGACGCCCGAGGCATTGCCTGCGGTAACCGTCTTGTCAGGGCCATTGACCGGGTTGAGCCTGTTCAGCGCCTCCAGCGTGGTGTCCGGGCGCAGATGCTCATCCTGCTCGACCACCGTCTCGCCTTTCTTGTGGGCGATACGCACCGGCACAATCTCTTCGGCGAAGTAACCGGCAGCCTGCGCGGCGGCGGCCTTCTGCTGGCTGCGCAGGGCAAAGACGTCCTGATCGGCGCGCGACACCTGGTAGTCGTCAGCGACGTTGTCGGCGGTCTCGGGCATCGAGTCCACGCCATGCTGCGCCTTCATCAACGGGTTGACGAAGCGCCAGCCGATGGTGGTGTCCTCGAGTTTCATGTTGCGCGAGTAACCGCTCTCGGCCTTGCCCATCACGAACGGCGCGCGGGACATCGACTCGACGCCACCGGCGATGGCCAGCTCCATCTCGCCACTGGCGATGGCGCGGAAAGCACTGCCAATGGCGTCCATGCCCGAGGCGCACAGGCGGTTGAGGGTCACGCCGGGAATGCTTTGCGGCAGGCCGGCCAACAGCAGCGCCATGCGCGCCACGTTGCGGTTGTCCTCGCCGGCCTGGTTGGCGCAGCCGAGGAACACTTCGTCGAGCAGTTCCCACTGCACCTGCCGATTGCGCTCGACCAGCGCCTTGAGCGGCACCGCCGCCAGGTCGTCGGCGCGCACACTGGCCAAGGCGCCGCCGAAGCGGCCAATGGGGGTGCGGATGGCGTCGCAGATAAAGACGTCACGCATCAGGCTTCTCCTGCCGTCTGGCCATGGGCGGCGGCGGTGCGCGCCTCGAGGTCGCGTAGGGCGGACAGCTCGACATCGCTGGGTGCCGCAGTCTGCTGCACGTCGTCGGCGAAGCGGATCGCCCACCCGGTGGCGGCAACGATCTGCTCGCGGGTCACGCCCGGGTGGATCGATGTGACCACGAATTCATGGGTACCCGCTTCCGGCTCCAAGATGCACAGGTCGGTGATGATGCCGACCGGCCCCTCGCCGGGCAGGCCCAGGCGCTTGCGCGAGTCGCCGCCTTCGCCGTGGCCGACCGAGGTGATGAAGTCGAGCTTGTCGACGAACGCCCGCGGCGACTGCTTGAGGATGATCAGCACCTGCTTGGCGGAACCGGCGATCTCCGGTGCACCGCCGGCACCCGGCAGGCGAGTCTTCGGCGCGTGGTAGTCGCCGACCACCGTGGTGTTGATGTTGCCGAAGCGGTCGACCTGGGCCGCGCCGAGGAAGCCGACGTCGATGCGCCCGCCCTGCAGCCAGTAGCGGAAGATCTCGCCGGTCGGCACCACGGTGTCGGCGGTCTCGGCCAGCTCGCCGTCACCGATGGACAGCGGCAGCACGCTAGGCTTGGCGCCGATCGGGCCGGACTCGTAGATCAGCACGACATCAGGCGACGAGGTCAGGCGTGCCAGGTTGGCGGCCTTGGACGGCAGGCCGATGCCAACGAAGCACACGGCACCGTTACGCAGGCGACGGGCCGCCGCGACGGTCATCATTTCGGAAGTGGAGTAGCTCATTGCGCGGCCTCCGCGGTGCTGGCCAGCTTGGCCTGGAATTCGGTGAAGTCCCGGGTGCCATGGATAAAGGTATCGATCCAGGCGGTGAACGACTCGCGGTTGCGGGCGATCGGGTCCCAGGCCTGGTAGAAGCGGTTGTCGCGCTCGTAGTAGCCGTGGGCGTAGGACGGGTGGGCGCCGCCGGGCACCAGGCACACCGCGCTGAGCGCCCAGGTCGGCAGCACACAGGCATTCATCGGCGCATTCAGGTCATCGACGATCTCCTCGACGGTGACGATGCAACGCTTGGCCGCCAGGGCCGCCTCCTTCTGCACGCCGAGGATGCCCCACAGCAGCACGTTGCCCTTGCGGTCGGCCTTCTGCGCATGGATCACGGTGACGTCCGGGCGCACCGACGGCACGGCGGCAAGCACCTCGCCAGTGAACGGGCAGGTGACGCTCTTGATCAGCGGGTTGACCTTCGGCAGGTCGGAGCCGGCGTAAGCCCGCAGCACCGCGAACGGCAGGCCGGAGGCGCCGGCGACATAGGCGTTGGCCAGGTCGGCGTGGCTGTGTTCCTCGATCTCGATGGCGTACGGCCACTGCTTCTCCACCGCGTCGCGCAGGCGATGCAGCGAACCAACGCCGGGGTTGCCGCCCCAGGAGAAGATCAGCTTGCGCGCGCAGCCGGCACCGATCAGCTGGTCGTAGATCAGGTCCGGGGTCATGCGCACCAAGGTCAGGTCGCGCTTGCCCTGGCGGATGATCTCGTGACCGGCCGCCGTCGGAATCAGGTGGGTGAATCCTTCGAGGGCGACGCTGTCGCCATCCTGGATGAACTGCTTCACGGCCTCGTGAAGCGAGAGGATTGCTGCCATTGGAGACTCCTGGTCAGGTCGAGTCGAGTCAGTGAGCAGCGGGCCATTGCGTCGCTGCGATGGGCCCAGATTACGGCGGCTGTCGGGATGGTAACAATCCGATAATCGCACTTTTGTGCGATTATCGAACCATTTGTTACTCTACTATCTAACGCGTACCTATCGCCTCAGGTCGCGTCGGCGTGGCTCACCAGCCCCTTCACCACTACGCCGATGGTGGCCAGCGCCGCTGGCACCAGCAACGCGGTCAGCACCTGCTCGAAGGTCCACCCCAGACCCAGCAGCGTCGCCCCGCTCCAGGCACCGAGAATCGCGCCGAAGCGACCGATCCCGAGCATCCACGACACCCCGGTGGCGCGCCCCTGGGTTGGGTAGAACCGCGCCGCCAACGACGGCATGGCCGATTGCGCGCCGTTCACGCACATGCCGGCGACCAGCACCAGCGTGGCCAGCAAGGTGATGTTGCCCAGGCTCTGCCCCACGGCATAGGCGAACACACCCGCCAGCAGGTAGAAGACGCCGATCACCTTGTGCGGGTTGAAGCGGTCCATCGCCCACCCCACGGCCACCGCGCTGAGCACGCCGCCGAACTGGAACAACGCGCCGATGAAGGCGGCCTGCTCCATGCTCGCGCCGCTGTCACGCATCAGGGTCGGCAGCCAGCTGGTCAGCAGGTAGACGATCACCAGGCCCATGAAATAGGTCAGCCACAGCAGCACGGTGCCCAGGCCATAGGTACCCGAGAAGATCACCGCGAACACGTTGCGCGCCGCCACCGCCTTCTGCTCCGGCACACTGAAGCTCGCGGCCTGTGCCACCAGCGCCGGAGCAATCGGCGCCAGGGTCCGGCGCACCTTCTCGGTGCCACGGTTGCGCACCACCAGGAACCGCGCCGACTCCGGCAGCCAGACCAGCAGCACCAGTGCCAGCAGCAACGGCAGCACCCCGCCGATCACCAGCAGGCTGTGCCAGCCGTAGGCCGGGATCAGCTTGGCCGAGATGAAACCGCCCCCGGCCATGCCCAGGTTGAAGCCACAGAACATGCTGGTCACCAGCAGCGACTTGAGCCGCTCCGGGGTGTACTCGGAGAGCAAGGTGGTGGCATTGGGCATGCCCGCCCCCAGGCCCAGGCCGGTCAGAAAGCGCAATACCAGCAGTTGCTCGACATTGGTCGCGTAGGCCGAGGCCAGGCTGAACCCGCCGAACACCAGCACCGCGCCCACCAGCACGCCCTTGCGCCCGAAGCGGTCGGCCAGCGGGCCGGAGCCGAGGGCGCCGAAGACCATGCCGATCAGCGCGGCGCTCATCACCGGGCCGAGACTGGCGCGGTCGATGCCCCATTCCTGGGACAGCGCCGGGGCGATGAAGCCCATGGCGGCGGTGTCCAGGCCATCGAGGAAGACGATCAGGAAGCACAGGATCACCACCCGCCATTGATAGCGCGACAGCGGTTGGTCATTGATGAGGGACTGGACATCGAGGCAGTTGCCGACAGCGGATTGTGGCTTGTTCATTGTTGTTATCCGGGAGTTGGGCACAGGCAGGCTACCGCGCATCGCTGATGCGCAGGAACAGCAAACGGTGGATACGGCGAACTGGATCAGCCGGCGTGCAGCAGCACTGCGCGCGGGTGCGGCCGCGACAGCGAAGGGATGGTCTTCATGGGGATGCCCTCGGGCCTGTTGTTATTGTCCGGTCGGCGAAGCCGACTCGTGCGACAGACATTAATCAGCAGGCCTGGGCGGCGCAATTCGTCGGGAACGACACTGTGCGTTTATCGAACACAAAGCGCCCGGTTCCTGTGCGAGCAACTGTCATGTGCAAACTCCACTCCCACAAGTACTGCACAACGTCTGAGACAGTGGGAATCCCGTGGGAGCGGCTTCAGCCGCGAACACCGGCGAAGCCGGTGCCACAGGATTGTGCGCAGGAATGAGGAGCGTCTGTGCGGATCAGCCAAACAACTGGTGACACAGGTCCTGGCTGGCCGCCAGCAGGATCGGCAGGAAACGCTGCTCCAGTTCCCCACGGCTGACCCGACCGACATGGGTACTCACGTTCAACGCCGCCAGCACCTGCCCCGAGGCGTCATAGATCGGCACGGCAATCGAACGCAGGCCCTGCTCCAGTTCCTGATCAACCACGCACCAGCCCTGCTCGCGCACTTGCTGGATGCAGGCGAACAGCGATGCCGGATCGTGCAGGGTACGGCTGGTCCGCGCCTTGAGGTCCGCCCGCTCCAGATATTCGTGCAGGCTGGCGTCGTCCAGCGCCGCCAGCAGGATGCGGCCCATCGACGTGCAATAGGCCGGGAGCCGCCCACCGACCGACAGGTCGACCGAGATCAACCGCTCGACCGTGGCCGAGCGCGCTATATAAAGGATGTCGTCGCCCTCCAGCGTGGCCATGTTGGCCGCCTCGTGGAGCTGGTCGCTGATCCGGTCGAGGTAGGGCTGGGCCGATACCGCCAACGGCGTGGACGACAGGTAGGCATGGCCAAGGGTCAGCACCTTGGGCAACAGAGAATAGGTTCGCCCGTCGGTGGTCGCGTAGCCAAGCTTCATCAGCGTATGCAGACAACGCCGTACCGCCGCCCGGGGAATTTCCGTGCGGTGGCTGATCTGGGCAATGGTCAGGTGTCGCTTGCGCTCCTGGAACGCCTGGATCACCGCAAGGCCACGAGCCAGGGAGGTCATGAAATCCGGATCGCCGGTGAAGGCCTGGATGCGCTTGGCCGCGGACGCCACGATCGGCGGTGCCAGGGTGGGGCTGGTATTGCGCGCGGGCTCGTTCGCTGGCGGGCCGCTGGTTTCTTCGCTCATGGACATGCCTCAAAAAAATCGCTACCTCGTTCGATTATCGAACGAACGGCCGATAATCGCAATTGACCGCTGACACTTTTGCTTATACCTTTCCCCTGCCACATGTGGCTTCTTTGGAGAGACTGGTCAGGTACCCACCGTAGAAGTCCCAGGCAACGGCCTCGCCTCCCAGCGAGGCCGTTTTCATTTCCGACACCCATCGGCAAACTTGCCTACCACAACAACTTGAACTTTCAGCAGTCCGCTCGGACAAACCCTCTGTCCGCAAAGAATAACTTCAGGACTATTGTCAATGGCGGGTAAAGAACGATAGCCTTCGAATTGCCGATTGCTATAATCGGCTCATGTTGATTGTCTGCGCTGTATAACGGATCCAATCGACAAACTTTCGTTGCCTTCCTGACGCCTGCCCGCTGCCTGAGCAGTGGCTTGTCGTGTGGTGCGCCGCAGGTCGCCCTCCCACACTCTGTCCTTGCAGTGCAACGATGTGTTCGCGTTGCTGAATTTCCACATCCTGCGTGTGTATTTAGCGGCTGACGCCCAACTTCAACCTATTCAGGTATTACTGTGACGAAAGAAGAACTGCGCGCGGAACTCGAGCGCCAGGCCGAACGTTACAAGGATGTTTACGGTGGTGAAGTCACCACCTATGCCGCACAACCCGACCCGGAACGCAAACCCTGGCGTAAACGCGCCAGCATTCTCGACCAGGCCTTCGCCCAGGAAATCGAGAAGATCGAAAAGGAACTGCGCAGCGACGGCGAGTGAAGTCACACGATGTCATGGCGCCGCTATCGAGCAACGGTTGCGGCAAGGCATCCTGGGTGAAAATGCTCGATATGAAATGGAATCACACAAATTTCATACAAGCGTTTAAATTGCGGACTCTCTACGAAAATCGTCTCAAATCGCTGATTTTTCTGAAATTTATCGATTTTTTACGACGTTTTTGCGCGAAAGCTCACCTGCGCCATGCAGGTGCGGGGTCGTCATTCCCCTGCCATCGGTCAGTGGCGGGTGCATCGATTGCCATGGTTTTCTGGCATAATCCGCCCCCCCTAAGACCGCCAGACAACCTTCATGATCGATTTATTCAGCGGACTGGATGCCTGGGTTATCGTGAGCCTGACGCTCGCTCTGACCTTCGTGCTCGCATTCGAGTTCATCAATGGCTTTCATGACACCGCCAACGCGGTAGCCACTGTCATCTATACCAAGGCCATGCCACCGCACCTGGCCGTGTTCTTCTCCGGTGTGTTCAACTTCCTCGGGGTTCTGCTCGGTGGTGTCGGGGTGGCCTATGCCATCGTCCACCTGCTGCCGGTCGAACTGCTGATCAATGTGAACACCGGCCACGGCCTGGCCATGGTCTTCTCGCTGCTGGCCGCGGCCATCACCTGGAACCTGGGCACCTGGTACTTCGGTATCCCGGCCTCCAGCTCGCACACCCTGATCGGCTCGATCCTCGGCGTCGGCCTGGCCAACGCCCTGATCAGCGACATTCCGCTGGGCGACGGCGTCAACTGGCAGAAGGCGATCGACATCGGCATGTCCCTGGTGCTCTCGCCCATGGCCGGCTTCGCTGTCGCCGCCCTGCTGCTGATCGGCCTGAAATGGTGGCGTCCGCTGTCAAAGATGCACAAGACCCCGGACCAGCGCCGCAAGCTCGACGACAAGAAGCACCCGCCGTTCTGGAACCGCCTGGTGCTGGTGATCTCGGCCATGGGCGTGAGCTTCGTGCACGGCTCCAACGATGGCCAGAAGGGCATCGGCCTGATCATGCTGGTGCTGATCGGCATCGTCCCGGCCAAGTTCGTCCTCGACCTGAACAGCACCACCTACCAGATCGAGCGCACCCGCGACGCCACCCTGCACCTGAGCCAGTTCTACCAGCGCAACGCCGCGACCCTGGGCGAGTTCCTGGCGCTGGGCAAGGCGCAGGCAAGCGATCTGCCGGAACAGTTCAGCTGCAATCCGCAACAGACCGAGCCGACCATCACCGCGCTGCAATCGTCGCTCGCCGGGGTGACCGACTACCGCGCCCTGAGCGCCGAGAAGCGCGTCGAAGTGCGTCGCTACCTGCTGTGCCTGGACGACACGGCGAAGAAGGTCGGCAAACTGCCGGGCCTGCAGGCCCGTGAAAAGGCCGACCTGGAGAAACTGCGCAAGGACCTGACAGCCACCACCGAGTACGCACCATTCTGGGTGATCGTCGCCGTCGCCCTGGCCCTGGGCCTGGGCACCATGGTCGGCTGGAAGCGCGTGGTGCTGACCGTTGGCGAGAAGATCGGCAAGCAGGGCATGACCTATGCCCAGGGTATGTCGGCACAGATCACCGCGGCCTGCGCCATCGGCATGGCCAACGTGTTCAGCCTGCCGGTGTCCACCACCCACGTGCTGTCGTCGGGTGTCGCCGGTACCATGGTCGCCAACAAGAGCGGCCTGCAGGGCGGCACCGTGAAGACCATCCTGCTGGCCTGGGTGCTCACCCTGCCGGCAACGATGGGCCTGGCCGCCGGCCTGTTCTGGCTAGCCACCAAGGCCATTGGCTGATTGCTGATGCAGTACTGAAAAAGGCGCCCCTTGCAGGGCGCCTTTTTCATATCCGTCCTTCCAACCCCATGACGCCTGATGCGTGGGAGCAACTGTCTTGCTGAGATTTCTCAACTGGCGTGATCTCTGTGGGAGATCGTCCAGCCCTTGGGCTGCGCTGTCGCGCAGGGAACCGTCTTCTGTAGGAGCGGCCTTGCGTCGCGAAAGGGGTGCGAAGCGCCCCCAGGTCTGCGCCTCAAGCTGATATTGCCGGGGCCGCTATGCGGCCCTTTCGCGACACAAGGCCGCTCCTACAGGTTGGCGTAGTACCTGTGGGGCTTGCCCCGCGATAGGGCACATGCCGGCCTAGCGCTTCTTCCCACCCAACAACGACCCCATCAACCCACGCACCAGCTGCCGCCCCAATTGGTTGGCCGCCTGGCGCACCGCCGACTTGATGGCCTGCCCCGCCGCGCTCTGCAGGAACTCACCGGCCTTGTCGGCGAAGCTGTCCTCATCGGCCTTGGCCTGGGGCGCCGGCTCCACCGGTTCGCCCTTGCGCTGAGTAAGCATTTCATAGGCCGACTCACGGTCCACCGGCTTGTCATAGCGCCCGGCCAGCGGCGATGCCGCGACCAGGGCCTGCCGCTCGACTGCGCTCAACGGCCCGATCCGCGACTGTGGTGGCGCGATCAGCACCCGCTGGACCATGGCCGGCGTGCCCTTCTCTTCCAACGTCCCGACCAGCGCCTCACCGATGCCCAGCTCGGTCAACACCGCCAGGCTGTCGAACGCCGGATTGGGGCGGAAACCATCGGCCACGGCGCGCAGCGACTTCTGCTCCTTGGCGGTGAATGCCCGCAAGCCATGCTGGATACGCAGCCCGAGCTGGGCCAGCACCGCATCCGGCAGGTCGCCTGGTGACTGGGTGACGAAATATACCCCCACACCCTTGGAGCGGATCAGCCGCACCACCTGCTCCAGACGGTCTTGCAACGCCTTGGGGGTGCCGTTGAACAGCAGGTGCGCTTCGTCGAAGAACAGCGCCAGCACCGGCTTGTCGGCATCGCCACGCTCCGGCAGTTGCTCGAACAGTTCGGCCAGCAGCCACAGCAGGAAGGTCGCATAGACCTTGGGCGCGTCATGCACCAGGCGGCTGGCATCGAGCAGATGGATACGCCCGCGACCATCGCCTTCGGGGCGCAGCAGGTCCTCCAGTTGCAGCGCCGGCTCGCCGAACAGCGCCTCGGCGCCCTGCTGCTCCAGGGTCGCCAGGCGGCGCAGCAAGGCCTGCGTGGAGGCGCTGGTCATCAAGGCGCTGTCCTCGCCCAGCAGCTGGGGATTGTCCTTCAGGTGCGCGAGCAGGGCCTTGAGGTCTTTCAGGTCGAGCAGCAGCAGGCCTTCGCGGTCAGCCACCTTGAACGCCGCATACAAGGCGGCCTGCTGGCTGTCGGTGAGCTCCAGCAGATTGCCCAGCAGCAACGGTCCCATTTCGCTCAGGGTGGTGCGCAAGGGATGCCCCGATTGCCCCGCGATATCCCAAAGACTTACCGGATAAGCCTGGGGCTTGTGGTTCAGCCAGGGCATGCCGGCGATCCGCTCGGCCACCTTGCCCTGGGGCGCCCCGGCCGCGCCGAGGCCGCACAGGTCGCCCTTCACATCCGCGGCGAATACCGCGACCCCGGCATCGCTGAACAGCTCGGCCAGGTGTTGCAGGGTGACCGTCTTGCCGGTGCCGGTTGCCCCGGCCACCAGGCCATGCCGGTTGGCCAGGCGCATGGACTGGAATACCGGCTGACCATCAGGACCCGCTCCTACTACCATTCGTAAGGAATCTGACATCTTCTTTCATCCCCTGCTCAAGTTCCGCCGCGTGACAGCCGATATTTCAAAATGATTCTACCCAGAAAGACAGTAACAACCCGAAAAGGACCCACGGGAATTGTTGCACTGTTTTCCAGCCGTGCTTTGTGCGAACGACCCGATAAAAAACCTTAGCGGACACGATCACGTTATGAATAAAAGCCTTCGTTTCAGCCACAAGATTCTTCTGGCGGCATCACTGATCGTGATACTCGCCTTCAGCCTATTCACCCTGTACAACGATTACCTCCAGCGTAACGCCATTCGCGAAGACCTGGAGAACTACCTGGCTGAGATGGGCGAGTCCACCTCCACCAATATCCGCAACCTGTTCGAAGGGCGCATCAAGCTGGTCGAGAACGTCGCCCAGAACATTGCCCAGTACCCACAGAACACCGGCACCCTGCTGGGCCAGAACGCGCTGACCTCGAGCTTCCAGACCATCTACCTGGGCCAGCCCGACGGCACCTTCACCGTGCGCCCGGACACCAAGATGCCTGACGGCTACGACCCGCGCGTGCGCCCCTGGTACAAGGACGGCCTGAACGCCAACGGCCCGATCCTCACCGAACCCTACATTGACATGGCCACCAACGAGCTGGTCATCTCGATCATCAGCACCGCCTCGCGTTCGGTCGGCGTGGTCGGCGGCGACCTGGCCCTGGACGGCCTGGTGCAGATCATCAACTCGCTGAACTTCGGCGGCATGGGCTACGCCTTCCTGGTCAACGACCAGGGCAAGATCCTGGTGCACCCGGACAAGAACCTGGTGATGAAGACGCTGTCGGACCTGTTCCCGCAGAACACGCCGAGGCTGTCCAGCAACCTGACCGAAGTGACGCTCAACGGCGAAACCCGCCTGCTGACCTTCACTCCGGTCAAGGGCCTGCCTTCGGCCAACTGGTACATCGGCCTGTCGGTGGACAAGGACAAGGCCTTCTCGATGCTCAGCACCTTCCGCACTTCGGCGGTGATCGCCACGCTGGTGGCAGTGGTGATCATCATCGCCCTGCTCGGCCTGCTGATCCGCGTGCTGATGCAGCCGCTGCACACCATGACCCGCGCCATGTCGAACATCGCCGAGGGTGAAGGCGACTTGACCCGCCGCCTGGAAATCCACAACCACGACGAGTTCGGTATCCTCGGTACCGCCTTCAACCGCTTCGTCGAGCGCATCCACGGTTCGATCCGCGAAGTGTCCTCGGCCACCGAGCAGGTCAACGAAGTGGCACTGCGGGTGATCAGCGCCTCGAACTCGTCGATGAGCAACTCCGACGAGCAGTCCAACCGCACCAACAGTGTCGCCGCCGCAATCAACCAGCTCGGCGCCGCTGCCCAGGAGATTGCCGGCAACGCCGCCCAGGCCTCGCAGCATGCCAGCTCGGCGCGGCTGCTGGCCGAGGAAGGCCAGCAGGTGGTGCAGCGCAACATCGATGCGATGAACCGCCTGTCGGACCTGATCGTCACCTCCAGCGAGCATATCGAGACGCTGAACAACAAGACCGTCAACATCGGCCAGATCCTCGAGGTGATCACCAGCATTTCCCAGCAGACCAACCTGCTTGCCCTCAACGCCGCCATCGAGGCCGCCCGCGCCGGTGAGGCCGGGCGTGGCTTCGCCGTGGTCGCCGACGAGGTGCGCAACCTGGCGCACCGCACCCAAGAGTCGGCGCAGCAGGTACAGAAGATGATCGAGGAGCTGCAGGTCGGCGCCCGCGAGTCGGTCGACACCATGGGCCAGAGCCAGCGCCACAGCCAGGACAGCATGGACATCGCCAACCAGGCCGGCGAACGCCTGGGCAGCGTCACCCAGCGCATCGGCGAGATCGACGGCATGAACCAGTCGGTGGCCACCGCCACCGAAGAGCAGACCGCCGTGGTCGACTCGATCAACATGGACATCAACGAGATCAACATGCTCAACCAGGAAGGCGTCGAGAACCTGCAGGCCACCCTGCGCGCCTGCTCGGACCTCGAACAGCAGGCCGGCCGCCTCAAGCAACTGGTCGGCAGCTTCCGCATCTGACCTGAGCAAACGCGTCGCCTGATTCGCGGGCAAGCCCGCTCCCACAGGATCTCTGCCGGCCCTGTGGGAGCGGGCTTGCCAGCGAAGGGCGCAACGCCATTCACCCGTACTCCACCCTCGGCGATCGAACAAACTATCCTTCAGGTAGGTCAACCCTCAGGCGCGTCATCGCCGGATCATTACCGCCGAATGACACACCCGAGGACGATCCCGGAGGGATGCTGATCGTGCACATCGCCGACATCACCATGTTCTACGCCCCGGCCAGCGGCGGCGTGCGGACCTATCTTGATGCCAAACACCGCCGCCTCGACGCCATGCCCGGCGTTCGCCACAGCCTGTTGATTCCCGGTGCCAATGCCAGCCAAGTCGACGGTGTCTACCACGTGCCTGCCCCGCCCCTGCCCTTCGGCAACGGCTACCGCTTCCCGGTGCGCCTGGCGCCCTGGTGCAAGGAACTGCGCCGCCTGCAGCCCGACCTGATCGAGGTCGGCGACCCCTACCTCACCGCCTGGGCGGCCCTTGAAGCGCGGCGCAAGCTCGATGTCCCGGTAATAGGCTTCTATCACTCCGACCTGCCCTTGCTGGTGAGCAATCGCATGGGCAACTGGTTCACCCCCAATGTCGAGGCCTATGTCAGCAAGCTATACGGGCATTTCGACCGGGTCCTGGCACCCAGCCAGGTGATGGCCGACAAGCTGCGCCGGCTGGGCGTGGAGAACGTGCACGTGCAGCGCCTGGGCGTGGACCTGGCGCTGTTCAACCCAGAAAGGTACGACCCCGGCCTGCGCGCCGAGCTGGGCATCGCCGATACCAGCCGCCTGCTGGTGTTCGCCGGCCGCGGCTCACGGGAAAAGAACCTGCCGGTGCTGCTCGATTGCATGCACGCACTCGGCCAGCCCTACCACCTGCTGCTGGTGGGCTCGAACATGCCGGCCAGCGTGCCGGACAACGTCAGCGTGATCGACCACTTCCGCCCGCCCCAGGAGGTCGCCCGGCTGCTGGCCAGTGCCGACCTGCTGGTGCACGCCGGCGACCAGGAAACCTTCGGCCTGGTGATCCTCGAAGCCATGGCCAGCGCCACGCCCGTGGTGGCCGTGCGCGCCGGCGCATTCAGCGAAATCGTCGACGAACGCTGCGGCCGCCTGTGTCCGCCCAACAATGGCCAGGCCATGGCCGAAGCCGTGCGCGAGGTCTTCGACAACGGTGTGCGCGAGCTCGGCCGCCACGCCCGTCAACACGTGGAGCGCCACTACAGCTGGGACAGCGTCGTCAACGGTCTGCTCCAGCATTACCAGGCAGTGCTCGGCCACCCGCTGCCGGTGCGCGCCCATGGCTGAGGGCCGAGCCGACACGCGCAGCCTGATGCTGGTGCTGCACGATATCTCGCCCGAAACCTGGCCGGACTACCAGCCCTTCGTCCAGGCCATCGACGAACTCGGTGGCGTGCCGATGACTTGGCTGGTGGTACCGGACTTCCACCATCGCAACCCGCTGACCCGTTCACCCACCTTCTGCCGCCTGCTCGAGCGGCGCCTGGCCCAGGGCGACGAGCTGGCCCTGCATGGCTACTACCACGCCGACGATGGCCCGCCACCGCGCGGACCGGGCGAATATTTCATGCGCCGGATCTATACCCACGAGGGCGAGTTCCATGGGCTGGACCAGGCAGACGCCCTGCTGCGCCTGCAAGCCGGGCTGGCAGTGTTCAAACGACAGGGCTGGCCGGTGGCAGGCTTCGTCGCCCCCGCCTGGCTGATGAGCGAAGGCACCCGCCAGGCTTTGCGACAGTTGCCACTGCGCTATACCAGCTCTCCACGTCACTTGTACCGGCTGCCGGACTTCACCGCCTTCGATGCCCCAGGACTGGTGTGGAGCGCCCGCAGCGCCTGGCGCCGCGGCCTGTCGAGGGTGGTCAGCGACTGGCAATGCCGCCGCTGGCGCGAAGCCGACACCCTGCGCCTGGGCCTGCACCCGGTCGACATGCGCCACGCCAGCGCACGCAATTACTGGCTCGACACCCTGCACCAGTTGCTGGCCCAAGGCCGTGAGCCACTGACCAAGTCGGCCTGGCTGGCGCGCCAGGCCGCCCCATGAAGCGCCTGGGCTGGCTGGCCCTGGCACTGCTGCTGGCGGGGCTGGTACCCGCCCTGTTCGGCGGCAGCGACCTGCTCCCGCGCCTGCGCGCCTTCGAACCCGGGTTGCTGCTGCTGTTGCTGGCCATGATCCTGCTGTGCTGGATTCTCAATGCCGCCCGTCTGCGCCTGCTGCTGGGTGACCAGGGCGCACGGGTGGGACGGATGCACAGCCTGGGCGTGGTGATGGCTACCGAGTTTGCCATCTGCACCACGCCCGGCGGCAGCGGTGGCCCGTTGACCCTGATGACACTGCTGGCCCGCGAGCGCATCGCGCCATCGCGCAGTGGCGCGGTGTTCGCCATGGACCAGTTGAATGACCTGCTGTTCTTCTTCTGCGCGATGCTGTCGATTGCCGCCTACGCCCTGTTCCACCACCTTGGCCACAGCCAGGCGCAGATGCTGCTGGGCAGCGCCCTGCTGCTGTGTGCCACACTTGCGGGGATCTTCCTGCTGCTTCGCTATCGACGCCGGGTGATGCGTGGCAACGGCCGGTTGTTGCATCGCCTGGGCATGGCGCCAGCACGCCGACGACGCTGGGCACGTAAGCTGCTGCGCTTTGTCCATGCCCTGGCCGATACCTGGCGCATGCCCCGGCGTACGCTGGCGCTGGTGTTCATCCTCACCTGCGCACACTGGTGCCTGCGCTACAGCGTGCTATATCTGGCATTGCGGGGGTTGGGGGTGGACCTGGGGTGGATTGCCAGTTTCCTGGTGCAGATGCTCTCGCTCAGTGCCGGGCAGTTCAGCCTGTTGCCGGGCGGTGCCGGCGCGGCGGAGCTGACCTCGGCGACCTTGCTGTCACCACTGGTGGGCAGTTCGACGGCGGCCGCGGCGATCCTGATCTGGCGCGCGGTTACCTATTACTTCTATCTGCTGGCGGGTGGGCCGGTGCTCCTGTACCTGCTGGCACATCCGCGACTGGAGCGTCGTCGCCAGACGGGTTGAGGCGCCCCCAAAGCTCGGCGGCACCGGGAAACTCGGTGCCGTCCTCATCGCTCAACGCCTCGGGGTCGAAGCGAGCCAGGCAGCCTTCGCCCAAGGTGGGTGGCGCCGAGGCGCCGGCCTTGTCACGTGGGTCTGCCATGCCAGGGCCCTCGACTCAGTTGAACACCACGGTCTTGTTGCCGTGCACCAGCACGCGGTCTTCCAGGTGGTAGCGCAGGCCACGGGCCAGGACCATCTTCTCCACGTCACGGCCGAAGCGCACCATGTCCTCGATGCTGTCGGCGTGGCTGACACGCACCACGTCCTGCTCGATGATCGGGCCGGCGTCCAGCTCCTCGGTCACGTAGTGGCAGGTCGCGCCGATCAGCTTCACGCCGCGCAGCGCCGCCTGGTGGTACGGCTTGGCCCCCACGAACGACGGCAGGAAGCTGTGGTGGATATTGATGACTTTTTCAGCGTATGCCTGGCACAGCTGCGGCGGCAGGATCTGCATGTAGCGCGCCAGCACCACGGCGTCGGCGCCGTACTCGGCGACCAGGCGCGAGACCTCGGCGAATGCCGGCTGCTTGTCCTTCGGATCGACCGGCACATGGTGGAACGGAATGCCGTGCCACTCGACCATGCTGCGCAGGTCATTGTGGTTGGAGATCACGCAGGGAATCTCGCAGTCCAGCTCGTCGGTGTGCCAGCGGTGCAGCAAGTCGGCCAGGCAGTGCGACTCACGGCTGGCCATCAGCACCACGCGCTTCTTCTGCGCCGAGTCGGTGATCCGCCAGGTCATGGAGAACTCTTCGGCGATCGGGGCGAACGCCTCGCGGAAAGCCTCGATACCGAACGGCAGGGACTCGGCGCGGATCTCATGGCGCATGAAGAACCAACCGCTCTGCTCGTCGGAGTGGTGGCTGGCTTCGTTGATCCAGCCATTGTAGAGGGCCAGGAAATTACTGACTTTTGCCACGATACCGACGCGGTCGGGGCAGGCAATCACCAGTCGATAGGTGCGCATGAGGGAGACTCCAGAACTTCGCAAAGGCGCATATTCTAGCGACCTGCCGGGAAAAACGCAGTAAGCATCTACACCCCCGCGCCACCTGGCTCAAGGACCCAGTCGTACAGCCCTATTCCCTTCTTCCCAAGGGGAAATAGCCAGCGCCCCAGACAAATTGTAAATTTTTCTTAACCTAATGACTGCGCAGTCAGTGCCTACTATTAAATGCGTGATCAATATTAATTTGTTTACTTGAGAGTTTCGCCTGTCTATTATTGCCCCCACTGTCTCTCTCTGAACATGCATTAAGGAACACATCATGTCCCTGATCAACGAATACCGCGCCACCGAAGAAGCCATCAAGGAACTTCAAGCCCGCCTGGCCAACCTGTCGCAAGACGGCAAGCTGCAAAAAGAACTGGAGTTCGAAAAGAAACTGCGCGAGCTGATGGCCGAAAACGGCAAGTCGCTGCGTGACGTGATCGCCCTGCTCGATCCGGAAAGCAAGCTGAGCAAAGCCCCGCGCGGCGCAGTCAAGACCACCGGCACCAAGCGTGCACGCAAGGTCAAGCAATACAAGAACCCGCACAACGGCGAGGTTATTGAAACCAAAGGTGGCAACCACAAGACCCTGAAAGAGTGGAAAGCCAAGTGGGGCGGCGACGTCGTTGAAAGCTGGGCAACCCTGCTGGACTGATTCGCTTATCAGGCGCATTGGTTTCAACATGAAAAACGCCGGCACTTGCCGGCGTTTTTTGTTTATCTGCACATTTCAAAGCTGGTACTGCACTTTCAGTTGCCGGACATGGGCTTGCCAGGCCTCCAGCACCTGCCGTCCCGCTTCGCTGGCATCGGCCCAACTGCTCTGGCATGCCTGCTCGAAGTCCGCCACGGTATTAGGCGCACCGTAAGTAGGATCTGTAAGACGCTGCTGACAGAACGCATGCCAACGTGCGCGGTCTTGTTCATCAAGGGTGTCGGAAAAGTTTCGCGCGCGATAGCGGAACAGCAGTTCAGGCAGCCGCGGATCATCGAACATCCATTGTCCATGCGCCAATTGCGCCGGATCCACACGCCGTACTTGTTCGCTCAGGCGCTTGTCGCGATCGCCAAGAAAACCGTCATACAACTGTTGCTCCGGGTCTTCGCTGGGGGCAAAGCCTTCTTCCTGATAAATGATGTCCAGCTTGTCTCCCCAAACGGCCTGCTGGTTGGCCAACTGCTCCGCCTGTACCTGCAATGCCGACAACTCGAGCCCCAGGCGCTGTTGGTCGGCCGGGCGCAATACCGACAGTGGCGCCAATACCGGGCAGCGATTGATATGCACCAACTTCAGCGGTACCGGTAGTTCGCCCTGGGCCATGTCTTCGTGCCGCGTATACAGGCGCTGGCGCAATGCCTCTGCACTTTCATGGAGCAGCGGCGAAGCATCTTGTTGCAAGTCGCAGACAATCAGCGCGTTGCGGTTGCGCGGATGCCAGGCCAAAGGCAGTACCACGCCGATATAGTTGCGCTGAGCCGAGAAACGCCCGGATACATGAACCAGCGGTTGCAACAGCCGAACCTGTTCCATGACCTTGTGTTTGCTGCGCAACTGGAACAACCAGTCATACAACCGCGGCTGTTTCTCGCGGATCAAGCGGGCCAGGGCAACGGTCGCCCGCACGTCGGAAAGCGCCTCGTGGGCATGGCCGTGGTCGATGCCATTGGCCTTGCTCAGCAGTTCCAGGCGCAGGCTGGTACGCCCGTCCTGCTGTGGCCAGACGATCCCCTCGGGGCGCAGCGCATAGGCGGTGCGGACCACGTCAATCAGGTCCCAGCGGCTGTTTCCGCCCTGCCATTCCCGGGCGTAGGGGTCGAAGAAGTTGCGGTAGAGGCTGTAGCGGGTGACCTCATCGTCGAACCGCAAGGTGTTGTAGCCTGCAGCGCAGGTGCCGGGGCGAGCCAGTTGATCGTGCACCCGGGTCATGAACTCGGCTTCGCACAGGCCCTGGTCGGCCAGTTGCCGAGGGGTGATGCCAGTCACCAGGCAGGCCGCCGGATGCGGCAAGATATCGTCAGAGGGGCGGCAGTAGAGGCTGATCGGCGCCTCGATCTCGTTGAGGTCGAGGTCGGTGCGCACGCCGGCCACCTGCAGCGGGCGGTCGCTACGCGGATTGATGCCGGTGGTTTCGTAGTCGTGCCAGAAAATGCTGGAGCTCACGGGGTCTTCCTGTATCAAGGTCGACCAGAGTCTAGCGGCATGTACGAGGGCGGGGCCAGCCTCAGGCGGAGGCGTTCATGGGCCTGAAGCTGAAGAAATCGCGAAGGGAGCGAACGAATTCATCGTATTCCTGCGGTGCCTGCAGCAGCATGAAGCCGGCATCGAAATGCCCCGGCGTCTCATCCTCGCGGCACCACAGGCAACTGGCGGTCAGGTTGATGAACTGCAGGCCGCCACCGGCGAGGGGCACCCGTAGCTGCAGCTCGAAATCCGGCCCCACCAGCACCGGCAACTGGCTGATCAGCATCAGGCCGTCTTCCGAGGCGTTGCCCAGATAGCCGATCTGCTGGTCGGTGCAGCGGTTGAACACCTTGAGCACGCAAGGCAGCTGATGACGTTGTATGTGTCGCTCGATAAACATGATCGCAGTGAAATCCTGTACCTGGGGCCAGGAAGACAAGGTACTGGCGATGAACGTTACGACTCTCTAACAGATTAGCCCAGTCCGACGGACGGACTACATGAAATCATCGACACATTGGGATTAACGCCAAGGTGTAGTGTTCACGGGACTCGCCACCGTCGCCTCGCTGCCGCGCAGGTGCCCGAGCTTTTCCAGCGTCTGCAGGCGGGCCTGGGCGCGGTAGGCGTACTCGTTGCGCGGGTACTGCTGGATCAGGTACTGGTAGGTCTGCGCCGCGTCGACGAAGAGCTTCTGCCGCTCCAGGCACTGGCCACGCAGCAGCGACACCTCCGGGTGGATGAACGGTCGGGCGCGGCTGGTGCGGTCGACCTGCGACAGCTCCAGCATGACTTTCGCGCAATCGCCACGGTCGTAGGCGCGATAGGCATTGTTCAAGTGGTGGTCCATGGACCAGCGGGTGCAGCCGACGACACTGGCCGCCATGGTCAAAACGATCAGGGTGCGCATGGAAATTCTCCTTTGATGGGCAGTGTATCGGCCTTTCACGGCAAATCTTCACCGCCATTTGCAAGCATACCCGTACCGTTCAAACGCAACCCTGCTTCGTGTGCGGGTAGTGCAACGGAACAATGACTACAGCGCAATTGAGGAGTAGCCTTTCGCTGCGCTTCACTATAGGAGTCTGTGCATGACCATCCGCCGTACCAAAATCGTCGCCACCCTTGGCCCCGCCAGCAATTCGCCGGAAGTGATCGAACAGCTGATCCTCGCCGGCCTGGACGTGGCACGCCTGAACTTCTCCCACGGCACCCCGGACGAGCACAAGGCCCGCGCCCGCCTGATCCGTGACATCGCCGCCAAGAACGGCCGCCATGTCGCGCTGCTGGGCGACTTGCAGGGTCCGAAGATCCGCATCGCCAAGTTCGCCAACAAGCGCATCGAACTGAAAGTCGGTGACAAGTTCACCTTCTCCACCGCCCACCCACTGACCGAAGGCAACCAGGACATCGTCGGCATCGACTACCCCGACCTGGTCAAGGACTGCGGCGTCGGTGACGAACTGCTGCTCGACGACGGCCGTGTGGTCATGCGCGTCGAAACCGCCACCGCCGATGCCCTGCACTGCGTGGTGATCATCGGTGGCCCGCTGTCCGACCACAAAGGCATCAACCGCAAAGGTGGCGGCCTGACCGCGCCGGCCCTGACCGAAAAAGACAAGGCCGACATCAAGCTGGCCGCGGAAATGGACCTAGACTACCTGGCCGTATCGTTCCCGCGTGACGCCAGCGACATGGAATACGCGCGCAAGCTGCGTGACGAAGCCGGCGGCAGCGCCTGGCTGGTGGCCAAGATCGAACGCGCCGAAGCCGTGGCCGATGACGAGACCCTCGACCAGCTGATCCTCGCTTCCGACGCCGTCATGGTTGCCCGTGGCGACCTGGGCGTGGAAATCGGCGACGCCGAGCTGATCGCCATCCAGAAGAAGATCATCCAGCACGCCCGCCGCAACAACAAGGCAGTGATCGTGGCGACCCAGATGATGGAGTCGATGATCCAGAACCCGATGCCGACCCGCGCCGAAGTGTCCGACGTGGCCAACGCCGTGCTCGACAACACCGACGCGGTGATGCTGTCGGCCGAAAGCGCCGCCGGTGCCTACCCGATCGAAGCCGTACAGGCCATGGCCCGTATCTGCTCGGGCGCCGAGAAGCACCCGACCAGCCAGAAGTCCAGCCACCGCCTGCACACCACCTTCGAGCGCTGCGACGAGTCCATCGCCCTGGCGGCGATGTACACCGCCAACCACTTCCCCGGCGTCAAGGCGATCATTGCCCTCACCGAAAGTGGCTACACCCCGCTGATCATGTCGCGCCTGCGTTCGCACGTGCCGATCTTCGCCCTGTCGCCGCACCGCGCCACCCAGGCCCGTGCCAACATGTTCCGCGGCGTCTACCCGATTGCCTTCGACCCGGCCTCGCTGCCGGCCGACAAGGTGAGCCAGGCGGCGGTCGACGAGCTGCTCAAGCGCGGCCTGGTCGAACAAGGTGACTGGGTGATCCTGACCAAGGGCGACAGCTACCACACCATCGGTGGCACCAATGGCATGAAGATCCTGCACGTGGGTGATCCGCTGGTTGGTTGATCCCTCGGCAGTCCCTATCGCGGGGCAAGCCCGCTCCCACGCCGATCCCCTCGGCACTTGTGGGAGCGGGCTTGAACTGGCCTAATGATTTTGGACACCTTCATCGGGCGCTATGATGGCGCCCAATTGGAGGCAAAATCAGTGCGTAAATCTTATTCAAGAGAATACAAAGTCCAAGCTGCCGAAATGGTGCTGGATGGTGGGCAGTCAGTTCCTGAGGTCTGTGCAGCCCTTGGGCTGGGCCCTACCGCGCTTCGCCGCTGGGTTGATCAGGTGCGTGAAGAGAGAGCCGGTAAGGTTCCTGCTGGAGCCAAAGCGATCACACCCGAGCAGCAACGAATTGAAGAACTCGAAGCGCTGGTTCGGCAAAAGGATCGGGATATCGAAATCCTAAAAAAGGCCAGTGCTCTCCTGCTTCGGGACTCCAAAGATCGTTCTCGCTGATCAACGAGCTGAGTGAGCAATACCCTGTTGTCGACTGCTGCCGCGTGCTTGGGGTTAAGCGCAGCAGTTTCTATGCGTGGCGCAAACGGCAAGGACGTGAAAACCCGGCAAGAGATGCGCTACGCCTGCTGGTAATCAAGCACTTCAACGCATCGCGAAGTGCTTCTGGCTCGCGAACCCTGGCGCAGGAATTGCGGCACGAAGGCCATGAAATAGGACGATACAAGGTGCGTGCGCTAATGCGTGAAGCTGGCCTGAAGTGCAAACAGCGCAGGCCGCACCGCTATCGGTCATCAGGGGCAGAAGCGTTGATCGCCGAGAATCAGCTGAAGCGCAATTTCAAGGTTTCGGCGATCAATGAGGTTTGGTGTGGCGATGTGACCTATATCCAGGTTGGCAGGCGCTGGCTGTACCTAGCCGCCGTGATTGACCTCTATGCCCGTCGCGTAGTGGGTTGGGCATTCTCGATGATTGCAGATGCCAACTTAGCTTGTAACGCCCTGCGCATGGCCGCTGAATCGCGGGGTAGGCCGGCGGGCGTAATGTTTCATTCAGACCAGGGCTGTCAGTACACCAGCCATAAATTCAGAGCCGCGCTCGATGAGTACAACTTGAACCAGAGCATGAGCCATCGAGGCCAATGCTGGGATAACGCTGCCATGGAGCGATTCTTCGGAGCATTGAAATCAGAATGGGTGCCGGCAGAGGGTTACGAGACCGAAGCGCAGGCACGAGTGGATATCCAGGCTTATCTGATGCGCTACAACCTCAAGCGCCTCCACAGCTACAACGGCTATGAAACGCCAGTAGCCATGGAGGAAAAGCTCAAGGCAGCGGCATGAACCTTAACCGGTGTCCAAAATTACTTGACCAGTTCACCTTGCCCCGCGATGCTTTTCAGCCCTCAAACATGCTCGGTAAATACGTCCGCAAATATCTGACTACGTGGCACCCCAGCAATGAACAGCCGTCGGGCAAAGCGCTCCACGCTCCCAGGCGACCCGCACACCAGCGCCATGGTCTGACGCGACATCAGTTTCAACCCAGCCAGCGCTTCATCCAGCTGCGCCGCCAACACCCATTCGACCGTCACTCCGTCCAGCGCCTGTAACGACTGCGCCAGATAGTGCCCCTCAGCGGTGTGTGCCACGTGCAGCACCCGAATTTCCCCCTGGTGCCCCTGTCGCAACGCCTCGCGCAGGATGCCCCACAACGGTGCCAGCCCGGTGCCCGCCGCCAGCAGCCAGAGCGGCCGCGCCTGCCAGTCCGGGTCATAGTGCAACGCACCGCCGCGCAGTTCGCCGAGCCTCAGCACTTCCCCCAGGCGAAGCTGCCTTGCCTGGTCGCAGAACGCTCCGGGACGGTGGCAATCCAGGTGAAACTCGAGGAAGTCGTCCTCGCCCGGCAGGCTCGCCAGCGAATAGGGCCGCGCAACGCTGCCGCTCCACAACACCAGGTGTTGCCCGGCCTGGTAGCGCAATGGCCGCTCCGGTTGCAGCCTCAGGCGCAGCACATCGGCGAACCAGTCCAGGCCGATCACCGTGGCCGGCAGGCCATCGTTTCGGGGGTCGAACAGCGCCACCCGCAAGTCACTGGCGACCGCGCACTGGCAGGCCAGGCGCCAGCCCTGCTCACGCTTGTCCGCCGCCAATGCCTCGGGTTTCGCGTCGGTGGGGACACCCTCCAGGCAGCGCACCAGGCAGGCGTGGCAGCTACCGGCGCGGCAGCTGTAGGGCACGGTGCAACCGGCGTCGTTGAGCGCATCGAGCAGGTTGCTGCCGGCCGGCACCGCCCAGCGGCGCTCGCCCACGCAAACTTCTGGCATGTCAGTTCATCTCCAAGTACAAGCGATTGGGGCCGCTCTGCGGCCCTTCGCGGGTAAACCCGCTCCCACAGGGGAAATGCATGGCCCTGTGGGAGCGGGTTTACCCGCGAAGGGCTGCAAGGCAGCCCCGGTCAACATTACGCTGATCTCATTGAACTGCATTGCAACGCTCACGTCATCAGCAAAAAGGATGCCCTTTCCCTGCCGACCTTGGTCCAGACCACGTGCAGGTGTTTCCGAAGGCGCGGCACGGTATACTGCCGCGCCTTTTTGTGCCGGCCCGACCAGCCGGCGCCTTGCCAGGCGTTCCTGACATACAGGTGTGCATTGTCGGAATGCCTTTTCGAATGTTCCCGTCTTTAAGAGGAGCGCGCTGCATGACCGTGATCAAGCAAGACGACCTGATTCAGAGCGTCGCCGACGCCCTGCAATTCATCTCGTACTACCACCCCGTCGACTTCATCCAGGCGATGCACGAAGCCTACCTGCGTGAAGAGTCGCCAGCCGCGCGTGACTCGATCGCCCAGATCCTGATCAACTCGCGCATGTGCGCCACCGGCCACCGCCCGATCTGCCAGGACACCGGTATCGTCACCGTGTTCATCCGCGTCGGCATGGACGTACGCTGGGACGGCGCCACCCTGAGCGTCGACGACATGATCAACGAAGGTGTGCGCCGCGCCTACAACCTGCCCGAGAACGTCCTGCGCGCCTCGATCCTGGCCGACCCGGCCGGTGCCCGCAAGAACACCAAGGACAACACCCCGGCCGTGATCCACTACTCGATCGTCCCTGGCAACAAGGTCGAGGTGGATGTCGCAGCCAAGGGCGGCGGCTCGGAGAACAAGTCGAAGATGGCCATGCTCAACCCGTCCGACTCGATCGTCGACTGGGTGCTGAAGACCGTCCCGACCATGGGCGCCGGCTGGTGCCCGCCTGGCATGCTAGGCATCGGCATCGGCGGCACCGCCGAGAAGGCCGCGGTCATGGCCAAGGAAGTGTTGATGGAGTCCATCGACATCCATGAGCTGAAGGCCCGTGGCCCGCAGAACCGCCTCGAGGAAATCCGCCTGGAGCTGTTCGACAAGGTCAACCAGCTGGGCATCGGCGCCCAGGGCCTGGGCGGCCTGACCACCGTGCTCGACGTCAAGATCATGGACTATCCGACCCACGCCGCGTCGCTGCCGGTGTGCATGATCCCCAACTGCGCCGCCACCCGTCACGCCCACTTCGTACTCGACGGTTCCGGCCCGGCCGAGCTGGAAGCGCCGTCGCTGGACGCCTACCCGGAAATCGTCTGGGAAGCCGGCCCGAGCGCCCGTCGCGTCAACCTCGACGACATCACCCCGGAAGAAGTCGCCAGCTGGAAGCCGGGCGAGACCATCCTGCTCAACGGCAAGATGCTCACCGGTCGCGACGCCGCGCACAAGCGCATGGTCGAGATGCTCAACCGCGGCGAAGAGCTGCCGGTCGACCTCAAGGGCCGCTTCATCTACTACGTCGGCCCGGTCGATCCGGTCGGTGACGAAGTGGTAGGCCCGGCCGGTCCGACCACCGCCACCCGCATGGACAAGTTCACCCGCCAGATCCTCGAACAGACCGGCCTGCTGGGCATGATCGGCAAGTCCGAGCGTGGCCCGACCGCCATCGAGGCGATCAAGGACAACAAGGCCGTGTACCTGATGGCCGTCGGCGGCGCCGCCTACCTGGTGGCCCAGGCCATCCGCAAGTCGAAGGTACTGGCCTTCGCCGAGCTGGGCATGGAAGCGATCTACGAGTTCGACGTGAAGGACATGCCGGTCACCGTCGCGGTGGACAGCAAGGGCGAGTCGGTGCACATCACCGGTCCCGCGCTGTGGCAGGGCAAGATCGCCGAGAGCCTGGCGGTTGAAGTAAAGTAAGCCTCCTGCTGTAACAGCGGCGGCCCCATCGCGGGGCAAGCCCGCTCCCACGCTGACGTGTGGGGGCCGGGCTTGTCCCTCGATGGGGCCGTTGTCGTTTCACAGCCCTCGATTGTCAAGCAGGCAGCGCCTTGAGCCAGAACGACATGATCTTCGCCGACTGCGCCTGCTCGTCGAGGTCCCGCCAACGGTAGGCAGTGCGTAGCGACGGCTCGTGCAGAAAGCCGCGGTTGCGCCAGAAACCCTGCAATGGCTTGTAATCCGCCGGGCGCCGTGGGTGACCGGAGGGACGCTCCACCGCACAGAACGCGCAGCAGTCGAACTCGGCCAGCTTGTGCGCATAGGACTCGCGCTCGATGAAAAAGCGCACGCCAAGTCCCTGTCCACGGTACGCCGGCAAAAGCACCGACTCGCCGAAGTAGTAGACCGAGGCCGGGTCGCGCCCCTGGGCGAGGAACGGTTGCTGCAACTCGGGATCGACATCCACCAGCGGCAGGCCGGTGGCGGCGCCCACCACCTGGTCGCCGTCCAGCGCCAGCACCACCAGGCTGCGGCCGGACTCGGCGTAGCTGGCCAGGTAATCGGCCTGGTGGCTCAGGGAGCTGTCCAGGAGATAGGGAAACTCGCGAAACAGCGTCAGACGCAGGTGCGCGAGATCATCGATGTAAGGCGCGATGGCGGCGCCATGGAGCAAGCGGATTTCCATGCGGGGCGGTCGTCCTGTCGATGGCTATGACTGAGGTCCACCCTAGCACCCACCCTGCCCTGCGGCCTTTCCCCTGCGCGACAGGTATTTCTCCATGACCGCTACAAGTGCTCGATCCCTGTAGGAGCGGCCTCGTGCCGCGAAAGGGCCGCAAAGCGGCCCCGGCGATCTTTGCATGCACGCTGAAATCCTGGGGCCGCTTTGCGGCCCTTTCGCGGCACGAGGCCGCTCCTACAGTTCAGCGTGTCAGTCAGGAGATACGGGTGCCCAGCACTTCCAAGAACGCCGCCAGCCACGCCGGATGCGCAGGCCAGGCCGGTGCCGTCACCAGGTTACCGTCCACGTGGGCCTGGTCCACCGCGATATCGATGAACCGCCCACCCGCCAACCGTACCTCGGGCGCACAGGCGGGATACGCGCTGCACTCACGCCCTTCGAGCACACCTGCCGCCGCCAGCAACTGGGCCCCATGGCACACCGCCGCGATCGGCTTACCAGCCTCGTCGAAGGCCTTGACCAGCTCCAGCACCTTGTCGTTCAGGCGCAGGTACTCTGGGGCGCGGCCACCGGGAATCAGCAACGCGTCGTAGCTTTCGGCGCGCACCTGGACGAAGTCGTAGTTCAGGGCGAAATTGTGTCCCGGCTTCTCGCTGTAGGTCTGCTCGCCCTCGAAATCGTGGATCGCCGTGCGCACCGTCTGCCCGGCAATCTTCTCCGGGCACACGGCATGGACGGTATGGCCGACCATGGCCAGGGCCTGGAATGGCACCATGACCTCGTAGTCCTCGACGTAATCGCCCACCAGCATGAGAATCTTCTTCGCCGTCATCGCATCCACTCCTTCGGTTGTCTGGGAACAGTCCCTGCACGATAGTCCGCTTTGCCAGAAGGCGATATACGACGCTAGTTTCGGCGATCCAACAGGTTGGCCACCACCCGGTCGAGCCAGCCCCACAGGCGCTGCTGCACCCGCCGCCACAACGGCCGCGCATGCCAGCGCGCCAGATCGACTTCCAGGCTCTGGGCGAAGTCGCGCTCGAAGCTGGCGGCCACCGCGGCAGTCAGCGGCGGGTCGAGGGCCTCGACGTTGGCTTCGAGGTTGAAGCGCAGGTTCCAGTGATCGAAATTGCACGACCCCACACTGACCCAGTCATCCACCAGCACCATCTTCAGGTGCAGGAAGCACGGCTGGTACTCGAAGATCCGCACCCCGGCGCGCAGCAGTCGCGGATAGTAGCGGTGCCCGGCATAGCGCACCGCCGGGTGATCGGTGCGCGGGCCGGTCAACAGCAGTCGCACATCGAGGCCCTTCTGCGCAGCGCGGCGCAGGGAGCGGCGCACGCTGAAGGTCGGTAGAAAGTAAGGCGTGGCCAGCCAGATACGGCGCTGGCCGCTGTTCAGGGCGCGGACCAGCGCATGCAGGATGTCCTTGTGCTGGCGGGCGTCGGCGTAGGCCACCCGACCCATGCCCTGGCCCTGAGCCGGCACCTGGGGCAGGCGCGGCAGGCCGAAGCCCTCGGGCGGACGCCAGGCGGTGCGGCGCTGGTTGGCGTGCCACTGGCGATCGAACAACAGCTGCCAGTCAGTGACGATCGGCCCCTGCATGCGCACCATCACCTCATGCCATTCGCTGGCCTCCTCGCCCGGCGTCCAGAATTCATCGGTGACCCCGGTGCCGCCGACCACCGCCAGCCGCTCATCCACCAGCAGCAGCTTGCGATGATCACGATAGAGGTTGCGCAAACCCCGGCGCCAGCGCAGGCGGTTGTACCAGCGCAGGTAGACGCCCGCCGCCAGCAGACGCTCGCGCAGGGCCGTGGGGAAGGCCAGCGAGCCGTAGTCGTCGAACAGGCAGCGCACCCGTACGCCGCGTCGCGCCGCCTGCTCCAGGGCCTCGACCACCGCTTCGGCGCAGGCGCCGCCCTCGACCAGGTACAGCTCCAGGTCGACCTGGAACTCGGCGCGCACGATCGCCAGCAGCATGCGCGGAAAGAACTCGGGGCCGTCGATCAGCAGTTCGAACTGGTTGCCATCCCGCCAGGGGAAGACCGGCCCCGGCATGTCAGCGGGCAGTGAAGATCAGCACCGCGCTCACCGGCACCGAGGGATTGATCGACTTGAGCCCGGCCAGCTTGCGCAGGTTTTCCAGACCCGGCAGCAAGCCGAAGTCAGAGGCGCGCAGGATCAGCGGCTCGAGGGTCACCACCTGGAATCGTCGCTCGTCCAGGCGCGTGGCCAGCAGCAGGGTGTTGTAGCTGCGGGTCTGGCCATGCAGGGTGACGCTGACCGGCAGGCGCAGCTCCAGCTGCGCGCCATTGGCCAGGTCGTTGATCGGACGCAGGTCGATCTGCGCCTGTACCGTGGCCTCGGGGAACTGCTCGAAGGCGAACAGGTTGTCGCGCATGCGCTCGTCGCGCAGCGGGATACCGCTGCTGATCGAGTCCATCTCGATGCTCACTTCGGCCGCGCCCTTGCGGTCGACCTTGCCGTGCAGCACCAGGAATCGATTGACCTCGGCGATATTGCCGTTCTTGCCGGTGACGAAGGACAGGCGCGAGGACTCGCCGTCCAGGTGCCAGTTGGCGTGAGCGGGCAGGCACAGGGCGAGCAGGAGGGCGGGCAGCAGGCGGGACGGCTTGAACATGTGAAATCCTGTAAATCAAGGCCGTCAACCTTACCCGCACGGTCTCACGGCAGCAAGCGGCAGCCCTCGCGCATGCCCTGCCAGGCGGCCTGGTTGCGCCGCCCCAGGCCTTCGGCGGTGACCAGGCGCCCGGCGCCGTCCTCCTCCAGCAGGCTCAAGGGCAGGTACTGCTGTACATAGCCTCGGCAGTAGGTTTGCGCGAAGCCCATGACGAAGCGGCACGAACAATACTCCTTCGCCGAATAGGCCGAGAGAATGCCCGGGAAGTCCGCCAGCGCCCGGCGCTCATGCCAGGCCCAGGCCAACCCGGCCAGCAACAGCACGAGCACGACCCGCTTCATGCGCCCTCCCCGGCCACGGCGGCCAGCACCCGCTTGAGCAGTTCGTTGTGGCTGAAGCTGGCGTCGCGGTCATCGGCGTAGCGCACGATCACCAGCTTGCGTGAGGGCAGCACATAGAGCGCCTGGCCCCAATGGCCGAGCGCGGCGAAGGTGTCCGCTGGCGCATCCGGCCACGGCGCCGACTGCCCGGGCAGCGGCTGGTTGAGCCACCAATGACCGCCGGGGTTGGCTTCGCCCGGCACCGGCTGGGCGGCGCTGAACAGGGTGCGGTTGAACGCCACCCAATCAGCTGGTAGCAACTGGCCCTCGCGCCAGCGTCCGTCGCGCTGCATCAGCAGGCCGATGCACGCCAGGTCGCGGGCATCGAGATAGAGATAGGAAGAACCGACATAGGTACCCGCGCCATCCCGCTCCCAGACCGCGCTGTCGATCCCCAGCGGGGTGAACAGGGCCTGCCAGGGGTAGTCGGCATAGCCCGCGGGGTCGAGCATGCCGCGCAGGCTGGCGGCGAGCAGGTTGCTGTCGCCGCTGGAATAGGCGAAATGCGTGCCGGGCGCACTGGCGGCGGGCATTGCCGCCGTGTAGGCCGCCATGTCGGTGCGGCCACGGGTATAGAGCATGGCCACCACCGACGACTTCAAGGGTGCATATTCGTAGTCCTCTTGCCAGGCCAGGCCACTGGCCCAATGCAACAGGTCGGCCAGGCGCAGCCCGGGATGCTGCTGCAGGGCCGGGTAGTAGCGCACGGCCGGTTCGTCGAGTTTGAAGCGCCCCTCACCGTAGGCCACGCCCATGACCGTGGCCAGCACGCTCTTGCTGACTGACCAGGTCAGGTGCGGTGTGTCGGCACGGGTTGGCTCAACGTAGCGCTCGTGGAGAATACGACCATCGCGAATGATCAACAGTGCGTCGGTACGAATGCCGCCGCGTTCGGCAGCGCGTGGCGCGAAGGCGTAGGAGTCGACGGCTTGCCAGTCGATGACAGCGTTATCGACTGGCCACTGCGCTGTGGGCCAGTCTTCGGCCAAGGCCGGGCCTGCGGTCATGGCCAGGGCAAGCAATAGTGCCTTCATGGGGAGCAACCTGCAGAGGGCTGCTGTGCGCCCATCGCGGGGCAAGCCCGCTCCCACAGGTCCCGCGATCGGGCGCACGGCGGCCCAGGTTCAAAGGTGCCCCCAATTTCTCAGGCTTTCATGACAATCCGGCGGCACTCCAGGCCTTGGCCAGGCGCTTGTCACGGGCCGCGCCAGCCAGCGCCAGCAGGCCCTGGTCGCGCAGCCACAATTGCGCCCAGTGCTCGGGCCCTGCGGCCAACGCCTGGTCGATCTCGCTCCGCAAGCCCTGGAACTGGGCAAACAGGCCACCCAGCAGCAAGTGGCAGGCCACGCTGTCCGGGCATTGCCGGCTGCCCTCGGCACAACCGGCCAGCAGCGCGATCAACCGCAGCCGCAGGTCCTGCGGCCAGGCGCATTCCTGGGCGACGCCATGCAGCCAGGCCACCAGCGCGGCGAGCACATAAAGGTCTTCAAGGGAACGGAACGGTTTGACGTAGGCGTCCCAGCCATCGCCGGCAAGCAACTCGCACGCGGCCTCCTTGAGCTGCAGCCGGCCATGGCCGACTTCGGGCATCAACGGCAGGGTCGGCAAGGCCTCGAGGCTGACACCCGGCTCCCCCGGATAGACCACCGCCAGTTGCAACCGCGGCGCCTCGCCCGGCCCTTCATGGCGCGCCGCCACC
This sequence comes from Pseudomonas sp. TE31087, assembly GCF_057284075.1. Taxonomy (NCBI): domain Bacteria; kingdom Pseudomonadati; phylum Pseudomonadota; class Gammaproteobacteria; order Pseudomonadales; family Pseudomonadaceae; genus Pseudomonas; species Pseudomonas sp. TE31087. Next base: position 3,131,945 of record NZ_JBXVNN010000001.1, read on the forward strand.
AACAGCCATTCAGCGTCCAGCCCGGCGGTGACGAAGTCCTTGCTGCCGGTCAGGCGCAAAACCATCGAGGCGGGTGTGCATGTCCGCCGGGCGCACGCTGCGCCGCTCGGTGGCGCACAACGCCCCCAGGCTGGCGGGGGCGCTGGGCCAGAGCACGCGCAGCGCCGCCTGGTAACCGAGCAGGAAGGCCAGGCCCGGCGTGGCCATGGCCCGCCCGCCCAGCACCGCCAGCTCGAACGGCGCGACGGCGCCCAGGCGTTCAAGCACCGCCGCATAGGTTTCGCCCAAGGTCGCCGCCAGAGGGTGGCGCAAGGGGTCGTTGAGTCGTTGCAACCAGGCCATCGCAAGCTCCTTGTAGGGGTGTCACGCAAGCATCACCAAAGATTCACAGGGGTGACACCGGGCGTACCTAGGCTGACTTTGCACAACAAAGCCGACCGGCCGCAACCCTTTGGCTGGCTTATGGAGACTCGCAATGACTCGGATCGCTCGCTCTGGCGACAACAGCACTGAACGCCGTCTGCAAGCCGAACGCCTGGTCGGCGCCGCGGCCCTGCAGGAAGCACAGGCCCTGCGCTTCAAGGTGTTCAGCGCCGAATTCAAGGCCAAGCTCAAGGGCGCCGAACACGGCCTGGACATGGACGACTACGACATCCACTGCCGCCACATCGGCGTGCGCGACCTGGCCACCGGCCAACTGGTCGCCACCACCCGCCTGCTCGACCACCAGGCCGCCAGCAGCCTGGGCCGCTTCTACAGCGAAGAAGAATTCAGCCTGCACGGGCTGTTGCAGCTTCAGGGCCCGATCCTCGAACTGGGCCGCACCTGCGTCGACCCGGCCTACCGCAACGGCGGCACCATCGCCGTGCTCTGGAGCGAGCTGGCCGAAGTGCTCAACGAAGGCCGCTACAGCTACCTGATGGGCTGCGCCAGCATCCCCATGCAGGACGGCGGCGTACAAGCCCACGCGATCATGCAGCGCCTGCGTGAACGCTACCTGTGCACCGAACACCTACGCGCCGAACCGAAGAACCCGTTGCCCAGCCTGCCGTTGCCGAACAACGTCATCGCCGAGATGCCGCCGCTGCTCAAGGCCTACATGCGCCTGGGCGCGAAGATCTGCGGCGAGCCTTGCTGGGACGAGGACTTCCAGGTCGCCGACGTGTTCATCCTGCTCAAGCGCGACGACCTCTGCCCGCGCTACGCCCGTCACTTCAAGGCGGCGGTCTGATGCTGCGCCTGCGGGCCGCTGCCCGCCTATTGCGGCTGTTCCTGGTGCTGGCCCTGGGGCTGGCAATGGCCAGCATCATCGCCCTGGGCGAACGCCTGGGCCTGAAGGCCTCGATCGAACACCGCCAGCGCTGGACACGCCTGTTCATGGGCCGCCTGGTTGCCGCCCTGCCCTTCGACGTAAAGGTCAGGGGTGAACTGCCACAACGGCCAATGCTCTGGGTCTGCAATCATGTATCGTGGACCGATATCCCGCTGCTCGGCATGCTCACACCGCTGTCGTTCCTGTCCAAGGCCGAGGTCCGCCACTGGCCGGTGGCCGGCTGGTTGGCCGAAAAAGCCGGTACGTTGTTCATCCGCCGTGGCGGTGGCGATGCCCAGCGCCTGCGCCAGCAGATCAGCGAACAGTTGGGCGAGCAACGCCCCCTGCTGATCTTCCCGGAAGGCACCACCACCGACGGTCGCACCCTGCGTACCTTCCATGGACGTCTACTCGCCGGGGCCATCGATCAGGGCACGCCGCTGCAGCCGGTGGCGATCCAGTATCTGCGCGCGGGTCAAGCCGATTCGATCGCGCCGTTCATTGGCGAGGACGACCTGGTGTCCCATCTGATGCGGATCTTTGGCCACGACCGGGGCGAGGTGGTGATCCACCTGTTGCCTCCGATTGGCAGCGAAGGCCAGGAACGCGCGGCGCTGGCGTTCCAGGCGCAGCAGGCGGTGCGCCAGGCATTGTTCGGCATCGTGGAAGTCGAGCCGCGCCGCCTGGCCAAGGCGGCCTGAACAGTTGACGTCAGCTGTGCCGGCCTCTTCGCGGGTAAACCCGCTCCCACAAGGGCAACGCCAGCTTCAACTAGTGCACTGTACCTGTGAGAGCGGGTTTACCCGCGAAGAGGCCAGCACAGGCAGGAGAGCATCAACTGCCTGCCACTCTTCGCGCTACCGCAAACGCCTGCAGTTGCGGATAGAACTCACGAAAATCCGCCAACAAAGGCTCATACAGACGCTCCAGCTCCCCCATCACCCCGTCCATCCCCTCGGGCCGTGACAAGCGCCGGGCAATGCCGCCAAACACCTGCTCCAGGGTGGCGAAGTCGCCATAGGCCCCCAGCCAGTCATCCGCCGCCATGAACGGCGCGATCCGTGCCAGCCGGCCCGGCAGCTGCGGTTCAGCCAGCAGCACCTTGTAGAAGTTACCGGTGAACTGTACCAGCGGCTGCTCCGCGTACTCCCCCCAGTGCCTGGCCAGGCAATGATCGAAGAACACATCCAGCACGATCCCGGCGAAGCGCCGCCGCTCGCGCGGGAAACGCGCCAGCGCCGCCAGCACCAGCGGGTGGCTGTCGGTGTAGCTGTCGATGTGCCGGTGCAGCCGGATCGAAGCCTCCAGCGCCGGCGGAAAACGTCCCTCCAGCGTGCCCTTGACGAAGTCGCCATACAGGCTGCCGAGCAGTTGTTGCGGCGCCGGGCCGCCCAGGTGAAGGTGCGCGAGGTAGTTCATGGCGCCAGTCTAGCACCGCCCACCCCCATATCGTCATGAACCGATATAGCCAATGACGCTTGCCTCAGAACCCTTTCATATTTGTATATCGCGATGCAGCGATTTATATTTCGCTCCATCGCGATATACCGCTACACACCACGAGCCAACCATGCCCCTCGATCTCGACGAAATCATAAAAGCCCTGGCCCACCCGGTCCGGCGAGACATCCTCAACTGGCTGAAAGATCCGGCCGCGCAGTTTCCCGACCAGCACCACAGCACCGAGCACGGTGTGTGTGCCGGGCAGATCGACCAACGCTGCGGCCTGTCGCAGTCGACCGTCTCCGCCCACCTGTCCACCCTGCAGCGCGCCGGCCTGATCAGCAGCCAGAAGATCGGCCAGTGGCATTTCTTCAAACGCAACGAGGCGACCATCAAGGCGTTCCTCGAGCAAATGAGCCAAGAGCTCTGACCTGATCCACGCGAGGCTTCGCATATGACTACGCTGTTCGACCCGATCACGCTGGGCGACCTGGAACTGCCCAACCGCATCATCATGGCCCCGCTGACCCGCTGCCGCGCCGACGAAGGCCGCGTGCCCAACGCGCTGATGGCCGAGTACTACGTACAGCGCGCCAGCGCCGGCCTGATTCTCAGCGAAGCGACCTCGGTCACGCCGATGGGCGTCGGCTATCCGGATACCCCGGGAATCTGGAACGACCAGCAGGTGCGTGGCTGGCACAACGTGACCAAGGCCATCCACGGCGCCGGTGGGCGGATCTTCTTGCAACTGTGGCATGTCGGGCGCATCTCCCACCCGTCGTACCTGAACGGCGAGCTGCCGGTGGCCCCCAGCGCGATCCAGCCCAAGGGCCATGTCAGCCTGGTGCGCCCATTGAGCGACTATCCGACCCCACGAGCCCTGGAAACCGAAGAGATCGCCGACATCGTCGAGGCCTATCGCAGCGGCGCCGAGAACGCCAAGGCCGCCGGCTTCGACGGCGTGGAGATCCACGGCGCCAATGGCTACCTGCTCGACCAGTTCCTGCAGAGCAGCACCAACCAGCGCACCGACCGCTATGGCGGCTCGCTGGAGAACCGCGCGCGGTTGCTGCTGGAAGTTACCGACGCCGCCATCGAGGTATGGGGCCCGGGCCGCGTGGGCGTGCACCTGGCGCCACGGGCCGATGCCCACGACATGGGCGACGCCGACCGTGCCGAGACCTTCACCTACGTGGCACGGGAGCTGGGCAAGCGTGGCATCGCCTTCATCTGCTCGCGGGAGAAGGAAGGCGACGACAGCATCGGCCCACTGATCAAGGCGGCGTTCGCTGGCCCGTATATCGTCAACGAGCGCTTCGACAAGGCCAGCGCCAACGCTGCCCTGGCCAGCGGCAAGGCCGATGCGGTGGCCTTCGGCATCCCGTTCATCGCCAACCCCGACCTGCCCGCGCGCCTGGCCGCCGACGCGCCGCTCAATGCGCCGCGTCCGGAAACCTTCTACGCCAAGGGGGCCGTGGGCTACATCGACTATCCACGGATGTGAGTGAAGCGAACGTAGGGCAGGTTCGTCGTCGTGGCAGCGGGCTTGCCCAGCGATAGTCCAAGGACTCAGGGCCGGGCGTTGATCTGCTGCTGCAGGTTCTGGATCTGGCTCTGCAGGGTACTGATGTTGCGCGTCACCTGCCCGCGGAAGGCATCGAACTCCTGCACCGAGGCGCCGCCGGCCGATGTGGCCGGGCGGTTGTCCACCTGGCTCTTGAGCACCAGCACATCCTGCTCCAGGCGCTCGATGGCCGCGCTCGGGTTGCCCTGTTTCTTCAGCGCCGCCACTTCATTGCTCAGGCTCTTGAGCTGACCATCCAGCTTGCCGCCATCCACCTGGCCCGACTTGAGCGTCGCAAGCTCAGCGTTGACCGCCTTGAGCTGCGCCTGCAACTGTCCCTGCAACTCGGTCACCACCTTCTGCTGTTCGCGGGTGTCGGCCAGCACCTGCTCCAGGCGCTTGCCCAGGTCGCCGGCCTGGCCGGCGACGCCCTGTTGCTGCTTGCCCTGCTCGGCCAGCGAGGCCTGCAACTGGCGAATCTGCAGCTTCAACGCCTCGCTGCCAGTGCTGTTGCTGGACTCGCTGGCATCGACCTTGCCGCTGATTGCCTGCAACCGCCCGGCCGCTTCCTCGCTGATGCGGGCAAAGCTTTCCTGGGTCGCGACCAGTTGCTGCTCCATCAGGGTGATCTGCTGGAAGCTCCACCAGCCAAGCCCGCCCAGGGCGATGAACGAGGCACCGAGCAAGGCCCACAGCGGGCCATTGCTGCGTGGGCGCGCCGCCTTCTGGCGGCTGCGGGCCACATGGGCGGGCAGCAGTTCATCGTCGTCGGGGGTGCCGGCACGCAAGGTGGGCACATCGTCAAAATCGTCGTGGGCGTCGTTACGCATGGGTGCATTCAACCGCGGTGGTAGCAAAGAGACATGAGTATAAACCGCCTGGGCGGCGCACTGATGACCATCATCCCGCCCACAGGTTCAGCGTTGTCCCGCCTGCGCCTGCCACCAGGCACAGAATTCATCCAGCGCGGACCACACATCGGCCTGGGGTCGGTAGTCCAGGTACTGCCGGGCGCGGCCGATATCGAGGGTGAAATCGCTGCTCATCACCTGCACCGCCGTGCGGCTGAGGGTCGGCTGCGGACGCCCGGGCCAAAGCAGGCAGGCGGCCTCGTTGAGCGCCGCCAGGCCATAGGCCAGGCCGGGGGAGCGGTAGCGGGTGACCTGCGGCAGCTGCATGCGGCGCATCACGTAGTTGACCACGTCCCACAGCGGCAAGGGCTGGCCGTTGCTGATGTTGTAGGCCTGGCCAAGTGCCTGCTCCTCGGCGAACAACGCACTGAGCAGCGCTTCGTTGAGGTTGTGCACACTGGTGAAATCGACCTTGTTCAGGCCATTGCCGATGATCGCCACGCGCCCCTTGGCCTGCATGCGCATCAGCCGCGGGAAGATGCTTGCGTCGCCGGCCCCGGTGACGAAACGCGGTCGCAGCGCCAGCACTTCCAGGCCGAACTCCTGGGCGCCGAACACTTTCTGCTCGGCCAGGTGCTTGGTCAGTGCGTAATGGTCATGGAAGCGGCGCGGTACCTGGTCCTCGCGGATATCCAGGCGTGACCGGCCGGTGAAGTAGATCGACGGCGACGACAGGTGCACCAGGCGCCGCACATGCTCCTTGATGCAGCCCTCGACCACGTTCTCGGTCAACACCACGTTGCCCTGGTGGAAGTCCTGGTAGCGGCCCCAGGTGCCCACGGCGCCAGCGCAATGCACCACCGCATCCACACCCTGGCACAGGCGCCGGGCCAATTCGGCGTCGCCCAGGTCGCCCGGGATGAACTGCGCCCCGCGCTTGACCAGGTGCTCCACACCCTCTGCCCGCCGACCATTGACCCGCACCTCCAGGCCCTGCTCCAGGGCGAAACGCGCAAAGCGCCCGCCAATGAAGCCGCTCGCGCCGGTGACCAGAATTCGCATGTAAGACTCCGCCTTGCCAGATTTCGGATGCAACTGACGCCCGATGTGCCTACAAGGGCACCAGCCACTGCCGCGCCGAATGGCGCAGGTGGTCGGTCAGCTGGGCGAGCAACTGCCCGCCGTTGCGCCAATGATGCCAGTACAGCGGTACATCGATGGGAGTATCGGCGCAGATTTCCACCAGCTCACCACGGGCCAGCTGCTCGGCAACCTGCCGCTCCGGCACCAGCCCCCAGCCCAGGCCGGCCTCGGTCATGCGCAGGAAACCTTCGGACGAGGGACATAGGTGATGCAGGAAACCTTCCTGCACGCCTAGCGACGCCAGGTAGCGATGCTGGAGAAAATCGTCCGGCCCGAACACGATTGCCGGGGCACGGGCCAACCGCTCGACCGCGAAACCCTGGGGGAAGTAGCGCGCCATGAACGCGGGACTGGCCAGCGCTCGATAGCGCATCGACCCCAGCGGCAGGCTGCGCGCCCCAGCCACGGGACGTTCGCTGCCGCACAGGCAGGCCGCAACCTCGCCGGCACGCATGCGCTTGAGGCCGACCTCCTGGTCCTCGACCACCAGGTCAAGCAAGACCTGCTGCTGCGCGCAGAAGGCCCCCACCGCACCGGCCCACCAGGTCGCCAGGCTGTCGGCGTTGAGGGCGATGCGCAGGCGCTCGGGCATGCCTTCCTCGTCCAGCGCCGGCACCTGGCGCTGCAGGTCGCGCTCGAGCAGGCGCACCTGCTGCACATGGTTGAGCAACTGCCGGCCGACCTCGGTCGGGCTCGGTGGCGTGGCGCGCACCAGCACCGGCTGGCCGACCCGCGCTTCGAGCAGCTTGATGCGTTGCGAGATGGCCGATTGCGACAACCCCAGCACCTGGGCGGCGCGTTCGAAACCGCCTTGTTCGATCACCGCGGCGAGGGCGGCGAGCAGCTTGTAGTCGAACATCGATTTCTCTAATGACTGATCAGCTCTATTTGTTTTTCTTATACAGCTGCAGCCCCGACAATAGCCACATCTTTCTTGTTGATCCGTGCCGATGCTTGCATCGGTGCCCGTGGAGTGTTCCCGCTATGTGGCAAAGCTATCTCAACGGCATGCTGGTGGCCTTCGGCCTGATCATGGCCATCGGCGCGCAGAACGCCTTCGTCCTGGCGCAGAGCCTGCGCCGCGAGCATCACCTGCCGGTGGCGGCGCTGTGCGTGGTCTGCGACGCGCTGCTGGTCGCCGCCGGCGTGTTCGGCCTGGCCACGGTGCTGGCGCACAACCCCACGCTGCTGGCCGTGGCGCGCTGGGGTGGCGCGGTGTTCCTCATCTGGTACGGCGCCAAGGCCCTGCGCAGCGCGTTTTCCAAGCAAAGCCTGCAGCACCAGCAAGGCCAGGGTGTGCGCTCGCGCCGCGCGGTGCTGCTGAGCGCGCTGGCGGTGACCCTGCTCAACCCCCATGTGTACCTGGACACCGTGCTGCTGATCGGCTCCCTCGGCGCACAGCAGACCGTGCCCGGCGCCTACGTGGCCGGCGCCGCCAGTGCCTCGCTGGTGTGGTTCTCGACCCTGGCGATCGGCGCTGCCTGGCTGGCGCCGTGGCTGGCACGCCCGGCGACCTGGCGCATGCTCGACCTGATGGTGGCGGTGATGATGTTCGCGGTGGCGGCGCAGCTCATTTTCAACTGAACCGCGCCCCTGTGTAGGAGCGGCCTTGCCGAGACGTCGGACCGGCCGGAAAGGGCTGCGTAGCGGCCCCAGGATTTCAGCGTGCATGCAAAGATCGCCGGGGCCGCCTTGCGGCCCTTTCGCGGCGCAAGGCCGCTCCTACAGGGATAGCACATCGCCTGGAAGGGGCCGCCTGTCGGGCCCGGCCAACCGCTCTGGAACCTCTATTCCCCACAGATGTTGCGTGGTTAAGCGCCCGGGCCGGTGCTATGATCCTGCCCTTGCGTCGCAAAGGGTACAAACTCGCCGACGCTCATCAGGCCACCCGTGAGGCCTGGCGCAAACCGCAAACAGACCTGAATCAGGAGATCCACCATGGCTTTTGAATTGCCGCCGCTGCCGTACGCCCACGATGCCCTGCAGCCGCACATCTCCAAGGAAACCCTGGAGTTTCACCACGACAAGCACCACAACACCTATGTCGTGAACCTGAACAACCTGGTCCCAGGCACCGAATTCGAAGGCAAGACCCTGGAAGAGATCGTCAAGAGCTCTTCGGGCGGCATCTTCAACAACGCAGCCCAAGTCTGGAACCACACCTTCTACTGGAACTGCCTGTCGCCAAACGGCGGCGGCCAGCCGACCGGCGCCCTGGCCGAGGCCATCAACGCCGCCTTCGGTTCGTTCGACAAGTTCAAGGAAGAGTTCACCAAGACTTCGGTCGGCACCTTCGGCTCCGGCTGGGGCTGGCTGGTGAAGAAGGCCGACGGCTCCCTGGCCCTGGCCAGCACCATCGGCGCCGGCTGCCCGCTGACCAGCGGCGACACCCCGCTGCTGACCTGCGACGTCTGGGAACACGCCTACTACATCGACTACCGCAACCTGCGTCCGAAGTACGTCGAGGCGTTCTGGAACCTGGTCAACTGGACCTTCGTTGCCGAGCAGTTCGAAGGCAAGACCTTCAAGGCCTGATCATTCGCCTTGAATTCAAAAGACCCGGCCTGAGTGCCGGGTTTTTTATTGCCTGGCGGGATGTCGCCGCATTCGGTAACGGCATACCTGACAGAATTGTTTGCAACCCATCTCCGCGCTCTTGCTCAGCCCGCATAGCGCGCTAACATCAACCATCTGGAAAGTTGACGCAGCGCACTCAAGTCGCATGACCGCTCGACCGATACAGAGCCAAGGGCAATTCCGTCGACGGACGGGTTGCCTGCCGGGGTATCGGGTCGATAGTCTCCCGCCATGGTTGATGGCAAAATAATGGCATGCGCATGGATTAAGGAAACCCCATTGAAGCTGGAATTTCGAAACAGCTTATCGGTCAAGCTGCTGAGGGTCGTACTGCTCTCGGCGCTGGCTGTCGGCGTCGTACTCAGCTGTGCGCAGATCGTCTATGACGCCTACAAGACCCGCCAGTCCGTGAACAACGATGCCCAGCGCATCCTCGACATGTTCCGCGACCCATCGACCCAGGCGGTGTACAGCCTCGACCGGGAAATGGGCATGCAGGTGATGGAAGGCCTGTTCCAGGACGAATCGGTGCGCATGGCCTCCATCGGCCACCCGAACGAAACCATGCTGGCGGAAAAATCCCGGCCGCTGCAGGACATGTCCATGCGCTGGCTGACCGACCTGATCCTCGGCCAGGAGCGCACCTACACCACGCAGCTGGTCGGCCGCGGCCCGTACAGCGAGTATTACGGCGACCTGAGCATCACCCTCGACACCTCCTCCTACGGCGAGGACTTCCTGATCAACGCCGTGATCATCTTCATCTCCGGCGTGCTCAGGGCACTGGCCATGGGCCTGGTGCTGTACCTGGTGTACCACTGGCTGCTGACCAAGCCACTGTCGAAGATCATCGACCACCTGACCCAGATAAACCCCGACCGCCCCAGCCAGCACCAGATCCCGCAGCTCAAGGGTCACGAGCGTAACGAGCTGGGCCTCTGGGTCAACACCGCCAACCAGCTGCTGGCCTCCATCGAACGCAACACCCACCTGCGCCACGAGGCCGAGAACAGCCTGCAGCGCATGGCCCAGTACGACTTCCTCACCGGCCTGCCCAACCGCCAGCAGTTGCAACAGCAACTGGACAAGATCCTGGACGACGGTGGCCGCCTGCAACGCCGCGTCGCCGTGCTGTGCGTGGGCCTGGACGACTTCAAGGGCATCAACGAGCAGTTCAGCTACCAGGTCGGCGACCAGCTGCTGCTGGCCCTGGCCGACCGCCTGCGCGCCCACAGCGGCCGCCTTGGCGCCCTGGCCCGGCTGGGGGGCGACCAGTTCGCCCTGGTCCAGGCCAACATCGAGCAGCCCTATGAAGCCGCCGAACTGGCCCAGAGCATCCTCGACGACCTCGAGGCGCCCTTCGACCTCGACCACCAGCAGATCCGCCTACGCGCCACCATCGGCATTACCCTGTTCCCCGAGGACGGCGACAGCACCGAGAAGCTGCTGCAGAAAGCCGAGCAGACCATGACCCTGGCCAAGGCCCGCTCACGTAACCGCTACCAGTTCTACATCGCCAGTGTCGACAGCGAGATGCGCCGCCGTCGCGAGCTGGAAAAGGACCTGCGCGAAGCCCTGCCGCGCAACCAGCTGTACCTGGTGTACCAGCCGCAGATCAGCTACCGCGACCACCGCGTGGTCGGCGTCGAGGCGCTGCTGCGCTGGCAGCACCCGGAGCTGGGCATGGTCCCGCCCGACCAGTTCATCCCCCTGGCCGAGCAGAACGGCAGCATCATCAGCATCGGCGAATGGGTGCTCGACCAAGCCTGCCGGCAACTGCGCGAATGGCACGACCAGGGCTTCAGCGAACTGCGCATGGCGGTCAACCTGTCCACCGTGCAACTGCACCACAACGAACTGCCGCGGGTGGTCAACAACCTGCTGCAGGCCTACCGCCTGCCACCCCGCAGCCTGGAGCTGGAAGTCACCGAGACCGGCCTGATGGAAGACATCAGCACCGCCGCCCAGCACCTGCTGAGCCTGCGCCGCTCCGGCGCCTTGATCGCCATCGATGACTTCGGCACCGGCTATTCCTCGCTCAGCTACCTGAAATCGCTGCCGCTGGACAAGATCAAGATCGACAAGAGCTTCGTCCAGGACCTGCTCGACGATGACGACGACGCCACCATCGTTCGCGCCATCATCCAGCTGGGCAAGAGCCTGGGCATGCAGGTGATCGCCGAAGGCGTCGAGACCGCCGAGCAGGAGAGCTACATCATCGCCCAGGGCTGCCACGAGGGTCAGGGCTACCACTACAGCAAGCCGTTGTCCGCGCGCGAACTGACCAGTTTCCTCAAACAGGCGCAACGCAACCAGGTTTCCGCCCTGTAAGCCCCGCCGGCCTTGGCGGTGCACCGCGAACGGGCGTTTGCATGAAATGCGCGCCCGCCCCTTTACAGCAAATGCAAATCTTTCGCATGATGTGGCGATTTCGCGTGCCACGGCGCACGGTCCACCCTTGGTCCAACCACACGACGCAGGAAACCACAATGATTCGAATGCCTCTGGCCTCCGCCAGTCTGCTGGCCATCGCCATCGCCCTCGCCGGTTGCGGCGAAGGCAAGGACGACAAGGCCGCCGCACCGCAAGCCCAGGCACCTGCCGCCGCCAGCACCGCCGCCGCAGCGCCGGGGGCTGTCGATGAAGCGGCCGCCAAGGCCGTGGTCAAGCACTACGCCGACATGGTCCATGCCGTGTACAGCGACTCGCTGAGCACCGCCAAGCAATTGCAGACCGCCGTCGACGCGTTCCTGGCCAAGCCCAACGACCAGACCCTGAAGGCCGCCCGTGATGCCTGGGTCGCCTCGCGCGTGCCGTACCTGCAAAGCGAAGTGTTCCGCTTCGGCAACACCATCATCGACGACTGGGAAGGCCAGGTGAACGCCTGGCCCCTGGACGAAGGCCTGATCGACTACGTCGACAAGAGCTACGAGCACGCCCTGGGCAACCCGGCGGCCAACGCCAACATCATCGCCAACACCGAGATCCAGGTCGGCGAAGACAAGATCGACGTCAAGGACATCACCCCCGAGAAGCTCGCCACCCTCAACGAGCTGGGCGGCTCGGAGGCCAACGTCGCCACCGGCTACCATGCCATCGAGTTCCTGCTCTGGGGCCAGGACCTCAATGGCACAGGCCCAGGCGCGGGCAACCGTCCGGCTTCCGACTACCTGGAAGGCAAGGGTGCCACGGGCGGCCACAACGACCGTCGCCGCGCCTACCTGAAAGCGGTTACCGACCTGCTGGTCAAGGACCTCGAGGAGATGGTCGGCAACTGGGCGCCGAACGTCGCCGACAACTACCGCGCCACCCTCGAGGGCGAGCCGGCCAACGACGGCCTGCGCAAGATGCTGTTCGGCATGGGCAGCCTGTCGCTGGGCGAGCTGGCCGGCGAGCGCATGAAGGTCTCGCTGGAAGCCAACTCGCCGGAAGACGAGCACGACTGCTTCAGCGACAACACCCACTACTCGCACTTCTACGACGCCAAGGGCATCCGCAACGTCTACCTGGGCGAGTACACCCGTGTCGACGGTACCAAGCTGAGCGGCCCGAGCCTGTCGTCGCTGGTGGCCAAGGCCGACCCGGCCACCGACGCCACCCTCAAGGCCGACCTGGAAGCCACCGAGGCCAAGATCCAGGTGATCGTCGATCACGCCCTCAAGGGCGAGCACTACGACCAGCTGATCGCCGCCGACAACGCCGCCGGCAACCAGATCGTGCGTGACGCCATCGCCTCGCTGGTCAAGCAGACCGGCGCGATCGAGCAGGCCGCGGGCAAGCTGGGCATCGACAACCTGAACCCGGATACCGCCGATCACGAGTTCTGATCAGCGTCGTGGTTCAGCAGAGGCGGCCTTCGGGCCGCCTTTTTGTTTTCCAGCAACACCACCGCCCCCTTGTAGGAGCGGCCTTGTGCCGCGAAAGGGCTGCAACGCAGCCCCGGCAGTTTCTGCATCAGCTCCGAAATCCCGGGGCCGCTTCGCGGCCCTTTCGCGGCACAAGGCCGCTCCTACCGATAGGCCAACTGACATCGATTTCATCCAGCAATTGCAAATTGCTCTTATTCAAACATCCCTGGCCTGATAAGCTTGCACGCCGGTTTTTCGCCCATGCCCAGGATCCTCGATGTCCTTGCTCCGCCTAAGCCCCCTGCTGCTGGCCTTCGCCCTCGCCGCCTGTGACGACGCTCCGCGTTTCACCCAGGCCGAGCCCGGCGAAGCCCTCTCCGGCGGCAAGGCCACGGTGCAACGCAGCGACCGCAACGCCTATTCGCTGCCCTCGGCCAACCTCACGCCGGAACGACGCCTGGATTTCGCCGTGGGCAACAGCTTCTTTCGCAACCCCTGGGTGATTGCCCCGTCCACCACCACCGCCCGCGATGGCCTGGGCCCGTTGTTCAACACCAACGCCTGCCAGAACTGCCATGTGCGTGACGGTCGCGGCCATCCGCCGGAGCCGGACGACAGCAACGCGGTGTCGATGCTGGTGCGCCTGTCGATCCCCGACCAGCCCTACTACGCCCGCGAGATCGAGCGCCTGGGCGTGGTCCCCGAACCGGTCTACGGCACCCAGCTGCAGGACATGTCCATCCCCGGCGTGGCCCCGGAAGGCAAGGTGCGGGTGAGCTACGACAACCACAGCGTCACCTTCAAGGACGGCCACCAGGTCGAACTGCGCCGCCCGACCCTGCAGATCAGCCAGCTCGGCTACGGCCCGCTGCACCCGGACACCCGCTTCTCGGCCCGGGTCGCCCCGCCGATGATCGGCCTGGGCCTGCTCGAAGCCATCCCCGAAGCCGACCTGCTGGCCAACGAGGACCCGGATGACCTCAACCGCGACGGTATCCGCGGCCGCGCCAACCGGGTCTGGGACGACGCCCAGGGCAAGACCGTGGTCGGCCGCTTCGGCTGGAAGGCCGGACAGCCCAACGTCAACCAGCAGAACGTGCACGCCTTCGCCGGCGACATGGGCCTGACCACCACCCTGCTGCCAAAGGACGACTGCACGGCGGCGCAGGCCGATTGCCTGGCCGCACCCAATGGCGACGGCCAGGGCGGCGAGAAGGAAGTCAGCGACAACATCCTGCGCCTGGTCACCTTCTACACCCGCAACCTCGCCGTGCCGGCCCGGCGCAACGTCGATGCGCCGCAGGTGCTGGCGGGCAAGAACCTGTTCTACCAGGCCGGCTGCCAGGGCTGCCACACGCCACAGTTCACCACTGCCGCCGATGCGGCCGAGCCGGAACTGGCCGGCCAGGTGATCCGCCCCTACAGCGACCTGCTACTGCACGACATGGGCCCGGGCCTTAGCGACGAGCGCACCGAGTTCGCCGCCAACGGCCAGGACTGGCGCACCCCGCCATTGTGGGGCATGGGCCTGAGCGAAACCGTCAGCGGCCACAGCCAGTTCCTCCACGACGGCCGCGCCCGCAATCTGCTCGAAGCCGTGCTCTGGCACGGTGGCGAGGCCCAGGCGGCGCGCGATCACGTACTGACCTTCAATGCCGAGCAGCGCGCCGCGCTGCTGGCGTTCCTGAATTCCCTTTAAACCGCACAAGGAGCCGGGCATGTTCCGACCCAAACTGTTGTTCACCAGCCTCGCCGCACTCGCCCTCGGCGCCTGTTCGCCGCAAGACCCGCAGGCGGTGACCTCCGCGGCCATCGCCAAACAGGTGATCCTGCCGACCTACAGCCGCTGGGTCGAGGCCGACCGGCAGCTGGCCGCCAGCGCCCTGGCCTACTGCGAAGGCAAACAGTCCCTGGAGACCGCCCGCGCCGACTTCCTCAACGCGCAGAAGGCCTGGGCAGAGCTGCAGCCATTGCTGGTCGGCCCGCTGGCCGAGGGCAACCGCCCCTGGCAGGTGCAGTTCTGGCCGGACAAGAAGAACCTGGTCGGTCGCCAGGTCGAGCAACTGGTCAGCGGCGAGCAGCCTGTCACCACCGAGTCGCTGGGCAAGGCCAGCGTCGTGGTGCGTGGCCTGTCGGCCTACGAATACATCCTGTTCGACAGCAAGCCGGACATCGCCAGCGCCGAGCAGAAAGCTCGCTACTGCCCACTGCTGGTGGCCATCGGCGAACACCAGAAGGCCCTCGCCGAGGAAATCCTCAAGGGCTGGAACAGCACCGACGGCATGCTGTCGCAGATGACCAAGTTCCCCAACCAGCGCTACGCCGATTCCCACGAGGCGATCGCCGACCTGCTGCGTGCCCAGGTCACCGCCCTGGATACCCTGAAGAAGAAGCTCGGCGCACCGATGGGCCGGCAGAGCAAGGGCATCGCGCAGCCGCTGCAGGCCGAAGCCTGGCGCAGCCACTCTTCGATCAAGAGCCTGGAAGCCTCGCTCAAAGCCGCCCAGACGGTCTGGGTCGGGGTCGACAACCAGGGCCTGCGCGGCCTGCTGGGCAAGGACCAGACGGCACTGGCGCAAAAGATCGACAACGCCTACGCTGCGGCGATCAAACTGCTGGCCGACAACCAGAAGACCCTGGGCGAGCTGCTTGCCGACGACGCCGGCAAGCAGACCCTCAACCAGATCTACGACGCGCTCAACGTCGTCCACCGCCTGCACGAGGGCGAGCTGGCCAAGGCGTTGAACATCCAGCTGGGCTTCAATGCCAACGACGGTGACTGATCATGCTGCGACGCCAGGCCCTGAAACTCGGTAGCGTGTTGCTCAGCGCCCTGACCCTGGGCGGCTGGAGCCTGTTCCGTGGCAAAGGCAGCGAACCCTTGCTGCTGTCGGCGCGCGACGACGGCGACGGCAAGCACTACGCCGTGGGCTTTCGCCTGGACGGCACCCAGGTGTTCAGCACCCAGGTGGCCCAGCGTTGCCATGCGATCATCAACCACCCGACGCTGCCGATCGCCTTGTTCGTCGCGCGCCGGCCCGGTACCGAGAGCTACCTGGTCGACCTGCGCGACGGCCGGCTGCTGCAGACCCTCGCCTCGCAACCGCAGCGACACTTCTACGGCCATGCGGTGATCCACAAGGACGGTGAGTGGCTGTACACCACCGAGAACGACACCAGCGACCCCGGTCGCGGCGTACTGGGCGTCTACCGTTTCGAAGGCGAACGCCTGGTGCACAGCGGCGAGCTTTCCACCCACGGCATCGGCCCCCACGAAGTGGCCTGGCTGCCCGATGGCGAGACCCTGGTGGTGGCCAACGGCGGTATCCGCACCGAGGCCGAAAGCCGGGTAGAGATGAACCTCGACGCCATGCAGCCGAGCCTGGTGCTGATGCAGCGCGACGGCACCCTGCTGAGCAAGGAGACCCTGGCCCAGCAGATGAACAGCGTGCGCCACCTGGCGGTGGGCGACGATGGCACCATCGCCGCCTGCCAGCAGTTCATGGGTGGCGCCGAGGAGACCGCCGAGCTGCTGGCGATCAAGCGTCCGGGCGAGCCGTTCAAGGCCTTCCCGGTGCCGGAGCGTCAGCTGCAGTCGATGGCCCAGTACACTGCCAGCGTCGCGATTCACAGCGACCTGCGCCTGGTGGCACTGACCGCGCCACGGGCCAATCGCCTGTTCATCTGGGACCTGGACAGCGGCGCGGTGAAGCTCGACGCGCCGATGCCAGATTGCGCCGGGGTCGGGGCGGTGAAGGATGGCTTCGTCGTCACTTCCGGGCAGGGGCGTTGCCGGTTCTACGATTGCCGCAAGGCAGAGCTGATCGGCCAGCCGATGAACCTGCCTTCAGGCTTCTGGGATAACCACCTGCACCTGGTCTGATTGGCTGTAGAGACTATCGCGGGGCAAGTCGCATCGGCGCACCGCCGCTCCCACGCAGCCTCGACCTGAGTTAGTGTGGGAGCGGGCTTGCCCCGCGATTTGGCCGGCGCAAGTTTATCCCTCCCCTTTTCCAGAAAACCGACAATACTTTCCCCCACTGCACGTGGGCCGGATCGCCCGTGGTCGTGCCCGACAAATAGATAACCCACATCCAGGGAACCGGACCATGTTGCGCCGCCGCATGCTGATCATGTTGGCCGTCGTCCTGCTGATCGTGTTGATCCTGGGGGGCATCAAGGCCTTTTCCATCTACCAGCAGGTGCAGATGTTCTCGCAGCCCCGGCCGCCGGTGAGCGTGGCCGCGGCCCAGGCCGAGCTGCGCCAGTGGCAGGAGCGCCTGCCGGCGGTCGGCAGCCTCAAGGCCTATCAGGGCGTGGAGCTGAGCCTGGAAGTCGCCGGCACGGTGAAGTCGCTGCACTTCGAGTCCGGGCAACAGGTGAAGGCCGGCCAGTTGTTGCTGCAACTGGACAGCGACCAGGAAACCGCCCTGCTCGGCACCGCCCAGGCCGACCTGGGGCTGGCCAAGGTCGACTTTGGCCGAGGCAGCCAGCTGGTCGGTGATTCGGCCATCTCCCGCGGCGAGTTCGACCGCCTGACCACCCAGTACCGGCGCAACCAGGCGGTGGTCGAACAACTCAAGGCCTCGCTGGCGAAAAAGAGCATCAGCGCCCCGTTCAGCGGCACCATCGGCATCCGCCAGGTGGATGTCGGCGCCTACCTGGCCAGCGGCACGGTGATCGCCACCCTGCAGGACCTGTCCAGCCTCTATGTCGACTTCAATGTGCCCGAGCAGGCGCTGCCGCACCTGAGCCTCGGCCAGCGGGTGCTGGCACAGGTGGCCGCCTACCCCGAGCAGACCTTCCCCGCCAGCCTCAGCGCGATCAACCCCAAGGTCGAGGAAAGCACCCGCAACCTGCTGGTCCGCGCCACCCTGGCCAACCCCGAGGGCAAGCTGCTGCCGGGCATGTTCGCCAGCCTGCAAGTACTGTTGCCCGACCCGCAGCCGCTGGTGGTGGTGCCGGAGAACGCCATCACCTACACCCTCTACGGCAACTCGGTGTACCGGGTCAGCGAGAAAAAGGGCGAGGACGGCCAGCCCCAGCGCGACGCCAACGGCCAGCCGCAATTGATCGCCGAGCAGCTCACCGTACAGACCGGCGAGCGTCGCGAGGGCTGGGTCGTGGTGCTCAAGGGGCTGCAGGCCGGCGATCAGGTGGTCACCGCCGGCCAGCTCAAGCTGACGCCCGGCGCGGCGATCCGCATCAGCGCCGACAGCGCCCTCAAGCCCGCCGCGCCCGGCGCGAAGTGAACGGGAGGCGGCCATGGCGTTCACCGACCCGTTCATCCGCCGCCCGGTGTTGGCTTGCGTGGTCAGCCTGCTGATCCTGCTGCTCGGCCTGCAGGCCTGGAGCAAGCTGCAGATCCGCCAGTACCCGCAGATGGAAAACGCCCTGATCACCGTGACCACCGCCTACCCCGGGGCCAATGCCGAGACCATCCAGGGTTACATCACCCAGCCCTTGCAGCAGAGCCTGGCCAGCGCCGACGGCATCGACTACATGACCTCGGTGAGCCGACAGAACTTCTCGATCATTTCGGTCTATGCGCGGATCGGCGCCGACACCGACCGCCTGTTCACCCAGTTGCTGGCCAAGGCCAACGAGGTGCGCAACAAGCTGCCCCAGGACTCCGAGGACCCGGTACTGAGCAAGGAAGCCGCCGATGCCTCGGCGCTGATGTACATCAGCTTCTACAGCAACGAGATGAGCAACCCGCAGATCACCGACTACCTGTCCAGGGTCATCCAGCCCAAGCTGGCCACCTTGCCAGGCATGGCCGAGGCCGAGATCCTCGGCAACCAGGTGTTCGCCATGCGCATCTGGATCGACCCGGTGAAGCTGGCCGGCTTCGGCCTGTCGGCGGTGGACGTGACCAACGCCGTACGCCGCTACAACTTCCTCTCCGCCGCCGGCGAGGTGAAGGGCGAGTACGTGGTCACCAGCATCAACGCCACCACCGAGCTGAAATCCGCCGAGGCCTTCGCCGCCCTGCCGGTCAAGACCAGCGGCGACAGCCGGGTGCTGCTGGGCGACGTGGCACGGGTGGAAATGGGCGCGGAAAACTACGACACGGTCAGTTCGTTCGACGGCACGCCATCGGTGTACATCGGCATCAAGGCCACGCCGGCGGCCAACCCGCTGGAGGTGATCAAGGAGGTGCGGCGGATCATGCCGCAACTGGAAGAGGAGCTGCCTTCGAGCCTCAAGGTATCCATCGCCTATGACGCCACCCTGTTCATCCAGGCCTCCATCGACGAGGTGATCAAGACCCTCGGCGAAGCGGTGCTGATCGTCATCGTCGTGGTGTTCCTGTTCCTCGGCGCCCTGCGCTCGGTGGTGATCCCGGTGGTGACCATCCCGCTGTCGATGATCGGCGTGCTGTTCTTCATGCAGATGATGGGCTACTCCCTGAACCTGCTGACGCTGCTGGCCATGGTGCTGGCCATCGGCCTGGTGGTGGACGACGCGATCGTGGTGGTGGAAAACATTCACCGTCATATCGAGGAGGGCAAGACGCCCTTCGACGCGGCCCTGGAAGGTGCCCGCGAAATCGCCCTGCCGGTGGTGTCTATGACCATCACCCTGGCCGCGGTGTACGCACCCATCGGCTTTCTCACCGGGCTGACCGGTGCCTTGTTCAAGGAGTTCGCCCTGACCCTGGCCGGGGCGGTGGTCATTTCCGGCATCGTCGCCCTCACCCTGTCGCCGATGATGTGCGCCCTGCTGCTGCGTCACGAGCAGAACCCCAGTGGCCTGGCGCACCGCCTGGACCTGATCTTCGACGCGCTCAAGGTACGCTACCAGCGCCTGCTGCACGGCACCCTGAACAGCCGCCCGGTGGTGCTGGTATTCGCCGTGCTGATCCTGTGCCTGATCCCGGTATTGCTGATGTTCACCCGCAACGAACTGGCGCCGGAGGAGGACCAGGGGGTGATCTTCATGATGAGCAGCTCGCCGCAGACCGCCAACCTGGACTACCTCAACGCCTACACTGACCAGTTCACGCCGATCTTCAAGCGCTTCCCCGAGTACTACTCGTCGTTCCAGATCAACGGTTTCAACGGTGTGCAGAGCGGGATCGGTGGCTTCCTGCTCAAGCCCTGGAACGAGCGCGAGCGCACGCAGATGCAGCTGTTGCCGCTGGTGCAGGCCGAGCTTGAGCAGATCGGCGGGCTGCAGATCTTCGGCTTCAACCTGCCGTCGCTGCCCGGCACCGGCGAGGGTCTGCCGTTCCAGCTGGTGATCAACACCGCCGGTGACTACCCGGCCCTGCTGGAGGTGGCCCAGCGGGTCAAGGAACGCGCCCAGGCGTCGGGCAAATTCGCCTTCCTCGACATCGACCTGGCCTTCGACAAGCCCGAGGTGGTGATCGACATCGACCGTGCCAAGGCGGCGCAGATGGGTGTGTCGATGGACACCCTGGGCAGCACCCTGGCGACCTTGCTGGGCGAGGCCGAGATCAACCGCTTCACCCTGGAGGGCCGCAGCTACAAGGTCATCGCCCAGGTCGAGCGCCCGTACCGGGCCAACCCTGACTGGCTGAACAACTACTACGTGAAGAACGAGCAGGGGCAATTGCTGCCGCTCGCGACCCTGATCACCCTCAGCGACCGCGCCCGGCCGCGCCAGCTCAACCAGTTCCAGCAGTTGAACTCGGCGATCATCCAGGGCGTGCCGCTGGTGAGCATGGGCGAGGCCCTGGAGACAGTGCGCGCCATCGCCCGCGAGGAGGCGCCCGAGGGGTTCTCGCTGGACTATGCCGGGACGGCGCGGCAGTTCGTCCAGGAAGGCAGCGCGTTGTGGGTGACCTTCGGCCTGGCGCTGGCGATCATCTTTCTGGTGCTGGCGGCGCAGTTCGAGAGTTTTCGGGATCCGCTGGTGATTCTGGTGACGGTGCCGTTGTCGATCTGCGGGGCGTTGTTGCCGTTGTTCCTGGGGGTTTCGAGCATGAACATCTATACCCAGGTGGGTTTGGTGACCCTGATCGGGCTGATCACCAAGCATGGGATTCTCATTGTCGAGTTTGCCAATCAGCTACGGGATGAGCGGGGGCTTGGAGTACGTGAGGCGATCGAGGAGGCTGCCGCGATTCGCCTGCGGCCGGTGCTGATGACCACGGCGGCCATGGTGTTTGGCATGGTGCCCCTGATTTTGGCCTCTGGGGCCGGGGCGGTGAGTCGGTTTGATATCGGGATGGTGATTGCTACCGGGATGTCGGTTGGGACGTTGTTTACGTTGTTTGTTTTGCCTTGTATTTATAGTGTTTTGGCGCATAAGGGAGGGGGTGGTGTTCGTGGGTGATTGTTTTGGTTTTGTATGCGCATTCGTAGACGATATCGACATTTAGTCACCTTTTCGCCTTTACGGCGACCTACTTTTCTCTAGGGAAAAGTAGGCAAAACCGTTCCGCTCCGTTCATCCGGCCCCTACGCTGCGCTCCGGGGTCCCCTCGCTCCGTTCTTGCTCCCAGGAGGACCGCGCTGAACGCCCCATCCTGGGGCGCAGCGCTTGACGGGCATCCATGCCCGTCACCTCCCTCCGCAAGAACTCCGCTCGGCCTCCTGAAGTCGCAATTGGTGTTGCCTGAGCTATCGCGCGCTTAGAAGCAAGAGCAAGAGCAAGAGCAAGAGCAAGAGCAAGAGCAAGAGCAAGAGCAAGAAACGCGAAGTTATTTGTTTGAGCATTAGTTATGCATTGGCTGTTCCGGCCCTTTCGCGGGGCAAGCCCGCTCCTACAGGGATTTATATAACGGCGACTGTCGTGTAGGAGCGGGCTTGCCCCGCGATGCGATCGAGAGATTAATTAAGCTTTCAACTAGCGACAGCTGCGCCAGTCCAGGCGCCGCTCGTAACTTCGCGACTTCATGAGGCCGAACGCAGGACTTGCGGAGGGAGGTGACGGGCATGGATGCCCGTCAAGCGCTGGGGCCCAGGATGGGCCCTGCAGCGCGGTCCTCCCGGGAGCAAGACCGGAGTGAGGGAACCCGGAGCGAAGCGTAGGGCCGGATGAATGGAGCGAGGATTTTTTGGTGACTTTTTGATCCTTCAAAAAGTTACCCGCCGTAAGGGCGGAAAGGTGAATAAGCGTCGACATCGCAAATGAATGCGCATAAAGCTTCAAAGACAAACACCAACCAACCAACCAACCAACTAATAAACAAACGCCAGAGATCCATAAACAACCCCCCGGCGCAAAACACAAAACCCACGTCAACCAAACGGCCGCAACCCCTGCCTCATCCCAAACAAGAACAACAGAAGATCATGATCCGGCTCAGCCCGCCCCTGCTCCACCTTGGCCACCCGTGGCAACGGACACACCCCACCGACCTCAGCCTTGCTGAACACCGTAGGCCGCGGCTGTTCCCAGGCCGCCGCCGCCGCCGTGGTCACCGCCAACGCCGCGACCAGGAACAAAGCTCGAGCGATTTCTAGTTTCATTGCTCTAAACCTTTGACCGCGCTGCCAAACGCCATTTGGTAAAAATAGAGCAAGGTCTGCCACTCCGCCTCGTTGAACGACGAGTGGCGGCGCAACTGCCGCAGGTCGTTATAGGCCGCCCGCTGGCAACTGATCCGTCGCCGGCACTTCTCCAGGTCCAGCAACGCCACTTCCACCCGCGCCTGCTCACCCTCGCCCAGCACCTTGACGAACACATGCTTGCCGTACAGGCAGCCATGCTGCCAATGCCCCAGGTGCATGCGCGCCAGGTTGTCCGCGAGGTCCTTGAGCATGCGCTCGTGCACCGCCTGCGGGTAATGCTCCCGGGCCCCGGCGGCATGCCAGGCATCGAGGTCGATGAAACCATCGAGCGCCTCGCTGACCAGCAAGGCCCGCCACTGATGATCCGCGTCCCGCTCGGCCCCGGCATAGACAATCCGCGGCACCCGCACACCCAGTTGCTCGAAACTATTCAGCGCATCGAGTTCGCGCAGCACCGTGGGGCGCCCGAACGGATGCAGCAGGCTGCGGTAGATGTGCCCGACCTGGCGTTTGGCATACAGCAGATGCCCATCACCGTCGCTCAGGCGCTGCACGCCACTCTCGCCACCACGCCGCTGGTTGGGCTCCTCGACCCACTCCCCCTGCTGCTGCCAGTAGTAGTCGAACTGCCTGGACTGATTCTGGGCTACCGCCATCACTCATTACCCCTTGCGCAATACGTACACTCGCCACATGGCATAGAACGGCAGAAAGTCGAGTCGTTCCTGGATTCTGAATCCCGCTGACACAAATTCTTCTTCAACTGTAGCCGCCGGTAACACGAAGCGGTTCTGGTAGCTGTCCTGCGCGGCCCGGGCACTGCGCCTGGCTTCGAGCTTGCGGCGGCGCCAGGCCTTGAAATTGCCATCCACCCACAGTGAAAGGATCACGCTGTCGCGGCTAACTCGTTGAAACTCAGAAAGAATTGTCTTCCGATGGGCCGGATCACCGATATGGTGGAACAGGCGCATGCAAAAGATGCTGTCGACCGCGTTGTCCGGCAGGTCGATGGCGAACGCGGAAGTCTGCAAGGGGCGTACCCGTGCAACCACCTCTGGCGGTTGTGACGCACAGGCTGTCTCGATCATCGCCGCCGAATTGTCGGCACCGATGATCACGCGGTTGGCCTTTTCGGCCAGCAGCGGCCAGAACCGCCCGGCACCGCAGGGCAGGTCGAGCACCAGGCCAGGCTCACCGGCCAGCGCCAGGGCGCGGCGGGCCAGTTGCTCGTCACGCTGGTGGGAAAGGCGTCGAGCCAGGCCATCCTGATGCTTGAGGAAGTATTCCCGGGCGTGGTTGCGGTCGTACTTGTCCGAGAATTCGAGTTTGATGGGGCTACGCATTGGACATCTCCTGACTCCAGTGCGCTCACCTTAGGCAGGCAAGCGTTGGAATCAGGTCATGTCCGTGTGAAAAATCTGTCAGCGACCAATGCAGGTGTTACAGGACGTTAATCAGGATCCAATAGCCCATCCCGGCCTTCACCGTCCTGCACCACTTTCGTGCCTTGGCTCAGGTCGACCTGGAAGCGACAGCCATGGGGAAGCGTCGCGGTCAGGGTAACGCGCCAGCCCTGGTCGTCACAGATGCGTTGCACCAGCGACAAGCCCAGGCCCAAGCCCTCGCCACGGCGCTCGTCGCCACGCACGAACGGCCGGAACATCGCCTCGCGCTGCTCCTCCGGAATCCCCACGCCACTGTCCTCGACACTGAAGCCATTGGCCTCCAGGCTAAGGCGAATGTAACCGCTGTCGGTGTAGTGCGCCGCATTGCGCAGCAGGTTACCCATCACCGACTGCAGGAACGTGGCGTTGTACAGCACCGGGCTGGCACTGACCCGACCATCGTAGTAAAGCGCCAGCCCCTTCTGCTCGATGGTGTCGCGCCATACGCCGATCAGATCGTCGCCCACCTCGCGCAAGCTTGCCCGTGAAGCGACGGCACCTTCATCGCGCTGGGCACGGGCCAGCATCAGGAAGGTCTTCACCAGTTCGCGCATTTCCTCGGTTGCCCGGGCAATACGTTCGACCTGGCTGCGCGCCCGCCCATCGAGGCCGGGGTTTTCCATCAACAGCTCGCACGAGGTCGCCAGGACCATCAACGGTGTGCGCAGCTCATGGCTGACGTCACTGGTGAACAGCCGCTCGCGGGTCAGGGCATCGCGCAGGCGCCCCAGGGTATCGTCGAAGGCAACAGCCAGCTGGCCGACCTCGTCCGCCGCGTAGTCCGGCGCCAACGGCGGCGCCAGCCCCAGCAACTGGTCACGGTGACGCACCTGGCGTGCCAGGCGGATCACCGGTGCCATTACCCTTCGTGCCAGCACCCAGCCGAGGATCACCGCCAGGGCCAGGCTGAGCACGAAGCCGACCACCACCACGGCGAACAGTACCCGCTCGCGCTCCTCGAAATCGCTCTGGTCCTGCAACAGCACATAGCGCCGACCGTCGACGATCTCGACCATGGCATGGTACGAGAGCTGGTCGCGAAACACCTCGTGGAAGCCCGCCTCCAGGTGACGCAGGTCCTTGGGCAACTCGAAGTCATCGCGCCCGCCGCTGAAATAGAACAGCTGGTCGGGGCGTGGCCGGTGGCTCCAGTCACTGACGCTGTCCATGCGCAGCAGGCGCTGCAGGTCACCACCGAGCACCGACGAGATCAAGCGTTCCTCGACCAGGTGTACCGTGGCGACGATGCCGAAGGCGAAGGCCCCGGCCACCAGCGCGCTCATCAGCGCGAAGGCGATGATGATGCGCTGGGCAAGGCTCTGCTTAAACTCCATCGCGGCCCTCGGCGAGGCGATAGCCGACGCCATGGACGGTATGCAGCAGGGGCTTGTCGAACGGTTTGTCGATCACCTGGCGCAACTGGTGGACGTGACTGCGCAGGCTGTCGCTGTCCGGGCAGTCGTCGCCCCACAGGGCTTCCTCGAGCACTTCGCGACGCAACACATGGGGGCTCTTCTGCATCAGCACGGCCAGCAACTTGAGGCCGACCGGGTTGAGCTTGAGCAGGCGCCCCTGGCGGGTCACCTCCAGGGTATCGAGGTCATAGCTCAGGTCGGCGACCTGCAGGGTACGCCGGCCACCGCCCTGGGCGCGACGCAGCACCGCCTCGATGCGCGCCGCCAGCTCGGACAGCGCGAACGGCTTGAGCAGGTAGTCGTCCGCACCCGAGCGGAAGCCTTGCAGACGGTCGTCCAGCTGGTCGCGGGCGGTGAGCATGATCACCGGGGTGTCACGCCGGGCATCCTCACGCAGGCGCTTGCACAGCGTGTAGCCATCGATGCCGGGCAACATGATGTCGAGCACGATCAGGTCGTAGTGTTCGGTCGCGGCCAGGTGCAGACCGGACAGGCCATCCTGGGCACAGTCGACGGTGTAGCCCTTCATGCCGAGGTAGTCGGCCAGGTTGGCCAGAATATCGCGGTTGTCTTCAACCAAAAGAATGCGCATCGAGGTCTCCTGTGCGGCGCTTCGCCGGGCGCGGCAGGCGCAGCTTACGGCCAATGCCTGCATGGTGCCATGCCCTGGCTCGAAATCTCCGAACTTGACAGTTTTTTCACCGATCATTCACGCACACAGGATAGCGGGCACCTGACAATGCACGGTCTTTTCCATCCTCTGGAGTCACCATGCAGGCATCCGTGCGCCCTCGCCCGATCAACCCGTGGCTGTACCTGGGCATTCCTTTCGTCACCGCCGTGGCCTTGGTCCTGCTTGAATGGACATCGCTGGACATGGACGTGGCCAACCTGTTCTACGACCCGGTTGCCAGTCAGTTCATCGGTCGCCACAGCTACCTGCTGGAGACCATCCTGCATGACCGGGTCAAGCAGGGCGTGATCGTCTTCGGGCTGCTGGCCGTGGTCGGCTTCGCCTTGAGCTTCTTCTGGAAACGACTGGTAGGCTGGCGCCGCGAGCTGGGTTGCCTGGTGTTGGCGCTGGGGCTGTCGACCGCCTTCGTCACGCCGCTGAAGAAGGTGACCCAGGTGCAATGCCCGTGGAGCCTGACCCAGTTCGGCGGCAAGGAGACCTACAGCAAGCTGCTGGAGCCACGCCCGGCCACCGACAAGCCCGGACTGTGCTGGCCGGGTGGGCACGCCGCGACCGGGTTCTGTCTGTTCGGTCTGTTCTTCATGCTGCGCGATCGCCGTCCGCGCCTGGCGCGGGTGGCGCTGGCGGTAGCCTTCGTGGCCGGGTCGGTGCTGTCAGTCGGACGGATGATGCAGGGCGCGCATTTCCTGTCGCACAACGTGTGGACGGCGGTGTTCTGCTGGTTGATCGGGCTGGGGTCGTATTACCTGGTGCTGTACAGACGCGGCCTGATGGAAGCACCAGCCATCGAGCGCAACGTCGCCTGATTCGCGGGTAAACCCGCTCCCACAGGGATCGCGCCGTATCTGTGGGAGCGGGTTCACCCGCGAAGAGGCCGGTACAGAAAAACGAAAAGCCCCGGCTCTCGCGAACCGGGGCTTTCCTTGGTGCAGGGGGTAAGGCTGGCTTACATCATGCCGCCCATGCCACCCATGCCGCCCATGTCAGGCATGCCAGCAGCTGGCTTGTCTTCCGGCAGGTCGGCAACCATGGCTTCGGTGGTGATCATCAGACCGCCGATCGAAGCTGCGGCTTGCAGGGCCGAACGGGTGACCTTGGCTGGGTCCAGGATGCCCATCTCGATCATGTCGCCGTATTCGCCGGTAGCAGCGTTGTAGCCGAAGTTGCCCGAACCTTGCTTGACCTTGTCAGCGACAACGCTTGGCTCGTCGCCGGCGTTGGCAGTGATCTGGCGCAGCGGCGCTTCGACGGCGCGACGCAGCAGGGCGATACCGACGTTCTGGTCTTCGTTGTCGCCTTTGAGGTCAACGATGGCAGCCAGGGCACGAACCAGGGCAACGCCACCGCCAGGCACCACGCCTTCTTCGACGGCTGCACGGGTAGCGTGCAGGGCGTCTTCGACGCGGGCTTTCTTCTCTTTCATCTCGACTTCGGTGCCGGCACCGACCTTGATCACGGCAACACCGCCAGCCAGCTTGGCCAGACGCTCTTGCAGCTTCTCACGGTCGTAGTCCGAAGTGGTGTCGGCAACCTGGGCGCGGATCTGGGTGACGCGAGCCTGGATGTCGGACTCTTGGCCAGCACCGTCGATGATGGTGGTGTTTTCCTTGGACAGGATCACGCGCTTGGCGTTACCCAGGTGCTCCAGGGTGGCGGTTTCCAGGGACAGGCCGATCTCTTCAGAGATCACGGTACCGCCGGTCAGGACGGCGATGTCCTGCAGCATGGCCTTGCGGCGATCGCCGAAGCCCGGGGCCTTGACCGCGGCAACCTTGACGATGCCGCGCATGTTGTTGACCACCAGGGTGGCCAGGGCCTCGCCTTCGACGTCCTCGGCAACGATCAGCAGCGGACGGCCGGCCTTGGCAACGGCTTCCAGTACTGGCAGCAGCTCACGGATGTTGGAGATCTTCTTGTCGACCAGCAGCAGCAGCGCGCCTTCAAGCTCCGCAACCATGGTGTCCGGCTTGTTGACGAAGTACGGCGACAGGTAGCCACGGTCGAACTGCATGCCTTCTACGACGGACAGTTCGTTTTCCAGGCCCGAGCCTTCTTCAACGGTGATCACACCTTCTTTACCGACTTTTTCCATGGCTTCGGCGATGATTTCACCGATGGAGTTGTCGGAGTTGGCGGAGATGGTGCCGACCTGGGCGATGGCCTTGGAGTCGGCGCATGGCTTGGACAGGTTTTTCAGTTCGGCAACAACGGCAGCAGTGGCCTTGTCGATACCGCGCTTGAGGTCCATCGGGTTCATGCCGGCAGCGACGGCTTTCAGGCCTTCGTTGACGATGGCCTGGGCCAGGACGGTAGCGGTGGTGGTGCCGTCACCGGCAGCGTCGTTGGCCTTGGAAGCGACTTCCTTGACCAGCTGGGCGCCCATGTTCTCGAAAGCGTCCTTGAGCTCGATCTCTTTGGCGACGGAAACGCCGTCCTTGGTGATGGTCGGCGCGCCGAAGCTCTTGGCCAGGACCACGTTACGGCCTTTCGGGCCCAGGGTCGCTTTTACCGCGTCAGCCAGAACGTTGACACCAACCAGCATTTTCTTACGGGCGGAATCGCCGAATTTTACGTCTTTAGCAGCCATGATCGTTTAATCCTTGGAATTCTTTGGAGTAACGGGAAGTCGGGGGAAATCAGGCTTCGATAACGGCCAGGATTTCGTTCTCGGCCATGACCAGCAGGTCTTCGCCATCGACTTTCACGGTGTTGCTGCCCGAGTAAGGGCCGAAAACCACTTTGTCACCCACTTTCACGGCCAGCGCGCGTACTTCGCCGTTGTCCAGGATACGACCGGTGCCGACGGCAACGACTTCGCCGCGGTTTGGTTTTTCAGCGGCCGAACCCGGCAGGACGATACCGCCAGCGGTTTTCGATTCTTCTTCGCTGCGACGGATGACGACGCGGTCATGCAGAGGACGAAGCTTCATTGTCGATCTCTCCCAAATTGTGGTTTTCATCGGCCGGTGTCGACACCGGCGGGTTGATTCGATCCGGCGTTGCCGGGCGTGGCCCGCACCGGGCGAACCACCTATGTCATGTCTGGTGTCGCCACCAGAAACCTTGCGGTGACACATACATGAGGCCGGGATATTCGATTACAAGGCTTGCTACAGAAAAATTTTCATAAGGTGTGAGAATCATCGTGGGAGCGGGCTTGCCCCGCGATCAGGGCGACCGGCCCCATCGCGGGGCAAGCCCGCTCCCACGCCTTGCGAGACCTTTTCGCGGGTTACTTGTCGCGGCGTTCGTACTCGCCCTCGATCACGTTCGGACGATGGCCACCATCGCGGGGCTGGGCCTGGAATGGGTCATCCTGGAACGCACGCTGGCGCAGGGCCTGTTCCTCGGCGCGGCGACGCAGCTTGCCGGCAACCAGGCGGCGGGTGAACGGCAGCAGGCAGAGCAGGCCCAGCACATCGCTGATGAAGCCTGGCAACAGCAGCAGGCCACCACCGACGGCGAGCATCAAGCCCTGGAACATGTCCTCAGCTGGCAGCTCGCCGCGCTGCAGGCTCGCCCGGGCACGCAGGGCGGTGGCCAGGCCGGCCACACGCATCACCAGCACACCCAGGGCGGAACCGGCGATGATCAACAGCAGCGCCGGAAAGAAACCGATGGCCGCGCTGACCTTGACGAAGACGAACAGCTCCAGCACGGGGAAAAGCAACAACAGCAGTAGAAAAGCACGCATCAAGGGTTCCTCGACGGAAGAGAGTCTTCCTGTAAGACCGTCAGATGGATGCCTCGACGCCTGTTTTCAACCCTCGACCTGCGTCGAATCCGGCCATTTGTCAGCGCGCGCCAGCAAAACCAAGGCCTCACGGACTTGTGTCGGCGTATTGCAACTAGACGGGAAAGGCAGCCAGTAAATGCCCTGGCCAATACGCAGGTGCATGCCCTCGCTGTCGATGCCGACCATGTGCGCCGAGCGCGGCAACCCCGCCAGTTTTACGTAGTGATCAATGGCATTGGCATGGTCATCGTTCATGTGCTCGATCATGCTTTTTTCGGCCTCGCCCGCAAACGGGTTGGCCAGGGTCACCTGGTCGAGCCAGTGGATCGCACCGAAACCGCCGATGTAGCGGTGGCGTACCGGCTCGAGCACCCAGAAATCGAAGTCGTGGGCCTTGTGGTAATTGGCCGATTCAGGGAAGTACCGGTAGTAGCGGGCCGCGGCAGCCTCGATGGCCGCGTCGTCGCTCAGCTTGCGCGCCTCGGCCATCACCGTCAGGCGCCCGACTGCCTGGACGTCCTCGGCATCGCGCTCGCCCACCAGCAGCGAACATTTGGGGTCTTTCTGCAGGTTGTGGGTGTGCTGGGCGATACGGCTGATGAGGATCAGCGGATGGCCCTCGGCGTCCAGGCAATAAGGCACCACCGAGCCGAAGGGATAGCCGGGCATGGACTTGGAGTGGGTCGAGAGAACGCCACGATATTCCTTGAGCAGCAGTTCCCGGGCGGGGCGGAGGACGTTGGTACTCACTGGAGAGTCTCCTGGCGACAGACTGGATGGGTGACAAGATAAGCATTATCACCCGCCGCTGCCACTCGGTCTGCTGCGCAGGCCGGCTCACGTATAGGCTTGCTTGGCTACACATACCCCTGTAGGAGCGGCCTTGTGTCGCGATAGGGCCGCAACGCGGCCCCGGAATGTCTGCCTTGTCGCTGAGATCCTGGGGCCGCTTTGCGGCCCTATCGCGACACAAGGCCGCTCCTACAAAGAGCACGCGCAGCGCGTTACCGGATCGACTTACCAGGTAACACCAAACCCGGCGGTATAGCGAGTCTTGTCCAGATCGCTGTCGCGGGTGCCCTTGATCAGGTCCTTCTCCGCCTTCAGGTTGAGCGAAGCCCACTCGGTCACCTTGTAACGCAGCCCCATCTCGGCATCCAGCGCGTACTCGGCCACACCGCCCAGCGGCTTGCCGACCTCGCCATTGGTGAAGAACTCCACCTTCTTGCCGATCAGGTAGCGGTTGTAGTCCCACTTCACCGCGGCGGAATAGAAGTTGTCCTTGCCGCCATCGCGGTATTCGAAATCGGTTCGGTTGATCAGCGAACCGAGCGAGAACGCGCCCAGCTCGTCATCCCAGAACTGGTAGCCTGGGCCGGTACCAACGGTACGCTGGCGCGCCAGGTCCTCGATATGGTCGCGCTTGTACTCCAGGCGCCCCTGCCAGAACCACTTCTCGGTGATGAAACGGTCAAGAGCGTACTCGGCGCTCCAGTTGTTGGTGGTGGTGACGTCGTCCTTGGTCTCGCGGTTGTACTCGCCCTCGGCGTTGTGCCGCCAACGACCGTGGCGGGCGGTGGTCTTGAAGCTGACGTCGTAGTCGTCGGTATTGTTCTCGGCGCGCTTGTAGTCCATGGCCACATCGACATTGCCCTTCCACAGGAAGTCCTCGACCACCGGCCGTGGCTTCATGATCTGCTCGATGCTGGCCAACTCGACGGTCTTCGGCGCATCGCCGTTGGCCAGGGTCACCTTGCCCGGTTCGGCGGCCTTGAGCGACTTGGCCTTCTCGCCGGAGTAGGCGTCCTGCTTGACCAGCAGTTCCTGGTCGCTCTCCAGCGTCTTCACCTGTTTCCAGTCCAGGGCGATCGAACCGCCGTAGGGCGTCTCCAGCAGCAGCTTGCCGCCGTCGAAGACCTTGATCTTGCCGCTCAGGCGGTCACCGTTCTTCATCCACACGGTGTCGGCGAGCACGGGAGTACAGAGGGACGCGGCGATGAGGCAAAGCAGGGTTCTAGAAGACATAAGCGCAATATGGGTTCGATTCGACGAAAAAGCCGGGCATTATCCAGATACCGACAACCTGAGCAAGGACAGACCCAGACCATGCCGATGAGTTCCACTCGCATTTGCCCGGACCGCCTGTCCGGTTTCATCCGCAGGCCAGGTACCCCGTGATGTCCATGCCGCCACCCTCCCCGCCGGAAGACGCAGAGGCCCGACGAATGGCACTGTACTCGGTGCTGGGCCAGGTGCCCGCCGGCAAGGTGGTCAGCTACGGGCAGCTGGCCGAACTGGCCGGCCTCGGCCGTGCCGCACGCTGGGTCGGGCGTACCCTCGGGCAGTTGCCGGCGGACACCCGCCTGCCCTGGCACCGGGTGCTGGGTGCCGGCGGTCGGCTGAGCCTGGCCCTGGGCACGCCGTCGGGCGACGAACAACGCGCCCGTCTACGCGCAGAAGGGGTGAATGTGGCCAATAATCGTGTGGATATGGCGCGCCATGGCTGGCGTCCAATGGAGCACAGCGGTTAGAGTGCGCGCTTTGTTTTCGCAAACCTTGAGGCAGATGTTGGCCCATGCCCCGTAAAACCTGGCGCGCTGCGCTCGCTGCCTATGCCAGCCCGTCAACTTTGGTGCTTTTGCTGCTCGGATTCGCCGCCGGCCTGCCGTACATGCTGGTGTTCTCGACGCTTTCAGTCTGGCTGCGCGAGGCGGGTGTGGCGCGCGAGACCATCGGCTATGCCAGCCTGATCGGCCTGGCGTACGCCTTCAAGTGGGTCTGGTCGCCGCTGCTCGACCAATGGCGCCTGCCGCTGCTCGGCGGCATGGGCCGTCGTCGTTCGTGGCTGCTGTTGTCCCAGGTGCTGGTGGTGCTCGGGCTGATCGGCATGGGCTTCTGCGACCCGCAGAAGCACCTGTCGTGGCTGATTGCCCTGGCGGTGCTGGTGGCCTTCGCCTCCGCCACCCAGGACATTGCCGTCGACGCCTACCGCCTGGAGATCGCCGACGATCAGCGCCAGGCCGCCCTGGCCGCCAGCTACATGGCCGGATACCGGGTTGCCGCCCTGCTCGCCACCGCCGGTGCGCTGTTCTTCGCCGAGTGGTTCGGCTCCACCGGATTCAGCTACCTGCACCAGGCCTGGACCGGCACCTACGTGCTGTTCGGCGTGCTGATGCTGCCCGCGCTGTTCACCACCCTGGTGATGCGCGAACCGCCGGTGCCCCTGCGCACCCAGCTGTCGGCGGCCCGCTACGGGCTTATGCACCAGCTGGCCTCGGTGTTCGTGCTGATCATCCTGCTGGTCTCGGTGCCCGCCAGCTTCACCCAGCTGTTCAACACCGACTGGGCCAGCGTGGTGTTCGGCGACTCGACCATGCTCGACCTGCTGCTCGAGGACCGCGCCTTCCTGCGCCTGATCCTCTACGTGCTGCTGACCTGGGCGTGCCTGTCGTCCCTGGGCCGACGCGGCCTGGCGCCGGTGCTCACACCGGTCAACGACTTCATCGCGCGCTACCGCTGGCAGGCCCTGCTGCTGCTCGGGCTGATCGCCACCTACCGCATGTCCGACACGGTGATGGGCGTGATGGCCAACGTGTTCTATATCGACATGGGCTTCACCAAGGACCAGATCGCCAGCGTCAGCAAGATCTTCGGCCTGATCATGACCCTGGTCGGCGCCGGTGCCGGTGGCCTGCTGATCGTGCGTTTCGGCATCCTGCCGATCCTGTTCATCGGCGGCGCGGCCTCGGCGGCGACCAACATCCTGTTCCTGATGCTGGCCGACATGGGCCCGAACCTGGAAATGCTGGTGGTGACCATTTCGCTGGACAACTTCAGCTCGGGGCTGGCCACGTCGGCCTTCGTCGCCTATCTGTCGAGCCTGACCAACCTGAAGTTCTCGGCCACCCAGTACGCCCTGCTGAGCTCGATCATGCTGTTGCTGCCGCGCCTGATCGGTGGCTATTCCGGGGTGATGGTGGAGAAGTTCGGCTACCACGACTTCTTCCTGATCACCGCGCTGCTCGGCGTGCCGACGCTGGTGCTGATCGCCCTGCACTGGCGGCAGGAGGTTGGTCGGGGAAAGCCGGTGCCGGTGGAGAGTCCGGCGGCTGAACAAAACTAGGCCTTCACCGGCCTTATCGCGGGGCAAGCCCGCTCCCACGCTGACAAGTTGACCAGCTGCGTGGGAGCGGGCTTGCCCCGCGATGTTTCTACTGCACCACGGCCCCTTCCCCACGCCGACCGCCAACGACAAACCACAACGGCCAAAGCGCCAGCGCCCCTGCAATGCCTGCCGCCACGGCAAAGTGCATCAGGCTCGCGCCCGCGCCGAGCATCGCCAACACCGCGCCGCCCAGCCCCAGCAAGGCGATGGTGATCATTCCCAGCATCGCCGAGACCAGGCCCTTACTCTGCTCGCTGGAGAACAGCGTCATGCGATACAACACCGCGTTGGCCACTCCAAGCCCCAGCGCGTACAGCGACATGCCGGCCACCACGCTGGTCACCGTCGGCCAGCACCAGGTCGCCGCGACCATCAGCGACAGCCCCGCCAGATAAGGCCACAGGGCCCCGCGCACCAATGCCGGCAGCGGATAGCGATCGGCAATGCGGTTGATGATCAGATTGCCCATGATCAGCCCACCGAATACCGGCAGCTGCCACAGCGCGTATTCCAGGGTACTCAGGCCTTCGTCATGGATCAGCAGCACCGGCGACAGGCCGATCCAGCCGATCAGCGGCAGCCCCACCAACCCCAGCGCTGCACTGCCGGCCACGAAGCGCCGATTGCCCAGCAACTGGCCGTAGCCTGCCAGCAACGGCAGCAAGTGGATGGGCGTAAACGGCAGGCGCGAACCGTCGCGCCGCTCCACGCCCAGGGTTTCCGGCATCAGCCGGTAGAGCAGCAGCCAACACAGCACCGCGCCCGCGGCAAACGCCACGAACAGCCAGCGCCAGTCCAGCCATTGCAGCATCAGGGTGCCCACCAGCGGGCCGAGCAGCGGCGACAGCAGGGCAATATTGGCCAGCAGCGCCATCATGCGCACCGCGTCTGCTTCGCTGAACGCCTCGTTGAGCGCCGGGTAGCTGACCGTGACCACGAAGCCCAGGCCAATGCCCTGCAACAGGCGCAACAGGTTGAACAGGCCGATGTCCTGCACCCAGAAGGTCGCCAGGCAAGCCAGGCCGAAGAAGATGCAGCCGCCCAGCAGCAACGGGCGTCGGCCGTAGCGATCCGCCAGCGGGCCGATCAGCCACTGCAGCAGTACCCCGCCCAGCAGGTACAAGTTCAGGGCGTGGGGAATGTATTCGGGACTGGCCTGAAGATCGCCGACGACTACCGGCATGGCGGGCATGACCGCGTCGCTGGCGAGATAGGTCAGCAATTCGAACAGCGCCAGGGTCAGGCCGAACAGCAAGGCGCGCAAGGGAGTGATATACAGCAAAGGTTTCATGGCAGACATCGGGTTTGTAGGCAGGATCAAGGTATATGCCAGAAATGACAGTACCCGGCTGTGAACATGTGTAAGGGTCTTGAAAAGCATCGCGGGGCAAGCCCGCTCCCACAAGACCGTTACTGGCGATGTGGGAGCGGGCTTGCCCCGCGATAGGAAGCGACGCGGCGTTACTGGACCGCCGCCTCCTGCACCACGCGGATCACCCGCTGCGGAAACGGAATGTCGATGCCTTCGGCCTTGAGACGGTCGCGGGCATGCTCGTTGAGCATGAACAGCACGTCCCAGTAGTCGGCAGTCTTGACCCAGATACGCAGCGACACGGTGATCGAGCTGTCACCCAGGGTCGAGATCACCGCCTGTGGCGCCGGATCCTGCAGCACGCGCGGGTCCTGGGCCAGCTCCAGCAGCACGTTGCGCGCCTTCTGCAGGTCGGCGTCGTAGTCCACGCCCACGTCGAACACCACCTTGCGGGTCGGCTGGCGGTTGGTGTTGGTGATGATGCCGTTGGACAGGCTGCCGTTGGGCATGATCACGGTCTTGTTGTCACCGGTGCGCAGCACGGTGTGGAAGATCTGGATGCTGTCCACGGTGCCACTGACACCTTGCGCCTCGATCCAGTCACCGATGCGGAACGGACGGAACATCAGGATCAGCACGCCGCCGGCGAAGTTCGCAAGGCTCCCCTGCAGGGCCAGGCCGATGGCCAGGCCCGCGGCACCGATGGCGGCGACGAACGAAGTGGTCTCGATGCCGATCATCGAGGCCACGCTGACCATCAGCAGCACCTTCAGCACGATGTTGGCCAGGGTGCTGATGAAGCCCTGCAGCGCCGCATCGGCACGCAGGCCGACCAGCTTGCCCAGGCGGGCGCTGAGCTTGTTGATGATCCACCAGCCGATGGCCAGAGTCAGCAGCGCCAGCAACAGGCGGCTGCCGTACTCCATGATCAAGGGGAGCCAGGTTTGCGATTGGCGGACCAGCTGATCGACTTCAGCGTTCAAATCCATGTTTATCTCCTGATACCGAACGGCAAGTACACAATAAGGCGGGCAACGCAAAGCAAGCGGCCCGGACCCCGATGGACATCACTGCGCCATCAAGGTTCCGGGCCGCCGCGGATCAGTCGCGGAAGTTGTTGAACTGCAGCGGCATGTCGAATTCCTTGGCGCGCAAGGCAGCAATGGCCTCTTGCAGATCATCACGCTTCTTGCCGGTAACACGTACCTGCTCGCCCTGAATGGCGGCCTGGACCTTGAGCTTGGCGTCCTTGATGTGAGCGACGATCTTCTTCGCCAGCTCCTTGTCGATGCCTTCGCGGAACTTGGCTTCCTGCTTCATTTCCTTACCGGAGGCATAGGCGTCCTTGGCTTCCAGGCATTTGACGTCGATCTTGCGCTTGACCAGCGCCAAGCGCAGGATCTCGATCATCGCCTCGAGCTGGAACTCGGCCTCGGCAGTCAGCAGTACGGTCTGCTCCTTCTCCTTGAACTCGAAGCTGCCCTTGCCTTTGAGGTCGTAACGGCGGTCGAGCTCCTTGATGGCGTTTTCGACGGCGTTCTGCACTTCGTGCTTGTCCAGTTCCGATACCACGTCGAACGAAGGCATGGTTGTTCTCCATAAAAAAAAGCGCGCTCGGCCTGAAGATGGAGCGCGTCGGGTTTGATGGTTAAAATGCGGACTCATTATAACGGGTTGCGAAACGCAGATGAGCAGCACCTGGCATATTCTCGGCGCCGGCAGCCTCGGCAGCCTCTGGGCCTGTCGCCTGGCCCGCGCCGGCAAGGCGGTCCGCCTGATCCTGCGCGACCAACAGCGTCTGGCCGCCTATGAGCACGGCGGTGGGCTGACCCTGGTCGAACAGAACGGCGCCCACCACTACGCGATCCCCGCGGAGACTGCCGACGCCCGCGGCCCGATCCATCGCCTGCTGGTCGCCTGCAAGGCCTACGACGCCGCGCCCGCCGTGGCCCGTCTGGCCCCGCGGCTGGCCAACGGCGCCGAGCTGGTGCTGTTGCAGAACGGCCTGGGCAGCCAGGACGAAGTCGCCGACCAGGTGCCCCACGCCCGCTGCATCTTCGCCTCCAGCACCGAGGGCGCGTTCCGCGAGGCCGACTGGCAGGTGCGCTTCGCCGGCCACGGCTTCAACTGGCTGGGCGACCCGGCCAATCCCAATCTCCCGTCCTGGTTCACAGACCTGCACGACGCCGGCATCCCGGCCCAATGGGCGCTCGACATCCCTACCCGCCTGTGGCGCAAGCTAGCGCTCAACTGCGCGATCAATCCGCTCACCGTACTGCACGACTGCCAGAACGGCGGCCTGCTTGGCCACCTGGCCGAAGTCGGCCAACTGTGCGACGAACTGGCCGATCTGCTGCGCCGCTGCGGCCAGCCCGAGGCCGCCAACGACCTGCATGAGGAAGTGCAGCGGGTGATCATCGCCACTGCGGCCAACTACTCTTCCATGTACCAGGACGTTCGCCATGGCCGACGCACCGAGGTCCACTACCTGCTCGGCCACGCCTGCCGCGCCGCCGCACGGCATGGCGCCAGCGTGCCGCATCTGGAAAAGTTGCGCCGGCGCCTGGCGGTAAACCTCGAGGCGCGCGGTTTGCGCAGCGACTGACGCCCTTTATCCACAGGACAGGACACCTCTTCACCCATGACCTTGCGTCAACGCCTGGAAAACCTCCCGGTCGGGCAGAAACTGCTGGCGGCCCTGCTGGTGCTGCTGGTGACCATCCTGCTGGTGGCCAACCTTGCCTTCATCAGCGCCGCCTACTGGATCACCCAGGAGAGCATGGCGCCCCAGGCCCTGCAGACCATCGGCCGGCTGGTCTCCAACCCGCAGCTGTCCGCGCGCGCCGGCGACTCGACACAGAACGCCACGGCGCTGCTCAAGGAGCTCGACAGCTACTCGCCGTTGCGCGCCGCCGCAATCTATGGCGGCGACGGGCAGATGCTGGCCCAGCTGCAGCACGGCGACCCGCTGACCCTGCCCAAGCGCTACCGCAACATCGATGGCTGGCGCCTGATGGAGTTTCGCAGCACCCAGCTGATCCGCCTGCCGCGCAGCGCCGCCCCGCCCGCGCACCTGCTGCTGGTGGCCAGCAGCGAGCTGCCCACCGCGTTCTACACCGGCACGCTCTCCGCCAGCCTGGCCATCCTGGTGTTCAGCATACTGCTGTGGCTGGTCATCGCCCGGCAGATCAAGCGCCTGATCACCGTGCCGATCAATCGCCTCGAAGAGCTGACCCGCCAGGTTACTCGCGAGGAGAGCTATGCCCTGCGCGCCAAACGCGGCAACGATGACGAGATCGGCAGTCTGGCCGAGGCGTTCAACACCATGCTGTCGCGCATCGAGGCCCGCGAGCAGCAGCTCAAGCGCACCCGCGACGAGTTCCAGGACGCCTACGACCAGGCCCAGGGCCTGGCCGAGGAAACCCGTCACACCAACCGCAAGCTGGAACTTGAAGTCCAGGTGCGCAGCAAGATCGAGAAAAAACTCACGGGCTTTCAGAACTACCTGAACAGCATCATCGACTCCATGCCCTCGGCACTGATTGCCCTCGACGAGCAGCTCTACGTCACCCAGTGGAACCACGAGGCCACGGTGCTCTCCGGCACACCGCTGGACGAAGCGCTGAACCAGCCGGTGTTCCTCGCCTTCGAGCCGCTCAAGCCCTTCCTGCCGCAGCTCAAGGAGAGCGTGGAGAAACACCGGGTGGCCAAGATCGAGCGGGTCACCTGGCCCAAGGGCGAGGACCTGCGCC
The DNA here is from genome assembly GCF_057284075.1 of Pseudomonas sp. TE31087. NCBI lineage: Bacteria > Pseudomonadati > Pseudomonadota > Gammaproteobacteria > Pseudomonadales > Pseudomonadaceae > Pseudomonas > Pseudomonas sp. TE31087. The sequence goes on from NZ_JBXVNN010000001.1 coordinate 3,170,687, forward strand.
ACTATGCCCTGACCTTCTACCCGCTGATGGGTGGCGCTGGACGTGGCGTGGTGATCCGCATCGACGACATCACCCAGCGCCTGTCCCTGGAAGAAATGATGGTGCAGTCGGAAAAGATGCTCTCGGTCGGCGGCCTGGCCGCGGGCATGGCCCACGAGATCAACAACCCGCTGGGCGCCATCCTGCACAATGTGCAGAACATTCGCCGGCGCCTGTCGCCAGACCTGCCGCGCAACCAGGAACAGGCCGACGAGCTGGGCATCGACCTGCCGGCCGTCAACCGCTATCTGGAGAGCCGCGAAGTGCCGCAATTGCTCGACGGCATCCAGCAGGCCGGCGCCCGGGCGGCCAAGATCGTCACCCACATGCTCAGCTTCAGCCGCCGCAGCAATCGCCAACTGGCCCCTTGCGAGCTGCCGGCGCTGATCGACCAGGCCGTGGAGATCGCCGGCAACGACTTCGACCTGGCCATCGGCTTCGATTTCAAGGGCCAGGCCATCGTCCGCCAGTTCGACCCGCAACTGGGCCCGGTGCCCTGCACCGCCAACGAGCTGGAGCAAGTGCTGCTCAACCTGCTGAAGAACGCCGCCCAGGCCATTCACCAACGCCCGCAGCCCAGCGAACCGGGGCGCATCATCCTGCGCACGCGGCTCAACCCACCGTGGGCGGAGATTCAGGTCGAGGACAATGGCGTCGGCATGCCCGAGACGGTGCGCAAGCGCACCTTCGAGCCGTTCTTCACCACCAAGGAGATTGGCCAGGGCACCGGCCTGGGCCTGTCGGTGTCGTACTTCATCATCACCAACAACCACAAGGGGCAGATGGAGGTGCAGTCCACCCCCGGCCAGGGCACCTGCTTCACCCTGCGCCTGCCCCTGAGCCCGGCCCAGCCGAGCACTACCCAGACGGAGACATGACATGGGCTATCGCCTGTCGAAGATCTACACCCGCACCGGCGACAAAGGCGAAACCGGCCTGGGCGACGGGCGCCGAGTGCCCAAGGACCATCCGCGGATCGAGGCGATCGGTGAGGTGGACAGCCTCAACAGCCAGTTGAGCGTGCTGCTGGCCGGGCTGGCCGAGGCCGGGCTTGGCGAGTTGATCGAGGTACTGGCGCCTTGTCAGCACCGTTTGTTCGACCTTGGCGGGGAGCTGGCGATGCCCAGCTACCAGGCGTTGAACTCTGCCGAGGTGGAGCGCCTGGAGGCGGCCATCGACCGCTGGAACGAAGAGTTGGGGCCGCTGAAGAACTTCATCCTGCCCGGGGGCTCGATGCTGGTGGCCCAGGCCCATGTCTGCCGCAGCGCGGCGCGGGCGGCGGAACGGCGTTGCCAGCAGCTGAATGCGCTGGAACCGCTGGAGGGGGTGGGGCTGGCCTATATCAACCGGGTGTCGGATCTGCTGTTCGTCGCGGCCCGGATCATTGGGCGGCGCCAGGGAGTGAATGAAGTGCTGTGGCAAGCGGCCGAGAAGCCCGCCTGAACGCATCGCGGGGCAAGCCCGCTCCCACGCCAGATTGTGGACTGGCGTGGGAGCGGGCTTGCCCCGCGATGGCCTGATGTATCAGATCTCAGGCCAGAACGCCCGAATCCCCGCAACACCCTGCGCCCCAACCTCCCAGGCCCGCTCACGCTCGCTCGGCCCGACCCCGCCCAGCAGAAACACCGGATGGCTGATCCCGCCGATCATCCGCTGCGCCTCGTCCCACCCCAGCGGCACCGCCTCCGGATGAGTCTGGGTCGCCTGCACCGGCGACAGGGTGACAAAGTCCACCCCCATCTGCTCGGCCAGCGCCAACTCCTCAGCGCTGTGACAGGACGCCGCCAGCCAACGCTCCTTCGGGAATGGCCGCCCCTTGGCGGCATACTTGCGCAACTGCGCGGCGGTCAGGTGCCAGCCCGCTGACGGGAAGTCGCCCAGCCATTCCAGCGGCCCCTTGAGCATCAACTGGGCTTTGCCAGCACACAGGCCGACCGCATCCACCGCGACGTCGCGGTACTTGGGGTCGTACATGTCCGGCGCACGCAGCTGGATCAGCTTGATGCCGCTGGCCACGGCCTTCTGGACACCCTTGAGCAGCTCAGGCACCTCCAAACCGTCCGGGGTGATCAGGTACTGGTCGGGCAAGCGCGCCGCAGCGACGATCGGCTTGTTGGCCTCGGGGAACTCATACTGACCAAGATCACGCGGCGCCACCCAGGCCAGGGGCTGCCCCTCGGCGCCATGGGGCTCGCCGGTAAAGGCGTGCACTTCACGCACATCCAGCAGCACTTGCTTGTCCGGATAGTCGTGGCTGACCTTGATCAACGGCCGCGAAGTCGCGACCTCGATACCCAGTTCCTCACGCAACTCACGGGCCAGCGCCGCCTCGACGCCCTCACCCTCCTCCACCTTGCCGCCGGGGAACTCCCACAGGCCGCCCTGGTGCTGGGTATCGGCGCGGCGGGCAATCAGGATCCGCCCGTCGGCGCCACGAATGACCGCTGCGACTACATGAATCCGTTTCACCCTTCACGCTCCGCCAGGCCAGCTTGTTGCCAGGCCTGGAAGGCCGGCCATTGGTAGATGGTCTCGATGTAGGCAGCCGCTTCGGCCGGCACCGCAACACGGTAGGTACGCAGGCGTACGGCCACCGGCGCGAAGAAGGCGTCGGCCAGGGTCGGCCGGCCGAACAGGAACGGGCCGTTGTCCTTGGCGACCACGCGGCATTCGTTCCACAGGGTAACGATGCGGTCGATATCGACCTGCACGTCCAGCGGCACCTCATCCAGCGCCTGGTCACGAGACAGGTCGAATGGCATGGCGCCACGCAGGGCGAAGAAGCCGCTGTGCATCTGCGCGCAGGCCGAACGGGCCTGGGCACGGGCGGCGATGTCCTCGGGCCACAGGCGGGCCTCGGGGTGGCGTTCGTTGAGGTATTCGGCGATGGCCAGGGAGTCGGCGATCACACCGTGCTCGCTCTTGAGCAGCGGTACCTTGGCGGTGGCCGAGAAGGCCAGCAGGCGCTGGCGGGTGTCAGGCTGGTTGAGCTTGACCAGGGTTTCTTCGTAGGGGACGCCAGCCAGCTCGAGGGCCAGGGCGCCGCGTAGCGACCAGGAGGAATACAGCTTGTCGCCGATGATCAGGTGATAGCTCATGATTGGGCTCCAGCGGAATCGGGATATTGGGGCTGCCTTGCAGCCCTTTCGCGGCACAAGGCCGCTCCTACAGGAGATCGCGTTCCCTTGTAGGAGCGGCCTTGTGCCGCGAAAGGGCCGCAAAGCGGCCCCTATGCATCAGGTCCGGTATTCGGCGTTGATCTTCACGTACTCGTGGGACAGGTCGGTGGTCCAGATGGTTTCGCTGCACTGGCCACGACCCAGCTCAATGCGGATGGTGATCTCCTCCTGGGCCATTACCTTGGAGCCCTGCTCCTCGGTGTAGCTCGGGCTGCGCCCACCCTGGCTGGCGATGCACACGCTGTCCAGGTACACATCGATCAGGCTCACGTCCAACGCCGGCACGCCGGCACGACCGACAGCGGCAAGGATACGGCCCCAGTTGGGGTCGGAGGCGAACAGCGCGGTCTTGATCAGCGGCGAGTGGGCCACGGCGTAGCCGACGTCCAGGCACTCCTGGTGGTTGCCACCGCCGTTGACCTGCACGGTGACGAACTTGGTGGCGCCTTCGCCGTCACGGACGATGGCCTGGGCCACCTCCATGCACACCTCGAACACCGCTTTCTTCAGCGCGTCGAACAGTGCGCCGCTGGCCTCGGTCACCTCCGGCACATCGGCCTTGCCGGTGGCAATCAGCATGCAGCAGTCGTTGGTCGAGGTGTCGCCGTCGATGGTGATGCGGTTGAACGACTTGTTGGCGCCGTCGAGCATCAGGTCCTTGAGCACCGCGGGGGCGACCTTGGCGTCGGTGGCGATGTAGCCGAGCATGGTGGCCATGTTCGGGCGGATCATGCCCGCGCCCTTGCTGATGCCGGTGACGGTGATGGTCTTGCCGTCGTACTGGAACTGGCGGCTGGCGCCCTTGGGCAGGGTGTCGGTGGTCATGATGCCGGTGGCGGCTTCGGCCCAGTGGTTTTCCGACAGGTTGTCCAGGGCGGCCTGCAGCGCGCCTTCGATCTTCTCGACCGGCAGCGGCTCGCCGATCACGCCGGTGGAGAACGGCAGCACGGACTCCGCCGGCACGCCGGCAAGCTCCGCCAGCTTGGCGCAGGTGCGCTCGGCGGCGGCCAGACCCGGCGCGCCGGTCCCGGCGTTGGCGTTGCCGGTGTTGGTCAGCAGATAACGCACGGTGCCCTGCACACGCTGCTTGGAGAGGATCACCGGGGCCGCGCAAAAGGCGTTCAGGGTGAACACGCCGGCGACGCTGGAGCCTTCGGCGCAGCGCATCACCACCACATCCTTGCGCCCTGGGCGCTTGATGCCCGCCGAGGCGATACCGAGTTCGAAACCGGGAACCGGGTGCAGGGTGGGCAGGGGACCAAGACCAACAGCCATTAGAGCGCTCCTAGAAAATTGTGGGGAATTAGGGGGCGCTTTGCGCCCCTTTCGCGGCACAAGGCCGCTCCTACAGGGGTGTTGCGATTCCTGTAGGAGCGGCCTTGTGCCGCGAAGGGCTGCAAGGCAGCCCCGGGATCTCAAGCCAGTGGCGAATTCAGATCATTCAATCTGACCATGGCAATGCTTGAATTTCTTGCCCGAACCACACCAGCACGGCTCGTTGCGGCCCAGCTTCATGTCGTTGCGAACCGGTGCAGAGGCCACCGCGACTTCAGCGCCCTCCTCAGCCAGCTGCTCACCTTCCAGGCCCGGCGCGGCGGCATGCTGGAACTGCATGCGGCTGGCCAGTTCCTCGGCCTCGCGGCGCAGGCGCGCCTCTTCCTCGGCCGGGTCTTCGCGGCGTACCTGGACGTGCGACAGCACGCGGATGGTGTCGCGCTTGATCGACTCCAGCAGTTCCTGGAACAGGGTGAACGACTCGCGCTTGTACTCCTGCTTCGGGTTCTTCTGCGCATAGCCACGCAGGTGGATACCGTGGCGCAGGTGGTCCATGGTCGACAGATGGTCTTTCCACAGGTCGTCCAGCACGCGCAGCAGGATCTGCTTCTCGAAGGTGCGCAGGGCGTCGATGCCGGCCTGATCTTCCTTCTCGTTGTAGGCGTCGGTGATTTCCTTGATCAGCCGCTCGCGCAGGGTCTCCTCGTAGAGGTGATCGTCCTCGTCGAGCCACAGCTGGATCGGCAGCTTGATGGCGAAGTCGCTGGCCAGCGAAGCTTCCAGGCCGGCCACGTCCCACTGCTCGGGCAGCGATTGCGGCGGGATGTGCTGGCTGATGGTGGCATCGAGCACTTCCTGGCGGAACTCGGCGATGGTGTCGCCGATGTTCTCGGCGGCCAGCAGGCTGTTGCGCATGTGGTAGATCACCTTGCGCTGCTCGTTGGCCACGTCATCGTATTCGAGCAGTTGCTTGCGGATGTCGAAGTTGCGGCCTTCGACCTTGCGCTGCGCCTTCTCGATGGCGTTGGTCACCATGCGGTGCTCGATGGCCTCGCCGGACTGCATCCCCAGGGCCTTCATGAAGTTCTTCACCCGGTCGGAGGCGAAGATGCGCATCAGGCTGTCTTCCAGCGACAGGTAGAAGCGGCTGGAACCGGCATCGCCCTGACGGCCGGCACGGCCACGCAGCTGGTTGTCGATGCGGCGCGACTCGTGGCGCTCGGAGGCGATCACGTGCAGGCCACCGGCTTCCAGCACCTGCTGGTGACGCTTCTGCCAGTCGGCCTTGATCTGGGCGATCTGCTCGGTGGTCGGGTTGTCCAGGGCGGCCACTTCGGCCTCCCAGTTGCCGCCCAGCAGGATGTCGGTACCACGACCGGCCATGTTGGTGGCGATGGTCAGCGCGCCCGGAGCACCGGCTTGCGCGATGATCTCGGCTTCTTTCTCGTGGTACTTGGCGTTCAGGACCTTGTGGTCGATACCTTCCTTCTTGAGCAGGTTGGACATGTGCTCGGAGGTTTCGATGGTCGCGGTACCGACCAGGACCGGACGGCCATGAGCCATGCTTTCCTTGATGTCGGCGATGATCGCGGCGTACTTCTCGTCGGCGGTCAGGTACACCAGGTCGTTGAAGTCCTTGCGGGCCAACGGCTTGTTCGGTGGGATGACCATCACGTTGAGGTTGTAGATCTGGGCGAACTCGAACGCCTCGGTGTCGGCGGTACCGGTCATGCCGGACAGCTTGCTGTAGAGACGGAAGTAGTTCTGGAAGGTGGTCGAGGCCAGGGTCTGGCTCTCGGCCTGGATGTTCAGGTTTTCCTTGGCCTCGATGGCCTGGTGCAGGCCTTCGGACAGGCGGCGGCCCGGCATGGTGCGGCCGGTGTGTTCGTCGATCAGGAGGATCTGGCCTTCCTGGACGATGTACTCGACGTTGCGGTGGAACAGCTTGTGCGCGCGCAGGCCGGCGTAGACGTGGGTCAGCAGGCTCAGGTTGTGCGCCGAATACAGGCTCTCGCCCTCGGCCAGCAGGCCGGACTGGGTCAGCATGTCCTCGATGAACTGGTGGCCGGCCTCGTTCAGTTCGACCTGGCGGCTCTTCTCGTCGATGCTGTAGTGGCCCTCTTGGGTCACCTGGCCTTCGACTTCCTCGATGTGCTGGGTCAGACGCGGGATCAGGCGGTTGATCTCGATGTACAGCTTGGAGCTGTCCTCGGCCTGGCCGGAGATGATCAGCGGGGTGCGCGCCTCGTCGATGAGGATCGAGTCGACTTCGTCGATCACGGCGAAGTTCAGCTCACGCTGGAACTTCTCGTCCTGGCTGAACGCCATGTTGTCGCGCAGGTAGTCGAAACCGAATTCGTTGTTGGTGCCGTAGGTGATGTCGGCGGCATAGGCGGCACGCTTTTCTTCCGGCGGCTGGAAGGCCGAGACGATGCCGACGTTGAGGCCGAGGAACTCGTACAGCGGACGCATCCAGTTGGCGTCGCGGCGGGCCAGGTAGTCGTTGACGGTGACCACGTGCACGCCCTTGCCGGACAATGCGTTGAGGTACACGGCCAGGGTACCGACCAAGGTCTTGCCTTCACCGGTACGCATTTCTGCGATCATGCCTTCGTGCAAGGTCATGCCGCCGATCAGCTGGACATCGAAGTGACGCATGCCCATCACGCGCTTGCCGGCCTCGCGGGCCACGGCGAAGGCTTCGGGCAGCAGCTGGTCGAGAGTCTCGCCTTTGGCCAGACGCTCCTTGAACTCTGCGGTCTTGCCCCGCAGCTGCTCGTCGGAGAGGGCCACCATCTTCTCTTCGAAGGCATTGACGGTGCTCACCGTCTTGAGCATGCGTTTGATTTCACGCTCGTTCTTGCTTCCAAAAAGTTTTTTTAACAAAGGCGCAAACATATCGGCAGGATCTTCCACACGTAGGGATGGAGGGCGGCCCCGTGAGTCGCCCGTGCAGCCCTGAGGCCGCATGCGAACGAGCATTCTACCCGGAAACGATGGTGAGGAAAGTGGTGGATTTCCACGATGCTGGCACAGCGCTTTTAGGGGGCCTGACTAACATAGGGGCTTTTTGCGCAAGTTCAAGGTGCGCGAAGATGAAACGTATCGCGAATGACTTGCATCAAGATCCGGCGACCGCTCGCGGGGCAAGCCCGCTCCCACGCCCCGCCACACGCTGGCGTGGGAGCGGGCTTGCCCCGCGATGAATGCCCAACTGGTAGACTGTCGATCCTGTAACCCTCTGCAGACCTCCATGGCCTACAAACCCACCCCTGCCCGCCCCCCCGCCGACCTGTTGCGCAAGGCACGGCCACTGCGCCTGCTGCTCAACCAGGCCGAACGCCTCGAGCACCTGCAGCGCCTGCTGGAGAGCCAGCTGCAACCGGCCGCCCGCGAGCACTGCCACGTGGCCTCCTGGAAGGAAGGGACATTATTGCTGGTGGTAACCGACGGCCATTGGGCCACCCGTCTGCGCTACCAGCAGAAGCGCCTGCAACGCCAGCTGCAAGCCATGGAGGCGTTCGCCAACCTGAGCCGTATCCAGTTCAAGGTGCAACCACCGCTGGTAGCAGCAAAACACGAAGGTCACGGGCCTGAACTGTCGGAATCTGCCGCAGACAGCATCCTAGGTTCGGCCGAGGGCATCAGCGACCCGAAGCTGCGCGCAGCGCTGGAGCGCCTGGCGGCGCATGCGCAGAGCAAGAACTGAAGGCCCAGAACATCATCCTGTAGGAGCGGCCTTGCCGAGGCGTCGGACCGGCCGGAAAGGGCCGCCAGGCGGCCCCGACGATTCTGAAAAAACACTGAAATCCTGGGGCCGCTTTGCGGCCCTTTCCGGCCGGTCCGACGCCTCGGCAAGGCCGCTCTCATGGAACAAAACATAATTCTTTGATTTGACTGGGTAGCGTGGGAGCGGGCTTGCCCCGCGATGCGGTGTATGGCACCGGCTTCGCCGGTGTTCCGGGCGGTGCGGCGTTCCGACAAGCCCGCTCCCACGCTGGAACTCTGTTTCCTGCGCGACAGCGCAGCCCGTAAGGGCTGTGTAATCTCCTACAGGGATCGTGCAGTACTAACGAGTGACGGGCAATCAGCGGCCATAAAAAAGGCCACCCGAAGGTGGCCTTAATCACACTAGAGAGAGTGTTCGAACTTACACGGCCGCAACAGGGCGCATGTACGAGATCGGTGCCGTGCTGGCATCTTCGAAGGTGACCACTTCCCAAGCGTCGGTTTCGGCGATCAGCTTGCGCAGCAGCTGGTTGTTCAGCGCGTGCCCGGACTTGTAGCCCTTGAACTCGCCGATCAGGCTGTTGCCCAGCAGATAAAGGTCGCCGATGGCGTCGAGGATCTTGTGCTTGACGAATTCGTCATCGGAACGAAGGCCGTCTTCGTTAAGCACGCCGGTCTCGTCGACCACGATGGCGTTCTCCACGCTGCCGCCCAACGCAAGGTTGTGCTTGCGCAGGTACTCGATGTCACGCATGAAGCCGAACGTGCGGGCACGGCTGACTTCCTTGACGAACGAGGTGCTGGAGAAATCGACGACCGCGCTCTGGGTCTGGCCCTTGAGGACCGGGTGATCGAAGTCGATCTCGAAGCTCACCTTGAACCCGTCGAAAGGCAGGAAAGTGGCGCGCTTGTCGCCCTCTTCCACTGTCACTTCGCGCAGGATGCGGATGAACTTCTTGGCTGCGTCCTGTTCTTCCAGGCCGGCCGATTGGATCAGGAATACGAAGGGTCCGGCGCTGCCATCCATGATCGGCACTTCCGAGGCGGAGAGCTCGACGTAGGCGTTATCGATGCCCAGGCCCGCCATGGCGGAGAGCAGGTGCTCGACCGTATCGACTTTGACGTCACCGTTGACCAATGTCGTGGACATGGTGGTCTCACCGACGTTGGCCGCGCGCGCCGGGATTTCGACCACAGGGTCGAGGTCGGCGCGACGGAAGACGATGCCGGTGTCGACAGGCGCAGGCTTGAGGGTCAGGTAGACCTTCTCCCCGGAGTGCAGGCCGACACCTGTGGCACGGATGGTATTCTTCAGGGTGCGTTGTCTAATCATGGCATTGGCCGCTTCAGCGCAAATTGCGAACAGGTATCAACAAAGGCTGGGGATGATAACAGACCCGGCCTTTGCTGAACACCAATCACCCTAATACCCCTGATAAATTCCATTAATCGGCCTGACGACGCAGGAACGCCGGGATATCCAGGTAGTCCAGATCATCCTGAGGGTTGAGTTTAGCTGCCGCCGCGGCACCCGCGTGGGCCTGGTTGCGCATCACGGTCGGACGCTCCAGGTCACGGTAGTTGACCGCCGACTGCTCCTGGCGAACCGGGGCCGGGTTGGAGGACTCATACACCTGCTGGGCAGTCTGCAGGGTGTTGTCGACCACCTTGACCGGTTTCTCGATACGCGCGCCCAGGCCAGTGGCCACCACGGTCACGTGCAGCTCGTCGCGCATGTCCGGATCGATCACGGTGCCGACCTTGACCATCGCGTGGTCGGAGGCGAAGGCCTCGATGATGCTACCCACGTCGGAGTACTCGCCCAGCGACAGGTCGGGACCGGCGGTGATGTTCACCAGGATGCCGCGGGCGCCCTGCAGGTTGACGTCCTCGAGCAGCGGGTTGCGGATCGCCGCTTCGGTGGCTTCGCGAGCACGGTTCGGGCCGCTGGCGCAACCGGTACCCATCATCGCCATGCCCATCTCGCCCATCACGGTGCGCACGTCGGCAAAGTCGACGTTGATCATGCCCGGACGCTTGATGATGTCGGAGATACCGCGAACGGCACCGGCCAGCACGTCGTCGGCCTTGGCGAAGGCGGACAGCAGGCTTGCATCCTTGCCAAGGATGGTCAGCAGCTTCTCGTTGGGGATGGTGATCAGCGAGTCGACGCTCTCAGCCAGCATACGGATGCCTTCGTCGGCGATCTGCATGCGCTTGCGACCCTCGAACGGGAACGGACGGGTCACCACCGCAACGGTGAGGATGCCCATTTCCTTGGCCACTTCGGCGATGATCGGCGCCGCGCCGGTACCGGTACCGCCGCCCATGCCGGTGGTGATGAACACCATGTTGGTGCCCTGCAGCACCTCGGCGATGCGCTCACGGTCTTCCAGCGCGGCCTGACGACCGACTTCCGGATTGGCACCGGCACCCAGGCCCTTGGTCACACCCGTGCCCAGTTGCAGGATGGTGCGTGCGCCGATGTTTTTCAGCGCCTGAGCATCGGTGTTGGCGCAGATGAATTCCACGCCTTCGATGCTGCTCTTGACCATGTGGTTGACGGCGTTGCCGCCGCCACCGCCAACGCCGATCACCTTGATGACCGGACTTTGCGGGACGTTGTCTACGAGCTCGAACATTTTCCCTCTCCTTACAGTTCTCTAGTTGTCGCGCCTACCACTACTGCTTTGAAACTTAGAAGTTGCTCTGGACCCAACGCTTGAGTCGTTCAAGCACAGGGCCCTTCGGTTCATCGCCATAGCTGTTGTTGCTGCTGTTGCTGTTGCTGATACCGGTCAGGGACGGGTCCTCGGACTGCTTCTGCAGGCCGTAGGTGAGCAGGCCCACGCCGGTGGAATAGATCGGGTTGCGCACCACGTCGCTCAGGCCCCGAACGCTGTGCGGCACGCCCAGGCGTACTGGCATGTGGAAGATCTCCTCGGCCAGTTCCACGGCGCCTTCCATCTTCGCGGTGCCGCCGGTGAGGACGATGCCGGCCGGCACCAGGTCCTCGAAACCGCTGCGACGCAGTTCGGCCTGGATCAGGGTGAACAGCTCGTCGTAACGCGGCTCCACCACTTCGGCCAGGGCCTGGCGCGACAGCTCGCGCGGCGGGCGGTCGCCGACGCTCGGCACCTTGATGGTCTCGCCGGCACCGGCCAGCTTGGCCAGGGCGCAGGCGTAGCGGATCTTGATTTCCTCGGCGTACTGCGTGGGGGTGCGCAGGGCCATGGCGATATCGTTGGTGACCTGATCGCCGGCGATCGGGATCACCGCGGTGTGACGGATCGCGCCTTCGGTGAAGATGGCGATGTCGGTGGTGCCGCCGCCGATGTCCACCAGGCACACGCCCAGCTCTTTCTCGTCGTCGGTCAGCACCGAGTAGGCCGAGGCCAGCTGCTCGAGGATGATGTCGTCGATTTCCAGGCCGCAGCGGCGCACGCACTTCTCGATGTTCTGCGCCGCGTTGACCGCGCAGGTGACCACATGGACCTTGGCTTCCAGGCGCACGCCCGACATGCCCAGGGGCTCGCGCACGCCTTCCTGGTTGTCGATCACGTAGTCCTGCGGCAGGGTGTGCAGCACCCGCTGGTCGGCCGGAATGGCCACGGCCTGGGCGGCATCGAGCACGCGCTCGAGGTCGGCGGTGCTGACTTCGCGGTCGCGGATGGCGACGATGCCGTGGGAGTTCAGGCTGCGGATGTGGTTGCCGGCCACGCCGACGAACGCCGAGTGGATGCGGCAGCCGGCCATCAGCTGGGCCTCTTCGACGGCGCGCTGGATCGACTGCACGGTCGATTCGATGTTCACCACCACGCCCTTCTTCAGGCCGCGGGACGGATGGGTGCCGATCCCGACGATTTCCAGGGTGCCGTCCTCGCCGACCTCACCCACCAGCGCCACCACCTTGGAGGTGCCGATGTCCAGCCCGACGATCATTTTGCCGCTATGCGCGTTTGCCATGGTCCTGCCTCTCTCTAATTCTTCGCAACGGCGGGTTGGGCCGTCGTCGGTGCATTCGGTTCCCGCCAACCAACGGCAAGTCCGTTGGAATAACGCAGATCGATGCGGGCGATATTGGTGATCTGGTCTTTAAGCGATTTGTCGTAAATGGCAATGAAACGGCGCATCTTCTCCACCAGATGGTCGCGCCCCAGCAGCAGCTCGACGCCCTGCCCGGCGCTGCCCGCACCAGTGGTCAGGAACCAGCTGCCTCGCTCGCGCAGCTCCAGGCGAGCGATGGAAAAGCCCATGGGGCGCAGCATCTGGCTCAATACCTGATACTGCTGCATGACTTGTTGCTGAGCGCGCTGCGGCCCGAACAGCTGCGGCAGGTGCTCGTAGTTGGCCAGCTCGCGCGGGGTGAAGGCCTGGCCCTGGTTGTTGAGCAAGGCCTCGTCGCCCCAGCGCGCCACCGGCAACTGTTCTTCCAGGCGGATCACCACCTCGTCCGGCCACACCCGGCGCACTTCGGCATGGGCGATCCAGGGCATCTGCTCCAGTTCCACGCGCATCGCCGCCAGGTCGACGGTGAAGAAGCTCGCCGCCACATAGGGGGCGATGCGCTGCTGCACCGACTGCTGGCTGATGTAGCTGAGGTCGCCCTGCACGTCGATCTTGGTGATCGGCCGGTCGGCGTAGGGCATCAGGCGGATGGCGCCCTCGTAGGCGCCAAAGCCCGCGGCCACCAGCAGCACCGGCCACAACAGGCGCTTGAGACCGCCGAAGCTTGGCCGAGGCAGGCGCGCCGATACGGGCTCGTCGGCCACCAGTCGGCTGGCACCACGTGGCACCGGCTTGCTGCGGCCGGTAACGGGTGGTTGCTGACGTATCATCGCGCCTTGCATGGCTGGTTAACCTCGCTTCGCTACGCTGTCGGCCAGGATCGCCAGCACCAGTTGCTGGAAGTCCAGGCCGGCGGCGCGGGCCGCCATGGGCACCAGGCTATGGTCGGTCATGCCCGGTGCGGTGTTGACCTCGAGCAGCCAGAACCGGCCCTGCTCGTCCTGCATCACGTCCAGCCGGCCCCAACCCTCGATGCCAACGGCATCGCAGGCGCGCGCGGTCAGGTCGATCAGTTCCTGTTCCTTGACGCTGTCCAGGCCGCACGGGATGCGGTACTGGGTGTCATTGGCGATGTATTTGGCGTCGTAGTCGTAGAACACGTGCGGGGTGCCCAGCGCGATCGGCGGCAGCACCTGGCCACGCAATACGGCGACGGTGAACTCCGGGCCGTGGATCCATTGCTCGACCAGTACCTGCGAATCGTATTTGGCGGCGTCTTTCCAGGCGGCGACCAGTTCCTGCTCGCTGTTCACCTTGGCCATGCCGATGCTCGAACCTTCATGGGCAGGTTTGACGATCAACGGGAAGCCCAGTTCCGCACTGGCGGCAACACAATCCTGCTCGCTGCCCAGCACCGCGTGACGCGGGGTCGGGATGCCCAGGCTCTGCCACACCTGCTTGGTGCGCAGCTTGTCCATGGCCAGCGCCGAGGCGAGGATGCCGCTGCCGGTGTAAGGGATGCCCAGGCATTCGAGCAGGCCCTGCATGCTGCCGTCCTCACCGCCACGGCCGTGGAGGATGATGAAGGCGCGGTCGATCTTCTCGTTCTGCAAGCGATCCAGCAGGTCGTCACCGACGTCGATGGCGACCACGTCGACTCCGGCGCTGCTCAGCGCCTCGATCACGGCCCTGCCCGACTTGAGCGAGACCTCGCGCTCGGCGCTCTTGCCACCGTACAACACGGCGACGCGGCCGAAGGCCTTGACGTCGAGGGTGGAATGCAGCGTGTCGTAGGCGCTGGTCATTTCGACTTCTCCTGCTTGGCGCCGGCGAACAGCGGGCTTTTCATCAGTTGCGGGGCCAGGCCGCCGACATCACCGGCACCCTGGCAGATCAGGATGTCGCCGGCGCGCAGCAGCGGCTTGACCAGCGGCGCGAGCTCGGCGCCGCGCTCGATGTAGATCGGGTCGAGCTTGCCGCGCTGGCGGATGCTGTGGCACAGCTGGCGGCTGTCGGCACCGGGGATCGGCTCTTCGCCGGCCGGGTAGACCTCCATCAGCAGCAGCACGTTGGCATCGCCCAGCACCTGCACGAAATCGTCGTACAGGTCGCGGGTGCGGCTGTAGCGGTGCGGCTGGTAGACGATCACCAGGCGACGGCTCGGCCAGCCGCCACGCACGGCCTTGATCACCGCGGCGACTTCGGTCGGGTGGTGGCCGTAGTCGTCGACCAGCATCACGCTGCCGCCGTCGACCGGCAACTCGCCGTACACCTGGAAGCGTCGACCGACGCCCTGGAAGCCCGACAGGCCCTGGACGATGGCTTGGTCGCTGATGCCTTCGTCGGTGGCGATGGCGATGGTGGCCAGTGCATTGAGCACGTTGTGGTTGCCCGGCATGTTCACCGACACTTCCAGCGGCTCGCAGTCGCGGCGCAGCACGGTGAAGTGGGTCTGCATGCCTTGCTGGCGCACGTTGATGGCGCGGATATCGGCCTCTTCGCTGAAGCCGTAGGTGACGGTCGGACGCTTGACCTGCGGCAGGATCTCACGCACCACCGGGTCGTCCAGGCACATCACCGCCAGCCCGTAGAACGGTAGGTTGTGCAGGAACTCGACGAAGGTCTTCTTCAGCTTGTTGAAGTCACCTTCGTAGGTGGCCATGTGATCGGCGTCGATGTTGGTGACCACGGCGACCATCGGCTGCAGGTGCAGGAAACTGGCGTCGCTCTCGTCGGCCTCGGCGATCAGGTAGCGGCTGGTGCCCAGCTGCGCGTTGGTGCCGGCCGCGGTCAGGCGGCCACCGATGACGAAAGTCGGGTCCAGGCCACCGGCGGCGAACACCGAGGCCAGCAGGCTGGTGGTGGTGGTCTTGCCGTGGGTGCCGGCAACGGCCACGCCGTGGCGGTAGCGCATCAGCTCGGCGAGCATCTCGGCGCGCGGCACCACGGGAATGCGGCGCTCCAGGGCGGTGGCGACTTCCGGGTTGGCCGGGTTGATCGCGCTCGACACCACCAGCACGTCAGCGTTGGCGGCGTTCTCGGCGCGGTGGCCGACGAAGATCTGCGCGCCGAACGACTGCAGGCGCTCGGTCACCGGCGACTCCTTCAGGTCGGAACCGGACACTTCATAGCCCAGGTTCAGCAGCACTTCGGCAATGCCGCACATGCCCACGCCGCCGATACCGACGAAGTGGATGCGACGGATACGGCCCATTTTCGGGTGGGGCATGGCTTTCTGGCTCTCAACCATGGGCCACCTCCAGGCAGATATCGACCACGGTGCTGGTTGCGCCAGGTTTGGCCAGGCGGCGGGCGGTGCCGGCCATGGCGTTGAGTTTCTCGGGTTGCATCAGCACCTCGTTCAGGCGTTCAGCGAGCTGCGCTGCGCCAGTAGTCGCTTGTGGCATCAGGAAGGCGGCGCCTTCGCGAGCCAGGTATTGGGCGTTGTGGGTCTGGTGGTCGTCGATGGCATGGGGCAAGGGCACCAGCATCGAGGGCAGGCCCGCCGCCGCGAGTTCGCTGACGGTCAGGGCGCCGGCCCGGCACACCACCATATCGGCCCAGCCATAGGCATGGGCCATGTCCTTGATGAACGGTTCGACCTGGGCCTCGACACCCGCCTCGTGATAACGCTCGGCGGTGACAGGGGCGTGGTTTTTCCCGGCCTGGTGGAACACCTCGGGGCGCAGGTTCGCCGGCACTTCGGACAGGGCCTTAGGCAACAATTTGTTCAATGGTTCCGCACCCAGGCTGCCGCCCATGACCAGCAGGCGCGCACGGCGCTCGGCCAGGGGCGCGCGTGCCGCCTCCATGAACAGCTCAGCACGCACCGGATTGCCGGTGGTGCGCAGCTTGTCGCTGGCGGCGAAGGTGTCCGGGAAGGCTTCGCAGACACGTGCGGCCAACGGCAGCAGCAGGCGATTGGTGGTGCCGGCGCGGGCATTCTGCTCGTGGATCACCAGCGGCACCCCGCACAAGCGGGCGGCAACACCGCCGGGGCCGGTCACATAGCCACCGAAGCCGACCACGCAGACCGGCTTGAGCTCACGCACGATGCGCCGCGCCTGCAGCACGGCCTTGATCAAAGTGAACGGTGCCTTGAGCAGCGACAGCTTGCCCTTGCCACGCAGGCCGGTGACCTGGATCAGGTGCAGCGGCAGGCCGGCCTGGGGTACCAGTTCGTTCTCGATGCCACGCGGGGTGCCCAGCCAGTGCACGCTGTAGCCACGGGCCTGGAACTCGCGGGCGCAGGCCAGGGCCGGGAACACGTGGCCCCCGGTACCGCCGGCCATGATCAGGATGTTCTTGCCGTCAGCGGCCATGACTGGTCTCCTCGGCAAAATCGCTCTCCTTGAATTCGTGTTCCTCGCTGCCCAGATGCGTGCGACTCTCCCACTCGATGCGCAGCAACAGCCCGACGCAGGCGCAGCAGATCACCAGCGAGCTGCCGCCGTAGCTGAGGAACGGCAGGGTCAGGCCCTTGGTCGGCAGCAGGCCGACGTTCACGCCGATGTTGATCAGGAACTGGCCGATCCACAGGAACGACAGGCCAAAGGCCATGTAGGCGGCGAAGAACTGCTTGGCCTTCTCGGCCCACAGGCCGATGTACAGCGCACGCACGGTAATGAAGACGAACAGCGCGATGGTCAGCAGCGAGCCGATCACGCCCAGCTCTTCGGCCAGCACCGAGAACACGAAGTCGGTGTGCGCCTCGGGCAGGTAGAACTGCTTCTGCACACTGTTGCCCAGGCCCACACCCAGCCACTCGCCGCGGCCGAAGGCGATCAGCGCCTGGGTCAGCTGGTAGCCGGAGCCGAACTGGTCGGACCAGGGGTCGGTGAAGGTGATCAGGCGCGCCATGCGGTACGGCTGGGCCTGGACCAGCACCACCACCGAAATGACCGCCAGCACCACCATCAGCGAGAAGCGGAACAACCCTACCCCGCCAAGGAACAGCATGGCCGCCGCGGCGCCCATCATCACCACCGTGGCGCCGAAGTCCGGCTCCATCAGCAGCAGGCCGGCCATCGGCAGTAGCACGATGAACGGCTTGAAGAAGCCCATCCAGCTCTCGCGCACCTCGGTCTGCCGGCGCACCAGGTAGCCAGCGAGGTAGATGACCACGAAGACCTTGGCGATCTCCGACGGCTGCACGTTGAAGAAGCTGAAGCCGATCCAGCGCATCGAACCATTCACTTCACGGCCAATACCCGGTACCAGTACCAGCACCAGCAGGCCGAAGGCACCGATCAGCATGAGGAAGCCCATGCGCTGCCAGGTGGCGATCGGCACCAGCATGGTCATCAACCCGGCGCCCAGGCCGAGGGTGACGTACACCAGGTGGCGGAACATGTGGTACAGCGGGTTGCCCGACTGCACCGCGGCCACTTCCGAGGAGGCCGAAGTAATCATCACCAGGCCCAGGCCCAGCAGCGCCAGGCAACCGGCCAGCAGCGGGAAGTCGAGGTCGATGCCACGGCCGCTGATCAGCGGCGACGGGTACGGTTTGAGGATGCCGAAGATCATGCCAGCCCCTCCGCCGCCTGGGCGAACAGGCGCCCGCGTTCTTCGAAATTCTTGAACATGTCGAGGCTGGCGCAGGCAGGCGACAGCAGTACCGCGTCACCCGGCTGGGCCAGCTCGGCGCAACGCTGCACGGCTTCGTCGAGGCTCTTGACCCGGACTTGCGCCACGGCATCGCCCAAGGTTTCGGCCAGACGCTCGGCGTCACGGCCGAGCAGCACCACGGCACGGCAGTGTTGAGCCACCGGCTCGCGCAGGGCGGCGAAGTCGGCGCCCTTGCCGTCGCCACCGGCGATCAGTACCAGCTTGCCTTCGATATCGGCGCCCAGGCCTTCGATGGCGGCCAGGGCCGCACCGACGTTGGTGGCCTTGGAATCGTCGTACCAGTTCACTCCGTTGCGCTCACGTACCCACTGGCAGCGATGGGCCAGGCCCTTGAATTCACGCAGCGCCTCGAGCATCGGCTCGAATGGCAGGCCGGCGGCATGGCCGAGAGCCAGCGCGGCCAGGGCATTGCTCTGGTTGTGGGCGCCACGGATCTTCAGCTCACGCACCGGCATGAGGGCCTGGAATTCGAAGGCCAGGTACTTCTCGCCCTCGACCTCGCGCAGGCCAAAGGCCTTGAAGTCCGGCGCGTTGAGACCGAAGCTCCAGCTCGGCCGGCCTTCGACCGGCAATGGACGGCTCAGGGCATCCTGGCGGTTCACCACCACCTGGCGGGCGCCGCGGAAGATCCGGTGCTTGGCCAGGTGATAGGCCGGCAGGCCGCTGTAGCGGTCCATGTGGTCTTCGCTGATGTTCAGCACGGTGGCCACTTCGGCGTTGAGCTGGTCGGTGGTCTCCAGCTGGAAGCTCGACAGCTCCAGCACGTACAGCTCGACATCGTCGGCCAGCAGGTCGAGGGCCGGGGTGCCAAGGTTGCCGCCGACTGCCACACGTTTGCCTGCCTTGGCGGCCATCTCGCCGACCAGGGTGGTCACGGTGCTCTTGGCGTTGGAGCCGCTGATGGCGACGATCGGTGCCTTGGCGTGGCGGGCGAACAGCTCGATGTCGCCGGACAGCTTCACGCCGCGCGCGGCGGCCTGCTGCAGGGCAGGCGTGGCCAGGGCCAGGCCGGGGCTCACATACAGCTCGTTGGCCCGGCACAGGAAGTCCACGTCCAGCTCGCCACAGCGCACTTCCACCTGCGGGTATTCACGGCGCAGGGTGTCCAGTTCCGGCGGTTGCTCGCGGGTGTCGGCGACCGCAAAGGCAATGCCCCGGTTCGCCAGGAAGCGAACCAGGGACATGCCGCTCTTGCCGAGGCCGACAACGATGCGGAATTGGTCGGAAGCGATCAGTGACACGCTCGGTTACCTCAGTTTCAGGGTGGCAAGGCCAATCAGCACCAGAATCACGGTGATGATCCAGAAGCGGACGATCACCCGTGGCTCGGGCCAACCCTTGAGTTCAAAGTGGTGATGGATCGGCGCCATGCGGAACACGCGCTTGCCGGTGAGCTTGAACGAAGCCACCTGGATGACCACCGACAGGGTTTCCATCACGAACACGCCGCCCATGATGAACAGGACGATCTCCTGGCGGACGATCACCGCGATGGTCCCCAGGGCCGCGCCCAGCGCCAGTGCGCCGACGTCGCCCATGAACACCTGGGCCGGGTAGGTGTTGAACCACAGGAAGCCCAGGCCGGCGCCGATCAGCGCGCCGCAGAACACGATCAGTTCGCCCGCGCCAGGCACGTACGGGATCAGCAGGTATTCGGCGAACTTCACGTTGCCCGACAGGTAGCAGAAGATGCCCAGGGCACCGCCAACCATCACCGTCGGCATGATCGCCAGGCCATCGAGGCCGTCGGTCAGGTTGACCGCGTTGCTCGAGCCGACGATGACGAAATACGTCAGCACGATGAACCCGGCGCCCAGCGGAATCGCCAGGTCCTTGAGCATCGGAATGATCAGCGTGGTCTCGACGCTGGTCGGCGCGGTCTTGTACAGGAAGATCGCCGCGGCCAGGCCGAACACCGACTGCCAGAAATATTTCCAGCGGCTCGGCAGGCCGCGGGAGTTCTTCTCGATCACCTTGCGGTAGTCATCGACCCAGCCGATGGCGCCGAACGCCAGGGTGACAATCAAGACCACCCATACGTAGCGATTGGTCAGGTCGGCCCACAGCAGGGTGCTGATGGCAATGGCCGACAGGATCAGCGCGCCACCCATGGTCGGGGTGCCGGATTTGGACAGGTGCGATTGCGGGCCGTCGTTGCGCACGGCCTGACCGATCTGGCGGATCTGCAGGGTACGGATCATCCACGGGCCCAAGCACAGGGCCAGGGACAACGCGGTCAGCACACCCAGGATCCCGCGCAGGGTCAGGTACTGGAAGACCGCGAAGCCCTTGTGGAACTGTTGCAGATACTCAGCCAACAGCAGCAGCATTAATGTTTCTCCCCGCTGGCACCACACAGTGCGGCCACGACGTTTTCCATCGCAGCGCTGCGCGAGCCCTTGATCAAGATAGTGGTGTCGCTGGCATTCTCGGTGCCAACGGCAGCGATAAGCTCAGCTTGAGTAGCGAAATGGCGGGCATTGGCGCCGAACGCCTTGACCGCATGAGCCATGTTGGCACCCACCGCGTACAGCGCGTCGACCTTGCCGCGTGCGTAGTCACCCACCTGGCGGTGACCTTCCTCGGCCCATTGTCCCAGTTCGCCGATATCCCCGAGCACCAGGACGGTGCGTCCGGAAAAGCCGGCGAGTATATCAATGGCGGCGCACATCGAGGTGGGATTTGCGTTGTAGCTGTCGTCGATGACCCGCACGCCGTTCGGCGCGATCTGCGCCACGGTGCGGCCCTTGACCGGTTGCACGGCGTTCAGACCGGCGGCGATGCCGCTCAGGCTCAGACCGACGGCATGGGCGGCGGCGGCAGCGGCCAGGGCGTTGCTGACGTTGTGGGTGCCGAGCAGGTTCAACTGCACCGGGACGCTGCCAGTCGGGCCGTGCAGGGTGAACGACGGGCAGCCACGAGCGTCGCGCCCGATATCACTGGCGTGGAAGTCCGCCTGCGGATTGTCCAGGGCGAAACTGAAGATGCGGTGAGCGCCTGCCCGCTTGCGCCAGATCTCGAACGCCTTGTCGGCCAGGTTGAGGATGGCCGTGCCGCCCTCGCCCAGGCCTTCGAGGATTTCGCCCTTGGCCTCGACGATCTTCTCCGGGCCACCGAACTCACCGACATGGGCGGTACCGGCGTTATTGATGATGACCACTTGCGGCTGGGTCAGGCCAACGGTGTAGCGAATCTCGCCAATGCGCGAGGCGCCCAGCTCGATCACCGCGGCGCTGTGCTCCGGAGCGATCTCCAGCAGGGTCAAAGGTGCGCCGAGGTCGTTGTTCAGGTTGCCACGGGTGGCATGCACCGGCCCGCGGGTGCGCAGGATCGCGGCGAGCATTTCCTTGACCGTGGTCTTGCCGCTGGAGCCGGTGATGGCCACCACCGGCTTGTCGAAGGCGGCACGGTTCAGGGCGCCGAGCTGGCCAAGGGCGATACGGCAATCGGCGACCAGCAGCTGTGGCAGGTCGACATCGCTGACTTCACGCTCGACCAGCGCGGCGACGGCGCCTTTGGCTTTCACGTCGGCCAGATAGTCGTGGCCATCGAAGCGCGGCCCGGTCAGGGCGACGAACAGCTGGCCGGCACCGACGGTGCGGCTGTCGATGCTCACTCCGCTGAAGCTGGCGTCGGCCCCTGCCAGGCGCGCACCCAGGGCACCGGTCAGCTGGCTGAGAATCATCGGCTTAAGCATGTGGCGCCTCCCAGGCTGCAAGTGCCTTGTCGGCTTCGACCAGGTCGGAGAAGTCATGGCGTTCGCCGTTGATCTCCTGGTAATCCTCGTGTCCCTTGCCTGCCAAGACGATCACGTCGTCGGCACTGGCACTGGCGATCAGTTGGGCAATGGCCGCGCCACGGCCAGCGACGAACGCGACGACCGCGGGCTTGGCGAAACCAGGGCGAATATCGTCGAAGATCCGCAGGGGGTCTTCGCTACGCGGATTGTCGTCGGTGACCAGCACACGGTCGGCCAGGCGCTCGGCCACTTCAGCCATCAGCGGACGCTTGCCGGCGTCACGATCGCCACCACAGCCGAACAGGCACAGCAGCTTGCCGTGAGCGTGCGGACGCAAGGCTTCGAGTACTTTCTCCAGAGCATCCGGGGTGTGGGCGTAATCGACCACCACCAACGGCTTGTCACCGCCACCCAGGCGCTGCATGCGGCCGACCGGCCCGTGCAGTTGCGGGGTGACCTTGAGAATTTCATCCAGCGGGTAATCCAGCGCCATCAGCGTGGCTACCGCCGCCAGCATATTGCTCAGATTGAAACGCCCCAGCAGGCGGCTGCGCAGGACATGCTCGCCCTGTGGGGTGACGATCACGGCACGCACGCCATCATCGTTGAAGGCAGACTCTTTGCAGAACAGCGTCGCCGCCGAATCCTGCAGGCTGTAGCTGATCAGGCGCGATGTGGCTGGAGCATCTGCCAGGCGACGCCCAAAGTCATCATCCAGGTTGACCACCCGGGCGCGCAGGCTTGGCCAGGCGAACAGCTTGGCCTTGGCGGCCTCGTAGGCCTCCATGCTGCCGTGGTAGTCCAGGTGGTCGCGGGACAGGTTGGTCATCACCGCGATATCGAAGTCCAGCGCGGCCACCCGACCCTGTTCGAGGGCATGGGAGGAAACCTCCATGGCCACGGCCTTGGCGCCGCCCTTTTTCAGGTCGTTCAAGGTCGATTGCACGGCAATCGGGTCCGGCGTGGTCAGGCGGCCACTCTGCAGCTCGCCATAGAAGCCAGTGCCAAGCGTGCCGATCAGGCCACAACGCCGGCCAAGGGCATCAAGCGCCTGGCCCAGCAGCTGGGTCACGCTGGTCTTGCCGTTGGTGCCGGTTACGCCGACCAGGTCAAGCTGACGACTCGGCTCGCCATAGAAGCGCCCGGCAATCTGCGACAACTGGCCGATCAGGCCCTTGACCGGAATCAGCGGCACATCGGTGAGCGGCAACACGCTGGCGCCCTGCTCTTCATAGGCCACAGCGGCAGCGCCACGGGCCAGGGCATCGGCGATGTGCGCGCGACCATCGACCTTGGCCCCCGGCACGGCCAGGAACAGGTCGCCCGGACGCACGGCGCGGCTGTCCAAGGTCAGCTCGCGGATCAACGGATCGCGGCTGGCATGGGCAAACAGTTTGCTCAATGGCATCGTCATCAACCTCGCCCTCCCTTGGCGGGTACTGCGCTGGCTTGCTGCGTCGAGGGCGGCAGGTTGTCCGGCGGTACATTCATCAGGCGCAGGGTGCCCGACATTACTTTGCTGAATACGGGGGCCGAGACCAGGCCGCCGAAGTAGCCGCCCTTGCTCGGCTCGTCGATGACCACGACGATGGCGTAGCGCGGGTCGCTCATCGGGCCGAAGCCAGCGAACAGCGAGCGATAGGCGTTCTCGGTGTAGCCCTTGGAGCCGACGGTGGCCTTGCGCGCGGTACCCGACTTGCCCCCCACGTGGTAGAACGGCACCTGGGCGCGGAATACCCCGCGCGGCGCCTCGATCACCTGCTGCAGCATGGCCTGCACGGTTTCGGCGGTTTCCTTGGGGATCGCCTGCACGGCTTCCGGCGCCTTGTCGACCTTGAGGATCGACAGCGGCACCATCTTGCCGTCGTTGGCCAGCGCGGCGTAGGCATGCACCAGTTGCAGGGCGGTCACCGACACGCCGTAGCCGTACGACAGGGTGGCGGTCTCGGCCTTGCGCCACTCGCGGTGGTTGGGCAGGTTGCCGACGCGCTCGCCAGGGAAGCCCAGGCCGGTGTACTGGCCCAGGCCGACCTGGGACATCACCCGGTAGATGGCCTCGCCGCCGATATCGAAGGCGATCTTGCTCATGCCGACGTTGGAGGAGTTGATCAGGATGCCGGTCAGGTCGAGGATCGGCCCCTCGCTCCTGGACACGTCCTTGATGGTATAGCGGCCGATCTGCAGGCTGCCCGGATACACCTCGACCTTGTCGGTGGGCTTCCAGCGGCCACTTTGCAGCGCGGCGCTCATGGTGATCGGCTTGACCGTCGAGCCCGGCTCGAAGACGTCGATGATCGCCCGGTTGCGCATGGCCGCCGGGAACATGCTGCGGCGGTTGTTCGGGTTGTAGGTCGGCTGGTTGACCATGGCCAGGACCTCGCCGGTCTTGACGTCCATGATCACCAGGCTGCCGGCCTTGGCTTCCTGCTCGGCGATGGCGTTGCGCAGCTCGCGGGTGGCCAGGTATTGCAGGCGCAGGTCTATCGACAACGCCAAGGTCTTGCCGGCCTTGGCGTTCTTGGTTACCTGGATGTCCTTGATCAGCCGGCCGCGCCGGTCCTTGATCACCTGCCGCTTGCCGGGCACTCCGGCGAGCCATTCGTCATAGGCCAGCTCGACGCCTTCACGACCATGGTCGTCCAGGTCGGTGAAGCCGACCATGTGCGCGGTGACATCGCCGGCCGGATAGAAGCGGCGGAACTCTTCCAGGCCGTAGACACCCGGCACCTTCAGGTCGAGCACGTGCTGGCCCTGCTCCGGGGTCAGGCCGCGGACCAGGTAGATGAATTCCTTGCTGGCCTGCTGGGTGAGGCGCTCGGTCAGCTGCTGTGGGTTCTGCCCCAACGCGGCGGCCAGCTGCGGCCAGCGCTCCTTGGCCGCCTGCATTTCCTTGGGGTTGGCCCACAGGGTGGTGACCGGGGTACTGACGGCCAGCGGCTCGCCATTGCGGTCGGTGATCAGGCCACGGTGCGCGGGAATGGGGATATGGCGCAGGCTGCGGGCGTCGCCCTGGCCCTTGAGGAAGTCACGGTCGACCACCTGCAGGTCGATGATGCGCCAGCAGATGGCACCGACCATCAGCGCCAGCAAGCCGATCACCACCCTGAACCGCCAGGGGTAGAGTGCGCCCTCGAGCTTCATCATGGCGCCACCATCCGCACTTCGTCAGCGGCGGGCACGCGCATCTTGAGCTGCTCGGAGGCCAGGCTCTCGATACGGCTGGACGCGGTCCAGGTGCTTTGCTCGAGGATCAGCCGACCCCACTCGGCCTGGGCCTTGTCGCGCTCGCTCAACTCGCCATACAGGGTGTTGAGCAACTGGCGGTTCCAGTGGGCGCTGTAGGAGACGGCAATGGCCGAAATCAGGACGGCGACGAACAGCAGAAGCATCAGGAAGCTTCCGCCTGGCAAAGGTTTGGCAAACAGCCGGCTCACCGCAACTTCTCCGCCACCCGCATCACGGCGCTGCGCGATCGCGGGTTGGCCTTGAGCTCGGCTTCGGAGGCGAACTGCGCCTTGCCGATGAGCTTGATCTTCGGCTCGAAGGTCTTGTGCTGCACCGGCAGGTTGCGCGGCAGGTTGTCCGCCTCGCCCTTGACCAGCTTACGCATGAACAGTTTGACGATACGGTCTTCCAGCGAGTGGAAGCTGATCACCGCCAGGCGGCCGCCCACTTCAAGGGCATCGAGCGCGGCTTCAAGGCCCGCCTCGAGGTCACCCAGTTCGTTGTTGACGTGAATGCGCAGGCCCTGGAAGGCGCGGGTCGCCGGATTCTTGCCCTTTTCCCAGGCCGGGTTGGCGACCTTGAGCACTTCGGCCAGGTCGGCGGTACGGGTGAACGGCTGCTTCTCGCGACGCTCGACCACGGCACGCGCCATGCGCCCGGCGAAACGCTCCTCGCCATACTCCTTGAACACGCGGGCGATTTCCTCGACCGGCGCGGTGGCGATGAACTCGGCGGCGCTGATGCCCTGGTTCGGGTTCATGCGCATGTCCAACGGGCCGTCGTTGAGGAAACTGAAGCCACGCTCGGGGTCATCGAGCTGCGGCGATGACACGCCCAGGTCAAGCAGGATGCCGCTGACCTTGCCTGCCAGGCCGCGCTCGGCCACCTCGGCGCCCAGCTCGGCAAAGCTGCGCTGCACAATGACAAAGCGGCCGTCTTCGGCCGCCAGCGCTTGCCCGGTGGCAATCGCCTGTGGATCCTTGTCGAACCCCAGCAGCCGCCCTTGCGGCCCAATCTTGCTGAGGATCAGCCGACTGTGGCCGCCGCGCCCGAAGGTACCATCCAGATAGCAACCGTCGGCGCGCAGGGCCAAGGCCTCGACGGCTTCGTCGAGGAGGACGGTGATGTGGTTGAAGCCGCTATCTATGGTCACAGGATCAGGTCACGCAAATCATCGGGCATGGCGCCCGGTTGTTGAATAGCTGCAAGGTCGGCTGCCGAAACCGCGTTCCAGGCATCCTCATCCCACAGCTGGAATTTGTTCAGCTGCCCCACCAGCATCGCCTTCTTGTCCAGCTTGGCGTACTCACGCAGGCGCGGCGGCACCAGGAAACGCCCGCTGCCATCGAGCTCCAGGTCAACCGCGTTACCGATCAGCAAACGCTGCAGGCGACGGTTTTCCTCGCGCAACGACGGCAAGGCGCGCAACTTGGCTTCTATCTGTTCCCACTCATCGAGGGGATAAACACACAAGCAGGGGTCAACGGCGTCGATGGTCACGATCAGTTGACCATTGCAACGCGAATCGAGCTCGTCACGGTACCGGCTCGGCATGGCGAGACGGCCCTTGGCATCGAGGCTGACGGCGTTGGCTCCGCGGAACACGGCTGCGATTCCCCACAATGTTAGCTTTTTTGTGTCAGAAAACCCACTTCATCCCACTTTCTGCCACTTGCGCACACTATAGGAATCCGCCCGCCACACCGTCAAGGCACGTTCATAAGGAAATCCCTTACAGGACGGCGATTTAGCTCAACAAAGGAAGGTGGAAGGATTGCCGGAGAAGAAAACTGACGGGAAAAATCAAACACACTCAAGCGGATAGAGTGCGAAGTTAAAGTGATTTATTAAGAGTAAGAATTTTTCGGTATTACCAGGACGCTTCTGCTATCGATTCAAGCAGGGAGGGAAGAGGTGGAGAGTCGATCTGTAAGCCGGGTTTTGTCGAGGACAGTCATTCCTCTACGACGGCCATCACTGGACGCCTCTAGCAACCTACCCGGTTCCGACGCGGGCCACGCCGTATGGAACCCTATTTGGTCTTGCTCCGAGTGGGGTTTACCTAGCCACGAACTGTTGCCAGTCGCGCGGTGCGCTCTTACCGCACCTTTTCACCCTTACCGGCGCCGAAGCGCTTAGGCGGTTGTTTTCTGTGGCACTTTCCGTAGGCTCGCGCCTCCCAGGCGTTACCTGGCACTCTGCCCTATGGAGCCCGGACTTTCCTCCCCCGCCTCTTGCGGAACAAAAGACGGCAGCGACTGTCCGATCGACTCTCCGCCGACAAGGTTACCGGGAGGCGCGCTCAAGAACAAGCGATGTGACAAATAATGCCATTACGCCATTAGTGGGATTTCTGTTTCTCCAGCGCCAGCTGATAGAGCAGGTTCTTGCGCACCCCCGTGATCTCGGCCGCCAGCGCAGCAGCCTTTTTCAACGGCAGCTCGGCCAGCAGCAAGTCCAGAACGCGCTGCGTTTCACTGCTGATCGCCTGCTCGCCCTCCGGCGCACTCCAGCCGGCCACCAGCACCACGCACTCACCACGTTGCTGGTTGCTGTCGTCCTGCACGAACGCGCGCAGCTCGGCCAGGGGCAGCCCCTTCAGGGTCTCGAAGGTCTTGGTGATCTCGCGGGCCAATAGCGCCGGACGCTCGCCGCCGAACACCGCCTCCATGTCTTGCAGGCATTCGAGGATGCGATGCGGCGCCTCATAGAAGATCAGCGTGCGCGGCTCTTCCCTGACCTGCTCCAGGCGCGCCTTGCGCCCGGCGGCCTTGGCCGGCAGGAACCCCTCGAAGATGAAGCGGTCCGACGGCAGCCCCGCCGCCGACAGCGCGGCGATCAGCGCGCAGGCGCCGGGCACCGGCACCACCTGCACCCCGGCGGCACGCGCCTGGCGCACCAGGTGATAACCCGGGTCGGAAATCAGCGGGGTGCCGGCATCGGACACCAGCGCCACATCGTCGCCGGCCAGCAGGCGTGTGATGAAACGCCCGCCTTCGTCGCGCTCGTTGTGCTCATGGCAGGCCGCCAGCGGCGTGTCGATGCCGAAATGCTGCAGCAGGCGCACCGAGTGACGGGTGTCCTCGGCGGCGATCAGGCCCACGTCGGCCAGCACCTTCAGCGCCCGGGCGCTCATGTCGTCGAGGTTGCCGATGGGCGTGGCGACGACGTAAAGCTTGCCCAACGTGGATTTCGAAACCCCTGCAACATCAGTCACTGCGCACACCTGCTTTCCGGATCAAAGGTCGTCATTGTAGCCCGAGCGCCGGTAACAGGGCGCAAAGAACTTCACCCCCGGTACACCCGGCGGCCACCTATAGTGAAGGATCAGTGTCGACGAGATCGCGCCCCGCCCCCCGCTTGGGTACAATTGCCGGCCAACTTGATCGAGTAACAGGACCTTTACATGATCGCTTGTCTGCGGCTGCTCACAGCCCTCTGCCTCGCTGCCCTGCTGGCAGCCTGCGCCAGCTCGCCCTCATCCAGCCTGGGCGAACTGCCGCGCACCCCGGACGCCAGCATCGAGCAACTGCTCGAGAAGGCGGCCTCCAGCAAGTCCGCCGAGGACGCGGCCCTGCTGCGCCTGAGCGCCGCGGACCTGGCATACAAGCAGAAGGACTTCCCGCGCGCGGCCCGGATCCTCGAGCAGGTCCCGCTGGAACCGCTCAAGCCCGCCCAGCAGGTGTTCGCCTCGACCCTGGCTGCGGAACTGGCCATGAGCCGCAACCAGCCCAAGGCCGCCCTGACCGCCCTCGGCCACCCGAGCCTGCAGCGCGTCGGCGAACTGCCGGCCGAGCAGCAGGCTCGCACCTACAGCGTCCACGCCGCCGCCCTCGAAGCCGACGGCCAGGCCCTGGCCGCGGCCCAGCAGCGCGTACTGCTGGCGCCGCTGCTCAGCGAGCAGGCCGCCGCCGCCAACAACGACGCGACCTGGGCCCTGGTCGCCTCGCTGCCCGCAGAGCAACTGCAGCAGCCCGCCGCCAACGAGACCCTGGCCGGCTGGACCAGCCTGGCCCTCGCCGTGAAGCGCGCCGGCACCCTGGAACAGCAACAGGCCGCCATCGACAGCTGGCGCCAGCAGCACCCCGAGCACCCGGCGGCCAGGCAACTGCCGACCGCCTTGGTCAAGCTCAAGGAGCTGGCGAGCCAGCCACTGACCAAGATCGCCCTGCTGCTGCCCCAGGAAGGCCCGCTGGCCGGTGTCGCCCGCGCCCTGCGCGACGGCTTCATGGCCGCCCACTTCCAGGCCCAGCAAGGTGGCCAGCCGGCCCCGGCGGTGCAGGTGTTCGACAGCTCGCGCATCACCTCGCTCGATGACTTCTACCGCCAGGCCCAGGCCGCCGGCGTGCAACTGGTGGTCGGCCCGCTGGAAAAACCGCTGGTCAAGAAACTCGCCGCCTACCCGCAACTGCCCATCACCACCCTGGCCCTGAACTACGCCGACGCCGGCCAGAAAGCCCCGCCGCAACTGTTCCAGTTCGGCCTGGCCGCCGAGGACGAAGCCCGCGAAGTCGCCCGCCGCGCCCGCGCCGACGGCATGGTCCGCGCCGTGGCCCTGGTGCCGAGCGGTGAATGGGGCGACCGCGTGCTCGCCGCCTTCCGCCAGGACTGGGAAGGCAATGGCGGCACCCTGATCAGCGCCCAGCGCATCGCCCAGCCGGTCGCCCTCGCCCAGCAGATCGCCGACCTGTTCCAGCTGCGCCAGAGCGAAGGCCGCGCCAAGAGCCTGCAGAGCACCGTCGGCGGCAACATCGCCGCCCAGCCTTCGCGTCGCCAGGACATCGATTTCATCTTCCTCGCCTCGACGCCGCAGCAGGCCCAGCAGATCAAGCCGACGCTGAACTTCCAGTACGCCGGCGACGTGCCGGTCTACGCCACCTCCAACCTGTACAGCGCCAGCGGCGACGTCAACCAGTACAACGACATGAACGGCATCCGCTTCTGCGAAACGCCGTGGCTGCTGGACAGCAGCAACAGCCTGCGCCAGCAGGTCGTGCAGCAGTGGCCGCAGGCCGCCGGCAGCCTCGGCCGCCTGTACGCCATGGGCGTCGACGCCTACAGCCTGGCACCGCGCCTGGGCCAGCTCAAGGCACTGCCGGACAACCGCGTCGAAGGCCTGTCGGGCAGCCTGAGCATGAATGCCAACCAGCGCGTCGAACGCCAGCTGCCGTGGGCCGAGTTCGCCGGCGGCCAGGTCAAGCGCCTGCCGGACACGCCGCGCTGATGCCTGGCGCATCGCCCAGCCATGCCGGCCAGGCCGCCGAGGACCATGCCCTTGAGTACCTTCAAGGGCAAGGCCTGCGGCTGCTGGCGCGCAACTGGCGATGCAAGCGGGGCGAGCTCGATCTGGTCATGCTCGATGCCGATACAGTAGTATTCGTCGAAGTCCGCTACCGGTTGCATGCGGAGTTCGGCGGAGCGCTCGCCAGTATCGATGGGCGCAAGCAGCAGCGACTGGCGCTGGCCGCCAACCTCTTCCTGCAGCAAACGCCCCACTGGGCCACCCACCCCTGCCGTTTCGACGTAGTCGCCCTGCAGGGCCAGGGGCATGCGGGGCAACCGCTTCATTGGCTGAAAAACGCCTTCGAATGCTGAACCCAATTCGATTTTCTAGCTCTATGTTTCGCGGGCTGGTCACTGTTGCGCGTAGCAAAGGCCACCGCCCCTCTTAAGGTCACCCAGATGGACATGCAATCCCGAATCCGCCGACTGTTCCAGAACAGCATCGACACCAAGCAACAGGCAATGGACATCCTGGCACCCTACATCGAGCAGGCCAGCCTGGTCATGGTCAACACCCTGCTCAACGACGGCAAGATGCTCGCCTGCGGCAACGGCGGCTCGGCCGGTGATGCCCAGCATTTCTCTTCGGAGCTGCTCAACCGCTTCGAGCGCGAGCGCCCGAGCCTGCCGGCCATCGCCCTGACCACCGACAGCTCCACGCTCACCTCGATCGCCAACGACTACAGCTACAACGAAATCTTCTCCAAGCAGATCCGCGCCCTGGGCCAGCCCGGCGACGTTCTGCTGGCGATCTCCACCAGCGGCAACTCGGCCAACGTGATCCAGGCGATCCAGGCCGCCCATGACCGCGAAATGATCGTCGTTGCCCTGACCGGGCGCGACGGCGGCGGCATGGCCTCGCTGCTGCTGCCCGAGGACGTGGAAATCCGCGTACCCTCGACCGTGACCGCACGCATCCAGGAAGTCCACCTGCTGGCGATCCACTGTCTGTGCGACCTGATCGACAGCCAACTGTTCGGGAGTGAAGAAT
The DNA here is from genome assembly GCF_057284075.1 of Pseudomonas sp. TE31087. Lineage (NCBI taxonomy): Bacteria > Pseudomonadati > Pseudomonadota > Gammaproteobacteria > Pseudomonadales > Pseudomonadaceae > Pseudomonas > Pseudomonas sp. TE31087. The sequence goes on from NZ_JBXVNN010000001.1 coordinate 3,201,783, forward strand.
GATCTCCAAGCGTCTCGGCCTGATGGCCCTAACCCTGTGCCTGGGTGTCTCCGGCTGCAGTTCCGTGCTGACCTCGACCCGCAACTCGCCGATCGAGGACGACCGCGGCACCCGCACCATCGGCAGCAAGATCGACGATTCGCTGATCGAGACCAAGGTCTCGGTCAACATCGCCAAGGCCAACCCTGAGCTGGACAAGGGCTCGCACATCGTCGTCAGCAGCTACAACGGCGTGGTGCTGCTCGCCGGCCAGACCCCGCGCGCCGACCTCAAGTCCCTTGCCGAGCAGACCGCCGGCCAGGTGCAGCGGGTCAAGAAGGTGCATAACGAGCTGCAAGTGATTCAGCCCTCTTCGATCCTGGCGCGCAACAACGACGCCTGGCTGACCACCAAGATCAAGACCCAGATGCTGACCGACGAAAGCGTTCCCAGCTCGCGCATCAAGGTGATCACCGAGAACGGTATTGTCTACCTGCTCGGCCTGGTCCGGCAGCAGGAGGCCAACGCCGCCACCAACGTGGTGCAGGGCGTGTCGGGCGTGCAGAAGATCGTCAAGTTGTTCGAATACATCGACTGACAACCCTTCGGCGAGCGTCATGACGCTCGCCTTTTCCCTCTGATCCAGGAAGTACCCCATGAAAAAGCTGCTGCTGCCCGCCCTGCTGATCGGCGCCTTCGCCACCCTGGCCGGCTGCTCCACCCCTAGCGTGATCACCCTCAACGATGGTCGCGAACTGCAGACTACCGACACTCCGCACTTCGACCGCAACTCCGGCTTCTACGAGTTCAAGCAACTGGACGGCAAGCCGACCCGCATCAACAAGGACCAGGTGCAGAGCATCAAGGACCTGTAATTGCGAAATGGCGGTTCAGCCAGGCCAAGCAAAACGCCCGATGCACAGCATCGGGCGTTTTGTTTTTCAGGGCCTCAGAACGCCCAGTCCAGGGTCAGGCCGACCCCGTGGCTCTTGTCGCGGCTACCCAGCAGTCCGTTGTAATCGAGGTTGACCCGGGCCTGACGCCCCAGGCTGATCCCCGCCCGTGCGCCGACCACCGCCGCATCACGGTCCAGAGACAGCGCCTGGACCTTGTAGGTATCGCCCTGACCGGCAAAGGCCAGGTGCTGGTCGGCCCCGGTGGAGCTCAGGTTGTGCTGCCAGCCCAGGGTCGCGGAAAGTTCCACCGCCTGGCCGCTGGACAACTGCAGCTGCTTGCCGGCGCGCATGCCCAGGGTCGAGAGCCAGGCATCGCGGTTATCCCGCCCGCCCTTGAGTGCTGCGGCGCCACCATGCTCCTTGAAGCTGTCGCTGGCGATATGCACATAGGCCAGGTTGGCGAACGGTTCCAGCGCCATGCCCGGCACCGCGACCTTCCAGGCGGCCTCGCCGAACACCTGGGTGCTCTGCGCATCGCGCTTGCTCTTCTGGCGATCACTGACCTCGTTGTATTGCAGCTCGCGCTTGGTCTCGATGCGGTGCCAGCTGTGGCTGCCGCCCAGGCTCAGGCGCACCTGCTCCAGTTCCTTGCCGGCATAGGCACCCAGGTGGTAGCTGTCGACGCTGGCCGAGGAATGACGACCATCGCCCATGCTCAGCGAGCTGTCGCTGTAGCCGGTGAAGACGCCGACGCGGGTGTCCTCGCTCATCTGTCCGTCAACCCCCAGCAGCATGCCGCCAATCGAACTGCTGTAGCGCGCATGTCCGGAATCACCGTCGGCCTTGCCCCAGGCTCCCAGGGCTTTGACCCACAGGCCGTTGCCCTGGCCGTCCGTGGCCGGAGCGGCAGCGACACCCTGCTGGCGAGTACGCTCGCCCACGGCGTCGCGCAATTGGCGACTGTCGTTGAGCAGCAGGTTGCCCACCGCCGGGTGGATTTCACCGGACAGCTGATCGAACGCCTGCCGGGCGCTGCCGGCATCGGCCGACAACAGCAGGCTCTCGTAGACCGGGTTGCCCGCACCGAGCCGATCGGCAGCCGCGGCCACCGAACGCTGGTTGGCGGTCAAGCCGACACTGGCGAAGCTGGCGCTACGTTGCACCGCCAGCTGCACCCCGGTGCCGGTATAGGCCAGGCCACCACCGAGGAACAGCAGGTTGGACTGCACAGCGGCAAAACCGCCCTGCACGCCGCCTGCGGCCTGCAGGATGTCGAACTGACGCCCCACCAGGCTGGTTGCCTGCTGGGACTGCAGCGAAACCCCGGGGTTCTGCAGATCCAGGGCCAGGTTCGCACCGTTTACCGAAACCGTGCCATCGCTGACCAGGCGGTCGCTGCCAGTAGCATCAACCTCCACGGCATAGGTCGAGCCCGGCTGGAAGGTCACGTCGGAGGCCACGCGCAAGGTGCCGATGGAGTTGCCCGGCGCCACCACGCCACCACGGTTGACCACCAGCGCACCGATCCGGCCATTGCCACCCAGCACGCCGCCGTCATTGACGGTCACCGTCGATTGCAGCGAGCCATTGACCGCCAGCCGCCCCTGGTTGACCAGGGTCGGCCCGGCATAGGAGTTGTTGCCGCTGAGCACCAGGGTACCGATACCCTGCTTGGTCAGGCCGCCATGGCCGGAGATATCGTTGCTCCACAGGTCCAGCACGCAGCTAAGGTCGTTGCAGCGTCGCTGGGTCGGCCTGCCGGCATCCACCACGGCGCCGACACCCGGCAGATCGACCACGAACTGGCTCGGGCCGTAGCCACCGGCGATGCGGAACTCCTCGGGGATGTCCTGCTCGGTGACCAACATGCCCGGACCGCGGATACCCTTGTCCAGGTTGATCATGCCCCAACCGTACAAGGCATCGATGCCGGGCGCGCCCATGTCGGTGGCGGTGGTGCGCAGCACGCTGGCGATCTGAGCGCCGCTCATGTAGGGGAAGCGCTCCATCAGCACCGCCGCCGCGCCAGCGGCATGGGGCGCGGCCATGGACGTGCCGTTCTTGTTGGCGTAGCCCTGGGTCAGGTCTTCCAGGCTGGTGCCACCGATCACCGCGCTGTAGATCCGGGTACCGGGAGCCGAGACGCAGAAGCTTGCGGTATAGCCGCAGCGAGAAGAGAACGTACTGACCAGATAGGGGTTTGCGCTGCTGGTGTCGGGGTTCTGCTGCAGCGCCGCGACGGTCAGCCAGTTGGGCGCGATCTCCGGGACAAAATAGCCCAGCCCGGCAATTGCATCGGGGTTGTTCAGGTTGTAGTCGTTGCCGGCGGCGAAGATAGTCAGGACTCCGCTGCGGGCTGCAGCGATGGCCCCGTCGTAGGCGCCGCCGGGCAAGGTGCCCAGCAGCGGCTGGATCTGCGCGAACTGTGCCCGGGCATCGTCCACGGTGAAATGCGGGAAGTCCGGATTGCGCCCGCCCTTGGCGAAGCGGTCGGTGATGCCGATGCCCCAGCTGTTGTTGATGATCCGCGCGCCGCTGGCCACCAGGCTGTCCCAGCCGGCCTTGTACACCGCGCCATCGTTGCCCAGGACGATGCCGTCCTCGGGACCGGGGTCGCCGTTGTCGGCACTGATGATCTGCGCATCATAGGCCACGCCGTGCATCGACTCGCCGTCACGGTTGCCGGCGGCGATCCCGCCGACATGGGTGCCGTGGGAGCCGAGCTTGCCGTCCGAGCCCACCGACGGGCTGCCGTCATAGCGGAACGCATCGCCGGCCTTCACCGGAATGTAGGGGTCGGTGTACTGGCGGATGCCGCTGGTGACCAGGGTCACGATCTTGTCCTTGCCGGCGAACTCGGGGTGCGGGGCGTATACCGGCTGGTCGAAGATCCCCAGCTTCACCCCCTTGCCGCTGTAGCCGGCGGCATAGGCGCTGTCGGCGTGGATTGCCCCCAGCCCCCAATCGGCCTTGAACTCGCTGCTGCGCCAGCTGCTGGCGTCACCCAGCCGGCCACTCTCCACATAGGGCGCGGCCTGGGCCGTACCCATCAGCGCCACCCAACCCACCAATGCCCGCCCCAGTGGGGCCAGGGCCCAGCCCTGCGCGAGTGCGCTGTCATCCTTTCTGACTTGCTTCACTACAACCTTCCTTAGTTTTGTTTTGGTTTAGTACCGCGTTGGTCACACTCCGTGTTGCAACGCCTGGCGCAACCCGCGCCAGGGCGTTTCAGAACCGCCATTGCAGGTTGAGTCCCGCGCCATGCTGTTGTTCGCGACTGGCCAGGCGCCCCTGGTAGTCCAGGCTCAGGTCCAGGTCGCGGGTCAACCCCACCCGCGCCTGCAGCCCCACCAGCGCGGCATCGCGCAAGGCCGGCGCAGTCTCCACCCGGAACGGCAGATCGCTGCTGGCGAAAGCCAGGTGTTCGCGATCCTGGGTGCCGCTCAGGCGATGCTGCCAGCCCAGGCTTGCCGCCAACTGCAGGTCTTGTTGCGGGCCCAGTTGCCATTGCTGGCGCCCACGCAGGCCCAAGGTGCTGAGCCAGGCATCGCGCTGCTCGTCACCGGCATGCAGCGCCGCGGCATCGCCTTTCTCGTGGAAGCCGTCGCGATCCAGATGCTGGTAGGTCAGGTTGGCGAAAGGCTCCAGCTGCACCGCTGGCAACGCCAGGCGATAGGCCGCCTCGGCGAACACCTGCTGGCTGCGGGCATCGACCCGTGCACGCTGACGACCGGACACCTCGCCATAGGCCAGGTCGCGCCGGACCTCGGCACGGTGCCAGCTGTGGCTGGCGCCCAGGCTCAGGCGCAGCTGGTCCAGGTCGTGGCGGACATAGGCGCCCAGGTGATAGCTGTCGACCGTGGCCCGGGAATGGCTGCCGCCCATGCCCAGGGAGCTGTCGCTATAACCTGCGGCCAGGCCGGCCCGGGTCTGCTCGTCAAGGTCATGGTCCACGCCCAGCAGCACGCCGCCCAGGGAACTGGTATAGGACTCGCTGCCCTGCACGCCCTCGATGCGCCCCCAACTGCCCAGGCCCTTGAGCCAGAGCTGGGTCGAGCCCGACTCGCTGGCACTCGCTCCAGACGCGCCAGCGCTCAAGGCTCGGTCTTGCACGCGCTCACCCAGGGCATCGCGCAAGACCGAGCCCTGGCTGAGCAGCATCGAGTCCAGCGCCGGGTAGATCTCCCCGGCCAGCTGGCGCAGGCCGTCCCGGGCCTGGTCCGCCGAGGTCGAAAGCAGCAGGCTTTCATACACGGGATTGCCTGGACCCAACCGTTCCACGGCGCCGCCGCTGGCGCGCTGGTTGGGCGTGGCGCCGACGCTGGCGAACGTCGTGGCGCTGCGCGTCACATCCAGTTGCACGCCGTTGGCAGAATAATCGAGGAAGGTCCCCAGGAACAGGTAGTCGGGCTCGACCTGGGCAAAGCGCCCGTTGACGCCACCCGCCGCCTGCAGGATATCGAACTGGCGCCCCACCAGGCTGGATACCGGGCCGCCGGCCAACAGGTTCGCCCGCGCCTGGGGCTCCAGGCTGAGATTGGCGCCGCCGACACTGGCCTGGCCAGCAACGACGAGCCGGTCGCTGGCCGTGGGCGACAGTTCCACCCGGTAGGTCGAGCCCGGCTGCAAGTCCAGGTTGCCAGCGACATTCAAGGTGCCGATGGAGTTACCCGGGGCCACCACGCCCCCGGCGCTGGCGGTCAGGGCGCCGACCCGCCCATTGCCGCCCAGGGTACCGCCTGCGTTGACCGTCACCGCCGATTGCAGACTGCCGTTGACCGCCAGCAAGCCGCCATCGACGCGGGTCGGGCCGCGGTAGCTGCTGTCCCCCGTGAGTTCGAGCCAGCCAGCCCCGGACTTGACCAGGCTACCTTGGTAAACCCGCTGCGCGGCAGCCGCGTCGCGGGCCATGCCCAGGGCATAGTCGCTGCGATCCTGCTGGCTGGCGCCCGCTGCCAGGCCGTGCTCCCAGCCGCGATCCTTGAGGGTCTGCTGCCAGGCCTGGCGCTCTGCGGCATCCTCGGTTTGACGCTGTATCAAGGCCTGGTCGGAGATGCCGTTGCTCCAGGTATCGCCCTGCCCGCGCCCCAGGTTGACGTCGAATTCACCCAGCAACTGCCCGGGCCCGTGCAACGCCCGGCCCAGGTCCGGGACGCCCCAGCCGACCCGGTCGCTGGGCCCCTGGGTCGGCGAACCATCGAGCTGGCGCGAGGTGGTCAGCAGCACTTGCAGGGCCTGCTGGTTGTTCAGGTAGGGATAGCGCTCCATGACCAGGGCCAAGGCTCCAGTGGCATGGGGCGCGGCCATCGAGGTGCCGTTGTAGGTGGCGTAGCCGCCACCGGGCACGGTGCTGCTGATCGCCGCGCCCGGGGTCGCCAGACACCAGTACTTGGCAATGCCGCACTGGTTGTATTTCTGCTGGTTGTTCTTGTCCAGACCCGACACCGCCAGCCAGTGACCTTCCAGCTCCGGCTGGAAGTACGGCAGCGCCGAGCGCACGCTGGCGTTGGCATAGCCGCTGTTGCCGGCGCTGAATACGTTGATCACGCCGCGGCGCGCCACGTCGCCGGCGGCGTCGAGCCAGGTGTCCTGCTGGAAATGCTGGGCGTAGGCCGCGCGCAAGCCGTCCAGGGTCTGGTAGCTGACATCCTTGGGCTGGCTGCCCCAGCTGTTGTTGATGGCCCGCACACCGGCGTCCACCAGGGCATCGTAGACCGCCTTGAAATACTTGGGGTCAGGGCCGGGACCGAACAAAAACTTGTCGTCGTGGTTGGTGTTGCCCACGTAGACCTGGGCATTGAAGGCCACGCCATGCATGCCAGCGCCATCACGGGCCGCGCCCATGGTGCCGGTGACATGGGTGCCATGGCTGTCGTTGGCGCCATTGAGCACCCCGGACACGCTGAACGGAGTGCCGTCCAGGTACTGGCCGGTGGCGGTAACCGAGTGAAAACGTCCGGGGCTGGCTTCGGGATGGGCGGCATCGAACCCCGAGTCCAGGGCGCCGATGCTGACCCCGGCGCCGGTGATGCCGGCGGCATAGGCCTGGCTCGCCTGCATGCGCTCCAGGCCCCAGTCCTGCTGGTACTCGGCCGACCGCCAGCTGGCGGGGTCGCCCGGGCGACCGGTTTCCTGGTAGGCCGCCGCAGCAGACAGCGGCAGTCCGGTGGCGAACGCCAGGCACAGGGTGCCCGTCAGCGCCTTGAGCTGATCACATCTCACATCCATGTCGATGACTTCTCTTGTTTTTGTTGTTGGGTCGCCCGTCCTGGGTCGACCGGTGTGTCGCTGCATTGCCTGGCCGCAAGGCCCCATCGAGCCAGAGGCGGTTTCCCGCCCCTGGCCAGGTTACTTCGGCCTCAGGCCTGGAGGCAGCCTTCGGCTGCAAGTCGTGAGCTTCTGAAATTGATTACGATATGTCAATCGGCGTTAATAAATAGCCAACAGCTGTCACAAAACACAGGCATGCGCTCCATGAGGCTCGCGCAGCGGCCGGGATCTTCTTGCTGCGTAGTTACTTGACCACCTTCAGGCTTGGACGGCCACTCGGGCGCGGCGGCTCGGGCGGACCTTGGTCATCCGGCTCCACGGCGTCGTCTTCAAGGTCATCCTCATCCTCGAGCGGTGGCTCCAGCTCGAAGACCATACCCTGACCGTTCTCCCGGGCGTAGATCCCGAGGATGGCGCCGACCGGCACAAAGAGCGAGTGCGCCACGCCGCCGAAGCGGCCTTCGAAGCTCACCGCCTCGTTGTCCATGTGCAGGCTGCGCACGGCACTGGGAGAAATGTTCAGGACGATCTGGCCATCGCTGGCAAAACCCTGGGGCACCTGGACCGCCGGATACTCGGCATTGACCAGCATATGCGGCGTGCAATCGTTGTCGACGATCCACTCGTACAGCGCACGAACCAGATAGGGGCGACTGGAGTTCATCAACGGTTCCTCTTAAACCTTGCGCATTTCACGTTCGGCAGCGGACAGGCTCGCCTGGAAAGGCTCGCGGGCGAACTGTCGCTCCATGTAATCCAGCAGCGGCTTGGCCTGCCGCGGCAATTCGATACCCATCACCGGCAAGCGCCAGAGTATGGGCAGTAGACAGCAATCGACCAGGCTTTGCTCCTCGCTCATGAAGCAGGCCATCTCGCCGAACAACGGGGCCACGCCGGTCAGGCTCTCGCGCAGCTCCTTGCGCGCCTGGGTGCGTGCCGCCTCGCTGCTGCGCGTATCGAGCACGGTGTCGGCCAGGGCGCACCAGTCACGCTGGATGCGGTGCATCAGCAGGCGGCTGTTGCCCCGGGCCACCGGGTAGACCGGCATCAGCGGCGGGTGCGGGTAACGCTCCTCGAGGTACTCCATCACCACGGTCGACTCGTACAGCGCCAGGTCGCGATCGACCAGGGTCGGCAAGCTGCCGTAAGGGTTCACTTCAATCAGCTTGGGCGGCAGGCGATTGGCGTCGACATCGATGATCTGCACCGTGACGCCTTTCTCCGCGAGCACCAGGCGGACCCGATGAGAGTAATGATCAGCGGGGTCGGAATAGCAGGCTAACCTGTTGGTTGCGCCCATGTAGCGCCTCCTCGCACGGGATGCTTGTAAAACTTCAAATGAAAACGCGCCCGGGGCGCCCCAGCAATATCGCTGGAGCCCCCCGGGCGCGTTCAACTACCAGAAACTACTGCGTGATCAGTGCACGTCCTTCCAGTATTCGCGCTTGAGCAAGTAGGCGAACACGAAGAAGAAAGCCAGGTACAGCAACACGTAGGTACCGATGCGCTGGCTTTCCAGTTTGACCGGGTTGGCCGAATAGGCCAGGAAGGTCACCAGGTTCTTGACCTTCTCGTCGAACTGCTCGGCCGTCAGGGTACCGGATTTCTCCTCCACGGTCAGCTGGTCGCATGCTTCATGGGTCAGCGGACTGCCAGTCAGCGGGTCGAACTGCTTCTTGCCATCGACTTCGGTCTGCACCTGCTTGCAACCGATCACCTGGTTGCCCTGCAGGCCCACCAGCACGTTGGGCATGCCGACGTTGGGGAAGACCTTGTTGTTCACCCCGTATGGTCGCGACTTGTCCTCGTAGAAGCTGCGCAGGTAGGTGTACAGCCAGTCGTTGCCACGCACCCGGGCGACCAGGGTCAGGTCGGGCGGCGCGGCGCCGAACCAGGTCTTGGCATCGTTAGGCTGCATGCCGATCTTCATGTGGTCGCCGATCTTGGCGCCGGTGAACACCAGGTTCTCGAGCATCAGCTCATGGGGAATCCCCAGGTCGTCGGCCACGCGCTCATAGCGTTGGAACTTGGCGCTGTGGCAGCCCATGCAATAGTTGGCGAAGGTGCGCGCGCCATCCTGCATCGCGGCCTTGTCGGTCAGGTCGATATCGACCTTGTCCAGCTCCAGGCCATGTTCGGCGGCGAACGACAGGCTAGGCATCAGTGCCAGCAAGCATACTGCAATCAACTTTTTCATCAGCCAGTCACCCTTTCCGGAACCGGTTTGGTCTTCTCGAGCCTTGTGTAGAACGGCATCAGCAGGAAGTAGGCGAAGTACAGCACCGTGCACACCTGCGACAGCAAGGTACGTCCCGGGGTTGGCGCCAGTACGCCCAGCACGCCAAGGATGACGAAGGACACGCAGAACACCAGCAACCAGATCTTGCTCAGCCAGCCCTTGTAGCGCATGGAGCGCACGGGGCTGCGGTCCAGCCAGGGCAACACGAACAGCACGGCGATCGCCGCACCCATGGCGATGACCCCGAACAACTTGTCGGGCACCGCACGGAGGATCGCGTAGAACGGCGTGAAGTACCACACAGGCGCGATGTGCTCAGGGGTCTTGAAGGCGTTGGCCTGTTCGAAGTTCGGTTTTTCCAGGAAGTAGCCACCCATTTCCGGGAAGAAGAACACCACCGCGCAGAACACGAAGAGGAACACCACCACACCGGCGATATCCTTGACGGTGTAGTACGGGTGGAACGGGATGCCATCCAGCGGAATGCCGTTCTCGTCCTTGTTCTTCTTGATATCCACACCATCGGGGTTGTTCGAACCCACTTCGTGCAGTGCCAGGATGTGCAGCACCACCAGGCCGAGGATCACGATCGGCAGGGCCACCACATGCAGGGCGAAGAAGCGGTTCAAGGTGATGCCGGAGATCAGGTAGTCACCACGGATCCACTGGGTCAGGTCGTCACCGATGACCGGGATCGCGCCGAACAGCGAGATGATCACCTGGGCACCCCAGTAGGACATCTGGCCCCACGGCAGCAGGTAGCCCATGAAGGCCTCGGCCATCAGCGCCAGGTAGATCAGCATGCCGAACAGCCAGACCAGCTCGCGCGGCTTCTGGTAGGAGCCGTAGAGCAGCCCGCGGAACATGTGCAGGTAGACCACGATGAAGAACGCCGAGGCACCGGTGGAGTGCAGGTAGCGCAGGATCCAGCCGTACTCGACGTCGCGCATGATGTACTCGACCGAGGCGAAGGCCTCTTCCGCCGAGGGGGTGAAACTCATGGTCAGCCACACGCCGGTGACGATCTGGTTGACCAGCACCAGCAGTGCCAGGGAGCCGAAGAAGTACAGGAAGTTGAAGTTCTTGGGCGCGTAATACTTGCTCAGGTGGTCTTCCCACATCTTCGTCGCGGGGAAGCGCGCATCGATCCACTCCATGAACTTGCTCATCATGCGTTCTCCTGATCGACGCCGATGACGATGATTTCGTCCGACTCGTACGAGTGCGGTGGCACTGGCAGGTTAAGAGGCGCCGGCTGGGACTTGTAGACGCGCCCGGCGAGGTCGTAGTGCGAGCCGTGGCACGGGCAGAAATAGCCACCGACCCATTTCGGGCCCAGGTCGGCGGGAGCGACTTCAGGACGGAACGTCGGCGAGCAGCCCAGGTGCGTGCACAGGCCGACCAGGATGAGGATCTCGGGCTTGATCGAGCGAACTTGCGGATCGACGTAGGTCGGCTGCACCGACGCCTTGGATTCGGGGTCGGACAGCTCGCCGGTGATCTTTTTCAGATTTCCGAGGATCTCTTCCGTTCGCCGCACGATGAATACAGGTTGACCGCGCCACTCGGCCACCATCTGCTGGCCGGGCTCGACCTTGGCGATATTGACCTTCACCGGTGCCCCTGCGGCTTTCGCCTTGGCACTGGGAAACCATGACCCCACGAACGGTACCGCTGCCCCCACTGCCCCCGCTGCCCCGACCACGGATGTCGCGGCTACGAGGAAGCGGCGCCGGCCTGCGTTGACGCCGTCATTGCTCATTCAGTCCTCTCCCATCAGCTTGCTTGGCCTGTTCTAACAGGCATCTACTTAGGTACGTCTGTGGCACTAAAAATTGGCCGCAATGGTAAGGAACAAATCCACACGCTGACAAGGTGATTACCCGCTGGTCGGGCCACTACCCTCGCTTTGCTTGATCTGCGTCTATGCGACAAACGGCCACGGACTAGCAAACAGGTTAGTTGAAGACATAAAAAAAGCCCGGTTCCAAAAAGGAACCGGGCTTTTTTCGACTGCCGAAGCGGTATTAACGCTTGGAGTACTGAGGACGCTTACGCGCTTTACGCAGACCCACTTTCTTACGCTCGACTTCACGAGCGTCGCGGGTGACGAAGCCAGCACGACGCAGGGCGCCACGCAGGGTTTCGTCGTATTCCATCAGGGCGCGGGTGATGCCGTGGCGGATTGCACCGGCTTGACCGCTGACACCACCACCGGAAACGGTGACGTAGATGTCGAACTTCTCAACGGTCTCGGTCAGTTCCAGCGGCTGGCGAACAACCATGCGAGCGGTTTCGCGGCCGAAGAACACGTCCAGAGAACGGTTGTTGATGGAAATGTTGCCAGTGCCCGGACGCAGGAATACACGTGCGGTTGCGGTCTTGCGACGGCCAGTGCCGTAGTTTTGAGTCGCCGACATAATGAACTATCCCGTTAGATCTTCAGTTCTTGAGGCTGCTGAGCAGTGTGTGGGTGAGCTGCACCCGCGTACACTTTCAGCTTGCGGTACATGTCGCGACCCAGCGGGTTCTTCGGCAGCATGCCTTTGACCGCGGTTTCGATAACACGCTCAGGGGCCTTGGCGATCAACTTCTCGAAGTTGATTTCCTTGATACCGCCCGGGAAGCCGGAGTGGGAGTAGTACATCTTGTCGGAAGACTTGGCACCAGTCACACGGATTTGCTCGGCGTTGATGACGACGATGTAGTCGCCGGTGTCAACGTGAGGGGTGTATTCTGGCTTGTGCTTGCCACGCAGGCGGCTAGCGATTTCGGTAGCCAGACGACCCAGGGTCTGACCAGCGGCGTCGACTACGAACCACTCGCGCTTTACTGTTTCCGGTTTAGCAGTAAAAGTTTTCATTCTCTAAAGCCTCAGAGGCCGCCCAGCGAAAAATAGACGGCGAATCTTACTGGATAGTGCACAGCTTGCCAAGGGCAAGCGCGCAGCCGAACGCTGACGCTTTTGGGGGCTCGGGTCGGGCACGCCAATGTTCGACAAGGGTTCCCTTTGTGGTGGTGCATCACTTCCGCCACACGGAGAGGGGCCGAATTATCCAGATTGCAGGAAAAATTTCAACCTGCTTTTATGGACCTCTTTGCCACGGAGCGCCTTCCCGATGGATTACCGCAAGCTCGCTCGTACCGACCTCAACGTCAGCGCCCTGTGCCTGGGCACCATGACCTGGGGCGAGCAGAACACCCAGGATGACGCCTTCGCCCAGATCAAGCTGGCCAAGGCCCACGGCATCAACTTCATCGACACCGCCGAGATGTACCCGGTGCCGCCGCGCCCGGAAACCTATGCCGCCACCGAACGCATCATCGGCAACTGGTTCGCCGCCAACGGCGACCGCGACGACTGGATCCTCGCCAGCAAGGTCGCCGGCCCCGGCAACGGCATCAGCCATATCCGCGACGGCCAGCTCAAGCACAACCGCCAGCACATCGTCGCCGCCCTGGACGAGAGCCTGAAGCGCCTGCAGACCGACCGCATCGACCTGTACCAGTTGCACTGGCCCGAGCGCAGCACCAACTTCTTCGGCAAGCTCGGCTACCAGCACCTGCCCCAGGACATCTTCACCCCGCTGGAAGAAACCCTGGAAGTGCTCGACGACCAGGTGCGCGCCGGTAAGATCCGCCACATCGGCCTGTCCAACGAAACCCCATGGGGCACCCTGAAGTTCCTGCACCTGGCCGAGACCCGCGGCTGGCCGCGGGCGGTGTCGATCCAGAACCCCTACAACCTGCTCAACCGCAGCTTCGAGGTGGGCCTGGCGGAGGTGGCGATCCGCGAGCAGTGCGGTCTGCTGGCCTATTCGCCGCTGGCCTTCGGCATGCTCTCGGGCAAGTACCAGGACGGTGCCCGCCCGGCAAACGCCCGCCTGACCCTGTACAGCCGCTTCGCCCGCTACTCCAACCCGCAGACCGTGGCCGCCTCCGATCGCTACGTGCAGCTGGCTCGCGAGCATGGGCTGGACCCGGCGCAGATGGCGCTGGCGTTCGTGACGCGCCAGCCGTTCGTAACCAGCAACATCATCGGCGCCACCAGCCTCGAGCAGTTACGCAGCAATATCGACAGCCAGGCGCTGAGCCTGGGCGATGAACTGCTGGCGGCGATCGAGGCGGTGCATCAGGAGCAGCCGAACCCGGCGCCTTGAGCGTAGCCCCCATCGCGAGGCAGGCGTGGGAGCGGGCTTGCCCCGCGAGGGAGATCGTACTTTGGCGGGGTAGACACAATCGCCAAAAAATAAGACGATCCAGCCGGTGATTGACCACTCTACCCTATAAGAACAATGACAATGATGTTTACCCAACCCTCCGCGTCCTTGCGGCGCGTCAGCATCCTGGCCGTGGATAAAGTGTTCGCTTCGACACTGATGCAGGCCAAGGATTTCTTCCACCTGGCCAGCCTGCGCTACAGCAAGCAGCTGGGCCTGGGCCTGCAGCCGATGTTCGAGATCGGCCTGGTGAGCCCGGACGGCTTGCCCGTGGACAGCTTCAGCAACGTGCAGCTGCCGGTCGACAGCGGCCTGAACGACGCCGACGTGATCATCCTGCCGGCGTTCTGGGACGACTTCGACAACCTGCTGCAACGCTATCCCCAGGTCCTGCCCTGGTTGCGCGAGCAGCATGCCCGTGGCGCGGTGCTGTGCGCCGAGGCCAGCGGCGTGTTCTGGCTGGCCGAATCCGGGCTGCTCGATGGCAAGGAGGCGACCACCTACTGGCGCTTCTTCGCCAACTTCGCCGAGCGCTTCCCGAAGATCCGCCTGAACCAGGACAAGCACCTGACCGACGCCGACAACCTGTACTGCGCCGGCGGCACCACCTCGGCCTGCGACCTGTACATCTACCTGATCGAGCGGTTCTGCGGCGCCAACGTGGCCCGCGCCGTGGCCCGCGACATCCTCTACGAGGTGCAGCGCAGCTACACCCCGGGGCGCATGGGCTTCGGCGGCCAGAAGCTGCACCAGGACCTGATCATCCTGCAGATCCAGCACTGGCTCGAGGAACACTTCGCCGACAAGTTCCGCTTCGAGGACGTGGCCCGCAACCACGGCATGAGCATCCGCAACTTCATGCGCCGCTTCCAGAGCGCCACCGGCGACAAGCCGCTGCACTATCTGCAGCGGCTACGCATCGAGACCGCCAAGGGCCTGCTGTCGAGCACGCGCAAGAGCATCAAGACCATCAGCTACGAGGTGGGGTACGACGACGCGAGCTTCTTCGCCCGGTTGTTCCGCCAGCACACGGAGCTGTCGCCGAACCAGTATCGGCAGCAGTTCATGCAGGAAGCCTGAGCGTTCTATCGTGGGAGCGGGCTTGCCCCGCGATGGCGCCAGATCAGACAAAAGGGCTGCTTGATCTGGCACCATCGCGGGGCAAGCCCGCTCCCACGACAGGAATGGCTTACGGCTTGTGCGCCCGCGACAGGAACTCGTGGGACTGCATCTCCAGCAACCGGCTCAGGGTCCGCTGGAACTCGAAGCTCAGGCGCCCGCCGGTGTACAGGTCCTTGAGCTCCACCTCGGCCGAGATGATCAGCTTCACGTTACGGTCGTAGAACTCGTCGACCATGTTGATGAAGCGCCGGGCGATGTCGTCGGTGGTCACGCCCATCTGCTCGACGTTGCTCAACAGCACGGCGTGGAAGATCTTGCCCAGCTCGATGTAGTCGTTCTGGCTGCGCGGCCCATCGCACAGGGCACGGAAGTCGAACCAGGCGACGTCGTCGCAGGTGCGCAGGGCATGAATCTCGCGGTTCTCGATCATCAGCACGTCGTTCTCGACGGCCTGGGTGCACTCTGGGGTCAACGCTTTGAAGCTGGCGCGCAGGCTTTCATGCGCCGCGTCGTCGAGCGGGAAGTGGAACAGCTCGGCCTGTTCCAGGTGGCGCAGGCGATAGTCGACGCCGCTGTCGACGTTCACCACGTCGGTGTACTGCTTGATCATGGCGATGGCCGGCAGGAAGCGCGCACGTTGCAGGCCGTCCTTGTACAGGCCGTCCGGCACGATGTTGGAGGTCGCCACCAGCGACACGCCGTTCTTGAACAGCTCTTCCATCAGGGTGCCGAGGATCATCGCATCGGTGATGTCGGAGACGAAGAACTCGTCGAAGCAGATCACCTTGGCCTCTTCGCTGAAGCGCTTGGCGATGATGGTCAGCGGGTTCTTCTCGCCCTTGAGGGTCTTCATCTCCTCGTGAACGCGCTTCATGAAGCGGTGGAAGTGCGTGCGCATCTTCTGCTTGAACGGCAGCGCTTCATAGAAGGTGTCGACCAGGTAGGTCTTGCCTCGCCCTACCCCGCCCCAGAAATACAGGCCCTTGACCGGCGTCTGCTCCTTCTTGCCGAACAGCTTGCCGAACATGCCCGGCTTGTTGTTCTGCGCACGCACCAGGTCGTCGTACAGGCGCTGCAGGTGACGCACCGCAGTTTCCTGCGCCGCGTCATGGAAGAAGTCGGGACGTTTCAGATCTGCTTGATATCGTTCTAGGGGCGTCATGATTTCGTTAGCGAGGCAACAAAAAACGGGCCGTCACTGTAGCGACCGGCCCGCCTGATGGCAATGATACATGCGACCACTTGCCTCATTACCTGCACCTGTAGGAGCGGCCTTGCGCCGCGAAAGGGCTGCGCAGCGGCCCCGGGATCTCCGTTTCATGCAGAACTGCCGGGGCCGCTTCGCGCCCCTTTCGCGGCACAAGACCGCTCCTACAGGGGAAGCGCTCAGTCCTGCTGTGGCGCCAGGGCCTCGCGCAGGCTTGCGATGGCTGCATCACGGGCCTCGGCGGCCTCGAACTGCGGCCCGTCGGCAACCTGCTCGCCCTCCAGCCACAGGCTGAAGCTCAGGCCCTCGACCCGTACATCGGCCTCGCCACCTTGCTGCAGTTGCTTGCTCACCGCACCTGCGCTCTTGCCATCGGCGAAGCTGCGCGACAGCAGCAGTTGCTCGCCATCGGCGGCCAGCAGGCGGAAACGGAAGCTGCCGTCTTCATCGCGGAAGCTGACAAAGCGGGCGGTCTTGGCGGCCTTCTTCTTCACTTCGGTGCTGGTCTGGACCACCGTGCGGAACGAACGCAGGCCAACCGCCTCGCGCAACTGCTCGAGGAACGGCGTGGCGATCTTGCGGGCCTTGGCGGCGCCGGCGAGGAGAATGTCCTCCAGATCCGACGGGCGCGAGATCAGCTGGTGATAGTGCTCGCGCTTTTCCGCCAGCTGGCCGTCGAGCAGCTGGAACAGACGCTGCTTGGCCTCGCCCCAGCCCAGGCCCTGCACCAGCTCTTCGCGGAACTCGGCGCACTGCGCTGGCGTGGAGAAGGCCTGGAACAGGGTGAACAGGTGCGAATTGTCCGGGTCCTTGGCCTCGCCCGGCGCCTTGGAGTCGGTGACGATGCGCGAGATCGCGTCCTTCATGTCCTTGGCGCTGGTGAACAGCGGGATGGTGTTGTCGTAGCTCTTGGACATCTTGCGACCGTCCAGGCCCGGCAGGGTGGCGACGCTCTCCTCGATCACCGCCTCCGGCAGGGCGAAGAAGTCCTTGCCCTGGCCGAACAGGTGGTTGAAGCGCTGACCGATGTCGCGGGCCATTTCCACGTGCTGGATCTGGTCGCGGCCGACCGGCACCTTGTTGGCGTTGAACATCAGGATGTCGGCGGCCATCAGCACCGGGTAGCTGAACAGGCCCATGGTCACGCCGGCATCCGGGTCTTCGCCGGCCTCGACGTTCTTGTCCACCGAGGCCTTGTAGGCGTGGGCGCGGTTGAGCAGACCCTTGGCGGCGACGCAGGTCAGCAGCCAGGTCAGCTCGGGGATCTCGGGGATGTCCGACTGACGGTAGAAGGTCACCTTGTCCGGATCCAGGCCACCGGCCAGCCAGGTGGCGGCGATTTCCAGGCGCGAGCGCTGGATGCGCTGCGGGTCGTCGCACTTGATCAGGGCGTGGTAGTCGGCCAGGAAGTAGAACGAGTCGACGCCGGGCTGCTGGCTGGCGAGGATGGCCGGACGGATGGCGCCGGCGTAGTTGCCCAGGTGCGGGGTGCCGGTGGTGGTGATACCGGTGAGGATGCGCGTGGTCATGGGTGTTCGCTTATTCAGGCTTGGCTCAGTTCGAAAGGCGCGGCAGCAGCAGATCCTTCAGATCGGTCAGCTTGCCATGGAAGAAGTGTCCGCATTCTGCCACTTTCAGCAGCTCATGGGGACGCGACAGGTCATTCGACCAGTCGTAGACCAGCTGCGGATCGACCACCTCGTCGGTGTCCGGCTGCACCACCGTGAGGGTGACACGCTCAGGCAACGGGAACTGTTCGCTCAGGCGCATCACCGCCGGGGCGATCATGAACAGCTGCTGCAGGGCCGCGCCCCCGGCTTCCAGGCGCCCGGCCAGGCTGGCGGCGACGAAACCACCGAAGGAGAAGCCCATCAGCACCAGCGGCAGTTCGGGATGCTGCGCGCGCAGCCAGGCCGCGGCGGCCTCGGCATCGGCCACTTCACCGGCGCCCATGTCGTGGCTGCCGGCGCTCTGGCCAACGCCACGGTAGTTGAAGCGCAGGGTGACGTAACCGGCGTCGCGGGCGGTGCGTTGCAGGGTCGAGACCACCTTGTTGAGCATGGTGCCGCCCTGGACCGGGTTGGGGTGGCAGATCAGCACCGCGCCGCGGGCGTCGGCCACGTCCAGGTACAAGGCTTCCAGCTGGCCACACGGGCCATCGATGAACAAGGGTGTTTCGCGGATAAGCAAGGCACTACTCCGTGACCTCGAGGAGGGTCGACTCGTCTAGCTGAGGAATTCTGTTCTGATTTGCGATCGCTCGCGGTATACAGCGCAGGTCTGAGCCGTTAACGTAAAGCAAAGCCGTTTATAGAGGAAGGACTCGTGGAACACTCGCTCCTTGTTTGGTTGCTGCCGACCCTGGCCCTGGTTGTCGGCGTCGGCGTCGGTTTCGCGCTGGCCCGCCTGCTGCCCAACGCGGCACCGAGCAACACCCAACGCCAGCTGGATGACATCCAGCAGCGCTTCGACAATTACCAGAATGAAGTGGTGACCCACTTCAACAGCACCGCTTCGCTGGTCAAGAAGCTGACCCAGAGCTACCAGGACGTCCAGGATCACCTGGCCGACGGCGCCAACCGCCTGGCCCTGGATGAACTGACCCGCCAGCGCCTGCTGGCCGCGCTGCACTCGGAAGCCGCGCAAGGCCCGCGTGATCGCCTGACGCCGCCGAAGGACACCGCCGAGGTGCCGCGCGACTACGCACCGAAGACCCCGAACTCGCCGGGCATGCTCGACGAGAGCTACGGGCTCAAGCGCTGAGTCGATGACATGAAGAAGGCCTCGAAAGAGGCCTTTTTTGTGGGTGATTGGTCCATTCACCGGCAAGGCCGGCTCTGATGGAACTACTTATAACTCATTGATTTAGCAGGACCATGTGGGAGCGGGTTTACCCGCGAAGAATCCAACGCGGTGGATGGCACCGGCTCCGCCGGTGTTCGCGGGTAAACCCGCTCCCACAGGTAATCTTGCCAACCTGTCACCGATACCAGGCCGCCCCCTCCTCGCCAATCCCATAGCGCGCCCTCGCCTGCCCCAGCACATCCGCCGGCAACACGCCCTGGCACACCAGCCCGTACAACGCCGCCATCACCACCGCATGCCGATCCACCTCGAAGAACCGACGCAACTGCTGACGCGTGTCACTGCGCCCGAAACCATCGGTGCCCAGGGTGATGTAAGGCGCCTGCACATACTCGGCGATAAGCTGCGGCCAGGCACGCACATAGTCGCTGGCCGCGATCACCGGAGCATCACCGGGCAGGCTATGACGCACGTGACAATCCGCCTGCTCCCCGGCCATCGCCAGGCGTTGCGCATCCCTGGCCCCACGCGCCAGCTCGCTGAAGCTGGTGACGCTGAACACCTCGCTGTCGACCTGCCAGTCGCTGGCCAACAACTCGCCGGCGGCGATCACCTCGCGCAGGATGGTGCCCGAACCCAACAGCCGTACCTGGCCACGGGGCGCTGCCGACGCATGCCGGGCAAACCGGTACATGCCTCGCAACACATCCTCGTGCACGTCCTCGGGCAATGACGGCTGCGGGTAGTTTTCATTCATCACCGCCACGTAGTGGAACTCGTCTTGTTGCTCTACCAGCATGCGCCGTGCGGCATGATCAAGGATCACCGCCAGCTCGCCGGCAAAGCACGGGTCCCAGGCCCGGCAGTTGGGCACCATGGAAGCCATGACCAGGCTCGAGCCGTCCTGGTGCTGCAGCCCCTCGCCACCCAGCGTGGTGCGCCCCGCGGTGGCACCGAGCAACAGACCGCGGGCGCGCTGGTCGGCGGCGGCCCAGATCAGGTCGCCGACCCGCTGGAAGCCGAACATCGAGTAATAGATGTACACCGGCAGCATCGCCTCGCCATGCACCGCGTAAGCAGTCGCCGCCGCGATCCACGAGGAGATCGCCCCGGCCTCGGTGATGCCCTCCTCCAGCAACTGGCCGTCGCGCGCTTCCTTGTAGACCAGCAGTGAGCCGGCGTCCTCCGGCTCGTAGCGTTGCCCCTGGGGCGAGTAGATGCCGATCTGGCGGAACAGGCTGGCCATGCCGAAGGTCCGCGCCTCATCGGCGACAATCGGCACTACCCTAGGCCCCAGCCCCGGCACCTTGAGCCAGTTGCCGAGCAGGCGCACGGCGGCCATGGTGGTGGACATCTCCTTGCCCTCGGCGCGCAGGGCGAAGCCTGCGAAGCTGTCCAGGTCCGGCACGGGCAGGCCGGCGCAGTCGCTGCGCCGCACCGGCAGCGGCCCGCCCAGGGCCTCGCGGCGCTGGCGCAGGTAGATCATCTCCGGGCTGTCGGCGGCCGGACGATAGAACCGCAGCTGCTCCACTGCCTCATCCGACAGCGGCAGGTGGAAACGGTCGCGGAAGGCCAGCAGTGCCTGCACATCGAGCTTCTTGGCCTGGTGCGCGGTCATCCGCGACTCGCCGGCGCTGCTCATGCCGTAGCCTTTCTTGGTCTTGGCCAGGATCACCGTCGGCCGGCCCTTGCAGGCCTTGGCCGCGGCATAGGCGGCATGCAGCTTGCGAAAATCGTGGCCACCGCGCTTGAGGGCGTTGATCTCGTCGGCGCTCATATGCGCCACCAGGCGCTGCAGCGCCGGGTTCTGCTTGAAGAAGTGCTCGAGGTTGTAGCTGCCGTCCTTGGCGCCGAGGGTCTGGAACTGCCCGTCGGGTGTCGCCGCCAGCTGGCGCAGCAGCGCATGCTCATGATCCCGGGCGAACAGCGCGTCCCACTCCGAGCCCCACAGCACCTTGATCACGTTCCAGCCGGCGCCGCTGAACAGCGCTTCGAGTTCCTGGATGATCTGGCCGTTGCCGCGCACCGGGCCGTCCAGGCGCTGCAGGTTGCAGTTGACGATGAAGGTCAGGTTGTCCAGGCCTTCGCGGGCCGCCAGGGTCAGGCCGGCGATCGATTCCGGCTCGTCCATCTCGCCATCGCCGAACACGCCCCACACATGCCGCGCCGAGGTGTCGAGCAGGCCGCGGTGCTGCAGGTAGCGCATGAACCGCGCCTGGTAGATGGCATTGAGTGGGCCGATGCCCATGGAGCCGGTGGGGAACTGCCAGAAGTCAGGCATCAGCCAGGGATGCGGATAGGAGCACAGGCCATTGCCCGCGACTTCCTGCCGGTAGTTGGCCAGTTGCGCCTCGCTCAGACGCCCTTCAAGGAAGGCGCGGGCATAGATGCCCGGCGCCGAGTGCGGCTGGAAAAACACCAGGTCGCCACTGCGCTGCGCGCCGCCGCTCTCGCCACGGAAGAAATGCTGGAAACCGACCTCGAAGATTTCCGCCGCCGAGGCATAGCTGGCGATATGCCCGCCAAGCTCGCCGTAGGCATGGTTGGCCCGCACCACCATGGCCAGGGCGTTCCAGCGCAGGATGCCGGTGATTCGCTCGTCCAGCTCCAGATCGCCCGGATAGTTGCCCTGCTGCTCCACCGGCAAGGTGTTGCGATAGGCCGAGAAGGCCTGGGCCTCACGCTCCAGGCCAAGTTCCAGGGCATGGGCCTGCAGGCGCTGCAGCAGATAGCGCGCCCGTGCCGGGCCACAGTGTGCCAGGGTCGAGGACAGGGCCTCGCACCACTCGGCGGTTTCCCCGGGGTCACTGTCCAGGGCGGCTTCGAGGGCCGTCAACGGCTCGTTCGGGTTCATCATCGCTACCATCGCGCAGGCCTCGTCCGTGGCGGTTCAGGCGCAGGCCTTCAGGGCCTGGGCAATGTCGGCGAGCAGGTCGTCGATGTCTTCCAGCCCCACCGACAGACGCACCAGGCCTTCCGAGATGCCGTGCTCGGCACGCTCCTGCTGGGTATAGCTGGAGTGGGTCATGCTCGCCGGGTGCTGGGCCAGCGACTCGGCATCGCCCAGGCTCACCGCACGGCTGAACAGCTGCAGGGCGTTCATGAAGCGACGGCCGGCCTCGATCCCGCCCTTGAGTTCGAAGGCGATCATGCCGCCCGGCAGGCGCATCTGCCGCTGGGCCAGCGTGTACTGCGGGAAGGATGGCAGGCCCGGGTAGTGCAGCAGCTCGACCTGTGATTGTCCGGCGAGGAACTCGGCCACCTGCTGGGCATTGGCGCAGTGACGGTCCATGCGCAGGGCCAGGGTCTTGATGCCGCGCATCAGCAGCGCCGCGTCATGGGGCGACAGCACCGCGCCGGTCATGTCCTTGAGCCCTTCCAGGCGGATGCGATCGACCAGCGCCTTGCGCCCGACCACCAGCCCGGCGGTGATGTCGCCATGCCCGGACAGGTACTTGGTGGCCGAATGCACCACCAGGTCCACGCCAAGCTCCAGCGGGCGTTGCAGGTAGGGCGTGCAGTAGGTGTTGTCGACCACGATGCTCAGGTCGTGGCCACGGGCGGCATCGACCACCGCGGTGATATCCACCAGCTGCATGTTGGGGTTGGCCGGCGATTCGAAATAGATCATCCGCGTCTTCGGGGTGATCGCAGCCTGCAGTGCCGGGATGTCGTTGAGGTCGACATGGCGGATCTTCACGCCGAACTCGCCGATGCCGTGGTGCAGGTAGGCGAAGGTGCAGCCGTACAGGGTGCTGCCGACGATCAGCTCGTCACCCGGGCGTAGCAGGGTCCATAGCGTGGCGGTGATGGCGCCCATGCCGGAGGCCAGCGCCAGCCCGGCCTCGCCTCCTTCCAGGGACGCCATGCGCTGCTCGAGCAGGGCCAGGGTCGGATTGGAAATACGGCTATAGAAATGCCCCGGTTCCTCACCCGCGAAGCAGGCGGCGCCGTACTCGACGGTGGGGAAGGCATAGGTGGCGGTCTGGTACACCGGCGGCACCAGGGCGCCGCCGTGGGACAGCGGGTCGTAGCCATGGTGGATGGCCCGCGTGGAGAATCCGGTGTTCTTGTTGGAGTCGCGCATGGCAACAGCCTCTTGTGGTTTGTTATAAGCTTATGCCACCAAGCTGCCGCGCTTTTTCCAAATTTGCCCACGCAATCGGGCATGTTTTGAAAGAAAAACAACAAAAACAGAACCAGGAGGGCAAGACATGCCTTCAGCTCTCGACCGTACCGACCGCGCCCTGCTCGCCGCCCTGCAGGACAACGCCCGCCTGACCGTTTCCGAACTCGCCGACCAGGTCGCCCTGACCACCTCGCCCTGCTGGCGGCGGGTCAAACTGCTGGAGGACAACGGCTACATCACCGGCTACCAGGCGATTCTTTCGCCCAAGTCGCTGGGCTTCGGGGTGACCGCGTTCGTCAGCATCATGATGGACTCGCACACCAAGGAGATGGCCCTGGCGTTCGAGCAGCGGCTGATGGAGATTCCCGAGATCGTCGCCTGCCACAACATCTCCGGGCGCTATGACTTTTTGCTGGAGATCCTGGCGCGGGACCTGGAGTCGTTTGGCGAGTTCACCCGGGAGGTGCTGCAACGCTTGCCGGGGGTGAAGGAGATCTATTCGAGTTTTTCGTACAAGGCGGTGAAGGAGCGGCGGGTGATTCCGGTCTCTGAGAAGCACATCTAAAGAGTCGGGGGCGCGCTGCGCCCCGTTCGCGGCACAAGGCCGCTCCTACAGGGGAACGTGATCGCCTGTAGGAGCGGCCTTGTGCCGCGAAAGGGCTGCGCAGCAGCCCCGGCTCTCGCGAACCAAACAAAAAACCCCGCCGAAGCGGGGTTTCTCAGATCACGCGGATACTCAGATCGCCCCACGCTGACGCAGCACATCCAGCACCAGCTTCACACCTTCATCGACACTGACCGACTGGGTATCGATCACCAGGTCCGCATCCAGCGGCACATCGAACGGGAAGCTCTCACCCGGGATGTTGTCGCCACCGGCCGCGTACAGCCCTTGTGGATCACGCTCACGGCACACCAGCGGCGAGGCCTGCACATAGACGGTGACCAGACGTTCCTTGCCGATCAGCGCCTTGGCTTGCTCGCGGCCTTCGGCATCCGGGGCAACGAACGCGGCCAGGGTCAGCAGGCCGGCCTCGTTGAACTGGCGCGCCACATGGGCGGCGCGGCGCCAGTTCTCGGTGCGACCGGCACGGTCCTGTGGCAGGCCCTTGTTCAGGTCGTGGCGCAGGTTCTGGCCATCGAGCACATAGACCGCACGGCCCATGTCGAACAGCTTGCGCTCCACCGCGTAGGCCAGGGTGCTCTTGCCGGCGCCGGACAGGCCGCTGAACAGCACGGTGGCCGGCTGCTGGCCGAAGCGCAGGGCGCGCTCTTCGGTCGACACATGGGCCAGCTTGCCGTGCTGACCGGTGCTGCCGTGCGGCAGTACCGGCGGGGCGATGATCATGCCGGCGCCGACGGTGCCGTTGGTCAGGCGGTCGATGACGATGAACGCGCCGGTGGTGCGGTTACTCTCGTAGCCGTCCAGGGCAATGGCGCTGTCCAGCGCGACCTTGACCCGGCCGATCTCGTTGAGCTGCAGCGCGCTGGCGGCGCCCTGCTCCAAGGTGTTCACATCGACCTTGTGGGTGATGCTCGCAATCGAGCCCGGCACGTAGCTGGTGGCGCGCTTGATGTCGTACTTCTTGCCCGGGAGCATTGGCTCCTCGGCCATCCACACCAGCATGGCATCGAACTGGTCGGTGACCGACGGTACGTTGTCGGCATGTACCAGCAGGTCGCCACGGGAGATGTCGATCTCGTCTTCCATCGTCAGGGTCACGGCCTGGCCGGGGCCGGCGTTCTCCAGTTCACCTTCGTAGGTGACGAT
Organism: Pseudomonas sp. TE31087; assembly: GCF_057284075.1. Taxonomy (NCBI): domain Bacteria; kingdom Pseudomonadati; phylum Pseudomonadota; class Gammaproteobacteria; order Pseudomonadales; family Pseudomonadaceae; genus Pseudomonas; species Pseudomonas sp. TE31087. The sequence goes on from NZ_JBXVNN010000001.1 coordinate 3,226,421, forward strand.
GGACTTGACCCGGCTGCTCTTGCCCGACGGCAGCACGACGATCTCGTCGCCCTTGTGCACCACGCCACCGGCGATGGTGCCGGCGAAGCCACGGAAGTTCAGGTTCGGACGGTTGACGTACTGCACCGGGAAACGCAGGTCGGTGACGTTGCGGTCGGCAGCGATTTCGACGGTCTCGAGGATCTCCATCAGCGCCGGGCCCGTGTACCACGGCGAACGCTCGCTGCGGTTGACCACGTTGTCGCCCTTGAGCGCCGACATCGGCACGAAGTGCAGGCTGCTCGGCTTGAGGTTGATGCCCTCGGCGAACTTCAGGTAGTCGGCCTTGATCGACTCGAAGACCTGCTCGTCGAAGCCCTTGAGGTCCATCTTGTTGACCGCGACGACGATGTGCTTGATGCCCAGCAACGAGGCGATATAGCTGTGCCGGCGGGTCTGGGTCTGTACGCCGTAGCGGGCATCGACCAGGATGATCGCCAGATCGCAGGTGGACGCGCCGGTGGCCATGTTGCGGGTGTACTGCTCGTGGCCCGGGGTGTCGGCGATGATGAACTTGCGCTTGGCGGTGGAGAAGTAGCGGTAGGCGACATCGATGGTGATGCCCTGCTCGCGCTCGGCCTGCAGGCCGTCCACCAGCAGCGCCAGGTCGACTTCCTCGCCAGTGGTACCGGATTTTTTCGAGTCGCGGGTGATGGCCTCGAGGTGGTCCTCGTAGATCATCTTCGAGTCGTGCAGCAGGCGCCCGATCAGGGTGCTCTTGCCGTCGTCCACGTTGCCACAGGTCAGGAAGCGCAGCAGCTCTTTACGCTCGTGCTGGGCCAGGTAGGCGAGGATGTCCTCGCTGATCAAATCGGATTGGTGCGACATGAGGAAACCCTGAAATTAGAAGTAGCCTTGGCGTTTTTTGTCTTCCATGGAACCGGCGCCATCGTGGTCGATGACACGGCCCTGGCGCTCGGACGTACGGGTCAGGAGCATCTCCTGGATGATGTCCGTCAGGGTCTCGGCTTCAGACTCGACCGCGCCCGTCAGCGGGTAGCAGCCCAGGGTACGGAAACGCACTTTCTTCTTGACGATGCGCGCCTTCTCCTCGTCGCTCAGGTGCTCGAGGATGCGCTCGTCGTCGATCATGATCAGGGTGCCGTTCTTCTCGATCACTTCGCGCTCGGCGGCGAAGTACAGCGGTACGATCGGGATGCCTTCGAGGTAGATGTACTGCCAGATGTCCAGCTCGGTCCAGTTCGACAGCGGGAACACGCGGATCGACTCGCCCTTGTTGACCTTGCCGTTGTAGATGTTCCACAGCTCCGGGCGCTGGTTCTTCGGGTCCCAGCGGTGCTTGCTGTCACGGAACGAGTAGACGCGCTCCTTGGCCCGCGACTTCTCTTCGTCACGGCGCGCACCGCCGAAGGCGGCGTCGAAGCCATGCTTGTCCAGCGCCTGCTTCAGGCCCTGGGTCTTCATGATGTCGGTGTGCTTGGAGCTGCCATGGGTGAACGGGTTGATGCCCTGCGCCACACCCTCGGGGTTGACGTGGGTGATCAGCTCCAGGCCCATCTCTTCGACCATCTTGTCGCGGAAGCGGTACATCTCCTGGAACTTCCACTGGGTGTCGACGTGCATCACCGGGAACGGCAGCTTGCCCGGGAAGAACGCCTTGCGCGCCAGGTGCAGCATGACCGCGGAATCCTTGCCGATCGAGTACAGCATCACCGGGTTGTCGAACTCGGCGGCCACCTCGCGGATGATGTGGATGCTCTCCGCCTCCAGCTGTTTCAAGTGCGTCAGATTGTCGACCATGGCTACTCACGAAAAACGATCTTATGGACGGCCTGCGGGCCGTGTTCGAGCGAGCCACTTTATCACAGCACCTGATTCTATTTAGGAGGCTGCCTAGATCGAAACAATCTAACGATATGACTGGGGGTTTGGGCCCTGTAGGAGCGGCCTTGTGCCGCGAAAGGGCTGCAAGGCAGCCCCGGCGATTTATGCATCAACGCTGAAATTCTGGGGCTGCTGCGCAGCCCTTTCGCGGCACAAGGCCGCTCCTACAGGAACGACATCTGCATCATCAGATCGGATTCGGGCAATCGATGAACAGGTGCTCGACCGCGAACCGCCGCGCCAGGTAATCCCCCAGCGCCTGCACGCCATAGCGTTCGGTGGCGTGGTGCCCGGCGGCAATGAAGCTCACGCCATTCTCGCGGGCACTGTGGAAGGTCTGCTCCGACGCCTCGCCACTGATGAACAGGTCGACCCCGGCGGCGATGGCGGTGTCGATGTAGCCCTGCCCACCGCCGGTGCACCAGCCGACCCGGCGGATCATCTGCTCACCCTCGACGACCAGCGGCTCTCGCCCCAGCGCCTCGCGCACCCGGCGGGCGAAGTCCCGCGCCGACACCGGTTCCGCCAGCGAACCGACCAGGCCGACCACCTTGGGGTTGTTCGGGTCCAGCGGGCCTTCGACCGTGATATCCAACTGGCGCGCCAGCTGCACGTTGTTGCCCACTTCCGGGTGCACGTCCAGCGGCAGGTGGAAGGCCAGCAGGCTGATGTCGTGCTTGAGCAGGGTCTTCAGGCGCCGCTGCTTGATCCCGGTGATGCACGGGTTCTCGCCCTTCCAGAAGTAGCCATGGTGCACCAGCACCAGGTCGGCCTCGGCCTCGACCGCCGCGTCCAGCAGCGCCTGGCTGGCGGTCACGCCGCTGACGATACGGCTGACCTGGGGGCGGCCTTCGACCTGCAGGCCGTTGGGGCAGTAGTCCTGGATCTTCGCGCTGCCCAGGTAGCGCTCGGCTTCCTCGACCAGGGTATTGAGGGCGACGGCCATGAAAAATCTCCTCGAATTCGGCGTTGCACCAGGGCGCAAGGCCCTATAATGGCCGCCATTATGGGCCGTCGCCGGTTTCGGGGGAACCGCTGTCAGGTTCTCCCCTTCGCGGGGCAAGCCCGCTCCCACGCCGTGCGCGAACGGCGTGGGAGCGGGCTTGCCCCGCGATACACCAACCGTCGCCGTCCGGTTTTTTCACGTGTATGATCGCGCGCGCTCGCCCCGGGCCGAACTGACAAGGCCCCCGCCCTACTCCCAGGATTCATTCATGTTCAAGGCTCTGCGTTACTTCGGCTGGCCCCTGCTCACCGGTGTGCTGATCGCCATCCTGATCATCCAGCGTTTCCCGCAATGGGTCGGCCTGCCCAGCCAGGACGTCAACCTGCAGCAGGCCCCGCAAACCACGAAGATCATGCAGGGCCCGGTGTCCTACGCCGATGCCGTGACCCTGGCCGCGCCCGCGGTGGTCAACCTGTACACCACCAAGGTGGTGAACAAGAGCGCCCACCCGCTGTTCGAAGACCCGCAGTTCCGCCGTTTCTTCGGCGACAACCTGCCCAAGCAGCGGCGCTGGGAGTCGAGCCTGGGCTCGGCGGTGATCATGAGCCCGGAAGGCTACCTGCTGACCAACAACCACGTCACCAGCGGCGCCGACCAGATCGTCGTGGCCCTCAAGGACGGCCGCGAGACCCTCGCCCGGGTGATCGGCAGCGACCCGGAAACCGACCTGGCGGTGCTGAAGATCGACCTCAAGAGCCTGCCGGCGATCACCATCGGCCGCTCCGACAACATCCACATCGGTGACGTGACCCTGGCCATCGGTAACCCGTTCGGCGTCGGCCAGACCGTGACCATGGGCATCATCAGCGCCACCGGGCGCAACCAGCTGGGCCTGAACAACTACGAAGACTTCATCCAGACTGACGCTGCGATCAACCCGGGCAACTCCGGCGGCGCGCTGGTGGATGCCAACGGCAACCTGGTGGGCATCAACACGGCGATCTTCTCCAAGTCCGGCGGCTCCCAGGGCATCGGCTTCGCCATCCCGGTCAAGCTGGCACTGGAGGTGATGAAGTCGATCGTCGAGCACGGCCAGGTGATCCGTGGCTGGCTGGGCATCGAAGTACAACCGCTGAGCCAGGAGCTGGCCGAATCGTTTGGCATGCAGGGGCGCCCGGGGATCGTCGTGGCGGGTATCTTCCGCGATGGACCGGCGGCGCACGCGGGGTTGCAGTTGGGCGACGTGATCCTGAGTATCAACGGCGAACCGGCCGGTGATGGACGCAAGTCGATGAACCAGGTGGCGCGGATCAAGCCCAACGAGAAGATCACCATCGAGGTGGTGCGCAATGGGCAGCAGCTGAAGCTGGTGGCCGAGGTGGGGCTGCGGCCGCCGCCAGCGCCGGTGGCCAAGAAGGAAGAGAAGTAAACCAATACAGGGTGAACCGTATGCGCGGTCCCTGTAGGAGCGGCCTTGTGTCGCGATGGGGCGCGTAAGCGGCCCCAGGTTTTCAGCTTCGCAGCACATATCCCCGGGGCCGCGTAGCGGCCCATCGCGACACAAGGCCGCTCCTACAGGGACCGCGTCAGCCGCCCCGGTGGGGCGGCCCCGACTGCATCAATGCAGGATCTGGCTCAGGAACAGCTTGGTCCGATCACTGCGCGGCCGGTCGAAGAAGTCATCCGGCGCGGCCTGCTCGACGATCTCCCCCTTGTCCATGAAGATCACCCGGTTCGCCACGGTGCGGGCAAAGCCCATCTCGTGGGTCACGCAGAGCATGGTCATACCGTCTTCGGCCAGGCTGACCATGGTGTCCAGCACCTCCTTGACCATCTCCGGGTCCAGCGCCGAAGTCGGCTCGTCGAACAGCATGATCTTCGGCTTCATGCACAGCGCCCGGGCAATCGCCACCCGCTGCTGCTGACCACCGGACAACTGCCCCGGGTACTTGTGCGCCTGCTCCGGAATGCGCACGCGCTCGAGGAAGTGCATGGCGATTTCCTCGGCCTTGCGCCGCGGCAGCTTGCGCACCCACATCGGCGCCAGGGTGCAGTTTTCAAGGATGCTCAGGTGCGGGAACAGGTTGAAGTGCTGGAACACCATGCCCACCTCGCGGCGGATCGCCTCGATCTGCTTGAGGTCATTGGTCAGCTCCACGCCATCGACGACGATACGCCCCTGCTGGTGCTCCTCCAGCCGGTTGAGGCAGCGGATGGTGGTCGACTTGCCCGAACCGGACGGCCCGCACAGGACGATGCGCTCGCCCTGGCGCACATTCAGGTTGATGTCCTTGAGTACATGGAACTGGCCGTACCACTTGTTCACGCCCTGCATCTGGATGATGCCTTCGGGGCCGGCAGGCTGCTTGATCGCTTCACTCATTTCGAAACTCCTAACGCTTGTGGCCAGTGTCCAGCTTGCGCTCCAGGTGCATGGAGTAGCGGGACATACCGAAACAGAAAATCCAGAACACCAGGGCGGCGAACACGTAGCCCTCGGTGGCCATGCCCAGCCAGGCCGGGTCAGCCGCCGCCTGCTTGACGCTGTTGAGCAGGTCGAACAGGCCGATGATGATCACAAGGCTGGTGTCCTTGAACAGGGCGATGAAGGTGTTGACGATGCCGGGGATCACCAGCTTGAGCGCCTGGGGCAGGATCACCAGGCCCATCGCCCGCCAGTAGCCCAGGCCCATGGCCGCGGCGGCTTCGTACTGGCCCTTGGGGATGGCCTGCAGGCCGCCACGCACCACCTCGGCGATGTACGCCGACTGGAACAGGATCACGCCGATCATCGCCCGCAGCAGCTTGTCGAAGCTCATGCCCTCGGGCAGGAACAGCGGCAGCATCACCGACGACATGAACAGCACGGTGATCAGCGGCACGCCGCGCCAGAACTCGATGAAAGTCACGCAGACCACCTTCACCGCCGGCATGTTCGAGCGACGTCCCAGCGCCAGCAGGATGCCCAGCGGCAAGGCGCCGACGATACCGACCGTGGCGATCACCAGAGTCAGCATCAGGCCGCCCCACTGGCTGGTGGGCACCGTGTCCAGGCCCAGCGCACCGCCGTGCAGCAGGATGTAGGCGAGGATCGGGTACAGCACCAGGAAGCCCAGGCCGTACACCGCCTTGCGCGGGAAGCGCTTGATGAACAGCGGTGCGGCACCGAGCACGGCGAGCCACACGGTCAGGTCGACGCGCCAGCGCAGTTCCGCCGGGTAGTAGCCGTACATGAACTGGCCGAAGCGCTGCTGAATGAACACCCAGCAGGCGCCCTCCTTGGTGCAGTCGGCGCGGGTGGTGCCGACCCAGTTGGCGTCGATGAACGCCCACTGCACCAGCGGTGGCACGATCAGCCAGACCAGGTACAGGGCGAACAATGTCAGCAGGGTGTTGAGCCAGCTGGAGAACAGGTTGGCCCGCATCCAGGCGAGCACGCCAACGGTCTTCACCGGTGGCGGCATGTCGGGTTTGAAAACATGGGCTGTCACGGATGTACCCTCACCGTTCGATCAGCGCAATGCGCTTGTTGTACCAGTTCATCAGCAGCGAAATGCTGATGCTGATGGCGAGATAGACGCTCATGGTGATGGCGATCACCTCGATGGCCTGGCCGGTCTGGTTGAGCACGGTACCGGCGAACAGCGAGACCATCTCCGGGTAGCCGATACCGGCAGCCAGCGACGAGTTCTTCGCCAGGTTCAGGTACTGGCTGGTCAGCGGCGGGATGATCACCCGCAACGCCTGGGGAATGATCACCTTGCGCAGCGTCGGGCCTTCGCGCAGGCCCAGCGAACGGGCCGCCTCGGTCTGGCCATGGCTGACCGAACGGATGCCGGAGCGCACGATCTCGGCGATGAACGCCGCGGTGTAGATGGTCAGCGCCAGGGTCAGCGCCAGCAGCTCGGGGATCAGCACCCAGCCACCGACGAAGTTGAAGCCCTTGAGCTGCGGCACTTCCCAGTGCACCGGGCTGCCGAACAGCAGCGCGCAGACGCCGGGGATGCCGATGAACAGCAGCAGGCCGACCCAGAACTTGTGGAACGGCTCGCCGGTTTCGTCGAAACGCTTGTTGGCGAAACGCACCATCACCGCGATGGCGACGATCGCCAGCGCCAGCGCGATGACGAACGGCCAGAAGCCCTCGGCCATCGAGGCGCCGGGCATGTTCAGGCCGCGGTTGCTGATGAAGAAGGTATCGTCGATGTTGATGCTGCCCCGTGGCCCCGGCAGGGTCAGGAACACGGCGAAGTACCAGAACAGGATCTGCAGCAGCGGCGGAATGTTGCGGAAGGTCTCCACGTACACCGTTGCCAGCTTGTTGATCATCCAGTTCGGCGACAGCCGAGCCACGCCGATGATGAAGCCCAGCAGCGTCGCCAGGATGATGCCGATGAAGGTCACCAGCAGGGTGTTGAGCAGGCCGATGACGAACACCCGGGCGTAGCTGTCCGATTCCACGTAGGGGATCAGGTGCTGGGCGATGCCGAAGCCGGCGCTGCGCTCGAGGAAATCGAAGCCCGAGGTGATGCCCCGGTGCTGCAAGTTGGTCTGCGTATTGTGGAACAGGTACCAGCCCAGGCCCACCACGAAGACCACCGTGAGGATCTGGAACAGCCACGCGCGCACACGTGGATCACTAAGGGAAAACCCTTTCCGTGCGCCGATTTGATTTTGCATGAAGTGCCCCGAAAAGAAGGGATTCGAACGACCCGCGGCGGCAGGATGCCGCCGCGGGGTGCAACCATCAGCGCACCGGTGGCGCGTACTGGATGCCGCCGTTGTTCCACAGGGCGTTCATGCCACGGTCGATCTTCAGGTCGGTGCTCTGGCCCAGGTTCTTCTCGAACACTTCGCCATAGTTGCCGACTTGCTTGACGATCTGCACTACCCAGTCCTTGGGCAGCTTGAGGTCCTTGCCATACTCGCCATCGGCGCCCAGCAGGCGGGCGACGTCAGGGTTCTTGGTGGACTTGGCCTCGGCCTCGACGTTCTTCGAGGTGACGCCGGCCTCTTCGGCATTGAGCATGGCGAACAGGGTCCACTTGACGATGCTGAACCATTCCTCGTCGCCCTTGCGCACTACCGGGCCCAGTGGTTCCTTGGAGATGGTCTCCGGCAGCACCACGTACTCGGTCGGCGCGGCCAGCTTGGAACGCTGGGCGAACAGCTGCGACTTGTCCGAGGTCAGCACGTCGCAACGGCCGGACTCCAGCGACTTGGCGCTTTCGTCGGAAGTGTCGAAGGTGATCGGGGTGTACTTCAGGCCATTGGCGCGGAAGTAGTCGGAAACGTTCAGCTCGGTGGTGGTACCAGCCTGGATGCAGATGGTCGCGCCGTCGAGTTCCTTGGCGCTGGAGACGCCGAGTTTCTTGTTGGCGAGGAAGCCGACGCCGTCGTAGTAGGTGACGCCGGCGAACACCAGGCCCATCCCGGCATCGCGCGAGCTGGTCCAGGTGGTGTTGCGCGACAGCACATCGACTTCGCCGGACTGCAGCGCGGTGAAGCGCTCCTTGGCGTTGAGCTGGCTGAACTTGACCTTGGTCGCGTCGCCGAAGACTGCGGCGGCCACGGCGCGGCACACATCGGCGTCGATGCCGACGATCTTGCCTTGCGCGTCCGGCACGGAGAAGCCTGGAAGACCATCGCTCACGCCACACTGGACGAAGCCCTTCTTCTTCACCGCGTCGAGGGTGGCGCCGGCCTGGGCGAAGCTGGTGGCGCCCAGCGCGGCGGCGGCGGTCAGGACTGCCAGGGTGGTTTTCAACATCTTCATCAACAACCTCCAAATCGCTCTTGTTGTATGAGCCGGAATTGCACCGCACCCTTATGAGGCGCATCCGACCCCTTGTTGGCTTGTTTTTGGGTCAATTGGCGCAATGGGCTGTTCTGTGACAGCCTTCTATCCACACGAGGGGTGTTACCGTCAGCGGCCCACCCCTACGCATAACCGATACAAAGCAAAGGGCGTACCACAGTCGAAGGCTTAAGCGATTAAGCGGGCGTCAAGTACGAAAAGTTGTAGAGTTGCGACATTCTTTTCTGGCATTAACCGTCATCGCCTTCTTTTTACGCACCCAATCCGTACGTACGCACTCTTTCGGAGCAGTCATGACCCAGCCGTTGATCCTCGAACCCCAGAAACCCGCCGACGCCTGTGTGATCTGGTTGCACGGCCTGGGGGCCGACCGTTACGACTTCCTACCGGTGGCCGAATTCCTCCAGGAACGCCTGCTGAGCACCCGCTTCATCATGCCCCAGGCCCCCACCCGCCCGGTGACCATCAACGGTGGCTACGAGATGCCCAGCTGGTACGACATCAAGGCCATGACCCCGGCGCGGGCCATCGACGAAGCACAGTTGGAAGAGTCCGCCGAGCAGGTCATCGCCTTGATCAAGGACGAGCAGGCCAAGGGCATCAGCCTGTCGCGCATCTTCCTGGCCGGTTTCTCCCAGGGCGGCGCGGTGGTGCTGCACACCGCCTATATAAAGTGGCAGGAAGCCCTGGGCGGGGTGATCGCCCTGTCCACCTACGCACCGACCTTCACCGACGGCCAGCAGCTGAGCGCCTGCCAGCAGCGCACCCCGGCGCTGTGCCTGCACGGCGTGCACGACCCGGTGGTGATCCCGTCGATGGGTCGCACCGCGTTCGAGTACCTCAACACCTGGGGCGTCGCCGCCCGCTGGTACGAGTACCCGATGGAGCACGAAGTGGTGGTCGAGGAACTCAACGACATCCATGAATGGCTGAGCCGCCAGCTGCAGTAACCCTGTAGCCCGCCATGCATTGCACTACGCCGCGCCCGATTCTTGCATTACACTGCCCGGCGTACATTCCTTAACCAGTTGACGAGACGACCGTGCTCAAGGCACTCAAGAAAATATTCGCCAAGGGAGACGCCGCGCCGCAGGCCGCCGAGCCCGTCGCCGTGACCCCGCCCGCGCCAGCCGCGCAACCGGCTGTCGAGAAGGCGCCAGCGCGCCAGCACGCCAAGCCCAGGCCTGCGGCAAAACCACAGGCCGAACCCCAACCCGCCGACCAGCCGCGCGCCGAGCAGCCCGCCCGGGACAAGCCGCGCCGTGAACGCAAGCCCAAGCCCCAGGCCAGCCTGTGGAAGCCCGAGGATTTCGTGGTCGAACCGCAGGAAGGCAAGACCCGCTTCCACGACTTCAAGCTCTCCAACGCGCTGATGCACGCCATCCACGACCTCGGCTTCCCCTACTGCACGCCGATCCAGGCCCAGGTCCTGGGCCACACCCTGCGTGGCCAGGACGCCATCGGCCGGGCCCAGACCGGCACCGGCAAGACCGCCGCGTTCCTGATCTCGATCATCTCGCAGCTGCAGCAGGTGCCGCCGCCCAAGGAGCGCTACATGGGCGAGCCGCGGGCACTGATCATCGCCCCGACCCGCGAGCTGGTGGTGCAGATCGCCAAGGATGCCCAGGCCCTGACCAAGTACAGCGGCCTGAACGTGATGAGCTTCGTCGGCGGCATGGACTTCGACAAGCAGCTGAAATCTCTGGAGGCCCGCCACTGCGACATCCTGGTGGCCACCCCCGGCCGTCTGCTGGACTTCAACCAGCGCGGCGAGGTACACCTGGACATGGTCGAGGTCCTGGTGCTGGACGAGGCCGACCGCATGCTCGACATGGGCTTCATCCCCCAGGTCCGCCAGATCATCCGCCAGACCCCGCCAAAGAGCGAGCGCCAGACCCTGCTGTTCTCCGCCACCTTCACCGACGACGTGATGAACCTGGCCAAGCAGTGGACCACCGACCCGGCGATCGTCGAGATCGAGCCGGAGAACGTGGCCAGCGAGACCGTCGAGCAGCACGTCTATGCCGTGGCCGGCAGCGACAAGTACAAGCTGCTGTACAACCTGGTCACGCAGAACAAGTGGGAACGGGTGATGGTGTTCGCCAACCGCAAGGACGAAGTGCGGCGCATCGAGGAGAAACTGGTGCGCGACGGCATCAATGCCGCCCAGCTGTCGGGCGACGTGCCGCAGCACAAGCGCATCCGCACCCTGGAGAACTTCCGCGAGGGGCGCATCAGCGTGCTGGTGGCCACCGACGTGGCCGGGCGCGGCATCCATATCGACGGCATCAGCCACGTGATCAACTTCACCCTGCCGGAAGATCCGGACGACTACGTGCACCGTATCGGCCGTACCGGTCGCGCGGGCAGCAGTGGTGTGTCGATCAGCTTTGCCGGCGAGGACGATTCGTACCAGCTGCCGGCGATCGAGGAGCTGCTGGGGCGCAAGATCAAGTGCGAGATGCCGCCGGACGAGCTGCTGAAGCCGGTGCCGCGCAAGCATCATTGATCTTCAAGGCCGCTTACCTCCCTGTAGGAGCGGCCTTTCCCTAGGACTCCCAACGCCCCGCCGCATCCTGATCGCTCTGCTTCCCTTCCACCCAGCGCGGCCCATCCTGAGTGCTTTCCTTCTTCCAGAACGGCGCCCGGGTCTTCAGGTAATCCATGATGAAGTTGCAGGCATCGAACGCCGCCTGGCGGTGCGCGCTGGCCACGCCGACGAAGACGATCGGCTCGCCCGGCTCCAGGGCGCCGATGCGGTGCAGCACCTCGACCTTGAGCAACGGCCAGCGCTGCTCGGCCTCGACCACGATCTTGGCCAGGGCCTTCTCGGTCATCCCCGGGTAGTGCTCAAGGAACATCCCGGCCACGTCCAGGCCATCGTTGAAGTCGCGCACGTAGCCGACGAAACCGACCACCGCGCCCACGCCGACATTGGCGGCGTGCATGGCGTTGACCTCGGCCCCCGGGTCGAAGGCCGCCTGCTGAACACGTACGGCCACGATCAACCTCCAGTCACGGGTGGGAAGAACGCGATCTCGTCACCCTCTTCCAATGGCTCATCGAGCCGGCACAGCTCTTCGTTGCGGGCGCACATCAGGTTCTGCTCGGCCAGCACCGCGTAGTGCCCGCCCTTGCCCACCAGGGCCTGGCGCACGTCGGCCAGCACCTTGAAGTCGCCTTCCAGACGCTCGGTATCGACGCCCAGCAACTCACGGTAGCGGGCGAAATACATGACCTTGACCTTCATCACCCCTCCACCTTGTAGTGGCCGCTCTTGCCGCCGGTCTTCTCCAGCAGGCGCACCTGCTCGATGACCATGCCCTTGTCCACCGCCTTGCACATGTCGTAGATCGTCAGCGCGGCGACGCTGGCGGCGGTCAGGGCTTCCATCTCGACGCCGGTCTGCCCGGCCAGCTTGCAGCGGGCGACGATATGCACCACGTCCTCGCCTTCGGCGGCCAGTTCGACCTTGACGCCGGTGAGCATCAGCGGATGGCACAGCGGGATCAGGTCGCTGGTCTTCTTCGCCGCCTGGATGCCGGCGATGCGCGCCACGGCGAACACGTCGCCCTTGGGGTGTTGGCCATCGACGATCATGCGCAGGGTGTCCGGCAACATGCGCACCCGTGCCTCGGCAATCGCCTCGCGCGCGGTCACGGCCTTTTCAGTGACGTCGACCATGTTGGCGCGCCCCTGGGAATCAAGATGAGTCAGCACTGCTCTGCTCCTGGGTAGGGAGTACAGAGTGTAAACCTGCAGGTCAGCTTTGAGCAGAGGGCAGATCAGCGCATCGCGGGGCAAGCCCGCTCCCACGACGAATCGTGGGAGCGGGCTTGGATTACAGGTGCGACTCGGCGTACTCGGCCAGCACCGAGCGCGGCACGCCCTGCAGGGTGATGTGAACGCCGTGGGGGAAGTCCTTGAAGCGTTCGGTCAGGTAGGTCAGCCCAGAGCTGGTGGCCGACAGGTACGGCGTGTCGATCTGCGCCAGGTTGCCCAGGCAGACCACCTTGGACCCGTTCCCCGCGCGGGTGATGATGGTCTTGATCTGGTGCGGCGTGAGGTTCTGGCACTCGTCGATGAGGATCAGGCTCTGCTGGAAGCTGCGACCCCGGATGTAGTTCAGCGACTTGAACTGCAACGGCACCCGCTCGAGGATGTACTCGACGCTGCCGTGGGTGCTCTCGTCGTCCATGTGCAGCGCTTCGAGGTTGTCGGTGATGGCGCCCAGCCAGGGCTCCATCTTCTCCGCCTCGGTGCCCGGCAGGAAGCCGATCTCCTGGTCCAGCCCCTGCACGCTGCGGGTGGCGATGATGCGCCGGTAGCGCTTGCTGACCATGGTCTGCTCGATGGCCGCGGCCAACGCCAGGATGGTCTTGCCGGAGCCGGCGGCGCCGGTCAGGTTGACCAGGTGGATATCCGGGTCGAGCAGGGCGAACAGCGCCAGGCTCTGGTGGATGTCCCGCGGCTTGAGGCCCCAGGCCTCCTGGTGCAGCAGCGGTTCCTGGTGCAGGTCGAGCAGCAGCAGCTCGTCGTTGCGGATGCCCTTGATCCAACCGACGAAGCCCTGTTCATCGATGATGAACTCGTTGATGTGCACCGCCGGCAGGTTGTCGATCAGTTGCACCCGGTGCCAGGTACGGCCGCGTTCCTGGCGGGTGTCGACCTTGCTCACGCGGTCCCAGAACGATCCTGTGACCGAGTGATAGCCCTTGGACAGCAAGGACACGTCGTCGACCAGCTGGTCGGTGCTGTAGTCCTCGGCGGCGATCCCGCAGGCACGCGCCTTCAGGCGCATGTTGATGTCCTTGGTCACCAGCACCACGTCGAGGTCCTTGCGCTTGGCGCGCAGGTCCAGCAGCTGGTTGATGATGATGTTGTCGGCGAGGTTTTCGGGGAGCAGGCGGTTCGGCTCGTTGCGCGTGCTCATGAGGATGGACAGGAAGCCCTTGGGCCCGCTCTTGCCGCGCTGGATCGGCACGCCCTGCTCGACATCGCTGGGCGAGGCATCACCGAGGGTCTGGTCGATCAGGCGGATGGCCTGGCGACACTCGGCGGCGATGGTGTGTTTACCGGTCTTGAGCTTGTCGAGTTCCTCCAGCACCGTCATCGGTATGGCGACGTGGTGCTCCTCGAAGTTGAGCAGGGCGTTGGGGTCGTGAATCAGGACGTTGGTATCGAGCACATACAGGATTGGCTGGTTGGAGGAAGGGGTGCGTCCTTGGTCATCCATACTCGTTCACCTTATGTGAAAGCCACACGGCGCGAACGGCTGCGCCGCAGAGTGACTGCCGTTCTTCCCGTATCCGCGTTGTTACGGGCGGGAAGCTCACCTGGCAAAAGGGGCGTGGATGACGCCACCTGTGCTGCAGGGTTCGGCTGTCTGGTTCCTTGATACCGCAAAAACCATGACCGAAAAAAGTCTTTTTACGCTCCGGTGAAGTTTATTTTTCGGATTGACGAACAGGGCTTGGCGCGAGGCCGGAGCGGGACTACAGTCAGAGATCAGGTGCCGCATCAAGCCCGTTCAGGCGCGCACGAAACGCTGGCGCAGCACATCGCTCAGGGCGTCCACCAGCAGCACCAGCAACAGCATGGCGATGATCACCGTGCTGGCCTGGGCCTCCTGGAACAGGCTCAGGGTCGCATAGAGCATCTGCCCCAGCCCACCCGCCCCCACGAAGCCCAGCACGCTGGCCATGCGGATATTGTTCTCCCAGCGATACAAGCTGTACGCCAGCAGTTGCGGCCACAGGTTGGGCAGCGTGCCGAAACAGAACGCCGCCACCTGGCTGCCGCCCTGCAGGCGGATCGCTGCCGCAGGCTCCGCCGGGGCATTCTCCAGCGCCTCGGCGAACAGCCGCCCCAGCACCCCGGCGGTGTGCAGCGCCAGCGCCAGGGTGCCGGCATTCGGCCCCAGGCCTGCCGCCAGCACGGTCAGCGCCGCCCAGACCAGCTCCGGAATCGCCCGCAACGCATTGAGTAGCAGGCGCGCCGCGCCCTGCAACGGCCAGCCGAAGCGGCCGGCGGCCGGCAGCGCCAGCAACAGGCCGAGCAGCATCGCCAGGAGCGTCCCCATTCCGGACATCGCCAGCGTTTCCAGGGCGCCCTGCCCTACCGCCCACAGGTGCGCCGGGGACAGGTCAGGGTGCAGGAAGCGCGCCGCGTATTCGCCCATCTGCGCCGGCCCGCCGCTGCCGACAACCGCTGCCAGGTCCAGCTCCAGGTAGCCGAACGACGCCACAACCGCCGCCAGGATCGCGACAATCACCAGCCCATTGATCGCCCGCCTCATGCGAGCCTCCCGCGCAGGAAGCGGCTGAGCAGGTCGGCCAGCATCACCAGCAGCAGGAAGGTCAGCAGCATGCTCGCCACCTCGGCGCCGGCGAACATGCGCATCGACAGGTCGATCTGCTGGCCCAGGCCACCGGCGCCGACGAAGCCCATCACCACGGAGGCGCGCACCGCGCATTCCCAGCGGTACACGGTGTAGGACACCACCTCGCTCGCGGCCTCGGGCAGGGTGCCGTAGAAAAACGCCGACAGCCGGCTGCTGCCGGCCTGGAGCAAGGCATGGGCCGGGCGCTGGTCCACCGACTCGAAGATCTCCGCGTAGACCTTGCCAAGCATGCCGCTGTAGGTAATGGCGATGGCCAGCACCCCGGCGGTCGGGCCCAGGCCCACGGCGCGGACGAACAGCAGGGCCCAGACGATCTCCGGCACGCTGCGCAGGAAGATCAGCACGCCGCGCACCGGCAGGCGCGCAGCGCGTGACCATGGTCCCAGACGTCCACCATTGGAAGCCGCCCGCAGCGACAACGCCCGGCTGGCCAGCAGGCTGGCCGGGACTGCCAGCAGCAACGCCAGGGTCATGCCCGCCGTGGCCACGGCCAGGGTCTGCACGGTGGCGGTGAACAGCAGGTCGAGAAACCCGGCGTCGTGGGCCGGGGGCCAGAACGCGCTGACGAAGCTGGCCATCTGCCGGCGGTTCTCGGCCTGCAACAGCACGCCGGGGTCGAGTTCGCTCAAGCGCAGGCCCGGCCACAGCAGCGCCAGGCACAGCAGGGTCAACAACAAGCGGGGGATGGCAGCGGGATCGCGCTGGTCGGTGCTCAGCATCGCGGGATCTGCACCTGCAGGCTCGCCGTCGCGGCGACAGGCGAGGCCAGTTGCTCGTTGGCGTACAAGGCATCGAGCATCGCTTCGCTGACCGCTGCTGCCGGACAATCGAACGCCACCTGCCCGGCACGAATACCGATGATGCGCGGAAAATGCGCCAGGGCGAGCTCCACCGCGTGCAGGCTGGCGACCAGGGTCACGCCATGGGCCTGGGCATGGCGGTTGAGCAGCGCCAGGCTATGGTCGGCCAGCACCGGGTCCATGGCCGAAACTGGTTCGTCGGTCAGCAGCACTTCAGGTCGCTGGTACAAGGCGCGGGCGATGCCGACCCGCTGCAACTGGCCACCGGACAACTGCCCGCATTGGGCGAACAGCTTGTCGGCCATGCCCAGCTCGGCCAGCGCCGCACGGGCACCGGGTACATCGCCGGGGTGGATCAGGTTGAGCAGCCCGCGCAGCGTGCCCCACTGCCCCAGGCGCCCCGCCAGCACGGCGGTGACCACCCGCTGGCGCGGCGGCAGGGGCGGCGCCTGGTGCACCAGGCCGACCCGTGCGCGCAGGCGCTGGCGAGCCCTGGCAGACAATGCCCAGGGTTGCTCGCCCAACAGTTCCAGGCGCCCTTCACTGGGCGGCACGGCAGTGGCCATCAGGTGCAGCAGGCTGGACTTGCCGGCCCCGGACGGGCCGATGATCGCCACCCGCTCGCCCTGGCCGAACTGCAGGTCCACCGCGCTCAAGGCCTGGACCTGGCCATGGCGCACACTGGCGCCCTGAACACGGATACTCACTTGAGCAGGCCGGCCTCACGCGCGGCTTGCTCGGTGCCCGCGTAGTTCTCGGGCTTGGTCTCGATGAAGCGGCTGGCGGCCTGCAGGTCGAGGATCGCCTTGTCCGCAGGCTTGGCCGGGTCCAGGGCAAGGAAGGCCTGCTTGATCTTTTCTTTAAGCGCCGGGTCCATGTTGCCGCGCACGGTCCAGTTGTAGTCGAAGTACTCCGGCGTGGTGGCGAACACCTTCACCTTGCTGGTGTCGACCTTGCCGGCCGCGACCAGCTTGTCCCAGACGCTGGCGTTGAGCACACCGGCATCGGCCTTACCGGCCTGGACCCAGGCGGCGGTGGCATCGTGGGCGCCGGAATAGGCGACGCGGCTGAAGTACTCCTCGGGCTTGATGTTGTCGTTCTTGAGCATGAAGTAACGCGGCATCAGGCTGCCCGAGGTGGACGAAATCGAACCGAAGGCGAAGGTCTTGCCCTTCAGATCCTTGAGGCTCTTCACGTCCGGGTTGGCGGTGATGAACTTGCTGGTGAACTTGGCATCCTGCTCACGCTGCACCAGCGGCGTGGCCTTGGGGTCCTTCAGGTGCACCTGGACGAAGGTGAAGCCCCCCAGCCAGGCCAGGTCCAGGCGATCGCTGGCCAGCGACTCGACCACCGCCGGGTAGTCGGCCACCGGCACGAACTGCACCTTCATGCCCAGCTGCTGCTCGAGGTATTCGCCCAGCGGCTTGAACTTGCGCAGCAGTTCGGTTGGTGCCTCGTCGGGGATGGCGCTGACGCGCAGCACATCGGCGGCCTGGGCGACCACCGCGCAGCAGGACAGCGCGAGGCCGGCAAACAGGGCCAGGGGGCGTTTGAGCATGGGGATTCTCCGGTTCGATAGCGGGGCATGAGTCGATGGCGCATCGCAGGTCTGCGTGGGAGCGGGCTTGCCCCGCGATGCTGATAAACGAGGGAAGTATAAGAGCCGCAGGCACAAAGGCCAGCTTTGCTACAATCGCGCATCACGAAAAGTCGAGGTGCACATGAGCGAGCCGATTCGTCTGACACAGTACAGCCACGGCGCTGGCTGTGGCTGCAAGATTTCTCCCAAGGTCCTGGATGTGATCCTCGCCGAGAGCGGCACCCAGGCCCTCGACCCAAAACTCTGGGTCGGCAACGCCTCGCGCGACGACGCCGCCGTCTACGCCCTGGATGACGAGCGTGGCGTGGTCTCGACCACCGACTTCTTCATGCCCATCGTCGACGACCCGTACGACTTCGGCCGCATTGCCGCCACCAACGCCATCAGCGACATCTACGCCATGGGCGGTGACCCGCTGATGGCCATCGCCATCCTCGGCTGGCCGGTCAACGTGCTGCCGCCAGAAGTCGCCCGCGAGGTGATCCGCGGCGGCCGCGCCGTGTGCGCCGAAGCGGGCATCCCGCTGGCCGGCGGCCACTCCATCGACGCCCCCGAGCCGATCTTCGGCCTGGCCGTGACCGGCGTGGTGAGCAAGCGCCACCTCAAGCGCAACGACACCGCCAGCGTCGGCTGCCGCCTGTACCTGACCAAGCCGCTGGGCATCGGCATCCTCACCACCGCCGAGAAGAAGGCCAAGCTGCGCGAACAGGACCAAGGCCTGGCCCGCGACTGGATGTGCACCCTCAACACCCCGGGCAGCCGCTTCGGCAAGCTCGACGGCGTGCAGGCCATGACCGACGTCACCGGTTTCGGCCTGCTCGGCCACCTGGTCGAAGTCGCCGAAGGCAGCGGCCTCACCGCCCGCCTGCAGTTCGCTGCCGTGCCGCGCCTGCCAAGCGTCGAGCATTACCTGGCCGAAGGCTGCATCCCCGGCGGCACCCTGCGCAACTTCGACAGCTACGGGCACAAGATCGGCGCGTTGAGCGACGAGCAGAAGCACCTGCTGTGCGACCCGCAGACCAGCGGCGGCCTGCTGGTGGCGGTCACCCCGCAGGGCGAGACGGAATTCCTCGCCGTGGCGCGGGAACTCGGGCTCGAGCTGGCGCCGATCGGCGAGCTGGTCGAGCGACAGAGCCACGCAGTCGAGGTGATCTGATGCGCCCCGACTGCACCGAGCTGAAACAGCTGTTCCTCGACGACGTGCCGATGATGGACATGCGCGCACCAATCGAATTCACCAAGGGCGCCTTCCCCGGCGCCGTAAACCTGCCGCTGATGAACGACCAGGAGCGGCAGAAGGTCGGCACCTGCTACAAGCAGCAGGGCCAGGCCGCCGCCATCGCCCTGGGCCACCAGTTGGTCAACGGCGCGCTCAAGCAGCAGCGCCTGGAAGACTGGGCCGCGTTCACCCAGGCCCATCCCGACGGCTACCTCTACTGCTTCCGTGGCGGCCTGCGCTCGCAGATCGTCCAGGGCTGGCTCAAGGACGCCGGCATCCAGTACCCGAAGGTGGTGGGCGGCTACAAGGCCATGCGCACCCTGCTGATGGATACCACGCTGCAGGCGGTGCAGCAGTGCGAGTTCGTTCTGCTGGGCGGGCTGACCGGCACCGGCAAGACCGATGTGCTGCACCAGCTGGACAACGTGCTCGATCTGGAAGGCCACGCCAACCACCGCGGCTCCAGCTTCGGCAAGCGCGCCACGGCGCAGCCGGCGCAGATCGATTTCGAGAACGCGCTGGCCATCGACATCCTCAAGAAACGCGAGCGTGGCACCGGCCAGTTCGTGCTCGAGGACGAAGGCCGCGTGGTCGGCAGCTGCGCGGTGCCGCTGGAGCTGTACCAGGGCATGCAGCGCTATCCGCTGGTGTGGCTTGAAGACAGCTTCGAGCATCGCGTGGAACGCATCCTGCGCGACTACGTGATCAACCTGTGCGCCGAATACATCGCCGTGCACGGTGCAGAGGCTGGCGGCCCACTGTTCGCCGAGCGCATGCGCCAGAGCATGGCCAACATCCACAAGCGCCTGGGCGGCGAACGCTTCCAGCGGCTGTCGACGTTGCTCGACCAGGCGCTAGAGGAGCAGTTGCGCAGTGGTGACGTGAGCCTGCACCGAGGGTGGATCGAAGGGCTGCTCAAGGAATACTACGACCCGATGTACGCCTACCAGCGTGAGGCCAAGGCACAGCGGATCGAGTTCGCCGGAGACGGGGTGGAGGTGCGCGAGTACCTGAAGGCCCGGGCACGACGCGCGCACCGCAGCGCCTGAAGCTCGGGCAAGACCGCTCCAATGGAACTGCAAATGACTGATTGATTTAGCAGGGACCTGTGGGAGCGGCTTTAGCCGCGAACACCGGCGAAGCCGGTGCCAGGCACCGCGTTGGATTCTTCGCGGGTAAACCCGCTCCCACAGTCGCGCAGGGAGCTGACTTCGCGGGTAGTCCGCGCACCCTGTGGGAGCGGGCTTGCCCGCGAACACCGGCAAAGCCGGTGCCATACCCCGCTTGACTAGCCCACCAAAGGACCACTGCACCTCGCGTCAATGCTTGTACAACTTGAACTCACGATCTATCCAGATCACATGGAAGATCCGCCCGCTGCGATACCCCACCATCGCCACCAGATCGAAAGCCCTGAACGCCAGCAACCGAACATCCTCGGTGAGAAATGAAGGCAACACAGCCCTGATACTGCCGCGTGAAATCGTCTCCGTGCCATAACCGTGTCGATCGAGCTGGCGGATCTCTCGCCACGTGCGTTGGCTGATCTGGCGCAGTCGCTCGAGCATCCGCGCCCGCTCCGCCTGCTGGCAATCCTGGATGCACCAACCTGATTGCAGGTACTCCAGTGAGAACACTGGTGGGCGCAAGTCCGAATCGTCAGCCTCGCCTGCCGCTTGGCGTGTCCTGACCTGATTTCCCTGGGCGTCTCGCTCCTTGAGTCGCTTGCGTACCATTGCTCAGTTCACCAGGTGGTTCCTGAAGTAGCGCTGCATTTCGTCCCGGGGAATTTCCCGGCTGAAAGCGCCCTCCTGATAATTGTCCCGCCAGGGGTCTTCTTCATGGGTCAGTTGGCGGAGCTTCCACGCCGAATACTGCCCATAAACCTCGAAGACCTCCTTGATCAGACGGGCCTGCTCCCGGGAAAAGCAGGTCGGCTCGAACACGGCAGGCACCGGAATCGGGTTCGAGCCGTGCTGGCTGAACCGGCGGTAGAGGTCGGGCACCACCGGGCCATGCATCCAGGCCTCGATTCGCTCTTCGAACAACGGCCCGCCCAGCAAGACCAAGCTGAAGCCCTGCGCGTAATAAACCAGCTTCTGCAGCTTCAGGTTCGAGATTTCACCCGCCTCGCCTTCCAGCGTGAGGAAGTAGTTGGCGACATCGGTGCTGTCAGGCATGTGCTCCTCCCTTGGTGAACAAGCTGTCCATGAGCTGTACAAAAATACAGCCATCAAGGTCGCGGCGATACCCTTCAGCCGACCAGATCAACCACCAATCTGTAAGCTGATGCTGCGCTACTGCCCCGGACTGAGCACACGCTCCAGCTCCGCCGCCCGGTCCTTGCTCATGTCCATCTCGCACATCGCGCCTTCGATGCGGTAGATGCTGCCGTTGCTCAACTTGCCGTGGAACGCGCAGTTGCCGTCGCGGTACTTCATCCAGGTACGCTGGACTTCGCGCAGGTCCTTCTGCTGCTGGCTGTCGAGCTTGGCCATCAACTGCTTGTAGACCCGGTTCAGCCGGTCATCCTGTAGCTGGGTCTCGGCCTGGATACAGGCGCCCATGGCCAAGGTGCTGGAGGCCTTGTCCATGCACTGGGTGTAGGTGGGCGAATAGTCTTCGGCCTGGGCAGAGGTCGCGATCAGCAGGGCGGCAACGCCGGGCAGGTAACGCTTGAACATGGGCATTCCTTCTCGCTTAGGGTCTTGGCACAGCCTAGTGTCCTGTCTTGGAAATACGTTCTCTTTTGGCGAGTGGCTTGGGTGTTCGGGCAAGGCGCCGCGACGAGTCATAGCAGGGCTATGGCGAGGAGTGGCAACGCAGGCCGGGCGCCCAAGACGCCGCCAAAAGTGAACAGCTTATTTCCGAGACAGGACACTAGCACCCTGCCACGCTTTCGTTCACGCACAGCGCCTGGATCCGCGCCCGCAGCCAGCGGTGCCCGGCATCGCCGTCACGCCGCGAATGCCAGGCCTGGGCGAAGGCGAACGGCGAGATCGCCAGGGGCGGCGCGAACTGGCGCAGCGCCGGGTCCAGCCGGGCACCGGCGAGGCTGCGCCGGGCCACGGTGAGCACCAGATCGGTCCCGGCAATGAGGCTTTGGGCCACACCCCAATGCGGCAGGGTCAAGGCGATGCGCCGACGTGCGCCCAAGCTGGCCAGGGCCTGGTCGATCTCGTTGTCGATGCCGGGGCGTACCGCCACCAGCACATGGGGCCGCGCCAGCCACGGGTCGAGCGCCAGGCCGCCACGGGGCGGCAGGCTGGCGCGGTCGGCCAGGCAGACGAAGGACTCCTCGAACAGCACCTGCTGGGCCATTTCCGTCGGCAGCTCCGGGAACACGCCCAGCGCCAGGTCCGCCTCGCCGTCGATCAACTGGCCGAGCATCGCCTCACGGCTGCCCTGGGACACCACCAGGTCAATGCCCGGCGCTTCGCGCCGCAGCAGGCGCATCAGCGCTGGCAGCACCACACGGGCGCCGTAGTCGGACATGGCCAGGCGAAAGGTGCGCCGTGCCCGCGCCGGCTCGAAGCCCGGCGTGCCGAGCAGTCCGTCAAGTTGCTGCAAGGCCTCCTGCAACGGCGCCTGCAGGGCTTCGGCGCGGGCCGTCAGTTGCAGGCGGCCATCGCGTCGCACCAGCAGCGGGTCGGCGAACAGCTCGCGCAACTGCGCCAGGGCATGACTGACCGCCGGCTGGCTGCGATGCAGGCGCAGGGCCGCGCGGGAGACGTGTTGCTCGCTGAGCAGGGCATGCAGGGTCAGCAGCAGGTTGAGGTCGATGCGACGCAGATCATCCATGGTACGAATACAACCTGTGCGAAGTTCGAATTTCCATCATTGAAATGCATGATCGAGACTAAGGCCAGTGTTCTGATCAGGAGTAGACACCATGCCAGCCAGCCTCTTCGCCGCCCTCCCCTTGCTCATCGCCCTGCTCGCCGGCGCCGCCGTGCCGTTCCAGGCCGGCAGCAACGCCGCGCTCGGGCGCCTGCTCGGCCATCCGCTATGGGCTGCCGGGGTATCGTTGCTGGTCAGCCTGCTGATGCTGGTGCCGGCCCTGCTGTTCATGCGCGCGCCGCTGCCGCAGGTGCAGCAACTGGCCCATGCGCCCTGGTGGGCATGGTTCGGTGGCGTCGCCGGGGTGCTCTACATCACCGCCGCGCTGGTGCTGACGCCGCGCCTGGGGGCGGCGGGGTTTATCGTCTGCGTGGTGGCCGGGCAGGTGCTGTCGTCGCTGCTGATCGACCAGTTTGGCTTGATGGGGTTGCCGGAGCGGCCGGTGAACCTGTTGCGGCTGGCGGGGGTGGGGATGATCGTGCTCGGGATGATCGTGGTGCAGTGGGGCACGGCGCGTTGAGCGCCTGACATAGCAGCCCTATCGCGGGGCAAGCCCGCTCCCACGCACTCATTGCGCTGCCCTGTAGGGGCAATTGCCATCACAAGGCGTGCGGCTGCTCCGGCGGCACGATCACCTTGTGCGGCTCGAAACGCAGCGACGGCATCTGCGTACCGGCATATAGCGCCACGCTCAGGGCAGCGATCAGCGCCACATCGAGCCAGCCCCAGCCCGGCACATCCACCGCCGAGCGCGCCTTCCAGCACCACCACAGCTGCCCCAGGCAGAACATCAGGATCGCCAGCAGCCACAGATAGAAGCCCGCGCCGAAGCCGGTCACATTCTGGAAGGCGTAGCTCTGGTTGTCCGGCAAGCGGGTTATGGCGAAGCTGCTGGCCGCCAGGTACAACGCCACCAGGCCGCATACCAGCGCCAGGCGGCGGAACCGACGATGGGCGAGGATAGCCAGCGCCAGCAGCGGGTTGGCGAACCACTGGTACAGACCGAAGGCGATGCCCCAGGGGCCGTAGAGCAGCATCTGCAACGCCGGCACATGCCGACCCGCCCCCGTCAGGGCGCCATCGAAGGCCAGGCTCAGCAGGTACAGGGCCAGGCTGGTGGTCAGGTAGAAAGCGGGCAAGTCAGGTACCTGGAGAAAACGGGACAAGCTGCGACCTTAACCCAGCCCTGGCGTCTTTCCAAACCCGACGGGCGCGCCGCATCAGCGTGTCGCAGCCTGATCCATCGACTGGGTGGAACTGCTGATCTGAACGCGCAGGCTCGGCATCAGCGTCCCGGCGTAGATCGTCGCCGCCAGCACTGCGATCAGCCCCAGGTCGTACCAACGCCAACCCGGCATACCCGCCGTCGAACGCACCTTGCGGCACCACCAGCCCTGCCCCAGGCAAAACAGCAGTATCGCCATTGTCCACAGGTAATACCCGGCGCCAAATCCGGTCAGGGGCTGGATGTCATAGCTGCGGTTGTCCGGCACCTGCTCGATGCCAAGGCAACTGAGCGCAAGGCCCAGCGCGACCACTCCGGCGCCAAGCGCCAGCCAGCGAAAACGCCGGTGAGCAAGCAGCGCCAGCCCCAGCAGCGGATTGGCGAACCACTGGTAAAGCCCCATGGCAATGCCCCAAGGCCCCATGAGCACTATCTGCAAGGCGGGCATATGCCCGTCGACGCCCATCAGGATGCCATCGAAACACAGGCTCAACAGAAACAGCAGCAAGGTGAACGTCACGTAGAAAGCAGGCAAAGCGCGGGCTCCATCCCATCAGCGAAAGGCGCGTCCATGACGCACGGGCATCAGGCCACGGGCGGTTCGAGCAGCAGGCCGTACAACCCAGAATCGGACAGCTCACCCGCCACGCACCAACGGGCGCGCAAGGTGCCTTCAAGGACGAAGCCCTGGCGTTCCAGTGTACGCGCCGAGCCCTGGTTGCGCGGGTCGATCTCCGCCTCCAGGCGACGCAGGTGCAGGGTGTGGGCAAGGTAGTCGATGAAGCAGGTCAGCGCCTCGTCCATGTAGCCCCGGCCCTGGGCGGATTTGGCCAGGCAGTAGCCGATCTCGCCACGGCGCGAGCCCTCCTCGAGGTTGAACAGCTGGACCATGCCGATCAGTTCGCCGTTGTCGCGGCGGTACATGCCCAGTTTGAGCAACTGGCCGGCGGCAAAGGCTTCGCGGTCGGCGGCCAGGGCGCTTTCGGCCTCGGCCAGGGTCTGCCAGGGGGCGTGGTACCAGTAACGCATCACTTCCGGGTCGGCCATGATGGTCAGCCACTGCTGCGCGTCGCCGTGGCGCATGGGGCGCAGCTGCAGGCGTGGGCTTTCAAGGCACAGGTCGCTGGGGAAACTGCGGGGGTCGGGCACGCCGGGACTCCTGTCCGGTGGTGGGGAGATGACAGTCTAACGACAGTGGCCCGGTCTGGCATCCCTGGGGCCGCTTTGCGGCCCGTTCGCGGCACAAGGCCGCTCCTACAAGGGATCGCGTTTTCTTGTAGGAGCGGCCTTGTGCCGCGAACGGGCTGCGCAGCAGCCCCCCATTCACCGCGCTCGATTCAGCCCCAATTCCATGTCATCGATCAGCCCCTTGGCCAGCCCACTGAGAATGCGTGCGGCACTGCCGGCCATGAGGTCCCCTTCCATCTCCGCCTCGGTAGTGAAATGCGCCACGCAGCCGAGCAGCACCGACAGGTCGCTGAAGGCGTGATCAAACGGGATACCGGGCTGGATGCAGAAGATCTCGAGGCAGGTGGTCTTGCCCTGGGTCGGGCCGGGCTTGAAGTCGTCGCTCATACCGGCGCCCCCTTGGCCCGGGCGTGGCGGACCAGCGAGATGACCAGTTGGCCGAGGATCTCAACGCTGTCCATCATCACGTCGAGACGCTCGTCGCGCTGGCAGACGGTGTAGGCGTGGACGGTGTCGCTGAGGATGTGCATCAGCTTGTTGGCGTGGGCCATCGCTTCCTCGGGGTCGAGGTCGCTGATGATGGTGACGAAGGGGATTGGGTAGGGTGGGTCAGGTACTAGTTTTTTCATAGTTGTTACTCTGGAAAGGGTTTCTAGAGCAACCACCAGTATCCTTCTCACAGACAAGGGTGGCAGCCGTACGCGAGGTGAGAAGACCGTGTCCAGACACCACGGCCAGACCGAAGTCTGCGCGCGCACGGCTGCCATAACAGGCAACCTGAATCTGGACATGGACGGGCTTCTCACACCCGGATCGCCAAATTTGACGACCCAGTGACGGTACCCCTGATGTATTTCCCGGCCAATTCAGAGCCTTCCGGCAGGCGCGTAGGATAGGTCCGAAGCGCTGGCTGGCTGAAGGATTTGGTTTCAAGTTCGGAAATGTCTTACGACTGAATGGCGCCGGGGGCGCTTTGCGCCCCTTTCGCGGCACAAGGCCGCTCCTACAGAGAGGAACGTGGTCTTCTGTAGGAGCGGCCTCGTGCCGCGAAAGGGCTGCAAAGCAGCCCCGGCGATCTACCTCAGAACCCCATGCTGAAGCTCACCACCACACCATGGTCGCGGTTCTCGCTCGACAGCTGCCCGGAGTACCCGACCCCCAGCTTGCCGCTCGCGCCCACCGACAGGTCCACCCCGGCCTCGACCACCGCCGCGTCCTTGGCAATCGGCACGCCCTCGGTGCTGAACCCTACGCCACCGTCGATGAAGCGCAAATCGGCATCGGGCTTGTCGTCACCGAACGCATGCCGCCAGCCCACCGACAGCCGCGGCGTAACGCTGCTGCCATTGTCGAGCAGGATGCGCTTGCCGGCCCGCACGCCCAAGGTGGAGAAGGTCACGTCCTGGTCGACCTTGCCCTCCAGCCGCCCTGCCCCGCCCTTCTCGTGGGCGGTGTCGCTGTCGTAGTTGACGTAGGCCAACCCGGCGAACGGCTCCAGGGCAATGCCGCCAGCATCGATGGCGTAGCCCACCTCGCCGAATACCTGGGCGCTGCGCGCCTTGTACTTGGCCTTGAGGCGGTCGTCGTAGCTGCCCACGGTGACATCGCGCTTGGTATCGATGTCGTGCCAGCTGTAGGCCACGCCCAGGCGGGCGGCGAAGGCGTCCAGCTGGTAGCCGAGGTAGGTGGTCAGGTGGTAGCTGTCCACCGTGGCGTCGGAGCGGCGACGGTGCGCGTCGATGCTCGAGCGGGTGTAGCCGGCGGCGGCGCCGACTTTCCACTGATCATCCAGGGCACGGTCGACGCCGAGCATGAAGCCCGACAGGTCACGGTCGACGCTGGCATGGCTGCTGCTGCCGTCGTAGGTACCCCAGCCGCCGATGGCGCGGATCCAGCCCACGGCCTGGCCCTGGCAGCCTTCGCTGGTCAGCTGCTGGTTGGCGGTCGGCGCCAGGGTGCGACGCGGGTCGTCCTGGTTGCTGCAGTCAGCCTGGCGCAGGCGGTCGTTGACCGCGTCGCGGACGTAGCGCGAGTCCTCGATCAGCACGGTCGCGGTGCTGGCGTGGATCTCGCCGGACAGGCTGTCGAACGCCGCCTGGGCGCCCTGGCGGTCCAGCGGCAGCAGGTTGTTGACCAGCTCGGCCGGCGCCCCGGCACTGCTCAGCGCCGTGGCCACGCCACGCTGGTTGCCGGTGGCGGCGACATCGGCGAAGGAGTTGCCGTTGCGGCTGACCGACAGGGTCACCTGGTTGGCGCCATAGTCCAGTGAACTGTTGAGGAACGCCGAGTTGGCCAGGTTGGTGGTGGCGAAGGTACCGGTGATGCCGCCCGCAGCGCTGACCACGGTGTACTGGCCGTTGCCGCTGGCGAGGTTGGCCACCATCAGGCTGCCGCCGAGGTTGGCCGTGCCGCCCACGTTCAGGTAGTTCACCGGCGAGCTGGCGAGGTCGATCACCAGGGTGCCGGTGGCGCCATTGGTGAAGTTGCCCGACACGTTCAGGTTGCCGGCCGGCCCCGGCAGCACGGTGCCGTTGTTGATCAGCCCGGCGACAGTGCCGTTGCCGGTCAGCGCGGCGCCGTTGGCCACCGTGACCTGGGCGGCGAGGTTGCTGCCCGGGTTGCCGGCATCGCCCACCTGGAGCACGCCCTGGTTGACGTTGAAGGCACCGCTGAACGGCTGGTTGCCGGTCAGCAACAAGGTGCCGCCGCCCTGCTTGGTGGTGGTGCCGGTACCGCTGAGGGTGCCGTTGAAGGTGCCATTGCTGCCCTGGGCGAACACCAGGTTGGCGTTGTTGAGGATGTTGCCCTGCAGGCTGGTGGTGTTGCCGACCAGGGTACCGCCGCTGACGGTGGTGCCGCCGCTGTAGGTGTTGGCGCCGGCGAGGATCAGGGTGCCGGCATCGAGTTTCTCGATACCGCCAGTGCCGACCAGCGGTGCGCTGACGGTGGCCGTGGCACCGGCGTTGACCCGCACCGCTGCCAGGCTGCCGTCGGCATCGTTGACCGGGGTCAGGCTGCCGCCAGAGCCCGGGACGACCTGGTAGCCATCACTGAGGAACTGCAGGCCCTCGAACGACTGGTTGCCAACCACGGTAACGGTGCCGGACGTGCCGCCAAAGACCGCGTAGCCGCCGCTCCAGCCTTCGCTGCTGGTGCCGCCGGCATTGGTCCAGCCAGTGTTCGAGCCCCAGGTGCCGCTGCCGCCGCCGACGCTGCCGTCGGGGTTGGTCTTGCCGCCGTTCCAGAACTGCAGCTCCTCGCCGTAGTTCTGCACCACCAGGTTGATCTGGTTGGCGATGGCGGTCTGCAGGCTGAGGTCGCCCAGGACCACGCTACCCGGGATGGCGCCGAACACCAGGCCATTGTCGGTGAGCGTGCCGCCGTAGCTGAACAGTTGGTAGACACCGGTGCCGAAACCGCCGGCATCGGTGATGTTCAGCGTGCCGTCGAGCACCAGGTTGCCGTTGACCCTGACCACGGTGGTGGAGGCGGCCGGAGCGCCAAGGCTGAAGTCCAGGGCGCTGCCCGACGCCAGGTCGAGGCTGCCTACTGTGAGCGGCGTGGCGCTCTGGCCGGCGGCCAGGGTAGCGCCGTTGGCGATCTGCACGCCGCCGCCGTAGGTGCCGCTGCCGCCCAGGCGGGCGCCGGTGGCGACCTGCACGCTGGTGCTGTCGAGACGGCCGTTGACCAGCAGGGTGCCGGCATTGACGCTGGTGGCGCCGGTGAAGGTGTTGACCCCGGTCAGCAGCAGCTCGCCGGTACCGTTCTTGGCCAGGGTGCCGTTGCCGCTGAGGTTGCCGGTGTAGCTGCCGTTGGCGTTCTGTTCGAAGGTCAGGGCCCCGTTGTTGAGGATCGCGCCCTGCAGGCTGGTGCTGTTGCCCACCACGCCGCCGGCGTTGATCTGGGTGCCGCCGCTGTAGGTGTTGGCCCCGTTCAGGGTCAGCAGGCCGGCGCCGTTCTTGATCAGCCCACCCGTGCCGCTGACTACGCCATTGAGAGTCAGGGCGTTGCTGCCGGCGATGGCCAGGGCACCGTTGAGCACGGTGGTGTTGGCCAGGGTGACGGCGGTGTTGCTGTCCAGCGTGGTGCCGCCTGCGGCCGTCAGCGTGCCGCTGCCCAGCGCGCTGTTGTTGCCAAGCACCAGGGTGCCGCCATTGAGGGCAGTGCCGCCGCTGTAGCCGTTGGCGGCGTTGAGCACCAGGGTGCCGCCGTCCTGCTTGGCGACGCTGCCGGTGCCGTTGAGGGCGACGTTGAGGGTCGCGGTGACACCGTTGTCGACCCGCAGGTTGGTGGTGCCGTTGCCCAGCAGTTCACCGGCGGTACCGGCGTTGAGCACATAGCCATCGGTGACGAACTGCAGGCCGGTGATGCTGTGGCTGCCGTTGACGGTGACAGTGCCGGGGGCGCCCTGGAACACCGCGAAGGTGTCGTTCCAGGTGCTGTTCAACACGCCGTTGACGTCGGTCCAGTTGGTGTTGGTGGCGTCCCAGGTGCCGCTGCCGCCGTCGATCTGGCCGTTGGCGACGCTCTGGCTGCCATCCCAGAACAGTACGTTGCTGGCACCGCCGACCACCAGGTTGACCTGGTTGGCCACGGCAGTCTGCACGGTCAGGTCGGTGATCGGCACCGGCGTGGTGCCGAAGCTCATGCCGTTGTTGGTGAGGCTGCCGCCGTAGGCGAACAACCGGTAGACCCCGGCGCCGAAGCCGCCGATGTCGGTGACATTGAGGGTACCGCCCAGGGTCAGGTTGTTGGCCACGTTGACCAGCGGCGTACCACCAGACGACGGCGTGCCCAGCGAGGCGTTGAAATTGGCGCCGCTGTCGAGCACCAGGTTGCCGGCGTTCAACGTGCTGCCGCTGGTGGCCGCGAGGTTGCCGCCGTTGGCCACCGTCACCGCGCCGCCGAGGCTGCCGGCGCCGCTGAGGCTGGCGCCGCTGGCGACGTTGACCGCGCCACTGGCCAGGGAGCCATTCACCTGCAGCCCCCCGGCCTGGACGTTGGTGGTGCCGGTGTGGCTGTTGGTGCTGCTCAACGCCAGGGTGCCGTTGCCGAGTTTGTTCAGGGTGCCGGTGCCGCTGATATTGCCGTCGAACACCCCACCCTCCACTGCCAGGCTGTTGCCGGCGGCGATCTGGATCGCGCCGGTGCCGCCGATGTCGCCGAGGCTGGTGTTGCCGTCAAGGTTGAGGCTGGCGCCGCTGCTGACGTTCAGCTGGCTCTGGGTACCGAGGGCAGTGGTGCCGATGGTGCTCAGGCTGCCGGAGAGGATGTTGAGGATGCCGCTGAAGGTGTTGTTGCCTGACAGGGTCAGGTCGGCCAGGCCGCTCTTGTTCAGCTCGCCCCCGCCGCTGAGCACGCCAGCCAGTTGCAGGTCGTTGCTGCCCAGCACGTTGAGCACGCCACTGACATTTACCGGGTTGGCCAGGGTGACGGCACTGGCGCTGTCGAGGTTGGCGTTGCCGCTGACCTCCAGGCCGCCGCTGCCCAGCGCCGCGTTGTTGCCGACCACCAGTGTGCCGGCCTGCAGGTCGGTGCCGCCGCTGTAGGTGTTGGCGCCCATCAGCGCGAAGCGCGCGAGGCCAGCCTTGAGCAGGCGGCCGGTGCCGCCGACGGTGCCGCCCAGGGTCAGGTCGTTGCTGCCCAGCACGGTGAGATCGCCTGTGGTGGTGACGTTGTTGGCGAGGGTGACCGCCTGGCTGCTGTCCAGGCTGGTGCCGGGCGCCGTGGTCAGGCTGCCGGTGCCGAGCGCGGTATTGGAGCCCAGCACCAGGGTGCCGCCATTGAGCGCGGTATTACCGGCATAGGTGTTGTTGCCGGCCAGCGCCAGCCGCGCGCTGCCGGCCTTGACCAGGCCACCGGCGCCGCCGATGTTGCCGTTGAGGGCCAGGTCATTGCTACCGGCAATGTTCAATGGGCCCGCCAGGGTGACGGCATTGCCCAGGACGACCGAGGCGTTGCTGTCGAGGGTGGTGCCCGCCGCGGTGTCGAGCGCGCCGCTGCCCAGGGCCGCGTTGTTGCCGACAATCAAGGTACCGCCGCTGAGCAGGGTGCCACCGCTGTAGCTGTTGTTGCCGTTGAGCACCAGGGTGCCGCTGTCGAGCTTGTTGAGCTTGCCGACGCCGGTCAGGCCGACATCGAGGGTCGCCGTGGCACCCGGATCGACCCGCACGCTGGTGTCGCCACCGCTGCCGTTGATCAGGTCGAGCGCGCCGCCGATGCCCGCCAGCAGGCGATAGCCATCGGTGACGAACTGCAGGCCGTTGACGGTCTGGCTGCCGTCAACGGTGACGTCGCCCGCTGTACCCTGGAACACCGCGAAGGTGCTGCCCCAGGTGGTATTGAGCACGCCGTTGAGGTCGGTCCAGTTGGTGTTGCCGGCGTTCCACACGCCGGTGCCGCCATCGACCTGACCGTTAGGCACGCTCTGGCTGCCGTCCCAGAACTGGATGTTCAGGCCGGCGGCGCTTACCAGCAGGTTGACCTGGTTGGCCAGGGCGGTCTGCAGGGTCACGTCACCCAGGCCTACGCCCACTGGCAGGCTGCCGAAGTCCAGGCCGTTGTCGGTGAGCGCGCCGGTGTAGTCGAAGATGCGGTACACACCGTTGCCGAAGCCGCCGATGCTGCCGACATTGAGCGTGCCGTCGAGGGTCAGGTTGCCGCCGACGTTGAACAGCGCGGTGCCGCCGGTGGACGGGGCGCCCAGGCCGACATCGACGATCGAGCCGCTGTTGAGCACCAGGCTGCCGAGGCCCAGGGTGGCGCCGCTCTGCCCGGCCAGGTGGCCGCCGTTGCTGATCACCACCGTGGCGTTGGCGGTGCCGCTACCCGCCAGGGTGGCGCCACTGGCCACGGTCAGCAGGTTGCTGCCCAGGGTACCGTCGACTTTCAAGGTGCCGGCGTTGACCTGGGTGTTGTCGGCCAGGTTGCTGGTGCCGGTCAGGGTCAGGGTGCCGCTGCCGATCTTGGTCAGGCCGCCCAGGCCGTTGAGACCACCGGCGAAGGTGCTGCTGAGGTTGTTGCCGCCCAGGCTCAGGACACTGCCGATGCCGACATCGACCTGGCCGCTGCCGGTCAGGCTGCCGAGGCTGGCGTTGCCGTTGAGGTTGAGCTGGCCGCTGGCACCGACATTGAGGATGTCGACGTTGGCCAGCACACCGCCGCCGAGGGTGGTCAGGGACCCGGCCTGGATGTCGACGTTGCCGGTGAAGGTCTTGACGCCGACCAGGGTCAGGTCGTCGACGCCGGTCTTGACCAGGTTGCCGCTGCCGCCGAGGTCGCCGCTCAGGATCAGCGCGTTGGCGGCTTCAACGGTCAGGTTGGCACCATTGCTCAGGGCAATGGTGTTGCCCAGGGCCATGGGCGCGCTGTTGGCCAGGGTGGCGTCGGCGGTGACCGAAAGGGTACCGGTGCCCAGCGCACCGCTGCTGCCCAGGGTCAGGCGCCCGGCGTTGAGCTGAGTGCCGCCCTGGAAGCCGTTGTTGCCATTGAGGGTCAGGTTGCCGCTGCCGTTCTTGGTCAGGCCGGCGGTGCCGTTGATCACGCCGTTGAGGGTCAGGTCGTTGCCGCCATCGACGCTCAGGCCGGCATTGAGGGTGACATTGTTGGCCAGGGTGGTGCCGGCGCCGCCGCTCAAGGTCGAAGCCCCGGCGACGGTCAGGGCGCCCTGCCCCAGCGCGTTGTCGTTGCCGACCACCAGTCGGCCGGCATTCAGGGTGGTGCCGCCCAGGTAGTTGTTGGCGCCGTTGAGGGTCAGGGTGCTGGCGCCGGACTTGTTCAGGCCGCCGACGCCATCCACCACGCCGTTGAGGGTAAGGTCGGCGCTGCCCGGCAGGTTGAGGGTACCGCCCAGGTGTACATTGTTGGCCAGGGTGGCGCCTGCGCCACCGGCATCGAGGCTGGTGTTGGCACCGGTGCTCAGCGCGCCGCTGCCCAGCGCGGTGTTGCTGCCGACCACCAGGGTGCCGGCGTTGAGGGTGGTGCCGCCGCTGTAGGTGTTGTTGCCATTGAGGGTCAGGGTGGCGGCGCCGTTCTTGACCATGCCGTTGCTGCCGGAGACCACACCGTTGAGGGTCAGTGCCTGGCTGCCGCCGAGGGTCAGGTTGCCACCGGCGAGGTTGACGGCGTTCACCAGCGCCAGCGCCTGGCTGGCATCGAGGCTGGCGGCGCCGTTGACGCTCAGGGCACCGCTGCCCAGGGCGCCGGCATTGCCCAGCAGCAGGCTGCCGGCCTGCAGCGAGGTGCCGCCGGCGTAGGTGTTGCTGCCATTGAGCACCAGTTGCCCGGCACCCAGTTTGTTCAGCGCCCCGGCACCGCTGATGGCACCGTCGAGGGTCAGGGCCTGGGTGTTGTTGACGCCGAGAGTGGTCCCGACGCCAAGGCCGATGGCATTGGCCACCTGCAGCACGCCGGTGGTGGCCAGGGTGCTGCTGCCGGTCACCGCCAGGTTGCCCGTGCCCAGGGCGGTGTTGTTGCCCAGGGTCAGGGTGCCGCCACCCAGGGTGGTGGTGCCCTGGTAGGTGTTGGCGGCGCCGAGGCTCAGGTTGCCGCTGCCGGTCTTGGTCAGGCCGCCGGTACCGCTGATCACACCATTGAGGGCCAGGTTGTTGTTGCCGGTCAGGCTCAGGGTGTTGTTGAGTGTCACCTGGTTGGCCAGGGTCAGGGCACCGGTGGTGGCCAGGTTGCTGGCGCCGCCGACGGTCAGGGTGCCGGTGCCCAGTGCCTGGTTGTTGCCCAGGGTCAGCGTGCCGGCATTGAGGGTCACGCCTCCGGTCAGGGTGTTGGCGCCACTGAGGGTGAGGTTGCTGGCACCGTTCTTGGTCAGGCTGCCGGCCCCCGTGACCAGGCCGCCCAGGCCCAGGTCGTTGCTGCCGGTGATGGTGAGGTTGCCTCCCAGGTTGACCGTGTTGCCGATGTTGATCGCCGCGGAGCTGTCCAGCGTGGTGCCGGCCGCCGCGTTGAGCTGACCGAGGCCAAGGGCGCTGGCGCTGCCGAGCACCAGGGTGCCGGCATTGAGGTTGGTGTTGCCCAGGTTGCCATTGGTGCCGTTCAGGGTCAGGGTGCCGCTGCCGGTCTTGGTCAGGCCGCCGACGCCGTTGACGTTGCCGCCCAGGGTCAGGTTCTGCGCCCCGGCGATCGTCAGGTTGCCGGCCAGGTTGAGCTGGTTGGCCAGGGTGACGTTGGCATTGCTGCTCAGGGTGGTGCCGCCGACTGCGTTCAGGGCGCCGGTGCCCAGCGCGGTGTTGCTGCCTACCACGAGAGTGCCGCCGTTCAGGCTGGTGCTGCCCTGCTGGCTGTTGCTGCCGTTGAGGGTGAGCGTGCCGGAACCTGTCTTGACCAGGCCCCCGGTGCCACTGAGCGCTCCGTTGAGGGTGAGGTCGTTTGTTCCCGGTAGGGTGAGGTTGGCGTTCAGGGCGACGGTATTGCCCAGTGCCAGGTTACCGGTGGTGTCCAGGCTGGCGGCGCCGGTGACGGTCAGGCCGCCAGTACCCAGCGCCTGGGCGTTGCCGAGGGTCAGGGTGCCGGCGCCCAGGCTGGTGCCGCCGCTGTAGGTGTTGGCGCTGCCCAGGGTCAGGTTGGCGCCGCCAGCCTTGACCAGGCTGCCAAGGCCGGAGACCACGTTGGACAGCCCCAGGTCGGCGGAACCGGCGACGGTCAGGGCACCGCTTAGATTGAAGGCGTTGCCAAGGGTCACGGCGGTGTTGCTGTCCAGGGTGGTGCCGTTGGCGGTGCTGACAGCGCCGCTGCCAAAAGCGGTGTTGTTACCGACCACGACCGTGCCGCCGTTGAACAGGGTGCCGCCGGTGTAGCTGTTGGCACCATTGAGCACCAGGGTGCCGCTGTCGAGCTTGGCCAACTGGCCGCTGCCCGAGAGGCCGACGTTGAGGGTCGCGGTGACGCCGGGGTCGACTCGCACGGCGAAGGCGCCGTTGCTGCCGTTGACCAGGTCCAGCCCACCGGCGCCGATCAGGCGATAGCCGTTGGTGACGAACTGCAGCCCGGTGGCGGCCTGGGTGCCGACCACGGTGACATCCCCCGCGGTGCCTTGGAACACCGCGAAGTCACTGGCCCAGCTGCCGTTGAGCACGCCGTTGACATCGGTCCAGTTGGTGTTGCTGCCATTCCAGGTGCCGGTGCCGCCGTCGATCACGCCATTGGGCACGCTCTGGGCGCCGTCCCAGAACTGCACGGTGCCGGTGGCGCCGCCGACCAGCAGGTTGACCTGGCTACCGATGGAGGTCTGCACCTGCAGGTCGCCGGGCAACATGGCACCCGGGACGTTGCCGACCAGCAGGCCGTTGTCGACCAGCGCGCCGGTGTAATCGAACAGCCGGTAGATACCGGTGCCGAAGCCGCCGACGTCGGTGACGTTGAGGGTGCCGTCCAGGGTCAGGTTGCCGTTGACGTTGACCAGCGCGGTGCCGCCAGTAGCGGGCGAGCCCAGGCCGAAGTCGAGGACCGAGCCACTGTGCAGGGTCAATGCGCCGGTGCCGAGGGTCGCACCGCTGTTGGCCAGCAGGTGCGCGCCGTTGGCGATGTCGACCGCCCCCAGCAAGCTGCCGGTGCCGCCGAGACTGGCGCCGCTGTTGACCTGCACGCTGGCGCTGGCCAGCGAGCCGGTGACATTGAGCAAGCCGGCATTGACCGTGGTATTGCCAGCGAGCACGTTGACCCCGGACAGCTCGAAGCTGCCACTGCCGTTCTTGATCAGCCCGCCGCTGCCGGCCAAGACGCCGCTGAACACGCTGTTGAGGTTGTTGCCGCCCAGGGTCAGGGCACCACCGCCCGCGATATTCACCGTACCGGCGCCGCTCAGGCCACCGATGGTGGCGCTGGCGCCGAGGTTGAGGCTGGTGCCGGCGCCGACGCTGACCGCCGAGGTATTGCCCAGAGCGGTGGTACCGACGGTGGTGATGCTGCCGCCGAGCAGGTCGATGGCACCGCTGAAGGTGTTGTTGCCCGTCAACGTCAGGTCGGACACGCCGTTCTTGATCAACCCGCCGGTACCGGCGAGCACGCCGCCCAGGGTCAGGTTGTTGCTGCCGCCAAGGGTCAGGTTGGCGCCGAGGTTGACGTCGTTGCCCAGGGTCATCGCCACGCTGTTGGCCAGGGTCGCGGCGCCCCCGACGTTCAGCGCGCCGGTTCCCAGCGCCGCGGCATTGGCCAGGGTCAGGGTGCCGGCATTGAGGTTGAGGCCGCCGCTGAAGGTGTTGGCGCCCGACAGGGTCAGGTTGGTGCTGCCGTTCTTGGTCAGCACGCCAGTGCCGCTGATCACGCCGCCAAGGGTGGTGGCGTTGCTGCCCGGCAAGGTCAGGGTGGCGCCCGCCCCCAGGTTGATCGCGTTGCCCAGGTTGAGCGCGGCGCTGCCGTCGAGGCTGGCGTTGCCGCCCACGCTCAGCGCGCCGCTGCCGATGGCGTTGTTATTGCCCAGGGTCAGCAGCCCGGCATTGAGGGTGGTGCCGCCGCTGTAGGTGTTGTTGCCGTTGAGGGTCAGTCCAGCGCTGCCATTCTTGACCAGCGCACCGCTGCCGCTGATCAGGCCGCCGAGGGTGGTGGCGTTGCTGCCCAGCACGGTCAGGGTGTTGCCGCCCAGGCTGATGCCGTTGGTCACCGCCACCGCGGTGCTGGCGTCGAGGTTGGCGTTGCCGCCCAGGGTCAGGGCACCGATGCCCAGCGCGGTGTTGCTGCCGAGGGTGAGCGTGCCGGCATTGAGCTGGGTGCCGTTGGTGTAGAGGTTGTTGCCGCTCAGGGTCAGGTTGACGTTGCCGTTCTTGACCAGCGAACCGATGCCGCTGACCACGCCGCTCAGGCCCAGGTCGGCGCTGCCATCGATGGTCAGGGGGCCGGCGATGGTGACGTCGTTGGCCAGGCTGACTGCCGTGCTGGCATCCAGGTGGGTGCCGGCCAGCGTGTTGAGGGTGCCGGTGCCCAGCGCGGTGTTGCTGCCGAGCACCAGGGTACCGGCGTTCAGACGGGTGATGCCGCTGTTGCTGTTGTTGCCGCTCAGGGTCAGGCTGGTGGCGCCGTTCTTGGTGATGCCGCCGGCGCCGGCGATGGTGCCGCTCAGGGTCAGGTCGTTGCTGCCGGGCAGGATGAAGTTGCCGGCCAGGTTCAGCGCGTTGCCGATGTTCAGCCCGGCGACGCTGGTGTCCAGGGTGGTGTTGTTGGCGGCATTCAGCGCGCCAGTGCCCAGGGCGATGTTGCTGCCCAGTACCAGGGTGCCGGCGTTGAGCGCGGTGGCGCCGCTGTGGGTATTGTTGCCGCTCAGGGTCAGGGTGGCGCTGCCGCTCTTGACCAGGCCGCCGGTGCCACTGAGGTTGCCGGCCAGGGTGAGATTGCTGGTGGTGGGCAGCGACAGGTCGGCGGCGAGGTTGATGGCGTTGTTCAGGGTCATGGCCGTGGAGTTGGCCAAGGTGGCAGCACCGCCGACGTTCAAAGCTCCGGTCCCCAGCGCCGCGGCGCTGGCCAGGGTCAAGGTGCCGGCATTGAGGTTGAGACCACCGCTGAAGGTGTTGGCACCTGACAGGGTCAGGTTGGTGCTGCCGTTCTTGGTCAGCGCGCCAGTGCCGCTGATCACGCCGCCGAGGGTGGTTGCATTGCTGCCCGCCAGGGTCAGGGTATTGCCGGCGAGGTTGATGGCATTGCCCAGGTTGAGGGTGCCGCTGCCGTCGAGGCTGGCGTTGCCACCCAGGGTCAAGGCGCCGCTGCCCAGGGCATTGTTGTTGCCCAGGGTCAGCAACCCGCCGTTGAGGGTGGTACCGCCGCTGTAGGTGTTGTTGCCGTTGAGGGTCAGGCCGGCGCTGCCGTTCTTGACCAGCGCGCCGGTGCCGCTGATCTGTCCGGTCAGGGTGGTGGCGTTGCTGCCCAGCACGGTCAGGGTGTTAGCGCCGAGGCTGATGGTGTTGGTGGCGGCTACCGCGGTGCTGGTGTCGAGGTTGGCGTTGCCACCCAGGGCCAGGCCGCCGATGCCCAGTGCGGTGTTGCTGCCCAGGATCAGCGTGCCGGCGTTGAGCTGGGTGCCGTTGGTGAAGACGTTGTTGCCGCTCAGGGTCAGGCTGGCGTTGCCGTTCTTGACCAGCGAGCCGATGCCGCTGAGCACGCCGCTCAGGCCCAGGTTGGCAGTGCCGTCGATGGTCAGGGGGCCGGCGATGATGGCGTCGTTGGCCAGGCTCACGGCCGTGCTGGCGTCCAGGTGGGTGCCGGCGGCGGTGTTGAGGGTGCCGGTGCCCAGCGCGGTGTTGCTGCCGACCACCAGGGTACCGGCGTTGACAAAGGTGGAACCGCTGTTGGTGTTGGCACCGGTCAGGGTCAAGGTGGTGTTGCCGCCCTTGGTGATGCCGCCGGCGCCGGCGATGACGCCGCTCAGGGTCAGGTCATTGCTGCCGGGCAGGTTCAGGTTGCCGGCCAGGTTAAGGGCGTTACCGATGTTCAGCCCGGCGACACTGGTGTCGAGGGTGGTGTTGGCGGCGGCATTGAGCGCGCCGGTGCCCAGCGCGGTGTTGCTGCCCAGCACCAGGGTGCCGGCGTTCAGCGCCGTGGCGCCGTTCTGGGTATTGTTGCCGCTCAGGGTCAGGCTGGCGCTGCCGTTCTTGATCAGCCCGCCGGTGCCGCTGAGGTTGCCGGCCAGATTGAGATTGTTGGCGCCGGCCAGGGTCAGGTTGGCGCCGAGGTTGACGCCATTGTTCAGGGTCATCGCCACGGCGTTGGCCAGGGTCGAGGCCCCGCCAACGGTCAGGCCGCCCGTACCCAGGGCCGCCGCGCTGGCCAGAGTCAGGGTGCCGGCATTAAGGGTCAGCCCGCCACTGAACGTGTTGGCGCCACCCAGGGTCAGGTTGCTGCCGCCGTTCTTGACCAGTGCCCCGGTGCCACCGATCACGCCACCCAGGGTGGTGGCGCTGGTGCCCGGCAGAGTGAGGGTGTTACCGGCCAGGTTGATGGCGTTGCCCAGGTTGACCGCCACGCCCGCATCGAGGCTGGCATTGCCGCCCAGGGTCAGCGCGCCGGTGCCCAGGGCATTGTTGTTGCCCACGGTCAGCACGCCGCCATTGAGGGTGGTGCCGCCGCTGAAGGTATTGCTGGCGTTGAGGGTCAGGCCGGCGCTGCCGTTCTTGACCAGCGCGCCGGTGCCGCTGATGACACCGCCCAGGGTGGTGGCACTGGTGCCCAGCAGGTTGAGGGTGCTGGCGCCGAGGTTGACCGCGTTGCCCAGGTTGACCGCGGTGCCGGCGTCGAGGCTGACGTTGCCGCCCAGGGTCAGCGCACCGCTGCCCAGCGCATTGCTGTGCCCGACGGTGAGCTTGCCGGTGTTGAGCGTCAGGCCGCCGCTGAAGGTGTTGTTGCCATTGAGGGTCAGGTCGCCGGCGCCATTCTTGACCAGTGCGCCAGTCCCGCTGATGACACCGCCCAGGGTGGTGGCGCTGGTGCCCAGCAGGTCAAGGGTGTTGGCCCCCAGGTTGATCGCATTGCTCAGGCTGACCGCGCTACTGGCGTCCAGGCTGGCATTGCCGCCCAGGGTCAGGCTGCTGGTGCCCAGCGCGGCGCTGTTGCCGACGGTGAGCTTGCCACCGCCCAGGGTGGTGGTGCCGCTGTAGGTGTTGACGCCGTTGAGAGTGAGGTCGGCGGTGCCAGTCTTGGTCAGGCCGCCGGTACCGCTGATCACACCGTTGAGGATGGCGGCATTGCTGCCCGGCAGCGTGAGGGTGTTGCCGCCCAGGTTGATGGCGTTGCCCAGGGTGAGTGCGGCGGTGTGGTTCAGGGTGCCGTTGCCGGTAAGGGTCAGCGCGCCGGTACCGAGGGCACTGTCGTTGCCGATGGTCAGCGTACCGCTGGCCAGTGTGGTACCGCCACTGAAGGTGTTGACGCCGTTGAGCGTCACGGTGCCGCTGCCGCTTTTGACCAGCGAGCCGGTACCGCTGAGCACACCGCCCAGGGTCAGGGCGTTGCTGCCGGGCAGGGTCAGCGCCGCGTTAAGCGCCACGGCGGTGTTCAACACCAGCGGCACGCTGCCCTGCAGGCTGCTGGCGCCGCTGACGGTAAGGCCGCCGCTGCCCAGCGCCGCGGCGCTGGCCAGGTTGAGACCGCCGGCAGCCAGGGTGGTGCCGCCGCTGTAGGTGTTGGTGGCGCCGAGGGTGAGCAGCCCGGTGCCGGTCTTGGTCAGGCCGCCAACACCCGAGACCACGCCATTGAGGGCCATGTCGGTGGCGCCGCCGACGTTCAGGCCGGCGTTGAGGGTGAAGTTGTTGGCCAGGCTCAGGCCACCGACGGTGCCCGCCAGCCCACCACCATTGACGGTGATGGCACCACTACCGAACGCACTGGAGTTGTCGAAGTTGAGCTGGCCACCATTGAGGGTGGTCTGGGTGGTGCCGTTGAGCACCTGGCCGATCAGGCTCCAGGTGCCGGCGTCGACAATCAGGCGGCTGAAGTTGATGTAGTTGGTGGCGTTGATCGTACCGCTGCCACTGGTCCCACTGCCGCCGCCAATTGCGTTTTGCAGTGCCAGGGTGTTGGTGCCACCGGCACCACCGTCGATCTTGCCGGCCGCCGCGAAGGCAAGGTTCGGGTTGCTGGTGACCAGCAAGGCCACGCCGACGCCAAGCCCTGCCCCCACGCTGGAGCCGGTGATGGCGTTGAAGCGGTTGGTGCTGTTGGCACCCATCGACAGGCTGCCGGTCAGGGTCCCGGCGTTGGTGAAGGTGTTGCCTGCCGCGGAAGCCTCGAATGCGGCACGGCCGAGGATAGTGCCGGTGTTGGTGAAGTTCACCGTGCTGCCGCCGGTCACGGCGATGACCGGTGTGTCCTCGCTCACCAGCGTGAGGCTGGCCAAGGCCGAGGAGCCGATGCTGCCGGCGTTGCTGATGGTGGTGGTGCCGGCGGCGCCGTTGCGCGCGTCCAGCGCCATGCCGGTGAGGTTCAGCAGGTTGGCGCCGAGCAGGGCGCCGGTGCCCTTGATCACGCCCGT
Organism: Pseudomonas sp. TE31087; assembly: GCF_057284075.1. Taxonomy (NCBI): domain Bacteria; kingdom Pseudomonadati; phylum Pseudomonadota; class Gammaproteobacteria; order Pseudomonadales; family Pseudomonadaceae; genus Pseudomonas; species Pseudomonas sp. TE31087. The sequence goes on from NZ_JBXVNN010000001.1 coordinate 3,267,305, forward strand.
GGCGTTGTTGTTGATGGTGAGGGTGCTGCCGGTGCCGGTGTTGCCGATCAGCACGGCGGAGGACTGGATGCTCAACAGCCCGAGCAACGTCGGGTCGATGGTGCCGGAGTTGTTCAGGGTGTTGTTGTTGCCGGCCAGCGATAGCGAGGTGCCGCCCACGCCCAGCAAGGTGCCCAGGGTCGCGCCCGGGTTGACGTTCACGGTGAGGCCGCTGCCGCCGTTGGTATAGCTCGGCGCCAGCGGGTTGGCAGCGCCGTTGCAGGTGATCGTGGCCCCGGCCGCGCTACAGGCAGCCAGGGCCTGTTCGCTGGACAGACCAAATGCCATCGCACCTACAGCCAGGCTGACAGCCAGCGACAGTTGCGAGAAACGGGCGGGTGAACGGGGGGCGGCACGTCTGTCCACGGAGAGCTCCTTCGTGGATCAGGCGATTCAGTCCTTGAATGCGTGCACAGCGGGGCAGGAAAGAGCAGTGGAACACGCGACGGCCGAAACGCCTGATCTATGGCTACGAATTTCCTTTGAGGGAATGTGTAGCCGCTCAGGCGCGGGCGGTACGGCGTCGGGGACGGTCAAATGGTGTTAATACTTTGTCTAGGCGGCACGTGTTTCGCGGGTTTCAGCCGCTTGGCCATTGGATCCAACCGACGAACGGTCATGGCGAATGGCCAGAATGTGAAACGGTTTGTGGGAGCGTGCTTGCCCCGCGATGACGCCGGCACCGCAATCGCGGGACAAGCCCGCTCCCACGCAGTTCGCAGTCTGCAAGGCCAAGTAATCCCTTCAGGCGACCTCCGCCCCCTCATCCGGCCAATGCGGCTCATTGGCGCCCGGTGGTGTCAGCGGTGGCAGGCCATAGGCTGCCCGGGCGTCGTCACAGCTGGGGTTGTGCACGCCGTTTTCCCACGAAGCATCGAACTCGCGGCAGGGGCTGGAGCGGTTCTCGTAGATGGAGCACGCCACTTGCGTGCCGATCTCGCCACCCAGGCTGACGCAGCGGCAAGGCTTGGCGTCGGTGCCGATCATGGCGACCCGGGTCGGGTTGATCTGCACCACCAGATCGTCGGGCACCACGCCGCCGGCGGACTGGCATTCACCCCAGAAGAAAGACACACGAAAGTAGCCGCAGCAGGCGCCGCAGGTCAGGCAAGGGTTCTGATCGGACATGATGGCCAGGGAAGGAGGTTGTTGTTATCGGGGCGAGCGCCCGCGGCGCTATTTGTAATCCAGGCGCGGACGGCTGAGAAGAGGGGGAAGCAAAAAAAGATCGCCGCTGATCGGCGTTCCGAGGTAAGCGATATGCGCAGGTCTGTGTAGGAGCGGCCTCGTGCCGCGAAAGGGCTGCAAAGCAGCCCCGAGTTCTTGGCAATGCTGCATACATCCTGGGGCCGCTTCGCGGTCCTTTCGCGGCACAAGGCCGCTCCTACACCCGCGATAGCGCCCTGGCGGCTTACTTGCTGGTCAGCCCATCGGCCCGGAACATCTGGCGAATGCCGCGAATGGCCTGGCGAATCCGGTCCTGGTTCTCGATCAGGGCAAAGCGCACATGATCGTCGCCGTAGTCACCGAAACCGATCCCCGGCGACACGCAGACCTTGGCCTCGGCCAGCAGCTTCTTGGCAAACTCCAGCGAGCCCAGGTGCGCGTAGGCCTCGGGGATCTTGGCCCAGACATACATCGAGGCCTTGGGGTTCTCGACCATCCAGCCCAGCTCGTGCAGGCCCTTGACCAGCAGGTTGCGGCGCTGGCGATATTGCTCGGCGATGTCTCGCACACACTGCTGGTCGCCTTCCAGGGCAGCGATGGCGGCCACCTGCAGCGGGGTGAAGGTGCCGTAGTCGTGGTAGCTCTTGATCCGCGCCAGGGCGCTGACCAGCTCGGGGTTACCGACCATGAAGCCGATCCGCCAGCCGGCCATGTTGTAGCTCTTGGACAAGGTGAAGAACTCCACCGCGATGTCCTTGGCGCCCGGCACCTGCATGATCGACGGTGCCTTCCAGCCGTCGTAGACGATGTCGGCATAGGCCAGGTCGTGCACCACCAGCACGTCGTACTGCTTGGCCAGGGCCACAACGCGCTCGAAGAAGTCCAGCTCGACGCACTGGGCGGTGGGGTTGGACGGGAAGCCGAGGATCATCATCTTCGGCTTGGGGATCGACTCGCGGATCGCCCGCTCCAGCTCGTTGAAGAAGTCCACCCCTGGCACCAGCGGCACGGAGCGCACCTGGGCACCGGCGATCACCGCACCGTAGATATGGATCGGGTAGCTGGGGTTGGGCACCAGCACCGTGTCTCCCTGGTCGAGGGTGGCCAGCATCAGGTGCGCCAGACCCTCCTTCGAACCGATGGTGACGATGGCCTCGCTTTCCGGATCGATGTCGACCTCGTAGCGATCCTTGTACCAGTTGGAGATCGCCCGGCGCAGGCGTGGGATGCCGCGGGAGGTGGAATAGCCGTGGGTGTCCTCGCGCTGGGCGACCTGCACCAGCTTCTCGACGATATGCGGCGGGGTGGCGCCATCGGGGTTGCCCATGCTCAGGTCGATGATGTCCTCGCCACGGCGGCGGGCGGCCATCTTGAGCTCGGCGGTGATGTTGAAGACGTACGGGGGGAGACGATCGATGCGCGCGAAGCGGCGCGGCGAACCTGGGTTGGCCATGTGTTCCTCTAGAGACGTAAGCGCCCGGAACCGTCCGAGCGACGTTGGCCGCTGCGGCGGCCTGATTCAGAAGATAGTGCCGAAACAATATTTCTGTAAAGGATAATTTCCTGTTTTATTTAACATTTTCAGATGTATTTTTTGAAAATCAAAGATTTATGTTTTCAGGACCGGCCTCTTCGCGGGTAAACCCGCTCCCACAGGTACAGTGCAAGCTTCAAAGGCTGTGGGAATCCTGTGGGAGCGGGCTTGCCCGCGAAGAGCCCGGTACAGGAAAACAGGCATAAAAAAACCCCGGCACATGGCCGGGGTTCCTGGTGTAACAGGCTGCTGTATCAGCGCGCGTAGGTCATCAGCACATCGGCCGCGGTCTGGCTGTCCACGCCCATCATCACGCTCAGGGCGGTGACGGTGAGGATGGAGAAGCCGAACACCTTGCGGGCCCACTTGCTGTCGTCCTCGGCCTTGTAGCCGCCCCAGGCCATGTACAGCCAGTACAGGCCCATGGCGGCCGCCACGGCGAGGTAACCCAGGCCGGCATAGCCGCCGAGGGTCAGCATCAGGGTGGCGAGCACGAAGGCCAGTACGTACAGCACGATCTGCTTCTTCGCCGCGAGGATACCGCGTGCCACCGGCAGGACCGGAATGTTGGCGGCGCTGTAGTCCTTGAAGCGGAAGATGGCGATGGCGAAGCTGTGCGGCATCTGCCACAGGCTGAACATCACCAGCAGGGTCACCGCAGCCAGGTCGAAGCTGTTGCTCACGGCGCAGTAGCCGATCACCGGAGGCATGGCACCGGACAGGCTGCCAACCAGGGTGCCGTGCACCGATTTGCGCTTGAGCCACAGGCTGTAGAAACCGACGTAGACGACGAAGCCGACCAGGGCGCAGAACGCCGCCAGCGGGTTGGCTTGCACATACAGCAGGCTGAAACCCGCCACCCCGAGCAGGGTGGCGTAGATCAGCGCCAGGGGCAGCGACATGCCGCCCTGGACCATGACGCGGTTCTTGGTACGTTCCATCTTGTGGTCGATGTCACGGTCGATGCAGTTGTTGAACACGCATCCGGACGCGACCACCAGGGAAGTACCGATCACCACCGCCAGGAACAGGGCGAAATCCACATGCCCCTTAGCGGCAAGGAAGAAACCGCCTGCCACGGAAAGCACGTTACCGAAAATGATCCCCGGTTTGGTGATTTGGATAAAGTGCTTCACGGACATGCAGTCTTACCTCACTTGGCCAACATTTCGAAGTGGATGCTGAACATGATCCACAGCGACAGGCCGACCAACAGTGCAATTACCAGGACGGTGAACAGGAACGTCGACACATTGGAACGCTGCTCTTTCGAGCGGTCCATGTGCAGGAAGTACACAAGGTGCACGACAACCTGGATGACGGCCATGGCCACCACGATCAGGACGGTCAGGTTCTTCGGCAGGCTCGGGTACATCACCAGGCCGAACGGGATCGCGGTCAGGATGATCGACAGTACGAAACCGATCATGTACGACTTCACGCTGCCGTGATTACCTTCGTGGTGAGTGTCGTGTGCGTTAGCCATTACAGAACCCCCAGCAGGTAGACGACGGTGAATACGCAGATCCAGACCACGTCCAGGAAGTGCCAGAACAGGCTCAGGCAGCTCATGCGGGTCTTGGCGGTCGGCGTGATGCCGTGCTTGTTGATCTGGTACATCATGATTGCCATCCAGATCAGACCGGCAGTCACGTGCAGGCCGTGGGTACCGACCAGCGCGAAGAACGCCGACAGGAAGCCACTGCGCTGCGGGCCGTAGCCCTCGGCGATCAGGTGATGGAACTCATAGATTTCCATCGCGATGAAGCCGGCACCGAACAGGAAGGTCACGGCCAACCAGCCCAGCACGCCTGCCTTGTTGCCGGCGAACATCTTCAGCATGGCGAAGCCGAAGGTGATCGAGGACAGCAGCAGGAACGCGGTTTCAACCAGCACGAAGTCGAGCTGGAAGATGTCGTGACCCGACGGGCCGCCGGCGAAACCGCCGGACAGCACCGCGTAGGTGGCGAAGAGCGACGCAAACAGGATGCAGTCGGTCATCAGGTAGAGCCAGAAACCGAGTACGGTCATCTGGCCCGAGTCGTGGTGGTGGTCGTCGTGCGCATGGTCATGACCATGCGCGCCACCGTGGATTACTTGACTGGACATTGATTACACCCGTTCAAACGATTCGACACGTGCGCCGGCAGGCAGTGCACCTGCTTTGGCCAGCGCTTTCATGCGCTCGCCTTCGATGCGCGCCACTTCTTCGGCCGGAACCATGTAGCCCTGGTCGTCACGCGCGGCGTGGCGAACGAAGACAGCGATGGTTGCCACCAGGCTCGCGCCGACCAGCCACCAGATGTGCCAGATGAAGGCGAAGCCGAACACGGTCAGCAGCAGACCCATGAACAGACCGGTGGAGGTGTTGCTCGGCATGTGGATCGCTTCGTACTTGGCAGGTGCCTTGTACGCAGCGCCGGCTTGCTTGGCTTCGTGCCAGGCGTCCAGGCCAACATGCTCAGGCATGTGAGCGAAGTTGTAGAACGGAGGTGGCGACGAAGTCGACCATTCCAGGGTACGGCCGCCCCATGGGTCGCCGGTGACGTCCATGTTGTCCTTGCGATCGCGAACCGAGACGTAGATCTGGATCAGCTGGCAGGCGATACCGAACAGGATCAGCACGGCGCCGACCACGGCCACGTACAGGTAGGGTTCCCACAGCGGGTTGTCGGAGTGGTTCAGACGACGGGTCATGCCCATGAAGCCCAGGGCGTACAGCGGCATGAACGCGACGTAGAAGCCGGAGATCCAGAACCAGAAGGCAGCCTTGCCCCACTTCTCGTTCAGGGTGAAACCGAAGGCTTTCGGGAACCAGAAGGCGAAGCCGGCGATGTAGCCGAATACCGCGCCACCGATGATCACGTTGTGGAAGTGGGCGATCACGAACAGGCTGTTGTGCAGAACGAAGTCGGCACCTGGAACAGCCAGCAGAACGCCGGTCATGCCACCGATAGAGAAGGTGACCATGAAGCCCAGGGTCCACATGATCGGCGCGGTGAAGCGCAGACGGCCCTGGTAGATGGTGAACAGCCAGTTGAACAGCTTCACACCGGTCGGAATGGAGATCAGCATCGTCGCCAGGCCGAAGAAGGTGTTGACGCTGGCGCCGGCACCCATGGTGAAGAAGTGGTGCAGCCAGACCGCAAAGCCCAGGATGGCGATCGCGCCCGAGGCGTAGATCATCGAGTGGTGACCGAACAGGCGCTTGCCTGCGAAGGTCGAGGTGACTTCCGAGAACACGCCGAAGGCCGGCAGGATCAGGATGTAGACCTCAGGGTGACCCCATGCCCAGAACAGGTTGACGTACATCATCGGGTTCCCACCAAGCTCGTTGGTGAAGATATGGAAGTCCAGATAACGGTCAACGGTCAGCAGGGCGAGCGCGGCGGTCAGGATCGGGAAGGAAGCGACGATCAGCACGTTGGCCCAGGTGCAGGTCCAGGTGAAGATCGGCATGTCCATCAGCTTCATGCCAGGGGCGCGCATCTTCATCACGGTGACGAGGAAGTTCACGCCGGTAAGCGTCGTACCCAATCCGGATAGCTGTAGCGCCCAGATGTAGTAGTCGACACCCACCCCAGGGCTGTACTGGATACCCGCGAGCGGCGGATAGGCAACCCAGCCGGTCTTGGCGAATTCACCAACGCCCAGCGAGATGTTGACCAGCAGCACGCCTGCCAGCAGCAGGTAGAAGCTCAGGGAGTTCAGGAACGGGAAGGCAACGTCACGTGCACCGATCTGCAGCGGAACCGCGAGGTTCATCAGGCCGGTGAAGAACGGCATCGCCATGAAGATGATCATGATCACACCGTGGGCGGTGAAGATCTGGTCATAGTGTTCAGGCGGCAGGTAGCCTTCGGAGCCACCGGTGGCGGCGGCAAGCTGGGTACGCATCATGATGGCGTCGGCGAAGCCGCGCAGCAGCATGACCATAGCGACGATGATGTACATCACGCCGATTTTCTTGTGGTCGACCGTGGTCAACCACTCGGTCCACAAGTAGGTCCACTTGCGGAAATAGGTGATGGCACCAACGACAGCGATACCACCGAGCGCGATCATGGCAAGCGTCACCATGACTATCGGCTCGTGATACGGTATCGCCTCCAGAGTTAATTTACCGAACATCTCTTACTCCTCTGCACCGGCAGCTGGTTGCATACTCGATTCCACACCCTTGGTAGTGGCCAGGTCTTTGCTGCCTGCTTCTTCGTGGTTCGGACGACCGCGGTTCATGCCTTCGTACTTGTCGACGATGCGCTGGAACTGGTCAGCCGGAGCCTCGCTGTACAGCGCGACTGGGTTGTTTTCGCTAGCTTTGGCCAAGGCGTCATATTCGGCCTGGTCCAGTTTCTTCGGCGATGCCTTCACTTCAGCGACCCATGCATCGAAGTCAGCTTGCGAGGTGGCAACAGCCTTGAATTTCATACCGGTGAAGCCGGCGCCGCTGTAGTTGGCGGAGATACCGTCAAACACACCGTTCTCGTTGGCGATCAGGTGCAGTTTGGTGGTCATGCCGGCCATGGCGTAGATCTGGCCGCCCAGACCCGGGATGAAGAAGGAGTTCATCACGGCGTCGGAGGTGACACGGAAGTTGACCGGGGTGTTGGCCGGGAAGACGATCTTGTTGACCGTGGCGATGCCCTGTTCCGGGTAGATGAACAGCCACTTCCAGTCCAGCGCGACCACGTCGATCTGCACCGGCTTCACATCGGAATCCAGTGGACGGTACGGGTCCAGCTTGTGGGTGGAGTGGTAGGTGAAGTAACCCAGGGCGATGATGATCAGGATCGGGATGATCCACACCGCGGCCTCGATCTTGGTCGAGTGCGACCAGTCGGGGGTGTAGGTGGCGGCCTTGTTGGAAGCACGGTACTTCCAGGCGAATGCCAGGGTCATGATGATCACGGGCACGACCACCAGCAGCATCAGGCCGGTGGCGATCAGGATCAGGTTCTTCTGCTCAATGCCGACCTGGCCCTTCGGGTCGAGCAGGGTCCAGTTGCACCCACTGAGTAAAAGCATGCCTAAAAAGGGCAATATGCCAAACAGTCTGGGGTAACGCTTTTTACTCATCTCACGACCTCTAGATCAGCTTGCTTCAATGCAATTTGTGTTTTGGTAGCCAACACTTCGTCCTGCCAAGTGCGGCAATTGGCGCCCGTACTCGCCCCTGCCAGGGATCCGACTGCAGGATCTTGGCGTCAAGCGGGTGTGCGGTGCTTATGGTTTCGTAGGCAACAGGCCTGTACTTCAGACCAAGTCCATTTGGTGCGGAAAACGCGGAGGGGGGTCCGCCCGGTATCGCCGTTGGGCGAAACTTGACGAAGTCAGCAAATGGAAAGCGCTGCGGCTTCCATCAATCCTGCGACTTGCAAGCAGTGCCGAACGGAAATTGGGGGCGATTGTAGATAGGTCGTTCAACGATGACTATGACTTATTGAGCAACAGTCTTTTACAGAATGCGTAACAATGCTGGTCAAAAAATCAACTTCGCGACAGTTTGTCGCACCCCTTCCAGTAGCCCTGAAACCCTTGCCGCGCAAGGGCTGGTGGCTGACCTGGATCAATCGTGCGGTGCGCACTGCGGCTTATCTCGCCGCGCAATAGACCCAGGTCAATTCGGGACTTTGGTCTAAGCGCGACGTCGGTTTCGGTAGATCCCCAGGGGCACCAGCACCGCCGTCAGGACGAAGGCCACCAGCGCCCATTGCGCCAGCGACAGGCCGAGGATCGGCGGGTACGGGGTGGAGCAGAAACCGTCGACCTGGAAGGCCAGCGGCCAGAGCTTGGCCAGCGGCAGGTCGTCGACGATGGGCTGCAGGGTGTCGATGCCGCAGCTGACCATCGGGTTGGCGAGTATATACACATGGTTACCCGCCGCAATGATCCCGCCGATGGCGCTGAGCACCACCAGCGCCTCGAAGAAGGTCAGGCTGCGACGCCCGGGCATGGCTGCGGCGATGAAGGCGAAGAGCGCGATGAACAGCAGGGCATAGCGCTGCAGGATGCACAGCGGGCAAGGCGCCTCGCCCAGCACCACCTGCATGTACAGGGCGCCGCCGATCAGCGCCAGGCAGATCACGCCGAGGAGCACCAGAAAGCGCCGTTCCCGATTCAGGCGCGATGAGAGTTCGTTCATTGCCGATTCCTTCGATGGAGAGTGGCAGCGCGGGCTGCCCGAGGGGCGCCCAGTCTACACGCTGGAGATGACCTTTGAATGCATCGAGGAGGGGCGTGCGCGGCTATCCATTGATGACCTAGGACCGAGCGGGTCGGTTTCGGTTCACTGGCCAACATGAAAAATGCGCCAGCTTGAGCACCGGACAGGGGCAGGCCCCTCGACACCCGGGAGTGAAGGATACGGTAATTAAAGGAGGATTAAAGATGAACGCCAGTGTGGAGGCGTTCATCTCTTTCTATATAGAGAAGGGATAGGCCCAATCGCTGCGGTTCGGCGCTCGGCCACGCCGATAGCGCCGAATGCTATCGTCCGTTTCGTTCTCGATTACCCACGGCCGGGAGCATCCGGGTGCTGCCGGCGCGACAGAACGCCGAACCGCAGCGATTGGGATGAATCGCGGGGCAAGCCCGCTCCCACGCCAGCACTACCTGGTTCAGCGTGGGAGCGGGCTTGCCCCGCGATGGGCTCAGCGTTTCACTCCAACGCCGCCGCCGGCCCGAAGAACTCGTAACGGCTCTGCCCTTCCGGCACGCCCAAGCTCTTGAGCTGGCGCTTGATCGCGGCCATGAAACCCTTCGGCCCGAGGAAGTAGGCATCGATGTCACGCTCACGCGGCAGCCACTCGCCCAGAAGCGACTGGTCCAGCAGGCCCACGGCGTCGGCGACCTGGCTGCCATCGTCCTCGGCGTAGCAATAGAAGCGCTTGAGCTGCGGATGACGCGCCGCCAGGCCGTCGATCCAGTCGCGGAACGCATGCACCGCGCCATTGCGCGCACAGTGGATGAAGTGCACCGGACGCTCGGTCTTGAGCGCCGCCTCGAGCATTGCCAGGGTCGGGGTGATGCCCACGCCGCCACTGATCAGCACCAGCGGCTTGTCGCTGGCGGCCAGGGTGAAGTCACCGGAAGGCGGGAACAGCTGCAGGGTGTCGCCGACCATCAAGCCGTCATGCAGGTAGTTGGAGACCTTGCCACCCGCCTCACGCTTGACGCTGATGCGGTACTGCTCGCCGTCGCACAGGGCCGACAGCGAGTAGTTGCGACGCTGTTCCTGGCCATCGATGAACAGTTGCAGGCCAATGTACTGGCCCGGCTCGGCCTTGAGCACCGGCTTGCCATCGACAGGTGCGAAGTAGAACGAGACGATCTCGCTGCTTTCCTGCTCGCGGCGCACCAGGCGAAACTCGCGGGTACCACGCCAGCCGCCAGCGGCTTGCTCCTTCTCTTTATAGAGGTGCTCTTCCGCGCCGATGAGGATGTCGGCCAGTTGGCCATAGGCGGCGGCCCAGGCGGCGATCACTTCAGGGGTGGCAATGTCCTTGCCCAGCACTTCCTCGATGGCGCGCAGCAGGCAGCTGCCGACGATCGGATAGTGTTCGGGGAGGATCTGCAGGGCCACATGTTTGTTGATGATCTGCCCGACCAGGCCGCCCAGCTGCTCGAGCCGGTCGATGTGGCGGGCGTACATCAGCACGCCGTTGGCCAGGGCGCGCGGCTGGTCGCCGCTGGCCTGGTGCGCCTGGTTGAACAGCGGACGCACCTCGGGGTACTCGCTGAGCATCAGTTTGTAGAAGTGGGTGGTCAGGGCCTCGCCACCGCTTTCCAGCAGGGGGACAGTGGCCTTGATGATTGCACGTTGTTCGGCATTGAGCATTGCGACAACTCCTGAGCCTTTGGCTTCGAATGGTTGCGTAAGGCTTTTCAGCAATCGTGCCAACTTTAAACACCAATAAAATCAGGCTTTTGAGCACATCAGTGTCATAAAGACACACCCAGGCGTATAGTCATTACGACCAACAGGAGTCCATATGACTGCAAAGCCCCTGCTCACCGCCCTCCTCCCCCTGGTCAGCGACCTCTCCTGCGACCTGCCCGATCAGGAGCGCTACCGCCGCCTGCTCGGTGCCATGCGTGGCCTGCTGCCCTGCGATGCTGCAGCGCTGTTGCGCCTGGACGGCGAATGGCTGGTGCCGCTGGCGGTGGACGGCCTGTCGCCAGACACCCTGGGGCGGCGCTTCAAGGTCAGCGAACACCCGCGCTTTCAGATTCTCCTCGGGCGCCCGGAGCCAACCCGCTTCGCCAGCGACAGCCCATTGCCCGACCCTTATGACGGTCTGGTCAATGCCGAGCATGTCGACCTCGAAGTCCACGACTGCATGGGCTGCCCGTTGATGGTCGACGAGCGCCCGTGGGGCCTGCTGACCCTCGACGCCCTCACCCCCGGACAGTTCCAGAGCCTGGAGCTCGATGCCCTGCAGGCCTTCGCCAGCCTGGCCGCCGCCACGGTGACCGTGGCCGAGCGCATCGAGCACCTGGCCCTGCGTGCCGAGGACGAACACCAGCGCGCCGAGGTGTACCGCCAGGCCAGCGGCCAGGACCGGGAACTGATCGGCCAGAGCAAGGCGCACAAACGTCTGGTCGAGGAGATCCGCCTGGTCGGCGGCAGCGACCTGACCGTGCTGATCACCGGCGAGACCGGCGTCGGCAAGGAGCTGGTGGCCCAGGCCCTGCACCACGCCAGCCAGCGTGCCGACAAACCGCTGGTCAGCCTCAACTGCGCCGCCCTGCCCGACACCCTGGTGGAAAGCGAACTGTTCGGCCATGTGCGCGGCGCCTTCACCGGCGCCCACGGCGAACGCCGGGGCAAGTTCGAGCTGGCCAACGGCGGCACGCTGTTCCTCGATGAGGTCGGCGAGCTGCCCCTGGCGGTGCAGGCCAAGCTGCTGCGTGTGCTGCAGAGCGGGCAACTGCAGCGGCTGGGCTCGGATCGCGAGCACCGGGTGGATGTGCGCCTGATCGCCGCGACCAACCGCGACCTGGCCGAGGAAGTGCGCAGCGGCCACTTCCGCGCCGACTTCTACCACCGCCTGAGCGTCTACCCGTTGCACGTGCCACCGCTGCGGGACCGGGGTCGCGACGTGCTGCTGCTGGCCGGCTACTTCCTCGAACAGAACCGCTCGCGCCTGGGGCTGGGCAGCCTGCGGTTGTCCGCAGACGCCCAGGCCGCACTGCTGGCCTACAGCTGGCCAGGCAATGTGCGCGAACTGGAGCATCTGATCGGCCGTTCGGCGCTCAAGGCGCTGGGGCAACACGGACAGCGGCCGAAGATCCTCACCCTGGAGGCGGCCGACCTCGACCTGCGCAACGTGGCGCCGACCCCGCAGTTAGAAACCGAGGTGCCGCCGGCCGACGCGCCATTGCCCGAGGGTGGGCTGCGCGAGGCAGTGGATGATTATCAGCGGCAGATCGTCGAAGCGTGCCTGAATCGCCACGGGGACAACTGGGCCGCCGCCGCGCGGGAACTGGGGCTGGACCGGGCCAACCTGAGCCGGTTGGCCAAGCGACTGGGACTGCGCTAGCTTCAGGCCATGTGCCGCCCCTGCAGGAGCGGCCTTGTGCCGCGAAAGGGCTGCGCAGCAGCCCCTCATATCGATGAAACGCTGAAACTGCCGGGGCCGCTTCGCGGCCCTTTCGCGGCACAAGGCCGCTCCTACAGTTACAGCCCCGCGATGGACTGCAAATAGCAAACTAAGCTAAAGCCTGACGCCAAAAAGCCGATAACCCGGCATCCTCCCCCATTTCGAACCGAAGGTTGCCCATGGCCACGCAAAAAGCCCGCGCGGACTCGTTGTCCCTGCTGCTGTTCACCCTGCGCAGCGGCAAGCTGATGGCAATCAACCTGCTCAAGGTCAGCGAGATCATCCCCTGCCCGCCGCTGACCAAGCTGCCGGAGGCCCACCCGCACGTCAAAGGCGTCGCCACCCTGCGCGGCAACTCGCTGTCGGTGATCGACCTGTCCCGGGCCATCGGCGAAATGCCCCTGGCCGACCCCGACGGCGGCTGCCTGATCGTCACCGAGATCAGCCGCTCGCGCCAGGGCCTGCACGTACAGGCGGTGAGCCGCATCGTCCATTGCCTGAGCACCGACATCAAGCCGCCGCCCTACGGCTCGGGCAACCGCTCGTTCATCACCGGCGTGACCCGGGTCGACAACGCCCTGGTGCAGGTGCTGGACATCGAGAAGGTCATCCATGGCATCGCCCCGCCGCCCCACGAGCCGCACCCGGGCGAAGTCAGCGAGGAAGACGCCAGCCTGCTGGCCGCCGCCAATATCCTGGTGGTGGACGACAGCCAGGTCGCGCTGCAGCAGTCGGTGCACACCCTGCGCAACCTCGGCATCGAGTGCCATACCGCGCGCAGCGCCAAGGATGCGATCAACGTGCTGTTGGAACTGCAAGGCACCGACAGGGAGATCAACATCATTGTCTCCGACATCGAGATGTCCGAGATGGATGGCTTCGCCTTCACCCGCACCTTGCGCGAAACCCCCGACTTCCAGCACCTGTACATCCTGCTGCACACCTCGCTGGACAGCGCGATGAGCGGCGACAAGGCCAAGCTGGCGGGGGCCAATGCGATCCTGACCAAGTTCTCCTCGCCGGAGCTGACCAACTGCCTGGTGACGGCGGCGCGGGCGGTGGTGTTCGAGGAGCGCTGAAAGCCAGAGCGTGAAGAGCCATGCGAGTGCATGGCTCTTGAGGCCTCAGCGGCTATTCGTCGACTGAGGGCGGGGCTGCGAGGCCGCCCTGGAAACGACTGGCTCTCGGTTCGGCGCTTTCACGGCCCCCCGCTTCCAGGTCGGCCACTGCTCGACCTTTTCTCGACATTCATCGAGGTAACGAAGAAATTCCTCTTTACTTCCGTTCATCGGAATCATCCTTCAAGTACATTGACAAAGTATACCCAGCCTCATCCTCATGATCGATGTATGAACAAGGCAGCATCTGGGTGCGCAATCTAGCATCTGCTTCAGTCCAGTCAACCGTTTGCCCATCCTCGGTCTTACGTATGACAGCGTAGCCGCTACCCAGACTCATGGAAAACAGATCAAAGAAGCTTCTTGGGCCCACGCCGATGAAGGCGTCAAAAAATACCCCTTTGTGCGAACGGTCCTGGGAAATCGAATCCGAATGAAATTTCTGAGCCTTACTCTTGGGGTAAGGCTCGACATAAACCACACGGTCGACACCTGCGGCAATAATGTGTTTTGCACAGTTGTGACAAGGGTAAGTGGTGCAATACAGCGTGCTATCAACTGCACTTACCCCCATTCTTGAAGATGACAGCAGCGCTTCCATTTCCGCATGGACGACCCGCCCGTATTCAGTGATATCTTTTATTCCGCTATTTCTTATCAACGGCGCCACCTCATCCCGACAGTGCTCGGGTAATGAGCGAATGATGTTGTCTACAATCTCCTTTTTTTGCATGGCGTTGGAGTCCTCGCCTCGTTTGTAGTCCCTTCCATCCTCCTCATCCACAATTTCATGTGCTTCACTCCTGGTTGGCCAGTACAGGCCGCCTCCTGCCTTGGGTACATCGTTAGCCCCCGTTGCGATGATGCAATCGTGCTTGGTCAGTACAGCACCGACCTGCCGTGATAGGTCAGCGGACCTCAGTGAGGCAGAAAATGCCATGAACATCGCATACTCATCGAAAGTGGGGGTGACGTAGGGCTTTCCGAACAACAGATCCAGAATTCGCCAGACCTGATTCTTGAGGGCATCAAGATTCCCGTCATAACTGACAAAGAAATCAGACAAATGGTAAGTATCTCGGGTGTGCTGCCCATGTGGCTCTTTTTCGTTCTCATCCCGTGAAATCAGATCCGCCGCCTGCTCCTTAGTCAACTGCAAGTCCTTGAGAAGATAGCGACTTCTGCGCTCATGGTCCGCATGCACGCCGATCAAGAAGAACCCTCCAGCGTAAATCTTCCGCAGTCGCTGCACCTCAAACGGTGTTTTCAGTGAGTTGATCAGATAGGCATTTCTACCAGGCGCTCCCTGATTTTTCTGGTACCTCAATTGGCTGATGGCGACAGCAGCACCCAACGCCAGTATCGAATTATCCCCTGACACCTCTCTTAACCGATTACCTTCACGCATGTACCTGTCTATACGCTCAACGCGGTTTTCTGTGTCCGGAACGTTCCCGATTTTTGAAATAACCTCACTGGATATACGAATGGAGTTAGAGGTATAGCGAAACGCCTTGAGCCGATCTTCGACAATTTGGCAAACCACTTTCAGGTCAGTTCCCAGTGCCCCGACGAATCCCAGAACCAACTCGGAATCCGCATAGGAATCATCCAGGAAGGACATATTCATGAATTCAGGAGCGTGCGCAAGATTTTCCATGAGTGGCCGGGCATCGGGCATGGCCTCACCGTCCTGTGACAGTATCCCTCTTACCAACTGCTCCAGTTCCAGGGAGGACTCCGGCTTCCCCTGAAAACTCAGTTCACCCGTGCCCGGGTACCAAGACATCACACCACCGCTATGGGTGCGAAACTCAAACTGGTTCGGGTTAAGTTCTTTCCATGTTCCAACCTGCGCCAATATTTCCAGGCGCTCCTTCAGCTGCGCGAATGATCCCTCGAAACGCATTCCATGACCTCACCGTTGCCCGTTGGCTTTTGAATCCCTACAGGTATAGCCACGAATCATCCTCTTTCCAGCGCGAGCAATGCTTGCTAATAAAGTTTCAGCCTTCCGCTAAAAACGTAGGAAAATTCACAATTTGCGTTGCGTCAATGGAAAGGCATAATTCCCTCTCTTGTTGAGGTCATGCCCCATGCTACGTTCGATACTGCTTAGCCTTTCGTTACTAACCGTTTCCGCCCAAGCTTCGACGCCACAAGCCTGGAGCGACCAGCGCCAGCACATGCTCAAGGCCTGCCTGGCCGCCAGCCAGTTCAAGGATGCCCACGCCCTGGGCAAACCCGCCGAGTTCGACGACCAGGTCGGTTACAGCGCGCTGCTGATCGAAGGCACCTACCCCCAGAAGCACATGCAGAACCGCACCGGCACCGAGCTGTGCCTCTACGACCGCCAACGCCAGCAAGCCTTTACCAGCGAATGGGAAGCCGGCAAGCGATGAGCGACAGCATTCGCTTCGCCTGCACCGGCTGCGGCAAATGCTGCACGGGCCATCATGTGCCCCTGACGCTTGCCGAGGCCCATCAGTGGGCGGCCTCCGGCGGCCAGGTGGTGGTGCTGATCGAAGGGTTCATTGCCGATGGTCCTGGCATGCCGGCAGAGCAGCGCGAGCATGTGCTACGCCGCTCGTTCCCGGTGCCCTGTGGCGCCGGGCAACTGCAGGTGTCGGTCACCTTCGCCGCGTTCAACCCGGGACGTTGTCGCAACCTCGATGACAACGACCTGTGCGGCATCTATGAAAGCCGGCCGCTGGTCTGCCGCATCTACCCGGCGGAAATCAACCCGCACCTGCCGCTGCGGCCGGAAAACAAGGACTGCCCGCCCGAGGCCTGGGAGCAGGGGCCTGAGCTGATTCATGGCAGCCTGCCGGTGGATGAGGCACTGCGCGCCTTGATCGAGGCCTCGCGCCAGGCGGACCGCGACGATATCGCCGCCAAGGTGGCGATATGCCAGGCGCTGGGGATGACCACCAGTGCGCTGAAGGGCAACGGGTTTACTGCGTGGTTGCCGGACATGGCGGCGTTTGCTGCGGTGCTGGAACAAGCGCCACAGGCGGTCGATGGGCCGTGGCGGGTGCATGTGCAGGACGAGGCGCTTGCGGCCGAACTACAAGCTCATCGCTTGCAGGTGACGGGCGAGGCGCCGGTCTACTATGCGTTCATCGGATTCTAGATAGATCCAATCGCGGGGCAAGCCCGCTCCCACGCCCTCCCCCTCCGATGCTTCGATGCTTCGATGCTTCGATGCTTCGATGCCAACATTGTGGGAGCGGGCTTGCCCCGCGATAGGGCCGGCCCTGACAACTCAATCAATCACTGACACCGCCGCCAGAACTCATCCGCCAGCCGCCGCAGGTCCTTGGCCAGGTCCGCCACGTCACTGGCACTGCTATGACTGCGCTGCCCGACGCTGACCGTCGCCTCGCTGGCCTGGCGGATGCTGGTGATGTTGCGGTTGATGTTCTCGCTGACCTGGCTCTGCTGCTCCACTGCCGCGGCGATCTGCAGGCTCATCTCGTTGATCTGGTTGACCCGCACGCTGATGCTGTCCAGCGCGTCGCTGGCCAGCTGCGCCTGCTCGACACTGTGCCCGGCATGGGCGCTGCTCTGCTGCATCACCTGCACCGCCGCGCGGGCGCCGTCCTGCAGGGCGGCGATCATGCGCTGGATATCGTGGGTGGACTGCGCGGTGCGCTGGGCCAGACCGCGCACCTCGTCGGCGACCACCGCGAAGCCACGCCCCTGGTCACCGGCCCGGGCCGCCTCGATGGCGGCGTTGAGCGCCAGCAGGTTGGTCTGCTCGGCAATGCCGCGGATCACATCGAGCACCCCGGAGATCTCGCTGCTGTGACTCTCCAGCTGGTGGATCACCTCGCTGGCCTCGACCAGTGAACCTGCCAGGTCCTGGATCGCGCAGCGGTTGCGGTCGACCAGCTGGTGGCCGGACTGGGTCTCGTCCTCGGCCTGGTCGGCGGCCATCGCCGCCATCTGCGCGCTGCTGGCCACCTGGGCGACGCTGGCGCTCATCTGGTGGATCGCGGTGGCCACCTGGTCGGCTTCGCTCTGCTGCTCAAGGCTGTTGGCATGACTGCTGTGCAAGGCCTCGACCAGCGAGCCGGAATGTCCGGCCAGGCGTGACGAGGTATCGCCGATACGCCCGACCACCGCCCCCAGCTGCGCCTTGAGCATGCGCATGGCGAACTCGATCTGCCCCAGGCCATCACGCCGGCCGGTGTACAACTGCTGGCTCAGTGGGTTGTCGGCGATCGCCTGGGCCTGCTGGCGCAGCCGCTCGTAGGGGCGCAGCAGTAACAGGATCGCCAGGCTGCTCAAACCTGCCGCCGCCGCTACTTCTACCAGCGATTCCAGCAGCGGCGCCCCCAGCCACCACTGCCCGGCCCCCAGCACCAACGCCAGCACGACGCCGACCGCCAGCGACAGACGCGAACCCAGCCCCAGCACCGGCAAGCGCTCGCGCCAGCCACGCCGACCTTCGCGCAGACGCGCATAACACCGTTCAGCCGCGGCGACCTGCTCGGCCCCGGGCTTGGTCCGCACCGACTGGTACTCCAGCGCCTGCCCGCCGCTGCTGATCGGCGAGACGAAGGCGCTCACCCAGTAGTGGTCGCCGTTCTTGCAGCGGTTCTTCACCAGCCCCATCCACGAGCGCCCGGCCTTGAGCGCCTGCCACATCTGGGCAAATGCCTGGGGCGGCATGTCGGGGTGGCGGACGATGTGATGGGCGTTGCCCAGCAGCTCCTCGCGGGAGAATCCGCTGACCCGCAGGAAATCGTCATTGGCATAGGTGATGCGGCTGTCCAGGTCGGTGGTGGACAGGATATTGGCGTCGCCGGGGTAATCCACTTCGCGACCGGTAACAGGCATATTGCACTTCATCGGAGGCTCTCGTTGTTGTACGTGAAATCGGCAGGGCGTACGACTCTAGGGGCAAACGCCGGCGCAACATTGATCCATGGCAGGGTATTGGCACTTGGCCATCAAGCCGCCGAAACTGACAGCCGTGACAGCCAGGCGTCACGCTGCCGACCCGGTCAGCGCGCTATAACCCTGCAATAGCCGAATCCTTTTCTTAGCCCCTTGGCCAAGGTGCCCGCCCCGATGCGACGTCCGTCCCGCTCCCTCGTTATCGCCGCGCTGGCCCTTGTCCTGCTGGCCGTCGTCGGCACCTGGCAGGGATTGCGCCACGAAGCCCCGGCCAACCGCGCCGCCAGCGCGATCCCCGTGCGGGTGGTCGCGGTGGCCCAACAGGACGTGCCGCGCTACCTCGACGCCATCGGCTCGGTGCTGTCGCTGCACAGCGTCGAGCTCCGCCCCCAGGTCGAGGGCGTGCTGACCCAGGTGCTGGTCAAGGAAGGCCAGTGGGTCAAGCAAGGCGACCTGCTGGCGACTCTCGACGACCGGGCGATCCGCGCCAGCCTGGACCAGGCCCGCGCCCAGCTCGGCCAGACCCAGGCGCAGTTGCAGGTGGCCAACGTCAACCTCAAGCGCTACCAGTTGCTCAGCACCGACGACGGCGTGTCGAAGCAGACCCTCGACCAGCAGCAGGCCCTGGTGAACCAGTTGCAGGCAACCATCAAAGGCAACCAGGCGGCCATCGACAACACCGCGGTACAACTCAGCTACACACAGATCCGCTCGCCGGTCACTGGCCGCGTCGGCATCCGCAACGTCGACCCCGGCAATCTGGTGCGTACCAGCGACACCCAGAGCCTGTTCAGCGTCACCCAGATCGACCCGATCGCCGTGGAGTTCGCCCTGCCTCAGCAGCAGCTCCCGGTCCTGCAGGGCTTGCTGAAATCGCCTACCCCCGCCGAGGTCGAAGCGTACATGGACGCCGACGGTGAACGCAGCCTGCTCGCCAAGGGTCACCTGATGCTGATCGACAACCAGGTCTCGACCACCACCGGCACGGTGCGGATCAAGGCCGAGTTCGACAACCAGGACGGCCGCCTGTGGCCCGGCCAGCTGGTCACCGTGCGCCTGCGCACGGCGGTGGACGAGGACGCCCTGGTGGTGCCGCCGCCGGTGGTGCAACGCAGCATCGACGGCCACTTCGTCTACCGCATGGACGGCGACAAGGTCAGCGCCGTGCCGGTCAAGGTGGTGTACCAGGACAGCACGCTGAACGTCATCGCCGGGGTCAAGGCCGGCGATTGCCTGGTGCTCGATGGACAGTCGCGGCTCAAGCCGGGGAGCCACGTGGAGCTCAGTGGCGAGTCACAGTGCAAGCAGTCGCAGCGCCTGGCGGATGGCAATCGCGGGACAAGCCCGCTCCCACCCAGGCAGCACCAGGACGTGGGAGCGGGCTTGCCCCGCGATGAGGCCCTTACCGACAACGCCAAAGCCGAGGCGAGCCAGCCATGAACACCCGCAACGGCGTCTCGGCCTGGTGCATCGACCACCCCATCGCCACCCTGCTGCTGACCTTCGCCCTGGTGCTGCTGGGCGCCATCGCCTTCCCGCGCCTGCCGGTGGCGCCCCTGCCCGAGGCCGACTTCCCGACCATCCAGGTCACCGCCCAATTGCCCGGCGCCAGCCCGGAAACCATGGCCTCGTCGGTGGCGACGCCCCTGGAGGTGCAGTTCAGCGCCATCCCCGGCATGACCCAGATGACCAGCAGCAGCGCCCTGGGCTCGACCAACCTGATCCTGCAGTTCACCCTCGACAAGAACATCGACACCGCCGCCCAGGAAGTCCAGGCGGCGATCAACACCGCCACCGCGCGCCTGCCCCAGGACATGCCCAGCCCGCCCACCTGGCGCAAGGTCAACCCGGCCGACAGCCCGGTGCTGATCCTCACCGTCAGCTCGACGCAGATGCCCGGCAATGAGCTCAGCGACTACGCCGAGACCCTGCTGGCCCGCCAGCTCAGCCAGATCGACGGGGTCGGCCTGATCAACATCACCGGCCAGCTGCGCCCGGCCATCCGCGTGCAGGCCCAGCCCGAGAAGCTCGCCGCCATCGGCCTGACCCTGGCCGATATCCGCCTGGCCATCCAGCAGACCAGCCTCAACCTGGCCAAGGGCGCGCTGTACGGCGAACACAGCGTGTCGACCATTGCCGCCAACGACCAGCTGTTCCACCCCGAGGACTACGCCAGGCTGATCGTCAGCTACCGCAACGGCGCGCCGGTGCACCTGGCTGACGTGGCCAAGGTGATCGATGGCGCCGAGAACGCCTATGTGAAGGCCTGGTCCGGCGACCGGCCGGGGCTGAACCTGGTGATCTTCCGCCAGCCCGGCGCCAACATCGTCGACACCGTGGACCGGGTGCTCGACGCCCTGCCGCGCCTGCAGGAGATGCTGCCGGCGGCGGTCGATGTCTCGGTGCTGCAGGACCGCACCCAGACCATCCGCGCCTCGCTGCACGAGGTCGAGCTGACCTTGATGATCGCCGTGGCCCTGGTGATCGGGGTGATGGCGCTGTTCCTGCGCCAGTGGTCGGCCACCTTCATCGTCTCCAGCGTGCTCGGCGTGTCGCTGATCGCCAGTTGCGCGCTGATGTACGTGTTCGGTTTCAGCCTCAACAACCTGACCCTGGTGGCCATCGTCATCGCCGTGGGCTTCGTGGTGGATGACGCCATCGTCGTGGTGGAGAACATCCACCGCCACCTGGAGGCCGGCGACGACAGCCGCACCGCCGCGCTCAAGGGCGCCGGCGAGATCGGCTTCACCGTGGTGTCGATCAGCTTCTCGCTGATCGCCGCGTTCATTCCGCTGCTGTTCATGGGCGGCGTGGTCGGCCGGCTGTTCAAGGAGTTCGCCCTGACCGCCACCGCGACCATCCTGATTTCGGTGGTGGTCTCGCTGACCCTGGCGCCGACCCTGGCCGCGCTGTGCATGCGCCGCCCGCCCGAAGAGCAGCATGGCGGCCTCGGCCAGCGCCTGGTGCGCTGGTATGAAAAAGGCCTGGACCGGGCCCTGGCGCACCGGCGCATCACCCTCGGCGTGTTCGGCCTGACCCTGGCGCTGGCGGTGGCCGGTTACGTGGCCATCCCCAAGGGCTTCTTCCCGTTGCAGGACACCGGTTTCATCCTCGGCACCACCGAAGCGGCGGCGGATGTCTCCTACCCGGCGATGATCGAGAAACACCAGGCCCTGGCGAAGATCATCGAGGCCGACCCTGCGGTGCGCGCCTTCTCCCACTCGGTCGGCGTCACCGGCAGCAACCAGACCATCGCCAACGGCCGCTTCTGGATTTCCCTCAAGCCCCGTGGCGAACGCGATGTGTCGGCCAGTGAATGGATCGACCGCATGCGCCCGAAACTGATGCAAATCCCCGGCATCGTCCTCTACCTGCGCGCCGGGCAGGACATCAACCTCAGCTCCGGCCCCTCGCGCACCCAGTACCAGTACGTGCTCAAGAGCAATGACGGCGTGGCCCTGAACCTGTGGACCCAGCGCCTGACCGAGCGCTTGCGTGAAAATCCGGCGTTTCGCGACCTGTCCAACGACCTGCAGCTGGGCGCCAGCGTCACCCGCATCGACATCGACCGCCAGGCCGCGGCGCGCTTCGGCCTGACCACCACCGACGTCGACCAGGCACTGTATGACGCCTTCGGCCAGAGACAGATCAGCGAGTTCCAGACCGAGACCAACCAGTACAAGGTGATCCTCGAGCTGGACGCCCGCCAGCGCGGCAAGGCCGAGAGCCTCAACTACTTCTACCTGCGCTCGCCGCTGTCCGGCGAGATGGTGCCGCTGTCGGCCCTGGCCCATGTCGCGCCGCCCAGCACCGGGCCGCTGTCGATCAGCCACGACGGCCTGTTCCCGGCGGCCAACCTGTCGTTCAACCTGGCCCCCGGCGTGGCCTTGGGCGATGCGGTGCAGATCCTCGAACGCACCCAGCGCGAGCTGGGCATGCCCGACTCCATCGCCGGCAACTTCCAGGGCGCGGCCCAGGCGTTCCAGAGCTCGCTGTCGAGCCAGCCGTACCTGATCCTCGCCGCGCTGGTGGCGGTGTACATCATCCTCGGCGTGCTCTACGAGAGCTTCGTGCACCCGCTGACCATCATCTCCACCCTGCCCTCGGCGGGCCTGGGCGCGCTGATCCTGCTGTGGCTGATGGGCCAGGACTTCACCATCATGGGCCTGATCGGCGTGGTGCTGCTGATCGGCATCGTCAAGAAGAACGGCATCCTGCTCATCGACTTCGCCCTCGACGCCCAGCGTCACCAGGGCATGACGCCAGAGCAGGCGATCCGCCAGGCATGCCTGGTGCGCTTCCGTCCGATCATCATGACCACCCTGGCCGCGCTGCTTGGCGCGGTGCCGCTGATGTTCGGCTTCGGCACCGGCGCCGAGCTGCGCCAGCCGCTGGGCATCGCCGTGGTCGGCGGCCTGCTGGTGAGCCAGGCCCTGACGCTGTTCACCACCCCGGTCATATACTTGGCCCTGGAGCGTCTGTTCCACCGCCGCCGGGCCGCTGCCGCCCCCGCGCCGACCGCCAGTTGAGACAAGACCATGCGTGTGCTGATCATCGAAGACGAAGAGAAAACCGCCGACTACCTGCATCGCGGCCTCACCGAGCAGGGCTTCACCGTCGACCTGGCCCGCGACGGCATCGACGGTCTGCACCTGGCCCTGGAAGGCGACTACGCGGTGATCGTGCTCGACGTGATGCTGCCGGGCCTGGATGGCTATGGCGTGTTGCGCGCACTGCGGGCGCGCAAGCAGACGCCGGTGATCATGCTCACCGCCCGCGAGCGGGTCGAGGACCGTATCCACGGCCTGCGCGAAGGCGCCGACGACTACCTGGGCAAGCCGTTCTCGTTCCTCGAACTGGTCGCCCGCCTGCAGGCGCTGACCCGGCGCAGTGCCATCCACGAGCCCTTGCAGATTCAGGTCGCCGACCTGTGGATCGACCTGATGGCGCGCAAGGCCACCCGCGCGGGATCGCGCCTGGACCTGACCGCCAAGGAGTTCTCGCTGCTCAGCGTGCTGGCCCGGCGCCAGGGCGAGATCCTGTCCAAGACCGCCATCGCCGAGCTGGTCTGGGACATCAACTTTGACAGCGACGCCAATGTCGTCGAGGTGGCCATCAAGCGCCTGCGCGCCAAGCTCGACGGGCCGTTCGACAACAAGCTGCTGCATACCATTCGAGGCATGGGTTATGTCCTGGAGAACCGTGGGTAGCCTCAGGGGCGCTGCACGCATTTCGTTGATAGCGTGGGAGCGGGCTTGCCCCGCGATGCAGGCGGCGCCGTGGATGGCACCGGCTTGGCCGGTGTTCGCGGGGCAAGCCCGCTCCCACGAACCTCCGACGGGCAATCGGACATGAACCTCTTGCGTGCCAAACCCGGCAACTCCATCGCCCTGCGCCTCTCGGCCCTGTTCACCCTGGTGGCCCTGGCCGTGTTCGTGCTGATCGGCAGCGCCCTGTACCGCCAGGTCGACCGCAGCCTCGACCTGCTGCCGGCCGCCGAACTGGACGCGCGCTTCAGCGTGCTCGAATCCACCCTCAACCGCTACGGCACTCCCGAGCACTGGGCCAAGATCAACAACAAGCTCAACCTGCTCAGCGAGGAAGACCGACGCATCCGCTTCTGGGTGGTGAGCAGCAACCCGGCGTTCGAATACGGCCATCCCACCGAGCAGGTGCGCGGCTTCGCCGAGGGCGCGCCGGGCATGCGCGACCTGCGCCTGAGCGACAGCCCCTACCCGTACAAGGTGTTGGTCAGCGAACTGCCGGCACTGGGTGAGCGCCCATCGCTGCGCTTTCTGATCGGCATCGACACCGAGACCTTCTGGCAGGCCCAGCACAGCCTGCTGGTGGCCATCGTCGGCCTGGCCGCCTTCGGCGTGCTGCTGGCCTCGCTACTCGGCTACTGGGTCGCGCGCATCGGCCTCAAGCCTCTGCTGGCGCTGTCGGACGAAGCCCAGGCCCTGGCCCCGCCACGCCTGGACGGGCGCCTGCAGACCCGCGACCTGCCGCCGGAACTGGCGCAGTTCGCCGGTGCCTTCAACGCCGCCCTTGACCGGGTCAGCCAGGCCTATTCGCAACTCGAGGCGTTCAACGCCGATGTCGCCCACGAACTGCGCTCGCCGCTGACCAACCTGATCGGCCAGACCCAGGTCGCCCTGACCCGCGGGCGCAGCGCCGAGCACTACTTCGAGGTGCTGCAATCGAACCTCGAAGAGCTGGAGCGCCTGCGCAGCATCATCAACGACATGCTGTTCCTGGCCAGCGCCGACCAGGGCAGCAAGGCCACCTCGCTGACCAGCGCCTCACTGGCCGAGGAAGTGGCCACCACCCTCGACTACCTCGATTTCATCCTCGAGGACGCCCAGGTCAGCGTCAGCGTCAGCGGCGACGCCCAGGCCTGTTTCGAGAAGGCCCAGCTGCGCCGGGCGCTGATCAACCTGCTGAACAACGCCGTGCAGCACACCGCGCCGCACCAGGTGATCCAGGTGCGCATCGAGGCGGGCGAGGAACAGGTCAGCATCGCCGTGAGCAACCCGGGGCCGGCGATTGCCGACGAGCACCTGCCGATGCTGTTCGAGCGCTTCTACCGGGTAGATGCGGCACGCGCCAACAGCGGCGGCGGCAACCACGGACTGGGCCTGGCCATCGTCAAGGCGATCGCCCTGATGCACGGCGGCAGTGTTTTCGTGCACAGCGAAGCGGGCGCCAATACCTTCGGTATCAACTTGCCAAACGCTCAACTACGCGGGTTTGCGGTAAAAGTCTGAGTGTTTTTGCCGTGATCATTACTTTTTGCGCAACAGTGCTTATCTGAACAGCCTCTGTTTCCCCGCTGTTTACAGGACTAACTTTAGCCCTGTCTCCATTAGCACTTGCCGCGCAAGAAGGTTGCATCACATGTCCAACAGTATGGGTATTGCCAGCGTGTTCGTCCTGTCTTCCCTGTTGTTGTCGCCCCTGGCCATGGCGGAAGAATCCCCGGCCTTTGTCGCCCGTAACGCTGAGTTTGCCGCCGTTCACCAAGAGGCTCGCGAAGCCTACGCCGCGCAACAGGCCGATGCGGTAAAAGACGCACGGCAGACTGCTTCCAAAGTCTCTGTCGACACCGATGCCGACAGCTGATTGGCCTGACTCCAGTTTCCAGTTTTCCCTTGGCTACACCATGGGCAGTGCCCGTGACGATATGTTAGCCTTTCAAAGCCGCTGCCTTTCAGCGGCTTTTTTTATGCGTCGAAAATATCAGCCTGGCTGTTACGTCTCTAATAAGAACTTGCAGACACGACAATAAAAAACTGCCCCATCGCTTGACCAAAGGAGTTTGTACCGGTGTCTTTTGCGTTTCGTTTCACCCCGTTGTTCGTTGCATTGGCCGCAACGATGCCCGTGGCCGCACAGGCCGATGAAGACAAGGCTGAAGGCTTCATCGAGGGTTCCACGCTGAACCTGCATTTCAGAAATGCCTACTTCAACCGCAACGAGAAGAATGCCTCGATCAAGGACAAGCGCGAGTGGGGCCAAGGCGCCGTCGCCCGCTTCGAGTCCGGCTACACGCCGGGCGTGATCGGCTTCGGCCTCGACGCCCACGCCATGGTCGGCCTGAAGCTGGACGGCGGCGGTGGCCGCGCCGGCACCTCGATCCTGCCAAGCGCGCCGGAAGACAAGGCACGCCACGCCTTCTCCACCGCCGGCGGCGCGATCAAGCTCAAGGGCTTCGACACCGAGTTCAAGGCCGGTGACCTGTTCCTCACCAACCCGGTGATCGCCGGTGGCGAAAGCCGCATGCTGCCGCAGACCTTCCGCGGCGTCGCCGTGACCAACCGCAGCATCGACGGGCTGATGCTCGAAGGCGGCAAGGTCAGCTTCACCAAGCCGTACAACCAGAGCGGCCACCGCCGCATCAACACCTACTACAGCAACCAGACGCGCGAGCAGGACAGCCAGAACCTGAGCTGGGCCGGCGCCTCCTGGAGCGGCACCGAAGGCGTTACCGCCAACGTCTACGCCGCCGAGCTGAAGGACATCTGGAACCAGTACTACGCCGACTTCGACTACACCTACCAGGTCAACGATCTGGTCAGCCTGAACCCGGGCGTACACTTCTACCACACCCAGGACACCGGCCAGTCGAAGCTGGGCGACATCGACAACAACACCTGGAGCGTGCACTTCACCGTGGCCGCCGGGTACCACAGCGTCACCGCCGCCTACCAGCGGGTCAACGGCGACACGCCGTTCGACTACATCAACCTGGGCGACAGCATCTTCCTCGACAACTCGCGCATGTACTCGGACTTCAACGCGCCGAACGAGCGTTCCTGGAAGCTGCAGTACGACTATGACTTCGCCGGCCTCGGCATGCCGGGCCTGAGCACTTCGCTGTCGTACTCGCGCGGCAAGGCCGACCTGACCAAGGCCAGCCAGGACACCCAGTACTACGCCTTCTATAACGCCGACGGCGAGAATGCCCGGCACTGGGAGCGCGACTTCGACGTGAAGTACGTGTTCCAGCAAGGCCAGCTGAAGGACCTGTCGGTGCTGCTGCGCTATGCCACGCACCGGGCCAACGCGGCGTACTCGAACATCCAGGACAACAACGAATTCCGCGTGATCGTGGATTATCCGCTGAACGTGTTCTGATCCGGAACCGATCGCGGGGCAAGCCCGCTCCCACGCCAGGTGGCTTATCAGGCGTGGGAGCGGGCTTGCCCCGCGATCGGCTTCAACGGTTACGGTTCAAGCCGATCTCCAGGTCATTGATCAACGCCTTGGCCATGGCGCTGAGGATCCGCGCCGCACTCCCCGCTTTCAAATCCCCTTCGAAAACACTCCAGGAACGTCGAAACGCCGGCAGTGGCACAAGGCTCGGGCTGCTCGCTCATGGCTGCACCTCCAGCGACCTGGCGTGGGCCATCAGGCAGCTCAGCAGCCGGCTGAGGATGGAAATGTTATCCACCAGGATCTCGGGACGCTCATCCACGGGAAAGGCCATGTAGACGTCGCAAGTGCGGGTCATCATGGTCATCAGGACAGCGGCATGCTCCCAGACTTCGGCCAGCGGCAGGTGGTCGATGATGGAGATGTAGGGGATGGGGGGATCAGGTACCAGCTTCT
Source organism: Pseudomonas sp. TE31087 (assembly GCF_057284075.1). NCBI lineage: Bacteria > Pseudomonadati > Pseudomonadota > Gammaproteobacteria > Pseudomonadales > Pseudomonadaceae > Pseudomonas > Pseudomonas sp. TE31087. The sequence continues at coordinate 3,294,784 of NZ_JBXVNN010000001.1, forward strand.
TCATGTGCGTTTTCCAATGTCATTAAAGGAAACCGCCAGCTCATCCTTTCTCACCAGATAAGGGTGGCAGCCGTACATGGGGTGAGAAAACCGAGGACATCGGAACCCGGCCAGACCTAGGTCTGCCCATGCACAGCTGCCGTAACAGAATGCGGGACCAACATCGTTCGGGTTTCTCACACCCGATCACCAAATTCGGCGACCCGAAGACGTTAGCCCTGATGCATTTCCCCGCCTATCCAGACCCTTCCGGCAGACGCGTAGGATAGGTCCCAAGCTCAGCCCGACTGAAGCATTTGGTTTCAGATTCGGAAATGTCGTACATCCCATCGCGGGGCAAGCCCGCTCCCACGACCATGACCTGAACCTGGTGCTGGTCCTGGTCCTGGTCCTGACCCTGGCGAATGGTGGGAGCGGGCTTGCCCCGCGATGGGCCTACTGAATCATTTCCGTCGGGCAAATCAGCTTTGATCTTGTCCGACAATCCCGCCTTGCCTAAAATACCGCCGCCGCTTTCCGGCCCACTCCCCATGGATCCCGGGGCTTATGCAGTTGCGAGCATGACGTTGCCCACCCGATCACCACGATCCGCCCTGTACAAGTCACACCCCGAGCTGGTCCTCAACCTGGGCAGCTGCCTTGCCGTGCTCGCCATCGTGGCCATCGTCAGCTACCTGCTGGCCCGCGAGCGCGACAGCGTCGAGCAATCGGAAATGCGCTCCTCGAGCAACATCGTGCAGTTGATCGAAAGCGACATCCTGCGCAACGTCGAACTCTACGACCAGTCGCTCAAGGGCCTGATCTGGGCCGTGCAGCACCCCGAGCTGCTCAACGTGCCGGCCAAGCTGCGCCAGCAGATCCTCTTCAACCAGGCCTTCTCCGCGCCGGTGCGCGGTGACATCCTTTGGCTCGACGCCAAGGGCGATGTGCTCGGCGACTCCACCAGCGCGGTGCCGCGCCAGGCCAACTTCGCCGACACCGTGGCCTTCCAGGCCCACCGCGACCGCCCGGGCCTGGGCCTGCTGATCAGCCCGCCGTTCAAGGCGCGGCTGGGCGAGCTGGACTGGTGCATCAGCTTCAGCCGGCGCATCTCCGGCGCCAACGGCGAATTCCAGGGCCTGGCCGCCGGGGCCCTGCGCCTGTCCTACTTCAACGAGCTGTTCCAGCGCCTGGACATCGGCGTGGACAGCAGCATCAACCTGCTCAACACCGACGGCCAACTGCTGGCACGCCAGCCAACCCGCCCGCAGGACCCGTTGATCGGCACCAGTTTCAGCGAACGCCCCAACTTCAAGCGCATCCTCGAGGAGCGCAGCGGCAGCTTCACCGCCCGCTCGACTACCTATGAAGGCCAGCGCCTCTACACCTTCGCCCGAGTTGCCGACCTGCCGCTGATCGTGCTGGTGGCGCACTCGGCCGACGAGGTGTTCCAGTCGTGGCGCCGCACCGCGATCGTGGTCAGCGTGGCCACCGGTGTGCTGTGCATCGGCATCCTCTGGCTGACCCTGCTGCTGGGCCGTGAATTGCGCCGCCGCCACGATGCCGAGCAAGGCCTGGCCACGCTTGCCGCCACCGACAGCCTCACGGGCCTTGCCAACCGTCGTCGCCTGGACCAGGTGTTGCGCCAGGAATGGGCGCGCGCCCAGCGCAACCGCAAGCCGCTGGCGGTGCTGATGGTGGATGTGGATCACTTCAAGGCGTTCAACCAGCGCCATGGCCATGCCGGCGGCGACCACGTGCTGCGCGAAGTGGCCACGACCCTTGAGCTGTGCATTCGGCGCCCGGCGGACCTGGCGGCGCGTTATGGCGGGGAGGAGTTCCAGGTGGTGCTGCCGGAAACCGAGCTGGCTGGCGCCCGGTTGCTGGCCGAACGCATTCGCGCCAGCGTCGAGGCGATGCCGCCGTTTGGCGATGACGAGCGGTCGGTAACGGTCAGCGTTGGGATCGGCCTGCATGTACCGGGCACCGCGCAGGATCTTTCGACGCTGCTGGCCGATGCGGACGAGGCGCTGTACCGGGCCAAGGCCAATGGCCGGAATCGGGTGGAAGGGCCCGAGGATTGAATGTAATTCTTTGATCCAACTGGGTTAGCGTGGGAGCGGGCTTGCCCCGCGATGCACTCGATGGCACCGGCTTCGCCGGTGATCGCGGGGCAAGCCCGCTCCCACGATGTTCCAGTCAAACACGCTGTTCCAGTTAAAAAATCAGAAAAGGGCCGCTAAGCGGCCCCAAGAAACTCAAGACCGAGCGCGAGCCGCGTTACGCAGCGCCTTCACCTGGTCATGATTGCGCTGCACGCCCTGCAGCTGCTTCTCCACCAGCGTATAGCTCTGGTCATTGGCCGAGCGCCCCAGCTTGACCAGCTTCTCACGGGCCTCTTTGTAGGCCTTGAGCGCATGGTCTTCACCGCGCTCCACCTCGTTGAGCACCGCTTCTTCATCCTTGCCGGTGACCATCGACTTGAGGTTGACCCAACCACGGTGCAGGTCGCCACTGATACTGGTGCTGGTTTCCGGATCGCCACCCAGCCGGCGCACTTCGCTCTGCAGCTCGGCCGCGGCACTGGCGCACTCGCTGGCGCGCTGCACGAAGAAGGCTTTGAGCTGGGGATTCTTCACATCCTCGGCGGAGGTCTTGAAGCCTTTCTCACCGTCCTTGCTGTACTCGATCAGGTCGTTGAGTACATCGATCGTGTCTTTGTTGGGATTGCTCATGGCAACAAACTCCTTGGCAGGTGATAGTCACCTTTACCGGAGCAGGCTTCGTGCCAGGCTAATGAATATTAAATTATTCATTAAAATCAATAGCTTGAAATGAAAAACAAAAAACCTGAAAACGGCGTTCTGCATGATCGCCGCTTGGGTCGTCGTGCAGTTTGCAGTATGGTCCGCGCTTCACCTGCCACAGGCCGATGCCCGATGAAACCCGAATCCCTGCAACTGCTGGTCACCCGCACCATGCCCTTCGGCAAGTACCAGGGGCGGATCATTGCCGACCTGCCCGGCGATTACCTGGCGTGGTTCGCCCGCAAGGGCTTCCCGCCCGGGGAGCTGGGCGCGTTGCTGGCGTTGATGCATGAGATCGACCACAACGGGCTGGGCGATCTGCTGAAGCCGTTGCGGGGCAAGACGCGGGGCTGACCGCACCCTCTGTAGGAGCGGCCTTGTGCCGCGAAAGGGCTGCAAAGCAGCCCCATTCACTGTGTATGACGCTGAAATCCTGGGGCCGCTCCGCGCCCCTTTCGCGGCACGAGGCCGCTCCTACAGGGATTGCGCCGGGCCTGGCTACCCCTTGGCCGGCGCCACCACCATCTCCACCTGTTCGCTCTTCTTGATCACGGCATACACCACCGCCGTCAGCAGGCTGCCGGCCACGATCGCCAGCAGGTACAGCAGCGCATGGTTGATCGCGTTGGGGATCAGCAGCACGAACAGGCCGCCATGGGGCGCCATCAGCTTGCAGCCGAAGTACATCGACAAGGCCCCGGTCAGCGCGCCACCGGCGATGCTCGCCGGGATCACCCGCAACGGGTCCTTGGCGGCGAACGGGATCGCCCCTTCAGAGATGAAGCACAGCCCCAGCGCCAGCGCGGCCTTGCCGGCCTCGCGCTCGCTCTGGGCGAACTTGCGTCGGGCCAGGAAGGTGGCGATGCCCAGGCCGATCGGCGGCACCATGCCGGCGGCCATGGTCGCGGCCATCGGCGCGTAGCTCGACGACGCCAGCAGCCCTACCGAGAACGCATAGGCGGCCTTGTTGATCGGGCCGCCCAGGTCCACACACATCATGCCGCCGAGCAGCAGCCCGAGCAGGATGGCGTTGGTAGTGCCCATGCTGTCGAGGAAGTGGGTCAGCCCTTCGAGCATGGCGGCCACGGGCTGGCCGACCACATAGATCATCACCAGGCCGGTGAACAGGCTGGCCAGCAGTGGGATGATAAGGATCGGCTTGAGCGCGTCGAGGCTACTGGGCAGGCGCACCCAACGGGCGATGGCCTTGGCGCTGTAGCCGGCCAGGAAGCCGGCGACGATGCCGCCAATGAACCCCGCCCCCAGCGTACTCGCCAGCAAGCCGCCGATCATCCCGGGCGCCAGCCCCGGACGGTCGGCGATGGACCAGGCGATGTAGCCGGCGAGCAGCGGCACCATCAGCTTGAACGCCGCCTCGCCACCAATCTGCATCAGCGCGGCGGGCAGCGTACCGGCCTCCTTGTAGGCCTCGATGCCGAACACGAACGACAAGGCAATCAGCAGGCCGCCGGCCACCACCATCGGCAGCATGAACGACACCCCGGTCAGCAGGTGCTTGTAGACGCCCGTCTTCTCGGCCTGCTGCACCGCGCCAGGCGCATCCCCCGCAGCCTCCACCTTGCCCTCGGCCAGTGCCTTGTCCAGCGTGGCGCGGGCCTGCTTGAGGGCGATGCCGGTACCGCAGCGGTAGATGCGCTTGCCAGCGAAACGCGCAGCCGGCACTTCGATATCGGCGGCCAGCAGCACCACGTCGGCTTCGGCGATGGCCTCGGCCGGCAGCGGGTTGCGCGCGCCGACCGAGCCCTGGGTCTCCACGGTGAGCTGGTAGCCCATGGTCTGCGCGGCCTGTTGCAGCGCTTCGGCGGCCATGAAGGTGTGGGCCACGCCGGTCGGGCAGGCGGTCACCGCGACGATTTTCGGCGCGCTGCCCTGCGGGGGCGGCACCGCTTCGTGTAGCCGGGCCTCGACGGCGGCCTGGTCAAGAAACCCCTCGCGGTCCGCCAGTGCCTGGGCCGGCGTGCTCTGGTACAGGCGCTTGCCCGCGAAGCGCGCCAGGTCCATCGGCCCGGTGCTGACCACCAGCACCCAGTCGGCATCAAGGATCTGCGCCGCAGTCAGGCGACGCTCGGGGTGCTCGGCATCCTGCACCTCGACACTGGTGCTCCAGCCCCGACGCTGGGCCACGGCGGCCAACAGGCGGGCGCTGAGCACGCTGGACACCTGCCCGTTGGGGCAGGCGGTGACAATGGCAATGTTCATCAGCAGCCCTCTTCTTGTTGTTCTGCCAGGTGCACGGCGGCCTCCAGCAGGGCCAGTTGCTCGCGATCGTGGATGCCGAAGCCGACCTGGGTGACCGCCTGGGCGGCGATGGCGGTGGCGCGGCGCAAGGTGGCGGCGGGCGCTTCGGCCTGGAGCAGGCCATGGACCATGCCGGCGACCAGGGAATCACCGGCGCCGACGGTGCTGGCGATGCGCACCTTCGACGGTTGCGCATGCAGCGCCAGGCCGGCGGCGAACCAGGTCACGCCCTGCTCGCCCTGAGACACCACCACATGCTCGACGCCGCTGGCCAGCAAGCGCTGCGCGGCGCCGCGCTGGCCGGCCGCGTCAAGCACAGGCTGCCCGAGCACCTCGCCGAGTTCCTCAGTATTGGGCTTGACCAGCCAGGGCGCGGCCTCGAGGCCGGCGCGCAAGGCTTCGCCACTGCTGTCCAGGGCCACCTTCAATCCCTGCGACTTGAGCATCAGCAGCAGTTCGCGCAGCCATTCGGGGCTGATCCCCCGCGGCAGGCTACCGGCCACCACCACGGCGTCATGCCCCGGGGCCACCTCGGCCAGGCGTTGCAGCAAAGCGTCGCGGGCGGCCTTGTCGACTTCAGGCCCGGGGCCGTTGATATCGGTGACCTGGCCATCGGCCTCGACCAGCTTGATGTTGCTGCGGGTCTCGCCGGGCACACGGACGAAGCAGTCGGCGAACCCACGCCAGGCAATCAGCGCCTCGAACGGCGCCAGGTTGTCGAGCCCGAGAAAACCGCCGACGGTCACGCGGTGGCCCAGGTCGGCCAGCACCTGGGCGACGTTCAGCCCCTTGCCGGCGGCATGGCTGTGCTGGGCCTGGCTACGGTTGACCGCGCCGGGGCGCAGGCGATCGAGGCTGATGGTGATATCCAGCGCCGGGTTGAGGGTGAGGGTGAGAATCTTGGCCATCAGTAACGCTCCACCAGCGCCCGGACTGCCTCGGCGCTGTCTTGTTGCAGGGCCTCGCGCGCCAGGGCGCGGGCCGTCGAAAGGTCGGCCTGGCGCACCAGTGCCTTGACTTCAGGGATGCTGCGGGCGGCGACGCTCAGTTCGTCCACGTCCAGGCCCAGCAGCACGGCCACGGCCTGCGGATCGGCCGCCAGCTCGCCGCACACACCCACCCACTTGCCCTGGGCATGGGCGGCGCGCACGGTCATGTCGATCAGATTGAGCACCGCCGGGTGCAGGCCGTCGGCCTGGGCCGAGAGGCTTGGGTGGCCACGGTCGATGGCCAGGGTGTACTGGGTCAGGTCGTTGGTGCCGATGCTGAAGAAGTCCACCTCGCGGGCCAACTGCGGCGCCAGCAAGGCGGCCGACGGTACCTCGACCATGATGCCCACTTGCAGGTCGGCCACCGGAATTTCCTGGCGTAGGCGCTCGACCATGGCCTTGGCGGCGCGCCATTCATGGAGCTGGCCGACCATGGGGAACATGATGCGCAGCGGGCGATTGTCCGCTGCGCGCAGCAGGGCCCGCAGTTGCTCTTCCATCACCTGCGGGCGTTGCAGGGTCAGACGCACGCCGCGCACGCCGAGGAACGGGTTCTCTTCCGCCGCGATCGGCCAGTACGGCAAGGGCTTGTCGCCGCCCACATCGAGGGTACGCACCACCAGCGGGCGTCCGCACAGGCCGTCGAGCACCCGGCGGTACTCGGCCTCCTGGGTGGCCACATCGGGCAGTTGCGGGTGGGCCATGAAAATCAGCTCGGTGCGCAGCAGGCCGACGCCTTCGGCACCCTGCTCCACTACCTTGTCGATGCCACTGCTTTCGCCGATGTTGGCGAACACTTCGACCGCGTGGCCGTCGCGGGTCAGGGTCGGCTCATGGCGGTTGGCCCAGGCGATCTGCAAGCGCCGCTCGCGGGCATCGCGCTCGGCCAGCGCCCGTTGCAAGCGGGCCTCGGGCGGCGCGACCTCGACCTGCCCGCGCTGGCCATCGAGCAGCAGCGGCGTGCCGCTCTCCAGCAGCAGCACTGCCGCGCCGGCACCGACCACCGCCGGGATGCCCAGGGCCCGGGCGACGATGGCGCTGTGGGCCGTGGCGCCGCCCTGGGCGGTGATGATGCCGGCGACCCGCGCCGGGTCCAGGCGCGCCACATCGGATGGGCCCACCTCGGCCATCACCAGCACGTAGGGCTGCTCGGGCTCGACCACCGCCTGCACGCCACACAACTGGGCCAGCACACGGCGACCGATATCGCGCAGGTCGGCGGCGCGCTCGGCCAGCAGCGCATCGTGCAGCGCCTCCTGCTGGCGGGCGGCGTTCTCGATCACTGCCATCCACGCGGCGGCGGCGCTCTCGCCCTGGGCCAGGCGCAGCTCGACGTCATCGGTCAGGGCCGGATCGGCCAGCATTTCCTGGTGGGTGATGAAAATTTCGCCGATGGCCTTGTCGCTGCGTTGCACCAGGGCCTGCAGGTCGGCGTGCACCTTGTCGATGGCCGCTCGCAACCTGGCCCGCTCCTGGCCGGGCGACTCACCGCGCAGCGGGTAGTCGATCTCGCGCTCGACGCACACATGGGCCGGGCCACTGGCGATGCCCGGCGCGGCTGCGACACCCTGCAGGGTGCTGCCGGGCGCCGGTGCCTGGAGGGTTTCGATGGGTGGCGGCTCCATTGCTGCCGTTTGCGGCAAGGGCTCGACCTCCTCGCCCAACCCCTGCTCGATGGCGGCCAGCAGCACCGGCAAGGCATCGGCGGCAACGCCCGGTTCGGCGATCAACTCCAGCACCTGGCCACGGCGAGCGCCAAGGCTCAGCAGCTTGCTCAGGCTCTTCACCGAGACGGCGGGCTGGGCGCCGTCTTGCAGGCGGATGCGGATCTCACCCTCGAAGCCCTTGGCCAGTTGCGCCAGCACCTTGGCCGGACGCGCATGCAGGCCATGGGCGTTGGCCAGTACCACCCGGGCGCTGGGCCAGTCGGCAGGCGCCTCGCCGCCGAGCACTTCGAGCACGGCGCGGCTGCTGGTAGCCTGGTAAAGCATCTGCCCGCGCCCCTCGATCAGCACCTCGCACAGGCGCTCGAGCAAGGCCTGGTGGGCAGCGCCGAGGCTGGCCAGGCAGAACAGGCCATTGAGCGGCTGGTCGCGGTAGCGCAGGGGTTGTTGCGGGGTAACGAAGGCCAGGCCCGGCTGGCGCACCTCGCGTTCGCTGTGCAGCCACCACAGGCCTTCGCCCAGTGGCAGCGGCTCGGTCTGCTGCAGCACGGCGGCAAAGCCGCTGTCGGCACAACCGGCGCGGTGCAGCAGGCGAGCGCCGCGCCAGGCCAGCTCGTCGAAGTCGTCCGCCGCCAGGTTGAGGCCGACCAACTGGGCATCCAGCGCCAGCTCACGCGGCGCCCCTTGCAGCAGTTTGAGCAGCGCCTCGGCGCTGCTGGCCCGGCGCAGAGCCTCGGCCAGGTCGGTTTCGCCCAGGGCGCGGGTCAGCAGTTGTAGAAGACGCAGGTGTTCATCGGAGCGGGCGGCGATGCCAATGGCCAGGTAGACGATCTGGCCGTCGCCCCAGTCCACGCCATCGGGGAACTGCAGCAGGCGCACACCGGTGGCGAACACCAGCTCGCGGGTCTGCGGCGTGCCGTGGGGAATGGCGATACCCTGGCCGAGGAAGGTCGAGCCCTGCGCCTCCCGGGCCTGCAGCCCCGCCAGGTAGCCCTCGGCGACCAGGCCATCGGCAACCAGTCGATCAGCCAGCAACGCCAGTGCCTCGCCCTTGTCGGCGGCACGCTGGCCCATGGCAATCTGCTCCACGGCAAGCTCGAGCATGACCCTCTCCTTTTGCGGCAGCCCCGTCGGCTACCGAGGTATTGTTGTGGAATTCGACGGCAAAAGCCGCCAAAACGATCAGCGCAACGGGCGAATACTCATTTCCAGGCAGGAAATTTCGTTTTGCTGAAACGTTTAATCTGACCAAGTGGCCACGTTACTCGATAATCTGCCAACGAAAAAGCCCCATCCTGTCGGACAATTGCGACAATGGTCGTCTGCGCGCGGGACCGTAGATGGGTGAAACTAGCCGGTCCAGCCCCGTGGCCAGTCCCGGAAACAACAAGGAAAATTCGGTGAAACTCAGCGATATCGCCCGTCTGGCCGGTGTGTCCGTGACCACCGCCAGCTACGTCATCAATGGCAAGGCCGAACAACAGCGCATCAGCAACAGCACCGTCGAGCGCGTGCGTGCGGTGGTCGAGGCCCATGGCTTCACGCCCAACCCCCAGGCCGCCGGCCTGCGCAGCCGCCACACGCGCACCCTGGGCTTCATTCTCCCGGATCTGGAGAACCCCAGCTACGCCCGCATCGCCAAGCAACTGGAACAAGGCGCCCGTGCCCGTGGCTACCAACTGCTGATCGCCAGCAGCGACGACCAGCCCGACAGCGAACGCCAGTTGCAGCAGCTGTTCCGCGCCCGCCGCTGCGACGCACTGTTCGTCGCCAGCTGCCTGCCGCCGGAAGACGACAGCTACCGTGAGCTGCAAGCCAAGGGCCTGCCGGTGATCGCCATCGACCGACGCCTGGACCCGGCGCATTTCTGCTCGGTGATCAGCGACGACCGCGACGCCAGCCGCCAGCTGGCCCAGAGCCTTTTGAAAACCCGCCCGCGCAGCATCGCCCTGATTGGCGCGCGCCCCGAGCTGTCGGTGAGCCAGGCCCGCGCCGGTGGCTTCGACGAGGCCCTGCAAGGCTTCGACGGCGACGTGCGCCGCTACCAGGGCGAGGCCTTCAGCCGTGAATGCGGCCAGCGCCTGATGCAGCAACTGATCGACGAACTGGGCGGTCTGCCGGATGCTCTGGTGACCACCTCCTACGTGCTGCTGCAGGGTGTGTTCGACACGCTCCAGGCGCGCCCTGAGGGATCCCGCGAGCTGCAACTGGGCACCTTCGGCGACAACCAGCTGCTCGACTTCCTGCCGCTGCCGGTCAACGCCATGGCCCAGCAGCACGGCCTGATCGCCGCCACCGCGCTGGAACTGGCCCTGGCCGCCATCGAGGACAAGCGCTACGAGCCCGGCGTGCACGCCATCGGCCGCACCTTCAAGCAACGGATCGCCAAGGCCTGAACATGCGCCTGATCGACACCCACACCCACCTCGACTTCCCCGACTTCGACGCCGACCGCCCGCGCCTGCTGGCCAACGCGGCGGCGCGCGGGGTGGAGCGCGTGGTGGTGCTGGGGGTGTACCAGGACAATTTCCAGCGGGTCTGGGACCTGGCCTGCGCCAACCAAGGCGTGTACGCGGCGCTGGGGCTGCACCCGATCTACCTTGAGCAGCACCGCCCCGAACACCTGGCGCAGCTACGCGACTGGCTGGAACGCCTGCGCGGCGATCCGCGGCTGTGCGCGGTGGGTGAGTTCGGCCTGGACTTCTACCTGCCCGAACTGGACCCGACGCGCCAGCAGGCATTGTTCGAAGCCCAGCTGCAACTGGCCTGCGACTTCGAACTGCCGTCACTGCTGCACGTGCGCCGCAGCCACGCCCAGGTAATCGCCACGCTCAAGCGCTACAAGCCGGCGCGGGCGGGGATCATCCATGCCTTTGCCGGCAGCTACGAAGAGGCGCGGGAATACATCAAGCTCGGCTTCAAGCTAGGACTCGGCGGTGCCGGCACCTGGCCCCAGGCGTTGCGCCTGCGCAAGACCCTGCCAAGGCTACCGCTGGACAGCGTGGTGCTGGAGACCGACGCGCCGGACATGGCGCCGGCGATGTTCCCGGGGCAGCGCAACAGCCCGGAGCATCTACCCGAGATTGCCGGGGCGCTGGCCGAAGTCATGGGGATCGAGCCGGGGCTGCTGGCCGAGGCCAGCAGTCGCAATGCCTGCGAGGTGTTTGTCTGGTAGACCGACGCGGTCCCTGTAGGAGCGACCTTGCGCCGCGATAGGGCTGCGTAGCAGCCCCAGGATTTCAGTGTTGACGCAAAGATCGCTGGGGCCGCGTTGCGGCCCTTTCGCGGCGCAAGGCCGCTCCTACACGGGCTTCACGCTGCCCTCGATCAGACCCTGAACGCCCCGATCAACCGCTTGAGCTCCACCACCTGCGCCGACAACGCCCGGCTGGCGTCCTCGGTCTGGCAGGCGCCCTCGGTGGTGTCCTGCGCCGCGCGGTTGATCGCCACGATGTTCTGGTCGATGTCGTGGGCCACGGCGGTCTGCTGCTCGACGGCGGCGGCGATCTGCTGGTTCTGCTCGACGATCCCGCCCACCGCGCCAAGGATATTGCCCAGCGCCTGTTGCACCTGGCGCGCCTCGTCCACGGTACCGGCGGCCATCTGGTGGCTGCTGCCCATCACCCGCACCGCCGCGCCCACGCCATCCTGCAGGCGCTGGATCATCTGCGCGATCTCTTCGGTGGAGTCCTGGGTGCGCCGGGCCAGGGTCCGCACTTCGTCGGCGACCACGGCGAAGCCCCTGCCCTGCTCGCCGGCCCGGGCCGCCTCGATGGCGGCGTTGAGGGCCAGCAGGTTGGTCTGCTCGGCGATGCTGCGGATCACTTCCAGCACCCGGCCGATGGCCTGGCTGTCGCCCGCCAGCTGGTTCACCGCCGCCACGCTCTGGTCGATCTCGCCGGCCAGGCGGGCGATGCTGCCCTGCTGGCTTTCCACCAGGTCGCGGCCCGAGGCGCTCTCGTGGTTGACCCGCTGCGCGCCTTCGGCGGCCAGGGCGGCGCTGCGGGCAACCTCCTGCGCGGTGGCGCTCATCTGGTTCATCGCCGTGGCCACCTGCTCGATCTGCTCGCGCTGGCCGCTGACCGCCTGGTTGCTGCGGCTCGACACCGACAGCACCTGCCCGGCCTGCTCCTCCACCGTGGTCACGGTCTTGCCGACCTGCTCGATCAGCCCGCGAATGCGCCGTACCGTCTCGTTGAAGCCACGCCCCAACTCGCCCAGTTCGTCCTGGCTGTTAGCCTTGAAGCTGATGGTCATGTCGCCGGCGGCCACCTTGTCCATGGCGTTGCCCAGGTTGCCGAGGGTTTCCCGGGTGGATACGTAGAAGCCGCCGTACAGGTAGATGATCAGCGCGAACACCGTGGCCAGGGCCGCGACCAGCGCGATCGTGCGCAGGCGGTGCTCGCCCAGGCGCTCCTCCAGCTGGCCGTGCAGGTGGGCAAGGACGGCATCGTTGAAGCGGTAGGTCTGCGCCATCAGGTCGCTGGTCTGCTGGTAGAAGCCGGCCCAGGGCGCATCCAGGGTCTCGGCCACCACCACCTGGTCCTCGAACAGGGTCGCGGCCTGCTTGACCGTGGCCTGGCTGGCCTGGGCATCGCTGGCCAGCGCGGCCCTGAGCCCGGCATCGCTGGCCAGGACATCGTCGAGACGGATGGCATAGTCGGCGGACAGCCGCTCCAGGCGCTGCAGCAGGTCTTCGAAGCGCGCGCTGCCCGAGGAATCCATGAAACCGCGACCGAGGGCCACCGCGCCCATCGCCCGGCCTTCGCCCAGGGCCTGGGTGACCTGCGCCGTGGCGTTGCCGACCAGTTCGCTCAGCTGGCGCACCGAAGCCTGGCTGTCCTGGTTCAAGCCCGACTGGCTGGCGACCAGCTTGCCCAGCACTTGGGCCTGGGCCAGCAACTTGTCGAACAGCGCCGCCTTGTTCTGCAGCGAGCTTTCCTCACGGGCGCGGGCAAAGGCCTCGGCCAGCTCGGCACGCTTGGCCTCGAGCGCCGGGTCGCTGCCCTTGAGGCCATCGAGCCGGGCCTGGACCTTGTCCTGCAGGGCACCGATGCGGCTTTCCACATCGCCGGCCTGGCCCGACTGGCCCAGCACAGCGTTGATCTGCAGCAGGTTGCCCAGGGTCTCCAGGTCGCCGCGCAAGGCCAGGCTTTCGGACAGCGGCGCCAGCCCCTGCAGTTCGCCGCGGGTGGCCTGCAGCTGGTTATAGGCGTCGCGGACCAGGTAAAAACTGGTGACCAGCATGGGCAGGAAGAACAGGACGCTGATCAGGCTGAACTTCATGCCGAAGCTCAGCCGGTTCATCAGTGCGATGGCCGGATAGAGCAGACGCTTCACAGGTCACCTCCTTGAATTCTTGTTGTTCTGCGGGGTAGCACAAGGCCATCTAGGGCCAGTGGCTTTGTATAGCGCAGATTGGAATCAAGGTTTGTAACTTATGGTTAAGCGCGGTTCGGTAGGAGCGGCTTTAGCCGCGATGCGGGCACCGCGGAGTCTGGCACCCGCTTCGCGGGTGATCGCGGCTGAAGCCGCTCCTACAAGAAGGTGATGAAAGTTTTCAGACCAGCACGGTCCACAGGGCGAAGCAGGCATACCACAACACGGCGCAGCGCAGCAGCAGCTCCCACAGGCTGTCCAGGCGCTCCAGGCCACGCTGGCGGTCTTCCTCCTCGGGAATATCGTCGGCCACCCGGCCGACTTTAGCCACCAGGTGCCCGGCGCTGACATGCCAGTCGAGCAGCTCGTGCAACATCACCCGGGTCACCGCGACGAAGTTGCCGACCAGGGCAAAGCTCACCGTCATCACCCGCACCGGCAGCCAGTCCATGGCATGACGCAATTGCCCGGCCAGGGTTTGCAGCGCCGGCTGGCGGCTGTGGTCCATGGTCAGCGCCAGCAGGCGGTAGGCCAGCGCCGCCCCCGGGCCGAGCAGGAAGTACCAGAAGATCACCGCGAAGAAGCTCTGGTAGGCCTGCCACAGCAGGTGGCCCTGGACCCGCTTGATCAGGCTCTGGGCATCGTCGGCAGCCAGCCCCAGGTCGCGTTCGGCCACATGCAGCGCAGCCTGGTCGTCACCGCGGCGCCAGGCGTCGCGAAACGGCCCGAGCGCCGCCTTCACATCGCCTCGGCCGAGGCTGTAGACCAGCACCAGCAGGTGCACCGGCAACGCCAGCAGACCGTAGGCCACCGGCTCCAGCACATGCAGCAAGAGCGCGAGCAGCGCCACCGGCGCCAGGACCAGGATGCCCAGCGTCCACCAGGGGTGGACCTTGCCGCTGCGCTCCAGGCGCACCAGCTCGCCCAGGTAGAAGCCGTCGCGCTGCAACCGCTGGCGCAAGGCCGAGAACTTCTCGACCCACAGCGCCAGCACCAACACCAGAAAACTCATGCCTTGTCCTCGTTGCGTTGCAGCGCGGCCCGGTAGCGCGGCCAGTCGAAGGCCGGGCCCGGATCGGTCTTGCGCTGCGGGGCGATGTCGCTGTGGCCACAGATGCGCTGGGCGTCGATCACAGGCCATGCCGCGCGGATCTCGCGGGTCAGGCGCTCCAGGGTGGCGTACTGGGCATCGGTGTAGGGCAGCTCGTCGGTGCCCTCCAGTTCGATGCCGATGGAAAAATCGTTGCAGCCCTCGCGCTCGCCGAAGCGCGACACGCCGGCATGCCAGGCGCGGTCGAGCAACGAAACGAACTGGGTCACCGCACCATCGCGCTCGACGAACAGGTGCGCCGAGACAGTCAGGTGGTTGATGGTGGCGAAATAAGGATGCTCGTTCGGGTCCAGGCGGTTCTGGAAGAACTGCTGCACCTTGCCGGTGCCGAAGCAGGCCGGTGGCAGGCTGATGTTGTGGATGACCAGCAGCGCGATGGCCTCGCCCTCGGGGCGGGCGTTGAAGTTCGGCGAGGGGCAGTGGCTAACGCCGCTGAACCAGCCGGTCGCACGGTCCAATTGCATGGTGCAGATCCTGAAATGACGCCCGAGACAGGTGCCCAGTATGCCGTGGCCGGCCGGTGCTTGCATGTAAATGATTGTGTAGGGAAATTCAGCTCTGTTGGGCCTGCTGCCCGCGCAACTGCTCCAGCACTGCTTCCAGCGCCCGCTCGAACAGCAGGCCGTCGTCCAGCAGGCGCACCTCGCCACGGCGCAGCGCCAGGGCCAGGCCCATGCGGTTCCATTCGCGCACCTTCATGCCGGTGCGGTTGGTGAAGACCAGGCGATCATTGCTGTCGATGCGCGCCACCAGCTTGCAACGCAGCGGCTCGTCGTCGTCCATCACTTCGACCCAGGTGCCGACCTGCAGGCGCTGCACCTGGCGCAATGCCGGCTCCTGGTCATCGAGCGGCAGGCCAGGGGCAAGGGCGGACTCATCGCTGACCGCCAGCACGATAGCCTCCTCCAGCCACACTTCATCCAATGCGGCGTCCGGCTCCGGCGTGCCACCGCAGGCACGCAGGTGCAGTTTTTCCAGTTGCAGGAAGAAATCACGAGTGGCAGCAGAGTCCAGCGCCACCCCCGCCAGGCCGTCGCGCAAGGCCTTGAGCAGGCCCGGCACCTGCTCCAGCAGGCGCTGCGGCTCACGGTACGGGGCAATGCTGACCAGCAGGTCGTCCACCGTCGCCAGGGCATCGGCCCAGGCCGCCGAGGCCTCGCCCTGCTTCAGCCAGGCCAGCAGCAGCACCTGGCTCCAGGACTGCACCAGCATCTGCACCACCACCTGCGGCAGTACCCGGCCATGCAGGCGGTCGTTCAACTCCTGCTGTACCCGCTGGCGGGCCTGCAAGGCACGGGCACGCCCCTCCTCGGCGTCGCGGGTGCGCTGTTCGAGGAGTTCGTTGCGCCGGCGCTCGTCCTGGCTGAAGGCGAGAAACTCATCGAGCAGTTCGTTGAACACTGCACAGTCGTCGGAAAAGTCATTGAGCAGGCGCTGGACGATGCGCTCGACCCGCAGGTGCAAGCTGTCGCGCAGCCCCTCGGCATCGCTCTCCCAGCCGATGGCCACGGCGGCGATCTCGTTGAGCAGGCGGCGCGCCGGGTGGCTGGCGCGGCTGAACATGCCCTTGTCGATCAGCGCGACCTTGAGCACCGGGATATGCAGGCGGACGATCAGCGCCCGCAGGCTGGCCGGCAGGTTGTCGTCGCCCTGGATGTAGGTGAACAGCAGGTCGACCAGGTTGATCGTGTCCTCGTCGTCGGTGGCGATCCGCCGCCGCGTGCCACTGCGCACGCTGACCCGCAGCAACAGCTGCTCCAGCTGCTGGCCGAGGTTGAAGTCATCCGGCTCGCCGGGGGCCGGCACATAGTGCTGCAGGTGGGTGAGCAGGCGCAGCAGGTCGCCGGTGCTGGTCGGCTGCGCGGATCCGGCCGCCTGTAACCGCGGCGCGACACGCCCGCGCACCGGCGCCAGCAGCGTCTGCACCGAGGCGAAGAACGCCTGGCCGGCGGAGTCGGACAAGCCGCCCAGCGCCGGGCTGGCCGGGACGCGCCGGGCGATGCTGCGCCGGTCCTCGGCGCGGCGCCGGCGGGGCGGGCATCAGCTGCGGCAGTACACCGGCGCTGGCGAGCAACTGGCTGGCCTCGCCGTAGAGCAGGTCGAGGTCACGCAGCACGTAGCGCTCGAACAGCTTGAGCAGCACCATCTTGACGCGGGCGCCGACTCCCAGGTTGCGCCCGGCGTCCAGGAAATAGCCACACAGGTTGCCGGGGCCCAGGGGATTGCCTGCGCTGGCCAGCGGCAACTCCAGCAGCGTGGAGAAGCGCAGGTTCAACTGCTCCAACAGGAAGCCGTCGCGGGACAGCACCCGATCGACCATGGCCTGCACGGCCACCGAGCGCTCCAGCGACGGCTTGTCCTGCGTCTGCGCCCTGATCAGGGACTCGAGCCCGTCGCCCTGGCCGATGCGGGCGAAGGCCTCGTAGAAAGTGTCGAGGAAACCTCGTTCAATACTCTTGCGCTTGAGGCGCAGGTCGCGCATGGCTTCGAAGTAGAGGTTCTGATCGAGGCGACCACTGGCCTTGTCGGCCATTTCGAACAGGGTGTCGTCGGCATTGTCGAACAGCGCCTGCAAGCCCTGGCGCAATTGCAGGGCAGCCTTGTCGCGCACCTGCAGGAGCAGCACGGGAAGGCATGGCGAGGGCGCGCGCGCACCCCGGTCGATGGCAGCCGCCAGGGGCACCACCTTGCCTTCATCATGCATCCCGGACTCCTTGCTGGATGTTACGTTGTTCGACTGGAAGGGAATCGTCAAAGCTATGACGCCAAATACTGGGCGCTATTATCAGTGAAAACACTGATAGCTGCCAGCACGCCTTTCGCACGCCTCAACTGACAGTGCGTTCGCAAGAATGCTCAAACCGCCTGACCAAAGGTCATCGGCCCGGCAGCTGTACACGCAGCCCCCCTGCCCTATAATCGCCGGCACCTAGCTTGTGGAGCCGACCATGCCGAACCTACGCCTCGCCGACCTGACTGCCGAAATCGAAGCCAACGTGCGCCGCGCGCTGCTCGAGGACATCGGCAGCGGCGACATCACCGCCCAGCTGATCCCGGCCGAGCGCCTGGCCAAGGCGACCATCATCACCCGCGAGGACTGCGTGATCGCCGGCACCGCCTGGGTCGATACGGTATTCCGCCAGCTCGACCCACGGGTGGCGGTGCACTGGCAGGTGGCCGACGGCGAGCGGGCCACGGCCAACCAGGTGCTGTTCCACCTCGAAGGCCCGGCGCGCTCGCTGCTCAGCGGCGAACGCTCGGCGCTGAACTTCCTGCAGATGCTCTCGGGCGTGGCCACCCGCGCGCGCTTCCTGGCCGACCTGGTGGAAGGCACCCAGGTGCGTCTGCTCGACACCCGCAAGACCCTGCCCGGCCTGCGCCTGGCGCAGAAGTACGCGGTCACCTGCGGCGGCTGCCACAACCATCGCATCGGCCTGTACGACGCCTTCCTGATCAAGGAAAACCATATCGCCGCCAGCGGTGGCGTGGCCGAGGCCGTGGCGGCGGCGCACCGCATCGCTCCGGGCAAGCCGGTGGAGATCGAGGTGGAAAGCCTGGACGAACTGCGCCAGGCGCTGGCGGCCGGGGCCGATATCGTCATGCTCGACGAGCTGACCCTGGACGAGATGCGCGAAGCGGTGCGCATCACCGCCGGCAAGGCCAAGCTGGAGGCCAGCGGCGGCGTCAACGAGACCACCCTGCGGGTGATCGCCGAGACGGGGGTGGACTACATCTCCATCGGCGCGATGACCAAGGATGTGAAGGCGGTGGACCTGTCGATGCGCCTGAGCCTTTAAGAGACTTGGCGCCTTGACTGGCCTCTTCGCGGGTAAACCCGCGCCCACAGAAATGCGGTGCCCCCTGTGGGAGCGGGTTTACCCGCGAAGAGGCCAGTCAAGGCACAGCAGATTCAAGGCATGAAAAAACCGGCCAGAAGGCCGGTTTTTTCATACTGTGGTACCGACTCAGGCGTTGGCCAGGCCGTCCAGGTAACGCTCGACGTCCAGGGCCGCCATGCAGCCGGCGCCGGCCGAGGTGATGGCCTGGCGGTAGACGTGGTCGGCCACGTCGCCGGCGGCGAACACGCCCTCGACGTTGGTGGCGGTGGCATTGCCTTCACGGCCGCCGTGGACCACCAGGTAGCCGTCCTTCAAGGTCAGCTGGCCTTCGAACAGCGAGGTGTTCGGAGTGTGGCCGATGGCGATGAACACGCCGTCGACCTTGATTTCGTCGAAGCTGCCGTCGTTGTTCTTCAGGCGCGCACCGGTCACGCCCATGTTGTCACCCAGCACTTCGTCCAGGGTGGCGTTGAGCTTGAGCTCGATCTTGCCTTCGGCGACACGGGCGTGCAGCTTGTCGATCAGGATCTTCTCGGCGCGGAAGGTGTCGCGGCGGTGGACCAGGGTCACCTTGCTGGCGATGTTGGCCAGGTACAGTGCTTCTTCCACTGCGGTGTTGCCGCCACCGACCACGGCGACCGGCTTGTTGCGGTAGAAGAAACCGTCGCAGGTGGCGCAGGCCGAAACGCCCTTGCCCATGAAGGTTTCTTCCGACGGCAGGCCCAGGTAGCGGGCGCTGGCACCGGTGGCGACGATCAGCGCGTCGCAGGTGTAGGTGCCGCTGTCACCCTGCAGGGTGAACGGCTTGTTGGCCAGGTCGACGGCGTTGATGTGGTCGAAGACGATCTCGGTCTCGAAGCGCTCGGCGTGCTCTTGCATGCGCTGCATCAGGGCCGGGCCGGTCAGGCCGTGGGGGTCGCCCGGCCAGTTGTCGACTTCGGTGGTGGTGGTCAGCTGGCCGCCGGCCTGCATGCCGGTGATCAGCAGCGGCTTGAGGTTGGCGCGGGCGGCGTACACCGCGGCGCTGTAACCGGCAGGGCCGGAACCGAGAATGATGACGCGCGAATGACGTACTTCAGACATGTCGAACTCCTGTCGAGCGGGCCGCACGGGTCCAGCATCTAGGTGCCGGTTGCGCCAGCTGGAATTAAAAGGGACCCACGCAGCACTTGGGGAAGGCTACAACGCGTTGGTCCAAAACCGAAAAAGTTGAGCGCACTGTAGCGAGGCCGCAGAGATTAAGGAAATATCCTTCGACAATCCACCTTATAGACAGTCTCTATCCGACAACCATTGTCCCAGTGCTTTGTTACACGCCGTTTCCCAGAGGTGCGGCTCCTTCCGTCGGCGCGCCAAACTCGGTAAGGTCAGCGCGTTTTCCTCAAGCGGAGCATTCCGATGCAAGCCCCCGTCCTTTCCGGCCCGCAGTACCTGCGTGAAGGCCTGAAACTGATCCTGAGCCCGAGCCTGCGCCTGTTCGTGCTGCTGCCCCTGGCGGTCAACCTGCTGCTGTTCGGCGGCCTGATCTACTT
The DNA here is from genome assembly GCF_057284075.1 of Pseudomonas sp. TE31087. NCBI lineage: Bacteria > Pseudomonadati > Pseudomonadota > Gammaproteobacteria > Pseudomonadales > Pseudomonadaceae > Pseudomonas > Pseudomonas sp. TE31087. The sequence continues at coordinate 3,314,343 of NZ_JBXVNN010000001.1, forward strand.
CGCCGGCCATCAGTTCAGCCTGTGGGTCGATACGCTGATGCCCACCCTGCCCGACTGGCTGAGTTTCCTCACCTACATCCTGTGGCCGCTGTTCGTCGCCCTGGTGCTGTTGATGGTGTTCTTCACCTTCACCCTGCTGGCCAACATCATCGCCGCGCCGTTCAACGGTTTCCTGGCGGAAAAGGTCGAGGTGGTGGTGCGTGGCCAGGACAACTTCCCGCCCTTCAGCTGGGCCGAGCTGGTAGCCATGGTGCCACGCACCCTCAGCCGCGAGATGCGCAAGCTGGGCTATTTCCTGCCGCGGGCCATCGGCCTGTTCATCCTCTCGTTCATCCCGGTGGTGAACGTGATCGCCGCGCCGCTGTGGTTGGTGTTCGGCATCTGGATGATGGCCATCCAGTACATCGACTACCCGGCGGACAACAACAAGATGAGCTGGCAGGACATGCTCGCCTGGCTGCGGCAGAAGCGCTGGCAGTCGATGGGCTTTGGCGGGATCACTTATCTCGCGTTGATGATTCCGGGGGTCAACGTGCTGATGATGCCGGCGGCGGTGGCCGGGGCGACGCTGTTCTGGGTGCGTGAGCGCACCTGAGCGCCCACAATCCTGTAGGAGCGGCCTTGTGCCGCGAAAGGGTGCGAAGCGCCCCAGGGTTCATGCGTCAAGCTGAGATCGCCGGGGCCGCTTTGCGGCCCTTTCGCGGCACAAGGCCGCTCCTACACAGGCGGTGTGAAGCCAATCAGTGGCTCAACTGGCTGGAAAACTGCCCCACCGCATCCACCACCTTCTTCGCCCCTTCCTGGATCTCGACGATCACCCCGCCAGTATCGGCGGCCAGGGCCAGGCCCTGCTCGGCCTGACGCTTGCTGGTGTCGATGATGTCCACCGCGGCCTGGGCCAGCTGTTCGTTCTGCTGCACCACCTTGGCGATCTCCTCGGTGGCGCTGCTGGTGCGCGAGGCCAGCTGGCGCACTTCGTCGGCGACCACGGCAAAGCCACGCCCCTGCTCGCCGGCGCGGGCGGCCTCGATGGCGGCGTTGAGCGCCAGCAGGTTGGTCTGCCCGGCGATGTCGCTGATGGTCTTGATGATCGCGCCGATCACCTTCGACTGCTTGTCCAGCGCCTGGATGCCATCGGCGGCGTCCTGCATCGAGCCTTCCAGGCCACGCATCACCTCGACGGTCTGGGTCACCACGTCGGTGGCCTTGCGCGCGCTGTCGTCGGTCTCCAGCGAGGTGGTGTAGGCGATGTCGGCGGCCTGGGCCACGGCCAGCTCCTGGTTGACCTGATCGGTGATCACGGTGGCGAACTTGACCACCTTGTACAGCACGTCATGGGCGTCGATGATCGGGTTGTACGAAGCCTCCAGCCAGACCACGCGGCCATGGGCATCGATGCGCTTGAAACGCTCGGCGACGAACTCGCCACGGCGCAGCCGGTTCCAGAACTCCTGGTAGGCCGCCGAGTTGGCCTCCTCCGGCTCGCAGAAAATCCGGTGATACTTGCCACGGATCTGCTCCAGGCTGTAGCCCATGGTCTGCAGGAAACGGTCGTTGGCGGTCAGCACCTGGCCTTCGAGGTTGAACTCGATCACCGCGGTGGAGCGCATCAGCGCCTTGATCAGGCTCTCGTGCTCGCGGGAAGTCTCGATGGTGCGGGTCAGGTCGCTGGAGTGCAGGGAGAAGTACTTGATACGCCCCTGGCTGTCCTTGACCGGTTGCAGGATCGAACGCAGCCAGGCCTCGTCACCGTTGCCGCGCAGCAGACGGAAGGCGCCGTTGAGGTGCTCGCCACGGGTGATGGCGTGCTTCATGCGCTGGTAGAAATCGAGCTTCTTCACATGCGCCGGCACGATCTCTTCGATGTTGCGCCCGATCAGTTGCTCGGCGCGATAGCCCATCTCGGCCTCGAAGTTGTTGTTTACCGACTCGATGCGCCCCTGGGGGTCGAGCTGGAGCACCAGCATCTCGCTGTCGAGGCTGTTCTTGACCTGCTCGATGGACATCAGCTCTTCGCGCAGTTGCTGGATTTCTTTCTTCAGTTTGCTGTTGAACATGGCCGCTCTCCCGGAGCGAATTCCTGTAGTCGAATGCCTCTGCATCGGCTGCGTGACAAGAGTTCTTGAGTGCGTTGCAAGGAAATATTCAAACGGGTGCAAGTGCCGGAAATCAGGCGTCATACGCACGTCACAAAGACGTCACATGGGCGCAACGGGGGCGGCCCAGACTTTTCCCCATGAGCACACCGTCCCTGCGTATCACCCTGGTCAGCGAAACCTTCCCACCCGAGATCAATGGCGTGGCCAACACCCTTGGCCGCCTCAGCGAAGGGCTGCGCCTGCGCGGCCACCAGGTGGAGCTGATCCGCCCGCGCCAGGCCACCGACAACGGGACCGGCAACGACGAAACCCTGCTGCTGTGCCGGGGTTGGCCATTGCCGGGCTACCCTGGCCTGCAGTGGGGCGAGGTGTCGATGCACAAGCTGTGGCGCCGCTGGCGCCGGCAACGCCCGGATGTGCTGTACATCGCCACCGAAGGCCCGTTGGGCCTGAGCGCCCTGCGCGCCGCCCGGCGCCTGGGCGTGGCGGTGGTCAGCGGCTTTCACACCAACTTCCCGCAGTATTCGGGACAATATGGCCTGGGCCTGCTGTCACGACTGCTCACCCACTACCTGCGCTGGTTCCACCGGCGCACCGCCATCACCCTGGTGCCCAGCGCCAGCCAGCGCCTGGAGCTGGAGCGCCGCGGCTTCGAACGGCTCGGCCTGATGGCCCGCGGGGTCGACGCCAGCCTGTTCAACCCGGCACGGCGCAATCAGGCCCTGCGCGAGCAGTGGGGGCTGGGTGTGGATGACATTGCCGTGCTGCATGTCGGGCGCCTGGCCGCAGAGAAGAACCTGGCCCTGCTGCGCCCTTGCATGGAGGCCCTGGGCAAGGCCTATCCGCAGCGGCGGCTGCGCCTGGTGATCGTCGGCGATGGCCCGATGCGTGGCCAGCTCGAACAGCAACTGCCCAATGCCATGTTCTGTGGCGCACAGCGCGGCGAGGTGCTGGCCGAGCACTACGCCAGCGGCGACCTGTTCCTGTTCCCGAGCCTGACCGAAACCTTCGGCAACGTCGTGCTCGAGGCGCTCGCCTCGGGCCTGGCCGTGGTCGCCTACGACGAGGCCGCCGCCGCCCAGCATATCCGCCACGGCCACAGCGGCGCCCTGGCCATGCCGGGGGACCAGGCGGCGTTCATCGACGCCGCCTGCTGGTTGCTGGAGGAAGGCGAAACCCTGCGCCGGGTGCGCCTCAATGCCCGCCAACACGCCAGCCGCCAGGGCTGGCTGGCGATCGTCGAGCAGTTCGAGGGCTACTTGTACGGCGCCTGCCGCGAGCCGCATGCTGCCCGCGAACAGGCTCCGCCGCTGGTGATCAAGCCAGGGTCGTCAGCGCCTCACGGCTGAACGGCAGCACATCGTCCTCACGCCCGTCCCGCACTTTGCGCGCCCACTCGGCATCCACCAGCAGGGCGCGACCCACGGCCACCAGGTCGAACTCCTGGTCCTGCAAGCGGCGCAACAGCCCTTCGAGGCTGGCGGGCTTGGCCACCTTGTCGGTGGCCACCATGAACTGCAGGAACTCGCCGTCCAGGCCGACACTGCCCACGGTGATGGTCGGCTTGCCGGTGAGCTGGCGGGTCCAGCCGGCGAGGTTCAGCTCGCTGCCCTCGAATTCCGGCTCCCAGAAGCGCCGGGTGGAGCAGTGGAAGATATCCACGCCGGCCTCGGACAAGGGCTTGAGGAACGCTGCCAGGGCCTCGGGGGTTTGCACCAGGCGCGCGCTGTAGTCCTGCTGCTTCCATTGCGAGAAACGCAGGATGATCGGAAAGTCCGGGCCGACGGCCGCGCGCACGGCCTGGATCAGTTCGATGGCGAAACGCGAGCGCCCGGCCAGGTCACCGCCGTACTCGTCATCGCGACGATTGCTGGCGTCCCAGAAGAACTGGTCGATCAGGTAGCCGTGAGCGCCATGGATCTCCACGCCGTCCATGCCGATGGCCTGGGCATCGCGCGCCGCCTGGGCGAAGGCGGCGATCACCTCGCGGATATCCTCCCGGCTCATGCCGTGGACCAGCACCTGGCCGTCCTTTTCCTTGCCGCTCGGGCCATAGCCCGGAACCGCGGCGTCCGGCTCGGTACCCAGGCGGCGCACACTGCCCACGTGCCACAGCTGCGGCACGATGCGCCCGCCCTCGGCATGCACGGCCTCGACCACGCGCTTCCAGCCGGCCAGGGCATCCTCACCGTGGAAACACGGCACGTTGGGGTAGCCGTTGGCGGCCTTGTGCCCGACCGTGGTGCCCTCGGTGATGATCAGGCCGACACCGGCGGCGGCACGGCGGCGGTAGTACTCGACCACGCCGTCGTGGGGCACGCCGCCGGGGCAGAAGGTACGGGTCATCGGCGCCATGACCACGCGGGTCGGCAAGTCGAGGGAGCCGAGGGTGAAAGGCTGGAACAGAGGGTTGCTGGACATGCGGCGCTCCCGAGGGATGAGATGGATGCGCCCGAGCTTAGGGGCCACCAGGTGCGTGTCACAGCATCATTGATTGCAGTGATCGGCAGGTATCGCTGCGAGCGGGCCGATTTGCAACAGGAAATTTATTTTGCAAAAGGGCTTGAATTCGTCCGGCGGTTGCCTGACTTTAGAGTCAAGAGGCGCAGAAAACCCAACGCCCTCAGTGGCCTAGGCACGCCTCTCGCGAGCAAGCTGAATAAGGATTGAATCATGCAAATCCAGGTCAACAGCAGCAACCAGATCCAAGGCAACGTCCGCTTGAACGAGTGGGTCCGCAGCACACTGCAGAGCAGCCTCGAACGTTACGAGGACGACCTCACCCGTATCGAAGTCCACTTGCGCGACGACAACGGCGCCAAGCCCGGACCGCACGACAAACGCTGCCAGATGGAGGCTCGCCCCAAAGGCCACCAGCCGATTTCCGTGACCCACACCGCCACTTCGCTGGAACATGCCGTCGATGGCGCCGCCAGCAAGCTGAACCACGCGCTGGAACACTTCTACGGTAAGCTGCGCAGCAAGCGCGCTATCCTGGAGCAGAGCGATCCAGACGCCTGACACTCGAATGTGTCCAATGAAAACGCCCGGCCTTGCGCCGGGCGTTTTCATTGCGTGCCGATCAGCGGGCCTGAACCAACCCACCCTTGCCCCGGTCAACCCCTGCAGTCATTCAGTGCAGGACCGACCATGAACAACCCTTTCGACCAGATCAGCGCCGCCTTCGCCCCCGAATACCGGGTCAACCTGAGCATCGAGCGCCTGGACGGCAGCATCATGCTGACCCTGTCCGACGACAGCGGCGTGGTCGCCAGGCGCCTGATCAGCCAGGCCCAGCGCAACGATCCGGTGCGCCTGCAGCGGGTCATCGACAGCATCCGCCTGGGCCTGGCCATCGAGCTGGGGCAGAACCCACTTGAGGTGCTGGCGGCCCTGACCCGCACCTGGCATGGCGAACAGCGCTTTCCCGCCGCCGGCATTGCCAACTGAGGGCTACTTGCTCTCGTCCACTTCCTTGCCGCTGGCATCCAGCGCCTTGGTCGACGGGTAGCGGTAGGAGGCGTAGCGCACCACCAGGATGGCGAAGGCCAGCAGCAGGATGCCGCCACACACGTACAGCAGCCCGACATCCGGCGCCTTGTGGTGCGAGACGTCGCCGATCAGCAGGCGGGTCAATGCAGTGATCGCCACGTAGAGCAGGAAGCGGATCGGCATGTGGTTGGTCTTGAAGTAGATCCCCACCATCGCCCCCAGCTCCAGGTAGATGAACAGCAGCAGGATGTCATCGACGCTGACCCCGCCCTTGCCCAGCATGTCCAGGAAGGTCACCACCGCCGCATAGGCGGTGATCGCGCCGATGCCGAACAGCGCCAGGTAGTGGAAGGCTTCCACGCACAGGTTGCCCAGCGAGTCGGCGGAGCCGTGCAGGCCCTTGCGCAGTCTTTCTGCCCATTTGATGTTCACGATGTTCGATTCCTAGATACGGCTGAAGGTCTTGTGCCATGCAGTTAAAGGGCCACGGCCCCTGTCTTGGAAGGCGGCCGATTGCCGCAGGGCACCTGTGGGCTACGCTGATTTTCAGTTTGCCGGGCCATCATTGCGGTTGCAGGGTGATGGCCTGGCGATGTACTGTATAAAAATACAGTTATCCGCAACCCCATCAGCAAAAAGGCACAGAGGTGATGAATGGCCGTCGAAGTGGTGTACCGCAGCAGCCGCGACCCGGAGCGCTTGTTCATGGATAAGGCCGAAGCAGACCGTCACGACAAGATGCTCGAACTGGCCGAACGCCTGGCCGAGGTACTGCACAAAGCCGTACCGTCGCTGAGCGAACAGCAAGTCGAGGAAGCCGGTATCTACATGGCCAAGAACCGCGACGTGTTCGCCCGGGCGTTCAAGAGCCAGCCGGATGCGCTGGCCGAACTGCTCGAAGGCGCAGCAGCCGAGTGATGGCTGCACCGGCCATTTCGCGGCCCCTTCGCGCCTGAGGCGGCACGGCGGCCAACGCCGTGCTGCGGTTCAAGGCAGGTACAAGCGGAACAAGCCGCCCCCCAGCGTACCGCCATTGGCGATCTCGATCCGCCCGCGCACGCCGTTGCGCTCATGCAGCGCGGCAATTCGCGCGGCGAAGTACAACCCCAGTCCGGTACTGCCGCTCTGCGAATCGATGCCCTGCACGTAGTCGTGCTGGCGCTCGAGCATGCGCTGTGGATAACCGGCGCCATCGTCGTTGACACTGATCACCAATTGCTCGCCCTCTTCCTCGATGCTGATCAGCAGGGCGTGCCCAGCATAGCGGATGGCGTTGGTAAGCACGTTGGCCACCACCGAGGCGACCAGCTCACGGTCGAAGAAACCCAACGGGCTTTCGGTCTCGATACGCCAGGTGGCGAGGATGTCGCGGTGCTTGATCACGTCTTCCTGGGCCGCCAGCTGGGCCTCGATGAAGTCGTCCAGTTCGTGGTAGTCGGGGCAGATGGGCAACTGGTTGACGCCCAGCTTGTACAGCCCCAGCAACTGCACGAGCATGCCGTTCAGGTGGCTGAGTTCATGCTCCACCACGCCCTGCTCGATACCGCCGCGCAACTCTTCGGGCAGGGCGCGCCAGCCACTGGCTGTGGGCGTGGGTGAGCGCCGAAAGAGAGTTTTTCAGGTCGTGCACGGTGGAGGCGATCACCGTGGAGAAGTCCAGCCCCTGGTTGTCCTGGTTCATGCGCCGAAGACCCGGATGTGCAGTTTGCGGTAACGGTCATAGCGACTGTCGCTGGCGGGAATGCCGGCCACGCTGGTGAGGCAGTCGCGACACTCCTGCATCAGCGCCGGCGGTGGCGTCTCGCCGCCGATGCGCAGCAGTGCCTGGGCGGTGTTCAGGGCGATGCTGATGTTCTTCGGCTGCAACGACAACGCCTTGCGGAACATGCCCAGCGCTTCGTTGAGCTGGCCGCCCTGGTAGCTGCGCACGCCCTGGCGGTTGAGGTCCACGGCTTCGGTCACCGCCCCCAGCACCAGCGGGTCGTCGGTGAGCTTGGCGACGCTCTGCATGACCTTGGGGTCGTCGCCGTAGGTTTCCACGCAACCCTTGAGAATCGAGGTACCCGCCGCATCCTGGCCAAGTTGCTGCAACTGCTTGGCCACCGTCAGCGCCGCCTCCACGGAGAAGAACTGGTCCATCTTCTCCAGGCGCTGCATGGCCTGCTCGGTGAGCTTGGCGGCGGTTTCCGGGTCGCCGGCCTGCTGCAGGCTGGCGGCCTTCATCAGGCGCGCGCGCACCTGCAGGCCCTGGTCCTCGACGTTTTCCTTGGCCACCTCGCTGAGCACGGTGTTGATCTCGACCCGGGTACGGGCATCGAGACCGTTGCCGCTGTTCTTGTTCATCAACGCCTGGACCAGCCCCAGATTACTCTCGGCGTCCTTGTAGCGCGAACTCTGCCCCTGGTTCACCGCATGGCGAAAGGCCTTGGAGGCACTCTCGAAGTCGGCGTTGTCCAGCGCCAGCTTGCCCAGCGCGGCCTGGCGGCGCACGGCGAGCGGCGACAGACGCACCGCCTCCTCGAGCATGTGCTGGGCACGCCGGGTCTCGCCCTGGGCCACCAGCACCTCGGCCATGCCATCGTAAAGGTTGGGCATGATCGGGAAGGCCTTGAGGGCCTGCTCGTAGACACCCTGGGCCTGGGCATTCTGTCCGCGTTTGTGCAACAGGCTGCCGAGCGCGGCGTAGACCCAGGGCTGCGGGCGGCTGGCGAGGATGTTCTTGAGGAATTTCTCCAACTCCTCGAAACGGTTGAGGTCGCGCAAGGCATCGGCGCGATAGCGCAGGCACAGCGGGGCGAAGCGCGGGTCCTTCTTGCACAGCTCGGCGCAAGCGGCGAGCACTTCGGCCGGGCGCCCGCGATCAAGGGCTTGGAGAATGGGCTTGAGCAGCGTCTTGCGCTGGGTCAGCTTCTCCAGGCGCTGGGCCAGGCCGACCCGGTTGAAGGGTTTGGTCAGGTAAGCGTCGGGCTCGTGTTCGATGGCACTGAGCACGATGGACTGGCTGCTTTCGGCGGTGACCATGATGAACACGCATTCATGGCTGATCAGCTTGTCGAGGATCAGGTCCTCGAGCACCTGCTGGCCGTTCTTCTTGCCGTCCCCCAGGTGAAAGTCCTGGAGAATGAAGTCATAGCGCTTCTGCCCGCACATGCGCAGCGCCTGTTCGCCACTGTCGGCGGTGTCGACGTCGCGCACGCCCAGCTCGCGAAGCATCGAGCGGGTCGAGGTGCGGAAGTCGGTGAAGTCGTCGACGATCAGAAAGCTTTTTTGCCCATACTGCAGCATCAACACGACCTGTATTGAAAAAAGTGGGGAAGTGGCGCGTGGCGATGCATACCGCCGAGGTCTGTATCGGCAGCGGTTCGGGAAAGATGAGCCCGGAAGGTAACGCCGAATGATGGCCTAAAGCCGCTATCTTAGCCGCCGACCTCGCCCCAAGCCACTAGACCAGCAAACCAAGGGACTTGGCCCTGGCCACCGCTTGGGTGCGGCGCTCGACACCGAGCTTGCTGTTGATATGGCTGGCGTGGGTCTTGACCGTGTGCAGGGAGATGAACAGGCGCTCGCTGATCTGCTGGTTGGAACAGCCCTGGGCGATCAGTTCCAGCACCGCAAACTCGCGGCCGCTCAGGGCCTCGGTGGCACCGCCGCCGGTAGCCAGGGCCTGCGGCAGATTGGCCAGCAGATCGCTCTGCGCCGGGCAGGCCGCACGCCCCGTCAACTGCTCGCGCAGCCAGTGTGGCTGCTCTTCGATCAAGCGTTGGAAGGCCTGCAGGGCACCGCCCTGGGCCGCTTCCAGGGCAGGTGCGAGCAACCTGGCCGCTTCGGCGTCACGCCCCTCGGCCAGCAGCAGAGCGATCAATTGGCACTGCGCGCTGACCACCAGCGTCATGCCACCGCTGGCCTGGCCCCGCTCGACCAGCGTGCGCAACCGCGCTTCGGCATCACCGGGGCGGGCCAGCACCCGTTCCAGCAAGGCCTGCTGCAATTCGATGTGCAGCGGCAACAGCGGGTGGAACTCCGGCGCGGCCGCAGGCTGCTCGCCACCGTAGGTCTGCCCCAGGCGCAGCAGCCAGGACTCGGCCAGGTCCGTTCGGCCCTGGGCCAACCAGAGCTCGCACTTCACCAGGGTAATCATGGCCAGGTAGAAGATCGGCGGCACGTCCCAGATATGCATCAGCCGCTCCGCCTCGGCCAGTTCCGAGAACGCCTCGGCAAAACGCCCTTCGCGACCGTCCAGCGAGGCGATCACGCAATGCCCGATCAGGACGCTGATGTCGCGGCAGCTGCGCGCCTCGCTGAGCCCGGCGCGCAAGCGCGCACGGCCCTGGGCACAGTGCAGGCGGGCCGCCAGCAAGTAGCCCTCGTACAGGGTCAGGCGCGCGCGCACGGCATACAGGCGTTGCCCCGAAAGGCCCTGCAACCGCTGCAATCCCTGGCGCACTTCGTCCAGGGCGCGCAGCACCTCGCCGCGGGCGTGCAGTACCCGCGCCCGATCGTAATGGGCCAGGGCTTCGAACAGCGGGTTGCCGACCCGTTGCGCCAATTCGAGTGCTTCGCGGTTCCAGCCCCGCGCCCGCCAGAAATCGCCATCGGCGATGGCCAGGTTCGACAAGGTCGACAGGCACACCAGGCGCTGGCCGTAGCGTTTGTTCGGCAGGCTCTGCAGCGCTTCGCCACAGTAAGCGAGTGTCCGCTCCCGATCGCCGCGGCCACGGGCAATGACCCCGCTCAGGGCCAACCATTGGGCCAGCATCGACTTCTGCGCGGTGGCCGACGGCGCGGGCAGGAAGCGGCTCAGGTAGGCCGCCAGCTCCTCGGCGGCGTCCAGTTGGCAGGCCAACCCCAGGGCCCAGCTGTACAGGACGATCAGCCTGGGCGTGCTGATCAACAGGCTGTCGGGCAGGTCCATCTTCCAGCGCAGCAGCATGCCGACATTCTGCTCCGCCAGCAGTTGCTCCTCGGACAGGCTCTGTACCAGGTCCGCCGCCACGTCCAGATGGCCCGCGCGCAGGGCCTGCTCCACCGCCTCGTCCAGCAGACCCTGCCCTTCGAACCAGCGGCAGGCGCGCAGGTGCAGCCCCGCCAGCGGCTCGCTGGCCTGCCGGCTGCGCAGCAGGTCGGAGAACAGGTGGTGATAGCGGAACCACAGCCCATGCTCGTCGAGCGGCACCAGGAACACCTGGTGGGCCTGCAGGTAGCTCAGGATCTCGCCGCTGTCATGGCGCTCGCGCAGGGCGTCGCACAATTCGGCGCAGAAACGCTCCTGGCAGGCAGTCTCGTAGAGAAACGCCTGCACGGGGGCCGGCAGGATGTCGATGACTTCCTCCAGCAGGTAGTCGCGGATCAGTCCTTCGCCGCCATGCAGCGCCTGGGGCAAGGCGTGGTCCTCGCCGGACTCGCTGGCCGCCAGTTGCCAGAAACGCAGCCCCGCCACCCAACCGTCGCTGCGCTGGATCAGGTTATCCAGGGCCTGGCCGCGCAAACCGGTGGGCTGGCGGCCGATCACGGCCAACGCTTCATCGGGGGTCAGGCGCAGGTCCTGCTCGTTGAGTTCGACCAGTTGCCGTGACAGGCGCAGGCGCGCCAAGTGCCAATCGGGCCGCTGGCGGCTGGTGACCAGCAGGACCAACCCGGCCGGCAGATGGTTGAGGAAGAACTGCAGGCAACGATCGAGCACCGGCCCCTGGGCCAGGTGGTAGTCGTCCAGCACCAGCAGCAAGGGCGTGTCCGGCTGCAGGTAGAGCGCGAGTTCATCAAGCAGGCCGTCGAGCCACTCTTCGAAGGCGAAGGGTTGATGCCGCTGGCGCATCTTCAAAAGCCCCAGAGCCTGGCCGCCGAGTGCCGGGCAGAATTGCTGCAAGCCTTCGAGCAAGCGTTCGAGGAAGCGCCCCGGATCGGCATCGCGCTGGCTCAACCCGAGCCAGAGGCTGCGCCAGTGGCTGGGCAACGCCTGGCAGAACTCGACGGCCAGCGAACTCTTGCCGAAACCCGCCGGCGCGTTCACCAGCAACAGGCGCCCCGCCAGGCCACTTTGCAGGCGCTGGCACAGGCGTGCTCTGGGGACGTGTGTTTCCGGCAGCGGCGGCCGGAAGAAACGCCCATCCAGCAGGCCCAGGGCCTGGCTGGCGACTCCGTGGGTACGGGACAGGTCTGTCATGGCCGGCTCGTTCTGATTGGAATTAGGGCGGCGTTAGATTCAGCCCTTTCAAGGTGTTGGTAATAGGCGCGCGGCTTGGAGTTGCCGGGGCTGCTTTGCAGTCCTTCGCGGCACAAGGCCGCTCCTACAGGGGAGCGCGGTCGTCTGTAGGAGCGGCCTAGTGCCGCGAAAGGGTCGCAAAGCGGCCCCGGCACTCTTGAACCTGAGCGGCCATATCCCAAAAATCGCAAAAACCTTGAAAGGGATGGGCGTTACGGCTTGTTGCGAGACTAGCGGCAAACGCGGCGCATTTGAAGATGATGCAGCCACTTTGCCGCAAAAAGACTACGACAAAAAGAAACAGGTAGCCCGATCTCACACCCACATGAACAGAAACGCCCCGGCAAGCCGGGGCGTTCTGGGAGATCAAACGGAGTTGCGATGCCTGTCAGCTCAACGCACACCGTCCTGACGCAGGGCTGCCGGCTGGAACTCGGCCTTGCTGGCGCTGAAGCCGAAGTTGTAGGCGCTCTTCTCTTCGTTCTTCATGCCCAGGGCCAGGTAGCGACCCGACTGCAGGTCGTAGATGGCCTCCAGGGTGTACCACGGCACCTGCACGTTGTAGTACGGCTGGGCGTGGGCCTCGGAAATGCGCCACAGCTGGTTGCGACCGTCGTACTGGTCGATCACCGCGGCCTGCCAGGTGTCCTCGTCGATGTAGAAGTCACGCTTGGCATAGATGTGACGCTGGCCTGGCTTGAGGGTCGCAACCACGTGCCAGACGCGGCGCAGCTCGTAGCGCGACAGGTCCTGGTTGATGTGCCCGGCCTTGATGATGTCGCTGTACTTGAGCTTCGGATCATCCAGCTTGTAGGCGTTGGAGGCGATGTACATCTCCTTCTTGCCTTCGAGTTTCCAGTCGTAACGGTCCGGCGCGCCGTTGTACATGTCCAGGTTGTCGGAGGTGCGCAGGCCGTCGGCGGCGGTACCCGGGCCGTCGTACGACACTTGCGGCGCCTGGCGCACGCGGCGCTGGCCGGCGTTGTAGATCCACGCCTTGCGCGGTTCCTTGACCTGGTCGAGGGTCTCGTGGACCAGCAGCACGGTCCCGGCCAGACGCGACGGCGCGGTTACTTTCTGCTTGAAGTAGAACAGGATGTTGCCCGGGTTGGCCGGATCGTAGTCATTCATCTTGTCGCGGAACACGAACTGGTCCTGGAAGTACACCAGGCTGTACGAGCCGTTCTGCTGCGGGGTGGCCTGGGTGACCAGGCGGGTCACGCTGCCGCCACGGTAGCGGGTGATGTGGTTCCAGATCACCTCCAGGCCGTCCTTGGGAATAGGGAACGGCACGGCGGTGCGGAAGTTCTCCAGGCCGTTGCCGCCCGTGACCAAGGTGGTCTTGGTGGCGTTTTCCTTGATCGCGGCGAACACATCGTCCGGTACCGTGGAACCACGGTGGGTCTTGTACACTGGGATCTTGTAAGTGTCCGGATAGCGCTTGAACATGGCAACCTGGCCAGGCGAGAGCTTGTCCTTGTACTGGTCGACGTTCTGCGCGGTGATGGTAAACAGCGGTTTTTCGCTGGCGTAAGGGTCGGACAGGAAGCCCTTGGCGTCGGCGCTGCCAGCGCTCTTGGACAGCGGTTCCCACGGGCCGATCGAGCCATCGGCGTTACCGGCCTTCTCCGCGCCCATCGGGGTCAGCGTGGAACCCAGCTTGGCCGCTTCGGTGGCGGAAACCGCAGCCATGACGCTGGTTGCCAGCAGGGACATGCCCAGTACACCGGCTTGCAGCAGACGTGTGGTCATTTTCATTGTGTGTCGTCCTGGATCAGGTTTCTTAGAAGTTCACGCCGAAGCTGAGGGCGACGAAGTCGCGATCATCCACGGTGGTGTACTTGCCATCGAAGAAGTTGGTGTACGACAGGCTCGCCGTGTAGGTGTTCTGGTACTCGGCGTCCAGGCCAAGGCTGACCGCCTTGCGGCCTTCCTCGAAGTTGCCGCCTGGGCCCGGGGAGTAACCGTCGACGTCATGCGACCAGGCCACGCTCGGGCGCAGGTTCACACCGGCGAAGACGTTGTTGTAGTCCCAGATGGCGCGCACGCGATAACCCCAGGAATCGGAGGTGGTGAAGCCGTCGTTTTCGCAGTAGCGCGACAGGTTGTTCTGGTCGACGCCTGCCAGCGTGGTGGCGTTGAGGCTCTGGCAGCGGCCACTGGGCAGCGGGCCTGGCCCGTAGACCGGGTCGCGGCCGTAGCGCATCTTCGAGGTGCTTTCCAGGCCACCGACGTGCGTCCAGCCTACCTCGCCGACCATGGTCAGACGCTCGGCGCCCATGACCTGGTCGAAGAAGTGGGTGAACGTGGTCTGCAGCTGGGTGATTTCCTTGCGACGATAGCCAGGCTGGTCGGTGTTCGGCGTGCCTTTCAGGACCGATGCGTTCGGATCGAGTGGCGTCAGGCCCGAATACAGGATGTCGGTGGTGTTCAGTTGCACCGGCGCATTCGGGCGATAGCTGATCTCGCCGCTCCAGGCCGTGCCGGTAGGCAAGGTGGTGGAGAAGCTCAGGCCGTACAGGCGAATATCCTCGGGGTATTCGACGTAGTAGCTGGAGTTACCGGCGACATACAACGGCATCAGTTGTTGGAGCAACGCCGGGTTGGTCGCCGCGCCCGCTGGAACCCCAGCGCCGATCAGTGCGCCAGCCAGGTTGGCCGGGTTGTAGAAGCGCGCAGCGGCGCCTCGACCACTGAAGATCGGCGCACGGCTGTGATAGTTCATGAAGTAGCCACCGAACTCGGTATTCAGCGGCTCGTACATGTAGCGCAGCGCAACACCGAACTGGCCACTGTCCCGCGCATCACGGTCAGGACCACGACGCACGATCACACCTTCGTCAGGCGAGCCCCAGGAAACGCCCTGTGCCGCCAGCGCACGCATGGTCGGCCCCGAGAGCGCCCCCAGGCGTCCCGCCACGGCCGATTGCTTGGCCAGCACCGCCAGGTTGTTGTTGCAACCATCGGCGATTACGTCGGGCTGGGAGAAGAAGGTGCCGCAGTTGTCGACGACGGTCTGGTCCCACTCGATCTGGTAGAAGCCTTCGGCGGTCAGGTTGTCGGTCACGCTCTGCGACAGGTAGAACATGTTGACCGGGATCAGGCCTTCCTTGATCTCCGCACCCGGGCGGCGGAACGCCGAGACGTCGATGGGGTTGATGGCGTTGATGCCCCCCCCGATGAAGGTACTTTCACCCCAGCTCACCACCTGCTTGCCCAGGCGCACGGTGCCCGGCAGGTCGGCGATGCTGTAGTTGTGGTAGACGAAGGCGTCGAGCAGTTCCGCGCCCGAGGACTTGGCGCCTTCCTTGCGGTTGGAGTCGCTGATGTCCTTGAACTCGCGGTTTTCATCCTTGAGCTCGAAGTCGTACCAGTACTTGCCGCGGACGAACACGCCGGTGTCGCCGTACTTGAGCTCCAGGTCGTGGATACCCTTGAAGATCTTCGAGAAGGTCTCGCCTTTCTTGAAGTTCAGGTGGCCATCGTCGGAGGTCTGCGACAGCCCCCTGCCGCCGTTGTTGGCCCCGATGAGGTTCTTGTTGGGGTTGGCAGTCGACCAGCTGGCGCCAACGGAGAGCGAGGAGTCGAACTGGCCTTCGATTTCACCGATGTTGAAGCTGACAGCGAAAGCAGGACTTGCGAGCGTGGAAGCGAGGCTGACGGCCAGGGGCAGTTTCGCCCGGCGCCAGAACAGGTTTGCAGATGTCATCGACGCTACTCCATGTACTTTTTTGTTATGGCAGTGAGTCCTTTCAGAAACGGCTCGAGCGCCTGGTGAAGCAGGCTCCTGCCCGTGGCGCCGCGCGTTGCCGCGTGGCGCCCTCCCCCATTCCTGAAAATCCCCTGACCCGACTATAGCCAGCGGTCACAGGTGCTTGATCCCTCTAAAGTGTGATTTGCGCGTCCTGCTTGCGGCCCACCCCGATCGGCCGGCCTGCGCGCTGGCAGTGCTCAAGCATGGCTCAATTCTGCCGTTTGACAAGGCGGGATCCTGTCTAGCCTGCGGGGTCGCGCCTGAAAAAGCGCGACCCGCGCCCGGGTTACAGGGTGGAAAGGAAAGCGCTGTTACTGGCCTGCCACTGGCTGATGTCCACGCGGATGCGCTTCTTGTCGAGCTTGCCGACGCTGGTCTTGGGAATTTCAGTAACAAGGGCGATCTGGCTGGGAATCGCCCACTTGTTGATGTGCCCTTGCTCGACGAAAGGCTTGAGGTGCTCCTTGAGCGCGCGCGCATCGATACTTTGCCCCTCGCGCACCACCAGCAATGCGAACGGGCGCTCGCCCCACTGCGGATCGGGCACCCCGACCACCGCGACCTCGCGCACCGCCGGGTGGCGGCTGACCAGGTCTTCGAGGTCGAGCGAGGAGATCCATTCGCCACCGGTCTTGATCACATCCTTGATGCGGTCGCGGATGTCGATGAAGCCCATGCCGTCCAGCGTCGCGACATCGCCGGTGTGCAGCCAGCCGCCCTGCCAGAGCTCCTCGCCCTTTTCCGGTTCGCGGAAGTAGCCCATGGTCAGCCAGGGCGCGCGCAGCACCAGTTCGCCCTGGGTCTCGCCATCGGCGGGCAGGAAGTTGCCATTGCCATCGACGATGGCAGCCTCGACCAATGGCACCGGCACGCCGGCCTTGATCCGGTAGCTGGTGCGCTCATCCTCGCTGCCGGCCTGCAACTCGTCGTTCAGGTGCGCGGCACTGATCAGCGGGCAAGTCTCGGACATGCCGTAGGCGGCGGTGAGCTGGATGCCCCGGGCCAGCGCCGCCTGGTACAGGGCGCGGTTGAGCGCGCTGCCGCCGATGATGATCTTCCAGCCACCGAAATCCTGACCGGCCGCCGACGGGCAGTTGAGCAGCATCTGCAGGATGGTCGGCACGCAGTGGGAGAAGGTGACCTTCTCCTCGCGCCACAGCCTGATCAGCATGTCCGGCTCGTAGCGCCCCGGGTAGACCTGCTTGATGCCCATCATGGTCGCCGCGTAGGGGATGCCCCAGGCGTGCACGTGGAACATCGGCGTGATCGGCATGTAGACGTCGTTGCTGCTCAGCAGCCTGACGCTGTCCAGGCTGCCCAGTACCGAGGTTTCGGCCAGGGTGTGCAGCACCAGCTGGCGATGGGTGAAGTACACCCCCTTGGGGTTGCCGGTGGTGCCGGTGGTATAGAAGGTGGTGGCCACCGAGTTCTCGTCGAAATCGGGGAAGTCGTACTGCGGGCTGGCCGCGGCCAGCAGTTGCTCATACTCGCCCACCAGGTTCGGCAGGTCGGCGGTCTTGTCCGGGCCGTCGGTCAGCAGCAGGGTCTTGTCGACCGTGGTCAGCTGCCCGGCAATGGCCTGGTAGAGACCGATGAAATCGCTGTTGACCAGCACGAAGCGGTCTTCGGCGTGGTTCATGGTGTAGAGGATCTGCTCGGGCGACAGGCGCACGTTGATGGTGTGCACCACCGCGCCGATCATCGGGATGGCGAACATGCACTCCAGGTAACGGTGGCTGTCCCAGTCCATCACCGCCACGGTGTCACCGGCCTTCACACCGGCCGCGGTCAACACGTTGGCCAGGCGGGCGATGCGCTCGTTGAGCTGCGGGTAGGTGAGGCGGATCTGGTCGCGGTAGACGATCTCGCGGGTCTTCTCGTAGCGGCTGCCGGACATCAGCAGGCGCTTGATCAGCAACGGGTATTCGTAGGCGCCCTCGGCGGGCTTGATGATGCGAGTCTGCAACATGGGTATCCCTTTTCTTCAATACGGGCAGAACGGTTCAGTAATCCACTGTAGTTCGGTGACGCACCGGTCAAATCAGCCGAAGGAATGATTTGCGCCCTCGAGGTATGAGTGCGGACGGCACCGTTGACGAATGGCGCCGGCGGACCAGACACTGCGTCGATGCCCTGCCGCCCAATCACCGGAGCCCCTGATGCCCAGCCCACGTCGCGCCGTGTTTCTCGATCACCAGTCACTGGACCTGGGTGACCTCGACCTTTCACCGCTGCAGGCGCAGTTCGATGAACTGCAGCTGCACGCCGCCACCGCTGCCGATCAGGTCGCCGAACGCCTGCAAGGCGCCACGGCGGTGATCAGCAACAAGGTGATGCTCGACGCCGCGACGTTGGCCGCCGCCACCGATCTCAAGCTGATCCTGGTGGCTGCCACCGGCACCAACAATGTCGACCTCGCCGCCGCCCGTGCCCAGAGCATCACCGTGTGCAACTGCCAGGGCTACGGCACGCCGTCGGTGGCCCAGCACACCCTGGCCCTGCTGCTGGCCCTGGCCACGCGCCTGTGCGACTACAACCAGGCGGTGAAGGCCGGACAATGGGCCAAGGCCAGCCAGTTCTGCCTGCTGGACTTCCCCATCGTCGAGCTGGAAGGCAAGACCCTCGGCCTGCTCGGCCACGGCGAGCTGGGTGGCGCGGTGGCGCACCTGGCCGAGGCGTTCGGCATGCGCGTGCTGAGCGGGCAGATTCCCGGCCGGCCGCCCCGGGCCGATCGCCTGCCGCTGGACGAACTGCTGCCGCAGGTCGATGCCCTGACCCTGCACTGCCCGCTCAACGAGCAGACCCGGCACATGATTGGTGCCAACGAACTGGCCCTGCTCAAGCCGGGCGCGCTGGTGGTCAACACCGCCCGCGGTGGGCTGATCGACGAACAGGCCCTGGCCGACGCCCTGCGCCGCGGTCACCTGGGCGGCGCCGCCACCGATGTGCTGAGCGTTGAACCGCCGGTCGAGGGCAATCCGCTGCTGGCGGCGGACATCCCGCGCCTGATCATCACCCCGCACAGCGCCTGGGGCGCAGTGGAGTCACGCCAGCGCATCGTCGGGCAGCTGGCCGAGAACGCCCAGGCCTACTTCGCCGGCCAGCCGCGGCGAGTGGTCGGCTGATCCGCCGACGCCTCTGCTACACTGCGCCACTTTTTCAGGAGGCGTCGTCCATGGACCCGCGCAGTGAAGTGTTGCTCCGCCAGGCAGAGCTGTTCCAAGGCCCGCTGCTGATCGCCGGCGCCCAGGCCGACGGCCTGCTCGGCCAGCTGCCCGGTGCCCATGGCTGGACCTGGCATGCCGGCGACCAGGCGCTGCTCGAGAGCCGTTTCGCCGGGCGCAGCCACTACGGCGTCGAGGTGCCCGAGGTGGCCTTCGATGCCGCCGTGCTGTTCCTGCCCAAGTCCCGCGAGCTGGCCGCCTACCTGCTCAACGCCCTGGCCTCGCGCCTGGGCGGTCGCGAGCTGTACCTGGTGGGGGAAAAGCGCGGCGGCATCGAAGGCGCGGCAAAGCTTCTGCAGGCGTTCGGCAAACCACGCAAGCTCGACAGCGCCAGGCACTGCCAGCTGTGGCAAGTAACCGTGGACAGCGCCCCTGAGGCCAAGCCGCTGGAAAGCCTGGCCGAACGCTTCGAACTGCCGCTGGAAGATGGTCCGCTGCAAGTCATCAGCCTGCCCGGGGTGTTCAGCCATGGGCGCCTGGACAAGGGCACCGCGCTACTGCTGGAGCACCTTGACGGCCTGCCCGGCGGCCATGTCCTGGACTTCGGCTGCGGCGCCGGCGTGCTCGGCGCCACGATCAAGCGCCGTTATCCGCAGAGCCGAGTCACCTTGCTCGATGTCGATGCCTTCGCGGTCGCGGCCAGCCGCCTGACCCTGGCGGCCAACGGTCTGGAAGGCCAGGTGATCAGCGGCGACGGCATCGATGCCGCGCCGGCCGATCTTGACCTGATCCTGAGCAATCCGCCATTCCACACCGGCGTGCACACCGACTACCAGGCATCGGAAAACCTGCTGAAAAAATCAGGCGAACATCTGCGAAAAGGCGGCGAAATGCGGCTGGTCGCCAACAGCTTCCTGCGCTACCAGCCGTTGATCGAAGGCGCCCTGGGCAACTGTGAAATCCGTGCCGAGGCACAAGGCTTTCGCATCTACCGAGCGACCCGCGGCTAAAATAAAAACAGGGCTTGCCGAAAGCGTTTCGCCTAGGCAGAATCCGCTCCGTCCTAGGGGAGTAGTCTCCCGCGAGCGCCCTGCTCGCCCGGCACGCGTCAACACACTTGGCCCACAGGCCATGGCGCGTGCGACCCACGATCTGCGCAGACAGGTCCAGGGTTTGACAAGACCTATGACACGCACACCTTACCCGGGGCGGGAAGGCTGTACGTGTCATAGCCGTGTCGACCCGCCCCCGTAGGAATCCTGATGCTGGAATCGTTGCTCGTCCCCACCGCCATCGTTGCCCTCGCCGAAATCGGCGACAAGACGCAATTGCTTGCGCTCATCCTCGCCGCACGCTTTCGCAAGCCTTGGCCGATCATTGCCGGGATCATCGCCGCGACCCTGGCCAACCATGCCGCCGCAGGTGCCGTGGGCGCCTGGGTCAGCGGTTTCTTCAGCGAGTCGGTGCTGCACTGGATTCTTGCCGCGAGCTTCACCGCCACCGCGCTGTGGACCCTGGTACCGGACAAGATGGACGATGACGAAACCAGCAACGCGCGCCGCTTCGGGCCGTTCGTCACCACGCTGATCGCGTTCTTCCTCGCCGAGATTGGCGACAAGACCCAGGTGGCCACGGTGATGCTGGCCGCCCAGTATCCGCACCTGATCATGGTCATCATCGGCACCACCTTGGGCATGCTGATCGCCAACGTGCCGGTGGTCCTGGCGGGCAACTTCGCGGCGGAGAAACTGCCGCTGACGCTGATCCGTCGCCTGGCGGCGACCGCGTTCATCGTGCTGGCCATCGTCGCGGTGTATTCGGCGATGAAGACCAGCGGCTGGATAGGGTGAAGCAGCGACAAGTGGCAAGCTACAAGCGGCAAGAAAGAGCAGATGCGTCCTTACTTGCCGCTTGAAGCTGCTTTTACTTCTTGGCCGCTTGATACAACGGCATCACCTTCGGAATCGCTGCCTGCAGCGAGGCGATCCGGCTGCTCGACGCCGGGTGGGTGCTCATGAACTCAGGCGGCGCGCCTTCGGACGCCTTGCTCATCTTGTTCCACAAGGTGATCGCGGCGTTCGGGTCGTAGCCGGCGCGGGCCGACAGCTCGAGGCCGATCAGGTCGGCTTCGTTCTCGTTGGCCCGGCTGTTGGGCAGGGTCATGGCGTAGTTCACCACGGTGTCGGCCATGGCCATGCTGTCCTGGCCCAGGCCGAAGATCGCGCCGGCACCCTGGCGGGCCATTTCCACGCCATAGGCCTTGGACATCGCTTCACGGCTGTGCTCGCGCAGGGCGTGGGCGATCTCGTGGCCCACCACCGCGGCGATCTCGGCGTCGGTCAGCTTGAGCTGATCGATCAGGCCGGTGTAGACGATGATCTTGCCGCCCGGACCGCAGTTGGCGTTGAGCTCGTCGCTCTTGATCACGTTGACTTCCCAATTCCACTGCGCGGCATCCGGCCGGAACTGTGGTGCCTGGGCAATCAGGCGCTTGGCGATGGCCTGTACGCGCTTGGCATCATTGCTGCTCTTGTCCAGCACGCCCTTGCTCGACGCCTCGCCGAGGGTCTGCTGGTAGGACTGGGCGTACATCTGGTTGACCTCATCGGTCGAGAGCATGCTGAACATGTACTGCTGGCGCTGGACGCCCACGGCACCGCCACTGGTGGTATTGACCGCCTGGCAGCCGCCGAGCAGGACGCTGGCCGTCAGCATGCTGACAACGAATGACTTACGCATGAAAACACTCCCTATTTACGTGCCGCGTATCCTAGGCCCTGACGCCCGTGCCTGCCAGAGCCACAGGTAAGATTTCTGACAAGCCCCTCATGCTTTGGTATTAGCCCGCCGATAACCCTCGGTAACGACCTCCTTGCGCGCGGAGCTTTGCCATGAAGTTCAAGTCGATCCAGTTTTCCGTGGCCGCCCTGGCCGGTGCCATCGTGCTGAGCATTGTCGCGGCCCTGGTGCTGTACGCCGTGTATTCCGGGCAGCGGACCCAAACACTGGTGCAACAGCGCACGCAACAGCAGTTCGAGACCGTCATCGAACAGCGTCTCTCGGCCCTGGCCCGCACCCAGGTCAGCGAGATCCAGCGCGGCCTGGAAGCGCCCCTGGCGATCGCCCGCGGCCTGGCCACCGGCAACGCCATGCTCGGCATGCAGGGCGCCGATGGCCAGCCGCTGATGCGCATTGATCGTGAACACCTGATCAACCAGCTCAAGCGCACCGTGGAGGTCAACCCGAGCGTGCTGGGCGCTTACCTGGGCTGGGAGCCGAACGCCCTCGACCATGCCGATGGCCGTTACGTCGGCAGCCACCTGGTGGGCATCGACAGCGCCAGCGGGCGCTTCCTGCCCTGGTGGTTCCGCAATGGCGACGGCAGCCTCGGCCAGGACAAGCTGGCCGATGTCGACGACCGCACGGTGCTCGCCACCGGCGTGCGCGCCAGCGAGTACTACCTGTGCCCCAAGGAGTCGAAGAAGGCCTGCGTGATCGATCCCGCGCCTTATAAGGTGGGCGACAAGATGGTCATGCTCGCCTCGTTCGTCGAACCGATCATGATCGACGGCCAGTTCCAGGGCATGGCCGGCGCCGACCTGTCGGTGAACTTCATCCAGGACCTGCTCAATGCCGCCGACCGCCAGCTCTACGACGGCGCCGGCGAACTGGCGCTGGTCTCCAGCAACGGCCGCCTGGTGGCCTACACCCGCGATCCGGCCAAGTTCGGCGAAAAGGCCGGCGACGTGCTGGACAGCGACGAAGCCAACACCCTCAAGAACCTGAGCGGCGAGGCGCTGCACTATGAAGTGGACGCCGCCAAGGACCGCATCGAGCTGTACCTGCCGTTCAAGATCGCCGGCACCGACGCACGCTGGACCCTGCTGCTGGAGCTGCCGCTGAGCACGGTCATGGCCGACGTCAACCGCCTGCAGCAGGACCTGGCCGAACAGCGCCGCACCGATATCGCCGGCATGACCGTGGTCGGCCTGGGCATCGCCGCTCTCGGCCTGCTGGTGATCTGGTTGCTGGCCCTGGGCATCGCCCGCCCGCTCAAGCAGATGGTGAGCATGCTCGACGACATCGCCCAGGGCGAAGGCGACCTGACCCGGCGCCTGCAGAGCGACCGGGCCGACGAACTGGGCGCCATCGCCAAGGGCTTCAACACCTTCCTGGCCAAGTTGCAGGCGATGATCAGCCAGGTGGTCAGCTCGGTGCAGAAAGTCAGCGACTCCTCGGAACACACCGCCGACATCGCCATCCGCACCAACCAGGGCGTGCACAAGCAGATGGCCGAGATCGACCAGGTGGCCACCGCCGTGCACGAAATGACCGCCACCGCCCAGGATGTGGCGCGCAACGCCACGCAAGCGGCCCAGGCCGCCAGTGAAGCCGACCGCGCCGCCAACCAGGGCCTGGACATCGTCCGCGATACGTCGCACTCGATCAGCGAGCTGGCCGCCGAGATCGGTCGCGCCGTGACCGTGGTCCAGGACCTGGCCCGCGACAGCGAGAACATCAACGCCATCCTGGTGACCATCCGCGCCATTGCCGAACAGACCAACCTGCTGGCGCTCAACGCCGCCATCGAGGCGGCCCGGGCTGGCGAGCAGGGCCGCGGTTTCGCGGTGGTCGCCGACGAGGTGCGCAACCTGGCGCAGAAGACCCAGCAGGCCACCCAGGAAATCCAGCAGATGATCCAGCAACTGCAACTGGGCACCCGCGAAGTGGTCAAGGTGATGGAAGACAGCCAGGGCAAGACCGACATCAGCGTGCAGCAGGCCAGCCGCGCGGCCGAGTCGCTGGCGAGCATCACCCAGGCGGTGTCGGTGATCAACGACATGAACACGCAGATTGCCAGCGCCGCCGAGGAGCAGAGCGCCGTGGCCGAGGACATCAACCGCAACGTGATCAACATCGGCCAGGTAGCCGGCGAGGTGGCCGGCGGCGCCGACGAGTCGAGCCAGGCCAGCGCCGAGCTGACCAAGCTGGCCGAGCAGCAGCGGCGGTTGATCAATCAGTTCAGGGTTTGACCCGGGGGCGCACAGGTACTCCTGTAGGAGCGGCCTTGCGTCGCGAAAGGGCCGCACAGCGGCCCCGGCGATCTTTGCGTCAACGCTGAAACCCTGGGGCCGCTTTGCGGCCCTTTCGCGACGCAAGGCCGCTCCTACAGGGGGTAGCGCACGCCACCTAAGCGGGAGTCAGGCACTCCGGCCCATTGAGCTTCGGATCGTTGACGAAATTCGCCAACGCCCGCTCACGCAGTGCCGTCGGCGGTTTGGCCAACAACTCGTGCAATCTGGCCATCGGTGTTTCAGGATCCAGCCACAGCGCCTGCTCGGCCTCGTCGAGGATCAGCGGCCGACGCTGGTTCATCGCCGCTTGCGTCACTACCACGCAACTCAGCCATTGCTGTTCCTGCACCGGATAGACCTCCCACAGCGCGGCGAAGAACAGCGACGCGCCCTCCCCCGGTGTCACCCAGTACGGGCGCTTGCGCGCCGTGCCGCGCCATTCGTAGAAACCGTTGGCCGGCATCAGGCAGCGCCGCTGGCGCAAGGGTTCGCGAAACATCGGCTGCTCGGCGAGGGTCTCGGCACGGGCCTGGGCCGGGGTGCGGGACAGGTCGGTGAGCCAGGCCGGGGTCAGCCCCCAGCGCGCACCGGCCAGCTGCAGCTGGCCGTCGAGCTGGCGCTGGATCAGCACCGTGGCACCGGGCGAGATGTTCCATTGGGCCTGCTGGCCCGCGGGGAAGCCCGGTAGGCCGGCGAAGCTCTGGGACCAGCGAAACAGGGCGTAGCGTCCACACATGGGCGAAATCAAAACCTAGCAGATCAGGGTTCCGGGATAACTCTCCGGTTCGTCGCCGGCAAGCGGCTGGGCGGCATTGTACGCATCGATCAACTGCCGTGCGTAGCCTGCCTGCTCATCCGGCACCGCCAGCCCCAGCAGTCCGTGCATCGGTAACTCGCCTGCGGCGCCCATCAGGTCGCGCCCGACCAGGTGCACCTCGATGCCCTCGCTGGCCAGCATGCCCACCAGCACCTGCGCCTCCAGCAGGCTTTCCGGCTCATAGATCCGTTGCATCAGTCGTTCTCGCCGTAGACATCGAGCATCCACTCCTCGCCATGCACCTGCAGCACGAAGCGGATCGGCTTGCAGCACACCTGGCAATCCTCGATGTACTCCTGGTCGCCGCCGGACAGGTCCACCGTGGTTTCGACTTCTTCGCCACAATAAGGGCAATCATAGATCGCAGTTTCCAGCATCGCGGCCTCCGAAGTGACTTGTGCGTATAATTGCCGGTCTGTTTACAGGGCCTGTGTGCGTCCGAGCCGTTTTTCGGAGCCCGCCCCTACCTAATTACCCTAGCCGTTTCCAACAAGAGAGCATGATGGGCGAATTCGATGCCATCCGACCGTACGACGACGCTGAGGTCCCTGCCGTTCTGGCACGCCTGCTCAGCGACCCGGCATTCCTCGATATCCTCACCCACTTCCGCTTCCCGCGCGCGGCCGGCGCCTTCGGCTGGCTGCTCAAACCGCTGATCGCCCGGCGCCTGCGCAAGGAATTCGCCGGCGTGAGCTGCGTCTCCACGCTGCAGGACAAGGTCGAGTACTACGTCGACCGCACCATCGACCGCGCCACCGACGGCGTCACCTATACCGGCGTCGAACAGCTCAAGTCGGGGACCGCCTACCTGTTCCTGGCCAACCACCGCGATATCGTGATGGACCCGGCCTTCGTCAACTACGCGGTGTACCACGCCGGCCTGCCGACGCCGCGCATCGCCATCGGCGACAACCTGCTGCAAAAACCGTTCGTCAGCGACATGATGCGCCTGAACAAGAGTTTCATCGTGCACCGCTCGATCAGCGGCCGCCGCGAGAAGCTGGCCGCCTACCAGTTGCTCTCGGCCTACATCAACCACTCGATCCGCAACGATTGCGTGTCGATCTGGATCGCCCAGGCCGAAGGCCGCGCCAAGGACGGTGACGACCGTACCGATTCGGCGATCCTCAAGATGTTCCACATGAGCCGCAAGGACGAGCCGTTCGGCGCGGTGGTCCAGAGCCTGAACCTGACCCCGGTGTCGATCAGCTACGAGTACGACCCCTGCGACCAGGCCAAGGCCCGCGAGCTGTACATCCGCGCCACCACCGGCAGCTACACCAAGGCGCCGGGCGAGGACGACAACAGCATCGCCCAGGGCATCACCGGCTACAAAGGGCGGGTGCACATCAACTTCGCCCCACCGGTGACCGATTACCACGAGGACACCAAACAACTGGCGCAGGCCATCGACCGGCAGATCCTCGGCGGCTACCGGCTATTCCCGGTGCACTACCTGGCCTATGCGATGTGGGCGGAGAAGGACGCGACGCTCGAGGTGCCGAGCGCGGAGAAACTGTTCCCGGCCGACGAGTTGGCCAAGGCGAAGGAAGAATGGCAGCGCCGGCTGGACGCCTGCCCGGTCGAGCATCAGCCGTACCTGGTGCAGCAGTATGCGACGCCGGTGCGTAATCAGTATCAGGTGAAGCGTCAGCCCGCGTCGGCCTGACAACGCAACTGTAGGAGCGGGCTTGTCCCGCGAAGGCGTCAGATCAAGCAATGATGTGATCTGATATGACGCCTTCGCGGGGCAAGCCCGCTCCTACACAGAGCAGGTATCGCCTTCAGATCCAGGTACTGAACCAGGACAAAAGCAAGGCCATCGCCAGGCAGCAGAAGCCCAGGATGTAGTAATAGCGCGGTATCCGCTGCTCCAGCGCATCCACCACGCCTTCATCCACCGCCAGGCTTTCCCGGCTCAGCGCCTCGCGACGCCGGGCGCTGTGCAGCAGCAGCCCGCCAGGGCAGGTAATGAGCAGGGCCAGCAGGTTGATCAGCTTGGCCGGATGGGCGGCCAGGAAGCCCCAGAACACTTGCAACGACATTGCGCGACCTCGGTATCACGTGCGGCAAAGCCCGGCATTCTACCCAAGCCCAGGTTCACTGCCGCCACTTTGCGACCAGCTGTCATTTAATTTCATCTGTCACACGCTCGTCATCAAGGCAGGCCACCCTGTCGGCCTTCAACCGAACCGGAGCTTGTCATGCTGCACGCCGAAAACCAGGACCGCCTCTACCTTGTCGCCCAGAGCGACGAGCAGCAGGCACTGATCGATGGCTTCGCGATCAATGTCCAGGACCGCCAGTGGCTGGTTTACTGCGCGCTGGGTGGGCATGCCCACCAGGACCTGCCTGAGGTCGACCCGTACACCGGGATCAGCCTGTTGGACTTCAATGTGCTGGCTGCCTGAACCGCGCTGCCTGCTCTCCCACTGAAGCCCCACAGCACGCGTGGGAGCGGGCTTGCCCCGCGACAGGCCAGTACAGACAACAAAAAACCCACAGCCTGATCACAGGCTGCGGGTTTTCTTCACTGCAAAAACCTTACTCGCCCAGAACCTGACCGACGGTCGGGTCCTTGAACAGACGGGTCAGGGCATCGCTGAGCACATCACTCACCAGCTTGGTGTTGGTTTCCTGGTTCGGCGCCATGCCGAAGCGCTGGTCCAGCGAAGCACCGTAACGGCCGCTGTAGCGGCGGTTGGCGTTGGACACGTCGGCACGGAAGGTGGCGCCGATGGTCGCCTCGGTCACGTACATCTTGTCCTTGGGCGACTGGTACTTGAGCTCGGCCAGGGTCACGGTCAGCTGCGGCGCGTTGTAGGCGTTTGGCGTCGGGGTAAAACCAAGCAGGCGCACCGCCGCCTCGGCCTGGGCCTGCAGCTTGGGCACGACATCGTTGCCATTGACGGTGATGGTGCTGGTCTCGGGGTACATGCCACCACGGGTGCCGAGCGATTGCGAGGCGCGCCCGTCGACGACCTTGACCACCACCGGCTGGCCATGGCCGACCGGGGCCAGTTGCTGGGTAAGCTTGGGTTGCGGGCTGAGTTGCTGCGGGCTGTGGGCACAACCGGCCAGGCTCAGGCTGGCCACCGCGAACAAACCGACCAACAGACGTTGCAACATGCGCGTTTCTCCAGAAAAAGCGGCAAAGGCCCACAGTATACCTAGCGGCAAGCTTCCAGCGGCAAGCTGCAAGCAAAAGCACCTACGCTTTTCCTTGCAGCTTGCCGCTGGAAGCTTGCAACTGCCCTTCTGTCACAATCGTTTCATGCCCCCCGGTTACTCTGGCGCCAGCCCTCACACACAGGACTGACCACCATGGCCTCGCTCTGGACCCTGCTCTTGCACCGCCCGCGCCACGCCACCTACGCCCGTCTCGACAGCGACGGCATCTGCCTCGGTTTCAAGCACTGCGCCACGCCACCGGGCAACGGCGCCTGGGTGCAGGTGAACGAGGCGCAACTGGCCTGGCTCGGCCGCCCGCTGCCGGCCAGCGCCCGGATTTGCGCCCGTGCAACGCAGCGTTGGCAGCAACGCACCCTGTCCGCCTGACAAACGCTGCAATAAAAACCCAACAAGTACGCCCTTTCCGCCCGCGACATCGTTATAATCTCCCCCCGATTATAAGGACGTCTCCTGATCGGGCCCCGCATTCGCCGCTTGACCCCGGCACCCTCGACGCTTCGCCCACAGAGAGCCTTCCACTCAGGTCTTGCATTGGCTGTCGTGCCTGCTGTTTCCGGCCTTCTGCTTCGCATGAACCTGCGGGTTGCCATCGCGCAGTCCACTTTTGAGGTTCACGACTCCAAAAGAGCGTGAAAAAACGGTTTTTCACAACTTCACGAGAGTGTGGCGAGCAAATGAACAGTCTGGCATGTGCAAGAGCGGCAGATGTGTCCCGAACAGCCCTGAACAGACGGCAAAAGCGCTCATCCCCGATGAGCCTCTGAGGCCGGTCCATAACGCACGACGGAGCACTTGACCATAAGTCGAATTGCCGCACCCGTGGCAATGGGCGTTCAATAGCCGAACACCCAAGACTGATTGGCGGTATCCGCGGAAGTTGCAAGAACTGCGAAGAGTCGGACATGGCGATCCTGGCCCCCCCACGGATCCTATGCTGTCAATTAGGTGCTGTAGATTGTGGAGACGCGTTAATGGCGCAGAACGAATCGGTTGATGTGGTACTGGTAGGCGCGGGCATCATGAGTGCCACCCTGGCCGTACTGCTCAAGGAGCTCGACCCGACCCTGAAGCTTGAGGTCGTCGAGGCGATGGACTCCGGGGCCGCGGAGAGCTCCAACCCCTGGAACAACGCCGGTACCGGCCATGCCGGCCTGTGCGAGCTCAATTACACCCCGCAGGCCGCCGATGGCAGCATCGACATCAAGAAGGCCGTGCACATCAACACCCAGTTCGAGGTCTCGCGCCAGTTCTGGGCCTACCTGAGCCGCAAGAGCGGCTTCGGCTCGCCGCGCGCCTTCATCAACCCGGTACCGCACCTGAGCTACGTCGAGGGTGACAAGGGTATTGCCTTCCTCAAGAAGCGTTTCGAGCTGCTCAAGCAGCACCACGCCTTCGCCGAGATGGAATACACCGAAGACCAGGCGGTGATGAAGGAGTGGATGCCACTGATGATGCCAGGCCGTCCGGCCGACCAGCGCATCGCCGCCACCCGCGTGATGAA
Organism: Pseudomonas sp. TE31087; assembly: GCF_057284075.1. Classification (NCBI taxonomy): domain Bacteria; kingdom Pseudomonadati; phylum Pseudomonadota; class Gammaproteobacteria; order Pseudomonadales; family Pseudomonadaceae; genus Pseudomonas; species Pseudomonas sp. TE31087. Next base: position 3,343,636 of record NZ_JBXVNN010000001.1, read on the forward strand.
GGGCACCGATGTCAACTTCGGCGCCCTGACCAACAAGCTGCTCAAGCAACTGGGCAACAGCCCGGACGCCCAGGTCAAGTACAGCAAGAAGGTCGTCGGCCTGCGTCGCAAAGGCAGCGGCTGGACCGTGAGCATCAAGGACGTCAACAGCGGCGGCAGCCGTGAGGTCGACGCCCGCTTCGTCTTCCTCGGCGCCGGCGGCGCGGCCCTGCCGTTGCTGCAGATGTCCGGCATCCCGGAGAGCAAGGGCTTCGGCGGCTTCCCGGTCAGCGGCCAGTGGCTGCGCTGCGACAACCCGGAAATCGTCAAGCAGCACCAGGCCAAGGTCTACAGCCAGGCCGCGGTCGGCGCCCCACCGATGTCGGTACCGCACCTGGACACCCGCGTGGTCGATGGCAAGACGTCGCTGCTGTTCGGCCCTTACGCCGGCTTCACCACCAAGTTCCTCAAGCACGGCTCGCTCCTGGACCTGCCGCTGTCGGTGCGCGCGGGCAACCTCGGCCCGATGTTTGCCGTGGCCCGCGACAACATGGACCTGACCAAGTACCTGGTCAGCGAAGTGATGCAGTCGATGGAACAGCGTCTGGAATCGCTGCGCCGCTTCTACCCCGAGGCGAAAGCCGAGGACTGGCGCCTGGAAGTGGCCGGTCAGCGCGTGCAGATCATCAAGAAGGACCCGAAGAAAGGCGGCATCCTGCAGTTCGGCACCGAGCTGGTCTCGGCCCAGGACGGCAGCCTGGCCGCGCTGCTCGGCGCCTCGCCGGGCGCCTCGGTGACCGTGTCGATCATGCTCGAGCTGATCGAGCGCTGCTTCCCCGAGCAGGCCAAGGGCGCCTGGGCCGCCAAGCTCAAGGAGATCTTCCCGGCCCGCGAAAAGGTCCTGGCCACCGATGCCGCGCTGTACCACAAGATCAGCGCCGACAACGACGAGGCACTGGAACTGGCGGAAAGCAGCCCGACCAAGCACTACGCCTGATCCGGCTGAAACGAAAAAACGCCCCTCGGGGCGTTTTTTTGTGCCTGTCTCTTTGCCAGCCTGTACTGGCCTCTTCGCGGGTAAACCCGCTCCCACAGGAGCCACCCAATACCTGTGGGAGCGGGTTTACCCGCGAAGAGGCCAGTACAGGTCGTGGATCAGCCCCGGGCGTTGTCGATGATCTCGATGTACTCCGGCGCATTGCGCTGGTCGGCGATCGCCTCGACGAAGGTCTTGCCGTGCTCATCCTTGCCATCGAGGTCGTAACCGGCGGCGACGAAGAAGCCCACATAACGCTCGAAATCATCGACGCGCAGGCCGCGGTAGCCCTTGATCAGCTTGTGATGAGACGGCGAGGTCAGGCCATCGGCCGGCTCGAACTGCAGGAACGTCTTGATGTACTCGTCGCTGATCTCGTCACCAATCACTTGTTTCTTGTCTTTACGCATCGCCGACTCCAACTGGGCCATCACGGACATTTTCGAAGGCCGGCAGTTTACCCCCCGAAACCTGCGGCCCTCAACGCGTACGTACGGTACCGGTGTGCAGGTCGGCCCAGATGTGGCCATTGGCGTAGGTAAGGAACTGCACGTACAGGGTTTCGTTGCGCAGCAAGTCCATGATCACCCGGTAGTCGGCCATCGGGTAGTTGAGGGTCAGGGTCCGGCTCTTGTCGTCATAGGCCGGCTTTTTCAGGCTCTTGCCACCCTCACCGTCGAAGTTGAGCAGCACCTGCGTGATGGTCGAGCCCTTGCTCAACGGCTTGCCCTTCAGGCGCATCTGCAGGGACGAGGTGATCGGAATCGGTTGCTGGTCAGACTGGCGCTGGGTGCCCACCACCACGCTGTAGTCGGTGACCTGCAGCAGTTGCTGGCTGGCCGGAGCCTCCTGGCGCAGGGACAGGTCGTCAGGCGGGAGGAACTGGCTGTGCAGCGGCGCAGCGGAAAGCGGCAGGCTCACCGCCAGCAGGAGGGGGACGATCGCACGCATGTGGGGCTCCTAGGCATGAGCAGGCACTCTACGCACAGGCCCTGTCGCGGGGCAAGTCGCAGCGGCGAACCACCACCCCCACGACAAGGGGGCGCAGGCTCAATCGAACTGCGCGCGCATCCAGGCGTGATACTCGGCAACGCCCGCTTCACCGTCGCGTGGCGCCCACTCGGCCAGCTCACCCTCGCCCACCGGACGGTACGGCCCGGCCTTGCACTCGAACATGATGCTGTCGTCTTCCAGCACCACCAGGCCATGGAAGACCCCCGGCACCAGGTCGACCCCCAGGCAGTCGCCACCGGCCTCGAGCACACGCTTGTCAGTCAGCGTGCCCTGGTCGTCGAAAATCAGCAGGCCCAGGCGCCCCTTGAGCACGATCAGCGTCTCGGCCTTGTCATCGCTCAGATGACGGTGTGGCTGGATGTAGGTCCGCGGCTGCAGCCCCACGGCCATGCGATGACACGGCTCCTCCATCTCGTGGAAGTTGTGGTTCTGCCGACCGCGCGGGCTGGCGGTGGCCCGCTCTGCCAGCCCGGCGAACAACGACTGATCGAGGAATCCGGGCTGGCGCATGATCACAGCCCCTTGACCGCGAAGATGCCGTTGGCGTTGCGCCAGTAGCCCTTGTAGTCCATGCCGTAGCCGAAGATGTAGCGGTCAATGCATGGCAGGCCGGTGTAGGTGGCCTTCAGGTCCGGGCTGGCCTTGCGGTCGTGGTCCTTGTCGATCAGCACCGCGGTGTGCACCGCGCGGGCGCCGGCGTGCTTGCAGAACTCGATGATCGCGCTGAGGGTGTGGCCCTCGTCGAGGATGTCGTCGACGATCAGCACGTCGCGGTCGATGAACGACACTTCCGGCTTGGCCTTCCAGAACAGCTCGCCGCCGCTGGTGGTGTTGCGGTAGCGGGTGGCATGCAGGTACGAGGCTTCCAGCGGGAACTGCAGGTGGGTGAGCAGCTTGCCGGAGAAGATCAGGCCGCCGTTCATCACGCAGAAGACCACCGGGTTCTTGTCGTGCAGGTCCTTGCAGATCTGTTTGCCGACCTCGGCGATGGCGGCCTCGACCTCGGCTTCGTTGTACAGGCAATCAGCCTCGTGCATCACTTGACGGATATGCTCGAGATCGGCGGACATGGCGCTCTCCAGGGGGTGCGTTTTGGAAAAGCGGGCAAAGGTACGCATCCGCTCGTCCCAGATCAAGCCTTTATGGACTAACGTGCACAATGACTGCACGACATCAAGGACTGAATAGATTAATCTAGCGCGGTTTTTTTGCCCGCCTCCCGGAGCCCTCCCCCTATGCCTACTCGTGAGATCCGCCATCCGCTGATCCGCCACAAGCTCGGCCTGATGCGCCGTGCCGATATCAGCACCAAGAATTTTCGCGAACTCGCCCAGGAAGTCGGTGCACTGCTGACCTATGAAGCCACCCAGGACCTGCCGCTCGAAACCTACGAGATCGACGGCTGGTGCGGCAAGGTGCAAGTCGAGAAGATCGCCGGCAAGAAGATCACCGTCGTGCCGATCCTGCGCGCCGGCATCGGCATGCTCGACGGCGTGCTCAGCCTGGTCCCCGGGGCCAAGGTGAGTGCCGTGGGCGTGGCCCGCAACGAGGAAACCCTCGAGGCCCACACCTACCTCGAGAAACTCGCGCCGGACATCAACCAGCGCCTGGCCCTGATCATCGACCCGATGCTGGCCACCGGCGGCTCGATGGTCGCCACCATCGACCTGCTGAAAAAGGCCGGCTGCAAGGAAATCCGCGCCATGGTCCTGGTCGCGGCGCCCGAAGGCATTGCCGTGGTGGAGAAAGCCCACCCCGACGTGCAGATCTACACCGCCTCGATCGACCAGCGCCTGAACGAGCACGGTTACATCGTCCCAGGCCTGGGTGATGCCGGCGACAAGATCTTCGGCACCAAGCAGAAGGACGCCTGACCATGCAGGACGGCTTCAACGACCCGCTCTGGCGCCAGGTCGTCTCGGGCGCGCAGATGCTCTTCGTGGCATTTGGCGCGCTGGTGCTGATGCCGCTGATAACCGGCCTCGATCCGAACGTGGCGCTGTTCACCGCCGGCATAGGCACCCTGCTGTTCCAGCTGGTCACGGGCCGTCAGGTCCCGGTATTCCTGGCCTCGAGCTTCGCCTTCATCACCCCGATCATCCTCGCCAAGGGCCAGTTCGGCCTGGCCGAGACCATGGGCGGCGTGATGGCCGCAGGCTTCGTGTACACCTTCATGGGCCTGATGGTGAAGATCAAGGGCACCGGTTTCATCGACCGCATGCTGCCGCCGGTGGTGATCGGCCCGGTGATCATTTCCATCGGCCTGGCCATGGCACCGATCGCCGCCAACATGGCCATGGGCAAGGGTGGTGATGGCGCTGCGCTGATGCCGTACAAGACCGCCATGCTGATCTCCATGCCGGCACTGCTGACCACGCTGGTCGTCGCCGTGTTCGGCAAGGGCATCTTCCGCCTGGTGCCGATCATTTCCGGCGTGCTGGTGGGCTTCGCCTTGTCGTTTGCCTTCGGCGTGGTCGACACCGCCAAGATCGCTGCGGCCCCTTGGCTGGAACTGCCCAATTTCACCGCGCCGGCCTTCAACTGGCAGGCCATCCTGTTCATCGTGCCCGTGGCCCTGGCCCCGGCGATCGAACACATCGGCGGGGTGATTGCGGTGGGCAGCGTGACCGGCCGCGACTACCTGAAAAAGCCCGGCCTGCACCGCACGCTGCTGGGTGACGGCCTGGCGACCACGGCAGCCGGCCTGTTCGGCGGCCCGCCCAACACCACCTACGCCGAAGTAACCGGCGCGGTGATGCTGACCAAGAACTACAACCCGAAGATCATGACCTGGGCGGCGGTATTCGCCATCACCCTGGCCTTCATCGGCAAGTTCGGCGCGCTGCTGCAGAGCATTCCGGTTCCGGTGATGGGCGGCATTCTCTGCCTGCTGTTCGGTTCGATCGCGGCGGTGGGCATGAACACCATGATCCGCCACAAGATCGACCTGGCCGAGGCGCGCAACCTGGTGATCGTTTCGGTGACCCTGGTATTCGGTATCGGCGGCGTGCTGATCGGCAGCGGCGACGGCCCGGACGACTGGGGCCTGAAGGGCATCGCCCTGTGCGCCGTGGTGGCGATTGCCCTGAACCTGATCCTGCCGGGCAACGATGGCTGGAAGAACAAGAAGCTGGATGATCAGTTGCCTTGAATGACTAGGTAGAAGCACCTTTGTGGGAGCGGGCTTGCCCCGCGATGGCGCCAGCCCAGGCCATCGCCATCGCGGGGCAAGCCCGCTCCCACGAAGCACCACGAACTCACGCTCAAGCCCGCTCGCACATCCCCGCCAACACCCTCACCCACTCCGGGTGATCATTCAGGCACGGCACCAGCACCAGCTCCTTCCCGCCCGCCTCGATGAACTGCTCCTTGCCCCGATCGCCGATCTCCTCCAGCGTCTCGATGCAATCGGCGACGAACGCCGGGCACATCACCAGCAGCTTCTTCACCCCCGCCTTGCCCAGCTCGTCCAGGCGCGTCTCGGTGTAGGGCTCGATCCACTTGGCCCGGCCCAGGCGCGACTGGAACGACACCGACCACTTGCCGTCCGGGATGCCCATCTTCTCGGCGAATGCCCTGGCCGTGGCCAGGCACTGGCCGCGATAGCACACCGCACGCATCTCGGCGCTGGCGTCCTTGCAACAGTCGGCGGCCTGGAAGTCGTGGTTGCCGGTGGGGTCGAGCTTTTTCAGGTGCCGCTCGGGCAAACCATGGAAGCTCAGCAGCAGGTGATCGTAATCCTGTTCCAGGTACGGGCGGGCGCTGGCCACCAGGGCATCGATGTACTCAGGGTGGTCGTAGAACGGCTGCAGAATGCGGGTCTGCAAGGGCAGCTTGCGCTCGGCAATGGTCTGCTTCGCCAACTCCACGACCGTGGTCACGGTGCTGTCGGCGAACTGTGGATAAAGCGGCGCCAGCGTCACCTTGCGCACACCTTGCGCGGCCAGGCGCTCCAGGACCTCCGGCAGCGCCGGCTGTCCGTAGCGCATGGCGATCTCCACCGGCCCATGGGGCCAATGGGCGGTCATCGCCTGCTGCAGACGGCGGGTCAGCACCACCAGCGGCGAGCCCTCGTCCCACCAGATCGAGGCGTAGGCATGGGCCGACTGCTCGGGGCGCTTGATCAGGATCAGCGACACCAGCAAGCGCCGTACTGGCCAGGGCAGATCGATCACGTACGGGTCCATGAGAAACTGGTTGAGGTAACGGCGCACGTCGGCCACCGAGGTGGAGGCCGGCGAACCCAGGTTGACCAGCAGCAGGGCGTGATCGGTCATGCAGCGTCCTATGTCAGAGGCGGCTGGACAGGTTGTCCAGGGCCGATTGCAGATCGTTGAAACGGAACGTGTAGCCCGCCGCCAGCAGGCGCACCGGGCGCGCGCGCTGGCCACCGAGCAGCAGCGTCGACAACTCGCCGAGCCCGGCCTTGAGCAACAGCGCCGGCATCGGCATGAACGCCGGACGATGCAGGATGCGGCCCAGGCGCTTGGCGAACTCGCGGTTGCGCACCGGCTCCGGCGCGCAGGCATTATAGGGACCGCTGGCTTCGTTGTGCTGCAAGAGAAAATCAATCAGGCCGATTTGGTCGTCGATATGCACCCAGGGCATCCACTGCCGACCATCGCCCAACGGCCCGCCCAGGCCCAGCTTGTACGGCAGGCGCAGGCGCGACAAAAAGCCGCCATCGGCAGCCAGCACCAGGCCAGTGCGCACCAGCACCACGCGGATCCCCAGGACCTGGGCGCGCTGGGCGGTTTCCTCCCAGGCGATGCACAACTGGCTGGCGAAGTCCTCCTTCACCGGCGGCGAAGCCTCGGTGAGTTCTCGCTCGCCGCCATCGCCGTACCAACCCACCGCCGAGCCGGAAATCAACACCTGCGGGCGGCGCTCGCGGCGCTCCAGCCAGGCCAGCAACTGCTCGGTGAGGGTCACCCGGCTGGCCCAGAGCAAGTTGCGTCGCGCCGCGGTCCAGGGCCGGTCGGCGATCGGTGCGCCGGCCAGGTTGACCACCGCATCCACGTCGTCGTCATCGGCAATGTCTTCCAGCCGGGCCACACCGCGAACGCCGCTGCCGCAGATTTTCGCCACCTGTTCGGGGCGCCGGCTCCAGACCGTCAGGCGATGCCCTTGCTGGCGCCACAACTGGCACAGGTGTTGGCCAATCAAACCGGTACCGCCGGTCAGCAATATATGCATGGTTGTGTCCTCGCACTTGGCGGCCGTGGTCTATTTTTAAGATCAAGGCACTTTTTTGACCGAACGCTCTCGGATAAACATAGGCCAACCTGCCTATCGAGCGGAATAACCTTATACAAACATTGTGCATTGTACAGGTTTGCCTGGCAGCGTAGGCTGCGTATAGCTAGGTTCGAAGAGGCCATCATGACAGTACCTATTGCCATCATCGGTGCCGGAATCGCCGGCCTGTCCGCCGCCCAGGCCCTGCAGAAAGCCGGGCAGACCGTCCACCTGTTCGACAAGGGCCACGGCAGCGGTGGCCGCATGGCCAGCAAGCGCAGCGACGCCGGCGCCCTGGACCTCGGTGCCCAGTACTTCACCGCCCGCGACCGGCGCTTCGTCGAGCAGGTCCAGCACTGGGTGGCGAACGGCTGGGCGCAGCAGTGGAAGCCGCAGCTGTACAACTACCGCGATGGTGAACTGACCCCCTCCCCTGATGAACAGATCCGCTGGGTCGGCGTACCACGCATGAGCGCCATCACCCGCGGCCTGCTCAAGGATGTCACGGTGAACTTCGGCTGCCGCATCGCCGAGGTGTTTCGCGGCAAACAGTACTGGCACCTGCAGGACACCGAGGGCTGCAGCCACGGACCGTTCAGCCAGGTGGTGATCGCCGTGCCGGCGCCTCAGGCCACCGCGCTGTTGACGGCCGCCCCCAAACTCGCGGCGGTCGCCGCCGGGGTGCAGATGGAACCGACCTGGGCCATCGCCCTGGGCTTCCAGACACCGCTCGACACCCCCATGCAGGGCTGCTTCGTGCAGGACAATCCGCTCGACTGGCTGGCCCGCAATCGGAGCAAACCAGGCCGCGACGAGCATCTCGACACCTGGGTGCTGCATGCCACCTCCAGCTGGAGCAAGCAGCATATCGACCTGCCCAAGGAGCAAGTGATCGAGCAGCTGTGGGGTGAGTTTGCCGAGCTGGTCGGCTGCATAGTCCCCGCGCCGACCTTCGCCCTGGCCCACCGCTGGCTGTACGCCCGTCCTGCAGTCAATCATGAATGGGGCACGCTGGCCGATGCCGACCTGGGCCTGTACGCCTGTGGCGACTGGTGCCTGTCAGGCCGGGTCGAAGGGGCCTGGCTCAGTGGCCAGGAAGCCGCCCGACGGCTGCTGGAGCATCTGGAATAATCGACGGAAAACTTATACAAAAAATTCTACTTGTATAAGTTTTTATCTGTGCTGGAATAGACTTGTACAAACCGTGCAGCCTGTACAAGTCATTCCGGAGACCGCGATGAACGCTTCACCGCCCAGCGGCAAGCCACGCCTGGCCATCAGCGCCTGCCTGACCGGCCTCAACGTGCGCTACAACGCCGGCCACAAAGCCTCCAGCCTGTGTCTCGAGCTGCTCGGCAAGCATTTCGACTGGGTCCCCCTGTGCCCCGAGGTCGCCATCGGCCTGGGCACGCCCCGTGAACCCATCCGCCTGGTGGGGGACCCGGACCACCCCGCCGTCACCGGCACGCGCAACAGCGCCACTGATTTTGCCGGCCCGCTGCGTGCCTACGGCGAACAAATGGCCGACGAACTCGACGATATCTGCGGCTACATCTTCATGCAGAAGTCACCGTCCTGCGGCCTTGAACGGGTCAAGGTCTACCAGGAAGACGGCCGCCCGGCCCACCAGGGTGGCCGGGGCGCCTACGCCGCGGCCTTCTGCGAGCGGCGCCCGGACCTGCCGGTCGAGGAGGAAGGCCGCCTGCACGACCCGGTGCTGCGGGAAAACTTCATTACCCGCGTCTACGCCTACGCCGACTGGCGGCAACTGCTGCGCCAGGGCCTGAGCCGCGGTGCGCTGATCCGCTTCCATGCCCGCTACAAGTACCTGCTGATGGCGCACAATCCCCAGGCGTACCGCAGCCTTGGCCGCCTGCTCGGCAACATGAGCCGCGACGACGACCCGGCGCAGCTCGGCCCGAGCTACTTCAGCCAGTTGATGCAGGCACTGCGCCGCTGCGCCAGTCGCGGCACCCATGGCAACGTACTGCAGCACCTGAGCGGCTATCTGCGCAACGACCTGGGCCAGGCGGACAAGGCCGAGCTGCAGCAGGTCATCGGCCAATACCAGCAAGGCGTGGTGCCCCTGGTCGTACCCTTGACCCTGCTCAAGCACCACCTGCGCCACCATCCCGATCCCTATCTGCTGCAACAGGCCTACCTGCAACCCCATCCGGAAGACCTCGGACTGCGCAATGCCATCTGACCCATTGCTGCCCATCGGCGAAGTGGCCCGCCTGACCGGCGTCAATCCGGTCACCCTGCGCGCCTGGGAGCGCCGGTACGGCCTGATCAAGCCACAGCGCACGCCCAAGGGCCATCGCCTTTATCCACAGGACCAGGTGCAGCGGGTCCAGGCCGTGCTGCGCTGGCTGGAGCGTGGCGCCGCGGTGAGCCAGGTGCGCGAGCTGCTGGACAATGCCGCGCTCGCCACGGCGCCGATCCAGGGCGAATGGGGCGCACGGATCGAGCAGTTGATCGCGGCCATCGCCCGCCTTGCCCAGCGTCCGCTGGACCAGTTGATCAACCAGGTCATGGCCCTCTACCCCGCCGTAACCGTGTGCGAACGCCTGCTGCTGCCGCTGCTCGAAGCCCTCGAACAACGCTGGCAAACGCATTTCGACGCGCGACTGGAACAGGTGTTCCTTCAGGGCTGGCTGCGCAGCAAGCTGGGGGCGCGGGTTTATCACGACAGCCACTCGCTTGGCGGCCCCTGCGTGCTGCTCGCCCGCTCCGATGATTCCCCCTTCGATGCCGAGTTCTGGCTTTGCGCCTGGCTGCTGAGCAGCAACGGCTACCCACTGGAGATCCTCGAGTGGTCGGTCGAGCCCCGTCAACTGCGCCTGGCCGTGGAGCACCTGCAACCACGAGCGCTGCTGCTGCACCTCGGCCGTCGCCCCGACCTCGCCGCGCTGGGCCGCGCATTGAAGGACGTCAACACACTGAAACTGCTGGGTGGTAGCACCGTCAGCCTGCATGAGACGGAACTGCATGCACTGTCGTTGCCTGACCTACACCTGTTCGACAGCCCGCTAACCGCCTTGCGCTGCCTTCAACAACCTCGACCTTGAGCCTGCAACCCATGCAATTGATCTGGCTGCGCAGCGACCTGCGCATCGATGACAACACCGCCCTCGCGGCCGCCTGCCAGCGTGGCCCGACCGTGGCCCTCTGGATCGCCAGCCCCGGCCAGTGGCAGGCCCACGACGATGCGCCGTGCAAGGTCGATTTCTGGCTGCGCAACCTGCGATTGCTGCAACAGTCGCTGGCGGCGCTGAACATTCCGTTGCTGGTTCGCACGACAGACAGCTGGGCGGGTGTCCCGGAGTGCGTGCTCGAGGTCTGTCGCCAGCACGGCATCGAGGCCGTGCACTGGAACGACGAATACGGCATCAACGAGGCCCGGCGGGACCAGGCAACCCATGACGCATTGCAGCAAGCCGGAATCACCGCCACCGGCCACCTCGACCAGCTGCTGTTCAGGCCCGGCAGCGTGCTGACCCGCACCGGCCAGTACTTCCAGGTGTTCGGCCAGTTCAAGCGGGTCTGCCTGGAGCACCTGCACCGCAGCCTGCCCCCCCTTGCCCATTCGGTGAAACGCCAGCAAGCCCTCGGGATCCGCAGCGACGCCATCCCCCTGCAGATCGAAGGCTTCGAGCCCCCTGGCGAAGCCCTACGCCAGCATTGGCCGGCAGGCGAGGATGAAGGCAGGCGGCGGTTACAGCGCTTCGTCGACGAAACCATCGATGACTACGCACAACTGCGCGACCTGCCTGCCAGGGCCGGCACCAGCCAGTTGTCCCCCTACCTCGCCGCTGGCGTGGTCTCGCCGCGCCAGTGCCTGCACGCGGCACTGGCCAGCAACCAGGGCGAGTTCGACAGTGGCAGCGTCGGCGTGCAGACCTGGGTCAACGAACTGCTGTGGCGCGAGTTCTACAAGCACACACTGGTGGGCTACCCCCGGGTCTCCCGGCACCGCGCCTTCCGCCTGCATACAGAAGCACTGCCCTGGCGCGACGCGCCCGCCGACCTGCAGGCCTGGAAGGACGGCCGCACCGGCTTCCCCATCATCGATGCCGCCATGCGCCAGTTGCTGCCACACCGGCTGGATGCACAACCGCCTGCGCATGATCGTCGCCATGTTCCTCAGCAAGAACCTGCTGATCGACTGGCGGCACGGCGAACGGCATTTCATGCGTCACCTGATAGACGGTGATCTGGCCGCCAACAACGGTGGCTGGCAATGGAGCGCCTCGACCGGCACCGACGCCGTGCCCTATTTTCGGATCTTCAACCCCATCACACAGTCGCAGCGCTTCGATCCGAACGGATTGTTCATCCGCCGGTGGTTGCCTGAACTGGAAGGAAAGGACGATAAATCAATTCACTACCCCGTGAAATCCGCCGACCTATTTGCTACTAATAATTACTCGGGCCCGATAGTCGATCTCGATAGTAGTCGCCAACGCGCATTGGAAGCCTTCAAAAGCTTGACCAGCTGGCAGGATCAGGGGGCATAGAGCATGACACGTCGTTTCTGGATTACAGGAGCCAGCCACGGACTCGGCCTGGCCTTGGTGGAACAGTTGCTCGCACAAGGGCACACGGTGGCCGCCAGTGGCAGGGATAGCCAGGAACTCGACACCTTGGGGGAGCGTCACGGCACACGCTTGCTGCGGCTTTTCGGCCCCTTGCAGGATGCCGGTCAGCGGCTTAAGGCCACTTGGGGCGCGCTGGATTGTCTGCTGGTAAATGCCGGGAGCTGCGACTATCTGCCGGACAATATGGCGCATGCAGACCTGTTCGAGCAGATCGTCAGCAGCAACCTGCAGGCCACGCACCAGTGCCTGAACGCCGCGCTGCCGTTGTTGGCCAAGGGCCAGAGGCCGCAGGTCATGGCCATTCTCAGTCGCTACTCGGCATTGCAGCTGTTCGAACCGAACCAGCCGCTCAATGGCGGCAACAGCCTGCCGACATGGCTGAGCGAACAACGCAACACCCTGAGCACACTAGGCATCGACCTGACCGTGGTGGCGCCTCAGTCGCTGAAGACCCCGGTGACCTCGGTACAGGCCATTCCGGAGCCCTGGACGGCGCAAAGCGCAGCGCAGGAGTTGCTGGCGCGCCTGGATGAGCGCCAACCCGAGCTGGTACTGGAGGTGCTCAACCCAGGCGAACTGTGGCCGCTGCCGAAAAGCAGTTGAACCTGCGTTTCATGGCAGGAAGCGCTGCACGCTGCCGGACTGGTTCCACAATAGCGGCAGGACATTCTGCAAGTTGTCCGGCTCGCCGCTGCTCCAGAACGCAGTCGTCCGCGCCGGTCCGTCACTGAGCAGCCCGCGAGCGCCCAGCAGGCGTTGCAGTTGGCGCGCCACGGCAGCGCCGGTGTCGATGATCGCCACATCCGCCGGCACCATCTCGGCCAGCATGGGCCGCAGGAACGGGTAGTGGGTGCAGCCCAGGATCAGGGTGTCGCAACCGGCCGCCAGCAAAGGTTTTACATAGCCCGACAGCAACTGGCGCAGTTGCTCGCTGACCAGATCCCCTGCCTCGATACGCTCCACCAGCCCAGGGCACGGCTGAGTAATCACCCGCACATCGTTGGCGAAGCGGTCAAGCAAGGCAGCGAACTTGGCGCTCTGCAGGGTACCGGTGGTGGCCAGCACACCGACCACGCCGGAGCGGGTTGCCGCGGCCGCCGGCTTGACCGCAGGCTCCATGCCCACCAGCGGCCAGTCCGGATAGAGCTCGCGCAGGTCGGCCACCGCCGCCACCGTGGCCGTGTTACAGGCCAGGACCAAGGCCTTGGCGCCCTGCTCATGGTAGAACCTGGCGATCAGCCGCAGACGCTGGCGAATGTAGTCCGGGGACTTCTCGCCATAGGGCACGTGGCCACTGTCGGCCAGGTAGAGCAGCGACTCGTTGGGCAGCAGGCGCTGGATCTCGGCCAGCACCGACAACCCGCCGACCCCGGAATCCATCACGCCCACCGGCGCCGAGCGCTCAGCCATGGCGAGTCGCGCACACCGCGCAGGCGGGGTCGCGCTTGACCCGCAGCTCGCGCATGCGGGTACTCAGGGCGTCGATCAGCAGCAGGGCGGCCGACCAGCGGCTCGCCGAAACCGACCAGCAACTTCAGCGCTTCCAGTGCCTGCAGGCTGCCGACCAGCCCCACCAGCGGACCGATCACACCGGCCTCGCTGCAGGTCAGCTCGGCCTCGCTGCCATGGCCATACAGGCAGTGGTAGCAGGGGCTGGTATCGCGGCGGGTGTCGAACACCGACAACTGGCCCTCGAGGCGGATCGCCGCGCCGCTGACCAACGGCTTGCCCGCAGCCACACAGGCGGCATTGACCGCCTCGCGGGTGCCGAAGTTGTCGGAGCAGTCGAGCACTACATCGACCGCCGCCACCGCGGCGGCCAGCGAATCCTCGTCCAGCGCCCGGCGATGGGCGACCAGGCTGATTTCCGGGTTGATCGCCCGCAGACGCTTGATGGCTGAATCGACCTTGCTCATGCCGACGCTGTCGCTGTCGTGGATCACCTGGCGTTGCAGGTTGGTCAGGTCGACGGTGTCGAAATCGGCCAGGTGCAGCTCACCGACACCCGCTGCGGCGAGGTACAGCGCCACCGGCGAGCCCAGCCCGCCCAGGCCTATCACCAGGGCCTTGCCGTGTTTCAGACGCAACTGGCCGTCGATATCCACCTGCGACAGGAGGATCTGCCGGCTGTAGCGCAACAGCTCCTGGTCGCTCAGCATGGCAGGCGCCCCAGGCTGATGCGTTCGTGGCCGCCCAGGTCGACGCGGCTGACGACGTCGATGAAGCCGGCCGCCGCCAGCAGGTCGCGTACGGCGGGCGCCTGGTCATAGCCGTGCTCGAGCAGCAGCCAACCTCCGGGCAGCAGGTGCGCCGGGGCCTGGGCGACGATCACCCGCAGGTCGTCCAGCCCGTCTTCGCCGGCCACCAGGGCACTGCTGGGTTCGAAGCGCACGTCACCGGCCACCAGGTGCGGATCAGCGGCGCGAATATAGGGCGGGTTGCTGAGGATCAGGTCAAATTGGTCACCCGAGAGAGCGTCGAACCAATGGCTGGCGCGCACCTGGACATTGCCCAGGCCCAGGCGCTGGCGGTTGCGCTCGGCCAAGGCCACGGCCTCGTCGATACGGTCCACCGCCGTGACCTGCCACCCCGGACGCTCACTGGCCAGGGCCAGGGCGATAGCCCCGGTGCCGGTGCCCAGATCGAGTACTCGGGCAGGCATGGGTGGCACGAGCTCAAGGGCGGTTTCCACCAGCAGCTCGGTGTCCGGACGCGGAATCAGCGTGTGTGGCGCAACTTCCAGGTCCAGCTTCCAGAACCCCTGTTGGCCGAGGATATAGGCCACCGGCTCACCGGCGCGACGCCGTTCGAGGTAGCTGGCGAACACCTGCGCCGCCTCGCTGCTGACGATGCGCTCGGGCCAGGTGTGCAGGAAGCTGCGCGACTTGCCCAGGGCCGCGGCCAGGAGCAGCTCGGCGTCCAGCCGTTCGGTCGGCGAGTCCGGCAACTGCGCGTTGCGCAGCAGGCTGGCGATGATGGTCATTCAATCCCCCAGGGCGGCCAGCTGATCGGCCTGGTATTCGGCCAGCAACGGCTCGATCACCGCGTCTACACCGCCGGCGAGGATATCGTCGAGGGAGTAGAGGGTGAGGTTGATACGGTGGTCGGTGACCCGGCCCTGTGGATAGTTGTAGGTGCGGATGCGCTCGGAGCGATCGCCTGAACCCACCAGCAGTTTGCGCTCGCTGGCGATGGCATTCTGCGCGGCGCTGGTCTGCATGTCGTTGAGCTTGGCCGACAGCCAGGACATGGCGCGGGCACGGTTCTTGTGCTGCGAGCGCTCTTCCTGGCACTCGACCACGATGCCGGTGGGCAAGTGGGTGATGCGGATCGCCGAGTCGGTCTTGTTGACGTGCTGGCCGCCGGCGCCGGAGGCGCGGTAGGTGTCCACGCGCAGGTCGGCCGGGTTGATCTCGATCGCCACCTGCTCGTCGGGCTCGGGCAATACCGCCACGGTGCAGGCCGAGGTGTGGATACGGCCTTGCGATTCGGTTTCCGGGACCCGCTGCACACGGTGCGCGCCGGACTCGAACTTCAGCTTGCCGTACACGCTGTCGCCTTCGACCCGGGCGATGATTTCCTTGTAGCCGCCGTGCTCGCCTTCGTTCTCGGAGAGGATCTCCAGGCGCCAGCCGCGTTTCTCGGCGTAGCGCGAGTACATGCGGAACAGGTCGCCGGAGAAGATCGCCGCCTCGTCACCGCCGGTGCCGGCGCGGATTTCCAGGAACACGTTGCGCCCGTCGTTGGGATCCTTGGGCAACAGCATGCGCTGCAGCTGCGACTCCAGGCCCACCAACTGCTCCTTGGCCTCGCGCACCTCCTCCACGGCCATCTCGCGCAGGTCGGGGTCGGCATCCTTGAGCAGCGCCTGGGCGCCCTCGAGATCGTCCTGGACCTTGCGCCAGTCTTTATAGGCGCCGATCACCGGCTCGACTTCGGCGTACTCGCGGGAGTAGGCGCGAAAGCGCGTCTGGTCGGAAATGACTTCGGCGTCACCAAGCAGCGCGGTGAGTTCCTCGAAGCGATCCTGGAGCGTGTCCAGTTTGTTCAGCAGCGACGCTTTCATTGCGGGGATTTGTCCGTCGAGCCCTCGTGGAGGGCGAAGAGTTCCTGGGCCATGGCCAGCGCATCGAGGCGGCCTTCGGCGGAGAGCTTTTTCAGCTGCACGCTGGGCGCGTGCAAGAGTTTGTTGGTCAGGCCCCGGGCCAGCTGCATGAGCACATCCTCGGGGTTGCCGCCGTTGCCGAGCAGGCGCAGGGCCTTTTGCAGTTCTTCGTCGCGCAGGCGCTCGCTCTGCTGGCGGTAGGCCTTGAGCACATCCACCGCCGCCAGTTCGCGCAGGCGCACCATGAAGTCGTCGGCGCCGGCCGAGACCAGCTCTTCGGCGGCCTGGGCCGCGCCCTGGCGGCTCTTGAGGTTTTCCGCGACCACGTCATGCAGGTCGTCGACGGTATAGAGGTAAACGTCGTCCAGCTCGCCCACCTGCGGCTCGATGTCACGCGGCACGGCGATGTCGACCATGAAGATCGGCTTGTGCCGGCGCTGCTTCAGCGCGCTTTCCACCGCGCCCTTGCCGAGGATCGGCAGTTGACTGGCGGTGGAGCTGATGACGATGTCGCTGTTGGCCAGTTCCTGCGGGATGTCCGAGAGCAGCACGGCATGGGCGCCGAACTGCTCGGCGAGGATGCTGGCACGCTCGAGGGTGCGGTTGGCCACGACGATGCGGCGCACGCCCTGCTCGTGCAGGTGGCGGGCGACCAGGGTGATGGTCTCGCCGGCACCGATCAGCAGCGCCTGGCTGCGGCCCAGGTCGGAGAAGATCTGCCTGGCCAGGCTGACCGCGGCAAACGCCACCGAGACCGGGTTCTCGCCGATGGCGGTGTCGGTGCGCACCTGCTTGGCGGCGCTGAAGGTGGCCTGGAACAGGCGCCCGAGCAGCGGCCCGACGGTGCCGGCCTCGCGGGCCACGGCGTAGGCCGACTTCATCTGGCCGAGGATCTGCGGTTCGCCGAGCACCAGCGAGTCGAGGCCCGAGGCCACGCGCATCATGTGCCGGACCGCGTCGTGCTCTTCGTGGACGTAGGCGCTGGCGCGCAGTTCGTCGAGGCTCAGCTGGTGGTAGTCGGCCAGCCATTGCAGCACGGCGTCGGCGGCGAGGTGGTCCTGCTCTATATACAGTTCGCTGCGGTTGCAGGTGGACAGGATCGCCGCCTCGCGGCTGGCGGTCAGTCGGCAGAGCTGCTGCAGGGCATCGACCAGCTGCTCGGGCGTAAACGCCACGCGCTCGCGTACGTCTACCGAGGCAGTCTTATGGTTGATACCAAGTGCAAGAAAGGCCATGCAAGGTCGCTGGTTGGGACGTGAAGCCGATAATTGTCCTACTTCGCAGGTTTTAGAACAACCACCGTTCGCTATTGTGGCGATGCGGTATGCCTATCGCCCCGCACCGCGCCCCATCCGTGCCGTTGCCGTTGCCGTTGCCGTTGCCGTTGCCGTTGCCGTTGCCGATCAAGAGTCTAGCGCCATACCCAGCTAGCGACAGCTGCGCCAGTTCAGGCGCCGCCCGTACCTTCGCGACTTCAGGAGGCCGAACGCAGGCCTTGCGGAGGGAGGTGACGGGCATGGATGCCCGTCAAGCGCTGGGGCCCAGGATGGGCCCTGCAGCGCGGTCCTCCCGGGAGCAAGGCCGGAGTGAGGGAACCCGGAGCGCAGCGGAGGGCCGGATGAATGGAGCGCCACGGCTTTGGTTACTTTGGCCACGACCAAAGTAACCCGCCGTAAGGGCGGAAAGGTGACTATGCGTCGCCACAGCGAATGAATGCGCATACAGCTTTCAATACACACGCTCTAAAAAGCCAAAGCCAAAGCGTTTTGGAGCGGGTTTTTATAGGTGTAAGCGCATTCATTTGCTATGTCGACGCACAGTCACCTTTCCGCCCTTACGGCGGGTCCCTTTTTGAAGGATCAAAAAGGAACCAAAAAATCCTCGCTCCATTCATCCGGCCCCTACGCTTCGCTCCGGGGTTCCCTCACTCCGGTCTTGCTCCCGGGAGGACCGCGCTGAACGCCCCATCCTGGGGCGCAGCGCTTGACGGGCATCCATGCCCGTCACCTCCCTGCGCAAGACCTGCGTTCGGCCTCCTGAAGTCGCAATTGGTGTTGCCTGGACTACCGCGCGCTTAGAAGCAAAAGCAAAAGCAAAAACAACGGCAAGGGCAACGGCAAGGGCAAGGGCAAGGGCAAGGGCAAGGGCAAGGGCAAGGGCAAGGGCAAGGGCAAGGGCAAGGGCAAGGGCAGGATGCCGTGAGTGGTTGCGAACCACCGCCACGGCTCATTGTCCCTATACTCCGAAGCACCGCTTCACACCACGACCTTCGCAGGTGGGTTTGCCCTCACGCTTGTGTCATCATGCTCCGACCGCCGGTTTAGCCTCTTTAATAAGCCTCTATGAACAAATCCTACGCATTGCTGCTTGCCCTCGCCCTGCTTCAAGGCTGCCAGAGCCTGGCCCCGAAGACGGACGCCCAGTCGCCCGCCGTCGACGCCGGCAAGAGCGCGGAAAAGCCCGTGGTGTACGGATCGTTCAAGCAGGACACCCTGTACAGCCTGCTGGTGGCTGAGCTGGCCGGCCAGCGCAACCGCTTCGACATCGCCCTGGCCAACTACGTCGACCAGGCCGAAAAGACCCAGGATCCGGCCGTCTCCGAGCGCGCCTATCGCATCGCCGAATACCTCGGCGCCGACGAGCCTGCCCTGGACACCGCTCTGATCTGGGCACGCAACGACCCACAGAACCTCGACGCACAGCGCGCCGCGGCCATCCAGCTGGCCCGCGCTGGACGCTACGACGACTCCATGACCTATATGGAAAAGGTGCTGCAGGGCCAGGGCGACACCCACTTCGATTTCCTCGCCCTGGCGGCCGCCGAGACCGACCAGAGCACCCGTGACGGCCTGATGCAGAGCTTCGACCGCCTGCTGGTGAAATACCCCGACAACGGCCAACTGGTGTTCGGCAAGGCCCTGCTGCTGAACCAGGACGACAAGCCGCAACAGGCCCTCGACCTGCTCGAGGCCCATCCGCCGAAGAACGGCGAAATCGCCCCGGTGCTGCTGCGCGCCCGTCTGCTGCAAGCCATGGACCGTGGCCCGGAGGCCCTGCCACTGCTGCGTGGGGCGATCCGCGACAACCCCGAGGACAAGCGCCTGCGCCTGACCTACGCCCGCACCCTGGTCGAGCAGGACCGCATCGACGATGCCAAGGCCGAGTTCGAAAGCCTGCTGCAGCAATACCCCGAAGACGACGAGATCCGCTACTCGCTGGCCCTGGTGTGCCTGGAAACCAAACACTGGGACGAAGCCGAAGGCTACCTGCAGGAGCTGGTCGAGCGTGACGCCAACGTCGACGCCGCCCACCTCAACCTGGGCCGCATCCGCGAGGAGCGCAGCCAGCCGGCCGCCGCCCTGCGCGAATATGCCCTGGTCGGCCCCGGCCCGGACTACCTGCCGGCGCAACTGCGCCAGGCCGATATCCTCATCGCCAACGGCCGCAGCGCCGAAGCCTCGCGGATACTCGCCGAAGCCCGCGAGGCGCAGCCGGACTACGCCATCCAGCTGTACCTGATCGAAGCCGAAAGCCTGGGCAACAACGGCAAGGAGGCCCAGGCCGGTCTAGTGTTGGCGCAGGCGATCAAGCGCTACCCGGACGACCTCAACCTGCTCTATACCCGCTCCATGCTCGCCGAGAAGCGCAACGACCTGGCGCAGATGGAGAAAGACCTGCGCGCGATCCTTGCCCGCGAGCCGGAAAACGCCATGGCCCTCAACGCCCTGGGCTACACCCTGGCCGACCGCACCACCCGCTACAGCGAAGCCAAGACGTTGATCGACAAGGCCCACCAGCTCACTCCGGACGACCCGGCGGTGCTCGACAGCCTGGGCTGGGTGGCCTATCGCATGGGCAACCTCGAGGAAGCCGAGCGCCAGCTGCGCCTGGCCTTCGAACGCTTCCCCGACCATGAAGTCGCCGCCCACCTGGGCGAAGTCCTCTGGGCCAACGGCAAGCGCCGCGAAGCCCGCCAAGTCTGGGCCAAGGGCTTCGAAGCCCAGGCCGAAAGCCCCATCCTGCGCAAGACCCTGCTGCGCCTGACCGGATCCGAGAGCCTGTAAACCATGTTCCTGCGTCATTGCATCACCTTCACCCTCATCGCCCTGCTCGCCGGCTGCGCCGGCTTCGGCAGCAAGGAAGCCGTACAAGGCCAAGGCAACCCGCAGCTGTGGCGCGAGCACAAACAGCAGCTGGGCAGCCTCGACGGCTGGCAGATCAACGGCAAGGTCGGCATCCGCGCCCCGCGCGACTCCGGCAGCGGCACCCTGTTCTGGCTGCAACGCCAGGACTACTACGACATCCGCCTGGCCGGTCCCCTGGGTCGTGGCGCGGCGCGCCTGACCGGACGCCCCGGCGGCGTGGTACTGGAAGTGGCCAACCAGGGCCGCTACGAGGCCGCCAACCCCGAGGCACTGCTGGAAGAACAACTGGGCTGGCGCCTGCCGGTGTCGCACCTGGTCTGGTGGGTGCGCGGCCTGCCCGCCCCGGACAGCAAGAGCCAGCTGACCCTCGACGGCGACAGCCGCCTGGCCAGCCTTCACCAGGATGGCTGGCAGGTCGAGTACCTGAGCTACGTGGAGCAGAACGGCTACTGGCTGCCCGAGCGCCTCAAGCTGCACGGCGAGAACATCGACGTGACCCTGGTGGTCAAGGACTGGCAGCCACGCCAGCTGGGGCACTGAGACAATGCACAAGCTGACCCTGCCCGCCCCGGCCAAGCTCAACCTCTGGCTGCACATCACCGGCCGCCGCGCCGACGGCTACCACGAGCTGGAAACCGTGTTCCAGTTCCTCGAGCACGGCGACGAACTGAGCTTCGCCCTGCGCGAGGACGGCCAGATCCGCCTGCAGACCGAAATTGAAGGCGTGCCCCACGACAGCAACCTGATCGTCCGCGCCGCGCGCCTGCTGCAGGCACAATCCGCCACCCCGCTCGGCGCCGACATCTGGCTGCACAAGGTGCTGCCCATGGGCGGCGGCATCGGCGGCGGCAGCTCGGACGCGGCCACCACCCTGCTGGCGCTCGCTCACCTGTGGCAGCTGGACTGGGACCAAGACCGCCTGGCAAGCCTGGGCCTGTCGCTCGGCGCCGATGTGCCGGTGTTCGTCCGCGGCCACGCGGCCTTCGCCCAGGGTGTCGGCGAGCAGCTGACCCCGGTCGACCCCGAGGAACCCTGGTATGTCGTGCTGGTGCCGCAAGTGTCTGTCAGCACAGCGGAAATTTTTTCGCATCCGGAGTTGACACGTGATTCCCTCCCCCTTAAGATGCGCCCCGTTCCCGAGGGAAACAGTCGAAATGACTGCCAACCGGTAGTAGAGCAACGGTATCCTGAAGTTCGCAATGCGCTGATTTCACTAGGTAAATTCACCGAAGCCCGAATGACCGGAACTGGAAGTTGTGTGTTTGGGGCCTTCCCAAGCAAAGCCGAAGCTGATAGAGTTCTGGCCCTTCTTTCAGAGACCCAAACAGGGTTTGTGGCGAAAGGAAGCAATGTTTCGATGTTGCATCGCAAGCTGCAAGTTCTGATCAAGAAGTCGAGTTCATAAGAATTCGCAGCAACAGATACAGGGGCGTCGCCAAGCGGTAAGGCAGCAGGTTTTGATCCTGCCATGCGTTGGTTCGAATCCAGCCGCCCCTGCCATTTCTTATACTCATCCAGGTTACCCTCAGCCTTCAGGTACTGCGCGTGTCCAAGATGATGGTCTTCACGGGGAATGCCAACCCCGATCTGGCTCGGCGTGTCGTACGTCAGCTGCATATTCCACTGGGTGATGTTTCTGTCGGTAAATTCTCCGACGGCGAAATCAGTGCTGAAATCAATGAAAATGTCCGCGGTAAGGACGTCTTCATCATTCAGCCCACCTGTGCTCCAACCAACGACAATCTGATGGAACTGGTCGTGATGGCAGATGCCTTCCGCCGCTCCTCAGCGTCGCGAATCACCGCCGTGATTCCCTACTTCGGATACGCCCGCCAGGACCGCCGTCCGCGTTCGGCACGTGTAGCCATCAGCGCCAAAGTCGTCGCTGACATGCTCACTGTCGTGGGTATCGACCGTGTACTCACCGTCGACCTGCACGCTGACCAGATCCAGGGTTTCTTCGATATCCCCGTCGACAACATCTACGGCTCGCCCGTACTGGTCGACGACATCGAAGACCAGCGTTTCGAGAACCTGATGATCGTTTCCCCGGACATCGGTGGTGTGGTGCGTGCTCGCGCCGTTGCCAAGTCCCTGGGCGTCGATCTCGGGATCATCGACAAGCGCCGCGAAAAGGCTAACCACTCCGAGGTTATGCACATCATCGGCGACGTCGAAGGACGCACCTGCATCCTGGTAGACGACATGGTCGACACCGCCGGCACCCTGTGCCACGCGGCCAAGGCCCTGAAAGAACACGGTGCCGCCAAGGTCTACGCCTATTGCACGCACCCTGTGTTGTCGGGCCGTGCGATCGAGAACATCGAGAAGTCGGTACTGGACGAGCTGGTGGTGACCAACACCGTTCCGCTGTCCGCCGCTGCTCAGGCCTGTGACCGTATCCGCCAGCTGGATATCGCACCGGTTGTCGCTGAAGCGGTACGCCGCATCAGCAACGAAGAATCGATCAGCGCGATGTTCCGCTAAGCGGAACATGTGTTGATATGAAGCGCCCCGCCCCAGCATGTGTTGGGGCGGGGCTTTTTTGCCATCCCCGTCTGGCGCTGGTCGCAAACGCCCTCGGGGGGCTATTTTGGAGAAACAAAATGACTGATTTCATTCTGAACGCCCAAGCGCGTACTGACCTGGGGAAAGGTGCGAGCCGCCGCCTGCGTCACTCGCTGAACATCCCTGCCGTTGTCTACGGTGGCGATAAAGAAGCCCAATCCCTGACCATCGTGGCCAAGGAAATCGCCAAGCTGTTCGAAAACGAAGCTGCCTTCAGCCACGTGATCGAACTGAACGTCGACGGCGCCAAGCAGAACGTCGTGGTCAAGGCCATGCAGCGTCACCCGGCCAAAGGCTTCATCATGCACGCCGACTTCGTTCGCGTCGTTGCTGGCCAGAAGCTGACCGCCAAGGTTCCAGTTCACTTCGTCGGCGAAGAAGCCCCGATCAAGAAAGGCGGCGAGATCTCGCACGTCGTTTCCGAGATCGAAGTGTCCTGCGAAGCCAAGGACCTGCCTGAGTTCATCGAAGTCGACCTGTCCAAGGCCGAAGTCGGCACCATCATCCACCTGTCGGACCTGAAAGCTCCGAAAGGCGTAGAGTTCGTTGCTCTGGCCCACGGTGATGACAAAGCTGTTGCCAACGTCCACGCCCCGCGCGTTGCCGCTGAAGCTGCTGAAGGCGCTGCCGAGTAATCCACTCGCACGCCGGCGTTGATCGGGTTACAGTGCCGCGCGCACTGTAACCCACCAACTCCAAGGAAGAGCCCCTGACGTGACCGCCATCCAGTTGATCGTCGGCCTGGGTAACCCCGGCCCCGAATACGAACAGACCCGGCATAACGCAGGGGCTCTTTTCGTTGAACGCCTCGCCAGCGCCCAGCGCGTTTCGCTGTCCGCTGACAAAAAGTATTTCGGCCTGACGGCTAAATTCAGCCATCAGGGCAACGATGTTCGCCTGTTGATCCCCACCACCTACATGAACCGTAGCGGCCAGTCCGTGGCGGCTCTGGCCAATTTCTTCCGCATCAAGCCGGAAGCGATCCTGGTGGCCCACGACGAACTCGACCTGCCTCCCGGCGTCGCCAAGCTCAAGAGAGGCGGCGGCCACGGTGGGCACAACGGCCTGCGCGACATCATCGCGCAGCTCGGCAACCAGAACGACTTCCACCGCCTGCGGCTTGGCATCGGCCACCCGGGCGACGCCAAACTGGTCTCCAACTTCGTCCTGGGCCGGGCGCCACGCGCCGAGCAGGAGAAGCTCGACGCCAGCATCGATTTTGCCCTCGGCGTGATGCCCGACGTGCTGGCCGGCGACTTCGCCAAGGCCATGCGCGAACTGCACAGCCAGAAGGCCTGACACTTTAGAAAGGGGAATACCCATGGGTTTCAATTGCGGCATCGTCGGCCTGCCCAACGTCGGCAAGTCCACCCTGTTCAACGCCCTGACCAAGTCTGGCATCGCGGCGGAGAACTTCCCCTTCTGCACCATCGAGCCGAACAGCGGCATCGTGCCGATGCCCGATGCGCGCCTCGCGGCACTGGCCGAGATCGTCAAGCCGAACCGCATCCTGCCGACCACCATGGAGTTCGTCGACATCGCCGGCCTGGTCGCCGGTGCCTCCAAGGGTGAAGGCCTGGGCAACAAGTTCCTCGCCAACATCCGCGAGACCGACGCCATCGCCCACGTGGTGCGCTGCTTCGAAGACGAGAACGTGATCCACGTTTCCAACAGCGTCGACCCCAAGCGCGACATCGAGATCATCGACCTCGAACTGATCTTCGCCGACCTCGACAGCTGCGAGAAGCAACTGCAGAAGGTCGCCCGCAACGCCAAGGGCGGCGACAAGGATGCCCTGGCGCAAAAGGCCATCCTGGAAAAGCTGATCCCGCACTTCACCGAAGGCAAGCCAGCGCGCAGCCTGATGAAAAACATGGCTGACGACGAAAAAGCCGTCATCCGTGGCTTCCACCTGCTGACCAGCAAGCCGGTGATGTACATCGCCAACGTTGCCGAAGACGGCTTCGACAACAACCCGCACCTGGACGTGGTCAAGGCCATCGCCGAGGAAGAAGGCGCGGTGGTGGTACCGGTGTGCAACAAGATCGAAGCCGAAATCGCCGAGCTGGACGACGGCGAGGAGAAGGACATGTTCCTCGAGGCCCTGGGCCTGGAAGAGCCTGGCCTGAACCGCGTGATCCGCGCCGGTTACGAGCTGCTCAACCTGCAGACCTACTTCACCGCTGGCGTGCAGGAAGTCCGTGCCTGGACCGTGCGCGTGGGTGCCACCGCACCGCAGGCGGCCGGCGTGATCCACACCGACTTCGAAAAAGGCTTCATCCGCGCCGAAGTGGTGGCCTATGACGACTTCATCCAGTTCAAGGGTGAGGGCGGCGCCAAGGAAGCCGGCAAATGGCGCCTTGAAGGCAAAGACTACATCGTCAAGGACGGTGACGTGATGCACTTCCGCTTCAACGTCTGATACACCGCTCCTGAAAAAACCCGCTTCGGCGGGTTTTTTTTCGCCCGCAGAAAAGCCCTACAACCCGCGCCCGCAAAGACCGACATGCATATCGGCAAATTTGCATGCCCAAATATTTCCATAAATGCATTGACTGCATATGCATGCATGCATAACCTGTATCTCAAGCCGGACAGCAACCGGTTGTGACACAGGCAGCGATGAACAGGCCTCGACTGTTCAGAGGGTTGGCAACTGGCCCGGGTGTGCAGCGTAAAGCACCACGATCAGTTTTCCGGCGGGCAGACGGCCGCGGTCGGAGTCACCAATTCGAAGCGTAACCGCATGGCGTCACCAGTCGTGGCCAGCGGTTCGACAACGCATTACTGAAAAGCCTGCATGGCGGGCTTTTTGGAATGCCGAGCATGACTTCAGCGGTTCTCCGAACCCTGTGGGAGCGGGCAATCCCCCCCACGTACTCAACGATGAATTTCTCAGCCACCTCGCCCTGTACGGAGGCCTCCCCATGAACCAGTTGAAAGCACTCACCACCTACCTGCTCGAACGCAAGCTGGTGCCTGCCGGGCAACTGCACGCCTGGGCCCAGCAGCTGGACCTGCAACTGGCCTGGACGCAAACCGAACTGGGCCTGCACATGGGCAACCTGCGCTACCGCGCCCTGTTTGACTTCGACGACTTCAGCGGTCATCCCGGGCGCCTGATGGCGCTCGCCGGCAGCTGGCTGGAAAGCAACGACCCCGGGCGTCACCTGTTCGCCCTGCCGGCCCCGACCCTCGCCGTCAAGCAGAAGGTCCCGGGCAGCGACCTGCTCGACGTGTCGCTGGCCCTGGAGTTCGTCGAGCCTCTTTACCTGACCGAGGACGCAGCCGGCGAGATCGAGGTGTTCGGCAAGACCTGGTCATTCCAACCCTACGATCTGTGGGTCGCCGAGCAAGGCGAAATCGCCCTGCAGGCCAGTCCCCTCCCCTGACCCGATTACCCGGGCAACAACGCCCGACCCGCCCGCGACCTGATCGACAGGTCCTGGCACACCCCTTCAATCACCCCGCTAACGAGGCAACCTATGGCACTCGGTAAAATCAGCGTGAACAATCTCAACCTCGGCCAGGGTGCCGTGACCGAGATCGAGCGCTACTTCCTCTTCATCGGCCCCGCCGCCAAGAACGTCGGCAAGCTGTTGACCCTGAACACGGACAGCGACCTGGACAACGAGCTGGGCGTGGCCGCCAGCGACCTGAAGACCCAACTGATCGCCGCCCGGGCCAACGGCGGCGACCGCTGGGCCTGCCTGGCCGCGCCGATCGGCGCCGAAGGCGACTGGGCGAGCGCCCTGGAGTACGCCCAGCAACACGGCTACTCGGTCGAGGGCATCGTCATCACCAAGCCGGCGACCGCCGCCGCGGAACTGCTGGCCATGCACACCGCAGCCGAACAGCTGAACGCCCGCTACGGCCGGCGCTCGTTCGTCCTGGCCGCGTCCGCCGGCATCCTGCCGACCGTGACCTGGTCGGATTACCTGCTCGAGCAGAAGGCGCTCACCGGCGATGTCGCCGCGCCGCGTGTCGTGGTGGTGCCGCAGCTGCACGGCAACGACCTGGGCGTGCTCGCCGGGCGCCTGGCCAACGCCGCCTGGAGCATCGCCGATACCCCGATGCGCGTCGCCAGCGGCCCTGTCCTGGGCCTGGGCGCGGTGCCCGCGGACAAGGACGGCGTGCCACTGCCATCGGCGGTGCGCAGCGAGCTGGACAAGGCACGCTTCTCCGTCTCGCAGACCTACCCGGACTACGAGGGCGTGTACTGGGGCGATGCCAACATGCTCGACACCGCCGCCAGCGACTTCCAGGTCCTGGAATACCTGCGCCTGGCCGACAAGGCCGCCCGCCAGGTCCGCCCGCTGCTGATCCGCCGCATCGGTGACCGCCGCCTGAACAACAGCCCCGCCAGCATGGCCGCCAACACCAGCGCGCTGATGGCGCCGCTGCGACGGATGGCCAAGGCGGTGAAATTCGCCGGCGAAGTGTTCCCCGGCGAAATCCAGCCGCCGCGCGACGGCGACCTGGTCATCGTCTGGAAAAGCCACACCCAGGTGGAAGTGTTCATTCGCATCCGCCCGCACAACTGCCCCAAGGACATCACCGCGAACATCGCGCTGGACCTTTCCCAGGACAACCAGGAGTAACCCATGGCCAAGATCAGTGGCTTGAACTTCGACATCAACGTGGGTGACCTGAAGATCCACGTTGAGAGCGCAACCCTCGACATCACCGACAACAGCGCCGTGGCGCACACCAAGGGCGTGCCGGACGGCTGGGTCGCCGGCGACGTGGCCGCCAGCGGCGAGCTGGAAGTGGACACCAGCAACTTCAACCTGATCATCGAAGCCGCCGCCAAGGCCGGCAGCTTCCGTCAGCTGGGGACCTTCGACCAGCTGTTCTATGCCAAGACCCCCACCGACGAGATCCGCGTCGAGGCCTTCGGCTGCCGCTTCAAGATCTCCAGCCTGCTCAACATCGACGCCAAGGGCGGCGAGAAGACCAAGCACAAGCTGCCGTTCGACGTCACCAGCCCGGACTTCATCCATGTCAACGGCGTGCCGTACCTGTCCTTCGCCGAGGTCGAGGGCCTGAACTGATGGTGTGCCCATTCGACCGCGCCCAGGCTCTGGAACAGCTCAGGCGTGACCTGGCGATCGCCGCCGTCCGTGGCCGACGCGTGGCGACTGGGCCCAGCCTCACCCACTGCACGGACTGCGGCGACGAGATCGCCGAGGCGCGCCGCGCCCTGGGCGGCATGCGCCGCTGCGTTCCCTGCCAACAGCTTCACGAGCGCGGCCGCTGAACACAGCGCCCGCCACGTTTTTTTCGATTCCCGTATTCCAATGGAGTAGTACCCCATGACCCAACGCACCGAAATCTCCCTGGAAGTCGGCGACCTGTCCCTGGACTTCGCCATCGATCCGGCGCTGATGACCAAGTACATCAACGCCCTGACCCCCTCCAACAAGGTCGCCCCGGCCAACAACCTGCTGGTTACCGCCGTGAAGCCCGAGCACAAGGACCAGCTCAAGCCGCTGCTGGCCAACCCGATGACCGTGATCCAGCTGGCCGGCGCCCTGGTCGAGGAGTACGCCCCGACCGTGGAAGTCACCGTAAAAAAGCGCTCGGCCACGCAGAGCGACTGACCGAGGACGGCCTGGGTCAGCTGCTGGCCCTGGCCGAACGCTGGCTGCCCGGTGCCCCGTCCACGCCCGAGAACCTGGGCACGGCCAAGTGGCTGGAGGACGAGCACTGGCGGCGAATGGAAATCGCCATTGCCAACGGCATCGCACGTGCATTCAACGGAGGCTGACACCCCATGAGCACAGTTAACGCAACCAGTCGGCTGGACTACATCCTGCAACTGACCGACAAAGTCAGCGCGCCTCTGGAAAAGATCACCAAAGGCATCAGCGACCTGGCCGATGGAACGAAAAAGCTGCAAGGCTCGCTAAGCGGAATCGGTACCTCGCTGGCGCCAGCCCTGGAAATGAACCGCGCCCTGGCTGACCTCCGCTCGCTTGGCGTGGCCGAAGACGCCCTGGATGCCCTCGACAGGAAGGCCCTCAAATTCTCCATCGCCTATGGCGAGAACGCCCGCAACTTTGTCGCCTCGGCGTACAAGATCGAAGGTGCGATCAAAGGCCTGACCGGCTCCCAATTGGCCACTTTCACCTACACCAGCAACGTGCTGGCCAAGGCCACCAAGTCCGATCAGGGGGTAATGGCCGAGTACGTCGGTACGATGTACAACCTGCAGAAACAGCAGGCCGACGCCATGGGCAAGGGCCAATGGGTCAAGGTACTGGGTGGGCAGACCGCCCTGGCGGTCCAACTGTTCCGCACCAGCGGCGAACAGATGAAGGACGGTTTCAAGGCCGCGGGCGCGAGTGCCTCTGCGGCCGGCATCGATCTGGCCGAACAGATGGCCGTGCTCGGCAGCCTGTCCAGCACCATGCAAGGCAGCGATGCCGGTGGGCTGTACAAGGCGTTTCTCGACAACATCGACAGCGCGTCGAGCAAGCTCGGCATGAAGTTCACCGACGCCGACGGCCATCTCCTGCCGATGCTGGACATTCTGGGCAAGCTTCAGGGCAAGTTCGGCGATCTCAAGGGCGCTGCGGCAAACGCCAAGATCACCAAAGCCTTCGGAGGCGACGCGGCCCGTCTGATCGGCGCGCTGTCTCAGGACGCCGAACGCTTACGCGGCAGCCTGGACAAGCTTGGCAAAGTGCGCGGGCTTGAAGTGGCCGAGCGGATGGCCAAAGGCATGGTCGATCCCTGGCAGCAGCTCGAGGCCTCGGTGATGGCAGTGCGCAGGACATTCGGCCAGGCCCTGATCCCCATCCTGCAGCCGCTGATGACTCGCCTGGTCGATATCGGCAATACCCTGGTTCGCTGGATCAAGCTGTTCCCCAACATCACCCGGGTCATCGGCATCGCCACGCTGACGATCACCGGCATGAGCGCAGCCCTTGGCGCACTGGTGGTCGCCGTCGGCATCGCCCGGGTCGTCGTGCTGGGGATGCAGACCGCCTGGGCGCTGCTCAACCTGACCGGTTTGAAAAGCCTGGCCGTCTTCATCCTCCACTCCATTCAATGCGTACTCCTGGTTGGCCGGGTGCTGGCCATGATCACAGTGCTCGGGACCCTGCGGCTGGCCATGCTCGCCTGGCAAACCGTGACCTGGTTGGTCAACGCCGCCATGTACGCCAACCCTATCGGTGTCGTTGTCGCCGGCATCGCCGTATTGATCACGATTGTCGCCCTGGTCGCCAGGTACTGGGACGACTTCAAGGCGGCCCTGCTCGAGAACTCGGCGTTCCAGTGGGTCTCCTCGCAATTCACGGAGCTGGGCACATTGTTCGGTTCGATGAGTGGCTGGGCCGACTTCGCGAAAAGCGCCTGGGACAGCATTACCAAGATATTCCGCAGCGCACTGGACGGCCTGATCGATATGTTGAACAAGATCCCTGGCGTGAACATCGAAACACGTTTCGGCGATCTGCCAAAGGCACCCGAGGTGCCTCAGTTGCCTGGCCAGGTCGCGCCGATCGGTATCCGCCCCATCACCAGCCAGCCAGCGTCCATCAGGCAGTTGATGCAGGTGCCGACACCCACCCCGCTGATGGCTCCGATCGAGCAGATCGACCAACAGCGCCAGCGTATGACCCAGACCGCACTCAACCTCTCGCCGGCCAGCCCGACGAGCGTTCCCCAGGGAGGCCTGATGACCCAGATCCAGAACACCACCCAGGCGCAGGACCGGCGCATGCATGTCGAGAAGGTGGAGATCAACACCAGCAAGGCCATGAACCCGCTGGAGCTGGAACAGATGATGGCAATGGCGGTGGGCTGATGAGTGACTACATCGACCTGCTGATCCACGACAACGACCTGGTCCTGGACCCTTCCCACCAACCGAGGCTGATCGAGGACCGGGCCAGCATCGCCCAGGACATCGCCCACATGATCCGCGACAGCGGCCTGCTGGTGACCCTGGTGGCCGAGCGCAGCCGCCAGCGCCAGGCCGACTGCATCCTGCAACTGGAGCTGCTAGTGGAGGACGACGAGCGCCTGCTGCCGGGTACCGCGCGCGTCCTGGAAGAGCATCCGGGCCGCTACCTGGTCACGGCGAAAACCCTGAAATTCGGTGATATCGAGGTATACCTGTGAGCGACATGGACTTTCGCAAGGTGCTGGCCGACGCCGGCATTCCCACCACTGAGGCGGCCCTGCACCAGGCCTGGGAGGCCGAAGTGGCCGCCCAGGGCAGCAAGCTCAGCAACACCAGCGCCTACTCGCCATTCTGGCGCGTGGTGACGGCGCTGGTGACCAAGCCGGTGCTGTGGCTGGTCGGTTTCATCAGCGACACCGTGCTGCCCAACTTCTTCGTCAAGACGGCCAGCGGCGCCTGGCTGGACAGCCTGGCCTGGGCGGTGAACGTCGAGCGTAAAGGCGCGACCAAGGCCCAGGGCCAGCTGTTGTTCACCCGTGAAAACAGCGCCGGCGAGCTGCTGATACGCGCCGGCGTGGTGGTGCAATCCGCCGCGATCAACGGCCACGTCTACCAGCTGGTAACGGTCGAGGATGCGCTGTTCCCCGAGGGCCGCCTGCAACAGTCGGTCAAGGTCCAGGCGCAGCAGGTCGGCAACGGCTACAACCTGGCGCCCGGCTACTACGCCATCCTGCCCGAGCCGGTGCCGGGGATCGTCCAGGTGGTCAACGACGACGGCTGGATGACCTCGCCCGGGGCCGACCCCGAGCCCGACGACCAACTGCGCCTGCGCACCCGCAATCAGTTCAGCGCGGTCAACCAGTGGCACACCGACGCGGTTTACCGCGCCATGATCGCCGCCTTCCCGGGGGTGCGCCCCGATGGGGTGTACTTCCTCCATGACGCACCGCGTGGTCCGGGCAGCGCCAACGTCTACGTGCTGTTCGACGCCGACGTGCCGGCGCAGGCGTACCTGGAGCAGATCAACGCCCACGTGCGCGACCAAGGCAACCACGGCCACGGCGACGACCTGCTGGTAATGGTCATGCCCGAGACCCGGCACGACATTGCGCTGACGGTCTGGCCGCGGGCGAACCTGACGGCGAAACGGCGCGAAGAGTTGCAGCAGGGCATCACCCAGTTCATCCGTGCGGCGTTCCGCGAAAGCACGGCCAGCGACTATCGCCCGACGCTGACCTACCCACAGTCGCGGTTCTCCTTCAGCCGCCTGGCCGAGGAACTGCACCAGGCCTTCGCCGACATCGAGTCGCTGCATTTCGCCAGCGAGGACATCGTCTCGCAGCTGAGCATCGCGCGCATCGCCAACCTGCGGGTGGGCCTGGTATGAGCCCGCTGAAACTGCCGTTCTGGCTCACCGGCCCCGAACTGACCAAGCTCAAGGACGCCGCCCAGACCTGGTGGGCCAGGGTGACCGAGTGGCTGCGCTGGCCGCTGCTGCAGATGGACGCCGAGACCTGCCACCTCACCGTGCTGGACCTGCTCGCCTGGCAGCGGGACATCACCCGCTTCAAGGACGAACCGGAAAGCCTGTATCGGCTGCGGGTGAAGTACGCCTTCATCAACGCGGTCGATGCCGGCAGCACCGCGGGGCTCAAACGCATCCTGCGCCGGCTCGGCGTGGGCTATGTCGAGATCGACGAACGCCTGGCCGGCCGCGACTGGGATGTGGTCCTGCTGCGCCTTTCCGACTCGCAGCTGTCGGAGAACCCCGAGCTGCTGCGGGTACTGATCCAGCAGTACGGCCGGACCTGCCGCCGCTACGACTTCGTCAGCATCACCCCCGTGACCCTGCGCATTGGCGCAGCTCAATTCAACGACGACCAGCAGACGCTGGTCGCCACGCTTTAGGAGTCCGCCGTGGCCAGAATCACTTTCGCGGGCGAAAGCCTGATCGCCCAGAAGCAGGGGGCCAAAGAAGTCCTGCAAATCACCCGCTTCATCTACGCCAATGTGCCCGGGCTCGACCCGAACACGCCAATCGACCGCGCCGCGACCAAACCGCCGGCCAGCCAGATCGTGCACAGCTACGACATCCCGGCGGGCAACAGCGGCTACGTGAACCCCAACCAGGTCGTCTACAGCTCGATGCTGGGCAGCGACATCGGCGACTTCGACTGGAACTGGATGGGCCTGGAAAGCGCCGAGGGCGTGCTGTTCGCCGTGGCCTACCTGCCGCTGCAGCAGAAGCGGCGCAACATCCCGCCGCTGCAGATCGGCAACAACGTCACCCGCAACATCCTGGTGGAGTACAGCGGCGCCCAGGAACTGACCGGCATTACCATCGATGCCAGCACCTGGCAGCACGATTTCACCGTGCGCCTGAAGGGCATCGACGAGCGCGAGCGCCTGAGCAACCGCGACGTGTATGGGCGAGCGTGCTTCTTCGGCGACGGCCTCGGGGTCGTGAAAAGCGGTACAGGTTATCAACTGGCAACTGGTCTAGCCTATCTTGAAGGCATTCGCATCGAACTGGCCAGGCCCCTGCCCCTCCCTCAGGCCAAGACGCCATCTCAGGTATGGCTACATGTATCGCTGCATCGTGAACGGAACGATGTTGTACCCAGTTGGACTGTGGTTTTCGAACCTGACCAGCTGGACTACCTGAAGAATGACAGCTGGGTCTACTGCATTCCGCTCGCAGATATATCAGCCTCTGGAACCATCACGGACCGTCGCCGATCATTCCCGATCAACACCCCGCTGGTGGAGCACTTCGCCGCCAAGACCGGTTACTACAATGGCATGCGTGTCGGTTCGGCTGACAAACTGCAGTTCCCACGCAAGATCAACGGAATCCCGTTTGACGGCTCAACGGATATCACCGTAGGAGACACTACGAAGTTGCCGTTAACGGGCGGCAATATGTCCGGCACCATCAGCTTCGAGAACCAGCAGATGGGCGGCTTTTTCGTGGACTGGGCGACGCGTGTACCAGCCCTGCAGTTGAATTGCCCCGCCAACGTCCATGCTTACTCTCTGTGGAAAGCATCAAACTTGGGCGAAAGACATCTGGCTGCCTTGGACGTATGGGCCGGTGGTACAACCCAGAGTCAACCCTCTGTGGTGATGCATGTTGGCACCACAACTAATGCATTCACATTCGACGGCACAGGGTCGCTGACCATCAAGGGTAGCTACGGTGGTGATGCCGGATCTCTAACCGGCTTGAATGCGAACCAGCTGAGTAAGGGTTACGTGCCTGCGGAACGACTAACAGGCACCTATACCATCGATATCGCCGGGGTTGCCGCCAAAGCGGTCAAACTCTCTGTCCCTCGCAAGATCAATGGTGTGTCGTTCGACGGCAGCTCAGACATCACTGTTGTTGATGCCTCAAAATTGCCACTGGCAGGTGGCACGGTAACAGGGCCGATTACCTTCACAAGTCCGGGCATGGGCGGCGCATTCGTTGATTGGCGACAGCGTACTCCAGCCGTGCAGATAAACAGCCCAGAGGATGGAGGAGCTTATCTGCTCTGGCGGGCGACCAATTGGGGAGTTCGTCACTTGGCTGCCATGGAGGCATTTTCCGGAGGAGGACCTACGACGCCCGCCCAAGTAGTCACCCATGTAGGGGCAACCAACAATGCAATGACCGTCGTGGAAGGTGGTCACCTGTGGATTTCCGGGACCTACCACGGTGATGCCTCAGGCTTGACCAATTTGCCGCAAGCAACTCCAAGCTTGCCAGGCGCAGTTCAGAAAAATACAGCATCACTCGGGCAGAACGGTTGGTGGCGGTGTGCCCAAACTGGCCTTATCAAACAGTGGGGACTTACCCAGGGTGCGTCGGACATGACCACCCATCGCAGCTTCCCCATCGCCTTTCCAAACCGCTGCGTTTCTCTGGTGGCATCTCGAACCAGCCTCTTCTATGCCGATGCCAACACCGGTACTAACACACTGATCGTTAGCAATAGCCAATTTTCCGTTATCTCCGGCCCATTCAACTCGCCCGATGACATCTACTGGGAGGCAACAGGGTACTGATGACTATCTACTTTCATGCAGCAACCGGTGGATTCTATGACACCAGAGTCCACGGCGAGCGAACAATGCTGATCCCTGATCCCGATTGGAAACCAGCCATGATCGAGGTGCCAGACCCGAAATGGATACAGCCAGAGGGTACCGTTGGCAAGACCAAAGCGCCCACCGTCAGGGAAAGGGATCCGAAGTCGGCTCATCCTAACGTCCAAGTCAAAAACCCTCTGTGTTGTTTGCCGCCAGCGGCCGAACTGATGGAAATCACTCTGAACGAATATCAAGCACTGTTCAGGGCTCAATCAGCCGGAAAAGTTATTGCCACCATGGACGGCCGGCCCACGGCAATAGAACCGCCTCCGTTAACTTGGGAACAGCGCAAAAATGGATACCTCGCAGCCGTACAGCAGTTTATGGACAAAGCTGCGCAAACAGCGGGATACAGCGATATCAAGGATGCGATCAGCTACGCAGAGGAAGCCGCAGTTCCGAAGTTCCAGGCTGAAGCACTCGCGTTCCGCGCCTGGCGTTCACTGTCCTGGGCCTACTGCTACGAGCAGTTGGAGGTGATCGAACACGGCAGGCGCGAAGCCCCTACCAGTGTAGAGTTCGTTACCGAATTGCCTGAGCTGGTACTGTCCAATGTCTGACTGGACAGCTGTAACGATGCGCTGGCCAGCCGAAGCGACCCGCTGGATGGGCCAGCTCGACGCCGCCAAGGCCCTGGCCGGTAGCGAGCTGGCCAATACCGCACAGCGCCTGAGCGGCCTGCAGGGACTGGCCAGCACCAACCCCGGCCCGGTCGGCGCCGCGGCCAAGGGCGCGATCGAAGCCGGGCGCCAGGCGCTGGCAGAGCAGCTGGGCGAAGTGCCCAGGTGCCTGGTGGTGACGCCGTTCCAGAGCGGTATCGGCCAGGGGCGTGGCTACCAGCGCTTCCTGTCCGCGCCGAACCTGCTGCAGCAACTGGCCAACAAGCTGACCGACGCCACCGACGACGGCAGCCCCCAGGGTGAGCAGCACGCGTTGTGCCTGCTGTTCCTGGGCACCCGCCACGATCAGCTGGCCGCCGGCCTGGCCCGCTTCAACGCCCTGATGCCGATCCCCGAGCTGGTGCGCGCGCAACGCCGCGCCGAGCACCTGGCCCGGCTCGAAACCGAGAAATGGCAGATTCCCCAGGCCACCACCCTGCCGCGCTGGGAGGCCTTGCCGCTGGAGCGCTGCACGGTGTTGAAGGCGGCGCAGCAATCGCTGGCCGGGCAGATCGCGGTGCTGGAAAGCTACGCCGCCGACAGCTCGCCCATGAGCGACCTGGCCGGGCTGGCGGCGCGCAAAGCCAGCCAGCAGCAGGTCCGCGACCAGCGCCTGGCCGACCTGCGCCAGCTGCTGGAAGGCGGCCAGGCCGACAGCTCGGTACGCACCCGCCTGCTGGGTCCGGGCAACAACACACAACTGCGCCGCATGCTGCTCGAAGGCGATGCCCCGGGGCATGAATGGGTGATGAGCGCTGGCGTGATCCTGGTCGGCTCGGCCAAGGGCCTGAGCTTCGTTCGTGAAATGGTGGGTTTATGACACTGCTACTGTTGGACGGCCAGCCCGTCGAAGGCAAGACCCTGAAAGTCACCGGCAACCTGCGCATCGAAGCCGAGGACCTGTCCGGCCAGACCAGCAACACCGACTCCGCGCACAAGGGCTTCAAGCCCAAGACCCTCACGGTCACCCTGACCATCCCCTACGTCAACGGCACCTGGCTGCGCAGCCTGATGCGCCTGGCCGAAGCCACCGAGAGCGGCGGACAGCTCAAGACCTACCGCATCGTCAACGACACCGCCGAGGCCTTCGGCATCCGCCAGGTGCGCTTCGCCGACAGCGTCAGCGCCCGGGAAGACGACTCGCTGGCCTGCTGGCGGGTGCAGTTTGGCCTGGCCGAAAAGACCTCCAACCCGGAAAAGGTCGAGAAGCGCCGCGCCAAAAAACGCGTCAAGGCCCAGGCCGCTCCAGGGGCGGCGGTGGGCGCGAAAGAGGAGGAAGAGGAGAAGGACCCGGAGCTGACCAGCTTCGAGCGCCTGCTGAAAAAAGTGGATGACTGGCTGGGAGAGAAGTCATGAAGCTGCATCAGGTACTCAATGTCGGCGGCGAGCGTTACGACCTGGTCAGGGCGGACGTGCGCCTGGAACTGCGCAACCCGGGGCGGGCGACCTTCATCGTCCGGGCCGAGGCGCCCCTCAAGGGCCTGGTCACCCTCGACATCGGCTACAACGACAGTCCCCTGCAACGGCATTTCATCGGCTACGTCGAGCGCTGCACCAGCGCCAACGCCAGCCAGCAGTTGCTGTTCTGCCGGGAGCTGGCGGCGATCCTGGCCAGGCCGTTGCCGATGAACCTGCGCCACGTCGACCTGCGCGGCGTGCTCGATCAGGTCGGCCAGCAGACCGGCCTGCGCTTTCGCGTGCCCGAGCGGCCCTACGCGTCGGTGCGTGCGCCGTTCTTCTACAGCCTGGCCGCCGGCTTCCAGGCCATGGAAAGCCTGGCCCAGGTCTTCGACATCCCCGACTTCATCTGGCAGCAGCAGGGCAACGGCGAGGTATACGTGGGCAGCTGGGCCGACAGCTACTTCGGCGCGCGCCCCGCGCTGCAACTGCCCATGGAGCTGTTCGACAACTACCAGGGCAACCAGAGCGCCAGCATTGCGGCCCTGCCGGGGCTGCGTCCGGGCGCACCGATCAACCACGGCGAGCGCGTGACCCACGTCGCGCTGGCCGACAGCCAGATGGCCATACGATGGAAGACGCAATCCGCCGCGCCGTAGCGCGCCAGTTCCCCGAAATCACCGGCGGCTATCACCTGCCGCGCTTCGGCCGCGTGGTCGCGGTGCCCGATGCGCCGACGGCGCCCGGGCTGTGCGACGATTTCCGCCCGCGCTTCGGCGTCGATGTCCAGGTGCTGCTGCCGGACGGCGAGCCCGACCCGGCGTTGCCGGTGTTCACCAGCCTGCCGCTGCCGGCACCCATGGGCGGCCAGGAGCGCGGCATGTTCGGTTTCCCCGAGGAAGGCACCACCGTGGTGCTGTCGTTCGCCTACGGGCTGCCGCACAAGCCGTTCATCCAGCAGATCCTGCCCCACGGGCTGAGCCTGCCCAAGGTGCCGAAGGGCGACCTGGTGTGGCAGCACAGCGAGGCCTGCCAGCAACGCGCCGACGCCGACGGCAACTGGCTGCGACAGACGGACGGCCGGATCCGCGACAAGGCGATCGAGCGCGAGGTCGAGGCGCTGGCCAACACCGAGCAGTTCCAGAGCCATGCCCGGATGGTGGACGACCACTCGACCGAGACCGTCGGCGGGGTGAAGAAGATCGAGGCCCTCGGCGCGCTCAAGCTGCTGTCCGGCGGCTCCGCCAGCCTGGCTGCCCTCGATGACTTGCACCAAGCCACCGGGCGCGACCTGAACCTGGCGGTGGGGCAGAAGCTCAACGCAGCGATTGGCGGCGACGTCCAGGAGCGGATCGAGGGCCTGCGCCACAGCGTGGTGAAGATCAGCCAGCGCCTGCAGGCGCCGAAGACCTGGCTGGGCTCCGAGACGGTGAACGTGCTGCAGGTGCTCTGCGACCTGCTCGACCTGGTTCAGGAAATGAACACCGAGCTGGCCGGGCATGTGCACGGTCCCACGCCACCACCTGGCAATGCGGCAGCCTTCAGCGGCGCAGCGGTGCGGGCCAAGGCCATGGGACTCAAGTTGAAGCCGATCACGCTGTGATCTTCAAGGCATTTCGTATTCGCGGGGCCAGCCCGCTCCCACAGGTTCAGCCTTGAGCCTGTGGGAGCGGGCTGGCCCCGCGTTGCGTTTGGGGCGGAAAAAGTTGAGTGTTCACACGACTGACTGCCAGCAGACTTGGATTTAATCCATCGGGAACAGCTTTGCAGCATCACCAGCGTGGGAGCGGGCTTGCCCCGCGATCACCGGCGAAGCCGGTGCCATGCAGATAATCGCGGGGCAAGCCCGCTCCCACGCTGGTGATGATGCCCTGCGCGACCTCCCAGCCCATAGAGTCCTGTTCAGCCTGAAAGAATCCAAGGCTTCATCGCCTGCGCACAACCGTCTACAATCCCTCCTGCTTGAACCGGGATAACCGAAGCACTGCCTCGAAACCCGATGGACCTGACCACTGCCGGTCAACCGTCGGGACAAATGGGTCCGGACCTTGGCCGGCCCGTTTATCGGAGGCAACATATGAGCCCGCGTATCTGGCTGCTGGCCCTGGCGACATTCGCCACGGGCATGGCGGAAAACATCACGGTCGGCATCCTGCCGGCCCTGGCCGATGGCCTGCAGGTCCCGCTGGGGATCGCCGGACAACTGACCACGGTCTTCTCCCTGAGCTTCGCCCTCGCCGCACCCTTCTCTCCCCTGCTGACCACCCGTTTCCCGTTGCGGCGACTGCTCTGCATCACCCTGGCCCTGTTCGCCATGTGCAACCTCGCCGCGGCCCTGGCGCCGGGCTACACCGCGCTGCTGCTTGCCCGCATCGGCATGGCCACGACCAGCGCCCTCACCTGCCTGACCTGCACCCTGATGGCCACGCGCCTGGTGCCCGAGGCCCTGCGTGGCCGAGCCATTGGCGTGATCTTCATGGGTATCTGCAGTTCACTCGTGCTGGGCGTGCCCGCCGGAATGCTGCTATGCGACGTGCTGGGCTGGCGCGGGGTGTTCACTGGCCTGAGCCTGCTGGCGATCGCAGTGCTGCTGATGGCCTGGCACGGACTGCCGCAACTGCAGAGCAGCGAACGCATCGCCCTGGGCAGCTACCTGCGCCATCTGCGCGACAGCCGCCTGGTGGCCGCCCAGGGCGTGTCGCTGTTGATGATCGCCGGGCACTTCACGGTGTTCGCTTACCTCGCCCCCTATGCCCGACAGGTCGCCGACATACCGGTGCAATGGCTGGCGGCCCTGTTTGCCGTCTTCGGTATCGCCGGCGTCTCGGGCGGCTATGTCGGCGGCTGGATGGCGGACCGGCTCGGTGCAGGTCGCTCCATCACCCTGGCGCCACTGCTCTATCTCGCCAGCCTGCTGGTATTGCCCCTGAGCGTCGGCACGCCCTGGCTGTTCCTGCCGGCGATGATGCTCTGGGGCGGGCTGAGCTGGACCACCTCGCCAGTGGTGCAGAGCTACCTGGCGACCCGTGGCGCGGACACCTTCCCGGCCGGCATGAGCCTGAACATGTCGGCCATGCACCTGGGCGTCGGGCTAGGCTCGGCCATCGGCGGCGCGGTGATAACCGGGGCGACGCTGGCGGCCACCCCCTGGGCTGGCGCCGCGCTGACCGCGTTGGCGGCGGGCCTGGCGTTCTGGTCGGCGCGTCCACCTGCCGTGCCTGGCTTCAGCGAGCGCGAACCGGCGTAGCGGCCTGCTGCTGCTCGAAGGCATCGGCCAGGTAGTCGATCAGCTTGCGCACCGCGGGCATCAACCCGCGACGGGAAGGGAACAGCGCCACCACCTCCCCTTCCCGGGGCGCCCAGTCGTCGAGGACATGCGCCAGCCGCCCGCCAGCCAGATCGTCGCGCACTGCCTCCTCGGGCAGCAGCACCACACCCACGCCGGCCAGGGCGGCCTCGCGCAGTACCGCGAGGTCGTCCGACACCACACGGGGGCGATGGCGCACGGCAACCTCGGCGCCTGCGGGCCCGACCAGCATCCAGCTGGCGTCCTGCACATTGGCGCCCCAGTTCAGGCTCGGCAGGGCCTGAAGCCCTTCCGGCGACATGGGCCGCCCGTGTTCGGCCAACAGGCCCGGCGCGGCTACCAGGCACTGCCGGCTCGGGGCCAGGCGACGCATGATCAGCTCGCTGCTTTCCAGTGGCTGGTGCTGCACGCTCAGCACCAGGTCAAAACCCTCGCCGATCACATCCACCCGCCGGTTGTAGCTCTTGACCAGCAGCTCGACCACCGGGCATTGCGCCATGAAGCTCGCCAGCATCGGCGCCAGGCGCGAATCGAGCAGCGCGGTGCTGCTG
The DNA here is from genome assembly GCF_057284075.1 of Pseudomonas sp. TE31087. Taxonomy (NCBI): domain Bacteria; kingdom Pseudomonadati; phylum Pseudomonadota; class Gammaproteobacteria; order Pseudomonadales; family Pseudomonadaceae; genus Pseudomonas; species Pseudomonas sp. TE31087. The sequence continues at coordinate 3,384,286 of NZ_JBXVNN010000001.1, forward strand.
GCCAGGCGCACGATGCCGCGAGGCTCGGCGCGGTTGCGCTCGACCGCATCCTCGGCGGCAACGGCCTGCTCGAGCATGCCCAGGCAATGGCGGTAATACTCCAGGCCCACCTCGGTCACCTGGAACTGCCGCGTGGAGCGCTGGATCAGGCGCACACCCAGGCGCTCCTCGAGCTTGGCCACGCGCCGGCTGAGGCGTGACTTGGGCAGGCCAAGGATGCGCCCGGCAGGCGCGAAGCCGCCATGCTCCACCACCTTGGCGTAGAGATAAAGGTCGTTCAGATCGAACATCGGCAACACTCGTCCACGGCTCACCGCTGCATCATCCGTCATTCTTCGAGGATCGTCACAGTGGCGGTGGTCCCGGCCCGCAAAGGAGGCGCCTCGGCAGCCTGGGGCTCCAGGCGCAGGCGTACCGGCACGCGCTGGGCCAGCTTGACCCAGGTGTAGTTCGGGTTGACGTTGGCCAGCAGGCGGTTGCCCGGCTGGTTCTCACGGTCGGTGATGGCGTAGGCGATGCTCTCCACCGTGCCCTGCAACGCCTGGCCATTCATCAGCACGATGCGCGCCCGACTGCCGACGGCGATGCGCGGCAGCTTGGTCTCTTCGAAGTAGCCACTGACATGGAACGAATCGCTGTCCACCAGCGCCAGCAACGCGGCCCCCGGTTGCGCGAAGTCGCCCTGACGGGTCAGCAGGTTGGTGACATGACCATTGACCGGCGCCAGCACCTCGGTGCGCTGCAGGTCGAGCTGTGCCTGTTCCAGCGTGGCTTCGGCCAGTTGCACATTGGCTTGCGCCAGGCCGAGGCTGGACTGCTCGCGCAGCAGGTCGGCCTGGGCCACAGCCACATCAGTCTTGGACTTTTCCCACTCCTCGGCGGAAATGGCCGACAGTGACTGCAGCTTGCCGCGGCGCTGTTCCTCGCTACGCCGCTGCTTGAGCAACGCCTGGTTGGCAACGATGTTCGCCTGCGACTGCCCCAAGGCTGCCCGTGCCACCTCGACCGCGCGCCGGGCATGCAGCACGGCCAGTTCATAGCGCGCCGGGTCGATGCGCAACAGCAGGTCGCCCTTGTGCACGAACTGATTGTCCCGCACCGGCAGGGCGACGATCCGGCCGCTGACCTCCGCCGCCAGGGTGACCACATCGGCCCGCACCCGTGCGTCGCGGGTCCAGGGCGCCTGGGTATAGTGCGTCCAGGCCAGCCAGCCCAGCACGATGGCAACGGCCAGCATGACCAGGGTCAGGCTGCGCGACAACAGTGGCTTGATCGACGACATCTACCTGCTCACTCCCATCCACAACAACAAGGCCGCGCAAATCGCGGTGTACAAGGCACCTTGGAACAGCGCCGGATGCCAGACGAATGCCAGCACGCCCACCCGGCGCAACAAGGCATCGACCAGCACAAACAACGGCAGCGCCAGCAGCAGCGCCTGGGCGATGGGCGGCAGGTAGACCCCGCCCACCTCGAAATCAATGGGCATTGGCCACCTCCGGCAACAGCCGCGATCGTTCAGCTTCCAGCACCTGGCGATAACGCGCCAGCAACTGTCCGGCCACCGCCAGTGCCACCCGCAGGATGAACAGTCGGCGCAAGGCGTCACGCCCCATCTGCCCTGACGCGCCATGCAGGGCATCGAGCAACTGCGCCTGATCGTCCAGTTCCCGCAACAGCGGATCAAGCGCCACCGCGCCCTGGCCACCGACGAAGTCGGCGACGCCCTGCAGGCTTTCCCGCAAGCGTGTGCGGGTCGCCGCCGGCAACGCCAGGTCACTGTTGCACAAGGCACGCGCCTGGCCCAGGGCGATGGCCAGCGCCGGGCATACCAGCGCGCACTCGACACGCTCGCGCGAGGTCATGTCCGCAGCGGCCGGCAACAGACCAATCAGCGCCGACAGGCGATCAAGCAGCAGGCTCTCGAAGGCGAACTGCCCGGCCAGCGAACCGCTCCCGAGCACCTGGCGGCGCACATCCTCACGGGTCTGGCGAAACAATCGGGCGATGCGTTTCTGCGCATTGAACGGAAAGACCAGCGCGAACACGGCCATCGCCAGCACCCCGGCCACCAGGTAGCCACCGGCGAACTCGAACCACTGGATATCGCTGTTGTGATAGGCCCCGATATTCTGCGGCCCGATCATCAACAGGCTGATCAGACCGATGCCCATGCCGATCCCCGCGGTCATCGGGTTGGCCAGGCCGACCGCCGCCAGGTACAGCAACGGTGCCAGGCACAGGGCAAGCATCTCGAAGTCGGTGAACAGCGGCAGCAGGGCGAACTGATAAAGCGCGGACAAGCCCATGCCCACCAACAGCCCGCGGTTGTAGTTCTGGCTGGCCAGCAGCGGTCGAGGCAAGGTCGCCATCAGCGAACACATCACGCCCATCAGGATCACCGCCGAACGCGCGCCATCCCAGGCGCTCTCGATCCACAACCCGCCAATCAGCAACAGGGCCAGGCAGGCGCGCACGGCGTTCATCGCCGCCAGCGGCCAGTCCAGGTGCAAGGCGCTGGCGCGCCCCTGCTGCTGGGGACAACTGGCCAGACGGCCCTGCTGGATCGCCTCGTTCAGCTCGATCAGCTCGTCCAGTTGCTGCAGCAGGCGCGCCTGCTCCCAGCGCAAGGCCCAGGCCAGGGCGCGCAGGTGCGGGGGCAATGGCTCATTGAGAAACTCCGCACGGTCGGCGGCGTCATCGAAGCCCTTGTGCAGGGTGCGCAGGGCCTCGCGATCCGCTGCCGAGAGCGCCATACCGTCACGTGCCAGCGCATCCAGGCTCGCCAGTTCGGCGTCGCGCAGCAGCTGGATATCCGCGGGCAGCGGCCCCTGCCAGTGCGCCTTGATCAGTTCACGCTGCTGGCGCAGCACCAGCAGTCGCGAAACCAGCAGCACCAGCTGGTTGGCGAACAGTTGCACCAGTCCATCGCCGCTGCGCAGGTGCGGGGCATCGAAGTACAGGTGCCGACGCAACCCCTCCAGCGCGCTGACCTCGGCGATCAACCGGGCCTGACGCTGACCGAATGCGGCCTCGTCCTCTTCGGTGCGGATCACCTCGGCGGCATGCTGGGCGATCAGTTTCAGCAGGCTGTCGACTTTGGCGAAATAGCTGTTGGCCACCGCCTGCGGGCGGGCCGTCAGCAGGCTGACCACGGCCACGCAGGCCACCGCCAGCAAGGTCTCGGTAACCCGTGTAACGGCCAGCATGAAGGTGCCCTCGGGCTCGGGTACGGCCAGCATGGCCACCACCACCGCGGTAAAGCCGCTGAGCACGAAGGCATGGGAATCGGTATAGCGCAGCAAGGTGCCACCGGCGGTGCACAGCCCCAGCCACAGCGCCAGGCTGACCAGCAGGGTGTACGGCATCTGCGCGAACAACGCCATCAGCAGCACGGCCACCGCCGCGCCGACCACGGTGCCGAGCACCTGCGCGAGGCTGCGCTTGAGGGTCATGCCGGCCAGCGGCAGGCTGATGATGATCACTGTCATCAGCGCCCATTTCGGTTGTTCCAGGTCGAACAGGAACGCCAGGTAGAGACACAGCAGGCCCGCCACCACCGTGCGCAGCGCGAACAGCAGCACATCGCGTCCGGGGCGCAGGGCAAGCCTGAAATAGGCAATCAGTGGAGCCATCCATTACCTCGTAACCGACAAGGCGGGTCCGGGCCCCGGCACCGGGGCCCGGACACACCGTCACTTGGCCAGCTTGCTGTAGCTGGTCATCAGGTTACGGTAGTCGGGAATATGGTTGGAGAACAACGTGCCCAGCCCTTCGATGTCGTTGCGCCAGTCGCGGTGCAGCTCGCAGGCCACGCCGAACCAGGTCATCAACTGCGCACCGGCGGCCTCCATGCGACGCCAGGCCGAGTCGCGGGTCAGTTCGTTGAAGGTGCCGGAGGCGTCGGTGACCACGAACACATCGAAACCCTCCTCCAGCGCCGACAGCGCCGGGAAAGCCACGCACACCTCGGTGACCACGCCGGCGATGATCAGCTGCTTCTTGCCGGTGGCCTTCACCGCCTTGACGAAGTCCTCGTTGTCCCAGGCGTTGATGTTGCCGGGGCGGGCGATGTAGGGCGCATCGGGGAACTGCTCCTTGAGCTCGGGCACCAGCGGGCCGTTGGGACCGGTCTCGAAGCTGGTGGTGAGGATGGTCGGCAGCTTGAAGTATTTGGCCAGGTCGGCCAGCGCCAGCACGTTGTTCTTGAACCGGTCCGGGTCGATATCGCGCACCAGCGACAGCAAACCAGTCTGGTGATCGACCAGCAGGACTGCGGCGTTGTTCTTGTCCAGACGCTTGTATTGGAATGCCATGGTGGATCTCCTTGCTTGGATAGGGAACAGCCAGGTTCAGTTGCGTTGCGAGTCTAGTTGCTCATGACCGGTGACGACGGCCTGGGCCTTGGTGTAGCTCTCGATCAGCAGTTGGTAGTGCGGGAACACCGCGCTGTAGGCCTCGGCCCACTGGGCGGCGTCCGGACGGTTCCAGGTGCGTTGGACCTCGGAGCAGACGGCGGCGGTGTCCATCGGCACCACGCCGGCCTGGACCACCCGCGCCAGGGTCACTTCCTGGGCCATCTTGGAGTAGGTGCCTGACGCATCGATGACAGCGAACACCTGGTAGCCGGCGGCCACCGCGCTGATGCTGGGGAAGGCCATGCAAACGCTGGTGATGGTACCGGCTATGATCAGCTGCTTGCGCCCGGTGGCCTTCACCGCGGCGACAAACTCGGGATTGTCCCAGGCGTTGATCTCACCCTTGCGGGCCACGTATTGCGCATGTGGCGCGGCCTCGTGGATTTCCGGGATCAACGGGCCGTTGGGGCCCTGGGGTACCGAGGCGGTGGTGATGACCGGGATCTTCGCCAGGCTGGCGACCTTGGCCAGGGTGATGGCATTGGCCCGCAGCTCGGTCATGGGCATGTCCTTGACCGTCTGGAACAGGCCGCTCTGGTGGTCGATCAGCAGCATGGTGGCGTTGTCGGGGTCGATGCGTGGCACCTGGCCTTCGAAGTTGGCGGCTTGCGAGAAATTGCTCATCGTTCTCTCCTTCAGGTGTGGAGAACAGGCCATCCTGGCCGCTGCGGTCTGGCCGCGCCCCACACATCCACAGTGGGGACTATGAGAGTAGGCAACGCAGGCTGAACGAAGCGACCGTCAGTCGGCGAGCCGTGGGAGATGCCCGTGCGGCCTGGGGCCAGACGGGCGACAGGGCTAACGGTAGAGAGGAGAGACGCGGGCCGGTAGACCCATGGGTGAACCCTCAGAGTTGCGCTGGGGGAACGATGATGAAGTGCCTGCCCCAATCACCAGCCTGATGGATCGGCAACTTTTAGCAGCGCTACTTGGTCGGTTACTTGGTCGGTTACTTGGTCGGTCAGCCCATTGGTTCACGATTTCCTGAACTGATTATTTGCCCACAGCGATTTTTCCCCTCGCCCACCGCCACCAGAATCGCTTCACCAACAATCACAATAAACCGTGAGGCCACTCCCGTGGACCAGACACTCCAGGTACGGCAGGCCGCCGCCGACCTCGTCGCCGCCTTCGCCAGCAACGACAGCGCCCGCTACTTCGCCTGCTTCAGCGAAGACGCCACCTTTCTCTTCCACACCGTGCCGCAACCGCTGCTGTCACGCCGCGCCTACGAAGAACTCTGGGCCAGCTGGCAGGCGGGCGGATTCGCCGTGCTCGGCTGTGAGTCCAGCAACGCGCAGGTGAGCCTGAAGGGCGACGTGGCGATCTTCATGCACGATGTAGCCACGCGCCTGCGCGTGGCCGGCGAAACCCTCGACCTGAACGAGCGCGAGACCATCGTCTTCCGCTTGCACGGGGAACGCTGGCTGGCCTGCCACGAGCACCTGTCGGTCATCTCGCCGGCCTGATTCCCTTAAGCGGCCCTGCCGCACTGCCATCGCACCCACAACAAGGCCGCCCGACGGCCGACAACATTCGCGCTGGAGCACCACCATGAGCCACTCGACCGGTATCGAGACCAATGGCGTCGAACAGATCCCCGACGATCAACGCGACGCCGCCCCGCTGGACCTGTTCCGCCTGATCTTCGGCGGCGCCAACACCTTCGCCACCGCCGTGCTGGGCAGCTTCCCGGTGCTGTTCGGGCTGTCATTCCAGGCCGGGGTCTGGGCGATTTTGCTCGGCGTCGGCGTGGGCGCGCTGATCCTCGCGCCGATGGGCCTGTTCGGCGCGCTCAACGGCACCAACAACGCGGTATCGTCCGGCGCGCACTTCGGCGTGCACGGGCGTATCGTCGGCTCGTTCCTGTCGTTGCTGACCGCCGTGGCGTTCTTCTCGCTGTCGGTGTGGAGCTCGGGCGATGCCCTGGTCGGCGGCGCCAAGCGCCTGGTCGGCCTGCCGGAAACCGACCTGACCCTGGGCCTGGCCTACGGCCTGTTCGCGGTGCTGGTGCTGGTGGTGTGCATCTTTGGTTTTCGCTTCATGCTGTGGGTCAACAAGATCGCGGTGTGGGCCTCGAGCCTGCTGTTCCTGCTGGGTATCTTCGCCTTCGCCGGGCCCTTTGACGCGGGCTACGCCGGCAGCGTCAACCTCGGCCAGGCCGGTTTCTGGGCGGCGTTCGTCGGCGCGGCGATCCTGGCCATGAGCAACCCGGTGTCGTTCGGCGCGTTCCTCGGCGACTGGTCGCGTTATATCCCGCGCGAAACCGCCAAGTCACGCATCATGCTGGCGGTGATCCTGGCCCAGGCCGCCACGCTGATCCCGTTCCTGTTCGGCCTGTGCACCGCCACCCTGGTGGCCAGCCAGGCGCCGGACTACATCGCCGCCAACAACTACGTCGGCGGCCTGCTGGCGATCTCGCCGGGCTGGTTCTTCCTGCCGGTGTGCCTGATCGCGGTGATCGGCGGCATGTCCACCGGCACCACGGCGCTGTATGGCACCGGCCTGGACATGTCCAGCGTGTTCCCGCGCCTGCTCAGCCGCGCCGCCGCCACCCTGCTGATCGGCGTGCTGGCCATCGGCTTCATCTTCGTCGGCCGCTTTACCTTCAACCTGGTGCAGAGCGTGTCGACCTTCGCCGTGCTGATCATCACCTGCACAAGCCCGTGGATGGTGATCATGATCCTCGGCCTGATCACCCGCCGCGGCTTCTACCACGCCGACGACCTGCAGGTGTTCACCCGTGGCCAGCAGGGCGGTCACTACTGGTTCGACCATGGCTGGAACTGGCGCGGCATGGGCGCGTGGGTCCCCAGCGCGGCCATCGGCCTGTGCTTCGTCAACCTGCCCGGGCAGTTCGTCGGCCCGCTGGGCGAACTGGCCGGCGGCATCGACCTGAGCCTGCCGGTGACCCTCGGCATCGCCGCCGTGCTGTACCTGATCCTGCTCAACCTGTTCCCTGAACCCGCTGGCGTGTACGGCCCCCGTGGCCCGCGCTGGGTGCGCTGCAAAAGTACGCCCGTAAAGCCCGTGACCACCGCCGAAATGGCCTGACTGGAATCCGACCATGACCACACCTCACTACATCGACGGCCGCTGGGTCGAAGGCCAGGGCAGCGACTGCATCGTTGTGCACAACCCGTCCGACGGTCAGCCGTTCGCCGAACTGATGGCCGCCAGCAGCGCCCAGGTCGACCAGGCCGTGGCCGCCGCGCGCCGTGCTCTGGCATCGTGGAAGACGGTCAGCGCCGCCGAGCGCGCCACCTACCTGCGCGGCTTCGCCGAACAGCTGGGTCAGCGCCGCGACGAACTGATCGCCCTGCAGATGCGCAACAACGGCAAGCCGCGCCACGAGGCCGAAATCGACCTGGACGACGCCATCGCCACCTTCGCCTATTACGCAGACCTCGCCGAGCAACTGCCGGCGAAGAACCGCGACGTGCCCCTGGCCGCGCCGGGCTTCACTGCCCGCACCCGTCTGGAACCGGTGGGCGTGGTCGGCCTGATCGTGCCGTGGAACTTCCCGCTGGTGACCAGTGCCTGGAAGCTCGCCCCGGCCCTGGCGGCCGGCTGCACCGTGGTGCTCAAACCTTCCGAGGTCACCCCGCTGATCGAGCAGGCCTACGGCCAGATCGCCGAGGTGCTGGGCCTGCCGGCCGGCGTGCTGAACATCGTGGGCGGCAAGGCCGAGACCGGCGCCGCCCTGAGTGGCCACAACGGCCTGGACAAGCTGTCGTTCACCGGCAGCAACGGCGTTGGCAGCCAGGTGATGCGCGCCGCCGCCGCCCAGTGCCGGCCGGTGACGCTGGAGCTGGGCGGCAAGTCGGCCATCGTGGTGTTCGACGATTGCGATGTCGACCAGGCGGTGGAGTGGATCGTCGCCGGCATCACCTGGAACGCCGGGCAGATGTGCTCGGCCACCTCGCGCCTGCTGGTGCAGGACGGCATCGCCGACGCCCTGCTGCCGCGCTTGCAGGCGGCGCTGGAAGCATTGCGCGTGGGCAACCCGCTGGCGGAAGAAGTGGACATGGGACCGCTGACCAGCCAGGCGCAGTGGCTCAAGGTCGCCGGCTATTTCGCCACCGCCCGCGAAGAGGGCCTGAAGTGCCTGGCCGGCGGCAAGGCGCTGGACCGTGACGGCTGGTTCGTCAGCCCGACGCTGTACGTGGATGTGCCAGTGAGCAGCCGCCTGTGGAGCGAGGAGATCTTCGGCCCGGTGCTCTGCGCACGGCGCTTCGGCAACGAGGCTGAGGCCATCGCCCAGGCCAACGACAGCCGTTTCGGGCTGGTGGCCACCGTCTGCTCCGCCGACCTGGAGCGCGCCGAGCGCGTGGCCGACGCGCTGGAGGTCGGGCATGTGTGGATCAACTCGGTGCAGGCGGTGTTCGTCGAGACCTCGTGGGGCGGGACCAAGGGCAGCGGGATTGGGCGAGAGCTTGGGCCTTGGGGGCTTTCGGGGTATCAGTCGGTGAAGCATGTGACGCGGTGTTTGGGGTGAGTAGCTGAGCCCTTTCACAGGGTGCGTGAGGCTGGCAGGTGTTCGACGGCAGCCTTGCAGCGCCTGCGAGATCGAGCGCCGCCCGCGCGGCGCATCGCGACGCAAGGCCGCTCCCACATTTGTTGCAACGTACCGAACCTGTCAGGCCATGGTTGCCCGCCTTGGTGCCTGTCTTGAGACAGGTGAGGCGCCAGTGGTGCCTACACTGAAACCGCGTCGTACCAACAAGGCGGACCCGGTAATGGCACAGGATTGACTGGCCCGAAACAGATGTAGGAGCGGCCTTGCGTCGCGATGCGCCGCGCGGGCGGCGCTCGATCTCGTAAGCGCCTCAAAACAAACGTCGTACACCTGGACGCCGGCACGCGACAGTCTTCAGTATCCTCGAAAGCCCAGCCCTCCATTCCCATCGAGGGCCAAGCCCGCTCCCACGACAACCCGCGCTACTTCTGCCCAGCCTCATTGATCCAGCGGGCAATGGCGCACTTGCGATCTGATCTTTTGCATCACCTGCCACACTCAAATCCAACGCTTCGGCCTACTCAAAAGGTTTTGAAGGCATTGGTTTTCCTTGGGTGGGTAATATCCGAGGTTGTCGATGAACGCTTCAAACATCTCATCACCGACCACGAATGGCTGAGGCTCCAATTCATCCACCTCCGAGACAGGATTGTTCGGCCTTTCGTCATACGCAAGATTCGTGTCTTTCAAAATCACCTCCTTGGAAGCAATGACCAGAACCACATCGCCAGGCCAATCATTCTGGCCAATCTCAGAGCGATAAAAACCCTGCCTGTGCAAATCAGCCTTGCCTGTCAGAGATTTCCGAACCTGAAACAAAGTGCTTCAAAGCAGAACAGCTTGGGAATTACCCTACGCACGCTGCCGACGCGTCTGAATTGTCGAGGACCAACAGCAGGACTAACTTCCCTAGGTCGTCTTACCGGCGACCAGGGGTGAGAGCCTGCCACCGTCGAAATGAAGCACGCAGCACTGCCATGGCGGCTGTGCGCGGGCAGGCCCAGGCCTGGCCGGCATTTGCTCATTTCGACCGGTCTCTCACCCCGCGTACGGCTGCCACCCTCATCCTGTGAGAGGGATCTGGAGGCGGCACCTTTCCAATCGAAATGAGTGCTTCCCATGAAAAAGATCGTTCCTGATCCACCCCCTGCCAAACCGCTCAACCGCCCCTTCTTCACCATCAACGACGATATGCCCACCACCGAGGCGCTGCTTCACGCCATCCAGCTGATGCGTGGTATCGAAGACACCATCGACGAGTACTGCTGCGCCCTGGCCGGCGAACCCGGACTGGGAATGCTGGTGAACGCCGCGCACAACGTGCAGATGGGGCGGGCGTTGGCGGAACATGCGCTGAACCGCTGCTCTTGCGGCTGACGCCAGGAGACCTGCCCTGCACGATCCCTGTAGGAGCGGCCTTGTGTCGCGAAAGGGGCGCGAAGCGGCCCCAGGGTCTGCGCCACAAGACAGATCGCCGGGGCCGCTTCGCGGCACAAGGCCGCTCCTACACAGGCAGGTGTAATTCCCGAACACGCGGCCCCGGCACCCCGTGACTTTTGCCCCGCCCTGCGAAGTCACACCTCCTGGTAGCCCCACAATCACAACACCAGGCCAGCCCACCCATGCATCCTCTTCGCACCGCCCTGCACAACGAACTGCACGCCCGCCCGTCGCTGTATTTCGACGACCCGGCGCATGTCTACCACCTTGCCGTGCTCGGCGACGCCAACGCCTGCCAGGCCCTGCTGCAACGCTGCTGCCCCGAGGCCCCCGACACCCATTCGGCCCAGGGCATCACCCGGCTGGACGGCCACCCGTTCAAGTGGGAACGCCACACCGAATTCTTCACCCTGACCCTGGTGGTGCCCTGCACGACCCACGACAGCGACTGGCAACCCCTGCCCGCCGTGCTCGCCGAGGCCATCGCCCCACAGGCGGCGCAGGTGATCAACGCCGTGCAGGTGCTGGTACGCGACGAGAAGGACCTGGACCTCGCCCGTTATGGCTTCAAGGACCCCTGCGGCTCCAGCGTCGGCGGTGGCGATGCGGTGGTGTGGAGCGATTTCCGCCTGACCGAGGACGGCACCAACCGCTTGCTGTTCATCAACCGCCGGCTCAACGCCTATCGCCAGGGCCGCATGATCCGCCGCCTGCTGGAGATCGAGACCTACCGCATGATGGCCTCGCTGACCCTGGACACGGCCAAGGCATTGAGCCAAGAGCTGGACGGTTTCGACGCCACCCTGGTGAGCCTTTCCGAACGCGGCGCCAGCAGCGCGGCCCACGATTCCAAGGCCCTGCTCGAAGCCATCGCCCACCTGTCGCGCCAGGTGGTCGACCGCACGGTGCAGACCCGTCACCGCTTCGGCGCCAGCCAGGCCTATGCGCAACTGGTGTTCGAACGCCTGGGCGAGCTGCGTGAGAGCCATGTCGCCGACTGCCAGCGCCTGGGGGTGTTTATCGAGCGGCGATTCAAGCCGACCCTGCGCTACTGCGTTGCCACCGAGCAGCGACTGGAGCAGCTGGCGAAGAACGTCGCCAACCTGGGCGACCTGCTGCAGGCGCGGGTGCAGGTGGAGATGGAGGAGCAGAACGCCGAAATCCTGCGCAGCCTCAATGCCCGGGCCGACGCCCAGGTGAAGATCCAGCGGGCGGTGGAAGGCTTGTCGATCATTGCCATCACCTATTACCTGCTGAACCTGTTCAAGCTGCTGTATGGCGGGTTGAATGTGCTGGGGGCGGGACTGACGGCGCGGGAGGCGATGCTGGGCATGGCGCCGGTGGCGGGGTTGGTGCTGCTGGTGATCCTGATGAGGATTCGGCGGGCCAAGCAACATTGAAAACGGCGCGGAGCCAACCCGCGTCATCAATTCTTGCACGATTTCTGTAGGAGCGGCCTTGTGCCGCGAAAGGGCCGCGTAGCGGCCCCAGATTTCAGTGTTGAGCAAAGATCTCGGGGCCGCTTTGCGGCCCTTTCGCGGCACAAGGCCGCTCCTACAAGAGCCGAGATGGCCTCACGCCGGCTCGTCGGCCGGTCGCCCATTTTCCTGCACCAACACCATGCTCTGCGGCGACGACAGTGCAATGCCTTCGTCTCGCAAACGCCCGAGGATGGTGAACAGCAGGTCGCTGCGCGTGCCCGACACCTGCCGGGGCGACGCCACGTAACCGCTCACACCGATCACCATGCCGCTGCTCGTCAGGTCCTTGAAAGTCACCGACGTGGCCGGCGCATCAAGGATCGACTCATGCTCCTTGTACGCCGCCAGCAGCAGCTCGCGCACATGGTTGGCATCGGTTTCCAGCGGCAGCGTCAGGGTAACGCTGACCACCCCCAGGGCATTGGCCATGGTCACGTTGCGCACGTTCTGCGAGATGAACTGCGAGTTGGGCACGATCACCGTCGAGCGGTCGGACATCTGGATTTCGGTGGCGCGCACGTTGATCCGGCGAATATCACCCTCGACACCGGCCAGGCTCACCCAGTCGCCCACCTTCACCGGACGCTCGGTGAGCAGGATCAGGCCGGAGATGAAGTTCTGCACGATCTGCTGCAGGCCGAAACCGATACCCACCGACAGCGCACTGACCACCCAGGTCAGGCTGGTCAGGTTGATGTGCAGGGTGGACATCACCAGCATGGCCAGGAACAGGAAGCCCAGGTAACCGACCAGGGTCACCAGCGAGGCACGCATGCCGGCGTCCATGTCGGTCTCCGGCAGCAGGCGCTCGCTCAGCCAGCGCTTGACCACGCGGATGGCGAACCAGCCACCGAGGAAGATCGCCACGGCCAGGAAGATGTCCTGGGGCACGATGTTCAGGTTGCCCAGCACCTTGCCGCCGGTGCCGTCCCAGTCCGCCAGGCTCAGCAGCAGCTCGCCCGGGCTGGTGCCCGAAGGCATGAACACCAGCAACGCGGCGGCGAACAGCAGCAGCGTGCGGCCGATGCCCGCCAGCACGGTGCTGGCCTGGGCCTGGTGGCGTTGCTGCAGGCCGAGCGCCGAGGCCAGCGCCAGGCCACCGGGCTGGCGCGGCGACAGCAGGGTTTCGCACAAATCGCCGAACACCGTGACCAGCAGGTAGGCACAGACCACCACCACGCTGATCCACAGCAGCTTGGCGGTAAGGAAGTAGGCCAGCGTCAGGTAGCCGGCCAGCAGGGTCAGCAGGATCGCCAGCACCCACACCACGATCACGAACGGGATCAGCCCGGCCAGGCCCTTGGGGCGTTCCAGGTCATGCTGGCGGTGGGCACGGCGATAGCGCAGCAGGGCCACGACGAACAGCAGCGATACCACCAGCGCGGTCAGGCCGTTGGTGGCCAGGGTCAGCGCCAGGCTGGTGCCGATCACGCTGTTGATGCGCTCCTGGGTCAGCAGCACCATCAGCGCCAGGGCCAGGACCTTGGGGAACCAGCCCAGGGCACTGGCCACTTCGTCGGCGATCGGCGGCAGGCGCCAGGACGGACGCTGCAACATCAGCATGGCGCGGCCCAGGCCCGAAATGAAGGCACTGAAGATCACCAGGGTGAGGATGTGGTTGGTCAGGCTGGCGAGGTCCGTGCCAAGGTCCGCACTGCTCTCCAGGCCCCAGCGCAGCAACGACACCGAGCCTGAGATGGTGCCCAGGGTCGCCAGGCTGACACTCAGCGCCAGGGCGCTGCGGCGCAGGCGGCCTTCGGGCAGCCAGCGGATCATCGCGTCGGCCAGCAGTCGCTCCAGCACTCGCCGCACCAGGGTCCAGACCAGTACCGCCGCCACCAGAGCTGTGATGAACAGCCAGCGGTGCTCGGCGCTGAAGGCGCTGGCCATGGCGTCCGACACCTCGCCACGCAGGTCGCGCAAGCGCGCCACATCATCGTCGGTGGGTCGGATCAGGCTCGACCAGAACGCCGGGCTCAACGGGCTGGCGGCACGGCTGGTGATCTGCGAGTTGAACAGGCTGCGGCGCAGGTTGACGATCTGCGTCGACAGGTCACGGGCCGACTGGGTCAGCGTGGTGGCGTCCTTCTGCTCGGCGACCACCTTGTTCTTCTCGTCGTTGAGCTGCTTGCGCTGGCGAGTCAGGCTCTCGGCCTCCTCGGCCATCGGCGGGCCAAGCACGTTGAGCTGGTCGTCCAGGCGCTGCACGTCGGCGGTGCGCTGGGTGACCAGCACATCGGCCTGGCGCTGCACCTGCAAGGCCGACTGGCGCAACTGCGCGAGCAGGTCGTCGTTGGCGTTGCTGGTGACGCCCTGGCGGATCTGGTCGAGCCGTTCGCTCAACTCCTCCAGGCTGGCGTTCTCGTCCAGCACCTGCTGCTCGGCCACGGCCAGGCGCGATACCGGCGTGGCCGGCTGGGCCCAGGCCGGCACGGCCAGGCACAACAGCAGGGCGAAAATCCCCGCATAGAATCGGTCAAGGCTGACACGCCTCATCGAATGTTCCTCTACACAACTCGACAGGGCGTGAATTCTACGCGGTCTGGAGGCTCAGGAGAGTGCCGTCTCTCGGTCCAGCAGCTGGCGCTTGCGTTCGATGCCCCAACGGTAGCCGCTGAGGTCGCCGTCGCGGCGCACCACCCGGTGGCAGGGAATGGCCACGGCGATCGCGTTGGCCGCGCAGGCCTGGGCCACCGCCCGCACGGCCTTGGGCGCGCCGATGCGCTCGGCGATGTCGGTGTAGCTGACCGTGGTCCCGGCCGGCACCTCGCGCAGCGCCTGCCAGACCCGCTCCTGGAACGCGGTGCCCTGCACATCCAGCGGCAGTGCCAGGCCCAGGGCCGGCGCCTCGACGAAGCCGATCACCTCGGCCACCAGGCGCTCGAAGGCATCATCGCCGCCGATCAGCTGGGCCTTGGGGAATTTGTCCTGCAAATCCTTGAGCAAGGGCTCGGGCTCGTCACCGAGCAGGATCGCGCAGATGCCCCGCTCGCTCTGGGCCACCAGGATCGCGCCGAGAGCGCATTGGGCCAGGGCGAAGCGGATGGTCGCGCCCTGGCCGCCGGCACGGTATTCCCTGGGGCGCATGCCCAGGCGCTCGCCGGCGCTTTCGTAGAAGCGGCTGTTGGAGTTGTAGCCGGCGTCGAAGATGGCTTCGGTGACGCTGCCGGCGGCGTCCAGGCGCTCGCGCAGACGCTGGGCGCGGAAGGCCGAGGCGTAGGCCTTGGGGGTCAGGCCGGTCTCAGCCTTGAACAGGCGGTGCAGGTGGAACGGGCTGACGTTCAGCTCGCTGCCGAGCTGGTCGAGGTTGGGTGCGTTTTCGCTGGCCTCGATCAGGCGGCAGGCGCGGGCCACCAAGTCTGTGCGCCGGCTGCCCTGCCCGCCCTTGCAGCGCTTACACGGGCGGTAGCCGGCGGCCTCGGCCTGGGCGGCGGCGCTGAAGAACTCGACGTTCTCGCGCTTGGCCAGGCGCGACTTGCAGGCGGGCTGGCAATACACGCCGGTGGTGCGCACGGCGTAGACGAAATGGCCGGTGGCGGCTGTGTCGCGGGCCTGCACGGCGTGCCAGCGTTCGGCGTCGGTGGTGTAGGTGGTCGGGGCGGGCTTCATCAGGGGCCTCTCCTGGGATTCGATACCGTCAGCCTGGCAGGGTGGATGATGCGTGGAACTCCGATTCTTGCGGTGTTTTCACGGGCCCTATCGCGGGGCAAGCCCGCTCCCACGAGAGCATGGTCCATCTTTGTGGGAGCGGGCTTGCCCCGCGATAGGGCCATGCAGGCGGACGACACTTCAAGCCCGCCACAGGTACCAGGCCGCCACGGTGCGATGAGGGCTCCACGCCCCGCCCAATACCCGCATCTGCGCAGGTGTCGGCGCCTTGTCCAGCCCCTTCATGCGCCGATACCCCTCGCGCACGCCAAAATCATCCACCGGCAGGATATCCGATCGTTCCAGGCTGTAGATCAGCAGCATTTCCACGGTCCAGCGCCCCACCCCGCGCAACGCCACCAGGCGTTCGACCAATGCGGCATCCGACATGCGCAGCGCCTCGTCCCGGCTGGGCACCACGCCCGCCACACGCGCCTGGGCGATCCCGTGAACCGTGGCGATCTTGCTCGCGGAGAACCCACAGGCGCGCATCGCCTCCGGCGTCACCGCCAGCAACTGTTCGGGCGCGGGAAACGCCCCCTCCGCAAACAGCGCCAGCAATCGCCCGAGGATCGCCTCGGCCGCCCGCGCGTGCAACTGCTGGTAGGCGATGGCCCGCACCAGCGCCTCGTACGGCTCGCGCCCGGGCGTGGCACGGTGCAGGCAAGGCCCCACGGCGGCAATATGCCGCGCCCAGTCCGGGTCCTGCCCGGCCAGCCAGGCGGCGGCATCGTCAAAGGCCTGCGGGGAAAGGTCTGCAAGGATCATCAAGGGCATTCGCTCACGTCACGATCCTCCAGCCTAGCGCAACCGTTCATCGGTGAAACGCTCAATCTTGCTCATCGAATTACTGGCATACCATTGATCCGCCCGCAACGCCCCGCATAGAATTGAGAACTATTAACAATCACATTATCCGGGCAGGCTCTCCAGACGATGCAGATCGAAGACACGCTGAAACCGGCCGAGGTCGATCTGCTCTATCAGGCGCACCACCGCTGGCTGCGCGGCTGGCTCGGTGCCCGGGTCGGCTGCCGGGAGCACGCCGCGGACCTGGCCCAGGACACCTTCGTGCGCCTGCTCAAGGCGCGCCAGGTCTCGCCGCTCAAGGAGCCACGGGCCTACCTGAGCAGCATCGCCCGCGGCCTGATGATCGACCAGTTCCGCCGTCGCGCCCTGGAAAAAGCCTACCTCGAGAGCCTGGCCAACCTGCCCGAGCTTGAAGCCCCCAGCGAGGAACAGCGCCTGCTGATCCTCGACACCCTCGAACGCCTCGACCGCGCCCTGCAACGCCTCAAGCCACGGGTGCGCCAGGCGTTCCTGCTGGCCCAGCTCGACGGCCTCACCCTCACCCAGGTCGCGCAACGCCTGGACGTCTCCCGGGCCACGGTCGAGCGCGACCTGGCCAAGGCCCTGGGTGTCTGCTACCGGATCCGCTACGCCGATGCCTGACCAAAACCCGACCCAGGCCCAGGTCGACCAGGCCATCGAATGGCTGGTGAAACTGCGCTACGACAGCCCCGGCCCACGCAGCGAGCAGCAGTTCCAGCGCTGGCTGGCCAGCCACCCGCAGCATGCCCAGGCCTGGCAGCGGGTCAGCAGCCTCGGCGACGAACTGGCCAGCCTGCCCGCCGAGCTGAGCCGTCAGACCCTGGCCGGCAGCGAACGCCGCCGCATGAGCCGGCGCGACCACCTCAAGCTGCTGTCGCTGCTGGCGCTCGGCGCCAGCGTCGGCTGGGCCGCGCGCGAGCCCCTGGGCCTGCCGGCGCTGATGGCCGACAGCCGTACAACCACCGGCGAGCGCCGCGAGCTGCTGGCCAGCGACGGCAGCCTGGTCCGCCTGAACACCGCCAGCGCCATCGACCTGCGCTACAGCGCCGAGCAGCGCCGGCTGACCCTGCTGCGCGGTGAGGTCAGCCTGGACGGCAACGCCAACGACAACCGCCCGTTCAGCATCGACACCCGCATCGGCGCCCTGAGCACCCAGGGCGGCCAACTGCTGCTGCGGGAAAATGCCCAGGGCCTGCTGCTGGCCGTGCGCCGGGGCGAGGTGACGCTGTTCCCCGCCTCTGCCGCCGCGCATCAGGTCAAGCCCGGCGAAGTGCTGCAGGTATTCGCCCAAGGCGACTTCCAGCCCGCCACCCTGCACAACGACCCCTGGGGCTGGACCGATGGCGTGCTCAGCGTGCAACAGATGCCCCTGGGCGAGTTCATCGACGAACTGTCGCGCTACCGCCCCGGCCTGCTGCGCTGCGCGCCGGAAGTGGCCGGGCTCAAGGTCTCCGGCACCTTCCAGCTGGCCGACACCGACCAGATCCTGCTGCTGGTCGCCCGCAGCCTGCCGGTGCGCGTCGACTACCGCACACGCTTCTGGGTGAGCATCGACGCCGCCTGAAAACATCGCAAAAAATAAATGAGGTGGAATCTCATTCTCGTCCGGCCTGAAGGAAACAAGCCCGAACAGTGGTCTGCCAACCTTCAGGAGCGCTTCATGATCCGCCCGTGTTCCCCCCGCAACGCCACCCTGCGCCATGCCATCCGCGCCGCCGCCCTGGGCCTGGGCGTGGCCTGTGCCGGCCTGCCGCCGACCCTCGCCCTTGCCGCGCCCGCCAGCCAGAGCCAGCAGCGCGACTGGAATATCCCGGCCGGCCCGCTGGCCGCCGCGCTGGACCAGCTGGCGCGCCAGGGCGGGCTGAACCTGTCGTTCGACGCCACCAGCCTGCGGGGCAAGACCACCCAGGGCGTGCAAGGCCGGCATGACAGTGCCCAGGCCCTGCAGATCCTGCTGCAAGGCAGCGACGTGCAGGTCCAGCAGGAAAGCGACAAGAGCTTCCTGCTGCTCCCGGCCCTGGACGTCGGCGACGCCCTGCAGCTGGGTGCCACCAGCATCTCCAGCAACCGCCTGGGCGAAACCACCGAGCATAGCGGCTCCTACACCACCGGGGCGGTGACCATCGGCAAGACCCCGCAAAGCATCCGCCACACCCCGCAGTCGGTGACCGTGGTTACCCGCCAACGGATCGACGACCAGAACATCACCAACCTCACCAACCTGCTCGAACAGACCCCCGGCGTGGTGGTCAACCTCACCGACAGCGAGCGGGTGCAGTACTACTCGCGCGGCTACCAGATCGACGCCATCCAGTACGACGGCGCCACCGTGGTGCAGAGCAGCGGCGGCGGCTCGTTCATCCAGAGCGACTCGGCAATCCTCGACCGCGCCGAGGTCCTGCGCGGCGCCACCGGCATGCTGCGCGGCGCCGGCAACCCCTCGGGCACCGTCAACCTGGTGCGCAAGCGCCCCACCTACGAGTTCCAGGGCGAAGGCAGCGTCACTCTCGGCACCTGGGACGCCCAGCGCTACGTCGCCGACCTCTCCGGGCCGCTGACCGAGACCGGCAACGTGCGTGGCCGGGTGATCGCGGTGCACGACGAGAAGGACCACTTCCAGCAATCGCGCCAGGAGCGCAAGGACGTGCTGTACGGGGTGATGGCCTTCGACCTCGACGACAGCACCACCCTGACCACCGGCCTGGAATGGACCCAGCTCGACGCCACCGGCGCCTGGGGCAACCTGCCAGCCGACTACGACGGCTCGCCGCTGCCGTTCGGCCGCAGCACTTACCTGGGCGCCGACTGGAACCGCTGGAACCGCAGCAACCTGCAGACCTTCGCCGAGCTCGAGCACCGTTTCGACAACGACTGGACGCTCAAGCTGATGGCCCAGCGCACCCACTTCGAGCTGGACGACAACGGCTTCAAGCAGACCTACTTCAGCCGCGCCACCGGCACCGCCAACCCGACCCGCAACCCTTACCTGATGAGCTACCAGGTGACCGAAGGCGATGGCGGCGAAAGTCTGCAGAACAACCTCAGCGCCACCCTCAACGGCCCGTTCGACCTGCTTGGCCGCACCCACGAGCTGATGCTGGGCGTCGAGCGCATCCGCAACGACTCCTACGCCTCGGCCACCAACAATGTGCAGTCGGGCGTGTTCGACATCCGCACCTGGGACCCGAAGACCAGCCTGGCCAACCCGCACATCGACATCACCGCCCACCCGGTGCGCACCCGCACCACCCAGGAAGGCGCCTATGCCACCTGGCGCATCTCCCTGGCCGACCCGCTGACCGCGATCATCGGCGCCCGCGCCAACTGGTACGACTACGAGCAGGAGAACAACACCAAGGCCAGCGGCAAGTTCAGCGTCGACAACGAGCTCGTGCCGTACGCCGCGCTGATCTACGACCTCAACGAGAACTTCAGCACCTACGCCAGCTACACCGAGATCTTCAACCCGCAGACCAACACCGATGCCGCCGGCTCCGTGCTCGAACCGGTCACCGGCGAAGCGTACGAGACGGGGATCAAGGGCGAGTTCTACGAGGGCCGGCTGAACACCTCGCTGGCGTTCTTCCGCATCTACCAGGTCGGCAACGCGCTGGACGACCTCAGTGGGCCAAACCCGTGCCTGCCCAACTACACCAGCGGCTACTGCAAGGTCGCCGCGGGCAAGAACCGCAGCCAGGGCTTCGAACTGGAGATTTCCGGCGAAGTGCTGCCGGGCTGGAACGTGACCGGTGGCTACACCTACAACACCACCGAGTACCTCAAGGACACCACCGGCAACAACGGCAACCCGATCCGCACCACCGACCCCAAGCGCATGCTGCGCCTGTTCACCAGCTATCGCCTGCCGGGCGAGCTGCAGGCCTGGACCGTGGGCGGCGGCGTGCAGGCGCAGAGCGACATCTACAACCGCAGCGGCAGCGCCGAAGCCTCGCAGTCGGGGTATGCGGTGTACAACGCGATGGTCAACTACCGCTTCAACGACAACTACTCGCTGCAGCTGAACGCCAACAACCTGTTCGACAAAAAGTACTACCGCCAGGTGGCGCCGACGCCGACCGGCTACTACTGGGGCGATCCGCGCAATGTCTCGGTGACCCTGCGCGGCACCTTCTGAAGCGCATTGGCTGCCGCATCGGGAGCCAGCGCGGGTTTCAGACTGCGGCGCGCAACGCCCGCGCCGCCGCCACCATGTTCACCAGCGCCGCTTCGGTCTCCGGCCAGGCGCGGGTCTTCAGGCCGCAGTCCGGATTGACCCACAGGCGCTCGGCCGGAATCCGCCGGGCCGCCTTGCGCAGCAAGTTGACCATCTCGTCCTTGCTCGGCACCCGTGGCGAGTGGATGTCGTACACCCCCGGGCCGATCTCGTTCGGGTAGTCGAAGCGCTCGAAGGCCTCCAGCAGCTCCATGTCCGAGCGCGAGGTCTCGATGGTGATCACATCGGCATCCATCGCCGCGATCGACTCGATCACGTCGTTGAACTCGCTGTAGCACATGTGGGTGTGGATCTGCGTTTCGTCACGCACGCCCGAGGCGCACAGGCGGAAGGCCTCGGTGGCCCACTCCAGGTAGCGCGGCCAGGCACTGCGGCGCAGCGGCAGGCCTTCGCGGAAGGCGGCCTCGTCGATCTGCACGATCCTGATGCCGGCGGCTTCCAGGTCCACCACCTCGTCGCGGAGCGCCAGCGCTAGCTGGCGGGCCTGTACTTCGCGGCTCACATCCTCGCGCGGGAAGGACCACATCAGCATGGTCACAGGGCCCGTCAGCATGCCCTTCATCACCTTGCGGGTCAGGCCTTGGGCGTACTTGATCCAGTCCACGGTCATGGCCTTCGGGCGGCTCAGGTCACCGAATATCACCGCCGGTTTCACGCAACGCGAGCCATAGCTCTGCACCCAGCCGAAGCGGGTGAACACATAACCGTCCAGTTGCTCGGCGAAGTACTCGACCATGTCGTTGCGCTCGGCCTCGCCGTGGACCAGCACATCCAGGCCAAGGTTTTCCTGGATCTGCACCGCATGGCGGATCTCGCTGTGCATGGCCTCGACGTAGTCCGCCTCGGTCAGCTTGCCCTGCTTGAACGACTGGCGCGCCAGGCGAATCGCCGAGGTCTGCGGGAACGAACCGATGGTGGTGGTCGGGTAGGCTGGCAGGTTCAGCCCGGCACGCTGCTTGGCAATGCGCTGCTCAAAGGCGGTTGCACGCTGGCTGTCGGCGGGCTTGATCGCGGCGACGCGGGCCTGCACCGCCGGCTTGTGGATACGCGGCGAGGTGGCGCGGGCGTGCTGCACGGCGCGGCTCTGCGCCAGTGCTGCGACGACATCGGCCGCCTCGGGCTGGTTGAGCGCCTTGGCCAGCAGCGCCACTTCCTGGCACTTCTGTACGGCGAAGGCCAGCCAACTCTTCAGCTCGTCATCGAGCTGGTCTTCACGCGCCAGGTCCACCGGGCTGTGCAGCAGCGAGCACGACGGCGCCACCCACAGGCGATCACCGAGGCGTTCGTGGGCATGGCGCAGCACGTCCAGTGCCTTGTCCAGGTCGCAGCGCCAGACGTTGCGGCCGTTGACCACGCCCAGCGACAGCACCTTGTAGGCCGGCAGGCGGTCGAGGATGGTCGGGTACTGGTCCGGGGCCCGCACCAGGTCGATGTGCAGGCCATCGACCGGCAGGTTGGCGGCCAGGCCCAGGTTGTCTTCCAGGCCGCCGAAGTAGGTGGCGATCAGCTTTTTCAGCGGTGCGCGCTGGAGGATGTTGTAGACGCGCTCGTAGGCGTTCTTCCAGTCCTGCGGCAGGTCGAGGGCGAGGATCGGCTCGTCGATCTGCACCCACTCCACACCCTGCACGGCCAGGCGGTTGAGGATCTGGTCATAGAGTGGCAGCAGGCGGTCGAGCAGCTCCAGCTTGTCGAAGTCGGCGCCCTTGGTCTTGCCCAGCCACAGGTAGGTCAGCGGACCGATCAGCACCGGCTTGACCGCGTGGCCCAGGGCCTTGGCTTCCTCAACCTCATCGAACAACTGCTCCCAGCTCAGGGCGAACTGCTGGTCGGCGGTGAATTCGGGGACCAGGTAGTGGTAGTTGGTGTCGAACCACTTGGTCATTTCCTGGGCATGGGCACCGCCGCAGCAGTTGTCGCTGCCCTTTGTTCCTACGGCACCACGAGCCATGGCGAACAGGGTCTGCAGGGTCGGTTTGGCACCGTCGTTGGCACGGAAACGCTCGGGGATCACGCCGAAGGTCAGCGAGTGGGTGAGCACCTGGTCGTACCAGGCGAAGTCGCCCACCGGCAGCAGCTCGATGCCCGCGGCCTGCTGCACCTGCCAGTGCGCGGCGCGCAGGCCACGGCCCACGGCACGCAGGCCGGCTTCGTCCAGCTCGCCCTTCCAGAAGGCTTCCTGGGCTTTCTTCAGCTCGCGGTCGCGGCCAATGCGCGGAAACCCCAGGTTGTGTGCCAGTGCCATGTTGTCGTCCCTCGAGCCTTGAATGTGAATGAGGGGATTCTGGGCGCTGTAACAAGGTGAGACAAACTCATTAAATTTGAGATGAACTCAAGATTTGTTCATGATGACTGGCAGCAATGATGAACCCTGTAGGAGCGGCCTTGCCGAGGCGTCGGACCGGTCGGAAAGGGCCGCAAAGCGGCCCCGGCGATTTATGCATGAACGCTGAAATCCTGGGGCCGCTGCGCAGCCCTTTCCGACCGGTCCGACGCCTCGGCAAGGCCGCTCCTACAGGGGTCTGCGTCGCCTGATAGAGCCTTGTGGATGTCTCAATCAACACATTCCCCCGCGCAATCAGACATGCCCCACCCGCCAATCTGCCGCACACTGCCACCCTGCCCCAACCCGGTAGCCCGCACCCCATGAGCCTGCTGAAAACGACCCTGGACGCCAACGCCTTCGCCTGCATCCTGGAATTCGTCCCCAAGCCCGGCGCCGAGCGTTTCGCCACCCTCGAAACCCTCATGGCCCGCACCCGGCTGTGCGGCTGGCCCATGACCGTGGCCATCGGCGACCGCGTCGCCAGCGCCCTGGACATGTCGCCGCTGGACGCCTTCAGCAGTCTCTCGAACCCTGTCCCCGCCCTGCTGCACTTCTCCGGCAAGGACCGCGAACGCCGCGACCTGCTGGCCCAGCTGCAACGCATGGATGCCGCCGGCCTCGACCAGCTCCTGCTGCTGACCGGCGACCGCCTGCCCGGCCACAACCCGGGCGAACGGCCGGTACGCTACCTGGAATCCGTGGCCGCCTTGCAGATCGTCCGCCAGGCCCGCCCCCACTGGCTGCTGGCCGCCGCGCTCAACCCATTCAAGTACCAGGAGGCCGAAGGCGGCGCGCAGTACTGCAAGGCCGAAAAGAAACTCGCCGCTGGCGCCGACCTGTTCATCCTGCAGCTCGGTTTCGATATCGACAAACACCGGGAAGCCTTCGACTGGATGCAGCGCCAGCCCCGGCCCAAGCCGCTGATGGCCTGCATCATGGCGCTGACCGAAGGGCGCGCCGGGATGCTCGATCATGTCGCCGGGGTGACCGTCACGCCGTCGATGCGCGCGCTGCTGGCCGCCGAAACGGCGGTGTCCAAGGCCTACGCCAGGGAACGCGCCAACCATCGCCTGGCCTTGCAGGTGATCGGCCTGAAATTGATGGGCTATGCCGGCGTGCACCTGTCCGGTATCCACGAGGTGGCGCAGTTCGAGGCGCTGGAGCAGGCCATCGACGCGTTGCAGCCGCAGTTCACCTCACTGCAGGACTGGACCCCGGCTTGGCAAGCAGCCTGGCAGGAACCCGGCCTGGCGCCGGTCACCTTCCATCCCCCCGGACACGCCTGGCGCCTCGGGCAATGGCAGATCACCGCATCGAACAAGGAAAAGGTTCGCTATCACCTGCTCTCGGCGATGCACCATCAGCTGTTCAGCCGCACCACGGCCTTGAGCAAGGCCTTCGGCTGGGCCGTGACCCGGCCGCTGTGGGCCAACCCCACGGCGGCGCAGTGGCTGCATCAGCTGGAGCGACGCATCAAACGCCCGCTGGTGGGGTGCGATACCTGCGGCAGCTGTCGGTTGGAGGACACGCTCTACATCTGCCCCGAGACCTGCCCCAAAGGCCTGGCGAACGGCCCCTGCGGAGGCACGAACCTGGACCGTTGCGAGTTTGGTGACCGGGAGTGCGTGCACAGTGCCAAGTATCGGCTGGCGGTGAGCGTGGGCCGGACCGAGGTGTTGCGCGAGCGGTTGATTCCTTGCGTGCAGATGGAGAACCGGCATCGCAGTTCGTGGCCGGTGTGGTTCGAGCCTGCACCACTTGCCACTGCCGAGCCCACACCGATGAGCGACGACGACCTGCTTGCCAAAACGCGGCAGCGCCTGGCTGCGCCACAACGAGTGAAGGTCTCACTGGACGACCTGTAGCCAGGCACCAGCGGATCAGCCTGCGTGCTGAGCCAGTGAAACCTCCACCCCCTGCCATTCCCCACCCTGACCAGAAACAACCAACAACCGATTCCCGGCCCCTGAAGCTGCCACGACACACCGCCCCTGCTCGTCCCAGAACGCGCTGCGCCCAGCTGCCGCCCAGCCGCCCGTGGTGCCGCCATGGTTGGCCATGAGCACGGCCATGGCATGCCGCTGTGCATAACCCTGCAGCAACGCGCTATCCGCCGGATACCCACCCTCCCCAATCAGCACACCCGTCGCATACACCTGCGCACCGCGCTGCGCCGCCTGGGCAGCATGCTCCGGATGGCTGAAATCGGCGCACACCGACAAGGCCACGGACAGCCCGGCGACGGACAAAAGCTCGCCGCCGCTCCCCGCACTGAAGAACACGTCCTCGCCGGTATGCAGGTGCTGCTTGGTATAGACCGCAATCGAGCCATCCGGGTGGAGGATGCAGGCCGCAATCCGCGGCTTGTCCTGGCCCGGCACCTTGAGCGGCATGCCGACCACCGTGGTCATGCCTGCTGCCTGGGCCAACTGGCGCAATGGCGCCAGCAGCGGCGTGTCCAGGTCCTGCGCCAGGCCACTGGCCAACGCGGGGGCGTAACCCGTGAGCGACAGTTCGGGGAAGAGCAGCAGGTCCACGCCATGCTCATGGGCCTGGCGCATGAACGCCAGGTGCAAAGCCAGGTTGGCAGGGAGGTCGCCATCACGAATGGCGCATTGGGCGGCGGCAAAAACGGCTGGTGGCATGGGCGTCTCCTGACAAGGTAGGCAGACTCTGCTCGGCTGCCGCTCAAAAGACAACCGTTGCATCAACGGTGGGATCAGCGTGGGAGCGGGCTTGCCCCGCGATGGCCCGCAAAACGCAATGCTGCTCGACGCTCAGCCCTGTAACTTGCCCACCACATCCAGCATCCCGAGCCCGGCTCGAACCCTGCCTTTTACCCAAGGTATACTCCCGCCCCGTCGCGCCCAGAGTGGCGCGTTGCCTTCATGCGCAGGATGCCCTATGTCAGTTCAGCAACACGTTGCCGCCGCCGATACCACCCTCACCGCCACGTCCGAATCACTCAGCCGCGCTCTTGAACAGGTACAGCAGGCCGAAGCCAGCCTGCACCAGCGCAGACGCCAGGTCACCCTGGCATTCATGGGTGTACAGACAGCCTACTGCGGCTACCTGATGCTCAAGTGGATCTGGCAGGGCCATTACATCGGTGGGCCGATCTATGCCGTGTTGCTCTGGTGCCTGTTGTGGCTGCTGTATTACCCGGTGTCGGTGCTGTGGTACCCGCGCCAGCGCGCGCTGGACAAGGCCTGGCGCACGCTCGATGCGGCGCGGATGGAGGAAGGCAAGGCGTTCCTGGCCAGCAAGGCCTTGGGCGCGTATCGCTGGGTCTGCCGCGGTGGGCGCATGCTGGCGGTGTTCCCCGACAGCCGTATGCTGTATGTACTGGCCCCGGAGGTTGGCGAGCGCCATGCGCTGATGGACGCGCCACGAGTGGTCAAGCAAGTGCGCGTGGACGAACAGGCCGTCACCCGCAGCACCACCCAGACCACCACCAAGCACGGCTGGCGCAACGTCTACGCGTTCAACAATCAGTTCGGCATGATCGGCGGCGGCAAGTCCCGCTCCACCTCGACCACCACCCACGACACCGTGCGCACCTTCACCCTGCACGTGCAGTTGCAGAGCGCCGGCCAGCATCCCTACTGGATTCAACTGCCCTTCGCCGATGACTGGCAGGAAGCTCGCAACTGGCAATTGCTAATCGAGCAGGCAACCGCCCGCTGACCCCTTGCATCGCCCCCTGTAGGAGCGGCCTCGTGTCGCGAAGGGCCGCAAAGCGGCCCCGGCGATCCAGCGGCCAATACATGACGGGCGCACAGGTTGAACAGCCCACTATCGATAGAACTCATCCAGCCGCTGATGGGCAACCGCCCAGGGTAGCCGCCGCGCATTCGCCCGCATCCTGAGGTAGGCCTCATGGGCCTGATCAACCGTGATCACCTCGCTTCGCACAAGCTCCTCGACCACCCAGAGCGTGCCCTTCACCTCAACCTCTTCCAGCAAAGCCGCTTTGCGCAACGCCTCGTCCCCGGATAGCAACGGGCATTTCTCCTGCCTTGCCAGCGCCAACGCGAAGCAATCGTTACGGCTAGGCCCCCTGACCCGGCCAACCAACTCCACGGCATAGAGCATGGTGGCAGGGTTGAGCTCAGCCAGCTCGAGCCCCAGGCCCAGCAGATGCGCATGTTGGGCTTCAAGCTCATCGAAATAGAGGATATCCGGCACAGTGAACTGGTAAGGCAGCGTGAAGAGTTGAGCCAGCAGCTCGCCCTCTTCGAGATCTATCAGGATGTTGGCATCACTGATGAGCATCTGCATCCAGTAACTCCAGTTTGCGAGCCTGGTGGAACTGATAGACCGTCATGCCCAGCAGCTCCGCCGCCTTGGACTCGCCGACAATCCCCTCCCCCAGCGCACGGTAGACCAGTTGCTGGAACAGCCGCGTGGTTTCTTGCCGATAAGCCGCCCCCGGCTCCTGCTTGCGCCAACCCTGTTTGACGAACACCATGAACAGCCGCTCGCGCACAGCGTGCGGGATGATCTCCAGGTCGCCAGCGCGATACAGGCAACCCTGCATGCTGAGGCCATATTCCGCCTTGAGCAGATACAACTCGCGCACCTCCAGCATGTGGCGTTTGTTGCCCAGATGCTGCCGCATGGCGCTGGCCGGCACCAGCAATGCCGAGGCGAAACGGTTACAGGCCTTTTCCTCGTCCAGCCCTTCGGCCAACCGACCGTGCATCAGCAGGTGGCCGAGTTCGTGGGCCAGGGTGAAGCGTTGCCGGTCACCCGGCCAGTCCGCCGACACCACGATGACCGGCTGCCCCGCCACACTGGCCTGCAAACCATCGAACTTCGCCTGCGCATCGACCTGGGTGATGATCACCAGAATCCCATGCGTCTCCAGCACGTCGATCAAATCGGGAATCGGGCTCGCCCCCAGGCCCCACAGCTGCCGCACATGGTCCGCCAGGCTGTCGACCGCCTGCAGCGAGACCAACTGTGCGGGCAGCCCTGCCGGCGCGCTGAACGCCTGCACGGGATAGTCCGGCCACAGGTTGATCAGTTCCTGCCAACGCTCCGCCTGATCCAGCACATCGGCCTCGATGCGCTTGAGGATCGCCTTGGGCGTGCTGCAACGCTTGCGATACTCGACACCCGCCAGCTCGACCTTGGCAGGGCGGAAGAAATACTCCGCGCGCACCGACAACGCCTTGCACAAACGCAAGAGCACGCCAGAACTGGGCATGCTCTGGTCATGTTCATACTTCTTGATCATGTTGGCGCTCACGCCCACCTGATCACCTAACGCCTGCATCGACAGGCCAGCAGCAGCGCGGGCACGTTTGAGCCGCTCGCCGATCATCGGCTGTCTCCCTCGGTTTATGATTCCATAAAATTTCAAAGAAATATAAACCCGATACGCTTACCCGTCGAGACATGGGCGACGACCGCCCTACCGTGTCCAGCTTGGCATCGCGCAACAACCCCCTGATTCATATACATCGCCAAAGCCTGTATAAAGCGCCAGCAACCTGCGCCCCCGACGTCTGCCAAAGGAACCCCCGCCATGCTTCGGCCCTTGATGCCAGCCCTGCTCCTGCTGCTTGCCGGCTGCGCCACCAAGCCCCCGGCCAACCCCGACAACCTCTGCGAGATCTTCCGCGAGAAGCCGAAATGGCACGAGGCGGCGCTGAAGATGCAGGCGCGCTGGGGTGCGCCGGTGCAGGTGCCGATGGCGATGATGTACCAGGAGTCCTCGTTCAAGCACGACGCCCTGCCGCCGCGCTACTACTTCCTCGGCTTCATCCCCTGGGGCCGGGTCAGCAGCGCCTACGGCTACGCCCAGGCCAAGGACGAGACCTGGGCCGACTACAAGCGCGATGCCGGCGGCTGGGGCGCCGCCCGCGACGACTTCGCCGACGCGATCGACTTCATGGGCTGGTACATGCAGAAGAGCCAGCAGGTCAACGGCGTGTCCAAGTGGGACGCCTATGGCCAGTACCTGAATTACCACGAAGGCTGGGGCGGCTACCGCAACCGCAGCTATGACGCCAAGCCGTGGTTGAAGAACGTCTCGCAGAAGGTCCAGACCCGCGCTTCGGTGTTCGGGGCGCAGTATCGGAGTTGCGAGCAGGAGCTCGCGCGGGGTGGGTGGTTCTGGTAGACCCGCCTGGCGATACGTTGCCGATCGCTACCGTCAAACCAGAAACGAAAAAGCCCGCTGTCTGGCGGGTTTTTCGTTTCCAGCGGTGATCGCCTGTTCCTGGCATCCACTTGCGGGCTTGGGTGGGCTCACTTCAAATGCACTTTCAGCGCCTCGCCAGCCTGCAGCATTGCAGAACGTACCGCCGGCACCTGGCTGACCACGTTCAGCAAGCCATAGTCATGGATCATCCCGTTGTAACGCACCGCCGTGACCGGCACACCGGCTTGGTCCAGCTTGCGAGCATAGGCTTCCCCCTCATCACGCAGCACATCGGCACTCGCGGTCTGCACCAGCGCTGGCGGCAGGCCTTTCAACTGCTCGGTGGTCGCGCGCAGCGGCGAGGCGTAGATCTCGGCACGTTGCTTGGGGTCGGTGGTGTAGTTGTCCCAGAACCACTTCATCATGTTGCGGGTGAGGAAGTGCCCCTCGGCGTACTGGTTGTACGACGCGGTCTCGAAGTTGGCGTCGGTCACCGGCCACAGCAGCACCTGGTACTTGATGGCCGGGGTGCCTTTGTCCTTGGCCATCAGGCTGACCACCGCCGCCATGTTGCCGCCGACACTGTTGCCCGCGACCGCCAGGCGCTTGCCGTCGACATTGATGTCCTTGCCGTGCTCGGCCACCCATCGGGTTGCCGCGTAGGCCTGGTTGATCGCCGTCGGGTAGTGCGCCTCAGGGGACGGGGTGTAGTTGACGAACACCGCCACCGCCCCGGAGCCGACGACCAGGTCGCGCACCAGGCGCTCATGGGTCGGGAAGTCGCCGAGCACCCAGCCACCGCCGTGGAAGTACATGAACACCGGCAAGGTCCCCTTCACACCCGCCGGGCGCACGATGGTCAAGCGGATGGCCTGGCCATCGACGGTGATGGTCTTCTCGCTGACATCCGCCTTGGGCAGCGTCAGTTTCACCCCAGCCTGGGCGCCGCTCAGCACCGCGCGGGCATCCTTCGGCGAAAGCTGCTCGATGGGTTTGCCACCGCCCGCGTTCAAGGCATCGAGGAATGCCTGGGTGTTGTGCTCGACGCCAGCGTCGGCGAATGCGTTACCGATCGACAAGGCAAGGAGCGAGCCGGCGAGGGTTTTGGTCAAAACGTTCAATTCATTTCCCCTGTTTCTGTTGAGGCAGTAGTCAGATGGTCACGTGCAGACGGCTTGTTGCTGCCAAGCCTTCGGTGTCATGCCTTCAGCCTTCACGAAGGTGCGGCAGAAGTGAGATTGATCGCAGAAGCCGCATTCCAGCGCGATCTCTGCGAGCAACATCGTGGAAGTCTTCAATAGCTCCCTGCTCTTCATCACCCGCTGTTCACGCAACCATTGTTGCGGGGACATCCGGGTACTTTCCTTGAACATGCGTGAGAAGTGACTGCGCGACAATGCGCACGCTTCGGCGATTTCAGTCACTGATAGGCAGGTATCCAGCCTGTCCAGCATCAGCTGTTTGGCCGTTCTCAACTGCCAGGATTTGAGCTGCCCTGTCGAAGCCAGAGTGAGCGTCGCCAGCACGGTAGAGTTGTCCTTGTTCATACACACCCATCAATCCAGGTAGCAGGATGCGAGCGCCTGACGCGAACAGCGCTGGGCGCTGGAAACCCCAGAGGTTCCAGGCCAGGCTCGTTGATTCGGATCAGCCCACTGCGCACCCTTCGCACGTCAGTGAACAGCCCCCAGGGCAGGGGCTGGCAATGGCTCAGACAGCAGCGACAGGCGCCAAGGTGGGGCCATGCTGAACGCGCTCAGGCGCCTTGTGCACCATGGTGTAGGCGTAGTCGACGCCCATGCCATAGGCACCGGAATGCTCCTTCACCAGCGCCATAACGGCGTCATAGGTGTCGCGGTTCTTCCAGTCCCGCTGCCATTCCAGCAGCACCTGCTGCCAGGTCACCGGTACCACGCCGGCCTGGATCATGCGCTGCATGGCGTAATCGTGGGCTTCCTTGGTGGTGCCGCCGGAGGCGTCGGCGACCATGTAGATCTCATAGCCGGCATCGTTCATTGCCGACAGGGCGAAGGTGGCGTTGCAGACCTCGGTCCACAGGCCGGAGACGATGATCTTGTTGCGGCCATTGCGCTTGAGGGCGTCGCGCACCTTCTGGTCATCCCAGGAGTTCATCGAGGTACGCTCCAGCAGCGGGGCGTCGGGGAACACCGCGAGCAGCTCGGGGTAGGTGTGGCCCGAGAAGCTTTGCGTCTCGACCGTGGTGAAGGTGGTGGGGATATTGAAAATCTTCGCGGCCTTGGCCAGGCCAACGGTGTTGTTCTTCAGTGTTTGCCGGTCGATGCTCTGAACGCCGAAGGCCATCTGTGGCTGCTGATCGATGAAGATCAGTTGGCTGTTGAACGGGGTCAGGACTTCAGTCTTAGGATTGCTCATTGTTGTTTCCTTTCAATTTGATGAAGTTCGATCGCACCCGTTTCGGGGCCCACACGTTGCGGGCATCACCGTAGCCACGAGTGCTCGCCTCAGCGTCGTTGCTTGAGGACGAGCAAAAGATAACGAAACAATGCGCCTCTCGGTGGCGCACTTTTGCGCCTCTACCGGCTCATTTTTGCGCCATTGAATACGCAGCCGCGCTGCTAGCATTCGCCGTTCCATTCGGATCAAGCCGGTCCGTCATGTGCAGGAGAATGCAATGGCAGCTTCACAACCGTTCAACAAGCAGACCGCCTACTGGGGCGTTTCCTGGGAGGAGGCGTATGGCTATCCGCAGGCACGGCGGGTAGGCAACGAGATCTACGTATCAGGCCAGTTCAACCATGACGAGGCCGGTAATCTGCTGGCCCCGGCGCCGCTGAATGCCGACGGCAAGCCCAGCGATTTCTCGTCGATGGGCGAACAGATGCAGGTCGCCTACGACAACATCTCAAAGCTGCTCGCCTTGTATGGCGCGACGCTGCAAGACGTTGTCGAGGAAACGCTTTATGTACTGGACATGGACGCCGCGTTCGCGGTGGTCGGCAAAGTGCGCAAGGCGGCCTATGGCACTGAGCGGCCTCAGTGCGCGAGCAATATCATTGGGGTGTCGAGGCTTGCCCAGCGCCCGCAGTTGATCGAGATCGCCTGCAAGGCCGTGATTGGCGCCCGGGAAATCTAAGCTGCACTCCCGGTTGCGATCAGTTGACCGGGAGTACCGACTGCCCCTCGACCAACGGCTTTTGACTGGCCACGGCAGCGGCGCAGAAGGTCATGAATGCTTTGACGCGCCACGACTTGCGAATGTCCTGGTGCGTCAGCAGCCACAACTCGTCCTGAAGCTCTGGCACCACTGGGCCTGCGCGTACCAACCCCGGGGTGATGTCGCCCAGCATGCAGGGCAGGAATCCATACCCCAGGCCCGCCGCGATGGCGACGCTTGCGGCTGCAACAGAGTCGGTGCGGTAGGCAATGCGCTCAGCGGCGACCCGGTTTTCGACATAGCTGGTCGCCCTCAAACCGCGGAGCGCCGCCGAGTACGACACCCATGCCTGCCCCTCTTCGAACAAGGCCTCGCCAGTCACCTGCTTGGCGCTGCAGTAAGGTGCCCAGGCAATGTTCGCCAGTTTACGGCCCACCAGGCTCTCAGCAGGTTTTCTCGTCGCGCGGATGGCGATATCCGATTCATCCCGGGCGAGGCTGAGGGTTTCATTGCCCACCAGCACCTCGAGGCTGATCCCCTCGTTCAGGGCCTTGAAGTCCGCGATGATCGGGGTGAAGAAGTACAGCAGCAGCGAGTCGCTGGTGGTAATGCGAAGTTTCCCCAGCGGGCCTTGACCTGAACGTGAAACACGCCGCGTGACGCTGACAATATCCAGTTCCACGCGCTCGGCGAGTGCGCGCAATTCCGCGCCCTCGGCGGTGAGCAGATAGCCTGATTTGCGGTGGTCGAACAACGCGATGCCGAGGGTTCGCTCGACCTGGGCAACCCGGCGCGAAACGGTGGAGACATTGATACCAAGCTTCTTGGCCGTCGCCGCACGGTTGCCGCAATCACTGAGCGTCTTGATGATGCGCAAGTCGTCCCACGAGAGCTGATTGACAGCCTCGGCGACGTCCCACTTCGGCCCATCAGCGGCAGTTGGCGCTTTTCCAGTTGGCGATTTCACACAGTTCGTTCCGGATGCGAAGGCGCTGATGATACGAGAAGGGGGTGGGTGAAGCAGCCATATTGTTCTGGTGATTGGTTGAAACCTGGGCGGGGCAAGTGGCGCCCGATCAGGGCACACCACGCAGTAGGGCCGCAAAGCGGCCCCGATGATGCGCGGCATCAGTTTCCAGAAACACTCTCTTCTTTCATCGCCTCCAGCTTGCCGAACTGCTCGCTGGCCAACCGGCTGATGATCCGGATCGCTTGGTGAATCCCCGCTGTGTTGCGAAAGCTCAGTTGCGGGTTGTGCTCGCACTCCAGCACCTCGTCGTGCTGGACCAGCGCCTCGCCGAGCAGTTCGAGGGTCCAGACGTAGCTCTGGAGGGTAGACAGGCGTTCATGGTCAGGCATGGGGCACCTCCCGGTTGGCGCGAGTGGCGAGGGAGTGGCTGTCGATCGGGTAGAAAGTTGGGGATGGGCTGGCCGCGGGGGTTGGGCGGCGGAGAGCGGATGCGAGGATCCTGTACAGACGTGTGATGGTCATGCATGAGACTCCAAGTTAGGTTGGAACCACCACGCACTGTCGCCAAACAATGGGTGGCAGCTGTACGCAGGTTGGCGAACCGGGAACTTGGAACCCGGCAGACCCGAAGGTCTCCCGCGCACAGCCGCCATGGCACGAGGCTGCGGACGCAAAAAAAGCGCCTGCAATCGTGTGGGGCGCTGCTGCGCCAAGTTTATCCGGGTCGCCAAACCCGGTCGCGGGATTTGCCGCGACTGGTAGGGAATTTATTCCTTGAGGGCTTCTAGTGCAAGGTTCTGGGGCCGGGAAATGGCGATTGAAAGCGTAGGAAATGGCTTGCACGAAGGGGCTGGGTGGCAACAGCACGTGGGTTGGCTAACCGGGACGAAAGGGACCGGCACACCTGAGGTGTCCCACGTACTGCTGCCATGGTGAAAACGTGCTCTTTATAGATAGCGCTCTGGGTGGTGAGGGTGGCAGCTGTACGCAGATTGGCGAACCGAGGAAAAGATAACCCGGTAGACCAGATGGTCTTCTGCGCACAGCAGCCATGTAACAGCAGACGCGTGCAGGTTAGCTGCATCTGGTCATTGATGAGGCCTGCTGAGATGGCTAGAAACAAAACGCCCGCACAGCAAGGACTGCGGTGATTTCTGGGTGCTGGTACGGAGACAGACGGACGGTCGTTGGCCGTGAGGGCCCCTCTTTCGCAGGGCTGAAATTCGGTGGTTTTTTTGACGTACCTCATAAGGTATCTATAAAAAACAGCTAGTTATGGCTTTCAATGGAATCGAACTGGGAATTTTTTAGGCTCCAGTGAGGACTACGACCACCCGCTTCAGGGCTAGATGGAGAACGGCAGAGAACGCCACGTAGTCATCCAACCAATTTAAACCGTGGGCACCCTAGATCAGTCAGCTTTGCGGCTCCGCTCCTGCATGGTTATCTCCGCCGAATACGTCACCGCTGAGCTATCCCACTCGGCGGAATGCTGATCTCGAAATGTGCCCTAATTTCCCGTGCCCTGACGAGTGGTCAAAAATCAGTCTGATCCTGATTGGCAAGCACCTGCATTCGACTTGAGTCAGGCCTCAACTATGGCCTGGGGGCGAGTACCTCATCCGCTGCTGAGCCAGCATATTGCCCTTATCTCTTATTACTGAAAGACTAGAACCCACTTGCTTAGCCGGAAAGGGATTTCACGGGTCGTATGCGTGAGTTCCCCCTTCAATAGAGAGCTCACATGACAGACCAAATACTGTTCAACGACGTTTCATTCGCCGACAACCCTGAGCCAAGGGTCCCCTGCCTTCTCCTTTTGGACGTTTCGGTAAGCATGCGCGGCCGCCCGCTCACTGAACTGAACGCAGGTCTACAGCAACTCAAGGACGAACTCGCTGCCGATTCGCTCGCAATGCAACGCGTGGAGGTTGGCATTGTCACGTTCGGACCAGCAAAAGTGGAGACGCCATTCACCACCGTCGATGGTTTTTACCCTCCGAACCTAGTGGAGCAAGGCGACACTCCAATGGGTCAAGCCATTACCATTGGCCTGGACATGCTCGAGAGCCGTAAAGCGCAAATACGAGCCGCAGGGGTTTCACTTTTCAGACCGTGGATTTTTCTCATCACTGATGGTGGTCCCACGGATGAGTGGCGAGCTGCTGCTGCCGCGATTAGAGAGGGTGAGGCTGCCAAGAAGTTCGCGTTCTTCGCCGTAGGTGTTGAAGGTGCAAACTTTGATGTGCTCTCACAACTGAGCGTTCGCGAGCCGTTGAAACTCCAAGGGCTGAAGTTTCGGGAGCTTTTCCAGTGGCTGTCGGCATCGATGAAGAGCGTGTCGCAGTCTACCCCAGGGACAGCAGTGAAGCTGGAGGCACCCACCGGATGGGCAGAGGTTTAACTTGGGAGTATGCCAGCGCCGCTGTCGTCGGCACCTCTCACCTTGAGCGCAACGGTGTCTGCGAGGACAGATGTAGCGCGGCCATTACTCTTCAAGGCGTTCGCCCGTGGCTATCGATGTTCGTGGCCGATGGCGCAGGCAGTGCGAGTTTTGCCGATGTCGGTGCTCAGCTGGCCGTTGATACTGCTAATGAGGTTATAAGCACCCTCATGCAGCAACCCGAGTTTGCACTTGACGACTCGCTAGCTGTCGAACTTGTGAAGCAAATCCGCGAGGTCATTTACAGCCGAGCTGAAGGTTCGGGCCACACCGCCCGTGATTATGCCTGTACCTTCCTCGGCCTGGTGTCTTCTGAACTAGGCACCCTAGTCCTGCAAATCGGGGACGGTGGTATCGTCTTCGATGTAGGTAATGGACTGGAACTAGCTTTCCAGCCCATGTCTGGCGAATACGCCAATATGACACACTTCGTCACCGATCCGGATGCGCTGGATACACTGGTCACCAAGCAATTCCAAAGCATCGTACTGCGCGCAGCAGCATTCTCAGACGGCCTTCAGCATCTGGCGCTCGACCTACCTAACGAAAGCCCCCATGAGCCCTTCTTCCAGCCGTTCTTTAACGTACTTGGGACATTGAAGCCCGACGCGCGAAAGCAAGTGCCTGACGCACTCGCCGCTTTTCTGGGAAGCGAAAAAGTTAATGAACGGACTGACGATGATAAGTCTATCGCCTTAGCCGTTCTCAGGGGTTAAGGGGGCGCTGATGTCCATGTTGTTCTACAACGCGGCCGGACAGCGGCTGAAGCTCTTGAAAGAGATAGGTAAAGGTGGCGAAGGGTCCGTCTATACAATTGAGGGCGTGAAGCATCTGGTAGCGAAGGTCTACCACAAACCGCAAGACGGAGCGAAGCAATCCAAGCTCCGTCATATGGCCCATCAGCGGGATGAGCAACTGCTCAAGTACACCGCATGGCCACAGGACACCCTTCACGCCAAAGTCGGCGGATCGGTAGTGGGCTTCGTGATGGCGAAGGTCGAAGGTATGACGCCGATTCAAACCGTCTATAGCCCTGCCCATCGCAAGCAGGAGTATCCCCAACGTGCCTGGGACTTCCTGCTTTATGTTGCCAGGAATACAGCAGCCGCCTTCACCACGTTACATCAGCATGGAACAATTCTAGGGGATGTAAATCACGGGAATGCATATGTTGGCCAAAACGCCGCTGTGACCCTGATCGACACCGACTCATACCAGCTAACTCAGGGAAGTCTCGTGCACCTTTGTGAAGTCGGTGTTTCCCACTTTACTCCCCCTGAGCTACAAGGAATGTCGTTCAATGGTCTCACTCGAACCACGAACCACGACGCCTTCGGCCTCGCGCTCCTAATCTTTCACCTACTATTTGGTGGAAGACATCCCTATGCAGGTGTACCGCAGAAGGACAATGTGGGGGACTCACTAGAGGACAACATCAAGCATCTGCGCTTTGCCTACTCCAAAACAGCAAGTCAGCGATACCTGACAGCACCACCAAATTCCTTACCGTTGTCATTGGTTCCCCCTGCCCTATCAAGCATGTTTGAGTCCGCCTTCACCGAAGAAGGCAGGAGCGGGAGACGTCCGACGGCAAGACAGTGGCTTGACGAGCTTGACAAACTTCGCAACTCTCTGCGGAAGTGCTCGAACAGTATGCACGTCTTTTCAAACCATCTGACTGCTTGCCCTTGGTGCGCACTAGAGGCCTCGGGTGTGGTGTATTTCCTTTCGGCATCAGTTTTCACCGTTTCAGCGCCAGGCCATACGCCGGTCAAAGTTGCAGACATTTGGCTCGCCATAACCAAGATATCAGCACCGGCGGACGTTGCCATCCCTAACGCTAATCAGTTCAAGGGGAGCGTAAAGGGCAGACCACTTCCAGCAGGAATTCTTAGCAGCCCGCTCCGCAAGTTCGGAATATTTGGCATCGTTGCTACCACACTTGTTAGCTTCACAGCCCTCCAAGGACCACCGCTGCCCTACATCATCATCGCTGGACTATTCATTTTTTGTCTTTGGAATTACGGAGCAACCGAGCTCAAAAAAGAACGTAGGACTCGTTCAGACACTCGTAACACTGCCTTGAAGCTTTGGAGCAATGCAGTCGAGTCGATTAAGCGGGAGGTGGATCCTCACCACTTCCACCTTAAACGAGACGTACTAGCGAAACTCAAAAGCGAGTTCGACTCTCTGGCAGCGCGTGAGCAAAATGACATCAGAGCCTTAAGCCAGAACATGGAGAGGCGGCAGCGGCAACGCTACTTAGAGGCCTTTTTCATTGATCGGGCGAATCTCTCAGGCATAGGCCCGGCCAAGCGGGCAGCCCTCAGTAGCTTCGGTATAGAAACCGCAGCTGACGTAGAGTGGAACCGTGTTCGCCGGATAAAAGGTTTTGGCGAGGTACTAACACGTACACTGGTAGATTGGAGAAAGGGGCTTGAACGGGGCTTCAAATTTAATCCCACACAGGCAGTCACTCCGAACGACATCAACAATGTTAGGCGAAATATTCAGAACCGCGCCCAAGAGATCGAAGAGCAACTGCGTAAAGGCTTGGCGGAACTTAAACAGTTCCAGGCGCGGCAAGAAAATGCAGTTCGACACCATATGCCTATCGTTAGAAATGCTGCTCAGCAACTCGCCCAGGCAGAAGCAGATCTATCCTGCTGCGTATGAATTGAAATAGCCTTACGGGTGGAGCCACCGTATCTGGTCAAGCTGATCCCAACTGAGGAAGGTGCAGAACCGGACTACTGCATGTACGACTGCGGTGATCCTGAGTGCCGCGAATGGCGGGTTGCCGAAGTCCTCGATGACCAGGCACGCCCGACAGGTAGCCGAATTTATCACGTTGCTGAGTGCCTTCTCAGCGACCCAGCCAGTTAACGGAAACGCCGCCGATCATCAGCCCGCCTAGTGCGGGCTTTGCCAGTACCAGAGGGCGGTTTTCGCACCTCACCTGCGACGGAATGAAAGGCACCATGTATTACCTAGGCCCCATCGACTTGACCCTGATCTACAGCAGCCCTGGGCTTGAAACTACAACCTGCCACCCTGGCGTCCCCGCTACCCTATTCTACAACGAGCCGCAACGTGCCTGGTCGATTATGGTTGACCATCCGGACAACCTTGTCCGCGATGGGCTGATTCGCGCAGAAGTAGTTCTGCCCGATGGCCGCAAGCTTGTCGGCGCTGCGCGCCGCCCGTCAATTTTGGGCAACAGCTTCGAACTGATTGAAGACGGCCGCCAATAACCAGAAAAACGACCAGGTACACCCCACTCCCCGGCCACGAGCCGGGACCGAGGCCTTAGAGAGAAGCGCGATTCCCGCGTACAGGATTGAGCAGAGAATTCGCCCATCCGGATTAGTGCGACCATGGATCTTAATGAGCTCGGGTTGTGTTTATGTTGGACGAATCTCGCCGCGTTAAGCCCAAACTGGTGGAGAAATTTATATGACGAGAACCATCGACAAAGAGTTCGTGCGGCAACTCGACGACGAACTGATCGCGCAAGGCTTGAAACTGCACCAGCGGCCGTTTCACGTAGCGATGGCCTGGATGAAGGCCAACGGCATTTCCGGCGATCTGTTCGACAAGGCGATGTGGGGCCCGCTCATGGCGATCTACCATACGCTCTATCCGGCAGGTGATTTCTCGATGCCAGCGGTGCTCAAGGGCGGCGTGGCACTGCGTGACCAGATGTATCCGGTTCGAATCGCCGTCGGATATGGGGACGTCTCGATTAACCCCATCGACTGCATTGAGATACCGCACGATGAGCTGAAACTTATATTCGAACAATATCCAGAACAGGGTTGGCGTGCCCTTTACGGAGTCGCCGACCTGTGGGATTTCGCCTATGGGGTCAGTGATCTGGAGCATGTGACTGGTGATGCGCCTCAGCTACTCGCTAACGCGCGCTCGTCCCTCTCGGCGACCGCTCGCATCCTCGCCGGTGACATCGATATCGACGCGGCCGTACAGACGACCTGCTTGACCGCCGAACTGGCACTCAAAGGGGCACTTGCCGCGCGCGGCTGGACCGAGGCGCAATACCGTAAATTGTCGCACCACCTTGATAAGCTAGCCGACGCGCTGATCGGCGAGGTATCGACTGCGCACGACGATCGCCTTCGCGGCGCTATTGCGCATTTCCCTGACTATGTCGGTACCCGATATGCATCGCACGGCATGACTCGGATCGAGCTGATGGTACTTGCGATGCGCGCTCAGTTTGTTGCAGCCGAGGCGTTGCGCCGTGTGTCTGATCGCGATCTCGCGTCGATGCTAGAAGCTGATCCTCGCAACTGCCCGCGACCAGTTCTTTGGTGATGATGGGGTTGCGCGCTGTGCTGTCGTCAATGAACGTCAGATGTTCAGGTCATTCCTCACGATTGCAAACGGTCTTCTACTGACAATCGCTGAAAGAACGGAAATCACCCAGGTACACCACAGCCCCTCAGTCAGGGCGATATTAGGATGTAGCAAAAATGTTTGGCACTTACGCTATGTGCTTTGTATTGAGCTGTATTGCGGTTTTCCTCGCCTATGAGGCCGGACAATCGCGTGGCTCAAAGATGTTGAAGAACCGTGTCCTGAGAGCATTGGAGCAGCATGAGGTTGATGTGTCTCACGGGTACTCGGAGGGCTATTCGGGCCTTGGCCTTGCACGGATCATCAGGAACATCATCAGCTGAGGAAAAAACAAGGAAAAATGTGGTGAGACAAGCAAAAGGAAGTATTCGAACTCCAATGCAGGCACTGGTTGTAGGGGTTGCTCTGGCCGCCGGCGCGACCTTTGCCCTGGCTGAGTCCAAACTCTGGGTTACCTCAGATCGCTTGGAACGAAGAACCTGCCCCTCGGAAGAGTGTGGGTCTGTCGGCCAGCTGATGTTCCGAGAAAGCGTCACCGTGTTCGAGGTCAACGGGATATGGAGCCGCATCAGCAAGCCCTACTCGGCGTCCTGCAATTCATTCGGCAATAGCCAATATGTTAAACGTGGAAACAAAGCTTGCACCCAGGCCAACGGCATCGTAGGTGGGGACTTCGCGGAGTGGGCGTTATCCAACCAGCTCAGTTCCGAACGCCCAGCAGATCCGTCAGAAGGCGCCAGCGGGGACGCGGAACTGGTCAAAGATTCAGACGATTTCCGCCTGCACCAGGCACAGTTCGCCACCGCGGCCCAGAAGTTGATCGATGCCCGCACCTGCACAGTGGATGACTTCCTGGAGATGGGTGGATGGATGAAGTCCACCAGCCAAGGGCCCAATGCCTACTTCACTTACTGTGGCGGCATGACCAACAGCAACAAGGTCTATCTGGACGTCAGCACCGGCAAGACTACCCGCTAGGCTGCTCAGTGACACGGACAATCTGGTTGCGTGTGGTCTGAGAATAGACTAATGGCACGTACCGGATAGCCCGACGATGGCCTTGCGTTTCCAGAAACCCGTGAGACGCAGAGCCACAATGAATAACGAGGAAATCGTTCATTGTCCAATCAAGCTGGCCAGGGACAATCATGGAGCGCTTTACCAATACAGCTACGACACGAAAGAAAAGGAAGCAGCAACATGATAGGACTTCGAGCACGTCATTCGTTTGCACAGTTTTTAGAACTGCAACCCCCAACCGTTTCAGCTGTTCTCTTAAGCAAGTATGGGGTTCAGCATCTTTCACTGCCGCATGACCATTTGCTGTCAGCTTTACTTAACATTCTGCGTTCGCTCGACGAGCGGACCATTATGCAAGTACTTGCCGAGGTCATAGCAACCCCAGGCGATCTGCGTGCAAGGGTCAACCCGAAATATCGCTTTGACGAGCGTATGCATGACCTTACGCAATGCCTGTTGCTGGATGGTTATATCGTAACCAATAAGACGCTCATTAAAGGAGACCCGTCCATCACCAGCGCACCACCGATAGAAGACGATCTGATCTTGGCGCTTCAAAACTCGGGGGCTCCTCGCAAAGACGACATTATTGCGCGGATTAATGATTCAGCCTCTGCATTTCGTGCGACGCCGCCTGATTTCAACGCTTCTCTCGTGAATGCGCGAGTGGCACTTGAAACACTGGCAGTCGATATCGCCGCTCATGTAGCTTCACGGACGACAAACCCACCTCCCTACGATCCTTCAAAATGGGGGATGGTTATCCAGTTTTTACGCACAAGTGGTGAGATCACAGTTGAGGAGGAGAAGGGACTTGCTGGTGTATTCGGCTTTTTAAGCCCAGGCGCTCATCGGCCAGTCGGGATTCCCGAAGATCAGATGACACGGCTCGGGCGGTCATTTGCGCTCAATATGTGTTGGTTCTTGCTCAAAAATCACTTGGCGTAAGTGACACCACGCCAGACGTATTGAAAAGGGTGACAGATCTATTTTCTGACGGTGCAGGGGTAGAAGCATAAAACTGAAAGGTTTCAGCCATAACTCCATTGCGCAATCAGCATCACCGCCACCACATGGACTACCCTTGGCTCCTTTCCAAAGAAAAGCCCGACTTTTAGCCGGGCTTCGTGTAACGCATTTTTGATCACACGCTCTTTTCTTGGGCTGCAACCATGATTTCGTTCTGTCGCTTAGTGGCTTCAACCAGGACGGCTGTGTAAACGCGCTTCTTCTCGCCAGCTTTCGCATTGCGAATGAATTCGGCGAAGGGGCTCTTGACCTTCTCAGAACGCGACTTGAACAGGTTCATGGATACCTCCTAGGCATCGCGTACCCGAGCGTAGCAACCAGCCACTCACAGACTAAACGCCTTGCCCGATCTGAAAAGCAAAAAACCGCCCGAAGGCGGTTCATCAGCCCGATAGAGTAACTGACCACTATCGACATTTCTGGTGCCGGAGACAGGAATCGAACCTGCGACCTTCGCGTTACGAGTGCGCTGCTCTACCGACTGAGCTACACCGGCGTGTTGCGCAACGTACCATTGCCGTGTCCGTTACGCAAACCTCTGTTTCACCTCACTTTCACGGCGCCTTGCAGCCATTCGGCGCGAGGTCTTCCTCCACCGTGGTCACGCAGCTCCACCCGGCCTGGGTGCGGGCCAGGGTCACGGTCTTGCCCAGCACATTGGCCGGTGCGTCGGCCAGGGTGCAGGCGATGCTGGCGGTGCCGTCGGCCGCCGTGCCGCTGGCGGTGATCGCGCAATGGGCGGTGGCGGGCTGGCCGCCGAGGCTGGCGACGTCGGGCACGTCCTTGCCTTCGTTCAGGCGGATGTCCATCGGCGTCTTCAGCGCGGAGATTTCCAGCAGCGCCGCCGCGGCCTTGGCCCGGGCCTGGTGGTTGGTGTACATGGGGATGGCGATGGTCGCCAGGATGCCGATGATCGCGACAACGATCATCAGTTCGATCAGGGTGATACCTCGTTGCCCTTTCATGAACGGTCTTCCTTCGTAATACATGGAGGCGCGGTCGGCGCATTTCATCTGGGGTTGCGCCCCGGCCGGCAGGCGCGCAGTAGGCCTGAACCGACACCTTTTGTCACCCCTGCACGGCAGGGCGTCATCTTCGCTGAACTACTCTAGTGAGCGTCATGGAAACGCACCCGCCCTCGGGCCCGGCAAGCTGTTACGGGGCTTGTCGCCGCACTGCAAAGGACCTTCGCATGCCACCGTCTACCCGCCTCTACGCCTGGGAGGGCATCGATGCCTCCGGCGCTCGTCAACACGGCCAGCAACCGGGGCGCAGCCCGGCGTTCGTGCAGGCCTGGCTGCAACGCCAGGGCATCCGGGCCACGCGGGTGAGGTTGGCGGGTGGGTTGCAGTGGCGCTGGCCGCAGCGGGCAGGCAAGGCGGATGCGCCGGGGTTCAGCCGGCAGCTGGCAACCTTGCTGACGGCGGGGGTGCCGTTGTTGCAGGCGTTCGAGGTGATGGCGCGTAGCACGGTGGACAGCGGCATGGCGGCGTTGCTGGCGCGGTTGAAACAGGATGTGGCGGCGGGGCTTGGGCTGGCGGAGGCGTTGCAGCGGCATCCGGCGTGGTTCGATGCGCTGTACTGCAACCTGGTGCGGGTGGGCGAGCAGTCGGGCACGCTGGACCGGCAGTTGGAGCAGATGGCGGGCATGCTGGAGAAGCGCCAGGCGCTGCGGCAGAAGGTGCGCAAGGCGATGCTATATCCGGCGCTGTTGCTGCTGACCGGGCTCGGGGTGGCGGCGTTGTTGCTGCTGGAGGTGGTGCCGCGCTTTCAGGGGCTGTTCGCCAGTTTTGACAAGGCGCTGCCGGCGTTCACCCAGTGGGTGATCGATTTATCCACAGGGCTGGGCAATCACGTGGGATGGCTGGTGCTGTTGATAACTGTGCTTGGGGTTGGCGGGCGGGAGGTTTATCGGCGGCATCTGCCGGCGCGGCTGTGGATGGTGCGCTGGG
Organism: Pseudomonas sp. TE31087; assembly: GCF_057284075.1. Classification (NCBI taxonomy): domain Bacteria; kingdom Pseudomonadati; phylum Pseudomonadota; class Gammaproteobacteria; order Pseudomonadales; family Pseudomonadaceae; genus Pseudomonas; species Pseudomonas sp. TE31087. The sequence goes on from NZ_JBXVNN010000001.1 coordinate 3,428,258, forward strand.
GGCTGCGGGTGCCGGTGGTTGGCACCTTGCTCGGGCAGGCTGCGTTGGCGCGGTTTGCGCGCAGCCTGGCGACTTCTTATACAGCCGGCGTGGCGTTGCTGGATGCGCTGGCAACGGTGGCACCGGTCAGTGGCAACTGCCTGCATGAGCGGGCGATCCTGGCGTTGCGCCAGGGCGTGGCCAATGGGGCGAGCCTGCAACAGGCGATGGAGGCGGAAGGGCTGTTCCCGCCGCTGCTGCGCCAGCTGGTAGCGGTCGGTGAGGCCAGCGGCACCCTCGACACCATGCTGGACAAGGCCGCGCTACATTACGAAGAGCAGGTGAGCCAGACGCTGGGGCAGTTGACCACGCTGCTGGAGCCGGCCATCGTGCTGATCCTCGGGCTGCTGGTGGGGGGCCTTGTCGTGGCGATGTACTTGCCGATCTTCCAGTTGGGTAGCCTGATCTGAACATGAATGCCTGGGCCGTAATCGTCGATCATCCGCCGTTCTTCTACACCCTGGCCGCGGTGCTGGGGTTGCTGGTGGGCAGTTTTCTCAATGTGCTTGTGTACCGGCTGCCGCTGATGCTCGAGCGCCAGTGGCAGCGGGAGGCGCAGGAGGTGCTGGGGCTGCCGCAGGCCGAGCACGAGCGCTTCGACCTGTGTTTGCCGGCGTCGCGTTGCCCGCATTGCCAGCGCCCGATCCGGGCGTGGGAAAACATTCCGGTGTTGAGTTACCTGGCCTTGCGCGGGCATTGCTCGGGGTGCAAGGCGCGGATCAGTGCGCGTTATCCACTGGTGGAGCTGGCAACCGCCCTGCTGTCGCTGCTGGTGGCGTGGCATTTCGGGCCGGGCGTGGAGGCGCTGGCGGTGATGCTGCTGACCTGGGGGCTGATCGTCTTGAGCCTGATCGATGCCGAGCACCAGTTGCTGCCGGATGTGCTGGTGCTGCCGCTGTTGTGGCTGGGGTTGGTGGTCAACGCCTTCGGGCTGCTGGTGCCGCTGGCCGACGCGGTGTGGGGCGCGGTGGCGGGTTACCTGAGCCTGTGGACGGTGTACTGGGTGTTCAAGCTGGTGACCGGCAAGGAGGGCATGGGCTTTGGCGATTTCAAGCTGCTGGCCATGCTCGGGGCCTGGGGCGGTTGGCAGGTTTTGCCGCTGACCTTGATGCTGGCCTCGCTGGTGGGGGCGCTGATCGGGCTGACGCTGGTGCGTTTGAAGCGCACGCAGATGGGCGCTGCGCTGCCTTTCGGGCCTTATCTGGCCATTGCGGGGTGGATCGCAGTGCTCTGGGGTGATGAAATAGTCGCTTCTTACCTGCAACTGCTTGGAACCTGATGAGCACAGCGCCTTTCACCCCCTGGATTCTCGGCCTGACCGGCGGCATCGGCAGCGGCAAGAGCGCCGCCGCCGAGCGTTTCGTCGAGTTGGGCGTGCACCTGGTCGATGCCGACCAGGCCGCGCGCTGGGTTGTCGAGCCGGGGCGCCCTGCCCTGGCCAGCATCGTCGAACGCTTCGGCCCGGGCGTGTTGCTTGAGGACGGCCAGCTCGACCGTGGCGCCCTGCGCCAGCAGATCTTCGCTGACCCTGCGCAACGGCAATGGCTGGAGCAGCTGCTGCACCCGTTGATCGGCCAGGAGATCTTCAGCTACCTGGCCAAGGCCGAGACGCCCTATGCGGTGTATGTGTCGCCGCTGTTGATCGAGTCGGGGCAGTTCAGCAAGACCCAGCGCATATTGGTGATCGATGCGCCGACCGAGTTGCAGGTGCAGCGCACCCTGCAGCGCGACAACACCAATCCTGAGCAGGTGCAGGCGATTCTCAAGGCCCAGCTGGCCCGGGAAGAGCGCCTGCGCCATGCCGATGACGTGGTGGTCAATGATCGTGACCTGCAATCGCTGCACGACGAGATCGACCGCCTGCACCACTTTTACCTGACTTTGCGAGGAGGCCAGCCATGAGCCAGCCGATGACCGTTGATTGCCCGACCTGTGGGGCGCCTGTGGAATGGGGGGAGAAGAGCCCGTTCCGACCGTTCTGCTCGGACCGCTGCAAGTTGATCGACCTGGGGGCCTGGGCGGCCGAGGAGCATAAGATCGCGGGGGCGGAAGAGTCGGAGGATGAGCTGTATTCGGGGGATCTGGAGCCGCGGCATTGAGGTAGGCGTTTTTAGAACGCTGATTGGTTCGACGTTGTTGGGGCCGCTTTGCGGCCCTTTCGCGGCACAAGGCCGCTCCTACAGGGGAATGCGACCGCCTGTAGGAGCGGCCTTGTGCCGCGAAAGGGCTGCACAGCAGCCCCAGAAAACATCACCGTTCTTCATCCTTCCACGGCGCCTGCAAATAACGAGTGCGGTTGAACGTCTCCAGCCACTCGGGGCAGAACACCACCAGGGCACTGATCACGGTGCCATTGATAAACGCCTCGGGGAACATCATCAGCCACAGGTAGCCAACAAAGTCGCTCAGCCACTCGGGCATGGCGAAACGCTCGTCCATCCACAACACCCCCAGCCCAGCCGCCAGGCACACCAGCACGGTCAGTGCGGCGGGGAAGAACCCGCAACAGAAGATATACACGAACAGGTTACGTGGCTGAGCACGCTCGACCAGGATCGCGCACACCTCGGTGACAAGCACTGGCAAGCCGACGATCAGCAGGCCGTTTACACCAATAGCGGCAAGGTCCTGGCGACCGAGCAGCAACAGGCCGAGCTGAGCCAGGAAGCCACCGAGCACCGCCAGCGGCCAATCCAGCAACAGGGTCACGGCGGTCATGCCGATGAAGTGGTACGACACGCCAGTATCGAAATCACGCCGCACCAGCCACAGCACGAACAGGCAGAACACCGTGCCGAACAGCAGGTGCTGGCGGCGGGTGTCAGCGAACAGCTCCACCCAGCGCGTGCGGCTGGCAGCCCAGATCAGCAGGGGCACGTAACCGAGCCAGCCAAGGGTGAGGCTGGTGCTGGACAAGACCTGTGCGCTGATCACCTGAACAATATCCCTGTCGGCCATATGGACAAGCCTGAGTCTACACCCATTCTCCCATTCGTCCGGTTGCTATAGGCTGACACCTCCTCTCGCTGCAGGACGCATCCCCGATGACCGAAGGCATCAATCTGCCCTTACTGTTGGGCGCGCTGTTCAGCGCCATCGCGGGGGTACTGCACCTGATGGTCATCGCCGTGGGCCCGCGCTGGTACCGTCTGTTTGGCGCAGGCGAACGCATGGCCCGGGCCGCCGAACAAGGGCGCGCCTACCCTGCCCTGGTCACCCTGCTTATCGCATCGGTGTTGCTGGTCTGGGCCGCCTACGCGCTGTCGGCAGCCGGTGTGATCGCGCCCTTGCCGTTGCTGATGCCGATCATCTGCCTGATCACCCTGGTGTACCTGGCCCGTGGCCTGCTGGGGCCGCTGTTGCTGGCCGGCACCGGGCGCAGCCGGCGCTTCATCGCGGTCAGTTCGGCGATTTGTGTGGGTGGCGGGCTGCTGCACTTGTTCGGAGTCGTGCAGCAGTGGCTGACGCTGGGCTGATTCCCACGCACAAACAGCATCTTACCGTCATCAATTAGCGACTAAGCTTGTCCCCATGGATGACTCAGACTACCTGCGCCTGCTTACCATCCAGGCCGAACAAGCCAATGCGTTCCTGTCCAATGCCCGCAAATGGGAACGCGAGCGTTGGGTCTGCCAGCGCCTGCTGCAAGGGCTGAACATTCCCTACCGCAGCGAGGACTTCACCCCGGCCGGGCAGGAGCCACCAGACGTGCTGTTCCGCGACGCGGCGTTCGAGGTGTTCTTCGTGCTCGACGAGGGGCGGCGGCTCAACGATGAATGGCGCGAGGAGCTGCAACGGCGGCGCAGCGCGTTTTCCCTGGCCCAGCTGGTGCGCCGCGAGCAGCGGCCCCGGCGGATCAGCGCCCAGGAACTGCTGGCACGTCTGGCGCCGACGCTGCGCAAGAAATCACACAACTACCGCGAACGCGGGCTGGACCTGGGCGAGCTGGACATCATCGCCTTCTCCAGCCTCAAGCGCGAAGTGCTCGACCTCAACAGCCATTTCCCGCCGCCCACCGAATACCTGCGCCAGGGCTGGCGCTCGCTGTCGCTGGTGGGGCCGACCTTCGCCAGGGTGTTGTTCGCCCACCCGGACGCGCCGGATTTCCTGCGCGGCAACCTGGGGCGCAGCATCGTGTTCGACGTAGGCATCAGTCTTTGATCCAGTGCCGGGTGTGTTTGCGATCACGTACACTCGGCGCCAGGGATAGAAAGCATTATCATTCGATCCATGCGTTTGCGTGAACGCTGTGGCGTACACGCAGTCACAAACGTCTATCTGACGAGGCCCACCATGACCAGCCGCCTGAATCCCGAAGATCAGCGTCGCGTCGATGAGTATCTGAGCGCCCCCCAGCATCAAGTCGAGCGCAGGCCCTTCCGGCCGTTGCTGCTCCTGTTGCTGGTGGTGGCCGTGACCATCGGTCTGGGCCTGTTGAGCCGCCTGCTGAGTGGACTGGTGCTATGAGCTGCCTTGCGCTCGCCCGCCCCTCATGCCGGACGCGGCCGGACCTTGTGTCCACGAATTCCGTAAAACTTGTGAGATATCCCCATGACTCATCGCATCGTGATTGTCGGCGGCGGCGCCGGCGGCCTGGAACTGGCGACCCGCCTGGGTAAAAGCCTGGGCAAGCGCAAACAGGCCGAGATCACCCTGGTTGATGCCAACCTGACGCACATCTGGAAGCCCCTGCTGCACGAAGTGGCGGCCGGTTCGCTGAACTCCTCGGAAGACGAACTGAACTACGTGGCCCAGGCCAAGTGGAACCACTTCAACTTCCAGATGGGCCGCATGAGCGGCCTGGACCGTGAAAGCAAACTGATCCAGCTGGCCGCGACCCTCGACGACGAGGGCCGTGAGCTGTTGCCTGCGCGCACCATCGGCTACGACAGCCTGGTAATCGCCGTGGGCAGCAACACCAACGACTTCGGCACCCTGGGCGCGGCGCAGCACTGCCTGTTCCTCGACAGCCGCAAGCAGGCCGAGCGCTTCCACCAGCAACTGCTCAACCACTACCTGCGCGCCCACGCAGGCGATGTGGCCAGCGAGAAGATCAGCGTGGCCATCGTCGGTGCCGGCGCCACCGGCGTGGAGCTGGCGGCCGAGCTGCACAACGCCGCCCACGAGCTGGCGGCCTATGGCCTGGACAAGATCCAGCCGAAAGACATGCACATCACCCTCATCGAGGCCGGCCCACGGGTGCTGCCGGCGCTGCCGGAGCGCATCAGCGTGCCGGTGCACAAGACCCTGGAAAAACTCGGCGTGATGGTGATGACCAACGCCGCGGTCAGCGAAGTGACCGAGGATGGCCTGAAGACCGCTGCCGGCGAAGTGATCCAGGCCAGCCTGAAGGTCTGGGCGGCGGGCATTCGCGCGCCGGGCTTCCTCAAGGACATCGATGGCCTGGAAACCAACCGCATCAACCAGCTGGTGGTGCGCCCGACTCTGCAGACCACCCGCGACGACAATATCTTTGCCTTCGGTGACTGCGCCGCCTGCCCGCAGCCGGGCAGCGACCGCAACGTGCCGCCACGGGCCCAGGCCGCGCACCAGCAGGCGTCCTTGCTGGCCAAGAGCCTGAAGGCGCGCCTGGAGAACAAGGCGCTGCCGACCTACGAGTACAAGGACTACGGCTCGCTGGTGTCGCTGTCGCGGTTCTCGGCGGTGGGCAACCTGATGGGTAACCTGATGGGCAGCGTGAAGCTGGAGGGCTGGCTGGCGCGGATGTTCTATGTGTCGCTGTACCGGATGCACCAGATGGCGCTGTATGGTTTCTTCCGCACGGCGATGATGATGCTGGGTAGCAAGATTGGGCGGGGGACTGAGCCGCGACTCAAGCTGCATTGATAAAAAAGCCTGGCAGCGCACTCAGCGCTGCCAGGCTTTTATTTGCCGGATTTGAACGAGGGTGAACGCGCTATCTGGAAACAACTTGGCGCGGTTTGACTATGTCGATCCGGACGTCCTGTTCCGACATCTCAGCCATGACCTGAGAAAGCTCGAGGATAGGCACGACAGCCTCTACCGTCTGCCCCGACACAGACAGGCTGCCTTCTATCAGCTCCGCACCGTGAATGGCCAGCCGCTGCTCCAGCTGCCGCTGCCAATCGACCAGCCGTGAACGCAAGTCTTCACGCGTCAGAACCTTGCCAACCTGGCGGCACTGCGCGGTCACCCTGACGGCCTCGGCACCGCCCGAAGTGTGCTCGGTCAGGCCCAATTGGCGCAGTTTTTCCACCTCTCGCATTTCCAGCATGAGCTCACACCTCATACATCAGTATTACCAATAACCATATCACGCTGGCGGCTCACGCCAGGTTTATCCGACCAGCGCCTACGACGTTCACCGGCAATGCCATGTTCGTCACCGCGCTCAGGATAGCCTTGCGCATGGCCGGCCCCGAGGTGCTCAGATTCTTCAGGCGACGATGCTGGAGAATAAGGGCGGCCACGCCCGCAACAATCGGAGTGGCCATGGATGTACCACTCAAGCGACCAAACAGGTCGGAGCGCGACGCCCCCTGGGCAAGAGACCCGTCAGGCATCCGAGGCGCAGGGATCGTGGACATGATATTGACCCCAGGTGCCACCAAATCGGGCTTTTCCAGCCCATAGGCCGTGGGGCCCCGGCTTGAAAACTCCGCCGGAAGGAACGTGCGCTTGGTGATCGCGCCCACCGTAATGGCCGAGCGTGAATGGCCAGGGCACGCTACCTCGGTATCGAATGCACTGCCATACCCCATTCTGCGCAGCGCTTCGGCCCGCATATGCTCGTTGCCTGCGGCAACACAGACGATCGCCCCGAACGTTGACGCATTGTCCACCGCAGTGCACAACGGGCAATGGCCATCGGCGCAAGCCCATCCATGCCCACCGTCCGCCCAGGCGGGGAGATGGTTGAAGCCCAGACTCATCGAGATGATATCGGCCTGCCGGTCCAAGGCGGCATCCACACCTTGAAGTATGGAGGTATGCTGGCCACTGCCATCCTGCCTCAGCACCTTCACGTTGATCAGATCCACATCGGGGGCGATCCCCCGGTAAATGGGATCATGCGAGGCAATGCTGCCCGCACAATGGGTGCCGTGGTATCCGGGAATTAGGTAGTCCTCACCACAGGTGGAGATGGAGTCCGCCACGACCAGGAAAGGATGTCGTACATCGATTCCCGAATCCAGCACCGCAACTCTCACGCCGGCCCCGGTCAGCAGGCCATGCTGATTCCTGAAGTTGTCGAGCCCTACATCGATCGTGGCGTCATCCATGAGTGTCGGATTGACGACGGGGTCGAGCTCGATCAAGTCAACTTCGTTCAACTGCGCAATGTCTTTCAGGCGATCGGGCTTGAACGCGGCTGCCAGCGAGCCGGCCAGGTACAAGGGGCGGGCCTGGCCACCGCTTACAGCATCCTTGAAGGGAGACACTTCATGATCGAACCGTTCCTTGAACTCAAGCCAGCTTTCGCCGGCGCGTGCCTTTTTCGCGTTCATCTTCACGACAACAGGCAGCCGGCCTGACTCGGCGGCTCCCCCTACATGTGCAGCGAGCAGTTGCATCTCCTGCGACTGCGAATCCTGAGTACTCCTTTCAATCCGGCTGAGCACATTGCGTAGCAGCGGTCCTAGCTTGGCCATGACAAATATCCTTATGGGCACGGTGGTGAGAAAGCAAAAAGCCATCAATTACCACAATAGCGAAGATCAGCTATTGCCCCCAGGCAAGTCCGCCGGTCGAACACCCGCTCAGCGCACCACGCGATATGTACTCTGCACAAACCCGCTCTCGTAACTCGTCGTGCGCATGTGCTGCAACAGCACATCCTTCGCCAACCCGCCGAACAACGGAATCCCCTGCCCCAGCAGCACGGGAATACGGGTGATGGTCATCTCGTCCACCAGTCCCTCGCGCAAAAACCCCTGGATCAGCTTGCCGCCATCCAGGTACAGGCTTTTGGCGCCCGTCGCCTGCAGGTGCTCGAGCAATGCCGGAATCGGCCCCGGGTGCAGTTCGACCTGCCCCGATACTACCTTGGGCAAGGCCTCGAGGGTGCTGCTGACCACCACCACTCGCGTATCAGGATACGGCCACTCGCCAAAGGTCATGACCTTGTCGAAGGTCCCACGCCCCATCACCAGCGTATCGACGCCCGCCATGAACCCCGCGTAGCCATGGTCGTCGGTGGATTGGGTGGCGCCCATCAGCCAATCGAGGCCGCCGTCTTCACGGGCAATGTAGCCATCCAGGCTGGTGGCGATGAAAACACGGGCTTTGAGGGACATGCGTGGCGCTCCTGCGGGCAAAGGCCACAGGGTAGCAAAGGGCGGGGATATAAATCGCGGACAAAAGAAAAAGGGCATCTCAGTCGAGATGCCCTTTTTACATGGTGGGTCGTGTAGGATTCGAACCTACGACCAATTGGTTAAAAGCCAACTGCTCTACCAACTGAGCTAACGACCCGGAAAATGGTCGGGGTGAGGGGATTCGAACTCCTGACATCCTGCTCCCAAAGCAGGCGCGCTACCGGACTGCGCTACACCCCGAGATTGGCTCCGCGACCTGGACTCGAACCAGGGACCCAATGATTAACAGTCATTTGCTCTACCGACTGAGCTATCGCGGAACTGAACTTCGGTACATCTTTACTGCTTCGAAGTCTGTGTTAGCTTCGAACTCTTTAGCTGCTTCGCTTTCGCGTTGTCGCTGCTGAGGCCGGCTATTCTACATTCTTCGTTTTGCTTGTCAACCACTTTTTTTCGTTCAACTTACTGATTTGTAAGTTGTTTTGCGATCTCCGATGTTGCTGGTGATTCGCTCAGTGCCTGACAGCGGGGCGAATATTAGGGGCACTCCGAATTTTGTGCAAGCACTTTTTTCAAAATTTTCAGCAAGTTAGGTAGGAAGCCGGAAAATCAGGGGTTTGCGGCGCCCGCACTGGCCTTATCGCGGGGCAAGCCCGCTCCCACGCTGATCGATCCCACGCATAGGGTACATGGTGGCACCGATCTGCGTGGGAGCGGGCTTGCCCCGCGATGGCGTCGGGATGACCCACATAAAAAAGCCCCGCTTTCGCGGGGCTCTTCATGACGGCAGTGATCAGCCGAAGACAATCTCCTCGCCCTGCACCTTCGCGGTGATCGCCGCGCCAGGCAGGAACTCGCCGGCCAGGATCAACTGCGCAAGCGGGTTCTCGATCCAGCGCTGGATCGCACGCTTGAGCGGCCGTGCGCCATACACCGGGTCGTAACCGACGGCGATCAGCTTGTCCAACGCCTCCGGGCTCAGGCTCAGGCTCAACTCGCGCTCGGCCAGGCGACCGCGCAAGCGGCCGAGCTGGATCTCGGTGATGCCGGCGATCTGATCGCGGCCCAGGGGCTCGAACACCACCACCTCGTCGATGCGGTTGATGAACTCCGGACGGAAATGCGAACCCACCGCGTCCATCACCGCCGCGCGCTGCGCCTCACGGTCACCGGCCAGTTCCTGGATCTGCGCCGAGCCCAGGTTGGAGGTCATCACGATCACCGTGTTGCGGAAGTCCACGGTACGGCCATGACTGTCGGTCAGACGGCCGTCTTCCAGCACCTGCAGCAACACGTTGAACACATCCGGGTGGGCCTTCTCCACCTCGTCGAGCAGCACCACCGAGTACGGCTTGCGGCGCACGGCCTCGGTCAGGTAGCCGCCCTCTTCATAGCCCACGTAGCCTGGTGGAGCGCCGATCAGGCGAGCCACGGAGTGTTTCTCCATGAACTCGGACATGTCGATGCGCACCATGGCCTCTTCGGTGTCGAACAGGAACTCGGCCAGCGCCTTGCACAGCTCGGTCTTGCCCACCCCGGTCGGGCCGAGGAACAGGAACGAGCCGCTGGGGCGGTTCGGGTCGGACAGCCCGGCGCGGGAACGGCGCACGGCGTTGGCCACGGCGGTCACCGCCTCGTCCTGGCCGATCACCCGCTCATGCAGCAGGCTTTCCATCTTCAGCAGCTTCTCGCGCTCGCCTTCGAGCATCTTGGCCACCGGGATGCCGGTCCACTTGGAGACCACTTCGGCAATCTCTTCCTCGGTCACCTTGTTGCGCAGCAACTGGTTGTCGGTCTTGCCGTGCTGGTCGACCATCTGCAGGCTGCGCTCCAGGTCCGGGATCACCCCGTACTGCAGCTCGGCCATGCGGCTGAGGTCGCCCTTGCGGCGGGCGGCTTCCAGCTCCTGGCGGGCCTGCTCGATCTTCTGCTGGATCTGCGCCGAGCCCTGTACCTCGGCTTTTTCCGAGGCCCAGATCTCTTCGAGGTCGGCGTACTCGCGCTCCAGGCGGTCGATTTCCTCGGTCAGTTTCTCCAGGCGTTTCTTCGCCGCTTCGTCCTCTTCCTTCTTGAGTGCCTGGGACTCCACCTTCAGCTGGATCAGGCGACGGTCGAGGCGGTCGAGCACTTCCGGCTTGGAGTCGATCTCCATGCGGATACGGCTGGCGGCTTCGTCGATCAGGTCGATGGCCTTGTCCGGCAGCTGGCGGTCGGTGATGTAGCGGTGGCTGAGCTTGGCCGCGGCAATGATGGCGCCGTCGGTGATGGCCACCTTGTGGTGCACTTCATAGCGCTCTTTCAGGCCGCGCAGGATGGCGATGGTGTCTTCCTCGCTCGGCTCCTCGACCAGCACCTTCTGGAAACGACGCTCGAGGGCGGCGTCCTTCTCGATGAACTGGCGGTACTCGTTGAGCGTGGTGGCACCGACGCAATGCAGCTCGCCACGGGCCAGGGCCGGCTTAAGCATGTTGCCGGCGTCCATGGCGCCCTCGCCCTTGCCGGCGCCGACCATGGTGTGCAGTTCGTCGATGAACAGGATGATCTGGCCTTCCTGCTTGCTCAGTTCGTTGAGCAGGCCTTTAAGGCGCTCTTCGAACTCGCCGCGGTACTTGGCGCCAGCAATCAGCGCGCCCATGTCCAGGGCCAGCAGGCGCTTGCCTTTCAGGCCGTCGGGCACCTCGCCGTTGATGATGCGCTGGGCCAGGCCCTCGGCGATGGCGGTCTTGCCCACGCCGGGTTCGCCGATCAGCACCGGGTTGTTCTTGGTACGGCGTTGCAGCACCTGGATGGTGCGGCGGATCTCGTCGTCACGGCCGATCACCGGGTCCAGCTTGCCTTCTTCGGCGCGCTTGGTGAGGTCGACGGTGTACTTGTCCAGGGCCTGGCGCGATTCCTCGGCGTTGGCATCGTTCACCGCCGCGCCGCCGCGCAGGTTGTTGATGGCGTTTTCCAGGGCCTTCTTGCTCACGCCCTGGCCGAGCAGCAGCTTGCCGACCTTGCTGTTCTCGTCCATGGCGGCGAGCAGCACCAGCTCGCTGGAGATGAACTGGTCGCCCTTCTGCTGGGCCAGGCGGTCGGCCTGGTTGAGCAGGCGCGCCAGGTCCTGGGACATGTTCACATCGCCCGTGGGGTTCTGGATTTTCGGCAGCTGGTCGAGCTCCTTGGTCAACGCCTTGCGCAGGCTGTTGATGTCGAAGCCGACCTGCATCAGCAGCGGCTTGATCGAGCCGCCCTGCTGGTCGATCAGCGCCTGCAACAGGTGCAGGGGCTCGATGGCCGGATGGTCCATGCCCACGGCCAGGGATTGGGAGTCGGATAACGCGAGTTGCAGCTTGCTGGTCAGTCGGTCTATTCGCATGGGGGATACCTTCCTTTAAAGGGCAGGCGGAGCGATGGACAGCACCTGTAATGAAGAACCTGCCTGAGATGACCAATAGATAAGGGTGATTCTGGAAGATTCAAGCGTAGCGGGGTTGACAGAGGTCAGCACCAGTGACGTGAGACAACGTGGGAGCGGGCTTGCCCCGCGATGGCGTCAGCAGTTGAGATTGAGGTGGCAGGGCCTGCGCTATCGCGGGGCAAGCCCGCTCCCACGCGATGTCCGCGTGGGCCGGGTAAGGTCAGCGCGGCTGCAGCCAGACCAACGAAGCAAAGCGCCCACCCTGCGGGGTGCGACGATAGGAGAAGAAGCGTGGATCGCTGACCGTGCAGAAGCCCCCACCATAAACGGCGGTAACGCCACGTGCCGCCAGGCGGATCCGCGCCAGCTGGTAGATATCGGCCATCAGCTTACCCGGGCGCTCACCCTCGACAAACGCCGAGGCCGTCTCGGGATGCACGGCGGTAAAGGCATCGCGCACTTCCATACCCACCTCGAACGCCTGCGGCCCGATGGCCGGGCCCAGCCACACCATGACCTCTTCAGGCGCCAGCGCCAGGCGGTCAAGTGTGGCCTCCAGCACGCCACCGGCCAGCCCGCGCCAGCCGGCATGGGCAGCTGCCACACGGGTACCGGCACGGTCGCAGAACAACGCAGGCAGGCAATCGGCGGTCATCACGGTGCAAGCGATGCCCGGCTGGTCTGTCCAGCTGGCATCGGCTTCGGCGACCACGGTGGGATCGGCATCCGCCACCACCAGCCCATGCACTTGCTTGAGCCAGGCGGGCTGGATGGCGAATTCTTCGCTCAGGCGACGACGGTTCTCGGCGACCGCCTGCGGGTCATCGCCCACATGGTCGCCAAGATTGAAGGATTCATAGGGCGGCAGGCTGACGCCGCCCTCGCGGGTGGTGACGCAGGCGCGAACCGAGGCCGGGGCCGGCCAGTCGGGGAGGATCAGCGACTGCGCCAGGCCACTCATCCGATGAAGCTCTCGCGGTCCTGGTCGAGCAGCGACAGCAGCCACTGGAAGTCATCCGGCAACTCCGACTTCCATTCCATGCGCTCACCCGTGGTCGGGTGGTCCAGCGCCAGGAAACGCGCGTGCAGGGCCTGACGCGGGAAGTGCTTGACCGCCTCGACCATGGCCACGCTGGCAGCCGGCGGGATGCGGAAGCGTGCACCGTAGGTCTGGTCGCCGACCAGCGGATAGCCGACATGCGCCATGTGCACACGGATCTGGTGGGTGCGGCCGGTTTCCAGCTTGACCCGCACATGGGTGTGCGAACGGAAGCGCTTGAGCACGCGGTAGTGGCTGACGGCCGGCTTGCCGCCCTCGGTCACCGCCATGCGCTGGCGCTCGCCGCCGTGACGGCCGATCGGCGCGTCGATCTTGCCGCCGGCGATCACCACGCCGACCACGATGCACTCGTAGATGCGGCTGACCGAACGTTTTTGCAGCTGGTCGACCAGGTTGGTCTGCGCCTGCAGGGTCTTGGCCACCACCATCAGACCGGTGGTGTCCTTGTCCAGGCGGTGCACGATGCCGGCGCGCGGCACGTTGACGATGTCCGGGACATGGTGCAGCAGGGCATTGAGCAAGGTGCCGTCAGGGTGACCGGCCGCCGGGTGGACCACCAGCCCGGCGGGCTTGTTGATCACCAGGATCTGGTCGTCCTCGTAGACGATGTCCAGCTCGATGTCCTGAGCCACCCATTCGCCCTGGGCCTCCTGCTCGGCTTCGAGGGCCAGGATGGAGCCGGTGTGGACGGTGTCGCGCGGTCGCAGCACCGCGCCATCGACGGTCAGGCGGCCATCCTTGATCCACGAGGACAGGCGCGAACGCGAGTACTCGCCGAACAATTGGGCGGCGACCTGGTCGAGGCGTTGGCCGCCCAGTTCGGACGGGACCTCTGCGCTAAGTTGAATGATCTCGGACATGCTCGAATCGACGGGCGTTCAGCCTTTGGTTTCGGCTGCGCGCTTGTGGTTAAATACGGCTTCTTTTGCCCCGGGGTTTGGCCCGGGGGCGCTCATCATAACAGGACGGCACCGCCCAAGACAGCGGCCGTCAAAGGGACGCAAGCCGCCATGCAAGTGAAACACCTGCTGCTGATCGCCATCCTCGGGCTCACCGCTGCCTGTTCCTCGAACAAGGAAGTCATTGACGAGAACCTCAGCGAGGCCGAGCTGTACCAGCAGGCGCAGGCCGACCTGGACAACTCCAGCTACACCAGCGCCGTGAACAAGCTCAAGGCCCTGGAATCGCGCTACCCGTTCGGCCGCTACGCCGACCAGGCCCAGCTCGAGCTGATCTACGCCAACTATAAAAACTCCGAGCCCGAGGCCGCCAAGTCCGCCGCCGAGCGCTTCATCCGCCTGCACCCGCAGCACCCGAACGTCGACTACGCCTACTACCTCAAGGGCCTGACCTCGTTCGACCAGGACCGTGGCCTGCTGGCGCGCTTCCTGCCGCTGGACATGACCAAGCGTGACCCGGGCGCCGCCCGTGACTCGTACAACGAGTTCGCCCAGCTGACCAGCCGCTTCCCCAACAGCCGCTATGCCCCGGACGCCAAGCAGCGCATGATCTACCTGCGCAACCTGCTGGCCTCCTACGAAATCCACGTGGCCAACTACTACCTGAGCCGCGAGGCCTATGTGGCCGCCGCCAACCGTGGTCGCTACGTGGTCGAGAACTTCCAGGAAACCCCGTCGGTGGGTGACGGCCTGGCGGTGATGGTCGAGTCGTACCAGCGCATGCACCTGGACGAGCTGGCGGCCACCAGCCTTGAGACCCTCAAGCTCAACTACCCGAACCACCCAAGCCTGGTCGATGGCCAGTTCGTCGCCAAAGTGGATGAAAACGGCAACCGCTCGTGGCTGTCCAAGGCCACCCTGGGCCTGATCGACACCCAGGCGCCGCTGCCACCGGGCGAGACCCGCGCCAACCAGGACGTGGTCAAGCAGTTCCAGGATGCCCGCTCCGAGATTCCGCAAGAGCTGCTGCCCAAGGACGAGAACGGCGACCCGATCCTGCCGGAAGGTCCGAAGGAAGCCGAGAAGGACCGCTCGTGGTTCAGCTACATGACCTTCGGTCTGTTCGACTGATACCACGCACGTAAAGAAAGGGAGGCCCGAGGCCTCCCTTTTTTCATGCCTGCGTCCTAGACTGTCGGCTTCTTTTCTCGACAAGCTGGACACCATGGTTCGCCTACTCTTCTGGATCGCCCTGATCGCCGCCGCGTTCTGGCTGTGGCGCAAGTTCAAGACCAGTCAGCAATCACCTGCCGAGCCGCGCCTGCAGGACCCGCTGAAGATGGTGCGCTGCGCCCATTGCGGCGTGCACCTGCCCAATGACCGGGCGTTGTCGCGGGGCCAGGAGTGGTACTGCAGCCAGCAGCACCTGGAACAAGGGCCAGGCCAGCAACGCTAACCAACGCCCTACACGATCCCTGTAGGAGCGGCCTTGTGTCGCGAAAGGGCCGCAACGCGGCCCCAGCGATCTTTGCGTCAACACTGAAATCCTGGGGCTGCTACGCAGCCCTTTCGCGACACAAGGCCGCTCCTACAGTGGTTATGCGCTCAGCCCAACCGCCCCGCAGGCGCATACGGCGCCGGATCGATGATCGGCTCGCGCCCCAGCAACAGATCACCGAACAGCTGGCACGACGCCGGCGCCAGCACCAGCCCGTTGCGGTAATGCCCGCAGTTCAGCCATAGCCCTTCATGCCCCGGCACCACGCCGATATACGGGATACCTTCCGGCGAGCCAGGACGCAGGCCAGCCCAATGCCCGACCACCTCGGCATCCGCCAGCGCCGGCAGCAACTCCACCGCCGAGGCCTTCAGGCTCTCCAACGCATCCCCGGTCGGGGTCTTGTCGTAGCCGGCATGCTCCAGCGTACTGCCCACCAGGATATGCCCGTCGCGACGCGGGATCGCATAGCGCCCCTTGGCCAGGACCATGCTCGGCAAGAAGTCCTCGGCGCACTTGAACAGGATCATCTGCCCCTTCACCGGCTCCACCGGCAGCGTCAGCCCGAGGGTCTGCAGCAGGTCGCCGCTCCAGGCTCCGGCACTGAGCACCACATCGTCGGCGGCGATCACTCCGTCCTCGGTCTGCACACCGGTAACGCGGCCACCTTCATGGACGAACCCGCTGATCTGGCAATGCTCGCGCAGGGTCACGTTCGGCAACGCCTGCAACGCGGCCTTCAGCGACTTCACCAGGCGCGGGTTGCGCACGTTGGCCACGCCCGCCATGTAGATGGCATGGCGGTAACCCGGGCCAAGCACCGGCACGGCGTCGTAGGCCGCCGAGATATCCACTGCGCTGAGCGGGCGATGCTCACGCGCGGCCCAGGCCAGGGCCTCGGCTTCGTCATCCAGGTCCAGCCAGTAGAGCCCGGTGGTGTGCACCTCGGGGTCGACCCCGGTGCTGGCGAACAGGCGCTCGCCCAGCTGTGGATAAAAATCCTGCGACCAGTGCGCCAGGGCGGTCACCGCCCGGCTGTAGCGCCACGGGTACAGCGGCGAGACGATCCCGCCACCGGCCCAGGACGACTCCCGCCCCACCTCGCCCTGGTCGCACACCACCACCCGATCGACATCCGCCGCCAGGTTGAACGCGGTCAGCAGGCCGATGACACCGCCGCCAACAATCACTACTTGCTTGCTCATGGTTCGATCCAACACCTGAAGTAATTCCACGGTGCCTGGGCACCTCATGATCTTCAGCTTCCCCAGCACGCCTGGTCGCCCGCGCCCGTGTTATCGCGCACGCCCGCCTGGTCGAGCAGGAAGTCGCCGCAACGGTCATCCGCCATGAAGGCCTCGGGCACACGGCTGGCGCGCAGGCTGAACCGGTCAGTGTCGCGCCAGGCCTGCAGGCGGTAGTAGCGTGTGCCCGCGGGCAACACGGTGGTCAGCTGCTCGTTGTCGGCATAACCGCCCACGCGTGCGCGGTGCTGCTCCAGGCGCAATGCCGCGTCCTGCAGCAGGCCGACCGCTTCGCTTCGCGCGGCGCGCCGCAACTGGTCGCTGTAGCTGGGGTAGGCAATGGCTGCCAGCATGCCGATCAGCGCCACGACAATCAATAATTCGATCAGACCAAGGCCGCGCTGCATCTCAGCCCTCCCCCAGGCGCTGGCGCCAGCTGATCCGCTTCACCGCGCCGTCATCGTCGATGGCATAGACCGCCTCCAGCAGTTGCCGCGCGCGGGTTTGAAGGCCCACCGCCGTCACCCGGACCAGCGTCAGCCTGTCCCCGACGGGCTGGCCCGCGACACGCAGGCTGTCTCCCAGGGTTTGCAGGTAAACGAAGCCACTTTGGGTCGCCAGCCAGGGTGGGGAAGGCTGCGTATCAGGTGGACTTGGCGGCGGACAGGCCTGACATGGGACCGGGATGCCGCCTGCCAGCAGTTCCACACCTTCGAGCAAGGCTGCCTCCGCCTGCTCGAAGGCTCGTGCGCCGGCCAGTTGATCGCCTGCCTGGCGTTGCTGCAATAGTGCCTCGCGCAGCGCCAGGGTTGCCAGCAGGCCGAACAGCAGGCTCAGGATCAACGCCAGCACCAGCACGATGCCACGCTGCCCCGTCACGACTCGGCTCCCGGGTTGCGCAGGGCCACGCTCAGCGAATGCTGCTGCTCGAGCCCATGCTGCCGGTCATGCAGGGTCAGGCGGATATCCAGGCGCTCGCCCGCGCCCGCCTCGACACGGTTGACCTCCAGCGCCCGCACCTGGTCGATGAGACTGGCATGCTGCGCATTGCTGGTGAGCATCAGGCTGCCGTTGCGCACCCGATAGGTCACCCGGCGCACCGGCAGCGCCAGCAACTCGCCGTCCCCGACGTGCTGCCCGGGCTGCACCCGCGCCCAACTGCGGCAGTCGCTGAGCACGGTCCAGTCCGGGCTGCCGAGCAACCCGGGCAACTCGGCGCCGACCAGGGTCAGGCTGTCGCCCATGATCTCAATGGGCGAGGCGAAAGCCTGGGCCGCGCCAGGATCGGCAAAGTCCTCGGCTTCAAGACGCAGGCAACCGAACATCCCCGCCTGGCGAATATCCTCGGCCATTCGCTGCAAGGCCAGGCGGGCGTCATCCTGCAGGCGCGCCGCCGCACCTTGCAGTTGCAAGGCCTGATACGCCGAGACGAATACCTGGCCGGCGGCCACCAGCAGCATCAGGCCCAGCACCAGGGCCAGCAGTGCCTCGACCAGGCCCAAACCCGCCTGCCGGCGCCTCATGGCAGCACCCTGCCCTGCACGCTCAGCGACTGCCGGCCCTCGCCCAGGCCCGGCCAATCGACGTCCAGCACCAGCACGCCCCCGGCCAGGTTCATGCGCCCGTGCGCCGCACCACCGAGCACCAGGGTCAGGCGCGACTGCCAGGCTGCTTCCTCGCCCGCCTCGAGCGCCCCGGCAGCCCTGACCCGCTCCAACATGCTCTGGGCCAATTGCAGCACCTGCGCTTCCCGCCGAGCCCCCTCGACCGCCTGTAGGCCACGCAGTTGCAAGGCCGCCGATGCGAACAACCCCAGCGTCAGCACCGTGCCAGCCAGCAGCACCTCCAGCAGCGTCATGCCCCCTTCCCTCGCCCCCATAACCCCCTCCTGGGATCTTTCCTAGGCCGCAACCCGAACCGGCCGACTGGCGCCTTTGTTGGGCGTCCTGGAAGCTACAGAGAAGCACTTCCAGGGAGGAATGCAGCGTGGGGCAACAAGGCGTAACACTGATACAAATGATGTTCGCATTGGGCGTGCTGAGCCTTCTGACACACCAGGGTATATCGGCCTACAGCAAGTTCAGCGATGAGCTTTACCTCGGTGCCGTGGCCAGGGAGCTGGCACAGGCCCTGCGCGGCGCCCGTAATCAGGCGGCGCTAAGGCACCAGGCCGTGCTGGTCAGGCCGCTGGAGGAGAATTGGGGCAAGGGCTGGCGGGTGGTGCTGGAACAGGATGGCGAACTGTTGCAGGCGCATCGACTGCACAGGCCGCTGAGGATTGCCACGACCTCGGACCGGGTCGTGAGGTTCAGCGCCCGGGGGGCGCCGCTGGGGGTGGGCTTCGTCGGCATCACGCTGGACATCTGCCCGCGCACCACCCTCGACAGCCGTCATCAGGTGGTGCTCAGCCCCAGTGGCCGGGTCAGCCTGCGCAGCGACGAGGGCCGCCGCTGTGCACCGGACTGACTCAGATCGAGCGGACCCGCAGCTCCTTGGGCATGGAGAAGGTGATGTTCTCCTCGCGCCCGTCGAGCTCTTCGGCGCCGGTCGCGCCCCAGGCCTTGAGCTGGTCGATCACACCACGCACCAGCACCTCCGGTGCCGAGGCCCCGGCGGTGATGCCGATGCGCTCGGCCCCGTCGAACCAGCTGCGTTGCAGGTCCTCGGCGCCGTCGATCAGGTAGGCCGGGGTGCTCATGCGCTCGGCCAGCTCGCGCAGGCGGTTGGAGTTGGAGCTGTTGGGGCTGCCGACCACCAGTACCACGTCGCACTCGTCGGCCAGTTGCTTGACGGCATCCTGGCGGTTCTGGGTGGCGTAGCAGATGTCGTCCTTGCGCGGGCCGCCGATGTTCGGGAAGCGTTCGCGCAGGGCGTCGATCACCCGGCTGGTGTCGTCCATCGACAGGGTGGTCTGGGTGACGAAGGCCAGGTGGTCGGGGTTGCGCACCTGCAGCCTGGCGACATCGTCCTCGTCCTCGACGAGGTAGATGGCACCGCCGTTGCTGGCGTCGTACTGACCCATGGTGCCTTCGACTTCCGGGTGCCCCTCGTGACCGATGAGGATGGTCTCACGGCCGTCGCGGCTGTACTTGGCAACCTCGATATGCACCTTGGTCACCAGCGGGCAGGTGGCGTCGAACACCTTCAGGCCACGGCCGGCGGCTTCCTGGCGCACGGCCTGGGAAACGCCATGGGCGCTGAAGATGACGATGACGTCGTCCGGCACCTGGTCCAGCTCTTCGACGAAGATCGCGCCACGGTTGCGCAGGTCCTCGACCACGAACTTGTTGTGCACCACTTCGTGGCGCACATAGATCGGCGGGCCGAAGACTTCCAGGGCGCGGTTGACGATCTCGATCGCCCGGTCGACCCCCGCGCAGAAGCCGCGCGGGTTGGCGAGTTTGATTTGCATGCTCGGCTCCAGGCTCACACGGCCTTCACGTCGAGGATCTGCACCTCGAAGTTCAGGGTCTTGCCAGCCAGTGGATGGTTGAAATCGATGGTCACCTGGTTGTCGTCGAACGCCTTGACCACGCCCGGAAGCTCGGTGTTGGCGGCGTCGTTGAAGATCACCAGCAGCCCTTCGGACAGCTCCATGCCTTCGAACTGCGAGCGCGGCATCACCTGCACGTTCTGCGGGTTGTGCTGGCCGAAGGCGTTCTCCGGGGCGATGCTCAGCTTGCGCTGGTCACCGGCCTTGAAGCCGAACAGGGCGTTCTCGAAGCCCGGCAGCAGGTTGCCGTCGCCGACCTTGAACGTGGCCGGGGCCTTGTCGAAGGTGCTGTCGACGGTGTCGCCGTTTTCCAGGTGCAGCGCGAAGTGCAGGGTGACTTCGGTGTTCTGGCCAATGCGGGTCTCAGTCATGGACGGCTTCCTCGGACTTCTTGCTCTTGAACATGTCCAGCGCCAGCATCACCGCGCCCACGGTGATCGCGCTGTCGGCCAGGTTGAAGGCCGGGAAGTAGTAGCGGTTCTGCCAGTGCACCAGGATGAAGTCGACCACATGGCCCAGCACGACGCGGTCGTACAGGTTGCCCAGCGCGCCGCCCAGCACCAGGGCCAGGGCCACGGCCAGCCAGGTCTCGTTGCGCCCCAGACGCTTGAGCCAGACCACCAGCACGGCGCTGACCACCACGGCGATCAGCGCGAACAGCCAGCGCTGCCAGCCGGAGCTGTCGGCCAGGAAGCTGAACGCCGCGCCGGTGTTGTAGGCCAGGGTCCAGCTGAAGTAGTCGGGAATGACCACGATCTGCTGGTACATGGTCAGCGCGCTGTCGAAGTACAGCTTGGTGACCTGGTCGAGGACCAGGACCACCAGGCTCAGCCAGAGCCAGGCAAGGCGCCCGAAGCGCCCCGCGGAAGCGTTAGGCATAGTGGCGCACCTCACCGGAGCCGCTCAGGTTGTCGACGCAACGGCTGCAGATCTCCGGATGCTCCGGGTGGCTGCCGACGTCGGCGCGGAAGTGCCAGCAGCGACCGCACTTGGCATGGCCGGACTTGACGACTTTCAGCTTGAGGCCTTCAACTTCGGTTGTCACGGCGTCGGCGGGTGCCTGGACGAACGGCACGACACTGGCGGCCGAAGTGATCAGCACGAAGCGCAACTCGTCGCCCAGCTTGTTCAAGTCGGCGCTCAGGGCGTCGTCGGCGAACAGGGTGACTTCGGCCTGCAGGTTGCCACCGATGGCCTTGGCCGCGCGCTGGTTCTCCAGTTCCTTGTTGACCGCGGTCTTGGCGGCCATGATGCGTTCCCAGTACTCGCGACCCAGCTCGAAACCTTCCGGCAGTTCGCTCAGGCCTTCGTACCAGGTGTTGAGCATCACCGACTCGTTACGCTCGCCCGGCAGGTATTGCCACAGCTCGTCGGCGGTGAACGCCAGGATCGGCGCGATCCAGCGCACCAGTGCCTCGCTGATGTGGAACAGCGCGGTCTGGCAGGAGCGGCGGGCGACACTGTTGGCGCCAGTGGTGTACTGGCGGTCCTTGATGATGTCGAGGTAGAAGCCGCCCAGCTCCTGCACGCAGAAGTTGTGGATCTTCGAGTAGACGTTCCAGAAACGGTACTCGCCATAGTGCTCTTCCAGCTCGCGCTGCAGCAACAGGGTGCGGTCGACCGCCCAGCGGTCCAGGGCCAGCATGTCTTCGGCCGGCAGCAGGTCGCGGGCCGGGTCGAAGCCGGACAGGTTGGAGAGCAGGAAGCGCGCGGTGTTGCGGATGCGGCGGTAGGCGTCGGCGCTACGCTGCAGGATCTGATCGGAAACCGCCATCTCGCCGGAGTAGTCGGTGGCCGAGACCCACAGGGCGCATGATGTCGGCACCCAGGGTGTCGTTGACCTTCTGCGGCTCGATGGTGTTGCCCAGCGACTTGGACATCTTGCGGCCGTTCTCGTCCACGGTGAAGCCGTGGGTCAGCAGCTCGCGGTACGGCGCGTGGCCGTCGATGGCGCAACCGGTCAGCAAGGA
Organism: Pseudomonas sp. TE31087; assembly: GCF_057284075.1. Taxonomy (NCBI): domain Bacteria; kingdom Pseudomonadati; phylum Pseudomonadota; class Gammaproteobacteria; order Pseudomonadales; family Pseudomonadaceae; genus Pseudomonas; species Pseudomonas sp. TE31087. The sequence goes on from NZ_JBXVNN010000001.1 coordinate 3,450,161, forward strand.
TGAGTGGAACCAGCCGCGGTGCTGGTCGGAGCCTTCCAGGTACAGGTCGGCGCGCGGGCCGGTGGCGTGGCCGATGTCGTGGGAGCCGCGCAGCACGTGCCAGTGGGTGGTGCCGGAGTCGAACCACACGTCGAGGGTGTCGGTGATCTTGTCGTACTGGCCGGCTTCGTCACCGAGCAGCTCGGCGGCGTCCAGCTTGAACCAGGCCTCGATGCCTTCTTTCTCGACGCGCTGGGCCACGGCCTCCATCAGTTCGACGGTGCGCGGGTGCAGCTCGCCGGTCTGCTTGTCGAGGAAGAACGGGATCGGCACGCCCCAGTTGCGCTGACGCGAGATGCACCAGTCCGGACGGTTGGCGATCATCGAATGCAGGCGCGCCTGGCCCCAGGCCGGAACGAACTTGGTCTCTTCGATGGCCTTGAGCGCACGCTCGCGCAGCGGCTCGCCGGTGCTCGGCTGCTTGTCCATGCCGACGAACCACTGCGCGGTGGCGCGGTAGATCAGCGGGGTCTTGTGGCGCCAGCAGTGCATGTAGCTGTGGCTGATGGTCTCGGTGTGCATCAGCGCGCCGACTTCGCTGAGCTTGTCGACGATGGCCGGGTTGGCCTTCCAGATGAACTGGCCGCCGAAGAACGGCAGCGACTCGACGTACACGCCGTTGCTCTGCACCGGGGTGAGGATGTCGTCGTTGACCATGCCGTAGCGCTTGCAGGTGACGAAGTCGTCTTCACCGTAGGCCGGCGAGGAGTGCACCACGCCGGTACCGGCGCCCAGCTCGACGTAGTCGGCCAGGTAGATCGGCGACAGACGGTCGTAGAACGGGTGGCGGAAGTTGATCAGCTCCAGGGCGGAGCCCGGAGCGGTGGCGATGACCGAACCTTCCAGGTTGTAGCGCTTGAGGCACGACTCGACCAGCTCTTCGGCCAGCACCAGCAGGCGCTCGCCGGTATCGACCAGGGCGTACTTGAAGTCCGGGTGGATGTTCAGCGCCTGGTTGGCCGGGATGGTCCACGGGGTGGTGGTCCAGATCACGATGGCGGCGGGCTTGGCCAGCGCGCCCAGGCCGAAGGCGGCGGCCAGCTTGTCGGCATCGGCCACCGGGAAGGCGACGTCAATGGTCTGGGATTTCTTGTCAGCGTACTCGACCTCGGCTTCAGCCAGGGCCGAGCCGCAATCGAAGCACCAGTTCACGGGCTTGAGGCCCTTGAACACGAAGCCTTGCTTGACCATCTCGGCCAGGGCGCGGATCTCGCCGGCCTCGTTGGCGAAGTTCATGGTCTTGTAGGGGTTGTCCCAGTCACCCAGCACGCCCAGGCGGATGAACTCGGTCTTCTGCCCTTCGATCTGCTCGGCGGCGTACTCGCGGCACAGCTCGCGGGTGCGGTCGGCGGTCAGGTGCTTGCCGTGGGTGACCTCGACCTTGTGCTCGATCGGCAGGCCGTGGCAGTCCCAGCCCGGCACGTACGGCGCGTCGAAGCCGGACAGGGTCTTGGAGCGGACAATCATGTCCTTGAGAATCTTGTTCAGCGCATGACCGATGTGGATCTTGCCGTTGGCATAGGGCGGGCCGTCGTGCAGGACGAACTTCGGACGATCCTTGCCAATCTCGCGCAACTTACCGTACAGGCCAATACTGTCCCAGCGCTGCAGGATCTGCGGTTCGCGCTGAGGCAGGCCGGCCTTCATGGGGAAGGCGGTGTCCGGAAGGTTAAGCGTGGCTTTGTAGTCGGTCATTTCAGGCTCTTCGTTAGCGGTTGAGCGTGCCAGTGGGCACGTGCGGCGGCGATGTCCGCGTCGATCGCCGACTTCAGCGCCTCCAGGGAGGCGAAACGCTGCTCTTCACGCAGCTTGTGGTGGAATTCCACCGTCAGGCGCCGGCCATACAGGTCGCCGGCGTAGTCCAGGAGATGAATCTCCAGGTGAGGACGCCCGTCACCGGCGACGGTGGGGCGCACTCCGATATTGCCGACACCCGGCCAGGCCTTGCCGTCGATCTCGATGCTGGCCAGGTAGACCCCGGACAGCGGCACGCGACGGCGCTTGAGCTGGATGTTGGCGGTGGGGGTGCCGAGCTGGCGGGCCAGCTTCTGGCCATGCAGCACGCGCCCGGTAATGCGATACGGGCGGCCCAGCAGGTGCTCGGCCAGCTCGAAATTACCGTCGGCCAGGGCCTTGCGCACTTCGGTGCTGCTGACCCGCAGGCCGTCCTGGATCACCGTGTTGGCGGCCTCGACGGTAAAGCCGTGGCGCTTGCCGGCCTCGGTGAGGAAGGCGAAGTCGCCGGCGCGGTCGCAGCCAAAGCGGAAATCGTCGCCCACCTCGAGGTGGCGCACGCCCAGGCCATCGACCAGCACCGCCTTGACGAACTGTTCGGCGCTGAGCTGGCTCAAGCGCTGGTTGAACGACAGGCACAGCACCCGGTCGATGCCCTCGCCGGCCAGCAGCTCGACCTTGTCGCGCAGGCGGGCCAGACGCGCCGGGGCGCTCTGCGGGGCGAAGTATTCGCGCGGCTGCGGCTCGAAGATGACCACACAGGTGGGCAGGCCCAGTTCCTGACCGCGTTCGCGCAGGCGTGCAAGGATCGCCTGGTGGCCACGGTGGACCCCGTCGAAGTTGCCAATGGTGGCGACACAGCCCCGGTGCTCGGGGCGCAGGTTGTGAAGACCTCGAACCAGCTGCATAACGCGCTTCTTGCTCATAAAGTGGCCGATTATAACCACACCCGGGCGCTGGTGACAGGCAGCAGCGCCCCCATGGGGCGTGGAATGCGAAAAACCGACGCCTGACCCCTCTCGCGCCTCAATGCAACGCCTTGCGGGCGAAATGCCGTGGGCGGAACCCGCACAGGAACAGGCAGCCGAAGTAGGTCACCACACCCGCCGCGATCAGGCCGCCGAGGCGCAGGAAGCGCGCGAGCATGTTGCCCTGCTCCCAGGCTGGCAGGTAGTGCATGCCCAGCAACAGCACAGCCGACATCAAGGTCACCGCCAGCACCAGCTTGAGCAGGAACGGCGTCCAGCCCGGCTGCGGCTGGAACAGCTGCTGGCTGCGCAGCTTCCAGTACAGCAGGCCGGCGTTCAGGCACGCGCCCAGGCTGATGGCCAGGGCCAGCCCGGCATGGGCCAGCGGGCCGACCAGGGCCAGGTTGAACAGTTGGGTGCAGACCAGGGTGAAGACCGCGATCTTCACCGGCGTGCGGATATTCTGCTGCGCATAGAAGCCAGGTGCCAGTACCTTGACCAGGATGATCGCCAGCAGGCCCACCGAATAGGCGATCAGGGCGCGCTGGGTCATCGCGGCGTCAAAGGCGGTGAACTTGCCGTACTGGAACAGCGCCACGGTCAGCGGTTCGGCGAGAATGGCCAGGGCCAGGGTGCAGGGCAGTACCAGCAGGAAGCACAGACGCAGGCCCCAGTCGAGGATCCGCGAATACTCCTCGCGGTCCTTGTTGGCGTAGGTCTTGGCCAGGGTCGGCAGCAGGATGGTGCCCAGGGCAACGCCCAGTACACCAGATGGCAGCTCCATCAGGCGGTCGGCGTAGTACATCCACGACACGGAGCCTGCCACCAGGAACGAGGCGAAGATGGTGTTGATGATCAGCGAGATCTGGCTTACCGACACCCCGAGGATGGCCGGCAGCATCTGCTTGAGCACGCGCCACACGCCGGTGTCGCGCAGGTTCAGGCGCGGCAGCACGAGCATGCCGATCTTCTTCAGCGCCGGCAGCTGGTACAGCAGCTGCGCCAGGCCGCCGGCCAGCACGCCCCAGCCCAGGGCCATGATCGGCGGGTCGAAGTACGGCGTCAGCAGCACGGCGAAGGCGATCATCGCCACGTTGAGCAGCGTGGGGGTGAACGCCGGCACGCTGAAGCGGTTCCAGGTATTGAGGATCGCGCCGACCAGCGACGACAGCGAGATCAGCAATATATAAGGAAAGGTCACCCGCAGCAGCGAGGTGGTCAGCTCGTATTTTTCCGCGTTGTCGACGAAGCCCGGCGCGGTGGCCCAGACCACCCAAGGCGCGGCGAGGATGCCGATGACCGTGACCAGGGCCAGGACCAGGGTCAGCAGGCCGCTGACATAGGCGATGAAGGTCCGGGTGGCCTCCTCGCCCTGCTGGGTCTTGTACTCGGCCAGGATCGGCACGAAGGCCTGGGAGAACGCCCCCTCGGCGAAGATCCGCCGCAGCAGGTTGGGCAGCTTGAAGGCGATGAAGAAGGCGTCGGTGGCGATGCCGGCGCCGAACACCCGCGCCAGGATGGTATCGCGCACGAAGCCGAGCACCCGGGAAATCATGGTGATTGAACTGACGGCGGCCAGGGATTTGAGCAGGTTCATCGAAAAGTTTCACGCCAGGGGCAGAGGACGCTGCCAGACAGCGTCCGAATGTGCGATACTCCCGCGCCTTCGCAGGGGAGCCAAAAATTCCCGAGTTTACAGGTCGTGCGACAGAAAGGAATATTTCCCTCCTGTTGGCTCACCACTCGGCGGAACCCTGCAAGTGGCCTTGACATCCGATCGACTCATCGGCATGATTCGCGGCCTATTTTGTTTGCTATTTACCTAAAGTCTTTCGAGGAGCTCGACGGTGGCCAACTCACCTTCCGCCAAGAAACGTGCAAAACAGGCTGAGAAGCGTCGCAGCCACAACGCCAGCCTGCGTTCCATGGTCCGCACCTACATCAAGAATGTAGTCAAAGCCATCGACGCAAAAGACGCCGAAAAAGCGCAAGCCGCTTACGTTCTGGCTGTACCTGTAATCGACCGTATGGCCGACAAGGGTATCATCCACAAGAACAAAGCTGCTCGCCACAAAGGCCGTCTGAATGGCCACATCAAGGCGCTGAAAGAAGCTGCAGCTGCCTAAGCGACGTTCTTGTCGAAAAAACCGACCCTAGGGTCGGTTTTTTTATGCCTGCAATAAAGTGTGGGTTGCTTATATAAAGAAGGCCCATGGCGTAATGCCTGTCAGTTAGCGCTTCATCGCTCTTGGTTGGGGCTGCTTTGCAGCCCTTCGCGGGTAAACCCGCTCCCACAGGATCGCGCAAACGCTGAATCGAGCGCTGTACTTGTGGGAGCAACTGTCTTGCTCAATTTTTAGAATCTGGCGCGATCCCTGTGGGAGCGGGCAAAGCCCACCGGTACCACGCCTGCCAACCAGCGGACCGCCCTGCCGCTCAGTCCACCGCCGCCTGCAGCCTGCCCGCTCGCCGGTACGCCTGCCGTGCGAAACACACGAACAAGCCTGCCATCAGCGCCAGCGCCATCGGCAAGCCATGGGGCGCCACATCCATCGCCGCGCCGCTGACCAGCGGCCCGACCAGGCTGCCGACACCCCACAGCAGGCCGACACTGGCGTTGGCGGTCACCAGGTCCTGGCCCCTGAAGCGCTGCCCGATCAACACCAGCGCCAGGGTATAGATGCCCCCGGCCACCGCCCCGAGCACCACCAGCAGCGGCCACAACAGCCAGGTCATCTGCAGCAGCCAGGGCAAGGCAATACCGATGCTCATCGCCACCAGCCCGCACACCAGGTGCAGCCCGGTGCGCTCGACCCGATCGGCGAGCCAGCCCAGCGGCAACTGGAAGATCATGTCGCCGGCAAATACCACCGTGACCATCAGCGCCGCCACGCCCACGGCAAAACCGTGACTGCTGGCGTACACCGGCAGCAATGACAGCACCACCGCATCGAAGAACGAGAAGAACAGCACCGCCACGCACAGCGCCGGGGCAACGCGGAAGAAGCCGGCCAGGCCGAAACTCTTCTCGCCTTCATCACCATGCTCGACATGGTCGTTGGGCACGGTGAACAGGATGCACAGCAGCGCCAGGCCGTAGCAGACGGTGACCACACCGGTCAGCCACGGGCTGTCGGCGCCAAGCAGCGCCAGCAGTGCCGGGCCGAGCACCTGGAAGCCGGTGAAGCTGGTGGCGTACAGGGCCATGATCTTGCCGCGGTTGTGCTCCGGACACAGCTCGTTGACCCACGATTCGCCGAGGATGATCGCGATGCCCATGCCGATGCCGAGCCCCAGGCGCAGCAGCGCCAGCCACAGCATCGAGTCGAAGGCCCATTCCAGCAGGGCGATGCTCAGGGTGCACAGGCTGAAGCTGAGCAGGTAGATGACGCGCCGGGTCAGGTGCCGGCAGCAGGCGTCGACCATAAAGGCCGAGAGCATCATGCCCGCCGCCGGGATCGCCGAGATGATGCCGATCTCCAGTGTCCCCGCCCCCGCCTCGTGCAAACGCAACGACACCAGTGGCAGGCTCGCCCCGAGACTGAAACCGACCACCGACACGGCGAACAACAGGCCCACCAGCAAACGCATGTTCATGTACCACTCCTTGCAAGCCGGTGAGCAGGGGCTCTGGCCCTGGCCGACTGGAAAATCCGCTGAAAGATATTCGAACGCAGGCGCCCGCAGTCACGCCGCAATGGCGCGGGAGGCAGGGGCGCGGATCAGTTCAGGGCAAGGTGTGGCGAGAAGGTGAAGGCGAACAGCACGCTGCGGCGACGCTTGAGCACCGTGTCGCTCGGCCACGCGCGACGCGCTGTCGGGGCGACAGGCTGGCGGTGCGGGCGGAGACTACGGGTACGGCGCATTGCATCGACTACGCAGGGATTGAGGAGGCGGCACTCTAGGCCATGCGGATCCGGGCCGTCAATCGCCAGGGCTCCATACACTTCCCTGTAGGAGCGGCCTTGTGTCGCGAAAGGGCCGCAAAGCGGCCCCAGCAATCGTTGCTTAAACGCGACAATCCTGGGGCTGCTTCGCAGCCCTTTCGCGACACAAGGCCGCTCCTACAGGAAGTGCGTCTGGCCGACTTTCAGCGCTTGCCAGTGGACGGCAGGAACACCGCCAGCAACCCAAACAACGGCAGGAACGAGCAAACCCCATACACATACTCGATCCCGCGCAGATCCGCCACATACCCCAGCAGCGCAGCACCGATGCCACCGAAGCCGAACATCAGCCCGAAGAAGATCCCGGCGATCATCCCGACATTGCCCGGCACCAGTTCCTGGGCATACACCACGATGGCCGAGAACGCCGACGCCAGGACAAAACCGATCACCACGCTGAGCACGGTGGTCCAGAACAGGTCGGCATACGGCAGCGCCAGGGTGAACGGCGCCACCCCGAGGATCGAGAACCAGATCACCGCCTTGCGCCCGATACGATCACCGATCGGCCCGCCGAAGAAGGTGCCCGCCGCCACGGCGCCGAGGAACAGGAACAGGTGCAATTGGGAGCTGGCCACCGACAGCTGGAACTTCTCGATCAGGTAGAAGGTGAAGTAGCTGGTGAAGCTGGACATATAGAAGTACTTGGAGAACACCAACAGGCCCAGCACCACCAGCGCCAGGATCACCCGCTGGCGCGAGATGCCGTGGGTGGCCTGCACCGCCTTGCGCGCCTTGGCCTGGTTGAGGTGCTCCTTGTACCAGCGGCGCAGCATCAGGGTCACGGCGAAGAAGAACAGCCCGGCCACGCCGAACCAGGCGACATGGGTCTGGCCGAAAGGAATGACGATCGCCGCCGCCAGCAGCGGGCCGAGGGCGGAGCCGGCGTTGCCGCCAACCTGGAAGCTCGACTGCGCCAGGCCGAAGCGCCCACCGGAAGCCAGCCGGGCGATGCGCGAGGTCTCGGGGTGGAAGGTCGACGAGCCGATGCCCACCAGCGCCGAGGCCAGCAGGATCATCGGGAAGCTGCCGACGAAAGCCAGCATCACGATGCCCACCAGGGTGCACACCGTGCCCAGCGGCAGCAGGTTCGGCGTGGGCCGCTTGTCGGTGAAAAAGCCCACCCACGGCTGCAGCAGCGAGGCGGTGATCTGGAAGGTCAGGGTGATCAGGCCGATCTGGGCGAAGCTCAGGTTGTAGTTGGCCTTGAGCATCGGGTAGATCGCCGGCAGCACCGACTGGATCAGGTCGTTGATCAGGTGCGCCAGGGCGCAGAAGCCGATGATGCGCATCACCAGCGGCGAGGCCTGGTTTGCCGGGCTGCTGGCGCTTGAAGTCGTGGTACTGCTGATGGCCATGGGCTGGATGTCCGTCCGCGGATTGGGATCCGATTATCGTGAAACAAATAGATACGAAGCTACCTTTTTATTTTGCCGGGCCTTCCATCCGACACGTACTTGTAAATAATTCTCAATATAATTAGCATCCTTCTCCTCTTCCCTGTAAACGCTGGGCAAAACCGCCCTCCTCCTGCGAGCAGACCGATCCCATGAGCCCGATGCCCGCCTTGCAGCCCACGCCCGACCCCGAGCAGGAAGCCCTGGAGTGGTTCTCGCGCCTGCGCCAACCCGGCTGCGACGAGGCCCTGCGCCAGGCATTCGCCAGCTGGTGCCAGGACCCGCTCAATGCAAGGGCCTATGCCCAGCTCGAAGCCTACTGGCAGCAATTGCAGGTGCCGGCGGCGCGCCCACGGCCACGGGTCGCCAAGGTCCGCCGCAGTCGCGCAGGGCTGTGCCTGGGGCTGCTGTTCCTGCTGCTGGTGGGCGCACTGGCCTGGCTCTACTGGCCGTCGATGCAGCGCCTGGGCAGCGAACTGCACACCGACAGCGGCGAGCGCCGCAGCGTGCGCCTGGCCGATGGCTCAACCCTGCACCTGGACAGCGCCAGCGCGATGAATGTCGACCTGCGTGGGCGCACCCGCCATCTGCAGCTGGTGCAGGGCCAGGTCTACCTGGAGGTGATGCTCGATGGCCGGGCCATGGAGGTGCAGGTCGATGACACCCGGATCCAGGTGTTCGGCACCCGCCTGCAGATCGCCCGCCATGCCGACCACGACGAACTGGTGGTGTTCGGCGGCAAGGCTGCGGTGTTGCAGGGTGGCGACCAACGCCTGGTCAATGCCGGCGAACGGGTGACGTTCAGCGAAAGCCGCATCAACCCGGTCGAGAAGATCGATGCCAAATTGGCCGATGCCTGGCGCAACGGCCAATTGAAGGCCAGGAACCTGCCGTTGAGCGAGGTGCTGGAGCGCCTGGCCGATTACCGTGGCCAGCGCGTCTGGCTGCTGAACGAGCAGGCCGCCTACCAGCGGGTCAGCGGTGATTTCGACCTCGACCACCCGGCGCAGAGCCTCGAGCGCCTGGCCGCCGACCAGCAACTGCGCCTGCACAACCTGCTCGGCCACTGGTTGATCGTGCGCTGATGCGCCCTTCCCGGCTAAGTTTTTGAAAGGTTGGCAATTTTTTTTAAAAACGTTGTTGACAGGATCGCGATTCGAGCTAATAATGCGCGCCAAGTTGGCTACATAGCTCAGTTGGTTAGAGCATAGCATTCATAATGCTGGGGTCCGGGGTTCAAGTCCCTGTGTAGCCACCACCTTTTAAAAGGGCTTATCGAAAGATAAGCCCTTTTTCTTTGCCTGCGAAAAAGCTACTTCACGCCTGCCACCACCACGGCCAGCCCCAGGCTGATCAACGCCACGCCGATGACCCGGTCGACCACCACCTGCCGCTCGATCATCGCCCGACGCAGCAAGTGGTTGGAAAAGAACACCGCCACCAGGCTGAACCACACCCAATGGGCGAACGACATGAACGCGCCATAGGCGAAGTCCAGCGCCAGCGGGCTGCCGGGCTGCACCACCTGGGTGTAGGCACTGACCACGAAGAGCATGGTCTTGGGGTTGAGCGCGTTGGTCAGAAAGCCCGTACGCAAGGCGCTCACCACATTTGTCTCGCTGTGCGCCAGGCCGTCGAGGCTTATACGCGTGGTATTGGTCAGCGACTTGTAGCCCAGGTACACCAGGTAGCCCGCCCCCACCACCTTCATGGCCAGGAACAGGGTCGGGCTCTGGCTGATGATCACGGCGATGCCGAGCACGGTGTACAGCACATGCACCTGCACGCCGAGCGCGATGCCCATCGCTGCCGCGAGACCGGCCTTGCGGCCCTGTGCATAACTGCTGCGGGTGACCATGGCGAAGTCGGCGCCGGGGCTGATGACGGCAAGGAGGGTGAAGAGGGCGACGGCGATGAGTTCGTTCACGAACAGGTATCCTCGATGAAAATTCACGGAAGACCGGATTATCCTGTTGCCTTGAACGGGTAAAAATCGATTTATAGTGAGGCTAATCTGCTAGTTTTAATCACCTATTTGCATTGAATCGACCGGCCTATCGCGGGGCAAGCCCGCTCCCACGCGCGCTTCACTTGTGGGAGCGGGCTTGCCCCGCGATAGGGCCGGAACAGGCCAGCACATGAAACTGCCCCCCCTCACCGCCTTTCGCTACTTCGACATCGCCGCCCGCACCGAAAGCTTCGTGCGCGCTGCCGAGCACCTGCACGTCACCCACGGCGCCGTCAGCCGCCAGGTGCGCCTGCTCGAGGAAGGCCTCGGCGTGGAACTGTTCGAACGGCGCAACCGGGCAATCTTCCTCACCCGCGCCGGACGCGACCTGCAGGCCACCACCCAGGCGATCTTCGAGCAACTGGAGGGCGCCGTGCAGCGTCTGCACCAGCAAGCCCACGACAACGTGCTGGTGGTGTCCTGCGAGCCAACCATCGCCATGCGCTGGCTGATTCCGCGCCTGCCGCGCTTCCATGCCCGGCACCCCGACCTGCAACTGCACCTGGTGGCGGCCGGCGGGCCGGTGGATTTCGCCCGCGGCGGCATCGACCTGGCCCTGCGCCGCGATGACTTCCACTGGGACCGCCAGCTGCACAGCCTGAAGATCTGCGATGAATGGATCGGCCCGGTCGCCACGCCGGATCTCAAAAACCAGCGCCTGCTGCACAGCGCCACCCGCCCCGACGCCTGGGCCAACTGGCTGCGCCTGAGTGGCCAGGACTTCCGGCAAACGGCGCGCAGCGACTTCGAGCACTTCTACCTGTCGATCCAGGCCGCCAGCGCGGGCATGGGAATGGCCATCGCCTCGGCGCTGATGGTGCGTGACGAACTGGACAACGGTCAGCTACAGGCGCCGTACGGCTTCCTGCGCGATGGCTCCGGCTACCACCTGCTCAGCCCGCAGCCACTGGATGACGGCAGCAAGCGCCAGTGTTTCGCGCAGTGGGTCGGTGACGAGTGCCGGGCCTGCCTGGCTCATCTGGGCTTGCTGCAGAACGACGAACCGGCCCTGCCGTCACCGCCCCAGGTGCGATAGCCGGCCGTGTCGATATGGATGCGCCCCGAAGGGTAACGGCCCAACCCCATGTTCCAGGCCTGGCCGTGCTGCTGCCAGAAGCGGCACAGCGGGCTCGGGTCGACCCCGCGTGGCAGCAGCAGGTCGACGGCGAAGGCGCGCATGTGCGCACTGCTCGGTGCGCCGCCGGCACAGGCATTGAGCCGGGGATCGCGGTAGGCCGACACCACTTCGAACTGACGCAGGATGCCCTGCCGGTCGAGGGTCTGGATCAAGGCCAGCGTCGAGCGCACCGCCGGCCAATGGCTCGCTGGCGCCACCGCGAAGGGCGAGGCCTTGCACTGGCGCCAGTCCGAGGCCGAGCGCAGCAACTGATGGATCGGCACCACGCCATACAGCCGGGCGTCCACCAGCATTTCACGAAACCTGCGGTTCTCGTGATCCCCGGCCCATTGGGCGAACATCCACACATCACGCTCATCGGCCTGGACTGCACCGAGCCCGATCAACGCGCTAGCCAATAGCCATGTCCTGGCGCTTTTCATTCCCCCACCTCTTCGTCCACCATGGGCGCGCCCGCCGTCCTGGCGGCCACTGACAAGGAGTTAAGCATGCACAAGATTGCTGTATCGGGCCTGGCCGCCCTCGCCTTCAGCGGCCTGGCCATGGCCGACGCGCAGATCGACCTGGGCGACGCCCAACGGGTCACCCGGTTGTTCGCCTACCCCAACAACTGCAACGTGATCTGCTACCGCGACTGGACACTCGAGAAGACTGTCGAGCACTACCTCACCCAGAGCGTGCAGCGCGATGGCTACGCCAACGCCAAGGTCACGGTGAACCGCGACAACGACAAGTTGCACGCCAGCATCACCGGCGTGCCGGCCAGCTATACCGAACCCTTGCGCAAGCTGCTCGACAGCGGCGAACTGGCCTACCAGGGCGCCACCCGCCTCAACCAGAAAGGCGGCTGGGACTACAGCTGGTACCTGTTCCTGCCCCTGGGAATGGCCCTGGAGAACCGCCGCAGCGTCGAACTGCTGCACTTCCCGCCGGACTACTCGCTGACCCGCTATCAAGACTACCTGAAGTCCAACACCACCGACCGCTGGGCAGAGCTTCTGACCTTCAACGGCGTCGAGGCCACCCAGACCCCGGCCTACCAGACCATCGTCGATATCGCCCCGATCGCCGCGCCGGCCAGCGCGGGCAAGGACCTGGAAGGGGTGTACAGCTACTTCAACGATTACCAGGTGCGGATGGTCAAGGAAGTGGCCCTCACCCACGACGGCAAGACCGCCTTGCCGATGGTCGCCTTCGGCGCGCCGGTGCGGGCGTGGATCCAGCAGCAGTACGGGCCGAAGGTCAACGTGCTGGGGCTGGTCAGCATCGCGCCGGAGCCGGACAGCGCCAAGGTGCCCGTGCTCGGCGCCAACCATCCGAGCGCGATCTGGTACGCCGCCGACCCGAAAAGCTACGACGGCGACCAGGACAAGGCCGACGCCGCGGGCCTGAAGATGATGGGCCAGGACCTCTCCGCCGCCTGCTGGCAGGCCGGCATGGGCCGCAACCCGCAGGCCGATGCCAAGCTCACCCTGCAGGCCTGCACCAGCAAGTGGCAGGTGACCCAGAAGAAGCAGACCTGCGAGCTGTTCTACCGCACCATCCGCGACATGACGCCGGAACAGGCGGCGGCCAAGTGCAATACCGGGGCGGTGACGCGTAGCCTGCGCGATCTGCGCAAGCCCTTGGAGACCAACGAGACCGACCGGGCGCTTTGAGCCGCCCAGTCGATCGCTCCAGGTAGCCTGGGCCAAAGGGGCGACTGCGCCCCTTTGGCGTCAAACGCGGTTAGAAGCGTTCGTCGCGCAACGCCGGCAGGGTGATGTCACGCACGTAGCTGGAAGATGACAGGCTCAGCATCATCCGGCACACCTGCACCACATCGTGCACGGGGATCAGCGCGCCCTCCCCGCGTCGCTCGGCCTGGGCCAGCGGCACATCCAGGCCGTCCTCGGTGTTCAGGTAGCCGAGGTTCAGGCAACTCACGCCCAGGCCCTGGTCGCGGAAGCCTTCGCGCAGCGCCTCGGCAATGCCGCGCAGGCCGAACTTGCTGGCGCCAAAAGTCACCTCTGGCCGCCCGCTACCAGGCAGGCCCGAGGTCGAACCGGTAAGAATGATCCGTGGCCGGGGGCTTTGCAGCAGTACCGGCAGCAGGCGCTTGATCAACAGCAGCGGCGCGGTGATGTTGGTGTCGACCATGCGCTCGATCTGCGCCTCGTCGTCGTCGAGGAAGCTGTAGCCCTCGTCAAAGGCCCGCGCCTCCCAGATCCCGACGTTGTAGACCAGCACATCCAGCCCGTCCCCGGACACCGCCTCGTGGATGATCGCGGCGGCCTGGCGCGGCTGGCCGAGGTCGGCCTCGATCCAGCGTACCGCGCCCGGCAACGCCGCCGGCCGGGTGCGCGATACACCGACCAGCGTATCGCCTACGCCACCCAGGCCCTGTACCAGCGCCCGTCCCAATCCCTTGCTCGCACCGACCACTAGAATTCGCATCGAATCACTCCCTATGGACTGCGCCAGATAGTACCCTGCCCAACCCAGCAAATCAGTCGGAAATGCCAGGACACCGTGGACAGAGATCAACTCGAACGCAACCAGATCCCCTTCTATTTTGTCGCCGTGGCGCTGGCCGCCGCCCTCGGCCTGCTGGCACCGGGCGCCACCGCCCCACTGGCGGCGCTGGTGACCCCGGCCATCGCCGTGCTGATGTACGCGATGTTCCTGCAGATCCCTTTCCTCGACCTGCGCGCGGGCCTGGGCAAGCGGCGTTTCATGGGCGCGCTGCTGCTGGCCAACTTCGTGCTGGTGCCGCTGTTGGTGTGGGCCGGCACTCGTGGCCTGGTCGAACACCCCGCCGTGCTGGTCGGCGCCTTGCTGGTGCTGCTGACGCCCTGCATCGACTACGTGGTGGTGTTCACCCATATCGGTAAAGGTGACTCGCGCCTGACCCTTGCCGCCACGCCGGTGCTGCTGCTGGTGCAACTGGCGCTGCTGCCCTTGTACCTGGCGCTGATGCTCGAAGGCGCCGGTAGCGTGGAAATCTCGCTGGTGCCCTTTATCGAGGCGTTCGTGCTGTTGATCGTTCTGCCGCTGTTGCTGGCTGTCGCCAGCAGCGCCGGGGCGCGGCGCTCGACCCTGGTCGCGAAGTGGAACGATGCCTGGGCCTGGCTGCCGGTGCCGGCCATGGCGCTGGTACTGGTGGTGGTGATCGCTTCGCAGATCGGCGTGGTGGCCACCCGTCTCGACGACCTGCTGCCGGTGCTGCCGGTGTATGCCGGCTTCGCCCTGCTGGCACCGCTGCTCGGATTGCTCGCGGCGCGGCTGTTGCGGTTATCCACAGGCGAGGCCCGGGCGGTGACTTTCAGTGCCGCCACGCGCAATTCGCTGGTGGTGCTGCCGTTGGCGCTGGCGTTGCCGGAGCCGATCCGGGCGCTGGCGGCGGCGGCGGTGATTACCCAGACCTTGGTGGAGCTGGTCAGCGAGTTGATCTACATCCGCGCCGTACCGGCGTTGATTCGCCGTTAAGCCAGTTGCAAGCGCCACTGGCCGCAATGGCTGAAGCGCACCTCGGCCAGGGGCGGCACATCGATCCGCTGGAAGGACGCCAGGGGCGCAGCCAACGCATGCAGCATCGCCGCGCGGATGACAAAGGGATGGGTGATGGCGAGCCACTGGCCAGGCAACAGGGCGCTGTCCATCCAGATGGCGACGCGCTCGCACAAGGCGGCGATCGACTCACCGCCATGCGGCGTGGCATGCGGGTCGGACAGCCAGGCCTGGAGGGCGTCTTCGTCCAGTTGCTTGAGAGGCAGGCCCTTCCACTTGCCCAGGTCGCAGTCGCGCAGCCCCTCATCGACAGTCGCGTTCAGGCCCTCGGCCGTCTGCCGGGCACGCAGCTCCGGCGCGGTGAGGCAACGGGCGGTTGTCGATAGCGGCGCCGAAGGATCACGCAGCGGCTCGTCATCGAACGCGAAGCGGCCCACCCGCTGCGCCTCGGTGCGGGCGTGGCAGACCAGGGTGAGGTGAATGGGTTTCATGGCTGGCGCGCGCCCTCCCGCACAGCAGGGCCACCCAGGCGGGCGGCCCGGCATGCATCACTTGCCGATCTGGATCTTCGGTGCCCACTCCAGCCAGGCATCCTCGGGCTTGTCGAACAAGGCGAAGGTCTGCTGCGGCCGCGCCGGGTTGCCCATCTGCTCGCCGTCCGGCGTGGCGAAGGCAATCCCACCCTCGATCAGGGTCTCCACCGACTCGGTGCGCACCGTGGCGCCCTTGAACAGGCCCCAGTCGAAGCCGAAGCCGCTGCTGTTCCAGAAGCGGCTGCCGCCGCGTACCAACCCGGCATAGCGCGGCTCGATCAGGATGTGGATAAGTACCCGGTCGGCGGTCTGGCCCAGCTCGAAGCCGGTGACCCTGCCGACCGTGACCTCGCGGTAGGTCACCGGTACACCCGGCTTGATCGAGCCACGGCGCGCCGCGCTCAGGGTCAGCGGCAGGCCGACCTCCTCGCCTTTCACTTCCGGCGCATCGCTCAGGGCGATGAAGTCACGCTGCGGCCCCTTGTCCTTGAGCGCCGGCAGCACCTCCAGGTACTGGCCACCGATCAGCGTGTCGAGGTTCTGGGTACGCACCAGGCCCAAGGCCGGCTTGACCACCCAGAACTGGGTGCCGGCACGGGCGATGCGCTCGGCCGCCTGGGTGATCCGTGCACGCAGCACCACGGCCTGCAGGTCGGCGGTCAGGTCGACACTCTCGACACTGCCCACATCCAGCCCACGGAAGCGGATCGGCGTGCCCGGTTTCAGGCCCTCGGCGCGCTCCACGCGAATGGTGACCAAGGTACCGGCACGGTTGGCCGCATCCTGGCTTTCATGCAGGCGGAAGCGCGGGATACGGCGCTTGAGCGGCACATCCGGTTTCGGCGTATCGAAGGCGATGCCACCAGCCATCAGCGTCTGCAACGACTCGCTCTTGACCTGGATCCCCGAGAGACCGCCGGTCAGGGTGATGCCACTGGCATTCCAGAAGCGCGAGGAGCCGTTGACCAGGTTCTCGTATTCCTTCTCGATGTGCACCCCGATCAGGATGCGCTTGCTGTTGCGGGCGAACTGGTAGCTCTGCACGCTACCCACGCGCACCTGGCGATACATCACCGGGCTGCCCACTTCCAGCGAGCCCAGGGTATCGGCGAACAGCACCATGTGCCGGCCTGGCGCCTTGAGGTCCAGCGGCGGCGCCTTAGGGCGCGCCTCGAACTCGCGCAGCGGCTTGGCACCTGGCTCACCCGGGCGCACGGCAATGTAGTTGCCCTTCACCAACGCCTCGAGGCCGGTGATGCCGGCAAGCGAAATGGACGGCTTGACCACCCAGAACTGGGTGCCTTCGACCAGGTAGTCTTCGGCCAGCGGATCGAGGGTCAGCTCGGCCATGGCAGTGGAGAGGTCGCCTTCGACTTTCAGTTCCTTCAGCGTTCCCACCTGGATACCTTTGTACAGCACCGGCGTGCGGCCCTTCTGCAGCCCCTCGAAGTCACTGAGCTTGACCTTGACCCGGATGCCGGCCTGGGCGGCGTCGAAGTCTTCGTACAGGCGGAACGGCAGGCTCGGATCGGTGGGCGGGCTGTCCTTGCGGTTTTCCGGCGTGGCGAAGGCGATACCGCCGGCGACGATGCTCGACAGCGACTCGGTACGCACCTTGACCCCGGACAGGTCGGCGTCGATGCTGACCCCGCTGGCGTTCCAGAACCGCGTGTGCTTGCGCACCAGGCTGGCGTAAGCCGGGGCGATGAACACCTTGATCTCCACCGTGCCCTGGTCTTCGGACAAGCGATAGCTCTTCACCCGGCCCACCTGGATCTGCTTGTAGAACACCGGACTGTCACGGTTGAGCGAGCCCAGGCGCTCGGCCTTGAGGACAAGATGCAAACCCGGCTCGCTATCGGACAGCGGCGGGGCCTCCTTGAGCGCGGTGAAACGCTTGGTCTGCTCGCCCTCCCCCGGATCGACGGCGATGTAGTTACCCGACACCAGCGTCTCCAGTCCCGTAATGCCCGCCAGGCTGACGCTTGGCTTCACCAGCCAGAATCGCGTGCCCTTGGTCAGGTGCGGCCCTGCCTCCTTGCGCATCTCGATGGTGGCGACCACCCCGCGGTTTTCCCCCTTGTCATCCAGCACCAGGGCGACGACCTTGCCCACCGACATGCCCTTGTAGATGACCTCGGTCTTGTTGGCGACGATGCCCTCGCCACTCTCGAAGCGCACCTGGATCTCGATACCGGCATCGCTGTAGGCCTTCCAGGCCAGCCAGCCGCCAATCGCCAAGGCAATCAACGGCAGGATCCAGATAGCCGACCAGTTCGAAGCGGGGCGGGTTTTAGCCGTAGGCAAATCACTCATGGTCGTCATCCGACTCCGTGTTGTCCCAGATCAGTCGGGGATCGAAAGTTAAAGCGGCGAGCATTGTCAGGATCACCACGGTGGCGAAGGCGACGGCGCCCAGATTGGCTTCGACACTGGCGATGCGGCCGAAATTCACCACCGCCACCAGGATGGCGATGACGAAGATGTCCAGCATCGACCAGCGGCCGATGAATTCGATGAAGCGGTACATCAGGATGCGCTGGCGCGCCGAGAGCGGCTGGTGGCGCTGCACCGAGTACAGCAGCAGGGCGATGCCGACCAGCTTGAAGGTCGGCACCAGGATGCTGGCGATGAACACCACCGCGGCGATCGGCAGCATGCCATGCTTCATCAAGGTGATGACGCCGGACATGATGGTGTCCGGACTGCCCTGGCCGAGCGCGCTGACAGTCATGATCGGCAGCACGTTGGCCGGGATGTAGAGCACCATCGCCGTGATCAGCAGCGCCCAGGTGCGCACGATGCTGTTCGGGCGCCGGGCATGCACCACCGCACCGCAGCGGGTACAGGTCTGCGAGGTGCTGTCCGGCTCCTGGCGATTCAGTTCGTGACATTCATTGCAGACCAGGATGCCTGCATCAATCGCCCGCATGGACATCCTCCCCCGACAAGGCCACCCAGATCTGGTGCGGCGACATGACCACCTCGAGCCACACCTGCACCAGCAACAGGCTGATGAAGCAGAACAGGCCCAGGCCGATACTCAGTTCGGCCAGGTCGACCAGCTTGACGATGGCCACCAGCACGCCCATGAAGTAGACCTCGAGCATGCCCCACTCACGCAGGTGGTGATAGATACGATAGATCAGCAGGCCGTAGCTGCGGCCGATATCCAGGCGGATGCTCAGCAGCACCATCAGCTGGCAAAGCAGCTTGAGCAAGGGGATGGCCATGCTGCACAGGAACACCACCACGGCGATGCCGCGCATCTCTGAGTTGTACAGACCAAGCACACCGCTCCAGACGGTGTCGTCGGAGGTCTGGCCGAGCAGGTGCAACTGCATGATCGGCAGGAAGTTGGCCGGCACGTACAGCAGCAACGCGGTCAGGACCAGGGCCAGGCTGCGGTTGATCAGGTTGTGGCGATGGGCATACAGCTCGTAGCCGCAGCGCGGGCACTGGGCCTTCTCGTCATTTTGCAGCGTGGTCTTGCGCATCAGCAGGTCGCACTCGTGGCAGGCCACGAGTTCGTCCAGCGGCATCTGCGCGAGCGCTTCGGGATCGACAGGGTTGGGCATAAAGGCATTCTGAATGGATGCGTCGGCTCTATTCTAGTGTTCCGACTCGAATTGTGGGAGATGGCCATTATGAGGAACTGTATCGGTAGCCGGGTCACATTTTCCGCAAGCGAATCGCCCTCCCTGTAGGAGCGGCCTTGTGCCGCGAAAGGGCTGCGTAGCAGACCCGGCGATATCAGCTTGATGCACAAATCCTGGGGCCGCGTTGCGGCCCTTTCGCGGCGCGAGGCCGCTCCTACAGGGGGAGACTGTGTTTATTTGGGAACGCAGAAAAGACAAAACCCCTACCTGCTCGCGCAGATAGGGGTTTTGCGAAATGAATCTTGACGATGACCTACTCTCACATGGGGAAACCCCACACTACCATCGGCGATGCATCGTTTCACTGCTGAGTTCGGGATGGGATCAGGTGGTTCCAATGCTCTATGGTCGTCAAGAAATTCTGTTGCCAGAACATCCAGATGGATACTCCAGCCAATTCGGATATGTGATCTTTGTGGTTTGTCGCGAACTTTCGGTTCTTTCGTCTTCACCACCGCAATCTGCGCTTTGCAAATTGCTTGGGTGTTATATGGTCAAGCCTCACGGGCAATTAGTATTGGTTAGCTCAACGCCTCACAGCGCTTACACACCCAACCTATCAACGTCGTAGTCTTCGACGGCCCTTCAGGGAGCTCAAGGCTCCAGTGAGATCTCATCTTGAGGCAAGTTTCCCGCTTAGATGCTTTCAGCGGTTATCTCTTCCGAACATAGCTACCCGGCAATGCCACTGGCGTGACAACCGGAACACCAGAGGTTCGTCCACTCCGGTCCTCTCGTACTAGGAGCAGCCCCTCTCAAATCTCAAACGTCCACGGCAGATAGGGACCGAACTGTCTCACGACGTTCTAAACCCAGCTCGCGTACCACTTTAAATGGCGAACAGCCATACCCTTGGGACCGGCTTCAGCCCCAGGATGTGATGAGCCGACATCGAGGTGCCAAACACCGCCGTCGATATGAACTCTTG
>NZ_JBXVNN010000001.1:3475000-4982500 GCF_057284075.1 Pseudomonas sp. TE31087
AGGCCGCCCTCCCCCGTCCGACCAATCGTGGAACACGCCGCCACACCGGGGGAATACGCAGCACCAGAAGGATGATCCCAATAGCGGCATACACCGCCCATTCCTTCAGGTCCGAGCGCACGATCCACAGGAAGTGCAAAAGCCCCAACCCGAGAATCACATAGACCAGCCGGTGCAGCTTCTTCCACCGTGCGCCAAGGCGTCGCTGGCTATACCGGTTGGAGGTGACCGCCAGCGCCAGCAGACCAAGAAAACCCAAGGCACCGACAATAATGTAGGGCCGCTTGCGTAGCTCGACGCCGAACTGCCCCCAATCCAGCCCCAGGATGAACACCATGTACGCCGTCATGTGCAGCACTATATAAGCAAAGCACCACAGCCCCAGCTGGCGCCGCACCACGATCCACCCCGACCACCCCGTCAGCCGCTGCAGCGGCGTCATGCTCAGGGTAATCAAGAGAAAGATCAGCGCCCCCTGCCCAAGACGGTCCACCATGATCTTGCCCGGATCAGGACCAAGCAGCCCCATGGCCGCCTCGTACAGCCACCACACGGGGAACAGGCAACCAGTCACGAAGATCGCCAGGCGCAGCCAGGGATAACGCATCAGTAATTCTTCCGCAGGTCGAGGCCGGTATAGAGCGAAGCCACTTCATCGGCATAGCCGTTGAACATCAAAGTATCGCGCACATTGGGACTGAACAGCCCGCTGGGCAGGCGGCGCTCCCGGGCCTGGGTCCAACGTGGGTGGTCGACCATCGGGTTGACGTTGGCATAGAAGCCGTACTCGTCCGGCGCCAGCCCCTGCCAGGTGGTCTGCGGCTGCTCCGCCACCAGGCTGATGCGCACGATCGACTTGATGCTCTTGAATCCGTACTTCCATGGCACCACCAGGCGCAGCGGCGCGCCATTCTGGTTGGCCAGCTCACGGCCATACATGCCCACCGCCAGAATCGCCAGCGGGTTCATCGCCTCGTCCAGGCGCAAGCCCTCCACATACGGCCAGTCGATCAGGGCAAAGCCGGACCGCTGGCCGGGCATGCTCTTCGGGTCTTCCAGGGTTTCGAAACGGATATAGCGCGCTTTCGAGGTTGGCTCGACCTGCTTTAGCACCTGAGCCAAGGGGAAGCCCAACCAGGGAATCACCATCGACCAAGCCTCCACGCAGCGCAGGCGGTAGATCCGCTCCTCGAGCTGGTAAGGCTTGACGAAGTCCTCCAGCGCATAGCGCCCGGGCTTGGCCACCTCGCCATCCACCACCAGGCTCCAGGGCTCAGTCTTCAGGCTGCCGGCATTGGCCGCCGGATCGCCCTTGTCGGGCCCGAACTCGTAGAAGTTGTTGTAGTGGGTGGCGTCCTTGAACGGCGTGATCGTCTCACCGCTGACGGTAACCGCCTGCCAGCGCGTGGCGCCGAGCTTATCGGTGAACCAGCCCGGCGCGCTGCCCGCCTCGACATCGGCATAGCGGGAAACCTCCGCCGCGGCGCCCAACCGGGGCAAAGCACCCAGGGCTGCACCTGCAAGACTGGCGCCCAGCAGCTTGCGACGGGAGAGGTAGAAATCTTCGGGGGTGATCTCGGACGACTTGCAGTCGCTGGATCGGGGAAGCTTGATGAGCATGGCGGCTCCACAGTACGGGTCACTGATGTACACGTAAGACTATGGAGCCGGCAGGTTATTCCGCGATTAAATCCTTGTCAGGATTTACGACGGCGCGCCCGCAACAGGAACTGGATCGGCCCCGACGCGGCATAGGCGAGGAAGATCAGCAGCAGGATGCGCGGCGGGTCGCTGAACACCACGGCGAACACCAGCACCACGGCCAGGATCGCGACAAAGGGCACGCGGCCCTTGAGGTCGAGTTCCTTGAAGCTGTTGTACTTGATGTTGCTGACCATCAGCATGCCCGCGGCTGCCACCAGCAGCGCCACCAGGAACGACAGCTTGGAGCCCTGGATGCCGTAGTCGCTGAACGCCCAGACGGTACCGGCCACCACGCCGGCCGCCGCCGGGCTGGCCAGGCCGATGAAGTAACGCTTGTCGGCGGTGCCGACCTGGGTATTGAAGCGTGCCAGGCGCAGCGCAGCGCCAGCCACATAGATGAAGGCGACCATCCAGCCGACCTTGCCCATGTCGCCCAGGGCCCAGCCGAACGCCAGCAACGCCGGCGCCACGCCGAAGGCGACCATGTCCGACAGCGAGTCGTACTCGGCACCGAAGGCACTTTGCGTATTGGTCATGCGCGCCACGCGGCCGTCGAGGCCGTCGAGGACCATGGCGACGAAGATCGCGATGGCGGCGAAGGCGAAATACTTGCTCGCCTCCCGTGGATCACCCGCGCTCAGGGCGCTCTGCGCGCTCATCGAGCTGATGATGGAATAGAAGCCGGCGAACAGGTTCGCGGTGGTGAACAGGTTGGGCAGCAGATAGATACCGCGGTGACGCACCTTGCGCCCTTCGGCGTCGTGACCTTCTTCAACGTGCTCATCGACAGGTAGCAGGCTTTCGGCGTCGGAGGGCTTGTTCGGCTCTTCGGGACGTTCGCTCATGAAAAGTACCTTGCAACAGGGTGGAATATGTTCGACATGGGCTCGGCAAAACCGTTCTAACAGCGAGCCACTGGTCGCTTTATACCAGAAGCTGACCGCGCAAACGAAAAAACGCGGCCGAAGCCGCGTTTTTCATTTATCGACGCAAGACTCAGTTCTTGGTCTTGTCGACGATCTTGTTGGCCGAGATCCACGGCATCATCGAACGCAGTTGCTCGCCGATGATTTCGATGCCGTGGGCGGCGTTGTTGCGGCGCTTGGCGGTCATCGAAGGATAGTTGGTGGCGCCTTCGCTGATGAACATCTTCGCGTACTCGCCGTCCTGGATGCGCTTGAGGGCATTGCGCATGGCCTTGCGGGATTCTTCGTTGATGACTTCAGGGCCGGTGACGTACTCACCGTACTCGGCGTTGTTGGAGATCGAGTAGTTCATGTTGGCGATACCGCCTTCGTACATGAGGTCGACGATCAGCTTCAGCTCGTGCAGGCACTCGAAGTAGGCCATTTCCGGGGCGTAGCCCGCTTCGACCAGGGTTTCGAAACCGGCCTTGACCAGCTCGACGGTACCGCCGCACAGAACGGCCTGCTCACCGAACAGGTCGGTTTCGGTCTCGTCCTTGAAGGTGGTTTCGATGATGCCGGTACGGCCGCCACCGACGCCAGCGGCGTAGGACAGGGCGACGTTCTTGGCGTTGCCCGAGGCGTCCTGGTAGATGGCGATCAGGTCAGGGATACCACCGCCCTTGACGAACTCGGAGCGCACGGTGTGGCCCGGAGCCTTCGGCGCGATCATGATCACGTCGAGGTCGGCACGCGGAACGACCTGGTTGTAGTGGATCGAGAAGCCGTGGGAGAAGGCCAGGGTGGCGCCCTTCTTGATGTTCGGCTCGATCTCGTTCTTGTACAGCTGGCCCTGGAATTCGTCCGGGGTGAGGATCATGACCAGGTCGGCAGCGGCGACGGCGGTAGCCACGTCAGCCACTTTCAGGCCGTGGGCTTCTGCCTTGGCAACGGTAGCCGAACCTTTACGCAGACCGACGGTAACGTCCACACCGGAGTCCTTCAGGTTGCACGCCTGGGCGTGACCTTGCGAACCGTAACCGATGATGGCGACTTTCTTGCCCTGGATGATGGAAAGGTCGCAGTCTTTATCGTAGAAAACTTTCATGAAATACCCCTGTTATATCTCGGCCCCAGCGGAGCCATCGCTAGTTTTTGAAGTTAGATGCTGAGCACTTTGTCGCCACGGGCAATGCCGGTGACGCCACTGCGCACGGTTTCGAGAATCGATGCGGTGCCGATGGCCTGGATGAAGCTGTCCAGCTTGTCGCTGGTGCCACTCAGTTGCACGGTGTACACGCTGGCGGTCACGTCGACGATCTGGCCACGGAAGATATCCGTGGTGCGCTTGATTTCGGCGCGCTGGGCACCGGTGGCCTTGACCTTGACCAGCATCAGCTCGCGCTCGATGTGGGCGCTTTCCGACAGGTCGACAAGCTTGACCACTTCGACCAGCTTGTTCAGGTTCTTGGTGATCTGCTCGATCACCTCGTCATGGCCAACGGTGGTCAGCGTCAGACGCGACAGGGTCGGGTCTTCGGTCGGTGCCACGGTCAGGCTTTCAATGTTGTAGTTGCGCTGGGAGAACAGGCCGACCACGCGAGACAAGGCACCGGGTTCGTTTTCCAGCAGCAAAGAGATGATGTGCCGCATATCAGGTACGCTCCGTCTTGCTCAGCCACATGTCACGCATCGAGCCGTCCTTGATCTGCATCGGATAGACGTGCTCGGTCCGGTCGACCGCGATGTCGATGAACACCAGGCGGTCCTTCATCGCGAAAGCCTCTTCCAGTTTCGGCTTGAGGTCTTTCAGGCTGGTGATGCGGATGCCCACATGGCCATAGGCCTCGGCCAGCTTGACGAAGTCCGGCAGCGACTCGACGTAGGAGTGCGAGTGGCGACCGTTGTAGGCCATGTCCTGCCATTGGCGGACCATGCCCAGCACACCGTTGTTCAGGTTGACGATCTTCACAGGCAGGCCGTACTGCATGCAGGTGGACAGCTCCTGGATGTTCATCTGGATGCTGCCTTCACCGGTAACGCAGGCCACGTCCTGGTCGGGGAAGTTGAGCTTGACGCCCATGGCCGCCGGGAAACCGAAGCCCATGGTGCCCAGGCCGCCGGAGTTGATCCAGCGGTTGGGTTTGTTGAAGCGGTAGTACTGTGCCGCGAACATCTGGTGCTGGCCCACGTCGGAGGTGACGAAGGCATCGCCGTTGGTCACTTCGCACAGGGTCTCGATCACCTGTTGCGGTTTGATGAGGTTGCCGTCGCCCTTGTCGTAGGGGAACAGCGCACCGTCGCCGCGCCATTCGTCGATCTGCTTCCACCAGGCATCCAGCGCCGCCTTGTCAGGCTGCTCGCCGATTTCCTTGAGGATGGTGAGCATCTCGCTCAACACGCTCTCGACCGGGCCGACGATCGGCACGTCGGCCTTGATCATCTTGGAGATCGACGCTGGGTCGATGTCGATGTGAATGATCTTGGCGTTCGGGCAGAACTTGGCCGGGCCGTTGACCACGCGGTCGTCGAAACGCGCACCGACGGCGAAGATCACGTCGGCGTGGTGCATGGCCATGTTGGCGGTATAGCTGCCGTGCATGCCGAGCATGCCGAGGAACTGGCGATCGGTGCCCGGGAAGCCACCGAGGCCCATCAGGGTGTTGGTGACCGGCAGGTTCAGCGTCTTGGCGATTTCGGTGAGGGCTTCGGAGCCGCCGCCGAGGATCACGCCACCGCCGGAGTAGACGATCGGGCGCTTGGCCGCCAGGAGCATCTCGGCCGCCTTGCGGATCTGCCCGGAGTGACCACGAACAGCCGGGCTATACGAACGCAGCTTGACCTTTTTCGGGTAGATGTACTCGAACTTCTCGGCCGGGTTGGTCATATCTTTTGGAATGTCGACCACTACCGGGCCGGGACGGCCGGACTGCGCAAGATAGAAGGCTTTTTTCAGGACTTCGGGGATTTCCGAAGCGTGCTTGATCATGAAGCTGTGCTTCACGATCGGCCGGGAGATACCGATCATGTCGGTTTCCTGGAACGCGTCGGTGCCGACCATGGTGCTGGGCACCTGGCCAGACAGGATGACCATCGGAATGGAATCCATGTAGGCGGTGGCAATGCCGGTGATGGCATTGGTCGCGCCCGGGCCGGAAGTCACCAGTACCACGCCGGCCTTGCCGGTGGCACGGGCGTAACCGTCCGCCATATGGGTGGCAGCCTGCTCGTGGCGGACCAGGATGTGCTGGACTTCCGGTTCCTTGAACAGGGCATCGTAAACATGAAGGAGAGCACCACCAGGGTACCCGTAGATGTGCTTAACGCCTTCGTCACGCAAGAAGCGGACGACCATCTCAGCGCCAGATAAAAGCTCCACGTTGTTCACCTCTAAAACGCCAGAATACCGCCCTCACTGAGCGGGTCTTAATAGGTTTACTGCCAAGCAGAGCATGAGCGAACGTCAGCACTGACTGAGCAAGTATTGGGAGTGCCCTGGTGTGTTGCGGGCCTTCCCACCCAGCGCGAGGTAACGCGTTGCGGGGTGTTACAAGTCGGCGCGGGTGTGCGCCTCATGATCTGCTTAGCGGGTCTGCTTCTGGCAGTCCCTCTACAGCGGAATCTGGATTCTTGTGATTCGGCGCGCACAAGTCAAGAAAAATTATTGCCAATTTTTCCGCAAGATGAATTGCTGCAACCACTAAAAAGGTGCCCAGCAGCAGATTTAAGAAGATTTCCATAAAAAAGGGCCACAATCTGCGGCCCTTGATGGAAAAAGAGAAGAAATCAGGCGGAGGGGCTGATCAATTGGTCGAATTCTGCCAACAGGCGCCGTAGCTCGCGGCTTTGTTCCGGACGGTCGACAAACACCGTCTCGGCCATCACCAGGATGCCCGAGGCATTGGGCAGCGGGTGGCCGTGCTCGAGAATGAGCGTCATCCGCGGCAGGAAGATCCACTGCAGCCACTGTTCGAAGGCCATGCTGTCGACGGCGAACGGCACCACGCTGGCCAGCGCCTCGGCGCTGGGTGCGGCATCACTCCACCAGCCCTGGACCTTGAGCTCGCGCTCGATCAGCAGCAGATGGTCGGCGATATCGAGAATGCGCTGTTCCATCACAGGTTGACCCGCGCCTTCTGCCGCGCCAGGGCCGCGCCGGCACTGTCACCCTGCTTCTCGCGGGCCTGGGCGATGGTGTTCCACAGCTGCGCCTGCAGGTCGGGGCGACCATTGGCGTAGGTCAGGGCGCGCCGCGCCAGTTGCTCGGACTGCGCGGCGTCGCCCTGCGACAGGCGCACCTGGGCCAGGCGGAACAGCACCTGCGGCTCACGCGGGGCAATGCGCTGGGCACGCTCCAGGCTCGACGCGGCGCCGTTGAAGTCGCCACTGCCCTGCTGCTGCTGGGCGGTGGTCAGCAGCGCCAGCACCGGGCCGTCGAGCTGTTCGTCGGCGGACAGGCCGCCGCCGGAGACGTTGCCCCGCGGAATCCCGGTGGGCGCGCTGGTGACCGGCGCCGGATTGCTCATCGAGGCGATGTCGAAGGGCTCGTCGGCGATCGGGTTGGGGTTGGTGCTGATCGGGCCGCTGCTGACCGGACCCGGGGTGATCGGCCCAGTGCTGATCGGTGCCGGGCCGGTACCTGCCGGGAACGACTGGATCGGCGCGCCGCCGGTCCCTTGCGGGATCATCACGGTGACGCCGGAGTCTTCCGGCAACGACCGGGCCTGGCTGCTGCCGCCGCTGGTCGGATAGGCCGACGTGCGGTTGGCCGAGACGCGCTCGCTGTTGGAGACCCGGGTGCTCGAATCGACCACCGGAATGTTGCCACGCGGGACGCTGGCACAGCCGTGCAGCACGGTCACTGCCGCCACGGCAGGAATCCACCACTTGTTCACTTCACACCCTCTTCAGAAGCTCGCGCTCAATTCATCCAGCCCTTGACCCAGTCCATCACCTCTTCGGCCGGGTTCTGCTCGCCACCACAGGTGGCGCCAGCGGGTGGTTCACTGCCACGAATATACGGCATCTGCACCGCTCCCGGACAGCTGCCGTCGGAACCCTGGCCGCTGTAAGGATCGATCCAGGCCTGCACCACGTTGTCCGGCTGCGGCATGTCCAGCGGCAGCGGGTCGGCCTTCTTCATGAAGCTGGTCCACACCTGCAGCGCGCCGGTGGCACCGGTGAACGGCGTCTTGCCGTTGTCGTCGCGGCCCAGCCAGACCACCGCCAGCAAGTCCTGGCTGAAGCCGGAGAACCAGCTGTCGCGCGAGTCGTTGCTGGTACCGGTCTTGCCCGCCAGGGTCAGCGAGCTTGGTAGCACGCTGTACACCGAGCGGCCGGTGCCTTCGCGCATCACCCGCTGCATGGCGTTCTGCACCAGGTAGATCGAACCCGGGTCGAAGGTCTGCTGGATCTGGAACGGGTAGCGCTTGAGCGGCTCGCCTTCGGCGGTGAGCACGCTGCGGATACCGCGCATCGGCGTGTTGAAGCCGCCGTTGGCGATGGTCTGGTACATGGTCGCGACCTGCATCGGCGACATGCCGCCGGCGCCCAGCAGCATCGACGGGAATGCCGGCCAGTCAACCTGTACGCCGAGCCGACCGATGGTCTTGATCACGTTGGGCACGCCCACTTCCAGGCCGAGCTTGGCGGTCGACAGGTTGTAGGAGTTGGCCAGGCCCTGGTACAGGTAGATGGTGCCGTGCGGGCGGCGATCGTAGTTCTGCGGGCGCCACACCTGGCCGTCGGCACCCTTGACCGAGAACGGCTCGTCCTGCACCCAGCTGGTCAGGGTGAACTTGCTCGGTTGCTCCAGCGCGGTCAGGTAGACCGCCGGCTTGACCAGCGAGCCGATCGGCCGCACGGCGTCGATGGCGCGGTTGAAGCCGGCGAAGCCCGACTGGCGGCTGCCGATCAGCGCCTGCACCTCACCGGTTTCGGGGTTGGTGACGACCATCGCCGACTCCACTTCGTCGGCGCCCTTGCGCCCGGCCAGGCGCTTGAAGGTCTCGCTCATGGCGGTCTCGGCCTTCATCTGCAGGATCGGGTCGAAACTGGTGAAGATGCGCAGGCCTTCTTCGGTCAGGTCTTCGTCGCGGTAATCCTGGCGCAGCTGGCGCTTGACCAGGTCGAGGAAGGCCGGGAACGAGCTGTCGGCCAGGCTGCCGCGCTTGGTCACGCCCAGCGGCATCTTCTTCGCTGCATCGACCACCTCCTGGGTGGCCACGCCCTGCTCGGCGAGCAGGTCGAGCACCAGGTTGCGCCGTTGCAGGGCGCGCTCGGGGTGACGGCGTGGGTTGTAGTAGGACGGGCCCTTGACCATGCCCACCAGCAAGGCGATCTGGTGCAGCTTGAGTTCCTGCAGCGGCTGGCTGAAGAAGAACTGGCTGGCAAGGCCGAAGCCGTGCACCGCGCGCTGGCCGTCCTGGCCGATGAACACTTCGTTCAGATAGGCCTCGAGGATTTCACGCTTGTCATAGTGCACTTCCAGCAGCACCGACATCATCGCTTCGGTCAGCTTGCGACTGAGACTGCGCTCGTTGGTGAGGAAGAAGTTCTTCACCAACTGCTGGGTCAGGGTACTGCCGCCCTGGCGCATGGCGCCCGAAGAGGTGTTGACCCAGACGGCCCGGGCAATGGACTTGGGCGACACGCCGAAATGGCTGTAGAAGTCGCGGTCTTCGGTGGCGATCAGGGTTTCCACCAGGTACGGCGGCACCTGGTCGATCTTGATCAGGATGCGGTCTTCGAGGTTCTTCGGGTAGATGCCGCCGATCATCAACGGCTCGAGGCGCACCACGTCGAGCTTGCCGCCATTGGCGCCGCTGAGGCCCGCGACATAGTCGCCGGAGAAGCGCACGCGCACGAACTGCGCCGGCTCCATGCCCTCGTAGAACTGGAAACCACGGGTGTTGAGGTCGACGTTGTTGCCATTGACCGACGCGGCGCCCGGGCCATTGGCCACGCCTTCCCGGCGATAGCCCAGGGCATCGAGTTCGGTGAGGAAGTCGTTCTTGCTCAGCTTCTGGCCGACGAACAGCTCCAGCGGCCGGGCATACACCTTGGCCGGGATGGTCCAGCGCTTGCCGGAGAACTTCTCCTGGACGGTCGCATCGAGGTAAACCGCGAAGCCGGCGATCACCACCAGGCCGACCAGGCTGAGCTTGAGCGCCCAGCCCAGCCAGGCGCGGGCGCGGCCGGTCGGGCGTTTTTTAGAGGTGCGGGAATTTCGGGTACGTGTCATGGCGGCGGATTATACGCACTTTGGAAAAGGGGGGCAGACGCCTACGGCGGTTTGCAGGGACGGCACCATTGACCATAATGTCCGATTCGAATTCCCTGACCCCTGAAGGATGATCCGTGAGCCAAGCCCTGATCAGCGCGCTGCAGAACCCCGCCCTCTATCCGCACCCTGTCGCGGGCTTCCAGCTCATCGAGACGCATATCTCCTGGGTTCTGCTCACCGGCGAGTACGCCTACAAGATCAAGAAGCCGA
Organism: Pseudomonas sp. TE31087; assembly: GCF_057284075.1. Classification (NCBI taxonomy): domain Bacteria; kingdom Pseudomonadati; phylum Pseudomonadota; class Gammaproteobacteria; order Pseudomonadales; family Pseudomonadaceae; genus Pseudomonas; species Pseudomonas sp. TE31087. The sequence goes on from NZ_JBXVNN010000001.1 coordinate 3,485,105, forward strand.
TGAACTTCGGCTTCCTCGACTTCACCGGCCTCGACCAGCGCGGGCATTTTTGTAACGAAGAGCTGCGGCTGAACCAGCGCCTGACCGAAGGCCTGTACCTGGAAGTGCTGCCGATCACCGGCAGCGTCGAGGCCCCGCAGATCGGCGGCGAAGGCCCGGCGATCGAGTACGCGCTGAAGATGCGCCAGTTCCCTCAGGACCAGATGCTCAGCACCCTGCAGGCCAACGGCGAGCTGAACGCCGGTCACATCGACCAGATGGCCCGGCAGATCGCCGAGTTCCACCTGCAGGCGCCGAAAGTGCCAGTCGACCATCCGTTGGGCACCCCGGACGCGGTCATGGCGCCGGTGGAGCAGAACTTCGAGCAGATCCGCCCGTTCCTGACCGACAAGGCCGACCTGCAGCAACTGGACAACCTGCAGGCCTGGGCCCAGGACAGCTTCAAGCGCCTGCATGGTCTGCTCGAGGCGCGCAAGGCCGATGGTTTCATCCGTGAGTGCCACGGCGATATCCACCTGGGCAACGCCACCCTGATCGACGGCAAGGTGGTGATCTTCGACTGCATCGAGTTCAACGAGCCGTTCCGCCTGACCGACGTCTACGCCGACGTCGGCTTCCTGGCCATGGACCTCGAGGACCGCGGCCTGAAGTGCCTGTCGCGACGCTTCATCAGCCAATACCTGGAGCTGACCGGTGACTACGAAGGTCTGGAGCTGCTGAACTTCTACAAGGCCTACCGCGCCCTGGTGCGGGCCAAGGTCGCGCTGTTCAGCCTGTCGCCCGACGCCGACGGCGTGCAGCGCGCCACCACCCTGCGCACCTACCGCAACTACGCCAACCTGGCCGAAAGCTACAGCGCCATTCCCTCGCGCCTGCTGGCCATTACCGAGGGCGTCTCGGCGGTGGGCAAGAGCCACGTGGCCATGCGCCTGGTCGAAGCGCTGGGCGCAATCCGGGTGCGTTCGGATGTCGAGCGCAAGCGCCTGTTCGGCAAGCAATCGGCAGACAACGCCGGCCAGCTCGAGGCAGGCATCTACGACAAGGAGGCCAGCGTTGCCACCTACAAGCGCCTGCATGAGCTGGCGGCGATCATCCTGCGCGCCGGCTTCCCGGTGGTGCTCGACGCCACCTACCTCAAGCAGCAGCAGCGCAAGGCGGCGGCGGACGTGGCCAACAAGACCGGCGCGCCATTCCTGATTCTCGACTGCCAGGCCCCCGACGCGGTGATCGCCAGCTGGCTGGCCCAGCGCCAGGCCGAAGCCATCGACCCTTCGGACGCCACCCTGGAAGTGATCCAGGCGCAGCAAGCCAGCCGCGACCCGCTGGATGCCGAGGAGCAGAAGCACAGCAAGCGCGTGAACACCCAGGAAAGCGCCAGCATGGACCAACTGATCGAGCAGATCCGCCAGCACCTGCCCGGCCTTTGACCCGCAAGGCGTGAAGCAGTCGACAGTTCACGCCTGAAGTCCGGCGCCCCTCCAGTGATGTCATTACAATATCATCACACCCCACGGAGGAGGCGCCGCCATGAATCAGCCCCGTCAGCTGGACAACGTCCTGTACTCGATGATCCGCGACGAGAAGATCGCGGCGTTCAACCGCGAAAAACCCAGCGATTCGACTATCGACTTTCGAGGCGGTGATTTCCGCGGCCTGGACCTGCGCGACCTGGACGTGCGCGGCATCGACTTCACCGACGCGTACTTTCGCGCCGCCGACCTGCGCGGGCTCGACCTGCGCGAGAACGGCCTGGAGGGCGCGAGCCTCGCCCATGCGCAGATCTCCGGGACCTACTTCCCGGCCGAACTCAGCGCCGACGAAATCCTGATGTCGGTGAAGTTCGGGACGCGGATGCGTTATCGCAGCGCTCGCTAGACCGTGCCTCAGGGCAACTGTCTTCTTTAGGAATCCCGTCCTCCCAGGGATAGGGGCGCGGAGCGCTCCTACTCCTGATATGCCTGCAAATGGCCAGCCTGATCGAATGGCTGATGTCATAGATTTAGGACTGCCTGGATCGACAAGGGTATTGATCTGCTTGCGGATAACCCTCCTGACGCACGATGAGAGTTCCCAGGAATCCCTTTAGCTGTAACAAAACGCTGCCAAATCAGGCCCAAATGGACAGTTAGAGAAACGTCCTACACGGATTTGGGAAGCCCTGTTACCCATCGAGAACCCGTTCCTCGCTAGTGTTTCTGCTCTGCGTAACCGTCGCTCGCAACTGTCCGACGATCCAGAGCAGATATCGCCTATCCAGATGCTCGATGCGGCGGTATGTGCAGCCAACCTGCCACATTCCGGAAAACGCCCATGACCCTCAGCAAGCGAATCGCCCACGTCATCGCCGAATCCGTCCTGCCCCACGACCAGTGCCAGGCCTGCGAACGCAAGGGCCTGCCCATCCTGCCCCTGCGCCGGGCCCTGGTCCCGGACCTGCGCCCGGCCTACCGTCACCCCCTGGCCGGCGGCGATCAGGTCGCCACCCGCATGGGTCTGCGCACCCTGCGCACCGGCTACCTGTATGTCCTGCTCGACCAGCGCATCTGGTACGCCTACGAAGTCACCGACGAGGCCCACCTGCGCCGCTTCAACCCCCTCGAGCCGCCACCCGCACCACCGCGTCTGCTCGCCCGCCAGTGCCTGGGCGAAAACCACGACATCCCCTCTTCCTTCCTCACCGTCGACACCGAGGCCTTCTCCACCGCCTGGATCGCCTTCAGCAGCGACGCCTGGCCGCCCAGCGTGCTGAATGCCTATCGCAACGCCAAGACCCCTCCCGATCGCTTCCAGGTGCTGGACCTCGCCCTCGCCCGCAGCGACCCCGCCCAGGTGGGCATGGCCATGACCCTCAGCGAGCTGCAGGTGGACCGCGAGGTCTTCGAGTACAACCAGCAACTGCCCGGCGCCTTCGACAGTGTCCATGGCTTTCACAGCCGCCTGCTGCGCCAGACCGCTACCCGCGGCTACCTGATCAACGCCATTGCCCGCCACCAGCTCGAACACGGCGTGCTCGCCCTGGTGCTCGACGACACCGTCGGCCTGGTCCAGGAGTACAACCACCAGCGCCTCAACTGGATCGCCCGGCGCCAGCAATGGCGCGAGGACCCGCTGCGCGCCTATCAGCTGCAGACCTCGCAGATCCTGCTGACCCTGCGCGCCATGCAATGGCCCTGGGCCGAGCAGCAGACCCCGTCCTTCGAGCCCCACAGCGGCGATGGCCCGCCGGTGTTCGTCGACCCGCAGGTCGAGCGCCAGCGCGAGGTCGAACGGCGCGCTCGGGACGGCGTCGCCCGGCTCGAGGAGCGCTACCACGAGCCCCTACGCGCAGGCTTCCAGGCCGAGTACGAGCGCCAGGAAGCCGAGTACCAGCGCTACATCGACCTGAACACCCAGGCCTACACCCAACTCTGCGACAGCAGCCTGTTCCACGCCATCGAGGAACACGACTACGACGGCGACGACCGCGAGTCCGGCATCGCCTACAGCAAGAGCATGGCCCTGTGCCTGGCTGGCGGCGTTACCGAGGCCCCCGACGCGGACGGCGAAGCCCGCGCCCCTGCCCCGGGCAGCAGCGCGGCGCTGTGGCAGCGCTGGCTGCAGGATCCCAACAGCCCGCCCTACCGCGCCGTGCTCCTGCGCGACCGGGCCCTGCTCGCCGCGCTGCTGCCCAGTTTCTCCACCACCGATCCCACCGACTGGGGCGACAGCGAGAAACTCTACGGGGCGCTGAGCAAGATCATCGCCAGTGACGATGCCGGCTTGAACCTGCGCGACACCCTGCGCCAGGCCATCGCCGAGACGCAAGGCGCGATCAATGGCGCCAGCCTGCGCCTGAAGCCCCTGCTGCCGCCCGGCGTGCAGCGCGCCGTGATGCGCCTGAACAGCGCCAGCCAGTGGCTGTACAACGGCGTGCAACTGATCGAGCTGCAGGTGCAGATGAAGCTCAGCGAGTACTACGCCCTGCAGAGTGCCCACCTGCGCGAGCTGCAGCACAAGGCCAGCGCGCAGACCGCCAAGGCCCGCGAACGCATGCTCCTGGGCCTGCGCGAATTTGATGCCGAGGTGAGCGCGTCCAGGCGCTGGGTGCGGCCGGTCATCCAGCACGGGCTACTGAGCCTGGCGGTGCTCGACCCGAAGCTGGCGCACAGCGTCATCACCGTCAGCGTCTGGGTCGAGGGCACCGCCGACGTGCTGCAGGAGCGCCTGGCCCAGGAAGCCGGTCTGCGCGTCAACCAGCTCAGCGCCGCCGCGCAGATCAGCCTGGTCAACCTCTCGGTCGCTGCGGGAACCCTCGACGCCAGCGCCCGCCAACTGCTCCACGGCATGCGCATCACCGCGAAACAGGCGGCGCAGCTGGTGCGCACCAGCTTCACCGGCGTGCGCGGCGTGGCGGGCAGCTGGGAGCTCCTGCTGGCCCTAGGCGGCTTGTACCTGACCCACGACAGCCTGGCGAAGAATCTGGAAAAGGCGGAAATCGAGATCGGCGAGAAATCGAGGGAAGCGGTGATGGCGTTGCATGGGTCCAAGCTGGCGATCCTAGGTGGCGGGATCGAGACGCTGGGCTTGATCATCAGGACCGGCGCCACGCAGATCAACACCAGGATACCCATGACACCTGCGGGGACGGCACGGATGGCCACAGTCATAGAAATGGGGCGGGCAACGGTCAGGGTAGGTGCCGTCATGGGGGCCGTGGCCGGGATTTACGATACGGCACAGGCAGTGTTTGCCTTGAAGCGAACATGGAAAGGCGGGGATAAAACAGCCGCATCAGCTTACACCTTTGCAGCAGCCACATCAGGTGTAGGAGTAATTTATTCAACAATAGCAGTTTTCAATGCTTCATTAATGGGCCCTTTAGGGATAGCGATTATCCTCGCTGCAGCCTCCTATGGCATGATCAAACTGGCGGAAAGCAAGGAGTCGAGTTCTATAGAGCGTTGGGCAATACGTTGTCATTTCGGCAAAGCCAATGAAAGCCCTGCCATTCACTGGGAATATCCCGAACATGCGGATATCGCCTTTGCAGAGTTAAACGCCGCTACATTAGGTGTTGAAGCTGGCGTAAAATTCGAAACCCAAAGAGCCGACCCCACGCTCACGGCTAAAATCGGATGGATTGCCCAAGCGGCCACCGAGCAAAAGCTGACATTCAAGATCCTCCTCCCCAACATTGATGCCTCCAGCTACAGCTATCACTGGTCCCTGACCGCTCACCGACATGGCGATGGGGTTCCGTCCAACTACACGAGCGGCGAGATCATCGCGACAGGGTCCCATGAGGTTTTACATCCATTGCCAACCTCGCAGAAAAAACCCTCGTCGCGCCCCTCTCGCAAAGTGAAAGACTACAGAACAGATACCCTCAGCCAAAAAACCAGCAAAAAATCTGCCGTGGTGCACTCCGGTGGATCCACTACCACCGAGTTCATAACCGGCCACATAGAACTCACTCCAAGCCTTGGCAGGCACAGCATACAGGCTGCAACTTTAAACGTGACTTACTGGCCAGACCGAAACTCTCCTGAGGCCTATGCACACTTAGAAATCCAGGCGATCAACGAATGACTAAAACCAATGAATACCTACCTCGCCATCCTCTGGGCTGGAAATGCGACCTGCCTCTCCCCAATGAAAAGCCCATACAAAAGACTAACGCAGCCTTACTACCACCCACACCAAACAAAATAAATGACACCTACATAGAAATCCCTAGATCCACTCACAAAATAAGAGGAGTATTTATCATTGGAGGCACACTATGCTTCCTAATTACGCTATTACCAATCGCAGTTCTTGCAGCAACGATAATAGCCGGAAGCATAAAAGCCGCAGCAGACATAATCACAATAGCAATTGTCACACTAGCAGGCATATATTGGGCAACTATATTCTTTGTCCGCATGGATATCGAACTTCCACGCGACGAACCAATCCGCTTCAACCGACTCAGGCAAAAAGTCTATTTTTATGAATTTCGATTTGATCGCATCCACATATTCAGCAGAAAGAAATGGGGGGTGCGACCCGTAGCCTACGACTGGCAAGACCTCATCGCCGAAGCCTGTAGTGTCTACGCCCCCATGGGCAATGGTGGAGTCGTCGAGAAAGTCCTTATCGCAGTCCGCAAGCCAGGTACCGATGAAATCATCGACCGTCTTTTCTTCACCCATAACATCGAGGATGGAAAGCGATACTGGGAGATCATCAGACTGTTCATGCAACAGGGCCCCGACGCCCTTCCCACCTTTGTCCGCCCGCCCCGCGATTGGGACAATGACTTCGAACTCACCCCCATTCGCCGATTGGCCCCCAGGGTGCAATGGCCGGAAGCGATAGACCGTGAGTCCCGTACCGGTCCAACTCCTGAAGAACCAACATGAAGCCGGTCGCAGACCGCACAGTGCAGGATCGACAAGAAACTGAACGCACGCGATACCTGCCTGCTGGGGCATGGATGGCGCGACAACTTCTGCAAGCTAACTGTTAGGCTCTGAGCGGCTTACCATCAAATTCACTGCGATGCGTCCGCAAGTAGGCTCGCGCTTTACGCCCCATCAATACGCTCAGTAAGCCCAGGTTTGCAGATGCAAAAGGGCATCCCGTCGCCGACAGATGGCAAAAGGCCGCGTTATTCACAACCCCCGCTACACTCCTCATTGACCTGCTCGCGATTTATCCCCACGACCCGTTCAGCCATCGCAAGGAGGCTCGATGAACGATGAATTGCAGCATCTGAAAAACCTTGGCAAGACCTCCGCGCAATGGCTGCACGCCGTCGGTATCCACAGTGCTTCGGACCTGCGCCGGCTCGGCGCGGTGGGTGCCTATCAAGCCGTGAGAACGCGAGGATTCCGGGCTTCGAAGGTGTTGTTGTACGCCATCGAGGGGGCCCTGCTGGACATGCACTGGAACGACCTGCCGGCCGAACGCAAGCAGGCGCTGAACCAACAGCTCGACGCGAAGTGCCCGGCACAGAAAAACGAAAAATAATTCGCAAAAGGCATTGACGTCGAAATGAGAATCGTTATGATTATCACAACTGGTCGCGAGACCGGTTGGGTAACCTGAATGCTCCCTGGTTCGGACGCTCAGATTATCTCCTCATCAGGCTAATCACGGTTATTGACCCGGCACTTTGCCGGGTCTTTTTTTGCCCGCGATTCAGTGCGCCTTGCGCAGTTGGGCGCAGTAGTCCTGCTCCGGCGTCGCCGGGGTGTACCAGACGAAGTCGGCCATGCCCGGCTCGACCGTCTCCCCCACTTCCGTCAGCAACAGCACCTTGCCCTCGGCCTTGGCGTCGAGGTCGGCCAGATGCAGGGGCACGCCCAGGTCCTTGCGCGCATGGTAGCTGCCGGTGAACAGCAGCGCCGGTTGCGGCGCGGCCAGCAGCCGCTCGGCGATGCGTCGGTCGCGCTGCTGCTGCACCGCCAACATCGCCGGCAGTTGGTTTTCCGGCAGCAGGTTGCAGTGGCCGGCGCGCACCTGTGCCAGCAACGCCTGTACCACGGCCGGCGCATTGGAGCGTTCACCCGGTGGTGTCACGGGCTGACGATAGGCCTGGCGGACTTCCTCCGGCGACAGGTTCGCGGCCAGCAACGGGTAAGGTTGGCCCAGGGCCTCGCGGATGATCGGCCCGTACAGCGCCCAGTCCCAGCCAGGTTGCCAGTCGAGGGCCTTGGGCAGGTCGGCTGCCGGCAACACCTTGCCCTTCTGCGCATCGACCAGGGCCTGCTGCCGTGGCTCGAGCATTTCCAGTAGCAGGCTGCCCTGGGGGCGGCGGCTCTCCAGGGCGCGCAGCAACCAGAGCTGCAGGCGATGGTGGTCGGGGTTGTCGTGCTTTTCACCCACCAGTACCCGTGGCGCATCGGCCAGGCGCTGGACCAGCTGCCCGGGGCTCAAGGCCTGGCCGCTGGACAATTCGATGATCCGCCCCAACTGGACGTTGTCGCGGCCCTCGGTACCCTGCCAGGCCGGCACGGGTGGCAGGCTCGCCTGGCAACCTCCCAGCGCCAGCGCCAGGCAGATGGACAGGCCGGACAGCACAGGATGGCGCATGGTGAAAGGCTCCTAGCGAGTGATGATCAGCGGGTGGCCGCGCTCCGGGTGCGGCTGGACCAGGACATCGATACCGAACACTGCCCGCAGCGCCGCTGGCGTCAATACCTGTTGCGGCGTGTCCAGGGCATGGCAGCGGCCCTGCTCCAGCAGCAGGATATGGTCACAGTAGCGCGCCGCCAGGTTCAGGTCATGCAGGATCACCAGCACCGCCGCACCACGGTCGGCGAAGCTGCGCACCGCCTGCAGCGTGGTGTGCTGGTGCAGCGGGTCGAGCGCGGAGGTGGGCTCGTCGAGCAGCAGCGTGGTACCCGGCTCGCCGGGCCACAGCTGGGCCAGCACCCGTGCCAGGTGCACGCGCTGGCGTTCGCCGCCGGACAGCGCCAGGTAGCTGCGCTCGACCAGGTGCCCCGCATCCGCCGCCGCCAGCGCCGCCTCGACGATCTCCCGGTCACGCTGACGGCCACTGGCATGAGGTAGGCGACCGAGGCCGACCACCTCCTCGACACTGAACGCGAAGCCCAGGCTGGACACCTGCGGCAACACTGCCAGCCGGCGGGCCCGTTCCTGGCCCGACCAGCCCTCCAGACCGCGGCCATCGAGCTGCACCTGCCCGGCGCTGGGCGCCAGTTCGCCACACAGGGCACCGAGCAGGCTGCTCTTGCCAGCGCCGTTGGGCCCGAGCACGCCGAGGACCTGCCCGGGCCGCAGCGTCAGGTTGATGTCGTGCAGCACCAGGCTGCCACCGCGCTTGAGAGAGAGCCCTTGGACGTCGAGCATCAGCTGCGCACCTTCACCAGCAGGAACAGGAAGAATGGCGCCCCGATGAACGCGGTGACGATGCCGATCGGCAACTCCGCCGGGGCCAGGGCCAGGCGCGCAATCAGGTCGGCAAACAGCAGCAGGGTACCGCCTGCCAACAGCGACGCCGGCAGCAGCACCCGGTGATCCGGCCCTGCCACCAACCGCACCAGGTGCGGCACCACCAGGCCGATGAAACCGATCAGGCCAGCGGCGGCGACTGCCGCCCCCACACCCAGCGCCGTGCAGAACACCAGTTCGCGCTTGAGCGCTTCGACCTCGATACCCAGGTGACGGGCTTCCGACTCGCCCAGCAGCAGCGCGTTGAGTGCCTGTGCCCGGCGCGGCAGCCACAGGGCCACGGCCGCCGCCACCAGCAGCAGGGGCCATAGCCGCTCATAGCTGGCGCCGTTGAGGCTGCCCAAGTTCCAGAACGTCAGGGTGCGCAGGGTGGCGTCGTCGGCCAGGTAGGTGAACAGGCCCACCGCCGAGCCGCCCAGCGCGGTCATGGCGATACCGGCCAAGAGCATGGTGGCCACATTGGTCTGCCCGTCACGCCGCCCCAGGCGGTAGACCATCGCCGTCACGCCCAGCCCACCGACGAAGGCGCAGAGCGACAGCAGGTAAGGCGCGAACCAGTCGGCAATGCCCCCCAGCCAACTGCCGCCGACGATTGCCACCGCCGCGCCCAGGGCAGCGCCACTGGCGACGCCGACCAGGCCCGGATCGGCCAGCGGGTTGCGGAACAGCCCCTGCATCGCCACGCCGGACAACGCCAGCACGGCACCGACCGCCAGCCCCAACAGAGTGCGCGGCAAGCGGATCTGGCCGAGGATCATCTCGGCCTGCTCCAGGCCCTCGCCGGATACCGGCAAGCCGATCAGGCGCAAACCGGCGCGCAGGGTGTCGAGCAACGGCAGGCTGACCGGGCCCAGCGCCAGCGATAGCCAGACCGCGAGCAGGCACAGCAGCGCCAGGGTAATGAACAAGGTACGTGGTCGAATCCGCTGCCTCATGGGTTGAAGCTGGCCTTGGCGGCAGGGTAGAAGCTGGCGGCCAGCTCATGCAGGGTGGCGGGCAGGCGCGGGCCCAGGCCGCCGACCAGCAGCGTCGGGTCGAGCGACAGCAGGCGTTTGTCGCGCACCGCGCGCGAAGTCGCCAGGGCCGGGTTTTCCTTGATCAGCGCCTGCAGGGCCTGCTCGCCGCTGAGGGCCCGGTCGGAGAACACCACCACGTCCGGATTCAGCGCGGCGAGGGCCTCCACCGAGAAGTTCTTGTAGCCCTGGTGATTGGCGAGGTTGCGCCCTCCCGCCTGGCGCAGCACCCAGTCCCCGGCGGTGCCCTGCCCGGCGATCATCGGCTTGGCGCCGGCATGGCCGACCAGCAGCAGGACACCGGGCGCCTTGTGCCCGGCCTGGGCCTGCTCGACCTGCTTGTGCAGCGCCTCCAGTTGCCGGCGATAGTCCGCCGCCAGCGCCTCGGCCTTCTGCTCGTCACCCAGCAACGCTCCCAAATGCTTGAGGTTCTCGTCCACCGCGCCGACCTCGGCCTTGCTGGAGAACAGCTCGACCCGCACCCCGGCCTTGCGGATCTGCGCCAGCACCGGCGGTGGTCCCATCTCCTCGGTACCCACCAGCACATCGGGGCGCAGGCTGAGGATGCCCTCGGCCGACAACTGGCGCTGGTAACCGATGCTGGGCAGCGCCTTGAGCGACTCGGGGTGCTGGCTGGTGGTGTCGACACCGACCAGCCGCTGCTCGCCGCCCAGGGCGCTGATCCACTCGCTCAGGGCGCCACCGGCGCTGACCCAGCGCTGCGGCAGCTCGGCGGCCATGGTTTGGGCGGACAGGGCAAGACCGGCGCACAGGGCAATCAAGGCAGCGGGACGGCGCATCATCGGATTCCTTTGCAGAGGGCGGGCAGCACACCTTGTGGCGGGCGGCACAAGTGCGCACCATAGACAGCCTGGCGCGACGAATGCGGGCAATTTGATAATTATTCGCATTGAAGCGTCAAGCCATCCCTTTGTCACACGGCTTAACCGGAAACTCCGCTGCAATGCATTTTCTCTGCGCCTCCAACGACCTCGCCGAGGGCCACAGCCGCGCCTTCAGCGTAGCCGGCGTGCCGCTGTTCGGCGTGCGCCGCCAGGGCAAGGTCCACCTCTACCGCAACCGCTGCCCGCACCGGGGCATCCCGCTGAACTGGGCAGCGGACAACTTTCTCGACGACAGCGCGAGCCTGATCCAGTGCGCCCATCACGGGGCCCAGTTCCTGATAGAAAGCGGCGAATGCATCACTGGCCCCTGCGCGGGCGAATGGCTGGAGGCCCTGGACTGCCGGGAAGACAGCCAGGGCATCTGGCTCACGGAGTGAGCAGCACCGGCAGCGAACGGTCGATGACCAGTTGCTGCGCATCCAGCCGGGTGCCGTAGGCCAGTACCTCGACCCCTTGCGCCACGGCGGCGCGCAGGGCCTGGGCATAGGCGGCGTCGATCTCCTCGGCAGGGCGCACGGCCTCGATACCGGTCAGGTTCACGCAATACAGCTGCACCGCGCGGATACCCTGGCGCGCCAGGGTGGCCAGCTCGCGCAGGTGCTTGGCGCCGCGCTGGGTGACGGCGTCGGGGAAGGCCGCCACCGACGTGTCGGGGTAACCCAGGGTTACGCTCTTGACCTCGACATAGGCCTGGGTGCCGTCGGCATACTCCAGATAAAAGTCGATCCGGCTGCGCTCCTCGCCATAGGCCACCTCACGCTTGAGCGTGGTGAAGCCAGTCAGTTCGCTGATCACCCCGGCGCGCAGCGCCTCTTCCACCAAGGTGTTGGCACGCCCGGTATTGACGCAGGCCAGCCGGCCCTGGGGCGTTTCGCTGATCTCCCAGGTACCGGGTAACTTGCGCTTGGGGTCGTTGGAGCGGCTGAACCACACCTGCCCGCCCTCGCGCATGCAGTTGAGCATTGAGCCGGTGTTGGGGCAATGAATGGTGATCTGCTCACCACTGGCCAGCTCGATGTCGGCCAGGAAGCGTTTATAGCGGCGCAGCAGGCGCGCCTGTTCCAGGGGCGGAAACTGCATCGGTCAGCCCTGCCAGCTCTGCAGGCCACGGGCGATGCGCTGTACCGCCTCTTCCAGGCGCGGCAGGCTCTGGGTATAGGCGAAACGCACATGGTGACTGGCCTGGTGCCGGCCGAAGTCCAGACCCGGGGTGAATGCCAGGTGCTCGGTTTCCAGGAAATGCCGGCAGAACGCGAAGGCATCGCCGCCGAACGCGCTGATATCGGCATACAGATAGAAGGCCCCCTGCGGCTCCACGGCGATGCCGAAGCCCAGCCCGCGCAATGCCGGCAACAGATAGTCGCGGCGACGGGCGAACTCGGCGCGGCGCTCTTCGAGGATGGCCAGGGTTTGCGGCTCGAAGCACGCCAGCGCGGCGTGCTGGGCCATGCTCGGGGCACTGATGTAGAGGTTCTGCGCCAGCTTTTCCAGGTCTGCCACCGCCGACGGCGGGGCCACCAGCCAACCCAGGCGCCAGCCGGTCATGCCGAAATATTTGGAAAAACTGTTCAGGACGAATGCCTCATCGTCCACTTCCAGCACGCTCGGCGCATCCATGCCGTAGGTGAGGCCGTGGTAGATCTCGTCCACCACCAGATGCCCGTGACGCTCGCGGGTGGCCCTGGAAAGGCTGGCCAGCTCGTCGCGGTCGAGCACGGTGCCGGTCGGGTTGGCCGGTGAGGCGACCAGGGCGCCGACAGTGTCCTTGTCCCAATGACGCTCGACCAGATCGGCGGTCAGCTGATAATTGACGTCCGGGCCCACCGGCACCAACTGCGCGCCACCTTCGACCAGGCGCAGGAAATGCCGGTTGCACGGATACCCCGGGTCGGCCAGCAGCCAATGCTTGCCCGGATCGACCAGCAGGCTGCTGGCCAGCAGCAGGGCGCCGGAGCCGCCCGGGGTGATGAGCACGCGCTCCGGATCGAGGTCCACACCGTAACGCTGGCCATAGAACCCGGCAATCGCCTCGCGCAGTTGCGGCAGGCCACGGGCCGCCGTGTAGCGGGTGTGCCCGGCGGCCAGGGCGGCCTGGCCTGCGGCGACGATCGGCGCGGCGGTGGTGAAGTCCGGCTCGCCGATCTCGAGGTGGATCACGTCGTGGCCCGCGGCCTGCAGCTTGTTGGCACGGGCCAGCAGGGCCATGACGTGGAAGGGTTCGATGGCGCGACTGCGCGCACTGTGTGGCTGAGCCATGGGCCTTCTCTCAATTGGGTCTAAACTGGTGATTCTACCTGTGCACGCCAACGAACGCTCCGGTCAAGCCGCTGTCAAAAGCAGGCATAGGGCGGGGTAGCGCACCCCGGATCTATCTGGTAAGTTCGGCGGCTCGCAGTCGCAGGGCCGGCGGGCGCCGGAGATGGAAGCAAGCCTGCGCATTGGATCAGATGAGTGAGAGGCGGTCTATTCATGTCCACCCTAGAAAAGCAAAAAGCCAGTCAATCGCTTTATGGCGTCCAGCCATACCAGGTAGCCAAGGGTGAAGAATACATGGGTGCCCCGATGAGGGCCCACTTCACCAAACTCCTGAACGGCTGGAAGCAGGAGCTCATGGTCAGTGTCGACAAGACCATGGACCACATGAAGGACGAAGCGGCCAATTTCCCCGATCCTGCTGACCGTGCCAGCCAGGAAGAAGAGTTTGCTCTGGAGCTGCGTAACCGAGACCGCGAGCGCAAGCTGATCAAGAAGATCGACAAGACCCTGCAACTGATCCAGGACGAAGAGTACGGCTGGTGTGACGCATGTGGTGTTGAAATTGGCGTGCGTCGTCTCGAAGCCCGCCCAACCGCAGACTTGTGCTTCGACTGCAAGGAGCTTGCAGAGAAGAAGGAAAAGACTGTCGGTAAAGGCTGATCCCGGACCCTCGCAGACGGGGCGTATCGGTTGTGGAAGCGGGCTTGACCGCTTTCTACGACGGGTACGCCCCGTCTTCATTTATATAGCTGTGCAATCCATGAACGACTCCCGCTACATCGGCCGCTTCGCCCCCACTCCCAGTGGCTTCCTGCACTTCGGCTCGCTGGTCGCCGCCCTCGCCTCCTGGCTCGACGCCCGCGCCGTGAACGGTCGCTGGCTACTGCGCATGGAAGACACCGATCCGCCCCGGGAGATGCCCGGCGCCCGTGACGCGATCCTGCAGACGCTGGAGCGCTACGGGCTGGAGTGGGACGGCGAGGTGGTGTTCCAGAGCCAGCGCCACGATGCCTATGCCGCGGTGGTCGACCGCCTGTTCAACATGGGCCTGGCCTATGCCTGCACCTGCTCGCGCAAGCAGCTGGAAGGGCACAACGGCATCTACCCAGGCTTTTGCCGCAACGCCGGGCACGCCCGCGAAGGCGCGGCGATCCGCCTGCGGGTGCCGGAGCTGATCTATCGATTCAGCGATCGGGTCCAGGGCACGTTCGAGCAGCACCTGGGCCGCGAGGTGGGCGACTTCGTCATCCAGCGTCGCGACGGGCTGTATGCCTACCAGCTGGCGGTGGTGCTGGACGATGCCTGGCAGGGGGTTACCGATATCGTGCGCGGCGCCGACCTGCTGGACAACACGCCGCGCCAGCTGTACCTGCAGGAGTTGCTGGGGTTCTCGCAGCCGCATTACCTGCACATTCCATTGATCGTACAGCCGGACGGGCACAAGCTGGGCAAGTCGTACCGCTCGCCACCGCTGGAGGCGGACCAGGCGACGCCGTTGCTGCTGCGTGCCCTGCGGGCATTGGGGCAGCAGGCCGATCCGGCACTGGCGGGGGCCAGCCCGGCCGAGGTGCTGGCGGTGGCGCGGCAGCAGTGGCGGCCGGAGAATATTGCCCGGCAAATGACAGTGCCCGAAGCTGAATTGCGCTGATGCCCTGGTTCGACCGGCCAACGCGATCCCTGTAGGAGCGGCCTTGTGCCGCGATGGGCTGCAAAGCAGCCCCGGCAATATCTGAGGCAACACTGAAAACCTGGGGCCGCTACGCGCCCCATCGCGGCACAAGGCCGCTCCTACAGGGACCGCGCAAGACAGCAAGCCCTGCGTTTCAGCAAAATCAAAAGCCCAACAAATTCAACCCCTTGGCGAACCGCACCGATTCCCGCTAGCATCGCCCCAGCCATTTGCGCCAATAATAAGTCCAAGCCCGCAGCGCCCAACCCATCGAGGCCAGCATGTACATCTATCGTTTGGTCCTGCTTCTGGTCGTGGGGATCTACCTGTTCTCCCCGGCCATCATGGACTGGTGGATCGAGCCGACCGGAGCCTGGTACCGCCCCTACCTGCTCTGGCTGATCCTGATCGTCGTCACCTTCATCCTGCAGAGCCAACGAGATGCCGATGAGCTTTAGCCTGACCCAGATGATCCTGATCAGCGCCGCCTACCTGCTGGTGCTGTTCGGCGTGGCCTGGATCAGCGAACGCGGGCTGATCCCGCGCGCGGTCATCCGCCACCCCCTGACCTACACCCTGTCGCTGGGCGTCTACGCCAGTGCCTGGGCCTTCTATGGCTCGGTCGGCCTGGCCTACCAATACGGCTACGGCTTCCTCGCCTGTTACCTGGGGGTGTCCGGGGCCTTCCTGCTGGCACCGGTGTTGCTCTACCCGATCCTCAAGATCACCCGCACCTACCAGCTGTCGTCGCTGGCCGACCTGCTGGCGTTTCGCTTTCGCAGCACCTGGGCCGGCGCGCTGACCACCATCTTCATGCTGATTGGCGTGCTGCCGCTGCTGGCCCTGCAGATCCAGGCGGTGGCCGACTCGATCAGCATCCTCACCGGCGAACCGGTCAAGGCGCGGGTGGCGTTCGCCTTCTGCGTGCTGATCGTGCTGTTCACCATCTTCTTCGGCTCGCGCCATATCGCCACCCGCGAGAAGCATGAAGGCCTGGTGTTCGCCATCGCCTTCGAATCGGTGATCAAGCTACTGGCCCTCGGCGGCGTCGGCCTCTACGCGCTGTACGGCGTGTTCGGTGGGCCGCACGGCCTGGAAGTCTGGCTGCTGCAGAACCAGACCGCCCTCGCCGCCCTGCACACCCCACTGCAGGAGGGGCCGTGGCGCACCCTGCTGCTGGTGTTCTTCGCCTCGGCGATCGTCATGCCGCACATGTACCACATGGCCTTCACCGAGAACCTGAGCCCGCGCTCGCTGGTGAGCGCCAGCTGGGGCCTGCCGCTGTTCCTGCTGCTGATGAGCCTGGCCGTGCCGCTGGTGCTGTGGGCCGGCCTGCGCCTGGGCGCCAGCACCAACCCCGAGTACTTCACCCTGGGCCTGGGCATCGCCGCCAACAACGAAGCGCTGGCGCTGCTGGCCTATGTCGGCGGGCTGTCGGCCGCCAGCGGGCTGATCATCGTCACCACCCTGGCGCTGTCAGGCATGGCCCTGAACCACCTGGTGCTGCCGCTGTACCAGCCGCCGGCCGAAGGCAACATCTACCGCTGGCTGAAATGGACCCGCCGGGCGCTGATCGTCGCCATCATCACCGCCGGCTTCGTCTTCTACCTGACCCAGAATACTCACCAGAGCCTGGCCAACCTGGGCATCGTCGCCTTCGTCGCCACCCTGCAGTTCCTGCCCGGCGTGCTCTCGGTGCTGTACTGGCCGACCGCCAACCGCCGCGGCTTCATCGCCGGGCTGCTGGCCGGCATGCTGGTGTGGATGGTGACCATGCTGCTGCCGCTGCTGGGCAACCTGCAGGGCTTCTACATCCCGCTGCTGGACATGATCTACGTGCTGGACGATACCAGCTGGCACATGGCGGCCATCGCCTCGCTGGCGGCCAACGTCCTGCTGTTCACCCTGATCTCGCTGTTCACCAACGCCAGCAGCGAGGAGGTCAGCGCCGCCGAGGCCTGCGCGGTGGACAACGTGCGTCGCCCGCAACGCCGCGAGCTGCACGCCGCCTCGCCCCAGGAGTTCGCCACCCAGCTGGCCAAGCCGCTGGGCGCCAAGGCCGCGCAGAAAGAGGTGGAACAAGCCCTGCGCGACCTCTACCTGCCCTTCGACGAGCGCCGCCCCTACGCCCTGCGCCGCCTGCGCGACCGCATCGAGGCCAACCTCTCCGGCCTGATGGGCCCGAGCGTGGCCCAGGACATGGTCGAGACCTTCCTGCCCTACAAGTCCGGCAACGAGAACTACGTCACCGAGGACATCCACTTCATCGAGAGCCGACTCGAGGATTACCACTCACGCCTGACCGGCCTTGCCGCCGAGCTCGACGCCCTGCGTCGCTACCACCGCCAGACCCTGCAGGAACTGCCCATGGGCGTGTGCTCGCTGGCCAAGGACCAGGAGATCCTGATGTGGAACAAGGCCATGGAGGAGCTCACCGGGATCGCCGCCAAGCACGTGGTCGGCTCGCGTCTGGTGACCATCGGCGAGCCCTGGCGCGGCCTGCTGCAAGGCTTCATCAACGTGCCCGACGAGCACCTGCACAAGCAGCGCCTGGCCCTCGATGGCCAGCCGCGCTGGCTCAACCTGCACAAGGCGGCCATCGACGAGCCACTGGCACCGGGCAACAGCGGCCTGGTGCTGCTGGTCGAGGACCTCACCGAGACCCAGGCGCTGGAAGACAAGCTGGTGCACTCCGAACGCCTGGCCAGCATCGGTCGCCTGGCGGCGGGCGTGGCCCACGAGATCGGCAACCCGATCACCGGCATCGCTTGCCTTGCGCAGAACCTGCGCGAGGAACGCGAGGACGACGGCGAGATCATCGAGCTGTCCAGCCAGATCCTCGAGCAGACCAAGCGCGTGTCGCGCATCGTCCAGTCGCTGATGAGCTTCGCCCATGCCGGTGGCAGCCAGCAGAACAGCGAGGAGCCGGTGTGCCTGGCCGAAGTCGCGCAGGACGCCATTGGTCTGCTGGCGTTGAACCGGCGCAATTTCGAAGTACAGTTCTTCAACCTCTGCGACCCGCAACACTGGGTCGAGGGCGACCCGCAGCGCCTGGCCCAGGTGCTGATCAACCTGCTTTCCAACGCCCGCGACGCCTCCCCGCCCGGCAGCGCCGTGCGCGTGCGCAGTGAAGTGAACGAACACACCGTCGACCTGATCGTCGAGGACGAAGGCAGCGGCATCCCGAAAAGCATCATGGACCGCCTCTTCGAACCCTTCTTCACCACCAAGGACCCGGGCGAAGGAACCGGACTGGGGCTCGCTCTGGTCTATTCCATCGTGGAAGAGCATTATGGGCAAATCACCATCGACAGCCCGGCTGACATCGAGCGCCAACGTGGTACCCGGATCCGCGTGACCCTGCCCCGGCATGTCGTAGCGACGTCCCCTGAAATTCGAGACCGTCGAGAGAATTGAATCAATGCCGCATATTCTGATCGTCGAAGACGAAACCATCATCCGTTCGGCCCTGCGTCGCCTGCTCGAACGGAACCAGTACCAGGTCAGCGAAGCCGGCTCGGTGCAGGAAGCCCAGGAACGCTTCAGCATTGCCACCTTCGACCTGATCGTCAGCGACCTGCGCCTGCCGGGCGCCCCGGGCACCGAGCTGATCAAGCTCGGCCAGGGCACCCCGGTGCTGATCATGACCAGCTACGCCAGCCTGCGCTCGGCGGTGGACTCGATGAAGATGGGCGCGGTGGACTACATCGCCAAGCCCTTCGACCACGACGAGATGCTCCAGGCCGTGGCCCGCATCCTGCGCGACCGGCAGAACGCTCCAGCCACCGCGCCTGCCGCCGAGCCACGCGCCGGTAACGGCAAGGCCGCCAGCGACAAGGCAGGTAGCGCGGCCGCCAACGGCGAGATTGGCATCATCGGCTCCTGCCCGCCCATGCAGGACATGTACGTCAAGATTCGCAAGGTCGCCCCGACCGACTCCAATGTGCTGATCCAGGGCGAGTCGGGCACCGGCAAGGAGCTGGTCGCCCGAGCCCTGCACAACCTCTCGCGCCGGGCCAAGGCACCGATGATCTCGGTGAACTGCGCGGCGATCCCCGAAACCCTGATCGAGTCGGAACTGTTCGGCCACGAGAAGGGAGCGTTCACCGGCGCCAGCGCCGGGCGCGCGGGCCTGGTCGAGGCCGCCGACGGCGGCACGCTGTTCCTCGACGAGATCGGCGAACTGCCCCTGGAAGCCCAGGCCCGCCTGCTGCGCGTACTGCAGGAAGGCGAGATCCGCCGGGTCGGTTCGGTGCAGTCGCAGAAGGTCGATGTGCGCCTGATCGCCGCGACCCACCGCGACCTGAAGAACCTGGCCAAGGCCGGGCAGTTCCGTGAAGACCTGTACTACCGCCTGCACGTGATCGCCCTGAAACTGCCAGCCCTGCGCGAGCGCGGCAGCGACGTCAACGAGATCGCCAATGCCTTCCTTGCCCGCCAGAGCGCACGCATCGGCCGCGACGACCTGCACTTCTCCCACGAGGCCGAGCAGGCCATCCGTCACTACAGCTGGCCGGGCAACGTGCGCGAACTGGAAAACGCCGTGGAGCGCGCAGTGATTCTCAGCGAGAGCGCGGAAATTTCCGCCGACCTGCTGGGCATCGATATCGAGCTGAGCGACCTGGAAGACGATGACGTGCTGGACAGCCTGCCAAGCCTGGCCAGCGCCAACAACGCCAGCCACGAGCCAACCGAGGACCTGTCGTTGGAGGACTACTTCCAGCATTTCGTCCTCGAGCACCAGGACCACATGACCGAGACCGAGCTGGCGCGCAAGCTGGGCGTCAGCCGCAAATGCCTGTGGGAACGCCGCCAGCGCCTGGGTATCCCGCGACGCAAGAGCAACGCCACCAGCGACAATTGATTCTATGTAATCTGATCGCGGGGCCAGCCCGCTCCCACGCCAGCCTTGCCTGGTCCGTGGGAGCGGGCTAGCTCCGCGATGCGTTTGTGCGGTAACACATCAGTTCCCGCAAAAATCTGTTACCCACCCTGTCAGCCGTAACATCCCCCGAGGCGTAAGGTAACGAAATTTCTACATTTGCCCCGCCCAAAAACCTGTCTGAACCGCTGAAACCCCCGATTTCATTGGGTTTTCAAAAGTTGGCACGGCACCTGCTATATGTCTGGTACAAGAACAATAACAAGCACTGCAACTCAGAATAAGAACAAGACGAAACGGCTCACGCACAATAAGAACAAGACGGCGGAGGCGCAGCTAACTGATTCTTTTGGAGAGGCGTTGTGTTTGGGGCTTGCCCCACGATCAGGCAGAGAACAACAAAAACTGCACTAAAAAGCAGCACCTGAACTGATTGGATCGACAGATCAGCATCAACTCGGCGACCAAAGCAATCCGTTTGCTCTTCACCCCCGGTTTGGGGGTCGTCCACAAGCTTCGAGATTTGTGGACAGGGCATTCAACAAAAACAAGAAGCCCGGCAAAAAAACAATAAGAGCACGCAACGACTTTGATGGGGAGCTTCGGCTCCCCATGTCGTTTCTCCCTTTCGCATCGCCCTTGCCACACCGCCTACACCATTCCCCCAGTAAATGCTAGAATCCCCGCCCATCATGCGGCCATTCTCCTATCCTTGGCCGATCATTCCTTCAAACAGTGCATCCCATGCTGAAGAAGCTGTTCCAGTCGTTCCGCCCGCCCGTCCGTGGCCAGCACCACAGGCGCACCACGCCTGAAGTGATCAACAAGAGCCAGCACTCGCTGCAGCGCAGCCAGTTCAGCCGCCATGCCGTGGGCATCGTCGAGCGTCTGCAGGCAGCCGGTTACCAGGCCTACCTGGTCGGTGGCTGCGTGCGCGACCTGCTGCTGGGCATCACGCCCAAGGACTTCGACGTCGCTACCAGCGCCACCCCCGAGCAGATCCGCGCGGAGTTCCGCAACGCCCGCATCATCGGCCGGCGTTTCAAGCTGGTGCACGTGCATTTCGGCCGTGACATCATCGAGGTCGCGACCTTCCGTGCCCCGCACTCGGATGAAGACCAGTCCGATAGCCACCGCTCGTCGCACAATGCC
The DNA here is from genome assembly GCF_057284075.1 of Pseudomonas sp. TE31087. NCBI lineage: Bacteria > Pseudomonadati > Pseudomonadota > Gammaproteobacteria > Pseudomonadales > Pseudomonadaceae > Pseudomonas > Pseudomonas sp. TE31087. The sequence goes on from NZ_JBXVNN010000001.1 coordinate 3,505,922, forward strand.
AGCGGCCGCATCCTGCGCGACAACGTGTACGGCACCCTGGAAGAAGACGCGCAACGCCGCGACTTCACCATTAACGCCCTGTACTACGACCCGGTCAGCGAGCGCATCCTCGACTACGCCAACGGTGTCCACGACATCCGTAACCGCCTGCTGCGCCTGATCGGCGACCCGACGCACCGCTACCAGGAAGACCCGGTACGCATGCTGCGCGCCGTGCGCTTCGCCGCCAAGCTGGACTTCGGCATCGAGAAGCACACTGTGCAACCGATCCGCGAACTGGCGCCCATGCTGCGTGACATTCCGCCGGCACGCCTGTTCGAGGAGTGCCTCAAGCTGTTCCTCAACGGCCAAGGCGCGATCACCTTCGAGATGCTGGTCGACCTGCAACTGTTCGAGCCGCTGTTCCCGGCCAGCAGCCAGGCCCTGGAAGAACGCCCGACCTACACCCACACCCTGATCAGCCAGGCCCTGAGCAACACCGACCTGCGCGTCAAGCAGGGCAAACCGGTGACCCCGGCATTCCTCTTCGCCGCCCTGCTCTGGCCGGCCCTGCCGGGCCGCGTGCTGTACCTGCAGAGCCAAGGCGTGCCGCCGATCCCTGCCATGAACGGCGCGGCCCACGACCTGATCGCCGAACAATGCGCACGCATTGCCATCCCCAAGCGATTCACCCTGCCGATCCGCGAGATCTGGGACATGCAGGAGCGCCTGCCACGACGCAGTGGCAAACGCGCCGACATGCTGCTGGACAACCCGCGCTTCCGCGCCGGCTACGACTTCCTCCTGCTGCGTGAAAGCGCCGGCGAGGAAACCGACGGCCTGGGCGAGTGGTGGACCGACTACCAGGACGCCAACGACAGCCAGCGCCGCGACATGATCCGCGAGCTCGGCAGCCGTGACGACGGCGCCACTGCCGGCCCACGCAAGCGCAAGCGCAGCGGCGGCAAACGCAAGCGTGATGACGAGCAGGCCTGGGACTGAGCATGAACACCCGTGCGTTCATCGGCCTGGGCAGCAACCTGGATGAACCCGCCGAGCAGCTGCGCAGCGCCCTGCAGGCGCTGGACCTGATCGCCGATACCCGCCTGGCGGCGGCCTCGGCGCTCTACACCAGCGACTCCCTGCTGCCCGGCCAGCCGCGCTACACCAACGCAGTGGCGGCCATCGACACGGCCTTGGCGCCGCTGGACCTGCTCGACGCGCTGCAAGCCATCGAGAACGACCAGGGCCGCGTGCGCCAGGAGCGCTGGGGCCCACGCACCCTCGACCTCGACGTGCTGTTGTTCGGTGACCGGGTCATTGACGTGCCGCGCCTGCAGGTGCCGCACTACCACATGCACGCACGCCCCTTCGTGCTCTACCCGCTCGCCGAGCTGGTGCCCGCCGAATTCCGCCTCGCCGACGGCCGCGCCCTGGCGCAGTTGCTCGAAGACTGTCCGTTCGTCGGCCTGGAACGCCTGTAATTCGGGCGTTTCCGACGGCGGTAACGCCAGTAACACCGGTACCGTAACAATGCGGTAACACGGCTGGTTGACTTCCCCCACCTCGCTCACGACTATAGGCGTCCCGCGGCGCCACTCTGCCGCAATCACCCATTTAGGCCCGGACGGACCTGTGCCCGAACATCACAGACGATGATGTGCCGCTCCGGAAGATGAATACACGCGTTGTACGCAGTTGTTGTTCACAGCGCCTGAACGAGGATTCCCCTACATGCCTGAAGTAACCCTGACCACCCTGCATGGCCTGAAGGCCAAGGGCGAAAAAATCACCATGCTGACCTGCTATGACGCGACCTTCGCCAAGGCCGCCAGCCAAGCCGGCGTGGAAGTCCTGCTGGTGGGCGACTCCCTGGGGATGGTCCTGCAGGGCCATGACAGCACCCTGCCGGTCACCAACCGCGACATGGCCTACCATACCGCCTGCGTCAAGCGCGGCAACGATGGCGCGCTGATCCTCGCCGACCTGCCGTTCATGGCCCACGCCACCCCCGAACAGGCCTTCGCCAACGCCGCCGAACTGATGCGCGCCGGCGCCCACATGCTCAAGATCGAAGGCGCCGCCTGGCTGGGCGAGACCATCCGCCTGCTGGCCGAGCGCGGTGTGCCGGTGTGTGCGCACATGGGACTGACCCCGCAGACGGTCAACGTGCTGGGTGGCTACAAGGTCCAGGGCCGCCAGGAAGCCCAGGCCCGCCAGATGCGCGCCGACGCCATCGCCCTGGAGCAGGCCGGCGCGGCCATGCTGCTGCTCGAGTGCGTGCCCAGCGAGCTGGCGGCGGAGATTACCCAGGCGGTGGGCATTCCGGTGATCGGCATCGGCGCCGGCAGCGCCACCGATGGCCAGGTGCTGGTCCTGCATGACATGCTCGGACTGTCGCTCAGCGGCCGCGTGCCGAAGTTCGTGAAGAACTTCATGGCCGGCCAGCCGGACATCCAGAGTGCCCTGGCCGCCTATGTCCGTGCGGTCAAGGACGTCAGCTTCCCTGGCAGCGAGCATGGGTTCAGCGCATGAATACCGTCAAGACCGTCCGTGAACTGCGTGCCGCCGTGGCCCGCGCCCGTGGCGAAGGCAAGCGCATCGCCTTCGTGCCGACCATGGGCAACCTGCACAGCGGCCACGCCGCCCTGGTGACCAAGGCCGCCCAGCGCGCCGACTTCGTGGTCGCCAGCATCTTCGTCAACCCGCTGCAGTTCGGCGCGGGCGAGGACCTGGACAAGTATCCCCGCACCCTCGCCGCCGACCAGGAAACACTGCTGCAGGCCGGCTGCCACCTGCTGTTCGCCCCCACCGTCGAGGAGATGTACCCCGACGGCATGGCGGTGCAGACCCGGGTGAGCGTGCCGCAACTGTCCGAAGGCCTGTGCGGCGCCAGCCGCCCCGGACACTTCGAAGGCGTGGCGACGGTGGTCAGCAAGCTGTTCAACATGGTCCAGCCAGACCTTGCCGTGTTCGGCGAAAAGGACTTCCAGCAACTGGCGGTGATCCGCGCCATGGTGCGCGACCTGAACATGCCGATCCAGATCATCGGCGAGCCGACCGTGCGCGCCGAGGACGGCCTGGCGCTGTCGTCGCGCAATGGCTACCTGACGCCGGAGCAGCGAGCCACCGCCCCGGTGCTGTATCGCACCCTGAGCGGCATCGCCGACGCCCTGCGCCGTGGCCAACGCGACTTCGCGGCGCTGATCGCCGAGGGCCAGGCGCAACTGGAAGCGGCAGGCCTGCGCAAGGACTACCTGGAAGTGCGCCACGCCCTGACGCTGCGTCCGGCGCTGATCGACGACCGTGACCTGGTGGTGATCGCCGCGGCGTACCTGGGTAACACCCGGCTGATCGACAACATCTACCTGCACCTGGAAGAGCAGAGCGCCTGATATGACCCGTGGGAGCGGGCTTGCCCCGCGATAGCGCCTGCCCAGGCAACCGCAATCGCGGGGCAAGCCCGCTCCCACGACGCTCAACCTCACGAAGTCTGCTGTCACAAAGCCAGCTCTCACGATCACCCTCGTGACAATTTTCATCCTCCTCGCTTGCCTCACCCATTCCCGGTTTCCTACCAATGCCTATAATGTCCAGCTTGCAACCGGCAACGAATGCCGCTGTCCAAGCCTGACCATGCACCAAGGAAACCACCCGCAATGGCGTATTACCGTACCCCCCACGATGTGACGGCGCTGCCCGCCTGGCAGGCGCTTCAGCAACACCGCGACGCCATGCAGGGCTTCAGCATGCGCGAAGCCTTCGCCGCCGACGGCAAGCGCTTCGAGCAGTTCTCCTTGAGCAGCTGCGGCCTGTTCCTCGACTACTCGAAGAACCTGATCACCGAGCAGACCCGTGACCTGCTGGTGAACCTGGCCAAGGACGTCGACCTGGAAGCGGCCATCAAGTCGATGTTCAGCGGCGAGATCATCAACGCCTCCGAAGGCCGTCCGGTGCTGCACACCGCCCTGCGCCGCCCGGTCGGCGACAAGCTCAGCGTGAACGGCGTCAACGTGATGCCGGAAGTGCACAAGGTGCTGAACCAGATCACCGAACTGGTCGGCCGCATCCACGACGGCCTGTGGCGCGGCTACAGCGAAAAACCGATCACCGACGTGGTCAACATCGGCATCGGCGGCTCGTTCCTCGGCCCCGAGCTGGTCTCCGAGGCGCTGCTGCCCTACGCCCAGCGCGGCGTGCGCTGCCACTACCTGGCGAACATCGACGGCAGCGAGTTCCATGAGCTGTCGGCCAACCTGCGCGCCGAGACCACCCTGTTCATCGTCTCGTCGAAGTCGTTCAACACCCTGGAAACCCTGAAGAACGCCCAGGCCGCGCGCACCTGGTACCTGGCCCAGGGCGGTTCGGAAGCCGAGCTGTACCGCCACTTCATCGCCGTATCCAGCAACAAGGCCGCGGCCGTGGCCTTCGGCATCCGCGAAGAGAACATCTTCCCGATGTGGGACTGGGTCGGCGGGCGCTACTCGCTGTGGTCGGCCATCGGCCTGCCGATCGCCCTGGCCATCGGTACCGCCAACTTCAAGGAACTGTTGTCCGGCGCCTACACCATGGACCAGCACTTCCAGACCGCGCCGTTCCGAGAAGAACATGCCGGTGCTGCTGGCCCTGCTGGGCGTGTGGTACGGCAACTTCTGGGGCGCCCAGGCCCACGCGATCCTGCCGTACGACCATTACCTGCGCAACATCACCAAGCACCTGCAGCAACTGGACATGGAGTCCAACGGCAAGAGCGTGCTGCAGGACGGCAGCCCGGTGAAGACCGACACTGGCCCGGTGATCTGGGGCGGCGTCGGCTGCAACGGCCAGCACGCCTACCACCAGTTGCTGCACCAGGGCACCCAGCTGATCCCGGCCGACTTCATCGTGCCGGTGGTGAGCTTCAACCCGGTGGCGGACCACCATCAGTGGCTGTACGCCAACTGCCTGTCGCAGAGCCAGGCGCTGATGCTCGGCAAGACCCGCGAGGAAGCCGAGGCAGAACTGCGCGCCAAGGGCCTGAACGAGGCCGATATCGCCAAGCTGGCGCCGCACAAGGTGATCCCGGGCAACCGCCCGAGCAACACCCTGGTGGTCGAGCGCATCAGCCCGCGCCGCCTCGGTGCGCTGGTGGCGATGTACGAGCACAAGGTGTTCGTGCAGAGCGTGGTCTGGGGCATCAACGCCTTCGACCAGTGGGGCGTGGAGCTGGGCAAGGAACTGGGCAAGGGCGTGTACCAGCGCCTGGTGGGCGCCCAGGAGGACAACGCCGAGGACGGCTCCACCCAGGGCCTGATCAACTACTTCCGCGGTCGTCACCGCGGCTGACGCTACACAGCCGCTCTTTGTGTAGGAGCGGCCTTGTGCCGCGAAAGGGCCGCACAGCGGCCCCGGCAATCATCATGGGGCCGCTTCGCGGCCCTTTCGCGGCGCAAGGCCGCTCCTACACGGACACCATGATCCTCAAGGAACATCACCTCTAGCTACACTGTCCATCGAATAGCCGTTGCAGTCCCTCGCCCCTAACAAGAGCAGGACCACCCGCCATGTTCGATATCCGCGACTATCCCCAGGCCCTGGCCGTGAGCCAGTCCGCCACCCTCAGCGACGACGAATACCGCCGCCTCTACCGCCAGTCGGTGGATGATCCCGACGCCTTCTGGGCCGAACAGGCCAAGCGCCTGGACTGGATCAAGCCCTGGTCAAGCGTGCAGCAATGCGACCTGAACACCGGCAGCGCCCGCTGGTTCGACGGCGCCCAGCTCAACGTCAGCCATAACTGCATCGATCGCCACCTGGCCCAGCGCGGCGAGCAAACCGCCCTGCTCTGGGAAGGCGACGATCCCGCGGACAGCAAGGCCATCAGCTACCGCGAACTGCACCGCCAGGTCTGCCGCCTGGCCAACGCCCTGAAAGCCCGTGGTGTGAACAAAGGCGACCGGGTGTGCATCTATATGCCGATGATCCCCGAGGCCGCCTACGCCATGCTCGCCTGCACGCGCATCGGCGCCATCCACTCGGTGGTGTTCGGCGGCTTCTCCCCCGACGCCCTGCGCGACCGCATCCTCGACGCCGACTGCCGCACCGTGATCACCGCTGACGAAGGCGTACGGGGCGGCAAGCGCATCCCACTCAAGCACAACGTCGACAAGGCGCTGGCAAACTGCCCGAACGTCAGCAGCGTGCTGGTGGTCAGGCGCACCGGCAGCGATGTGATTTGGAGCGAAGACCGCGACCTCTGGTATCACGAGGTGACGGAAAAGGCCGCTGACGACTGCCCGGCCGAGCCGATGAACGCCGAGGATCCGCTGTTCATCCTCTACACCTCGGGCAGCACCGGCAAGCCCAAGGGCGTGCTGCACACCACCGCCGGCTACCTGCTGCAGGCGACCATGACCTTCAAGACCGTGTTCGACTACCGCGACGGCGAGGTGTTCTGGTGCACCGCCGACGTCGGCTGGGTCACCGGCCACAGCTATATCGTCTACGGCCCGCTGGCCAACGGCGCGATCTCGCTGATGTTCGAAGGCGTGCCCAACTACCCCGACACTTCGCGCTTCTGGCAGGTGGTCGACAAGCACCGGGTGAACATCTTCTACACCGCGCCCACCGCCCTGCGCGCGTTGATGCGCGAAGGCGACGGGCCGCTACAGACAACCCGGCGCGATAGCCTGCGCCTGCTCGGCAGCGTCGGCGAGCCGATCAACCCGGAAGCCTGGGAATGGTATTTCGAAGAGGTCGGACAGAAACGCTGCCCCATCGTCGACACCTGGTGGCAGACCGAGACCGGCGGCATCATGCTCACCCCCCTCCCCGGCACGCCACGGCTCAAGCCGGGCTGCGCCACCCAGCCGATGTTCGGCGTGCAACCGGTACTGCTGGACGACAAAGGCAAGCTGATCGAAGGCCCCGGCGCCGGGCTGCTGGCGATCAAGGCCAGCTGGCCCGGGCAGATCCGCAGCGTCTACGGCGATCACCAGCGCATGGTCGACACCTACTTCAAGCCGATGCCCGGCTACTACTTCACCGGCGACGGCGCCCGCCGCGATGCCGATGGCGACTACTGGATCACCGGGCGCATCGACGATGTGATCAATGTTTTCCGGCCACCGTATCGGCACCGCCGAGGTGGAGAGCGCCCTGGTGCTGCACGACAGCGTCGCCGAGGCCGCCGTGGTGGGTTATCCCCACGAGCTCAAGGGCCAGGGTGTGTATGCCTTCGTCACTCCCATGAACGGCGTGGCGCCGGACGACGCGCTCAAGGCCGAACTGCTGGCCCTGGTCAGCAAGGAGATCGGCAGCTTCGCCAAACCCGAGCTGATCCAGTGGGCCCCTGCCCTGCCCAAGACCCGCTCGGGCAAGATCATGCGGCGCATCCTGCGCAAGATCGCCTGTAATGAACTGGACAACCTGGGCGACACCTCCACCCTCGCCGACCCAAGCGTGGTCCAGGGCCTGATCGACAAACGCCTGAACCAATAGGCCGCTTCGCAGGGCGGCCGCTGCCGGCCGTCCTGCGGTGAATTGACATATCGGTAAATACCGATATTATCGCGTCATGGAACTGCTCGACGTATTCAAGGCACTCTCGAACCGCACACGCCTCGAGATCCTCAAAGGCTTGAAAGACCCGGTGAATCACTTTCCTCCACAGGACGAAGGTGACGTTCACACCGTGGGTGTCTGTGTGAGCAGTATCCAGGAAGGCGTGGGGCTGTCGCAGTCAACGGTGTCCGACTACCTGGCCACCCTGCAGCGTGCAGGCCTGGTCGAGGTCCGCCGCATTGGCCAGTGGACCTACTACAAGCGCAACGAAGCGGCCATCAGCGCGCTCGCCGAGCTGATCGGGAGCGACCTGTAGGGTTTGCTTTTACCTCACTATATCGATATTTCTCGATATCCCGTTTTAACGAAATCAAGGAGCAATCCCCGAGGTGCCTGCCAGGCGCCCAGAAATAGAAAGGCAGCTTGATCTCACTTTATATATCGATATTTCTCGATATCCCTTTTTATCGAAGCGAGGAAACACCATGAAAGCGTTGATACTGGATGCCTTCGGCGGCCCGGATGCATTCGTCTATCGTGACATCGCCAAGCCGGTGCCAAAGGCCGGGCAGGTACTGGTCAGGGTGCATGCCACCTCCGTCAATCCGCTGGACTACCAGGTGCGTCGCGGCGACTATCCCGACCTGGTGCCGCTGCCGGCCATCACCGGGCACGACGTCTCCGGCGTCGTCGAGGCCGTCGGGCCTGGGGTGACGGCGTTCAGCCCCGGTGACGAGGTGTGGTACACCCCGCAGATCTTCGAGGGCGCCGGCAGCTATGCCGAATACCACGTCGCCGCCGAAGGCATCGTCGGCCGGAAGCCGCCGTCGCTGAGCCATCTCGAGGCGGCAAGCCTGAGCCTGGTCGGCGGCACGGCCTGGGAGGCGCTGGTGCTCCGCGCGGCGCTCAGGGTGGGCGAGAGCATCCTGGTGCATGGCGGTGCAGGCGGCGTCGGCCATGTGGCGATCCAGCTGGCCAAGGCCATGGGCGCCAGGGTCTTCACCACGGTACGCGAAGCGAATGCCGAATTCGCGCGACGCATGGGCGCCGATGTGATCATCGACTACGAGCGCCAGGACTATGTCGATGTCATCCTCAAGGAAACCGCAGGCCATGGCGTCGACGTGGTATTCGACACCATTGGCGGCGATACCCTGTCTCGCAGCCCGGACGCCCTGGCCCAGTTGGGGCGCGTGGTGTCGATCGTGGACATCGCGCAACCACAGAACCTCATTCAGGCATGGGGCAAGAACGCGAGCTATCACTTCGTCTTCACCCGGCAGCAGCGCGGCAAGCTCGATGAGCTGAGCGCGCTGGTCGAGCGCGGACAACTGCGGCCACATGTGGGCGCCATCTATCCCCTGGCCGACGTTGCGCTCGCCCATGCCCGGCTGCAAAGCCCCAACAATGGCCTGCAAGGAAAGATCGCCATTGCGGTCGTGCCTGCGGCCGAACCCAGCAACGCTTGACGCCCCCTCGCCCAACCCAATCATGAGGACCGCCATGATCTACGAAATCGCCATTCTTCCCATCCAGCAGGCGCGCATCGACAGTTTCAGGCACGCCTTCGCCGAAGTCGCCCCTCTGCTCAGTCGGGCCAAAGGGTACCTCAGCCACCTGCTCGCGCAAGGGATCGAAACACCCCATCACTTCAACCTGATCGTACAGTGGCAATCCCTCGAGGATCACACGCCTGGCTTCGAGACCAGCGAAGACCACCAGGTCTTCATGGCCCACCTCACACCGTATTTTTCCGAGGAGCCCACGGTTTATCATATCCACGGAGGCGCGCTCGAGACGCACGCCCCCGCCGGCCCGGGAGACGCCCGGCCAATGGACATACGCCTCAATTCATAGACGGCCGCCATGGCGGCCAGCACAGGTCGCCATGGAAGTCCTACGTCGTCGCATCGAAACCCAGGTCATGAGCCTCACCGGGCTGGCCCTCGGCCAGCTCGACCTGGAATCGCCCAAGGGTGATCCCGGCCTGTTCGGCCCAAAGAGCATCAGCTGGCAGGTACATGGCGACTTCCCCAGCATGTTGGTGGGCGGGATCAGCGCGTTGATGCTGCAACTGCTGCACCCGCTGGCACTGGCCGGGGTGTGGGACCATTCGAATTTCCGCCAGGATCTGCTCGGACGCCTGCGCCGTACCAGCCAGTTCATCTCCGGCACCACCTTCGGCTCGACCCGCGACGCCGAGTGGCTGATCGACAAGGTTCGCACCATCCACCTCAAGGTGACCGGCACCGCGCCCGATGGCCGTCCCTATGCGGCGAGCGACCCCGACCTGCTGACCTGGGTGCATGTGGCCGAAGTCAGCAGCTTCCTCGCCGCCCACCTGCGTTATCGCAATCCTCGCCTGCCACGCGCCGAGCAGGACGCCTACTACGACGAGATCGCGCTGATCGCCGAGCGCCTCGGCGCACGTGACGTGCCACGCTCCTGCGCCGAGGTCGACGAGTACCTGCGGCGCATGCGCCCGCAACTGCAGTGCGACGCGCGCAGCCTGGAGGTGATGGACATCCTGCTCAAGGCCCCGGCGCCCAGCCGGATGGCCGAGCCGGTGGGCAAGCTGATGCTCAACGCCGGCATCGACCTGCTGCCCGAATGGGCCAGCGAAATGCTCGGCCTGCACCAGGGCGCGTTCGAGCGGCGCATGATCCGCCTGGGCCTTAACAACACCGCCCCGGTGCTGCGCTGGGCCATGCGCGACGGTTCGGCGCACCGCGCACGGCGGCGCATGGGCATCGAATGAGGTATTTTGCTCCGTTCATCGGAACCGATTTAACGTGCCATACTCCAAGCACTCCAGCCTGATACAGACGATGCGACACATGCCCAAAGGATTGACCCGCGCTATCGGCGCACTGCTGGCCCTCGTGGCCCTGTACGGCCTGCTCGGCTTTTTCATTCTCCCCGGTGTCGCCCTGCGCATCGCCAACCAGCAACTGGCGCAATACGCCACGGTGCCGGCGCACCTGCAGCGCATCGAGCTCAACCCGTTCAGCCTTGAACTGACCCTCTGGGGCCTGCAGATTGGCGAGCCCGGCAAGGAGCAGGTCGGCTTCGAGCGCCTGTATGCCAACCTGTCCCTCGACAGCCTGTGGACCAAGGCCCTGCGCCTGGACGCCGTGGAGCTGGACAAGCCGCGCACCGAGCTGCTGTTCGCCAAGGACGGCAGCCTCAACCTGGCCCAGTTGTTCAAGATCCCGCCCAGCGAGCCCAAGCCGGAGGAGCCGCCAAGCGACCCATTCCCGCTGCGCATCGCCAGCATCAAGCTCAGCGAAGGCTACCTGCATTTCCAGGACCTGCGCCCGAGCGAGCCAATCGAGTTCCTTTACGACTCGATGAACCTGGAGCTGAAGAACCTCAGTACCCTGCCCGACGACAACGCCGACATGACCCTGGTGGCCAACGGCCCGGCTGGTGGGCGCATCGACTGGAGCGGCACCCTGAGCCTGTCGCCGATCGCCTCCGAAGGCACCCTCAAGGTCACCGACGGCAAGATGAAGCTGTTCTGGCCTTATGTGCGCGACGCCGTGCCGCTGGTGCTGGAAGACGGCATGGTCAGCCTCGACACCCACTACAAGCTCAACCTCGCCAAGGAAACCGAGCTGCTGCTCGACAACACCTCGGTGCGGGTCGCGCCCTTCGCCATCCAGGCCCCGGACGGGCGCCCGCTGGCCCGCCTGGCCAGCCTGGAGGTGAGCGAGACCTCCATCGACCTGGCCAAACAGCTGGTCACCGTCGGCAAGATCCGCAGTGAGAAGCTGGAGACCTGGGCGGCCCTGGAGAAGGACGGCCAGCTCGATTGGCAGAAGCTGTTCGCCAGCCAGCCGGCCAAGCCCACGCCCAAGGAAAAGGCAGAACCCGCAGCCGCCGAACCGACTCCGGAACAACAGGCCGCCAAGGAGCCGAGCAAACCCTGGCAGGTGCTGCTCAAGGACGTGCAGGCGCGCAACTACCTCATTCACCTGGCTGACCGTAGCCAGAAAGAGCCCGTGGCCCTGGATGTCGGCCCACTCAACCTCGACCTGCAGAACTTCGACAGCCTCAACCAGTCACCCTTCACCCTCAAGCTCGACACCGGCGTGGGCAAGCAAGGCAAGTTGCAGGCCGCGGGTCAGGTCAACCTGGCGCCAGTCAGCGCGAAACTCGACGTCGCCACCCGCGACATCGACCTGCGGGTGGCCCAGGCCTACATCAGCCCGTTCATCCGCCTGGAACTGCGCAGCGGCATGCTCTCCAGCGACCTCAAGGTCGACCTCAAGAGCACCGAGCCACTGGCCTTCAGCATCACCGGCAAGGCCCAGGCCAACCAGCTGCACACCCTGGACACCATCAAGAACCGCGATTTCGTCAAATGGCAGCAGGTCAACGTCGACGGCCTGTCCTATGTGCACGGCGATGCCCTGTCGATCGACAAGGTTACCCTGCTGCAACCCTATGCGCGCTTCATCATCAACGAAGACCGCACCACCAACGTCGACGACCTGCTGATCCCGCAACCCGCGGACAAGCCAGCCGCGGCGCCGAGCAAGCCGGCCGCGTCCAGCGGCGGCAAGGAACTGGGCATCCGTATCGGCCAGATCAGTATCAACGATGGTTCGGCCAACTTCGCGGACCTGACCCTGACCCCCAACTTCGCCACTGCCGTACAGCAGCTCAACGGCCAGATCGGTACCATCGACAACCGCAAGCCGTTGCCGGCCAAGGTGGATATCAAGGGCAAGGTGGACCGCTACGCACCGGTCACCATCAAAGGTGCGCTCAACCCGTTCAACCCGCTGGCCAGCCTGGACATCGCCACCAGCTTCAAGCGTGTCGAGCTGACCACGCTCACCCCCTACTCCGGCAAGTTCGCGGGCATGCGCATCCGCAAGGGCCGGCTGAACCTCGACCTGCACTACCTGATCACCAACGGCCAGCTCAAGGCCGAGAACAAGGTGGTGATCGAACAGCTGCAACTGGGCGAGAAGGTCGACAGCCCGGACGCCGTGGACCTGCCGATCCGCCTGGCCGTCGCCCTGCTCAAGGACACCGAAGGCAGGATCTCCATCGAGTTGCCGGTATCGGGCGACCTCAACAACCCGCAGTTCAGCGTGATGCCGATCGTCTGGCAGACCCTGCGCAACCTGGTGCTGCGCGCGGCCCAGGCGCCGTTCAAGCTGCTCGGCGGGCTGGTCGCCGGCGGCGGTTCGGAAGATTTGGGCAACGTTTCTTTCGCGGCGGGCTCCAGCGACCTTACCCCTGAAGTGCAGGCGTCCCTGGACAAGCTCGCTTCGGCCCTGAAAGAGCGCCCTGAGCTGCGCCTGGAGATCGAGGGCACCGCCGCCCAGAGCAGTGACGGCCCGCTGATCGCCCAGCAGCGCCTGGAGCGCGAGTACCAGGCCACCAGGTACAAGATCCTCCAGCGCCGCGGCGACAAGGTACCGGCCAACGCCTCGTTGCTGGTGGTCGATGACAGCGACAAGCCGGCGATGCTCGAAGGCATCTACCGTACCCGTCTCAAGCAGCAGCCACCGGCCGAGTGGGAGAAGCTGGGCCGTGACGAACGCAGCGCCAAGCTGCGCGAGGCGGTAATCAAGTCCTGGGCGGAAAGCACCGCATTGCTGCGCACCCTCGGCCAGGAACGCGCCAGCAGCATCAAGGACTACCTGGTGGACAAGGGCCAGCTGGAAGATGACCGGGTGTACTTTATCGACACCAATCTCGGCCAGGCAGAGAGCGATGGCCGAGTGGTGACACCGATGCATCTGGATGCCGAGTAACCCTTCACGACCGCGACGCCCTCATCGCCGGCTTGCCGGCGATGAGGGCAGCACAGGCGATCAATCCCATCAGACCAGCCGCTGCCCCGACACCGCCGGGTGATACAACGGCTGCACCTTGTTCCCCGCAGGGTCCAGCAAATGGAAGCTGCGGGCACCATCGCCATGATTGAAGGGGCGATCCAGCAGCGTCACGCCGTGGGCCTTGAAGTACTGATACCAGGCTTCGAGTTCCTCCACGCTGTCGACGATGAATCCATAGTGATCCAGGGTCTGCAGCCCGTTGGCCGCTCCGGCGCCACGTCCCAGCGACAGGTTATCGTTACCGCAGGTGAGGTAGACCAGGTCTTCGTTGGCGCGGTTCAGCACCTCCATGCCCAGCACATCCACGTAGAAGCGCTCGCATTCCTCCAGGTTGGGGACCAGCAAGGCAATATGACGCAGGCCATTCAGGCGACCTGGGCGGGCAGGTAGTTCGGACATGAGCAAGGCTCCTTTTTTGTATACAATTCAAAACAGAATTTAAAACAAAAGGAGCTTCCTGTGTACTGCCTGTTTATCAAGACACGTGTGAAACCCGGTACTGCCGAAGCTTTCCTGACGGCGATCAAGGCCAATGCCGCCGCTTCGGTGGCCACCGAGCCGGGCTGCCTGGTGTTCGATGTGGCCCAGGATCGGGAGAGTCCGGATGTGATCTACCTGTACGAGATCTACCAGGACGACGCTGCATATGAGGCCCATACCCAGACGGCGCATTTCCGGGACAGCAGGCCTTTGGTGGAGCCTTTGATCGTGGAACAGGTGTGCTTCGAGAGCGATGTGATCGCACGTAATCCGGCGCTATAACGCCTTGTGTAGGAGCGGCCTTGTGCCGCGAAAGGGCTGCACAGCAGCCCCGGCAATTCGATGGTGGCTCAGAACCTGGGGCCGCTACGCGCCCCTTTCGCGGCACAAGGCCGCTCCTACAGGGAAGCGCAAGCAAAAGCCCCGGCAGATGCCGGGGCTTTTGCTTGAAGGGGTGGCCAAATCCTTTTGGCCGACGGGACATTCCTTACTCGGACTTCAGGCCATCAGCCGAGACGGCCTGCACGCCCTTGATCTTCTTGGCGATGGCGACTGCCATATCCTTCTGCGCGTCGGTAATGGCCACGTCCGAGGACAGGGACACTACGCCTTTGTTGGTTTCGACCTTGATGTCACTGCCTGGCACGCCTTTCTCGGTCATCAGGTCAGCCTTCACCTTGGTGGTGATCCAGGTGTCGGAAGTAGCTTCCTTGGCTTTGGTCACCTCACCGGCCGCCAGCGTCATCGGGGCCTGGGTGGACTGGGCAGCGAACGCCGCGTTAGCCATGGTCAGGGTCAGAGCGGTGGCAGTAGCGGCAGCAATGGCGAACTTCTTCATGTGGGTCACTCCTGTTTTTCGAAAGGTCTGCGCCGTGGTTCCTGGCGTCAGGTAGAAGTGATGTTGCAGGGCGTGTGCCAGCTTTCCTCATAAATATTAATTCTTATAAATCAACAACTTATTAATTTTGGTCGACATCGATGATCGTGCAATTTGCAAGCCCGGGCAAAATCCTGCATGCAAGATGCAAGTCCACAAGACAAAGCCACAGGCATAAAAAAAGGACCCCGAAGGGTCCTTCCTGTCAGCCTGGTGAGGCTTAGACGCCCGATGCCTTGGCAGCGGCAACGTCCTTGATCGACAGTTTGATACGGCCGCGGTTGTCCACGTCCAGTACCAGCACTTCGACTTCCTGGCCTTCCTTCAGCACGTCGGTGACCTTCTCGACGCGAGCATCGCTCAGCATGGAGATGTGCACCAGGCCGTCCTTGCCCGGCAGGATGTTGACGAAGGCGCCGAAGTCGACGATGCGCTCGACCTTGCCGACGTAGATCTTGCCGATCTCGGCCTCGGCGGTGATGCCCAGGATGCGCTGCTTGGCAGCGTCCGCGGCTTCCTTGGTCTCGCCGAAGATCTTGATCGAGCCGTCGTCTTCGATATCGATCGAAGCCTTGGTCTCTTCGCAGATGGCGCGGATGGTGGCGCCACCCTTGCCGATGACGTCACGGATCTTGTCGGTGTCGATCTTCATCGCGATCATGGTCGGGGCGTTGGCCGACAGCTCGGTACGCGACTCGCCGATGATCTGGTTCATCTGGCCGAGGATGTTCAGGCGCGCTTCCAGGGCCTGGCCCAGGGCGATCTCCATGATCTCTTCGGTGATGCCGTTGATCTTGATGTCCATCTGCAGCGCGGTGACGCCCTTGGCGGTACCGGCTACCTTGAAGTCCATGTCGCCCAGGTGGTCTTCGTCACCGAGGATGTCGGTCAGGACGGCAAACTTCTCGCCTTCCTTGACCAGACCCATGGCGATACCGGCAACCGGGGCTTTCATCGGCACGCCGGCATCCATCAGGGCCAGCGAGGCGCCGCAGACCGAAGCCATGGAGCTGGAACCGTTGGACTCGGTGATTTCCGACACCACGCGGATGGTGTACGGGAACACGTCGGCGGCCGGCAGCATGGCCTGGACCGAACGACGGGCCAGACGGCCGTGGCCGATTTCGCGACGGCCGGCACCGCCCATGCGGCCACACTCGCCCACCGAGAACGGCGGGAAGTTGTAGTGCAGCATGAAGGGGTCTTTCTTCTCGCCTTCGAGGGTGTCCAGCAGCTGGGCGTCACGGGCAGTACCCAGGGTCGCGACGACCAGGGCCTGGGTTTCGCCGCGGGTGAACAGCGCCGAACCGTGGGTTTTCGGCAGAACGCCGACTTCGATGTTCAGCGGACGCACGGTCTTGGTGTCGCGACCGTCGATACGCGGCTTGCCGTTGACGATGTTTTCGCGAACGGTGCGGTATTCGATTTCGCCGAAGATGTCTTTGACTTCACCAGCCGAAGGCTGGCCTTCTTCACCGGAGAACTTGGCGATCGCCTGATCGCGCAGCTCGCCCAGGCGGGCGTAACGGTCAGCCTTGACGGTGATGGTGTAGCCCTGGGAAACGGCTTCGCCGAACTCGGCACGGATGGCGTTGAACAGCTCGGTGTTGGCCGCAGCAGGTTTCCAGTCCCAGGTCGGCTTGGCCGCTTCGGCAGCCAGCTCTTTGACAGCCTGGATGACAGCCTGGAATTCGTCGTGGGCGAACAGTACGGCACCCAGCATCTGGTCTTCGGTCAGCTCTTTGGCTTCCGACTCAACCATCAGTACCGCATCGGAGGTACCGGCAACGACCATGTCCAGGCTCGAGGCAGCCAGTTGCTCGTAGGTCGGGTTCAGCAGGTAGCCGGTGCTTTCATGGAAGGCCACGCGGGCGGCGCCGATCGGGCCTTCGAACGGAATGCCGGAGATAGCCAGGGCAGCCGAGGTACCGATCATCGCGGCGATGTCCGGATCGGTCTTCTTGCTGGTGGAAACCACGGTGCAGACGACCTGGACTTCGTTCATGAAGCCTTCAGGGAACAGCGGGCGGATCGGACGGTCGATCAGGCGCGAGGTCAGGGTTTCCTTCTCGGAAGGACGGCCTTCACGCTTGAAGAAACCGCCTGGGATCTTGCCGGCGGCGTAGGTCTTTTCCTGGTAGTGCACGGACAGCGGGAAGAAGCCCTTGCCCGGATCAGCCTGCTTGGCGCCAACCACGGTCACCAGCACGGTGACATCGTTGTCGACGGTGACCAGCACGGCGCCGGTGGCCTGACGGGCGATGCGGCCCGTTTCGAGGGTTACGGTCGATTGACCGAACTGGAATTTCTTGATTACCGGGTTCACGGTTTCCTACCTTCTTCAGTGGCTCTTGGGGGAACTGGTTCTTGCGAATTCTTGGGCAGAACGGGGAATCGGCCCCATTGACCGTCCAGATACAACACGAGGCTGGGAGCCTGGCGCCGGGCGGATAAACCGCACGACGGACCAGGCTGCCAACCTCGCTGATCGCGTGGCGTGTCCAACGCCAGGGTTGCCAGGCAACCCTGCCGATGCATGCGACACGCCATGCAACACCACTGGCCAGACCGCTATTAGCGACGCAGGCCCAGGCGACCGATCAGGGCGCTGTAACGAGTGGTGTCTTTGCCCTTCAGGTAATCCAGCAGCTTACGACGCTGGTTGACCATACGGATCAGACCACGACGGGAGTGGTGGTCTTTATCGTTGGCCTTGAAGTGGCCTTGCAGCTTGTTGATGTTGAAGGTCAGCAGAGCAACCTGCACTTCCGGGCTACCGGTATCGCCGGCGGCTTGCTGGTAATCGGCAACAATTTGAGCTTTTTCTTCGACGCTGAGGGCCATTTGGCTTCTCCTGATAAACGGATCCCGCGAGCGGGGTCCAATAGGCCAGGGACAAGTCCCCGTATTAAAAAGAAGAGGTGTGACCGTGCCTAATAACAGCCAACCTCGTATCCACCGGTTTCAGCATAAGCCTCTACCCGTGGTTCCGGTCATTCCGACCGAATCAGTCGACGCGGCGCAACGCGCCCGTCTTCGCTCACTTCACCGATACCGATGAAGCGACCATTGTGATCCTGTACCCGGACCATGCCGAACTGCGGCGCGTCCGGCGCACGTACTGCCTGACCATGCAGCCAGTAGAACGCGCTGTGCTCGGACAGCAGCACCAGTGGCCAGTCCTGCAGCCCGCTGTCAGAAGGCATCAGGAAGCGATCGAGCGCTTCGTTGCCGCCTTCGGCGTGGGCTTGTTCGAGTTCCTCGAGCGTCACGGTCTGTGCCAGCTCGAAGGGGCCCGCCTGGGTACGACGCAGTTCAGCGACGTAGGCACCACAGCCCAGCGCCTCACCGATATCCTCCACCAGGGTGCGGATATAGGTGCCTTTGCTGCATCCAACCGAAAGGCGCGCACGGGTGCCTTCGCACTCGAGCAACTCCAAGCGGCTAATAGTAACAGAACGCGCCTCGCGCTCCACTACCTCTCCTGCACGAGCCAGCTTGTACAGCGGCTGACCATCACGCTTGAGGGCCGAGTACATCGGCGGCACCTGGAGGATTCCACCCTTGAAACGCGGGATCACGGCCTCGATGTCGGCGCGACCAACGGTCACTTCGCGGGTCTGCAGGACTTCGCCTTCGGCATCTGCGGTGCTGGTAGTCTGCCCCATCTGCATGACCGTCTCGTAGCCCTTGTCGGAATCGAGCAGGTACTGCGAGAACTTGGTCGCCTCGCCGAAGCACAGCGGCAGCACGCCGGTGGCCAGCGGGTCGAGGCTGCCGGTGTGGCCGGCCTTTTCCGCGTTGAGCAACCAGCGAACCTTCTGCAGCGCGGCGTTGGAGGTGAACCCCAGCGGCTTGTCGAGCAGGATGATGCCGCTGACGTTGCGGCGGATACGTTTGACCTGGGCCACCGCTTACTCCTTGGCGTCCAGCTCGTCGGCATCCTTGTGCAGGCGGTCTTCGGCCACCGCACGTTCGATCAGTGCCGACAGGTGGACACCACGGCTGACGCTCTCATCGAAGTGGAAGTGCAACTGCGGCACGCTGCGCAGCTGCATCGAGCGACCCAAGTGCAGGCGCAGGAAGCTGGCGGCACTGTTCAGCGCCTTGAGCGACTGCTTCACGGCGTCGGGCGTTTCTTCGCCCATGACGGTGATGAAAACCTTGGCATGGCCCAGGTCGCGGCTGACGTCCACGGCGGTGATGGTCACCAGGCCGACGCGCGGGTCTTTGACTTCACGGCGGATCAGCTCTGCCAGCTCACGCTGCATCTGATCGCCGATACGTTGGGTACGGCTGTATTCTTTTGCCATTCTTGCTACCTGTAACGTAAAGCGGCAAACGCCCGGTCAGGCTGAAGCCTGACCGGGCGCTACCTTGTGAGGCGCCGCCAGCCGCCTTACGACGGGGCCTGCGCCACGCTCGCCCCTTACAGGGTACGAGCCACCTGGACTTTCTCGAAGACTTCGATCTTGTCGCCGACCTTGACGTCGTTGTAGCTCTTGACGCCAATACCACACTCCATGCCGTTACGCACTTCGGAGGCATCGTCCTTGAAGCGACGCAGCGATTCCAGCTCGCCTTCGAAGATCACCACGTCATCGCGCAGTACGCGGATCGGACGGTTGCGGTACACGGTACCCTCGATGACCATACAGCCAGCGATGGCGCCGAACTTCGGCGAACGGAACACGTCGCGCACTTCGGCCACACCCAGGATGTTCTCGCGAACATCGCTGCCGAGCATGCCGGTCAGGGCCTTCTTGACGTCTTCGATGATGTCGTAGATCACGTTGTAGTAACGCATATCCAGACCTTCCTGCTCGACGATCTTGCGCGCGCCGGCATCGGCACGCACGTTGAAGCCGAACAGCACCGCGTTCGAGGCCAGTGCCAGGTTGGCGTCGCTCTCGGTGATACCACCGACGCCGCCACCAATGACGCGTACCTGAACTTCGTCGTTGCCCAGGCTGCCGAGCGAACCCTGCAGCGCTTCGAGGGAACCACGCACATCGGTCTTGAGGACGATGTTGAGGGTCTTCTTCTCTTCCTGACCCATGGTCTCGAAGATGTTTTCCAGCTTGCCGGCGTGCGCACGGGCCAGCTTGACCTCGCGGAACTTGCCTTGACGGAACAGCGCAACTTCACGCGCTTTCTTCTCGTCGGCAACCACCGACATCTCTTCGCCAGCGTCGGGCGTGCCGTCCAGGCCAAGGATCTCGACCGGGATCGACGGGCCGGCTTCCTTCACAGGCTTGCCGTTCTCGTCGAGCATGGCACGTACGCGGCCATAGTTCGAGCCGACCAGGACCATGTCGCCCTGACGCAGGGTACCGTCCTGAACCAGGATGGTGGCCACCGGGCCGCGACCCTTGTCCAGACGCGACTCGACCACGACACCGCGACCAGGAGCGGTCGGGGTGGCCTTGAGTTCGAGGATCTCGGCCTGCAGCAGGACAGCTTCGAGCAGTTCGTCGACGCCGGTACCCATCTTCGCCGAAACCTTGACGAACGGCGTGTCACCACCCCAGTCCTCGGAGGTCACGCCTTCGACCGACAGCTCGTTACGGATGCGATCGAGGTCGGCACCCGGCTTGTCGATCTTGTTCACCGCGACAACCAGCGGAACGCCAGCAGCTTTCGCGTGCTGAACGGCTTCGCGGGTCTGTGGCATCACACCGTCGTCCGCCGCCACCACCAGGATGACGATGTCGGTCGCCTTGGCACCACGGGCACGCATCTGGGTAAACGCAGCGTGGCCGGGGGTGTCGAGGAAGGTGACCATGCCGCGGTCGGTTTCGACGTGGTAGGCACCGATGTGCTGGGTGATACCACCGGCTTCGCCAGCGGCCACCTTGGCACGACGGATGTAGTCGAGCAGCGAGGTCTTGCCGTGGTCGACGTGGCCCATGACGGTCACGACCGGAGCACGCGAGGTGGTCTCACCTTCGAACTTCAGCGATTCGGCCAGGGAGTCTTCCAGGGCAGTGTCGCTGACCAGGGTGACCTTGTGGCCCAGCTCTTCGGCAACCAGCTGAGCGGTTTCCTGGTCGAGCACCTGGTTGATGGTGACCGGGGTGCCCAGCTTGAACATGAACTTGACGACTTCAGCGGCCTTGACCGACATCTGTTGCGCCAGTTCCGAGACGGTGATGGTCTCGCCGATGGTCACGTCACGAATGACCGGACCAGTCGGGCTCTGGAAGCCGTGCGCATTGCGCTTCTTGCCCTTGCCCTTGCCACCGCGGCCACGACGGAAGCCATCGCTTTCTTCGTCGGTGGTGCGAGGTGCGGCGCGCGGAGTCGGAGCCTTTTCCTTCTCCTTGACCTTGACCTTGACCGACATGCGCGGCGCTTCGCCACGACCGGCCGCAGCCGGGCCACCACCGCGACGATCATCATCACGGGTACGGCTTTCGTTGCGACGGGTCTCGTCTTTCTTGCGCTCGGCGGCACGGGCGGCGGCGTCTTCGGACACCGGCGCGTTGGCCACTACCGGGGCAGCAGCCGGGGCAGGCTCGGCCTTGGGCGCTGGCGCCGCGGCCGGGGCCTCGGCAGCCTGACGGCGTGCCTGCTCCTCGTTGCGCTGGCGAACTTCGGCGTCAACCTTCTCGCGCGCTGCATTTTCGGCGGCGCGGCGCTCTTCCTGCTCGCGTTTCTGCTCAGCCTGGATCTCTTCCGGGCTGCGCTGCACGAATACTTTCTTCTTGCGTACTTCTACGCTGATGCTCTTGCTACCGGCGACACGCAGAGTGCTGGTGGTCTTGCGCTGCAAGGTGATCTTGCGCGGCTCTTCCGCCTTGCTCTTGTGGCTGCTCTTCAAATGAGTCAGCAGGGTCTGCTTCTCATTGTCGGTCACTACCTGACCGGCGTCGGTGTGCGGCAGACCTGCCTCACGCATCTGCTGCAGCAGGCGCTCTACCGGTGCCTCGACCTCTTGGGCCAGTTCTTTCACCGTGACTTGCGTCATGCACTTCTCTCCTCAGGCCGCGCCTAATTACTCGAACCAGTGGGCTCGGGCGGCCATGATCAACTTGCCGGCACGCTCTTCGTCGATGCCGTCGATGTCGAGCAGGTCGTCAATCGACTGCTCGGCCAGGTCTTCGCGGTTAACCACGCCGCGCACCGCCAGTTCCGCCGCCAGGTCCTTGTCCATGCCCTCGAGGGAGAGCAGGTCTTCAGCCGGATGGGCGTCTGCCAGTTTTTCTTCGGTAGCGATGGCCTTGGTCAACAAACGGTCCTTGGCTCGAGCGCGGAGCTCATTGACGATGTCCTCGTCAAAGCCATCGATGTTGAGCATTTCTTCCAACGGTACGTAGGCAATTTCTTCAAGGCTGGTGAAGCCTTCGTCGACCAGCACTTGTGCCAGCTCCTCGTCGACTTCCAGTTCCTCGATGAAGTTGCGCAGGATGTCGCCTGTCTCAGCCTGTTGCTTGGCCTGGATGTCCTTCTCGGTCATCACGTTCAGGGTCCAGGCAGTCAGCTGGCTGGCCAGGCGGACGTTCTGGCCGCCACGTCCGATGGCCTGTGCCAGGTTGTCCTCGGCCACGGCGATGTCCATCGCATGGGCATCTTCATCAACGATGATCGCGGCAACCTCTGCCGGCGACATGGCGTTGATAACGAACTGCGCCGGGTTCTCGTCCCACAGGACGATATCCACACGCTCGCCACCCAACTCGCCGGATACGGCCTGGACGCGCGAACCACGCATGCCGATACAGGCGCCTTGCGGGTCGATGCGCTTGTCCTTGGAGCGGACGGCGATCTTGGCGCGCGACCCCGGATCACGGGAGGCGGCCATGACTTCGATGAGGCCTTCGGCGATTTCCGGCACTTCGATGCGGAACAGCTCGATCAGCATCTGCGGCGCGGTGCGCGACAGGATCAGCTGAGGACCCCGGTTCTCGGTGCGGATTTCCTTGAGCAGCGCACGCAGGCGCACGCCGACACGGAAGGTCTCACGGGGAATGATGTCTTCGCGGGCCAGCAGCGCCTCGGCGTTGTTGCCCAGGTCGACGATGACGTTGTCGCGGGTGACCTTCTTCACGGTACCGGAGATGATCTCGCCCACGCGCTCGCGGTAAGCATCGACCACCTGGGCGCGCTCAGCTTCGCGAACCTTCTGCACGATGACTTGCTTGGCGGTTTGCGCAGCGATGCGACCGAACTCGATAGACTCGATCTTCTCTTCGATCACGTCGCCAACTTTGGCTTCAGGATGACTTTCCTGAATCTTTGCTGGCCAGACCTCGATTGCCGGATCATCCAGATCCGCTTCTTCGACGACCGTCCAGCGACGGAAGGTCTCGTAGCTACCGGTGTGGCGGTTGATTTCCACACGCAGGTCGACTTCGTCTTCAAAACGCTTTTTGGTTGCAGTGGCCAGGGCCACTTCCAGCGCTTCGAAAATGACGCCGGGCGGTACACCCTTTTCGTTGGATACCGATTCAACAACCAGCAGTACTTCTTTGCTCATCGTACGCCTCGCCTTGCGCAAGCCATTGGCCCCGGATCTTTCACCGGGCCCGGCACGTCTCAGTCAAAACTGGGAATAATATTGGCCTTGTCGATCGAGTCGATCGGCAACAGGAACTCGTGCTGGTCCACCTGCACCACCACATCCTGCTCCTCCACACCGCGGAGAAGGCCCTGGAAGTTACGACGGCCCTCGAAGGGCGTACGCAGCTTGATCTTCACCTGCTCGCCGGCATGCGCAGCAAACTGTTCTAAGGTGAACAGCGGGCGGTCCATGCCTGGAGAGGACACCTCGAGGGTATATTCAGAGCTGATCGGATCTTCCACATCGAGAATGGCGCTTGCCTGACGGCTGACGGCTTCGCAGTCGTCCACCAGGATCCCGTCTTCCTTGTCGATGTAGATACGCAGTACCGAATGCTTGCCTTGGGAGACGTATTCGATCCCCCAGCATTGGTAGCCCAGGCCCTCGACCACCGGGGCCAACAAGGCCTGCAACTGTTCTAGCTTGCTCGACACCTGAACCCCCTCGTGCATGCTGTGCAAATAAAAAATGGGCGAAGCGCCCATCCCTGAAAGCGCCGTTGGACAACGACGCCGAAAACTGTTCGGCTAGCAAAAAGCCCCTGAAAAGGGGCTCTGCTGAAGCTGGTTGCGGGGGCTGGATTTGAACCAACGACCTTCGGGTTATGAGCCCGACGAGCTACCAAGCTGCTCCACCCCGCGACAAAGCTGGGGCGAAAGTATAAGACTGAACCCTTTGCCGGGTCAATCCGACCTCCACCTGCAAGAAAGCCCGCTAAAGCGGGCTCTCATGCTTCAATTGGTACCGAGAAGGGGACTCGAACCCCTACACCCTATGGGCACAACCACCTCAAGGTTGCGTGTCTACCAATTCCACCACCTCGGCAATACTACTTGAAACCCGTTACTGCTGCTCTTTGGCTGGAGGAGGTACGTCACCAGTATTGGTGGTTTCACTCTTCTGCTGCTGGAGCACCGGTACATCATCATTGACTGCCGGCTTTGGCTCTTTGACTTCCAGCACTGCTGGATCTGGCAGACCAACTTGAGTCAGCTGGTGAGCCTGCTGCTTGGCGAAGTATCCTAACCCAAGTGCAGTCAAAAAGAAAGTGGCAGCAAGTATAGCAGTAACTTTACTCAAAAAGGTAGCGGAACCTTGGCTTCCGAACACAGTATTTGAAGCACCTGCGCCGAAAGATGCACCGGCTTCCGCACCTTTACCCTGTTGCAGCAGCACCATTACAACCAGTGCCAACGCTGCCAACAGATGAAAAACAACTACGACTGTTTCCAGCATTTGTTCAGTTTCCTGCGGCGCGACAAATTGCACCGAATTCGTCTGCGTTCAGGGACGCTCCACCAATGAGCCCCCCATCGATATCCGGCATGCCGAACAGTTCAGCCGCATTGGCCGCCTTCACGCTGCCGCCGTAGAGAAGTTGCACTTTTTCGGCAACTTCGGCGTCCTTCGCCGCCAACTGCTTGCGGATGGCTGCATGCACATCCTGGGCTTGCTGTGGCGAGGCCGTCAAACCAGTACCAATGGCCCAAACAGGCTCATAGGCAATAACCGCATTGGCGAAAGCCTTGATACCGAACGCGTCGATAACACTGCTTAGTTGACGCCCTACAACTTCGAGCGTCTCGCCTGCCTCACGCTCTGCAAGAGTTTCCCCTATACACAGCACTGGCGTCAAACCACTTTTCTGTGCGGCTGCAAACTTTTGATTCAGCACTTCGTCTTTTTCACCAATAATCTGGCGACGTTCGGAATGCCCAATCAAGACATATTTGCAACCGACTTCAGCCAACTGACTCGGAGCAACTTCGCCGGTCAGAGCACCTTGTTCAGGCTGTACTGCAGAATTCTGTGCGCCTACGTTGATTCCCTTACCTTCCAAGCCATCAATCACTTGATTGATGAACAGGGATGGTGGAAACACCGCGACTTCCACTCCGCTCGGCAGGGACAATTTGCCCAAGCCCTGGGTCAGCTCTACGACGCTGGCGCGGGTACCGTGCATCTTCCAGTTACCAGCTACCATGGGGCGACGCATGCTTTACCTCGTCGGTCAAAGTGGGCGCAGATCTTACCCAACCAGATCTGCGCTGGCAAGCCTCTTTCAGGCACAAACTTCTTCGACCAGCTTGGCCAGAGCTTCGGCATGGCCACGCACCTGGTTTTCATCATCGCCTTCGACCATCACCCGCACCAGCGGCTCGGTACCGGACTTGCGCAACAGCACCCGCCCACGACCGGCCATCGCCTCGGTGGCCTTGGCGCTGGCTTCCTTGACCAGGGGGTTCTCCAACGGGTCGTTCTTGCCGGCCGCGAAGCGCACGTTGATCAGCACCTGCGGGCATTTGCGCACGGCCTGGCGGGCCTGGGCGAGGTTTTCGCCACGGCGCTTGAGCGCCATCAGCACCTGCAGCGCGGCGATGATCGCATCACCAGTGGTGGTGTGACTGCCACAAACGACATGACCGGAATTTTCACCACCCAGCAGCCATTCGCGCTCAAGCAGTTCGGCCATGACATAGCGATCGCCCACCTTGGCCCGCACGAACGGGATATCCAGTTCCTTGAACGCCAGCTCCAGGCCCAGGTTGCTCATCAAGGTACCGACCACGCCGCCCTGCAGCTTGCCACGCTCCTGCATGTCGCGACCGATGATGAACAGCAGCTCGTCCCCGTCGACGATGGCACCGGTGTGATCGACCATCAGCACGCGGTCGCCGTCGCCGTCGAAGGCGATGCCGAGATCCGCATGGCCGACCAGGACCGCCGCCTGCAGCGATTCGATATGGGTCGAACCGCAGCCCTCGTTGATGTTCAGACCATCCGGGGCGGCGTGCAGCACGGTGACATCGGCACCCAACTCACGGAACACGCTCGGCGCGACCTTGTAGGTGGCGCCATGGGCGCAGTCCACGACGATCTTCAGGCCTTCGAAGCTGGTGCTGCTGGGCACGCTGCTCTTGCAGAACTCGATGTAGCGCCCCGCCGCGTCATTGATGCGCGAGACCTTGCCCAGCTTGCTGGACTCGACGACATTCATCGGCTGGTCGAGCAGCTCCTCGATCATCAGCTCGACTTCGTCCGGCAGCTTGGTGCCAGCACCGGAGAAGAACTTGATGCCATTGTCGTCATGGGGGTTGTGCGAGGCGCTGATGACGATACCGGCCTCGGCATGGAAGGTGCGGGTCAGGTAGGCGATGGCCGGCGTCGGCATCGGGCCGAGCAGCATCACGTCGGCACCGGCCGCGGACAGGCCTGCCTCGAGCGCGGATTCGAACATGTAGCCGGAGATCCGCGTGTCCTTGCCCACCAATACGCGGCAGGTGCCCTGCTTGCGGAAGGCCATGCCGGCGGCCCAGCCGAGTTTCAGCATGAAGTCCGGGGTGATCGGGAATTGGCCTACGCGACCACGGATACCATCGGTACCAAAGTATTTTCTGCTCATAGTGACTCCAATGTTCTTATTCGGCGTTCTGGACCGCGGCGATCATGCGCACGACATCGACGGTTTCGGCGACATCGTGTACCCGCAGAATACTCGCGCCCTTGGTCATGGCCAGGGCGGCCAGGGCCAGACTGCCGTAGAGCCGCTCGCCGACCGGACGGTCCAGCGCGAGGCCGATCATGCTCTTGCGCGAGACACCCACCAAGAGTGGCCGCCCCAGGCGATAGAGCGCTTCCATGTGTTTGAAAAGGCTGAGGTTATGCTCAAGGGTCTTGGCAAAGCCGAACCCTGGGTCGAGGATGATGCGCTCAGCCCCGATGCCGGCCGCCGCGCAGGCGGCCATACGCTGTTCAAGATAGCGCGTTACATCGGCTGTCACATCCTCGTACTGCGGATTGTCCTGCATGGTGCCCGGCTCGCCACGCATGTGCATCAGGCACACCGGCAGGCCGGTATCGGCCGCCGCATCGAGGGCGCCATCGCGCTCCAGGGCGCGCACATCGTTGATCAGCCCCGCACCAAGGCGGGCCGTCTCGCGCATGACCGAAGGCGTGGAGGTGTCGACCGAGATGATCACATCGAGCCGACTGCTGATCGCTTCGACGATCGGCGCTACACGCTCCAGCTCCTCGATGGGCGATACCGCACGCGCCCCCGGACGGGTGGACTCGCCACCTACGTCGATCAGGGTCGCACCGGCCGCTACCATCTCCTCGGCATGGCGCAAGGCCACATCGCGCTGGCTGAAGCGCCCACCATCGGAGAACGAGTCTGGGGTGACGTTGAGGATACCCATGACATGGGTACGGGACAAATCAAGAACCCGGTTGCCGCAAGGCAACCGGGTCGGGTACTGCGTCAAGCTCATAGATACCCTTAGTGTTGAGCCGCTGGACCGCCGATCGGCGACTCCGGACGATCATCCTGGGAAGCCTGGTTGCCGGAGGTACCGGAATCATTGTCCCAGTCACGCGGCTCGCGCGGGGTACGGCCAGCCATGATGTCGTCGATCTGGTCGGCATCGATGGTTTCGTACTTCATCAAGGCCTCGGCCATGGCGTCGAGCTTGTCACGGTTGTCGGTGAGGATCTGCTTGGCCGTGGCGTAGCACTGATCGATGATGCTGCGCACCTCGGAGTCGATCATCTTGGCAGTCTCGCCCGAGACGCTGGCATGCTGGCTCCCCGCGCTGCGACCGAGGAACACCTCGCCCTCTTCTTCGGCGTACATCAGCGGGCCGAGTTTCTCGGACAGGCCCCACTTGGTGACCATGTTCCGGGCGATCTGGCTGGCGCGCATGATGTCGTTGGAGGCCCCGGTGGTGACACCGTCGAAGCCCAGGGTCATCTCTTCGGCGATACGGCCACCGTACAGCGAGCAGATCTGGCTGATCAGCGCGCGCTTGGACAGGCTGTAGCGATCCTCTTCCGGCAGGAACATGGTCACGCCCAGGGCACGGCCACGGGGAATGATCGACACCTTGTAGACCGGGTCGTGCTCGGGAACGACGCGACCGACGATGGCGTGGCCCGCCTCGTGGTACGCGGTGTTCTGCTTCTCTTTCTCGGACATGACCATGGTCTTGCGCTCGGCGCCCATCATGATCTTGTCTTTGGCCAGTTCGAATTCCTTCATTTCGACCACGCGCTTGCTCGACCGCGCGGCGAACAACGACGCCTCGTTGACCAGGTTGGCCAGGTCGGCACCGGAGAAGCCTGGCGTACCACGGGCGATGACCGCCGCGTTGACGTTCTCGCCGATCGGCACCTTGCGCATGTGCACCTTGAGGATCTGTTCGCGACCGCGGATGTCCGGCAGGCCGACCACCACCTGGCGGTCGAAGCGACCGGGACGCAGCAGCGCCGGGTCGAGCACGTCGGGACGGTTGGTCGCGGCGATG
Organism: Pseudomonas sp. TE31087; assembly: GCF_057284075.1. Lineage (NCBI taxonomy): Bacteria > Pseudomonadati > Pseudomonadota > Gammaproteobacteria > Pseudomonadales > Pseudomonadaceae > Pseudomonas > Pseudomonas sp. TE31087. The sequence goes on from NZ_JBXVNN010000001.1 coordinate 3,534,524, forward strand.
ACGATGATGCCATCGTTCATTTCGAAGCCGTCCATCTCGACCAGCAACTGGTTCAGGGTCTGTTCGCGCTCGTCGTGACCGCCGCCCATGCCGGCGCCACGGTGGCGACCGACGGCGTCGATCTCGTCAATGAAGATGATGCACGGCGCGTGCTTCTTGGCCTGCTCGAACATGTCGCGAACACGGCTGGCACCCACGCCGACGAACATCTCGACGAAGTCGGAACCGGAAATGGTGAAGAACGGTACCTTGGCCTCACCGGCAATGGCCTTGGCCAGCAGGGTCTTACCAGTACCGGGCGGACCGACCATCAGCACGCCGCGAGGGATGCGGCCGCCCAGGCGCTGGAACTTGCCCGGGTCGCGCAGGAACTCGACCAGCTCGCCAACCTCTTCCTTGGCCTCGTCGCAACCCGCGACGTCAGCCAGGGTGGTTTTCACCTGGTCTTCGGACAACAGACGCGCCTTGCTCTTGCCGAAGCTCATCGGCCCGCCCTTGCCACCAGCGCCGCCCTGCATCTGGCGCATGAAGAACATGAACACGGCGATGATCACCAGGATCGGGAAGCTCGCCACCAGCAACTGGGTCCAGATGCTCTGCTGCTCAGGCTGCTTGCCTTCGACGGTGACGTGGTTGTCCACCAGGTCGCCGATCAGGCCGTTATCCGTGATGGCTGGGCGGACGGTCTTGAAGTTGTCGCCGTCAGTGCGCTTGCCGGTAATGATGTAGCCGTCGACGGTCACGCGCTCGACCTTGCCATCCTTGACCTGCTGGATGAAGTCGGAATAGTTGAGGGTCTGCGGCTCGTTAGGGCTCGAGAAGTTGTTCATCACCGTCACCAGGACGGCGGCGATGATCAACCAGAGGATCAGATTCTTTGCCATGTCGTTCAATTCGCTACCCTCTGAGGCCGGCGCACGACGCAGCCGTGCCTCGCATGATATTCATCGCCCTAACTTACTACATTACCCACGCATCCGCAGGCACCGTCTGTAACCCTTTGTGAAAGCTAGACTACACGAAGTTCGGACGATCCAGACGGAGCCGCCGATTGGAAATAACTATCGGCAACCCCGCAATACGCCTTTCATGCGCCCTTGAAACCCTTGCCCAGCAGGTACTGTTCGCGGGAGCGATCCCGCGAGGACGACGGCTTGCGCATCTGCACCTTGTCGAACTTGCTGCGCACGTCCTTGAGGTACATGTCGAAGCCTTCGCCCTGGAAAATCTTGATCAGGAAATCCCCGCCGGGCTTGAGCACGCGGGTCGCCAGATCCAGGGCCAGTTCGCAGAGGAACATGGCGCGCGGCATGTCCACCGCGGGCGTACCACTCATATTGGGGGCCATATCGGAAATCACAAGGTCTACATGCGAATCACCGACCGCCTGCAGGATCTGCTGCAGCACTTCGTCCTGGGTAAAGTCGCCCTGGATGAAGGTAACGTCCGGGATCGAGTCCATTTCCAGGATGTCCGAGGCGATCAACCGCCCTTGGCCACCAATCAGACGACTGGTCACCTGCGACCAGCCACCGGGTGCTGCGCCGAGGTCGATCACGCTCATGCCGGGGCGGATCAGGCGGTCTTTTTCCTGGATCTCCAGCAGTTTGTAGCTCGCACGCGAGCGGTAGCCATCCTTCTGCGCCTGTTTCACAAAAGGATCGTTGAAATGCTCTCGCAGCCAGTTTGCGCTGCTTTTGGAACGTTGTACCACGGGGCACCTCGATGATATGCGTCGTGTTTGACTGGGCGGAGCCAGGGGCCCTCGGGTAAAATGCCCGTCAATTTTACAGAATCAGACGAAAAGGGTCAGATTATGCCGCTCAATAACGAGCAGAAGAAGCAATACAAGTCCATTGGTCATGACCTGAAGCCGGTCCTGATCGTTGCTGGCAACGGTTTGAATGAAGGCGTGATCGCCGAACTGGAACGCGCCCTGGTCGATCACGAGCTGATCAAGGTCGAGATTCGCTCGGAAGATCGCGAGGAACGCGCCGAGACCATCGCCGCACTGTGCAAGGCCGGCCGCGCCGAACTGGTGCAGACCATCGGCAAGAAAGCGCTGATCTACCGCAAGAACCCACAGCCGAACAAGCAGCTGTCCAACATTCACCGTTACAAGTAACGCCCAGGACAGCGCAATACCCATGTAGGAGCGGCCTTGTGCCGCGAAAGGGCTGCGAAGCGGCCCCAGGTATCAGCTTCGTTGCAGATAATACTGGGGCCGCTTTGCGGCCCTTTCGCGGCACAAGGCCGCTCCTACAAAGGCCGCGTCACACTTCGGCTACCGCCGTGCCCTGACCGGGACCGGCTGGGCCACCAGCACGATGCCGGAGAAGCCCAGCACCAGGAAGCAGAACATCTGCCAACGCTCGCCCACGGAAATCCCGTAGCGCAGCGTGTAGTAGCTGACGCAGGCGCCGAAGCCGAGCAGCAGCATCTGACCGCGGAATTGCCGCCACCAGGCCGCCAGGCCATCCACCCTCGCCAGCACCGCCAACTGGGTCAACAACCCGAGCATGGCCACACCAATCAACCAGCGGTCGATCTGCGCAGCCACGTCGTGCACCAGCAACGGCGCCAGGCCGCTGACCTTGAGCGCAGGCACCAGCCCCACGTGGAACACCCACAGGCCGCCGACCCAGAACACCTGGGCCAGCTGCCAGAGGATCCCCTCGAGGGATGGCGCCCGCAAGCGCCGGTCAGATGTGCTTGACTTCGACAATCTCGTACTCGACCGTGCCGCTTGGCGTCTTGACGACGACAGTATCACCTTCTTCCTTGCCGATGATGGCACGGGCGATCGGCGCACCACTGGAGAGCTTGCCCTGCTTCACGTCGGCTTCGTCCTCGCCGACGATCTGGTAGGTCACCTCTTCATCGGTCTCGGTGTTCGCCAGCACCACGGTGGTACCGAAGATCACCTTGCCGGTGTGGGCGATGGTGGTGACGTCGATCACCACCGAGTTCTGCAGACGGCCTTCGATATCGCGGATACGCGCCTCGACCATGCCCTGCTCCTCGCGGGCGGCGTGATACTCGGCGTTTTCCTTGAGGTCGCCCAGCTCGCGGGCCTCGCCGATCGCCTGGCTCAGGCGCGGACGCTCGGTCTTGCTCAGGAACAGATGCTCTTCCTCCAGGGCGCGAGCGCCCTGGACGGTCATCGGGTACTTGGTAATGCTCATGCTTTAAGTCCTGCATGCAGATCCTGCAGGCGACGAACGGTCTTTTCCGGACCGAATTTCAGCGCCTCGCAGATGGCTTCACCGGCCGCAATGGTGGTGGTGCAGTAGATCTTGTGCTGCAACGCATTGCGACGAATCGAGTAGGAGTCGGCGATCGACTGGCGGCCTTCGGTGGTGTTGATGATCAGCGACACTTCGTCGTTCTTGATCATGTCGACCACGTGCGGACGACCTTCGGTCACCTTGTTCACGCGACGCACTTTCAGGCCGGCCGCCTCGATCACCTTGGCGGTGCCGACAGTGGCGACCACTTCGAAGCCCAGGGCGATCAGGTCGCGGGCGACGCCAGCCACCTGCGGCTTGTCGTCGTCACGCACGCTGATGAACGCGGTACCGCCGGTCGGCAGCACTTCGCTGGCACCCATCTGGGCCTTGGCGAAGGCTTCGCCGAAGCTGTCGCCGACACCCATGACTTCACCAGTCGATTTCATCTCAGGGCCGAGGATCGGGTCAACCCCCGGGAACTTGGCGAACGGGAAGACGGCTTCCTTGACGCTGTAGAAGTTCGGGATGATTTCCTCGGTGAAGCCCAGCTCTTTCAGGGTTTTACCGGCCATGACACGGGCCGCGATCATCGCCAGGGAGGTGCCGATGCACTTGGAGACGAACGGCACGGTACGCGAGGCGCGCGGGTTGACCTCGATCACGTAGATCTTGTCGCCCTGCAGGGCCAGCTGCACGTTCATCAGGCCGACCACGCCCAGCTCCAGGGCCATTTTCTTGACCTGGACGCGGACTTCGTCCTGCACTTCCTTGCTCAGCGAGTAAGGTGGCAGCGAGCACGCCGAGTCACCGGAGTGAACACCGGCCTGCTCGATGTGCTGCATGATCGCGCCAATCACCACGTCGGTGCCGTCGCAGACCGCATCCACGTCCATTTCGATGGCGCAGTTGAGGAAGTGGTCGAGCAGCACCGGGCTGTCGTTGGACACCTGGACCGCTTCGCGCAGGTAGCGCTTGAGCTCGTCCAGCTCGTAGACGATCTCCATGGCGCGGCCGCCCAGCACGTAGGACGGACGAACCACCAGCGGGTAGCCGATCTTGCCAGCGGCAGCGATGGCTTCGTCTTCGCTGCGAACGGTAGCGTTTGGCGGCTGCAGCAGGTTCAGGCGCTGGACCATCTGCTGGAAGCGCTCACGGTCTTCGGCGCGGTCGATGGCGTCCGGGCTGGTACCGATGATCGGTACGCCGGCTTCTTCCAGGGCACGGGCCAGTTTCAGCGGGGTCTGGCCGCCGTAGTGGACGATCACGCCCTTCGGCTTCTCGACGCGGCAGACTTCCAGCACGTCTTCCAGGGTCAGCGGCTCGAAGTACAGACGGTCGGAGGTGTCGTAGTCGGTGGAGACGGTTTCCGGGTTGCAGTTGACCATGATGGTCTCGTAACCGTCTTCACGCAGCGCCAGTGCGGCGTGCACGCAGCAATAGTCGAACTCGATGCCTTGGCCGATACGGTTCGGGCCGCCACCCAGGATCATGATCTTGTCGCGGGTCGACGGGTTGGCCTCGCATTCTTCCTCGTAGGTCGAGTACAGGTAGGCGGTATCGGTGGCGAACTCGGCGGCGCAGGTGTCGACGCGCTTGTATACCGGGAACACTTCCAGCTTGTGGCGGTGACGGCGCAGGTTCTTGTCGGTGATGCCGAGCAGCTTGGCCAGGCGCTGGTCCGAGAAGCCCTTACGCTTGAGGCGCAGCATGTAGTCCTTGTCGATCGACGACAGGGCCAGGGTCTTGACCTTCTCTTCTTCCTTGATCAGGTCTTCCATCTGCACCAGGAACCACAGGTCGATGCCGGTCAGGGCAAAGATTTCCTCGATGGTCATGCCCGAACGCATGGCGTCGGCGACGTACCAGATGCGCTCGGCGCCTGGCACGGTCAGCTCGCGCTTGAGGATGCCGGCAGCCTCAGGGCTGGCCAGGTCAACTTTCGGGTCGAGGCCGCAGGCGCCGACCTCCAGGCCGCGCAGGGCTTTCTGCAGGGACTCCTGGAAGGTGCGGCCGATGGCCATGACTTCACCCACGGATTTCATCTGGGTGGTCAGGCGGGCGTCGGCTTTCGGGAATTTCTCGAAGGCGAAGCGCGGCAGCTTGGTGACGACGTAGTCGATCGACGGCTCGAAGGACGCCGGGGTACGGCCGCCGGTGATGTCGTTCTGCAGCTCGTCGAGGGTGTAACCGATGGCCAGCTTGGCAGCGATCTTGGCGATCGGGAAACCGGTAGCCTTCGATGCCAGGGCCGAGGAACGCGAAACGCGCGGGTTCATCTCGATCACGACCATGCGGCCGGTATTCGGGCAGATACCGAACTGCACGTTGGAACCACCGGTCTCGACACCGATTTCACGCAGCACCGCCAGCGAGGCGTTGCGCATGATCTGGTATTCCTTGTCGGTCAGGGTCTGTGCCGGGGCAACGGTGATCGAGTCGCCGGTGTGCACGCCCATCGGGTCGAAGTTCTCGATCGAGCAGACGATGATGCAGTTGTCCTTCTTGTCGCGGACCACCTCCATCTCGTATTCCTTCCAGCCGATCAGCGATTCGTCGATCAGCAGTTCCTTGGTCGGCGACAGGTCCAGACCACGGGTGCAGATTTCTTCGAACTCTTCACGGTTGTAGGCGATACCACCGCCAGTGCCGCCCATGGTGAACGACGGACGGATGATGCATGGGAAGCCGAGCTTCTCGAGAACCGCATTGGCCTCTTCCATGCTGTGGGCGATACCGGAGCGCGGGCACTCCAGGCCGATGTCCTTCATCGCCTTGTCGAAGCGCGAACGGTCTTCGGCCTTGTCGATGGTGTCGGCGTTGGCACCGATCATCTCGACGCCGAACTTTTCCAGGACGCCGTGACGCTCCAGGTCCAGGGCGCAGTTCAGTGCGGTCTGGCCACCCATGGTCGGCAGCACTGCGTCCGGGCGCTCTTTCTCGATGATCTTGGCCACCGACTGCCATTTGATCGGCTCGATGTAGGTGGCGTCGGCCATGGCCGGGTCGGTCATGATGGTGGCCGGGTTGGAGTTCACCAGGATGACGCGAAAACCTTCCTCGCGCAGGGCTTTGCAGGCCTGGGCGCCGGAGTAGTCGAATTCGCAGGCCTGGCCGATCACGATCGGGCCAGCGCCGAGAATCAGGATGCTTTTGATGTCTGTACGTTTTGGCATGGTTGTCACTCAAATCCGGGGTCAGTCGGCAAGCCGCTTTGAACAATCTGGGTCAGGCGCTTCCGGGCGCGGCGCAAGCCGGCCCGGGGCCTTGAAGCAGGATGCTCAGCGGCGCTTGGCCATGGCATCGGTGAAACGATCGAACAGTGGCGCGACGTCGGTCGGGCCTGGGCTCGCTTCAGGGTGACCCTGGAAGCTGAACGCGCTCTTGTCGGTACGCTCGATACCCTGCAGGGTACCGTCGAACAGCGACTTGTGGATGGCGCGCACGTTGCCCGGCAGGGTGGCTTCATCGACGGCGAAACCGTGGTTCTGGCTGGTGATCATGACCACGCCGGTGTCCAGGTCCTGGACCGGGTGGTTGGCACCGTGGTGGCCGTGGCCCATCTTCACGGTCTTGGCGCCGGAAGCCAGGGCCAGCAGCTGGTGGCCCAGGCAGATACCGAACACCGGGATCTCGGTCTCGAGGATCTCTTTGATCGCCTGGATCGCGTAGTCGCATGGCTCGGGATCGCCAGGGCCGTTGGACAGGAACACGCCATCAGGGTTGAGCGCCAGGACTTCGCTGGCCGGGGTCTGGGCGGGCACCACGGTGACGCGGCAGCCACGGGCGACCAGCATGCGCAGGATGTTCAGCTTGACGCCGTAGTCGAAGGCGACGACGTGGTACGGCAGGTCGACGGCGTCAATGGTCGGGTGGCTGTCGGTCTTCAGCTCCCAGACGCTGGAGCGCCACTCGTAGCGCTCCTTGGTCGAGACCACCTTGGCCAGGTCCATGCCCTTCAGGCCCGGGAAGGCGCGGGCAGCGGCGATGGCGGCTTCTTCGCTGATGTTGTCGCCAGCCAGGATGCAGCCGTTCTGGGCGCCTTTCTCACGCAGGATGCGGGTCAGGCGACGGGTGTCGATACCGGCAATGGCGACGACGTTGTTGGCTTTCAGGTATTCAGGCAGGGACTGGGTGTTGCGCCAGTTGCTGGCCAGCAGCGGCAGATCGCGAATCACCAGGCCCGCGGACCAGACGCGATTCGATTCGGCGTCTTCGGCGGTGGTGCCGGTGTTGCCGATGTGCGGGTAAGTCAGGGTAACGATTTGCTGGGCGTAGGAAGGGTCTGTGAGGATTTCCTGGTAGCCGGTCATTGCAGTATTGAACACGACCTCACCAACGGTCTGACCGTCGGCTCCAATGGCTTCACCGCGAAAAATGCTGCCATCGGCAAGGGCGAGTATGGCTGGCTTAGTCAAGAAGACCTCCCGTAAATCAAGCCTGAAAGGGCGATCGCAGGTTGCAAAAAAGCGGAATGACGTATGGACACGTCACCCCGCTTTTATGCTGAATTAGTCTGCGCGCTTTTAGTGGACACACTAAAGCTGTAGCTTACAGAAAAATGCGTTTTGGGTCTACCGGGAATGTGTCTCTAAAACGCAGGATTGCGACAGAGGGGACATTGCAGCAGCCCCGAGCGTGTAGGAGCGGCCTTGTGCCGCGAAAGGGCTGCGCAGCGGCCCCGGCAATTCTAAGTGGTTCAGAGATCCTGGGGCCGCTGCGCGCCCCTTTCGCGGCACAAGGCCGCTCCTACAGGGGACGGTGTCAATGCAGCTCGAGCACATCCTGCATGTCATACAGCGCAGGCTCACGCCCATCCAGCCACAGCGCCGCGCGCACCGCACCCTTGGCGAAGGTCATGCGGCTCGAGGCCTTGTGGGTGATTTCCAGGCGCTCGCCTTCAGCGGCGAACAGCACGGTGTGATCACCGACCACATCACCGGCACGCACAGTGGCGAAGCCGATGGTCTTGCGGTCACGGGCGCCTGTCTGGCCTTCACGGCCATATACCGCCACTTCCCGCAGGTCACGCCCCAGCGCATTGGCAACCACTTCACCCATGCGTAGCGCGGTCCCCGACGGCGCATCGACCTTGTGCCGATGGTGGGCCTCGATGATCTCGATATCCACGTCATCACCCAGCACCCGTGCCGCCATGTCCAGCAACTTGAGACTGAGATTGACACCCACGCTGAAGTTGGCGGCGAAGACGATCGGGATCTCCTTGCCTGCCTCGACCAGCAACGCCTTCTCCTCGGCGCTGAAGCCGGTGGTACCGATGACCATGGCCTTGCCCGCCTTGCGGCAGAACGCCAGGTTCTTCAGGGTCACCGACGGATGGGTGAAGTCGATCAGCACATCGAACTCATCGACGACCTTGGCCAGGTCGTCAGAGATGGTCACGCCGATGCGCCCCAGGCCCGCCAGCTCGCCCGCGTCGGCACCGACCAGGGAGCTGTCCGGACGATGGATGGCCGCGGTCAGGCCGGCCTTCGGCGCCTGCTGCTGCACGGCCTCGACCAGCACCTTGCCCATGCGCCCGGCGGCGCCCATCACTGCAATACGTCGCATAGCCTGTTCCTTCTCAGAGATCGCCGAAGAAGCGCTTCATGCCCTCGAACCAGCCACTGGCCTTGGGCGAATGGGAGCTGTCACCTTCAAGGGAATCACGCAACTCCTCGAGCAGCTCGCGCTGACGACGACTGAGGTTGACCGGTGTCTCCACCGCCACGCGGCACAGCAGGTCGCCCGCCGCGCCACCGCGCACCGGCGCCACACCCTTGCCGCGCAGACGGAACTGCTTGCCGGTCTGGGTGCCTTCGGGAATCTTCAGCTTCACGCGACCGTCGAGGGTCGGCACTTCCAGCTCGCCACCCAGGGCGGCGTCGGTGTAGCTGATCGGCACTTCGCAGTAGAGGTGCTTGCCGTCGCGCTGGAAGATCGGGTGCTCGCGCACATTGACGACCACATAGAGGTCACCGGCAGGGCCGCCATGGGCGCCCGCCTCGCCTTCGCCAGACAGACGAATGCGATCACCGGTGTCGACACCGGCCGGCACCTTGACCGACAGCGTCTTGTATTCCTCGACACGGCCTTCGCCATGGCACGAGCCGCAAGGGTCGGTGATGATCTTGCCCTGGCCGTGGCAACGCGGACAGGTCTGCTGCACGGCGAAGAAGCCCTGCTGCATGCGCACCTGGCCGATGCCGCCACAGGTCGGACAGGTCGACGGCGTCGAGCCCTTCTTGGCGCCAGAGCCGTCGCACGGCTTGCAGTTGACCAGCGTGGGTACACGGATGTTGACCGTGGTACCGCGCACCGCCTCTTCGAGGTTGAGCTCGAGGGTGTAGCGCAGGTCGCTGCCGCGCTGGACACCGCCACGACCGCCACCGCGGCCGCCGCCGAAGAAATCACTGAAGACATCACCGAAGATGTCGGAGAAGTTGGCGCCACCGAAACCGGCACCACCGCCACCCATGCTCGGGTCGACGCCGGCGTGGCCATACTGGTCGTATGCCGCGCGCTTGCTGGCATCGGACAGCACTTCGTAGGCCTCGTTGGCCTCCTTGAACAGGTCTTCCGACTCCTTGTCGCCCGGGTTACGGTCCGGGTGGTACTTCATCGCCAGACGGCGGTAGGCCTTCTTGAGATCACCTTCGCTGGCGCCACGCTCGACACCCAGGACCTCATAAAAATCACGCTTTGCCATAGGTCATATGCACTCTTGGGGGCGTTCGGCATACCTCGGCGCATCGTGCGCCATGCCACCAGCACCTGTCGTCATAGGCGAATACGCCGTGACAGATGCCGTAAATAATTCTCGTGTTCCAGACACGCCAACGCGGGAGCAAGCTCCCGCGCGGCGACATCCTACCAGTTCACCATCAAACGACGGTGAACCGGCCGACAACATGCAGGAATTACTGCTTGTTGTTGTCTTTCACTTCTTCGAACTCGGCGTCAACCACGTCATCGTGCTTGGCTTCCGGCTCGGCCTGCTGGGCGCCGCCCTGCGGTTGCTCGGCCTGCTGCTCGGCGTACATCTTCTGAGCGACTGGCGCCGAGACCTTGGACAGCTCCTCGACCTTGGCGTCGATGGCGGCCTTGTCGTCGCCTTTGACGGCGGCTTCCAGGGCGACCACGGCGGCCTCGATGGCGGTCTTCTCTTCAGCGGTGACCTTGTCACCGGCTTCAGTGACCATCTTGCGGGTCGAGTGGACCAGCGCGTCACCCTGGTTACGGGCGGCGGCCAGCTCTTCGAACTTGCGGTCTTCCTCGGCGTTGGCCTCGGCATCACGCACCATTTTCTCGATTTCTTCGTCGGACAGGCCGGAGTTGGCCTTGATCACGATCGACTGCGCCTTGCCAGTAGCCTTGTCCTTGGCACCTACGTGCAGGATGCCGTTGGCGTCGATGTCGAAGGTCACTTCGATCTGCGGTACGCCGCGCGGTGCTGGCGGAATGTCAGCCAGGTCGAACTTGCCCAGCGACTTGTTCTGCGAAGCTTGCTTGCGCTCGCCCTGCAGCACGTGGATGGTCACGGCGCCCTGGTTGTCGTCGGCGGTCGAGAACACCTGCGACTTCTTGGTCGGGATGGTGGTGTTCTTCTCGATCAGCGCGGTCATCACGCCACCCATGGTTTCGATACCCAGGGTCAGCGGGCTGACGTCCAGCAGCAGTACGTCCTTGACGTCACCGGCCAGAACGGCGCCCTGGATGGCGGCGCCCATGGCGACGGCTTCGTCCGGGTTGACGTCTTTACGAGCTTCTTTACCGAAGAAGTCGGCAACGGCTTTCTGCACCATCGGCATACGGGTCTGGCCGCCGACCAGGATCACGTCGTCGATCTTGCTGGCGTCGATGCCGGCGTCCTTCAGGGCGATGCGGCATGGCTCGATGGTACGGTTGACCAGGTCTTCGACCAGCGACTCCAGCTTGGCGCGGGAGATCTTCACGTTCAGGTGCTTCGGACCTGTCGCATCTGCAGTGATGTACGGCAGGTTGACGTCGGTCGACTGAGCGGAGGACAGCTCGATCTTGGCTTTTTCAGCAGCTTCTTTCAGACGCTGCAGGGCCAGGGGATCGTTCTTCAGGTCCATGCCGGACTCTTTCTTGAACTCGTCGACGAGGTAGTCGATCAGGCGCATGTCGAAGTCTTCGCCACCCAGGAAGGTGTCGCCGTTGGTGGCCAGTACTTCGAACTGGTGCTCACCGTCGACTTCGGCGATTTCGATGACCGATACGTCGAAGGTACCACCACCCAGGTCATAGACGATGACAGTGTGGTCGCCCTTGCCCTTGTCCATGCCGTAGGCCAGCGCGGCGGCGGTCGGTTCGTTGATGATACGTTTTACGTCCAGGCCAGCGATACGGCCGGCGTCTTTGGTCGCCTGACGCTGACTGTCGTTGAAGTAGGCCGGAACGGTGATGACCGCTTCGGTAACCGGCTCGCCGAGGTAGTCTTCGGCGGTCTTCTTCATCTTTTTCAGGACTTCGGCGCTGATCTGCGGCGGAGCCATCTGCTTGTCGGCGGCCTCGACCCAGGCGTCACCGTTGTTGGCCTTGACGATCTTGTAAGGCACCAGCTTGATGTCTTTCTGCACGACATCTTCTTCGAAACGGCGGCCGATCAGGCGCTTCACCGCGAACAGGGTGTTGTGCGGGTTGGTGACCGCCTGGCGCTTGGCCGACTGGCCGACCAGGATCTCGCCGTCGTTGGCGTAGGCGATGATCGAAGGCGTGGTGCGCGCGCCTTCGGCGTTCTCGATGACCTTGGCGGTGCCGTTTTCCAGCACGGAGACGCAGGAGTTGGTGGTCCCCAGGTCGATACCGATGATTTTACCCATGTTGATTCTCCCGAAACTTGAATTTGGTAGCAGCGACTGCTTTGGCCAACTGCACTAATACTTGAAGGCTTGACACCTAGATGGGGGTGTCCGGAAAGATTTCAAGCCTTTTCGTTGATCGAAGGCTGCGGGGCGCTCGGCGCCTTGCTGACCACCACCATGGCAGGGCGCAGCAGACGGCCGTTAAGCTGATAGCCCTTCTGGAACACTTTGAGCACGCTATTGGGCTCCACGTCGGCACTCTCCTGCATGGCCATCGCCTGATGGTGCTCGGCGTTGAATGGCTGGCCGTGCGGATCGATGGCCTCGAGGCTGTAGCGCTTGAGGGTGTCCTGGAACATCTTCAGGGTCAGCTCGATACCTTCGCGCATCGGCTTGATGGTCTCGTCATCAGCGCTGGACAGCTCCAGGCCACGCTCCAGGCTGTCGATGATCGGCAGCAGGTCGCCGGCGAACTTCTCCAAGGCGAACTTGTGGGCCTTCTCGACATCCTGCTCGGCACGGCGGCGGATGTTCTGCAGGTCGGCGGCAGCGCGCAGGGACTGGTCCTTGGCGGCGGCCAGCTGCTCCTCGAGCTCCAGTACGCGGGCATCGGCATTCGCGGCGCCTGCTTCTTCGGAATTCAGGTTCTTCTCATCCAGCTGTTCGTCAGCCATTGGGTTTCTCCTCCACGATTTCTGTCGTGCGAGCCAGGCTCGCCATGTCTTGCCGGCTATATGGGGTCGGAAAAACCAGGTTCAAGGGGGAAGGTGCTTTTCCACATTCGTCGACCGGCTATTGGCAGACTCACGAAAAGCACTGTATAAATATCCAGACACGACCCTTCGGGAGCCGCCCCATGCTGGTGCACCTGTCCATTCACAACTACGCCATCGTCGAACACCTCGACCTCGAGGTCGCCCGTGGCATGTCCGTCATCACCGGCGAGACCGGGGCCGGCAAGTCGATCATGCTCGACGCCCTCGGCCTGGCCCTGGGCGATCGCGCCGATAGCGGCGTGGTGCGCCCGGGCACCGACAAGGCCGACATCCTTGCTACCTTCGACCTGGTCGACATCCCCGAGGCGCACGCCTGGCTAGCCGAGCGCGACCTGGATAGCGACGGCCCGTGCATCCTGCGCCGGGTGATCACCGCCGAGGGCCGCAGCCGTGGCTACATCAACGGCACCCCCTGCCCACTGGGCGACCTCAAGGCCCTGGGCGAGCTGCTGATCGACATCCACAGCCAGCACGAACACCAGTCGCTGTTGAAGACCGACACCCACCGCCGCCTGGTGGACGAGTACGCCGGCGCCAGCGACCTGGCCCGCCAGGTCCAGCTGGCCGCCAAGCGCTGGAACCAGACGCGCCAGGAACTGGAGCGCCTGAGCAATTCCGGCGATGAGCAACGGGCGCGTCATCAGTTGCTCAGCTATCAGCTGGAAGAACTCGACAACCTCGGCCTTGGCGAGAACGAACTGGAACAGCTGGAGCAGGAGCACAAGAACCTGACCAACGCCGAGGCGCTGTTCGGCATCTGCCGCCAGGTCATCGACCAGTGCAGCGAAAGCGACTCGGGCAACGTGCTGAGCGCCCTGACCGTCAGCCTCAACCGGCTCACCGCGGTCGTCAACGGCCCCAAGGCACTGGGCGAGGCGGTCAACCTGATCGCCAGCGCACAGATCCAGGTGGAGGAAGCCGTCGGCGAGCTCAACCGGTTCCTCGACAACTTCGACGCCGACCCGATGCGCCTGCAGGCTCTGGAAGAGCGCCTGGATACTATCTATACCCTCGCCCGCAAGCACCGCGTACACCCCACCGAGCTGCCGAACCTGCAGCAGCGCCTGATGGTGGAGCTGGAAGGGCTAAACGCCAGCGACGAGTCGATCGAGCGCCTGGGCGAGGAGCTGGCCGCCTACGCCCAGCACTATAAAGAGAAGGCCGGCGAGCTGAGCGCGCTGCGCCAGCAGGCCGCCAAGCAGCTGGCCACCGCCGTCGAGCAGGAAATCCAGCGCCTGGGCATGCCCGGCGGACGTTTCTGCATCGAGCTCACGCCCTTCGACAACGGCGACCTCTCGCCCCATGGCCTGGAGCAGATCGAACTACTGGTCAGCGCCAACCCCGGCCAGCCACTCAAGGGCCTGGCCAAGGTCGCCTCGGGCGGCGAGCTGTCGCGTATCAGCCTGGCGATCCAGGTGATCACCGCGCAGACCTCGCGCATTCCCACCCTGGTATTCGACGAAGTGGACGTGGGGATCGGCGGCCCGACCGCGGAAATCGTCGGCCAACTGCTGCGTCGTCTCGGCGAGCGCGGCCAGGTACTGACCGTGACCCACCTGCCCCAGGTGGCCGCGCAGGGCCATCACCACCTGTTCGTGCACAAGGTGCGCAACAGCGACACCACGCACACCGCCGTGGCCAGCCTGGGCAAGCGCGAGCGGGTCGAGGAAGTGGCGCGGATGCTGGGCGGGATCGACCTGACCAAGGAATCGCTGGCCCATGCGCGCAAGATGGTGGTGAGCAGCAAGGCCTGAGCCTGCGCGCCCCCCTGTAGGAGCGGCCTTGTGCCGCGAAAGGGCTGCGTAGCGGCCCCTGCGATTCTAAGTCATGCAGAGATCCCGGGGCCGCTGCGCGCCCCTTTCCGGCCGGTCCGACGCCTCGGCAAGGCCGCTCCTACAAGGGGATTCGCATTACAGCTCTGAAAGCACAAAGGCGACCCGGAGGTCGCCTTTGTCATCAATAACGATCTGAATCGTTACTTCTTTTTACGCACATACAGAACCAGATTGTGGTCCACCAGCTCGAAGCCATGTTCGGCAACGATCTCCTTCTGGCGTTTCTCGATTTCGGCATCGAAGAATTCAATGACTTCACCGCTGTCCACGTTGACCATGTGATCGTGGTGCTTGCCATCCGCCAGCTCGAACACCGCGTGGCCGCCATCAAAGTTGTGGCGCTCCACCAGGCCCGCCGCTTCGAATTGGGTCAGTACGCGGTACACGGTCGCCAGGCCGACATCCTCGCCAGCTTCCATCAGCGCCTTGTAGACATCCTCGGCACTCATGTGACGTTGCTCGGCCGAGTCGAGCATCTGAAGAATCTTGACTCGAGGCAGGGTTACCTTGAGGCCCGCTTTGCGCAATTCGCTATTTTCAACCATGGTCAGCTTTCTCGCCGATGCTGCTTCGCAGCTTCTCTTAATACGGGTATGATCGGGGTTTACGTTGTCCAGCCAAGATAGTGGAAGTCGCCCACCGATGCAAAACACCAAGCTCTTGCTAACCAGCCTCACCCTAGTGGGACTGCTCGCACTCGCCGGTTGCTCGTTTCCCGGGGTTTACAAAATCGACATCCAGCAGGGCAATGTCGTCACGCAGGATATGATAGACCAATTGCGCCCGGGAATGACCCGCCGACAAGTAAGGTTTATCATGGGCAACCCGCTGCTGCAGGACACTTTCCATACCAACCGCTGGGACTACCTGTACAGCCTGCAGCCCGGCGGCGGCCAGCGCCAGCAAGAGCGCATGAGCATCTTCTTCAACGAGAACGACCAACTGGTCAACCTCTCCGGCGACTTCATGCCGGGCGTCAGCCGCGACCAGGAAATCCTCGGCGGCAGCGGCGACACCACGGTCAGCCCGGACAAACAGCCGAGCCAGCCCGAGAAGCCGGCCAAGCCAGGCTCGCTGGAAGACACGCTGCAGAAAGAAATCGACAACATCGAGACCACCCCGGTCCCGACGCCAGCACCGCTGGAAACCTCGCCGCAGTAATTGCGCCGACACTAAAAAGCCCGGATCCAGTCCGGGCTTTTTATTGCGCTGTCGAAAAGCCCTTGGATCAGGCCATCAGCACTACTCAGCCATTAAGCTGCTTGGCACGCTGGCAAAACGCATCAACCATGGTATTGGCCGCCTGATTGAACAGCGGCCCCAGGGTCGCCCGCACCAGGGCGCCGGCGTAGTCGAACGACAGGTCGAGGCTGATCTTGCAGGCCTTCTCGCCCAGCGGCTTGAACACCCACAGGCCATGCAGCTGGGTAAACGGCCCATCTTCCAGGTTCATTTCGATCGACTGCCCCGGCACCAGCACATTGCGCGTGGTGAACTGCTGGCTCATGCCGCCCTTGGCCACTTCCAGCTTGGCGCGCATGTGCGTGTCGCTGGCCTCGAGCACGGTGGAAGCCGAGCACCAGGGCAAGAACTCCGGGTAGCTGGCCACATCGTTGACCAGGTCGTAGAGCGCCTGGGCAGGGAACGGCAGCAGGGCGGAGCGTTGAATATGGGTAGTCATCCAGGCATCACTTCCAATCTGGGCGGCGGCGCGTCGCAGCGCCTCGAATACGGTTCTGCACAGCAGAACGAGGCCTGTATTGTCCGGGATTCACACAACTGGCTCAAGCGCACCTAAACCCCGTAGCCGAGGACGCGGACTCTCCCTATAATGCGGCCCCTATGGCTAAGCAAAAGAAACATCCGACCGGGACCATCGCGCAGAACAAGAAGGCGCGACACGATTACTTCATCGAACACAAGTTCGAGGCCGGGCTGGTCCTGTCCGGCTGGGAAGTAAAGAGCCTGCGGGCCGGCAAGGCGCACCTGACCGACAGCTACGTGCTGCTCAAGGATGGCGAAGCCTGGCTGTTCGGCAGCCACATCACACCGCTGAACACCGCCAGCACCCACGTCATCGCCGACCCGATCCGTACCCGCAAGCTGCTGCTGAACAAGCGCGAGCTGGAGCGCCTGGAAGCGGCCGTGGCGCAGAAGGGCTACACCTGCGTGGCGATGTCGCTGTACTGGAGCAAGCACCTGATCAAGTGCGAGATCGCGCTCGGCAAGGGCAAGAAGGAGTTCGACAAGCGCGACACCGTGCGCGAGCGCGACTCCAACCGCGAGCTGCAGCGCACGATGCGCAACAAGGGCAAGGAAGAGTAACTCCTACCCTGCTTGGTCACTGTAGGAGCGGCCTCGTGCCGCGAAAGGGCTGCGAAGCAGCCCCCTACAACCTGTATGACGCATAGATTCTGAGGCCGCTGCGCGCCCTTTTCGCGGCACAAGGCCGCTCCTACAACGACCGTGCATGCCGCCTCTCAGCGCCCGCTGCGCCGCTCCGCCCGCGCCACCCGCTGGGCCTCCTGCTGCGCCTCTTGCAGCACCTCCTGCACATACAGGATGTGCCGGCTAGACACCTCCCGCGCATCGTCCGCCCGCCCCTCGACAATCGCCAGGTACAACTCGCGATGCTGACTGATCAGCATGTCGCGGGTCTCCGTGCGCTGCTGGTACATGCCGCCGATGTTGGTCACCACGTTGCGCTTGAGCAGGTCGAACAAGCCGCGGATGGTATGCAGCAGCACGGCGTTGTGACTGGCTTCGGCAATGGCCAGGTGAAAACGCGCATCGGCCGCGCCTTCCTGCGCCCGATCCACCTCACCGACACGGTTGTAGCAGTCCTGCAGTGCGTCGAACGCCATCTTCAAGCGCTCGCGATCAGGCTCGGTGGCGCGCTGGGCCGCGTAGTAGGCGCATGACGCCTCCAACGTATGACGGAACTCCAGCAGGTCGCGCTGGGCCTCCGGATTGCGCTCCAGCAGTTGCAACAGCGGATCGCTGAAGGTGGAGCCCAGGCCTTCGGCCACGTAGTTGCCGCCGCCCTGGCGACTGACCAGCAGCCCCTTGGCCACCAGCTTCTGGATCGCCTCGCGCAGCGACGGACGGGACACGCCGAACTGCTCGGCCAGAACGCGTTCGGCCGGCAGGCGCTGACCCGAAGTAAGGGTACCTTCGAGAATCATCCCTTCCAACCGATCGACGATGTCGTCGGACAGGCGCCGCTGGCGGACCTGATCAAAAACCATTGCTTGCTCTCCACGTGCCCCGGCACCGATTTCGGGGGCGCTTATTCTGCGCTTATCCGCAGCGTGGCGACAGATGTTCCACCACGCGAGGGCCACCTTGCGGCCCGTTCGCGGCACGAGGCCGCTCCTACACAGGCCAAAACAGCCGCAGAAAACCCGAATGCATAGTCGCTCCGACAACACTCATCCAAACAGCCGCTCATCGGAGCTCGACCAAAGTTTTGTGTAGGACAAATTGACACACCCCTAATCAGGCTCTTAACCTAGCGCCCAGCCATTGTAAATTGGTCTTACCAATTATCCAATGCCAGTGCCTTGACCAACAACAATTAGGGGCCACCCCATATGCAAACCTGGCAACAACTCTATACCCCGCTTGGTAGCCTCGGCCTGTCCGCGCTGGCGGCGGTCATCCCCATCGTGTTCTTCTTCCTCGCCCTCGCCGTGTTCCGCCTCAAGGGCCACGTCGCCGGCAGCATCACCCTCGCACTGTCGATACTGGTGGCAATCTTCGCCTTCCAGATGCCTGTCGACATGGCCCTGGCTGCCGCGGGCTATGGCTTCCTCTACGGCCTGTGGCCGATTGCCTGGATCATCGTCGCCGCGGTGTTCCTCTACAAACTCACGGTCAAGAGCGGCCAGTTCGAGGTGATTCGCAGCTCGGTGCTGTCGATCACCGACGACCAGCGCCTGCAAGTGCTGCTGATCGGCTTCTGCTTCGGTGCCTTCCTCGAAGGTGCGGCCGGTTTCGGCGCACCGGTGGCCATCACCGCCGCACTGCTGGTGGGCCTGGGCTTCAACCCGCTGTACGCCGCCGGCCTGTGCCTGATCGCCAACACCGCGCCGGTGGCCTTCGGCGCCCTGGGCATCCCGATCATCGTCGCCGGGCAAGTGACCGGCATCGACGCCTTCCACATCGGCGCCATGACCGGCCGCCAGCTGCCGCTGCTGTCGCTGTTCGTGCCGTTCTGGCTGGTGTTCATGATGGACGGCGTGCGCGGCGTGAAGGAGACCTGGCCTGCCGCCCTGGTTGCCGGCCTGAGCTTCGCCGTCACCCAGTACTTCACCTCCAACTTCATCGGCCCGGAGCTGCCGGACATCACCTCGGCCCTGGCCAGCCTGATCGCCCTGACCCTGTTCCTCAAGGTCTGGCAGCCCAAGCGCTCGTTCGCCGAAGCCAAGGGCAGCGTCGGCGCCGCCGTCGTGCAATCGGGCGGCAGCCAGCCTTCGCCGTACAGCTTCGGCGAGATCTTCAAGGCCTGGTCGCCGTTCCTGATCCTGACCGTGCTGGTCACCATCTGGACCCTGAAACCGTTCAAGGCGGCCTTCGCCCCAGGCGGGGCGATGTACAACTTCGTGTTCAACTTCGCCATCCCGCACCTCGACCAGCTGGTGATCAAGACCGCGCCGATCGTTACCGCGCCGACTGCCATGCCGGCGGTGTTCAAGCTCGACCCGATTTCCGCCACCGGCACGGCGATCTTCCTCTCGGCGCTGATCTCGATGTGGGTGTTGAAGATCAACTTCAAAACTGGTCTGACCACTTTTAAAGAGACCTTCTGGGAACTGCGCTGGCCTATCCTGTCGATCGGCATGGTGCTGGCCTTCGCCTTCGTCACCAACTACTCGGGCATGTCCTCGACCATGGCCCTGGTGCTGGCCGGCACGGGCGCCGCGTTCCCGTTCTTCTCGCCGTTCCTGGGCTGGCTGGGCGTATTCCTGACCGGTTCCGACACCTCGTCCAACGCCCTGTTCAGCTCGCTGCAGGCCACCACCGCGCACCAGATCGGGGTCAGCGACACCCTGCTGGTGGCGGCAAACACCAGCGGCGGCGTGACCGGCAAGATGATCTCGCCACAGTCGATCGCCGTGGCCTGCGCCGCCACCGGGCTGGTGGGCAAGGAATCCGACCTGTTCCGCTTCACCGTCAAGCACAGCCTGTTCTTCGCCACCATCGTCGGCCTGATCACCCTGGTCCAGGCCTACTGGCTCACTGGCATGCTGGTTCATCACTAAAGTGAAAAGGGGCCGGGCGCCAGTCAGCGCCCGGCATCTCCTTCAACCCACGCTGCGAGAATCCATGATCATTTCCGCCTCCACCGACTATCGCGCCGCGGCCCAACGCAAGCTGCCCCCCTTCCTCTTCCACTACGCCGACGGCGGTGCCTACGCCGAGCACACCCTGCGCCACAACGTCTCGGACCTGGCCAGCATCGCCCTGCGTCAACGCGTGCTGAAGAACATGTCGGACCTGAGCCTGGAGACCCGGCTGTTCGACGAGACCCTGAGCATGCCCGTGGCCCTGGCCCCGGTCGGCCTCACCGGTATGTACGCCCGTCGCGGCGAAGTGCAGGCGGCCCGTGCGGCGGCGGCCCATGGCATCCCGTTCACCATGTCCACCGTATCGGTGTGCCCGATCGAGGAAGTGGCCCCGGCCATCGACCGACCAATGTGGTTCCAGCTGTATGTCCTCAAAGACCGCGGCTTCATGCGCAACGCCCTGGAGCGCGCAAAAGCGGCTGGCGTGAAGACCCTGGTGTTCACCGTCGACATGCCGGTACCCGGCGCCCGCTACCGCGATGCCCACTCCGGCATGAGCGGCCCGAACGCGCCGCTGCGCCGCGTGTGGCAGGCCATGACCCACCCGCAGTGGGCGCTGGATGTCGGCCTGCTCGGGCGCCCGCACGATCTTGGCAACATCTCCAAGTACCGTGGCAACCCCACGGGCCTGGCCGACTACATCGGCTGGCTGGGCAACAACTTCGACCCGTCCATCTCCTGGAAAGACCTGGAGTGGATCCGCGAATTCTGGGACGGCCCGATGATCATCAAGGGCATCCTCGACGCAGACGATGCCCGCGACGCGGTCAAGTTCGGCGCCGATGGCATCGTCGTCTCCAACCACGGCGGCCGCCAGCTCGACGGCGTGCTGTCCAGTGCCCGCGCCCTGCCGGCGATCGCCGACGCGGTGAAGGGCGACATCAAGATCCTCGCCGACTCCGGTATCCGCAGCGGCCTCGACGTAGTGCGCATGGTCGCCCTGGGCGCCGACACCGTGCTGATCGGCCGCGCCTTCCTTTATGCCCTGGCCACCCATGGCGAAGCGGGCGTGAAGAACCTGCTGGAGTTGTTCGAGAAAGAAATGCGCGTGGCCATGGTGCTGACCGGCGCCAAGTCCATCAGCGAGATCACCCGCGACTCGCTGGTCCGCGAACTGGGCGCCTGAGCCCGCCCGCCAACGCCTGATTGCCCGGGGCACGCCGCGCACAAGACGCCGCGGCCCCGCGAGGAGACTGCATGAGCCTGCCCGCCGCGTTCCTGCGTGATGCCGAGCGCCTGATCCCCGCCGAACGCCGCTTCGACGACCCGACCTCGACCCTGGCCTTCGGTACCGATGCCAGTTTCTACCGGCTGATTCCCAAGCTGGTGGTGCGGGTGGAGTCCGAGGACGAAGTGGTCGCGTTGCTGAAACTGGCCCAGCGCGAACGCGTGCCGGTGACCTTCCGCGCCGCCGGCACCAGCCTGTCGGGCCAGGCCATCAGCGACTCGGTACTGATCGTGCTCGGCGACAACTGGAATGGCCGGGAGATTCGCCGCCAGGGCGAGCAGATCCGCCTGCAACCCGGCGTGATCGGCGCCCAGGCCAATGCCTGGCTGGCCCCTTACGGGCGCAAGATCGGCCCCGACCCGGCCTCGATCAACGCCTGCAAGATCGGCGGCATCGTCGCCAACAACGCCAGCGGCATGTGCTGCGGCACCGCGCAGAACACCTACCACACCCTCGCCGGCCTGCGCCTGGTGCTGGCCGACGGCACCCGCCTGGATAGCGAGGACCCGGCCAGCGTCGCCGCGTTCGAGCAAAGCCACACCGGCCTGCTGGACGAACTGGCCCGCCTTGGCCGCGAGACCCGCGCCAACCTTGAGCTGGCCGACCGCATCCGGCACAAGTACCGACTGAAGAACACGACCGGGCTGTCGCTCAACGCACTGGTGGATTACGACCAGCCGCTCGACATCCTGCAGCATCTATTGGTCGGCTCCGAAGGCACCCTCGGTTTTATCAGCGCCGTCACCTACGACACCGTGCCCGACCATCCGCACAAGGCCAGCGCGCTGCTGGTGTTCCCGAGCGTCGAAAGCTGCTGCCGGGCGGTGACCCTGCTCAAGCCGCAACCGGTGTCCGCCGTGGAGCTGCTCGACCGCCGCAGCCTGCGCTCGGTGCAAGATATGCCCGGCATGCCGGCCTGGGTGAAGGGCCTGTCGGCCAATGCCTGCGCCCTGTTGATCGAGTCCCGTGCCGCCAGCCGGAGCCTGCTGCACGAACAGCTCGACCAGGTGATGGCGGCCATCGCCGAGTTCCCGCTGGAGCAGCAGGTCGCCTTCAGCGAAGACCCGGCGGTGTACAACCAGCTGTGGAAGATCCGCAAGGACACCTTCCCCGCCGTCGGCGCCGTGCGCCAGACCGGCACCACGGTGATCATCGAAGACGTCACCTTCCCCATCGAGCAACTGGCCGAGGGCGTCAACCGCCTGATCCAGCTGTTCGACAAGCACCACTACGACGAAGCGATCATTTTCGGCCACGCCCTGGAAGGCAACCTGCACTTCGTCTTCACCCAAGGCTTCAACAGTGCCGAGGAAGTGGCGCGCTACCAGGCGTTCATGGATGACGTGGCACAACTGGTGGCGGTGGAGTTCGGCGGCTCGCTCAAGGCCGAGCACGGCACCGGGCGCAACATGGCGCCGTTCGTCGAGCTGGAATGGGGCAAGGACGCCTACCAGTTGATGTGGCAGCTCAAGCGCCTGCTCGACCCCAACGGCATCCTCAATCCCGATGTGGTGCTGAGTGAGGATCCGGACATCCACCTGAAGAACCTCAAGCCGCTGCCGGCCGCCGACGAGATCGTCGACAAGTGCATCGAGTGCGGCTTTTGCGAGCCGGTGTGCCCGTCGAAAGGGCTGACCTTGAGCCCACGCCAGCGCATCGTCATGTGGCGCGATATCCAGGCGAAGCAACGCGCCGGCGTCGACACCCGCGAACTGCTGCGCACCTACCAGTACCAGGGTATCGACACCTGCGCCGCCACCGGCCTGTGCGCCCAGCGTTGCCCGGTGGGCATCAACACCGGCGAGCTGGTGAAGAAATTGCGCGGCCAGGCGGCCGAGCACGGCAAGGCCGCCGACTGGCTGGCCGAGCATTTCCACGCCACCCTGCGCGGCGCCCGCTTCACCCTGGCCGCCGCCAATGGCGCGCGCAGGCTGCTCGGCGCGCCACGCATGAGCCGCCTCAGCGCCAGCCTCAGCAGGGCCAGTAAAGGCCGCCTGCCGCAATGGACACCCGCCATGCCGCAGCCGCTGCGCGCCATCGACTTCCCCGCGCCAAGCCACGATGCCCGACCACGGGTCGTCTACCTGGCCGCCTGCGTGTCGCGGGTGATGGGCCCGGCCTACGCCGACCGCGAACAGAGCTCGTTGCTGGACAAGACCCGCGCCCTGCTGGAGAAGGCCGGCTACCAGGTGGTGTTCCCGGACAACGCCGACAGCCTGTGCTGCGGCCAGCCGTTCGCTTCCAAGGGCTACCCCGAGCAGGCCGAGCACAAGCGCCAGGAGCTTATCAACGCTCTGCTGCACGCCAGCCGTGGCGGCCTCGACCCGATCTACTGCGACACCAGCCCCTGCACCCTGCGCCTGGTGCAGGACCTGGGCGAGTCGCGGCTGGACCTGTACGACCCGGTGCGCTTCATCCGCACCCACCTGGCCGACAGGTTGGAGTTCACCCCCCAGGACGAGCCGGTGGCGGTGCACGTGACCTGCAGCACCCAGCACCTGGGCGAAAGCCAGGCGCTGATCGACCTGGCGCGGCGCTGCAGCAAGCAGGTGGTGATCCCCGAGGGCATCCATTGCTGCGGCTTCGCCGGCGACAAGGGCTTCACCACGCCGGAGCTCAACGCCCACTCCCTGCGTACCCTGAAGGACGCCGTGCAGTATTGCAGCGAAGGAATCTCCACCAGCCGCACCTGCGAAATCGGCCTGTCGAGCCACAGCGGCATCGACTATCACGGCCTGGTGTACCTGGTCGACCGGGTCACCCGCGCGCGCAGCCTCTGAACCGCAGGGCAGCCCCGCCCCCTCTTTAGTGGGAGCGGGACTGCCCTGCGATGGCGTCGACAAGCGCTGCGCCACAACTGCGTCCTGCACAAACCCTGCGCACTCAAGTAAACTGGCGGCCTTTTCGCGCAGCCTCGGGCTGCCCCTGTCGATTTACCAAAGGTGCCCGCCATGCCCTGGCTGCAAGTACGCCTGGCCATCAGCCCGGAACAAGCCGAAACCTACGAAGATGCCCTGCTCGAAGTGGGTGCCGTTTCGGTGACCTTCATGGACGCCGAAGACCAGCCGATCTTCGAACCGGACCTCAACACCACCCCGCTGTGGTCGCACACGCACCTGCTGGCGCTGTTCGAGGCCGATGCCGAGCCAGAAGCGGTGTTCGGCCACCTGCGCCTGCTGACCGGCGCCGAGCTGCCCGAACACCAGGCCGAGGTGATCGAGGACCAGGACTGGGAACGCAGCTGGATGGACAACTTCCAGCCCATGCGCTTCGGCCAGCGCCTGTGGATCGTGCCGAGCTGGCACGAAGCCCCGGAAAAGGACGCGGTCAACCTGCTGCTCGACCCGGGCCTGGCGTTCGGCACCGGCACCCACCCGACCACCGCGCTGTGCCTGGAGTGGCTCGACGGCCAACAGCTGCAAGGCACCCAGGTGCTGGACTTCGGCTGCGGCTCGGGCATCCTCGCCATCGCCGCGCTGCTGCTGGGCGCCCGCCACGCGGTCGGCACCGACATCGACGTGCAGGCTATCGAGGCCTCCCGTGACAACGCCCAGCGCAACGGCATCGCCGACGACAAGTTCGACCTGTACCTGCCCGAGCAGATGCCGGCCATGCAGGCCGACGTGCTGGTCGCCAATATCCTGGCCGGCCCGCTGGTCTCGCTGGCGCCGCAGCTGTCCGGCCTGGTGCGCCCCGGTGGCCTGCTGGCGCTGTCGGGCATCCTCGCCGAACAAGGCGAGGAAGTGGCCGCTGCCTATACGGCCGACTTCGACCTGGACCCGATCGTCGTGCGCGACGGCTGGGTACGTATCAGTGGTCGCCGCCGCTAAGCGCGCCTAGACTCATTTCCTGCACAGTTCCCCGGACAGCCGCATGACCGACAGTTTCGTCACCCAGTGCCCGCATTGCCAGACCAGCTTTCGCGTCACCCATCACCAGTTGAGCGTGGCCCGCGGCGTGGTGCGCTGCGGCCAATGCCTGCAGGTGTTCAACGCGGCGAAACAGTTGCTGGAGCAGAACCGCGTTGCCACTGGTGAAAGCAGCGCCGAGGCACCGCCCGCGGTGGCGCAGCCGGTCGCACCGGTGCCCCCGGCAGCCGAGCCGGTGGCCGAAACTCCGGAATCGGACGAAGACAACTGGAGCGTCACGGCCGAGGAGCTGGACGCCCTCGACCTTGACCAGGAACTGGCGCGCCTCGAACGGCGCAGCCCGGGCGACCGGCGCGGCGCGGCGCAGAGCGTGTTGCAGGCCCGTCGCGACGAGCAGGCCGGTGATGGACACGGCGACGAGCTGTTCGGCACGGCCACTGATGACGACCTGACGCCCGTACAGGTGCGCGAGGAAGCGCCGGTACTGATCGAGCAGGAGCCGCTGGACCTGGAGCCCGCGGCCGACGACCGCACCGAGCCGACCCTCGGCAGCGCCGACCTCGACCTGGACGACGAACCGCCGGTGCGCCACCAGACAGCGGCCGACGACCTCGACGAGCCGCTGGAGCGATTGTCCGTCCACGACGAGCCGGTTCCGGAAAAAGGCCTGTCGGCGCTGGACGACGAGGTCCGCAGCGAACCGCTTTCAGCCCGCGACGAGGAACCCGACGAACAGCCCGGGCAACGCCTGGAGCCCAGCCTGGCGATCAAGCCCGAGCGCACGCGCAAGGAGCCGCTGGTGGACGTGGTCGACGACCCGTTGCAGCTGGACTGGGAAAAGCCCGCGCCGAACTGGGGCAAGCGCCTGCTGTGGGGCTTCCTGACCCTGCTGGCCGCCACCCTGCTGGCATT
The DNA here is from genome assembly GCF_057284075.1 of Pseudomonas sp. TE31087. Taxonomy (NCBI): domain Bacteria; kingdom Pseudomonadati; phylum Pseudomonadota; class Gammaproteobacteria; order Pseudomonadales; family Pseudomonadaceae; genus Pseudomonas; species Pseudomonas sp. TE31087. The sequence continues at coordinate 3,560,547 of NZ_JBXVNN010000001.1, forward strand.
TCAGTACGTCTGGTTCCACTTCGATGAAATGGCCCGCCAGGACCAGTACCGCCCCTGGTTCCAGCAACTGTGCCCGGTGTTCGGCTGCCAGGTGCCGACCCGCGTGGACATCTCGCGGATCAAGAGCAGCAACCTGGTGGTGCGCAGCCACCCGGACTTCAAGGGCGCGCTGATCGTCGACGCGATCATCTACAACCGCGCCCCCTTCGCCCAACCTTTCCCCTTGCTGGAGCTGCGCTTCGCCGACCTCAACGGCCAGCTGATCGCCAGCCGCCGCTTCAAGCCCAGCGAGTACCTGTCGGGCGAGCTGGCCGGCCGCGGCGAGATGCCCAGCCAGACACCGATCCACATCGCCCTGGACATCCTCGACCCGGGGCCGAAGGCGGTGAACTACAGCCTGAGCTTCCGCTCGCCGGAATAAACGACCAGCGGCAAGCCCGCCCTACGGGCTTGCCGGTGTCGCGAACGGGCCGCAAAGCGGCCCCAGGTTCAACTGAACGGTTGAATTTCCGAGACTCGCGGCATCGGTCATAACGCCGCAACTGTTCAGATTTTATCCAGATTCATCTTTATCCGGTCATCGAGAGCGGGTATCATGCCATCCCTTTTTCGAACTCCAATGATTCGGCCCCACAACAGGGAACACCTATGTCGGCGGTACGCATCGGCCCTTACACACTGCAGAACAACCTGATCCTGGCCCCCATGGCCGGCGTCACGGACCAACCTTTCCGCACCCTGTGCAAACGCCTGGGGGCGGGCATGGTGGTCTCGGAAATGGTCTCCAGCGACATGCGCCTGTGGAACAGCCGCAAGTCGAGCCTGCGCCGCATCCACGAAGGCGATCCCGAGCCACGCTCGGTGCAGATCGCCGGCGGCGACGCGCAGATGATGGCCGAGGCGGCCCGGGCCAACGTCGAAGCCGGCGCCCAGATCATCGACATCAACATGGGCTGTCCGGCGAAAAAAGTCTGCAACAAGGCCGCAGGCTCTGCTTTATTGAGAGATGAAGCCTTGGTCACCGAGATCCTCCACGCCGTCGTCGGCGCCGTGGACGTCCCGGTGACGCTGAAGATTCGCACCGGCTGGGACCGGGCGAACAAGAACGGCCTGAATGTGGCGAAGATCGCCGAACAGGCCGGCATCCAGGCGCTGGCGGTGCATGGCCGCACACGCGCCGACCTGTACACCGGTGACGCCGAGTACGACACCATCGCCGCGATCAAGCAGGCGGTGTCGATCCCGGTATTTGCCAACGGCGACATCACCTCGCCGGAAAAGGCCCGGGCGGTGCTGCACGCCACCGGTGCCGACGGCCTGCTGATCGGCCGTGCCGCTCAGGGGCGGCCGTGGATTTTCCGCGAGATCGAGCATTTCCTGCGCACGGGCGAGCATTTGCCCGCACCGGCGCTGGATGAAGTGGAACGCATTCTGCTGGAGCACCTGGCTGCGCTGCACGCCTTCTACGGCGATGTGATGGGCGTGCGTATCGCCCGCAAGCACGTGGGCTGGTACCTGGCGACCCGACCCGGCGGCAAGGAGTTCCGCAGCCGGTTCAACGCTTTGGAAGACACACAAGCGCAGTGCGCCAACGTTCAGGCCTTTTTCGCCGAACGTCGACAGAGCCTTGGGACAGAGGACGAACAAGGGGTGGCCGCATGACGATGATGACCGAGACATTAGTGAGTGGAACAACGCCCGTGAGCGACAACGCCAACCTCAAGCAGCACCTGAACACGCCGAGCGAGGAGGGCCAGACCCTGCGCGACAGCGTCGAGAAGGCGCTGCACAACTACTTCGCCCACCTGGAAGGCGCTACCGTCACGGACGTGTACAACCTGGTGCTCTCGGAAGTCGAGGCGCCCTTGCTCGAATGCGTGATGAACTACGTCAAGGGCAACCAGACCAAGGCCAGCGAGATGCTCGGACTCAACCGAGGCACGCTGGCGCAAGAAGCTCAAGCAGTACGATCTGTTGTAAGGCCAGAACCCCAACCAGAAAAGGCGCTCATGCAAAAAGGCGCCTTTTTTGCTGACTCCACCGCGTTATGGAATCTGAAATGACCGACCAGACTACCCGCCTGCCGATCCGCCGCGCCCTGATCAGCGTCTCCGACAAGACCGGTATCCTCGAATTCGCCCGTGAGCTGCAGCAGCTCGGTGTCGAGATCCTGTCCACCGGCGGCACCTACAAGCTGCTCAAGGACAATGGCGTGAACGCGGTGGAAGTGGCCGACTACACCGGCTTCGCCGAAATGATGGACGGCCGGGTCAAGACCCTGCATCCGAAGATCCACGGCGGCATCCTCGGCCGTCGCGGCACCGACGACGCCATCATGAACGAGCACGGCATCAAGCCGATCGACTTGGTCGCGGTCAACCTGTACCCGTTCGAAGCCACCATCAGCAAGCCGGGCTGCGACCTGCCGACCGCCATCGAGAACATCGACATCGGCGGCCCGACCATGGTCCGTTCGGCGGCGAAGAACCACAAGGACGTCGCCATCGTGGTCAACGCCAGCGACTACGCCGGTATCGTCGAGGGGCTCAAGGCCGGCGGCCTGACCTACGCCCAGCGCTTCGACCTGATGCTCAAGGCCTTCGAGCACACCGCCGCCTACGACGGCATGATCGCCAACTACATGGGCACCATCGACCAGGCCAAACAGACCCTGTCGACCGAAGACCGCAGCGAGTTCCCGCGCACTTTCAACAGCCAGTTCGTCAAGGCCCAGGAAATGCGCTACGGCGAGAACCCGCACCAGAGCGCGGCGTTCTACGTCGAGGCCAAGAAAGGCGAGGCCAGCATCTCCACCGCCATCCAGCTGCAGGGCAAGGAGCTGTCGTTCAACAACGTGGCCGACACCGACGCCGCGCTGGAGTGCGTGAAGAGCTTCGTCAAGCCGGCCTGCGTCATCGTCAAGCATGCCAACCCGTGCGGCGTGGCCGTGGTGCCTGAGGACGAAGGCGGTATTCGCAAGGCCTACGACCTGGCCTACGCCACCGACACCGAATCGGCCTTCGGCGGCATCATCGCCTTCAACCGCGAGCTGGACGGCGAAACCGCCAAAGCCATCGTCGAGCGTCAGTTCGTCGAAGTGATCATCGCCCCGAAAATCTCCCAGGCCGCCCGCGAAGTCGTGGCCGCCAAGCAGAACGTGCGTCTGCTGGAGTGCGGCGAATGGCCAGCCGAGCGCGCCGCCGGTTGGGACTTCAAGCGCGTCAACGGTGGCCTGCTGGTGCAGAGCCGCGATATCGGCATGATCAGCGCTGATGACCTGAAGATCGTCACCCAGCGCGCGCCGACCGAGCAGGAAGTGCACGACCTGGTGTTTGCCTGGAAAGTGGCCAAGTTCGTCAAGTCCAACGCCATCGTCTACGCCAAGAACCGCCAGACCATCGGCGTCGGCGCCGGCCAGATGAGCCGCGTCAACTCCGCACGCATCGCCGCGATCAAGGCCGAACACGCCGGCCTGCAGGTGCAGGGCGCGGTGATGGCCTCGGATGCGTTCTTCCCGTTCCGCGACGGCATCGACAATGCGGCTAAAGTGGGTATCAGCGCCGTGATCCAGCCGGGTGGCTCGATGCGTGATGCCGAGGTGATAGCTGCCGCTGATGAAGCCGGTATCGCCATGGTGTTTACCGGTATGCGCCACTTCCGCCACTAATTCAGCTGGTCGGTAGAACCTAGGCCCCCTGTAGGAGCGGCCTTGTGTCGCGAAAGGGCTGCGCAGCAGCCCCCGGTTTTTGCAACACAGCAGAAATCCCGGGGCCGCTCTGCGGCCCTTTCGCGACACAAGGCCGCTCCTACACGAGGGCAAGGTTCGCCGCCAAACAGAGGTTTTGACATGAAAGTTTTGATCATCGGCAGCGGCGGTCGTGAACACGCCCTGGCCTGGAAAGTCGCCCAGGACCCACGCGTCGAAAAAGTCTTCGTTGCCCCGGGCAACGCCGGCACCGCCACCGAAGCCAAGTGCGAAAACGTCGCCATTGACGTCACCGCCCTGGAGCAACTGGCCGACTTCGCCGAGAAGAACGTCGACCTGACCATCGTCGGCCCGGAAGCGCCGCTGGTCATCGGCGTGGTCGACCTGTTCCGCAGCCGCGGCCTGGACTGCTTCGGTCCGACCAAGGGCGCGGCCCAGCTGGAAGGCTCCAAGGCCTTCACCAAGGACTTCCTGGCCCGTCACAAGATCCCGACCGCCGACTACCAGAACTTCACCGAGATCGAGCCGGCCCTGGCCTACCTGCGTGAGAAAGGCGCGCCGATCGTGATCAAGGCCGACGGCCTGGCCGCCGGCAAGGGCGTGATCGTCGCCATGACCCTGCAGGAAGCCGAAGACGCCGTGCGCGACATGCTCGCCGGCAACGCCTTCGGTGAAGCCGGTTCGCGGGTGGTGATCGAAGAGTTCCTCGACGGCGAGGAAGCCAGCTTCATCGTCATGGTCGACGGCCACAACGTGCTGCCCATGGCCACCAGCCAGGACCACAAGCGCGTCGGCGACCAGGACACCGGCCCGAACACCGGCGGCATGGGCGCCTACTCGCCTGCCCCGGTGGTCACCGCCGACGTGCACCAGCGCGTGATGGACCAGGTGATCTGGCCGACCGTGCGCGGCATGGCCGAGGAAGGCAACGTCTACACCGGCTTCCTCTACGCCGGCCTGATGATCGACAAGGCGGGCAACCCCAAGGTCATCGAGTTCAACTGCCGCTTCGGCGACCCGGAGACCCAGCCGGTCATGCTGCGCCTGGAGTCGAGCCTGGTGCTGCTGATCGAGGCTGCCTTCGCCAAGGCCCTGGACAAGGTCGAGGCCCAGTGGGACCCGCGTCCGAGCCTGGGCGTGGTGCTGGCCGCCGGTGGCTACCCGGGCGACTACGCCAAGGGCGCCGTGATCAGCGGCCTGGATGCCGCCGCCAAGCTTGAAGGCAAGGTGTTCCACGCCGGTACCGCGCTGAAGGACGGCCAGGTGGTCAGCGCCGGTGGCCGCGTGCTCTGCGCCACCGCCATGGGCGACACCGTCGAGGCCGCCCAGCAGCAGGCCTACCGCCTGGCCGAGCAGGTCAAGTGGGACGCCAGCTTCTACCGCACCGACATCGGCTACCGGGCCATCGCCCGCGAGCGCGGTGAGCACCAGCAGTAAAAATGCACCGAACGGTCGTGGCGCTCCGCGCGCGCGGCCTTCGGCTCGTCGTCAAGGCCCCGCCGGGGCCTTGCCTTCGCCTTGGCGCGCCGCGCATAGTTGTTATCCGGCACATTAGCTAAGAAGGGATTTCGTCGTGCGTCGGCTTCGGATTGCCATAGCCCTGATCGTCAGCCTGCTGACCCTGCTCTGCCTGCTCCCGGCACATGCCGAACAGGCCGCAGGCTGGTCGGCGCTGCTCGACGAACAGGCCAACCTGCAATTGTCCGATGTACGCTCCGAACGTTACCGCAACCAGTTCAGCCCCCTGGCCCTCGACGAACTGGATGCCGCCCTCCCCGACCAGGCGCTCTGGCTGCACTACCGCCTGGAACCGCACGACCAGGAGCAACTGGTCCGTATCTTCGCCCCCGACCTGTCGCGCCTGGACCTCTACGCCCTCGAAGGCGGCAAACTGCTGCGCCAGCTGCACCATGGCCGCCAGGGCGATGGCCTGAGCCCGACCCAGCGCGGCCGGGACCATGTGCTGCCGCTGCCACACAGCAGCCAGCCACTGGACATCTACCTGCGGCTGGTCTCCGAACACCAGTTGCGCCCGGCCATCAGCGTCGAGTCCACCGCCCACGCCGCCGCCGACCAGCGCCAGTCGCTGCTGTTCGGCCTGCTGTTCGGCGGGCTGGTGATGCTGATCCTGCACAACCTGATCCGCTTCGCCTATTCTCGCTCCAGCACCACGCTAGTCCTGGCGCTGTACCACGGCCTGATGCTGCTCAGCGCGCTGATCCTGCTCAATCTCACTGGCCCGTGGGGGCAGCTGTGGCACAGCGCACAGACCCCGGCGGCCTACCTGACCTTGGTGCTGGCGGGCCTGGCCGGGCTGTACTTCACCCTGCATTTCTTCTCTCCCTGCAGTTCGGCGCGGCTCAACCGCCTGATGCAGATGGAAATGGTCGTGGCCGCGGTCAGCGGCCTGGTGCTGCTGTTCGTCGACACGCTGCCGCTGAACCTGATGACCTACGCCCTGCTCGCCCTGGGCAGCGTGAGCATGCTGCTGGTCAGCAGCTATCACTGGTACAAGGGCTACGGCCCGGCGCGGCTGTTCAGCGTGGCGATGCTGGTGTTCAACCTCGGCGGCCTGGTACTGCTGCCGGCCCTGCTGGGCCTGACCCGCACCCCCATGCCCTGGCTGCTGTGCATCCTCATGGCGTTGACCGTGGTCAGCGGCCTGTTGCTCAACCTCGCGGTCAGCGAGCGCCTGCGCCGGATCAGCGAAGAGCGCTTCCGCGCCAGCCGCGCCCTGGCCGCCAGCGACGCCGAGATCAACGCCAAGGCCGAGTTCCTGGCCAAGATCAGCCACGAGATCCGCACCCCCATGAACGGCGTGCTGGGCATGACCGAGCTGCTGCTGGGCACGCCGCTGTCGGTCAAGCAGCGCGACTACGTGCAGACCATCCACAGCGCCGGCAACGAACTGCTCACCCTGATCAACGAGATCCTCGACATCTCCAAGCTCGAATCGCGACAGATTGAACTGGACGACGTGCAGTTCGACCTCAACGCCCTGATCGAGGACTGCCTGAACATCTTCCGGGCCAAGGCCGAGCAGCAGAACATCGAGCTGATCAGCTTCACCCAGCCCCAGGTGCCCAGGGTCGTCAGCGGCGACCCGACGCGCCTGCGCCAGGCCCTGTCGAGCCTGCTGGACAACGCCCTGAAGAACACTACCCAGGGCGAGATCCTGTTGGTGGTGGCCCTCGACCAGCGCGGCGACAGCCCGCGCCTGCGCATCGCCGTGCAGGACAGCGGCGAGCCGATGCCGCCCGCCGAGCGCGACGCCCTGCTGCAGGCCGAACTGCACAGCCGCCACTTCCTCTCCAGCAACAAGCTCGGCGGCCACCTGGGCCTGGTGATCGCCAAGCAGCTGATCGGCCTGATGCAAGGCGAGTTCGGCATCAAGACCAGCACCAGCATGGGCAACACCCTGTGGCTGACCCTGCCGCTGGATCCGCAGCGCCTGGAGCAGCCGGCCACCGACCTCGACGGCCCGTTGCGCGATGCGCGGGTGCTGGTGGTCGACGACAACGACACCTGCCGCAAGGTGCTGGTACAGCAATGCAGCGCCTGGGGCATGAACGTCAGCGCGGTGCCGTCGGGCAAGGAAGCGCTGGCGCTGCTGCGCACCAAGGCGCACCTGCGCGACTACTTTGACGCGGTGCTGCTGGACCAGAACATGCCCGGCATGACCGGCATGCAGCTGGCGGCCAAGATCAAGGAAGATCCGAGCCTGAACCACGACATCCTGGTGGTGATGCTCACCGGCATCAGCAACGCGCCGAGCAAGATCATCGCCCGCAACGCCGGGGTCAAGCGCATCCTCGCCAAGCCGGTGGCCGGCTACACGCTCAAGACTACCCTCGCCGAGGAGCTCGCCCTGCGCGGCCGCGACCAGGCCGCGCCGCCGCTGCCGGTCGGCACTCCGGTGCCGCTGGACCTGCCCGGCGACTTCCGCATCCTGGTGGCCGAGGACAACAGTATTTCGACCAAGGTCATCCGCGGCATGCTCGGCAAGCTCAATCTCGAGCCGGATACTGCCAGCAACGGCGAAGAAGCCCTGCAAGCGATGAAGACCAAGCACTACGACCTGGTGCTGATGGACTGCGAGATGCCGGTGCTCGACGGGTTCTCCGCCACCCAGCAGCTGCGCGCCTGGGAGTCCGCCAACCAGCGTCCGCGCACCCCGGTGGTGGCGCTGACCGCGCACATTCTCAACGAGCACAAGGAGCGCGCACGGCTGGCCGGCATGGACGGTCACATGGCCAAGCCGGTGGAGCTGTCGCAATTGCGTGAGCTGATCCAGTTCTGGGCGGGGCAGCGGCAGGTAGTTACTGCCCCCCTCGACTGAAATGCTATTGGTGTAGGAGCGGCCTTGCCGAGGCGTCGGACCGGCCGGAATGGGCTGCACAGCAGCCCCCGGCCATTTCTGCTTTAGCTGAGATCCCGGGGCCGCGCTGCAGCCCTTTCGCGGCGCAAGGCCGCTCCTACAGGATCCGTGCTATACAGTGACATCTCACCGCCGCGGACCCGCCCCCATGCTCCATGAGTTGTTCAGCGTCTACCTGAAAATGCTCGTGCTCTACAGCCCGTTCTTCGTGCTGTCGTGTTTCATCGGCCTGACCCGCGGCCACTCCAGCAAGGAACGCAAGCAACTGGCCTGGCGCGTGGCGATCGCCACGCTGGTGGCCAGCGTGCTGCTCTATCTGTTCGGGCGGGTGATCTTCGGCGTGTTCGGCATCACCGCCGACGCCTTCCGCATCGGCGCGGGCTCGGTGCTGTTCATCTCGGCGCTGGGCATGGCCCAGGGCAAGTCGGCGGTGCAGACCGACAACGTGCAGCAGGACGTGACCATCGTGCCGCTGACCATTCCGCTGACAGTCGGCCCGGGCACCATCGGTGCGCTGCTGGTGATGGGGGTGGGCCAGCCGCACTGGGACGACAAGCTGCTGGCCATCGTCAGCATCGCCCTGGCCAGCTTCACCGTCGGCCTGGTGCTGTACCTCTCGCACCGTATCGAGCGACTGCTCGGCGACCAGGGCCTGCAGATCGTCAGCCGCCTGATGGGGCTGTTCGTCTGTGCCCTGGCGGCGCAGATCATCTTCACCGGGATCAAGGGCTACCTGCTGCCCTGACCCCGGCTGCACTCAGGGCTTGGCGGGATACCAGCGCGGCGTGTACACCCACTGGCCGCCATCGGCACGGGGGAAGGTGCAGGTGGTCGAGGAGCCGACCAGCACCATGGTACGCATGTCGACCATCTCCGGCAGCAGCTCGCCCAGGGTCACTACCCGCAGGGTCTGGCCCGGCCGGCCGATATCACGGCCCAGCACCACCGGTGTGCCTGCGTCACGATGACGGCGTACCACCTCCAGCGCCGCACCCAGCTGATGAGGCCGGGCCTTGGAGATCGGGTTGTAGAACGCCAGCACCAGATCCGCCTGGGCCGCCAGGTCGAGGCGCTTCTCGATAATCGACCAGGGCTTGAGGTTGTCCGACAGCGACATCACGCAGAAGTCGTGCCCCAGCGGCGCCCCCGCTTGCGCGGCGGTGGCCAGCGAGGCAGAGACGCCGGGCAGGATCTGCAACTCGACGCGCTGCCAGGCCGGGTCGCTGGACTCGTGCAGCGCTTCGAGCACTGCGGCGGCCATGGCGAACACGCCCGGATCACCCGACGACACCACCACCACCGAACGCCCCTGGGCCGCCAGCTCGAAAGCATGACGAGCGCGCTGCATCTCTTCGCGGTTGTCGGTGCAGTGCAGTACCTGATCGTCGCGGAAAGGACCGGCCATGCGCACGTAGGTTTCGTAGCCAAGCACATCCTGCGCCCGCGCCAGCTCCGCCTTGACCGCCGGCACCATCAGTTCGGCGGCACCAGGGCCCAGGCCGATCACCGCCAGGCGACCACGGCGACGGCCAACGCGGGCGATGTCGACCGGTGCCGCGGCAACGGCGTGGGCGAGCCCCACGGACGAACCTACGCGCGCGTGCGGCAATGCATCAGCCAGCATCCGCTCCAGGCTCTCGGCGGCCGGGGTGAAGCGCAGGGCGACATTCAAGGCCTGTGCAGCTTCGTGCAGGGCCGGCTCCGCCATCTCGGTTTCGCTCGCCAGCAGGCAGGCCAGCGCAGGCTCGGCAATGTTCGCTCGCAGCAGCTCCTCGCGCACCTGTTGCACCAGGTCAGCGCTACCGGCTGTGACCGCCACCACCACGCAACGCGCGTGGATCAGCAGTTCGTCACGACTGGCCGGACGCAGTGCGCTGCCCACGTGGATAGTGCGTTGGGCATCTTCGCTGGCGAGCAACTGCGCGTGCTCAAGCCACGGCGCGTCGCCTTCGACACGCACCGCCTCGCCCGCCAGCAGGTCGCAGACGAAGCGCTTGCCCTGTTCCAGGTCCGCCAGTGCGTAACCCTCGGGCGGATTCAGCAGGCAGGTGCCGAAGCGCAGCTCGCCACTGGTGGTGATCGCCGCGCTGACACCCAACGCTTCACCGATCTCTCGGGCCATGACGTTGACTCCGCCCAGGCCACCGAGCAGCGGCACCACGGCGCTGCCGTCCTCGGCCACCGCCAGTACCGGTGGTTCGACGCCTTTTTCGCTCAACAGCGGCGCCAGGGTGCGAATGACGATACCCGCCGCGCACAAGGCGATGATCGGCGTGTCTTGCTGATACAGCTCACGCAGGGTGTCGCCGAAGACTGCGTAGTAACGGTCGACACCCTCCACGCGCCCTTGCAGGCCATGGATCACGGCCTGTGGATAGCATTGCTGGATACGCTGCGCGGTAGCCAGGCTGCCGGGGCCGAGAATGACGATTGCCGGTGCCTTGATCATCCCTGCCATTTCTCACCCGGCACGATGATCAGCGAGAAGTACGGCGAGGACTGCGGGTCGACCTCGTCCAGCGCGACGATCTTCTGGTTGGCCATGGTGGCCCGCTCCACGTACAGCGCACGGCTATCCAGGCCCAGCTCGCCGAGCACCTGGCGCACCTTGGGGAAGTTGCGCCCCAGCTTCATGATCACTGCCGCGTCGGCAGCAGCCAGTCGCTGTTTGAGCTCTTCATGGGGCAGCACACCGGAGAGCACGGTAAGGGTCTGATTGCGGTACACCAACGGTGCACCGAGCACCGAGGCGCCACCGAGCATCGAGCAGACGCCCGGAATCACCTGCGCCTCGTAGCGCGAGGCCAGGCGATCGTGCAGGTACATGTAGGAGCCGTAGAAGAACGGGTCCCCTTCGCAGATCACCGCCACGTCGCGGCCGGCGTCCAGGTGCGCGGCAACCTGCAGGCTGGCTTCGTCGTAGAAGTCGCTGATCACCTGCTCGTAGGAGAGCGGCGCGGGCAGCGCCTCGGTGGTCACCGGGTACACCAGCGGCAGCAGGCTCTGTTCGGCTTGCAGGTGCGCTTCGATGATACCGAAGGCATTGCCGCGCTTGCCCTTGGCCACGAAGTACGCCACCACCGGTGCCTCGCGCAGCAGGCGCAGGGCCTTGACCGTGATCAGCTCGGGATCGCCCGGGCCCACGCCCAGGCCCAGCAGTCGTCCGCGTGCGTGCATCATTCCACCTCCGTGGCCAGGGCGTTGACCGCGGCGGCGGCCATCGCGCTGCCGCCCAGGCGGCCCTGCATGATCACGAACGGCACGCCACGGCTGTCGGCGGCGAGCATCGCCTTGGACTCGGCGGCGCCGACGAAGCCGACCGGGAAGCCGAGGATCAGCGCCGGTTTCGGTGCGCCGGCATCGAGCATTTCCAGCAGATAGAACAACGCGGTCGGCGCGTTGCCGATCACCACCACGCTGCCCTCCAGGTGCGGGCGCCACAGCTCCAGGGCCACCGCCGAGCGGGTATTGCCCTCGGCCTTGGCCAGGTCCGGCACGCTCGGGTCGCGCAGGGTGCAGATCACCGGGTTGTTGGCGGGCAGGCGGGCGCGGGTGATGCCTTCGGCAACCATGTGCGCGTCGCAGAGGATCGGCGCGCCCTTGGCCAGGGCTTCGCGACCGGCGCTACCGGCGCCATCGGAGAACTGCAGGCCATCGATGGCCTCGACCATGCCGCAGGCATGGATCACGCGCACGGCGAGCTTTTCAAGATCGGCGGGGATCCGCTCGAGCCGGGCTTCCTCGCGGATGATCCGGAAGGAATTGCGATAGATCTCCTGACCATCGCGGATGTAGTCAATCATCAAGGTGCTCCGTCGGCAGGTCGAGCATGGCGCCTGCTTCTTCTGGGGTGAGGTCGGCTGCGCGCAGCCTGCCGAAACCCGGCAGGCGCGCGTCGCGCAAATAAAGGTCATAACGGCCCGGGGCGCGGGCCAACAGGGTGGCCGGGGCGGCATGGGCCATGGCACAGGAACGTGGGCAGGCTGTCAGGTGCACGCTGCCCGGGGCACCGTGGTGCAGCAGAGCGGCCAGGGCAATGGCGTCGGCCTTGGTGTCGGCCTGGGCCTTGGCGCAACCGCTGGAGCCGGTACAGGCGACGACCCGCGCCAGTGGATGTTCGTTGTGGCAGAGCATGCCGGATGCCGCCAGCTGCGCGCGTGCGTTTTCCAGCTCGGTCGGCTCGAGGGAAGTCAGCACCAGGCTCTGCCAAGGCGTCAGGCGCAAGCTGCCATCGCCCCATTGCCGGGCGATACGCGCGGCACTGCGAAGCATTGCGCCCGTCAGGCGCCCGAGGGGCGGCGCGACGCCCAGGGCCACGCCCTGGCGCTGGGGCAACACGCCCAACCAGGGGCTTGTCGTCGCCGGGCGCTGCCTGGCCATCGACGTGGTATCGATCTGAATTGCCAGCCCTTCCAGGAAGTGCTCAACCGGGCACACCTGCAGCAATTGACGCATGCGCGACTGCTCGGGTGTCGCCAGATCAAGGAAGCGCTCCAGCACCGCGCGCACCAACGCCGGCCCCTGCTCCATCGGTACCGCACCCAACGCCTGGCCATTCGACAGGCTGCTCGCGAGGCCGAACCGCAACCAGATGTGCCCTTCGCGTTGCATCGCGGACAGCCACAGATCATGGGCGTGGTCGAGCATCGCCAGCGCTTCGCCGCCATCGAGCTGCACGGCGAATTTGGCCGACAGCTTATGGAACCGGGGTGTGCTTTCCAGCAGGTCGAGGATCTGCCCGGCCAATGGTCGGGTGTCGAACAGCATGGTCGGATCGAGCCCGGCCAGTGGGCTGAGCATGAGGTTGCGGACATCATCGCCCGCCGCGTCACGCGGGCCGAGCCCGGCGGCCAGCAGATGCTCGACCAGCCCGCCGTGATCCTGGCCAATGCCGCGAATCTGCAGGTTGGCCCGGTTGGTCGCCTCGATCACCCCGCCGGCGAAGCGCTCGGCGGCGTCGGCCACGGCATCGGCCTGATCGGCCAGCAGCAGCCCACCTGGCAGCTTGATCCGGCAAATGCCACCGTCGCGCGCGGCGACGATGCGCCACAACCCCGGACAGGCCGAGGGACGGGGCGAAACTTCGGAGGGTGGGGGCTGCGTCAAGGGAGCATCCGGCAATCGTGAAAGTGCGCTTCAGTGTAGAAGGCGCGGTATTATGCCTGCTTTGTCCGGCGGCATGAAAAACCGGTGGTCGAACGCTTAGACAAATCGCGGGGCAAGCCCGCTCCCACGCCACCTCGTGGGAGCGGGCTTGCCCCGCGATCAATGATTGGTACGAGGAACAGATGGCCCCCTGGCTGACAGTAATAGGCATCGGCGAAGACGGTTTCAGCGGCCTGGGCAAGCAGGCCCGGCGTGCCCTGCTATCGGCCACGCGAATCATCGGGGCCCCACGCCAGCTGGCACTACTGCCCCGCTGCGTGACCGCCGAGCAATTGCACTGGCCCTGCCCCTTCTCCCTGGCCCCGGTCATGGCCTTGCGCGGCGAGCCCGTATGCGTACTGGCCAGCGGCGACCCGATGTTCTACGGCGTCGGCGCCAGCCTGGCGCGCCAGCTGCCCGCCGAGGAATTGCAGGTGCTGTCGATGCCCTCCTCCTGCGCCCTGGCCGCCGCCCGCCTGGGCTGGCCGTTGCAGGATGTACAGGTGGTCTCGGTGGTCGCCCGCCCACTGGCCGCGCTCAATGCCCATCTGCACAGCGGCGTGCGCCTGCTGGTGCTGAGCAACGACGAGTGCAGCCCGGCGGCCATTGCCTCGCAGCTGTGCGAACGAGGCTTCGGTCCTAGCCGTCTCCAGGTGTTCGAACACCTCGGCGGCCCCCAGGAGCGAATGCTGAGCGGCACCGCCGACGACTGGCCGCACACCGACATCGCCACGCTCAACCTGGTCGCCATCGAATGCCAGGCCTCGCCCGACACCCCACGCCTGCCGCGTGTGGCCGGCCTGCCCGACAGCGCCTTCCGTCACGACGGCCAGCTGACCAAGCGCGACGTGCGAGCGATCACCCTGGCTCGCCTGGCACCACAACCCGGTGAGCTGCTGTGGGACGTAGGTGCTGGCTGCGGCTCGATCGGCATCGAATGGATGCGCGCCCACCCCAGCTGCCGTACCCTTGCGATCGAGGCCGACGAGGGCCGACAGGGCTTTATCGAATACAACCGCGACACCCTCGGCGTGCCCGGCCTGCAACTGATTCGCGGCAAGGCCCCCGAAGCGTTGGCCGGGCTGGAGCGTCCGGACGCGATCTTCATCGGCGGCGGCGTCACCCGCAAAGGCATGCTCGACCTGTGCTGGGAGCGCCTGCTGCCGGGCGGGCGCCTGGTTGCCAACGCCGTCACCCTGCAAAGCGAGGTCGCCCTGGCGCAGTTCCGCGACCAGCATGGCGGCGAGCTGACTCGCATCCACATCGCCCACACCCAGCCTCTGGGCAGTTTCGACACCTGGCGCCAGGCCCTGCCGATCACCCTGCTCGACGTGGTGAAGCCCCTCGATGCGTGAAGAAACCCGCGAACAGCCCGCGCCGCTGCGCAGCGGCCTGACCACCGGCAGCTGCGCCACCGCCACCAGCCTGGCGGCGGCGCGCCTGCTGCTGACCGGGCAACGGCACGACGCGGTGGAGATCACCCTGCCCAAGGGCAAGGTGGTGCAGATGCGCCTGGAGTTCTGCCACCTCAAGGGTGACATGGCCGAGGCCGGTACCTTGAAGGATGCCGGCGACGATCCCGATGTCACCCACGGCGCCCTGCTCTACAGCCAGGTGCGCCTGCTTGCCGAGCCCGGCGTTCGCTTCGTCGCAGGCGCGGGCGTTGGCACCGTGACCCGCCCGGGGCTGGTGCTGGCAGTCGGTGAACCGGCCATCAACCCGGTGCCGCGCAAGATGATCAGCGACCATCTGCTGCAACTGGCCGGCGATTGCGGCTACCACGGCGGTTTCGAAGTGACGGTCAATGTCCAGGGCGGCGAGCAGTTGGCCCTGAAGACCATGAACCCGCGCCTGGGCATCCTCGGCGGGCTGTCGATCCTGGGCACCAGCGGCATCGTCCGGCCGTTCTCCTGCTCGGCCTACATCGCCTCGATCCACCAGGGCATCGACGTCGCCCACACCAACGGCTACACACACATCGCCGCCTGCACCGGCAACGCCAGCGAAGACACCATGCGCCGTGTCTACAACCTGCCGGAGATCGCCCTGATCGAGATGGGCGACTTCGTCGGCGCCGTGCTCAAGCACCTGCGCAATGTGCCCGTGCCACGCCTCACGCTGTGCGGTGGCTTCGGCAAGATCAGCAAGCTGGCGGCCGGGCACATGGACCTGCACAGCCGCCACTCCAGCATCGACCTGCCACAGCTCGCGGGCTGGGCGGCGGCCATTGGCGCGGACGCGGCACTGCAACAGGCGATCATCGCCGCCAACACCAGCCAGCAGGCCCTCGCCCTGGCGCATGCCGCCGGCATCGCCCTGGGTGATGAGGTGTGCCGCCACGCCCTGGTCTTCGCCCGTAGCGTGGTGCCGGCCCAGGTGCAGGTGGAAGTGTTCGCCATCGACCGCCAGGGCGGCATCGTCGGCAAGGCAGGTGTGGCATGAAGGGGCGCATCCTGCTGCTCGGCGGCGTCACCGAAGCCCTGGCCATTGCTCGCCAGCTGGGTCCTCAGCACGTCTATAGCCTCGCCGGTATCGGCCGTGTACCACAGGACCTGACGTGCCAGGTGCGGGTCGGTGGTTATGGCGGTGCCGAAGGCCTGGCCGACTACCTGCGCGAAACAGGCATCGACCTGCTGATCGACGCTACCCACCCCTACGCCGCGCAGATCAGCCGCAATGCTGCTCTCGCCGCAAACAGCGCAGGCATTCCCTGCTGGGCCCTGCGCCGCCCGGCATGGCAGGCGCAGGCTGGGGACGACTGGCGCGAAGTCGAGGACTGGGCCGGGCTGATCGAGGCGCTGACCCCGTTCGAGCGCCCCTTGTTCACGCTGGGTCGTGAACCCTTGCATCATCTGGACGAAATTCCACCACACCAGTTCTGGACCCTGCGCGCGCTCGAGGCGTGTACCGGCAATGAACGCTGCGAGGTGATCGGTGCTCGCGGGCCGTTCCTCATCGACGACGAACGTGCCCTGTTCGAACGTCGGCGGATCGATGTGCTGGTCAGCAAGAACAGCGGCAGCACGGCCACCGAGCCGAAGCTGGAAGTGGCGCGGGAGCGCGGGATTCCAGTACTGGTGCTCAAGCGGCCGGTGCTGCCGGAGGCGGATCGGGCGTTTCAAGATGCAGGGTTACTGCTGGAGGCGCTCGGCCTGTCCAAGGCCTGACTTCGCTACGTATATCCCATTGACATATCCATTCCCGGAATTAAACTCCGGACATACATTTGCGCTTTCAAGGAGGCCCATCATGGAGCAAGGTGCAGTCTTCAAAAGCAACCGCAGCCAGGCTATCCGTATGCCCAAAGCCCTCGCCCTTCCAGAAGACGTCACCCGCGTGGACATCGTCGCGGTGGGCCGTTCCCGTATCATTTCGCCTGCCGGCGAAAGCTGGGACAGCTGGTTCGAGGGTGACGATGTGAGTGCGGACTTCATGGCAAGCAGGGAACAGCCAGCCGACCAGGAGCGCGAAGGATTCTGATGCTCAGGTACATGCTCGATACCAACATCTGCATTTTCACCATCAAGAACAAGCCACAGGTAGTGCGCGAGGCATTCAATCGCTACCACGGCCAACTGGCCATCAGCACGGTAACCCTGATGGAGTTGATCTACGGTGCGGAAAAATCCGCCGCGCCGGAACGTAACCTGGCCATTGTCGAGGGGTTCGCCGCACGGCTCGATGTGCTTGACTACGACATTCAGGGCGCAGCTCACACCGCGCAGCTACGTGCGGAACTGGCCAAGGCCGGCACGCCCATCGGCCCCTATGACAGAATGATTGCCGGCCACGCCCGCGCTCGTGGCCTCACGCTGGTGACCAACAACCTGCGCGAGTTCCAGCGTGTTCCGGGGTTGCGTGTGGAAGACTGGGTGTCACACCCACGCTGACGGTCACGAGATGGCCCTGTGCCTTGATCCTGCCGTAGAATCACCTCTCCCCTTCTGGAAGGCTCCACCCATATGGAAATGCAATGGTGGATCTGGCTCGTCTTCGGCGTGGCCCTGATCCTGCTGGAACTGGTGCTCCCCACCTTCTTCATCCTCTGGTTCGGCGTCGGTGCCGTGCTGGTGTCGCTCGTCTCGCTGCTCGCCCCCAGCCTGCAACTCGATATGCAGGGCCTGCTGTGGGTGGTGTTCTCATCGATCACCACCGTGCTCTGGTTCAAGGTGTTCCGCCGCAAGAAGCCGGACGTGCGCTGGACCGCCGACAGCGTGATCGGCGAGGTCGGCCTGCTGACCGCCAACGTGTCGCAGTTCCAGAAAGGCCGGGTACGCTTTCAGAAACCGATCCTCGGCAACGAGGAATGGACTTGCGTCTCGGACAATGAAATTCCCGCCGGCGAGCGCGTGCGCCTGGCCGCCATCGAAGGCAACACCGCCCGGGTCACCCGGGCCTGAATCCGCACTAAAAGGAAGTTCGCAAGCATGACCAGCCTCATCGTCGTCGGCACCCTCGCCGCATTCGTCCTGATCACCGTGTTCAAGGGGGTGCGCATCGTGCCCCAGGGCGAGGAATGGATCGTCGAGCGCCTGGGCCGCTACCACAGCACCCTCAAGCCGGGCCTGAACATCGTCATTCCGTACATGGACGTGGTCGCCTACCGCCTGCCGACCAAGGACATCATCCTCGACGTGCAGCAGCAGGAGATCATCACCAAGGACAACGCGGTGATCGTCGCCAACGCCCTGTGTTTCGCCAAGGTGGTCGACCCGCAGAAGGCCTCGTACGGCGTGCAGAACTTCTCGTTCGCCGTCACCAGCCTGACCATGACCTCGCTGCGCGCCATCGTCGGCGCCATGGACCTGGACGAGGCGCTGTCCAGCCGCGAGCAGATCAAGGCGCGCCTGCGCGAAGCGATGTCCGAGCAGACCGAAGACTGGGGCGTGACCGTGCGCTCGGTGGAGATCCAGGACATCAAGCCCTCGCCGAGCATGCAGACCGCCATGGAACGCCAGGCGGCCGCCGAGCGTGAGCGTAAAGCTGATGTGACCCGCGCCGAAGGCAACAAGCAGGCGGCGATTCTCGAAGCCGAGGCGCGCCTGCAGGCGGCCAAGCTGGATGCCGAGGCGCAGGTCAACCTGGCCGAGGCGTCGGCGCGGGCGATCACCCTGGTCAAGGAAGCGGTGGGCAGCGAGACCGTGCCGGCCATGTACCTGCTGGGTGAGCGGTATATCGGGGCGATGGAGAATCTGGCGGGTAGCGACAATGCCAAGGTGGTGGTGCTGCCGGCGGATCTGCAGGAGACCGTGCGTGGGCTGATGGGGCGTGGCAAGGCCTGATACCCCCAGCCCTGCGCGAGCGGGCATCGTGGGAGCGGGCTTGCCCCGCGATAGGGCCCGCCCAGGCAACATCATTCCCAGGCCTGGCCCTATCGCGGGGCAAGCCCGCTCCCACGAACCCGCGCCTCTGGCACGACATGCTCTCCTCCAGGTGCGGCACTTCACCGCACCCCGGCTTTTTTACCTATACTCCGCCGTACAATAGCCATCACGATTCCTGACCGGATCTCTCCATGCCCCCACGTCGGCACATCGCCTGGATAGCCTGCTTCGCAGTGCTGTTCAACCTGCTGGCCATGCCGCTGTCCTCTGCCGCGCCCAAGGGCCCGGCCGAACAGCTGCTGTGGGGGGCTTTCTGTTCCAGCATGGCCAACAAGGCCAAGGTCGATGTCCAGGCCCTGGCCAAGATCGACCTGGGGACGCAAAGCGACGACAGCGCCAGCATGATGAACTGCTGGTGCTGCCTGGGCGCGGCGCCTTTGCTGGCCCTACCCGGCTACCCGCCGCAGTTGCACAACCCTCCCGTGCAGCCGGCAAGCCACCCACAACACCTCGCCGACTACCAACCCACGCCGCGCCAACTCTGGCCCGCGCTCAATCCCCGTGCCTCTCCGCTGGTCTGAGTTCACTACGCTGTCCTTCAGAACCTGAACAGACCGGAGACTCACCCATGCTCAAGCAAGCCCTCGTCCTGGCCGCCCTGCTGCTGCCCGGCGCCTACGCCACCGCCCACGAGTACAGCGTCGGCGACCTGCATATCGCCCACCCCTGGTCGCTGGAGCTGCCGCCGAACGCGCCCAACGTGGCGGCCTACTTTGTCGTGCACAACAACGGCAAGGCCGATGACCGCCTGCTTTCGGTGAAAAGCCCCATCACCGACGACGCCCAGTTGCATGAGCATGTGATGAGCGCCGCCGGCGCCATGAAGATGCAACATGTGCCAAGCGTGTTGGTCCCGGCCGGCAAGGATGTGGTGTTCGCCCCCAGCGCCTACCACGTGATGATCATGCAACCCAAGGACCGCAGCCTGCTGACCGACGGCAAGCGCTTCCCGCTGACCCTGCACTTCGAAAAAGCCGGTGACGTCACTGTCGACGTCGCGGTGCAGAAGCAGCCACCGGCCGAGCAGGCCGCGGCGCACGAGCACGCGCACTGACCTGATCGACTGACAGGCGCTCGCCATGAGCCTGCCGCGCTACAGCTCCGCCCGCACTACCCGCCCTGATCGCAGACGCGTCGGTGGCGGCTGGTTGAGCCTGTTCGCCATGTGGATGATCTTCATCGGCCCGCTGGTTTCCCAGTCGATGCCGATGGAGCACCACGCCGGCATGTCCATGCCCATGGACATGTCGATGAGCATGCCCATGGCGCACGGTCACGACGAGCACCACGGCCACGGCAACGATGGCCAGCTGCATGTCATGTGGGAGAAGTGCGGCTACTGCAGCCTGCTGTTCAACTGCCCCGCCCTGCCCCAGACCCTCAGCCCGCTCAGCGCAGGCTGCGCCCCCCCACCCACCCACCTCACCATCGCCACGCGCCAGGGCCATGCCCGGCAGGCTGTATTCCCCGGCGCCCGCAGCCGCGCGCCGCCCCATTCGATCGTCGCCTGAACACAACACGCTAAACGCCCGAAGCCAGGAGGCTTCGCGCTGACTCACGACTGATCGACTGGAATCATTATGTCCGGCTGCACCCCTGTTTTTGCCCTTTCCCTGCGTGGCACCATCACCGTGCTCTGCGGCTCGCTGCTCGCGCCACTGGCCTTTGCCGCCGAAACCGGCCACGAAGGCCATGTGCACGACCCGGCCGAGCTGAGCCCAACGGTGATCACCGCCATCGCTCCGAGCTCACCGCTGACCGTGGTCACCAACCCTAAAGATCCGCGCCAGCCCGTGCCGGCCAGCGACGGCGGTGACTACCTCAAGACCATCCCTGGCTTCTCGGTGATCCGCGCCGGCGGCACCAACGGTGACCCCGTGCTGCGCGGCATGTTCGGCTCACGCCTGAACATCCTCACCAACGGCGGCATGATGCTCGGCGCCTGCCCCGGTCGCATGGACGCTCCGACCTCGTACATCTCGCCGGAAACCTACGACCGCCTCACCGTGATCAAAGGCCCACAAAGTGTGATCTGGGGCCCCGGCGGCTCCGCCGGCACCATTCTCTTCGAACGTGACCCAGAGAAATTCGGCGAGCTCGGCAGCCGGGTCAACGGCAGCGTGCTGGCCGGCTCCAACGGCCGCTTCGACAAGGTGCTCGACGCCGCGGCCGGCAACCAGCTCGGCTACGTGCGCTTCATCGGCAACCAGTCGCACTCGGACGACTTCGAGGACGGCAACGGCGACACCGTGCCTTCGCGCTGGGACAAGTGGAACGGCGACGTCAGCCTCGGCTGGACCCCGGACGCTGACACCCTGCTCGAGCTGACCGCCGGCAAGGGCGACGGCGAGGCCCGCTCCGCCGGGCGGGGCATGGACGGCTCGCAGTTCAAGCGCGAAAGCCTGGGGCTGCGCTTCGAGAAGTCCAACCTCGGCGAGGTGCTCGACAAGGTCGAGGCGCAGGTCTACTACAACTACGCCGACCACGTGATGGACAACTACACCCTACGCACCCCGTCGGGCGCCGGCATGATGGGGATGCCCATGGTCAGCAACGTCGACCGCCGCACGATGGGCGCGCGGATCAAGGCCACCTGGCGCTGGGCCGACGTGCAGTTGATCAGCGGCATCGACGCGCAGACCAACGAACACCGCCAACGCGGCGGCATGGGCGTCAACGCGCACAAGGGCAAGCCTTGGACCAAGGATGCCGACTTCCACAACTACGGCGCCTTCGGCGAGCTCACCTGGTATGCGACCGGTGAAGATCGCCTGGTCACCGGCGCCCGCCTGGACCGCGCTTCGGCCCGAGACTTCCGCAAGGGCAGCGCCACTGAAGACGATACCCGCGCCGACACCCTGCCCAGCGGCTTCGTGCGCTACGAGCACGACCTGGCGGCGATTCCGGCCACCACCTACATCGGCCTCGGTCATACCCAGCGCTTCCCCGATTACTGGGAGCTGTTCTCGCCCAAGCGCGCCCCGGCCGGCTCGGTCAACGCCTTCGACGGTATCAAGCCGGAGAAGACCACCCAGCTCGACTTTGGCATCCAGTACCGCGACGAGCGCCTGGAAGCCTGGGCTTCGGGTTATGTCGGGCAGGTCCGCGACTACATCCTGTTCGACTACCAGCGCAACATGATGGGTTCGCTCACCTCCCAGGCACAGAACATCGACGCCCGCATCATGGGCGGCGAACTGGGCGCAGCCTACAAACTGACCGAAAACTGGAAGGCCGACGCCACCCTGGCCTACGCCTGGGGCAAGAACAGCAGCGACGGCAAGGCCCTGCCACAGATGCCACCGCTGGAAAGCCGCCTGGGGCTGACCTACAGCCGCGACACCTGGAGCGTCGGCGCCCTGTGGCGCCTGGTGGCCGAGCAGAACCGCATCGCCCAGAACCAGGGCAATGTGGTCGGCAAGGACTACGACACCAGCTCAGGCTTCGGCGTGTTCTCGCTCAACGGCGCCTACAAGATCAACAACAACCTCAAGCTCAGCGCGGGCGTCGACAACCTGTTCGACAAGGCCTACGCCGAGCACCTGAACCTGGCCGGGAACGCCGGGTTCGGCTACCCGGCCAACGCCACGGACCCGGTGAACGAGCCAGGCAGGACCTTCTGGACCAAGGTCGACTTCAGCTTCTGACAACAACAAACGGGCGCGGGACCTGACCGCGCCCACTTAAGGTCTACGGGAGGCTCCCATGAGCAAACCAAACGTTTCCTTCTACAACCTTGCGTGGCGCTGGCATTTCTATGCCGGGCTGTTCGTGGCGCCGTTCATGATCCTGCTGGCGATCACCGGGATCATCTACCTGTTCAAGCCGCAGCTCGACCCGCTGATGTACCGCGAGCTGATGGTGGTCGAGGCCGGCCATCACCGACAGGGCGCCGATACGTTGCTGGCCAACGTACGCCAGGCTTATCCACAGGGTCAGGTGGGGCAGTACCTGCCATCGGTGAGCGCCGAGCGCAGCGCACAGTTCGTCGTACATGACGGCGGGCGCGAGCTGAACGTGTTCGTCGATCCGTACAGCGGCAAGGTGCTGGGCGAACAGGACGGCAAGCAAAACCTGCAGGCCATTGCCCGTGCCCTGCATGGCGAGCTGATGGTCGGCACGGTCGGTGACCGGCTGGTGGAGCTGGCGGCCGGCTGGGGCATCGTCCTGGTCGTGTCCGGCCTCTATTTGTGGTGGCCACGCGGGCGCAACAGCGCGGGCGTGCTGTGGCCACGCCTGAGCGCACGCGGCCGGGTGCTGTGGCGCGACCTGCATGCTGTTACAGGATTCTGGGGCTCAGCCCTGCTGCTGTTGATGCTGATCAGCGGCATGACCTGGACCGGGCTATGGGGCAAGCAGTATGCCGACCTATGGAACCGGTTCCCGGCGGCCATGTGGAATGATGTGCCCAAGTCCGACAAGCAGGCACGCGAACTGAATGAAGCCCACCGCCAGACCGTGCCGTGGGCCATGGAGAACACCCCGATGCCGGTGTCCGGCGCCCATGCCGAGCATGCCGGGCACCACATGATGGATCACGCCCCCGCCGCGCCCCAGGTGAGCCTGCAGCAGGTCGAGAACATCGCCAATCTGCGCGAGGTCGAGCCGGGCTACAGCATCACCCTGCCGACCAGTGCCGAAGGAGTGTTCACCATTGCGGTGTTCGCCGACGATCCGCGTAACGATGCCACCCTGCATGTGGACCAGTACACCGGACAGGTGCTGGCCGATGTGCGCTGGCAGGACTACAGCCCGGTGGCGCGTGCCACGGAGCTGGGGGTGATGCTGCACGAAGGGAAGATGTTCGGGCCGTTGAACCAGATCGTCATCCTGCTGGTGTGCCTGATGATCCTGCTGGGGTCGGTGAGTGGGCTGGTGATGTGGTGGAAGCGCAAGCCGGCTGGTGGGCTGGGGGTGCCGCCGCTGCGCCATGACCTGCCGCGCTGGAAGATGGCCGTGGGGGTGATGGTGGTGCTAGGCGTTGCCTTCCCGCTGGTGGGGATTTCGATGGTGGTGATGTGGGTGGTGGATAGTCTGGTTGTGAGACGCCGGGTCATGGTTCGAGCCTGATATCGCAATCGCGGGGCAAGCCCGCTCCCACGCCAATCTCACAGGGCTGGCGTGGGAGCGGGCTTGCCCCGCGATGAGGCCGGCACCAACAACCATTGATTCCCGTCATGTCGAGCACCGCGCTGCACCGCCAAGATCGTGCCGATCTGCCGCACCCGCGATCGGAACGCGACGTGATAGCCTACTCGGCTTTCGCTCACAAAAAGACTGACCCTCAATGGAATGCAGCCTATGACCCGGACCTCCCAGACACCCTCCGAAGAGCAGCACCTGCAACGCAACCTGACCAACCGCCACATCCAGCTCATCGCCATCGGCGGCGCCATCGGCACCGGCCTGTTCATGGGCTCGGGCAAGACCATCAGCCTGGCCGGCCCGTCGATCATCTTCGTCTACATGATCATCGGCTTCATGCTGTTCTTCGTCATGCGCGCCATGGGCGAGCTGCTGCTGTCGAACCTCAACTACAAGTCGTTCATCGATTTCTCCGCCGACCTGCTCGGCCCCTGGGCCGGCTACTTCACCGGCTGGACCTACTGGTTCTGCTGGGTGGTCACCGGCATCGCCGACGTGGTGGCGATCGCCGCCTACACGCAATTCTGGTTCCCGGACCTTCCGCAGTGGATACCGGCGCTGAGCTGCGTGGCCCTGCTGCTGTCGCTGAACCTGGTGACGGTGAAGATGTTCGGTGAAATGGAGTTCTGGTTCGCCCTGATCAAGATCATCGCCATCATGGGCCTGGTCGCCACCGGCCTGTACATGGTCATCACCGGCTTCCAATCGCCAGCAGGCCATACCGCCACCCTGGCCAACCTGTGGAATGACGGCGGTATGTTCCCCAACGGCCTGCTCGGTTTCTTCGCCGGCTTCCAGATCGCCGTGTTCGCCTTCGTCGGCATCGAGCTGGTAGGCACCACCGCCGCCGAGGCGAAGAACCCCGAGCGCACCCTGCCGCGGGCGATCAACTCGATCCCGATCCGCATCATCGTGTTCTACGTGCTGGCGCTGATCGCCATCATGGCGGTGACCCCATGGCGCGACGTGGTGCCGGGCAAGAGCCCGTTCGTCGAGCTGTTCGTGCTGGCCGGCCTGCCGGCGGCGGCGAGCATCATCAACTTCGTGGTGCTGACCTCGGCGGCCTCGTCGGCCAACAGCGGCGTGTTCTCCACCAGCCGCATGCTGTTCGGCCTGGCCCAGGAGGGCGATGCGCCCAAGGCGTTCGAGAAACTCTCGCGCCGCGCGGTGCCGGCCAACGGCCTGTACTTCTCCTGCACCTGCCTGCTGCTGGGCGCGGTGCTGATCTACCTGGTACCCAATGTGATCGAAGCCTTCACCCTGGTGACGACGGTGTCGGCGGTGCTGTTCATGTTCGTGTGGACGCTGATCCTGCTGTCGTACCTGAGCTACCGCAAACAGCGCGCGGCGCTGCATGAGCAGTCCACCTACAAGATGCCGGGCGGGCGTTTCATGTGCTATGTGTGCCTGGTGTTCTTCGCCGGCATTCTGGTGCTGTTGAGCCTGGAAGCGGATACGCGCTCGGCGCTGGTGGTGACGCCGATCTGGTTCGTGATTCTGGCGGTGACCTATCAGTTCGTGCGCAGCAGGCGTCAGCCGCGCGCCACCGTGCGTGGGGCGTCGAACAGCTGATCCTGAACCCATCGCGGGGCAAGCCCGCTCCCACGCCTGCCGTGTGAGGTCGGCGTGGGAGCGGGCTTGCCCCGCGATGAGGCCCTCTAGCCTTGCTCCAACCCTTCAAGCACGGCTTCGGCCAGCGCCAACCCCTTCTCCAGCGAGTTCTCGGTCGCCGTCAGCAAACTGCGCAACGGCTCCCCCGCCTTCTCTAACGCGGCAGCATTGGTCTCATACGCCGCCTTCAACGCCGCCACCGCGCACACCAGCGCATCCTCGCTATCAACGCCAGCACGTACCGAGAGAATCGGATCATGGGCGTGATTGCAGGTGCCAAAGTGGGAACAAGCGGTGACGGGACGGGATTTGCGGGGACTGTGGTTGACCAGCGATTCCTGGTTCATGGCTGCACCTCTCGATGAAAGGTGGCGATCTCGACAAATGCGAGCGGTGGATCTGGAACGATCTTCTTGAGCATGGTGCTACTCCTTGCAGCCTTCTGAAGTGTCTCTCCGTGCCCATACGCCAATATGGGTGGACGGAGCCGTGCGGGTTGGCGTTGCCGGTCAGAAGGTCCGGTGAGCCCGAAGGCTCCCACACACGGCTCCGCCCATAACGGGTGCAACCATGCAGGACACGCTATCGCAGGTGCGATGTGCCCGGTTCTGACAGCGGGACGCCAATCCCGAACCGCAGAAACTACTGCGGTGCGGCACGGTACTCAAGTAGTGCTTATGTGTCAAAAGTGTTCATCGCCCCCGGCCCCAATCCTGTGCAGGCCCAACCCGCAAGCACCATCCTGGCCCCACCCCGCGCCCCGATTCGTCGCACAACCGCTCTATCACGCACCTTCCAACGCCCGGCACAGCCTTTGCAATCTCCGATCTGGCCAACACCCACCATCACATCGGAGTGAGCACATGAAGCGACGCAGTCTGATCAAGGCCTTTACCCTCAGCGCATCGATCGCCGCGATGGGCCTGAGCTGGAGCATCCAGGCCGCCGAGACCATCAAGGTCGGCATCCTGCATTCGCTGTCGGGGACCATGGCGATTTCCGAGACCTCGCTCAAGGACATGGCGCTGATGACCATCGACGAGATCAACGCCAAGGGCGGGGTCAACGGCAAGCAGCTCGAGGCGGTGGTGGTGGACCCGGCGTCCAACTGGCCGCTGTTCGCCGAGAAGAGCCGCCAGCTGCTGACCCAGGACAAGGTGGCGGTGGTGTTCGGCTGCTGGACCTCGGTGTCGCGCAAGTCGGTGCTGCCGGTGTTCGAAGAGCTCAACGGCTTGCTGTTCTACCCGGTGCAGTACGAGGGTGAAGAGATGTCGCCGAACGTGTTCTACACCGGCGCGGCGCCCAACCAGCAGGCGATCCCGGCCGTGGAATACCTGATGAGCGAGGACGGCGGTGGCGCCAAGCGCTTCTTCCTGCTGGGTACCGACTACGTCTACCCGCGCACCACCAACAAGATCCTGCGCGCCTTCCTGCACAGCAAGGGCGTGGCCGACAAGGACATCGAAGAGGTCTACACGCCGTTCGGCCACGCCGATTACCAGACCATCGTCGCCAACATCAAGAAGTTCTCGGCTGGCGGCAAGACGTCGGTCATTTCCACGGTCAACGGCGACTCCAATGTGCCGTTCTACAAGGAGCTGGCCAACCAGGGGCTGAAGGCCACCGATGTGCCGGTGGTGGCGTTCTCGGTGGGTGAGGAGGAGCTGCGCGGCATCGACACCAAGCCGCTGGTGGGCCACCTGGCGGCGTGGAACTACTTCGAGTCTGTGGATAACCCGGTGAACCAGAAGTTCGTCGCCGACTGGAAGGCCTACGCCAAGGCCAAGGGCCTGCCGGGGGCCGACAAGGCGGTGACCAACGACCCGATGGAGGCCACCTACGTCGGTATCCACATGTGGGCGCAGGCGGCGCAGAAGGCCGGCAGCACCGATGTGGACAAGGTGCGCGAGGCGCTGGCCGGGCAGAGCTTCAAGGCGCCGTCGGGCTTCACCCTGACCATGGACAAGAGCAACCACCACCTGCACAAGCCGGTGATGATCGGCGAGATCCAGGATGACGGGCAGTTCAGTGTGGTGTGGCAGACCGAGGAGCCGCTGCGGGCGCAGCCTTGGAGTCCGTTCATTCCGGGGAATGACAAGCGGCCGGACTATGCAGTGAAGGGCAACTGACGCTATCGCGGGGCAAGCCCGCTCCCACGCCGATCTCGTCAGCTAGCAGATCTCGTCAGCTAATGGTGGGTGGCGTGGGAGCGGGCTTGCCCCGCGATGAATCCACCGCCGATTTCCAGGATGGCCCGCATGCTCAGACTCCTGCTCACACTACTGCTGCTTCTACCCCTGGCCACTCAAGCCAGCGAAGGCGAATTCTTCCTCAGCGCCAAACCCGCCGAGCAAGCCCGCCTGCTCGAAACCTGGGCCGCCCAACCCGATACCGCCCGCCTGCCGCTGCTGGACAACCTGCGCCAGGGCCGCATCGCCGAAAATGACACCCGCAAACTGCGCCTGAACAACCGCCTGCGAGGCCTGATCGACAACGCCCTGGCCAGCCATCAACTGCTCAGCGAACAAGCCGACGTGCGCCTGGCCGCCGCCCAGCAACTACAAAAAACAGCGCAACCCGCGCAAATGGCGTTCCTCGACCGCCGCTTCGCCAGCGAACCGGACGCCGCCGTGCACGCCGCCCTCGGCCTGGCCCTGGCCAACCTGCAACTGGGCGCCAGCGAGCCCGCGGTACGCCTGGCCGCCGTGCGCCTGCTCGGCGAAACCGGCGACCCGCTGGCCCGCACCCGCCTCGAAGCCCTTCTGCAACCCGACGCGGAAACCGACGCCGCCGTACGCACCGCCGCCGAAACCAGCCTGGCCCAGGTACAGCGCAAGCTGCTGGTCGGCGAACTGCTCGGCCAGGCCTTCAGCGGCCTGTCGCTGGGCTCGATCCTGCTGCTGGCGGCGCTGGGCCTGGCGATCACCTTCGGCCTGCTGGGGGTGATCAACATGGCCCACGGCGAGATGCTGATGCTCGGTGCCTACAGCACCTACATGGTCCAGGTGCTGTTGCAGCGTTATGCTCCCGGCGCCATCGAGTTCTACCCGCTGATCGCCCTGCCGGTGGCCTTCGCCGTCAGCGCAGGCGTCGGCATGGCCCTGGAGCGCACGGTGATCCGCCACCTCTACGGCCGCCCGCTGGAAACCCTGCTGGCT
Organism: Pseudomonas sp. TE31087; assembly: GCF_057284075.1. Classification (NCBI taxonomy): domain Bacteria; kingdom Pseudomonadati; phylum Pseudomonadota; class Gammaproteobacteria; order Pseudomonadales; family Pseudomonadaceae; genus Pseudomonas; species Pseudomonas sp. TE31087. The sequence goes on from NZ_JBXVNN010000001.1 coordinate 3,589,074, forward strand.
ACCTGGGGCATCAGCCTGATCCTGATCCAGGCCGTGCGGCTGATCTTCGGCGCGCAGAACGTCGAGGTGAGCAACCCAGCCTGGCTGTCGGGCGGCATCCAGGTGCTGCCCAACCTGGTGCTGCCCTACAACCGCCTGGTGATCATCGGCTTCGCCTTGGCGGTGGTGCTGCTCACCTGGCTGCTGCTCAACCGCACGCGGCTTGGCCTGAACGTGCGTGCGGTCACCCAGAACCGCAACATGGCGGCCTGCTGCGGGGTGTCCACCGGGCGCGTCGACATGCTCGCCTTCGGCCTCGGCTCCGGCATCGCAGGGCTCGGCGGCGTAGCCCTGAGCCAGGTCGGCAACGTGGGGCCGGACCTGGGCCAGAGCTACATCATCGACTCGTTCCTGGTGGTGGTGCTCGGCGGCGTCGGCCAACTGGCCGGCAGCCTGTGGGCGGCCTTCGGGCTGGGTATCGCCAACAAACTGCTGGAGCCGCAGATCGGTGCGGTGCTGGGCAAGATCCTCATCCTTGCGCTGATCATTCTGTTCATCCAGAAGCGCCCGCAAGGCCTGTTCGCCCTCAAGGGACGGGTAATCGACTGATGAACCAGCCATTGATTGTCACTGCCACGCGCAAGGCCGGCACCCGGGTGTCGCTGGCCGTCGGCGCCGTTGTCGTCCTGGTGCTGCTGGCCCTGCCGCTGCTGTCGCTGCTGCCCGACGGGCACTCCTTGCAGGTCTCGGCCTATACCCTGACCTTGGTCGGCAAGATCCTCTGCTACGCCATCGTCGCCCTGGCCCTGGACCTTGTGTGGGGCTATGCCGGGCTGCTGTCGCTGGGCCACGGCCTGTTCTTCGCCCTGGGCGGCTATGCCATGGGCATGTACCTGATGCGCCAGGCGGCCGGCGATGGGCTGCCGGGGTTCATGACCTTCCTGTCGTGGAGCGAGCTGCCCTGGTACTGGGCCGGCACCCAGTATTTCGCCTGGGCGCTGTGCCTGGTGGTGCTGGCGCCGGGGTTGCTGGCGCTGGTGTTCGGCTTCTTCGCCTTCCGCTCGCGGATCAAGGGCGTGTACTTCTCGATCATGACCCAAGCCCTGACCTTCGCCGGCATGCTGCTCTTCTTCCGCAACGAGACCGGTTTTGGCGGCAACAACGGCTTCACCAATTTCCGCACCATCCTAGGTTTCGACATCACCGCCCAGGGCACCCGGGCCGCGCTGTTCCTGCTCACGGTCGGCCTGCTGCTGGGCAGCCTGCTCCTGTGCTGGCGCCTGACCCAGAGCAAGTTCGGTCGCCTGCTCACCGCCGTACGCGATGCGGAAAACCGCCTGATGTTCTGCGGTTACGACCCACGCGGCTTCAAGCTGCTGGTGTGGGTGCTCAGCGCCGTGCTGTGCGGCCTGGCCGGGGCGCTGTATGTGCCGCAAGTGGGCATCATCAACCCCAGCGAAATGTCGCCGACCAACTCCATCGAGGCCGCCGTGTGGGTAGCCCTGGGAGGGCGCGGAACGCTGATCGGGCCGCTGCTTGGCGCCGGCCTGGTCAATGGCATGAAGAGCTGGTTCACCGTGGCGTTCCCCGAGTACTGGCTGTTCTTCCTCGGTGCGCTGTTCATCCTCGTCACCCTGTACCTGCCCAAGGGCGTGGTCGGCCTTGTGAAGAAAAGGAGCCAGCCATGAGAAGCGTGCCCCCGGTGCATCCGGAATTCATGCTGGAACCGATATTCGACCAGATCGGCAGCGGTCGCGAGGCCATTGGCCTCGGTCGGCGCCGCGAGGCCGGGCTCGACACCCGCCACGGCACGGTGCTGAGCCTGGAGGGCATCAGCGTCAGCTTCGATGGCTTCAAGGCGCTCAACGAGCTGAACCTGTACATCGGCGTCGGCGAGCTGCGCTGCATCATCGGCCCCAATGGCGCCGGCAAGACCACCATGATGGATGTGATCACCGGCAAGACTCGGCCCGACACAGGTACCGCGTTTTTCGGCGACACCCTCGACCTGACCCGCATGAGCGAATGCCAGATCGCCCAGGCCGGTATTGGCCGCAAGTTCCAGAAGCCCACGGTGTTCGAGGCGCTGACGGTGTTCGAGAACCTGGAGCTGGCGCTCAAGGCCGACAAGTCGGTGTGGGCTAGCCTGGTGGCACGGTTGTCCGGCGAACAGCGCCAGCGCATCGAAGAAGTGCTGGCCACCCTGCGCCTGCTGCCCCTGGCACAGCGCCAGGCGGGGTTGTTGTCCCATGGACAGAAGCAGTTCCTGGAGATCGGCATGCTGCTGGTGCAGGAGCCGAGATTGCTGCTGCTCGACGAGCCAGTGGCGGGGATGACCGACGCCGAGACCGAGTTCACTGCCGAGCTGTTCCGCTCGCTGGCGGGCAAGCATTCGCTGATGGTGGTGGAGCATGACATGGGCTTCGTCGGCAGCATTGCCGACCATGTGACGGTGCTGCACCAGGGCAGTGTGCTGGCGGAAGGATCGCTGGCGCAGGTGCAGGAGGATGAGCGGGTGGTCGAGGTGTATCTCGGTAGATAGGCCTGCGAGGGTTGCGTGGGAGCGGGCTTGCCCCGCGATGGCGCCAGCCCGGCCAACATCACTTCCAGGCCTGACGCCATCGCGGGGCAAGCCCGCTCCCACGCTCAAATCAAACAAGGGCACAACATGCTGAAAATCGACACCCTGCACCAATACTACGGCGGCAGCCACATCCTGCGCGGCCTGTCCTTCGAGGCCAAGGTCGGCGAGGTCACCTGCCTGCTGGGCCGCAACGGCGTGGGCAAGACAACCTTGCTGCGCTGCCTGATGGGCCTGCTGCCGGCCCGCGAGGGCCGCGTGGAATGGGAAGGCAAACCCATCACCACGCTCAAGCCCCAGCAGCGGGTCCAGGCCGGCATCGCCTACGTGCCCCAGGGCCGCGAGATCTTCCCGCGCCTGACCGTCGAGGAAAACCTGCTGATGGGGCTGTCGCGCTTCCCCGCCCGCGAGGCACGGGAAGTACCCGCCTTCATCTACGAGCTGTTCCCGGTGCTGGAGCAGATGAAACAACGCCGTGGCGGTGACCTCTCGGGTGGGCAGCAGCAACAGCTGGCCATCGGCCGCGCCCTGGCCAGCCGCCCGCGCCTGCTGATCCTCGACGAGCCTACCGAAGGCATCCAGCCGTCGGTGATCAAGGAGATCGGCGCGGTGATCCGTAAGCTCGCCGACCGGGGCGACATGGCCATCCTGCTGGTGGAGCAGTTCTACGACTTCGCCGAGGAGCTGGCCGACCAGTACCTGGTCATGGCACGCGGCGAGATCGTCCAGCGCGGCCGGGGTGAAAACATGCAGGCCGAAGGTGTGCGCGGCCTGGTTACCATTTAATCTGCAACCACTTCCCTTGCGAGACGCTGTCATGAGTTACCAGATCCGCGACGCCCTGATCAACGACGTGCCGGGCATCCTCGACATCTACAACGACGCCGTACGGAACACCACGGCGATCTGGAACGAAACCTCCGTGGACCTGGGCAACCGCCTGGCCTGGTTCGAGGCCCGTGCGCAGCAGGGCTACCCGATCCTGGTGGCGGTGGACGACAGCGGCGTGCTGGGCTATGCCTCATTTGGCGACTGGCGGCCGTTCGAGGGTTTCCGGCATACCGTCGAACATTCGGTGTACGTACGTGGCGACCAGCGCGGCAAGGGCCTGGGCCCCGTTCTGATGGAAGCGCTGATCGAACGGGCGCGCCTTTGCGACAAGCATGTGATGGTCGCCGCCATCGAGAGCGGCAACGCCGCGTCGATCCGCCTGCACGAACGCCTGGGCTTCAGCATCACCGGGCAGATGCCGCAGGTGGGGGTGAAGTTCGGGCGCTGGCTGGATCTGACCTTCATGCAGCTGTACCTGGATGACAACACCCTTCCCCCTTCAAGGACCTGAAGCCCATGAACACCGCCCAGCTGCACCGCGTCACCCACGAAGGCCTGGCGTACTACCGCGACGGCCTGGTGGCCCTTTTGCTCGATGCGGTGCGCCAGGGCGCGTCGGTGGGTTTTTTGGCCGATATCGACGAAGCACAGGTCAAGGCCTACTTCGATGAGGTGAAGGCAAAGCTGGCCGGTGGCGAGCAGCTGCTCTGGGTCATCGCCCAGGGGCAGGAGGTGCTGGGCAGTGTACAGCTGGGGTTGTGCCTGAAGCCCAATGGGCTGAACCGGGGCGAGGTGCAGAAGTTGCTGGTGCACAGCGATGCGCGGCGGCGTGGGCTGGGGCAGCAGTTGATGAACGCGCTGGAGGCCGAGGCGCGGCGGATCGGGCGGGGGATGCTGTTTCTCGATACCGAGGCGGGGTCTGGGGCCGAGGCGTTCTATCGGGCGCAGGGGTACAGCAAGGCGGGGGAAATTCCGGATTATGCCTGCGGACCGGAAGGGGTTTATCGGGCGACGGCGTTGTATTTCAAGGTGCTGGCCCCCGCCTCAGAACGGCGTTGACGCCATCGCGGGGCAAGCCCGCTCCCACGAAGCACCTCGGTGCCTGGCGTGGGAGCGGGCTTGCCCCGCGATGCTTTACTCTCACATCTGGGTAAACCTGCCCAACCGCTGCTTCAACATGCTGTTCTCACTGCGCAACTGCTGCACCTCTTCCAACAGTTCCAGCGCCAGTGCCACCCCTTCCCACTCCAACTCAAGCTCCTGATGCAGCTTCACCGCGCGCTTCAACGTCACCGGCGCGCGGTCATCGAACACCCACTCTTCGGGCGTTCGCCCCGACGGTTCGACAATGCCGTGCTCGACGATCTCGATCACCCAGTCGGCCGACACATCGGCTTCCTGGCACAGGGTACGCATGTCCAGTTGAACGATCAGGGTGCTGCTCATGATCACTTACTCCATTGAGTCCTCGGATTGAACGCGGCTTTCTCGGAGAGCTGGGTCCACAATGCGCGAGCTGCGTCATCGGACTGGGCGGGCATGACCACCTTGAGCTGGGCGTACAGGTCGCCGCGCTCGCCCTGCTTGTTCAAAAGGCCCATGCCCTTGACCCGCAAGCGCTGGCCGCTCTGGCTGTCGGGGCGGATGGTCAGGTTGATCTTGCCGGTCAGGGTCGGCACGGCCACCTTGGCGCCGAGCGCCGCTTCCCACGGTGCCAGGGGCACGGTGATGATCAGGTCATGGCCTTCGACATCGAACAGCGGGTGCGGTGCCATGCGGATGGTCAGGAACAGGTCGCCATTGGCGCCACCGCCCACGCCCGGCGCGCCCTGGCCCTTGAGGCGGATGCGCTCGCCGTCGGTCACCCCGGCAGGGATCTTCACGTTCAGCGTTTTCGTGGTGAAGCCGGTGCGCTGCCCAGCGCCGTTGGTCTGCGGCACCTGGAAGCTGATCTGCTTGGATTCCTTGTTCAGGGTCTCTTCGAGGAACACTGCAAGTTCAAGCTCCACGTCCTGCCCTCGCCTGCCGGCACTGCGTTGTTGCCGGCCACCGCCGCCACCGAAGGGGTTGCCGCCCCGGGCGCCGAAGATCGAGCTGAAGAAATCGGAGAAATCACCACCCTCGAAGCCACCGCCGCCGCCATTGCCGCCACGGGACTGCCAGCCAGGCGGTGCCTGGAACGGCCGACCATGCTGGCCGCCATACTTGCGGATTTCGTCGTACTCGGCGCGCTTGTCCTTGTCGCCAAGCACTTCGTAGGCCTCGTTGGCCTCCTTGAACTTGTCCTCGGCGTCACGCTCCTTGCTGACGTCGGGGTGATACTTGCGCGCAAGCTTGCGGTACGCGGCCTTGATCGCCTTCTCGTCCGCGCTCGCCTCGACGCCGAGTATCTTGTAATAGTCTTTGAAGTCCATCTATGGATCACCGATGTGAATGTACGTATTGCTACTGAAGATTGGGGTCAAGCATAGCCTTTCAAGGTTCATCCGGGGTTGCGCTATCGCAGACGACCGGTCTTGATTTAGCCGCAGACTGGCATAAACTGCGCGGCCGTTTTGCCTCCGGAAGCTCTCCCCCATGTCTGACGTATCCCCGGCCCGCGCCCTTGGCATCGACTTCGGCACCTCCAACTCCACGGTTGGCTGGCACCGCCCGGGCGTCGAATCGCTGATCGCCCTGGAAGACGGCAAGATCACCCTGCCGTCGGTGGTCTTCTTCAACATCGAGGAGCGTCGCCCGGTGTACGGTCGCCTGGCCCTGCACGAGTACCTGGAAGGCTACGAAGGCCGCCTGATGCGCTCGCTCAAGAGCCTGCTGGGCTCCAAGCTGATCAAGCACGACACCAGCGTGCTGGGCAGCGCCCTGCCGTTCAAGGACCTGCTGGGCATGTACATCGGCGAGCTGAAAAAGCGCGCCGAAGCCGATGCCGGCCGTGAATTCGACCAGGTGGTGCTGGGCCGCCCGGTATTCTTCGTCGACGAAGACCCGGCCGCCGACCAGGAGGCCGAGGACACCCTGGCGGAGGTTGCGCGCAAGATCGGCTTCAGGGATGTGTCGTTCCAGTACGAGCCCATCGCCGCGGCGTTCGACTACGAGTCGGGCATCAGCCGTGAAGAGCTGGTAGTGATTGTCGATATCGGCGGTGGTACCTCGGACTTTACCCTGATCCGCCTGTCACCGGAGCGCCACCAGGTGGCCGAGCGCCAGGACGACATCCTCGCCACCGGCGGCGTGCACATCGGCGGTACCGACTTCGACAAGCAGCTGAGCCTGCAGGGCGTGATGCCGCTGTTCGGCTACGGCAGCCGGATGAAGAGCGGTGCGCTGATGCCCACCAGCTACCACCTCAACCTGGCCACCTGGCACACCATCAACGCCCTGTACTCGCAGAAATCGCAGCTGGCCCTGGGCAACATGCGCTACGACATCGAGGACACCCTCGGCATCGACCGCCTGTTCAACCTGATCGAACAGCGCGCCGGGCACTGGCTGGCGATGGAAGTGGAGGCCAGCAAGATCGAGCTGACCGAGCGCGACAGCCGCTGCATCGACTTTGGCCGCATCGAGCCGGAGCTGTCGGCCGAGTTGACCCGGGCGCTGTTCGAAGACGCCATCGGCGGGCTGCTGGAGCGGGTGCGCGGCAGCGTGAGCGAATTGCTGGCCAAGGCCGGCGTCAGCGAGGGGCAGGTGGACACGGTGTTCTTCACCGGTGGTTCCAGCGGCATTCCGGCGCTGCGCAACAGCGTGGCGGCGATGCTGCCCAATGCGCGACATGTGGAAGGCAATATCTTCGGCAGCATCGGCAGCGGGCTGGCGATCGAGGCGCGCAAGCGTTACGGCGCAGCCTGATTCAAAGGCCTTATCGCGGGGCAAGCCCGCTCCCACGCCAGGCTCATGACTGCTTTGTGGGAGCGGGCTTGCCCCGCGATGATCAGACCAACTCCGCCCGCTTCAACTCACTCTTCAGGTAGGCGTAATAGATCGGCCCCGCCACCACCCCCGGCAGCCCGAACGCCGCCTCGAACACCAGCATCGCCAGCAGCAGCTCCCAGGCCTTGGCACTGATCTGCCCGCCGACGATCCGCGCGTTGAGGAAGTACTCGACCTTGTGGATCACGATCAGGTACCCCAGCGCCGCCATCGCCACCCAGATCGACAGCGACAACCCGACGATGGTGATCAGGGTGTTGGACATCAGGTTGCCGATCACCGGCAGCAGCCCGAGCAGGAAGGTGAGCACGATCAGCGTCTTGGTCAACGGCAGGTGCACGCCGAACAGCGGCAACACCACGGCCAGGAAGATACCGGTGAAGACGGTGTTGAGCAGCGAGATCTTGATCTGCGCGAAGACGATGTTGCGAAACGCCTGCACCAGCAGGCTCAGGCGTTCGAACAGCGCCGCCGCCAGGGGCTTGCGCCGGGAAATGTCGGGAATGCGCTGCAGGGCGACGATGGCGCCGAGGATCATGCCGATCAGCAGGGTCACGAACATGTGCGCCATGCCCTTGCCCACCAGTTGCAGGTCGCTCAGGTGGCTCTTGATCCAGTCGCCGATGGCCACCTTGAACTCGGCGGCGCTGGCCGGCAGGTAGGCTTCGATGAACGGCGGCAGCTGGCCTCGCGCGCGCTCGACCAGGCCCATGAACTTGTCCAGCGAGGCGCCGGGATTCTCGGCCTCGTGCAGCAGGAAACTGAAGGCGCCGGCGATCAGCAACGTCAGCGTGCTCACCACCAGGGTGCCGAGCAGCGCCACCGCCAGCCAGCGTGCGCGCTGCCCGGCGATCAGCGGTTGCAGGCGCGGGGTGAGCATGTTGACCAGCTCGTAGACCAGCAGGCCGGCCAGCAGGCTCGGCAGCAGCTTCAGCGGCAGCGCCAGCAACAGGCCCGCCATGACGATGATCCAGCTGGCCAGGGTGACCTGGCGGGGAGTGAAAGTCATACAGCCTCAACGGCAGACAGCGGAAAGTCCCGCAGTCTGCCAGCCTTCACGGCAGAGGCATAGGCGCAGGTCATTTCTTCTTCAGGCAGTCACTCATGAAGGCCTTGCGTTCATCGCCCTTGAGCGCCTTGGTGCTGGCGTCGGCGTTGCAGGTCTTCATCTTCTCCTGCTGGGTCTGCGGCACATCCTTTTTCAGGCAGGTGCTCATGAACGCCTTGCGTTCATCGCCCTTGAGCGCCTTGGTGGTGGCGTCGGCATTGCAGGTCTTCATCTTTTCCTGTTGCGCGGTGGCGGCGAACCCTTGGCCCGCGATCAACAGGCCCAATACCAGCAGGGGTACGTGCAGCAGCTTCATGGAGTGGTCTCCTTGCCTGCGCGCCGGATGCGCGCTCGTCGCAGCTGAGTGTAGACAAGAATTCTTACATCTCTGTCCGCGCCCGCCGCCGGTACTGCTCCGGGGTGCAATTGGCCTGGCGCTGGAACATGGCGATGAAGGCCGAAGCGCTGCTGTAGCCGAGGTCGAAGGCGATGGCCTGGATCGGCGTGCCCGCCTCGAGCGCCTCGATGGCCCGCAGAAAGCGCAGGCGCAAGCGCCATTCGCCGAAGCTCATCCCCAGCTCGCGCAGGAACTGCCGGGCCAGGGTGCGCTCGCTGACATGCACCTGCCCGGCCCAATGGCCGAGCGGACGGTTGTCGCCAGGCTCCGCGTGCAACGCCTCGAGCACCTGGCGCAGGCTGTCACTGCGGGCGAACGGCAGGTAGCAGGTCTGCGTCGGTGCCAGGTGCAACTGGTCGATCAATACCTGGATCAGGCGCTGGTCGCGCTGGTCCTGGGCGATGTGCAAGTCGCGGCGGGCGAAGTCGCCGAGGATCGCCTTGAGGATATCGCTGATCACCAGGCTGCAGGGCTGGTCCGGCAACTCGGTACACAGGCTGCGCTCCAGGTAGACCGAGCGGTAGATGATGGCCTGGGGGTTGTAGCAGCCGTGCTCGGTGTCCGGCGGCACCCAGACGGCGTAGTGCGGGGGCGAGATGAAGCGCTGGCCCTCGACGTCCAGGTGCATCAGGCCATGGGAGGCGTAGTTGAGCTGGCCCCAGGGGTGACGGTGCGGTGGGCTGTGAGTATCGGCGCCGAATTCGTCGTAGCGAAAGTAGACCGGGGCGGGGAGCCGGTCGAATTGCGGAATGTCGAGGTACTTGCGGGTCATGCTGTCTGCTTTGCGGGGCGAGTTGTCTGGATGGAAGTATAGGCATTTGAACAGACAAGCGATAATGGCCGCCACGTGGGAGCGGGCTTGCCTCGCTCCCACGGGTCAACCGCAACTCGAGAATCATCATGAACTACCTCTTCCCCCTCATCGCCATCCTCATCTGGGCCGGCAACACCGTAGTCACCAAGATGTCCGCCGGGGCCATCTTCCCCGCCGAGATCGGCTTCTACCGCTGGCTGCTGGCCGGCCTGCTGTTCACCCCTTTCCTGCTGCCGCAAGTCTGGCGCAACCGCGCGGCCATCCGCCCGCACCTGGGCAAGATCTTCGTGCTGGGCGTGCTGGGCATGGCCATCTACCAGAGCCTGGCGTACTTCGCCGCGGCCATCACCAGCGCCACCAACATGGGCATCATTCTCTCGTTGATGCCGTTGATGTCGCTGGCCCTTTCCATCGCCTGGCTCGGCCAGCGTCTGACCTATGGCGCGCTACTGGGCGCGCTGGTGTCGTTCTTCGGCGTGCTGGAGGTGGTCTCGGCCGGGCAACCCGGCGTGCTGCTGCACCAGGGGCTGAACGCTGGCGACCTGATGATGCTGGTGGCCACCCTCGCCTATGCGCTGTACAGCTTCCTGCTGAAGAAATGGCAACTGCGCCTGCCGCCGCTGCAACTGCTGTACCTGCAGGTGCTGGTGGCGATCCTGGTGTTGCTGCCGCTGTTCCTGCTGTCGCCCAAGACCGGGTTGAACGGCCACAACATTGGCCTGGTGCTGTATGCCGGCCTGTTGGCCTCGATGGTCGCGCCGCGGGTGTGGATGCAGGCGGTGCATCGCCTGGGGCCGAGCCGGACCACGCTGTTCTTCAACCTGCTGCCGGTGGTGACGGCGGTGATCGCGGCAGTGGTGCTGAATGAGCAGTTGGCCAGTTATCACCTGGTTGGCGGTGTGCTGACATTAGTCGGCGTGCTGTTGGCCGAGCGTTGGACCACGCCTGTGCGGCGTTGACAGATGGGAGCGCTTTGCGCTCCTTTCGCGGCACAAGGCCGCTCCTACAGGGGGATTGCGTTCGTCTGTAGGAGCGGCCTTGTGCCGCGAAAGGGCTGCGAGGCAGCCCCCGGGTTCGTCACAACCCAGCAGCCTTGAGCCGGGCGGCATGCTCGGTAAACAGTCGCACCGGCTCGGCACCCTTGCCCACCGCGCCCAGCGACTGGTTGACGATATCCAGGTGATCAAGCGGATAGTCATCACCGATCACCTGCCCCAGGTGCGAGCTGAAGCGCCCGACCATGCCGTCGCATTGCCCCTTCTCCCGGACGAAACTGCGGGCGAACAGCCGGCAAAATCGGTTGCTGCCGTCAAAACGGTTCAGGCCCTGGTCGGTACGCCCAGGCTGCAGGGTTCCGGACCATGAGTAATAGCGCACGCCGTTCACTTCCGGCGCCCCCTCGCCGCCCCAGACCTCGGGCAGCCCCTGTGGATAAGCCTGGTTGAACAGCGCCACCCCGGCACTGGTCAGCGACTGGTGCGAAGCATGCACGTCGATCGGCAGCGGATCGCGGCGCCAGCCGGTCTCCAGCCAACCCAGCATCACAGCGAAGCCATGCAGCACGGCCTTGAGGATGCGCCCCCGGACAGAGTCACCAGGTGCCGTGCGTTCGAGATGGTCGGCCAGCTCCGAGCCATGGTTGGGGCCGGCCACCGATGTCACCGAAGCCACCCGGTCAGGCCGCTTCGCCGCCGCATAACGGGCACTGAGCGCGCCCTGGCTATGGCCGATCAGGTTGACCTTGTCGGCCCCCGTGCGCTGGCAGACCTCCTCGATGATGCCGAGCAACTGCTCGCCCCGCACCTCGCTGGAATGCAGCGGCGACACCTGCACCGGGAACACCTGCGCGCCGCCCCGACGCAATGCCGGAACGATGCCGAACCAGTAGGGATAGACCAGCGCCCGCACGAAGCCGAGCATGCCCGGCACCAGCACCAGTGGATAACGCGTGGCCAGCTCCTGACTCATCACCCTTGCCCTCATCCGTGAACAGACCGGCCCACCCTACAGCGCCATCGGAGACAAGCGCAATCGAACTCCCGGCGCGCCGCGCGGTTCCAAGCAGAACAGACCCTGAGCAAGGAGCGGGACCATGTACAAGCGAACCCTGGCCATCCTTCTGGCAAGCGCCACCCTCGCCGCCTGCGGCAGCCGCCCGGAAAACCCGGTGGACTACGTCACCTACCGCGACGAGCCGCTGGTCAAGCAGGTCGAGCACGGCATGACCATGCAGAAGGTCATCGCCATCGGCGGCAGCCCGTCGAATGTCATCGACCTGCCCCACGGCGGCACCTGCAACGACTACATCCTCAACCGCGATGGCCACCAGCAACCCTACTACGTGCGCTTCGACGCCACCGGCCATGTCGACGCCAAGGGCTTCAAGACCTGCAAGCAACGCCAACAAGACAGCGACGCCGTGCACGGCGCATGACACCCCATGACCACCCTGATGCTTTCGGAGATGAACATGAGCGTTGAACTGACCGATGTGAAAACCCTGCGCGAACGTGCCCGCCAGCATGTCGAGCAAGGCGCGGTGACCGAGGGTTACCACGCCGATCGCGAGAAGATCCTGCGCCTGCTCAACGAGTCGCTGGCCACCGAGCTGGTCTGCGTCCTGCGCTACAAGCGTCACTACTTCATGGCCAGCGGCATCAAGGCCAGCGTCGCCGCCGCGGAGTTCCTCGAGCACGCCAACCAGGAAGCCGAGCACGCCGACAAGCTGGCCGAGCGCATCGTGCAGCTGGGCGGCGAGCCGGACTTCAATCCGGACAACCTGACGAAGAATTCCCACGCCCAGTACGTGGCGGGCAGTTCGTTGAAGGAGATGGTGCTGGAGGATCTGGTGGCCGAGCGCATCGCCATCGATAGCTACCGCGAGATCATCCAGTACATCGGCGACAAGGATCCGACCACCCGGCGCATCTTCGAGGACATCCTGGCGCAGGAGGAAGAGCACGCGGACGATATGTCCGATCTGTTGAAAGGCCTCTGATCCCAAGGTTTACGTGGGAGCGGGCTTGCCCCGCGATGGCGTTGATGCCATCGCGGGGCAAGCCCGCTCCCACGAACTTCAATGACCTTTGCCGGCCGCCGCTGGCGCCTTGCCGGCGCGCATCTGCTGCAATAACGGCGTGCATTGGTTCGGCTCATCCCCGCTGCTCGGCGCGATCAGCGCCAGCAGCCCCGCCGCCGGCCCGGCCACCACGCCAAGCGCCACCATCCCCGCGCCACGCAGCGCCAGCGGCACAGCCTGTACGCCGGCACTCGGCTTGGCGAACGGCCCACGCACATACAACGGCGAACGCAACGAGAACAGACGCAGGCCCTTGGACTCGGGGGTGATCTTCAGGTCCAGTTGCTCACTGGCGAAGTTGGCCGTGCCGTTGATGTAGATGATCGCGTTCTCGGTGTCGAAGACGAACAAGCGGGTGGTGGCCAGGCCATCCTTGATCCCGACGTCCGCCGCGGCGCAGTTGATCTTCACATCTTCATCGCCGAACAGCTTGCCGACCACGTAGTTGCCGACGTTGAGCCCGGCGATCTCCATCAGGCTGCGGCTGATCGCGCCATCATTGATCAGCAGGCGCAGATCCCCGCTGGAAGTGCCCAGCAGTGCCGCCACCGAGTTGCCCCGGCCACTGATGTCGGCATCGCCGTTGAGTTCACCGAAGCTGGTCTGCATCGGCGCGAAGCTGGGGAACAGCTGCTTGAGCTTGAAGCCACGCGCGGTCAGCCGGGCGCGGCCCTGCAACGGCGCGCTGCGTCCGTCCAGGCGGATGTTGGAATCGAGGTTGCCGCCGGCTACGCCAAAGCGCAGCGGCTCCAGGCGCAGCAGGCCGTCCTCGAGGATCACATGGGCGGACAGGTCGTTGAACGGCAGCTTCTCGCTGTGCACGATGCGCTTGCCGGCGAAGGTCACATCGGCATCCATGGCCCGCCAGCGCTCGGTGCGGAACTCTTCGACCGGCAGCACCTTGCCGGCCGGCTGCTTGCTGGCGCCGCCGCGGGCCTTCTGTTCGCTGTTGGAGTCGGCGCCGATCAGCGGCGCCAGGTCCTTGAACAGCAGCTGGTTGGACACCAGGTTGCCGGAGAGCTTCGGCCGGGGCTGGCTGGCGACGAAGGCCAGGTCGCCGTGGATGTCGCTGTCGCCGATCTTGCCGTTGAAGCCTTCGTAGCGGAACTGCGCCCCCTCGGCGGCATGCAGGTTGGCGGTCAGATGACCATCGGTGGCGTATGGGGGCGTATCGGGCAAGGTCACGCCGGTCAGCGGATAGAGGTTGCCCAGGCTGCTGCCGGAAAGCTTCAGGCGCAGGTCGAGGGCGCCGAGGTTGCGTGGATCGGTCAGGGTCCCGGCCAGCGCGACCCGGGTGTCGCCGATACGCACGTCGGCCTGCAGCGGAAACGGCTGGCTGGTGTCCTGCAGCGCCAGCAGGCCGCCGATCTTGCCGGTGCCGGCCACCGCCAGGCCCTTGTAGCGGCCCTGGGCCTTGAAACCGAAGGCGTAGTCCTGGGCATTGCCGGCCTTCTCGGCGCGGGCCTTGCCAACGATGTCGCTGAACGGGATCGGCTTGCCCAGCGGATCGACCTGCACCTTCATGCTGGTCTTCAGCGTCTGGTCGTCGAAGCTGACGTTGCCTTGGTCGAAACCAATGGCGCCGATGTCCAGCACCCACTTCGACGGCTCTTCGTTCTCGTCCTTGGGCCCGAAATCGAACACCCAGTTGGCCCGGCCATCGGCCTGCCGGGCAAGGCTGGCGCTGGGCTTGACCAGGTCGATGCGCGGAATGCTGATGCGTTGGACGATCAGCGGCAACGGCGCCAGGCGAAAGTCCACGCGCTCCAGGGCGACCATATGCGGCGCCTTGAGCCAATCGGGGTTGCCCAGGGTGAGGTCTTCGGCGGTGAAGTGCGGCCACGGCACGAAGGCGCGCCAGCCGCCTTCCTCGGGCTCGGTGCGCCAGTGCACGGCGAGGTTGCCGTTGATCGCGAAGGGCCGGTGCAGGGCTTCGGAGACTTTCTCGTTAAGCAGCGGCTTGACGCGGTTCCAGTCGAAAGTGGCGATCACCACCACCAGGATCGCCAGCAGGGTGGCGAGGGTGGCGAAGGTCCAGATGAGGATTCTGGCAGGGCGCGTCATTGCATGGTTCTCCTGACTGCATGGCACTCATTATGTCGGACTGATGAAAAACCGCCGGGTTTAATCCGTGCGCCATGATAACCAGGATTTTCCTGACGCCTTTCTCAGCTTTTCGTCCATGGACAGCGGCAGTGTTACCGGGGCTCAAGCGTGCCTCAGCGCTTGCGAAACACCTGAAAACATTGATTCAGAGCCTTCCGCACACAGTATCAATCCCGTCGATTGTTACCATTATCCTGATGAACTTTTCTCTGGAGTTACCAGGCGTAGCATTGGCTTCGTACCCACTTTCCAGCCCCCCCGAGGAGCACCGAATCATGAAACGCCATCTGCTGCTGAGCCTGACCCTGTCCGTACTTGCCGCCAACGCCTTCGCCCTGCCAGCCGAAGACCAGCACCTGAGCGCTGAATCGCACTCCAGCGCCGCCGCCGTCAGCCAACCGCTGAACACTCTGGCAGAAGGTGGCGCCGAGCGCCTGCAGGAACGCGCAGGCCGCCTGGCCGAAGGCGGTTCCGAGCGCCTGCTCGAACGTAACAACCGTGTCGCCGAAGGTGGCTCGGATCGCCTGATCGAACGCAACGACCGCGTTGCCGAGGGCGGCTCCGATCGCCTGATCCAACGCAATGACCGCGTCGCCGAAGGGGGCTCCGATCGCCTGATCCAACGCAATGACCGTGTCGCAGAAGGTGGCGCCGATCGCCTCAACGAACGCAACAACCGTGTAGCCGAAGGTGGCTCGGATCGTCTGGTCGAACTCAGCCGTGTGAGCTGATCGCCATGGCCGAAAACAACAACCCGCCCCACTGCGCCTGCTCCCCTCCAAGCCCGGTCCATTGACCGGGCTTTGTTTTTTTATCCAGAATGCCCAGTCGTACAGTCATAGAATCCTGTCCCATGCTGCCGCGCGCCGAACAGAAGTTACAAACCCGCCAGGCCCTGCTGGATGCCGCCTGCCTGCTCATGGAGAGCGGCCGTGGCTTCGGCAGCATCAGCCTGCGCGAGGTGGCCAAGGCCGCGGGCATCGTGCCCACCGGCTTCTACCGCCACTTCCCCGACATGGATGCCCTGGGCCTGGCCCTGGTCGCCGAGGTGGACACCACCTTCCGCCAGACCATTCGCCTGGTGCGCCAGAATGAATTCGAACTGGGCGGCATCACCGACGCCTCGGTGCGCATCTTCCTCGACGTGGTCATCGCCCACCGGGCGCAGTTCCTGTTCCTAGCCCGCGAGCAATATGGCGGCTCGCAACCGGTACGCCAGGCCATCGCCCGCCTGCGCCAGGACATCAGCAGCGACCTGGCCACGGACCTGGCGCGCATGCCGCGCTGGCAGCACCTGGACGGCGCCGCCCTGGCGGTAATGGCCGACCTGGTGGTCAAGACCGTGTTCGCCACCTTGCCCGAACTGATCGACAGTCCCGAGCCGGGTCATCCACAGGCGCTGACACCGCAGGAAAAGATCACCCAGCAGTTGCGCTTCATCTTCGTCGGCGCGCGGCACTGGCAGGGGCTGGGTAATCCCGGCTGACGCTTTCGCCCAGATCGGATCATGTGCGCGGGCAGCGTGGGAGCGGGCTTGCCCCGCGATGGCGCTATCGCGGGGCAAGCCCGCTCCCACGCTGCCCGCGCACACGAAGCACTGGCCACTTCTGCTACCATGGCGCCCTGCCCGACCGTCACGAGCGCGACCATGTCCGACCCCCGCCCCGCATTGACCCGTTTCCAACAGCACTTCGCCGAGCGCATCGTGCCGCTGTGGCAGGGCCCTGGCTGGAACGCCGACATGGCCCTGCCGTACGAAGCCCTGGACACCCAGCATCGGCCACTGCCGGTGCAGCGCTACCGGGCCATGGCCTGCGCCCGTCAGCTGTACCTGTTCAGCAGCCGCATCGAGCAACCGGGCGCCGCCGAACGCGCCGCCGCGCTGCTGCGTTCACTGCAGAAGCACTTCCACGACGCCGAGCACGGCGGCTGGTTCTACAGCATCGACGCCCAGGGCAAGCCACTGGACCGGCGCAAGGACCTCTACACCCACGCCTTCATCGTGTTCGCTTGCGCCCATTACTGGGGCAAGGTCGGCGAAGGCCTGGTGGAGGCCACGCTCAACGGCGCCCTCGAAGTCGTTGCCGAGCAGTTCGCCCGCGACGATGGCCTGTACGAGGCCAGCCTCGGTGAGGACTGGTCGGATTTGGGCAGCGGCCCGCTGCAGAACCCGCAGATGCACCTGGCCGAGGCCTTTCTCCAGGTGCTGGCCGTGCGCGAGGACAACGAGGTTCGCCAGTCGCTGCTGCAGCTGTGCGACGCGCTGCAGGCGCAGTTCATCGAGCCGAGCCACGGCCTGATGCTGGAAAAACCGCGTGGGGCTGTGGATAACTGGTTCGAGCCAGGCCACCAGTTCGAATGGTTCTACCTGCTGGATACCTCGCCATTGCTGCGCGGCACGGCGCTGCACGCCTCCATCGAGCGGGCCTTCGACTTTGCCGAACAGTACGGAGTGAAGGATACGGCGGTGCTGGCGATGCTGGACGTGGACGGCCAGGTCATCGACCCGACCCAGCGAATCTGGGCGCAAGCGGAGTACCTGCGGGCACTGGCCTTGCGGCCGGGAAGCGAGGCACGGTTGCTGGCACAGCTAGCGGCGCTGGAGTCACGCTTCCTGCATGAAGGCGGCTGGCATGAGTGCCGCGATGGCGCAGGAGCGGTGAGCCGCCATGACATGCCTTCGACCACGCCCTACCACCTGGCGACTTGCCTGGAAGGCCTGCAGCGCCTGACCTGAGGTTGTCGCGGATGTGTCCGTGAGGGGCGCGAGGCGCCCCTGCGGTGCATCAGGTCTGTCAGGCCCTCAGACGTAGTCATCGTCCGAGAAGAAGCCGCCATCGTCATTGCTGTAACCGGCATCGGCATAACCGCCCTGGTCATTGCCCCAGCCCCCGCTGTCCGCCACCTGGCGCTGGCTGTCCTGGTCATTCCAGCCACCCGCGTCGCTGGCCGGCGCCGGTGCTTCCTTGATCACCTCGACGATCTCCTCAGGCTGCGAATTGTGGTTGAACAGGCTGCTGATGCCCTGGGCCAGCAACACGCCACCGGCCACACCCGCCGCGGTCTGCATGGCACCGCCGAGGAAGCTGCTGGCGCCACTGCGCGCCGGGGCGGGCGCCGCGCCGAAGCCCGGCTGCTGCGGTGGCGGGGCATAGGCCTGGGACGCCGGTTCACGCCAGCCACCCGCAGAAGTCGGCGGCGGCGCGACCGGGCGCTGCGGCTCTGGATTGCGGGCTCCCGCGCCAAAGATGCTGGAGAGGAAACCACCGCCACTGCTGGGGCGGCTTGCATCCAGTTGCGCGCGAGCCTGGCGCAGTTCGGCCTCGAGCTGCTTGTTCTGCTCGTCCAGGCGCTTGATCGCCGTCTCCTGGACCAGGATCGCCTGGGCCATGTAGTAAGGCGCCGCCGGCTGCTGGCGCAGGTGCTCCTCGATGCGCGCCTGGGCCTGGGCATCGCGCGGCTGGGCCGGGTCCTCGGCTTGCTTGAGACGGCCGAACAGGCCATCGATCAGGGTTTGTTCTTCAGTGTTCATCGGGGCAACCTCGTGCGCTGAACAGGACATCGGACAGCGTCAAAGATGGAGGCCCGGGCTTGGCGATTCAATTGTCCGGGCCATGAAACTTTTTTCAGCAAGCGGGCCGACTGGGCTAAAGTTACGCCCTGCTTTTTCTGCCATGCGATGTTGACCGATGAATCCGCTGAGCGTTCTGCGCGACTCCCTGTACTTCTTCCGCCGTCACCTGACGAGCATCCTCCAGCTGTGCCTGCCCTTGGTGGTACTGGAGGCCCTCGGCACCCAGTTGCTCTACAGCCAGCTGGGCGAGCAGGCCTCGCCGGCCTACGGCATGCTCGTCAGCCTGCTGTTCTACCCGCTGTACAGCGCCGCGCTGATCCTCTACCTCGACACCCGCAGCAACGGCCTGGACACCGCCAAGCGCGACCTGTTCGCCCGCGCCCTGCAACTGTGGCCGATGCTGGCCCTGCTGATCGTGATCAGTTCGCTGCTGATCATGGCGGGCCTGGCGCTGCTCATCTTCCCCGGCGTGTGGATCATGGTGAACCTGGTGTTCGCCGAGTACCTGCTGGTGCTGCGCGGCCTGCCGGTGATCGAGTCGATGCGCACCAGCGCGCGCATGACCACCGGGCATTTCCTGCGCATCATGGTCTGCATGCTGTCGGTGCTGGCGCCGCTGTGGCTGATCGACGGCCTGCTGCTGCAGCTGTTCCCCGAGCCGCAGCCTGGTGTGCAACTGGCCCTGGACAGCCTCAGCGGCTTCCTGCAGCTGTTCAGCACCGTGGTGCTGTACCGCCTGTTCATGCTGCTCGAGGGTGAAGCCAGCGCCTGAGACCGGCATTCCCCAGGCGTCAGGCTTTCCTTGGCTTGGCCCTGGCCGTGGCCTCCGCCACCAGTGGATCGTCCGGCCAGTAGTGCTTGGGATAGCGCCCTTTCAGGTCCTTCTTCACCTCGGCATAGGTGGTGCGCCAGAAGTTGGCCAGGTCCTGGGTCACCTGCACCGGCCTGCGCGCCGGCGACAGCAGGTGTAGCTTGACCTGTTGGCAGCCATTGGCGATGCGCGGGGTGTCAGCCAGACCGAACAGCTCCTGCAGGCGCACGGCAAGGATCGGTGGCTGCTCGCTGTAGTCCAGGCGAATGCTGGAGCCCGAAGGCACGGCCAGGTGTGATGGCGCCAGCTCATCCAGGCGCTGTGGCAGCGGCCAGGGCAGCAGGTTGCGCAGCATCGAGGGCAGGTCCAGGCTGGCGAAATGGCTCAGCCGCGACACCTTGCCCAGATAAGGTTGCAACCAGTCTTCCAGGTTGGCGAGCAAGGCGTCGTCACCCAGGTCGGGCCACTCGCTGTGGCCGTCCTTTTCCAGGTCCAGCTGACGCAACATAGCGACACGGGCCTGCCACTGGCGCAGTTCCGGGGTCCAGGTCAGCAAGTTCAGGCCCTTGCGCCGCACCAGCCCCAGCAAAGCCCGGGCCCGTGCGTCGTCATCCAGCCCCGGCAGCGGCTCGCGGCTGAGCACCAGTTCGCCGACCTTGCGCTGGCGCTCGGCGCGCAGCACCTGTTCACGCTCGTCCCAATCGAGCAGGTCGAGCTGCTCCACCTGCTCGGCCAGCACACCGTCGAATAGCGCCGGATCGAACTCGGCGGCCAGGTAGATGCGCTCCTCACGCTGCCCCTGGCGGCTGCCCAGGTCGGCGATCACCAGCCACGGGCTTTTCATCAGTGCATCAGCTTCGGCGAACAGCGCCGCACGGCCATTGGCCAGGCGGTACTCGGCGCCGCCTTCGCGACGCTGCTGCGCCACCCGGTCGGGGTAGGCCAGCGCCAGCACCGCACCCAGCCAGCGGGGATGATCGGGGTCGGCGACCGGGCTGCGCGGTTTGCCACGCAACTGGCCGCGGTACTGCCGGGCCAGTTGCCGGGCGCGCTGCACGCCGCCTTGCCCGCCACGGGAGGCGCGGCTTTCGCCGCTGAGCAGGGCCAACCGGCTATGCAGGTCGGCACCGCCGCCGCGCAGGATGTCGCGCTCGCCCAGCAACGCGGCGACATCGCAGGCCATGTCGGCCAATCCGAGGTCCTGGCCGCGCAGCAGCAGGTGGGCGATGCGCGGATGCGCAGGCAGCTCGGCCATGGCCTGGCCATGGGTGCTCAGGTTGTCGCGGCACCCGGGCTTGAAGGCACCGAGCCGGGCCAGCAGGTCCTGAGCCTGGCCGTAGGCAGCGGCCGGTGGCTGGTCGAGCCAGCTGAGCTGCTCCGGCGGCACGCCCCAGCGCGCCAGCTGCAGGGCCAGCCCGGCCAGGTCGGCCTGGAGGATCTCGGCGCTGCCGTGGGCCGCCAATTGGTCGTGTTGCGCCTCGGACCACAGTCGATAGCACACGCCGGGTTCAAGGCGCCCGGCTCGCCCGGCACGCTGGGTGGCGCTGGCGCGGGAAATACGCTGGGTGTCCAGGCGGGTCATGCCGCTGCCGGGGTCGAAGCGCGGCACCCGCGCCAGACCTGCGTCGATCACCACGCGCACACCGTCGATGGTCAGGCTGGTTTCGGCGATATTGGTGGCCAGCACCACCTTGCGCTGGCCCTTGGGCGCCGGCTCGATGGCGGCGCGCTGGGCGCTCAGGTCAAGCTCGCCGTGCAGCGGGCAGAGCAGGATGTCCGGACGCTCGCCCACGGCCTCCTGCAGCGCCTGGTGCACACGGCGGATCTCCGCCTGCCCGGGCAGGAACACCAGCAAGCTGCCGGATTCGTCGGCAAGGGCCTGGAGCACGCAGTCGACCACCCGCGGCTCGACAAACTCGCCAGGCTGCCAGGGCCGGCTCCAGCGGATATCCACCGGATGCATGCGCCCCTGGCTGCTGACGATCGGCGCGTCGTCGAGCAGGCGCGACAGCCGCTCGCCCTCCAGCGTCGCCGACATCAGCAGGATCTTCAGTGGCGGCTCGTCGCGCAACAGCGCCCGGCCGTTGAGGCTCAGGGCCAGGGCCAGGTCGGCATCCAGGCTGCGTTCGTGGAACTCGTCGAAGATCAGCAGCCCCACGCCATCCAGCGCAGGATCCGCCTGCAGGCGGCGGGTGAGGATGCCCTCGGTGACCACTTCGATGCGCGTGTTCGGGCCGACCTTGCTCTCCAGGCGGATGCGGTAGCCCACGGTTTCGCCAACCTTCTCGCCCAGTTCGCTGGCCAGGCGTTCGGCGGCGGCGCGGGCGGCCAGGCGCCGGGGCTCGAGCATGAGGATGGTCTGCCCCCGCAGCCAGGGCTCAGCGAGCAGGGCCAGTGGCACGCGGGTGGTCTTGCCGGCGCCGGGCGGCGCCTCG
Organism: Pseudomonas sp. TE31087; assembly: GCF_057284075.1. Lineage (NCBI taxonomy): Bacteria > Pseudomonadati > Pseudomonadota > Gammaproteobacteria > Pseudomonadales > Pseudomonadaceae > Pseudomonas > Pseudomonas sp. TE31087. The sequence goes on from NZ_JBXVNN010000001.1 coordinate 3,610,659, forward strand.
AGCACCGCTTCGTCACGTTCGGCCAGGGCCTGGCGCAGGTCGGACAGTACGGCATCGATCGGTAATGAAATCATGGTGGTCCTCGAACAATCGACCGAGTATAACGGCGAACCGAGGCTGCCCTATCATGGTCTTAAGCTCAGGCGCAGGCGATTGCCGCGCCGTTGTTTGTCGTTATCTTCCGGAGATTCACATGCGCATCCCTTCCCGCGTCATCGGTGGCGCCCTCATCGCCACCCTGCTGACCCAGCTGACGGCCTGCGGCACCCTGTTCTACCCCGACCGTCGCGGCCAGATCGAAGGCAAGATCGATCCGGTGGTCGCGGCGCTGGATGCCATCGGTATCCTGTTCTATGTCATTCCCGGCCTGATCGCCTTCGGCATCGACTTCGCCACGGGTGCCATCTACTACCCCGGGGGCACCACGGCCCAGGTCGACCCGGCCAAGCTCAAGCCTGCGATCAATGCCGATGGCCAGGTCGACCGGACCAAGCTGCAGGCTATCCTTGAAAGCGAACTGGGCCAGCGCCTGCCGCTGAACGACCCGCGGCTGATCCAGCACCGCGGCAGTGTCGAGCAACTGGCCAGCTACGGCCTGGTACCTGCGGCCTGACCTGATCCGGACGATCCCTGCGCATGACCGCCACCGCCGAACATCAACGCCTGCTGCGCCTGGCCACCCGCGCCTCGCTGAGCGTCGCCTGCATCCTGGTGCTGAGCAAGGCCGTGGCCTGGTGGCTGAGCGGCTCAGTCAGCCTGCTGGCCGGGCTGACCGACTCGGCACTGGATGCCGCCGCCTCCTTCCTCAACCTGCTGGCGGTGCATTACGCGCTGCGCCCGGCCGATGACGATCACCGCTTCGGCCACGGCAAGGCCGAAGCCCTGGCCGGCATGGCCCAGGCGCTGTTCATCGGGGTCAGCGCGGTGCTGATCGGGGTGCAGGCGTTTGAGCGGCTGAAGTCGCCGGAACCCCTGGGCGACACCGCCGCCGGCATCGCGGTAATGCTGCTGTCACTGGCGCTGACCGTGGCGCTGCTGGCCTTCCAGCGCAAGGTGATCCGCCTGACCGGCTCCACCGCCGTGCGCGCGGACTCGCTGCACTACCGCTCCGACCTGCTGCTCAACGCCAGCATCCTGCTGGCGCTGCTGCTGGCCCGCTTCGGCTGGCCGCAGCTCGACGCCCTGTTCGGCCTGGGGATCGCCCTGTACATCCTGTGGAGCGCGCTGCAGATCGCCCGCGAGAGCACGGCGATCCTGATGGACAAGGAACTGCCGGCCGATATCGGCGAGCGCATGCTGGAGGTGGTGCTGGCGATCCCCGGGGTGAAGGGGGTGCATGACCTGCGCACGCGGGTGTCCGGCAGCCAGTGGTTCGTGCAACTGCACCTGGAGCTGCCCGGCGACATGCCGCTGCATGCCGCCCATGAGCTGTGCGTGCAGGCCTCGCACGTCATTCGCCAGCGCTACCCGCGGGCCGATGTGATGGTCCACGCCGACCCGGTGTAGCCCGTTATCGCGAATACCCCGTCAATTGATGCTGTAGCCGCGCCCGCTCAGGCACGCCCCCAACGCCCGTCGATAGTTGTCCGTCACATTGGCCGGCGGCGCATAGCTGGCGGTCGCCGGATCGAAGCCCGACTGGCTCACCGCCCAGCGATGGCATTGATAGCGGTCCTGCTCCTGCTGCTCCGGCCCCTGGCCGTACATCGGATAGGCGATCACATCGTAGCCGCTGCCCTGCTGCGGCATTGGCGCAGGCGCCACGGCGGGCGGGTTGACCACCACGTACTCGCGGCTGTTGGCCTGGTATTGGTAATACGTGTCGGCCACCAGGAAGAACAGCGCACCGCCCAGCCACACTTCACGGGCATAGGACGGCAGGTAGTCGACCCGTACACCGTAGGGCGGCGTGACCACCACGTAGCCGCCGCCATGGGGCCGGTACCAGTAGCCGCCGGAGTAGAAGTAGTCCTGCCCGCGGTACGGCACTTTCCAGTAACGGTCCGGGAAGCGCTCGACGGTATGCCCGGGATGGTACTGCGGCCCTGGCCCCCAGCCATTGCCATGCCCATCGGGCCGGCCGGACCAGTCACCGCCGGGGCGCTGACCCGGACCACCCGCTTCCCAGTAACGGTTGTCGCCGTAGCGACGGGGAATGTCCTGGTAGTAGCCTTGGCGTGGCGGTTGCGTCTGGCGCACTTCATCACGCGAATTGAGCGGTGATCCACGCCGTTCGCCACCGCCCTGCTCCTGCTGGCCGCCACGACCGTCATGCCCTTCTCCAGGCCCCTCGGCCAGGGCGCCCAGGCTGATGCCCAGGCCCAGCAAACCAACACCTGCCAACCGCCAGATGCGCGAACCCATGTTGTTCCTCTCGATTGAAACGCCCGCCATTATCGTCGGCAGTCTACTCCGCAGAACACGACCGGCAGATTAAATTAGCCAACAACCTGGTGCGCCAACTGCTCGAAGACCTGCATTGGCTGCTCGCTGGCCTGGCAAGCGCAGCCCGCGGCGCAATAAAAAAGGGAGGCCTTGCGGCCTCCCTTCGGGAATTGTCGTCCGTGCTCGGCGCTTGTGGCACCGGCTCACCTCGCGCCGTCTTCTGGACAGTGCGTAGCCCGGGGGCCTGGCGGATCCTGTTGGATGGCTGGCCGCGACCGCCCGCCTAGGGCGCGTCGCCGTGGACTGATGTCCGGGCAGTGATTCTGGTGATAAAGATAGGCCAGACGCCGGGGCAGAGGATTGCGAAGATTGCTCTGATAAATAGCGCTTGCGCAATTTTTCACTCAGGATCGATAATTCGCAGCAATCCGAACAGAAAAGGCCCTTTCCATGAGCAAGCTCGACCGCTACGACCTGAGCATCCTCGCCGAATTGCAGCGCGATGCGCGCATCTCCAACCAGGAACTGGCCGAACGCATCGGCCTGTCGCCTTCCCCATGCTCACGTCGGGTCAAGCAGCTTGAGGACGACGGCTACATCTCGCGCCAGGTGGCCCTGCTGGACCGCAAGAAGCTCGGCCTGAGCCTGACCGCCTATGTGCTGATCGGCATGGACCGGCACACGCCCGAGCGCTTCGAGACCTTCGAGGCGGCGATCCGCAGCCTGCCCCAGGTGCTCGAGTGCAGCCTGGTCACCGGGATGGACGCCGACTACCAGCTCAAGGTGGTGGTGCCGGACATGGACCACTACCAGAAGCTGCTGCTGGGCAGCCTGACCCGTATTGAAGGCGTGACCAGCGTGCGCTCGAGCTTCGTGCTCAACCAGGTGCTGGCCAGCACCGAGCTGCCATTGACCCACCTGCGTTGAATCCTCCCGAGTCCGGCGTATGATCGGGGGCTCAATCTGCCTGGAGTGAACCGATGGATCCCGCAGTATTCGAAGAATGGATGATGATCGTCCTGGTCACCGTGTTGATCGGTTTCATGGGCTTCATCGTCTGGGACCTGGCGAAGAAGTCCAAGGCCGGGCGCTTTGGCACGCTGATCCTGTTCTTTGTGCTGGGCCTTGGCGTGCTGGCATTCATCATCAAGAGCGTGGTGGTGGGGTTTCTTGAGGGGGTGTAGCGGCCTGCCAACTCTCCCCTTCCTTGTAGGAGCGGCCTTGTGCCGCGAAAGGGCCGCGTAGCGGCCCCAGCAATTTTGCCTTGATGCTGAGATCGGGGGCCGCTACGCGCCCCTTTCGCGGCACAAGGCCGCTCCTACAGGGGGACGCGTGCGGCTCAAAGCTTCGCCGGCACTTCGCGCCAGCACCCCTGGTCCAGCCCTTCGATCGTCCAGTCGCCAATCCGCACCCGCACCAGGCGCAAGGTCGGCAAGCCCACCGCCGCCGTCATCCGCCGCACCTGGCGATTACGCCCTTCACGGATCACCAGCTCCAGCCAGGCGGTCGGCACGCTCTTGCGAAAACGCACCGGCGGATTGCGTGGCCACAGCTCGGGCTCCTCGAGCAAGCGTGCCTCGGCCGGCAGCGTGGGCCCGTCGTTGAGCTCGACGCCATCACGCAAGCGCCGCAGTTGCTCTTCGCTCGGCTCACCTTCCACCTGGACCCAGTAGGTCTTGGCCAGCTTGTGCTTCGGATCGGCGATGCGCGCCTGTAGGCGCCCGTCGTTGGTCAGCAACAGCAGGCCTTCGCTGTCGCGGTCCAGGCGGCCGGCCGGATAGATGCCGGGGATGTCGATGAAGTCCTTGAGCGTGGCCCGCCCCTCGCCGTCGCTGAACTGGGTGAGCACATCGAACGGCTTGTTGAACAGGATCAGGCGCGGCTCGGCCGGCGGCGCCTTGGGCTGGCGATGCGGGCCGGTGGGCCGCGCCGCAGGGCGGCGCGGTGTGCTACGGGGTGGCAGGGACATGGATCCTCAGCGGAACGGCGGCTCATCGAAGCTGCGCAGTTTACGCGAGTGCAGCGAGTTGAGCTCGGTACGCAGCAGATCGAGGGCGGCGATGCCGATCTTCAGGTGCTGGCTGACCGCGCGGTTGTAGAAGGCGTTGGCCGAGCCCGGCAGCTTGATCTCGCTGTGCAGCGGCTTGTCGGAGACACACAGCAAGGTGCCGTACGGCACGCGCAGACGGTAGCCCTGGGCGGCAATGGTGCCGCTTTCCATGTCTACCGCCACGGCGCGGGACAGGTTGATCAACGGACGTTCCTGGGCCCAGCGCAGCTCCCAGTTGCGGTCGTCGTAGGTGAGCACGGTGCCGGTGCGTAGGCGCTTCTTGAGCTGCTCGCCACGCTCGCCGGTGACCTGCGCGGCCGCCTCCTGCAACGCCAGCTGCACCTCGGCCAGGGCCGGGATCGGGATATTCGGCGGCACCACGCGGTCGAGGATGCCGTCGCGGCGCATATAGGCGTGGGCCAACACGTAGTCACCGATAGTCTGCGACTGACGCAGGCCGCCGCAGTGGCCGATCATCAGCCAGCAGTGCGGGCGCAGCACCGCCAGGTGGTCGGTGATGTTCTTGGCGTTGGACGGGCCGACACCGATGTTGACCAGGGTCACGCCATCGCCATCGGCGGCGATCAGGTGATAGGCCGGCATCTGGTAGCGGTGCCAGACCACGCTGGCGACCAGGGCCTGGGCCTCGCCGTTGTCCATGCCCTTCTCGATGATCACGTTGCCCGGCAGGACCATGCGCACGAAGCGTGGGTCCTCGCGCAACTGCTCGAGGCCATGGGCGATGAACTGGTCGACGTAGCGGTGGTAGTTGGTGAGAAGGATCCACGGCTGCATGTGCCGCCAGTCGCTGCCGGTGTAGTGCACCAGGCGGCGCAGGGAGAAGTCCACGCGGGCGGCGTCGAACAGCGCCAGCGGCAGGGTCTCGGCGCTTTCCCAGTCGTACAGGCCATCGGCGGTGTTATCGGTGGCCGCCGACAGGTCGGTGCTGGGGAACACCCGCGCCAGTTGCGCGGCGGTGATGCCGCTGCCGGCCAGCTCGTCGCCCTGGTCGACCACGTAGGGGTACGGGATGTTCTGCTCGCTGACACCGACTTCCACGGTCACGGTGTAGTCGTGCATCAACGGGCGCAGTTGCTCGAGCAGGTAGCCACGGAACGCCGCGGGCTGGGTGACGGTGACGCTGTAGGTGCCGTCCACCTGGACCTTGGCGTAGGCGCGGGTGGTCGCGGCGACTTCGCCCTGGCTGGAATAGATGAGACGCAGGGCCGGGTAGCGGAACAACGCTCGCTCCTCGTCACCCGGCTCGGTACGGTCCTTGAGATAGCGCTTGAGGGCCTGGCTCAGGGCCCCGGTGGCCTGTTCGTGCAAGGCCGCCAGACGGTCGACGGCCTGTTCGGGGGTATCAACGACTACAAACGCTTGGCTCACGCTGGGCTTCCTGTCTTATGGAATGCATGACAGCCATCTTGCCTGCGTTGCTGGGCAAATACATCCCCAGTGTCGGTGCTGAGCAATTCCCTGTAGGAGCGGCCTTGTGCCGCGAAAGGGCTGCGCAGCAGCCCCAGCAATTTCCGCCTTGACCGCTGAGATCTGGGGCTGCCTTGCAGCCCTTTCGCGGCACAAGGCCGCTCCTACAGGGGGATGAAGCCATCCTTCAACCGGCCCAGACAGGCGTCGCCCGGGCCACCAGCGCCTCGACATCCACGCCGCGCGGCAACGCGCCATACACCCGCCCGCCGCCGCCCAGGCGACTGCCGATGAACGCATCGCTCACTGTGGCGTTGCCTGCCTCGAGCAACAGCTTGGCCTGCAGCGCCACGGCGATGTCCTCGGTCAGTTGCCGGGCGCGGTACTGGATATCGCCGGTATCGGCGAAAGCGCCCTTGAGATTACCGATGAACGCCGCCAGCCGTGGGTCGCCATGGCCGTCCCCCAGCTCGCTGAACAGCGCCTCGAGCACGCCCGGCTCTTTCGACAAGGCCCGCAGCACATCCAGGCACTGCACGTTGCCCGAGCCCTCCCAGGTCGAGTTGACCGGTGCCTCGCGGTACAGCCGTGGCAGGATGCTGTCCTCGACGTAGCCGGCGCCGCCCAGGCACTCGGCGGCCTCGTTGATCATCCCGGGGGCGCGCTTGCAGATCCAGTACTTGCCCACCGCCGTGACCAGGCGGGAAAAGTGCGCCTGCTGCGGGTCGTCGAGGCGGTCCAGGGCCTGGCCCATGCGCAGGCTCAGGGCCAGGGCTGCTTCGCTCTCCAGGGCCAGGTCGGCGAGCACGTTCTGCATCAGTGGCTGCTCGGCCAGCACCCGTCCGCCAACCTTGCGGTACGCGCAATGGTGCGCGGCCTGGGTCAGGGCCTGGCGCATCAGGGCGCTGGAACCGACCATGCAGTCGAAACGGGTCATGGCCACCATCTCGATGATGGTCGGCACGCCGCGCCCCTCCTCGCCGACCATCCAGGCCAGGGCTCCGCGGAACTCCACCTCGCTGGAGGCGTTGGAACAGTTGCCCAGCTTGTTCTTCAGGCGTTGGATGTAGAACTGGTTGCGGTTGTCGTCGGGCCGGTGGCGCGGCAGCAGGAAGCAGCTCAGGCCCTTGTCGGTCTGGGCCAGGGTGAGAAAGGCGTCGCACATGGGCGCCGAACAGAACCACTTGTGGCCTACCAGCTCATAGGGCTGGCCCGGGCCGGGCGTGCCCACCGGGTAGGCGCGGGTGGTGTTGGCGCGCACGTCGGTGCCGCCCTGTTTCTCGGTCATGGCCATGCCGATGGTGACACCGGCCTTGTGCCGGTCGCCGACGTTGCGCGGGTCGTATTCGCGGGCGAGGACCTTCGGCAGCCAGTAGCCGGCAAGCTCGGGCTGCAGGCGCAGGGCCGGCACGGCGGCGAAGGTCATGGTCAGCGGGCAGCCGGTACCGGCTTCGGCCTGGCTGTGCAGGTAGGTCATCGAGGCCCGCGCCACGTGGGCGCCGTCCCGTGGCTCGGCCCAGGGCAGCGAAGGCAGGCCGTACTCGACGGCGGTGCGCATCAACTGGTGATAAGCGGGATGAAACTCCACCAGGTCGATGCGGTGGCCATAGCGGTCATGGCTGCTGAACTCGGGCTTGTGCGCGTTGGCCAGGAAACCCGCGGCCATCAGCGGACCACCGGCCAGGGCACCGTAGGCGTCGATCCGCGACTCGGCCCAACCGGCGCCGAAGCGGCGCGACCACTCCTGCAGGGGCAGGTCGAGGCGATACAGGTTGGCGCCGTCCAGGGACGGCGGCTGGTTGGTGACTTCGTGGGTTTCAGCGAACTGGTGCAGGTTCATCGGCGGCCTCCTGGATCCGTTCATGCCTGGATAACCCAGTGAAGCACCGCAGGCCCTTGAGTCAAAGTGACAAAACGGACTACATGGGGGCGCTTCGCGCCCTGATCGCGGGGCAAGCCCGCTCCCACGGCGACGGCGAACGACTCGTCAGAATCGCTCCAGGCCCGAGGCGGCACGGGCCGGTGGTACCTGCACCTGCGCCACCGCAAGGGCCAGGGTCAGCTCGAAGCGGCTGCCCAGACCCGGCGTCGACTCGTGGGACAACTGCGCGCCGATCAACTCGCCCAGTTGCCGGCAGATCGACAGGCCGATGCCCAGCCCGCCGTAGCGCCGGGTCATCGAACCGTCCATCTGGAAGAAACGCTGGTACAGCAGCGCCTGGTCCAGATCGTCGAAGCCGATGCCGCTGTCACTGACCGTGAGGCTCAGGACCAGGCTGTCCGGCCCGGTACGCCGGCCACGGGCCTGCACGGTGACGCCCCCCTGGTGGGTGAACTTCAGCCCGTTGTCCACCAGGCAGGCCAGGCAGCGGGCGAGCTTCTGCGCATCGCCGACCAGGCTGTCGGGCAGGTCGGCGGGGATGTCCAGGCTCAGGTACAGACCCTTGGCCAGCGCCTGGCTGGCATAGCCGGCGCGCAGCTCCTGGAGCAGGCGCCGCAGGCTGAACGCCATGCCCTGGTTGCGCAGGCGCCCGGCCTGCAGTTCGGTGAGGATGAGGATGTCATCGACCATCGCCATCATGTCCTGGGCAGAACCGGTGGCGGTGCGGTGATACTGGGCCTGCTCGGCGCTCATGGGCAGGGTATGCAGCAGCTCCAGCGAACCGATCACGCCGTTCATCGGCGTGCGCAGTTCATGGGTCACGGTGGCCAGGAACTCGTCCTTGAGCCGGTTGCTGCGCGCCAGCTGCAGGTTCAGTTGCTCCAGGGTGCGCCCGGTCTCGCGCAGGGTCTGGGCCTGCTGCTCGCGCAGGCTGTTGATGCGGTCGGCCAGGGCCAGCGACAGCAGCGCCACCTCCAGCGCCGAGCCGAGCTGGCTGGCGTACATGGTGATGAACACGTTGGGCAGGTAGCCCAGCACCATCAGGGTGTTGACCAGCCCGCCAGCGAGGAAGGCGGTCCAGGCGATGATGAACCAGCGCGCCACACGCAGTCCGCGCCACCAGGCATAGAGCCCGGCGCTGAAGATACTGACGGTGAACAGCAGCGCCAGCACCGTGGCCATGCGCAGCGCCACGCCGTAGCGCAGGGTCAGCGCCAGCACCATGACCAGCGCGCCACCGGCCATCAACCCTTTCAGCAGGCGGTCGAAGCCCCGGCTGAAGCTGTCCAGCTGCAGGAAGTGGCGGGCGAACTGGCAGCCGAACAGCCCGGCGGCACCGATGAACAACGGGGTGGCGGCGTTGGCCCACCATGGGCTGTCCGGCCAGAAATAGGCGATGCCGGCGCCGTTGACCGACACCTGGTAGAGACCGAACGAAGCGATATAAAGGATGTAGTACAGGTAACTGACATCACGCACGCTGAGGAAGATGAACAGGTTGTACACCAGCATCACCAGCAGTACGCCGTAGATCATGCCCAGCACATAAAGCCGGGTGGGCTGGTCCTCCAGGTAGGCCTCGGCCGACCACAATGTCAGCGGCGCCTGGATCGAGCCCTGGCTGTGCAGACGCAGGTAGGCGGTGGTCGCCTGGCCGGGTTGCAGCGGCAATTCGAACAGGTAGTTGTTCTGGCGGATCTCCCGGGTGGCGTAGGGCAACGCGTCACCGGTGCGTCGTGCCAGGCGATAGGTGCCTTGCGCGTCCGGCAGGAAGAGTTCCAGGTGATCCAACGGCGGGTAGGCGAGTTCCAGCAACCACTGGCGTGGCGCGGCCGAAGGGGCGGCGGCATAGGCGAGATCGACCCGCAGCCAGAACACCGAGGTGGAGTAGCCCGCATTGAGCACTTCGTCCTGATGTGCCTGGAAACGCCCGGAAAACGCCGCGGAACTCACCTGGGCGATGCTGGCGCTGCCCTCTTGGTCTTCATAGACCTGCATGTACCGGCCCAGCGGCAAGCGCCCGGTGGCGTTGTCGAATTCGACCGCTCCGGCCAGCATGGGCAAGCAGCCCAGAAGCACAATCAGCAAATAGCGCATACAGCCCCAGCATGGCCTGTGCGGTCGCGTCGCGGTTGCCTCCCATCCCTTTGAGACGACGTGATCCGGCAGAACCCATTTATCGAGTTATCCGAGCACTCTAGCATAGCCTCCCGCACTGACCAGCAGCTACTGGCAATTTGCATGCAGAGGCTCTAGAACGCATGTTTCAGAATACACAACCAGCCCAACCTGACCACTTGATCAGCAATTCTCTCGCCGCGAGCGAACCGCAGAAAAAGGTTTGGTGATAAGCTCGCCGACCATGAATACCTACAGCTCCCGCCCCGTTGTCCTCTGTCTCTCCGGCCACGACCCCAGTGGTGGCGCCGGGCTGCAGGCAGATATCGAAGCCCTGATCGCCCAAGGCTGTCACGCCGCGCCCGCCGTGACCGCCCTGACCGTGCAGGATACCGTCAACGTTTCCGACTTCCGCGTGCTCGACCGCGAGTGGGTGCTGGCCCAGGCCAATGCCGTGCTGGCCGACTCCACGGTGGCCGCGGTGAAGCTGGGCATGCTCGGCTCGATCGAGATGGTCGACACCGTCGCCGAACTGCTCGCCGCCCATCCGCACCTGCCACTGGTCTGCGACCCGGTGCTGCGCGCCGGCGGCGGCGGTCGCCTGGGCAAGGACGAGGTCGGCTACGCGCTGCGTGAGCGCCTGCTGCCGTTGGCCACCATCGCCACCCCGAACCTGCCAGAGGCGCGTATCCTGGCGGAACTGCCTGAAGGCACGGCGGACGAGTGCGCCGAGAAGCTGCTGCCGTTCTGTAGACACCTGCTGATCACCGGCGGTCACGGCGACGAAGTGGAAATCCACAACCGCCTGTACAGCCGCGACGGCCAGCAGCACACCTGGACCTGCCAGCGCCTGCCGGGCAGCTATCACGGCTCGGGCTGCACCCTGGCCAGCGCCCTGGCCGGTCGCCTGGCCTTGGGCGAACACCTGGAGAGCGCCGTGCGCAGTGCCCTGGACTACACCTGGCGGACCCTGCGCGACGCCGAGCAACTGGGCAAGGGCCAGTACGTGCCGCGCCGCCTGCCCCTGGATTTCTGTTCCTGACTCGAGGCCATCCGATGACGCTCCGCGGTCTGTATGCCATCACCGACAGCCAGCTGCTCGCCGGCCGTTTCCTGAGCCATGTCGAGGCGGCACTCGAAGGCGGTGTCTGCCTGCTGCAGTACCGCGACAAGAGCGACGACGCCGGGCGTCGCCTGCGCGAAGCTGAAGCGCTGACGAAGCTCTGCGAACGCTACGGCACTCAGCTAATCATCAACGACGACGCCGAACTGGCCGCGCGCCTGGGCGTCGGCGTGCACCTGGGCCAGACCGACGGCCCGCTCACCCCGGCCCGTGCCCTGCTCGGCCGCCAGGCGATCATCGGCTCGACCTGCCACGCCAGCCTCGACCTCGCGCAGCAGGCCGCCAGCGAGGGCGCAAGCTATGTCGCCTTCGGTCGCTTCTTCAATTCCGTCACCAAACCAGGCGCGCCCGCCGCCGGTGTCGAACTGCTGGAACAGGCCCGCGCCCAGGTCAAGTTGCCGATCGCGGTGATCGGCGGCATCACCCTCGACAACGCCGCCCCGCTTATCGCCCATGGCGCCGACCTGCTGGCGGTGATCCACGGCCTGTTCGGTGCCGACAGCGCGCAGGAAGTCACCCGCCGCGCCCGCGCCTTCAATGCCCTGTTCGCTTCCTGATTTCGAGAGAAGATCCCATGTCCCGTTCCGAAGAACTGTTTGCCCAAGCCCAGAAACACATCCCCGGTGGCGTCAACTCGCCCGTGCGCGCCTTCAAGAGCGTCGGCGGCACGCCGCTGTTCTTCAAGCACGCCGAAGGCGCCTACGTCATCGATGAAGACGACAAGCGCTATGTCGACTATGTCGGTTCCTGGGGCCCGATGATCCTCGGCCACGGCCATCCCGATGTGCTGAATGCCGTGCGCCGACAACTCGAGCACGGCCTGTCCTATGGCGCGCCGACGGCCATGGAAACCGAGATGGCCGATCTGGTCTGCTCGATCGTGCCGTCGATGGAAATGGTGCGCATGGTCAGCTCCGGCACCGAGGCCACCATGAGCGCCATCCGTCTGGCCCGTGGCTACACCGGCCGCGACGCCATCATCAAGTTCGAAGGCTGCTACCACGGCCACTCCGACAGCCTGCTGGTCAAGGCCGGCTCCGGCCTGCTGACCCAGGGCGTACCGAGCTCGGCCGGGGTGCCGGCGGACTTCGCCAAGCACACCCTGACCCTGCCGTTCAACGATATCGCCGCCGTCGAGAAGACCCTCGCCGAGGTTGGCCAGACCGTGGCCTGCATCATCGTCGAGCCAGTGGCCGGCAACATGAACTGCGTACCGCCGGCGCCAGGCTTCCTCGAAGGCCTGCGCGCGCTGTGCGACAAACACGGCGTGGTACTGATCTTCGATGAAGTGATGACCGGCTTCCGTGTGTCGCTGGGCGGCGCCCAAGGCCACTACGGCATCACCCCGGACCTGTCGACCTTCGGCAAGATCGTCGGCGGCGGCATGCCGGTCGGCTGCTTCGGCGGCAAGCGCGAGATCATGGGCTGCATCGCCCCGCTCGGCCCGGTCTACCAGGCCGGTACGCTGTCGGGCAACCCGCTGGCCATGGCCGCAGGCCTGACCACCCTGAAGCTGATCAGCCGCCCGGGCTTCCATGACGAGCTGAGCGCCTTCACCAGCCGCATGCTCGATGGCCTGCAACAGCGCGCCGATGCCGCTGGTATCCCGTTCGTCACCACCCAGGCGGGCGCCATGTTCGGCCTGTACTTCAGCGGCGCCGACGACATCGTCACCTTCGACGACGTGATGGCCAGCGACGCCGAGCGCTTCAAGCGCTTCTTCCACCTGATGCTCGACGGCGGCGTGTACCTGGCGCCAAGCGCCTTCGAGGCGGGCTTCACCTCCATCGCCCATGGCGACAAGGAGCTGCAGATCACCCTGGATGCGGCCGAGCGGGCGTTCGCCAAGCTGAAGTAAGCCTTCACACCGCCCAGGTAGGAGCGGCCTTGTGCCGCGAAAGGGCTGCGAAGCAGCCCCTGGAATTTCAGCCTTGATGCGAATAATGCCGGGGCTGCTTCGCAGCCCTTTCGCGGCACAAGGCCGCTCCTACACAGTCAGCCGATTCGCCAGCAGGACAGAAATTCGAGTAAAACTTTGTAAGGTAGGCGCTGCTTATCCCATAATGTGCCACCAGAGACATTGGCCGTAGCTTTGCAGAGGTAAGTCGATCCCCATGAACCGCACCGGCCGCGCCCTGACCCTGGGCTGCCTGTTGCTTCTTCAGCCCCTGCTGGCCCTGGCGGAGGGCGGTAACTCGTTGCTGATTCCGGCGGCGGGCCGCTGCACTCTCGATGCTGCGCCCGAGGACCAGGAGAACGCCCTGAAGGCCTGCGAGCAGACGGCGGAGTCCGGGGATGCCGAAGCGCAGTACGAGCTGGGCGAGTTCTACTACAGCGGCACGCCGCGCCATCTCGACAAGGCGCTCAAGTGGTTCGAAAAGGCCTCGCTGCAGGGCCAGGGGCAGGCCCAGTACCGCCTCGGCTCGATGTTCTTCCATGGCGAAGGGGTCAAGGCCAACAACGTGCAGGCCTACATCCTGCTCAAGATCGCCGCGGTCAACGGCGCCGAAGACGCCCTGGACATGGCCGACGAAGTCAGCGGGCAGATGCCCCGCGACGAGCTCGAGCACGCCACCCAGGTGCTCGGCCAGATCTTCCGCAAATACCTGCTGGAACTGCAGAACGCCGAAGGCCGCACGCCCTTCTCTCCCCTGCCCTGAACCGCCTCGAGCCCTGTGCGGTCCGCCGGCATCATCGTTTCGTCAACTTGCCCTGCCATGATCGACACGCGGATCGGAAGCGTCGTACCGACCCTTGATCGTTTCAGTGCTTTCGCCACTGCCACTCAAGGGTTATTCTTGAGTTCACATTCATTGCCGTCGAGCGGCTAAAAACGACCTTGAACGCACCCATACAACCCCATCGTTTCATCCTCGAGCCCTTCGAGGCCCATCGTTTCGCCAACCTGTGCGGCCAGTTCGACGAGCACCTGCGCCTGATCGAACAACGCCTGGCTATCGAAATCCGCAACCGCGGCAATCAGTTCGAACTGATCGGCGAACCCAAGACCACCTCCGCCGCCGAACAGTTGCTGCGCCGCCTCTATCGCGAGGCCAAGGCCACCGACCTGTCGCCGGAAACGGTCCATCTCTATCTGCAGGAATCGACGGTCGAGAACCTCGAGAACCCGGCCGTCAACGAAGTCAGCGTCTCGCTGCGCACGCGCAAGGGCAACATCCGCCCACGCGGCGTCAACCAGCAGCGCTACGTCAAGGAAATCCTGGCCAACGACATCAACTTCGGCGTCGGCCCGGCCGGTACCGGCAAGACTTACCTGGCCGTGGCCTGCGCGGTCGACGCACTGGAGCGTGAACAGGTGCGCCGCATCCTGCTGGTGCGCCCGGCGGTCGAGGCCGGCGAAAAGCTCGGCTTCCTGCCCGGCGACCTCGCCCAGAAGATCGACCCGTACCTGCGCCCGCTCTACGACGCGCTCTACGAGATGCTCGGCTTCGAGCACGTGGCCAAGCTCATCGAGCGCCAGGTGATCGAGATCGCACCGCTGGCCTACATGCGCGGCCGCACCCTGAACAACAGCTTCATCATCCTCGACGAGAGCCAGAACACCACCTTCGAGCAGATGAAGATGTTCCTCACCCGCATCGGCTTCGGCTCGACCGCGGTGATCACCGGCGACATCACCCAGGTCGACCTGCCGCGCGGCACCAAGTCAGGGCTGGCCCATGTGATCGAGGTGCTCAGGGACGTCCCAGGTATCAGCTTCACCCATTTCCAACCCAAGGATGTGGTGCGCCACCCGCTGGTGCAGCGCATCGTCGAAGCCTACGACCGTTTCGACGCCCGTCAGGCCAAGCCCGAGGCACCCGGCAAAGATGCTTGAACTCGACCTGCAACGGGCCACGGACGCCGCCGCCCCCGACGACAACGCCTTTCGCCGCTGGTGCGAGCTTGCCTTGCGCCAGCGCAGCGCCGACTCCGAGATGACCATCCGCCTGGTCGACGAAGCCGAAGGCCGCGAGCTGAACCACACCTACCGGCACAAGGACTACGCGACCAACGTGCTGTCCTTCCCCGCCGATGTGCCCGACGAGCTGCTCGACATCCCGTTGCTGGGCGACCTGGTGATCTGCGTGCCGGTGGTCGAGCGCGAGGCCGCCGAACAGGGCAAGGCCCTCGAGGCGCACTGGGCGCACCTGGTCATCCACGGCTGCCTGCACCTGCTCGGCTACGACCACATCGAGGACGATGAGGCCGAGGAGATGGAAGCGCTGGAACGAACATTGCTGGCGGAACTGGGTCATCCGGACCCGTACGCCGACGACGAAGCCGAATCAATCACACACTGACACTGCAAGGATCACGAGTAACCGCCATGAGCGAAGACCGATCGAGCAACGGGCAAAAGTCCTGGCTGGGTAAACTGACCCAGGCTTTTGCCCATGAGCCGAAAAACCGCCAGGAGCTCCTCGAGCTGCTGCGCGAAGCCCATCAGAACAAGCTGCTCGACAGCGAAGCGCTGACCATCGTCGAAGGCGCCATCCAGGTCGCCGACCTGCAGGTGCGCGACATCATGGTGCCGCGCTCGCAGATGATCAGCATCAAGGCCAGCCAGTCGCCACGCGAGTTCCTGCCGGCGGTGATCGACGCCGCGCACTCGCGCTACCCGGTGATCGGCGAAAGCCACGACGATGTGCTCGGCATCCTGCTCGCCAAGGACCTGCTGCCGCTGATCCTCAAGGAGAACGGCGACAGCTTCAACATCAAGGACCTGCTGCGCCCGGCCACCTTCGTGCCCGAGTCCAAGCGCCTGAACGTGCTGCTGCGCGAATTCCGCGCCAACCACAACCACATGGCCATCGTCATCGACGAGTACGGCGGCGTGGCGGGCCTGGTGACCATCGAGGACGTGCTCGAGCAGATCGTCGGCGATATCGAGGACGAGCACGATGTCGAGGAAGACAGCTACATCAAGCCGCTGCCCAGCGGTGACTTCCTGGTCAAGGCGCTGACGCCGATCGATAACTTCAACGAGTTCTTCGACAGCGAATTCTCCGATGACGAGTTCGACACGGTCGGCGGCCTGGTAATGAGCGCCTTCGGCCACCTGCCCAAGCGCAACGAGACCACCGAGATCGGTCACTATCGTTTCCGTATTCTCAATGCCGACAGCCGCCGGATACACTTGCTGCGCCTGACACCGATCAATCGTTAAGGAACGACATGCGCTGGATCACCCGCCCCGGCTGGCCCGGTAACCTGCTGGCCATGGCGGCCGGCGCCTCCACCCTCCTGGCCCTGGCGCCGTTCGACGTCTGGCCGTTGGCCATCCTGTCCATCGCCCTGTTCTACGCCGGCCTGCGCGAACTGACGCCGCGCCAGGCCCTGGGCCGTGGCTGGTGCTTCGGCTTCGGCCTCTACGGCGCCGGCACCTGGTGGATCTACGTCAGCATGAACACCTACGGCGGTGCCTCGCCGCTGCTGGCGATCGCCCTGCTGCTGGCGTTCTTCGCCTGCCTGGCATTCTTCTTCGCCTTGCCCGCCTGGCTCTGGGCGCGCTGGTTGCGTCGCGACGAAGCGCCACTGGCCGATGCCCTGTGTTTCGCCGCCCTGTGGTTGCTGCAGGAGGCCTTCCGAGGCTGGTTCCTCACCGGTTTCCCCTGGCTCTACGCCGGCTACAGCCAACTCGACGGCCCGCTCGCCGGCCTCGCCCCGCTGGGCGGCGTCTGGCTTGTGTCCTTCGTCCTGGCCTTGAGCGCCGCCTTGCTATGCAACCTGTACCGCCTGCGTGAGCGCCGTGCGTTCCTGGCCGCTGGTGCGGTGTTGCTGGTGGCGCCGTGGATCCTCGGCCTGACCCTCAAGGACCACGCCTGGACCAAGCCGGCGGGCGATCCACTGAAGGTCGCCGCCCTGCAGGGCAACGTCGAGCAGGACCTGAAATGGGACCCGGCGCACGTCAATGCGCAACTGGCGCTGTACCGCGACATGAGCTTCAGTTCGAAGCCCGTCGACCTGCTGGTCTGGCCGGAAACCGCCGTGCCGGTGCTCAAGGACCAGGCCCAGGGCTACATCGACATGATGGGCACCTTTGCCGCCGAACGGCATTCGGCGCTGATCACCGGGGTGCCGATACGGCAGATGGTTCACCACCAGCGCCGCTACTACAACGGCATCACCGTGGCCGGCGAAGGCGACGGCACCTACCTCAAGCAGAAGCTGGTGCCGTTTGGCGAGTACGTGCCGCTGCAGGACATGCTGCGCGGCCTGATCGAGTTCTTCAACTTGCCGATGTCGGACTTCGCCCGCGGCCCCGAGGACCAGCCACTGCTGCAGGCCAAGGGTTACCAGGTGGCACCGTACATCTGCTACGAAGTGGTCTATCCCGAGTTTGCCGCAAGCCTCGCCGCGCGCAGCGACCTGCTGCTGACCATCAGCAACGACACCTGGTTCGGCACCTCGATTGGCCCGCTGCAGCACCTGCAGATGGCCCAGATGCGCGCGATCGAGGCCGGTCGCTGGATGATCCGCGCCACCAACAACGGCGTGACCGCGCTGATCGACCCGTTCGGCAGGATCACCGCGCAGATCCCGCAGTTCCAGAGGGCCGTGCTGTACGGCGAGGTGGTGCCGATGCAGCAGCTGACGCCTTACCTGCAATGGCGCTCGTGGCCGCTGGCAATTGTCTGCGTGCTGTTGCTGGGCTGGGCGCTGCTAGCCGGCCGGATCGCCAAGACCGTCTGAGCGACGACGCCTCCTGTAGGAGCGGCCTCGTGCCGCGAAAGGGCTGCGAAGCAGCCCCGGGGTCTTGGCGTACATGCACAGATCGCGGGGCCGCCTTGCGGCCCTTTCGCGGCACGAGGCCGCTCCTACAGAGGGCCGTGTGCGCTGGGCATCAGTAGAACAACCGATACCCCAGCAAACCCACCGCCTCGTTCAGCAACTGCCCGCTCTGCCACATGGCCCGGCTTTCCGGCAGCAATCCCGCGAACGGTCTTGCATGATCGCGCCCGAGGAAACCCACCGGCGCCGGCACCACCTCGAACCCGGCCCGTTCAAAGCTCCAGCGTGCACGCTGCATGTGCCAGGCCTGGGTCACCACAACCACCCGCCGGATGCCCAATGGCTGCAACACCTTCGCGCTGAACTCGGCGTTTTCCCAGGTGGTGTGGCTGGCTTCCTCCTTCCAAGTGACCTTCACAGCGAAATCGGCCTGCAGCCGATCAGCCATCAGCTGAGCCTCGCTGGGTGGCGTGCCATAGTGCAGGCCACCACTGGTCAGCACCGGCAATCCCGAGGCCTTGGCCAGGTGGGCGGCATAGCGCATGCGCTCCAGTGCCACGTAGGTCGGCTGGTCAGTACCGGCCCACGCCGGATCACCGCGCTCGCGCCCGGGCGCCCAGAACCACGATGGCATCGGCCCTGGCCGCCAGGCCCGCCCATTCATCCGCCATCAACGCAGGTTCTGTTTCAAGGGCCCGGGCCACCTGCTCGACGGTCAACGGCAGACTCATCAGCCACAAACCACCCACGCCCAGGGCAAAGCAGGCCGCCGCCAGGCGTGGGCGGCGACGGCGCCACCACCAGGCGACCAGCAACAGCAGGAACAGGATGCCGGGCGGCATCAGCCATTGTTTGATGAAAAAGCGGATCGGCATCACACACCTCCATGGAAGGCGTGCAGCCTAAGAGGATCGGCACCGGGCCTCAAGGGCAACCGGCGCCGATCGATGCATGCATTGTGAAAAACCGGCGCGTAGTACCGCGCCTGCAACCCTGAACGGCTATCGGGACGGCAACGTCCTGGAGCTGGCTGGGGCGCCGGAGCGCTTGCGGTCCTTGAGCCAGACGATCCTGGCCGAGGACGGCTCCGGTTGCGGGTAGGCACCGGCACTGGCAAAACGGCCCTCCGGGAGGGATTCCAGGTAGGCCTTGATGACCTCGAACTCGGCATGGCTCAGGCCACGCAACTCCAGTTCGGCAGGCATCTCGTCGCGCAATCGCACCGAGGTCCGGGCCACTTCCAGTGCCAGGCCCAGGCGGTCGATCAGGCGTTCGTAAAGCTCCGGCTTGTTTGCGGTTAGTTGCGACTCTCCCATCCGTTCACCTCATTGAAGGTAAGAATATCTCCCCCCACAGATGAGCTTAGCGTCACTCGCAAAAGCGGCCGGGCGCTGCGACCAACGGCCCGCGCGACGGGCGATGCAATCAGGGTTTCCCACGACGCGCGGCGCTCATGTATGCTACGGCGTTCACTCTCATAAGATCCCGGAGTGCCGGACGCAGCGAGGTCGAGCTGCCTGGAACATGTCTCTTATTCCTCTCAATACAAAGTAGCCATGCACGAACAATACACGCCCCGTGATGTAGAAGCCGCCGCCCAGAATGCCTGGGACGAGCAACAATCGTTCGCTGTCACCGAACAGCCAGGCAAAGACACGTACTACTGCCTATCGATGTTCCCGTACCCGAGCGGCAAGCTACACATGGGCCATGTGCGCAACTACACCATCGGTGACGTGATCGCCCGCTACCAGCGCATGCTGGGCAAGAACGTCCTGCAACCGATGGGCTGGGACGCTTTCGGCATGCCGGCGGAAAACGCCGCGATGAAGAACAACGTCGCTCCGGCCAAGTGGACCTACGAGAACATCGACTACATGAAGACCCAGCTCAAGAGCCTGGGTCTGGCCATCGACTGGTCGCGTGAAGTCACCACCTGCAAGCCGGACTACTACCGCTGGGAGCAGTGGCTGTTCACCCGCCTGTTCGAGAAAGGCATCATCTACCGCAAGAACGGCACCGTGAACTGGGACCCGGCGGACCAGACCGTACTGGCCAACGAGCAGGTCATCGACGGCCGTGGCTGGCGTTCGGGCGCGCTGATCGAAAAGCGCGAAATCCCGATGTACTACTTCCGCATCACCGACTACGCCGACGAGCTGCTGGAAAGCCTCGACGAGCTGCCGGGCTGGCCTGAGCAGGTCAAGACCATGCAGCGCAACTGGATCGGCAAGTCCCGCGGCATGGAAGTACAGTTCCCGTACGATCAGGCCAGCATCGGCCACGAAGGCACCCTGAAGGTCTTCACCACCCGTCCCGACACGCTGATGGGCGCCACCTACGTCGCCGTCGCCGCCGAGCACCCGCTGGCCACCCAGGCGGCCCAGGGCAACCCGGCGCTGCAAGCGTTCATCGACGAGTGCAAGAGCGGCAGCGTTGCCGAGGCCGACATGGCCACCCAGGAGAAGAAGGGCATGGCCACTTCCCTGTGCGTCGAGCACCCGCTGACCGGCGAGAAGCTGCCGGTATGGGTCGCCAACTACGTGCTGATGCACTACGGCGATGGCGCCGTGATGGCCGTGCCGGCCCACGACGAGCGCGACTTCGAGTTCGCCCACAAGTACAACCTGCCGGTCAAGGCAGTGGTGCGCACCAGCGTCGGCGACGAAGTCGGCAGCGAGTGGCTGGCCGCCTACGGCGAGCACGGCCAGCTGATCAACTCCGGTGAATTCGACGGCCTGGACTTCCAGGGCGCCTTCGACGCCATAGAAGCCGCGCTGATCCGCAAGGACCTGGGCAAATCCCGCACCCAGTTCCGCCTGCGCGACTGGGGCATCAGCCGCCAGCGCTACTGGGGCTGCCCGATCCCGATCATCCACTGCCCGTCCTGCGGCGATGTGCCGGTGCCGGAAGACCAGCTGCCGGTCACCCTGCCAGAAAACGTGGTGCCGGACGGCGCCGGTTCGCCGCTGGCGCGGATGCCCGAGTTCTACGAGTGCACCTGCCCGAAATGCGGCAGCGCGGCCAAGCGCGAAACCGACACCATGGACACCTTCGTCGAGTCGTCCTGGTACTTCGCCCGCTATGCCTCGCCGAATTACGACAAGGGCCTGGTCGATCCGAAAGCCGCCAACCACTGGCTGCCGGTGGACCAGTACATCGGCGGTATCGAACACGCGATCCTGCACCTGCTGTACGCGCGCTTCTTCCACAAGCTGATGCGTGACGAAGGCCTGGTCACCTCCAACGAGCCGTTCAAGAACCTGCTGACCCAGGGCATGGTCGTCGCCGAAACGTACTACCGTGTCGCCAGCAACGGCGGCAAGGACTGGTTCAACCCGGCCGATGTCGAGATCGAGCGTGACGCCAAGGCCAAGATCATCGGCGCGCGCCTGAAGACCGACGGCCTGCCGGTGGAAATCGGTGGCACCGAGAAGATGTCGAAATCGAAGAACAACGGTGTCGACCCGCAGTCGATGATCGAAGCCTACGGCGCCGACACCTGCCGCCTGTTCATGATGTTCGCCTCGCCACCCGACATGAGCCTGGAGTGGTCCGACTCCGGCGTCGAGGGTGCCAGCCGCTTCCTGCGCCGTGTCTGGCGCCTGGCCCAGGCCCATGTGGCCCAGGGCCTGCCGGGCCAGCTGGACATCGCCGCCCTGAGCGACGAGCAGAAGGTCATCCGCCGCGCCATCCATGCCGCCATCAAGCAGGCCAGCACCGACGTGGGCCAGTACCACAAGTTCAACACCGCCATCGCCCAGGTGATGACCGTGATGAACGTGCTGGAAAAGGCGCCACAGGCCAGCGCCCAGGACCGCGCCCTGCTGCAGGAAGGCCTCGAGGCCGTCACCCTGCTGCTGGCGCCGATCACCCCGCACATCTCCCACGAGCTGTGGAAGGCGCTGGGCCACGACCAGGCGGCAATCGACGCGGCCTGGCCGACGGTCGACGAAAGCGCCCTGGTGCAGGACACCGTGACACTGGTGGTGCAGGTCAACGGCAAGCTGCGTGGCCAGGTCGAGATGCCGGCCGCCGCCAGCCGCGAGGAAATCGAAGCCGCCGCCCGCAACAACGAGAACGTCCTGCGCTTCACCGACGGCCTGACCATCCGCAAGGTCATCGTCGTACCGGGCAAACTGGTCAACATCGTCGCCAACTGATGGCAACGCCCGCCTGCACACCCTGCAGGCGGGCGTAATCGGTCCACGAGGGAGCAACACACATGATCAAACGCAATCTGCTGGTAATGGGCCTGGCTGTCCTGCTCAGCGCCTGCGGTTTCCAGCTGCGCGGCACCGGCACCACCGAGCTGACCATCAAGGAGCTGGACCTCAGCGCACGCAACGCCTATGGCGAAACGGTCACCCAACTGCGCCGCACACTGCAGAACAGTGGCGTGAAGGTCTATACCGGCGCACCCTATAAGCTCGTGCTCACCAACGAGCAGGAATCCCAGCGTGCCGCCACCTACAGTGGTGGCAACCGCTCGGCGGAGTACGAGCTGACCGTCGTGCTGAACTACGCGGTCGAAGGCCAGAACGACACGATCCTGCTGGAAGACAAACTGCAGGTGCAGAAGTATTACGTGTACAACGGCAACAACATTACTGGTTCCGGCCAGGAAGCCGTCCAGGTACGCCAGGAAATCCGTCGTGACCTGGTACAAGGCATGATGGTCCGCCTCCAGCAATTGACCCCGGCACACCTCGACGACCTGCAGCGCAAGGCCAACGAGCGTGCCGAAGCCGAAGCCCGGGCCATGCAGGAAGCCCAGCGCATCCAGGACGAGACGCCCCAGCAGTCGCCGCTGGAAGTCCCGGCTCCCTGAGCCTGATCGGGGCACCTGAGGTGCCCCGCCTATTCCCATGAAGCTCGCTCCCGCCCAACTCAACAAGCACCTGCAAGGCCAGCTGGCGCCCGTCTACATCGTCAGCGGCGACGATCCGCTGCTGTGCCAGGAGGCCGCCGACGCCATCCGTAGCGCTGCTCAGCAGCAGGGTTACGACGAACGCCAGGTATTCAGCGCCGACGCCAACTTCGACTGGGGCAACCTGCTCCTGGCCGGCGCCAGCCTGTCACTGTTCGCCCAGCGCCGCCTGCTGGAACTGCGCCTGCCCTCGGGCAAACCCGGCGACAAGGGTGCCGCCGCGCTGATGGAATACTGCGCCAACCCGGCCGAGGACACGCTGCTGCTGATCAGCCTGCCCAAGCTCGATGGCAGTGCGCAGAAGACCAAGTGGGGCAAGGCCCTGATCGAAGGCGCGCACTGCCAGTTCATCCAGATCTGGCCGGTGGACGCCCAGCAGTTGCCACAGTGGATCAACCAGCGCCTGTCCCAGGCCGGTCTTTCGGCCCAGCGAGACGCCGTCGACCTGATCGCCGCCCGGGTCGAGGGCAACCTGCTGGCCGCCGCCCAGGAGATCGAGAAGCTCAAGCTGCTGGCCGAGGGTAACCAGATCACCGTGGAGACCGTCCAGGCCGCCGTCGCTGACAGCGCCCGCTTCGATGTCTTCGGCCTGGTGGATGCCATTCTCAACGGCGAGGCGGCCCACGCCTTGCGCATGCTCGAAGGGTTGCGCGGCGAAGGTGTCGAGCCTCCGGTGATTCTCTGGGCCCTGGCCCGCGAGCTGCGCCTGCTGGCAGGGCTTGCACAGCAGTTCAGCCAGGGGGTGCCACTGGACAAGGCGTTCAGCCAGGCACGCCCCCCGGTGTGGGACAAACGCCGCCCGCTGGTGAGCAAGGCCTTGCAGCGCCTGTCAGCTCAGCGCTGGGCCATGTTGCTGCAGGATGCCCAGCGTATTGATGCGCAGATCAAGGGGCAGGCCGAGGGCTCGCCCTGGACCAGCCTGGCGCGGTTGTCGCTGCTGATGGCCGGACAGCGATTGGCACTGCCTGCCGAGTAAAACTCATCGCGGGTCAAGCCCGCTCCCACAAAGATGTCGTGGGAGCGGGCTTGACCCGCGATGAGGCCCGCCGCCATAAACACAATCAATTGGCTCCGGTAGCGCTACAGGCCTAAAGTGCGCCCGCCATCCACCCACACCGGGAACCCACCATGAGCAAAAAGCCGAAAAAGCACGGCCCCAACAAGGCCAAGTCCATCGTCGCCCAACCGCTGTTCCGCTGCCGCCAGGAACGACCGGAAAAAGGCAAAGGCAGCTACCGCCGCGAAGCCTTCCAATCGAGAGATTGGGAGGCTTCCTGCTTTATGGCGGCATGAAAGGCATGAAATGCGCAGGCATGGTATGGTCGGCACCTGACCTGCAATTCTGGATCTGTGCATGCCCTCTCGTCTCACTCTCCGCTGGCAACCCCGCCAGCTGATCGCGGCCACAAGCTTCATCCTGCTCGTCGCCTGCGCCGAGAAACCCACCGCCGCCGACGCCCTGCCGCTGGCGCCCGCCCAGCCCGCCCCCGTCGCCACCCTGCCCGGCACCGCGCCCGAGGCCAACGGTGAAATCCAGCCCCTGCAGACCTTCGCCCAATGGCAGGCCGGCTTCCGCCAACAAGCCCTGCAAGCCGGTATCAGTGCCAGCCTGTTCGACCGCGCCTTCCTCGGCGTCACCCCGGACATGGACGTGATCAAGGCCGACCGTAGCCAACCCGAGTTCACCCGCCCGGTGTGGGAGTACCTGGACGGCGCCCTGTCGCCGCTACGCGTGCGCAACGGCAAGAAACTGCTCGAGCAGAACGCCGATCTGCTGACCCGCATCGAACAACGCTACGGTGTCGATCGCCAGGTTCTGGTCTCGGTATGGGGCATGGAAAGCAACTTCGGCCAGTTCCAGGGCAGCAAGTCGGTGATCCGCTCACTGGCCACCCTGGCCTATGAGGGCCGGCGTCCGCAGTTCGCCCAGGACCAGCTGATCGCCGCCCTGCAGATCCTGCAGAACGGCGATATCCAGCCCGATGCGATGCGTGGCTCCTGGGCTGGCGCCATGGGCCAGACCCAGTTCATCCCGACCACCTACCTGACCCACGCCGTGGACTTCGACGGTGACGGCCGTCGCGACATCTGGAACAGCACCGCCGACGCCCTGGCCTCCACCGCGCACTACCTGCAGGCGTCCGGCTGGAAACGTGGCCAACCCTGGGGCTTCGAGGTGCAGGTGCCCGCCGGCTTCGACTACTGGCTGGCCGATGGCAGCCAGCGCAAGAGCGTCAACGAGTGGCTGCAGCTGGGCGTGAAACTGCCGGCCGGCACCACCCTGCCAACCGGCAGCGACCAGCTGCCCGCCGCCCTGTTGCTGCCCGCAGGTGCCAAGGGGCCAGCATTCCTGGTACTGGACAACTTCCGCGCCATCCTCAAGTACAACAATTCGTCGTCCTACGCGCTGGCGGTGAGCCTGCTGGGGGATCGTTTCTCCGGATGGGGGTTCATTGCCGGCAGCTGGCCGAAAGAGGACCTGCCGCTGAGCCGCAGCGAGCGAATCGAGTTGCAGACCTTGCTCAATGCCAACGGGCATGAAGCAGGCAATCCGGATGGGATCATCGGCGCCAATACCCGCAAGGCAATCCGCAATGCGCAGCAGGCCCAGGGTTGGCCGGCGGATGGTTATCCGACCCACAAGCTGCTTGATAGCCTGCGCCGCTAGAGAGCGCAGGGGGGCGCTTTGAACCCCTTTCGCGGCACTGCTCCTACAGGCGATTGCAATCCCCTGTAGGAGCGGCCTCGTGCCGCGAAAGGGCTGCAAAGCAGCCCCGGCGATCTCAACCCCTGAACAGATCCTGCAACAGCACCAGACTCTGCTCTTCAGCATCCAGTCGCACACTTGCCCCCATCGGCAAGCACACATTCGGATCACAGTGCCCACTGCGCCACCCGGCCAGCACCGGCACCCCGAGCGGGCCGAAGACGTCCAGCAGCAGCGGCGTCATCGCCGCCACCGTGATCCCGGCAAAGTCTCCCACCAGCACCCCTCGCACCTCTTCCAGCTTGCCGGCTAGGCGCAGTTGGGTCAGCAGTCGGTCGACACGGTAGAGCGGCTCGTTGACGTCCTCGATGAACAGGATGCTGTCACGGGTGTCGACTTCCGCCAGCGTCCCCAGCGTGGAGCCGAGCAGCGACAGGTTGCCGCCAACCAGACGCCCGCTGGCAATCCCGGGCACCACGCTGGTGAGCGGGAACTCGACAGGGTGGTCAATCACATCACCCGCCCCCAGCCGCCCCCGTAGCTGTCCGAACAGTGAGCTGACGGTGGGCTCGAGCTTGCCCCCCAGCAGGTCGGCATTGAGCATTGCGCCATGGAAGGCCAGCATCCCGGCATGTCGGTTGAGCGCCGAATGCAGGGCGGTGATGTCGCTGTAACCCACCAGCGGCTTGGGATGGCGTCGGATCAGTTCGAAGTCGATGCGGTCCAGCAGGCGCATGCTGCCGTAACCGCCGCGCATGCACAGGATGGCGTCGATGTCCGGGGCGCTGAATGCATCGTGCAGGTCACGCAGGCGTTGCTCGTCGCTGCCGGCAAGGTAACCGTCCGCCTGCAGCACCCCAGGGTAGATGCGGCACTGCTGGCCACGGCTTTCGAACCACTGACGGGCCTTGTCGGTGTCCAGCCGCGCCGGCCCGGCCGGGGCGACGATGGCGAAACGGGCGTTGTCAGGCAAGGCCTTGGGCAACAGGTATTCAGCAGTTTCCAGGCAATTCATCGCGCCACTCCTTGCAGCTTGTCGCTTGAAACAGATCGCTCAAAAACAAAAATGCCGATGCCGCCTTCCGGCGCGCATCGGCATGTCCCGCTCAAGCCCGGTTCAGAGCTTGATCTTGGCTTCGTGGGCCTGCTGGTCGGCGTGGTACGACGAGCGCACCAGCGGGCCGGAGGCGACGTTCTTGAAGCCCATCTTGTAACCTTCCTCGGCGAACCAGGCGAAGGTGTCCGGGTGCACGAAGCGCTGTACCGGCAGGTGGTTGCGCGACGGCTGCAGGTACTGGCCGAGGGTCAGCATGTCGATGTCATGCTCGCGCATGCGGTGCATGACCTCGATCACCTCGTCGTCGGTCTCGCCCAGGCCCAGCATCAGGCCGGACTTGGTCGGCACATGCGGGACCATCTGCTTGAACTTCTGCAGCAGGTCCAGCGACCAGTCGTAGTCCGAGCCCGGACGCGCGGCCTTGTACAGGCGCGGCACGGTCTCGAGGTTGTGGTTGAACACGTCCGGCGGCGTCTGTGCGGTGATTTCCAGCGCCACGTCCATGCGCCCGCGGTAGTCCGGCACCAGGGTCTCCAGCTGGACGCCCGGCGAGAGCGCGCGGATTTCGCGGATGCAATCGGCGAAGTGCTGGGCACCGCCGTCACGCAGGTCATCGCGGTCCACCGAGGTGATCACCACGTACTTCAGGCGCAGGTCGGCGATGGCGATGGCCAGGTTCTTCGGCTCGTCCAGGTCCAGAGGCTTCGGACGGCCGTGGCCGACGTCGCAGAACGGGCAGCGACGGGTGCAGATGTCGCCCATGATCATGAAGGTCGCGGTGCCGCCGGAGAAGCACTCGCCCAGGTTCGGGCAGGAGGCCTCTTCGCACACGCTGTGCAGCTTGTGCTTGCGCAGCAGTTGCTTGATGCGGTCGACCTCCGGCGAAACCGGGATGCGCACGCGAATCCAGTCAGGCTTTTTCGGCAGTTCTTCGGTGGGGATGATCTTCACCGGGATGCGCGCCACCTTCTCGGCGCCGCGCAGCTTCACGCCGGCCTCGACTTTCTTCGGCGCAGAGCGCGGGGTCACGTCTTGCGTGGGGATCAGGTTCGGCACGGCTTCTTGCACAGTTGTCATAATCAGTCGATTCCGCCCGTCAGGGTCGTCTGCTCAGCATAGTCGAGGTGCCTGACCAGCTGTCCGCGCAGCCTTGTCCTGACCTCGTCAAGTTCGATCGGGCCTGCCAGGTCGCGCAGCTGGGTCATGGCCAGCCCCGCATACCCACAGGGGTTGATTCGGCGGAATGGCGCAAGGTCCATGTCCACGTTCAGGGCAAGGCCGTGGAAGGAACGACCGTTGCGGATTCGAAGGCCAAGGGACGCGATCTTCGCGCCATCGACGTAGACGCCCGGGGCATCGGGCTTGGCCACCGCCTGCACGCCGTAGCTGGCGAGCAGGTCGATGAGCGTCTGCTCGATGCGACTGACCAGCTCGCGCACGCCGATGCTCAGGCGCCGCACATCCAGCAGCAGGTAGGCCACCAGTTGGCCGGGGCCGTGATAAGTGACCTGGCCACCGCGATCGGTCTGTACCACCGGGATCTCCCCCGGGATCAGCAGGTGCTCGGCCTTGCCGGCCTGGCCCTGGGTGAAGACCGGCGGGTGCTCGACCAGCCAGACTTCGTCCTGGCTGTCCGGGCCGCGGTGCTCGGTAAAGCGGCGCATGGCCTGCAGCACCGGTTCATAGGGCTGCAGGCCAAGATCGCGAATACCGAGCACGCCGGACATCACAGCACCATTTTCACGATGCCGGTGGCACGCAGGGCACTGTTGATGTCGTGCAGCTGGTTTTCGCTCTCGGCAACGATATGCAGTTGCACCGTGGTGTACTTGCCTTCCTTGCTCTGGCGCTCGGCCAGGGTCGACAGGTCGACCTTGGCGTGCTTGCTGAGGATCTCGATCACGGTGTCGCGGAAACCGACAACGGTGTCACCGATCACCTTGATCGGGTAGTCCTCGCAGGGGAATTCGATCTTGTGCGACTTGACGTCTTCTTCGCTCATGGCGGAAACGGCCTCGTAAGCCGTGGCAGCAACATCGCCCCCGCCTGGTTCACGGGGGCGCGCTGGTCACGTATCAGTTGAACAAACCGTAGAAGAACAGGCGGATGCTATCCCACATACGGCCGAAGAAACCAGCTTCCTCCACGCCGTCAAGGGCGATGAGGTCGGCGCTGTGAACCACTTTCTCGTCCAGTTTGACTTCCACTTTGCCGATCACGTCACCTTTGGCGATCGGAGCGGTCAGTTGCGGGTTCATGGTCATCGAAGCCTGAAGGCGCTTCAATTGGCCTTTAGGCATGGTCATGGTCAGGTCGTTGGCCAGGCCGGCTTTCACCTGGTTGGTCGCGCCTTTCCATACCTGGGCCTGGGTCAGCTCGGTGCCTTTCTGGTAGAAGGTCTGGGTTTCGAAGAAGCGGAAACCGTAGGTCAGCAGCTTCTGGGTCTCGGCGGCGCGGGACTGCTCGCTGTTGGTGCCGAACACCACGGCGATCAGGCGCTGGCCGTCACGCACGGCCGAGGCGACCATGCAGTAGCCGGCTTCGTCGGTGTGGCCGGTCTTCAGGCCATCGACGGTCTTGTCGCGCCACAGCAGCAGGTTACGGTTCGGCTGCTTGATGTTGTTCCAGAAGAACTCTTTCTGCGAGTAGATGGCGTAGTGCGCCGGATCTTCGTTGATGATCGCGCGTGCCAGCAGGGCCATGTCGTGGGCCGAGGAGTAGTGCTCGGGGTTCGGCAGGCCGGTCGGGTTCATGAAGTGGCTGTTGGCCATGCCCAGGTCGGTGGCGGTCTTGTTCATCATGTCGGCGAAAGCGTCTTCGCTGCCGGCGATGTGCTCGGACAGGGCGACCGAGGCGTCGTTGCCGGACTGGATGATGATGCCGTGCAGCAGGTCGCTGACGGTGACCTGGCTGCCGACCTTGATGAACATGCGCGAACCACCGGTGCGCCAGGCGTTCTCGCTGACGGTGACCGGGTCGTTCTCGCCGATCTGGCCGCGACGGATGTCCAAGGTGGCGATGTAGGCGGTCATCAGCTTGGTCAGGCTGGCCGGCGGCAGGCGCTCGTCACCGTTGTTCTCGACCAGCACGTTGCCGCTGGACGCGTCCATGAGTACGTAGGACTTGGCGGCCAGTTGCGGTGGTGCCGGCATCATCTGCTCCGCTGCGAAGGCAGCAGGCATGATCATCAGCAGAACGGGCAGGCAAAGTCGTTTGGCAAGGTTGGTGATGTTCATCCGTCTCTCGTAAATCGCTAATGGTCTGATGTTCCGTGGGCAAGTTCGTTTGCCCAGCGCCCCGTCAGTCTAGTTTTATGGCCGGTGGCCTGGCCCGACAGTGCGACGTAATGCCGCTGCGGGCAAAAGCGGGCATTGTACATGTCATTGCCCGGCAATTCATGAACAAACCGACAGATCGGTGTGCTCTGCTTCGCGGGTGAACCCGCTCCCACAGGATCTGTGCAAAACCCTGTGGGAGCGGGTTTACCCGCGAAAGGTCCGACGCGTACGTCAGTCGGTCACGACCTTCGCCTGACCGAGGTTCGCCAGGCGAATGCTGTCCTGCGCCTGCTGGATCTCGCCCTGGCTGTTGATCGGCCCCAGGCGCACCCGGTGCAGGGTCTGCTGGTTACGCACCACGGAGCTGATGAACACCGGCGCGCTGACCATGGTGCTCAGCTTCGAGCGCAGCAGCTCGGCGGCATCCGGGTTGGCGAATGCGCCCACCTGCAGGATGCTGCCGCCACTTGCGTTCGGCACATTGTTGCCGCCCACCTGCACCGGCACCACCGGCGCCGCGTGCTGCTGCGGTGGCGGGGTCCACTGCTCGACCCGGCCGGTGCTCGCGGCAATCGGCTGGGCCTGGGCCACCTGCGGTTCCTTGAGCACCATCGGCGGCTGCTGGCCACGCTGGGCCCACCATTGCTGCGGGTCGATCCCTTCGACGCGCACGTGCGCGGTGCCGGTCTCGGCATAGCCGAGCTTCTTCGCCGCGGCGTAGGACAGGTCGATGATACGGTCGGAATAGAACGGGCCACGGTCATTGACCCGCAGGATCACACTGCGGCCGTTGGCCAGGTTGGTCACTCGCACATAGGCCGGCAGGGGCAGGGTCTTGTGCGCCGCGCTCATGCCGTACAGGTCGTACAGCTCGCCGTTGGCGGTGTTCTGGCCGTGGAACTTGGTGCCATACCACGACGCGGTGCCTTCGGCGCGGTAGTTGCGCGAGTCCTGCATCGGGTAGTAGGTCTTGCCCAGCACCGTGTAGGGGTTGGCCTTGTAGTTGCCAGTGTGCACGGTCGGCGTGGCGTCGGGGATCTTGTTGACGTCCACGTCCCACCAGGGCGCGCCGTCCTTGTGCGCACGATTGATGTCCAGGCCCGGCTGCGCGCGCACGGTGTTGCCGCTCTGCGGGGTGGAGGGCCGGCTCGACGAGCAGCTGGCCAGCACCAGGCCGACAGCGACGCAGGTGAGCAGTTTTGCGGTATTGACGGTGAAGAATTCGCGCATTTACTTGACGCCCCGTGCCAGAACCAGCTGTTCGGAAAGCTGATGCACCGCCATGGCATACATCACGCTGCGGTTGTAGCGAGTGATCGCGTAGAAGTTTTTCAGGCCCATCCAGTACTCGGGGCCATCGGCGCCTTCCAGGCGGAAGGCGGTGACCGGCAGATCATCGCGCAGCGCATCATGACCCGACCAGCCCAGCGCCCGCAACTGCGCGACCGTCCTGGTCGGCTCGATGCCGGTGGTCAGGCCTTCGTCGACCCGTGCGCCGGCCACACTGGCGCGGCTGACCACAGGTTCCCCGGGTACCCAGCCATGACGCTTGAAGTAGCTGGCGACGCTGCCGATGGCATCGTCCGGGTTGTTCCAGATATTGATGTGGCCGTCGCCGTCGAAGTCCACGGCATAAGCGCGGAAGCTGCTCGGCATGAACTGCGGCAGGCCCATGGCGCCGGCATAGGAGCCCTTGAGCGTGAGCGGATCAAGCTGCTCCTCGCGGGCCAGCAGAAGGAACTCGCGCAGCTCCTTGCGGAAGAATTCGGCCCGTGGCGGGTAGTCGAAACCGAGCGTGGACAGGGCATCGATGACCCGGTAGTTGCCGGTGTTGCGACCGAAGAAGGTTTCCACGCCGATGATCGCGACGATGTACTGCGCCGGCACGCCGTATTCCTGTTCGGCGCGGGCCAGCACGGCCTCGTGCTGGCGCCAGAAGTCCACACCGCGGGCGATGCGCGCGTCGGTGATGAACATCGGGCGGTATTCCTTCCACGGCTTGACCCGCTCGGCCGGCCGCGATATCGCATCGAGGATCGCCTGCTTGCGCTGCACCTCGCGGAACACGCCCATCAGTTGCTCGCCGGCGAAGCCGTAGTCGCGAGTCATCTCGCCAACGAACTCGGCCACCTGGGGCGAGCCGTCGTAGTCACCGGCATTGGCCTGCTGGATTGCGCCGAGCAGCCCCACAGCGCCGAAAAACGGCGCTAGGCGGGCAGCCCAGCCACGCACTGCTTGCATGAAATTCTTCACCTTTTTCAAACCTGTGCAATCCATTTACGGTGCGTATGGATCGACATCAGAACGCCAAACGCTGACAGCAGCGTCACCAACGAAGTTCCGCCATAGCTGATGAAGGGCAGCGGCACGCCCACCACGGGCAGTAGGCCGCTGACCATACCGATATTGACGAACACATAAACAAAGAAGGTCATGGTCAGGCTGCCCGCGAGCAGCTTGCCGAACAGGGTCTGGGCCTGGGCAGTGATCATCAGCCCGCGGCCGATCAGCAGGATGTAGATCAGCAGCAGCAGGCAGATGCCGACCAGGCCGAACTCCTCGCCGAGCACGGCGATGATGAAGTCGGTGTGGCTTTCCGGCAGGAAGTCCAGGTGCGACTGGGTGCCCAGCAGCCAGCCCTTGCCGAACACCCCGCCCGAACCGATCGCCGCCTTGGACTGGATGATGTTCCAGCCGGTGCCCAGCGGGTCGCTTTCCGGGTCGAGGAAGGTCAGTACGCGCTGCTTCTGGTAGTCGTGCATGACAAAGAACCACATCGCCACCGCCACCGGCACCGCCGCGGCGATCACGCTGACGATCCAGCGCCAGCGCAGCCCGCCCATGAACAGCACGAAGGCGCCCGAGGCGAGGATCAGCAAGGCCGTGCCCAGGTCAGGCTGGCGCACGATGAGGATGAACGGCACGCCGATCAGGACCAGGCTGATCGCCACATGCTTGAGCTGCGGCGGCAACGTGCGCTTGGCCAGGTACCAGGCGATGGTCGCCGGCATGATGATCTTCATGAATTCCGAGGGCTGGAAACGGATCACCCCGGGAATGTTGATCCAGCGCGTCGCGCCCATGGCGTTGTGGCCCATGACGTCCACCACGATCAGCAGGAACACCCCGGCCAGGTAGGCCAGCGGCACCCAGCGCGCCATGAAGCGCGGTTCGAGCTGGGCGATGATGAACATCGACACCAGGCCGATGCCGAAGGAACTGGCCTGCTTCATCAGCAGGTCCCAGTTCTTGCCGCTGGCCGAATAGAGCACGAACAGGCTGCCGGCGGCGAGCGTCAGCAGGATGAGCAGCAAGGGGCCGTCGATGTGGATGCGCTGCAGGAAGCTGGCGCGCCTGCGCATCACGTCCTCGCTGGAGAGCATGCGGTCGAAGTTGTTCTTCACGGGGCCGATTCCTGGGCGACTGTGGCGGGGGCGAACTCGGGCTTGAGCCGGCCGTTCTCGTCAAGCAGCCAGGCATCCATGACCTGGCGCACCACGGGGGCGGCGACGCCGGAACCGGACTCACCGTTCTCGACCATCACCGAAACCACGATCCTCGGATCGTCGGCCGGGGCGAAGGCGACGAACAAGGCGTGGTCGCGGTGGCGTTCCTGGAGTTTGTTGCGATCGTACTTCTCACCCTGCTTGATCGCCACCACCTGGGCCGTGCCGCTCTTGCCTGCGATGCGGTACTGCGAGCCGATGGCGGCCTTGCGGGCGGTGCCGCGGGCGCCGTGCATCACCTGCTCCATGCCATGAGTGACCCTGGCCCAGTCAGACTTGTCGCGCAGGACGATGTTTTCCATGGGGTTCTCGTCCACCGGAGGCTGGCCTTCGATGGTCTTGGCCAGGTGTGGACGGTTCCACACGCCTTTGTTGGCAATCAGCGCGGTGGCCTGGGCCAACTGCAGCGGCGTGGTCTGCATATAGCCCTGGCCGATACCGAGGATCAGGGTTTCGCCGGGGAACCAGGCCTGACGGCGGGTGGCGCGCTTCCACTCACGGGACGGCATCAATCCGGGCGACTCTTCGAACATGTCCAGGGCGACCTTCTGCCCGATACCGAACTTGTTCATGTAGCTGGACAGCCGATCGATTCCCATCTTGTGCGCAAGATCGTAGAAGTACGTATCGTTTGACCGCATGATCGCCACATCCAGGTCAACCCAGCCATCGCCGGTGCGGTTCCAGTTGCGGTATTTGTGATCGTAGTTGGGCAGTTGGTAGTAACCCGGGTCGAACACCCGGCTGCCTGCCGTCACCACGCCACTGTCGAGCCCGGCAATCGCCACTGCCGGCTTGATGGTCGAGCCAGGCGGATAAAGACCGCGCAGCACACGGTTGAACAGCGGCCGGTCGATCGAGTCGCGCAGTTCGGCGTAGGCCTTGAAGCCGATGCCGGTGACGAACAGGTTGGGATCGAAGCTCGGCTGGCTGACCATCGCCAGCACCTCGCCGGTGCGCGGATCGAGGGCGACGATGGCGCCACGGCGCCCGCCCAGCGCCTGCTCGGCGGCTTCCTGCAGCTTGATATCCAAGCTCAGCACGATGTCCTTGCCCGGCTTCGGGTCGGTGCGCTTGAGCACTCGCAGCACGCGGCCACGGGCGTTGGTCTCGACTTCCTCGTACCCCACCTGGCCATGCAGCTCGTCTTCGTAGAAGCGCTCGATGCCAGTCTTGCCGATGTGGTGGGTGCCGCTGTAATTCACCGGGTCGAGGCTCTTGAGTTCCTTCTCGTTGATCCGCCCGACGTAGCCCACCGAATGGGCGAAATGCGCGCCCTGGGGGTAGTGGCGAACCAGCTGCGCCGCTACTTCCACGCCGGGCAGGCGGAACTGGTTGACCGCGATGCGGGCAATCTGCTCTTCGTTGAGCTCGAACAGGATCGGCACCGGCTCGAATGGCCGGCGCCCCTGCTTCATGCGCTTCTCGAACAGGGCACGGTCGTCGGGAGTGAGCTCGAGCACCTCGACGATCACATCCAGCACGTCCTGCCACTTGCCGGCATTGCCGGCGCGTTCGCGGGTCATCACCAGGCTGAAGCTGGGGCGGTTGTCCGCCACCACCACGCCGTTGCGGTCGAAGATCAGCCCACGGGTCGGCGGGATCGGCTGCACATGCACCCGGTTGTTCTCCGACAGCGTCGAGTGATAGTCGTACTGGATGACCTGCAGGTAATACAGCCGGGCGATCAGCACGCAGACGAGCAGCACCACCGCCACGGCGCCCACGACGACGCGGTTGCGCACCAGGCGGGCGTCTTTTTCGTGGTCCTTGAGGCGAATCTGCTGCGGCATCGGAGAGGCTTACAGGTTCATTTGTGGTAGGGATGCCCGGACAGCACGGTCCAGGCGCGGTAGATCTGCTCGCCGATGAGTATCCTTACCAACGGGTGCGGCAACGTCAGCGGCGACAGCGACCAGCGCTGTTCGCTGCGCGCGCAGACTTCCGGCGCCAGCCCTTCCGGGCCGCCCACCATCAGGTTGACCGTACGCGCGTCCAGGCGCCAACGGTCCAACTCGCCCGCCAATTGCTCGGTGCTCCAGGGCTTGCCATGGACCTCGAGGGTGACGATGCGTTCCCCAGGCTGCACCTTGCTCAGCATCGCCTCGCCCTCCTGACGGATCAGGCGGGCGACATCGGCGTTCTTGCCGCGGGTGTTAAGCGGGATTTCCACCAGCTCCAGCGCAAGCTCCGGGGGCAGGCGCTTGGCATACTCATGCCAGCCTTCCTCGACCCACTTGGGCATGCGCGAGCCGACCGCGATCAGACGCAGACGCACGGCGCTTCCTTATTCCCGGTCTTTGAGCTTGTCGGTGAAGTAATCGCTGGCGTTTTCCGGGCTGTGGTGCTTGGCATCGGCGGCACGGCTCTGCTCGGCACCCAGCCACAGGCGCTCCAGGTCGTAGAACTGGCGGGCAGCGGCGGTCATCATGTGCACGATGACGTCGTTCAGGTCCAGCAGGACCCAGTCGCTGTCGCCCTTGCCTTCTTCACCCAGGGGTTGCGCACCCTCTTTCTTCACCGCTTCACGGACCTTTTCCAGCATCGCGTTGATCTGGCGATTGGAGGTACCGGTGGCAATGATCATGTAGTCGGTCAGGCTGTGCTTTTCGCGCACGTCGATGACCTGGATGTCCTGGGCCTTGACGTCTTCCAGGGCGCTGATGGTCAGTTTGACCAGCTCTTCGCCACTGATGCCATTGATTTTCTGCTTGGTCATATAAAACTCGTTCAACTCATTGATTGAGGCGCCAGCGGGCGCCGTCAGTTGGACACACGATACAGGTCGTGTGCCTCGATATAGGCCAGTACTGCGTCCGGCACCAGGAACCGCACCGACTTGCCGCTGGCCAGCAGCTGTCGGATTTGCGTGGCGGACACCGCGAGCGGGGTCTGCCAGACGAACGAAATGTGCCCCGCCGGGCCGGACATGGCGGTGGGATCGCTCTCCGAGCGCGCCGCCAACAGGTTGCGCAACTCGTCAGGGGGTTCGACATCGGCATCCGGGCGCTGCAGCACCAGGATGTGACAGTGTTGCAGCAGCTCTTCCCAGCGATGCCAGCTGGGCAGGCCGCAGAACGCGTCCCAGCCCAGCACCAGGAACAGCTGGTCGTGCACGTTCAATTCAGAGCGGATCGATTCGAGCGTGTCGATGGTGTACGACGGTTTGTCGCGGCCCAGTTCACGGGCATCGACACTCAGGCAATCAACCCCGGCCACCGCGCCGCGCACCATGGCCAACCGATCCTGGGCCGACACCAGCGGCGTGTCGCGGTGCGGCGGGCGGGCGTTAGGCAGCAGGCGCAGCTCGTCCAGGCGCATGAACTCGGCCACTTCCAGCGCGCTGCGCAGGTGACCGATATGCACCGGGTCGAAGGTACCGCCGAGAATGCCGATGCGCCGGACTGCCACAGCGTTGCTCAACTCAGCACGACTCCTGGCCGCGCAGCTGGCCGTCGCCGATCACCACGTACTTCTCGCAGGTCAGGCCTTCCAGGCCGACCGGGCCGCGGGCGTGCAGCTTGTCGGTGGAGATGCCGATTTCCGCGCCCAGGCCGTACTCGAAGCCATCGGCGAAGCAGGTCGGGGTGTTGAGCATGACCGACGCCGAGTCTACCTCGGCGATGAAACGCCGGGACTGGCCCTGGTGCTCGGTAATGATCGAGTCGGTGTGGTGCGAGCCGTAGTGGTTGATGTGTTCGATGGCCTGCTCCAGGCCGTCGACGACGCGGATCGACAGGATCGCGTCAAGGTATTCGGTGTGCCAGTCGTCTTCACTGGCCGGCTTGGCGTCGATGATCGCCCGGGTGCGCTCGCAGCCGCGCAGCTCGACGCCCTTGTCGTGGAATCGGCGGGCCATTTCCGGCAGGAAGCGCTCGGCCACGGCCTGGTCCACCAACAGGGTTTCCATGGCGCCACAGATGCCGTAGCGGTAGGTCTTGGCGTTGAAGGCCACGCGCCATGCCTTGTCCAGGTCGGCATGGGCATCGACGAAGACATGGCAGATGCCGTCCAGATGCTTGATTACCGGTACCCGGGCGTCGCGACTGATGCGCTCGATCAGGCCACGGCCGCCACGCGGGACAATCACATCGA
The DNA here is from genome assembly GCF_057284075.1 of Pseudomonas sp. TE31087. NCBI lineage: Bacteria > Pseudomonadati > Pseudomonadota > Gammaproteobacteria > Pseudomonadales > Pseudomonadaceae > Pseudomonas > Pseudomonas sp. TE31087. The sequence goes on from NZ_JBXVNN010000001.1 coordinate 3,647,953, forward strand.
CGAATTCCGGCATGCTGATCAGCGCGCCCACGGCCTCGCGGTCGGTGGTCTCGACCACTTGCACCACCGCCGGCGGCAGGCCGGCCTCGGCCAGGCCGCGCTGGATGCAGGCGGCGATGGCGCGGTTGGAGTGGATGGCCTCGGAGCCGCCGCGCAGGATGGTGGCGTTGCCCGACTTCAGACACAGGCTGGCGGCGTCGATGGTCACGTTGGGGCGCGACTCGTAGATGATGCCAATGACACCCAGCGGCACGCGCATCTTGCCGACCTGGATGCCCGACGGGCGGTAGCTCATGTCGCGGATGGCACCGACCGGATCCGCCAGGCTGGCCACCTGGCGCAGGCCGGTGATCATGCCGTCGATGCGCGCCGGGGTGAGCGCCAGGCGGTCGAGCAGCGCCGGCTCCAGGCCGTTCTTGCGACCGTTGGCCAGGTCCTGTTCGTTGGCTGCGGTGAGCGCGTCGCGAGCCGCGTCGAGGGCGTCGGCGGCGGCCTGCAGGGCGCGGTTCTTCTGCGCGGTGCTGGCACGGCCGATCACCCGCGAGGCCTCACGGGCGGCGCGACCCAGGCGGGTCATATAGTCAAGAACGGACTCGGTCATGGGTTCGGTGTCTTGGCAAAGGGGAAATCGGCTGATTATAACTGGAGCGCTCGGGTACGCCCAGCGGCGGGTGGCGGATGGTCGAAAATGGTGGGGGGAATGTGTTGGAAAGATGTAACCGCCCGTATCGAAAAACGCCTCCGCCTCATCGCGGGGCAAGCCCGCTCCCACGCTGGCCGCGCTGCCCAGGCATTGTCGTGGGAGCGGGCTTGCCCCGCGATGGCGTCACTCCGATTCAGCCTCGATTAAGCCATTCATTGCTATCATCGCCGCCTTCACAGCCACGAACCGTGCGTATGTCCGTCCCAGCCCCCTGCCCGGCCCAGGCCTTGCCCGACAGCTTCTTCGACCGCGACGCCCAGACCCTCGCCCGCGAGCTGCTGGGCAAGGTCATCCGTCATCGCCACGGCGATCTCTGGCTGGCGGCGCGAATCATCGAGACCGAGGCCTACTACCTCACCGACAAGGGCAGCCACGCCTCCCTGGGCTTCACCGAGAAGCGCAAGGCGCTGTTCCTCGATGGCGGGCACATCTACATGTATTACGCCCGTGGCGGCGATTCACTGAACTTCAGCGCCCAGGGCCCGGGCAACGCGGTGCTGATCAAGTCCGCCTACCCCTGGACCGACGCCATCTCAGACGCCAACAGCCTGGCCCGGATGCAGCTGAACAACCCCGACGCCAGCGGCAACCTGCGCCCACCCGAGCGCCTGTGCAACGGCCAGACCCTGCTGTGCCGGGCCCTGGGCCTGAAGGTGCCGAACTGGGACGCCCGGCGCTTCGACCCCGAGCGCCTGTATGTCGAGGACTGCGCCATACAGGTACCAAGGGTGATCCAGACCACCCGGCTGGGCATCCCCCACGGCCGCGACGAACACCTGCCCTACCGCTTCGTCGATGCCGACTACGCGCGCTTCTGCAGCCGAAACCCGCTGCGCCGCGGCCAGGTCGAAGGCAAAGACTTCTTCATGCTCGAACAAGGAAACTGAACCATGGGCCAATGGCTCGACAGCCTGACCACCTGGCTTGGCGCCAATCCGCAGTGGCTCGGCCTGGCGATCTTCATCGTCGCCTGCGTCGAATGCCTGGCGATCGCCGGCATCATCGTGCCCGGCACCGTGCTGCTGTTCGCCGTCGCCGTGCTGGCCGGCAGCGGCGCCTTCAGCCTCGGCGAGACGCTGTTGCTGGGCTTCCTCGGCGGGATGCTGGGCGATGCGATCTCCTACGGCATCGGCAAGTACTTCCACCAGAACATCCGCCGCCTGCCGCTGCTGCGCAGCCACCCGCAGTGGATCGGCAGCGCCGAGGCGTACTTCCAGCGCTACGGCATTGCCAGCCTGCTGGTCGGCCGCTTCATCGGCCCGCTGCGACCGATGCTGCCGATGGTCGCCGGCATGTTCGACATGCCGCTGCCACGCTTCATCGCCGTGAGCCTGGTGGCCGGCGCCGGCTGGTCGGTAGCCTACCTGCTGCCCGGCTGGGCTACCGGCGCGGCCATGCGCCTGCCGCTGCCGGAAGGGTTCTGGCTGGACGCCGGGATCGTCGTCGGCACCCTGGCAGTGCTCATCGGCCTGAGCTTGAGCACCAGCATTCGCGACCAGCGCCACGGCACCCGGCTGATCGCCGCCCTCAGCGGCCTGGCCGTGGCCGCGCTGTTCATCGGCTGGCCATACCTGAGCGAGTTCGACCAGGGCGTGATGACCCTGGTTCAGGAACACCGCAGCCAGGCCATCGACGGCGCCGTGGTGCTGGTCACCCGCCTGGGCGACTTCCGCACCCAGTTCTTCCTGGGCGGCCTGCTCACCGGCTTGCTGCTGCTGGCCCGGCAATGGCGTCACGCCTTGTTCGCCGGCACCGCGCTGATCGGCACGGCCTTGGCCAACGGTACGCTGAAATGGCTGTTCGCCCGCGCCCGCCCCGAGGTGCTGGTCGATCCGCTGACCAGCTACAGCATGCCCAGCGGCCACAGCTCGGCGTCATTCGCCTTCTTCCTGGTGCTGGCGGTGCTGGCCGGACGCGGGCAGCCGCCGCGCATGCGCCTGACCTGGGTCATGCTGGGCTGCCTGCCGGCGCTGGCGATCGCCTTGTCGCGGGTTTACCTGGGCGCGCACTGGCCAACCGATATCCTCGCCGGAGCGTTGCTGGCGTGCTGCGTGTGCGCGGCGAGCCTGACCCTGGTGCAGCATCGCCAGCCGCTGGTGGCGCTGGCGCAACGGGTGTGGTGGCTGGTGCTGCCGGCATGCGTCGCGTTGCTGGCGTTCTTTGCCCTGCACGCGCTGCCAAAGGCGTTGTTGCGCTACCAGTATTGATACAGTCGCAAGTCCCTGTAGGAGCGGCCTTGTGCCGCGAAAGGGCTGCGAAGCGGCCCCGGGATTTCAGCGCTAAAGCAAAAATCGCCGGGGCCGCGTTGCGCCCCTTTCGCGGCACAAGGCCGCTCCTACAGGGATCGCATGGGCCGCTGGGCGGGCAATCCTGATCAGGCGAACAACTCGCCCTGGATCCGCTCGAGCAACGCCTGGATCGCCTCCAGCCTGAGCTGCGGCGAATCGATGGCCAGCAGGCCGAGCTTATCCTCTTCCATGAACGGCAGCAGGTACGCCAGCTGGTTGCCCAGCGACTGGCGCCCGTCCACGTCGCGCGGCATGTCCAGCGCTTCGACCATCGGGTGCTCGCCCAACGCCAGCAGCAGGGCCAGGAGGTCGTCGTCCTGCTCCAACAACGGGCTGTCCGCCAGGTCCGGCAGCCATTGCACCTCGGCGAGCATCAGCTGGTCCTTCTGCACCTCGGTCCGCTCGACGCGAAACCGCCGCACGCCCTCGACACGGATGCCCAGCAGGCCGTTGTCCTGCTGCACGAAATCGCGGATCAACGCCTCGCAGCCGAGCGAGGCCACCACTGGCGGCGCCTTGCCCACCTGTTCGCCTTCAAGGATGCACACCACGCCGAAACCGGCGCCCTGCTTCATGCAGCGGCCGATCATGTCCAGGTAGCGCGCCTCGAAGATCTGCAGGTCGAGCAGGCAACCGGGGAACAGCACGGTATTGAGGGGAAACAGCGGTAACGTCATCTCGATTCCTCAAGCCACCAGGCTGACCGCCAACGGCAGGAACACCGCCGTGGCCACCCCCATCAGGCTCATCGCCAGCGCGGCGAAGGCGCCGCATTCGTCACTTTCCTGCAAGGCCACCGAGGTACCCACCGCGTGGGCGGTCACCCCCAGCGCCATGCCCCGCGCCTCCGGGCTGAGCACGCCGCAGCGGGTCAACAGCGCCGGGCCGAAGATCGCGCCGATCACCCCGGTGATCAGCACGAACACCGCGGCCAGGGCCGCCACCCCGCCGATCTGCTCGGCCACCAGCATGGCGATCGGCGAAGTGACCGACTTCGGCGCCATGGTCATCAGGATCATGTGTTCGGCACCGAACCACCACCCCAGCGCCAGGCACGCCACGGTGGCGAACAGGCCTCCGACTACCAGCGTAGTAAATGTCGGCCAGAACAGCTGCCGAATACGCCGCAGGTTGAGGTAGAGCGGCACCGCCAGGGCCACGGTAGCCGGCCCCAGGAGGATGTTCATGATCTCGGTGCTCTTGCGGTACTCGGCGTAGTCGATGCCGCAGGCCAGGAGGATGCCGATCACCACCAGCATCGACACCAGCACCGGCTGCAGGAAGATCCAGCGGGTCCTCTCATAGCCCGCCAGCACCAGCTGGTAGGCGGCCAGGGTGATGCCGATGCCGAACAACGGATGGTGGATGACCGCCTCGAGCGCGCCGTGCCAGTCGAGGATCATGGCTGCTCCTCACGCCTGCCCTGACGCTGGATCAACTTCTGCATCAGCACGCCGACGAACACCAGGGTCAGCAGGCAGGAAATCAGCAGGGCTCCGACAATGGCCCAGAAGTCGGCGGCGATGTCCCTGGCATAGACCATCACCCCCCACCGCCGGCGGCACCAGCAGCAGCGGCAGGTAGCGCAACAGGCTGCCGGCGGCCTCGTTGAGTGGCTGGCCGACCTCGCCACGGATCATCAGGAAGGCCATCAGCAGCAACAGGCCGATGATGGGCCCGGGCAGGATGGGCAGCAACAGGTGGTTGATCGCCGTTCCCAGCAACTGGAACAGCACCAGCCAGGTCAAACCACGCAACAGCATATGGACCTCCCTCAGAGCATGGCGACCATTATAAGCACGCTAAGCAACTGCCTATAAGGCGATATTCGGCGAAAAGCGGGCAACTTGACTGAAACGGTTCGCCGTGCTGATCTTGCACACTCGTACCAAATGACAATCTGGAGATGTCGCGATGCCCTATGTACCCGTTACAGAGCTTTCGCAGTACGTTGGCAAGGAACTGGGACGTTCCGCCTGGCTGAAGATCGATCAGCAACGCATCAACCTGTTCGCCGAGGCCACTGGCGATTTCCAGTTCATCCATGTCGACCCGGTCAAAGCGGCCAAGACCCCGTTCGGCACCACCATCGCCCATGGTTTTCTCACCCTGTCGTTGATTCCCAAACTGATGGAAGACATCCTCGTGCTGCCCGAAGGGCTGAAGATGGTGGTCAACTACGGCCTGGACAGCGTGCGCTTCATCCAGCCGGTGAAGGTCGACAGCCAGGTACGACTGAAGGTCGACCTGACCGACGCCACCGAGAAGAAACCGGGGCAATGGCTGCTCAAGGCCACCGTCACCCTCGAGATCGAAGGCGAAGAAAAACCCGCCTACATCGCCGAACCGCTGTCGCTCTGCTTCGTCTGAGCCGCCCCAGGGGTCGCCACGCGGCCCCGATTCACGCACCTGCGCATTCTGCGGCATACTCGGCGCATCGATTGTCCCGGAACCCGCCATGCGCCGTCTGCTCCCCCTGACCCTGATCCTGCTGCTCGCCGCCTGCGGCGAAGGCGAACCACTGTCGCCCCCGGACGCCCGGCTGCCCGACGGCGGCCGCTACCGCGGCCAGGTGGTTGACGGCCTGCTGCAAGGCGAGGGGCGCATCGACTATCCCAACGGCAGCTGGTACGCCGGCACCTTCAAGGACGGCCAGTGGCATGGCCAGGGCGAATGGCACGGCAGCAACGGCGAGGTCTATCGCGGCCAATTCAGCGAAGGCCTGTTCCAGGGCCTGGGCGACCTGACCACCCCCGGCAGCCATTATGCCGGCACCTTCAAGCATGGCCGCCGCGATGGCGAGGGCACGCTCAAACAAAACGACCAGACCTACCGCGGCCAGTTCAAGGACGACCAGTACGAAGGTGCCGGCCAGCTCGAACTGGCCGACGGCAGCCGCTACCAGGGCCTGTTCGCCAAGGGCAAGCCCAACGGCGCCGGGGTGCGCAGCGACGCCAGCGGCAACCAGTTCGGCGGCCACTTCATCGACGGCCAGCTGCAAGGCGCCGGCACCTACGACAGCGCCGACGGCGAGCAGTACATCGGCGAGTTCAAGGACAACCGCCTCGAAGGCCGGGGTCGCTACGAGAGCGCCGACGGCGATGTCTGGATCGGCGACTTCAAGGATGGGTCGCTGGTCGGCCAGGGCGAACTGCTGGGCAGCGACGGCAGCCGCTACAAGGGTGGTTTTCGCGACTGGCGCTTCGCCGGCAGCGGCACCTTGCAACTGGCCGACGGCAGCCAGTATGTCGGCGGTTTTGCCGACGACGCCTACCATGGTCGCGGCAAGCTGACCCACCCGGACGGACGGGTCGAGAGCGGCACCTGGGTCAACGGCGTGCGGGTGCGCGATACCCAGGGCAAGCTGCTGCCCGACCCGCTGGACCTGGCCCTGCTCAACCAGGGCAAACTACTGGCCGATGCACTGGCCAAGGTGCCTGCGTCGGTGCCGCCTGTGCAGCTGTACAGCCTGGTGGTGGCCGGTGACGGCCAGCAAAGCGTGTTCCTGCGTGAGGCCGACTATGTCAGCAACATGCTCAAGGTGCGCTTCGGCGCCCACGGCCAGGTGACCCTGGTCAATCATCGCGACCATCTGGCCGACCGCCCCATGGCCACACGCGAGAACATCACCCGTGCCGCCCGTACCCTGGCCGAGCGCAGCGGCCCGGAGGACCTGGTGTTCATCTACTTGACCAGCCACGGCAGCCATGACCACCAACTGGTGCTCGACCAGCCGCGCCTGCAACTGGCCGACCTGTCCGCCGACGAACTGGCCAGCGCCCTGGCACCACTGAAGGACCGCGACAAGGTGATCGTCATCTCCGCCTGTTATTCCGGTGGCTATATCGCCCCGCTCAAGGACGACCGCACCCTGGTCATGACCGCCGCGCGCCCCGACCGGGTGTCGTTCGGCTGCTCGGAAGAGGCCGACTTCACCTACTTCGGCGACGCCCTGTTCGCCCAGGCGCTGAACCAGACCGACGACCTGAAACAGGCGTTTGAACTGGCGCGGCAAAGCGTTGCCGAAAGAGAACGAAGGGAGGGCTTCGAAGCCTCGGAGCCACAGCTCTGGGCGCCGCCGCCAGTGATCAGCCACTGGCAGCGCCTGCGCCACCAACAGGCCGAGCAAGCCCTGCGCAATGAAGCCCAGCCAGCTTCGGGGGAACAGGCAAAAAAACCTGGCGCCCACTAAGCTGTGTAGTAACGAGGGAGAGACACCATGTACCTGACGCCTCAACATGTCCTGCTTGCCGGTGCCACGGGTCTGACGGGTGAACACCTGCTGGATCGCCTGCTCAACGAGCCCACCATCAGCCGCGTGCTGGCACCGACCCGCCGCCCCCTGGCCGAGCATCCGCACCTGGAAAACCCGGTGGGCGATCCGGCCGTGTTTCTCCCGCAACTGGCCGGTCGTGTCGATATCGCCTTCTGCTGCCTGGGCACCACGCTCAAGCAGGCAGGCTCGGAAAACGCCTTCCGCGCCGTCGACCTGGACATGGTCGTGGCCTTCAGCAAGCGTGCCCGCGAGATGGGTGCGCGCCACCTGCTGGTGATCAGCGCCCTGGGCGCCGATCCGAAATCGTCGGTCTTCTACAACCGGGTCAAGGGCGAGATGGAAGAGGCGCTCAAGCAGCAGGACTGGCCGCAGTTGACCATCGTGCGGCCTTCGCTATTGCTCGGAGAGCGCATAGAGCCGCGCCTGGGTGAGCGCATGGCGGCGCCGTTTGCCCGTCTGATACCGGGCAAGTACCGGGGCATCGAGGCCTGCACCCTGGCCCGGGCGCTGTGGCGCCTGGCGCTGGAAGAGGAAGACGGGATTCGGGTGGTCGAGTCGGACGAGTTGCGAAAACTCGGCAAGAAATAAGTCGCCAATGCCGGCCTCATCGCGGGGCAAGCCCGCTCCCACGCTCCGGGTATCGTTCAAGGGCGTGGGAGCGGGCTTGCCCCGCGATTGCTTTATTACAGACCACCGGTGGCGTTGAAACCCACCCCCGCCGCAGTCAACAACGACAGCGGCAGCAACAAGGTATCCAGCAACGCGCTCCCCGGCAGGTCCAACCCCGGATAAGCCGGCGCCTCGGCGCCGAAGCGATCTTCGGGACAACAACCGCCATTGATCACGTACAGGTCAAGCCGCGTTCCGGCATACACCACCGGCGCCCCCGGCTTGTTGGCATCGAGGGTGCGCACCGTGGCGCAGCCGCCGAGCAGGGCCAGTATCACCAGCCCCGCCAACACCCGCTTCAATCATCGACCCCGTAGTGATGCTCGCCCCAGCGCGGCAGCATGTCCTGCGGGATGTTCAGCAGGTTGAGGATGCGCGCCACGACGAAATCGACCAGGTCGTCGATGCTCTGCGGCTGGTGATAGAACCCCGGTGCCGCCGGCAGGATCACCGCGCCCATCTGCGACAGCTTGAGCATGTTCTCCAGGTGGATGGTGGAGAACGGCGCCTCGCGCGGCACCAGGATCAGTTGCCGACGTTCCTTGAGGGTCACGTCGGCGGCGCGCTCGATCAGGTTGTTGCAGGCACCCGTGGCGATCGCCGACAGGGTGCCGGTGGAACAGGGCACCACCACCATCGCCGCCGGCGCGCCGGAGCCCGAGGCCACCGGCGACATCCAGTCCTCCTTGCCGTACACGCGGATCTGCCCGTCGGCCGCGCCGGTGTACTCGGTGAGGAACGCCTGCATGGCCTGGGGCTTGGCCGGCAGCAGCACGTCGGTCTCGGTGGCCATCACCAACTGCGCGGCCTTGGAGATGAGGAAGTGCACCTCGCGGTCCTCGCGCACCAGGCAATCGAGCAGACGCAGGCCATACTGCGCCCCGGAGGCGCCGGTCATGGCCAGGGTGATGCGTTCCGGCCCGCTCACTTCAGCGCCTCGGCCAGCTTGCCGTGCAGGCCGCCGAAGCCGCCGTTGCTCATGATCACCACATGGGTGCCCGGGCGGGCCTGGCCCTTGATGCGCTCGATGATGGCTTCGAGGCTGTCGGCCACCACGCTCGGCACCTTGCACTGCGCGGCGGTGCCCGCCAGGTCCCAGCCCAGGGTTGGGCGGCGCGTACCAGATCACCTGGTCGGCGTCGTTGACGCTTTCCGGCAGGCCATCGCGGTGGGCGCCAAGCTTCATGGAGTTGGAGCGCGGCTCGATCACCGCAATCACCGGCGCCTCGCCAACGCGCTTGCGCAGGCCATCGAGGGTGGTGGCAATGGCAGTCGGGTGGTGGGCGAAGTCATCGTAGATGGTCACGCCTTGAACTTCGGCGATCTTCTCCATACGCCGTTTGACGCTCTTGAACGCGCTCAGGCCCTCGATGCCCATGGCCGGGGCCACACCCACATGGCGGGCGGCCGCCAGGGTGGCCAGGGCGTTGGCAACGTTGTGCTGGCCAGTCAGGGCCCAGTCCACCACGCCTTGCGCCTCGTCCTCGAACAGCACCTCGAAGCGCGAACCGTCGGCGCTGAGCAGGCGCGCCTGCCACTGGCCACCAGCTCCGGTGGTCTGCACCGGGGTCCAGCAGCCCATGCCGATCACTCGCTCCAGCGCCTGCTCGGTGGTCGGGTGGATGACCAGGCCTTCGCTCGGGATGGTGCGCACCAGGTGGTGGAACTGCCGCTCGATGGACGCCAGGTCCGGGAAGATGTCCGCGTGATCGAACTCGAGGTTGTTGAGGATCGCGGTGCGCGGGTGGTAGTGCACGAACTTCGAGCGCTTGTCGAAGAAGGCGCTGTCGTATTCGTCGGCCTCGACCACGAAGAACGGTGTGCCGCCCAGGCGCGCCGACACCGAGAAGTTCTGCGGCACGCCGCCGATCAGGAAGCCCGGGCTCATGCCGGCATGTTCCAGGACCCAGGCCAGCATGCTGCTGGTGGTGGTCTTGCCATGGGTACCGGCCACGGCCAGCACCCAGCGGCCCTGCAGCACATGGTCGGCCAGCCACTGCGGGCCGGACACATAGGGCAGGCCCTTGTTCAGCACGTACTCCACCGCCGGGTTGCCCCGCGACATGGCGTTGCCGATCACCACCAGGTCAGGTGCCGGCTCCAGCTGGGCCGGGTCGTAGCCCTGGGTCAGCTCGATGCCCTGGGCCTCGAGCTGGGTGCTCATCGGGGGATAGACGTTGGCATCGGAGCCGGTGACGCGGTGGCCCAGTTCCTTGGCCAGCACCGCCAGCGAACCCATGAAAGTGCCGCAAATACCGAGAATATGAATGTGCATGATCGACCTCGCAAAACGTCGAGGCAGGGTAGCCCAGGGCGAGGGAAATCGCACTCGCTGTTTCGCTCAACCAGCCCTGGCGATGCCGTGTTTGCGCAGTTTTCGATACAAGGTATTGCGGCTGATGCCCAGGTGTTCGGCGACGCGGGTCAAGTGCCAGCGGTTTGCCTCCAGTACGGCGAGCAATGCATCGCGCTCGGCGTGTAGGAGCGGCCTTGTGCCGCGAAAGGGCTGCGCAGCGGCCCCGGCGATTTCAGCGATATGGTCAGGATCCTGGGGCCGCTCTGCGGCCCTTTCGCGGCACAAGGCCGCTCCTACAGAGGGCGCGCCATGGCGGACAATTGCAGGGAGATCGGAAAACTCGATGTGCGCACCTTCGCACAACGCCACCAGCGTACGCAGCACATTCCTCATCTGCCGCACGTTACCCGGCCAGGTGAAGTCCAGCAGTGCCTGGCGGGCGGCCGGGTCGAGGCCAACGGGTTGGCCCTCGGCCTCCTGCGCCAGCAGGAAATCGAGCAACTGCGCCTTGTCGCTACGCTCGCGCAGCGCCGGCAGTGCAACCTCGAGGCCATTGAGGCGGTAATAGAGATCTTCGCGAAAGCCCCCCTGTTCAACCCGTTCCAGCAGGTCACGGTGGGTGGCGCTGACGATCCGCACATCCACCGCCTGCGGCTCGCCACCGATGGGCACCACCTGGCGTTCTTCGAGCACCCGCAGCAGGCGGGTCTGTAGCGCCAGCGGCATATCGCCGATCTCATCCAGCAGCAAGGTGCCGCCATCGGCCTGCAACAGCTTGCCGCGCATGCCCTCCTTGCGCGCGCCGGTGAAGCTGCCGCCGCGATAGCCGAACAGCTCGCTCTCGATCAGGCTCTCGGGAATCGACGCGCAGTTGATCGCCACGAACGGCTTGTGCCGGCGCGAGCTGGCCTGGTGCACGGCCTGGGCGAAGGCCTCCTTGCCGCAGCCGGTCTCGCCGCGCAGCAGCAGCGGCACATCACGCTCGAACACCCGCACGGCGCGGCGAAAGTCCTCGCGCAGGGCCGGGTCGAGCAGGCAGATGCCGGGGTCGCTGGCCCGGGGCAAGGCCACCGGCACTGACCACACCGGCGTTCGGGCCTGGCCGCGCAAGCTGGCGAACACCTGGCGGCCATCGCGGGTGTGCAGCGGCCAGGCGCTGCTGCCCTGGGGCGTGGCGCGACTGAACAGCTCGTCGTGGCTGCAGGCGAAGAACCTGTCCAGTGGCTTGCCCAGCACGCCGCCTCGGATGGTCCCCAGCAGGTTCAAGGCGCTCTGGTTGGCGGCGCAAATCCGCCCGTCGCCATCGACGGCAAGCAACCCTTCGCTGAACAGGCCGACCGACTCGGCCTGCAGGTGGAAGCGCAGCAGCCACTGCTGCTCGAAATGACGCAGGAAATAACAGCTTTCGATCATCTTCGCCGACAGGTTGACCAGGGCCATGGTGTGGAACTGGCTCTGGCGCGAAACATCCGGCCGTGCCGATGACACGTCGAGTACCCCCAGCAGTTCACCGTGGGGGTCGAATACCGGGCTGGCCGAGCAGGTCAGGCCGGTATGGCGGCCACGAAAGTGCTCGTCCTGGTGAATGGTCAGGGCCTGGCGCTCGACCAGGCAGGTGCCGATGCCGTTGGTGCCCTCGCGGGCTTCGCTCCAGTCGGCGCCAAGCCACAGCCCGGCGCGCTCGAAGATGCGCCGCTCGCCGGGAGCGGTGACGCAGTTGAGGATCACCCCGCGGGCGTCGGTCAGCAACACCGCGTGCCCGCTGCCGGAGAGCTGCTGGTGCAGGCTGTTCATCTCGTTGTCGGCGATCTGCAGCACCTGGCGCAGGCGCTCGCGGCTCTCCAGCAGGCGGCCGTGCTCGAGCACCACCGGGGCCTGGGCCCGTGCCGGGTCGAGGTGGTAGTCCTCCAGGCAGCGCAGCCAGGAGCGGGCGATCGACGGGTCGCTGCCCGGCCCGCTGGCCTGGCCGTGGGCGACCGTGAGCACTTGCTGGGCATGGCGGCTGAACGGGTTGCTCTGCATTTGTAGTTGTTCTCCGCAGATAGAGCGTGTCGCCAGCATCCTCCAGGCGGGAACGCTTTGCAATGGTGCACTGACCCTGCGGTCACGACCCGTGTCGCAAACGGTACAAAGTGTCACCCAGGCCGTACCGGCCTTGGCACAGAGCATGGCCAACCGCTTACCGCCCTTGACCCAAGTCATTGATACACAAGGACCTCCAGGCGCTGGCCCGACCTTTGCTCTACGCTAGGAAACTCCGCAACAATCACAACGACCAGGAGACACACCATGCGTTACGCACATCCCGGTACCGAGGGCGCGAAGGTTTCCTTCAAGAGCCGCTACGGCAACTACATCGGTGGTGAGTTCGTTCCTCCGGTAAAGGGTGAGTACTTCACCAACACCTCGCCGGTGAACGGCCAGGCGATCGCCGAGTTCCCCCGCTCCAGCGCCGAAGACATCGAAAAGGCCCTCGACGCCGCCCATGCCGCCGCCGACGCCTGGGGCCGCACCTCGGTGCAGGACCGCTCCAACGTCCTGCTGCGCATCGCCGATCGCATCGAGCAGAACCTCGAACTGCTGGCCATCACCGAGACCTGGGACAACGGCAAGCCGATCCGCGAAACCCTCAACGCCGACATCCCGCTGGCGGTCGATCACTTCCGCTACTTCGCCGGCTGCATCCGCGCCCAGGAAGGCGGCGCCGCCGAGATCAACGAATCCACCGTGGCTTATCACATCCACGAGCCACTGGGCGTGGTCGGGCAGATCATCCCGTGGAACTTCCCGCTGCTGATGGCCGCCTGGAAGCTGGCCCCGGCCCTGGCCGCCGGCAACTGCGTGGTGCTCAAGCCTGCCGAGCAGACGCCGCTGGGCATCACCGTGCTGCTGGAGCTGATCGGCGACCTGCTGCCCAAAGGCGTGCTCAACGTGGTGCAAGGCTATGGCCGCGAGGCCGGTGAAGCCCTGGCCACCAGCAAGCGCATCGCCAAGATCGCCTTCACCGGCTCCACCCCGGTCGGCGCGCATATCATGAAATGCGCCGCCGAGAACATCATCCCGTCCACCGTCGAGCTGGGTGGCAAGTCGCCCAACGTCTACTTCGAGGACATCATGCAGGCCGAGCCGGCCTTCATCGACAAGGCCGCCGAAGGCATGGTGCTGGCGTTCTTCAACCAGGGTGAAGTATGCACCTGCCCGTCGCGCGCCCTGGTGCAGGAGTCGATCTACCCGCAGTTCATGGAAGTGGTGATGAAGAAGGTCCTGCAGATCAAGCGCGGCGACCCGCTGGACACCGACACCATGGTCGGCGCCCAGGCATCCCAGCAGCAGTTCGAAAAGATCCAGTCGTACCTGAAGATTGCCCAGGAAGAAGGCGCCGAGCTGCTCACCGGCGGCAAGGTGGAGCAGCTCGAAGGCGCGCTGGCCAGCGGGTACTACATCCAGCCGACCCTGCTCAAGGGCAACAACAAGATGCGCGTGTTCCAGGAAGAAATCTTCGGCCCGGTGGTCAGCGTCACCACCTTCAAGGACGAAGCCGAGGCCCTGGCCATCGCCAACGACACCGAGTTCGGCCTCGGTGCCGGCGTGTGGACCCGCGACATCAACCGCGCCTACCGCATGGGCCGCGGTATCAAGGCCGGCCGCGTGTGGACCAACTGCTACCACCTGTACCCGGCGCACGCCGCGTTCGGTGGCTACAAGAAGTCCGGCGTCGGCCGTGAAACCCACAAGATGATGCTCGACCACTACCAGCAGACCAAGAACCTGCTGGTGAGCTACGACATCAACCCGCTGGGCTTCTTCTAAACAGGCCCCAGGGGCTGCTGCGCAGCCCTTTCCGGCCGGTCCGGCGCCCCGGCGAGGCCGCTCCTACAGAAACAACGCGATCCCATGTAGGAGCGGCCTTGCCGAGGCGTCGGACCGGCCGGAAAAGGCCGCAAAGCGGCCCCAAAGGCTCTGGCTCGCTTCCTGCAGTAAAAATCACCAAGGGCCGGCAGTCCCTCCGGCAACCTAAGAAAAACAACAGGTGAACCCTATGCCAAGCGATCATTCCGGCAGCGCGCCGGCGAGTTCCTCCGTCGACTTCGAAAAAGTCGGATCGGACTATTTCCAGCAACGTGAACTGAAGAAAGGCGCCGCCGGCTGGGTCCTGCTGGTGGGCCTGGGCGTGGCCTACGTGATCTCCGGCGACTATGCCGGCTGGAACTTCGGCCTGGCCCAGGGTGGCTGGGGCGGCATGTTCCTCGCCACCCTGCTGATGGCCACCATGTACCTGTGCATGTGCTTCTCCCTGGCGGAACTGTCGTCGATGATCCCCACCGCCGGCGGCGGCTATGGCTTTGCCCGCAGCGCCTTTGGCCCCTGGGGCGGGTTCCTCACCGGCACGGCGATCCTCATCGAGTACGCCATTGCCCCCGCAGCCATCGCCGTGTTCATCGGCGCCTACTGCCAGTCGCTGTTCGGTATCGGCGGCTGGATGATCTACCTGGCCTTCTACATCGTGTTCATCGGCATCCACATCTTCGGGGTGGGCGAGGCGCTGAAGCTGATGTTCATCATCACCGCCGTCGCCGCCATCGCCCTGGCGGTGTTCCTGATCGGCATGGTGCCCCATTTCGATGCAGCCAACCTGTTCGACATCGCCAAGACTGACGCCGTGGGTGCCAGCAGCTTCCTGCCGTTCGGCTATGTCGGCGTGTGGGCGGCGATTCCCTACGCAATCTGGTTCTTCCTCGCGGTCGAGGGCGTACCGCTGGCCGCCGAAGAGACCAAGAACCCGAAACGCGACCTGCCCCGCGGCCTGATCGGCG
The DNA here is from genome assembly GCF_057284075.1 of Pseudomonas sp. TE31087. Taxonomy (NCBI): domain Bacteria; kingdom Pseudomonadati; phylum Pseudomonadota; class Gammaproteobacteria; order Pseudomonadales; family Pseudomonadaceae; genus Pseudomonas; species Pseudomonas sp. TE31087. The sequence goes on from NZ_JBXVNN010000001.1 coordinate 3,662,999, forward strand.
CGATGCTGGTGCTGCTGGCCTTCGCCCTGCTGATCCTGGTGGTCGGCCCCGGCGGCGCCGGCTCAGAGGCCCTGAAAGCCTCGGGCAACCCGCTGGTCGAGGCGCTGTCCAAGGCCTACGGCGGCTCCACCTGGATGGGCGGCTTCGTCAACCTGGTGGGCCTGGCCGGCCTGATCGCCAGCTTCTTCTCGATCATCTATGCCTATTCGCGGCAGATCTTCGCGCTTTCCCGTGCCGGCTACCTGCCGCGCAAGCTGTCGGAAACCAACAAGAGCAAGGCCCCGGTACTGGCCCTGGTGATCCCCGGCATCATCGGCTTCGCCCTGTCGCTGACTGGCCAGGGCGACCTGCTGATCCTGGTGGCGGTGTTCGGCGCCACGCTGTCCTACGTGCTGATGATGGCCGCGCACATCACCCTGCGTATCCGTCGCCCGAAAATGGAGCGCCCGTACCGCACCCCCGGCGGCATCTTCACCTCGGGCGTGGCCCTGGTGCTGGCCTGCATCGCCGTGGTCGCCGGGTTCCTGGTCGATCCGCGGGTGGTGATTGGCGCTGCGGTGATCTATGCAGTATTAATTGCCTACTTTGCTTTCTACAGCCGTCACCACCTGGTGGCTGGTACCCCGGAAGAGGAATTCGCCGCGATCCAGAAGGCCGAAGAGGCCCTGCACTGATCGCCGACTTGCGCCGCAGGCCAGGCCTGCGGCGCCCTGGAGATTCTGTATGGCAAGTTTCACGCATACGGTGGGCCACCAGGTCTACCGCTTCGACAGCCTCAAAGAGGTGATAGCCAAGGCCAGCCCGGCGCGTTCGGGCGACTACCTGGCGGGGGTCGCCGCCAGCAACGACGGCGAGCGGGTGGCGGCGCAGATGGCCCTGGCCAACATCCCGCTCAAGCACTTCCTCAGCGAGGCGCTGATTCCTTATGAACAGGACGAAGTCACCCGCCTGATCATAGACACCCACGATGCGCAGGCCTTCGCCGCTGTCAGCCACCTGACCGTCGGCGGCCTGCGCGACTGGCTGCTGGGCGAGCAGGCCGACGAGCACAGCCTGCGCGCCCTGGCGCCAGGCCTGACGCCGGAAATGGCGGCGGCGGTATCGAAGATCATGCGCGTGCAGGACCTGGTGCTGGTGGCGCAGAAAATCCGCGTGGTCACCGCCTTTCGCGGCACCATGGGGCTGCGCGGGCGGCTGTCGACGCGCCTGCAGCCCAACCACCCGACCGACGAACCGGCCGGCATCGCCGCGAGCATCCTCGACGGCCTGCTGTACGGCAACGGCGACGCCATGATCGGCATCAACCCGGCCACCGACAGCATCGCCTCGATCTGCGCACTGCTGGAGATGCTCGACGCGATCATCCAGCGCTACGACATCCCCACCCAGTCCTGTGTGCTGACCCACGTCACCACCTCGATCGAGGCGATCAACCGTGGCGTGCCGCTGGACCTGGTGTTCCAGTCCATCGCCGGCACCGAGGCGGCCAACGCCGGCTTCGGCATCAACCTCAACGTGCTCCAGGAAGGCTACGAGGCGGGCCTGTCGCTCAAGCGCGGCACGCTCGGGCAGAACCTGATGTACTTCGAGACCGGCCAGGGCAGCGCGTTGTCGGCCAACGCCCACCACGGCGTCGACCAGCAGACCTGCGAGACCCGCGCCTACGCCGTGGCCCGCCACTTCAAGCCGTTCCTGGTCAACACAGTGGTCGGCTTCATCGGCCCGGAATACCTGTACAACGGCAAGCAGATCATCCGCGCCGGTCTCGAGGACCACTTCTGCGGCAAGCTGCTGGGCGTGCCGATGGGCTGCGACATCTGCTACACCAACCACGCCGAGGCCGACCAGGACGACATGGACACCCTGCTGACCCTGCTGGGCGTGGCCGGGATCAACTTCATCATGGGCATCCCCGGCTCCGACGACATCATGCTCAACTACCAGACCACCTCGTTCCACGACGCGCTCTACGCGCGCCAGACCCTGGGCCTGAAGCCCGGGCCGGAATTCGAGGCGTGGCTGGAGCGCACCGGCATCTTCACCCAGGCCGACGGCCGCATCCGCTTCGGCGACAACCTGCCGCCAGCCTTCCGCCAGGCCCTGGCACAGCTGGCCTAGAGGTGACCATGGAACGACACACCCCCACTCCGGACAATCCCTGGCTGGCCCTGCGCAACCTCACCCCGGCGCGCATCGCCCTCGGCCGCACCGGCATCAGCCTGCCGACCGGCGCCCAGCTGGACTTCCAGTTCGCCCACGCCCAGGCCCGCGATGCCGTGCATCTGCCGTTCGACCACGTCGGCCTGCGCCAGCAGCTTGGCGAGCGCGGCCGCGACAGCCTGCTGCTGCACAGCGCCGCCAGCGACCGCCATCAGTACCTGCAACGCCCGGACCTTGGCCGGCGCCTGCACGAGGACTCGGCGCAGCGCCTGCGCGAGCATGCCCAGGCCAACCCCGGCGGCGTAGACCTGGCGATCGTCGTCGCCGATGGTCTGTCGGCGTTGGCCGTGCACCGCCACACCCTGCCCTTCCTGAGCCGCTTCGAGGAGCAGGCCGCCGCCGATGGCTGGACCAGCGCCCCGGTTATATTGGTGGAGCAAGGCCGGGTCGCGGTGGCCGACGAAGTCGGTGAGCTGCTTGGCGCACGCATGACAGTCATGTTGATCGGCGAACGCCCGGGCTTGAGTTCGCCCGACAGCCTGGGGCTGTACTTCACCTACGCGCCCAAGGTCGGCTTGACCGACGCCTACCGCAACTGCATTTCCAACGTGCGCCTGGAAGGCCTGAGCTACGGCATGGCCGCCCACCGCCTGCTGTACCTGATGCGCGAAGCGTGCCGACGCCAGCTCTCGGGGGTGAATCTGAAGGACGAAGCAGAGGTCCATAGTATCGACAGTGAAGACTCTGCCGGAAAAAGCTCAAACTTCCTGCTCGGTGAAGGGTAAACAACATGTCACGGAAGGCGGATTGCGCTTCTGGCCTGCTTTAGGCAGCATGCCAGAGGACGCTGCAGGCAATCCGCCGTATCCCCAATGGACTCAGAGGCCCGCCCATGCGCATCATCCAGGCAACCTTGGAACACCTCGACCTGCTCACCCCGCTGTTCGTGAAATATCGCGAGTTTTATGGGCAATTGCCTTACCCGGACAGCTCACGATCCTTCCTCGAGAAGCGCCTCAAGCGTAAAGAGTCGATTATCTACCTGGCCCTGCCGGATGACGGCGATGATCGCCTGCTGGGCTTCTGCCAGCTGTACCCGAGCTTCTCCTCGCTGTCACTCAAGCGCGTGTGGATCCTCAATGACATCTACGTGGCCGAGGACTCACGACGCATGCTGGTAGCGGACAACCTGATGCGCGAGGCCAAGAAGATGGCCAAGCAATCCAACGCCGTGCGCATGCGCGTGTCCACCAGCAGCGACAACGAAGTGGCGCGCAAGACTTATGAGTCCATGGGTTTTCGCAAGGACACCGAGTTCGAGAACTATATCTTGCCGATCAGTCAGGATTGAGCGATGCACGGGGCCATCGGCATACAAGATGACCGTACACGTACGCCTGTAGGAGCGGCCTTGTGCCGCGAAAGGGCTGCGAAGCGGCCCCGGGATTTTGGATGCACCAACAATCGCCGGGGCTGCTCCGCAGCCCTTTCGCGGCACAAGGCCGCTCCTACAGAGAATGCGCCTGGTCTGAAAGAGTCGTAACCCCTCGCTACAAACTCTCCGGGCACAATCCGGACTTCGCCGTATAATCCCCTTCCTGTCATGTGCGAAAAGTTACCCGCCTAGCCGGTAAACCTTCCCCAACCATGGCGCTGTCCGTCATCGCGCGCCCGTAGTAGCGGGTCAAGAACACAGGTGCTGTACATGGATTTCAACCCGCTGGACCTCATCCTGCATCTCGATGCCTACCTCGATCTGCTGGTCAACAACTACGGTCCCTGGATCTATGCCATCCTCTTCGCCGTGATCTTCTGCGAGACCGGCCTGGTGGTGATGCCGTTCCTGCCGGGCGACTCGCTGCTGTTCATCGCCGGCGCCGTGGCCGCCGGTGGCGGCATGGATCCGGTGCTGCTGGCCGGCCTGCTGATGACCGCAGCTATCCTCGGCGACAGCACCAACTACGTGATCGGGCGCACGGCGGGCGAACGCCTGTTCCGCAACCCCAACTCGAAGATCTTCCGCCAGGACTACCTGCAGCGCACCCACGAGTTCTATGAACGCCATGGCGGCAAGACCGTCACCCTGGCGCGCTTCCTGCCGATCCTGCGCACTTTCGCGCCGTTCGTCGCCGGTATCGCCCACATGCACTACCCGCGTTTCCTGGCCTTCAGCGTGGCCGGCTCGCTGCTGTGGGTAGGTGGCCTGGTGACCCTGGGCTACTTCTTCGGCAACGTACCGTTCATCAAGCAGCACCTGTCGTTGATGGTCGTCGCCATCATCATCCTGTCGCTGGTGCCGATGATCCTCGGCCTGTTGCGCGGTCGCCTGGGCCGTACGGCCAAGGCCCACTGAGCGGCGCATGTGGTCCTTCAGCGCCTGGCGCCGCCGGCGCACCCTGGCCCGTTATCCAGTCGACCCGCGCATGTGGCAGGTGGTCCGCGAGCGCCTGCCGCTGCTGGATGGTATCAGCGACGAGGAAGACCGCTGGCTGCGTGAAGCCAGCGTGCTGTTCCTGCATGACAAGCACCTGACTACCCTGCCGGGCGTCGAGCTGGACGACGAGCAGCGCCTGTTCCTCGCCGCCCAGGCCCAATTGCCGCTGCTGCACCTGGGCGAGCTGAACTGGTACCAGGGCTTCCACGAGATCATCCTCTACCCCGACGACTTCAAGAGCCCTCAGCGCCACCGCGACGCCAGCGGCGTCGAGCACGTGTGGGATGCCGAGCACAGTGGCGAAGCCTGGCAGCAGGGCCCGGTGATCCTGGCCTGGCCCGGGGTCCTGGCCAGCGGCGGCTGGGAAGCCTACAACCTGGTGATCCACGAGCTGGCGCACAAGCTGGACATGCTCAACGGCGACGCCAACGGCCTGCCGCCCCTGCACCACGGCATGCGCGTCGAGGACTGGGCCCAGGCCATGCAGCAGGCCTATGACGCGATGAATCGCCAGCTCGATGCCGACCCGGACGCCGAAACGGCCATCGATCCCTACGCCGCGGAAAACCCTGCCGAGTTCTTTGCCGTCACCAGTGAATACTTCTTCAGCGCCCCCGATCTGCTGCACCAGGCTTACCCGCAGGTCTACCAGCAGCTGTCGCTGTTCTATCGCCAGGATCCGCTCGAGCGTCTGATGCACCTTCAGGCCGAACACCCGGACTATCGCGAAAGCCACGCCTGAACGCCCGCACATCAGGCCGGACGTGGCACCCACCGTGGGAATGTGCCTATAATCGCCGCCACTTTTTTGTTCAAACACGGGGGCATTGCCCAATGAGCTACAGCAAGATTCCAGCCGGCAAAGACCTGCCGAACGACATCTACGTCGCCATCGAAATCCCGGCCAACCACGCGCCGATCAAGTACGAGATCGACAAGGACAGCGATGCCCTGTTCGTCGACCGTTTCATGGCCACCCCGATGTTCTACCCGGCCAACTACGGCTACATCCCCAACACCCTGGCCGACGACGGTGATCCGCTGGACGTGCTGGTCGTTACCCCGTACCCGGTTGCCCCAGGCTCGGTGATCCGCGCCCGTCCGGTCGGCATCCTGAACATGACCGACGACGGCGGCGGCGACGCCAAGGTCATCGCTGTTCCGCACGACAAGCTGAGCCAGCTGTACGTTGACGTGAAGGAATACACCGACCTGCCAGCCCTGCTGATCCAGCAGATCGAGCACTTCTTCGCGAACTACAAGGATCTCGAGAAGGGCAAATGGGTCAAGATCGAAGGCTGGGAAGGCGCCGACGCCGCCCGTGCCGCGATCACCAAGTCGGTCGCTGCCTACAAGGGCTGAGCCTGACACAAGAAAAGCCCTGCTTCGGCAGGGCTTTTTCATGGGCGTTCGGCAACGGACATTGCCCAACGCAGGCGCTATAAAGGCGCAATATCAGGCCCTGAACTGCCCCAGGCTGGCCCGCAACTGCGCCGCCAGGTCGTCCAGCACCTTGCTGCTGGCCGTGGTCTGCATCACTACCTCGGCCGAACGCTCAGCCTGGGCATGGATGTTCTCCACCCGCCCACGTACCGCCTGCGCGCCATTGGCCTGCTGCTCCGCCGCACGGGTGGCCAGGCCGATCGCCGCATGCACCTGTTCCACTGCCGCCTGCACCGACTGCTGGCGCCGCTCGTTGTCGCGCAGCACCAGCAGGCCCTCGCTGGCCTGGCGCCCAGCCTGGCTGATGGTCGCCACCGCCTCCTTGGCCCCCTGCTGCAAGGCGGCGATATGCGACTGGATATCCCCGGTCGAACTCTGCGTCTTGCTCGCCAGCGCCCGCACCTCGTCGGCCACCACGGCGAAGCCGCGCCCGGTTTCCCCGGCCCGCGCCGCCTCGATGGCGGCGTTCAGCGCCAACAGATTGGTCTGCTCGGCGATACCATGGATCACCGTCAACACCACCTCGATCTGTTCGCTCTGCTTGGCCAGCCGCTCGATCACCTGGGAGCCGGTCTGTACCTCACCGGCCAGGTTCTCGATCAACCGCGCCAGCTGGGTAGAGGCGCGGCTGTTCTCATCGGTGGCCTGGCGAATGTCCACCACCTGCTGCAACGCCGCCTGCATGGCATGGCTCTCGGCCTGGGCCTCGTCGGCCATGCTCGACAGGTCGCGCAGGCTGGCCGCCACTTCGTCGCGCTGCAGCGCAGCGGCAGCATCGGCCCCCGCGTTGCGCTGGGCCATGCTGCCGATCTCCACGCCAGTGCGCTGTGCCACCTCACCGGCCTCGCGAACGATGGGCTGGAGCTTGTCGACGAAGCGGTTGACCGCCGAGGCCATGTCACCGATCTCGTCACGGCTGTCGAGCTTGACCCGCTTGGTCAGGTCGCCCTCGCCCGCGGCCAGGTCGTTCAGCGCGGCGATCAGCAGGCCGAGCTTGCTCAGTACCCGGCGCCCGAGCACCACCGCCACCACCAGCAGCACGCCCAAGCCGACCAGCACCAGGCCCAGGCCGATGCGCCAGCGCAGCTCGGCGGCGGCATCGCGCACGGTCTGCGCGGTATTGGCCTGCATCGCCGTGGCGCTGTTCTGGGCCGTCTCCAACCGCGCGCGCAGGGCCTTGCCGCTGTCGGCGGCGGCAGCCACCAGGCTGTCGCCGACCAGTTGCTCGCCGCTGGCGATCAGTGCGGCGAAGCGCTGGTCGAGGGCCTTGAGCTCCTGGTCGACGCCCGCGGTGGAGACGCCCATCAGCACCTTGCCGATCTCGGCACCGTTGGGGTTGATCGAGGCCTCGACGTAGTACACCGACGGGTCCTTGCGTGCGGCATCCAGCACCTTGTCCAGCGCCCGCTCGCCCTGCCCCTTGTCCATCAACGCCTGGTTGATCGGGTTCTGCCGGTTGAGGTAGCGGGTCAGGTGCTGGCCCTGGGCGTCGTCATAGATGACGAACAGCACGTTGGGATTGCGCTGGGCACGGCGGGCGAAGTCCGACAGCGTCGGCACGTCGTTGTCCCAGATCGCCCGCGGCGCTACCGAGGCCAGCAGCTCGGCCATGTCGTTGGCCGAATCCTTGAGGTTCTTTTCCAAGGTGGCGCGCAATTGCTGCTGCTCGGCCTGCAGCCGCTCGGAAAGGCCGGCGCTTAGGCGCTGGCGGGTACTGGCCGACAGGCTGTCGAGCCCGGCGCGGACATCCTGCCCGGCCTGCTCGAGTTCGGCGGCCAGTTTCTGGCTGTCGTTGCCCAGGCGCGCCCCCAAATCGGCCTCCAGGGCGGTGACCGTGCTCCGTGTCAGTGCAACGGCGACCAGCACCTGCACCAGAAGAGCGATACCAAGCGCAACAAACACAGGCCGCAAGAGGCGGCTTCGTAACAGTGAAAGGATGGCAGACACGTTGTAACCCTCGTGTTTCTGGCGCCATTACTTTGATGGCATCGTCAGAAACTTCTTACAGCAAGGGTTGTGCCGAAGGCAGCAGGTAAAAATGCCAGGTCGGGCGGCATCTGTACCTGTGACAGAGTTGAAAGCAAAGCAACATCTCTGTGGGAGCGGGTTTACCCGCGAATGCAATGCTGGATTCACCGCCGCATTCGCGGGTAAACCCGCTCCCACAGAGACTCGACAGTACTGCCATACAGAAACAAAAACGCCGCGTTCCCTTGCGGGAACGCGGCGTTCAATCAGCTACCGAAGCGGCCGATCAGGCAAACGGATGACGCAGCACGATGGTCTCGTTGCGGTCCGGGCCGGTCGAGATGATGTCGATCGGCGCGCCGACCAGCTCCTCGATACGCTTGATGTAGTTGCGCGCGGCTTGCGGCAGCTCTTCCAGGGTTTTCACGCCCAGGGTCGACTCGCTCCAGCCCGGCATCTCTTCGTACACCGGCTCCAGGCCGATGTAGCTGTCGGCATCGGACGGCGCGTCGATGACGGCACCGTTCTCGTTCTTGTAGCCAACGCAGATGTTGATGGTTTCCAGGCCGTCCAGTACGTCCAGCTTGGTCAGGCAGATGCCCGAGATGCTGTTGACGTCGATGGCGCGACGCAGGATGACGGCGTCGAACCAGCCGCAACGACGGGCGCGGCCGGTAGTCGAGCCGAACTCGTGACCACGCTTGGCCAGGGTGGCGCCGGTCTCGTCGAACAGTTCGGTCGGGAACGGACCGGAACCGACGCGAGTGGTGTACGCCTTGGTGATGCCCAGGATGTAGTCCAGGTACATCGGGCCAACGCCGGAACCGGTGGAGATGCCGCCGGCGGTGGTGTTGGAGCTGGTGACGTACGGGTAGGTACCGTGGTCGATGTCCAGCAGCGAGCCCTGGGCGCCTTCGAACATGATGTCCTTGCCGGCGCGGCGCAGGTTGTGCAGTTCGGCGGTGACGTCGAGCATCATCGGCTTGAGCTGCTCGGCGTAGGCCATGCACTCGTCCAGGGTCTGCTGGAAGTCGATGGCCGGCTCTTTGTAGTAGTTCACCAGCTGGAAGTTGTGGTAGTCCAGCAGCTCACCGAGCTTGGCGGCGAAACGCTCGCGGTGGAACAGGTCGCCGACGCGCAGGCCGCGACGGGCCACCTTGTCTTCGTAGGCCGGGCCGATGCCACGACCGGTGGTGCCGATCTTGGCTTCGCCACGGGCCTTCTCACGGGCCTGGTCGAGGGCCACATGGTACGACAGGATCAGCGGGGCGGCCGGGCTGATGCGCAGGCGCTCGCGCACTGGCACGCCCTTCTCTTCCAGCTTGGTGATTTCACGCATCAGGGCGTCAGGAGCAACGACCACGCCGTTGCCGATCAGGCACTGCACGCCTTCACGCAGGATGCCAGAGGGAATCAGGTGCAGAACGGTCTTCTCACCGTTGATCACCAGGGTGTGGCCCGCGTTGTGGCCACCTTGGTAGCGCACTACGGCGGCAGCATGTTCGGTCAGCAGATCGACGATCTTGCCTTTGCCCTCATCACCCCACTGGGTGCCCAGGACGACGACATTCTTACCCATAACACTTGTCCTCATTCACGCAACTTGGTTGCCGGCCCACTGCCGGCGAAGAATCTCAATGGGTCAGCGGCAGAACCTGCCAGCGCCCGTCTTGCTGAATCAATTGCCGATCACAATCCGCTTCGAAGGCAGCACTCAACGGCTGGCCAGGCAGGGCCTGGACCACACGCTGGCCTTCGTTGCGCAACTGGCAGACTTGCTGCCAGAGGGCCGCATCGCTGCTGTCGGGCATCCAGATGCCGCCAGCAGGCAATACGACCTCCGCTCGCCCCAGTGTGACCAGGGTCTTCAAATCCGTGGAGAATCCGGTGGCCGGGCGTGCCCGGCCGAAATCGGCGCCGATGTCGTCGTAGCGACCGCCCTGGGCGATCGACTGACCTTCGCCCGGCACGAACACCGCGAACACCACGCCGGTGTGATAGTTGTAGCCGCGCAGCTCGCCGAGGTCGAAGTACAACGGCAGGTCCGGGTAGCGCGACGCCAGGCGATCGGCGATCGCCAGCAGGTCGTCCAGCGCCGCCAGCACGCTGGCCGGGGCACGGCCCAGGCGCACACGGGCCTCGGCCAGCACTTCACGGCCGCCGCACAACTCGACCAGGGCGCGCAGCATGTTGCCCAGGTCCTTCGGCAGGTCGGCGGTGAGCGCCTGCACTTCGTCGACCGCCTTGCGCTGCAGGGCGTCGAACAGCTGCTGCTCGACCGCGCCAGACAGGTTGGCGGCGCGGGCCAGGCCGCGGTAGATACCGACGTGGCCAAGGTCCATGTGCACATCCGGCACATCGGTCAGCTGCAGCGTGGCGAGCATCAGGCTGATGACCTCGACATCACTGGTGGGGCTGGCGTCGCCGTACAGCTCGGCGCCCAGTTGGATCGGGCTGCGCGAGGTGGACAGGGCACGCGGTTGCGCGTGCAGCACGCTGCCGGCGTAGCACAGGCGGCTCGGGCCTTCACGGCGCAAGGTGTGGGCGTCGATACGCGCCACCTGCGGGGTGAAGTCGGCACGGAAGCCCATCAGGCGGCCGGACTGTGGGTCGACGACCTTGAAGGTGCGCTGGTCCAGGTCCTGGCCGGCGCCGGTGAGCAGCGACTCCAGGTACTCGATATGCGGCGTGACGACCAGTTCGTAACCCCAACTCTGGAACAGGTCCAACACCTGACGTCGCGCGATCTCGATGCGCGCGGCCTCAGGTGGCAGTACTTCCTCGATGCCATCTGGCAGCAGCCAGCGGTCTACCGTTGCCATTACGCCATTTCCCCTCTGGTCCGGGCGGCCTGCCCGCAGGCGAGCCGTGAGTAAAGCAGGCGTTGGCGCACAATAGCGGGCAGCACCGATCCCAGCGCAACCACCGTACCCAACACCCTCGAATTGCCTTGCGTCCTGACCAAACCGTCAACAAGCCATGGGCCGATCAACCTTGCAGACGCAAAAAAGCCGGGAATTTCCCGGCTGCCGCATCATACACCCCTTTTCATTCAGGATGCACCCCGCCTGGCATTTTAGCTGCCAGACGGGGCGCCCCGTCATGAGAGCAGCATCAGGGCTTGCTCTTGTCCAGGTAACGGAAGAACTCGTTCTTCGGGTCCAGGACCAGTACGTCGCTCTTGCTCGAGAAGCTCTCGCGGTAGGCCTGCAGGCTACGGTGGAACGCATAGAAATCAGCGTCCTGGCTGTAGGCCTTGGCGTAGATGGAGGCCGCCTGGGCGTCGCCATCACCGCGGGTCTCTTCCGCTTCACGATACGCCTCGGCCAGCAGCACGCGGCGCTGACGGTCGGCGTCGGCACGAATACCTTCGGCCAGCTCGTTGCCCTTGGCGCGGTGCTCGCGAGCCTCACGCTCACGCTCGGTGCTCATGCGGTCGAATACGCTACGGTTGACTTCCTTCGGCAGGTCGATGGCCTTGACGCGAACGTCGACCACTTCGATACCCAGCTCCTTGCTGGCCATGCGGTTCAGCGAAGCGGTGATGTCAGCCATCAACGCGTCACGCTCACCGGACACCACTTCGTGCAGGGTGCGTTTACCGAACTGGTCACGCAGGCCGCTTTCCAGACGACGCGACAGACGCTCGTCGGCGATCTGCTTCATGCCCGAAGTGGCGGTGTAGAAGCGCTCGGCGTCCTTGACCCGCCACTTGGCGTAGGCATCGACCATCACCGCCTTCTTCTCCAGGGTCAGGAAACGCTGGGTCGGGGCGTCGAGGGTCATCAGGCGGGCATCGAACTTGCGCACCTGGTTCACGTACGGCACCTTCACGTGCAGGCCGGGCTGGACATCAGCCTTGACCACGCGGCCGAACTGCAGCAATACCGCGCGCTCGGTCTGCGAGACGATGTAGAAGCAGTTCCAGGCGACGATCGCCAGCACCACGGCGCCAATCAGGGCGAACAGCGATTTATTGCTCATCAGCGGCTCTCCCTGGAACGCAGCGGCGGTTGTTGTTGCAGGTCCTGCGCGGCACGTGCGGCGGCGTCGTTAACCGACGGCGAAACTCCGCTGACCGGCGCTGGCGTGCTGTTGCGGCTGCCTTCGACCATCTTGTCCAGTGGCAGGTAGAGCAGGTTGTTCTGCCCGTCCTTGGTCGCCACCATGACCTTGCTGGAGTTGCTGTACACCTCCTGCATGGTTTCCAGGTACAGACGCTGACGGGTCACGTCCGGCGCCTTGCGGTACTCGGCAACCAGCTTGGTGAAGCGATCGGCCTCACCCTTGGCACGGGCGATTACCTCATCGCGGTAGCCATTGGCGTCCTCGATGATGCGCTGCGCCTGACCGCGGGCCTCGGGCACCACGCCGTTGGCGTAGGACTCGGCCTGGTTGCGCGCACGCTGTTCGTCTTCACGGGCACGGATCACGTCGTCGAAGGCTTCCTGTACTTCACGCGGAGCTGCCGCGCTCTGCACGTTGACCTGGGTGACGGTGATACCGGTGCGGTAGGTGTCGAGGAAACGCTGCAGACGCTCGCGGATGTCCACGGCCATCTGCTCGCGGCCTTCGGTCAGCACCTGGTCCATCGAGGTGGAACCCACCACGTGGCGCAGGGCGCTGTCGGTCGCATGCTGCAGGCTGACTTCCGGCTGGTCGACGTTGAGCACGAAGTCCTGCAGGTTGCTGATGCGGTACTGCACGGTCAGCGGCACCTCGACGATGTTCTCGTCTTCGGTGAGCATCTGGCCCTGCTTGGTGTAAGCCCGCTCGCGAGTCACGTTTTCCATGTACTTGCGGTCGATCGGCGGGAAGTAGATGTTCAGGCCGGGACCGACGGTCTCGTAGTACTTGCCGAAGCGCAGCACCACGGCCTGCTCCTGCTCGTCCACCACGTACACGGCGTTGTACAGCCAGATGGCCGCCAGCACCGCCAGGCCGATACCCAGCAAGCCATAGCTGCCGCCCTTGCCGATATTGCGGTCGCCACCGCCACCGCGTTTCTTGCCACTGCCGAACATGCCGTTCAGGCTGTCCTGCAGCTTGCGGAAGGCCTCGTCGAGATCCGGTGGACCTTTCTTGTCGCCACCACCGCCGCCGCCGTTACGGCGACCGCCCCAGGGATCCTGATTGTTCGAGTTGCCACCCGGCTCGTTCCAAGCCATAGCGCTCTCCATCTGATAAAGCAAAGACGCGCCCACGGCGCGCCGTCCAATGCTACAGAATGCCTGTCACCGCTGCCCGACGACCTCGACGGGCATTTATTGCAAAGTGTGTTGCTCGACAAACACTTGCGGCTCCATGCCTTCGCGGCTGACCAGGCGATTCAACTCGACCCTGGGCAGTCGCACGCTCAGCAGGCTGCGCCCTTCTTCATCATGCTCTTCACTCTGCACGGCACCCAGGGCAAAGAATTGCGCGCGCAGGCGGGCAAACCGTTGCTCCAGGCACAGGGTTCCGACATACAGGTCGTCCCCCAGCAACTCGGCAATCGCCTGGCCAACCAGCTCCAGGCCTCGACCATCGCGTGCCGATACCCAGACCCGCTGCGGCTTGCCATCGGCATCGCGCTGGATCTGCGGCTCGACATCTTCGAGCAGGTCGAGTTTGTTATAGACCTCGAGGATCGGCAAGCTCTCGGCCCCGATCTCACCCAATACCGCCAGCACCTGCTCGATCTGCTCCATGCGTTCGGGCTCATGGGCGTCGATCACGTGCAGCAGCAGGTCGGAGTTGCTCGACTCTTCGAGCGTAGCCCGAAATGCCTCGACCAGCTTGTGCGGCAGGTGGCGAATGAAGCCCACGGTGTCGGCCAGCACGATCGGTCCCAGGTCGGCCAGTTCGAGCCGGCGCAAGGTCGGGTCGAGGGTGGCGAACAACTGGTCCGCGGCATACACGTCGGATTGCGTCAGGGCGTTGAACAAGGTCGACTTGCCGGCGTTGGTGTAGCCCACCAGCGAAACCGACGGAATGTCCGCGCGTTTGCGCCCGCGACGGGCCTGCTCACGCTGGCTGCGCACCTTCTCAAGGCGTGCCTTGATCTGGCGCAGACGCACCCGCAGCAGGCGGCGGTCGGTTTCCAGCTGGGTCTCGCCCGGGCCGCGCAGGCCAATACCACCTTTCTGTCGCTCAAGGTGGGTCCAGCCGCGCACCAGCCGCGTGCTCATGTGCTCGAGCTGGGCCAGTTCGACCTGCAGCTTGCCTTCATGAGTACGCGCCCGTTGGGCGAAGATATCGAGAATCAGCCCGGTACGGTCCAGCACGCGACACTCGAAGACACGTTCGAGGTTGCGTTCCTGGCTGGGCGTGAGGGTGTGATTGAAAATCACCAGATCGGCTTCGGCCGAATGGACCAGGTCGCGTAGCTCCTCGACCTTGCCGCTGCCGATCAGAAACTTGGCGGTGGGCTGATGCCGCGCCACTGTTACCAGCGAAACGATATCGGCGCCGGCCGACAGCGCCAGCTCCTGAAACTCCTGCGGGTCTTCGCGCGCCTCAGGGTTCTGACCTTCCAAGTGAACGAGCAGCGCTCGCTCACCACCACCGTGGCGCTCAAAGAACAATGCAGGCTCCTACTATTTTCAAGCGTTGCCTGGCTCGCTGTCACCGTGCTCGGCATCGGTCGGGCTTGGCAGGCGAACCGGACGTGCCGGGACGACGGTCGAAATGGCGTGCTTGTAGACCATCTGGCTGACGGTATTCTTCAGCAGCACGACGAACTGGTCGAAGGATTCGATCTGGCCCTGCAGCTTGATCCCGTTGACCAGATAGATCGAAACCGGGACTTTTTCTTTTCTCAAGGTGTTCAAGTAAGGGTCTTGTAGCGAATGCCCTTTTGACATATGCCGCACTCCTGTAAGGATCAATAGTAGAAAAACTGGAAATTCGATGATTCATGCCGTTTTTCGTAAGAATAGACGGCTATAAGCAGGGACTCAGCTCAATATGGAGACGGCCCCAAGGTATTTCAAGGTGCGGGACAGATTGTCGCAGGCCAGGCTATCCAGCCAGTGCACGCCTTCCCAGCCGCGCAACCAGGTGAACTGCCGCTTGGCCAGCTGGCGCGTGGCAATGATACCGCGTTCACGCATCTCATTCTCAGTCAGCTGACCGTCGAGATAATCCCAGACCTGTCGATAGCCCACTGCCCGTATAGACGGCAGCCCCGCGTGCAAGTCACTTCTGGCGCGCAGCGATCGGACCTCATCGACGAAGCCCTGTTCCAGCATCTGCGAAAATCGTAGCGCAATTCGCTGATGCAAAATGTGACGATCTGTAGGAGCAATCGCCAAACTCGCGACAGTATAGGGCAAATGCCCGTTCGCGCCTGCGTCTGCGTCGCGACTTTCCGCGAATTGACGCTGGCGGTGGGCGGTCATGCTCTCGCCGCTCACCCGGTATACCTCGAGCGCGCGGATAAGACGCTGCGGGTCATTCGGATGGATGCGCGCGGCTGATTCCGGGTCGACTTCGGCCAGTTGCCGATGCAATTCAGCCAGCCCCAGCGCACTTGCCTGCGCCTCGAGCTCGGCGCGCACGGCGGCGTCGGCCGGTGGCATGTCAGCCAGACCATCGACCAGGGCCTTGTAATAGAGCATGGTGCCGCCCACCAGCAGCGGGATCTTGCCGCGCGCGGTGATCTCGGCCATGGCTTCAAGGGCGTCGGTGCAGAACTGCTTGGCCGAATAGCTTTCGACCGGGTCAAGAATGTCGATCAGCCGATGCGGATGAGCGGCCAAGATCTCTTTCGAAGGTTTGGCAGTGCCAATATCCATGCCGCGATAGACCAACGCCGAATCGACGCTGATCAGCTCGCAGGGCAGCACCTGGGTCAGCTCGATGGCAAGGTCGGTCTTGCCGGCCGCAGTCGGTCCCATGAGGAATATCGCCGGGGGTTTTGCGCTCATCTTATCGGCCCCGCAGGAACAGCTTGTCCAGGTCGTCCAGGCCCATCTGGGTCCAGGTCGGCCGGCCATGGTTGCACTGGCCGCTGCGCTCGGTGTTCTCCATGTCGCGCAGCAGCGCGTTCATCTCCGGGATGGCCAGGCGCCGATTGGCGCGCACCGCGCCGTGGCAGGCCATGGTCCCGAGCAGTTCGTTCAGGTGCGCCTGGATACGGTCGCTGGTGCCGTATTCCATCAGGTCGGCAAGCACGTCCTGGACCAGACGGTTAGCCTCGGCCTGCTTGAGCAGCGCCGGGATCTGGCGGATCGCCAGGGTTTCCGGGCCCAGGCGCTGCAGCTCGAAGCCCAGGCGCTGGAACCACTGGGCGTGCTCCTCGGCGCAATCGGCCTCGCGCTGGCTCAGCGCCAGCGACTCGGGCACCAGCAGCGGCTGGCCGCTCAGGCCCTCGCTGGCCATGGCCACCTTCAGACGCTCGTACATGATCCGCTCATGGGCGGCGTGCATGTCCACCAGCACCAGGCCGACGGCGTTCTCGGCGAGGATATAGATACCCTTGAGCTGCGCCAGGGCGTAGCCCAGCGGCGGGATGTCGCCCTGGCTTTCCGGCAGCGCGTTTGGCGTGGCGGTAGCGTTGTCCAGCGGCGCGTAGAACTCGCGGTAGACCGCCTGGGCCTCGCCGACGTTGACCGGCTGCGCGGGGCGCGGGGTGTACTGGTACTGATAGCCGGCGCCAGAACCGCCGGAGGAAAAGGCCGGCCGCGCCTCGCCCTGGGGCTGCTCGAGCACTGGCGAGGCCAGGCGCATCTCGCCCTGCGGGCCGAACTCGCCGGCCTGCAGACCGCTAGGGCGAAGCATCTCGCTGGTCGCGGCGGGCGCGGCGAGCTGGTCCTCCGGACGCACGTCGGCCAGGGCGCGGTGCAGGGTGCCATAAAGGAAGTCGTGGACCGTGCGCCCTTCGCGGAAGCGCACCTCGTGCTTGGTTGGGTGTACGTTGACGTCCACCCCGGTCGGGTCGCACTCGAGGAACAGTACGAAAGTCGGGTGCCGGCCATTGAACAGCACGTCGCGATAGGCCTGGCGCACCGCGTGGGCGACCAGCTTGTCGCGCACGGCGCGGCCATTGACGAAGAAGTACTGCAGGTCGGCCTGGCTGCGCGAGAAGGTCGGCAGGCCGACCCAGCCCCACAGCCGCAGGCCGTTGCGCTCGACGTCGATCGGCAGCGCTTGTTCGAGGAAGCCCGGACCACAGATGGTGCCCACGCGCCGCGCGCGGGCCATCTCGTCGGCTGCTTCGTGCAGGCTGAAGATGGTCTTGCCGTTGTGGCGCAGGTGGAAGCCGACATCAAAGCGCGCCAGCGCCAGGCGCCGGATCACTTCCTGCAGGTGATCGAACTCGGTCTTCTCGGCCTTGAGAAACTTGCGTCGGGCCGGGGTGTTGAAAAACAGGTCGCGCACTTCGACCGAGGTGCCGACCGGATGCGCGGCAGGCTGCACCCGCGGCGTCATCTCGCGCCCTTCGGTTTCCACCTGCCAGGCTTCGCTGGCGTCGGCGGTACGCGAGGTCAGGGTCAGGCGCGCCACCGAGCTGATCGAGGCCAGGGCCTCGCCGCGAAAACCGAGGCTGAGCACGCCTTCGAGGTCCTCCAGTTCGCGGATCTTGCTGGTGGCGTGGCGCGCCAGGGCCAGCGGCAGGTCGTCCGGGGCGATGCCGCTGCCGTTGTCGCGCACCCGCAGCAACTTCACGCCACCCTGCTCGACCTCGACCTCGATGCGCCGGGCACCGGAGTCGAGGCTGTTTTCCAGCAGCTCCTTGGCCACCGACGCGGGGCGCTCGACCACCTCGCCGGCGGCGATCTGGTTGGCCAGCCGCGGGCTGAGCAGCTGGATACGCGAACCGCCACTCATTGCTGGGACGCCAGGGCGGTGGTGGGGATATCCAGGTGCTGGCCGACCTTCAGTTCGTCGGTCTTCAGGCTGTTGCTGCTGCGCAGGCTGGCAACGCTGACCTGGTAGCGCACCGCGATCATCGCCAGGGTCTCGCCGGGACGCACGGTGTGCTCACGCGGCCCCTGGGCGATCTTGCCGCTGTCGCGCAGCCAGGCGATGTAGGTGCCCGGTGGCGGGTTCTGCTGGAAGAACTGGCGCACGCCGGTGTGGATCGAGCGCGCCAGTGCCTGCTGATGGCTACGTGTCGCCAGCTTGGCGGCCTCGTTGGCGTTGGAAATGAAGCCGGTCTCGACCAGGATCGACGGAATGTCCGGCGATTTCAGCACCATGAATCCGGCCTGTTCCACGCGCTGCTTGTGCAGCGGCGTGACCCGCCCCATGTTGCCCAGCACCTTCTGGCCGACGTTGAGACTGGAGCTGAGGGTGGCGGTCATCGACAGGTCGAGCAGCACACCGGCCAGCATGCGGTCCTTGTCGTCGAGGCTGACATTGCCGGCACCGCCGATCAGGTCGGAGCGGTTTTCCGTGTCGGCCAGCCAGCGAGCGGTCTCGGAGGTGGCGCCACGGTCGGACAAGGCGAACACCGAGGCGCCAAAGGCGGCCTTCGACGGCGCGGCGTCGGCGTGGATCGAGACGAACAGGTCGGCGCCCTTCTTGCGAGCGATCTCGGTGCGCTTGCGCAGCGGGATGAAGTAGTCGCCGGTCCGGGTCAGCTCGGCGCGGTAACCCTTCTCGGAGTTGATCTGGCGCTGCAGCTCCTTGGCGATATCCAGCACGATGTCTTTTTCGTGCTGGCCGCGCGAGCCGGATGCGCCCGGGTCCTCGCCGCCGTGGCCGGCGTCGATGGCGACCACGATGTCACGCTTACCGGCCGGGGCTGGCGGCAGTTTGATCGCCGGTTGCGCCGGGGTGACCGGCACCGCCGGCGTGGTGGCCGGTGGCTGCGGCGTCGGTGGCGGGGTCGGGTTGCTGGCGGCAACGGCGTCGGCTTCCTGGTCGTACAGGTCGACCACCAGACGGTTGCCGTACTGGGCGTTCGGCGCCAGGACGAAGCTTTTGGGCGAGACGGCCTTCTTCAGGTCGACCACTACGCGCAGGTCGGTAGGCGTGCGCTGGGCCGAGCGCACGCTGGTGATCGGCGTGTTCGAGGTGGAGACGTTCAGCGGCGCGCCCAGGGCGGCGCCGTTGATGTCGATCACCAGGCGATCGGGTGCGGTCAGGGTGAAGACGCTGTGCTGCACAGGCCCGGACAGGTCGAAGACCAGCCGCGTGTTGTCCGGAGCGCGCCACAGGCGCATGCTCTTGACTTGAGTGACGGCCAGAGCGTCAACGGTCACCGCGGTCAGCAGCAGCCCAACGACGGCGACCAGTGCGCGTATGCGCATACCTTTCCCCACTTACTGTTTGAATTCTTTGGCCAGAACGGCACACCAGGCTTCGCCGCGTGCCCCCTGCGGCGACAGGTTCAGCGAACGTCCGCCCGCTTGCGGGCTTATGGTAATGGTCAGGTCGGGCTTTGGCAAAACGCCCGCGCCTTTATCCGGCCATTCGAACAGGCACAGCGCATCGCCCTCGAAATAGTCGCGAATGCCCATGAACTCCAGTTCCTCCGGATCGACCAGGCGATAGAGGTCGAAATGGAAGGCGCGGATGTCGCCGATCTCGTAGGGTTCGACCACGGTGAAAGTCGGGCTTTTCACCGAGCCGTCGTGGCCCAGGCCACGGATCAGGCCACGGGACAGCGTGGTCTTGCCGGCGCCCAGGTCGCCTTCGAGAAAGATCACGCCATGACCTTGGGTCACTTCGGCCAGCTTGGCGCCAAAGGCGACGGTGGCTGGCTCGTCGGCCAGAAACAGGGTTACACCTGACACGCTGAATGCTCCTCCAATAACGCTCTAATGACCGGGACCAGATCGCTGGCCGCCAGCCCTCTACCTTTGACACCCAGGCTCTCGCCCGCGCAGGCATGCAGCCATACCCCCAGGCACGCGGCCTGCCAGGCGTCCAGCCCCTGGGCCAGCAACGCCGCCAGCACGCCGCTGAGCACATCCCCCAGCCCGGCACCGGCCATGGCCGGATGCCCTCGCCCGCACTGCGCCAGCTGCCCGACCGGGTCGGCCACCAGCGTGCCCGCGCCCTTGAGCACGCAGACGCTGGCGTAGCGCCGCGCCAGCTTGCGCGCGGCCCCCGGCCGGTCGGCCTGCACCGCCTCGGTGGAGATGCCCAGCAGCCGCGCTGCCTCGCCCGGGTGCGGGGTGAGGATGCTGCCGCTGGGCAACGCCAGTGGCGCAGCGGCCAGCAGGTTGAGGGCATCTGCATCCCATACCTGCGGCAGATGCGCAGGGGTCACCGCCGACAGCAGGCTGCGGCCCCAGGCCGCCTGGCCCAAGCCGGGGCCGACCACCAGCACCGTGGCCCGTGCGAGCGGGCCGAGCAACTGGTTGGCCGAACTCACGCCCTGCCACATCACCTCCGGCAGACGGGCCAGCCCGGCAGCGACGTGCTCGGCACGGGTCGCCACGCTGACCAGGCCGGCGCCGCAACGCAGCGCCGCCTCGCTGCTGAGCATGACCGCGCCGCCGGTACCCAGGTCGCCGCCGATCACCAGCACATGGCCGAAATCGCCCTTGTGGGCATCGGCGGCACGGGGTGGCAGCCCGGCCAAGGTCAGGCTGCTCAGCAGCAATGGGGGGTGTTTGGTCTGAGGCATGGGGTCAAAGGCTCCGATGTCTGGCAGAATTATACGCACCTGTGCCTGTAATGCCTTATCCATCCATGCCCGCCACGACTCCAGACATCGCCACACTGGCCCAATCGATCAAGGATTGGGGCCGCGAACTCGGTTTTGCCCATGTCGGCATCGCCGGCGTCGACCTTGGCGAACACGAACAGCACCTGCAGCGCTGGCTCGCCGCCGGCTACAACGGTGAGATGGAGTACATGGGTGACCATGGCCACAAGCGCTCGCGCCCTGCCGAGCTGATCCCCGGCACGCTGCGGGTGATTTCGTTGCGCATGGACTACCTGCCCGGCGACACGCAGATGGCCAAGCGCCTGGCGGAGCCGGAAAAAGCCTACATCTCGCGCTACGCCCTGGGCCGCGATTACCACAAGCTGGTGCGCAAGCGCGTGCAGCACTTCGCCGACCGCATCCAGGAGGCCATCGGCCCCTTTGGCTACCGTGCCTTCGTCGACAGCGCCCCGGTGCTGGAGAAGGCCCTGGCCCAGGAGGCCGGCCTGGGCTGGATCGGCAAGAACACCCTGCTGCTCAACCGCAAGGCCGGCAGCTATTTCTTCCTGGCCGAGCTGTTCGTCGACCTGCCGCTGCCGATTGATGGCGTGCAAGGTAGCGACCATTGCGGGCGCTGCCAGGCGTGCCTGGACATCTGTCCGACCCAGGCTTTTGTTGGGCCTTACCAGCTCGATGCGCGGCGTTGCATTTCGTACCTGACTATCGAATTGCGCGGTGCCATTCCACTGGAACTGCGGCCATTGATTGGTAACCGGGTGTTCGGTTGCGACGATTGCCAGATCGTCTGCCCTTGGAACCGTTTCGCCAAGACCACTACCGAAGACGACTTCATGCCCCGCCGGGGGCTGGACAATATCGAGCTGGCCGAGTTGTTCCTGTGGGATGAAAAGCGTTTTCTCGGCTGCACCGAGGGTTCGCCCCTGCGGCGGGCGGGGTATGAGCGGTTTTTGCGTAACCTGGCGGTGGGGCTGGGGAATGCGCCTTCGACCATTCCCGTCTTGGAAGCGCTCAACGCGCGGCGGGATGATCCTTCGGAGCTGGTACGCGAGCACGTGGAGTGGGCGCTGGCTCGCCACGACGCCCTTTGACGCTTGCTGCCTTTTGCTTTTGCTTTTGCGATCAGAAGATTAACCCCGCAGCCCACTAGCGACAGCTGCGCCATCCCAGGCGCCGCCCGTAACTTCGCGACTTCAGGAGGCCGAACGCAGGCCTTGCGGAGGGAGGTGACGGGCATGGATGCCCGTCAAGCGCTGGGGCCCAGGATGGGCCCTGCAGCGCGGTCCTCCCGGGAGCAAGGCCGGAGTGAGGGGACCCGGAGCGAAGCGTAGGGCCGGATGAATGGAGCGAGGATTTTTTGGTTCCTTTTTGATCCTTCAAAAAGGGACTCGCCGTAAGGGCGAAAAGGTGACTATGCGTCAGTATAGCCAATGAATGCGCTTACACCTGTAAAAACCCACGCCGATCGCATTTGACTTTGACTTTGACTTTGACTTTGACTTTGACTTTGACTTTGACTTTTAGAGCATGTGTTTTGAAAGTTATATGCGCATTCATTCGCGATAGTGACGCGAAGTCACCTTTCCGCCCTTACGGCGGGTCCCTTTTTGAAGGATCAAAAAGGAACCAAAAAATCCTCGCTCCATTCATCCGGCCCCTACGCTTCGCTCCGGGGTTCCCTCGCTCCGTTCTTGCTCCCGGGAGGACCGCGCTGAACGCCCCATCCTGGGGCGCAGCGCTTGACGGGCATCCATGCCCGTCACCTCCCTCCGCAAGAACTCCGCTCGGCCTCCTGAAGTCGCAATTGGCGTCGCCTGAACTACCGCGCACTTACAAGCAAGATCAAAATCAAGATCAAAATCAAGATCAAAATCAACGGGCATGGGCCAATTATCGGGGTACTGGCAGTGTAGCTACAACTTTATGCTCTCGCCGGCAAGCCGGCTCCCACAAGAACAACTGAACACCTCAGAGCGCAGCGCCATACTTATTGTTGATCGTTGTAATGAAACTTCGGCATCTCCCAATGAAACCGAATAGCCAACAACCGCACCAGAAAACCACCAAACAGCGTCAGCAACATGGCCTGTTCCGCCGGCACGTTGAAGTAAACACACCCCAGGTAGAACCAGGCCGCCGCGAACGACACACTGGCATAGAGCTCACGCCGAAACACCAGCGGAATATCGTTGCAGAAGATATCCCGCAGGATGCCACCAAACACCCCGGTGATTACCCCGCTGATCGAAGCGACCAGGAACCCCTGCCCCATTTCCAGAGCAGTCATGCAACCAATCAGGGTGAACGCCACAAGCCCCAGGGCGTCGAGCACCAGGAACAGCGACCGCAGGTGGCGCATCAAGGGCGCGATGAAGATGGTCAGCAGCGCCGCGAAACTGGTCAGCACCAGGTACTCCGGATGCTTCACCCAGGTCAGCGGGTAATGCCCGAGCAGCACGTCGCGCACCGAGCCGCCACCGAGCGCGGTAACGCAGGCGATCAGCACCACGCCGAACCAGTCCATGCCGCGACGGCCGGCGGACAGGGCGCCAGTCATGGCTTCGGCGGTGATGGCGATGAGGTAGAGCATCAGCAACATGGTGCAGGTCCGTGCGGGAAAGGCGCGCAGTCTACCCAGTCGCGCGGGGCACCAAAAGGGGGCGCGCCGACGATCGTCGGCGCACGGCAAGGTCAGACCTTGATGAAGTGCTCGCGATAGTGGCGCAGCTCACCGATCGACTCGCGGATGTCATCCAGCGCCAGGTGGGTGCTGCCCTTCTTGAAACTGTCGCGCACATCCGGCGCCCAGCGTGCGGCCAGCTCCTTGAGCGTGGAGACATCGAGGTTGCGATAGTGGAAGTAGTTTTCCAGTTCACGCATGTGGCGATAGAGAAAACGGCGGTCCTGGCAGATGCTGTTGCCACAGATCGGCGACTTGCCCTTCGGCACCCACTGCTCGAGGAAAGCGATGGTCTGCGCCTCGGCCTGCGCCATGCTCACCTTGCTCTCGCGCACACGCTGGGTCAGGCCCGAGGCGCCGTGGGTGCGGGTGTTCCACTCGTCCATGCGCGCCAGCACCTCATCGCTGTGATGAATGGCGATCACCGGGCCTTCGGCCAGGGTGTTCAGCTCGCTGTCGGTGACGATGGTGGCCATCTCGATGATGACGTCGTTGTCCGGATCCAGGCCGGTCATCTCCAGATCGATCCAGATCAGGTTCTGTGGGTTCTGCATGAAAAGGCTCCTCGAATAGCCCGTCATATTAGCCTAGCGGGGCGGCTCGTGGGCACGCCGTGCTAAACTGCCCGCCGTTTTCTTTCTGCCCCGCCGACACGGAACCCTCATGGCCAAACGCCAGCTCAACCGCCGCCAGAACTGGCGCATCGAAAAGATCCAGGGCGAGCGCGCCGCCCGCGCCGCCAAACGCGAGCAGCACGTGCTGCAGGAGCTGGAAGGTGGCGACCTGGGGCCTGAGCAGCTTGGCCTGGTGATCGCCCACTTCGGCGTGCAGGTCGAGGTCGAGGCCCAGGACGGCGAGGCCGCCGGCCAGGTCTTCCGCTGCCACCTGCGGGCCAACCTGCCGGCGTTGGTCACCGGCGACCGCGTGGTCTGGCGCGCCGGCAACCAGGGGATCGGCGTGATCGTCGCGCAGATGCCGCGCAGCACCGAGCTGTGCCGACCGAACAACCACGGCCAGCTCAAGCCGGTAGCGGCCAACGTCGACCTGATCGTCATCGTCTTCGCCCCGGCGCCCGAGCCGCACCCCAACCTGATCGACCGCTACCTGGTAGCCGCCGAGCATGCCGGTATCCGCCCGCTGCTGCTGCTGAACAAGGCCGACCTGATCGACGACGAGAACGGTCCGACCCTCCATGCGATGCTCGAGGTCTACCGTGGCCTGGGCTACCCGCTGCTGGAGGTCTCGGCCCACCACGGCGATGGCATGCAGCGCCTGCAGGAGACCCTCGACGGCCATATCAGCGTGTTCGTCGGCCAATCCGGCGTGGGCAAATCCTCGCTGGTCAACAGCCTGCTGCCCGCCGCCGACACGCGCGTTGGCGACCTGTCGGAGTGGTCCGGCCAGGGTACCCATACCACCACCACGGCACGGCTGTACCACTTCCCCAACGGCGGTGACCTGATCGACTCGCCGGGCATCCGCGAGTTCGGCCTGATGCACGTCAGCCGCGATGATGTCGAGGATGGTTTTATCGAATTCCGCGAACTGATCGGCCACTGTCGCTTTCGCGACTGCAAACATGATCGCGAGCCCGGTTGCGCGCTGCTCAAGGCTCTGGAGGACGGCAGCGTCACCCAGCAGCGGATGAACAGTTACCGCTCGATCATCGCCAGCCTGCCTGAAGACACCTACTGATTGGCAGGTTTGCCTGCCTAGATCGTAGGAAATTTTACCGTAGCAGGTAGGACCGCTCCGGTTTTGCGGTCACCTATTGTCCCTATCCCTGCTTTCCCTGATGGTCATGCCTTGTCGTCGGCATTGATCAGGGAGGGCAACAAGGATGCCGGTTTTCATCAGTTACCGCCGGGATGAGCGGCTCGATGCCTTCATCCTTAATGAACGCCTGCTGCTCGAAGGCATTCCCACCCAACTGGTGCCCTTCGACAGTGAAGGGCAGACCCTGGACGACCTGCATGGCGGCTTCTGCCAGCACATGGCCGATGCCACCCACTGGATCGGCGTGCTGTCCGAGCACACCGTCGACGACTGGTGGACGGCCTGGTTGCTGGGCGCTGCAGCCATGGCCAATCGCCGGGTGAGTTTCTATCACGCAGGTACCGGCGAGCTGCCGGAGTGCCTTGGCAGATGGCCGGCAATGCGCGAGCGGGAGCATATCGAGCTGTTCGTGCGGGCCTACCACGACGAGCAGACCTTTGGCCGCGCCATGGCCTCGATGGCCCGGAGCGGGAGCGAATCGGACAGGGACAACGCGGATTTCTTTCACGCCGACCTCAAGGCCAAGATCAGGCGGGGTTTCTGAATGCAGCCGGACAGGCTTGTGGGAGCAACTGTCTTGCACTGCCTGCGCTTGACTCATCGCGGGGCAAGCCCGCTCCCACGCTGAACGTGATGCTGGCAATGAAAAAGGGCCGCGATGCGGCCCCTGTCATTTACTGGTCCTTGGCCTCGTCCATCTTCAACACGCCATCCTCGAAGATGTTCAGTTTCTGGCGCAGCTCGCGCGGCTGCATCGGCGCGTCGCCCGGCGCCGCGGCGGCCCCGGGTGCGGCTTCCGCAGGCGGTGTTGCAGTGGCCGGTGGCGTGGCCTCCGGCGCACCCTGCTCACCCTCGATATCGCGCTGGGCCTTCTTGGTCAGGACGATGATATCGATGCGGCGGTTTACCGGGTTGAACGGATTGGCCCGGTCGAACAGCGAAGACGAGGCATAGCCGACCACCCGTGCCACCTGCTCGTCCGGATAGCCACCGGCAACCAGGGCCCGACGCGCGGCGTTGGCGCGGTTGGCCGACAGTTCCCAGTTGCCGAAGTCGCCAGTGCCGGAATACGGCTTGGCGTCGGTGTGGCCACTGATGCTGATCTTGTTCGGCACCGCCTTGATGGTGTCGGCCATGGCCAGCAGGATGTCCTCGAAATACGGCTGCAACCGCGCGCTGCCGAGGTCGAACATCGGCCGGTTCTCGGCGTCCATGATCTGGATGCGCAGGCCGTCCTGGGTGATCTCGAACAGGATCTGGTCCTTGAACTTCTGCAACTGCGGGTTTTCCTCAACCTTGTTCTGCAGCTCCTGCAGCAGCAGCTCGAGACGCTCGCGCTCGACCTGCTCGGCCATGGTCTCGACCTGGTCCTTGTCCAGCTGGATGCTGGTGTCAGGCGTCGGCTCCGACTTGGTTTCCGGGTTGATGGTCTTTTCCGGCGCCAGTTGCGGCGAGCCGCCCAGGTCAATGATGTAGGGCGTGCCGCTCTCGGAGAAGCCAATCGGATCCTTGAAGTAACCGGCGATGGCGATCTTCTGCTCGGGCGTGGCCGTCGACAGCAGCCAGAGCACCAGGAAGAACGCCATCATCGCCGTGGCGAAGTCGGCGAAGGCGATTTTCCAGGCGCCGCCGTGATGGCCGTCGCCAAAGCGCTTGACGCGCTTGACGATGATGGGCTGATTGTTCTCCATGGCTTAGCGACCGCGTACTGCTTGTTCCAGCTCGGCAAAGCTCGGGCGGTGCGCCGGGTACAGCACCTTGCGACCGAACTCGACCGCCAGCGACGGCGGCATGCCGGAGGCCGAGGCCACCAGCGAGGCCTTGATCGCCTCGTAGACGTTCAGTTCCTCTTTCGCATCGTGGCGCAGGGCGTTGGCCAGCGGGCCGAAGAAGCCGTAGGCGGCGAGAATACCGAAGAAGGTACCGACCAGCGCCGCGCCCACGTGCAGGCCGATGGACTTCTGGTCGCCATCACCCAGCGAGGCCATGGTCACCACGATACCCAGTACCGCCGCGACGATACCGAAGCCGGGCATGCCGTCGGCGATGCCGGTCACCGCGTGGGACGGGTGCTCCAGCTCCTCCTTCATGCTCAGCAGCTCCATGTCGAACAGGCCTTCGAGCTCATGGGGCGCCATGTTGCCGGTGGACATGATCCGCAGGTAATCGCAGATGAACGCGGTCATGCGCTCATCACCCAGCACGGCCGGATACTTGGCGAAGATCGGGCTGGCCGCGGCGTCCTCGATGTCGCCCTCGATCGCCATCATGCCTTCACGACGGCTCTTGTTGAGGATCTCGTACACCAGGCCCAGCACCTCGAGGTAGAAGGTGTGGGTGAAGCGGGTGCCGAACATCTTCAGCGACTTCTTGATTACATGCATGGTCATGTAACCAGGGTTGGCCTGGAGGAACGCACCAAAGGCCGCGCCGCCGATGATCAGCACTTCGAACGGCTGGATCAGTGCCGCGATCTTGCCGTGGGAAAGCACGTAGCCGCCGAGCACGCTCGCGAATACGACGATGATGCCGATAATTTTAGCCATAAGTTGGAAGCACTTGCTGTCGTGGTCAGGGTAGGGAACGGAAGCTTGAAAACTCTTCTTCTACTTATCGGCAGAACTGCGCCAGACTATAGCCACTCATTGCGAAAAGCCAGTTCGGACTGATGTCAATATGCCAATTGAAACCAAGGTGCCAACTCAGGTCCCGACGAGCCTGGAGGGCTGGATAAAGCTGCTCGACGGGGTCCGCGTGCCGGTCCCGAAAGAGAGCCATGACCGCGTTCTGCAGGCCATCAACGACAGTCGCCGCTCCCTGCGCGACATAGCCGAACTGATGCAGGACAGCCCCGCGCTGGTGCTGTGCGTGATGCGCGAGGCCAACCATTCGGCCAATGCCAGCCAGGCCGAGCCAGCTGAAAGTCTGGAAATTGCCCTCAACCGCCTGGGCCTGGCCCGTATCAGCCAACTGCTGGCACGCTTGCCAGCGGTGCCCGGCGACGACATTCCACCGGTACTGCGCCAGTTCCTGCTGATCAGCCAGCATGCCACCCAGCAGGCCAATGGCCTGTTCGCCAGCCGCCTGGCACGGCTGTGGCAGGAGATCCACTGGGGCAGCCTGCTGTTCCTCTCGCCGCTGTGGCCCCTGGCCCTGGCCTACCCCAAGCTGCTCGACACCTGGGAACTGCGGGTGATTCACAAGGGCGAGGACGCTGCCGTGGTCGAGCGGGAGCTGTTCGGGGTGCGCCTGATGCAGCTGTGCCGAAGCCTGGCCGAACACTGGCGCCTGCCCGAATGGGTCATCCAGGGCTACCGCCTGCTGCTCGAAGAACGCGAGCAGCTCGCCCAGGTGCTGAACATCGCCCGCGAGCAGGACCCGCTGGTCCAGCAGCAGCGCCTGGACGACGAACCGGCCCTGCGCCGCTGGTTCAACCAGCCGCCCAACACCGTGCTGCTGGCCAACGGCCTGGCCCTGGCGGCCCAGGTCGGCTGGGACAACCCGCACCTGCTGCGCTGGCAGCTGCTCACCGCGCTGTACCTGCAGACCACCCTGGACGATGTCCAGCAGCAGGTCCACCAACAGGCTGCGGCCAGTGCCCGCCATCACGCCCGGCATGCGCTTTTCCACCCGGCCGAGGCGCTGATCTGGCCCTGGCACCAGCGCCGGCCGCACCCGGACATGCTCACGCCGCCACCGCCCAGCACCGAGGACCTCGGCCGTTGGCGTGCGCTGTGCCAGGAACTGCTGGCCCAGCCCAGCCCGTTCAGCAACGCCGTGCACCTGGCCACCCAGGCCCGCGACGCCCTGCTGGCCTGTGGCATGCAGCGCATCATGCTGCTGAGCCTGGACAAGGCCACCGACTATCTGCGCGTGCAGCAGACCGCCGGCCTGCCGCAAGAGGCCGCCGCCATGGCGTTGCCCGTCGCGCAGAACAAATTGTTGCAAAAGTTGATGGCAAAAGCCGGCCAACTGCGCCTGACGCCCGACAACCATGGCCAGTTCAGCGCCCTGCTGCCGGCACCGCTACGCGCCTTCTTTCGCGGCGAGCACCTGTTGCTGCGCTCGCTGGCGGTGGGCGACCAGGTGCTGATGCTGGCGGTGGCCGACCAGGGCGGCAAGCCACTGGCCGATGTCAGCGTGCAGGCGTTCGGCAAGACCGCGCAATGCGTTGAACGCGCCCTCGCCGTGTTTGCCACCCGCAATGCCTGACCCTTGCGCTACAATCGCCCCTCTTTCCACCCTGGAGAACGTGGATGACTGACTTTTCCGGCCTGCCCCTGGTGATCGAAGCCGATGACCTGTTGCCGCGTCTGGATTCGCCGCGGCTGATCCTGGTCGACCTGAGCAGCGCCAACCGCTATGTCAGCGGGCATATCCCCGGAGCCCGCTTCGTCGACCCGAAACGCACCCAGTTGGGCCAGCCCCCGGCCCCCGGCCTGCTGCCGGCCCGGGCCGACCTGGAGAAACTGTTCGGTGAACTCGGCCACCGCAACGATGCTGTGTATGTAGTCTACGACGACGAGGGCGGCGGCTGGGCCGGGCGCTTCATCTGGCTGCTCGACGTCATCGGCCATAAGGGTTACCACTACCTGAATGGCGGCATCCAGGCCTGGCCGGCGGACAAGCTGTCCACCGAAACCCCCAAAGTCGCCGGCGGCCCGGTGAGTCTGCACCTGCATGGCGAACCCACCGCCACCCGCGAGTACCTGCAGAGCCGCCTGGGCGCCGCCGACCTGGTCATCTGGGACGCCCGCGGGCCACTGGAATACAGTGGCGAGAAGTTGCTGGCGGCCAAAGGCGGACACATTCCCGGCGCGGTCAACTTCGAGTGGACCGCCGGCATGGATCTCAACGACCACCTGCGCATCCGCAAGGACATCGCCGAGGTCCTGCAAAACCTGGGTATCACTCCGGACAAGGAAGTGATCACCCACTGCCAGACCCACCACCGCTCCGGCTTCACCTACCTCGTGGCCAAGGCCCTCGGCTATCCACGGGTAAAGGGCTATGCCGGTTCCTGGGGCGAATGGGGCAACCACCCCGATACGCCCGTCGAAGTTTAAGGACGCTCAATGAAATCCCGCTTGTTCATCATCAGCCAGTACCTGCTGCCGCACCACCTGCTGTCGCGGCTGGCCGGCTGCGTCGCCGAGTGCCGCGCGCGCTGGTTCAAGAACGCCTTCACCGCCTGGTTCGCCAAGCGCTACCAGGTGAACATGTCCGAGGCACTGGTCGAAGACCTCAGCGCCTACGAGCACTTCAACGCCTTCTTCACCCGCGCCCTCAAGCCCGGTGCCCGCCCGCTGGACGAAACCCCCGGCGCGATCCTCTGCCCAGCCGATGGTGCCGTCAGCCAGCTCGGCCCGATTGAGCACGGCCGCATCTTCCAGGCCAAGGGCCACGGCTACAGTGCCCTGGAGCTGCTGGGCGGCGATCCGGCCCTGGCCGCACCGTTCATGGGCGGCGAATTCGCCACCATCTACCTGTCGCCCAAGGACTATCACCGCGTGCACATGCCGCTGGCCGGCACCCTGCGCGAGATGGTCTATGTGCCGGGCCGGCTGTTCTCGGTCAACCAGACCACCGCAGAAAACGTGCCTGAGCTGTTCGCCCGCAACGAGCGCGTGGTCTGCCTGTTCGATACCGAGCGCGGGCCGATGGCCGTGGTGCTGGTCGGCGCGATGATCGTCGCCTCGATCGAAACCGTCTGGGCCGGCCTGGTCACGCCGCCGAAGCGCGAGCTGAAGACCTTCCGCTACGACGAAGCCAGCCGTGCGCCGATCCATCTGGAAAAAGGTGCCGAACTGGGCCGCTTCAAGCTGGGCTCCACCGCCATCGTGCTGTTCGGGCCGGAGCAGGTGAAGTGGGCCGAGAGTCTGGGTGCGGGTTCTGCAGTGCGCATGGGTGAGCTGCTGGCGCAGCCGAACCAGGCCTGAGCATCCGGTAATAAAAAGGCCCTGCATGATTCATGTCATGCAGGGCCTTTTTTTGCCTTGGGATTGCTGGGAGGGCTTCGCCCTCCTTTCGCGACGCAAGGCCGCTCCTACAGGGGGACGCGATCATCTGTAGGACCGGCCGCAAGGGCCGCAACGCGGCCCCGGCTCAAGATCAACCGCGCGCTTCGCGATCGCGCACGCCCAGCAGGTACAGCACGCCATCCAGCCCCAGGGTCGAGATCGCCTGCTTGGCCGACTGACGCACCAGCGGCTTGGCACGGAAGGCCACGCCCAGGCCGGCCAGGGACAGCATCGGCAGGTCGTTGGCGCCATCGCCAACAGCGATGGTCTGCTCGAGCTGCAGGCCTTCCTCGCTGGCCAGCTGCTGCAGCAGTTCGGCCTTGCGCTGGGCATCGACGATCGGCTCGACGGCAACGCCGGTCACCTTGCCGTCAACCACCTCCAGTTCATTGGCGAACACGTAGTCGATGCCCAGGCGCGCCTGCACCTGCTTGGCAAAGTAGGTAAAGCCGCCAGAGAGGATAGCGGTCTTGTAGCCCAGGCGCTTGAGCTCGGCGAACAGGTGCTCGGCACCCTCGGTCAGGCGCAGCGAGGCGCCGATCTGGTCGAGCACACCCACGTCCAGGCCCTTGAGCAGCGCCATGCGCTCCTTGAAGCTGGCGCGAAAATCCAGCTCGCCACGCATGGCGCGCTCGGTGATCGCCGCCACCTGCTCGCCAACGCCAGCGGCCTTTGCCAACTCGTCGATCACCTCGGCCTCGATCAGGGTCGAGTCCATGTCGAACACCGCCAGGCGGCGGTTGCGACGGAACAGGTCATCGCGCTGGAAGGCGATGTCGACGTTGAGTTCTTCGGACAACGCAAAGAAATCGGCGCGCAGGGCCTGGGCATCGCTGGCCTCGCCTCGCACGGAGATTTCCAGCGCGGACTTGCCCTTGTCGGTCGGGGCATCCAGCGCCACGCGGGCGGACAGCCGCTCGATGCGCTCGATGGTCAGGCCATACTGGCTGATGATCGCGCTGACCCGCTGCAACTGCTGCGGGGTCACCCGGCGGCTGAGCAGGGTAACGATATGGCGCGCCTCGCCCTGGCTGTCGGCCCAGTGCTGGTAGTCGGCCTCGGAAATGGGGGTGTAGCGGGCCTGCAGGTCCAGTTCGTGAGCCTTGGACTGCACGCTCTGCAGCAGCGCGGTGGCCACTTCGTTGTCGGGGATGTCGACCAGGATGCCGAACGACAATGTGCCGTGCATGACCGCCAGGCCTATGTCGAGAATGTTCACACCGCCCTGGAGCAGGACGCCGGTGATGGCCGCAGTGAGACCTGGACGGTCTTCACCAGTGATGTTGATCAGGACGATTTCGCGCAAGACCGGGGCTCCAACTCGATGAAAAATGCGCATTCTACCGATTTTCCATGACCATCGGGCGCCAACGATACTTTGCCGACAAAACACGTATCGCTATACTGCGCAGCAACTTTCTCGCCATAAAGAGCCGAGCTCTGTGAACCGGCCCACGCCCGTAAAACCCGACAACTTCTTCCTGATGATCTACCGAGCCCTGAGCCAGCGCCGAATTCCACTGGCCCTGCGCATTGCCAGCCATAACATCTTCCTGGTGGCCCTGGCCCTGGTGATCTACGCCTGCGTGATGGGCCTGCAGTTCAAGCAGGCCATGCACGAGCAGGCCGATGCCGTCGGCCAGAGCCTGACCACCCAGACAGCCACCTCGGCCACCGAGCTGCTGGTGTCCAACGACATCCTCAGCCTCAACGTGCTGCTGGGCAACCTGGTGAAGAACCCGCTGGTGGCCCATGCGGCCATCTATAGCGTGGACAACCGCATCCTCGCCGAGGCCGGCCAGCGCCCGCGCAACAGCCTGCTGGGCGAAACCGAAGGGGTCTACCAGACCAAGATCACCTTCCAGGACGTCACGGCCGGCCAGTTGCGCATCAGCCTGGACATGAGCCAGTTCCAGCAGCCGATGCTGATCAGCCTGCAGAGCATGGGCATCCTCGCCGCGATCCTGCTGGCCCTGGCCCTGACCCTCAGCCTGCGCCTGGGCCGCTTCATCTCGACCCCGCTGCTGCAGCTGCGCGTCTGGTTGCGCGACCCGCACCCCTACACGCCGGGCACCGACCGCCAGGACGAGATTGGCGACCTGGCGCGCCAGCTGCACGCCCGCCTCGCCCCGCCACCGCCACCGGAGCCTGAGGAAGAAGACGAGGAAGACGATTTCGACGACGCGCCAGCTGCCAAGGTCGCTCCACGGGCGAAAGCGGCGGTACAGACTGTCGATCACGACGAGGACGACGACGCCTTCGCCGATCTGATGGATGAGCAAAGCGCCCCGGCCAAGCCTGTCATCGTCGAGTCCGACGAGCCGCAGTTCAGTGCCGTGCTGGCCGTGCAGCTGGGCTCCCAGGAGCAACTGCGCCGCCTGCCACGCACCCGCCTGACCGAATTGCTCGAACGCTACCGCGACTGCCTGGAGCAGGCCGCTTCGCTGTACGAAGGGGAAGTCCACACCCTGAATGACGGCAGCACCCTGCTGTTGTTCCACAGCCGCGATTGCGGCGAGGACTACCTGACCAACGCCATCTGCTGTGGCGAGCTGCTGCGCGCCCTGGGCCATGCCCTGCAGATCGAGGTGGCTGACAGCGGCATCACCCTGCAACTGCAACTGGGCCTGGTACTGGCCGACGACCTGCAGGGCATGGATCAGGTCGACCTGCTGATGACCGAGCAGGCCCAGGATGCCCTGGCCCTGTCGCAGCACAGCCGCAACCTGCTGCTGGTGGAACGCCGTATCAGCGATGACGCCCTGGTGCGCCAGCGTGCGCGTATTAGGCCGATCGCAAGCCCCGAGGGCGCCTGCTGCGTCGAGCGCCTGATGGAGCCTTACCCGTCGATGCTCGAACGCCAGCTGGCACGGATGCACGAGCGCCGCGCCTGAGCTCTCGCGATCCCTGTAGGAGCGGCCTCGTGCCGCGAAAGGGCTGCGTAGCAGCCCCAGGATCTCAGTGTTGATGCGAAGATTGTCGGGGCCGCTCTGCGGCCCTTTCGCGGCACGAGGCCGCTCCTACAGGTCATCGTGCACAAAAAAGCCCGCATCGCTGCGGGCTTTTTTTGTCTGCGGATATCAGAAGCGGAACACTTCCATATCGGTACGAATCGGCGAAGCCATCGGGATCTTCGGCTTCTCCGGCTCTTTCTTCACCTGCACCGGGGCCGCCTGCTTGCGGGGCGTCTCCTCGGCGATGGCCGGCTGGTTGGCCAGTGGCTTGACTGCGCTGCTCAGCTGTTCGGCCAGCTTCTGCAGCAATTGCCCCTGGGCCTGGACCTGCGCCGACTCGGTGCCCGCATGGGGCTGCTCGAGGTGGACGATGCGGTTGTCACGCACCTGGCCCCGGCGGTCCAGCACGCGCCACTGGGCATCCAGGATCGCCGGCTGGTTCTTGCCCGAATCCAGGCGGGTGATCGACAGCAGCACCTGCACGTCCGGCGTGAAGCCGGCGCTTGCCGGCGCCAGCACCACGCGCTGGCTGTCCAGGCGCCAGGCCAGCTGGCGCACCAGCAACTGGTCGATATCCGACGAAAGGCTACCGGCCCAGCGGCCATCGGTGGCCGCTGTCAGGCTGCCGTCGGCCTGACGCTGGAGAAAGGTCTCGCGTTGCAGGTAGTCGGCCACCGATACCGGGCCGAGCACCACCGCCATGCCCGCCGCCTGGGTCGGCTGGCCGGGTTCACCACTGTCGAGCTGATACAGGGCAACCGGCTGATGCATGCTGCATCCGCTCAGGCCCAGCAAACCAGTCATCAGCAGCGCAAATGGAAGGCGCGGAAATTTCATTCATCCCATCCAGGCGGCCGTCACCAGACTGACCGCAGTGATACTCATGTAGATTCATCCTGGCACTCGGCCACGCCGGCGCCACGCGGGCACTATCATCCGCGAAATAGCCACCAGACTCCAGCATTTCCGCCTGAAGCGGCGCCGAAAGCGCCGCAGCAGACGGTCCATCCACTCAGGCCGGGGTTTCCACCATCAGCCCGTCGACGCGCTGGAAGCCACGTGGCAATTTGCTACCACGGCGACCACGCTCACCCTTGTAATGCTCGAGGTCATCCGGCTTCAGGGAAAGGGTACGCTTGCCAGCCTGCAATACAAGGGTCGAGCCCTCGCTGATCACCGCCAGGTCGGTCACGTACTCCTCGCGGCTGGCTACCCGGTCGCCCGGCACGCCGATGATCTTGTTGCCCTTGCCCTTGCCCAGCTGCGGCAGGTCGGCGACCTTGAACACCAGCAAACGGCCTTCGGTGGTCACCGCGGCCAGCCAGTCCTGCTCGCGGTTGGCCACCGGGCGCGGGGTCATCACCTTGGCGCCGTTGGGCAGGCTGAGCAGGCCCTTGCCGGCCTTGTTCTTGGCCTGCAGATCCTCACCCTTGACCACGAAACCGTAGCCAGCGTCGGAGGCCACCACGTACAGAGCGTCATCTTCAGGCAACAACACACACTCGAAGGTGGCGCCTGGTGGTGGGGTCAGGCGACCGGTCAGCGGCTCGCCCTGGCCACGAGCCGACGGCAGGCTGTGGGCGGCCAGTGAGTAGCTGCGGCCGGTGGAGTCGATGAGCACGGCGAATTGGTTGGAGCGTCCGGCAGCGGCAGCCTTGAAGCCGTCCCCCGCCTTGTACGAAAGCCCCGTGGCGTCGATGTCATGGCCCTTGGCGCAACGCACCCAGCCCTTCTCCGACAGCACCACGGTGACCGGCTCGGTCGGCATCAGCTCGTTTTCCGACAGGGCCTTGGCCTCGGCGCGCTCGACGATCGGCGAGCGGCGGTCGTCACCATAGGTTTCGGCGTCTTCGAGCAGTTCGCTGCGCACCAGCTTGCGCAGCTTGGCATCGCTGCCCAGCAGGGTAGTCAGGCGCTTCTGTTCCTTGAGCAACTCGTCCTGCTCGCCACGGATCTTCATCTCTTCCAGACGGGCCAGCTGACGCAGGCGGGTCTCGAGGATGTAGTCGGCCTGGATCTCGGTGAGGCCGAAACGGGCGATCAGGGCCTGCTTGGGGTGCTCCTCGGTGCGGATGATGTGGATCACTTCATCCAGGTTGAGGAACGCGGTGAGCAAGCCTTCCAACAGGTGCAGGCGCTTCTCGACCTTGTCCAGACGGTGCTGCAGGCGGCGACGAACGGTACCGATCCGGTACTCCAGCCACTCCAGCAGCAGCGCGCGCAGGTTCTTCAGCTGCGGACGGCCGTCGAGGCCGATGATATTGACGTTGACCCGGTAGGTGCTCTCGAGATCAGTGGTGGCGAACAGGTGCTGCATCAGTTCGGCGGCATCGACGCGGTTCGAACGCGGGATGATGACGATGCGGCAGGGGTTCTCGTGGTCCGACTCGTCGCGCAGGTCGGCGACCATCGGCAGCTTCTTGGCCTGCATCTGCGCGGCGATCTGCTCCAGCACCTTGGCCCCGGAGACCTGGTGCGGCAGCGCGGTGACGACGATGTCGCCATCCTCGATGCGGTACACCGCGCGCATGCGGATCGAGCCCTTGCCACTCTCGTACATCTTCAGGATATCGGCACGCGGGGTGACGATCTCGGCCTCGGTCGGGTAGTCCGGGCCCTGGATGTGCTCGCACAGCTGCTCGAGGGTGGCCTTGGGCTCGTCGAGCAGGCGCACGCAGGCGCTGGCCACTTCGCGCAGGTTGTGCGGCGGCACGTCGGTGGCCATGCCCACGGCAATGCCGGTGGTGCCGTTGAGCAGGATGTTCGGCAGCCGCGCCGGCAGCACCGCCGGCTCCTGCAGGGTACCGTCGAAGTTCGGCACCCAGTCGACGGTGCCCTGGCCCAGTTCGCTGAGCAGCACTTCGGCATAGCGCGACAGGCGCGCCTCGGTGTAACGCATGGCGGCGAACGACTTCGGATCGTCCGGCGCACCCCAGTTGCCCTGGCCGTCGACTAGGGTATAGCGGTAGCTGAACGGCTGGGCCATCAGCACCATGGCCTCGTAGCAGGCCGAGTCGCCGTGGGGGTGGAACTTGCCGAGCACGTCGCCGACGGTACGCGCCGACTTCTTGTGCTTGGAGTCGGCGTCGAGCCCCAGCTCGCTCATGGCATAGACGATGCGACGCTGCACCGGCTTGAGGCCGTCGCCGATGTGCGGCAGGGCACGGTCCATGATCACGTACATGGAGTAGTTGAGGTAGGCCTGTTCGGTGAAGTCAGCCAGGGAACGGCGTTCGACGCCTTCAAGGCTGAGTTCGAGTGAGTCGCTCATGCGGGCCTCGTCATTTCAGGTTCTGGCGCAGCAGCATGGTGCCGCCGCGCTGGGTAAATTCAAGTTGTTTCAGGGCGCTCATGCCCAGCAGCACGGCCTGGCCATCCAGGCCGGGCACCACCAGCGCGCGCACGTCGCGCAGGTGGATGTCACCCAGTTGCAGGCTGTCGAGCCGGGTGCGGTAGCCTTCGGTGCGGCCATTGGCGGTACTCAGTTGCACCGGGGCGCCGCGGGCCAGGTCCAGCTCGCGGGCCATCGCTTCGGGGATCGCCACATCAGTGGCGCCGGTATCGAGCATGAAATGCACCACCCGGCCATTGATTGCGCCGTCGGCGACGAAATGGCCCTGGCCGTTGCTCAGCAGGCGCACTTCGACGAAGCCGTCGCCCTGCTCGCTCTGCACCACGGCGTTGGGGTTCTGCTGGCGCTCCTCCCATTGGCCGAAAAAGCGCGTGGCCAGGAACATCGCCGCCGCCCAGGCGACGATCATCAGCACCCTGCCCGCCCGCTTGCCCGCTGGCTGGCTCATGGCTTGGCGCTCCAGCCGCCGGCCGGCGCACCGAAGCGCCAGACGACCGGCCGCGTTTCACCGTCCGACCGCGGGCGGTCGTTGTTGTCCACGCCGATCCAGGCACCGTCCTTGTCGATTACCAGCGCCTCGGCCAGGCCATAGGGCTGTGAATAACGACGCGATTCCACCAGCGCATCGGCGGCGAACGACCAGCAGCGCTCCACGGCGCCGCTGTCGGCATCGCGCCGGCAAATGCGATAGGCGTTGCGCTCGAGGGTGAACAGCTTGCCCTCGAACCAGGCCAGGTCGGCGAAGTCGCGGGAAACCGGGCGTGCCTCGGGGAATTGCGGCGGTTGCATTTCCACGCCGGCCTCACTGAGCAGCACGCAGCCGCGCCCGCAGTTCCATACCGACTGCTGGCGCTGCACGGAGAGCAGGCCGCGCCGCTCACGCTCGGCGGCCAGCCACAGGCGGTCGCCCGCCGGGTTGATTGCCAGCCCTTCGAACAGTGCGTTGAAATGCAGCAGCATGCCGCTGGCCCGCGCCTGACGTACCATGGCCTGGTCGATTCTCAGCCAGTCCGGCTCGCCTTCCAGGGGCAGTTGCATCACCGCGGCCTGGGCCTCGCTGACGATGAACAGGTTGCCGGCCTGGTCGCAGGTGATGCCTTCGAAATCCAGCGCGCCGCCACGGATGTAGGACGCTGCCCAGTTGCGCGATTTCAGCCCCCAGGGCAACCCGGTATCGGGGGCCGGCGGCGGGGTGAAGGTCAGCGGCTGGGCCTGCCAGGCCGCACCGTCCTGGTCCAGGCGGTAGATGCGGTCGTCATCGCGGTCGGACACCGCCCACAACGCCCCCCGGCACCAGGCCAGGCCCGACAGGTTGCCGCCGCGCATGCCATCGACCACGTGCTCGCCGCTGAGCTTGAACTGCGGCCAGTCGCCGGCCTGGGCCTGCAGGGCGAACAGCGCCAGGCAGGCCATGAGCAACGGACGAATCAAACCAGGACCTCGGCCAGGTTACCTTTGGTTTCCAGCCAGTTCTTGCGGTCACCCGCACGCTTCTTGGCCAGCAGCATGTCCATGATCTCGGTGGTGCCCTGCACGTCGTCCAGGGTGAGCTGGACCAGGCGCCGGGTGTTCGGGTCCATGGTGGTCTCACGCAGCTGCGGCGGGTTCATCTCGCCCAGGCCCTTGAATCGGGTGACCTGCGGCTTGCCGCGCTTCTTCTCGGCGACCAGCCGGTCGAGGATGCCGTCGCGCTCGGCTTCGTCCAGGGCGTAGTAGATCTCCTTGCCCAGGTCGATGCGGTACAGCGGCGGCATGGCCACGTAGACGTGCCCGGCCTCGACCAGCGGACGGAAGTGCTGGACGAACAGCGCGCACAGCAGGGTGGCGATGTGCAGGCCGTCGGAGTCGGCGTCGGCGAGGATGCAGACCTTGCCGTAGCGCAATTGCGAAAGGTCGGTGGCACCCGGGTCGACGCCGATGGCCACGGCGATGTTGTGCACCTCCTGGCTGGCCAGGACTTCGCCGCCATCGACTTCCCAGGTGTTGAGGATCTTGCCGCGCAGCGGCAGGATCGCCTGGAATTCCTTGTCCCGCGCCTGCTTGGCCGAACCGCCGGCGGAATCACCCTCGACCAGGAACAGCTCGGCGCGCATCGGATCCTGGCCTGCGCAGTCGGCCAGCTTGCCGGGCAGCGCCGGGCCCTGGGTGATGCGCTTGCGCTCGACCTTCTTGCTTGCTTTCAGGCGACGGCCGGCGTTGCTAATGGCCAATTCGGCCAGTTGCATGCCCAGCTCGGGATTGGCATTGAGCCACAGGCTGAAAGCGTCCTTGACCACGCCGGAGACGAAGGCCGCCGCCTCACGGGACGACAGGCGCTCCTTGGTCTGCCCGGAGAACTGCGGCTCCTGCATCTTCATCGACAGCACGAAGCTGATGCGTTCCCAGACGTCCTCGGGGGCCAGCTTGACCCCGCGCGGCAACAGGTTGCGGAACTCGCAGAATTCACGCATGGCGTCCAGCAGGCCCTGGCGCAAGCCATTGACGTGGGTGCCACCTTGCGCGGTGGGGATCAGGTTGACGTAGCTCTCCTGGATGCTGTCGCCGCCCTCGGGCAGCCACAGCAGGGCCCAGTCCACGGCTTCCTTGTTGCCGGCCAGGCTGGCGCAGAACGGCTCGTCGGGCAGGCGCAGGTACTCGCTGACCGAGTCGACCAGGTAGGAACGCAGGCCGTCCTCGTAGTGCCATTCGACCTTCTCGCCGGTGCCCTTGTCCTCGAAGCTGATGGACAGCCCCGGGCACAGCACGGCCTTGGCCTTGAGCACGTGCTTGAGGCGGCTGATGGAGAATTTCGGCGAGTCGAAGTACTTCGGATCGGGGGTGAAGTACACGCTGGTGCCGGTGTTGCGCTTGCCGACGGTGCCGACCACTTCCAGCTCGCTGGCCTTGAAGCCGTCGGCGAAGGTCATCTGGTATTCGTTGCCGTCGCGCTTGACGCGTACCCGCACCTGGCTCGACAGGGCGTTGACCACCGAGATGCCGACGCCGTGCAGGCCGCCGGAGAACTGGTAGTTCTTGTTGGAGAACTTGCCGCCGGCGTGCAGCTTGGTGAGGATCAGCTCGACGCCGGAAACGCCCTCTTCGGGGTGGATGTCCACCGGCATGCCGCGGCCATCGTCGCTGACCTCCAGCGAGTGGTCGGCATGCAGGATCACCTGTACCGAGCGGGCGTGGCCTGCCAGGGCTTCGTCGACGCTGTTGTCGATGACTTCCTGGGCCAGGTGGTTGGGCCGGCTGGTGTCGGTGTACATGCCCGGCCGCTTGCGGACCGGATCAAGGCCCGAGAGGACTTCGATGGCGTCTGCGTTATAGGCGCTAGCGCTGGGATTGGCCATGGGTTCTCGTCGTCAGTCTGGTGAATGCAAAAGTCAAAATACAGAAAAATCCAGCGCCGCATACTGCCCGCGGGCAATGCCGGCGAAGGCCAGCAGGGCCGGGAGCTGCTCGGCGAAGCCCTGGTAGCTGTGGTCGCCGCCAGCCTGGATACGCAGGGCACAGGCGCGGTAATAGCGCTCGGCGTGGCGATAGTCCAGTGTTTCATCGGCGGTCTGCAACCACACTTGATAGCGGGCGGCGTCCTGCGGCGGCGGCACTTCCAGTTCGGCCAGGGCGTCCACGTGGTCGTGGGTCAGCTCCCAGGCCTCATCGGTATAGAGGTTGCGCTGGGTGCCCAGGTAGCCGTCGAACAGGCGGTGCGGGCCGACCACCGGGTTGACCAGCAGGGCTTTGAGGCCGTAGCGCTCGGCAAGGTGAGTGGCATAGTAGCCGCCGAGGGAGCTGCCGACCAGCAAGGGGGCGCCGAGCTCGGCGATGGCGGCCTCCAGCTGGGCAATGGCCTGGCGCGGGTGGTGGTGCAGGGCCGGAACGCGCAGCTGGTCGGATAGCCCGAGCCGCTGCATCAGCGCCTCGAGCTGGCACGCCTTCTTCGACAGCGGCGAGCTGTTGAAGCCATGGATATAG
This sequence comes from Pseudomonas sp. TE31087, assembly GCF_057284075.1. NCBI lineage: Bacteria > Pseudomonadati > Pseudomonadota > Gammaproteobacteria > Pseudomonadales > Pseudomonadaceae > Pseudomonas > Pseudomonas sp. TE31087. Next base: position 3,704,347 of record NZ_JBXVNN010000001.1, read on the forward strand.
AGGATGGAACCCGACATGCTGCCCCCGGACGCAAAGACGCGCAGTGTAGCGTGTTCGAAGGGCATTGGCGCAGCGTGGGGATTTTCGCAACAAATTCTTCAAACAGCTGGGGGCGCTTTGCGCCCCTTTCGCGGCACAAGGCCGCTCCTACAGGGAGACGCGTACCCTGTAGGAGCGGCCTTGTGCCGCGAAAGGACCGCAAAGCGGTCCCCTGATTCAGTAACCCGGGCTGTCGAAATCCAGCTTCACCTCGAAATCGCACGCCCGCTCCACCCCGGTCTCCAACCGTCCGTCGGCATGCAGCCGCAACCAGCGGTAGCCCGGCTGCTCCTCGCTCACCTTGAAATCCTCGCTGCGCGGCGCGAACTGGATGCAGGTCGAAGGCGTGGCGAGGCAACGGATGTCGTCGCGCACCTCATCCCATTCCTGATGGATATGCCCCCATAGCAGCGCCTTTACCTGTGGATAACTGCGCAAGCGCTTCAACAACTCATCGGCATTGCGCAACCCGATCGGTGCAATCCACGCACAACCGATATCCACCGGCTGATGGTGGCAGCACACCAGGCAATGGCGTTCGCCTGCCCCGTCCAGCGCCTGGTCAAGCACCGCCAGCTGGTCGTCAGCCAACAAACCGAAGGTGGCACCCACCACTGCCGAATCGAGCATGACGATGCGCCATTGGCCAATGTCCGTCACCGCCTGCACCAGTTCCGGCGCCACGGACTGCATCACCTGGGCCTCGTCATGATTGCCCGGCAGCCAGCGTGCTGGCGCTCCCAACTTCGAGGTCAACTCGCTAAATACCTGGTAGGAGGCGACGCTGGCATCCTGCGACAGATCGCCCGTGCACAGCAGCAGGTCGATGCGCGGCTGCTCGCGGCGCACCTGGTCGATCACATGCTCAAGGCTGTCACGGGTATTCAGGCCCAGCAAGGTGCCCGCCGGATCGGCGAACAGGTGGGCGTCGGTCAGTTGCACCACATGGATGGGTGACGGAAGTGAGTGTGGTTGCGGCAACGGCCGTCTCCTCGAGCGGATTCAGCACCGATTATGGCGGCGGATCGGTTTCGAGCAAGTACTCGAAACCGACGCGCATCACATTTCAGCGCACCGCTTCCAGTTCGTGGCCACAGGCCAGGCAACTGGCTCAGCCATTCACCGAGGAACAGGTTGAGCTGAGCCTTCTCGTCCGGCTGGTGCATCGCCGTGTTGGGGTACGGGTAGATGCTGCGCAGGCGGCGGGCATGTTCGGCGCTGACCACCTCGGCCATGCGTGCGTCATGGTAGACCTGCACCTCCAGCTCGGGCACCGGCAGCCAGGGCAGGCTGTGCTCCTGGCGCACCTTGAGGGTGGTGGTATAGGGGCAGGCGAGCAGCACTTCGAGCACCAGCACGCCGAGCATCTGGTCGCCCTGGGTCATGCCGATACGGCGCGAGCTCTGCGTGGTGCGCATGTCCGGCAGCAGGCGCATCAGACGGGCATAGTTGGCCTCGCAGGCCGACTGCAGCCCGACCAGATCGACCCGATAGCGCTCACGCAGCAGGTTCACTTCCACATACCTCGGACTTCGTCACGGTTGAGTGCCAGCCATTGCAGGCCGATGATCGTGGCGGCGTTGCAGATACGCCCGTCACGCACCGCCTGCAGGGCATCCTCGAACGCCCACACGCGCACGCGGATATCCTCGCTCTCTTCTTCCAGGCCATGCAGGCCACCGGCGCCCTCGCTGATGCAACGGCCCAGGAACAGGTGGACGTACTCGTCGCTGCCGCCAGGCGAGGGGAAATAGCGCGTCATCGGCCACAGTGCGGAAAAGGTCAGGCCGGCCTCTTCCTGGGCTTCGCGATGGGCAACCTCCTCCGGCTGCTCATCCTTGTCTATCAACCCGGCGACCATCTCGATCAGCCAGGGGTTGCCGACCTTGCCCATGGCCCCCACGCGAAACTGCTCTATCAGCACCACTTCATCGCGCTGCGGATCGTAGGGCAGCACACAGACGGCGTCATGGCGCACGAACAGCTCGCGGGTGAACTCGCGGCTCATGCCGCCGGCGAACAATTCGTGGCGCAGGTGCAGCTTGTCGAGCTTGTAGAAGCCCTTGAACAGATGCTCACGCCGGGCGATTTTGACCTGGGTGGGCACAGTATTTGACGTGTCCGTCATGCAAACTCCTTGATACCTCGTTTACCGCATCGCGCAATCCTACTCTGCGCGCCGCCCGGTTTCATCCCTTTCCGGCGACCGTTCGGGCAGCCGGGACAGGCGCGCCGCTCTCTGTTAGCTTAGTGGCGAACTGAAGGCCGCGCAGGCGGTCAAAGGCCGATCATCACCGTTGTGAAAGAGGCAACATGACGCTTGTCAAACTGACTTCCGTGGCCGTCCTGGCATTGGCGCTCGGCGCCTGCCAGAGCCTGTTCACGCCCAATTACCGCGCCCCGCTCGAGGTCAAGCGCGAGGCCTGGGAACACGTCAAGCCCGGCTGCAGCGAGAGCGACTGCCCGCTGGTCAACATCGACGTGGTGCACTTCCCCGCCCTGCCCAAGCTCGACGCCATCGTCGAGAAGCGCCTGCTGATGCTGACCGAGGACAACCAGCGCGGCACCCCGCCGGCCTCGCTGCAAGCCTATGAACAGCAGTACCTGGCCCGCGCCGACAAGCGCAACAGCAGCTACCTGCAGGCCAAGGTACGCGAGCAGCATGACGGGCTGGTGATCGTCGAGCTGTCCAGCTACCTGGACAGCGGCGGCGCCCATGGCATGCCCGGACGCGGCTTCATCAACTACTCGCGCAAGCTGGACAAGGTGCTGACCCTGGACGACATGCTCGTGCCCGGCCAGGAAGCGACCTTCTGGAAGACCGCCGAGGAGTCCCACCGCGCCTGGCTGACCAGCACCGGCATGGACAAGGACGCCGAGTTCGTCAAGACCTGGCCGTTCAAGCAGTCGCCGCACATCGCCCTGACCTATGGCGCGGTGGTAATCAAGTACGAGGTCTACGCCATAGCGCCCTATTCCATGGGCCACGTCGAGCTGAAGATCCCCTACCCGCGCCTCAACGGCGTGATCAGGCCCGAGCTGTTTCCCGGCCGCGGCTGAGCGATAGCAGCAGATGCAGCCCCCCTGCCAGCAGCAGTGCCGGCAGGGTCGCTCCCACCTCCGGCGCCGCGTTAGCCATCAGGTGATAGGCCGCCACCCCCACCGCCCAGGCCAGCAGCGCCTGCCAGTGCAAGCCCTCGACCAGCGCCGGCAGGCGACGGCGACGGACCACGAAGTGGTCCACCAGCACCACGCCGAACAGCGGCGCGAATACCGAGCCGATCAGCAGCAGGAAGTTCTGGTACTGGGCCAGCGGCGCCAGCAGGGCTATCAGCGTGCACAGCACGCCGATAGCCAAGGCCAGGTGCTCGACCTTGAGCTTGACCAGCAACCCGCTGGAGACGGCCGCCGAGTGGATATCGGCAAAGGCGTTCTCCGATTCGTCCAGCAGGATCAGCAGCAGCGGAATCCCCAACCCGGCGCCAGCCAGCGCCAGCAGCAGCGCATTCACCTCACCGCTTGGGGCGAACGCCAGGGTGTAGGCCACGCCCAGGCTCATCAGCCAGGCGTTGCCGATGAAAAAGCCCAGTGCCGTACCGCCGAATACCCGGCTGGCCCGCTGGCCGAAGCGTGAATAGTCGGCGATCAGCGGCAGCCACGACAGCGGCATGGCGATGACGATGTCGAAGCCCAGGGCCAGGGACAGCGAACCATCCCCCGGGCGCTGCCACAGAGCGGCCAGGTCGGCCTTGGCGAACAGGTTCCAGGTCAGCCAGATACAAGCACCGAGCAGCAGCCAGATGCCCCACTTGCGCAACACCTTGCGCACGAACGCCAGCGGCCCGCTGACCGCCAGCAGGGTGGCCAGGGCGCCGAAGCACAGGGTCCACAGCAACGGGCTGCTCCAGCCACTGCCCTCGCCGAAGGCGCGGGTGCCCAGCAGGCTGGCGGCGTCGCGCATGACGATGATCTCGAACGAGCCCCAGCCCACCAGTTGCAGCAGGTTGAGCAAGGCCGGCAGGCGCGCGCCATGGCTACCCAGCGTCAGGCGCAGGGTGGCCATGGCCGAGAGGCCGGTGTCACTGCCGATCACCCCCGCCGCGGCCAGCAGCAGCACGCCTACCGCCGTGCCGAGGGCGATTGCCAGGATCGAGCCGGCCAGACCCAGGCCCGGCGCCAACAGGGCGCCGACCTGCAGCACCATCAGGCCGATGCCGAGGGAGAACCACAGCGAGAACAGGTCGCGGGCACCGAACTGGCGGTGGTGGGTGGGGACGGGGTGGTCGGGGGAGAAGTGGCTGGGGGTGGTCATTGCTGTTTACCAATTACCTGAAGATTAGAGCTGAAACGTGGGAGCGGGCTTGCCCCGCGATGGCGTCGTTGAATCCAACATCGCCATCGCGGGGCAAGCCCGCTCCCACGCTGCGTCACAGCTAACGCGTCAAACTTTCTGGTACAACTGACTGCCTTCCTGGCGGAACCGCTCGGCCTGCTCACGCATGCCCTGCTCGACCGTCACATCCACGGTCTCGATCTTGGCGGCGTACTCACGCACTTCCTGGGTAATCTTCATCGAGCAGAACTTCGGCCCGCACATCGAGCAGAAGTGTGCGACCTTGGCCGACTCCTTGGGTAGCGTCTCGTCGTGGAAGGACCGCGCGGTGTCCGGATCCAGGCCGAGGTTGAACTGGTCTTCCCAGCGGAACTCGAAGCGTGCCTTGGACAGCGCGTTGTCACGAATCTGCGCGCCTGGATGGCCCTTGGCGAGGTCGGCAGCGTGCGCGGCGATCTTGTAGGTGATGATGCCGGTCTTCACGTCATCCTTGTTCGGCAGGCCCAGGTGCTCCTTGGGCGTGACGTAGCAGAGCATGGCGCAACCGAACCAGCCGATCATCGCCGCGCCGATGCCAGAGGTGATGTGGTCGTAGCCGGGAGCGATATCGGTGGTCAGCGGGCCGAGGGTGTAGAACGGCGCCTCGTCGCAGCACTCGAGCTGCTTGTCCATGTTCTCCTTGATCAACTGCATCGGCACGTGGCCGGGGCCTTCGATCATGCACTGCACATCGTGCTTCCAGGCGATCTTGGTCAGCTCGCCAAGGGTTTCCAGCTCACCGAACTGGGCGGCGTCGTTGGCGTCGGCGATCGAGCCCGGGCGCAGGCCGTCGCCCAGCGAGAAGCTGACGTCGTAGGCCTTCATGATCTCGCAGATCTCGTCGAAGTGCGTGTACAGGAAGTTCTCTTTATGGTGCGCCAGGCACCACTTGGCCATGATCGAGCCGCCGCGGCTGACGATGCCGGTGACGCGCTTGGCGGTCAGCGGCACATAGCGCAGCAGGACGCCGGCGTGGATGGTGAAGTAGTCCACGCCCTGCTCGGCCTGTTCGATCAGGGTGTCGCGGAACAGCTCCCAGGTCAGGTCTTCGGCCACGCCATTGACCTTCTCCAGGGCCTGGTAGATCGGCACGGTACCGATCGGCACCGGCGAATTGCGGATGATCCACTCACGGGTCTCGTGAATGTGCTTGCCGGTGGACAGGTCCATGACCGTGTCCGAGCCCCAGCGGATACCCCAGGTCAGCTTGGCCACTTCTTCCTCGATCGAGGAACCCAGGGCGCTGTTGCCGATGTTGCCGTTGATCTTCACCAGGAAGTTGCGGCCGATGATCATCGGCTCCAGCTCGGTGTGGTTGATGTTGGCCGGAATGATCGCGCGGCCGCGGGCGATCTCTTCGCGGACGAACTCGGGGGTGATCTCTTTCGGGATGCTGGCGCCGAAGCTGTGGCCGGCGTGCTGCTGGTTCAGCAGGCCGGCGGCACGGGCTTCCTGCAGCTTCATGTTCTCGCGGATGGCGACGTATTCCATCTCGGCGGTGATGATGCCCTGGCGCGCGTAGTGCATCTGCGTGACGTTGGCGCCGGCCTTGGCGCGGCGCGGGTTGCGCACATGGGCGAAGCGCAGCTTGGCCAGCTCCGCGTCGTTCAGGCGCTGCTGGCCGAAGTTCGAGCTCAGGCCCTCCAGGCGCTCGGTGTCGCCACGGGCGTCGATCCAGGCCGAGCGCACATCGCCCAGGCCCTTGCGCACATCGATGATGACATTGGGGTCGGTGTACGGGCCGGAAGTGTCATACACCAGCACCGGGGCGTTCTTTTCGCCGCCGAAGTCGGTGGGGGTGTCGTGCAGGCTGATCTCGCGCATGGGCACGCGGATGTCGGGGCGCGAGCCTTCGACATAGACCTTGCGCGAATTGGGCAGGGGTTGCACGGACTGTTGGTCGACTTGGGCCGACTCGCTCAGACTGATTGTTTTTTCTTGTTTGCTCATCACAGGCTCTCCAGACAGCTTCCAGGCGGTGGAATGTCGGGGTGAACCTGAAAGGCGTGGACGCACCCGTGTTGACGAGTGCAGTGCCGGACATGGGGTGCCGTGGGCTGCAAGCAGCTGTGGCGATCCCGGACCTGGCACAAGAGGCTCCCGGGATGTGAGAGCAATCTTGTTCCCTACGCAGGCGCTAACCTGATCAGGTTCAACGGGATCCGCACCTCTGCGATCTCAGCCTTTGCTTCAAGGCACCCCGACAAGAACATGCGCAGTCTAGACTGGAGTGGCCGGCAAAGCCAAGCGGGTAAATCCGGGGGTGATAAATGGCACACACGGCGGATTGTTGATGGCGGCGCGCGGCACTACACTGGCGCATCGCTCGATACCCGACAGTACAGTAAATAAAATTTGATCAAGGATTGCCCTATGCTGCGCAAACTCTCACTGGCAATTGCCGTGTCTTGTGCGTCCCACGGAGTGGCCTGGGCAGTGGATACGCCCACGACGGTGAAGACCGACCTGGTCAGCGTCTACCAGGAAGCGGTCGACAACAACGCCGACCTGGCCGCCGCCCGCGCCGATTACGGCGCCCGCCGCGAAGTGGTGCCCCAGGCCCGCGCCGGCCTGCTGCCGAACCTTTCGGCCGGCGCCGAGATGATGAGCACCCGCACCAAGCTCGACGAACCGTCGGTCACCTCCAACCGCAGCGGCAATGCCTGGAGCGCCACCCTGGCGCAGCCGATCTTCCGCGCCGACCGCTGGTTCCAGCTACAAGCCGCCGAGTCGGTCAACGAACAGGCCGCCCTGGAACTGTCAGCCACCGAGCAGAACCTGATCCTGCAGAGCGCCGAGAACTACTTCGCGGTGCTGCGTGCGCAGGACAACCTGGCCTCGACCAAGGCCGAAGAAGCGGCCTTCAAGCGCCAGCTCGACCAATCCAACGAGCGCTTCGACGTCGGTCTCTCGGACAAGACCGACGTGCTGCAGTCCCAGGCCAGCTACGACACCGCCCGGGCCAACCGGATCATCGCCGAGCGCCAGGTGCAGGATGCCTTCGAAGCCTTGATCACCTTGACCAACCGCCAGTACTCGGCGATCCAGGGCGTGGTCCACACCCTGCCGGTGCAGGTGCCCACGCCCAACGACGCCATGGCCTGGGTCGAAACCGCCGGGCGGCAGAACCTCAACCTGCTGGCGACCAATCACGCCGTGGCGGCGGCCGAGGAGACCGTGCGCCAGCGCAAGGCCGGCCATGCGCCGACCCTCGACGCGGTGGCCAAGTACCAGAAGGGCGACAACGACAACCTCGGTTTCACCAATTCTCAGCTGCAACCGAACGTGCGCTATGGCGGTGACGTGGAGCAGACCAGCATCGGCCTGCAACTGAACATCCCGATCTACAGTGGCGGCCTGACCAGCTCCCAGGTGCGCGAGGCCTACGCCCGCCTGACCCAGAGCGAGCAGCAGCGCGAAAGCCTGCGTCGCCAGGTGGTGGAGAACACCCGCAACCTGCACCGCGCGGTGAACACCGACGTGGAGCAGGTGCAGGCGCGCAAGCAGTCGATCATCTCCAACCAGAGCGCGCTGGAAGCCACCGAGATCGGCTACCAGGTCGGTACCCGCAACATCGTCGATGTGCTCGACGCGCAGCGCCAGCTGTACACCTCGGTGCGTGACTACAACAACAGCCGCTATGACTACATTCTCGACAACCTGCGTCTGAAGCAAGCCGCCGGCACCCTGAGCCCGCAGGACCTGCAGGACCTGGGACGCTACCTGAAGGCCGACTACAACCCGGACAAGGATTTCCTGCCTCCGGACCTGGCGGCGGCAGCGGCGAAGAACTTCGAACGCCGGCCTTGAAGGTCATGGACCACCTGTAGGGACGGGCTTCGTGGGAGCGGGCTTGCCCCGCGATAGGGGCCGATCAGGCAGTAATGCTGTCTGGTCGGGCCCTATCGCGGGGCAAGCCCGCTCCCACGATACCTACAAGGATCATTATCAGCTCAGAAGTCGCCCCAACCCATCCAGCAACCGCTGCAACGCCCCCTGGTTAGCCTGCATCACCGCCCTGCCCGCCTCACCCATGCGCCGCGCATCCTGCGGCAGCTCGACCAACCGGCGCACCGCCCCGGCCAGCCCTTCGGCATCGTCCACCTGTTGCAACGCCCCCGCCTCGCGCAGCATCGCGCTGATCTCGAGGAAGTTGAACACATGCGGCCCCATGAGCACCGGCAGCGCCAGCGCCGCCGGCTCCAGCGGGTTGTGCCCGCCGGTGGCCACCAGGCTGCCACCGACGAAGGCGATGTCGGCCAGGGCATAGAGGAACAGCAGCTCACCCATGGTGTCGCCCAGCAGTACCTGGGTCTGCGCCGTGACCGCATCGCCGGTCGAACGGCGCACCGTGGAGAACTGCCCGGCGCACAGGTCATGCACCGCCACAAAACGCTCGGGATGGCGCGGCACCAGGATCAGCAACGCATCGCTGTGGACCTTCAGCAGCTCACGATGAGCCTGGAGAATCAACGCGTCTTCGCCATCGTGGGTACTGGCAGCGATCCATACCGGACGTTGCTGGGCAGCCCACTGCTCGCGCAATGCACCGGCCCGTGGCAGCAGTTGATCGTCGATCTTCAGGTCGAACTTGATCGAACCGGTTACCTGCACGCATTCGTGGCGCGCACCGAGCGCTAGGAAACGCTCGGCCTCGGCTTCGGTCTGCACGGCGATCAGGCTCATCTCCTCGAGCATCGGCCGGGTCAGGCCGGCGAAGCGGGCATAGCCACGGGCCGAGCGCTCGGACAGCCGGGCATTGGCCAGCGCCACCGGAATGCCGCGCCTGGCGCACTGGTGGATATGGTTCGGCCACAGCTCGGTTTCCATGATGATGCCCAGGCGCGGGCGCACATGATCGAGGAACCGCCCGGCCGCCCACGGCAGGTCGTAAGGCAGGTAGCAGTGTTGCACCCGTGGCTCACCCTCGAACATCGCGCGGATGCGCTCGGAGCCGGTCGGGGTCATGCAGGTAAGCGTGATCGGCAGGTCCGGGTACTGCTTGAGCAGGGCCCGGACCATCGGCGCGGCGGCGATGCTCTCGCCCACCGAGACCGCATGCACCCAGATGCCGCCCTGGCGCATCGGCGGTAGCTGGCAGGCGAAGCGCTCGGCGATCCGCGCACGGTACGCAGGCGCCTTGCGCCCGCGCAGGAACAGGCGCAGCGCGACCAGCGGCAGGCCCAGGTGAAACAGCAGGGTATAGAGGGTTCTGTTCATGGCGGCGGAGTTTACTAGGAACTGGATGAAAAGGCCTGTCAGCCAATCGCCCGCAGGTGCACGGCGAAGCGCTCGGCCAGCCACTGCGCGGCCGGACCCAGCGGCTCGTCGCGCCGCCAGGCCAGCTCCGCCACCAGCGCCGGCGGACGCCACTCACTGTCCAGTTCGACCATCTGCGTCTGGTAGGTGGGGTACTGCACCACATGCCGGGGCAGCCAGGCCCAGCCCAGGCCACGCATCAGCAACTCGGCCATGGCGTAGAAACTGTCGGCGCGCCAGACCTGCGGACTGATCGCCTCGCCGCCCGGGTAGCCGCTCTGCTGCGGAGTGATCAACAACTGGCGGTGGCGGGCCAGTTGCTGGCGGCTGACCTTGGCCAGGTGTGCCAACGGATGATCGATGGCACACACCGTGACCATCTCGACACTGCCCAGGGCGCGCCGCTCCAACGAGGCAGGGATGCTTTCGTGGTGGAAGAACAAACCCAGGTCGGCGCGCCGCTCCACCAGCTTGCGCGCCACATCGCCCTGGGCGCCGCTGGCCAGTTGCACTTCCAGGTAGGGATAGCGCGCCGCCAGCTCGTCGAGGCTGTCGATCACCGGCTGGTAGGGCATGGCCTCGTCCTGGGCCACCCGCAGCAACGCCTCCTGCCCACGCATCAAGGCCAGCGCCCGGCCATCCAGGCGCTCGCACTGGCGCAACAGCTCACGGGCGTCCTCCAGCAAGGCGGCGCCGCTTTCGGTCAGGCGCGGCTGCCGGCCGCTGCTGCGTTCAAACAGGGTCACCCCCAGATCCGCCTCGAGCAAGGCGATGGCGCTGCTGATCGCCGACTGGGCCTTGCGCTGCTCGCGGGCCACGGCGGAAAACGACCGCAGCTCGGCGGCCCGCACGAACAGACGTAGTTGCTCGAGACTCCAGTGTTCAGTCATTGCCACCCTATCTCCAAAGTAGATAGGTAATGACTTTACCGCATCCGGGGATTCCCTAGAATGCCCATCCAGCAACGGAGGACCCGCACCATGAACGCCTACACCTATCTCGCCATCGCCATCTGCGCCGAAGTCATCGCCACCGCCTCCATGAAAGCGGTCAAGGGGCTGAACACGCCGCTGCCGCTGCTGCTGATGGTCTGCGGCTATGGCGTGGCATTCTGGATGCTGACCCTGGTGGTGCGCAGCATTCCGGTGGGCATCGCCTATGCGATCTGGTCGGGGCTGGGGATCGTGCTGATCAGCATCGCGGCGCTGGTGATCTACGGGCAGAAGCTGGATGTGCCGGCGATGCTGGGCATGGCCATGATCGTCGGCGGGGTGGTGGTGATCCAGGTGTTTTCCAATACTGCCGGGCACTGAGCACAGAACGGGTCGTGGGAGCGGGCTTGCCCCGCGATAGGGCCGCATGGGTATCGCGGGGCAAGCCCGCTCCCACGGTCCTCTCCCCGGGTTACAGCCTGTATACTGCGCACCTGTCCCAGTTTTCGAGGTGCCCGCATGCCATCCGCCATTACCACTGACGTGCTGATCGTCGGCGCCGGGGTCGCAGGCCTCTGGCTCAATGCCCGGCTGCGCCGCCTGGGCTATTCGACGGTGCTGGTGGAGCGCGCCAGCCTGGGCGGCGAGCAGACCATCAAGTCGCAAGGCATCATCCATGGTGGCACCAAATACGCCCTGCACGGCGCCCTCAGCGGCGCCTCCGAGGCCATCGCCGACATGCCGCGGCGCTGGCGCGAAGCGCTGGCCGGCAACGGCGAGCTGGACCTGACCGGTACCCGCCTGCTCTCCGACGCCCACTACCTGTGGTCCCCCGGCACCCTGGCCGGCAACCTCACCAGTTTCTTCGCCAGCAAGGCCGTGCGTGGCCGGGTCGACCAGGTCAAGGGCGAGCAACTGCCGCCGGCCCTGCAGGACCGCGCCTTCAAGGGCAAGGTCTACCGCCTGGCCGAACTGGTCATCGACGTGCCCAGCCTGCTGACCAACCTGGCGCAACTGGCGGGCGACAGCCTGCTGGCCGGCGAGCGGATCGAGCCACTGCGCGACGGCGATGAACTGGCCGGGCTGGTGGTCGATGGCCGCGAAATCCGCGCCCAACGCATCGTCCTCAGCGCCGGCGGCGGCACCGAAGCGCTGCTGCACGCCCTGGGGCTGAGCCAACCGGCCATGCAGCGCCGTCCGCTGCACATGGTCCTGGCCAAGGGCCCCAATCTCAAGCCGCTGTACGCCCACTGCCTGGGCGGCGGGCCCAAGCCGCGCATTACCGTGACCACCCACCCGGCCGCCGATGGCCAATGGGTGTGGTACCTGGGTGGCGACATTGCCGAGGCCGATGGCGTGGCCCGCGAGCCCGCCGCGCAGATCGCCGCGGCGCAAAAGGAAGTCGCCAGCCTGTTGCCGTGGGTCGACCAGGCCCAGGTGCGCTGGGCCACCCTGCGGGTCGACCGCGCCGAACCGGCGCAATCAGGCCTGGTGCGTCCGGACAACGCCTTCCTCGCCGACCAGCAGCGCCTGCTGGTCGGCTGGCCGACCAAGCTCGCCCTGGCGCCGGACTTCGCCGATCGCGTACTGGCCAGCTTCGAACGTGACGGCATCCGCCCGGCAAGCCGGCCGGACCTTGCCGACCTGCCTCGTCCACCGCTGGCGTTGCCGGCCTGGGAGCAACTGCTGCCATGACGCTGCCGACCCTGCACGATCATCACCGCCCCCTGGGCAGCACGGGCCTGCGGGTATCGCCGCTGGGCCTGGGCACGGTCAAGCTTGGCCGCGACCAGGGCGTGAAATACCCCAACGGTTTCACTATCCCCGATGACGAGGCCGCCCGCCTGCTGCTCGCCCAGGCCCGCGAGCTGGGTATCAACCTGATTGATACCGCGCCAGCCTACGGCCGCAGCGAGGAGCGCCTCGGCCCGCTGCTGCGCGGTCAGCGCGAGCAGTGGGTGATCGTCAGCAAGGTCGGCGAAGAGTTCGAGGCCGGCCAGTCGCACTTCGACTTCAGCGCCGCCCACACCCGCCGCTCGGTCGAGCGCAGCCTCCAGCGCCTGGAAACCGACCGCATCGAACTGGTGCTGGTGCATTCCGACGGCAACGACCTGGCGATCCTCGAGCAGCAGGGCGTGTACGAAACCCTCGCCGCGCTCAAGCAGGAAGGCAAGATTCTCGGCTATGGTTTGTCCGGCAAGACTGTCGCCGGCGGCCTGAAGGCGCTGGAGCAAGGTGATTGCGCCATGGTCACCTACAACCTCAACGAGCAGGCGGAGCGGCCCGTGCTGGACTACGCTGCCGAACACGGCAAGGCCATCCTGGTGAAGAAGGCCCTGGCCAGCGGGCATATCTGCCTGGCGCCCGGGGTCGATCCGGTGCAGGCCAGTTTCGAGTTGCTGTTCGCCCACCCGGGCGTGAGCAGTGCCATCGTTGGCACCATCAACCCGCTGCACCTGGCCCACAACGTGGCCACCGTCGCCCGCATCCTGGGCCGGCCCTGAGCCGCCCGGGCGGGGGCCCAACGCAAGGAGGAGCCTCGTGCCGCGTACGCTGATCCGCAAGAATCCGAGCAACTTCAAGACCCTGCCGCTGCATGTCGAGGCCACGCCCGAAGGCCTGGCCTACCAGAGCATCGGCATGCCGCTGAACTTCGCCCAAACCCTGCAGCGGCGCAAGGCCATCCAGGTCGCCGACCCCGAGCACTTCGTGGCGGAACTTGCCAACCTCGGCGTGTCGGTGCGACTGACCCTGCACTGGCAGGGCCGCGACTACTGGGTACTGGTCCGCCAGCGCCGCCAGGACCGTGGCGATGTGGTGCTCAAGCTGATTTCCGGCTATGTCCCGGCCCACGAGCTGAACCTGCCGCTGCACACGGCGATCCAGGAAGTGGCCGAGGAATGCCTGCTGGAAACCCCGGAGGGCTGGCTGGGCGGACGCTTCAACGACACCTGGTTGCCAGCGCCCTATGCCGACGCCCTGCACTATCGCGAGGCCCTGCCGTTCGTGCTCTCACCCGAGTCCGGTGCCGCCCGCCCGGTGCATTGCGCCAAGCTGATGCTGCTGGAGCGCCCGCGCGCCTATGTACACCTGCCCACCGCGTCGTTGCAGCTGATCTACGACCTGCGCCTGCAGGTGCCCAGGGAGGCCAAGTCGCTGAGCCTGTTCCATGTCGACGAGCGCCTGGAGGGCGATCAGTTGGTGGCCAGGCTCAATCGCAAGCGGCCGGACCTCTACCTGATGCCGCTCAAGGACGGCCAGCCAGTGGCCGAGCTGTACACCTTGAAGAAGGACCAGCTGACCCCCGCGGGCACGCGCGGATTGTGGCTGGCGGAGAGTTTCGCCCGCCAGGATGGCTGGGTGGTGCGGGATGAGCGGGTACGCTGGAAGGACTGGCTGAAGCAGCAGGGGCTGGTCGAAAGCAAGCCCGCGCCGGCGTCGCACCTGGAACGATTCGGGGACAAGGCACGGGAACTGCTGGCCCGGGCGCGGACCTCACTGCATAAATGAACGCGGGGCAAGCCCGCTCCCAGCATTTCGTGGGAGCGGGCTTGCCCCGCGACTTGCAACGTATCAGTGCTTGCGGATCTTCTCGACGATCGCCGTGGTCGAGCTATTCTCCACCAGGCCCAGCACCTTCACCGTGCCGCCGTAGGCCTTGACGATATCGGCGCCGACCACCTGCTCGATACCGTAGTCCCCCCCCTTGACCAGTACATCCGGCTTGACCTGGCGCAGCAGGTTCTCCGGCGTGTCCTCGGGGAAGCTGATGACCCAGTCCACCGCACCGAGGCCAGCCAGCACGGCCATGCGTCGGTCGACGCTGTTGATCGGCCGGCCCGGGCCCTTCAGGCGGCTGACCGAGGCATCGTCGTTGATGGCAACGATCAGCCGGTCGCCCTGGGCGCGAGCCTGTTCCAGGTAGGTCACGTGACCCGCGTGAAGGATATCGAAACAGCCGTTGGTGAAGACGATCTTCTCGTTGTGCGCACGGGCATCATCGATGGCCAGCAGCAGTTGCTCCAGCCCCAGCACACCCCGCTCCGAGCCCTCTTCACGCTGGATGGCGCGACGCAGCTCGGGGGCGCTGATGGCAGCGGTACCCAGCTTGCCGACCACGATACCGGCGGCCAGGTTGGCCAGGGCGACGGCATGCGGCAGGTCTTCGCCTGCGGCAATGGCGGCGGCGAGCGTGGAGATCACCGTATCACCGGCACCAGTGACATCGAACACCTCGCGAGCGCGGGCCGGCAGGTGCAAAGCCGGGTGGCCGGTGCGCAGCAGGGTCATGCCGTGCTCGCCACGGGTCACCAGCAGTGCGCCCAGGTCCAGCTCTTCGAGCAGCTTCAGGCCTTTGGCGACCAGCTCGGTTTCATCGGTGCAACGGCCAACGATGGTCTCGAATTCGCTGAGGTTCGGGGTGATCAGGCTGGCACCGCGGTAGATCGAGAAATCCTTGCCCTTGGGGTCGGCCAGCACCGGGATGCCCTTGCTGCGGGCAGCCTGGATCAGCGCCTGATGGTTCTGCAGTGCACCCTTGCCGTAGTCGGACAGCACCAGCACCTTGATACCTTCGAGCAAGGCATCGACCTCCGCGCCCAGCGACAGCGGGTCGGTGGCGAACGGCTCTTCGAAGTCGATACGCAGCAGTTGCTGGTGACGGCTCATCACCCGCAGCTTGACGATGGTCGGCTGGTGAGCGATGCGCTGGAAGATCGAGCGTACACCGGCAGCGTGCAGGCTGTTGGCGAGGCTATCGGCAGCCTCGTCCTGGCCGGTGACCCCGACCAGCGCGGCCGGCGCGCCAAGGGCGGCGATGTTCAAGGCCACGTTGGCCGCGCCGCCGGGGCGATCCTCGATCTGATCGACCTTGACCACCGGCACCGGCGCTTCAGGCGAAATACGCGAAGTACCGCCATGCCAGTAGCGGTCGAGCATGACATCGCCGACCACCAGTACCGGGGCTTGATCGAAACGCGGCATGGACAACTTCATGGGCAACCCATTTTTGGAAAAGTGAACAGGGGCAGGATATTAGCACAGGGATGCGCAGGGCTTTATGGCCAACCGCAGCGATGCTGTATCGATTGACCGGCGAGGCCTGCCAGGCCTCGCCGTGACGCTGACTCAGGTGATGTTGGCCTTTTCGGCCTCGTCCAGCCCCATGGCGTGCAGACGGGCGTAATGGCCATTGGCCTGGAGCAGTTCGGCGTGTGTGCCGCGCTCCACCAGACGCCCCTGGTCCATGACCAGGATCAGGTCGGCCTTCTCGATGGTCGACAGACGGTGCGCGATCACCAGGGTGGTGCGCCCCTCCATCACATGATCCAGCGCCGCCTGGATATGCCGTTCAGACTCGGTATCCAGGGCCGAGGTGGCCTCGTCGAGAATCAGCAGCGGCGCATTCTTGAGCAAGGCCCGGGCAATCGCCAGGCGCTGGCGCTGGCCGCCGGAAAGCAGCACACCGTTCTCGCCGACTTCGGTATCGAAGCCCTTGGGCAACTGGTCGACGAACTCCTTGGCATAGGCATCGGCGGCGGCGGCCTCGATATCCGCGCGCGGCGCGCCGGCCAGATCGCCGTAGGCGATGTTGTTGGCCACGGTGTCGTTGAACAAGGTGACATGCTGGGTCACCTGGGAAACATGGCGGCGCAGGTTGCGCAGGCGGTATTCCTCGATCTCCACGCCGTCGAGCAGGATCTGCCCTTCCGTATGGTGGTAGAAGCGCGGGATCAACGCCGCCAGCGTCGACTTGCCACTGCCCGAGCGACCTACCAGGGCGATCATCTGCCCGGGCTCGGCGGTGAAGCTGATATTGCTGAGCACCTGACGTTCGGTACCCGGGTAGGTGAAGCTGAGGTTGCGCACGTCCAGGCGCCCCTCGACCCGCTCTTTCTCGATGGTGCCGTTGTCGACTTCGGGCTTCTCGTCCAGTTGCTCGAAAATGCTCTCGGCGCCGGCAAGGCCCTTCTGGATGGTCGAGCTGACTTCGGAGAGCTGGCGAATCGGCTTGGGCAGAAGGCCTGCCGCGGTGATGTAGGCCACCAGGTCACCCGCAGAAGCCTCGCCACGCAGGAACAGCACCAGGAACATCAGCGCGGCCATGGCGGTGTAGATCACCAGTTGCAGCATCGGCGTGTACAGCGCGCCGGTCTTGGTCATGCGCAGTTGCTTGTCGGTGTTGCTCTGGCTGGCCTTCTCGAAGCGGCGCTCCTCGTAGCTTTCGCCACCGAAGCTGCGCACCACGCGGTAACCCTGGATGGTCTCGGAGGCCACGTGGGTAACGTCGCCCATGGCCACCTGGATCTTCTTGCTCTGCTTGCGGAATTTCTTGCTGGCGGTGCTCACCATCACCGCGATCAGCGGCAGGATCGCCACCATCACCAGGGTCAGCTTCCAGTTCATCCACAGCAGGTAGGCAAACAGGAACACCACCGTCAGGCCCTCACGAATGACTACCTTGATGGCATCGGTGGCGGCGCCGGTGACCATGGTCACGTTGAAGGTGATGCGCGAGATCAGATGCCCGGAATTGTGGTTGTCGAAGTAGCGGTTGGGCAGGACCAGCAACTTGTTGAACAGCTCGACCCGCAGGTCGTGCACCAGGCACAGCGAGACCTTGGACAGGTAGTAGTTGCCGAGGAACGAACCCAGGCCCTGCCAGGCGGCAATCAGGATGATCAGCAGCGGTACCGCCTGCAGCAACTGCAGGTCGCGCAGGTAGGGCACGTCGGGGAACAGCACCGCCTGCGGATTGCTCAGCCCATCGACGAAATACTTGAGGATCCCGGCCAGCATCGGCTGGGTCGAGGCGAAGATCACGAAGCCGACGATGCTCAGCAGGAAGATGCCGATGTAGGGTTTGACATAGCCCAGCAGGCGCAGATAGATCTTCAGGCTTGCGGGGGAAGACGATTCGGGAACTGTCATGAGAATCCGTCGGGTCAAAAAGAGTCGGGATTATACCACACACGGTGTCTTGCACCGCCCGCCACAGGTTAAGATAGACGGCTGTTCCGAACCCTGGCCCCGGAGGCTTGATGCACGCACTTGACCACGCCCGTTACCTTGCCCTGCGCGAGGGCGCCCACGTCCTCGAGGCCGACGGGACTGGCGACAAGGTCCTGCGCCTGAGCGACGGTTCGATGCTCAAGCTGTTCCGCCGCAAGCGCCTGATCAGCTCGGCGGCCTGGTATCCCTACGCCCGGCGTTTCGCCGACAACTGCCAGGCCCTGGCCGAACGCGGCATCCCCTGCCCGCAGGTCAAGGCGGTTTACCGTATCGCCGAGATTGCCCGCGATGCCGTGCACTATGACCCGCTACCCGGTCATACGCTGCGCCAACTGCTGGAGCAACCCGGCAACCACCCAGGCTTGCGCGACCAGCTCGGACGTTTCATCGCGGCGCTTCATGAAGCGGGGGTGTACTTCCGCTCCGCGCACCTGGGCAACGTGGTGCTGACGCCCGAAGGCAAGCTGGGGTTGATCGACGTCGCCGACCTGCGCATGTACCGCAAGCCACTTCGCCGCTCACAACGCCAGCGCAACTTCCGTCATATGCTGCGTTACCGGGAAGATCGGGCGTGGTTGCTGGGTGACGGCGACAACGCCTTCATCGAAGCCTATCTCGCCAGCCAGCAGGTCTGCCGCCGCCAGGACCTGGCCAACGCACTGGCCTGAACGATAATGGCCGCCCGGAGGCGGCCATCTTCATCATCAGTTCGAACGTCGCTGCTGCAACCCACGGCCCAGCACCATGGCTGCCGGCAACAGGACCAATGGCCACAGCTCGTCAGGGTTGCCGATCAGCTTGCTGCCATCGAAGTTGAGCATTACCAGGGCACAGGCCAGGTACATGCCCCAAGGGTCACGAAGGCGCAAGGCCTGGACCAGGGTCATCACCACGATGACCAGGAACAGGACCAGCGAGACGCCACCGGTGTAGAGGCCCAGGGCAACGAAGATATTGTGTGGATGCTGGATCGGCATGAAGCCGCTCAGCAGCTTGTCGGTATGGAACTCGACGCCGCAGCCGACCATCCAGCCACAGTTCTGCCACTCGCCGACCATCACGTGGAACAACTCGCCGCGATAGGAATCACCGCGCTCGAACAGCGAATGGAACCAGGCCATGTCCTTCACCAACCAGAGGGCTATGCCGCCAAGTACCGCGAATACCAGCAGCCAACTGCCGGCCACGCGCGGGAAGCGCCACAGCGCCCAGCACGCCCAGGCGGCAAACAGGAACGCCGCGCCGACCATCGCGGTACGCGTCTGCAGGACGAAGGTAATCGCCACCACCGACAGCGCCACGGCGGCAAACGCTTCGACCCAGCGACGACGGTGCAACCACCCCGGCATGGCCAGCGCCAGCGCACAGAGCAGCCATATACTGGTGTAGATCACGTTCTGCATGCGCGCGGGCATCAGGCTGACCCGCTCACCCAAGGCGTAGATGCCGGTCAGGTAGGCAAACGCCGAATAGCCGAAAATGTAAAGGCAGATGATCCAGAACAGCGCACGCGCGAACACTTCAGAGCGGAAGAAGCCCTGATTCGTCAGCCCTGCCACGGCAAAGACAAAGAGCGCTACATAAGCAATGTGCTTGTAGAACTGCCCATCGCCAGCAATCGCTGCGGGTACCAGGAACCACAGCAGGAATACCAGCCACACCAGCCCAAGCTTGTCGCCAAACAGCCCCGCGCCACGCTCCTTGACCAGGAACACCAGGCCAGGCAACGCGATGAAGGCGTAGAAAATGTTGTTGGTCCATTTCGATGAGGCCATCAACACGA
Source organism: Pseudomonas sp. TE31087 (assembly GCF_057284075.1). Taxonomy (NCBI): domain Bacteria; kingdom Pseudomonadati; phylum Pseudomonadota; class Gammaproteobacteria; order Pseudomonadales; family Pseudomonadaceae; genus Pseudomonas; species Pseudomonas sp. TE31087. The sequence goes on from NZ_JBXVNN010000001.1 coordinate 3,723,743, forward strand.
AGCTGGCCAGGAACATGATCAGCGCAGCGCTGAAGTAACGCCTGCTCGTGCGGTTGTCGTTACCAATCCCTTCAAACATCCTTCAACACCCATCCCAGCAATAGTCCGATAACCAGCACGCCCAACAGACGAATGCGATCCATGCGCTTGCGCCGTGCCTTCTTGATTTTCTCTTCCGCCATTTCCACATGCTCGCCGAAACCGGTATGCAGCACGGCGTCGTTCTCCAGGATCAACGCATAGCGGTCGCGCTCGGCGTACAACCGCGACAAGCTCTTCTCGCCGGAATGCGAGGCGTACGGTGCATGTGCCTGGTAGTCGGCCAGCCTGCGCAGGCCCGGGTTGAACGAGAACCCCTGCCATTCCGCCTTGTGCGAGCCCAGCTTGTGGAAAGCGATGCCCTGCAGCACCTGGCGCTCCTCCAGGAACACATAGGGGCTGTGCACCTGCAGGTCATGATTGAAGCTGCGCAGCCAGACCTGCAACGCTTGCGGGTCGGCCTCCAGCAGTGCCTGGGATTCCTCGATGAACCCCGGGCGATAGAAGGCCCAGTCATCCTCGCAATGGAACACCCAGAAGGTCTTGATCTGCGAATAGGCGGCGTCCACCGAGCGCAACTGCCCAAGCTTGGGATTGTTGACGATGAAGGTGGTGTGCTCGCGCCAGTGTTCCGGGATGCAGCCACGCACCGCCTCGTCACCGGAGTCTTCGGTGATGAAGACTTCACGGATGGGCGCCGTGTTGTAGCGGTCGAAACTTTCGAGCGTGCGCTTGAGCAGTTCGAATCGACCACAGCTGGTCACCACCAGTGTGATCTCGCTGTTTTCACTGAAGATCATGGCTTCCTCGATGTGTGTAGGGCTTAACGCGACAGGCCGATGGCCAGCAGCACACGCTCCAGCAGGCCAGGCTTCGCGGCCGGGCGCAGCGGCGCGCGCATGGCCTCGGTGATCGCCTGCCCGAGCGCGTGGAAGGTATAGCGCTGCTCGGCCAACTGCTGGCCATTGCGCGAGATACGCTCGGCCAGGGCGAGATCGCCACGCAGCCGGGCGAGCTTCTCGCGCAACTGCTCGAGGTCGCGGTAGAGCACGATATTGTGCATGTCGACGAAGCCCAGCGCCTGGTTCTCTTCCTCGCCCTGGTCATAGGCGAACAGGACGCAGCCACAGGCCATGGCTTCGAAGTTCTTGATCATGTACTCGCCCATGCCGACATCGGCACTGACGAAAAAGCGGATGCGGCTGAGAGTCCGACTGTACTCCTCGCCGGATTTGGTACGGGTGATCAGCAGGTTTTCCACCGCCGCAATCGACTCGAGCATCTGCTTGCGCCCGGAGTAGGCCACGCTGCGCAGGCTGCCGACGAACGCCAACTCGATATCACGCTCATGGTTTTCATTGCGCAGCAGCGCCTGGTCGTAACCCTTGGGCACGAAGATCGCGTCGAAGCCTTCATCGCGCAGGCGTCGGGTGACCACCGCGCCTGAGGTGATGATGCGCGCCCATGGCAGCTGGCGGTAGTACTCGCTGAATTTGCCGGTGTACTTGCAGGGAATGTAGTTCTGGTAGGCGTCGTGCTCGAGGATCACCAGGTTCGGGATCGTCCGAATGAAGCGTGCCTGGCGGATCTCTTTCTTGAACCGCAGGAAGAACAGGATGCGGTCGTACTGCTCGACCTGCACATGCTCGCGGAAATAGCTGCGCAGATCGGCCTGCTCGTCACCGGTCAACCAACGGATATCGCACTCGCAGTCGGCCGCGATGCCTTCGTACAGACGGTCCAGGATGGCGCGTTGCTCTTTCTGGACCAGGAACAGGACTTTCACCGTGGTTCTCTCTTGTCGATCATTGTGCCGACCCACAGCAGTTCGTGGCGCCGTACGGCCTTGCGGAAGAATTCATTTTCACCGAATGCGGGCCAGCGCCGGGCGGCGAGGCAGCGCTGCAGGAAGCGACGGATTCGGCGCTTGAGCGGGGCCGCGGGCTGCAGGTCGTGCATCATACCCAAAGCGATGGCCTTTTGCCTCTGCTCTTGCGCATCCACCCCAAGCACCCAAGGGCGCATGGGCATGCCGGCATCGAAGAAGGGTGGCAAAGGTACACCGGTACCGGCATCACCCATCGGCCAACGGTCATTGTCGTGCAGGTGGTTGGCGTAGAACAGCAGGGTTTCAGGCCGCCAGTCGGCGCTCTGCAACGCCTGCTGCAAGGCGTCATGGGCACACACATGGTCCGGGTGCGGATCGAGGGTCGGATGCGGCATCACGATGGTTGCCGGACGCGCGCGCTCGATGAGCTCGCGCAGGTCCTGGACCAGGTTGGTCCAACTCGGCCGGCCATCGGCATCGCTTTGCAACGCGACTTCGTTGAAACGACGGAATGGCCGGGTGTCGGCCAGGTCCGCCTCGCGCGACGGGATCGATGCCTCGGGCTCGGCCTGCATGGCAGGCAACTGCATGCAGAAATAGCCCAACTGCACGGATTGACTGGAAGGCACGCCGGCCCAACGCGGCACGGCGACGCTGTCCCAACTGCGCAATTGGCCCTTGAGCCGGGCCGCCTCGGCCAGGTCGAGGCCGAAGGTGTCACGGTAGTACTCGTTCTCGATCTCGCCAGCGGTGAGGGTCACGATCCAGCTGCTCTTCGCCCGGGAATAGGCAGCGAATGCCGCCAGCTCGGCATCGTCGGCATGGGGGGCGATAACCATCAGGGTGCCAGCCAGGTAGTCGGGGTGACGCAACACCAGCAACTCCATCTCGGGTGCTACGCGACAATGGCGACCACTCAGGCGCAACTGCCCGGCGTTCAGCGCCTCGGCCTGCCCACTCAGGTTCAGGTAGCGCACACCTCTCACACCCCGCTCGAAGGCCTGGTAATCGGCGACACCACCGTCGATACGTACTGCCGGATCGAACAGCCGCCCCAACCAGCCGGCGCGCAGGCTCACCCGCAACAACAGGGTCTCGCTACCGTCCAGCGTGCAATCGCCCGGCAAGGCCAGCACCCCACCCTGGCTGCGCAGCGCATGACGCTCGCTGGCTTGCAGGTCGTACTGGTAGTCGCTGCCCGGCACATAGAAGAGGTGGTCGGAAAACCAGGCCTCATGAGCCACCCACAGCAGCACCGCGAGCACGGGCGGCAGCCACAGCGCCCACAGCGCCGAGAACAGCAGCACGACCAGCGCCAGCAGCAGGATCACCCGTTTGCGCTTGCGATGGCGTTTGAGCAGTTGCTGTTTGTTGGCGCTCATGTTCAGACCTGGAAGACGTTGACGGGGTTGCACCAACGATCCTTGTACTCCCGGTCGGACCGACCGAACGAGAACCGCAGCGCCTTGCCGCGGGTATTGGCATCCTCCCAGGCGGCCTGGGTATTGAGGAAGCTCAATACGCTACCAGGGCTGAAAGCCTTGGTCTCTGGATCGACACCGCCGTTTACATATTCGACGCTGATCCATTGCGGCGCCTCGACGCGATACACCAGTTGAATGGCGATGGGCGCCCCTTCAAGGAACAGCACCGAACCGATCAGCAGCTCGCGCAGGCGCTCGACCACCTCTGCCATGCGGGCCGCGCCGGTGGCCGGGAAGCCCCAGCGACGCTGGAACAAGTCACAGTACATCGCGGCGATCTCGGCTGCAGTGAAATCGCCGATCGGTCGCACCTGGCCACCCGCCTCTTCCAGCAGGCGCAGCTCACGACGCTGGTTGTAGCGGAATTTCTTCGACAGATCTTCATGGGGCCGCGCCATGGCCAACTGCTCAGGTTGTGCCTTCAGGCCGGCGAAACGGCCCTGGTTCAACTCCGACAGGTAGCGACCGGCGTGGCGCAGTGGCGCCCCGGCATCGGCGGCGGCTGGCAGGATGATCTCGGCATTGCCCAGGTCGAACAGGCCTTTCTTGCCTTCACGCTTGAGCACGTCCTTGGACAGCGCCAGGTGGCGCCCCCAGGTTGGCAGCGCGGCCTTGAGCTCGGCGCCCTGAAACCAGCCCAGGTAACGCACCGGGATCCCGGCCAGGTCCGCCAGTTGCTCGATCACCAACGGGTGCGTGGCGACACTGCCGCCAAAACGCTGCCAGGCTTCGTTGTAGGCGGCCGCATCGATCACTTGCCAGCCGCGCTCACGCCAGGCCTTGAGATGATTGAGCATCAGGCCTCCGCCATCAGCGCGCGGACGTGCGGCAGTTGCCAGAAGGCATCCCGCACTGCCGAGTCACTGAAGCGCTGCTGCAGGCGCTGCAGCATATGCCCGGCGCATGCCTCGCGCTGCTGCGCGTCCAGTCCGGCCATGTGCTTCAAGCCCTGGGCCAGCTGCGCGGCATCGCCCAGCGGGAACAGCACACCCACGCCCTCGACCACTTCCCGGGCGCCGCCACAGGCGGTGGCCAGCACCGGCACGCCAGCGACCATGGCTTCGAGCAGGACCATGCCGAACGGCTCATGGTCGGAGCTCAGGGCGAACACGTCGAAAGCGCGGAAATAGCGGCGTGCATCCGGCACCTGGCCGAGGAAGTCGACCTGCCCGGCGATGCCCAACTCGGCAGCCAGGGCCTTGAGTTTCGCCTCGAGGCGCCCCTTGCCCAGGATCGCCAGGCGTGCACCGGCCGGCAACCCCGGCAAGGCTTCGGCGAAACCACGCAGCAGCGTGGCCTGGTCCTTGTCCGGATGCAGGCGACCGACGTTACCGACCACCCAGGCACGTTCATCCAGGCCCAAGGCCCGGCGCGCCTCGTCACGCGGCACCAGGCTGGCCTGCAGTGCCTCGACATCGATGCGGTTGTACAAGGTCTGGATACGCTCGGCCGGCCACTGGCCCAGGCAGCGTCGCATGTCGTCGCGCACCGCATCCGACACACCGAGCAGGCTCAGGCGCTTGCGGAACAGGTTGGCGAACAGCCGCCGCCCCTTGCGCTCATAATCACCGAAGGCATGGTGCACGCCGATTACCGGCAAGCCGGTCCCCAGCAGCGCAACATAGATCGGTTTGAAGCGGTGGGCGATGCAAAAGCTGAAATTGCGCTGCGCGGCGATCTTGCGCAGCGCGCGGATCGCGCCCAGCTTCAGGCCGCGCACGGCCTTGGAACTGAACTCGAGAAACAGCACCTCGTCCGAGGCACAGCCGGCCGCTACTTTCGCGTCGGCTGCCCCGGTGAGGAACACGGTAGTGACCTTGTAGCCGCTGCCCTGGAACAGGCTGGCGTATTGACGGGCACAATCGAGGAACGGCCCGTCATAGCCATGGCAGAACTGCAGGATGCGCGGTTCAGAGCGGCTGGTCATACGGCGCGGCGCCTTCCTTGACCACCAGGATGTCTTCCATGATCAGGTACTGCAGGTCCGAGCCGAAGAACATGTTCAGGGCGTCGGTCGGCGAGCAGATCATCGGTTCGCCGCGGCGGTTCAGCGAGGTGTTCAGCGACACGCCGTTGCCGGTCAGGTCTTCCAGCGCCTTCATCATGTCGTAGTAGCGCGGGTTGTACTCGCGCTTGAGCACCTGGGCGCGCGAAGTGCCGTCCTCGTGGACGACTTCCGGCACGCGGGTCTTCCACTCTTCGGCGACTTCGAAGGTGAAGGTCATGAATGGCGCGGGGTGATCGATCTTGATCATCTGCGGCGCGACGGTGTCGAGCATCGACGGGCAGAAAGGTCTCCAGCGTTCGCGGAACTTGATCTGATGGTTGATGCGGTCGGCCACGCCTTCCACGCTCGGGCAGCCAATGATCGAACGACCGCCCAGGGCGCGCGGACCGAACTCCATGCGACCCTGGAACCAGGCCACCGGGTTGCCATCGACCATGATCTTGGCGATCTGCTCCGGCATGTTCTCGAGCTTGCGCCATTTCGGCTGGCTCGGGTGACGGGCACAGGCGGCGATCACGTCTTCGTTGGAAAACGCAGGGCCGAGGTAGACATGCTCCATCTTCTCGACCGGCACGCCACGGGCGTGGGAAACGTAGGCGGCCGCACCAACGGCGGTACCGGCGTCGCCGGAGGCCGGCTGGACGAACAGCTCCTTCACATCATCACGGGCGATGATCTTCTGGTTCAGCTTGACGTTCAACGCGCAACCGCCGGCGAAGGCCAGCTTGCCGGTCTCTTTCAGCGTGTCGCCCAGGTAATGGTCGATCATCTGCAGGGCCAGCTTCTCGAACAGCGCCTGCATGCTGGCGGCGTAGTGGATGTACGGCTCGTCGGCGATGTCGCCTTCACGTTTCGGGCCCAGCCACTCGATCAGCTTGGGCGAGAAGTAGAAGCCCTTGCCCTTCTCTTTATAGCGACGCAGGCCGATGACGTTGGCGTATTCGGTGTTGATCACCAGCTCGCCGTTTTCGAAGCTGGCCAGGCGCGAGAAGTCATACTTGCTGGCGTCGCCATACGGCGCCATGCCCATGACCTTGAACTCGCCATCGAGCATTTCGAAGCCGAGGAACTCGGTGATCGCGCCATACAGGCCACCCAGCGAGTCCGGATCGAAGAATTCCTTGATCTTGTGAATCTTGCCGTTTTCGCCGTAGCCGAAGAAAGTGGTGGCGTACTCGCCCTTGCCGTCGATACCGAGGATCGCGGTTTTCTCTTTGAAACCCGAGCAGTGGTAGGCGCTGGAGGCGTGGGCCAGGTGGTGCTCGACCGGCTCGATCTTGATCTTTTTCGGATCGAAGCCCAGTTGCTCCAGGCACCAGACGATCTTCTTGCGGTAGCGCTTGTAGCGGCGGTTGCCCATCAGCAGCGCGTCCAGGGCGCGGTCCGGGGCGTACCAGTAGCGCTTGGCGTAGTGCCAGCGGGCCTTGCCGAACAGGCTGATCGGGGCGAACGGAATGGCCACCACGTCGACGTCCGACGGCTTGATGCCGGCCTGCTCCAGGCAGAACTTCGCCGACTCGTAGGGCATGCGGTTCTTCGCATGCTTGTCACGCACGAAGCGCTCTTCTTCGGCGGCGGCAATCAGCTTGCCGTCGATGTACAGGGCCGCGGAAGGGTCATGGCTAAGGGCGCCGGACAGGCCAAGAATCGTCAGTGCCAAGGGTCTAGCCTCTCAAATCGGTATGAAGTGCGCCAACGGCCATTCGGGCGGATGGCGGCTAAAGGGCGGGATTATAACGCAAAGATGGCGGACACACCGCCCCCTTGTAGGAGCGGCCTGGTGCCGCGAAAGGGCTGCGAAGCAGCCCCGGCAATTTCAGCGGCGCATATGAAATCCGGGGCCGCTGCGCAGCCCTTTCGCGGCACCAGGCCGCTCCTACAGGGTTCGTGCGGGTTATTCGGCGATCAGCCAGTCCATGCGCAAGCTGCCGGCGGTCTGCGCCAGCTCCTTGGCCAGCCACGGCAGCAGCGTCTTGAGCTCATCTTCCAGGCCCCAAGGCGGGTTGGCGATGGCCAGGCCCGAGCCGTTCAGGCCCTGCGGGCTGTCCTGGTGATGCACGTACAACTCGACCCGCAGCAGCTTCGGCGCGCCGGTGCTGGTCAGGTCCTGGTAGAAACGGGTCAGCGAGCGCTGGTCCTTGATCGGATACCAGATCGCCGCGACAGTCTGGCGCATGCGACCGATCGCCTCTTTCATGGCCACGGTGCAGCGCTTGAGCTCGTCGGCCTGCTCGAACGGCGGGTCGATCAGCATGATCGCGCGCTTTTCCTGCACCGGCAGAAGCGCCCGCGGGATGTGCCAGCCTTCACCCAGGTGAACGGTGACCCGCGGATCTTTCTTCATGTTCTCCTTGAGCAGCGCCCCATCTTCAGGGTGCTTCTCGTTGAGCAAGGCGCGGTCCTGCTGGCGCATCAGGCGGCGCGCGAGCTCGGGCGAGCCCGGGTAGTAGCGCAGCTCGCCATCCGGGTTCAGGCGCTTGATGATGCGCAGGTAGTCTGCGGCCGCTTCCGGCAGGTCGTCGCGGTTCCACAGGCGGGCCACGCCCTCGAGGTATTCGCCGGTACGGCTCGCCTGGTCACCCTGCAGGTCGTAGAGACCCAGGCCAGCGTGAGTGTCGATGTAGGCGAACGGCTGCTCCTTGCGCGACATCAGGGCGATGAGGCGGGTGAGCACGATGTGCTTGAGGACGTCGGCGTGATTGCCGGCATGGAAGGCGTGACGATAGTTCATGAGGACTCCTGCGGGGGCGCCAAGTTTACCTTGCCTTGCAGTCGGCAAAAAGCATCGCGGGGCAAGCCCGCTCCCACAAATGCCCGAGGACACGTGGGAGCGGGCTTGCCCCGCGATAGGGACAACGCCGATTCAGCAGGCGTTACTTGTCGGCGTGATACGCCGCATCAGCAGTTTCAAAACGCGAAACCATGCTGTTCGACGGACTGCCCAGCTTGCTCACCACGAAGATGGCGACGCTGGCGAACAGGAAGCCCGGGATGATCTCGTACAGACCCATGTCCACGTAGTTCTTCCACAGGATCACGGTCAGCGCGCCGACCACGATACCGGCCAGGGCGCCGTTGCGGGTCATGCCCTTCCACAGCACCGAGATCAGCACCACCGGACCGAAGGCGGCACCGAAGCCGGCCCAGGCGTAGGCCACCAGGCCCAGCACACGGTTTTCCGGATTGGAGGCCATCGCAATGGCGATCAGCGCGACAGCCAGGACCATCAGGCGACCGACCCAGACCAATTCCTTCTGCGAAGCGCTCTTGCGCAGGAAGGCCTTGTAGAAGTCCTCGGTCAGTGCACTGGAGCACACCAGCAACTGGCAGCTCAAGGTGCTCATCACAGCGGCCAGGATGGCCGACAGCAGGATACCGGCAATCCACGGGTTGAACAGGATCTTGGCCAGCTCGATGAACACGCGCTCGTGGTTCTCGGTGACCGGACCTGCCAGGTCAGGGTGCGCCGAGAAGTAGGCGATGCCGAAGAAGCCGACCGCGCAGGTACCGGCCAGGCACAGGATCATCCAGGTCATGGAGATGCGACGGGCGTTGGTGATCGACTTCACCGAGTCGGCGGCCATGAAGCGCGCCAGGATGTGCGGCTGCCCGAAGTAGCCAAGGCCCCAGCCCATCAGCGAGATGATGCCGATGAAGGTCGCGCCCTTGAACATGTCGAAGTGCGCCGGGTTCACCGCGTCGATGGCAGCGAAGGTCTGGTCAAAGCCGCCAGTGGAGATCAGCACGATCACCGGGGTGAGGATCAGCGCGAAGATCATCAGCGAAGCCTGCACGGTATCGGTCCAGCTTACAGCCAGGAAACCACCGATGAAGGTGTAGGCGATAGTCGCCGCGGCACCGGCCCACAGGGCGGTTTCGTACGGCATGCCGAAGGTGCTTTCGAACAGGCGGGCGCCGGCGACGATGCCGGAGGCGCAGTAGATGGTGAAGAACACCAGGATGACAATCGCCGAGATGATCCGCAGCAGACCGGTCTGGTCTTCGAAACGGCTGGAGAAGTAGTCCGGCAGGGTCAGGGCGTCACCGTTGTGCTCGGTCTGCACCCGCAGACGGCCGGCGACGAACAGCCAGTTCAGGTAGGCGCCGACGGTCAGGCCGATGGCGATCCAGGCCTCGGAAAGGCCCGCGAAGTAGATGGCGCCCGGCAGGCCCATCAACAGCCAGCCGCTCATGTCCGATGCGCCGGCGGAAAGCGCGGTGACCACGCTGCCGAGACTACGGCCGCCGAGAATATAGTCGGAAAGGTTCTTGGTGGAGCGATAGGCGGCGAAGCCGATCAGCACCATTGCCGCAATGTAGATCACGAAGGTGATCGTTAGTGGATTGCCCATGAGTTGTGCCCTGGCGTTGTTTTTATCTCTTGCGACCGCCGCGCACGACGGTTGCACCCAGGCGGCGAATCCTATGCAACAACATGAACGAGGTGCAACCATTTTTCATTTGCAAGTTGCACCCGCCCATGGTTTTTCGGATAAAGCCCCTTTTTTGCTCCTTTTCGGAGCAAACACAGCGTTTTAAATAAGCAAAAGCAGCAAAAAAGACCGTTTCGGCTGTAAGGAAACAACCTTCAGACGAGTTGCACCTTTACCGCGAAGATTTCGGGTTGCACCCGGTTGCACCCGAATTGTCCTACAGGCTAATCTTGCCTTCAGCTTAGGCCACATCCGTGACCAATAACGAGGATAAGAAATGGCGACGACCACCCTTGGGGTCAAACTCGACGACCCGACCCGTGAGCGACTCAAAGCAGCTGCGCAATCCATCGACCGCACGCCGCACTGGTTGATCAAGCAAGCGATCTTCAACTATCTCGAGAAGCTCGAGGGTGGCGCCACCCTGAACGACCTCAACGGCCATGCCGCCGCTGGCGATGACGCCGGCGAAGTCGCCGCCGACCACGCCCACCAGTGCTTCCTGGAGTTCGCCGAAAGCATCCTGCCGCAGTCGGTACTGCGCTCGGCGATCACTGCCGCCTACCGCCGCCCCGAGCAGGAAGTAGTGCCGATGCTGCTGGAGCAGGCACGCCTGCCGGCCGCCCAGGCCGAAGCCACCAACAAGCTGGCCGCGAGCCTGGCCGACAAGCTGCGCAACCAGAAGAGCGCGGGTGGCCGTGCCGGTATCGTCCAGGGCCTGCTGCAGGAGTTCTCGCTGTCGTCCCAGGAAGGCGTGGCGCTGATGTGCCTGGCCGAAGCGCTGCTGCGCATCCCCGACAAGGGTACCCGTGACGCGCTGATCCGCGACAAGATCAGCACCGGCAACTGGCAGCCGCACCTGGGCAACAGCCCGTCGCTGTTCGTCAACGCCGCCACCTGGGGCCTGCTGCTGACCGGCAAGCTGGTCAGCACCCACAACGAATCCGGCCTGACCTCCTCGCTCACCCGCATCATCGGCAAGAGCGGCGAGCCGATGATCCGCAAGGGCGTCGACATGGCCATGCGCCTGATGGGCGAGCAGTTCGTCACCGGCGAGACCATCGCCGAGGCCCTGGCCAACGCCAGCAAGTTCGAAGCCAAGGGCTTCCGCTACAGCTACGACATGCTCGGCGAAGCCGCGCTGACCGAGCACGACGCGCAGAAATACCTGGCCTCCTACGAGCAGGCGATCCACTCGATCGGCAAGGCTTCGCACGGCCGTGGCATCTATGAAGGCCCGGGCATCTCGATCAAGCTCTCGGCCCTGCACCCACGCTACAGCCGCGCCCAGTACGAACGCGTGATGAGCGAGCTGTACCCGCGCCTGCTGTCGCTGACCCTGCTGGCCAAGCAGTACGACATCGGCCTGAACATCGACGCCGAGGAAGCCGACCGCCTGGAGCTGTCGCTGGACCTGCTCGAGCGCCTGTGCTTCGAGCCGTCGCTGGCCGGCTGGAACGGTATCGGCTTCGTCATCCAGGCCTACCAGAAGCGCTGCCCGTACGTGATCGACTACGTCATCGACCTGGCCAAGCGCAGCCGTCACCGCCTGATGATCCGCCTGGTGAAGGGCGCCTACTGGGACAGCGAGATCAAGCGCGCCCAGGTCGAGGGCCTGGAAGGCTATCCGGTCTACACCCGCAAGGTGTACACCGACGTGTCCTACGTCGCCTGCGCCCGCAAGCTGCTGGCCGTGCCAGAAGCCATCTACCCGCAGTTCGCCACCCACAACGCCCACACCCTGTCGGCCATCTACACCATCGCCGGGCAGAACTACTACCCGGGCCAGTACGAGTTCCAGTGCCTGCACGGCATGGGTGAACCGCTGTACGAGCAAGTCGTGGGCAAGATCTCCGAGGGCAAGCTGAACCGTCCGTGCCGCGTGTACGCGCCGGTCGGCACCCACGAGACCCTACTGGCCTACCTGGTCCGCCGCCTGCTGGAAAACGGCGCCAACACCTCGTTCGTCAACCGCATCGCCGACCACTCGATCTCCATCCAGGAACTGGTCGCCGACCCGGTCGCCAGCATCGAGCGCATGGGCACCCAAGAGGGCAGCATCGGCCTGCCGCACCCGCGCATCCCGATGCCGCGTGAGCTGTACGGCAGCGAGCGGGCCAACTCGGCCGGTATCGACATGGCCAACGAACACCGCCTGGCGTCGCTGTCCTGCGCCCTGCTGGCCACCGCCCACAACGACTGGAAAGCCGCCCCGCTGCTGGGCTGCGCCGCCAGCGAGCAGCCGGCCGCGCCGGTGCTCAACCCGGCCGACCACCGCGATGTCGTGGGTCATGTGCAGGAAGCCACCGTCGCCGACGTCGACAACGCCATCCAGTGCGCGCTGAACGCCGCGCCGATCTGGCAGGCCACCCCGCCGGCCGAGCGCGCCGCGATCCTCGAACGCGCCGCCGACCTGATGGAAGCCGACATCCAGCCGCTGATGGGCCTGCTGGTGCGCGAAGCCGGCAAGACCTACGCCAACGCCATCGCCGAGGTGCGCGAGGCCGTGGACTTCCTGCGCTACTACGCGGTGCAGGCACGCAACGACCTGCGCAACGACAGCTGCCGCCCGCTGGGCCCGGTGGTGTGCATCAGCCCGTGGAACTTCCCGCTGGCGATCTTCTCCGGCCAGGTTGCCGCGGCGCTGGCTGCCGGCAACCCGGTACTGGCCAAGCCGGCCGAACAGACCCCGCTGGTCGCCGCCCAGGCCGTGCGCCTGCTGCTGGAAGCCGGCATTCCCGAAGGCGTGCTGCAACTGCTGCCAGGCCAGGGCGAAACCGTCGGTGCCGGCCTGGTCGGTGACGAGCGTGTCAAGGGCGTGATGTTCACCGGTTCCACCGAGGTTGCCCGCCTGCTGCAACGCAACATTGCCGGTCGCCTGGACAACCAGGGCCGCCCGATCCCGCTGATCGCCGAAACCGGCGGCCAGAACGCCATGATCGTCGACTCCTCGGCGCTGACCGAGCAGGTGGTGATCGATGTGGTCTCCTCGGCCTTTGACAGTGCCGGCCAGCGTTGCTCGGCCCTGCGCGTGCTGTGCCTGCAGGAAGACTCCGCCGACCGCGTGATCGAGATGCTCAAGGGCGCCATGGCCGAAAGCCGCCTGGGCAACCCGGAGCGCCTGTCCGTGGACATCGGCCCGGTGATCGACGCCGAAGCCAAGGCCGGTATCGAGAAGCACATCCAGGGCATGCGCGACAAAGGCCGCACCGTCTACCAGGTGGCCATCGCCGAAGGCGAGGAAATCAAGCGCGGCACCTTCGTGATGCCGACCCTGATCGAACTGGAAAGCTTCGACGAGCTCAAGCGTGAAATCTTCGGCCCGGTGCTGCACGTGGTTCGCTACAACCGCAAGGACCTGGACCAGCTGATCGAGCAGATCAACGCTTCCGGCTACGGCCTGACCCTGGGCGTGCACACCCGCATCGACGAGACCATCGCCAAGGTGGTGGACAACGTCAACGCCGGCAACATGTACGTCAACCGCAACATCGTCGGTGCCGTGGTCGGCGTGCAGCCGTTCGGCGGTGAAGGCCTGTCGGGCACCGGCCCGAAAGCCGGTGGCCCACTGTACCTGTACCGCCTGCTGTCGACCCGCCCGGCCGACGCCATCGCCCGCCACTTCCAGGCCGACGATGCGCGCAGCCAGGCCGACACCACCCTGCGCGACCAGCAGCTCAAGCCGCTGACCACCCTCAAGACCTGGGCGGCCAGCAGCCAGATGAGCGACCTGGCCGCGCTGTGCGAGCAGTTCGCCGAGCAGTCGCAGAGCGGCATCACCCGCGTGCTGCCAGGCCCGACCGGCGAGCGCAACACCTACAGCGTGCTGCCACGCGAGCACGTGCTGTGCCTGGCCGACAACGAGGCCGACCTGCTGGCCCAGCTGGCGGCGGTACTGGCCGTGGGTAGCTCGGCGGTGTTCCAGGACGGCGAGCCGGCCAAGACCGTGCGCGGCCGTCTGCCGAAGGAGCTGCAGGCGAAGATCAAGCTGGTGGCCGACTGGAGCAAGGACGAGGTGGCCTTCGACGCGGTCATCCACCACGGTCACTCCGACCAGTTGCGCGGCGTCTGCGAGCAGGTGGCCAAGCGTGCCGGCGCGATCGTCGGCGTGCACGGGCTGTCGAGCGGCGATCACCAGATCGCCCTGGAACGCCTGGTGATCGAGCGGGCGGTGAGTGTTAACACCGCGGCGGCGGGCGGTAACGCCAGCCTGATGACCATCGGCTGACGCTGACAGTCGTTGAACGGAAAAGGAGAGCTCAGGCTCTCCTTTTTTATTAGCCCCTCGCGGGCCTCTTCGCGGGTAAACCCGCTCCCACAGGTACAGCGCGGGCCTTAAGGCACAGGTGACCACTGTGGGAGCGGGTTTACCCGCGAAGAGGCCGGCACTGACTGCACAAATCTCAGTGTTTCATGCCGAGTTCGGCATCATCCATCAATGCCTTGGCCAGGGCGCTCAGGTAATACGACGCCCAGAGCAACTGGGGCTTTTCCTCCATGATCCCGGTGATGGTCAGGTCGCGTGCGCAGCCCATCAGCTCCGAGGCCTGGTCGCGGGCGTGCTGGCAGGGGATGCCGGGCTCGATGCAGAACAGCGGGTCGGTCATGCCTTCGCCCTGGTAGAACTTGGTCTTGCCGACGGTGGTGGGGATGTTGCCTGTGGTCATGGTTTTTCTCCCTGAAAGGGTCGGTGCCTGTGCGGGCCTCTTCGCGGGCAAGCCCGCTCCCACAGGTACGGCGCTGGCTCCAAGGCACAGCTGAACCTGTGGGAGCGGGTTTACCCGCGAAAGGGCCCGACCAGGCACGCGACCTAGTGCAATGTGGGCGCCTGCGCCGGCATCTGCACCTGGATCAACGCCGCTTCGAGCAACACACGCAGCGATTCCATTTCATGCATCGACGCCATCATCAACACGGCAGCCGGCGACCTGGGTTTGAGCTGTACGGCGTGATGGGCCACGGTCAAGGCGCACAGGGCGTACTCGGTGGCCTGGATGAGGGTGTCTTCGAGGGAATGAGGGTTGTGGGGTGGATCGGGGACAATCTTCAACATAGCTACCTCTTGCTGATCAAGTGGGACCACCACCCGTTGCTGTCAAACAAGAAGGTGGCAGCTGTACATGGGTTGACAGACCGGTCAGCAAGAGCAAAACCCCGGCGCACGCGAAGTGCCCCACATACAGCCGCCATAAAGGGCAAAGCCGTTGAGTAAGCTCTTGATAATCGACCTGTCAAAGTCGGTCGCTGATTTTGCAGCGACCGTCCGAGACTAGAGGCCAACCCAGAGCGCCGCAATGGCTTGAAAGGGCTTGGGAGTATGTTTGGGAATTGGACTACATGGAATAGGGAAAGTCTTGGAATCTGCGTAGGAAACGCACTGCGGCTCGGCCATTCGAGCCATAGGTGCGACTGGAAAGCTGCGATTAATTTGAGGCCAAAGCAGCCATCAGGCCGATTTCTTTTTCACCGTAAAATCGACTTCCAGATCGGCGTTCGCCAGGATATTCACCAGAGCATCCAGCGAGAACTTGTCTATCTTGCCATTGAGCAAGTCACTCAAGCGTGGCTGAGTCAGATGCAGTCGCCGTGCTGCGTCTTTCTGCGGCAGATCCCAGGATCGGACAATCTTGGTCAATACCCGCATCAGCGTCGCCCGAAGCCGCAGGTTCTCGGCCTCTTCGGGTGAGTCGAACAGCGCATCCCATACCGAAGTGGAGCGTTCGTTTGTCATTCTGTATCCCTCGCCACCAATCTCAGTCACAAATGAAGCCAGGCCGGACGCCACCGGCTTACGGCTAAACTTTTCGAGGCTCGCCGCCCTGCCTCGGTTGCGAGATTAAATCCATATCAGTATCGATATAAGAGAAAACCCATTTCCTCTTTTTTCGGCATGTTTCCCTGTATTTCAGGCTTCAGGCTTTGATCTCCTCGCGCGCTGCCAAAACGTTTCTGGGGCCCTTCATTTCTAGGTCTTGGGGAGGCTGCCAGGTGTTCGCCGAGAGGCTTCTGGCGCTTATGAGATCGAGCGCCGCCCGCGCGGCGCATCGCTGGCAAGCCAGCTCCCACATCTGTTTCGGGCCAGTTACTCCTGCGAATTCATCACTGTCCGCCTTGTTGGTACGACACGGTTTCAGTGTGGGCGCTGCCGCCGCTCCGCATGACTCAAGACATGCGCCAAGGCAGGCGCCGGTACTTTCACAGGAATGATTGGCCCGAAACAAACTGTGGGAGCTGGCTTGCCAGCGATGCGCCGCGCGGGCGGCGCTCGATCTCATAGGCGCTGAAGAGCTTTCGACGAACACCTGGCAGCCCTCACCTAATCCCCCCGAAAACACAGCCTTCTAAACCCATATCACCCAAACCAATTAACCTGTCCCCTGCCCTATTACCTTGCCTAGACTCGCTGCATCCCGAACCAGGAATGCCGCCATGTCCGAGCAACTCCTCAGCAGCCGCAACCTCGCCTTCGAACTCTACGAAGTCCTCGACGCCGAGGCCCTGACCCAGCGCCCACGCTTCGCCGAGCACAGCCGCGAGACCTTCGACGCGGCGCTGACCACCGCCCGCACCATTGCCGAAAAGTACTTCGCCCCGCACAACCGCAAGGGCGACGAAAACGAGCCGCGCTACGTGGACGGCCGCGCCGAGCTGATCCCGGACGTTAAGCCTGCGGTCGACGCCTTCCTCGAAGCGGGCTTCCTCAACGCCAACCGCGACTTCGAAGTCGGCGGCATGCAGCTGCCCAGCCTGGTATCGCAAGCCTGCTTCGCCCACTTCCAGGCCGCCAACGCCGGCACCACGGCCTACCCGTTCCTGACCATGGGCGCGGCCAACCTGATCGAGAGCTTCGGCAGCGACGAACAGCAACGCCTGTTCCTGCAACCGATGATCGAGGGCCGCTACTTCGGCACCATGGCCCTGACCGAACCCCACGCTGGCTCGTCGCTGGCCGATATCCGCACCCGCGCCGAACCCGCGGGCGACGGCACCTACCGGCTCAAGGGCAACAAGATCTTCATCTCCGGCGGCGACCACGAGCTTTCGCAGAACATCGTGCACATGGTCCTGGCCAAGCTGCCGGACGCGCCGCCCGGGGTGAAGGGCATCTCGCTGTTCATCGTGCCCAAGTACCTGGTCAACGCCGACGGCAGCCTGGGGCCACGCAACGACGTGCTGCTGGCCGGGCTGTTCCACAAGATGGGCTGGCGCGGGACCACCTCCACCGCGCTTAACTTCGGGGACAACGGCCAGTGCGTCGGCTACCTGGTGGGCCAACCGCACCAGGGCCTGGCCTGCATGTTCCAGATGATGAACGAGGCGCGCATCGGCGTCGGCATGGGCGCGGTGATGCTGGGCTATGCCGGTTACCTCTATTCACTGGATTACGCCCGCCAACGTCCACAGGGCCGACTGCCGGACAACAAGGACCCACACAGCCCCGCCGTACCGATCATCGAGCACAGCGATGTGAAACGCATGCTGCTGGCACAGAAGGCCTACGTCGAGGGTGCTTTCGACCTGGGCTTGTACGCGGCCCGGCTATTCGATGACACCCATACCGCCACGGATGCAGAGGCACGCCGGCAAGCCCTGGAACTGCTCGACCTGCTCACGCCCATCGTCAAGTCCTGGCCTTCGGCGTTTTGTCTGAAAGCCAACGAACTGGCGATCCAGATCCTTGGCGGCCACGGCTACACCCGCGAATACCCGGTAGAGCAGTACTACCGCGACAACCGCCTCAACCCGATCCACGAGGGTACCGAGGGCATCCAGTCCCTCGACCTGCTCGGGCGCAAGCTGGCGCAGAACAACGGCGCCGGGCTCAAGCAACTGATCCGCTTGATCGCCGGCACCTGCGAGCGCGCCAGCCATCACCCGAACCTCGATCCGTTGCGCCAGCCCCTGGAGCACCTGGTCAATCGCCTGCAAAGCGTGACCCTCGCCCTGCTCGGCGACCTGGCCGCCGGCAAGGTCGCCGGCGCGCTGGCCAACTCGGCGCTGTACCTCAAGGTGTTCGGCCACTGCGTGATCGGCTGGCGCTGGCTGGAGCAGGCCATTCATGCCGAGGTCGGCCTGCTCAAGGGCAGCGACCGCGACTTCTATCAGGGCAAGCTCCAGGCCGCGCGTTATTTCCTCACCTGGGAGGTGCCGGGCTGCCATAATGACCTCGCTTTGCTCGAGGCCCGCGACGACACCTGCCTCGCGATGCAAGAGGGGTGGTTCTAGGGGGAACCACCGCACACACGGAGGTTTCCGATGTTCGACTCCAGCACCCTGCTGCGCCGCCGCTTTGCCGCGCTGCGCAGCACGGCCGAACTGTTCTCGCTTCGCCATGTGAAACAATCGCACCAGTCACTGTCGGTACGGCGCAACGTCGCCGAGCCGCCCTTCTTCAGCCAGGACGAAGGCGCCATGCTCACCGTGCGGGTGGAGGGCGTCGAGGCCTACGCGGCCACCGCCGACCTGTCCCAGGCCGGGCTGCAACGCGCCCTGGAGCAGGCCGAGGCGCTGGCCCGGCGGATCAAGGCCAGCAGCCTGCTCGACCTGAGCGGCCAGCCGGCCCCGGACGGGCGCCACGACCATGTCTCGCCCAACTTCGAACAGCCCCTGCCCAACCTCGCCGACTGCCTGGACCTGCTGGCCGCCGAATCGGCCAGCGTGCCACGTGACGAACGCCTGGTGGACTGGCAGGCTAGCCTTGGCATCAGCGTGGTCGAGCAGACCTACCTGAACTCCGCCGGCGCCGAGCTGCGCCATGCCCAGCGCTTCGTCTACCCGGGCCTGGGCGTCACCGCCAGCGACGGCCAGGACAGCCAGAGCCGCAGCCTGGGCCGGGAGAACTTCGGCCAGCAGGGCGGCTTCGAGGTGATCGAGCGCTGCGGCCTGGTCGGCGCGGCCCGCCGCGTGGCTGACGAGGCGCTGCAATTGCTGCTGGCACCCAATACCCCGAGCGGCCGGAGCGACCTGCTGCTGATGCCCGACCAGATGATGCTGCAGATCCACGAGTCCATCGGCCATCCACTGGAGCTGGATCGCATCCTGGGCGATGAGCGCAACTACGCCGGTACCAGCTTCGTCAAAGCCGGCGACTTCGGCCATCTGCAATACGGCTCGAAGCTACTCAACGTGACCTTCGACCCGACCCTTCGCGAGGAGCTGGCCAGCTACAGCTTCGATGACGACGGCACCCCGGCCAGCAAGCAGTTCCTGATCCGCGACGGCCTGCTGGTGCGCCCCCTCGGCGGCGCGCTGTCGCAGCTGCGCTCGGGCCTGGACGGCGTCGCCAACAGCCGCGCCTGCGGCTGGAACCGCGCGCCGATCGACCGCATGGCCAACCTCAACATCGAGCCGGGCGACCAGTCGCTGGCGCAGCTGATCGGCGGCATCGAAAACGGCATCCTGATGCGCACCAACCGCTCGTGGTCCATCGATGACGCCCGCAACAAGTTCCAGTTCGGCTGTGAATGGGGCCAGTTGATCGAGAACGGCGAGCTCAAGGGCGTGGTGAAAAACCCGAATTACAGGGGCATCTCCGCCGATTTCTGGCGCAACCTGTCGGCGGTCGGCGATCGCAGCACCTTCCAGGTACTCGGCACGCCCAACTGCGGAAAGGGTGAACCCAACCAGGTGGTGCGGGTCGGCCACGCCTCGCCGGCCTGCGTGTTCCGCCAGATCGACGTATTCGGAGGGGACGCCTGATGAGCACCTATCAACAACGCTTCGAGGACCTGCTCGGCGCCTTGCGCGATGCGCTGCAACCGGGCGAGCAGTTCACCCTGGGCTACAGCGCCGAGCACTCGCAGTTCGTGCGCTTCAACCATGCCCAAGTGCGCCAGGCTGGATTGGTCAGCCAGGCCAGCGTGCAAGTGCGCTTGATCCGCGACGGCCGCCAGGCAGAGCAGCAGATCACCCTGGGTGATGACGCCGAACTGGATCGTCAGCGCCTGCACGATGGCCTCGGGCAACTGCGTCAGACCCTGCCGCTGCTGCCGGTCGATCCGTACCTGAGCCTAGACGAGCGTGCCTGGCACAGCCACAGCCTGCTGGAGCAGCCACTGCCCGAGCTGGATGAAGTGCTGACCCTGGTCGAACACGACGCAGGTGACCTGGACCTGGTCGGCATCTACGCCGCCGGCCCCATCTGCCGGGGCTTCGCCAGCTCCTTCGGGGCCTTCGGCTGGCACCAGGCCAACAGCTTCAACCTCGACTGGAGCCTGTTCCACGCCAACGGCCAGGCGGTCAAGGCCAACTATGCCGGGCAGGCCTGGAGTGGCGAGGCCTTCGCCTCGCGCCTGCGCCAGGCTCGCGAACAACTGGCTCACCTGGGGCGCCCGGCCATTACCCTCAAGCCCGGCAGCTACCGCGCCTACCTGGCGCCGGCGGCGATGGACGAAATCGCCGGGATGCTGTGCTGGGGAGGTTTCTCCGCGCAGGCACTGGCCACGGGCAACAGCCCGTTGCAGCGCCTGTACAACGGCGATGCGCAACTGAGCCCGCAGGTGAGCTTCAGTGAACAGGTCAGCGGCTCGCTGAGCCCGGCGTTCTCCGACGAAGGCTCGCCCCGTCGCGACCTGCTGCTGATCGGTGAAGGCAGGGCGCTGGAGCGGCTGGTAAGCGCCCGCAGCGCCGCCGAGTTCGCCCAGGAGGCCAATGGCGCCGACAGCCATGAGTCGCCGTGCGCGCTGAGCCTGGCCCCGGGCAACCTGCCCGGCGCAGAGGTTCTGGAGCGCCTGGGCACCGGGCTGTACATCAGCAACCTGTGGTACCTGAACTATTCGGACCTGCCTGCGGCGCGCATGACCGGGCTGACCCGCTTCGCCACCTTCTGGGTGGAGAACGGGCAGATCCAGGGGCCGGTAAGCACCATGCGCTTCGACGACAGCCTGTACAGCCTGCTGGGCAGCCAGCTGGAGGACCTGACCCAGGAGCGCGAGATGATCCTCTCGACCAGCACCTACGGGCAGCGCAGCACCGGGTCGAGTCATCTGCCGGGGGCGTTGGTCAAAGGGCTGACCCTCACCTTGTAACATGCGTGGGAGCGGGCTTGCCCCGCGATAGCGGCATCGCGGGGCAAGCCCGCTCCCACGCTCTGGCTCCTACGAGCCCCTCCCACAATGGGTCCCACACTCGCCTGAGGTATCTCATGCCCGACCGTGCCCCGCTGGACCCCGTCACCGCCCGCTGGATCCCCTGGGTGGTGGCCATCGCCTTCTTCATGCAGTCTCTCGACGGCACCATCCTCAACACCGCGCTGCCGGCCATGGCCCGCTCCCTGGCCGAAGACCCGCTGCGCATGCAGGGGGTGATCATCGCCTACATGCTCACCGTGGCCCTGCTGATCCCGGCCTCGGGTTGGATCGCCGACCGTTTCGGCACCAAGCGCATCTTCTTCAGCGCCATTCTGCTGTTCAGCTTCGGCTCGCTCTTGTGCGCCATGGCCAACAGCCTCGGCTTCCTGATCCTCGCCCGGGTCATCCAGGGCCTGGGCGGCGCGCTGATGCTGCCGGTCGGGCGCCTGGTGGTGCTGCGCGCCTACCCGCGCTCGGAACTGGTGCGGATCATGAGTTTCATCACCATCCCCGGCCTGCTCGGCCCGCTGCTGGGCCCGACCCTGGGTGGCTGGCTGGTGGAGATCCTCAGCTGGCACTGGATCTTCCTGATCAACCTGCCGGTGGGCGCACTGGGCTGCTACGCCGTGTGGAAGTTCATCCCCGACCTGCGCGGCGCCGAACGCACCAGCTTCGATGGCCCGGGCTTCCTGCTGTTCGGCGCGGCGATGGTGCTGATCACCATCGCCATGGAAGGCCTGGGCGAACTGCACCTGCCACACCTGCGGGTGATGCTGTTGCTGTTCGCCGGCATGGCCTGCCTCGCCGCCTACTGGCTGCGCGCCGGGCGTGACCCGGAGCCCCTGTTCTCGCCCTCGCTGTTTCGCGTACGGACCTTTGCCATCGGCATTCTCGGCAACCTGTTCGCCCGCCTGGGCAGCGGCGCCCTGCCCTTCCTGGTGCCGTTGCTGCTGCAGGTGGCGCTGGGCTACTCGCCGGCCCAGGCCGGCATGAGCATGATCCCGCTGGCGGCGGCGGCGATGCTCGCCAAGTCCATCGCCCGGCCGCTGATCGAGCGCCTGGGCTACCGCATCGTGCTGACCGGCAACACCCTGCTGCTGGGCCTGCTGCTGGCCAGCCTGGGGCTGGTCGACGAGCAGACGCCCTATGCCGTGCTGCTGGGGCAACTGGCGCTGCTGGGCGCGGTCAACTCGATGCAATTCACGGCAATGAACACGGTGACGCTGATCGACCTCGACGACGCCAGCGCCAGCAGCGGCAACAGCCTGCTGTCAGTGGTCGCGCAACTGTCGCTGAGCCTGGGCGTGGCCTGCGCCGGCGCCTTGCTCGGCGGTTTCACCGCGGCCGGCAGCGGCGATGGCGTGGAGAGCACGCTGGGCGCGTTCCAACTGACCTTCGTCACCATCGGCGTGATGGCCATGCTGGCGGCGGCGATCTTCCTGCAACTGGCGCCGACGGACGGAAGGCGCGCCCGTCGTCCGGAACATCACGTCGAGTCGTAGGGCGAATGGCTTTGAGGCTGGTAGACTATGCGGCATTTTTCGCTTCGCACCGCAGGCCCGCCTCGTGACCGTTGAAACCACCGCTTTTGCCACCCTACCGCTGTCCGCCGCCATGCTGGCCAACCTGGACGCCCTGGGCTACGCCTCGATGACACCGATCCAGGCCCAGAGCCTGCCGGTCATCCTCAAGGGCCAGGACCTGATCGCCCAGGCCAAGACCGGTAGCGGCAAGACCGCCGCCTTCGGCATCGGCCTGCTCAACCCGATCAACCCGCGCTACTTCGGCTGCCAGGCCCTGGTGCTGTGCCCGACCCGCGAACTGGCCGACCAGGTGGCCAAGGAGCTACGCCGCCTGGCCCGCGCCGAGGACAACATCAAGATCCTCACCCTGTGCGGCGGCGTCTCGCTGGGCCCGCAGATCGCCTCGCTGGAACACGGCGCGCACATCATCGTCGGCACCCCGGGGCGCATCCAGCAGCACCTGGACAAAGGCACCCTGGTGCTCGACGGTCTCAACACCCTGGTCCTGGACGAAGCCGACCGCATGCTCGACATGGGCTTCTTCGACGCCATCGCCAGCATCATCGGCAAGACCCCGTCGCGCCGCCAGACCCTGCTGTTCTCCGCCACCTACCCGGCCGGCATCGAGCAACTGGCCAAGGACTTCATGCGCCAGCCGCAGCAGGTCAAGGTCGAGGCGCTGCACAGCGACAGCCAGATCGAACAGCGCTTCATCGAGATCGACCCGCAGCAGCGCCTGGAAGCGGTGACCCGCGTGCTCGGCCACTATCGCCCGCAGTCCTGCGTGGCGTTCTGCTTCACCAAGCAGCAGTGCGAGGACCTGGTCACCCACCTGACCGCCAAGGGCATCGTCGCCCAGGCCCTGCACGGCGACCTGGAGCAGCGCGACCGCGACCAGGTGCTGACGATGTTCGCCAACCGCAGCAGCTCGGTGCTGGTGGCCACCGACGTGGCCGCCCGCGGCCTGGACATCGACGGCCTGGACCTGGTGATCAACGTCGAGCTGGCCCGTGACGCCGAGATCCACGTGCACCGCGTCGGCCGTACTGGTCGCGCCGGTGAGAAGGGCGTGGCGATCAGCCTGGTGGCCCCTGCCGAAGGCCACCGCGCCCAGGCCATCGAGGACCTGCAGAACAAGCCGCTGCGCTGGGAACAGCTGGACAACCTCAAGAGCAAGGGCGGCGAGCCGCTGCTGCCGACGATGACCACCCTGTGCATCGGCGCCGGGCGCAAGGACAAGCTGCGCCCGGGCGACATCCTCGGCGCGCTGACCGGCGATGCCGGGTTGCCAGGCAAGCAGGTGGGCAAGATCGCCATCTTCGATTTCGTGGCGTTCGTGGCCGTGGAGCGGGCGGTGGCCAAGCAGGCGATGCAGCGGCTGAACAGCGGCAAGATCAAGGGTCGTGCCCTTAAAGTCCGTATCGTTTAACTAGTTGACCGTACCGTGGGAGCGGGCTTGCCCCGCGATAGCGCCAGGCCAGGCAATGATGTTGCCCCTGCTGGCGCCATCGCGGGGCAAGCCCGCTCCCACGCTGCCCTGACACACTAAACTCCAATTGCAAAGGTCCACCCACCGTGCACTCCACCGACGTGATCATCCTCGGTGCCGGCGCCGCCGGCCTGATGTGTGCCCAGCTCAGCGCCCGCCGCGGGCGCCGGGTGCTGCTGCTCGACCACGCCAACAAGCCGGGCAAGAAGATCCTCATGTCCGGCGGCGGGCGTTGCAACTTCACCAACATGTATACCGAGCCGGCCAACTTCCTCTCGCACAACCCGCACTTCTGCAAGTCGGCGCTGGCCCGCTACACCCAGTGGGACTTCATCGAGCTGGTGTGCAAGCACGGCGTGCCGTACCACGAGAAGAAGCTCGGCCAGCTGTTCTGCGATAACAAGTCCAGCGACATCCTCGACATGCTCCTGGCCGAGTGCGACGAGGCCGGCGCCGAGCTGCGCATGAACACCAGCATCGAGCGCATCGACAAGACCGAAGGCGGCTACACCCTGCAGACCAGCGCCGGCCCGTTCGCCTGCCAGTCGCTGGTGATTGCCACCGGAGGCCTGTCGATTCCTACCCTGGGCGCCACCGGCTTCGGCTACCAGGTCGCCCGCCAGTTCGGCCATGAACTGCTGCCGACCCGCGCCGGGCTGGTGCCGTTCACCATCACCGAGCCCCAGCTCAAGGCACTGTGCACCGAGCTGTCGGGCACCTCGCTGGACTGCGTCGCCAGCTGCAATGGCACAAGCTTTCGCGAGAACCTGTTGTTCACCCACCGCGGCCTGAGCGGCCCGGCGATCCTGCAGATCTCGTCGTTCTGGGAAGCCGGCGACACGCTGGAGATCAACCTGCTGCCTGATCGCGATGCGCTGGAGTGGCTGCAGGGCCAGCAGGTCGAGCGCCCCAACAGCGAGCTGAAGACCGTGCTGGGCGAGGTATTCACCCGCAAGCTGGCCAACCTGCTGGCCGAACAGTGGTTCGTTTCGAAACCGCTGAAGCAGTACACCCCGGCGGAATTGACCCAGATCGCCGAAAAACTGGCGGCCTGGCAGGTGATCCCGGCTGGTACCGAGGGTTATCGCACCGCCGAGGTGACCTTGGGCGGTGTCGATACCCGCGAGGTGTCGTCCAAGACCATGGAGTCGCTGAAAAGCCCTGGGCTGTACTTCATCGGCGAGGTGCTGGACGTGAGCGGGCACCTGGGTGGTTTCAACTTCCAGTGGGCCTGGGCTTCGGCCAACGCGGCGGCGCAGTTCGTGTAGAGTAGAATCCATTCAGCAGCACGGAACGCTTCTTGCTGGTCTGTGCTGGAGCGCCATTTATTGGGGCTGCTGCGCAGCCCTTTCGCGGCACAAGGCCGCTCCTACAGAGGGACGCGATCTCCTGTAGGAGCGGCCTTGTGCCGCGAAAGGGCCGCACAGCGGCCCCAAACGGCCTCAAAGGTATTCAACCGATCTCAGCCCAGGGCCATCATGTCATCGAGCTCGTTCCGCCATTCATTGCGTCGCCTGTGGGGCCAAGACAAGTTCAGCTACGCCATCCGCGTGACCATCGCCCTCACCGGCAGCATGGCCTGGTGCTGGTACCAGAACGAGATGAGCCTGCTGATTCCGCTGTTCCTCGGCATCATCGCCAGCGCCCTGGCCGAGACCGACGATGGCTGGCAAGGCCGGCTCAGCGCCCTGCTGGTGACCCTGGGCTGCTTTGCCATCGCCGCGCTGTCGGTCGAGCTGCTGTTCCCCTACCCCTGGATCTTCGCCGTCGCCCTGGCCCTGGCGGCGTTTTCCCTGACCATGCTCGGCGCCCTGGGCGAACGCTACGGGGCGATCGCCTCGGCCACGCTGATCCTGTCGGTCTATACCATGATTGGCGTCGACCAGCGCGGTGGTGAAGTCAGCGATTTCTGGCACGAGCCGTTGCTGCTGGTGGCGGGGGCGGCCTGGTACGGGCTGCTGTCGGTGCTGTGGCAGGCGCTGTTCTCCAACCAGCCGGTGCAGCAGAGCCTGGCCAGGCTGTTCTTTGAACTGGGCAGCTACCTCAAGCTCAAGGCCAGCCTGTTCGAGCCGGTGCGTACCCTCGACGTCGAGGCCACGCGCCTGGAGCTGGCCAAGCAGAACGGCAGGGTGGTGGCGGCGCTCAACGCGGCCAAGGAAATCATCCTGCACCGGGTCGGCAACAGCCAGCCCAACTCCAAGGTCAGCCGCTACCTCAAGCTGTACTTCCTGGCCCAGGACATCCATGAGCGGGTCAGTGCCTCGCACTACCCCTACAATGCGCTGACCGAGGCTTTTTTCCACAGCGACGTGATGTTCCGCTGCCAGCGCCTGCTGCGAAAGCAGGGCTCATCCTGCCAGGAGCTGGCCCGCTCGATCCGCCTGCGCCAGCCCTTTGTGCTCGCCAGCGGCTACCCCGAGGCCCTGGAAGACCTCAATGCTTCGCTCGAGCACCTGCGCATCCAGAGCAACCCGGCCTGGCGCGGCCTGCTGCGCTCGCTGCGGGCGCTGGCGGCAAACCTGGCCACCCTGGACCGACTGCTCAGCGCCGCGAGCAACCCGGACAGCCTGGCCGATGCCAGCGACAGCAGCCTGCTCGACCGCTCGCCACGCAACCTCAAGGATGTGTGGAAACGCCTGCGCACCCAGCTGACGCCGACCTCTCTGCTGTTCCGCCACGCCCTGCGCCTGTCGCTGGCGCTGTCGGTGGGCTATGGCATGGTGCACCTGATCCACCCGACTCAAGGCTACTGGATCATCCTCACCACACTGTTCGTCTGCCAGCCCAACTATGGCGCAACCCGGCGCAAACTGGTGCAGCGGATTTTCGGTACCGCCATCGGTCTGACCGTGGGCTGGGCGCTGTTCGACCTGTTCCCCAACCCGATCATCCAGTCGCTGTTCGCGGTGGTCGCCGGGGTGGTGTTCTTCGTCAATCGCACCACCCGCTACACCCTGGCCACGGCGGCGATCACCCTGATGGTGCTGTTCTGCTTCAACCAGATCGGCGATGGCTACGGCCTGTTCCTGCCGCGCCTGTTCGATACCCTGGTGGGCAGCCTGATCGCCATTCTCGCGGTGTTCCTGTTCCTGCCCGACTGGCAAGGCCGGCGGCTGAACAAGGTGCTGGCCAACACCCTGGCCTGCGCCAGCGAGTACCTGCGTCAGATCATGCAGCAATACGCCCACGGCAAGCGCGACGACCTGGCCTATCGCCTGGCCCGGCGCAACGCGCACAACGCCGACGCGGCGCTGTCCACCACCTTGGCCAACATGCTGATGGAACCGGGGCACTTTCGTAAGGAAGCCGATGTCGGCTTCCGCTTCCTGGTGCTGTCGCACACCTTGCTCAGCTACCTCTCGGGGCTGGGGGCGCACCGCGACACGGCGCTGCCGGCCGAGGTCCACGAGCAGTTGATCGATGGCGCCGGGCGAAGCCTGGCCAGCAGCCTCGACGAAATCGCCAATGGCCTGGCGGCGCGCTTGCCGGTGGCGATCCACAGCGATGCCGAGGAAGCCCTGGCCAATGCGCTGGAGCAGATGCCGGAGGAGCTGGACGAGCATCAGCGGCTGGTGCAGACGCAACTGGCGTTGATCTGCCGGCAACTGGGGCCGTTGCGGACCTTGGCGGGGCATTTGATCAAGGAAGGTGAGCCAGCCTGAAATTCAGCCCCCTGTACCGGCCCTTTCGCGGGTAAACCCGCTCCCACAGGGAACGCATTGCACCTGAAGACGGCTCCCGACCTGTGGGAGCGGGTTTACCCGCGAAGGCATCAACACAGGTACAAGATCAGAACCCATGCTGGCGCAGCAACCGGTCGTAGCTGCCGTCGGCCTTCATCGTGGCGATGGCCTTCTCGAAGCGGGCGACGATCTTCTGGTGCTCGGGATGTTTGAGGCTGACCAGGATATGCAGGCTGTTCTCGCTCAGCGGCGGGTCGACGAACGCTACCCCCTCCCGCACCGGCTGCGGCTCGCGCTGCAGGTTGTAGCGCGCCACGTACTCATCCTCCACCGCCAGGTTGACCCTGCCGGCCGCCAGCATGCGCACGGCGGACGAGAAGTTGCGCACCAGCACCTTGTTCAGGCGCTCGTCGCTGTCGAATTCGGGGGAATAGGCGTAATCGCGCACCACGGCGATGGTGTAGGGATACAGGTCGGACTGGCGCGCATAGGCGAACGCTTCACCCTCGCGCTTGAGCAGGCGGATGCGGTTGACCAGGTAGGCGTCGGAGAACTGGCCGATCAAGGTACGGTCATTGTTGTACCAAGCGTTGATCAGCACATCGTAGCGCCCCTCGCCCACGCCCATCAGCGCCCTGGCCCAGGGCACCTCCTCGAACTCGGTGGCGTAGCCGGCGCGGGTCAGCGCCGTGGTGACGATACTGGTGGCCAGGCCGCCACCAGGCATGCTGGTGTCGGTAAAAGGCGGCCAGCTGTCGGCCACCAGCCGCAACTTGCCATGGGCCAGGGCAGGCCCCGCGCACAACAGCCCGAGCAAACCAAGAACGCAAAGCAGTGGCCGCATGCTCAAGTCCTTTCGCAATTGGTAACCCACGCGGTAACGGCGATCTTAACGACTACTGTTCTGGGAGCCTACACAAGGCTGATCGTTGTAGCACGCGACAATACTGTCAAATTGCCTCTATTTTGGCCGGACTGTGGATAATTTCATCGTTCAACCGCGCAGGCGTTCGAAGACCCACTGGGCAATCTGCGTATCCTGCACCGCGACACCGGTCAGGTCGGCCAAGGTGACCTCGTGCTGATCCTGACGCCCCGTTCCCTGGCCGGCCAGCACCGCGCCCAGCTCCAGCAGGCGCGAAGGTTCGAACAACCCCGCCTTGAGCGCGTGGGAAACCTCGCCATAGGCACCGCACTGGGCCTGCGAGTCGACGATGATTCGCGACATCGAAGCGACCAGCGCCGCATCCAGCTCCTGCTTGCCGATGCAGTCCGCGCCGACCGCCGTGATATGGGTACCGGGACGAACCCACTCGCGCCTGAGCAACGGCTCACGTGACGGGGTAGTGGTGACGATCAGGTTGGCCGCCTGCGCGACAGCCTGCGGCTGCCCGACCGTCTGCACGCTGAAGCCCAGCGCCCGGGCATGCTCACGATAGTCCGACAGGCCCTGCGCACTGCGCCCCCAGACCACCACCTGGCGGCAGTTCGTCAGCGGCATCAGGTACTCCAGTTGCAGGCGGGCCTGCAGACCGGTGCCAAGCATGCCGATGGCCTCGACCTCGCGAGGCGCCAGCAGGCGGGCAACAATGCGCCCGGCCAAGGCTGTGCGCACGGCGGTCAGCCAACCCTGGTCGGCCAGCCAGGCCAACGGTTCACCGGTGCGGGCCGACAGCACCAGCATCAAGCCGTCATTGCTGGGCAGGCCTTTACCCGGATTGTCGTAGAAACCACTGGAGACCTTGACCACGAAGGTTTCGCCGCCTTCGAGATACGCCGACTTGATACAGCAATCACCATTGGCCTGGGGGAACTGGAAAGTCTGCACCGGCGGGGCCTGCACCTGACCCGCACTGTAGGCCTTGAAACCGTCCACCAGCCGCCGCTCGATCGCGTCAAGGTCGAGGCAGGCCTTGATCGCCTGAAGGTCGTGGATCTTCATGCGAGGGCCTCCAGGTATTTCTCCAGCTGGATGTTGCGCCCGCACAACACCACCGCCACCTTCTTGCCCTGGTAGTGCCCGGCCAGCTGCTTCATGCCTGCCAGCGCGACGGCGGCAGCGCCTTCGATGATCCAGCGCTCGCAAGCAGCGGCATCACGCATGGCCTGCCTGATCTCGTCCTCGCTGACCAGCACAGTGCGCGTCAGCAGGCGCTGGCAAATGGGCAAGGTGACCGCGTCCGGCTCCACGCCACCGGCGGTGCCGTCGGACAGGGTCGGCAGTTCATCCATCTCGATGATCCGGCCTTGCTCAATGGAGCGTTGCAGGGTCGGCGCGTTGGCCGGCCAGCAGCCGATGATCTGCACCGACGGCGCCAGCTTGTGCAGTGCGGTGGCGATGCCGGAGACCATCCCGCCGCCACCCACCGCGACGAACACCGCGTCCAGGTCCGGCGCCTGCTCGAACAGTTCCATGCCGATGGTCCCCTGCCCGGCGATGACCTCCAGATCGTTGTAAGGTGAGACGAACGGCTTGTTCTGACACCCAGCCTCCTCACGAGCCAGTTGCTCCGCCCCCAGCGAATCGACCTCCAGGACCTGCACCTGCGCCCCCAGCAGACGCATCGCCTCGATCTTGGCCGGCGAGGCTTCATCGCTGACATACACCGTCACCGGCACATCCAGCAGCTGACCGGCCAGGGCAAGCCCTTGCCCATGATTGCCCGAGGAAGCTGCAATAACCCCCCTGCTGCGTTGCGCCTTGCCCAGCAGGCGCAGCTTGTTGCTGGCGCCGCGGAACTTGAACGAACCGGTCTGCTGGAGGTGTTCGCACTTGAGGTGAACGTCGCAGCCAGTCATGGCCGAGAGCGCCAGGCTGCGCGCAAGCGGGGTGACCGGCACCTGCGGGCGCAGGGCCTGATGAGCCTGGAGAATGGACTGGTACAGCTGCTCGAGCGCCAGATCGTCGATAGGCATGGGGCGGAATCTCCTCGGAAAGCGACAGGCAGGCGCCGACGCACAATGGAATAAAAATCCACCGTAGAATATTTTTCCACCAAGCACAAGCCTGGAAACTAGGCCTCCCGAGCGAGCTTCACATACTTGTAGACCGTCGCCCTGCCCATGCCGAGGATATTGGCCACGTAGTCGAACGTACCGCCGTCGCGGAAGGCACCTTCCCCGTGCAGGGCCTCGACCAGCTCGCGTTTCTGCTCCCGGCTGAGCCCGTCGAGGCTCAAGCCATGCTGCCTGAGCCAGGCATGCAGGAAGGTGTTGATGCGCTCCTGCCAGTCATCACGGAACAGCACGTCTGGTTGGGGCAGCAAGCGGCTGGCCTGGAAGAACAGGTCCAGTGCCTGCTTGGCCTGCTCCAGCACCGAGATGTTGAAGTTGATGCACAGCAGCGCCTCGGCAGCCCCTGACTCATCGACCATGACGCTGCTGATCGAACGCACTTTCTGACCGTTCCAGTTGAGCTTCTCGTAGGGCCCCAGCGGCGTCGTGGCGCTGAGCTCGCCCGGCAGATCCTCCAGCGCCGAGTCGTCGCCCAACTGCCGTCTGGAAATATTGTTGGCGATATGCACGACCGTCTGGCTGCGCAGGTCGTGGACCACCACTTCGGCATGGGGGAACAACAGGGTCGCGACACCATCGGCCATGGCGGCGTAGTTGCTGAAGCGTGTATTGGTGGCCTTGGCAGACATCGGAACATCCTGAAAATTGGGTGTATTGCTCAAAACCTGAAAACTTGCGCAGTCCCTGTGGGAGCGGGCTTGCCCGCGAACACGGGCGCAGCCCGTGCCATACAGCGCGGTGTCTGTTTCGCGGCTAAAGCCGCTCCCACAGAGGACATGGCCTGTCAGGGATAACCCAGCACTTCGCGCAGCTGGCGCAGGTGCTGGATGATCCACTGCTTGTCGATCGCTCCCCAGTCGCGGATACGGTAGTGCCCGGCATGGTTGCGCGCCCCGGCCTGCTGCTCGAACTCGCAGACGATATCCAGGTCGGCCAGGGCGGCGATGGTGTCCTGCGCCGTGCGCCGGGGCATGCCGGTCGCTTCCATCAGCGCCGGCACGCTGGTGGCGGTCTGGCTGTCGATCAGCCAGGCCACGTAGAGGCGGCGGTAGAAGCTGCTGCGGGTCTTGCTCACTTCCGTGGTCATGGGGTGCTTGTCCCTCAGGTATTGCCCGGCAGTTCCCGATAGGTCAGGTAGACGCGCAGGTCGAATTCAAGTTGATGGTAGTCCGGCTCCATGTGCTGGCAGAGCTGGTAGAACGCCTTGTTGTGATCGCGCTCCCTCAGGTGCGCCAGCTCATGCACCACGATCATGCGCAAAAACTGCGGCGCTGCCTCGCGGAACAACGAGGCGACGCGGATTTCCTTCT
The DNA here is from genome assembly GCF_057284075.1 of Pseudomonas sp. TE31087. Lineage (NCBI taxonomy): Bacteria > Pseudomonadati > Pseudomonadota > Gammaproteobacteria > Pseudomonadales > Pseudomonadaceae > Pseudomonas > Pseudomonas sp. TE31087. The sequence goes on from NZ_JBXVNN010000001.1 coordinate 3,755,624, forward strand.
TGGCCTTGAGCTTGCCGCCCTGCACCCGCGACACCGCCGTGTTCAGGCCCAGTGCCCGGTGGGTGAGGTCCAGGCGGTTGTCGAACAACACCTTGTCCAGCGGCGGCGCACTGCGCAGGTACTGCTGCTTGATTTCCTGGGCATAGCCGTACAGCGCCTTGTCGCTCTGCACGTCATGACGCTCGGGGTAGCGCTGGCGCAGGTAGTCGCCCAGGCGATCGTTGGCGATCATCTGGCGCACCTGTTCCTGCAGGTGCGGCGGGTAGGCTTGCAGGTAGCGTAAGGCGGTCATGGCAGGCGTTCGGAACGGGAAGACGCGAGTTTAGCCAATCACGACGCCCATGGGAAAACCACCGGGAAATTGCCGGCATCGCTGGCGGTCAGCGGACGGGCGACCAGGAACCCCTGCACGTAGGCGCAGCCGGCATCCTTGAGCCATTCGGCCTGGGCCTGGGTCTCCACGCCCTCGGCAATCACCGTGATGTCATAGGCCGCGCACAGGCCGATGACGCTGCGCACCAGGGCGATGTCCGCCGCCGACCCCGGCAGTCGCGCGACCAGATGACGGTCGAGTTTGAGGGTGTCGATGGACAGGTCACGCAGCATGCGCAACGAGCAGTCACCGGCGCCGAAGTCGTCCAGCGCCACGCGTATGCCCAGCTCACGCAGGCGGTGCACCTGCTTCACCGCCGCGTCGATGTTGTACATCAGCGACGTCTCGGCCACCTCCACCTCCAACTGGGCGGGCTGCAGCTGGTGCTTGTCGATCACCTGGGCCAGTTCATCGACCAACCCGGGCATGGTGAACTGGGCGCGGCTCAGGCTGATGCCCAGCACCAGCTGCGAACCGAATCGATCACTCCAGGCATTGCGTTGCGCGGCGCCCTTGCGATAGATCCAGCTGGCCAGGCGGTTGATCAGGCGCGCCTCTTCCAACAAGGGAATGAACAGCCCGGGCGGCACATCGCCGACACTCGGGTGCTTCCACCGTAACAGCGCCTCGAAGCCGCGCAGCCGGCCATCGGCGAACGCCACCTGGGGCTGGTAGACCAGGCTGAAGTCGTTCTGCTCGATGGCCGTGCGCACGCTGTCCTCGAGCATCAGCCGCGAGCGGGCGCGGCCGTTGAGCTCCTGGTCGTAGAAGCGGTACTGCTGGCGACCGGCCTGCTTGGCCGCATACATTGCGGCATCGGCCGCCCGCAGCAGGCCTTCCACGTTGGCGCCGCAGTCAGGGTAGGTGGCGATGCCGATACTCACCCCCAGGTTGACCTCCAGGCCGTCCACCTGCTGGAAGCTCGACATCCGCTCCAGCAGCTTCTCGGCATAGCGCCCGGCTTGCTCGGGGTACGGCAGGCCATCGAACAGCGCGGTGAACTCGTCGCCACCCATCCTGGCCAGTAGCGCCTCGCTGCCCAGGCACTCCTTGAGCTGATCGGCCACCCAGCGCAGGACCTTGTCACCGGCCTCGTGGCCAAGCAGGTCGTTGATCCGCTTGAAGCCGTCCAGGTCCATGTACATCAAGGCCTTGGCCTTGTCCGAGCGCTCGTTGCGCAGCAGCGCGCTCTCGGCGGCCTGGTAGAAGCCACGACGGTTGAGCAATCCGGTCAACGGGTCGGTGACCGCCTGGTACTCGAGCTGCTGGTGCAGGCTGCGCACCACCGACATGTCCAGCACCGTCACCACCATGGCCTTCTGCTCGGCGGGCAGCGGCGCGCAGGACAGCGCCACCGGCACCAGCTGGCCACCGAGGGTGCGCAACTGGGCATCGTGCACGCGGAAGATCTGCCGGCCCAGGTAGGCCTGGTAGAAGTCCGACTCATGCCACAGGTTGGCGCAGGGTAGCTGGATCAGGTCGAGCATGTGCGCGCCCTGCAGCTTGTCCACCGGGGCATCGAGCAGGCGCGAGATGGCCGGGTTGGCGAAGCCGATGCAGCCCGCCTCGTCCACCACCAGGATACCCTCGGCGGCGTTCTCCAGGATCGAGGCGTTGAAGGCCCGCGCCGACTCCAGTTCGCGGGTCAGACGCTGCAGCATGCGCCGGTTGCGCTGCTGCTCCAGCAAGGCCTGGACCTTGGGCTTGAGAATCTGTGGGTCGAAGGGTTTGAACAGGTAGTCCACCGCGCCGCTGGCATAGCCTTTGAGCACCGCGGCATCGGACTGTTCGTTGGCGGTGAGGAAGATGATCGGGGTCAGCCGCGTGCGTTGGCTGCCGCGCATCAGGCGGGCCACCTCAAAGCCGTCCATCTCGGGCATCTGCACGTCGAGCAGGACCAGGTCGACTTCGTGTGCGAGCAGGGTGCTCAGGGCTTCCATCCCTGAACTGGCAGTCAATACCTGCCAATCCTGGCGGGACAACAGGGCCCGCATGCTGATGAGGTTCTCCGGATAGTCGTCTACGACCAGCAGCACCGAGCTGCTTTCCGGTGATTGTGAATAAGCGCCATCCATGCTGCTTCTCTTGGTAAGTCCAACTTCGACTTGTGATTGGATCCGATTGTTACTCTAGACTCGGCACCCGAAGACGCAATGCAGGCAGATGGCTATACGCCATCGGAATTGATGTTAGCCGACTAACGGTATAAGCGGTGGAGAGGCGACGTACGGGACGCGTAAACCAGCAGGCACAAAAAAGCCCGCATCACTGCGGGCTTTTTTTGTTGAACGGTGCCGGATCAGTTGATCTTGGCGGCCAGTTCACCCTTGGCGTAACGCTGGAACATGCCTTCCAGGGAAATCGGCTTGATCTTCGAGGCGTTGCCGGCGGTACCGAAGGCTTCGTAGCGAGCGATGCACACGTCGCGCATGGCCTTGACGGTTTCACCGAAGAACTTGCGTGGGTCGAACTCGCTTGGGTTGGTCGCCATCAGACGACGCATGGCACCGGTCGAGGCCAAGCGCAGGTCGGTGTCGATGTTGACCTTGCGCACGCCGTACTTGATGCCTTCGACGATTTCTTCGACCGGCACGCCGTAGGTTTCTTTGATGTCGCCACCGTACTGATTGATGATCGCCAGCCACTCTTGCGGCACCGAGGAGGAACCGTGCATCACCAGGTGGGTGTTGGGGATGCGCTTGTGGATTTCCTTGATGCGATCGATCGCCAGGATGTCACCGGTTGGCGGCTTGGTGAACTTGTAGGCGCCGTGGCTGGTGCCGATGGCGATGGCCAGGGCATCGACCTGGGTCTTCTTGACGAAGTCGGCGGCTTCTTCCGGGTCGGTCAGCATCTGGCTGTGGTCCAGGATGCCTTCGGCGCCAACGCCGTCTTCCTCGCCGGCCTGGCCGGTTTCCAGGCTGCCCAGGCAGCCCAGCTCACCTTCCACCGACACGCCGCAGGCGTGGGCGAACGCCACGGTCTGCTGGGTGACGCGGACGTTGTAGTCATAGTCGGACGGGGTCTTGCCGTCTTCCTTCAGCGAGCCGTCCATCATCACCGAGCTGAAGCCCAGCTGGATCGAGCGCTGGCACACGTCAGGGCTGGTGCCGTGGTCCTGGTGCATGCACACCGGGATGTGCGGGAACTCTTCGATGGCGGCCAGGATCAGGTGGCGCAGGAACGGGGCACCAGCATACTTGCGGGCGCCGGCCGAGGCCTGGACGATGACCGGAGAGTCGGTGGCGTCGGCGGCTTCCATGATCGCGCGCATCTGCTCGAGGTTGTTGACGTTGAAAGCCGGAACGCCGTAGCCGAACTCGGCGGCGTGGTCCAGCATCTGGCGCATGCTAATGAGTGCCATTGTGTATCTCTCTCCCGACAAGCGTCGTTTGTTTCATGCAAGCCTGCCGCAGGGGCGGTTGCTGTTCAAGTAGTGTGGGCCATCTACGTGGCCCGGCCAGTCACGGTGCCTTGCAGCCCCGCCCAATCAGATCGTTGGTCGCCACCCAGTACACCAGGCCCTCTTCACCTTTGGTGTGGAAGGCCAGCATGCCATCGCTGTACAGCGCGCCGGAGGCACCCGGCTCGGCCTTGAGCCGATGGACCTGGTCGCCGCCGCCGAGACGGACATCGACCGCGTCCTGCTGCGCGTCGGCGAAACGCCACAGCACTTCGGCCTGGCTGTCGCAGACCCAGCGGGTCCAGTTATCCGCCGGGGCGGGTTTGGCAGGCTGCAACAGCGAGCAGCCTGCCAGGGTCGCCAGGGCCAGTGCGGCCAGAAGCGCTTTCATCCTAAAACCTCGTCATGGGTCCGCTGCGCGGCCCTTCGCGGGTAAACCCGCTCCCACAAGGTCAGTGCATTCCCTGTGGGAGCGGGTTTACCCGCGAAGGGCTGCGCAACAGCCCCTCTTCCAAGACCACAAAACCCAGGCGTGGTTGCCAACCACCCGATTAAGGGCAGCCCGGGGCCTTGCGCTGGTGTTCGTCGTCGTACTTTTCCAGGCCGTCCGGCCCCAGGCGCTTGTTGATCACCGGTGCCGTCTCCGCCTGCCACTGGGACTGGTAGCAGCCACCCTTGGGCGGCTGCGCCGGATCGGCCTCGCTGCCCTTGTTGCCGGCGCAGGCGCCCAGCAACAAGGCCACGATCATCACAGGCAATTGCTTGACCATCAGGTCGCTCCCTTTGCCAGGCGCCTTCACGCTCAGGCCTTGGCCCGCTCTTCCAGGATTGCCACGGCAGGCAGGACCTTGCCTTCGACGAACTCGAGGAACGCGCCGCCACCGGTAGAAATGTAGGAGATATCGGCACCCACGCCATACTTGTCGATGGCCGCCAGGGTGTCACCGCCACCGGCGATGGAGAATGCGGCGCTGTCGGCGATGGCCTTGGCCAGGACCTTGGTGCCGTTGCCGAACTGGTCGAACTCGAACACACCGACCGGACCGTTCCACAGGATAGTCTTCGAGGTCTTCAGCAACTCGGCGAACTGCTCGGCGGTCTTTGGACCGATGTCCAGGATCATGTCGTCGGCGGCCACGTCGGCGATCGCCTTGACGGTGGCTTCGGCGCTTTCGGCGAACTCCTTGGCGACCACCACGTCCACCGGCAGCGGTACGCTGACCTTGGCGGCGATGGCCTTGGCGGTCTCGACCAGGTCAGGCTCGTACAGCGACTTGCCGACCGGGTGACCGGCGGCGGCGAGGAAGGTGTTGGCGATGCCGCCACCGACGATCAGCTGGTCGCAGACGGTGCTCAGGCTGTTCAGCACGTCCAGCTTGGTGGAGACCTTGGAGCCGGCAACGATGGCCGCCATCGGTTTGGCTGGAGCCTTCAGGGCCTTGCCCAGGGCATCCAGTTCGGCGGCCAGCAGCGGGCCTGCGGCAGCGACCTTGGCGAACTTGGCAACACCGTGGGTGGAGCCCTCGGCGCGGTGGGCGGTGCCGAAGGCGTCCATCACGAACACATCGCACAGGGCGGCGTATTTCTGCGCCAGCTCGTCGGCGTTCTTCTTCTCGCCCTTGTTGAAGCGCACGTTTTCGAACAGCACCAGGTCACCGGCCTGAACCTGAACGCCGTCGAGGTAATCGGCGACCAGCGGCACGTCGCGGCCCAGGGCCTTGCTCAGGTAGTCGGCAACCGGCTTGAGGCTGTTCTCGGCAGAGAACTCGCCTTCGGTCGGGCGGCCCAGGTGCGAGCAGACCATCACCGCCGCGCCCTTCTCCAGGGCCAGCTTGATGGTCGGCAGCGCTGCCAGGATACGCGCGTCGCTGGCCACCACACCGTCCTTCACAGGGACGTTGAGGTCTTCGCGGATCAGTACGCGCTTACCTTGCAGGTCGAGGTCGGTCATCTTCAACACGGTCATGAATGCAGTCCTTCAGGGCTGTTTGCTGCGGGTTGGGTGTACGACGTGCAGATAGTGTTCGGCAACGTCGAGCATACGGTTGGCAAACCCCCATTCGTTGTCGAACCAGGCCAGCAGGTTCACCAGGCGGGGGCCTGAGACACGGGTCTGGCTGGCATCGACGATGGCCGAATGCGGGTCATGGTTGAAATCACAACTGGCGTGGGGCAGCTCGGTGTAGGCCAGCAAGCCTTTCAGCGGGCCGTCCAGGGCGGCCTCACGCAACACCCGGTTGACTTCCTCGGTGGTGGTATCGCGGGAAGTCTGCAGGGTGATGTCCAGGCACGAGACGTTTACGGTCGGCACGCGTACCGCTTTGGCCTGGATTCGCCCGGCAAGTTCCGGCAGCAGGCGTTCGATACCCCGGGCCAGGCCCGTGGACACCGGTATCACCGACTGGAACGCCGAACGGGTGCGGCGCAGGTCTTCGTGGTGGTAGGCGTCGATCACCGGCTGGTCGTTCATCGCCGAGTGGATGGTGGTGATCTGCACATACTCGATGCCAAAAGCCTGGTCCAGCACGCGCAACAGCGGCACGCCGCAGTTGGTGGTGCAGGAGGCGTTGGACACCAGCAGTTCGCTGCCGGTCAGGCAATCCTGGTTGACGCCGTAGACCACCGTGGCGTCGATGTCCGCCTCGCTGGCCATGGGCTGGGAAAACAGCACCCGCGGCGCGCCGGCGTCGAGGAAGCGCTGGCCGTCGGCACGGGTGTGGTAGGCACCGGAGCATTCCAGCACCAGGTCGATGTCCAGGGCGGCCCAGTCGATGCCTTCCGGGGTGGCGCTGCGCAGCACTTTCACGCAGTCGCCATTGATATGCAGACAGTCGCCGTCGACCTTCACCTCGCCGGGGAAACGCCCGTGGGTGGAGTCGAAGCGCGTCAGGTATTCCAGGCTGGCCTGGTCGGCCAGGTCGTTCAGCGCGACGATCTCGAAACCGGCCTTCGCCCCCCGCTCGAACAGTGCGCGCAGGACACAGCGGCCGATGCGGCCGTAACCGTTGAGTGCAACTTTGTAGGGACGCGGGTGGGGCATTCGATGGCTCGCTAACGCATGATGGCTTTTGGGGCCGCTTTGCGGCCCATCGCGACGCAAGGCCGCTCCTACAGGGTACGGTGTACGCCATACCTTGTAGGAGCGGCCTTGTGTCGCGAAACGAGGGCAACGCCCTCGCCTCGCACAGTCTGAATCAGTCTTCCAGCAGCTCTTCGGCGGTACCCAGGATGTTGTCCAGGGTGAAGCCGAACTCCTCGAACAGCGCGCTGGCCGGGGCCGACTCGCCGTAGGTGGTCATGCCGATCACGCGGCCTTCGAGGCCGACGTACTTGTACCAGAAGTCGGCGTGAGCGGCTTCGATGGCGATACGCGCACCGACTTGCAGCGGCAGTACCGACTGCTTGTAGGCTGCGTCCTGGGCGTCGAACACGCTGGTGCTCGGCATCGACACGACGCGGACCTTGCGGCCGTCCGCGGTCAGCTTGTCGAAGGCCTGGACGGCCAGGCCCACTTCGGAGCCGGTGGCGATCAGGATCAACTCAGGCTCGCCGGCGCAGTCCTTGAGCACGTAACCGCCACGGGCGATATCGGCGATCTGCTGGGCGTCGCGGGTCTGGTGCTGCAGGTTCTGGCGCGAGAAGATCAGCGCCGACGGGCCGTCCTTGCGCTCCAGGGCGGCTTTCCAGGACACGGCGGATTCCACCGCGTCGGCCGGACGCCAGGTGTCCAGGTTCGGCGTGCTGCGCAGGCTGGTCAGCTGCTCGATTGGCTGGTGGGTCGGACCGTCTTCGCCCAGGCCGATGGAGTCGTGGGTGTAGACGTGGATCACGCGCTGCTTCATCAGCGCCGACATGCGCACGGCGTTGCGGGCGTATTCCATGAACATCAGGAAGGTGGCGCCGTAAGGCACCAGGCCGCCGTGCAGGGCGACGCCGTTCATGATGGCGGTCATGCCGAACTCGCGCACGCCGTAGAACACGTAGTTGCCGCTGGCATCGTTGGCTTCGACGCCCTTGCAGCCTTTCCACAGGGTCAGGTTGGAGCCGGCGAGGTCGGCGGAGCCGCCAAGGAACTCGGGCAGCAGCGGACCGAAAGCGTTCAGGGTGTTCTGGCTGGCCTTGCGGCTGGCGATGGTCTCGCCCTTTGCAGCAACTTCGTTGATGTAGGCCTGGGCCTTCTCGGAGAAGTCGGCCGGCAGGTCGCCGGCGGCGCGGCGCTTGAACTCGGCAGCCAGCTCAGGATAGGCCTTGGCGTAGGCGTCGAAGCGCTGGTTCCACTCGGCTTCGACCTTGGCGCCAGCTTCCTTGGCATCCCACTCGGCCTTGATGTCGGCCGGGATTTCGAACGGGCCGTGGTTCCAGTTCAGTTCCTTGCGGGCCAGGGCGATTTCGTCGTTGCCCAGCGGTGCGCCGTGGCAGTCTTCCTTGCCCTGCTTGTTCGGCGAGCCGAAGCCGATGATGGTCTTGCAGCAGATCAGGGTCGGACGGTCGCTCTTGCGCGCGGTCTCGATGGCGGTCTTGATCTCGTCGGCGTCGTGGCCGTTGACGTTGCGGATCACCAGCCAGTTGTAGGCTTCGAAGCGCGCCGGGGTGTTGTCGGTAAACCAGCCGTGGACTTCGCCGTCGATGGAGATGCCGTTGTCGTCGTAGAAGGCGACCAGCTTGTTCAGGCCCAGGGTGCCGGCCAGCGAGGCGACTTCATGGGAGATGCCTTCCATCATGCAGCCGTCGCCGAGGAACACGTAGGTGTTGTGGTCGACGATGTTGTGGCCTTCACGGTTGAACTGGGCACCCAGCACTTTTTCCGCCAGGGCGAAGCCCACGGCGTTGGCCAGGCCCTGGCCCAGCGGGCCGGTGGTGGTCTCGACGCCCGGGGTGTAACCGAACTCCGGGTGGCCCGGGGTGCGGCTGTGCAGCTGGCGGAAGGCCTTGAGGTCGTCGATGGTGACGTCGTAGCCGGTCAGGTGCAGCAGCGAGTAGATCAGCATCGAGCCGTGGCCGTTGGACAGCACGAAGCGGTCGCGGTCGGCAAAGCTTGGGTTGCTCGGGTTGTGCTTCAGGTAATCGCGCCAAAGCACTTCGGCGATATCCGCCATACCCATGGGGGCACCTGGGTGGCCGCTGTTGGCCTTTTGCACGGCATCCATGCTGAGGGCACGAATGGCGTTGGCACGTTCACGACGGCTGGGCATCGCTGAGTCTCCTGGGGCTTGAAATAGGTGGTGAAGCGAAAAAAGGCGGCCATTTTCGCCCACAGGGGGGGCCGGGGGCAATGACGTATGGTCGCAGTCGGGTTTTTTTCCTGTGTTTGGCAGGGAAAAGAGTAAAAAAGCGGGGTCGTGGGAGCGGGCTTGCCCCGCGATTGCCTCAGATTGGACGCAGGAAGTACCAGGGCGAGCGCTATCGCGGGGCAAGCCCGCTCCCACGATTAGCCCCACGAGGCCATCGGTCAGGCAATATCAAAACTTTTTGATATTGCTATTGCGACGACAGCATCCCCTGTCTAGACTCCCGCCCCATGAACCTCAATGCGCCCATCACCCCACAACGCAGCGACGAGCTGGCCGCCCTGTGCAAGGCCGGCGGCGACCCCCTGCGCCTGAACGTGCTGCGCGCATTGGCCAATGATTCGTTCGGCGTGCTGGAGCTGGCGCAGATCTTCGACATCGGTCAGTCGGGCATGAGCCATCACCTGAAGGTGCTGGCCCAGGCCGAGCTGGTGGCGACCCGCCGCGAAGGCAACGCGATCTTCTACCGCCGCGCCCTGCCCGACAGCCAGCGCCTGGGCGGCCGTCTGCATTCGGCGCTGCTCGAGGAGGTCGACGACCTCGCCCTGCCTCAAGCAGTGCAGGCTCGCATCGCCCAGGTCCAGCAGCGTCGCGCCGCCACCAGCCAGGATTTTTTCCTGCGCGTGGAAGAGAAGTTCCGCGCCCAGCAGGACCTGATCGCCGGCCTGCCGCAGTACCGCGAAAGCCTGCTGGCACTGCTCGACAAGCTGAGCTTCGACGCGGGCGCCAGCGCCCTGGAGGTCGGCCCCGGCGACGGCGGTTTCCTGCCCGACCTGGCCAGGCGCTTCGAGCAGGTCACGGCCATGGACAACAGCCCGACCATGCTCGAGCTGGCCCGCCAGGTCTGCGAGCGCAACGAATTGAGTAACGTAAACCTGCAGTTGGCCGATGCACTGGGTGCAACGGATGTGGAAGCCGACTGCGTTGTGCTGAACATGGTCCTGCACCATTTCAGCGACCCGGCCCAGGCCCTGCGCCTGCTGGCCAGACGGGTGAAGGCGGGCGGCAGCCTGCTGGTCACCGAGCTGTGCAGCCATGACCAGGGGTGGGCCCGCGAAGCCTGCGGCGACCTGTGGCTTGGCTTCGAGCAGGACGACCTGGCCCGTTGGGCCAACGCGGCAGGGCTGGCCCCCGGGGACAGCCTCTACGTGGGCTTGCGTAACGGTTTCCAGATCCAGGTCCGGCACTTCCAGCGGACCACTGGCGACATACAACATCGGTAAATTTCAGGAACCCATCGAGATGAGCGAATACTCCCTTTTCACTTCCGAGTCCGTGTCCGAAGGGCATCCGGACAAGATCGCCGACCAGATCTCCGACGCGGTGCTGGACGCCATCATCGCCCAGGACAAGTACGCCCGCGTGGCCTGCGAGACCCTGGTCAAGACTGGTGTCGCCATCATCGCCGGTGAAGTCACCACCTCGGCCTGGGTCGACCTGGAAGAGCTGGTGCGTAAAGTGATCATCGACATCGGCTACAACAGCTCCGACGTCGGCTTCGACGGTGCCACCTGCGCCGTGATGAACATCATCGGCAAGCAGTCGGTGGATATCGCCCAGGGTGTCGATCGCTCGCGCCCTGAAGACCAGGGTGCCGGCGATCAGGGCCTGATGTTCGGCTACGCCAGCAACGAGACCGACGTGCTGATGCCGGCGCCGATCTGCTTCTCGCACCGTCTGGTCGAGCGCCAGGCCGAAGCGCGCAAGTCCAAGCTGCTGCCATGGCTGCGCCCGGACGCCAAGTCGCAGGTCACCTGCCGCTACGAAAACGGCAAGGTAGTCGGTATCGATGCCGTGGTGCTGTCGACCCAGCACAACCCTGAGGTTTCGCAGAAAGACCTGCAGGAAGCGGTGATGGAGCTGATCGTCAAGCACACCCTGCCGGCCGAGCTGCTGCACAAGGACACTCAGTACCACATCAACCCGACCGGCAACTTCATCATCGGTGGCCCGGTGGGCGACTGCGGCCTGACCGGCCGCAAGATCATCGTCGACAGCTACGGCGGCATGGCCCGCCACGGCGGTGGCGCGTTCTCCGGCAAGGACCCGTCCAAGGTCGACCGTTCCGCCGCCTACGCCGGCCGCTACGTGGCCAAGAACATCGTTGCCGCGGGCCTCGCCGAGCGCTGCGAGATCCAGGTGTCCTACGCCATCGGCGTAGCCCAGCCGACCTCCATCTCGATCAACACCTTCGGTACCGGCAAGGTCTCCGACGACAAGATCGTGCAGCTGGTGCGCGAGTGCTTCGACCTGCGTCCGTATGCCATCACCACCATGCTCGACCTGCTGCACCCGATGTACCAGGAAACCGCCGCCTACGGTCACTTCGGCCGTACGCCGCAGCAGAAGACCGTCGGCGACGACACCTTCACCACCTTCACCTGGGAGCGCACCGACCGCGCCGCCGCCCTGCGCGACGCCGCTGGCCTGTAAGCCTCCTACAGCAGTACCGGAAAGCCCCTGCCGAGTGATCGGCAGGGGCTTTTTTGTGACATATGGGCTGACAAATGCCCACCGTCGCCCACGCCGTCACCCGCCTAGGCTGAGAACTCCTTCCCGCCTTGCAAGGATGCCGGCCATGCCATTACTGCTGATAGTCGTAGCGCTGCTGTTGCACCACCCCGTTGTCCTGGCGGGTGTGTGCCCGGCCTGGGACTCGGCGCAGGCCGAGGCCGAGGTCGCCCGGCTGCGCGCCACCCTCGCGCACTGGGACGACCAGTACCATCGCCAGGGTATCGCCCTGGTGGCCGACGAACTCTACGATCAAAGCCGCCAGCACCTGCTGGAGCTTCAAGCCTGCTTTGGTCTTTCCCACGACGACGCTCCGCTGGCGAGTGCCCGCGGCACTATCCCCCATCCGATCCCCCACACCGGTGTCGACAAGCTTGCCGACGAGCAGGCCGTAGCCCGCTGGCTGCTGGGCAAACGCGACATCTGGATGCAGCCGAAGGTCGACGGCGTCGCGGTATCACTGATCTACCGCCAGGGCCAACTGACAGGCCTGCTCAGCCGTGGCGACGGCACACTAGGGCACGACTGGAGCCGGCACATCCCGGCGCTGAGCGGTATCGTGCGACAACTTTCCCAACCTTTGGACAGTGTGTTCCAGGGTGAGCTGTACTGGCGCCTGGACCACCACGTGCAAGCAGAAGCAGGCAGCGCCAACGCCCGCGGCTCCGTCGCCGGGCTGCTGGCACGCAAGCGGATGACCGAGGAACAAGGCGCGGGCATCGGCCTGTTCGTCTGGGACTGGCCGCACGGCCCGGACAACCAGGCCGAACGCCTGGCGCAGCTGACAGCGCTTGGTTTTCCGGACAGTCAACGCCTGAGCGTGGCCATCGAGGATGTCGCCGAGGTCGCGCACTGGCGTCAGCACTGGTACCGCTCGCCCCTGCCCTTCGCCAGCGACGGCGTGATCCTGCGCCAGGACAGCCGCCCCGCAGCACAGCGCTGGCGCGCCCAGGCGCCCTACTGGATCGCTGCCTGGAAATACCCGTTCGCCCAGGCGCTGGCGCAGGTCAGGGAGGTGCAGTTCCGAATCGGCCGTACCGGGCGCATCACACCCTTGCTGCTGTTGCAGCCGCTGACCCTGGACGATCGCCGGATCAGCCAGCTCAGCCTTGGCTCGCTGGCGCGCTGGAGGCAGCTGGACGTCCGGCCCGGTGACCAGATCGCGGTCAGCCTGGCCGGCATGACCATCCCACGCCTGGAAAGCGTGGTGCATCGCGCCGCCCGGCGTCCCGAGGTTCAGGCTCCGGATCCGTCTGTTTATAACGCCTTCAGTTGCTGGCAGGTCGACGATGGCTGCCAGCAGCAGTTCCTTGCCCGCCTGGCCTGGCTGGGCGGCAAGCAGGGACTGGACCTGCCGGGCCTGGGGACCGAAACCTGGAAACGTCTTGTCGAAAGTGGCCATATCGTGCAGTTGACCGATTGGCTGAACCTCGATCAGAAACAGCTGCTCGAGGTACCCGGGATCGCCCAGGCACGGGCCAGGCAATTGCAGACTGCTTTCTCTCAGGCCCGCCAGCAGCCGTTCCAACGCTGGCTGCGAGGCCTCGGCGTACCCGCACCGACCAGCCTGCAACTGGGTCCCGACTGGCACACACTGGCATCCAGAAACATCGAGCAATGGCTTGCCGAACCTGGCGTCGGGCCTGGTCGAGCAGAGCAATTGCGGGCTTTTTTCGCCCACGAGCGGGTTCAGGAGCTGGCCCGAAACCTGCGAGCCCATGCAATCGAGGGTTTCTAATTTACGCAGATCAAGGCAGCATTTCGCTTTCTGCTGCCCAGCCTCGAATGGAGCCCCCGATGAAACTGCTTTCGTCCCTCGCCCTGTCTACCCTGCTCGGCTTCGCCGCCAGCCCGCTGCTGGCCGCCGCAGAGCAGCCGGGCCTGACCGGTTGCGCGGCCAAGCGCCAGGCCATCAGCGAACAGATCGAACAAGCCCGCGCCCATGGCAACAGCGACCAGCAGGCGGGGCTGGAAAAAGCCTTGAGCGAAGTCACCGAGCACTGCACCGATGCCGGCCTGCGCAAGGAGCGCGAGCAGAAGGTGCTCGACGCCCGTCACGAAGTGAACCAGCGCACCAAGGACCTGGACAAGGCCATGAAGAAGGGCGACGCGGAGAAGATCAACAAGCGCAAGGACAAGCTGGCCGAGGCGAAAAAGGAGCTGCAGGAGGCCGTTGACGAGCTCGAACGCTAGCCGACCGGTCTTATGTGTACGAACCGTGGGAGCGGGCTTGCCCCGCGATGACGTCAGCCCAGGCAATGTCACTGGCCGATCCGACGCCATCGCGGAGCAAGCCCGCTCCCACGAGCCCGCACCGACAACGGCCCACTCGCTCAGTGATTGCGAAACTCGTTATGACAGGCCTTGCACGCCGCCTCGACCTTGTCCATCGGCGCCTTCACCTGCGCCGCGTCCAGTGGCAGGGCACGGGTCACCGCGACCAACTCGCCGGTGACGCCCTCCAGTTGCCGGGCCAGGTCCTGGAACCGCGCCTGGCGCTCCCAGACCTCGGCCCGCGCGCTGCTGTCGCCCGCGTCACGCACCTGCGGGAAGTGCTGCCACGGCGCATGGGCCAGGCTGTCCAGCTTCGCCGCGCCATCGGCGAACTTCACACCGTCGAAGGGCAAGCGCCCGCGCAGCATGCCGCCCATGTCTTCGCTGGTCTTGAGCATCTGCTTGAAGATCGCCTTGCGCTGGCCCAGCGGCGAGTTGGGATCAACGCCGTCACAGGCACTCAGGGCAAGGGCGGCGAGCAGTACTACGGTCAATCGCTTGAACATCACGGTCTCTTCGGCCAGGAAAACGGGCGGCCAGTATCGCCGCCTCGCGGGCAAAGACCAATAGCCACACAGAAAACAGGGGCGAATCTTCATGCTTCGCCCCCTACAGGATCGACGACATGAACTCTGCATTGCGCCATCTCGCCTGGGCACTGCCCGCCCTGGCGCTCCTGGCCGGCTGCAACGGCGGCGAAAGCGCCAAGCCCGAACCCCACGCCATTGCCACCTACGTGCCAGCCACCTTCAAGGACCTGCCCCAGGTCAGCGACGACGACCTGCTGGCGGGTTTCTACGCCTGGCGCAGCGGTTGCGAAAAGCTCAGGCGCGACCCGGTGTGGGCCGCCACCTGCGAAGCAGCGGGCTCGGCCACGGCCAATGCCGCCCAGGTGCGCACCTTCCTCGAACAGAACCTCCAGGTCTATGGCCTGCGTTCGGCGCAGAACAGCGCCAATGGCCTGATCACCGGCTACTACGAGCCGGTCTATCCCGGCAGCCTGGCCCGCACCGACAGCGCGCAGGTCCCGGTGTATGGCGTGCCCGAGGACATGATCGTGGTCGACCTGGCCAGCGTTTACCCCGAGCTCAAGGGCAAGCGCCTGCGCGGGCGCCTCGACGGACGGGTGCTCAAGCCCTACGACACCGCCGAGGTGATCAGCCGCGACGGCGCCAAGGCGCCGGTACTGGCCTGGCTGACCGACCCGATGGACCTGCAGTTCCTGCAGATTCAAGGCTCGGGCCGGATCCAGCTGGAGAACGGCCGTCAGTTGCGCCTGGGCTATGCCGACCAGAACGGCCACCCATACCGCCCGATCGGCCGCTGGCTGGTGGAACAAGGGCAGTTGCCGAAGGAAGAGGTGACCATGGGCAGCATCCACGCCTGGGCCCAGGCCAACCCGCAACGTGTGCCCGAGCTGCTGGCCAGCAACCCGAGCTACGTGTTCTTCAGTACCCGCCCGGACAGCAACGAGGGGCCGCGCGGCTCGCTCAACGTGCCGCTGACCGCGGGCTACAGCGTGGCGATCGACCGCAAGGTGATCCCCCTGGGCAGCCTGCTCTGGCTGGCCACCACCCGCCCGGACGGCAGCCCGGTGGTGCGCCCGGTCGGCGCCCAGGACACCGGTGGCGCCATCACCGGCGAAGTGCGCGCGGACCTGTTCTGGGGCACCGGCCCCGAGGCCGGCGAGCTGGCGGGGAACATGAAGCAGCAGGGGCAGATCTGGATGCTGTGGCCCAAGGGGCAGCCTTTGCCCGAAGTGCCGAAAGTACCCTGACAGGCGCTATCGCGGGGCAAGCCCGCTCCCACGATGATTGCGTGGGAGCGGGCTTGCCCCGCGATGCATTCAAATCGATACGACGAAGAACGACACAATCAGCGCCATCCCGACGAACCACACCAGCGAACGCAGCACCGCCCAGTCCGCCAGGTAGCAGATGATGTAGAGCAGCCGGCTGGTGATGTACAGCACCCCCAGCACATCCTGGGTCACCTGCTCGGCATTGCCGACGATGTCGGGCCACCAGCACCGCCGCGGCAAACGCAGGGAACGCCTCGTAGCCGTTCAACTGCGCTGCATGGGCACGCCGGGGCAGCCCTTCGAGCTTGTCCAGGAACGCACGCGGGTCGTGATTGGCGCGCAGGCCAAAGTACCCGCTGCTGAGCTTGGCGATCAATGCGCACAGCGGCGGCAGGACCAGCGCGACGAGAATGCACCACAGGGCAACGGTCATCTACAGGACTCCTTGTTCACAGAGGATCGGTTCACAGTTTCATCACCAGCATGCCGGCCAGGACCAGCCCGCAAGCTAGGAGTCTCGGCCCGCCAAAAGGTTCTTTAAGGTAGCGCATGCCCAGCAGCACCACGAGGATCACGCTCAGCTCGCGCAGCGCCGCCGCCTCGGCCACCGACCCCAGGTGCATGGCCCACAGCACCAGGGCGTAACTCAGCAGCACGCACAACCCCACCGCCAGCCCGAGGCGCCACTGGGTGCGCCAGAACAGGGCAAACGGCCCCCGACGCGCCACCCCGGCCAGCAGCGGAAACGGCCAGGCGCTGAGCAGGGTCAGCCACACCAGGTAATCCCAGGGCTTGCCCCACAGGCGCACGGCCTGGCCGTCGAACCAGGTGTAGCAGCCGATGCACAGGCCGATCAGCGCCACCACCGGCAGCATCGACCAGGGCAGGCGATCACCGCCACCGCCCTGCCACAACAGGCAGGCCATGCCGCAGGGGATCAGCAGGATACCGATGATCTGCTGCTGGCTGAGCGACTCACCGGCAAAAGCCAGGGTCAGTCCGAGCACGACCAAGGGCGACAAACCACGCATCAACGGATAGACCAGCCCCAGGTCGCCGACACGATAGGCTTTGATCAGCAGGTAACGGTAGAGCTGCTCGGCCAGCGCCGATGCCAGCAGCCAGGGCCAGATGCCGGCCGGGGGAAACTCGACGAACGCCACCGCCAGAACGGCGAAGACCAGTGCCACCAGGTCCATGCTGGCGATCACCAGAAGGCGTTCGCCGCTGAACTTGATGAGGGTGTTCCAGGTCGCGTGGAGCAGGGCTGCGACCAGTACCAGGGAGGTTGCCAGCACGCGGGGCTCCTTGCGCAATGACCAGGCGGCTGCACGCACTATAACGCGTGCTCCCACAAAGTATCTGCAATCTGTTTTGAGGAACGAATTCGGTATTTCGGGTCATAAGGTGTGTCCCGAACCCCGCGCCAGGTCATCAAAGAACTGCCCGAGTCACTCGGGAAACGACTTGGAAGCCACTGTTACAGGATTCGGGATGCTTGAATTAGTTGCCGCGTTTATCTGCCTCACCACCCTCCTCACCTATGTGAACTACCGTTTTATCGGCCTGCCGCCGGCCATCGGCGTGATGGTCACCGCACTGCTGTTCTCCCTGATGCTGCAGGGCCTGAGCCTGATCGGCTTTCCTGGCCTGGAAGAGCGCGTCGAAGGCCTGATGAACCAGATCGACTTCAATGACCTGCTGATGCACTGGATGCTGTCGTTCCTGCTGTTCGCCGGCGCCCTGCACGTCAACCTCGCCGACCTGCGCAGCTACCGCTGGCCGATCGGACTCTTGGCCACGATCGGCGTGCTGATCGCCACCGTGGTGATCGGCTACCTGGCGCACTGGGTGTTCGCCCTGTTCGGCTGGAACGTGCCGCTGATCTACTGCCTGCTGTTCGGCGCGCTGATCTCGCCGACCGACCCGATCGCCGTGCTCGGCGCGTTGCGTACCGCCAACGCCTCCAAGCCGCTGAAGACCACCATCGTCGGCGAGTCGCTGTTCAACGACGGCACCGCGGTGGTGGTGTTCACCGTGCTGCTGGGCATCATCCAGCTGGGCGAGACGCCGAGCGTCACCGACACCGCCATCCTCTTCGCCCGCGAAGCCATCGGCGGGATCGCCTTCGGTGGCCTGATCGGCTATGCCACCTATCGCATGATCAAGAGCGTCGAGCAGTATCAGGTCGAGGTCATGCTGACCCTGGCGCTGGTGATCGGCGGCTCGGCCATGTGCTACGAGCTGCATGTGTCGGCGCCGATCGCCATGGTGGTGGCCGGCCTGATCATCGGCAACCTGGGGCGCAACCTGGCGATGAACGACATGACCCGCCGCTACATGGACGGTTTCTGGGAACTGATCGACGACATGCTCAACGCGCTGCTGTTCGCCCTGATCGGCCTGGAACTGTTGCTGCTGCCGTTCAACTGGCTGCACCTGGCGGCCGGTGGCGTGCTGGCGGTGGCGGTGCTGGCCTCGCGCCTGCTGACCGTGGCGCCGGCCATCGTCTTGCTGCGCCGCTGGCGGACCGTGCCACAGGGCACCATCCGCGTGCTGACCTGGGGAGGCCTGCGTGGTGGCGTGTCGGTGGCACTGGCGCTGTCGCTGCCACAGGGCGATGAGCGTGACCTGCTGCTGTCGATCACCTACATCGTGGTGCTGTCGTCGATCCTGGTGCAGGGTCTGACGGTCGGCAAGGTGGTACGCAAGGTCAGCACACAGCCTTGAAAAGGCCGGGACCGCTTTGCGGCCCTTCGCGGCACAAGGCCGCTCCTACAGGGGATTGCGTTCTTCTGTAGGAGCGGCCTTGTGCCGCGAAGGGCTGCAGAGCAGCCCCCGAGAATCACTCCACGGCGCTGTCCGGGAACTGGTCCTGGATGTACTTGATCTCGGTACGCCCGTGCGGCGCCGGCTGACCATCCTCGCCGAGGTTGACGAAGACCATCTTGTCTACGGTAAGGATCGCCCTGCGAGTGATCTTGTTGCGCACTTCGCACTTGAGGGTGATCGAGGTGCGGCCGAACTCGGTGGCGGTGATGCCCAGCTCGATGATGTCGCCCTGGCGCGAGGCGCTGACGAAGTTGATCTCGGAAATGTACTTGGTCACCACACGCTGGTTGCCCAGTTGGACGATGGCGTAGATTGCCGCCTCCTCGTCGATCCAGCGCAGCAGGCTGCCACCGAACAGGGTGCCGTTGGGGTTGAGGTCTTCGGGTTTTACCCATTTGCGGGTGTGAAAGTTCATCTGTACTCCTGGCCTGCGGCCTCATGAACATCGAGCGGCGAACGGCGGATCAGCCGTCCGACCACGTCCTACATGGTAGCCCCATTGATTTGCGTCAACCATGTCCACGCCCTACGACCATTGGTCAGTATCCGCGCAACGTGGTTTGACACCCACCTCCACGGATCTAGCCTGACCCTGTGATCCGCAGATCACTCCAGGTGGTCGGACAACCGGAACTTGGCATACGGCGCGGCAGAACCGGCATTCGCAGGAAGCGAGGCTCCGGGCAGTGCCAGTGGAGAGCGACTGAGGCTCACCATTGACCTACTCGAAATCAGTGAAAAGGAATCCACTATGTCCAGAGTCATCGATGTCAGCATCAACTTCGACACCGAAACCATCCTCAAGAAGTTCCCCAACGCGAGCAAGGACCCGAACAAACCTACCTTCATCCCGCCGGAACACATCTACATGGTGACCTACCAGGACAACGTCATCGCCGGCCAGGCCGGGGGTGAACTGCACCTCAAAGGCCGTGTTGGCGATGTGGTCCGCTGGCGCGAACAGAGCATCTCGTTCGGCTTCGAGCAATCGGTGATCCTCTACGGATTCGTATCTGACGATCCGAGCCACCAACTGCTGGAGGATCCGCGCGCACTCAAGGCCAAGGTGCAGACTGCCGTACCGAACGCCAACAACAAGACCGTGCCAACCTGCCAGGTCAACGACAACTACTACTGGCGCGGTGACCTGCTCGCGCAAGGCAAGGTCACCTACCACTTCAAGTTCATGATCGTCGACCGTGACTGCAAGTGCTGTGGTTACTTCGAATGGGATCCGTTCATCACCATCACCAACTGACCCACGCCGAGCACCGCCGAGCCTTGGCTCGGCGGTGCGCGCCTGTACCCGGCCCCTTATTGGTGCTCAAGGAAGGAGCGCATCATGATCACGGAGAACCCCGCCCATCACGCTCTGATAATCGTCGATACTCAGGGCCTGCTCGCAGCCTTCGAGCAACTACCCAACGACCCTGCCTCCCCGGCCGAACTCAATCCCCGCCATTTTTGTACCCTGCACTCGCGCCCGGCCACGGGCGAAACGCTGCTTCTCGATACACCGGAGTTGGTCGTCGCAGCCGGGGACACCCTGCTCCTGCACATGACCCCAGTGGCGCTGCTCGGCGAGGAGATGCTGTTCAGCCACAGTCCTGCCAGCGAACCGCCGCTGGACATCGAGTTGATCGAACAGCGCAACCTGCGCCTGGCCCTTCCCGATGCCTCGGCGCCGCTGCAGCCGGCGAGTCGCGAGGTCGACACCTACCACTGGCGTATCCGCTGCGATCAGCCGGGCGAGTTCAAGCTGGCCTGGCAACTGATGGTGCTGGCACAGGACTGCGAGCCCCTGGCCCACTTCAACCTGCGCCTTGCATTGCGGACAAACGGCCGCCCCTAGTGAGTCCGTCTTTAGTGTTTAGCCCTTGGGATGCATCGAAAGCCCCGCTATAATCGCCCGGCACTTTCGACGGTGGCCCTGCGGCCACCGTTCCCGCCACCCATCCGAGGGGCGCTGCAGCAGGCTCGGCCTGTCAGGCTCGGTTGGGGCGTTGTCCGCGCAAGCGGACGCTCAACGCACAACGGCGCCCATTCGCACACTACGAATGGAGGCTCTCAATGAGCGCTGTAAACACGCCTGCTGGTTTTTCCGACTTCAAGGTCGCCGACATCTCCCTGGCCGACTGGGGCCGCAAGGAAGTCATCATCGCCGAATCGGAAATGCCGGCACTGATGGGCCTGCGCCGCAAGTACCAAGCCGAGCAACCGCTCAAGGGCGCGAAGATCATCGGCTGCATCCACATGACCATCCAGACCGCCGTGCTGATCGAGACCCTGGTCGCCCTGGGCGCCGAAGTGCGCTGGTCGTCGTGCAACATCTTCTCCACCCAGGACCAGGCCGCCGCTGCCATCGCCGCCGCCGGCATCCCGGTGTTCGCCTGGAAAGGTGAAACCGAGCAGGAGTACGAGTGGTGCATCGAGCAGACCATCCTGAAAGACGGTCAGCCATGGGACGCCAACATGGTCCTGGACGACGGCGGTGACCTGACCGAAATCCTGCACAAAAAATACCCGGCCATGCTGGACAAGATCCACGGCGTGACCGAAGAGACCACCACCGGCGTGCACCGCCTGCTCGACATGCTGGCCAAAGGCGAGCTGAAAGTCCCGGCGATCAACGTCAACGACTCGGTCACCAAGAGCAAGAACGACAACAAGTACGGCTGCCGTCACAGCCTGAACGACGCCATCAAGCGCGGTACCGACCACCTGCTGTCGGGCAAGCAGGCTTTGGTGATCGGCTACGGCGACGTGGGCAAGGGCTCGGCCCAGTCCCTGCGTCAGGAAGGCATGATCGTCAAGGTCACCGAAGTCGACCCGATCTGCGCCATGCAAGCGTGCATGGACGGCTTCGAAGTCGTCTCGCCGTTCAAGGACGGCATCAACACCGGTACCGAAGCCGGCATCAACAAGGACCTGCTGGGCCGCATCGACCTGATCGTCACCACCACCGGTAACGTCAACGTCTGCGACGCCAACATGCTCAAGGCCCTGAAGAAGCGCGCCGTGGTCTGCAACATCGGCCACTTCGACAACGAGATCGACACCGCCTTCATGCGCAAGAACTGGGCATGGGAAGAGGTCAAGCCGCAGGTGCACAAGATCCACCGCACCGGTGCTGGCGTGTTCGACCCGCAGAACGACGACTACCTGATCCTGCTGGCCGAAGGCCGCCTGGTGAACCTGGGCAACGCCACCGGTCACCCAAGCCGCATCATGGACGGCTCGTTCGCCAACCAGGTCCTGGCGCAGATCTTCCTGTTCGGGCAGAAGTTCGCCGAACTGCCAGCCGCCAAGAAGGCCGAGCGCCTGACCGTGGAAGTGCTGCCGAAGAAGCTGGACGAAGAAGTGGCCCTGGAGATGGTCCGCGGCTTCGGCGGCGTGGTCACCCAGCTGACCCCGCAGCAGGCCGAGTACATCGGTGTGACCGTCGAAGGTCCGTTCAAGCCGGACGCCTACCGCTACTAAGCAGCGGCGCCAGCGCCGGGTAATCGCCCTGGCGCTGGCTGGCAACGCGTCGAACCGATGTCCGAGCCAGGCCGGCCCCAACCGTCCTGGCTTTTATTTGCAGGTAGCCGCCCTGGGCGCGCCGCCGAAGGAACGAGAGATGTCACAAGAACGCCGCTACAGTTTCGAGTTCTTCCCCACCAAGACCGATGCCGGCCACGAGAAGCTGATGGGCGTCGCCCGCCAGCTGGCCAGCTACAACCCGGACTTCTTCTCCTGCACCTACGGTGCCGGTGGCTCGACCCGCGACCGCACGCTGAACACCGTGCTGCAGCTGGAAAGCGAAGTGAAGGTCCCGGCCGCTCCGCACCTGTCCTGCGTGGGTGACAGCAAGGACGACCTGCGCGCCCTGCTCGCCGAGTACCAGGCCGCCGGCATCAAGCGCATCGTCGCCCTGCGCGGCGACCTGCCATCCGGCATGGGTGCGGCCAGCGGCGAGCTGCGCTACGCCAGCGACCTGGTCGAGTTCATCCGCCAGGAAACCGGCAACCACTTCCACCTGGAAGTGGCCGCCTATCCTGAGATGCACCCACAGGCGCGTAACTTCGAGGCGGATCTGGCCAACTTCGTGCACAAGGTCAAGGCCGGTGCCGACAGCGCCATCACCCAGTACTTCTTCAACGCCGACAGCTATTTCTACTTCGTCGAGCGTGCGCAGCAGCTGGGCGTGGACATCCCGGTGGTGCCCGGCATCATGCCGATCACCAACTACAGCAAGCTGGCACGCTTCTCCGACGCCTGCGGCGCCGAGATCCCGCGCTGGATCCGCAAGCAGCTGGAAGCCTATGCCGACGACACCGCCAGCATCCAGGCCTTCGGCGAGGAAGTGATCACCCGCATGTGCGAACAACTGCTGCAAGGCGGCGCACCGGGCCTGCACTTCTACACGCTCAACCAGGCCGAACCGAGCCTGGCGATCTGGAACAACCTGAAGCTGCCACGCTGATGGTCGTGGACAAGGCTTTGGCGCAGGTCAAAGCCTTGTTCATTCGCGCTTGTACCGCAGGCCCCCGCGACCAGTGCTCACTGGCCTTGCACGGGCTCGCAGCGTACTCTCCCGCCATGCGCACGCTCATTCTCCCTCTCCTGCTGTTGCTGCTCGCCGGCCTGAGCCCGCTGGCCCATGCCGAACGCCTGCGCATCGTCAGCGACGACTGGGCGCCATACCTCTACCAGGAAAACGGTCAGCCCAAAGGCATCGACTACGAAGTCACCAACGAGGTGTTCAAGCGTCTGGGCGTCGAGGTGCAATGGCAGTTCCTGCCCTGGCGGCGCTGCCTGGCCATGATCGAGCAGGGCCTGGCGGACGCGGTGATGGATATTTTCCGGGTCGACTCGCGCCAGGGTTACCTGGTCTACCCGGACGAGCCCATGTCAGAAGTCGAGTTCGTCCTCTACCAGGCCCGCTCACGCCCCCACCCGGTCGAGCGCCTCGAAGACCTGGCCGGGCTGACCGTGGGCACCTCGCCTGGCTATGTCTATGACGGCAACTTCGCCGAATCGCCGCTGTTCCGCCGCGAGCCTGCGCCCAGCCACGAAGCCAACTTCGGCAAGCTGGCGCTCGGGCGCATCGACCTGCTGGTGACCGACCGCCGGGTGGGTGGCTATGTCAGCCGCCAGCTGGGCCTGGAGCAGACCGTCGAGGCGCTGCCCCTGGTGATCAGCCGCCGTCCGCAGTACCTGGGGCTGGCCCGCAAGCCCGGCCGCGAGCAGCTGGCACAGGCGTTCAGTGATGAACTGCGACGCTTCAAGCAGGAGCCGGCCTACGCGGCGATCAACGCCCGCTACCTGGGCAATCGCGATTTTCCTTTCGCCGTTGAGCAGCAGGAACGCAGCACACCCTGATTGCTCTGTTATACTCGGGCCTTCCCGCCAGGCTCACGCCCGGACGCTCGGCCTCGCAACAGGCATCTCGACCCGCAGCAGCGCACCTTGCGCGCCGCCCGCAGGCTCCAGGATGCGCCGTGAACGCCCAGCTGGACCGGACGCGATCGCATCCTTCCGATGCCCGTCGCGCCAGGCAGAACACCCCATCGGGCCCAGCCCCCACGAGAACAGGATTGCCCATGTCCTTTGCTTCCCTCGGTCTCTCCGAGGCTCTTGTCCGCGCTATCGAGGCAGCGGGCTATACCCAGCCCACTCCGGTGCAACAGCGGGCCATTCCCGCCGTGTTGCAAGGTCGCGACCTGATGGTCGCCGCCCAGACAGGTACTGGTAAAACCGGCGGCTTCGCGCTCCCCATCCTCGAGCGCCTGTTCCCAGGTGGCCACCCCGACAAATCGCAACGCCACGGCCCGCGCCAGCCGCGCGTGCTGGTGCTGACCCCGACCCGCGAGCTGGCCGCCCAGGTGCATGACAGCTTCAAGGTCTATGCCCGCGACCTGAACTTCATCAGCGCCTGCATCTTCGGCGGTGTCGGCATGAACCCGCAGGTCCAGGCCATGGCCAAGGGCGTCGACGTCCTGGTCGCCTGCCCGGGTCGTTTGCTCGACCTGGCCGGCCAGGGCAGCGTCGACCTCTCGCGGGTCGAGATCCTGGTGCTGGACGAAGCCGACCGCATGCTCGACATGGGCTTCATCCACGACGTCAAGAAAGTGCTGGCACGCCTGCCGGCCAAGCGCCAGAACCTGCTGTTCTCGGCGACTTTCTCCAAGGACATCACCGACCTCGCCGACAAGCTGCTGCACAACCCCGAGCGTATCGAGGTCACGCCGCCGAACACCACCGTCGAGCGCATCGAGCAACGCGTCTACCGCCTGCCGGCCAGCCACAAGCGTGCCCTGCTGGCGCACCTGATTACCCTGGGTGCCTGGGAACAGGTACTGGTGTTCACCCGCACCAAGCACGGCGCCAACCGCCTGGCCGAGTACCTCGAAAAGCACGGCCTGACCGCTGCGGCGATCCACGGCAACAAGAGCCAGAACGCCCGCACCAAGGCCCTGGCCGACTTCAAGGCCAATACCGTGCGCGTGCTGGTCGCCACCGACATCGCCGCCCGCGGCCTGGACATCGACCAGTTGCCCCACGTGGTCAACTTCGAGCTGCCCAATGTCGAGGAAGACTACGTTCACCGCATCGGCCGCACCGGCCGTGCCGGTCGCTCGGGCGAGGCCATCTCGATGGTCGCCCCGGACGAAGAGAAGCTGCTCAAGAGCATCGAGCGCGTCACCAAGCAGAAGATCCCGGATGGCGACCTGATGGGCTTCGACGCCTCCCAGGTCGAGGCCGAGAAGCCGGAAGTCCGCGAGCGCCAGCAGAACACTGGCCGCGGTGGCCGCAACCAGCAACCTCGCGGCGAAGGCGGCAAGGAAGGCAGTGGCGGGCGCAAGGACAAGGGCAAGGACAAAGGCCGCAACAAGCCTGCGGGCGAGAAGCAGGCCGACAAGGAAAAGGCCGGCGACAAGCAGCAACAAGGCCAGCAGCAGCGCAAACCGCGTGACAAGAAACCACGCCAGCAGCAGGCCGCACAAGGGCAGAAGGCCACCCCTTCGGCCCCCGCCAATCGCGACCCGGAAGAGTTCCTGGACGACGATGTGGATAACTTCGGCAACCGCGCCGACTACGTCAGCCCTTACCAGAACGCCAAGAACCAGGGCCGCAACCGTCGCCCGGGTGGCAATGGCGGACAAGGTCAAGGCCAACGCAGCAGCGGTGGCCAGGCGCAAGGTCAAGGCCGTGGCAATGGCCAACAGCGCCAAGGCCAGGGCTCGGGCTCGGGTGAAAAACGCCCACGCAACGGTGGTGCCAGCAATGGCGGCGCTCGTCGTGACAACAACGGTGGCCGTAACCGCCGTGACGAATCGGCTCGCCAGGAACCCGCCGTGCGCAACCCGCGTGAATCGCAAAGCGCACCGGTGATCATTCGCAAGGAATCCAAGCTCGACCGTTACCCGACGCCCGAGCAGCTGGACGACCTGCCGAGCCGCCCACGCGGTGAGCGTCCGGCGCTGCTGACCCGCAAGGGCTGAGAGCGCAATCGCGGGTCAGACCCGCGATAAGGACCGAATGAAGGCCAAACAAAAACGCCGCCCAGTGGGCGGCGTTTTTGTTTCCGGCGTAGCGAATTACTTCTGCTTCACACCTTCGACACTGATATCCAGATCCAGGGTCTGGGAGGTCGGGCCTGGGCCTTTGATCCCGAAGTCGTTCAGGTTCAGCGTGGTCTTGGCGTTGAAGCCGGCACGCTCGCCACCCCACGGGTCCTTGCCTTCACCGTTGAACACAGCCTTGAAGGTGACCGGCTTGGTCACGCCGTGCAGGGTCAGGTCGCCAGTGACGTCGGCTGTCTTCTCACCGGTCGACTTGACGCTGGTGGAGACGAACTTGGCATCGGGGTACTTCTTCACATCGAGGAAGTCTTTGCTGGCGATGTGCTTGTCACGCTCGGCGTGGTTCGACCACAGGCTGGCGGTCTTCAGGTCGACGCTGATCTTGCTGGCCTCGGGCTTGGCGCTGTCCCAGGTGAAGTTGCCGTCGAAGTCCTTGAAGGTGCCGTGGATGAAGCTGTAGCCCAGGTGGCTGATCTTCCAGTCAACGAACGCGTGCTGGCCTTCCTTGTCGATCTTGTATTCGGCGGCCATGGCCTGGCCGGCGGAGATCAGGGCGGTACCGAGCGCCAGAGCGGCAAAAGTCTTTTTCAACATCCTTACTTCCTTCCTTTGCAATTGAGGTTGAGAGTCAAGCTTTACGGCCCAGCATGCGGGTCAGGGTCGCGTCACGGTCGATGAAATGGTGCTTGAGTGCCGCCAGGGCATGCAGCACCGCGAAAATCACCAGGCCCCAGGCCAGCCACAGGTGGATCACCCCCGCGGTATCGGCCTGGTCAGGCAGGTCACTGATCAGCGCCGGCACTTCGAACAGGCCGAACACCGGAATGCCGACACCGTCGGCGGTGGAAATCAGGTAGCCGGCGACCATCACCGCGAACAGGCCCAGGTACAGCGCCAGGTGGCCCAGCTTGGCGGCCAGGCGGGTGACCTTGCCATGGTTGGCCGGCGCCGGCGGTGGCGGGCTGATGAAACGCCAGAGTACGCGCAGCAGCATGGCGGCCAGCAGCACCAGGCCGAT
This sequence comes from Pseudomonas sp. TE31087, assembly GCF_057284075.1. Classification (NCBI taxonomy): domain Bacteria; kingdom Pseudomonadati; phylum Pseudomonadota; class Gammaproteobacteria; order Pseudomonadales; family Pseudomonadaceae; genus Pseudomonas; species Pseudomonas sp. TE31087. The sequence goes on from NZ_JBXVNN010000001.1 coordinate 3,782,692, forward strand.
GCTCTTGTGCAGATCGGGCCCGGTCTTGCGCCAAGGGCTGTAGTAGTCGAGACCGACCATCCACAGGCCCAGGCCGAACAGGCCGAAGACCGCCAGCGCCACGCCCCAGTGCAAGACGATGCTGACCAGGCCATAGCGGGAAGATGAGTTGCGCAGTTGCATATTGGCGTGTTTCCCCGTGAAAGCTGTGCACAAGACTAGCGCGTAACGCATCGAATAAAAGCGTAAAAAATTGCTTCGGATTATCTAAAAACCCGATATTTAGTGTGCAAGCTTCCTATTAAGGAAACATTAACGATAGTCGTTTGGTAGGAGCTTGCCACCGTCGGCAAATTTGTGGGAGCGGGCTTGCTCGCTCCCACAGGAGACAGGGCAATTGCCTGTCGAAAGATCAGCCGGCCTTGGCCTGGCTGTTGACCACTGGCTTCTTGGCCGGTTCCGACTTGGCGGTGGCCTTCTTCACCGGCGCCGGCTTGGCGGCGGGCTTGTGCGCCTGCTTGGCCGCAGGCTTGGCTGGGGCTGGCTTGGTGGCGGCCGGCTTCACCGGTTCCTCCTTGGCCACAGGCGCCGGAGCGACAGGCGCGGGGGCCGCGGCAGGCACCGGCGCAATCTCCTCGGCCTTGGCGATCGGCGCGGCCTTGACCTCTGGCTTGTCAGCACCACCGAACAGACGCGTGAAGAAGCCTGGCTTGTCCTGCCTGGCCTCCTCGACCTTCACAGGCTCCGCCTTGGCCGGGGCCTTGTCGGAGCCACCACCGAACAGGTTGGAGAAGAACCCGCCCTTGTCCTTCGCCACGACCGCGCCCGCAGCGGCTGCGGCGGCAACCGGTGCGGCCTTGGCCGGGTCGAAGGATTTGCCCGCAGCCAGGTCCTGAACCTGGCTCGCGGCGCGCTGGCCGCTGCGCAGGGCGCCTTCGAGGGTACCGGGGTAGAGCGCGTCGGTATGCTCGCCGGCAAAGGCAATGCGCTGAACCGGACGCTCCCACAGGCGCCAGTACTTGCTGATCTGCCCAGGGCCGTAGGCCAGGTAGGCGCCCCCCATACCGGCATCAGTGCTGTAACGGCGCACTTCGTAACCGGTAAAGGCGCCACGGGCCTGCGGGTAGAAGGCGTGCAAGCGGATCAGCACCTGGTCGACCATCTGCTTGTCACCGAAGGCCTGCAACAGGCGAGCATTGTCGCCGGACAGGTTGATCACCACGTTGGCGCCGCCCTTGAGCGCCGGTTCGATCCACAGCATGCCCAGGCCGGTGTTAGAGAAGATCTCGCCGGACATGCGCGCACGGCTTTCCCATACCGGGTTCTTGAACTTGAGCATCAGCTGATCGCGCCAGCCGTAGTTGGTGCCCTTCAAGGCGCCCAGGTGCTGGTTGTCCAGGCCCGGGGTCATCTGGATCTTGGCCAGGGCCCGCAGCGGCACGGCCATGACCAGGTAATCGGCCTTGTAACCCACGGCACCGACCTTGACCGTCACCCCGTCCTTGTCCTGGACGATGGCGGTGACCGGCGAGCTGGTCTTGATGGTCTTGAGCTGCTTGACGAACGCCTGGGCCAGCACCGGGCTGCCGCCCGGCAAGCGCGCGGCGCGCAGGTCGCGGTCGCTGACGTTGCGGTAGACACGGCTCTGTTGGGCGAAATACAACAGCGACAGGCGCGATGGCTCGTCGTAACGGGTGCGGATCTGCTGGTTGACCAGCTGACGGGCGGTCGCCGGCAGTTGCAGCTTGTCCAGCCAGGTGGACACGTTCATCTGGTCAAGGGCGAACAGGGTGCTGTTGGCCGCCGGGTTCAACGGGTCCTCGATGGAGCGGGCCAGGTCGTCGAGGGTCTTCTCATAACGCTTGAGGGCCTCGGCGGTGGCCGGTTGCCTGGTTGCGAGGTCGGCGGCGCTGAAATACTCCCCGTCGATCAGGTAGCCGGGGTTACGCACGAACTCCGGTGCCGGCAAGGTGCCGACCTTGAACTGCTCCAGATACTGGTTGAGCACCGGCTGGGTCTTGCTGTTGCCAATCCACTCGCTGGTGGCCAGCCCCGAACGCCCGCCCATCCCTGACTTGGCCTCGAGCAAGGTGACCTGCCAGCCCTTGCCTTGCAGCTCGTAGGCCGCGGTCAGGCCCGCCAGGCCACCACCGACGACGATCGCCGTCTTGTCCTTGGCCAGCGCGGCACCGCTGGACACCCCGATCAATACCAACGCGCACAGGCGCACCCAAGCAGCAGCCATGATGGCGAACTCCGGTTAGAGAAGCGATAGAAGAGACGGGGAAGAATGCCCCGGGAGAGATGCGTTAAGAATACGTCACCTCTGCCCACCCTGCCACCGCAGTGACATCAAGTGCTTTTGGCAACTGGTAATTTTGTCAGTAGCCGTTTGTCGCAAGGGCAGGCAGGCTTGGCTCGCACTCCAGAATCAGGCCGGAGAAACAGCGGTGATCTACACGGAAGATTTTGCCAGGTGGCAGCCCTTGGCACCGATGCCGGAAATCACCTGGCGCACCCCCACGGGCCTGAGCATCATCTCCAATGGCACCGCCTACAGTTCGCGCTACCAGACCGACGAAGGGCGTAGCGGTACGGAACTGGTCGTCCGAGGCCAGTGCGATATCGAGATCATCTTCGGCCAGACGGTCGATTGCCTGCTGCTCGAAGTGGAGATCAATACGCTAGGCAGCGCCGTTTCGACCGCCTACTGGCTGACCTTACGCGACCATGACTACACCGAGTTCATGCCCGGTCCCGCCACGCTCGGCTCCTTCTGGCACGACGTGCCCGGCCCCCTGGATCGCCTGGTCCTCTCCACCCTGCCGCTGTGCACCGTGCACATACGCCAGCTGGAATGGCGCCCGGCCTGGCGTCACTGAGCGGTTGTCCTGCCTTCCGGCATTGCTTAGGCTTACGCGGTCAAACCGAGCCGTAACGCCAGGAGAAGTGCCCATGGGCCTCAACGAACAGTGGATGCAACGCGACCTCAAGGTCCTGTGGCACCCCTGCACCCAGATGAAAGACCACGAGCAGCTGCCGCTGATCCCGATCCGCCGCGGCGAGGGCGTGTGGCTCGAGGACTTTGAGGGCAAGCGCTACCTGGACGCGGTCAGCTCCTGGTGGGTCAATGTGTTCGGCCATGCCAACCCGCGCATCAACCAGCGCATCAAGGACCAGGTCGACCAGCTCGAGCACGTGATCCTCGCCGGTTTCAGCCACCAGCCGGCGATCGAGCTGTCCGAACGCCTGGTGGCGATGACACCGGCCGGCCTGGAGCGGGTGTTCTACGCCGACAATGGCTCCTCCTGCATCGAAGTGGCGCTGAAGATGAGCTACCACTATTGGCAGAACATCGGCAAACCGCAGAAAAAACGCTTCGTCACCCTGACCAACAGCTACCACGGCGAGACCATCGCGGCGATGTCGGTGGGTGACGTGCCGCTGTTCACCGAGACCTACAAGGCGCTGCTGCTGGACACCATCAAGGTGCCGAGCCCGGACTGCTACCTGCGCCCCGAAGGCATGGGCTGGGAGGCGCATTCGCGAAACATGTTCGCGGCCATGGAACAGACCTTGGCCGAACATCACGCCAGCATCGCCGCAGTCATCGTCGAGCCGCTGATCCAGGGTGCCGGCGGCATGCGCATGTACCACCCGGTGTACCTCAAACTGCTGCGCGAGGCCTGCGACCGCTACGAGGTGCACCTGATCCACGACGAGATCGCCGTGGGCTTCGGCCGCACCGGCACGATGTTCGCCTGCGAACAGGCCGGCATCCGCCCGGACTTCCTGTGCCTGTCCAAGGCCCTGACCGGCGGCTACCTGCCCCTGGCCGCCTGCCTGACCACAGACAAGGTGTACCAGGCCTTTTACGACGACTACTCGACCCTGCGCGCCTTCCTCCACTCGCACAGCTACACGGGCAACCCGCTGGCCTGCGCCGCAGCCCTGGCGACCCTGGACATCTTCGCGCAGGACAACGTCATCGAGGCCAACAAGGCCCTGTCGGTGCGCATGGCCAGCGCCACCGCGCACCTGGCCGATCACGCCCATGTCGCCGAGATCCGCCAGACCGGCATGGCCCTGGCCATCGAGATGGTCCAGGACAAGGCCGGCAAAGTCGCCTACCCCTGGCAGGAGCGCCGTGGCCTGAAGGTCTTCGAGCATGCCCTGAGCCGGGGCGCGCTGCTGCGTCCGCTGGGCAGCGTGGTGTACTTCCTGCCGCCCTACGTGATCACCCCGGAGCAGATCGACTTCCTGGCCGAGGTGGCCAGCGAAGGGATCGACATTGCCACCCGCGATAGCGTCAGCGTGGCGGTGCCGGCCGACTTCCACCCCGATTTCCGCGATCCGGGCTAGGCCCCAAGCCTTCACACGGCCCCCTGTAGGAGCGGCCTTGTGTCGCGAAAGGGCTGCGCAGCAGCCCCAGGTTTTCAGCTTCGCAGCAGAAATTGCCGGGGCCGCTTTGCGGCCCTATCGCGACACAAGGCCGCTCCTACAGGGACGTTGCCCCCATTCAGATTCCGAGTAGAACCATGAGACTCTCCCGCTTCTTCATCGACGCCCCGCTTGGCCTCGGCGAGCACGAGCTCCCCGAAGCCCAGGCCCACTATATCGGCCGCGTGCTGCGCATGGCCGCCGGCGACGCCGTGCAGCTGTTCGACGGCAGCGGCCAGGAATACCTCGGCCAACTGCTAGAGGTGGGCAAGAAAAGCGTACGCGTCAGCCTCGACCAGGCCCTCCCCGGCCAGGCCGACTCGCCGCTGCACATTCACCTCGGCCAGGGCCTGTCCCGCGGCGAGCGCATGGACTGGGCGATCCAGAAGGCCACCGAATTGGGCGTCAACGAAATCACCCCGATCGTCAGCGAACGCTGCGAAGTACGCCTGAAGGACGAGCGCGCCGACAAGCGCCTGGCCCACTGGCGCCAGGTGGCGATCAGTGCCTGCGAACAGTGCGGCCGCTCGACCCTGCCGGTGATCCACCCGCCGGTCACCCTGGCCGAATGGCTCAAGGGCACCGAGGCCGACCTCAAGCTGGTGCTGCACCCGGTGGCCGAGCCGCTGACCAGCCATGAAAAACCAGCGAAGCTGGCCTTCCTGATCGGCCCGGAGGGGGGCCTCAGCGACGCGGAAGTCGAACAGGCCAAGGCCAGCAACTACCACGCCGCCCGCCTTGGCCCTCGCGTACTGCGCACCGAGACCGCGCCGGTAGTGGCGCTGTCGGTGGCGCAGCAGTTGTGGGGCGACTTCTAGGACACGTAGAAGAACACCGCGACGAAGTGCATCAGGCTGCCGGCGATGACGAACAGGTGCCAGATGCCATGCCAGTGGCGGAACCGGCTGTCGAAGGCAAAGAAAATGATGCCGACGGTGTAGAACACGCCGCCGGCCGCCAGCCAGGCAAAGCCGGCGCCGCCCAGGCTGTGCAGCAGCGGCTTGACCGCCACCAGCACGATCCAGCCCATCAGCGCGTAGATGACGATCGACAGGATCCGCGCCTCCGAGCGCGGCTTGATCTCCTGCAACATGCCGACCAACGCCAGCCCCCAGACCACCCCGAACAGGCTCCAGCCCCAGGGCCCGCGCAGGCTGACCAGGCAGAAGGGCGTGTAGCTGCCGGCGATCAGCAGGTAGATCGACAGGTGGTCGAGCTTGCGCATGATGCGCTTCGCCCGCCCGCGAGTGCTGTGGTAGAGGGTAGAGATGCTGTAGAGCAACAGCAGGGTGAAGCCGTAGATGGAGAAACTGACGATCTTCCAGGGATCACCCTGCAGACCGGCCACGACAATCAGCCAGACCGCGCCAATGCAGGCCAGGACCGCACCGACCAGGTGGGTCCAGGCGTTGAAACGTTCACCATGGTACATGCAAGCAAAGACCTCGCTACGCCGCTCGGGTTCCTGAAAGGCCGTTCCCACACCTTGTCGTGGGAGCGGGCTTGCCCCGCGATAGGGCCCGCCCAGACACCATCCTAATCGGCTACAGGTTGCAGTTGCGCGTCACGCACCAATCTTTCCAACCCCGCCAGGTCAGGCACCCGCGCCACCTGTTCGCCCACCTGCACCGCCGCAAGCTCCAGCCCTGCCAACGGCACATCGACATAATTCAGCTGGCTGTCGAGCTTGCACGAGCGCGGAATCCCCTGCAGCAGCAGCGCCAGGTAGCGCAGCCCGGTATCCCCCAGGGCGTTGAGCACCACCACCCGCGCCCGCTCCCCGCAGGAAGTCTGCCCGCCACACGCGGCCTCGAAGCCGATCAGTGGCAACCGCTGTTGGCGCCAGTTCACCCAGCCCAGGTGCCAGGCCGGCTCCCCCGGTTCGCAGGCGATGACACGGTGACCGATCAGCTCGGCCACCGCCACGTTGGGCAGCACCAGGGTGCGGTCGCCCAGGGGCAGCAGCAACCCGGTCAGGCTGCTGCGCTGGCCGGCAATATGTTCAAGCATGGGGCTTGCTCCAGTGGGCGATGCTCTGCAGCAGCACCGATTCCTGATACGGCTTGCCGAGGTATTCATTGACGCCGATGGCCATGGCCCGGTCGCGGTGCTTCTGGCCGGTACGCGAGGTGATCATGATGATCGGCAGCTGGCTCAGGCGTTCATCGCGGCGGATCCGCGTGGCCACTTCGAAGCCATCCATGCGCGGCATCTCGATATCCAGCAACAGCACATCCGGACGGTGCTCCTCGAGCAGCGCCATGGCATCGACGCCGTCCTTGGCCGTCAGCACGCTCATGCCGTGACGCTCGAGCAGGCGGCTGGTGACCTTGCGCACGGTCACCGAGTCGTCCACCACCATCACCAGCAATGGCCGCCGGGGCACCGGGCCAGTCAGCCCATGCGCCCCCTCGGCCACGCCCGGCAGGCGCGCCAGGCGCCGTTGCTGGCCGCGCAACTGGCCGAGCAGGTCGAGAATCAGCACCACCCGCCCGTCCCCCAGCAGGGTGGCGCCAGACAGCCCCGGCACCGCGGCGAACTGCGGGCCGAGGCTCTTGACCACGATCTCGCGGCTGGGCGACAGGCTGTCCACATGGATGGCGAACGACTGCTCGTGTGAATGGGTGAGCAGCACCGGCAACGGCACGCTCTGCCCCAGCAGCCCGGGCTGGCCGCCGCCCTGCAACAGGTCGCCGAGGTAGCGCAGCGCGTAATCGTGGCCGGCATAGCTGTAGCGTGGCGGGTCGAGCCGGTAACAGGCCTCCAGCTCCGCCGGCGGCACGCGCACGATGCCCTCGATGGTGTTCAGCGGGATGGCGTACTGCTCGTCCTCCACGTGCACCATCAGCGCCCGGTTCACCGACACGGTGAACGGCAGGCGGATCAGGAAACGCGCGCCCTTGCCGGGGCTGGACTCGATGCTCATCGAGCCGCCCAGTTGCTTGACCTCTTCATGGACCACGTCCATGCCCAGGCCGCGCCCGGAGATCTGGGTGATCTTCTCGGCCGTGGAGAAACCGGGGCGCAGGATGAACTGCAGGATCTCGTGGTCGCTCAGGCGCGCCTGCGGATCGAGCAGACCACGCTTGATCGCCTTGTTGCGCACCGCCTCCAGCGGTACCCCGGCGCCGTCGTCGCTCATCTCGATGACGATGTCGGCACCTTCGTGCAGCAGGTTCAGGTGGATGGTGCCCTGCTCCGGTTTGCCGGCCGCAAGGCGCGCCTCGCGAGCTTCCAGGCCATGGTCGACGGCATTGCGCAGCATGTGCTCCAGGGGCGCAACCATACGTTCGAGCACGCTGCGGTCGAGCTCGCCCTCGGCGTTGCCGACCACCAGTTCGACCTGCTTGCCCAGCTCGCTGGCCACCTGCCGTACCACCCGCTGCAAACGGGGCACCAGACGCTCGAAGGGCACCATCAGGGTGGCGGTCAGGCCCTCCTGCAACTGGCTGTTGACCCGCGCCTGCTGCTGCAGGAGGCTGTAGGCTTCCTGGGCCCTCTGCAGCAGGGTTTCCTTGAGGTCGAGCAAGTCCGAGGTGGACTCGAACAGCGCCCGCGACAATTGCTGCAGCTGGGAATGGCGGTCCATCTCCAGGGGGTCGAAATCGTCATAGGCGTCACCCTCCAACTGGTGACGGCTGGAAATCCGCCCCTGGGTCTCGATGTCCAGGCGCAGCAGCTGATCGCGCATGCGCTCCAGCGTGGTCTCCATCTCGTTGAGGGCGAACTGCGCATCGTTGACCTGCTGCTCGATGCGCCCGCGGATCACCGAATGCTCACCGGCCAGGTTGCCCAGGTCGTCGAGCAGCTCGGCATCGACCTTGACCATGTCGCCCGCCCGCTCGGGAGCGACAGCCGTGGCCTCGGCGGGAGCTGGTTCGGCCTGGGGCTGGCCGGCCACGCTGTCGGTCAGCGCGGCGCTGGAGAAGTTGCGGATGTAGTCGATCAGCGCCGTGGCTGTATGCAGCGGCTCGCCCAGGCGCGCCGCGTCGAGCATGTGCGCCAGGCGGTCATGACAGTTCTGCAGCAGGCTGAACAAGGCCGGCGTCGACGGCAGGCGTCCGGCGGCCAGCAGTTCGTAGAGGAATTCAAGTTCGTGGGCGAGGTCGCCGATGGCGGTGATCTCGACCATGCGCGCGCCGCCCTTGAGCGTGTGCAGGTCGCGCAGCAGGTTCTCCACCTCGACCGTGTTGCGCGGATCGGCCTGCCAGCGCGCCAGGGACTCGGCCGCGCTCTCGAGAATATCGGAGCTCTCTTCGAGGAAGACCTCCAGCAGTTCCTTGTCGCTCTCGGTTTCTTCGTTGTCGTCCTGCGGCTCGGAGGTGACGGGAGGCGGGGCGCTGTGGCGGAACTCACGCAATTCGCCCAGCAACGCCACCGCCGACAGCGGTGCCTGGCCCTCGCGCAGGCTGCGCAGCATTTCGGCCAGGGCGTCATGGCTGCGCCGGAGCAGCTCGAACAGTGCCGGGCTGGCACCCAGCCGGCGGTCCACCAAGCCTTCGTAGAGCAGCGCCAGCTCCTGGGCCAGCACCTCGACGGCGCCGATCGCCGCCATCTGTGCCCCGCCCTTGAGGGTGAGCACATCGTGCTGCAGCGCCGACAGCGGCGACAGGCTGTCCGGATCGGCCTTCCATTGCCGCAAGGCCTGGTCGGCACCGTCAAGGATATCCCCGGCCTCTTCGAGGAACAGCTCGACCAGCGCCGGGTCCGGCAACTCGCCTGGAGCCGTAAGCACCGTGACGCCGTTCGCCCCGACCAAACCCAATGCTGCAGGGTCGAGGGCATCATCGAGCAGGCCATGCAGGGCCGCCAGGCATTCGGGCCGGGGATTCGGGTCCTGGCCGGCGGCTATCTCGTCGAACAGGTCGAGCAGCGCCTCATGGGCTTGCCGGGCAACGGCGAAGAAGCGCGGCGTGACGGCCAGGCTGCCCTCCTCCACCGCACCGTACAGGTCGAGCAGCCCTTCGCAGACCTCATCCACCTGCCACAGCTCGGCCTGGTGCGCGCCGTGACCGAGGGTGGTCATCTCCTCGAGCAGCAGGTGCAACTCATGGTGTTGCGTGGGATCGCCCTGCCAGTTGGCGAGCCGCGCCTCGGCATCGAGCAGGATATCCATGCCCATGGTCAGGAAGGTGGCCGTCAGCTGCGGATCGCGCCGGAGCCGGCGCGGCGGATGCGGCTCGGCCTGGAGTTGGGCCAACCGGACGTCAACCGTCTGCCCGACCTGTTCGATCAGCCCGGCGGCCCCGGGGATCGGCGCCAGCGGCGTGCTGCCCAGCTGGGCCAGGCCCAGGTGCAACAGCGAGCGAGCCGCCTCCAGCAGTTCGATCTCGGCCACTTGCAGGGGCAACTGGTGCCCCTTGTATTCACGCACCAGGCGGTCGAGGGCGGTGGCCAGCTCCGCCACCGGCATCACGCCGGCCATGGCAGCGCTGCCCTTGAGGGTGTGCAGGGCGCGTTGCAGGCTGTCGTTGACCGCGATGCCCTGGCCGGCGGCCGTCTGCAGGAACCCATCGAGCCCGGCCAAATGGCCCTGGGCCTCGTTGCGGAAGATCTCAAGCAAGTGCGGATCGAGGCCATCGATACTGGCGCTGACCGGCGTGTCGTTGAGCGCCAGCGCATGCAGGTGCCCGGCCAGCTGCTCGATCTCGGCCGTGGGCGGCAACTGGCTGGCGGCGAAATCAGCGAGCAGGTCGGGCAGGCGCACGAACACCTGCTGCAGGGCCACCAGGCCTTCGGCGCTGAGCACGATGCGCCCTTCCAGCACCCGATTGAGCAGGTGCTCGGCGCCCCAGGCCAGCTCGGCCACGGCTTCGGCATGAACCATCCGCCCGCTGCCCTTGAGCGTGTGCAGTGCCCGGCGCACCTCGATCAACGCCTCGCGCAGGCCGTTGTCGGCTCGCCAGCGCAGCCATTGGCGCTCGATTTCCGGGAGCAGCTCGCCAGCCTCTTCGAGGAACACCTCGCGCAACTCATCGTCGATACCATCCAGCGCCTGCTCACCGCCCGCGACTGACGTGTCGCGCACGCACTGCACGCCCAGCGCGGACAAGCTGGCGTGGGCCATGTCGATGAAGCACTGGGCGTCGGCCAGCGGATCGGCCACCCGCCATTGCAGCCAGGCCTCGCCGGCACTCAGGGCATCGGCCAGGTGCGCCAGTTCGTCCGCTTGCGGCTCATCCTCCAGGTGCACCAGCCAGCCTTGCACATAGCCCGCGCAACCGGCGAACACCTCGGCGGCGGCTGGCAGCATCAGCATCGCCAGCGCCCCGCGCACCTGTTGCAGCAACCCGGGCAGGGCTTGCAGACGCTGGCGTGACCAGTCGGACTCCAGGCAATCGCCGATCAGGTCCTTGGACTGTTGCAGCACGTTGAGCGATTCGTTGAGCACCAGCTGGCGGATTTCGGCCAGGTCCGAGCCGGGCAGGCTGCCGGGGCTGATTTCCTCCAGCGGACCGACCATGCCGTTGAGGGTGGCCTCGACATACAGCAGTGCCCCGGCGACATCCATCAGCACCGCCTCGTCCACGGCGCCGTCTTTTTCGACCAGTGCCTGCAACGCCAGCACCTGATCGATGATCACCCGCCGCGGCTGCTGGAAGCCCAGCACCGCCAGGGTATCGGCCACATGCCGCAAGGACGGCAGCAGCGCCTCCAGTGGCTCGCTGGGCGATCGCTCGCCACCGACGAAGGGGTCGAGGCGGTCCTTGATGCGCATCAGGTCGTCGCACAGGGCCATCACCACCGAGCGCAGCGCGTCGCGCCCGGGGCCGGCCTGCATGTGCTCGCGCCAGCTGCCCAGGGACAGGTCGAGGTTGGCCAGGTCCGCCGCACCGGCCAGCCGCTGCCCCAGGTCACCCAGCAGGCTGCCCTGGGCCAGGGGTTCGGCACCACGGCAGACCCGCAGCTGGTTGAGCAGCGGCATGACCACCAGTGGCAAGTCGTGACGCGCGCCACGCAGGCGATCCAGGTACGGCGGCAATTGCTCGAGCCCACGGAACAACGCGCCCAGGCAATCGCCACGCGGGCTCACCTGGCCGTCGGCCATGGCCCGCCCGAGCAGTTCCAGCTCCTCGGCCAGGCGCATCGCGCCCGGCAGCGCGAGCATATGCAGACAGCCGTGGACCTGGTGCAGGTTGTCGACGAAGAACGCCAGCATCGACAGGTCGCCCGGCTCCGCCGAGAAGCGCTCCAGGGCCTGGCGCGCCTGCCCCAGGCAATCAAGAATCGGCGCCTTGGTCCAGGCCAGGGCCACTGTGTCGTGACGCTCGCCGGGCGCGTTCAGGTTCGCCTCGTTCACGAGCGCTCCACCGGTTTGGGCAAGGTGAAGCCGGACACCGAGCGGCGCATCTCGCTGGCCATGCGCGCCAGGTGGCGGATGCTGTCGGCAGTGGCGCCGGAGCCGGCGGAGGTCTGCGCAGTGATTTGCTGGATCACCGCCATGGTGTGGGAAATTTGCCCCGCCGAGGAGGTCTGTAACTGGGCGGCGTCGGAGATACTGTGGATAAGTTCAGCCATCGTCTGCGAAACGCCCTCGATTTCCGCCAGGGCCACCCCGGCATCCTGCGCCAGGCGCGCGCCCCGCACCACTTCGGCGGTGGTCTGCTCCATGGAAATCACCGCCTCGTTGGTGTCAACCTGGATGGTCCGCACCAGCGCCTCGATCTGCCGGGTCGCCGAGGAGGATCGCTCGGCCAGGCGCTGCACCTCGTCAGCGACCACGGCGAAGCCGCGACCAGCCTCGCCGGCCAGCGAGGCCTGGATCGCCGCGTTGAGGGCGAGGATGTTGGTCTGCTCGGCAATATCGTCGATCAAGCTGACGATGTCGCCGATCTCCTGGGACGACTCGCCCAGGCGCTTGATCCGCTTGGCGGTGTCCTGGATCTGCTCACGGATGTTGTCCATGCCGTGGATAGTGTTGTGCACCACCTCGTTGCCCTTGTTGGCGATGGCCACCGAGCGCTCGGCCACCTTGGCCGATTCATAGGCGTGGGCCGAGACCCGGTCGATCGACTCGACCATGTCGCCCACCGCCTCGGAGGCCTCGCTGATCTGCTCGGCCTGGTGCTCGGAGGCCTTGGCCAACTGGCGGGCGGTGTTCTGGGTGTCCTGCACGGCGGCGGCGACCTGCTCGGCGCTGTGATTGATGGTGGCGACCAGGTCGCGCAGTTGGTCGACCGAGTAGTTGATCGAGTCGGCGATGGCGCCGGTGAAGTCCTCGGTGACCGACACCGTGACGGTCAGGTCGCCGTCGGCCAGCTCCTCGATCTCGTCGAGCAGGCGCATGATCGCCTGCTGGTTGCGTTCGTTCTTCTCGGCGGTCTCGCGCAGCTGGCGGTGAGTGGCGCGCACCATCACCAGGCCGATGAGGATGATCGAGGCCAGCGCCAGCAGGCCGAGCACGTAGCCGCCGACGGTGTCCAGGGTGCGCCCACCGGCCAGGTTCTCGAAGCCGTTGGCCAGGTGCGAGGCCTCGTCGAGCAGGGTCTGCGACAGGCTGAAGATATTGCCGGCGGCCTCGCGCACCCGGAACAGCTCGGGTGAGGTTTCAAGGATCTCGTCCACCGAACCCGAGACGAACTGGAACAATTCGGCAATCTCGGCCAGCCGTGCCCGGGCATCGGCGTCCTCGACCCGGGTGACCTGGATCGCCGGATTGCCGGCGAGCATGCCTTCGAGCACCTGGCCGAAGCGGCTGGCGTCGCGACCGAAGGCGTCGGCGGCCTGCACCGAGGTCTCGTCGCCGGCAAGCACGGTATTGACCGAACCAAGTATGCGTTCGGCCAGCAGCAGCTGACGCTGGGCCACTGCCACCTGATTGGCCGGCGCGCCGCTCTGCAGCAGGATCTCCACCACCTTCTCGTACTCGACCTGCAATTGCGGCACGGTCTCGGCCAGGGTGGCCGCGACCTGGTGCAGCGACAGCACGGTCTGTTCGCTGGCGAGGATGGTGTCGGTGTTCTTGCGCAGGTTCTCCCAGTCCTGGCGCACCGCGTCCATCTCGTCGCGCACCGTCACCGGCGCGGCGGGCAGGCCTGTGGTCTTGTCGCCCTCGCGCAGGTAGCTCCAGCGCCGCTCGAAGTCGTTGCGCGCATCGCTGAGCAGCTTGAACGCCAGTGCCTTGCCCGCCGCCGCCTCGGTGGCGTTCTTGGCGATGCGCTGGGACAGCACGCGCAGCTCGCCGGCATGGCCGATGTACTGTTTGTCGTGGTTGGCCTGGGTGTTGAGGTAGGCGAAGTTGGCGAACAGCAGGACGATCGACAGGATCAGCACCACGAACAGCACGGTGATCTGCGCGGTGCTGCGCGGGCGCTGGGCCACGGCGGCTGGCAAAACGCCGGCGGTGGCTACGGAAGGTCCTGGCTTGTTCACGTCGAAAATCCTCTACAACGCCACATCGAGAAAACCCGGGGCCTGGGCCAGGGCGAACGGGCTGAAGATCGCCCAGTTGCGTTCACGGGGAAAATGGCCCTGCACGAAGGGCGCGGCCGCGCGGATCAATGGCTGCGGCGGCGACAGCTCGAGGCTGCTCAGGGCGAAGTGCTGCAGACCCACCACCTCGTCCACCAGCAGCCCGGCGAACAACTCCTCGTGATCGAGCACCAGCACCCGCCGTTGCTTGCCCGCCGCCGCCGGGCCAAGGCCGAAAAACGCGCACAGGTCCATCACCGGCAACAGTCGCCCGCGCAGGTTGGCCACCCCGCGGACCCAGGGCTGCACGCCCGGCACCCGGCTGCTGCGGGGCTCGCGCAGCACCTCGGCGACCTCGCCCATGGGCGCGACGAACCATTGCCCGGCGATGCGAAAACCGATGCCACTCCACTGCTGCAGGCGGATGTCCTGCGGTGGCTGGTCGGCCACCAGCAGGCGGCAGCGCCGGTCGATGTCCAGCAACAGCTCGAAGGCGGTCAGCGACGCGCCCTGGGGGCGGGTGGTCAAGCGCCGAGTACTTCTTGCAGCTTGGCGATCAGGGCGTCTTCTTCCACCGGTTTGGTGAGGAAGTCCCGGGCGCCCTGGCGCAGGGCCCAGATGCGATCGGTATCCTGATCCTTGGTGGTCACCACGATCACCGGGATGTGACGGGTCTCGTCATCCTTGCTCAACTGGCGGGTGGCCTGGAAACCATTCATGCCTTGCATGACGATGTCCATCAGCACGGCGTCGGGTTTTTCCTGACGGGCCAAGGCCACGCCGTCGGCGCCATTGTCGGCCTTGAGCACCTGGTGGCCGTGATTTTCGAGCCATTCGGTCAATCGATACATCTCTGTCGGCGAATCATCGACAATCAGAATTCGGGCCATGCTGTTTCCCCATCAGGAAATAGAGACGCCGTCCGGTGAAGGCGGCGTCAGGGTGCGTTTGAGTCCTGCGCGGCGAAACCGGGCACGCTGGCACGGATCGCGTCGAGCAGTTCTTCCTTGCTGAACGGTTTGGTCAGGAACTGGTCGGAGCCGACCACCCGGCCGCGGGCCTTGTCGAACAGGCCATCGCGGGAAGAGAGCAGGATCACCGGGGTGTCCTTGAAGGCGTTGTTGTGCTTGATGATGGCGCAGGTCTGGTAACCGTCCAGGCGCGGCATCAGCACATCGACGAAGATGATCCGGGGCTTGTGGTCGACGATCTTGGCCAGGGCGTCGAAGCCGTCACTGGCGGTGATCACCTCGCAGCCGGCCTCGCCGAGCAACATCTGCGCGGTGCGGCGGATCGTGCGGGAGTCGTCGATCACCATCACCTTCAGGGGTTGTTCCATAGTCGCACTACCATCGCTGCCGGGGCCGAAATCCTGGGGCCGCTTCACGCCCCATCGCGACACAAGGCCGCTCCCACCTGTCCATGCGTTGCGCTGAGCAGCCATCCGACGCCGAACCCTGTGGGAGCGGCCTTGTGTCGCGATGGGCTGCGCAGCAGCCCCAGCTCTTGGAGGTACGGCCAGGCTGGAGGCCAACACAGACCACTTGTCCGGCCTTTTTAGCACACTCCCGGAGGCCATTCCATCCGCCCGCCCCTTGACCGTGGGCGCGCCCGGCGCCACCCTGAGCCACTTTTCTTTCGTGCCATCGCGGCCACCGGCCGCCAAGAGGAACTACCCCATGAGCGTTCGCCTCGGGATTGTCATGGACCCCATCGCGTCCATCTCCTACAAAAAGGACAGCTCGCTGGCCATGCTGCTGGCTGCCCAGGCCCGCGGCTGGAGCCTGTTCTACATGGAACAGCGCGATCTGTACCAGGCCCAGGGCAAGGCCCGCGCGCGGATGCGTCCGCTCAAGGTGTTCGCCGACCCGGCCCGCTGGTTCGAGCTGGACGAGGAGCAGGACAGCCCCCTGGCCGAGCTGGACGTGATCCTGATGCGCAAGGACCCGCCCTTCGACATGGAGTTCGTCTACAGCACCTACCTGCTGGAACAGGCCGAGGCCGAAGGCGTCCTGGTGGTCAACCGCCCGCAGAGCCTGCGTGACTGCAACGAGAAACTGTTCGCCACGCTGTTCCCGCAGTGCACGCCGCCGACCCTGGTCAGCCGCCGCCCGGACATCATCCGCGCCTTCGCCGCCGAGCATGGCGATGTGATCCTCAAGCCGCTCGACGGCATGGGCGGCACCTCGATCTTCCGCCACCGGGCCGGCGACCCCAACCTGTCGGTGATCCTCGAGACCCTGACCGCGCTCGGCGCCCAGCAGATCATGGCCCAGGCCTACCTGCCGGCGATCAAGGACGGCGACAAGCGCATCCTGATGATCGACGGCGAGCCGGTGGACTACTGCCTGGCGCGCATCCCGGCCAGCGGCGAGACCCGCGGCAACCTGGCCGCCGGCGGACGCGGCGAAGCCCGGCCGTTGAGCGAGCGCGACCGCTGGATCGCCGCCCAGGTCGGCCCGACCCTGCGCGAAAAGGGCCTGCTGTTCGTCGGCCTGGACGTGATCGGCGACTACCTCACCGAAATCAACGTCACCAGCCCGACCTGCATTCGCGAGATCGACGCGGCCTACAACACTGATATCGGCGGCCGCTTGATGGACGCCATTGATCGCCAGTTGCAGGCGCGCTGACCGCCGACACGTGGCAAACCCGCGGAGTGGGGTATGATGCCGGTCCTTTTCGCTGACCTGCGCCCTGTTTCGCGGTTGCTGGATACCTGATGACGCTGCCCGCCGACATCCCCGCCGACCTGCTGCCACCCCGCGTTCGCCCGGTGGACCGGCTCGGCTTCACCCTGTTCCTGGCTGCCCTGGTGCACCTGGCGCTGATCCTGGGCGTGGGTTTCACCGTGGTCAAACCGGCTGATATCCGTCACACCATGGACATCACCCTGGCCACCTTCAAGAGCGAAAAAGCGCCCGAGAAGGCCGACTTCCAGGCCCAGGACAACCAGCAGGGCAGCGGCACCCTGGATAAAAAGGCGGTGCCCAAGACCACCGAGGTCGCGCCGTTCCAGGACAGCAAGATCAACAAGATCACCCCGCCACCGGCCGCGAAACCGGAAACCCCGCCCGCACCGGCGAAGTCCGTGGTCGCCACCCAGGCGCCGAAAACCCAGAAGGTCGAGCCCAAGCCGAAGGAAAGCAAGCCGCAGCCCAAACCCGAAGCCAAGGTGCCGGACTTCGACAGCTCGCAGCTGTCGAGCCAGATCGCCAGCCTCGAGGCCGAGCTGTCCCATGAACAGCAACTGTATGCCAAGCGCCCGCGCATCCATCGCCTGAACGCCGCCTCAACCCTGCGCGACAAGGGCGCCTGGTACAAGGAAGAGTGGCGCAAGAAGGTCGAGCGCATCGGCAACCTCAACTACCCCGAGGAAGCCCGACGCCAGCAGATGTATGGCAGTCTGCGAATGATGGTATCGATCAACCGCGATGGCTCGCTGTACGAAGTGCTGGTGCTGGAGTCCTCGGGCCAGCCGGTGCTGGACCAGGCGGCCCAGCGCATCGTGCGCCTGGCGGCGCCGTTCGCGCCGTTCACCGGCGACCTGGCGGAATTCGACCGCCTGGAGATCATCCGCACCTGGCGCTTTGCCCGCGGGGACAAGCTGTCGAGCAACTGACCCGTAGGAGCTGCTGACGATGTCGTGGGAGCGGGCTTGCCCCGCGATCGCGTCCGTTTTGCCACCGCGCAATCCTGATCTGACGCCATCGCGGGGCAAGCCCGCTCCCACCGGAGTACCAACAGCCCTCCGCGCACCTTGCCAGCCCCGCCACCTGGCGCCACACTAGCGGACATGAAGACCCTCGCCCCCAGCTACCTCAAGCACCAGTTCCTGATCGCCATGCCGCACATGGCCGATCCGAACTTTGCCCAGACCCTCACCTACATCGTCGAGCACAATGCCCACGGCGCCATGGGCCTGGTGGTCAACCGCCCGCAGGAGCTGAACCTGGCCGACATCCTCGAGCAGTTGCGCCCGAACGACGAGCCGCCCGCCAGCACCCTGCACATTCCGATCTACCAGGGCGGCCCGGTGCAGACCGACCGCGGTTTCGTGCTGCACAGCAACGACCGCAACTACCAGGCCACGGTCGAGCTGGAGGGTCTGTCGCTGTCCACCTCCCAGGACGTGCTGTTCGCCATCGCCGCCGGCGACGGCCCGCGCAAGAGCCTGATCACCCTGGGCTACGCGGGCTGGGAAGCCGGCCAACTGGAGGCGGAGCTGGCCGATAACGCCTGGCTCAACTGCCCCTTCGACCCCGAGATCATCTTCGGCCTGGCCAGCGACCAGCGCCTGGGCGCCGCCGCCGCGAGCCTGGGGATCAACCTCAGCTTGCTGACCAGCCAGGCGGGCCACGCCTGATGGCCGAACTGCGTCTGCTGCTGGGCTTCGACTACGGCACCCGGCAGATCGGCGTCGCCGTCGGCCAGGTGATCACCGGCCAGGCCCGCGAACTGTGCACGCTCAAGGCGCAGAACGGCGTGCCGGACTGGAACCAGGTCGAGAAGCTGATCAAGGAATGGAAACCCGACGCCATCGTCGTCGGCCTGCCGCTGAACATGGACGGCACGCCCAGCGAGATGAGCGAGCGCGCCGAGAAGTTTGCCCGGCGCCTGCACGGTCGCTACAACCTGCCGGTGCACACCCACGACGAACGCCTGACCACCTTCGAGGCCAAAGGCGAGCAGATGGCCCGAAGCGGGCGCCATGGCAGCTACCGCGACAACCCGGTCGACGCCATCGCCGCCGCCCTGCTGCTGCAAGGCTGGCTGGAGGCCAACACTTAAATCCGCTTTGCCGCCGGCTGGAGCCGGCGCCCGCCTTCCGAGGAGCACGCAATGAGCCTACCCAATCCCGCCGACCTGATCCGGCAGATGGCCGTCGACCTTCGCGCCCACCTGGCCCGCCGCGGCATCAGCGAGCCGCGCTTCATCGGCATCCGCACCGGCGGCGTGTGGGTGGCCCAGGCCCTGCAGGCCGAGCTGGGCGACCAAGGCCCGCTGGGCACCCTGGATGTGTCCTTCTACCGCGACGACTTTAGCCAAAACGGCCTGCACCCGCAGGTGCGCCCGTCCGAGCTGCCGTTCGAGATCGAAGGCCAGCATCTGGTGCTGGTGGACGACGTGCTGATGAGCGGGCGCACCATTCGCGCCGCCCTTAACGAACTGTTCGACTATGGCCGCCCGGCCAGCGTGACCTTGGCCTGTCTGCTCGACCTGGATGCCGGCGAATTGCCGATCCGCCCGAATGTACTCGGCGCCACCCTGTCCCTGGCGGCCCATGAACGGGTAAAATTGACCGGACCCACGCCGCTCGCCCTCGAGCGCCAGGACCTCGCTCCCGCTTCCGCCCTTTAAGAGTCCCCCGCGATGACGCCATTCGACGCCAAGCGCCCGCTGCAGCTCAATGACCAGGGCCAGCTGCGCCACTTCCTCTCGCTCGACGGTTTGCCCCGCGAACTGCTCACCGAGATCCTCGACACCGCCGACTCCTTCCTCGAAGTCGGCGCCCGGGCCGTGAAGAAAGTCCCGTTGCTGCGCGGCAAGACCGTGTGCAACGTGTTCTTCGAGAACTCCACCCGTACCCGCACCACCTTCGAACTGGCCGCCCAGCGCCTGTCGGCCGACGTGATCAGCCTGAACGTGTCGACCTCCTCGACCAGCAAGGGCGAGACACTGTTCGACACCCTGCGCAACCTGGAGGCCATGGCCGCCGACATGTTCGTCGTGCGCCACTCCGACTCCGGCGCCGCCCACTTCATCGCCGAGCATGTGTGCCCGGACGTAGCCGTGATCAACGGCGGTGACGGCCGCCACGCCCACCCCACCCAGGGCATGCTCGACATGCTCACCATTCGTCGGCACAAGGGTGGTTTCGAAAACCTCTCCGTGGCCATCGTCGGCGACATCCTGCACTCGCGGGTGGCCCGCTCGGACATGCTCGCGCTCAAGGCACTGGGCTGCCCGGACATCCGCGTGATCGGTCCGAAGACGCTGATCCCGATCGGCATCGAGCAATATGGCGTGAAGGTCTACACCGACCTCGCCGAAGGCCTCAAGGACGTCGACGTGGTGATCATGCTGCGCCTGCAGCGCGAGCGCATGGCCGGTGGCCTGCTGCCCAGCGAGGGCGAGTTCTACCGCCTGTTCGGCCTGACCACCGCGCGCCTGGCCGGTGCCAAGCCGGATGCCATCGTCATGCACCCGGGCCCGATCAATCGCGGCGTGGAGATCGAATCGGCAGTGGCCGACGGCCAGCACTCGGTGATCCTCAACCAGGTCACCTACGGCATCGCCGTGCGCATGGCCGTGCTGTCCATGGCCATGAGCGGGCAGAACGCGCAACGTCAATTCGACCAGGAGAACGCCCAGTGACCATCAGCATTATCGGCGCCCGGGTCATTGATCCTGCCAGCGGCCTGGACCGCATCACCGACCTGCACCTGGACGGCGGCCGTATTGCCGCCATCGGCGCGGCGCCGGCCGGCTTCAGCGCCAGCCGCACGATCCAGGCCGACGGCCTGGTGGCCGCCCCGGGCCTGGTCGACCTCGGTGTTTCCCTGCGCGAACCGGGCTACAGCCGCAAGGGCAACATCGCCAGCGAAACCCGTGCTGCCGTGGCCGGTGGCGTCACCAGCCTGTGCTGCCCGCCGCAGACCAAGCCGGTGCTGGACACTTCGGCGGTCGCCGAACTGATCCTCGACCGCGCCCGCGAAGCCGCCAACAGCAAGGTCTACCCGATCGGCGCCCTGACCAAGGGCCTGGAAGGCGAGCAACTGGCCGAACTGGTGGCCCTGCGCGACACCGGTTGCGTGGCCTTCGGCAACGGCCTCAAGGAAATCCCCAACAACCGCACCCTGGCCCGTGCCCTGGAGTACGCGGCGACCTTCGACCTGACCGTGGTGTTCCACTCCCAGGACCGCGACCTGTCGCAAGGCGGCCTGGCCCACGAAGGCCCGATGGCCAGCTTCCTCGGCCTGCCGGGCATCCCGGAAACCGCCGAAACCGTGGCCCTGGCCCGCAACCTGCTGCTGGTCGAGCAGACCGGCGTACGCGCCCACTTCACCCAGATCACCAGCGCCCGCGGCGCCCGGCTGATCGCCCAGGCCCAGACGCTGGGGCTGCCGGTCACCGCCGACGTGGCGCTGTACCAGCTGATCCTCACCGACGAGGCGCTGCGCGACTTCTCCAGCCTGTACCACGTGCAGCCGCCGCTGCGCACCGCCGCCGACCGCGACGGCCTGCGCGAAGCGGTGAAGTCCGGGGTGATCCAGGCGATCTCCAGCCATCACCAGCCCCACGAGCGCGACGCCAAGCTGGCGCCGTTCGGTGCCACCGAGCCGGGGATCAGCAGCGTCGAGCTGTTGCTGCCGCTGGCCATGACCCTGGTCGAGGACGGCCTGCTCGACCTGCCTACCCTGCTGGCACGCCTGAGCAGCGGCCCGGCTGCTGCCATGCGCTTGCCGGCCGGCGAACTGAAGGTGGGCGGCGCGGCGGACCTGGTGCTGTTCGATCCGCAGGCCTCCACCGTTGCCGGTGAGCAGTGGTACTCCCGCGGCGCGAACTGCCCGTTCATCGGCCACTGCCTGCCGGGCGCTGTGCGTTATACATTGGTCGATGGGCACGTCTGCTTTGAGGCCTGAGTAACGCCCATCGCGGGGCAAGCCCGCTCCCACGCAGAAGCTCTCATGCAAGGTCGACCTGGCGTGGGAGCGGGCTTGCCCCGCGATGGGGACGGCAAAGACCTGAAACAACCATTCATCCCTATCGGTTGAAATCCTTCCCCCCTCCCCCCATATGAGTCTGCATCAGGCATTTTCGCCCCGCTGCGTGGAGACTCTCCCTTGACTACCATCGTTTCTGTCCGCCGTAACGGCAAAGTCGTCATGGGCGGCGACGGCCAGGTTTCCCTCGGCAACACCGTGATGAAAGGCAACGCCAAGAAGGTCCGTCGCCTGTACAACGGCCAGGTCATCGCCGGCTTCGCCGGTGCCACCGCCGATGCCTTCACCCTGTTCGAGCGCTTCGAAGCCCAGCTGCAGAAACACTCCGGCCACCTGGTGCGTGCCGCCGTCGAGCTGGCCAAGGAATGGCGCACCGACCGCTCGCTCAGCCGTCTGGAAGCCATGCTGGCCGTGGCCAACAAGGACGCCTCCCTGATCATCACCGGCAACGGTGACGTGGTCGAGCCCGAGGACGGCCTGATCGCCATGGGCTCCGGTGGCGGCTACGCCCAGGCCGCGGCCCGCGCACTGCTGAACAAGACCGACCTGTCGGCCCGTGAAATCACCGAGGCCGCCCTGAACATCGCCGGCGACATCTGCGTGTTCACCAACCACAACCTGACCATCGAGGAGCAGGACCTGGCCGAGTGAATCAGTTGTTTTGGCGTCCCGCTCGCAGCGGGACTTTTCCACACTGATCACTCTGCTCGAGGACCACATTCATCATGTCCATGACCCCCCGCGAAATCGTTCACGAACTCAACCGCCACATCATCGGCCAGGACGACGCTAAGCGCGCCGTCGCCATTGCCCTGCGCAACCGCTGGCGGCGCATGCAGCTCCCCGCCGAGCTGCGTGCCGAAGTGACTCCCAAAAACATCCTGATGATCGGCCCCACCGGCGTCGGCAAGACCGAGATCGCCCGCCGCCTGGCCAAGTTGGCCAATGCGCCGTTCATCAAGGTCGAAGCGACCAAGTTCACCGAAGTGGGCTACGTTGGCCGTGATGTCGAATCGATCATCCGCGATCTGGCCGACGCCGCGCTGAAGATGCTCCGCGAGCAGGAAATCGTCCGCGTGCGCCACCGCGCCGAGGATGCCGCCGAAGATCGCATTCTCGACGCCCTGCTACCGCAGGCGCGGGTCAGCAGCTTCAGCGAGGAAGCCCAGCAGTCCAGCAGCGACTCCAACACCCGCCAGCTGTTCCGCAAGCGCCTGCGCGAAGGCCAGCTGGACGACAAGGAAATCGAGATCGAAGTCGCCGAGAACATGGGCGTCGAGATCGCCGCGCCGCCCGGCATGGAAGAGATGACCAACCAGCTGCAGAGCCTGTTCGCCAACATGGGCAAGGGCAAGCGCAAGAGCCGCAAGTTGAAGGTCAAGGATGCCCTGAAGATGGTCCGCGACGAGGAAGCCGGCCGCCTGGTCAACGAGGAAGAGCTCAAGGCCAAGGCCCTGGAAGCGGTCGAGCAGCACGGCATCGTGTTCATCGACGAGATCGACAAGGTGGCCAAGCGTGGCAACGTCGGCGGCGCCGATGTCTCCCGTGAAGGCGTGCAGCGCGACCTGCTGCCGCTGATCGAGGGCTGCACCGTCAACACCAAGCTGGGCATGGTCAAGACCGACCACATCCTGTTCATCGCCTCCGGCGCCTTCCACCTGAGCAAGCCGAGCGACCTGGTACCCGAGCTGCAGGGCCGCCTGCCGATCCGTGTCGAGCTCAAGGCGCTGACCCCGGAAGACTTCGAGCGCATCCTCAAGGAGCCGCACGCCTCGCTGACCGAGCAATACAGCGCCCTGCTCAAGACCGAAGGCCTGAACATCGAGTTCGCCGCCGACGGCATCAAGCGCCTGGCCGAGATCGCCTACCAGGTCAACGAAAAGACCGAGAACATCGGTGCCCGCCGCCTGCACACCCTGCTCGAGCGCCTGCTCGAAGAGGTGTCGTTCAGCGCCGGCGACCTGGCCAGTGCCCACGACGAGACGCCGATCCACATCGACGCCGCCTACGTGAACAGCCACCTGGGCGAGCTGGCGCAGAACGAAGACCTGTCGCGTTACATCCTGTAAGACCGCATGGGGCCGCCGCGCGGCCCATTCGCGGCACGAGGCCGCTCCTACAGGGGGGACTGCATTCTCCTTGTAGGAGCGGCCTTGTGCCGCGAAAGGGCTGCAAAGCAACCCCCTTGCACAATCTCCTGAATCTCCCGAAGCTTGCACCATCAGCTCACCAGAGATTCCACCCATGGCCCGCCTCCCCACCGCCATCAACCTGCACAAAGCCTCCAAGACCCTCACCCTCACCTACGCCCCCGGCGAGGTCTACCACCTGCCCGCCGAATTCCTGCGCGTGCACTCCCCCTCCGCCGAGGTCCAGGGCCACGGCAATCCCATCCTGCAATTTGGCAAGATCAACGTCGGCCTCAGCGGCCTGGAACCGGCCGGTCAATATGCACTGAAACTGAGCTTCGACGACGGCCATGACTCCGGATTGTTCACCTGGGAGTACCTCGAGCAGTTGTGCCTGCGCCAGGAGCAGCTGTGGAGCGAATACCTCGACGAATTGCACAAGGCCGGCAAATCCCGCGACCCGTCCGAATCGGTAGTGAAATTGATGCTCTAGCTCAAGGCTCGCAAGCTTTAGAGCGCATTTTCTAATCTCATCTGCTTGAATGCCTTGATGACTGCCAAAGATTGGCTGTCTTGCGCATTACACGAAAGTCGGGTAACCAATGGAGCTGGCAAGTTCCCTGCATTGCCCAGAAGGCAGGCAGGGCCAGGCCGGTATGTAGAGGTCGCGAGCGAAAGCAGGTTGTCTTCACACGCAGAAACCCACGCAGCTCATCATCGGCACGCATCCGGTCGCAGCACCGCTGTTCCTTATCACTGGTCACCCGAGTAGCAGTACCGGGCTGTCACAGCACGCCGGTACTCGTCTCAGGACAACGGAGCGTCGTAGATGAGTAACAAGAACAACGATGAGTTGCAGCGGCAGGCCTCGGAAAACACCCTGGGGCTGAACCCGGTCATCGGCATTCGCCGCAAGGATCTGCTGACATCGGCGCGCACGGTACTGCGCCAGGCGGTACGCCAGCCCCTGCACAGCGCCAAGCACGTGGCGCATTTCGGCCTGGAGCTGAAGAACGTGCTGCTGGGCAAGTCGGCCCTGCAGCCCGAAGGCGACGACCGTCGCTTCGCCGACCCGGCGTGGAGCAAGAACCCCCTGTACCGCCGCTACCTGCAGACCTACCTGGCCTGGCGCAAGGAGCTCAACGACTGGATCGGCGAAAGCGACCTGTCGCCCCAGGACATCAGCCGCGGGCAGTTCGTCATCAACCTGGTGACCGAGGCCATGGCCCCCACCAACACCCTCTCCAATCCCGCCGCGGTCAAGCGCTTCTTCGAGACCGGCGGCAAGAGCCTGCTCGACGGGTTGTCCAACCTGGCCAAGGACATCGTCAACAACGGCGGCATGCCCAGCCAGGTGAACATGGAGGCCTTCGAGGTCGGCAAGAACCTCGGCACCAGCGAAGGTTCGGTGGTGTACCGCAACGACGTGCTGGAACTCATCCAGTACAGCCCCATCACCGAGCAGGTGCACAGCCGCCCGCTGCTGGTGGTGCCACCACAGATCAACAAGTTCTACGTGTTCGACCTGAGCCCGGAAAAAAGCCTGGCGCGCTTCTGCCTGCGCTCCCAGCAGCAGACCTTCATCGTCAGCTGGCGCAATCCGACCAAGGCCCAGCGCGAGTGGGGCCTGTCGACCTACATCGACGCGCTCAAGGAGGCGGTCGACGCGGTGCTGTCGATCACCGGCAGCAAGGACCTGAACATGCTCGGCGCCTGCTCCGGCGGCATCACCTGCACCGCGCTGGTGGGCCACTACGCCGCGCTTGGCGAGAAGAAGGTCAACGCCCTCACCCTGCTGGTGAGCGTGCTCGACACCACCGTCGACACCCAGGTCGCGCTGTTCGTCGACGAGCAAACGCTTGAGGCGGCCAAGCGCCACTCCTACCAGGCCGGGGTGCTCGAAGGCAGCGACATGGCCAAGGTGTTCGCCTGGATGCGCCCCAACGACCTGATCTGGAACTACTGGGTCAACAACTACCTGCTCGGCAACGAGCCGCCGGTGTTCGACATCCTGTTCTGGAACAACGACACCACCCGCCTACCGGCCGCCTTCCACGGCGACCTGATCGAAATGTTCAAGAACAACCCGCTGACCCGCTCCGACGCCCTCGAGGTATGCGGCACCGCCATCGACCTGAAGAAGGTCGACTGCGACATCTACAGCGTCGCCGGCACCGCCGACCACATCACCCCGTGGCAGTCATGCTACCGCTCGGCGCACCTGTTCGGCGGCAAGATCGAGTTCGTGCTGTCCAACAGCGGTCATATCCAGAGCATCCTCAACCCGCCGGGCAACCCCAAGGCGCGCTTCATGACCGGCGAGGACCGCCCGGACGACCCGGTGGCCTGGCAGGACAACGCCATCAAGCATGCCGACTCCTGGTGGCTGCACTGGCAGGCCTGGCTGGGCGAGCGCGCCGGCGAACTCAAGAAGGCGCCTACAAAGCTGGGTAACCGCACCTATACCGCAGGCGAGGCCGCACCGGGAACATACGTGCACGAGCGTTGAACCGAACCGCCGCGATGGGCCTGTCGGTGCATCGCGGCGCTACCTTCACCACAGAGTCACGCGCATGCCGCAACCGTACATTTTCAGGACCGTCGAACTGGACGATCAGTCCATCCGCACCGCGGTCCGGCCGGGCAAGCCACACCTGACACCGTTGTTGATCTTCAACGGCATCGGCGCCAACCTCGAGCTGGTGTTCCCGTTCATCGAGGCGCTGGACCCGGACCTGGAGGTCATCGCCTTCGACGTGCCCGGGGTTGGCGGCTCGTCAACGCCCCGCCATCCTTATCGCTTCCCTGGCCTGGCCAAGTTGACCGCGCGCATGCTCGACTACCTGGACTACGGCCAGGTCAATGTCATCGGCGTGTCCTGGGGCGGCGCCCTGGCCCAGCAGTTCGCCCACGACTACCCCGAGCGCTGCAAGAAACTGGTGTTGGCCGCCACCGCCGCCGGCGCGGTGATGGTGCCGGGCAAGCCCAAGGTGCTGTGGATGATGGCCAGCCCGCGGCGCTACGTGCAGCCCTCCCATGTGATCCGCATCGCCCCGCTGATCTATGGCGGCGGCTTCCGGCGCGACCCGGACCTGGCCATGCAGCATGCCTCGAAGGTCCGCTCGGGCGGCAAGCTGGGCTACTACTGGCAGCTGTTCGCCGGGCTCGGCTGGACCAGCATCCACTGGCTGCACAAGATCCACCAGCCCACCCTGGTGCTGGCCGGCGACGACGATCCGTTGATCCCCCTGATCAACATGCGCCTGCTGGCCTGGCGAATTCCCAATGCCCAGCTACACATAATCGACGACGGCCACCTGTTCCTGATCACCCGGGCCGAGGCCGTCGCGCCGATCATCATGAAATTCCTCGAGCAGGAACGCCAACGCGCGGTCATGCACCCCCGGCCCGCTGCGCGCACCTGATCCCGCTCCCATGGCCCCAGGAAAGCTGTCGTGGGAGCGGGCTTGCCCCGCGATCGGCCCGATTGCTAAACGATGGAGTGTTGGCATGAAAGACAAACCGGTGCCCGTCACCAGCATGAACGTGCAGAACGCCATCACCGGCCTGCGCGGTCGCGACCTGATCTCGACCCTGCGCCAGGTCGGCAGGATCAGCCTGCGCAACCCGCTGCACACCGCCCATCACCTGCTGAGCCTCGGCGGCCAGCTGGGCCGCGTGCTGATCGGCGACAGTGCCTATCAGCCCCACCCCCGCGACACGCGCTTCAGCGACCCGACCTGGAGCCAGAACCCGTTCTACCGCCGCAGCCTGCAGGCCTACCTGGCCTGGCAGAAGCAGACCCGCCTGTGGATCGAGGAAAGCAGCCTGGCCGACGATGATCGCGCCCGGGCGCAGTTCCTGTTCAACCTGGTCAGCGACGCCTTCGCCCCGAGCAACTCGCTGCTCAACCCGCTGGCGGTCAAGGAGCTGTTCAACACCGGCGGCCTGAGCCTGCTGCGCGGGGCCAGCCACCTGCTCGACGACCTGCGCCATAACGACGGCCTGCCGCGCCAGGTGGACGAACGCGCCTTCGAAGTCGGCGGCAACCTGGCCGCCAGCCCTGGTGCTGTGGTGTTTCGCAACGAGCTGCTGGAGCTGATCCAGTACAAGCCCATGAGCGAGAAACAGTACACCCGGCCGCTGCTGGTCATACCGCCGCAGATCAACAAGTTCTACATCTTCGACCTGAGCCCGACCAACAGCTTCGTCCAGTACATGCTCAAGCAGGGCCTGCAGGTGTTCATGGTCAGCTGGCGCAACCCCGATCCGCGTCACCGCGAGTGGGGCCTGTCCAGTTACGTACAGGCCGTGGAGGAAGCGCTCAACGCCTGCCGCAGCATCAGCGGCAGCCGCGATCCCAACCTGATGGGCGCCTGTGCCGGCGGCCTGACCATGGCCGCGTTGCAGGGCCACCTGCAGGCCAAGAAGCAACTGCGCAAGGTGCGCAGCGCCACCTACCTGGTGAGCCTGCTCGACAGCCAGTTCGACAGCCCCGCCAGCCTGTTCGCCGACGAGCAGACCATCGAGGCGGCCAAGCGCCGCTCGTACCAGCGCGGCGTGCTAGATGGCGGCGAAGTGGCGCGGATCTTCGCCTGGATGCGCCCCAACGACCTGATCTGGAACTACTGGGTCAACAACTACCTGATGGGCAAGACCCCGCCGGCGTTCGACATCCTCTACTGGAACGCCGACAACACCCGCCTGCCCGCCGCCCTGCACGGCGACCTGCTGGACTTCTTCAAGCTCAACCCGCTGACCTTCCCCGAAGGGCTGGAGGTGTGCGGCACGCCGATCGACCTCAAGCAGGTCGGGCTGGACAGCTTCACCGTGGCCGGCAGCAACGACCACATCACCCCGTGGGACGCGGTCTACCGCTCGGCCCTGCTGCTCGGCGGCGACCGGCGTTTCATCCTGGCCAACAGCGGCCATATCCAGAGCATCATCAACCCGCCCGGCAACCCCAAGGCCTACTACCTGGAAAACCCCAAGCTCTCCAGCGACCCGCGGGCCTGGTTCCACGATGCCCAACGCCGCGACGGCAGCTGGTGGCCGCTGTGGCTGGAATGGATCAGCGAGCGCTCCGGCACGCTGAAGGCGCCCCGCGAGGAACTGGGCAACGCCACCTACCCAGCGCTGGGCCCCGCGCCGGGCAGCTACGTATTGGCGCGCTGACCGGATGAAGACCCGCGACCGTATCCTTGAATGTGCCTTGCAGCTGTTCAACCGCCAGGGCGAGCCGAACGTCTCGACCCTGGAGATCGCCAACGAACTGGGGATCAGCCCCGGCAACCTGTACTACCACTTCCACGGCAAGGAGCCGCTGGTGATCGGCCTGTTCGAGCGCTTCGAAGAGGCGTTGATGCCACTGCTCGATCCGCCCCTGGACGTGCGCCTGGACGCCGAGGACTACTGGCTGTTCCTGCACCTGATCGTCGAGCGCATGGCCCAGTACCGCTTTCTGTTCCAGGACCTGTCCAACCTCACCGGGCGCCTGCCCAAGCTGGCGCGGGGCATGCGCAGCCTGATCAACGCCCTCAAGCGCACTTTGGCGGCATTGCTGGCCAGCCTCAAGGGCCAGGGCCAGGTGACCAGTGAAACCCAGGCGCTGGGGCAACTGGTGGAGCAGATCACCCTGACCCTGATGTGCTCGCTGGACTACCAGCGGGTACTGGGGCGCGAGGGCGACGTGGGGGTGGTGGTGTACCAGGTGATGATGCTGGTGGCGCCGCATCTGCAGGCGCCGGCACGCAGGGCGGCGGAGCAGTTGGCGATGCGGTATCTGGAAGGCTGAAACAATCACGGGGCAAGCCCACCCCCACGCGTCCTGTGCAGGCTTCGTGGGAGCGGGCTTGCCCCGCGATCAGGGCGACCCGGTGTCAGGCCTGGGTGGCCGCGTTCACCGGTGCCGACGGCGTGCTGCTGGCCGGGGCCGCGCTCGGGGCCGGGGCCGCGGTGGCGGCAGGCGCCGGAGCAGCCGGCTTGGCTGCCACAGGCTTGGCCGGGGCGGCTTTTTTCACAGCCGGTTTCTTGGCAGCAGCGGGTTTGGCCGCTGGCTTGGCCGCCGCTGGCTTGGCTGCCGGTTTGGCCGCCGCGGTTTTCGCCGCAGGCTTGGCCGCCGGTTTTGCCGCGGCGGTCTTGGCCGCAGGCTTGGCTGCCGCCTTGGCCAGGGGCTTGGCCGCGGTCTTGCTGGCACCGGCCTTGGAGATCGGGGTCACCGACGCGCCGGTCAGCTTCTCGATCTGCTTGGTCAGCGAGTCGACCTGCTGGTGCAGGGCCTTGATCTCATTGCGGCTGGGCACGCCCAGGCGCGAGATGGCGCTGTTCAGGCGCTTGTCGAAGGCCTCTTCCAGCTCGCTCCACTTGCCCAGCGCACGGTCCTTGACGCCCGACACCCGCGAGTTGGTCGACGACTTGGCGCTTTCGGCCACGTCTTCTGCGGTTTTCTTCGCCTGCTTCTCGGCCTTTTCGCCATCCTTCACCAGCGAATCGAACAGCTTCGGACCATCCTGGTCGACCTTGGAGTAGATACCCAGGCCAGCCAACCAGATCTTGCGGGAGTACTTCTCGATTCCGCCGATCCAGGAGCTGCCTTCTTTCTCGGTGTTCTTCTTGCCAGCCATCCTGCTCTCCTTATGGTTTGTGCGCGACGCGCTCGAGCAGCTCGTGCAGCTGTTCAAGCTTGATGGACAACGCCTCAACGTCATGTTTAGACGGAATGCCGAGGCGATTCAAGGCGCGACCGACACGGGCGTCGAAGGCTTTCTCGATTTTGTCCAGTTGGACCTCGACCTTGCCGCGTACCCGGCTGACTTCCTGGGTGGCTTCGTCAAGATGG
Source organism: Pseudomonas sp. TE31087 (assembly GCF_057284075.1). Taxonomy (NCBI): domain Bacteria; kingdom Pseudomonadati; phylum Pseudomonadota; class Gammaproteobacteria; order Pseudomonadales; family Pseudomonadaceae; genus Pseudomonas; species Pseudomonas sp. TE31087. The sequence goes on from NZ_JBXVNN010000001.1 coordinate 3,813,216, forward strand.
CCGTTGGCCGCCTCGAGCTCCTTGCCCAGGCGCTTCTTGCCGCGTTTCTCGACGCCTTCGCCGGCCTTCACCAGCTCCTTGAAGTAGTCGGAACCTTCCTGGCCGACGCGGGCGTAGGCACCGATGCCCGCCAGCCAGATCTTGCGGGCGTAGCCGCGCACCTCGCCCAGGGTACTGCCTTGGGCGTCGTCTTTCTGCTTGAGATTCACTTTGGCCATGCTCTGCACCTCATGCTCGTTCAAGGGAGGGAGGAACTGCCCTGGGAGGCAGGGCTTGAGCGTGAAGGTAGGCGGAAAAATTAGAATCCTCACCCTAAGGTGAGGTCATGCAGCGTTTGCGTGGGAGCGGGCTTGCCCCGCGATAGCGATTACCTGGGCTGGCGCCATCGCGGGGCAAGCCCGCTCCCACAATAACTGCTCCCACAAGGTCCGCTCCCGCAAACAGCAAGGAGCGCGCAGTGTCAGGCCAGCGCCTTGTCCAGCGCCCGCTCGATCTCGCCCTTGATGCTGCCACTCATCATCGACAGCATCATGCCCAACTTCAGCTCGACGCGGATGGTGTCCTCGCCGATGTGCACGCTGCCGTTGGCGCCGCTGCGCGTCACATCGACGCGGTCGCCGTTCCAGGTGGCCTTGAGGTCGTATTCGCGGGTCAGCTTGTCGACCAGCGCCTCGGCCTTGGCACGGGCGGCATCACGGCCGAGGGAGTGTTTGCGTTCGACGCTGATCTGGGTCATGCGGGTGTTCCTGGATATGAAGACATAATCACCATTATGCCCGCCCCCTCTGCATGACACACCCCGCCAAGACAAATCCGCCCGCAGCCCCTAGAATGGCCGTAATTTTTTTCTGGTGAAGCGATATGACCGACCAGCGCAAAGGCGACCACGCCGAACCCACTACTCACTTCGGCTACCAGGACGTGCCCGAGAGCCAGAAGGCGAAGAAAGTCGCCGAGGTGTTCCATTCGGTGGCCGCCAAGTACGACCTGATGAACGACGTGCTGTCCGGCGGCATGCACCGCCTGTGGAAGCGCTTCACCATCGAGCTGTCCGGCGTGCGCAGCGGCAATCGGGTGCTGGACATCGCCGGTGGCACCGGCGACCTGGCCGCCAAGTTCTCGCGCCTGGTCGGCCCGACCGGCCAGGTGGTGCTTGCCGACATCAACGACTCGATGCTCAAGGTCGGCCGTGACCGCCTGCTTGATCGCGGCGTGGCCGGCAACATCGAGTTCGTCCAGGCCGACGCCGAGAAGCTGCCGTTCCCGGACAACCACTTCGACTGCGTGACCATCGCCTTCGGCCTGCGCAACGTGACCCACAAGGACCAAGCCATCCGCTCCATGCTGCGGGTGCTCAAGCCCGGTGGCCGCCTGTTGATCCTGGAGTTCTCCAAGCCGACCAACAAGCTGATGTCCAAGGCCTACGACGCCTACTCGTTCGCCTTCATGCCGCTAGCCGGCAAGCTGATCACCAACGACTCGGAAAGCTACCGCTACCTGGCCGAATCGATCCGCATGCACCCCGACCAGGAAACCCTCAAGAGCATGATGGTCGAGGCCGGCTTCGACCGCGTCACCTACCACAACATGACCAGCGGCATCGTCGCCGTGCACCGGGGGATCAAGCCCTGATGCTCCTGGCCGGCCTGCTCGCCAGCGCCGAGCACGGGCTCAACCGTGTCCTGCGCCTGGACAGCACCGCCCTCCCGCGCCTGGCGGCGTTGGAAGGGCGGGTGATCGAGATCGACTGCGTGCAGCCGGCCCTGAAGCTGTTCGTGCTGCCCGACGAGGAAGGCCTGATGCTCGCCGCCCACTGGGAGAACGAGGTCGACTGCACGCTGCGCGCCCCCGCCGGGCGCCTGGCGCAGCTGGCCCTGGCCAAGGACAAGACCGCCGTGCTGCACAGCCCCCAGGTCGAACTGCATGGCGACAGCGCCGTGCTGCTCGACCTGTTCGGCATCCTGCAGGACCTGCAACTGGACTGGGAATACGAGCTGCAGCGCTGGCTGGGCCCGGTGCCCACCGCGCTGATCGCCGGCCACCTGCGCCTGCGCGCGCGCTGGACCCGCCAGGGCCTGGCGCGCTTCGGCGAGAACCTCTCCGAGTACCTGGCCGAGGAATCCCGTACCCTGGTCGGCAAACGCGAAGCCGAAGCGGCGTTCAGCGAACTCGATGCGCTGAAGGTCGACATCGAACGTCTCGAGGCGCGCCTGCGCCGCCTCGCCCACACTCTTGATACCAGCGATAACGCATGAAGCTGCTCGCCGTCCGCCGTCTGTTGCGCATCCAGCGCGTCGTGATCCGCTACCGCCTCGATGACCTGCTGTTCGAACAGCCCCTGCTGCCCTGGTGGCTGGCCAGCCTGCGCCTGCTGATGCCCTGGCGCTGGCTGCCGCGCAAGCCCCTGGAGCTGAGCCGCGGCGCGCGCCTGCGCCTGGCGCTGCAGGACCTGGGACCGATCTTCATCAAGTTCGGCCAGTTGCTCTCCACCCGCCGCGACCTGCTGCCCACCGACATCGCCGACGAACTGATGCTGCTGCAGGACCGGGTGCCGCCGTTCGACCCGCAGCACGCCGTGGCGCTGATCGAGGAACAGCTCGGGGCGAAGGTGGGCGAGGTGTTCAGCCGCTTCGACGTCGAGCCGCTGGCCTCGGCCTCGGTGGCCCAGGTCCATGCCGCGCGCCTGAAGAGCGGTGAGGAAGTGGTGGTCAAGGTGGTGCGCCCGGGCCTCAAGCCGGTCATCGCCCAGGACCTGGCCTGGCTGTTCCTGATCGCCAAGGCCGCCGAGCGCGCCTCGGCCGATGCCCGCCGCCTGCACCCGGTGGAGATTGTCGGCGACTACGAGAAGACCATCTACGACGAGCTCGACCTGCTGCGCGAGGCGGCCAACGCCAGCCAGCTGCGACGCAACTTCGAAGGCTCCGAGCTGATGTACGTGCCGCAAGTGTACTGGGACTTCTGCCGGCCCAAGGTACTGGTGATGGAGCGCATCTATGGCGTGCCGGTCACCGACATGGCCACCCTGGCCGACCAGCGCACCGACATGAAGATGCTCGCCGAGCGCGGCGTCGAGGTGTTCTTCACCCAGGTGTTCCGCGACAGCTTCTTCCACGCCGACATGCACCCGGGCAACATTTTCGTCAGCACGGTCAAGCCTTGGAGCCCGCAGTACATCGCCATCGACTGCGGCATCGTCGGCAGCCTCACCTCCGAGGACCAGGACTACCTGGCCCGCAACCTGATCGCCTTCTTCAAGCGCGACTACCGCCGCGTGGCCCAGCTGCACATCGATTCGGGCTGGGTGCCGGCGCAGACCAAGGTCAACGAGTTCGAGGCGGCGATCCGCACCGTGTGCGAGCCGATCTTCGAAAAACCCTTGAAGGACATCTCCTTCGGCCAGGTGCTGATGCGCCTGTTCCAGACCGCCCGGCGCTTCAACATGGAGGTCCAGCCGCAGCTGGTGCTGCTGCAGAAGACCCTGCTCAACATCGAAGGCCTGGGCCGCCAGCTGTACCCCGACCTCGACCTGTGGAGCACCGCCAAGCCGTTTCTCGAGCGCTGGATGCGCGAGCGCATGAGCCCGAAGGCTGTGATCGGCAACCTGTACAGCCAGGCCGAGCAACTGCCGCACCTGGCCGACATGACCCGCGACCTGCTCGAGCGCCTGTCGCAACCGCATCTGCACGACGCGCAACTGCCCGAGCGGCGCCGCGCCGGCGACAACTGGGCGCTGCGCCTGCTCGGCGCCGGCCTGCTCGGTGGCGGCGCCACCCTGCGCGGCCGGTGCCGTCAGCCTCAGCGCCCCGGCCGCCTGGCCGGCGTGGCTGATGCTGGCCGCCGGCCTGTACCTGATCGTGCGCCGATAGCCAGCCGCGCCGCCGGCTGGCACACTAGCGCAAAGGGGCCCGGTACGGGAGCGGGCCCGGTTTGGAGTCGACGATGAAAGACTGGCTGGACGAGATCAAGTGGAACAGCGATGGCCTGGTGCCGGCGATCGCCCAGGACCACAAGACCGGGCGCGTGCTGATGATGGCCTGGATGAACCGTGAATCCCTCGCCCTGACCGCCGCCGAGCATCGCGCCATCTACTGGTCGCGCTCACGGGGCAAGCTGTGGCGCAAGGGTGAAGAGTCGGGCCATGTGCAGAAGCTTCACGAAATGCGCCTGGACTGCGACGCCGACGTGATCATCCTGATGGTCGAGCAACTGGGCCATATCGCCTGCCATACCGGCCGCGAAAGCTGCTTCTACCGCGTCTTCGAGGACGGCCAGTGGAAAACCGTCGACCCGGTCCTGAAGGATCCGGATGCCATCTACAGCGCAGGACACTGACATGAGCGACACCCTGAACCGCCTCGCCGAGGTGCTGGAGGAACGCAAGCACGCGGCGCCGGACAGCAGCTACGTGGCCAGCCTGCATCACAAGGGCCTGAACAAGATCCTCGAGAAGCTCGGCGAAGAGTCCATCGAGACCATCATCGCCGCCAAGGATGCCGCCGCCAGCAAGGATTACAGCGATGTCATCTATGAAACCGCAGACCTGTGGTTTCATAGCCTGGTCATGCTCAGCGCGCTGGGCCAGCATCCGCAGGCGGTGCTTGACGAGCTGGAGCGTCGGTTCGGGTTGTCCGGGCATGACGAGAAGGCTGCGCGTCAGCCTTCTGCCTGAATAATTGCGGGGGCGCGTTGCGCCCCTTTCGCGGCGCAAGGCCGCTCCTACAGGGGCCCGCGTCGCCTGACAGATTCGCAATACCCTGTGTAGGAGCGGCCTTGTGCCGCGAAAGGCTGCAACGCAGCCCAGGGTCCGAAAGACAGACACACATTTTCAGGAGCTTGAAATGGGCATTTTTGACTGGAAACACTGGATCGTCCTGCTGGTCGTCGTGGTGCTGGTGTTCGGCACCAAGAAACTGAAGAACTTCGGCAGCGACCTGGGCGAATCGATCAAGGGCTTCCGCAAGGCCATGAACGAAGAAGAAACCAAACCCGCCGAGCAGACCCCGCCGCCGGCGCAACCGGTTCCGCCGGTACAGAACACCGCGCAGCAGGCCCAGGGCCACACCATCGAGGGCCAGGCCCAGCCGGTCCAAGAGCCGCAGCGGAAAGACTGACCCATGTTCGGCATCAGTTTCAGCGAGCTGCTGCTCGTCGGCCTGGTCGCCCTGCTGGTGCTCGGCCCCGAGCGCCTGCCGGGGGCCGCGCGCACTGCGGGCCTGTGGATCGGCCGCCTCAAGCGCAGCTTCAACGCGATCAAGATGGAGGTCGAGCGCGAGATCGGCGCCGACGACATCCGCCGCCAGTTGCACAACGAGCATATCCTGCAGATGGAGCAGGAAGCCAAACGCATCCTCAATCCGCTGACACCACCGGCGCAGCCGCCGGCCAGCGCTGAAACGCCCGCCACACCCGCCGTCGAAGCCGCCCCCGCGCAGCCGACCGCGACGCCACCCTCCGAGCCGCCCCAACCGCCACGAGCCCCATGAGCGAGAATCCGGAACATGACCAGCCGATGCCGCTGGTTTCGCACCTGACCGAACTGCGCACCCGCCTGCTGCGCTGCGTCGCCGCCATCTTCCTGATCTTCGCCGGGCTGTTCTCCTTCGCCCAGCAGATCTACACCCTGGTCTCGGCGCCGCTGCGCGCGCACCTGCCGGCCAACGCGACGATGATCGCCACCGACGTGGCCTCGCCGTTCCTGACGCCGTTCAAGCTGACCATGATCGTCTCGCTGTTCCTGGCGATCCCGTTCATCCTGCAGCAGATCTGGGGGTTCATCGCCCCGGGCCTGTACCGCCATGAAAAGCGCATCGCCATCCCGCTACTGGTATCGAGCATCTTCCTGTTCTATGCCGGCATGGCCTTCGCCTACTTCCTGGTGTTCCCGCTGATCTTCGGCTTCTTCGCCAGCGCCACCCCCGAGGGCGTGTCGATGATGACCGACATTTCCAGCTACCTCGACTTCGTCATGACCCTGTTCTTCGCCTTCGGCGTCGCCTTCGAGATCCCGGTGGCGGTGGTGCTGCTGGTGTGGATCGGCGTGGTCGACGTGCAGTACCTGAAGAAGATCCGCCCGTACGTGATCATCGGCTGCTTCGTGGTCGGCATGATCCTCACCCCGCCGGACATCTTCTCCCAGACCCTGCTGGCCGTGCCCATGTGGCTGTTGTTCGAGGTCGGTGTGCTGTGCGGCAGCCTGATCCGCAAGCGCAGCCACGAGCCGGACGCAGCGAACAACGACCACAACGACCAGCCGCCTGCGACCCAACCGTGAACCTGTTGCTTCTTGAAGAGGCCGACTTCGTGTCGGCCGACCGTGTCGTCCTGGCTGATCGCCGCTTCACCCACATGCAGGAGATCCACCGCGTGGCGGTGGGCGACAGCCTGCGCGTCGGGCGCATCGGCGGCCTGATGGGCAAGGCCGAGGTCATCCGCCTCGAAGGCCATGAAGCCGAACTGCGGGTGGCCTTCGACCAGCCACCGCCGGCCAAGCTGCCACTGACCCTGGTGCTGGCCGTGCCGCGGCCGAAGATGCTGCGCCGGCTGTTCCAGACGGTCGCTACCCTGGGCGTGCCGCGGCTGATCCTGGTCAACAGCTACAAGGTTGAAAAGAGTTTCTGGCAGACCCCGTTCCTCCAGCCTGAAACCATCCGCGAAAACCTCATTCTCGGCCTGGAGCAGGCCCGCGACACGGCGCTGCCGGAAGTGATCATCGAGAAGCGCTTCAAGCCCTTCGTCGAAGACCGCCTGCCCGCCATCGCCGAAGGCTCCCTGGGCCTGGTCGGCCATCCCGGACCCTACCCTGCCTGCCCACGCGCCGTGGAAGGCCCGGTGACCCTGGCGATCGGCCCCGAAGGCGGCTGGATCCCCTACGAGGTCGAGTTGCTCGGCAAGGCCGGCCTGGCCCCGGTGCAACTGGGCGACCGCATCCTTCGGGTGGAAACGGCGGTCACCGCCCTGCTTTCGCGAATTTTCTGACAGCAGGGTCAGGTTTTCACCATCAAGTTTCCCCGCCCCCCGCCGATGGCCTGTGCAACAGAACAATAATCCGCACTGCCACGCGCCGGGGAGTCGTCTATGTACCGTTGGTTTGCCCAGTCACTGGGAAATGTAAGCGTCAATCGCAAGTTGGGGATCGGCTTCGGCCTGGTGCTGCTGCTCACCCTCGGCATCACCTTCACCGGCTGGCTGGGCATCGACAGCGTCACCAGCCGGGGCGACAAGCTCGGCAACATCTCGGTGATCCACCAGTACACCCAGGACCTGCGCCTGGCCCGCCTGGGCTATGAGCGCAACCGTGACGACGCCGCCGTGGCGGAACTGGAAAAGGCCCTGGCCAATCTCGAGCGCCAGGTGCAGTTCATGCTCGGCCAGATCGAGCTTGCCGGCGACCGTGAGCGCCTGAACAAGCAGCAGGATGCCGTGCGCCAGTACCAACAGGCCTTCACCGAACTCAAGCAGGCCGGCCAGCGCCGCGAGGCCAGCCGCGCCACCCTGGGCGACAGCGCCGACAAGGCCGCCGAGCTGATCGGCAAGGTCCAGCAGCGCCTGCTGCAGGGTGGTGATATCCAGCAGTACCAGGAAGTGGTGCAGGTCGCCGCCCTGTTGCAGCAGGCGCGTTTCCAGGTGCGCGGCTACACCTACAGCGGCAAGGCCGAGTTCCAGCAGACCGCGCTCGGCGCCATCGACCAAGCCATGACCGTGCTCAAGGCGCTGCCGGGCAAGCTTGCGGCCGAGTTCGCCGCCAGCCTCGACGACGCCGCCAGCGCACTGGCCGCCTACCGCGACGCGGTGAACCAGTTCGGCAACGCCCAGGCCGCCAGCGAGCAGGCGTTGACGCGCATGTCGGCGCAAGGCCAACTGCTGCTGGTCACCAGCCAGGAAATGAGCGTTTCACAAACCACCGTGCGCGACCAGGGCACCCAGCAGGCCAAGACCCTGCTGGCCGGCGCCACCGCCCTGGCCCTGCTGCTGGGGGTGCTGGCCGCCTTCGCCATCACCCGGCAGATCATCGTGCCACTGCGCCAGACCCTCGCCGCCGCCGAACGCGTGGCCGGCGGCGACCTGCGCCAGGACCTCAAGGCCGATCGGCGCGACGAGCTGGGCCAGTTGCAGGCCAGCATGCAACGCATGACCCAGGCCCTGCGCGAGCTGATCGGCGGCATCGGCGACGGCGTGACGCAGATCGCCAGCGCCGCCGAGGAACTGTCGGCGGTCACCGAACAGACCAGCGCCGGGGTCAACAACCAGAAGGTCGAGACCGACCAGGTCGCCACCGCCATGAACGAGATGACCGCCACCGTCCAGGAAGTGGCACGCAACGCCGAGCAGGCCTCGGAAGCGGCGCTGATGGCCGACCAGCAGGCCCGCGAGGGCGACAAGGTGGTGGGCGAGGCGATCAGCCAGATCGAGCGCCTGGCCGGCGAGGTGGTCAATTCCAGCGAAGCGATGAGCCAGCTCAAGGCCGAGAGCGACAAGATCGGCAGCGTGCTCGATGTGATCAAGTCGGTGGCCCAGCAGACCAACCTGCTGGCGCTCAACGCCGCCATCGAGGCCGCCCGCGCCGGCGAGGCAGGCCGTGGTTTCGCCGTGGTCGCCGACGAGGTACGCAGCCTGGCCCAGCGCACCCAGCAGTCCACCGAGGAGATCGAGGAGCTGATCGCCAGCCTGCAGAACGGCACCGAACGCGTGGCCAGCGTCATGGACAGCAGCCGCGCCCTGACCGACAGCAGCGTCGAGCTGACCCGTCGCGCCGGCGACTCGCTGGGCACCATCACCCGCACCGTGTCGTCGATCCAGTCGATGAACCAGCAGATCGCCACCGCCGCCGAGCAACAGAGCGCCGTGGCCGAAGAGATCAACCGCAGCGTGATGAACGTGCGCGACATCTCCGACCAGACCTCGGCGGCGAGCGAGGAGACCGCCAGCTCCAGCGTCGAGCTGGCCCGCCTGGGGACGCATCTGCAGGGTTTGGTGGGGCGTTTCAGGCTCTAATTCGCGGCTTGCGGGCTGTAGGCCTTACCCTTCAGCCCGCGGAGAATTTTCCTACTCGATTTGCAGGTCCAGTCCGACGGACTTCCGGCCGATGAGCAAGGGCCATGGCGGCATTCTGCCGCCATGGCCTTTTCTCAATTGGACGGAGACCTGCCATGTTCGGATACCTTGACCGTCAGCTCGGCAACCTCGGCGTCGGGCTCAAGCTCGCCCTGGGTTTTGCCGTGGTGCTGCTGCTCACCCTGGCCACCACCCTCAGCGGCTGGAGCGCCCTGGACGGCGCCATCGAGCGCTCGGAGCAGCTCGGCGACATCGGCCAACTCAACGACCTGACCCGCGACCTTCGCGCCGAGCGCATCACCTACCGGGTGCTCGCCGACGACGTCAGCAGGACCCGCATCGCGACCATCCTGGAACAGTTGCACGACCGCCTGACCCTGCTGCAGCAACGCAGCGGCGTCGATTCGTCGCGACAGATGCTGAACCAGAAACTGCAGTTGCTGCAGCGCCTGAAGGCCGACTTCGCCGCCCTGCAAGGCACCGTGGACAGCCGCGAAGGCTTGCGCGTGGCGATGCAGGCGCAGGCGGGCGTGCTCGAAAACGTGATCGACGAGCTGCAGACCCAGGCCTTGCTGAAGCTGCCGGGCGACGGCCGGCAGGGTAGCGTGGTCGGCCTCATGGATACCCTGGGCCGCCATATCGAGTCCGCCAGCCAGCAAAGCCTGGTACCGGCCTATGCCTTCTCGCCCCGGGACAACTTCGCCAGCATGGGCGATGCCGCGCTGCAGGCAGCGAACAGCAGCCTCGGCCAATTGCTGCGGGCCATCGCCCCACTGGAACTGCCCGGCACATTGACCCAACGCCCGCAGGTCGAGCTGGACCGCTACCGCGACGTCTTGCGCCAATACCGCGAGGCCGCGCTCAAGGTCGAGCAGTTGCAGGACGGCATGGAGAAGATGGGCGACGAGCTGCAAACCGTGAGCCGCGAACTGAGCGAACGCAAGGTCGAGCAGCGCGACAACGAGGCCCTGGCCGACCGCTCGCTGCTGACCAGCGTGGCCGTACTGGCGCTGGTGTTCGGCATCCTCGCCGCCTGGCTGATCACCCGACAGGTCACCCAACCCCTGCGCCAGGTGCTGGCCCAGGCGGAGCGCATTGCCCGTGGCGACCTCAGCCAAGTACAGACGGTGCAGCGCCGCGACGAGATGGGCCAGTTGCAGACGAGCATGCGCGAGATGACCTTGAGCCTGCGCGAGCTGCTCGGCGGCATCGACCAGGGCGTCGGTCACCTGTCCCGGGCCGCGACGGTGCTGGCCGGCGCCAGCGTGGACACCCGCGAGCGCATTGGCCAGCAACAAGAGGAGACCGACCAGGTGGCCACGGCCATGAACCAGATGAGCGCCACGGTGCAGGAGGTCGCGCAGAACGCCGAGCAGGCCTCGCAGGCGGCCACCGCCGCCGACCGTCAGGCACAGCTGGGTGACGAGGTGGTGGCCGAGGCGATTGCCCGCATCGAGCAGTTGGCCGGGCAGATGGACCACTGCCTGACGGCCATGGGTCACCTGGCCGGTGAAAGCCAGCGCATCGGTTCGATTCTCGATGTGATCAAGTCGGTATCCGAGCAGACCAACCTGCTGGCGCTTAACGCCGCCATCGAGGCCGCCCGGGCCGGCGAGGCCGGGCGCGGTTTCGCCGTGGTGGCCGACGAGGTGCGCGGCCTGGCCCAGCGCACGCAGCAGTCGACCGAGGAAATCGAACTGCTGATCGACAACCTGCACCGTGGCACCGACGAGGTGACCGGCCTGTTGGACGACAGCAAGCGCCTGACCGGGCAAAGCGTCGAACTCAGCCGCAAGGCCGGCGCCGCGTTGGGGCAGATTACCGAGACGGTGTCGACGATCCAGGGCATGAACCAGCAGATTGCCACGGCCAGCGAGCAGCAAAGCGTGGTGGCCGAGCAGATCAACCGTAGCGTGATCAATGTGCGGGATGTTTCGGAGCAGACGCGGGCGGCCAGTGAACAGACGGCGGTTTCGAGTGGGGAGTTGGAGCAGTTGGGGCAGCAATTGCGGGGCATGGTGGGGCGGTTCAATCTTTAAGTCTTGCAGGCGTGCCCAGATCGCCAGGACCTGAAACCAGACCGACGGCTTTGGCTTTGGCTTTGGCTTTGGCTTTGGCGATCAGAAGATTAACACCGCAGCTCACTAGCGACAGCTGCGCCATCCCAGGCGCCGCCCGTAACTTCGCGACTTCAGGAGGCCGAACGCAGGTCTTGCGGAGGGAGGTGACGGGGGTCACCTCCCTTCGCAATGCCCGTCACCTCCCTTCGCAAGAACTCCGCTCGGCCTCCTGAAGTCGCAATTGGCGTCGCCTGAACTATCGCGCACTTAGAAGCAAGATCAAGATCAAGATCAAGATCAAGATCAAGATCAAGATCAAGATCAAGATCAAGAGATGAGCGTTTCTTGATTGGAGGGTGGTGTTATTTCAGTGATCAGACCCCTCGCCAACATATAGCAAGAGGCCTGAACAGTTTGACCACATACATTGCACCCACGGTTTACGCAGGTCTAAACACAATCACAGAACTTGCCGCAAGAACGCCTGCGCCCGCACATCCTTCGGCGCAGCAAAGAATTCCTGCGGTGGCGAATCTTCCAGCAACTTCCCGTGATCAAAGAACAACACCCGATCCGCCACTTCCCGGGCAAAGCCCATCTCGTGCGTCACGCAGACCATGGTCATGCCTTCCTGGGCCAGGGTCTTCATCACATCCAGCACCTCCCCGACCATCTCCGGATCAAGCGCCGAGGTCGGCTCGTCGAACAGCATCACCTTCGGGTCCATCGCCAGCGCCCGGGCAATGGCCACCCGCTGCTGCTGGCCACCGGAGAGCCGCGACGGATACTCGTTGGCCTTCTGCGCGATACCGACCTTTTCCAGCAACGCCCGGGCCTTGGCTTCGCGCTCGGCCTTGTTGCGCTTGCGCACCACCTTCTGCGCCAGACACAGGTTCTCCAGCACGGTCATGTGCGGGAACAGGTTGAAGTGCTGGAACACCATGCCGACTTCACGGCGATAGGCGTTGATATCGGTTTTCGGGTCGTCCAGCTGCAAACCGCCGATGGACACATGCCCCTCGTCGAAATGCTCCAGGCCGTTCAGGCAGCGCAGGAAGGTCGACTTGCCCGAGCCCGAAGGCCCCAGCACCACCACCACCTCGCCCTTGGCCACCTGGGTGGTGACGTTGTCCACCGCACGCACTACCTGGCCACGGGTGTCGAAGACTTTCAGCAGGTCACGGACTTCAATCACTTTGCGCAAGCCTCCGCTCGAGCCGGCTGGCGATGTGCGACAGCGGCAGGTTGATCAGCAGGTACAGGCCCGCCACGCAGAACCAGATCTCGAAGGTCGAGAACGAGGTGGTGATGGCCTCGCGGCCGCTCTTGGTCAGCTCGGTGATGGCGATCACCGACACCAGCGAAGTGTCCTTGACCAGGCTGATGAACTGCCCGGCCAGCGGCGGCAGCACGCGCTTGAACGCCTGCGGCAGGATCACGTGGCGCATCGACTGGGCGCCGTTCAGGCCCAGCGAACGCGCCGCCTCGTTCTGGCCCTTGGCGATCGACTGCACGCCGGCACGGACGATCTCGGCCACGTAGGCGCCGGTGAACAGCGCCAGCGCCGCCACCCCGGCGAACTCGCGGGACAGGTTGAGCACGGTGCCGATGAAGAAGTAGAAGATGAAGATCTGCACCAGCAGCGGCGTGCCGCGCACCAGCTCGACGTAGACAGTGGACAGGTCACGCAGGGTCGGGTTGTTCGACAGCCGGCACAGCCCGGCGAACAGGCCGATCACCAGGCCCAGGGCGCCGGAGATCACCGAGATCCACAGCGTGGTCCACAGGCCCCAGGCCAAGGGACCGGCGGCCCAGTGGCGGGTGACGCCGATGGCATCGCCCTCGGCGACATCGTCGCCACGGGCCAGCAACATGCTGTCCTTGGCCACTTCGACGACCTGGGTGCCGCCGCTTTCATCCTTCAGGGTGACCCGGGCGTTGTCGCCGGACACCACGATTTCCTCGACCGTGCCAGGGTTGGCGGCACGCTGGGTTTCCTCGGCCTTGTAGGCGAAGTATTGCGGAACACGGTTCCAGCGCCACTCGTAGGAAATCATCGAGGTGGCCAGGTACAGGCTGAACGCCAGGCCCACCAGGACCAGCGCGGTCAGCCCATGCCAGGGCCACTGTGCTTTCTTGTGTTTGATCACGTGGGGTACTTCCGTAAAAGCGAAACGCGCAGGGCTTGCCTGCGCGTCGAGGTCAGCGCCTGGGGTTTTGGCCCGGGCCTTATTCCATTTCCTTCAGCCATTCCTTGCTCTTGAACCACTTGTCGTGAATACGATCGTAGGTCCCGTCATGCTTGATCTGGTGCAGGAAGTTGTTGATGTAGTTGATGCTGTCGTAGTCGCCTTTCTTCAGGCCGAAGGCCAGCGGCTCGTAGGTGAAAGGCTCTTCCAGGAACACCAGCTTGCCAGCGCCGGCCTTCTCCACCGCCACCACGTTGTACGGCGAGTCATAGACGAAGGCGTCGGCCTTGCCGTTGACCACGTCCATCACCCCTTCCTGCTCGTTGTCGTAGCCGTGGTACTTGGCCTTGCTGATCAGCTTCTTCGCGACCATCTCGCCGGTGGTGCCGAGCTTGGAGGTGAGGCGGTACTTCTCGTTGTTCAGGTCCTTGTACGACTTGATCTCGCCCGCCAGTTCCTTGCGGATCAGCAGGGTCTGGCCGACCACGATAAAGGGTTCGCTGAAGTTCAGGCGCAGGTTGCGCTCCTGGGTCAGGGTCATGCCACTGCCGATGAAGTCGAACTTGTCGGTCATCAGGGCCGGGATGATGCCGTCGTAGGCGGTGGAGACCATCTCCAGCTTGACGCCCATGGACTTGGCCATGGCCTTGAGGATGTCGACTTCGAAGCCGATGATCTCACCGCGCTTGTTGGTCATTTCGAACGGCATGTAGGTCGGGTCCATGCCCACGCGCAGGGTGCCACGCTTGACCGCGTCATCGATGGCGCCGGCCTGGGCGGCGGTCACCGCGATCAGGGCGGTCGCACCTACCAGCAGTCGCGACAGGTATTTCTTAATCATCACCAAGTCCCCTAGCAAGAAGTACGCAGATTTTTCTTGTAAGCACGGTCCGACAGACCGATGCGCAATATCGGGACGGATGCTAACGCATGCGCGGCGCCGGACCTAGAGCCGGGGGGGACTTTGTTGGCCAAAATCGACCAGAAAGCATCGCGGGGCCAGCCCGCTCCAACGCACCGTTGAGATGGCGTGGGAGCGGGCTGGCCCCGCGATTATCGAAGCAACGGACTCAAGCCAGGGCTGGCTGGGCCACGTTCTCCGGGTGCAGCGGCAGCAGCGGCGAGTGCGGATCGTTGGCGATGGACGCCCGCCACACATCGATCCACGCCGTGTTGTGCCCGGCCCACACCTGCTCGTGCAGGCGCGACAGCGCCACCGGGTCGCTGAGCAGCGCCAGGCGGGTGTTCAGGTCCAGGCCTTTCGGGCCGACTTCCAGGGCCTTGGCCACGCGCTCGGCGCGCAGCGCCTCGATCGGGGCCGCCTGACCGTGACGCGCCGTGGCCATGGCACAGGCCAGGGCGTTCTGGCGCGGGTCGACCACGGCACGGACGAAACCGTCGTGCAAGGCGTGCCAGCGGTTCTCGTGGGTGTACTGGTCGGTGGCCAGCAGCTCTTGCGGCGTTGCGTATTCCTCGGGGATGAGGAACAGCTTCTCGTCCTTGGCCGCCAGGCCCAGGCGCGTGCGGCTGGAGATCACCGACACCGGGATCGACAGCACCAGCGAGCCGACGATCGGCGCCAGCCACCACAGGAAGCTCGGGTTCAGCCAGGCCACCAGCCCAGCCCAGGCGATACCCAGCAGGGTCTGCGGACCATGGCGACGCACCGCTTCGCTCCACGGCGTGGAGTCATCGTCACGCTGCGGCGAGTTCCAGGTCGCGGCCCAGCCGAGGAACGCGGCCAGCACGAAGCGGGTGTGGAAGATCATCCGCACCGGTGCCAGGAGCATGGAGAACAGCATCTCCATCAGCATCGACAGGGTGACCTTGATGCGCCCGCCGAACTCGGTCGCGCCCTTGGCCCAGATCAGGATGATGCTGAGCAGCTTGGGCAGGAACAGCAGCACGATGGTGGTGGAGAACAGCGCAATGGCCTTCTCCGGATGCCACTGCGGCCACAGCGGGTAGAGCTGGAACGGCTCGATGAAATACTGCGGCTCCATCAGGGTGTTGGTTGCCAGCAGCGCCGTCGACAGCACCAGGAACAGGAACCACAGCGGCGCCGACAGGTACGACATCACCCCGGTGAGGAACACTGCGCGGTGCACCGGGTGCATGCCCTTGACCAGGAACAGGCGGAAGTTCATCAGGTTGCCATGGCACCAGCGACGGTCACGCTTGAGTTCGTCGAGCAGGTTCGGCGGCAGTTCTTCGTAGCTGCCCGGCAGGTCGTAGGCGATCCACACGCCCCAGCCGGCACGGCGCATCAGTGCGGCTTCGACGAAGTCGTGGGAGAGGATAGCACCGGCGAACGCGCCCTTGCCCGGCAACGGCGCCAGGGCGCAGTGCTCGATGAACGGCTTCATGCGGATGATCGCGTTGTGACCCCAGTAGTGCGACTCGCCCAACTGCCAGAAGTGCAGGCCGGCGGTGAACAGCGGGCCGTACACGCGGGTGGCGAACTGCTGCATGCGCGCATACAGGGTGTCCATGCCCGAGGCTTTCGGTCCGGTCTGGATGATACCGGCGTCCGGGTTGGCCTCCATCAGGCGCACCAGGCTGCTCAGGCACTCGCCGCTCATGACGCTGTCGGCGTCGAGCACGACCATGTACTTGTACTCGCCGCCCCAGCGACGGCAGAAGTCGTCGAGGTTGCCGCTCTTGCGCTTCACCCGGCGCCGACGGCGGCGGTAGAAGATGCGGCCGAAACCCTTGGTTTCGCGGCACACATCGAGCCAGGCCTGTTGTTCGGCGACGGCGATGTCGGTGTCGTTGGTGTCGCTGAGCACGAAGAAGTCGAACCGGTCGAGGTTGCCGCTGGCAGCCACAGACTCGAAGGTGGCGCGCAGGCCGGCGAACACCCGTGGCACGTCTTCGTTGCAGATCGGCATCACCAGCGCGGTGCGCGCCTCGGGCGCGATCGGCTCGTTGCCGGCGCTGCTGCCGGAAATCTTGTACTTGTCACGCCCGGTGAGCAGCTCGAGGAAGCCCATCAGGGCGGTCCAGAAGCCCGCCGACACCCAGCAGAACAGGATGCCGAACAGCACCAGGATGGAGGTCTGCAGCGCATACGGCCACACCTGCACCACCGTGTCCCACAGCGGCTGGTTGACGATTTCGTCGAGATCAACGAACGACCAACCCTGGTACGGCAGGATGCCCTTCATGTACCAGCCGGCGACGAGGGTCTGGCCGATCATCAGGGTCAGCAGGATGTAGCGGCGGATCGAGCCGACCGTGCGCCAGCGCGCCGGCGGCAGCTCGCGCTTGGGCGGCTGCGGGGCGTTGGTGCGGCCGGTCATGCGCCGCCACATGCGGATCAGGATGTTGGTGCGCCACGGCTCGGGCACGACCTTGGTGCGCTTGATCGGCGGGGCGATCTTCAGGCACAGCCGCCCACCGGCATCGACGCCGAGCATCTCGGCGTCTTCCAGCTCGGCGGCGCTGCCGACGGTAAGACGGGCGCCCACCGAGGCCTGGGCGGCCTCGGCGGTGCCGGCGGCCGGTTGGGCCGCCAGGTGTTGGTGCAGCTCGCTGAAGGAGGTGCAGCGGGCGAGTTCCGCACGCTGCTCGTCGCTCAGGGGAAGGTGGGCCAGGTACTCGCTCAGCGATTCCGGCCTTGCGCTTGAGTTACTCATCGGCAGGCAACTGATAGCTCCAGGTCTCGGTCAGCACTTTCTCGGTGGTGGCCGGGGTCCCGTTGGTGGATGCCGCATCGGCGGCGGGTTGCTCGGCAGCCTTCTCGGCCTTGGCTTTCTCGGCCTTGGCGTGAGCATGCTTGGCCGCGGCCTTGTCCTGCTTGGCCGGCTTGGGCTGTTCGACCGGAACGTCGCGCAGCAGCGCGGCGCGCATCTCGGTGGATTTCTTCGGATCCTGCACCTTCAGGCGCAGGGTCAGGCGCCAGCCTTTGGTTTCCGGGTTGTAGCGCAGGTTGTTCTCGACCACTTCGGCGTTGTCGCCGACGCTGACCTGGCTGCGCACGGCGGTGTCGGCCGGCAGCGTGGCCAGGTTCGGGCCGATGAAGTCGACCAGGAAGGCCACGGTGCCATCGGTCTGGCGGATCAGGTTGGACTGTTTGACGTCGCCGGT
The DNA here is from genome assembly GCF_057284075.1 of Pseudomonas sp. TE31087. Taxonomy (NCBI): domain Bacteria; kingdom Pseudomonadati; phylum Pseudomonadota; class Gammaproteobacteria; order Pseudomonadales; family Pseudomonadaceae; genus Pseudomonas; species Pseudomonas sp. TE31087. The sequence continues at coordinate 3,830,605 of NZ_JBXVNN010000001.1, forward strand.
GGAGCGCAGGGTCTGCTTGACCCAGCCCAGTTCCTGCGAATGCAGTTGGTCTTCCTTGATGGTCCAGCGCAGGCGGTAGTCGTACTCGAACGGCTTGCCCACCTCAGGCAGTTTTTCCGGGCTCCAGAAGGCCACGATGTTGTCGTTGGTCTCGTCGGCGGTCGGGATCTCGACCAGGTCGACGGTACCCTTGCCCCAGTCACCCTTCGGCTCGATCCAGGCGCTCGGGCGCTTCTCGTACTCGTCGTCGAGGTCTTCGTAGTCGCTGAAGTCGCGCTGGCGCTGCAGCAGGCCGAAACCACGCGGGTTCTCGACGCTGAAGTTGCTCACGGCCAGGTGTTTCGGGTTGTTCAGCGGACGCCACAGCCACTCGCCGTTGCCGGCGTGGATCGCCAGGCCTTCGGAGTCATGCAGGGCCGGACGGTAGTTCATGACCTTGGATGGCTGGTTGGGGCCGAACAGGTACATGCTGGTCAGCGGGGCGATGCCCAGGCGGCTGACGTTGTCACGCAGGTAGACCCGCGACTTGACGTCGACCAGGGTGTCCTCGCCCGGACGCAGGGTCAGCTTGTAGGCGCCGGTGGAGCGCGGCGAGTCGAGCAGCGCGTAGATCACCAGGTGCTTGTCGTTCGGCTTGGGCTTCTCGATCCAGAATTCGCGGAAGCGCGGGAATTCCTCGCCGGACGGCAACGCGGTGTCGATGGCCAGGCCACGGGCCGACAGGCCGTAGCGGTGGCCCTTGCCGACCACGCGGAAGTAGCTGGCGCCAAGCAGGGTCATGATCTCGTCCTGCTTGTCGGCCTTGTTGATCGGGTAGAGCACGCGGAAACCGGCGTAGCCGAGGTTCTTGGTGGCTTCGGCGTCATGCGGCACGTCACCGAACTCGAAGCGGCTCGGGTCGTACTTGATTTCCTTGACCTTGTTGGCGGTGATCTCGTTGATGGTCACCGGCGTGTCGAAGTGCATGCCCTGGTGGTAGAACGAGAGCTTGAACGGCGTCTTGTCCTTGGCCCACTCGGCCTTTTCCTGCAGGAAGCGGATCTTCTGGTAGTCGGCGTACTTCATGTCGCGGAACACCGGCGGCAGGTTGCTCTTCGGTGCCTCGAACTTCTGACCGGCCAGATCCTTTGCCTTGGCTGCAACGTCGTCCAGATTGAATGCCCACAGCTGGCCCGCGCTCAACAGGCCGACCAGCGCCACGCCGGCCAGCATGGCCTTGCGCAGCCGGGTACCGGGGATTCTAGGTGCAATACAGGGGCTTACAATCACGAGCAATCCTCGCCGAAAACAGATCATGAAACCAACGGCCAGCGACCAATGCCGGGTTGGCGAGCACTGTTCGGACCCCGTGAGGGCGTAATGATTCCCCAAACGGATCCTGACAATGCTCGAGTCAAAGTGAAACGAACCTGCGAACGCAGGTTCATGCAGCGCGCGATTATCCAGCAGGTCGCGTTACAACGCATCAGGCTGAACAAACTATTTATCGTACAAAACCCCTTGTTTTTCGACAAACAAAGGGTTTTTTGACCTCATATTTGTAACATAAATGTTACCGGGCCATCATTGACCAGATGCACCTGCATGTCTGCACCGAAGCGACCACTGGCCACCAGCGGGTGCCGGGCCTGTGCCTGGCGCAGCAGATAGTCGAACAGCTCGGCGCCGAGGGCCGGTGGCGCCGCCGTGGAAAAGCTCGGGCGCATGCCGTTGCGGGTGTCGGCGGCCAGGGTGAACTGCGACACCAGCAGCAGGCCGCCGCCGACATCCTTGAGCGAGCGGTTCATCTTGCCCTGCTCGTCGCTGAACACCCGGTAGTTCAGCAGTTTGTGCAACAGCTTGTCGGCATGCTCGGGCGAATCTTCAGGCTCGACCGCCACCAGCGCCAGCAGCCCCTGGTCGATGGCGCCGACAATCTCCCCTGCCACTTCCACCCGCGCGCCACGCACACGCTGGATCAGCCCCTTCATGCTTCTTCCAGGGGCAGGTCGAGCAGGCGCCGGGCCATCTGGTCGGCGGCGCGCACCAGGGCGTCGGTGATGCCGGGCTCGGAGGCGGCGTGGCCGGCGTCGCGGATCACCTTCAGCTCGCTGTTCGGCCAGGCCTGGTGAAGCTCCCAGGCGTTGTCCAGCGGGCAGATCACGTCGTAGCGGCCATGCACGATCACCGCCGGCAGGTGAGCGATCTTCGGCATGTCGCGGATCAGCTGGTCCTGCTCGAGGAAGGCGTTGTTGGTGAAGTAGTGGCACTCGATGCGAGCGATCGACAGGGCGCGCTGCGGCTCGGAGAAGCGGTCGACCACCAGCGGGTTCGGGCGCAGGGTCGCGGTGCGGCCCTCCCAGGTGGACCAGGCCTTGGCGGCATGCATCTGGGCGATCTGGTCGTTGCCGGTCAGGCGCTTGTGGAAGGCGTTGACCAGGTCGCCGCGCTCCTCCGGCGGGATCGGTGCGATGTAGTCCTGCCAGTAGTCGGGGAACAGCCGGCTGGCGCCTTCCTGGTAGAACCAGTGGATCTCCTGCGGGCGGCACAGGAAGATGCCGCGCAGGATCAGGCCATGCACCCGCTCGGGGTGCTTCTGGGCGTAGGCCAGGGCCAGGGTGGAACCCCAGGAACCGCCGAACAGCACCCATTTGTCGATGCCGAGGTGCTCGCGGATGCGTTCCAGGTCCTCGACCAGGTGCCAGGTAGTGTTGTTCTCCAGGCTCGCGTGCGGCGTGGAGCGGCCGCAGCCGCGCTGGTCGAAGGTGACGATGCGGTACAGGTTGGGGTCGAAGTAGCAGCGGCTCTGGGCATCGCAGCCCGCGCCCGGGCCACCGTGGATGAACACCACGGGCAGACCTTCCGGCGAGCCGCTCTCATCGACATACAGCACATGCGGCGCTTCCACGGCCAGATCGTGCCGGGCGTAGGGTTTGATCTGCGGGTAGAGGGTCTGCATCGCGCACTCCGTGTGAGGATATTGTCTGCCGCCTGGCATCATAAACCTGAATTGCGCTTTGAGCATGCTCTCGTGCTGGGTGCGATGCATGCGGACGGGTTCTACGGCCAGATCATGTTATGTCCTTGGTCGGCGGCACAGTCCATACCATCCGGGCCTCCCTTCCATCGAGGCCCCACCATGAGCGTCAACAACAACGGCGTCGCTGGCGCGCCAGTAACGGACGAACCCATAGGTTCACTGTCGAAGCGGCTGATCGCCGACAAGATGCCTGACTGGCTGAAGCACGTCGCAAAGCCGGCCCATGCCCACATGCGCAATGCCCTGAGCCAACCAAACGCCTGGTTCGACAAGGCTTGCCTGGCGCACCCGGACATCGCCCGACAGCTGGTACAGGAATATGGCACCCATCGACAGACCCAGGATGAGGTGGCCAGGCGGCTCAAGCAGCTACCCGATCTACGGCAGTTCGCCACGCAGCAGCTGACCCAGGCGATCAAGCAGCGCTTCCATCTGCAACTGGACGTGAACAAGACCTATCTGTTCAACGCCCGCCGGGCCGAGGCTTATCAGGACGCCTCCCACGGCGACCCGATCGTTCAGGCAGCACGGTCGTTCAGACGAGCCACGCAGTCCTTGCTGCACAGCGCCTTGCAGAACTTCGAGGCCGAACAGGCGCTGCCTGGTGGGCTGGATACCGCCAGGCTCAGCTCAAGGGTGCTCGACAGCAATGCGTTCGTGGGCGTGGTGCCCAGCGGCAACCAGGTCGAGATCTCGCCGAGCGAATTCGCGGCATTATCCCGCGAGCTGGATATCGGTGGTCAGTACCAGGCGCTGATCGAAACGGTCTGCCCGGCGGATCCGCAGACGGCCAAGGTATTCGGCGACGCGGAACTGAGCACCCTGCGCCTGGAGCTGCACAGGGCTTATCTGGGCGAAAAGCTCGAACAGCCGCTGTATAAAGCCTTGCTCAAGCTGGTCGAACACGGCGAGGCCGAGTACGAAGGCCGTCCGCTGGGCGCGACCTTCCTGCAGCTGTTCGGCAGCTCGGTAACAGGCGCCTTGATCTTCGGTGTAGAAACGGGCCCCAGCCTGCCGTCGCGCTACCCTGCGTTCCAACTGCCCTTCCAGGGTTGGCTGGTCACCTATTTGCCCGGCGCGCGAATCCCCTTGAAGCATCACGCCACCGCCGAGGCACTGCAGGCCTACCTGCGCGAACAGCTGGGGGCCATGACCCGCCTGCAACTGCTCGACAGCGTGCCGGCACGCGACAGCAATGCCTTTCTCACCCAGTTGCTGGACTGCCTGCAACCGGTGGACTGGAGTACCTCAAAGGTCTTCCCGGGCCAGTACGGCGGTACGGTAAACCGTGTGCGCGATCCAGACGCCCGAGTGACGGTGGCACAGCAGCCCTTCGGGCAAGGCCTGCGCGAGGCGCTGGTCGCGCAGAAACGTCAAAGGCTCAGGGACGATGCCCTGTTCCACGCGCTCCCCACCGCGACGCAAGATCAGATAACAGCGCAGAAACAACTGGCGTACTACACCGGCCTGGCCTTCAACGCCCTGGCCTTGGGCAGTTTCTTCGTACCGGCCCTTGGTCCGGTGATGCTGGGACTGACGGCACTGCAACTGGGGCATGAAGTATACGAAGGGTTCGCCAGCTGGGCGCAGGGCGACAGGCAGCAGGCCCTGGCCTACCTGGTGGACGTGGTTGAAAACGTTGCCCAGTTGGCGGCTCTCGGGGTCTGGGAGGCGAGCAGCGGAAAACCTGCCATCGAGAAAATCACCGCCGAGACGCCTTCATTTGTCGAAGAACTGGAGCCGGTGCGCAGGCCTGACGGCGAGGTCCGACTCTGGTCCCCGGACCTGAAGCCATTTGCCCATGACATCGTGCTGCCTGCAGGCTTGAAAGCGGATGAGTTCGGCTTGTACCACCACGCAGGCAATATCTGGTTGGCGCTGGAAGACCGCCTCTTCTCGGTCAAACCCATTGCTGCGCCCCACGCCTACGTCATCGAAAACCCCCAAAGTCCCCAAGGCTACCAGCCTCGATTGCGCCACAATGGTGCAGGCGCCTGGCTGCATGAACTGGACCGACCACAGGCATGGCCACTGAAGCAGTTGGCCGGTCGGGCAGGCCAACTGACCGCTGGGTTCGACGAAGCCACCCTGACCCGGATCCTCGACGTCAGCGGCACGGATGAGTCCGTGTTGCGTCGAACCGTCAGCCAGAACCTGCGCTTGCCGGCGTTGCTGGAAGACACGCTGTCTCGTTTCAAGCTGGATCAGGAGCTGCGCACCTCGGTGACGGAGCCACACATGCTGCGCAAGACGTTCCAGAAGCGCTACGACCTTTTGTACGCCAGACCCACCGCTCGCGGCGCCACCCTGCGGCAACGTTATCCACAGCTGCCGCTTCCCGTCATTGAAGAGCTGTTGCGCAACGCCAGCCTGGAGGCGCTGCAGGACCTCGACACTGGCAGGATCCACGCCCGCCTTGGCGCAGAGGCTCGCACCTACCAGCAGCAGGTTCGCCTGGCACGCGCCTATGAAGGGCTGTATCTGGACGCGGTACGCAACTGGGACACAGACCGCTTGATCTTGCATACGCTGGAACAGCTTCCCGGCTGGCCCGCCGATACGGTCATCGATCTCGAGCAACACCTGCACTGGCCCGCCGAGCGCACACGAATCGGAGCACAGACCGCTGAGCCCAACGCCACCATTTTCCGCACGACCAATGGATACATCGTTGACGGCAGCAGTGCCCCAGAAGCCTCGGAGAGGCTTCACGACACGCTCTACAGTGCGCTGATGAAAGCCCTGCCGACACCCGCAATCAGCGTACTGGGCAACCTGGGAGTGAGCTACACGCAAGCACTCAAGCGCCTGCTTCGCCAGATGCCTCGACTTTCGCGCGAGGCGTTGCGCAAGGTGTTGCGCATGCAGCCCGTGCGCCAGGGCTTCCACTCGCCGATGCGTCTGGCCGACGGCCGCCTGGGATACCCGATGGGCGGCCACGGCGGCACTGGAGGCGGCTTCACCCGCCACACCCTGCTGCGCATGATCAGGGAAACCGGCCTGCCCGTGCATACGACGCGTACGGCCGACCAGATACTGGCCGACCTGGAAGGCAGCGGACTGAGCCGAAGCGAGATAAACATACGCCTGCAGGCATTGCTGGAGCGGCACACGACCTTGCGCGACACGCTGGCCGCATGGCGACGAGCGACAACCGCCACAGTCGGGCAGGACAGCGAAGCGATCGACACGCTGCATGAGCGGATCATCCAGCACTGGTACGACAATGCCCTGCCTGTGACACCCCACGAGGCGACACCATTGCGTCTGGAGCAGATCGCACTGGACACCTTCCCGTCCGACCTGCCCACGTTCTTTGGCGAAAGTGTCAGGCATCTTCAGCTCATCGACCCGTCCCACGGCAGCGCTTCGAGCCTGGGACGGCGCGAGCGCCAGCTGACCAGTCTGTTCCAACAGTTCCCAGGCTTACGCTCGCTGGAGGTGACCCGACCTTATGTCGACAACGCACCCGCCTCCAACTTCCTGTACGACCTCAGCTCGATCACCCGCCGCCTTCCGGCGCTCGAATCCCTCAGCATCACCAACCTGAACCTGGCATTGTCGAGCAGGGAGATCGAAAGCCTGAGAGCGTTGCCCCACCTTCGGCGCCTCACGCTGGACGGCAATCGGCTGTTATCGCACAGCTACCAGGCCTTCGAAGGCCTGACGCTGGACTACCTGGGCCTCGAACGCATGGACCTCGACCACTGGCCCCAGGGACTGAGGCCACGCCCTCTGACCCGCATCAGGGAGGTCTCGCTACGCGACAACCGTATCCGCTCACTGCCGAGCTTTCTCATGAGCAACGAACCGGACCTTGCCACCCACTCGGTCATTGCCCTGGAAGGCAATCCCATCATCGAGGATCAGCTGCTGCGCATCCTGCTCAATCAACAGGGCCTGGCCGGACGGATCCATGCCGACATTTCATCGTCCCTGAACGCCCGCCTGCGCCACTACACTCAGCAGCGTGAAGCACTGCGCGATGCTATCGACAGCTGGGCCAACGCCTCAAGTTCGACGGCGCCGCTTAGCCAGGCCGCCATGGCCATGCGCAACCGGATCGGGGTCAGCATCAACAACTTCTGGCGCAACCAGGAACTGGGCATGCGCCAGACCACGCTGCGCCTGGAAAACATCGCCCTTGAGCATTTCCCGCCGCAACTTCCGTCCTTCTTCCACGATCGCGTGCGCAGCCTGTCACTAGCCCGGATCAACAGCACGAGCGCCCAGCTGGATGATTTCCTGCGACGCTTCCCCCTGGTGGAAAACCTCAGCCTCGTCGAACACACCCAGCCGAACCAGGCGCTGCCGACGGCACTCCTGCGCCTGCCCCGGCTCGTCTACCTGTCCTTGCGCGACATGGGGCTGATGATCGATGACAACGTGCTCGCCATCTTCGGCGCACTGGGCAACCTCAGCACACTGGAACTGGCCGGCAACCGCCTGGGCACCATCACCCAGGTGCCCGAGACCTTGCGCAACCTGACTCGGCTCGAGCTGAACAACATGGGCATCGAACAGTGGCCCGCCTGGCTGGACAGCCTGCTGCCGCTGGAGCTGCTCGACCTGAGCGAGAACCGCTTGACCGAACTACCCGAACACATCTTCAGCAACCTCGATCACGACTTCCCCGTGTCGTCGATCGCCCTGTTCGACAACCCATTGAGCCGCAGCACCATGTTCCGCGCGCGCACGTCCTCGGACACCCAGCGCAACTTCACCTTCGCCATGAGCCTGCCCGATGACTTGCTGACCGCGACGTCTTCGGATGAGGAACTGGCGGGGGGGCACCTGCATAATCCAATCCTTCCCCTTGCCGATGACCAGCCACGCCTGGAGGCCTGGCTGCAAGGCGCACAGCTGGAAAACGAAGCACTGCGCGATACCTGGCAGCAACTGGAACAGGCAGGCGATGCGGGCAACCTGCTGTCGCTGGTCGGGCGCCTGCAGCAGTCAGCGCCCTTTCGCAATGGCGCCAGCCGGCCGTCCTTCTGCCAGCGCGTGCGCATGGTCCTGATCAAGGCGCTGGTCAGGCCGGAAGAACGCGCGCTGTTCAACGCCATTGCTCAGGAAGCGCTGGTACAACCGGACACCGGCAGCCAGACCTGCCACGACGGGGCACTACTGGTGTTCCAGAACATCGAGCTGCTGATCGACAGTCGTAACCTGCTGAGAACCGCAGGCGATACGGAACACACGCTTTACCAGGAGCTCACGCGCCTCTATCGCCTGTACCGACTGGATGAAATCGCCCGCGACAAAGCCAAGGGCCGGGACGAGGCGGAGGTCCGCCTGGCCTATCGCCGCGGACTGAATCAGGAGCTGAAACTGGGTGTGCCCGACGACAACATGCTCTACGAGGCCTTTGCCGATGTCAGCCGCAGCGAGCTGACAGCGGCGATGGACCAGGTACACCGGGATGAGCAGGGTGAGTCGTTCCTGGGGTATGCCGCGAGCAATGACCAATGGTGCCGATACCTGCGACTGACCTACGCAGCACGCTTCGACGCCATCGAGCAGCAGTACAGGGCGCAGGTCAACGCCCTGGACGAGTCCCCGCAAAGCCTCGATGAACTGGCGCCCGAGTACGAAGCGCTGGAGAACGACAAGCAGGCACGGGAACGGCACCTGATCCGTGAACTGACCACGCTGGCCAATCCGGATCGCAGTTGAGCGCTAGCGCCTGTATCGCTCCCGGCCCCACGTAAGGACCGTCTCCAGCAACCGTCTCAGGACCGCCTGGGTCGGTTGTGCCAGGTCCTGGCGATAGGCGAACGGCTCGACTTCATTCATGTACGTGCTCTGCGCCAGCTCCAGTTGCACGGCATGGATCTGTCGGGACGGGTCACCGTAGTGGCGGGTGATGTGTCCACCCTTGAAGCGGCCGTTGAGCACATGGCTGTAGTGCGGGAACTCGGCGCACACGCCCTGCAGCCGCTTGGCCAGCTCGGGATCGCAACTGGCGCCGTTGAAGGTACCGAGGTTGAAGTCCGGCAGCTTGCCGTCGAACAGGTGCGGGATCAGCGAACGGATCGAGTGGGCGTCCCACAGCAGCGCATAGCCGAACTCGGTGCGCAGGCGCTCCAGTTCACGACGAATCGTGTCGTGGTACGGGCGCCAGATCCCTTCCAGGTACCTCGCCCGCTCATCGGCGCTCGGCACTTGCCCGTCCTTGAACAACGGCTCGCCATCGAACAAGGTCGCCGGGTACAGGCCGGTGGTGGCGCCGACGTACAGCGGCTTGTCGTCATCCGGGCGGTTCAGGTCGATGACGAAGCGCGAATACTCCGCCGCCACCACACTGGCGCCCAGGTCACGGGCGAAGTCGTACAGGCGTGGAATGTGCCAGTCGGTGTCCGGCAGGCTGCGTGCCTGGTCGACCAGGCCATTGCGCACGGCTGGCGTCAGGCCCAGCCCGGCGTGGGGCATGCTGATCAGCAGTGGCAGGCGGCCCTGGTGAAAACTCAATACCTTGTCCATATGACTCCTACAGCGTATCTGATTGACCTTCGTGGGAGCGGGCTTGCCCCGCGATGAAGGGCACCGGCCTCGCCGGTATCGCGGGACAAGCCCGCTCCCACGAAGCTACCCTTCAGTTGGATATTTCATGGCCCAGGCGTACCACGCGCTTGGGCAGGTCGCCGCCGAGCCAGTAGCTGAGGTCGGCCGGGCGTTCGATTTGCCAGGCGATGAAGTCCGCCACCTTGCCCACTTCCAACGAGCCGTGGCTGTCGCCCAGCCCCAGCGCCGTGGCGGCGTGCACGGTGACGCCGGCCAGGGCTTCTTCCGGGGTCATACGGAAACAGGTGCAGCCCATGTTCAGCATCAGGCGCAGCGACAGCCCCGGCGAGGTACCGGGGTTGAGGTCGCTGGCCAGGGCGATCTTCACGCCATGCCGGCGCAGGGCGTCCATCGGTGGCAGCTGGGTTTCGCGCAGGAAGTAGAATGCCCCCGGCAGCAGCACCGCGACCGTGCCGGCCTCGGCCATGGCAATGGCGTCTTCCTCGGTCATGAACTCCAGGTGATCGGCCGACAGCGCCTGGTAGCGGGCCGCCAGGCTCGAGCCGTGCAGCGACGACAACTGCTCGGCGTGCAGCTTTACCGGCAGCCCCAGCTCAAGCGCCTTGATGAACAAGCGCTCGACCTGGACCGGGGAGAACGCCAGGTGTTCGCAGAAGGCGTCCACCGCGTCCACCAGCCCCTCGGCGGCCAACGCCGGGAGCATCTGCTCGCAGATATGGTCGATGTAGTCGTCCGCCCTGCCCGCGTATTCCGGCGGCAGCGCGTGGGCGGCCAGGCAGGTACTGCGCACGGTGACCGGCAGCTCCTCGCCCAGGCGCCGGGCGACGCGCAGCATCTTGCGTTCGTTTTCAAGGTCCAGGCCGTAGCCGGACTTGATCTCGATCGTGGTCACGCCGTCGCGCATCAGCGCCTGAACCCGCTGGCGGGCACTGGCCAGTAGCTCGTCCTCGCTGGCCGCGCGGGTGGCCCGCACGGTGCTGGCGATACCGCCGCCCTGGGCGGCGATTTCGGCATAGCTGACGCCCTGCAGGCGCTGCTCGAACTCGCCGCTGCGGTTGCCGCCGAACACCGCGTGGGTGTGGCAGTCGATCAGCCCGGGGGTGACCCAGGCACCGCCCAGGTCGACGACGCGGTCGGCTTCGACCGGCGGCACATCAGCGCGGGGACCGATCCACTCGATCAGGCCAGCGCTGGTGACGATCGCCGCGTCCTCGATGACCGCGTAGCGGCCCTCGGTCATGGTCGCGGCGTGGCAGTGCTGCCAGAGGGTTCTCATCAGGATCTCCTTGTAAGCTTAACGGTGCAGCTCGGCAGGCTCCCGGAGCGGCTCGCCACCACCCGCGCGCGGCTTGCACCACAGCAGGTAGGACGCCACCAGGAACACCACCCAGATCACCCCGACGATCAACGCCGCCTGGGTATCGGGGAAGTAGCCGAGCACACCGAAGATGAACACCATGAAGGCAATGGCCAGGGCCGGGCCATAGGGCCAGAAGGGTACCGGGAACTTGAGCTGGGCGACTTGCTCGCGGCTCATGCTGCGGCGCATGGCGACCTGGGTGACCAGGATCATCAGCCACACCCACACGGTGGCGAAGGTGGCGATCGAGGCAATCAGCAGGAACACGTTTTCCGGGATCAGGTAGTTGAGCAGCACACCGACCAGCAGCGCCGCGCCCATCACCACCACGGTCATCCATGGCACGCCGTGTTTCGACAGTTTGCCGAAGCCACGCGGTGCCTGGCCATGCTGGGCCAGGCCGTACATCATGCGCCCGGCACCGAAGATGTCGCTGTTGATCGCCGAAATCGCCGCCGAGATCACCACGATATTGAGCACGGCTGCGGCCGAGCCGATCCCCAGGTTGCTGAAGATCTGCACGAACGGGCTGCCCTGGCTGCCGATCTGCGGCCACGGATACAGGCACATCAGCACGAACAGGGTGAGCACGTAGAACAGCAGGATGCGCAGCGGCACGGCGTTAATTGCCTTGGGGATGACGCGCTGAGGGTCTTTCGCTTCACCTGCGGTGACACCGATGATCTCGATGCCGCCGAAGGCGAACATCACCACCGCGAACGAGGCGATCAGGCCACTGACGCCATTGGGCATGAAGCCGCCATGGTCGAACAGGTTGCTCACCCCGACCGCGTGCCCGGTGCCCACCTGGCTGAAGCCGAAAGCCATGATGCCAAGGCCCGCGAGAATCATCGCGACGATGGCGCCGACCTTGAGCAGCGACAGCCAGAACTCCATCTCGCCGAAGACCCGCACGTTGCACAGGTTCAGGCCGCCGATCAGAAAGACGATGCCCAGTACCCAGATCCAGCGGGCGACCTCGGGGAACCAGAAGCCCATGTAGATACCGAAGGCGGTGACGTCGGCGATGGCGACGATGACCATCTCGAAGGCGTAGGTCCAACCGAGGATGAAGCCGGCCATCGGGCCGAGGTAGGTGCTGGCGTAGTGGCCGAAGGAGCCGGCCACCGGGTTGTGCACGGCCATCTCGCCGAGGGCGCGCATGACCATGAATACGGCGGCGCCGCCGATCAGGTAGGCCAGCAGCACGGCCGGGCCGGCCATCTGGATGGCCGAGGCCGAACCGTAGAAAAGCCCGGTACCGATTGCCGAACCGAGCGCCATGAAACGGATATGCCGGGCCGATAGCCCGCGCTTGAGACCTTGAGCTTGTTGCATGTCACGTCCTTATTGTTGTTCTGGTCGTGAATTCGGGAGGGGCTGCGGACAGCCCATCGCGGGGCAAGCCCGCTCCCACGATTGGCGTGGGAGCGGCGATGCGGCGGCCCGACTTGCCCCGCGATTGCGGTGTTACAGGCTAGGCAGGACCCCAGCCCGGCAGCAGGCCGGTCAAGGTACCTTTGGCCAGCAGCTCGGACGCCACCTCGATATCCGGTGCGAAGAAACGGTCGCGGTCATAGTGCGGCACGTCCTTGCGCAGCGCCTGGCGCGCCTGCTCCAGCTTGACCGAAGTCTTCAGCCCCTTGCGCAGGTCCAGGCCCTGGCAGGCGCCAAGCCATTCGATGGCCAGCACGCCACGGGTGTTCTCGGCCATTTCCCACAGGCGCTTGCCGGCGGCCGGGGCCATCGACACGTGGTCTTCCTGGTTGGCCGAGGTTGGCAGGCTGTCGACGCTGTGCGGGTGCGACAGCGCCTTGTTCTCGCTGGCCAGCGCGGCGGCGGTGACCTGGGCGATCATGAAGCCGGAGTTGACCCCGCCGTTTTCCACCAGGAACGGCGGCAGCTGGGACATGTGCTTGTCCATCATCAGCGAGATGCGGCGCTCGCTCAGCGAGCCGATCTCGGCGATTGCCAGGGCGATGTTGTCGGCAGCCATCGCCACGGGCTCGGCGTGGAAGTTGCCACCGGAGATCACGTCACCTTCGGCAGCGAACACCAGCGGGTTGTCCGACACGGCATTGGCTTCGATGCCGAGCACTTCGGCGGCCTGGCGGATCTGGGTCAGGCAGGCGCCCATGACCTGGGGCTGGCAGCGCAGGGAGTACGGGTCCTGGACCTTGTCGCAGTTCTTGTGCGACAGCGACACTTCGCTGGTGTCGCCCAGCAGGTCGCGGAAGCACGCGGCGGTGTCGATCTGGCCGCGCTGGCCACGCACTTCATGGATACGCGCATCGAACGGCGAGCGCGAACCCAGTGCCGCTTCCACGGTCAGGCCGCCGCAGGCGATGGCCGCGGCGTACAGGTCTTCGGCCTGGAACAGACCGCGCAGGGCGTAGGCGGTGGACGCCTGGGTACCGTTAAGCAGGGCCAGGCCCTCTTTGGCGGCCAGGGTCAGTGGCTCCAGGCCAGCGACGGCCAGGGCCTCGGTGGCAGGCAGCCACTGGCCCTGGTAGCGGGCCTTGCCCTCGCCCAGCAGTACCAGCGACATGTGCGCCAGCGGTGCCAGGTCGCCGGAAGCGCCGACCGAGCCCTTGAGTGGGATGTGTGGATAAACTTCGGCGTTGACCAGGGCGATCAGCGCGTCGATGACCTTGCGGCGGATACCGGAGAAACCGCGGCTGAGGCTGTTGATCTTCAGCACCATGATCAGGCGCACCAGGCTGTCGTCCAGCGGCGCGCCGATACCGGCGGCGTGGGACAGCACCAGCGAACGCTGCAGGTTCTCAAGGTCATGGCTGGCAATGCGGGTCGAGGCCAGCAGGCCGAAACCGGTGTTGATGCCGTAGGCCGTGCGGTCTTCGGCGATGATCTGTTCGACGCAGGCAACGCTGGCGTCGATGGCCGGCGCGGCGCTGGCATCCAGCTGCAGGCGCACGGGGGCGGCATGGATGGCGCGCAGTTGGGCCAGGGTCAGGGTGCCGGGCTTGAGGGTCAATTCGGTCACTTCGCTACTCCAATCGCATGGGGCCGCGCAGGGCCCCTTCTTGTTGTTCAGTATCACCCGTACAGGGTGCGATCCAAAGCGCGCCGATCAGCCGGTGATCATCGGCAGGTCCAGGCCCTGCTCCTTGGCGCAGTCGATGGCGATCTGGTAACCGGCATCGGCGTGGCGCATCACGCCGGTCCCCGGGTCGTTGGTCAGCACGCGGGCGATACGCTCGGCGGCTTCATCGGTACCGTCGCAGACGATGACCATGCCCGAGTGCTGGGAGAAGCCCATGCCCACGCCACCGCCGTGGTGCAGCGAAACCCAGGTGGCGCCGCCCGCAGTATTGAGCAGGGCGTTGAGCAGCGGCCAGTCGGAGACCGCGTCGGAGCCGTCGCGCATGGCTTCGGTTTCGCGGTTGGGGCTGGACACCGAGCCCGAGTCCAGGTGGTCACGACCGATGACGACTGGCGCCGACAGCTCGCCGCTGCGCACCATTTCGTTGAACGCCAGACCGAGCTTGGCGCGCAGGCCCAGGCCGACCCAGCAGATACGCGCCGGCAGGCCCTGGAAGCTGATGCGCTCGCGAGCCATGTCCAGCCAGCGGTGCAGGTGGGCGTCGTCCGGGATCAGTTCCTTGACCTTGGCGTCGGTCTTGTAGATGTCCTCGGCATCGCCGGACAGCGCGGCCCAGCGGAACGGACCGACACCGCGGCAGAACAGCGGGCGGATGTAGGCCGGGACGAAGCCCGGGAAGTCGAAGGCGTTGGCCACGCCCTCTTCCTTGGCCATCTGGCGGATGTTGTTACCGTAGTCGAAGGTCGGGATGCCCTGCTTCTGGAAGTCGAGCATGGCCTTGACGTGCACGGCCATCGATTGCTTGGCGGCCTTGACCACGGCCGCCGGGTCGGTCTGGGCGCGGTCGCGGTATTGCTCCCAGGTCCAGCCGGCCGGCAGGTAGCCGTTGAGCGGGTCGTGGGCGCTGGTCTGGTCGGTGACCATGTCCGGGCGCACGCCACGCTTGACCAGCTCCGGCAGGATCTCGGCGGCGTTGCCGTGCAGGGCGATGGAGATGGCCTTGCCTTCGGCGGTGTACTTGGCGATGCGCGCCAGGGCGTCGTCCAGGTCCTTGGCCTGCTCATCGACGTAGCGGGTTTCCAGGCGGAAATCGATGCGGCTCTGCTGGCACTCGATGTTCAGCGAGCAGGCACCGGCCAGGGTTGCAGCCAGTGGCTGGGCGCCGCCCATACCACCGAGGCCCGCGGTCAGTACCCACTTGCCTTTCAGGCTGCCGTTGTAGTGCTGGCGGCCGGCTTCGACGAAGGTTTCGTAGGTGCCCTGGACGATGCCCTGGCTGCCGATGTAGATCCAGCTGCCGGCGGTCATCTGGCCGTACATGGCCAGGCCCTTGGCGTCCAGCTCGTTGAAGTGCTCCCAGTTGGCCCAGTGCGGCACCAGGTTGGAGTTGGCGATCAGTACGCGCGGGGCGTTGCTGTGGGTCTTGAACACGCCGACCGGCTTGCCCGACTGCACCAGCAGGGTTTCGTCGTCTTCCAGGCGGGTCAGGGTCTCGACGATCTTGTCGTAGCACTCCCAGTTGCGCGCGGCGCGGCCGATGCCGCCGTACACCACCAGCTCTTTCGGGTTTTCGGCGACCTGCGGGTCGAGGTTGTTCATCAGCATGCGCAGCGGGGCTTCGGTCAGCCAGCTCTTGGCGGTCAGCTTGTTGCCACGCGGGGCACGGATTTCTACGTCACGGTATTTGTTGTTGTCAGTCACGGGGATGTCCTCTGCGGTCGTCCGACGGCATGTGTGTGTGTCGTGGCGACTATACAAACACACCTTTACTTGTATGTACAAGCATAGGCAACCAAAAAACCGGACCATTCCTCCGAAAAGCATCGCGGGGCAAGCCCGCTCCCACGCCGGACAAGATCTGGCGTGGGAGCGGGCTTGCCCCGCGATGTACTTGCGACAGAATCAGCTTGGTGTCAGCTCGATCAGGCAGAATCGCCCCTGTACATCCAGCTCCAGCAACCCCTCGTTACCATCGATCCGCAGGCAGTCATACCGCCCAAGCTGCTGCGTGCCCTGCCCAGCCAGCCCCACCTCGACATGATTGCCGGCGGCAAACAGCAACAGCGTCGACGCCGAACTGAATATCTGGTTGCCGCCATCGAACCACTGCAACCGCGCCCGATAGCGCTGCGGCGCATAGATCAGGTTGAAATCGCGAATCGCCCCACCCAGCAGCTTGCAACTGACCTGGCTCTCGCCACTGAAGGCGAACGCATCGAACGGCAACAGCGGCCGGCTGGCCTGGCCGTCGACCAGCAACCGCATGCCGTCGCCCTGCAATACGGTGATGATCCGCTGGTACCCGGCAAAGGTGGAAAAGCCACCGGACTCCTCGATATCGGCAATCGACAGGCGCCAGCCGAAACCGTCCAGGCTGTCGCCGACATCGCGGGTGATCTCTTCGGTGAAGCCACCACCGTTCTTCCAGGGCATGCGCGGATAATCCCGCGCACGCAACAGCTGCAACTGAGTCATTTGCTGAATCGTCCTTCCAGACGGTGACGGGAACCGGGGTGGATCAGGCGCGCGGCGGTCACCGGCTGGCGTCCCGACCAGGTGCGGCGGCGGATCAGCAGGCACGGCTCGCCCCGCTCGATCTGCAACAGCTTGCATTCTTCAGGCTCGGCGAGGATGGCCTCGACCACATGCTCGCCTTCGGTGAGCGGCGCGACCTGCGACAGGTAGGCGTAGGGCGTCTGCCGGGTAAAATCCTGCTTGAGGTAGTCCGGGGCGATGGCGGCGTTGACGTAGCGGTCCTCGATCTGCACCGGCACGCCGTTCTCGTAATGCACGATCAACGAGTGGAACACCCGCTGGCCTTCGCGCATGTCCAGGGCCAGGGCGCGCTCGGAGCCGGCGGCCTCCTCGGCCAGGGTGATCACCTGGCAGCTATGCTGGTGGCCACGGCCGGCGATCTCGTCGGCGATGTTGTTGACCTCGAACAGCGCCGAGCGGGTCTTGGGCTCGGCGACGAAGGTGCCGACACCCTGCATGCGCACCAGCAGGCCCTCGGCGGTCAGCTCGCGCAGCGCGCGGTTGATGGTCATGCGGCTGAAACCCAGCTCGTTGACCAGTTCACTCTCGGAAGGCACCCGATGATGAGGCGGCCAGGTGCCGCTCTCGATCTGCTGGATGATCATCTGTTTCACCCGGGCGTAGAGCGGCGCCGGCCCTTCGCCCATCTGGGCAACCAGCGCGGAGACAGGAAGTGTCGGCACGGCGTTGAATCCTTGTGCGGTTGGAGTGAACGGTAGCTTGCCGGAGTTTACCCGGCAGGCAAACGGCTGTATATGTATATACAAGTTAACAATAACAGGATTTCACCGATGTCCGCCTACTTCGCCGAACGCGCCCTGCTGCCCTCGGGCTGGGCCCGCAATGTCCGCCTGGAGGTCGCCGCCGATGGCCGGCTGACCTCGATCGAAGCCGATGCCAGCGCCGATGGCGCCGAGCGCCTGGCCGGGCCGTTGCTGCCGGGCATGCCCAACCTGCACTCGCACGCGTTCCAGCGGGCCATGGCGGGGCTGGCGGAAGTGGCCGGCAACCCCAACGACAGCTTCTGGACCTGGCGCGAGCTGATGTACCGCCTGGTCGGCCGGATCACCCCGGAGCAGTTGCAGGTGATCGCCCGCCAGCTGTACATCGAGATGCTCAAGGCCGGCTACACCTCAGTGGCCGAGTTCCATTATGTCCACCATGACCAGAACGGCCAGGCCTACGCCGACCCTGCCGAGCTGTCGCGCCGCATCAGCGCCGCCGCCAGTGCCAGCGGTATCGGCCTGACCCTGCTGCCGGTGCTGTACAGCCATTCCGGCTTCGGCGGCCAGGCCCCCAATGACGGCCAGCGGCGCTTCATCAATTCCACCGAGCAGTACCTGCGCCTGCAACAGCAGCTTGCTCCAGTGCTGGCAAAGCAGCCAGCGCAGCAACTGGGGCTGTGCTTCCATTCCCTGCGCGCCGTGACGCCGGGCCAGATCGCCGATGTGCTGGGCGCCAGTGATGCGGCCTGCCCGGTGCATATCCACATTGCCGAGCAGCAGAAGGAGGTCGATGACTGCCTGGCCTGGAGCGGCCGCCGTCCACTGCAGTGGCTGTATGAGCATGTCGAAGTCGATCAGCGCTGGTGCCTGGTCCACGCCACCCACGCCGAAGCCGACGAAGTCGCCGCCATGGCCCGCAGCGGCGCGGTGGCAGGGCTGTGCCTGACCACCGAGGCGAACCTGGGCGACGGGATCTTCCCGGCGGTGGACTACCTGGCCCAGGGCGGGCGCATGGGCATCGGCTCGGACAGCCATGTGTCGCTCAGCGTGGTCGAGGAGCTGCGCTGGCTGGAGTATGGCCAGCGCCTGCGCGACCAGCGGCGCAACCGGCTGTATCGCGGCGACCAGCCGATGGTGGGCCGTACCCTCTACGATGCCGCGCTGACTGGCGGCGCCCAGGCGCTGGGGCAAACGATCGGCGAGCTCGCCGTGGGCAAGCGCGCGGACTGGCTGGTGCTCGATGGACAGGATCCGTATCTGGCCGTGGCGGACGGCGATGCCATCCTCAACCGCTGGTTGTTTGCGGGCGGCGACCGCCAGGTGCGCGATGTGATGGTCAACGGACGCTGGGTGGTGCGCCAGGGGCGGCATGGCCAGGAAGAGGAAAGCGCGGTGGCGTTTGTGGCAGTCCTGCGCCAACTTCTGGCCTGAACGCGGGTCCTGTAGGAGCGGCCTTGTGTCGCGAAAGGGCCGCATAGCGGCCCCGGCGATATGTGCATTGACACTGAAATCCTGGGGGCGCTTCGCACCCCTATCGCGACACAAGGTCGCTCCTACAGGGACCGCGTCAGTCTGCAGCTCAATGCCGGACAACAATCTGCTTGTCGGGCGTCCGCCAGATCAGCCGATTGGTGTCATACCCCTGCTGCCGCGCCTTGGCCAGCAGGTTCTCGCGCTCCCAGGCCGGCAGCGAAGGCGTACGCGAAAGAATCCACAGGTACTTGCGATCCGGGCTGCCGACAATCGCCGTACGGTAGCGCTCGTCGACGAACAGGATCCAGTAGTCGCCCTTGGCCACGCCCGGCACCAGGCGGGTGAACCAGTTGTCGAACTCCACCCACAGCTTGTCGGTGTGCCCGGCCTCCTGCGGCGTGGCATGGCCTTCGGCGCGCAGCCACTCGTCGCCCATGGTGCGGCAGCGATTGAGCACGCCGACCGTGCCGTCGGGCTTGAGGTTGTAGTGGGCTTCAGATTGGGCACAGCCATCCTGGTACTTCATCGGCAGGCGCGCCAGCTCGAACCATTTGCCCTGGTAACGCTTGAGGTCGACCGCACCTGCGGTCTTCGGCGCCAGCGGGTCGGTGGCCGAGGTGGCGCAGCCACCCAGCAGCATCACCAGGCACACGCCCAGCAGCAGGTGCAGACGCCTCATTTGAGGCCCTGCCCGGAATACATCAGGACCTTGTCCGCCGCGTACTGCACGCTGATGAAGCTCTTCTCGTCACCCCAGGTGCAGCTGCTCATGCCCAGCGCCCCGGAGCACTCCTTGGGCGAGCCGAGCAATTGCTCGACCTCGGCCTTGTTCATGCCGGCCTTGAGCTTGGAATAGTTTTCCTGGTTGATCTTGCTGCAGGCGGTCAGGACGACGCACAAGGACAACAGGGCGAGGGAACGCAACGACATGAAGGGACACTCCTGGAGGTGGATACGCAGGTACGAGGGCCTGCAGGGAGCTTAGAAGGGAAAAAGGCTCCTCGGTTCCCTGGCGGCCCAGGTTTCGTTGTGCGCCGTTGGTCGCCTGGCGCGCAAACGATTAATGTTTTATTCCTGCGCGTCGACATAGAGCGGTGGTGTGGCCTTTTGCCGCACCCCTCCCCTTCGTGCCCGTGCGCAGATTCCAAGAAAAATGACCAAGAACCTCAAGTTCAGCCACAAGATCCTGCTGGCCGCCGCCCTCGTGGTGGCCGTCGCCTTCACTTGCTTCGTCCTGTTCAACGACTACCGGCAGCGCCAGTCGCTGCGCAGCGACACTGAATCGACGTTGCAGTCACTGGGCAACCTGACCGCGGGCAACATCCGCACCTGGCTAGACAGCCGCATCCAGCTGGTGAACTCGGTGGCCCAGCAGATCGCCGTCGACGGCCCGGCCAAGAACAGCCTCGACCGCATCCTGGCGTTGCCGGTATACAGCGGCAACTTCATCCTCACCTACTTCGGCGGCCAGGACGGCAGCATGCAGTCGGTGCCGGTGGGCAACCGCGCCGCCGACTACGACCCGCGCGTGCGCGGCTGGTACAAGGCGGCCAGCGCGGCGGGCCAGACCATCGTCACCGAGCCGTACATCTCGGTCTCGGCCGGCAAGCTGGTGATCACCCTGGCCACCCCGGTGCAACAGGGCGGGCGCATGATCGGCGTGAGCGGTGTCGACACCGACCTGCAGACCATCAGCAATCCTGATCAACACCCTCGACTTCGGCGGCCACGGCCATGCCTTCATCGTCAACGGCGAAGGCAAGGTGCTCATCCATCCCAAGGGCGAACTGGCGCTCAAGACCCTGGCCGATGTCTACCCCGGCAGCGACCTGCGCATCGGCAGCGGCCTGAAAGAGGTCGAGGTCGAGGGCCGCCGGCAGTTCATCAGCTTCACCCACGTCGACGGCGTGCCGTCGGCGGACTGGTACGTGGCGCTGGTGCTGGACCAGGACGCGGCCTTCGCCATGCTCGGCGAGCTGCGCACCTCGGCGCTGGTGGCGACGCTGATCGCGGTGGTGGTGATCATCGCCCTGCTCGGCCTGCTGATCCGTGTGCTGATGGAGCCACTGCACGTCATGGGCCGCGCCATGCGCGACATCGCCGAGGGCGAGGGCGACCTGACCCGGCGCCTGAACATCCACGCCCAGGACGAGTTCGGCAGCCTGGCGCAGTCGTTCAACCGTTTCGTCGAGCGGATCCACGAGTCGATCCGTGAAGTGGCCTCGGCCACCGGCCAGGTGAATGCCGTGGCCGGCCAGGTGGTCAACGCCTCCAACGCCTCGATCCACAATGCCGACCAGCAATCGAGCCGCACCAGCAGCGTGGCCGCGGCGATCAACCAGCTGGGTGCCGCCGCCCAGGAAATCGCCCAGAACGCCGCCCTCGCCTCGCAGCACTCCAGCGCCGCCCGCGGCCTGGCCGAGGAAGGCCAGCAGGTGGTCGGCGAGACCATCGACGTGATGAACCAGCTGTCGGCGCGCATCAGCGACGCCAGCGGCAATATCGAGACGCTGAACAACCACACGGCGAACATCGGCCAGATCCTCGATGTGATCAGCGGCATCTCGCAGCAGACCAACCTGCTGGCGCTCAACGCCGCCATCGAGGCCGCCCGTGCCGGCGAGGCCGGGCGCGGCTTCGCGGTGGTCGCGGACGAGGTGCGCAACCTGGCCCACCGTACCCAGGACTCGGCGCAGCAGGTGCAGCGCCTGATCGAGGAGCTGCAGGCCGGCGCCCAGGTGGCGGTCAGCACCATGAACCAGAGCCAGCAGCACAGCGATCGCAGCGTGGGCATCGCCAACCAGGCCGGCGAGCGCCTGGGCAGCGTTACCCAGCGCATCGGCGAGATCGACGGCATGAACCAGTCGGTGGCCACCGCCACCGAGGAGCAGACGGCCGTGGTCGAGTCGATCAATGTCGACATCAACGAGATCAATACGCTGAATCAGGAAGGGGTGCACAACCTGCAGAGCACGTTGCGTGCCTGCACCGACCTTGAGCATCAGGTCGAGCGGTTGAAGCATCTGGTGGGGAGTTTCAGGATCTGATTCGGTAACGTGGGAGCGGGCTTGCCCCGCGATTGCGATGTCAGACCCACCATCGCTATCGCGGGGCAAGCCCGCTCCCACGCCCTGTCACGAAGCCTTAAAAGCGGGACCCAGGCTCCAGCAAGAAATCCATCTCCTCGCTGGTACTCGGCCGCTCCAGCACCAGGTTGCGGTGCGGGAAGCGCCCGAACCTGGCAATCACCCGCTGGTGCTGCTCGGCATAGTCGAGGAAGCCTTCGAACAACCGGCGATTGGCCTCGGGCTGTTCAGCCAGCAGCATCTGGTAACGCTCGACACACAGGTTCTGCCAGTCCAGCACCTCGGCGTGCTCCAGCACCAGCAGCACGAACACCCGCTGGATCGGCAGCAACTGGTAGTCCCAGCCCTTCTGCAGGCCCTGCATGGCCACCACCTGCGCCCGCCGATCGCCTTCGAAGGCGCGCGGCGTGTCGCGGTGGATCATGCGTGGCAACTGATCCAGCAGGATCAGCAGGCCAAGCCAGCCCTGCGGGCTCTGCTGCCACTCGTCGAGCCCGCCCGAGAGGGCCTGCTCGACCAGGTGGCCGAACTGGGCCTGGGCTTCGGCGTCATGGTGCTTGCCGAACCACAGCGTGTTCTTCTCGTCAGCCACGGCCTGGGCACTGCTGCCCCAACCGAACCACCACTCCAGCAACGGCTGCCAAGGTGCGAGCATGACTTACTCCTTGTGGTAGGCGGTGACGCGCTCGACCTCTTCCTTCGAGCCGAGGATCACCGACACGCGCTGGTGCAGGCTCTCCGGCTTGATGTCGAGGATGCGCTCGTAACCGTTGGTGGAGGCGCCACCAGCCTGTTCGATGATGAAGGACATCGGGTTGGCTTCGTACATCAGGCGCAGCTTGCCCGGCTTGCTCGGCTCACGGGCGTCGCGCGGGTACATGAACAGGCCGCCACGGGTCAGGATGCGGTGCACATCGGCCACCATCGAGGCGATCCAGCGCATGTTGTAGTTCTTCTTCAGCGGACCGGTCTCGCCGGCCAGCAGCTCGCCCACGTAGCGCTGCACCGGGGCTTCCCAGTGACGCTGGTTGGACATGTTGATGGCGAACTCGGCGGTGGTTTCCGGAACGCGGATGTTCTCGTGGGTCAGGACGAAGCTGCCCAGCTCGCGGTCCAGGGTGAAGCCCTTGACGCCGTTGCCCAGGGTCAGGATCAGCATGGTCTGCGGGCCGTAGATGGCGTAACCGGCGGCGACCTGCTCGGTGCCTGGCTGCAGGAACGCTTCTTCGTTCAGGCTTTCGTTCTGGCTCAGGTACTGGTTAGGGCAACGCAGTACCGAGAAGATGGTGCCGACCGAAACGTTGACGTCGATGTTCGACGAACCGTCCAGCGGGTCGAAGACCAGCAGGTAGGCGCCTTTCGGGTATTTGCCCGGGATCTGGTAGGCGTTGTCCATTTCCTCGGACGCCATGCCGGCCAGGTGGCCGCCCCACTCGTTGGCCTCGAGCAGGATGTCGTTGGAGATCACGTCGAGCTTCTTCTGCACTTCGCCCTGCACGTTTTCGGTGCCCATGCTGCCCAGCACGCCGCCGAGGGCACCCTTGGACACGTGGTGGCTGATCTCCTTGCACGCACGCGCCACCACCTCGATCAGGAAGCGCAGATCGGCAGGGGTATTGTTGCTGCGGGTCTGCTCAATCAGATAGCGACTCAGGGTAACGCGGGACATGTATGGCTCCGAAAGGAATAGGGGGAGAAAAACCCCCGCAGTTTACAGGGAGAGTTGCGGGCTAGCGAGCAAAGAGACTTGCCTGGGCTGTCAGACGGCACATTAGGTCGGTAGTTCAGCCCGCGCCAGGCCGATAGTCGGCATCAGCCTAATTCGCGGGTGAACCCGCTCCCACAGGTACTGCGCAGGCTTTGAAACCTGTGAGGTCCCTGTGGGAGCGGGTTTACCCGCGAATGGCCTCACCTCAATCCAACGCCTTCCAGATCTCGGTCGCATACTCACGAATGGTCCGATCCGACGAGAACCAGCCCATCCGCGCGGTATTGAGCACTGCCATGCGCCACCAGTCCTGCGGCGCGTGCCACAGCTCCTCGACCCGCCGCTGGGCGTCCCAGTAGGCATCGAAGTCGGCGCATACCAGGAAGCGGTCATAGGCGATCAGCCCGTCCACCAGCCCGGCGTAGCGCGCCGGGTCGTCCGGCGAAAACACGCCGCTGCGGATCGCCTGCAGCACATCGCCCAACCGATGGGAGGCGGCAATCGCCGCAGCGGCGCCGAAATCGCCGCTGCGCTTGCGCGCCTCCACCTGCTGGGCGGTCAGGCCGAAGATGAACATGTTTTCGGCGCCCACCTGCTCGCACATCTCGACATTGGCGCCATCCAGGGTGCCGATGGTCAGCGCGCCATTGAGGCCGAACTTCATGTTGCTGGTACCGGACGCCTCGTAGCCGGCGGTGGAGATCTGCTCGGACAGGTCCGCCGCCGGGATGATGCTCTCGGCCAGGCTGACGTTGTAGTTGGGCAGGAACACCACCTTGAGCTGGCCACGCACCGTGGGGTCGTTGTTGACCACCCGGGCGATGTCGTTGGCCAGCTTGATGATCAGCTTGGCCTGGTGGTAGCTGGCCGCCGCCTTGCCGGCGAAGATCTTCACCCGCGGTACCCAGTCGGTCCCGGGGTCATTGCGCATCGCCTGGTACAGCGCCACCGTATGCAACAGGTTGAGCAGCTGGCGCTTGTACTCGTGGATGCGCTTGACCTGGACGTCGAACAACGCCTGCGGATTGACCGTCACCCCCAGCCGATCCTGGATGATGCTGGCCAGGGCGCGCTTGCTGTGCAGGCGCTGGGCGGCGAACTGCTTGCGGAAGGTGGCCTTGTCGGCGAAAGGCGCCAGCCCCTTGAGCTTGCCTTCCGGGTCGTCCAGCACCTGCGGACCAAGCGCCTCGATCAGCATCGCCGTGAGCTGCGGGTTGGACTGGTACAGCCAGCGACGGAAGGTGATGCCGTTGGTCTTGTTGTTGATCCGTTGCGGGTAAAGCTTGTGCAGTTCGGCGAACACCGTGCTCTTCATCAGCTTGCTGTGCAGCGCCGACACGCCGTTGACGCTGTGCGAGCCGAGAAACGCCAGGTTGCCCATGCGTACCCGGCGGCCATTGTCCTCCTCGATCAGCGACACCGCGCGCAGCACATCGAAGTCGTGCAGGCCTTTGGCCCGCAAGGCATCGATATGGTAGGCGTTGATCAGGTAGATGATCTGCATGTGCCGCGGCAGCATGCGCTCCATCAGCGCCACCGGCCAGGTTTCCAGGGCCTCGGGCAGCAGGGTATGGTTGGTGTAGGCCAGGGTTCCGACGGTCAGCTCCCAGGCTTTGTCCCAGGGGATTTCGTGCTGGTCCACCAACAGGCGCATCAGCTCGGCCACGGCGATCGACGGGTGGGTGTCGTTGAGCTGGATCGCTGCGGCATCCGGCAGGTTGAGCAGGTCTTTATGCATGTTCAGGTGGCGGCGCAACAGGTCCTGCAGCGAGGCCGAGACGAAGAAGTATTCCTGGCGCAGGCGTAGTTCCTGGCCGGCCTCGGTGCTGTCGGCCGGGTACAGCACCCGCGAGATGCTCTCGGCGCGGGCCACCTCGGCCACTGCGCCCAGGTGGTCGCCGGCGTTGAAGCGCTCCAGGTGCAGTTCTTCCAACGCCCGGGCCCTCCATAGGCGCAGGGTATTGACGCTGGCGCCGCGCCAACCAACCACCGGCGTGTCGTAGGCCACCGCCCGCACCGTCTCGCCCGGCCACCAGACCTGGCGCTGCTGGCCATTGCCCTCGTGCACGGTTTCGACACTGCCGCCGAAGCTGATCGGATAGATCACCTCGGCGCGCTCGAACTCCCAGGGGTTGCCGAAATCCAGCCAGTTCTCGGTCTGCTCCTGCTGCCAGCCATCGACTACCGCCTGGCGGAACAGGCCATGCTCGTAGCGGATGCCGTAACCATGGGCGGCGATGCCCAAAGTCGACATGCTCTCCATGAAGCACGCCGCCAGGCGCCCGAGGCCGCCATTGCCCAGCGCCGCATCGGGCTCGAGCAGGCGGATGCGCTCGAGGTCCACGTCCAGCCCCTGCAACGCCTCACGGGCGATCTCCAGGTAGCCGAGGTTGCTCAGGCTGTCGTACAGCAAGCGACCGATGAGGAATTCGAGGGAGAGGTAATAGACACGCTTCTGGCTGCGTCGGTAGGCCCGCCGGGTATGGTCCATCCAGTGATCGACCATGTGGTCGCGGGCGGCCAGGGCGATGGCCTCGAACCAGTCGTGGTCGAAAGCGTGTTCCGGGTCCTTGCCGACCGCGTAGGTCAGCTTGGCCAGCACGGCGGCGCGAAAGGCCGCCACCTCTGCACTATGGTCCTTTTCGTCACGGGCTTCGGTTTCCTGGGACATGAGGCATCCTCGGGCAAATGGGCGAAAGCGCAGGGAGATTGTTCAGCCTAGACGCTCTGACACGGAGCGACAGCGACGGTTCGCGGTTTTCATCCACCGCTGGCGAAACCGGCAAAAGGTTGTTCACAAATTGAACAACTCCGGTATCATCGCGCGCCCCAAAACCGTGATTTCCCTTGCAAGAATAAAACCGCAACCATGAAACCGACCCTGATCGCCGCCGCCGAAGTCGACCGCCTGGAGACCTGGCAGCGCTATGCCAGCCACATGTGCGGTGGCTGCCACTCGACCTGCTGCACCCTGCCGGTGGAGGTGAAGATCAAGGATCTGATCCGCATCGGCGTGGTGGACGAGTTCGAAAAAGACGAACCCCCGAAAAACGTGGCCAAACGCCTGCAGAAGGAAGGCATCATCGAGCGTTTCAACCAGAAGTCGGGGATCTTCACCCTGACCCGGATGAGCAACGACGACTGCATGTATCTGGACCGCAAGAGCCGGCTGTGCACCATTTATGACAAGCGCCCGGACACCTGCCGCAATCACCCGAAGATCGGGCCGCGGCCGGGGTATTGTGCGTACAAGCCCAAGGTGGCTACCCGCTGATCCTGTTTTGTTTTTGAAATCCCGGGGCTGCTGTGCAGCCCTTTCGCGACACAAGGCCGCTCCTACAGGGGACCGCGATCTCCTGTAGGAGCGGCCTTGTGTCGCGATGGGCCGCAAAGCGGCCCCAAATTCTCAAGGCAAACAAAAACGCCCCCGGCCTTTCGACCGGGGGCGTTTTCATTCAGCCTGAACTAATGACTCAGTTCTTGGCTTTCTTGGCAGCGCGGGTACGCTCGCCTTCGTCGAGGATCTTCTTGCGCAGACGGATCGACTTCGGCGTGACTTCGCACAGCTCGTCGTCCTGGATGAATTCCAGGGCCTGCTCGAGGGTGTGGCGAACCGGCGGAACCAGGGCGATGACTTCATCCTTGCCCGAAGCACGCATGTTGTCGAGCTTCTTGCCTTTGGTCGGGTTCACGCCCAGGTCGTTGTCACGGCTGTTCAGGCCGATGATCTGACCGTTGTAGATCTCCTGGCCGTGTTCAACGAACAGCTTGCCGCGAGCCTGCAGGGTCTCCAGCGAGTAGGTCAGTGCCTTGCCGGTCTCGACCGAAACCAGGACACCGTTCAGGCGGCCGGACATCTGGCCCGACTTCATGGTGTCGTAGCGATCGAAGATCGAGGTCAGGATGCCTGCACCGTTGGTCAGGGTCAGGAACTGGTTACGGAAACCGATCAGACCACGGGCTGGAATGTTGTATTCCAGGCGCACACGGCCCTTGCCATCCGGAACCATGTTGGTCAGGTCGCCTTTACGCAGGCCCATCTCTTCCATGACCTTGCCCTGGGATTCCTCAGGGATGTCGATGGTGACGTTCTCGAACGGCTCCTGCTTGACGCCGTCGACTTCGCGGATGATCACTTCAGGACGGCCTACGGCCATCTCGAAGCCTTCACGGCGCATGGTTTCGATCAGTACCGACAGGTGCAGCTCACCACGGCCCGATACCTTGAACTTGTCAGGGGAATCGGTTTCCTGAACGCGCAGGGCAACGTTGTACAGCAGCTCCTTGTCCAGACGGTCCTTGATGTTACGGCTGGTGACGAACTTGCCTTCTTTACCGCAGAACGGCGAGTCGTTGACCTGGAAGGTCATCGAAACGGTTGGCTCGTCAACGGTCAGCGGCTTCATCGCTTCTACCGCATCCGGGGCGCACAGGGTGTCGGAGATGAACAGCTCGTCGAAGCCGCTGATGCAGACGATGTCGCCAGCCTGGGCTTCTTCGACGTCCACACGGTGCAGACCGTGGTGACCCATCAGTTTCAGGATACGGCCGTTACGCTTCTTGCCGTTGGTGTCGATGGCGACAACCGGGGTGTTCGGCTTGACGCGACCGCGGGCAATACGGCCAACACCGATAACGCCGAGGAAGCTGTTGTAGTCCAGTGCGGAGATCTGCATCTGGAACGAGCCTTCACGGTCAACGTCCGGCGCCGGTACGTTGTCGACGATCGACTGGTACAGGGCGGTCATGTCTTCGCCCATGGCGGTGTGGTCCAGGCCGGCAATGCCGTTCAGGGCCGAGGCGTAGACGACTTTGAAGTCCAGCTGTTCATCTGTGGCGCCGAGGTTGTCGAACAGGTCGAAGATCTGATCCAGAACCCAGTCAGGACGCGCGCCCGGACGGTCGACCTTGTTGATCACGACGATCGGCTTCAGGCCGGCTTCGAAGGCCTTCTTGGTCACGAAGCGGGTTTGCGGCATCGGGCCGTCTTGCGCGTCGACCAGCAGCAGCACGGAGTCGACCATCGACATTACACGCTCGACCTCGCCACCGAAGTCGGCGTGGCCGGGGGTGTCGACGATGTTGATGTGGTAGCCGTTCCAGTTGATGGCGGTGTTTTTCGCCAGAATGGTAATGCCGCGCTCTTTTTCCTGGTCGTTGGAGTCCATGACGCGCTCGTCGTTGAGCTCGTTACGCTCCAGGGTGCCGGACTGGCGCAGGAGTTTGTCGACCAGGGTGGTTTTACCATGGTCAACGTGGGCAATGATGGCGATGTTACGCAGATTTTCGATCACAACTGTATCTCGATCAGAGGATTCGGTTGCCGCCAGTGTAGGCGGCCAATATGTACTGTTTAAGGCTCAGCGGGCCCGGCGGTCGGGAGGGCGATGGCGGATGCTGCCGCCATACAGCCCTGGCGTCTTATGTCGGACGATAAACACGCACATTGGCATGTCCCTCACTGAGCAGGTGGTGTGCGTGCAGACGGCTCATCACACCCTTGTCGCAATACAGCAAGTACTGGCGCGTGGGATCCAGATGCTTGAACTTGCTGTTGATCGCATAGAACGGCATGGCCTGGACTTCGATACCTTCCAGCGCCAGGGGTTCGTCTTCCTGGGCATCAGGGTGACGAATGTCGATGACGATCTGGCCTGGCAGCGCCTCGGCCACTTCCTCGACTTCGATGTCCTTGCCCAGCTCATCGATCACGTGGTCGATGGAAATGAACCTGGCGCGCTCCAGGGCACGCTCCAGCACTTCCATCTCGAATTGCTTCTCTTCGTGCTCCATGCGGTGACGCTTGGCATGGGTGGTCGGGTTCACCGAGATCACGCCGCAGTACTCGGGCATGTGCTTGGCGAAATCGGCGGTGCCGATCTCGGTAGCCTGGTCGATGATGTCCTGCTTGTGGCTGGCCAGCAGCGGGCGCAGCACCAGCTTGTCAGTGGCCGAGTCGATGATCGACAGGTTCGGCAATGTCTGGCTGGACACTTGGGAAATCGCCTCGCCGGTCACCAGGGCGTCGATCTGCAGGCGGTCGGCCATGCGCGCAGCCGCGCGCAGCATCATGCGCTTGAGCGTGACGCCCATGTAGCTGTTGTCGACCTTGTTGAGGATTTCGCCGACCACTTCCTCGAACGGCACGCTGATGAACAGCACGCGCTGGCTGCTGCCGTACTTCTTCCACAGGAAATGGGCCACTTCCATCACACCCAGTTCGTGGGCGCGACCACCGAGGTTGAAGAAGCAGAAGTGAGTCATCAGGCCCCGGCGCATCATCTGGTAGGCCGCCACGGTGGAGTCGAAGCCACCGGACATCAGCACCAGGGTCTGCTCCAGGGCGCCCAGCGGATAACCACCGATGCCGTTGTGCTGGTTGTGGATCACGTACAGGCGCTGGTCGCGGATCTCGATGCGTACCAGCACCTCTGGCTTCTTCAGCTCGATACCGGCTGCGCCGCACTGCTGGCGCAGCTGGCTGCCGACGTAGCGGTCGACGTCCATCGAGGTGAAGTCGTGGTGGCCGCCGCGCTTGCAGCGCACGGCGAAGTGCTTACCGGCCAGCAGGTGGCCGAAGTGGTGCTTGCACTTGGCGACGATGTCGTCGAAGTCGCCCAGCGGGTATTCCTCGACCTGCAGGAAGTGGGTGATACCCGGGGTGCAGGACAGGCGCTCGATCATCTCACGCTGGATCTTCTCGTCCTCGACGCGGGTGACCACCTCGAGATTGTCCCAGACACCGTCAACCGCGAGCTCGGGATCCAGGTCCTTGAGCACGTTGCGGATGTTCTTGGCGAGCTGGCGGATGAAGCGCTTGCGCACCGGCCGGCTCTTGATGGTGATCTCTGGGAAGACTTTGACGATAAGTTTCATTGGTTTAACAGCGCGCGCAGGGCCTGCCGAAAATAGGGGGCGCGAATTATAGCGGAAATCGCTCAAGGTTTGAGCAACTTTTGTACAGAAGGTGCGATTTATGTTGGCCGCACCACCCCTCGTCGGCCTGCTGCGCGGGAGCGGGCTTGCCCCGCGATAAGGCCCGCACCAGCACAAGAGCACCATAATGGTGCATGGCCACCAAAAAACGCATCTTATGAGTGCAAGGCTACACTCCACATCTTCGTGAAATGCCCGCCAACGCCCCCTTTCATCCCACGCTCGCCATTTTTGGGCACTGGCATGCAATTTGCTCCCTTGTGAGGCAGGTACGCTTGGCCGACTATCCGCGCCCAGCGACACCCTTTTTCCAGGGCAGCGGCCAACTGCGCCCTAGACCATCCGGAGGACAACATGTCGAAGTCGGTTCAACTCATCAAAGATCATGACGTCAAGTGGATTGATCTGCGTTTCACGGACACCAAGGGCGTTCAGCATCACGTGACCATGCCGGCGCGCGATGGCCTGGACGAAGACTTCTTCGAAGTCGGCAAGATGTTCGACGGTTCCTCCATCGCTGGCTGGAAAGGCATCGAAGCCTCCGACATGATCCTGATGCCGGTCGACGACACCGCCGTGCTGGACCCGTTCACCGAAGAGCCGACCCTGATCATCACCTGCGATATCGTCGATCCGTCGAGCATGCAGGGCTACGATCGCGACCCGCGCGGCATCGCCAAGCGCGCCGAAGAGTACCTGAAGAGCACCGGCATCGGTGACACCGTATTCGCAGGCCCCGAGCCTGAGTTCTTCATCTTCGACGAAGTGAAGTTCCAGTCGGACATCTCCGGCTCGATGTTCAAGATCTTCTCCGAGCAAGGCTCGTGGATGACCGGCGCTGACGTCGAAGGCGGCAACAAAGGCCACCGTCCGGGCGTGAAAGGCGGCTACTTCCCGGTTCCGCCGTTCGACCACGACCACGAAATCCGCACTGCCATGTGCAACGCCCTGGAAGAAATGGGCCAGACCGTCGAAGTCCACCACCACGAAGTGGCGACTGCCGGCCAGAACGAAATCGGCGTCAAGTTCAACACCCTGGTGAAGAAAGCTGACGAAGTACAGGCCCTGAAATACGTCGTGCACAACGTTGCCGACGCCTACGGCCGTACCGCCACCTTCATGCCCAAGCCTCTGTACGGCGACAACGGCTCGGGCATGCACGTGCACATGTCGATCTGGAAAGACGGCAAGAACACCTTCTCCGGCGAAGGCTATGCCGGCCTGTCCGATACCGCCCTGTACTTCATCGGCGGCATCATCAAGCACGGCAAGGCCCTGAACGGCTTCACCAACCCGTCGACCAACTCCTACAAGCGTCTGGTCCCAGGTTTCGAAGCCCCGGTGATGCTGGCCTACTCGGCGCGCAACCGTTCCGCCTCGATCCGTATTCCTTACGTCGGCAGCCCGAAAGCCCGCCGTATCGAAGCACGCTTCCCGGACCCATCGGCCAACCCGTACCTGGCCTTCGCGGGCCCTGCTGATGGCCGGCCTGGACGGCATCCAGAACAAGATCCACCCAGGCGATGCCGCCGACAAGAACCTGTACGACCTGCCGCCTGAAGAGGCCAAGGACATCCCGCAGGTGTGCGGCAGCCTGAAGGAAGCCCTGGAAGAGCTGGACAAGGGCCGTGCGTTCCTGACCAAGGGCGGCGTGTTCTCCGACGACTTCATCGATGCCTTCATCGAGCTGAAGAGCGAAGAAGAGATCAAGGTCCGCACCTTCGTGCACCCGCTGGAATACGAGCTGTACTACAGCTGCTGATCTGATCGGCGCCCCGCGTCGATGACATCAGGACGGCCTCCCTCGGGAGGCCGTTTTCATTTCCGGATCGAATCCCTCGGGGGCAAACCGCACGCCCTCTGTGGGAGCGGGCTCACCCGCGCGGAGGCCATTGGCTCCCAGCCAAAATCAAAACCTCACCCTCCGGGCTATGCTCTATATTGGTGCACTATTTTCGGGCATGCCCCGTGATGCACCCCAATATGGTTCAAGTGAAACGTTTAACCTGGACTTTCTGTTCCGAATTTGCGCAATAACAGGTGTTTATCCGGGTTTCTCGCTTCTTTTCGGAGCCTTGGTTTGTTTCTTGCATTTTCACGGTACCAAGCGCACCACCCGCGCCAGCCCATGTGCCAAAAGAGGTCAACGACGCCCCATGACCATCAGCGATGCACAGCACCGTCTGCTCCTGGACAACCTGACCACGGCCACGCTGCTGCTCAATGCCGAACTGCGCCTGGAGTACATGAACCCGGCGGCGGAGATGCTGCTGGCCGTCAGCGGCCAGCGCAGCCACGGGCAGTTCATCAGCGAGCTGTTCACCGAATCGACCGAGGCGCTCAATTCGCTGCGCCAGGCGGTGGAGCAGGCGCACCCGTTCACCAAGCGTGAAGCGCAGCTGACCTCGCTGACCGGCCAGACCATCACCGTCGACTATGCCGTGACCCCCATCCTGCATCTAGGCCAGACCCTGCTGTTGCTGGAGGTGCATCCTCGCGACCGGCTGCTGCGCATCACCAAGGAAGAGGCCCAGCTGAGCAAGCAGGAGACCACCAAGATGCTGGTGCGCGGCCTGGCCCACGAGATCAAGAACCCCCTCGGCGGCATCCGCGGCGCGGCCCAGTTGCTGGCCCGCGAACTGCCGGAAGAGAGCCTGCGCGACTACACCAACGTGATCATCGAAGAGGCCGACCGCCTGCGTAACCTGGTCGACCGCATGCTCGGCTCGAACAAGTTGCCGTCGCTGGCCATGACCAACATCCACGAGGTGCTCGAGCGCGTGTGCAGCCTGGTCGAGGCCGAGAGCCAGGGCTGCATCACCTTGGTGCGCGACTACGACCCGAGCCTGCCGGACGTGCTGATCGACCGCGAGCAGATGATCCAGGCCGTGCTCAATATCGTGCGCAACGCCATGCAGGCCATCGGCGGGCAGAACGAGCTGCGCCTTGGCCGCATCACCCTGCGCAGCCGCGCCGTGCGCCAGTTCACCATCGGCCATGTGCGCCACCGCCTGGTCGCCAGGATCGAGATCGTCGACAACGGCCCCGGCATCCCAGCGGAACTGCAGGACACCCTCTTCTATCCCATGGTCAGCGGCCGTCCGGACGGTACCGGGCTGGGCCTGGCCATCACCCAGAACATCATCAGCCAGCACCAGGGCCTGATCGAGTGCGAGAGCCACCCCGGCCACACCACCTTCTCGATCTACCTGCCCCTGGAACAAGGAGCCACCGCCCCATGAGCCGAAGTGAAACCGTCTGGATCGTCGATGATGATCGTTCCATCCGCTGGGTCCTGGAAAAGGCCCTGCAGCAGGAAGGCATGACCACCCAGAGCTTCGACAGCGCCGACGGCGTCATGGGCCGGCTGGCCCGCCAGCAGCCGGACGTGATCATCTCGGACATCCGCATGCCGGGTGCCAGCGGCCTCGACCTGCTCGCCCAGATCCGCGAACAGCACCCGGGCTTGCCGGTGATCATCATGACCGCCCACTCCGACCTGGACAGCGCCGTGGCCTCGTACCAGGGCGGCGCCTTCGAATACCTGCCCAAGCCGTTCGATGTCGACGAGGCGGTGTCGCTGGTCAAGCGCGCAAACCAGCATGCCCAGGAGCAGCAAGCCCTGGAAGTGCCCCAGGCGCTGGCCCGCACGC
Source organism: Pseudomonas sp. TE31087 (assembly GCF_057284075.1). Lineage (NCBI taxonomy): Bacteria > Pseudomonadati > Pseudomonadota > Gammaproteobacteria > Pseudomonadales > Pseudomonadaceae > Pseudomonas > Pseudomonas sp. TE31087. The sequence continues at coordinate 3,864,689 of NZ_JBXVNN010000001.1, forward strand.
CCGAAATCATCGGCGAAGCGCCGGCGATGCAGGAGGTGTTCCGCGCCATCGGTCGCCTAAGCCACTCCAACATCACCGTGCTGATCAACGGTGAGTCCGGCACGGGCAAGGAGCTGGTGGCCCACGCCCTGCACCGCCACAGCCCGCGTGCGGCGTCGCCGTTCATCGCCCTGAACATGGCGGCGATCCCCAAGGACCTGATGGAATCCGAGCTGTTCGGCCATGAAAAAGGCGCCTTCACCGGCGCCGCCAACCTGCGCCGCGGCCGTTTCGAGCAGGCCGACGGCGGCACGCTGTTCCTCGACGAGATCGGCGACATGCCCGCCGACACCCAGACCCGCCTGCTGCGGGTACTGGCAGATGGCGAGTTCTACCGGGTCGGCGGCCATGTGCCGGTGAAGGTGGACGTGCGCATCATCGCCGCCACCCACCAGAACCTCGAGTCGCTGGTGCAGGCCGGCAAGTTCCGTGAAGACCTGTTCCACCGCCTCAACGTGATCCGCATCCATATCCCGCGCCTGGCGGACCGACGCGAGGACATCCCGGCCCTGGCCCGCCACTTCCTCGGCCGCGCCGCCCAGGAGCTGGCGGTGGAACCCAAGCTGCTCAAGCCGGAGACCGAGGAGTTCATCCGCAACCTGCCCTGGCCGGGCAACGTACGCCAGTTGGAGAACACCTGCCGCTGGATCACCGTGATGGCCTCCAGCCGCGAAGTGCTGGTCGGCGACCTGCCGCCGGAACTGCTCAACCTGCCCCAGGACGCAGCGCCGGTGACCAACTGGGAGCAGGCCCTGCGCCAGTGGGCCGACCAGGCCCTGGCCCGTGGCCAGTCGAGCCTGCTCGACAGCGCCGTGCCCAGTTTCGAGCGGATCATGATCGAGACCGCACTCAAGCATACGGCCGGGCGTCGTCGTGATGCGGCGTTGTTGCTGGGGTGGGGGCGAAATACCTTGACGCGCAAGATCAAGGAGTTGGGGATGAAGGTGGATGGGGGGGATGATGATGAAGGTGATGAGCACTAATTTTTGATTGCGCTTAATAAAAGAGAGGGCCAGTCATGGCCCTCCTGGACCAGCTGCATCCAGAAACCAGTTCCGATTTGTCTGAGATCTCATGACTACTTTGAGCATGACTAAGGAGGTCAGCTTAAATCCCTCAATTGATTACCTGCCTCCACTACTTCACGAAACGCGGCGTCAACCAAACGTTCACCTTCAGTTGACTTCGGCCACCTACCCTGAGCAATATCTTCGTTAATCCCAGCTTTAATTTCATTCTGTATGGCTATCACTCTATTAGCTTCCTTTCCCGTCTTATTCTTAATGTAATAGTGCGGGTCTTTTGCCTGTTTGTTTTCGCGCCTTTTTGCTAATTTTCCGATCCCCCATGCCGCCAGGCCGACCCCCACACTAACCAATCCCACGGCCGGAATCGCCGGCCCACCGGCGAGGCCAACCACAGCGGCAGCAGCTCCAAGCACAGGTACGGCAACAGCGCTTGTTTCGCCAACCTCTCTTGTCAACGTTGGCTTCACCTGATTCAGGACAGCGGGATCGGTGGAGTTGCGTTGCATAAGCTGTATATCAGCCCTCGCATGAAGGGTCTGATGCAGGTTCTTTCCTGCATCCCTGGCAGTGACCAAGTTCAACGTGGTCGCTAACACCAGCTCTAGTGTCTGCCCACTAGGGTCCCAACGATTGACAGGATCACCACTGCAATAGATATATGCATTTATCCCGCCCTTACCAAATGGACTTAACTGATCTGGCGATTGAAAACGCAGCACCCCTGCAGAATAACAACGTCGGCCATTTCCCAATGGATAGCTGCCCGTCTCCCTATCGCCAGGTTGTCCGCAAAAACCGAGCATCGGCCCATCTGAAACGGTAGTAGCACCATAGGGCGTATATGCTCTGGAGAAATTGCTCCCCCCAAACGGTGATCGCTGGTGATCAAGCATCGGCAAGTACAAACTCATGAACAGTCACTCCCGCAGGACCATGAATCATGAGTCAAAAGCTAACCGAGGCTGGCAGTGTCCGGTACTGGCAAATTTATCAGGTTCGACAGGTGCCTACCGCGCCTCCCTCCCTTCTACCGGGATAGAGCCCATTTGCACCGTTGCTGTGCTGCGCGCACCAGCAAAAGGCAGATTTGCCTTCAAAACTCCTCAAAGAGTGGCCGGAACACCGCATTTCTGGGCCTGTACCAGACCTGGCACGCTCCCTGCTAGGTACCCAGTACCTCCAGTTTTGGGGACCTCGGTACAGGCAGGCCGGGAAATCCCCTCTTTTATTCGTGCAGCCTCACCTGCACCCGCCAGCGCCCCGCCTCCTCCGTCGCGTTCCACTCGCCACGCAGGGGGCGTGCGGCCACCACGGTCAGCACCAGCCCTTCCTCGCTCTTCTGCAGGCGCCAGCCCACCGGCTTGCCCTGCAGGCTCAGCTGGCCACGCTGTACCTTGCCCTGGGCCTCGAACACGATGGCCACGGTGCCCTGGACGTTCTCGCCATGCAGCCTGGCCTCTTCGTTGAACCACAGGTCCAGGCCATCCTGCACCACCTGCACCTGCTCGAGCACCCGCTCCTCCGGAGTGGTCAGGCGCCCGATCATCATGCCGACCATCAGCCCGACGATGGCCAGCGACAGGATCACCCGCGGGAAGGCCTTCGAACGCGGGTCGGGTTCGGGGGTAGAATGCCCGTCATCTTCATGCTTGGAGCCGTGCATGTTTCACGTCATCCTTTTTCAACCAGAAATTCCGCCGAATACCGGCAACATCATCCGCCTGTGCGCCAACAGTGGCTGCGACCTGCACCTGATCGAGCCGATCGGCTTCGAACTGGACGACAAGCGCCTGCGCCGGGCAGGGCTGGACTACCATGAGTATGCCACGCTCAAGCGTCACCAAAGCCTGGCCGAATGCCTGGAAAGCCTGAATCAGCCAAGGCTGTTCGCCTTCACCACCAAGGGCTCGCACCCGTTCCATGAGGTCGAGTACCAGCCAGGCGACGCTTTCCTGTTCGGGCCTGAAAGCCGTGGCCTGCCGGCCGAGGTGCTGGACAGCCTGGCCCCCGAGCAGCGCCTGCGCCTGCCGATGCGGCCAGGGTGCCGGAGCCTGAACCTGTCCAATACCGTGGCGGTGACGGTGTACGAGGCGTGGCGGCAGCAGGGGTTTGCCTGAAAGGACCTATCGCGGGGCAAGTCGCATCGGCGCACCGCCGCTCCCACGCCTGGCTCCCACGCCTGAAGAGCTTTCGTGGGAGCGGGCTTGCCCCGCGATGACTGACACACCGACGAACAAAAAAGGGCGACCGAAGTCGCCCTTTATCGTTGCAGCAATCACTGCACGGTCGGCACTTCACCGGCTTCCTGCATGCGCTGCATTTCTTGCGCGTACAGGGCGTCGAAGTTGACCGGCGACAGCATCAGCGCCGGGAACGAGCCACGGGTCACCAGGCTGTCCAAGGTCTCGCGGGCGTACGGGAACAGGATGTTCGGGCAGAACGCGCCGAGGGTGTGGCTCATCGAGGACGCGTCCAGATTGGCGATCAGGAAGATGCCGGCCTGCTGCACTTCGGCGATGAAGGCCACTTCGTCACCATTCTTGACGGTCACCGACAGGGTCAGCACGACTTCGTGGAAGTCGCCTTCCAGGGCTTTCTGACGGGTGTTCAGGTCCAGCGAGACGCTCGGCTCCCACTGCTGGCGGAAGATCTGCGGGCTTTTCGGGGCCTCGAACGACAGATCGCGCACGTAGATGCGCTGCAGGGAGAATTGTGGAGCGGTGGCGTCAGTGGCGCCGTTGGTCTGTTGCTCGGTCATGGCAGATCCTTTTCCTAATGTTCTTGAATGCAGTGCGAATCAGGCCGCCAGCAGCGCGTCGAGCTTGCCCGCGCGCTCCAGGGCATAGAGGTCATCGCATCCACCGACGTGCGTGCTGCCGATCCAGATCTGCGGCACCGAGGTACGGCCGGCCTTCTGGCTCATTTCGGCGCGAACCTGGGGCTTGCCGTCGACCTTGATCTCCTCGAACGCCACGCCCTTGCTCTCGAGCAGGTACTTGGCGCGCATGCAGTAGGGGCAGTAGTCGCTGGAATAGACGATGACGGGCTTCATATCACTTCACCAGGGGCAGGTTATCGGCTTTCCAGCTGGAAACGCCACCGCTGAGCTTGGCGGCGGTGTAACCAGCCTTGAGCAGTTCGCGGCACAGGGTGCCGGACTGCTGGCCCATCGCGTCGACGACGATCAGGGTCTTCTCTTTGTGTTTTTCCAGCTCGCTCATGCGGCCGGCGACTTTGTCCTGGGGAATGTTCAGCGCACCGACGATATGCCCGGCCGAGTATTCCTTGGCGGTACGGATATCGATCACCACGGCCTTGTCGGCGTTGACCAGCGCGGTCAGCTGGCCGTTGCTCAGGCTCTGGCCGCCACGGCGGACTTCATTGATCAGCAGCAGGACCAGCAGGACGACGAAAATGGCCACCAGGATGTAGTGATCTGTCGCGAATTGAATCAGGTGAGCAACCATCAGGGGTGTTCCAGGCGATTGAAAATGGCGGCCAGTATACACAGCGCCCCATGACCGCCAAAGCCCACCGGGCTGGCGGTAAACGCGTCTTCATGTTGCATGCCTGACCGCGCCTGTCGGGCAAGGGGAGGAATATTCGCCGTCGCTGGCGGATTTGCCCTAAAATGCGTGTCTTTATCATCTTTGAACAACCGTGAGTTTGATTGATGACGAGTACGCCTAAACCCCTGGTCCTGATCATCCTGGATGGCTTCGGTCACAGCGAAAGCCCCGAATACAACGCCATCTTCGCTGCCAACACGCCGGTCTACGACCGCCTGCGCGCCACCCAGCCGCATGGCCTGATCTCCGGTTCCGGCATGGACGTGGGGCTGCCCGACGGGCAGATGGGCAACTCCGAAGTCGGTCACATGAACCTCGGCGCCGGCCGCGTGGTGTACCAGGACTTCACCCGGGTGACCAAGGCCATCCGTGACGGCGAATTCTTTGAAAACCCCGTGCTCGGCGGCGCGGTGGACAAGGCCGTCGGCGCCGGCAAGGCCGTGCACATCCTCGGCCTGCTCTCCGACGGCGGCGTGCACAGCCACCAGGACCACCTGATCGCCATGGCCGAGTTGGCCGCGCAGCGTGGCGCCGAGAAGATCTACCTGCACGCCTTCCTCGACGGCCGCGACACCCCGCCGCGCAGCGCCCAGTCGTCCATCGAACTGCTCGACGCCACCTTCGCCCGCCTGGGCAAGGGCCGCATCGCCAGCCTGATTGGCCGCTACTACGCCATGGACCGCGACAACCGCTGGGATCGCGTACAAGCCGCCTACAACCTGATCGTCGACAGCACCGCCGAATTCACCGCCGACAGCGCCCTCGCCGGCCTGCAAGCCGCCTACGCCCGCGAGGAGAACGACGAGTTCGTCAAGGCCACGCGCATTGGCGAAGCCGTCAAGGTCGAGGATGGCGACGCGGTCATCTTCATGAACTTCCGCGCCGACCGTGCACGCGAGCTGTCCCGGGCATTCGTCGAGCCGGACTTCAACGAATTCCCACGCGCACGCCTGCCCAAGCTGGCGGCTTACATCGGCCTGACCCAGTATTCGGCGAAAATTCCGGCGCCTGCCGCGTTTGCCCCGTCCAGTCTGGACAATGTCCTGGGCGAATACCTGGCGAAGAACGGCAAGACCCAGCTGCGTATCGCCGAGACCGAGAAGTACGCCCATGTCACCTTCTTCTTCTCCGGTGGTCGCGAAGAGCCGTTCGAAGGCGAAGAACGCATCCTGATCCCGTCGCCGAAGGTCGCCACCTACGACCTGCAGCCGGAAATGAACGCTCCCGAGGTCACCGACCGCATCGTCGAGGCCATCGAGCAGCAGCGTTATGACGTGATCGTGGTCAACTATGCCAACGGCGACATGGTCGGCCATACTGGCGTGTTCGAAGCGGCGGTCAAGGCCGTCGAAGCCCTGGACATCTGCGTCGGCCGTATCGTCGAAGCCCTGGACAAGGTCGGCGGCGAAGCGCTGATCACCGCTGACCACGGAAACGTCGAGCAGATGGAAGACGAGTGCACCGGCCAGGCGCACACCGCCCATACCAGCGAGCCGGTGCCGTTCATCTATGTCGGCAAGCGCCAGGTCAAGGTCCGCGAAGGCGGCGTGCTGGCCGATGTGGCGCCGACCATGCTCAAGCTGCTGGGGCTGGAAAAGCCGGTCGAGATGACCGGCACCTCGATCCTGGTCGACCTGTAATCACTGCGTGGGAGCGGGCTTGCCCCGCGAATGCGATCGCGGGGCAAGCCCGCTCCCACGCGTGTTGCGACGACATTTACGCATGAATTCCAGACCAACGCCCCGCCGCACATGCCGCGGGGCGTTTTTTTTGCAGGCCCGCAAGGGCATACTAGGCCAGTCTCCATCCCCGGTACGCCAAACCCCATGCTCCGCGCCCTCCTCTTACTAGCCCTGTCATGCCTGCTCACCCCGGCCTTCGCCGACGAGCGCGCGCAGACCCAGCAGCAGCTGGACGCCACCCGCCAGGACATCGCCGAGCTGAAGAAGATGCTGGGCAAGCTCCAGGAGGAGAAAGCCGGCGTGCAGAAAGACCTCAAGTCCACCGAGACCGATATCGGCACCCTCGAGAAACAGGTGGAGGCACTGCAGCAAGAACTAAAAAAGACCGAGGGCGAGCTGGAGCGCCTTGATCACGAGAAAAAAAAACTCCAGAGCGCCCGCGTTGAACAGCAACGCCTGATTGCCATCCAGGCCCGTTCGGCCTACCAGAACAATGGCCGCGAGGAATACCTCAAGCTGCTGCTGAACCAGCAGAACCCCGAGAAGTTCGCCCGTACCCTCACCTATTACGATTACCTCAGCAAGGCGCGCATGGACCAGTTGCGCGCCTTCAACGAGACCCTGCGCCAGTTGGCCAACGTCGAGCAGGACATCGCCCGCCAGCAGGAACAGCTGCTGACCCAACGCGCCGACCTTGACGGCCGCCGTCAGGCGCTGGTGGCCGAGCGCGACAAGCGCCAGCAGGTGCTGGCCAAGCTCAACAGCGACATGAAAGAGCGCGACCAGAAGCTGCAGAGCCGCGAGCAGGACCAGGCCGACCTGGGCAAGGTGCTCAAGACCATCGAGGAAACCCTGGCCCGTCAGGCCCGCGAGGCCGAGGAAGCACGCCAGCGCGCCCTGCTGGCCAGGCAGGAAGAAGAAAAACGCCACAAGGAGCAGGCCCTGGCCGCGGCGGCACGTGCCCAGGAGCCCGAGGAGGCGCCGAAAAAGGCCCGCACCACCCTCGGCCCGGTGGTTTCCAGCGATGGCGCCAGCTACGGCGGCGCTTTTTCTGCGGCCCGGGGCAAACTTCCATGGCCGGTCAATGGTCGATTGCTGGCGCGTTTCGGCGATACCCGCGGCGGCGATGCCCGGGCCAAGTGGGACGGGGTGATGATCGGCGCCAGCGCCGGCACCCAGGTGCGCGCCGTGCACGGCGGGCGCGTGGTGTTCGCCGACTGGTTGCGCGGCGCTGGACTTCTGGTCATTCTCGACCATGGCAATGGCTACCTGAGCCTGTACGGCCACAACCAGAGCCTGCTCAAGAGCGCCGGCGATATCGTCAAGGCCGGCGATGCCATCTCCACCGTCGGCGACAGCGGTGGCCAGGACAACGCCGGCCTGTACTTCGCGATTCGCCAGCAGGGCCGGCCCACCGACCCTGCGCAATGGTGCCGAGGCTAGTGTCCTGTCTCGGAAATACGTTCTCTTTTGGCGAGTGGCTTGGGTGTTCGGCCAAGGCGCCGCGACGAGTCATAGCAGGGCTATGGCGAGGAGTGGCAACGCCGGCCGGGCGCCCAAGACGCCGCCAAAAGTGAACAGCTTATTTCCGAGACAGGACACTGGATAATGCTACTTTTACGGCGCCGCCCACGAAACGGCGGCGCCGATGCTCCCGACGGGAGCACCAACAGGATCAGGAGTTCGTTCGACATGCTGCACTCGCCTCGCCTCACCCAGCTGGCCCTGACCATCGCCCTGGTCATCGGCGCGCCCCTGGCCGTTGCTGCCGAGCCGGCCAAGCCAGCGGCCAAGCCGGCTGCGGTGCCGGCCACCGAGGTGACCGCCAAGGCGCCGCTGCCGCTTGAAGAGCTGCGCACCTTTGCCGAGGTCATGGACCGCATCAAGGCCGCCTATGTGGAGCCTGTGGACGACAAGACCCTGCTGGAGAACGCCATCAAGGGCATGCTCAGCAACCTTGACCCACACTCTGCCTACCTCGGCCCCGAGGATTTCCAGGAGCTGCAGGAAAGCACCAGCGGCGAGTTCGGCGGCCTGGGCATCGAAGTGGGCATGGAAGACGGCTTCGTCAAGGTGGTCTCGCCCATCGACGACACCCCGGCCTCCCGCGCCGGCATCGAGGCCGGCGACCTGATCGTCAAGATCAACGGCGCGCCGACCCGTGGCCAGACCATGACCGAGGCCGTGGACAAGATGCGCGGCAAGATCGGCGAGAAGATCACCCTGACCCTGGTGCGCGACGGCGGCACGCCGTTCGACGTGACGCTTGCCCGCGCGGTGATCCAGGTCAAGAGCGTCAAGAGTCAGCTGCTGGAGAACGACTACGGCTACATCCGCATCACCCAGTTCCAGGTCAAGACCGGCGACGAGGTGGGCAAGGCCCTGGCCAAGCTGCGCAAGGACAACGGCAAGAAGCTGCGCGGCGTGGTCCTGGACCTGCGCAACAACCCCGGCGGTGTGTTGCAGTCGGCGGTGGAAGTGGCCGACCATTTCCTCACCAAGGGCCTGATCGTCTACACCAAGGGCCGCATCGCCAACTCCGAGCTGCGCTACTCCGCCGACCCGGCCGACGCCAGCGAAGGCGTGCCGCTGGTGGTGCTGATCAACGGCGGCAGCGCCTCGGCCTCGGAAATCGTCGCCGGCGCCCTGCAGGACCAGAAGCGCGCCGTGCTGATGGGCACCGACAGCTTCGGCAAGGGCTCGGTACAGACCGTGCTGCCGCTGGCCAACGACCGTGCGCTGAAGCTCACCACCGCACTGTATTTCACCCCCAACGGCCGCTCGATCCAGGCCCAGGGCATCGTCCCGGACATCGAGGTGCGTCCGGCCAAGCTTACCGCCGAGGCCGACAACGACAACTTCAAGGAAGCCGACCTGCAGGGCCACCTGGGCAACGGCAACGGCGGTGCCGACCGCCCAAGCGGCAGCAGCAAGCGCAAGGATCGCCCACAGGACAACGACTTCCAGCTCAGCCAGGCCCTCAGCCTGCTCAAGGGCCTGAACATCACCAAGGGCGACTGACCGCTTCCCATGCGTTACCTGCTGTTCACGCTGTTCTGCCTCATGCTCGGTACCGCCCAGGCGGCGCCGGGCAAGGCCTACATGAGCATCATCATCGACGATCTGGGACAGAGCAGCGAGCGTGACAGCCGCACCCTCGCCCTGCCCGGGCCGGTCACCATGGCGATCATGCCCGACACCCCGCACGCCACCGAGTTCGCCCGCCAGGCCCACAAGGCCGGACGCACGGTGATCCTGCACATGCCCATGGACCCGGCCACCGGTCCCTACGCCTGGCACCCCGGCACGCCGATCGAGGAGCTGGCCCGACGCCTGGACGCTGCCTTGGCCAAGGTGCCTTACGTCGCGGGTATCAACAACCACATGGGCAGCCGCATGACCGCCCAGCGCGAACCGATGCGCTGGCTGATGGAAGAGCTGCAACGCCGCCACCTGTTCTTCGTCGACAGCCGCACCAGCGCCGCCACTGTGGCGGCGGCAGAGGCCCAGGCATTGGGCTTGGCCCATGTCTCACGGGATGTGTTCCTCGATGACGTGCGCACCACGGAGGCGATCAGCGGACAATTGCAGCTGGGTATCGCCCAGGCCCGCAAACAAGGCTCTGCGGTACTGATCGGCCACCCCTACCCGCAGACGCTTGAGGTACTGGCCCGTGAAATCCCCCGACTCAAGGCCCAGGGCATCGAGTTGATCGGTCTACCGCAGATGATCGCCGAACGCGGCAATCAGGCCATGCCCGCCCATGGTCACCAGGGTCGCTACAGCAATCGCTGAGGCGTCGCCCGATCCAGACCAACGTGGGAGCGGGCTAGCCCCGCGATCACCGGCTAGGCCGGTGCTGGCAGGGCATCGCGGGCCAAGCCCGCTCCCACGCTGGTGATACCTATGCCGCCACAGCCAACGTACCGCGCATATCCATAAGCACCACCTGGCGCCCCTTCCCCGCAGGCACGCTCGCATCGGTAATCCATACAGGAGCTCAACCGATGTCGACCAAAGCCACCTCTCTGCTTGCCCTGACGATGCTCTGGGCCGCGACCGAAACCCTCGCCGCCACCAGCGACACACCCACACTGCTGAAAAACGCCCAGGGCGAGCACGCCCATTGGAGCGGCATCGGCCGCCTTAACATGGAGCGCGGCCGCCAATGCATCGCCACGCTGATCGACAGCCGCGGCCCCGCATCCACCACGACAGGCCCCGCTTACCTGCTGACCAGCGGCCACTGCCTGGAGACTCGCAATGGCCGGATCATCCACGATCAGCCGGCGCAGGGCAGCATCACCTTCAACTACTTCGCCGACACCCCGGATGCTCGCCCGACATTCGCCCTCAAGCGCACGCTGTGGAGCAGCATGCAAGGCAGCGACCTGGCGCTGCTGGAACTGGACGCCAGCCTCGCTCAGGTGATGGCCGCAGGCATCCAGCCGCTGGCGCTTGGCGTCAGTCCAGCATCAGGCAGCGCGGTGGTGATGGTGGGCGAGGCCGGCAGGCCAGACCTCGGACTGCGCGCGGCCCAATGCACAGAACAGGACCAGGCCAGCGTGACCGAGTTTCCCTGGGTATGGCGCAGGCTCAAGGTCAATGACTGCCCCTCCGGCGGCAAAGGCGCATCAGGCAGCGCGGTGATCGACCAGGTCAGCGGACACTTGGTCAGCGTCGTCAACAGCGTGCCCGTCGGAGCGACGCAAAACAATTACGCCATCCCGGTCCAGCGTGTACTCGGTTGCTTTCACCAAGGCCACGCCGATCTGAGCCTCGAACGCTGCATCCTGCTGCCCGCCTTCCAAATCACTCAGAAAGGGCGGGCCCGCTTGCTCAGGCGGCTCGGCAACGGCTCATCCGCCGCCACCTGGGACCTGGCCCTCGACATCGACACCCCGCGCTACCGCTACAAGCAGGTACGCGATGCACTCGAGTGCGAGGACGCGGCCGGCTACAGCGGCACGATCCCCGCCAGCGAACGGCGCATCGACAACTCGATCGCCAGCGAGCCGGGCCGCTACTACCTGTGTCTGGTCGGCGTGCAATCGCCGGATCAGCGTCCCTACCCGGCCCTGCTGGCCAACGCCCTTAGCCTGCCTGTCGAGGTGATTCCGGCAGGTCTTCCGCAAATCCGCTACACCCTTGATCGCCACGAGCAAGGCCACGTCATGCTCAACTGGCAGACCAGGCAGCCCTACCTGAGCCACTACCTGGTCAAGTACGGCGCCGCGGACCGGATGGACTGCGACAACGCCTTCGGTTACCGCCGCGCCCTGACACCCGCTCAGGTTATCCCGGCCTCACGCCTGCCGGCCACGCTCTGTAGCCGCGCCATCGACATCGACGGACAAGTGGCGTCGACCCACAGCGAACTGCTGCCGGTGCACGGCCATTGATTTCAGGCCCTGCCTGCGCCGCTCAGGCAGGGCCGCCCCCTCAAGCCAAGGGAATGATCCCTGCCACATCGCTGGCAGTCAGGCGCCCCCTGTGCACCCGCTCACCGCTGACGGCCTCGTACTGTCTGCCCAGAAAACGCTGGCTCCAGACCTTCAGGTGCCCATGGGTGAACGCCTCGAGCGGCGCTGCCTGGGAGGGCAGGTGGAAATGCGCCGCCCAGAGGCTGCGCCCCCTGGTTTCCCCTGGGGCTTCCAGGCGGGTTACCCTGAACTCGTCGAACGGGCTGGTAGTGGCCGAGGTATCACGCCTGATGTAGTCCACCTTGATCAATCCCTGGGCATGGAGAAAGCGCAGCCCGTGCGCAGATGGATAGCAGGTCTTGTCGTACAGCTCGGTCAGCAGCCGCTTCATCTGCGCCTGCAGGTCGCTCACCGCGGCATTCAAGGCGCCCACCAGCGCTTCAGCCGCTCCCTGCCCGGCCAGGAGCGCGGCCGTACCTTGCAAGCGGTCGGCCTGGCGTTTGAGCATGCGCTCCAGCATGCGTCCATTGACGTCATCCTTCACATAGGCCCGGGCGATGGCCAGCACGTCTTCGCTATCCTTCAGCAGCCCCTGCACCAGAGCCTTGGCTTGCTCCGTGCCCTCTTCCTCGGCACCGGCCTCTGCCCCATCACCTTCGCGCTCCACCCAGTCACCGTCCTTGAAGTCGAAGACCTGCAGGACCGCCTTGCTGATCGGGTCACGCACCTCGAGCAGTGTCCCCGCCTGCCCCTGCACTTCAGTCCCGATGACCAGCAGGCCTTCACGGGTGCGCACGGCCCGCTGCAACTCCTCGGTGCGCGGATAAGGCACTCGCTTGATCAACCCTGGCGCGCCGTCCTGCTCCGCAAGGGCATCCACCAGACGGCGGCCGGCATCATCCTTGAGCAGTTGCATATGGGTCCGGTAGCGCTGAAGCCGGTCGACTTCCACCAGGTCGCCGCCCGTGCGCTCCAGGTGCAGCGCATTGATGATCGCCGCCGCATAGGCGTCCCACGCTTCCTGGAGAATGCTGATGCGATCGGCCACGCCCAGGTTGGACATCAGCGACTCGCCATGGGCCGTGGCGGCGCTCCTGAGTGTGGTGCCCGCCAGATCGTCGCGGTACCTCAGCAGTTGATGCCGGCCATTTTGCGAGTCCAGGTGCAATGCCAGGTCTGCCAGGTTCAGGGCGTGATGGAAGCGAAGATCGACAACGGTGAAGGTACGCTCGGCTATCAACCGGGCGACCGTTCGCCGGGTTCCGGCAATGCCGAAGTCAAGGTCGTCGGGGACCTCGGCCAGCAACTCATCCAGGCCACCTTGCGCGACCAGCATGCGCTCCTGGAGGTCGACGACCTTCGCCAGCTCCACGCGAAAATGCCGGTACTCGTCGCGCACATGGGCGCCTACACCGTCATCGAACTGCGCCGCCAACTCGGTCATGCGCGGAAAGTTCGCAAGGTGCTGCAGCTCACCCAGGATGAAATCGCTGTTGCGCAGCAGCGCAGCCGTCAGCGTGGCCCGATGCAGGCCGAGGGTCTGTGCGAAGCCCGGCTTGCGGAAGGTTCCGTACTTGGGCTCGAGCATGCTCTGCAGGACACCGCAGTGCTCGCGATCCAGGCGGACCACCGCTTCGGCCTGGGCGACGGCTTGCAGGCGCTTGGCGTCCAGTTCGCCAGCGAGCGCGGCGATGCGCTGATCATAAGACGCCATGATCCGGTCGGAGGCGGCCCTGTCGAACGTGTCATCCTCGTGCTCCTCAGCTGCGAGTCGCCTGCCCCTTTCCTGAATCCTCAACCTTTCCAGATGCTGAAGACGCTCCTGGACCGTGACGACTTCCTGGCTGAAGCGGCCGAACGTTTGCAGCTCCCGGTTTGCCTGATCGGTCAATTTGTGGGTGGCGACTCGCAGCCTGGCGAACTGCCGCTCGAGACGCCCGCCGGGCATGCCACCACCGAGGCGCAGCCGGGTATCGATGCGCCAGGCACCTTGCTCGAAGACCAGCCACGGCCCCGGCTGCCGCGCGCCGTCGACAATCCGGATGTCATCGCCTTCCACACTGACGGCGAAGACCTCCCCCAGCATCGAGACATAGTGCCGCCCGTCGACCGTGTACAGCCCGGCTAGCGAGGGCTGCAAGCCCGCCAGCGGAACACTCGCACGCATGGCCATCAAGGCCTTGCGTTGCTCCGGGGCAAGCCAGTTGAACCCCTGGTTGCCGCGCCAGCTCAGGTCGAGCTGCAAACCCGTGGCGGCACGCGGCAGTGGCCCCGGCATACCCACCTTGCCTTGGGCCGGCTCGACCCTGGCCGCCGCATAGCCACCGTCCTGGGTGGGAGGTCCTTCGAAGCCGGTGGCCTGGAGCAAGCGCCGCGGCACTGCCTGGCGGCCCTTCGGCAGTCGCGCATGCAACAGCGCCATGCCAAGGTTGATGACCAGGTCGACGGCGGCCGTGGAGCGCTCGAACGCGCCACCTTGCGCCAGCGCCTGGCCATCGCCACGCAGGCTATCAAGGGCCTGGATCAACCAGGCAACCGTGGCGATCGGCCCACTCATCAGCACCGTGGCGGTATCGAACAGCAGCCAGGCGCCTTTGCCGAGCACCGCCCAACGGCTTTCGGCAGTGGACGTGCTCTGCTTCTCGGCCATGTCCAAAAGTAGCGCCCGATTTGCCGCGTACAATTTTTCATCCACATCGTCTAGCCACAGCACCCCGTCCAACCGGGCTGGCTCGGGCCTTTCGGGTAGTTGGAAAGGATCAATACCAAGATGCACGACGTGGGGCTCTGCGAACCCACCCTTGTCGTAGATCGGCCGAGCATGCTCATCCATCCAGGCCAGGATGCTCGCCTGCAGCGGGCCCGATTCGCGGATGGCCGCCATCAGCGCATCGAGGCTGGAGAACTGCCGTAGCGGTTCATCCGCGTACAGCGGGCGGTAGAGCAGCACCACACGGGGCTCGGTCGAAAACAGTACGAACATGCCCTGGACCCGATCATGCCGGCTGGAAGTCGGCTGCCGTTTGAAGGTGAGCGGCATCAGGCCGCTTGCCTTCAAGCTCTTGTCGCCAAGGTCTTTTGCACAGATCGATGACACACTGCAGGCCCGCTTCGCTGAGCTTGTGATCGAGTTTCGCCTGCAAGGCGCTGAAACGCAGCGCCTGGCGCCACTCCCGGGCAAAGCGGCGAGTGCGCTCGGGGCGGGCCGCCGGGTCATCCAGGGCGTCGGCCACGTACTTGGGATAACGGCCACCGATATCGACCTTGCGCACCAGTGCCTTCACGTAGTCGGTAGTCATCCAGGGCATGATCAGCTGACCGTTGGCATGCCTGATGTTTTGGATGAAGGCATCACCCAGTGAGCTGAGATTGGCGATGGCGAACTCGGTCAGGGTCAGCTCGCCCGCCGACTCCAGCGGTTCGCCACCAGCCGTTCCTGCGCCTGCGCCACCCGCAACTCCGTTTGCGACCTCAAGCGCCAGGATCAGTTCATCGGAGAAATAGTTGGCTTGCACCGGATAGTCCTCGAGCATCTGTTTGCGCAGTTGCTGGCGGGCATAAGCCTGCAGGTCGAGTATCCCATCCAGCGCCGCCACGCCCTTTGCGTCAATCTGGTCCAGCGCCATATCCAGCAACGCCGACTGATAGGCGAAGCTGGTGCTGGCCGACGTGGCGGCTATGCCTGGCGGTATCGCGGGCGCACCCGTTTCTTCGACGAAGTAGCCCGCCACCAACCACTGCGCGGGGTCGCTCAACTCGGCGAACAGCGCCTCCATTTGCGCCAGTGTCAGCCCCTGCAGACGCAGCTGCCCGATGCGCTCGAGCATGTGCCCGAGCAGCAAGGCGCTCCACTGCGCGAATACATCGCCCTCGAGTTCGTGGCGATCCCAGGTCAGGGCAGTGAACCGGTAGCGCAGCGCAAGTTCGTCACGCAGCGCCAGGGCGAAATCGTCCAGCGAATCGAAGGCCCTGACCTGGCCCGACGGCTCAAGCCAGAGCACAACCGCTCGCTCGTCCCACTCGGCCGTCACCAGCAAGCCGGGCTGGAGCCGTCTGAATTGCTGCTGGTCCGCACGCAGGCTGGCCTGGACGACGAACACCGCAGGCTGATCATCACTTCCCCGAATCAGGCCACGGACACAAGCCTGCTGCTGGTCGTCCAGACCCTGCAGGGGCAGGTTGCGCAGCAACGCCATTTTCAACAGCAACTGCAACCAGCTATCGCGGCGCTTGCCGGATGTACCCAGCCCGTTCCAATAGCTCACCTGAGCCTGGCTGAAGTGCTCGATCAGTCGCGCCAGCAGCCTGTTGAGCACAGGCGTGATGCCCGTCAGACGACGTGTATCCCAGGCACCGTGCGAGCCGGCGAAGCGGTGAGACCCCGCCAGGCCCAGATTGTGATGGCGTTCGCCGATGGCCTCCAGGTCCAACGGCGTACCATCGAGCATCGCCTGCAGCACAACCTCCACCAGCGGGGCGGTCGTCCAGTAGTGGGTGTCTGGATCCGGGCTGTCCAGGATCAGCGGATCGGCGGACTCCAGCGCCGGCTCGACGAAGGCCAGCCATGGCAGCTCCCTGAGCAGCACGTGCAGCAGCTGCTCGCTGACCACCTGGCGCAAGGTCGGCCGACTGGCGAATTGCCGGGCGACGGCGTTCTTGAAGTCGAAGATCGGTGTTGAGGTGTTGGTCATGGAAAAGGCCCCGTTCATTGATGAGCCACCACCATGCCCCCGCACCCGCACACCACTGGCACTACATATTGCCCCCCGGATACGACAAGGGGCCCGACACTTGCGCGCCGGGCCCCTTGTTCACATCAGCCGTGATCAGCTGTACACACGCCCCAGCAACTGGCGGTGGCTTTCGAACTGATCGAGCACGTCACGCACGATCTGCTCGCGGGTGAAGCCCATCAGGTCGTATTCCTGGCTGCCATCGTGCAGGTACACCTCGGCACGGTAGAAGCGCTGGCGCACTTCCGGCTCGCCTTCGACCGGCGCCTCGCTCGGCGCGGCCATGTAACCGTCCAGGCTGGCTTCGTAGACGAACGGGTTGCCCTCTTCCATCATCACCCGCAGGCCCATCATGTTGCGCGACTGGCCAACACGGGTCTCGACTTCGAAGCCCAGGGTGCGCAGCTGCTCGGCGGCTTCTTTCAGCGCCGGGCTGACCTGCTTGTCCATGAAGCGCTGGACCACGGCCTGGGTCGGCTGCAGGTCCAGTTGGCTGAGGCGCTCGCTGAAGCCGCGACGGCCACGGGCGGCCAGTTCGGCGCGCTCGCTCTCGACCGCGACGTCCTGCTTCATGGCTTTCATCAGGCCGAACATGAACAGCACCAGGACCACCGAGAACGGCAGGCCGGCCAGTACCACCATGGTCTGCATGGCTTCGAAGTTACCGGCGAAC
Organism: Pseudomonas sp. TE31087; assembly: GCF_057284075.1. Classification (NCBI taxonomy): domain Bacteria; kingdom Pseudomonadati; phylum Pseudomonadota; class Gammaproteobacteria; order Pseudomonadales; family Pseudomonadaceae; genus Pseudomonas; species Pseudomonas sp. TE31087. The sequence goes on from NZ_JBXVNN010000001.1 coordinate 3,881,836, forward strand.
AGCAGGCCGATGGTGACCAGGGTGATGACCACCGACCAGAACACCACCATCCAGTGCGGGGCGTCTTCGTCGACCTTGCCGCCTTTGCACGACAGGTTGGCCATCATCACCGCGCCGGAGTCGGCCGGGGTCAGGAACAGCACGAAGCCGACGAACACCGCCACACCGATGACGATCTTGGCGGCCGGGAAGAATTCCAGCAGCTGGTAGATCGACATCGACGGCTGTTCGAGCGCGGTCTTGCCCAGCTCGACGGCGCCCTGGTTGATCACCAGGTCCAGCGCGGTGTTACCGAAGATCGACAGCCAGGCCAGGGTGAAGCCCAGCGGGATCAGCAGCACGCCGCTGACCAGCTGACGCACGGTACGGCCCTTGGAGATACGGGCAATGAACATGCCGACGAACGGGCCCCAGGAGATCCACCAGGCCCAGTAGAACACGGTCCACAGGCCCAGCCAGCGCTCGGACTTGTCGTTGTCGCCTTCATAGACATACAGATCGAAGGTCTTCAGCACGACACCGTTGAGGTAGTCACCGACGTTCTGCACGAAACCGTTGAGCAGGTGCAGGGTGTTGCCGGCCAGCAGCACGAAGATCAGCAGGCCGCTGAACAGCAGGATGTTCAGGTTGGACAGGCGGCGGATGCCGTTCTCCACACCCGACACCGCGGCCACGGTGGCAACGCCCGCCATGACCAGGATCACCACCAGCAGGTTGGTCTTGCTGTGGTCCATGCCGAACAGGTATTCCAGGCCCGAGGCCACCTGCATCGAACCGATGCCGAGGTTGGTCACCAGGCCCAGCAGGGTAACGAACATGCCGAAGATGTCCACGGCATGGCCCGCGCCGCCCTTGACCCAACGCTCACCGACCAGCGGGTACAACGCCGAACGCAGTGCCAGCGGCTGGTTGTGACGGTAGGCGAAGTAACCCACGGCAAGACCGACCAGGGCGTAGATCGCCCAGCCGTGCAGGCCCCAGTGCAGGAAGGTCAGCTGCAGGCCCTGGCGTGCGGCCTCGAGGCTGGCAGGGGTGCCTTCTGGTGGGTTGAAGTAATGGTCCAGCGGCTCGGAGGCGCCGAAGTACAGCAGCGAGATACCGATGCCCGAGGAAAACAGCATGCCGGCCCAGGCGCCGTAGCTGAAGTCGGGGGTGTCGTCCTTGCCGCCAAGCTTGAGCTTGCCGTAGTCGGAGAAGGCCAGGTAGACGACGAACAGCAGGTAACCGCAGATCACCAGCATGTAGTACCAGCCGAAGGTACGGGTCAGCCATTTCTGGGCGACACCCAGCGCCTGGCCGGCGGCTTCGGGGACAGCGATCAGCAGGGCAGTCAGAACAAGGATCATCAGCGCCGAGGTGTAGAACACCACGCGGTTGACCCGTACCCGCTCGGCGGGGGGGGTTGTCAGGGAGGCAGAACTCATTGCACGAATGCTCCGGGCAGTGCGGCAGTGGAGGCTATACAGTTATTTCCCGCGCAATTGGTGCAATAGCCCTACTGCGCAAGGTGTTATAAAAGGCACCTGGAAACCGTGATCCCGAATCGAAACGCTGCAAAAAAAACAGACCGGCCGCCTGTCGCCTTGCCACGCACTCAGCAGAAGGTGCGCGCATTCGCCACAGACCACCTGGCCCGCTCCAAGGGCCGACCGCGCAGTCCATGACCGCTCGGCAGAATCTGTCCTTTGCATCGCTCATGCCCGTCAACGCCTTGTATTCCGGGGGTTACACGATTTCCTGGGGTGTCGATTCGTGTCCTCTTGACCGTCCTGAAAACTGTCAATGGCACAAATTGTCGCAGAGCTTATTCTTTATTGATTGAACGTTCAATCAAAACAAAATAGACTGGCCTCGCCGAGGTAGCCGCTTGTCGTCTGCCCGCAGGCCTGAGGAGATAGCAAGATGCCCAAGGTCGGTATGCAACCCATCCGCCGCCAGCAGTTGATCGAAGCCACATTGCAGGCAGTCGATCAGGTCGGACTGGGCGATGCCAGCATTGCGCTGATTGCCCGTTTGGCCGGTGTGTCGAACGGCATCATCAGTCACTACTTTCAGGACAAGAACGGCCTGATCGCAGCGACGATGCGCTACATCATGAACATGCTCAACGAGGGTGTGATCGCGCGTCGTCAGGCACTCACGGACGACAGCCCGCGTGCCCACCTGAAGGTGATCATCGAAGGCAACTTCGATGCGAGCCAGGTGAATGGCCCGGCAATGAAAACCTGGCTGGCCTTCTGGGCCTCCAGCATGCACCAGCCGTCTTTGCACAGGTTGCAGCGGATCAACGATCACCGCCTGTATTCCAACCTGTGCTGCCAGTTCCGCCGCGTCCTGCCGCTCTACCATGCGCGCAAGGCTGCCCGCGGGCTGGCAGCCCTGATCGACGGCCTGTGGCTGCGTGGCGCCCTGTCGGGAGATGCATTCGACACCGACCAGGCAATACGAATTGCTTACGAATACATGGATCTACAACTGGCTAAACAGCAGTCCCTGGGCACAACCGACCAGGCCTCTGAACAGCCGCGCGCAGCGACCAGCCAACCGGCAGGAGCGTGACGCGGCAGCCAACCACACACTGCACTTGCGAGGACACTATGGCCCGTTTCGGAACGCAAAAACTCTACATTGATGGCGCTTACGTCGACGCTGGCAGCGACGCCACCTTCGAAGCCATCAACCCGGCCACCGGCGAAGTCCTCGCTCACGTGCAGCGCGCGACCCAAGCCGACGTCGAGAAGGCCGTCGAAAGCGCCGAGCGCGGCCAGAAAGTCTGGGCCGCGATGACCGCCATGCAGCGTTCGCGCATCCTGCGCCGCGCCGTCGACATCCTGCGCGAGCGCAACGACGAACTGGCCATGCTGGAAACCCTGGACACCGGCAAGTCGTACTCCGAGACCCGCTACGTCGACATCGTCACCGGCGCCGACGTGCTGGAGTACTACGCAGGCCTGGTACCGGCCATCGAAGGCGAGCAGATCCCGCTGCGCGAATCGTCCTTCGTCTACACCCGCCGCGAGCCGCTGGGCGTGACCGTCGGTATCGGCGCCTGGAACTACCCGATCCAGATCGCCCTGTGGAAATCCGCCCCGGCCCTGGCCGCCGGCAACGCGATGATCTTCAAGCCGTCGGAAGTCACCTCGCTGACCACCCTGAAACTGGCCGAGATCTTCACCGAGGCCGGCCTGCCGAACGGCGTGTTCAACGTCCTGACCGGCAGCGGCCGCGAAGTCGGCACCTGGCTGACCGAGCACCCGCGCATCGAAAAAGTCTCCTTCACCGGCGGCACCACCACCGGCAAGAAAGTCATGGCCAGCGCCTCCAGCTCCTCGCTGAAGGAAGTGACCATGGAACTGGGCGGCAAGTCGCCACTGATCATCTGCGACGACGCCGACCTGGACAAGGCCGCCGACATCGCCATGATGGCCAACTTCTACAGCTCGGGTCAGGTCTGCACCAACGGCACCCGCGTGTTCATCCCAGCCCCGATGAAAGCCGCCTTCGAAGCCAAGATCGCCGAGCGCGTCGCCCGCATCCGTGCCGGCAACCCGGAAGACGAGAACACCAACTTCGGCCCGCTGGTCAGCTTCCAGCACATGGAAAGCGTGCTGTCGTACATCGCCAAGGGTAAAGAAGAAGGCGCCCGCGTGCTGTGCGGCGGTGAGCGTCTGCTGGACGGCGACTTCGCCAAGGGCGCGTTCGTGGCCCCGACCGTGTTCACCGACTGCAGCGACGACATGACCATCGTCAAGGAAGAGATCTTCGGCCCGGTAATGAGCATCCTCAGCTACGAGACCGAGGAAGAAGTCATCCGTCGCGCCAACGACACCGAATACGGCCTGGCCGCCGGCGTCTGCACCAACGACATCAGCCGCGCCCACCGCATCATCCACAAGCTCGAGGCCGGCATCTGCTGGATCAACGCCTGGGGCGAGTCGCCGGCGGAAATGCCGGTTGGCGGTTACAAGCAGTCGGGCGTCGGCCGTGAGAACGGTGTCAGCTCGCTGGCTCAATACACTCGCATCAAGTCGGTCCAGGTCGAGCTGGGCGGCTACAACTCGGTTTTCTAAACCCCGTTTAGCCACGCCCGTGCCTTCGCGCACGGGCGTTTCCGCTCCCTGACCACCGCCAACGAGGGTACTTTTCATGTCCCAAGAATTCGATTACATCATCGTCGGTGCCGGCTCCGCCGGTAACACCCTGGCCACCCGCCTGACCGAAGACGCCAGCGTCACCGTGCTGCTGCTGGAAGCCGGCGGCCCCGACTACCGCTTCGACTTCCGCACCCAGATGCCGGCCGCCCTGGCCTTCCCGCTGCAGGGTCGCCGCTACAACTGGGCCTACGAGACCGATCCGGAGCCGCACATGGACGGCCGCCGCATGGAATGCGGTCGCGGCAAGGGCCTGGGCGGCTCGTCGCTGATCAACGGCATGTGCTACATCCGTGGTAACGCCATGGACTTCGACGGCTGGGCTGAACTGCCGGGCCTGGAAGACTGGACCTACCTGGACTGCCTGCCGTACTTCCGTAAAGCCGAAACCCGCGACATCGGCCCGAACGACTACCACGGCGGCGAAGGCCCGGTCAGCGTGGCCACGCCGAAAGCCGGCAACAACCCGCTGTTCCACGCCATGGTCGAGGCCGGCGTGCAGGCCGGTTACCCGCGCACCGAAGACCTCAACGGCTACCAGCAGGAAGGTTTCGGCCCGATGGACCGTTCGGTGACCAAGAACGGCCGTCGCTCCAGCACTGCCCGTGGCTACCTGGACCAGGCCAAGAAGCGCCCGAACCTGACCATCGTCACCCACGCCCTGAGCGATCGCGTGCTGTTCGACAACAAGCGCGCCGTTGGCGTGACCTACCTGGTGGGTGACAGCGAAGAGCGCGTCGAAGCCCGCGCCCGCAAGGAAGTGATCGTTTCCTCCGGCGCCATCGCCTCGCCGCAGCTGCTGCAGCGTTCCGGCGTCGGCCCGCGCGCCCTGCTGGAAAGCCTCGACATTCCGGTGGTCCACGACCTGCCGGGCGTCGGCGAGAACCTGCAGGACCACCTGGAACTGTACCTGCAGTACGCCTGCACCCAACCGGTGTCGCTGTACCCGTCGCTGCTGTGGTGGAACCAGCCGAAAATCGGTGCCGAGTGGCTGTTCAACGGCACTGGTATCGGCGCCAGCAACCAGTTCGAGGCCGGCGGTTTCATCCGCACCCGTCCTGAGTTCAAGTGGCCGAACATCCAGTACCACTTCCTGCCGGTCGCGATTAACTACAACGGCTCCAACGGCGTGAAAGAGCACGGCTTCCAGGCGCACATGGGCTCCATGCGCTCGCCGGCCCGTGGTCGCATCCAGGCCAAGTCGAAGAACCCGCGCCAGCACCCGAGCATCCTGTTCAACTACATGTCCACCGACCAAGACTGGCAGGAATTCCGCGACGGCATCCGCCTGACCCGCGAAATCATGGCCCAGCCGGCGCTGGACGCGTTCCGTGGTCGCGAGATCAGCCCGGGCGCTCACGTGCAAACGGATGAAGAGCTGGACAAGTTCATCCGCGAGCACGCCGAAACCGCCTTCCACCCGTCCTGCTCGTGCAAGATGGGCACCGACGACATGGCAGTGGTCGACGGCGAAGGTCGCGTGCATGGCATGCAGGGCCTGCGCGTGGTCGACGCATCGATCATGCCGCTGATCATCACCGGCAACCTGAACGCCACCACGATCATGATCGCCGAGAAGATCTCGGACAAGATCCGTGGCCGCAAGCCGCTGCCGCGCAGCACCGCCAAGTACTACGTGGCGGGCGATGCACCGGTGAAGGGCAAGCCGATGCGTGAAGTGAAGCAGGCCTGATCAGGCCCGTGGGAGCGGGCTTGCCCCGCGATAGCGAGAGATCTGCTGACATCGCTGTTCTGACGGACACCATCGCGGGGCAAGCCCGCTCCCACCCTGATCCAAAAGGCACCTCTCGAGGTGCCTTTTCTACATCTGCAGAAACGCTTTACAGCCTGCCAATTCATCAGGTTAGAATCGATTGGCACGCGACCTGCTAGTTCACGCTACAAGTCCCTTTTCTCTGCGATGTCCCGGAGTACCGCCTTTGGATGCGAGCACCATCAACAGCCTGTTCCTGATCGGCGCTTTACTGGTGGGCGCAAGTATCCTGGTCAGCTCGCTGTCATCGCGCCTGGGCATCCCCATTCTCGTCATCATCCTCGCGGTCGGCATGATCGCCGGGGTCGATGGTGGCGGCATCATCTTCAACAACTACCCGACCGCCTACCTGGTGGGCAACCTGGCGCTCGCCGTGATCCTGCTCGACGGCGGCCTGCGCACCCGGGTGGCGAGCTTCCGCGTGGCGCTGTGGCCGGCCCTGTCGCTGGCCACGGTCGGCGTGCTGATCACCACCGGCCTGACCGGCATGGTCGCCGCCTGGCTGTTCGACCTGAGCCTGATCCAGGGCCTGCTGATCGGCGCCATCGTCGGCTCCACCGATGCCGCGGCAGTGTTCTCGCTGCTCGGCGGCAAGGGCCTGAACGAGCGGGTCACCGCCACCCTGGAGATCGAGTCGGGCAGCAACGATCCGATGGCGGTGTTCCTCACCGTCACCCTGATCGACATGATCGCCAGCGGCCAGACCGGCCTGCACTGGAGCCTGCTGACCCACCTGCTGCGCGAGTTCGGCATCGGCGGGCTGATGGGCCTGGGTGGCGGCTGGTTGATGCTGCAACTGGTCAACCGCATCAACCTGGCCGGCGGCCTGTACCCGATCCTGGTGGTGGCCGGCGGCCTGGTGGTGTTCTCCCTGACCAACGCCCTGCACGGCAGCGGCTTCCTCGCCGTGTACCTGTGCGGCCTGGTGCTGGGCAACCGGCCGATCCGCAGCCGCCACGGCATCCTGCACATGCTCGACGGCATGGCCTGGCTGGCGCAGATCGGCATGTTCCTGGTGCTGGGCCTGCTGGTCACCCCCCACGACCTGCTGCCCATCGCCCTGCCCGCCCTGGGCCTGGCGCTGTGGATGATCCTGGTGGCCCGCCCGCTGTCGGTGGTGGCCGCCCTGCTGCCGTTCAAGGCCTTCCATGGCCGCGAGAAGGGCTTCATCAGTTGGGTCGGCCTGCGTGGCGCGGTGCCGATCATCCTCGCGGTGTTCCCGCTGATGGCGGGCCTGCCCCAGGCCCAGCTGTTCTTCAACCTGGCCTTCTTCATCGTGCTGGTGTCGCTGCTGGTGCAGGGCACCAGCCTGCCGTGGATGGCCAAGCTGCTGAAGGTCACGGTACCGCCGGACCCGGCGCCGATTTCCCGCTCCGCGCTCGAGGTGCACGTCACCAGCGAGTGGGAGCTGTTCGTCTACCGCCTGGGTGCCGAGAAATGGTGCATCGGCGCCGCCCTGCGCGAGCTGAAGATGCCCGAGGGCACGCGCATCGCCGCGTTGTTCCGCGGCGAGCAACTGCTGCACCCGTCGGGCAGTACCGTGCTGGAAGTCGGCGACATGCTCTGCGTGATCGGCCACGAACATAACCTGCCGGCGCTGGGCAAGCTGTTCAGCCAGGCGCCGCAACGTGGCCTGGACCTGCGTTTCTTCGGCGACTTCGTCCTCGAAGGCGATGCCGAGCTGGGTGCGGTGGCCGCACTTTATGGCCTGAAACTCGACGGTCTGGACGCAAATATGCCGCTGGCGCAGTTCATCCGACAGAAGGTCGGAGGCGCGCCAGTAGTAGGCGACCAGATCGAATGGCACGGCACGATCTGGACCGTCGCGGTCATGGACGGGAACAAGATCCAGAAAGTGGGCGTCAGATTCCCCGAAGGTACCCGCCCCGGCCCCGGGCTGTTCCTCTAAACTCCGATTTGCCGCGTAACACAAGAACTCTGCCTATGTCCCTGCGTGACCATTGCCGCGCAGCCCTGCTGGGGCTGTGCCTGACCCTCTCGTTCGCCGCCGGCGCGGTGGAAATCCCGACCACCCCGGGCATCCAGAGCAGCCTGAGCAAGATCGCCGAGCGCAAGCTGCCGGAAACCGAGCAGAAAGCCGTGCAACAGGTGCTGGAACAGACCCTGGCGCTGCTCAACGCCCGCGACGACAGCGAGAGGAAGCTCGAAGCCCTCAAGCAGCAGTTGGCCAATGCTCCCCAGGAGATCCGTGACAGCCAGCGCGAGCTGATCAAGCTCAAGGCCAGCAACGCCGTGCCAGTGGCGCAGCGCTACGCCAGCCTGACGGTGCCGCAGCTCGAACAGATGCTCAGCGAACGCAGCACCCAGCAGGGCGACCTGCAGAAGGCGCTGTCCGAAGCCAACAGCCTGATCATCAACTCGCAGACCCGCCCTGAACGCGCCCAGGCCGAGATCAGCAGCAACCAGATGCGCGTGCAGCAGATCAACAACAGCCTCAAGAGCGGCAAGGACAACGGCAAGTCGATCAACGCCGACCAGCGCAACCAGCTCAACGCCGAACTGGCCTCGCTCAACGCCCTGACCCTGCTGCGCCGCCAGGAACTGGCCGGCAACAGCGTGCTGCAGGACCTGGGCAACGCCCGCCACGACCTGCTGATCGAGCGCGCCACCCGCCTGGAGCAGGAAATCCAGGACCTGCAGACGCTGATCAACGAAAAGCGCCTGGCCCAGTCGCAACAGGCCGTCACCCGCCAGTCGATCGAGGCGCAGAAGGCCGGCGGCAGCAACCTGCTGGCCACCGAGAGCACCGCCAACCTGCAGCTGTCCGACTACCTGCTGCGCAGCACCGACCGCCTCAACGAGGTGACCCAGCAGAACCTGCGCACCAAGCAGCAGCTCGACAGTCTCACCCAGGCCGACCAGGCCCTGGACGAACAGATCAACGTGCTCAAGGGCAGCCTGCTGCTGTCGAAGATCCTCTACAAGCAGAAGCAGGCCCTGCCGCACCTGAAGCTTGACCGCAACCTGGCCGACCAGATCGCCGATATCCGCCTCTACCAGTTCGAGATCAACCAGGAACGCGAACAGATGAGCAGCCCGTCCACCTATGTGGACAAGCTGCTGGCCAGCCAGCCCGAGGAAGATGTCACCCCGCAACTGCGCAAGGCCCTGCTGGAAGTGGCGATCACCCGCAGCGACCTGCTCGAGCGGTTGAACCGCGAGCTGTCGGCGCTGCTCAACGAATGCATCACCCTGCAACTGAACCAGAAGCAACTGTTGAGCACCGCCCAGAACCTGCGCACCACCCTGGAAGAGCAGATGTTCTGGATCCCCAGCAACAAGCCGCTGGACTGGCAATGGCTGCGCGAAGTGCCCGAGCGCCTGACCACTCAGGTGGCCAGCCTGCCCTGGGGCGCGGGCATCAAGGAACTGGCTGACGGCCTGGTGCAACAGCCGCTGCTGTTCCTGCCGCTGATCCTGGTGATCGGCGCCCTGCTGTGGCGGCGCAAGGCGCTGTACCGGCGCCTGGGCAAGGTCCACCAGGACATCGGCCACTTCAAGCGCGACAGCCAGTGGCATACGCCCCAGGCGATCCTGATCAACATCCTGCTCGCCCTGCCGGTGGCCCTGGCCCTGACCCTGGGCAGCTACGCCCTGCAGCTCGACGCCCGCGGGCAGAACGCCAACCTCGGCGCCGCCCTGTGGCAGATCGCCCAGGCCTGGCTGGTGTTCTACACCGCCTACCGCATCCTCGCCCCGGGCGGCGTGGCCGAGATCCACTTCCGCTGGCACAAGCCACAGGTCGAGTTCCTGCGCGGCTGGGTGCGCCGACTCGGCACCGTGGTGCTGGCCCTGGTCGGCGTGGTGGCGGTGGCTGAACACCAGCCGTCGGCACTGGCCGAGGACGTGCTGGGCATCGGCGTGGTGCTGACCTGCTACGCCCTGATGGCCTGGCTGCTCAGCCGCCTGCTGCTGAGCAGCCCGGCGCACCAGAACACCTCGCTGTTCCGCAAGGCCGTCGGGGTGGCTTTCACCGCTCTGCCCATCGCGCTGTTCGTGGCGGTGTGCTTCGGCTACTACTACACCGCCCTCAAGCTCACCGACCGGCTGATCTACACCCTCTACCTGCTGCTGTTCTGGCTGGTGATCGAGGCCGCGTTCGTGCGCGGCCTGTCGGTGGCGGCACGGCGCCTGGCCTACCAGCGCGCCCTGAGCAAACGCCAGGCGGCCAAGGAAGGGCTGGACGGCGAAGTGGTGGTCGAGGAGCCGACCCTGGACATCGAGCAGGTCAACCAGCAGTCCCTGCGCCTGATCCGCCTGGCCCTGCTCGGCGGCTTCATCGGCGGGCTGTACTGGGTATGGGCGGACCTGATCACGGTGTTCGCCTACCTCAACAACATCACCCTCTACGAGTACAGCAGCGGCACCGGCGCGGCGGCCAGCATGGTGCCGATCAGCCTCGGCGACCTGCTCGGCGCCATGGTCATCGCCGGTATCGCCGTGGCCCTGGCCAGCAACCTGCCGGGCCTGCTCGAAGTGCTGGTGCTGTCGCGCCTGAACCTGGCCCAGGGCAGCGCCTACGCGATCACCACGTTGCTGTCCTATGTGATTGCCGGCGTCGGCATCGTCAGCACCCTGGCCACCCTCGGGGTCAGCTGGGACAAGCTGCAATGGCTGGTGGCGGCACTGTCGCTGGGCCTGGGCTTCGGCATGCAGGAGATCTTCGCCAACTTCATCTCCGGCATCATGATCCTGTTCGAGCGCCCGGTGCGCATCGGCGACACCATCACCATCGGCAACCTGTCCGGCACGGTGAGCAAGATCCGCATCCGCGCCACCACCATCACCGACTTCGACCGCAAGGACATCATCGTCCCCAACAAGACCTTCATCACCGGCCAGCTGATCAACTGGTCGCTGACCGACACGGTCACCCGGGTGACGCTGAAGCTGGGCATCGACTACGGCTCGGACCTGGACCTGGTGCGCGACCTGCTGCTCAAGGGCGCCCACGAAAACCCGCGGGTGCTCAAGGACCCGGAGCCGCTGGTGTACTTCCTCAACTTCGGCGAAAGTTCGCTGGACCACGAGCTGCGCATGCACGTGCGCGACCTGGGTGACCGCAACCCGACGCTGGATGAACTGAACCGCTATATCAACCGCGAGTTCAAGGCGCACAACATCAAGATCTCGGTGCGCCAGGTGGAGGTGTTCCTGATGGATACCAAGGGTGGCAAGCAGCAGTTGATCCCGATGGAGCGCAAGCCGGACAGCACGCCTCCCGTCTGAGTGGACGTCAAAGGGGTAACCGCCCAGAATGCCGGCGAGGGCTTCGCCCTCGTTCGCGGGTAAACCCGCTCCCACAGAGCAAGCGCGATCCCTGTGGGAGCGGGTTTACCCGCGAAGGGCCGCACAGCGACCCCAATGGCATCGAATCCAGGAGCAGGCCCCGTGAAGTCCCTCGACCAACTCACCTTCGACAACCGCTTCGCCCAACTCGGCGACGCGTTTTCCACCCAGGTCCTGCCCGACCCGATCGCCGATCCACGCCTGGTCGTCGCCAGCGAATCGGCCATGGCCCTGCTCGACCTCGACCCGGCCCAGGCCGAACTGCCGGTGTTCGCCGAGCTGTTCAGCGGCCACAAGCTCTGGGAAGAGGCCGACCCTCGGGCGATGGTGTATTCCGGCCACCAGTTCGGCTCCTACAACCCGCGCCTGGGTGACGGCCGCGGCCTGCTGCTGGGCGAGATCCTCAACGAGGCCGGCGAGCACTGGGACCTGCACCTCAAGGGCGCCGGCCAGACCCCCTATTCGCGCATGGGCGACGGCCGCGCCGTGCTGCGCTCGTCGATCCGCGAATTCCTCGCCTCCGAGGCCCTGCACGCCCTGGGCATTCCCAGCAGCCGCGCATTGTGCGTGATCGGCTCGAGCACCCCGGTATGGCGCGAAGCCCGCGAGAGCGCCGCCATGCTCCTGCGCCTGGCCCAGAGCCACGTGCGCTTCGGCCACTTCGAATACTTCTACTACACCAAGCAACCGGAACAACAGCGGGTGCTGATCGACCATGTGCTGGAGCAGCACTACCCCGAGTGCCGCGACGCCGAGCAGCCCTACCTGGCCATGTTCCGCACCATCGTCGAACGCAACGCCGAACTGATCGCCCGCTGGCAGGCCTATGGCTTCTGCCACGGGGTGATGAACACCGACAACATGTCGATCCTGGGCATCACCTTCGACTTCGGCCCCTACGCCTTCCTCGACGACTTCGACGCCAACTTCATCTGCAACCATTCCGATGACCGGGGCCGCTACAGCTACGCCAACCAGGTGCCGATCGCCCACTGGAACCTCAGCGCCCTCGCCCAGGCCCTGACCACGGTGATCGAGGTCGAGCCGCTGAAGGAGGCGCTGGGACTGTTCCTGCCGCTGTACCAGGCGCACTACCTGGACCTGATGCGCCGCCGCCTGGGCCTGACCACCGCCGAGGACGACGACATGGCACTGGTCGAACGACTGCTGCAGTGCATGCAGCGGGGTGGCGTGGATTACACCCTGTTCTTCCGCCGTCTGGGCGAGCAGCCCGTGGCCGAGGCCCTGCAGGTGCTGCGGGATGACTTCATCGACCTGGCCGGCTTCGACGCCTGGGGCATCGAGTACCAGGCGCGCTGCGAACGCGAGCCGGGCAACGCTGAAGGGCGGTGTGAGCGCATGCATGCGGTCAACCCGCTGTACGTGCTGCGCAACTACCTGGCGCAGAAGGCCATCGAAGCCGCCGAGGCGGGCGACTACAGTGAAGTGCGGCGGCTGCACCAGGTACTGGGCAAGCCGTTTGAGGAGCAACCCGGGATGCAGGCCTATGCCGAGCGTCCGCCGGAGTGGGGCAAGCACCTGGAGATCAGTTGCTCGTCATGAACCCCGGGGCCGCTGCGCGGCCCTTTCGCGGCACAAGGCCGCTCCTACAGGAAAACGCATACCCCTGTAGGAGCGGCCTTGTGCCGCGAAAGGGCTGCACAGCAGCCCCAGCAATATCAAGGAGATAAAATGTCCGAACCCCTGGTAATCCCCTGCCCCCACTGCAACGGCCTCAACCGCCTACCCGCCGAGCGCCTGGGCGACAGCCCCAAATGCGGCCGCTGCAAGCAGGACGTGCTGCTCGCTCAGCCCTTCGACCTGAACGAGAGCACCTACGCCGCCCAGATCAAGGGCGACCTGCCGTTGCTGCTGGATGTCTGGGCCGACTGGTGCGGCCCCTGCAAGAGTTTCGCCCCGGTGTTCGAACAGGCCGCGCGCCAGCTCGCCGGCCGCTGCCGCCTGGCCAAGCTCGACAGCGAGGCCAACCGTAACCTCGCCGGCCAGCTCGGTATCCGCTCGATCCCCAGCTTGATCCTGTTCAGGAATGGCCGTGAAGTGGCGCGCCAGGCTGGGGCGTTTCCGCTGCAGTCGTTGCTGGAGTGGCTACGCAGCCAAGGAGTCTAGATACGCTCACACACTGGCCAGAAGGGACTCATAGGGAATCCTCAGACCATCATGCAAGCGCTTGATCATCGAGAGGCTCAAGCCTCGCTTGCCGTTCAATACTTCGGAAACGCGACCGCTCGGACCGATATAGCGCTCAAGATCACGCGGCGTCAGCCCTTGCTGGTCCATGCAGAACTTGATCGCCTCGATCGGGCCCGCTGAATGAATCGGATAGTGCTTGTTCTCATAAACTTCGATCAATGTCACAAGCACTTCCATTTCATCCGCCTCCGGCGTCCCGGCTTCGGCCTGGAAAATGGCTTCCAGCCGCTTGAAGGCGGCCTGCAGGTCATCATCACTGCGAATGGGCTTAATATTCATTGATCGTCTCCACGTCGATCTCGTCATAGCGCTTGTGCGTTCCGACGAATTTCACCCAGGCAATACCTGCCCGATACTGCATTTCCACCACGAGCCGATACTTGTTGCCGCCGATGTTGAACACCACACGATTGATCGCGCAGATGCTGGCATTGCCGATCTGCGCCTTCACGTCCTGTGGAGAACACCAATCGGCCTTGAGCACCAGGTCATGCCAGCTTTCCAGGGGCGCCTTGGCATCCTCATGCCCGGGCAGCTCCCAGAACCGGACCAACGATCGCTTTGCAATAATACGCATCCCGGCGCAATCTCCCGTTTTGGGAGATTTTAGTCAGGATCGGTACTGCTCGCAAGTACCGTCTAGGCGCTGCGCTCCAGCAGATCATGCAACTCGACGAACTGCTGGGTCAGTTTGTGCCGTGGCTCCAGGTGGATCAGCGGCAGGCTGGCATGGTGGGACTCGCGCATCTTCACCGAGCTGCCCAGGTAAACCGGCAGCACCGGCAGGCCTTCGGCCAGCAGCTCGTCGAGCATCTGCTGGGGCAGGCTGGCCCGTGACTGGAACTGGTTGACCACGATGCCCTCGACCATCAGCTCGTCGTTGTGGTCTTCCTTGAGTTCGTCGATCTCGGCCAGCAGGCCGTACAGCGCCTGGCGCGAGAAGCTGTCGCAATCGAAGGGGATCAGCACGCGATCGGCAGCGATCAGCGCGGAAACCGCGTAGAAGTTCAACGCTGGCGGCGTATCGATGTAGATCCGCTCGTAGTCTTCATCCAGCTCGTCGAGCAGTTTGCGCAGCTTGTTGATCTTGTGCTTGGCCTCGAGCTTGGGCTGCAGGTCGGCCAGCTCCGGGGTGGCGGTCACCACGTGGAGGTTGTCGAAGGGGGTTTCGTAGATGTCGACCTTGTTCTTCTTGGCGAACGGCCCGCTGGACAGCGACTGCTTGAAGAAGTCGGCGATGCCCATGGGAATGTCGTCGCCGGTCAGGCCGGTGAGGTACTGGGTCGAGTTGGCCTGGGCATCCAGGTCGATCAGCAGGGTCCGATAGCCTTCGCTGGCACTGACCGCCGCAAGATTGCAGGCAATGCTCGACTTGCCCACGCCACCTTTCTGATTGAACACCACGCGCCGCATGACAGACCTCCGTGTATCAACGAATGCCCGAGTATGTGGCGCCGCACCGCTTATGGCCAGCACTTCACTCAAGTTGGGCGGCCAGCGACCGACAACCTGTCACTGACCAGCCGTCGGAAAACCCTTACGCAGCAGATTCGATTCGATACTTCTGCGCAAATGCAATGTCTGACTGACAGGAATGTAACGACTAATTGCTACACACCTCCGTCACCGGGATAATGCGCGCCACTCGGCAAAGCGCCACCCTGCAAGGTCTGTGTTCCGAGTCATCCCCAAGGCAAGGAAGTCCCACAGGGCGGGAAGTAACAAGCACCGTGATCACCTTTGATATCAGCCAATGGCGCGCCTGGGCGCCCGGCCTGCAGACGCCCGACGACTGGCAGTCCTGGGCCGACCATGACCTGCACCCATGCGCCGTGGAGCAGGTGCCGGACGTCTCGTTCCTGCCCGCCATGCAACGCCGCCGCCTGAGCCCGCTCGCACGCATGGCGTTCGCCGTGGGCTGGCCACTGGCCGAGGATTGCGAACCGATGCCACTGGTGTTCGTCTCGCGCCACGGCGAAACGCCGCGCACCTTCTCGATCCTCAGCGACCTGGCCGCACAGCAGCCGCTCTCGCCCACCCAGTTCAGCCTCTCGGTGCACAATGCCGTGATCGGCCTGTGGTCGATCCTGCGCGGCGAGACGTGCGAGATGACCGCTCTGGCCGCGGCCGGCGACGGTTTCGAGCAAGGCCTGCTGGAAGCCGCGGCCTTGCTGCGCGAAGGGGCGCCGGCGGTGCTGCTGATCATCGCCGAGGAACAACCGCCGTCGGTCTACGGCCCCTGGATCGACGACGTGCCATTTGGCTACGCGCTGGCATTGCGCCTCACGCCTGGGCGACAATGGCAACTGGCACTAGGCCACCCCTCATCGCCCGATGCTCCCCGCCCCCCGCTGCCCCACGCCTTGAGCTGGCTGCAAGCCACGCTGGGCGGTGCCCGATCCCTTTCCCACACCTGGAACCGCCGCACATGGAACTGGCAACGACAGCCATAGAGCGCCCCCGGGACGCCTACCTGTGGCGCCTGCTGGCAACCGCCCTGAGCTTTGGCCTGTTCGGCCTGGGTGGTCTGTGCCTGCGTCTGCTGGTGTTCCCCCTGCTCGCCTGCCTGCCGGGTGACGCCACGCGCCACCGCCAGCGCGCCCGGCGCACCATCGGCTGGCTGTTCTGGCGCTTCATCCGCTTCATGCAGGTGACCGGCGTGCTCACTTATGAGATCAAGGGTGCCGAGCGCCTGGGCAGCCCCGGGCAGATGATCATTGCCAACCACCCCTCGCTGATCGACGTGGTGTTCCTCATCGGCCTGGTGCGCCAGGCCAACTGCGTGGTCAAGCACAGTCTGTTCGCCAACCCGTTCACCCGCGGCCCGGTGCGCGAGGCCCAGTACATCGGCAACGACGGCAGCATGGACATGCTCGACAGCGCCGTCGCCGCCTTGCAGCAAGGCCAGCCGCTGATCATCTTCCCCGAAGGCACGCGCACCGCGCCCGGCCATGTCCCCGCCTTTCATCGCGGCGCCGCGGCCATCGCCCTGCGGGGTGCGAAGATCATCACACCCGTGACCATCCGGGTCAGCCCCACCACCCTGACCAAGAACGAGCCCTGGTACCGCATTCCCTGGCGCCGTGTGCACTTCTGCCTCAGCGTCGGCGCCGACATCGACCTCCAGGCCTTCGCCGCCATGGGCCCGGCGCCGATCGCGTCGCGCCGACTCAACGATTTCCTGCACCAGCACTATACAAAGGAGCTCGCCGCCGATGAGCGATCCACAGCAAGACCTGAACCGTGACCTCAAGCAACTGATCATCGACGCCCTGGGCCTGGAAGACATCAGCGTGCAGGACATCGACGACCAGCAGACCCTGTTCGGCGAAGGTCTGGGCCTGGACTCGGTGGACGCCCTCGAGCTCGGCCTGGCGATCCAGAAGCGCTACGGCATCAAGATCGACGCCGACGCCAAGGACACCCGCAACCATTTCAGCAACGTCGCCACCCTCGCGGCGTTCGTCACCGCTCGTCAGGCAGCCTGAGACCGCACCATGCAAACCCGTGAAGACATCTTCAACATCCTGCGCGACGCCCTGGTCGAGCTGTTCGAACTGCAACCGACCAGCATTTCCCTGGAGTCCAACCTGTACCAGGACCTGGAAATCGACAGCATCGACGCCGTCGACCTGATCGACCACATCAAGCGCCAGACCGGCAAGAAGATCGCCGCCGACGACTTCAAGTCGGTACGCACCGTGGGTGACGTGGTCGAGGCGGTGCACCGCCTGGTCAACCCGGCGGCATGAAACGCCTGATCGGCCTCGGCCTGCTGCTGGCCGGGCTGCTGTACCCCTTCGCGGTGCACTTCGGCATGGCCCATTTCGCCCCCTGGCAATTCGGCCTGCTGCTCGGCGGCCTGTGGCTGGCCCGTGCCCTGAGCACGCCGCGCCGCCCGGGCAGCCTGTGGATGGCGCTGGCGGCGCTGGCGTTCTGCGCCCTGCTGGGGCTGTCCGACAGTCCGCATCTGCTGCGCTGGTACCCGGTGCTGATCAGCGCCTTCATGCTGGCCCTGTTCGGCGCCAGCCTGCTGCGCGGCATGCCGGTGGCCGAACGCCTGGCGCGCCTGCGCGAGCCCGATCTGCCGCCCCATGCGGTGCGCTACACGCGGCGGGTGACGCAGGTGTGGTGCCTGTTCTTCCTGGCCAATGGACTGGTCGCCGCGGGCCTGACCCTGTGGGCGCCGCTGGCCTGGTGGACCCTGTACAACGGGCTGATCGCCTATGCCGCGATGGGCCTGCTGTTCGCCGTCGAATGGCTGATAAGACAACGTGTGCGAGGACGCTCATGAACTGGATCAACCTCGAACACCTGCTGCGCCCGCTGGACGCCCCGCGCCAGGTGACCCACGCACCATCCCTGGACCACGCCCAGCTCAGCCTGCAGGCCCTGCGCCTGGCCGGCGGCCTGCGTGAGCGCGGGATCCGCCGCCTGGCCGTGCACCTGGAAGACGCCGCGTCGCTGGCCATCGCCCTGCTCGGCGCCTGGCGCGCTGGCGCCGAGGTGCTGCTGCCCGCCGACCTGCAACCCGCCACCCGTGAGCGCTGGCAGGCCCAGGTCGACCTGTGGCTGACCACCGACGAGCAGCTAGACGACCTGCTGGATGAGGCCCTCGCGCCTGCCGACCTCGACCTCGACACCTGCCGCGTCAGCCTGTGCACCTCCGGCTCCAGCGGTGAGCCCAAGCGCATCGACAAGCAGCTGCGCCAGCTGGCCAACGAGGTCAATGCCCTGGAGCAGCTCTGGGGCAAGGACCTCGGCACGGCCTGGATCATCGGCAGTGTCGCCACCCAGCACATCTACGGCCTGCTGCTGCGCGTACTCTGGCCACTGTGTGCCGGGCGCGGCTTCGAGCGCCGCCAACTGCCATTTCCCGAAGACCTGCAACGCGCCAGCCGCGAGCACCCGGCGTTCGCCTGGGTGGCCAGCCCGGCACTGCTCAAGCGCATGGGCGACAACCTCGACTGGCCGGCCCTGAGCCCGGTGCGCAGGGTATTCTCCTCCGGCGGTGAACTGCCGCCAGCCGCCGCCGAAAGCCTGCAACAACGCCTGGGACAATGGCCCACCGAGATCCTCGGCAGCTCCGAGACCGGCGGTATCGCCTGGCGTCAGGGCGAACCGCTGTGGCAACCCTTTGCCGACGTGCAGTTGAGCCAGGATGAACGGGGCGCCCTGCGCATCGCCTCGCCCTACCTGCCCGCCGGTCATGTCGAACAGAGCGCCGACGCCGCCGAGTTCAGCGACGACGGGCGCTTCCGCCTGCTCGGCCGGCTGGACCGCATCGTCAAGCTCGAAGAGAAACGCATCTCGCTGCCCATGCTCGAACAGGCCCTGTGCGCCAATGCCTGGGTCGCCGAAGCACGCCTGGGGATGATCGAGGAAGGCCGCGCCTACCTCGGCGCCCTGGTAGCCCTGACCCCGGCCGGGCTGCACGCCCTGCGCAACCAGGGCCGCCGCGCCGTGATCGACGGCCTGCGCCAGCACCTGGCCGGCCATTGCGAGGCGCTGGCCCTGCCACGCCGCTGGCGCCTGGTGCGCCAGTTGCCTCTC
The DNA here is from genome assembly GCF_057284075.1 of Pseudomonas sp. TE31087. Taxonomy (NCBI): domain Bacteria; kingdom Pseudomonadati; phylum Pseudomonadota; class Gammaproteobacteria; order Pseudomonadales; family Pseudomonadaceae; genus Pseudomonas; species Pseudomonas sp. TE31087. Next base: position 3,900,835 of record NZ_JBXVNN010000001.1, read on the forward strand.
AATACCCAGGGCAAGCTGCCCCAGGCCGATCTGCAGGCGCTGCTGCTGGCCTCGCGCAGCATGGCGCCGGAGGTGCTGGAGCACAGTCGACAAGGCGAAGAGCTGCACCTGCGCCTGGCGGTGCCCCTGGATCTTGCCTGCTTCCCCGGTCACTTCCCGCAGACGCCCGTGCTGCCGGGCGTGGTCCAGGTCGACTGGGCGCTCGCCCTGGCCACGTCGCACTTGCACCTGGCCCAGCGCTTTGCCGGCATGGAAGTACTCAAGTTCCAGCAACTGGTGCGCCCCGGTGACGAGCTGCTGTTGACCCTGCGTTTTGATGCCGAGCGCGGCAAGCTGTACTTCGCCTACACCTGCGCCGGGCAGCCCTGCTCCAGCGGTCGCATCGTGCTGGAGGCCGCCTGTGCATAAGCCTTGCGCGGTGATCCCGGTGTACAACCACGAGCAGGCGCTGCCCAAGGTGGTCGACGACCTGCTGCGCGCCGGCCTGCCCTGCGTGCTGGTCGACGACGCCAGCCACGCGGCCTGTGCCCGGGTACTGGGCCAGCTGGCCGAGCGCGACGACGTTCACCTGGTCACCCTGGCGGTCAACCAGGGCAAGGGCGGCGCGGTGATGGCCGGCTTGCGCGAAGCCGCGCGGCTGGGCTTCAGCCACGCCCTGCAGGTGGATGCCGACGGCCAGCACGACCTGGCCGATGTCAGCCACTTCCTGAACCAGTCGCAGGCTTATCCACAGGCGCTGGTGTGCGGTTATCCACAGTACGATGCCAGCGTGCCCAAGGGCCGCCTGTATGCCCGCTACCTGACCCACGTGTGGGTGTGGATCAACAGCCTGTCGCTGCGCATCCCCGATTCGATGTGCGGTTTTCGCGTCTACCCGCTGCCCGCGACCCTGGCGCTGATCGACAGCGTCAGCCTTGGTCGGCGCATGGATTTCGACCCGGAGATCCTGGTGCGCCTGGCGTGGCGCAACCAGCCGATGCGCTGGTTGCCGACCAAGGTCCACTACCCCCAGGACGGCCTGTCGCACTTCCGTCTGTTCCACGACAACGCACTGATCTCGAAGATGCACGCCAAGCTGTTCTTCGGCATGCTCGTGCGCGCCCCGCTGATCCTCTGGCGCAGGTGGCACGCATGAGCGAGCGTCCGCAACACTGGGCCGAGCACCAGGAACGCGGCAGCTTCTGGCTGATGAAGCTCACCGCCACCCTGGCCCGCCTGCTCGGGCGGCGCGTGCTCAGCCCGCTGATCCATGTGATCGTCGCCTACTTCTTCGTCTTCGGCGGCCGCGCCCGGCGCAGCGCCTGGCAGTACCAGCAGCGCTTGCACCGCTGGAGCGCCGGCCAGGTCCAGGCCCCCGGCCAGTGGCGCGTGTTCCGCCAGTTCATGTCATTTGCCGAAGCCCTGCTGGACAAGCTCGACGTATGGAATGGCCGACTGGCCCTGTCGCAGATCGACATCGTCGACCCGGCCAACCTGCGCCAGCAGTTGCGCGGCGAACGCGGGCAAATGCTGGTGGGCGCACACCTGGGCAACCTGGAAGTATGCCGGGCCCTGGCCGAGATCGGCGAAAAAGTGACCATGAACGTGCTGGTGCATACCCGCCATGCCGAACACTTCAACCGCCTGCTGGGTGAAGCCGGGGCCAGCCACCTGCGGCTGATCCAGGTCAGCGAGCTGGACCCGGCGGTGATGCTGCAACTGTCCGAGCGCCTGGAGCGCGGCGAGTGGCTGGCGATCGCCGGCGACCGTGTGCCGCTGCATGGCGGTCGCACCGTGGAGGTGGACTTCCTCGGCTACCCGGCGGCCTTCCCCCAGGGGCCGTGGCTGCTGGCCGGGCTGCTCGGCTGCCCGCTCAACCTGCTGTTCTGCCTCAAGCTTCAGGGCCGCTACCAGGTCACCCTCGAGCCGTTCGTCGAGCGCCTGCAGTGGCGCCGTGGCCAACGCGACGCGGTGATCGCCGAATGGACCGCCCGCTACGCCGAACGCCTGGGCCACTACTGCGCCCAGGCGCCGCTGCAATGGTTCAATTTCTACCCCTTCTGGAAGACCGATGACGATGCATCCGCATGAGCCTGTAACCTTCGGCGAAGCGCCGCTGGCGATCGAAGACGTCCTGGCCCTGGCCGAGCGCCGCGCGCCGTCGCGCCTGCAGGCTGACGCCACCTACCGCGAGCGCATTGCCCGTGGCGCGCGCTTCCTCGACACCTTGCTGGACAAGGAAGGGGTGATCTACGGCGTGACCACCGGCTACGGCGACTCCTGCGTGGTGGCCGTGCCGCTGGAGCACGTCGAGGCCCTGCCCCGCCACCTCTACACCTTCCACGGCTGCGGCCTGGGCCGGCTGCTCGACGCGCCGGCGACCCGCGCCGTGCTGGCGGCGCGCCTGCGCTCGCTGAGCCATGGCGTGTCCGGCGTGCGCCTGGAGCTGCTGGAGCGCCTGCAGGCGTTCATCGAGCATGACATCCTGCCGCTGATCCCCGAAGAAGGTTCGGTCGGCGCCAGCGGCGACCTGACACCGCTGTCCTACGTGGCCGCAGCCCTGTCGGGCGAGCGCGAAGTCATGTACCAGGGCGAGCGCCGCAGCAGCGCCGACGTGCACCGCGAACTCGGCTGGCAGCCCCTGGTGCTGCGCCCCAAGGAAGCGCTGGCGCTGATGAACGGTACTGCGGTGATGACTGGCCTGGCCTGCCTGGCCTTCGCCCGCGCCGACTACCTGCTCAAGCTGGCCACGCGCATCACCGCGCTCAATGTCGTCGCCCTGCAGGGCAACCCCGAGCACTTCGACGAGCGCCTGTTCGCCGCCAAGCCGCACCCCGGCCAGACCCAGGTCGCCGCCTGGCTGCGCCAGGACCTGGCCATCGAGGCCCCGCTGCCACCGCTGCATCGCCTGCAGGACCGCTACTCGCTGCGCTGCGCGCCCCATGTGCTGGGCGTACTGGCCGACAGCCTGGGCTGGCTGCGCAGTTTCATCGAAACCGAACTCAACAGCGCCAACGACAACCCGATCATCGACGGTGATGCCGAGCGCGTGCTGCACGGCGGGCACTTCTATGGCGGGCACATCGCCTTCGCCATGGACAGCCTGAAGAACCTGGTGGCCAACGTCGCCGACCTGCTCGACCGCCAGCTCGCCCTGCTGGTGGACGTGCGCTACAACCACGGCCTGCCGAGCAATCTTTCGGGCGCCGAGGCCGAGCGCGCCATGCTCAACCACGGTTTCAAGGCCGTGCAGATCGGCGCCAGTGCCTGGACCGCCGAGGCACTCAAGCAGACCATGCCGGCCAGCGTGTTCTCTCGCTCCACCGAGTGCCACAACCAGGACAAGGTAAGCATGGGCACCATTGCCGCCCGCGACGCCCTGCGCGTGCTGGAACTGACCGAACAGGTTGCCGCCGCCACCCTGCTGGCCGCCAACCAGGGGGTCTGGCTGCGCCAGCGCCTGGCCGACGCGCACGCCCTGCCGCCGGCCCTGGCGCAGATGCACGCGGCCTTGCTGGAGGACTTCGCCCCGGTCATCGAGGACCGCGCCCTGGAGCAAGACCTGCGCCTGTGCCTGGCCCGTATCGGCCAGCGCCACTGGAGGCTGCATGCGTAATCCCGGGGTGTTCCACGTCGACAGCGAGATCGTCGTGCCATTCTTCGACGTCGACAGCATGCACATCGTCTGGCACGGCCACTACGTCAAGTACCTGGAAGTCGCCCGCTGCGCGCTGCTCGACCGCCTGGAGCACGACTACCTGCGCATGCAGGCCAGCGGCTATGCGTGGCCGGTGATCGACCTGCAGCTGCGCTACATCCGCGGCGCCACCTTTGGCCAGCGCCTGACCGTGCGCGCCAGCCTGGTGGAATGGGAAAACCGTCTGAAGATCCACTACCTGATCAGCGACGCCGCCAGCGGCGAACGCATGACCCGCGCCAGCACCGTGCAGGTGGCGGTGCACATCGATAGCGGCGAAATGCAACTGGCCTCGCCCCAGGCGATGCTCGATGCCGTTGCCAAGGTGCTGCCATGAGCGCCGCGCTGTGCACTGGCATTGCCAGCCTCTTCGCGGGTAAACCCGCTCCCACAGGCACCGCGAAACCTGTGGGAGCGGGTTTACCCGCGAAGGTCCCGACACTGCTCGCCCTGTTGCTGCTGTTCATCAGCCCCCTGACCCTGGCCTTCACCCTCGACGACCTGCAAAAGCAGCTCAGCGAACCTGCCGTGGTCAGCGGCCCGTTCATCCAGGAAAAACACCTGCGCGCCCTGCCCCAGCCACTGACCAGCAAGGGCCGCTTCGTCCTGGCCCGCGACCACGGTCTGCTCTGGCTGCTACAGACCCCGCTGAGTCAGGACTACCGCATCGACGCAAAGGGCATCGCCCGCCGCGACCCGAGTGGCTGGCAAACGTTACCCGCACGCAGTGCCGGCGCCGAACAGAACCGCCTGTTCTTCGCCGTGCTGCAAGGCGACAGCAGCGGCCTGCAACGCGATTTCGAACTGGCGCTTTCAGGCGACGCCGCGCACTGGCAATTGCGCCTGACCCCACGCTCGCTGCTGCTCAAGCAAATCTTCACCCGCATCGACATCGCCGGCGGTCGCTATGTCGAGCGCATCGAACTGAGCGAAACCCAGGGCGACAGCACCGTGCTGCGCATGCCCGAAAGCCGTGGTGCCAGCGCCCTCAGCGACGCGGAGCGCAGCGATTTTGCCGACTGAACGCCTGCTGCCGCGCCTGTTCGCGGGCCTGCTGCTGATCATGCTTGCCGTGGCCGGCTGGCAATGGCATCGCGGTGCGCCGCTGTCGGCCGACCTGATGACCCTGGTGCCCGGCGCCACCCAGGACCCACTGGTCAAGCAAGCCGAGCAACGCATGCAGGAGCCGCTCAACCGCGAGCTGCTGGTGCTGGTCGGCCATTCCCAGCGCGAGCAGGCCGTCGCCCTGGCCCAACGCCTGGCCGGTCAATGGCAGGCCAGCGGCCTGTTCGAGAAGGTGCAATGGAGCCTGCAGACCGACCTGCAAGCGCTACGCAGCCAGTTGCTGCAGGGCCGCGTGGCCATGCTCTCGACCCACGACCGGCAATTGCTGGCCGAGCAGCCCGACACCTTTGTCGAGCAACGCCTGCAAAGCCTGTTCGACCCCTTCGCCGGCTTCAGCCTGGTGGCCAGCCAGGATGACTGGCTCGGCTTGAGCGGCCGCATCCAGCAGAGCCAGCCCAAGCCGGTCAACGTGCAACTGGACACCGCCAGCGGCGCGCTGGTGGCCGAAGCCGACGGCCAGCAGTGGGTGCTGCTGCGCGCCCGCACCCTGGGCAACGCCTTCGACATGCACCTGCCCTTGCAGGTGGCCGACCTGCTGGCCCGCGCCCGCGTCGAGGCCAGCCAGCAAAGCGCCCGACTGCTGGCGGCCAGCGGCCTGCTGTATGCCGCGGCCGGCCAGCAACAGGCCAGCCGCGAGATCACCTGGGTCGGCGGCGGCGCCACCGTGGGCATCCTGCTGCTGTTGCTGCTGGCTTTCCGCCGCTGGCGCGTGCTGCTGGCCTTCGTGCCGGTGCTGGTGGGCATGCTGTTCGGCTCGGTGGTGTGCGTGGCGCTGTTCGGGCAGATGCACGTAATGACGTTGGTGCTCGGCTCCAGCCTGATCGGCGTGGCCGTCGACTACCCGCTGCACTACCTGTCCAAGAGCTGGAGCCTGCAACCCTGGCGCAGCTGGCCGGCCGTGCGCCTGACCCTGCCGGGGCTGAGCCTGAGCCTGGCGACCAGTTGCATCGGCTACCTGGCCCTGGCCTTCACGCCGTTCCCCGCGCTGACCCAGATCGCCGCGTTCTCGGCCGCCGGCCTGGTCGGCGCCTATCTCAGCGCCGTGTGCCTGCTGCCGGCGTTGCTCGGCGGTGTCGAGCTGCGCCCGGCCCAGTGGCCACTGCGCGTCGCGCAATGGCTGACCGAACTGCGCGCCGGCCTGCTGCGCCGAGTCCCCAGCGCTGCGCTGCTGGCCCTGCTGGTGCTGTTCTGCGCCGCCGGGCTGTGGCGCCTGGACAGCCGCAACGACGTGCGCCAGTGGGTCGGCAGCCCGCCGCAACTGCTGGAGGAAGCCCAAGCGGTGGCACGCATCACCGGCTACCAGCCCACCAGCCAGTTCTACCTGGTACGTGGCGCCGACCCACAGCAATTGCTGGAACGCCTGGCGGCGCTGTCGGAAAAACTCGACGAGCTGGTCGACCTGGGCAAGCTCAAGGGTTACATGTCCCTCGATCGGCTGGTTGCCAGCCCCGCCGAGCAGACGCGCACGCTGCAGGCGCTGGATCGCCTGCCCGGACACTGGCAACCGCTGCTGGCCCAGGGCGTGCCGGAAACCGCGCTGCTGGCCGAACTCAAGCAATTGCACCAGTTGCCTATCCAGTCCATCGACGATGTCCTCGCCGGCCCCCTGGGCGAAGCCTGGCGCCCCTTGTGGCTGGGCCAGGTGGACCAGGGCGTGGCCGCCATCGTCAGCCTTCAGGGGCTGAACGACACCGCCTTGCTGCGCCTGCAGTCCGAGGGTCTGCCTGGCGTGCAGCTGGTGGACCGGCTGGGTGAGCTGAACCAACTGTTTGCCGCCACCCAGGTCAGCGCCGCCGAGCTCAAGCTGCTGTCGTGCGTGTTGATCCTGGTGTTGCTGGTGCTGCCGTTCGGCCTGCGCGGTGCCTTGCGCATCGTCGCCCTGCCGCTGCTCGCCGCGCTGTGCAGCCTGGCCCTGCTGGGCTGGCTCGGGCAGCCGCTGACGCTGTTCAGCCTGTTCGGCCTGCTGCTGGTGACTGCCATCGGCGTCGATTACGCGATCCTCATGCACGAGCGCGTCGGCGGTGAGGCGGTGAGCCTGCTGGGCACCCTGCTGGCGGCGCTGACCACCTGGCTGTCGTTCGGCCTGCTGGCGCTGTCGAGCACCCCGGCGGTGAGCAATTTCGGCCTGGCGGTGAGCCTGGGCCTGGCAATGAGCTTCATCCTGGCCCCCTGGGCCGCGCCGCGCCAAGGAGCGCACAGCTGATCATGAGCGTGTTGTTGTTCTGGGCCATGGCCCTGCTGCTGTTCGCCCTGGCCTGTGCGCTGGGCAAACGCGTGGGGCTGATCCCGATCGTCAGCCAGCTGCTGCTGGCGACCCTGGCACTGCCGCTGCTGATGCTGCTGTGGGTCGAGCCGCACTGGCAGCTCGACGGCGCCGCGCTGGTCGCGCCGAGCTGGCTCAAGACGCTGTATGGCTGCAGCTTCGCCCTGCTGCTGGGGCATATCCTCAGCGACGTCGCCGAGCTGCGCATCGACCGACAGGCGCTGAAACTCGCCGTGCCCAGCTTCCTGGTGCCCTTCATCTGCGGCCTGGCCTGCGCGCTGTGGTTGCTGGATCAGGGCGGCCTCACCGCGCTGGCCCTGGGCCTGGTGTTCGCCATCACCGCGATCCCGGTGTTGTACCTGTACCTGCGCGCCATCGACTACCCACCCGCGGCCAGCAGCCGGCTGCTGCAGGCGGCGATCCTCATCGACCTGGCCTGCTGGCTGCTGCTGGGCCTCGGCCAGGGCAGCCTGCAACCGGGCAGCCTGGCCTGGCCGCTGCTGGCGGCGATCCTGCCCGTGCCGCTGCACTTCGCTGGCCTGCGAGCGCCCAGGGTGTATGGCGCGCTGTTCCTGGCGCTGCTGTTCGTCGCCGAGCACTACCGGCTCAATGCCTTGGTCTTCGGCATCGGCTACCTGGCTTGCCTGGCCTGGCTCAAGGTCCCGGTGCGCATGCTGCTGTCCGAGGCCTGGAGCCGCCGCCTGCAGCAAGGCTTGGCAGTGCCGCTGATCCTCACCTACGGCGTGGTGCAGATCGACGTGCACCATGCCCTGCAAGGCTTCGATGCGCTGCAGCTGGCCGCCCTGCTGGCCCTGCCGATCGCCAGCAAGCTGCTGGGCAACTGGCTGGGCCTGTGCTGGGCCGCGCCATCGTTCCCCGGCGCGAGCAAATGGCGCGAGAGCCTGCTGCTGAACATCCGCGGCCTGAGCGAAATCGTCTTTCTCAACCTGTTGCTGCAACAGGGGCTGATCGGCCCGGCGCTGTACTTCGCCCTGATGCTGATGAGCCTGGTCGCCACCCTGATGCCGGCAATGGCCGGCCTGCACCGGATTCCCCTGAATACTGTCCCGACGCCAAGGAGGCCTCATGCCGAACTGTGAACTGCAACAACGCCAGGTGCTGGTGATCGGCGCAGGGCCTTCCGGCGCCATCGCCGCCGCCCTGCTCAAGCGCAAGGGCCACGATGTGCTGGTAATCGAGCGCCAGCGTTTCCCACGCTTCTCCATCGGCGAGAGCCTGCTGTCCCACTGCCTGGACTTCGTCGAGGAGGCCGGGATGCTCGAAGCCGTCGAGGCCGCGGGCTTCCAGCACAAGAACGGCGCCGCCTTCGCCTGGGGCGAGGAATACAGCGCGTTCGACTTCGGCCTGACCTTCTCCCAGGGCAAGCCAAATACCTTCCAGGTGCAACGTGCGCAGTTCGACCAGTTGCTTGCCGACCAGGCCCAGGCCAAGGGCGTGGAGATCCGCTATGAGCACGAGATCGTCAGCGTCGACATGGGCGGTGACTGCCCGCGCGTGCGGGTGCGCCGCCCCGAGGGTGACGAATACGAGGTGGAAAGTGCCTTCGTGCTCGACGCCAGCGGCTACGGCCGCGTGCTGCCGCGCCTGCTGGAGCTGGAAGCACCGTCGAACTTCCCGGTGCGCCAGGCGGTGTTCACCCATATCGAAGACCGCATCGACCACCCCGGCTTCGACCGTGACAAGATCCTCATCACCACCCACCCCGAACACCGTGACATCTGGTTCTGGACCATCCCGTTCAGCAACGGCCGCACTTCCCTGGGCGTGGTCGCCGCCGCCGAGCGCTTCGCAGAGGCGCCAGCCGACCTGGACGCCTGCCTCAAGCACTTCGTGGCGCAGACCCCGAGCCTGTCCAAGGTGCTGGCCAATGCCGTTTGGGACACGCCGGCCCGCACCATCGGTGGCTACTCGGCCAACGTCAGCACCCTGCACGGCCCGGGCTTTGCCCTGCTGGGCAACGCCGCCGAATTCCTCGATCCGGTGTTCTCCTCGGGGGTGACCATCGCCATGCGCTCGGCGAGCATGGCCGCCAACCTGCTGCACCGTCAGCTGGAGGGCGAGGCGGTGGACTGGCAGGCCGAGTTCGCCACGCCGCTCAAACGCGGCGTCGATACCTTCCGCGCCTATGTCGAAGGCTGGTACGACGGCAGCTTCCAGGATGTGATCTACCACCCCGGCAGCTCGCCGGAGATCCGCGCCATGATCAGCTCGATCCTGGCCGGCTATGCCTGGGACCTGCGCAATCCGTTCGTCGCCGAACCCCAGCGCCGCCTGCGCACCCTGGCCGAGCTGTGCGCGAGGACGCCAGCATGAGCCAGCAGCCGTACCTGAGCGACACCTACGTCGAAGAAACCCGCATCGGCTTCTGGTTCCTGCGCAGCCACACCTGGCAGCACCATGTGCTGCGCGTGGCCATCAATGACCTGCGCCGCCTGTTCGACGGCGAGCCGCCCCAGGCGCCGGTGCTGCTCGATGCCGGCTGCGGCCAGGGCAAGTCGTTCAAGCACCTGCTACAGGTGTTCGCCCCGTCGCGCCTGCTGGGCACCGACGCCGACCCGCACAGCCTGGCGCTGAGCGCCGCCGAGGCGGGGCAGCGGCTGGGCGTCGAGGTGGAGCTGCGCGGCAGCGACTGCGCGGCGCTGCAGTTCCCCGACGCCAGCGTCGACATCCTGTTCTGCCACCAGACCTTCCACCACCTGGTGGAACAGGAGAAAGCCCTGGCCGAGTTCTACCGTGTACTCAAGCCGGGCGGCTACCTGCTGTTCGCCGAGTCCACCGAGGCCTACATCGACACCTGGGTAATCCGCTGGCTGTTCCGCCACCCCATGCACGTGCAGAAGAGCGCCGAAGGCTACCTGCAGATGCTGCGTGACCAGGGCTTCGAGTTTGCCGCACGCAACGTGTCCTACCCTTATCTGTGGTGGAGCCGCTCAAAGGACTTCGGCCTGCTCGAACGCCTGGGACTGCGCAAGCCGCCACCAGTTGGCCAGCGCGAGGAAACCCTGGTCAACGTAGTGGCGCGCAAGCCCCTGGAGCAACCATGAAACACCTGCTGGCGCTGTGCCTGTGCCTGCTGCTCGGCGCCTGCGCCGCGCGCCCGCCCCTGCCCGAGACGCTGCCCACGCTGACACTGCCGCGCCAGTTGCACGTGCAGCGCGAGCAGGACGGCCAACGCCAGGACTGGCTGCTGGTGATCCAGGACGAAGACCACCGTCTGCGCTGGTCGCTGCTCGACCTGCTGGGCATCCCCCAGGCGCGCCAGTTGCTCGATGGCACGCGCTGGCAGGCCGACGGCCTGCTGCCGCCCAACCCGGCGGCGCGCGAACTGTTCGCCGCCGTGCTGTTCGCCCTGACGCCGTCCGGGCAACTGCAGCGTCTCTATCCACAGGCCCGCCAGCAGGATCAACGACGCTGGCTGGGCGACCGCTGGCAGGTCAACTATCGGGCCAGCGAGCATTTCACCTTGAACCTGGGCCAGGGCCTGCGTTATGAAGTCAGCCCATTGCCCAGCGAGAACACACCATGACCGCCTATCTCAACGCCCTGGGCCTGGTCTGCGCCCTTGGCCGCGGCCAGGCCGAGGTGGCCGCTCGCCTGTTCGCCGGTGACTGCTCCGGCATGCTGCCCCAGGAGGGCTGGGTGCCGGACCGACGTCCTACGGTGGGTGCGGTCAGTGGCGAACTACCCGCCGTGCCGCTGCCTGAACAGCACAGTCGCAACAACCAGCTGCTCTACTGCGCGGCCTTGCAGATCGAACCGGCGATCCGCCAGGCGATTGCCGATTTCGGCCCGCAACGGGTGGGCGTGGTGCTGGGCACCAGCACCTCGGGAATTGCCGAGGCCAGCGCCGACATTGCCCACTACCTGCACGAAGGTGTGCTGCCAGGCAGCTACCGCTACGACCAGCAGGCACTGAGCGCTCCCGCCGAGTTCCTCGCCGACTGGCTGCAACTGAGCGGCCCGGCCTACGTGATCTCCACCGCCTGCACCTCCAGCGGCCGGGCGCTGCTGAGCGCGCGTCGCCTGCTCGACCTGGGCCTGTGCGACGCCGTGCTGTGCGGGGGCGTCGACAGTCTGTGCGGGCTGACCCTCAACGGTTTCAGCGCCCTGGAGGCGGTCAGCGAACAACGCTGCAACCCGTTCTCGGTGAACCGCAACGGCATCAACATCGGCGAAGCCGCCGCGCTGTTCGTCATGAGCCGAACTCGCCCGGCACAGGGGCCTGCCATCGCCCTGCTTGGCGCCGGCGCCAGTTCCGACGCCCATCACATCTCGGCACCCGACCCCACCGGCAACGGCGCCTTGCAAGCCATGGCCAAGGCCCTGGACAATGCCGGCCTGGCCGCGGCGCAGATCGACTACCTGAACCTGCACGGCACCGCCACCCAGCACAACGACGCCATGGAAAGCCTGGCCGTGCATGCCCTGTTCGGCGCCGGCACAGCGTGCTCATCCAGCAAGCCGATGACCGGCCACACCCTGGGCGCGGCCGGGGCGCTGGAGGCGGCCTTCTGCTGGCTGGCCCTGAGCGAACACAACCCGCACGGGCGGCTGCCACCCCATGTCTGGGACGGCCAGCGCGACCCGCAACTGGCGGAGCTGGCCCTGGCAGACGCTGGCCAGCAGCTGCCCCAGGGCCGCCCGCGTCGACTGATGAGCAATTCGTTCGCCTTCGGCGGCAACAACGTGAGCCTGATTCTCGGAGACACCCCATGATTGCCTGGCCATTGGCCGAACTGCTGCCGCATGCCGGCGACATGATCCTGATCGATCAGGTCGACAGCTGCGACGATGAGCAGATCCACACCCGCGTGACCGTCCGCCCCGGCGGGCTGTTCAACCGCGAGGACGGCAGCCTGCCGGCCTGGCTGGGCCTGGAGCTGATGGCCCAGAGCGTGGCCGCCTACGCTGGCTGCCGCGCACGCCGCCTGGACCAGCCGGTGGAGCTGGGCTTCCTGCTCGGCACCCGCAAGTTCGAATGCGATGTCGAACACTTCCCCGCCGGCGCAGAGCTGCGCATCCACGCGCTGCGCTCGCTGGAGGACGACAACGGCATGGGTGTGTTCGAATGTCACCTGCGCGGCCCCGGCATCAACGCCAGCGCCCGCCTGAATGTCTACCGCCCGCCGCAAGTGGCCAGCTACCTGGCCGAGGCGGGCCCTGAGGAGTCACCCCATGACTGACACCATCCTGGTCACCGGCTCCAGCCGGGGCATCGGCCGGGCCATCGCCCTGCGCCTGGCGCGTGCCGGTTACGACCTGGTCCTGCACTGCCGCAGCGGCCGCGCCGAGGCCGACACCGTCGCCGCCGAGGTCCAGGCCCTGGGCCGGCAGGCGCGGGTGCTGCAGTTCGATGTCGCCGACCGCGAAGCCTGCAAGGCCGTCCTGGAAGCCGACGTTGAGACCCATGGCGCCTACTACGGTGTGGTATGCAATGCCGGCCTGACCCGTGACGGCGCCTTCCCGGCCTTGACCGAGGACGATTGGGACCAGGTCATGCGCACCAACCTTGATGGTTTCTACAACGTCCTGCACCCGCTGACGATGCCGATGATCCGCCGCCGCGCGCCGGGCCGGATCGTCTGCGTCACTTCGGTGTCCGGCCTGATCGGTAACCGTGGCCAGGTCAACTACAGCGCCTCCAAGGCCGGCCTGATCGGTGCCGCCAAGGCCCTGGCGATCGAGCTGGGCAAGCGCCGCATCACGGTCAACTGCGTGGCCCCCGGGCTGATCGACACCGCCATGCTCGACGAACACGTACCGGTGGACGAGCTGCTGAAGATGATCCCCGCTGGGCGCATGGGCACACCGGAGGAAGTAGCCGGCGCGGTGAACTTCCTGATGTCGCCCGAGGCGGCCTACATCACCCGTCAAGTGCTGGCGGTCAACGGAGGGCTGTGCTGATGCGCCGCGTCGTCGTCACCGGCATGGCCGGCATCACCGCCCTGGGCAACGACTGGGCCAGCATCGCCGGGCATTTCGCCCAGCAACGCAGCGGCATCCGGCGCATGGACGAGTGGGACCGCTTTGAAGAGCTCAACACCCGCCTGGCCGGTCCCATCGATGACTTCAAGGTGCCCGGCCACTGGACCCGCAAGCAGCTGCGCAGCATGGGCCGGGTGTCGCGCCTGGCGGTTGCCGCCGCCGAGCGCGCCCTGGCCGACGCCGGCCTGCTCGACGAGCCGAGCATCCGCGACGGGCGCATGGGCGTGGCCTGCGGCTCGTCCACCGGCAGCACCGACGAGATCAAGGCCTTCGGCAACATGCTGCTCAACTCGGTGGCCGACGGCCTCAATGCCAACTCCTACGTGCGCATGATGCCCCACACCACGGCGGCCAACATCAGCATCTTCTTCGGCCTCACCGGGCGCCTGATCCCCACCTCCAGCGCCTGCACCAGCGGCAGCCAGGGCATCGGCTACGCCTACGAGGCGATCAAGTACGGGCGCCTGCCGATGATGCTCGCCGGCGGCGCCGAAGAACTGTGCCCCACCGAGGCCATGGTGTTCGACGCGCTCTACGCCACCAGCCTGAAGAACGACACCCCGCACCTGAGCCCGCGCCCCTACGACCTCGACCGCGATGGCCTGGTGATCGGCGAAGGCGGCGGCATGCTGGTGCTCGAGGAGCTGGAACACGCCCTGGCCCGTGGCGCGCGGATCCACGCCGAGATCGTCGGCTTCGGCAGCAACGCCGATGGCCAGCACACCACCCGTCCGGAGCAGGCCACCATGCGCCGCGCCATGGAACTGGCGCTGGAGGACGCGGGCCTTGCCCCCGAGGCGATCGGCTATGTCAACGGCCACGGTACCGCCACCGAGCAGGGCGACATCGCCGAGACCCAGGCCACCAGCAGCCTGTTCGGCCCACGCATGCCGATCAGCTCGCAGAAGAGCTTCCTCGGCCATACCCTGGGTGCCTGTGGCGCGCTGGAGTCGTGGTTCAGCATCGAGATGATGAACAGCGACCGCTACGTGCCCACCCTCAACCTCGACCACGTCGACCCGCGCTGCGGCGAGCTGGACTACCTGCGCGGCGAGTTCCGCGCGATGAACCATGAGCATGTGATGAACAACAACTTCGCCTTCGGCGGGGTCAACACGTCGTTGATCTTCCGTCGCTGGCGCTGACCCTTTGGAGTGAAAGGAATGACTCGGATCCACCGCCTGTTTGCCGTACTGGCATTGGCCCTGCTGGTCACCGGCTGCACCAGCAAACCCGTGTACAACGCCAAGGAAGCGTTTTCCAGCGACCTCGGCTTCAGTGACGACCAGATGAAGCGCGCCATCGTCACCGCCCTCAACGACCGCCAGTGGATCATCCAGTCGGTGCGCCCCGGCATGGTCAAGGCAGAGATCACCGTGCGCGGCCGCCACCACGCCGAGGTCGACATCCCCTACAGCCCCACCGAATTCCAGGTGATCTACCGCAGCAGCTGGGGCCTGGACTACGACGACGGCAAGATTCACGGCAACTACAACCGCTGGGTCAACCGCCTGCGCGACAACATCCTCAAGGAGCTGTCCTTCGACCCGCATATCGAGCACCTGAATGCACAGGGCTTCGTCAACCAGGGCGTGGACGCGCCGACCTACCTGAGCTTCCGTGAAGGGGTCAAGCGCGCCACCCAGGCCGGTTTGCTCGATGGCAGCGTGAAGTTCTACCTGGCCGGCGAAAGCCTGCCCGCCTCGACCCGCACCCTCAGCCCGGTGAGCAGCAGCCGCAAGACCAACGGCAGCAACAAGGCCGACGAAGATGCCTGCTACTGGGCCCTGCAATCGGCCCTGGCGACCTTGCAGAACGCCGCGCGCAAGGCCAACGCCAACGCCGTGGTGAACATCGCCAGCGTCGACCAGCGCAACCTGTACAAGGACACCGAGAAGTTCCAGTGCCGTGCCGGCCTGCTCGTCACTTCGGTGGCCCTGCGCGGCGACCTGGCCCAGGTGGACTGACCCCGCCCAGCAGCTCGGCGAAGGCCCTGGCCATCGCCGAGCTTGCGCCGGCCCGCTGCACCAGCCACACGGCGGTGTCGGCGCCTTCGTCCAGCAAGGTACGGTAGACCACGCCGTCGATCCGCATCCGCTGGAACGATGCCGGCAATACCGACACCCCCAGCCCCGCCGAGACCAGGCCGATGATGGTCATCGCCTCGCCCGCTTCCTGAGCGAAGTGCGGGCTGAAGCCGGCCTTGCCCGCCAGGCTCATCAACTGCGCATGCAGGCCGCTGCCGTAGCTGCGCGGGAAGAACACGAACGGCTCCTGCGCCAACGCCGCCATGTGCACGCCCTGTCCACTGCCCATTGCCAGCGGGTGCGAGGCGTTGAGCACGGCCACCAGCGGCTCGCGGAACAGCTCGCTGACCACCAACCCATCCGGCACCGGCAGCGGGCGCATCAGGCCGACCTCGATGGACTCATCGAATACCCCGTCTACCACCTCGCGGCTGCTCATTTCCTTGAGGTGCAGATGCACCGAAGGGAAGCGCTGGCGGAACGCATGGATGGCCTGGGGGATGCGCGAGGTGAAAGGTGCCGATGAAGTGAAGCCAATCTTCATCTCGCCCAATTCCCCCAGCTGCGCCCGCCGCGCCACGTCGGCGGCTTTCTCCACCTGGGCCAGCACCTGGCGCGCTTCCTCGAGGAACAGGCGCCCGGCCTCGCTCAGCTCGACCCGGCGGTTGGTGCGCTCGAACAGGCGCGCCCCCAGTTCCTGCTCCAGGGCCTGGATCTGCTGGCTCAGCGGGGGCTGGGAGATACCCAGTTGCTGGGCGGCGCGGCCAAAATGCAGCTCCTCGGCCACGGCAATGAAATAGCGCAAGTGACGTAGCTCCATGATCGACTCCAAACAGGTCGTAAAACATCTCAAACAGGTCGAACAATATATTGGATCTAATCATTAGCCAGCTATATGCTTTTTTCATCGCAGCACCGGCCCCAGCGCCCGAGGTACCCTCCGTGAGATCCGCCGTAGTCCCCCTGCCTGCCGAACCCGAGCCTGTCGTCAACGATATCTGGATCGAGAAAGGCTCCCCCGCCTTCATGAAAACCGTGCTGGCGTTGTTCAGCGGTGGCTTTGCCACCTTCGCCCTGCTGTACTGCGTGCAGCCGATGATGCCGCTGCTGTCCCAGGAATTTTCCATCAACGCCGCGCAGAGCAGCCTGGTGCTGTCGGTATCCACCGCCATGCTGGCGTTCGGGCTGCTGGTCACCGGGCCGATCTCCGACCGTATCGGGCGCAAGCCGGTGATGGTCTTCGCCCTGCTCTGCGCCGCCCTGTCGACCCTGGCCAGCGCAGTGATGCCGAGCTGGGAGCTGGTGCTGGCGACGCGCGCCCTGGTGGGCCTGTCGTTGAGCGGCCTGGCGGCGGTGGCAATGACCTACCTGAGCGAAGAGATCCACCCGCAGCACATTGGCCTGGCCATGGGCCTGTACATCGGTGGCAACGCCATCGGTGGCATGAGCGGGCGCCTGATCACCGGCGTGCTGATCGACTTCGTCAGCTGGCACACGGCGATGCTGAGCATCGGCGGGCTGGCGCTGGTAGCGGCGCTGGTGTTCTGGAAGGTACTGCCCGAGTCGCGCAACTTCCGTCCCCAGGCACTGAATCCGCGCAACCTGCTCGACGGCTTCGTCATGCACTTCAGGGATGCCGGGCTGCCCTGGCTGTTCCTCGAGGCCTTCCTGCTGATGGGCGCCTTCGTCACCCTGTTCAACTACATCGGCTACCGCCTGCTGGCCGGGCCCTATCACATGAACCAGGCACTGGTCGGGTTGCTGTCGGTGGTGTATCTGTCGGGGATCTACAGTTCGGCGCAAGTCGGCGCCCTGGCCGACAAGCTGGGCCGGCGCAAGGTGTTCTGGGCCAGCATCGTGGTAATGGCCGGCGGCCTGCTGATGACCCTGGCCAACCCGCTGGCGATGATCATCGTCGGCATGCTGGTGTTCACCTTCGGCTTCTTCGGCGCGCACTCGGTGGCCAGCAGCTGGATCGGCCGCCGGGCGTTGAAGGCCAAGGGGCAGGCTTCGTCGTTGTACCTGTTCTGTTACTACGCGGGATCGAGCGTGGCGGGGACGGCGGGCGGGGTGTTCTGGCATCAGTGGGGCTGGAACGGCATCGGGCTGTTCATCGGCAGCCTGCTGGCGGTGGCGTTGCTGGTGGCGGTGCACCTGAGCAAGCTGCCACCGAAAACGGCCTGATATCGTGGGAGCGGGCTTGCCCCACGATGGCGTCCTATCAGGCAACGAGGCTTGCACTGGCTGGCGCTATCGCGGGGCAAGCCCGCTCCCACGCATTGAAGCGTGAAGCTTCGGATCAGTTGATGATCTCGACGATATCCACATCCACTTCGCGGCTCATCAGGTGCTTCTCCACCTCGCCGGTCAGCTTGACCTTGGTCTTGTCGTTGAACGGCGTCGGCGGCAGGTCTTCGTCGTCGATCTCGACGGTGATGGTGCCGGTGTTGTCCTTGAACTCGTACTTGTCGTCGTTGTTGATCTTCTTGGTCACGAAGCCCTGCAGCACTACCGGGGTGTCGTCGGCGGCATCGTTGGCGGCGGCGACCGTGGTCACGGCCTGGGCGCCAGGACCGGGTGTAGCCGGCGGCCAGGGCGGCGGTGCTGAACAGTGGGGCGAGGATCAGGGGCAGGTAACGGGCTTTCATGGTGATCGGGTCCTGTTTGCGTTTTGATGGGACCAGATTACCGACGATCGCTGAATTGAAACTTAATACAACAAAAAGCCCGGCACTTGGCCGGGCTTCTCGCGTTGCACACCGATTACTGGTGGTACTGCGCCGACAGCTCATGCACGGCGTTGATGAACACGCCGGCGTGCTCAGGGTCAACCTCGGGGGTAATGCCATGCCCCAGGTTGAACACATGGCCACTGCCCTTACCATAGCTGGCGAGGATGCGCGCCACTTCCTTGCGGATCGCCTCGGGCTTGGCATACAGCACGGTCGGGTCCATGTTGCCCTGCAGCGCCACCTTGTCGCCGACGCGGCGACGGGCGTCGCCGATCTCGCAGGTCCAGTCCAGGCCCAGGGCGTCGGCACCGGCATCAGCAATGCTTTCCAGCCACATACCGCCGTTCTTGGTGAACAGGATCACCGGTATTTTGCGCCCTTCGTGCTCGCGGATCAGGCCGCTGACGATCTTGCGCATGTAGGCCAGGGAGAACTCCTGGTAGGCCGCCGCCGACAGGTTACCGCCCCAGGTGTCGAAGATCTGCACCGCCTGGGCGCCGGCGAGGATCTGGCCATTGAGGTAGCTGGTGACCGACTGGGCCAGCTTGTCCAGCAGCAGGTGCAGGGCTTCGGGGTTGTCGTAGGCCATGGCCTTGGTCTTGCGGAAGTCCTTCGACGAGCCGCCTTCGACCATGTAGGTGGCCAGGGTCCATGGGCTGCCGGAGAAGCCGATCAGCGGCACGCGGCCGTTGAGCTCGCGGCGGATGGTGCTGACCGCGTCCATGACGTAACCCAGGTCCTTCTGCGGATCGGGGATCGGCAGCGCCTCGATGTCCGCCAGGGTGCTGATGACTTTCTTGAAACGCGGGCCTTCGCCGGTCTCGAAGTACAGGCCCTGGCCCATGGCGTCGGGGATGGTGAGGATGTCCGAGAAGAGGATCGCCGCGTCCAGCGGGTAGCGGTCCAGCGGCTGCAGGGTGACCTCGCAGGCGAACTGCGGGTTCATGCACAGGCTCATGAAGTCACCGGCCTTGGCGCGGCTGGCACGGTACTCCGGCAGGTAGCGGCCGGCCTGGCGCATCATCCACACCGGGGTGACGTCTACGGGTTGCTTGAGCAGTGCACGCAGGAAACGATCGTTCTTCAGGGCAGTCATGTCGGCATCCGGAAAAAAAGTGCGGGCATTTTCTCAGACGCGGGCACAAAAGGCACGGCCATGGCCATGCGTTTTGTCTATTGGGTGCCGTGGATCAAGCATTTTTGTATACAAAAAGCATCACGGGGCAAGTCCGCTCCTACGCTATACATGTTCTAGCGTGGGAGCGGGCTTGCCCCGCGAATAGACCGGATCAGACTTCGAGATAATCCAGGATGCCTTCGGCAGCGGTACGGCCTTCGAAGATCGCCGTCACCACCAGATCCGACCCCCGCACCATGTCGCCACCGGCAAACACTTTCGGATTGCTGGTCTGGTGCTTGAACTTGCCCTTCTCCGGCGCCACCACGCGGCCCTGGCTGTCCAGCTGGATGCCATGCTGCTCGAACCACGGCGCCGGGCTCGGGCGGAAGCCGAAGGCGATCACCACGGCATCGGCCGGCAGGATCTCCTCGGAGCCCGGGATCGGCTCGGGGCTGCGGCGGCCACGGGCATCCGGCTCGCCGAGACGGGTCTCGACCACCTTCACACCCTCGACCTTGTCCTCGCCGACGATGGCGATGGGCTGGCGGTTGTAGAGGAACTTCACGCCCTCTTCCTTGGCGTTCTTCACCTCTTTGCGCGAACCCGGCATGTTGGCTTCGTCGCGGCGATAGGCGCAGGTCACGGCCTTGGCGCCCTGACGGATCGAGGTGCGGTTGCAGTCCATCGCGGTGTCGCCACCACCCAGGACCACGACCTTCTTGCCCTGCATGTCGACGAAGTCTTCCGGCGACTTCTCGAAACCGAGGTTGCGGTTGACGTTGGCGATCAGGAAGTCCAGCGCGTCATGCACGCCCGGCAGGTCCTCGCCCGGGAAGCCGCCCTTCATGTAGGTGTAGGTGCCCATGCCCATGAACACCGCATCGTACTCGGCGAGCAGCTGCTCCATGCTGATGTCCTTGCCCACCTCGGTGTTCAGGCGGAACTCGATGCCCATGCCGGTGAAGACTTCGCGGCGATTGCTCAACACGGTCTTTTCCAGCTTGAACTCGGGGATGCCGAAGGTCAGCAGGCCGCCGATCTCGGGGTTCTTGTCGAACACCACCGGGGTCACGCCCGCTCGTACCAGCACGTCGGCGCAGCCCAGGCCAGCAGGGCCGGCACCGATGATGGCGACGCGCTTGCCGGTGGGCTTGACCTTGGACATGTCCGGGCGCCAGCCCATGGCGAAGGCGGTGTCGGTGATGTACTTCTCCACCGAGCCGATGGTCACCGCGCCGAAGCCGTCGTTCAGGGTGCAGGCCCCTTCGCACAGACGGTCCTGCGGGCACACGCGGCCGCACACTTCCGGCAGGGTGTTGGTCTGGTGCGATAGTTCAGCCGCGGCCAGGATGTTGCCTTCGGAGACCAGCTTCAACCAGTTGGGGATGAAGTTGTGCACCGGGCACTTCCATTCGCAATACGGGTTGCCGCAGCCCAGGCAGCGGTGCGCCTGCTCCACGGACTGCTGCGGCTTGAAGGGTTCGTAGATCTCGACGAACTCCTTCTTGCGCTGGCGCAGCAGCTTTTTCTTCGGGTCCTTGCGGCCCACTTCGATGAACTGGAAGTCGTTGCTCAGACGTTCAGCCATTTTTCAAACCTCTTTACCGCAGTTGCCGGCCTTGGGCCGCAAGCTGCAAGACAATCACTTGAGCAGGACGGGCCCCGCGCACGGGGCCGTCACTTGCAGCTGTTCTTACTGCGGGTTGGCACGGGTACTGGACAGCAGTTGTTTGAGATTGGCCGCCTTCGGCTTGACCAGCCAGAAGCGCCGCACGTAGTCGTCCAGGTTCTCGGAGAGCTCACGCCCCCACTCGCTGCCGGTTTCCTCCACGTACTCGCCCAGGACCCGCGCCAGATGGCTGCGGTAGGCCTCCATCGCCTCACCACTGATACGCTGGATTTCCACCAGTTCGTGGTTGAGCTTGTCGACGAAGCTATTGTCCATGTCGAGCACGTAGGCGAAGCCGCCCGTCATGCCAGAACCGAAGTTGTAACCGGTCTTGCCCAGGACGCAGACAAAGCCGCCGGTCATGTATTCACAGCAGTGATCGCCGGTGCCCTCTACAACAGCGTGGGCGCCGGAGTTACGCACAGCGAAGCGCTCGCCCGCGGTGCCGGCGGCGAACAGCTTGCCGCCGGTGGCACCGTACAGGCAGGTGTTGCCGACAATGGCGCTGTGCTGGGTTTCGAATGGGCTGCCGGCAGGCGGCACGATGGTCAGCTTGCCACCGGTCATGCCCTTGCCGACGTAGTCGTTGGCATCGCCTTCCAGGTGCAGGTTCAGGCCACCGGCGTTCCACACGCCGAAGCTCTGGCCCGCGGTGCCCTTGAAGCGGAAGGTGATCGGCGCTGCAGCCATGCCCTGGTTGCCGTGCAGCCTGGCGATTTCGCCGGAGATGCGCGCACCGATGGAGCGGTCGCAGTTGCAGATGTCGAGGCTGAACTCGCCACCGGCCTGATCGCGGATCGCCGGCAAGGCCATGGCGACCATCGCCTCGGCCAGTTCGCCCTGGTCGAACGGCGGGTTCTTGTCGACTTCGCAGAACTGCGGCTTGTCGGCCGGGATGTGCGAGCTGCCCAGCAGCGGCGACAGGTCAAGGTGATGCTGGCGCTCGGTGTCGCCCGGCAGCACGTCGAGCAGGTCGGTGCGACCGATCAGCTCGCCCAGGCTGCGCACGCCGAGCTTGGCCAGCCACTCGCGAGTCTCTTCGGCGACGAAGGTGAAGAAGTTGATCACCATGTCGACGGTGCCGATGTAGTGATCCTTGCGCAGCTTGTCATTCTGCGTGGCGACGCCCGTGGCGCAGTTGTTCAGGTGGCAGATGCGCAGGTACTTGCAGCCCAGGGCGATCATCGGCGCGGTGCCGAAGCCGAAGCTCTCGGCGCCGAGGATGGCGGCCTTGATCACGTCCAGGCCGGTTTTCAGGCCACCGTCGGTCTGTACCCGCACCTTGCCGCGCAGGTCATTGCCACGCAGGGTCTGATGGGTTTCGGCCAGGCCCAGTTCCCACGGGGCGCCGGCGTATTTGATCGAGGTCAGCGGCGAAGCGCCGGTACCACCGTCATAACCCGAGATGGTGATCAGGTCGGCATAGGCCTTGGCCACGCCGGCGGCGATGGTGCCGACGCCAGCTTCGGCGACCAGCTTGACCGAGACCAGCGCCTGCGGGTTGACCTGCTTGAGGTCGAAGATCAGCTGGGACAGGTCTTCGATCGAGTAGATGTCGTGGTGCGGCGGTGGCGAGATCAGGGTCACGCCTGGTACGGCGTAGCGCAGCTTGGCGATCAGGCCGTTGACCTTGCCGCCTGGCAGCTGGCCACCCTCGCCGGGCTTGGCGCCCTGGGCGACCTTGATCTGCAGCACTTCGGCGTTGACCAGGTACTCCGGCGTCACACCGAATCGGCCGGTGGCCACTTGCTTGATCTTCGAGCTCTTGATGGTGCCGTAGCGGGCCGGGTCTTCGCCGCCCTCGCCAGAGTTGGAGCGCGCGCCCAGACGGTTCATCGCCTCGGCCAGGGCCTCGTGTGCCTCCGGCGACAGGGCACCGAGCGAGATACCGGCAGAGTCGAAGCGTTTGAGGATCGCCTCCAGCGGCTCGATCTGGTCCAGTGCCAACGGCTGGTCGGCCACCTTGACCTTGAGCAGGTCGCGGATCATCGACACCGGGCGCTGGTCGACCAGCGTGGTGTATTCCTTGAACTTGGCATAGTCGCCCTGCTGCACGGCGGCCTGCAGGGTGTTCACCACGTCGGGGTTGTAGGCGTGGTATTCGCCACCATGGACGAACTTCAGCAGGCCGCCCTGCTGGATCGGCTTGCGTGCGCTCCAGGCTTCGGCGGCCAGCAGTTTCTGGTCGCTTTCCAGGTCGGCGAAACGGGCACCCTTGATACGGCTCGGCACGCCGCGGAAGCTCAGGCCGACCACGTCCTCGGACAGGCCGATCGCTTCGAACAACTGCGCGCCACGGTACGAGGCGATGGTGGAGATACCCATCTTCGACAGGATCTTCAGCAGGCCCTTGGAGATACCCTTGCGGTAGTACTTGAAGACTTCGTCCAGGTCGCCCAGTACTTCGCCGGTGCGGATCAGGTCGGCCAGCACTTCATAGGCAAGGTACGGATAGACGGCCGAGGCGCCGAAGCCCAGCAGCACGGCGAAGTGGTGCGGGTCTCGGGCGGTGGCGGTCTCGACCAGGATGTTGCTGTCGCAGCGCAGGCCCTGCTCGGTCAGGCGGTGGTGCACCGCACCGACCGCCAGCGAGGCATGCACCGGCAGCTTGCCTGGGGCGATGTAGCGGTCGCTCAGCACCAGCTGGGTCTTGCCGCCGCGCACGGCTTCCTCGGCCTGGTCGGCGATGTTGCGAATCGCCGCTTCCAGGCCGACGCTCTCTTCATAGTTGAGGTCGATCAGCTGGCGGTCGAAACCTTCGCGTTCCAGGTTCATCAGCGAACGCCACTTGGCGGGCGAGATGACCGGCGAGCTGAGGATCACCCGCGAGGCGTGCTCGGGGGACTCCTGGAAGATGTTGCGCTCGGCGCCCAGGCAGATTTCCAGGGACATGACGATCGCTTCGCGCAGCGGGTCGATCGGCGGGTTGGTCACCTGGGCGAATTGCTGGCGGAAGAAGTCGTACGGCGAGCGCACGCGCTGCGACAGCACGGCCATCGGCGTGTCGTCGCCCATCGAGCCGACCGCTTCCTGGCCTTGTTCGCCGAGCGGGCGCAGCACCTGGTCACGCTCCTCGAAGGTGACCTGGAACATCTTCATGTACTGCTTGAGTTGGTCGGCGTCGTAGCTGGCCACGCCCTGGTCGTCGCTCAGGGTCGCCTGGATGCGTGTGGCGTGCTGGCGCAGCCAGCGCTTGTACGGGTGGCGCGACTTCAGACGGTTGTCGATGGCGTCGGTGTCGAGGATCTGCCCGGTCTCGGTGTCCACGGCGAGAATCTGGCCTGGGCCGACACGGCCCTTGGCCAGGACTTCCTCGGGCTGGTAGCCCCACACGCCGATTTCCGAGGCGATGGTGATGTAGCCATTGGTGGTGGTCACCCAGCGCGCCGGGCGCAGGCCGTTACGGTCGAGCAGGCACACCGCGTGGCGGCCTTCGGTCATGACGATGCCGGCCGGGCCGTCCCACGGCTCCATGTGCATGGAGTTGTATTCGTAGAAGGCGCGCAGGTCGGCGTCCATGGTCTCGACGTTCTGCCAGGCCGGTGGTACCAGCATGCGCACGCCGCGGAACAGGTCGATGCCGCCGGTGACCATCAGCTCCAGCATGTTGTCCATGCTCGAGGAGTCGGAACCGACACGGTTGACCAGCGGGCCAAGCTCTTCGAGATCGGGGATCAGGTCGTTGGCGAACTTGGTGCGTCGGGCCATGGCCCAGTTGCGGTTGCCGGTGATGGTGTTGATCTCGCCGTTGTGGGCGAGGAAGCGGAAGGGCTGGGCCAGCGGCCACTTCGGCAGGGTGTTGGTAGAGAAGCGCTGGTGGAACACGCAGATCGCGGTCTGCAGGCGCTCATCGCCCAGGTCCGGATAGAACGCCGCGAGATCGCGCGGCATCATCAGGCCTTTGTAGATGATGGTCTTGTGCGAGAAGCTGCAGATGTAGTGGTCGGTGTCGTGGGCGTTGGCCACGGACGAACGGCGACGGGCACTGAACAGCTTGATGGCGAATTCCTGGTCACTCAGGCCTTCGCCGCCGATGAACACCTGCTCGATCTGCGGCAGGCGCTCCAGGGCCAGGCGGCCGAGGACGCGGGTGTCGATCGGCACCTTGCGCCAGCCGACCAGCTTGAGGCCGGCGTTGACGATCTCGCGGTCCATGTTGGCGCGGGCGGCCTGGGCTTTGACCGGGTCCTGGTTGAAGAACACCATGCCGACGGCGTACTGCCTGGGCAGCTCGACGGCGAAGTGCTCCTGGGCCACGGCACGCAGGAATTGATCGGGCTTCTGCATGAGCAGACCGCAACCGTCACCGGTCTTGCCGTCGGCGTTGATGCCGCCGCGGTGGGTCATGCAGGTCAGCGCCTGCATGGCGGTTTGCAGAAGGTGGTGACTCGGCTGCCCCGTCATATGGGCGATCAGGCCGAAACCACAGTTGTCCTTGAATTCTTCGGGATGGTACAGACCTGTTTTCATAGACACTTTCTCACCAGGTTCACCTCTCAACCGGAGGCAAATCTCTTTTTTAACAACCACTTACCATCCACGCCGATCAAACGCCAGCTTTTTTGCGGTGGTCATGGAAAACCATTGTTGCACAGCGACAGCGATGCCCACAAATTTTCATGTCTCACCATTGAAAATTTATGTCGCAATTTTGAATGTTTTTGCGCCATGCGCCGTGATAGCGGCTAGGCTGGAGTCTGAAGCGTTTCAGCCATGACTGCAACACAGGGCTTGTGGCCGGCAGTCTGGGACAGAAAAGCCTGCCGCGCTCGGGCGCAGCAGGCTGATCGAAAGCTAGAAGTCGCTCAGCAACTGGGCGGCGGGGTGGTGCCGCCCGGAAGGTATCAGCGGGCCGTGGCCAGCTCTTGTTGGACGCTGCCGACGGTACGTGGCCAAGGTTTACCAGCCTGGACCTTGGCTGGCAAGTTCTTGATTGCCGCAGCGGCGGCGTCGCGGCTGGCGAAGTTGCCGTAGGTGACGACAAACAGCGGCTTGCCCTGCAGGTTTTTCTTGAAGTAGCGATAGTCGCCACCCTGCGCCTTGACGAACGACTGGGCCGACGCCTCGGAGCTGGTGCCGAAGATCTGCACCACGTAATTGCCCGGTTTCTGGCCGGCATACCAGCTGCTGTTACCGGCGCCGCCTGCGGTTGGTTTCTCGGCAGGCTTGCTGGCGGGCTTGGCGCTGGCGACCTGGGTCGGAGCCGGAGTCGGCTTTGCAGGTGCAACCGGTTTTGCCGGCTGGGTTGCGACAGGCTTCGACGCAGGCGCAACCGGCTGTACCGGAGCGGTGGTCACCGGCTGGGCAGGGGCCGGTGCCGGGCTGGCGGTGGCACCTTGTGGCGGCGCGATGGTGGTCACGGTCGGCGGCACGGCGGCCGACGGCGCGGCAGGCTGCAGGGCGGTATCGCCCGCTGGCCCACCCTCTTCGCCTTCGCCCATGCCGGCGGCCTGGGCCAGCGGCTCACGCATCACCGGCTGCGACTGGCCGACCAGCGGCAGCGGCATTGGCTGCGAGGAACCGGAGAACTCGATGGCGGGCGCGCCGCCGTTCGCACCCTGTCCGAGCGGCAGCTGGGCCTGGGCGGCCGGTGCCTCGGTCGGGGCCTTGTCACCCTTCTTGGGCATCAGGACCGCCGCGCCAACGGCGACCACGACCACAGCGGACAACGCGAGCACGTGTTTCTTAGGCATTTTGAACCCCATGGATGGTCGCTTGACCGTGGTACGGCTGGCGATCATGGCTTCGATCAAGGTATCGCGGGCAACCTGGTTGATGTTCCCAGGCCAACCGTCGGAGTTTTCGTGGATGTCGACGATCTGCTCGGCGCTGAACACCTCGATGCCCCGGCCGGCGCCCTCCAGGCGCTGCTCCAGGTACTCGCGGGTCTCTTCCTCGCTGTACGGGGCCAACTCGATGACATGGAAGCGCTCGCCATCGGTATTGAGTTCTTCCAGCCCGGCAATCAGCGAAGGCTCGCCGAACAGGAACACATGCGGGCGCCCTTCGGCCACGCCTGCCGCCAACTCCAGCAACGCTTGGAGTGCCGACTCGTCGAGTTGTTCCGCATCGTCCACCAGCAGATAGACTTCCTGGCCGGTCAGCGCCAGCTGCACTACCTGCGACAGGATCGCCTGCACCTCCGGTTGCGCCACGTTCAGCGACTGCGCCACCTGGCCCAGCACGCTGGCTGCGTCACTGGCGCCACGGGCGGACACCACCACGCTCTGCACCGACTGCTTGTTGGTGCTGGCCACCAGGGCCTGGCGCAGCAGGGTCTTGCCGCTGCCCACCGGGCCGCTGACCACCAGCATCAGCTGGCTGTAGCGCGCCAGGTGGTGCAGCTGGCCGAGCACGGGTTTGCGCTGGGCGGGGAAGAACTTGAAGCCGGGCACTCGCGGTGCGAACGGATCGTGGCTCAACTGGTAATGGTCGAGGAACGCCTCATCGGCATGCAGACTGGTCATTGCGTTGTCACAACCTCAAAGCTGGGCCACGATCGCGCGGTAATCCGCCGCCAGGGTGGCCTGTAGAATCTCTGTCGAATAGTCGTCGGTGACGACGGCCTCGCCCAGCTGGCGCAACAGCACCAGGCGCAGGCGCCCGTCGAGCACTTTCTTGTCGACCGCCATGTGCTCCATGAAATGCGCCGGGGTCATTTCCTGTGGTGGCACCACCGGCAATCCTGCGTCCTGCAGCAGGCGAATTCCGCGATCACGCGCCGGCTGGTCGATCCAGCCCAGGCGCATGGACATTTCCAGGGCCATGACCGTACCCGCCGCCACGGCTTCGCCGTGCAGCCAGACGCCATAGCCCATGTGTGTTTCGATGGCATGGCCGAAGGTATGGCCAAGGTTGAGCGTGGCACGCACGCCCGATTCGCGCTCGTCGGCGCCGACCACGGCGGCCTTGGCCGCGCAGGAGCGACGGATGGCCTCGGTCAGGGCGACGCAATCCAGGTCACGCAGCGCCTGCATATTGTCTTCGAGCCAGGCGAGGAACGGCTTGTCGCAGATCAGGCCGTACTTGATGACTTCGGCCAGGCCCGCGGACAGCTCGCGTCCGGGCAGGGTCTTCAGGCTGGTGGTGTCGATCAGCACCGCGTTGGGCTGATAGAAGGCACCGACCATGTTCTTGCCCAGCGGGTGGTTGATGCCGGTCTTGCCGCCCACCGACGAGTCCACCTGGGACAGCAGCGTGGTCGGCACCTGGATGAAGTCGACGCCGCGCTGGTAACAGGCTGCGGCAAAGCCGGCCATGTCGCCGATCACGCCGCCCCCCAGGGCGACCACGGTGGTGCGACGGTCATGGCGGGCGGTGAGCAGCGCATCGAAGATCAGCTGCAGGGTTTCCCAGTTCTTGTGGGCCTCGCCGTCGGGCAACACCACGGGCAGCACCGAGTAGGCACCCAGGGTCTTGCTCAGGCGTTCGAGGTACAGCGGCGCGACGGTCTCGTTGGAGACGATGGCGACCTGCCGTCCGGCAATGTGCGGCGCCAGCAGCTCGGGCTGGTCCAGCAGGCCTTCGCCAATGTAGATCGGGTAGCTACGTTCGCCCAGGTCGACCTTTAGTGTCTGCATGTATCCCCACAATGTGCTTGGACGCGCGGCGGTGCGGCCCCGCGCGGTGACGTTCAACCCCGTCTCGGCGTTGGTCGCCGAGGATAGACCCCGCTCAGCGGGGCGGCAACTTCTGCAGGCGCTCGAGAATGTCGAGCACCACCATGCGTGGTGGCCGTTCGTCGGTTTCCACCACCAGGTCAGCGATTTCGCGATAAAGCGGGTCGCGTGTCTCCAGCAGGGCGCGCAACGTGGCTTCCGGGTTGGCGGTGCGCAACAGCGGCCGGTTGCGATCACGTGAGGTACGCCCCACCTGCTGCTCCACCGAGGCGTGCAGGTAGACCACCCGCCCGCCGGCACGCAGCGCCGCACGGTTGGCGTCGCGCATCACCGCGCCGCCGCCGGTGGCCAGGACCACGCCATCGAGCGCGCTGAGCTCGGCGATCATCGCCTGCTCGCGGTCACGAAAGCCCGGTTCGCCTTCCTTGTCGAAGATCCACGGGATGTTGGCGCCGGTTCGCAGTTCGATTTCCTTGTCGGAATCCTTGAACAGCAGGCGCAGCTCTTTGGCCAACAGGCGCCCGATGGTGCTTTTACCAGCGCCCATGGGCCCCACAAGTATCAAATTTCGCACAGAATCAACGACTCACAGCAATCGCCTGGTCACTCATGATACGCGGAGTCAGGAAGACCAGCAGCTCGGATTTTTTCTCTTGTAATGCATCGCGTCGAAACAGCCGTCCAACATACGGCAGATCGCCGAAAAATGGCACCTTGTCGACCACTTTGTTCTGCGACGTCGAGTACACGCCACCAATCACAATGGTCTGCCCATCGGTTACCCGCACCTTGGCATTGACCTCGTTCTTGCGAATCGGCGGCACATCGTTGAGGGCATTGATGAAGTCCGGCTCGTCCTTGGTCACCCGCACCGCCATGATCACCTTGCCGTCCGGCGTGATCTGCGGGGTCACCTCCAGCGACAGGGACGCCTCGCGGAAGGAGACCGACGTGGCGCCGCTGCGGGTGGTTTCCTGGTAGGGCACTTCGGTGCCCTTGAGGATACGCGCGGTTTCCTTGTCGGCCGTGACCACCTTGGGCTGGGAGATGATCTCGCCATTGCCGCTTTTTTCCATGGCGCTGAGCTCCAGGTCGAGCAGGATATCGCTGCGCAGCAGCCCCACCCCGAGCCCGGCACCAGCCCGCTCGACCCCGAGGTCGACGAACAGGTTGCTGCCCAGCCGGCGCTCCGCGCCATACAGCGGTCCACCCCAGCGCACGCCCAAGGCCTTATCGTAATCGACATTGGCCTCGACGATCCGTGCCTCGATCATGACCTGGCGCACCGGCACATCCAGCTGTGTGACCAGCCTGCGCAGTTCGGCGAGCCGGGCGGCAGGCTGGGTGGCTACCAGTGTATTGGTGCGTACATCCACACTGAGGCTGCCACGCCCGGCCAGGGCACCGTCGTCAGCCAGGCTCGCCAGCAACAGCTCCGCCAACTCGCCGGCCTTGGCATGGAACACAGGGATCAACTCACGCTGCAGAGGCTCCAGCAATACCTCCTGACGCATGTCCTGGGCTTGCCCGGCGAGCTCGGCCAGGGGAGCGACCAGCAGCACATTCCCCTCCTGGCGCCTGCCCAGCCCCTTGCTGCGCAACACCAGGTCAAGCGCCTGGCCCCAGGGCACATCCTCCAGACGCAGGGTTATCCGCCCCTGCACCGAATCGCCGGCCACCAGGTTGATGCCCGCGTGGTCGGCCATGACCTGGAGCACCGAACGCAGTTCGACATCCTGGAAGTTGAGCGACATCGGCTCACCCTGAAACGTCTCGGCCTGCGCCATCTGCAGCCCCAGCATCAATAGCGCGCCGCTCCACCCTCTCGTCGGTCTCATCCCTGACCTCTCCTTGCTCACGCGTTCCAAGAACCAGATACCTGGGGCGCGCCTGCCAGCGCCCATCGATGTAGAACCGCTCGTGGACCTCCACCCGGTCGAATTCGATGGCTACCACGACACCCCCTTCGAGCCCCAACCGCTCGCCCTGCGCAATCCGATACAGGCGACCTCCCGAGCGCAGCAAGGCCTGTCGCCACCCTGCCCGCGATAGGCTGCCGACCATCTCAAGTCGTGCCAAAGGAACATGCGCCAGGTCACCGCCCTCTCTGGGAGGCGACCAGGCCCGGAACGGATCGAATGCCGTCTTCTTCGACAAGATTGCCTGGGCCGGCTCATCCGCCAATGACGCCGGGACCGGCAGCTCTTCTCCGGGGTGGTAGGCATGTAGTCGTAGCTGAGCATCAACTCGCCCAATCCCCTCATCCTTCAGGACCAGCCTGAGCCGCTCCACATTCAGCAGACGCAATTGCCGCAGCCATTGCTCCAGCCACAGACGCAGCGCCGGATACTGTCCCGACACCGCGATTTCCAGCGGTTGCACCCGATACACTGAAGCCTGCTGTGCCTCCTGCACTTCGACTCGCTCGAATACCAGGCCATGCTCATGCCCCGATAACGCCAGCTGATCGAGCAGCTCGCTCATGCCCTCTCCCGCGGCCAGCCGCCATCGTGCCGCCTGCAAAAGCACCCGTGCGTGCTCGAGCGCCTGCTGCTCGACACCCAGTTCGACGAGGCGCGCCCCGCGCTCCTCCAGTTCGTCCTGTAGCTGGAGCTGCAGTCGGACAGACTCGACATGCCCCTGAACCGGATCACGCAGACGAACCAGGTAGCCCACGCAAGCAACCATGAGCACGAGCGCCAGGCACACCATGGCCCTCACCACTCCCGACCGGCCAGCCAACGCCTGCCAGTCAAGGGGCCAGAGGCGGTTCACGACTCGCCCGCCAGCAATCGCGCCGCCAGCAGGAACTCGTCCCCCTGGACATGGCGCCTGATGTGAACGAGCTCGAGGTTCCGCACCATGCCCACTTGCTCCAGATCGCGCATGAACCGGGCGACCACCGACGCGGAGGCCGCCAGGCCGCCCAGGCGCAGGCGCCCCGCCTCAACATCCACCTCCGTCAAGCGAGCGCCTTCTGGCAGGGCCTGCTCAAGGGCGAGGAACAGGCCGGGCATCTGCGATCGCCCGGCGTCCAGTGCGGACACTGCGGCATGCTCGGCCTGCAACGCCGCCCGCCTGCCGCGCAGCTGATCGACCTGCCTCAAGGTGGCATCGAGCCGCTCAAGCTCCGCCTGATGCGAGGCGACGACCAGTGATTGCCTGGCCAGACGCGACCGCGCCATCTGATCGAGCCATATGACCCCGCACAGTGCCACTACCAGGGCGACAACCAGCATGATCTGAAATCGTCGCACAACCCTGG
The DNA here is from genome assembly GCF_057284075.1 of Pseudomonas sp. TE31087. Lineage (NCBI taxonomy): Bacteria > Pseudomonadati > Pseudomonadota > Gammaproteobacteria > Pseudomonadales > Pseudomonadaceae > Pseudomonas > Pseudomonas sp. TE31087. The sequence goes on from NZ_JBXVNN010000001.1 coordinate 3,932,337, forward strand.
CCCTACGCTGCTCGCGCCAAGGCATCAGGTTCAGTCTCGCCATCATGCCCGGCCTCCCATGGCCAGCCCGCAGGCCAGGACCATCGAAGCTGCGCGCAGGCCATCCCTCTCCAGCAGGCCGGCCAGAGGGAGTGGGCAACCCACCTGGCATTTCACACCCAAGTGCTCTCGCAAATACGCCGCCCGGTCCTCATCAGCAGCGCAGCCGAACAGGACAACTTCCTCTACGGGCGCCCGTTCACCCAACCGCCAGAGATCATCGACAGCCTCACTCCATTGCGCCGGCGAGCCCAGGGCGAGCCGCTGTCGTTGCGGCGCGGGGCTGCCGTGCCAGCGGTGCATGACCACTTCGCCCGGCTCCAATTGCAGCAGTACCGCTCCACGAGCCGGCACCTCAGGCAGCAATGCTCGCCGTAGCGCGAAGCTGTCTACCTCCACGGCCTCAAGCTGCAATCCGGCCCTGGCGAACACCCGCTCCAGCGGATCGAGCTGGCTTTGCCGGCAAGCCACCACCAGTACCTCGAACTGTCCGGGATCGTCAGCGCATGCACCCTGCACCCAGAAGTCCAGGGCGAGATCCTCCAGCGGAAAAGGGAACAGCTGTTCGGCCTGAACCAGCACGGCGGCCTCGACATCAAGGTCGGTCAGCCCGGCAGCTACCCGGCACACCTTGCAGATCACCTGGGAGGCGGGCAATGCCAGGGCGATCCGGAACTGCCTCGTCCGACATTGATCATGGGCCCGCCGCAATCCCATGACCAACCCCTCTGCCTCGTCGGATGCGGCACTGTCAGGCAGCGCAGGCTCGAAGCGCTCCTGCGCCCAGCCCTGCACACGCCAACCGCCGCGCTGGCGATGCAGATGCAGCATTCGTATGGAGTCGGAGGCAATTTCCACCCCCAGCAGTGAACCGGCGTCCCTACCAAAGCGTCCAAGCATGGCTGTTTCTTCCTGGTCATCGGCAGCCCGCGCCGTTGCGGCGCGAGCGCTCGTCCCGCGTCCCGGGCGGTCACCCGGCGGGACGAAAAATGCTTATAATGGCCAGCGTTTTTCTGTCCGCCGGCCCCGCGCGCAATCCACTCCTCAACCTGGACACCCAAAAGCCTTGATACGTCTGCTGAAGTTCTTCTGGTGGTCTCTCGTCGCCGTCATCTGCGCGCTCGTGCTCGGTGTGAGCGGTGCGTTTCTGTATCTTAGCCCCAGCCTGCCCTCGGTCGACTCGCTCAGAAGCGTCCAGTTGCAAATCCCCCTGAGGGTGTACAGCAGCGACGGCAAGCTGATTGCCGAGTTCGGCGAAATGCGGCGCTCGCCGATCAAGTTCCAGGAAATTCCCCCACAGTTCATCCAGGCGCTTCTGTCCGCCGAAGACGACAATTTCCTCAACCATTACGGGGTCGATCCGAGCAGCCTGATGCGCGCGGCATCGCAGTTGCTCAAGTCCGGGCATATCCAGACCGGCGGCAGCACCATCACCATGCAGGTGGCGAAGAACTTCTTCCTCAGCAGCGAGCGCAGCTTCTCGCGCAAGACCAACGAGATCCTGCTGGCCCTGCAGATCGAACGCGAGCTGACCAAGGACGAGATCCTCGAGCTCTACGTCAACAAGATCTACCTCGGCAACCGCGCCTATGGCATCGATGCCGCAGCGCAGGTGTACTACGGCAAGTCGATCCGCGACGTGAGCCTGGCGCAGATGGCGATGATCGCCGGCCTGCCCAAGGCGCCATCGCGCTTCAACCCGCTGGCCAACCCGGTACGCGCCAAGGAGCGCCGCGACTGGATCCTCGGGCGCATGTACAAGCTCGGCAAGATCGACGAAGCCAGCTACCAGGCGGCCCTGGCCGAACCGCTGAACGCCAGCTACCACGTGCCGACTCCGGAGGTGAACGCCCCCTACGTCGCCGAGATGGCCCGCGCCGAGATGGTCGGCCGCTACGGCAGCGACGCCTATACCGAAGGCTTCCGCGTCACCACCACGGTCCCGAGCGACATGCAGCAGATGGCCAACAGCGCGGTGCTCAACGGCCTCAGCGAGTACGACGAGCGCCACGGTTACCGCGGCCCCGAGGCACGCTTCCCGGGCAAGACGCGCGCGGCCTGGTTGCAGGAGCTGGGCAAGCAGCGCACCCTCGGCGGCCTGGAGCCGGCCATCGTCACCCAGGTCGAGAAGACCGGCCTGAAGGTGATGAGTCGCGGCGGCCTGGAAGAGAATGTGGCCTGGGACACCATGAAATGGGCGCGCCCGTACCTCAACAGCAACTCGCAGGGGCGCTCGCCGCAGTCGCCGGCCGACGTGGCTCAGGTCGGCGACCTGGTACGCCTGCAGCGCCTGGAGGATGGCAAGCTCAAGTTCAGCCAGGTGCCCGGCGCCCAGAGTGCCCTGGTCACCCTCGACCCGTACAACGGCGCCATCCGCGCCCTGGTCGGCGGCTTCTCCTTCGAGCAGAGCAACTACAACCGCGCCATGCAGGCCAAGCGCCAGCCGGGTTCGAGCTTCAAGCCCTTCGTCTACAGCGCCGCGCTGGACAACGGCTACACCGCCGCCAGCCTGGTCAACGACGCGCCGATCGTGTTCGTCGACGAGTACCTGGACAAGGTCTGGCGTCCGAAGAACGACACCAACACCTTCCTTGGCCCGATCCGCATGCGCGAGGCGCTGTACAAGTCGCGCAACCTGGTCTCGATCCGCCTGCTGCAGGCCATGGGCGTGGACCGCACCATCGACTACATCGCCAAGTTCGGTTTCAACAAGCAGGACCTGCCGCGCAACCTGTCGCTGGCACTGGGCACCGCGACCCTGACGCCGATGGAGATCGCCACCGGCTGGAGCACCTTCGCCAACGGCGGCTACAAGATCAGCCCCTACCTGATCGAGCGCGTCGAAAGCCGCAACGGCGAAACCCTGTTCACCGCCAACCCGGCACGGGTGCCCCAGGGCAGCCAGGACCAGGCCGGCCTCGCCGCCCCCGAGCAAGCGATCAGCGTCGCGCCAATGCCGGGTGAAGCACCGTCGGCCCTCGGCCAGGCAGCCCCGGCAGCGCAAGTGCCTGCCGTGGCCGAGCAGATCATCGACGGCCGCACCTCGTACATTCTCACCAGCATGCTGCAGGACGTGATCAAGCGCGGCACCGGCCGTCGCGCCCTGGCCCTCGGCCGTGCGGACCTGGCGGGCAAGACCGGTACCACCAACGAGTCCAAGGACGCCTGGTTCTCCGGCTACAACGCCGACTACGTCACCACCGTCTGGGTCGGCTTCGACCAGCCGGAAACCCTGGGCCGACGCGAGTACGGCGGCACCGTGGCGCTGCCGATCTGGATGAGCTTCATGGGTGCGGCGCTGAAGGACAAGCCTGAGCACGCCCCGGCCGAACCTGAAGGCATTCTCAGCCTGCGCGTCGACCCGGTCAGCGGCCGCGCCGCCACGCCGGGCACGCCGAATGCCTACTTCGAACTGTTCAAGGCCGAGGACTCGCCACCGTCCGTGGACGAGCTAGGCAATGGCGCGGCACCTGGCAGCCCGCTGCCGGCAGATGAAGCGGCGCCGATGGACCTGTTCTGACCAGGTAAACGACAAACCTCAAAGGCAACTTCGATCCTGTGGGAGCGGGTTTACCCCGCGAAGGCTTCAGCGAAGCCAACGATGCTTTCGCGGGTAAACCCGCTCCCACAATGGCTTCGGTGAATCCAAAAGCAAACAAAAAGCCCCGACTCTCACGAGCCGGGGCTTTTTCATGACGCTACGACCGGATCAGCCGTTGAACACGTCATCCACGCTTTTCAGCGGGTAGTGCTTCGGATACGGCAGGGTAGCCACGCCGGATTCGATGGCGGCCTTGGCCACGGCATCGGAAACCACGGTGATCAGGCGAGCATCCAGCGGCTTCGGAATGATGTACTCACGACCGAACTCCAGGGCCTGCACGCCGTAGGCGTCGCAGACTTCCTTCGGTACCGGCAGTTTGGCCAGGTCCTTCAGGGCGACGGCGGCGGCAATTTTCATTTCTTCGTTGATGCGCTTGGCGCGAACGTCCAGGGCACCGCGGAAGATGAACGGGAAGCCCAGTACGTTGTTGACCTGGTTCGGGTAGTCGGAACGACCGGTGGCCATGATCACGTCGCTGCGGGTGGCGTGAGCCAGTTCCGGGGCAATTTCCGGGTCCGGGTTCGAGCAGGCGAACACGATCGGGTTGGCGGCCATCGACTTCAGGCCTTCGGCGCTCAGCAGGTTCGGACCGGACAGACCGACGAACACATCAGCGCCATCCAGGGCATCGGCCAGGGTGCGCTTGTCGGTGGCGTGGGCGAACTGGGCCTTGTACTGGTTCAGGTCGTCGCGGCCAGCGTGGATCACGCCGCTGCGGTCGATCATGAAGATGTTCTCGACCTTGGCACCCATGCTCACCAGCAGCTTCATGCAGGAGATGGCGGCGGCGCCGGCGCCCAGGCAGACGATCTTCGCCTCCTCGAGCTTCTTGCCGGCGATTTCCAGGGCGTTGATCATGCCCGCGGCGGTAACGATGGCGGTACCGTGCTGGTCATCGTGGAACACGGGAATGTCGCACTGCTCGATCAGGGTGCGCTCGATCTCGAAGCACTCAGGTGCCTTGATGTCTTCCAGGTTGATGCCGCCGAAGGTGATGGAGATGCGGCGAACGGTGTCGATGAAGGCCTGTGGGCTCTCCGACTCGACTTCGATATCGAACACGTCGATACCGGCGAAACGTTTGAACAGAACACCTTTGCCTTCCATCACCGGCTTGGAGGCCAGCGGGCCGAGGTCGCCCAGACCGAGGATGGCGGTGCCATCGGAGATCACCGCAACCAGGTTGCCCTTGCCGGTGTACTTGTAGGCCAGCTCCGGATCACGGCCGATCTCGCGCACGGGTTCGGCGACGCCTGGGCTGTAGGCCAGGGCGAGGTCACGGGCGGTGGCGGTGGGCTTGGAGAGCTCGACGCTCAGTTTCCCCGGACGGGGCTGGGCGTGGTATTCGAGAGCGGCGGTTTTCAGGTCTGACATGATGGGCATTCCGCTGTTTACTGTTCTGACGGACCGCCGAGGATACGCAAAGAGCCGGGGGGCGACAAGACTGCCCGGTCACTATGTGTCAAGGCCTTTGGCCTACGACTTTACGCTATAACCCACGGGGCTTACGGAAGCCAGTGTGTACAATCCAGCATAAGAATGTCTACAACTATTTAGCCTGGAACAGTCGCCAGCATGCTCGGATCGGTCAATGGCAACAGCCAGCGTCGCTGCCCGGGCTTGAGCCCGCCCTTGCGGGATCGATCCAGCACCCAGCCACGCGCCTCGACCTGGCGTCCCTTGAGGTTAGCGAAGAAGCTGGCGGGAAAGCGCTGCTGCAGACGAGCGGGGATCTGCAGCACTACCGCATCGTCGAGCTCCAGCCAGATACCGCCGCGGTTGCGCTCGATACCCTTGATCTGGCCGCCGATCACGGCAAAACCGGACTGCCTGACATCCCCCGCACGTACAACCGGCGACTGTCGCCACAACCCGGTTCCGGCGTTGCGCGCCTGCTGCTCGGCCTGTTGCTGACAGGCCGACAAGGCCACGTTGGGGGCGATGGCAACCCGGTAGCCAAGGCCTTCGCTGAGCAGTTGTGCTTCGAGATTGTCGCCAGTACGGCTATAAATGTGCGCCAGGGTACGACCGTACTTGTCCTTGGGCTCTTCGCCCGGAACCAGGCCGACGCGGCCATCGCTGGCCTCGACCAGCGCCTGCAGGCGCCGCTTCGCGGCCTCGGCGTAGGGCTCGCTGGTGCGGCCCTTGCGACCGATCTCGGGCGCATTGATGCCGATCAGCCGCACATTGCGTCCGTCACTCAGGCGCAGGGTATCGCCATCGACCACCTGGCGCACCATCACCTGCTGCGGCTGCTCGGGCAACGGACAGAACGCCAGGGCCGGAAAATGCCAGATCGCGCCCACAAAAAAGGCGCCCACAAGGGGCGCCTTCTTTTGCAGCAACGCGAACCTCGAAAGATTCGCCATGCGCATGATTACTTCTTGGCACCGAACATGCCGAAGCGATCGGCGAACTTCTGTACGCGACCACCGGTGTCCAGGACTTTCTGCTTACCGGTGTAGAACGGGTGGCACAGGTTGCAAACGTCGATCGACAGGACGCTGCCCAGGGTCGAACGGGTTTCAAACTTGTTGCCGCAGCTGCAGGTGACTGCAACTACTTCGTAGTTCGGATGAATATCTGCTTTCATGGTCACTTCCTCGAGCTGCGTGCCGCCACCCAACACCAATTGTTGAATACCGCACGTAATTAGGCGGCGAATAATACCAGAGCGCGGCTGCAGCGCAAGTTGTCGCTTGCACCGACCGTCGTCTGCTAGGCTCGTCTGCTTTGTGAAACGCCCTCCAGAGACTTTCCGCGTGTCCGACGTCATCCTGCGCCTTGCCCTGCCCTCGCCCCTGCGTCGCCTGTTCGACTACCGGGCGCCCGCGAGCATGGCCCGCCAGGCGTTGACTCCAGGCATGCGCATCCGCGTGCCGTTCGGTCGCCGCGAGATGATCGGCGTGCTGGTGGAGGTCGCCACGCACAGCGAAGTCCCCGCCGACAAGCTCAAGCCGGCCAGCGCCCTGCTCGACCCGGTTTCGCCCGTGCCGCCTGCGCTGTTCAAGCTGTGCCTGTGGACAGCCCAGTACTACCAGCACAGCCTGGGCGACACCTTGAGCTGGGCCCTGCCGACCCTGCTGCGCCAGGGCGAGCTGGCCGAGGCGCGCCAGGAGCGCTTCTGGCACGTCGCCCCCGGGGCACGCCTGGAGGACCCGCGCATCGCCCGCGCCCCGCGCCAGCGCGATGCCCTCAAGACCCTGTCGCAGCACCCTCACGGCGTGGCCCACAGCCTGTTGAGCAAGCTCGGCCTGAACAAGGACAGCCTCGACCTGCTGCTGGCCAAGGAACTGGTGACCGTCGAGATCCGCCGTCACCTGCCCGCCGCACGCCACGAGCACTGGCTGGCCCAGCCGGAGCTGCCGCTCAACGAGGAGCAGCGCGCGGCGTTCGAGGCGGTGCGCGCAGGCTTCGGCGCCTTCCACGCCTACCTGCTGGCCGGCGTTACCGGCAGCGGCAAGACCGAGGTCTACCTGCAGCTGATCCGCGAAACCCTCGAAGCCGGCAAGCAGGCGCTGATCCTGATCCCCGAGATCAATCTCGGCCCGCAGACCCTGCAACGCTTCGAGCAGCGCTTCAACGCCCGCATCGCCCTGCTGCACTCGGCGGTGGGCGACCGCGAGCGCCTGGACGCCTGGCTGGCGGCCCGCGACGGCGACGCCGACATCATCATCGGCACCCGCTCGGCGCTGTTCACGCCAATGAAGAACCCGGGCCTGATCATCATCGACGAGGAGCACGACGGCTCCTATAAACAGCAGGAAGGCCTGCGCTACCACGCCCGCGACCTGGCCGTGGTCCGCGCCCATCAGGAGAACATCCCGATCCTGCTGGGCTCGGCCACACCGTCACTGGAAAGCCTGCACAACGCCCATAGTGGCCGCTACGGCCTGCTGCGCATGAACCAACGCGCCGGCGGTGCCAAGGCACCACGCTTCCTGCGCCTGGATGTGCGCAGCCTGCCGCTGGACAGCGGCATCAGCGGCCCGCTGCAACAGGCTATCCGCCAGACCCTGGAGGCTGGGCAGCAGGTGCTGGTGTTCCTCAACCGCCGCGGCTTCGCCCCGACGCTGCTCTGCCATGACTGCGGCTGGCTGTCCGAGTGCCCGCGCTGCGATGCGCGCATGACCGTGCACCAACGCTCTGCCGTGCTGCGCTGCCACCATTGCGGCTACGACGAACGCCTGCCGTTGCAGTGCCCACAGTGCGCCCACGTCGACCTGCGCCCGGTGGGGGCCGGTACCGAGCGCGCCGAAGAGCGGCTCAAGGTGCTGTTCCCCGACTACCCGATCCTGCGCGTGGACCGCGACAGCACCTCGCGCAAGGACGCCATGCACAACCTGTTCGCCACCATCCAGCGCGGCCAGCCGAGCATCCTGGTAGGTACCCAGATGCTGGCCAAGGGGCACCACTTCCCCCGCGTCACCCTGGTGGCGATTCTTGATGCCGACGGCGGACTGTTCTCCGGCGACTTCCGCGCCAGCGAGCGCATGGCCCAGCTGATCGTCCAGGTCGCCGGTCGCGCCGGACGCGCCGAGGAACCGGGCAAGGTCATCGTGCAGACCCACCTGGCCGACCATCCGCTGCTGGTGCAACTGACCGAGCAGGGCTACTTCGCCTTCGCCGAGCAGGCCCTGAGCGAACGTCGCGCCGCCGGCCTGCCGCCGTTCGCCCACCTGGCCCTGCTGCGTGCGGATGCGCACAAGCCGGGCCAGGCCGAGAGCTTCCTCGACGAAGCCTGCGCCGCCGCCGAGCGGGTCATGGCCGAACAGGGCCTGCACGGCATCGAGCTGCTGGGGCCGGTCCCGGCGCCCATGGAACGACGGGCGGGCCGCTTCCGCGCGCAACTATTGCTCCAGGCCAATGCCCGGGCTCAGTTGCATCGACTGATCAGTGCCTGGTTGCTAGTGTTGGAGCAGATGCCATCGGGGCGGCAGGTGCGCTGGTCGCTGGATGTCGATCCGGTGGACCTGTACTGAGAGATTGAACGGTCCGTGGGAGCGGGCTTGCCCCGCGATTGCGCCCATCGCGGGGCAAGCCCGCTCCCACGCCTGACCAGCGATACCGGCCAAAAGGTTGGCAACCCGCCCCCGGCAACGGATAATGCCCAGTTTTTCCACCTGCGCATCGAAGCGCTCCACCGCGCTTGCGGTCGAAAAGAGAATCCCATGAAAGACACCATTCGCCAGCTGATCCAGCAAGCCCTCACCCAACTCGCCACCGACGGTGTGCTGCCTGAAGGGCTGACGCCGGCGATCCAGGTGGAAAACGCCCGGGACAAGACCCACGGCGACTTCGCCAGCAACATCGCCATGATGCTGGCCAAGCCGGCCGGCATGAAGCCGCGCGATCTGGCCGAGAAGCTGATCAACGCCCTGCCGAAAAGCGACGACATCAGCAAGGTCGAGATCGCCGGCCCCGGCTTCCTGAACTTCTTCCAGAACACCGAGGCCCTGGCCAATCGCCTCGACGCCGCCCTGGCCGACGAGCACCTGGGCGTGCGCAAGGCCGGCCCGGCCGAGAAGGTGGTGATCGACATGTCGGCGCCGAACCTGGCCAAGGAAATGCACGTCGGCCACCTGCGCTCGACCATCATCGGCGACAGCGTGGCGCGCGTGCTGGAATTCCTGGGTGATAACGTCATCCGCCAGAACCACGTTGGCGACTGGGGTACCCAGTTCGGCATGTTGATGGCCTACCTGCAGGAAAACCCGATCACCAGCGATGAGCTGTCTGACCTGGAAAACTTCTACCGCGCAGCGAAAAAGCGCTTCGACGAGTCTGAAGAATTCGCCACCCGCGCCCGCGGCCTGGTGGTCAAGCTGCAGGCCGGCGATCCGGACTGCCTGGCGCTGTGGACGCGCTTCAAGGACATCTCGCTGTCGCACTGCCAGAAGACCTACGAACTGCTCAACGTCAAGCTGACCATGGCCGACGTGATGGGCGAGAGCGCCTACAACGCCGACCTGGCCAACGTGGTCGCCGACCTCAAGGCCAAGGGCCTGCTGGTCGAGGACCAGGGTGCCCAGTGCGTGTTCCTCGAGGAATTCAAGAACGCCGAGGGCGAGCCACTGCCGGTGATCGTGCAGAAGGCCGACGGCGGCTACCTGTACGCCACCACCGACCTGGCCGCCGTGCGCTATCGCAGCAACAAGCTGCAGGCCGACCGCGCCCTGTACTTCGTCGACCAGCGTCAGGCCCTGCACTTCAACCAGGTGTTCGAAGTGGCCCGTCGCGCCGGCTTCGTCGGCCATCCGATGAAGATGGAGCACATGGGCTTCGGCACCATGAACGGCGCCGATGGCCGCCCGTTCAAGACCCGTGATGGCGGTACCGTCAAGCTGATCGACCTGCTCACCGAAGCCAAGGACCGCGCCTACGCGCTGGTCAAGGAGAAAAACCCGTCGCTGGCCGAGGACGAACTGCGCCACATCGGCGAGGTGGTCGGCATCGGCGCGGTCAAGTACGCCGACCTGTCCAAGCACCGCACCAGCGACTACAGCTTCAACTTCGAACTGATGCTCAATTTCGAAGGCAACACCGCGCCGTATCTGCTGTACGCCTACACCCGCGTGGCCGGCGTGTTCCGCAAGCTCGGCAAGGGCTTCGCCGAAGTCGACGGCAGCATCGTCCTGCAGGCAGCGCACGAGCAGGACCTGGCCGCGCGCCTGGCGCAGTTTGGCGAGATCCTCAACAACGTCGCCGAAAAAGGCACGCCGCACGTGCTGTGCAGCTACCTGTACGACCTCGCCGGCCTGTTCTCCAGCTTCTACGAGAACTGCCCGATCCTCTCTGCCGAAACCACCGAACAGCAGCAGAGCCGCCTGCGCCTGGCCGCCCTGACCGGCCGCACCCTCAAGCAGGGCCTGGAACTGCTCGGCCTGGAAACCCTGGAGCGCATGTAAGTTGGCTGCAAAGAAGAAACCCGCACCCAAGCGCGGCGCCAGCCGTTCCCAGCCGCCTGCCAGCAAGCAGCCGATCCCGGGCTGGGTGTGGCTGGCGGTTGGCCTGACGGTCGGCGCCTTCATCGTTTTCCTGATGAAGCTCGAGCCGGGCGGTGACGACATCAAACGCACCAAGCCCGAGCAGCACAAGCCGGAGAAAGTCGCCGAGGCGAGCAAGACCACCACGCCGACGCCACAGCAACCGGTGAAGCCGAAGTACGACTTCTATACCCTGCTGCCGGAGTCGGAAGTGATCGTGCCGCCCGAGGCCGTGCCGGAGAAAACCCCGCCGGTACCGGCGCAGCCGCCTGTGCCTAGCACGCCGGTCACGCCAGCGGAAGCGGCGAAGATCGACACCGCCCGCGCCCAGGCCGCGCTGCTGGGGCAGACGCCGCCACCGGCACCTCCGGTGATCAAGCCGGCAGCCACCACCCAGTTCTTCCTGCAGGCCGGCTCGTTCCGCAAGCAGGCAGACGCCGACAAGGTTCGCGCGCAGATCATCCTGCTCGGCCAGGCGGTCAAGGTGGAGTCGGGCACGGTCAAGGAAGAAACCTGGTACCGCGTGATGGTCGGCCCGTTCAGCAACCGCGAACAGCTGACCGTGGCGCAGAAGCAACTGGCCGGGGCAGGCTTCAGCAACCTGCTGCTGCAACAGCGGCGCCAGTAACGAAAAAGGCCTTGCCGCACTCCGCGACAAGGCCTTTTTTCATACCCGGCGACGCTCGGCGTTGACCTGAGAGATCTGGCTGTTGAGCGTCCAGAAGTCATACAGCACCCCCAGCAGGAACAGACCACCGGTGAACAGGTAGATCAAGGCACTGATCCACTTGCCCTGGTACAGCCGGTGCACCCCGAAAATTCCCAGGAAAGTCAGCAGGATCCACGCCAGGTTGTAATCCACACCGCCCGACTCGAAGCGCATGTCCGCCTCGCGGTCCATCGACGGGATCAGGAACAGGTCGATCAGCCAGCCGATGCCCAGCAGCCCGAGGGTGAAGAACCAGATCGTCCCGGTGATCGGCTTGCCGTAGTAGAAACGGTGCGAGCCGGTGAAGCCGAAGATCCACAGCAGATAGCCGAGGACCTTGCTGTGGGTGTCGTGCGAAGGGGCACCCTGTTGATAACCATTCATTCGAAGCCCTCGTGGGATAGCCGAAAATTTTCTAACGAAAAATGTGACTTTTTCGTTTTGACCCGACATATGGTACGTGGCTGAGCGACCAACGGATCAGAATTTGATCAAAAAGCTGTTATAAAGTTGCGCGCCAACACTTATAAAGAGCTTCATCTATGCCACCTTTCTTCAAGACATGGCTGACCCTCTGCCTTTTATTTCCCCTGGCCGCCCACGCCACCAACCGTGAGCAACGTCTTCCAAGCGGATTCACCGGTTACACGACCAACGCCGACGCCACGGTGAAACGCGCCCCGATCCAGTACCGCAGCACCACCAGCCTGCGCGCGCGCCCGGCCAATGCCGCCAAGCAGCACGCCGTGGGCATGCAGGCGGTGGCGATGTCGCCGAAGCAGAGCAGCGAAGTGCTCAGCCGTGCGGTGAACGTGCTCGGCACGCCCTATCGCTGGGGCGGCAGCAGCCCGAAGAAGGGCTTCGACTGCAGCGGCCTGGTCAAGTATGCGTTCAACGATGTGGCGGATGTCGACCTGCCGCGCACCTCCAATGCCATGGCCCAGGGTCAGGGCGTCAAGGTGGCCAAGGGCGACCTCAAGCCAGGCGACCTGATCTTTTTCAACATCAAGAGCCGTCGGGTCAACCACGTCGCCATCTACCTGGGCAACGACCGCTTCATCCACGCGCCGCGCACCGGCAAGCGGGTGAGCATCGACAGCCTGGAGAAGCCTTACTGGCAGAAGCACTACGTGGTAGCCAAGCGCGTGCTGCCCAAGCAGCAGCAACAGGCGCTGAGCCTGGCCAAACGCTGAAACGCCCAGCAGTCCCTGTGGGAGATCGAAGGGAACCATGATTCCGCGCCCAGCGCGAACTCTGTGGGAGAGTATTAGCCGCGAAACAAGCGACGCGGAGGATGGCACCGGCTCTGCCGGTGTTCGCGGCTAAAGCCGCTCCCACAGGGACTGCGGTGCACTTTCAGTCTCTGTGGACGTTCCTAACCCACTATCAAACCCCGCGCCTCCAGCGCCTGCAGCGCCCCCTCCATCGTGCACATCCCCGCCGCCGCACCAGCCTGCATCAGCGAATGGATCTGCGCCAGGCGCCCCTCACGTATCAGGTTGCGCACCGCAGGCGTCGCCACCAGCACCTCCCGCGCCGCGACCCGCCCGCCGCCTGATCGCCGCACCAGCACCTGCGCGACCACCAGCCGCAGGGAGTCAGCCAGCATGCTGCGCACCAGCGGCTTTTCCTCCGGCGCGAACACCTCCACCAGCCGGTCGATGCTGTTCACCGCCGATCGCGTATGCACGGTGGCCAGCACCAGGTGCCCGGTCTCCGCGGCGCGCAACGCCAGGCGAATGCTGTGCAGATCGCGCAGCTCGCCGATCATGATCACGTCCGGGTCCTGACGCAGGGCACTGCGCAGGGCCTGGGCAAAGTCACGGCTATGCAGGCCGATCTCACGCTGATTGACCAGGCTGCGCTGACTGCCGTGGATGAACTCGATCGGGTCCTCGAGCGTGACGATATGCAATGCGTATTCGCGGTTGAGCCGATCGATCAGCGCCGCGAGGGTGCTCGACTTGCCGCTGCCGGTGGCACCACCGACCAGGACCAGGCCATCCCGGTACCGGGAGATGATTTGAAACACATGCACCAGATCAAGTGCCTCCAGACAGGGCACGCTCGCGGGGACCAAACGTACGCTGGCACTCGGACCATTGCGCTGGCGGAACAGGTTCAGCCGAAAACGCCCCAGTCCATCCAGGCTCACCGCCAGGTCCAGCTCATCCCCGGCCGCCCACTGCCGCCGCTGCTCGCTATCAAGCAGACCCGCCATCCCGTCTTCCAGCGCCCCTGTCGTCAGCAGCGCAAGGTCCAGGCGCTGCAACACCCCATCCACACGCAGCAGCGGCTGCTCGCCAGCAGCCAGATGCAGGTCGCTGGCACCGGCAGCCAGGGCCCGGCCCAACAGGTCGGTCACATCCATGAGACTCCCCAACGGCGATCAAGCAGGTAGAATGCCGCTGACCCCAAAGCCGTCGGCGACGAACCATGTCCACCCTAGCAGACAAAATTGGCGCCATTGCCACCCGCATCGACAGCGCGGCCATGGCCGCCGGACGCGACCCGGCCAGCATCCAGCTGCTGGCGGTGAGCAAGACCAAGCCCGCCAGCGCCATCCGCGAGGCCTTTGCGGCCGGGCTGCGCGATGTGGGCGAAAACTACCTTCAGGAAGCCCTGACAAAACAACAGGCGCTTTCCGACCTGCCCTTGATCTGGCACTTCATCGGCCCCATCCAGTCGAACAAGACCAAGGCCATCGCCGAACATTTCGACTGGGTACATTCCGTGGACCGCCTGAAGATCGCCCAACGCCTCTCCGAGCAACGCCCTGCCGGCCTGGCGCCGCTGAACGTCTGCCTGCAGGTCAACGTCAGCGGCGAGGACAGCAAGTCCGGCTGCATGCCCGCCGAGCTGCCGGCCCTGGCCCAGGCGGTGAACGCCCTGCCCGGTCTGCGCCTGCGCGGCCTGATGGCGATTCCGGAGCCGACCGAGGACCGTGCCGAGCAGGAGGCCGCCTTTGCCATCCTGCGCCAGCTCCAGGAGCAACTGAGCCTCGGCCTGGACACCCTGTCGATGGGCATGAGCCACGACCTGGAAGCCGCAATCGCCCAAGGTGCGACCTGGGTCCGCATCGGCACCGCCCTGTTCGGTGCCCGCGACTACGGACAGCCCTGAATCCATGCTTAACTCACTCTTTCCTTCAAGGACCTGACATGAGCAAGACTCGTATTGCCTTTATCGGCGCCGGCAACATGGCCGCCAGCCTGATCGGCGGCCTGCGTGCCCAGGGCCTGGACGCCGCGCAGATCCGCGCCAGCGACCCGGGTGCCGAGACCCGCGCGCGGATCCAGGCCGAGCACGGCATCGAAGCCTTCGAAAGCAACGCCCAGGCCATCGAGGGCGTGGACGTGATCGTGCTGGCGGTGAAACCGCAGGTCATGAAGGCGGTCTGCGAAACGCTGAAACCGAACCTCAAGCCCGGCCAGCTGGTGGTTTCCATCGCCGCCGGCATCACCTGCGCCAGCCTGCAGGCCTGGCTGGGCGCGATCCCGGTGGTGCGCTGCATGCCCAACACCCCGGCGCTGCTGCGCCAGGGCGTCAGCGGCCTGTATGCCACCGGGGAAGTGTCCGCCGAGCAGCGCCAGCAGGCCGAACAGCTGCTGTCGTCGGTCGGCACCGCCTTGTGGCTGGATGAAGAACAGCAGCTGGATGCCGTCACCGCCGTCTCCGGCAGCGGCCCGGCCTACTTCTTCCTGCTGATCGAAGCCATGACCGCCGCCGGCGAGAAACTCGGCCTGCCGCGTGAAACTGCCTCGCAACTCACCTTGCAGACCGCCCTGGGCGCCGCCCGCATGGCGGTTGCCAGCGACGTCGACGCCTCCGAGCTGCGCCGCCGCGTGACCTCGCCGGCCGGCACCACGGAAGCGGCGATCAAGTCGTTCCAGGCCAGCGGGTTCGAGGTGATCGTCGAGCAGGCACTTCAGGCCGCGGCGAAACGTTCCGCCGAACTGGCCGAACAACTGGGCAAATAAGGAGCCATTGATGAATGCATTGTCCGGCGCCGCGATCTTCGTGGTGCAAACCCTGGTCAGCCTGTACCTGGTGATCGTCCTGCTGCGCTTCGTGCTGCAGCTGGTCAAGGCCGACTTCTACAACCCGCTGAGCCAGTTCGCCGTGCGCGCCACCCAGCCGCTGCTCAAGCCGCTGCGCCGGGTGGTTCCCAGCATCGCCGGCCTGGACACCTCCTCGCTGCTGCTGTCGATCCTGATCCAGGCACTGCTGATGGCCTTCGTGCTGATGGTCACCTACGGCACCTTCGGCGACATCCTGCACCTGGTGATGTGGTCGATCCTGGGCATCACCTCGCTGTTCCTGAAGATCTTCTGGGTGGCGATGATCGTCATGGTCATCGTCTCGTGGGTCGCGCCGAACAGCCACAACCCCGCCGCCGAGCTGGCCTACCAGATCAGCGAGCCGGTGCTGGCGCCGTTCCGCCGCCTGGTGCCGAACCTCGGCGGCATGGACATTTCGCCGATCTTCGCCTTCATCGCCATCCAGGTGATCCAGTCGTTCCTGATGCCCCAGCTGGCGGCCTACGCCGGCATGCCGCAAGAGCTGTGGCGGATGATCTGATCCGTACTGCATCCAGCGGCAAGCCTTTGCTTGCCGCTGGGGGTAGCGCTCTTTAGACTTACGCCTCCGTCAAGCGTGAGCAGGGTCGATGTCCACTGTCCTTCCCGAAGATTCCGTCGGTCTGGTAACACCGCAGATTGCCCGGTTCGATGAACCGCTGGCCCTGGCTTGTGGCCGCTCCCTGGCCTCGTACGAGCTCATCTACGAAACCTATGGCACCCTCAACAGCACTGCCAGCAATGCCGTGCTGATCTGCCATGCGTTGTCCGGCCATCACCATGCCGCCGGCTACCATGCCGCCACCGACCGCAAGCCGGGCTGGTGGGACAGCTGCATCGGCCCCGGCAAGCCGATCGACACCAACCGCTTCTTCGTTGTCAGCCTGAACAACCTGGGAGGCTGCAACGGCAGCACCGGCCCCAGCAGCATCAACCCGGCCACCGGTAAGCCCTACGGCGCCGACTTCCCGGTGCTGACCGTGGAGGACTGGGTGCACAGCCAGGCGCGCCTGGCCGACCGCTTAGGTGTACAGACCTGGGCCGCCATCGTCGGCGGCAGCCTCGGCGGCATGCAGGCATTGCAGTGGACCATCACCTACCCGGACCGCGTGCGCCACTGCGTGGACATCGCCTCGGCACCCAAGCTGTCGGCGCAGAACATCGCCTTCAACGAAGTGGCGCGCCAGGCCATCCTCACCGACCCCGAGTTCCACGGCGGCTCGTTCCAGGACCAGGGCGTAATCCCCAAGCGCGGCCTGATGCTGGCGCGCATGGTCGGCCACATCACCTACCTGTCCGACGACTCGATGGGCGAGAAATTCGGCCGCGAGCTCAAGAGCGACAAGCTCAACTACGACTTCCACAGCGTCGAGTTCCAGGTCGAAAGCTACCTGCGCTACCAGGGCGAGGAGTTCTCCGGCCGCTTCGACGCCAACACCTACCTGCTGATGACCAAGGCGCTGGACTACTTCGACCCGGCTGCGGCCCATGGCGGTGACCTGGCGGCTACCCTGGCCCACGTCACGGCGGACTATTGCATCATGTCGTTCACCACCGACTGGCGCTTCTCGCCGGCCCGTTCGCGGGAGATCGTCGACGCCCTGATGGCCGCGCGCAAGAACGTCTGCTACCTGGACATCGACTCGCCCTATGGCCACGACGCCTTCCTCATCCCGACGCCCCGCTACATGCAGGGCTTCGCGAACTACATGAACCGCATCGCCCTCTGAGGACCGCATGAGAGCCGACCTGGAAATCATCCAAGACTGGATCCCCGCCGGCAGCCGGGTCCTCGACCTGGGCTGTGGCAACGGCGAACTGCTGGCCTCCTTGCGCGAGCGCAAGAATGTCACCGGCTATGGCCTGGAGATCGACGCCGACAACATCGCCGCCTGCGTGGCCAAGGGAGTCAACGTCATCGAACAGGACCTGGACAAGGGCCTAGGCAACTTCGCCAGCAACAGTTTCGACGTGGTGGTCATGACCCAGGCCCTGCAGGCCGTGGAATACCCCGACCGGATCCTCGACGAGATGCTGCGGGTGGGGCGCCAGTGCATCATCACCTTCCCCAATTTCGGCCACTGGCGCTGCCGTTGGTACCTGGCGACCAAGGGTCGCATGCCGGTTTCGGACTTCATGCCGTATACCTGGTACAACACCCCGAACATCCACTTCTGCACCTTCGAAGACTTCGAGAACCTGTGCCATGAGCGCCACGCCAAGGTTCTCGACCGCCTGGCCGTCGACCGTCTGCACCGTAACGGGTTGGGCGGGCGGCTATGGCCTAATCTTCTAGGTGAGATCGGTATCTATCGGGTCAGCAGCCCGGGCCTGCAGGAGCATCAGCTCGCGGTCTGACCCTCGCGAACGGAGGAATGGGATCATGCGTCGACTAGCACTGTTTCTGATCAGCCTGTGCCTGGCCTTGCCGGTACTGGCTGCCGATGCCGCCAGGCCTGACCGCAAGGAAGTGTTCGGCGATGTGACGGTCCATTACAGCGCCTTCACCTCGAGCATGCTGCAACCGGACATCGCCGCCGCCACGGGCCTGACCCGCAGCAAGAACCAGGGCGTGCTCAACATCGCCGTGCTCAAGGCCGAGAAGCCTGCAACGGCGGTGGTCAGCGGTACGGTGAAGGACCTGACCGGGCGCAGCAACCCGCTGTCGTTCAAGCAGATCACCGACCAGGGCGCGGTCTACTACATCGCCCAGTTCAAGATCGACCAGGCCGAGACCGTCACTTTCGATATCAACGTCGAAACCGGCGGCGTCAGTCATAAACTCAGCTTCAACCAGGAAGTGTTCCCAGGCGAATGATGAATCTTACGCAACTCGTATTGGCCAGCCACAACGCCGGCAAGCTCAAGGAACTGCAGGCCATGCTCGGCGAATCCGTGCACCTGCGCTCGATCGGCGAATTCAGCCAGGTGGAGCCGGAAGAGACCGGCCTGTCGTTCGTCGAGAACGCCATCCTCAAGGCGCGCAACGCCGCACGCATCTCCGGCCTGCCGGCCCTGGCCGACGATTCGGGCCTGGCAGTGGACTTCCTCGGCGGCGCGCCGGGCATCTACTCGGCGCGCTACGCCGACGGCAAGGGCGACGCGGCGAACAACGCCAAGCTGCTCGAAGCGCTCCAGGACGTGCCTGAAGACCAGCGCGGCGCACAGTTCGTCTGCGTCCTGGCCTTGGTGCGGCATGCCGACGATCCGCTGCCGATCCTCTGCGAAGGCCTGTGGCACGGCAGCATCCTGTTCGAGGCCAGCGGTGAGCACGGCTTCGGCTACGACCCGCTGTTCTGGGTCCCGGAGCGCCAGTGCTCCAGCGCCGACCTCGCCCCGGTCGACAAGAACCAGCTCAGCCACCGCGCTCGCGCCATGGCCCTGCTGCGTCAACGTCTGGGCCTGGCATGACCGAAAAGCTGTTCGTGCAACCGGCGGGCCTGATCCTTCCCGAACTCCCGCCGCTGTCGCTGTACATCCATATTCCCTGGTGCGTGCGCAAATGCCCGTACTGCGACTTCAACTCGCACCAGGCCGGCCCGAAGCTGCCTGAAGCCGAATACATCGATGCCCTGCTGGCCGACCTTGACCAGGAACTGCCTGCCGTCCAGGGCCGCTCCATCAGCACGATCTTCTTCGGCGGCGGCACCCCCAGTCTGTTCAGCGCCGATGCACTGGGTCGCCTGCTGCGCGGAGTCGAGCAACGCATCCCGTTCGCCCCGGACATCGAGATCACCCTCGAGGCCAACCCGGGCACCTTCGAGCAGGAGAAGTTCAAGGCCTACCGGCAGACCGGCATCAACCGCCTGTCCATCGGCGTGCAGAGTTTCCAGCCCGCCAAGCTCGAGAAGCTCGGGCGCATCCACAATGGTGCCGAAGCGGTGCGTGCCGCCGACATGGCCCGGGCGGCAGGCTTCGACAACTTCAACATGGACCTGATGCACGGCCTGCCGGACCAGTCGCTCGACGACGCCCTGGGCGACCTGCGTCAGGCCGTCGAACTGGCGCCGACGCACCTGTCCTGGTACCAGCTGACGGTAGAGCCGAACACGGTGTTCTGGAACCAGCCGCCTGAGCTGCCCGAGGACGACATCCTCTGGGATATCCAGGAAGCCGGCCAGGCGCTGATGGCCGATCACGGTTACCGCCAGTACGAAGTCTCGGCCTACGCCCAGGCCGGTCGTGCCGCGCAGCACAACCTGAACTACTGGCGCTTCGGCGACTTCATCGGCATCGGTGCCGGTGCCCACGGCAAACTGTCGTTCCCCGACGGACGCATCCTGCGCACCTGGAAGACCCGCCTGCCCAAGGACTACCTGAACCCGGCCAAGCCGTTCAAGGCCGGCGAGAAGCTGCTGCCGGCCGATGAGCTACCCTTCGAGTTCCTGATGAACGCCCTGCGCCTCACCGACGGGGTAGAGGCCGAACTGTTCAGCCTGCGCACCGGCCTACCCCTGGCACAACTGGCCGAAGCCCGCCGTGAAGCCGAACAAAAAGGCCTTTTGCAGGTCGAACCGGATCGGCTGGCCGCCACGCCACGTGGTCAGCTGTTCCTCAACGACCTGCTGCAGTACTTCTTGAATTAAGGATGACCCATGGACCTGGTACTTGACCTGCTCTCGACCGTTTCCCGCTGGAGCCGCAGCAACCTGTCAGAAATCTCGCTGGCCCTGGTGGGCTGCCTGCTGGTGCTGTTCGGCACCGATATCAAGGGCTGGGTGGAAGGCCGCCTGGGTGGCCTGGCCGGCGCCCTGCGGGTGCCGTTCATGGCGCTGCTGGTGATGATCGGCAGCGGCGCGGCACTGATCTATGCGACGCCGTGGATCGTGAAGGGGCTGGGGCAGTTCAACAACTATGCGCTGGCACCGGTGCTGCTGGTGGTGCTGGTATTGATTGGCGTGGTGGCCGATCGGCGGGGCTGAGGGTTTGCTAAAAGCCGCCCTGGCGAGCCAGGACGGCTTCT
Source organism: Pseudomonas sp. TE31087 (assembly GCF_057284075.1). NCBI lineage: Bacteria > Pseudomonadati > Pseudomonadota > Gammaproteobacteria > Pseudomonadales > Pseudomonadaceae > Pseudomonas > Pseudomonas sp. TE31087. Next base: position 3,952,717 of record NZ_JBXVNN010000001.1, read on the forward strand.
CACCCGACTAACCCTTAGCGGGCATCGTCAAAGTGATCGCGCAGGAAGTCCCTGGCGGTCCTGAAAACCATCAGGATCCGAACCAGCTTCCAGACACGGCTCAGCGTATTCAGCAAACGCTTCATATGCCTTGGCCTCCGTGTTGGCTGGGCCAATCTTCCAGCGTCTGACCGGCACTTCGACGCCTTCGGAGATCATGTGGGGTGGTCTCCAGTGAAGTGGCCGGGTAGATGGCCCTTCGAAACTCTGCCGGCGCGGTTCGTAGGCCGCGTCGAAGGGGCCGAGACAGCAGAACGAATTCGCTTCCCGGCCCGCCACTGGAAATTCCCCCATGAGAGCGGGGCAATCTTACGACAGCGAAAGGTTCAAGGCTGTTACCTGCTCAGTCACACTTGATGCCTGATATTTCCGTGATTGACGCACTCCACGAGTACTCCTAGTATCGCGTTTGTGGGTGGTCTCCAGTGACGCTTGAACTGCGCAGGCTGAGGATTCGTAACCCGAAGCCCGCATAAAAAAACCGCCTTTAGCTAGGCGGTTTTTTTTGGCTGCAGGCAGACCTGGCTGACGCCCTGCCGATGTCTTCCAAGGTGCTGGTGTTGATTGGCGGGGCGGCTGATCGGCGGGGCTGAGCGCTGCTAAAAGCCGCCCTGGCGAGCCAGGACGGCTTCTCACCCGACTAACCCTTAGCGGGCATCGTCAAAGTGATCGCGCAGGAAGTCCCTGACAGACCTGAACACAATCAGGATCCGAACCAGTTTCCAGACGCGGCTCAGCGTATTCAGCAAACGCTTCATATGCCTTGGCCTCCGTGTTGGCTGGGCCAATCTTCCAGCGTCTGACCGGCACTTCGACGCCTTCGGAAATCGTGTGAACCATCTCCAGTGAAGCGGCCAGGTGGATGGCCCTTCGAAAACTCCACCGGCGCGGTTCGTGGGCCGCGTCGAAGGGGCCGAGACAACGGATTGAATTCGTTCCCGGCCCGACACTGGAAAGAATCACATGAGAGCGGCGTGATCTTACGCTTTCTGAAAAGGTGAAGCTGTTACTCGCCCAGTCACACGTAATGCTGGATATTTCCACGATTGACGCAACCTCCAGGCAACCCTAGTATTTGAACCGTGAACTGTCTCCAGTGAAACTGAAACACGCAGGTTGAGGATTCGTGACCCGAAGCCCGCATAAAAAAACCGCCCTTCTCAAGGCGGTTTTTTTGTACCTGCAATTTCGCAGGTCTGAAGGGCTGCTCCGAACGAACCCGGCTCAGCTCACCTTCTCGAATTTCAAGTCCCATACCCCATGCCCAAGGCGCTCTCCGCGACGCTCGAACTTGGTGATCGGACGCTCTTGCGGACGCGGCACGTAGGCGCCATCAGCCGCCTGGTTGCGATAGCCGGGCGCTGCGCTCATCACTTCCAGCATGTACTCGGCATAGGGCTCCCAGTCGGTCGCCATGTGGAATACGCCACCGGGCTTGAGCTTGCGGCGCACCAGCTCGGCGAACTCCAGTTGAACGATCCGGCGCTTGTGATGACGCGCCTTGTGCCACGGATCCGGGAAGAACAACATCAGCCGGTCGAGGCTGTTGTCGGCCACACAGCGGTTGAGCACCTCGATGGCATCACAGTCGTACACTCGCAGGTTCTTCAGGCCCTGGGTCAGCACGCCATTTAGCAACGCGCCGACACCCGGACGGTGCACTTCGACACCGATGAAGTCCAGCTCGGGCGAGGCAGCGGCCATCTCCAGCAGCGAATGGCCCATGCCGAAGCCGATCTCCAAGGTGCGCGGCGCCGAACGGCCGAACACCTGATCGTAGTCTACCGGGCTGTCGGTCAACGGCAGGATGAACAGCGGGCCGCCCTGCTCCAGGCCGCGTTGCTGGCCTTCGGTCATGCGCCCGGCACGCATCACGAAACTCTTGATGCGGCGGTGCGGGCGGGCTTCGCCGTCTTCGGTGATCGGCGTTTCTTGCGATTCAGTCATCTGGGGCTCTTACTTGATCAGACCTTCCAGCGGCGAGGACGCGCTGGCATAGAGTTTCTTCGGCATGCGCCCGGCGAGATACGCCATGCGGCCGGCAAGGATGGCGTGCTTCATGGCCTCGGCCATCAGCACCGGGTGCTGGGCGTGGGCGATGGCCGAGTTCATCAGCACCGCCTCGCAGCCCATCTCCATGGCGATGGTGGCGTCGGAGGCGGTCCCCACGCCGGCATCGACCAGCACCGGCACCTTGGATTCCTCGAGGATGATCTGCAGGTTGTAGGGGTTGCAGATACCCAGGCCGGTGCCGATCAGGCCGGCCAGCGGCATGACGGCGATGCAGCCGGCTTCGGCCAGCTGGCGGGCGATGATCGGGTCATCGCTGGTGTAGACCATCACATCGAAGCCGTCCTTGACCAGCACTTCGGCGGCCTTGAGGGTTTCGATCACGTTGGGGAACAGGGTCTTCTGGTCGGCCAGCACTTCCAGCTTCACCAGCGTCCGCTCCTCGTGGGACTTGTGGCCGTCGAGCAGCTCACGGGCCAGGCGGCAGGTACGCACCGCCTCGACCGCATCGAAGCAGCCCGCGGTGTTCGGCAGGATGGTGTACTTGTCGGGCGACAGCACATCGAGCAGGTTCGGCTCGCCCGCGTTCTGGCCGAGGTTGGTGCGACGCACGGCCACGGTGACGATTTCGGCACCCGAGGCCTCGGTGGCCAGGCGGGTTTCCTCCATGTCACGGTACTTGCCGGTGCCGACCAGCAGGCGCGACTGGAAAGTGCGCCCGGCCAGGACGAAAGGCTTGTCGCTGCGAACGTTGCTCATCGATGTTCCTCTGGAAAGGTTACGGGACTTTGGATGAATCGGCCGGATGAATCGGCGGAACGCGCTCAACCACCGCCAATGGCATGAACCACTTCGACCTGGTCGCCTTCGCTCAATCGCGTGTTCTCGTGCTGGCTGCGCGGCACGATGTCCAGGTTCAGTTCCACCGCCACCCGGCGACCGGCCAGCTCCAGCCGGCCCAGCAGCGCCGCGACGCTCTCGCCCTCGGGCAGTTCGTAAGGTTCACCGTTCAATTGAATGCGCATGCGCACGGCCACCATTGTTCTTTGGGGCCCGCATTCTAGCGCCGATCCACCCCTCAACCCAAGGGCGACGCACGCCATTAGTCGCGATTGTGGACCGTTCGGTCAGCCCAGGCGCCAGGCGGCCAGGCCCAGGCACAACCAACCGGCAAGGAAGCACAGGCCACCCAGCGGGGTGATCATGCCGAGCTTGCCCAGGCCGCTCAGGGTCAGTACGTAGAGGCTACCGGAGAACAGCAGGATACCCACGGCGAACAGACCGCCGGCCCAGCCGACCAGGCGCCCCGGCAGGTGTGCCGAGAGCACCGCCACCGCGAGGATCGCCAGGGCGTGCACCAGCTGGTAGGTCACGCCAGTGTGGAAAATCGCCAGGTAGTCGGCGCTGAGACGGCTCTTCAGGCCATGGGCGGCGAAGGCGCCGAGGGCGACGCCGGTAAAGCCGAAGAACGCGGCGAGCATCAGGAAGCTGCGAAGCATGGGACGACTCCTCGGGAGGGGTCTGTATAATGGCCCGTTCCAACGGTCCGGCCAAGCCATCACCATGCTGTCATCTCTTCTGCGCCGCCTTTCCCGCGCCCTGCTCTGGTTCGCCGCCGGCAGCGCCGCCGTGGTCCTGGTGCTGCGCTGGGTTCCACCGCCCGGCACCGCGCTGATGGTCGAGCGCAAGGTGGAGTCGTGGTTCAGCGGCGAGCCCATCGACCTGCAACGCGACTGGACGCCCTGGGAGGACATCTCCGACGAGCTCAAGGTCGCAGTCATTGCCGGCGAGGACCAGAAGTTCGCCAGCCACTGGGGCTTCGACATCCCAGCCATACAGGCGGCGCTGGCCTACAACGAGCGTGGTGGCAAGGTCCGTGGCGCCAGCACCCTGACCCAGCAGGTGGCCAAGAACCTGTTCCTGTGGTCCGGGCGCAGCTGGTTGCGCAAGGGTTTGGAAGCCTGGTTCACCGCGCTGATTGAGCTGTTCTGGTCAAAGGAGCGGATTCTCGAGGTCTACCTGAACAGCGCCGAGTGGGGCAAGGGCGTGTTCGGTGCCCAGGCCGCGGCACGCTACCACTTTGGCGTGGACGCCAGCCGCCTGACGCGACAACAGGCCGCACAGCTCGCAGCGGTGCTGCCGAGTCCGATCAAGTGGAGTGCCAGCCGGCCAAGCGCCTATGTGGCGAGCCGGGCAGGGTGGATTCGCCGGCAGATGAGCCAGCTGGGTGGGCCGAGCTACCTGATGCAGCTGGATACTTCGCGCAGGCTTTGAGGCCTGGCTTTCGTGGGAGCGGGCTTGCCCCGCGATAGACGATTCATCGCCGCATCGCCATCGCGGGGCAAGCCCGCTCCCACGCGCCACAACACACGAAAAAGCCGCTGTCTCTTGCGAGAACAGCGGCTTTTTCACTCCAGCCAGGCGCCGATCAGATCGCGATCAGTGCCTTGACCTTGTTCATCGCGTTCTTCTCCAGCTGGCGAATACGCTCGGCCGAAACGCTGTACTTCTCCGCCAGCTCATGCAGCGTGGCCTTTTCCTCGGCCAACCAGCGCTGGTAGAGGATATCGCGACTGCGATCGTCCAGACCTTGCAGCGCTTCATGCAGGTTGCTGGTGGAGTTGTCGCTCCAATCGGCGTCCTCCAGCTGCACGGCCGGGTCGTAGCGGTGGTCTTCCAGGTAATGCGCGGGCGACTGGAAGGCGCTGTCGTCGTCGGCTTCGGCCGCCGGGTCGAAGGCCATGTCCTGGCCGCTCAGGCGGCTTTCCATCTCGCGCACTTCACGGGGCTCGACGCCGAGGCTTTCGGCCACGCGATGCACTTCGTCGTTGTTCAGCCAGGCCAGGCGCTTCTTCTGGCTGCGCAGGTTGAAGAACAGCTTGCGCTGGGCCTTGGTGGTGGCCACCTTGACGATGCGCCAGTTGCGCAGGATGAACTCGTGGATCTCGGCCTTGATCCAGTGCACCGCGAAGGACACCAGACGCACGCCCATTTCCGGGTTGAAACGCTTTACCGCCTTCATCAGGCCGACGTTGCCTTCCTGGATCAGGTCGGCCTGGGCCAGTCCGTAGCCTGCGTAGCTACGGGCGATGTGTACGACGAAACGCAGGTGGGCCATCACCATTTGACGAGCGGCCTCGAGATCCTGCTCATAGTAGAGACGCTCGCCCAGATCACGCTCCTGCTCCGGCGACAGCAAGGGGATGCTGTTGACCGTGTGCACGTAGGCTTCCAGGTTTGCACCGGGAACCAGGGCATAGGCAGGTTGCAACGATGTGGTCATTCAAGTACCTCCGGCTTACAGACTCGTGCCTTGTGGGCACTGCCAGCATAGACAAGGAACCGTTGTACAAGTTCCAGGATGAAAAATTTGTCAATACTGGCCATGAAACATTTATCGCGGCGCGAGCTCGTTCAGGTGACGAGCAACGGCGATCCATGCACCGATATACCCTAACAGCACCGCCCCGATCAAGAGTGAAAGGCCATCCGAGGCCGGCACGCCACCCAGGGCGAAATCACTGCCATACAGGCCGGATAGCCCGACCACCGCGTCATTCAGCCAGTTCAGGCCGAACGCCAGGATGCCCCAGGCCAGCACGCCCGCACCCAGGCCGTACAGCGCGCCCATGTACAGGAAAGGCCGGCGCACGTAGCTGTCGGTGCCACCGACGAGCTTGATCACTTCGATCTCGACCCGGCGGTTTTCGATATGTAGACGAATTGTGTTACCGATTACTAACAACAGAGCAGAAATCAGCATCACCGCCAGGCCGAAGACGAACCGGTCACCCAGCTTGAGGATTGCCGCCAGGCGCTCGACCCACACCAGGTCCAGCTGCGCCGCTTCCACCCGCGGCAACTCGGACAGGCGCTGACGCAAGGCCTCCAGGGCGGGCTTGTCGACCTCGGTCGGGGTCACCACCACCACGCCCGGCAGCGGGTTGTCCGGCAACTCGCGCAGCGCCTCGCCCAGGCCCGACTGCTGCTGGAACTCTTCCAGTGCCTGCTCGCGGCTGACGTACTGGGCCTCGGCGACGCCGGGCATGCCCTTGATCTCGTCACGCAGCGCCTCGCCGTCGCGGCTGCTGGCGTCGAGCTTGAGGTACAGCGAGATCTGCGCCGCGCGCTGCCAGGAACCGCCGAGTTTCTCGACGTTCTTCAGCAACAGCGACAGGCCCATGGGCATGCTCAGCGCCACGGCCATCACCAGGCAGGTGAAGAAACTGCCGATCGGCTGCTTGCCCAGTCGGCGCAGGCTGTCGGCCAGGCTGGCGCGGTGGCTTTCCAGCCAGGCGTGCAGCAGGGTGCTGAAGTCCGGGCCATCGTCGTCGTGATCGCCACGCTTTTTCTTCGTCGGTTGTGGGTCGGCGGCTTTCGGCGCCACGCGCTCGGAAACCTTTGGTGTACGTGTGGTGCTCATTGCCCGGCCTCCCCATCGCCGATCAAGCGGCCGCGTTGCAGCGTCAGCATGCGGTGGCGCATGCGCGCGATCAGCGCCAGGTCGTGGCTGGCGATCAATACCGTGGTACCCAGGCGATTGATGTCCTCGAACACGCCCATGATCTCGGCGGCCAGGCGCGGGTCGAGGTTACCGGTGGGCTCGTCCGCCAGCAGCAGGGCCGGCTGGTGGACGATGGCGCGGGCAATGCCCACGCGCTGCTGCTGGCCGGTGGACAGGTCGGCCGGGAACAGCTCGCCCTTGTCGCTCAGCGACACGCGCTCCAGCGCCGAATCCACGCGCTTGGCGATTTCGGCCTTGGACAGCCCGAGGATCTGCAGCGGCAGGGCGATGTTGTTGAACACCGTGCGGTCGAACAGCAGCTGGTGGTTCTGGAACACCACGCCGATCTGACGGCGCAGGAACGGGATCTGCGCGTTGCTGATCTGGCCCAGGTCCTGCCCGGCCAAAAGCAGCTTGCCGCTGGTCGGACGCTCCATGGCCAGCAGCAGGCGCAGCAGGGTGCTCTTGCCGGCGCCGGAGTGGCCGGTGACGAACAGGAACTCGCCACGACGCGCCCGGAAGCTCAGTTCGTGCAGGCCGACGTGGCCGTTGGGATAGCGCTTGGCTACCTGTTCGAATCGGATCATGAAGGTTCCCGCTCGGCGAACAGCGCCTTGACGAAGGGTTCGGCCTCGAAGGTGCGCAGGTCGTCGATACCCTCGCCCACACCGATGAAGCGGATCGGGATATTGAACTGCTTGGCCAGGGCGAAGATGACGCCGCCCTTGGCGGTGCCGTCCAGCTTGGTCAGGGCCAGGCCGGTCAGCTCGACGCTCTGGTTGAAGTACTTGGCCTGGCTGATGGCGTTCTGCCCGGTACCGGCATCGAGCACCAGCAGCACCTCGTGGGGCGCATCGGCGTCGAGCTTGCCGATCACCCGACGGACCTTCTTCAGCTCCTCCATCAGGTTGTCCTTGGTGTGCAGGCGGCCGGCGGTGTCGGCGATCAGCACATCGACGCCCCGGGCCTTGGCGGCCTGCACGGCGTCGAAGATCACCGAGGCCGAGTCGGCTCCGGTGTGCTGGGCGATCACCGGGATCTGGTTGCGCTCGCCCCAGACCTGCAGCTGCTCCACCGCCGCGGCGCGGAAGGTGTCGCCGGCGGCGAGCATGACCTTCTTGCCTTCGAGCTGCAGCTTCTTGGCCAGCTTACCGATGGTGGTGGTCTTGCCGGCGCCGTTCACGCCGACCACCAGGATCACATAGGGCTTGTTCTGCGCCTCGATCTTCAGCGGTTGCTCGACCGGGCGCAGCAAAGCGGCCAGTTCGTCCTGCAGCGACTTGTACAGGGCATCGGCGTCGGCCAACTGTTTGCGGGCGACCTTCTGCGTCAGGTTCTGGACGATGGTCGAGGTGGCCTCGACGCCGACGTCGGCGGTCAGCAGGCGGGTCTCGATCTCGTCGAGCAGGTCGTCGTCAATGACCTTCTTGCCCAGGAACAGGCTGGCCATGCCCTCGCCGATGCTGGCGCTGGTCTTCGACAGGCCCTGCTTGAGGCGGGCGAAGAAGCCTGTTTTGGCGGGTTCGGCTGCGACTGGAGCGGGTTCCACGGCAGCCGGAGCGGGGGCGACAGGCGCTTCTGGCTCAGGCTCGACCACAGGGGCAATCACCACCGGTGCTGGCTCGGGCACCACCACCTCAGGGGGCTGGCGCTCAGGGATAGCCGGCGGGACCTTGGGTTCCAGGTCAGGCACCAGCGCCACCGGCTCTTCCGCGACCGGCAGCACCAGGTTGCTTACAGGCGCAGGCGGTGTTGGCTCGGGCACAACCGTTGACAGGTCCGACGCATTCGCGGGCAAGCCCGCTCCCACAGGAGGCTGTGGCGTCTGAGGCACCGCGGCAGGCTCGGCCGGGACTTCTGCCGGCACAGACTGGGGTGCTTCGAGCACTACAGCGGGCTGCGGCGCCTGAGGCGCAGCGGCAGGCTCAGGTTCGGCCGTCTGGACAGGCTCGACCGGGACTTCCACCGGCACAGGCTGAGGTGTTTCGACCACCGGTGCGGTCAGCGGCGCAGCGGCGGGCTCCGGCTCGGCCGGCGCGCTTACCGGCGCAGGCTGGGGTGCCTCGGCCAGCGGAGCGGGCTGCTCGGCGGGAGGCGGCTGTACCACCGGCGCCTCAGCGGGCGGTTGGGGGGCTTGCGGCTGTTCGGCGACAGGTTGCTCCGGCTTCTTGCGGAACCAGCTGAACAGGCCTTTCTTCTCGCCAGCCGCGGCCGGCGCTTTTTTGTCGTCGTTGGAACCAAACATGGAAGACGGCTATCTCAGGGTAGCGATGCGCCAGCAGTGGTGCATCGGGAATTCTTGGGTCACGCAGAACAGACTACTGTGAAGCCAGCGGGTTCATGCGCAACGTTTTGTCGTAAGGGCCTGCGGGCCAGAACGGCGACAGGCATGGTCGCCAGGCAACCGGATCAGTATCCTAGCACCTCCTGGCCCGCCGACGCTAAACCCAAGCGGGCCGCCGAACAGGTTGAACACCGTATGAATGCTCTAGCCCGCCGCGCCGCTGGCCTGTTGCTCGGCACGTTGTGCCTGCCGCTGGCGGCCTTCGCCGCCGATGTGCAACCCACCCACGAATTCATCCTCGACAACGGCCTGAAGGTGGTCGTGCGCGAGGACCACCGTGCGCCGGTGGTGGTTTCGCAGATCTGGTACAAGGTCGGCTCCAGCTACGAGACGCCGGGCCAGACCGGCCTGTCCCACGCCCTGGAGCACATGATGTTCAAGGGCAGCGCCAAGCTCGGCCCCGGCGAGGCCTCGCGCATCCTGCGCGATCTCGGTGCCGAGGAGAACGCCTTCACCAGCGACGACTACACCGCCTACTATCAGGTGCTGGCCCGTGACCGCCTGCCGGTTGCCTTCGAGCTGGAGGCCGACCGCCTGGCCAGCCTGCGCCTGCCGGCCGACGAGTTCAGCCGCGAAATCGAGGTGATCAAGGAAGAACGCCGCCTGCGCACCGACGACCAGCCCAACGCCAAGGCCTTCGAGCTGTTCCGCGCCATGGCCTACCCGGCCAGCGGCTACCACACCCCGACCATCGGCTGGATGGCCGACCTCGAGCGCATGAAGGTCGATGAACTGCGCCACTGGTACGAGTCCTGGTACGCACCGAACAATGCCACCCTGGTGGTGGTCGGCGACGTCAAGCCCGACGAGGTGAAAGCCCTCGCGCAGAAGTACTTCGGCCCCATCCCCAAGCGCGCCGTGCCGCCAAGCAAGTTGCCGCTGGAGCTGGCCGAGCCGGGCCTGCGCCAGCTCACCCTGCACCTGCGCACGCAACTGCCCAGCCTGGTCTACGGCTTCAACGTACCGGCCCTGGCCACGGCCAAGGACCCGCGCAGCGTCAACGCCCTGCGCCTGATCTCGGCCCTGCTCGACGGCGGCTACAGCGCCCGCATGCCGGCGCGCCTGGAGCGCGGCCAGGAACTGGTGGCCGGCGCCTCGTCCAGCTACAACGCCTTCACCCGCGGTGACAGCCTGTTCATGATCTCGGCCACGCCCAACGTGCAGAAGCACAAGACCCTGGCCGAAGTGGAGAAAGGCATCTGGCAGCTGCTCGACGAACTCAAGACCACGCCACCGACCGCGGAAGAACTCGAACGCGTGCGCGCCCAGGTGATCGCCGGCCTGGTCTATGACCGCGACTCCATCAGCAGCCAGGCCACCACCATCGGCCAGCTGGAGACCGTCGGCCTGTCGTGGAAGCTGATAGACAGCGAGCTCGACGACCTCAAGCGCGTGACCCCGGAGGACATCCAGGCCGCCGCCCGCACCTATTTCACCCGCGAACGCCTGAGCGTTGCCCATGTACTGCCCGAGGAGTCCGCTCATGAGTGATCGCAGCGCACCGCGCTACACCCTGTTCGGCCTGGCGATCATCGTGCTGGTGGTGGCCGTCGCCGTGCTGTTGGCGCGCCCGGCCCAGTCCGACAGCCAAGGCAAGGCGGACACCGCGGCCCGCCCATCCAACACCCTGCAATCGCTGGCCGAACTGGACGGCAAGGCCCCCAGCCGGCGTCAGTTGAACATCCAGCACTGGACCACCGCCGAAGGCGCCCGCGTGCTGTTCGTCGAGGCCCGCGAGCTGCCGATGTTCGACCTGCGCGTGACCTTCGCCGCCGGCAGCAGCCAGGACGGCGGCACCCCGGGCCTGGCCACCCTGACCAACGCCATGCTCAACGAAGGCGTGGCCGGCAAGGACGTTACCGCCATCGCCGAGGGCTTCGAAGGCCTGGGCGCCGACTTCGGCAACGGTTCGTACCGCGACATGGCCGTGGCGTCGCTGCGCAGCCTCAGCGCCAGCGACAAGCGCGAGCCGGCGCTGAGGCTGTTCACCGAGGTGGTGGGCCAGCCGACCTTCCCCGAGGATGCCCTCAAGCGCATCAAGAACCAGCTGCTGGCCGGTTTCGAGTACGAGAAGCAGAACCCGGGCAAGATCGCCGGCAAGACCCTGTTCGCCAACCTCTACGGCAAACACCCTTACGCCAGCCCCAGCGACGGCACCGCCGAAACCATCCCGGGCATTACCCTGGAACAGCTGCGCGGCTTCCACGCCAAGGCCTACGCGGCCGGTAACGCGGTGATCGCCCTGGTCGGCGACCTCAGCCGCGGCGAAGCCGAAGCCATTGCCGCCCAGGTCTCCGCCGGGCTGCCAAAAGGCCCGGCCCTGGCCAAGCCCGAGCAACCGGTCGAGCCCAAGCCGGGTGCGACCCACATCGATTTCCCGTCCAAGCAGACCCACCTGATGCTGGCCGAGCTGGGCATCGACCGTAACGATCCGGACTGGCCGGCCCTGTCGCTGGGCAACCAGATCCTCGGTGGCGGCGCCTTCGGTACCCGCCTGATGAGCGAAGTCCGCGAAAAACGCGGCCTGACCTACGGCGTGTACTCGGTGTTCAGCCCGATGCAGGTACGCGGCCCGTTCATGATCAACCTGCAGACCCGCGCCGAACTCAGCGAGGGCACGCTCAAGCTTGTGCAGGACATCCTTGCCGACTACCTCAAGAGCGGCCCGACCCAGCAGGAGCTGGACGATGCCAAGCGCGAACTGGCCGGCAGCTTCCCGCTGTCCAACGCCAGCAATGCCAGCATCGTCGGCCAACTGGGCGCGATCGGCTTCTACAACCTGCCGCTGAGCTGGCTGGAAGATTTCATGCAGCAATCCCAGGCGCTGACCGTCGAGCAGGTCAAGGCCGCCATGAACAAGCATCTGGCGGCGGACAAGCTGGTGATCGTCACCGTCGGCCCGAAGGTGGCCCAGCAGCCCCTGCCGGCCCCCACTGACAAACCCGCCGAGCAACCGCTCGGCGTACCGGAGCACTAATGGCAAGACCCAACACCCCAGCGCGCCCGGCACCGGGCGCCAGCAAGGGCCCCGGCCAGCTGCGCATCATCGCTGGCGAGTGGCGCAGCCGCCGCCTGGCCGTGCCGGAAGGCGAAGGCCTGCGACCGACGCCTGACCGTGTGCGCGAGACCCTGTTCAACTGGCTGGCGCCACATATCGAAGGCGCCCTGGTGCTCGATGCCTTCACCGGCAGCGGCGCGCTGGTGCTCGAGGCGCTGTCCCGCGGCGCCGAAAACGCCGTGGCGCTGGACAGCAACCCAACGGCCATCGCCAATCTCAAGAACAACCTTGAGCTGCTGCGCTGCCCGCGCGGGCAGATCCTGCAGACCGACGCCCTGCGCTACCTTCAAGGCCCGGCCAAGCAACAGTTCGACGTGGTGTTCCTCGACCCGCCGTTCCACCAGGAGCTGCTGGCCAACACCTGCAACCTGCTGGAGCAGGGCCAGTGGCTGCGCGAGCAGGCGTGGATCTACACCGAAAGCGAAGCCGTGCCCTCTTCGCTGCCGATGCCAGGCAACTGGCGCCTGCACCGCGAGAAGAAGACCGGTCAGGTGCACTACGCGTTGTGGCAACGAGCGGGCACAGACCAATAGCGCAGGTACAGCGGCGGTGTTTCATGGCACTCTAGGCAGGCACACCACGAGTCGCCCAGCATGCCCAGCCTCACCGCCACCTTCCGCCCGGCCACCGGCCTGTCCAACCCCCACCTGCAGACACTGTGGGGGCCTCTGTGGCGCAAGCTCCCGGACCTGCCGCGCAACCGCGAGCGCCTGTGGCTGGCCGACGGCGACTTCCTCGACCTCGACTGGCACGGGCCACACCAACCCGACGCGCCGTTGGTGCTGGTGCTCCACGGCCTCACCGGCTCGTCCAACTCGCCCTACGTCAAAGGCCTGCAACTGGCCTTGCAGGGGCGTGGCTGGGCCAGCGTCGCGGTGAACTGGCGCGGCTGCTCGGGCGAGCCCAACCTGCTGGCGCGCAGCTACCACTCCGGGGCCAGCGAAGACCTGGCCGAGATCATCCGTCACCTGCGGGCGCAGCGGCCACTGGCACCGTTGTATGCCGTGGGCTACTCGCTGGGCGGCAATGTGCTGCTCAAATACCTGGGGGAAAGCGGCTCGGCCAGCCAGCTGGAAGCGGCGGTGGCGGTTTCGGTGCCGTTTCGCCTGGACCAGTGCGCCGACCGCATCGGCCTGGGCTTCTCGAAGATCTACCAGGCGCATTTCATGCGCGCGATGCTGGCGTATGTGCAGGACAAGCAACGGCACTTTCGCGACAAGGGCCACCATGAAGGACTGGCGACCCTCGACCGCCTGGGGCCATTGCATGACCTGCGCACCTTCTGGGACTTCGATGGCAAGGTGACCGCGCCACTCAATGGCTTCAGCGATGCCCACGACTACTACCGCCGGGCATCCAGCCGCTATTACCTGGGAGAGAACCGTACGCCGACGCTGATCATCCATGCCAGCGATGATCCGTTCGTATTCGGTCATAGCCTGCCGGCTGCGAATGAACTGGCGCCCCTGACGCAGTTCGAACTGCACAAGCGCGGTGGCCATGTGGGATTCGTCGAGGGCAGCCTGCGCAATCCGGGGTACTACCTGGAACGGCGTATTCCGCAATGGCTGATGGACGGGCGCTAGCCCTCATCCAGGAGCAGGGCTGAGAGAGGACTTCGTGGGAGCGGGCTTGCCCCGCGATGGCATCACCGGCCCATCGCGGGGCAAGCCCGCTCCCACGTTACGAATTACTCGCCAGTCGCCACGCCACGCTGCGGATCGTTGATCCATTCACTCCACGACCCGGCATACAGCCGCCCCAGCGGATACCCCGCGAGCGCCAGGGCAAACAGGTTGTGGCAGGCCGTCACGCCAGAGCCGCAATAGGCCACCAGATCCTCCGGCGAACGACCGGCCAGCTTTTCGGCAAAACGCTGCTTCAGCTTGTCGGTCGGCAGGAAGCGCCCGTCGGCGCCAAGATTGTCGGTGAACGCCGCACATTGGGCGCCCGGAATGTGCCCGGCCACCGGGTCGATCGGTTCCACCTCGCCACGGAAACGCGGCAGCCCGCGGGCATCGATAAGGGTCAGCGCCGGATCGTCCAGGCGCTTGACCAGGTGTGTGGCGTCGATCTGCAGCTTCATGTCCGGCTCGCCGCTGAACGTCCCCTCGCGACGCACGGGCGGGTCCAGGCTCAACGGCAGGTGGGCGGCGTGCCAGGCCTTGAGGCCGCCGTCGAGGATGAACACCGCCTCGCGCTTGCCCAGCCAGGCCAGCAGCCACCAGGCGCGGGCGGCGAAGGCGCCGGGGCCATCGTCGTAGAGCACCACCTGGCTGTCGTTGTCCACACCCCACTCGCGCAGGCGTTCCACCAGCCGCTGCGGATCGGGCAACGGGTGACGCCCCGTGCGGCCCTTGACCACCGGCCCGCTCAGGTCACGCTCAAGGTCGGCGAAATGCGCCCCGGCGATATGCCCCTCGGCATAGCTGCGTTGGCCGTAGTCGACGTCCTCCAGGGCAAAGCGGCAATCGAGGATCACCAGGCCGGGCGCGTCCAGGCATTCGGCCAGCTGTTGCGGGGTGATCAGTTGCGCAAGGGGCATGACAATCTCCTGATGAATGGCTCGAAGACCCCGGTTCACTGCTCCAGGGCCTGGTTGAACGGAACGTGGAACTCATCGCACAACGCCTGCACCGCGGCACGCGAGCCTGGGGTGACATACCCCAGTTCCAGCACCACCACCTGATAGACGCCGCGCATGAACGCTTCTTCACCCAGGTGCGCGCAATGCTCGCGGGTGGTGCTGAGAAAACGCACCCAGGAGGTCAGCACGATCCACGCGTTGATGGTCAGCGACTCGATCTGCGGGCCGTCCATGCTCAGGATGCCAGCCTCGACAAAGCCCCGGTAGATCGCCTGCCCCTGCAGCAGGCAGCGCCGCGAGAAACGCCGGTAACGGGCGGCCAGCTCCGGGTCGCTGTCGAGCAGGTGCTCCAGGTCACGGTGCAGGAAACGGTAGTTCCACATCGCCGCCAGCAGCGCCTTGAGGTAGAAGCGCTTGTCCTCGACGGTGGCGATGCGGCCCTGGGGCGGGCGCAGGAAGCTGTCGACCAGTTCTTCGTACTGGTTGAACAGCACGGCGATGATCGCCTGCTTGTTGGGGAAGTGGTAGTACAGGTTGCCGGGCGAGATTTCCATGTGCGCGGCAATGTGGTTGGTGCTGACGCAACGCTCGCCCTGCTGGTTGAACAGCTCCAGGCTGCTCTGCACGATGCGCTCTCGGGTCTTCATGCGCGGGGCCATGCTCAGCTCCAGTCTCCAGCTTGATTGATCGGACCCATCTTACGGCTTCCCGTAGGTCGGGTGCACCGCCGGCCAGGTGAAAAAGAGTGCACCATCGTACCAATTAGAGTATATGCTCTATTCACTTGTCACCCCCCGGAGCCGCCATGACCTCGCCTGCCGTCCTCCCCCCTGTGCAATCCGACCTCGACCTGCAAGCGACGTTCGACGCCCTGCGTCGGGCCTTCGCCGACAACCCGATGCCCCCGGCCGCGCAACGCCGGCAGTGGCTGAAAAGCCTGCGTGAGGCGCTGCTGGCCGAGCAGGAGACGCTGATCGCGACCATCGACGCCGACTTCAGCGGCCGCAGCCGCGACGAGACCCTGATCGCCGAGCTGATGCCGTCGGTCCTCGGCCTGCGCGATGCGGAAAAACAGCTGGGCCACTGGATGCGCGCCTCGCGGCGCAAGGTCGGCCTGGCCTTCCAGCCCGCCAGCGCGCGGATCGAGTACCAGCCACTGGGGGTGGTGGGGATCATCGTGCCGTGGAACTACCCGCTGTTCCTCGCCATCGGCCCGCTGACCGGCGCCCTGGCCGCCGGCAACCGGGTGATGCTCAAGCTCAGCGAGTCCACGCCTGCCAGTGGGCAGGCCATCAAGGACCTGCTCGGGCGTGTGTTCCCCAGCGATCTGGTCAGTGTAGTACTGGGCGAGGTGGAGGTCGGCCAGGCCTTCGCCCGCCTGCCTTTCGACCACCTGCTGTTCACCGGTGCCACCAGCGTCGGCCGCCATGTGATGCTGGCCGCCGCGCAGAACCTCACCCCGGTGACCCTGGAGCTGGGCGGCAAGTCGCCGGCCATCGTCTCGGCCGATGTGCCGCTGGACACCGCCGCCGAACGCATCGCCTTCGGCAAGACCCTCAATGCCGGGCAGACCTGCGTCGCCCCCGACTACGTGCTGGTGCCCCGCGAACGCCTGGACGCCTTCGCCGATGCCTACCGCCGCGCCGTGCATCGCTTCTATCCGCGCCTGACCGACAACCCCGACTACAGCGCGATCATCAACGAGCGGCAGCTCGGTCGCCTCAATCGCCTGCTCGACGATGCCCTTGAGCAAGGCGCCCAGGTGCTCGACCTCTACCCCGACGAGCCCCGCCAGGGCCGCCATCTGCCGCCACACCTGCTGCTGCAGGTGCACGACGGCATGCAGGTGATGCAGGACGAGATCTTCGGCCCTTTGCTGCCGCTGGTGCCCTACGACCGCCTGGACGACGCCCTGGCCTACATCAACCAGCGCCCCCGGCCCCTGGCGCTCTACTATTTCGGCTATGACAAAGGTGAGCAGGCACGGGTACTGCGCGACACCCACTCAGGCGGCGTCTGCCTCAACGACACCCTGCTGCATGTGGCCCAGGACGACCTGCCGTTCGGCGGCGTCGGCCCGTCCGGCATGGGCCACTACCATGGCCACGAGGGTTTCCTGACCTTCAGCAAGGCCAAGGCCGTGCTGGCCAAGCAGCGCATCAATGCCGCCAAGACGATCTACCCGCCCTATGGCAAAGCCTTGCAGCGCTTGGTCTACAAGCTGTTCATCCGCTGAGCGCAGGCGCCTCATGCATCGTCGCGACCTGCTCAGGTTCAGCTTCGGCGCCAGCCTGTTCCTGGGTGCAACCAGCCTGGTCGGCTGTACGCCGCAGGCGGCCTCGCCCGGTTATCAGGTCCTGCGTGATGACGACCTGCCGCTGCTGCAGGCCCTGATACCCGTCGTGCTGGCGGGTACCCTGGCTTCCACCGAATTGGTGCTGCACAGCCTCGACCACAAGCTGGCGGCGCTGTCGCCCGCCATGCTCAAGCTGACCCGGCAACTGTTCGACGTGCTCACCCTGCCGCTGACTCGAGGGCCGCTGACCGGCATCTGGGGCGGCTGGGCCGGCGCCACGGATACAGAGCTGGACCGCTTTCTCGAACGCTGGCGGGACAGTTCGCTGAACCTGCTGCGCCAGGGCCATGCCTCGCTGCTGCAACTGCTGCTCATGGCCTGGTACGAACGCCCCGAGGCCTGGGCAGCCTGCGGCTATCCAGGGCCGCCGAAGGTCTGACCTGTCACATACTCCTGTAGGAGCGGGCTTGCCCCGCGAACACCGGCAAAGCCGGTGCCAGGCACAACGCTGCCTGCTTCGCGGGGCAAGCCCGCTCCCACGAACCGCCGACTCGCAAAATAAAAAGGGAAGCCAATGCCCGTCCCCGACCCCTTTCGCCAAGGCCTCGCTCGAGGCTGGATCACCCACGATGGCTCGCGCCTGGCGCAGGACCTGAGCCTCGAAGCCGACGTCGCCGTGATCGGCAGCGGTGCGGGCGGCGCCACTACCGCCGAACGGCTGAGCGCGGCCGGCCTCAAGGTACTGCTGATCGAGGAGGGCCCACTGAAGACCAGCAGCGACTTCCACCTGCTGGAACACGAAGCCTATGCCGACCTCTACCAGGAAGGCCTGGGCCGCCTGAGCAAGGACGGCGCCATCACCATCCTGCAGGGCCGGGCGGTGGGCGGCACCACCCTGGTCAACTGGACCTCGAGTTTCCGCACACCGCCACAGACCCTGGAGCACTGGGCCCGCGAACATGGCGTCAAGGGCTTGGACAGCGACAGCCTGAAGCCCTGGTTCGAACGCATGGAGCAGCACCTGGGCATCAGCCCCTGGATGATGCCGCCCAATGCCAACAACGACGTGTTGCGACGCGGCTGCGAGGCGCTCGGCCTGCGCTGGGCGGTGATCCCGCGCAACGTGCGCGGCTGCTGGAACCTGGGCTACTGCGGCATGGGCTGCCCGGTCAACGCCAAGCAGTCGATGCTGGTCACCAGCATTCCGGCCACCCTCGAGCAAGGCGGCGAACTGCTCTACCTGGCCCGCGCCAAACGCTTCAGCCACGACGGCCAACGCATCGACCACCTGCAATGCCAGGCCCTGGACGCCCAGGGGATCCAGCCCACGGGCCGCCAGGTTCGGGTGCGCGCCCGTCACTACGTACTGGCCGGCGGCGGCATCAACAGCCCGGCCCTGCTGCTGCGCTCCGACGCACCCGACCCTCACCAGCGCCTGGGCAAGCGCACCTTCCTGCACCTGGTCAACTTCAGCGCCGCGCAGTTCGAGGAGAAGATCGACCCGTACTACGGCGCGCCGCAGTCGATCTACAGCGACCAGTTCCAGTGGCAGGACGGCGTCACCGGCCCGGTCGGCTACAAGCTCGAAGTCCCGCCGCTGCACCCGGCCCTGGCCAGCACCCTGCTCGGCGGCCATGGCCAGGACAATGCCCTGCGCATGGCCGAGCTGCCCCATACCCATGTGATGCTGGCGCTGCTGCGCGACGGTTTTCACCCGGACAGCCCCGGCGGCCAGGTGGAATTGCGTAGCGATGGGTCGCCGGTGCTCGACTACCCGGTCACCGACTACCTGCGCGACGGGCTGCGCCGGGCCTGGCACAGCATGGCGCAGATCCAGTTCGCCGCCGGTGCTCGCCGGGTGCTGCCGGTGCATGGCGATGCCCGGTATGTCGATAACCCGGAACAGGCCAAGGCGTTGATCGACAGCCTGCCCCTGGAACTCCACTGCATGCGCCTGGGCAGCGCCCACGTCATGGGCGGCTGCGCCCTGGGCGAGGATCCTCGGCAGGCAGTGTGCGACAGCCTGGGCCGGCATCACCAGCTGGAAAACCTGTCGATCCACGACGGTTCGCTGTTCCCCACCAGCATCGGCGCCAACCCGCAGCTGTCGGTCTATGCCCTGACCGCCCTGCTCAGCGAGGCGCTGGTCGGCCGCCTGGCATCCGGCGCATGACAGCCAATAGCCATGCTGTCTATAGTGCCATCGACCAGCCACGCGACTTGGCCGAGCTCAATCGCTGCGCTACCATCCGACTCCCCAACGCACTCCAGCCAGGATGACGCGATGAACCGAGTGTTGTACCCGGGTACTTTCGACCCCATTACCAAAGGCCATGGCGACCTCGTCGAGCGCGCTTCGCGCCTGTTCGACCACGTGATCATCGCCGTGGCGGCCAGCCCCAAGAAAAACCCCCTGTTCCCCCTGGAACAGCGGGTAGCGCTGGCCCGCGAGGTCACCAAGCACCTGCCCAATGTCGAGGTCATCGGCTTCTCCTCGCTACTGGCGCATTTTGCCAAGGAACAGAACGCCAATGTGTTCCTGCGCGGCCTGCGCGCGGTGTCCGACTTCGAATACGAGTTCCAGCTGGCCAACATGAACCGCCAACTGGCGCCGGACGTCGAGAGCCTGTTCCTTACGCCATCCGAGCGCTATTCGTTCATTTCCTCGACGTTGGTCCGGGAAATCGCCGCGTTGGGCGGTGATATCAGCAAGTTCGTCCACCCCGCCGTGGCCGATGCGCTGACTGAGCGCTTTCGCAAGTAAGCCGCGCGGTCACGATGTCGCGCCCGCGTGCACTGCGGGCGCGAATCCGGCACAATTGTGCCCATCGCTTTGAAACATGCCCGGGCCCAACGCCCCGGCCGGAGTCTCCATGTCCCTGATCATCACCGACGATTGCATCAACTGCGACGTCTGCGAACCCGAGTGCCCGAACGCCGCCATCTCGCAAGGCGAGGAGATCTACGTGATCGACCCGAACCTGTGCACCCAGTGCGTCGGCCACTACGACGAGCCCCAGTGCCAGCAGGTCTGCCCGGTGGACTGCATCCCCCTGGATGAAGCCCACCCGGAAACCGAAGACGAGCTGATGGCCAAGTACCGCCGGATCACCGGCAAGGCCTGATGCCGTTCGTCGCCGCACTCCGCCACGCAGCCCTCGGCGCCCTCCTGGCGCTACTGGCCCATGGCGCCCTGGCCGCCGGGCCAGGCCAGGCGGCGATCGCCAGCCCGCACGGTGAAGCCACCGCGGCGGCAAGGCAGATCCTGCAGCAGGGCGGCAACGCCTTCGATGCCGCCGTGGCCATCGGCGCCACGCTGGCCGTTGTCGAGCCCTACGGCTCCGGCCTTGGCGGTGGCGGGTTCTTCCTTCTGCGCGAGAGCGCCGACAGCCCACGCTATGCCTTCCTCGACGCCCGCGAGCGCGCCCCGGCCGCCGCCCGGGCCGACATGTATCTAAAGGACGGCAAGGTACAGCCGGGCCTGTCGGTCAATGGCCCACTGGCCGCGGCGATCCCGGGCCTGCCCCAGGCGCTGGCCGACCTGGCCGCGACCCACGGCAGGCTGCCGCTCAAGGACAGCCTGGCCCCGGCCATTCGCCTGGCCAACCAGGGCTTTGCCGTCGACCGCATCTACCGTGACCGCGCGACCATGCGCCTGAGTGCCCTGCGCGACAATGCCGAAAGCGCCCGGTTGTTCCTTGCCGACAATGACGTACCGGCGCTAGGCACGGTGATTCGCCAGCCGGAACTGGCCGCCACCCTGCAGGCCATGGCCGAACACGGCCGCGACGGTTTCTATCAAGGCCCGACGGCCCACCGCCTGGTCGAAGGCGTGCGCCAGGCCGGCGGTGTCTGGACCCTCGATGACCTCGCCGGCTACCGCACCGCCTGGCGCGAGCCACTGCGTTATCCACTGGCCGACCAGCGCGAGCTGATCAGCAGCCCGCCGCCCTCGGCTGGTGGCGTGGCCCTGGCCCAGAGCCTGGCCATGCTCCAGCGCCTGCCCTGGCAGAGCGCCGAACCGGTGCAGCGCAGCCATTATGTGATCGAAGTACTGCGCCGGGCCTACCGCGACCGCGGGCTGCTGGGTGACCCGGACTACGTGGCGAACCCCATCAACCGCCTGCTGGGGCGCCAGTACCTGACCGGCCTGGCCGACAGCATCGACGTGCACCAAGCCACCCCCAGCAGCGCCCTGCCCCCCTCACCGGCCTGGCGCGAGGGCGACCACACCACCCACTTCACGGTGATCGACGCCGACGGTAATGCGGTTTCCGCCACGCTCTCGGTCAACCTGCCGTTCGGCGCGGCGTTCAGCGTGCCCGGCACCGGCGTGGTGCTGAACAACGAGATGGACGACTTTGCCGCCGATCCCACCGGCAGCAACAGCTATGGACTGGCCGGCAGCCAGGCCAACGCAGTGGCGGCGGGCAAGCGGCCCTTGTCGAGCATGAGCCCGACCTTCATCGAAAGCCCAAGCCAGTTCGCCAGCTTCGGCACGCCCGGCGGCAGCCGGATTCCGAGCATGGTGCTGCTGTCGGTGATGGGGTTCCTCGAAGGGCGGCCGGTGGCCGAGTGGCCGGCGACGCCGCGCTATCACCATCAGTACCTGCCGGATGTGGTGGAGCATGAGCCGGGGACGTTCAGCGCCGCACAAAAAGCAGAGCTGCAGGCGCGCGGGTATAGGTTGAAGGATGTGGGGCGTAACTATGGCAACCAGCAGGTGCTGTATTGGGACAAGGCTGCCGGGACCGTGGAGGCGGCCAGTGACCCCAGGGGTGTAGGGCAGGCGGCGGTAGTCGACTGATCCGGCCCTATCGCGGGGCAAGCCCGCTCCCACGACTGGCTTGGCTCGCTTTCGTGGGAGCGGGCTTGCCCCGCGATAGGGCCTGAGGCATCAGCGCTGGCATTTCGGGCAGAACACGCTCGCCCGCTGCCCCAGCTTCACTTCACGCAGTTCGGTGCCACACACCTTGCACGGCTGCCCACCGCGCCCATAGACGAACAACTCCTGCTGGAAGTACCCCGGCTGACCATCGCCACCAATAAAGTCGCGCAAGGTGGTCCCGCCCTGCTCGATGGCCGCCGCCAGCACCCGCTTGATCTCGATCGCCAGCTTCAGGTAACGCGCCCGGGATATCCCGCCCGCCTCGCGGCGCGGGTCGATTCCGGCGGCGAACAGTGCTTCGGTGGCGTAGATGTTGCCGACCCCCACCACCACCGCGTTATCCATGATAAACGGCTTGACCGCCATCGACCGACCCCGCGACAGCTGGAACAGCCGCTCGCCGTCGAACAGGTCGGTCAGCGGCTCCGGCCCCAGCCGTATCAGCAATTCGTGGTTGAGCGGGTCGAGGCTCCAGAGCATGGCCCCGAAGCGGCGCGGGTCGGTGTAACGCAGCATCAACCCCGACTCGAGCTCGATATCCACATGTTCGTGCTTGGCCGCTGGCAAGCCCAGTTCGACCAGGCGCAGGTTGCCCGACATGCCCAGGTGGCTGATCAAGGTGCCGACCTCGGCGTTGATCAGCAGGTACTTGGCGCGGCGCTCGACGCTGACGATGCGCTGCCCCGACAGACGCACGTCGAGGTCTTCCGGGATCGGCCAGCGCAGGCGCCGGTCGCGCACCACCACGCGGCTGACCCGTTGGCCTTCCAGATGGGGCGCGATGCCGCGCCGCGTCGTCTCGACCTCTGGCAGTTCCGGCATGGCTCAGTGCCCGCCCGATTCGCGGATGTCCTGCTTGAGCTGCTCGAAGTCGTATTCGGTCAGGCCGATGTATTCCAGCACCAGCGGTCCGACCATCTCCCACTCGTGGTCCACGGTCTGGTTGCCCAGCACGCGGTAGGACGCACAGATATGCTCGGACATCTTCAGCACCGCCAGCAGGTTCTTCAGCTGGGTCTGGGTATTGCGCGAGGACTCGTCACGGAACACCGCCAGGGCGTTGTGGTGGTTGGCGATGGCGGCGCTGATGTGCTCCGGCAGGCGCCAGGACTTGGCGGTGAAATAGCCGACCACCGAGTGGTTGGTGTTGAACACGCGGTTCTCGGTGTCCACCACGCGAATCTCGTCATTGGCCTTGGCGTAGGACTCTTCCAGCACTTCCATGTAGTTGGGGAAGCGCTTGTGCATCAGCGGCACGCCGCAGTCGTGGAACAGGCCCAGGGTGTAGGCCTCGTCCACCGCCTGGATACCGGTGCGCTTGGCCAGGGTCAGGCAGGTCATGGCCACGTCCTGGGCGGTGTCCCAGAACGGGTTGAGGGTGACGATGGTCTCGTCGCTCATCTCGCCCCTGATCGACTGGGCGTTGATCAGGTTGATGATCGAGCGGCTGCCCAGCAGGTTCACCGCGCGCTGGATCGAGCCGATCTTGTTCGCCAGGCCGAACTGCGCCGAATTGACCAGTTTCAGCAGGGCGCCAGACAAGCCCGGATCCTGGCTGATCAGCTTGGCGATGGTCTCGAGGTCCGGGTCGGGCATGTACTGCTCGAACTGCAGGTCGACCATGATCTGCGGCTGCGGCGGGATGGTGATGCCCTGCAGGGCTTGCTGGATCTGTTCGGCGGTAAGTTCCTGGGACATTCGTGCATTCTCGCTGGGGACGGGGGATTCTAACCCTGTACGCCGGCAGGGTAACTATCAGTGGATCGTTGGATCCAAGAATTTCTTTAGCCCCGCGATGATGCCAACGTTTGGTCGCGCCCCACAGCGAAGCCTTGGCCAACACGGTATACTCCCGCTCTTTTTTCCCGGAGCGACGTCATGTCCCTGCCCAGCCTTCGCCTCAAAGCCAATGCCGACCGCCGCCTGCGCGCCGGCCATCTGTGGGTCTACAGCAATGAAGTCGACGTCGCCGCGACCCCGCTGCAAGGCCTGAAGGCGGGCCAGCAGGCCATCCTCGAAGCCGCCAACGGCAAGCCCCTGGGTGTGGTGGCGATGAGCCCGAACAACCTGATCTGCGCCCGCCTGCTGTCGCGCGACATCAAGCTGCCGCTGGACAAGTCGCTGCTGGTGCACCGCCTGAACGTCGCCCTGTCGCTGCGCGAGCGTCTGTTCGACAAGCCGTGCTACCGCCTGGTCTACGGCGACTCCGACCTGCTCCCGGGCCTGGTGGTCGACCGCTTCTTCGACATCCTCGTGGTGCAACTGGCCTCGGCCACCATGGACGCGCACAAGGACGACGTCATCGCCGCCCTGGTCCAGGTCCTGAAACCAAGCGGCATCCTGTTCAAGAACGATTCCGCCGCCCGCGACGCCGAAGGCCTCGGCCGCTATGTCGAGACCGTCTACGGCGAAGTGCCAGACTGGGTCGCGCTGGAAGAAAACGGCGTGAAGTTCGAGGCCCCGGTGCGCGAAGGCCAGAAGACCGGCTGGTTCTACGACCACCGCATGAACCGCGCCCGCCTGGCCCCCTACGTCAAGGGCAAGCGCGTGCTGGACCTGTTCAGCTACATCGGTGGCTGGGGCGTGCAGGCCGGCGCATTCGGCGCCAGCGAAGTATTCTGCGTGGATGCCTCCGGCTTCGCTCTCGACGGTGTCGAGCGCAACGCCGCGCTGAACGGCATCAGCGAGAAGCTGACCTGCATCGAAGGCGACGTGTTCGAGGCCCTGCGCGAGCTGAAGGCCGCCGAAGAGCGTTTCGACGTGATCATTGCCGACCCGCCCGCCTTCATCAAGCGCAAGAAGGACCTGAAGAACGGCGAGGCCGCCTACCGCCGCCTCAATGAACAGGCCATGCGCATGCTGAACAAGGACGGCATCCTGGTCAGCGCCTCGTGCTCGATGCACCTGCCCGAGGACGACCTGAACAACATCCTGCTGACCAGCGCCCGCCACCTGGACCGCAACCTGCAGCTGCTCGAGCGCGGCGGCCAGGGCCCGGACCACCCGGTGCACCCGGCGATCGCCGAGACCCGCTACATCAAGAGCATCACCTGCCGGTTGCTGCCCAACAGCTAAGCGGCGTTTGTTTGAGGCTGCCACGCAGCCTTTCGCGGCACGAGGCCGCTCCTACAGTGGTTGATTACCCGGTCACTGTAGGAGCGGCCTTGCCGAGGCGTCGGACCGGCCGGAAAGGGCCGCAGAGCGGCCCCGGCTCCCTCAAACGCTCATGCTCATGCCCGCCAACCACTATCGCCTGAAGTCCGGCACCAGTTCCTGCCCATCAATACTGAGCGTCTTGTAACGCGGAGCCACCAGTTTCACCGCGCCCTCGCGAATCCCCTTGGCCAGGCCCTCGAGGTTTTCCATTCTGCCGCTCAGGCTGCCCACCTCACGCCACTCGCGCTCCTCCCAGGTGAACACGAACACACTCGATGCATAGGTGTGCCGGGGGATCATCAGCACTTCATTGTGCCCATCACCATCCAGATCGACCGCCCACAAATAGCATCCCTTGCCGCCGCACTGGCTTTGCCCAAGGGTCGAGTCGGCCAGTGATTCGCTGGTGGATTGCACGGGCCCCAGCCACTCGAACTTCGGACCATGGGTTTCGACCACCTCCGGCCGACGCACCTGCGCCATCAACCCCAGCAATTGCTCGCGGCGACCCGCATCGAACAGTTCATCGGTTTCCAGCCGCTTCTCCAGTTGCTCGAAGGCTGCACGCCCAGGCTGACCAAGGTCGCGGTACAAGGTCCCGGCATCGAACTCGGTAATCGGCGTGCGTCCACCGAGCAGGCGCTCGACCTGACTCTTCGCACTCAACACCTGCGGGTCGAGCAACGGTGTGTAGAACAGCACTATCAGCACCGCGCTGAGCAAGGCGATCAACGGGTTGCTCAGCCGCAGGCTATTCAGCCAGGCCTGCCGTGAGCTCACCACCGCCCACACCGCCGCCAGGCTGTGCGCCAGCATCACACCCACCAACAGCATGGCCATGATGCGCGATGGGGTCAGGCCGTACTGGTCGATGCGCATCCAGCTGGCATAAGCCGCCAGGCCCACCAGTACCGGCAGGCAGAACAGGCTGGCTTCGACCAAGCGTTTGAGCGGCGCAGGATAGGCATTGCCCTGATGGCCGTCCTGAAACACGCCATTGGCCAGGAACAGATTGATACCTGCCAGCACCAACAGCAGAGCGGTCGAATAACCCGTGTCCCACACCGGCTGCAGGCCGCTGAAGGGCAGTGTCAGGGTGAACACCACGGCGATCAGCGCACTCAACGGCAACAGGAAGCGACAGAGTGTCAACAGAATGCCGCGCAACAACCCGATGACCTTCTCGTTGTCCCGCCCCATGCGCATCCCCAGGGAGAACACCACCGGCAGCACCAGCCAGAGAAACACCGGGGACTCCACTACATCCGTGACCTGCGGTATGCCGAGCATGCCGAACAGCAACGCACACAACCACAGCAACTGCCAGAACAGGCCGGTCAACAGTTGCGCCAGGAAAAGAATGAACACGTTGTTCCAGGCATGCCGGAACAGGTCCTCATAGCGCGGCCGCCCATTTTCTCGGGTCGGCCAGGCAAGAATGAACGCGGTGCCGATATAGCCCAGCACGATGGCGGCCAGGAACCAGGTCTGCTGCAGCCAGCCCATGCGCCCGCTATCCAGGACCCAGGCACTGATCCCGCTGATCAGCAGGGTCAGGCCCAGCACCAGCCAGCCGGTGCCACGCTGGCGCACCGCGCTGCCGAGCAGTTGCAGGTTCACGCCGGCCACCACCACCGCGGCGCACAGGGCGACCGACAGGTTGAAACCGAGCAGCTCGCCCTGCCCCTTCACGGTGGCGAGCAACACCAGGCCCTGGATCAGGCCGATGACGACATAGAACAATAAGGAGCGGCTAGGCGCTGGCATTGCAAATCCTTTTGGCCAGTGGGACAGGAAGCGCGCAAGTCTACCCAAACCCGCCCGAACCACGCCAAGGCCTTTACCTTGCGGGCTGCCGACAGCCAATTATCACAACGCCATTCCCTCGCGGGCGCGGCGGTGTAGAATCGATCCATTCATCGCCAGACATCCCCGGCGGGTTTATGAGCTCTGGTCGAGCCTGCGGCGATCCCGCGCGGTCTTCGGCCCCCATCCTTGCCAGCGGCAACCGGCCTTCGGCGTTTCAGGACAAGAGAAGCTCACTCCCTATTTACGTGACGTGATTTAGCCGCCAGGAGCGCTCCATGCCTGATTATCGTTCCAAGACTTCCACCCAAGGCCGCAACATGGCGGGTGCCCGTGCCCTGTGGCGCGCCACCGGGATGAAGGACGAAGACTTCAAGAAACCGATCATCGCCATCGCCAACTCGTTCACCCAGTTCGTCCCGGGGCATGTGCACCTGAAGGACCTGGGCCAGCTGGTCGCCCGCGAGATCGAACGCGCCGGTGGCGTGGCGAAAGAGTTCAACACCATCGCCGTGGATGACGGCATCGCCATGGGCCACGACGGCATGCTCTACTCGCTGCCCAGCCGCGAGATCATCGCCGACGCCGTCGAGTACATGGTCAACGCCCACTGCGCCGACGCCATCGTCTGCATCTCCAACTGCGACAAGATCACCCCCGGTATGCTGATGGCCGCCCTGCGCCTGAACATCCCGGTGATCTTCGTCTCCGGCGGCCCGATGGAAGCTGGCAAGACCAAGCTGGCCAGCCACGGCCTGGACCTGGTCGACGCCATGGTCATCGCCGCCGACTCCACCGCCAGCGACGAGAAAGTCGCCGAGTACGAGCGCAGCGCCTGCCCGACCTGCGGTTCGTGCTCCGGCATGTTCACCGCCAACTCGATGAACTGCCTGACCGAAGCCCTGGGACTGGCCCTGCCGGGCAACGGCTCGACCCTGGCCACCCACTCCGACCGCGAGCAGCTGTTCCTCACCGCCGGTCGCACCATCGTCGAGCTGTGCAAGCGCTACTACGGCGAGAACGATGAGTCGGTACTGCCGCGCAGCATCGCCAACTTCAAGGCGTTCGAAAACGCCATGATGCTCGACATCGCCATGGGCGGTTCGACCAATACCATCCTGCACCTGCTGGCCGCGGCCCAGGAGGGCGAGGTGGACTTCGACCTGCGCGACATCGATCGCCTGTCGCGCAAGGTGCCGCAGCTGTGCAAGGTGGCGCCGAACATCCAGAAGTACCACATGGAAGACGTGCACCGCGCCGGTGGCATCTTCAGCATCCTCGGCTCGCTGGCCCGTGGCGGCCTGCTGCACACCGACCTGCCGACCGTGCACAGCGCCAGCATGGAAGAGGCCATCGCCAAGTGGGACATCACCCAGACCGATGACGAAGCCGTACACACCTTCTTCAAGGCAGGCCCGGCGGGCATCCCGACGCAGACCGCGTTCAGCCAGTCGACCCGCTGGGAAACCCTCGACGATGACCGCGAGAACGGCTGCATCCGCAGCTTCGAGCACGCCTACTCGCAGGAAGGCGGCCTGGCCGTGCTGTACGGCAACATTGCCCTGGACGGCTGCGTGGTGAAGACCGCAGGTGTCGATGAGTCGATCCACGTGTTCGAAGGCACCGCGAAGATCTTCGAGAGCCAGGACAGCGCCGTGCGCGGCATCCTCGCCGACGAAGTGCAGGCCGGCGACATCGTCATCATCCGCTACGAAGGCCCGAAAGGCGGCCCGGGCATGCAGGAGATGCTGTACCCGACCTCGTACCTGAAGTCCAAAGGCCTGGGCAAGGCCTGCGCCCTGCTCACCGACGGCCGCTTCTCCGGCGGTACCTCGGGCCTGTCGATCGGCCACGCCTCGCCGGAAGCGGCAGCGGGCGGCGCCATCGGCCTGGTGCGCGATGGCGACAAGGTGCTGATCGACATCCCCAACCGTTCGATCAACCTGCTGGTCAGCGACGAAGAGCTGGCTGAGCGTCGCGTCGAGCAGGACAAGAAGGGCTGGAAGCCGGCCGAGGTGCGTCCACGCAAGGTGACCACCGCGCTCAAGGCTTACGCCCTGCTGGCCACCAGCGCCGACAAGGGCGCGGTGCGCAACAAGGCAATGCTCGAAGGGCTGTGAGGCTCTGACGGCATAAAAAAACCGGCGCCTGGTGCGCCGGTTTTTTCATGCCTGTGGCCCCTGCATTGCCCATGCTGGCCCTTTGGGCTGCGTTGCCGCGCTGGGAACTGTCCCCTGTGGGAGCGGGTTCACCCGCGAACACCGGCGCAGCCGGTGCCATACACCGCGCTGGATTCTTCGCGGGTAAACCCGCTCCCACAGGGTCGAGCTAAATCAATAGGTTACGTGTTGTTCCATAGGAGCGGGTTTACCCGCCAATGAGGCCGACGCGTTATTGCTGCGCGACCTTTTCCGACTTGCCGTCATAGCGCTTGCGCCACTCGCTGAGGATCTGGTCGCGGTTCTTCGAGGCCCAGGCGAAGTCGTTCTTGATCAGGCGCTGCTCGTAGTCCGCCGGCAACTCGGTCTGCGGCTTGGCGATGCCGGGCGCGGCGAGCACGGCGAAGTTCTCCTTGTACAGCTCCATGGCCGCGGGGCTGGCGGAGAAGTCGGCCAGGCGCCTGGCGGCATCGGCCTTCGGCGAGCCCTTGATCACTGCGGTGGCTTCGATCTCCCAGCCCAGGCCTTCCTTGGGCAGCACGATATCCAGCGGCGCGCCCTGGCGCTTGAGCTGCACGGCCGGGTATTCGAACGAGATGCCGATCGGGAATTCACCGGCGGCGGCCAGCTTGCACGGCTTGGAGCCGGAATGAACGTACTGGCCGATGTTCTGGTGCAGCGCATCCATGTAGGCCCAGCCCTGCGGCTCGCCGAAGGTCTGCAGCCAGGCGCTCACATCCAGGAAGCCGGTGCCGGACGAGGCCGGGTTGGGCATGACGATCTTGCCCTTGTATTCAGGCTTGGTCAGGTCCTGCCAGCTCACCGGCTTGCTCAGGCCCTGCTTATCGGCCTCGACGGTGTTGAAGCAGAGGGTCGCGGCCCACACGTCCATGCCCACCCAGGCCGGCGGGTTGGCGGCGTCGCGGTAGTTGGGCGAGATCTTGCCCAGGTCCTTGGGCGCATAGGCTTCGAGCATGCCGTTCTGGTCGAGGATGGCCAGGCTGGAAGCGGCCAGGCCCCACACCGCGTCGGCCTGCGGACGTTCCTTCTCGGCCAGCAGTTTGGCAGTGATGATGCCAGTGGAGTCACGCACCCACTTGATCTCGATGTCGGGGTTGGCCTTTTCGAAGGCCTGCTTGTAGCTCTTGAGCTGCTCGGCCTCGAGGGCGGTGTAGACGGTCAGCTGGGTCGCGGCCGAGGCCTGCAGGCTGAAGACGGCGGATACGGCAGCGGCAAGTGCGAGGGGCTTGAACATGATGCGGTTCCTATCAGTGTGGGCAGTCGGTCAATGGCCTGGCGCGCGCTGGCGCCAGGCCTGGGAGCGGCGCAGCAGGCCGCGTGAGGCAGCGGCCAGCAGCAAGGATGCGGCAGCGCTGGTAAGCAGGATCAGGGTCGACATGGCGGCGGCACCGCCAACGTTGCCGGCGTCGTCCATGTTCAGCACGGCGACGGCGGCGAGGATGGTGTCGGGGCTGTACAGGAAGATCGCCGCCGACACGGTGGTCATGGCCGAGACGAACAGGTAGCGGATGATGTCCAGCAGCGCCGGCAGGCAGATCGGCACGGTGACCCGCATGAAGTGCCTGTACAGCGGCGCCTTGAGCGACAGCGCGGCGGCCTCGAACTCGCCGTCGAGCTGGCGCAGGGCGGTGGTGGCGGTCATCTGCGCGGTGGTCAGGTAGTGGGCGATGGTGCACACCACCAGCAGCGCCATGCTGCCGTAGAACACATGCAGTGGGTTGCCATTGAGGTTGAAGAAGAACACGTAGCCCAGGCCCAGCACCAGGCCAGGCACCGCCATCGGGATGAAGCTCAGCAAGCGCAGCAGCTGGTTGAGCAGGCGCTGCCCCTGGGTCTTCTCCATCAGGTAGGCGCCGGTGAAAATCACCACGCTGCCGATCAGCGCGGTGCCGATGGCCATGGTCACGCTGTTGCGGTAGGCCAGCCAGCCGCCACCGGCGGTGTCCTCGAACATGTAGTGCTTGAGCGACAGCGACAGGTTGTATGGCCAGAACTTGACCAGCGACGAGTACACCGCCATGCCGATCACCGCCAGCAGTGCCGCGCACACCAGCAGCACGATGGCCAGGAAGCAGCCATCGCGCAGCCTGGAAGGCTTGGGCTCGAACACCTGGGCGCGACCGCTCATGGCCTCGCCCTGACGGCGACGCAACCAGGCATCGACGGCGAAGCTGAGCAGCGCTGGTACCAGCAGCACCATGCCGATCAGCGCGCCGCGACCGAACTGCTGCTGGCCGACCACGGCCTTGTAGGCTTCCAGGGCCAGCACCTGGTAATCCCCACCCACCACGACCGGCACGCCGAAGTCGGTGATGGTCAGGGTGAACACCAGGCAGAACGCGGCGAACACCGCCTGGCGCGTGGCCGGCCAGGTGATGCTGAAGAACGCCCGCGTCGGCCCCGCCCCCATGCTCGAGGCCGCATCGAACAGCCTTGCGTCGGCCAGCGACAGCGCCGAGAGCAGGATCATCAGGGCGTGGGGGAAGGTGTAGATGACCTCGCCGAGGACGATGCCCCAGAAGCCGTAGATATTGTCGCTGAGCAGCCCGCGCAGCAGGCCCTGGTTGCCGAACAGGTAGACCAGCGCGATGGCCGGCAGCATCGACGGCGCCAGCAGCGGCAGCAGCGAGATGCCGCGCCACAGGCCCTTGGCCGGGATCAGCGTGCGTTGCAGGGCATAGGCGAACAGGTAGGCCAGCGGCACGACGATGGCGGCGACGGTGAAGGCCACCGACAGGCTGTTGCCGAGCAGCCAATGGAAGTTCTCGCTGGCGAACAGTTCACGGGCAGCTGGCAGGCCGCCGCCCTGCCCGGCTTCAGCGCTGAAGCCGCGCCAGAAGATCGCCAGCAACGGCATCAGCACCGCCAGCACCAGCAGGATCAGCAGCAGGCTCTTGCCACCGATCACGAACAGACGGTCCCCCAGGGCAACACCACTGCGAGGTGCGGCATTGGTTGAGGTGAGCGGCAGGGTCATCGGCGCGGCCATCTCAGGCAAACACCTGCAGGCTCTGCGGCGGCAGGGCCACCCAGATGTCCTGCGAACCCAGGCGCGGCATCGCCTCCGGCGCCAGCTCCGCGAGCAACGCATGGCCCGGGAAGGCCTTGAACTCGAAGCTCATGCGGCAGCGGTTGCCGAGGAAGGTGATCTCGCGAACCTTGGCCGGGAACAGGTTTTCCTCGTGTACCACCGGGTTGACGGTGATCGCCTCGGGTCGGCAGAACAGCCGGCCGCTGCTGGCGCCAGCGGCGTTGGCTGCCAGGCGCATGTGCAGGCCGCCGACCTGGGCATGGCTGTCGCCGCTGCGCTGGAACGGCAGCCAGTTGCCCTGACCGACGAATTCGGCGACGAACGGCGTGGCCGGCTGGTCGTAGATTTCCTGGGGCGTGGCGTACTGCTCGACCTGGCCGTTGTTCATCACGGCAATGCGGTCGGCCATCAACATGGCCTCGTCCTGGTTGTGGGTGACCATCAGCGTGGTGATGCCCAGCTGGCGCTGCAGTTGGCGCAGCTCGGTGCACAGGTGCTCGCGCACGCGAGCGTCCAGTGCCGACATCGGCTCGTCGAGCAGCAGCAGCGACGGTGAGGGCGCCAGGGCGCGGGCCAGGGCCACGCGCTGTTGCTGGCCGCCGGATAGCTGGCCGGGGTATTTCTTTTCGCTGCCCGTCAGGCCGACCAGTTCGAGCATTTCACCGACCCGCTGGCGCGAGGCCTCACGATTGCTGCCGGTCAGGCCGTAGGCGATGTTGGCTTCGACGGTGAGGTTGGGGAACAACGCGTAGGACTGGAACAGGATGCCGTAGTCGCGGGCCTGGGGTGGCAGCTCGGAGATATCGCGGTCGCCAATGTACAGCGTGCCACGATCCTGGCGCTCGAGCCCGGCGATGCAGCGCAGCAGGGTGGTCTTGCCACAGCCCGACGGGCCGAGCAGGCACACCAGCTCGCCGGCGGCGATGTCGAGGGAGACGTCGTTGAGTGCGGTGAAGGCGCCGAAGCGCTTGTGGATACCGCGCACTTTCATCTGTGCGCCTGGAGTGGCGTTGTTCATGGCAAGGCCTCATCGAAGAGATGGGGCCATGCTAGGAGGGCTGTGAGACGGTTGTGTGGCGAGGGGGCAAAAACGAGTGATAGTGGTATTGGTGGATTTTTGTAGCGACCATCCGGTTTTCAGGCGTTAGCTGATAAAAAAAGGGAGGCCACCAGGGCCTCCCTTTTTCTTGACGCAGTGAAACTCAGAACAGTACGCGCGAGCGGATGGTGCCCTTCACGTGCTGCAGTTTCTCCTGGGCCAGGTCCGAGTACTCGGCGTCGACGTCGATGACCACGTAACCCACTTTCTCGTTGGTCTGCAGGAACTGACCGGAGATGTTGATGGCGTTCTCGGCGAACACTTTGTTGATCTCGCTGAGCACGCCCGGGATGTTTTCGTGGATGTGCAGCAGGCGGTGCTTGCCTGGGTGGGCCGGCAGGGCCACTTCCGGGAAGTTGACCGACGACACGGAGGTGCCGTTGTCGCTGTACTTGACCAGCTTCTCGGCCACTTCCAGGCCGATGTTGGCCTGGGCCTCGGCGGTGGAACCACCGATGTGCGGGGTCAGGATCACGTTGTCCAGGCCACGCAGCGGGCTTTCGAACTCTTCGTCGTTGGAGCGCGGCTCGACCGGGAACACGTCGATGGCGGCGCCGATCAGGTGCTTGTCCTTGATCGCGGCGGCCAGGTGGTCCAGCTCGACCACGGTGCCACGGGCGGCGTTGATCAGGATCGAGCCCTTCTTCATCGCGCGGATTTCCTTCTCGCCGATCATCCACTGGGTGGACGGCAGCTCAGGCACGTGCAGCGAGACGATGTCGGCCAGGCCCAGCAGCTCGTGCAGGCTGGTGACCTGTACCGCGTTGCCCAGCGGCAGCTTGGTCAGCGGGTCGAAGAAGTACACCTGCATGCCCAGGCTCTCGGCCAGGACCGACAGCTGGGTGCCGATCGAGCCGTAGCCGACGATGCCCAGTTTCTTGCCACGGATCTCGAAGGAGTTGGCCGCGCTCTTGATCCAGCCGCCACGGTGGCAGGAAGCGTTCTTCTCGGGGATGCCGCGCAGCAGCAGGATGGCTTCGGCCAGCACCAGCTCGGCCACCGAACGGGTGTTCGAGTAGGGGGCGTTGAACACGGCGATACCGCGCTCGCGGGCCGCTGCCAGGTCGACCTGGTTGGTGCCGATGCAGAAGCAGCCGACCGCGACCAGTTTCTTCGCGCAGTCGAAGATCTCTTCGGTCAGTTGGGTGCGCGAACGGATGCCGATGAAGTGGGCATCAGCGATCTTTTCCTTCAGCTCGGCTTCCGGCAGCGAACCAGTGAGGTATTCGATGTTGGTGTAGCCGGCGGCCTTGAGGGTATCGACCGCGTTCTGGTGCACACCTTCAAGAAGAAGGAACCTGATCTTGCTCTTGTCGAGAGAAGTCTTGCTCATCTGCGTAAACCTGTATCCCGGAGAAAAATGGCGAGGAGAGTGGAGCGGCGCGGCGTCGGCCTTAGCACGAACGGCGGGAGGGCTATGCTAGCATACGCGACACAACCTGAGCTTATCCCGACAGGTGAAGCGTGCTCAGGGTGACTATGAATAAGTCGAGAGTTCCGGCGATGACCCAGTCCGTGGTAATTGATGAGCTGATGACCCTGGTCGACCCTGGCAAGGTCCTCACCGACCCGGCCTCGCTCGAGGCCTACGGCAAGGACTGGACCAAGCACTACCCGCCGGCGCCGAGCGCCATCGTCTTCCCCAAGTCCGTCGAGCAGGTGCAGGCCATCGTGCGCTGGGCCAACCGGCACAAGGTCGCCCTGGTGCCGTCGGGCGGGCGTACCGGGCTGTCGGGCGCCGCCGTGGCCGCCCATGGCGAGGTGGTGGTGGCCTTCGACTACATGAACCAAATCCTCGCCTTCAACGAATTCGACCGTACCGTGGTCTGCCAGCCGGGGGTCGTCACCCGCCAGTTGCAACAGTTCGCCGAGGACCAGGGCCTCTACTACCCGGTGGACTTCGCCTCGAGCGGCTCCAGCCAGATCGGCGGCAATATCGGTACCAACGCCGGCGGGATCAAGGTGATTCGCTACGGCATGACCCGCAACTGGGTGGCCGGGCTGAAGGTGGTCACCGGCAAGGGTGAGCTGCTCGAGCTGAACAAGGACCTGATCAAGAACGCCACCGGCTACGACCTGCGCCAGCTGTTCATCGGCGCCGAAGGCACCCTGGGCTTCGTAGTCGAGGCGACCATGCGCCTGGACCGCGCGCCGCGCAACCTCACCGCCATGGTGCTGGGCACGCCCGATTTCGACGCGATCATGCCGGTGCTGCACGCCTTCCAGGGCAAGCTTGACCTGACGGCCTTCGAGTTCTTCTCCGACAAGGGCCTGGCCAGGATCCTCGCCCGGGGCGATGTGCCCGCACCGTTCGAGACCGACTGCCCGTTCTATGCGCTGCTGGAGTTCGAAGCCAGCACCGAGGAGGTGGCCAACGAAGCCCTGGCCACCTTCGAGCACTGCGTCGAGCAGGGCTGGGTACTGGACGGGGTGATGAGCCAGAGCGAGACCCAGCTGAAGAACCTGTGGAAGCTGCGCGAGTACCTGTCCGAGACCATCTCCCACTGGACGCCTTACAAGAACGACATCTCGGTCACCGTATCGAAGGTGCCGGCGTTCCTGCGCGATATCGACGCCACCGTCGGCGAGCACTACCCGGACTACGAAGTGGTCTGGTATGGCCACATCGGCGACGGCAACCTGCACCTGAACATCCTCAAGCCCGACCACATGACCAAGGACGACTTCTTCGCCTCCTGCGCCAAGGTCAACAAGTGGGTGTTCGAGATCGTCGAACGCTACAACGGCTCGATCTCCGCCGAGCATGGCGTGGGCATGACCAAGCGCGACTACCTGGGCTACAGCCGCTCGCCGGAGGAAATCGCCTGCATGAGGGCGATCAAGGCAGTGTTCGACCCGAACGGCATCATGAATCCGGGTAAGATCTTCGCTCCCGAATAAAAAGCAGTATTCACAGGAGTCGGCCATGAGTTACCAGCACCAGTACGTAGACGGCACGCGCATCCACTTCCCGCTGGGCAAGGTGGTATGCATCGGCCGCAACTACGCCGAGCATGCCAAGGAACTGGACAACCCCATCCCCAGCGAGCCGCTGCTGTTCATCAAGCCCGGCAGCTGCGTGGTGCCCCTGGAAGGCGGCTTCAAGATTCCGACCGAGCGTGGCTCGGTACATTACGAGGCGGAGATTGCCGTGCTGCTGGGCAAGCCCCTGTCCACCCACCCTTCCGAGGAAGAGGTGCTCGACGCCATCTCCGGCTTTGCCCCGGCGCTGGACCTCACTCTGCGCGATGTGCAGGCGAAGCTGAAGGAAAAGGGCCTGCCCTGGGAACTGGCCAAGTGCTTCGATGGTGCCTGCGTGCTGCCGCCGTTCGTGTCAGCCGATACCTTCGAGGACCTGACCGATATCGGCATTCGCCTGACCATCAACGGCGAGGTGCGCCAGGACGGCAACAGCGCGCTAATGCTCAACCCGATCGTGCCGATGATCCAGCACATCGCGGCGCACTTCTCCCTGCAGGCAGGCGATGTCATCCTCACTGGCACCCCGGCGGGCGTGGGGCCGTTCAATGTCGGCGATGAGCTGGTGCTGGAACTTCCCGGTGCAAGCCGGTTCGAAGGCCGGGTGCTTTGACTCCGGGCGACGACGGTGCAATGCCGTCGTCGCTGCTTGTGCCGGTGGGATTTGTCGTTTTTTTCACAATTGATCCGGATAATTCGTCTATTAACCTTCATTTGCCGACAGTGGCGACCACGCTGCCGCCTACTTTCAGGATCTCCATTCGATGACCAATCCTTCCAGCGCATCCCTTCCGCCAAAGCGACGCCTGATCACCCGCTGGTCGCTGTGGCTGCTTGCGCTGGCGATCATCGCCTATGGCCTGGTGGTAGCCATGCACTGGGATGACCGTGGCCTGCTGTGGATAAAGGAAGGCTTCGAAAGCCAGACCGAGCGCCAGGAAAGCATCTGGCTGCCGGATTACGTGGCCGACATCGATGCCAAACCGTTGCCGGGGATGGAGCGTGACGAGGCGTCGGACCTGGCGTTCAATCCGCACACCCGTACCTTGTTCGCGGTCATGGGCAAGCACCCGTTCCTGGTCGAACTCAACCTCGACGGTGACGTGCTGCGCAAGATCCCGCTGCTGGGCTGGTCCAATCCGGAAGGCGTGGCGGTACTCGAGAACGGCCAGATCGCCATTGTCGACGAGCGCAACCATGACCTGACACTGGTCAAGGTGGATGCCGCCACGACATCGCTGAACCGCGCCGACTACCAGCCCTACGACCTGGGCGATACGGAGGATGGCAACAAGGGCTTCGAGGCCATTGCCTGGGACCTGATCCGGCAGCGACTGATCATTGGTGCCGAGCGGTCACCGAAGATGTTCATCTGGAGCACCGATGGCCACGGCCCGCTCAAGGGCGACAAGCAACCGCTGCCCAGTGACGAACTGGACCTGCGCAACCTGTCCGCGCTGGGCATCGACCCGCGCACCGGGCACCTGCTGGCTTTGTCGGCGGACTCCAACATGCTGCTCGAGCTGGACGAGAAGGGTGAGCAGGTCAGTTTCATGACCTTGCTGGGCGGCTTCAATGGCCTGGCTGACACCATTCCCCGGGCAGAAGGGGTGGCAATGGATGACCAGGGCAACCTGTACATCGTCAGCGAGCCCAACCTGTTCTATCGCTTCAAAAAGCACTGATCGATCAGATATTTCTGATGGTGGCATTAAGCTTTGCTTCAGTTGATAGTGGTTAGATACGTGCTCCTTTCGCCGAGTCCGACCGCATGCGCCGCCACCTTCGCCTGATCTTCGCCTTCATCGTGCTTGTCGCCCTGCTTGTCCTGGGCGCCGCCGGGCATGAGTTCCGCCTGTTCGAGCGCGGCTGGTTCAACCTCAAGACCTGGTGGCAGCCGGCCGAGCAGAGCATCGGCCTGGATCGCTACCAGGTGGCGATCGAAGCGCAGCCCATCGTCGGGCTGGACGATGACATCTCGGCGCTGACCTACGATCCCGACCGCAAGAGCCTGTTCACCGTCACCAATGCCCGCTCGGAGCTGATCGAGCTGTCGCTGGACGGCCGCATCCTGCGCCGTGTTCCACTGACCGGCTTCGGCGACCCCGAGGCGGTGGAGTATGTAGGGCCCAACAGCTACGTGATCACCGACGAGCGCCAGCAGCGGCTGATTCGCGTGCGTCTTGACGATGACACCCTGTTCCTCGACGCCAGCGATGCCGAGCAGCTGTCCCTGGGCATCGGCCTCAATGGCAACAAGGGTTTCGAGGGGCTGGCCTACGACTCGGCGGGCAAGCGCCTGTTCGTGGCCAAGGAACGGGACCCGATGATGATCTACGAGGTGCATGGTTTTCCCCATGACAACCCCGACAAACCCTATGCCGTGCATGTGGTGCAGGATCGCAAGCGTGACCGGCGGCTGTTCGTGAGGGACTTGTCGAGCCTGCAGTTCGATGAGCGCAGCGGGCACCTGCTGGCGCTGTCGGACGAGTCGCGGCTGGTGCTGGAGCTGGATGTGAAGGGCAAACCGCTGAGTACGCTGTCGCTGCGCAAGGGGTCTCAGGGTTTGAAGCAGACAGTGCCGCAGGCGGAGGGGATTGCGATGGATGACGCCGGGACCATCTACCTGGTCAGCGAGCCGAACCTGTTCTATGTGTTCAAGCAGCCGGCTGATTGATTGCCTGGGCTGGCGCTATCGCGGGGCAAGCCCGCTCCCACCGTGGGAGCGGGCTTGCCCCGCGATGAGGCTTACTCGGCCTTGA
Organism: Pseudomonas sp. TE31087; assembly: GCF_057284075.1. Classification (NCBI taxonomy): domain Bacteria; kingdom Pseudomonadati; phylum Pseudomonadota; class Gammaproteobacteria; order Pseudomonadales; family Pseudomonadaceae; genus Pseudomonas; species Pseudomonas sp. TE31087. The sequence goes on from NZ_JBXVNN010000001.1 coordinate 3,991,456, forward strand.
GGGTCTTCACGCCTTCAGCGGTCCCCAGCAGCAGCACATCCGCCGGACGCGCCGCGAACAGGCCATTGGTGACCACGCCGACGATGGCGTTGATCTGGCTCTCCAGCTCCACCGGGTTGGTGATCTGCAGGTTGTGCACATCCAGGATGACGTTGCCGTTGTCGGTCACCACGCCTTCACGGTAGACCGGGTCGCCGCCCAGCTTGACCAGCTGGCGCGCGACATGGCTGCGGGCCATCGGAATCACCTCGACCGGCAGCGGGAAGGCGCCCAGTACCGGCACCAGCTTGCTGGCGTCGGCGATGCAGATGAAGGTCTTGGCCACCGCCGCGACGATCTTCTCGCGGGTCAGGGCCGCGCCGCCGCCCTTGATCAGGTTGAGGTGGGCGTCGCTCTCGTCGGCGCCGTCGACGTAGAACTCCAGCTCGCTGACGCTGTTCAGCTCGTAGACCGGGATGCCATGGCCCTTCAGGCGCTGGGCGGTGGCCTCGGAGCTGGCGACGGCGCCGTCGAAGGCGGTCTTGTGCTGGGCCAGGGCGTCGATGAAGAAGTTGGCGGTCGAACCGGTACCGACGCCGACGACGCTTTTCTCATCCAGTTTCGGCAGGATGAGATCGACGGCGGCCTGGGCGACGGCCTGTTTGAGTTGGTCCTGGGTCATGCGGGCTCCGGGAGGGGCTGGGCGGATTTCAAAGTTGCCTAGTATAACGGCTCCCACGGCTTTGCTGTGGTCGCCCGACGTGACGCTGCGGTAGACTCCCAGCCCTTGTCCCGCGGCCCAGTGATGCTTTCCGATGCTCGAACAGTACGTCAAGAAGATCCTCACCTCGCGCGTCTACGACGTTGCCGTCGAAACCCCGCTGCACAGCGCCGGGCAGTTGAGCAAGCGCCTGGGCAACACGGTGCTGCTCAAGCGCGAGGACCTGCAGCCGGTGTTCTCGTTCAAGATTCGCGGGGCCTACAACAAGCTGGCGCAACTGAGCGCCGAAGAACTGGCCCGCGGCGTGGTCACCGCCTCCGCCGGCAACCACGCCCAGGGCCTGGCCCTGGCAGCGCGGGAGCTGGGGATCAAGGCGACCATCGTCATGCCCAAGACCACCCCGGAGATCAAGATCGAAGGCGTGCGCTCCCGGGGCGGCAAGGTGGTGCTGCACGGTGACACCTTCCCCGAGGCGCTGGCCTACTCGCTGAAGCTGGTGGAGGAAAAGGGCTTCGTCTACATCCATCCCTACGACGATCCGCACACCATTGCCGGGCAAGGCACGGTGGCCATGGAAATCCTGCGCCAGCACCCGGGCCAGCTGGACGCGATCTTCGTGCCGGTCGGCGGCGGCGGGCTGATCGCTGGCATCGCCGCGTACGTGAAATACCTGCGCCCCGAGATCAAGGTGATCGGCGTCGAGCCGGACGACTCCAACTGCCTGCAGGCGGCCATGGCCGCGGGTGAGCGCGTGGTGCTGCCACAGGTCGGGCTGTTCGCCGATGGCGTGGCGGTGGCGCAGATCGGCCAGCATACCTTCGACATCTGCCGTCACCATGTGGACGAGGTGATCACCGTCAGCACCGACGAAATCTGTGCAGCGATCAAGGATATCTACGACGATACCCGCTCGATCACCGAACCTGCCGGCGCGCTGGGCGTAGCCGGCATCAAGAAGTACGTCGAGCTCAAGGGCGTCGCCGGGCAGACCCTGGTGGCCATCGACTCGGGCGCCAACGTCAATTTCGACCGCCTGCGCCATGTGGCCGAGCGCGCTGAACTGGGCGAGAAGCGCGAGGCGATCATCGCCGTGACCATCCCGGAGCGTCCGGGCAGCTTCAAGGCCTTCTGCGAAGCCATCGGCAAGCGCCAGATCACCGAATTCAACTACCGCAAGCACACCTCGGACGAGGCGCATATCTTCGTCGGCGTGCAGACCCACCCGGAAACCGACCCGCGCGCGGTGTTGGTCCAGCAGTTGATCGAGCAAGGCTTCCCGGTTACCGACCTGACCGACAACGAACTGGCCAAGCTGCACATCCGCCACATGGTCGGCGGCCACTCGGCCGGGGCCAGCGACGAGATGGTGCTGCGCTTCGAGTTCCCCGAGCGGCCGGGTGCGCTGTTCAACTTCCTCAACAAGCTGGGTGGGCGCTGGAACATCTCGATGTTCCACTACCGCAACCACGGCGCCGCCGATGGCCGGGTGGTCGCGGGCCTGCAGGTGCCGGAGGACGAGCGCCACCTGGTGCCGGCGGCGCTGGCCAAGATCGGCTATCCGTACTGGGACGAGACCGAGAACCCGGCTTACCGGCTGTTCTTGGGTTAACTGACTAAGCTGGGCGTATGGTCCTTCGCGGGTAAACCCGCTCCCACAAGGTTGGCGCGTCACCTGTGGGAGCGGGTTTACCCGCGAAGAGACGGGCGCGAATTACCCTGCTGAAGGACGATGAAGACATGGAACACCTGACCACCCTCAAGACCCTGCACATCCTCGCCACTGCCCTGTTGCTGCTGGGCGGCCTGGGCCTGGCGACCTGGACTGTCCGCGCCCGCCGCCAGGGCGATGCCGAGGCCTACGGCAAACTGTTGCGCCGACCGCTGGTGTTCGTCTGGCTGCTGATGGGGCTGTGCCTGGTGAGCATGCCGTTCACCGGCTGGTGGCTGGTGCACCTGGTCGGCTGGCCGCTGGGGCAGACCTGGGTACTGGCGTCCAGCGTCATCTATACGCTTGGCGCGCTTGCCGTGTGGTGGCTGGTGGTACGCCTGAACCGGCTGCGCAAGGCTGAAACCGTGGGTTTGAAGTTCACCTTGGCATTGGCGGTGTTCAGTGGCGTCTGCTTCCTGTCCATCGCGGGCCTGATGGGCGCCAAGCCGGTCTGAAGCATCGCGGGGCAAGCCCGCTCCCACGCCAGATCAAGTTGCACCCAAGATATTGGACATTGATCCAACACCCGGAAGCAATTCAGATCGTGGGAGCGGGCTTGCCCCGCGATCAGGCCTTCAATCGCGCAACGAAACGACCGGCCACCCCCGCCGCTCGGCCTCCGCCCGCAGCCTCGGATCCGGATCCACCGCCACCGGGTTCGCCACCACCTCCAGCAACGGCACATCGTTCAGCGAATCGCTATAGAAGTAGCTGTCCTCCAGGTCAAAGCCGTTCTCCAGCATCCAGCGGTTCAGCCGCGTCACCTTGCCTTCACGGAAACAGGGTATATCGGTACTGCGCCCGGTATAGCGCCCGTCCTGCGCTTCGCATTCGGTCGCCAGCAGCACGCGCACGCCCAGGCGGCGGGCGATCGGCGCGGTGACGAAGCGGTTGGTGGCGGTGATGATCACCAGCTGGTCGCCCGCCTCGCGGTGCTGCTGCAGCAACGCCAGGGCCCTGGGCAGGATGATCGGCTCGATGCAGTCGCGCATGAACTCTCGGTGCCATTGCTCCAGCTGCGCAGGTTCGCTGGACGCGAGGATCTCCATGGAGAAGGCCAGGTAGGCCTGCATGTCCAGGGTGCCGTTGAGGTAGTCCTGGTAGAAGGCGTCGTTGCGTTGCTTGTAGGCGACCGGGTCGAGAATGCCCCGCTCGCACAGGTAGTCACCCCAGGCGTGGTCGCTGTCGCCACCGAGGAGGGTATTGTCCAGGTCGAATAAAGCCAGGCGCATCGCGGTCACTCGCATCAGCCACGGAAGAGCCCCGCAGAATACGGAGTTTTCACCTCGCTGCACATAAGCTTGGCGGGCGCGTTGCTGCGCGCTCAGGCTTTGTGGAACAATGCGGTGACATGCGTTTGCGAGGTTGCTGCCGTGATCGACCCGGATGGTTTTCGCCCCAATGTCGGGATCATTCTCACGAATGATGCCGGGCAGGTGCTATGGGCTCGGCGGATCAACCAGGATGCCTGGCAGTTCCCCCAGGGTGGCATCAACCCTGACGAGACGCCGGAAGATGCCCTGTACCGCGAGCTGAACGAAGAAGTGGGCCTGGAACGCCAGGACGTGGAAATTCTTGCCTGCACCCGTGGCTGGTTGCGTTATCGTTTACCCCAGCGCCTGGTGCGCACCCACAGCCAGCCGCTGTGCATCGGCCAGAAACAGAAGTGGTTCCTGCTGCGCCTGGTGAGCAATGAGCAACGGGTGCGCATGGACCTCACCGGCAAACCGGAATTCGATGGCTGGCGCTGGGTCAGCTACTGGTATCCGCTGGGCCAGGTGGTGACATTCAAGCGCGAGGTATACCGTCGCGCCCTGAAAGAGCTAGCCCCGCGCCTGCTGACGCGCGACTGACGACGGAGTCCGACCCCGAGCCATGCTCAATACGCTGCGCAAGATCGTCCAGGAAGTGAACTCCGCCAAAGATCTCAAGACGGCGTTGGGTATCATTGTCTTGCGCGTCAAGGAGGCGATGGGCAGCCAGGTCTGCTCGGTCTACCTGCTCGACCCGGACAGCAACCGCTTCGTGCTGATGGCCTCCGAGGGCCTGAACAAGCGCTCCATCGGCAAGGTCAGCATGGCCCCCAACGAGGGCCTGGTCGGCCTGGTCGGCACCCGCGAGGAGCCGTTGAACCTCGAGAACGCCGCCGACCACCCCCGCTACCGCTACTTCGCCGAGACCGGCGAAGAGAAATTCGCCTCCTTCCTTGGTGCGCCGATCATCCACCACCGTCGCGTGGTGGGGGTACTGGTCATCCAGCAGAAGGAGCGCCGCCAGTTCGACGAAGGCGAAGAAGCTTTCCTGGTCACCATGAGCGCCCAGCTCGCCGGGGTTATCGCCCACGCCGAGGCCACCGGCTCGATCCGCGGCCTGGGCCGCCAGGGCAAGGGTATCCAGGAAGCCCGCTTCGTCGGCGTGCCGGGCTCCCCGGGCGCTGCCGTCGGCCGCTCGGTGGTGATGCTGCCGCCCGCCGACCTCGAGGTGGTGCCGGATCGCACCGTCGAAGACATAGACACCGAACTCAAGCTGTTCAACAACGCCCTCGAAGGCGTGCGCGAGGACATGCGCAAGCTGTCGGCCAAGCTCGCCACCCAGCTGCGCCCCGAAGAGCGCGCATTGTTCGACGTCTACCTGATGATGCTCGAGGACGCCGCCCTCGGTGGCGAGGTGGTCGAGGTCATCAAGACCGGCCAGTGGGCCCAGGGTGCCCTGCGCCAGGTGGTCGGCGAGCACGTCAACCGCTTCGAGCTGATGGACGACGACTACCTGCGCGAGCGTGCCTCGGACGTCAAGGACCTGGGCCGGCGCCTGCTGGCGTATCTCCAGGAGGCCCGCTCGCAGTCGCTGGTCTATGAGGACAACACCATCCTGGTCAGCGAGGAGCTGACCCCCGCCATGCTCGGCGAGGTGCCGGAAGGCAAGCTGGTGGGCCTGGTCTCGGTACTCGGCTCGGGCAACTCCCACGTGGCGATCCTCGCCCGGGCGATGGGTATCCCCACCGTCATGGGTGTGGTCGACCTGCCGTATTCGAAGGCCGACGGCATCGAGATGATCGTCGACGGCTACAAGGGCGAGGTGTTCACCAACCCGGGTGAAGTGCTGCGCAAGCAATACAGCGATGTGGTCGAGGAGGAGCGCGAACTGGCCAAGGGCCTCGACGCCCTGCGCGAACTGCCGTGCGTCACCCCGGACGGCCACCGCATGCCGCTGTGGGTCAACACCGGCCTGCTCGCCGACGTGGCCCGCGCCCAGCAGCGCGGCGCCGAGGGCGTCGGCCTGTACCGCACCGAAGTGCCGTTCATGATCAACCAGCGCTTCCCCAGCGAGAAGGAACAGCTGGCGATCTACCGCGAGCAGCTGCAGGCGTTCCACCCGCTGCCGGTAACCATGCGCAGCCTCGACATCGGCGGCGACAAGTCGCTGTCGTACTTCCCGATCAAGGAAGAGAACCCGTTCCTCGGTTGGCGCGGCATCCGCGTCACCCTCGATCACCCGGAAATCTTCCTGGTGCAGACCCGCGCCATGCTCAAGGCCAGCGAGGGCCTGAACAACCTGCGCATCCTGCTGCCGATGATTTCCGGCATCCACGAACTGGAAGAAGCCCAGCACCTGATCCACCGCGCCTGGGGCGAGGTGCGCGACGAAGGCACCGACGTGCCGATGCCGCCGGTGGGGGTGATGGTGGAAATTCCCGCCGCCGTGTACCAGACCCGCGAGCTGGCGCGCCAGGTCGACTTCCTCTCGGTCGGCTCCAACGACCTGACCCAGTACCTGCTGGCGGTCGACCGCAACAACCCGCGGGTCGCCGACCTGTACGACTACCTGCACCCGGCGGTGCTGCAGGCGTTGCAGACCGTGGTCAGCGTCGCCCACGAGGAAGGCAAGCCGGTGAGCATCTGCGGTGAGATGGCCGGCGACCCGGCCGCGGCGATCCTGCTGATGGCCATGGGCTTCGACAGCCTGTCGATGAACGCCACCAACCTGCCGAAGGTGAAGTGGATGCTGCGCCAGATCAACCTGAGCAAGGCCAGGGAACTGCTGGCCGACGCCATGAGCCATGACAACCCGCAGGTTATCCACAGCTCGCTGCAACTGGCGCTGAAGAACCTTGGCCTGGCGCGGATGATCGGGCCGAACAAGACCCTCTGAGATCCTGGGCCCGCTTTGCGGGCCTTATGTCGCGAAAGGGGCGCAGAGCGCCCCGGCGATCTCGAATACCTGCTTGGGTTTCCCTGGCAACTACGCTTCAATACGCGCCTTTACCAGTCGTCCAAGGATCCGCCCCCATGGCCACCAACACCAAACAACAGAAACGCGCCAAGCGCGCCGCCACCAAGGCCAAGCAGAACCGCATGGTGCGCAGCGGCCAGGCAGTCAAGGCCAGTGCCGGCGACAGCGCCAGCGTCGAGCAGGTGTTCAACAAGGCCATGGAGTCGGGCAGCTACGACAGCCTGTTCGTGAAAATGAAGGAAGCCCAGGAAGGCGGCCTGGTGCCGATGATCTCGGTATTCCTGGTCGACCCACTGCTGGCGCTGGTGCTCAAGGGCCACAAGGAAGAACACGCCACCGACTACATCGTCCTGGTGTTCACCGCCTACCGCGCGTGGCTCGACGGCATCGACGAGGATGCGACCATGGCCTGGCTGGAGAGCGACGAGTTCCAGGACGCCTATGTCACCGCCTCGGAGGTCGTGGCCAGGCAGCAGCAACAGCAGAAGCAGTTCGGCTGATAGTGACGCTCAACTTGCGCCGGCCTCTTCGCGGGTAAACCCGCCCCCACAGGTTCCCTATCGCCTTTCAGGCTTGTGCGATCCTTGTGGGAGCGGGCCTCACAGGCAAACAAAAAGGCCGCGCCCCTCACAGGACGCGGCCTTTGCATTTCACACCAGCGGATCAGCTATCCAGCGCCACCCGCGCAGCAGCGCCACGCTTGCGGTGCAGCAGCAGGCCAGCCGCCACCACACCAATGCTCAGGATGGCCGTGGCGATGATCTCGGCACGGTGGTCTTCACGCAGCGCCATCACCACCAGGATGGCAATGATGAAGGCGATGGTCGCCCAGGTCAGGCCCGGGAACATCCACATCTTGAACGAGATCTTCTCGCCCTTGGCTTCACGCTGGGCACGCATGCGCAGTTGCGACACGGCGATCACCAGGTACACCAGCAGGGCGATGGCGCCGGAGCTGGCCAGCAGGAACTCGAACACCGCGGCCGGGGCCAGGAAGTTGGCGAACACGCACAGGAAGGCCGCGGCGGTGGAGAGCAGCACGGCCCAGTGCGGGGTGCCCGCCTTGGTGGTGCGCTGGGCGATGGCCGGGGCGTCGCCACGCTTGCTCAGGGAGAACAGCATGCGCGAAGAGGTGTACAGCGCCGAGTTCAGGCAGCTGGTCACGGCGATCAGCACGACGATGTCGACGATCAGCTTGGCATTCGGCACGCCGATCAGGCTGAGGACGGTCTGGTAGGAACCTTTCTCGGCGAGGGTCGGATCGTTCCAAGGCACCATGGCCACGACCAGGAAGATCGACACCAGGTAGAACAGGCAGATACGCCAGATCACCGAGTTGGTGGCCTTGCTGATCTGGCGACCCGGGTCTTTCGACTCGGCGGCGGCGATGGTAACGATCTCGGTACCCATGAACGAGAACATGGTGGTCAGCATCGCGGCCAGCACCGCGCCCAGGCCGTTGGGCATGAAGCCCTGGGTATCGAACAGGTGGCTGATGCCGCTGACCTGGCTGCTCGGCACCATGCCGAACATGGCCGCGCAACCGACGACGATGAAGCCGATGATCGCCAGCACCTTGAGCAGGGCGAACCAGAACTCGAACTCACCGTAGTTCTTCACGCTGAACAGGTTGGTGACGGTCAGCGCCAGGGTAATGATCAGGGAGAACGCCCACAGGTCCACCGACGGGAACCAGGCATGCAGGATAGCGGCGGCGGCGTTGGCCTCCAGCGGGATCACCAGGACCCAGAACCACCAGTACAGCCAACCGATGGTGAAACCGGCCCAGCGCCCGATGGCGCGATCGGCGTAGGTGGAGAAGGAACCGGTGTCAGGCGAGGCGACCGCCATTTCGCCGAGCATGCGCATTACCAGCACCACCAGGGTACCGGCGGCGGCGTAGGCCAACAGCACGGCAGGGCCGGCGGCAGCGATGGCATGGCCGGAGCCGACGAACAGGCCGGCGCCGATCACGCCGGCAATCGACAGCATGGTCACATGCCGTTGCTTGAGCCCCTGAGCGAGGTCATTGGAATTGTTACCGCTCATAAAACTACCTTTGTAAGGAGGTGGACTACACGAATGACTGGCCAGCGCGCCGGGGTGTGAGTGGGCGTCGCTGCATTCAGTGGTTTCGGGATGGCAATAAGCGGGCCAGCTGAGAATGGCTTTCGTCTGAAATGTTTCTGTAACCAAGAACGACGCGGCTTGCAGGGCATTGTGCCAAGCTTTGACCGAAAGGTCGTCAAATCCCCATGCCAGGTTGGGATTACTGAAATACCCACTTACAAACGCACCAAAGGTGCCCCTCGGTAACACCTTGGCACAAATTCAGGACACGGCAAAGCGCAACCTCAAGGCGCAACCTCGAACCCGCATAACCCGCGACACAGTGCCACCCGGCCAAAAACGGCTTCCCAGATAGGAACAAAGCTGGCACCATCGCGCCTTTTTTCATCAAAGCTCCGGTGCTGGGCAGAACGCCAATGCGGATATCCTGGCGACAGTCCACTGCAGCGATGCGACAAACTGTCCCACCAGCGACCCGAGCCCCCCGCGACCCGGTTGGCCGCCGTTGCGCCGCTATGCTAGCGTGGCGCTCGCCAGGAAGGCCGCCAACAGCTGGGAACGCACCCGAACACATGAGGACCGCACATGGCCCAGGCCACGCCCGCGCTGGAAATCCGCAACCTGCACAAACGCTATGGCGAGCAGGAAATTCTCAAGGGCATTTCGCTGACCGCGCGCGACGGTGACGTGATCTCCATCCTCGGCTCATCCGGCTCTGGCAAGTCCACCCTGCTGCGCTGCATCAACCTGCTGGAGAACCCGCACCAGGGCGAAATCATCGTCGCCGGCGAGTCCCTCAAGCTCAAGGCGCAGAAAAACGGCGAACTGATCGCCGCCGACAACCGCCAGATCAACCGCCTGCGCAGCGAGATCGGCTTCGTCTTCCAGAATTTCAACCTGTGGCCGCACATGTCGATCCTCGACAACATCATCGAGGCGCCGCGCCGCGTGCTCGGCCAGAGCAAGGCCGAGGCCACCGAGCACGCCGAGGCGCTGCTGAACAAGGTCGGCATCTTCGACAAGCGCCACAGCTACCCCGCCCAGCTTTCCGGTGGCCAGCAACAGCGTGCCGCCATCGCCCGTACCCTGGCCATGAAGCCCAAGGTCATCCTGTTCGACGAGCCGACCTCGGCGCTCGATCCGGAAATGGTCCAGGAAGTGCTTAACGTCATCCGCGCATTGGCCGAAGAAGGCCGTACCATGCTGCTGGTGACGCACGAGATGAACTTTGCCCGCCAGGTGTCCAGTGAAGTGGTCTTCCTGCACCAGGGCCTGGTCGAAGAGCAGGGATCGCCGCAGCAGGTCTTCGAGAACCCGACCTCGGCGCGTTGCAAGCAATTCATGTCCAGCCACCGCTAACGGAGCAACACGAATGCAGACCTACAAGAAATTCCTCCTGGCCGCTGCCGCCACCCTGGTGTTCTCGGCCAATGCCATGGCAGCCGAGAAACTGAAAATGGGCATCGAGGCGGCCTACCCGCCCTTCAACAACAAGGATGCCAGCGGCCAGGTGGTCGGCTTCGACAAGGATATCGGTGACGCCCTGTGCGCCAAGATGAAGGTCGAATGCGAAGTGGCCGTCTCCGACTGGGACGGCATCATCCCGGCGCTGAACGCCAAGAAGTCCGACTTCATCATCTCCTCGCTGTCGATCACCGACGAACGCAAGCAGGCCGTCGACTTCACCGACCCCTACTACTCGAACAAGCAGCAGTTCATCGCACCGAAAAACGTCGACTTCAAGACCGACCGCGCTTCGCTCAAGGGCAAGACCATCGGCACCCAGCGCGCCACCCAGGCGGCTACCTGGCTGGACGATAACGGCGGCATGGACGGCGAGTTCAAGGTCAACCTGTATGATGGCCAGGAAAATGCCTACCTCGACCTCACCTCCGGCCGCGTCGATGCCATCCTCGCCGACAAGTACGCCAACTACGACTGGCTGAAATCCGAAGCCGGCAAGAACTACGAGTTCAAAGGCGACCCGGTGAACGAAAGCGATAAGGTCGGCATTGCCGTGCGCAAAGGCGACAATGAGCTGCGCAACAAGCTCAACGCCGCACTGAAGGAAATTGTCGCCGACGGCACCTACAAGAAGATCAACGACAAGTACTTCCCGTTCAGCATCTATTGATTCGCCCCGACAGGCATCGCCGCCCTGGCGATGCCTGTCCCTTGAACAAACTTACCCATGAATATCGACCTGCACGGATTCGGCCCGGCCATGATGGCCGGTACCCTGATGACCGTAAAACTGGCGCTCTGCGCCTTGCTGCTGGGGCTGGTCCTGGGCCTGCTCGGCGCCCTGGCCAAGACCTCGCCGGTCAAGCCCTTGCAATGGCTTGGCGGCACTTATTCCACACTGGTGCGCGGCGTACCCGAACTGCTCTGGGTGCTGCTCATCTACTTCGGCACCGTCGGACTGATGAACAGCCTGGGCGAGCTGCTGAACATGCCGGGCCTGGAGCTCAGCGCCTTCACCGCCGGGGTGATCGCCCTCGGCCTGTGCTTCGGCGCCTACGCCACGGAAGTGTTCCGCGGCGCGATCCTGGCCATCCCCAAGGGACACCGTGAAGCGGGCCTGGCACTGGGCCTGTCCAAGGGTCGCATCCTCTCGCGGATCATCCTCCCGCAGATGTGGCGCATCGCCCTGCCGGGCCTGGGCAACCTGTTCATGATCCTGATGAAGGACACCGCGCTGGTGTCGGTGATCGGCCTTGAAGAAATCATGCGCCACGCGCAGATCGGCGTGACCGTGAGCAAGGAGCCGTTCACCTTCTACGCGGTCGCCGCCTGCATCTACCTGGGCCTGACCATCATCGCGATGATCGGCATGCACTTCCTGGAAAAGCGCGCCGCTCGCGGCTTCATGAGGGCCGAGTAAATGAACTGGGAAGTCATCATCAAGTGGCTGCCACGCCTGGCCCAGGGCGCGACCCTGACCCTGGAGCTGGTGGCCATCGCCGTCATCGCCGGCCTGATCCTGGCCATTCCGCTGGGTGTGGCGCGCTCTTCGCGGCACTGGTACGTGCGCGCCCTGCCCTACGGCTACATCTTCTTCTTCCGCGGCACGCCGCTGCTGGTGCAGTTGTTCCTGGTCTACTACGGCCTGGCCCAGTTCGACGCAGTGCGCAACAGTTCGCTGTGGCCGTACCTGCGCGATCCGTTCTGGTGCACGGTGCTGACCATGACCCTGCACACCGCCGCCTATATCGCCGAGATCCTGCGCGGCGCCCTGCAGGCGATCCCCAAGGGCGAGATCGAGGCGGCCCGGGCACTGGGCATGTCGCGGGGCAAGACGCTGCTGTACATCATGCTGCCGCGCGCCACGCGCATCGGCCTGCCGGCCTACAGCAACGAAGTGATCCTGATGCTCAAGGCCAGCGCCCTGGCCAGTACCGTGACGCTGCTGGAACTGACCGGCATGGCGCGGACCATCATTGCCCGGACCTACCTGCCGGTGGAGATCTTCTTTGCCGCCGGGGTGTTCTACCTGCTGATCTCGTTCGTGCTGGTGCAGGGCTTCAAGGTGCTGGAGCGCTGGCTGCGCGTGGATGCCTGCCAGGGACGTTGAACCCGGGGCCGCACGTGGCCCCCTCTCTGTAGGAGCGGCCTTGTGCCGCGATGGGCTGCGCAGCAGCCCCTCTCGCTAGCGCCCCGGTGCTCGAATGACCACACCCCCCATCCTGCAAACCGACCAGCTCTTCGAGCGCTTCCAGGCCCTCGACCGCTTCCTCACCCAGCACCAGCCCCTGTGGCACCCACGCCCGTTCACCCACCTGCGCCTGGCGTGGGAAGACCAGCACCCGGTACTGTCCCATTGGCTGCGCCAGCGCACGCTCGAGCAAGCCGAATCCCCCGACGACACACCTGAGGCCCCAGCCCCCTTCCCACAACTGGCCGCCGAAGCCGAGCAGCTGTCCGCCGTCGGCGAACTGCCCGATGCCGGCCTGCATCCCGCCGGCCACCGCCTCGATGTCGGTGTCCCCGGCCGCAAGTGGCAGCAGATCGAAGCCTTCAGCCGTCGCCTGGCGTTCAGTCAACCCGCCCGGCACTGGCTCGACTGGTGTTCCGGCAAAGGCCACCTGGGCCGTCGCCTGTTGCAGACCGACCAGCAACTGACCTGCCTGGAGTACGACGCTGAACTGGTCAGCGCCGGCAAGGCCCTGAGCGAGCACCATCACCTGCCCGCCACCCACGTGCACCAGGATGTCATGGCCACCGACAGCGCCCGCCATCTGGACGGCGACAAGAGCGCGGTCGCCCTGCACGCCTGCGGCGACCTGCATGTCCGGCTCATAGAGCTGGCAAGCCAGCAGGGTTGCCGGCAGATCGCCGTTGCGCCCTGCTGCTACAACCGCATCCAGGGCAAGGCCTATCAGCCACTCTCCGGCGCCGCCCGGGCCTCGGCGCTAGCCTTGACCCAGGAAGACCTGGGCCTGCCGCTGAGCGAGGCGGTCACCTCCAGCCTGCGCACCCGCCGCCAGCGCGACACCTCAATGGCCCGCCGCCTTGGTTTCGACCTGCTGCAACGCCAGCAACGTGGCATCGACGACTACCTGCCCACGCCATCGCTGCCGGTCAGCTGGCTGGTAAAGCCCTTCGAGCAATACTGCCGCGACCTGGCCGAGCTCAAGCAGGTCACGATCCACGGCAACCCCGACTGGGCCACCCTGGAAGCCGCCGGCCAGCGGCGCCTGGCCGAGGTGCGTAACCTCGAGCTGGTTCGCAATCTGTTCCGCCGCCCCCTGGAAATGTGGCTGGTGCTCGACCGCGCCCTGTTCCTTCAGGAGCAAGGCTACGTGGTGCGTGTCGGGGTGTTCTGCGATTACCCGCTGACGCCCCGCAACCTGCTGCTGCTAGGCGAGCGTGACACAGCGCCGCAGCACGGTTGACAGCCTGTGGATAACTCTGTGAACAAGCTTGTGATGAAAATCACCAAATCTTGGATCCAGAGGCTATTTGCGCTGCTTTGCTTATTCCACCATGGGCGTCAAAGCCAGTAAAAACAGGACTTTGCGCAAAGACCGATGGTAGCGCCGGCCGGCATGCCTTTCGCGCAAGCGGCCAATGCCCATTGTGCATAAACCATTCGGCCAAGCGCTTTGGCGGGGGTGTTGTCAAGCCAGTTTGAGCAAGCTCATGCCTACCAGCAGCAGCACCAGGCCGAGCCAGCCGCGCCCGGCCAGGCGCTGACCGAACAGGGCCCACCCCATGGCCACGGTGGCGAGAATGCCGAAGCCACCCCAGATCGCGTAGGCCAGCGACAGGTCGATGTCTTTCACCGCCTGGGCCAGCGCGGTGAACGCCGCCAGCACGCAGAGGATCGAGGCCACGCCCAGGCCCTTGCGACGGAAACCGTCGGAATACTTGAGCAGCAGGTTGGCCAGGACTTCCAGCACAATGGCCAGGCCCAGCCAGGCAAATGGCATCAGCATGGCACGGCCTCCCCTTCACGTTCGACAGCCTTGGCCCGGGTGCCGGCCTTGACCAGCAAGATGCCGGCGATCATCACCGCCAGGCCCAGGGCCTTGGTCCAGCCCAGGCTTTCGCCGAGCCAGAGCACGCTGATCAAGGTGATCAGCACGATACCGAACCCCTCCCACAGCGCGTAGGCGACACCCACCGGCACACGCTTGACCGCCAGGGCCAGGAAGAAATACGACAGACAGATCATGACGTACATGACGACATGCCCCAGCACGGGGAAATGGGTGGCGGCGAGTTTCATCGACGCCGTGCCGATCACCTCGAAGGTGATGGCGACGATCAGGTAGATCCAGGAACGCATGATGCCCTCCCATGGGCGACAGCAGCCGAGCGCACAGGCATCGGCACCAGACAGAGACGTTTACGGCTGTAGAGGGAGGGTGGCGCTAGAGGTCGCCGGTCCAGTGACGCTCACGGGAAACCAGGCGGGAGGAAGAGAGGAGCTTGAAAGCTTTACTGTTCAACATAATGAACACAAGATTAGCTGAGCTGATCGATTAAGTCAAAACGATAGGCTAAGACTAAATATTTCTCGCGAAAAATTGCGTGCCTCCAGATTTATCCCCTTAAAGCCTGCTGAAAGCTTCGTAAATTATATTCCCCACAGCCGTTCCTATAGGGATGACCCTGCGACTGCTCTATAGCGTAGGCAAGCTTCCTCAGCGTGGGAGCGGGCTAGCCCCGCGATCACCGGCAAGGCCGGTGCCATGCCTACTCCCTCCTCCTGCGACAAACCGTCGCCACAGGCCAAATAACAAAATTAATTATTGTTTTACGATAATTATTCAAGAATAATCCGCTCCGTTCATCACTGTACGGAGGCACCCCATGAACAGTAGATCCGTGGCCTATGCGCGTTCGCGCCTACGCACCATCGGCGCATTCGCCGCCTACCTGGCGTGGACAACCGCGATCGTCGAGCTGACGATCACCCCGTTGCTTTTTATTTTCGATTTCCCCGACATGCTCAACGGCTACCTGCAAGCCTACGGCGACCAGATGCCCCTGCTGCTGGAACCCGGCTACCAGGCATCCCCCCTGGCCATCGGCCTGGTATTGGTGGTGGACATGATCCCGACGATGATTTCCGTCATCGCCCTCTGCCTGACCGGCCTGTTCTTCCATCGGCTGTCCCGTGGCCAGACCTGGACCTCGGACAATATCAAGCTGCTCTGGTGGGTCGGCCTGCTGTGCATCTTCACCCCGTTGCTGTGGCCGGTGACCTATACCTTGCAGGGCCTGGCCCTGGCCATCGACCTGCCGGCCGGCGAAAGGAGCTTCAGCTTCTCGATCGGTGTATCATCGCAGGCTGTCTACGAGATCATGAAAGGCATCCTGCTGTGTGCCTTCTCGCTGCTCATGCGTGACGCCAAGACCATCAGCGATGAACACAACTGTTATGTCTGACTGCTTCCTATGCCGATAATCATCCGCCTCGACGTCGTCATGGCCCGGAACAAGATGCGTTCCAAGGACCTGGCGGAAATCATCGGTATCACGGAAGCGAACCTGTCGCTGCTGAAAAACGGCAAGATCAAGGGTTTCAAGATCGAGACCCTGGAGAAGCTGTGTCGCGCCCTGAACTGCCAGCCCGGCGATCTGCTGGAGTTCAGCGACGAATGATCAAGGACTGCAACACCCATGGCACTTTTCCACAACAGTTTGGCCGCCCTCGTGCTGGCCTGCCTGGCCTTGGCCCTGGCCGGCTGCGGCCCGAGCTACACCTATAGATACTCGCCACCGCCCAGCGCGCATGGCATGAATTGCATCAACAGCTGTTCGACGGAGCGCAACCACTGCCAGCAGATGGCGCGCCTGCAGGAGAACAGCGAACGTGCGCTGTACCAGGCCGAGATGAGGGCCTACCAGTACTGCCAGAACGGCAAGAGCAAGAAGGAAGCGCGTCACAGTTGCCACTACCCGAGCTACCCCTTCCACACGGGGAGCAGCTACAGTTGCGGCAATGACTACGACTCCTGCTACATGGCCTGCGGCGGCACCATCCAGCGCATCCTGAACAAAGACTGATCCCGGAACGGACTCGAACATCGTGAAACACACCAAGCCTTTCGCCCTGCTGACCCTCGCCCTGGCCATGACCGGCTGCGCCAGCGGCACGCCTTCGAGCAAGCCCGCCCCGCTGAACTGGAACATGCCCGGCATGCAACTGGGCGGCGACCGCGGCCTGCCCCTGCACAACGCCGACGGCAGCTGCCGCAAGCGCGGCTGCGACAATGGCAAGCTGTTCTTCAACCCGGGCCAGCCCGAGCCAAGCGTCAACTCCATCCACCGCGGATGGTAGGAAAATTCTCCTTTGTGCGCGGTGACTTAGGGGAATGTGCGATGGATGCAACGAAGTGGTTTACAGCGGCAAATCCATCGCTATAATGACGCCCCTGTGCCGGTATAGCTCAGATGGTAGAGCAACTGACTTGTAATCAGTAGGTCCCGGGTTCGATTCCTGGTGCCGGCACCATTCGTAGTACTCAAAAGGCTCACCGAAAGGTGGGCCTTTTTTGTTTTGCCTACGAGAGGTGACTCAGATGGTGAATTTACCCAGCCTTAAGCAAGGCGTTGTGCATTCGGCCATGGCGTTCTCAAAAGCGTTCCGGAAACCCCCTCCCCAATGGTTTGCCTTCCGCCTGTTCTCAATGTTCCCCACAGGCTGCTGTGAATACGCAAGCTTGCTGGTGGCGTGGTTTCTATCTGAGGAATACGAGGGCATTACCGTCGACGTGGTAATGGGCGAGCTGAAGGAAGATCCGGAGCAACGGCATATCTGACTGAGGCTCGAAGGGCACAATCTGGATATCACCGCTGACCAGTTCGATGCAGCTCTCCCCCACACCCTCATCACCCAAGCCGGGGGATGGCATGAGAGATTCACCGAGATTCGCGTGGCGCCATTCCAAATGGGTTTCCACGAGAACTACGGGGATGACTGCAGGCAAGACTTCATCGACGACTACAGGGCCTTGGCACACAAGGCACGGGCGCAGCTCGGACCGTAGGCACAGAGCTAGCTCATGTTTCGGAGCTGCGATGTCGCGCCGAGAATCAGGTTCGCAAGCGCACCGCGTCTTCTGTAGGAGCGGCCTTGTGCCGCGATGGGCCGCAAAGCGGCCCCGGCAATCGCGGATCACAACAGGGAAACCTCAAGCCCCCACCGACAGGACTCAAAACACCCGATCAGGCGGCCTTCTGCTCCAAACTCTCCCACCCCAAGCATGCCAGTGCCAAAGTGCGCGGAACCGCTTCACGCCCACTGCTATAGCGACTGATGCTTCGGGCGCTGACGCCCAGCGCTTCGGCAGCCTGGTCAAGCGTCATCCGATGCCGCAAACGCCAACAAATAAAAACGCGGGTATTTTCATCAGGGGCATTCTGGGCAAGCGCATCCAGCAGCAGGGTATCCGCACCAATCTGAATATCCAGCGCCGGCCACTCCACCGACCATCCCCCGTCGCCCAATACGACACCTTCGAACGCTTTACGATTGGACAGCGGCGCCAATCCCGGATAGGTCTTGAGCGCATCACTCATATCCAGGGTGAAATGCTGACCATTGGTAAAAGTAAGCTCAAGGCTGGCACCCAATCGAGGCTGCACACCCTTGAGACGGGGACGTTTCATCGATGCCATTTCATCCACTCCTCCAACAAATCGGCCTGATTGGCCGCGACCCAAGCCAGGGCTTCTTGCACCACTTTGGCAGGTGCTCTGCCTTGGGTAACCGTCACAGACTCCAGACTGATCACCACATCCACTCCACCTCCCGTAAGGTGGACATGGGGTGGGAGATGATCTCTTTCCCTTAGCTCGATTCGGTACTTGTCGCGAAATCGATGTTTGGTAGACATGGCTTAATCGTATCGCCAATTTGGCGATACATCAACCGGTACGAACCGGCTGCTAGGGTATCCACAGCATCGGGGAGGCACATCTGAGCGGGCGCGTTCTTGCGGGGGTTGTAAAGCCGCACCTTTGATGAGGACCAACCAGCAAAAAACTACAACTCATGTCTGCGGCAAACCACTGATGCCATTAAATAAATCTGCCCCCTTTTTTGTCACCTTTTTTGTCACACCATTCAAGGTTCCATAGAAAGCTTTCACTATCTCTGGAACCCCCGAAAGACCCGCCTTATGGCGGTTTTTTTCGTTTTGGCGTTCCGTCGGATTCCGAGGGTAGCCAGCGCTAATAAGCAACCTGCAGCGCGACATAAGATCGTGTCCCGGGAAGTGGTGTAACTCATCATGGCCTTGACCACTGAGTTTGCCGTTTAGTTGATCACGGCCGACAGCTTGGCCTGTGGATTATCGCTGACCGCCTCGAAGGCCTCCAACTGCATATACCGCCGTTGCAGGCACCACTCGTCGTTCTGCTCCAGCAGCATCGCGCCTACCAGCCGTGTGATTGCAGGGTCGTTGGGAAAGATGCCCACGACGTCGGTGCGACGTTTGATTTCAGCGTTGAGCCGTTCCAGTGGATTGGTGCTGTGCAACTGCTGACGGTGCGCTTTTGGAAACGCCATGTGCGCCAGCACTTCATCCTCGCAGCCGTCCATGAGCGTCGCGATCTTGGGGTACTTTTCGCGCAACTGATCGGCGACCAGGCGCCACTGCTGATGACATTCGGCACGGCTGTCCTGGGCGAAAACCGTGCGCAGAAGCGCTGCCACCATGGTGCGCTGGCCCTTGCCGACATGGGCCATGGCGTTACGCATGAAATGCACGCGGCAGCGCTGCCAAGTCGCGTTGAAGACCTTGGAGACAGCCGCCTTGAGCCCCTCGTGGGCATCGGAGATGACCAACTTCACTCCACGTAAGCCACGCCGCATCAGGCTTCGCAGGAAGTCCGTCCAGAACGGCTCGGCTTCTGATGGGCCAACACGCATGCCCAGGACTTCACGGCCACCATCGGTGTTCACGGCCACAGCGATTATTACGGCGACCGAGACGATGCGCCCGGCCTCCCGCACTTTGACGTAGGTGGCATCTATCCAGAGATAAGGCCAGTCGCCTTCAAGCGGTCGGTCAAGGAAGGCGTGAACGCGCTCATCGATCTCACCAGCCAGCCGTGACACTTGGCTTTTGGAGATGCCGGTCATGCCCATGGCCTTGACCAGCTCGTCCACCGAACACGTTGAAACGCCCTGAATGTAAGCTTCCTGGATCACCGCTGCCATGGCCTTCTCGGCGGTACGTCGAGGCTCGAGAAAGCCAGGAAAGTAGCTGCCCTGGCGCAGCTTCGGGATCTTCAGGTCAACGTCACCGGCGCGGGTTTGCCAGAGGCGATCACGGTAGCCATTGCGGCTGTTTGTCCGTTCTGGGCTTTTGACATCGAAGCCGGCGCCCGCACAGGCCTTCGACATCGAACTCCATCATGCGCTGGGCAACGAACTGGATCATTTGCTTGAGCAGATCAGCGTCTGCCCCTTTCTCAACCAACTCGGTCAATGCGATAGTGGGCTTGGTCATCGTGGTTTCTCTGGTGAAGGTTAAGTCCGCAAACTCAACGTTAGCCAAGAACCACGATGACCATCCTCTTTCGCCCGCAGGGCGCCTTCGGCTGGTTCAGTTACACCACTTCCTGGGACACGATCCGACATAAAGACGGGCCAATGATGGATGTCTTTGTCTTGAGCGTGTCGGTTGTTAGCCCTTCACGTTATTGACTGGCGGCAGGTTCATGTGAATGGTGCATGATCCCATTTCGTTCACTTTATTCGTGCCTGGTTCATCCACAAGCTGTACCGAAATTCTGCCCATATGGACAGGTCCGGTGAGCGTTTTCAGCCTGACCCGCCTGTAGTTTCCAAACTTCTCCAGCGCGCCAAATGGCGTCGACCCAAGAATCTCATACTCGCAGAACCCGACTTCCGGATTCTCGGCCACGGCAAATCGACTGGCATAGATGTAAATCGAGGGCACGTCTGGGTGCCTCGAAACGTACTCGATACCCATGTTCAATTCATTGAGATTCGGATTCATTAGCTACCCCATGATTATCTATCCACAGAGACTCTACCGCTGACGAACCGAGGAAACCATCTCCAACCCTTCGTAGAATGAGCCGACATGGCAGCCTGAACGTCGGCTTCCCACCTGCGACACATCGCCCACCCCACCCACTTCTTGTTCTCCCTCAATAAACCCTACATTCAAAGCGGCTATTCCTGTGCCCGACGGCTTTCGTCGACTTAAGGAGAAGTCCCATGAATGAGCAAGAAGGCGTGTCCCTGACCCGGCGTGGCATGCTGGCCGGTACTGTGTTGCTGGGCGTCGGCGCCTCGGCGCTTGGCAGTGGCCTGGCACAGGCCGCGACCGCCGTACCGGGCCAGGACCCGGCGGTTGACCTGGCAAAACTGGAGCGCGTCAGCGTCGAACTGGTGGCGCCGCCGCAAGTCCACGCTCACACCCAGCGCGCCGAGGGCAAGCCGCGGATCGTCGAGTTCCGCATGGTCATCGAAGAGAAGGAGCTGGCCATCGACACCGCCGGCGCCTACATCCACGCCATGACCTTCAACGGCTCGGTACCCGGCCCGCTGATGGTGGTGCACGAGGGTGACTACGTGGAACTCACCCTGGTCAACCCGGCCAGCAACAGCATGATGCACAACATCGACTTCCACGCCTCCACCGGCGCCCTCGGCGGCGGCGAGCTGACCCACGTGAAGCCCGGCGAGCAAGTGATATTGCGCTTCAAGGCCGACCGTGCCGGGGTGTTCGTGTATCACTGCGCACCGGGCGGGGCGATGATTCCCTGGCATGTGGTGTGCGGCATGAACGGCGCGATCATGGTCCTGCCCCGCGACGGCCTGAAAGACCCAGAGGGCCAGCCGTTGCGCTACGACAAGGTCTGGTACATCGGCGAGCAGGACTACTACATCCCCCGCGACAAGGACGGCAAGTACAAGCGCTACGCCAACCCCATGGCCAGCTTCGGCGACATGAGCCAGCTGATGAAGGGGCTGGTGCCCAGCCATGTGGTGTTCAACGGCAGCGTCGGCGCCCTGACCGGCAAGCAGGCGCTCACCGCCAAGGTCGGCGAGACCGTGTTGATCGTTCATTCCCAGGCCAACCGCGACACTCGCCCGCACCTGATCGGCGGCCATGGCGACTATGTCTGGGCCTCGGGCAAGTTCGCCAACCCGCCGCAGCGCAACCTGGAGACCTGGTTCATCCCAGGCGGCGCGGCAGGCGCGGCGTTGTACACCTTCCGTCAGCCCGGGCTGTACACCTACCTCAACCACAACCTGATCGAAGCGGTGATGCTCGGCGCCGCCGCGCATGTGCAGGTCGAGGGCCGCTGGAACGACGACCTGATGAAACAGGTGCAGGCGCCCGGGCCGATCAGCTAGCGGCATTGACCCCGATCAAGCCCCTTGGCCATGCGCGGCATAGCCTGAGCGCAGGCATTCACTTCATGGAGGGAGACATGGCCAAGCGATTTCCCAACAACCCCAGCCATCCCGAACGGATCTGCTGGGGCTGCGACCTGTACTGCCCGGCCAAGGCGCTGGCGTGCGGCAACGGCGCGGACCGGACCATGCATCCGGTGGAGTTGTTCGGGGAGGATTGGCAGCACTTCGACAATTCCCTGAAGGCTCCCCCAGCCAAAGATCAGGTCAACCGAACGTCTGAATGAAGGGTGCCGCACTCGCCTTGATGGCGGCAACTACCTGAGGCGCCTGTTCGCACAACACAGACTCTCGGGCCAGCGTCTTTTCCAGGGCCTCGAGCTGGTTACGAATGAGCTCGGCAGGGTTGTTCACTTCGCACAGCGGAGCGAAATCCAGCAATCCTTGCCGTGACGCGAACAAGGATTTGTTGCCGCACAGCGATAGCGCCAGCACGTCCTCGGGTATGTATGCCGTGGTGTTGACGATATCGTAAGCCGGGGCCAGGCGCGCATCACGTCGAAGCGGCTCGGAGTAGAGCAGGCCGAAATTCTTCAGATGGGCATCCCCGTTGCCGACGATACAACTGAGCGCGACCATCTCGAACAGCTGTCGAAGCGACTGGCGCAGATGCTCGGGGGCACAAAACAAGCGAATGGCCTTGGCAATGGCCGCGTAGCTCTTGCTGTACTTCTGCTCGGCCGCAAGCCCCATCAAGGCTGCCATGTCTTCGAAGCCGATGGCCTTGTTCTGTTCGTCACGGTCAAAACGCCGCATGACGAACAATTTGCCGTTATCGGACAAGAAGAACTGTGGCACAGCCAGACCTGCAGCCTGCGCGACCGACATGCACAGGTATTCGTTGACCGCCAGGCCTGGGTACTCGTCACGCCCACTCTTGATGATCAGTTCGGAGGTTTTCGAGGTGAAGCGCTGGGACTGTGGATCGATCTGCTCCGGGACCAGCACCTTGGGCTGCACACCGGATATGCCAGCACGCAGAATGTAGCGATCCACCAGATCGGCAAAGATGTCCTGCGCCCCGTCCCATGAAAGGATGTCCGCCAATCGCTCGCCCGGGAACTTCTGCCGCAGCAACAGCGCATCCACAGCAGGCGAACTGACATGCACACGACCAATGGGCGAGCTGCTACCGGACAACGCCAGCAAAAGCATGGGATCCACCTGAACGATCTTCGCCAGCCGGTTGCGTAGTTGCTCCAGGACATAGCCTTCGGGCAGGTTCATCTGAAACACCGGATGCAGGTCCCGATGCCTGTACTCCTCGACGCGTACCGGCATCAACAGGCTGATCGCCGTACGTGGGTCGGCGTGTGGGGCATAGCGGAACAGGTAGTCGCCTGCATTGCTCAGTAATGTTCCACTGTTACCCTCAGGGGTCATGACGCTCAACGGCATCATTCGAACATTCCCTCAATCTCGTCCAGCGTCGGCATCACCGCCGGGACGACCTGCAATTCGCAATCGACCGCAGCCAATGCCCTTGCATAAGCGCCAATGGACACTGACAGGCTTCCCTTTTCCATGGCAATAACCTTCTGCCTCGTCAGGCCAGACAGGGTTGCAAGCGCCTGCTGGGTCAATCCACGATTGAGCCTACGCACGCGAATCTGCTCGCCCAGACGCTCGATAATCAATGAAGGAGTCATGTTCCGTATACGAGACAATTCATATTATTTGTAACGTATATAGGACATGATCAAAAATCAAACAAATTTCCACGGATTCCTCTCCCACAGCACGCTGGACACGATTGCCTGGTCACTTGCAATCCCCCTGCAGGATCCTGAGCGCCGCCTCGGCCAGGAAACCCGAGCGACTCTTGTGCTCCGGATGGTTCTGCACGTACGAGTCGATGCGGGTGAGCAGGTACGCCGGCAGCGTGATGTTGAGCTTCTCGGCCTTGCCCAGGTAACGGGTGATGTCGATGTCGATCAGCGCCCAGGTACAGCCAACATAAGCCGGATTGGCCGCGTGCACGCTGACCAGGCTGGCCTTGGGGATCTCCTGCTGGTCCTGGGCCAGCAGTTCGAGGTGGCCTTCGATGGCTTCGCGGGCCATGGCGATGGCGTTGTCGAGGTCTTCGCCGGCCGAGAAACAGCCCGGGATATCAGGGACTTCAACACCCCAGGCGTGTTGATCGTCACCGGGGAGAATCGCAATGGGGAACAACATGGTGATGGGTCTCCTCGTCAACTGGCATAGCCGATCCGCGCCTGGCGCAGGATGCTGGCCGCAGTGGCCGGCAGCAGGTCTTTCTTTGGGTGCGGGATGGTGACCAGGCCTGGCTTTTCGGGATGCTTGAAGTGATGGTGGCTGCCTTTCGAACGCACCAGATACCAGCCATCCGCCTCGATCACTGAAATCATTTCACGGCTGTTCATGAACCCATTTCTTGGGCTGGCCGCTCGGTGGTTAGTATAACCACCGAACGGCGTTTATCAACACCATACCCACTATTGCGACGAGTGGGCTGCCAGGAAGGGAAGTATGGTAAGAGGCACAGCATGAGCATCTGGAGAAGTGATGCGGGATCTTGCGGCCAAGCCTTTCAGGGTCTTTGACCGAGCGAGGGCCTTCAGGTGTCCGCCGTTACCCTTGCAGCGCCTATCAGATCGAGCGCCGCCCGCGCGGCGCATCGCGGCACAAGGCCGCTCCTACAATTGTTGCAACGTACCGAACCTGTCAGGCCATGGTTGCCTGCCTTGGTGCATGTCTTGAGACAGGTGGGGTGTCCACGCTGAGACCGCGTCGGAGCAACAAGGCGGACCAGGTAATGGCACAGGATTGACTGGCCCGAAACAGATGTAGGAGCGGCCTTGTGCCGCGATGCGCCGCGCGGGCGGCGCTCGATCTGATAGGCGCTGCAACTCTAACGCCGAACACCTTGAAAACAACGAATCGATCAAAGCACCGCCAGCGCCTTTTTCTTCAGCACCTCCAGATCCATCACCGGCACCCCGGTCAGCTTCGCCATCTCGTCCCACTCGCGCAGGCGCAGACTCACCCGGAATAGAGGATCGGCCTCGAAAGCATCGGCTTCGCTGTCTCTCATCACCCCGCCCTGGTACGCCAGCGTGCGCCGGCTGGCCTCGCTCAGGCGATCGTAGTAACCGGGCTGGCGCAAGGTCAGGTAGCGCTTGGCCTCGACGTGATACTGCACCAGCCGCGCCAGTCGCTCGCTGAAGCCGCAGCGGCGCAGGTACTCGGCACCGATACGTTCATGGCTGACGATGCCATAGCCGCCCATGTCCTCGCCCTCGCACAGGTGGCCGATGTCGTGGAAGAAGGCGGCGAGGACCACTTCGTCGTCGTAGCCCTCCTGCATGGCCAACTGGGCGGCCTGGGACATGTGCTCGATCTGGGTGATGGCTTCGCCGATGTAATCGGCACTGCCGTGGCGCTCGTAGAGGGCGAAGGTGTCGCTGATGATCTGGGTGGGTGTGGGCATTGTGCCTAATCCTGACTGACCTGGTCTGTCGCTATCGCGGGGCAAGCCCCGCGACAGGGCCATGACGACTTGTTACTGAATCTGCTCCGGCGTCACGATCACCCAGTTCTTGTCCGCAGTCACCGGCAACCCTTCCCTGGCCTGGGCCGCCGCGTTCTTGGCGATCATGCCGTTCAACTGGTCCATGTACTTGGCCTTGCGATTTATCCACAGGTGGATGCCGCCTTTGCCCACATCCACACCATGGAATTGCATGTAACCATCGCTGGTCGGGGTATCGCCGCCCACCAGCACCGGCTTCTTCCACTCATCGATGTAAGTGAGGATGGCCGCCTGCTTGCCGGCCATCCAGGTGGCCGGGGTCCACAGGTACGGGGTCAGTTCCAGGCCTTCATTGGCCTTGGGATCGTACTGCCCCGCAGTGATCTGCTTGCGCGCCGTGGTCAGCTGGCCACTGGCGCGGTCCTTGAGCAGCAGGCTCACGCCGATCACGTTCTGCGGTTTGACGTTGTAGCCGTACTTGGGATCGGCGGCGACCATGCGCACCAGCTCTTCGGAGGCCGCGGAAATCACATAGACCTCGATGCCGTTCTCCATCAGCTTGTTGTACAGCTCGGCCTGGCCGGTGAACACCTTGGGCGGTTGCACCTCGATGGTCTTGACCTGATCCCCCTCGAAATAGGTGCTGGGGATCGGCTTGCCCGAGGCCATCAGCTCGTCGACCTGCTGCTTCAGCTCCTTGAGGGTGAAGCCCGAGAACACCTGGGCCACCCAGGGGTAGCAGACCATGTCGTCGAGCTCGCACAGGCGGTAGTAGTAGCTGAACAGGCTCTCCTTGTGCTCGGCGGTGTCCTTGAACGGGATCAACTTGAGCGAGGGGTCGAGCTTGTCGCGGCTCAGCAGGCCCTTGTTCTCCATGAACGGCAGCAGCGCTTCCTCGAGGTCGAAGCGGTAGCTGGTGTTGTCCATGTCGAACACCGCGTAGTTACCCTTGTTGGCGTTGGCGGCAATCATCGCGTCGAGCTTCTGCGCGGCCTCGGCCGGCCAATGCTTGAGCTCGGTGGCCGCCCAGCTGCTGGCGCTCAGCAACAGGGCCAGGCCGCCGGCAAGGATTCTCGGAGCAGACATCATGTGCGGTTCTCCAAAAGACGTGGCCGCTCAACCCTAGACCTGATTTGTGACAAACAGGCATGCGTGAGCGACCCCGAGACAACCGCAAACGTCATGTTCATTGCCAAAAACGACCAGACGTTATTCCATAAACGACTATGCAAATTACTTTTAGGTATAAATTCGTTTGTTTTCAGGCTGTTAGCATTTCCGTTCGTAATCGCTCACAGAGGCGATGCCTCTTCCGCCTTTTCCTGGAGCTTCAATGAACCTGCCGCTGTCACTCAACCTGCTGGCGTTCCTGGCCCTGCTGCTGGGCCTGGCGCAAACCCGCCGCACCGACTGGAGCCTGGCCAAGAAAGTACTGCTGGGCCTGGTGCTGGGCGTGGTGTTCGGCCTGGTCCTGCACACGATCTATGGCGCCGGCCACCCGGTGCTCAAGGCTACCCTCGGCTGGCTCGACCTGGTCGGTAACGGCTATGTCGGCCTGCTGCAGATGATCGTCATGCCGCTGATCTTCGCCTCGATCCTCAGCGCCGTGGCGCGCCTGCACAACGCCTCGAGCCTGGGCCGGATCAGCGTGCTGAGCATTGGCGCCCTGCTGCTGACCACCGCCATCGCCGCGCTGATCGGCATCGTCCTGACCAACCTGTTCGGCCTCAATGCCGAAGGGCTGGTGGCCGGTGCCCAGGAAAGCGCCCGCCTGCAAGCCATCCACAACGACTACGCGGGCAAGGTCGCCGACCTCAACATCCCGCAGCTGCTGCTGTCGTTCATCCCGACCAACCCGGTGGGCGACCTGGCCCGAGCCAAGCCGACCTCGATCATCAGCGTGGTGATCTTCGCCGTGTTCCTGGGCCTGGCCGCGCTGCAGCTGATCAAGGACGACAAGGACAAGGGCGAGCGCGCCCTGTCGGCCATCGACGTGCTGCAGGCCTGGGTGATGCGCCTGGTGCGCCTGGTGATGAAACTCACCCCTTATGGCGTGCTGGCCTTGATGACCAAGGTGGTGGCCAGCTCCAACCTCGAGGACATCCTCAAGTTGGGCAGCTTCGTGGTGGTGTCGTACATCGGCCTGGGCCTGATGTTCGTGGTCCACGGGGTGATCTTGGCGCTGACCGGCGTCAGCCCGCTGCGCTTCCTGCGCAAGGTGTGGCCGGTGCTGACCTTCGCCTTCACCAGCCGCTCGAGCGCCGCCAGCATTCCGCTGAACATCGAGGCGCAGACGCAACGCCTGGGTGTGCCGCAGTCGATCGCCAGCTTCAGCGCCTCGTTCGGCGCGACCATTGGCCAGAACGGCTGCGCCGGGCTGTACCCGGCGATGCTCGCGGTGATGGTTGCCCCGGCCGTGGGTATCGATACTTTCGACCCGCTGTGGATCGCCACACTGGTGGCCATCGTCACCCTCAGCTCGGCCGGTGTGGCCGGCGTGGGTGGCGGGGCGACCTTTGCCGCGCTGATCGTGCTGCCGGCCATGGGCTTGCCGGTGGAGCTGGTGGCCTTGCTGATCTCGGTGGAGCCGCTGATCGACATGGGGCGTACGGCGCTGAACGTGAATGGTTCGATGATGGCGGGAGTGGTTACCAGCCAGTTGCTCAAGCAGACTGATCAGCAGGTGCTGGGCGGCGACGAGCATGCGGAACTGAGTCACTCCTGAGATATTGTCGGGGGCGCTTTGCGCCCCTTTCCGGCCGGTCCGACGCCTCGGCGAGGCCGCTCCTACAGGGGGTATGCGATCCCTGTAGGAGCGGCCTCGCCGAGGCGTCGGACCGGCCGGAAAGGGCTGCAAAGCAGCCCCGGCGATTCAGGCTCAGTACGCCGCCCGCAACGACAACGTGAAGTTGCGCGGCTCGCCATAGAAGTTCGAGCCCCACGCACTGTCCACGCGCTCGTAGTACACCCGGTCGAACAGGTTGTTGGCGGTCAGCGTCGCCGACAGATGCTTGTTGAAGCGATACCCCACCTGCGCCGTGGCCACGCTGTAGCCGCCCTGGACGAAGTCCACGCCATTGCGCGTGTAGTAGGTGGAACTGACCACCCGCACGCCGCCACCGACACTGAACCCTTCCAGCGGCCCATCGGCGAACGCATAGCGCGTCCACACGTTGAAGTTGTGCTTGGGCGTGATGCTGATGCCCTGATAGTCGGCCTGGCGCCCCGACTCCAGGCGGGTGAAGGCGTAGCCGGTGCTGACGCTCCAGTTGTCGGTCAGGTTGCCGGACAGCTCGGTTTCCCAACCCTGGCTGCGCACCTTGGCCTGGGCCTCGTAGAACGGCGTCTGGCCGATCTGCTGGGCGCGATTCTCGTCGTAGATGCGAAACACCGACACACTGCCGTTCAGGCGACCGTCGAAGAACTCGCGCTTCAGGCCCAGCTCGTACTGTTTGCCCTCGCGCGGCTCCACCGTGCTGTTGCCGCCGGCCATCTGCGTCTGCGGCTTGTAGACGGTCGTGTAGCTGGCATACGCCGACAGCTCTGGGGTGAGCTTGGCGACCAGCGCACCGTAGGGGATCACCTTGCGCCGAACGCTGCTGTGTGGGTCGGAGAATTCGTTGAAGAACGGGTTGGCGTTGTGGCCATCGCTGTCGAACCAGATCACCCGGCTGCCGAGGATCACGTCCAGCCAGTCGTTGGCACTGACCTTGGTACGAGCATACAGCCCGTACTGGTTCGACTTGGACGAGTTGCCGTTGTCCATCACGTAATCGATCCTGGGGATATCGATGCTGCCCGGGTCGAACACGTTGATGTCGAACCACTCCCGGCCACCGTAGCGGAAATCCTTGTCCACATGCTGGTAGTCGGCGCCCACCGTCAGCTCGTGGGTGCGCCCGAACGCCTCGAACGGCCGCGTCACGAAGCTGTCCAGGCTCAGGGTCTTGATATGGGTGTAGTAGTTGTAGGCCACCGCCGAGCTGGCGCCGGTCTCGGGGTTCACCGAACCATCGGTCCAGGTGAAGTCGCGTGTCGGCGTCTCGGCGTCGCGGTAGGTCAGCGAGGTCTTGAACTGGCCACCATCGTCCAGCGCATGATCGACCTCGAAGAAGCTTTCCCAGACCCGCTCGTCCAGTTCGTTCCACTTGGCGTCGACGAAGGTCGAGCGCTTGACGTCGAGCAGCTTGCCGCTGTCGTAGGCTGGCAGGCCGAACGCGGGCACCGACTTGTTGCGCTGGTAGGCGCCGCCCAGGGTCAGGGTGGTGGCCGGTGACAGGTCGTATTCCAGGCGCCCGTACATCATCGGGCGCTCGTTCTGGGCGTAGTCGACGAAGGCCTGGTTGTTCTCGTAGGCGGTGATGAAGCGCCCGCGCAGGCTGCCGTCGCTGTTCAGCGGCCCGGTGACATCCACCGTGGAGTGGTAGCGGTCATAGGTGCCCGCCGACAGCTCGCCGGACAGGGCGAACTGCCCCAGCGCGCGCTTGCGCACCAGGTTGATGGTGCCGCCGGGCTCGCCCGCGCCCTGATACAGGCCGGACGGCCCGCGCAGCACTTCGACGCGGTCGTACATCGCCAGGTCGAAGGCCGTGGCCATGTCGCCCTGCCCGGTGGGCTGGGTGACGCCATCGACCTGCACCATGTCGACCGGGAAGCCGCGCATGTACACGTCATTGAGGTTGGAGCCGGTGTTGTAGCTCTTGATCGTGGTGCCGGTCACCTGCCGCATGGCATCTTGCAGGCTGTTCATGTTCTGGTCGTCCAGGCGTTGGCGGGTCATCACCGAGACCGACTGCGGGATATCCTTGAGCTTCTGCTCGCCCTTGCCGATGGTCAGCGCACCCGTGGTGTAGGAACCCGAACCTTCGGTGGTGGCGCCCAGCTGGCTGCTGTCGATCTTCACCGCACCCAGTTGCAGTGGGTTGTCGCCCGAGGTGCGCTGGCGCTCCAGGGTGACGCTGTCACCGTCGATGTAGGCGGCGCTCAGGCCGGTGCCCTGAAGCAGGCGGGCCAGCGCCTGGTCCTGTGGATAACTGCCGCTCAGCCCCGATGAGCGCAGACCCTGGGTGAATTCGCCCGGTACCAGGACCTGGATCCGTGTGACCGCACTGAAGGCCGCCAGGGCCGAGTCCAGCGACTGCGCCGGAATGTCGAAACGGTAGACCTGCGCCTGGGCGGCGGCCTGGGCCTGTCCAGGTCCGGGCAGCGCGGTGCTGCCAAGCGCGATGGCCAGGCCGAGCACGGCCCGAGTGGCGGTGGTTTTCATCAGTGAGGCTCCCCGAGATCGTTCAAGTCATCGACTGGCGCGGCACTGTCTGAGAGTGCTTATTATTTGCGCCTACGAAATCAAGGACGTCGGTCGAGCGGGAATCCCCGAAAATATTTTCAGTCAGCCTTCACGAAGGATGCGCAGGTAGGCCGTGTACTGTTCGGCGCGCACGCCCAAGGTGTGGGTCAGGGCCTTGAGCACGGCATCCGGCTTGTCGATGTCGAACACCCCGGAAACCTTGCGCTGGCGCAGGCCGTCGCCCAGCACCAGGGTCTGCCCGGGCCAGTAGCGGTTGAGCTCGGCAACCACTGCGCCCAAAGGCTGCTGGCTGAACACCAGTTGCCGCTCACGCCAGGCGAAAGCCCGTCCAGGCTCGAAGCCATGCACCACACCCGGCCCGCTGGCCGTGTACTCCACCGCCTGCCCGGGCTCGAGGAACACGCCCTGGCCGGCGCCGGCACGGACCTCGACCTTGCCCTGGGCCAGTTGCACACGGGTCTGTCCATCCGCCTCGGCGACGCTGAAACGCGTGCCGACCACCCGCACCCAGCCCTCGCCGGCCCGCACCACGAACGGCCGGGCCGGGTCGCGGGTCACCTCGAACCAGGCCTCGCCGCGCAACAAACGGACACGCCGCTCGTCCGCAGCCAGCTCGACCTGCAGGGCGCTGTCGGTGTTGAGCTGGATCCGCGAGCCGTCCTCCAGCTGCAAGCTGCGCGTCTCGCCAGTGGTGGTGGCGTAATCGGCGCGCCAGCGGTCTGGCCAGGGTGTTTGGACGACCAGAACTCCCAGCAGCAGCACGGCCGCGGCAGCACTCGCCAGCTTGGGCCAAGTGCGCCGCCGGGGAGCACGCCAGGCGGTCTGCTGCTGCTCGCGCAGGCGCCTGGCCGGGGCTTGCAGGGCGCCCAGCAGGTCGAGCACTTCCTCCCAGGCCTTGGCATGAGCCTGCCCCTGCGCCCGCCAGACGGCGAACGCCTGGCGTTCGGCCAGGGTGACGTCCTCGGCGTGCAGGCGGTAATACCAGGCCGTGGCTTCGGCGAACAGGCGCTCGCTTTCGGGCAGGTCGCTCATGGGATCGGTCGCACTCTCGGGATGACGGCTCATGGACGTTGCCCCCTCGCGTCACCGGCCAGCCGAGCCTGGATGAAGGCACGGCAGTCGAGCAACGCCCGCCGCAGCTGGTACTCGACGCTGCGTGGCGTGACCTGCAGGCGCTCGCCGATCTCGCGGTAGGTGCAACCGTCAACATGATAGAGCAGGAAGATGTGCCGGGTCGCCTCGGGCAGTGCCTGGATCGCCGCCTGCATCAGCGCCTGTTCCTGCTGCGCGGCCAGCTGGTCTTCGGCACCGGGTGTGTCACTGGCCAGCTCCTCGCTGGGCTCGCCGCCATCCAGGCGCTCGCGGCGAATGGCCTGGCGCTGATGATCGCGCACCAGGTTGCTGGCAATCGTGAAGAGGAAGGCCGGCAGGTTGTCGATCTGCTTGTCGGCGGGCAGCCGCGCCAGACGCAGGAAGGACTCCTGGGTCAGGTCGGCGGCCACCTGGGTGCTGCCGGTGCGCCGTGCAACGAACGCCTCGAGGGCCTTCTTGTGCTCGGTGAACAACCGGGCGATCTGCTTGTTCCACGAAGACACGGCACATCCTGGCTCTGAGTCTCAAGAGGAGCGAACGCTAGCAGAAGATGATATTTGTTCGCAATTGTAACTACCGCGCTTCACCACGGCCGCCCAGCGCAAACCTGTAGGAGCGGGCTTGCCCCGCGATGGGCTGCGCAGCAGCCCCAGGTTTTCAGACCTTGTCCCAGACTTCGAAGTGATAAACCGGCCCCTGCCCCTCGGCAGGTTGCGGCTCACTCGAGCTCAGTTGCCACTGTCCGCGATCGAACGCTGGGAACCAGGCATCGCCCTCCGGCGACAGCTCCACCCGGGTCAGGTACATCCGGCTCACCAGCCCTTTATCCAGCGCCTGCCCATACAGCTGCGCGCCACCGATCAGCATCAGCTCGCCGACGCCCTGCTCCCGCGCCCACTGCTCGGCGCGCACCAGTGCCTCTTCCAGCGAAGCGAACACCTCGGCACCTTCCAGTTGCAGCCCGGACTGACGGCTGACGACGATATTCAACCGCCCCGGCAGCGGCCGGCCCAGCGAATCCCAGGTCTTGCGCCCCATGATGATCGGCTTGCCCAGGGTGGTGGCCTTGAAGTACTTGAAATCCCCCGGCAGGTGCCAGGGCATGGAGTTGTCGATGCCGATCACACGGTTCTCGGCGAGCGCCGCGATCAGGCTGAGGGGGAGTGATGTGTTCATGCCGGCGAGGATAGCACCGGGCGCGTGGGTTATGCTTCTCCCCTGACCTGTGCAATGGAAGAGCTTGTGACGGCACCGACTCCACTCGACAAGCGCTGGCTAACCGAAGCAATACGCCTGCGCGAGGAACACGCCGGTCCCCTGGAGGACCAGGAAGCCAACCGTCGCGCCCGCCAGCAAGGCGGCGACCTCGCTACCCGCATCGAGGCCCGCGCCCTGTGGCTGGCCGAACGCGACGGCATGGACACGGCACTGCGCCACTGGAAGCAGGGCGCGCGCCTGGCGTTGCTGGCGCTGATGGTCCTGGCCGTGCTCAGCGGCGCCGGCCTGGGCCTGGCGGCCCTGGGCGACGGGCAGCGCCCGGTGAACGTATTCTGGGCCCTGGGCAGCTTGCTTGGGCTTAACCTCATACTGCTCTTCGGCTGGGCCGTGGGCTTCTTTTTCGCCGGCGAGCAAGGCGCAGCGCTGGGCCGCCTGTGGCTGTGGCTGAGCGAGCGCCTGGCCCGTGACGCCAAGGCCGCGCAACTGGCCCCGGCGCTGCTGGTGCTGTTGCAGCGCCAGCGCCTGAACCGCTGGTTGCTCGGCCTGCTGGTGCATGGCCTGTGGCTGCTGGCGATGCTCGCCGCGCTGGGCATGCTCCTGGCCCTGCTGGCGACCCGACGCTACGGGTTCGTCTGGGAAACCACGCTGCTCGCCGCAGAACCCTTCATCAGCCTGACCCAGGCCCTTGGCGCCCTGCCCTCGCTGCTCGGCTTTGCCGTGCCGGACGAAACCATGATCCGCGCCAGCGGCGACACCCTGCCGGCACTTGATCTGGCACGCCAGGCCTGGGCCAGCTGGCTACTTGGCGTGGTCCTGGTCTACGGCCTGCTGCCGCGCCTGGCGCTGGCCGCGCTGTGCCTGTGGCGCTGGCGCCAGGGCCGCGAGCGGCTGGCGCTGGACCTCGACCTGCCCGGCTACGCCCAACTGCGCGACGCGCTGATGCCGCGCAGCGAACGCATCGGCGTGCAGGACCCCGCCCCCGACGCCCTGCCGCGCTTCGAAGCAGGCCAGCTGGAAAGCGGCAGCAGCGGCGCCTTGCTGGTCGGCCTGGAGCTGGACGACCAGCGCCCATGGCCACCCACCCTGCCTCGGTCGGTCACCCACGCCGGCGTGCTCGACAGCCGCGAATCGCGCAACAAGCTGCTCGAGCAACTGGGCCGCTTCCCTCCGGCGCGCCTGGCCATCGCCTGCGACCCACGCCGCTCGCCGGATCGCGGCAGCCTGGCGTTGCTCGCCGAGCTGGCGCGCAATGCCGGTGCCACCCGTATCTGGCTGCTGCAGGCGCAACCGGGCCAGGCCCTGGACGCGGCACGCCTGGGCGACTGGCACGAGGCCCTCGACCGCCTGGGCCTGACCCACGCCGACACCTCGCCCGTGACCTGGCTGGAGCATGGCCATGACTGAGCCGCTGAAACTGGCCGTGGTCGGCCACACCAACGTCGGCAAGACCTCGCTGCTGCGCACCCTCACCCGCGACGTCGGCTTCGGCGAGGTCTCGCACCGCCCCAGCACCACCCGGCATGTGGAAGGCGCACGCCTGTCGGTGGACGGCGAGCCGCTGCTGGAGCTGTACGACACCCCTGGCCTGGAAGACGCCATCGCCCTGCTCGACTACCTGGAGCGCCTCGAACGCCCGGGCGAGCGCCTGGACGGCCCAGCCCGCCTGGAGCGTTTCCTCCAGGGCAGCGAGGCGCGCCAGCGCTTCGAACAGGAAGCCAAGGTGCTGCGCCAGCTACTGGCGAGCAACGCCGGCCTCTATGTGATCGACGCCCGCGAACCAGTGCTGGCCAAGTACCGCGACGAACTGGAAGTGCTGGCCGGTTGCGGCAAGCCGCTGCTGCCGGTGCTCAACTTCGTCGCCAGCAGCCAGCACCGCGAGCCCGAATGGCGCGAGGCCTTGGCGCGCCTGGGCCTGCATGCGCTGGTGCGTTTCGACAGCGTGGCCCCACCCGAGGACGGCGAGCGCCGCCTCTACGAAAGCCTGGCACTGCTGCTGGAAGATGCCCGCCCGGCGCTGCAACGGCTGATCGACGACCAACAGGCCCAACGCCTGGCCCGCCGCCACAGCAGCAAGCGCCTGGTCGCCGAGCTGCTGCTCGATTGCGCCGCCTGCCGGCGCAGCGTCGAGGCGGAGCCTGCCGCCGAGGCGCGGGCCATCGAAGCCCTGCGCCAGGATGTGCGCCAGCACGAACAGCGCTGTGTCGAGGCGCTGCTCAAGCTCTATGCGTTCCGCCGCGAGGACGCCAATGCCGGTGACCTGCCGCTGCTTGACGGCCGCTGGGGCGACGACCTGTTCAACCCGGAGACCCTGAAGCTGCTCGGCGTGCGCCTGGGCAGCGGCGTGGCGGCCGGTGCCGCGGCGGGCGCGGGCGTGGACCTGTTGGTGGGCGGCCTGACCCTGGGCGCCGCCGCGCTCGCGGGCGCCATCGCCGGCGGCGCCTTGCAGACCGCGCGCAACTACGGCTCGCGCCTGATGGGCAAGCTCAAGGGCCAGCGTGAGTTGACGGTGGATGACGCCGTGCTGCGCCTGCTGGCGTTGCGTCAGCAGCAGTTGATCACCGCCCTGGAAGGGCGAGGCCACGCGGCGCAGGACAGCATTCGCCTGGCCCCTGCGGCCGACAAGGGCTGGCGCGAGGGCAAGCTGCCCGAGGCATTGCGCAAGGCGCGGGCGCATCCGCAGTGGTCCACGCTCAATACCGGGGCGCGGGTCAGCCAGGCCGAGCGACAGGAGCAACTGGAAGCCCTGGTGGCGGACTTGTAGTCCGATCACAGGGCCAGCCCGCTCCCATCAGATCAGCACAGGACCGTCCTTGTAGGAGATTACCCAGCCCTTCAAGCTGTGCTGTCGCGCAGGGAACAACGTTATAAGCATCACCCGCGATAGCTAGCGCCGCGCCATGCGCAACGCCACCAATTGCCGCCGCATCTCCCGGTGCCGCTGGCTGTTGAACACCAGCAGCGCGAGTAATGGCAGCGCCAGCAGGATTGCCAGCAAGACAGCATTCACACCACTACCGAGCAAGCTCAACGCCATCAGCAAAGCCACAGTCGGCACAGGGAGCACCACCCATAAGGCCCAAGTGAAGCCCCGGACCATCGCGAAATGCCCGGCGCACAGCAGCAAGATCAGCACTGCACTGGATATCATGGTGAACGACGGATTGTCCGGATGATTGCGCCAGTGACTGTCAATCCACAGGGTCGCTGACAACGCCGCCGACATGAGGCAAATGAAAAAGCCCAGCAAGAACGTCGGAAAGTAACGTCGCATGAAGGTCTGGAACGCTGCAGGCTTCATCGTTACTCGACCTCCTCGTAAAGCCCCACGGCGATGCTCTGTACCGTGGCACTGCCAGCCAGGCCGAAGGTAGCGCCGAGGGAGTCACGCATCAGGGTCTTCGTGGCGTGGCTGATCTCGGTCGGGGTGTAGCGCTTGGTCATGGTCCCTGCCGCCTGCCGCAACTTGATCTGCTTGGCCGTCAGGCTCGGATGCCTGATAGACAGCAGCTCGTCTGTCAGCGCCTTGCGCTGCTGACGGCTGAGACTCCTGGACAACTCCAGCCAGCTACGCCCGGTCGCGGCCTTGTGCACCTGCAGGTACTTCAACGTGCTCAGGCCCGACGCGCCGACACCCAGCAGCGAGACGCCATCAAGCACCTTCGAGGCGGCCTGGTACCACTCGCTCTCATCGAGGGCATCGTTGGCCGCCGGATTGGTCACTTCGCGTACCGTGCGTATCACACCGATACCGCACTGGATGCTGCTGGCGGTGGCTGCGGCGCCACCGATGTAGGTCAGCACCAGGCTGGTGCCGCCGGAAAAGGGCGCGGCAATGGTGCCACTGAACACCACGAACCAGCCGATCACCGCGCCTGCACAAGAGAGGGTGGTATTGACCGCCTCCTTGACCACCCGCGACTCGCGCGGATTGTGCTGCAATTGCTGGGTGTACTGGTCAGGGGTCTGGTACTTCTTGATCTCGCGCAAGATCACGCGCTTGGGACGGATGCTGCAGATCGGTTGGAACTCACGCAGGGTGACGACGTTGTAGTCGGCGTCGATGTACACCACACCAGCACCGACGATACGCGGATCAGCGTCGATGGCCGCGAACATCTGCGGAAGGTTGATCCGCCCCTGGATGCGCTGGCGTGCGAGGAACTGGGAGTTGTTGGCCAGGGAGTTGACCAGAAGATCTGTCACGGGGTGGTTTCCTTGCACAAATAGCGGCTGTATCGCACCCTTGTGGGAGCGGGCTTGCCCGCGATTGCGCCGATAGATTCACCATCGCAATCGCGGGGCAAGCCCGCTCCTACACAGGTCGGCGAGCGGCCTTAACGGATCACACGTTCGGGCACGGCACCGGCGCCCAGTCACCCATGTCCGGGTTGCGGCACATGGCGTTAACCTGGTCGGTACCGGCCTTGGCCACCTGCTGGGCCTCGGCTTTCTTGCCGTTGGCGTTCTGCAGGGTCTTCTCGGTGGCCACGGCTTCCTGCGGCACGTCCTTGGTCACCTTCTTGGCCGGCTGGACCTTCTTCACGTCCTTCTTCTTGCCGGTGGTCGCCACTTTCGGCGGCTCGGCCACGGCAACCACGTCGGTGCGCGCGACGCCAACCTGCTTGAGGTCCTGCTCGTAGGCCTGGGTGTAGTTGTTCAGGTTTTCACCCAGACGCCCGTTCACAGTGGTCAGCAGGTTGTTCGACTCCTGCAGGCCGGCGACGATCTCGGCCAGGCGCTTGCGCCCCTCGGTGTCGTTGATGCGGCCAGACTTGCGGTTCTGGATCAGGCTGGCGAACTCGCGCTGGTAGCAGGACTGCGACGACTTGGCGTAGGCCGTGGTGCGGTCCAGGTCAGCGGCGCTCTTGTCGATATCGGTGGCGTACGAGGCGATGCGCTGCTTGTCGTCGCTGATCTGCTTCTGACGCTCGGTGTAATAACCGGCCGCGCCACCGACCAGGGCGCCACCGGCGGCACCGATGGCGGCGTTGCGACCACGGTTTTCCTTGTCGACCAGGGCGCCGGTCAGGGCACCGCCGACCGCGCCGAGCAGCGCGCCGGTGGCGACCGAGCGGGTCATGTCACCGTCGGTGGAGCGCAGGTGCTGCACGGGCTCGTAGCAGTTGGGGTAGTACTCGACCTTGGTCGTGGCGCCGACCTTGGACACGGGCGAGCTGGCGCAACCGCTCAACAGCACGGTGCTGAAACCGGCTGCCAGCAGCAGCGCGGTACGGGCCTGGGATGCAGTGATCAGGGGTTTGCGGGTGAACATGGTCTGGTTTCTCTTCTTGGGTTTCTCGGTATCCGGGGGCTTCGTGCCACCCGGGAGTCCTTTCTGTCGAAGCTGTCCTTAGGGTCGCGGGGCGGCCGATGCCAGCAGCTCCTTGAGGATCGTCGCCGGATCGGCCCGCCGGTTCTGGCGGTACTCCCCGACGTGGCGGACGAACAGGGTGGCGCGGGTCACCAGGCTGTTGCCCAGGACCGGCTTGCGATTGAGCTCTTCCCTGACCCGCTGGAACTGCGCCTGGATCACCGCGTCGGTGTAGCGCGTGCCGCTGGCCAGGTTGTCGATGTAGATCGCCACGGCGCCGTCGAGGGCGGCGCGGCCATTGGCGATGGCGGCGCCGTACATGCGCGCGCTGGTCTGGTCGCCCGAGGCCTCGGCCTTGGCCTGGGTGTTCTGCAGGTTGGTCAGGCGGATGTTGTAGTTGTTGACGGTCTCGGCCACCAGGGCGGCGGACTGGATCAGGTTGCCGGCGGCCTCTTCACGCTGACGGGCGATCAGCGAGACGTTGCGCTTGAGCTCTTCGTTGACCAGGCCGAGCTCGGCCTGCTGGCGCGGGTCGGTGGCGGCGGCGATGATACTGTCCAGGCGTTTGGTCGGGTCCTGGGCGGCGTCGATGTCGTCGGTCAGGCCGGCCAGCCGGCCTTCCTTCTGCCACTGCTCGAACAGCTCCTGGTAGCGCGAACGCGGCGCCGACAGGGCGCCGATGGCTACGCGAAAGCCAGTAGTCTCGTTGCGCTGCTCGGTGCCGTCGGCGCCGAACAGCGGGTATTCGCGGCGCATGCCGGTGAACAGGGTGCCCTCGCCCTCGAGGTAGTTGCCGCCCTTGACCACGAAACCACCGTAGGCACCCTGCAGACGCCCGGCGTTGACCAGCTGGAACGACTCCTGGACCATCTCGGCGGCGTTGCCGATCACATCGAACAAGCCCAGCGGGTTGGGCTGCTTGGTACCAATCGGCATCAGCCGCGCCGCCTGCCCGGTGCCACCGGCGACCTGGTTGAACACCGCGAAGTCGGCCAGCGGCCCTTCACTGTCGGCACCTTCGACCTTGCGCGGGAACAACCGCCCTTCCAGCTCCTGGCGGCTGACCGCCGAACCGCCACGGGCGGCGAACTCCCACTCCACTTCGGTGGGCAGGCGCACGAAACCGGTGCCACCGTCCTCGGCCTTGCTGCCACGGCCACTGACCGGCAGCAGGTCGCGATGGTGCTTCATCAGCCAGGCACTGTAGACGGCGGCGAAACGCTCGGCCTCGAAGCGCGACAGCTTGACCTTGGGCAGGCGCCCCGCCGCGTCGTTGTTCGCCTCACAGGCCGGCGCCGCGTCGCCGCCGGCCAGCGACGGCGCCTGGGCCATCACCTGGGCGTACTGGCGGGCGGTCACTTCGTACTTGCCGATGAAGTACATCATCGGCGTGAGCGGGCTGCCTTTGTCGACCTTCGGCAGGCTCGGGCCGACCGCCTTCTGCCACTGCGGCGCCAGGTCCTGCAGGCTGAACTGGCCGTTGATGAAGTCGCGCCGGTAACCAGAAATGAATGACTGCTTGTAGCCGGCCTCGCCTTCGCTGAACGGGTAGCCGAGGTTGACCTCGCGGTCGTCGAGGCTGCCCTGGGCCAATACGTAGACGCTGCGCAGCACCAGCTCACCGCCACAGGGCAGCGGCAGGCTGATATCGCCCGGCAACGGCTTGGGGTTGTCGAACTTGATGTCGGCCCCGGCCTGGGGCTG
Source organism: Pseudomonas sp. TE31087 (assembly GCF_057284075.1). Lineage (NCBI taxonomy): Bacteria > Pseudomonadati > Pseudomonadota > Gammaproteobacteria > Pseudomonadales > Pseudomonadaceae > Pseudomonas > Pseudomonas sp. TE31087. The sequence goes on from NZ_JBXVNN010000001.1 coordinate 4,031,203, forward strand.
CACGGCCGGCTTGGCCTTGTCGTCGCCATCGGCCTGGGAGCAGGCCCCCAGGCTCAGTGCGGTGAGGATCAGGGCGGCAGCCCCGAGACGGCGATCAGACATCACGTATTCCTTGGCAGGCCTCGATGCGCGCCACCCGCCAGCCGCCCAGGGCGGCGGCGGCAGTGCTGGCCAGCAGCACGGCACACAACGCAACGAGGTAGTGCATGGGCAGCAGGTGGCTGGCGAACTCGCCGGGCACCTGCATGAAAAGTCGGTTCAGGCCGTGTTCGGCCAGCAGGTACAACAGCCCCGCCACGGCGGCGGCCAGCAGGCCGCTGTAGAGCGCCTGGAGCACCACGAACAACAGCAGCGCGGCGGTGCCGAAGCCCAGCAGGCGCAGCACCGCCAGCTCGCGCTGCTTGCGCTCCACCGCCGCCACCGCGCCCGCGGCGATGGCCGCCACGGCGCCGGCCACGGCCAGGCTGGCGATGATCCAGAACACCAGGTCGAGGTTGCGGCTGAGCGACTGCACCTGGGCGATCTGTGCGGCCTGGGTCGAGACCAGCAGCTTGCGTTCGGCGAAGAACTGGCGCAGCGGCTCGACGTCGGTCAGTTCGCGGGCATACAGGCGGAACGCCGGGTACACCCGCTGCGCCACGGAGCCCTGCGCCTCGCCCTGCCACTCCAGTGCCGGCACCGCGCGGCCATCGCGGTAGTCCTCGACAGCCTCGAGCAACTGCAACGATGCGAACAGGCCATCGCGCTCGAACGCGGCCAGGGGCAACACGCTGGTGACCTGCAGGCGCGTCTGGCGCCATTGCATCTGCCCGGCCTGCTGGCGACTGAAGCTGGCCTGCAGCTCGTCTCCGGCCCTGGCGCCGAGCTTTTCCGCGGCGGTAAAGCTCAGCACCACCTGTTGCAACCCCGTAGGGGGAACGGCCTGCGCCAGCAAGGGGTCGCCATCTGCGGTGGGCAGCATTTCAACCGTCAGGCCACGCCCGTGGGCGGGCAACAGCAGTTCGGCGGTGGCGGCGATCTGTCGGGTACGCGGGATGGCGAAGGCCACTCCCGGACGCTGTGCCAGTTCGTCGATGAACTCGGCGCGAAAGCGTCCACCGCCCAGGGGAATGATCTCGCGCACGCCCGGGTCGCGCTGCAGGCGCTCGGTCAGACTGCCGACCAGGCCGAACTTCAGGCCGAACAGCACCAGCAGCGGCGCAATCACCGCCACCAGCGCCAGCACGCCGCACGCCGACAGCCGCGCATCGTTGCGGTAGTCGTGCCAGGCCAGCCCGGCGATCAGCAGCGGGCGCATCAGGCGGCCCTCTCCAGGGTTGCCGTGACGCCGCCGTCGGCCTCGCGCCGGCAGGCCATGCGCAGCACCGTCAGCCCGGCCTGGCGGGCCAGGGCTTCGTCGTGGGTGGCGACCACGCAGGTCACCTGGCGCGCTTCGGCCTCGCGCAGCAACAGCTGCATCACCCGCTCGGCGTTGACCGGGTCAAGCGCGGCGGTCGGCTCGTCGGCCAGCAGCAGCGTCGGGGCATGGACCAGGGCACGGGCGCAGCTGACCCGCTGGCGCTGGCCAAGGGACAGGGCGGCGGGTTTCTTGCCCAGTTGATCGTGCACATCCAGCGCTTCGGCCAGGCGCTCGACGCTGCCGTCATCGTCGAGCCCCAGCAATTGGCGCGGCAGACGGATGTTGCCGCGCACATCGAGAAAGCCCAGCAGCCCGCCCGCCTGCAGCACGTAGCCGAGGTGCCGACTACGCCAGCTGGCCAGGCGGTCGAGCTGTCGGCCGCGCCACAGCCCGGCGACATCCTCGCCGCCGAGGACGAAACCCTCTGCCGCATCCGGCGCCAGCACCAGCGCCAGCAGGTCGAGCAAGGTACTCTTGCCGCAGCCACTGGGGCCGACCAGCGCCACCCGTGCGCCCACGGCCAGGTGCAGCCGGTCGACCTGCAGGCTGTAACGCTGGGCACCCTGCCCGCGCGTCTTGCGCACCCCGTCCAGGCGGATCATCACGGCAACGTCGACAGCGGGACACGGTACAGGGCGTCACCCGGCTCGGCTTTTCCGAAGCGCACCCAGTTGGCCATGTCGTTGTGGAAGGTCTCGTACAGGCGGATCTTCGAGTCCAACTCGTCGATGAAGTCCTCCTGCTCGGCCACCGACAGCGACAGCCACAGGTCCTGGGTCATGCTCAGGGACTTGCTGCGGTACGGCAGGCCATCGAGGTACTCGCCGAGCACCCCGCCCTGGGCCAGGTTGGCGCCCTTGCGCAGGGCGCCGGGGTCGCGGCTCATGTAGGCGCTGGCGCTGGCGATCTCGTTGAAGAAATCGCCCGGCGAACTGCGGGTCTTGCGCGCGGCATCGACGATCAGCTTGAGCGACTGCTGCAGGTCGTTGAGCTGCAGCTTGGTGAGCATCACGCACACCTGCAGGGTCGGCAGCGTCGGGTTGGTCAGGTCGCGGTCGGCGGTCCAGGCGCTGACCAGCTGCGGCGCCTGGCTGGCGCCATGACGGCCAAGGAAGTCCATGTGCATGGCGTAGCCGATGGCCTGGGACTTGGCCGCCAGCCCCGAGGCCGAGGTCAGCAGCGGCACCGGCTGTGGTTGCCGGTTGCGCACCTGGTGCACCAGCTCGGCGAAGGTCGAGCCAATCTCGCGCACGCGCTCGCCGAACGCGCCGACCTCGCCCCCCGGCACGCCGACGTAGAGATCGCCGATCTGCGGATTGCTGTCGGCCGTGAGCACGCGGTACTGGCTTTCGGCCGAGCCGTGGTTCTTCACCCCGGACGGAGTGCGCAGGTGCAGGGCGTAGATCTTGATCTGCTTGCTCAGCGCCGCCTGGCGCACTTCGGCCTCGTTCATCTGGGTGCTGCTGAACGGGTCGTTCTTGCGCAGTGCGCCGGCATCACTGACCAGCAGGATGAGGCGCCCGCCGTAGCCGGACCAGTCCATGCCCTCGACGGCCTGCATCACCCCGGCGAAAGCGTCCTCGTTGAACGAATGGCTGGAAACGCTGGTGGCCCTGACCTGAGAGGCGGCCTTGAGGAAGCGCGCCGGATCCCGGCCCTCCTCCAGGCTGACCAGGGTCTTGCTCAGGTACTCGAGGCCCGGGGTGCGCTTGACGCTGTTGCGAAACCCCACCAGGCCGAAGCTGACGCTGTCCAGCTCGCCCCGGGCCGCCAGTTGCTGCTGCAGCTCGCTGACCACCTGGCGCACACGGTCGATATAGGGCTGCATGGACACCGAGGTGTCCACCACCAGGACGATGCCGGTGCGGAAGCTGTTGTCGCCGACCGCCGCCACGCCGGCCGCCTTGGGCGCGCTGTCGCGGGCACTGGCGCCGGGGTCGATCGAGGCGATGTTGAGCAACTGCACCGGCTGGCCGCCGACGTCGAAGCTTTCGCGGTAGTCGAAGATCGGCATCAGGTAGAACTGGTTCTGCGGCACGGCGCTGGCCGTCGGCTCCAGGGCCACCACCTGCGGCACCTGGTCGGGGTGGTTCTGTGCCTTGAGCAGGCTGTCGCGGGCCTGGGCGGTGTCGTCGAGCAGGTGCTGCACATCGTCCACCTGGCGCATGAACATCACCGGCGAGCGGCCCGAGCGCTCGGTGAACTTGAGCACCAGGCTCTGTTTCCAGTCGCTGGTCTGCGCGGCCGGCAGCCAGCCATCGCGCTGGCCGTCGCTGGCGGCGCCGACCTGGACCCAGGCCTGGCCGCCGACATCCTTGCGCTGGTAGACGTAGAGCACGGAGAAGGCCGGCAGTTTCTCGCCCGCGGCATCGCCGGGCTCGGCCACCAGCTGGGCGTCGGGCTTGGTCAGCACACGCTGGAACAGGGTCTTCTTGCCGGGCATCAGCAATGGACGGCCATCGTCCGAAGCGGCAACAGGCGTGATCTTGGGTTCGGCGGGGGCCACGCTGGTGGCGGGCGTCTGCGCCACCGGCGTTTCAGGCGCGGGCGCGTCACTGCCGCCGAGCAGCCAGAAGAAAGCGCCCCCCAAACCCAGCGCCGCCGCGATCGCCACCGCCAGCACGGCCTTGGCCGGTTTGTTCGATCCGGACTTCACGGCGGGAGCGGCCTTGGGTTCGGGCCGCCGGGCGGGCTCGCTCACGGGAGCGGCAACGGCCTGCGGAATGTCGATGGACACCGGTTGCGGGGTGGCCGGCGGCGGGAGCGGCAGCGGGCGGACCAATGTGCTGTCGTTGTCCTCGACCGGTACCTGCACCGTCAGGCGGTCCAGCGCGGCCAGCAACGCCGCCGCGTCGGCAAAGCGCTCGTTGGGATCCTTGGCCAGCAGGCCACGCAGGATGTCCTGGTAGCGGCCGTGCTCGATGGGCAGTTCCGGCAGCGGCTCGGTCAGGTGCGCCAGCGCCGTGGACAGCGCGTCGGTGCCGCTGTACGGCAGCTTGCCGACCAGGATCTCGTAGAGCACCACGCCCAGCGCATACAGGTCGGCGCGGCCGTCGATCTCCATGCCGCGCGCCTGTTCCGGGCTCATGTAGCTCGGCGTGCCGACGGCGAAGCCGGCCTGGGTGAACTGGGTGCGGTCATCCAGTGACTTGGCGATGCCGAAGTCCGACAGCACCGCGGTGCCGTCGGCGCGGAACAGGATGTTGGCCGGCTTGACGTCGCGGTGCACCAGGCCCTGGGCATGGGCATAACCCAGAGCCAGGGCGATCTGGCGCACGTAGGCCAGGCCCTGCTCGGGCGTCAGGCCATCGGCAATGCGCTCCTTGAGCGTGCCGCTGGGCAGGTACTCCATGGCCATGTAGTACAGCTCGCCGACATTGCCGATGTCGTGGATGGTGGCGATGTTCGGGTGTGCCAGCCGCGCCAGGGTGCGCCCTTCGCGCAGGAAGCGCTCGCAGAAGGTCGGGTCGGCGGCCAGGCTCGCCGCCATGATCTTCAGCGCCACCTTGCGCTCCAGGGAACGCTGGGTGGCGAGGTACACGCTGGCCATGGCGCCCTGGCCAAGCTCGCGATCGATGTCGAATCCGGGGATCTGCATGTCCATGTTGTCTTCAGTTCACCTTGACGACCACAGCGGTGATGTTGTCCGGCGCGCCACGGGTCAGCCCCAGGTGCACTAGGCTGCGGACCACCTCGTAAGGGTCGGCGTGGCCGAGCACTTCGGCGATCTCGTGGTCCTCGGCGGTCTTGTTCAGGCCATCGCTGCACAGCAGGTAGGTGTCGCCGGGCCGCACCTGCAGGGCCACGGCCTGCAGGTCGAGGTCGTCCTCGACGCCGATGGCGCGGGTGACGATGTTGCCGCGCGGGTGCACCCGCGCCTCGGCCTCGTTGAGCAGGCCGCTGTCCTGCAGCTCCTGGACGTAGCTGTGGTCATGGCTGAGGCGCTCGATGCGGCCATCGCGCAGGCGGTACAGGCGACTGTCGCCGGCCCACAGGCCAATGGCCTGGTCGCCACGCGCCGCCAGCACCACCACCGTGCTGCCCATCATTGCCACGCCGCGGCGCACGGTTTCCTCGCGCACGATGCCGTTGACCCAGGCCAGGCCATCGCGCACCTCGCCGCTGAAGTCGTCGAGCGAGTCGAGCATCGGCAGGCTGCGCAGGCTGTCCATGGCCAGGCTGCTGACATAGTCGCCCGCCGCATGGCCGCCCATGCCGTCGGCCACCGCCCACAGGCCAGCCCAGGTCAACTCCAGGCAAGCGTCCTCGTTGATCTTGCGCACCATGCCGACATGGCTGTAGCTGGCCGCTGTGTACTGCATGTCGGTCATTCGGTCCGCGCCTCGCTACCCAGTAGAAACCCGGCGAAATCCTCGCTGCGGGGCAGACCCGCGCAGCGCATCAACCCCGGGGCGATACGTTCGGAACCCCTGCCCCACCAAAGGCTCATGCCCTCACAGGCGCATTCGGCCAACGCCAGCGCACGCCCCTGCGGCGTGGTCGCATCCAACCGCTGCACCCCACCGACAGTCACACGCGGTCCCTGTAGGAGCGGCCTCGCGCCGCGAAAAGGCTGCAAAGCAGCCTCAAAACCCTCAAAGGCCGCCCCAGGCTCAAGCGTCGCCAGCAATGCCACCTCGACCGCCTCAAACCACTCCTCGGCCCCGGCCACCACAGGCGCCAACGGCTGCTCCGGCTCCAGCACCTGGGCCACGGTCAGCGGAAAATACCGCCCGACCCGGTCGATGCTCGGCATCAGCACACCAATGACCGCCTCGGGCCCGCACAACCCCGGCGCCAGGGCGAATCGCCACAAGGGGCTGACCAGGTAGGCCTCGAGCCAACGCTCGCCCAGCGCCTGCTGGCTGGCCTGCATCCCCGCCGCCAGCCACTGGTCCCAGGGCTGGATGAAGCTGTTTGGAAGGCCGCGGCTGACGAAGTCGCCGCGGCTGGCCAGTTTTCCGTAGAAACCCACGTCGTTCACAAGTGCTCCGGCAGGCTGAAACCGCTGAGCACTCGGCTGCGGAACGGGTTGAAGGCGCTGCTGGCGCGCAGCTCGTAGGACACGCTGGCGCCATCGACGCGCAGGCGCAGGTTGAAGCGTTCCGGCGAGCTGCCGGCCACCAGGTCGGACTGGTCGAGCAGGCGGAACCAGGCCCAGGGGCCTTCCACGGTCAGGCCGGAACGTCCGGTGGCCGAGGGCGGCGAGATCGACAGGCGCACCACGCCGATGCTGTTGGGGTTCGGCCACTGCAACGCCACCGGCCGGCTCGGTCCGTGGTCGTAGCTGACCTGCTGGCCATCGAGGTCAAGTAGGAACTGGGTGATGGTCGCATCCATCGCCACCGGCTTGAGCTCGAAACGCACGCCCGGCTGCACACCGTTGCTGTTGCGGAAGAACGCATCGCGGATGCTCGCCGCGCGCTGGAAGGTGTACAGCACGTTGCTGTTGATCCCCAGTTTCTGCGCCGCGCCCGGTTGCCAGCTCCACGGCGTGCTCGAGGTGTTGACGTAGGGTTGCAGGTACTTGCGGAAGTAGTTGTCCATCACCCCGCCGACGCCGAAGAACAGGCCGAAGTCCTCCAGGGTGGCGTCCCGCGCGCTGCCAGCCACCAGCGGATAACGGCCGCTGAGGGACTGGCGGTAGACGTTCACCACTTCGCTGGTCCAGGCGGCGTTGAGCTGGTTGCGCACGCCGCCCATGACGATGTTGTGGGTCGAGCCGAGCACCGAGCCCACCAGGTTCTGCACCACCTTGGGCTGGCGCGCGGCGCCCAGGGCGACACGCTGCGCGGCGGCCTGGGCCTGGTTCTTGGCCTCGCCCAGCAGCGCGTCGCCGCTGGCGCCGACCATGGCACTGACCTGCACGTACAGGGCGTTGAGGTCGGTGAGCAGGCCGTCGATGGCCGCAGGCTGCCCTTCGCCGGTTTCCACCAGCGCAGCCAGTTCGGCGAAGTGCGCGGTCACCGGGTCGACCTCACGGGCAGCCGGGTTGTCGCTGGGCAGCGGCGCATCGCCGAGCAGGCCGCCGAGGCGCTGGCGCAGCTGGTCGACACCGGCCTGCTCGGCCTTGGCCTGGACCTTGTCGAGGGTGGTCGGCTGCGCCAGGTTGGTCTCCTTGGCGACCGCCTGCAGCAGTTTCTTCATCGGCGAGGTCGGCCCGGACAGCACCCGCAGCACGTCGGCGGCTTGGCCGACGCTGGTGATCGGCACGAAGTCCAGGTCCGCCAACAGCGCATCCCAATGACGGATATAGTCCTGGTAGTACAGCTGCAGCACATCGTCGGCCAGGCGCTTGGCATCGCCCGATTCGCTGGCCTCACGGCCCAGCACCCAGCGCTCCTCGGCCAGGGTCTCACTGTGGGCCAGGCTGGCGGCGAGGAACGCCTTGCGGTAGCCCTCGACGGTGAAGATACCCGGCAGCGGCTCGCTCAGCGGCTTGCCGTTCTTGAAGCGGAACACCAGCGCGGCGTCGCGACCGGCGGCGTCGCTGACCCGGAAGTCGCCGACCCCGGCCGGCAGCTTCTGGCGCTTGACCCGATCGTAGACGCGCTGGGCCACCGGCAGCTGCTGCAGCTGGCGACGGGTGTCGTCGATCAGGCGCTGGTCAAGACGGGCATTGGGCGGGCGCTTGTCGAACAGCGCCGCCAGGTGCTGCTCCAGGGCCTGGCGCAGGTCCGGAGCGAGGTCGCGGGGCAGGCTGCGCTCCCAGTCGAGGGTGACCCAGGCCTTGATGAACTCGGCGTCGTAGTGTTCGCCGTCGGCCAGCATCAGGTAGGCCTTGAGCCCCTCGTAGAGATAGTCGGACGGGCCGCCGGCGTACAGCTGCTCCTCGATGCGGGTAACCAGGCGCGGGGCGAAGATGGCGATCAGCAGCTTGCGGTAGACGCTGTCCGACTCGCCTTCGAGCATGTCGCCCTGGTACAACCCCAGGCCCTCGGCCCAGCCGGGCGGATCCTCGGCCAGGCGGCGCACGCCGTTGAGCAACGGCAATACGTCGACCACGTTGCGCTGGGCCGGGCTCAGCTCCTGGACACTCTTGCCCAGTGGTTTGAGACGGCCATCGACTTCAGCGATGTACTGCTGGTTGGCGCGATAGCTCAGGGTCCACAAGGTGCCGACCACCAGCACCAGGGCCACGCTCAGGGCCAAGGCGCCGCGGGCGATCCACTTGCGCCGCTGCTCGACCTTGGGGTTGCTGCCGACCAGCCCACGCTCGGCGAAGGCCACGGCGCTGAACAGCTTCTCGATGAAATAGCTGCGCCCGGTGCCGTTCTGCCGCGCCAGGTGGGCACGGTCCAGGCCCATGCTCTGGGCCATGCTGCCGATCAGGCGGTCGATGGGGCTGCCTTCCTGGGTGCCGCTGGTGAAGTACACGCCGCGCAGCAGGGCGCGCGCTTCGAAGGCGTTGGGCTTGAAGATGCCATCAAGGAAGGTCTTGAGGTTGCCGCGCAAGGCGGCGAACTGCTGGACGAAACCGTAGACCAGGTCGCGCCGCGCCGGGTCGCGTTCCTGCTGCAGGCGTTCGACCAGACGCTGGTTGAGGCGCTGCTCGAGCAAGGCGAACTCGCTGCCGAACTGGGCCAGCGGGCCATCGCCGTGCTGGCCGTCATCCAGGGGGAAGGTCATGCCCCACACCTGGGCCCGCTCTTCCTTGCTCAGGTTGTCGAAGAACTCCATGAAGCCCGGCACCAGGTCGAGCTTGGTCAGCATCAGGTAGATCGGGAAACGCACGCCCAGCTGGCTGTACAGCTCCTGGATGCGGGTGCGGATCGCCGCCGCGTGGGCGGCGCGCTCGGCGTCGCTGCCCAGCAGCAGGTCGGACAGGCTGATGGCGATGAAGGCGCCGTCGATGGGCCGGCGCGAACGCTGGGTCTTGAGCAGGTCGAGAAAGCCCAGCCAGGCCGCCTTGTCCACCTGGGCATGGCTGTCCTGGGTGGTGTAGCGGCCGGCGGTGTCCAGCAGCACGGCCTGGTCGGTGAACCACCAGTCGCAGTTGCGTGTGCCGCCCACGCCACGAATGGCGCCCTCGCCCAGTTGCGCCGCCAACGGGAAGTGCAGGCCGGAGTTGACCAGCGCGGTAGTCTTGCCCGAGCCGGGCGGGCCGATGATCACGTACCACGGCAGCTCGTACAGGTTGCGTCGCTCGTCACCGCCCAGACGCGCCTTCTTCAGCAGCACCAAGGCCTCGTCCATGCGCTGGCGCAGGGTCGCCAGCTCTTCGGCGGTGGCAACGCCGGCAGGGTCAGGCGCGGTCTCGGCAGCCAGGCTCTGCATCACCTTGGCCGCCTGGCGCCGGGCCTGGACGATGCGCCACACGCGGTAGGCAATCCACACCGCGAACAGCAGGACGATCAGCACCAGGCGCGGCGCGACCGGCACCAGCGCATCGAGCAGCGGACCAAGGAACCAGATGATCAGGCTGAGGGCGAGCAGGCCCAGCACCGGGACCACCCAGCGAATGACAAAACTGAAAAACGCCTTCACTCGACGCCCTCCGCCAGAACGGTGATTTCAACCCGGCGATTCTTCGCCCGGCCCTGCGCGCTGTCGTTCGACGCCAGCGGCTCGGTGTCGCTCAGGCCCTGGGCGCTGAAACGCCCGGGCTGGCCGGTGCGGGCGGCGAGCAGGTTCTTCACCTCCTCGGCACGGGCCTGGGACAACGCCCAGTTGGACGGGAAGCGCAGCGTGGCGATGCGCTGGTTGTCGCTGTGGCCGGTGACCTTGACGTTGCCCTTGACCTTGGCGACGGCTTCGGCAATGCGCAGCATGAGCGGTTCGAAGTCACCCTTGATGCTGGCGCTGGCCGAGGCGAACAGCTCGTCGCCGCGGATGGTCACCACCGAGCGGTCCACCGCATCCTCCACGGCGACCCGGCCGGCCTTGATGTCCTCGGCCAGGAAACCGGCCAGACGCGGGCGCTCGACAGGCTTTGGCTGCACCACCGGGCGGTCCATGGCCTGCACCGGGATCTCGCCCAGGGCATGGATGCCACGGAACACCGGTTCGGCGTCAGCGGCCAGCTTCAGGCGCAGACCGAACAGCACCAGCAACAGCAGCGCGAGGGCCAGGGCCAGGCCGACCCAGGGCGGCACGAACTGCGCCAGGCGGTCACGGGTCACGGTGACGCCACGCCAGTGCGGCGAAAGCTCGCGCTCGATGTCGCCACGGGCGCTGCGGATGGTCGCGGCGGTGCGCTCGCGCAGGGCCTCGAGCTGGGCTCGGCCACCGTTCATCACCCGGTAGCGGCCTTCGAAACCGAGGCTGGTGCACAGGTACAACAGCTCCAGCAGGTGCAGGCGCTCACGCGGACTCTGCAGGCAGTGCTCCATCAGCTGGAACACCTTCTCGCCGCCCCAGGCCTCGTTGTGCACGGTGATCAGCAGGCTCTGCTTGCCCCAGTCGCTGGCGCTGCCCCATGGCGTGCTGAGCACTGCTTCATCGAGCGCGGTGCACAGCGCGTAGCGCGCCAGCAGCACCTCGTTGCGCGCGACCCCGGCGGCCTCGGCGCGCTCCTCGAACTGGCGCAGGTAGGCCAGCAGCTGCGCTCGCAGGCTGGCCGGCGCCGGGTGGGCGATGGTGTTGCGCAGGCGGGTGAGCAGCGCCAGCAGCGGGCCGGCAGCCTGCTCCAGCGGGTTCAGGCCCGCCGCCTGGCCCGGCGCCAGTGGTTCGGCCGGCACGTTCAGCGGTGGCGGCGGCGCCGCCTGCGCAGGTCCGGGCGCGGCCGGTTGCGGGCCTCGGCCACCGGGGCGCGGCATGAACTGGGTGCGGTCATTGGCCAACGGATCGTCCGATTGCATCGCGGCTTAGTCTCCGGTCCTTGGATAGCGGGTAGGTTCAGCGTGGGAGCGAGCTTGCCTCGCGATCACCGGCGCAGCCGGTGCCAGGCAATGCGTCGCTTGCATCGCGGGGCAAGCCCGCTCCCACGAGGTTGCGACATGATCGAACGCCATCGCGTTATCCCCGAATCGCCCAGAAGGCCAGGTTCAGGCCGGGGAACTCGCCGGCGACGTAAAAGGCGAAACCACCGGAATGCTGCAGCTGCTTCCAGTGCTCGCTCCCCCGGTCGAGTTCGAAGTAGGTGGAACCGGCATGGAACGGAATCTGCCGTGGCGCCACCGGCAACGGCAGCAGGCCGATGCCTGGCAGCTGCAGGTTGACCAGGTCGCGGATGTGCTCCACCGCGCCGATTTTGCTCTGCTGGCCGAAGCGGCTGCGCAGGGTCTCGCTGGGCACGTCGGCGCGCACCACCAGGACGAAGCTGGCGCTGTCGAGCAGGCTGCGGTCGGCCAGCATGCCGACATGGATGCCGTAGGCCTTCTCGACCAGCGGGATGGCCACGGCCTTGCTGTCGATCAGCATCGACAGGGCCTCGCGCAGGGCGGCCAGCACCGGGGCGAAGGTGGCCGCCAGGTCGTCGTGCTGGTACACCGGGTAGGCCTCGGGGCGGCGACCTTCACGGGTGAAGGTGGCGAACTCGCCGGCCAGGGCCACCAGCTCGCTGTACAGCCGCTCGGGGTGCAGCGGCGTCAGCTGGTTGAGGTGCTCGACCAGCGGCTGGGCGCGGTTGACCAGTTGCAGCAGCATGAAGTCGGCGATCTCCGAGGCACCGCCGTTGGCCGAAGCCACCACGCGCCCGGCCAAAGCCTCGCCGCGCTGGTGCAGCAGGCCAAGCAGTTCGCCACGGAACCCCGACAGCAGGTTGCTGGCGGTCACATCGAGCAGCGGCGGGATGTAACCGTCATCCAGCACCAGGGCGCGGTCGGCGCGCTTCTCCCGGATGCGCACCACGCCCAGCGCGGCATAGTCGCTCAGGCCGTCCTCGGCGCGCAGCAGGCGCAGGGCGCGGCTGCCCAGGGCCAACGGCGCGCGGTTCTCGAACGGGGCGTTGTCGTCGCGGACTTCGCTGATACGGCTGACATAGCGCGCACCATCAGGTATTTCACCGTCGTCGACGGTATCGCGGGCACCGGCGCGCTTGAGCGGCAGGCCCAGGTAGATCACGCCGTTGCGCAGGTCGTCGGGAATCTCCAGCGGCGCAGGCGGCAGGTCGTCACGCGGGATATCGAACGGCGTGCCGTCCGGCAACAGGCCACGGGCGCTGAGGATCGCCAGCTTGCCCTGGGCCAGCAGGCCCTGGTCGACCAACAGCTCGGAAAAACCCCAGGCGGCGGCGCTGAGGGGCCGGTTGCGGGCGTCGACGAAATTTTCCAGGTAGCGGTCGTGCTGCTGGAAGTGCTGGGTGGTGATGAACATCCCTTCCGACCAGACCACGCGATTGTTCCAGGACATGGGTTCTCCGATTGCCTAGCGGGCAGGCTCAGGTTGTGGGGTGGCCACGGCGCTGCGCACGGCGCGCACATCGAGGCTGATCTGATAGTCACGAGGCGGCACCGGCAGCACGCTGCGCCACTGGGCCTGGTCGACCTCGCGGTAGCCGACCACCAGGCCGACCTGGCGCGTGGCCGGGTCGAGCGGACGCTCAAGGCGCAGTTGCTCGCCGGGCTGGAGCAGGACCTCGTCCTGGTCGATCAGGTCGGCGGCCAGGGTGGCCTGGGCACGCTCGGCCAGGGCGAAATAGTCGGCGCGGGCGAAGGCGGCGCTGTTCTTCAACTCGTAGATGCGTACCCGCACCGGCGCGGGCGTGCCACCAGCGCCCGGGTTGAGCCCGGCCGCGGCACTGAAGTACAGGGTGATACCCGTGGCCGCCGGCGCCGCGTCGGTAACGGCGGGCTCGACCGGGCTGTCCTTGCTGCAGGCACTGAGCAGCACCATGGCCAGGGCTGCGATCAGTCTCGTTGCACTCATCCTCGTCCTCATGACGTCCTGTGTTCTTCCTGTGCTCCGGGCGTTGGCCTCAGGAGCGTTGAATGCGTTGACTATGGGCCTCGTAGGCGCGACTGAACTCGCGACCGAACAGGTCCTGGAAGTCGTCTTCGGCTTCCCGGGAAATCTGGCTGTAGAGCTCGGTGAACTGCTGCCAGCAGTGGGCCTGGCGCGAACCGCCGAACAGCTTGGCCAGCCCGGCGGCGGGCGCCAGGCGCTGCTCCAGGCGGGCCGGCTCGAAGCGCTCGAGCAGGTGTTTGATGGCCGCCTCGACCCCCGCCATCACCGCCAGCTGGTGGGCGCGCAGGTCGTCGAAACTGTCGCGCACCGCCTGGTCCGGGGCCATGAACGCCTGGTTGCCCTCGCGCAGTAGCAGCAACAGCGCTTCGTCGGCGTTGGGGGCGAACTTCAGCGGGTTGTTGCGCACCGGGGCGATGGTGGTCTGCTGCATGCGGAACTCGCCCTTCAGGCTGCTGCGTGCGCGCAGCACGTCGATCAGACCCTCGACCATCAGGCGGTAGCTGCGCCCGACCGCCTCCATCTGCGCGGCGGCATCGGCCGCGTCGATGCGCAGGTGCTCGATGCCCGCGCCACGCAGGAAGGCCTGCAGCAAGGCATCGCCGGCGCCAACCGGGTCGGGCGCAGGCACAGCGACTGGCGGTGCCGGGGGCATGGCGACGGGTGCAGCCGGTATCACCGGCTCTGGCAGGGGCGGCGCGATGACAGGCGCAGGCTGGGGGGCAACGACGGGGGTTTCGTCGAGCAGGTTCCAGTCATCGGGGATCATGCCCGGCGCGGCGGGCATGGCGGCCGGCACTGGCGCAGGCGGCGGCGCCACTGGCGTGGGCGGACGGAAGTCATGCTGCTGGGCGGGGACATGATCCGGCTGGCTGACCGGAGGCACAGTGGATGGGCCAAGAAAGTCGAACAGGTCCGGCAGGGTATCGTGGCTCGACGCCCCCTGCAGGAATGCGGCCGGCGCGCCGACGATGGGCGCGCTCGGGGCGGCCACCTGGTTGGCCATCAGGGCTTCGAAACTGTGGGCTTGCGGCTGCCCGGCGAGCGGAATCGACAGGCCTGCGTCGATGCGCGCCTGGATTTCGTAATCGCCAATTCGAATAACTTCGCCATCCATCAGCGGCTCGCTGTTACCGCGACGCAGGCGAATACCGGCATGCACCAGTTCCACGCCGTTGGTGCTGTTATCGGTCAAGTAATAGCGGCCATCCTTGAACTGGATCACACAATGTTTCGAAGAAACAAGGCGTTCCGGATCGGGAAGTACCCAGTCATTATCCGCCGCACGACCTACGCTGATGGCACCGTTTTCCAGCAACTTCTCCGGGCATTGCCCAGGGGTGATCTTGTGATAACTGGTAATGGTCAGGCAAAGTGCCATCACGCCTCCTTGCATATATATGAAACACTCACACATCCATTTGAGTGGATTCGCGAGCCCGACCCCGCTTTCCGGCTAAACCCTTGTAAGTACTGGGCCTCACACCGAAATTCGCTTCCCGGAAAGGTCGTATTAAACCCTATCGGCAAGGCACTTTGATGGCACCTGACCAATGGACACGAATACCTGCCAACTGGTTCACAGTCGCCCTTCGCGGCGCGTAGCTTACCTTGACAGCAATTTGGAAATAAACCATAAATGCGCAACTTAAGAGTGCCAAAGTGATATCACAGTGATATCAACTTCGCATTCTTTGACAAGTTTGTGCGCCATTTCACATTTGCAACTTGGCGCAAACGACGCCCTCACCAAGGGCCGATATGGAGATCGATTTCTGGTGAACTCACCGCAGCTGCTCGCCGCTGTTTCCGCAGACTTTCCGTGCGGCGACGACCTCGAATACGATGCCGATTTCCTGCAACTGGAACGTGATGCCCAGGGCCGCCCCGAGCGTGTGATGGGCGACGCCGTGCAGCCGGCCGAACCGCCGCAGTGGCGCGCCATCGAACAGTCCTGCACAGGCCTGCTGCAACGCAGCAAGGACCTGCGCATCACCCACTTTCTGGTCCAGGCCAACCTGGCCCTGCACGGCCTGCCGGGCCTGGCCGCGAGCCTCGAACTGATCCGCGATCTGCTGGGCGAATACTGGCTGCACCTGCACCCGCAGCTGGACGCCGCCGACGACAACGACCCTACCGTGCGCGTCAACGCCCTGGCCGGACTCACCTGCGACACCAACATCGCCCTGCTGCGCGACGCCGTGCTGGTGCGTTCGCGCACCTTCGGCCCGGTCACCCTGCGTGCCGCCCTGCATGCGGCGGGCGTGCAGCACTTCGCCAGCGAGCAGTTGAGCGCCGAGGAACTGGCCGCCGCCCTGCGCGACGCCGACCCCGAGCAGCTCGCGCAATGCCGCCAGGCCCTGCAACTGGCCCGCGAAGCCCTGGACACCATCGAGAGCCGGGTCAACGACCAGGTCGGCTCGGCCAGCGGCGTCGACCTGTCCGCCCTGCGCCAGCCGCTGCGCCAGGTCCAGCAGGTGCTGACCGACTACAGCCCGGAAGGCTCGGCGCCGGTCAGCGCGAGCATGGACGAAGTGACGGCGCCCGGCGCCAATGACGACCCGCAGCCCGCCGTCGCCGCGCCACGTGCCGCGGCTGTCGCGGCGCGCCCCGGCGAGGTGAACAGCCGCGATGACGTGCTGCAGAGCCTCGAGCGTGTGCTCCAGTACTACGCCCGCCACGAGCCCTCCAGCCCGCTGCCGGTGCTGCTGCGCCGGGCGAAGAAGCTGGTCGACGCCGACTTCGCGACCATAGTCCGCGACCTGATCCCCGATGGCATGTCGCAATTCGAGAACCTGCGTGGCCCGGAACACGACTGACGTCGTTCCGGCCGCCTAAACACCGACGCCCGCAACAAACAGAGCCGCCGTACCGGCGACCAGGAGGAACAACGTGGCGAAAGACAGCTCCCAGAAATTCATCGCGCGCAACCGTGCGCCGCGAGTGCAGATCGAATACGACGTCGAGCTGTACGGCGCCGAGAAGAAGGTCCAGCTGCCCTTCGTCATGGGCGTGCTCTCGGACCTCGCCGGCAAGCCCGCCGAGCCACTGCCGGCCGTGGCCGACCGCAAGTTCCTGGAGATCGACGTCGACAACTTCGACTCGCGCCTGAAGGCCATGAAGCCCCGCGTGGCGTTCAACGTGCCCAACGAGCTGACCGGTGAAGGCAACCTTAGCCTGGACATCACCTTCGAGAGCATGGACGACTTCAGCCCCGCCGCCGTGGCGCGCAAGGTCGATGCCCTGAACCAGCTGCTCGAGGCCCGCACCCAGCTGGCCAACCTGCTGACCTACATGGACGGCAAGACCGGCGCCGAGGACATCATCCTCAAGGCCATCAAGGACCCGGCCCTGCTCCAGGCCCTGGCCAGCGCGCCGAAACCTGCCGACACCGAGCCGAAGGCCTGAGGAGACCGACCATGAACGATCCGTTGCGCGACAGCCAGGCCCCGCAGGCGGCCACCCAGGACCCGAGCGAGTTCGCCAGTCTCCTGCTGCAGGAATTCAAGCCCAAGACCGAGCGGGCCAAGGAAGCCGTCGAGAGCGCCGTGCGCACCCTCGCGCGAGCAGGCCCTGGCGCAGACCAGCCTGGTCTCCAACGATGCCATCGGCTCGATCGAGCAGATCATTGCCGCCATCGACGCAAAGCTCACCGCCCAGGTCAACCAGATCATCCACCACGATGACTTCCAGAAACTGGAAAGCGCCTGGCGCGGCCTGCACTACCTGGTCAACAACACCGAGAGCGACGAGCAGCTGAAGATCCGCGTGCTCAACATCTCGAAGAACGACCTGCACAAGACCCTGAAGAAGTTCAAGGGCACCGCCTGGGACCAGAGCCCGGTGTTCAAGAAGCTCTACGAAGAGGAATACGGCCAGTTCGGTGGCGAGCCCTACGGCTGCCTGGTGGGCGACTACTACTTCGACCAGTCGCCACCCGACGTCGAGCTGCTGGGCGAAGTGTCCAAGGTCTGCGCCTCGATGCACGCGCCGTTCATCTCCGCCGCCTCGCCGACGGTGATGGGCATGGGCTCGTGGCAGGAGCTGTCCAACCCGCGCGACCTGACCAAGATCTTCACCACCCCGGAATACGCCGGCTGGCGCTCGCTGCGTGAATCGGAAGACTCGCGCTACATCGGCCTGACCATGCCGCGCTTCCTGGCGCGCCTGCCCTACGGCGCCAAGACCGACCCGGTGGAGGCCTTCGCCTTCGAGGAAGACACCGACGGCGCCGACAGCAGCAAGTACACCTGGGCCAACGCCGCCTACGCCATGGCGGTGAACATCAACCGTTCGTTCAAGCATTACGGCTGGTGCTCGCGTATCCGCGGCGTGGAATCCGGCGGCGAAGTCGAAGGCCTGCCGGCGCACACCTTCCCCACCGACGACGGTGGCGTGGACATGAAGTGCCCGACCGAGATCGCCATCTCCGACCGCCGCGAGGCGGAGCTGGCGAAGAACGGCTTCATGCCGCTGCTGCACAAGAAAAACACCGACTTCGCCGCCTTCATCGGCGCCCAGTCGCTGCAGAAGCCGGCCGAATACGACGACCCGGACGCCACCGCCAACGCCAACCTGGCCGCGCGCCTGCCGTACCTGTTCGCCACCTGCCGCTTCGCCCATTACCTGAAGTGCATCGTTCGCGACAAGATCGGCTCGTTCAAGGAAAAGGACGAGATGCAGCGCTGGCTGCAGGACTGGATCCTCAACTACGTCGACGGCGACCCGGCGCACTCCACCGAGACCACCAAGGCCCAGCACCCGCTGGCGGCCGCCGAAGTGGTGGTCGAGGAAGTCGAAGGCAACCCGGGTTACTACAACTCGCGCTTCTACCTGCGCCCGCACTACCAGCTCGAAGGGCTGACCGTGTCGCTGCGCCTGGTGTCGAAGCTGCCTTCGGCCAAAGGGGCCTAAGCCTGAACGGGGCCGCTGCGCGCCCCATCGCGGGACAAGCCCGCTCCTACAAAGGCTGCACAAATCCTGTAGGAGCGGGCTTGTCCCGCGATGGGCTGCACAGCAGCCCCAATAGCACCGCCAACCGACTGGAAATTCCGAGGACATCATGGCTGTAGATATTTTCATCAAGATCGGCGACATCAAGGGCGAGTCCCACGACAAGGCCCACAAGGACGAAATCGACGTGCTCAACTGGAGCTGGGGCATGTCCCAGTCCGGCAACATGCACCTGGGCAGCGGTGGCGGCTCGGGCAAGGTCAACATCCAGGACCTGTCGATCACCAAGTACATCGATAAATCCAGCCCCAACCTGATGGCCCACTGCTCCAGCGGCAAGCACATCGACAAGGTCAAGCTGACCGTGCGCAAGGCCGGTGGTGAAAGCCAGGTCGAGTACCTGATCATCAACCTCGAAGAGGTGATCATCAGCTCGCTGAGCACCGGCGGCTCGGGCAGCGACGACCGCCTGACCGAGAACGTGACCCTGAACTTCGCCAAGGTCACTGTCGACTACCAGCCGCAGAAGGCCGACGGCACCAAGGAAGGCGGCCCGATCAAGTACGGCTGGAACATCCGCTCCAACGTCAAGATCTGACCGACCGCGCCCGTGCCGCCCCAGGCGGCGCGGGCGCCCTTCCCCACGCCTCACCCGCCCACGGTGAACATCATGGCCAAGCCTTCCTTCATCAATCTGTGGAATGCCTATCCGAGCGAATCCTCGCCTTGCGATGGAGGCTGGGACAACCAGTGCGCCATCCGCATGAGCATCGCCCTCAATGGTGAACACACGATCAAGGTCAATGCCAGAACCTACAGCGAGCCACGCTGTGCCCATGACCACGCCAGGGGCGCGGAGTCACTGGCGAACTGGCTGTGGAAACACCATCTCGGCGCGCCTCTGCAACTGAGTGGCAGTGCGAATGACCGTCTGAAACTCAATGAGAAACGCGGCATCATCTTTTTCAAGGACTGCTTCGCCCGTGCAGGGCAGTCATACGAGAACCGCACCGGCGATCACATCGACCTCTGGGATCGAGGTCGGGTAACCGGCTACTTTGCCGACCAGGCCCATCGCTCCAAGGCTGTATGGTTCTGGGAGCTGAAATGAAAAGACTGCGCAAAGTCGTCCCTGGCCTGTTGATCGCGCTTGCCCTGAATGCATGCGCTCAGCAGAGCTCGACTGGCACCCCCCAAGACCTTCAGGTCAATCTTGCGGCCCAGACGCTGTCGTTGGTGAACCACGAAGGTCGCTGCGCATTGCGCAAGGCCGATCAGTCGTTGCTTGAGCTGGACATGCCTTGGCCCTGCCAGCTCAGTCCGGAGCGGCTGACTGGCAAGCCTCGCGTCGAGCATTTCAATGGTTCGCAGATCATCATCGTCAGCCATGTGGAGGCCGACCCGTCGCAGCCCGGCCGGTGCAATAGCCAGTATCAGGCCGTACGCCTGGTAGGGGCCAGCCTTGAGCCTTCGATTCTCGCGAAGGGTGGCAGTTGCTCGACAGGCCCTGTAGATCAGAAGGACTTCGTGGGGCTGTTCCAGTGGTAGCCGAGATCGCCACCCGCGACCGCCTGCAGCCCTCGCTGCTGGATCGCCTGACCGACGACGACCCGGGCAATCCGCAGGAAGCCCCCGACAAGCGCGTGCTCAGCCTGTCGCAACTCAAGGCCTCGGTGCTGCGCGACCTGGCCTGGCTGCTCAACACCACCTCGCTGCTCGACACCGGCGCCACGCTGAATTCACCGGCAGGCGCCTCGGTGATCAACTACGGCCTGCCCGCATTGGCTGGTAACAGCGCGTCGAACATCGACCTCAACGCGCTCGAACGCATCATCCACCAGGCCATCGCCACCTACGAGCCGCGTATCCTCGCCCATACCCTGAAGGTGCGCGCCCAGGCCGCGCCCGGCGAGATGAACGCCAACGCCCTGAGCTTCGAGATCGAAGGCGACCTCTGGGCCCAGCCGGCGGCCCTGCCGCTGCTGCTGCAGACCGACGTGGACCTCGAGTCCGGGCACGTGCGCGTGGCCCCCGCCGACCGCCGGAGACGCGCATGAACCCGCGCCTGCTCGAGCTGTACAACCAGGAACTGCAGCACATCCGCGAGGGTGCCGCCGAGTTCGCCAAGGAATACCCGAAGATTGCCGGGCGCCTGACGCTGTCCGGGATCGAATGCGCCGACCCCTATGTCGAGCGCCTGCTGGAAGGCTTCGCCTACCTCACCGCGCGGGTGCAGCTGAAACTCGACGCCGAATACCCGACCTTCACCCACAACCTGCTGGAAATCGCCTATCCGCACTACCTGGCGCCGACCCCGTCGATGACCGTGGTGCAACTGCAGACCGACCCCGACGAGGGCTCGCTGGCCGCCGGTTTCCAGCTGCCCCGTGACAGCGTGCTGCGCGCCAACCTCGGCCGCAACTCGCAGACGCCGTGCGAATTTCGCAGCACCCAGGACGTGACCCTGTGGCCGCTGCAGGTGGCCCGCGCCGAATACTTCGGCAACCCCGGCGCCGTGCTCGGGCGCCTGGCCGCCAGCGAACCGAAGGCCCGCGCCGGCCTGCGCCTGACCTTGCGCAGCGGCGCGGAAATCCCGTTCAACAGCCTGCCGCTGACGCACCTGCCGCTGTACCTCAATGGCGCCGACGAAACCCCATTCCGTCTGTACGAACAACTGCTGGGCAGCGCCTGCGCGGTGTTCGTGCGCCAGCCCGGGGCCGACTGGGTCGAGCGCATCCCGGTCGAACAAGCCTTGCTGCCGTGCGGCTTCGACGACCGCGAAGCGGCGTTGCCGGTGGTGCCCCAGGCGTTCCAGGGCTATCGCCTGTTGCAGGAGTACTTCGCCCTGCCGCAGCGTTTCCTGTTCGTCGATTTCGCCGGGCTGGAGCGCGCGGTCAAACGTTGCGATGGCCAGGAACTGGAGCTGCTGGTGCTGTTCGAGCGCTTCGACGCCGCGCTGGAAAGCAGCGTGGGCAGCGCGCAGTTCGTGCCGTTCTGCACCCCGGCGATCAACCTGTTCCCGCGCCGGGTCGACCGCATCCACCTGACCGACCGGGTCCACGAGCACCATGTGATCGCCGACCGCACCCGGCCTACCGACTTCGAGATCCACTCGCTGCAGCAGGTCAGCGGCCACGGCACCGGACCGGACCAGGCGTTCCTGCCGTTCTACGCCGTGCGCGACCCGTCGCGCTACGGCCGTGACCAGGCCTACTACATCGTCCGCCGCGAGCCACGGGTGCTGTCCAGCGAGCAGCGACGCAACGGCACGCGCTCCAGCTACATGGGCAGCGAGACCTTCGTCAGCCTGGTCGACGGACACCAGGCGCCGTACCGCCACGACCTGCGCCAGCTGGGCATCAGCGCGTTGTGCAGCAACCGCGACCTGCCGCTGTTCATGAACGTCGGCGACGGGCGCAGCGACTTCAGCCTGGCCGACAGCGCGCCGGTGTCCGCGGTGCGCTGCCTGGCCGGCCCCAGCCGACCGAAGGCCAGCCATGCCCACGACAACCGGGCCTGGCGCCTGATCAGCCAACTGTCGCTGAACTACCTGTCCCTGGCCGAACAGGGCCAGGGCGCCGCCGCCCTGCGCGAACTGCTGCGCCTGTACGGCGACCAGCAGGACAGTGCCCTGCAACTGCAGATCGACGGCCTGCGCGAGGTCAGCTGCAAGCCCTGCACCCGGCGCCTGCCGATGCCCGGCCCGATCGTCTTCGGCCGTGGCCTGGAGATTACCCTGACGTTCGACGAAAACGCCTTCCGCGGCACCGGCGTGTTCCTCCTGGGCGCGGTGTTCGAGCGTTTCCTGACCCGCTACGTGTCGATCAACAGCTTCACCGAAACCGTGCTGCGCACCAGCGAACGTGGCGAGATCATGCGCTGGAAAGCCAAGCCCGGGCGCAGGCCGACCCTGTGAACACGCTACAGGCCATGCAGGCAGAGCCCTGGGAGTACGACTTCTTCCAGGCGTTGCGCCGCCTCGAGGCGGAAAACCCCGAGCTGCCGCGCTTCGGCCATTCGCTGCGCCTGGCCGATGAGCCGGTGCGCCTGGGCCAGCGCCTGGATTGCAGCTTCGCCCCGGCAACGCTGGCCTCGGTCACGGCCAACGACGATCAGCCGGCGCGCCTGGAGCAGTTCTTCTTCGGCCTCGGCGGCCCCAACGGCCCACTGCCGCTGCACCTGACCGAGTACATGCGCGAACGCCAGCGCAACCACGCCGACCCGACCAGCAAGCGCTTCCTCGACATCTTCCACCATCGCCTGCTGAGCCTGTTCTACCGTGCCTGGGCCGAGGCCCGGCCGACCGTCAGCCACGACCGCCCCGGCGACGACTACTGGGCCGCGCGCCTGGCCGCCCTCAGTGGCCGCGGCCAGCCGGAACTGCAAGGCCAGGGGCCGCTGGCCGACACCGCCAAGCTGCACTGGTCCGGCCACCTGGCGGCGCAGACCCGCTACCCGGACGGTCTGTGCAGCATCCTGTCGAGCTATTTCGGCGTGCCGGTGCAGCTCGAGGAATACGTCGGCCAGTGGCTGGAGCTGCCCGAGCGCAGCCAACTGGGCGTGCGCGCCAACCGCCTCGGAGTGGACCTGTGCCTGGGCCGTTACGTCTGGGACCGCCAGCACAAGTTCCGCTTGTGCCTGGGCCCGCTGACCCTCGACCAGTACCACGCCCTGCTCCCCGGCGGGCAGGCGTTTATCGAGTTGGCGGCCTGGGTCGCCGAGTACCTGGGCCAGGAACTGGACTGGGACCTCAACCTCATCCTCGCGCAGGGCCAGGTGCCCGCGCTGCAACTCAATGCCGGTCAGCGCCTGGGGTTCGACACCTGGCTCGGCCGCCCCTCGCACGATGCACGCGACCTGAAGCTGGCCCGGTACTACGCCGACCAGCCAGTCGCCGCGCCCCACACAAGGAGTCAGGACCATGGGTGAAATCAGCCGCGCCGCGCTGTTCGGCAAACTCAACAGCGTCGCCTACAAGGCCATCGAGGCCGCCACGGTGTTCTGCAAGCTGCGGGGCAACCCCTATGTCGAGCTGGCGCACTGGCTGCACCAGCTGTTGCAACTGCAGGACAGCGACCTGCACCGCATCATCCGCCAGTTCAACGTCGAGCCGGCGCGCCTGGCCCGCGACCTGACCGACGCCCTGGACCGCCTGCCACGGGGCTCGACCTCGATCACCGACCTGTCCTCCCAGGTGGAAGAGGCCGTCGAGCGCGGCTGGGTCTACGGCAGCCTGATGTTCGGCGAAAGCCAGGTGCGCACCGGCTACCTGCTGGTCGGCATCCTCAAGACCCCGAGCCTGCGCAACGCGCTGCTGGGGCTGTCCGGCGAGTTCGCCAAGCTGAAGATCGAAGCCCTGAGCGAGCGCTTCGACGAGTACGTCGGCGACTCGCCGGAAAACAACCTGGCCGCCAGCGACGGCTTCAGCGCCGCCGCGCCGGGAGAGGCCAGCGGCGCCATGGCTCCGGCGGCGATGGGCAAGCAGGAGGCGCTCAAGCGCTTCACCGTCGACCTCACCGAGCAGGCCCGCAGCGGCAAGCTCGACCCCATCGTCGGCCGTGACGAGGAGATCCGCCAGCTGGTCGACATCCTCATGCGCCGCCGCCAGAACAACCCGATCCTCACCGGCGAGGCCGGCGTCGGCAAGACCGCCGTGGTCGAAGGCTTCGCCCTGCGTATCGTCGCCGGCGACGTGCCGCCGGCACTGAAGGACGTCGAGCTGCGCAGCCTGGACGTCGGCCTGCTGCAGGCCGGCGCCAGCATGAAGGGCGAGTTCGAACAGCGCCTGCGCCAGGTGATCGAGGACGTGCAAGCCTCGCCCAAGCCGATCATCCTGTTCATCGACGAAGCCCACACCCTGGTCGGCGCCGGCGGCGCG
Organism: Pseudomonas sp. TE31087; assembly: GCF_057284075.1. Lineage (NCBI taxonomy): Bacteria > Pseudomonadati > Pseudomonadota > Gammaproteobacteria > Pseudomonadales > Pseudomonadaceae > Pseudomonas > Pseudomonas sp. TE31087. The sequence continues at coordinate 4,055,277 of NZ_JBXVNN010000001.1, forward strand.
GCTGGCACCGGTGACGCCGCCAACCTGCTCAAACCGGCCCTGGCCCGTGGCAGCCTGCGCACCGTGGCCGCGACCACCTGGGCCGAGTACAAGAAACACATCGAGAAGGACCCGGCCCTGACCCGCCGCTTCCAGGTGGTCCAGGTCGACGAGCCGAGCGAGGCCAAGGCACTGCTGATGATGCGCGGCGTGGCCTCGACCATGGAGAAGCACCACCAGGTGCAGATCCTCGACGAAGCGTTGGAAGCCGCCGTGAAGCTGTCGCACCGCTACATCCCGGCGCGCCAGCTGCCGGACAAGTCGGTGAGCCTGCTCGACACCGCCTGCGCCCGCGTCGCCATCAGCCTGCACGCGGTGCCGGCCGAGGTGGACGACAGCCGTCGGCGCATCGAGGCGCTGGAGGTGGAACTGCAGATCATTGCCCGCGAAGCCGCCATCGGCGTCAAGACCGAGCAGCGCCAGGCCCAGGCCGACAACCTGCTGACCGAGGAACGCGAGCGCCTGGCCGCCCTCGAGAGCCGCTGGGCCGAAGAGAAAGCCCTGGTCGACGAGCTGCTGGCCACCCGCGCGCAACTACGTGAACAGGTCGGCGTGGTCGATCAGGAAGTGGACGTGCAGGGCAGCCATGAACTGCGCGAAAAACTCGTCGACCTGCAGCAGCGTCTGAGCCAGCTGCAAGGCGAAAGCCCGCTGATCCTGCCGACCGTGGACTACCAGGCGGTGGCCTCGGTGGTCGCCGACTGGACCGGCATCCCGGTGGGCCGCATGGCGCGCAACGAGATCGAGACCGTGCTCAACCTCGACAGCCACCTGGCCAAGCGCATCATCGGCCAGGACCACGCGCTGAAGATGATCGCCAAGCGCATCCAGACCTCCCGCGCCGGCCTCGACAACCCGAACAAACCCATCGGCGTGTTCATGCTCGCCGGCACTTCCGGCGTGGGCAAGACCGAAACCGCGCTGGCCCTGGCCGAAGCGATGTACGGCGGTGAGCAGAACCTGATCACCATCAACATGAGCGAGTTCCAGGAAGCCCACACCGTCTCCACCCTCAAGGGCGCGCCACCCGGCTACGTCGGTTACGGCGAGGGCGGTGTGCTGACCGAAGCGGTGCGCCGTCGCCCGTACAGTGTGGTGCTGCTGGACGAGGTGGAAAAAGCCCACCCCGACGTGCACGAGATCTTCTTCCAGGTGTTCGACAAGGGCGTGATGGAAGACGGCGAAGGCCGCCAGATCGATTTTCGCAACACCCTGATCCTGCTCACCACCAACGCCGGCACCGAGCTGATCGCCAACATCTGCAAGGACCCGCAGGCCCTGCCCGATCCGGAGGCCGTGGCCACCTCGCTGCGCAAGCCGCTGCTGGAGATCTTCCCGCCGGCGCTGCTCGGCCGCCTGGTGACCATCCCCTACTACCCGCTCAGCGACACCATGCTCAAGGCCATCACCCGCCTGCAGCTTGAGCGCATCCGCAAGCGCGTGGAAGGCACACATAAGGTCGGCTTCGCCTACGACGACGGCGTGGTCGAGCTGATCGTCTCGCGCTGCAGCGAGACCGAAAGCGGTGGCCGCATGATCGACGCCATCCTCACCAACGGCCTGCTGCCGGACATGAGCCGCGAGTTCCTGACCCGCCTGCTCGAGGGCAAGCCGCTGGCCAGCGTCAGCATCAGCCGCCGCGACAATGACCTGCATTATGACTTCGGCGCCGCCGACTGACAGGACCGACCATGCTGTTCAAGCAGTTCACGCGCCTGGCGCAGATCAACAGCCCCCTGGGGCCGGACAAGCTGATCCTTGCCGAGATGGGCGGCAGCGAGGAGCTCGGCCGCCTGTTCGACTACGAGCTGCAGCTGACCAGCGACGACCCGGCCATCGACCTCAACCAGCTGCTGGGCAAGCCCATGAGCCTGAGCGTGCAGCAGAGCGTCGGCACCTCGCGGCACTTCCACGGCATCGTCGCCCGCTGCAGCCAGTCGGTGGACCAGGGCCAGTTCGCCGCCTACCGGGTCACCCTGCGTCCGTGGCTGTGGCTGCTGACGCGCACCAGCGACTGCCGGATCTTCCAGCACCTGAGCGCGCCGCAGATCATCAAGCAGGTGTTCCGCGACCTGGGCTTCTCGGATTTCGAGGACCTGCTCAGCCGCAACTACCGCGAGCGCGAGTACTGCGTGCAGTACCGCGAGACCAGCTTCGACTTCGTCAGCCGCCTGATGGAGGAAGAAGGCATCTACTACTTCTTCCGCCACGAGCAGGAACGCCACGTGCTGGTGCTGGCCGACGCCTACGGCGCGCACCAGAAGGCACCAGGCTACGAGACCGTGCCCTACTACCCGCCGGACGGCCAGCACCGCGAGCGCGACCATATCAACGACTGGCACCTGGCCCAGGAAGTCCAGTCGGGCTCCCTGGAGCTCAACGACTATGACTTCCAGCGCCCCAGCGCGCGCATCGACGTGCGCTCGGCCATGCCGCGCCCGCACCAGGCCGGCGACTACCCGCTGTACGACTACCCCGGCGCCTATGAGCAGACCCAGGACGGCGAGCATTACGCGCGCACCCGCCTGGAGTCGCTGCAGAGCCTGCACGAGCGGGTCGAGCTGCGCGGCAATGCCCGGGGCCTGGGCAGCGGTCACCTGTTCAGCCTGAGCAACTTCAGCCGCCAGGACCAGAACCGCGAGTACCTGATCGTCGCCGCCCGCTACTACGTGCACCAGGAGCGCCTGGAAAGCGGTGGCGGCAGCGGCGCGGCGCAGTTCGAGAGCAACCTCAGCTGCATCGACGCGCAGCAGAGCTACCGCCCGGTGGGCAGCACCCTGCGGCCGATCGTCAAGGGGCCGCAGACCGCCGTGGTGGTCGGCCCGTCCGGCGAGGAGATCTGGACCGACCAGTACGGTCGGGTCAAGGTGCACTTCCACTGGGACCGCCACGACCAGTCCAACGAGAACAGCTCGTGCTGGATCCGCGTGTCGCAAGCCACGGCGGGCAAGAACTGGGGCTCGATCCAGGTGCCGCGGATCGGCCAGGAGGTCATCGTCAGCTTCCTCGAAGGCGACCCCGACCGGCCGATCATCACCGGGCGGGTGTACAACGCCGAACAGACGGTGCCCTACGACCTGCCCGGCGGCGCCACCCAGAGCGGCATGAAGAGCCGCTCGAGCAAGGGCGGCAGCCCGGCCAACTTCAATGAAATCCGCATGGAGGACAAGAAGGGCGCCGAACAGCTGTACGTGCACGCCGAGCGCAACATGGACACCGTGGTCGAGCAGAGCGAGACGCTGTCGGTGGGCATCAACCGCAACCAGACCGTCGGCATGCTCGAGACCATCACCATCGGCCAGGACCGCATCCGCGCCGTGCGCCGCGACGACATGCTGCTGGTCGGCGCCAGCAAGACCGACAGCGTCAGCACCAGCTACCTGATCGAAGTCGGCGAGAACCTGCGCCTGGTCTGCGGCAAGAGCGTGATCGAGCTCAACGCCAGCGGGCAGATCAACATCAGCTGCGAGCAGTTCAGCTTCCACGCCAACGCCGACGCCGAGATCAACACCGGTGGCACCCTGGACCTGAACGTGGGCAGCGGCGCCCAGACCGACCCGAAGAACCAGGGCGTGAAATCGACCATCGACGGCGCAGTGAAGGCCCTCTTCCCCGCCGCCGGCAAGTAACGAGACCGAACCATGAGTTACCGCCTCAACGAATTCCGCTTCGCCCTGCCCGACGCGCAGGTACGCGACACCAGCATCAACATCCTGCGCTTCGAGGCCCTGGGCACCTCGCTGATCGTCAGCCGCAGCCTGCTCGAAGAGGGCGAGACCCTGCAGAGCAACTTCGACGGCCAGCTGCAGCGCCTGCAGCAGCAGGTCAAGGACCTGCAGTTCCAGCCGGCCCGCGCCACCCAGGTGGGCGCGGCCCAGCCGATCGAGGCGATCGAGCTGAGCAGCCAGTTCAGCAAGGGCCAGGAGAAGGTCTACCAGTACCAGCTGGCGCTGGTGCTGCCGGGCACGCGCAAGATGTTCGCCCTGAGCTACGTCAAGCCAACCCCGCTGGGCGAGGCCGAGGCCGCGCACTGGGCGACGCTCAAGCAGTCCCTCGCCTTCGACAACCTGGGTTGACGTAGCGGATGTCCGACGCACTCTGGGCCGCCCGCGAGGGCGATGCGCTGTTGCACACCTCGGTGATGGCCGACATCATCGGCGGCGTGCTGGAAGTGGCCGCCAACGTCGCCATCGGCGCCCTGGCCACCGCCGCGGTGGCCGCGGCACTGGGCCTTACCGTGGTCACCGGCGGCCTGGGCTGTTTCGTGCTCGGCGCGGTGGTGGGCCTGGTGGTCGGCGTGGTCATGGCCAAGACCGGCGCGGACACCGGGCTCAGTCGATTATGCGAGGGCATCGGCAACGCCCTGTTCCCGCCGACCGTGCAGGCCACCATCGTCAGTGGCTCGCCCAACACCAAGACCAACGGCAAGCGCGCCGCACGCGCGGCCGGCGTGGTCACCGCCCCCTCGGCACCGTCCAGTGGCGGGGGTGGTGGCGCGCAGGCCGAGGAGCAGGAAGAGACCTTCCTCGACATGGCCAAGGGCTTCTTCTCGCAGATGTGGCGGCCGACCGTCGCCAGCCCCGCGCCCAACACCCAGGAAGCCCCCGACGACAAGGTGCTGTGCACCAAGCACCCGCCGATGCCGCCGCAGTACCTGGCCGAGGGCTCGAGCAAGGTGCTGATCAACGGCCACCCGGCCTGTCGCAGCGGCGATCGCAGCACCTGCGAGGCGGTGATCGTCGATGGCGGACTGGTGTCGAACAACGTGCGCATCGGCGGCGGGCCGATCGTGGTGCGCGAGATCCGCAGCGGCAAGACACCGGGGATCGGCCTGGCGATTACGGCGTTGATGATGTTGCGGGGGCGGGGGGGGAAGTTTTATAGCAAGTTTGGGTGCATGTTGATTGGGGGTGTCACCAGTTTCGCCACGAGCCAGGTAACCGGTGCCTTGGTCCAAGCGATGTCCGGCTCACCTAACCCGGTGCACGCGGCGACAGGCGCCAAAATCCTCAGCGGTGGTGACGAGCTCGACTTCAGCGTCCAGGCCTTGCTGCCGTTGGACTGGCAGCGGTTCTACAACAGCCGCGACGATCGCCTCGACGGACTGTTCGGCGCTCGCTGGAGTGTCGAGTACGAGGTCGTGGTAGAGATCGTTCTTGATCCGGACGGCAATGAACGACTGCTATTCACCGACGAGCAGGCACGTTTGATTGACATGGGATCAATTGCTCTCGGTGATGCGGTTTTCAGCGTCGCCGAAGGCCTGAGTGTGCGCCGTTCCATACACAATGAGTTGCTGCTGGAGGACATCGACAAAGGCCTTTACCGCTTGTTCCACCCCTCGCCTGACAACCCCAGGCGACTACGTCTGTGCATGATGGGTGATCGCAATGACAACCGTATCCACCTGGATTACGACAGTTGCGGTCGCCTGGTGCGATTGCGCGATACGTTTGACCTGGCACAGGTCGAGCTGAATTATTCGACGCAGTGGCCCACAAGGGTAAGCAGTGCCACCCAACGCCATGCTGATGGCGAGCTACAGGTGCTGTCGCGCTATGAATACGACGCGTGCGGCGACCTGATCACGGTATTGGACGAACAAGGGCAAGTTCGACGGCGCTTCGCCTACGACGAACAAAGGCGCCTGATCGAACATCAGGACGCAGCAGGTCTGCGCTGTTGCTACGCGTGGACACTGACCGACGACGACTGGCGCGTCACGCGCTACTGGAGCAGCGCTGGCGACGAGTACCACTTCGAGTACGACATCGCAGCGGGGATCACACGTGTCGTCGACAACCTGCAACGTATATCCACGCGCCAGTGGAACAGCCAGTACCAGATCACCGAATTCGTCGACAACGTTGGGTCCACCTGGCAGTTCGAATGGAACGAAGATCGCCAACTGCTTGGCGCTGTCGATCCATTAGGTGGGCAGTGGCGGTTCTTCTACGACGACTCCGGGAATATCGCACAGACCATCGATCCACTTGGACGAAGCGAATCGACACAGTGGCTGGAACACTGGTCATTGCCAAAGTCGGTGCTGGACCCTGCCGGAAATCGTTGGATCTATGGCTACGACACACGTGGCAATTGCATTCGCCAGACCGACCCCCTCGGTCATGTCACGCAGTATCGCCACGACGATCATGGTCAGCTGAGTGAGATCATCGACCCCGCCGGCAGATCGAGAACACTGCGCTGGAGCACCTTGGGTCTGCTGCAGCAGGAGACCGACTGCTCCGGCTTTGTCACACGCTACGCTCATGACCGCAACAGCCATCTGCAATCGATCACCGATGCTGCGGGTGAGCGAACCGAGTTCGAGCATGACTCGCAAGGGCGTCTGCTGGCGTTGGTGTTACCCGATGGAGATCGAGAATCCTATCGCTACGATTGCGCCGGCCAGCTTGTTCAGACACTGGACGCATTGGGTGGCTTGACCCAATACCGCTATGACAGCCGCGGACTCCGGACACAGACCATTGACCCGCAGGGCCGCACACTGGGTTACGAGTACGACGCTTATGGCCGCCTGTTGTCGCTGATCAACGAAAACAACGAGCGCTACAGCTTCCACTGGGACAATGCCGATCGCCTTGTCCGGGAGCGATTCCTGGATGGTACTGCAAGGGTGTATCAGCATGACGCGTTGCATAACGTCGTACAGGTGACCTTCACCCCCACACAGGACGATTCGCCAGCCTCACCGGAGCCGATTGTGCATCGGCTCGAACGCGATGCGCTGGGTCGCCTGACCGGAAAATACACTGCAGACGGTCTCACCACCTATGGCTACGATGCGCTCGACCAGTTGACCAGCATCTGTTTCCGGGACAAAACCGGCCAGGACGAGACACTCTCCCTGCACTTCGATCCGCTCGGCCAACTGCTTGAGGAACATAGTCCACAAGGCGTACTGCGTCATCAATACGATGAACTGGGGAATCTCAGCCGTACTCGACTACCCGACGGCCGATGGCTCAATCGCCTTTATTACGGCAGCGGGCATCTGCACCAGATCAACCTCGACGGCCATGTCATCAACGACTATGAGCGCGACCGGTTGCACCGCGAGGTGGCACGCACACAAGGGCCACTGACGACCCACAGCGAATACGACCGCAACGGGCGGCTGCGCACCCGCAAGTGCCGACCGACTACCCAGTCGGTACAGCTACCGGTCGCTATCCAACAGCGATTCGAGTATGACGCCCGCGACCAGTTGATCCGACGTACGCGACAGTTGCCAGGTGCGCCACTCCGCGACCAACTGGTCCAGCATGATGCCAGTGGACGCCTGCTTGGCATTCATGATCTCAATCGTGCCCAGCACGAGTCCTATCGCTACGATCCTGCCGGCAATCTGCAGGATGCAGGCAATGCCGGAGCCCTCCGACACGATCGCCTGCACACCTATCAGGACAAGCGTTATCGTTACGACGCCTTTGGCCGGCTTGTGGAGAAACGCAGTAGCAGACGCGCAAGACAGTTGTTCGGCTATGACGCCGAACATCGGCTTGTGGAGGTCCGCACTCTTCATGCCGGCCGTGAACGCAAGGTCCGCATGCGCTATGACCCTCTCGGAAGGCGAGTGGAAAAAAGCGAGTACGACGAGCACGGGCTTCTGCTCGGCCAGACAGATTTCGCCTGGGATGGCCTGCGTCTGCTGCAAGAAAAACGCCACGGCCGTGCCAGCCTGTATCTGTACGAGGGAGAGAGCTACGAACCCCTGGCGCGGGTCGATGGTACCGGCCCGGACCAGCAGATCCTGCACTTTCACAACGATCTCAGCGGCCTTCCCGAACTATTGACCGATGAGCAGGGCCAGATCACCTGGCAGGCCAACTACCTCGCTTGGGGCAATACGTTCGAGGAGTCATCTTGCACCGGTAGCCTGCACGAGCAGAACCTGCGGTTCCAGGGCCAATATCTGGACAGGGAGACAGGGCTGCACTACAACACTTTCCGCTACTACGACCCCGACATCGGCCGGTTCACCCAACCGGACCCCATCGGTCTTTCGGGTGGACATCAACTATACGCGTATGCACCCAGTCCGCTGAGCTGGATTGACCCACTGGGCTGGCTGACCTTGACCGGGAAGACCAAGGGCGGCATGGATCGGGCGTCCAAGGCCTGGAGAAGCCGCCACGGACCGGCGTCCCTACGGGACCACCACATGATCCCACAAGAGATGTGGCGGGACAGGGACTTCCGGACCCAGATGAAAAATGCCGGTATAGCCAATCCCAAACGCTACATAGACCAGCAGATTTCACGCATTCCCAACGTCCAGCACGCCGACTTGCATAGCAAGGGCTGGAACAAGGACTGGGAAACTTGGTTTGGCCGCAATCGCAACTTCACCAAGAGAGACCTGCAGAAACAGATCAAAACCATGATGCGTCAGTACAACCTGCCCAAGGCTACTCGAAACCATGTGCGCCGCTATGGCCAGAACAGCAAGAGCTGTGGAGCTTGATATGAACATCTATTTTGTCAGCAACGCACAAACACCCTGGGGCGATTGGGGTGAAGTGCTAGCCTACGGCATGATCGCCTGGGACGAAGATACCGACATTGACAGCATCGAGCGTACCGGTCCCTACACACCGCCCGCCTATATCCGCTCTGGCCTGCTGGTACTGACCGAGCCGACAAAGGAAGCGTTGGAGAACTCTGGCCTGAAAGGTATCAGCCGCTTCGAGCATCTGGAAAAGACCCATATTGTCGAACTCGACTGGCAGCAATGGGACGCGGCCAAGGACATCAGCGTCTACCTGGAGCTGGATGGCGAGCCCGAATCGATCATCGAGTCACGCCCCCATGCCCCACAACTGGCAGCACGCATGCCGGCGTTCTGGTGCGCCTACGTCGCTGGCAAGGTCGCCTTGCGCATGGACGAGAGTGTAAAGAGCAATGATCCCTCTCATTACCTGGAGGTAGTCCGTGCTGATGAGCACGCCGACTTCTTCAAGGCCGATGTGCACGGCGGCTATTTCGTCAGTGAACGGGCAAAGAACTGGCTCGAGCAGCACTGCCCGGAAGCATTCCAGTTCGCCTTGATCCCCCTCCCGCGCAAGTGATATTTCCGTGGGGCTGACAAGGGTCTTACTTAACCTGAACCAGACCCTCGGACGGGGAACCGCTATTTGATGATCGGTTGGCAACAACTCTACGAAAAGCATGAGACCAAGCTCGACCGCCTCTACGACGATGTAGAAGAAGGCAAGCTGGAGCGGCTACGTGCGTTCGCACAGAAATACCCCGAGCTTCTGGTGCTGCCCCGCTATGGTGAAGCCGACGAGGAGGGGCTGCTGCACATGGCCGCTCGGGCCGGACAGGCGGCGAGCTGTGGCCTGCTCCTGGAGCTGGGCCTGGCGCCGAACCAGCCGTATGTAGACGAGGGCCATGCCAGTGCTCTCGAACTGGCAGCCAGTGAAGGGCACCTTGAAACCTGCGTTTGCCTGCTCGATGCCGGTGCCTGGGTCGACGGCCTGCCACTCAGCGTCTGCCCACCGCTATACGCAGCGGCCCAATCGGGCCACAACGAGGTCGTTGCACTACTGCTGACACGAGGCGCACAGGTCAATCGCCTGCACCGACGCGCCAATGACAGCGCACTGGACGCTGCGCGCGAATGGGGGCATCAGCGCACGGTCGATCTTCTGCTCGAACACGGCGCACGCAGCATCAACGATGTCGAGGGCGCCGATGCCGAAGGCGCCGGACAGGCCATTGTCACCTTTGTGCACAATACCGCTGGGTGGGTCCTGCCCACCGCGTTCTGCCCTCCCAGTGAAGACCCTCGCAGCAAGCTGCATGTCAGCCTGATCGATAGCAAGACCGACTACAAGCTGCTGTTCACCACCGGCCTGTACCAGGTTGCCCCGATGATCGAGTTGTTCCTCTGCCTGCCAGGTGACTGGGCACTGCCCCAGGCCGGATTGCCGGTGCCAGACGCCTGGTGTTTTCCAGTAGGAATACTGGCACGCCTCGCCGCCAGAACCTTCGAGCACGGCCCTGTGGCCGAGGGCATGCTGTTCCAGCGTGACGATCCACAGTTTGCCAACCTGCACTGGCCTTGCGCGGTGGATGCGCTGTTGGCGGTGGACAAGCCCTGGAACAAGCATGGTGATGGCGAGCGGATTCCCGAAAGTGAGAAGGTCACCCTGCTGACCCTGGCACCGGTGAAGTTCACCGGCAAGGGTGCTCCGACCGCCAAGGCCCTGGCCGCGCTCATCGAGCGTAAACGCAAGGCGAGCTGGAAGGTCCTGGCACTGGAGACGCCGAACTGAAGTGGAACAACCCGTAAGACGCAAAGGATGCTATTGACCATGACCTCGCAAAAAATCGTGCTTTCCGACCAGGATCACGGTCTGGGCCAGATCGGCGGCGGTGCCCGTCTCAAGGATGCCTCGCTGTGGCCAAGAAGCCCGGACACTGGTGAGCCAATGATCCCGCTGCTGACATTGAGCGAACGCTTCCTGCCCGTCAGCTTCATTCCCCCCAGCATGGCGATCACGGTGTTCATCACTGCGCGCCAACATGACGGTGCTTTCAGCCGGTCCACCCAGCGCCACTACACCGTCAATCAGCAGAGCGAGCTCGACGAAAAACGCGCCAATGGTTTTGCCGGGTCATCCTGCACGAGCTGGCCGACCAGTCGATCGCACCGCCCACCACAGCCTTCCTGCTGGACCGTGCCTACATTCAGTTCGAACCCTTCAGCGATGAGGAAGAAGAACAGGAACTGGAGGACGAGGACAGCGGTATCGACCTGAGCAAGCCCGTCGGCAGGCCTTGCTGGCTGCAGGACCCGATCTACGAACCCCAGCGCTTCCTGTTCCTGATGCAACTGCTCGACAGTGATGTGGCCGCCGCCAGCCCGCAGCACGTGGGATTGTTCTCGGACGGTATCGGCTACCTGTATGTCGACAGGCAGGCACGGCGCGGCAAGCAAGGCGATGAAGCCGGCTTCTTCTTCATCCAGTTCACCTGATTGGAGACCGGCGCCTTGGCTCCGATCAAACCTGACCGTGTGTACTCCTCCAAGGCAGTTCCGCGTCGAGTAACAGTCTTTTACCGAAACCCCAGGTTTTCCTCCCGCAGCCTTTGCCTATCCTAGGCCGGGTCATCCCGCCTGCGATGGACCCATGAAAGACTCGCTCCCCAGCCGCTATGCCTGCCTGTTCCTGTGCCTGGTCTTCACGATCGCCAGCGCTCCGTTCCTGCTTGCGCACACCTGGCTCTGGCCCTTCACCGTCATCAGCGCCCTGCTTAGCCTGGTCGGCCTCAACGACCTGCGCCAACGCCACCACGCCGTGCGCCGCAACTATCCGATCCTGGGCAACATCCGCTACCTGATCGAAACCATCCGCCCGGAGATCCGCCAGTACCTGATCGAGGGCGACGACGACAAGCTGCCGTTCTCCCGCGCCCAGCGTTCGCTGGTCTACGCCCGGGCCAAGAACGAAAGCGCCGAGAAAGCCTTCGGCACCCTCAACGATGCCTACAAGCCGGGCTTCGAGTTCATCAGCCATTCGATGCTGCCGGTGCCGATGGCCGACCCGGCCTCGTTCCGCATCCGCATCGGCGGCCCGCAGTGCCGCCAGCCGTACTCGGCGTCGATCTTCAATATCTCGGCCATGAGCTTCGGCGCCCTCAGCGCCAACGCCATCGCCGCGCTGAACAAGGGCGCGCGCCTGGGACGCTTCGCCCATGACACCGGCGAGGGCAGCATCAGCCCCTACCACCGCGAACACGGCGGCGACCTGATCTGGGAAATCGGCAGCGGCTATTTTGGCTGCCGTACCGAGGACGGCCACTTCGACCCCGATCGCTTCGCCGAACAGGCCCGCGCGCCACAAGTGAAGATGATCGAGATCAAGCTCAGCCAGGGCGCCAAGCCGGGCCATGGCGGGATTTTGCCGGGGCACAAGGTCAGCGCCGAGATCGCCGCCACCCGGGGCGTGCGCGAAGGCGAGGACTGCATCTCGCCGGCCGCCCACAGTGCCTTCAGCACACCGCGGGAGCTGCTGCAGTTCGTCGCCCGCCTGCGCGAGCTGTCCGGCGGCAAACCGGTGGGTTTCAAGTTCTGCCTGGGCCATCCGTGGGAGTTCATGGGCATCGCCAAGGCCATGCTGGCCACCGGCATCACCCCGGACTTCATCGTCGTCGACGGCAAGGAAGGCGGCACTGGCGCGGCGCCCCGGGAGTTCTCCGACAACATGGGCGTGCCGCTGCGCGAGGGCCTGATGTTCGTGCACAACACCCTGGTGGGGCTGAACCTGCGCGAGCGCATCCGCATCGGTGCGGCGGGCAAACTGGTCAGCGCCTTCGACATCGCCAGCGTGCTGGCCATCGGCGCGGACTGGGTGAACTCGGCGCGGGGCTTCATGTTCGCCATCGGCTGCATCCAGTCGCAGAGCTGCCACACCAACAAGTGCCCCACCGGGGTGGCGACCCAGGACCCGCTGCGCCAGCGCGCACTGGTGGTGCCGGAGAAAGCCGAGCGGGTCGCCAGTTTCCACCGCAACACCCTGCATGCCCTGGCCGAGATGCTTGCCGCCGCCGGCCTGGACCATCCCTCTGAACTCAAGCCCAAGCACCTGGCGCGGCGTATCAGCGCCAGCGAGATCAGCCTGTTTTCGCAGCTGCACACCTTCCTCAAGCCGGGCGAGCTGCTCAGCGGCACGATCGACAGCGAGTTCTATGCGCGGATGTGGCGGATGGCACGCAGCGACAGCTTTGCACCGGAGACGGGGGAGATCGAGGTGGCGGCGGCCAGCGTGCGCCGGAAAGAAACAGCCCCGGCATAGGCCGGGGCTGCGGGTCACGCAAGATCAGGATCAGAAGATGCTGATCGGGTACTCGACGAATACGCGGACTTCGTTGCCGTCGTCGGTGTAGTTGTCGGCATAACGAACGGCGTTGTTGGTACGCAGGAAGGAACTACGCAGCTTGATCGACAGATCCTTGGCCGGGCCTTCCTGAACCACGTAGCGAATCTGGTTGAAGATTTCGCGCTCTTTACCTTCACCGTAACCCTCAGGCTTGCCGACGGTGCGAGTGTTGATATTGTCACCCACCACGTAGGCGAGCTTGTAGGTCAGGCCAGGGATACCAAAGGCACCGAAGTCCAGGCCGTAACCCAACTGCCAGGAGCGCTCGTCCTCGGCGTTGAAATCGGACCAGTAGGAGTTCGCCAAGTAGATGGTCGAACCACCATCACCCACGCCACCCGCGTTCTGATACCAGCCATATTGATAGCCGGTGCTGCCGGTGCTGCGCTGGTGCGCCAGGGTGAACGAGTGCGGGCCGTAGGCGTAGGTCGCCGCCAGGCTCCAGATGGTGTTGGAGTCGCCGTTGAGCTTGGCCGCACGCACGTACTTGTTGTCGATGTCCGACTTGTAGCCGTTGAAGTCCAGGGTCAGGGACTGGTCGCTGGCGATCGGGAAGACGTAGTTCAGGCCCAGGTAGTGCTTCTTCATCACGTCTTCGTTGTCGGCGGTGTACAGCGACGCGGTGAAGTTATCGGTGAACTTGTAGCTGCCGCCGAGCACATTGATCGACTTCAGGCCACCGCCATCACGGCGTTCGGCACTCTTACGCGCCTCCTGGGTGAAGCGACCGGCGTTCAGCTCCAGGCCTTGGATTTCCTTGGAGGTGATCAGCGTACCGGGTGAAGCTTTCCGGCAGCAGACGGCCGTCGTCGTACTGCAGTACTGGCAGGGTAGGCATCTGGTCACCGTATTTGAGCACGGTGTTGGAGATGCGGAACTTCACGGCTGCACCTGCACGGGCCAGGTCATGCGGACCACTGGCGTTGCCATCGGCGTTCGTGGAGTTGTGCGGTTTGAAGAAATCGACACCCGCGCCACCGTTGTGACCCTTGCCACCATCCAGACGCACGGCGTACAGGCCGAAGGCATCGACACCGACACCCACGGTGCCCTGGGTGAAACCGGAGGAGAAGTTGGCGATGAAGCCTTGGCCCCACTCGATCTGGTCATCGGTACCGTGCTTCTTGTCACGGTTGATGTAGGCGTTACGCAGCAGTACGTTGGCGTGGCTGTCTTCAACGAAGCCCTTGCTTTCGGCCTGCTCATTGGCCTGTGCCTGGGTCGCGGCGATCATCGCCAGGGCGACCAGGCTGATCCTGGTTTTCAACATGTTGTTTTCCTTATTTCGTATTCAAAAACGCTCTGCATTAGAACGCCAGGAACCAACGCCCCTTCGTAGGTTCGACGCTATGCGGATCCAAGCCGAAAGGCCCGCCAATGGTCTGCAACGGGCCTTGCAGCCGCATGGCCAGATCATGGCCAGCAGGCGTAGAGCCCGAATCCTAGCCCTGCCTGCTCATACATGTCAAAAAAACGTGAAATGCAGGTTGATATAACCAAAAACTAGGTCAGTGCTGGTGCATTTCCATGCATATCTGCCGTGGGTCAGCGCAAATTTGTCTCTTTTGTGGAAAGCGGGCGAAATCCATAAAACCGTCATACGACCGTGCTTCCGCAGGCCTCTCGATACCCTGTCGGAAATTGCCCTGAGCAGCGTGGAAGCGGCGGTGCGACTTGCCCCGCGATAAGGTCGGCAATGCCCTCATCACCGTCCAGCCAGGGCGCCATCGCGGGACAAGCCCGCTCCTACAGGTCATCCCCGTGCGCATCTGCATGAATATCAAGACAATTCAAAATCAATCCGCATGGATAGCAACATTTTGAAACATATGTAAAGACAACCCTTTACAAATGTCGATGCAACAGTAAATAGCAAGCATTACCATTCGCGCCCAATTTCTCACTCCATTCCTTGGACGCCTTCGATGCCTGCCCCCTGCCGCCTTTCCCCCCTGACCCTGGGCCTGTCACTGCTGTTCAGCGCCGGCCTGGCCAGTGCCGCCACCACGACCCTGCCGGAAACCTCGGTGACCGCCGACAGCACCCGCGAAGAGGACAACCCGCGGGTCAAGGACGTGACCACCGCGACCCGCACCTCGACCCCGGCGCGCTATGTGCCGCAGGCCATCGACTCGGTGAAGACCCGCAACGTGCTGGACTACGGCAGCAGCAACCTGGGCAAGGCGCTGGAAGGCATCCCCAACGTCAGCAGCGGCGCCGACACCCGCTTCGACAGCCTGCGCATCCGCGGCTTCGACGCCAGCAACGACTTCTACCTGGACGGCATCCGCGACGACAGCCAGTACACCCGCGACCTGCACAACATCGAGCGGGTCGAGGTGCTCAAGGGCCCGGCGGCGGTGCTCTATGGCCGTGGCAGCCAGGGCGGCATCGTCAACCGGGTGAGCAAGGCGCCGGAGCACGGCCGCCGCTCGAGCATCGAGGCCCAGGGCGGCAGCCAGGACCTGCGCAGCCTGTACGCCGACCTCAGCGCCGACCCCAGCGACACCCTCAGCCTGCGCCTGAACCTGGGCAACGAAGACAAAAACAGCTTCCGCGACGGCATCGACGGCAACCACCGCCAGCTGTTCGCGCCGTCCATGAGCTGGCAGATCACCCCCGAGCTGAACTGGCTGGTGCAGTACGAGTACAGCCGCTACGACCGCACCCCTGATCGCGGCATCCCCGGCAACCCGCTCACCGGGCGCCCGGCCGATGTCAGCCGCAAGACCACCTACGGCGACACCCAGCGCGACTACATCAACGACCGCGCCGAATCGCTGCGCTCGCGCCTGAACTACGAGCTGAACGACCAGTGGCAACTGCGCCACACCTTCAGCCTGTTCACCCTGGAGAGCGACTTCGACAACACCTACCTGACCGCCTACCGCCCGGCTGCCGGGCTGGTGGATCGCCAGCGCTGGCAACAGGACCTGAGCACCCGCAACCTCTACAACACCGTCGAGCTGGAAGGCCATGTAGAGACCTTTGGCCTTGAGCACACGCTGCTGGTGGGCCTGGAAATGGGCGAGCAACGCCGCAACTCGCTGCTGCACCAGGGCGTCGGCGTGCCATCGGTACCCGTGCAGGGCTCGACGGCCGGCCAGCAGCACAACGGCACGATGCGGGTGTCCAGCAACAACCACACCGACGTCGAGAGCACCGGTATCTACCTGCAGGACCAGATCCGCCTCAACGACCAGTGGCAACTGCTGGCGGGCGTACGCTTCGACCAGTTCGAGGTGGACACCACCAACAAGCTGCGCGACATCTCGGAAAAGCAGAAGGACAACAGTTTCAGCCCGCGCATCGGCTTGGTGTACACGCCCTGGCAGGACCACTCCTTCTATGCGTCCTGGAGCAAGACCTACTCTCCGGTCGGTGGCGGCCTCATCGGCATCACACCAGGCGCTGCCGGCAACACCAACCAGACCGACCCGGAAAAGACCCGGCAGAAGGAGATCGGGGTCAAGAGCGAGTGGTTCGACGAGCGTCTGAGCACCACCCTCGCGATCTACGAACTGGAACTTTACAACCGCCGTACCCGCGACCCGATCAACCCGGAGCTGATCCAGCTCAGCGGCCTGCAACGCTCGCGCGGCATCGAGCTGACCGCTACCGGCAACGTGGTGGGCAACTGGTATGTGCGCGGCGGCATCGGCCTGCAGGACGCGACCATCGTCAAGGACAACAACGGCCAGCAGGGCAACCGCATCAACGACGTGGCCAAGCGCAACGCCAGCCTGTTCGTCACCTGGAAACCGGAGCTGGGTTGGTACGCCGAAACCGGCCTGACCCTGGTCGGCGACCGCTACGCCGACAACCAGAACACCGTGATCCTGCCGGGCTATGGCCGCTGGGACGCGCTGGCGGGCTACCGCACTCATGACTGGGATGTGCGCGCGGCGCTGAGCAACATCACCGACAAGACCTACTACAGCTCGGCCACCAGCGCCGCGCAGATCCAGGTGGGCGATCCGCGCAGCCTGGTGGTGACCGGGACCTACAGCTTCTGATCGTCAAAGGCCATACGCCGTCCGTGTAGGAGCGGCCTTGCCGAGGCGTCGGACCGGCCGGAAAGGGCTGCGAAGCGGCCCCAGGATTTCAGCGTTCATGCAAGATCGCCGGGGCCGCCTTGCGGCCCTTTCGCGGCACAAGGCCGCTCCCACACACAGGGGATGTGTACTTCTGCTGCACGCCTCACAAACGAAAACGCCACCGCAGATGCGGTGGCGTTTTTTTCTGCGACGGGTTCCTTCCCGATCAATGCCAGACAGCCAGCAGAGCTTCGAGCTCCTCTTCGCTGATCAGGCCTTGTGGGTATCGCCCATCCAGCAGGCGTCGTGGGTCGGTCGTCCTGACCCGATTGTCTCCGTGACGTTTCAACCACTGAGCCAGGATTCTGAGCGATCGGTGGCTGGCTGCCGCTGCGGGCAAAGCCGACTCACTTGCTGCGTTCATTTCCTCACGTACTCCCCGGGCCTAGTGAGCGGCTAAGGTACTTCAGGCGCGTTACAGAATGGCGTAGGTCCATTCGTCTGAAGCACGAGGAAAAATCAATACAATTGCTGTGCCATGCCGCCCGACCGATTATCGCGAGCATAAAAAAACCCGTCATCCGACGGGTTTTTCACTCATTGGCCGATCAACGTTTTACCGGTGCCGGCTGCTGCTGGGTCAGGCAGTGGATGTTGCCACCGCCCAGCAGCAGCTCGCGCCCCGGGATCATCACCACTTCGTGATCCGGGAAGACCTTGGCCAGGATCGCCCGGGCCTGGGCATCGGCCGGGTCGTCGAAGCTCGGGGCGATGATGCCGCCGTTGACGATCAGGAAGTTCACGTAGGAACCGGCCAGACGCACCGACGGGTCACGCTCCTGGCTGCCCACCACATGATCAACGCCGTCGCATTCTGCCTGGGTGGCATACAGCGGCCCCGGGATCGGCATCTTGTGCACCACGAACTCGCGCCCTTTGGCGTCACGGGTGTTTTTCAGCACCTCGTAGGCGGCATGGCAGCGTGCATAGTTGGGGTCATTGGAATCATCGGTCCAGGCCAGTAACACTTCGCCGGGGCTGACGTAACAGCAGAAATTGTCGACGTGGCCATCGGTCTCGTCGTTGTACAGGCCGTCCGGCAGCCAGACGATGGTCTCGACCGCCAGGTGTTCGCGCAGGATCTCCTCGATCTGCTCGCGGTTCAGGTGCGGGTTGCGGTTGCGGTTGAGCAGGCACTCCTCGGTGGTGATCAGGGTGCCTTCGCCGTCGACGTGGATCGAACCGCCCTCGAGCACGAAACCTTCGGTGTGGTAGCGCTGCACGCGCTCCATCTCCATGACCTTGGCGGCCAGCTCCTCGTCGCGGTTCCAGGGGGCGTACAAGCCACCGTCGAAGCCACCCCAGGCGTTGAAGCCCCAGTCCACGCCACGCACTTCGCCATGGTCGTTGATGACGAAGGTCGGCCCGGTGTCGCGCACCCAGGCGTCATCGTTGCTGATCTCGACCACGCGGATGTTGGGCAGGTCGAGCTGGCGACGGGCGTTGGCGTACTGGCCGGCGGACACCGCCACGGTGACCGGCTCGAAACGGGCGATGGCCTTGGCCAGAGTCACGTGCGCGGCCTGCGCCGGCTTGCCACCCAGGCGCCAGTTGTCCGGGCGCTCCGGCCAGACCATCCACACCTGGGTCTGCGGGGCCCACTCGGCGGGCATATGGAAACCGTCGGCGCGGGGAGTCGAGTTGAGCGTTTTCATCGATGGCCTCTGATGGCAACTGTCGGTGGTCCAGGGCCCGCTGCGCGCGCCTTTCGCGGCACAAGGCCGCTCCTACAAAGAAAATGTGTGGGACCTGTAGGAGCGGCCTTGTGCCGCGAAAGGACCGCATCGCGGTCCCGGCTACGGTAAAGCGGACATTTATAAACGATAAATATCGACTTTAGAAGTTATCGACAAGACCGTTTTCGTATAAACGACGCACAAAATCCGATAAAAATCGATATCACAAACCTTCACCCAGGATCCGCTCCACGCTGTCGACAAAGTAGTCCACGCTGGCCCGCGTGGTGCACATCGGCGGTTTGATCTTGAGGATGTTCAGGTAGTCGCCGGTCGGCTGCATGAAGATCCCCAGGTCGCGCAGGCGATCGCACAGGATCATGGTCTCCTCGGTCGCCGGCTCCAGGGTCTGGCGGTCGCGCACCAGTTCCAGCCCCAGGTAGAACCCGGAACCGTGGGCGGCGCCGGCCAGCGGATATTTATCGACCAATGCCTGCAGGCGTGCCTTGAAGTGGCGGCCGACGTCACGGGCGTTGTCCCACAGCCCTTCGTCGCGCATCACATCCAGCACCGCCATGCCGATGCGACAACTGACCGGGCTGCCTCCGGCCGAGGAGAAGAAATAGCCCTCGGCCTCCAGTGCCTCGGCGATCTCGCGCCGGGTGATCACCGCGCCCAACGGCTGGCCGTTGCCCATGCCCTTGGCCATGGTGATGATGTCCGGCACCACGCCCTGCTCCTCGAAACCCCAGAAATACTCGCCCAGGCGCCCATAGCCGACCTGCACCTCGTCGGCGATGCACACCCCGCCGCGCTGGCGCACCTTGGCATAGGCCTCACGCAGGTAGCCCGGCGGCAACGAGATGCCCCCGGCGTTACCGTACACCGGCTCGCAGATCATGCCGGCCAGCTGGCGGCCACGGGCGTCGAGGTCGGCCAGCTTGGCATCGACATCACGCAGGTAGTCGGCGGCGCTGTCGGCGCCCCGGTAGCGCCCGCGGAAGGTGTTCGGTGCCTCCACCGGGTGCACCCAGTCCGGACGGGTCTCCAGGGCCTGGGGGTTGTCGGCGATGGAGGTGGAGATCGCGTCGGTGGCCACCGACCAGCCGTGGTAGGCCTCCAGCACGCTGAGCAGGTCGCGCCCGCCGCTGTAGGCCCAGGCCAGGCGGATCGCCAGGTCGTTGGCCTCGGTGCCGCTGTTGACCAGGAACACCCGGTCAAAGCCTTCCGGGGCCACTTCCAGCAAGCGCTCGGAGAACTCGGCGATGGCCGCGTAGTGGAAGCGCGAGTTGGTGTTGAGCAGCGACCACTGGCGCGCCGACTCGGCGACCATGCGCGGATGGCCATGGCCAAGCACCGCGACGTTATTGAGCATGTCGAGGTACGAGCGGCCCTGCATGTCGATCAGGTAGTTGCGCCAGCCGCGCTCGATGTGCGGCGGCTGGGCGTAGTAATGCTTCTGCGAGCGGGCGAAGCTGGCATCGCGACGGGCCAGCAGGGCCTGCGCGTCGGCCAGTGGCTCGGCATCGCAGTCGAAGCCCAGCAGGGCTTGCGGTGACGGGCACAGGGCCAGCCAGGCGGATGCGTGGGACGGTGTGGCGAAGAACGGTGGGCGGGTATCGGCATCCAGGCACAGCTGCACGCTGAGGAAGCCACAGGTCGCGCCCAGCGCCTGCCCCTTGAGCAGCGCCTGGCCATCGGCCGGCGTCTCTTCCAGGCCAGCGAGCCACAGGCTCCAGTGCGTGGTTCGCAGGCAGCCACGACCATCTCCGGTGCGCTGCCAGATACCAGCCTCGGGGGCTTGCAGCGCGCTGCCGGGCAACAGGTTCAGCTCCACGCCCAGGGCACAGGTGGCCGGCTCTTCAGGTCGGTCGATGTGGGTTTGCGACAGGCGGTACTGCCCATGGAGGCTGCACGCCGGCCCCGGCTGGGCGGCGAGCAGGCGCTGGTCGAAGCCCGGCTGCTCCCAATTGCCCGCCTCGCAGAGGGGGCTGAGCACGCCCAGGTCGACCCGGGCGACCGGCTGCCCGGCAAGACTCGGCAGCAACGCGGCGCAAGCGCTCATGTCCGGCGTCACGGGCACCTGGCCCGCCGCCTGCAGGATCGCCGCCTCCATCAGCGCGGCGGGCACGGCGCAGGCGGTGTCGAAGATCTCCCATTCATGGTCGATGTTGTCGCGGGTGTACTGGTTATCCGGGTCGATCGCCAGCTGCTGCTCGCTACTGAGCACCAGCACCGCGGCGCGGTTCAGCACCAGCGGCCACAAGGCGCGCAGCTCAACCTCCTGCAACGGGTTCGCCGCGTGATAGGCGCTAACCGCCGGCAGGACGCGCAACGGGTCGCCCTCGGCGTGGTGCAGCAGGGCCGCGCAAGTCACCGACAGGTCGGCGATGCGCCAGGTACGCAGCAAGTCGCCGAAGTCGATGACGCCCTGCACCTGCCACTGCCGCTGGTCGTCGCGGGCCCAGACCACGTTGTCGTCGGTGATGTCCAGGTGCACGGCCTGGACCGGTAACTGCTCGACCAGCGGTTGCAGGCGAGTGGCTGCGAGCTCGGCTACCTGTGCCACCTGCTCGCGACGCTGGGCATCCGGTAACACCGGCAACAGGTGCTGGATCAGCGCTTGAGCGTGCCGCGGATCCCACTGCAGCGTGCGCTCCAGCCCTGGGTGATCGAAGTCGGCCAAGGCCCTGTCGACCTCGGCACAGAGCACCCCCATCCCGGCCATCAACCGCGGGGCCATGTGCTTGAGGCGAGTCAGCGGCTGACCGTCGATAAAATCGAGCAAGCGCACGCGTAAAGACTGGCCGTCGATATCCAGCGCCAGCAGATCCTGGCCGTCGATGGACCGTCGGACCGCAGGTACCGGTAATGCGCGTTCGCGCAGATGACCCAACGCGGCATGCTGGGCCTCCAGCTCCACCTTGGCGTAGCTGCCGTGACAGACCTTGAGCACATAACGCGCATCGCGGCCATCGACCTGGAAGTTCAGGTCCTGCTGGCTGCCCAGCGACTGCAGGTCTCCCTCCAGATCGTAATGCGCCCGCAGCAAGGCATGGGCCCGGGCCTCGCTGAGCGAAGGAGCGGGCAAGCTGGAGCGCTGGATCAGGGTGGAAAGCGGCATGGCGAAAAACCTCGTTTTTCTTGTATGACGCCACCAGGCAGGCAAATTGGCAAGCTGGCAGCGTACAATTGGCGTTTCGTCGCGCTGGACATGCAACCCGGCGCATTCAACTTGCCTCCCGCCTTGTCAGCCGACAAGCTGTGAGCCCGTTAGCCACCGTCATTATTGGAAGGAAAGGGAATCCGACATGCGTATTCTCATTACCGGGGGAGCCGGTTTCATCGGATCGGCCCTGGTACGCCACCTCATCAGCAATACCGAGCATGAAGTCCTCAATCTCGACAAGCTGACCTATGCAGGAAACCTGGAATCACTGTCGAGCATCGCCAGCAATTCGCGCTATGAGTTCGCCCAGGTCGATATTGTCGACCAGGCCGCCGTCAGTGCTGTGCTCGCCCGGTTCCAGCCACACGCCATCATGCACCTGGCGGCGGAATCGCATGTGGATCGCTCCATCGACGGTCCTTCGGACTTCATCCAGACCAACATCGTCGGCACCTACAGCCTGCTGGAGGCTGCCCGGGGTTACTGGAACACGCTGGACGACGAGGAGCGCAAGGCTTTCCGCTTCCATCACATTTCCACCGACGAGGTCTACGGTGACCTTCACGGGGTCGACGACCTGTTCACCGAAACCACGCCCTACGCCCCCAGCTCGCCCTATTCGGCGAGCAAAGCGGCCTCCGACCACCTGGTCCGCGCCTGGCACCGTACCTACGGGTTGCCGGTGCTGCTGACCAACTGCTCCAACAACTATGGGCCGTTCCACTTCCCCGAGAAGCTCATTCCACTGGTCATTCTCAACGCCCTCGAAGGCAAGCCGCTGCCGGTCTATGGCGATGGCCTGCAAGTGCGTGACTGGTTGTTCGTCGAGGATCACGCCCGCGCACTGTTCAAGGTGGTGAGCGAAGGCGAGGTCGGCGAG
The DNA here is from genome assembly GCF_057284075.1 of Pseudomonas sp. TE31087. NCBI lineage: Bacteria > Pseudomonadati > Pseudomonadota > Gammaproteobacteria > Pseudomonadales > Pseudomonadaceae > Pseudomonas > Pseudomonas sp. TE31087. The sequence goes on from NZ_JBXVNN010000001.1 coordinate 4,078,052, forward strand.
ACCTACAACATCGGTGGCCACAACGAGCAGAAGAACATCGATGTGGTGCGTGGCATCTGTGCCCTGCTCGAGGAGCTGGCTCCGCAACACCCTGCAGGAATTGCGAACTACGCTGACCTGATCACCTTCGTCAAGGATCGCCCGGGCCACGACCAGCGCTATGCCATCGACGCCAGCAAGATCGAGCGCGAACTGGGCTGGGTTCCCGAGGAAACCTTCGAGACAGGCCTGCGCAAGACCGTCCAGTGGTACCTGGACAACCTTGAATGGTGCCGCCATGTCCAGGATGGCAGCTATCAGCGTGAACGACTGGGCAACAACGATTACAAGGATTCGATCGCATGACCAAGGGCATCATCCTCGCCGGCGGCTCCGGCACTCGCCTGCACCCGATCACACTGGCCACCTCCAAGCAGCTGCTGCCCATCTACGACAAACCGATGATCTACTATCCGGTCTCTGTCCTGATGCTGGCGGGTATCCGCGATATCCTCCTGATCTCCACGCCCGCCGACCTTCCGCAGTACCGCCAGCTGTTCGGTGACGGCAGCCAGTTCGGCATCAACCTCAGCTATGCCGAGCAACCGTCACCCGACGGCCTGGCCCAGGCCTTCCTGATTGGCGAGGAGTTCATCGGCAACGACTCGGTATGCCTGATCCTGGGCGACAACATCTTCCATGGCCAGGGCTTCAGCGAACAGCTCCAGCGCGCGGTCAAGCACCAGGCCGGCGCCACGGTGTTCGGCTACTGGGTCAAGGACCCCGAGCGCTTCGGCGTGGTCGAGTTCGACGGCAATGGCCGGGCCTTGTCGATCGAAGAAAAGCCAGCCAAGCCAAGGTCCAGCTACGCCGTTACCGGCTTGTACTTCTACGACAACGATGTGGTGAAGATTGCCAAGGGAGTCAAGCCCTCCCCACGCGGCGAACTGGAGATCACCGACATCAACAACGCCTACCTGGAACGTGGCGACCTGCGCGTGGAGCGCCTGGGGCGCGGCCTTGCATGGCTCGACACCGGCACCCACGACAGTCTCCTGGAAGCTTCCCAGTATGTGCGGACCATCGAGCACCTGCAGGGATTGAAAATCGCGTGCCTGGAAGAGATCGCCTATCAGAAAGGCTGGATCAGCCGTCAAGAATTGCAGAAGAAGGCCGAAGAACTTAAGAAGACGGGGTACGGACAGTACCTCAGTAAATTGATAGAAGAGACCCCATGAATATCATCGCCACGGCCATCCCGGATGTTCTGATCATCGAACCGAAGATTTTTGGTGATAGCCGTGGCTTCTTCTTCGAAAGCTTCAACGCACGGGATTTTGCCGACAAGGCTGGCGTTGACGTGAACTTCGTGCAGGACAACCACTCACGCTCGCAAAAGGGCGTGTTGCGCGGCCTGCACTACCAGATCGACAATCCCCAGGGGAAACTGGTGCGGGTCATGCAGGGCGAGGTCCTCGACGTCGCCGTGGACCTGCGGCAAAGCTCACCTACCTGTGGAAAGTGGGTCGCGACGCGACTGAGCGCCGTGGAGCACCGTCAATTCTGGATACCACCAGGATTTGCCCATGGCTTCCTGGTGCTGAGCGAGTCGGCCGACTTCCTCTATAAAACCACCGATTACTACACCCCGAGCGCCGAACGCTGCATCCGCTGGGATGACCCTCAGCTGGCGATCGACTGGGGCCTGCTGGAAGCACCGATCCTGTCCGCCAAGGACCAGGCCGGCAAATTGTTCAAGGATGCGGAGCTGTTCCCGTGAAAATCCTTGTCTGCGGCCACAATGGCCAGGTTGCCCAGGCGTTGCAGGGCGCCCTGGCCGGACTGGGCGAGGTGTGCCTGGTTGGCCGCGACCAGTTCGACATGGCCCGACCGGAACAGCTGCGCGAACCACTGCGCCGACAGACCCCCGACCTGATCATCAATGCGGCGGCACACACTGCGGTGGATCAGGCAGAGAACGAGCCGGAACTGGCCTTCGCCATCAATGCCGAGGCGCCAGGAATAGTGGCCGAGGAAGCCGCACGCCTTGGCGTGCCACTGATCCACTACTCCACCGACTATGTCTTCGACGGCAGCAAGGCCACGCCATACGACGAGGACGACGCGCCCAACCCCCTGGGAATCTACGGACGCAGCAAGCTGGCCGGAGAACAGGCGATCCGCGCAGCAGGCTCAGAACACCTGATCCTGCGCACCAGCTGGGTCTATTCGCTGCATGGGCGCAATTTCCTGCTGACCATGCAGCGCCTGCTTCAGGAACGCGCTCAACTGAAAGTGGTGGACGACCAGATCGGCGCCCCGACTTGGGCAGCCACAATTGCAGCCAGCACGCGTGCATTGATCGAGCGCTGGCAGAGCGGCCAGGCCGGCGCCTGGGGCACCTACCACCTGACCGCCCAGGGTGAAACCTCCTGGTTCGGCTTCGCCCAGGCCATCGGCGAACAGCTCAAGATCCGTGGCCTGCCCTGCGCCGAATTGCTGCCGATCCCTTCCAGCGAATACCCGACACCGGCAAAGCGACCGCTCAACTCGCGCCTGGACTGTTCGCGCCTGGCCCGCGAATGGCAGGTCAGCCAGCCACACTGGCACGATGCACTCATCGACTGCCTCAAGTAGCGCATAATTGCGCCAGATCCTACTGGCGCCATTATCGCAATGATCCCAAGACCCACGCCTCCCCGCCGCCCCCGCTGGCGCAGCCTGGCCCTGCTGGCGCTGTGCCTGGCCCCGCTGCTGTGGCCGCTGCACCACCTGGCCGAGCGCTACTATCAGGACGAACTGGCTTCGCAGAACCGCCAGACCCTCGACCTCTACGTCGCCAACCTGCTGGGCACCCTGCACCGCTATGAAACCCTGCCGCAGATCCTCGGCGACCTGCCGGCGCTGCGCAGCGTGCTGGCCGACCCGTTGCGCCTCGAGGCGGTGACCAACGCCAACCGCCTGCTCAAGCACATCACCCAGCAGACCGGCGCCGAGGTGATGTACCTGATGGATGTCAGCGGCAACACCCTGGCCGCCTCCAACTGGGACAAGCAGGACAGCTTCGTCGGCCGCAACTTCTCGTTCCGCCCCTACTTCATCGAAGCAATGGAGGGCCGCCTGGGGCGCTTCTTCGGCCAAGGCACCACCTCGGCCAAGCGCGGCTACTTCTTCGCCGCCGCCGTGCACGACCGCGACAAGGTGATCGGCGTGCTGGTGGTCAAGGTCGATCTCGATCACACCGAGACCCTCTGGGGCCGCACTCCGGAACAACTGCTGCTGACCGACCAGAACGGCGTGGTGGTGCTCACCTCGCGCCCGGACTGGCGCTTTCGCGCCACCCGCGAGCTGACCGCGGCCGAGCGCCAGGCCATCGTCGCCATCCAGCCCTACCCGACCCAGGCGCCGCAGCCGCTGACCCTCGACCAGGCCGCCTGGCTGATCCAGACCCGCGACATCAAGGAAACCGGCTGGCAGGTGAGCATCCTCGCCCCGCGCCTGCTGGTCGACCGCTCGGTGCAGACGGTCATGGCCATCGGCGGCGGCGCGCTGCTGGTGACCATGCTCCTGGCCGGCCTGGTGATGCAGCGCCGTCGCCACTACATCGACCGTATCGATTTCGAGGCCCGTGCCCGCCAGGAGCTGGAAAACCGCGTGATCGAACGCACCGCCGACCTCGAAGGCCTCAACACCCGACTCAAGAGCGCGGTGCTCGAGCGCGAAAGCGCCCAGCAAGAGCTGGTGCGCGCCCAGGACGAACTGGTCCAGGCCGGCAAGCTGTCGGTGCTCGGCACCATGTCGGCCAGCATCAGCCACGAGCTGAACCAGCCGCTGGCGGCCATCCGCAGCTACGCCGAGAACGCCGAGATCCTGCTTGATCATCAGCGCACCGAGGACGTGCGCGGCAACCTCAAGCTGATCGGCGAGCTGACCGGGCGCATGGCCTCGATCATCGCCCACCTGCGCGCCTTCGCCCGCGCCGCGACCAGCACGCCCCGGAAAGCGTGGCCCTGCAACCGGCCCTGGACGACGCCCTCGCGCTGCTGGCCAAGCGCCGCCGGGCCATGGCCGTGGAACTGGTGCGCGACCTGCCCGAGGCTACCCTGTGGGTGCAGGCCGGCGAGACCCGCCTGCGCCAGGTGCTGGGCAACCTGCTGGCCAACGCCCTCGATGCCCTCACCGAGAAAGCCAACCCACGCAGGCTGTGGCTGAGTGCCGAACGCCAGGATGACTGCGTCTACCTGTACATCCGCGACAATGGCCCCGGCTTCAGCCGCCAGGCCCTGGAGCACGCCAAGGAACCGTTCTTCACCACCAAGACCCGCACCCAGGGCCTGGGCCTGGGCCTGGCCATCTGTGAAAGCCTGATGCATGCGCTGGGCGGCGAGCTGCTGCTGGGCAACCACCCGGAAGGCGGTGCCCTACTGACGCTGAAACTGCGTGTGGCCAAGCCCGGCGCCAACCTGCAATCTTCGGAGGACACCTCGGCATGACCGAGACACTGATCGACAGCCACGCCCAGGTGCTCCTGGTCGACGACGACCCGCACCTGCGCCAGGCCCTGAGCCAGACCCTGGACCTGGCCGGGCTCAAGGTCGTGGCCCTGGCCGACGCCCAGGGCCTGGCCGGGCGCATCGAGGAAGACTGGCCAGGGGTGGTGGTCAGCGATATCCGCATGCCCGGCATCGATGGCCTGCAACTGCTGGAACAACTGCATGCCCGCGACAACGAGCTGCCGGTACTGCTGATCACCGGCCACGGCGATGTGCCGCTGGCGGTGCAGGCAATGCGCGCCGGCGCCTACGACTTCCTCGAAAAGCCCTTCGCCAGCGACGCCCTGCTCGACAGCGTGCGCCGTGCCCTGGCCCTGCGCCGCCTGGTGCTGGACAACCGCAGCCTGCGCCTGGCCCTGAGCGACCGCCAGCAGCTGGCCACGCGCCTGGTCGGCCAGTCGCCGGGCATGCAGCGCCTGCGCGAGCAGATCGGCGCTCTCGCCGGGACCCGCGCCGATGTGCTGATCCTCGGTGAGACCGGTGCGGGCAAAGAGGTGGTGGCCCGTGCCCTGCACGACTTGTCGAGCCGCCGCGACGGCCCGTTCGTGGCGATCAACGCCGGCGCCCTGGCCGAGTCCGTGGTCGAGAGCGAGCTGTTCGGCCACGAGCCCGGGGCTTTCACCGGGGCGCAGAAACGCCGGATCGGCAAGTTCGAGTTCGCCAACGGCGGCACACTGTTCCTCGACGAGATCGAGAGCATGAGCCTGGATGTACAGGTCAAGCTGCTGCGCCTGCTGCAGGAACGGGTTGTCGAACGCCTGGGCGGCAACCAGCTGATCCCGCTGGATATCCGCATCATTGCCGCGACCAAGGAAGACCTGCGCCAGTCTGCCGACCAGGGCCGCTTCCGCGCCGACCTGTACTACCGCCTCAACGTCGCGCCGCTGCGTATTCCCGCGTTGCGCGAGCGCGGCGATGACATCCTCGTGCTGTTCCAGCACTTCGCCGACGCCGCCAGCGAGCGCCACGGCCTGCCGCCCCACAGCCTGCAACCGGCGCAGCGCGCCGTGCTGCTGCGCCACGATTGGCCGGGCAACGTGCGCGAACTGCAGAACGCAGCCGAACGCTTCGCCCTGGGCCTTGAGCTGGCCCTCGATGGCCAGGCGCCCGCGGCGACCCATGACATCCAGGTGCCCGTGCCAACCGGCAACCTCAGCGAGCAGGTCGAGCAGTTCGAACGCTCGCTGATCGCCGCCGAGCTGGGCCAACCGCACAACTCGATGCGCAGCCTCGCCGAAGCCCTCGGCATCCCGCGCAAGACCCTGCACGACAAGCTGCGCAAGCATGGCCTGAGCTTCGACGGCGGCGGCGGGCACGACGACCAGGAGGACAACCGTCCATGAGCACCGACAGCCAGTACCTGCAATCCGTGTTGCACAGTGATATTCCCCTGACCCGCGAGATGGGGATGGAAGTCATCGATTGGCAGCGGCACTGTCTGCGCCTGAAGCTGCCGCTGGCCCCCAACGTCAACCACAAAAGCACCATGTTCGGTGGCAGCCTGTACTGCGGCGCGGTGTTGGTGGGCTGGGGCTGGCTGCACCTGCGCCTGCGCGAGCTGGGGATCGATGACGGGCATATCGTCATCCAGGAAGGGCAGATCAGTTATCCGCTGCCGGTTACCGGTACGGCGGTGGCACAGTGCCCGGCGCCGGACGAGAAGACCTGGGAGCGGTTCCTGACCATGTACCAGCGTCGCGGGCGGGCGCGGCTGACGCTGGAGACGGTGGTGAGCAACGAGGGTAGCGACGAGCCTGCGGTGAGGTTCAGCGGGCAGTACGTGTTGCATCGCTGAAAGCTTGGAGGCCCATCGCGGCACAAGGCCGCTCCTACAGGGAAACGTGATCCCCTGTAGGAGCGGCCTTGTGCCGCGATGGGCTGCAAAGCAGCCCCGGCTATCTCAAGCCCGGATAGCGCCCGCCAGCTCAATCAACGCCTTCCGCCAACCGGCAGCCTTGGGCAACGCCAGGAAAAACGGATTGAGCAACGACTCCCGCGCCGGATACCGGAACGGCAATCCATCCAACCCGATCACCTCACCCCCGGCCCCTTCCAGCACGCCCTGGGCAGCCGCCGTATCCCACTGCGAAGTCGGCGCCAACCGCGGATAACAGTCAGCACTGCCTTCGGCCAGCAGGCAGAACTTCAGCGAACTGCCGATATTAGCCAGCTCCAGCTCACCCACCGCACCACTCAACCCGGCCAGCAGGGCCTCCTGCTGCGGGCTGGAATGCCGACGGCTGGCGACGACGGTAAACTTCACCCCCTGCGGTGGCGCGTTGCGTACTCGGATCGGCTGCGCGGCACCATCACGCTCCACACGCCAGGCCCCCAGGTTGCGCCCGCCGAAATAACAGCGGCCATTGGTCGGCATCGCCACCACCCCGAACACCACCTCGCCGTTTTCGACCAGCGCGATATTGACGGTGAACTCTTCGCTACCAGCGATGAACTCCTTGGTGCCATCCAGCGGGTCGACCAGCCACCAGCGCTGCCAGCCTTCACGGGTGGCCAGCGGGATGTCGCAGTCTTCCTCGGACAGCACCGGAATCTGCGGTGCCAGTGCCTGCAGACCCTCGGCGATCACCCGATGGGCCGCCAGGTCGGCAGCAGTCACCGGCGAATCGTCGGCCTTGCTGGTCACGGCCACATCGGCGCGCCAGAACGGCAGGATCGCCTCGCCGGCCAAGCAGGCGAGCTCCACCACGTCCTGCATCAATTGCCGATCATTCATACGCTCAGCACCCCACGCTGGATCAGCAGGTCACGGGCCAGGTACAACGCCGCCAGCGCCCGACCTTCGGTGAACTGCGGGTGCATGGCCAGGGCCGAGAGCTCGCGCAGGTTGACCTTGTCGACCCGCATCGGCTCGGGCTCGTCACCCTCCAGGCGTTCTTCGTACAGGTCCGAGGCCAGCACCACCTGGATCTTCTGGCTCATGTAGCCGGGCGACAGCGACAGCTCGGTCAGGTGCTCCAGCTGGCGTGCGCCGAACCCGGCCTCTTCCTTGAGCTCCCGGTCGGCGGCAGCCAGCACGTCCTCGCCCGGCTCGATCAGGCCCTTGGGCAGGGACAGCTCGTATTCATCGGTCCCGCCGCAATATTCCTCGACCAGCACCGCGTGCTCGGTATCGAGCATGGCCACGATCATCACCGCGCCATAACCGTTGCCACGACCTACCAATCGCTCGTAGGTGCGCTCGGTGCCGTTGGAAAAGCGCAACTGCACGGCCTCGACCCGGAACAGGCGGCTGCTGGCGACGATCTCGCGGCTGAGGACGGTGGGTTTCTGGCGCATGGGGCGGCTCCTTGGCGTGAACGGGTTACTATACCGTGGCTTGCCGACTGATCGAGAATTTCCCATGCCCGTTCTTCCCTGGTCCGCCATCGATACCGTCCTGCTGGACATGGACGGTACCCTGCTCGACCTGCACTACGACAACCGCTTCTGGCTGGAGCACCTGCCCCAGCGCTATGCCGAGCAGCATGGCGTGAGCCGAGCCATGGCCGAGCTTGAGCTGCGCCCGCTGTTCGAACAGCATGCCGGGACGCTCAACTGGTACTGCCTGGACTTCTGGAGCCGCGAGCTGCGTCTGCCGATCCGCGAGCTGAAACAGGAGATCGCCGACCTTATTGCCCTCAAGCCGGATGCCGACACCTTTCTCGCGGCCGTGCGCAAGGCGGGCAAGCGGGTGGTGATGATCACCAATGCGCATCGCGATTCACTGTCGCTGAAACTGGAGCGGGTGGAACTGGCGCCGTACTTCGAACGGCTGATCAGTTCGCATGACTATGGGTATCCGAAGGAGAGCCCGCAGTTCTGGGACGCGTTGCACGCGGATATCGGCTTCGAACCGGCGCGCAGCCTGTTCATCGACGACACCCTGGCGATTCTGCGCAGTGCCCGGCGGTACGGGGTGGGGCATCTGCTGGCGGTGCGCCAGCCGGATAGTCGGGCGGAGCCTCGGGATACCCAGGAGTTTGCGGCGGTCGAGGATTACCGGGAGTTACTGGTTGGCCTGTGAGGGCCTCTCGCGGGTAAACCCGCTCCCACAGGAGTTGCACAGTCCTTGAATGTGGTGCAGTACCTGTGGGAGCGGGTTTACCCGCGAAAGAGCCGGATCAGGCGATGAAGATTAATCCGGAATACGCAGCACCTGCCCCGGATAGATCTTGTTGGGATCCTTCAGCATCGGCTTGTTCGCCTCGAAGATCTTCTGGTACTTGTTGGCATCGCCATAGACCCGTTTGGAGATGGCGCTCAGGGTGTCGCCTTTCTCGACCTCGACGAACCGCGCCGCCTGGGCCACCGGCCCGGTGACGGTGATCTGGTCATCCACCGAAGCCACCCCCGCGATATTGCCGGCGGCCAGTATGATCTTCTCCTTCTCTTCCTGGCTGGCCACCTCGCCCTTGAGAATGACCTTGTCACCCTCTACAGTGGCCGAAATGTTCGGGTTACCCAGGCCAACGTCCTGGACGTGCTTCTTCAACTGTTCCTCGGCATTGGCATTGCCCGGCGTCAGCAGGTCGATCAACTTCTCGCCGGCTTCCTTCACGAAACTGAACAGGCTCATGTGGCGCTCCTTTGATGGTGAATCCATGGAAGCAGGAGTCTAGGCCAGGATCCCTCATCCCGCCCCACTGCGACCAATCGACGCGCTCTATCACGGCATAGACGCTAGCGATTAGACGCCACCAGCACAGGGGCCTAGGCTTGTGGGGTCAAACTGCCAGCCGGTATTCGCCCCGATGAACAGCAAGCCACCGGTCTGCGCGGCGTCCACGTCTTTTGCGCTGCCCGCCGCCAGTAACACCTACGACTACGTCCAGCTCACCGACACAGCTCGCGAAAGCACGCCGTTGGCCGAGGAAGTGGCCCTGGCCATCGTCTACAACGGCCTGAACCAGGCGGTGATGCTGGTCAGCCCGACCGACCTGGAAGACTTCGCCGTCGGTTTCAGCGTGGGCAGTGGCATCGTCGCCGGTACCGAAGAAATCTACGACGTGAAGCTCTCCGGCAGCGGCTCGGCGCTGTATGCCGACCTGGAGATCTCCAGCCGCGCCTTCTGGAACCTGAAGAACCAGCGCCGTCAGCTGGCCGGCACCAGCGGCTGCGGCCTGTGCGGCGTCGAGGCCCTGGAGCAGGCATTGCCCGAGCTGGACGTGCTGCCTGGCGCGCCGCTGCCGCCCGCGCACTGGCTGATGGACCTGCGCCAGCGCATCGACGCCTTCCAGCCCCTCGGCCAGCACTGCGGCGCGGTGCACGCGGCGCTGTTCATGGACCGCGACGGCCAGCTGCTGCTGGGTCGCGAGGATATCGGCCGGCACAACGCCCTGGACAAGCTGATCGGCGCCCTGCTGCGCCAGCGCATCGACACCACCGGCGGCCTGGCCATCGTCACCAGCCGCTGCAGCCTGGAGCTGATCCAGAAAGTCCTGCGCGCCGGCATCCAGACGTTGGTCAGCCTCTCCGCGCCCACGGGCCTGGCCCTGCAATGGGCGCGCAAGCACAACCTCAACCTTATCCATCTGCCCAAACACAGTGCACCGCGGGTGTTCAGCCCAGCGGCGGAGTAGCAACAGCCGTGACCTCCTACGAAAAACTGCCAGACAACGCCCCCGCCTCCACCCCTCGCTACAAGCCCTACCCCGGCCCTGCCGGCGGTTGGGGGGCGCTGCGCAGCGTGGCCAAGGCCTGGGTGGGCAGCGACAACGCCCTGAAGAACATCCGCGCCCTGCTCAAGACCAACCAGAACGGCGGCTTCGACTGCCCCGGCTGCGCCTGGGGCGACTCGCCCGAAAGCGGCATGGTCAAGTTCTGCGAAAACGGCGCCAAGGCGGTCAACTGGGAGGCCACCAAGCGTCGCGTCGATGCGGCGTTCTTCGCCCGCTACAGCGTCAGCGCGCTGCTCGAGCAGAGCGACTACTGGCTCGAGTACCAGGGCCGCCTGACCGAGCCGATGATCTACGACCCGGTCACTGACCGCTACCAGCCGATCGACTGGGACGCGGCCTTCGCCCTGATCGCCCGTCACCTGAACAACCTGTCCAGCCCTGATCAGGCCGAGTTCTACACCTCCGGCCGGGCCAGCAACGAGGCGGCGTACCTGTACCAGCTGTTCGTGCGCGCCTACGGCACCAACAACTTCCCCGACTGCTCGAACATGTGCCACGAGGCCAGTGGCGTGGCGCTGGGTCAAAGCGTCGGCGTGGGCAAGGGCACGGTCACCTACGACGATTTCGAGCACGCCGACACGATCTTCGTCCTGGGTCAGAACCCCGGCACCAACCACCCACGCATGCTCGACCCACTGCGTGACGCGGTGAAGCGCGGTGCCCAGGTGGTCTGCGTCAACCCGCTCAAGGAGCGTGGCCTGGAGCGTTTCCAGCACCCTCAGAACCCGCTGGAGATGCTGACCAACACCGATCGCCCGACCAACACGGCGTTCTTGCGCCCGGCCCTGGGCGGCGACATGGCGCTGCTGCGCGGCATGGCCAAGTTCCTGCTGCAGTGGGAGCGTGAAGCCCAGGCCAAGGGCGAGCCGGCGATCTTCGACCATGCCTTCATCGCCGAGCACGGCCATGGCGTGGACGAGTACCTGGCTGCGGTCGATGCCACCCCGTGGGAGCAGATCCAGGCGCAATCGGGCCTGACCCTGGCCGACATCGAACTGTCGGCGCGCATGTACTGCAAAGGCAAGCGGGTGATCATGTGCTGGGCCATGGGCATCACCCAGCACCGCCATTCGGTGCCGACCATCCAGGAAATCGTCAACCTGATGCTGCTGCGCGGCAACCTCGGCGTGCCGGGCGCCGGCCTGTGCCCGGTGCGCGGCCACAGCAACGTGCAGGGCGACCGCACCATGGGCATCAACGAACGCCCGCCAGTCTTCCTGCTCGACGCCCTCGAAAAGCGCTTCGGCTTCCCGGTGCCGCGCCACAACGGCCACAACACCGTCGAGGCGATCCACGCCATGCTCGACGGCCGGGCCAAGGTGTTCATCGGCCTGGGCGGCAACTTCGCCCAGGCCACGCCGGACACCGAGCGCACCGCGCAGGCGCTGCGCAACTGCGAGCTGACCGTGCACATCAGCACCAAGCTCAACCGCAGCCACCTGGTTCACGGTAAGCAAGCGCTGATCCTGCCGTGCCTGGGCCGCACCGATATCGACCTGCAGGGCGAAGGCCCGCAGGCGGTGACGGTGGAGGACTCGTTCAGCATGGTCCATGCCTCCAACGGCCAGCTCAAGCCGCTGTCCCGGCAGATGCGCTCGGAGCCGGCCGTGGTCGCCGGCATCGCCGCCGCCACCTTGGGCAAGCAGCCGGTGGACTGGCACTGGCTGGTGGCCGACTACGCGCGCATCCGCGACCTGATCGCCGACACCATCCCCGGCTTTGCCGACTTCAATGAACGCCTGCGCCTGCCCGGCGGCTTCTATCTGGGCAACAGCGCCGGCAGCCGCCAGTGGAAGACCGCCAGCGGCCGTGCCAACTTCAAGGCCAACCTGCTGCCCGACAGCCTGCTCGACGAGCGCGTGCGCGCCAGCGGCCAGTTGCCGGACCTGATCATGCAGTCGATGCGTTCGCACGATCAGTACAACACCACCATCTATGGCATGGACGACCGCTACCGCGGCGTGCGCGGCCAGCGCGACGTGCTGTTCGTCAACGAAGCCGACATCGTCCGCCTGGGCTTCCAGCCAGGGCAGAAGGTCGACATCGTGTCGCTGTGGGGCGATGAGCATGTGCGCCGGGTGCATGGCTTCACCCTGCTGGCGTTCGACATTCCCGCCGGCCAGGCGGCGGCCTACTACCCGGAGGTGAACCCGCTGGTGCCGCTGGAAAGCATCGGCGATGGCAGCCATACGCCGACGTCGAAGTTCATCGCCATCAAGCTGGAGCGGGCGCGGGACGACGGGCGCATCATCTGAGCAAGATTGGGCTATGCGCGATCCCTGTAGGAGCGGCCTTGCCGAGGCGTCGGACCGGCCGGAAAGGGCCGCAAAGCGGCCCCGGCGATATCTGCTTGATGCACAAATCGTGGGGGCGCTTCGCACCCCTTTCGCGGCACAAGGCCGCTCCTACAAGGGCAAGCGCAGATTCCGAGCAATTGCCCACAAAAAAGCCCTGTTCCGCAACGGTTCAGGGCTTCGTCATAAATAGCTCAGACAACCGAAAATCGAGAAAGTTTCATACATAATTCAATAACTTAGAGAATTGTGTACAACTCGTGCTACTCGTCGGATTCCGATTGCCAGGCGCCTCGGCGAGCCTCAAATTCCGCTTCGTCATCCCTCTGAGGCTCTCTTGATGAAGAAGTACTCCTCGATTCTGTTGTTGTCTTTTGGTCTGCTCAGCGGCGTTGCCATGGCAGGCGGCACCACCGAAGCCGGCATTGGCGGCGCATTGGGTGGGGTACTCGGCTCCGTGGTGGGCAACTCCATCGGCGGTAGCACCGGCGGCGCCATCGGTGCCGGCCTGGGTGGCGCGGCCGGCGGCGCCCTGGGTGCCGACAAGCGCCAGCGTGGCGAAGCGGCCATCGGTGGCGCACTGGGCGCCGCAGGCGGCAACGTGGTGGGTCGCTCCGTGGGCGGCACCACCGGCAGCTACATCGGCGCGGCCGCCGGTGGTGGCGCCGGTGGCGCACTGGGCAACTACATGGGCAACAAGGCCGATGAGGATGAGCGCCGTGATTCGCGCCGCTACCGTCGCGACTACGACGATCGCCGCTACTACGACCGCGGTCACCACTATGGCCATCGCAAGCACAAGCGCCACTGGCGCCATGACTGATGGCCAGGCTTACGCCTGAGGCCTAAGGCCCTGCCCTCATCGGCAGGGCCTTTTCGTTTGCATACCCGCCAGAGGATTAGGGGCTGCCCCGATATGGAGGCCACTAGCCACTAGTTATCATCGCTGTTTCGATCAAGCACAGGACGCAGGGAATGCGCACGATCATCACCGACCCCGTCTGTCTGCCCCGGGCCAGGAGAGGCTGAAGGATGCCCGGTCGTCGCCCGCCACTGCTCGGCGAAGCCAGCTTTGCATCAATTCGCCAGCGGGTCGTGCAGGCCACCGGCGTGCAACTGGCCGACGATCGCCGTGCCGTGGTCGCGGCGCGCCTGCACAAGCGCCTCAAGGCCCTGGGCCTGACGGACTTCGAACGCTACCTCGCCCTGCTCGACAGCCCCCGAGGCGCGGAGGAGCACGAGCACCTGCTGCGCCTGCTGGTCGCCCGTGACAGCTACTTCTTTCGCGAGCATCGCCACTTCGAATGCCTGGCCCGCTGGCTGGCCGACCTTGACCACCCCGCACGCCTGTGGAGCGCCGCCTGCGCCACCGGGGAGGAAGCCTGGAGCCTGGCCATGGTCGCCGCCGAAAACGCCCGCCATCCCGACTGGCAGGTGCTGGCCAGCGACTTCGACCCACAACTGCTGGAGACCGCCGCTGCCGGCATCTACGACATCGCCCAGGCACGCTACTTCCCCGAAGGCTGGCTGGCCCGCCACTGCCTGTGCGGCGTCGACGAGATGGCTGGCCGGCTGCGGGTCACGGCGGCCCTGCGCGAGCAGGTGCGCTTCGAGGCGCTCAACCTGATCCGGCCCCTGCCCGAACAGCTCGGCCGCTTCGACGTCATCCTGCTGCGCAACCTGTTGTCGAACCTGGCGCCACGGTACAAGAACGAGGTACTCCAGCGCCTGCTGGCACACTTGCGCCCCGGTGGCCTGATGATCATCGGTCACAGCGAGAGCGTCCACGCCCTGGGCCTGCCCCTGCGTCCACTACTGCCGTCGGTGTTCGAACGCCTATGATAAGAGGCACTGCCGCGCCCATCGGCAGACAAGGACTGATCGCGCAACCGCGCGGCAGTGCGCTTTCGGATCGAGCAGGCCTGCCGCCCCCCTTCCCTTGCGAAACAGGCCCTTATCCATGCCCTGCCGAATCCTGCTTGCCGATCACTCGCCGCTCTTCCGCGCCGGCCTGCGTGCCCTGCTTGAACAGAAGAAAGATTTCGTCGTGGTGGGCGACACCGGCGATGCCATGACGGCCGTGAGCCTTGCGGAAAAACTCAAGCCGGACATCGTGGTGCTCGACATGAGCGGCGAGCTGGACAGCCAGCAGGCCCTGCAGGAGCTGTTCATCCGCGCCCCTGCCTGCCGGGTGCTGATGTTCTCGCCACGCTCGGAGCTCGAGCATGTGATGAGCTGCCTGCAACTGGGCGCCCATGGCTTCCTGCTCAAGAGCGCCACGGTGAGCGAACTGGAGCAGGCCCTGCAGACCCTGCGTGGTGGCGGCCAGTACCTGTCGTCGGCGGTGCTGCCGATGGTCATCGGCCAGGCCCTGAAGCACAGCCGCAAGCGCGTCGTCAGTCAGGTCCAGACACCGCCGCTGACCACCCGCCAACTGGAGATCCTGCGCCTGATCGCCCGTGGCGAGACCACTCGCTCCATCGCCGACGGCCTGGGCCTGAGCATCAAGACCGTCGAGGCTCACCGCTCGCAGATCATGCACCGCCTGCAGATCCACGACGTGCCCGGCCTGGTGCTGTTCGCCGTGCGCGAGGGGATCATTCGCCTCAACGATTGAGCGACAGCCCGGCGAGGATCAGCTGCAGCGTCTCCGGTAGCGCCACAGGACGCCCCGAGGCCCGCTCGATGAACACCTGCACCACACTCCCCGCCGCGCAGGCCTCGGCCTCGCCCGGGCGGAACAGCGCCAGGCGGAACTCCACGGTACTGCCCGCCAGGCGTGTCACGCCCAGGCCCACCTCGAGCACGTCGGGAAAGCCCGGCAAGGCGAAGAAGTCCGCCGCCGAGCTGACGACGAAGCCGGCCAGCTCACCGTCGCGCAGGTCCAGCTCGGCCTGTTCGACCAGGAAGGCCTGGATGGCGGTTTCGAAGAAGGCATGCACGGTGGCGCCGGCGAGGTGACCGTTATGGTCGTTGTCCTGCGGGCGCGTAAGGATGGGGTGAAAATGAGAGAAGGCGGAGCGTTGGGGGGATTCTGTCATGAGGCATCTGCTTTCTGGTGGGTGCCCTGCAAGTGAAACAGATTCTGGCCGTGCTGTATTGATGCGGCTATCCGACAAACCTTCAGGAACGGTGTGTAAATCCTGTAGGAGCTGGCCTTCCCTGCGATAGCCTCAGTAGACACAGCACCCAAAGCGGGCTTTCAGATACGAAAAAGCCGCCCCGAAGGGCGGCTTTTCTTCCGAACCGGCAGCAGCTTAGAGCTGCGGACCAGCGGCCTTGATGGCGTCGGAAACGTCGAACTTCTTGAAGTTCTCGGTGAACAGCGTGGCCAGGCCCTTGGCGGCTTCGTCGTAGGCAGCCTTGTCAGCCCAGGTGTTGCGTGGGTTGAGCAGTTCGGTCTCGACGCCTGGAACAGCCTTCGGCACGTCCAGGTTGATGATGTCCAGGTGCTCGGTTTCGGCACCGACCAGAGCGCCGCTCTGGATGGCAGCGATCACGCCACGGGTGGTCGGGATGCTGAAACGCTTGCCGACGCCGTAGCCACCACCGGTCCAGCCGGTGTTGACCAGGTAGACCTTGGAACCGAACGCCTTGATACGCTTGATCAGCAGTTCGGCGTAAACGCCGGCCGGACGCGGGAAGAACGGTGCGCCGAAGCAGGTGGAGAAGGTCGACTTGATGCCGCCGCCCGAACCCATTTCGGTGGAACCGACCAGCGCGGTGTAGCCGGACAGGAAGTGGTAGGCCGCCTGCTCGTTGTTCAGGATCGACACCGGAGGCAGTACGCCGGTCAGGTCGCAGGTCAGGAAGATGACCGCGTTCGGCTCGCCGCCCAGGTTCTCTGCCGAGACCTTCTCGACGTGCGCCAACGGATAGGCGGCACGGCTGTTCTGGGTCAGGCTCACGTCGGCGTAGTCGGCGTGCTTGTTGGCGTCGATCACGACGTTTTCCAGCACCGCGCCGTGCTTGATGGCTTTCCAGATGACCGGCTCGTTCTTCTCGGAGAGGTCGATGCACTTGGCATAGCAACCGCCTTCGATGTTGAACACCACGCCCTCACCCCAGCCGTGCTCGTCGTCACCGATCAGGTAACGGCTTTCGTCGGCCGACAGGGTGGTCTTGCCGGTGCCGGACAGGCCGAAGAACAGGGTGACGTCACCCTCTTCGCCGATGTTGGCGGCGCAGTGCATCGGCAGCACGTCGGCGGCCGGCAGCAGGAAGTTCTGCACCGAGAACATGGCTTTCTTCATTTCACCGGCGTAACGCATGCCGGCGATCAGCACCTTCTTCTGGGCGAAGTTGATGATCACGCAGCCATCGGAGTTGGTGCCGTCACGCTCAGGCACGCACTCGAAGTTGGCAACGTTGAGGATCCGCCACTCACCACGGCCAGCCGGGTTGTACTGCTCGGGGTTGATGAACAGGCAACGGCCGAACAGGTTCTGCCAGGCGGTCTGGGTGGTCATCTTGACCGGCAGGTAGTGCTCGGCCGCAGCGCCTACGTGAACGTAGGAAACGAAGTGATCCTGGACGTTGTTGAACGCCTCGACGCGGTCCCACAGGGCATCGAACTTGTCGGCCGGGAACTTGCGGTTGATCGGGCCCCAGCCAATCTGGTCCTGGGTGGACGGTTCTTCGACGATGAAACGGTCAGCCGGCGAACGGCCGGTGCGATGACCGGTTTCCACCACCAGCGCGCCAGTATCGGCCAGCACGCCTTCACCGCGGGACAGCGCTTCTTTTACCAGCTCATCGACGCTCAGGTCGGTGTACACGGTGTTGTTGGCTTGCGTCATGAGATACCCCATCCGGCCCGAGGCCGAGTGCTCCAAACGTTTTGTAGTCGTCTCGAAAAAACTACTACAGCGAAAAAAGTGGCCGGATTATGCCAGAAACGCCCAAAAAAAGTAGGCCCCTCCTGTCAGAACTGCGTTTTTGCGCAATTCGACAGGAGTTTTTCCTGTAGTTAACCGTTTCAGTGCTGAGTTTCTGACGGCGCCTCGGTGCCGCCACCGGCAAACAATTGCGCGACATCGCTTGCATCGAAGAGATAGCGCTCGTTGCAGAACTGGCAATCGATCTCGACCTGGCCGCCGCGTTCGGCCACCAGCGCCTTGGCATCCTGCTCGCCGAGGCTCACCAGAGCGTTGGCGGAACGCTCGCGCGAGCAGCTGCAACGGAAGCGTAGCGGCTGGATATCGAACAGGCGAACCGCGTCCTCGTGGTACAGGCGGTGCAGCACGGTTTCGTTGTCCAGACCGAGCAATTCCTCGGTCTTCACGGTGCTGGCCAGGGCCTTGACGTGAGCCCAGCTTTCCTCGCGGTCCTCGCTGTCCTTGTGGATCTCGGCCGGCAGTTGCTGCACCAGCAGGCCACGGGCGCGAGCACCATCGGCGGCCAGGGAGATGCAGGTGTTCACCTGCTGTGACATGACGAAGTAGTTGGTGAAGCACTCCGACAGGTCCTTGCCGTCCAGTTCGACGGTGCCCTGGTAGCGCTGGCCGTTGACCGGAATGATGGTCAGCACCAGGTGACCGCCCGGCATCAGGTCGGCCAGATTGGCATCCACCTTGATCTGCTCGGCTTCATAGCGCGCCAGGCCACGGATGTCGTGCTCGCTGGTGTACTCGATGGCCAGCAGCGGCACCGGGCCCTGGGACTGCGCCTGGAGCACCAGCAGCCCGTCGAACTTCAGGGTGCCGACCAGCAGCGCGGCGGCGGCCATCAGTTCACCGAGCAGATGCTTTACCGGCTGCGGGTAGGCGTGCTTGGCCAGCACCTCGGCGTAGCTGCGTTCCAGCGCGACCATCTCGCCGCGCACGTCGCGGTCGTCGAACAGGAAGCGTTGAGTGAAATCGGTATCTGGCAAGTCGCTCATGGTTGTCTGGCTTTCTAAAAATGATTACAAAATAATTACAGGAGACCGAAAGGTCCGTCGCAGAGCGCTCACAAGGCGCTCACTTCCTGCTGGATATCGAGGTATTTTATGGACAATCGACCACTGTTCCAAGCAAGGTGGTCCTGGGGACCATTGGCAGCCTGCACCCTGCTGCCCATCGCACTACTGTGTTTCTGGTTGTGGCCCGTTGGCCAGATCCTGTGCCTGACTTTCGACGAATGGCTATTCCACAGCCTCAATGCGCCACTGGCCGACAACCTGGTCTGGCGGTCGATCTGGGCAGTCGGCAGCCTGCGCCCCTTCGACATCCTGGTCGGCCTGATCATGCTGTCGCTGCTGATCCGCGGCGATTGGGTATTCAAGGCTACCCAAGCGCGCCAGGCTTTTTTCGGCTTTTTGGTGACCCTACTCCTCTTAGTGGTGATTCGCGCGCTGTTTTCCAAGTGGGTCAGCGCAATGGGCTGGCAACACAACAGCCCGTCGATGGTGTTCGACGACGCCGTGCACCTGAGCGACTTCTATCCGCACATGGAAGCGAAGTGGGAACTGAAGGACCGCTCCAGCCAGAGTTTCCCGGGTGACCACGCCTCGGTGCTGCTGATCTGGGCGCTGTTCATGAGCCTGTTCAGCCGTCGCCTGGTGCAGCACCTGGTGATCTGGACACTGGCCTTGCTGTTCATGCTGCCGCGCCTGGTGGCCGGCGCCCATTGGGGGCAGGACGACTACATCGGCGGCCTGTTGATGGCGGTGCTGGCACTGGGCTGGAGCTGCCACACGCCCCTGGCGGCCAAGGCCAGCGAGGCGTTGGTGCGCTGGACGGCGCCGCTGTTCGGCCTGCTCGGCAAGCTGCCGCTGGTCGGGCGCATGAGCGTGATGCGCACCGCCTGATCCATTGCCGGGGCCGCCAGGCGGCCCCGGCCCTCAAGCCCTGGCCAGCTCCGGCAAGTCCCCGGACAACCCCAGGGCCTGACGCACGAACAGCGCCTTGGCCTCGGGCATCTGCTCTACCAGCTTCAAGCCGCTGTTGCGCAGCCAGCGCAGGGGCAGCGGATTGGCCTGGAACAAACGCTCGAAGCCCTCCATCGCCGCCATCAACGCCAGGTTGTGCGGCATCCGTCGCCGCTCGAAGCGGCTCAGCACCTTCACATCGGCCAGGCGCTCGCCACGCTCGCAGGCACGGACCAGTTCCTCGGCCAGCACCGCGGCGTCGAGAAAGCCCAGGTTGACCCCCTGCCCGGCCAATGGGTGGATGGTGTGAGCCGCATCGCCGATCAGCGCCAGCCCCTCCTCCACGTAGCGCTTGGCATGGCGCTGGCGCAGCGGCACGCAGACCCGCGGATCTGCCTCCAGCACATCGCCCAGACGCCCCTCGAAAGCCCGCTCAAGAGCCTGACGGAAGGCCGCGTCGTCCATCGCCATGGCCTGCTCGGCCTGCTCCGGGGTGGTCGACCAGACGATCGAGCACCAGTCCTGGCGACCATCGCGGCTGAGCGGCAGGAACGCCAGCGGGCCTTCGTCGGTGAAACGCTGCCAGGCCGTGGCCCTGTGTGCCTCGCTGCAGCGCACGCTGGTGACGATGGCGTGGTGCAGGTAATCCCACTCACGGGTTGCACAGCCGGCCAGGCGGCGTACCGCCGAGTTGGCGCCATCGGCGGCGATCACCAGCGGCGCGCGCAGCTTGCGGCCATCGGCCAGGGTCAGCAGCCACTCATCACCGGAGCGGCGCAGTTGCTCCAGGCGAGCGTTGGCCAGCAGCCCGACATCGCTGTCGTGCAGACGCTCCAGCAGGCCATCCTGGACCACGCGGTTCTCGACGATATGACCCAGCACCTCGGCATGCACGCTGGCCGCGGAGAAATGGATCTCGCCAGTGCCGCTGCCGTCCCAGACATGCATGTCCGAGTACGGCGAGACACGCCGCCGGGCGATGCCGTCCCAGGCGCCGAGGCGCTCGAGAATGCGCTGGCTGGCGGCCGACAGGGCACTGACCCGTGGTTCGAAAGGTGCCTCGCCGTCAAACGGCTTGACCGTCATCGGGCCGCCATCAAGCAGGAGCACCTCCAGACCACTGTGGCGCAAGGCCAGGGCCAGGGCGCTGCCGACCATACCGGCACCGACAATCAACAGATCTGCGCGCATTTCCATGCCTTACGCCTGCCTCGCTTGCGGCTTGAGCCGCACGTATAGGGTTTTGTCGACCCGCGCCACCAGCTCACCGGCGCCGTCGCGAATCTCCACCTGCAACCGCGGCAGGTATTTCTTGCCGCTGGCGGTCTGCTGGCGGATCTCGTCCAGCAGCGCGTCGTCGACGTGGAATTGGGCATACACCGGGCCCTTGCCCGGCGAGATGAAATCGATGCTGGCGGCCTTGTCCCAGACGATGTATTCACGCCCCAACTGCTCGATCAGCAGCAGCATGTAGAACGGATCGACCATCGCGTACAGGCTGCCGCCGAACTGGGTGCCGACGTAGTTGCGATTCCACCGTGTCAGCTTCATGCGCACCTTGACGCTGCGCATGTCCGGGCTGATTTCCTGGATATGGATGCCGGCGCCCAGGTAGGGCGGGTAGAAGTTCAACAACCAGCGCAGCATCCGTGCCCGCCGTGCGAGCCGGCGAACATCGCTCATGGGCGGCCTCGCGGGTCGGGGCGGGTACCCAGGCCCATGGCCTGGCGGGCGAACCAGCTTTTTGCCGGTGGCAGCAGGTCCAGGCCAAGCAGGCCGAGGTTGCGCCCGGCAGCCAGCAGTGGCTGGCTGCTGCCGAACAGGCGGGTGACCTGGTCGGAGAAGCCGATGGTCAGGGCCTGGTCGAGGCGCTGGCGCTGGTGATAGGCCTGCAGCGTGGCCAGGTCGCCCGGCAGTGCCGGGCCGGCCAGCAGGGCGTCCGCCAGCGACTGCACGTCGCGCAGCGACAGGTTGAAGCCCTGGCCGGCGATCGGGTGCAGGCTGTGGGCGGCATTGCCCAGCACCACCAGGTGCGGGCGTACCTGCTCCTCGGCCTCGACCAGCGACAGTGGGTAGAGATGGCGGGCACCGACCTGGCGCAAGGCGCCGAGGCGATAGCCAAAGGCCTCCTGCAGCTCGCGCAGGAAGCTGCGCTCGTCGAGCTCGGCCAGGCGCCTGGCGTCCATCCCCTGGCGGGTCCAGACCAGCGCGCAGCGGTTGTCCGCCAGCGGCAGCAAGGCCATCGGGCCTTGCTCGGTGAAACGCTCGAAGGCCTGACCGGCGTGGGCTTCACCCGGGGTGATGTTGGCGATCAGCGCGCTCTGGTCATAGGGCGTGTTGCGCACATGGATGCCCAGCTGCTCGCGCAGGCCCGAACGGCCGCCGTCGGCCAGCACCGCCAGGTCGCATTCCAGCGAAGTGTCGTCATCCAGCTGCAGGCGGTAGCCACCGGCGATGGCCTGCATCGCCTGCACCTGCGCCGGGCAGCGCCAGCTGATCACTTCGTTGTCGATCGCCTGCCACAGGCACTGGCCAAGCCAGGCGTTCTCGACCACGTAGCCGAGTGCCGGCACGCCCTCCTCCAGGGCGTCCAGGCGGGTGCCGCCAAAGCGGCCGCGGTCGGACACCTGGATCTGCCGGATCGGCTCGGCGCGGCGGCTGATGGTCTGCCACAGCCCCAGGCGCTCATAGATCTGCCGGGTGCCGTAGGACAGCGCCGAGGAGCGTGCGTCATAGCTGGGCTGGAAGCTGTCGCCGGGGGCGAACGGCTCGATCAGCAGGATCTTCCAGCCACGGGCCTTGGCCGCGGCCTGCAGCGTCAGGGCCAGGCTCGCGCCCACCAGGCCGCCACCGATGATCGCCAGGTTGACCCGGTTCATGCGGCGTCCTTGCGGGCGTCGTGCATCAGCGCCTCGATCTCGGCGACCGTGCGCGGCACGCCTGAAGTCAGGATTTCACAGCCTTGCCTGGTCACCACCACGTCGTCCTCGATCCTTACCCC
The DNA here is from genome assembly GCF_057284075.1 of Pseudomonas sp. TE31087. Classification (NCBI taxonomy): domain Bacteria; kingdom Pseudomonadati; phylum Pseudomonadota; class Gammaproteobacteria; order Pseudomonadales; family Pseudomonadaceae; genus Pseudomonas; species Pseudomonas sp. TE31087. The sequence goes on from NZ_JBXVNN010000001.1 coordinate 4,100,407, forward strand.
GATGCCACGCCACTTCTTCGCCACCGCCTGGTTGTCGGCGGCGATGTAGATGCCGGGTTCGACGGTCAGCGCCATGCCCGGTTCGAGCACGCGCCACTGGCCACCGACCTTGTATTCGCCCACGTCGTGCACATCCATGCCCAGCCAGTGTCCGGCGCGGTGCATGTAGAAGGCACGGTAGGCCTCGCTGTCGATCAAGGCCTGCACCTCACCCTTGAGCAGCCCCAGCGTCACCAACCCTTCGGTGATCACCCGCACGGTCGCCTCGTGGGCGTGGTTCCAGTGCTTGCCCGGGGCAATCTCGGCGAACGCCGCGGCCTGGGCCGCCAGCACCAGCTCGTAGATGGCTTTCTGTTCCGGCGAGAACCGCCCGCTGACCGGGAAGGTGCGGGTGATGTCGCTGGCGTAGCAGTCGATCTCGCAACCGGCGTCGATCAGGACCAGGTCGCCGTCCTTGAGCGGCGCGTCGTTCTGCTGGTAGTGCAGGATGCAGCCATTGCGCCCGGCGGCGACGATCGAGCCGTAGGCCGGCATCTTCGCTCCGCCCTTGCGGAACTCGTAGTCCAGCTCGGCTTCCAGGCTGTACTCGTGCAGCCCGGCGCGGCAGGCCTGCATGGCACGCACGTGGGCTCGGGCGGAGATCGCCGCGGCCTCGCGCATGACCTTCACTTCCGCCGCCGATTTATACAGGCGCATGTCGTGCAGCAGATGATCCAGGGCAACGAACTCGTTCGGCGGCTGGGCGCCGAGGCGGGCCTTGGAGCGGATCACGTTGATCCACTCCATCAGCCGGCGGTCGAACTCGGCGTTGCTGCCCATGTTGCTGTAGACCCGCTCGCGGCCTTCGATCAGGCCCGGCAGGATCTCGTCGATATCACTGATGGGGAAGGCATCGTCGGCGCCGAAATCACGCACTGCGCCTTCCTGGCCAGCACGCAGGCCGTCCCACTGCTCGCGCTCGGGGTTGCGCTCGCGGCAGAACAATACGTACTCGCCATGCTCGCGCCCCGGAATCAGGGCAATCACCGCCTCGGGTTCGGGGAAGCCGCTCAGGTACTGGAAATCGCTATCCTGGCGATAGACATGCTCGACGTCGCGGTTGCGGATAGCGACCGCCGCGGCCGGCAGGATGGCGATGCTGTTGGGGACCATCTGCGCCATCAGCGCCTTGCGCCGACGGGCGTACTCCGCCTTGGGTATGTGGCTCATGGGCAAACGACCCCGTTCAGATCAGTGCAGCGATGGCTTTGGCGCGGGCGCGGCGGGTGCGGCCAGCTCCGTGTACAGCAGCAGCGGGGCGACGCGCAGGTACTCCATGACCTCCATGTAGTCGCTCTCGCCGTCCTCGGACTCTTCCAGCGCTTCCTGGACCTGGGAAATGGCCACCAGGTCCTGGAGCACTTCCTTGGCATCGGTGGACAGGTCCTTGCCGCCGGCGTTCAGGCCGAAGCCGGTGATGAAGCCCTGGCACCACTGCCCCAGCGCGGTGGCGCGGTCGCTGAGTGCGGCATCATCGGAAGGCAGCAGCAGGACGATAGCGACGTCCTCGCCGGTCAGCTCGGCCTTGACCATCTCTTGCAGGCCGACCAGGGCGTTGCGCACCGAGTCACCGGGCTCGGTCTCGAGCAACTGGGCGGCATCGGCCAGCCAGGCATCGGCATCGAAGCCGGCGCCGGCGCAACTGCGACCGATCAGCAGGCCATGCAGCTCGGCAGGGGTGACGGGGTGGCCATTGCTCGAAAGCAACATGGCGAAGGCGATGTAGGGCGATTGGGTATTGGGCATGGGCAGCTAGGCGCCAGACGGCGCAATGACTAGAATGGAGACCTTGTATCCTAGCACCGGCAGGCGCGCCAAGACCATCGGCACTGGCCGTCGCGCCCTTGGGGCAGGCATGATCGCCAGGCGAGTGAAGGAATCGAGTGCAACCCATGCAAGAGAACGACCTGCAAGCACTGATGAGCCGGTTCGAGTTGCTGATCGAACGGGCCGAGCAACTAAAGCGGCAAAACGCACTCTTAGTAGCTCAGGAACGATCCTGGCGCGAGGAACGCGCCCACCTGATCGAAAAGAACGAGATCGCCAAACGCAAGATCGAATCGATGATCCTGCGCCTCAAGGCCCTGGAGCAAGACTCATGAGTTCAAGCAATAGCGTCACCGTCCAGATCCTCGACAAGGAATACTCGATCATCTGCCCGCCCGAGGAGCGCAACAACCTGGTCGGCGCCGCTCGTTACCTGGACGGCAAGATGCGCGAGATCCGCAGCAGCGGCAAGGTGATCGGCGCTGACCGCATCGCCGTGATGGCCGCGCTGAACATCACCCACGAGCTGCTGCACCGCCAGGAACGCCCCGAAGCGACCAGCGGCGGCACCACCCGCGAGCAGGTGCGCGACCTGCTGGAACGGGTCGATCAGGCCCTGTCCGACGATCCGGTTAGCAAAAGCGACTGAGATTGGTATACTGGCGCCACTCCCTGGGGGATGCGCCAGTCGGTTATGTCCCTGAGCCGATACGCACAACCACGGGGGTTGCACGCTGGGGCCGGTGTGCATGTCCGCCCGACGGAAAGCCTTAACGCCCCCTGCAATCTCCACCTTGAACTTTCGGGTTCAAGGGCTACACCGATAGCGGTCTTGTCGGGGAGCCTGCATTCAGAACTGCCCGCCTCCAACGGCGGGCTTTTCGTTTCTTCTGGGATCGCCCGTGCCATGACCGACACCGCGCCGCTCACCCGCCCCCAGCTTCGCCGCTTCCTGCGCAATGCCCGCCGCGCACTCACACCCGCCCAGCAACGCCAGGCCGCCGAAGGTCTGTATCGCCAACTGGCGCAGGATCCGCTGTTCCGCCGCGCCCGGCATATCGCCCTGTACCTGCCCAATGACGGCGAGATCGACCCAAGCCTGCTGCTGCGCGAGGCGCACAAGCGCGGCAAGCGCGTCTACTTGCCGGTGCTGCACGCCTGGCCGCGCACGCGCATGGTGTTCCAGCGCTTCGAGGCCGGCGAGGCACTGCGGCCCAACCGTTTTCGCATCCTGGAGCCGGTGATCGAACGCAAGCGGCAACGGCCGATCTGGGCGCTGGACCTGATCCTGCTGCCGCTGGTCGGTTTCGACGAGGTGGGGGGGCGCCTGGGCATGGGCGGTGGCTTCTATGACCGCAGCCTGGCCTACCAGGGCCGGCGCCAGACATGGAAAAAGCCCTTGCTGCTGGGACTGGCGCACGAATGCCAGAAAGTGGAGCGGCTCAACCAGGCGAGCTGGGATGTACCGTTGCAAGGCACGGTCTCGGACCGAGGTTGGTACCTGGCACCGAAGTGAGGTGCGATCAGCGGTGCTGTTGCTGCGCCGGATCAACAGGCGCCTGCTGGTAGGCGGCATCCAGCTTGCGCTCCCAGAAGCCTTGCGCGTAACCGGTGGTGACCACGCCCAGCCCGAAGACGAAGGCCAGAATCCAGAGCAGGTCCGGTTTACGTTGTTTCATTGATCGTCCCCCAAGAACAACTGTCCAGGCTCGGCGGCTTTCTTGATGGCGGCCGGAGCGTATAGCTTAAAATCGGCGCATTTTCCGACAACATGAGTCGCCAGGCAAACGTTGACGCCAACCGACTGTCGGTTTCATGCAACGAGTTATTTCAAACTCTTTCAGGAGCAGCATCCATGGCCTACTGGCTGATGAAATCCGAGCCCGACGAGCTCTCCATCGAAGCCTTGGCACGCTTGGGCAACGCCCGCTGGGACGGGGTGCGCAACTACCAGGCACGCAATTTCCTGCGGGCCATGAGCGTAGGCGACGAATTCTTCTTCTACCACTCCAGCTGCCCGCAACCGGGGATCGCCGGCATCGCCCGGATCAGCGCCGCCGCCTACCCGGATCCGACCGCCCTGGATCCGCACAGCCACTACCACGACGCCAAGGCCAGCGCCGAGAAGAACCCGTGGAGCGCGGTGGACGTCGAGCATGTGCAGACCTTCCGCCAGGTACTCGGCCTGGGCCTGCTCAAGCAGCAGGCGGCGCTCGAGGATCTGCCCCTGGTACACAAGGGCAGCCGCCTGTCGGTGATGCCGGTGACCGCCGGGCAATGGGCCGCGATACTCGCGCTGAGCTGATTGTGCGGCTATTGTCAGGGGTTTGACCAATATCAACGCGCAAGGAAGCGCGTCGCGCCAGGATAAGGCGTGCTAGCCGCAGGATGCAGACCGATGAATCGAAAAGCCCCCAGAATCTTCGCCTCCGCCTTGGTATTGCTGTTGCTGGCGGCAGGCGGGCTGGGCTACTGGAAGTCCCTTCACGATCGCCTGCCCGAAGGCCTGAGCATGGGTAACGGGCGCCTCGAATCCACCGAGGTGCAGATCGCCAGCAAGATCCCCGGGCGCCTGGCCGAGGTGCTGGTCGATGAAGGCGACAAGGTCACCCGCGGCCAGTTGCTGGCACGCATCGACACCCGCACGATGGAGGCCCAGCGTAGCCAGGCCGAGGCCGAAGTGCTGCGCGCTCGCGAGAATTATGCCGCCGCCCAGGCCAGCGTGCAGCTGCGCCAGAGCGAACTGTTGCTGGCCAGCCAGGAACTCAAGCGGGTGCGCGAGATCTACCAGCGCAAGTTCGCCAGCCAGCAGTTGCTCGACCAGCAGCAGGCCCGCTACGACACCGCCACCGCGGCCGTGGTCGCGGCCCGGGCCCAGTTGGCGGCGATCAAGGCCGCCATCGGCGCCGCCGAGGCCCAGGTCGCCCAGCTCACCAGCGAGATCGACGACAGCAGCCTGCGCGCGCCCATCGACGGCATCATCCAGCTGCGCCTGGCCGAACCCGGCGAAGTGCTCGGCGCCGGTGGCCGGGTGCTGATGCTGATCGACCCCAGCGACCAGTACATGAACCTCTACCTGCCCGCCGCCACCACCGGCCGGCTGACCGTCGGCGACCAGGCGCGGATCGTGCTCGACGCCCTGCCGGACAAGGCCCTGCCGGCCAAGGTGGCGTTCGTCGCGGCCAAGGCGCAGTTCACTCCGAAACAGGTCGAGACCCGCGATGAGCGGCAGAAGCTGGTGTTCCGGGTCAAGCTGCGCCTGACCGAACCAAGTGCCGTGCCCCAGGCCAAGCCAGGCATGCCCGGCGCCGGGTACGTGCGCACCGCCGATGTGGGCTGGCCGGCCAACCTGCAATGAACGCGGCGATCGCCCTGCGGGCCGAGGGTGTCAGCCATCGCTATGGCGACCTGCAGTCCTTGCACACCCTCGCGTTCAGCCTGCCGGCCGGGACCCGCTGCGGCCTGATCGGCCCGGACGGCGCCGGCAAGTCGACCCTGCTCGGACTGATCGCCGGGGTCAAGCGCCTGCAACAAGGCGAGTTGCAGGTGCTCGGTGGCTCGATCCGCCAGCGCCGCCACCGCACCGCGCTGTATCCCAAGGTTGCCTTCATGCCCCAGGGCCTGGGCAACAACCTGTACCCGGAGCTGTCGATCCGCGAGAACATCCGTTTCTTCGCCACCCTGTTCGGCCTGGGCCGCGCCGAATGCGAGCAACGCATGGCCAGCCTGCTGCGCGCCACCGACCTGGAGCGCTTCGCCGAGCGCCCGGCCGGCAAGCTCTCGGGCGGCATGAAGCAGAAGCTGGGGCTGTGCTGCGCGCTGATCCACGAGCCGGACCTGCTGATCCTCGACGAGCCGACCACCGGCGTCGACCCGCTGTCGCGACGGCGCTTCTGGGAGCTGGTCGAGCAGGTGCGCGCCCAGCGCCCGCAGCTGACCCTGCTGGTGGCCACCGCCTACATGGAAGAGGCCGAGCAGTTCGAGCATTGCCTGATGCTCGACGCTGGCCGCCTGCTGGCCGCCGGCCTCAGCCGCGAACTGGCGGCGGTTACGCCCAGCGGCAAGCTGGACGACGCCTTCACCCACTTCCAGGGCGCCGGCCGCGCACAGCCCGAGCCCCTGCGCATTCCGCCACGCCAGGCCGACGACGGGCCGATCGCCATCGAGGCCCACGACCTGACCCTGCGCTTCGGTGACTTCACTGCAGTGAACAAGGTCAGCTTCGCCATCGGCCGCGGCGAGATCTTCGGTTTCCTCGGCTCCAACGGCTGCGGCAAGACCACCACCATGAAGGTGCTCACCGGCCTGATGCCGGCCAGCGAGGGTAGCGCCAGCCTGCTCGGCCGCCCGGTGGATGCCGGCGACCTGGCCACGCGCAAGCGGGTCGGCTTCATGTCCCAGAGCTATTCGCTGTATGGCGAACTGAGCGCCCGACAGAACCTCGAACTGCACGCCCGCCTGTTCGACCTGGCCAAGGCCGACAGCGCGCCGCGCATCGCCGAGCTCATCGAACGCTTCGACTTAGGCGCCATTGCCGACCAGCCGTCCGGCGCCCTGCCCCTGGGCCTGCGCCAACGCCTGTCGCTGGCCGTGGCGGTATTGCACCGCCCGGAAGTGCTGATCCTCGACGAGCCGACCTCGGGGGTCGACCCGGCGGCCCGCGACGACTTCTGGCGCCTGCTGGTGGAGTTGTCCCGCGAGCAGGGCGTAACCATCTTCCTGTCCACCCATTTCATGAACGAGGCCCTGCGCTGCGACCGCATCTCGCTGATGCACGCCGGTCGGGTGCTGGCCTGCGACACCCCGCTGGCGCTGCAGCGCCAGTTCGGCGGCGAGACCCTGGAAGACGCCTTCGTGCGCTGCCTCGAACAAGCCCAGGACGCGCCCGCCCAGGCGCAGGCCGATGCAGGGTTGGAACAGGCCGCCGCCCCAGCGCCCGCCTTGCGCCAGGCCTTCAGCCTGCGCCGCCTGCTGGCGGTGGCCAGCCGCGAAGGCAAGGAGCTGCTGCGCGACAAGGTGCGCCTGGCCTTCGCCCTGCTTGGCGCGCTGTTCATGATGGTGATCTTCGGCTACGGCATCTCGCTGGATGTAGAGAACCTCGCCTTCGCCGTATACGACCAGGACCAAAGTCCGCAGAGCCGCACCTACCTCGAGGCCTTCCGGGGCTCGCGCTACTTCGCCGAGCAGGCGCCGATTCGCGATGCCCGCCAGCTGCACCAGCGCCTGCAACGCTCGGAGATCAAGCTGGCCCTGGAAATCCCGCCGGGTTTCGGCCGCGACCTGCATGCCGGGCGCCAGCCGGTGGTGGCCGCCTGGCTGGATGGCGGCATGCCGTTTCGCGCCGAGACCAGCCGCAACTATGTGGAGGCCGTGCACCAGGCCAACCTTGAGCAGCTGGCCGCCCTCGGCCCGCACCCGGTGGCGCGCCAGCAGCCGGTACGCCTGGAAACGCGCTTTCGCTACAACCAGGACGTGGTCAGCGTGAACGCCATCGGCCCCGGCGTCATGGCACTGATCCTGGCCTTCATCCCGGCCATGCTCACCGCGCTGGGCATCGTCCGGGAAAAGGAACTGGGCTCGATCACCAACTTCTACGCCACCCCGCTGACCCGCCTGGAGTTCCTGCTCGGCAAACAGGCGCCCTACCTCGCGGTGAGCCTGGTCAACCTGGCGCTGCTGGTGGCGATGAACCGCTGGCTGTTCGGCGTGCCGCTCAAGGGCAGCCCGCTGGCCCTGGCCTGCGGAGGCCTGGCCTACCTGCTGGCGACCACCAGCCTGGGCCTGCTGATCTCGGCGTTCACCCGCACGCAGATCGCGGCGATCCTCGGCACCATGATCATCACCAGCCTGCCGACCATCCAGTTCTCCGGCCTGATCGTGCCGCGCTCGTCGCTGGACGGCGCGGCGGCGCTGATGGGCCAGCTGTTCCCGGCCGGCTATTTCCTCGACATCGCCGTCGGCACCTTCACCAAGGCCCTGGGCCTGCGTGAGCTGTGGCCGCAGTGCCTGGCGCTGCTGGGCTTCTTCGCCGCCTTCACCGGGCTGAGCCTGGCCATGCTGAAAAAGCAGGAGGCCTGAGATGAGCCGCCTCTCCCACACCCTGCGCCTGGGCCTGAAGGAACTCACCAGCCTGCGCCACGACAGCGTGTTGCTGCTGTTCCTGCTGTACGCCTTCAGCGTGGCGATCTACATGCCCGCCGCCGGCTCCGTGATCGGCGTGCACAACGCCAGTGTCGCGGTGGTCGACGAAGACCACGGCGCCGTCTCGCGCAAGCTCGCCGAATCGCTGCAGCCGCCGGAGTTCCAGCCTGCCGTGGCACTGCCGGCGGATCGCCTGGACCAGGCCATGGACAGCGGCCAGTACACCTTCGTGGTCAACGTCCCGGTGAACTTCCAGGCCGACCTGCTGGCCGGGCGCTCGCCGGAGCTGCAGGTCAACGTCGATGCCACGGCCATGAGCCAGGCCTTCATGGGGGCCGGCTACATCGGCCGGATCTTCGAGCGCGAACTGCTGGAGTACGCCGGCCGCGGCACCAGCAGCCCGGCCCTGCTCAACCCGAAAGCCCTGTTCAACCCCAACCTGGAAGGAGGCTGGTTCCTGGCGGTGATCCAGATCGTCAACAACATCACCATCCTGGCCATCGTCCTCACCGGCACCGCGCTGCTGCGCGAGCGTGAGCACGGCACCCTCGATCACCTGCTGGTGCTGCCGCTGACGGCGCTGGAAATCATGCTGGCGAAGATCGCCAGCAACGCCCTGGTGGTGGTGGCCTGTACCTGGATATCGCTTGAAGTGGTGGTCAAGGGCGCCCTGGGCGTGCCGCTGGCGGGCTCCATGGGGCTGTTCCTGGGGGTGACCGCGCTGTACCTGTTCGCCAGCACGGCGCTGGGTATCTTCCTCGCCACCCTGGCGCGCTCGACGCCGCAGTTCGGCCTGCTGGCGATCCCGGTGATCATCCCGATGCTGCTGCTCTCGGGGGGCAGCACGCCGCTGGACAGCATGCCGCAGTGGCTGCAGTGGGTCATGCAGGGCTCGCCCTCGACCCACTTCGTCAGCCTCGGCGCGGCGATCCTGTTCCGCGACGCCGGACTGAACGTGGTGTGGCCGGATGTGGCGGCCCTGGCCGCGATCGGCCTGGTGTTCTTCGGCGTGGCCCTGGCGCGCTTTCGCCGCAGCCTCGCCGCCTGATCACTGCACGATCAGGTTGTTGAACAGCAGGTCCTCGACGATCGGCTTGCCCTCTTCGGACTCCATCACCTGCTGCACCTGCTTCAGGGCTTCCTGACGCAGTTTTTCCCTTGGCCTCGACGTTGCTCATGTTGTCCACGCCCTGCTGGGTGAACAGCGCCACCAGCTGGTTGCGGATCAGCGGCTCGTGGTGCTTGACCGCGGTGGCGGCGGCATCGCCAGTCACGCGCAGGGCGACGTCGGCCTTGAACACACGCAGCTTGGGGCTGCCGTCGAGGGCGTAGTTGCCGACGAAGGGCGGGCTGAGGCTGATGTAGGCGACCTTGGGCTCGCCTTCCTTTTCCTCGGCCATCGCCGCCACTGGCAGCATCAGGGCCAGCACCATCAAGATCCACGCTTTCACGAATTCGCTCCTCAATACAGTTGGCGCCAGCTTACCCAGCGCGCCGGCCAAACCCAAGCCCGGGCTTATGCCGGCTCATCAGGGCCGGCCATGCTCGTTGACCCTGGGGGTGGCCCTCCTACACTTATCGGCCACCACACGCAAAGGAATAGCCCTGATGAAAGCCTTGTTGTGCAAAGCCCTGGGCCCGGCGCGGGACCTGGTCCTGGAAGAGGTCGCCAGCCCCGCGCCCAAGAAGAACGAGATCCTCCTCGACGTGCACGCCGCCGGGGTCAACTTCCCCGACACCCTGATCATCGAAGGCAAGTACCAGTTCCAGCCGCCGCTGCCGTTCGCCCCGGGTGGTGAGGCGGCCGGCGTGGTGGCCGCGGTCGGCGAGAAGGCCGGCGCGTTCAAGGTCGGCGACCGGGTCATGGCCCTGACCGGCTGGGGCGCCTTCGCCGAGCGGGTGGCGGTGCCGTTCTACAACGTGCTGCCGATCCCGGCGGGCATGGACTTCACCACCGCCGCCGCGTTCGGCATGACCTACGGCACCTCGATGCACGCCCTGACCCAGCGCGGCCAGCTCAAGGCCGGCGAAACCCTGCTGGTGCTCGGTGCCTCGGGCGGCGTCGGGCTGGCGGCGGTGGAAATCGGCAAGGCCCTGGGCGCGCGGGTGATCGCCGCGGCCAGCAGCGCCGAGAAACTGGCAATCGCCCAGGCGGCCGGGGCCGACGAACTGATCGACTACAGCCAGGCCAACCTCAAGGACGAGATCAAGCGCCTGACCGGCGGCCAGGGCGTGGACGTGATCTACGACCCGGTCGGCGGCGCGCTGTTCGACCAGGCCGTGCGCGGGCTGGCGTGGAACGGGCGGTTGCTGGTGGTGGGCTTTGCCAGCGGCACGATCCCGCAACTACCGGTGAACCTGACCCTGCTCAAGGGCGCGTCGGTGCTCGGGGTATTCTGGGGCGCCTTCGCCCAGCGCCAGCCGGAAGACAACGCCGCCAACTTCCGTCAGCTATTTGCCTGGCACGCCGAAGGCAAGTTGAAGCCGCTGGTGTCGCAGACCTTTGCACTGGCCGAGGGTGGCGCGGCGGTCGAACGCCTGGCGCAGCGCCAGGCGGTGGGCAAGCTGGTGGTGACGATCCCGCGCTGACCGCTCACGTAAACCATTGATTTGACCTAACCCTGTGGGAGCGGGTTTACCCGCGAAGAATCCAGCGCGGTGTATGGCACCGGCTTCGCCGGTGTTCGCGGCGGTGCGGCGGTCCGACAAGCCCGCTCCCACAGGGATAGCATTTCCCTGCACGACAGGGCCGACCCTGCAGTTCTTCTATCCATATTCCTAAACGGTAGTTCATAAACTTTTTCTAAACGAATAGGGTATATCGACCGGACCACCGGACCAGCAAACGTCTGTCGCCATCAGCTGAGGCGACGCTTTCAACTTTGTGAGGTTAGGAATGGTCAGGATCACAATCACCCCAGTGCATAACGCCAGGGCATTGAGTGCAGCCAAGGAGCGGTACTGATGTCCAGCCAACCAACTACTACCCGATTCCACAGCGATCTCGACAGCTCGCCGCTGCTGCTGCCGGCCACGGTGTTGCGCAACGACGAAGAGGCCCTGCAGGCCGCCCGCGAACTGGCCGAGGTGGCCCGCCAGCAGGCCGCCAAACGTGACCAGCAGCGCAAGCTGCCCTGGGCCGAGATCGAACAGTTCACCCGCAGCGGCCTGGGCAGCATCAGCGTGCCCAAGGCCTTCGGCGGCCCCGAGGTGTCCTTCGCCACCATCGCCGAAGTGTTCCGCCTGATCAGTGCCGCCGACCCGGCGCTGGGGCAGATTCCGCAGAACCAGTTCGGCATCCTGCAACTGGTCCGCCTGACCGCCACCCAGGCCCAGCAGGAACTGATCTTCCGCTCGGTGCTCGACGGCTGGCGCATCGGCAATGCCGGCCCCGAGCGCGGGACCAAGGACACCCTGACGCTCAAGGCGCGCCTTACCCGTGATGGCGATGGCTATCGCATCAGCGGCGAGAAGTTCTATTCCACCGGTGCCTTGTACGCCCACTGGGTGGCGGTCAAGGCGCTGGACGACGATGGTCGCCAGCGCCTGGCGTTCGTCCGTCGCGGCAGCCCTGGGCTGCGCATCGTCGACGACTGGTCCGGCTTCGGCCAGCGCACCACCGCCAGCGGCACCGTGCTGCTCGACCAGGTGCCGGTGGACGCCGACCTGGTGGTGGACAACGGGCGCCTGCGTGAGGAACCCAGCATCCAGGGCGCCGCCTCGCAGTTGATCCAGGCGGCGATCGACGCCGGCATCGCCGAAGCGGCGATCGAGGACACAATCCAGTTCGTTCGGGAGAAGTCCCGGCCGTGGATCGAGGCCAAGGTCGAACGCAACAGCGACGACCCCTATGTGATCGCCGACATCGGTCGCCTGAAGCTCGAACTGCATGCCGCCGAGGCCCTGCTGCGCAAGGCTGCCAAGGTGCTCGACGAGGTGAACGCCGGCGTGATCGATGCCGCCGCCGCGGCCCGTGCCTCGATTGCCGTGGCCGAAGCCAAGGTGCTCACCACCGAGACCTCGCTGCAGGCCAGCGAGAAGCTGTTCGAGCTGGCCGGCAGCCGCGCCAGCCTGGCCGAGTTCAACCTCGACCGGCACTGGCGCAACGCCCGGGTCCACACCCTGCACGACCCGGTGCGCTGGAAGTACCACGCCGTCGGCGCCTACCACCTCAACGGCACCCTGCCTGCCCGCCATTCCTGGATCTGATTTCGAGCCTTGGGGCTGCTGCGCAGCCCTTCGCGGGTAAACCCGCTCCCACAGGGATCGCACTGATTCCGATAACAGCGCTGTACCTGTGGGAGCGGGTTTACCCGTGAAGAGGCGCACGACGTCCCCAGGCTCCGGAGAGCAAAATGACTGCATCCATCATCACCACCGACGCCCAGGCCCTGGCCGTCGCCGACGAACTCGCCCAACACCTGCGCCAGGACAGCGCCCTGCGCGACCGCGAGCGCCGCCTGCCCCATGCCGAACTCGAACGCTTCGTGCAATCTGGCCTGTGGGGCATCAGCGTGCCCAAGGCCTTTGGCGGCGCCGGGGTGTCCAACGTCACCCTGGCCAAGGTCATCGCCCGCATCGCCCAGGCCGACGCCTCGCTCGGGCAGATCCCGCAGAACCACTTCTACGCCCTGGAAGTGCTGCGAGTGAACGGCAGCCCCGAACAGCAGAAACGCCTCTACGCCGAAGTCCTCGCTGGCCGCCGCTTCGGCAACGCCCTGGCCGAGCTAGGCACCAAGAACGCCCACGAGCGCACCACCCGCCTGAGCCGCGACGGCGACCACTATCGCATCGACGGCCGCAAGTTCTATTGCACCGGCGCGATCTACGCCCAGCGCATCCCGACCCTGGTGATCGACGAGCAGGATGTGTCGCACCTGGCCTTCGTGCCCGCCGACAGCCAGGGCATCGAGGTGATCGACGACTGGAGCGGCTTCGGCCAACGCACCACCGGCAGCGGCTCGGTGGTGTTCAACCACGTGGCGGTCCGCGCCGAGGACGTGGTGCCGTTCCAGAGCGCCTTCGAACGCCCGACCACGGTCGGCCCGCTGGCGCAGATCCTCCATGCCGCCATCGACACCGGTATCGCCCGCGCCGCCTACGAGGACGCCCTGCACTTCGTGCGCACCCGCAGCCGCCCCTGGATCGACTCCGGCCTCGACAAGGCCAGCGACGACCCGCTGACCCTGAAGAGCTTCGGCCACCTGGCGATCCGCCTGCACGCCACCGAGGCGCTGCTCGAGCGCGCCGGGGAAATCCTCGACATCGCCCAGGCCGACAGCAACGCCCAGACCCTGGCCGCCGCTTCCATCGCCGTGGCCGAGGCCCGGGCGATCAGCACCGAGATCTCCCTGGCCGCCGGCACCACGCTGTTCGAGCTGGCCGGCAGCCAGGCCACCCTGGCCGAGCACAACCTCGACCGCCACTGGCGCAACGCCCGGGTGCACACCCTGCACGACCCGGTGCGCTGGAAGTACCACGCCATCGGCAACTACTACCTCAACGACGAGAAGCCGCCGCGCCGGGGGACTATCTGATGGCGAAGGAGATCCTGCTCAATGCCTTCAACATGAACTGCATCGGGCACATCAACCACGGTTTGTGGACCCACCCACGGGACACCTCCACGCGCTACAAGACCCTCGAGTACTGGACCGACCTGGCCCGCCTGCTCGAGCGCGGGTTGTTTGACGGGCTGTTCATCGCCGACATCGTCGGCACCTACGACGTCTACGGCCAGTCGGTCGACGTGACGCTCAAGGAGTCGATCCAGCTGCCGGTCAACGACCCGCTGCTGCTGGTCTCGGCCATGGCGGCGGTGACGAAGCACCTGGGCTTCGGCCTCACCGCCAACCTGACCTACGAGGCGCCCTACCTGTTCGCCCGGCGCCTTTCCACCCTCGACCACCTGAGCAATGGCCGGGTCGGCTGGAACATCGTCACCGGCTACCTCGACAGCGCCGCCCGGGCCATGGGCCTGGAGCAGCAACCCGAGCACGACCGCCGCTACGACCAGGCCGACGAGTACCTGCAGGTGCTGTACAAGCTGCTCGAAGGCAGCTGGGCCGACGATGCCGTGGTCGCCGACCGCGAGCAGCGGGTCTATGCCCACCCGGACAAGGTGCGCAAGGTCGAGCACCACGGCGAGTTCTACAAGGTCGAGGGCTACCACCTGTGCGAGCCTTCGCCGCAGCGTACGCCCGTGCTGTTCCAGGCCGGCAGTTCGCCACGCGGGCTGGCCTTCGCCGGCAACCATGCCGAGTGCGTGTTCATCAGCGGCCAGAACAAGGTCGCCACCCGCGCCCAGGTCGACAAGGTGCGCGCCGCGGCCAAGGCGGCCGGGCGCGACCCAGAGGCGGTCAAGGTGTTCATGGGCATCACCGTGATCGTCGCGCCGACCGAGGCGCAGGCGCAGGCCAAGCACGCCGAATACCTGCGCTACGCCAGCGCCGAGGCCGGGGTCGCGCACTTCGCCAGCTCCACCGGTATCGACTTCTCGCGCTACGAACTGGACGAGCCCATCGGCTTCGCCAAGGGCAACGCCATCCAGTCCGCCACCCGCCAGTTGCAGGAAAGCGCCTGGACCCGCCGCCGTCTGCTCGAACAGCACGCCTTGGGCGGTCGCTACGTGACCCTGGTGGGCGACGCCGAGCAGGTGGCCGAGCAGCTGATCGCCTGGATCGACGAAACCGGCCTGGACGGTTTCAACCTGACCCGCACCGTCACCCCGGAAAGCTACGAGGACTTCATCGAGCTGGTGGTCCCCGCCCTGCAAAGCCGCGGTCGCTACAAGACCGCCTACGCCGAGGGCACCCTGCGCGAGAAGCTGTTCGCCAGCGGCGAGCCGCGCCTGCCCGCCGGACACCCCGGCGCCCGCTACCGCAACACCCCCGACCCTGCCCCGACTGGAGCCCTGCACCATGCTTGAGAAACTGTTCCGGCCCGTCGCGGCCATTGCCCTGGGCCTCGGCCTGTCCGCCGCCGCCCTTGCCGCCGAACCCCTGAAGATCGGCACCACCGCCGCCTTCGCCATCCCCCTGGAGGCGGCGGTGGAGGAGGCCCATAAACAAGGCCTGGAAGTGAAGCTGATCGAGTTCAGCGACTGGATCGCGCCCAACGTCAGCCTCAACAGCGGCGATATCGACGTGAACTACTTCCAGCACATCCCGTTCCTGGAAAACGCCAAGGCCGCCGCCGGCTTCGACCTGGTCCCGTACGCGCCGGGGATCATCAACAACGTCGGCCTGTACTCGAAAAAATACAAGAGTCTCCAGGAACTGCCCGAGGGCGCCAGCGTGGCCATCGCCAACGACCCGATCAACAGTGGCCGTGGCCTGCAGTTGCTGGCCAAGGCCGGGCTGATCACCCTCAAGCCGGGCGTGGGCTACAAAGCCACCGAGGACGACATCGTCGCCAACCCGAAGCAGATCCGGATTCTCCAGGTCGAAGCCGTGCAGCTGGTACGCGCCTACGATGACGCCGACCTGGTCCAGGGCTACCCGGCCTACATCCGCCTGGCCAACAGCTTCGACGCCACCTCGGCGCTGCTGTTCGACGGCCTGGAGAACAAGGAATACGTGATCCAGTTCGTCATCCGCCCGCAGGAGAAGAACGACCCGCGCCTGGCCAAGTTCGTCGATATCTACCAACACTCGCCCGGTCGTGCGCGCCGCCCTGGACAAGGCCCATGGCAAGCTCTACCAGGCCGGGTGGGAAGGCTGACATGGCCCAGGCCAGCGCCCTCAGGGCGCCCATCCCGCCCGCCGAACCGCTCAAGGCCGAGGAAACGGCCCTGCGCCCGGAGGTGAACCAGGCGCACATACGTTTCCTCGGCCTGGGAAAGACTTATCCGGGCCAGAGCCAGCCGGCACTGCAAGGCATCGACCTGAACATCCGCCGGGGCGAGATCTTCGGCATCATCGGCCGCAGCGGCGCCGGCAAGTCCTCGCTGCTGCGCACCATCAACCGCCTGGAGCAACCCAGCCAGGGCCGGGTGCTGATCGACCAGGTGGATATCGCGCCGTTCGACGAGGACCGCCTGGTGGCCTTGCGCCGGCGCATCGGCATGATTTTCCAGCACTTCAACCTGATGTCGGCCAAGACCGTGTGGCAGAACGTCGAGCTGCCGCTGAAGGTGGCCGGGGTGGCCAAGGCCAAGCGCCAGCGCAAGGTGCGCGAGCTGCTGGAGCTGGTCGGCCTGGCGGAAAAACATCACGTCTACCCGGCGCAGCTGTCAGGTGGGCAGAAGCAGCGCGTCGGCATCGCCCGGGCCCTGGTACATGACCCCGAGATCCTGCTGTGCGACGAGGCCACCTCGGCGCTGGACCCGGAAACCACCGCCTCGATCCTCGAACTGCTGCGCGACATCAACCGGCGCCTGGGCCTGACCGTGGTGCTGATCACCCACGAGATGGCGGTGATCCGCGACATCTGCCAGCGCGTGGTGGTGCTCGAACGTGGCGAGATTGTCGAGCAGGGCGAGGTCTGGCAGGTATTCGGTACGCCGCGCCACGACGTCACCCGCACCCTGCTCGCACCGCTGCAGACCAAGCTGCCGGCAGCCTTGCAGGCCAGCCTGCGCGCCCAGCCGGTCAGCCGCGACGCGGCCGTGGTGCTCAAGCTCGACCTGGTCGGCGAGCCGGAGCTGAGCGCCCTGTTCAACGACCTGGGCGGGCGCGTGCGGCTGCTCCAAGGCGGCGTCGAGACCATCGGCGAGCATGCCCTGGGGCAGTTCATCCTGTCCGTGCGCGGCTCGCCGCTGGACACCCACCAATTGCTCGAACGCGCCCGTCGCTGGGCCGCGGATGTGGAGGTACTCGGCCATGTGGATTGATCGCCTGCTGCAAGGCCTGCTCGACACCCTGCTGATGGTCGGCGTGTCCTCGCTGGTAGCACTGCTCGTCGGGGTGCCGATGGCGGTGCTGCTGGTCACCAGCGACAAGGGCGGGATCTTCGAGGCCCCGGCGCTGAACCGGGTGCTGGGCGCCATCGTCAACCTGTTCCGCTCGATCCCGTTCCTGATCCTGATGGTCGCGCTGATCCCCTTCACCCGCCTGGTGGTCGGCACCACCTATGGCGTGTGGGCTGCCGTGGTGCCGCTGACCATCGCCGCCACGCCGTTCTTCGCGCGGATCGCCGAGGTCAGCCTGCGCGAGGTCGACCACGGCCTGATCGAAGCCGCCCAGGCCATGGGCTGCCGGCGCTGGCACATTGTCTGGCACGTACTGTTGCCCGAGGCCCTGCCGGGCATCGTCGGCGGCTTCACCATCACCCTGGTGACGCTGATCAACTCCTCGGCCATGGCCGGGGCGATCGGCGCCGGGGGTCTGGGGGATATCGCATATCGGTACGGATACCAACGCTTCGACAGCCAGATCATGCTGACCGTGATCGTGATGCTGGTGGCATTGGTGGCGGTGATCCAGCTGGGCGGGGACCGTTTGGCTAAAGGTTTGAACAAGCGTTGAGGCCATCGCGGGGCAAGCCCGCTCCCACGACCCACCGTGGGAGCGGGCTTGCCCCGCGATACGATCTCAGCCCCAGTGCAGCTCCGCCGCCGGCACCGGCCGCCCGAACCAGTACCCCTGCCCCAGCTGGCATTGCTGCTCCAGCAGGAACCGCGCCTGCTCCGCCTGCTCGACCCCTTCGGCGTGCACCTGCATGCCCATGCTCCGCGCCAGGGCGATGATCACCCGCACGATGGCGATGTCGTCCTCGTCATGGGGCAGGCCCGCGACGAAGCCCTGGTCGATCTTGAGCTTCTGCACGGGCATTCGCTTGAGTCGCAGCAATGACGAATACCCCGTGCCGAAGTCGTCGATGGCCAGTGTCACGCCCAGCTCGCGCAGGCGGTGAAGCTGCTCCAGGGCAACCTCAGGGTCTTCCATCACCGCGCTCTCGGTCACTTCGAGCTCGAGCAGCGCTGGGTCCAGCCCGGTGTCGTGCAATGCATCGGCCACCTGCCGGTACAGGTCGCGCTGGCTGAACAGGCGGCTGGAAATGTTCACCGCGACGAATGCCAACTGCCGCCCCTCGGTCTGCCACTGCACCATCTGCCGGCAGGCCTGGTGCAGCACCCAGGCGTCGATCTCGGCGATCAGCCCGGTGCGCTCGGCGATGGGGATGAACTCCCCGGGCGGGACCAGGCCGCGCTGCGGATGCTGCCAGCGCACCAGTGCCTCGACGCCGATCATCCGGGCGGTGAACAGGTCGTGCACCGGCTGGAAGAACACCCGCAGCTCCTGCTGCTCCAGCGCCCGGCGCAACTCGCCGGCGGTCTCGACCCGCTGCTGGGCATGGGCGGTGAGCTCCTCGGTGTACAGCGCGTAACAGGCGCGGCCGTTGCTCTTGGCCTTGAACAGCGCCGAGTCGGCGTTGCGCAGCAACTGCTCGGCGCTCAGCGCATCGCTGGGGAACAGGCTGATGCCGATGCTGACACTGATGAACAGGCGGTTGCCTTCGAAGCAGAACGGTTCCTTCAAACGCTCGATGATCGATTGCGCCAGCTTGCCGGCCTGGCCGACCTGCTGGCAGTTCTCGGCCAGCACGCCGAACTCGTCGCCGCCCAGCCGGGCCAGGGTCACGCCACTGCCCAGCACCTCACACAGACGCTCGCCGACCAGCTTGAGCAACTGGTCGCCGATGGTGTGGCCGAGGCCGTCATTGATGCTCTGGAAATGGTCGAGGTCCAGAAGCAGCAGGGCGCAGCCGCGCTTGTTGGCCTGGGCCGCGGCCATGGCCTGCATGGCGCGGTCATTGAACAGCAGGCGGTTGGGCAGGCCGGTCAGCGGGTCGTGATGGACGAGATAGGCCAGTTCTTCCTCGGTGTGCTTGATCGCGCTGATGTCGCTGAAGACCGCGACGTAATGGCTGAGCGCGCCACTGTCATCGCGAATGGCGCAGATCGTCTGCCATTGCGGATAGATCTCCCCGCTTTTACGGCGGTTCCAGATCTCCCCGCTCCACTCGCCCTGCTCCGCCAGGGCGGCGTAGATCTGCTGGTAGAACGGCGCGCCATGCCGACCGGACTTGAACTTGCTCGGGCGCTGGCCGATGACTTCGTCCTGCTGGTAACCGGTGATGCGCATGAAGGCCCGGTTGACGTGCACGATCAGGCCATTGCGGTCGGTCACCAGCACACCCTCCAGGGTGCTGTCGAACACCGCCGCGGCCATGCGCAGGCGCTCGCGGTCTTCACTGCGCAGGCGCGCGCCGATGCCGATGAAGTTCAGCAACCGGGCGCGCGAGACGAAGATCAGCAGGGCGCTGAGCAGCACCCACACCACGACGTTGATCTGACGCCCCACGGTCAGTGCCAGCGGGTCCTCGGTCATGCTGTGCAGAACCCCCTCGGACGCTGCCAGCCAGAGGATCGAGAACACCACGTAGAGCCCGGCCATGCGCAAGGCGTCGCGAACGGAAACAGACATGTCGGGTGGATGAGCCCATGAAAAAGGAAGGGGCATTATAAGGGCTGAAACACCCTGTGACCTCCTATCTAAAAGAGCGACTGGTTTTATTTACCCACCCGGGGATAATGCGAGCGCTGTTCCCCCTGAGTTTTCGAGGGTCTTTCCCGTTATGTGGTACTACGGTCTACTCGACTTGTCGGCCTGGCAACTGGTCGCCGTCACCCTGCTGATGACCCACCTGACCATCGTCAGCGTCACCATCTACCTGCACCGCTACTCGGCGCACCGCGCCCTGGAGCTGAACGCGGGGCTCAAGCATTTCTTCCGTTTCTGGCTGTGGCTCACCACCGCGCAGAACACCCGCGAGTGGACCGCCATCCACCGCAAGCACCACGCCAAGTGCGAAACCCCGGACGACCCGCACAGCCCGGTGCACAAGGGCCTGGGCACCGTGCTGCGCAAGGGCGCCGAGCTGTACCGTGAAGAGGCGCGCAACGAGGAAACACTGCGCATCTACGGCAAGAACTGCCCGGACGACTGGATCGAGCGCAACCTCTACACCCGCTACAAGCTCGGCGGCATCGCCCTGATGGCGGTGATCGACCTGCTGCTGTTCGGCACCATCGGCATCACCATCTGGGCGATCCAGATGATGTGGATCCCGTTCTGGGCCGCCGGCGTGGTCAACGGCCTGGGCCATGCCGTGGGCTACCGCAACTTCGAATGCCGCGACGCCGCCACCAACCTGGTGCCGTGGGGCATCATCATTGGCGGCGAGGAACTGCACAACAACCACCACACCTACCCCAACTCAGCGAAGCTCTCGGTGCGCCGCTGGGAGTTTGACATGGGCTGGATGTGGATCCGCCTGCTGAGCCTGCTGCGCCTGGCCAAGGTGCAGCGCGTCGCGCCCATCGCCCATCGCGTGGAGGGCAAGGCGTCGCTGGACATGGACACCGCCATGGCGATCCTCAACAACCGCTTCCAGATCATGGCCCAGTACCGCAAGCTGGTGATCGGCCCGCTGGTCAAGCAGGAGCTGGACAAGGTCGACGCCTCGGTGCGCCACCGTTTCCGCCGTGCCAAGCGCCTGCTCTCGCGGGAGACCAGCCTGCTGCAGGACCGCCACCACGTGCGCATCGAGTCGATGCTGGCCCACAGCCAGGCACTCAAGACCATCTACGAAAAGCGTCTGGCACTGCAGCAGATCTGGGCGCGCACCAGCGCCAACGGCCATGACATGCTCGCCGCGATGAAGGATTGGGTGCACGAGGCTGAGGCCAGTGGCATCCACTCGCTGCGTGACTTCGCCGCCCAGCTCAAGACTTACTCGCTGCGCCCCAACGGCGCCTGAACACCGTTGATCGGCATGCCCCGCAATGGGGCGTGCCGGCCGGAACTTCCCCCCCGAAAACCGACTCAAACCCGGCATATCGCCCGCGTGGCGGGCCGGACTGTGGCCGCACGCCCATCGTCGAGAAATGTTCCGTGCTCATGGCCAAAGACCTCCCACCCACACCTGCCAGCACTCCCCGCCCAGAAGCCGCCCAGACCCTGCTGGCCCTGCTCCACGCCCAAGGCGAAGTGGCTCGCCTGAGCGAACGCGAGCAGCTGTACAGCTCGCTGCTCGACAGCGTCAACGCCGTGCTCTGGGCCTTCGACTGGGAAACCCGCCAGGTGCTCTACGTCAGCCCCGCCTACGAGCGCATCTTCGGCCGCCCGGCCAGCCTGGTACTGGCCGACTACAACGAATGGCGCGACGCCATCTACCCGGACGACCTGGAGTACGCCGAGCGCAGCCTGGCCCAGGTGCTGGTCAAGGGCACCGTCGAGGACCGTGAGTACCGCATCCTCAATGCCGCCGGCGAGGTGCGCTGGCTCAGCGACAAGTGCTACATCAACCAGCAGCGCGAGGGCGACCAGCGGGTGATAATCGTCGGCATCGCCGAGGACATCACCGAAAAGAAACAGCTCGAAGGCGAGTTGCAACGCCTGGCCACCACCGATGTGCTCACCCAGAGCAGCAACCGCCGACACTTCTTCGAGTGCGCCCAGCAGGCCTTCGACAGCGCCCGCGAGGACGGCACGCCAATGGCCTTCCTGCTGCTGGACATCGACGATTTCAAGCACATCAACGACACCTACGGCCACCAGGAAGGCGACCAGGTACTACAGCGCATCGCCGACAGCGGCAAGGCCGTGCTGCGCCGTGGCGATCAGTTCGGGCGAATCGGTGGCGAGGAGTTTGCCGCCGTGTTCCCCGGCTGCACCGCGCAGGTGGCCGAGCAGATTGCCGAGCGTCTGCAGCGGGAGATCCAGCGGTTGAGTTTTAGCCATGGCGAGCACACCTACGGGGTTACCGTAAGCCAAGGGCTGACCGGGTTGCAGGATGAGGATGAAACGCTCGACAGCCTGTTCGCCCGAGCAGACGCCGCCATGTACCGTGCCAAGCGCCAAGGCAAGAACCAGATCGTTAAAGGCTGAAGCGGATCACTTCACGGCTGCGGTACTCCACTCGTAATCGATCGGCCCGCTACGTGGCCCAGCCAACTTCCCCTCAGGCTCTTTTTCCAGACCCTCCTTGAACCCGACTTCAAGAAAATGCCATTGCTGATCGGTGATTTCACCCGCCAGAGCGATGGCTTGGGCTGTGTAGCGTTTGATCAATGCAGCCTTCCTGGAATCGTTCGAATAGCTCATTGGTACCTCCGATATGTGGAAAGTACGTTGCTGGCTCATAGCCGCAACGGGGATCACGAGACTCCCGGCCGAATCGCGAACGAAACCAAGCGACTGATACAGGGGTTCAGCCCCTGGGTCGGGCTGTTGAACTTCGATTCGCGAGTACTTGAGCATCCTTGCGTACTCCGCAACCGCCAGCAGCGACAGTGACGCCACGAGCCCCCTCAATGGGTTACCCGGCCCGGGATTGCCCTCCAGCAGGATAATCTTGATGCAGCGCCTGCTTTGCCGGGGACTGGCATAGCAAAGACCGCAGAGCTCTCGTTCTGACCACAACGACAGGTCGAAACCTTTAAGATCGCAGTCCGTCCATCGCGGCACCTCTTCCCAAGGAAAGTGGTGAGTCTGCTCGCCCCAGCGCTGAAAAGCCTCGACAGCCCTGTGACCTAAGGGCTCGAAACACACCTTGTCGACGTCAAACCCGGGACTGAGCAGACGTTGACTCCTGCAGAATGCTTCCTGGGCAAGCTTCCGCGCTTGCGATCGATAGACCTGATAGCGCAGACCACGATGTCTGTACGTGCTCATCTTCAGCCGCAACCTTCCTGCCATTCCGCTGATGGAGTGGAGGGAAAGCTACGCCTGGAGGACTTCTCTGGATACGAACAGTCGTCCGCAATATCTGTAGGAAGGGTCCCAAGCCTGATACAACCCCGGCGATGCGCCGATCAGGCCTGGCGCTCCTCGCCCTCGGCCGGGCCTGCATCGGTAGCCGACGCAATGATCGGGGCAACCTCCGGCTCGCTGGCAGCAGCTTCCGCCGCCAGACGCTCGGCCTCCTCCCGCGCCAGCGCCTCAGGGTCCACCTTGCGCAGCCGTGACAGCTCCGGCAACCCAAGTTTGAGCAGGCGCGCGGTCTTGCTGCTGGCGACCTTCTCCAGCCCTTCGCTGGGCTTGAGCCGCGACAGCTGTCCAGCCAGGTTCATCGCCAGGATCTCCCGGGAATAGACGCCGCCGCCCAGCTGGTACACCGCGGCGATCAGCTCGCGCAGGTCCAGCGGCAGGCGCCAGCGGGTGCGCAGCGCCGAGCCGAACGGCGCGCCGAACTCGTTGAGCGACAGCTCCACCTGGTCCTCGTCCAGCTCGCCACCGGCCAGGCGCCACTCCTGCAGGGTACGCAGCACCGCCAGGTCACCCAGGCAGTGCAGCAGCCCCGCGCAGTAACAGCGTGCTTCGTCCACCTCGAGCATGCGCGCCAGGGTGCGGCCGTACTCGGCGGTGTGCAGCGAAAGGTTCCAGTAATGGGTGGCGTGCCGCGCCAGCAGCGGGTCGGTCAAACGGGCGCTGCGCTTGAGCGTGAGGCCGAGGATAAGGTTCATGCTCTGGGTGCTGCCGAGCTTGTTCAGTGCCTGCAGCAGGGTCTGTACCGGCGCTTCGCGGTGCAGGGCGGCACTGTTGGCGGCGGCGATGAGCACGCCGGTGATCTGCGGGTCGTTGCGCACCTCTTCCTCAAGCACCTTGAGGTTGAGGCCGTGAGGGTTGAGGGCACGCTTGACCGCCAATTGCACATCGGCGAACAGCGGGCCGCCATCGGCGCTGGCCCGGCGCTGTTCCAGGTAGGCCGGCAGTTGCGCGCCCGGCTGCAACGGCGGTACCGGGCAGGCGATCTGCTCACCCACCGCCAGCAGCAGGTTTTCCAGGCGCTTGCGCAGATTGTCCAGGTCGAGTGGCTTGCTCAGGTAGGCGGTCGGGTGCAACGGCAGCGCCTCGCGCACACTGGCGCTATCGGTGCGGTCACTCATCAGGATGAACGGCAAACCGGGCTTGTCGCCCTTGGCGCGCACCTTGCGCAGCAGATCGAGGCCGTCGAGCCCGGAGAGTTCGCGGGCGGCGATGATCAGGTCAGGCTTGGCCGCCAACGCGCTCAGCGCCTCGGAACCATCGGCGCAGACCTGCAGGCGGGCGTCGCAGCGCACGCTGAGCAGCATTTCGCTGAGCATGTCGCGCACCCAGGGATCGCCTTCGGCAATCAGCACGCAGGGGGGGACGGGGTCGACAGCGCTCATGGGCTATTCTCCAGGCTATGACGCGCGATCCATCGCAGCTTCCACGGAATCCTCGTACAACCTTAGCGCCTGATGCCGGCCAACGGCACAAAAAAAACCCGCCGAGGCGGGCTTTTTTCTGAAGCGTGTCACATTTTTCAGGCCAGTTCGGCGAAGCACTCTTCGATGATGGCCAGGCCTTTGTCCAGCAGCGCGTCTTCGGCGGTCAGCGGAACCAGGATCCGCAGGACGTTGCCGTAGGTGCCGCAAGACAGCAAGATCAGGCCCTTGTCGCGAGCCTTGGCGACCACCTGGGCAACGGCGGCGGCGTTCGGGGTGTGGGTGCCTTTCTCGAAGACCTCCACGGCGATCATCGAGCCCAGACCACGGACATCGCCGATGATCGAATGCTTCTTCTGGATTTCACGCAGGCCGGCGGTCAGGCGCTCGCCGACAGCCTTGCTGCGATCCAGCAGTTTCTCTTCCTCGAACACTTCGATCACGGCCAGGGCCGCGGCGCAGGCGATCGGCGAACCGGCATAGGTGCCGCCCAGGCCGCCCGGGGCGATGGCGTCCATGTACTCGGCCTTGCCGCACACACCGGCCAGCGGGAAGCCGCCGGCGATCGACTTGGCGAAGGTGGTCAGGTCAGGCGCGACGCCCATCTGTTCCATGGCGAAGAAGGTACCGGTACGGCCGGCGCCGGTCTGCACTTCGTCGGCGATCAGCAGGATGCCGTGCTGGTCGCACAGCGCGCGCAGGCGCTGCATCAGCTCTTTCGGCGCTGGCAGGAAGCCGCCTTCGCCTTGTACCGGCTCGAGGATGATCGCGGCGATATCACGCGGCTCGGCGTCGTTCTTGAAGATGCGCTCGACCGAGGCGATGGCGTCGTCGACGCTGATACCGTGCAGTTCGCTCGGGAACAGGGCGCGGAAGATGCCGCCTGGCATCAGGCCCATGCCAGCGGAGTACGGCACAACCTTGCCGGTCAGGCCCAGGGTCATCATGGTGCGGCCGTGGTAGCCGCCGGTGAAGGCGATCACGCCGGCACGGCCGGTGGCGGCACGGGCGATCTTCACGGCGTTTTCAACGGCTTCGGAGCCAGTGGTGACCAGCAGGGTCTTCTTGTCGAAGTTGCCTGGGACCAGCTTGTTGATCTTCTCGCACAGCTCGACGTAGGGCTCGTAGGCCAGCACCTGGAAGCAGGTGTGGCTGACCTTGGTCAGCTGCTCTTGCACGGCGGCTACCACTTTCGGGTGCAGGTGGCCGGTGTTCAGTACCGCGATGCCGCCGGCGAAGTCGATCAGTTCGCGGCCTTCGACGTCGATCACCGTCGAGTTCTTCGCGGTATCGACGAAGATCGGGTGGATCTGGCCGACGCCACGTGGGACGGCGGCTACACGGCGTTGCATCAGGGATTCGTTGGTCTTGCTCATAGTGCCCTCAATTGCGCCGGTTCTGCGGCGCTTTTATTCGGGGGTGGCTGGATGCAGGCGTGCACAGTATTCGTTGATCGACTGCCACACATGCCCTGGCCACCAGGTACCGCTATGTCAAAAAGGCCAGCGAGACGTCGCTCTCGCGCCCCGCTGGCAGAGGTAAAAGCGTTTACCTGGCGATCAGACGCTGATGCACAGGTATTTGATTTCGAGGTAGTCCTCGATACCGTACTTGGAGCCTTCACGGCCCAGGCCCGAAGCCTTGATGCCGCCGAACGGCGCCACTTCGTTGGAGATCAGGCCGGTGTTGATACCCACCATGCCGTATTCCAGGGCCTCGGCGACGCGGAACACGCGGCTCATGTCGCGGGCGTAGAAGTACGAGGCCAGGCCGAATTCGGTGTCGTTGGACATGGCGATGACTTCGGCCTCGTCCTTGAAGCGGAACAGCGGCGCCAGCGGGCCGAAGGTCTCTTCCTTGGCGACGGCGGCGGTTTTCGGCACGTCGACCAGGATGGTCGGCTCGAAGAAGTTGCCTTCGAT
This sequence comes from Pseudomonas sp. TE31087, assembly GCF_057284075.1. Classification (NCBI taxonomy): domain Bacteria; kingdom Pseudomonadati; phylum Pseudomonadota; class Gammaproteobacteria; order Pseudomonadales; family Pseudomonadaceae; genus Pseudomonas; species Pseudomonas sp. TE31087. Next base: position 4,126,474 of record NZ_JBXVNN010000001.1, read on the forward strand.
GATCTTGCCGCCGGACAGCACCTTGGCGCCCTTGGCGACGGCGTCCTCGATGTGCTCCTGGACCTTGGCGACAGCCTTGCCGTCGATCAGCGGACCAGTGGTGGTGCCTTCTTCCAGGCCGTTGCCGATCTTCAGCTTGGCCACGGCGGCTTTCAGCTTCTCGGCAAACGCGTCGTAGACACCGTCCTGCACGTAGATGCGGTTGGCACAGACGCAGGTCTGGCCGTTGTTACGGTACTTGGAGATGATCGCGCCTTCGACCGCCTTGTCCAGGTCGGCGTCGTCGAACACGATGAACGGAGCGTTGCCGCCCAGCTCCAGGGAAACCTTCTTGATGTCCTTGGCGCATTCTTCCATCAGCTGGCGGCCGATTTCGGTGGAGCCGGTGAAGGACAGCTTGCGCACCAGGGAGTTGCCGGTCAGCTCGGAGCCGACTTCGCCGGCGCTGCCGGTGATCACGCTCAGCACACCGGCCGGGATGCCGGCACGGGTAGCCAGCTCGACCAGGGCCAGGGCGGAGTACGGGGTCTGCGAAGCGGGCTTGAGCACCATGGTGCAACCGGCGGCCAGGGCCGGGCCGGCTTTACGGGTGATCATCGCGGCCGGGAAGTTCCACGGGGTGATGGCGGCGGTGACACCGATCGGCTGCTTGATGACGATCAGGCGCTTGTCCGGCTGGTGGCCAGGGATGACGTCGCCGTACACGCGCTTGGCTTCCTCGGCGAACCACTCGATGAACGAGGCGGCATAGGCGATCTCGCCCTTGGCTTCAGCCAGTGGCTTGCCCTGCTCGGTGGTCATCAGGCGGGCCAGGTCGTCCTGGTGCTCGATCATCAGCTCGAACCAGCGACGCAGCTTGCCAGCACGCTCCTTGGCAGTCAGTGCGCGCCAGGCCGGCAGCGCCTTGTCGGCGGCCTCGATGGCGCGGCGGGTCTCGGCGGCGCCCATCTTCGGCACGGTACCGATCACCTCACCGGTGGCCGGGTTGGTCACCTTGATGGTCTGACCGCTGTCCGCATCCAGCCATTCACCGTTGATGAAGGCCTGCTGGCGGAACAACTGAGCGTCTTTGAGCTGCATGTCGGCTTCCCTTTACTGCGAATTATTGATTGTTGAAAAGGCGCCCCCGAGCGGGGGCGGCCGTCACAAATTCGTGCACCAGGGTGTTCGACGCCTGGGTGCCGAGCGTTTGAAATCTCAAACGGAATGCTAAGCGGGGGTTGGGGTGTTGGACAATAGGCTGTTCGAAAAAAAGAACGAATGGTCGGAATTCAGATCAGTGGAAATGCATCGCGGGGCAAGCCCGCTCCCACGCAGTCTTTGCACGGACGGCGTGGGAGCGGGCTTGCCCCGCGATAGGGTCCTGGGAGGTTAGTCCATCAGAACGCCTTGTCGAGATCGATCACCAGCGCCCGATAGCCCACGCTGCCCGGCTGGCGACTGTGCACTTTCAGCTCCACCGCCACCTCCTGGGTGCCGCGACGCACTTCATTGAGCACGCTGGTCGTCAGCTTCTCGGGCGTCAGGAAATTCACCGATGCCGAGTAGATGAACTGGGTATCGGTATCCGCCCGGTACGCCACCACCGAGGTGATCGGGCTATACCACTCGTCACCGCGCTCCTTGCCGTACTGCCACACCTGCTCGACCGTGCCCTTGGCCTCGTCGATGCGGTACTCCACCGCCCGGCTGTAGTTTCCGCTCAGTTTCGTCGGCCCGAAGTCGCGGCCCCAGCCGTTGTCGAACACGGTCAGCGTGCCGCGCCCGGTCAGCCAGGCAGTGTGCTGGGTCCAGGACCATTCGAAACCCTCGCCCACCGGTTTGAGAACTTTGTCCTGCAAACGTGCCGGCCAGCCTTGCGGCGCGGCGAGAATCCACTTCACCTGCTTGTCGCGGCCGATCTTCACCACGCCCTGGTGCCGTGCTGAAACGATGATGCTGTCGTCATCGGCATCGTAGTCGATGGCATTGACGTGGGCCCAGTTGCGCCCGGTACCGACGCCGGGAGTGTCGCCGAACGGCAGGTCGCCTTCGGCCAATTCGTTGGCCAGCCGGTCATCCTGTTTTTGCACACCGTCCGGCAGCTGGATCGCGGCCTTGCCCAGGGTTTCCAGCAACTCGCCGCGGTACGGGTCGAGGATCTGGTTCAGGTCCCAGAAGTCCAGCACATCGCCGGCCTCGTTGACCTCGATGATATGGTCGCGGATCGAGCGCACGCGCTTGGCGTCCGGGCGGCGGTAGTCGCTGGTGCCGACCCGAAGCAGGTAGCTGCCGTTCACCGTCTCGCGGATCTCGTGGGAGAAGTCGGCGAACTTGTCCGGCAGGTTGCGCTGCCACACCTTGCGCCCCAGCAGGTCGTACTTGGAGTAGGTCTGGCCCTGGCCCCAGATCAGCTTGCCGTCGCGGGTCTGGTGGAAACCCATGGTGCCGCCCAGGCCGTCGCGGTGGTTGGAGTCGTGGATCTGCTCGATGTCCAGGTACCAGCGCACGTCACCGTTGCTGTCGGCGATCCAGTTGTTGCCCACCGAGTCCCATTCGGCGGCGCCGCCCAGGCCGTTCCACTTGAAGGCACGCCCGCCGGGGATCTCGGCCAGCAGGTGGTTGAACAGGTACAGGCGCTGCTCGAAACCGGGCGCGACCTTGACCGGCTCCACCTCGGGCAGCGCGGCGGTCTGGTTCGCCACTACCGGCAGGCGCACCGCCGGGGCGTAGATTTGGTAACGCTCGCGGATGCGTTCGCCATCGAGCTTGTAGCTCACCTCGACCTGGTTGACGTGGTCGGGGTACAGGCCGAACACCGGGATGCCGCCGTAGGTCCACAGCGAACGGTCGGACACGTCGTAGACGATATCGACACCGCGCTCGCCGCGGCCCAGCACCCGCACATGGGCGGCGCTCAGGGTGCGTCCGCCGTCACGGATGATCGCGGTCAGCGGCGCCAGGCGGTACGGGTTGACCACCACGTCACCGAGCAGGGCTTGGTCGCGGTCGGGCACCTTGGCGGTGAGGCAGGCGCCTTCGGGCAGGTCGTGCGGTTGGGTCTTGGCATTCATGGCAAAGCTCCTTGTGCTCAGAAGTCGTAACGGGCGGTGGCACCCACGGTGCGCGGGGTGCCCAGCACGCCGGCATAGCCGCCGTTGGCGGAGTTCCACAGGCTGGTGAAGTAGGTCTTGTCGCCGGCGTTCTTCACCCACAGCGACAGGTCGAGCACGCCGTCGCCCTGGTCCAGGCGCACGCCGGTGGACAGGTTGACGATGCCGTAGCTGGGGATCTGGCCGTAGTCGGAGTCATCGATGGTACCGACGGCCTTGGAGCGGAACGCGTAGCTGGCGGTGACGTAGGGCTCGATGCGCTCGCTGAGCTGCCATTTGTACTGGCCATTGAGGTTGGCGATGTACTTGGAGGCACCGACCACCTGGTGGCCGGACAGGTCGCAGGTGGCGGCGGGGTTGGCCAGGCTTACCTCGGGCGGGCACGGCGCGTCCTTGTAGTCGGTGTAGCGCACGTCGTTCCATGAGCCGTTGAAGTTCAGCGTCAGGCCTCGGATCGGCAGGGCCGTGGCTTCGAACTCCAGGCCGCGAGAACGCACGCTACCGGCGTTGGCCAGGTACTGCACACGGTTGGCTTCGTCGTAGACGTTGGCCTGGTAGCCGTGAACTTCAGTCCAGAACAAGTTGGTGTTCAGTTGCAGGCGGTTGTCGAACAGGGTGCTCTTGAGCCCGAGTTCGGCGTTGTTGGCCCGCTCGGTACCCACCAGCAGCGAATCGGTGCCCAAGCGTGGGGCGGCACCGACGGTCAGGTTGACACCCCCGGACTTCTCGCCGTGGGACAGGCTGGCATAGCCCAGCACGTCGTCGCTGAAGCGGTAGCTCAGGCTGAGCAGCCCGGAAGGTGAGAAGCTGTACTGGTTGAGGTCACCTGAATCGTAGGCGCCCACCCGGCCCTGACGGGCGGCGGCCGCCGCACCGGTGACGGGCGCGCCACCGGACGGCGCATCGCGGGTCACCCAGGCGCTTTTCTCCTCGTAGGTGCCACGCACCCCGGCGGTGAAGTCCAGGCGTTCGGTCAGGTGCCAGGTACCCTGGGCGAACAGGGCGTAGCTGTCGGTGTCGATGTGGCCATTGCCGATGGTGTTCACGTTGGCCAGGGCGCCGGCCGGGGTCAGGTTCCAGACATCGGCCTGCGGCCCGTAGTAAGTGAACGATTTATTGTCCAGGTCCTGCTTGAAGTAGTACGCACCCAGTACGTAGTCGAAGAAGCCGCCGGTGGGTGAGGCCAGCCGAATCTCCTGCGAGTACTGCTTGTCCCGCACCGAAACCCCGGCACTGTAGAACACCGGCACGTTGAGACCGTCGTCGTTGCGCGGGGTGAAATCCCACCAGCGGTAGGCGCTGATCGAGGTGAAGGTGAAGTCGTTGGGCAGGGTCCAGTTGGCCTCCACCGAGGTGCCGCCCTGGAACACCTTGACCATCTGGTCGGCGTCGAAGTTGACCTTGCGGTCCTTGCCCGACACCAGGGTGGCGCCGGCCTGGGCGGCCAGGCTTTCGTAGCGGTTCACGCCATTGATGGTCGGGCCGGTGCTGTACAGGCTGAGGATGCCGTTATCGGAGTCTTCTTCGTTGTACTCGCCGATCCAGCGCAGGTTGAAGGTTTCGCTGGGCTTGAACAGCAACTGGGTGCGAAAGCCCTGGCGCTTGCCGCCATTGAGGTCGTGGCCGTTGTAGATGTTCTTAACATAGCCGTCGTCCTCGGTGTGGTAGGCGCTGATGCGCCCGGCGAGGGTGTCGGTCAGAGGGCCGGAGAAGCTGCCCTGGGTCTGCCAGTAGCCATCCTCGCCCAACGACGACTGCACGCTGCCTTCCTGGTGGAAGGTCGGCTTGCGCGTGGTGATGTTGAGCACCCCGGCGGTGGTGTTCTTGCCGAACAGCGTGCCCTGCGGTCCGCGCAGCACCTCCAGCTGCTCGACATCGAGCAGGTCGAACACCGCCATGCCCGGGCGCCCCAGGTAGACGTTATCCAGGTACACGCCAACGCTGCCTTCCAGGCCATCACTGGCCGGGTTGTTGCCCAGGCCGCGAATGGAAATGCTCGACTGTCGGGCGTGGACATAGGCGACGTTGGTACTCGGCACCAGCTGTTGCAGGTCCTGCACGCGGTAGATGCGCTGGGTCTCCAGGGTTTCGCTGCCCAGCACGCTGATCGGCGTGGGCACGCTCTGGGCGGTCTCCTCACGGCGCCGGGCATTGACGGTGACGGTGCCGAGCTTGGCTTCCTGCTCCACGGCCGGTGCGGGGCTGGGCTCGTCGGCGAAGCTGCCGCCGGCGGCGCCCAGCAGCATCCCGGCAGCCAGGGGTTGTAGGACGAACAACGAGGCGCGCGCGGGCCAACGGGAAAGTCGGGACATGCAGATGCTCCTTGAGGCAAGGGCCCAGGCGAGCATTTCCGTTGGCGGAACCGAATCGCGGTCAGGCTGGCTTATATTCTTTTAGGAAATATAAATATTTGTATTTCATATTTTGTGGAATAAGTGACTCCCTTTATAAGGTTCCCAACCCTTCCCAGCAATTGCATTCCACCGAAAGTTTCCATGTAGAAAATGCATATCGACCTGCGCCAGCTCCGCCACTTCATCGCCCTTGTCGAGCACCGCAGCTTCGTAGCCGCGGCGGCGGCGGTGAACCTCTCGCAATCGGCCTTCAGCCGCAGCATCCAGACGCTGGAACACAACGTCGGCTGCCGCCTGGTCGACCGCGCCAGCAAGGAACTGGCGCCGACCCGCCAGGGCCTGCTGGTGCTGGAGCATTCGCGGCGGCTGGTGCACGGGGCGCACAACCTGGTCAACGAGATCAACCAGTTCAATGGCGCCACCACTGGCGTGGTGCGCTTCGGCTCGGGGCCGGCGCCCGCCGGCGGGCTGGTGCCGCGGGCGGTGGCGCGGTTCGTTGCCGAATACCCGGCGGCGCGTACCTGCTTCCAGGTGGACAACTGGCAGGCACTGAACCGGCGGCTGATCGCCGAGGAGATCGAATTCTTCGTCGCCGATACCCGCCAGTTCGAGGCCGACCCGGACTACCAGGTGCACAAGCTCAAGCCACAGCGCTGGCACTTCTGCTGCCGCCGGGGGCATCCATTGACCGAGCTGGACGAGGTCAGGGCGCGGGACCTGTTCGATTACCCGCTGGCCACCACCTTTCGCCCGCCGAACATCCGCAAGATCCTCAGCGACCTGAGCGGGCGGCAGGATTTTCTGCCCAGCGTGGAGTGCGAGCATGGCTATGCGCTGCTCAATGTTGTGCTGCATTCGGACACCATCGGCATCGCCTGCAGTGCGAACCTGCGGCCCTATGACGGCCTGGTGGCCCTCAAGCTGGTGGACCTGGCGCCGGAGCAGGAAGAGGCGTTCTACACCCGTTATGGGGTGGTGAGCCGGGTGGGGTATGGGTTGTCGGCACTGGCGCAGGGGTTGGTGAGGCAGTTGGTGGCCTGTGATACCGAGTTGTAGCGGATAGGGGCTGCTGCGCAGCCCTTTCGCGGCGCAAGGCCGCTCCTACAGGGGAACAAGATCTCCTGTAGGAGCGGCCTCGTGCCGCGAAAGGGCCGCAAAGCGGCCCCAACGATCTCAGCCCTTGCGCGTGGTCCGGCTCAGTTGCCCATCCACCCCCACCGGCACCTCGCCAGCCAGGGTCACGCGGCGCACGATGCGCGGCTGGGTACCGTAGTCATCCACCGCATAGTGCTGCGTCGCGCGGTTGTCCCAGATCGCCACGTCCCCCGCCTGCCAGCGCCAGCGCACGGTGTTTTCCAGGCGTGTCACATGCCCCTGCAGCAGCGCGAACAGATGCTGCGAGTCCGCCAGCGAGTAACCCTTGATGCGCTTGACGAAATGCCCCAGCTGCAACGCCCGCTCGCCGCTGATCGGATGCACCCGCACCACCGGGTGCTCGGTCTCGTACACCGTCGAGGTGAACACCTTGCGGTAGCGCTCAAGCTTCGCCGGATCGACATCCGGCTTCACGCTGGCATAGTCGTACTCGTTGCTGTGCACCGCCCACAGCTTGTCGGCCAGTTCGCGCAGCGGCTCGGGCAGCTCCTGGTAGGCCGCGGCGGTGTTGGCCCACACCGTGTCGCCACCGGCAGCCGGGGCCACCACGCTGCGCAGGATCGAGGCCTTGGGGTAGGCGTCGACGAAGGTCACGTCGGTGTGCCAGGAGTTGGCCCGCTGCCCCTCGGCGCCATCGAGCTGCAGCAGGTAGCTGGTGCCATCGACCACCGGCACCGTGGGGTGGGCGATCGGCTCGCCGAGCAACTGGGCGAAGGCCTCCTGGCCCACGTCGTCCAGGTGCTCCTGGGCCCGGAAGAAGATCACCTTGTGGCGCACCAACGCCGCCTGGATGGCATCGATGGTGGCCGGATCGAGGTCGGCGGACAGCTTGATGCCACGGATCTCGGCGCCGATGCGCCCGGCAACGGGGTGGATGTCGAGTTCGAGGGTTTGCGGCGCGGTGGCCAGTGCGGCGTTGCTCATGGTCGTGCTCCTAAGGGTTGTTGTCGGGTCAGCGAGCGGCCTGGACGACCTGGTCCTGGCGCTGGGCGGCATCGATGAAACGCGGTTCGATCCAGTCGGCCACCTGGAAGCCGCGGCGGATCAGGCGCTCTTGGACGGCCAGGTCCACGCCCTGTTGCAGCAGGCCAACGAAACCGGCATCCAGGCGTGGGTCGAAGTAGTTGGCAAGGTTCTCCTGGGCAAGGTCGTCGCGCAGGATCGCCTTCGGCCAGTTGGCCGTGTTCGCCACCAGATCCACATAGGCTTCGCGGTTGCGTTCGTCGCGCAGCCACTTCACCGCCTGCTCCTGGGCGTTGACCACGCGCTGCACCAAGTCGGGGTGCTGGCGGATGAACTCGCCGGTACCGAGCAGCACCGCCTGGGTGCTACCGGCGCCCTTGAGGTCCCGGGAGTTGACCGGCAGCTCGACCAGCCCGCGCTCGCGCAGCGACAGCAGGTTGGACAGGCCCCAGGTGGCGTCGATCTGCTTGGCGGCCAGGGCGGCGTTGGCCGCGTTGAAATCGAGGTTGATGACTTTCAGCTCACGTTCGGACAGCCCCTGGCTGGCCAGGGCGCTGGCGAACGACAGCTGGTTGGCGGTGCCGCGGAACACCGCCACGCGCTTGCCCTTGAGGTCCTGCAGGCTGTGGATGCCCGAGCCCGGCACCACGCCGAGGTAGCTCTTCACCCCACGCACCCCGGCCGACAGCACACGGGTGTCGAGGCCGTTGGCCTTGCCGATGATCGCGGCCAGGTCGCCCAGGTAGGCGAAGTCCGCCTGGCCGTTGGCCAGGGCCTCGTTGACCACGGGGCCGGCGCCCTTGAAGAAGCGCCAGTCGATACGGATGCCGTCCTTGGCGAACTCTTTCTCCAGCAGTTGCTGGTCGCGAAGCACATCCACCACGCCGCCGGCGCTGGGCTTGCTGCCGGCGCTGAGGTCGGGCACGGCGATGCGGATCACATCCGGCTGGGCGGCATGGGCTGCCACGGGCATGGCGCTCAACACGGCGGCGAGCAACGGGCTGAGCAGATGGCGGAAGGCGGTTTTCATGGCAAGGCTCCTTGGCAGGCTGCCACCGGCGATGGCCGGCGCTATGGGCCAGAAGCTAGGCAGGTCCGGTTAGAACCTACAAAGATCAAAACTTCATTTTTTAGTAACCAGAAGACATAAACCAGGCGTCATGCGGGCCTGCGGCTGGCTTGCAGGAAACGCATGGAAAATATGAGGAAAACGCAACGGGACGGGGCTTTCGCATGCACCGGGCGCATGCTCTTATCTCTTGAGTTTCGCTTGTGACAATTTTTAATTCCATAAGCGAATAAACAAGGAACGGTTTGAGAGGTGCCCTGATGAGCGAAGTCTTGAGCGTAAGCCTACGCCGTCTATGGGGGCCGCTGCGCGGCCCTTTCGCGGCGCAAGGCCGCTCCTACCTGCCGTGGATCATGCCACTGGCGGTGGCGGCCTTGTGGGTCGTCGCCAGCCGTGAGCACTGGATGAGCGAGCAGATCCTGCCTGCCCCCGCGCTGGTCTGGCAAAGCGCGCTGGAGTTCGGCTCCGGCGAACTCTGGGCTCACCTGTGGATAAGTCTGCAACGCCTGATCTGGGGGTTGCTGGCAGGGATCACCAGTGGCTTGCTGCTGGGTACCTGGCTGGGTGGATCACGGCGGGCGCAGACCCTGGTACTGCCTACCTTCATCGCCCTGGCGCAGATCCCGACCCTGGCCTGGATCCCGCTGTTCATGCTGTTCTTTGGTATCGGCGAACTGCTCAAGCTGGTGGTGCTGGTCAAGGCCGTGGTGGTGCCGGTCACGCTGCATACCCTGGTGGGTGTGCGCGATGCCCAACCTAAACTGCGCGAAGCCGCCGCCGTCCTGCGCCTGCCCCCTCACCTGCTGTTCCTGCGCCTGCTGCTGCCCGCCGCGCTGCCTGCGTTTCTTGCCGGTGTGCGGCTGGCCCTGGCCACCGGCTGGACGTCATTGCTGGCGGTGGAACTGCTGGCCTCCAGCGAAGGCATCGGCTACCTGATGGTCTGGGGGCGGCAGTTGTTCATGCTCGACCTGGTGTTCCTCTGCATCTTGCTGATCGGCCTGGTCGGCGCACTGATGGATCGCGGCTTCTCACGCCTGGAACGCGGCCTGTTGCACTGGCCGCAACCGGTCACGGGCGAACAGCTGCGCGGCCAGGTGCCACGCGGCTGGCAAAGCCTGCTGCTGCCCGCGGGGCTGTTGCTGCTGTGGCAGGCGGCCAACAGCCTTGGCTGGGTCGATGCCAACATCCTCTCTTCACCGCTGGATGTGCTGCGCAGCCTGTACGCAGGCCTGCTCGACGGTTCGTTACCCGAGGCCCTGCGCCTGAGCCTGCAACGCACCCTGGCCGGTCTGCTGCTCGGCGGCGGGGCAGGCTTCGTGCTGGGCCTACTGCTGGGCCTGTCAGCCAACGCCGAGCGCCTGCTCGGCCCGAGCCTGTCAGCGTTGCGCCAGGTGGCGCTGTTCGCCTGGGTGCCACTGCTGACTGCCTGGTTCGGCCTGGGCGAAGGCGCCAAGCTGGTGTTCGTCGCCTTGGCGGCGTTCTTCCCGCTGCTGATCGCCACCCAGCGCGGCATCGCCAGCCTCCCGCCACAGCTGGGCGAGGCGGCACAGGCCCTGCGCCTGGACCTGCCACACCGGCTGCGCCTGCTGGTGCTGCCCGGCGCCGCCCCGGCGATCTTCGCCGGGCTGCGCCTGGCGCTGATCTACGCCTGGCTCGGCACCATCGGCGCCGAGTACTTCATGCCCTCGGACGGCGGCATCGCCAGCCTGATGATCGGCGCCCAGCAATTGTTCCGCATGGACCAGGTGATGGCCGCCATGGTCCTGATCGGCCTGGTCGGCGCCCTGCTCGGCCACCTCGGCCAACGCCTCGAATCGCGCGCCACGCGCTGGAGATCCGCATGAACGCCTTCATCACCCCGGCCCTGCACGCGGCCAACCAACCCGACGCCACGCCGCCGCTGGTCAGTTTCGAGGGGGTCGGCAAGACCTTCAGCGTCGATGGCCAGCCGTTCGAGGCGATCCGCGACTTCGACCTGTCGATCAACGAAGGCGAGTTCATCGCCATCGTCGGCTCCTCCGGCTGCGGCAAGTCCACTCTGCTGCGTCTGCTGGTGGGGCTGGACACCGACTACAGCGGTACGATCCGGGTCGACGGCCAGCCGGTCAACGGCATCGGCGGCGAACGCGGCATCGTGTTCCAGGAGCACCGCCTGTTCCCATGGCTGACGGTGGCGCAAAACATCGGCCTGGGGCTGGTAAACGAGACACTCACCCAGGGCGAGCGCGCCCGGCGCGTGCACGAGTACGTGCAACTGGTGGGCCTGGTCGGCTTCGAATCCGCCTATCCGCACCAGCTGTCCGGCGGCATGGCCCAGCGCGTGGCCATCGCCCGCGGCCTGGTGGCCAGCCCACGGATCCTGCTGCTGGACGAACCCTTCGGCGCCCTCGACGCGCTGACCCGCCAACAGCTGCAGGATGAACTGCTGGCGATTCGCGAACGCTCGGAGATCACCATCCTGCTGGTCACCCACGATGCCGAGGAGGCGACCTACCTGGCCGACCGGGTGGTGGTGCTGGAGCCGAGGCCCGGACGGATCAAGGCGGTGGTGGAAATCGACCTGCCGCACCCGCGCCAGCGCACCGGCGTGGCATTGCATGGCTTGCGCGAAAAGGTCCTGCACCAGATCACCGGGGATGGCGGGTATCTCAAGCCTGCGGGACAGCGGGTGGAGGGGCTGCGGCCGGAGCTGATCGCGCTGTGACCGGCACCCGCTGTCCCCCCCGGGAAAAAACTCCACAGATCAAGGCCATGGACGCCACCGACACAGATGGGTATCATGCGGCCCGTTGCACTCGTAGCTCAGCTGGATAGAGTACTGCCCTCCGAAGGCAGGGGTCGTGGGTTCGAATCCCGCCGAGTGCGCCATGACATCAGCAAAAGCCCCGCTCAGATCGCTCTGGCGGGGCTTTTTCGTTTCCGGGCCTCAGCACTGCACGATGATCTGGCCTTGCAAGTTCCGGAACAATGGTCTCGAGGGGGCTTCTCTGGTGACACGATGTTTATTACAAAAAGCGCTAATGATACGCATTTTTGTCATAAACCTGCAGGCCGCGCCGTAGATGAAAGCTTGCACGTTTGTGCAGAAAAGCACATTGCCACCTCTCCCGTGCCGGTGGTCATTGGTGATAGCTTGAGCATCTTCCGTTTGCGTAAACGGTCACCCTCCACCCCTTGCAAAGGAATGCCCACACCCATGCCCTTCACCAAGCTATCCGCCGTATCGCTCCTGCTGGCCAGCGTGGCCATGTTCTCGATCCCGGCCCAGGCCAACCTCTCCCAGCAGCAGTCCGCCGCCATCATCAAGGCCTACGACGGCAGCGACCCGGCCGACTTCAAGCAGTTCCTCGGCAAGCTGGCCGGCAGCGACCTGGCCAAGGCCGCCAAGCTGGACGACACCCTCAAGCTGTACCTGGCCGGCAAGCCGCTGAGCGCCGAGCAGCAGGACGAGATCAACCGCCTGCTGGGCCTTTACACCCGCATCAAGTACGGCAAGGCCGCCAAGGAAACCCTGCGCGAGCTGGTGGAAATCCCGACCGTTCGCAAAGAGGGTGTGCCGCAGCACGAGAACCCTGAGTTCATCAAGATCGCCGACAAGATCAAGGCCCTGGCCGAGGGCTTCGGCCTGACGTTCCGCAACATCGACAACCGTGTCTACGAGATCACCCTCGGTGAAGGCAAGGAAGTGATCGGCATCCACGCCCACGCCGACGTGGTACCGGTCACTCCGGAAAACTGGAAGCTCAAGGACGGCACCAAGCTCGACCCGTTCAAGGTCACCCTGGTGGGCGACCGCATGTATGGCCGCGGCACCGAGGACGACAAGAACGGCATCGTCGTCGCGCTGTACGCGCTGAAGGTGGCCAAGGACGAGAAGCTGCCGCTGGCGCGCCAGTTCAAGCTGTTGGTGGACACCACCGAGGAAACCACCGGCGACGCCATCCCCTACTACTTCGAACGCAACGCCACCCCCGACTACAACCTGGCGCTGGATGGCGGCTACCCGGTGGTGATCGCCGAGAAGGGCTATGGCACCGTCATGGCCACCTTCGCCAAGCGTGCCGGTGACGGCAAAGGCGCCGAAGTGATCAACCTCACCGGTGGCCTGGCCACCAACCAGATCCCCGGCAGCTCGGTGGCGACATTGACCGGCGACAAGCCGGCCGACCTGGCCAAGGCGCTGAACAAGGCCGGCGCGGCCTACGTCAAACGCCATGGTGGCGACTTCAGCATCGACGCCAAGGTCGACGGCAAACAGGTGCTGCTCACCGTGACCGGCGTGTCGGCGCACTCCTCCGAGCCCGAGTCCGGGGTCAACCCGGTGGCGCGCATGCTCGACTTCCTCAACGGCCTGGGCAAGGACGTACCGCTCAAGCACAACCACATCACCGACGCCGCCCGCTACGCCTCCGACAACTGGGGCCTGGACTACCTGGGCAACAAGCTCGGCGTCGGCTTCAAGGACGACTTCATGGGCCCGCTGACCACCTCGCTGACCTTCGTCGGCCTGGATGACCAGGCGCTGAAGCTGGCCGTGAACCTGCGCATTCCAAAGGGCAAGTCGCTCGACACCCTGAAGGGCGAGATCGCCGGCAAGCTCGATGCGTGGAAGGCCAAGAGCAAGACCCCGGTGGCCTTCGACTACACCCTCGACGAGCCGATGTACCGCAACCCCGAGGGCGAATGGGTCAAGGCCCTGCTGGCCGTGGCCAGCGAGAACCTGGGCATGAAGCACGAGTACGGCACCTCCGCCGGCGCCACCTCGGTGCATGACCTGCCCAATGGCGTGCAGTTCGGCCTGGCCATGCCGGACGTGAAGTACACCGGGCACAACGACAACGAGTTCAAGACCGTGGAGCAGTTCATGCTCGACCTGCAGATCGTCAGCGAGATGGTGGCGCGGATCGGGCAGATGCCGAAGCTCTGAGGTTCTCGTCCCAAGGGCCATGCCTTTCAAGGTGTTGAGAATTGGCGTCCGGCTTAGGCCTGCCGGGGCTGCTTTGCAGCCCTTTTCGCGACACAAGGCCGCTCCTACAGGGGCGCGCGGTCGCCTGTAGGAGCGGCCTTGTGTCGCGAAAGGGTCGCAAAGCGACCCCGGCAATCTTGAGTTGGAGCGGTCATATCCCAAAAACGCATAACCCTTAAAAGGGATGGTCCCAAGGGCGGGCATTGTGGGAGCGGGCTGATGATGCCAGTCGTACAGTGCCACCGCGCCCTGGTGGACGCGATGACGTTTTTCAATCACCTCGATGCCGTTTCCTGCATTGCCGTGCAGAGCGCCGTGCCGGATGCTTTATTTACTCCGACACGTCGCGTTTCCACCCACAGAGGCCCGTATGAAGAACGTCGAACAAATCCTCAAAGCCAAGTCCCAGCACCAGACCGCCTACACCATCGGCCCTGATGACTCGGTGCTGGATGCCTTGAAGCTGCTGGCGGAGAAAAATGTCGGCGCCTTGCCGGTGGTGAACAATGACCAGGTGGTAGGGATCGTCAGCGAACGCGACTACGCCCGTAAACTTGTACTCAAGGGGCGCTCATCTCCATTCACCAAGGTACACGAGATCATGAGCGCCCCTGTGATCACCGTGGAACCCAAGCAGAACCTTGAGTACTGCATGAACCTGATGACCAACCGCCACCTGCGTCACCTGCCCGTGGTTGAAAACGGCAAGCTCATCGGCCTGCTTTCGATCGGTGACTTGGTTAAAGAGATCATCGCTGAGCAGGCAAACCAGATTGTCCAGTTAGAGCAATACATCCGCGGTGAATGACCCTGCTCAGTGATAGGCGCGCTCCAGCTCGTCCAGCTGATGGTCGAAGCTGCGCAGGCGCGCCGACCAGGTGTACACCAGCACTTCCAGATCCCTGTTGAGCACGGCGGTGTTGCCGCCGTCACGGGCCGGCGCGTCGCACAGGTCCAGCTGATAGCGCTCGCGGGCCATGGCCGTGGCCACGCTGGACAGGTCGCGGGCATTGGCCAGCCAGTGATGGTGATGGTCGTGCACTTCCCGGTCGAGTTCCCGGCACTGGCGCTTGAGGGCGTCCAGGCTCTGCTCCAGCGGCGTGCCCTTGAGCTCGCCCATCACCTCCTCGAAGGTGCGCCCGGAATGCCAGTAGCTGCCCCAGAAATAACGGTCGAACACCGTCTCGACCCGGCGCAGGGCGACCTTGGTGTTCCAGATGGTCAGCAACGTTCGCCCCTGGGCGACTTCGCGCCTGTTCAGGTGCAGCTGCTGCCAGGCGATCCACGCCAGGCCGCACAACGCCACCGCCGCGGTCACGGCGGCGGCGGCATAGAGAAACTGCACGGCCTGGTTCATCGTGTGGGTGTGCCGGATACCGTAGAAGTAGCCGGCGGTCAGGGTGCCCAGGATCGTCACGGTGCACCAGAAACCTGGTGCGTAGGGATCTTTCATTGCGCCATCCCCTCTTGTTTTCCCTGAGCATAGCAACGCCCCGATCACCCATCAGGTGCCGCTCGGCGCTTTATTGGCGGGGACGGCGCAGCGCTTCGTTGAGTTGGTCGAACAGCTCCGCCCAATCGGCATCTTCAAGGATGCTGTCCCTGAGGAACGAACGCTGGGACTCGTTCCAGAACGGCGCATCCACCAGCTTCACATCCCCCTTGAGCGGCGAATGACTGGTGATGAACTGGTCGATGCCCAGCGCATCGTCCGGCAGGCCCAGTTGCTTGAACAGTTCGGAAAACTTGTGGATCGGCGCTTCCATGATTCACTCCTATGGCCGGGCCGGTCGTCCACGACGCCAGCCCGGCGTGGGTTGCGAGCATCAGCTCAGTTCGCGCACTTCGGCGTGCGGCACCAGTTTCAAGTATTGCTCCATGCTCATGTGGATAAGGTGATCGTGGTCACCTGCCTCGAGATAGACATCACCCTGGCGGGTAAGGGTCCGGTCGAGCAGCATGGGAATGTTGTAGGCGTCGCCCAGGGCCGGGATGGCGCCGCGCTCGCAATCGCCGAATAGGCTCGGCAGGTTGCTTTCGCGGGTCAGCTGCCAGGCGCCGGTCATGCGCACCTCGGTCATGTCCAGGTGCCGGTTGGCCGGCAGCACGGCCATGATGTAGTTGCCATGGCGGTCATCGAGCATCACCGACTTGGCGACCCGCTCGGCGGGTACGCCGGCCGTGCGCGCCGACTCCAGGCTGGTGGCCGAATGGGGATGGGGAATGATGTCGTAGTCGCAGTTGGCCTGGTCCAGGCGCTGCTGAAGGGTCTTGGCCATACGCATGATGCACCTCCGGTTTTGCCCCCACCCTCAAGTTTAGGCCGTGGCCCGGCAGCCACGGCTAAACTTCAGGGACAGGTCCGCATGAGGTGACGACAGGTGATCGCCCGGCGCTGGCACATGCTGCTGTTGCTGCTGATCCTGGGCTTCGCCCCGGGCGGCCAGGCCGCGCCCGGCGGCAACGTGTGGCTGCTGAGCGTCGACGACGCCATCGGCCCGGCCAGCGCCGACTACCTGCTGCGCGGGCTGGACCAGGCGCAGGCGCAAGGCGCGCAACTGGTGGTGATCCGCCTCGACACCCCCGGCGGGCTCGACAGCGCCATGCGCCAGATCATCAAGGCCATCCTCGCAAGCACGGTGCCGGTGGCCACCTACGTCGCCCCGGGCGGTGCCAGGGCGGCCAGCGCCGGCACCTACATTCTCTACGCCAGCCACGTGGCGGCCATGGCCCCAGGGACCAACCTGGGCGCGGCGACGCCGGTACAGATCGGTGTCCCCGGCACGGAGGAAAAGCCCGCCGCGAACAGCGAGCAGGACACCCTCGCCCGCAAACAGGTCAACGATGCCGCGGCCTACATCCGCGGCCTGGCGCAATTGCGCGGGCGCAACGCCGACTGGGCGGAAAAGGCCGTGCGCGAGGCGGTCAGCCTGTCGGCCAGCGAAGCCCAGCGGCTGAAGGTGATCGACCTGGTCGCCGCTGACCTGCCCGACCTGCTGCGCCAGCTCGATGGCCGGACGCTGACCGTCGCCGGCCAGGCCCTGCCCCTGCAGACCGCTGGCGCCAATGTGGTGGAGCACCTGCCGGACTGGCGCACCCGCCTGCTGGCGGTAATCACCAACCCCAGCGTGGCGCTGATCCTGATCATGATCGGCGTGTACGGCCTGTTGTTCGAATTCATGAATCCAGGTTCCGGGGTCGGCGGGGTGGTCGGCGGCATCTGCCTGCTGCTGGCGCTGTACGCCCTGCAATTGCTGCCGGTGAGCCACGCCGGGGTGGCGTTGATCCTGCTCGGGGTGGCGTTCATGGTCGCCGAGGCGTTCCTGCCCAGTTTCGGGGTGATCGGCTTCGGCGGCATCGTCGCCTTCGTGGTCGGCGCGGTGATCCTGATGGACACCGACGCCCCTGGCTTTGGCATTCCGCTGACGCTGATCATCAGCCTGGCGGTGCTCTCGGCGCTGTTGCTCGGTGGCGTGCTGGGCATGGCGCTGAAGGCGCGCAAGCGCGCCCTGGTCAGCGGCGATGCCGGGCTGGTCGGCAGCCTGGTGACAGTGACCCAGGTGCGCGCGGACAACCCGTTCTGCGGCTCGGTACAGGCCCAGGGCGAACAGTGGCAGGCGCAGTGCGCGACACCGCTGCAGCCGGGCCAGCACGTGCGGGTAACGGCCCGTCATGGCGTGACGCTGGAGGTCAGCGCCACTGCGCCCACGGCGCAAGGAGAGTAGACGATGTTCATGCAATTCGGATTCAGCGCCGTGCTGGTGCTGCTGGGCATACTGCTGCTGTCGGCCCTGCGCATCCTGCGCGAGTACGAGCGCGGCGTGGTGTTCCAGCTCGGGCGCTTCTGGCAGGTCAAGGGCCCAGGGTTGATCATCCTGATTCCCGGTATCCAGCAGATGGTCCGCGTGGACCTGCGCACCGTGGTCCTCGACGTGCCGCCCCAGGATGTGATCACCCGCGACAACGTCTCGGTCAAGGTCAACGCCGTGCTGTACTTTCGCGTGCTCGACCCGCAGAAGGCGATCATCCAGGTCGAGGACTTCCTCACCGCCACCAGCCAGCTGGCCCAGACCACCCTGCGCGCCGTGCTCGGCAAGCATGAGCTGGACGAACTGCTGGCCGAGCGCGAGCAGCTGAACTCGGACATCCGCGAGGTGCTGGACGCGCAGACCGACGCCTGGGGCATCAAGGTGGCCAACGTCGAGATCAAGCACGTCGACCTCAACGAGTCGATGGTCCGCGCCATCGCCCGCCAGGCCGAGGCCGAGCGCGAACGACGGGCCAAGGTAATCCATGCCGAAGGCGAGCTGCAGGCGTCGGAGAAACTGATGCAGGCGGCGCAGATGCTGGGCAAGGAGCCGGGGGCGATGCAGTTGCGCTACATGCAGACGCTGGGGTCAATCGCCGGGGACAAGAGCTCGACCATCGTGTTTCCGATGCCGATGGATCTGCTCAAGGGGCTGGTGGACAAGCAGAAATAGCGGCGCGGCATTCGCGGGTATACCACTCCTCTCCAGGACAGTGGCGTACCTGTGGGAGCGGGTTTACCCGCGAATGGCTTCATGCGATTGATCAGATCGGCGCCCGGCGCAGAGTGGCGAGGAACGTCGCCGCACCGATGAACAGCCCGGCAAAGGTGCGGTTCAGACGCTTCTGCTGCTTCGGTGTGCGCAACAGGCGCAGCACCCGCGAAGCCAGCCCGGTGTAGCCCGCCATCACCAGCAGGTCGACACTGATCATGGTCACGGTGATCGCCACATACTGCGGCAGCAACGCCTCGTGCGGGTTGATGAACTGCGGCAGCACCGCCAGCATGAACACCAGCGCCTTGGGGTTGCTGACGTTGACCAGGAAGCCGCGGAACACCAGGCTCAGCGGCTTGCCGATCGGCCGCACGCCGGACTCGTCGCTCATGTCCATCGGCAGGGCGCGCCATTGCTTGTAGGCGAGGTAGACCAGGTAGGCGACGCCGAACCACTTGATGACCTGGAAGGCAGTGGCTGACGCGGCGAGGATGGCGCCGACACCGGCGGCGATGATGGCGATCTGCACGATCAGGCCCAGTTGCAGGCCCAGGGCGTTCCAGTAACCACGCCAGAAACCGTACTGCAGCCCGCTTGACATCGAGGCAATGGCCCCGGCGCCCGGCGACAGGCTGATCACCCAGCACGCGGCAAAGAAGGCCAACCACGTTTCCATCGACATCGCACACCTCGCTCGAACAGCTTTTGCAAACCGCTAAACTAAGGTGTTGGCGAAAAAATAACCAGTGGTTTTTCTGCTTGAAACGATCGCGGGGCAAGCCCGCTCCCACGCCAGCGATCCAACAGGACCAGGGCGTGGGAGCGGGCTTGCCCCGCGATTTAAACGAGCAGCACCCTGTCAGTCGCCCTCGACAGGTGCCTCTTGCAGTGCCACCGAAGCCTCGGCGCCACGCCAACGCCGCACCGCCTTCTGGAAGAACTGGCTGTTCGGCACCTGTACCAGCGCCCCACCCGCCTCCGGCGTTTCCATTAGCGTGGTGTACAGCAGGTTGATGGCGATCACCCGGCCTTTCACCCCCGGCTTGTCGAGGGTATCGACCAGCTCGACCACATCGCCGATGCGAAACGGCCCGACGGTGAAGATCAGCACCGCGCACAGCAGGTTGGACAGCACGCTCCAGATGGCGAAAAACGCCACCGCTGCCACCGCGACAAAGCCCGATAACGCCGTCCACAGCACCGTGGCGGACACCCCCATGCGCTCCAGCACGAACAGCAGCGCGCTGCCCATGATCAGCCAGCGCAGGGCGCCGCGTACCGGCACCATCAGTTCGTGCGGCAACGGGTAGCGTTCGCCCAGGCTGCGCAGGCCGCGGGCGACCATGCGCTGCAGGATGAACGCGGCGATCAGGATCAGCAGGATCTGCAGCCCCAGCCAGAACGTGTCCATCCACTGCCCGGGCAGCAGCGAACGCAGCTCCTCCATCAGGACAGCGCCTCGAGCTCGGCCTGCATGCTTTCCAGCGTTTCCAGGGCTTCCATCCAGCCTTCCTCGAGCTCGCCTTCGCGTTGCTTGAGCTTGGTCTGGCGGGCCAGCAAGTCGCGCAGCTCATCCTTGCGCGAGGCCTCGTACAGACCGCTGTCGCCCAACGCCGTTTCGATCTCGGCCAGTTGCTGGTGCACCTGGTTGAGTTCGGTCTCCAGCTTGTCGGCCGCCTTCTTGTGCGGGGCCAACTGTTGGCGCAAGGCCGCGGCGGCCTGGCGCTGGGCCTTCTTGTCGGTCTTGTCCGGATTCACCGGAGCGGAGCTGGCCGGCGCGTTGCGCTGGCGGAACTCCACCAGCCAGCGGCTGTAGTCGTCCAGGTCGCCGTCGAAGGTGTCGACCTTGCCATCGGCCACCAGCAGGAAGTCGTTGGTGGTGCTCTTGAGCAGGTGACGGTCGTGGGACACCACCACCACGGCACCGGCGAACTCCTGCAGGGCCATGGTCAGCGCCAGGCGCATCTCAAGGTCGAGGTGGTTGGTCGGTTCGTCGAGCAGCAGCAGGTTCGGCCGCTCCCAGGCGATCAGCGCCAGGGCCAGGCGGGCCTTTTCGCCACCGGAGAAATTCACCACAGGCTCATCGACACGGTTGCCGTGGAAGTCGAAGCCGCCGAGGAAGTCGCGCAGGGTCTGCTCGCGCTCACCCGGGGCGATGCGCTGCAGGTGCAGCAGCGGGCTGGCCTTGTCGTCCAGCGAGTCGAGCTGGTGCTGGGCGAAGTAACCGACGGCGAGGTTCTCGCCGCGCACCAGGCGCCCGGACAACGGCTGCAGCTCGCCGGCGAGGTTCTTGATCAGGGTCGACTTGCCCGCGCCGTTGGGGCCAAGCAGACCGATGCGCGCACCCGGCGCCAGTTGCAGCTTGACCTTCTCGAGGATGGCCTTGTCGCCATAGCCCAGGCGGCCTTCGGACAGGTCGAGCAAGGGGCTGGAGATCTTCTCCGACTCGCGGAAGACGAAGTCGAACGGCGAATCGACATGGGCCGCCGACAACTCCTCCATGCGCTCCAGGGCCTTGATCCGGCTCTGCGCCTGGCGGGCCTTGGTGGCCTGGGCCTTGAAACGGGCGATGTACTTTTCCATGTGCGCGCGCTGCGCCTGCTGCTTCTCGTAGGCCTGCTGCTGTTGCGCCAGGCGTTCGGCGCGGGTGCGCTCGAAGGCGCTGTAGCCGCCCTTGTAGAGATTGAGCTTGCGCTGTTCGACATGCAGCACATGGTCGACCACGGCATCGAGGAAGTCGCGGTCGTGGGAGATCAGCAGCAGCGTGCCCGGGTAGCCCTTGAGCCACTCCTCCAGCCAGAGGATGGCATCGAGGTCCAGGTGGTTGGTGGGCTCGTCGAGCAGCAGCAGGTCGGACGGGCACATCAGTGCCTGGGCCAGGTTCAGGCGCATCCGCCAGCCACCGGAGAAGTCGCCGACGCGGCGGTCCATCTGCTCGTTGCTGAAGCCCAGGCCGGCCAGCAGCTTGCGCGCACGGGCATCGGCGGTGTAGCCGTCGGCGCTGTCCAGCTCACTGTGCAGGCGCGCCAGGGCGGTGCCGTCGTGGGCCTGCTCGGCGGCCGCGAGATCCGCCTGGACCTTGCGCAGGCGGGCATCACCGTCGAGCACATAGTCCACGGCGATGCGGTCGAGGGTGTCGACCTCCTGGCGCATGTGGGCAATGCGCCAGTCGCCGGGCAGCAGGCAATCGCCGGCATCGGGCGACAGCTCACCGCGCAGCAGGGCGAACAGGCTGGATTTGCCAGCGCCGTTGGCGCCGATCAGGCCGGCCTTGTGACCGGTGTGCAGGGTCATCTCGGCGCCTTCTAGCAGGCGCTGGGGACCACGCTGTAAAGTGAGGTTCGATAGTCTGATCATGATGGTCGCGGAGTCTACCAGCTTCGCCGATCACTGGCGCGAGTGAAACCATGCACACCGACCTGTGGAATCACGCCCTGGCCTTGTATGCCCGGCCAGGCGTCGAGGCTGCCAGCCTGGCCCTCCAGGAACTGGGCGGCGATGTCTGCCTGCTGCTCTGCGGCACCTGGCTGCAGGCCCGCGGCGTGGCCGCCAATGAACAGCGGATCGCCGCCCTGCAGGCCCTGGCCGGCCCCTGGCAACGCGATGTGGTGACGCCGCTGCGCGCGCTACGCCGGCAATGGCGCGAGCAGGCGCTGGCCGACCCGCAACTGAGCGTGATGCGTGAGCAGGTGAAGGCGCTGGAGTTGCAGGCTGAACGCACCTTGCTGGAGCGTCTGGAGGCGTTGGCGCACGAGTGGCCTGCGCAAGCGGGCGCCGCGCAGGACTGGCTGACCCGGCTGGCGCCGGACCAGGCCCGGGACCACGACGCGCTGCATCAGCTGCGCGCCGCGGCCCGTGAGCTTCAGGACGCCGAAGTCGGCGACTGAGCCGCAGTGGCGGTGGCCGCAGGCGTGGCCGCGCTGGTCGCGCTGGTCGCAGGCGTCGGGGTGGCGCTGGCGGTCGGCGTGGCTGGCTTGCTTTCGGCTGGCTTGCTGGCTACAGACTTGGCCGGAGCTTTGGCAGCGGCCGGTTTGGCTGCTGGCTTGGCTGCAGGTTTCGCCGCGGGCTTGGCCGCTGCTGGCTTGGCCGGGGCCTTGGCGGCGGCAGGCTTGGCCGGAGCTTTGGCTGCTGGTTTCGCTGCAGCGGTCTTCGCCGGGGCCTTGGCAGCAGCTGGTTTGGCCGCTGGCTTGGCAGCAGGTTTCGCGGCGGCGGTCTTCGCCGGGGCCTTGGCAGTAGCAGGCTTGGCCGCTGGCTTGGCGGCAGGTTTCGCGGCGGCGGTCTTCGCCGGTGCCTTGGCGGCAGCAGGCTTGGCCGCTGGCTTGGCGGCAGGTTTCGCGGCGGCGGTCTTCGCCGGTGCCTTGGCAGCAGCAGGCTTGGCCGCTGGCTTGGCGGCAGGTTTCGCTGCAGCGGTCTTCGCGGGAGCCTTGGCAGCAGCCGGTTTGGCCGCTGGCTTGGCGGCAGGTTTCGCGGCTGCAGTCCTCGCCGGGGCCTTGGCCGCAGCAGGCTTGGCCGCTGGTTTGGCAGCAGGTTTCGCGGCCGCTTTCGGTGCCGCAGTACGCGAGTCCAGGGCCTTGGCGGCCGCCTCACGCACTTTGCCAACACCCTGGGCCAGTTTCAGGCTTTCCTGGGCATCACGCTTGAGTTGCTGGATGTAAGTTCGGGTCTGGGCCTGGCGATCCTTGAGCGAATCGAGCAAGTGTTCAAGTTCACCCGCGGCTTTTTGCGCCTTGCCCTGAGCCTTGGCTTTACCGGCCTTGGCGGCGTCCTGCAACTTCAGGCGAGCGTTATGCAGTTTCTCCTGGGCCTTGCCACGTTGTTTTTCCAACTTGGCCAACAGTTTCTCGGCATCCGCCAGCGCTTGGGAGCAGGCATCTTCCAAATGTTCGAGCAAGCTACCCGAAAGTTGCTGGAGCAGGTGCAACGGCGTACTGACTGCTTTCTTCTTGGCCGACATGGTTTACCTCCTGGCTGACGAGAGTGCGGCTCATACTATGCTTCTGCTGCTACCGCCGCTAGGGCATGTTGACAGTCTCAGTAGCGCCGCGTTGCATGCCTGGGCAAAGTTGTTGTCTTGCAGCTGGAAACAAGTGTAGTTGCCCATTAGTGCACTGCCGATATTTACACATCTTCGCCCAACAACGCTGGCATACTTTGCGCTCTTTACCGCAGGAACCGTCCATGCCTCGTTATCTGATTCTGGGCCTGTGCCTGGTGATGCCGCTCTCCCTGGCCAACGCCGAAACCGCTCCCGCCAACGACAGCGACCTGGCCTACAGCCTTGGTGCCAGCCTGGGCGAGCGCCTGCGCCAGGAAGTCCCCGGCCTGCAGCTCGACGCCCTGGTCGAAGGCCTGCGCCAGGCCTACCAGGGCCAGCCGCCACGCATTGCCAAGTCACGCATGCAGGCCATCCTCGAGCAGCACGAGACGCAAGCCAACGCCGCCGCCGAACAGGCCCAGGTGGACAAGCTGGTGGAAGCGGAGAAACGCTTCATTGCCGGCGAGCGGGCCAAGGCCGGGGTACGCGAGCTGCCCGAGGGCATCCTCTACAGCGAACTGGCCAGCGGCAGCGGCGCGCAACCCAAGGCCAGCGGTCGCGTGCAGGTGCGCTATGTGGGGAAACTGCCGGATGGCACGGTGTTCGACCAGAACCTGCAACCGCAATGGTTCAAGCTGGACTCGGTGATCGAGGGCTGGCAGGTGGCACTGCCACGGATGAAGGCGGGGGCGAAATGGCGCCTGGTGATCCCGTCGGCGCAAGCTTATGGCGCCGACGGTGCGGGTGACCTGATCGCACCCTATACCCCACTGGTGTTCGAGATCGAACTGCTGGACGTGGCCAACTGAATCAGGCCTGCAGCGCGTCCTCTTCCTTGTGCGCGGTATGCAGCACTTCGATGAGGCAGTCCTCCAGCTCGAAGCGTTCTCGCAACAGGCCGCCCAGCTTGCCCAGCTTGTCCGCGAAGCGCTCGGGGTCGGTGCACTCGCCCTTCTCGCAATGGTCATTGAAAGCCAGCGCGATCTGGGTGCTGTCATCGATACGCGGGTTGATCTGTGTGGCAAGCTCCAGGGCCTTGGTATCGCCAAAGGCCTTGGCTTCGCTGACCAGCTGCTCGCTGACTTCGAAGTGCCAGGCCGAGACATAGTCGACCAGGAGCGCGCAAAAATCGCGGTTCTTGTCCTTGTCGGCAAAGGCCGGCTTGGCATCGCGCAAGGCGCGGAAGGCATGCACCAACTCCTGGCGCTCCTCCAGCCAACGATCGATCAGCTTGTGAACACCGCCCCAGCGTTCCTGGGCGTTCTGGCAACTATCGAGCATGGCGATCTCTTCCCTTCTGGGTAGATGCCGCTGCACCTCGCGACACAACACCGTGGCACAAAGGTGACGTCAGCAAACGGCATCGAGCAGTTGTATTTTCGGTAAGCGTGCTGGGAGATTATTCCCGTGCGACCTGCCCTTCAAGGTACGCAGCAGACTAAGTTCATACAAGCGTTTAATCCCGCCGTCGGCCACCGCTGGTCGCGCAATCCCAGGTGCATTGCCGTGGATCAACCCGCCGCGTCCTGGCGCAATCGATACAGCACCAGCCACGACAACGGCACCGCCGCCAGCAACAGGAACGCCAGCAGGCTCCATTCCGGCAGGGTCAGGTCGAGGAAGCTCCAGTTGACCGACACGCAGTCCGGGCTGCCCAGCAGGAATGCCTGCAGGATCTCGCTCCACGGGCGTTCGACCACATGCGCCAGGGGCAGGTGGCAACCACTGGCGGGCAGCGGCTCGGCCTGCAGCCAGACATGCCGCCCGGCCAGCAAGGCGCCAGCCAACGCGAACAGCAGCGCCAGCCAGGCAGGCCAGCGGCGGCCGCCAGCGTGGAACATGGCAACCAGGCAGGCCAGCGCAAAACAGCCCAGCATCAGGCGCTGGCTGAAACACAACGCGCAGGGGTCCAGGCCGACCACGTTTTCGAGACGAAACGATGCGACCAGCACCGCCACGGCGGCCAGGAAGGCGGGAAGGAACGAGCTGCGCAAGCAGGCCAGCGACATGGGCAGAAGTGATCCGAAAATGAAGGAAGTGGTGTGAAACGGTAGAGGAAAGGGGCGCTTTGTATCAAGGCGCTACAGTGCAGACAAGTCGCTGAATGGCTAGGGAATCATTTTCGCGGAACGTGGGAATATTCCGACGCGGACGAAGGACGATTCGACGCCCTCTACGCAGAGGGCGTCTTGAGTCATCGCTCATCAGATAATGCAACGCGCCGCTGGCAAAACATCGCACCGGCACAAGCAGGTATGCCCGCGATGCGCGACAGGTCCATCCCTTTCAAGGTCTTTGCGCTTTTTCGGATATGGCCGCTTCAATTCAATATTGCCGGGGCTGCTTTGCAGCCCATTCGCGGCACAAGGCCGCTCCTACAGGATTGCGCGATCACCTGTAGGAGCGGCCTTGTGCCGCGAAAGGGTCGCAAAGCGACCCCGGCGAGTCCAAGTCGAACGCCCCTTCTCAACACCTTGTAAGGGTTGGGTCTCAGGCCCGAACCCCCTCCGGCAGTGGCAACGCCAGCAGGCGCTCATCCAGCAGCCCCAGGCCCTCCTGAAACAGCTGATTGCTGCGCTCGGTCTCGCCGAGCCCGGCCAGCAAGCGTGCCAACTCGGCGCAGGTTTCCGGATTACGCTCCAGGCGCAGACTGCTTTCCAGATAGTCCCGCGCCTTGCCCCACAAGCGATTCTGCAGGCTCAGCCGGCCAAGGGTGAGCAGCAGGCTAGGATCCTGCGGGTGCTCCTTCAGCCAGCCTTCGGCCGTCTGCAGCTGGCGCGCCGGATCGTCGCCGCGAACCAGCCCGTACAGGCGCGCCAGATGGCTTTCGTAGCCGCGCTTGAGCGCGCCGCGAAGCACCTGTTCGGCCTCGCCCTGGGCACCGACCTGACGCAGTTGCTCGGCGTAGGCCGACACCAGTTGCGGTTCCTGGCGCTGGGCGTTGGTCAGTTGCTGCCAGGCGCGCTCGAGCGCCTGGCGTGCCGTCTGCGGATCCTCGCCACGGGCCGCCGCGAGGCCCAGGTTCTGGCCCCAGGCGCGCTGTTCCAGGTCGGCCAGTTCCGCCGCAGGCAGCACCTTGTGCTTGCGCAGGTCCGGCAGCAGGCGGATCAACGCCGGCCAGTCGCCCCTCTCCAGGTGCAGGCGCTGCAACAGGCGCAGCACCTGGGCATTGTGCGGATGACGCTCCTGCATCGCCTGCAGGGCCTCCAGGGCACCCTCGCTCTCGCCCCGGTCCATCTGCAATTGGGCATGGGTCAGGGCGACGGCGAGCTCGGCCTGGGGCTGACGTTCCAGGGCGCGTTCGAGCAGATTGTCGCGTTCTTCGACCCGTCCCTGTTCGTTGGCGGCACGCGCGGCGCCGAGGTAGTAGAGCAGCGGCTGGCGATCGGACTCGGCAGCACGCTGCAAGTGCCGCTGGGCACTCGCCCAGCGCCCCTCGGCCAGGTCCAGCTGGCCTTGCTCGACAGCGATGCGGGTGCGGCGGCTGCGGTTGCGTCGCGACCACGGGTTGACCACCCCGGACGAAGTCAGCACCAGCCCGACCAGGTAACGCACCAGCAACAGCAGCAGGATGATACCGACCAACGCGCCGAGCGCCGCCCACAGTCCCGACTGGTAGCGGAAGCTGCCGTAGGCGATCAGTACGTAGCCACTGTGCTTGGCGATCGCGATGCCCAGCGCCGCGGCGACGACAATCGCCAATACCGCCAGCAGGTAGACACGCTTCATGGCTTGGCCCCTTCGGCGGCAGCCGGCAGGTGGCGACGCTGGATATAGGCCTGCACTGCGGCCAGGCTCTCGCTCAGGTCAGGCGTGACCACCGACACCGGCTGTTCGGCCAGCTGGTTGAGGTTGTCGAGCATCGCCTTGCTTTGCGGGTTGTCCGGGTTGAAGTTGGCCAGCAACACGCTGCGCGCATCGTCCAGGGCCTGGGCATAGACCTTGGCCTCGCCGTTGAGCGCCGCCCACTGCGCCTGCTCGATGGTCAGGCTCAGGGCCAGGCGCAGCTGGTTGAGCGACTGCCCGGACAGCAACGGGCGCACGTTGTCGTCGGCATTGAACTCGATCTGGAAGTACTTGGAGATCTCGGCCCACCACTGCGACCAGCGGCTGGCGCCATCGCCATCGGCGGTCAGCGCGCCCATGGCGTCAGCCTTGCTGTCGAATTCCGGCGACTGGGCACTGAGCTGCTGCACCAGCTCGCGTTGCGCGGCGAGCTTGAGGAACAGCCCGGTGCGATCCGGCTGCTCGGTGCCGGATAGCGTCGCCAGGCTGCGGGCCAACTGTTCGCGGGCGGCGAAGGCACCGGGATCGCTCTGCTCGCGAAGGATCTCATCGGCACCTTCGACCAGCGCCTTGGCGCTGGTGATGTCCTGCAACGCCGACAGGCGCAGGGTGGCCAGGCGCAGCAGGTGCTCGGCCTCGGCCAGGCGCCACTCCTTGCGGCTCTCCCCGAGCACGGTCTCCAGGCGCTGGCTAAGGCGTTGCTGGTCGCCCTGCAGTTGCGCCACCAGGCGCCGGCGGTCTTCCAGCTCACTGGCCGCCGGCAGGCTGCCCAGCTGCGCACTGAGCTGCTGCTCACGCTGCTGCAGCGCGTCGGCGCGCTGATTGAGCGCTTGCAGGTGTTCGCCCTGGTCATGCTCGCTGCCTTGCAGCTGGCGGACCTGCCAGGCGCCCCAGCCGCCAACCGCGACGCCGGCGGCGCCCAGCAGCAGGGCCAGTAGCGCCAAGCCGTTGCCGGAGCGTCGGGCGGGTTTGGCGGTGACGGATTGCGACGCTTCTGGCGCCGAGGGCTGTTCGGTGTTGGACAAGACAGTTTCGCTCACGTATCCATCCTTTGCATGGTGGCGCATCGCTCTCTAGCTTAGCGCCTTAAGAGGCAGGCGCAGCGCTTCGCTGCACGGCTGCCAGCAAGGCCGCGGCGCTGGCGCCACGGCAATCCACAATGTCTTTTGCCCCGAGTGCACGGGCCTGCTCGGCCACCCGGGGGCTGGGCACGAACAGCGGCAAGCGGGAAAACCGCGGCCAATCCGCACCTGCCAATCGATGCAAGTGTTCCAGACCCTGCCCACTGCTGACCACCAGGCCATTGAGGCGTTCCCCATCGATGCGCTGGGCGAGGGTCGTGGCGGGGTAGTGCGGCAGGCAGCGGCGATACAATTCCAGATAATCGACACTAGCACCTTGCTCGGCAAGACGCTCGGCCAGCAGTTCACGACCTCCGACACCGCGAACGATAAGGACGCGGGGTGCCGGCACGGCCATAGCCTCGCGCAGGGCGGGCAGTGCGAGCAAGGCTTCGCTGTCATCGCCGGCCGCCGGAAAGGCCACCTGCAACCGGTGCTCCTGAAGGATCCGCGCCGTCGCCTCGCCCACCGTGAACCAACCGGCGGACGGCGGCGTCACCCCTGTCTCGGCGAGCTGCTCCAACAGCAGGCGGGCCGCCGGCTTGCTGACCACGATGATGGCCCGGGCCTCGCCGATCGCCCGCAGGCGCTGCACCTGCTCAGGGCCTGGAGCAATCGCCTCGATCACCAGCAACGGCAGGCTGGCGCTGGCGATGCCCGCGTCGGCCAGGGTCTGCGCCAGCGCCGCACAGTCCTCTTCAGGCCGGGTCAGCAGCAGGCGCCAGGGGCTCACGGGTGGCCGGCCTCGCCGTAGACTTCCTTGAGGATCGCCTCGGCGCCCTGCCCGAGCAGGTCTTCGGCGACCTGCACGCCCAGGCGCTCGGCATCGGCACGCGGCGCCCGGGCCTCGGCCACCAGCAAGATGCCGCCGGAGGGCTGCCCGACCAGGCCGCGCAGCCACAGCTGCTCGCCTTCGAGCACCGCGTAGCAGGCGATCGGCACCTGGCAGCCGCCATTGAGGCGCTTGTTCAGGGCACGCTCGGCCACCACCCGGTCGGCGGTGTCGGCATGGTGCAACGGCGCCAGCAAGGCATGAATCTCGGCGTCGGCGCTGCGGCATTCGATGCCCACCGCGCCCTGGCCGCCCGCCGGCAGGCTGTCATCGACGCTGATGGAGGCAGTGATGCGGTCCTCGAAGCCGAGGCGGATCAGGCCGGCGGCGGCGAGGATGATGGCGTCGTACTCGCCGGCATCGAGCTTGGCCAGGCGGGTGTTGACGTTGCCGCGCAGGAAGCGGATTTCGAGGTCGGGCCGGCGCGCCAGCAACTGGGCTTGGCGGCGCAGGCTGGAAGTGCCGACGATGCTGCCGGCCGGCAAGGCCTCAAGACTGGCGAAGTTGTTGGAAACGAAGGCGTCGCGCGGGTCTTCACGCTCGCAGATGCAGTACAGGCCCAGGCCCTCGGGGAAGTCCATGGGGACATCCTTCATCGAGTGCACGGCGATATCGGCCTCGTTGTCGAGCAGGGCGGTTTCCAGCTCCTTGACGAACAGGCCCTTGCCGCCGATCTTCGCCAGCGGCGCGTCGAGCAGCTTGTCGCCGCGGCTGACCATTGGCACCAGGGTCACCAGAAGGCCGGGATGCGCCTGTTCCAGGCGGGCTTTGACGTATTCGGCCTGCCACAGGGCCAAGGCACTTTTACGGGTGGCAATGCGGATTTCGCGAGTGGACATGAAACGCACCGATCCAGAGAAATACCGCCGATGATAACAGCTCCTCCGGTTGTGCCCGCAGATTCAGATCAGCAATCACGCTCCCTGCACAGTCGATACTGGTCGCGATTTGCGTGGGAGCGGGCTTGGCCCGCGATTGCGATGGCGGATCTTGCACTGCTATCGCGGGGCAAGCCCGCTCCCACGTTCCCTGAGGCCTTTCAGTGCAGGCTCTGCATCATCTTGCGCACCCCCGCCACATGGCGGCGGCTGACGGTCAGGGCGTCGCCTTCCAGGCCCTTGAGATAGAGCTGGAAATGCCCCAGCGGCGTGCGCTGCAGGCGCTCGATGCGCTCACGGGCGACCAGCGCGTTGCGGTGGATGCGCACGAAACGCTCGCCAAACTCGTCCTCCAGGGCCTTGAGCGGTTCATCGAGCAGTACCTCGCCCGCTTCATGGCGCAGGGTGACGTACTTGTGGTCGGCGATGAAGTAGATGACCTGGGGAATGGGGATCAACTCGATGCCTTTGCGGGTACGGGCACTGATATGGCTGCGCGGGCCGCCACCGGCCTCGCCGGCCGGGCGGGTCAGCGCCGCCAGTTGGGCACGGTTGGGTTTTTCCGCCCGGCGCAGGGCGTCGCGCAGGGCCTGGGGCTGGATGGGCTTCTCGACATGGCTCAGGGTGCTGTCCCTGAAGGCTTCGCTGCCGTATTCATCGTCGCCGGTGCAGAACACCACCGCCGGCGGCGACTCGCGCTCGCACAGCCGGGCGGCGACCTGCAGGCCATCGAGGCCCGGCATGCCGATATCCAGCAGCACCACATCGGGCTTGAGGCTTTCGATCAGGGTCAGGGCCTCCTCGCCGTTGGTGGCGCTGGGCTCCATCACGGTGTAACCCTCCAGCTCGCCAAGCAGCCGGCTCAGGCGCTCGCGGCCCAGGGGTTCATCATCAACGATCAGGACATTCATAATTGCGCTGGATTCCTGAGTGAGTCTCGCACGGGTATAGCGTAGACAAGTGTGGGGCGACCGAAACGCGGTCACGCTACAGACCGGTGCGAAGGCCAAAGATTCACTGGTCTGGCAGATTCACCGCCAGTCCTTTGTCCAACTGTAGACGCTCCGTGGAACACTGCCGTTCAATCGTTGAATATGCCGCACCCCCTTGTAACCGGACGATTCTCGCGACCAGCGCCCTGCGGCGGCGGGCGCAACCCTGCTATGATCGCGACACTTTTTCCGTTCACGCCTTCAACGAGTGAATCCATGAGCACCGACAAGACCAATCAGTCCTGGGGCGGCCGCTTCAGTGAGCCCGTCGACGCCTTCGTCGCCCGCTTCACCGCCTCGGTCGATTTCGACAAGCGCCTGTACCGCCACGACATCATGGGTTCGATCGCCCACGCCACCATGCTGGCGCAGGTCGGCGTCCTCAGCGATGCCGAGCGCGACACCATCATCGATGGCCTGAAGACCATCCAGGGCGAAATCGAGGCCGGCACCTTCGACTGGCGCGTCGACCTCGAAGACGTGCACATGAACATCGAAGCGCGCCTGACCGACCGCATCGGCATCACCGGCAAGAAGCTGCACACCGGCCGCAGCCGCAACGACCAGGTGGCCACCGACATCCGCCTGTGGCTGCGCGACGAGATCGACCTGATCCTGGCCGAGATCACCCGCCTGCAGCAGGGCCTGCTGGAGCAGGCCGAGCGCGAGGCCGAGACCATCATGCCCGGCTTCACCCACCTGCAGACCGCGCAGCCGGTGACCTTCGGCCACCACCTGCTGGCCTGGTTCGAGATGCTCAGCCGCGACTACGAGCGCCTGGTCGACTGCCGCAAGCGCGCCAACCGCATGCCCCTGGGCAGCGCCGCGCTGGCCGGCACCACCTACCCGATCGACCGCGAACTGACCTGCAAGCTGCTGGACTTCGAAGCCGTGGGCGGCAACTCGCTGGACAGCGTCTCGGACCGCGACTTCGCCATCGAATTCTGCTCGGCGGCGAGCATCGCGATGATGCACCTGTCGCGCTTCTCCGAAGAGCTGGTGCTGTGGACCAGCGCCCAGTTCCAGTTCGTCGACCTGCCTGATCGTTTCTGCACCGGCAGCTCGATCATGCCGCAGAAGAAGAACCCGGACGTGCCGGAGCTGGTGCGCGGCAAGAGCGGCCGCGTGTTCGGCGCCCTGACCGGCCTGCTGACCCTGATGAAAGGTCAGCCGCTGGCCTACAACAAGGACAACCAGGAAGACAAAGAGCCGCTGTTCGACGCCGCCGACACCCTGCGCGACTCGCTGCGCGCCTTTGCCGACATGATCCCGGCGATCAAGCCCAAGCACGCGATCATGCGCGAAGCGGCCCTGCGCGGTTTCTCCACCGCCACGGACCTGGCCGACTACCTGGTACGCCGCGGCCTGCCGTTCCGTGACTGCCACGAGATCGTCGGCCACGCCGTGAAGTACGGCGTCGATACCGGCAAGGACCTGGCCGAGATGAGCCTGGACGAGCTGCGCCAGTTCAGCGACCAGATCGAGCAGGACGTGTTTGCCGTGCTGACCCTGGAAGGCTCGGTCAACGCCCGCAACCACATCGGCGGCACCGCGCCGGCCCAGGTGCGCGCGGCAGTGGTTCGCGGCAAGGCCCTGCTGGCTTCGCGCTAAACCACAATCGCGGGGCAAGTCGCATCGGCGCACCGCCGCTCCCACCAGCCTCGCTCAGGCTCGTGGGAGCGGCGGTGCGCCGATGCGACTTGCCCCGCGATCGTTTGTGGCCTCAGCGCTTGCTCTTGATCATTTCGAGGAACGCCGGCATCGCCGCGTCCTTGTCCGCCACGATCCGCGCCATGTGCGGGTTCTCGCGCAGTTTCTCCAGCAACGCGGTCGCCTGCGGGAAATCCGCCAGGAAGTCGATGTTCAGCACCTTCTTGCCCACCGCGCAGGCCAGGTCGACCGAGAAGCAGAACATCAGGTCTGCGATGGTCAGTTGCTCCCCGGCCACGTATGGCTGGAACCGTCCATTGCGCTTGAGGGTGGCGAAGCCTGCCAGCAGGTCCGCCCGCGCCCGCTCCTTGATCAGCGGCTCCACCGCCGCGCCGAAGAACGCCTCGGCGTAGCAGGTACGCGCCGGCAACTCGATATACAGCTCGATCTCCCGCAGCAGCTCGCGGACCTTGGCCTGGCCGAAGGCATCGGCTGGCAGCAGCGCCTTGCCCGGCTGGGTCTGCGCGATGTAGTCGAGGATCACCCCGGTCTCGCTGATGAAACCATGCTCGGTCTGCAGCGCCGGCACCTTGCCACGCGGGCTTTTGGCCAGGGCCTCGGGGGCCTGGCCGCCGAAGAATGGCACCTCTTCGAAGGGCACGCCTTTCTCCAGCAAGGCCAGCTTGACCATGTTGTAGTAGTTGCTGACCGCGAATCCATGAAGCTTGAGCATTGAGACAGCCTCCAAGGCCGTATGGGGTTGGCCCGGCTTTTATAGCCCCCTTCCCCACCCTTGGCCAGCTTCATGCCCGGCGTCGATGACCGGGCATTGCTGGCGCAGGCGTGGCAAACTGTGCCCCCCACCACAGGAGTAACGCCATGAGCGAGCCCACCGACATCGACAATGACGACGAAGACTTCGCCGAGGCGACACTGACCCAGGCCATCGAGAACCAGATCGAAAGCGGCGAGCCGCCGGCGGCCAAGGCCACGTTCAACAAGCTGAGCCTGGTCGGCTACGAGCGCGAGGACATCCTCAACCTCATGGCCCACGTGCTGGCCATCGAGATCGACGCCATGCTCGACGAAGACCGCCCGTTCAACACCGAATGGTATGAAACCGCCCTGCGCGCCCTGCCGGAGCTGCCACCTGAGGCGGATCAAGGCGACATCGAATAAACCTGACTACACTCCTGACTTCCATCCTTGTCTCGAAGTCAGGAGTAGCCCATGCCCTTCAACCCCGAACTGATCGCCGAACTGGAAGTGCTCGCCCAGTTCAACCTGGACAGTCACCAGGAAGGCATCAAGGTTTGTAGCGACGCCTCCCCGGCATTGGTCGCCGCAGCCAAGCGCCTGCACGACAAAGGTCTCACTGACCAACCCGACGGCGGCTACCTCACCAGCCTGGGCACTGATGCCGCTGAAAGTATGCAGTTACTCCTCAGGGTGCTTAAAACTCCGCAGCCTGCCTGAGTTCACCAAGCCCGCCCCCGTGGGAGCGGGCTTGCCCCGCGATGAGCCCTAGAGGATCGCTGTAAAACTGACGTCAAAAAGCCACCAACCCCTTATCCGACCGCCCCACTCAGGCTAAACTCGCCAGTGCTCCCCCTGCCTGCCTGAGTGCGCAATGAACCACCCCCATGAAATCCGCCCCGATCTCGACCAAGGCATCGACCGCAAGGAGCTGTCCAAGCTGCGCGCGCGTTTCCTGAAGATCAACCAGGGCCGCCTGGCACGGGCCATGGAGGGGCTGTCCACGCGCCAGCAGCAGGTCCTCACCCTGTTGCCGCTGTTCTTTCACGTTAATCACCCGCTGCTGCCGGGTTATGTCTCGGGCACCACCCCCGCTGGCGTGTCCGGCTTCGAACCCGACAGCGACCTGCTGGCCGAGGCCCAGCGCCTGACCCGCTCGTTCACCTACAAGCCGCGCCACGGCAAGCCGCCGCAACCGATCCACGGCCTGTTCCTGATGGGCAGCCTGGGCACCCTGGCCCAGGCCGAACAGAGCGACATGGACCTGTGGGTCTGCCATGCACCCGACCTGGACGAGCAGGCCCTGGCCGACCTGCGGCGCAAATGCCAGCTGCTCGAGGCCTGGGCCGCCAGCCAGGGCGCCGAGGCGCACCTGTTCCTGATCGAGCCTCGCGGCTTCGTCCAGGGCGAGCGTGACAGCCAGCTCAGCTCCGACGACTGCGGCACCACCCAGCATTACCTGCTGCTCGACGAGTTCTACCGCACCGCCATCTGGCTGGCCGGACGCACGCCGCTGTGGTGGCTGGTGCCGGTCTACCAGGAGCACAACTACCGCGACTACACCCAGACCCTGCTGTCCAAGCGCTTCATCCGCGCCCAGGACGATCTCGACCTTGGCCACCTGGCGCACATCCCGTCGGGCGAGTTCGTCGGCGCCGGGCTATGGCAGCTGTTCAAGGGCATCGACTCGCCCTACAAGTCGCTGCTCAAGCTGCTGCTCACCGAGGCCTACGCCAGCGAGCACCCGCAGGTGCGCTGCCTGAGCCTGGACTACAAGCAGGCCGTGTTCGCCAACCAGCTGGACCTGGACGAGCTCGACCCCTACGTCATGGTCTACCGGCGCATCGAACGCTACCTGCGCCAGCGCGGCGAATCGGCACGCCTGGAGCTGGCGCGGCGCAGCCTGTACCTGAAGGTGAACAAGAAGCTCAGCGACCTGGGCCGCACCCGCAGCGGCGGCTGGCAGCGCCAGCTGCTCGGGCGCCTGACCGAGGAATGGGGCTGGGACGAGCGCCAGCTGGCGCTGCTCGACAGCCGCAGCCAGTGGAAAGTGCGCCAGGTGGCGGTCGAGCGCCGCGAGCTGGTGGCCGAGCTGAACCACAGCTACCGCTTCCTGACCCAGTTCGCCCGCCTGCAGAACGCCAACAGCCGCGCCGACCAGCGCGACCTCAACGTCCTCGGCCGGCGCCTGTATGCCGCCTTCGAGCGTCGGGCCGGCAAGATCGAGGTGATCAACCCGGGCATCGCCCCGGACCTGGCCGAAGACACCCTCACCCTGGTCCACTCGCCCAACCGCAAGGAGCCCGGCACCCATCACTGGGGCCTGTACAACGGCAACCTGGGCGTGCACGAGTGGGAGCACTTCAGCCCAATCAAGCGCTGCCGCGAGCTGCTCGAACTGCTCACCTGGGCCCATCGCAATGGCGTGATCGACAGCGGCACACGCCTGGCCCTGCACCCTGGCGCCAGCGACCTCAGCGAGTTCGAGCTGTTCAACCTTGTCGGCAGCCTGCAGCAAAGCATCCCCCTGCCATTGGAGACGGTCAGCGAGGTGCGCCTGCTGCAACCGAGCGTGGCCGACGAGATCCTGCTGCTGGTGAATGTCGGGGTCGATCCGCTGCGCCATCACCGCGACCTGAATATCCTGATGACCACCGAGCGCACCGACTCGCTGAGCTACGCCGGGGTGCGCGAGAACCTTGTACTGACCCTCGACCAGATCACCCTCAACAGCTGGAACGAGGTGCTGGTACAGCGCTACGACGGCGAGCATGCGCTGGTGCGCTGCCTGCGCGACTTCCTCAACAGCCTGGGCCAGCGCAGCCACCGCCCGCGGGTGCGGGTGCGCTGCTACTGCCACAACCGCGCCCAGGCCATCAGCCAGCGGGTCGAGGACATCTTCGACACCGTGCAGTTGCTGCTCGACCAGGGCCTGAATCACCGTTACCTGCTGCAGGTCGCCCAGCACACCCACATCCTCGACCTGCAGCCCGGGCAAGTCACCCTGGCCAGCCTCGCCGACCATGATGCGGTGCTGGCGGCTCTCGGCGAAGAGCGCATCCGCTACAGCCCGCTGCACCTGGACGCCCACGCCTTGCAGGACCACGACCTGCCGCTGGTCCTGGGCCAGGGTCGCCCCGGCTGCATCCAGGTGTTCTACCGTCTGCTCGAAGGCTGGGCCGACCTGTACGTGCTCGACGAGCACAACGCGCTCTGGCAACAACGGTTGCCGCTGCAGGACGAGCAGCACCTGCTGCTGCCGCTGCAACGTTTCCTGCAATCGATGCTGATGCGCCGCGATGCCCAACTGCCCCTGGATAGCCTGCCGCTGGCGTCGCTGGACATCCTTTACTACCAGCTGCTGCCTTCAGGCACCGGCAAGGCGCGCAGCCTGGAGCCGCGGCAGACGCCGCTGGACAGCCAGAACCAGGCGCACTACGAGGTCCAGGCGATCCTCCAGGCGGGTACCGGCGACGAGGTGCATGTCACGCTCTACTGCGACCAGCAGGAGTTTTCCGAACTGGAGCACGGCGACCAGCTGTATGCCGTGGTCGCCCGGCAGATCCTGGGCCAGCGCCGCAGCAGCGGCCGTTACCGCTGCTACATCACCGACCTCGACCTGTCCGAGCTGCTGGAAGACGAGCAGGGGTCCACCAGCCTGTACCTGCGCTACAAGCGCGAGCTGGAGCAGGCGCTCAACGATGGGCTGGAACAGCTGCAGGCGCGGCTGGAGCCCTGATTTTCTCTGCCTTCACCGATCCCTCTATAGGAGCGGCCTCGTGCCGCGAAAGGGCCGCGAAGCGGCCCCGGCACTATATGACCTGGCACAGCAGGTGGGGCCGCTACGCAGCCCATTCGCGGCACAAGGCCGCTCCTACAGGGCATTTACGCAGCATCAGAGATCGAAATCCCCTGCCGCCTCCGGCTGGTACTCGACCGCCAGCAGCTCCAGCCTGAGGGTCTTGCCGCCTGGCGCCGGCCAGTCGATCTGGTCGCCCACCGACAACCCCAACAAGGCACAGCCGATTGGCGCGAGGATCGAGACATTGCCCTCGGGGCCGGCATCCTTCGGGTACACCAGGGTCAGGTGATAGTCCTTGCCACTGGCGATCTCGCGGCAGTGCACGCGCGAGTTCATGGTCACCACGCCGGCCGGTACTTCCTCGTGACCCACCACATTCTCGGCACGGTCCAGCTCGTCCTGCAGGGCGAGCACACCCGGGGTGCTTTCATCGAGGTCGTCGAGCAGGCGCTCAAGACGCTGCACGTCCAAGCGGGTGAGGATGAGGGAAGGCTTGGTGCTCATGATCCAGTCAGACTCCTTTGAACAGGCAATTTTCAACAGGCAGATAAAGCAAAACCCCGCCCAAGGGCGGGGTTTGCGAAATGCTGTGGCGTCATCGACGCAGACCCTGACACTACCACAGCGGGGCAAATACTCAAGCCCACACCTTCGTTGTGCCTATGCCGATGCCCGCGATTTCAGGGCCAGCGCCTCACGACAGATCTGCCGGCGCCGCTCGTCATCGGCCGAGCGCCACTCGCGGATATGCTCGACGTGGCGGTGGCAGCCGGTGCAGACCTTGTGCTCATCCAGCCGACATATGCTGATACAAGGTGACGGCACCGCCGGGCTCACGTTGCTGTAGAGCGGCTTGGGTGGCCGGGGCAGGTCGCTCATCTCAGATCTCGTCGAAGTCCAGCTTCTCGCCGGCGCGCTCCCAGACGATGCGCTCGAGCATCTCGCCCAGCAGCTCTTCGCTCTTCTCGCAGACCCACTTGCCGCTCTCTTCGTCGTAGTCGAAGTGGAAGCCGCCGGATTTGTCCGCCAGCCACAGCTGGCGCAGCGGCTCCTGGCGGCTGAAGATCAGCTGGCTGCCGTTGTCGAACTTGACGGTGAGAACGCCGGCGGAGTTCTCCATGTCCAGGTCCATGCCGCTTTCATCGAACAGGTCTTCCAGGGCCTGTTGGGTCGCATCGACCAGGTCGTGGAAACGCGCTTCGCTCAAACTCATTGCAGGGACCTCGAAAAATGGCTGTACACACGCAAGCCGGGCACGATAAGGGCGAACGCCTCAAGCTACAAGCTAATCGCTGTAAGAAAAAGCCGCATGTCCTTCGGTCGCCCACGCCCGCCGAGCGGGGGCGACCCTCGCATAGGCAATCAGGTGGGCGCTCGGTATACTCGGCCGCAATACTGCATATTTCCAAGGATTTCACCCATGAAACGCCTGATTTCCTCCCTCGCGGCGCTGGTCGCGGTTGCCTGCCTCGTTTCGGCCTGCGGTCAGAAAGGCCCCCTGTACCTGCCTGAAGACGGCAAGGACGGCAAAGGCCCGCGCAAATCGCACCAGCATGCCAAGCCTGTCCAGCCGCAACCGGTGCTGGTGCAGCCGCAAGAGCAGCCAGAAGAGTCGCCCGCGCAGTAAGGAAATCCCATGGACGCATTCAACTACCGCGGCGGCGAGCTGTTCGCGGAAGGGGTGGCCCTGACGGCGATCGCCGAACGCTTCGGCACGCCCACCTATGTGTACTCGCGCGCCCATATCGAGGCCCAGTACCGCAGCTACACCGACGCCCTGCAAGGGGTCGAGCACCTGGTCTGCTTCGCGGTCAAGGCCAACTCCAACCTGGGCGTGCTGAACCTGCTGGCGCGCCTCGGCGCGGGCTTCGACATCGTTTCCGGCGGTGAGCTGGAGCGCGTCCTGGCTGCCGGCGGGCGCGCCGATCGCGTGGTGTTCTCCGGGGTCGGCAAGACCCGTGAAGACATGCGCCGCGCCCTGGAAGTGGGCGTGCACTGCTTCAACGTCGAGTCCACCGACGAGCTCGAGCGCCTCCAGGTCGTTGCCGCCGAAATGGGCAAGACGGCCCCGGTTTCGCTACGTGTGAATCCGGACGTCGACGCCGGCACCCATCCGTACATTTCCACCGGCCTCAAAGAGAACAAGTTCGGCATCGCCATCGCCGACGCCGAGGCGATCTACGTGCGCGCCGCGCAGCTGCCCAACCTGGATGTGGTCGGCGTCGACTGCCACATCGGCTCGCAGCTGACCAGCGTCGAGCCCTTCCTCGACGCCCTCGACCGCCTGCTGGTGCTGGTCGATCGCCTGGCCGAGTGCGGCATCCACTTGCGCCACCTGGACCTCGGTGGTGGTGTCGGCGTGCGCTATCGCGACGAACAGCCACCGCTGCTGGCCGACTACATCGCTGCCATTCGCGAGCGCGTCGGCGAACGTGACCTGGCCCTGGTGTTCGAGCCGGGCCGTTACATCGTCGCCAACGGCGGCGTGCTGCTGACCCGCGTGGAATACCTCAAGCACACCGAGCACAAGGACTTCGCCATCATTGACGCGGCCATGAACGACCTGATCCGTCCTGCCCTGTACCAGGCCTGGATGGACGTCAGCGCGGTCAAGCCCCGTGACGGCGAAGGCCGCGCCTACGACCTGGTCGGCCCGATCTGCGAGACCGGCGACTTCCTGGGCAAGGACCGCGTAATGGACCTGGCCGAGGGCGACCTCCTGGCCGTCCGCTCCGCAGGCGCCTATGGTTTCGTCATGAGCTCCAACTACAACACCCGTGGCCGTTGCGCCGAAGTGCTGGTCGATGGTGACCAGGCCTTCGAAGTGCGCCGCCGTGAAACCATTGCCGAACTGTTCGCCGGCGAAAGCCTGCTGCCGGAGTGAACCCATGTTGCTGCGTTTTACCAAGATGCACGGGCTGGGCAACGACTTCATGGTCCTCGACCTGGTCAGCCAGCACGCACACATCCAACCCAAGCACGCCAAGCAATGGGGCGATCGCAATACCGGTATCGGCTTCGACCAGCTACTGATCGTCGAGGCGCCGAACAATCCGGAAGTGGACTTCCGCTACCGGATCTTCAATGCCGACGGCTCCGAAGTCGAGCAGTGCGGCAACGGCGCGCGCTGCTTCGCCCGCTTCGTGCTGGACAAGCGCCTGACCGCCAAGAAGCGCATTCGCGTCGAGACCAAGGGCGGCATCATCGAGCTCGATGTGCGCAACGACGGCCAGATCTGCGTCGACATGGGCCCGCCGCGCTTCGTGCCGGCCGATATCCCGTTCATTGCCGACGAGCAGGCCAGCAGCTACGCGCTGGAAGTCGATGGCCAGGTGCACCAGATAGCCGCCGTGTCCATGGGCAACCCGCATTCGGTACTGCGCGTCGACGACGTGCGCAGTGCGCCGGTTCATGAGCTGGGGCCGAAGATCGAGCATCACCCGCGCTTCCCGCAGCGGGTCAATGCTGGCTTCATCCAGGTGGTCGACCGCCACCGCGCCAACCTGCGGGTATGGGAGCGTGGCGCCGGCGAGACCCAGGCCTGCGGTACCGGCGCCTGCGCCGCGGCCGTGGCGGCGATCAGCCAGGGCTGGATGGACTCGCCGGTGACCATCGACCTGCCGGGTGGCCGTCTGAGCATCGAGTGGGCCGGCCCTGGCAAACCGGTGCTGATGACCGGCCCTGCAGTCCGCGTGTTCGAAGGACAAGTTCGTCTCTAAGCGAGTATCCGCCATGACCGATCAGCCTAACGTTGCATCCCCGCAGGCCAGTGAGCTCGATGCCGAAGCGGTGGTCGCCTACCTGCGCGCCCACCCGACCTTCTTCGCCGAGCACGACGAACTGCTGCTCGAACAGCGCATCCCCCACCAGCGCGGCGATAGCGTGTCGCTGGTGGAGCGCCAGCTCAAGCTGCTGCGCGACCGCAACATCGAGATGCGCCATCGCCTGTCGCAGCTGATGGACGTGGCCCGCGACAACGACCGGCTGTTCGACAAGACCCGCCGGCTGATCCTCGATCTGCTCGACGCCGGCACCCTCGAAGAGGTGGTGATGGCGGTCGAGGACAGCCTGCGCCAGGAATTCCAGGTGCCCTTCGTCAGCCTGATCCTGTTCGGCGAGAACGCCGCGCCGGTGGGCCGCTGGGTCTCCGGTGCCGAGGCGCAACAGGCCATTGGCGGCCTGATCGGCGGCGGCAAGACCATCAGCGGCAGCCTGCGCGAGCATGAGCTGGCCTTCCTGTTCGGCGATGCCCAGCACAAGGAAGTCGGCTCCAGCGCCGTGGCCACCCTCGAGTACCAGGGCCTGCACGGCGTGCTGGCGATCGGCAGCCGCGACCCGCAGCACTACAAGAGCAGCGTCGGCACCCTGTTCCTCAGCTACATCGCCGAGGTGCTTGGCCGCGTGGTGCCGCGCTTCACCCAGACGCTGCGCTCGGTGCGCTGATGGAACGCCAGCTGGAGGCTTATTGCGCTCACCTGCGCAACGAGCGCCAGGTGTCCGAGCACACCCTGCTGGCCTACCGTCGCGACCTCGAGAAAGTCATCGAATTCTGCAACACCCAGGGCATCGCCGGCTGGGGCGCCCTGCAGGTCCAGCAGCTACGCCAGCTGGTCGCCCGCCAGCACCACCATGGCCAGTCCTCGCGCAGCCTGGCGCGCCTGCTTTCGGCGGTGCGCGGCCTGTACCGCTTCCTCAACCGCGAAGGCGATTGCCAGCACGACCCGGCCAACGGCCTAGCGCCGCCCAAGGGTGAGCGGCGCCTGCCCAAGGTGCTGGACACCGACCGCGCCCTGCAACTGCTCGATGGCGGCGTCGACGACGAATTCATCGCCCGTCGCGACCAGGCGATCCTCGAACTGTTCTACTCGTCCGGCCTGCGTCTGTCGGAGCTGACCGGGCTCGACCTCGAACACCTGGACCTGGCCGCCGGGCTGGTGCAGGTGCACGGCAAGGGCGGCAAGAGCCGCGTGCTGCCGGTGGGCCGCAAGGCCCGCGAAGCGATGCAGGCGTGGCTCAAGCTGCGCGGCATTGCCGGCCCGCGGGACGGCGCGGTGTTCCTCAGCCGCCAGGGCAAGCGCCTCGGCCCCCGCGCCATCCAGCTGCGGGTCAAGGCCGCCGGCGAGCGCGAGCTCGGCCAGCACCTGCACCCGCACATGCTTCGCCATTCCTTCGCCAGCCACCTGCTGGAATCGTCCCAGGATCTGCGCGCGGTGCAGGAGATGCTCGGTCATGCCGACATCAGCACCACGCAGATCTATACCCACCTGGACTTCCAGCACCTGGCCGCGGTGTACGACAGCGCCCACCCTCGGGCCAAACGCAGCAAGGACACGGACTCATGAGCATCAAGCTGATCACCTTCGACCTGGACGACACCCTCTGGGACACCGCGCCGGTCATCGCCAGCGCCGAAGTCGTCCTGCGCGACTGGCTCGAAGCCAACGCGCCGATCCTCGGCGGCGTGCCGGTGGAGCACCTGTTCGCCATCCGCGAGCGCCTGGTGCAGGCCGAACCGGGCCTCAAGCACCGCATCAGCGCCCTGCGCCGACGGGTGCTGTTCCACGCCCTGGAAGAGGTCGGCTACAGCGAGAAGCACGCCCAGGAGCTGGCCAACGAAGGTTTTGAAGTGTTCCTGCATGCCCGGCACCAGGTCGAGGTGTTCCCCGAGGTGCAGCCGGTGCTGGAGATCCTGCGCCACCACTACACCCTCGGCGTGGTCACCAATGGCAATGCCGACGTGCGCCGCCTGGGGCTGGCGGACTACTTCCGCTTCGCCCTGTGCGCCGAGGACCTGGGCATCGGCAAACCGGACCCGGCACCGTTCCTTGAAGCGCTG
Organism: Pseudomonas sp. TE31087; assembly: GCF_057284075.1. Lineage (NCBI taxonomy): Bacteria > Pseudomonadati > Pseudomonadota > Gammaproteobacteria > Pseudomonadales > Pseudomonadaceae > Pseudomonas > Pseudomonas sp. TE31087. The sequence goes on from NZ_JBXVNN010000001.1 coordinate 4,169,284, forward strand.
AAGCGCGGCGAGGTGGACGCGGGGGCGGCGGTGCACGTCGGCGACCACCCGGGCGACGACATCGCTGGCGCCCAGCGCGCCGGGTTGCGGGCGGTGTGGTTCAACCCGCAACACAAGCCCTGGAGCGGCGAGCAGGCGCCGGATGCCGAGATCCAGCGGCTGTCGCAGTTGCCCGATGTGCTCGCGCGCTGGCGCTGAGCCGGCTTCGCTATCCCTGTAGGAGCGGCCTTGTGCCGCGAAAGGGCTGCGCAGCGGCCCCAGGATTTTAGTATCGACAACGACCCTGGGGCCGCTTTACGACCCTTTCGCGGCACAAGGCCGCTCCTACAGAGACCGTGCCAACCTGACAGGCACAAAAAAGCCCGCAGCGACGGCGGGCTTTTTTGCGTTCAGCCACTCAGATAGGGCGGCTGCCGTACTTGTTGTCCGGCTTCTTGGGCGGATCGGCGACCACGTTGGCCTCCACTTCCTGCACCTTGCCACCGCGCGACAGGAACTCTTCCATCGCCTTGGCCAGCGCATCGCGCTCTTTCTGCTTGGCTTCCATGCTCGGCATCTCGTCTACCGAGACCGCCGCCTTGGACTTGCCCTTGGCCGCCGGAGCCGGGCTGCTGTCGTCGTCGCCGGAGTCTTCCGCGCCGTCGTCAGCCGCTGCCTCAAGGCCTTCATCAGCCTCGTCTTCGTCGCCTACCTCGAGGTCGTCATTTTCCAGATCGTCGTCGCTCATGTTCTACCTCATGACTTGCGAAAAGCAGGTTAGTTATAGACCGGTGCAGCCGTAGACCGGCAGCCACCAGTGAAAATTCAACTGGCCGTGGATTGGCCACTGCCCTGGGTGTCCACCCCCTCATGGGGGGTCCGGCACCCTGCAGGCCCTGCTCCTGGCAAGGCCTGACAAAATTTTTTGAGCCCTTGCTGGCCACAGGCTATTGGCAAGCCTAGCAAAGGGTAGCGAAGTGTGTGGACTACTCGTCCAGCTTCCTTCGGCGCGCATTCTAGCGCGCTCGCAGAAAAAGCAAAGCACCAGAAACACCCGATGGCTTGTAAGTTTTAACCCCAGGTCGCGATCAGCGCAGGGAAACCGTTTGCCCCAGGCCAAACGGTAAATTACAGGCAAAAAAATGCCCGGCGAACCGGGCAAGTTTTCCAGCATCGCGGTTACAGGTTGTAGCCGCGCTCGTTGTGTTGAGCCAGGTCGAGGCCGACCGACTCTTCTTCTTCGCTGACCCGCAGGCCCATCACCAGGTCGAGGACCTTGAGGATCACGTAGGTGACAATGGCGGTGTAGACCACGGTGAAGATCACACCCTTGGCCTGGATCCAGAACTGCGCGGCGATGTCGGTGACCGCGCCGAAACCGCCCAGGGCAGGCGCCGCGCACACACCGGTGAGCAGGGCGCCGATGATCCCGCCGATGCCGTGTACGCCGAAGGCGTCCAGGGAGTCGTCATAGCCCAGCTTGCGCTTGAGGCTGGTGGCGCAGAAGTAGCAGACCACGCCGGACACCAGGCCGATCACCAGCGCGCCCATCGGGCCGACGGTGCCGGCGGCCGGGGTGATGGCGACCAGGCCGGCGACCACGCCCGAGGCGATGCCCAGGGCGCTTGGCTTGCCGTGGAAGATCCACTCGGCGAACATCCAGCCCAGGGCGGCGGCGGCGGTGGCGATCTGGGTCACCAGCATGGCCATGCCGGCGGTGCCGTTGGCGGCAGCGGCGGAACCTGCGTTGAAGCCGAACCAGCCGATCCACAGCATGGCCGCGCCCATCAGGGTGTAGCCCAGGTTGTGCGGGGCCATCGGCGTGGTCGGGTAACCCTTGCGCTTGCCCAGCACCAGGCAGCAGACCAGGCCGGCGATACCGGCGTTGATGTGCACCACGGTGCCGCCGGCGAAGTCCAGCACGCCCCAGTCCCACATCAGCGCGCCGTCACCGCTCCAGACCATGTGCGCGATCGGCGCATAGACCAGGGTGAACCACACGCCCATGAAGATCAGCATCGCCGAGAACTTCATGCGTTCGGCGAAGGCGCCGACGATCAGCGCCGGGGTGATGATGGCGAAGGTCATCTGGAAGGTGATGAACACCGCCTCGGGGAACAGGGCGGTGGCCGAGGTCAGGCCCGACGGCGTGACGCCGTTGAGGAAGGCCTTGGAGAAGCCACCGATGAAGGAATTGAAGTTGAGCACGCCCTTTTCCATACCCGCGGTATCGAAAGCCAGGCTGTAGCCGTAGATGACCCAGAGGATGCTGATCAGCCCGGTGATGGCGAAACACTGCATCATCACCGACAGCACGTTCTTCGAGCGCACCATGCCGCCGTAGAACAGGGCCAGGCCCGGGATGGTCATGAACAGGACCAGTGCCGTCGAGGTGAGCATCCAGGCGGTGTCGCCGGAGTTCAGCACGGGGGCGGCAGTTTCCTCGGCCAGGGCCAGCCCTGGCATTACGAGGGACAATAGGGCTCCTAGCCCTGCGATCTTGCGCAGAGTCATGTTGTTTTCTCCTGGGGCGTTGGGTTTGGTGAGGCTTTGCTTGGCGCTTAGATCGCGTCGGTATCGGTTTCGCCGGTACGGATGCGGATCGCCTGCTCCAGATTGACCACGAAGATCTTGCCGTCGCCGATCTTGCCGGTGTTGGCCGCCTTGGTGATGGCTTCGATCACCCGATCGAGGTCCTTGTCGTCGATGGCGACATCGATCTTCACCTTGGGCAGGAAATCGACCACATATTCAGCGCCGCGATACAGCTCGGTGTGACCCTTCTGCCGGCCGAAGCCTTTGACTTCGGTCACGGTGATGCCCTGCACGCCGATTTCCGACAGCGACTCGCGCACGTCGTCCAGCTTGAACGGCTTGATGATGGCAGTGACTAGCTTCATGAAACTCTCTCCCGATTTGGTGGACTTGCCCCAGGAAAACAAACCCGTCTCAAGTCTAAGCGCAGCGCCTGGCTTTGTAACGCGTCGTCGGCTCCATCCTCCCCGCCGACGCACGATCCGGCTGTGACGAAGAACCTTCCGGCTCCGCCTGCGCACTGCCTGGTCACAAGGGACTGCATCAGTGCATGGCTCGCTCAGGTCATTGCAGAAACCTTGCCAGTTGGCGCAAGTCACGGGAAAACAGGTAGTTGCGTGAACCGGTAGGGATTGGCCAATCGCCAGCAGGGAAAAAGCGCACAAAATCGGTGCGCGACCTTTGGCCGCCCTGCGCGAAAAGCGTGCAGCGCAAGTGGCCCGGGGGCCCGTGCTACACTGCTGCCCTTTCAGTGATCAGCGGATACCAGACATGCTCGCGCCCAAAGCCTTCCTCGATGCCCTGAGCGACCAGGCATCGCGCCTGTTCAGCGGTGACACCGCCGCGCCCCGCGCCGAACTGGAAAGCCAGTTCAAGGTGCTGATGCAGGGCGCCTTCAGCAAGCTCGACCTGGTCAGCCGCGAAGAGTTCGACAGCCAGATGGTAGTGCTGGCCCGCACCCGCGCCCGCCTCGAAGCCCTCGAGCAGCAATTCGCCGAGCTGGAAGCACGGATCGCCCCGCCTACTCAGGAATAAGTCATGCAACCGTCCAGCGATTACCCGGTGCTGCTGTTCTCCTACGGCACCTTGCAGGACAAGGCCGTGCAACTGGCCAACTTCGGCCGTGAACTGACCGGCCAGGCCGACCGCATGCCGGGCTATCGCCAGGACTGGGTGCAGATCACCGACCCGCAAGTGCTGGCCACCAGTGGCAAGAGCCACCACCCCATCGTCTCCCCCAGCGAGCGGGCCGAAGACAGCGTCGCCGGCATGGTCTTCCAGATCAGCGAACAAGAGCTGGCCGCTGCCGATCGCTATGAAGTAGCGGACTACAAGCGTATCGCCGTCGGCCTCGCCTCGGGGCTGACCGCCTGGGTTTATGTACGCGCCTGGTGACCACCGCCACCAGCTTCTCGTCGCCGGCCAGGGTCAGCTCGACCTCGGCATTCACCGCCCCCGGCTTGATGTCGCTGACGCTACCTTCGAAGACATTGCGTGCACTGACTTTCATGGGGAAGCACTCCGTGTGATCATTCACCACGCCCGCGCGCACCCTGTGGGAGCGGCTTCAGCCGCGAAGCAAGCGACGCGGTGGATGGCACCGGCTTCGCCGGTGTTCGCGGCTAAAGCCGCTCCCACAGGTACTACGCCAACCTGTAGGAGCGGACTTGCCCCGCGATAGCACTTGCGCAGTACCTTGCATTAATTCCCCTCCCAGCAGATGAAACATATTTAAGTTACGCCTTCCCGGTTGACTTCCCCGCTATGCTTTGCATAAAGTTCACCCGCCCCGAAAAGCGGGCCTTTATTTCAACTCACGAAGAATTCAATGGACACAGTATCTAGTCGCTGTCTGGCAGCCTTTGGCCGCCAGGCACTTGAACCGGAACTCCGGGCCCGCCCCTAGGTCGGGCAAGCCGCGCCAGAGCCTGCTGCTCCGCCGTCGCTTGTCGCCCCGGGTGCCCGCCCGGTCGGAGGCAAGCTCATGAACCTCGATATCGCCATCCCTCGCCTGCGCACCTGTGCGCACAAGGCCCCGCACCGTCCTGTCCTCGGCTGGGGTTTGACCTCGTCCCTGGAACCGCCCAGTCGATAGCGCGCCCGTTGCTGCCTGCAGTGACGCGCGCCGTGCTGTCCGTTCGCTGAACTGACGCCATATAAATCGTCAGAAACTTCCGAACTTTAAGTAATTAAAGTTCGTTGAAGTTCTATTGGCCCGCCATTTAACAAAGGGATTAACCGACCATGGAATCAGCCAGTAGAAAGTTCGCTGCCGATCTTATTTCCGGCATTCGCCAGCGAACACGTAAACGTCGGAAAAACCACGTTTTTCATTGTTTTAATCATTGCGACACGGGACACGTTCACTCACCTTCCCAACCGTGAGTCGACTGTGTGTCGTGCCGCCTCCTGCGGCAGGAGCACAGCCAAATGACCGTAAAAGACCGCAACACCCACAGCAAAGCCGGCGATGATGCCCGCCTGTCCATGCGTGCCGCCCGCGAGGCACGCAACGGCCTGGCCGTGACCCTGGCCAACCTCGACGCCAGCGAGCTGGGCCTGACCGAACACGAGGCCGCCAAGCGCCTGCAGCGCGACGGCGCCAACCAGGTCGCCCACGACAAACCGCAACCGGCCCTGGTGCAATTGCTCAAGGCCCTGCACAACCCCTTCATCTACGTGCTGCTCACCCTCGCCGGCATCAGCTTCGTCACCGACTACTGGCTGCCGGTAAGCGCCGGCGAGCTGGAGGAAGCGGACCTGACCAAGGTCATCATCATCATGACCATGGTCAGCCTCAGCAGCCTGCTGCGCTTCTGGCAGGAGTACCGCTCGGGCAAGGCCGCCGATGCGCTCAAGGCCATGGTCCGTACCACCGCCACCGTGCTGCGCCGCGAGCGCCACGACCAGCCGGCGCGCCTGCGCGAAGTGCCGATGAACGAACTGGTGGCCGGCGACATCGTGCAACTGGCCGCTGGCGACATGATCCCCGCCGATATCCGCCTGATCGAGTCCCGCGACCTGTTCATCAGCCAGGCCGTACTGACCGGCGAAGCGCTGCCGGTGGAGAAATACGACACCCTCGGCCACGTCGCGCAGAAATCCGCCGGAGGCAGCGCCAACGATGAAAGCGGCCTGCTGGACCTGCCCAACATCGGCTTCATGGGCACCAACGTGGTCAGCGGCCGCGCCCGCGCCGTGGTGGTGGCCACCGGCAAGCGCACCTACTTCGGTTCGCTGGCCAAGGCCATCGTCGGCTCGCGCAGCCAGACCGCCTTCGACCGCGGGGTGAACAGCGTCAGCCGTCTGCTGATCCGCTTCATGCTGGTGATGGTGCCGGTGGTGTTCATGCTCAACGGCGTGGTCAAGGGCGACTGGAGCGACGCCTTCCTGTTCGCCCTGGCCGTGGCCGTGGGCCTGACCCCGGAAATGCTGCCGATGATCGTCAGCGCCAACCTGGCCAAGGGCGCCGTGGCCATGGCCCGGCGCAAGGTGGTGGTCAAGCGCCTGAACGCCATCCAGAACTTCGGCTCGATGGACGTGCTGTGCACCGACAAGACCGGCACCCTGACCCAGGACCGCATCATCCTCGAGCACCACGTCGACGCCAGCGGCCACCAGGACCCGCGCCTGCTGCAACTGGCCTGGCTCAACAGCCACCACCAGAGCGGCGTGAAGAACCTGATGGACCAGGCCGTGCTGCGTTTTGCCGGCGAAGACCAGGGCTTCCAGCCACCCTATGCCTACGCCAAGGTCGACGAGCTGCCCTTCGACTTCATCCGCCGGCGCCTGTCGGTGATCGTCAAGGATGCCCTGGGCGACCACCTGCTGGTGAGCAAGGGCGCCGTCGAGGAAATGCTGGCCATCGCCACCCATGTCGAAGAAGGCGGCCAGCGGGTCGTCCTGGATGCCGGACGACGCCAGCAACTGCTGGATACCGCCAGCGCCTACAACCAGGAGGGCTTCCGCGTGCTGCTGGTTGGCACCCGCGACATTCCGGCCGCCGCCGGCAAGCCCCAGTACCACACCGATGACGAGCGCGAGCTGGTGATCCGGGGCTTCCTGACCTTCCTCGACCCGCCCAAGGAAACCGCCGGCCCGGCCATCGCCGCCCTGCGCGAGATGGGCGTGAAGGTGAAGGTGCTGACCGGCGACAACCCGGTGGTCACCTGCAAGGTCTGCCGCGAAGTGGGCCTTGCGCCCGGCCAGCCGCTGCTCGGCCAGGACATCGAGCGCCTGGACGACACCCAGCTCAAGGCGCTGGTCGAGGAACGCACGGTGTTCGCCAAGCTCACCCCGCTGCAGAAGTCGCGGGTGCTCAAGGCGCTGCAGGCCAACGGCCACACCGTGGGCTTCCTTGGCGACGGCATCAACGACGCCCCGGCGCTGCGCGATGCCGACGTGGGCATCTCGGTGGACAGCGGTACCGACATCGCCAAGGAATCGGCCGACATCATCCTCCTGGAAAAGAGCCTGATGGTGCTGGAAGAAGGCGTGCTCAAGGGCCGCGAAACCTTCGGCAACATCATGAAGTACCTGTGCATGACCGCCAGCTCCAACTTCGGCAACGTGTTCTCGGTGCTGGTGGCCAGCGCGTTCATCCCGTTCATGCCGATGCTGGCGATCCACCTGTTGCTGCAGAACCTGATGTACGACTTCTCCCAGCTGTCGCTGCCGTGGGACCGCATGGACAAGGAATTCCTGCGCGAGCCACGCAAGTGGGATGCCCGCAACATCGGTCGTTTCATGCTGTGGATCGGCCCCACTTCGTCGATCTTCGACATCACCACCTTCGCCCTGATGTGGTACGTGTTCGCCGCCAACAGCGTGGAAATGCAGGCGCTGTTCCAGTCCGGCTGGTTCATCGAGGGGCTGCTGTCGCAAACGCTGGTGGTGCACATGCTGCGCACCCGCAAGGTGCCGTTCTTCCAGAGCACCGCGGCGCTGCCGGTGATCCTGGCCACCGGCCTGGTGATGTGCCTGGGCATCTACATCCCGTTCTCGCCGCTGGGAGCGATGGTCGGGCTGGTGCCGCTGCCGTGGGAATACTTCCCGTGGCTGGCCGCCACCCTGCTGGGCTACTGCCTGGTGGCCCAGGGCATGAAAACCCTGTACATCCGCCGCTTCGGCCAGTGGTTCTGAGGGGGTGGGCATGCGCGTACTGATCTGCGCGGGGCGCAACTACGCCGACAGCCAACGCTGCCGCCAGGCGCTGGACGCCCTCCAGCGCCAGCAACCGATCCGGGTGCTGATCCACGGCGGCAGCCAGCACCTGGGCGGCGAGATCGAAGGCTGGGCCCGCGAACAGGGCGCCGACATCGTGCGCTACCCGCCCAACTGGCAGCTGCACGGCAAGCTGGCCGAGCGCCTGCGCAACGTCTTCATGCTGCGCGACAGCCGGCCCGACCTGGTGCTGGCGTTGCCGGGCGGGGACGACACCGAGGAACTGCTGGCACGGGCGCGGGGTTCGGGGATTCCGGTGATCTGCGGCAGGCAGCCTCGGGCGGCAGGCGCCAACGGTACTGAGTGCCAGGCCGGACAAAACTCGACGCACTCTTCTCGTCCACCTGCCCAAGAGCACCACTAAGCTTTGCCAGGCCGCAGGATGCGGCCATCACCTGCAAATACGGAGTGCCCATGTCCCTCGCCCTCGTCCACAGCCGCGCCCAGGTGGGCGTGCAGGCCCCCGCCGTCAGCGTCGAAACCCATCTGGCCAACGGCCTGCCCACGCTTACCCTGGTCGGTCTGCCGGAAACCACGGTCAAGGAGAGCAAGGACCGGGTACGCAGCGCCATCGTCAACTCCGGCCTGGACTACCCGGCCCGGCGCATCACCCAGAGCCTCGCCCCCGCCGACCTGCCCAAGGACGGTGGCCGCTACGACCTGGCCATCGCCCTGGGCATCCTCGCCGCCAATGGCCAGGTGCCGGTAGCCACCCTCGACGATATCGAATGCCTGGGCGAACTGGCCCTGTCGGGTGCATTGCGCCCGGTACAGGGCGTGCTGCCCGCGGCATTGGCGGCCCGGGATGCGGGCCGGGCGTTGGTGGTGCCTCGGGAGAATGCCGAGGAGGCCAGCCTGGCCAGCGGCCTGGTGGTGTATGCAATGGGGCACCTGCGCGAGCTGGTGGCCCACCTGAACGGCCAGCCCGCGCTGTCTCCCTACGCAGCCAATGGCTTGCTGCTGGAACAACGCCCCTATCCGGACCTCAGCGAAGTCCAGGGCCAGATCGCCGCCAAGCGCGCCCTGCTGGTCGCCGCGGCCGGGGCGCACAACCTGTTGTTCACAGGTCCCCCGGGCACCGGCAAGACCCTGCTCGCCAGCCGCCTGCCCGGGCTGCTGCCGCCGCTGGACGAGCGTGAAGCGCTGGAGGTGGCGGCGATCCGCTCGGTCAGTGGCCATGCACCGCTCGACAGCTGGCCGCAGAGACCCTTTCGTCACCCTCATCATTCCGCATCCGGCCCGGCATTGGTGGGCGGTGGCAGCCGGCCGCAACCCGGCGAGATCACCCTGGCGCACCATGGCGTGCTGTTTCTCGACGAGCTGCCCGAGTTCGAGCGACGCGTGCTGGAGGTGCTGCGCGAACCGCTGGAGTCCGGCGAGATCGTGGTGGCCCGGGCCAAGGACCGCGTACGTTTTCCGGCGCGCTTCCAGCTGGTAGCGGCCATGAACCCCTGCCCCTGCGGCTACCTGGGCGACCCCACCGGCCGCTGCCGGTGCAGCAGCGAGCAGGTCCAGCGTTATCGCAACAAGCTGTCGGGCCCACTGCTCGACCGCATCGATCTGCACCTGACGGTGGCTCGGGAAAGTACCGTGCTGACCCACCAGCCCAGTGGCGAGACCAGCGCCAACGTCGGCCAGAGGGTGGCCGAGGCCCGGGCGCTGCAGCAGCGCAGGCAGGGCTGCGCCAACGCCTTCCTCGACCTCAAGGGACTGCGCCGGCATTGCCCGCTGGAGCCGGTTGACCAGGCCTGGCTGGAGCAGGCCTGCGAACGGCTGACACTGTCGTTGCGGGCGGCGCACCGGCTGCTGAAGGTCGCCCGCACGCTGGCGGACCTGGAGGGCGCGCAATCCATCGCCAGGGCGCACCTGGCGGAAGCGTTGCAGTACCGACCCAGCGCTTGATGCTGCCTCCCTGTGGGAGCGGGTTTACCCGCGAAACAGACAACGCGGTGCCTGGCACCCGCTTCGCGGGTGTTCGCGGGTAAACCCGCTCCCACAGAAGCTGGCCAAGACGCACTCAATCAGCGTCATAGCGGAAATATATTTTGCGCGCTAAATATTTGCGCGCAATATTCACATCAAGCAGCAAGCAGTCGCCAACCCCACTCAGCAGAACCCGGAGAACGATCATGACCCTTCGCAAAGCCTTCGCCCTCACCGTCACCACCCTGGCCCTCGGCACCAGCGCCGGCAGCTTCGCCAACGAGGCCACCCCGTACCGCTACGGCATGGACCTGGATATCGCCAAGGTCGTCAGCGTCGATGCACCCGCCAGCGCCCAGGGCCAGACCAGCACCGCCACCCTGACCTACCGCGACAGCAGCGGCCAGCTGCGCGCCGTGAGCTACGTGCAACCCACCGTCCTCGCCAACCAGAACTGAGCCACGACTCGAACCCCTAAAGGAGCTAGAACATGAAACTGTCCCACACCCTGACCGCCGGCCTGCTGGCCCTCGCCGTGAACAGCGCCTTCGCCGCCGGCAGCCCCGGCGTCGAGCACACCACCCAGGGCTTCCTCAAGGCCCTGGCCGCTGGTGGCGGCAAGCCGCTTGAAACCCTCTCGCCCAAGGATGCCCGTGCGGTGCTGAGCGGTGCCCAGGCCGGGGTGAAGGTCGACCTGTCGGGGATCCGCGTCGAACGCCGGACCATCCAGGCCGATGGCCAGCCGCTGGAGATCCGCGTGGTGCGGCCCGAAGGCGCCAAGGGTGAACTGCCAGTGTTCATGTTCTTCCACGGCGGCGGCTGGGTGCTGGGCGACTACCCCACCCACGAACGCCTGATCCGTGACCTGGTGGTGGGTTCCGGCGCCGCGGCGGTGTACGTCGACTACACGCCATCGCCGGAAGCCAGGTTCCCCACCGCGATCAACCAGGCCTATGCCGCCACCCGCTGGGTCGCCGAACACGGCAAGGAGATCGGCGTGGACGGCAGCCGCCTGGCGGTGGCCGGCAACAGCGTCGGCGGCAACATGGCCGCGGTGGTGGCGATCAAGGCCAAGGAGGCCGGCACGCCGAAGCTGCGCTTCCAGGCCCTGCTGTGGCCAGTGACCGACGCCAACTTCAACAACGCGTCCTATAACCAGTTCGCCGAAGGCCACTTCCTGACCCGCAACATGATGCAGTGGTTCTGGAACAACTACACCACCGACCCGCGCCAACGCGACGACGTCCACGCCTCGCCGCTGCGCGCCAGCCTCGAGCAGTTGCAAGGCCTGCCGCCAGCCCTGGTGCAGACCGCCGAGATGGACGTGCTGCGCGACGAAGGCGAAGCCTATGCCCGCAAGCTGGACGCCGCCGGGGTACCGGTGACCGCCGTGCGCTACAACGGCCTGATCCATGACTACGGCCTGCTCAATGTGCTGAGCAGCGTGCCCAGTGTGCGCAGTGCCATGGACCAGGCAGCGCAGGCCTTGAAAACCCATCTGCAATAAGTGGCCGATCGCCATCGCGGGGCAAGCCCGCTCCCACGAAGGTTTTATACCTTGCGTGGGAGCGGGCTTGCCCCGCGATGGATTCGGCAAAGGTCCTACTTTCAGAACGCTGCTTCCTGTAACCCCGGGATTGTCCTGTTTCCCATCTCACCCGAAAATGCCCGCCTCTTTCATCGATGACATAAGCTGTTGCATCAAACGCTGCCGCACGCAGTTCAAGGAGTCCGAGCAATGCCACACGAAGGCAGCCTTCTACAAACCGCCGTCATCTTCCTCCTCGCCGCCGTGGTCGCCGTGCCCCTGGCCAAGCGCCTGCAACTGGGCGCCGTGCTCGGCTACCTGCTGGCCGGCGTGGCCATCGGCCCGCAGGCCCTGGGGCTGATCCGTGACACCGAGAGCGTCGCGCACATCTCCGAGCTGGGCGTGGTGTTGCTGCTTTTCATCATTGGCCTGGAGCTGTCGCCCCGGCGCCTGTGGCTGATGCGCAAGTCGGTGTTCGGCGTCGGCACCGCGCAGGTGGTCCTGACCGGCGCGGCGCTCGGCGCCATCGCCCTGTTCGGCTTCAGCCAAAGCCTGCCGGCGGCCATCGTGCTCGGCCTGGGCCTGGCGCTGTCGTCCACCGCCCTGGGTCTGCAGAGCCTGGCCGAGAGCAAGCAGCTCAACGCGCCCCACGGCCGCCTGGCCTTCGCCATCCTGCTGTTCCAGGACATCGCCGCGATCCCGCTGATCGCCCTGGTGCCGCTGCTGGCCGCCAGCGGCCCGGACACCAGCCAAGGCGACAGCTTCGAGCATGGCCTGAAGGTATTCGCCAGCATCGCCATCGTCATCGTCGGCGGCCGCTACCTGCTGCGCCCGCTGTTTCGCACCGTTGCCCGCACCGGCCTGCCGGAGGTGTCCACCGCCACCGCGCTGCTGGTGGTGATCGGCACTGCCTGGCTGATGGAGGAAGCCGGTATTTCCATGGCCCTGGGCGCCTTCCTCGCCGGCCTGTTGCTGGCCGACTCCGAATACCGCCACGAACTGGAAGCGCAGATCGAACCGTTCAAGGGCCTGCTGCTGGGGCTGTTCTTCATCAGCGTCGGCATGGGCGCCAACCTGCGCCTGCTGTTGGAAATGCCGCTGGTGCTGCTGGGCATGACCATGCTGTTGATCGCGGTGAAGCTGGTGCTGCTGATCGGCGTCGGCCGCATCGCCGGGGGCCTCAACAGTGCCAGCGCGCTGCGCCTGGGCATGGTGCTGGCCGCCGGTGGCGAATTTGCCTTCGTGGTGTTCAAGCTGGGCAAGGACCAGGGCCTGTTCGACACCCTGACCTACGACCTGCTGCTGATGACCATCACCCTGTCGATGGCCCTAACCCCGCTGCTGATGATCGGCTGCGCCCGCGCCCTCAAGCGTCCGCAACCCGCCCGGGAAGTGCCCGAGCAGTACAAGCAGATCGACGCCGGCACGCCACGGGTGGTGATCGTCGGCATGGGCCGCATGGGCCAGATCGTGGCGCGCATCCTGCGGGCGCAGAAGATCCCCTTCGTCGCCCTGGAAACCTCAGTGGACACCATCGAGATGACCCGCATGTTCGAGCAGGTGCCGGTGTTCTACGGCGATCCGTCGCGCACCGAGGTGCTGCATGCGGCCAAGGTCGGCGAAGCCGAGTACGTGATCATCACCATCGATGACCCCGAGGCCGCCACCCGCACGGCCGAGCGGGTCAAGCGCCTGTACCCGCACCTGAAGGTCATCGCCCGGGCGCGCAACCGCCAGCATGTGCACAAGCTGGTGGACGTGGGCGCCGAGCCGATTCGCGAGACCTACCATTCCAGCCTGGAGATGAGCCGGCGGGCGCTGGTCGGGCTGGGGCTGACCGAGGCCCAGGCGGCGGATCGCATCGCCCGCTTCACCGAGCATGACGAGCAGGTGCTGGAGGCCCAGGGGCATGTGCGCGACGACCGGGCCAAGGTGATGCAGACGGCGAAGGAGGCGCGGGTGGAGCTGGAGCGGTTGTTTGCGTCGGATGAGGATTGACGCTCAGGCGAACGCCAGCCGCTCGATAGGTGGATGCGCGCGGTGTGCGGCCTGCCACAGGTCGTAGGCCGCCTGCTCGGCCAGGTACTGACGGGCACTGCCAAGACCGGCCAGTTCGAGGCGATAGGCCAGGTCGGCTGAAATGGCTGCGTGGCCGTTGAGCACTGTGGATAACTGACCACGTGAATAGCCCAGGTGGCGGGCCAGGGAGGAGACGTTCATGCCGATGGCGGGCAGGACGTCTTCGCGCAGGGCTTCGCCGGGGTGGGGTGGGTTGTGCATAGTTGTCACTTCGTCTTGAAATCTTGGGGCTGCTACGCAAGTTCTCGCCACTGGATAGCAACTGGTTTCGCCTGAAACCATACAACAGCGGCAGTGCAGATCAACCGAGAAGCTTCCGACAAGCTCGAAGGAATGTGTTCAAAAAACGCTCGAATCTGCTGAGCTCAGCCATGTCCTACGTGATCTGAAAACCTTTCCTACTGAGCAGCCTGCAGCCCAAGAAATACCCTACAAAGTCTGTCGATACCCTTCTGATTGTCCGGGGAAATCATGCCCTCTAGGCTGACCAGGTCGCTGTCGGTTCAGCGATCGGGCGTGGAAACCCGGCTGGTTGGTTATCGGATTATCTGTCGTAACGGCAGCTGTACGCGGGAGGCCGCAAAGCCTGCCGGGGTTCTCCGATAACCTGGTTTTCCACCCCGTGTACAGCCGCCACCCTTCGCGTGGAAACGGACGGTGCCGGTCAATTTCTATCGGAGTTTGACCATGAAAAAGATCGTCCCCGACCCACCCCTCCCCGACACCCGCCACCACCCCTTCGGCAAATGCGACGCCGGCCACCCACCGCTGTTCGCAGTAAACCCCAATATCAACGCCCACGACGCCCTGGTGCATGTCGCCGAGTACCTGCGCAGTGCCTACAACGTCGGCTACAAGGCGCTGGAGCATATGGATGAAACCGGCAGGAGCCTGTTGTGGGCCAGCCTGCATGGCATCGAGATGGCCGAAGGCCTGACGGAAGCGATGCTGGAGGGAATCGAGTCGTCCTGAGCGATATTGGCTTGAAGGGAGTTGGATGAGGGCCACCATCGCCCGGTAGACTGCGAACCATTGTCCCCGGCGCGCTGCGGAGATCGCCCCTTGGAAGACCTCAACTCCCTCTACTACTTCACCCAGGTGGTCGAGCACGGTGGCTTTGCCCCGGCCGGACGGGCGCTGGACATGCCCAAGTCCAAGCTCAGCCGGCGCATCGCCGACCTGGAGGAGCGCCTCGGCGTGCGCCTGCTGCACCGCACCAGCCGGCACTGCTCGCTGACCGAGATCGGCCAGGCCTACTACAACCGTTGCCTGGCCATGCGCGTGGAAGCCGAGGGTGCCGCCGAGATCATCGAGCGCAACCGCAGCGAACCACGCGGGCTGGTGCGCATCAGCTGCCCGACCACTCTGCTCAACTCCTGGGTCGGACCGATGCTGACCCGCTACATGCTAAAGTATCCGCAGGTGGAGCTGTTCATCGAGAGCACCAACCGCCGCGTCGATCTGCTGCATGAGGGCTTCGACGTGGCGCTGCGGGTGCGTTTCCCGCCGCTGGAGAACACCGACATGGTGATGAAGGTGCTGAGCAACAGCACCCAGTGCCTGGTCGGGCATCCGTCGTTCCGCGAACAGCTTGCGCAAGGCTTTGACCCGCTGCAACTCAGTGAGCTGCCCAGCGTGCATTGGGGTGGCGCCCAGCGTGAATACCAGTGGGAGCTGTTCCAGGGTGAGGACATGAGCCGCAGCCTGGTGATCCCGCACAAACCACGGATGGTCACCGACGACCTGTTCGCCCTGCGGCATTTCGTGGTGGCGGGCGTGGGGATCGCGCACCTGCCCAGGGTGGCGGTGCGCGAGGACCTGGCGGCGGGGCGGTTGGTGGAAATGCTGCCGGACTGGCATCCGCGTTGCGGCATCGTGCATGCGATCTTCCCGTCGCGGCGCGGGTTGCTGCCGTCGGTGCGGTCGTTGATCGATCATCTGGCGGAGGAGTTCGCCATCAGCGACATGGCTTAGATACTGGGGCTGCGTTGCAGCCCTTTCGCGGCACAAGGCCGCTCCTACATGGGAATGCGCTCGCCTGTAGGAGCGGCCTTGTGCCGCGAAAGGGCCGCAAAGCGGCCCCTGGCCCACTCAGAAGGCGAAGCAGGAACAACCCAACGCACCCCAGAAGCCCTGGTAATCACTCACCGGAACACTGGAATGCCGCGCCTTCTCATGGCTGTGGGCATGCACCCCGCACGGCCCGACACACTGGTGCAGCGCCGCCGCCATCGGCGCACCGGCGCGCCAGTGCCCCGGCACCTTGGCCACCGGCGACCACTCCGGCAACACCGGCACCTGCGCAGGGCCGAGCTTGTCGAACTCGGCGGCACCGTACACCACCTTGCCGTCGACAACGGTCAGCACCGACTCGATGCCCTTGATCGCCTCTTCATCAACGCTGAAGAAGTCCAGCGACAGCGCCGCCAGGTCCGCCAGCTGACCGACCTTGATCTGCCCCTTCTTGCCCTGCTCGCTGGAGAACCAGGCGCTGCCATGGGTGAACAGCTGCAGCGCGGTCTCGCGGCTAAGGCCCTCCGGATACAGTTCCAGCCCGCCGACGGTCTTGCCGCTGACCATCCAGTACAGCGAAGTCCATGGGTTGTAGCTGGACACCCGGGTAGCGTCGGTACCCGCCCCCACCGGCACGCCCATGTCGAGCATGCGCTTGATCGGCGGTGTGTGCTCGGCGGCCTTGGCGCCATAGCGGTCGACGAAATACTCACCCTGGAAGGCCATGCGGTCCTGGATGGCGATGCCACCGCCCAGTGCCCTCACCCGCTCGATGTTCTGCGGGGTGATGGTTTCGGCATGGTCGAAGAACCAGGGCAGGCCATTGAACGGGATGTCGCGGTTGACCTTCTCGAACACGTCGAGCATGCGCGAGATCGACTCGTCGTAGGTGGCGTGCAGGCGGAACGGCCAGCGCTGCTCGACCAGGTGACGCACCACCGGCTCCAGCTCCTGCTCCATGGTCTGCGGCAAGTCCGGGCGCGGTTCGAGGAAGTCCTCGAAGTCGGCGGCGGAGAACACCAGCATCTCGCCGGCGCCGTTGTGGCGGAAGAAGTCGTTGCCGTCGCCGGGCTTTACCTTCTGCGTCCAGTTCTTGAAGTCGGCCAGTTCTTCCTTGGGCTTCTGGGTGAACAGGTTGTAGGCAATGCGCACGGTCAGCTGGTCGTTGTTGGCCAGCTCCTGGATCACCTGGTAGTCGTCCGGGTAGTTCTGGTAGCCGCCGCCGGCATCGATGGCGCTGGTCAGGCCGAGGCGGTTGAGCTCGCGCATGAACTGGCGGGTGGAGTTGACCTGGTACTCCAGCGGCAGCTTCGGCCCCTTGGCCAGGGTGGCGTAGAGAATGGTGGCGTTGGGCCGGGCGATAAGCATGCCGGTGGGATTGCCGAACTTGTCGCGCTGGATCTCGCCACCCGGGGGATTGGGCGTGTCCTTGCTGTAGCCCACCGCCCTGAGCGCGGCACGGTTGAGCAGCGCGCGGTCGTAGAGGTGCAGCAGGAACACCGGGGTGTCCGGCGCGGCCTGGTTGATCTCTTCCAGCGTGGGCATGCGTTTCTCGGCGAACTGGAACTCGTTCCAGCCACCGACCACGCGCACCCACTGCGGGGTCGGCGTGCGCTCGGCCTGGTCCTTGAGCATGCGCAGGGCGTCGGCCAGCGACGGCACGCCTTCCCAGCGCAGTTCGAGGTTGTAGTTCAGGCCGCCGCGGATCAGGTGCAGGTGCGAGTCGTTAAGGCCGGGGATCACCGTGCGCTGCTTGAGATCGATGATCTGCGTGGCGGTCCCCTTGTGGGCCATGGCTTCGGCGTCGCTGCCCACGGCGAGGAACTTGCCGTCCTTGATGGCGACGGCGCTGGCGGTGGGCTTCTCGCGGTCAACGGTGTGCAACTTGCCATTGAACAAGATGAGGTCGGCGTTCATGGGATCTCCTGAAAGGGCGGCATGGGCGGAATCGGTGAACGGCAATGCGCTCCACAGCGCGCCGGCGGCACCGAGCACGGTGCTGGTGGCGAGAAACTTGCGGCGGCTCTGGTCGGTAGGGTCCTGGCTCATGGTGCTCTCCGTCCGGGTGGGTGATCGGCAGGCGGTTGAAGGCTAGCAATGGATCACGGCGGGCGCTCAGCGGCGCAACCAGCCGGCACAGCGGCGCGTCACCCAGGGCATGATGTAGAACACCACGGGCAGGATGACGAACAGGTTGGTGATCAAGTTGCCGGTGATCGGGCCACCCAGCAGCGGATAGCGGGCAAACAGCGGCGCCAGCAGCTGGGGAATGACCAGGGTCATCGGGCAGATCACCAGGTAGGTCAGCAGGGCCTGTTTCCAGCGCGGCGGTTGCGCGGCGCCGACGCTGGGCGGGGTGAACCAGAATTCCGGGTCATCGTGCACCTGGGTCTGGTCGCCGTCTTCCAACAGTGGCAGCACTTCACTGATCAGCGCCTGACGCTCGGCAGAGTTGACCCAGGCCTGCAGCAGGCCGGCGTCGGCGAAGCGCACCACGGTGGTGAAGTGGCGACCGCCGTCGTCCGGGCGGATGACATTGACGTCCAGATGACCTGGCTGCTGGCGAGCGGTAGTCACGGCGCGCTTGAGCCAGGTTTCGTAGTGCACCAGCGCCTGGGCACGGACCTTGTGCTGGATCACCAGCGTGACGACGCTGCGGTTGCCTTCGGTTGCGGTGTTCATCGCTGACATTCCCTGGAGATGAGCTGGCCTGCATCCACTGTGCAACAGCAGACGAGCGCTGGATTGGATGGGTGTGCTGCCTTGCCTGGCACCTCGCGGTGCCAGGCTGGCGGCGGCTTACTTGCCGGCGGTCAGGGCGTTGTAGCTGGTGATCAGGTTGCGGTAGTCCGGGATGTGGTTGGAGAACAGCGCGGCCAGCCCTTCGACGTCGTTGCGCCAGTCGCGGTGCAGCTCACAGGCGACGCCGAACCAGGTCATCAGTTGCGCGCCGGCCTGGCTCATGCGGTCGTGGGCAGCATCGCGGGTCATTTCGTTGAAGGTGCCGGAAGCATCGGTGACCACGAACACCTCGAACTCTTCTTCCAGGGCCGCCAGCGCCGGGAAGGCCACGCACACTTCGGTCACCACGCCGGCGATGATCAGCTGCTTCTTGCCGGTGGCCTTCACCGCCTTGACGAAGTCTTCGTTGTCCCAGGCGTTGATCTGGCCGGGGCGAGCGATGTACGGGGCATCCGGGAACAGTTCCTTGAGTTCCGGCACCAGCGGGCCGTTGGGGCCTTGCTCGAAGCTGGTGGTGAGGATGGTCGGCAGGTTGAAGTACTTGGCCAGGTCCGCCAGGGCCAGCACGTTGTTCTTGAAGCGGTCCGGCTCGATGTCGCGGACCAGGGACAGCAGGCCGGCCTGGTGGTCGACCAGCAGTACGGCGGCGTCGTCTTTGTTCAGGCGGTTGTATTTGAAGTTGTTCATTGCCGGTGCTCCTTGGGTTTCGATCTTCAGTGGGGTGGGTGTTTCGCGTTGATGGGAGAAGATTAAAACCTGTACCTTTGTGGCGGTAGATAGCGAAATTTGGCTGTAGCGTTCTATTTTATGAACGATTGGGCGTGCTGGCTTCTTCGCGGGTAAACCCGCTCCCACAGGGATCGCACAGGCCTTGAAGGCGGCGAAGAACCTGTGGGAGCGGGTTTACCCGCGAAGAGGCCATCAGCACTATCACCAACCCATTGCCTGCCACCCCAACCTGCTCTATTACTACCCACAGCCCTCCCCCGCACCGAGACCACCATGCTGGCGTTCATCCAGTCATACCCGCTGTTGCTCGGCACCTTGCTGATCCTGCTCGACCTGCTGCTGTGGCAGCTGATTCCGCTGCACCACCGGGCCTGGCGTATCGCCACGCGGCTGGTGTTCTTCCTGCTGTTCAGCGCGGTGCTGCTGACGGCGGGCATGAGCCCGCTGCAACCGCCGCCTTGGGCCGACGATGTGCCGGCGCAACCTGATGGCCACGGTGCTGGCGATCGGCTGGTGGCTGTTCGGCGCACGCACGGTGACGGTGGTGTTCGGCCTGTTGCTGGTGGCACGCGGCAGCCACGGCGGGCGTCTGCTGCAGGATGTGGTCGGGGCGCTGATCTTCCTGGTCGCGGCGGTGGCGGCGGCGGCCTATGTGATGCAATTGCCGGTCAAGGGCCTGCTGGCGACCTCCGGGGTGATGGCCATCGTCATCGGCCTGGCGTTGCAGAGCACCCTGGCCGACGTGTTCTCCGGCATCGTGCTGAACACCACGCGGCCCTACCAGATCGGCGACGCGATCTCGATCGACGGCACCGAGGGCAAGGTGGTCGACATCGACTGGCGCGCCACCCGCCTGATCACCGGCAACAGCAGCCTGGCGGTGATCCCCAACTCGGTGGCGGCCAAGGCCAAGATCCTCAATTTCAGCCGCCCGGCCGAAGTGCATGGGGTGTCGATCAGCGTGGTGGTGCCAGCCAAGGTGCGTCCGCAGCGGGTGTTCGATGCGCTGGAAAAGACCCTGCAGGGCACCAGCATCCTGCTCGACAAGCCGGCGCCCAAGGTCACGGTGAAGGCTTCGAGCCTGGAGTCAGTGGAGTACGAAGCCAGTGGTTTCATCGCCGAGATGTCACGCAAGACCGAGGTGCGCAACCAGCTGTTCGACCTGGCCCACCGCCACCTGGAGGCCAGCGGCGTGACCTGGAATACCGAGCTCGGCGCCCCCGTGCGCAGCCGCCAGCGCGAGCTGCTGGAGGAGGTGCGGGTGTTCCGCTCACTGAGCAACGAAGAGCGCGATGCCCTGAGCCAGCGCATGACCACGGTGGAGTACCTGGCCGACCAGGTCATCCTCGGCATCGGCGAGCGCTCGGAGCATGTGCTGCTGATCAGCCGTGGCGTGGTGCTGGCCTCGGTGCGCGACGGCGAGCGGTTGATCGAAGGCGGGCGCATGGGACCTGGGGAGGTGCTGGGGCTGGAGGGGCTGGTGGACGACGAGGCGTCTCCGGTCGAGTTCCGCGCCCTGAGCGGCTGCATGCTCTATCGCATCGACAAGGAACAGGTGCGCGGTTGCCTGACCGAGAGCGGGGATGTGAAGTCGGCGCTGACCAAGCTGCAGCGGTTCCGCCGGCAGAAGCGCGAGTCACTGCTGCTGCAGAAACCGGCGGCAGTGAAGAAAGGTGGGTTCCTGAGCTGGCTGCATAAATGACCTGACCCTCTGCGCCGCCTTCTTCGCGGGTAAACCCGCTCCCACAGGTTTTGCACGTCCCCTGTGGGAGCGGGTTTACCCGCGAAGAAGGCGGCGCCATTACAGCACCACCCGCAGACACTGCCCTGCGTGATACAGCGAGAACCCCGATTCATAGAACGCCGTGCGCAAGGACGGCGCGCTCACCGGCCTCATGGGCGAGAACGGAATCGGCAGGCTGTCCGGATCATCCTTGAGCAGAAACTCGGCAAACGCCCGGCCGATCACCGTGCCGGTGGTGTTGCCGCGCCCGTTGTAGCCGGTCACCGCCACCAGCCCCGGCGCCGGTTCGAACAGGCGCATCAGGTGGTCCGGGGTGAAGTCGATGCAACCGGTCCAGTGCATCTCCCACTCGACCTTGCCCAGCGCCGGGTAGTAGTGGCTCTGGATACGGTCGGCCCAGCTGCGCACGAACCACGCCGGCTTGTTGTCGACCCGGCCGAGGCTGCCGAGCAGCAGGCGGCCCTGGTCGTCGCGGCGGATGCTGCTGAGCACGGTGCGGGTGTCCCACGAGCCCTGGCCATGGGGCAGGACCTTGTCGGCGGCGGCGCCGTGCAGGGGCTTGGAGGCGACCTGGTAGTAATAGCCGCGGAAGAAGTGCTTCTGCAGGTTGCTCCAGTCGCCTTCGGTGTAGGCGCCAGTGGAAATCACCACCTTGTCGGCGCGCACCGCGCCGCGCGCAGTCTTCACTCGCCAGGCATCGCCGTCGCGCTCCAGCCCTTCGACCGAGGACTGCTGGAACAGCTTGCCGCCCAGCCGGTTCACGGCGGCGGCCAGGCCTTGTGTATAGCCCATGGGGTTGATGGTGCCAGCGCGGCGGTCGAGCAGCGCGGCGGCAATCTTGTCGGTACCGCAGTATTCCTGGCATTGCGCGCCGGTCAGCAGCTCGACGTCGGCGCCGCGCCGGGTCCATTGCTGGTGGCGGGCCTCGAGGTCGGCGATGCCGGTGGCGTTGTGCGCCATGTGCAAAGTGCCCTGGTGCCGGGCCTGGCAGTCGATACCCAGGCGCTCGATCATGGCGAACACTTCACCCGGGGCCTCGCCGAGCACCTTGTTCAGGCGGCCGCCCTGCTTGTGGCCGAGGGTGGCCTCGACGTCGTCGGGGCGGATCCAGGTGCCGGCGTTGACCAGGCCGACGTTGCGCCCCGAGCCGCCGTGGCCAATCTTCCAGGCTTCCAGCAGGATCACCGACTTGCCCTGCTCCAGCAGGTGGATCGCCGCGGACAGGCCGGTAATGCCGCCGCCGATCACACAGACATCGGCCTTGTGCTCACCGGCCAGGGCCTGGGCGGCGACGGTTGGCTGGGTGACGTGGTCCCACAGACATTCTTGACGCAGTTCGGACATGGCCCGGCTCCAGCTGTTGTTCTTCTTGCCCATGGGGCCGCTGCGCGGCCCTTTCGCGGCACAAGGCCGCTCCTACAAGGAAGCGCGTTGCCTTTGTAGGAGCGGCCTTGTGCCGCGAAACGGGGGCAAAGCCCCCGCCTGCGATCATCAGTCGAACACGATACCCTGCGCCAGCGGCAGTTCCCGCGAATAGTTCACGGTATTAGTCTGCCGACGCATATAACCCTTCCACGCATCCGACCCGGACTCACGCCCGCCTCCGGTCTCCTTCTCACCCCCGAACGCCCCGCCGATCTCCGCGCCGCTGGTGCCGATATTGACGTTGGCGATGCCGCAATCGCTGCCCGAGGCGCTCTGGAAACGCTCGGCCTCGCGGATGTCGGTGGTGAAGATGCACGACGACAGGCCTTGCGGCACCTCGTTGTTCAGGCGCAGGGCCTCTTCGAAGTTGTCATAGGCCAGCACGTAGAGGATCGGCGCGAAGGTCTCGTGGCGCACCACGTCGCTCTGGGCCGGCATCTCGGCAATGGCCGGCGACACGTAGTAGGCGTTCGGATACTGCTCGGCCAGCTGGCGCTCGCCACCGAACACCTGGCCGCCCTCGTCGCGGGCCTTGGCCAGCGCGCCCTGCATGGCATCGAACGACTGCTTGTCGATCAGCGGGCCGACCAGGTTGTCCTTGCGCGGGTCGCCGATGCGCACCTTGGCGTAGGCGGCTTTGACCCGGGCGACCACTTCGTCCTTGATTGAACGGTGGACGATCAGGCGGCGCAGGGTGGTGCAGCGCTGGCCGGCGGTGCCGACCGCCGAGAACAGGATGCCGCGCACGGCCAGGTCGAGGTCGGCGCTCGGGGCCAGGATCATGGCGTTGTTGCCGCCCAGCTCGAGGATGCTGCGCCCGAATCGCGCGGCGACCCGCGGGCCGACTTCACGGCCCATGCGGGTGCTGCCGGTGGCGCTGACCAGCGGCACACGTGAGTCGTCGACCAGTGCTTCGCCTGCTTCGCGGCCACCGATCACCAGTTGCGCCAGGCCAGCCGGCGCATCGCCGAAGGCTTTCACTGCCTTGTCGAACAGTGCCTGGCAGGCCAGGGCGGTCAGCGGAGTCTTCTCGGACGGTTTCCACACCACGGCGTTACCGGCCACCAGCGCCAGCGCGGTGTTCCACGCCCATACCGCCACCGGGAAGTTGAAGGCGCTGATCACCCCCACTACACCCAGCGGGTGCCAGGTTTCACGCATGTGGTGGCCCGGGCGCTCGGAGGCGATGGTCAGGCCGTACAGCTGGCGCGACAGACCGACGGCAAAGTCGCAGATGTCGATCATTTCCTGCACTTCGCCCAGGCCTTCCTGGGTGATCTTGCCGGCTTCGATGGAGACCAGTTCACCGAGGTCGGCCTTGTGCTCGCGCAGCACCTCGCCAAACAGGCGCACCAGCTCGCCGCGACGCGGGGCCGGCACGCTGCGCCAGGCTTCGAAGGCCTGTTGTGCCTGGTCGATGCGGGCAATGGTGTCGGCCTTGCCGAGCAGCTTCACCGAGGCGATGCGGCTACCGTCGATCGGGGTGTGAACAGGGTAGTCGCCCTGGGTGTGAGCCGCGGCGGCAACGCCAAGACGCTCGAGCAATGCAGCAACCATTGTGCTTCTCCTTTCATCGGGTGAAGGGGTGGAAAAGGATGTGGGTCAGTATTAATCCGATTACACAGGTGCAACAAACGACCTTTATTCCGCATATCATTCCGCCAGGTAATGATTTCAGCCGCCGAGACCGCTTATGTCCAAACGCCTGGTTCCGTCCATGACCGCCCTGCAGTGCTTCGAGGCCGCAGCCCGCCACCTGAGCTTCACCCGTGCCGCCGAGGAGCTGCACCTGACCCAGAGCGCGGTGAGCAAGCAGGTGGCGCAGCTCGAGGAGATGCTGCGCCACCACCTGTTCCTGCGCATCCGCCGACGCCTGCAACTGACCCCCGCCGGCAGCCTGTACCTGGCCGAGGTGAACAAGATCCTCACCCAGGTGGACATGTCCAGCCGCTATGTCCTGAGCTATGGCTCGCAGACCGAAGTATTGAAGGTAGCCACTCAACCGAGTTTCGGCGTGCGCTGGCTGATTCCGCACCTAAAAGGCTTCGGCAAGCGCCACCCGAACATCCACCTGGATATCCGCAACGAAATGGAGCCGTTCGCCCTGTTGCAGGGGTCGGCCGACGTGGTGTTCTTCTATGGCCAGGGTACCTGGCCCGGGGCGACCTGCGTCGAGCTGTTCGGCGAAGAGGTGGTGCCGGTGTGCGCGCCGGAGCTGTTGCAAGGGCGCACACTGCCTGACGCGGGTGCGGTGGCGGAGCTGGTATTGCTGCAGAGCACCTCGCGCCCGGAGGCCTGGCACGCGTGGTTCCTGGAGCAAGGGCTGCACACCGACAACAGCTACCACGGGCCGCGCTTCGACACCTTCTACATGGCCTTGAGCGCGGCGCAGGCTGGGTGCGGGGTGGCGCTGGTGCCGCGTTACCTGGTGGCCCGGGAGCTGGCCGAGGGCAGCCTGGTGCTGGCCTGGGACCATGCAATGAAGAGCAATGGCGCGCATTACCTGGCGTATGCCGAGCATGCGGCGGAAGTGCCGAAGGTGCGGGCGTTGGTGGAGTGGGTTGCCGAGCAGATCCAGCGGCGCGACCACTGACGCCATCGCGGGGCAAGCCCGCTCCCACACAGTTCGTGGGAGCGGGCTTGCCCCGCGATAGGGTCGTCAAGGTCGATCAAAAAAGGAATGAAACCCGCACTTTTTTTCGCTTGTACGCCGGCTCCATTCCCAGTTTTCATGTAAGTGTCCTCCACTCACCCAGGAAGCTTGCGATGCCCGCCCATGATTTCGTCAGCCCCGACAGCATCCGCGCGCAGTTCTCTGCCGCCATGTCGCTCATGTACAAGCAGGAAGTCCCCCTGTACGGCACGCTGCTTGAGCTGGTGAGTGAGACCAACCAGCAGGTCATGGCCGCACAGCCCAAGGTGGCCGAGGCCTTGCGCTGGACCGGCGAGATCGAACGCCTCGACCAGGAGCGCCACGGCGCCATCCGCGTGGGCACCGCCGAGGAACTGGCCACCATCGCACGCCTGTTCGCGGTGATGGGCATGCAGCCGGTCGGCTACTACGACCTGAGCTCGGCTGGCGTACCGGTGCACTCCACCGCATTTCGCGCCGTGCACGAACAGTCGCTGCACATCAGCCCGTTCCGCGTGTTCACCTCGCTGCTGCGCCTGGAGCTGATCGACAACCCGCAACTGCGTGCACTGGCCCAGGGCATCCTGGAGAAACGGCAGATCTTCACCCCCCGCGTACTCGAACTGATCGCCCAATGCGAACGCGACGGCGGCATGGGCGCGAGCGATGCCGAGACCTTCGTCCAGGAGGCGCTGCACACCTTCCGCTGGCACCAGGACGCCACGGTCAGCGCCGAGCAGTACCAACAGTTGCACGACCAGCACCGGCTGATTGCCGACGTAGTGGCATTCAAAGGCCCGCATATCAACCACCTGACCCCGCGCACCCTGGACATCGACGCGATCCAGCTCGGCATGCCGGCCAAGGGCATCCCGCCCAAAGCCGTGATCGAAGGGCCGCCCACCCGGCGCCAGCCGATCCTGCTGCGTCAGACCAGCTTCAAGGCCCTGCAGGAAAAGGTCGCCTTCAGCGATGCCCAGGGCAGCCACACGGCGCGCTTCGGCGAGATCGAACAGCGCGGCGCAGCGCTGACGCCCAAGGGGCGCCAGCTGTACGACCGTCTTCTGGATGCGACCCGCGCAGCCCTGGGCGGCGCGCCGGCGGAGGCCAATGCCGAGCGATATATGGCGCTGCTCGCGGAGCACTTCGCCGAGTTTCCGGATGACCTGGGGCAGATGCGCGAGCAGGGGCTGGCGTACTTCCGCTACTTCGCCACCGAGAAAGGCCTGGCCGAGCGTGGGCAACAGGATCGCCCGACCACCCTGCAGGGGTTGATCGACGCCGGGCACGTGCATTTCGAGGCGCTGGTGTACGAGGATTTCCTGCCGGTGAGCGCGGCGGGGATCTTCCAGTCCAACCTGGGGGATGATGGGCAGGCCGACTATGGCAGCAACGCCAACCGCGAAGCCTTCGAGCAGGCGCTGGGGTTGCAGGTGCAGGATGAGCTGGCGCTGTATGCGCAGAGCGAGCGCAGGTCGTTGCAGGCGTGTGCGCAGGCGTTGGGTCTGGGGACTCTGTAGGGTTTGAAACTGCTGGGGCCGCTTCGCGGCCCTTTCGCGGCACAAGGCCGCTCCTACATGGGAACGCGCTCGCCTGTAGGAGCGGCCTTGTGCCGCGAACGGGCTGCAAGGCAGCCCCAGTGCACTACCGGTGGGTACGGAACCGATCCACTTCCTGGCGCAACTGCCCCGCCAGCCCTTCCAGCTCGCGGGCCGTCATGGCCAGTTCATTGGCCACATCGCGCTGCTCGCTATTGGCCTGGGCGATGCTCTGCAGGTTGCGGCTGAGCACCGTCGCGGTGCTGCTCTGCTCCTGGGTCGCGGTGCTGATCACGGCGAACTGCTCGCCCGCCACCCTGCTCTGCTCGTCGATCCGCGCCAGGGCCTCGGCCACTTTGTCGTTGCGCGCAAGGCCTTCCTGCATCAGCTGGTTGCCCTGCTCCAGGGTGCTGATGGCATGGCCGGTCTGCTGCTGGATGCTGGCGATCATGCCCGAGATCTCGTCGGTGGCCTGGCGGGTGCGCGCGGCCAGGCCACGGACCTCGTCGGCAACCACGGCGAATCCACGGCCCTGCTCGCCGGCACGCGCCGCCTCGATGGCAGCGTTCAGCGCCAGCAGGTTGGTCTGCTCGGCGATCGAGGTGATCACCCCGACAATCCCGCCGATCTCCTGCGAGCGGGCGCCCAGGGTGTCCATTACACTGGCGGTTCCGCCCAACGCCTCGGCGATCTGCCGCAGGGAAACCGAGGCTTCGTCCATGGCACTGCGGCCGATACGGGTCTGCTGGGCATTGTCGCGGGCCATGCGCTCGGTGCCGGCCATGTTGTCGGCGATGTTCATCGAGGTGGCGCTGAACTCTTCCACCGCGCCGGCCATGCTGGTGATCTCGCCGGACTGCTGGTCCATGCCCTCGCAGGCGCCGGACGACAGGCCCGACAGCGAACGGGCGCGGCCACTGACCTGGTCTGAGGCGGTGCGGATATGCTCGACCATGGTCGCCAGCGCCTCGCCCATCTGGTTGAAACTGCGGGCCAGCTGGCCGATTTCATCCTGGCTGGTGACGCTCAGCCGGGCATTCAGGTCGCCGGCGCCGAGGGCTTCGGCCTGGCGCACCAGGTCGCCCAGCGGGCGCAGCTTGCGCCGCAGCAGCCAGAGGGTGGCGGCCACGGCCAGCAGCATCGCCAGCACGCTGCCGATGGCCAGGCGCAGGCCGACGCTCCAGGTCACTTCGCGGATCTCGCCCTCGGGCATGCTTGCCACCACGGTCCACGGGCCCTCGGCGAACGGCTCGGTGACGCTGAACAACGGCTCGCCGGCACCAGCCCAGAACTGCCCTGCTCCCGGCTTGATCGCCTTGACCGCCTGGGCCGCCGCCTCGCCATCACGCACCTCGGCCGGCGGCACCAGCCACTTGCCCTGCTCGTCCAGCAACGCCAGCGAACCGGTCTGGCCGATGCGGAAGCGCTTGAGGTTGGCGAACTGGGCGTTCTGCGCGTCGGTGTAGTCGAAACCGACGAACAGCACCGCGATCACCCTGCCACCGCCGTCACGCACCGGCACATAGCGGGTCATGTAGTTGCGCTCGAACAGCACGGCGCGGCCGACGTAGGTCTGCCCGGCCATCAGCTTGGAGTAGGCCGGATGCTGGCGGTCGAGCTGGGTGCCGATGGCACGGCTGCCGTCCTGCTTGGTCAGGCTGGTGCTGATGCGCACGAAGTCGTCGCCGCTGCGCACGAACAGGGTCGCCACCCCGGCGGTCATCTGCTGGAACTCGTCGACCTGGCGGAAATCGTTGTTCAGCAGGTGGTCGCCCAGGTACAGCGCCGGTGTCGCGGCACCGGCGACGTTGACCGTCTCACCGGCGCGCAACGCCAGCCCCGAGGCGAATCGGCGCTCGAACAGGCCGCTCAGGCGCTGGGTGTTGTCCTTGAGCGAGCCGTGGAAGGTGTCGAGCTGGTCGGCCAGCAGGCGCGCCTCGCTGGCCAGGTGCGCCTGGCGGGTGGTGAGGTTGGCGTCGTCCAGCGAACGCAGGGCGAACAGGGTACTGCCGGTGATCACCAGCGCCAGCACGATGGCGAGGGCAATCCCGAGCTGCGAGGCGATTCGGGCACGCGGTTGAGACATGGCAAGGCTCCTGGCAAGAGGCCGGGATCGTCCTGATCACGCTGACCGCCCGCTGCATATCGACGGGGAATCGCGTCCTCTTCCGGGACGCTGGTGCAAGTTGATCGGCGTCTGTAGGAAATACTTGAGTGCCGGACCGGGATATTCGCAAACGTTTTCTTGCGACTGGGCCCTGTCGCTCTGCTTAGGTGATTACCCAGCGCTTTGGGTTGCACTGTCGCCCGGGGAACAGAGTTGCAGGCATCATCAGCGTGGGAGCGGGCTTGCCCCGCGATGGTCCTCAGCCTTGCGCCGACAGTACCTGCACCGCCGGCAGGTCCATAGCCGCCGCCTCCTCCTGCAGGAATACACTCAACCTGCGCAGCCGCTCCCCGCCCGGCCGGGTCCGCGGCCACACCAGGTAGTAGTCCATGCCACTGGCCACCGCGGTCGGCCAGGGCAGGCTCAGCCGGCGCTGGGCCACGTCCTCGGCCACCATCAGCAGATCGCCCATGGAGATCCCGTAACCCCGTGCCGCGGCGATCATGCCCAGCTCCAGGGTGTCGAACACCTGCCCGCCCTTGAGCGAGACCTTGTCGGTCAGCCCCATGCGCGCCAGCCAGGCACGCCAGTCGCGCTTGTCCGGCGTGGGGTGCAGCAGTTCGATGCCCGCCAGGCGCCGCTCGTCCCAAGGCGCGTCGTCGAGCAGGTCCGGCGCGCCCACCGGGATCAGCAACTCGGAGAACAACCGGCGCACCTCCCAGTCCGCCGGGAAGCTGCCATCGCTGAGCAGCACCGCGCAGTCGAATGGCTCCTGGTTGAAGTCGACATGATCGACATCCATCCAGGCGCTGGTCAGCTGCACCTCGTTGCCCGGCTGCAGGTGGCGAAAACGGCTCAGGCGCGCCAGCAGCCAGCGCATGGTCAGGGTCGAGGGCGCCTTCATGCGCAGGATGTCGTCCTCGCCACGCAAGGCGTCGCAGGCCCGCTCCAACGAGGCGAAGCCGTCGCGCACACCGGGCAGCAACATGCGTGCGGCTTCGGTCAGTTGCAGGCTGCGGCCGCTGCGCACGAACAGGCGGCAGGCGAAATGCTCCTCGAGGGTGCGGATATGCCGGCTGACCGCGCTCTGGGTGATCGACAGTTCTTCCCCGGCACGGGTAAAAGAGCTCAGCCGGGCGGCGGCTTCGAATGCGCGCAGCGCATAGAGCGGAGGCAGTTGGCGGGTCATGGCGCACCTGTCATGCGGGGCGTAGGTCGGATACACAGGATCATACAGGCATGAGTCAGACTCATGTCAGTGATCGCATTTATCCTTTTGTGCAAAGCTGACCGAGGCCTCAGAATCAACGGCTCGCTTCCCCGAATCATCCAGAAGGATCGCCCCCATGCATGTCGCGCCCACCACTGAACTCAAGGCTTTGCTGCGCCTGGCCGGGCCGCTGATCGCCTCGCAGTTGGCGCACATGCTGATGGTGCTCACCGACACCCTGATGATGGCCCGCATCAGCCCGCAGGCCCTGGCCGGTGGCGGCCTGGGCGCGGCGAGCTATTCGTTCGTGTCGATCTTCTGCCTGGGCGTGATCGCCGCGGTCGGCACGCTGGTGGCGATCCGCAAGGGCGCCAACGACACCGAGGGCGTCACCCGCCTGGCCCAGAGCGGCCTGTGGCTGGCCTGGGGCCTGGCGCTGGTCTCGGCGCTGGTGATGTGGAACCTCAAGCCGGTGCTGCTGCTGTTCGGCCAGAAGCCGGAGAACGTCGATTCTGCGATGCAGCTGCTTACCCTGCTGCCGCTCGCCCTCCCCGGCTACATGACCTTCATGGCCCTGCGCGGCTTCACCAGCGCCCTGGGCCACTCGACCCCGGTGATGGTCATCAGCCTGGTGGGCACGGTGGTCAACTACCTGTTCAACCATGCGCTGATCGAGGGCATGTTCGGCCTGCCCAAGCTCGGGCTGATGGGTATCGGCCTGGTCACCGCGGTGGTGACCCTGGGCATGGCCATCGCCCTCGCGCTTTATATACGCTGGCACAAGGCCTATGCCGCCTACCCGCTGCGCAAGGGCCTGTCGCGCCCTTCCCTGCCGGCGCTGCGCGAGTTGTGGCGACTGGGGCTGCCGATCGGCGGCACCTATATGGTCGAAGTGGGCCTGTTCGCCTTCGCCGCCCTGTGCATGGGCGTGCTGGGCAGCACGGAACTGGCTGCGCACCAGATCGCCCTGCAGATCGTCTCGACCGCGTTCATGGTACCGACCGGCCTTTCTTATGCGGTGACCATGCGCGTCGGTCTCTACTATGGTGCCGGCAACCTGTTGGCGGCGCGCAGCGCCGGGCGCGTGGGGATCGGTTTCGGCGCCTCGCTGATGTTCGCCTTCGCCGCACTGTTCTGGTTGCTGCCGGACGCCCTGGTCGGGCTGTTCATCGACCGTAACGACCCGGCCTTCGCGGCGATCTTCATGCTGGCGGTACAGTTGGTGATGGTGGCGGCGTGGTTCGAGCTGTTCGACGGCGTGCAGACCATCGCCATGGGTTCTATCCGTGGTTTGAAGGACGCCAAGACCACGTTCCTGATCGGCCTGGTGTGCTACTGGCTGGTAGGCGCGCCGAGCGCGTGGCTGTTTGCTTTCAACCTCGGGGGCGGCGCGCAGGGTATCTGGTGGGGGCTGGCACTGGGCCTGGCTTGCGCGGCGGTGGCGCTGACGTTCGGCTTTGAGTGGCGGATGAAGCGGTTGCTGGGCAAGGCCGAGCGGGCGCGGGGGGCGGCGGTGTCGGCGTGAGGGGTTTGGGGATCGCGTAATGGCGGACAGGTGCCTGGCGATGGTCTTGCAGCGCCCTTGAGACCGAGCGCCGCCCGCGCGGCGCATCGCGGGACAAGCCCGCTCCTACATTTATTGCAACGTGCCTAACCTGTCAGGCCATGGTTGCCCGCCTTGGTGCATGTCTTGAGGCAGGTGAAGCGGCAGTGGTGTCCACATTGAAATTGCGTCGTAAAAACAAGGCGGACCAGGTAATGGCACAGGATTGACTGGCCCGAAACAGATGTAGGAGCGGCCTTGTGCCGCGATGCGCCGCGCGGGCGGCGCTCGATTTCATAGGCACTGCAACTCTGTCGTCGAACACTTTCAAGCCAAAACATATCTAAAACTGTACTACTGTACCGCCAAAAACATAACTCCCTGCTTACCATTTCCCCACCAACACCACAAAATCGCACCAAACCAGTGCACACCAGTACAGTTCCCTCAATAACCAGTGCAACAGTCCCTTCCAACAGTTAACTGCCCCCTCACAATACACCTGAACTGTACCTACTGTTCTGGACGAGAGAAGAGGAAGATGGGCACCAGTTAAATCACTCCCTAATGCCGCCACAAGCGGAAGGATGACACATCATGGAACGTACCCTCAGTTCCGGTCTGGTTTTCGAAAACGCCCAAGCTTCCAACGCCGCCCTGCCGCTGCGCGTCCTGTCCACCCTGGTACTGTGGCAGCGCCGCATGGCCAGCCGCCGCCAGCTGGCGCGCCTGGACTCCCGCCTGTTGGCCGACGCCGGCATCAGCGAGTCGCAGCGCTACGAAGAGCTGAGCAAGCCTTTCTGGCGCTAAGCGCCGGCCGCCGGCCCAGGCCGGCACCGCGAATTCACAAGAACCCGTTGCAGGAAACTGCGACGGGTTTTTTGTTTTAAGCCCGGGCTAGAGCGGCCGCACAACAGAACAACACAGTTTTAATAAATCACAAATCTACAGGTACAGTTACGATTTGTGATCTTTTCTCGAACCAAACGCCCGAACCAGCGCGTGTTACGCTTGTCCTACACGCCTGGCAGAGAAAAGTACCGTGACGAGCCAAGCGAGCGTCCGATAAGCAGAACTATCCAGACCCAGTGCAGGAGTCCCCGACCATGTCCCGTTATCACCTGTTTGGCGCCGCCTTGCTGCTGTCGCTCGCCGGCGCAGCCAATGCCACCAGCTTCGTCGTCACCACCGACGCCGTGGTGGGCGCGGTAGCCGCCTCCACCGACGCCACCTCCGACATCTCCTCCTCGTTCCGCGACGACAAGATCGTCAAAGCCGCCCGTGACGATGCCGCCAGCTTCGTCGGCAGCGACGGCGCCATTCGCGGCGCCAAGCTGGAGAGCGCGTTCGTGCACATTCGCCAGCAACTGCCGGAGCTGCAGGCCAGCGACGCGCAGCTGGCCCGCGCCATCCTCGCCATCTGAGCCCCGCACTGCCCGGATTCACTGGCCCGGCCAGTGGATCCGGGGTAGCCTTCGCAGCCCGAGACCATCGCCGCCAGACCGCCCATGCGTTACCTGTTGCCTTCACTGTTCGCCCTGGCCTGCATCAGCAGCGCCCAAGCCATGGATACCACTACCCAGAGCCTGGTCATCAGCGGCTACGTCACCAGCCAGGTCAGCGCCGCGCCGTTCGACCGCAAGCTGGTCGCCGCCGCCCGTGACGACGCCGCCGCGTTCGTCGCCAGCGACGGCCGGATCCGTGGCGCGCGCCTGCAGGCGGCGCTGGACATGCTGCACCAGAACGTCGCCCGGCACTCTGTCGGCGACCGTGAACTGGCCGAAGCGATTCTCGTCCAATAACTACATTCGACTCCCCTGTATTTCCGGAGATGCTCCATGCGTAAACCGCTGATCGCCGCCACCCTCGGCATGCTGCTGCTCGCCGACCTGGCCCAGGCCCACACCCTGGTGGCCACCAGCAACATCATCGTCCGCGCCTTTGGCCGTTCGATCGATTTCACCTCCGACACCACCACCTCGATCCGCGACTCGAAAGTGGTGCGTGAAGCCCACGACGACGCCGCCAGCTTCGTCGCCAGCAACGGTGACATCCGCGGTGCCCAGCTCGAGGCCGCCTTCGACACCCTGCGCGCCCGCGTCCCCGAGGCCCGTGACGCCAGCGACCAGGTGCTGGCCGAAGCCATCCTCGCCCTGTGAAGCGCGTGCGTGCCTGGCTGCTGGGCTGCGCCCTGACGCTGCTCGGCACGCCCGCCCTGGCCGACCTGCAGCTGGTACTGCAGCGCGACGGCCTCGACCCTGCGCAACAGCAGGCGACCCAGACATTGCTCGACGAAGCCATGGCCAAGCTGCCACCGCGCTTCAAGCAGCAACTGGACCGGCAGATCCTGGTTGGCTGGACCGAGCGCATGCCCGAGGACGCCTACGGCCAGGCCTCTCCGGTGGCCAGCCTGGACCTCAACCGGCGCCTGCTGCCGGGCCTGGTCGACGGCAGCGCCGCCCGCGAGAAGACCAACCGTCCCCACGGCACGGTCCGCGAGGAACTGCTGGCCACCGTGCTCCACGAGCTCACCCATATCTATGACCGCGCACGCCTGTGGCCGGACGCCGAGCGCCAGCTGATCAGCCGCTGCAAGCGCCAGCAGGGCGCTTTGGGCAAGGTCGGGCTGCCGCAGGACTGCCGTGGCCAGGCCGAACGCCGCTTCACCCTGAGCGACGACCCGCGCCTGCTGGACCTCGCCGGCTGGCCGCAGTACGTCGGCCGGCGCGGCGAGCGCGAGCAGCACAACGGCCAGCTGGTGCGCAGCCCGGATCCCTACGAGCTGAGCAGCCCGAAGGAGTTCATCGCGGTCAACATGGAGTACTTCCTCCTCGACCCGAGCTACGGCTGCCGTCGCCCGGCGCTCAACCAGTACCTGCGCGAGCACTTCGGCTGGGCGCCGCAACAGGATGCCTGCGCCAAGGGCCTGCCGTTCCTCAACGCCGGCAACGACTTCGCCCGCCAGCCATTGGGCGAGATCGACCCGGAGCGGGTCTACGAGGTGGACTACCTGCTGGCCGAGGCCAACCAGAACTGGGTCAGCCGCTGGGGCCACAGCATGCTGCGCCTGGTGATCTGCGCCCCGGGCCGCCCGCGCGGGCCGGCCTGCCGCCTGGACCTGGACCAGAGCCTGGTGCTGTCGTACCGCGCCTTCGTCAACGATGTGCAGCTGTCCAGCTGGGACGGCCTGACCGGCGCCTATCCCTCGCGGCTGTTCGTGCTACCGCTGGGGCAGGTGATCGACGAATACACCAAGACCGAGCTGCGCAGCCTGGCCTCGGTGCCGCTCAAGCTCAGCCGTGGCGAGATCGAGAACCTGGTGCGCCAGGCCGCCGAGATGCACTGGAGCTACGACGGTAACTACTACTTCCTGTCCAACAACTGCGCCGTGGAATCGCTCAAGCTGCTGCGCAGCGGCACTGGCAACCCGCGCCTGAACGACCTCGACAGCATCATGCCCAACGGCTTGCTGGAGGTGCTCAAGGGCAGGGGACTGGCCGATACCCACGTGCTCGACGACCCGCGCGAGGCCCTGCGCCTGGGTTATCGCTTCGACTCCTACCGCGACCGCTACCAGGCGATGTTCGATGTGCTGCGCAAGCAGTTGCCGATCAGCCAGACCAGCGTGGAAGACTGGCTGGCGCTGGACGCCGAGCAGCGCCGCCAGTGGTTCGACCGCGCCGACCTGCGCACCAGCGCGGCCTTGCTGCTGCTCGAGCAGGCCGGCCTGCGCCGCCAGCTGTTGCTGGCCCAGGACGAGGTCAAGCAACGGTACCTGAACGGCCGGGCACTCAAGGACGGCAGCTTCGACAAGGCCAACGAGACCTTGCAGGCGATGCTGGCCAACAGCGGCTTCCTCAGCCGCCCGGCGGAGTTGCTGGGGGCAGGGGGCTACGGCCTGCCGCAGCCTGCCGAACGCAAGCAGCTGGAGCAGGTAAGCAGCGAGCGCCAGGCACAGCTGCTGCGGCTGAGCACCGACCTGGACCAGCAGGTGAGGGCGCTGCTGGGGCCGGAGCGGGGCAGGGAGATCAAGGCGGTGGAGGCCAATATCAAGCAGGTGGGCGAGCACCTGCGGGCGTTGCACAAGGCGGCCGGGGGGCTGCAGCTGCCCTGAGGTATGGGTCCACCATCATCGCTGTAGGAGCGGCCTTGTGCCGCGAATGGGCTGCGTAGCAGCCCCAGGATTTCAGTGTTGACGCAAAAATCGCCGGGGCTGCTCTGCAGCCCATTCGCGGCACAAGGCCGCTCCTACAGAAGTCTCGCAGCCCGACAGCCAGCACCAAACCTCAAAGGCTTTCCTCGTCCTCCTCCGGCAACCCCTGATCCACCTGCAACCACGGCAACCGGCTCCCCACCCAGATATGCCGATTGGCTGGCACCCGCTCCGGGTGATCCAGCGTCGCCACCGTCACATCGATCGTTTCAGGACTATGCGCGGTCACCAGCGCCACATGCGCCCCGCAGTTGCCACAGAAATACCGGCTGCAACTCTGCGGCGCCATGTAGCGCTGGGGCGAGCCCGCCAGCCACTGGAAGCCCGCAAGGGGCAGGGTGACCCAGGTAACCAGCGTGCCGCCGCTGACCCGCCGGCAAATCGAGCAATGACAATGGGCGACATCGCCCAGATCGGCCTGCAGCCGGTAGCGCAACGCCCCGCAATGACACCCGCCTTCCACGACATCCACCATCGAACGACCTCCCGTCGCCTGACCGCAGCCGAAAGCTGGCTGAAAGCTTGCCCACATAGGATAGCGCCACCACCGGCAGCAGACCGGTCAGCCAGGGCACCCGGAAACTTCCGCGCCCGGCCCAATCAACAACAACAATGGTGATTCTGATGTTTTCCTGTGCCCGCCTTTTCGCAGTACCCCTCCGCCTGCTCCCCGCGCAGCGCCTGACGCGCTGATCCGCCCGAATCGTCCTTCCTTTCGCCGCGCCACGCCTGGAGTACCGCCATGCTGACCTTCCTCGGCTTCGCCATGGTCATCACCTTCATGTACCTGATCATGACCAAGCGCCTGTCGGCCTTGATCGCGCTGATCCTGGTACCGATCCTGTTCGCCCTGTTCGGTGGTTTTTCCGCCAAGATCGGCCCGATGATGCTCGAAGGCATCAGCAAGCTCGCGCCCACCGGCGTGATGCTGATGTTCGCCATTCTCTACTTCGCCCTGATGATCGACTCCGGCCTGTTCGACCCGGCCGTGCGCAAGATCCTCAAGCTGGTCAAGGGCGACCCGCTGAAAGTCTCGGTCGGCACCGCGGTGCTGGCCCTGGTGGTGTCCCTCGACGGTGACGGCGCCACCACCTACATGATCTGCTGCGCCGCCATGCTGCCGCTATACAGCCGTCTGGGGATGAGCCCGCGAATCATGGCCGGCCTGATCATCCTCGCCGGCGGGGTGATGAACATGACCCCGTGGGGCGGCCCTACCGCCCGCGCCGCCAGCGCCCTGCACGTGGACCCGTCGGACATCTTCGTGCCGATGATCCCGGCCATGGCCTTCGGCGTGGCGGCGATCCTGGCCATCGCCTACTGGTACGGCAAGCGCGAGCGTGCCCGCCTGGGCGAGCTGCACCTGCCGACCGACGACATCGACCACAGCGAAATCAGCGTGTCGCAGTTCCCCGAAGCACGTCGGCCGAAACTGATCTGGTTCAACGGTGCCCTGACTGCCGCGCTGATGGTCGCGCTGATCGCCGGCCTGCTGCCGCTGCCGGTGCTGTTCATGATCGCCTTCAGTATCGCCATGATCGTCAACTACCCGTGCCTGCAGCAGCAGAAGGACCGTATCGCCGCCCACGCCTCCAGCGTGCTGGCCGTCAGCGGGTTGATCTTCGCCGCGGGCATCTTCACCGGCATCCTGTCGGGCACCGGCATGGTCGACGCCATGTCCAAGAGCCTGCTGGCGGTGATCCCGGAGGCGTTCGGCCCGTACATGGCGGTGATTACCGCGATCGTCAGCATGCCATTCACCTTTTTCATGTCCAACGACGCCTTCTACTACGGCGTGCTGCCGGTACTGTCGGAGTTCGCCAGCCACTACGGCGTCACCCCGGTTGAGATGGCCCGCGCGTCGATCGTCGGACAGCCGGTACACCTGCTCAGCCCGCTGGTACCCTCGACCTACCTGCTGGTGGCCCTGGCCGGCATCGAGTTCGGCGATCACCAGCGCTTCACCCTCAAGTGGGCAGTGCTGGTGTGCCTGTGCATAATGTTCGGCGCGCTGGCCCTGGGGACTTTCCCGCTGTTCAGCAGTCTGTAACACAAGCGCATCATCCAACCGCAAAGCGCCCACCATTTGGGCGCTTTGCCTTTACTGCTCGAAGGAATACACATGGAATGGCTGACCAGCCCGGAAATCTGGGTTGCCTTTTTAACCCTCACGGCCCTTGAGATCGTGCTCGGGATCGACAACATCATCATGATCTCGATCCTGGTCAGCCGCATGCCCAAGCACATGCAGCCGCGCACGCGGATCTTCGGCCTGGCCCTGGCCATGGTCACGCGGATCATGCTGCTGCTGTCGATCACCTGGGTCATGCGCCTGACCGACGACCTGTTCCATGTGCTCGGCCAGGGCATCTCCGGGCGCGACCTGATCCTGTTCTTCGGCGGCCTGTTCCTGCTGTGGAAAAGCTCCCAGGAGATCTACCACGGCCTGGAAGGCGAGGACGAGAGCGCGGACGAGCCGAAAGGCGCGGGCGGCAAGTTCTTCTACACCATCATCCAGATCGCCATCATCGACATCGTGTTCTCCCTGGACTCGGTGATCACTGCCGTGGGCATGGTCTCCCACGTACCGGTGATGATCGCCGCGATCATCGTCGCGGTGCTGGTGATGATGCTCTGCGCCGGCACCATCAGCGACTTCATCGACAAGCACCCATCGCTGAAGATGCTCGCGCTTTCGTTCCTGATCGTCGTCGGTACCGTGCTGATCGCCGAATCTTTCGATGTTCACGTGCCGAAGGGCTACGTCTACTTCGCCATGGCCTTCTCGCTGGCGGTTGAAGCGATCAACATCCGCATGCGCACGGCGCTGGCGCGCAAGAAGGGCAAGGAGCACGATCCGGTGAAACTGCGCAAGGACATTCCGGGTCAGTAAGACCTGGAAGCGCAGAAAGACAAAGGGCCCTTCGGGGCCCTTTTTCGCATCCACGCCCCCTGTAGGAGCGGCCTTGTGTCGCGAAAGGACCGCAGAGCGGTCCCGACAATCTTGCATGATGCCAAGATCCTGGGGCCGCTGCGCGCCCCTTTCGCGACACAAGGCCGCTCCTACAGGCCACTCGTGTTTCAAATATATTTCAGCCATGCCAAGCTGGCGCCAGCCAGGCAAAACAACTAAAGCTTCAGTGAGCACTGAAAAAACCAGCCCACCCCCGGGCCAGGCTCACCGCCGCACCCATTGGCCCCGTCCAGGGGCATAGAAGAAAAGGGGGCCCGACCATGCTGACCCTGCTCAACCTGCTCTCCGCCGTGGCGCTGCTGGTGTGGGGCACCCATATCGTGCGTACCGGCATCCTGCGGGTGTATGGCTCGAACCTGCGTCGGGTGCTCGGCCAGAACATGAACAAGCGCCCGCTGGCGTTCATTGCCGGGATCCTGGTCACCGCCATGGTGCAGAGCAGCAACGCCACCGCCATGCTGGTCACCTCGTTCGTCGGCCAGGGCCTGATGGCCATGACCCCGGCCCTGGCGATCATGCTCGGCGCCGACGTGGGCACCGCGCTGATGGCGCGGGTGCTGACCTTCGACCTGTCCTGGCTGTCGCCGCTGCTGATCTTCCTCGGGGTGATCTTCTTCCTCTCGCGCAAGCAGACCCGCGCCGGCCAGCTGGGCCGGGTGGGCATCGGCCTGGGCCTGATCATCCTGGCGCTGCAGTTGATCGTCCACGCCGCCGCGCCGATCACCCATGCCCAGGGGGTCAAGGTGCTGTTCGCCTCGCTGACCGGCGACATCCTGCTCGACGCCCTGATCGGCGCGCTGTTCGCCATGATCTCCTACTCAAGCCTGGCCGCCGTGCTGCTTACCGCCACCCTGGCCGGCGCCGAGGTGATCAGCCTGCCGGTGGCCATCGGCCTGGTGATCGGCGCCAACATCGGCAGCGGCCTGCTCGCCTTCCTCACCACCAGCCTGCAGAACAGCGCCGGGCGCCGGGTGGCGCTGGGCAGCCTGCTGTACAAGATCGTCGGCCTGCTGCTGATCATCCCGGTGCTGCACCCGCTGGTGGCGTGGATGGACAGCCTGAGCTTCAGCCCGCAAGAGCTGGTGATCGGCTTCCACCTGCTCTACAACACCTTGCGCTGCCTGCTGATGCTGCCGACGGTCAAACCCATGGGCCGTGTGTGCAGCTACCTGTTGCCCGAACGTGACAACGGCAACGGCCATCACCAGCCGCGCCACCTGGACCCGACCGCGCTGAACACCCCCAGCCTGGCACTGGCCAACGCCGTGCGCGAAACCCTGCGCCTGGGCGATATCGTCGACAGCCTGCTCGAGGCCATGCTCGGCGCCCTGCGCGGCACCCAGACCGCGATGCCGCAGCAGGTGCGGGCCCTGGGCGAGGACGCCGAGGCCCTGTACAACGCCATCAAGCTGTACCTGGCGCAGATGCCCCGCGAGGATCTTGGCGAGCAGGACAACCGGCGCTGGGCGGAAATCATCGAGCTGGCGATCAACCTCAAGCTGGCCAGCGACCTGATCGAGCGCATGCTGCGCAAGGTCCAGCAGCAGAAGACCTCGCAGCGCCGGGAGTTTTCCCAGGTCGGCCTGGAGGAACTGACCGGCCTGCAGGAGCAGCTGCTGGCCAACCTGCGCCTGGGCCTGACGGTGTTCCTCAGCGCCGACCCGCAGAGCGCGCACCAGTTGCTGCGCGAGAAACGCCGCTTCCGCGCCCAGGAAAGGCGCCTGGCCCACGCCCATGTCAGCCGCCTGCAACGTAAAGTGGTGCAGAGTATCGAGACCAGTTCGCTACACTTGGAGCTGATTGCCGACATGAAGCGTTTGAACTCTTTGTTCTGCAGCAGTGCCTATGTGGTACTGGGCGGCACCGACACCGGCGGGCTGATGCTCGACAGCGTGCCGGACGAAGCCCGCCAGCCTTGAGCCCAGACACCCCGGAGACCGAAGCTCGCCTATGCGTTGCCTGTTGTTCGCCTGCCTGCTGACCCTCAGCCTGCCCACGCTCGCCCTCGATCGCTCACGGGTCGAGGGTTACCTGCTGCCCAACGGCCTGCAAGTGATCCTCAAGTCCGGCTACGAGCGCGACCATGTGTCGATCCGCCTGGTGGTCGGCGTGGGCCTGGACGACTTCGACTGCGACCAGCGCGAGCTGCCGCACCTGCTCGAGCACCTGCTGTTCAGCGGTATCGACGAGACGGGCGAGGGCGGCCTGGAGGAGCGCATGCAGGCCCTGGGCGGGGAGTGGAACGCCTTCACCAGCAGCGCCGACACCACCTTCGTCATCGAGGCCCCGGCGCGCAACCAGCGCAAAGTGCTCGACCTGCTGCTGGCAATCCTGCGCGACACCCGCATCGACGAAAAGGCGCTGGCCACCGCGAAGAAGATCATCGAACGCGAGGACGGCGGCCACTACGGCCGTCTGCAGCGCTGGCTCGACCGCCAGGACATCGGCCACCCGGCCAGCGACCAGCTGGCCACCGAGCTGGGCCTGAAGTGCCCCGAGCGCTCCAACCTCGACGACATGACCCTGGAGCAGGTCCGGCAACTGCGCGAACACTGGTACGCGGCCAACAACATGTCGCTGATCGTCGTCGGCGGCCTCGACCGCCTGCTGCCGGCCTACCTGGAACGCACCTTCGGCGAACTGCCGGCCACCGAGCCCGAGGAGCGCCGCAACCTGGAAAGTATCAGCCAGCAGGCCGAGCAGCGCCGCGACCTGACCCGCGGCTGGTTGGGCGACAACGTCAAGCTGCACTGGCTGTTCATCGAGCCAACGCTGGAGGAGGGCCACGACCAGACCCTCGAGCTGCTCTCGCGCTACCTGGACTGGGCGCTGTACGACCAGTTGCGCCTGCGCCACGGCCTGTCCTATGGCCCGTCGGTGCAACGCGAGAGCTTCGGCGACAGCGGGATGCTCAGCCTCAATGCCGACCTCGAGCGCCAGGACCTCGACGAGGCGCTGAAGGTGCTCGGGGAGCTGTTCGACCACTTGCGCAAGCACGGCCTGGACCCGGACACCTTCACCCGGATCAAGGAAGCGGCGATTGCCCGGGAAAGCTGGACCACCCAGGGCAACGCGGCGCTCGCCGACTATTACTGGGGGGCGCTCAACGCCTACGAGGACGGGCGTTTCACCGATCCGGTGCGGCAACTGCGCCAGGTCAGCCTCAAGCAGGCCGACGCGGCGCTGCGCGAACTGCTCAAGGAGCCGGGGTACCTGCGCATCGAGAAGCCGTTGCTGGGGTATGACGAACTGTATGGTCTGGCGGCGCTGGTGCTGGGGCTGATCCTGGCCGCGGGGCTGATCCGCCGGCGCCGCGTGGTGGCCAATCGCCCGAGTGGTGCTACACGGGAGCCGTGATTCGGCGGTATCCTGTCGGCCAACAGCGTCTGCGTGGGAGCGGGCTTGCCCCGCGATGATCTCATCGCGGGGCAAGCCCGCTCCCACGACGCCTCGAACACGCCTTTTCCTGTTGTAAACCCATGCCCCCGATCCCCAGCTTCATCCTGCGCATCATCGAGCTGCTCAAACGCTATCCTGGCATCATCGCGCTCTACGGTTTCCTCTCCGGGATCGGCAGCTTCATCCTGGTCGACCGCCAGGCCGGGCTGGCCAGCTGGATCGCCATCGTCATGCTGGTCAGCTGGATCTGGCTGATGCTGGAGAACACCCTCACCGAGCTGTTCGCCCGCACCTTCAAGCGCGAGATCCCGCAGCCGCTGCTGCGCTTCGCGACGCAGATGATCCACCAGGAAAGCCTGTTCTTCGTCCTGCCGTTCTTCTTCATCACCACCACCTGGAACAGCGGCCAGCTGATCTTCACCGGCCTGCTCGGCGCCGCCGGGCTGATCTCGATCGTCGACCCGCTGTACCACAAATGGCTGGCGCCGCGGCGCTGGCTGTTCCTGGCGCTGCACACCCTGACACTGTTCGCCGCGATGCTCACGGCGCTGCCGATCATCCTCCACCTGACCACCGCGCAGAGCTTCAAGCTGGCGCTGATCGCCGCCATGGTGCTGTCGTTCCCGAGCCTGGCCAGCAGTTTCCCGATCAACAACTGGCGCCGCGGCGTGGCCCTGGTGCTGGTGACCCTGGCGGTCGGCGGCGGCGGCTGGCTGCTGCGTTCCTGGGTGCCACCGGCCACGCTGTGGATGACCGATGTGGCGATCAGCACAGAAGTGCTCAACCGCCAGCCGGGCGCCTCGCTGGACGAAGTGGCTGCCAGTCGCATCCGCAGTGGCGGACTGTACGCCTATACCGCCATCAACGCGCCCCGTGGCCTGAACGAACGCATCTACCATGTGTGGCAGCTGGACGGTAAGGAAGTGGACCGTATCGCCCTGGATATCCACGGCGGGCGCAAGGAAGGCTACCGGGCCTGGACCCACAAGCAGAACTTCCCAGCCAATCCGGTGGGCAAG
The DNA here is from genome assembly GCF_057284075.1 of Pseudomonas sp. TE31087. Classification (NCBI taxonomy): domain Bacteria; kingdom Pseudomonadati; phylum Pseudomonadota; class Gammaproteobacteria; order Pseudomonadales; family Pseudomonadaceae; genus Pseudomonas; species Pseudomonas sp. TE31087. The sequence goes on from NZ_JBXVNN010000001.1 coordinate 4,211,839, forward strand.
TGGCAGGTGAGGGTGCTGACCGAGGACGGGCAGGTGATCGGGGTGTTGCGGTTCAAGGTTGTGGACGACACCGCCCGCTGAAAAAACCCTGTAGGAGCGGCCTTGTGCCGCTCCTACAGGAATGCGGCCCGCTGCGCTATGATCAGCCTCTATGCCCTCAGTCAGACGCATGGAGCCTATGACCGTCCCGAGCGCTACCCTGGACACTACCGAGCAGCCCTCGCACCTGCGCATCGTCGGCGACTGGACCCTGGCCCACTACGCCAGCCTCAAGCGCGAGTGCGAGAGCCTGGGCAGCCAGTACGGCGATGACACCCAGGTCGACCTCAGCCAGCTGGGCCGCCTGGACACCGCCGGCGCCTCGCTGCTGGCCGAGCTGCTGGGCTCCGAGCGCCTGTCGCGCTGCACCGACGAACTCCCCGACGCCAGCCGCGCGCTGCTGAAGAACGTCTACTGCTCGGTGCAGGACTACTGCATCCCGGTCAAGGAGCCTGAGCAACCGGTGCTACTCCTGCTGCTGGCGCGCATCGGCCGCGCCGTCGACCAGCTGTGGCAGGACACCAACCAGGTGCTGGGCTTTATCGGCCTGATCTTGCAGACCCTGTTCCTGCGCCTGTTCCAGCCGCACCGCTGGCGTGTCACGCCGGTGGTCGCGCACCTCGAGCAGACCGGCCTGGACGCCGCGCCGATCGTCGCCTTGCTGACCTTCCTGGTGGGCGCGGTGGTGGCCTTCCTCGGCGCCACGGTGCTGGCCGACTTCGGCGCGACCATCTTCACCGTCGACCTGGTGGCGTTCTCCTTCCTGCGGGAATTCGCCGTGCTGCTCACCGCCATCCTCATGGCCGGTCGCACCGCCAGCGCGTTCACCGCGCAGATCGGCTCGATGAAGGCCAACGAAGAGATCGACGCCATCCGCACCCTGGGCCTGAACCCCATCGAACTGCTGGTGGTGCCAAGGGTGCTGGCGCTGCTGATCGCGCTGCCGCTGCTGACCTTCGTCGCCATGCTCTGCGGCATGATCGGCGGCGCGGTGGTCTGCGCCCTGACCCTGGACATCTCACCGGCCATGTTCCTCTCGCTGCTGCAGAGCGACATCGGCGTGCAGCACTTCCTGGTCGGCCTGGCCAAGGCGCCGTTCTTTGCCTTCCTGATCGCCGCCATCGGCTGCCTGGAAGGCTTCAAGGTCAGCGGCAGCGCCGAGTCGGTGGGCGCCCACACCACGTCTGCCGTGGTGCAATCGATCTTCGTGGTGATCGTGCTGGACGCGGTGGCCGCGCTGTTCTTCATGGAGATGGGCTGGTGACTGAAGCTGTGATCGAAGCCCGCGGCCTGTGCAACCGCTTCGGTAGCCAGAGCGTGCACGAGAACCTCGACCTGGACCTGTACCGCGGCGAGATCCTCGCCGTGGTCGGTGGCTCGGGCAGCGGCAAGTCGGTGCTGTTGCGCAGCATCGTCGGCCTGCGCCGGCCCAACGAAGGCACGGTCAAGGTGTTCGGCCAGGACCTGGCCACCCTCGACGAAACCCAGCGCTCGCTGGTCGAACGCCGCTTCGGCGTGCTGTTCCAGAAGGGCGCGCTGTTCTCCTCGCTGACCGTCACCGAGAACGTCGCCCTGCCGCTGATCGAGCATGCCGGGCTGTCGCGGGCCGATGCCGAGCACCTGGCCGGGGTCAAGCTGGCCCTGGCCGGGCTGCCGATCAGCGCCGCCGACAAGTACCCGGCGTCGCTGTCCGGCGGCATGATCAAGCGCGCCGCCCTGGCCCGCGCCCTGGCCCTGGACCCGGATATCCTGTTCCTCGACGAGCCCACCGCCGGCCTCGACCCGATCGGCGCCGCCGCCTTCGACCAGTTGATCCTCACCTTGCGCGATGCCCTGGGGCTGTCGGTGTTCCTCATCACCCACGACCTGGACACCCTCTACACCATCACCGACCGGGTGGCGGTGCTGTCGCAGAAGAAGGTGCTGGTGGCAGGGCCCCTGGCCGAGGTCGAGCAGACCGATGACCCGTGGATTCACGAATACTTTCACGGCCCGCGTGGCCGGGCGGCCGAAGACGCCGCCCTGCGCGCCCGCCAGGAGCGCTGAACGATGGAAACCCGAGCTCATCATGTCCTGATCGGCCTGGTCACCGTGCTGGTGGTGGCCGGCGCCATGCTGTTCGGCCTGTGGCTGACCAAGTCCAGCGTCGACGACGCCTTCAAGGACTACGAAGTGGTGTTCAATGAGGCGGTCTCCGGCCTGTCCCGTGGCAGCCCGGTGCAGTACAACGGCATCAAGGTCGGTGACGTCAGCAGCCTGCGCCTGGACCCGAACGACCCGCGCCGGGTGCTGGCCCGAGTGCGCCTGAGCGGCGACACGCCGGTCAAGGAAGACACCCAGGCCAAGCTGACCTTGGCCGGGGTGACCGGCAACTCATTCATCCAGCTCAGCGGCGGCACCCCGCAGAGCCCCGAGCTCAAGGGCAAGGGCGGCAAGCTGCCGGTGATCGTCGCCTCGCCGTCGCCGATCTCGCGCCTGCTCAATGACAGCAGCGACCTGGTGACCAACATCAACCTGCTGCTGCACAACGCCAACCTGATGTTCTCCGAAAGCAACATCGAGCGCCTGAGCAACACCCTGGCCAACCTGGAGCAGACCACCGGCGCCTTCGCCAGCCAGAAAGGCGGCATCGCCGATGCCATCGAGCAACTGGCCCAGGTCGGCAAGCAGGCCAACGCCACCCTGGCCGAGACCCAGGCGCTGATGCGCAACGCCAACGGCCTGCTCGGCACCCAGGGCAAGCAGGCCATCGGCAGTGCCGAGCAGGCCATGCAGTCGCTGGCCGAAAGCACCGCCACCATCAACAGCCTGCTGCAGGACAACCGCCAGTCCCTGGACGACGGTGCCCAGGGCCTGAACCAGATCGCCCCGGCGATCCGCGAACTGCGTGAGACCCTCAACTCGCTCAAGGGCATCTCCCGGCGCCTGGAAGCCGACCCCAGCGGCTACCTGCTGGGCCGCGACAACAACAAGGAGTTCCAGCCATGATCCCGTCGCTGCGCCTGGCCTTCGCCGCCGCCACGCTGAGCCTGGTTTCGGCCTGTTCGATCCTGCCGCAGAGCGAGCCTGTGGATATCTATCGCCTGCCGGTGAACCAGTCGGCCCGCGCCGCCGCGTCGCTGGACTGGTCGCTGCGCCTGAACAAGCCGCTGGCCAGCGAAGCCCTGGCCGGGCCGCGCATCGCGGTGATCCCCCAGGGTGACGTGATCAGCAGCTACAAGGGCGCACGCTGGAGCGACCCGACGCCGATGCTGGTGCGCAACCGCCTGCTCGACGGTTTCCAGCGCGATGGCCGGGTGCAGCGCCTGAGCGCCGATGACAGCAACCTGCAGGCCGACTACGAGCTGGGCGGCGAGCTACAGGCCTTCCAGAGCGAATACCGCCCGGGCGGTGCGGTGGAGGTGGTGATCCGCTACGACGCGCGGCTGGTGCAGGGCCGCAGCCAGCGCATCCTCGCGAGTAAACGCTTCGAGGTGCGCCAGGCGCTGGGTGAACAGCAGGTGCCAGCGGTGGTCGCCGGCTTCGGCGCGGCCAGCGACCAACTGGCGCGCCAGGTGATCGACTGGACCGTCAGCCAGGCTCAGGCGAAGAACCAGTAGCAGACGAAGATCGCCGCGATCACCCCGGCCAGCTCGGCCAGCAGGGCGCAGCCGACGGCGTGGCGCACGCGCTGGATGCCGACCGCGCCGAAGTACACCGCCAGCACGTAGAAGGTGGTCTCGGTGCTGCCCTGGACGGTCGCCGCCACCAGCGCCGGGAAGCTGTCCACGCCCTGGGTCTGCATGGTTTCGATCAGCATGGCCCGCGCCGCGCTGCCGGAGAACGGCTTGACCAGCGCGGTGGGCAGGCCCTCGACGAAGCGGGTGTCCAGGCCCATCCAGGTCACCGCGTGACGGATGCCGTCCAGGGCCAGCTCCAGGGCGCCCGAGGCACGCAGCACGCCGACCGCCACCAGCATCGCCACCAGGTAGGGCAACAGGCTCTTGGCCACGTCGAAGCCCTCCTTGGCGCCCTCGACAAAGGCCTCGTACACCTGAACCCGCCTTAATGCGCCGATCACCAGGAACAGCATGATCACACCGAACAACGTCAGGTTGCCGAGGATCGACGACAGGCTGGCCAACGCGGCTGCCGACAGCGTGCCGAGGAAGGCCATGAAACCACCCAGCAACAGGGCGCCGGGGATCAGGTAGGCGAGCACCACCGGGTCCCACAGGCGCAGGCGCTGCATCACCGCCACCGACAGCAGGCCGACCAGGGTCGAGCAGCTGGTGGCCAGCAGGATCGGCAGGAACACCATGGTCGGATCGGGCGCGCCTTGCTGGGCGCGGTACATGAAGATGGTCACCGGCAGCAGGGTCAGCGACGAGGCGTTGAGCACCAGGAACAGGATCTGCGCATTGCTTGCCGTGGTGCTGCTGGGGTTGAGCTCCTGCAGCGAGCGCATGGCCTTCAGGCCGATGGGCGTGGCGGCGTTGTCCAGGCCCAGGCCGTTGGCGGCGAAGTTCATGGTGATCAGGCCCAGGGCAGGGTGGCCGGGCGGCACTTCCGGCATCAACCGGGCGAACAGCGGGCCGAGGACCTTGGCCAGCCATTCGACGATGCCGGCCTTCTCGGCGATCTTGAGGAAGCCCAGCCACAGGGTCAGGGTGCCGAACAGCAGGACCATGACCTCCACCGACAGCTTGGCCATGGCAAAGATGCTCTCGACCATCGCGGCGAAGATGCCAGCGTTGCCGCCCACCAGCCATTGGGCCAGGGCGGAGATGGCCGCCACCAGGAAAAAACCGAGCCAGAGGCCGTTGAGCATCCGTGTGTTCCCCCGTGAAAAATGCCCGAATGATAGCGCATGCCGGTGCTTGGCTGGAGGCCGTGTACCTGTAGGAGCGGCCTTGCGTCGCGATGGGGCGCGTAGCGGCCCCAGGATCTCAGCGCCAAGGCAGAAATAGCTGGGGCCGCTCTGCGGCCCTTTCCGACCGGTCCGACGCCTCGGCAAGGCCGCTCCTACAGGGGGAGTGATCGCCTATAAAACAAAAAGCCCCGACAAGTCGGGGCTCTTCGCTCAGCTCAGCGGCTTACTGGTTGACGGTCTTGCCCGCCACCACAGCCTCTTTCTTGCCTTTTTCCAGCACCAGCGACTGGTAGTACGCCGCGCCTTTCTCGGCGTCGTACATGCCCTGCCACTTGGCGATGACCACCGCAGCCAGGGCGTTGCCCACCACGTTCAGCGCGGTACGGGCCATGTCCATGATGCGGTCGACACCGGCGATGAAGGCCAGGCCTTCCAGCGGAATACCCACGCTGCCCAGGGTGGCCAGCAGTACCACGAAGGACACGCCCGGCACGCCGGCGATACCCTTGGAGGTGACCATCAGGGTCAGCACCAGCAGCAGCTGCTGGCTCCAGGACAGGTCGATGCCGTACAGCTGGGCGATGAAGATCGCCGCAATGCTCTGGTACAGGGTCGAGCCGTCGAGGTTGAACGAGTAGCCGGTCGGTACCACGAACGAGCAGATCGACTTCGGCGCGCCGTACTTCTCCATCTTCTCGATCACGCGCGGCAGCACGGTCTCGGAGCTGGAGGTGGAGTAGGCGAGGATCAGCTCGTCCTTCATGATGCGCATGATCTTGATGATCGAGAAGCCGAACACGCGCGCCACCAGGCCCAGCACCATGAAGGCGAAGAAGGCGATGGCGAAGTACACCAGCAGCACCAGCTTGGCCAGTGGCAGCAGGGAGGCAAAGCCGAAGTTGGCGACGGTGGCTGCGATCAGGGCGAACACGCCGATCGGGGCGTAGTTCATGATCATGTGGGTGACCTTGAACATGGTCTCCGACACGCCCTGGAAGGTACGTACCAGCGGCTCGCGCAGGTCGGCGTTGAGGCTCGACAGGCCCATGCCGAACATCACTGAGAAGAAGATGATCGGCAGCATCTCGCCACGCATCAGCGCCGCGAAGATGTTCGACGGGATCAGGTTGAGCAGGGTCTCGATGAACGCGTGCTCATGCTGCACCTCGGCCGCGGTGGCCTGGTACTTGGAGATGTCGACGGTGCCCAGGGTGCTCATGTCGATGCCGGCGCCCGGGTGGAACACGTTGGCCAGGACCAGGCCGACGACGATGGCGATGGTGGTCACCACCTCGAAGTAGATGATGGTCTTCAGGCCGATGCTGCCCAGTTTCTTCGCGTCGCCAACCCCGGCGATGCCCACGATCAGCGACGAAATCACGATCGGGACGACGATCATCTTGATCAGGCGAATGAAGATGTCGCCGGCCGGCTGGAGGACGTTGCTGATCCACCATGCCTTTTCTGCACTGAAATGATTCAGTAGCGCGCCGACTGCAACGCCCAGCAACAGACCAATCACGATCTGCCAGGCGAGGCTCAGTTTTGCCTTCTTCATGTCATTACCCTTTGTTGTAGTGGTCACGGGCACCGGCCGAAAAGGCGCATGCCAGAGCGGCTGAAAGCCATTCCGGTAGCGCCGGGTCGGTCCGGCGTCCCACTGTAAGGACACCGCGAGCGAACATTGCTGGCGCTCGGGCCGAGGAAAAAGGCGGCAACTATTGCGACGTGGGGAGGGGCAGTCTAATGCCGGAAACGACTACCCTATGCCGAATCGGCATGAGACCGGAGGCCAAAATCGGGCATCGCCAAGCCCTTGATTTTCAACGTTCGGATTTCCGAACAAGACCAAAGCGCCATTTTTAGGCCGATTTGGCAGTAGGACAGAAAGGTGTGAAGTGGCGTGTTCGACAATCCGAATGGCTGAAATGCCACACGAGCTGACCTGTCGGACAACTGAAAATATTTCGATATACGGTAGCGACAAAATGTGTCTGAAGTAAAAAGTCGCTCGTATTAAAGGAAGGAGTCCTACAGGCGCTTCGGAAGCCAGATCGGTCACGTCGTCCTGTTCGGACCCAACCGACCTGCAACTTCCGATGCCACCCTCTCCTGACCCGGCCCATGACGGAGGCACTCCCTGTACCCCTAGGCCACTGCGACCCTGAAACAGTCAGAGCGGCCCGGCCCCTTGGTCATGCGCCACCCCTCCTCGGGGCGGCGCATCATAGAAGCCTGAAAGATAAAAAGGTTCAGCTTCTATCTAGTGACACTATTTACAGTGCGCGACCGCTGGTCAGTACCAGTTCGGGTCACGCTTGAGCTGCTCCTGCAGCAAGGCCTTCATGCCCTCGTCCGGCTTGCCCAGCCAGCGGTAGACGGCATGGCGGGTGGGCGACTTGTCGGCGGGCAGGCCTTCGGGCACTTCCACGAGCATGCCGTAGGCTTCCTCCTTGTCCCAGCTGAAGGCCACGATCAGGCGCTTGTAGGTGCAGTTGCCTTCGGACTCGCACAACGGCCCGACCAGGTACTGGTCGCCGTCCTCGGTCACCGCCGACATCTGCTGCGCCGAACTGCCGCTCAGGTTGATCACCCACTCGGGCAGACGCTCCTCGTTCTTGAGGGTCTTCTGCCAGGTTTTTTGGTATTCGGGGTCCGAGCCGAGCAACTGGTTGGCCCGGACCTGGCCGTCATTGGCCGCCAGCGCCGTCGCGCCACTGCCCAGCAGCAGCGCGACGACCAGGGCCTTGGGGAGCATCCTGCTCATGGTCATCAACCTCTGCCGCGGCCGAAGAAGAAGGAGGCGACGAACAGCACCAGGAAGACAATGAACAGGATCTTCGCGATACCGGTCGCGGCGCCAGCGATGCCGCCAAAGCCCAGGACTGCGGCGATGATGGCGATGATCAGGAAGGTGATTGCCCAACTAAGCATGATGTTTCTCCTTTTCTTGTGCGAAATCGGTCGATGGCGTCAGAACACCCAACGCTCCTCGGGCTGGACGCGCTCGAGCACGGCAGGCGCGGTGTCGGCACTGGGCAGCGGCTCGGCGGCCTTGACCAGGGTGGTGGCATGGGTTGCCCGCATTTGCGTCAACAGCGCGGTCTGCACCGCCACCTGCTCGGCCAGCCGGGCGGTCTGCCAGCTGTGGTAGAAGAGGCCCGCCGCCAGGGTGAGCAGCAGGGCCATGCCGAGGAACAACAGCTGGTACAGGGGGACTACAGCGCTCTGCGTACGATTGTCTTGGGGGCGATTCATGCCGGCTCCTCCTGCTGTGCTTGTTATCCATTCTGCAAAGGTCATTGCAGCCTGCATGCCAGCCTTAACAAGACAAAAATATCTTTTTAAATCATATAGTTATCTAATTACACGATATTAATTAGGAACGTATCCTGCACGATGCCCCGAAAACGGGTCGTGCGATTTGCACGATCAACCCTCTACCTTGGTCGCGACCTTCAGCAGATCGCCATCCACCCCCCGCACACCAACGATCTGCCTCGCGACCTCCACGGCTATGGTCTTCTGCTCGCTGCTGACCACTTCACCCGATAGCCTGACTATTCCTTTGTCGCTGGACACCTTGATATTCAAACCGTCGAGGTTTCGGCTGAAGCGGTAGCTGGCCTGGATCTTGTCGACGATCCAACTGTCGCCAGGCTGCGGGCCGTCTGGGGCATCAACAGGTTTCTCCCTTGCCTTGGCCAGGGCCGTGCTGTCCAGGCTGACCAGATTGTTGACCATGTGCACACCATCGGTCGTTCGCGCGAGCACTCCAGCGAGGTCCTTGGCCTCAGGGCTGTCGACCTTGCCTCGCAAGGTCACGACACCCTCGCGGCTTTCCACCTCGATTGCAGCTTTTTCCGTTACACGACTCCACAGCAACCGTGCGCGAACCACAGCTGCCAAGGTGACATCCTCCAGGCGCTGCGCATAGGCGCGTAGCTCCAGCGGCCTGTCCACCAACCCAGGCTCCACTTGCAGCTGATTGTCTACCTGCTCGATCCCGCGCGTGGCCAGCGCTAGCTGTTCGGCCAAGGATCGCTCGACCGAATTCTCCACCTCACCCGACAGCCGCGCGCGCTGGCCATCAACCACTACTTTTATAGGGAAGGCGTTGAGCATGGGGTTGAGGGACAGGGCCGTCTGCAGGGCGCCTTCAAGGCGCGCATCCTGTACCGGGTCGGCCAGGGCCGGGGCGATCATCGCCAGTGCACAGGCCGCCAGCACGGCCGCTCGAGGGTATATCGACATCACGAAACCTCCTTTCGCATACCTCAACCGGGGACTCCCGCAACCCTCATGCCAGCCAGTTGCCAACAATCAACTTCAGATTTTTCAGTCACTTAGCCATCATGAAGGCGTACGGCTAGCATGCATGGAGCGGAATCAATCAGAATCGACCATGCAACTTGCCCGATTTTTCCGACACTAATTGAGATCAATCCCAAAGGAGCGCAGGAAATGGAATCAGCCCAGGACAACCAAGGCCGCATTCTGCTGGTGGATGACGAGTCCGCCATCCTGCGTACCTTCCGCTATTGCCTCGAGGACGAGGGCTACAGCGTGGCGACCGCCAACAGCGCCTCCCAGGCTGAGACCCTGTTGCAGCGCCAGGTGTTCGACCTGTGCTTCCTTGACCTGCGCCTGGGCGAGGACAATGGCCTGGACGTGCTGGCGCAGATGCGCATCCAGGCACCGTGGATGCGGGTGGTGATCGTCACCGCCCACTCGGCCATCGACACCGCGGTGGATGCCATCCAGGCCGGCGCCGCCGACTACCTGGTCAAGCCCTGCAGCCCCGACCAGCTGCGCCTGGCCACCGCCAAGCAGCTGGAGGTGCGGCAGCTGTCGGCGCGCCTGGAAGCCCTGGAAGGCGAGGTACGCAAACCCAAGGACGGCCTGGACTCCCATAGCCCGGCGATGATGGCGGTGCTGGAAACCGCGCGCCAGGTGGCGACCACCGACGCCAACATCCTCATCCTCGGCGAGTCGGGCACCGGCAAGGGCGAGCTGGCCCGTGCCATCCATGGCTGGAGCAAGCGGGCGCGCAAGGCCTGCGTGACCATCAACTGCCCCTCGCTGAATGCCGAGCTGATGGAGAGCGAGCTGTTCGGCCACACCCGTGGTGCCTTCACCGGTGCCAGCGAGAGCACCCTGGGGCGGGTCAGCCAGGCCGATGGTGGCACGCTGTTTCTCGACGAAATCGGCGATTTTCCCCTCACGCTGCAACCGAAACTGCTGCGTTTCATCCAGGACAAGGAATACGAGCGGGTCGGCGATCCGGTCACCCGTCGGGCGGACGTGCGGATCCTCGCGGCCACCAACCTCAATCTCGACGAGATGGTCCGCGAGAACCGCTTCCGTGAAGACCTGCTGTACCGGTTGAACGTCATCACCCTGCACCTGCCGCCGCTGCGCGAGCGCAGCGAGGACATCCTGACCCTGGCCGACCGTTTCCTGGCCCGCTTCGTCAAGGAATACTCGCGCCCGGCCCGCGGCTTCAGCGACGAAGCCCGGGCCGCGCTGCTCAACTACCGCTGGCCGGGCAATATTCGCGAACTGCGCAACGTGATCGAACGGGCCAGCATCATCTGCCCACAGGAATGGGTGGAGATCAGCCACCTGGGCATGGCCGAGCAGTCCGTCAGCAACGCACCCAGGGTCGGCGCGGCGCTGAGCCTGGATGAACTGGAACGCGCCCATATCGGCGCGGTGCTGGCCACCAGCGACACCCTCGACCAGGCGGCCAAGACCCTCGGCATCGACGCCTCCACCCTGTACCGCAAGCGCAAGCAGTACAACCTATGAAATGGCCGATGAAGCTGCGCACGCGGCTGTTCCTCAGCATTTCGGCGCTGGTCACGGTAGCCCTGCTGGGGCTGATGCTGGGGCTGTTCAGCGTGCTGCAGATGGCAGCCCTGCAGCAGCGCGTGGTGCAGGACACCACCCACACCCTGGAGCTGGGCCTGAAGCTGCGGCAAAACCTGGGTGAGCAGTTGAACCTGATCCTCGACGAGGACACCGCCCCGGCCAGCCTGGTGACCTTGCAGGACCAATTCCAGGCCCTGCTCAAGCAGGGGCTGGAGCAGGGCGGCGAGCGCACGGGTTTCAGCAAGGCCGCCAGCAACTACCAGGCGTTCGTCCAGGCCTACCGGCAGAGCCCCACACCCGCCCGCAGCATGGGCGTGGACCAACCCCTCGGCGCCGCCTTCAACCAGGTCCGTAGCGACCTGTTGGACTCTCACCGCCAGGCCCTGGAGCACATCGCCCGCAGCGAGGAGAAATCACGCGACCGCGCCCTGCTGATCAGCGGCTTGCTGGGGCTGATGGGCCTCACCGTGCTGGTGCTCGGTTTCATTACCGCGCACAACATCGCCCGCCGCTTCGGCCAGCCGATCGAGGCGCTGGCCAAGGCCGCCGACCAGGTCGGCCAGGGCAATTTCGACGTCACCCTGCCGGTGACCCAGGCCACCGAGCTCAACCAGCTGACCCGCCGCTTCGGCCTGATGGCCGATGCCCTGCGCAAGCACCAGGCCACCAACATCGACGAACTGCAGGCCGGCCAGCAGCGCCTGCAGGCAGTGCTCGACAGCATCGACGACGGCCTGCTGATCATCGATCGCCAGGGCCGCCTGGAACACCTCAACCCGGTGGCCCAGCGCCAGCTCGGCTGGGACCCGAGCCGGCTCGGCGCAAGCCTGGCCGAGGCCCTGCAGCGCCCGGAGCTGGAGAAGCAGCTACGCCAGGTGCTGCGCGGCGGCAGCCTGGACCGCCCGCCGGACGACCTGAGCCTGGAGGTGGATGAGGAAACCCGCCTGCTGACCTACAGCCTGACCCCGGTCAGCCACCCCGAGGGACCGATCCTCGGCGCGGTGATGGTGCTGCACGATGTCACCGAACAGCGTGCCTTCGAGCGGGTACGCAGCGAGTTCGTGCTGCGCGCCTCCCACGAACTGCGCACGCCGGTCACCGGCATGCACATGGCGTTCGGCCTGCTGCGCGAGCGGGTCAGTTTCCCGCCCGAGGCGCGGGAAAACGACCTGCTCGAGACCATCGCCGAGGAGATGCAGCGCCTCACCCAACTGATCAACGACCTGCTCAACTTCTCCCGCTATCAAAGCGGCCTGCAGAAGCTGGAGCTGGCCCCCTGTGCCCTCGACGAACTGTTCGAGCGCGCCCAGGCACGCTTTGCCGAACAGGCCTCGGGCAAGCAGATCGAGCTGGTACGCGAGCTGGAACCGCCGCTGCCGCGTATCCAGGCCGACGTCGCGCAACTCGACCGGGTGCTCGACAACCTGCTGCACAACGCCATCCGCCACACCGGCAGCGGCGGGCGCATCCGCCTGCACGCAAGGCGCCATGCAGAGCGGGTGATCATCAGCGTCGAGGACAATGGCGAAGGTATCGCCTACGGCCAGCAAGGGCGAATCTTCGAGCCGTTCGTGCAGGTCGGGCGCAAAAAGGGCGGGGCCGGCCTGGGCCTGGCGCTGTGCAAGGAGATCGTCCAGCTGCATGGCGGGCGGATGGGGGTGTTCTCACGGCCAGGGCAGGGCACGCAGTTCTATATGGCCTTACCGGTCTGACAGACATTTTCGGTGGGAGCGGGTTTATCGGACCGCCGCACCGCCGCGAACACCGGCGAAGCCGGTGCCAGGCACCGCGCTGGATTCTTCGCGGGTAAACCCGCTCCCACAGGTATCGCGCCAGATTCTAAAAGTTGAGCAAGACATTTGCTCCAACAGGGGCAAGCTAAATCACTGAGCTGTGTGTTGGGCTTGCGCAGCGATGAGGCTGGCGCAGGCAGTCCAGCCTCAAGGCTCATCATCGATCCGCCGCCCCGCCACCCGCCGCCCCCGGGTAATCAGCTCGGCAAACTGGCGCGCGTTCAGCGGATGGGCGAACAACCAGCCCTGGCCATAGTTGACCCCCTCGCTGTTGAGCAGCACCGCCTGGTCCTCGGACTCGATGCCCTCGGCGATCACCCGCAGGTGCAGGTCGTGGGCCATGCGGATGATGTGCGGCGCCACGCCGCTGCTGGCGGCGTCATGGCCGAGGGCGTCGATGAACGACTTGTCGATCTTCAGGCAGTCCACGGGCAATGTCTGCAAGTAGGCCAGGCTGCAATAGCCGGTGCCGAAGTCATCGATCAACACCTGGTGCCCCACGTCGCGCAGGGCCTGCAGGTTGTCCCGCGCCACCACCACGTCGATCAGCCCGCGTTCGGTCACCTCGAAGGCAATCTGCCGGGGCGCCACCCGATGATGGGCCAACAGCCGCGCCGCCACCCGGCCGATACGCGGCGCCATGACATCGCAGGCCGCCAGGTTAACCGAGATGTACAGCTGGCGGTTGGCCCGCAACAACTGCCCCAGTTGCTCGAGCACCCGCTGCAGGACGAAATCGGTTATCTGGCGAATCTGCCCGGTGTTCTCCGCCAGGGGAATGAACAGCTCCGGGCTGGTCAGGCTGCCGTCCGGGCGGCGCCAGCGCACCAGCGCCTCGGCCCCGACGCAGCGGCGGCTGTCCAGCTCGAAGATCGGCTGGTACAGCACCTGCAGTTCGCCCCGGCGCAAGGCCTGCTGCAGCTCCGAGCTCATCGAGCGGCGCTGCAGGATCAGTTGCAGCACCAGCCAGCCGATGCACGCCGCCAGCACCAGGCTGCCGGGGAACAGCAACCAGAGCAGGCCGTTGAGCTTCAGGGGCAGGCTGGCACGAGGGGCGATCAGCACCAGCTGGTAGTCCGGCGACTTGGTGGACATGCGATAGACCAGACGGTCGGGCAGTTCGATCAGCGACTTGCCCTGCGGCGGCGGCCAATCGGCGATCGGTGGCCAGGGTTGCGCCGGCCCCAGCACCGGAATGGCCCGCGTGCCCCGGTCCAGCACCACCAGCAGGCTGCCGCCCGGGGGCAGGTCGACCACGTCGGTGAGATGGCCACGGGAGGTCGACACCACGAAGCGGCCCCGGCCCAGCATCAGCGCCGCGAGGTTCTCGTTGGGCTCGGTGGTGGTGTTGAGCCAGTAGCTGTAGGTCGGGCCCTGGATATCAGGGCTGCGCAAAGGTTCGATAGTCCGCTGGCCGCCGCGGTTCGAACAGGCCAGCGAGCCTTCCACATAGGACGCCTCGTAGATGAACCGCGACTTCAGCGCCACCTGCTGCAGTTGCGCCAGCATCTGCGGGTCACAGCCACGCAGGGGTTGCGCCTGAAGCTGGTCCACGCCCTCGCGCAACTGACCGAACACCTGCTCCAGGCGCTCCAGGAAACGCTCACCCTGGGCGTTCATCTGCGCGCTTTCACTCTGCTTCATCTGCTGCAAGGCGACGTTGACGCTGATCGCCAGCAACAGCACGGCACTGGCCAACGCCGCGAGCGCGGCCAACAGCCAGGGTCGGTGGAAAAATTGACGCACCGAAGCGAGGAGGTCAAACATGCGTGGCATCCAGTTGAATACCAAAGGTATAGCAACTGAATCGGAGCTTGGCGCGGCCGCTGGGCGAGTGGAGGGACCCTGTCGAAGATCGCCCAGCGATTTATGTTGCGCTGTTACACAGGAAGAAAAGGTGCAGGCACTACCAGCGTGGGAGCGGGCTTGCCCCGCGATCACCGGCGAAGCCGGTGCCATGCATCGCATCGCGGGGCAAGCCCGCTCCCACGCTGAACGTTCAAAAAATCGTATTAGCGTTTGCGGTTGAGCACCTGCAACATCGCCGCAGTCTGCGCATCCGGCACACCGTCGAAGCGCTGCGGGCGGAAGCGCATCTGGAAGGCGGCGATCACATGCCGGGTGGAAACATCCAGCTCGCCAGTCTGGTCGATGGCGTAGCCGAAGCGCGCCAGCTGCTGCTGGTACCAGGTGACGCTCGGTGGATTGACCTCGAAATAGGCCTGCTGCCGCGCCACCGAAGCGGCGTCCGGCCAGATGCCCAGCCCAGCGTCGGCCAGGCGCTTCCAGGGGAACAGCGGGCCGGGATCGAGCTTGCGCAACGGCGCGATGTCGCTGTGGCCGATGATGTGGCGCGGATCGATGTTGTTGCGCTTGACGATATCCTTGAGCAGCGCGATCAGCGCCTGCACCTGCGCTTCGCTGTACGGATGCCAGACCCGCCCGGTCGGCGTGTCGGTATACCCCTCGTTGACGATCTCGATGCCAATGGAGCTGGAATTGAGCCAGGTGCGACCCTGCCACTGGCTGTCCCCGGCGTGCCAGGCGCGGCGGTTCTCGTCCACCAGCTGATACACCGTGGCCGGGCCGTCACCGATCAGGTAGTGGCTGCTGACTTCGCCATGGGTCAACAGGGCGAGGGAACGCTCCAGCGAGGCATTGGTGTAATGCAGCACGACAAACTGGATACGGCTGTCCTGGTTGGCCGAGGGGTGGCTGCGGTCGATGCGCAGGCCACTGGAACAACCTGCCAGGGCCAGCAGGAGCAGGGCGGTGAAGAGTCTTTTCATTGCAAGGGGCACGTGATGGAGTCAGCGGCGACAATGCTACAGTATAACGTGCCCGACACGTTTGCTCACCCTGATCCCGTCTAACCCTGCTCCACCCGATTGCGCCCCTGCTCCTTGGCCCGATACAACGCCTCGTCAGCGCGCTTGAGCACCTGGTCGCCACGCTCGCCGGAGCGGAAGGCACTGATGCCGATGGAGGTGGTGATGACCACCCGCTCGCCCTTGAAGTGGAACGGGCAGGCCTCGATGGCCGCCCGCAGCGCTTCGGCCACCTGCGCCGCAGCCGGCGGTGAAGTCTGCGGCAACAGCAGGACGAACTCCTCGCCGCCGAAGCGGGCGATGAAGTCGCGCCCGCGCAGGCGCTTGCGCAACTGCTCGGCAACGATCTTCAGCACCTTGTCGCCCGCCAGGTGACCATAGCCGTCGTTGATGCGCTTGAAATGGTCGAGGTCGAGGATGGCCATGGCCAGGTGACCGCCGTTCTCCTGCCAGTCGAGTACCTCGCGTTCGACCTGTTCACTCCAGGCTGCACGGTTGGGCAGGCCGGTAAGCGGATCAATCATGGCTTTCTGGCGCTGCTCCTCCAGGTGCTCGCGGTAACCGAGGGCCTCCTGCTCCATGCTCGCCACGCGTTCGGCCAGGCCTTGCAGGCGGCTGGCCAGCTCGTGCTCGCGGCGGTCGCGCTCATGCTGGTGATCGTCCATGGTCACCAGCAGGCCCTCGAGACGGTTCTCCAGGATGTGCTTGAGGCTGTCGACATCGACGGCGCCCTGCACGCTGCTTTGCAGGCCATCGACCTGCTCGCGCAACTGGCTGTCCAGCTCGCGGGCGGCGGAGCTGTTGTCGGCATGGCCGGCGCTGGCTTCGTGCAGATGGCTCTGGAAGGTCTCCAGGCGCTCGTTGAGCTGTTGCAGGTAGGCTTCGAACTCATGCTGGCCACTGTCGGTGATCGCCAGCATGAGCACGGCCAGGTCATCCAGGACCGGAATCAGCTCGTACCAGTTCAGCCCCCGTGAAACCCGCTCGCGCATCTCCTGGGCCTGGGCCTTGTGGCGCTCCGGCAGGCTGAGGTCATCGAGCAGGCCGATCAGGGTCTGCTCGATATGGGCGGCGACCTGGCTGTACGGTGGCTCGACCGCGTCGGGGAGAGCATAAGGGCCGTCTTCGCCGATAACCTCATCTGCCGCAGGTTCCAGCTCATCCGATACGGGTTGCACGTCCTCGACAAGCGCCACGGGCTCAGCAACCGCTACGTCAACGGGCTCCACCTCGGCTTGAGGTTCGGCTTTCGATTCGACAACGGGCACTGGCGTGGTTTCAACCAACGCTGGACCGGGCAGTTCAATTTCCGGCTCGGGTTCCGGTTCGGGCAATTCGGCAGGCGCGGTGTGCTCCTGCTCAGGCTCAGGCGTGACAGGCGGCACAGGTGGCACAGGTGGCACAGGTGGCACAGGTGCCAGAGCATGCAGTTCATCGGCATCCCTGGCCTGCGCCTCAGGCGCGATGACGGGAGACTCCTGCGCCGCAGGCACAGGTATTTCGACGGCCACAGGCGCAGGCACCAGCTCGCCCGGGGCCTCGTCACGGCCACCGAACAGGCGTTGCAGGAAACCCGGGCGGGCTTCGTCCTCGGGCTTTTGCACCGCGCTCAGGGCGCGCCCCTGCAAGCCGCTGAGCTCACCCAGCAAGGGCGGCAGTTCGCGGGACTGGCTGACCCCACCGTCGAGCTTCTTCGCCAGTTTTTTCAGCGGCCGCGACACCTCGCCCGGCAGCGGCAGGGTCTGCAGCTGGGTAACCAGTGCAGTCAGCGCCTCGCTGACCTGGTTCATGCGGGTCTCACGGCGCTGCTCGGAGTCGAGCACGGCTTTTTCCAGGCGTGGAATCAGCCCGGCGAGGCCGGCATCCATGTTGTCGCTGCGGATGACCTCGCGCATTTCCTTCATGCACTGGTCAACGGTCTTGTCGCTACCTTCAGCCGCCAGGGTGCTGCGCACCAGGCCACGACGCAGCAGGTCGAGACGGGCTTCCCAGCGCCGCTCGAGCTTTTCCTGCTGCTCGATGCTCTTGAGGTATTTTTCTTTCCAGCGCTCGGCTTCTTCGGTCATGCCTGGATCCGCAACGGGTAGTGGCATCTAGTCCTGCAATCACTGGATTTCGGCGGAAAAGCCCAACACTTGAGTGCTGGATTCGCCCAGGCAGGACTAACTCAGGACCGGCAGCGTATCCACAGTCAGGGCATCAGGCAATCGGATCTCGACGGCAACCGGGAGGTGGTCGGAAATGGGCTGCGCCAACACCTCGACTCGCTCGAGTGTCAGGCTCGGGCTGAGCAGGATATGGTCCAGGCAACGCTGGGGGCGCCAACTGGGGAAGGTGGCCTCGACCTGGGGCGCGATCAGGCCCAGGTCACGCAGTGGTGAGTGCTCGATCAGGTCGTTGGCATGGGTGTTCATGTCACCCATGAGGATCTGGTGGCGATAGCCACCAATCAGCTCGCGGATGTAGGCCAGCTGACGGGCGCGGGTCTTGGCGCCAAGGGCCAGGTGCATCATCACCACGATCAGCGCATCCTCGCCCTCGCCGAAGCGCACCAGTATCGCCCCGCGGCCGGACGGGCCGGGCAAGGGGTGGTCTTCCAGGTGCTGGGGCTTGAGGCGGCTGAGCACGCCGTTGCTGTGCTGGGCGAAACGCCCGAGGTTGCGGTTGAGCTGCTGGTACCAGTAGGGGAAGGCGCCCAACTGGGCAAGGTGCTCGACCTGGTTGACAAAGCCGGAGCGCAGGCTGCCGCCGTCGGCTTCCTGCAGGGCCACCAGGTCGAAGTCGCCGAGCAGGTCGCCGATCTTCTGCAGGTTGCCGGCGCGCCCGTTGTGCGGCAGCAGGTGCTGCCAGCTGCGGGTGACATAGTGCCGATAACGCTCGGTGCTGATGCCGACCTGGATATTGAAGCTGAGCAGCCGCAGGCGACCATCCTCCGGCAGGCCAGAGGCCCGCAGGTGATGCTCGTTGACCTGCGGCTGGGGCAGGCCGATGCCTCGCGTGGCACGCAAGCGCATGGCAATCGCCGCTTACTTAGCGGCGCGCTCCTTGGCGATCAGCTGGTCGGCAACGTTCAGCACGCCTTCTGGACCACCGGCAGTGCCCAGGTCGAAGCGGTACTTGCCGTTGACGACCATGCTCGGCACGCCGGTGATTTCGTACTTCTTGGCCAGCTCCTTGGCCTGGTTGACCTGGCCCTTGATGGCAAAGGAGTTGAAGGTGGCCAGGAACTTGTCCTTGTCCACGCCCTGGGTGGCCAGGAAGTCGGCCATGTCGTTCGGGTCGGTCAGGCGCTTGCGCTGATTCTGGATGGCGTCGAATACCGCGGCGTGAACCTTGTGCTCCACGCCCATGGCTTCGAGGGTCAGGAACATCTGGCCATGGGCATCCCATGGGCCGCCGAACATGGCCGGGATGCGTTTGAAGTTGACGTCCTTCGGAAGTTTTTCAGCCCAGGGGTTGATGACCGGTTCGAAGTGGTAGCAGTGCGGGCAGCCGTACCAGAACAGCTCGACGACTTCGATCTTGCCAGGCACCGACACCTGAACGGGGTTGCTCAGCTCGATATATTCCTTGCCGGCGGTGGCAGGCTCCGCGGCCTGCACGGCGGCCATACCGAATACGCTGGCGGCGACCAGCGCGGCGCTGAGAATCAGTTTACGCATGCTTTACTCCTGAGCAGTCTTTGGTCGCCTCGACGCGACCTGTGTAGGACAGGCCGGGAAGGGCTTGAGTTCTGTAGTGTACGGCCATGGGCAGAAAAAAGGGCAGCCTGGGCTGCCCTTTTCATCTTTAGCGCTGATGCATTAACCGAGTGTTAACGCGGGTTAATGCGATGATCACGCGGCCCAGATCGCGGGGCAAGCCCGCTCCCACACAATCCTCAATCCCAGGGCAACTGGATCAGTGCAAGCCCTGAATGTAGCTGGACAGCGCTTCGATGTCCTTGTTGCTCAGCTTGCCGGCGATGGTGCGCATGGTCATGGCGTCGCCGTCGTTGGTGCGGTTGCCTTCGCGGAAGTCGGTCAGCTGCTTGCCGACGTACTGCGCGTGCTGGCCGCTCAGGTGCGGGAATTTCGCCAGGGCGATGCCCGCGCCGTTAGGCGAGTGACAACCGGTGCAGGCAGGCATGCCTTTCTCGAGGTTGCCGCCATTGAACAGGGCACGGCCGCGCTCGACCAGTTTCGGGTCGGCGGCGCCCACGCTGCCTTTCTGGCTGGCGAAGTAGGCGGCGATATCGGCCAGGTCCTGGTCGTTGAAGTTGGCCAGCATGCCGGTCATCTCCAGCACGGTACGCTTGCCGTCCTTGATGTCATGCAGCTGCTTGTTCAGGTAGGGCTCACCTTGGCCGGCGAGTTTCGGGAAGTTCGGTGCCAGGCTGTTGCCGTCAGGGTTGTGGCAGGCCCCACAGACAGCTGTTTTGGCCTGACCGGCAGCAGCATCGCCTTTGATGGGTCCCGCAGCAGTTGCCGCACCTGCGACCCCCATGGTCAACAGCAGACTCACGAATAGTTTGTTCATCAGCTAATCCAACACGGCTAAGGGTGAAATGTTATGTATCGGGACTGCCGCTCATCCAAAGGATGACCAAACGGTAGTCCTCGGCACTGCAGTCCATGCACAATCCACGCGGCGGCATAGCCTTGAAACCCTGTGTAACATGCACCACCAGTTGCTCCATGCCTCGCGCCAGCCTTGGCTCCCAGGCCGCCCGGTCACCGCTTTTGGGTGCCTGGGGCAGTTGTCCGGCGTGACAGGCCGCGCACGTGCGGTTGTACAACGCCTCGGGATCCTGTGTAGCCTGTGCGCTGAAAAACGGCAGGAACATACCGACAGCAAGCAGCCATTTCGCCATGCGAAACGACCTGACAGGGTTGGGGGCCGCGCTGCGTTCTGTTGCGCGAGCTATTGTTCGACACCCCATGCTCAATTGCCTTCGCTGGGCGAATGAGCACACAAAAACTGGGGCATTATATACTTCCGCCAGCCAAACGGAAACGACACCGCTTGCCAGGCCTGGTCCTACGCCTCCAGCGCTGGGCAACACCCACATCGGAAATCCCATGCAAGTCAAGAACCCCATCCTCGGCCTCTGCCAGAAAGCCAAATTCGCCCTCAGCGCCGCCAAGGTCGAACAATGCCCCGAAGACCAGGGTTACGAGGTGGCTTTCGCCGGCCGTTCCAACGCCGGTAAATCCAGCGCCCTCAACACCCTGACCCACGCCAGCCTGGCGCGCACCTCGAAGACCCCCGGGCGCACCCAGCTGCTGAATTTCTTCAGTCTGGACGATGAACGGCGTTTGGTCGACCTGCCGGGCTACGGTTATGCAAAAGTGCCGATTCCGCTCAAGCAGCACTGGCAGAAACACCTGGAAGCCTACCTGGGCAGCCGCGAGTGCCTGCGCGGGGTGATCCTGATGATGGACACCCGCCACCCGATGACCGACTTCGACAAGATGATGCTCGACTGGGCCAAGGCCAGCGGCATGCCCATGCACATCCTGCTGACCAAGGCCGACAAGCTCACCCACGGCGCCGGCAAGAACACCCTGCTCAAGGTGCAGGCGGAAATCCGCAAGGGCTGGGGCGATACGGCGACCATCCAGCTGTTCTCGGCGCCCAAGCGCCTGGGGCTGGAGGAGGCCTACGGGGTGCTGGCGGACTGGATGGAGCTGGAAGACAAGCCGGTGGCTTGAAGGCTGGTACAACTTCTGAGGGAGCGGGTTTACCCGCGAATGCGATGCTGGGTTCACCGCCGCATTCGCGGGTAAACCCGCTCCCACAGGGTCTGCATCCAGCCAAAACGCCGAATTCCGGGCAAAAAAAACCCCGGACTTCGTATGGGGAGGGGGAAGTTCGGGGTCCAAGTCCGGACCGCTAGGGCGGGGTCCAGATATCTGCCAACACTTAACACAACATAGGAGCATCGAAAGGCTTCACCAGCCATTCAGTACCTCTGAGTGGCGGTTCACCGGTTTAGTTCCAAGCCCCTCGAAACTATTTGCGATAGTTTCATGAAACTCCCGATCTAAGGCCCGAGGCCAGCACCGGATCCGCGACACTACGCCGCAGATCCTACACAGCTTTCACGCAGCGTTTAGTGAGCTTCGTCCCAATTCGCGCCAACGCCTACTTCCACCAGCAGCGGTACATCCAGCTGCGCCGCGCCACTCATGTGGACACGGATTTCATCTTTCACCCGTTCGACCAGGTCCTCGCGCACCTCCAGCACCAGTTCGTCGTGCACCTGCAGGATAACGCGCGCATCCAGCTTGCTGTCGGCCAGCCAGTTGTCCACCGCCACCATGGCGCGCTTGATGATGTCCGCCGCGGTCCCCTGCATCGGGGCGTTGATCGCGGTGCGCTCGGCGCCTTTGCGCAGGGCCGGGTTCTTGGCGTTGATGTCCGGCAGGTACAGGCGACGGCCGAACAGGGTTTCGACGAAGCCCTGCTCGGCGGCCTGGGCGCGGGTGCGCTCCATGTAGGCCAGCACGCCGGGGTAACGGGCGAAGTAGCGGTCGATGTAGTCCTGGGACTGCTTGCGGTCGACGCCGATCTGCTTGGCCAGGCCGAACGCGCTCATGCCGTAGATCAGGCCGAAGTTGATCGCCTTAGCGCTGCGGCGCTGGTCGTTGGTGACATTCTCGAGGGCGACGCCGAACACTTCGGCGGCGGTGGCGCGGTGCACATCCAGGTCATTGCGGAAGGCATGCAGCAGGCCCTCGTCCTTGGCCAGGTGGGCCATGATGCGCAACTCGATCTGCGAGTAGTCCGCCGCCAGCAGGCGGTAGCCGGGGCTGGCGACGAAAGCCTGGCGAATGCGCCGACCTTCGGCGGTACGGATCGGGATGTTCTGCAGGTTCGGGTCGTTGGACGACAGGCGCCCGGTGGCGGCCACGGCCTGCTGGTAGGAGGTGTGGATGCGTCCGGTGCGCGGGTTGATCTGCTCGGGCAGCTTGTCGGTGTAAGTGTTCTTGAGCTTGCTCAGGCTGCGGTACTGCATCAGCACCTTGGGCAGCGGGTAGCCTTGCTCGGCCAGCTCATCGAGCACCGCCTCGGCGGTGGACGGCTGGCCCTTGGCGGTCTTGCTCAGCACCGGCATGCCCAGCTTGTCGTAGAGGATCCCCCCCAGCTGCTTGGGCGAGCCCAGGTTGAACGTCTCGCCCGCCAGCTCGAACGCCTCGCGTTCCAGCTCGACCATCTTTGCTCCCAGCTCGCCGCTCTGCACCTTGAGCAGCGCGGCATCCACCAGTGCGCCCTGGCGCTCGATGCGGGCCAGCACCGGTACCAGCGGCATCTCGATGTCCATCAACACCGGCTGCACGCTGGGTGTCTCGGCCAGGCGCGCCTGCAGCGCGTGGTGCAGGCGCAGGGTGATGTCGGCGTCCTCGGCGGCATAGGGGCCGGCCTTGTCCAGATGAATCTGGTTGAAGGTCAGCTGTTTGGCGCCCTTGCCGGCGATATCCTCGAAAGCGATGGTGGAGTGGTCCAGGTACTTCTGCGCCAGGCTGTCCATGTCGTGGCGAGTGGCGGTGGAGTTGAACACGTAGGACTCGAGCATGGTGTCGTAGGCCACGCCGCGCATCAGGATGGCCGGGCTGCCGTTGGCCAGGATATTGATGTCGTACTTGGCGTTCTGGCCGATCTTGCCCTTGGCCGGGTCTTCCAGCAGGGGCTTGAGGGCCAGCAGCACGGCGTCACGGTCGAGCTGGGCGGGGGCGCCTTCGTAATCGTGGGCCAGCGGCACATAGGCGGCCTCGTGGGGCTCGACGGCGAACGACAGGCCAACGAGTTGCGCCTGCTGCGCGTCGAGGCCGGTGGTCTCGGTGTCGAAGGCGAACAGCGGCGCCTGGCGCAGCTTCTCAAGCCAGGCGTCGAAACGCGCCTGGTCGAGGATGGTCTCGTACTTCGGCTCGACCTTCTCGGCCACAGGCTCAACGTCGGCAGCAACGCTGTCACCGGCCTTGGGCGCGCTGCGCTGGACTTCGGCCACCCAGCTCTTGAACTCCATCTCGGTGTACAGCGCCAGCAGCGCCTCGCGGTCCGGCTCGCCGCAGACCAGGGCGTCCACTTCGACATCCAGCTCGACATCGCACTTGATGGTCGCCAGCTCGTAGGACAGGAAGGCCGCGTCGCGGTGCTCCTCGAGCTTGGCCGGCAGGGTCTTGGCGCCACGGATGGCCAGGGCCGGCACCTTGTCGAGGTTGTCGTACAGGTCGCGCAGGCCACCGCCGATACCGGTCAGCAGGCCGACCGCGGTCTTCTCGCCAACGCCCGGCACGCCGGGGATGTTGTCGACCTTGTCGCCCATCAGGGCGAGGAAGTCGATGATGTGCTCGGGACCTACGCCGAACTTCTCGTGCACGCCGGCGATGTCCAGCACGCTGCCGGTCATGGTGTTGACCAGGGTGACGTGACCGTCCACCAACTGGGCCATGTCCTTGTCGCCGGTCGAGATGATCACCGGGCGGCCGGCGGCGCTGCTGCGCGCCAGGGTGCCGATGACGTCGTCGGCCTCCACGCCTTCGACGCACAGCAGCGGGTAGCCGAGGGCGCGGACGCTGGCGTGCAGCGGCTCGACCTGCACCCGCAGGTCGTCGGGCATGCTCGGGCGGTTAGCCTTGTACTCGGCGAACATGGCGTCGCGGAAGGTCCCGCCCTTGGCGTCGAAAACCACCGCGAACAGGCTGTCCGGGTACTGCTTGCGCAGGCTCTTGAGCATGTTCAGCACGCCCTTGACCGCGCCGGTGGGCATGCCCTTGGAGGTGGTCAGCGGCGGCAGCGCGTGAAAGGCGCGGTAGAGGTAGGACGAACCGTCCACCAGGACGAGGGGCGCTTGGCTCATGAGGAGAATCAACCTTTTCGACGGGTCCGGCGCTAGAATAGCCGGATCAATGACGACAAAAGGACTAGGTTATCATGCGCACACCCATTCGCCTGTTACTGCTCGGTCTGCTGGCCACCATGCCGGTCGTCACCCTGGCGGCGGACGAAGCCCCATCGGCCGATCCCGATGTAACCATTCGCACGGAAGGCGACAAGACCATCCAGGAGTACCGTCAAAACGGCTTCCTGTATGCGATCAAGGTCACGCCGAAGAACGGCAAGCCTTATTTCCTGGTACGCGCCGATGGCTCCGAAGGCAATTTCATTCGTTCCGACCAGCCGGACATGCTGATTCCGTCCTGGAAGATCTTCGAGTGGTAAGCTAGTAACGCGTATCGTTCTTATCAACCAGGCACTTCCGGCGGAAGTGCCCGCATGGGCAATTCTTCAACATGTCAGTCTTCACCCCTGTGTCCCGGCCTGAGCTGGAAACCTTTCTGGCGCCGTACGAGCTGGGTCGCCTGCTCGACTTCCAGGGCATCGCCGCCGGTACCGAGAACAGCAATTTCTTCGTCAGCCTGGAAAAGGGGGAGTTCGTCCTCACACTGATCGAGCGCGGGCCGGCTGAAGACATGCCGTTCTTCATCGAACTGCTCGACGTGCTGCACGCTGCCGACATGCCGGTGCCCTACGCCGTGCGCGACCGCGACGGCAACGGCCTGCGCGAACTGTGCGGCAAGCCGGCTCTTCTGCAGCCACGGCTTTCGGGCAAGCACATCAAGGCTCCGAACAACCAGCACTGCGCCCAGGTCGGCGAGCTGTTGGCGCATATCCACCTGGCTACCCGCGAGCACATCATCGAGCGCCGCACCGACCGTGGCCTGGACTGGATGCTGGAATCTGGCGCCGAGCTGCTGCCGGGCCTGAACCGGGAACAGACAGGGCTGTTGCAGCCGGCACTGGCGGAAATCACCGCGCACAAGGCGCAGATCCTCGCCCTGCCCAAGGCCAACCTGCACGCCGACCTGTTCCGCGACAACGTGATGTTCGAAGGCACCCACCTGACCGGGCTCATCGACTTCTACAACGCCTGCTCCGGGCCGATGCTGTATGACATCGCCATCACCGTGAACGACTGGTGCCTGGACGAGCAGGGCGGCATCGACCTGCCGCGCGCCCAGGCCCTGCTGGGCGCCTATGCGGCGCTGCGGCCGTTCACCGCCGCCGAGGCCGAGCTGTGGCCGGTGATGCTGCGGGTGGCTTGCGTGCGCTTCTGGCTGTCGCGCCTGATCGCGGCGCAGGCGTTCGCCGGGATGGACGTGATGATCCATGACCCGAGCGAGTTCGAAGTGCGCCTGGCGCAGCGCCAGCAGGTGGCGCTGCACCTGCCGTTCGCGCTCTGATTAGGCAATAGCGGCATTTGTGGGAGCGGGCTTGCCCCGCGATAGCGCCGGGCCTGCCAACGCTATCGCGGGGCAAGCCCGCTCCCACCTGATCTGCCTACAACCTCAGAGCTGTTCCAGGCAGCCGGTCAGGTCGTTGCCCAGCTTCTCCAGCAAACGCTCATAGCCCCTGGCATCCACCGCATCGCTGCCCCCCAGCGCATCCAGCTCCGCCAGGCGCACCGGCAACCCGGCCGTCAGCGTCTCGGCCAGGCGTGGGCGCAGCGGCGGCTCGCTGAACACACAGGTCTTGCCCACCGCCTGCAGGCGCTTGCGCATGGCCGCGACGTGCTGCGCGCCCGGCTGCACTTCCGAGGCGACGCTGAACACACCGGCGTGCTTCAGGCCATAAGCGGCCTCGAAGTAGTCGAAGGCCTCGTGGAACACGAAGTACGGCTTGCCGGCGATCCCCACCACCCGCTGCTTGATCCGCCCATCCAGGGCATCCATGCGCTCGACGAACAGCTTGAGGTTGGCCTGGTAGCGCGGCGCATTGGCCGGATCCGCTGTCGCCAGGTCGCCGGCCATCTTCGTCGCGATCACCCGGGCATTCACTGACGACAACCACAGGTGCGCGTCAAGGCTGCCCGGACGGTGGTCATGGTCGTGATCGTCGTGGTCTTCCTCGTCGTGGGAGTGGCTGTCCTCGCCGAAATGGCGCAGTTGCAGGCCTGACAGCGACTGTACGGCCACGGTCGACTTGGCGCGGCTCTTCAGCACACGGGGCAGGAAGCCTTCCATGTCCGGGCCGATCCAGTACAACAGGTCGGCATCGGCGACCTTGCGCACGTCGGAGGGGCGCAGCGCGTAGTTGTGCGGGGAAGCCCCCGGCGGCAGCAGCACGTCTGGGCTGCCGACACCGTCCTGGACGGCTGCGGCGATCTGCTGCAGAGGCTTGATGCTGGTCAGCACGCGCACGTCGGCGTGGGCCGAAAAAGAGATGAAAGCGACAAACAGGGCAAGGAATCGGGACACGGTGGATACTCGGGTCGTCAGAAACAGGTAACATAATAACGTCTCCATCCTGAACCGTCGCTGCCCATGTCCATCACGCCGCTGGCCCACCGTCCCCACGATCACTCCCACTGCGTCCACAGTGCGCTGGCCGAGGCCGACGCGTTGTGCAACCGTCAGGGCCTGCGCCTGACCGCCCTGCGCCGCCGCGTGCTGGAGCTGGTGTGGCAGAGCCACAAGCCGCTGGGCGCCTACGACATCCTCGCCGTGCTCAGCGAGCAGGACGGCCGCCGCGCCGCGCCGCCCACCGTCTATCGGGCGCTGGACTTCCTGCTGGAGAACGGCTTGGTGCACCGCATCGCCTCCCTCAATGCCTTCATCGGCTGCAGTCATCCCGAGCATGCGCACCAGGGCCAGTTCCTGATCTGCCGCGAATGCCATGTGGCCATCGAGCTCGAGCAGAACAGCATCAGCGACGCCATCGTCAGCAGCGCCAAGGCCGTGGGCTTCGCCGTCGAGACGCAGACGGTCGAAGTGGTCGGCCTGTGCGGCAACTGCCGGGGCAAGGCATGAGCGACGCCCTGATCCGACTCGAGCAGGTCGGCGTCAGCTTCGGTGGCGAGGCGGTGCTCGACAGCATCGACCTGGCCGTCGCGCCCGGGCAGATCGTCACCCTGATCGGCCCCAACGGCGCCGGCAAGACCACCCTGGTGCGCGCCGTGCTCGGCCTGCTCAAGCCGCACCGCGGCAAGGTGTGGCGCAAGCCGAAACTGCGTATCGGCTACATGCCGCAGAAGATCCAGGTAGACGCCACGCTGCCGCTGTCGGTGCTGCGCTTCCTGCGCCTGGTGCCCGGGGTAGACCGCGCGGCAGCCTTGGCGGCGCTGCAGGAAGTCGGCGCCGAGCAGGTGATCGACAGCCCGATCCAGACCATCTCCGGCGGCGAAATGCAGCGCGTGCTGCTGGCCCGCGCCCTGCTGCGCGAACCCGAACTGCTGGTACTGGACGAACCGGTGCAGGGCGTCGACGTGGTCGGCCAGACCGAGCTGTACAACCTGATCACCCGCCTGCGCGACCGCCATGGCTGCGGCGTGCTGATGGTCTCCCACGACCTGCACCTGGTGATGAGCGCCACCGACCAGGTGGTCTGCCTCAACCGCCATGTGTGCTGCTCCGGCCACCCGGAGCAGGTCAGCAACGACCCGGCCTTCGTCGAGCTGTTCGGCCAGAACGCACCGAGCCTGGCCATCTACCACCACCATCACGATCACAGCCACGACCTGCACGGCTCGGTGATCGCCCCCGGCGCCCATGTCCACGGAGAGCACTGCAAGCATGGCTGATTTTCTTCTCTACGCCCTGCTTGCCGGCCTGTCGCTGGCACTTGTCGCCGGCCCCCTGGGCTCCTTCGTGGTCTGGCGGCGCATGGCCTACTTCGGCGACACCCTGTCCCACGCCGCGCTGCTCGGCGTGGCGCTGGGTTTCGCCCTGGACGTCAGCCCGGCGCTGGCGGTGACGGTCGGCTGCCTGTTGCTGGCGATCCTGCTGGTGACCCTGCAACAGCGCCAGCCACTGGCCTCGGACACCCTGCTCGGCATCCTCGCCCCCAGCACCCTGTCGCTGGGCCTGGTGGTGCTGAGCTTCATGCACGATGTGCGCATCGACCTGATGGCCTACCTGTTCGGCGACCTGCTGGCGATCAGCACCACCGACCTGGCCTGGATCCTCGGTGGCAGCGCGCTGGTGCTGGTACTGCTGGCGATGTTCTGGCGGCCGCTGCTGGCGGTCACCGTGCACGAGGAGCTGGCGAGGGTCGAGGGCCTTCCCGTGGCCGGCCTGCGCCTGGCGCTGATGCTGCTGATCGCCGTGGTGATCGCGGTGGCAATGAAGATCGTCGGCGTGCTGCTGATCACCTCGCTGCTGATCATCCCGGCCGCCGCGGCACAGCGTCACGCCCGCTCGCCAGAGCAGATGGCCGTGGGCGCCAGCCTGCTGGGGGTTACCGCGGTCTGTGGCGGCCTGGCGCTGTCCTGGTTCAAGGACACCCCGGCCGGGCCTTCGATCGTGGTCTGTGCGGCAGTGCTATTCTTGCTGAGCCTGGCGTTGCCGAAACGCTGAGATTCCAGGGCGCCTGCTGACGCGCCCTGCAACCTTTTCATCGCTTGCAGGTCTGACAAGACCAGTTTTCGAGCGTGCGCACCTGGGTGTAGACTTGCTCGCTTTTTGCGCAAATAGAGAGTCGCAGGAATGAAGCCGTTCGCCTCACGTTATCTGCTTGTTGCCGCGTTTTCCCTGTTCCTGGCCGCCTGCTCCAGCAAGCCGGCCGAGCAGCCGGTCGCGCCTGCCCAGCCGGATGCCTGGCAGCAGCTGGAACAGAGCATCGCCAGCAACGAACTGGCCACCGCCGAGGACCAGCTGGCCGCGCTGCAGGCCCAGGCACCAGGCGATGCGCGCCTCGAGCCGCACCAGCGCCAGCTGGCCGAGGCCTACCTGCAACGCAGCCGCATCGTCCTGCAAAAGGGCGATGTGAATGCCGCCGCCACCGCGCTGGCCCGCGCCCGGGCGCTGATGCCCCAGGCACCAGCCCTGACTGGCGGCGATGCCATGGCCCAGGCGCGCAAGGCCGAGCTGGAAAAGGCCGAGGCGGCGCTGAAGGCGGCCGAGTCCAAGCCCAAGGCCCGGGTCATCGACCCGACCGCGCCCAGCACCGTCGTGGCGTTGAAGACCACCGACAGCCGGGCGATGCGCCGCCAGTTGGATGACATCGCCGCCGATGTGGTGAATTACCAGTGCGAGGTGGTGTTCCAGGTCCCGCGCACCCAGGACGCGCCGTGGCTCAAGACCCTGCTGGAGAAGCGCGTGCGCAAGCTCGACAGTGGTTTCGAGCTTGAGCAGAAACATGAGATCCAGCGCTCGCTGCCGGCGCAGGTGGTCTTGATCCCTCATCAGCAGTGATCAATCGCGGGGCAAGCCCGCTCCAATTCAAGATTGCCGGGGCTGCTTTGCAGCCCTTTCGCGACACAAGGCCGCTCCTACAGGGATCGCATAACTCCTGTAGGAGCGGCCTTGTGTCGCGAAAGGGTCGCAAAGCGACCCCGGCAATTCCAAGCCGAGCACCAATATCGACACTGAAAGGGCTGATTCCTACGCTGGTATCGCCTCGGCAGCCGCCTCCCGCGCCCACACCCGGTGCCCTTCGAGCGCCTTGAAGAACCCATCGAACGCCTTCTGCCCATCCCCCAGCAACAGCCCCGCATCCTCCTTCAGCCCCAGCTTGTTCAGCAACAGCTTGCCCTCGCTGGTCACCCCAATGGGCTTGAGGTGCTTGTAGGCCTCCAGCAGGAAATGCCTGGCCACGCCGCTTTTCTCCAGCGCCTCCAGCGAAGCCTTGCCCGCCGGCACCCACACGCCATCGAACATCACCGACGGCATGCCTTCCATGGAGGCATCCGCCGGCAGTGGCGTGCCATCGGCAGCCTTGACCGGTGCCGAGGTCGGGCCCAACAGCACGGGGCGGGCGCTCTTGGCCTCCAGCGCCTTCACAACCTTGTCGACGCTGCCAGCATCCACGCCATCGGCAACCAGAATGGCGACCTTGCGCCCACTGATGCCGATCCCACCGGGATGGCTCATCTGGCTCAAGGCCTTTGACTGCGAGGGCTTGCTGCCTTTCACCTTGACCGTGCCGGCCTTCGGCGCCGGCAACCCGAGGTTGGCCGCCACCGCCGCCGCCAGCTTGAGGTCGATGTTGGCAAGGATCTCGTTCACTTCCCGGGCGCGAATCGCCTCACGCTCCACCTTGCCCAGCTCGAAGCTGTAAGCCTTGATGATGTGCTGCTGCTCCGTCGGGCTCATGCTCTGGAAGAACAATCGGGCCTGGGAAAAATGATCGCCGAACGACGCGCTGCGCTGGCGGATCTTGTGGGCATCGATACGCTCCCCATAGCTCTCGAAGCCACCGTCCCGCGCGGCGGGTGGCGTCTCTTGCGGCCAGCCGCCATCGATCGAGTTGGGCTCGTAGGCGGCGCGCCCCTTGTCGAGAGTCATGCGGTGCATGGCATCACGCTGGCTGCTGTGGTTGGGGGCGATGGGGCGGTTGATCGGGATTTCATGGAAGTTCGGCCCGCCCAGGCGGCTGATCTGGGTATCGGTGTAGGAGAACAGCCTGCCCTGCAGCAGCGGGTCGTTGCTGAAGTCGATGCCAGGGACGATATGCCCCGGACAGAAGGCGATCTGCTCCACCTCGGCGAAGAAGTTGTCGGGGTTGCGATCGAGCACCATCCTGCCCAACGGTGTCACCGGAACGAGTTCTTCGGGGATGAGCTTGGTCGGGTCGAGCAGGTCGAAGTCGAACTTGTGCTCATCGGCTTCGGGGACGATCTGCACGCCCAACTCCCATTCCGGGTAATGCCCGGTCTCGATGGCCTCCCACAGGTCGCGGCGGTGGTAGTCGGTGTCCTTGCCCGCCAGCTTCTGCGCCTCGTCCCACAGCACCGAGTGCACGCCCTGGCGCGGTTTCCAGTGGAACTTGACGAAACTGGCCACGCCCTCGGCGTTGACCAGGCGGAAGGTATGCACGCCAAAGCCTTCCATCATCCGCAGGCTGCGTGGGATGGCGCGGTCGGACATGGCCCACATGACCATGTGCGCCGACTCCGGCACCAGCGAGACGAAGTCCCAGAAGGTGTCGTGGGCCGAACCGCCGGTGGGCATCTCGTTGTGCGGCTCGGGTTTCACCGCGTGGACGAAGTCGGGAAACTTGATCGCGTCCTGGATGAAGAACACCGGCATGTTGTTGCCGACCAGGTCGAAGTTACCCTCGTCGGTGTAGAACTTCACCGCGAAGCCCCGCACGTCACGCACCGTGTCGCCCGAGCCGCGTGGCCCCTGCACGGTGGAAAAACGCACGAACACCGGGGTGATCTTCTCGGGATCCTGCAGGAAACCGGCCTTGGTCAGTTCGCCATGGCAGCCGTAGCTCTGGAAATAGCCGTGGGCGCCACAGCCCCGGGCATGGACGATGCGTTCCGGTATGCGCTCATGGTCGAAGTGGGTGATCTTCTCGCGCATGATGAAGTCTTCGAGCAGCGAAGGCCCACGGGCGCCGGCCTTGAGGCTGTTCTGGTTGTCGGCGACCCTCACGCCCTGGTTGGTGCGCAGCGCCTGGCCGCTGGCATCGCTGCGAAAGGCTTCCAGGCTCTGCAACTTGGCGTTGGTGTTGGCCTTGTCGGGGGTTTCGGTGCCCGCGACCGGGCTCGGCTGCGGCGCCTGGGGCTTCTTGCTGGGCATCTTCGGCTCTCCTCATCAGTACTCGGGCTTGTTCAAGTAGATGACTGGAAGGCCGTCGGATGCGTTCAATCGGATTGCCGACCGTCGCGATATGCCGATTGGATTGGAGCATTGCGAAATTAATGCTAAGAACAGGCAGGGGAAAAGGCTAAAATGCGCGACCCCGGCTAACCGCTGACCCAAATTCCATGCGCCCCACAAGGTTCGCTCAGTGATCGAGTTTCAAAATGTCCACAAGACCTACCGCGTCGCCGGTAGGGATATCCCGGCCCTGAACCCGACCAGCCTGACCATCGAAGATGGCCAGGTGTTCGGCCTGATCGGCCACTCCGGTGCCGGCAAGAGCACCATGCTGCGTCTGATCAACCGCCTCGAGGAGCCGTCCGGCGGCAAGATCGTGGTTGACGGCGAGGACGTCACCGCCTTCGACGCCAACCAGCTGCGCCGCTTCCGCCAGCAGGTCGGGATGATCTTCCAGCACTTCAACCTGCTGGCGTCCAAGACCGTCGCCGACAACGTCGCCCTGCCGCTGGTGCTGGCCGGCGAGTTGCCGCGTGGCGAGATCGACAAGCGCGTCACCGAGCTGCTGGCCCGCGTCGGCCTGTCCGAGCACGCGAAGAAGTATCCGGCACAGCTGTCGGGCGGACAGAAGCAGCGCGTCGGCATCGCCCGCGCCTTGTCCACCAACCCGAAGATCCTGCTGTGCGACGAGGCCACCAGCGCCCTCGACCCGCAGACCACCGCCTCGGTGCTGCAACTGCTGGCCGAGATCAACCGCGAGCTGAAGCTGACCATCGTGCTGATCACCCACGAGATGGACGTGATCCGCCGGGTCTGCGACCGCGTGGCGGTGATGGACGCCGGGCAGATCGTCGAGGCCGGCCCGGTGGCCGACGTGTTCCTGCACCCGCAGCACGCCACCACCCGGCGCTTCGTCCAGGAGGACGAGCAGGTCGACGAGAACGAGCAACGCGACGACTTCGCCCATGTGCCGGGCCGCATCGTGCGCCTGACGTTCCAGGGTTGCGCCACCTACGCGCCGCTGCTGGGCACCGTGGCCCGCGAGACTGGTGTCGACTACAGCATCCTGGCCGGACGCATCGACCGCATCAAGGACATTCCCTATGGCCAGCTGACCCTCGCCCTGATCGGCGGAGACATGGACGCGGCATTCGCCCGCTTCACTGCAGCTGACGTACATATGGAGGTACTGCGTTGATGGACGCCCTGAATTTCTTCGCCAACGTCGACTGGGCCGAAATCTGGCTGGCCAGCATCGACACCATGATCATGCTGTTCGGCTCGCTGTTCTTCACCGTGCTGCTGGGCCTGCCGCTGGGCGTGCTGCTGTTCCTCTGCGGGCCGCGGCAGATGTTCGAGCAGAAGGGCGTCTACGCGCTGCTGTCGCTGGTGGTGAACATCCTGCGCTCGCTGCCGTTCATCATCCTGCTGATCGTGATGATCCCGATCACCGTGCTGATCACCGGCACCTCGCTGGGTGTTGCGGGGGCGATTCCTCCGCTGGTGGTGGGGGCCACGCCGTTCTTCGCGCGTCTGGTGGAAACCGCCCTGCGCGAGGTGGATCGCGGCATCATCGAAGCCACCCAGTCGATGGGCGCCACCACCCGCCAGATCATCACCAACGCCTTGCTGCCTGAGGCCCGTCCGGGCATCTTCGCGGCGATCACCGTCACCGCCATCACCCTGGTCTCGTACACCGCCATGGCCGGTGTGGTGGGCGCGGGCGGCCTGGGTGACCTGGCCATCCGCTTCGGCTACCAGCGTTTCCAGACCGACGTGATGGTGGTCACCGTGGTCCTGCTGCTGATCCTGGTGCAGGTGCTGCAGAGCGTCGGTGACAAGCTGGTCGTGCATTTTTCCCGTAAATAACCCCAATGGGGTCGGCCTGGCCGACCCGTTCGGGGGCCGTCGCGGCCCTCACAAGGAGTGATCAATGAAGAAGCTGCTTGCTGTTGTCGCCGCCGTCGCGGCCTTCTCGGCCCACGCCGAGACCCTGACCGTCGCCGCCACCCCGGTGCCGCACGCCGAGATCCTCAAGTTCGTCCAGCCGCAGCTGGCGAAGGAGGGCGTGGAGCTGAAGGTCAAGGAGTTCACCGACTACATCCAGCCGAACGTGCAGGTGGCCGAAAAACGTCTGGACGCCAACTTCTTCCAGCACCAGCCGTACCTGGATGAGTTCAACAAGGCCAAGGGCACCCAGCTGGTCAGCGTTGCCGGCGTGCACCTGGAGCCGCTGGGCGCCTACTCGAGCAAGTACAAGAAGCTCGACGAACTGCCATCCGGCGCCACCGTGGTCATCCCCAACGACGCCACCAACGGCGGCCGTGCCCTGCTGCTGCTGGACAAGGCTGGCGTGATCAAGCTCAAGGACAGCAACAACATCCTGTCGACCGTGAAGGACATCACCGGCAACGACAAGAAGCTGAAATTCCGCGAGCTGGAAGCGGCCACCATTCCACGCGTGCTGACCCAGGTCGACCTGGCGCTGATCAACACCAACTATGCGCTGGAAGCCAAGCTGAACCCGGAGAAGGACGCCCTGGTGATCGAAGGCAGCGATTCGCCCTACGTGAACATCCTGGTGGCGCGTCCGGACAACAAGGACGCCGATGCCATGAAGAAGCTGGCCGCGGCCCTGCACTCGCCTGAGGTGAAGCAGTTCATCACCGAGAAGTACAAGGGCGCGGTGATTCCGGCGTTCTGATCTGACATCCCTGGGGCCGCTCTACGGCCCATCGCGGCACAAGGCTGCTCCTACAGAGGAATGCAATCTCTTGTAGGAGCGGCCTTGTGCCGCGACGGCCTGCGCAGCAGGCCCGAGGATCGAATGCCAATCGCGGGGCCAGCCCGCTCCCACGCCAGAACCCAATCTGGCGTGGGAGCGGGCTGGCCCCGCGACTCATTTCAACGGTCAGTCGCGCTTCACAAGCCCCGGCAACTGCGCCACCAGCTTCTGGTTGTTGAACGGCGCACGGATGAACCCACGCTGGCGCCC
This sequence comes from Pseudomonas sp. TE31087, assembly GCF_057284075.1. Taxonomy (NCBI): domain Bacteria; kingdom Pseudomonadati; phylum Pseudomonadota; class Gammaproteobacteria; order Pseudomonadales; family Pseudomonadaceae; genus Pseudomonas; species Pseudomonas sp. TE31087. Next base: position 4,246,749 of record NZ_JBXVNN010000001.1, read on the forward strand.
GTCCGGGCCGACCACCGCCAGGTTGCCGCTGTGATCCACGGTGTAGCCCGGCTTGCTGGTATCGGCCGGAATGAACGGAATGCTCAAGGCATTGGCCAGCTTCTGGGTATCCTCGATCGACCCCGCCACCCCGACGAAATCCTTGTCGAAGTAGCCCAGGTACTGCTTGAGCTGGTTCGGCGTGTCGCGGTTCGGGTCGACGCTCACCAGCACCACCTGCAAACGCTCCAGCGCCTCCTTGGGCAGCTCGCTCTTCACCTGGCGCAGCTGGGCCAGGGTGGTCGGGCAGATGTCCGGGCAGTAGGTGTAGCCGAAGAACAGCAACGACCACTTGCCCTTGAGCTGGTCCAGCACCAGCGGCTGGCCGTTCTGGTCGGTCATGGTCACGTCGGGCACGGTGCGGCTCTGCGGCAGCAGGATGATGCCGGCGTCGATCAGTTCGGTGGGGTTCAACTGACCACGGTCGTTGAGCACCTTGTTGACGGTCAGGCCCATGATCAGCGCGACCAGGGCAACGAGGATGAAGACGGTTTTCTGGGTTCGGGTCATAGGTTCAGCAACAGGTAATGGTCTACGAGCAACGCGATGAACAGGGCGAACAGGTAGCCGATAGAGTACTTGAACGTCTTGATCGCCGCGTGCGGCCGGGTGCCACGGTACAACACCCAGGCCCAGTGCAGGAAGCGCAGCCCCAGCCCCAGGGCACAGGCCAGGTACAGTGGTCCGCTCATGTGGATGGCATAGGGCAACAGGCTCACCGCCAGCAATATCAAGGTGTAGAGCAGGATATGCAGGGCCGTGTAGCGCTCGCCGTGGGTAACGGGGAGCATGGGAATATCAGCTTTTGCGTACTCCTCCTTGCGATGAATCGCCAAGGCCCAGAAGTGCGGCGGCGTCCAGGCGAAGATGATCAGCACCAGCAGCAGCGGTTCGGCGCCCAGGTGCCCACTGACCGCCACCCAGCCCAGCAACGGCGGGGCTGCCCCGGCCAGGCCGCCGATCACGATGTTCTGCGGCGTGGCGCGCTTGAGAAAGCCGGTGTAGAGCACCGCATAACCCAGCAGCGAGGCCAGGGTAAGCCAGGCGGTGAGGGGGTTGGTGAACGCCAGCAGCAGGGCCATCCCCGCAACGGCCAGCAGCAAGGCAAATAGCAGCGCCGGCACGGGCGCCACCCGACCCTGGGCCAGCGGGCGCTTGTGGGTGCGGGCCATGAGCGCATCGACGCGGCGGTCGACCACGTGGTTGACCGCCGCCGCGGCCCCCGCGCACAAGCCTATCCCCAGGTTGCCGAACAGCAGGACGCTCCAGGCCACCCCCGCGCGGGTGGCGAGAAACATGCCCACCAGCGAGGTGATCAGCATCAGCACCACCACCTTCGGCTTGGTCAGCTCCATGTAGTCGCGCCATCCGGCGCGCTGGCGTTCCGTGCTCAGAAGCGTCGCCACGAATCGTTCCTCATGTGATGGGAAAGGTGCACGCCGGTCACCGGCGTCAGACGCCAGCCGTGGCCCACACGGACCTTGTCGACCACGCGGATGCGGTAGTTGACCAGCACCATGCACAGCAGCAGCAGGGCGCCGCCAGCGTTGTGCGCGACGGCCACGCCCAGGGGCAGGTGCAACAGCACGTTGCTGATGCCCAGGCCCAGTTGCAGCGCCAGCGCCAGCAACACCAGGCGGGCCAGGCCGCCCAGGCCGTGGCGGTGCAGCTTCCAGCTCAGGGTCAGCAACACCAGCATGACCAGCAGCGCGCCCAGGCGATGACTGATATGAATCGCGGTGCGTGCGTCACTGTCCAGCTGCCCGCCGAGGTAATTGGGGCCGACATGCTGGGTCAGGTGGAAGCCGTTGCTGAAGTCCACCGCTGGCCACCACTGGCCGTGGCAGGTGGGCAGGTCGATGCAGGCCACCGCCGCGTAGTTGGCGCTGACCCAGCCCCCCAGGGCGATTTGGCCGATGACCACCAACAGCGCCAGCGCGGCGATCCGCCTTAGGCTCAGCGGCAGTTTCGGCAATGGCGCAAAGGCCCGGGATAGACGCAGGGACAGCAGGAAAAGCAGGCTCACCGTGGTGAACCCGCCGAGCAGGTGCGCGGTCACTACTTGCGGCCACAGTTTCAGCGTCACGGTCCACATACCGAACGCCGCCTGGGCCAGTACCACTGCCAGCAGCAACACCGGCAGGCGATAGGGCTGGCCATCACGGGCATGCCGGCGCACGGCCTGGAAGGCGAGCAGGGCGATCACCAGCGCCAGGGTGCCGGCGAAATAGCGATGGACCATCTCGGCCCAGCCCTTGGCTTCTTCCACCGGGTGCTCGGGGAAGTGCAGCTCGGCATGGGCCAGCTGGGCATCGGTCTTGGGCACGCTGATGAAGCCGTAGCACCCCGGCCAGTCGGGACAGCCAAGGCCGGCATGGGTCAGCCGGGTATAGGCACCGAGCAGCACGACCAGCAACGCCAGCAGGGTGGCGAACACAGCGAGACGGTATCCGGGTCTGGCCATGGCGGCCTCCTAGCCGATGTTGGACAGCTTGAGCAGGTGGCGCAGGTCGTCCAGCACATGCTTGCCGTTGACCTTGGCGTCGTAGCGCAGCACCAGGTTGCCGTGAGGGTCGACGATCCACAGCTGCGGGCCCGCTTCGCCGACCTTCTGCACATAGCGCTGGGCGTCCAGCGGGTAGCGCTGCAACTGCGGGTATTCGCGGCCCAACTGCGCCTGGTAGTCGGCGGCCAGTGGCTGGGCCGCCGCCAGGGCATGGCTGGCACGGCTGGCGTCGCGGCCCAGGCCAACCTGGATCTGCCGGGCCAGGTACACCAGTTGCCGACACTCCTCAGCACAGGCCTCGGGGGTGCTGACCAGCAACTGCCAACGCTCGTCCCGGGCATCGATGCCGATATCTACGCGGCCCTCGCCATTGCCGATCATCACGCCGTGATAGCTGCGCCCCTCCGGCACCCAGAACTTGAGCTTGTACATGAAGGTGGCGAGGATCATCGGCCCGAGCACGACGAACAGGATCAGCAACAGTTGCAGACGTCCCCTCGGCTTGCGGCGATCAGGCGCGTCCAGTGGACTCGTGGCGGCGGCCATGGCGGTTCTCCTTGTCGTTGTGATGCCAGCCGAAATACAGGTAGAGCAACACCAGCGTGGTGGCCAGGGCGAACCACTGCACGGCGTAGCCCTGGTGCTTTTCCGGGCCCATGGCGACCACCGGCCAGTCCAGGCGGTAGGCACCCGGGCCGGCCTGCAGGCGCAGCTCATGGGTGAAACCTTCACGGCCAAGCTGCTGCCAGAGCCCACCCGGGTCGATTGCCGTCAGCAGTTGCGGCCAGCGGCCGTCCGGGTTGTCCGGGTGCAGCTGGAAGGTCTTGCCCGGCGCCACGTAGATCGTGGCGTCCAGCGCCAGGGCCTGGTCCGGGGTGTCGAAACGCACCGGCACCCGGCGATCGGGCCAGGGCAGCCAGCCGCGGTTGACCAGCAGCCACAGCCCGCTGGCCTGATCGTGGAAGGGTTGCAGCAGCTCGACGCCGGCCTTGCCGTCGCGCATCTGGTTGTCCAGCAACAGGCTGTGCGCGGCGTCAAAGCGGCCATACAGGTGCACGGGGTAGAACGCCGGGTCCGGCAGCTGGCGCAGCTGTTCGACAGCGACCGGCGCCTCGATCTGGCGCTCGGTGTACGCGGCGAGCAGGTCGCGCTTCTCATCGGCGCGGCGCAGCTGCCAGCAGCCGAGCGCGATCAGTCCCGGCAGCAGCGCAAGCACCACCAGGGTCGGCAGCAGCCCGGGGCGAAACGGCTTCACCAGGGCCTCGTCAGGTCGAGCGCTATACTTGTACCCATCACCGCATCCCCCTGGAGTTACGCCATGCTCAAGGCCGCGATAGTCCTGATGCTACTGGCCACCATCGCCAGCCTGTTCAGTGGCCTGGTGTTCCTGGTCAAGGACGACGACCAGTCGACCCGCCTGCTCAAGGCCCTTACCGTGCGTGTCGCCCTCGCTACCCTGACCATCGGGCTGGTGGCCTGGGGCTTCATCAGTGGCCAGTTGGTCTCCCACGCGCCGTTCTGAATTGTCTCGGTCCCTGTAGGAGCGGCCTTGTGCCGCGAAAGGGCTGCGCAGCGGCCCCAGGATCTTGGCATCATGCAAGATCGCCGGGGCTGCTTCGCAGCCCTTTCGCGGCACGAGGCCGCTCCTACAACAGGGGACCGCGCCACCCGTCAAAGCACGTACACAAAGATGAACAACCCCACCCACACCACATCCACGAAGTGCCAGTACCAGCTCGCCGCCTCAAAACCAAAGTGCTTGTCCGGCTCGAAATGCCCGCGCATCACCCGGCAGAACATCACAAACAGGATCAACGTCCCCAGCGTCACGTGAGCGCCGTGAAAGCCCGTGAGCATGAAGAACGTCGCACCGTAGATCCCCGAGCCCAGGGTCAGCCCCAGCTTGTTGTAGGCCTCGTGGTACTCGTAGGCCTGCAGCGCGAGAAACCCAAGCCCCAGCAGGATGGTCAGCCCCAGCCACAGCTTCAGCGTGCCGCGATGGCCCTTGCGCAGGGCATGGTGGGCAATGGTCACGGTCACGCTGGAGCTCACCAGCAGGATGGTGTTGATCAGCGGCAGGTGCCACGGGTCGATCACTTCCTTCGGCGGCGGGAACAGTTTCGGATCCGGCGTGTGCAGCAGCGGCCAGACGAACTCGAAGTTGGGCCAGAGCATGTGCGCCACGCCCTTGTCTCCCTCACCGCCCAGCCATGGCCCGGCCAGCACCCGCACGTAGAACAGCGCGCCGAAGAAGGCCAGGAAGAACATCACCTCGGAGAAGATGAACCAGCTCATGCCCCAGCGGAACGAGCGGTCCATCTGCGCGCTGTAAAGCCCTGCGTGGCTCTCCTTGATCACCGCGCCGAACCAGCCGAACAGCATGTACGCCAGGAACAACCCACCGACGAAGAAGATCAGCGGCCCGTGGGATTCCGGGTGGCCGGCCTTTAGGTCGTTGAACCAGGTGCCCAGGCCGAACACGGTGATGAACATGCCGATCGTGGCGATGATCGGCCACTTGCTCTGCGCCGGGACGTAGTAATGCTCGTGGCTTGCCATGCTTGATCTCCTTCCCTCAACGGGCGGCCTCGGTCGCGGTTTGTGCGACCGGCGGGTGGCGAGCGGTGATGTCGAACAGGGTGTAGGCCAGTGTCAGGTGCTTCACCGACTCCGGCAGGTCACGGTCGACGATGAAGCGCACCGGCATCTCGATGCGCTCTCCCGGCTGCAGCACCTGCTGGGTGAAGCAGAAGCATTCGGTCTTGTGGAAGTACGCCGCGGCCTCGGCCGGGGTGATGCTGGGGATGGCCTGGGCACTCATCGGCTGGTTGGTCGGGTTGCGGGCGATGAAGATCATCTGGTTCACCGCCCCCGGGTTGACCTCGATCTGGTCGGCGGTGGAGTGGAACTCCCAGCTCATGTCACCGGCGTTGGTGGACATGAACTGCACCCGCACCGAGCGCGACGGGTCGCTGACCTGGGTGCCCGCGTACTGCCCGCCGGTCTTGCCGTTGATGCCGAAGGCCTTGCACATCACGTCATAGATCGGCACCAGGGCGAAGCCGAAGGCGAACATCACCACGGTCAGCATCAGCAGGCGGGTGACCAGGCGTTTGAGCGACAGGCCGTCCATGGGCGGGCTCCTACTTCACTTCCGGTGGGGTCTGGAAGGTGTGGTAGGGCGCCGGCGACGGGATCGACCACTCCAGGCCCTCGGCGCCGTCCCAGGGCTTGGCCGCTGCCGGCGCGCCGCCGCGGATGCACTTGATGACGATGAACAGGAAGAAGATCTGCGTGGCGCCAAACATGAAGGCACCGACCGACGAGACCATGTTGAAGTCGGCGAACTGCAGGTTGTAGTCCGGGATCCGCCGCGGCATGCCTGCCAGGCCGACGAAGTGCATGGGGAAGAAGGCCAGGTTCATGCCGACGAACGACAGCCAGAAGTGCAGCTTGCCGAGGGTTTCGTCATACATGTGGCCGGTCCATTTCGGCAGCCAGTAGTAGGCCGAGGCAAAGATGCCGAAGATCGCCCCGGGCACCAGCACGTAGTGGAAGTGGGCGACCACGAAGTAGGTGTCGTGGTACTGGAAGTCCGCAGGCGCAATGGCCAGCATCAGGCCGGAGAAGCCACCGATGGTGAACAGGATGACGAAGGCGATGGCGAACAGCATCGGTGTCTCGAAGGTCAGCGAGCCTTCCCACATGGTGCTGACCCAGTTGAACACCTTCACCCCGGTGGGCACGGCGATCAGCATGGTCGCGTACATGAAGAACAGCTCGCCCACCACCGGGATGCCGACCACGAACATGTGGTGGGCCCAGACGATAAATGACAGGAAGGCGATCGCCCCGGTGGCGTAGACCATCGAGGTGTAGCCGAACAGCGGCTTGCGCGAGAACGCCGGGATGATCGAGCTGACCGCGCCGAAGGCCGGCAGGATCATGATGTACACCTCGGGGTGGCCGAAGAACCAGAACACGTGCTGGAACAAGACCGGGTCGCCACCGCCGGCGGCGCTGAAAAAGCTGGTGCCGAAGTGGATGTCCATCAGCATCATGGTCACCACGCCGGCCAGCACCGGCATCACCGCGATCAGCAGGAACGCGGTGATCAGCCAGGTCCAGACGAACAGCGGCATCTTCATCAGGGTCATGCCCGGGGCGCGCAGGTTGAGGATGGTGGCGATCACGTTGATCGCGCCCATGATCGAGCTGATGCCCATCAGGTGGATGGCGAAAATGAAGAAGGTCACGCTGGCCGGGGCGTAGGTGGTCGACAGCGGGGCGTAGAAGGTCCAGCCGAAGTTCGGCCCGCCGCCGGGGCTGAACAGGGTCGAGACCAGCAGCAGGAACGCCGCCGGCAGCAGCCAGAAGCTGAAGTTGTTCATCCGCGGCAGGGCCATGTCCGGCGCGCCGATCATCAGCGGGATCATCCAGTTGGCCAGGCCGACGAAGGCCGGCATCACCGCGCCGAACACCATGATCAGCCCGTGCATGGTGGTCATCTGGTTGAAGAACGCCGGCTCCACGATCTGCAGGCCGGGCTGGAACAGCTCGGCGCGGATCACCATGGCGAACGAGCCACCGAGCAGGAACATGCTGAAGGCGAACCACAGGTACATCGTGCCGATGTCCTTGTGGTTGGTGGTCAGCACCCAGCGCATCAGGCCCTTGGCCGGGCCGTGGGCGTGTTCATGACCGTGGGCGTGGTCGTCGATCACTGCACTCATGTCCTGTCTCCTGCAATCCACTGACTGCCGTGTCTAGCCCGGCTCATTGCGCTTCGGCCTGCTTGAGCGCCAGCACGTCCTTCGGCGTGACCATGTCGCCCTTGTTGTTGCCCCAGGCATTGCGCTCGTAGGTGACCACGGCGGCGATATCGACTTCCGAAAGCTGCTTGCCGAACGCCGCCATGGCGGTGCCGGGCTTGCCGTGGAAGACGATTCCCAGGTGGGCGTCCTTGGGCCCGGTGGCGATCTTCGAGCCCTTGAGCGCCGGGAACATCGGCGGCAGGCCCTGGCCTTCGGCCTGGTGACAGGCCACGCAGGTGGTGTGGTAGACCTTGTCGCCGCGGGCGACCAGCTCTTCGAGGGTCCATTCCTTGCTGGTCAGTTCCTTGAGCTTGGCCGCCTCGGCCTTGCGCTCGCCGAGCCAGGTGTCGTAGTCGGCCTTGGACTTCACCTCGACCACCACCGGCATGAAACCGTGGTCCTTGCCGCACAGCTCGGTGCACTGACCACGGTAGATGCCCGGCTTCTCGACCCGGGTCCAGGCCTCGTTGACGAAGCCGGGGATAGCGTCGCGCTTGACCGCGAAGGCCGGTACCCACCAGGAATGGATGACGTCGGCGGCGGTCACCAGGAAGCGCACCTTGGCGCCCACCGGCAACACCAGCGGCTGGTCGACCTCGAGCAGGTAGTGCTCGTCCTTCGGCGACTTGTTGTGGATCTGTTCGGCGGGGGTGGCCAGGTTGCTGAAGAACTCGACGTCCTGGCCCAGGTACTTGTAGTGCCACTTCCACTGGTAGCCGGTGACCTGGATGTCGATGTCGGACTCGCTGGCGTCGTAGATGTCGATCAGGGTCTTGGTGGCCGGGATGGCCATCACCACCAGGATCAGGAAAGGGACCACGGTCCAGAGGATCTCGACCCAGGTGTGCTCATGGAAGTGCGCAGCCTTTTGCCCGGTCGAGCGGCGGTGGATGACCATCGACCAGAACATCGCGCCGAACACCACGATGCCGATGATCACGCAGATCCAGAAGATGGTCATGTGCAGGTCGAACACTGCGTGGGAGACTTCCGTCGCCCCGGGCGCCATGTTCACCGTCCATGCTGCCTGTGCCTGACCGAAAACCGACCACAGCAACAGGCCCATCCAGACATGTGGATGTCGCATCATTGCGGGTTCCCCTTATCGTTCTTGTAGTCCCGGAGGCATGGACGACCTGCTACGACAAAGGGGGGAACGGTGGCCAAGACTGCCTGGCTTCGACGACCGAGCCCCCTGCTTAAGGCAGTCGGGCCTCATCAACGAATCACGTTTCACCCGGAGTATAGACACCGACCAATGGTGCGCAACGCAGCACTTGAAATGATCTTCACTCAACCAAACGTTTGCGCTGAAAGCCGCATGAATGCTGGGCCGGGGCACAATAATGGCACATTGATATAGCCAATTTCCTACACGTGCCTCAGAGATATAACAAATGCGTCTTAGCCATTCTCGTAAGCAAGCTAACTTAGTGTCTTCCGTTTGTAACGCCATGCCCCTGGAGTTGTCATGAACATCGCTGCTGTACGCGAGCAGATCGAAAACGCCCATCAACATGAGAGCCGCACAGGCCAACTGAAAGCCCGCCTCGAACTGCAACTGCCACACCTGCATCCATCGATCCAACTACCCCAGCAGGATGCCCAGGGTACCTTGGCGCGCTTCGTCGGCGCCTACATCAACGAGGTTCCGGAACTGCTCGAGGCCGCGCACAACGTGGCGCTCGAAGCAGGCATCGAGACGCAGATCAAACCGGTACTGAAGATTGCCGAGGCCTACTTCCTGCAGCCGCCGAGCGTGATGGCGGGGCAGGTCGGGCTGGATTGCCTGCTGGACGAGGCCTACCTGGCTCATCGTCTGGTCGAGGAGGTCAACGACCTGTACATCCGCCACTTCCAGCAGCCGCTGATTCCGGTGGATACCACGGTCGCCAACCTGATCGCCCATCAGCTGATCGGCGAGACGTTTGCCAACCAGCTGGATGAGGTGGTGCACCATTCGGTGGACAAGATGCTCGATGAGGAGAGCTTCGCCGTGGAATCGGTGGAGGTCTACCGCGACAAGCTGTCGAGCCCGGAAACCGGCAACGCGTGGAAACGCTGGCCGTGCCTGTCGCGCCAGCTTGGTGTGGAGTTGGGGCAATCGGCCTGAGCAACGTTCGAAATCGCCGGGGCTGCTGCGCAGCCCTTTCGCGGCACAAGGCCGCTCCTACAAGGGAACGCGATCTCTTGTAGGAGCGGCCTTGTGCCGCGAAAGGGCCGCAAAGCGGCCCCTGCAATCTGACAGACTAAACCCCAACCCCCGCCGTAGTCCGCAACCGTCCCTCGACCCGCCGCTTCAGCCGCCGCTGCTCCAGCACCAGCCGCGAGCCCTTGGCCGCGCCACTGCGCCCCCAGTCCTCGAGCAACTCCAGGCAGGAATGGTCGATATAGCTCAGGTTGCCCAGCGGCACATGCAATGTCGTCCCCTCCGGCACGGTATCAAGCACCTGGGTCAGCGCCGGCACCTTGAGGAAGGTCGCCGCCCCACTCAGGCGCAGTTCCATGTGCCCCGGCGTACCCAACGCCACCAGGTTAATCTTCAACCGCGCCGCCTTCAGTGCCAGCTTCAGCAGGGTCAGGGCAAAGCCCAGCAATACGCCGGTCAACAGGTCGGTAAAGATGATCGCCAGTGCCGTCGCCGCATAGGTGAACATCGGCATCCGCCCATAGCGGCCCAGGCCACGGAACGCCTTGAAGTCCACCAGCTTCACGCCGGTATAGACCAGCACCCCAGCCAGGCTGGCCACCGGGATCTGCTGCAGCAAGCTACTCAGCGCCACCACGAAGGCCAGCAGCCAGAGCCCATGGAATATCGCCGAGGCCCGAGTCTGGGCGCCGGCCTGGACGTTGGCCGAGCTGCGCACGATCACCCCGGTCATCGGCAGCGCACCCAGCACCCCGCAGAGCATGTTGCCAATGCCCTGCGCCGACAGCTCACGGTCGAAGTCCGAACGCTGGCCGCTGTGCATGCGGTCGACGGCGGCGGCGGACAGCAAGGTCTCGGCGCTGGCGATGAAGGCCAGGGCGAAGGCCGCCACCAGCAGGGTCGGGTCGGCGAGCTTGAGCAGGTCATCCGGACGCAGCCAGTCGATGGCTTCGGACAGATCGGCCGGCACCTGCACACGGTTGACCGGCAGCGCCAGCCACAGGCTGACGGCGGTCATTGCCGCCACCCCGAGCAGGGCTCCGGGAATGAAGCGCAGGCGCTGCGGGCGCAGACGCTCCCAGCCCCACATGATGGCGATAGTACCCAGCCCAAGCGCACCGGCCTGCCAACCATTGCCCGCGCTTTCCAGCGGCAGGGCCGAAGCCAGCGTCGCCGGGAAGCCCAGCAGGTTATCCACACCCGAGGGCTGAGGCGCCGTATCGAACATCACATGCACCTGGGACAGCACGATCAGCACGCCGATCCCGGCCAACATACCGTACACCACCGCCGGCGCCGTGACCCGGAACCAGCAACCCAGGCGCAGGCGCCCGGCCAGCAGCTGCAGCAATCCGGCCAGCAACAGGATCGGCCCGAGCATGGCCACGCCATGTTGGCGCACCAGTTCGAACACCAGCACCGCCAGGCCGGCCGCCGGGCCGCTGACCTGCAACGGCGAGCCGGCGAGAAAGCCCACCACGATACCGCCGATGATCCCGGTGATCAGTCCTTTGGCCGGTGGCATGCCCGAGGCAATGGCAATGCCCATGCACAATGGCAGGGCGACCAGGAAGACCACCACCGAAGCCAGCAACTCGCGCGGCAGGGCCGCCTTTATCTGTGTCATGTTCACCATGTAGCTCCTTTCTAGATTCACGGCCATTCCGCTGGCCGCTAGCACGGGGAACCCTGAATGACGCGCAGGCGCGGGCCGCCAGCGGGTGTGCCGGCAAGGTATTCAGGGAGATTCAAGGCAGGCGAAGGCCGCGCCGCACCCATCGGGTGCAGCCGGCAATCAAGGCTTGTTCAGCGTGTTCGGGTCGCTTAGTAGCGGCCTCTCGGTGTGGCAGAGGGGATCGGCTCACCTGCGGTCAGCGGCAGGAAGCGATCGCTGGCGGCATCGTAGGCTTCGATCTGGCTGGTTTCGATGTCGTAGATCCAGCCGTGGATATGCAGCTGTCCGGCGGCCAGGCGCGAAGCGACCGACGGATGGGTACGCAGGTGGTGCAACTGGGCGATGACGTTTTCCTTGGTCACCAGTTGCATGCTCTCGTGCTCGCTGCCGCAGGAGCAGTTGTCCTCGATCACGGTCCGCGCTACCTCGGCGTGACGCAGCCAGGCGGAAACGGTCGGCATCTTGGCCAGCGACTGCGGGTTGAGCACCGCGCGCATGGCGCCGCAGTCGGAGTGGCCGCAGACGATGATGTGGTGCACGCCCAGCGCCAGCACCGCGTATTCGATGGCACTCGACACACCACCGTTCATCTGGCCATACGGTGGCACGACGTTGCCGACGTTACGGGTGACGAACAGGTCGCCCGGCGAGCTCTGGGTGATCAGCTCAGGCACGATGCGCGAGTCAGCGCAGGTGATGAACATGGCGCGCGGCTTCTGCGCGGTGGCCAGTTTCTTGAACAGCTCTTGCTGTTCGGGGAAGACTTCGGTGTGGAACCGCAGGAAGCCGTCGACGATATGCTTGAGGGCGGCATCGGCGCTTTCGGCGGGTGCGGCCGGGACAACCTTGGATGGGTCCTTGACGGGCATGATTCATCCTCTTGACGGTTTGAAAGTGAATTCCATGTTACCGGGGAAAGATTGGGGGGACGCGGGGATTTAGATGACGCGCACGGGTAAATAATCACAGTCACTGCTGACTCATGACTCACGCTAGCGTAGGAAACTTAACTGAAACTTAATTGCGCTGGCTCTAGAACGGGCGTTCTGGATTGGCGAGGGGAGCACTGGATAATAGCAAAAAAAAGCATCAGATGCCAAGCTTCATGAGTGAAATTGTTGGGTTGTCTTAGTTGTACTTATAGCTCCTGATCCGAGAAATTACGCTGCTAGAACAACGCCATCTGTGCGTCCGGGACGCAGAAGGCGGTGCAATCGAGCTGCAGTTCCTCACGCCCCTCGAACCCCAGCCGCCTGGCCGCCTTGCGAAAGCGCTGGGCCAACAGCTCGGCGAACACTCCCTCGCCGCGCATCCGGGCGCCGAAACGGCTGTCATACAACTCGCCCCCCCGGCTCTGGCGGATCAGGCTCAGCACATGCGCGGCCCGCTGCGGGTAGTGATCCTGCAGCCACTGCTCGAACAACGGCGCCACCTCCAGCGGCAGGCGCAGCATCATGTACGCCGCGCTCTGCGCGCCGGCCTCCTGCGCCGCCTCCAGCAGGTGCTCCAGCTCGCTGTCGTTGATCATCGGGATCATCGGCGAACACAGCACGCCCACAGGAACGCCGGCCTCGCGCAGCACGCGGATCGCCCGCAAACGCGCCTTGGGGGCGGCCGCGCGGGGTTCGAGGGTGCGCTTGAGCTCATCGTCGAGGGTGGTGAGGCTGATCATTACCCGCACCAGGCGCTGGCTGGCCAGTTCGCTGATCAGATCAAGGTCGCGCAGTATCAGCGAGCCCTTGGTGACGATGGTCACCGGGTGGCGGTAGCGCAGTAGCACTTCGAGCAGGCGTCGGGTGAGCTGGTGCTCACGCTCGATGGGTTGGTAGGGGTCGGTGTTGGAACCCAGATTGATTGGCGCACAGACGTAACCGGGCTTGCTCAATTGCTGTTCAAGTACCTCGGCGGCATTGGTCTTGGCGATCAGCCTGGTTTCGAAATCGAGGCCGGGAGAGAGGTCCCAGTAGGCGTGGCTGGGGCGGGCATAGCAATAGATGCAGCCGTGCTCGCAACCGCGGTAGGGGTTGATGGAACGGTCGAAGGGCAGGTCGGGGGAGGTGTTGCGGGCGATGATGGTCTTGGCCGTCTCGATCCGCACCTCGGTGCCCTGGGTGAGTGGGACTTCCTGGTACCAGCCATCGTCCTCGGCTACTGAAACGCTCGGGGCGAAGCGGTTGTGGGGATTGTCGGCGGTGCCGCGGCCACGAATGGGGACTGGTTTCATGATGAGAACCCGGATTACTGTATTTATATACAGTAATCCGGGTTCAGCTGGATAGCTACAACCGATTATCGCGGGGCAAGCCCGCTCCCACGCATGCCGCGTGATCCACCTTCAATCCTGCGGCTTCTTCAGCTTCGGATTGGGGAAGAACTGCACGGTCTGCACCTTGGCCGGCGCCGCCTTGGGCGCCAGGTGGTTGACCCGGGTGCCCAGCTCCGAGGGTACCGACAGGCCCTGTTCGTTCAGGGTGTCGGTGAACCCGCAGGCCACGCACTCGCGGTGCGGCACGCCGTCCTCGTTCCACATCATCAGCTTGTCCATCTCACTGCACGCCGGGCATACCGCCCCGGCGATGAAACGTCGCTTGCTCTTGCTCACGGCTACCTCGCTCATGCCGCCGCGTCCTCGGTGAGGCCACTGTGGCGCAGCAATGCATCGATGGAAGGCACACGGCCCCGGAAGTCGACGAACAGCACCATCGGCTCGCGGGAACCGCCACGGGCCAGGATGGCTTCGCGGAAGGCACGGCCGGTCTCGGCGTTCAGCACGCCTTCTTCCTCGAAGCGCGAGAAGGCGTCGGCCGACAGCACTTCGGCCCACTTGTAACTGTAGTAACCCGCCGCGTAACCGCCGGCGAAGATGTGCGCGAAGCTGTTGGGGAAGCGGTTGTAGGCCGGCGGGCGCATCACCGAGACCTCGTCGCGCACGCCTTCGAGCACCTGCAGCACGCCGCGGCCGTCGCCGTGGGTGGCGTGCAGCTCGAAGTCGAACAGCGAGAACTCCAGCTGGCGCACCATCATCATGCCGGACTGGAAGTTCTTCGCCGCCAGCATCTTGTCCAGCAGGTCCTGGGGCAGTGGTTCGCCGGTCTCGTAGTGGCCGGAAATCAGCGCCAGGCCCTCGGGCTCCCAGCACCAGTTCTCCATGAACTGGCTCGGCAGCTCCACCGCGTCCCAGGCCACGCCGTTGATGCCGGACACGCCGGCATGCTCGATGCGGGTCAGCAGGTGGTGCAGGCCGTGGCCGAACTCGTGGAACAGGGTGGTGACTTCGTCGTGGGTCAGCAGCGCCGGTTTGCCGGGCGTGGCCGGAGTGAAGTTGCACACCAGGTTGGCCACCGGGCTCTGCAGTTGGCCGGCAGCGGTGCGGCGGTGATCGCGGGCGCCGTCCATCCAGGCGCCGCCACGCTTGTTGGCGCGGGCATAGAGGTCGAAGAAGAAGCGCCCGACGTGCTGGCCGTTTTCCTTGATCTCGAACAGGCGCACGTCCGGGTGCCAGCTGTCGAAGCCCTTGAGCTCGGCGATCTCGATGCCGTACAGGCGCTGGACGATGGCGAACAGGCCGGTCAGCACCTTGTCGATCGGGAAGTAGGCGCGCAGGGCTTCCTGCGACACGCTGTAGCGCTGCTCGCGCAGCTTCTCGCCGAAGTAGCCGGCGTCCCAGCTGGCCAGCTCAGGGGTACCCTGCTCGGCGGCGTAGGCCTTGAGCTGTTCCAGGTCCTGGGCGGCGAACGGCTTGGAACGCTTGGCCAGGTCACTCAGGAAGCTCAGCACCTGGTCGCTGGACTCGGCCATCTTGGTGGCCAGGCTCAGCTCGGCGAAGTTCGGGTAGCCCAGCAGCTTGGCCAGCTCCTGACGCAGGTCGAGGATCTCTTCCATTACCGGGCCATTGTCGAACTGGCCGGCGTTCGGCCCCTGGTCGGAGGCGCGGGTGCAGTAGGCGGCATACAGCTCTTCGCGCAGGGCGCGGTCGTCGGCGTAGGTCATCACCGCGTAATAGCTGGGGAATTCCAGGGTGATCAGCCAGCCGTCGAGGCCCTTGGCCTGGGCGGCGGCGGCCATCTGCGCCTTGGCCGAGTCGGTCAGGCCGGCGAGGGCGGCCTCGTCGGTGACGTGCTTGGTCCAGGCCTGGGTGGCATCGAGCAGCTGGTTGGAGAAGCGGCTGCCCAGCTCGCTGAGCTTGCTCTGCACTTCGGCGTAGCGCTGCTGCTGGTCGGCCGGCAGGTCGATGCCCGACAGGCGGAAGTCGCGCAGGGCGTGGTCGATGATGGTCTTCTGCGCCACGTCGAAGCCGGCGGCCTCGGGGCTGGCGGCCAGGGCTTCATAGGCTTCGAACAGGGCGCGATTCTGGCCAAGTTCGGTGGAATAGGCGCTCAGGGCCGGCAGGCACGACTCGTAGGCCTCGCGCAGCTCCTGGCTGTTGCACACCGCATTGAGGTGGCTGACCGGGCTCCAGGCGGCGCCCAGGCGGTCGTTGAGCTCGTCCATCGCCAGCACCAGGCCGGCCCAGGTCGGGTTCTTGCCCTGCTTTTCGAGGATCTCGGCGATGGCCTTGCGGTTGTCGGCGAGGATCTGCTCGATCGCCGGCAGCACATGCTCGGCGCGGATCGCCGAGAAGGGCGGCAGATCATGGGACTGCAGCAGCGGGTTGTTCGCACTCACGGTTCGGGTACCTTGGCAGGAGAAACACGGGACCATCTTAATTACAATCGACGCCGACCGCAGCAGGCAGCCTGCCTATCGGCATTGCAGAGGAACACTATCATGGCCCTCCGGACCTTCCAGCAACACACGCCGAAAGTGGGAGCACGGGCCTTCGTCGACCGCTCGGCGGTGGTCATCGGCGACGTCGAGATCGGCGAGGACAGCTCGATCTGGCCGCTGACCGTGGTGCGCGGCGACATGCACCGCATCCGCATCGGCGCGCGCACCAGCGTGCAGGACGGCAGCGTGCTGCACATCACCCACGCCGGGCCGTTCAACCCCGACGGCTTTCCGCTGATCATCGGCGACGAGGTGACCATCGGTCACAAAGTCATGCTGCATGGCTGTACCCTGGGCAACCGCATCCTGGTTGGCATGGGCAGCACCATCATGGACGGCGCCATCGTCGAGGACGAGGTGATCATCGGCGCCGGTAGCCTGGTACCGCCGGGCAAGCGCCTGGTCAGCGGCTACCTGTACATGGGCAGCCCGGTGAAGCAGGTGCGCCTGCTGAGCGAGCAGGAACACGCGTTCTTCCCCTACAGCGCCGGCAACTACGTGAAGCTCAAGGACGAGCACCTGGCCGAAGGCTACGACCAACCGCAATGACGCCATCGCGGGGCAAGCCCACTCCCACAGATCCTGCACACAGCCTGTGGGAGCGGGTTTACCCGCGAAGCAGTCGACCCAGAATTCGAGCGGAATCCATTACATGCACCAGCAGAACATCCTTTTCGACCTCGACGGCACCCTGACCGACCCGCGCTCAGGGATCACCCGCTCGATCCAGTACGCCCTGGCCAAGCTGGGCATCGACGAGCCGGACCTGACCCGCCTCGAGCACTTCATCGGCCCACCCCTGTTGCAGGCCTTCATGCAGTTCTATGGCTTCGACGAGGCCAAGGCCTGGGACGCGGTGAACTTCTACCGCGAGCGCTTCAAGGTCACCGGGCTGTACGAGAACCTGGTGTTCGACGGCGTACCCGAGCTGCTGCAGGCGCTAAACGGCCAAGGCCGCACCCTGTATATCGCCACCTCCAAGCCGTGGGTGTATGCCCGCGAGATCGCCCGGCATTTCGAGTTCGACCACCACTTCAAGGTGATCTACGGCAGCGAGCTGGACGGCACCCGCACCAACAAGGTCGAGCTGATTCGCCACCTGCTGGACGAAGAAGGGCTCGACCCGGCGCAGACCCTGATGATCGGCGACCGCAAGCATGACCTGATCGGTGCGCGCAGCAATGGCTTGCAGGCCGTGGCGGTGGGCTATGGGTTCGGCAGCCGGGAGGAACTGGAGGCCGAGGCGCCTGCGTTCCATTTCGAGACGCTGGCTGAGTTGCACCAGGCCTTTACGCGCTGACCTCTTCGCGGGGCAAGCCCGCTCCCACGCTGTCCTCTGTCCCACGCTGGCAGCTGATCATGGCGTGGGAGCGGGCTTGCCCCGCGATGGCATCAGACGCTCCAACTGTGCCTTGCGCCTATCAATGGGCATCCGACCCAATTCTTCGACTCGCTGGTAAAACCGCAGCCAATCCCCACCAACATCCTTGAACAGCTGCGAAAACGCCGGAACCCACTGGTCATAAAGCCCAAAAGGCAACAACTTGGCATTGTTCAATGGCGCAAAGATCCAGGCATCGAACCGCCGATCCCCGCCCCAATCCCGATCCCGCACCTCGCGGTATTCCCGGCGCAACCGCTCGAACTCAGCCTGCTTGGCCGCCCGTTTGCTCGCCTCATCCAACGGCCCGGCATAGATCGCCTGCAACCGCTCGCGGCTGGCCAGCACCAGCCGGGTGAACTGCTCGCGCTGCCGGGCGCCAGCCTCGTCGATGGCTGCCAAGCCACGTGCCGCGCGCCATTGCCGGGTGCCCTCCTGTTCGACGAACGAGGCGAACGACTCGTTGAACTCGGTATCGTCCTGCACGTAGAAGCGCTGGTGCGCCAGCTCATGGAAGATCACCGTGGCCAGGCGCTCATCCCCCCAGCCGGCCATGGTCGACAGGATCGGGTCATCGAACCATCCCAGGGTGGAGTAAGCCTCCACGCCTCCCACATAGACATCCAGGCCTTCCTGGCGCATCAACGCCGCCGCGCCGCGGGCCGCGCCCTGCCGGTAATACCCTCGATAAGCCACGCAGCCGGCGATGGGGAAGCAATGGGTCACCGGCTGCAACGACAGCTCAGGTGTCGCGAACACATTCCACACCACATACGGTCGCCCCAAATCGGCGTAGACCCGGTAACTGCCGTTGTCCGGCAACTTCAACTGCGAGCTGGCAAACGCCCGGGCCTTTTCGGCAAACGACAGGCGCTGGCGCAGCACCGGGCTGGTGGCCGGATCCTCGATCACCCGATCCAGCGGCTGGCGCGCCCGCAACAACTGCCACTGGCCCTCGGCCAACTGGCCGTAATAGCCCACGCTGGAGCAACCGCTCAGCAGGACGCCCAGCGCCACGGGAACCAACCGGGTGAAAACGCGGTCCAGAGCCCGACGGCTGCAGCGCATGAAAAGAAAAAGTCCAAACATCGAGGCTGTCTATCTCGCTCGTCGGCCGAATGCGACCAAGACTATCTCGCCAAGGGGAAGCTTCGCCATGCGTACTCTGCTGTTTGCCGCCGGCACGCTCGTGCTGCTGTCCGGTTGTGCCTCATTCCTGCCGCGCGCCGACCCGAACCAGGCCTGGATCGACCTCGCCGCGGGTGACAACGACTCGCTGCACGCCCTGCAGGTCGATGAGCGCGACTGGGCCGACACCCGCTATTTCCAGGTGCAGCCCGGCAATCATGAGCTGACCGTGCGCTACCAGTTCACCGTGACGCCCAGCAACATCGGCCCGGTGGACGAGCCGCTGTGGCGCGACTGCCAGCTCAATCTCAGCTACAAGGACTTCACCGCCGGGCAACGCTACCAGATGCAGGCGGGCAGCATCGGTTTCCGCCCCTGGATCAAGCTCTACGACCAGCAGCAGAAACTGATCGGCCAAGGTGAGCCGGCAGGCTGCCAGCGCACCTGAACCCTGCGAACGGCGCTATGCTTGTAACCTGTGAACCGCGAGCGGGAGTTTCACCATGCGCCAGCCCATGATGCTGATGGCCCTCAGTGCACTGGGGGCATGCGCCAGCCCCTTGCCGCCCGTAGACCCAGGCAAGGCCTGGGTCGATCTCTACACCATCACCCCCGGCAGGACCATCATGGCCGACCGCCTCGACGGCCAGCGCCTGGATGACGGTCGCTACTTCCAGGTGACGCCGGGCAAGCACGAACTGGTGGTGCGCTTTGACTACGAGATCCATTCCGGCGGCTTCAGCACCGACCCCACCGAGCGAACCTGCTATCTCACCGTGCGCTACAACGACTTCAAGGCCGGCCAGCGTTATCGCCTGGAGGCACGGGCCCCGGCGATGCAACCGCAGGTGCTGCTGTACGACGCCAACCGCAAGGTGGTGGTCAACGAGCCGAGCAACGTGACCTGTATTCCCTAGGACTCACAGCCATTCGCCTGGAGCGGCCTTGTGTCGCGATAGGGACGCCAGGATTTCAGCATCAAACAAAAATCACCGGTGCTGCTGCGCAGCCCCATCGCGGCACAAGGCCGCTCCTACAGAGGTGGAAGCCGGCCTTACCTATCGTTCTTCTGGTAGATGATCTTCTTCGTGCCGCCATCGCAGCTGCCCACGATCATGTTCTGATCGCGGACTTCGCTGTTAGGCACGATCTCCAGCGTGTAGGAGGTCACCCCGCGCGCCTGGATCTTCGCTTCGATCTCGGCCTTCAGTTCCTCGCACGGCTTGGGCGCGGCCAGTGCGACCGTGGCGAGCAGGGAAGCCAGCACACCAATTGCTACGCGGATCATGGAACGGCTCCTGAGACAGGGCAGACGAGCTGCCAACGCTGTTTAGACTACAGGAAACCGCCGCCGTTGCGCCGCCTAGGAAAGCAGGGTGGCGTCCAGGCTGATAGTCGCGTTCAGTACCTTGGAGACCGGGCAACCCGCCTTGGCCTTGTTGGCGATCTCCTTGAATTGCGCTTCGCTGGCACCCGGCACTGTTGCCTTGAGCGTGAGGTGCACGGCGGTAATGGCAAAGCCGTCGGCCTGCTTGTCGAGACTCACTTCGGCAACGGTATCGATACGTTCCGGGGTGAAACCCGCCTCGCCCAGCATCATCGACAGCGCCATCGAGAAGCACCCGGCATGGGCGGCGCCGATCAGCTCCTCCGGGTTGGTCCCGGGGCTGCCCTCGAAGCGGGTGTTGAAGCCGTAGGGCGCCTGCTTGAGCGCGCCGCTTTCAGTGGAAATCTGGCCTTTGCCGTCCTTCAGACCACCTTGCCAGACCGCCGATGCTGTCTTTTTCATGCTGCCTCCCGGACATGGGTTGGGTATGTACAGTTCTGAGGACTGGGCCTGCGCCAAGTTCAGATCAATCTGCAGGCAGGCATTGAATCCGCCGAATATGCCCATACAGAGTTCACAAGGCCCTTGGCCAATCACCTGAAGCGGAGGCTCCAATGACGCACCTGCGAGACCTGAAGATATCCACCCTCGACCTGGTGCCCGTGCGCGCCGATGGCAGCCCGGCGCAATCGCTGCACAACTCGCTGGACCTGGCCCGGCACGCCGAACGCTTTGGCTACAACCGCTTCTGGGTCGCCGAACACCACAACATGGACGGCATCGCCAGTTCGGCCACCGCCGTGCTGATCGGCTACCTGGCCGGTGGCACCTCGACCATCCGCATCGGTTCCGGCGGGGTGATGCTGCCCAACCATGCGCCGCTGGTGATTGCCGAGCAGTTCGGTACCCTGGCCAGCCTGTACCCTGGCCGTATCGACCTGGGCCTGGGCCGCGCCCCGGGTTCCGACCAGATGACCGCCCGCGCCCTGCGGCGTGAACGCTCCGGCAGTGCCGACGACTTCCCCGACGATGTCGAGGAACTGTCACGCTACCTCGGCCCGCGTACCGATGATCAAAAAGTGATCGCCGTGCCCGGTCACGACACCGAGGTGCCGATGTGGCTGCTCGGCTCCAGCCTGTTCAGCGCCCAACTGGCCGGCATGCGCGGCATGCCCTATGCCTTCGCCTCGCACTTCGCGCCACGCTACATGCACGAGGCGATCCGCATCTACCGTGACCATTTCAAGCCGTCCACCACGCTGGACAAGCCTTACGTGATGCTCGGCATCCCGATGGTGGTGGCCGAGACCGACGAAAAGGCCGAGTACCTGGCGACGTCGGTGTACCAGCGCATCCTTGCGCTGATCCGTGGCCAGAGCCTGATGCAGCGCCCGCCGGTCGAAAGCATGAATGGACTATGGCTGCCCCATGAGCGCGATGCGGTGAGCAGCTTCCTGGGCCTGGCGATGATCGGCAGCCCGCAGAAGGTGCGGGCGAAGGTGGAGGTGCTGCTGGAACAGACCGGGGCGGATGAGCTGATCTTTACCAGTGATCTTTATGAGCATGCCGACCGGATCAGGTCCTATGAGCTGATGGCGCAGGCCCTCAAGACCGAGTGATCTTCTTCGCGGGTAAACCCGCTCCCACAGGTACCTCACTGACCTTGATAACAGTGGAATACCTGTGGGAGCGGGCTTGCCCGCGAAGAATCCAGCGCATCAGCCACGGCGGTAGACAATCTCCTTGGTCCCACCCTCGCAGGTGCCGACCACCTTGCCCGCCGGATCGCCCTTGTTGACGATCTCCAGCGTATAGCCCTTCACCCCCTTGGCATCCAGCTTCGCCGCAATCTCCGCCTTGAGCTCCTCGCACGGCTTGCCCGCCGCCAGCGCGCCGCCGGCCAATGCCATCAGCCCCACGGCCAGAATCAACTTCTTCATCGATCGCTTTCCTTGTACAGATCAAAGACGAAAAGGGCGCGAAGCTCGCGCCCTGCAACCTTATTACCCGATCAGGCCGGGCAAGCCTAGCCCAGCTTCGTTTCAGCTGTTGGCGATGCGAAAGCCCACCTTCAGCGTCACCTGGAAGTGCGCGGCCTTGTTGTCGCGGATATGCCCGCGGGTATCGACCACCTCGAACCACTCCAGGTGCTTGATGCTCTTGCCGGCCTCGGCCAGGGCATTGTTGATCGCTTCTTCGATGCTGGTGGGGGAGGATCCGACCAGCTCGATCTTCTTGTAGGTGTGATGATCCGACATGAGTGCTCTCCTTGGTTGGGTAGTCCGTTGAGCCTAGCAGCGCAGGCCCGGTTTACCTGCGAGCGATCGCCGCAGGAGAAAGTTCGACTGCACTTTCCCACTGCCGCGCAGTCGCACTCCTTACAGCCCATACCGCGAAGGAGAGTCAACATGCCACGCAATTCCCTGCGCCAAGCCTCCCTGGAAAGCATGGAAGCCGAGATCGAAAGCCTGCTCAAGACACTGGAGCACCTCAAGCACGATGCCTCGGAGGAGTCGCACAAGACCATGAAGGCGCTGCGCGGCAATGCCGAAAACGCCCTCAAGCATTCACGCAGCCTGCTCGGTGACGCCTACGAGGAAGTGAAGACCCGCACCCGCCAGACCGGTGTCGCCACCCGCGACTATGCCCAGGAACACCCTTGGACCACCGCCGGTGTGGCAGTCGGCGCCCTCGGCCTGCTGGCCGCCTACCTGATGTGCCGGCGCAGCTAGCCGGCCTGCTGTTGCAGCTCCCGGCGCAGCCATTGCGCCAGCTGCTCGGCGCGCCCGTCCGCGGCGCGCCGGGGCACCCACAGGGCCAACGCGGCGCGGGTCGGTGAGAAGCCCCATGGCGCAGCCAGCCGCCCGGCCTTCAGGTCGTCCGCCACCAGTGGTTGTGGCGCGATGGCCACGCCAAGCCCTGCCACCGCCGCCTCCAGCAGGTAGTACAAGTGCTCGAATGCCTGGCCGTAACTCAGCGCGCCGGGCTCGATGTCATGCTGCTGCGCCCAAGTCGGCCAGGCCTGTGGCCGCGAGGTCGTGTGCAACACCGCCTCTCGTTGCAAAGCCACGGCTGGCGCGGCTTTCAAACGATCGAAGCCTTCGAAGTGCGGGCTCATCACCGGGCCGATCCGCTCTTCGGCGAGCACATGCACCTGCATGTCCGCCGGCCATGGCGGTTCGGCATAGACCAGCAGGGCATCCAGCCCCGGGCGGCGAGGATCGAGATCGCCTTCGCCAGCTGAAAGGTGCAGGCGCAACTCCGGCAGGTCAGCCTTCAAACGTCCCAGGCGCGGGATGAACCAGCGCGCCAGCAGGCTGCCGGAACAACCGAGCACGAAGGGCGCTTCGTCGGCATCGCGGGAAAGCTCGGCGCAGACACTGCGCAAGCGGTCGAAGGCCTCGAAGCTGGCATCACGCAGGCGCACCCCGGCATCTGTGAGTTTGACGCCACGCCCGTCCTTGGCGAACAGGGCCACGCCCAGATGCTCCTCAAGCACCTTGATCTGTCGGCTGACGGCGCCATGGGTGACGTGAAGTACTTCGGCAGCCTGGCTGACACTGTTCAGCCGGGCGGTCGCCTCGAAGGCCCGCAGGGCGTTGAGGGGGGGAAGGTCCTGGGCCATTTGACTTGTGAGTTTTCCTGACAGGTTTTCGCAATCTTATCGGTTTTCAGCCGGGCATGTCGTGGGTAGAGTAAAGCCCATCGACCAGTGTCGGCCTCTTCGCGGGCAAGCCCGCTCCCACAGATTCCAAGTGCGACGCCGTACCTGTGGGAGCGGGTTTACCCGCGAAGAAGCCAGCACGATCCCAACCCATACACCGCTTATGGAGCGCCCCATGACCCAGACCCAATACCGCGCCGGCCCCGATGCCAACGGCCTGTTCGGCTCGTTCGGCGGCCGCTACGTGGCCGAAACCCTGATGCCCCTGGTGCTGGACCTGGCCCGCGAATACGAAGCCGCCAAGGCCGACCCCAAGTTCCTCGAAGAACTCGCCTATTTCCAGCGCGACTACATCGGCCGCCCCAACCCGCTGTATTTCGCCGAGCGCCTGACCGAGCACTGCGGCGGCGCGAAGATCTTCTTCAAGCGTGAAGAGCTCAACCACACCGGCGCGCACAAGGTGAACAACTGCATCGGCCAGGTGCTGCTGGCCAAGCGCATGGGCAAGAAGCGCCTGATCGCCGAGACCGGCGCCGGCATGCACGGCGTGGCCACCGCCACCGTCGCCGCGCGCTTCGGCCTGCCCTGCGTGATCTACATGGGCGCCACCGACATCGAGCGCCAGCAGGCCAACGTGTTCCGCATGAAGCTGCTGGGCGCCGAGATCGTCCCGGTGACCGCCGGCACCGGCACCCTCAAGGACGCCATGAACGAGGCCCTGCGCGACTGGGTCACCAACGTCGAGGACACCTTCTACCTGATTGGCACCGTGGCAGGCCCGCACCCGTACCCGGCGATGGTCCGCGACTTCCAGTCGATCATCGGCAAGGAAACCCGCGCCCAGTTGCAGGAGAAGGAAGGGCGCCTGCCCGACAGCCTGATCGCCTGCGTCGGCGGCGGCTCCAACGCCATGGGCCTGTTCCACGACTTCCTCGATGATGCCAGCGTGCAGATCATCGGCGTCGAAGCCGGCGGCCACGGCGTGCACACCGACAAGCACGCGGCCAGCCTCAACGGCGGCGTACCGGGCGTGCTGCACGGCAACCGCACCTACCTGCTGCAGGACGACGACGGCCAGATCACCGACGCCCACTCGATCTCAGCAGGCCTGGACTACCCCGGCATCGGCCCGGAGCACGCCTACCTGCACGAAGTGAAGCGCGTGGAGTACGTCAGTATCACCGACGACGAGGCCCTCGACGCCTTCCACGCCACCTGCCGCCTGGAGGGCATCATCCCGGCGCTGGAAAGCTCCCACGCCCTGGCCGAGGCGATCAAGCGCGCGCCGAAACTGCCCAAGGACCACCTGATGGTGATCTGCCTGTCCGGTCGCGGCGACAAGGACATGCAAACCGTGATGAACCACATGGCCGCCCAGGAGAAACAGGCATGAGCCGTCTCGAACAACGCTTCGCCGAACTCAAGGCCGAAGGCCGTTCCGCCCTGGTCACCTTCGTCACCGCCGGCGACCCGGGCTACGATGCCTCGCTGGAGATCCTCAAGGGCCTGCCGGCCGCCGGTGCCGACGTGATCGAACTGGGCATGCCGTTCACCGACCCGATGGCCGACGGCGTGGCCATCCAGCTCGCCACCCTGCGCGCCCTGGAAGCCGGTCAGACCCTGGCCAAGACCCTGCAGATGGTTCGCGAATTCCGTGTGGATAACCAGACCACGCCCATCGTGCTGATGGGGTATTACAACCCGATCCACCGTTTCGGCGTGGAGCAGTTCGTCGCCGAGGCGAAAGAGGCGGGCGTCGATGGTCTGATCATCGTCGACCTGCCACCGGAACACGACGCCGAGCTGGCCACGCCAGCCCAGGCCGCGGGCATCGACTTCATCCGCCTGACCACCCCGACCACCGACGATGCGCGCCTGCCGCGCGTGCTGGAGCGCAGCTCCGGGTTCGTCTACTACGTGTCGGTGGCGGGTGTGACCGGTGCGGGTTCGGCGACCACCGAGCATGTGACCGAGGCCATTGCGCGCCTGCGTCGGCATACCGATCTGCCGATCAGCGTTGGCTTTGGTATCCGCACGCCTGAACAGGCTGCAGCTATCGCCCGTCTGGCCGATGGCGTGGTGGTCGGTTCGGCGCTGGTCGACAAGATCGCCCAGGCCAAGGATGCCGGCCAGGCGGTGAAGGATGTGCTGAGCCTGTGCTCGGCGCTGGCCGAAGGCGTGCGCGCTGCCCGCAACTGATCCGCGCAGCAGGTGTATTTGTGGGAGCGGGCTTGCCCCGCGATAACGATGGTGGACTCACCGCCGCTGTCGCGGGACAAGCCCGCTCCCACGTTGCATCAAGCACCAAATATCGACAGATCCAACGGCCTGATCGCCCCCATCCAGATCGCATGATCGCGATGATCCGCCAGCTCATCGCCAGTTTCCGGGTGCAGGAACACCACCAGCCCCTTGCGATACAACGCCAGCCACGGCAACACCACACCCACCACCTCCGGCCCGAAGGCCAGCTGACAGCTCCAGTCCGGGTGCGGCCCGACCGGTTTCTGATGCATGCGTCCCATGGTCACGGGAAACAGCCGCGTTGCTTCCTCGCACAGCTCACGGGCCTGTTCCATGGTCGATGCGTCGTAGTACACGTGGGCGTGATAGCCCTTGATCCTTTGCACGATGGCTCCTGATTACAGTAATACGAACATCTTGAAGTCTACGCCATCCCTGTAGGAGCGGCCTTCTCCAGCCAATCCACGAACCGCTGGATCAGCGCCCCGCGCCGTTTGCGCGGCGGCAGCACCACGTAATACCCGCGCTCCGACCGCAAACTGCCTTCCATAGGCCGACACAACAACCCTTGCTCGACCAGCCCATCAACCAGGTGCGCCCAGCCAATCGCCACCCCTTGCCCGGCAATCGCGGCCTGGATCAGCAGCGTGTAGTTATCAAACCGCAGCTGCCCTGACGGAGGGGGACTGTCCACACCAAGACCACGAAATACCCCCGCCCAATCGAACCAGCGACTGGCCTGCTCACCCTTCAAATGAAGCAAAGGCAATCGTTGCAAAGCCACGGCTGACAGAGGTTTGCCATGAGTCAGCCGTGGGCTGCAGACTGGGAAGACCTCCTCGTCGAACAACCAGCGACTCTCGCCCTGATGGAAGCGCCCATCGCCAAACAGCACCGCCACATCGATGTCCGGGCGCAGCATCCCCTGGCTGCGCTCGCCGGTCACCAGGCTTACATCCACCTGTGGATAAGCCTCGTGGAAACGCTGCAGACGCGGCATCAACCAGAACGCGGCAAACGCGAAGTCAGTGGCCACCTGCAACACCTCGCGCTGACCACGCCCGCTGGCCAAGGCAACACCATCGTCCATGGCCTGCAACCCTTGATGCACCTGTTCGAACAGCAGCTGGCCCGCTTCGGTCAGCTCGATACCCCGGTAGATGCGGTCGAACAACCGCGTTCCCAACTGCGCCTCCAGGCGCTTCACCTGCTGGCTCACCGCCGGCTGCGTGGTGCCCAGCTCCACGGCGGCAGCGGTAAAACCGCGCAGACGTGCGGCGGCCTCGAACACGCGCAAGGCATCGAGGGACAGGTCGGCAAGGTGCTCAAACATAAGCTTGGCTAATCCCAGTCATTGCCCGGCATGGGCTTTACCCACGTTATCCACAGCACCATGCTGGATTGCAAGCGTTCACCATAACTCTCGACGATGGAAGGGCACCATGAAGCAACCCAACATCCTGTTCATCATGGCCGACCAGATGGCCGCGCCGCTGTTGCCGATCTACACCCCATCGCCGATCAGGATGCCCAACCTGGCGCGCCTCGCCGAGCAGGCCGTGGTGTTCGACTCCGCCTACTGCAACAGCCCGCTGTGCGCCCCCTCGCGCTTCACCCTGGTCAGCGGCCAGTTGCCCAGCCGCATCGGCGCCTACGACAACGCCGCCGACTTCCCCGCCGACATTCCGACTTACGCCCACTACCTGCGCCGCCTCGGCTACCGCACCGCGCTGTCGGGCAAGATGCACTTCTGCGGCCCGGACCAGCTGCACGGCTACGAAGAACGCCTGACCAGCGACATCTACCCGGCCGACTACGGCTGGGCGGTGAACTGGGACGCGCCTGACCAGCGCCCGAGCTGGTACCACAACATGTCCTCGGTGCTGCAGGCCGGGCCGTGCGTGCGCACCAACCAGCTGGATTTCGATGAAGAGGTGGTGTTCAAGGCACGCCAGTACCTCTACGACCATGTGCGCGAAGACGATGGCCGGCCTTTCTGCCTGACCGTGTCGATGACCCACCCCCACGACCCGTACACCATCCCCAAACGCTACTGGGATCTCTACGAGGCTGTGGATATCCCGCAGCCCCGCGACATGATCGCCCAGAGCCAGCAAGACCCTCACTCGCAACGCCTGCTCAAGGTCTACGACCTGTGGGACAAGCCCCTGCCTGTGGACAAGATCCGCGACGCCCGCCGCGCCTACTTCGGCGCCTGCAGCTACATCGACGACAATATCGGCCTGCTTGTGCAGACGCTGGAAGACTGCGGCCTGGCCGACGACACCCTGATCGTCTTCTCCGGCGACCACGGCGACATGCTTGGCGAGCGGGGGCTTTGGTACAAGATGCACTGGTTCGAGATGTCGGCGCGGGTACCGCTGCTGATCCACGGGCCCAGGCACTTCAATCCTGCGCGCATCAGCGCCAGCGTCTCCACCTGCGACCTGCTGCCGACCCTGGTCGAACTGGCCGGCGGCACTGTGGATAAAAGCCTGCACCTGGACGGCCGCTCACTGCTCGGCCACCTGCAAGGGCAGGGCGGTCATGACGAGGTGATCGGCGAATACATGGCCGAAGGTACCGTCGGCCCGCTGATGATGATCCGCCGTGGCGCCTACAAGTTCGTGTACAGCGAGGACGACCCCTGTTTACTCTACGACCTGAGCCGCGACCCGCACGAGCGGGAGAACCTCACCGGCAGCCCCGAGCACCAGGCGCTGCTGCAGGCATTTGTCGATGAAGCGAAGCAGCGCTGGGATATCCCCAGCCTGCGCCAGCAGGTGCTGGCCAGCCAGCGCCGCCGCCGCCTGGTGGCCGAGGCGCTGGCCATCGGCACGCTGAAAAGCTGGGACCACCAACCGCTGGTGGATGCCAGCCAACAGTACATGCGCAACCACATCGATCTCGACGACCTCGAGCGCAAGGCACGTTATCCACAGCCCGCACCCCTGGATTGAGAAGAGAGGCCGCCATGCAGAAGTTCTCCACCGCCGTGCTCGCCCTGGCCCTGAGCCTGGGCACGGCCCACGCCGCCGACGGCGACGCGCAATGCAGCACCGTGAAACTGGCCGACCCTGGCTGGAGCGATATCGCCAGTACCAACGCCGTGGCCCGCCTGCTCCTGGAAAGCCTGGGCTACCAGGTGAAGATCGACAGCCTGGCCGTGCCGATCATCTACGGTGGCCTGAAGGATGGCCGGGTGGATGCCTTCCTCGGCAACTGGATGCCGGCGCAGCAAGGCTTCCATGACAAGTTCATCGCCAATGGCGACGTGCAGCAGCTGGCGCGCAACCTGGAGGGCACCGAATTCACCCTGGCGGTGCCCGATTATGTGTGGGAGGCCGGCGTGAAGGACTTCGCCGACCTGCACAAGCACGCCGACAAATTCGACAAGAAGCTCTATGGCATCGGCTCCGGCGCACCGGCCAACCTGTCGCTGAAAGAGATCATCGAAAAGAACGATTTCGCGCTTGGGCAGTGGAAGCTGGTCGAGTCCAGCGAACAGGCGATGCTGGCCCAGGTGGATCGGGCGGTGAAGAAGCAGCAGTTCATCACCTTCCTGGGCTGGACGCCGCACCCGATGAACGTGAAGTTGAAGATGCATTACCTGACGGGGGGCGAAAAATGGTTTGGCAGCAAAGGCGATGTGTACACGCTGACCCGCAAGGGATATCCACAGGCGTGCCCGAATGCGGCGAAGCTGCTGGCCAACCTGACGTTCACGCTGGATATGGAGAACAGCATCATGGCCGAGGTTGTGGATAAGAAGGTGAGCTTTGATGAAGCGGCCAGGGGGTGGGTGAAGGCTCATCCACAGGTGCTGGATGCGTGGCTCACAGGGGTGACCACCAAAGCTGGCGGGGAATCCCAAGCGGCCGTAAAAGCTAAACTCTGACCCGTTGAGCGACATCTAACCCCTGTGGGAGCGGGTTCAC
The DNA here is from genome assembly GCF_057284075.1 of Pseudomonas sp. TE31087. Taxonomy (NCBI): domain Bacteria; kingdom Pseudomonadati; phylum Pseudomonadota; class Gammaproteobacteria; order Pseudomonadales; family Pseudomonadaceae; genus Pseudomonas; species Pseudomonas sp. TE31087. The sequence continues at coordinate 4,276,381 of NZ_JBXVNN010000001.1, forward strand.
CCGCGAACACCGGCACAGCCGGTGCCATGCACCGCGGTGCTCGCGTCGCGGGTAAACCCGCTCCCACAGGGCTGGTGAAATCTTCAGGATTCCCTATTCCCATGCCCCGCCTGACTCACCTGCTGCCCTTCCTCACCTGGCTCCCCCGCCAATCGGGCCGCAGCCTGCGCCAGGACCTGCTGGTGGGCCTGAGCGGCGCCATCCTCGCCCTGCCGCAATCGATCGCCTACGCGCTGATCGCCGGCCTGCCCGCCGAGTACGGCCTGTACGCCGCCATCGTGCCGGTGCTGGTGGCCTGCCTGTGGGGCTCTTCCTGGCACCTGATCTGCGGCCCCACCGCCGCTATCTCCATCGTTCTCTACGCCAGCATCAGCCCGCTAGCCGTGGCCGGCAGCGCCGACTACGTGACCCTGGTGCTGCTGCTGACCTTCATCGGCGGCATCTTCCAACTCTTGCTGGGGCTGCTGCGCTTCGGCGCGCTGGTCAACTTCGTCTCCCATTCGGTGGTGCTGGGCTTCACCCTCGGTGCCGCCGTCGTCATCGCCCTGGGGCAACTGCCCAACCTGCTGGGCCTGGACCTGCCAAGCCAGGCCACGGCTCTGAAGACCGTGCAGGAACTGGCCGGCCATGTTGGCGAGGTGGACATGCCATCGCTGATGCTGGGGCTGAGCACCCTGGCGATTGGCGTGCTGTTGAAGCTGTGGCGTCCACGCTGGCCGAGCTTGTTGATAAGTCTGCTGCTGGTGAGCCTGGCAGCCTGGCTGTTGCCCGGCGTGTTCGGCCATGTGCCGCGCGTGCCCGCTTTCGTCGGCCAGTTGCCACCGCTCAGCCCACTGCCGTTACTCGATGTGGAACTGATCCTGCGCCTGCTGCCCAGTGCCGTGGCTGTCGGTATGCTCGGGCTGGTCACCAGCCTGTCCATCGCCCGTTCGCTGTCCGCCCGTTCCGAGCAACTGATCGACGCCAACCAGGAGATCCGCGCCCAGGGCTTGTCGAACATCGTCGGGGCGTTCTTCTCCGGCTACCTGTCCTCCGGCTCCTTTACCCGCTCCGGGCTCAGCTACGACGCAGGCGCCCGCTCGCCGTTGGCCGGGGTGTTCTCGGCGCTGTGGGTGGCGCTGTTCGCGGTCGCTGGTGCCGGGCTGATCGCCCATCTGCCGATCCCGGCAATGGCGGGCAGCATCCTGCTGATCTGCTGGGGGCTAGTGGACCATCGCGGCATCCGCGCGCTGTTCCGGGTCAGCCGCTCGGAGTTCCTGGTGATGGCGCTGACCGCCGCCGCGACCCTGCTGCTCGAGCTGCAGACGGCGATCTACGCCGGGGTGCTGGCATCGCTGTTCTTCTACCTCAAGCGCACCTCGAGGCCGCGAGTACAGCAGAGCCGGGAAGGGGGGGCGGACGTGTTGCGGGTGGGCGGGTCGATCTTCTTCGGCGCGGCGCATTACCTGCAGCTGCGCTTGCAGCGCTGCCAGGGGCCGCATGTGGTGATCGATGCGCGACAGGTGAACTTCATCGATTATTCGGGTGTGGATATGTTGCACCGCGAGGCGCGGCGGTTGATGCGCAATGGCGGGAGCCTTACGTTGCAGCGGGCAAGGCCGCAGGTGATCGAGGAACTGCAGAAGCTGGAAGGCATGGCGAGTTGCCCGATTCGCTTCGAGGGCTGACGGTCAACTGGTATTTCTGTCAGTTGCGAACAGCGTGCAGGCGATGAAAGAGTGAATAACGCTCATTCACTGCGGAGCACGCCATGAGTAGTTGCGTTCATCTCGCACTGGCACTCGTGCCATTACTAGCCGCTCCAGGCAGCAGCGCTGTGGACAATTGCTGGAGCGTTACCGATGCACAGGCACGTATCGCCCGGCTGGAAAGCGATATGACAGCGCGCGAGCCCTACACCGGCATAACGCAATCCGCAGCAAAACTCGCTCACTACCAACAGCAGGTCGAGCTGGAGCGCCAATTCATCCGACAGAGCTCCGACGTCAACTGCGCGCCAGCTGACGACGCAGCTCATCCAGCACAGGGGCCGTGTCCGGACGCACCCCCCGCCAGATAAAGAACGCCTCGGCCGCCTGCTCGGCCAGCATCCCCAGTCCATCCAGCACCTTGGCCGCACCCAGCTTGGTGGCCCACAGGCAGAACGGCGTCGGCTCCTTGCCATACATCATGTCGTAGCAGACGGTGCTTCCTGCCTCGACCAGGCTGTCGGCAATCGGCGGCAGTTCGCCAGACAAGCTCGCAGAAGTAGCGTTGATGATCACGTCCACCGGCTCCTGCAACCAGCTGAAACCACTGGCCACCACCGGCCCCAGCTCATCGAACTCCCGCGCCAGCTGCTCGGCTTTCTCGACGGTGCGGTTGGCGATCACCAACGATTGCGGGTTGTGCGCCAGGATAGGCTCCAGCACGCCCCGAACAGCACCGCCGGCGCCAAGGATAAGGATACGCTTGCCCGCCAAGACCACCCCGGCGTTCACCGTCAGGTCACGCACCAGCCCGGCGCCATCGGTGTTGTCACCCTGCAGGGTGCCATCAGCCAGCTTGGTCAGGGTGTTCACCGCGCCGGCACGCTGGGCGCGCGGGGTGAGGCTGTCGCACAGGCGATAGGCCTCTTCCTTGAACGGCACGGTAACGTTGGCGCCGCTGCCTTGCTTGAAGAAGCCTGTGGCGCAGTCGCTAAACTCGTCCAGTGGCGCCAGCAGGGTGGCGTACTCCAGGTCCTGGCCGGTCTGGTCGGCGAACAGGCGGTGGATCAGCGGCGACTTGCTGTGGCCAATGGGGTTGCCGAATACGACGTACTGGTCCATGGGAGCTCCTCGGTTATCCACAGGCTTACTGGGCGAGCCAGTCGCGGTCCTGCAGGAAATAGTCGGTCAGGCGCGCTTCTTCGCTGCCCGGCTCGGCTTTCCAATCGTAGCCCCAACGTACCTGCGGCGGCAGCGACATCAGGATCGACTCGGTGCGACCACCGGACTGCAAACCGAACAGCGTGCCACGGTCGTAGACCAGGTTGAATTCAACATAGCGGCCACGGCGGTATTCCTGGAATTCGCGCTGCTTGGCGGTGTACGGCGTGTCCTTGCGGCGTTGGATGATCGGCAGATAGGCATCGACGTAGGCATCGCCGATGGCGCGCATGAAGGCGAAGCAGGTGTCGAAGTCCCACTCGTTCAGGTCGTCGAAGAACAGGCCGCCGATGCCGCGCGGCTCGCCACGGTGCTTGAGGTGGAAGTAGCGGTCGCACCAGGCCTTGTAGCGTGGGTACACATCGGCGCCGAACGGCGCGCAGGCCTGTTCGGCGACGCGGTGCCAGTGCACGCAGTCTTCCTCGTTGCCGTAGTACGGGGTCAGGTCGAAGCCGCCGCCGAACCACCACACCGCCTCTTCACCCTCTTTCTCGGCGATGAAGAAGCGCACGTTGGCGTGGGAAGTCGGCACATGCGGGTTGTGCGGGTGGATCACCAGCGACACGCCCAGGGCCTCGAAGCCACGGCCCGCCAGCTCCGGGCGGTGGGCGCTGGCCGACGGCGGCAGGCCGGCGCCGAACACGTGGGAGAAATTCACCCCACCTTTCTCGATCACCTTGCCCTCGCAGATCACCCGTGTGCGACCGCCGCCGCCGGCATCGCGCACCCAGGCATCCTCGACGAAGCGGGCGCCGCCGTCTTCGGTTTCGAGGGCAGAGCAGATGCGGTCTTGCAGGTCGAGCAGGTAGGCTTTTACGGCCTCGGTGCGGCTGGTCATCGGGTCACCTGGAAGGAGCGGGAAAATTCGCCGCGTAGCATACCACCGGCCGACGCCGCGTCGCAGTTGACGGCGGTCAAGCAAAGGCGTCCGATAGAAGGCCTTTGCGACCCTCGACGACAGGAGTGTGTGATGGCCAAGCGTATCCAGTTCAGCCAGCATGGCGGCCCGGAAGTCCTGCAACTGGTGGAGTTCGACCCGGCACCGCCCGGCCCGCAGCAGGTGCGGGTGCGCAACCATGCAATCGGCTTGAACTTCATCGACACCTATTTCCGCAGCGGGCTGTATGCGCCGCCTGCGCTGCCTTCCGGGTTGGGCACCGAAGCGGCCGGCGTGGTCGAGGCGGTGGGCGAGGGCGTCAGCCGGATCAAGGTCGGCGACCGCGTGGCCTATGCCGGTGGGCCGCTGGGGGCCTACAGCGAGGTGCATACGCTGCCGGAGGCCAACCTGGTGAAGCTGCCGGAGGCGATCAGCTTCGAACAGGCGGCGGCGGTGATGCTCAAGGGGCTGACCACGCAGTACCTGCTCAAGCAGACCTATGCCGTGCAACCGGGGGACTTCGTGCTGTTCCATGCCGCCGCCGGCGGTGTGGGCTCGCTGGCGTGCCAGTGGGCCAAGGCGCTGGGCGCGAAGCTGATCGGCACCGTCAGCTCTCCCGAGAAAGCCGAACGAGCCAAGGCCCTCGGCGCCTGGGCGACCATCGACTACAGCCATGAAGACGTGGCCAAGCGTGTGCTGGAGCTGACAGACGGTCAGAAGTGCGCGGTGGTGTATGACGGCGTGGGGGCGGATACCTGGTTGACCTCGCTGGATTGCCTGAGGCCGCGAGGGTTGATGGTGAGCTTCGGCAATGCCTCCGGCGCGGTAACCGGGGTCAACTTGGGGATCCTGTCGCAGAAGGGGTCGTTGTATGTCACCCGGCCGACGCTGGGGAGCTACGCCAACAATGCCGAGAACACCCAGGCCATGGCCGATGACCTGTTCGCGATGATCGCCAGTGGCAAGCTGGTTGTGGATATCCAGCAGCGGTATCCGTTGAGCGAGGCGGCCAAGGCGCAGGCGGAGTTGTCGGCGCGGCGGACTGTTGGCTCGACTGTTCTGCTGCCTTGAGATCCTGGGGCCGTTTTACGGCCCTTCGCCGGCAAGCCGGCTCCTACAGGTTATGCGTGGTCCTTGTGGGAACCGACTTGTTCAGCTCATTGATGCGATTTTTATTCGACACATCCCTGCTCACCTGCTCGACGGAAGAGCGCAATCGCTTCGCATTGACCTGTGAACTCAACAAGTATTGCGTTGTTTTCATGTACTGAATCTCCATGGCTACCCAGACTCTGTGGGAACGGGGTCACCTGCGAAGCAGGTGCTGCGATAGATGGCACCGGCTTTGCCGGTGTTCGCGGGTAAACCCGCTTCCACAGGTTATGCGTGGCCCTTGTGGGAGCGGGCTTGCCCGCGATTGCGTCAGTTCAGCCGATGGATTTCTTGACTGCCGGCGCGGACTCGATGCCATCGAGCATCGCCTCCACCAGCCCCTCCGCCATTTCCAGCGAATGCAGGCTCGACCAATACATGCCTCGCCCCTCGTCGCGCAGGTGGTCGAGGGCCTTGATGCCGGTGTCATAGGCACAGCGCAGGTAGAGCGCTACGTGTACCAGGGCGTCGTGGGCTTCGATGTTGGGGTTTACGGTGAAGAGTGGCGGGTGGCCGGCGTCGCAGCGGCCGAAGGGGTGGGTGGTAGTGCTGGGGAGTGGTGGATCGGGGACAATTTTCTTCATAGTTTGCTCCAGAGTTGGAGCTGACACCTGCCCGTTACCACACGGTTGGGTGGCAGCTGTACGCGGAGTGGTAAACCGGACTGGAGACACTTCCGGCAGGCAAAAGCCTCCCGCGCACAGCCGCCATAGGCTGCAGTGCTCCAGAACTACCGGGTTACCACACCCGATCGCCAAGTTATTCGGCGATGGTCTGGAGCCTAGAGGCAGGAGTTCCCACTGAGAAGGTAATGGCGGTCGACAGACTGCGTAGGATATTTCTCTGAATTCAGAATGGGCAGCCATCTGGGTGCAAATCAGAAAAATCGGCGGGGAATTCTGGGGCCGCTTTGCGGCCCTTTCGCGACACAAGGCCGCTCCCACAGATGCCAGCGCCAAGCCTGAGAGCTGCGCTGTACCTGTAGGAGCGGCCTTGTGCCGCGAAACGAGGGCGAAGCCCTCGCCAGCGGTATCAGCCCGGGCGCACAACCTCACCGGTCGCCAGGTCGCGAATCAGGCTCGGGTTCTTCCGCCCACCCAACGCCCCACCCAGCACCATGTCCAGCTCGTTGTGGAAATACTGCTCCACCCGCAACCGGCTCTTGGCCGCCGGCCGCCCGGCCGGGTTGCAGGAGGTGGAGATCAACGGCCCGACCAGCGCGCACAACTCACGCACCTGTGGATGATCGCTGACCCGCAGCGCCACGGTGTCGTGCTGCCCGGTCACCCACTCGGGCAGCAGGCCCTGGTGCGGCACCAGCCAGGTGTTCGGCCCCGGCCAGGTGGCGCTCATGCGGTCGATCCAGTCCTGGGGGAAATCCTCGAACAGAAAGTCGAACTGGCGGATATTGTCGGCGACCAGGATCAGCCCTTTATCCACAGGCCGCGACTTGAGCGCCAGCAGGCGATACACCGCGTCCTCGTTCCACGGGTCGCAGCCCAGGCCCCAGACCGCTTCCGTCGGATAGGCGATCACCGCACCCGCCTTCACCTCGCGCGCGGCTTGTTGCACACGCCAACTGCTCACCATTTTCCGTCTCTCCGCATAAACGCCGTGCGCGCAGTGTACTTAGCCGGCACGGGCAAACCAACGCCCGGCTTCATTGCTCACCCGGCCTTCGAGCTCCAGCTCGGTAAGGCTGGCCAGTACCTGGGCCAGTGGCAGGCCGCTGCTGCTGGCCAGGCCCTCGGTGGTCTGGGGTGCGGCGTGGAGCAGGGCGATCAATGGATGAGCGGGTTTATCCACAACCGCAGGCGGCAGGTTCTGCCAACCGCGCAGGCTGTCGAGGATCTGCTCCACGCTTTCCACCAGCAGGGCGCCATCGCGGATCAGCTGGTGGCAGCCCTTGGCGCCGGGGTGATGAATGGACCCGGGAATCGCGTACACCTCCCGCCCCTGTTCGGCGGCAAGCCGTGCGGTGATCAACGAACCGCTGGCCAGGCTGGCCTCGACCACCAGCACACCCAGCGACAAGCCGCTGATGATCCGGTTGCGACGCGGGAAATTGCCGGCCAGCGGCCCGGCATCCAGCGGATACTCGGAAACCAGCGCGCTGCCACTGTCGAGCATTGCCCGTGCCAGGTCACGGTGGCGCTGTGGATAAAGTTTTTGCAACCCCGTGCCGAGCACCCCGATGGTGTGCCCGCCGGCCTTCAAAGCGGCCCGATGAGCGGCACCGTCGACGCCCAGCGCCAGCCCGCTGGTGATGGTGAAACCGGCCTGGGAAAGGCATCGGGAAAACGCGCCTGCGGTATCCAGCGCCGGGGGTGAAGCACGCCTGCTGCCCACGATCGCCAGTTGCGGTTGTTCGAGTAAATCGGGGTCGCCCGCGACGAACAACAGCGGCGGCGGATCGTCTATCTCGGCCAGCAACGCCGGGTAGCCAGGCCCGTCCCACATCAGTAAATGCTGGCCCGGACGCTCTAGCCAGCGCCTTGCAGCCAATGCGCCATCGCGCACTTGCGGGCTGCGCCGGGCGTCTGTACTGGCAGCCTTCAGCCCCAACGCCTGCCAGGCACTGGCCGGCGCGCTGAGTGCCGACGAGGCACTGCCGAACGCTTCGATGAGGGTATGGAAACGACGCAAGCCAATCTCCGGAAGGCTATGAAGACGCAGCCGCGCCTCCAGTTCCGCAGGCGGACAAGGCGACGAACGGGATGGGTTCATGGTGGATCGTCCTTGATCGACAGGGGGCCAGATACGTGGCACAACCTGTGGATAACTTTGTGAGTAACGCTTTGAAAAGCTGTCCATGAAACGGCAGCTATCAAGCCCATAGAGACCCTAGCCAAGCTTCACAGGTGCCGAACGCCCCATTTCCCTTTATTATGTGTGCTCAGTTTTCAACCGACCGCACAGTGACTGCCTGACCGCCATGGCCATTTTGAACATTCTCGAATTCCCCGATCCGCGCCTGCGCACCATCGCCAAACCGGTGACGGCGTTCGACGACGCCCTGAGCCAGCTGATCGACGACATGTTCGAGACCATGTACGAGGCGCCGGGCATCGGCCTGGCCGCTACCCAGGTCAACGTGCACAAGCAAGTCGTGGTGATGGACCTGAGCGAAGACCGCAGCGAGCCGCGCGTCTTCATCAACCCCACGGTCGAGGAGCTGACCCACGACATGGGCCAGTACCAGGAAGGCTGCCTGTCGGTGCCCGGCTTCTACGAGAACGTCGATCGCCCGCTGCGCGTGCGGGTCAAGGCCCAGGACCGCGACGGCAAGCCCTACGAACTGGAATGCGAAGGCCTGCTGGCCGTGTGCGTGCAGCACGAGTTCGATCACCTCAACGGCAAGCTGTTCGTCGACTACCTGTCCCAGCTCAAACGCGACCGGATCAAGAAGAAGCTGGAAAAGCAGCACCGCCAGCAAGCCTGATCCCCACCTTCCAGAAGGCTTGCTCCGGCAAGCCTTTTTCTTTTTGAAGAAGCGAGAACTCCATGCGCATCGTCTTCGCAGGCACTCCAGAGTTTGCCGCCGAACACCTCAAGGCCCTGCTCGACAGCCCGTACGAGATCGTGGCCGTCTACACCCAGCCCGACCGCCCGGCTGGCCGTGGCCAAAAGCTCATGCCAACCGCAGTCAAGGCGCTGGCTGTAGCCCATGACATCCCGGTGTACCAGCCGCAGACCCTGCGCAACGCCGAGGCGCAAGCCGAGCTCGCCGCGCTCAAGCCGGACCTGATGGTGGTGGTCGCCTACGGCCTGATCCTGCCGCAAGTGGTGCTGGATATTCCGCGCCTGGGCTGCATCAACAGCCACGCCTCCCTGCTGCCACGCTGGCGCGGTGCGGCGCCGATCCAGCGCGCCGTGGAGGCTGGTGACGCCGAGAGCGGCGTGACCGTGATGCGCATGGAAGCCGGCCTGGACACCGGCCCGATGCTGCTCAAGGTGGTTACCCCGATCAGCGCCGAGGACACCGGTGGCACCCTGCATGACCGTCTCGCCGAAATGGGTCCGCCTGCTGTAGTCCAGGCAATCGCCGGCCTGGCCGACGGTTCGTTGCAAGGTGAAGTCCAGGACGATGCCCTGGCCACTTATGCCCACAAGCTGAACAAGGACGAAGCCCGCATCGACTGGAGCCGCCCGGCCGTCGAGCTGGAGCGCCTGATCCGTGCCTTCAACCCCTGGCCGGTGTGCCACAGCACCCTCGACGGCGAAAGCGTGAAGGTGCTGGCCGCCAACTTGTCCACAGGCAAGGGCGCCCCCGGTGAAATCCTCTCCGCCAGCAAGGACGGCCTGGTCGTCGCCTGCGGTGATGGCGCCCTGAGCCTGACCCGCCTGCAACTGCCCGGCGGCAAGGCCCTGGCCTTCAGCGACCTGTTCAACAGCCGCCGCGAGAAGTTCGCCAGTGGCAAGGTGCTCGGCCAATGAACCCACGCCTGGCCGCCGCCCGTGCCCTTGCCGCCGTGCTTAGTGGCAAGGCCTCGCTGAACAGCTCGCTGCCGGCGCAACTGGACAAGGTCGAGGAGCGCGACCGCGGCCTGACCCAGGACCTGGCCTTCGGCACCGCCCGCTGGCAACCGCGCCTGGACCTGCTGGCCGCGCAACTGCTGCAGAAGCCGTTCAAGGCCGCCGACGCCGATGTGCAGGCGCTGCTGCTGGTCGGCCTGTACCAGCTGTTCTACACGCGCATCCCGGCCCACGCCGCCATCGGCGAGACCGTGGGTTGCGCCGACAAGCTCAAGAAGCCGTGGGCCAAGGGCCTGCTCAATGCCGTGCTGCGCCGCGCCCAGCGTGAAGGCGAGGAGCTGCTCGCCGGCATGGAACGCGACCCGGTGGTGCGTACCGCCCACCCGCGCTGGCTGCAGAAGTCGCTGAAAGCCTTCTGGCCGGAACAATGGGAAGCCATCTGCGCCGCCAACAACGCCCACCCGCCGATGATCCTGCGGATCAACCGCCGCCATCACAGCCGCGACGCCTACCTGGCGCTGTTGGCCGAGGCCGGCATCCAGGCCAGCGCCTGCCAGTACAGCCGCGACGGCATCGTCCTGGCCGAGGCCTGCGACGTGCGCGGCCTGCCGGGCTTCACCGACGGCTGGGTGAGCGTGCAGGACGAAGCCGCGCAGCTGTCCGCCGACCTGCTCGAACTGGCCCCCGGCCAGCGCGTGCTCGACGCCTGCTGCGCCCCGGGCGGCAAGACCTGCCACCTGCTGGAAGCCGAGCCAGGCCTGGCCCACATGGTCGCCATCGACCTGGAAGCCAAGCGCCTGGCCCGCGTGCGCGAGAACCTCGACCGCCTCAAGCTCGATGCCGAGCTGATCGCCTGCGACGCCCGCGACACCGCCAGCTGGTGGGACGGCAAGCCGTTCCAGCGCATCCTGCTCGATGCGCCGTGCTCGGCCACCGGCGTGATCCGCCGCCACCCGGACATCAAGCTGACCCGCCAGGCCGAGGACATCCCGGCCCTGGCCGCGCTGCAAGGCGAGCTGCTCGACGCCCTGTGGCCGACCCTGGAAGTGGGCGGCATGCTGCTCTACGCCACCTGCTCGAGCCTGCCGACCGAGAACACCGAAGTGATCGACGCCTTCCTCGCCCGCACCCCCGGCGCCCGCGAGCTGGACCTGGCCACCGAGGCCGGCCTGCGCCAGCCCCATGGCCGCCAGTTGCTGGCCCAGGAAGGCGGCCACGACGGTTTCTACTATGCCAAGCTGATCAAGATTGCCGCCTCGCGCGGGTAAAGAACAAAAAGGGTAGGGAGTAGCGGATGAAGATCATCATCCTCGGCGCAGGCCAGGTAGGCGGTACGCTGGCAGAGCACCTGGCCAGCGAAGCCAACGACATCACCGTGGTCGACACCGACAGCGAGCGCCTGCGCGACCTGGGCGATCGCCTGGACATCCGCACCGTGCAGGGGCGCGCCTCACTGCCGACGGTGTTGCGCCAGGCCGGCGCTGACGACGCCGACATGCTGGTGGCGGTAACCAACAGCGACGAAACCAACATGGTCGCCTGCCAGGTGGCCTATTCGCTGTTCCACACCCCGACCAAGATCGCCCGGGTGCGCGAGTCGGCCTACCTGACCCGCGAAGAGCTGTTCGACAACGACCACATCCCGGTGGACGTGCTGATCAGCCCCGAACAGGTGGTGACCAACTACATCAAGCGCCTGATCGAACACCCGGGCTCGCTGCAGGTGATCGACTTCGCCGAAGGCAAGGCCCAGCTGGTGGCGGTCAGGGCTTACTACGGCGGCCCGCTGGTAGGCCAGCAACTGCGCCAGATCCGCGCCCACATGCCCAACGTCGACACCCGCGTGGCGGCAATCTTCCGCCGCGACCGGCCGATCACGCCCCAGGGCGACACGGTGATCGAGGCCGACGACGAGGTGTTCTTCATCGCCGCGAAGAAGGACATCCGCGCGGTGATGGGCGAGCTGCGGCGCATCGACGAGACCAACAAGCGCGTGGTCATCGCCGGCGGCGGGCAGATCGGCGAACGCCTGGCCGAGGCCATCGAGAGCCGCTACCAGGTAAAGATCATCGAGATGAACCCGGCGCGCTGCCGCTACCTCTCCGACACCCTCGAGAGCACCGTGGTGCTGCAGGGCAGCGCCTCCGACCGCGACCTGATGCTCGAAGAGAACATCGCCGACGCCGACATCTTCCTGGCCCTGACCAACGACGACGAGGCCAACATCATGTCGTCGCTGCTGGCCAAGCGCCTGGGCTCGCGCAAGGTGATGACCATCATCAACAACCCGGCCTACGTCGACCTGGTGCAGGGCGGCGAGATCGACATCGCCATCAGCCCGCAGCTGGCCACCATCGGCACCTTGCTGGCCCACGTGCGCCGCGGCGATATCGTCAGCGTGCACTCGCTGCGCCGCGGCGCGGCCGAGGCCATCGAGGCGGTGGCCCATGGCGATTCGAAGTCGAGCAAGGTAGTGGGCAAGGCCATCGAGGACATCTCGCTGCCGCCGGGCACCACCATCGGCGCGATCATCCGCGACGAGGAAGTGCTGATCGCCCACGACGACACGGTGATCGAGTCGGGCGACCATGTGATCCTGTTCGTTGTGGATAAAAAGCATATTCGGGACGTGGAGAAGCTGTTCCACGTGGGCCTGAGTTTCTTCTAGAAGAGAAAGCCAACCCCTGTGGGAGCGGGTTTACCCGCGAATACGATTGCCGATTCAGCGACGCATTCGCGGGTGAACCCGCTCCCACAGGCGCCCGCAACATCATGGATTCGGGAGAGAAACCTATGCGCGAATCGCTGGAGAAGATGCTGGCCAAGGGTGTGGATAACCCGCTGCTGAGGTTCGGGCTGGGCAAGGCCTGGCTGGACGAGGGCAATGGGGCTGAAGCAGCGGTGCACCTGGCGGCTTGTGTGAAGCAGGATCCGAAGTACTCGGCGGCGTGGAAACTGCTGGGGAAGGCGTATCAGTTGAGCGGGGATCTGGACGGCGCGCGCAAGGCCTGGGAAGAGGGGATCGTCGCGGCGCAGGCCCATGGCGACAAGCAGGCTGAGAAAGAGATGACCGTGTTCCTGAAGAAATTGAACAAGATCTGAGATCGCCGGGGCTGCTTTGCAGCCCTTTCGCGGCACAAGGCCGCTCCTACAGGGGATCGCGGTCACCTTGTAGGAGCGGCCTTGTGCCGCGAAGCGCCCCCAGCAATCTCAATACCAGCGCGGCTCGCCCGCCGGACGCTTCTTGAAGCGCTTCATGCTCCACATGTACTGGCTCGGGTACTCGCGCACATAACGCTCGACCACCTTGCTCATGGCCGCCGCCGATTCAGTCACATCGGTGCTGTACATCGCTTCCGGCGCCGCTTCCAGGAACACCTTGAAGCCCGAGCCATCCGGCAACCGCAGGGCATGCAGGAAAACACCCACCGCCTTGCCGCCAGCCAGCATGTTCGGCACGAACTTGCTGGTCAGCGCCTGGGTGCCGAGGAACGGCACGAACACGCCCGCCGACTCCGCCGGTTCCGGGTCGGCCGGAATCCCCACCTGGCCACCCCGACGCACTTCCTTGATCACGCTGAGGATGCCTTCCTTGGTCGAAGGCGCCACGCGGTTGCCCATCTGTACGCGCTGTTCACGCAGCAAGTCATCCACAGCCTTCAATTTGGGCGGGCGGTAGAAGATGATCGGTTTGCACTGGTTGCAGTAGAAGTGGTTGAGCACCTCCCAGTTGCCCAGGTGGCTGGTGATGCCGACCACGCCCTTGCCCGAGGCCAGGGCCTGCTCCAGCACTTCCAGGCCGTGCACTTCCTTGACCAGCTCCAGCGAGCGCTGCGGCGGCCAGATCCAGGCGCAGGCGCTCTCGACAAACGACTTGCCGATATCCTTCAACGCGCGGCCAACCAGCTGCTCGCGCTCGACCGGGTCCATCTCCGGGAAACACTTGGCCAGGTTGATCCGCACGACATTGCGCGAGCCATTGGGGACTTTCCACATCAGCCAGCCGATACCGGAGCCGACGCGCTGCACAGCGCCCCAGGGCAGCTTGGCAAACAGGCGCAGCACCCCGACCATCAGGGCGCCCTTGAACTTTTCCACAGGCGAATTCCTTATTTCAGCAAGGCGCGCATTGTACCCCGTCAGCGCACCAGCGCGGCGTAGCGATCGCAGTCGGTGGTGTGGTCCATGACCATGCCGGTGGCCTGCATGAAGGCGTAGCAGATGGTCGGCCCGACAAAGGTGAAGCCGGCCTTCTGCAGGGCCTTGCTCATGGCCTTGGCTTCGTCGGTGACCGCCGGCACGTCGCCGCGCCCCTGGAAATGATTGATCTTCGGCGCGCCGCCGACGAACGACCACAACCACTCTGCCGGGTTATCCACAGCCAGCCAGGCCTGGGCATTGCGGCGCACGGCCTTGAGCTTGAGGCGGTTGCGGATGATGCCGGGATCAAGCATCAGCTCCTCGATGCGCTCGTCGCTCAGGCGCGCCAGTTTCACCGGGTCGAAGCCATCCAGCACCTGGCGATAGCGCTCGCGTTTCTTCAATACCGTGATCCACGACAACCCCGCCTGGAACCCTTCGAGCAAAAGCATCTCGAAGAGCAACGCCGGGTCGCGCTGCGGCGTTCCCCATTCGTGGTCGTGATAGGCCTGGTACAACGGATCGTCGGAACACCAAAAGCAGCGTGGCATAAGGCTCCAATAACGTAGAGGGCGAGGCGAATCGGGTATACTCCCGCTCTTTACATCCGCATCCCCAGATACAGGTGAATTTCGTGAGCCAGCCTACGCCAGCCGTGCGTACCTTCCAAGACCTGATCCTCGCCCTGCAGAACTACTGGGCCGAGCAAGGTTGTGTGGTGCTTCAGCCCTACGATATGGAAGTAGGCGCCGGCACTTTCCACACCGCTACCTTCCTGCGCGCCGTCGGCCCGGAGACCTGGAACGCCGCCTACGTGCAGCCCAGCCGTCGCCCTGCCGACGGGCGGTATGGCGAAAACCCCAACCGCCTGCAGCACTACTACCAGTTCCAGGTGGTGCTCAAGCCGAACCCGGCCAACTTCCAGGAGCTGTACCTCGGCTCGCTGAAAGCCATCGGCCTGGATCCGCTGGTTCACGACATCCGCTTCGTCGAAGACAACTGGGAATCGCCGACCCTCGGCGCCTGGGGCCTGGGTTGGGAAATCTGGCTGAACGGCATGGAGGTGACCCAGTTCACCTACTTCCAGCAGGTCGGCGGCATCGAGTGCTACCCGGTCACCGGTGAAATCACCTACGGCCTGGAGCGCCTGGCCATGTACCTGCAGGGCGTGGACTCGGTCTACGACCTGGTATGGGCCGACGGTCCGTTCGGCAAGGTCACCTACGGCGACGTGTTCCACCAGAACGAAGTGGAACAGTCGACCTACAACTTCGAGCACGCCAACGTCGAGAAGCTGTTCGAACTGTTCGACTTCTACGAAAGCGAAGCGAACCGCCTGATCAAGCTGGACCTGCCGCTGCCGACCTACGAAATGGTCCTGAAGGCCTCGCACACCTTCAACCTGCTGGACGCCCGCCGCGCCATCTCGGTGACCGAGCGCCAGCGCTACATCCTGCGCGTACGTACCCTGGCCCGGGACGTGGCGCAAAGCTATCTGCAAGCCCGCGCACGCCTGGGCTTCCCGATGGCCTCTCCCGAACTGCGTGACGAAGTGTTGGCTAAGCTGGAGGCTGCACAATGAGTGCTCAAGATTTCCTGGTTGAACTGGGCACCGAAGAGCTGCCACCGAAGGCCCTTGCCACTCTGGGCGACGCCTTCCTCGCCGGCATCGAGAAAGGCCTGCAGGCCGCCGGCCTGAACTACACCGGCAAGCAGGTCTACGCCGCGCCGCGCCGCCTGGCCGTGCTGATCCGCCAGCTGGACGTGCAGCAGCCAGACCGCAGCATCAACATCGACGGCCCGCCCGTGCAGGCCGCGTTCAATGCCGAAGGCCAGCCAACCCAGGCCGCCCTGGGCTTCGCCAAGAAGTGCGGCGTGGAGCTGTCGGACATCGACCAGAGCGGCCCCAAGCTGCGCTTCTCCCAGCACATTCCGGGCAAGGCCACCGCCAGCCTGCTGCCGACCATCGTCGAGGATTCGCTCAACGACCTGCCGATCCCCAAGCGCATGCACTGGGGCGCCAGCCGTGAAGAGTTCGTGCGCCCGACCCAGTGGCTGGTGATGCTGCTGGGCGACCAGGTGGTCGACTGCACCATCCTGGCCCAGAAGGCCGGCCGTGAATCCCGTGGCCACCGCTTCCACCACCCGGAAAACGTACTCATCACCACCCCGGCCAACTACGTCGAGGACCTGCGCAAGGCCCACGTGCTGGCCGACTTCGCCGAGCGTCGCGAGCTGATCAGCAAGCGTACCGCCGAGCTTGCCATGCAGCAGGAAGGCACGGCCATCGTGCCGCCGGCACTGCTGGACGAAGTGACCGCCCTGGTCGAGTGGCCGGTGCCGCTGGTGTGCTCGTTCGAGGAGCGTTTCCTCGAGGTGCCGCAGGAAGCCCTGATCACCACCATGCAGGACAACCAGAAGTACTTCTGCCTGCTGGACAACGAAGGCAAGCTGCTGCCGCGCTTCATCACCGTGGCCAACGTCGAGAGCCGCGATCCGAAGCAGATCGTCGAAGGTAACGAGAAGGTCGTGCGCCCACGCCTGACCGACGCCGAGTTCTTCTTCAAGCAGGACAAGAAGCAGCCGCTGGAAAGCTTCAACGAGCGCCTGAAGAACGTGGTGTTCCAGGCTCAGCTGGGCACCGTGTTCGACAAGGCCGAGCGCGTTTCCAAGCTAGCCGCCTTCATTGCCCCGTACATCGGTGGCAGCGCCGCCAACGCTGGCCGTGCAGGCTTGCTGTCCAAGTGCGACCTGGCTTCGGAAATGGTCGGCGAATTCCCTGAAATGCAGGGCATCGCCGGCTACTACTACGCCCTCAACGATGGCGAGCCGCAAGACGTCGCCCTGGCGCTGAACGAGCAGTACATGCCGCGCGGCGCCGGCGCCGAGCTGCCGCAGACCCTCACCGGTGCCGCCGTGGCCATCGCCGACAAGCTCGACACCCTGGTCGGCATCTTCGGCATCGGCATGCTGCCCACCGGCAGCAAGGACCCGTACGCCCTGCGCCGTGCCGCCCTGGGCGTGCTGCGCATCCTGATCGAGAAGCAGCTGGACCTGGACCTGGCCGTCGCGGTCGAGTTCGCGGTCAAGCAGTTCGGTGCCAAGGTCAAGGCCGCCGGCCTGTCCGAGCAGGTGCTGGAGTTCGTCTTCGACCGCCTGCGCGCGCGCTACGAGGACGAAGGCATCGACGTCTCCACCTACCTGTCGGTGCGTGCCCTGAAGCCGGGCTCGGCGCTGGACTTCGACCAGCGCGTGCAGGCCGTGCAGGCCTTCCGCAAGCTGCCCGAAGCCGAAGCCCTGGCCGCGGCGAACAAGCGCGTGTCGAACCTGCTGGGCAAGGCCGAAGGCGCCATCGCCGACCAGGTCGAACCGAAGTACTTCGACAACGCCAACGAGTTCTCCCTGTACTCGGCCATCCAGCAGGCCGACCAGGCCGTGCAACCGATGGCGGCCGCGCGTCAGTACAGCGAGGCCCTGGCCCGCCTGGCTGCCCTGCGTGACCCGGTCGACGCCTTCTTCGAGGCGGTGATGGTCAACGCCGAGGACGCCAAGGTACGCGCCAACCGTTATGCCCTGCTCAGCCGCCTGCGCGGTCTGTTCCTGGGCGTGGCCGATATCTCGCTGCTGGGGTGAGTCGTTGAAACTGCTGATTCTTGATCGAGACGGAGTGATCAACCACGACTCCGACGCCTATATCAAGTCGCTGGAGGAATGGATCCCCATTCCCGGCTCGATCGAGGCCATCGCGCAGTTGAGCAAGGCGGGCTGGACGGTGGCGGTGGCCACCAACCAGTCCGGCATTGCCCGCGGCTACTACCCGCTGGAAACCCTCGAGGCCATGCATGAGCGCCTGCGCGCGCTGGTGGCCGAGCAGGGCGGCGAGGTCGGCCTGATCGTGCATTGTCCGCACGGCCCGGACGAGGGCTGCGACTGCCGCAAGCCCAAGCCCGGCATGCTGCGGACCATTGCCGAGCACTACCAGGTGCCGCTGGCCGGCGTATGGTTCGTCGGCGACAGCAAAGGTGACCTGGAGGCGGCCCTGGCCGTCGATGCACAACCCGTGTTGGTAAAAACCGGCAAGGGCGAAAGGACCCTGGAAAAAGGTGTCCCGCAAACTACACTGATTTTCGACGATCTGGCAGCCATCGCCAGAGAACTTATTTAAATGAGTGCGCCAGGACCGGCGCACTTTTCATTAGGCGGGCACGCCCCGCAACGGTACATGCCACTATGTCGATCCTGCAGGCGATCAGAATCTTTCTTTTTTACCTGCTGTTGGGCACCAGTTCGCTGCTGTGGTGCTCGCTGAGCTTCTTCGTCGCGCCTTTCCTGCCGTTCCCCAAGCGCTACAAGTTCATCAACGTGTATTGGTGCCGCTGTGCGTTGTTCCTGGTGAGGACGATCCTGCGGATCGACTACAAGATCACCGGCGCCGAGAACGTGCCTGACGTACCTTGCGTGATCCTGTCGAACCACCAGAGCACCTGGGAGACGTTCTTCCTGTCGGCGTACTTCTCGCCGCTGAGCCAGGTGCTCAAGCGCGAGTTGCTGTACGTGCCGTTCTTCGGCTGGGCCATGGCCATGCTGCGACCGATCGCCATCGACCGGAAGAACCCCAAGGAGGCCCTGCGCCAGGTTGCCAGCCAGGGCGACGAGCTGCTCAAGCAGGGCACCTGGGTGTTGATCTTCCCCGAAGGCACCCGCGTGCCACATGGGCAGATGGGCAAGTTCTCCCGCGGCGGCACCGCGCTGGCGGTGAATGCCGGCCTGCCGGTACTGCCGATCGCCCACAACGCCGGCAAGTTCTGGCCGCGTGAAGGCTGGGGCAAGCGCCCGGGCACCATCGAGGTGGTGATTGGCGAGCCGATGTATCCGGAGGGGACAGGCCCGCGTGCCATCGCCGAGCTCAACGACCGTGCCCAGGCATGGAACGAGGCGGCCCAACGCGCCATGGGTTCACTGCCGCCAGCGGCGGAAAAACCCGAGCAGCAGCCGGCCTGACGATCTGTGGATAACGTGTTAGCAATTTTTGGATTAAGCGTCTTCAACCATAGCTAAGTGATTGAATTAGCTATTTATTTCCATGTATGACGTTTTTTCGAAAATCGTGCATAAGTTTTTTCCCGCGATAAAAAAACCGGCTTTTACGCCGGTTTTTTTGTGCATGGGTTTCCCTTCTAGCTAGTTGACGCGACACCTGTAGGAGCGGCCTTGCCGAGGCGTCGGACCGGTCGGAAAGGGCCGCAGAGCGGCCCCAGTGCCTCACACCTTGTCGATATCCACATCCCGGGTCTCTTTCAGGCAGAAGATCCCCACCACCAGGCTCACCCCGGTGATCAACACCGGGTACCACAGCCCATAGAAGATATCCCCGGTGTACACCACCAACGCGAACGATACCGTCGGCAGGAAGCCGCCGAACCAGCCGTTGCCGATGTGGTAGGGCAGCGACATCGAGGTGTAGCGGATGCGCGTCGGGAACAGCTCGACCATCACCGCCGCCAGCGGCCCGTAGGTCATGGTGGCGATCAGGATCATGGCGACGATCAGCACCACCACCATCACCTGGTTCACGTGCGCGGGATCCGCCTTGGCCGGGTAGCCGGCGCTATCGATGGCACTGCGCATGGCCGTCTCGTCGAAGCCATTGATGGTCTTGGCGCCGATGCTGACGATCACTTCGCTGCCGGCGACATTCACCGAGCTGTAGGGCAGGCCCTGCTTGACCAGGAACGTCTTGACCTTGTCGCACGGGCTGTCGAAGCGTGCCTTGCCCACCGGGTCGAACTGGAAGGTGCAGCCCTTGGGATCGGCGGTGACGACGATCGGCGCCTGGCGACTGGCGGCGTCGATCTGCGGATTGGCGTAATGGCTCAGGGCCTTGAACAGCGGGAAGTACAACACCGTCGCCAGCAAAAGGCCAAGCATCAGGATCGGCTTGCGCCCGACCCGGTCCGACAGCCAGCCGAAGAACACGAAGAACGGCGCACCGATCACCACGCTGATGATCAGCAGGGTGTTGGCTTGGGCCGGGTCCATCTTGAGCATCTGGGTCATGAAGAACAGCACGTAGAACTGCGCGGTGTAGAAGGTCACCGCCTGCCCGGCATTGATGCTGAACAGCGCGGTGAGCACCACCTTGAGGTTGGGCCACGAGGTGAACGACTCGCGGATCGGCGACTTGCTCACCTTGCCCTGGGCCTTCATTTTCACGAAGGCCGGCGACTCGTGCATGCTCATGCGGATCCAGGTGGAAATCGCCAGCAGCACGATCGACAGCAGGAACGGCAGGCGCCAGCCCCAGGTTTCAAACTGGTCGCCACTGATGTAGCGGCTGGCCAGGACCACGAGCAGCGACAGCAGCAGGCCGAGGGTGGCGGTGGACTGGATGAAGCCGGTATGGAAACCGCGCTTGCCGGGTGGCGCGTGTTCGGCGACATAGGTGGCCGCGCCGCCGTATTCACCGCCCAGCGCCAGGCCCTGGAGCATGCGCAGCACCACCAGGATGATCGGCGCGGCGATGCCGATGCTGGCGTAGGTGGGCAACAGGCCCACGGCGAAGGTCGACAGGCCCATCAGCACGATGGTCACCAGGAAGGTGTACTTGCGCCCGATCATGTCGCCCAGCCGGCCGAACACCAGCGCGCCGAACGGGCGCACCAGGAAGCCGGCGGCGAAGGCCATCAGGGCGAAGATGAAGGCGGTGGTGTCGTTGACCCCTGCGAAGAACTGCTTGCTGATGACCGCGGCCAGCGCGCCATAGAGAAAAAAGTCATACCACTCGAACACCGTCCCGAGGGATGACGCGAAAATGATCTTGCGCTCTTCACGACGGCTTGGGCTGCTCGCCGCCGCCCCCTGTTCCTGGATGTAGTCCGACATCGTTGCTGTCCTCGGCCCGCGGGCCACAGTGATTATTCTTGTTGTTCCACTGCCGGCGACTTGCGATCACAAGCCACCGCTGTTGCAAACACCCGGGTCAGGGCGTCGGTATCGCGCTGGCGTCGCTGAGGTTGGTCTGGGTATTGGCCCCCTTGAGGATCAGTTGTGCCGCCTTCTCGGCAATCATCAACGTGGGTGAACAGGTATTGCCGGAGACGATCTGCGGCATGATCGAGGCGTCGGCCACGCGCAGGCCTGGGATGCCATGAACGCGCAGCTGGCTATCCACGACGTCCAGCGCGCCACTTCCCATGCGGCAGGTGCCCACCGGGTGGAAGATGGTGGTGCCGATCTGGCCGGCGGCCTGGTGCAGGTCGTCCTCGCTCTGCAAGGCGGGGCCTGGCAAATACTCGCGAGGATCGAAGGCCGCCAGGGCAGGGGCCTGGACGATGCGCCGGGTGAGGCGGATGGCCTCGGCGGCGACGCGCAGGTCCTCGGGGTCGCTCAGGTAGTTGGGGTCGATCACCGGCGCGGCATTCATGTCCGCCGAGCGGATGTCGATCCGTCCACGGCTCGCCGGGCGCAGGTTGCACACCGAGGCAGTGAAGGCCGGGAAGCGATGCAGCGGTTCGCCGAAACGGTCCAGTGACAACGGCTGCACGTGGTACTGCAGGTTGGCGCTTGCCTGCTCGGGGCCTGAACGGGCGAAGGCGCCCAGCTGGCTCGGCGCCATGGCCAACGGGCCACTGCGGTCGTAGGCGTAGCGCAGGCCCATGCCCAGCTTGCCCCACAGGCTGTTGGCCATCTGGTTGAGGGTGCGGGTGTTGCGGACCTGGTAGATCAGGCGCAGTTGCAGGTGATCCTGCAGGTTGCCGCCGACCCCGGGCATCTCATGGCGAACCCCGATACCCAAGCCTTCGAGCAGCTTGCGCGGGCCGATGCCGGAGCGTTGCAGAATACCGGGCGAGCCCACGGAGCCCGCGCACAGGATGATCTCGCGGCGAGCGGCGAACGCGTGCCAGGCGCCTTGCCACAGGGCCTTCACCGCCCGGGCGCGGGTGTTGTCGAGCAGCACCTGGTCGACCTGCACGCCCGTCAACACTGTCAGGTTGGGGCGCTTGAGGATGGGCCTGAGAAACGCCTTGGCCGAGTTCCAGCGTACACCGCTGCGCTGATTGACCTGAAAGTATCCACAGCCGGCGTTGTCGCCCGTGTTGAAGTCGCCGACCTTGGCGATGCCACTCTGCTCGGCGGCATCGCGGAAGGCATCGAGGATCGGCCAGCTGTAGCGCTGCTGCTCGACCCGCCATTCCCCTTCCGCGCCGTGACTGTCGCTGGCGCCGGCGAAGTGGTTCTCGCTGGCCTTGAACAAGGGCAGCACATCCTTCCACGCCCAGCCGTCGTTGCCTTGCTCGGCCCAGCGGTCATAGTCGGCGGCCTGGCCACGCATGTAGATCATGCCGTTGATCGACGAGCAGCCGCCCAGCACCTTGCCCCGTGGATAACCCAGGCTGCGACCGTTCAGGCCGGGCTGGGCTTCGGT
This sequence comes from Pseudomonas sp. TE31087, assembly GCF_057284075.1. Classification (NCBI taxonomy): domain Bacteria; kingdom Pseudomonadati; phylum Pseudomonadota; class Gammaproteobacteria; order Pseudomonadales; family Pseudomonadaceae; genus Pseudomonas; species Pseudomonas sp. TE31087. The sequence continues at coordinate 4,298,360 of NZ_JBXVNN010000001.1, forward strand.
CTTGAGGCACCAGTCGGTGCGTGGATTGCCGATGCAGTAGAGGTAACCGACGGGGATGTGAATCCAGGGATAGTTGTCGCGACCACCCGCCTCGAGCAGCAATACGCGGCACGAAGGGTCGGCGGACAAGCGGTTGGCCAGCAGGCAACCGGCGGGACCGGCACCCACGACCACATAGTCGTAGACAGGATCGGCTGATGGCATGTGCAACCTCGCGCCTGATTATTATTCTTGTCCCGATCCATCTTATTGATTAATTTCGCCGAGGAAACACGAGATTTCGCGCAGCCGTTGTGCGTTTTAGCACAGCGACTATCTGATTGTGGGAGCGGGCTTGCCCCGCGATGGCTTCAACAGCCAGCACATCCAAGGACGCCCATGTTCGACTGGAACGATCTGCGGTTTTTCCTCGAGTTGCAGCGCAGCGGCCGCCTGCTTACCGCCGCCAAGCGCCTCAACACCACCCACAGCACCGTGGCCCGGCATATCGAGAGCATCGAAAAGCACCTGGGCACCGCGCTGTTCGTCCAGCACGCCCAAGGCTACGAACTCACACCCTCCGGCCAGGCCCTGCTCAAGCACGCCGAAGCCATGGAGAACGTTGCCCTGCTGGCGCAGGAAGAAATCACCCAGGCCATCACGCCACTGGGCAAGATCCGCCTGGGGGTGACCGAAGGCATCGGCATCATGTTCTTCACCCCGCGCATGAAGGCCTTGTTCCAGCGCTACCCGGGGCTCGAAGTGGAGCTGGTGGCGGTGCCGCGGTTCGTCAGCATCCTCAACCGCGAAGCCGAGATCAGCATTCACCTGGAACGCCCCAACGCCGACCTGCTGATCACCCGCAAGCTCACCGACTACCGCCTTGCCCTGTACGCCAGCCAGGATTACCTGGACCGCGCACCAGCGCTGCACAGCCGCGAAGACCTGGCTCGGCACAGCTGGATCGGCTATGTCGACGACCTGCTGTTCAGTCAGGAGCTGCTGTTCCTCAACAGCTTCTGCCGGGCGCCCAACGTGGTGTTCCGCAGCACCAGCGTGATCGCCCAGCAGCATGCTGCCCAGGCCGGTCTGGGCATCGCCGTGCTGCCCAACTACATGGCCCGCCACGATCCGAAGCTGGTGCGCGTGCTGCCCAGCGAGACCATCCAGCGCAGCTACTGGATCTGCACCCGCCGCGAGCTGCACAAGTCTGTACGCCTGCGGGTGGTGTGGGACTACCTGCTGGCGCTGTGCGCCGCCGAGCAGGACGAGTTGCTAGCCGAGTAGCGCCTTACCGGCCAACAGTACCGCAGCGCCACAGCCCACCACGGCGAACAGCTGCTGCAGGCGCGGGCCGGCCAGCTTGCTCGCCAACGGCCGCGCCAGCAGCAGGCCCAGCACCGCCCCCACGGCGAACGGCGCCCCGACCCACCAGTGCATCACCCCCGCCACGCTGGCGCTGACCACGCTGCCGGTGGACACCAGGGCGATCACCGCCAGCGAGGTGGCGACGATGCTTTTCATGTTCAGGTTGGTATAGCGGTTCAGTGCCGGGATGATCACGAAACCACCACCGACGCCCAACAGGCCTGATAGCAACCCAGACAGCATCCCAGTGAACGCCAGTGCCCGGGCGCAGGGCAGGGTCCAGCGCAAGCGCCCCTGCAGCGGGTTGAGCACGCAGGGCATGATCTCCCGCTCCCCACAGGGCGACTCACCACGCAGTTCACGCGCCGCCTTGCGCCAGATCCGCAGGCAGGCATACACCAGCACCCCGGCGAACACCAAGGCCAACGGCGTGTTGGGCAAACGATGGGCGAGCATCAGGCCGAACGGCGCACAGGCAATCCCGATCACCGCGATGAACACGGCCGCCCGGTAGCGCACCAGCCCCTGACGCAAGCCGAGTACCGCACCGACCGACGCCGCCAGCCCCACGGCCAGCAGGCCGATCGGCGCCGCCTCGACCATGCTCAGACCCAGTCCGAACACCAGCAGCGGCACCGCCAGGATGCCACCGCCGGCGCCGGTCAGGGCCAGCACCGCGCCAATGATCGCGCCGAGCCCTGCGCCCAGCAGTTGGTGTTCGATCACTGCTGCGCCTCGACCACCAGAGGTTGCGGCCGGGCCAGCCATTCGCGGCCCTTGAGCATGGCCTTCCAGTACAGCGGCGGCAGGATCTGCGCCTTGAGCAACCAGGCCAGACGGGTTGGCTTGCGGCCATCGAGCAGCCAGCGCGGGAAGCTCGGCGCCACCTTGCCGCCATAGGTGAACTCGGCCAGGACGATCTTGCCGCGCTCGACCGTCAAAGGACAGGAGCCGTAGCCATCGTACTGGGCCAGGGTCGACAGGCGACCGAGTGCCACCAGCACATTGTTGGCCACCACCGGCGCCTGCTTGCGGGCGGCGGCGGCGGTCTTGGCGTTGCTGGTATTGACCACGTCACCCAGCGCGTGGACATTGCCGAACTGGCGATGACGCAGGGTATGCGGGTCGACATCCACCCAGCCCGCCGCATCGGCCAGCGGGCTCTGGCGGATGAAGTCAGGCGCCACCTGGGGCGGCACCACATGCAGCATGTCGAAGGCCTCGACCCGGGTTTCTGTGCTGCCGTCGGGGAGGGTGCGGATGAACGTGGCGCGCTTGTTCTGACCATCCACCGCCGTCAGGCGATGCTGATAGTTCAGGTCCACGCCGTACTTGTCGATGTAGCTCATCAGCGCCGGCACATAGTCCGGTACACCGAACAGCACCGCCCCGGCATTGAAGAAGCTGGCCCTGACATTGCCCAGGTGCCCATTGCGCAACCAGTGATCGCAGGACAGGTACAGCGCCTTCTGCGGCGCACCGGCGCATTTGATCGGCATCGGCGGCTGGGTGAAGAGGGCGCGCCCCTGCTTGAGGTTCTGCACCAGTTGCCAGGTGTAGGGGGCCAGGTCGTAGCGGTAGTTGGAGGTGACGCCGTTGCGTCCGAGGGTCTCGCTCAAACCCTCGATGGCGTTCCAGTCGAGTTTCAATCCCGAGCAGACCACCAGTTGCTCATAGCTGACCGCACGCCCGTCCTCGAGCACCACCAACTGCCCCTGAGGGTCGAAGCCCTCCACCCGTGCCTTGATCCAGCGCACGCCACGGGGCAGGGTGGCCGCCATGGTCTGGGCGGTACTCGGCGCCTTGAACACACCGGCGCCGACCATGGTCCAGCCGGGCTGGTAATAGTGCACGTCGGCGGGGTCGATCAGGGCAATATCCAGCGACGGATCACGGGCGATGAGGCTGGAGGCGGTGGCGATACCGGCGGCACCGGCGCCGACGATCACCACCTTGTGGTGGTCGGCACGGGAGGAATCGGCAGGGGACAGGGCAGGCATGGCGGTGTTCCTTGGAAATCTCGTTATGGGTACGGCGCGGCTTACAGCTTGTTCAGCGGGATCTTCAGGTAGCTCACACCGTTGGCTTCAGGTTCGGGGAATTGCCCGCTGCGCATGTTGATCTGCACCGACGGCAGGATCAGCACGGGCATGTCGAGAGTCTTGTCACGGGCTTCGCGCATCTCGACGAAGCTCTCTTCACTGACACCTTCGTGGATATGAATGTTGTCGGCGCGTTGCTCGGCCACGGTGGTGACGTAACACAACTCACGACCACCGGGCAGGTAGTCATGGCACATGAACAGCCGGGTCTGGTCGGGGAAGGCCAGCAAGCGACGGATCGACCGGTACAGGGTCTTCGCGCTGGCGCCCGGAAAATCGCAACGGGCGGTGCCATAGTCGGGGGTGAACAAGGTGTCGCCGACGAACACTGCGGTCTCGCCCGCGTCCTCGACCATGTAACTCATGCACGCCGGAGTATGCCCTGGGGTGTGCAGGGCACGGGCATGCAGGTTGCCGATGCGAAATCCCTCTTCATCTTCGAACAGGACATCGAACTGGCTGCCGTCACGGGCAAAACCCGGCTCGGCGTTGAACAGGGTGCCGAAGACTTTCTGCACCTGGGTGATCTGCGCACCGATCGCGATGGTGCCGCCAAGCTGCTCCTTGAGGTAGGCCGCGGCGGACAGATGGTCGGCGTGCACATGAGTATCCAGGATCCATTGCACCTTGGCGTCCAGCGCCTTGACGCGAGCAATCAGCTTGTCCGCCGAATCGGTGCAGGTGCGCCCTGACTTGGGGTCATAGTCCAGCACGCTGTCGATCAGCGCGCATTGGCGCGTCTCGCCATCCATGACCAGGTAGCTGATGGTCCAGGTCGCCTTGTCGAAGAATTCTTCAACGTGAAGGTTGTTGCCGATGATCATTGCACTCTCCAGTTATCCACCGGGCCTCCTTGAAGGCATAGGCAGTGAAGGGTGCTTTATCAAGATACATGCCAGCCTTTCAGATAGGACGCCGTCCCCTTGCAGGAGCGGCCTCGTGCCGCGATGGGCTGCGCAGCCCCCCCATTCCAGCCAGCCAAAGGTGACAGTTCCTGGCAGTCGACTGTCAGCCGATGGCAGTGTTTGGCAGTCCTTGCTACCCTCGCCAGGTCCTCCACCTGGTGCTGTCATGCTAGCCGCTTCCCATCCCGCGATCCTCGCGCTGGTGTCCTACCTCGAACACGATGTGCTGCCCAGCATCGTGCTGGACACCGACTACAACATCCTGGCTGCCAACGCGGCGTACCGTCGCCAGTTCGGCAACGAGGAGCACGCGCCGATCGGCGAAAAATGCCACCGGGTCTCGCACCACTATGCCGTGCCCTGCGACCAGGCCGGGGAGCATTGCCCGCTGCGCAAGTCGCTGGACAGCAAGATGCCCGAGCGCGTGCTGCACATCCATCACACCCCGCGAGGGCCGGAGCATGTGGATGTGGAACTGCGCCCGATCCTCGATGACGAGGGCAGGGTGGTGGCCTTCGTCGAACGCCTGACCAGCGTCACCCTGGCATCGGCACAACCTCAACAACAAGGGTTGGTTGGCCGGGCGCCAGCCTTCAAGACCGCAGTGGCCAGTTTGCAACGTGCAGCCCCCGCGCAGATTCCGGTGTTGCTCCAGGGCGAGTCGGGCACGGGCAAGGAGCTGTTCGCCCGCGCCTTGCACCTGGGCAGCCCCCGAGCCAATGGCCCCCTGGTGGTGGTGGACTGCACCGGGCTGACCGAGTCGTTGTTCGAGAGTGAACTGTTCGGCTATGAGAAGGGCGCCTTCACTGGAGCGACTCAACGCAAGATCGGCCTGGCCGAAGCCGCTCACGGTGGCACCCTGTTCCTCGATGAGATCGGTGAAGTACCGCTGGCGATGCAGGTGAAACTGCTGCGCCTGATCGAGTCCGGCAGCTTCCGCCCGGTCGGCAGCACGCGTACGGTCCATTCGGATTTTCGCCTGGTCTCGGCCACGCACAAGCCATTGAAAGAGATGGCTGCCGAGGGGACGTTCCGCGAAGACCTGTATTACCGCATCAGCGGATTCCCGATTCGCCTGCCATCACTGCGTGAGCGAGTCGAGGATTTGCCGTTGCTCTGTGAGAGTCTGCTGCAACGCATGGCCGGCAAGCACTCGCCCAAGGTTACCGCCGAAACACTCTCGTGCCTCAACCTGCATACCTTCCCAGGCAACATTCGTGAGCTCAGGAACATCCTGGAACGGGCCAGGCTGTTTGCCGATGACGGTTTCATTCGTCCGGAACATCTGCCCGAAGACATCCATCCGATGTCAGATCAGGGCCACTTGCGCAGTCGGGGGCGCAAAGAAATGGCCGACCTGGCGCACGCCCTGGAAACCTTCAAAGGATCACGCAACGAACTGGCAGCACATCTGGGCATGAGTGAACGCACGCTGTATCGGCGACTCAAAACCCTCGGGCTGTAAATGTTCCACGTGAAACATCCCGAGGATTTGAGTCGTTACCTGCTGTCAGCGGGTCGCGGCGCCCTCGGCTTCGAGTAGCAAACGCGCATAGTGCTGCAGGTCGACGTTACCGCCGGTGAGGATGACCCCGACTCGCTTGCCCCGCAGCCGTTCGCGCAGCTTCACTACCGCTGCTGCCGCCAGGCAGCCGGTGGGCTCGACCAACAGGTTCATGCGCTCAGCCAGAAAACCCATGGCCTGCAGCAACTCCGCGTCCGATACCGTGACCATGTCGCTCACCAGCTGCTGGATCAATGGAAAGGTGATCGTCCCCAGCGACTGCGACTGCGCGCCGTCGGCCAGGGTCGCTGGCGTGTCGATGCTCACCAGTTTGCCGGTGCGGAAGGACTGCTGACCGTCGTTGCCGGCCTCGGGTTCGACCCCGATCACTTCGCAGTCGGGGCTGCGTAAATGCGCCGCCAGGGCACAGCCGGAAATCAGCCCACCGCCGCCCACCGGTACCAGCAATACGTCCAGCGGGCCAGTCTCCTCGAACAGCTCGAGCGCCGCGGTGCCTTGCCCGGCGATCACATCCGGGTGATCGAACGGAGGGATCAGCGTGTAACCGTGATCCAACTGCAATTGACGGGCGATGGCGAGACGGTCTTCGCGGTAGCGGTCATAGGCGACCACAGTGGCACCGTAGCCTTCGGTGGCTGCCCGTTTTGCCGCAGGGGCGTCGGCGGGCATCACGATCACCGCCGGCATACCCAGCTCCCGGGCGGCGAGGGCGACGCCCTGGGCGTGGTTGCCAGACGAATAAGCGACCACTCCGCGTTGCCGGCTGGCCGGATCGAGCCGCATCAGCGCATTGAGCGCGCCACGAATCTTGAAGGCGCCCATGCGCTGAAACTGTTCGCACTTGAAGAAGACCTGCGCATCAACCCGGGCGTCGAGGGTGGAGGAGGTGAACACAGGAGTACGGTGGACATGGCCTTGCAGGCGATCGGCTGCGGCTTGCACGTCCTGGACTGTAGGTAGCGATTGTTCGGTCATGGCGATTCCTTGGCACGAAGACACGCACGGCAGCCAGATTAGCTGCCGTGCGCGTGTTTTACGAGAGGCTGTGCCTCGCGTCTCGCTGATCAGTGGGTCGAAGCCGCCACCAACTGGTTGAGGTGACTGACACCGCCCATCAGGGTGCCGCCCCGGGTTTCAAAACCGACCATCCCTTTCCAGCCGGTGTACTGCATCGCGTCGACCAATGCCGGGAAATTGAGGGTGCCGCGGCCCAGCGCGCTGGCGAGTTTCGACCCGGGCGCGGCAGCCTGATCGACACGCTGCTCGACGCAGGTCATCTGGTCTCGTTCAGCTGCCGGGAAGGGGTGTGCGGCTCGTGCGAAACCACTGTGCTGGAAGGCACGCCCGACCACCGCGACTTCGTGCTCAGCCCTCACGAGCAGGAAGCAGGGAAGACGATGATGATCTGCGTGTCGGGTTGCAAGTCGCCTCGCCTGGTGCTGGACCTGTAAAGACCGCCGGTAATCGCAAGCGGTGCCGGCCATTCATGAGCAGGGCAACTATCTGTTACAGTCCGTCGAATCTATGTGGTGTTCCCCAGGAGATGTACAAGGATGTCGCTTCACGAATGGTTCGGTTTTGTCGTCGTCGCCATGCTGGTTACCCTGACCCCAGGTCCCGGGGTCATCATGGCGCTGTCCAACTCGGTGGCCTACGGACCGCGACGGGCGATGCTCGGCTCGATCGGCAACGCCTTCGGCTTGCTGGCAATCTCGGCCGCCACCAGTGCCGGGTTGGGGGTGGTGCTACAGGCGTCCGCCACCGCCTTACTTCTACTCAAGGTGCTCGGCGCGAGCTACCTGATCTACCTGGGCGTCAAGCAGTGGAGGAGCCGCACCAGCGCCTTCGACAAACTCGACCAGCCGGCCGGGCGCGCCTCCACCAATAACAGGCTGATGCTCAACGGCGTGACGGTGGCGCTGACCAACCCCAAGGCGATCCTGTTCTTCGCAGCGTTCCTGCCGCAGTTCATCCGTCCGGGCAGTGATTCGACCGTGCAGTTGGGCATTCTCGTGCTGACCTTCGCGGCCTGCTCGATCGTCTCCCACGCCTTCTATGTGACCCTGGCCCAGGTGCTGCGTCGCAAGCTCGCCTCGCCGAACCGTGCGCGGTTGATGAACCGGCTGTTCGGCGCCTCGTTCGTGGCGCTGGGAGCGAGCCTGTTCACCGTTCAGGCGAAAGTTGCCTGAATATCAGTCATACCTGCTGATTCAAAAAAAAGCCAATACTCGCGTATTGGCTTTTTTCTTTTGCGTGTCCGACCGAAAGATCAGAAGTCCAGGTTGGACACCGACAGCGCGTTGCTTTCAATGAAGTCGCGACGCGGTTCGACCGCATCACCCATCAGGGTGTTGAACAGCTGATCGGCGGCGATGGCGTCCTCGATGGTCACCTTGAGCATGCGGCGCACGGTCGGATCCATGGTGGTTTCCCACAGCTGGTCCGGGTTCATCTCACCCAGCCCTTTGTATCGCTGGATGGTATGGCGCTTGGTGCTTTCGTTCATCAGCCAGTCGAGGGCTTCCTTGAACTCGGTAACTGCCTTGCGACGTTCGCCACGCTGAACATAGGCGCCGTCGCCCAGCAAGGTACCCAGCTTTTCACCCAGGGCAACGACAGTCTTGTAGTCATTGCTGCCGAAGAAGTCACGGTTGAAGGTGACATAGCTGGCCAAACCATGGGATGTCGTTTCAACGACAGGCAGCCAGAGGTTGCGCTCCTTGTCCTCATGCAAGTCGGCTTTATAAACCAGACCGGAGCGCTGGCTGTTATCCAGGCGCTGCTGGAACGCCTTCAGCCAATCGTCCATCTGCGCCTTGTTGGCCAGTTGCTCGAGAGAAACCTTATTCAGGTAGATGAAGTGCTCGGTCAGCTCTTCCGGGTACAGACGCGACAGACGCTTCAACGTCTTCATCACACCGCGGAATTCATTTACCAGGGCTTGCAGCTGAACACCGGAGACGGCTGGCGCAGCTTCGTCCAGGTGCAGGCTGGCATCCTCAAGGGCCGACTGGGTCATGTATTCTTCCATGGCCTCGTCGTCCTTGATGTACTGCTCCTGCTTGCCTTTCTTCACCTTGTACAGCGGTGGCTGGGCGATATAGATGTAGCCACGCTCGACCAGCTCCGGCAATTGACGGAAGAAGAAGGTCAGCAGCAGGGTACGGATGTGCGAACCGTCGACGTCAGCATCGGTCATGATGATGATGTTGTGATAACGCAGCTTGTCGATGTTGTACTCTTCGCGGCCGATGCCACAACCCAGTGCGGTGATCAGCGTGCCGACCTCCTGGGAAGAGATCATCTTGTCGAAGCGCGCTTTCTCGACGTTGAGGATCTTGCCCTTGAGCGGCAGGATCGCCTGGGTGCGACGGTTACGGCCTTGCTTGGCCGAACCACCTGCGGAGTCACCCTCCACCAGGTACAGTTCGGAAAGGGCAGGGTCCTTCTCCTGGCAGTCGGCCAGTTTGCCCGGCAGGCCAGCGATGTCCAGCGCGCCTTTGCGGCGAGTCATCTCACGGGCCTTACGCGCCGCTTCACGGGCACGGGCAGCGTCGATCATCTTGCCGACCACCGCCTTGGCTTCGTTGGGGTTCTCCAACAGGAAGTCGGCGAAGTACTTGTTCATCTCCTGTTCCACGGCGGTCTTCACCTCCGAGGAAACCAGCTTGTCCTTGGTCTGCGAGCTGAACTTCGGATCCGGCACCTTGACCGAGATGATCGCGGTCAGACCTTCACGGGCGTCGTCACCGGTGGTGGCGACCTTGTTCTTCTTCGCCAGACCTTCCTGCTCGATGTAGCTGTTCAGGCTACGGGTCAGCGAGGAACGGAAACCGACCAGGTGGGTACCACCATCGCGCTGGGGAATGTTGTTGGTGAAGCACAGCAGGTTTTCGTTGAAGCTGTCGTTCCACTGCAGGGCGACTTCGACACCCACGCCATCGTCACGCTGGACGTTGAAGTGGAAGACCTGGGAATTGACCGGGGTCTTGTTGGTGTTCAGGTATTCAACGAATGCGCGCAGGCCGCCTTCGTACTTGAAGAACTCTTCCTTGCCGCTGCGCTCGTCCTTCAGCAGGATGCCAACACCCGAGTTCAGGAACGACAGCTCGCGGATACGCTTGGCGAGAATGTCCCAGCTGAAGTGGATGTTCTTGAAGGTTTCAGCCGAGGGCTTGAAGTGGATGTGGGTACCGGTGGTTTCGCTTTCACCGACGACCGCCATGGGTGCCTGTGGCACACCATGGACGTAGGTCTGTTCCCAGATCTTGCCGCTACGACGAACGGTGAGCACCAGTTGCTCGGACAGGGCGTTCACCACCGAAACACCTACGCCGTGCAGACCGCCGGATACCTTGTAGGAGTTGTCGTCGAACTTACCGCCGGCGTGCAGGACGGTCATGATGACCTCGGCTGCGGAAACGCCTTCTTCTTTATGCACGTCGACTGGAATGCCACGGCCGTTGTCACGGACGCTGATGGATTCGTCCGGGTGAATGATGACGGTGATGTCATCGCAGTGACCGGCCAGGGCTTCGTCGATCGAGTTGTCGACCACCTCGAACACCATGTGGTGCAGGCCGCTGCCGTCATCGGTGTCGCCAATGTACATGCCGGGACGCTTGCGTACGGCATCCAGCCCTTTCAGCACCTTGATGCTGGAGGAGTCGTACGTTTGATTTTCGCTCATGCCTTCACTCCCGATGGTCGTGGGTCTGGGTGATACGGCCTTGTTCCACGTGGAACAAGGCGACTGGCGTTTCCGTCTGCCAGCCTTCCCTCAGAAATTCGTGGTCTACACAGGTGATGAACACCTGGCAGTTCAATTCTTCAAGCAAGCGGCACAGGGCGCGGCGGTGCTGCTCGTCCAACTCGGACGGCAGGTCATCCACCAGATAAATACACTGACCGCGACGAACCTGGCTGACCAGATGTCCCTGGGCAATGCGCAGGGCACAGACCACCAGCTTCTGCTGCCCGCGCGAGAGGATGTCGGCCGCGTTGTTCGCGCCCAATCGCAGGCGCAGATCAGCACGCTGTGGCCCGGCCTGGGTATGGCCCATCTGCTGATCGCGAAGGAGAGAGGTTGCGAGGACTTCGTTGAGTTCCCGGTCCTTGTCCCAGCCTCGGTAGTAGCTCAGGGTCAGCCCGTCCAGTTCGACCAGCTCGCTCAGGGTACGCTCGAAGACAGGCTTCAAGGCCTTGATGTAGTTGCGACGGTATTCATCTATTTCCGCACTGGCGAGACATAACTCCCGATCCCAGGCGGCTTGCGAAACGGCATCAAGTGTACCATGCCGCAGCCATGAGTTCCGCTGCCGCAAGGCCTTCTGCAGGCGCTGCCAGGTCGCCATGAAGCGAGGTTCCACGTGGAACACGCCCCAGTCGAGAAACTGCCGGCGCACCTTGGGCGCACCTTCAAGCAGGCGGAAACTGTCCGGGTTGATCAGTTGCAGGGGCAACATCTCGGCCAGTTGCGCGGCACTGCGCGCATTCTGGCCGTCGATACGGATGGTGAAATCACCCTGCCGCTCCCGTGAAACACCCAGGTTGCTGGTACCACCTTCGGCCAGTTCGACCTGACCGAATACGGTACAGGTCGGCTGCTCGTACTGAATCACCGGGTTCAACCGGGTGCTGCGGAACGAGCGGGCGAGCCCCAGCAGGTGCACGGCTTCGAGCACGCTGGTCTTGCCACTGCCGTTGGCGCCGTAAAGGATGTTGATGCGGGGGGAGGGTGAGAGGGTCACCGGGTGCAGGTTGCGCACCGCGGTGACCGAGAGACGTCGAAGGGACATGTCGCCTGCTATGGCTTACAGACGCATCGGCATGACAACGTAGGACGAGTCGTCATTGCCGGCTTCCTGCAGCAAGGCGCTGCTGTTGGAGTCGGACAGAATCAGGCGAACCTGTTCAGTGGTCATGACACCCAGCACGTCCAGCAGGTAGCTGACGTTGAAACCGATCTCCAACGAGCTGCCGTTATAGTCGACGCTGATCTCTTCTTCCGCTTCTTCCTGCTCCGGGTTGTTGGCCTGGATCTTCAGCTGGCCGGCGGCCAGTTGCAGACGGATGCCGCGGTACTTCTCGTTGGACAGGATCGCGGTACGGCTGAACGCCTCGCGCAGCGCCTGGCGGTCACCGATCACCAGCTTGTCGCCGCCCTTGGGCAGGACGCGCTCATAGTCCGGGAACTTGCCGTCAACCAACTTGGAGGTGAAGGTGAACTCACCAGTGGTGGCACGGATGTGATGCTGGCCCAGGACGATGCTGACCATGCCTTCCGGATCGGTGAGCAGGCGCGCCAGCTCGAGGATACCCTTGCGTGGCACGATGACCTGATGGCGTTCAGCCTGGCCGATCGCCGCCTGCATGGCGCACAGCGCCAGACGGTGGCCATCGGTGGCGACGGCGCGCAGGGTGTCGGTGGACACTTCCAGCAGCATGCCGTTGAGGTAGTAGCGCACATCCTGCTGGGCCATGGCGAAGCTGGTGCGCTCGATCAGGCGGCGCAGCTTGCTCTGTTCCAGGTTGCAGGTCAGCGAACCCGGGCCTTCTTCCACGGTCGGGAAGTCATTGGCCGGCAGGGTGGACAGGGTGAAACGGCTGCGGCCAGCCTTGACCAGCAGCTTCTGCTCGTCGACCTTGATGTCGATCAGCACATCGCTGGGCAGGCTCTTGCAGATGTCCATCAGCTTGCGCGCCGGAACAGTGATCTCGCCCGGCTCCGCAGGCTCTTCCAGCTGGACGCGGCCAACCAGTTCGACTTCCAGGTCGGTACCGGTCAACGACAGCTGCTGGCCTTGCACGACCAGCAGGACGTTGGACAGGACCGGCAAGGTCTGGCGGCGCTCGACGACGCCTGCGACCAGTTGCAGGGGTTTCAACAGGGCTTCGCGTTGAATGGTGAAATGCATGGTCTAGTCCCTTGCCTTCAATTAGCTGCGCAGACGGCCATCAGGTCGTCAGCGTGCGCAGCAGGTTCTTGTAGTCCTCGCGGATGTCCGCGTCGGATTCCTTCAATTCGTTGATCTTGCGGCAGGCGTGCAGCACGGTGGTGTGGTCGCGGCCGCCGAACATGTCACCGATCTCCGGCAGACTGTGGTTGGTCAGCTCTTTCGACAACGCCATGGCCACCTGACGTGGTCGCGCAACGGAGCGCGACCGCCGTTTGGACAGCAGATCGGAGATCTTGATCTTGTAGTACTCGGCCACGGTGCGCTGGATGTTATCCACACTGACCAGCTTGTCCTGCAGCGCCAAAAGATCCTTGAGCGATTCACGGATCAGCTCGATGGTGATGTCGCGGCCCATGAAGTGCGAGTGGGCAATCACCCGCTTCAGGGCGCCTTCGAGCTCACGCACGTTGGAGCGGATACGCTGGGCGATGAAGAACGCGGCATCGTGCGGCAGCTCGACCTTGGCCTGGTCGGCCTTCTTCATCAGGATCGCCACGCGGGTTTCCAGCTCCGGCGGCTCGACGGCCACCGTCAGGCCCCAGCCGAAGCGGGACTTCAGGCGCTCTTCCAGGCCTTCGATCTCCTTCGGGTAGCGGTCGCTGGTGAGGATCACCTGCTGGCCGCCCTCGAGCAGGGCGTTGAAGGTGTGGAAAAACTCTTCCTGGGAACGCTCCTTGCGGGCGAAGAACTGGATGTCATCGATGAGCAACGCATCGACCGAACGGTAGAAGCGTTTGAATTCGTTGATCGCGTTCAGCTGCAGCGCCTTGACCATGTCGGCGACGAAACGCTCCGAATGCAGGTAGACCACCTTGGCGTTCGGGTTCTTCTTCAGCAGGTGGTTACCCACAGCGTGCATCAAGTGCGTCTTACCCAGACCAACGCCACCATAAAGGAACAGTGGGTTGTAGCCGTGCTTGGGGTTGTCGGCAACCTGCCAGGCTGCGGCCCGGGCCAGCTGGTTCGACTTGCCTTCGACGAAGGTTTCGAAAGTGAAGGTGCGGTTCAGGTAGCTGGTGTGCTTCAGGGCACCCTCGACCTGCACCGTACGCTGTTCGGTACGCCCACTGGCAACCGGAGCGGTCGCGATCTCGGCCATGCTGTCGAAGCTGTCGCGCGAAGAAGGTTCTTCGACTTCGGCAACCTGCGTCGGCTCCACCACAGGTGCACTGACAGGCTCGAGCACCGGCGCTGCCTGCTGCACCTGCGCCTGTTGCGCAAGGGTTGCCGCGACGGCGGCACTGACAGGGGCGTTGGGAGCAGCACGGGCTGCGGAGCTGCGACGGCTGCCTATTAATAAGGAAAGAGCGGGAGCGATACCGCTGCCCTGTTCACCCAGCAGTTCTAGCAGGCGGCCAAGGTACTTTTCATTGACCCAGTCGAGCACGAAGCGGTTGGGCGCATAGACGCGCAACTCGTCGCCTTCGGCTTCGACCTGTAGCGGGCGGATCCAGGTGTTGAATTGCTGGGCAGGCAGCTCATCGCGCAGAAGCTCCACGCACTGCTGCCAAAGTTCCACTGACACGGATATCCCCTGAGTTGAAAGCCGGATGAGGCAAAAACAAACCGCCATTGTACCGGGCGGGCGGTCAGTTATCCACACGTGACGCCACCCACTATCAGGGTAAATCCGCCAAAAAACGACTCGAACACCACTCATCCACTGTTGATAAGCCCTGTGGATAACAGCGCCTGTGGGCTATGCACAACCCTGGGTTCTGATCTGTGGATAAATCAGCTGTGGATAAACACCCTTTTCCCCCACAGGTTTTCCTCACCCCAGGCACAGACAGAACACCCCTTACCGACAAGGTTATGGTTTTCTGTACAGCCCGCAGTTAAAGGGCTCAAATAGGTTATCCACAGAAGGTTATCCACCTAAGATCTATAAGTTCTTCAGAAAAGCTTTTTATATGCCTCTTCTGTTTTTTTGATTTGCCGCTTTCAGGTCAGCCAGGTCGAGGTAGCACCCGTCGACCTGCCTCGACCTTCCATAAGGAAAGGCTGGTTGGAAATTGACCTATCGCCTTGCTTTCTCTAGAATCGCCGATCTCTTAAAAAGGGGGCCCTTCCGGCCCGTTGTCGACCAACCCAGGTAACACGCCATGAAACGTACTTTCCAACCAAGCACCATCAAGCGCGCCCGCACCCACGGTTTCCGTGCCCGTATGGCTACCAAGAACGGCCGTGCCGTTCTGTCGCGTCGCCGTGCCAAAGGCCGTAAGCGTCTGGCCATTTGATTTTTCGGTACAGGTGGTGAGTCAGGACTTCAGTCGGGACAAGCGACTGCTTACACCCCGGCACTTCAAAGCGGTCTTCGACTCCCCAACCGGCAAGGTTCCAGGGAAAAACCTGCTTATCCTTGCCCGCGAGAACGGCCTCGATCATCCACGCCTCGGCCTGGTAATCGGCAAGAAGAGCGTCAAGCTCGCCGTTCAACGCAATCGCCTGAAACGCCTGATGCGCGATTCGTTCCGCCTGAACCAGCAAATGCTGGCAGGGCTGGATATCGTGATCGTTGCACGCAAGGGGTTGGGCGAAGTGGAAAACCCAGAATTGCACCAACACTTTGGCAAGCTCTGGAAGCGACTGGTCCGCAGTCGGCCCTCTCCAGCGGTCGCCGATTCCGCAGGGGTAGACAGTCACGATGCGTAAACTGGCCCTCGTTCCGATCCAGTTCTACCGTTATGCCATCAGTCCACTGATGGCCAGTCACTGTCGTTTCTATCCCAGCTGTTCCTGTTACGCCTATGAAGCCATCGAAAACCATGGCCTCTTGCGTGGTGGGTGGCTGGCCGTTCGTCGCCTGGGGCGTTGTCATCCGTGGAACGACGGCGGTTTCGATCCCGTTCCACCTGCTCCTTCCTCCCGAACTTCTTCGATAGCCGAGTAATCATGGATATTAAACGCACGATCCTGATCGTCGCCCTGGCAATCGTGTCCTATGTCATGGTCCTCAAGTGGAACCAGGACTATGGCCAGGCTGCCCTGCCGACTCAGAATGCTGCTGCCAGCAATGCTGCCCCGGCCCTGCCGGACACCGTGCCGGCCGGCAACTCCGGTGCAAGCGCCGATGTGCCGAGCGCCAATGCTGAATCCAGCCCTGCTGAACTGGCGCCGGTCGCGGTCAGCAAGGACCTGATCCGGATCAAGACCGATGTCCTGGACCTGGCTATCGACCCGGTCGGTGGTGACATCGTCCAGCTGAACCTGCCGAAGTACCCACGTCGCCAGGACCATCCGGACATTCCGTTCCAGCTGTTCGACAATGGCAGCGAGCGCGTGTACCTGGCCCAGAGCGGCCTGACCGGCACCAACGGCCCGGACGCCCGCTCCACGGGTCGCCCGCTGTACGCCGCCGAACAGAAGAGCTTCCAGCTTGCCGACGGTCAGGACCAACTGTCCGTCGACCTGAAGTTCAGCGAGAACGGCGTCAACTACATCAAGCGCTTCAGCTTCAAGCGCGGTGAGTACGACCTGACCGTCAGCTACCTGATCGACAACCAGAGCGGCCAGGCCTGGAGCGGCAACATGTTTGCCCAGCTCAAGCGCGACGCCAGCTCCGATCCGTCGTCGAGCACTGCCACCGGTACGGCCACCTACCTGGGCGCCGCCCTGTGGACAGCTTCCGAGCCGTACAAGAAAGTGTCGATGAAAGACATCGACAAGGGCAATTTGAAAGAAAATGTGACCGGCGGCTGGGTCGCCTGGCTGCAGCACTACTTCGTGACCGCCTGGATCCCGAGCAAGTCGGACAACAACGCCGTCCAGACCCGCAAGGACAGCCAGGGCAACTACATCATCGGCTTCACCGGCCCTGCGCTTGACGTCCCTGCCGGCGGTAAGGTCGAAACCAGCGCGATGCTGTATGCCGGTCCCAAGATCCAGTCCAAGCTCAAGGAACTGTCCCCAGGCCTGGAACTGACCGTCGACTACGGCTTCCTGTGGTTCATCGCCCAGCCGATCTTCTGGCTGCTGCAACATATCCACAGCCTGCTCGGCAACTGGGGCTGGTCGATCATTGTCCTGACCATGCTGATCAAAGGCCTGTTCTTCCCGCTGTCGGCCGCCAGCTACCGCTCGATGGCGCGCATGCGTGCCGTGGCGCCGAAACTGGCCCAGCTCAAGGAACGCTTCGGTGACGATCGCCAGAAGATGTCCCAGGCGATGATGGAGCTGTACAAGAAAGAGAAGATCAACCCGCTGGGCGGCTGCCTGCCGATCCTGGTACAGATGCCGGTGTTCCTGGCCCTGTACTGGGTACTGCTGGAAAGCGTAGAGATGCGCCAGGCACCGTGGATGCTGTGGATCACCGACCTGTCGATCAAGGATCCGTTCTTCATCCTGCCGATCATCATGGGCGCCACCATGTTCATCCAGCAGCGTCTGAACCCGACCCCGCCGGATCCGATGCAGGCCAAGGTGATGAAAATGATGCCGATCATCTTCACCTTCTTCTTCCTGTGGTTCCCGGCCGGTCTGGTGCTGTACTGGGTTGTGAACAACTGCCTGTCGATCGCACAGCAGTGGTACATCACCCGCAGCATCGAGGCAGCGACCAAGAAAGCTGCCGCTTGACGGGCAAGCCTGTTTGCCTGTGAATAAAAACGCCCCCTAGTGGGGCGTTTTTGCTATCTGACGAATTCGTTGTAGAGGCTTTCGAGCATGAACACTGTGCGTGAAACCATTGCCGCCATCGCTACCGCCCAGGGCCGCGGTGGGGTCGGCATCGTCCGCTTGTCCGGGCCGCTGGCCAGCCAGGCCGGGCAGGCCGTCACCGGCCGCGCGCTGACCCCGCGCCATGCCCACTACGGCCCGTTCCGCGATGCCGATGGCCTGGTCCTGGACGAAGGCATCGCGCTGTTCTTCCCCGGGCCGAACTCGTTCACTGGCGAAGACGTGCTGGAGCTGCAGGGCCACGGGGGGCCGGTGGTCATGGACATGCTGCTGCAGCGTTGCCTGCAACTGGGCTGCCGGTTGGCACGCCCGGGCGAGTTCAGCGAGCGTGCGTTCCTCAACGACAAGCTCGACCTGGCCCAGGCCGAAGCCATCGCTGACCTGATCGAAGCCAGCTCCACGCAAGCTGCCCGTAATGCCCTGCGTTCGTTGCAAGGAGCGTTCTCCAAGCGCGTGCATGGGCTGACCGAAGCGCTGATTGCCTTGCGCATCTACGTCGAGGCCGCAATTGACTTCCCTGAGGAAGAAATCGACTTCCTCGCTGACGGCCATGTGTTGCGCATGCTCGATGACGTGCGCAGCGAGTTGTCCACAGTGCAGCGTGAGGCCGGGCAGGGTGCCCTGTTGCGTGACGGCATGACGGTGGTCATCGCCGGTCGGCCGAACGCCGGCAAATCGAGCCTGCTCAACCAGCTCGCCGGACGCGAGGCGGCGATCGTCACCGATATCGCCGGCACCACCCGGGACATCCTGCGCGAACATATCCACATCGATGGCATGCCGTTGCATGTGGTCGACACCGCCGGTCTGCGCGATACCGATGACCATGTGGAAAAGATCGGGGTGGAAAGGGCGCTCAAGGCCATAGGCGAGGCTGATCGGGTGCTGCTGGTCGTCGACTCGACCGCACCGGAAGCCAGTGATCCCTTTGCGCTGTGGCCGGAATTCCTGGATCAACGACCAGATGTGGCAAAGGTCACGCTCATCCGTAACAAGGCCGACTTGAGTGGTGAACGTGTCGGCATGGAGCAGAGTGACGATGGGCATGTAACCATTACCCTGAGTGCCCGCGAAGACGACATGGGGCTGGACCTGCTACGTGACCACCTCAAGGCCTGCATGGGGTATGAACAGACCGCGGAGAGCAGCTTCAGCGCCCGTCGCCGGCACCTGGAAGCGCTGCGCCAGGCCAGTGAGCACCTGGAGCATGGTCGTGCGCAGCTGACCCTGGCTGGCGCCGGAGAGCTGTTGGCGGAGGATCTGCGCCAGGCACAGCAGGCGCTGGGTGAAATCACCGGGGCGTTCAGTTCGGACGACCTGCTTGGCAGGATTTTCTCGAGCTTCTGCATCGGCAAATAGTCCACAGCCCTTCGATAACAAGGCCGCTCCTGTCTGGAGCGGCTTTTTTTTGCCTGTGATTCAGGTTTGTGGGAGCGGGCCTGACCCACGAACACCGGTGCAGCCGTTGCCAAATCTGTAAGCCTGCTTCGCGAGGCAAGCTCGCTCCCACGACGTCATCCACAGATTAAAGTCCTGACTCGGGAGCTCTGTGGAAAACTCGGCCTCAGCTCCGTTGATAACCGGGCTTTTTTTCTGAGGACAAACCGCCCTGTGGGTAACAGGCACATTCATCCACAGGTTAAACAGCGCTATCCAGAGCCCACAGGCCTGTTTCGACACAGGGTTTTGATTCTCTGTACATGCCGTATTCTGTGGCCTTGGAAGACTTATGCACAGACAGGATGGGCCCTAAACATAAACATAAAAACAAAGCTTTTTTAAATTTTTCCTCTTTGTTTTCTTTTGCCTGCCACTCATCCACAGCCTGCTCATTTTTTGCTCAGAAGGTTTCTTTGAAGGGCGGTAAGTCCCTATACTTGTCCGCTTACCTTCTCTATTCGCAAAAACAGGCACGAGGTGCGTGGTGGATTTCCCTTCCCGTTTTGAAGTGATCGTCATCGGCGGCGGCCATGCCGGTACCGAGGCTGCGCTTGCGTCCGCACGCATGGGTGTGAAAACCCTGCTGCTGACCCACAACGTGGAAACCCTCGGTCACATGAGTTGCAACCCGGCCATCGGCGGCATCGGCAAGAGCCACCTGGTCAAGGAAATCGATGCGCTCGGCGGCGCCATGGCGCTGGCCACCGATAAGAGCGGCATCCAGTTCCGCATCCTGAACAACCGCAAGGGCCCGGCCGTACGCGCCACCCGTGCGCAGGCCGACCGCGCCATCTACAAGGCGGTGGTGCGCGAAATCCTGGAAAACCAGCCGAACCTGTGGATATTCCAGCAGTCCTGCGATGACCTGATCGTCGAGCAGGACCAGGTCAAGGGCGTGGTCACGCAAATGGGCCTGCGCTTCTTCGCCGACTCCGTGGTCCTGACTAGCGGCACCTTCCTCGGCGGACTTATCCACATTGGTCTGCAGAACTACTCCGGTGGTCGCGCCGGCGATCCACCCGCCAACGCCCTGGCCCAGCGCATGCGTGAACTGCCGCTGCGCGTCGGCCGGCTGAAGACCGGCACGCCGCCGCGCATCGATGGCCGTTCCGTGGACTTTTCGGTGATGACAGAACAACCGGGCGACACGCCGATCCCGGTGATGTCGTTCATGGGCAATGCCGAAATGCATCCGCGCCAGGTGAGCTGCTGGATTACCCACACCAACGCCCGCACCCACGAGATCATCGCCTCGAACCTCGACCGTTCGCCGATGTACTCCGGCGTGATCGAAGGCATCGGCCCGCGCTACTGCCCGTCGATCGAGGACAAGATCCATCGCTTCGCCGACAAGGAAAGCCACCAGGTGTTCATCGAGCCGGAAGGCCTGACCACCCACGAGCTGTACCCCAACGGTATTTCCACTTCGCTGCCGTTCGACGTGCAGCTGGAGATCGTCCGCTCGATCCGCGGCATGGAAAACGCCCACATCGTCCGTCCGGGCTATGCCATCGAGTACGACTACTTCGACCCGCGCGACCTGAAGTACAGCCTCGAGACCAAGGTCATCGGCGGCCTGTTCTTCGCCGGCCAGATCAACGGCACCACCGGTTACGAAGAGGCCGGCGCCCAGGGCCTGCTGGCCGGGACCAACGCCGCGCTGCGTGCCCAGGGCCGTGAAACGCTGGTGCCCGCGCCGCGACGAGGCCTACATCGGCGTGCTGGTCGACGACCTGATCACCCTGGGGACCCAGGAGCCGTACCGCATGTTCACGTCACGTGCCGAGTACCGGTTGATCCTGCGCGAAGACAACGCCGACCTGCGCCTGACCGAGAAAGGCCGCGAACTGGGTCTGGTCGACGACCAGCGCTGGGCTGCGTTCTGCGCCAAGCGCGAAGGCATCGAGCGTGAAGAACAGCGCCTGAAGAGCACCTGGGTTCGTCCGGGTACGCCGCAGGGCCAAGCTGTTGTGGATAAGTTCGGCACGCCGCTGGCCCATGAATACAGCCTGCTCAACCTGCTCGCCCGTCCGGAAGTCGACTACGCTGGCTTGATCGAGGCGACCGGCGGTGAAGTGATCGATCCACAGGTTGCCGAGCAGGTCGAGATCAAGACCAAGTACGCCGGCTACATCGACCGCCAACAGGACGAGATCGCCCGGCTGCGCGCCAGCGAAGACACGCGCCTGCCTGTGGATATCGACTACACCACGATTTCCGGCCTGTCCAAGGAGATCCAGGGCAAGCTCGGGCAGACCCGCCCGGAGACCCTGGGCCAGGCTTCGCGCATTCCGGGTGTCACCCCGGCGGCGATTTCCCTGTTGCTGATTCACTTGAAAAAACGCGGCGCAGGCCGCGAATTGGAGCAAAGCGCTTGAGTTCCCCGGTCACCCCGCAACACGCCGAAGAGTTGTCCACAGGTGCGCGCCAGCTTGGTGTCGAGCTGAGCGCGCAGCAGCATGAGTTGCTGCTGGGCTACCTGGCCCTGTTGATCAAATGGAACAAGGCCTACAACCTGACCGCGGTGCGCGACCCGGACGAGATGGTCTCGCGCCACCTGCTCGACAGCCTGAGTGTCATGCCGTTTATCCACAATGACACCCAGCGCTGGCTGGATGTCGGCAGCGGCGGCGGCATGCCGGGCATTCCGCTGGCCATCCTGCATCCGCACAAACAGGTGACGGTGCTGGACAGCAACGGCAAGAAGACCCGTTTCCTCACCCAGGTGAAGATGGAACTGAAACTGGACAACCTCACGGTTATCCACAGCCGGGTGGAAGAGGTCCAGCCCGGGCAGCCGTTCTGCGGGATCGTTTCCCGAGCGTTCAGCAGCATGGAGAATTTCACCAACTGGACCCGCCACCTGGGTGACGCCCGCACGCAATGGCTTGCAATGAAGGGGCTGCATCCTGCCGACGAACTGGTAGCATTGCCCGCAGACTTCACAGTGGAAAGCGAGCAGGCCCTGACCGTTCCAGGTTGCCAGGGCCAGCGCCATCTGCTGATACTGCGCCGCAAGGCATGACTGGGAACACACGCAACAATGGCTAAGGTATTCGCAATCGCGAACCAGAAGGGTGGTGTGGGCAAGACCACCACCTGCATCAATCTCGCCGCATCGCTGGCCGCGACCAAGCGTCGCGTGCTGCTGATCGACCTCGATCCACAGGGCAACGCCACCATGGGCAGCGGTGTGGATAAACACGAGCTCGAGCACTCGGTGTACGACCTGCTGATCGGGGAATGCGACCTGGCCCAGGCCATGCACTACTCCGAGCACGGCGGTTACCAGCTGTTGCCGGCCAACCGCGACCTGACCGCCGCCGAGGTGGTCCTGCTGGAAATGCAGATGAAGGAGAGCCGCCTGCGCAACGCGCTGGCGCCGATCCGTGAGAACTACGACTACATCCTCATCGACTGCCCACCGTCGCTGTCGATGCTGACGCTCAACGCCCTGGTCGCCTCCGATGGCGTGATCATCCCCATGCAGTGCGAGTACTACGCGCTGGAAGGTCTCAGCGACCTTGTGGATAACATCAAGCGCATCGCTGCCCGGTTGAACCCGGAGCTGAAGATCGAAGGCCTGCTGCGGACCATGTACGACCCGCGCCTGAGCCTGAACAACGATGTATCGGCGCAGCTCAAGGAACACTTCGGCGACCAGCTGTACGACACGGTGATCCCGCGCAACATCCGCCTGGCCGAGGCGCCGAGCTTCGGCATGCCGGCCCTGGCCTACGACAAGCAATCCCGCGGCGCGCTCGCCTATCTGGCGCTGGCCGGGGAACTGGTTCGCCGTCAGCGCCGTCCATCACGCATTGCACAGACAACTTAAGGAATCCGCATGGCCATCAAGAAACGCGGTCTCGGACGTGGGTTGGATGCACTGCTCAGTGGTCCTTCCGTCAGCGCGCTCGAGGCGCAGGCTGTCAAGATCGACCAGAAGGAACTGCAACACCTGCCGGTCGAGCTGATCCAGCGCGGCAAGTACCAGCCGCGTCGCGACATGGATCCCGAGGCGCTGGAGGAACTGGCGCACTCGATCCGCACCCACGGCGTCATGCAACCGATCGTGGTGCGCCCGATCGGCGACAACCGCTACGAGATCATCGCCGGTGAGCGGCGCTGGCGCGCCACCCAGCAGGCTGGCCTGGACACCGTTCCGGCCATGGTCCGCGAAGTGCCCGACGAAGCCGCCATCGCCATGGCGCTGATCGAGAACATCCAGCGCGAGGACCTCAACCCGCTGGAAGAGGCGCTCGCCCTGCAGCGCCTGCAGCAGGAGTTCGAGCTGACCCAGCAGCAGGTGGCGGACGCCGTCGGCAAGTCGCGGGTAACCGTGGCCAACCTGCTGCGCCTGATCTCGCTGCCGGAGGCGATCAAGACCATGCTCGCCCACGGCGACCTGGAGATGGGCCATGCCCGCGCCTTGCTCGGCCTCGAGGAAGATCGCCAGGAAGAAGGGGCGCGTCATGTTGTCGCACGCGGGCTCACCGTGCGCCAGACCGAGGCACTGGTGCGCCAGTGGCTCAATGGCAAACCTGAGCCGGTCGAGGCGAGCAAACCTGATCCGGACATTGCCCGTCTCGAACAGCGTCTGGCAGAGCGCCTGGGCTCGGCGGTACAAATTCGCCATGGCAACAAGGGCAAAGGTCAGTTGGTTATTCGCTATAACTCCCTTGACGAGTTGCAGGGCGTGCTTGCTCACATCCGCTGAAACAATTCCTGTTGTAGCGCGCAGTCGGAAATCACTACCGAAGAGTTGAATAGGGGTTAATCCACCCCTATACTCTGCGCGCATTTTGTCGGCACAAATTATGCCAAGTCATTGCTGACTAGGCGGTCGACTTTAGAGGAGCAGTTGTGATGGAAATCCGCACGCCAAACCGCCTGCCTTTCCATCGCTGGGCGGTTTTTCCGGTACTGCTGGCTCAATTTGTCGTCCTGCTGCTGGCAACGCTGGTGTTGTGGCAGTGGAAAGGGGCGGTCAGTGGATATTCAGGCCTCTGCGGAGGGTTGATTGCCTGGCTGCCCAATGTGTATTTCGCCTGGAAGGCTTTTCGCTTCAGCGGAGCCCGGGCGGCGCAGGCCATCGTCAAGTCGTTCTACGCGGGCGAGGCAGGCAAGATGATTTTGACGGCAGTGCTGTTTGCACTGACCTTCGCAGGAGTGAAGCCATTGGCGCCGTTGGCAGTATTCGGCGTCTTCGTGCTGACCCTTTTGGTCAGCTGGTTCGCGCCCCTGCTGATGAATAAAAGACTTTCGAGACCTTAGGGCGTTTGAGGCAACCATGGCAGAAGAAACCGCTTCGGGTTATATCCAGCACCACTTGCAGAACCTGACCTACGGTCAACTACCAGACGGCAGCTGGGGCTTCGCCCATTCGGCTGCAGAAGCCAAGGCAATGGGCTTCTGGGCGTTCCACGTGGACACCCTGGGCTGGTCCGTCGCGCTGGGTCTGATCTTCCTGTTCATCTTCCGCATGGCGGCCAAGAAGGCGACTTCCGGCCAACCTGGCGGTCTGCAGAACTTCGTTGAAGTGCTGGTCGACTTCGTCAACGGCAGCGTGAAGGACTCCTTCCACGGCCGTAGCCCGGTGATCGCCCCGCTGGCACTGACCATTTTCGTCTGGGTGTTCATGATGAACGCCATCGACCTGGTGCCGGTCGACTGGATTCCGAAAGCGGCGGCCTGGATCTCCGGTGACCCGCACCTCGTCTTCCGTGCGGTGCCAACCACCGACCCGAACGCGACCCTGGCCATGGCCTTCTGCGTGTTCGCCCTGATCATCTTCTACAGCATCAAGGTCAAGGGCCTGGGTGGCTTCATCGGCGAGCTGACCCTGCACCCGTTCGGCAGCAAGAACATCTTCGTGCAGATCCTGCTGATCCCGGTCAACTTCCTGCTCGAGTTCGTCACCCTGATCGCCAAGCCGATCTCGCTGGCACTGCGTCTGTTCGGCAACATGTACGCCGGCGAGCTGGTGTTCATCCTGATCGCCGTGATGTTCGGCTCCGGCCTGCTGTGGCTGAGCGGCCTGGGTGTGGTGCTGCAGTGGGCGTGGGCTGTGTTCCACATCCTGATCATCACCCTGCAAGCTTTCATCTTCATGATGCTGACCATCGTCTACCTGTCGATGGCTCACGAAGATAACCATTAAGACCGCCTGGCGTGTCTGATAGCCTTCCCCGCCCGTTTGGGGGGAGGGCTTAAAAAGTCCGCAAGGGCATGCTGTACCAAACGATTTGTTTTACCGCTTCAAACTAAAAACCTAACCAATACGACGTAAAAGTCGGGAGGAAAGATGGAAACTGTAGTTGGTCTGACCGCTATCGCTGTTGCTCTGCTGATCGGCCTGGGTGCTCTGGGTACCGCCATTGGTTTCGGCCTGCTGGGCGGCAAGTTCCTGGAAGGCGCTGCTCGCCAGCCAGAAATGGTTCCGATGCTGCAGGTCAAAATGTTCATCGTTGCCGGTCTGCTCGACGCCGTAACCATGATCGGTGTTGGTATCGCTCTGTTCTTCACCTTCGCGAACCCCTTCGTTGGTCAGATCGCCGGCTAATCACTCGTTCCTACGAGTTGATTGGTGTGATGGACAAAGACCGAGCGAGGTGTTGGCGTGAACATTAATGCAACCCTGATTGGCCAATCCGTTGCTTTTCTGATTTTTGTACTCTTCTGCATGAAGTACGTATGGCCTCCGGTCATCACTGCCCTGCAAGAGCGCCAAAAGAAGATTGCCGACGGCTTGGACGCTGCCAACCGCGCAGCTCGCGACCTGGAGCTGGCCCAAGAGAAAGCGGGTCAGCAACTGCGTGAAGCGAAGGCACAGGCAGCCGAAATCATTGAGCAAAGCAAGAAACGCGCTGCTCAGCTTGTCGAGGAAGCCCGTGAACAGGCTCGCGTCGAAGCTGACCGTGTGAAGGCTCAGGCTCAAGCCGAGATCGAACAGGAACTGAACAGCGTCAAAGACGCCCTGCGTGCCCAAGTGGGTGCCCTGGCCGTTGGCGGTGCTGAAAAGATCCTTGGCGCCACAATCGATCAAAACGCGCATGCGGAGCTGGTTAACAAACTGGCCGCTGAAATTTAAGCGAGGGCGATCATGGCAGAACTGACCACGTTGGCCCGACCTTACGCTAAGGCTGCCTTCGAGCATGCCCAGGCCCATCAGCAACTGGCCAATTGGTCAGCCATGCTCGGCCTGGCTGCTGCGGTGTCGCAAGACGACACCATGCAGCGCCTGCTCAAGGCCCCGCAACTGACTAGCGCAGAAAAGGCCGCCGCATTCATTGAAGTGTGCGGTGACAAGTTTGACGCCAAGGCACAGAATTTCATTCATGTTGCCGCGGAAAACGAACGTCTCCTGCTTCTGCCGGAGATTTCGACTCTGTTCGACCTGTACAAGGCCGAGCAAGAGAAGTCCGTGGACGTGGAAGTCACCAGTGCTTTTGCGTTGAACCAAGAACAGCAAGACAAACTCGCCAAGGTTCTCAGTGCACGGTTAGGCCAGGAAGTGCGCCTGCACGCGTCGGAGGATGCCAGCCTGATCGGCGGCGTCGTCATCCGCGCTGGCGACCTGGTAATCGACGGTTCGGTTCGCGGCAAGATCGCGAAACTGGCCGAAGCCTTGAAATCTTGAGTTTGAAGGGGCAGCAGAGCAATGCAGCAACTCAATCCTTCCGAAATTAGTGAAATCATCAAGGGCCGCATCGACAACCTCGATGTCGGCTCCCAAGCCCGTAACGAAGGTACCGTCGTTTCGGTTTCCGACGGCATCGTGCGGATCCACGGTCTGGCCGACGTCATGTACGGCGAAATGATCGAGTTCCCTGGCAGCGTATTCGGCATGGCCCTGAACCTGGAGCAAGACTCCGTAGGTGCAGTGATCCTGGGTGCCTATGACACCCTCGCCGAAGGCATGAGCGCCAAGTGCACCGGCCGTATCCTGGAAGTTCCGGTTGGTAAGGAACTGCTGGGTCGCGTCGTCGACGCACTGGGTAACCCGATCGACGGCAAAGGTCCTCTGGGCAACACCCAGACCGACGCGGTCGAGAAAGTAGCTCCAGGCGTGATCTGGCGTAAGTCGGTAGACCAGCCTGTACAGACTGGCTACAAGTCCGTCGACGCCATGATCCCTGTCGGCCGTGGCCAGCGCGAGCTGATCATCGGTGACCGTCAGATCGGCAAGACCGCCATGGCCATCGACGCCATCATCAACCAGAAAGACTCCGGTATTTTCTGTGTTTATGTTGCAGTCGGCCAGAAGCGTTCCACCGTTGCCAACATCGTTCGCAAGCTGGAAGAAGCTGGCGCCCTGGCCAACACCATCGTGGTCGTTGCCAGTGCCTCGGAATCCGCCGCACTGCAGTTCCTGGCCCCGTACGCCGGCTGCACCATGGGCGAGTTCTTCCGTGACCGCGGTGAAGACGCCCTGATCGTTTACGATGACCTGTCCAAGCAGGCCGTTGCCTACCGTCAGATCTCCCTGCTGCTGCGCCGTCCACCAGGACGTGAAGCGTACCCAGGCGACGTGTTCTATCTCCACTCCCGTCTGCTGGAGCGTGCATCGCGCGTTTCCGAAGAGTACGTCGAGAAGTTCACCAACGGTGCCGTAACCGGCAAGACTGGCTCGCTGACCGCTCTGCCGATCATCGAAACCCAGGCTGGCGACGTTTCCGCGTTCGTTCCGACCAACGTGATCTCGATCACCGACGGTCAGATCTTCCTGGAATCGGCCATGTTCAACGCAGGCATCCGTCCTGCCGTTAACGCCGGTGTGTCGGTATCCCGTGTTGGTGGTGCCGCCCAGACCAAGATCATCAAGAAGCTGTCCGGTGGTATCCGTACCGCCCTGGCCCAGTACCGTGAACTGGCGGCATTCGCCCAGTTCGCTTCGGACCTGGACGAGGCTACCCGCAAGCAGCTGGAGCATGGTCAGCGCGTTACCGAGCTGATGAAGCAGAAGCAGTACGCGCCAATGTCGATCGCCGACATGGCCCTGTCGCTGTACGCCGCTGAGCGTGGTTTCCTGACCGACGTAGAAGTCGCCAAGGTCGGTAGCTTCGAACAAGCTCTGATCGCCTACTTCAACCGTGATCACGCCGAACTGATGGCGAAGATCAACGTGAAGGGTGACTTCAACGACGAAATCGACGCTGGCATGAAAGCCGGCATCGAGAAGTTCAAGGCCACCCAGACCTGGTAAGCCGCAGCGGGGGCTCCGGCCCCCGCTTGCTAACCTGATAGGTGATACATGGCAGGCGCAAAAGAGATTCGCAGTAAGATTGCGAGCATCAAAAGCACGCAAAAAATTACCAGCGCCATGGAGAAAGTGGCGGTCAGCAAGATGCGCAAGGCACAAATGCGCATGGCTGCTAGCCGTCCTTACGCGGAGCGTATCCGCCAGGTGATCGGTCATCTGGCCAACGCCAACCCGGAATACCGCCACCCGTTCATGATCGAGCGCCCTGTAAAGCGCGCTGGTTATATCGTGGTGAGCAGTGACCGTGGTCTGTGCGGTGGCTTGAACACCAACCTGTTCAAGGCCCTGGTCAAGGACATGAACGAAAACCGCGAACAGGGCGTTGAAATCGACCTGTGCGTGATCGGCAGCAAGGGTGCGACTTTCTTCCGCATCTTTGGCGGTAACGTCGTAGCCGCGATCAGCCATCTGGGCGAAGAGCCTTCGATCAATGATCTGATCGGCTCCGTCAAGGTGATGCTGGACGCCTACCTGGACGGCCGCATCGATCGCCTCTCGGTGGTTTCGAACAAGTTCATCAACACCATGACCCAAAAACCGACGGTCGAGCAATTGGTACCGTTGGTGGCAACCCCGGATCAGGAACTCAAGCACCACTGGGACTACCTGTACGAACCCGACGCAAAAGAGCTGCTGGACGGCTTGATGGTGCGTTACGTGGAGTCGCAGGTCTACCAGGCGGTGGTCGAGAACAACGCTGCTGAACAAGCGGCCCGGATGATCGCCATGAAAAACGCCACAGACAACGCCGGTGATTTGATCAAAGAGCTTCAGTTGATCTACAACAAGGCGCGTCAGGCTGCGATCACCCAGGAGATCTCGGAAATCGTCGGCGGCGCTGCCGCGGTTTAACGGTTCAAAAATTCAGAGGATCCAGCTATGAGTAGCGGACGTATCGTTCAAATCATCGGCGCCGTCATCGACGTGGAATTCCCACGTGATGCCGTGCCGAGTGTTTACAACGCGCTGAAAGTACAAGGCGCGGAAACCACCCTGGAAGTTCAGCAGCAGCTGGGCGACGGCGTGGTTCGTACCATTGCGATGGGCTCGACCGAAGGTCTGAAGCGCGGTCTGGATGTCGTCGACACCAAGGCTGCCATCTCGGTACCTGTCGGCAAGGCAACCCTGGGCCGTATCATGGACGTCCTGGGCAACCCGATCGACGAAGCCGGTCCAATCGGCGAAGAAGAGCGTCGCGGTATCCACCAGCCAGCGCCTTCGTTCTCCGACCAGGCGGGCGGCAACGACCTGCTGGAAACCGGCATCAAGGTTATCGACCTGGTCTGCCCGTTCGCCAAGGGTGGTAAGGTTGGTCTGTTCGGTGGTGCCGGCGTCGGCAAGACCGTGAACATGATGGAACTGATCCGTAACATCGCCATGGAACACAGCGGTTACTCCGTGTTCGCTGGTGTGGGTGAGCGTACTCGTGAGGGTAACGACTTCTACCACGAGATGAAGGACTCCAACGTTCTCGACAAGGTAGCGCTGGTCTACGGTCAGATGAACGAGCCACCAGGAAACCGTCTGCGCGTAGCGCTGACCGGCTTGACCATGGCTGAGAAGTTCCGTGACGAAGGTAACGACGTTCTGCTGTTCGTCGACAACATCTATCGTTACACCCTGGCCGGTACCGAAGTATCCGCACTGCTGGGCCGTATGCCTTCGGCAGTAGGTTACCAGCCGACCCTGGCCGAAGAGATGGGCGTTCTGCAAGAGCGTATCACTTCGACCAAAGAAGGTTCGATCACCTCCGTCCAGGCCGTATACGTACCTGCGGACGACCTGACCGACCCGTCGCCAGCGACCACCTTCGCCCACCTGGACGCCACCGTCGTTCTGTCCCGTGACATCGCTTCCCTGGGTATCTACCCAGCGGTCGACCCACTGGACTCGACTTCGCGCCAGCTGGACCCGAACGTGATCGGCACCGAGCACTACGAGACCGCTCGTGGCGTTCAGTATGTTCTGCAGCGTTACAAAGAGCTGAAGGACATCATCGCGATCCTGGGTATGGACGAGCTGTCCGAAGCCGACAAGCAACTGGTTGCCCGCGCTCGTAAGATCCAGCGCTTCCTGTCGCAGCCGTTCTTCGTGGCCGAAGTCTTCACCGGCTCGCCAGGCAAGTACGTTTCGCTCAAGGACACCATCGCTGGCTTCAGCGGCATCCTCAAAGGTGACTACGACCACCTGCCAGAACAAGCGTTCTACATGGTCGGCAGCATCGACGAAGCGATCGAGAAAGCCAAGAAACTGTAATCCCGGCGCCCCGCAAGGGGCGCTAATCAGGTTGAGGCAAGCAGATGGCTATGACAGTCCATTGCGATATCGTCAGCGCGGAAGGAGAGATCTTCTCCGGCCTGGTCGAGATGGTAGTCGCGCACGGTAACCTGGGTGATCTTGGTATCGCTCCGGGCCACGCGCCGCTGATCACCAATCTCAAGCCTGGTCCGATCACGCTGACCAAGCAAGGTGGCGATCGTGAGGTGTTCTACATCTCCGGTGGCTTCCTCGAAGTGCAGCCGAACATGGTCAAGGTTCTTGCCGACACCGTGCAGCGCGCTGCCGACCTGGACGAAGCTCAGGCTCAGGAAGCCCTCAAGGCTGCTGAGAACGCGCTGAACGCGAAAAGCTCGGACTTCGACTACGGTGCTGCTGCCGCACGTCTGGCCGAGGCTGCAGCTCAGCTGCGTACTGTCCAGCAATTGCGCAAAGGCAAGTAATCCGGCCTTGGCCGCTTACCGCCGTTGCGATTGAGTTAAAGGGTAGCCTCGGCTACCCTTTTTCTTTTTCAGAATTTCCCCTTCGGTCACGTCCCTGACCGCCCAGGATTGGTAGCCAGTCAATGTCCCTCGATATCGTCATTCTCGCCGCAGGCCAAGGCACCCGCATGCGCTCCGCGCTGCCGAAGGTACTGCACCCGGTCGCCGGCAATTCCATGCTTGGCCACGTTATCCACAGCGCGCGCCAGTTGCAGCCCGAAGGTATTCACGTGGTAATCGGCCATGGCGCCGAGCTGGTACGTGAGCGCCTGGCAGCCGACGATCTGAACTTCGTCATGCAGGACAAGCAACTGGGCACCGGCCATGCCGTGGCCCAGGCGTTGCCGGCCATCACCGCCGATACCGTGCTGGTGCTCTACGGCGATGTGCCGCTGATCGAGGTAGAGACCCTGCAGCGTCTGCTGGCCAAGGTCAGCGAGCAGCAGCTCGGTCTGCTCACCGTGACCTTGCAGGACCCGACCGGCTACGGCCGCATTGTCCGAGATGCAGCGGGCAACGTGACCGCGATTGTCGAGCACAAGGATGCCAGCGAAGCGCAGAAGGCGATCAAGGAAGGCAACACCGGCATCCTCGCCATGCCTGCCGCACGCCTGGCCGACTGGATGGGCCGGTTGTCCAACAACAACGCCCAGGGCGAGTACTACCTCACCGACGTGATCGCCATGGCCGTGGCCGATGGCTTGGTGGTCGCCACCGAGCAGCCCCACGATCCGATGGAAGTGCAGGGCGCCAACGACCGCCGCCAGCTGGCGGAGCTCGAGCGTCACTATCAACTGCGTGAAGGCCTCCGCCTGATGGCCCAGGGTGTCACGCTGCGTGATCCGGCGCGCTTCGATGTACGCGGCGAGGTGACGGTCGGCCGCGACGTGCTGATCGACATCAACGTCATTCTCGAAGGCAAGGTGGTGATCGAGGACGACGTGCAGATCGGCCCCAACTGCGTGATCAAGGACAGCACCCTACGCAAGGGCGTGGTGGTCAAGGCCAACAGCCACCTTGAAGGCGCGATGCTGGGCGAGGGCAGCGATGCCGGCCCGTTCGCCCGTCTGCGTCCAGGTAGCGTCCTGGAAGCTCGTGCCCATGTGGGTAACTTCGTCGAGCTGAAGAACGCGCACCTGGGCGAGGGCGCCAAGGCCGGTCACCTGACCTACCTGGGTGATGCCGAGGTTGGTGCCCGTACCAATATCGGTGCTGGCACCATCACCTGCAACTACGACGGCGCCAACAAGTTCCGTACGGTGATGGGCGAGGATGTGTTCATCGGTTCCAACAACTCGCTGGTGGCACCTGTGGAAATCCAGGCGGGGGCCACTACCGCGGCGGGCTCTACCATCACCCAGACGGTTGAAGCCGGGCAGCTGGGCGTGGCCCGTGCGCGCCAGCGCAACATCGAAGGCTGGAAGCGGCCGGAGAAGATCAAGAAGAGCTGAGTTATCCACAGCGCTTTCGATCGAAAGCCGGCTTATGTGAATAAGCCGGCTTTTTATTGGGTGCCAAGGTGAATTCCATTGGGGCCGCTGCGCGCCCCATCGCGGCACAAGGCCGCTCCTACAGGGACCGTGCCGAAGCAGAGATAAACTTGACGAATCGTCCATCTTAGGTTTTGATTGCACCACTTATCTTTCGAATCGAAACTTAAACCGACATGTCGAAACGAAACACCCCCCAGCGCCGCCACAATATCCTGGCCTTGCTCAACGAGCAGGGCGAGGTGAGCGTCGATGCCCTGGCCAAGCGTTTCGAAACTTCCGAAGTGACCATCCGCAAGGATCTCCACGCCCTGGAGGCCAACGGTCTGCTGCTGCGCCGCTACGGTGGCGCGGTGACCATGCCCCAGGAGCTGTTGGGCGATACGGTCCAGCCGGTGTCCCTCTACAAGCAGGCCATCGCCCGGGCAGCGGTCGATCGCATTCGCGAGCATGCACGCATCATCATCGACAGTGGCAGCACCACGGCAGCGATGATCCCGCAGCTCGGGCGCCAGCCAGGCCTGGTGGTGATGACCAACTCGCTCAATGTGGCCCGCGCCATCAGCGAGCAGGAACATGAGCCCGTGCTGCTGATGACCGGTGGCACCTGGGACCCGCACTCTGAGTCCTTCCAGGGCCAGGTGGCCGAGCAGGTACTACGCTCATACGACTTCGACCAGCTGTTCATCGGTGCCGACGGCATCGACCTGGAGCGTGGCACCACCACCTTCAACGAGCTGCTGGGGCTGAGTCGGGTCATGGCCGAGGTGGCGCGCGAGGTGATCGTCATGGTCGAGTCGGACAAGGTCGGTCGCAAGATCCCCAACCTCGAGCTGCCCTGGGGCAGCGTCAACACCCTGATTACTGATGATCGCCTGCCCGCCGAGGCGCGCGACCGGATTCAAGCCCGCGGCATCACCCTTATCTGCGCCGCTATCAGCTAGGAGCAACATCTTATGTGTGGAATCGTTGGTGCCGTTGCCGAGCGCAATATCACAGCCATCCTCATCGAAGGCCTCAAGCGCCTGGAATACCGTGGTTATGACAGCGCTGGCCTGGCCGTGCTGAACCAGCAAGGCGCGCTCGAGCGTCGCCGCCGTATCGGCAAGGTCAGCGAACTGGAAGGCGCCGTGAGCGCCGACCCGCTGGCCGGCCAGCTGGGCATTGCCCACACTCGCTGGGCGACCCATGGCGCGCCGACCGAAAACAATGCCCACCCGCATTTCTCCGGGCACGACGTGGCGGTGGTGCACAACGGCATCATCGAGAACCACGAAGAGCTGCGTGAAGAGCTCAAGGGCCTGGGCTATGCCTTTGTCTCGCAGACCGACACCGAAGTCATCGTCCACCTGATCCACCACCTGCTCAAGGACATTCCCGACCTGACCGACGCGCTCAAGGCCGCGGTCAAGCGCCTGCACGGCGCCTATGGCCTGGCGGTGATCAGCGCCAGCCAGCCGGATCGCCTGGTCGCCGCCCGCAGCGGCAGCCCGCTGGTGATCGGCCTGGGCCTTGGCGAAAACTTCCTGGCCTCGGACCAACTGGCCCTGCGCCAGGTCACCGACCGCTTCATGTACCTGGAAGAAGGCGATATCGCCGAGATCCGCCGTGACCAGGTGCAGATCTGGGATCAGGCCGGTCATCCGGTCCAGCGCGAGACGGTGCAGTACCACGAAGGCGCCGAAGCCGCCGAGAAGGGCAACTACCGCCACTTCATGCTCAAGGAAATCCACGAGCAGCCCACCGTGGTGCAGCGTACCCTGGAAGGGCGCCTGGGCAAGGACCACGTGATGGTCCAGGCCTTCGGTCCACAGGCCGCCGAGCTGTTCGCCAAGGTGCGCAACGTGCAGATTGTCGCCTGCGGCACCAGCTATCACGCCGGCATGGTCGCCCGTTACTGGCTGGAAAGCCTGGCCGGCATCCCATGCCAGGTGGAAGTGGCCAGCGAATTCCGCTACCGCAAGGTGGTGGTGCAGCCGGACACCCTGTTCGTCTCCATCTCGCAGTCCGGCGAGACCGCCGACACCCTGGCAGCCCTGCGCAATGCCAAGGAGCTGGGTTTCCTCGGCAGCCTGGCGATCTGCAACAAGGGCATCAGCTCGCTGGTGCGCGAATCCGACCTGACCCTGCTGACCCTGGCCGGGCCGGAGATCGGCGTCGCCTCGACCAAGGCCTTCACCACCCAGCTGGTGTCGCTGATGCTGCTGACCCTGGCCCTCGGCCAGGTGCGCGGCACCCTCGAAGCTGGTGTCGAAGCCGAGCTGGTGGACGAGCTGCGCCGCCTGCCGGCCCGCCTGAGCGAAGCGCTGGCGATGGATGGCGTGGTCGAGAAGATCGCCGAGCTGTTCGCCGACAAGCACCACACCCTGTTCCTCGGCCGCGGTGCCCAGTATCCGGTGGCGATGGAAGGCGCGCTCAAGCTCAAGGAGATCTCCTACATC
The DNA here is from genome assembly GCF_057284075.1 of Pseudomonas sp. TE31087. NCBI lineage: Bacteria > Pseudomonadati > Pseudomonadota > Gammaproteobacteria > Pseudomonadales > Pseudomonadaceae > Pseudomonas > Pseudomonas sp. TE31087. The sequence continues at coordinate 4,333,267 of NZ_JBXVNN010000001.1, forward strand.
CACGCCGAAGCCTACCCGGCCGGCGAGCTCAAGCATGGCCCGCTGGCGCTGGTGGACAACGACATGCCGGTGGTGACCGTGGCGCCGAACAACGAGCTGCTGGAGAAGCTCAAGTCGAACCTGCAGGAAGTGCGCGCCCGTGGCGGCGAGCTGGTGGTGTTCGCCGACGAGCACGCTGGCATGAGCAACGGCGAGGGCACCCATGTGATCAACGTGCCGCACATCAACGATGCGCTGGCGCCGATCCTCTACACCATTCCGCTGCAACTGCTGTCGTACTACGTCGCCGTGCTCAAGGGCACCGACGTCGACCAGCCGCGTAACCTGGCCAAGTCGGTGACCGTGGAGTAACCCCACGGCTGTCGAAGCAAGGCTACCGAACGCCCCTGGTCCGCCAGGGGCTTTTTATTTCTGAGTGTTCGACAATGGATTTGTAGCGCTCTTATCCTACGCGATTGTACGTCTGTCGCTGTAGGACATTTCTTAAGCGTGCCTCTGGCATGGATCAATGTTTTCCCTCGTTGTTTGCCCTAACGTCGCCCGACCCATCAGTCATCAAGGACGACAGGAAATGCAGACGCTGCAACGAAAGCACGATATCCAGCCATTGGAAGGCGCTGAAATTACCCTGCTGGTCAATGGCCTGCCTGCGGTCGCCAGTGCCGGCGAAACCGTACTCAGCGTGCTCAACGCCGTTGGCCTGCGCCAGCTGGCGCGTAACGATCATGGCCAGCTCAGCGGTGCCTACTGCGGCATGGGCGTCTGCCATTGCTGCCTGGTGCAGATCGATGGTCGTCCCAAGCGTCGCGCCTGCCAGACCATCGTCAAGCCGGGCATGAGCATCGAGACCGAGGTCAACCGCGTGCAAGAGGAGGCCCACCCATGAGCCTTCGTCCCGTGATCGTCGGTGGTGGTTCGGCCGGAATGGGCGCCGCCATCGAGCTGGCTGAACATGGCGTGGATTGCCTGCTGTTCGACGAGGCCTCGCGCCCCGGTGGCGTGGTCTATCGTGGCCCGCTGCGCGCGGGTGTCGACCTGGGCTACCTGGGGCCGCGCTACACCAAGGCCCTGACCAAGCTGCATGAAGATTTCGCCGCCTGCGCCGAGCGCATCGACCTGCGCCTGAACCATCGCGTGGTGGGCGGGGACGATCAACGGCTGATGGTCCTCGACGCTGACGAGCAACTGCACGAGATCGACTACTCGCACCTGCTGCTGGCCGCCGGATGCCACGAGCGCAACGTGCCGTTCCCCGGCTGGACCTTGCCCGGTGTGATCCTGCTCGGCGGCTTGCAGCTACAGATCAAGAGCGGCGTGGTCAAGCCACTGGGTAGCACGCTGATTGCCGGTACCGGGCCGTTGCTGCCGCTGGTCGCCTGCCAGCTGCACGCCGCCGGCGCCAAGGTAGCCGGCGTGTACGAAGCCTGCTCGTTCAACCGTATCGCCAAGGAAAGCCTGGCGTTGATGAACAAGCCGCAGCTGTTCCTCGATGGCCTGAGCATGCTGGCCTACATGAAGCTCAACGGCATCCCCATGCATTATGGCTGGGGCGTGGTGGGCGCCACGGGTGACGGCGAGTTGCAGGAGGTCCAGGTCGCCCCTTACACCCAGGACTGGCAGCCGGACATGACCCGCATCCAGCGCGAGCAGGTGCGCACCCTGGCGGTAGGCTACGGCTTCATTCCGCGGACCCAGCTCAGCCAGCAACTGGGCCTGGCCCATGGTTTCAGCGAGGACGGCTACCTGCGCGCCGAGTGCAACGTGTGGCAGCAGAGCAGCCAGCCGAACATTCACCTGGCCGGCGACATGGCCGGTATTCGTGGTGGTGAGGCAGCGATGCTCACCGGGCGTATCGCCGCGGTGTCGATGCTGCAGCAGATGGGCAAGCTCGATGCCGAGCAGGCGATCGAGCGCCGTGAGCGTTTCCTCGGCAAGCTGGCGGCGATCAAGCGCTTCCGCTCTGGGGTGGAACGCTACACCGCGCGCGGCGCGGCGCAGATCCAGCTGCCTCAGGCCGACACGGTGATCTGCCGTTGCGAAAACGTCACTCGCGATCAGATCGACCTGGCCCTGGAGCAGGGCGTGGAGGACATGGCCAGCCTGAAGATGCGTACCCGGGTAAGCATGGGCGACTGCCAGGGGCGCATGTGCGTCGGCTACTGCAGCGACCGCTTGCGCAGCGCCACTGGACGTCCGGACGTGGGCTGGCTGCGTCCGCGCTTCCCGGTGGACCCGATCCCATTTTCCGCATTCGAACAACTCGGCACGGAGGCCTGAGCATGAACAAGCATTACGACATCATCATTGCCGGTGGCGGCGTGATCGGCGCGTCCTGTGCCTACCAGCTGTCCAAGCGGCACAACCTGAAGATCGCCCTGATCGACTGCAAGCGCCCGGGCAACGCCACCCGTGCCTCGGCCGGCGGCCTGTGGGCCATCGGCGAGTCGGTGGGACTGGGCTGCGGGGTGATCTTCTTTCGCATGATGTCCTCGCGCAACAAGCGTGAGGCCAACGGCGCGGCGGTGGTGGTTGACTCGAGCACGCCGCACATCCTGCCGGAGTGCTTCTTTGACTTCGCCCTGCAGTCCAACGCGCTTTATCCACAGCTGCACCAGGAGCTGATCGAGCGCCACGGGATGGACTTCAAGTTCGAACGCACCGGGCTCAAGTACATCATCCAGGATGAAGAAGACCAACTGTACGCCGAGCACATCGTCAAACAGATCCCGCACCTGGCCGACCAGGTACGCTGGCTCGACCGCGACGCGCTGCGGGCCTCGGAGCCGGCGGTGACGCTCAAGGCCAATGGCGCGCTGGAGTTTCTCTGCGACCATCAGGTCAGCCCGTTCCGCCTGGGCGATGCCTACATGGAGGCGGCGCGGCAGAACGGCGTCGATTTGTACCCGAACGTGAACATCACCGGCGTGCTGCATGAAGGCTCGCGGATCAAGGGCGTGCGCACCGCCGAGGCCGGCGAGTTCCATTGCGCCACCTTGATCAATGCCGCTGGCGCCTGGGCCGCCGAGCTGAGCGAATGGGCGACCGGGGAGAGCATTCCGGTCAAGCCGGTGAAGGGCCAGATCGTGCTGACCGAACGCCTGCCCAAGCTGCTCGATGGTTGCATCACCACCAGCGATTGCTACATGGCGCAGAAGGACAATGGCGAGATCCTGATCGGCAGTACCACGGAAGAGAAGGGCTTCGATGTCAGCAACACTTTCCCGGAAATCAGCGGCCTGGTGCAGGGTGCGATTCGTTGCGTGCCGCAGCTGGCGCAGGTGAACCTCAAGCGCACCTGGGCCGGCCTGCGCCCGGGGTCACCGGACGAGCTGCCGATTCTCGGGCCTGTGGATAATGTGCAGGGCTATTTCAATGCCTGTGGACATTTCCGTACAGGGATCCTCACGTCGGCCATTACCGGTGTGCTGTTGGACAAGGTTGTCCACAATGAGACGTTACCGCTGGATATCACGCCATTCCTGGCGTCGCGCTTCCGTGAGGGTGTGGATAAACAACTGGCCCACGGCTAGGTCGAGCACTCGTGGGGCAAGGCCGCTCCGACAGGTTGGCGTAGTACCTGTGGGAGCGGCTTTAGCCGCGAACACCGGCGAAGCCGGTGCCATCCACCGAGTCGCTTGCTTCGCGGCTAAAGCCGCTCCCACACGGTTTAACGCAAGGCTTTGCGTCAGATCTGCATCGCTTTCCCATCCACATTCATCGCCGCCTGGCGCAGGGCCTCGGAGCGGGTCGGGTGTGGGTGGCAGGTGAGGGCGATGTCCTCGGCCGAGGCCGAGAATTCCATGGCCACGCAGAACTCGCCGATCATCTCGCTCACGCTCGGGCCCACCAGGTGCACGCCCAGCACCTCGTCGGTGACGGCGTCGGCGATGACCTTGGCGAAGCCTTCGGTCTCATGGTTGATCTTGGCCCGGCTGTTGGCGGTGAAGGGGAATTTGCCGACCTTGTAGGCACGGCCTTCGGCCTTGAGCTGCTCTTCGGTCTTGCCGACACTGGCCAGTTCCGGACGGGTATAGATGACGCCGGGGATCAGGTTGTAGTTGACCTCGTGGGGCTTGCCGGCGATGCGCTCGATGCACGCCACCGCTTCGTCCTCGGCCTTGTGCGCCAGCATCGGGCCGGAGGTGACGTCGCCGATCACCCAGATGCCTGGGACCGCGCTGCGGTGATGGTCGTTGGCGAGCATGCCGCGCTTGTCGGTTTCCAGCCCCACGCTTTCCAGGTTCAGGCCCTTGGTATAGGGACGGCGACCGATGGCCACCAGCACGTAGTCGGCCTGCAGGGTTTCGGCGTTGCCACCGGCGGCGGGCTCCAGGGTCAGGCTGACGCCGTCGGCGCTGGATGTGGCCTGGGTCACCTTGCTGCCGAGCTTGAAGGTCATGCCTTGCTTGGCCAGGGCCTTCTGCAGGGTCTTGGCGGTTTCCTCATCGGTGCCCGGGCAGATGCGGTCCAGGTATTCGATCACCGTCACTTCGGCACCCAGGCGGCGCCACACCGAACCCAGCTCCAGGCCGATCACGCCGGCGCCGATCACGATCAGGTGCTTGGGCACCTGGGGCAGCGACAGGGCGCCGGTGGAATCGATGATGCGTTGGTTGTCGATGGTCACGCCGGGCAGCGGCGTGGGTTCGGAACCGGTGGCGATGACGATGTCCTTGGCCTGCAGGGTGGTTTCGCTGCCGTCCTCGGCCTTGACCACCACCTTGCCGGCGCCGTCCAGGCGGCCCCAGCCCTTGACCCAGTCGACCTTGTTCTTGCGAAAGAGGTACTCGATGCCCTTGGTCAGGCCAGTCACGCTTTCGTCTTTCTGCTTCATCATCTGGCCCAGGTTGAGGGTCGGCTTGACCTCGATCCCCAGGTGGGCGAACTCTTCGCCGCTGGCCGCCTCGTACAGCTCGGATGCATGCAGCAGCGCCTTGGACGGCATGCAGCCGACGTTCAGGCAGGTGCCGCCCAGGGTCGAGCGACCCTCGACACAGGCCACGCTCAGGCCCAGCTGGCCGGCACGGATCGCTGCGTTGTAGCCGCCGGGGCCGCCGCCGATGATCACCACGTCATAGGATTTCATGGGTTTCGTTACTCCGAGAGTGTGAGGAAGCGAAGAGGGGCACAAGGTTAGTCTGAGAGATGTAAATTGTATACAATCTGTTGTGCGGCCCGGACCAGATAGTTCTAGACTATGGTCGCGATTAACGGAAACTTCGCACGAATGAACTACCCTGATCCGGTGACGTCCGACACCTTGAGGCCTGACGTCCCGTATCAATGAAAGGGAGGGTCATGAATGCTTGCGCAACTTCCACCCGCATTGCAGAGCCTGCACTTACCTTTGCGCGTCAAGCTGTGGGACGGCAACCAGTTCGATCTGGGGCCGAGCCCGCAGGTCACCATCCTGGTCAAGGAACCCCAGCTGATCGCCCAGCTCACCCACCCGAACCTGGAAGAGCTTGGCTCCGCCTTCGTCGAGGGCAAGCTGGAGCTGGAAGGTGATATCGGCGAAGTGATTCGGGTCTGCGACGAGCTCAGCGAAGCCTTGCTCAAGGATGAAGACGAGTTCTTGCCGGAGCGCACGTCCCATGACAAGCGCACCGACGCCGAAGCCATTTCCTACCACTACGACCTGTCCAACGATTTCTACCAACTGTGGCTCGACCCGGACATGGTCTATTCCTGCGCCTACTTCAAGGAGCCGGACAACACCCTGGCCCAGGCCCAGCAGGACAAGTTCGATCACCTGTGCCGCAAGCTGCGCCTGCAGGCCGGCGATTATCTGCTGGATGTCGGTTGCGGCTGGGGCGGGCTGGCGCGATTCGCCGCCCGTGAGTACGGCGCCAAGGTGTTCGGCATCACGCTGAGCAAGGAGCAGCTGAAGTTGGGCCGCCAACGGGTCAAGGAGGAGGGCCTGGCCGACAAGGTCGACCTGCAGATTCTCGACTACCGCGACCTGCCCCAGGATGGCCGCTTCGACAAGGCGGTCAGCGTCGGCATGTTCGAACACGTCGGACATGCCAACCTCGAGCTGTATTGCCAGCGGCTATTTGGCGCGGTGCGTGAAGGTGGGCTGGTGATGAACCATGGCATCACCGCGAAGCACGTCGATGGTCGCCCGGTCGGCCGTGGCGCGGGTGATTTCATCGACCGCTATGTGTTCCCCCACGGCGAGTTGCCGCATATCTCGATGATCACGGCGCGGATCTGCGAGGCGGGCCTGGAGGTGGTCGATATCGAGAGCCTGCGCCTGCACTACGCCAAGACCCTCAACCACTGGAGCGAGAACCTGGAGAACCAGCTGCACCGCGCTGCCGCGCTGGTGCCGGAGAAGACCCTGCGCATCTGGCGCCTGTACCTGGCCGGTTGCGCCTACGCCTTCACCAAGGGCTGGATCAACCTGCACCAGATCCTTGCGGTGAAGCCCTACGCCGACGGCCACCACGACCTGCCATGGACGCGTGAGGACCTCTATCGCTGATCGGGTAGCCCGGCGTGCCGACAAGGCTCGCCGGGCTACAGGATCGGTGAAATCAGCCGCGCGATGCGCATCCCCAGCTGTTGCAGGCGATGGGTGTCGCGGCTGTCCTCCGCGGTGATCTCCCGGGCTTGCTCGAAGTCATTCTCCAACATCCGTTCGACCTGGTCGGCGAATGCGCGGTCCACAGTGAGCAGGGTGATCTCGAAGTTCAGTCGGAACGAGCGGTTGTCGAGGTTGGCGCTGCCGATGGCGCTGACCTCATCGTCCACCAGCACCACCTTCTGGTGCAGGAAGCCCGGCAGGTAGCGGAACATGCGCACCCCGGCGCGCACCGCCTCGAAGGCGAACAGGCTGGAGGCGGCGTAGACGATGCGGTGGTCGGGGCGCGAGGGAATCAGGATGCGTACGTCGACACCCCGCAGCACTGCCAGGCGCAGGGCGGCGAAGATGGCTTCGTCGGGGATGAAATAGGGACTGGTGATCCAGACCCGTCGGGTGGCCGAGTGAATCGCCTCGAGGAAGAACAGCGCACAGGTTTCCTGTGGATCGGCCGGGCCGCTGGCCAAGGCCTGGCACAGCACGCCGTTCTCCGGGTAGACGTCGGGCAGGATCAGCGGCGGCAGCTGGCGCGTGGCCCAGTACCAGTCTTCGGCGAAGGACTCCTGCAGGCAGGCCAGCACCGGGCCGCCGATCTGTACATGGGTGTCGCGCCACGGTGACAGCTTGGGGTGTGCCCCGAGGTATTCGTCTCCTACGTTATGGCCGCCGAGAAACCCGAGCAGGCCATCGACCACGACGATCTTGCGGTGGTTGCGAAAGTTGACCTGGAAGCGGTTGAACCAGCCGCGCCGGGTGGCGAACGCCTCGATCTGCACGCCGCCGTCGCGCAGCACCTGGCTGTAGCTGGCTGGCAGGGCATGGCTGCCGACGCGGTCGTACAGCACGAACACCCGCACGCCTTCGGCGGCCTTGCGCAGCAGCAGTTGCTGCAACTCCCGGCCGAGGGCGTCGTCATGGATGATGAAGAACTGCACCAGCACGGTGTCGCGCGCGGTGCGGATGGCCGAGAAGATCGCCTCGAAGGTGGCGGCGCCATCGATCAGCAGCTTCACCTCGTTGTTGGCCAGGCACGGCATGCGCCCCAGCTTGGGCATGGCGCGCAGGGCGGCGTAGCTGTCGGACTCGCGGGCGGTCAACGCTTCCTCCACCCAGGGCCGCCAGTTCAGGTTGGCCATGGCCACGTGCATTTCCTGGTTGGCCTGGCGCCGCGCCTGGATATAGGCGTAGAAGGAACGGGCGCCGAACACCAGATAGGGGATGAGGGTGAGGTAGGGGATGAACAGCAGTGACATGGCCCAGGCGATCGCACCCTGGGCGGTGCGCACGGTGAACACCGCATGCAGCGCGGCGATGAGGCCGAGCAGATGAATCAGGCCGAGCAAGTAACCGAAGAAGTAGGGGCTGTGGAAATCCATACGCATCCTGCTTGCCGAGAGCACTGCTGCTAACAGACCACGTTCGAGGGTATGCCTGCAACCCACAGGCGATTTTGACGTCTAACGGCTCAGTCCGGCCGGAGCCGGTATTTCGAGGAGCTTTCATCCATGAAGATTCGTCTGCCACTGCTCGCCCTGGTACTGGGGCTGGGCAGCCCGCTGGTTCATGCGCAGATGCTGCAACCCGGCCTGTGGGAACTGACCACCAGCAACATGCAGGTCGATGGCAAGCCGTTGCCGGACATGGAGTTCATGCTCGGTCAGTTGAAGAACCTGCCGCCCGAGCAACGGGCGATGATGGAGGGTGCCCTGGCCAAGCAGGGCATCACGGTGGGGGGCAAGGGGGTGCGTTCGTGCCTGACTGCGGAGCAGGTCAAGACCAATGACATTCCGCTGCAGGATCCGCAGTCGGGGTGCACGCAGAAGATCACCGAGCGCAATGGCAATGTCTGGAAATTCCAGTTCAGTTGCCCCAAGGCCCAGGGCAACGGCCAGGCCACCTTCCTCAGCGACCGGGAGTTCCTGACCAAGGTCAACGGCACCTTCAATGCCTCCGGGGTCCAGCAGCAGGGCAGCATGGACACCCGGGCGGTGTGGCTTGGGAATGACTGTGGAACCGTCAAGCCGCGTATCTGATCTGTCACCAGCGATAACGACTGACCGCCACTGCGTCGTGGGCATGCAGGCTCTCTGCATGTTCCACGCGCACGCTGAAGCCGCTCACGCCCGTTAGCGTTCGCAAGGCCGCATGCAGGCGGCGGGCGGCATCCTCGCAGAACATCAGGTTCTGTCCGTTGGCCAGGGCAAAGGCCTGCTCATCGGCGCGCTTTACTGCCGTCTGTACGGCCGTGCCCAAAGCTGCCTCCGCAGTCTCGATCAACTCGGTCAGTCTGAACTCGTCGCCGTCCAGGCGGACTTGCAGCTTGGCCAAGCTCCTCTGGCTGTGGGGTGTCGCAACGATGCCGTCGCTGCTGCCAAGCCACTGGCGAACACGTTCCCGCTCCAGCGACTGGCCAGCGAAGTCCCGGTCGAACTGCGTCTGGATCAGCTGCCTGGCCAGCGCCGCCGAGCACGGGCAGGTCGAGGAATAGGGAATGTGCACCGATAGTTCCACGTGGAACATTTCATCTTTTAGCCGAGCTTCGATATTCACCGGGTAACGTTTCCAGCCTGCCAGCGGGCTGACCAGCGCTGGGCGCTTTAACAGGTGATCGAATGCCAGGCGCAGGTAGGCGGTGTTCGAAAGGCCTTCGTGGCTGGCGAGAAAATGCTCGAGCGTCCGGCGAATCAGCTGCGGGCTCAACGCTCGCTGTTCCAGCGCTTCCAGCGCCAGGTACAGCCGTGACATATGGATGCCCCGGGCTGCGCCGTCATCCAGGCTCACGCCGGCATCGGCGTGTGCGCCGAGGCTGCGTCCGTCGACCAGCAGTGGCAGGGCGATACCGCACATGCCGACCCAGTCCAGCGGAAGTGCCTGCTGGCTGCTCTGTGCGGCGATGTCGGGAAGGGCGAGGCTAGACATGAAAGGATCCTGAAGTGATGGCAATCAACGGCAACCGCCGACAAGGCTGCAGTGCAGGTTGAAGCGTTGACCACTGGAGCTGGAGACACGGTTGAGGGTGGTCCAGCCGATGCGGCGGCTGTAACCCACCCAGGCTTCACCGTCACTGGCCAGCCCGGTGAAGAAGGTCAGCGTGCCGTAGCGGCTGTTGGTCTGAGCCCACAGGCGTTTGCCTGCCACTTCGTAGCCACGCAGGTAGAAGGTGCTGCCTTCGGTACGCACGCTGTAGTAGTTGCCTTGGCCATCCTGGCAGGCGAGCAAGGTCGCGCTGCGGGTGCACAGAGCGAGGTCGGTGTGAGGCATGGCGAAGAGCTGCGTGGGTGTTGCGAGCAGCAGCAAGGCAGCGAGGCCGGATGATTTCATGACGCTCTCCAGACAACCGTTCGGTCGACACGGCTTGGCGAAATTGTATTGTTATAATATAACATTGTGCAATGCATCGATTCGAATGCGCCTGCCCGATGAGGTTAGTCATGCCCAACCGTCTCCCTGTCACCGTGCTGTCCGGCTTCCTCGGCGCCGGCAAGAGCACGCTGCTCAACCATGTGCTGCGCAACCGCGACAACCTGCGCGTCGCCGTGATCGTCAACGACATGAGCGAAATCAACATCGATGCCAGCGAGGTCCAGCGCAACGTCAGCCTGAACCGGGCCGAAGAAAAACTGGTGGAGATGAGCAACGGCTGCATCTGCTGCACCTTGCGCGAGGACCTGCTGGAAGAGGTGGCGCGGTTGGCGAGTGAGGGCCGCTTCGATTACCTGCTGATCGAGTCGACCGGAATATCCGAGCCGCTGCCGGTTGCCGAGACTTTCACCTTTCGCGACGAACAGGGGCGCAGCCTCTCCGACATGGCGCGCCTGGACACCATGGTCACCGTGGTCGACGGGCTGAACTTCCTGCGTGACTACCAGGCCGCCGAGAGTCTCGCCAGCCGTGGCGAGACCTTGGGTGAGCAGGACGAGCGCTCGATCAGTGACCTGTTGATCGAGCAGGTCGAATTCGCCGACGTGCTGTTGCTGAGCAAGATCGACCTGATCAGCCAGTCTGACCGCGAGGAGCTGGTGGCCATCCTGCGCAGCCTCAATGCCCGGGCGCAGATCGTGCCGATGGTGATGGGCCAGGTGGCGCTGTCGCGCATCCTCGATACCGGCCTGTTCGATTTCGACCAGGCAGCCCAGGCTCCGGGGTGGCTGCGCGAACTGCGGGGCGAGCATGTACCCGAAACCGAGGAATACGGCATCGCCGCCAGCACCTGGCAGGCTCGTCGGCCGTTCCACCCGCAGCGCTTCTTCGATTTTATCCACACGCCCTGGAGCAACGGCCGGTTGCTGCGTTCCAAGGGCTTCTTCTGGCTGGCCAGCAAGTATCAGGAGGCCGGGAGCTGGTCCCAGGCCGGTGGCATGATGCGTCACGGCCTGGCGGGGCGCTGGTGGCGCTTCGTGCCACGCGAGCAATGGCCGCAGGACGAAGAGAACACCGCGGCGATCCTCAAGCAGTGGTCGGTGGAAAGCGGCGATTGCCGCCAGGAACTGGTGTTCATCGGGCAGAACATCGACTTCCAGCGGTTATCCACAGAGTTGGAGGCCTGCCTGCTCACGGACGAGGAGATGGAAACTGGACCGATGGCCTGGCTGCGGCTACCCGATCCTTTCGGTGCCTGGCATGAGGACGCGGTGGCATGACTGTGGATATCCGCCAGGTGTTCGGTGAATCGCCCCAGGTGATGACCGACATTCTTCAGGATGGCGTCAACCTGGCGGTCTGGCAGCGCCGCCTGCCGGCCCAGGTGGAGGACTTCGCCAACCTGGTGCTCAGTCTTGGCCAGTCCCTGGCCGATGAGCGGGTGATCGAGGTGGATGAACGCCACCCGCCGGCCTTGCCCGGTTTGCTCAGGGAGGCCGCTGATCTGCACGGCTATGACGGTTTCGTCGCGGATGTGGCCTGGCTGGTGGCCGCCTATACCTGCCTGCTGGGAGCCCGTCGTCTCGGTGTACGCGTGCGGGTACTGGACGGGGCGATGTGTCCGCGCATGCATGTGGACCATGTGCCGGTGCGCCTGCTCAGCACCTATGCCGGCGCGGGCAGCGAATGGCTGGCGGAGGGAGCGATCGATCGCGCGCGCTTGCAGCAGTCGTTACCGCCTGTGGATAACGTTCGGCGCCTGACGGTGGGAGAGGTGGCCCTGCTCAAGGGCGAGAAGTGGCTGGGCAACGAGGGCGCGGGATTGGTGCACCGATCACCGCTGACGCCTGCCGGGGAGCGCCGATTGTTGCTGAGCCTGGACTGGTTGGCATGAATCGCGGGGCCCGGCGGTATAGACTGCCATCAATCCCCCCCGATACCGAGCCATGCTGCAGGACATTCCCACCCATGTGATCGCCGGCCCCCTCGGCGCCGGCAAGACCAGCCTGATCCGCCACCTGCTGGAGCAGCGTCCAGCCGGCGAGCGCTGGGCCGTGCTGGTCAACGAGTTCGGCCAGGTCGGCCTCGATGCCGCCTTGCTCAGCCGCGACGAGGTGGGCATCGCCATCGGTGAAGTGGCGGGAGGCTGCTTGTGCTGCGTCAATGGCGCGCCGTTCCAGGTGGGGCTTGGCCGTTTGCTGCGCAAGGCGCGCCCGGACCGTCTGTTCATCGAACCGTCCGGCCTTGGTCACCCGCTCGAGTTGCTGGAGCAACTGGGACGCCCACCCTGGACTGGCGTACTGTCGGTCCAGCCACTGCTGATGGTGCTGGATGCCGCAGCCCTGTCCCGGGGCGGCGTCCTGCCTGAGGCTCAGCACCAGGCACTGGCGAAGGCGGGGATGCTGGTGTTCAACAAGGCGAGCGTTGTGGATGAAGCCGAACGCTTGTTGATAACTGCATCACTACCCGCAATACCGTCATGCTGGACGGATCACGGGGTACTGCCGCTTGCTGTATTGCCTGTTTCAACCCCCGTAGCAGTAGGCACTCTCGACCTTGGCAGCCTGCCTGTGGATAACGGTGCAGTGCCGTTGCCCACCCTGTGGACCGATCCACGACAGCCGATCTGCCAGTTTCAGCAGGGGGAGGGAGGTTGGAGCGTCGGCTGGCGCTGGCATCCCGACCAATGCCTCGACAATGCGGTGCTGCGCGGTGTTCTCGAGCAATGGGTGTGGCGCCGGGCGAAGGGTGTTATCCACAGCACGGAAGGCTGGCAGTCGTTCAACGGCCTGGAAGGCGGGACGCTGGAGTGGCGTTCCAGCGAATGGCGCAAGGACTCGCGTATCGAGCTGATCTTCGATCGACCGCAACCCTTGCAGGCCCTGCAAGCGGCCATCGGCGGCTGCCAGCTGATCCGTTGATCCGTTGATCAATTGCGCCAGCGGTTATGTTCCTGGCGCCACTGCTGCATCTCGATGACGTTGTCGGTACGCGGCGGGGTCTTGATCTCGAACGGATAGGGCGCGAGTTCAATCTGCATGGTGTGGGCGCCGAACTGGGTGACGGTGCCGGGGTGGCGTTGTTCACCGGTGACGGTGAACTCGAAGTTGTAGATGCGCGCCAGGCGCTTCCTGCCATTGGCGTCACGCACGAAGGCGATGCGTTTGAGCGCCACGGCGTCGTCGAGCAGTTCCAGGTCGAGCTTGGCGCAATGCTGCTTGACCCGTGCCAGGGCCTTTTCGCGCAGCCCGTGGTTGTGCCACAGCCAGGCGCCTGCGGTCGCCACCAGCATCAGGACGAAGAGGTTTTCCAGGGTCAGCATTTGCGTAAGCTCCAGACAGGTCGATCCAGCTTAACTGCGTCTCTGGCCTGTCGTACAGATGGCAATCGGGTTCATACTGCGGGCCGCACACTTATTCACACAGTTTCGGAATCGTCCCGCATGAAACGTACGCCGCACCTGCTCGCCATTCAGTCCCACGTGGTCTTTGGACACGCCGGAAACAGCGCCGCGGTGTTTCCCATGCAGCGGGTTGGGGTCAACGTCTGGCCGCTCAACACCGTACAGTTCTCCAACCATACTCAGTATGGACAGTGGGCTGGGGAAGTGCTTGCCCCAGCGCAAATTCCCGCGTTGGTGGAAGGCATTTCCAATATCGGTGAGCTGGGCCACTGCGATGCGGTGTTGTCGGGCTACCTGGGCAGTGCCGAGCAGGGGCGGGCGATCCTGGCCGGCGTCGAGCGGATCAAGGCGGTCAATCCCAAGGCCTTGTACCTGTGCGACCCGGTCATGGGGCATGCCGAGAAGGGCTGCATCGTACCGGCAGAGGTCAGCGAGTTCCTGCTCGAGGAGGCCGTCGCCAAGGCCGATATCCTGTGCCCGAACCAGCTCGAGCTGGATAGCTTCTGTGGCCGTCGCGCGCAGTCCCTGGACGATTGCGTGAGCATGGCGCGCGGGTTGCTGGAGCGCGGGCCGCAGGTGGTGCTGGTCAAGCACCTGAATTATCCACAGCGGGCGGACGACGCCTTCGAGATGCTGCTGGTGACCCGTGATGCCAGCTGGCACCTGCGCCGGCCCTTGCTGGCCTTCCCACGCCAGCCGGTGGGCGTGGGCGACCTGACCTCCGGGCTGTTCCTCGCCCGCGTGCTGCTGGGTGACGACTGGTTGCAGGCTTTCGAATTCACCGCCGCCGCGGTACATGAGGTGCTGCTGGAAACCCAGGCCTGTACCAGCTATGAACTGCAGCTGGTGCGGGCCCAGGATCGCATCGCCCATCCACGGGTGCGCTTCGAGGCGCAGCGCCTGATGTACTAGATCGAATCAGCCTTGAGGTTCTGGTAACGCTGTTCCAGCTCCTGGCGGATCTGGCGGCGTTGCTGGCCTTGTAGGAAGCGGCGCTTCTCCTCGCTGCTCTGCGGCTGGCGCGGCGGCACCTTCACCGGGCGACGGTCGTCGTCCACCGCGACCATGGTGAAGAAGCAGCTGTTGGAGTGGCGTACCGAGCGCTCGCGGATGTTCTCGGTGACCACCTTGATGCCCACCTCCATCGAGGTGTTGCCGGTGTAGTTGACCGAGGCGAGGAAGGTCACCAGCTCGCCGACATGCACCGGTTCGCGGAAAATCACCTGGTCCACCGACAGGGTCACCACATAAGTGCCGGCATAGCGGCTGGCGCAGGCATAGGCGACTTCGTCGAGGTACTTGAGCAGGGTGCCGCCGTGTACGTTGCCAGAGAAATTGGCCATGTCCGGTGTCATCAGGACGGTCATGGTCAGCTGGGCGTTTCCAGGTTCCATAGAGAGCTCACGGTGAATTTGCACGGATTCGGGGCGGGTATCTGCAGACACTTCTGTTTCCCCTCGTTGAGGTTTCCCATCCTGGTACGGGACGTCGGCTGACGCTCCATCGTCACGCCAATCTTGCCATCGGCGGTGTCGAATCGGCCGATCTGTTTCTGCATATTGCATCGGCAATTTGTGGCAAGGCGCGATGTTAACCTGACGACGCCCATGCAACGTGGGCTTTTGCGTCTATCACAAGAGTATGTGCCTGCTCCGCGCCGAAGGATCGTCCGGCAGAGGAGCGGTTCGCCCCGAGCACTGAAAACAAGGAGTATCACGCCATGCATGCCATCAGCTTCATCCAGGACCTGGCGGTGATCATGCTGGTTGCCGGGGTGGTCACCATCCTCTTTCATCGCCTCAAGCAGCCGGTGGTGCTGGGTTATATCGTCGCTGGTTTCATCATCGGCCCGCATACGCCGCCGTTCGGCCTGATCCACGACGAAGACACCATCAAGACCCTGGCCGAGCTGGGGGTGATCTTCCTGATGTTCTGCCTGGGCCTGGAGTTCAGCCTGCGCAAGCTGTTCAAGGTCGGCGCCACGGCCTTCATCGCGGCCTTCCTGGAAATCGTGCTGATGATCTGGATCGGTTTCGAGATCGGTCGCTGGTTCGGCTGGAACACCATGGATTCGCTGTTCCTCGGGGCGATCCTGGCGATCTCCTCGACCACCATCATCGTCAAGGCGCTCAACGACCTGAAGATGAAGAACGAGCGTTTCGCCCAGCTGATCTTCGGCGTGTTGATCGTCGAGGACATCCTCGGCATCGGTATCATCGCACTGCTGTCGGGCATCGCCGTCAGTGGCTCGGTGAGCTCTGGCGAAGTGTTCTCCACCGTGGGCAAGCTGTCGCTGTTCATGATCGTCGCGCTGGTCATCGGCATCCTGCTGGTGCCGCGGCTGCTGGCCTACGTGGCGAAATTCGAAAGCAACGAGATGCTGCTGATCACCGTGCTGGGCCTGTGTTTCGGCTTCTGCCTGCTGGTGGTCAAGCTCGAGTACAGCATGGTGCTCGGCGCCTTCCTGATCGGTGCGATCATGGCCGAGTCGCGCCAGCTGCTGAAGATCGAGCGCCTGATCGAGCCGGTTCGCGACCTGTTCAGCGCCATCTTCTTCGTCGCCATCGGCTTGATGATCGACCCGTCGATCCTGGTCGAGTACGCCTGGCCGATCGTGGTCATCACCCTGGCGGTGGTACTGGGCAAGATGCTCTCCTGCGGCTTGGGCGCGTTCATCGCCGGCAACGACGGGCGCACCTCGTTGCGCGTGGGGATGGGGCTTTCGCAGATCGGCGAGTTCTCCTTCATCATCGCCGCCCTGGGGGTGACCCTGCAGGTCACCAGTGACTTTCTCTATCCGGTCGCAGTGGCGGTGTCGGCCATCACCACCTTGCTGACACCGTACCTGATCCGTGCCGCCGATCCGTTGTCGATCAGGCTGGGCAAGGTGGTGCCGAGCCGCGTGGCACGGGTGCTGTCGTTGTACGGCGAGTGGTTGCGCAGCATCCAGCCGCAGGGCGAGGGGGCCATGCTGGCGGCGATGATCCGACGCATTCTGCTGCAAGTCGGGGTCAACCTGGCGCTGGTGATCGCGATCTTCTTCAGTGGCGGCTACTTCGCCGGGCGCATCGGCAGCTGGTTGAGCGAGTGGGTGGCGGACGCCGGCCAGCAGAAGGCGATGATCTGGGGCGCGGCATTGCTGTTGTCGCTGCCGTTCCTGATCGCGGCGTATCGCAAGCTCAAGGCGTTGTCGATGCTGCTGGCGGAGATGGGCGTCAAGCCCGAGATGGCCGGGCGGCATACCCAGCGGGTACGGCGGGTGATCGCCGAGGTGATTCCGCTGCTGTCACTGCTGGTGATCTTCCTGCTGCTGTCGGCCTTGTCGGCAAGCATCCTGCCGACCAGCGAACTGCTGCTGGTCATCGTGGTGGTGGCGGCGGTGGTGGTGGCGCTGCTGTGGCGCTGGTTGATCCGGGTGCATACGCGGATGCAGGTGGCGTTGCTGGAGACGCTGGAGAACAGCCGCGATCATTCGCACTGAGCGGGCGGTTAACGCTTTCTGCGCAAGATTTCACCGTCGTCCGAGGGGATGGAGCGGTAGCAGTGTCGCCAGGCGCAGAGAGCCTGGCGATTCTACGAGTGATTGGTAGCTATAAGCCATCACTTTATGCGGGCATTTCTCATTCAGCTTTCCAGCCAGACATCCCGTGCCCAGTGCCAGACCGATTCCCAGCTTTCCTCGGTGACGATTTCTTCTTCGCCGGACCACAGCACCACGGTGCCGTCCTCTTCGACGCAGTAGTAGTCGTCTCCGTCCTGGCAGATGGGAATGAGATCGCGGGGCACACCGGCGTCCCAGGCGTTGGCCGCCACTTCCGGCAGGTAGGTGTGGGATTGCGGATCGGTCACGGTCACCGGCTCGAGGCTACCGTACACCACGTCGCTGACGGTCAGCAGGTATTCCTTGAACACGAACGGGATGTTGATGAACAGCTCTTCCTCGATCTCGACCAGCTGATCCTCGTCCGGCAGCTCCAGCGGCACCGGTACCGGCTCGTTGGCTTCACGGAGTTGTTCGATCACTTCTTCCACGGTTCACATCCTCTGACCTTATGACAACGCTGCGCGTTATACCCTAGTAGGCCGCTCTGGCAAAAGCAAAAACCCCGGGACAGGCCCGGGGTTTTTTCTGCAACGTGCGACGGTTAACCGTTTTGGCGGATACCGGCCAGCAGCCAAGGCTGGTTTTCGCCATGGGCGCGAACCATGTGCCAGCTTTCGCTGAAGGCTTCGCCCTGGTCGAAGCGCGAGGTCTTCGACACGCCACGGAAGGTCAGGGTGGCGTCGGTCTGGTCGGCGCGCTCGTCGACGCCGTCCAGTTGCACATCGAGGTCGTCGATGTAGGTGGACTGGAAGCCTTCACCCTGCTCGGCGCGCTCGCGCTTGAGGAACTCGAGCATCTGCGGGGTGACGAACTCGGCGATTTTGTCCATCTCGTTGGCGTCCCAGTGCTGCTGCAGCGACTGGAAGTGCGAACGGGCGGCGGACAGGAAGCTGGCTTCGTTGAACCAGGCCGG
The DNA here is from genome assembly GCF_057284075.1 of Pseudomonas sp. TE31087. Taxonomy (NCBI): domain Bacteria; kingdom Pseudomonadati; phylum Pseudomonadota; class Gammaproteobacteria; order Pseudomonadales; family Pseudomonadaceae; genus Pseudomonas; species Pseudomonas sp. TE31087. The sequence goes on from NZ_JBXVNN010000001.1 coordinate 4,351,133, forward strand.
GGCGTTGATCACAGGCGAGGCGACCGGTGCGGCGGAGCCGCCGAAGATCGACTGCGGTGCGGCCTGCGGCTGTGCTTCGCGCTGGTACGGGGCGTGGCCGGCGGCAGCGTGTTGCGGCTGCTGCTGGCGACGGCGCGCGGCGATGAAGCGGAAGACCAGGAAGGCGATCAGGCCCATGATCAGGAAATCGAGGATCTGCATGCCGTCGAAGCCGTCGCCCATGAACATGGAGGCCAGCAGGCCACCGGCGGCGAGGCCGGCGAGTGGGCCCAGCCAGCGCGAGGCACCGCTGGCGGCAGCGGGTGCGCGGCCAGGAGCGGTCGGGGCGGCGGCAGGCGTGGTCGGGGTGGCCTGGCGGGTCTGGTGGATAGGTGCGGAGCCCGAGCTCTTGCCACCACCGAAGCGCTTGGCGTTGGCGTCGAGGCTCAGCGTCAGGCCGACGCAGAGCGCCAGAGCGATGCTAAGAAAACGTTGCATAAGATGGGGATTCCCGTTTGTGTGGATTGCACGCGCGTCATGGTGCACATGAACTGGCAGACATAGCCAGCGACAAGATGTTTCGAGCTTTTGCCTGATCGTAAGGATGGTCAGGGTCGTGTGGGAGCGGGTTTACCCGCGAAGAAGGCGGCGCGGTGCCTGGCACGGGCTTCGCCCGTGTTCGCGGGTAAACCCGCTCCCACAGGATCCGCGAGGCCTGTGGGAGCGGCAGTCAGATAGCTTCCAGCTTGGCGTAGCCCAGCATCAGCCATTTGCTGCCCTCGGAGAAGTTCACCTGCACCCGTGCCTGGGCCCCGGAGCCCTCGAAGTTGAGGATTACGCCCTCGCCGAACACCGCATGCTGCACCCGCTGGCCGAGGCTGAAGGCGGTCTGCGGGATGCTGGCGTTGGCGAACAGGCTGCTGGCCGGCGTCTTCGCGCCACCGAACGGACGGCTGACGGTGTTCGACAGGCGCACCTCCTGCACCAGTCCGGCGGGGATCTCCCGGACGAAGCGCGACACCTTGTTGTAGGTCTCGCTGCCATATAGTCGACGGGTCTCGGCGTAGGTCATGACCAGCTGGCGCATGGCCCGGGTAATCCCCACGTAGGCCAGGCGGCGCTCCTCTTCAAGACGACCGGGCTCTTCCAGGCTCATCTTGTGCGGGAACAGGCCTTCCTCCATGCCTACCAGGAACACGTACGGGAACTCCAGGCCCTTGGCACTGTGCAGGGTCATCAGCTGGATGCTGTCCTCGTGCTCGTCGGCCTGGGTGTCGCCAGCCTCCAGCGAAGCGTGGCCGAGGAACGCCGACAGCGGCGAGAGGTCGGCGTCTTCGTCACTGGTCTCGAAGTTGCGCGCCGCGCTGACCAGTTCCTCAAGGTTTTCCACCCGGGCCTGGCCTTTCTCGCCTTTTTCTTCCTGGTGATAGACGATCAGCCCGGACTGCTCGATGACCGTCTGGGTCATCAGGTGCAGCGGCATGTCCAGCACCTTGGCGGCGAGGTTCTCGAGCAGCTCGATGAACGCGCCCAGGGCGCTGGCGGCGCGGCCCTTGAGGGCCTTGGCGGCGAGCAGCTGGCACATGGCTTCCCACATCGACAGCTGGCTGTGGCGGGCGTGGTCGCGGATGGCCTCAACGGTCTTTTCGCCGATGCCCCGTGGCGGCACGTTGATCACCCGCTCTAGCGCCGCGTCGTTGCCGCGACCTTCGAGCAGGCGCAGGTAGGCCATGGCGTTCTTGATCTCGGCGCGCTCGAAGAAGCGCTGGCCGCCATAGATGCGGTACGGGATGCGTTCGCGCAGAAGGGCCTCTTCCAGCACCCGCGACTGGGCGTTGGAGCGGTACAGGATGGCCACTTCGTTACGCGCGTTGCCCTGCTTGATCAGGCTTTCGATGGTCTCGACCACGTAGCGCGCTTCGTCATGCTCGTTGTAAGCGGCGTAGAGCGTCAGCGGCTCGCCTTCGCCCATGTCGGTCCACAGTTCCTTGCCCAGGCGCCCGCTGTTGTTGGCGATCAGGGCGTTGGCGGCCTTGAGGATGCCGCCGGTGGAGCGGTAGTTCTGCTCCAGGCGGATCAGCTCGGCGTCCGGGAAGTCGGCGGTGTACTGGTGGATGTTCTCGATCTTGGCGCCACGCCAGCCGTAGATCGACTGGTCGTCGTCGCCCACCGCCATCAGGCTGTCGCCACCGGAGGCCAGCAGGCGCAACCAGGCGTACTGCACGGCGTTGGTGTCCTGGAACTCGTCCACCAGCAGGTGGCGGAAGCGGCGCTGGTAGTGCCTGAGCAGGTCCGGGTGGTCTCGCCACAGATCGAGGGCGCGCAGCAGCAGCTCGGAGAAGTCGATGACCCCGGCGCGGTCGCAGGCCTGCTCGTAGGCGACATAAATGTCGCGCATGGTGGCCAGGAACAGGTCGCCGCTGGCCTGGATATGGCGTGGGCGCAGGCCTTCGTCCTTCTGCCCGTTGATGAACCACTGGACCTGGCGCGCCGGCCATTTCTGCTCGTCCAGGCCCATCTCGCGGATCACCCGCTTGATCAGGCGCTGCTGGTCGTCGCTGTCGAGGATCTGGAAGTTCTGCGCCAGCCCCGCCTCCTGCCAGTGCGCCCGCAATAGGCGGTGGGCCAGGCCGTGGAAGGTGCCGACCCACATGCCGGCCGGGTTGATGCCCAGCAGTTGCTCGATCCGCTGGCGCATTTCCGCCGCGGCCTTGTTGGTGAAGGTCACCGACAGGATCGAGTGCGGCGAGGCCTGCTCGACCTGGATCAGCCAGGCGATGCGGTGCACCAGCACGCGGGTCTTGCCCGAGCCGGCGCCGGCCAGAACCAGTTGGCGCCCCACCGAGGCCGCCACGGCCTGGCGTTGAGCGTCGTTGAGGGAGTTCAGCAGGAGGGAGAGGTCGTCATTATGCATCCGGGCATTCTATGGCCGCGCGAAGGCAGGGGCAAACGCCCCGGGTGCAAATCGCCGGGCGGACGCTCGACCGTTCATCGGTGGTCTTGCCCGGCACCCGTGGTTGAGCGGTCAGACCTGGACGCAGCAGACATTTTCGAAATCATGACGCAGAGCAGTTTGGTCCGACGCGGTGCTTGTGTATGCTCCCTGCACATTTGCGGTCAGCCATAACAAGAACACAAAAGAAACCAGCCAATATGACCCAGGATTGCGGGGCGATCGGAGCATCGCCGGAGACGACAAGGAGCGTTCGCAGGCAATTCGCCACCCAGCTGTCGATCGAGCGTACTCGCCTGCTATACCAGGGCTCGTTGTTGCCCACCTTGTTCATGCTGCTCAACGGCCTGCTCTGCGCCTGGCTGCTGTGGAGCCCTGCGCGCTATCTGCTGGTCGGGGTGTGGCTGGCCTGGTTGCTGGCGCTGGTGGCGCTGCGGGTGATCCAGGTGGCGGCCTTCGACGCGGCGACGCCGGCGCGCCAGGCCAAGCCGACCTGGCGGCGCATGTTCCTGCTCGGCTCGGCGTTCAGCGGCCTGACCTTGGCCAGCGCGGTAATCGCCCTGGCGCCGGCGGACAACTTCGTGCAGCAGGCCTGGGTCTTCGGCCTGCTCGGCGCGGCGGCGTTGTCCGCCAGTGTCGCCTACGCGGTGAGCCTGCCGGCGTTTCTCAGCTTCGCCCTGCCGTGCCTGCTGCCGCCGATCGCGTTTCTGTTCGTCTATGACGCCGGGCACCAGCGCGGCTGGGGCTGGCTGGGGCTGATCCTGCTGGTGGCGCTGATGGTGGTGGCCTGGCAGGTCAATCGCCTGATCGAGCGCGGCCTGCTGCGCCGCTTCCAGAACCAGGCGCTGATCGAGCACCTGCAGAACGCCCAGCGCCATGGCGAAGGGCTCAACCGTCAGCTCAGCGCCGAGATCGCCCAACGACGCCGGGCCGAGGACGACCTGCGCAAGGCCCATGCCGGCCTCGAGCAGCGGGTGGCCCAACGCAGTCATGAGCTGGACCTGGCCAACCAGGCCCTGAGCAAGAGCGAGCAGCGCCTGGCCCTGGCCTTGCAAGCCAGCGAACTCGGGCTGTGGGACTGGAACCTGGAAACCGACGAGGTCCACCACACCCAGTTGCACACTTTATTTGGCCTGGATCCGGAGCAGGTGCGCTTGGTGCGCGCCGACCTCAAGCCACGGCTGCATCCTGATGATCTGCCTGTGCTGCGGCGCACGCTGGTCGAGCACCTCAAGGGGCGCACCGAGGACTACCGGGTCGAGTACCGGGTACGCCACGCCCAGGGGCACTGGTGCTGGATCGAGGACCGTGGGCGGGCGGTGGAGTCCGATGACCAGGGCAAGGTCCTGCGCATGCTCGGCACCCGCCGCGACATCACCGCGCAGAAGGAACAGGAAGAGCAGCAGCGCTTGGCCGCGACGGTATTCGAGGCGGCCAGCGAAGGGATCGCCATTCTCGACGCGGACTTCCAGTTGCTGGCGGTGAACCAGGCCTTCTGCGATGTCACCGGCTACGGCCGGGCCGAGCTGATCGCCCGCAATGCCCTGGAACTGCCCTGCAGCCGCGATGCCCGGCGCCACAGCCAGGCTATCGATCAGGCGTTGGAGCAGCAGGGCCGCTGGCAGGGCGAGCTGGTCGAGGCGCGCAAGAACGGCGAGCTCTACCCGCAGTGGCTGCAACTGAACAGCGTGAATGACCCTCGGGGACGGATCGTCAACATCGTCGGCTTCTTCACCGACCTGTCCGCACGCCGCGAATCCGAGGAGCGCCTGCGCTACCTGGCGCATTACGACGACCTCACCGGGCTGGCCAATCGAGCGCTGTTCCGCCTGCGCCTGCACGAGGCGGCGCAGCGCATGCGCCTGAACGGCCGCAGCCTGGCGCTGCTGCATGTGGACCTGGACCGTTTCAAGCTGCTCAACGAGAGCCTGGGCCATGAACTGGCGGACCAGCTGCTCAAGAAGATGGCCCAGCGCCTGGCCAACGCGGTGCCGGAGGCCGACACCGTGGCGCGCCTGTCCGGCGACGAATTCGCCGTGCTGTTCGACGGCTACACCAACCTGTCGAGCCTGGTGCGCGTCACCACCCGGCTGCTCGACAAGCTGCGCGTACCCCAGCGCGTCGGTGGGCACGAGGTGGTGATCAGCGCGTCGGTGGGCATCAGCCTGTTGTCCGACGCCACCCTGGACCTCAATGCCCTGGTCAGCCAGGCCGACATGGCCAAGCAGCATGCCAAGCACCTGGGCGGCGACAGCTTCCAGTTCTACACCGAGAGCCTGCGCGCCAGCACCCTGGAGCGCCTGCAACTGGAGAACCAGCTGCGCAAGGCCATCGACGAGCGCCAGTTGCTGGTCTACTACCAGCCCAAGCTGTGCCTGCGCACCGGCCAGCTGCATGCGGCCGAGGCGTTGGTGCGCTGGCTGCACCCCGAGTGGGGCATGGTGCCGCCCGGTGAGTTCATCGGCCTGGCCGAGGAGACCGGGCTGATCGCGCCCATGGGTGAGTTCGTGCTGCGCCAGGCTTGCTGGCAGGCGTGCGAATGGTTGCGCCAGGGCCTGGAGGTGCGCGTTTCGGTCAACCTGTCGGTGTACCAGCTGCGCCAGGGCAAACTGGTCAGCCTGGTGCGCCAGGTCCTGCAGGAGTCAGGCCTGGCGCCGCACCTGCTGGAGTTGGAGCTGACCGAAAGCCAGTTGCTGGACAGCGTCGAGCACATCATCACCACCTTCGAACAGCTGCACGCGTTGGGGGTGAAGCTGGCCATCGACGATTTCGGCACCGGCTACTCGTCGCTGAGCTACCTCAAACGGTTCCCGGTCGACTACGTGAAGATCGACCAGGCATTCATCCGTGGTCTGTTAGAAGGGACTCAGGACGCGGCGATCACCCGGGCGATCATTGCCATGGCCAAGAGCCTGCGACTGAAGGTAGTGGCCGAAGGGGTGGAAACCCGCGAGCAATTGCAGTTCCTGCGCGAGCACGGCTGTGACGAGGTGCAGGGTTACCTGATCAGCCGGCCGGTGGACGCGACCTCGTTCCGCGCGCTGCTTGATCGCTCGACGGCCGACCTGTTGCGCTGAAGGTCGGCCTTTTCAAGGCGTTGATAATAGGCGCCCGGCTTGGAGTTGCCGGGGCTGCTTTGCAGCCCGTTCGCGACACAAGGCCGCTCCTACAGGTGCCAGGCCTGGCCCTGGCGTGCCAACAGGCTGTTGGCCTGTTCCGGGCCATTGCTGCCGGCGGGGTAGGGACGTGGCGCCTGGAAGTGCTCCTCCCAGCCCTGCAGGATCGGGTCGATCCAGGCCCAGGCGGCCTCGACCTCGTCGCGGCGCATGAACAGTGTCGAGTCGCCTTCCAGCACATCCAGCAGCAGCCGCTCGTAGGCGTCCCAGCGGCGGGTCTGGGCGAAGGCCTGGGCGAGGTTCAGGTCCAGTTCGACCGGTGCCAGGCGCATGCCCTTGCCCGGGCTCTTGGTCATCATGCGCAGGCTGATGTGTTCGTCAGGCTGTAGCTGGATCAGCAACTGGTTGACCTGGCCGCCGCTGAACAGCTCGTGGGGCACCGGCTTGAACTGGATGACGATCTGCGACGAGCGCCGCGCCATGCGCTTGCCGGTGCGCAGGTAGAAGGGCACGCCGGCCCAGCGCCAGTTGTCGATGTGCGCCTGCACCGCGACGAAGGTCTCGGTGTCGCTGTCGTTGTCCACGTCCTTCTCGAAGTAGTAGGCCGGTACTTCCTGGCCGCCGATCTTGCCGGCGCCGTACTGGCCGCGCACGGTCTTGTCCTGCACGTCCTGGCCGGTGATGGGCTTGAGCGCGCGGAGGATCTTCACCTTTTCGTCGCGCACCGCCTCGGCCTCGAACTGCGCCGGCGGCTCCATGGCCACCAGGCAGAGCAATTGCAGCAGGTGGTTCTGCAGCATGTCGCGGGTGGCGCCGGCACGGTCGTAGTAGGCGCCGCGGTTTTCCACGCCAAGGGTCTCGCAGACGCTGATCTGCACATGGTCGACCTGGCCGTTGCGCCACACCGGCTCCAGCAGGGCATTGGCAAAGCGCAGCGCCATGAGGTTCTGCACGGTTTCCTTGCCCAGGTAGTGGTCGATGCGGAACACCTGCGGTTCGCTGAACACCGCACCGATGGCCTCGTTGATCGCGGTGGCCGACTCCAGCGAGTGACCGATGGGCTTCTCCAGCACGATGCGCGCCTCGCTGTCGGCAAGGCCGGCGATGCGCAGGTGGTTGGCGATGGGCACGAACAGCTTGGGCGCGGTGGCCAGATAGAAGATCCGGGTCAACCCGCCAGGTTCGCCCAGGTAGCGGGCCAGGCGACCGAAGTCGGCGCTTTGCGCGGCGTCCATGGGGAAATAGTCCAGGCGTGCGCAGAAGCGCTGCCAGACGTCCTCGTCGAAGTCCTGGCGGGCGATCTGCGCCCGGCAGTGGCGTTCGGCGAGCTTGAGGTAGTCGTTGCGCGAAAGGTTGCGCCGGGCCAGGGCAATGATTCGCACGGCGTTGTGTAGGCGGGCCTCGCGATACAGGTGGTAGAGCGCCGGGAGCAGTTTGTGCAGGGCCAGGTCGCCCGTGCCGCCGAAGACCAGGATGTCGCAAGGAATCGTCAAACCACCACTCTCCACGTTCGTTTAGCTGGGCGGGTTGGCAAGCATGTAGTATAACTACAAGAAAGCTACATCCCGGCACGCCGATCATAACCGAGTCCAGCCCGTGAATCTGTTGCAACATATCGACCAATCGCGGCACCTGCTGCGTAAATCGGAACTAAAAGTGGCCGACCATGTGCTGCTCGATCCGGCTGCCGTCATGCACAGCTCGATGGCCGACCTGGCGCACAGCGTGGGGATCAGCGAGCCAACCATCGTGCGCTTCTGCCGGGCGATAGGCTGTTCGGGCTTCCAGGACCTCAAGCTCAAGCTGGCGCAGAGCCTGGCCGCCGGCGCCAGTTTCGGCCAGTTTGCCATCCATGAAGACGACTCGGTCGCCGACTACAGCCTGAAGATCTTCGACACCACCCTGCACACGCTGATGGAAGTGCGCGAGCACCTCGACCCGCAAGCGCTGCAGCAGGCGGTGACCGCCATGGCCCAAGCCCAGCGCGTGGAGTTCTACGGCTTTGGCGCTTCCGGCGCGGTGGCTGCCGATGCCCAGCACAAGTTCTTCCGCCTGCTGCTCAGCGCCGCGGCCTATTCCGACCCGCACATGCAGGCGATGTCGGCGGTCACCCTGAAGCCGGGCGATGTGGCGGTGTGCATCTCGCAGTCGGGGCGCTCCAAGGACCTGCTGATCACCGCCAACCTGGTGCGTGAAAGCGGCGCCAACCTGATCACCCTGTGCCCGAGCCAGACGCCGCTGGCCGAATTGTCGACGGTCAACCTGGCCATCGATGTGCATGAAGACACCGAGATCTACACCCCGCTGACCTCGCGTATCGCCCACCTGGTGGTGATCGACGTGCTGGCCATGGGCGTGGCCATGGCCCGTGGGCCAAGCCTGGTCAACCACCTCAAGAGCGTGAAGCGCAGCTTGCGCAGCCTGCGTTTGTCGCCGAAGTCGATCAAGGCCACCGACGACTGAGCAATGCAGAGGTTCCGTGGGAGCGGGCTTGCCCCGCGATTGCAATCGCGGGGCAAGCCCGCTCCCACGCAGATTTCATCATTTCGTCACCATTCCTCCGCCAAACCGTAAACCGCCAAGGCCAGTCTGAAACTCCCGCATCCTATCTGGGAGACAGGCAATGGCACATGATCACGCAGGTGTGTACCAACCCAACGCCAAGGCTCGCAAGCAACAGGAAAAGGATCAGCGCCGCATGGAGTTCCGTCGCGCGATCGAAAGCTACTGCGACCAGCGCCAGCTGCTGCGCGAACTGGCCGACTACCCCGACCTGCAGGACATCACGGTGTGGCAGGTATCGGCGGCAACTTCCCCGAGAAACGCTCAACAAGCCCACTGATTTGCGCACGTTCGCCGCGGATGAACGCCTGGAACGCCAAGGCGACCGGCGACTGGCGCTTGCTTTTGGATTGCACCAGGCACCAGCTGCGGTACAGCGGCAACTCCTCCACCGGCAGTTCCCTGAGCACGCCGGTGGCCAGCTCCAAATTGACTGCGTGGCGGGTCAGCAGGGCGATGCCCAGGCCGGCCACCACGCATTCGCGCTGGGCATCGGTTGAGGCTACCTCGAGGGTCTGGGTGAAGTGCACGCGCTTGTCCTTGAAGAACTCCTCGCAGGCCTTGCGCGTGCCCGAGCCCTGCTCGCGAACCAGCAGGGTATGAGGTTCGAGGTCCTGCAGGCGCAGTTGCTCCAGCTTGCACAGCGGGTGGTCCGGCGGTGCCACGGCGATGATCGGGTTGTTGAGGAAGGGCAGGAATTCCAGACCCATGTCCTGGGGCACCATGGACATGATGGTCAGGTCGTCGCGGTTGTCCGAAAGGCGCCGGATCGCCTGGGCCCGGTTGACCACCGTGAGGGTGAGGTTGACCTCCGGGTGGCGCTGCTTGAAGGCGGCGAACAGGTGTGGCACGAAGTACTTGGCGCTGGACTCGATCGCCAGTTTCAGCTGCCCCTGCAATGAGCCCTGCAGGTCCGACAGCTGCATGTCGAGGTTCTCCAGGCGCCCGAAGATATCCCGGCTGGCGCGTTGCAGCGCCTCGGCCGCCTCGGTCAGGTAGAGCTTCTTGCCGACGTACTCGAACAGCGGCTGGCCGACCAGCTCCTCGAGTTGGCGGATCTGTAGACTAACGGCGGGTTGCGTCAGCGCCATCTCCTCGGCCGCCCGGCTGTAGGAGCGCAGATCACACACCTCGTTGAACACCTGCAGTTGACGTAAAGTCATACGCATCAAGGACTTACGCATTTTTTCCGGGGCTCCAGCAAAACCTTGTTACCTCACTATAAGCTTTTGCTAATACTGCCCCTAACAAATATTGATTTTTGTTTATCGATCTTCAGCGCTAGGGTGAATATGCGACTGGCCAGCGACGTCTGGTCACGCGCCGACCGGTAAAACCGGATCGTCTGTTCCTACGGCTTTGGGAAGACTCCAGTGATAACAAAAATCCTGATCGCCAACCGGGGTGAGATCGCAGTTCGGATCGTGCGTGCCTGCGCCGAGATGGGCATTCGCTCCGTCGCGATCTATGCCGACGCCGACCGTCACGCCCTGCACGTCAAGCGCGCCGACGAGGCCTACAGCATCGGTGCCGAGCCCCTGGCCGGCTACCTGAACCCGCGCAAGCTGGTGAACCTTGCTGTCGAGACCGGCTGCGATGCCCTGCATCCAGGCTACGGTTTCCTGTCGGAAAACGCCGAACTGGCAGAAATCTGCGCCGAACGTGGAATCAAGTTCATCGGCCCGTCCGCTGATGTCATTCGCCGCATGGGCGACAAGACCGAAGCGCGCCGCACCATGATCGCGGCCGGTGTCCCGGTCACCCCCGGCACCGAAGGCAACGTCGCCGATATCCATGAAGCCCTGCGCGAGGGTGACCGCATCGGTTACCCGGTGATGCTCAAGGCCACCTCCGGTGGCGGCGGGCGTGGCATCCGCCGCTGCAACAGCCGTGAAGAGCTGGAGCAGAACTTCCCCCGTGTCATCTCCGAGGCCACCAAGGCCTTCGGCTCGGCGGAAGTGTTCCTGGAAAAATGCATCGTCAACCCCAAGCACATCGAGGCGCAGATCCTCGGTGACAGCTTCGGCAACGTGGTGCACCTGTTCGAGCGCGATTGCTCGATCCAGCGCCGCAACCAGAAGCTCATCGAGATTGCTCCGAGCCCGCAGCTCACCCCCGAGCAGCGCGCCTATATCGGCGACCTGGCGGTGCGCGCAGCCAAGGCGGTGGACTACGAGAACGCCGGTACCGTGGAGTTCCTGCTCGCCGATGGCGAGGTGTACTTCATGGAAATGAACACGCGGGTGCAGGTGGAACACACCATCACCGAGGAAATCACCGGCATCGACATCGTCCGCGAACAGATTCGCATCGCCTCCGGCCTGCCGCTGTCGATCAAGCAGGAAGACATCCAGCACCGCGGCTTCGCGTTGCAGTTCCGCATCAACGCCGAAGATCCGAAGAACAACTTCCTGCCCAGCTTCGGCAAGATCACCCGCTACTACGCTCCCGGCGGCCCCGGCGTGCGCACTGACACGGCGATCTATACCGGCTACACCATCCCGCCGTTCTACGACTCCATGTGCCTGAAACTGGTGGTCTGGGCACTGACCTGGGAAGAAGCCATGGACCGCGGCCTGCGAGCCCTGGACGACATGCGCGTGCAGGGGGTGAAGACCACCGCCGCGTATTACCAGGAAATCCTGCGCAACCCGGAATTCCGCAGCGGGCAGTTCAACACCAGCTTCGTCGAAAGCCACCCTGAACTGACCAACTACTCGATCAAGCGCAAACCCGAAGAGCTGGCCCTGGCCATCGCCGCCGCCATCGCCGCGCACGCAGGCCTGTGAGGAACCGAACAATGTCCAAGAAAATCTTTGTTACCGACACGATCCTGCGCGACGCCCACCAGTCCCTGCTGGCTACCCGCATGCGCACCGAAGACATGCTGCCGATCTGCGACAAGCTCGACAAGGTCGGCTACTGGTCGCTGGAAGTCTGGGGCGGCGCCACCTTCGACGCCTGCGTGCGCTTCCTCAAGGAAGACCCGTGGGAGCGCCTGCGCAAGCTGCGCGCCGCATTGCCCAACACCCGCCTGCAGATGCTCCTGCGCGGCCAGAACCTGCTGGGCTACCGCCACTACAGCGACGACGTGGTCAAGGCCTTCGTCGCCAAGGCGGCGGTCAACGGCATCGACGTGTTCCGCATCTTCGACGCCATGAACGACGTGCGTAACCTGCGCGTGGCCATCGAGGCGGTGAAGGCCGCCGGCAAGCACGCCCAGGGCACCATCGCCTACACCACCAGCCCCGTGCACACCATCGATGCCTTCGTGCAGCAGGCCAAGCAGATGGAAGCCATGGGCTGCGACTCGGTGGCGATCAAGGACATGGCCGGCCTGCTGACCCCGTTCGCCACCGGCGAGCTGGTCAAGGCGCTGAAGGCCGAGCAGTCGCTGCCGGTGTTCATCCACTCCCACGACACCGCCGGCCTGGCCGCGATGTGCCAGCTCAAGGCGGTGGAAAACGGCGCCGACCATATCGACACCGCGATTTCCAGCTTCGCCTGGGGCACCAGCCACCCGGGTACCGAATCGATGGTCGCCGCGCTCAAGGGCAGCGAGTTCGACACCGGCCTGGACCTGGAGCTGCTGCAGGAGATCGGCCTGTATTTCTACGCCGTGCGCAAGAAGTACCACCAGTTCGAGAGCGAGTTCACCGCCGTGGACACCCGCGTGCAGGTCAACCAGGTGCCGGGCGGGATGATTTCCAACCTGGCCAACCAGCTCAAGGAGCAGGGCGCGCTCAACCGCATGAACGAAGTGCTGGCGGAGATCCCGCGGGTGCGTGAAGACCTCGGCTTCCCGCCGCTGGTGACCCCGACCTCGCAGATCGTCGGCACCCAGGCGTTCTTCAACGTGCTGGCCGGCGAGCGCTACAAGACCATTACCAACGAAGTGAAGCTGTACCTGCAGGGCGGTTACGGCAAGGCTCCGGGCGTGGTCAACGAGCAGCTGCGCCGCCAGGCCATCGGCAGCGAGGAAGTGATCGACGTGCGCCCGGCCGATCTGCTCAAGCCGGAGATGGCCAAGCTGCGTGCCGATATCGGCAGCCTGGCGCACTCCGAGGAAGACGTGCTGACTTTCGCCATGTTCCCCGACATTGGCCGCAAGTTCCTCGAGGAGCGCGAAGCCGGCACCCTCAAGCCCGAAGCCCTGCTGCCGATTCCGGAAGCCGGCGCGGTGGGCTCGGTGGGCGGTGAGGGCGTACCGACCGAGTTCGTCATCGACGTGCACGGCGAGACCTACCGCGTCGACATCACCGGCGTGGGCGTCAAGGCCGAAGGCAAGCGCCACTTCTACCTGTCCATCGACGGCATGCCGGAAGAAGTGGTGTTCGAGCCGCTCAACGACTTCGTCGGCGGTGGCGGCAGCAAGCGCAAGCAGGCCAGCGAACCGGGCCATGTCAGCACCACCATGCCGGGCAACATCGTCGATGTGCTGGTCAAGGAAGGCGATGTGGTCAAGGCCGGCCAGGCAGTGCTGATCACCGAGGCGATGAAGATGGAGACCGAAGTCCAGGCGGCCATCGCCGGCAAGGTCGTGGCCATCCACGTGGCCAAGGGCGACCGGGTAACCCCGGGCGAGATCCTGATCGAGATCGAAGGCTGACAGAAGCCTTCATCTGCAAGCGGTTAACCTCTGGGGAGCGAATGCTCCCCTTTTTTTGTCATTCCATCTGCACTATTTTGCAGAACAAGACATGGAGGCTTTAAGGCTTATGTATTTTGATGCAGATTATTTGTTGAACCTTTGTAAAAATCTGCACTATGCTGCATATCGAAGGAATGGTTGACCCCTTCACATGCAGTCAATCACAGGCGGCCCATGCACAGACTTACGCTCCAGCTCCATGACGACGGCAAGTGGCAGGACGCTCTGGCGATGGCCTTCGCACAGCCGGAGCACAGCCTCGCCAGCCCTTGCGAGTTTGGCTATCTGTCCGATTACGTCAGGGCGAATCCGGATGGCTATGACAGCCTGTTCTGCCGGGCGGCGAGTGCAATGCTGCCGGTGGATTTTGGCAACCATCGCCTGCCCCACGCCCCTGCATTCCTTTACGACATCGCGCCTGCTGGTGCCGCCAAGCGTTTCCTGCTCAAGCATATTGGCCGCGAGAAGCCGGCCGGCATGGGAGAGGACCTGTTTCTGCTTGGGCGCTCCACCCCTGCGCCGATCGGCAACCTGCGCATCAAGGAGTCCTTCGAGCAACTGGATCTGGCAAGCCCCATCGGTTTTACCCGCGAGGATGTCGTTTCCCGGGATCAGCGCTTTCTCGAGTACGCCTATGAGCAGGGAGCGGCCATTGGCGGTGCGACCGGTGCTGGCGGAGAAGCGCCGAAGCTGTTGATGACCGAGGACGAAAGCGGGCAGTTGTACCCGGATGCCGTGCTTGCCGACGAACACGCTCGCCGTCACTGGTTCATCAAATTTGCCAGAAACCAGGCACTGGTCGATGACCAGGAGATTCTGCGAGCCGAGCACCTCTACTACAAAGCCTTGCAGCGTTTAGGTATTGATACGGTCGCCAGTGAACATATGGCGTTGGAGGAGGGCCGCAAGCCCAGCCTCTGGATGGCGCGCTTCGATCGTAAGGTGTCCGCAGGGGGGGTGCAGCGCCTTGCGGTGGAGTCGGTCTACTCGTTGTGCGGCGTGACCGAGCCCGGCAGCCGCATGGGTCACCTGGAAGTGATCGATACCCTTGTCGCCCTATGGCATGAGGCTGGGCAGTCGGATCAGGTGCCTGGGCTGATTGCGGACTACCTGCGCCGCGACCTGATCAACAAGATCCTGGGCAACTCCGACAACCATGGACGCAATACCGCCATCATCCGCACCCGCGATACGGTGCGCCTGGCGCCAATCTATGACCTTGCGCCGATGGTGATGGATCAGGAGGGGGTAACCCGGACAACCAAATGGCCAGTGCCGATCGAGCGGGCTGGTGAAATCGACTGGATGGCGGTGTGCGACGCCCTGGCCTCGGTCATTGACCCGGAGCAGGCGTACCAGCGTTTGCGCGAGGATGCCCGCCAGTTGCTGGCATTGCCCGATATCCTGAGCGGACTGGGGTTGGCAAGCCGGGTCATGAATCACCCGGCGATTGCGCTGGGCAAGCTTGAGCGGCGGATGGCCGAGTGGGGGTTGGCATGACGGTATCCATCGATGCCCGCGGGTTGTTGATTGACGGTGTGCGTGAGGGAATCGCCGACGGCAGCCTGGAGCTGGGCGCAGCGGTCAGGCGCTTGCGTACGGAAGTGGCGAAGATGCAGCAGACCCAGTTTGCGCGGATGTGCAAGGTTTCGGTTCGCACGTTGATCCAGATCGAACAGGGGGAGGGCAACCCCACGCTCAAATCGCTGAATGCGGTCTTCAAGCCGTTCGGGCTGCAGATGGGCGTCGTCAGGCGTCATCGTCAGATCAGATGAGGACCTTGGGGCAAGTCTGCTCCCACGCATTACCGTGGGAGATCGCCCAGCCCTTCAGGCTACGCTGTCGCGCAGGTAACAGAGTTCCAGCGTGGGAGCGGGCTTGCCCCGCGATAAGGTCAGCCCTGGCGACAGGCCTCCAGCGTCCTCGCCTGACCTTCAGGTTGCTGGTTATCCACACTCAACCATCGCTCGAACCCCGCCGCCACCGCCGGCCATTCGCCGTCGGTAATCGAATACCACGCCGTATCCCGGTTGCGGTCCTTGACCACCATGTGCTGACGGAACACACCTTCGAAGACGAAGCCGAAGCGCTCCGCCGCGCGTTTGGAGCGGGCATTGGTGTCGTTGCACTTCCATTCCAGACGGCGGTTGCCCAGCTCGAAGCCCAGCTTGCCCAGCAGGTACACCGCCTCGGTGCCTTTCGGCGTGCGTTGCATGGCGGCGCCGAAGGCGATGTGGCCGATCTCGAAGCGGCCCTGTTCCGGGACGATCGACATGTAGCTCAGGATGCCTTGAACCTGGCCGCTGGCGCGGTCGATCACGCTGTAGAACAGCGGATCGCGGCTGGCGGCGTTGCCTTGCAGCCAGTGGTCGAAGCCGGCGCGCTCGGCAAACGGGCCGTAGGGCAGGTAGTCCCACAGCACCGGGTCCGAACCCGGACCTTGCAGTACTTTCCAGAGGTCGTCGCCATGGCGGGCCGGATCGAGCTTTTCCAGGCGGATGAAACGGCCTTCCATAGGGTCGGCCTTGGGTGTGCCGGCGGGCTTCCAGTTCAATGCGTCGTTCATCTTCGGCCTACAGTGCTTTGCGAAATTGAATGAAGCCTGGCCGCTCGGCGACCTGTTCGTACAGGCTGATGGCGGTGGCGTTGGTCTCATGGGTCAGCCAGTGCACCCTCGTGCAGTCGGCGGCCTTGGCCGTCGCGTAGACATGCTCGATCAACTGGCGGCCAATACCCAGACCGCGTTGCTCGCTGTCCACGTAGAGGTCCTGCAGGTAGCAGGAATTCTGGATGCTCCAGTTGGTGCGATGGTAGATGAAGTTGACCAGGCCCACTGCCTTGCCGTCGACCCAGGCAAGGGTCGAATGGGTGGGCTCGTTGGGGTCGAGCAGGCGTTGCCAGGAGCTGAGGTAGATCTCGTCGGCCAGTTCGGTCTGGTAGAAGCGCAGGTAGGCCTGCCACAGGGAGCGCCAGGCGGCGTGATCGTGGGCGCCGACCGGGCGCAGGGTAACGTGGCTCATGGGCTTTTCCTTCAGAGATCGCGCATGTGCGCGGCGAGTTGGTTGTCCAGGTGGTCATTGCTGGCGCCGAGGCCTTCGCGCACGCCGGCAATGTCCTGCGCCGAGCGGTTCTGGCTCAGCTTGCGCGCACCTTGCAGGCGGCTGATGGGCAGGCGGATGCCGACGATGGCGCGGAGCATGCTGTCGAGGTAGTCGCTGGGGGCGTCAGACACTTTCCAGGGTTCGTTGCGGTGTTGTTCATGGCGTTCGGTGAGGCGGGTGACGATGCCCAGCAACGACTGGGCGTTGTGGATAACTTCGACCGGGCCGTAGGCGTGCACAGCTAGGTAGTTCCAGGTCGGCACCACCTTGGGGTTGTCCGCCTTGCTCGGGTAGTAGCTCGGGCTGACGTAGGCATCGGCACCGGGAAACACCAGCAGCGCCTCGCCCCCTTGCTCCAGGTCCTGCCACTGGCGGTTGGCCCGAGCGAGGTGGGCGTAGACCGTGCCGAACTCGCCTTCGCCGGTCTCGACCAGTACCGGCAGGTGGGTGGCCAGCAGGCCCTGTTCACCCTGGCTGACCAGCAGCGCCAGGCGGGTTTGCAGCATGTGCCGGTGCAGGCGGTCGAGGTCGTGTTCCTGGTGGGGCTTGTTGTTGTACATGCTGGATGTCCTTGTTGAATGGCTCCATGCTAGGCAGGCTATTGGCTCTGGGTAAGAGCCATTCACGGCTGTTTTCATAGGTCCAATGCCATGATCGAACGTTGCCATCCTCTGCCTTTCGACCCCACGGGTATCGTCCTGGACCGCCGCCGCGGGCTGAGCCAGCAGCTCTACCATGCCTTGCGCGCCAGGGTTTTGGATGGGCGTTTGGGCAGCGGCACGCGGTTGCCGGCCACCCGCGACCTGGCGGCGATGCTGACGCTGTCGCGAAACAGCGTGGTGCGGGCCTACGACCAGCTGTATGCCGAAGGCTTCATCGAGAGCCGGGTCGGCGATGGCACCTATGTGAGCCAGCTACCGAAACTATCCACACAATTATCAACAGGGTTATCCCTGGGTTTATCAACAGACTTATCCACATTTCGCACTGCGGATACTGAGGATTTATCCAGTCAGGCTGTCATCAGCGAGCCCCTGCAACGTCTGAAAAATCATCATTTGCCGCTGCCCAGGGGCGGGGCACCCAGGGCTTTTCGCGTGGGTGTGCCGGCGTTCGACCTGTTCCCGTTCGAGGTGTGGGCCAAGCTGCAAGCGGGTTTCTGGCGAAATCCCGACCCGGCGATGCTGGGTTATGGCGACCCGGCGGGTGAGTGGCAGCTGCGCGAACTGATTGCCACCTACCTGCGACGTTCACGGGGGCTTTCCTGCACGGCTGAACAAATTGTGATCACCAGTGGCGCGCAGGAGGCCATCAGCCTTTGTGCACAGCTGCTGTTGCAGCCTGGCGATGGCGTGGCTGTGGAAAACCCGGGGTACCGGGCTGCCGGGCATGCGTTCGCGATGGCCGGGGCTAGGCTCAGGGGTGTGCCGGTGGATGCCGAGGGCATGGACTGCGCGAGACTGGCCGAGATGCCCGAGTGCCGGCTGGCCTACGTGACGCCTGCTCACCAGTACCCCACGGGTGTCACCATGAGCCTGGCCCGTCGCCTGTCGTTGCTGGCCTGGGCCGAGCGCCAGGATGGCTGGATCCTCGAGGACGACTACGACGGCGAGTACCGTTACAGCGGTGCGCCGCTGGCGCCACTGGCCGCGCTGGACCGCCAAGGGCGCGTGTTGTACGTGGGGACCTTCGGCAAGATCGCCCTGCCGGCCCTGCGCCTGGGATACCTGGTGCTTCCCGGGCGCCTGGTGCAGGCGTTCAGTCGATGCCGTGCGCTGGCGGTGCGCCATTCGGAGGTTGGTACCCAGTGCGTGATGGCGCAGTTCATGGCCCAGGGGCACTTCCAGCGGCATGTCCGCCGCATGCGTCGGGCTGCGCTGGCGCGGCGCAATGTGCTCCAGGCTGGCTGGCCACAGGATGTGCCGGGGCTGGGGGCCATGCCGGTGGTGGCGGCGGGGCTGCATGTGAAGGTGGATGTGGATAGCTTCACGCGGGAACAGGAGCTGGTGGCGCGGGCGGAAGCGGTGGCGGTGGAGGTCAATCCGTTGAGCAGCTACTGGCTGGAGGACAGCGAGGAGCCTGTGGATAAAAGGGCAGGGCTGGTGCTGGGGTTTGCGGCGGTGCCGGAGGGGGAGATTGCGCAGGCTTTGATGCGCCTGCGCAAGACCTGGCGCTAGCCATCGCGGGGCAAGCCCGCTCCCACGCAGCCAACACAATCGGCGTGGGAGCGGGCTTGCCCCGCGATGGTGTTCAGGTACCGGACTTGATCTTGGTCCAGGCCCGAGTCCGTGCCCGCTCGGCATCCCGCGGCAACGGCTTCAAGGTATACAGCTTGGCCATCGCCTCCGCCGTCGGGTACAGGTTCGGGTTGTTGCGGATCGCCGGGCTGACCTTGTCGGTCGCATCCTTGTTCGGGTTCGGGTAGCCGACGAAATCGCTGATCGGCGCGATCACCTCAGGCCGCAGCAGGTAGTTGATGAAGGCATGGGCATCCTCCGGATTGGCGGCATTCTTCGGGATTGCCAGCATGTCGAACCAGATCGGTGCGCCTTCCCTGGGCAGGCGCATGTCCACCACCACGCCGTTCTTCGCCTCGTGGGCGCGGTTGGCGGCCTGGGAGAAGCTGCCCGAATAGCCCACCGCCACGCAGATGTCGCCGTTGGCAATGTCGGCCATGTACTTGGAGGAGTGGAAGTAGGTGACATGCGGGCGAATCTTCAGCAGCAGGTCCTGGGCCTTCTGGTAGTCGGCCGGCTTGCCGCTGTTGGGGTCCAGGCCCAGGTACGACAGGGCCAGTGGCAGGATCTCCGACGGCGAGTCGAGCAGTGCCACGCCGCATTGCTTGAGCTTGGCGATGTTCTCCGGCTTGAAGATCAGGTCCCAGCTGTCCACCGGAGCGTTGTCGCCGAGCACGGCCTTGACCTTGTCCGGATTGAAGCCGATCAGCACGGTGCCGTACATGTAGGGCACGGCGAACTGGTTGCCGGGATCGTTGGCCTCGATCAGCTTCATCAGCGCCGGGTCCAGGTGCTGCCAGTTGGGCAGCTTGGTGCGATCGAGCGGCTGGAACACGCCGGCCTCGATCTGCTTGGCGAGGAACACGTTGGACGGCACCACCACGTCGTAGCCGGAGTTGCCGGTCAGCAGTTTGGCCTCCAGCGCCTCGTTGGTGTCGAAGATGTCGTAGACCAGTTTCACCCCGCTGTCCTTCTGGAAGTCGGTGAGGGTCTGCGGGGTGATGTAGTCGAACCAGTTGTAGACCCGCAGGGTGCGCTGGTCGGCGTGGGCCTGGAGCGCGCCGGCGAGCAGGCCGGCGGTGATGAGCGGGGCGAGCAGACGCTTGAGTCGGACCATGTTCAGGCTCCTGGCTGGGCGCGCTGGAAGCCTTCCAGCACATTGACCGCGTTGATGCCGATTTCCTCCACAGCGTAGCCGCCCTCCATCACGAACAAGGTCGGCTTGCCCAGCAGGGCGATGCGCTTGCCCATCTCCAGGTAGTCCGGGCTGTCGAGCTTGAACTGGGAGATCGGGTCGTCCTTGAAGGTGTCGACGCCGAGCGAGATCACTAGTACATCCGCATCGTAGGTGGCGATGCGCTGGCAGGCGGCTTCCAGTGCCGCGCTCCAGGCCGCCCAGTCACTGCCGGCGGGCAGTGGGTAATTGATGTTGCAGCCTTCACCCGCGCCTTCGCCGACCTCGTCGGCATAGCCCAGGAAGAATGGGAACTCGTCCTGCGGGTCGCCGTGGATCGAGGCGAAGAACACATCGTTGCGGGTGTAGAAGATGTCCTGGGTGCCGTTGCCGTGGTGGTAGTCGACATCGAGGATGGCCACCTTGCGCCGGCCCTGGTCGAGGAAGGCCTGGGCGGCGATGGCGGCGTTGTTCAGGTAGCAGTAGCCGCCCATCACCTCGGCGGCGGCGTGGTGTCCCGGCGGGCGGCACAGGGCGAAGGCCGCGTGGGCGCCTTGCTGGATCGCGGCCTGGGCGGTCAGGGCCACTTGCGCTGCGCTGTAGGCGGCCTGCCAGGTACCGGCGGTGATCGGCGCGCCGGCATCGAAGCTGTAGTAGCCGAGTTCGCCGTGCAGGCCGGTGGGCTTGACCTGGCGCAGGGTGCGCGCCGGCCAGGTGAAGGGCAGCAGGTCGCCGTCGTGGCCCAGTGCGGCCCAGCGGGCCCAGGCGCCTTCGAAGAAGTTCAGGTAGTCGGTGCTGTGGATGCGTTGCAGCGGAGCGCGGCCGAAATCGGTGGGGCCTTGCACAGGGCCGAGGTTGCGCCTTTGCACCTGCTCCAGGACGTGGTCGGCGCGGGAGGGCATTTCAAAGCAGGGCATCAGCTGGCCGTCGATCAGCTCGCAGCGGCCATGGTGCAGGCGGTGGTCATCGGAATAGACCGTCAGCATTTGTTGTTCTCCGTTTATGACTGGCGTGAGGCCATTCTGCTGGGTGGGCCAGTGAGGAGAGAACGGTGCGGATGGCCAAAAGGGGATCGATGTGGCCAAGGCATGTGCTGGCCTCATCGCGGGGCAAGCCCGCTCCCACGCCAGATCTTCCGTGGGAGCGGGCTTGCCCCGCGATAGGGTCGGCTCAGATCAACCGCGGAAATGACTGGGCGCCACGCCACTCCAACGCTGGAAGGCATGCCTGAAACTCGCCGTCTCGCTGAACCCCAGCGATTCGGCAATGCGATAGATCGGCATCTGGTCTTCGGCCAGCAGTTGCTTGGCCCGCTCGAAGCGCAGCTCATCCAGCAGTTGTTGATAACTGCTACCCAACGCCTGCAGGTGCCGGCGCAAGGTGCGCGACGAGCAGTTCATCTGCCGTGCCAGGCCCTCCAGCCCGGGAGCGGCATCCAGCTGTTGGACCAGCAACTGGCGAATGCGCCCGAGCCAGGCTTGGCGTCCGGTGAACTCCAGGTTCAGCCGTCGGCAGCGTTCGCCCATGGCCTTGTGGGTGATCGGGTCGGCCAGCGGCAGCGGCATGTCCAGCCAGCGGCGCTCGAAGGCGAAGGCGTTGTCGCCGGCCTCGAAGCCGAGCGGGCACTGGAACGCACCGTCGTAGAGCGCGTGGTAGCCGGGGCGCGAGTGTTCGAAGCGCGCCGCCAGCAGTGGCAGCGGGCGGCCGAGCAGGTCATCGCATATCACTTTAAGCGACACCAGGCAGAACTCGGCGTTGAAGGCGGCAAGGCCGGGGGCGTCGTAATGATCGCTGGCGCAGAGCCAGACCCGCTGGCCGTCGTCCACCAGGCGCAGTTGGAAGACTGTTCCCAGTAGTGCCGGATAACTCAGCGCCAGGCGCAGGGCGTCACCCAAAGTGGCACTGGAGAGCAGGGCGTAACCCAGCATCCCATAGCACGACACATGCATCCGCCGGCCCAGTTCCAGGCCGATGTCCTCACGCCGGACCACAGCGTTGGCGCACACCTGCAGCTCCTGTTGGGTGGTGATGCGCGCATCGGCGTGGCCCATGTCCGCCGGGCCTATGCCGCTGCCGGCGAGCAACTGCCGCGGGTCGACGCCGGCCTCCTGGAACACCTGGAGGATCAGCGAAACCGCGTTGAGGGTGGTGAGGTGGCTGTGCAGCATGCTCGGCGTCCCATTGGGCTGAGAAGCTTTAGTGAGCAAGTTGTATGCCGCTCCTACAGGGACCGCGCAGGGATTGAAGCGCAGGCATAAAAAAAGGGCCCGGAGCGTGCGCTCGGGCCCTTGAAAGGTTGAGAGGTGTCTAGTCCCTCGACCTGGTGAGACTGTTTGCAGCGGTCTGGGTTAAGCCTTCAGCGGAACCAGACGGGGAGCGATCATGTTTTCCGGACGCAGGATGTCGTTGAGCATCTCTTCGTCCAGCAGCTTCTCCTCGCGCACCAGTTCCAGCACGCCGCGGCCGGTTTCCAGGGCGACGCGGGCGATACGGGTGGCGTTTTCGTAGCCGATGTACGGGTTCAGGGCGGTGACCAGGCCGATCGAGTGCTCGACCAGTTCACGGCAGCGCTGTTCGTTGGCGGTGATGCCGACGATGCAGTGCTCGCGCAGCATGTCCATGGCGCGTTGCAGCAGGCGGATCGAGTCGAAGATCTTGTAGGCGATCAGCGGTTCCATCACGTTCAGCTGCAGCTGGCCACCTTCGGCGGCGACGGTCAGCGCCAGGTCGTTGCCCATGATGGCGAAGGCCACCTGGTTGACGGCTTCCGGGATTACCGGGTTGACCTTGCCTGGCATGATCGAGCTGCCTGGCTGGCGCGCCGGCAGGTTGATCTCGTTGATGCCGGTGCGTGGGCCGCTGGACAGCAGGCGCAGGTCGTTGCAGATCTTCGACAGCTTGACTGCGGTGCGCTTGAGCATGCCGGAGAACAGCACGAAGGCGCCCATGTCGGAGGTGGCTTCGATCAGGTCGGCAGCCGGGACCAGCGGCTGGCCGCTGATGATCGCCAGGCGCTGAACGGCCAGCATCTGGTAGCCCGGGTCGGCGTTGATGCCGGTACCGATGGCGGTACCGCCCAGGTTGATTTCGGTCAGCAGTTCCGGAGCCAGCGAGCGCAGGCGCTGCAGGTCTTCGGTCATGGTGGTGGCGAAGGCGCGGAATTCCTGGCCCAGGGTCATCGGCACGGCGTCCTGCAGCTGGGTACGGCCCATCTTCAGTACGTGGTCGAACTCTTTACCTTTGGCGGCGAAGGCCTGGATCAGGCTGTCGAGGCTGGCCAGCAGGGCGTCGTGGCCCAGCAGCAAGCCCAGACGGATCGCGGTCGGGTAGGCGTCGTTGGTCGACTGCGCCATGTTCACGTCGTTGTTCGGGTGCAGGTACTGGTACTCACCTTTCTGGTGGCCCATGTGCTCCAGCGCGACGTTGGCGATGACTTCGTTGGCGTTCATGTTGGTGGAGGTGCCAGCACCGCCCTGGATCATGTCCACGACGAACTGATCGTGGAAGTCACCCTTGATCAGTCGGGCGCAGGCTGCAGTGATGGCAGCGTGCTTGGCATCGCTCAGGTGCCCCAGCTCACGGTTGGCGTCAGCAGCAGCCTGCTTGACCATCGCCAGGCCGACTACCAGTTTCGGGTAGTGCGACAGCGGAACGCCGGAGAGGTGGAAGTTGTTGGCAGCGCGCAGAGTCTGGATGCCGTAGTAGGCATCGGCAGGGACTTCAAGGGTACCAAGCAGATCTTTTTCGACGCGGAACGATGCAGCGGAGGACATGATGGATATCATCTCGATTTTGACCCGGCACCTGCCGGAATGGCGCCAATGCTAGGGCTGCCCGGATTTTGCGGCCAATGCTGTTGCACGCTAACCTATGCACAAACGGCATACGGTTTGATGTGACGCCGATTGACAATCGAGCGTGTTCCATTTTGGTGCACGCGTTGCGGAGTAGTCGATGAACCTCGAAAGCAAATGGCTGGAGGACTTCAGTGCCTTGGCCTCCACCCGCAGTTTTTCCCAGGCGGCCGAGCGCCGTTTCGTCACCCAGCCGGCCTTCAGTCGACGCATACGCAGCTTGGAGGCGGCGCTGGGGCTGACCTTGGTGAATCGTTCCCGCACCCCCATCGAACTGACCGAGGCCGGTCAGCTGTTTCTCGTCACCGCGCGTACCGTTGTCGACCAGTTGAGCGAAGTTCTCCGCCATTTGCATCACCTCGAAGGCGGGCAGGGCGAGGTGATCCAGGTGTCGGCGGCGCACTCCCTGGCGTCGGGCTTTTTCCCGCGCTGGGTGGCGCAGTTGCGCAACGATGGCCTGAACATCGCCACGCGCCTGGTGGCCACCAACGTCGGTGATGCCGTTCATGCATTGCGCGAGGGTGGCTGCGACCTGATGCTGGCCTTCTATGACCCGGACGCTGCCCTGCAGATGGACGCCGAGATCTTCCCCTCATTGCACATGGGCACCACCGAAATGCTTCCGGTGTGCGCCGTGGGTCCGGATGGCAAGCCGCTGTTCGACCTGGAGGGCGAGGGCAGCGTGCCGCTGCTGGCCTACAGCGCCGGCGCCTTCCTCGGCCGTTCGGTCAACCTGCTGCTGCGCCAGCGCAACCTGCGCTATACCACTGTCTATGAAACCGCGATGGCCGACAGTCTCAAGAGCATGGCGCTCGAAGGCATGGGTATCGCCTGGGTGCCGAGGCTGTCGATGCGTGGCGAGCTGGAACGTGGCGAACTGGTGATCTGTGGCGGCAGCCAGTGGCATGTGCCGCTGGAAATCCGCCTGTATCGCTGCGCGCTGGTGCGCAAGGCCAACGTGCGGTTGCTGTGGCGCAAGCTGGAGGGCGGTTCAGTTGACCCGAAAGTCAGCCAAACCCCCGAAAAATAAGGGCGACAGTTGGTCGCCGGGGGTGCCGTGATCGCCTCGCGTTACGCTATACTGCGCGGCCCCTCGACCGGATAGATTCGGTCATGATCAGCAAACAAGCCACGCCGGTCGTCCCGCGTGGCTTGTTGTTTTTTGACGCGCCCGCGGGCGCACAAGCGAAGAGGCTCGACGATGAGTGCACTGGTTGGCGTGATCATGGGCTCCAAGTCCGATTGGTCCACCCTTAGCCACACCGCCGATATGCTGGAAAAACTCGGCATTCCCTACGAGGTGAAGGTGGTTTCCGCCCACCGTACCCCGGACCTGCTGTTCCAGTACGCCGAGGAGGCCGAAGGCCGCGGCATCGAGGTGATCATCGCCGGTGCTGGCGGCGCCGCCCACCTGCCGGGCATGTGCGCCGCCAAGACCCACCTGCCGGTGCTGGGCGTGCCGGTGCAGTCGTCGATGCTGTCGGGTGTCGATTCGCTGCTGTCGATCGTGCAGATGCCAGCTGGTGTTCCCGTGGCCACCCTGGCCATCGGCAAGGCCGGCGCGATCAACGCCGCGCTGCTGTCGGCGAGCATCCTGGGCGCCAAGTACCCGCAGTTCCACGCGGCGCTCAAGCAGTTCCGCACCGAGCAGACCGACACCGTTCTGGACAATCCAGATCCGCGCCAGGCTTGAGGTTGACGCTATGAAGATCGGTGTAATCGGTGGCGGCCAACTGGGCCGCATGCTGGCCCTGGCGGGCACCCCGCTGGGCATGAACTTCGCCTTCCTCGACCCGGCCCCGGACGCCTGCGCCGCCCCGCTGGGCGAGCACCTGCGCGCCGACTACGGCGACCAGGACCACCTGCGCCAGCTGGCCGACGAAGTCGACCTGGTGACCTTCGAGTTCGAGAGCGTGCCGGCGGAAACCGTCGCCTTCCTTTCGCAGTTCGTGCCGGTCTACCCGAGTGCCGAGGCCCTGCGCATCGCCCGTGATCGTCTGTTCGAGAAGAGCATGTTCCGCGACCTGGGGATTCCGACCCCGGCTTTTGCCGACATCCTCTCGCAAGCGGACCTGGATGCCGCCGTCGCCAGCATCGGCCTGCCGGCCGTGCTCAAGACCCGCACCCTGGGGTATGACGGCAAGGGCCAGAAGGTCCTGCGCAAGCCTGAGGACGTGGTCGATACCTTCGCCGAGCTGGGTAGCGTGCCTTGCCTGCTGGAAGGTTTCGTACCGTTCACCGGCGAAGTGTCGCTGGTGGCCGTGCGTGCCCGCGATGGCGAAACCCGCTTCTACCCGCTGGTGCACAACACCCACGACAGCGGCATCCTGAAACTGTCGGTGGCCAGCGACGCGCACCCGCTGCAGGCCCTGGCCGAAGACTACGTCGGTCGGGTGCTGCAGAAGCTGGACTATGTCGGCGTCATGGCCTTCGAGTTCTTCGAAGTCGACGGCGGCCTGAAGGCCAACGAGATCGCCCCGCGCGTGCACAACTCCGGGCACTGGACTATCGAAGGCAGCGAGTGCAGCCAGTTCGAGAACCACCTGCGTGCCGTCGCCGGCCTGCCGCTGGGTTCGACCGCCAAGGTCGGCGAGAGCGCCATGCTCAACTTCATCGGCGAAGTACCGCCGGTGGACAAGGTCGTGGCCATCGACGATTGCCACCTGCACCACTACGGCAAGGCATTCAAGGTCGGGCGCAAGGTCGGCCATGCCACCCTGCGCTGCGCCGACATGGCCACCCTCAAGGCCAAGATCGCCGAAGTAGAGGCGTTGATCGCCGGCTGATCGAACTTCTGGCCGGCAATGCCGCTCTGAGATGGCAACATGCCAAAGCGCTGACTAGGCTTTGGCATGTTTCATGTTCATCACAGAGGGATTGCCATGGGCATCATTGGAACCATCTTCATTGGCCTGATCGTCGGCCTGCTGGCGCGTTTCCTGAAACCGGGTGACGACAGCATGGGCTGGATCATGACCATCCTCCTTGGTATCGCCGGCTCCCTGGCCGCCACCTATGGCGGGCAAGCCCTGGGCATCTACCAGGCCGGGCAGGCCGCAGGCTTCTTCGGGGCCCTGGTCGGCGCGATCATCCTTCTGGTGATCTACGGCTTCATCAAGAAGAACTGAACACAGGCTAGAATGCCCGGCAATTCAATCCCGAGTTGCCGAGCATTCCCATGCGTGCGTTATTCCTCGTCCCCCTGCTGCTGGCCAGCGCCCTGGCCCATGCCGAACTGCCCGAGACCGACTGGCTGGAGCTGATGCCCAAGTCGGACCAGAAAGCCCTCGAGCAGATGCCCGAGATCGACCACGACTCCCCGGAAGCCCAGGGGACCTTCACTGCCAAGGGTGGCCTGAAGCAGAGCAAGGGCTTGCCTGCGGTAATGTACTCGACCAAGACCGTGGCAGCGATGAACGGCAAGCAGATCCGCCTGGGCGGGTATCCGGTGCCGTTGGAGAGCGATGCGAAAGGCAACAGCACGTTGTTCTTCCTGGTGCCGTACCCGGGCGCCTGTATCCATGTTCCGCCACCGCCGCCGAACCAGCTGGTGCTGGTGCGTTATCCGAAAGGTTTGAAGATCGACGACATCTACACGCCGTTGTGGGTGACCGGCACGCTGAAGGTGGAGGCGGTCAGCAATGACCTGGCGGATGCGGCGTATGCGCTGGAGGCGGGGCAGGTGAGGGTGGTGGAAGACGCCGACCTGTAACGCATTCTGGGTTGCTTGCAGCCCATCGCGACACAAGGCCGCTCCCACAGGGATCACGCGAATCCTGTGGGAGCGGCCTTGTGTCGCGAAAGGACCGCGTAGCGGTCCCGGAAACCTCAGAGCACTTCGCTACCGATCGCCACGCTCATCGCATGACTCGCCCCCGGCTTGAGCACCACCAGGTCATCCATCACATTCGCCGTCTCGATGCACAGCATGCGCTGCCAGCCATCGTCGGCCATGTCCGGCAGGTCGCGAGCGCGCTCGGTCCAGGGGTTCCAGATCACCGCGGTGCGTGAGCCGCCGGCCTGCAGGGTGATGCGTCGGTTCCAGTGGGGGTCGACGATGGCCAGGCGCTCGGGGGCGTTCAGGTAGATGCGATCGGTCTCGCCCGTAAAGCCCAGGTTGCCCTGCTGCTGGCGCTGCTCCCAGTTGGCCAGGGTTTCGATATAGGCCAACCCGTCCACGCCTTCCACCTGCACCTGACGCACGTCGCTTACCGCGAAGTAGCTGTGCAGGGCCTGGCTCAGGGTGACGTCGGTATTGCCGAGGTTGTAGCTGGTCAGGGTCAGCTTCAGCTGGTCGCCCAGTTCCACCAGCAGCTTGAGCTGGACCTCGTGGGCCCAACCGGGCAGGTCGCCCTGGGCTTCGGGCAGTTCGAATTCGATCCGCAGGTTGTCGCCTTGCTCCTCGGCCCCCAGCAACTGCCAGTCGCGCCCGCGCACCAGGCCGTGGGCCGGTGGTTGTTCGCCCTTGAACATGGCTTTGACCGACTCCGGGTTGCGCTCGAAGATGCCGAACCACGGCCAGCATACCGGCGCGCCAGCGCGCACCGACTTGCCCTTGCGGAAGATGGCCTGGTCGCTCAGCCACAGCAGCGGCGGTTCGCCGATCCGCTGGTAGCTAAGGACTTGCGCGCCCTGCTGGGCGATCAATAGTTCGGCATGCTCGCTGGTGATGCGCCAGCAATTGAGTTCGCCGTGAAGCTCGGTCTCGACCGTGAAGTTAGCCATTGCGCTCGTCTCATTGATTGTCTGTCAGGCCGTTGGACCCGGTGACGTGCAATGAGTTTACCGCTCGCTCGGCTCAGCGACGAGGCACCGAGCGGGTGCGACCGCTGCCATCGATGGCGACGAACACGAACACGGCTTCGGTGACCTTGCGCCATTCGCTGGACAGCGGGTCGTCACTCCACACTTCGACCATCATCTGGATCGAGCTGCGACCGATCTCCAGGGTCTGGGTATAGAAGGACAGCTGCGCGCCCACCGCCACCGGCACCAGGAAGGCCATGCGGTCGATGGCCACCGTGGCCACCCGGCCACCGGCGACGCGGCTGGCCATGGCGGTGCCGGCCAGGTCCATCTGGGCGACCAGCCAGCCGCCGAAGATATCGCCGAAACCATTGGTCTCGCGTGGCAGCGCGGTGATCTGCAAGGCCAGGTCGCCCTGCGGGATAGGATCTTCTTGTTCGAGCTCAATCATGCCGTGGGGCCTCTGACCCGTGAAGCTTCGTTGGTGGCGCAATGAAGGACGCCGTAAAAACGATTCAGCAACACGCATACTACGCTGATTTCGCTTCGCGAGGCGGCCAAAGGGAAACTCTGCGAAACAGTCTGACAACAATGACCGACGTTTTCGCACAACTTCCCACAATGGAAGCAACCTTTTCCTACGAGCGGGCAGTATATATACCTGCACAGCCAGCGACGACCGCACATTCATGAATATCTGTATGGATTTTGTACCGCTATGAGCGCGGCTCGGCAATTTGCTATCTTCGCTGCCTAGCCAATCCAGAAGCCGCATGCCAAGCGGTCCGCAGACCTACAAGAGAAAGAACAGCGATGACCTCCGTGCAGAGCAGTATCGAGCAGCCGTCCCGGCCGTTGTCCCGCAGTGACTACAAGACCCTCTCGCTGTCCGCCCTCGGCGGAGCCCTGGAGTTCTACGACTTCATCATCTTCGTGTTCTTCGCCACGGTGGTCGGCAAACTGTTCTTCCCCGCCGACATGCCCGAGTGGCTGCGCCTGATGCAGACCTTCGGCATCTTTGCCGCCGGCTACCTGGCGCGCCCCCTGGGCGGTATCGTCATGGCCCACTTCGGCGACCTGCTCGGGCGCAAGAAGATGTTCACCCTGAGCATCTTCCTGATGGCGGTGCCGACCCTGGTGATGGGCCTGCTGCCCACCTATGCGCAGATCGGCCTGTGGGCGCCGATCCTGCTGCTATTGATGCGGGTGATTCAGGGCGCGGCCATCGGCGGCGAGGTGCCGGGGGCCTGGGTGTTCGTTTCCGAGCACGTGCCGGCGCGCAACACCGGCTATGCCTGCGGCACCCTGACTGCGGGCCTGACCTCGGGCATCCTGCTTGGCTCGCTGGTGGCGACCCTGATCAACACGCTCTACACCCCCGAGGAAGTGGCTGATTACGCCTGGCGTATCCCGTTCCTGCTCGGTGGGGTGTTCGGCTTCTTCGCGGTCTACCTGCGCCGCTGGCTGCATGAGACCCCGGTGTTCGCCGAGATGCAGGCGCGCAAGGCGCTGGCCGAGGAACTGCCGCTGCGCGCGGTGCTGCGCGACCATCGCGGCGCGATCATCCTGTCGATGCTGCTCACCTGGCTGCTGTCGGCCGGCATCGTGGTGATCATCCTGATGACCCCGGCCTTGCTGCAGAGCCTCTATCACGTCAGCCCCACCGACTCGCTCAAGGCCAACAGCCTGGCCATCGTGCTGCTCAGCCTGGGCTGCATCGGGGCTGGCAGCCTGGCCGACCGTTTTGGCGCCGGGCGCGTGTTCATCGTCGGCAGCCTGGCGCTGCTGGCGTCGTCCTGGGCCTTCTACCACAGCCTGCCGACCCGCCCGGACCTGCTGTTCCCGCTGTACGCCCTGACCGGCCTGTGCGTGGGCATTGTCGGTGCCGTGCCGTACGTGATGGTCAAGGCGTTCCCGCCGGTGGTGCGCTTCAGCGGCCTGTCGTTCTCCTACAACCTGGCCTACGCGATCTTTGGCGGGCTGACGCCGATGGTGGTGACCGCGCTGCTCAAGTTCAGCCCGATGGCGCCAGCCTACTACGTGGCGTGCCTGTGTGCCGTTGGTCTGCTGGTGGGCACCTATTTGCTCGCTCGTAAACGCTGACACCCGCTCTAAACTCCTCCTCTGCAACATCCTGTAAAGGCCATCCCGGTTCCCGGTGATGGCCTTTCATCCAATTGTCATATTCGAGTCATAGAGTGTTCATGCGGCCTGCAGATACTTGGGCCCGTTCCATCTCACAACCCACGATATTCCTGCTAGGAGCAAGGCATGAAACTGAAGCGTTTGATGGCGGCCCTGACCTTTGCCGCCGCTGGCGTCGCTGCCGCCAATGCGGTCGCCGCTGTCGATCCTGCAATCCCGACCTACACCAAGACCACCGGTGTATCGGGCAACCTCTCCAGCGTCGGTTCCGACACCCTCGCGAACCTGATGACCCTGTGGGCCGAGGCCTACAAGAAGGAATATCCGAACGTAAACATCCAGATCCAGGCCGCCGGCTCCTCCACCGCGCCACCCGCGCTGACCGAAGGCACCGCCAACCTGGGCCCGATGAGCCGCAAGATGAAGGACGTCGAGCTGCAGGCCTTCGAGCAGAAGTACGGCTACAAGCCGACCGCCATCCCGGTCGCCGTCGACGCCCTGGCCGTGTTCGTGCACAAGGACAACCCGATCAAGGGCCTGACCATGGCTCAGGTCGACGCCATCTTCTCCTCCACCCGCCTGTGCGGTGGCAAGAGCGAGATCAAGACCTGGGGTGACGTCGGCGTGACCGGCGACCTGGCCAACAAGCCAATCCAGCTGTTCGGCCGCAACTCGGTATCGGGCACCTATGGCTACTTCAAGGAAGAAGCCCTGTGCAAAGGCGACTTCAAGCCTAACGTCAACGAACAACCTGGCTCGGCCTCGGTCGTGCAGTCGATCAGCTCCTCGCTGAACGGCATCGGCTACTCGGGCATCGGCTACAAGACCGCCAGCGTCAAGACCGTGCCTCTGGCCAAGAAAGACGGCGGCACCTTCGTCGAAGACAACGAAGCCAACGCCCTGAACGGCACCTACCCGCTGTCGCGCTTCCTCTACGTCTACGTCAACAAGGCCCCGAACAAGCCTCTGGCCCCGCTGGAAGCCGAGTTCGTCAAGCTGGTGCTGTCGCAGGCCGGCCAGCAAGTTGTCGTGAAGGACGGCTACATCCCGCTGCCAGCCAAAGTGGTCGACAAGACCCTGGCCGACCTGGGCCTGTCCCACGCGGGTAACGTTGCAAAGAAGTAAGTAACTGAGGATGAGGCCGGTGCCAACTATGCCCGGCCTCCTCCACGAATTCCTTAGTCCGAAGCCAGGGCTCCTGAGCGGCGGGCTTTTTTGCGTCACTGCACTGTCATGTTTTTGTCATACGGGACCGCTAGGGTGTGCGCATGAATGATCTGGCCAACTCCACAATGACCCAAAATTCTCCTCCCGTGCGCATTGATTTCAATACGCCCGAGTTGCAACGCAAGCGCCGCATGCGCGCCCTCAAGGACCGCCTGACCCGCTGGTACGTCCTGGTGGGCGGCCTCGCCGTGCTGGCAGCGATCACGCTGATCTTCTTCTACCTGGCCTATGTGGTGCTGCCGCTGTTCCAGGGTGCCGAACTGACCAGCAAGAAGGCCCTGGAGCCGACCTGGCTGCAACAGGACGCCGGCAAACCCCTGATGATCGCCCTCGAGGAGCAGAACCTCGTGGGCATGCGTGTGTCCGACAAGGGCCAGGCGCTGTTCTTCGACACCAAGACCGGCAACGAACTGAAGCGCGTCGACCTGCCGCTGCCCGCCGGCGCCCAGGTCAGCTCGATCAGCACCGACCAGCCTGGCAGCCCGCTGGTGGTGCTGGGCCTGTCCAATGGCCAGGCGCTGGTGTTCCACCACACCTACAAGATCACCTATCCGGACAACAAGAAGACCATCGAGCCGGGTATCGACTACCCCTATGGTCAGGACCTGTTCACCCTGGATGACCAGGGCCGCGCGCTGGAACACGTGAGCGTCAACGTCAATGGCGACACCCTGCTGTTGGCCGGCTCCACCGGCGCGCACCTGCAGGTGGTCGAACTGTCTCGCACCGAAAACATGATGACCGACGAGGTCACCATCGAGCAGAACCGCATCGAGTTGCCGCAGATGACAGAGGCGGTGAAGAACATCTTCATCGACCCGCGCCAGCAGTGGTTGTACGTGGTCAACGGCCGCGCCACCGCCGATGTGTTCAGCCTGCGCGACAAGAGCCTCAATGGCCGCTACAAGCTGCTGGAAGACGGCAACGCCGAAATCACCGCGACCGCCCAGCTGGTCGGCGGCATCTCGCTGATCTTCGGTGACTCCAAGGGCGGCCTGAGCCAGTGGTTCATGGCCCGCGATCCGGATGGCGAGTCGCGCTTCAAGCTGATCCGCAGCTTCCAGCTGGGCAAGGCCCCGGTGGTGCAGATCGACGCCGAAGAGCGTCGCAAGGGCTTCATCGCCCTGGACAGCGAAGGCAAGCTCGGTGTGTTCCACAGCACCGCGCACCGCACCCTGCTGGTCGAGCCGGTCGCCGAAGGCGCGGGCGTGCTGGCCCTGTCGCCGCGCGCCAACCGCATCATCATCGAGGAAGGCGGCAAGCTGCTGCCGCTGAGCCTGCGCAACCCGCACCCGGAGATCTCCTTCAGCGCGCTGTGGGGCAAGGTCTGGTACGAGAACTACGACGAGCCTAAGTACGTCTGGCAGTCGACCGCCTCGAACACCGACTTCGAACCCAAGCTGAGCCTGTCGCCGCTGACCTTCGGTACGCTCAAGGCCGCGTTCTACGCGATGATCCTGGCCGCGCCGCTGGCCATCGCCGCCGCCATCTACACCGCCTACTTCATGGCCCCGGGCATGCGCCGCAAGGTCAAGCCGGTGATCGAGCTGATGGAAGCGATGCCGACGGTGATCCTCGGCTTCTTCGCCGGCCTGTTCCTCGCGCCGTACCTCGAAGGTCACCTGCCGGGCGTGTTCAGCCTGTTCGTGATCATGCCGATCGGCATCCTGCTCGCCGGCTTCAGCTGGAGCCGCCTGCCGGAGTCGATCCGCCTGCGCATCCCGGATGGCTGGGAAGCGGCGATCCTGATCCCGGTGATCCTGGTGATCGGTTGGTTTGCCCTGTACATGAGTCCGTTCCTCGAGAGCTGGTTCTTCAAGGGCGACATGCGCCTGTGGATCAGCAACGACCTCGGCATCACCTACGACCAGCGCAACGCCCTGGTGGTCGGTATCGCCATGGGCTTCGCGGTCATCCCGAACATCTACTCCATCGCCGAAGACGCCGTGTTCAGCGTGCCGCGCAGCCTGACCCTGGGTTCGCTGGCGCTGGGCGCCACGCCGTGGCAGACCCTGACCCGCGTGGTCATCCTCACCGCCAGCCCGGGCATCTTCTCGGCGCTGATGATCGGCATGGGCCGTGCGGTGGGCGAGACCATGATCGTGCTGATGGCCACCGGCAACACCCCGGTGATGGAGATGAACCTGTTCGAGGGCATGCGCACCCTGGCCGCCAACGTGGCCGTGGAAATGCCCGAATCGGAAGTCGGCGGCAGCCACTATCGTGTGCTGTTCCTCGCCGCCCTCGTGCTGCTGATGTTCACCTTCGTGATGAACACCCTGGCCGAGCTGATTCGCCAGCGCCTGCGCAAGAAATACTCGTCGCTTTGATAGAAAGGTAGAGATCCGTGAAAAAGGATTCCCTCAAAGGCTGGTTCAAGAGCGGCGCCCCCGGCGTCTGGATCAGTGGTGGCGCGGTCGCCATGGCGGTCATCATGACCGTCGGCCTGCTGGCCGTGATCGCCGTGCGCGGCCTGGGCCACTTCTGGCCGGCCGACCTGGTCCAGGCCACCTACAAGGTGCCGGGCCAGGCCGACCACGTGGTCATCGGTGAAGTGGTACAGAAGGAAGAAGTACCCCGCGAACGCCTCAAGGGTGCCGGCCTGCCGGTGCCCGAGCAGGGCCCGGAGTTCATGACCCGCGAGCTGATCAAGGTCGGTAACCGTGACCTCAACGGCACTGACTTCACCTGGGTCGTGGGCGA
Organism: Pseudomonas sp. TE31087; assembly: GCF_057284075.1. Classification (NCBI taxonomy): domain Bacteria; kingdom Pseudomonadati; phylum Pseudomonadota; class Gammaproteobacteria; order Pseudomonadales; family Pseudomonadaceae; genus Pseudomonas; species Pseudomonas sp. TE31087. The sequence goes on from NZ_JBXVNN010000001.1 coordinate 4,385,581, forward strand.
GTGGCTGGTCGACCAGCAAAAGCCTGTCGATCTGATCGCCCTGGAGCGCCGCGAGTGGGGCAACTTCTATGGCTACCTGGTCAGCGTCAAGGAAGAAGGCCGCGTGGTCGCCCAGGGCCCCGAGGCCTGGACTGAGCTGCAGACGCGCCTCAAGCGCGCCAGCGAACTCAACGACCAGCTGGTGAAGCTGGAGAAGAAGGATATCGGCGCCATCAACCATGGCCTCGAGCGCCTGCGCCTGCACGGCCGCAAGCTGGAACTGGATGGCAAGCTGGATGCCGCCGCCCAGGCCGACATGGACGCCGAGCGCGCCGAGCTGAACAATCGCTACAAGGCCATCGAGGAGCGTCTGACCGGCCTGCACCAGGCCTTCGCCCGCGACAGCCTGGTAGCCCGCGACGGCAACGGCCGCGAGGTGGAGATCAACCTGAGCAAGGTGGTCCACGCCATCCAGCCGAACGCCATGTCCGGCCTGACCAAGATGGGCGCCTACTTCGCCAAGGTGTGGGAGTTCCTCAGCGACGACCCGCGTGAGGCCAATACCGAGGGTGGTATCTTCCCGGCCATCTTCGGCACCGTGATGATGACCCTGATCATGGCCGTGATCGTCACCCCGTTCGGCGTGCTGGCGGCGGTGTACCTGCGCGAGTACGCCAAGCAGGGCCCGGTGACCCGCTTGATCCGCATCGCGGTGAACAACCTGGCCGGCGTTCCGGCGATCGTCTACGGCGTGTTCGGCCTGGGCTTCTTCGTCTATGTGCTGGGTGGCTCGATCGACCGGCTGTTCTTCCCCGAGTCGCTGCCGGCGCCGACCCTCGGCACCCCAGGCCTGCTGTGGGCCTCGCTGACCCTGGCGCTGCTGGCGGTGCCGGTGGTGATCGTGGCCACCGAGGAAGGCCTGGCGCGGATTCCGCGGACCGTGCGCGAGGGCTCGCTGGCCCTGGGCGCGACCAAGGCCGAGACCCTGTGGAAGATCGTCCTGCCGATGGCCAGCCCGGCCATGATGACCGGCATGATTCTCGCCGTGGCTCGCGCCGCCGGCGAAGTGGCGCCGCTGATGCTGGTGGGTGTGGTGAAGCTGGCGCCGTCGCTGCCGGTGGATGGCAACTACCCGTACCTGCACCTGGACCAGAAGATCATGCACCTGGGCTTCCACATCTACGACGTCGGCTTCCAGAGCCCCAACGTCGAGGCCGCGCGGCCGCTGGTGTACGCCACCGCGCTGTTGCTGGTGCTGGTGATCGCCACCCTCAACCTCTCGGCGGTGTGGATCCGTAACCACCTGCGCGAGAAGTACAAGGCCCTCGACCACTGATCCTGATTGCAAGCGTGCCGCCCGAACACCGGGCGGCCCTTTGAAACGAATTGATAGCGTATGGAGTTGACCATGCAGCATGAATCCCACGCCCACGGCATCGACATGTCGGCCCTGGGCCGCGACAAGCAGAGCCTGCGCCTGGCCGAAGAGACCGTGGCCATCGAAGTACCTGGGCTGTCCCTGTTCTACGGCGACAAGCAAGCGCTGTTCGACGTCAGCCTGAACATCCCCAAGCAGCGCGTGACTGCCTTCATCGGCCCGTCCGGCTGCGGCAAGTCCACGCTGCTGCGGACCTTCAACCGCATGAACGACCTGGTCGATGGCTGCCGCGTGGAAGGCGCCATCAACCTGTACGGCAACAACATCTACCGCAAGGGCGAGGACGTGGCCGAGCTGCGCCGCCGCGTGGGCATGGTGTTCCAGAAGCCCAACCCGTTCCCCAAGACCATCTACGAGAACGTGGTCTACGGCCTGCGCATCCAGGGCATCAACAAGAAGCGCGTGCTCGACGAAGCCGTCGAGTGGGCGCTGAAGGGCGCGGCGCTGTGGGACGAGGTCAAGGACCGCCTGCATGACTCGGCCCTGGGCCTGTCCGGTGGCCAGCAGCAGCGTCTGGTGATCGCCCGTACCATCGCCGTGGAACCGGAAGTGCTGCTGCTCGATGAACCGTGTTCGGCGCTGGACCCGATCTCGACGCTGAAGGTCGAAGAGCTGATCTACGAACTGAAATCCAAGTACACCATCGTCATCGTCACCCACAACATGCAGCAGGCGGCCCGCGTTTCGGACTACACCGCGTTCATGTACATGGGCAAACTGGTCGAATTCGGTGATACCGACACCCTGTTCACTAACCCGGCGAAGAAGCAGACCGAAGACTACATCACCGGTCGCTACGGCTAACGGCGCCTTTGGCGCAGCTGCAAGCTTCAAGCTGCGAGCTGCAAGAAGAAGCGGCCAGGGAATGACACGAACCACTTGAAGCTTGCAGCTTGAGGCTTGCAGCTTCTTCGCGGAGCGAAAGCATGATCAACAAAGAAAGCCTTACCCACCACATCTCCCAGCAGTTCAACGCCGAGCTCGAGGAGGTGCGCAGCCACCTGCTGGCCATGGGCGGCCTGGTCGAGAAGCAGGTGAACGACGCCGTCACCGCGCTGATCGAGGCCGATTCGGGCCTGGCCCAGCAGGTGCGCGAGGTCGATGAACAGATCAACCAGATGGAGCGCAACATCGACGAGGAGTGCGTGCGGATCCTAGCCCGTCGCCAGCCGGCGGCCTCCGACCTGCGCCTGATCATCAGCATCTCCAAGTCGGTGATCGACCTGGAGCGCATCGGTGACGAATCGACCAAGATCGCCCGCCGCGCCATCCAGCTGTGCGAGGAAGGCGAGTCGCCACGCGGCTACGTCGAGGTGCGCCACATCGGCGACCAGGTGCGCAACATGGTCCGCGACGCGCTGGACGCCTTCGCCCGTTTCGACGCCGACCTGGCGCTGTCGGTGGCCCAGTACGACAAGACCATCGACCGCGAATACAAGACCGCGCTGCGCGAGCTGGTCACCTACATGATGGAAGACCCGCGCTCGATCTCCCGCGTGCTCAGCGTGATCTGGGCCCTGCGTTCGCTGGAGCGCATCGGCGACCACGCGCGCAACATTTCGGAGCTGGTGATCTACCTGGTGCGCGGCACCGACGTGCGCCACATGGGCCTCAAGCGCATGAAAGCCGAGGTGCAGGGCGAAGCGTTCGATGAGGGCGAAATCGCTAATGTTCCGGCTGAACCGGACGATAAATAGGATTGCTCCCGAGCATGAACGCCCGGCAACCGCCGGGCGTTTTCGTTTGCGGTCGAGCACCAGCAGGCACCCGCGAACCGTGTGAGAAGTCCCGGCGTGACCAGTGGTTTGGCAAATGGCCATCAGTCGGCGGTATGCTAGCCGGGATTCAAGAGGAGTATCGATGAGTAAAGTGAATGTGCTGGTCGTGGACGATGCCCCGTTCATCCGCGACCTGGTAAAAAAGTGCCTGCGCAACGCCTTTCCCGGCGTGGTGATCGAGGACGCGGTCAACGGTCGCAAGGCCATGGCCATGCTGAGCAAAGGAACGTTTCGACCTGGTCCTGTGCGACTGGGAGATGCCCGAGATGTCCGGCCTCGAGCTGCTGACCTGGTGCCGCCAGCAGGAAGAGATGAAGACCATGCAGTTCATCATGGTGACCAGCCGTGGTGACAAGGAAAACGTGATCCAGGCCATCCAGGCCGGTGTTTCCGATTTCGTCGGCAAGCCGTTCACCAACGAGCAGCTGCTGACCAAGGTGAAGAAGTCGCTGACCAAGATCGGCAAGCTCGATGCCCTGATGTCCAGCGCGCCGGCGCGGGTCAACTCGGCGTTTGCCAACGACTCGCTCAGCGCCCTGACCGGCGGTCGTCCAGACGCGGCCAAGGTAACCGCGCCCGCCGCCGCGCCCGTGGCAGCGGCGGCCAAGCCGCTGATCAACGCCCCCACGCCGAAGACTGCCGCCGCGGCGGCCCAGACCGGCCGTGGCCAAGGCCAACTGCGCCTGTCCAGTGGCACCCAGCCGTGCATGATCAAGGCCCTGAGCCTCAAGGAAGCCCTGCTGGTGGTGCGCCGCGGCACCAACCTGCCGCAAGTGCTCGAAGGCGCGGTGCTGGACCTGGAGCAAGGCGAGAATGCCGAAACGGCGCGGCTGAACGGCTACCTGCACGCCATTGCGGCGCTGGAACCCAAGCCTGAGAGCGACTGGCTGCAACTGACCTTCAAGTTCGTCGACCAGGATGCGCAGAAGCTCGACTACCTGTCGCGGCTGATCGCTCGCGGCACGGCGCAGAAGCACTTCACGCCCGGCGCCTGATGGCCGCTTGAGCACCGCGACAGGTCGGAGCGGATTTTGTGGGAGCGGGCTTGCCCCGCGATAGTGGTGGTATGGCCACCGTCGTCATCGCGGGGCAAGCCCGCTCCCACGTTACCCATCCGGCACTTCGCCCGACCAACTGTCATATCCCTCTCAAATCCGGCTGCTAGGCTTCGACAGAACACAACTGTCAAAAAGCCACCATCATGCCGCCCGCCCGCCTGCTGCTGTTCTGTGCCTTGCTCACGGCCTCGGCGTCGTGCCTGGGCATGACCGTCTACAAGACTACCGACACCTTCGGCGTGGTCTCCTACTCCGACCGACCGAGCCCTGGGTCGAAAGCCTTTGTGTTCCGTGAGCCCATGGTCGAGCGCCTGGATGGCCAGGTTCGCCTGAAGACCGAGTCCTTTGCCGGTGGCGTGCGCTTTGTCGCCCGCAACGAACTGTTCGTGCCCATGGAGGTAGAGCTGCGCGTGGAGCGCCTGGCCAATGCCCAGGGCGGCAACGCCCCGCGCATCGTCCGACGGCTGGTGCCGCCGCGCTCTACCCAGGTGCTCAGCGTGGTCCAGGCCCGCCAGGGGAGCAGCCTCAGGTACGACACCAAGTTTCGCTATGCCATGGGCGACCCGGGCCAGCGCCCGCAGGGCTATCGCTATCCCTTCCCCTGGAAGGGCGGGCCGTTTCGTCTGAGCCAGGGTCCCAACGGCCGCTTCAGCCACTTCGGGCCCAAGGGGCGCTATGCCATGGACATCGCCATGCCCGAGGGCACGCCGATCATCGCGGCGCGGGGTGGGGTGGTGGTGAAGATCGAGAACAACCAGAGCGGGCGGGGCAACAACCCGGCGGGCAACTTCGTCAGGATCCTGCACCCGGACGGCACCATGGGCGTGTACCTGCACCTGATGCGCGGCTCGGTGGTGGTGGGCGAGGGGCAGCGGGTGGCCCAGGGGCAGGCGCTGGCCAAGTCGGGCAACACCGGCAACAGCAGCGGGCCGCACCTGCATTTCGTGGTGCAGCGCAATGTGGGGTTGGCGCTGGAGTCGATACCGTATCAGTTCGACCGGCCGATTGGCGGGTTACCGGATTTTACTGCCGGCAACCCTTGAGGCTTTCGCGGCACAAGGCCGCTCCTACAGGGGAATGCGATCTATTGTAGGAGCGGCCTTGTGCCGCGATAGGGCTGCAAAGCAGCCCCAGGGATATCAATCGAGCTTGAGCACCTTGGCCAGCACGATCTTCGGCCCTTTCATCTTCTTGATGATGATGCGCAGGCCGTCGACCTCCAGCACTTCCTCTTCCTCGGGCACGCGCTTGAGGGTCTCGTAGACCAGGCCGGCCAGGGTTTCCGCCTCGATATGGTCGAGGTCGACGCCCAGCAGGCGCTCGACCTTGAACAGCGGCGTATCACCGCGTACCAGCAGCTTGCCCGGCTGGTAGGCGAGGATACCGCGCTCGGTCTTGCGGTGTTCGTCCTGGATATCGCCGACCAGCACCTCCAGCACGTCTTCCATGGTCAGGTAGCCGATCACCTTGCCATCGGCTTCCTCCACCAGCACGAAGTGCGCGCCACCCTTGCGGAACTGCTCCAGCAGCTGGGACAACGGCATGTGCCGCGACACGCGCTCCAGCGGGCGGGCGAGGTCCTCGAGGTCGATGGTCTCGGGCAGGTGGTCCAGCTCGGCCAGCTCCAGCAGCAGGTCCTTGATGTGCAGCAGGCCGGTGAACTCCTCGCGCTCGGCGTCATACAGCGGATAACGGCTGAACTTGTGACGGCGCAGCAGGGCGAGGATTTCCTTCAGCGGCGCATGGGCGTCGATGCTGACCATGTCTTCGCGGGAGTTGGCCCAGTCGACCACTTCCAGCTCGCCCATCTCCACGGCCGAGGCCAGCACGCGCATGCCCTGGTCGCTCGGATCCTGGCCGCGGCTGGAGTGCAGGATCAGCTTGAGCTCCTCGCGGCTGTAGTGGTGCTCGTGGTGCGGCCCGGGCTCACCTTGGCCGGCGATGCGCAGGATGGTGTTGGCGCTGGCGTTGAGCAGGTAGATGGCCGGGTACATTGCCCAGTAGAACAGGTACAGCGGCACGGCAGTCCACAGCGACAGCAGCTCGGGCTTGCGGATCGCCCACGACTTCGGTGCCAGCTCGCCGACCACGATGTGCAGGTAGGAGATCACGAAGAAGGCGACGAAGAACGAGATCGCCTTGATCAGCTCGGGGCTGTCCACGCCCACGGCGGCCAGCAGCGGCTCGAGCAGGTGGGCGAACGCCGGCTCGCCGACCCAGCCCAGGCCCAGGGAGGCGAGGGTGATGCCCAGCTGGCAGGCCGACAGGTAGGCGTCGAGCTGGTTGTGCACCTTGCGCAGGATGCTGCCACGCCAGCCGTGCAGCTCGGCGATGGATTCGACCCGGGTGGAACGCAGCTTGACCATGGCGAACTCGGCGGCAACGAAGAAGCCGTTGAGCAGCACCAGGAACAAGGCGAAGAGAATCATGCCGAAATCGGCGAACAACGAGGTGAGGCTGATACCAGGGGAAGGGTCCATGATGGAGTTTTTACGGGGTCCGTCTTTGAATTGAAGAGAAAAAAAGTGCCAGCGATGGCTGGCACGGGGGATCCAATGTAGCGGCTGGAGCCGCAAAAGCAAAGGGGATGCGTCCCATCGCGGGGCAAGACCGCTCCCACGATCGCTTAGGCAGTGCGTGGGAGCGGGCTTGCCCCGCGATGACTCAGGCTTTGCTTGACACCAATTGCGCCGGCGCGAAGTGGCAGGTAAAGGTGCTGCCATGCCCCGGCACGCTGCTGATTTCCAGGCGTGCGCGATGGCGCATCAGCACATGCTTGACGATCGCCAGCCCCAGCCCGGTGCCGCCGGTATTGGACGCACGGCTTGAGTCGACCCGGTAGAAGCGTTCGGTCAGGCGCGGCAGGTGCTTGGCCTCGATCCCCACCCCCGAGTCCTGCACGCTCAGGTGCGCGCCCTGTTCGTCGGCCCACCAGCGGATGCGGATATTGCCTTCGTCCTGGGTGTACTTGACCGCGTTGAACACCAGGTTGGAGAACGCGCTGCGCAGCTCCGATTCACTGCCCTTGAGACGAATGCCGGGCGTCGCCTCCAGGCTGATGCGCTGGTTGCGCGGGCCGGACAGGGCCTGGGCGTCGTTCTTGATGGCGCCAAGCAGGGTGTCGACCAGCACCGGCTGGTTGTCCGAGGGGTAGTCGGTGGCCTCGAGCTTGGCCAGCAGCAGCAGGTCGTTGAGCAGGGTCTGCATGCGCGAGCCTTGCGCGCTCATCTGCTGCAGGGCGCGGCTCCAGCGTGGGTTCACGTCCTCGACGTTGTCCAGCAGCGTCTCCAGGTAACCGGTGATCACCGTCAGCGGCGTGCGCAGCTCGTGGGAAACGTTGGCGACGAAGTCTTTGCGCATCTGTTCCAGCTGGTGGATGCGGGTCACGTCGCGCACCAGCATCAGGTGTTCGTTGTTGCCGTAGCGGGTCAGGTGCAGTTGCACGCGCAGGCGGTCGTTGATCGGCGAGGGAATCTCCAGCGGCTCGGCGTAGTTGTCCGACTCGAAATACTCCTTGAAGCGCGGGTGGCGCACCAGGTTGGTCACCGGCTGGCCACCGTCCTGCGGCGTCTTGAAGCCCAGCAGGGTCTCGGCGGCGCGGTTCCACCACTCCAGGTTGCCTTCGCTGTCGAGCATGATCACCGCGTCGCGCAGGGCGGCGGTGGACTCCTGGACCCGGTCGATCACTGCTTGCAGGCGGCCGCGCACGCGCTGGTCGCGGCGTTGCAGGTGGTAGATGCTGTCGAACACCTCGCCCCACAGGCCGTAGCCATCGGGGGGCGCTTCGTCGGGCTGGTGGTTGCGCAGCCAGTCGTGCAGGCGCAGCAGCTGCTTCAGCGTCCAGCCCAGGTACAGGGCCAGGCCGATGGCCAGGCTCCAGCCGTAGTAGCCGCTGACCAGCCCGCCGATCAGGCAGACGGTGATCAGCAGGAGCATGTGGCGAATCAGGGTCGCGTGCCAGTTCTGGTTCAATTGACAGTCCTTGTACAGCGGGCGCTGGGGCTTCGATCAGCTCTTGGTCGAGAAGCGATAGCCGGTGCCGCGGACGGTTTGTACCAGATTTTCATAGGCTTCACCCAGCGCCTTGCGCAGGCGACGGATGTGCACGTCGACGGTGCGTTCCTCGACGTAGACGTTGCCGCCCCAGACCTGGTCGAGCAGTTGGCCACGGGTGTAGGCGCGCTCCTGGTGGGTCATGAAGAACTGCAGCAGGCGGTATTCGGTGGGACCCATCTCGGCCGGCTTGCCGTCGATGGTCACGCGGTGGCTGATCGGGTCGAGCAGCAGGCCACCGACTTCGATCGGCGCCTCGCTGTCGCTCGGGCCGGTGCGGCGCAGCACGGCCTTCAGGCGCGCCACCAGCTCGCGGGGGGAGAACGGCTTGGTGATGTAGTCGTCGGCGCCGACTTCCAGGCCCTGGATCTTGTTGTCCTCTTCACCCTTGGCGGTGAGCATGATGATCGGGATGTCGCCGGTCAGTTCGTCGCGCTTGAGGCGGCGGGCCAGCTCGATGCCCGAGGTGCCCGGCAGCATCCAGTCGAGCAGGATCAGGTCCGGCTTGCGGTCGACGATGATGGCGTGGGCCTGTTGCGAGTTCTCGGCCTCGAGGCAGTCATAGCCGGCCATTTCCAATGCAACGGCGATCATCTCGCGGATAGGCGCTTCGTCGTCGACGATCAGAATGTTTCTGCCAACCATGCTCAATTACCTCTCCCAGGAACGGTGTCTTGGCCCGCATTAGATAACGGAATTATTGCAGCTGTGTGACAGGGTGTTGGCCATTCTGGCGACATTGCGTGACTGGGCTAGGCTTCAGGGGGCCGCGAAGGCGGCGCGGACATTCAATCCACCCCCTAAACAATGGTGATTCCAATGACACGACATACGCTGAGCTGGATGGCCCTTTGCGCTGCGCTGGCAGTGCCGGGGGTGGCGTCGGCTCATCACGCCACGGAAAAGGACGGCATGTGGGTCGATCACAACGGCATGACGCTGTACACCTTCGACAAGGATGCCGGCGGCAAGTCCATGTGCAACGGCGAGTGCGCCAAGAACTGGCCGCCGTTGATGGTCAGCGATGGTGAGAAGGCCGAAGGCAAGTGGACGCAGATCAAGCGTGACGACGGCAAGATGCAGTGGGCCTACGACGGCAAGCCGCTGTACACCTTCGTCAAGGACAAGCAGGCCGGGGAGACCACCGGTGATGGCATGAAGGACGTCTGGCATATCGCCAAGCCCTGAAGGTTGATATTTGACCCTGTGGGAGCGGGTTTACCCGCGAATGCTGCGGTGCCGCCGCCATCGCATTCGCGGGTAAACCCGCTCCCACAGAGACGGTGAGCCTCAGCGCAACGCGTAATCCAGCACCACCCCGCCAAAAATCAGCATCCCCGCCCAATGGTTGTGCAGAAACGCCTTGAAGCACGACTCCCGATCCAGCTTGCGCGTCGACCAGAACTCCCAGGCAAAGCACACCGCCGCCGCCAACAGCCCCAGGTGGAACCAGCCGCCCAGCTCGAAACGGTTACCCGCCAGCAACAGGCAGCCCAGCGACAGCAACTGCAAGGTCAGGATGATCACCCGGTCGGCCTCGCCGAACAGGATGGCGGTGGATTTCACGCCGATCTTCAGGTCGTCGTCACGGTCAACCATGGCGTAGTAGGTGTCGTAGCCCACCGTCCATAGCAGGTTGGCGATGTACAGCAGCCAGGCGCTGGCCGGCAGCTCGCCGCCCGCGGCGGTGAAGGCCATGGGGATACCCCAGGAGTACGCCGCGCCCAGCACCACCTGTGGATAGTAGGTGTAGCGCTTCATGAACGGGTAGCAGAACGCCAGGGCGACCGCGCCGAACGACAGCCATACCGTGGTAGCGTTGGTGCACAGCACCAGCAGGAAACTCAGCCCCACCAGCAGGGCGAACAGCGCCAGCGCTTCGCGGGGTTTCACCCGGCCGCTGGCCAGTGGCCGGTCAGCGGTGCGCTTGACGTGGCCGTCCACCTTGCGGTCGGCGAAGTCGTTGATGCAGCAGCCGGCGGCGCGCATCAGCACCACGCCCAAACCGAAGATCAGCACGTTGGCCAGGGTCGGCGAACCGTTGCCGGCGATCCACACCGCCACCAGCGTCGGCCACAGCAGCAGGTAGATGCCGATCGGGCGGTCCATGCGGCTCAGCTGGATGAAGTCCCAGGCCCGTGGGTGCAGGCGGTTGAGCGACTTGAGCAGTTGCAGGTACATCAGCGGTTCTCCTCCTTGGCCGCGTGCCACAGGGCGGGCAGGAACACCTCGGCCACCAGCAGGTCGAGGCCGTCGCGCTCGAAGCGCGAGCGCCGCCCCCACAATCCGGCGCCGGCGACCTCGGCGGGCAGCCAGCCCTGTGGATAACTGCACACTTCGATCGGGTGGCGGACGAACGCCTGGTCACAGAACAGCAGCTCGCCCAGCGAGCGGCTGCCCAGGGTCTCCAGGTCCAGCCCGCCGCGTTCCAGCGCCGTGCGACTGGCCACGCTGCGGGCGAACACCCACGGATGGCCGTGGCCGCGCAGGTAGACCTCGCGCACCCAGCCCTGCGCGCCAGGCGCCAGGCCCAAGGCGGCGCACTCGTCGTCGCGCAGGGGCTGCCAGCCCTCGAACAGGGGAGTGACGCTGAAGTGGTCGTGGGAGAGGCGGGTCAGGCGACGGGTCAGGGAGCCTTCGTCGAACAGCCAGCCCAGGGTCGGCTGGTCGAGGCTGGTCGCCAGCTGCGGATACGCCAGCCACGCGACAGCGGCTGCTTGCGGGGTTTCGTACGGCACGTCGGTATGCTTGATACAGGCCAGAGAGGCGGCGAGCTTAGCATGTTTGCCCGGACTGCTTGCATACTGCTGGCAGGGCCAGTACAAAGCCCCCACGAATTGCGCGGTGGCCCCTTCGCGGGCAAGCCCGCTCCCACAGGTCCCCTGTAGGAGCGGGCTTGCCCCGCGATGAGGCCGTCAGCTGCAACGCCCCCCTAAGCCTGACCGAGGAACAGCAGTAAATGAAGAAGTGGCAATGTATTGTCTGCGGCCTGATCTACGACGAGGCCCAAGGCTGGCCGGACGACGGCATCGCCCCCGGCACCCGCTGGGAGGATGTACCGGAAGACTGGCTGTGCCCCGATTGCGGCGTGGGCAAGAGTGATTTCGAAATGATCGCCATCGGCTGATCACAACCCTGGCTTGAAGAAGGAATGCACGACATGACGTCCCCCGTGGTGATCATCGGTACCGGCCTTGCCGGCTACAACCTGGCGCGAGAGTTTCGCAAGCTCGACGGCGACACGCCGCTGTTGCTGATCACCGCCGACGACGGTCGCTCCTACTCCAAGCCCATGCTGTCCACCGGCTTTGCCAAGCAGAAGGACGCCGATGGCCTGTGCATGGCCGAACCGGGCGCCATGGCCGAGCAGCTAAAGGCCGAGATTCGCACCCACACCCGCATCAGCGGCATCGACCCGGGCCACAAGCGCCTGTGGATCGGCGAGGAAGCGGTGGAATACCGCGACCTGGTGCTGGCCTGGGGTGCGCAGACCGTGCAGGTGCCGGTCGAAGGCGATGCGGGTGAGCTGATCTTCCCGATCAACGACCTGGAGGACTACGCACGCTTTCGCGCCGCCGCCGCGGGCAAGCAGCGTGTGCTGATCCTCGGTGCCGGCCTGATCGGTTGCGAGTTCGCCAACGATCTCAGCCTGGGTGGCCTGCAGTGCGAGGTCCTCGCCCCCTGTGAGCAGGTGATGCCGACCTTGCTGCCCCCAGCTGCCGCGGCGGCCGTGCAGGCGGGTCTGGAAGGGCTGGGTGTGCGCTTTCACCTCGGCCCGGTGCTGACCCGCCTGCAGCGTGCAGGGGAGGCACTCGAGGCGCACCTGTCCGATGGCAGCGTGATTCCCTGCGACCTGGTGGTCTCGGCCATCGGCCTGCGTCCGCGCACCGACCTGGCGGCGGCGGCGGGGTTGCAGGTCAACCGTGGCGTGGTGGTGGACCGTCAGCTGCGCACCTCCCATGCCAACATCTTCGCCCTGGGCGACTGCGCCGAGGTCGACGGCATCAACCTGCTGTACGTCATGCCGCTGATGACCTGCGCCCGTGCCCTGGCCCAGACCCTGGCCGGCAACCCGACCGCGGTGGCCTACGGCCCGATGCCGGTCACCGTGAAGACCCCGGCCTGTCCACTGGTGGTATCCCCGGTGCCGCCCGGCCATGAGGGCACCTGGGTGGTCGAAGGCAGCGGCGCCGACCTGAAAGTGCTCTGCCACGGTGCCGATGGCCAGCTGCTGGGCTACGCCCTGACCGGCGGCGCGGTCATGGAGAAACTGGCGCTGAATCGCCAGTTACCGCCCTTGATGGCGTAAATAGCGGGCGTTCTGTCGGAATTATCCTGTTCTTGCCGCGACAATGGCCGCCCAGATACTGGCGCGGCCCCGGTCGGCGTGCCATCCTCACTGGCGTCTGCCGCAGCCTAGAGCCTGCGGTGCCTTGAACGCTGCTCCCTTCGGCAGCACGGCATAACAACAAGAAATCCCGTCAAAGAGGCTTCACTATGCGTAAACCAGAACTCGCCGCCGTCATCGCCGAAAAGGCCGATCTGACCAAGGAAAAGGCCAACCAGGTCCTCAACGCGATTCTCGACAGCATCACCGGCGCGCTCGACAAGGACACCGTCACCCTGGTCGGTTTCGGCACCTTCGAAAAACGCCACCGTGGCGCCCGCACCGGCAAGAACCCGCAGACCGGCCAGCCGGTGAAGATCAAGGCCAGCAATACCGTCGCTTTCAAACCAGGCAAGAACCTGCGTGACAGCGTCAACGTCCCGGCCAAACCTGCCAAGAAAAAGTGATCGAACAGTTTCACCCGACGGGCGCCAGGAGGCGCCCGTTGCGTTTCTGGTAAGCAAATGCGGCGAACTTGCATAAACAGGGCGAGAAACGGATAAACTGCGCGACTCAGTCACTTTTCATTCGAGGCGTGTTGATGAAGTTTCGCTTTCTTCTCTGGGCCATGGGCTTGCTGATGGCCAAGGCCAGCCGCAACAACCCGGCGTTCCAGCAGCAGCTGCAGGACAAGGACCTGGTCTTCCAGATGCAGACGCTCGACGGCAAGGTCGCCCGGCACTTCATCGTCAAGGACCTGCGCATCAGCAGCAAGGGCGGCCTGCACCCGCAGCCGGCCTTCGCCATCGCCTTCAAGGACGCCGCCTACGGCTTCGCCACGCTGCAGGCCGGTAACAAGCAGCTGGCGTTCATGCAGGGGATTCAGGAGAAGAACATCCAGATCAAGGGCAATCCGGCGCTGGTGATCTGGTTCCAGGGCTTGATGAAGTACCTGAAGCCGAAGAAGAAGGCCTGAGCCCCAGGCGCAGAAGCTGCCTGTAGGAGGAACTGTGTCTTGCCCAACCGCTAAAGCTAGCGCGATTCCCGTGGGAGCGGGCTTGCCCCGCGATGCGGTGTTTGGCACCAGCTTCGCTGGTGATCGCGGGGCAAGCCCGCTCCCACGCTGGAACGCTGTTCCCTGCGCGACAGCGTAGCCCGAATGGCTGGGAGATCTCCTACAGGGTGATCTTAATGCGAATGCGGCGCGTGGAACTGCGACGCCAGCTCGCGCAGCAGGGCCTCGGCCTCCAGCACCTTGTTCACCACCTCTTCGGCCTTGTCCCGGGTCAGCCCCAGGCGCTCGAGCAGGGCATCCGGGATCTCGTCCCTTGGCCCCGAACCGATCCCCCGGGCGCGGAGCAGGCGCGTCGCCAGGCACACCAGGTTGGGGAACGCCGCATAATCGCCGTCGTACGCCGGATCGTGCTGGAAACGCAGGGCCGTGGACAGCTCATCGGGCATGTCCCACAGCTTCATCAGCCAGGCCCCGATCTGTTCACGGCTGATCCCCAGCAGGTGCTGTTCCACATAGCTGTGGCATAGGTGCGGGTTGACCTCCAGGTGGCGGCAGATCAGCGAGAAGTGCGGCGGGAAGACGTGGGCCAGCAGCAGGTAGCCGAAGTTGTGCAGCAGGCCGGCCAGGTAGGTCAGGCCCGCTTCCGGGCGCTCGGCGCGCGGCATGGCGCGGGTCAGGCCCTCGATCACCGCGGCGGTGTAGATCGACTGTTGCCAGTACGGCGTGGCCTGTTGCGGATGGTCCTTGGGCAGGCTCAGGGTCTTGCCCAGCGCCAGGCCGAGGGCCAGGTTGATCACCAGGTCGAAGCCCAGCACACGGACGATGGCGTCCTCCACCGAGCGAATCTTGCCGGGCGAGGCGTAGTACGGGGAGGCAGCCCAGCTGACCACCTGCGCGGCCAGGGCCGGGTCGGTCTCCACCACGCCGGTGATGTCGTCGATGCTGGCATTGGGGTCGACGCGCAGCTTGATGATCTTCTGCGCAGTGTCGGCCAACGGCGGAATCTCGATGGTCTGTTCCAGGCGTTGCTGGATGCGGCGGGCAGTGAAGGCCTGGACGGCGCGGATGACTTCCTTGGGAGGGCCGTCCAACTGATCGAAACTCAGGCGAATATCGCTGATCTGCTGGCCGAAGGTGCTGGCGCTGGCCTTGAACAGCATCTTCTTGAAGGCTGTCCTGCCGATTTCCAGGAGCAGGCCGGCTTCGCCGGACTGGATCAGCAGCGTCTCGTTGTCGAGCAGGCTCTTTTCGTACTGGCACGGCGAGCTGGTCAGGGCGGGAATCGCCGGCAGGGCCTTGAGGTGATGCTTGTCGAGCATCTGCTTCAGGCGCTCCAGCGGCACGGCCTTGAGCTTGCGGCCGGTCAGCTCTTCAAGGCGCTTGAGGTCCAGCAACTGGCTTTGCGGGAACAGCACCATCAAGGCACCGATCTCGTCATCGAGCAGAACGGCCTGTACCCGCGAGGCGGCCGGCAGCCCCGGGTGCTCGGGCACCTCGCGGAAGCTGACGCCGAGCTTGTCGAGCAACAGCCGGATGACAGACGGTGCGTGTAGGGTTGCGGTATCCAGGGCAACTTCAGTCATGGCCTGTATCCAATCATTCTGTAAACGCGAAGTATAACCAGCCTGTCCGACAAGCTGGATCCATTATGGGACGGGCGTCACACCTGGCCATATTGTTGACCGTGGCGCAGCCAGCGATCGAGCAACGGGCTGACGTGGTCGGGCCAGCGTGCCAGCAGGGCCTGGGCGGCGTCGCGCACGGCCGGCAGCAGGTCGGCGTCGCGCATCAGGTCGGCGACCTTGAACTGTAGCAGGCCGGTCTGGCGGGTCCCGAGCATCTCGCCGGGGCCACGCAGCTCCAGGTCCTTCTCTGCTATGACGAATCCGTCGTTGGTTTCCCGCATGATGCCCAGGCGCTCACGGCCGATCTGCGACAGCGGCGGGTGGTACAGCAGCACACAGTAACTCACCGCGCTACCCCGGCCGACCCGGCCGCGCAGCTGGTGCAACTGGGCCAGGCCCAGGCGCTCGGGGTTCTCGATGATCATCAGGCTGGCATTGGGCACGTCGACGCCGACCTCGATCACTGTGGTGGCCACCAGCAGTTGCAGGTCGCCAGCCTTGAACTCGGCCATCACCGCGGCCTTTTCCGCAGGCTTCATGCGCCCATGGATCAGGCCCACGCGCAGTTCGCCCAGGGCGCTGCCCAGCTCTTCGAAGGTGCTCTCGGCGGCCTGGCAGGTCAGCTCTTCGGACTCTTCGATCAGGGTGCACACCCAATAGGCTTGGCGGCCTTCGGCACAGGCGGCGCGGACCCGCTCGACCACCTCGAAGCGGCGGCTGTCGGCGACCAGCACGGTGTTCACCGGGGTACGTCCGGGCGGCAGCTCGTCGAGGACCGAGGTGTCGAGGTCGGCATAGGCGCTCATGGCCAGGGTGCGCGGGATCGGCGTGGCGGTCATGATCAGCTGGTGCGGGCACAGCTGGCCCATGACGCCCTTCTTGCGCAGGGCCAGGCGCTGCTGCACGCCGAAGCGGTGCTGTTCGTCGATGATCGCCAGGGCCAGGTGCTTGAACTGCACCTCGTCCTGGAACAGCGCGTGGGTGCCGACCACCATGGGCACGCCATTGGCGATCTGCTCCAGGGCGCTGGCGCGGGCCTTGCCCTTGAGTTTGCCTGCCAGCCAGGCGACCTCGATGCCCAATGGCTCGAGCCAGCGCTTGAAGGTGATGAAATGCTGCTCGGCGAGGATCTCGGTGGGCGCCATCAACGCCACCTGGTAGCCGGCCTCCAGGGCCTGCAGCGCCGCCAGGGCGGCGACCACGGTCTTGCCGGCGCCGACATCGCCCTGCACCAGGCGCATCATCGGCTCCGCCTGGCTGAGGTCGTAGGCGATCTCGTTGCCGACCCGCTGCTGGGCACCGGTCGGGCTGAAGCCGAGGTTGGCCAGGTACTGCGCCGGCAAGCGCGTGGCCTTGGGCAGTACTGGCGCGCGCAGGGCACGCTGGCTTTCGCGCAGGCGTTGCTGCGAGAGCTGGTGGGTCAGCAGCTCTTCGAAGGCCAGACGATGCTGGGCCCAGTGATGGCCCTCGGCGAGTTCCTCGAGGTCGGCGTCTGCTGGCGGGTTGTGCAGGTAGCGGATGGCGTCGCTGAGCGGCGCCAGCTGGTAGTCGCGGGCCAGTTCGTCGGGCAGCCAGTCGGGCAGGCTGCGCGGACCGAGCAGGCCGAGGCTCTGCTGGCATAGCAGGCGCAGGCGCTGCTGGGTCAGGCCTTCGGTGGTCGGGTAGATCGGCGTCAGCGTCTGTTCGACCGGCGGCGGCGCTTCGTCACCGTTCAGCGCCCGGTATTCCGGGTGGTAGATCTCCAGCCCAGAGGCGCCGGGGCGGGCTTCGCCATAGCAGCGCAGGTGGGTGCCACGCTTGAGGCCCTCCTTCTGCGCATTGCTGAAATGGTAGAAACGCAGGCTCAGCGTGCCGCTGCCGTCGCCCAGGCGCACCACCAGGCTGCGGCGCTTGCCCATGGTCACGTCGGCCCCGCTGACCACGCCCTCGATCACCGCGTCCTGGCCTGGACGCAACTGGCCGATGGGCACCACGCGGGTGCGGTCCTGGTAGCGCAGCGGCAGGTGGAACAGCAGGTCCTGCAGGTTCTCCAGACCGACCTTGGCGAGTTTTTCCGCCATGGCGTCGCCTACGCCCTTGAGCGTGGTGACCGGGACGTTCGACAGCTCGGTCATGGGTTCAGGCCGGTTGTTCCACCGGCGGCTTGGCCACCGAGCAGAGGCGGATCGAGTCGGCGAGGATCTCGATGGCCTTCGGCCGCGGGAAGCTGGCGCGCCAGGCGATGGCCACGGTACGGAACGGTGCGGGCGCGGTCAGCGGACGGACTTCGATGACGCCCGGCGCGTAATGATGGCTGTGCACCGCCGACAGCGGCAGGATCGACACGCCCAGGCCCGAGGCGACCATGTGGCGGATGGTTTCCAGCGAGCTGGACTCGACCGTGGTGTGCTTGGAACCCTCGCCGCCCTTGTTCAGCGTCGGGCAGGCCTCGAGCACCTGGTCGCGGAAGCAGTGGCCCTCGCCGAGCAGCAACAGGCTCTTGTCGTTGAGCATGGCGGTGTCGATGGTGTCCTTGGCGGTCCACGGGTGGTCGGCTGGCATCAACGCGCAGAACGGCTCGTCGTACAGCGGCAGGGTCAGCACGTCGGCCTCGTTGAACGGCAAGGCAATGATCACCGCGTCCAGTTCGCCGTTGCGCAGCTTTTCGCGCAGCACGTGGGTGAAGTTCTCTTCGATGTACAGCGGCATCTGCGGCGCCACGCGGTGCAGCTGCGGGATCAGGTGCGGGAACAGATAGGGGCCGACGGTGTAGATGGCGCCTACCTTGAGTGGCGCGGTCAGCTGGTTCTTGCCGGCCTGGGCCAGCTCGCGGATACCTTGGGCCTGCTCCAGTACCTTCTGCGCCTGGGCGACGATGCTCTCGCCGACCGGCGTGAGGCGCACCGCGCTCTTGCTGCGCTCGAAGATCAGCACGCCGAGTTCGTCCTCGAGCTTCTTCACGCCCACCGACAGGGTCGGCTGGCTGACGTGGCAACGCTCGGCCGCGTGGCCGAAGTGCTGCTCTTGCGCGAGGGTGACGATATAGCGAAGTTCGGTGAGGGTCATAACGTGCGTCCATGAAGTTGCGGCCCCAGCATAGCGGCTGCAATTGATAGACGCACGTTATCAGACTTGCCGTTTTGTGACAGAAACAAAAACGTCAGCGTCGGTCCAGCGAGTAGACGAACGGCGCGACGACTTCGATCGTGCCATTGTTCAGCAACTCCGCCGGAGGCTTGGGCACCGTGCCGGCACGGCGGATCATCTCCAGCGTGGCCCGGTCCAGCGCCGCGCTGCCTGAACCGCCGGCCAGCGCGTACGAGACCACCTTGCCTTCGGCGTCGACCACAAAGCGCAGGCGGTTGATGCCCTGCAGTCCGCGACGGCGAGCGTCCTCGGGGTACTTCTTGTACTTGGCCAGGTGACGCAGCAGGTCGCTCTGCCAGCTTGGCAGGGCATTGCTGTTGGACGCGATGCTCGGCTGTGGCGCCGCCGACTTCTGCGGTGGCGTGTTGCTCGGCGGCGTATCCGCGACGTCGTCCTTGGCCGGTGGTTCGTCCTTTGGCGGCTCAAGCTTCTTCTCGGGCTTGGGCGGCTGTGGCTTGGCCTTGGGCTTGGGCGGCTTGGGAATGGCGATCTTCGGCTTCGGTGCTTCTGCCAGCTTCGGCAGTGGCGGTTCCTCGACCGGCGTCGGCGGTTTCGGGGCGGCCTTGGGCGGTGGCGGCGGCGCGGGCTCGGGCAGCGGTGCCAGCTCGACCATCATCGCTGCCGGCGGCAGCTCGAGGGCCTGGGGCACCGACCAGTTGAGCGTCAGCAGCACGGCGACCGCGTGCACACCCAGCACGATCGCCAGGCTGCCACCGTAGCGCGCCATGTTTGAGCGCGTTTTCGTCATTTCTTGGCTGCCGTCTCGAGTCCGACCAGGCCGACCTTGAGGTAGCCGGCGGCGCGCATGGTGTTCATCACTTCCATCAGGTCGCCGTAGTCGACGCCCTTGTCAGCCTGGAAGAAGATGGTGGTTTCCTTGTCGCCCTTGGTCTTGGCGTCGAGCATGGCGCCAAGCTGGTCGCGCTGGGCCACCTCGTCGTCGCCGAGGTAGAGCTTCTTGTCGGCCTTGACGCTGACGAACACCGGCTTCTCGGGCCTCGGCGCGGGCTTCGCGGTCGAGGCGGGCAGGTCGACCTTGATGTCGACCGTGGCCAGGGGCGCCGCGACCATGAAGATGATCAGCAGCACCAGCATCACGTCGATGAACGGCGTGACGTTGATTTCGTGGTTCTCGGCGAGGTCATCGCCACCTTCGTTGAGATGCAGGCCCATGGCTTACCCCACTTTCACCATGTGCGGGGCGGCGCGCTCGCTGCCCTGGTGGTCCAGATCGCGGCTGACCAGCAGCAGGACCTGGGCGGAGGCGTCGGACACCTGTGCCTTGTAGCCGGCGATGGAGCGGGCGAAGACGTTGTAGATGACCACGGCCGGGATCGCGGCGACCAGGCCCAGGGCGGTGGCCAGCAGGGCTTCGGCGATGCCCGGGGCGACCACGGCGAGGTTGGTGGTCTGGGTCTTGGCGATGCCGATGAAGCTGTTCATGATGCCCCACACGGTGCCGAACAGGCCGACGAACGGCGCGGTGGAACCGATGGTGGCCAGCACGCCGGTGCCGCTGCTCATGGTCCGGCCGCTGGCGGCCACCAGGCGCTCCAGGCGGAAGCTGACGCGTTCCTTGATGCCTTCCTTCTCGCGAGCGTTGGCCGACAGGCGCATCTCTTCGAGGGCGTCATGCACCAGGGTGTGGGCCAGGGTGCCTTCCTTGTTCGAGACCTCGCTGGCCTCTTTCAGGCTCACCGAGCGCTTCAGGGCGGCGATCTCGCCACGCAGGCGGCGCTTGGCGCCCATCAGCTCGAAGCCCTTGGCGATCCAGATGGTCCAGGTGATGATCGAGGCGATGGCCAGGCCGATCATCACGGCCTTCACCACCACGTCGGCGTTCTTGTACATGCCCCATGGGGACAGGTCGTGGGCCATGCCCAGCGAGGTGTCTTCGACCATCGCCTGCACGTTCTCGTCGGCTGGGGCCTGGCCATCCACCGGAGCATTTGCGTCAGCAGGCGCTGCGACTGGCGCGGCAACCGGGGCCTGGCCTTCGGCGGCAGGCGTGGCCGGGGCGGCGGCAGCGGCGGGTGCCGGGGAAGCGGCGACAGGCTCATCGGCCATGGCTGCCGGGGCCAGTACCAGGCTGAACATCAGCGCGGCAATGGCGCGCCAGGCGCGCGACGGGGTTGGCGAAGCGGAAGGTTGAGTACGTGTCATGCTGGCCGGACCTGATGAAGAGAAATGGGTTGAGTTCTTCAAGGCCTCGAAGCAGGCCGAGAACAGACAGGGTCGCCATTATTGCAAGTAATTCTTGTTAACAAAAGTAATACTGTTGCTTTTTTTGACCTTGGTATAGCCGTTTATCGCGCTAACCCGATAGCCTGTGCCTTTCGCATTAGGAGGTTTGGTATGTCAGACGTTTCAGCTTTGATCGTGGGTTGCGGTGATGTGGGCAGCCGCCTGGCCCGCCAACTGCTTGCTCAAGGCTGGCAGGTCAGCGGCTTGCGCCGTTCGGTCGATCAGCTGCCCGAAGGGGTTCGGCCGATCGCCGCCGATCTGGCCGAGCCGCAGATACCGAGCGCCTGGCCTGAGCAGGGGCCTGATTACCTGGTGTATTGCGTGGCGGCCAGCCAGCACGATGAAGCCGGCTACCAGGCGGCCTATGTCGAAGGCTTGCGCCATGTGCTGGGATGGCTGGTGGCGAAAGGGCAGCGGCCGCGACGCCTGGTGTTCGTGTCCAGCAGCAGCGTGTATGCGCAGCAGGACGGTGAATGGATTGCCGAAGCGGCAGCCACGCAGCCCGAGGGCTATTCCGGCAAGGTGATGCTCGAGGCCGAGCGGCTGGCGCTGGACAGCGGCATTCCCGCGACGATCGTGCGCCTGACCGGCATCTATGGTCCGGGGCGCGAGTGGTTGCTGAGCCAGGTGCGCCAGGGTTATCGCGTGGCCGAGGAGCCACCGTTGTACGGCAATCGCATCCATGCCGAGGATGCCGCCGGCCTGATGGCGCACCTGCTGCGGGCCGATGCCCGGGGTGTTGCGCTGGATGACTGCTATATCGGCGTCGATGACGACCCTGCGCCGCTGGCCGAGGTGGTGGCCTGGCTGCGTGAATACCTGGGCGTTACCCAGTGGTCGGATGAGCAGCGGGTGCGGCGCACCGGCAGCAAGCGTTGCAGCAATGCGCGGGCGCGGGCGTTGGGATGGGTGCCGCAGTACCCGAGCTATAAAGAGGGGTATGCGGCCATTCTGCAAGGGCGT
Source organism: Pseudomonas sp. TE31087 (assembly GCF_057284075.1). Taxonomy (NCBI): domain Bacteria; kingdom Pseudomonadati; phylum Pseudomonadota; class Gammaproteobacteria; order Pseudomonadales; family Pseudomonadaceae; genus Pseudomonas; species Pseudomonas sp. TE31087. Next base: position 4,407,187 of record NZ_JBXVNN010000001.1, read on the forward strand.
GGTTGAGACTGCCGGCCCTATCGCGGGGCAAGCCCGCTCCCACGCATATCGTGGGAGCGGGCTTGCCCCGCGATGTTGGCTAATCCTTTTCCAGCACCCACTGCCGCGCACCGGCGGTCAGTTGCGGCATTTCATCCGGCTGGGCGCGGTTCACCGCCTGGAAGATTTCCAGGGTGTCGCCGTCGCGCTTGAAGATCCACGGCGCGCCGCGCTGGTTGCGCTCCAGCCACAGGCTGTCGTTGCCATCGCCCATGGTCGCGCAGTCGCCCGCCAGGCACAGGGCGAAGCGGTCGGGGCCGGGCAGGCCGGTGACGTTGCCGGTGTCGCTGAAGCGCACCACGGCGCCCTTGCCCTGGCCTTCGACGATCTTCCAGTCGCCGCCCAGGTACTGCTGGTACAGCGCCTTCTCGAAGCTGCCGCCCAGCGGCGCATTCTGTGGGCCTTCGCTGCGCACGAAGGTTTGCTGGTGACCGGACGGGTCGATCGCCAGCAACTCGTCGCCGTCGAGCTTGAGCTGTTCGACCAGGCCACCTTCGAAGCTGACCTGCCAGTCCTTCTCGTTGGCGCTCAGACGCCCGTCGGCCGCCTCGAAGCCATTGCTGAAGCTGGCCTGCTGGTTCTTGACGTCGATCTTCCATTCGAACACCGGGCCCTGGGCGTCGAGGGCCTGGCGCAGGCTGGTGCCTTTGCGGGCGGCGTCGATGGCGGCCTGGTTGATCCAGGTGCCGTTGAAGTCTTCGGGTTTGTGGCTGGCGCAGCCGCCCAGGAGCAGGGCTGCCAGCGCGAGAGGCAATGCGTGGCGCATGGGGGAAACCTTGGGGCAGGAGAGGGTGGTGACGGGCGTGGCGCCCGTCACCGGGGGTATTACTCGAGGACCAGGATGGCGTCCATTTCGACCTGGGCACCCTTCGGCAGCGCGGCTACGCCGATGGCGGCGCGGGCTGGGTAAGGCTGTTCGAAGTAACGGCCCATGATTTCGTTGACCTTGGCGAAGTGGCTCAGGTCGGTGAGGAAGATGTTCAGCTTGACGATGTCCTTGAACGAGCCGCCAGCGGCTTCGGCCACCGACTTCAGGTTCTCGAACACCTGGACGGTCTGGGCTTCGAAGCCTTCGACCAGTTCCATGGTCTTTGGATCGAGCGGGATCTGGCCCGACATGTACACGGTGTTGCCAGCCTTGATCGCTTGCGAGTAGGTGCCGATGGCGGCAGGGGCCTTGTCGCTGGTGATGACGGTCTTGCTCATGATGACTCCTTGCGGTTGGCGGACTACGCACGCATCCGGGTGATGCGGACCACGCCGGTCAAGGTCGCGCAGCTTCTTGATCACACGGGCCAGGTGCACGCGGTCGTGCACGCTGACCACCAGTTGGACCACGCTGATACGGCCGTCGCGTTCGTCCATGCTGATTTTCTCGATGTTGCCGTCGGCGGCGTTGACGCTGCTGGCCAGCAGCGCGATCAGGCCGCGCTGGTGCTCCAGCTCGACGCGCAGCTCGACGTTGAACTCGCCGGTGATGTCCTTGGCCCAGGAGAGCTGCAGGCACTTCTCCGGGTTGTGGCGGACTTCACTGATGTTGCGGCAGTCTTCCAGGTGCACGACCATGCCCTTGCCGGCCGACAGATGGCCGACGATAGGGTCGCCCGGGATCGGGGTGCAGCACTTGGCGTAGCTGAGCACCAGACCCTCGGTGCCGCGGATCGCCAGCGGGCCTTCCGGCGCCGGCAGCTGCTCGCCTTCGGCGGACAACAGGCGGCGGGCGACCACGTAGGCCATGCGATTGCCCAGGCCGATGTCTTCGAGCAGGTCCTCGAGCAGTTCCAGGCGGTACTCGGCGAGGATCGACTGGATGCGTTCCTGGGGGATCTTCTCCAGGCTGCTGTCGAAGCCGGTCAGCACCTTGTTCAGCAGGCGCTCGCCAAGGCTGATGGACTCGGAGCGACGCTGCTGCTTGAGGGCGTGGCGGATGTGCGTGCGTGCCTTGCCGGTGACCACGAAGTTGAGCCAGGCCGGGTTTGGCCGGGCGCCCGGTGCGCTGACGATCTCGACGGTGGAGCCGCTCTGCAGCGGCTCGGAAAGCGGCGCCAGGCGGCGGTTGATGCGGCAGGCGATGCAGCTGTTGCCAACGTCGGTGTGCACCGCGTAGGCGAAGTCGACGGCGGTGGAGCCCTTGGGCAGCTCCATGATCCGGCCTTTGGGGGTGAAGACGTAGACCTCGTCCGGGAACAGGTCGATCTTCACGCTCTCGATGAATTCCAGCGAGTTGCCGGCACGCTGCTGCAGCTCGAGGATGCCCTTGACCCACTGACGGGCGCGGGCGTGGCTGCCCTTGGGCTGCTCTTCCTCGTTGGACTTGTACAGCCAGTGCGCGGCGATGCCGTTGTTGGCCATCTCTTCCATTTCGCGGGTGCGGATCTGGATCTCGATGGGCACGCCGTGCATGCCGAACAGCGTGGTGTGCAACGACTGGTAGCCATTGGCCTTGGGGATCGCGATGTAGTCCTTGAACCGACCCGGCAGCGGCTTGTACAGGTTGTGCACGGCGCCGAGCACGCGGTAGCAGGTGTCGACCTTGTCGACGATGATGCGGAAGGCGTACACGTCCATGATCTCGGTGAAGGCGCGGCGCTTGCCGCGCATCTTCTTGTAGATGCCATAGAGGTGTTTCTGCCGGCCGCTGACCTCGCCCTGGATGCCGTCGGCGGCCAGGCAGTTGGCCAGCGAGGTCTCGATCTTGGCGACGATTTCCTTGCGGTTGCCTCGCGCGCTCTTGACCGCCCGGTGGATCAGCGACGAACGCATCGGGTGCATGGCCTTGAAGCCGAGGTCCTCGAACTCGACGCGCACGGTGTGCATCCCCAGGCGGTTGGCGATGGGGGCGTAGATTTCGAGGGTTTCCTTGGCGATGCGCCGGCGTTTTTCGCCGGACAGTACTTCCAGGGTGCGCATGTTGTGCAGGCGGTCGGCCAGCTTGACCAGGATCACGCGGATATCGCGGGCCATGGCCATGGCCATCTTCTGGAAGTTCTCGGCCTGCGCCTCGGCCTTGGTCTCGAAGTTCATCTGGGTCAGCTTGCTGACCCCGTCGACCAGCTCGGCGACGGTCTCGCCGAATTGCTGGCTCAAGGCTTCCTTGGCGATGCCGGTGTCTTCGATCACGTCGTGCAGCATGGCCGCCATCAGGCTCTGATGGTCCATGTGCATGTCGGCGAGGATGCTGGCGACCGCCAGCGGGTGGGTCACGTAGGGCTCGCCGCTGCGGCGGCGCTGGCCATCGTGGGCCTGCTCGGCGTAGAAGTAGGCCCGGCGAACCAGGTTGACCTGTTCGGGGCCCAGGTAAGTCGACAGCCGTTCGGCGAGGGCTTCTATACCCGGCATGGTTTCACCTCTTGCTGAAGAAGAGGGCCTTGCGCCGCACGGTGTCGACTGGGCATCAATCAGACGGCCTCGTTGTTCTCGTCCTCGAACGCGGCGAATACCGGATCCTCGGTGACGATCTCTTCGGCGGCGATGAACTCTGGCGTGACGATGCCTTCGGCGATTTCACGCAGGGCGACGACGGTCGGCTTGTCGTTTTCCCACGCAACGCGTGGCTCTTTGCCGCCGGTAGCCAGCTGGCGGGCGCGCTTGGTCGAGAGCATGACCAGCTCAAAGCGGTTATCCACGTGTTCCAGGCAGTCTTCAACAGTTACGCGGGCCATGGTCTTCCTCAGTAGCAAATGCGGTAGGCGTGCGCCCAGAATGGGCAGGCGGACTCGATAGTTTAAAAAATCACCAGCCAATAGGGAAGGGCTGTTTTGTCGGGTGTGCCTGTGGCGCTTCTATCGCGGGGCAAGCCCGCTCCCACGAATGTGTTCCCGAAACGGGCAACGTGGGAGCGGGCTTGCCCCGCGATAGGGCCGATCCAGACAACTGGAGCCAACCGCCGATGCCCGACAATAGCGTGCCGTCCATCGCCGACACAACCGCCCCTGACGCGTTAACGCAACATTGCGTCGCGCAGGCGCGGGGTCAGCTCCTCGAACAGCGTCTGCACCGAGCGCAGGGCGCGGCAATCGGGTCGGGTCAGCAGCCACAACTGGGTGTCGCAGCCGGGCAGCGGGCCGCTCAGCGCCTCGACGCCGGGCAGGTCGTGGACCATGTAGTCGGGCAGTGCCGCCACGCCCAGGCCGGTGGTCACCAGTTGGGCGATGGTCGACATGCCGCTGCACTGGTAGCGCGGGATCAGCCCCGGGTGATGCTGGTTACGCCAGACCACCGTGGCGTGGTCCTGCATGGAATCGTCGGGGGCGATCCATGGCACGTTGGCGGCGGACTCCTGCAGGCGCTCGCGCAGCACCGGTAGGCCGCAGACCACGTAGGAGGTCGAGCCCAGGCAGCGGCCCACCAGGTGTTCCGGCGGCGTGTTGGTCAGGCGCAGGGCGATGTCGGCATCGCGGCGACTGAGATTGGCGAAGGTGTTGGAGGTGCCCATTTCCAGCGACAGCGCCGGGTAGTTGGGCATGAACTCGGCCAGCGCCGGCAGCAGCAGGCTGTGCAGCACCGCCTCGGTGCAGGTCAGGCGCACGGTGCCGCTGACCACCTGCTCACCGCTGGTCAGGGCGATGCGCGCCGCGTCCAGCGCCTGTTCGGCGCGCTCGGCCTGCTCGGCCAGGGCCTGGGCGGTATCGGTGGGCAGGTAGCCCTTGCGGCTCTTGACGAACAGCGCGGTACCCAGCGCCGATTCCAGCCGGCGGATCGAGCGGAAGACCGTGGAAACGTCGACCTTGAGCAGTTCGGCGGCCTTGGCCAGGGAGCGGCCGCGCTCCAGCGCCAGGACCAGTGAGAGGTCTGCATGGTTGATCTGATATTGCATCGGTGCACGCTCTGCTTGCCAAAATGCCAATGTCTGTTGCGTTGAGGCCATTTTATAGTGGAACGGCCCCCGGGAATCAATGCAGCCGGTCGGCAACAAGCCCCCCACGATGGGCCAGTTAAAAGAACAACAGCAGCACCATCGTCGCCTGCCAAGGCGTCATCCGCAGTTCCCCACATCGCCGCTCCAAATCGAAGGATGTACAGCCATGACGTCGGTCTCCCCGTGCGCCAGTTCTTCCCGCGAGATGAATGAGTTCCTGGATGCCCATCCGGATACCCAGTACGTCGACCTGCTGATCTCCGACATGAACGGGGTGGTGCGCGGCAAGCGCATCGAGCGCGCTAGCCTGCACAAGGTGTACGAGAAGGGCATCAACCTGCCAGCCTCGCTCTTCGCCCTGGACATCAACGGCTCGACCGTCGAAAGCACGGGCCTGGGCCTGGATATAGGCGACGCCGACCGTATCTGTTTCCCGATTCCCGGCACGCTCTGCGACGAGCCATGGCAGAAGCGCCCGACCGCGCAGTTGCTGATGACCATGCACGAACTGGACGGCGCGCCGTTCTTCGCCGACCCGCGCGAGGTGCTGCGCCAGGTGGTGAGCAAGTTCGACGACCTGGGCCTGGATATCTGCGCCGCGTTCGAACTGGAGTTCTACCTGATCGACCAGGACAACCTCAACGGCCGTCCGCAGCCGCCGCGCTCGCCGATCTCGGGCAAGCGCCCGCAGTCGACCCAGGTGTACCTGATCGACGACCTCGACGAATACGCCGACTGCCTGCAGGACATGCTCGAAGCGGCCAAGGAGCAAGGCCTGCCTGCCGACGCCATCGTCAAGGAAAGCGCCCCGGCGCAGTTCGAGGTCAACCTGCACCACGTCGCCGACCCGATGAAGGCCTGCGACTACGCGATCCTGCTCAAGCGCCTGATCAAGAACGTCGCCTACGACCATGAGATGGACTCCACCTTCATGGCCAAGCCCTATCCGGGCCAGGCGGGCAACGGCCTGCATGTGCACATCTCGCTGCTGGACAAGAAGACCGGCAAGAACATCTTTGCCAACGACGACCCGCTGCAGAGCGACACCCTGCGCCACGCCATCGGCGGCGTATTGGAGACCATGCCGGCGTCGATGGCCTTCCTGTGCCCGAACATCAACTCCTACCGCCGCTTCGGCGCCCAGTTCTACGTGCCCAACGCACCGAGCTGGGGTCTGGACAACCGCACCGTGGCGGTCCGCGTGCCGACCGACAGCAGCGAGAACGTGCGCATCGAGCACCGCGTGGCCGGCGCCGACGCCAACCCGTACCTGATGCTCGCGGCGATCCTCGCCGGCATCCATCACGGCTTGACCAACAAGGTCGAGCCGGACGCGCCGATCGAGGGCAACTCGTACGAACAGCTGGAACAGAGCCTGCCGAACAACCTGCGCGACGCCCTGCGCGCGCTGGACGACAGTGAAGTCCTCAACCAATACATCAGCCCGGACTACATCGACATCTTCGTGGCCTGCAAGGAGAGCGAGCTGGCCGAATTCGAAGTGTCGATCTCCGACCTCGAGTACAACTGGTACCTGCACACGGTGTAAGCCCATGAGCGCAATTGCGGTCCCCTTGATCGGTGTCAGCGCCTGCCGCCAGCAGGTGGGGAAGAACTCGTCGCACACGGTGGGCGACAAGTATGTCGAGGCCGCAGGCTTTGCCGGGCTGCCGCTGATCCTGCCGGCGCGTGATGGCGGCAGCGACACCCAGGCGCTGCTGGCCCGGCTCGATGGCATTCTTTTTACCGGTTCGCCTTCAAATGTCGAGCCGCATCATTACAATGGCGCCCCCAGCGCGGAAGGTACCCGGCACGATCTTGCACGTGACCGCCTGACCTTGCCGCTGCTGCAGGCGGCCATTGCCGCCGGTGTGCCGGTGTTGTGCATCTGCCGTGGCTTCCAGGAACTGAACGTGGCCCTTGGCGGCAGCCTGCACCAGCGGGTGCAGGAATTGCCCGGCTACCTGGACCACCGTGAACCTGAGGACGCACCCCTGGAGGTGCAATACGGCCCTCGTCACCCTGTCGGCATCGAGCCGGGTGGGGTGTTCGAGCGCCTGGGCCTGGCTGCGCGGTTCGAGGTCAACTCGCTGCACAGTCAGGGCATCGACCGTCTGGCCCCGGGCCTGCGTGTCGAAGCACGGGCCCCGGATGGCCTGATCGAAGCGGTGTCGATGCCTGATGCGCCGGGCTTTGTTGTCGGCGTGCAGTGGCACCCTGAATGGCGTTTCGCCGAAAACCCGGTTTCGCTGCGCCTGTTCGAGGCGTTCCGCGAGGCCTGCATTGCCCATGCTGCACGGGAGGGTGCGCGCCAGGAGCGATTCTGACGTCACCCGAAAGTCTCGGATGACTCACCCCCAAAGCGAGCTTTCAATGAGTGGAAGCGGGCCCTCTACGGCGGGTCTGTGACAACAATTCCAATAGTTACGGCAAATACTCATGAGCGATTACACAGAAGCCGGACGCCCACCCGACGTGGCGTCCGACTCGGGCAACACCCAGCGCGGCAAGGGCCTGGCCAAGGGCCGCCTCGGCCTGCTGGCCAGCGTCGTGCTGGGCATTTCCACCATCGCCCCGGTCTACACCCTGACCGGCGCGCTCGGCCCGACCGTGCGCGAAGTCGGCGCCCACCTGCCGGCGGTGTTCATTGTCGGCTTCCTGCCGATGCTGCTGGTGGCCCTGGGTTACCGCGAGCTGAACTCGGCAGAGCCCGACAGCGGCACCTCCTTCACCTGGTCGGCCCGGGCTTTTGGCCCGATGATCGGCTGGATCGGCGGCTGGGGGCTGGTGGTCGCCACCACCATCGTGCTGTCCAACCTGGCGGGCGTGGCGGTGGACTTCTTCTACCTGTTCCTGGCCCAGATCACCGGCAACCAGGAGCTGGCGGCACTGGCGGACAACCTGTTGGTCAACGTCACCACCTGTTGCGTGTTCATTGCCCTGGCGGTGTGGATCTGCTGTCGCGGCATGGCCACCACCATGACCGTGCAGTACGGCCTGGTGGCCTTGCAACTGCTGGTGCTGATCGGCTTCGCCTTCGCCGCCTTCGGCGAGACCACCGCGCCGCCGCCGCTGGCATTCGATCTTGCCTGGTTCAACCCGTTCGGCGTCGAGTCGTTCTCGGCGTTCGCTGCGGGCCTGTCGTTGTCGATCTTCATCTTCTGGGGTTGGGACGTGTGCCTGACCGTCAGCGAAGAGTCGGTCGGCAGTGAAGAAGTGCCCGGCAAGGCCGCCACCTGGACCGTGCTGCTGATTCTCGGCCTGTACCTGCTCACCGCCATCGCCACCCTGCAGTTCGCCGGGATCAGCGAGGATGGCCTGGGCCTGGGCAATCCGCGCATCCAGGAGAACGTGTTCGCCCACCTGGCCGGCCCGGTCATGGGGCCGCTGGCGATCCTGATGTCCATCGCCGTGCTGGCCAGCACCGCCGCCTCGCTGCAGTCGACCTTCGTCTCGCCGGCGCGCACCTTGCTCGCCATGGGTTACTACGGCGCCGTGCCGCAGCGCTTCGCCACGGTCTGCCCGCGTTCGCAGACGCCACGTTACGCAACCATCTGCGCCGGTATTGCCGCGGGCCTGTTCTACGTGACCATGCGGACCCTGAGCGAGAACGTGCTGGCGGACACCATCACCGCGCTGGGCATGATGATCTGCTTCTATTACTCGCTGACCGCGTTCGCCTGCGTGTGGTACTTCCGCCGCAGCCTGTTCGACAGCGTGCGCCACTTCTTCATGCGCGGCGTGTGCCCGCTGGTGGGCGGGGTGATCCTGTCGGTGATCTTCATGCGCACGGCGATCGACAGCGCTTCGCCGGACTTCGGCAGCGGCTCGCATGTGGGCGGGCTGGGGCTGGTATTCGTGATCGCGGCGATCATCTCGGCACTGGGGATCGTGCTGATGATGCTGTCGCGGTTGCGGGCGCCGGCGTATTTCCTGGGGGCGACCCTGCGTCAGCAGGCGACCATTCAGTTGCAGGAATGAAGCTGGGGGCGCTCTGCGCCCCTTTCGCGACACAAGGCCGCTCCCACAGGTACAGCGCAGTTTTCAGGTTCTGCACCGTACCTGTAGGAGCGGCCTTGTGTCGCGAAAGGGCCTCGTAGAGGCCCCGGCAATCGTCAGCCGATCAGTTGTTCCAGCAGCGCCCCATGGCGCTGTTGCTGTTTCTTCAGCAGCAGGCGATTAGCCTTGAACACGGTTTTCAACTCTTCCAGCGCCACGTCGAAGTCATCGTTGATGATGACGTACTCGTATTCGTCGTAGTGCACCATCTCGCTGACGGCTTCCTTCATGCGTCCGGCAATGATCTCCTCACTGTCCTGGCCTCGACTATCCAGTCGTTGGCGCAGGGCCTCCTGGCTTGGCGGCAGGATGAAGATCGAACGCGCCTCGGGCATCAGCTTGCGCACCTGCTTGGCGCCTTGCCAGTCGATTTCCAGGATCAGGTCGAAGCCCTGGTCGAGAGTTTCCTGCAACGCGCTGCGCGACGTGCCGTAGAAGTTGCCGAACACTTCGGCGTGCTCGAGGAAGTCGCCCTGGGCGATCAATGCCTTGAACTCCTCGTGGACGACGAAGTGGTAGTTCACCCCGTGCTCCTCGCCCGGACGCATGGCGCGGGTGGTGTGGGAGACCGAGACGCGCACGTTGGTGTCGTCCTTGATCAGGGCCGTGACCAGGCTGGTCTTGCCGGCGCCGGACGGGGCCGAAACGATGTAGAGGGTGCCGCTACTGTGGTTCATGGTGGGGGTGGCCTTACTCGATATTCTGTACTTGTTCACGCATCTGTTCGATCAGCACCTTCAGGTTGACCGCCGCCTGCGTGCTGCGCGGGTCGAAGGCCTTGGAACCGAGGGTGTTGGCTTCGCGGTTGAGCTCCTGCATCAGGAAGTCCAGGCGCCGGCCGGCGGCGCCGCCGGACTTGAGCACCCGGCGCACCTCGGTGACGTGGGTGCTGAGGCGGTCCAGCTCCTCGGCGACATCGCTCTTCTGCGCCAGCAGGACCATTTCCTGCTCCAGGCGCTGCGGATCGAGCTCGGCCTTCATGTCGCCGAAGCGATCGAGGACCTTCTGCCGTTGCGCGGCCAGCATCTGCGGCACCAGGGTGCGCAGGGTGGCGACTTCGCCGGCCATGCTGTCCAGGCGTTCGTTGATCAGCCGGGCCAGCTCGGCGCCTTCGCGCTCACGGCCCGCCTTGAGTTCGGCCAGCGCCTCGTCGAACAGGGCAATGGCTTCGGCATTGAGCGCCTGCGGGTCGCTGGCGTCGGCCACCAGCACGCCTGGCCAGGCCAGCACTTCCAGCGGGTTGAGCGGCGCTGGCTGCTTGATCAGGCCGGCGACGGTCTCGGCGGCGGCCACCAGCTGCGCGGCGCGCTCGCGGTCGACCTGCAACGGCTTGCCGGCGTTGTCCTCGCTCAGGCGCAAGGTGCACTCGACCTTGCCGCGGGACAGGCCCTGGCGCAGGCCCTCGCGTACCGCGCCTTCGAGGTCGCGCAGCGCTTCGGGCAGGCGCAGGTGGGGTTCGAGATAGCGGTGGTTGACCGAGCGCAGCTCCCAGACCAGGGTGCCTTGGCTGCCAGCGCGCTCGACACGAGCAAAAGCGGTCATGCTATGCACCATGGGGAGTACCTCGCGTATTCAGGTGAACGGGGAGCCTGTCGGCTGCAAGGCGCAGGATTGTAGCGCAGTGCGGCCCGGGCGCCCAATCCACCCATGCTACCGACCCTCTTCTGGCCTGTCGGAAAAGGCGACAGGCTGCGCGGGTACGACGACAGGCGTGCCTTCGGCGGGCGGCGGGCTCTATAATGCTCGGCAGATTCAAAGTCCCGGTACAGGTATCCCAGATGAAACGTCCAAGTGGTCGCGCCGCCGATCAGCTCCGCTCGATCCGCATTACCCGCAACTACACCAAGCACGCCGAGGGATCGGTACTGGTCGAGTTCGGTGACACCAAGGTCATCTGCACGGTCAGCGTCGAGAATGGTGTTCCCCGCTTCCTCAAAGGTCAGGGCCAAGGCTGGCTCACCGCCGAATACGGCATGCTGCCGCGTTCGACCGGCGAGCGTAACCAGCGTGAGGCCAGCCGCGGCAAGCAAGGTGGCCGCACCCTCGAAATCCAGCGCCTGATCGGCCGCTCCCTGCGCGCCGCGCTGGACATGAGCAAGCTCGGCGACATCACCCTGTACGTCGACTGCGACGTGATCCAGGCCGACGGCGGTACCCGTACCGCCTCGATCACCGGCGCCATGGTCGCCCTGTGCGACGCCCTGGCGGTGATCAAGAAGCGTGGCGGCCTCAAGGGCGGCAACCCGCTCAAGCACATGATCGCCGCAGTGTCGGTGGGCATGTACCAGGGCGAGGCCGTGCTCGACCTCGACTACCTCGAGGACTCCGCCGCCGAGACCGACCTGAACGTGGTCATGACCAGCGCCGGTGGCTTCATCGAAGTGCAGGGCACCGCCGAAGGCGCGCCGTTCCAGCCTGAAGACTTCAACGCCATGCTGGCGCTGGCGCAGAAGGGCATGACCGAGATCTTCGAACTGCAGCAGGCCGCATTGGCTGACTGACTGTTCCTGTAGACACGAAAAAGCCGACATCAATGTCGGCTTTTTCGTGTCTGGACAGCACTCAGATGGTCAGCGTCCAGTCGTAGTCCACGATCAGCGGCGCATGCTGGGAGAAGCGCGGCTGGCGCGGCAGACGGGCGTTGCGCACGAAGCGGCGCAGGCCTGGGGTGAGGATCTGGTAGTCGAACCGGTAACCCAGGTTGAGCATCTCGGCCTGCTCGTTGTCCGGCCACCAGCTGTACTGGTCGCCTTCACGGCTGACTTCGCGCAGGGCGTCGACATAGCCCATGTCGCCGACGATGGCGTCCATCCAGGCGCGTTCCGGCGGCAGGAAGCCGACCGACTGCTGGCTGTCGCGCCAGTTCTTGATGTCGAGCTTCTGCTGCGCCACGTAGAACGAGCCGCAGTAGATGTATTCGCGACGCTTGCGACGCTGCTTGTCCAGGTACTTGGCGAAGTCGTCCATCAACTTGAACTTCTGGTTCAAGTCTTCGTCGCCGTTCATGCCCGAAGGCAGCAGCAGGCTGGCAATACTGACTTTGTCGAAATCTGCTTGCAGATAACGCCCGTAGCGGTCGGCTGTCTCGAAGCCCAGGCCGGTGATGACTGCCTTGGGCTGCATGCGCGAGTACAGTGCCACGCCACCTTGGGTGGGCACCTCCGCGTCGCAGGCGTAAAGGAAATAGCCATCGAGCTGGAAAGCTGGGTCGTCGAGTTCAAAGGCCGAGGCGCGGGTATCCTGAAGGCAGATGACGTCGGCATTCTGGGCTTGCAGCCAGCTGAGCAATCCACGCTCGGCCGCAGCCTGAATGCCATTTACGTTCACACTGATGATCCGCATAAATGGCCCCAAAAATCTCGTGCGTGTATGATACCCGAGCTCAACACATTTAGCTAAATCCGTGGTGTCCGGGACCTTTCATGCAGCCGTATCAGCGCGACTTCATCCGTTTTGCCATCGATCGCGGCGTTCTGCGCTTCGGTGAGTTCACTCTGAAATCGGGGCGTACCAGCCCGTACTTCTTCAATGCCGGCCTGTTCAACACAGGTTCCGCGCTGGCCCAGCTGGGGCGTTGCTACGCGGCGGCCATCGTCGACAGCAAGATCCCCTTCGACGTGCTGTTCGGCCCGGCCTACAAGGGCATTCCCCTGGCGGCGGCCACTGCCGTGGCCCTGGCCGAACAGCACCAGCTCGACGTGCCGTGGTGCTTCAACCGCAAAGAGGCCAAGGATCACGGCGAGGGCGGCAGCCTGGTCGGCGCCCCGCTGGCCGGTGACGTGCTGATCATCGACGACGTGATCACTGCCGGTACCGCCATCCGCGAGGTCATGCAGATCATCAACGCCCAGCAGGCCAAGGCCGCCGGCGTGCTGATCGCGCTGAACCGCGAAGAGCGTGGCAATGGCGAGCTGTCGGCGATCCAGGAAGTGGAACGCGACTTCGGTATCCCGGTGGTCAGCATCGTTTCGCTGACCCAGGTGCTGGAGTTCCTGGCTGACGATCCGCAGCTCAAGCAGCACCTGCCGGCTGTAGAGGCGTATCGGGCGCAGTACGGGATCTGATCCTGGCCTGGAAATGAAAAAGGCGACCTTCTTGTGAAGGTCGCCTTTTTTGTGTCGCCTGTTCCGGCCCTTTCGCGGGTGAACCCGCTCCCACAGGATCGCCACAGCCCTCAAAGGCGGTGCTATCCCTGTGGGAGCGGGTTTACCCGCGAAGAGGCCAGAACAGGCTAACCGATCACTCAGCGTGGCTTGCGGTTGGTGATCAGGGTGCCCACGCCGCTGTCGGTGAAGATCTCCAGCAGCACCGCATTCGGCACGCGGCCGTCGATGATGTGCGAGCTGTTGACGCCGCCCTGGACTGCGTCCAGCGCGCATTTGATCTTAGGCAGCATGCCGCCGTAGATGGTGCCGTCGGCGATCAGTTCGTTGACCTGCTCGGTGGTCAGGCCGGTGAGGACCTCGCCCTGCTTGTCCATCAGGCCGGCGATGTTGGTCAGCAGCATCAGCTTCTCGGCTTTCAGCGCCTCGGCCACCTTGCCGGCCACCAGGTCGGCGTTGATGTTGTACGACTCGCCGTTGGCGCCCACGCCGATCGGTGCGATCACTGGAATGAAGTCGCCTTTGACCAGCATGTTCAGCAGGTCGGTGTTGACGCTCACGACCTCGCCGACATGGCCGATGTCGATGATTTCCGGGGTGGTCATCTCCGGGGTCTGACGGGTGACGGTCAGCTTCTTGGCGCGGATCAGCTCCGCGTCCTTGCCGGTCAGGCCGATAGCGCTGCCGCCGTGGCGGTTGATCAGGTTGACGATGTCCTTGTTCACCTGGCCGCCCAGGACCATTTCCACCACGTCCATGGTCGCCGCGTCGGTGACGCGCATGCCGTCGATGAAGTGGCTGTCGATCGACAGGCGCTTGAGCAGGTCGCCGATTTGCGGCCCGCCGCCGTGCACCACCACCGGGTTGATGCCCACGGCCTTCATCAGCACGATGTCACGGGCGAAGCCGGTCTTGAGCTCCTCGCTCTCCATCGCGTTGCCGCCGTACTTGATCACCAGGGTCTTGCCGACGAAGCGGCGGATGTAAGGCAGTGCTTCGGACAAAACCTCGGCTACATGGGAAGCGGCATCGCGATCGAGGGTCATGCAGGGCTCCAGGTAAGGAACGTATAGTCGTCAGAACGGCAGTTGCAGGCCGGGTTGGACCCGCAGCAACTGCGTGCGGAATACAGCCTTGATTCGGTCGAGCTCTGCCGCGCTGTCGGCCTCGAAGCGCAGCACCAGCACCGGCGTGGTGTTGGAGGCGCGGACCAGGCCCCAGCCGTGGGGATAGTCGACCCGCACACCGTCGATGGTGGTCAGGTTGGCTTCGCCCCAGTCGGCGTCGCGTTGCAGTGCATCAATGATGCTGAATTTACCCTCGTCGGTCACATCAATGTTGATTTCCGGCGTGGAAATATCATTGGGGAACGCGGCGAACAGGCTTTCGGCGTCCTGCCCGGCCTTGCTGAGGATCTCCAGCAGGCGCGCGGCGCTGTAGATGCCGTCGTCGAAACCGTACCAGCGTTCCTTGATGAAGATGTGTCCGCTCATCTCGCCGGCCAGCAGCGATCCGGTCTGCTTCATCTTCTTCTTGATCAGCGAGTGGCCGGTCTTCCACATCAGCGCACGGCCACCGTGCTGCTCGATCAGCGGGGTCAGGCGGCGGGTGCACTTGACGTCGAAGATGATCTCGGCGCCCGGGTTGCGCGACAGCACGTCCTGGGCGAACAGCATCAGCAGGCGGTCGGGATAGACGATGCTACCGGTGTTGGTCACCACGCCGACGCGGTCGCCGTCGCCGTCGAAGGCCAGGCCGATGTCGGCACCGGTCTCTTTCACCTTGGCGATCAGGTCTTCCAGGTTCTCGGGCTTGCCCGGGTCCGGGTGATGGTTGGGGAAGTTACCGTCGACCTCGCAGAACAGCGGGATGACGTCGCAGCCCAGGGCCTCGATCAGTTGCGGGGCGACCACGCCGGCGGCGCCGTTGCCGCAGTCGACCACCACCTTCAGGCGCTTGGCCAGCTTCACGTCGGCGGTGATCTGCTGGAAGTAGCGGTCGAGGATCTCGACTTTTTCCACACGGCCTTCGCCGCGGGTCAGGTCGTTGGTCTTCAGGCGCGTCAGCAGGGCCTGGATCTGTTCATTGGCCAGGGTGTCGCCGGCGATGACGATCTTGAAACCGTTGTAGTCCGACGGGTTGTGACTGCCGGTGAGCATCACCCCCGACTTGCCGGCCAGCACGTTGGCGGCGTAGTACAGCGCCGGAGTGGGTACCAGGCCGACATCGCTGACCTGGCAACCGGCGTCGGCCAGGCCCTTGATCAGTTGCTCGACCAGCATCGGGCCGGACAGGCGGCCATCACGGCCGACCGAAATCTGTGGCTCGCCCTGGGCGAGGGTCTGGGCGCCGATGGCGCGACCGATCCAGTAGGCGGTCTCGGCATGCAAGGTCTTGCCAACCACACCACGGATGTCATAGGCGCGGAAGATGCTGTCGGGCAGTGCGGGGACCAGCTGGGCCATGTCGTTCATCTCTGGGGACTCCATAAGTCAAAGGCTTCTGGGCAAGCGCAAACTGAACGCTTGGACGGCGGTTTCGCCAGAGAGTTCGCCATCCATGGCCCGAGCGGTCTGCTGTCGGCTCAGCGGGTGCCGGAGTGCCCGAAGCCGCCGGCACCGCGCTGGGTCTCGTCGAACTGCTCGACGATGTCGAAGTGCGCCTGCACCACCGGCACCAGGATCAGCTGGGCGATGCGCTCGCCGACGGTGATGGTGAACGGCGTATTGCCGCGGTTCCAGCAGGAAACCATCAGCTCGCCCTGGTAGTCCGAGTCGATCAGGCCGACCAGGTTGCCCAGCACGATGCCGTGCTTATGGCCCAGGCCCGAGCGCGGCAGGATCATGGCCGCCAGGCCCGGGTCGCCGATGTACACCGACAGGCCGGTGGGAATCAGCAGGGTCTGGCCCGGCTCGAGGACGGTGTCCTCCTTGAGCAGGGCGCGCAGGTCCAGGCCGGCGGAGCCGGGGGTGGCGTACTGCGGAAGGGGGAATTCGGTGCCCAGGCGTGGGTCGAGGATCTTGGCTTGAAGAGCGTGCATGTAACTTATTGAACCTGGTTGAGCCGTTCGGCGATGAAGGCAACCAGCTGGCGGGCGATCTTGCCCTTGCTGGTCTGCGCGAAGAGGGTCTGGTGCTGCTGGCGGTCGATCACGGTCAGGGCGTTCTCCTCGCTGTTGAAGCCGATGCTGGGGTTGGCCACATCATTGGCGACGATCAGGTCGAGGTTCTTGTCCTTGAGCTTGCGCGTGGCGTAGTCGAGCAGGTGCTCGGTCTCGGCGGCGAAGCCCACGCTGAACGGGCGATCAGGCCGACCGGCAATGGTCGCAAGGATATCGGGATTGCGCACCATCTGCAGCAGCATGCCGTCGCCTGTGGTGGGATCCTTCTTGAGCTTCTGTGGGGCGACGACTTCCGGGCGGTAGTCTGCGACCGCGGCCGAGGCGATGAACAGGTCGCAGGGCATGGCCGCCTCGCAGGCCGCGAGCATGTCCCGCGCGCTGACCACGTCGATGCGGTTGACCCGGTCGGGCGTCTGCAGGTGCACCGGGCCGGTGACGAGGGTCACCCGGGCCCCGGCTTCGGCGGCGGCCTCGGCCAGGGCGAAGCCCATTTTCCCTGAGCTATGGTTGGTGATGTAGCGCACCGGGTCGATGTTCTCTTGCGTCGGACCGGCGGTGATCAGCACATGCTTGCCGGTCAGGGCCTGGCGCTTGAAGCTCTCGGCGGCGCACCAGGCCAGGTCCGTGGCTTCGAGCATGCGGCCGAGGCCGACGTCGCCACAGGCCTGGCTACCGGAGGCCGGGCCGAACACCTGGATGCCGCGACTTTTGAGCAGCTCGAGGTTGGCCTGGGTGGCCGGGTCGCGCCACATGGCCTGGTTCATCGCCGGGGCGACGGCCACGGTGGCGTCGGTGGCCAGCACCAGGGTGGTCAGCAGGTCGTCGGCCATGCCTTGGGCCATGCGCGCCATCAGGTCGGCGGTGGCCGGGGCGATCAGCACCAGGTCGGCCCACTTGGCCAGCTCGATATGGCCCATGGCCGCTTCGGCGGCGGGGTCGAGCAGGTCCATGTGTACCGGGTGGCCGGACAGCGCCTGCAGCGTGAGCGGGGTGATGAACTCGGCGCCACCACGGGTCATGACCACGCGCACCTGCGCGCCGTGTTCCAGGAGTCGGCGAATCAGCTCGGCGCTCTTGTAGGCGGCGATGCCGCCACCCACGCCGAGAACGATGCGCTTGCGATACAACCGCTGCATAGGCCTTGCCTTATTCCAGTGAAAGCGGGTGGCGACGATAGCTGCCTGCGGCAGATCGTCGCATTTTCGAAGCGAACTAGATTAACACAGCGCCCAAATGGGCCGTAGTGGCAGGCGAGGAGGGGAAATGAACATCAGGGAGTGGCCGGCTGAGGAGCGGCCGAGGGAGAAGCTGTTGCAGCGCGGGGCGTCGATTCTTTCGGACGCGGAATTGCTGGCCGTGCTGCTGGGCTCGGGGGTTGCCGGGCGCAATGTGCTCGATCTCGCCCGTGGCCTGCTGGCGAAGTTCGGCGGGCTTCGGCAGTTTCTCGAGGCGGACCGGACCAAGGTGCTGCGCGAGCCAGGCCTTGGGCCGGTGCGGTATGCGCAGTTGCAGGCATTGCTGGAGATCGGCAGGCGCTATCTGGACGAACACATCGAGCGTGCCTCGGTCCTGGAGAGCCCGGCCTCGGTGAGGCGTTATCTCAAGTCCATGCTGCGGCACGAGTCCAGCGAGGTGTTCGGCTGCCTGTTCCTGGATACCAAGCATCGACCGTTGGCGTTCGAGATACTGTTCCGCGGCACCATCGACCGCGCGAGCATCTACCCACGCGAGGTCGTGCGCCGGTCATTGCTGCACAACGCGGCGGCACTGATCCTCTGCCATAACCATCCGTCGGGCAATTGCGAGCCGAGCCAGGATGACGTGCATCTGACGCTGATGCTCAAGCGCTCGCTGGCGCTGATCGATGTGCGGGTGATGGACCATGTCATCGTCGGTGATGGCGAGCCGCTGTCGATGCTCGAGCATGGGTGGTTGGCGGGTTAGTCGTGGGCAAGCTGCACCGGCCTCTTCGCGGGTAAACCCGCTCCCACAGGATTTGCGCGTAACCTGTGGGAGCGGGTTTACCCGCGAAAAGGCCTCAACGGCTGACGGAGACCTTGCTGAAGTCCTGCCGCCCGAACGGGCTCACCTGATAACCCTCGACCCCTTTGTGCAGCAGCGCCGCCGCCGTCGGATGCGCCAGCGGCAGCCACAGCGCCTGCTGCTGGATCAGCGTCTGCGCCTGCTGGTACAGGCGACTGCGCACGCTCTGGTCGTTGGTGGTGCGTCCGGCATTGATCAGTTGGTCCAGGCGGCTGTCGCAGAAGCGCGCGAAGTTGGTCCCGGACTTGACCGCCGCGCAGGCAAACTGCGGGCTGAGGAAGTTGTCCGGGTCGCCATTATCACCGGCCCAGCCCATGAACAGCAGGTCGTGCTCGCCGGCCTTGGCGCGGCGGATCAACTCGCCCCATTCGATGGTGCGGATCTCGGCCTTGATGCCGACCTTGGCCAGGTCCGCCTGGAGCATCTGTGCGCCGAGGCTGGGGTTGGGGTTGAGCAGGCTGCCCGCCGGGCGGGTCCAGATCGTGGTCTCGAAACCCTTGGCCAAGCCAGCCTTGGCCAGCAACGCCTTGGCCTTCTTCTGGTCCTGGGCATAGCCGGGCAGGTCCTTGGCGTAGCTCCAGGTGTTCGGCGGGTAGGGGCCGTTGGCGGCGGTGGCGGTGTCTTCGAACACCGCCTTCAGGTAGGCGGCCTTGTCGAAGGCCAGGTTGATCGCCTGGCGCACCTCAGGCTTGTCCAGTGGCGGGTGCTGGCTGTTGATGGCGACGAAGGCGGTCATGAACGCTGGCGTGGTGACCACCTTGAGGTTGCCGTCCTTGCCGGCTTCGGCGATGTCCAGCGGCTTGGGCGACAGGGCCACCTGGCACTCGCCGCGCTTGAGCTTCTGCAGGCGTACGTTGGCGTCCGGGGTGATGGCGTAGATCAGCGGGTCGACGGACGGTTTGCTGGCGAAGTAGTCGGGGTTGGCGCGGTAGCGCACCACGGCGTCCTTCTGGAAGCGCTGGAAGACGAACGGCCCGGTACCCACCGGCTGGCTGTTGAGCTTGTCCGGGGTGCCGGCCTTGAGCAGCTTGTCGGCGTACTCGGCGGAGTAGATCGAGGCGAAGCCCATGCTCAGGGTGGCCAGGAAGGTGGCGTCGGCGTGGGTCAGGGTGAAGCGCACGGTGTGCGGATCAGGGGCGTCGATCGCCTTGATCAGGCTGCCCAGTTGCAGCGACTGGGCGTGCGGGTAGCCGCCCGGGGCGGTCTTGTGCCAGGCGTGGGCGGGGTAGAGCATGCGCTGGAAGCTGAACAGCACGTCGTCGGCGTCCAGCTCGCGGCTCGGCTTGAAGTACGCCGTGGTGTGGAACTGCACGCCCTGGCGCAGCTTGAAGTCGTAGATCAGGCCATCGGGCGATACCGACCAGCCTTCGGCCAGGCTCGGCACCACCTTGCCGAGGCCGGCGTCGAACTCGACCAGGCGGTTCATCAGCACATCAGCCGAAGCATTGGTGGTGGTCAGCGAGTTGTACTGCACCACATCGAAGCCCTCCGGGCTGGCTTCGGTGCACACCGACAGCGGTGCGGCCTGGGCCAGGCCGGCGGCGCACAGGGCGGTGAAAAACAAGGAAAGGGCGGCGGCACGCATGGTGGCTCCTTGGCTGGTCGGTGGCCCATCTGCCGGTGCAGTCTGGAAATGGCCCTACCCTAGTGCGCGCTACACGAAATGACCACCTTCTTTTTCAGGCGCTTGGCGACGAGCGGTCGACAGTGCGGCGGGCGAGTCGTTATGCTGCTCCCCCGCAATTTGCAGCACGTGGATGCTCACTTTCTGTTGTTGCGGCGTAGTCTTTCTGGTATAAAGCAGCGCTCTTTTCTAGGGGCTCGGCCTGTCGCATCAGCGAATCCGGTCGATAAGACCTCCAGAATCACGGCGCCTGGCGCCAAAGACTGAGAGATTAAGCGGCCAACCCATGCCGGGTTGGGCATGTGGTTTTAGAGGGCTGAGTCATGTCGAGAGTCTGTCAAGTTACTGGTAAGGGTCCAGTAACCGGGAACAACATTTCCCACGCAAACAACAAAACCCGTCGTCGTTTCCTGCCGAACCTGCAGCACCACCGTTTCTGGGTTGAGTCCGAGAAGCGTTTCGTGCGTCTGCGCGTATCCGCCAAAGGCATGCGCGTCATTGACAAGCGTGGTATCGACGTAGTGCTGGCCGAGCTGCGCGCTCGCGGCGAAAAGTTCTAAGGAGAACGTCATGCGTGAATTGATCCGTCTGGTTTCGAGTGCCGGCACCGGCCACTTCTACACCACCGACAAGAACAAGCGCACCACCCCGGACAAGATCGAGATCAAGAAATACGATCCGGTCGTCCGTAAGCACGTGGTGTACAAGGAAGCCAAGATCAAGTAATTGATCGGCGACCTGAGAAAACCCGCTACCGCAAGGTGGCGGGTTTTTTTATGCCTGCGAATCGGCAATCGCGGGGCAAGCCCGCTCCCACAAGGTTACTTCTGCTCGAACAGCACATAGATCTTGCGGCAGGGCTCCAGCACTTCCCAGGTGCCCTTGAAGCCGGCCGGGATGACGAACCGATCACCGGCACGCAGGGTCTTGGCGTTGCCTTCCTGGTCGCGCAGCACCGACACGCCCTGGACGATCTCGCAGTACTCGTGTTCGGTATAGCTCACCGTCCACTGGCCCACCTCGCCCTCCCAGACGCCGGCGGCGAACTGGCCGCAAGGGCTGGAATAGTGGTTGTAGACAGCCTGGTCAGGCTCGCCCTTGAGGATTTTCTCCGCCGCCGGGCGGTAGCGTTCGGCCTCGGTGAGAACCTGGGCAAAGTCGACGATACTGGCGATGCTCATGGTGATTACCCTGTTGTTGTTTAATAAAATGCACATCAGTAGGCGTTTAGGCCATTCGTGTCAAATATATTGATAGTTTGTCCGCCCTGGTTTAGGGTGTCGGATGCCGGTGTGCGTTCGTCGCCCGGCCAGAATTTCTGACAGCGCCCGTGAGTCCTCAGTGCGGCGTTGCACCTTAACAAGAGAGGAGTTTCCTATGACCACCCTGACTCGTGCGGACTGGGAACAGCGTGCCCAGCAACTGAAGATCGAAGGCCGTGCCTTCATCAACGGCGAATACACCGATGCCGCATCCGGTGAAACCTTCGACTGCCTGAGCCCGGTGGACGGACGCTTCCTGGCCAAGGTCGCCAGCTGCGACCTGGCCGACGCCAACCGCGCCGTCGACAACGCCCGCGCCGTGTTCGAATCCGGCGTCTGGTCGCGCCTGGCCCCGGCCAAGCGCAAGGCCAAGCTGATCCGCTTCGCCGACCTGCTGCGCAAGCACGTCGAGGAACTGGCCCTGCTCGAAACCCTCGACATGGGCAAGCCGATCGGTGACTCCTCCTCCATCGACATTCCGGGCGCGGCCCAGGCCATCCACTGGACTGCCGAAGCCATCGACAAAGTCTACGACGAAGTCGCCCCGACCCCGCACGATCAGTTGGGTCTGGTGACCCGTGAGCCAGTAGGCGTGGTCGGCGCCATCGTACCGTGGAACTTCCCGCTGCTGATGGCCTGCTGGAAGCTGGGCCCGGCCCTGGCCACCGGTAACTCCATCGTCCTGAAACCGTCGGAAAAATCGCCGCTGACCGCCATCCGCATCGCCCAACTGGCCATCGAGGCCGGTATCCCGGCAGGCGTGCTGAACGTGCTGCCAGGCTACGGCCACACCGTGGGCAAGGCCCTGGCCCTGCACATGGATGTCGACACCCTGGTGTTCACCGGCTCCACCAAGATCGCCAAGCAGCTGATGGTCTACGCGGGCGAGTCGAACATGAAGCGCGTCTGGCTGGAAGCTGGCGGCAAGAGCCCGAACATCGTCTTCGCCGACGCCCCTGACCTGCAGGCCGCCGCCGAGGCCGCCGCCAGCGCCATCGCCTTCAACCAGGGCGAGGTCTGCACCGCGGGTTCGCGCCTGCTGGTCGAGCGTTCGATCAAGGACAAGTTCCTGCCCATGGTGGTCGAGGCCCTCAAGGCCTGGAAACCGGGCAACCCGCTGGATCCGGCGACCACCGTCGGTGCGCTGGTCGACACCCAGCAGATGAACACCGTGCTGTCGTACATCGACGCCGGTCACCAGGACGGCGCCAAGCTGCTGGCCGGTGGCAAGCGTATCCTCGAAGAGACTGGTGGCACCTATGTCGAGCCGACCATCTTCGACGGCGTGACCAACGCCATGAAGATCGCCAAGGAAGAGATCTTCGGCCCGGTGCTGTCGGTGATCACCTTCGACACCGCCGAGGAAGCCATCGCCATCGCCAACGACACGCCGTATGGCCTGGCCGCCGGCATCTGGACCGCGGACATCTCCAAGGCCCACAAGACTGCCCGCGCCGTGCGCGCCGGCAGCGTCTGGGTCAACCAGTACGACGGCGGCGACATGACCGCGCCGTTCGGTGGCTTCAAGCAGTCGGGCAACGGCCGTGACAAGTCGCTGCATGCGCTGGATAAGTACACCGAGCTGAAGGCGACCTGGATCAAGCTGTAATCAGGTAGCGTCTTTTCGCGGGGCAAGCCCGCTCCCACGTCAGTCGTGGGAGCGGGCTTGCCCCGCGATGCTTTTTGCCAGATTTTTTCCGGAGGCCGCTATGCGTTGGGGAACCTACTTTGCCGTCCTGGCGTCGGTGCTCAGTGTCGGGCTCGCGCTCGGTGTGAGCATGCCGCTGGTGTCCCTGCGCCTGGAGGGTTGGGGCTACGGCGGGTTCGCCATCGGCGTGATGGCGGCGATGCCGGCGCTTGGCGTGCTGGTCGGCGCTGCCATTGCCAGCCGTCTGGCCGGCTGGATCGGCGTCCCGGCCGCCATGCGCCTGTGCCTGTGGGGCGGGGCACTGTCCATCGGCTTGGTGGCGCTGTTGCCCAGCTACCCGCTGTGGCTGTTGCTGCGGCTGATGATCGGCATGTCGCTGACCGTGGTGTTCATCCTCGGCGAAAGCTGGATCAACCAGTTGGTGGTCGAGCAGTGGCGTGGCCGATTGGTGGCGCTGTACGGCAGCAGCTATGCCCTGAGCCAGCTGGCCGGCCCGCTGGTGCTGGGCTTTCTCGGTTCGGACGACGACTTTGGTTTCTGGGCGGCGACCGGGCTGTTGCTGGTTGCGCCGTTGATCCTGTTGGGCCGAGGTGGGGCACCGAGTACCGAGGCCTGTAGCGTTACTTTCCGCGACCTGTTCGGGTTCTGTCGGCGCTTGCCAGTGATCGCATGGGCCATTGCGCTGTTCGCGGCGTTCGAAGCGATGATCCTCACCCTGCTGCCGGTGTATTGCCTGCAACAGGGGTTCACCACGGAGGTGGCGCTGTTCATGGTCAGTACCGTGGTGGTCGGAGATGCGGTGCTGCAGTTGCCCATCGGCGCCTTGGCCGACCGCATGTCGCGGCGCACGCTGTTCAGTGGTTGCGCACTGACCTTGTTGGTTTCCAGTCTGGCGATTCCCTTGCTGTTGCATACCCCGGTGATCTGGCCGCTGTGGGTGCTGTTCGGTGCCAGTGCGGGTGGGTTGTTCACCCTGTCGCTGGTGCTGATCGGCGAGCGCTACCGGGATGACGAGCTGGTGCGGGCTAATGCCCACGTGGCGCAGCTGTGGGGCATCGGTTGCCTTCTTGGGCCGTTGCTGGCCGGGGCGGGGAGCCAGTGGATCAGCGGGCACGCGCTGCCGTTGCTGATGGCGGTGGGTGCGGCGGGGTTGGTGGTGTTGACCCGGCGGCGGGATGCCTTCGAGCCTGCTTCTGCCTGACCGATTGCAATCGCGGGGCAAGCCCGCTCCCACGCCAGAACGCAATCTGGCGTGGGAGCGGGCTTGCCCCGCGATGCGTTCTACAACATTTTCTCCAGCCCGACCGCCTTGCTGATCCAGGCGTTGAAGCGTCGCCATATCCCTCCGGGCTCGGTCACCAGCATATGCCGCTGGCCATTGTCCTCGGTCGCCCAGGCCAGTTTCCCGTCCACCAGCTTCACCTGGTAGCTCAGCGCAGGCGCCATGCCCTGCACGGCCAGGTCGCGGGTGTATTCGGCCAGCTCCGGGCTGTCCACCAGCACCCCGACCTCGGTGTTCCACAGCACCGAGCGCGGGTCGAAGTTGAACGAACCGATGAAGGTCTTGCGTCGGTCGAACACCATGGCCTTGCTATGCAGGCTCGAATCGGAGCTGCCATGCAAGCCCAGCCGTGGCCGTGGGGCGCCAGGCTGACGGCGTAGCTCGTATAGCTGCACGCCATGCTCGAGCAGGGCGCGGCGGTAGGGCGCATAGCCACCGTGCACGGCCGGTACGTCGGTGGCCTCCAGGGAATTGGTCAGCAGCTTGACCGAGGTGCCGGCGTCGGCGCGGCTGGTCAGGTACAGCAGCCCCGGTTCGCCCGGGACAAAGTAGGCCGAGACCAGGATCAGTTCCTTGTGCACACCGTTCAGCTCCGGGGCCAACTGCCGACTCATCAGCAATCGTGGATCTGGCTCATTGTCCGCAAGCACCTTGCTCGGCGCATCCCACAGGGCCTGGCTATGGGCCCAGATCAGCTCGTTGCGCCACACGTCCAGGCGCGGCTGCGACTGGTAGGCCATCAGGCGGTCATACAGCGCCTTGCGCTCGACCCGCGCCTCGGCCAGGGACACCTCCAGGCGCTGGCGGCTGGCGAACAGGTCGTCGGCATCGGGCCGGCGCCAGAGAAAGTCGCCGATGGGGCGGCTCAGGGCGCTGTTCCAGTACTGGTCGAAACTGTGGCCGAGCTGCTCGGCCACCGGGCCAACGCCCAGCAGGTCGATGTCGGTGAAGTTGAGGTTGGGCTCGGCGTCGAAGTACTCGTCGCCCAGGTTGCGACCGCCGACGATGGCCATGCTGTTGTCCACCAGGAACAGCTTGTTGTGCATGCGCCGGTGCTGGCGCGACAGGTTGAACAGTCGCCCCACGGCGCGGGTGACGCCGGTGCTGCGCCCCAGGTGCAGCGGGTTGAACACGCGGATGTGGATGTTCGGGTGGGCGGCAAGGGTACCCATCAGGCTGTCCAGGCCGTCGCTGGTGGTGTCGTCGAGCAGGATGCGCACACGCACGCCGCGGTCGGCGGCGCGCAGCAGTTCGTGGACCAGGGCGCGGGTACTGAGGCCGTCGTGGACGATGTAGTACTGCAGGTCGATGCTTTTCCGGGCGTTGCGGATCAGCTCGGCGCGGGCGCGGAACGCCTCGTTGCTGTTGGGTAACAGACGGAAGCCCGAGCGCCCCTCGTAAGGCGCGGCCTGGCGCTGCACCGAGCGACCGAACGCCGAGTCGGCTGCCGGTAATGCCTGGCTGACTTCACGCGGTGTACCGACGCTGGCGCAGCCAAACAGGCCGAGCGCCAGCAGCAGAGGCAGGGCTCGCTGGAGTCTCAAGGGTGGATCGTCCTGTGCAGCAAGGGCTTATGGGGTTGGACCGTGGAAGGCGGCGCAAAGTTACCCGCCGCCGTGCTCGGCCTCCAGTAGACGAAGGGCGGTTTCACCGACCTTGCGCACGGCGGCTTCGATCTGCGCCGTGGGCCGGGCGGCGAAGTTCATGCGCAGGCAGTTGCGGTACTTGCCCGAGGCCGAGAAGATGCTGCCCACGGCAATCTGCACGCCTTGCTCCAGTAAAGCGCGGTTCAGGCGCAGCGTATCGAAACTTTCCGGCAATTCAACCCACAGCATGAAGCCCCCTTGGGGCCTGCTGGCGCGGGTGCCCGGCGGGAAGTGGCGGGTCACCCAGTCGCACATCTGGTCGCGCCCGCGCTGGTACTGGCTGCGCATACGGCGCAGGTGCGGCTGGTAATGGCCTTCGGCGATGAAGTCGGCGATCGCCAGCTGCGGTTGGCAGGCGGTACTACCGGTGCTGATGTACTTCATGTGCAGCACCCGCTCCAGGTAGCGCCCCGGGGCTACCCAGCCGACCCGCAGGCCAGGGGCCAGGGTCTTGGAGAATGAACTGCAGAGCAGCACGCGGCCATCGTCGTCGAACGACTTGATGGTGCGCGGACGTGGATAGGTGTAGGCCAGGTCGCCATACACATCGTCTTCGAGGATCGCCACGTCGTAGCGCTGGGCGAGGGTCAGCAGGGCCTTCTTGCGCGCCTCAGGCATGATGTAGCCCATCGGGTTGTTGCAGCTGGGGGTGATCTGGATGAGCTTGATCGGCCACTGTTCCAGGGCCAGCTCCAGGGCCTCCAGGCTGATGCCGGTGATCGGGTCGGTGGGGATCTCCAGGGCTTTCATGCCCAGGCCCTTCAGCGTCTGCATGGCGCCGTGGAAGCTGGGCGAATCGACCGCGACGATGTCGCCGGGCTGGCACACCGCGCGAATGCTGCACGACAGCGCTTCGTGGCAGCCGGTGGTTACCACCAGGTCGGCTGGGCCCAGGCGGCAGCCGGAGTCGAGCATCAGTCGGGCGATCTGCTCGCGCAGCTGGGCGTTGCCGTGGATGTTGTCGTAGTACAGGCCAGGCATGTCCATGCGCCGGCTGATCTGCGCCAGGCTGCGCAGCAGCGGTTTGAGGGTGGGGCTGTCGACGTCGGGCATGCCGCGACCGAGCTGGATCACATCCGGGCGCGGGGTGGCGCGGACCAGCTCCAGCACCTGTTCCCACTGGGAGATATCCACAGGCCGCTGGGCCGGGCGACTGATGTCGGGCAGGGCCGGGAGCTGGCGATCCTCGGCGACGAAATAGCCGGACTTGGGGCGTGGCGATACCAGGCCGTTGTCCTCCAGCAGGCGGTAGGCCTGCTGTACGGTGCTCAGGCTGACACCGTGCTCGACGCTCAGGGCGCGCACCGAGGGCAGGCGCTGGCCGGGGCGGTAGAGGCCTTGCTCGATACGCGAGCCGAGCAGTTCGGCGAGGTTGAGGTATAGCGTCACGGCATACTCCTGCGCGTTTTGCGGCTCGATGACCGATACAGATGGCTGGAAAATACTTCATTCAGCCGACTTTTCGCCAATTCTGTATGGGAATAATAAGTCACGGTTGGCTCTGTATTGTCGAGGGCGCGAGCGCGCATGCTTTCTCCACGGTATCAACTGATGGGAGAACGCAGTGATGGGTGGCTTGAGCGATGTGCGCTTGCAACTGTTGCCTGGTGAACTCGAGGCTGGTCAGCGGCCCAAGGTCTTCAATGCGCCGGCCGGCTTGAGTCGTTGGGGCCTGATGCTGCATCGCTGGCGGACCCGCAGGGCGCTGCTGCAGCTGGATGATCGGCAGTTGCGCGATATCGGACTGACCTGGGAACAGGCGCGACAGGAAGGGCGCAAACCCTTCTGGAAGGATTGAGCCGATCTTCTGTAGGAGCGGCCTTGTGTCGCGAAAGGGCCGCAAAGCGGCCCCCGGGCTTCGGCTTATATGCATCTATTGCTGGGGCAGCTTTGCTGCCCTTTCGCGACACAAGGCCGCTCCTACAAGGCGGCACCCAATCAGTGTCAGATGAGCTCCTTGAGCCGGTACCAAAGCATCCCCAGCGCCAGCAGCGGCGAGCGCAGCAGCTTGCCGCCGGGGAAGGTGGTGTGCGGCACCTTGGCGAACAGGTCGAAACGACCACCCTGCTGGCCGCTGATGGCCTCGCCGAGCAGGCGCCCGGCCAGGTGGGTGGCGTTGACCCCATGGCCGGAATAGGCCTGGGCGTAGTAGACGTTGGGCTGGCTGGCCAGGCGGCCGATCTGCGGCAGGCGGTTGGCGCCGATGCCGATCATGCCGCCCCACTGGTAGTCGATGCGCACATCGGCCAGTTGCGGGAACACCTTGAGCATCTTCGGCCGCATGTAGGCGGCGATGTCCTGCGGGTCGCGTCCGGAGTAGTGGCAAGCGCCGCCGAACAGCAATCGGTGGTCGGCGGACAGCCGGTAGTAGTCCAGCGCCACGCGCTGGTCGCACACCGCCATGTTCTGCGGCAGCAACTGGCGGGCGCGCTCTTCGCCCAGGGGCTCGGTGGCGATGATGTAGCTGCCGGCGGGCAGCACCTTGCCGCCCAGCTCGCGGTTGAGGTCGTTGTGGTAGGCGTTGCAGCACAGCACCAGGGTCTTGGCGCGCACCCGGCCCTGGGCGGTGTGCACCTTCACCTCGGGGCCATACTCGATGCGGGTTACTTCAGACTGCTCGTACAGGCCAACGCCCAGGCGGCTGGCCACGGCGGCTTCGCCGAGTGCCAGGTTGAGCGGGTGCAGGTGGCCCGAACCCATGTCGACCAGGCCACCGACATAGCGGTCGGAGCCCACCACCGAGTGCATGTCGCCGGGCTGCACCAGGCGCAGTTCGTGGCGATAGCCCAGGCTGCGCAGTTCCTCGGCGTCCTCGGCGAAGCCTTGCAGTTCGGCGGGTTTGTTGGCCAGGTCGCAGTAGCCCCAGGTCAGGTCGCAGTCGATGCCATGGCGCTCGACGCGGTCGCGGACGATCTCCACGGCCTCCAGGCCCATGAGCTTCAGGCTGCGAACCCCTTCTTCACCGATCACCGGGAGAAACTGCTCCAGGCCGTGGCCGACGCCGCGGATAAGCTGGCCGCCGTTGCGGCCGCTGGCGCCCCAGCCGAGCTTGCGGGCTTCCAGGAGGATCACCGAGAAACCGCGCTCGGCCAGTTCGATGGCGGTGTTCAGGCCCGAGTAGCCGCCGCCGACGATGCATACGTCGGCGCTGTGCTCGCCTTGCAGGAACGGATGGTCTGGGTGTGACGCGCTGCTGGCGGCGTAGTAAGAGGCGGCGTGCTGCGCGCTGTGGACCATGGGTCGATTCCTGGGTTGAGACGAAAGGGGGAGGATAGGCAGCTGGCCTCTCGCGGGGCAAGTCGCATCGGCGCTCCGCGATTGGGCTTATAATCCAGCCACATTCATCGCTCTGTCTTCGGTCATGTCCTGCAACCGCCACAAGATCCACTTCCTGCGCGAACTCATTCCCTCGTTCGAGTGCGAGCCCGGCTGCCACGACTGCTGCGGCCCGGTCACCACGTCCGCCGAAGAGATGGCCCGCCTGCCGCGCAAGACCCAGGCCGAGCAGGACGCCGCCGTGGAGCGCCTGGACTGCGTGCACCTGGGCCCGAACGGCTGCACGGTTTATGAAGAACGTCCAATGATCTGCCGACTGTTCGGTACCACCCCGCGCCTGGCCTGCCCCCGCGGCCGAGGACCGGCGCAACCCATCGAGCCTGCGGCCGAGCAACTGGTCCACCAGTTCATCGCCACGACCCGTCAGGTGCTGGTCTGAGGGGTCAGTCCGGGATCGGCAGGCACAGGCTCTCTTTCACTTCTTCCATCACGATGTAGCTCTTCGACTCGCGCACATGGGGCAGCTTGAGCAGGATGTCGCCGAGCAGCTTGCGGTACGAGGCCATCTCCGAGATCCGCGCCTTCACCAGGTAGTCGAAGTCGCCCGACACCAGGTGGCATTCCAGCACATGGGGCAGCTTGAGCACGGCGCGGCGGAATTCCTCGAAGGTGTCGCCGGACTTGTAGTCCAGGCTGATCTCGACGAACACCAGCAGGCTGCCCTTCAGGTGCTGCGGATTGAGTCGGGCGTTGTAGCCCATGATGATCCCCTCGCGCTCCAGGCGCCGTACGCGCTCGGTGCAAGGGGTGGTGGACAGCCCGACCTTCTCGCCCAGTTCGGTGAAGGAAATACGCCCGTCATTCTGCAGGATCCGCAGGATGTTGCGGTCGATCTTGTCCAGTTCACGTTTGCTCTGGTGCTGGGTTCTCATAGGGGATGCCCCTCCGTGAAAGGCGATTTTGCCGAGAATTCTCGCCAAATATAGCTGCTTATATAGTGAATAGCACTGGCTTGAGATTCATATACTGCGCGCATCCATGCCATTTCAACAAAAGACTGCGGCGAGCCGCGTGCGAGGGATACAACAATGCGAGTTCTGGTACTTGGTAGCGGTGTGATCGGTACCGCCAGTGCCTACTATCTGGCCCGGCAAGGTTTCGAGGTCACGGTGGTCGATCGCCAGCCGGCGGTGGCCATGGAAACCAGCTTCGCCAACGCAGGCCAGATCTCGCCCGGCTATGCCTCGCCCTGGGCCGCCCCGGGCGTGCCGCTCAAGGCCATCAAGTGGCTGCTGGAGCGCCACGCGCCCCTGGCCATCAAGCTGACCGGCGACGTCGACCAGTACCTGTGGATGGCGCAGATGCTGCGCAACTGCACCGCCAGCCGTTATGCGGTGAACAAGGAGCGCATGGTGCGCCTGTCCGAGTACAGCCGCGACTGCCTCGACGAGCTGCGCGCCGAAACCGGCATTGCCTACGAAAACCGCAGCCTGGGCACTACCCAGCTGTTCCGCACCCAGGCCCAGGTCGACGCCGCGGCCAAGGACATCGCCGTGTTGGAACAATCCGGCGTGCCATACGAGCTGCTCGACCGCGATGGCATCGCCCGCGTCGAACCGGCCCTGGCCGGGGTGAAGGACATCCTCGCCGGTGCCCTGCGCCTGCCCAACGACCAGACCGGCGACTGCCAGCTGTTCACCACCAAGCTCGCCGAGATGGCCATCAAGCTGGGCGTCGAGTTCCGCTTCGGCCAGGACATCCAGCGCCTGGACGTCGCCGGCGACCGCATCAACGGCGTGTGGATCGACGGCAAGCTGGAAACCGCCGACCGCTACGTGCTGGCCCTGGGCAGCTACTCGCCGCAGCTGCTCAAGCCGCTGGGCATCAAGGCCCCGGTCTACCCGCTCAAGGGTTACTCACTGACCGTGCCGATCACCAACGGCGACATGGCGCCGACCTCGACCATACTGGACGAGACCTACAAGGTCGCCATCACCCGTTTCGACGACCGCATCCGTGTCGGCGGAATGGCCGAGATCGCCGGTTTTGACCTGTCGCTGAACCCGCGTCGGCGCGAAACACTGGAGATGATCGTCAACGACCTTTATCCTCGCGGCGGCGACCTGAGCCAGGCGAGCTTCTGGACCGGCCTGCGCCCGGCCACCCCGGACGGCACCCCGATCGTCGGGGCGACCAAGTTCCGTAACCTGTTCCTCAACACCGGTCACGGCACCCTGGGCTGGACCATGGCCTGCGGTTCCGGTCGCCTGCTGGCGGACCTGATCGCGCGCAAGAAGCCGCAGATCAGTGCCGAAGGCCTGGACATCTCGCGTTATGGCAACAGCCGCGAGATCGCCAAGCATGGCCAGCCGGCGCCTGCGCACCAGTAAGCGGGCGTCTGCGCCGGCCCTCTCGCGGGTAAACCCGCTCCCACAGGTTTGTGCTGCCCCCTGTGGGAGCGGGTTTACCCGCGAAGAAGTTCACACCGATTGACCTGTTCCCTCACCCCGGCGCGGTGGGTACCTACCCCCATCTGCCGCGTCGGGGCTTTATCGAAAACCAGAACTGCCAGAAGGCTGCCGCCATGCGTCCCGCCCGTGCCCTGATCGACCTCCAAGCCCTCCGTCACAACTACCGTCTGGCCCGTGAGCTGACCGGCGCCAAGGCCCTGGCCGTGGTCAAGGCCGACGCCTATGGCCATGGCGCGGTGCGTTGCGCCCTGGCGCTCGAGCCCGAGGCCGACGGTTTTGCCGTGGCCTGCATCGAGGAAGCCCTGGAGCTGCGCGCGGCGGGCATCAAGGCACCTCTGCTGCTGCTCGAAGGTTTCTTCGAGGCCAGCGAGCTGGCGCTGATCGCCGAGCATGACCTGTGGTGCGTGGTGCATTCGCTGTGGCAGCTGGAAGCGCTCGAGCAGACTTCGGTACGCAAGCCACTGACCATCTGGCTGAAGATGGATACCGGCATGCACCGCGTCGGCGTGCACCCCAAGGACTACCACGACGCCTACCAGCGCCTACTGGCCAGCGGCAAGGTGTCGCGCATCGTGCTTATGAGTCACTTCGCCCGCGCCGACGAGCTCGATGCCGCCGCCACCGATCAGCAGGTCGCCGTGTTCGAGGCCGCACGCCAGGGCCTGGCTGCCGAGTGCAGCCTGCGCAACTCACCGGCCGTGCTGGGCTGGCCGAGCATCAAGAGCGACTGGGTGCGCCCGGGCATCATGCTCTACGGCGCCACGCCGTTCGAGGTGGCGCAGGCCGAAGCGGCCCGCCTGCAACCGGTGATGACCCTGCAATCGCGGATCATCAGCGTGCGCGAGCTGCCGGCCGGCGAACCGGTGGGCTACGGCGCCAAGTTCCTCAGCCCGCGCCCGACCCGCGTGGGCGTGGTCGCCATGGGCTATGCCGACGGCTACCCACGCCAGGCGCCCACCGGCACCCCGGTGGTGGTGGCCGGCAAGCGCACCCAGCTGATCGGCCGGGTGTCGATGGACATGCTCTGCGTCGACCTCACCGAGGTGCCCGAGGCCACCATCGGCAGCCCGGTGGAGCTGTGGGGCAAGCAAGTCCTGGCCAGCGACGTGGCGATGCAGGCCGGGACCATTCCGTACCAGATCTTCTGCAATCTCAAGCGTGTGCCACTGGACTATATCGGCGAATAAGGCGCTGAAGCGGACAGGCTGCGGGGCTGTGTGTTGTAAATACTGAACGGCATTGCCATCATATCGTTCACACTACCCCCATCTCGACCGATTCAGGAGGCTCCAGCTTTGGACGTCGGTGAACGACTGCAAGCCATCCGCAAGCTCAAGGGCCTGTCCCAGCGCGAACTCGCCAAGCGCGCGGGGGTGACCAACAGCACCATCTCGATGATCGAGAAGAACAGCGTGAGCCCGTCAATCAGCTCCCTGCGCAAGGTGCTCAGCGGTATCCCCATGTCCATGGTCGAGTTCTTCTCGGTGGAGCTGGCGCCGGAAAGCCCGACCCAGATCGTCTACAAGGCCCACGAGCTGATCGACATCTCCGACGGCGCGGTGACCATGAAGCTGGTCGGCAAGTCGCATCCCAACCGGGCCATCGCCTTCCTCACCGAGGTCTACCCGCCGGGTGCCGACACTGGCGCGGAAATGCTCACCCACGACGGCGAAGAGACCGGCATCCTGCTCGAAGGCCGCCTGGAGCTGGTGGTTGGTACCGAGATCTTCATTCTCGAGGCCGGCGACAGCTATTACTTCGAAAGCACCCGTCCACACCGCTTTCGCAACCCGTTCGAGGAGCCGGCACGTTTGATCAGCGCGGCGACCCCGTCGAACTTTTGATCCAGCGCAGTGCATTGATTCGCCAATACCCTTTCCCTGAGTGTGGTCGTTTCACGCCTTCCGGGTTCCCGCTATACTTTTCAACGCTCGCAATTCCGTGGCCGCGGGCGTGATTAGCCACCATGAGGGTGTTCGCGTGAACCAAATCAAGAAGATGCTGGCCGTACCAGCAGCCGTATTCGCCCTTTGGGCAATGAGCGCAACCGCTGCAACCAACGACGACATCGCCAAGCGCCTCGAGCCGGTTGGCCAGGTGTGCGTCCAGGGCCAGGAATGCAAGGGCATGGAAGTGGCCGCCACTGCCGGCGGCGGCGGTGCCAAGACGCCCGACGAGATCATCGCCAAGCACTGCAACGCCTGCCATGGCACGGGCCTGCTGAACGCGCCGAAGATCGGCGACACCGCGGCGTGGAAAGAGCGTGCCGATCACCAGGGCGGCCTTGACGGCATCCTGGCCAAGGCTATCACCGGGATCAACGCCATGCCGCCGAAGGGCACCTGCGCCGATTGCTCGGATGAAGACCTGAAGGGCGCGATCAAGAAGATGTCCGGGCTGTAAGCCATAGATGCAATACACGAGGCCCGCCTATCCTGGCGGGCTTTGTTTTTTGTGTCTCCAGTTGTTTAGGCTGATACCTGGTATTTTTACCAGTACTCTGTTACAGGTGTGGTCATGATAATAATGCACCCAGCCGAGGCAGAGGGTGCGTCATGATGGTAGACAAAAGAGTTAGTACATTATTGGCCGTGGCTCAGCAGCGTTCGACGCTGACTAGCGTCAACCCCTGCTGTTTACCCCAGAACTTCGCCTACCCACCTTACGGCTATCGCCATGAGTTGACGGTTGTCCTTGGTTTTAATGGTGAGGGTCTAGAGCCGATAACCGGTCATTATCTTTTGGGTAATGGCTATCGTGCATTTAATCCAACGCTGATGCGCTTCAGTAGCCCAGACTCCCTGAGTCCATTTGCACAGGGTGGTTTGAATGCGTATGCATACTGTCTGGGGGATCCAGTAAACTATCGCGATCCGAGCGGTCATGCTGGGGAAGGCCAAGTTGTTGGTGTTCTGAGAATTTTATTTCGTCAGTACTCACAAAAAACAAAACGAATTGCGTGGCATGGCAGTGATAAAGCAAATGAGAATTCATTGAGATATGGTGTGTCGCTAGGCTTTTCAGAAAGGCAAGCCAATGGCCCCGCTTTCTATACCACGCCGAATTATAGAAAGGCCGAGGGTTATGCTGAGAGATCTACTGACGGAGGCTATGTCTATGCGGTGACTACTGAACATCCCGAAATTCTTGTCCCAGGGGTGCATTATATACAGTATCCTTCGGGTGTATTGGTGTTCCTTGAGCCTGCTTTTAAGTTGCTTGTCGTGCAGAGAGAGATTGTTGGGCCTATGTACTTCAATCCTAAGTATGTGGAGATCGAAAAGTACTCGGGCTACAAGTTTACAAAGGATCTGAGTCATCCATTGAGCAACTACGACGGTCCCTGGGAAGCTTGGTATATAATTGAGCACTCGACCGGAATGAGGTCGGAGCCCGCAACCAACCCGCATGGACCGCTGTCCAACCCCTGAACCCACGGACGACTCAGGAGGCCGAGATGTACCTCTGCTCCATTGACCAGGCTGTCGAGCAGACCCTGTCACGCCTTCCTGCCCATATCCATATGGGCCTTCCTTTGGGCTTGGGCAAGCCCAATGCTTTCGTCAATGCCCTGTATGCCCGGGTGAGTGAGCTGCCTGAGCGTCGGTTGACCATCTACACCGCCCTGTCGTTAGGCCGTCCATCTCTGGGCGATGGCTTGCAACGGCGCTTTATCGAACCCTTCATCGAGCGTGTGTTCGCCGACTACGAAGAACTCACCTACCTGGCCGACCTGCGTGCCGACCGGCTGCCGCCAAACATCCGCGTCGAGCAGTTCTTCATGCAGCCCGGCAGCCTGCTGCACAGCGAGGCGGCGCAGCAGGACTACGTCAGCAGCAACTACAGCCACGCTGCCCGCGACATCAACGCCAAAGGCTTGAACCTGGTTGCGCAATTGGTGGCCGCCACGCCTGAAAGGCCCGACCACCTGAGCCTGGCCTGCAATCCCGACATCACCCTTGACCTGCTGCCGATGGTCGCCCGGCGCCGAGCCGCCGGCGAGACCATCCTGGTACTCGGCCAGGTCCACGACGAACTGCCCTACATGCCTGGGGACTCGGAGCTGGGCCTGGAGCAGTTCGACCTGCTGATCGACCAGCCCGAACAACGTCGGCTGTTCTCCACGCCGAACATGCCGGTGAACACCCAGGACCACTGCATCGGCCTGCATGCCAGCGCCCTGGTGCGTGACGGCGGTACCTTGCAGATCGGCATCGGTGCCATGGGCGATGCGATAACGGCGGCGCTGCTGGCGCGCCAGGGCGACAACGAGGGCTATCGCGCGCTGCTCGATGAGCTGGATATCGGCCCATGGCAGGCACTGATCGAGCGGGAAGGGGGCTTGGATACCTTCGCCCAGGGGCTGTACGGCTGCAGCGAGATGTTCGTCAATGGCCTGCTGGCACTGGCCGACGCCGGGGTGGTGCGCCGTCCTGCCGACGAGCAGGGCGTGCTGATCCATGGCGGGTTCTTCCTCGGGCCGCAGGCGTTCTATCAGCGCCTGCGCGAGATGCCGTTGGAACAGCGCGCAAGGTTCGCCATGAGCGCCATCAGCTTCATCAACGAGCTCTACGGCCAGGAGGAGCGCAAGCGTCGCCAGCGTCGGGATGCGCGCTTCGTCAACACGGTGTTCGGCATGACCCTGCTGGGCGCGGGGGTTGCCGACCAGCTCGAGAATGGCCGGGTACTCAGCGGCGTGGGCGGGCAGTACAACTTCGTCGCCCAGGGGCATGCGCTGGAGGGTGGTCGCTCGATCCTGTTGCTGCGCAGCTGGCGCGAGGCCGGTGGCGAAGTGACCTCGAACCTTTACTGGACCTACGGCCATTGCACCATCCCCCGACACCTTCGGGACATCGTGATCACCGAGTACGGCATCGCCGACCTGCGCGGGCAGACCGACAGCGAGGTGATTGCGCGTTTGCTGGCGATCAGCGACTCACGTTTTCAGCGCGAGCTGATGGAGCAGGCCAAGGCGGCGGGCAAGCTGGCCAAGGACTTCGAGCTGGATGCGCGGTTCATGGACAACACGCCTGAGCGGCTCGAGGCAATTCGGGCACGGCATGCACGACTGTTCCCTGAGTATCCGCTGGGCACTGACTTCACGGCAGAGGAGCGGGATCTGTTGCGGGCGCTGAACTGGTTGAAGAGCAAGTTCAAGTTGAGCGAGGTTTTGGAGTTGGGCAAGGCGGCATTGGATGCGCCGGGGCCCGAGGGGTATGGGGCAGCGTTGGCGAGGATGGGGCTGGGTGAGCCACAGGGGTTGAAGGAGGAGTTGTATCAGCGGTTGCTGTTGGCGGCGCTTCGGGCGACGCGGCAATGATGCAGCGTGGGAGCGGGCTTGCCCCGCGATGGCGTCAGCTCGGGCAATATCTTTGTTTGACCTGACGCCATCGCGGGGCAAGCCCGCTCCCACGGGTCCATCACTCGATGAACGAAACTACGCCACCTTCCAGCGACTTCACCCGGGCCAGCGATTCGACGCGGTAACCCTGGCTGTCCAGCTCGGCGCGGCCGCCCTGGAACGACTTCTCGATGACGATGCCCAGGCCGGCCACGGTGGCGCCGGCCTGCTTGATGATCGAGATCAGCGCCTGGGACGCCTTGCCGTTGGCCAGGAAGTCGTCGATCACCAGCACGCGGTCGCTGCTGTTGAGATGGCGCGGCGAGATGGCCACGGTGTTCTCGGTCTGCTTGGTGAAGGAGTACACCGAGGCAGTCAGCAGGTTCTCGGTCAGGGTCAGCGACTGGTGCTTGCGGGCGAAGATCACCGGCACGCCGAGCTTCAGGCCGGTCATTACCGCCGGGGCGATGCCGGAGGCTTCGATGGTGACGATCTTGGTCACGCCCGAATCGGCGAACAGGCGGGCGAACTCGTCACCGATCAGCTGCATCAGCGCCGGGTCGATCTGGTGGTTGAGAAACGCGTCGACTTTGAGAACCTGGTCGGAAAGCACGATGCCTTCTTCGCGAATCTTCTGCTGCAGTGCTTCCACTGTTTTTTCCTCGATGTAGATAGTGGCCTGTATGGCCGATTTGTAAGCCCAACTTCGGCGCCAGCCTTCGTCACACTGCGTTGCCGCTCCTCGCCGTAGCTGGGCTACGACTCGTCGCGGCGCCTTGTGTGCCGAACCCTGGCACTCGAATTTGAGCTCACAAATCGGCCATACAAGCCACCGTGGCCGCAAATAGCGGCAAAGTTTAAGAGTAATGGTTGATCAGCGTTTGAGCATCGCCCGGATATCGGCCAGGGCGTTGTTGCCGCGCGCGGCTTTCACTTCCACGGGCGCATCGTCCAGGCCTTCCCAGGCCAGGTCGTCCGGCGGCAGTTCGTCGAGGAACCGGCTCGGGGTGCAGTCGATGATCTCGCCGTACTGTTTGCGCTTGGCGGCGAAGGTGAAGGCCAGGGTCTGGCGTGCGCGGGTGATGCCCACGTAGGCCAGGCGGCGTTCCTCTTCGATGGTGTCGGCCTCGATGCTCGAGCGGTGGGGAAGAATCTCCTCCTCCATGCCCATGATGAACACGTAGGGGAACTCCAGGCCCTTGGAGGCGTGCAGGGTCATCATCTGCACGCCTTCGGCGTTCTCTTCCTCTTCCTGCTGGCGCTCGAGCATGTCGCGCAGCACCAGCTTGCCGATGGCGTCCTCGATGGTCATGTCACCCTCTTCATCCTTCTCGAGGGTATTCTTCAGCGCTTCGACCAGGAACCAGACGTTGCTGATGCGAAACTCCGCGGCCTTGTCGCTGGCGGTCTGCTGGCGAATCCAGTTCTCGTAGTCGATGTCGCGGATCATCTCGTGCAACGCGGCGATCGGATCTTCCAGGGCGACCTTGTGGCGCACGCCGTCGAGCCAGTGCTTGAAGCGCTGCAGGCGCTCGGTGTAGCGGGCATCCAGGTGCTCGCCCAGGCCCAGCTCCTCGCTGGCGGCGTACATCGAGATGCCGCGCTCGGTGGAATAGTTGCCGAGCTTTTCCAGGGTGGTCGAGCCGATTTCGCGGCGCGGCACGTTGATCACCCGCAGGTAGGCGTTGTCGTCGTCCGGGTTCACCAGCAGGCGCAGGTAGGCCATCAGGTCCTTGACCTCCTGGCGGCCGAAGAAGCTGTTGCCGCCGGAGAGGCGGTACGGCACCTGGTGGTGCTGCAGCTTAAGTTCGATCAGCTTGGCTTGGTAGTTGCCCCGGTAAAGGATGGCGAAGTCACTGTACGGGCGGTTGGTGCGCAGGTGCAGGGTGAGGATTTCCATGGCCACGCGCTCGGCCTCGGCTTCCTCGTTCTTGCAGCGGATCACGCGGATCTCGTCGCCGACGCCCATCTCGCTCCACAGTTCCTTCTCGAAGGCGTGGGGATTGTTGGCGATCAGCACGTTGGCGCAGCGCAGGATGCGGCTGGTGGAGCGGTAGTTCTGCTCGAGCATGACGATCTTCAGGGAGGGATAGTCCTCCTTGAGCAGCATCAGGTTCTCGGGGCGGGCGCCGCGCCAGGCGTAGATCGACTGGTCATCGTCGCCGACCACGGTGAACTGGTTGCGCATGCCGATCAGCATCTTCACCAGCAGGTATTGGCTGGCGTTGGTGTCCTGGTATTCGTCCACCAGCAGGTAGCGTACGCGGTTCTGCCAGCGTTCGAGCACGTCGGGGTGTTCCTGGAACAGCTTGACCGGCTGCAGGATCAGGTCATCGAAGTCCACCGCGTTGAACGCCTTGAGCGTGCGCTGGTAGTGGGTGTAGACGATGGCCGCGGTCTGCTCGCGCGGGTTGCGTGCCTTTTCCAGGGCCTCGGGCGGCAGGATCAGGTCGTTCTTCCAGGCACCGATCATGTTCTTGATCTCGTCGATGCCGTCGTCGCCGGAGTATTCCTTCTGCATGATGTCCGACAGCAACGCCTTGATGTCGGATTCATCGAAGATCGAGAAGCCCGGCTTGTAGCCCAGGCGCTCGTGTTCCTTGCGGATGATGTTCAGGCCTAGGTTGTGGAAGGTGCACACCGTCAGGCCCCGGCCTTCCCCCGGGCGCAGCAGGGTGCCGACCCGCTCCTTCATCTCGCGCGCGGCCTTGTTGGTGAAGGTCATCGCCACGATGTACTGGGCACGGATGCCGCAGTTCTGGATCAGGTGGGCAATCTTGCGCGTGATCACGCTGGTCTTGCCGGAGCCTGCACCGGCGAGCACCAAAAGAGGGCCGCCGACGTAGTCTCGGGCTTCCTGTTGCCGGGGATTGAGTCGGGACATGCTAGAAACCGGGGGTAACCAGAAAATAGCCGCGCATTCTAGCAGGCATGGGGCTGTTAATGCGCGACCGTCTGACGTTGTGATGCAGGGCGCGAATCGGATTTGCCGCATCTGCTACTTTCGCGCAGGATGCACGTCAGATTGCGTCGGGATGGCGGCCAGGGAAGGGCAACGACTAAAAGTGAAAATCATTTCCAATTAATCGGGTAGGATTGCCCGCGCTCGCCGTTCCACCGCCCATGTCTAAGGAGCCCGCTTGTCCACGCCTGTCGAACCCCTGCGTTTGCTGCTGTTGGCTGATGAGCCGGAGTGGGCCGTGCACCTGCGCGAATGCCTGCAGCCGATGGGCGGCAGCGTCGTGCTGCTGACCGCGCCGAACTGGGCGGCGGTGGACAGCCTGTTCGCCAACGACCGCCAGGCCGTGGTGCTGGCCACCCCCGAGCTGCAGCCGGCGCCGGGGCGTTGCGAGCTGCCGACCATCCTGCTGCTGGAGCAGGAGCCGGCCAGCGCGCCGCTGGGCGTCAGCGACTGGCTGGTGCTGGCGCAGCTGACCACCGACACCCTGCGTCGCTCGCTGCGTCATGTGCGCGAGCGCGGCGTGCTGGTGGCCACCCTGCAGCGCCTGGCCGAACAGGATCCGCTGACCGGTATCGCCAACCGCCAGGGCTTCCAGGCCCTGCTGACCGCGCGCCTGGCGGAGAACGAAGGCCGTGGCCTGGCGCTCGGCCACCTCGACCTGGATAACTTCCGCCACGTCAACGACGCCCTCGGCCACCAGGGTGGCGACCGGCTGATCCTGCAGGTGGTCGGTCGGTTGAAACACCAGTTGGAAGCGAGCGACCAGCTGGCACGCCTGGGCAGCGACGAGTTTGCCCTGTTGATCGACACCCGGCGCGACCCCAATCGCGCCGAGTGGATGGCCGAGCGCATCACCGAAGCGCTCACCGAGCCCTACTGGATCGACGGCGAGAGCCTGCTGCTCGGTTGCAGCCTGGGGATCGCCCATGCCCGCGCCCAGGCCGGCGCCGACCCGCTGATGTGGCACGCGCACATCGCCATGCGCCAGGCCAAGAGCAGCCAGGGCTGCACCTTCCATGTGTTCAACGAGCGCATCAACCGCAACGCCCGCAGCCTGGCTGACCTTGAGAGCGAGCTGCGCCGCGCCCTGCGCCGCGACGAGCTGGAGCTGCACTATCAACCGCGGCTCAACCTCGCCGACGGCCGCATCGTCGGGCTGGAGGCGCTGGTGCGCTGGAATCATCCCGAGCGCGGCCTGCTCGCGCCGAGCGAATTCGTGCCGTTGGCCGAGCAAAGCGGGTTGATCGTGCCGCTGGGCTACTGGGTGATCTCCCGGGCGCTGAGCGACATGCAGGCCCTGCGCGAGCGCGGCCTGGCGCCGCTGCACATGGCGGTGAACCTGAGCTTTCGCCAGTTCCAGGACAGCCAGCTGCTGGCCACCCTGAGCCGGCTGATCGTCGAGCACGGCGTCGATGCGCGCTGGCTGGAGTTCGAGCTGACCGAGACCGCGGTGATGCGGCGCAACGAGCTGGTGCGCCAGACCATGGACGCCCTGGGGCGCCTGGGGGTGCGTTTCTCGCTGGATGACTTCGGGACCGGCTTCTCGTCGTTCGTGCACCTGAACAGCCTGCCGATCACCTTGCTCAAGGTCGATCGCAGTTTCGTCGGCGGCATGGAGCAGCGCGAGGAGAACGCCAAGCTGGTGCACGCGATGATCAACCTGGCGCACAACCTCAACCTGGAGGTGGTGGCCGAAGGGGTGGAGAGCGAGGAGCAGCTGGCGCTGCTGCGGGCGTTCGGTTGCGACCAGGTGCAGGGGTTCCTGGTAAGCCGGCCGTTACCGGTGGAGGCGTTGATCGAGTACCTGTTGCAGGTGCCGAGTCCTGGTCTGGTGCAGACCTTGTAGATCTCATGCAGCCTTGTGCCGCGAAAAGGGGCGCAAAGCGCCCCCGGCAATTTCAAACCGTGAAGATGATCAACCGACCAGCATCCGCCCGGTCTCTTCCAGGTTCTCATGCCAGCTCAAGGCTTCGCGCAGGATATGCGGGGTATGCCCGCCACGCTGGCAGGCGCGTTCGAAGTAATCGTTCAGCGCGGCGCGGTAGTCCGGGTGCACGCAGTTGTCGATGATCACCCGGGCACGCTCGCGCGGAGCCAGGCCACGCAGGTCGGCCAGGCCCACCTCGGTCACCAGGATGTCCACGTCGTGCTCGGTGTGGTCGACGTGGCTGACCATCGGCACCACGCTGGAAATCGCGCCGCCCTTGGCGATCGACTTGGTGACGAAGATCGCCAGGTGCGCGTTGCGGGCGAAGTCGCCCGAGCCACCGATGCCGTTCATCATCTTGGTGCCGCAGACGTGGGTGGAGTTGACGTTGCCGTAGATGTCGAACTCCAGCGCCGTGTTGATGCCGATGATCCCCAGGCGACGCACCACTTCAGGGTGGTTGGAGATCTCCTGCGGACGCAGCACCAGCTTGTCCTTGTAGCGCTCCAGGTTGCCGAACACGTCGGCGTTGCGGCGGCTCGACAGGGTGATCGAGCTGCCCGAGGCGAAGCTCAGCTTGCCGGCGTCGATCAGGTCGAAGGTCGAGTCCTGCAGCACTTCGGAGTACATGGTCAGGTTTTCGAACGGCGACTCGATCAGGCCGCACATCACCGCGTTGGCGATGCTGCCGATGCCGGCCTGCAGCGGGCCGAGGTTGTTGCTCATGCGCCCGGCGTCCACCTCGCCCTTGAGGAAGGCGATCAGGTGGTCGGCAATGCCCTGGGTCTCGTGGTCAGGCGGCAGCACGGTGGACGGCGAGTCCGGCTGGTCGCTGATGACGATGCCGACGATCTTGGCCGGGTCGATCGGGATCGCGGTGCTGCCGATGCGGTCGTCGACCTTCACCAGCGGGATCGGCGTGCGGGTCGGGCGGTAGGTCGGGATGTAGATGTCGTGCAGGCCTTCGAGGTTGGCGTGGTGCGACAGGTTGATCTCGACGATGACCTGCTTGGCGAAGATCGCGAAGCTGGCCGAGTTGCCGACCGAGGTGGTCGGCACGATGTGGCCCTGTTCGGTGATCGCCACCGCTTCGATGACCGCGATGTCCGGCAGGGTCAGCTGTTTGTTGCGCAGTTGCTCGACGGTTTCCGACAGGTGCTGGTCGATGAACATCACCTTGCCGTCGTTGATGGCCTTGCGCAGGGTGCTGTCGACCTGGAACGGCATGCGTCGGGCCAGCACGCCGGCCTCGGTCAGTTGCTTGTCCAGGTCGTTGCCCAGGCTGGCGCCGGTCATCAGGCTGATCTTCAGCGGCGACTGTTTTGCACGTTCAGCCAGTGCGTGGGGCACGGCCTTGGCTTCGCCGGCGCGGGTGAAACCGCTCATGCCGACGGTCATGCCGTCCTGGATCAGGCCAGCGGCGTCAGCCGCACTCATAACCTTGCTGTGCAGGGAGGACAAGCGGATACGATCACGGTACATGGATTGTTATCTCAGGCTACTGAAGCTACTGGAAGCGCAGTCTAGAGATTTCACCCGGAACCGTCCCGCGACCATGGTCGTAGGCGAAGGCCGGAAGTAGAGCCGTTGATCTGGATCAGGCAAATACGACAAACCCCGGGAGTGACTTCCCGGGGTTTGTTCGACAGCAGCGGTTTCGTGGGAGCGGGCTTGCCCCGCGATGGCGATGCTGCATTCAAGCCATCATCGCGGGGCAAGCCCGCTCCCACAAAGCATCGCTCCTGCTATTACTCCACCGCCTTGACCATGTCCTCGATGACTTTCTTGGCGTCACCGAACACCATCATGGTCTTGTCCAGATAGAACAGTTCGTTGTCCAGACCCGCATAGCCACTGGCCATGGAGCGTTTGTTGACGATGATGGTCTTGGCCTTGAAGGCTTCGAGGATCGGCATGCCGGCGATCGGCGACTTCGGATCGTTCTTCGCCGCCGGGTTGACCACGTCGTTGGCGCCCAGCACCAGCACCACGTCGGCCTGGCCGAACTCGGCGTTGATGTCCTCCATCTCGAACACCTGGTCGTACGGTACCTCGGC
Source organism: Pseudomonas sp. TE31087 (assembly GCF_057284075.1). NCBI lineage: Bacteria > Pseudomonadati > Pseudomonadota > Gammaproteobacteria > Pseudomonadales > Pseudomonadaceae > Pseudomonas > Pseudomonas sp. TE31087. Next base: position 4,450,906 of record NZ_JBXVNN010000001.1, read on the forward strand.
CTCGGCCAGCAGCACGTTCATGTGCCCGGGCATGCGCCCCGCCACCGGGTGGATCGCGTACTTCACGGTCACCCCGTTGTGGGTCAGCTTCTCGGTCAGCTCCTTGAGTGCGTGCTGGGCGCGGGCCACCGCCAGGCCGTAGCCCGGGACGATGATCACGCTGTCGGCGTTGCTCAGCAGGAAGGTGGCGTCGTCGGCCGAGCCGGACTTCACCGGGCGCTGCTCCTTCGAGCCTTGCGCCGCGCTGGTATCGGTATCGCCGCCGAAGCCGCCGAGGATGACGTTGAAGAACGAACGGTTCATCGCCTTGCACATGATGTACGAGAGGATCGCACCGCTGGAGCCCACCAGGGAGCCGGCGATGATCAACATCGAGTTGTTCAGCGAGAAGCCGATACCCGCCGCCGCCCAGCCCGAGTAGCTGTTGAGCATCGACACCACCACCGGCATGTCGGCGCCGCCGATCGGGATGATGATCAGCACGCCCATGACGAAGGCCAGGGCCAGCATCAGGGTGAAGGCGCTGTAGTGGCCGGTGAAGGTGAACAGCAGCCCCAGGGCGATGGTCGCCAGGCCCAGGATCAGGTTCAGCTTGTGCTGGCCGGCGAACTGTACCGGTGCGCCCTGGAACAGGCGGAACTTGTACTTGCCCGACAGCTTGCCGAAGGCGATCACCGAGCCCGAGAAGGTGACGGCACCGATGGCCGCGCCAAGGAACAGCTCCAGGCGATTGCCGGTGGGGATCGGGTCGCTGATGGCGGCGACGATACCCAGCGATTGCGGCTCGAGCACGGCAGCGATGGCGATGAACACTGCAGCCAGGCCGATCATGCTGTGCATGAAGGCGACCAGCTCGGGCATCTTGGTCATCTCGACGCGCTTGGCCATGATCGAGCCGGCGCTGCCGCCGACCAGCAGGCCGACGATGACGTAGCCGATGCCGGCGGTCGCAAGCTCTGCGCCAAGCTTGTAGATCAGGCCGACCGTGGTGAGGATGGCGATACCCATGCCGATCATGCCGAACAGGTTGCCGCGGCGTGAGGTAGTCGGATGCGAGAGTCCCTTGAGCGCCTGGATGAAGCAGACCGAGGCGACCAGGTACAGAAGCGTTACCAGATTCATGCTCATGCTTACTTCTGCCCCTCGCTCTTGGTTTTCTTCTTGAACATTTCCAGCATGCGGCGGGTGACCAGGAAGCCACCGAACACATTCACCGCAGCCAGCGCCACGGCCAGGGTGCCCATGACCTTGCCGGCCGGGGTGACGGTCAGCGCGGCGGCCAGCATGGCGCCGACGATGACGATCGCGGAAATGGCGTTGGTGACCGCCATCAGCGGCGTGTGCAGGGCCGGGGTGACGTTCCACACCACGTGGTAGCCCACGTAGATGGCCAGCACGAAGATGATCAGGTTGTAGATGCCGTGGGAAATCAGCATGTCTTCCATTGTCGTGCTCCTCAGCCGTTCTTGCGCACGACTTGGCCGTCGCGGCACATCAGGCACGCGGCGACGATGTCGTCTTCGAGGTTGATGACCAGGTTGCCGTCCTTGTCGAACAGCAGCTTCATGAAGTCCAGCAGGTTGCGCGCGTACAGCGCCGAGGCATCGGCGCCGACCTGGGCCGGCAGGTTGGTCGGGCCGACGAGGGTCACGCCGTTGTGCATGACGACCTGATCGGCCACGGTCAGCGGGCAGTTGCCGCCCTGGGCCGCGGCAAGGTCGATGACCACCGAGCCGGGCTTCATCTGCGCCACGGTCTCGGCGCTGAGCAGGGTCGGCGCCTTGCGCCCGGGAATCAGCGCAGTGGTGATGACGATATCGGCCTGCCTGGCGCGCTCGTGCACGGCCTGGGCCTGACGCTGCATCCAGCTCGCCGGCATCGGCCGGGCATAGCCGCCGACGCCTTCGGCGCATTCGCGTTCTTCATCGGTCTCGTAGGGCACGTCGATGAACTTGGCCCCCAGCGATTCGATCTGCTCCTTCACCGCCGGACGCACGTCCGACGCTTCGATCACCGCACCCAGGCGTTTGGCCGTGGCGATGGCCTGCAGGCCGGCGACGCCGGCGCCGAGGATCAGCACGCGGGCGGCTTTCACCGTGCCTGCGGCGGTCATCAGCATGGGCATGAAGCGCGGGTAGTGGTGAGCCGCCAGCAGCACGGCCTTGTAGCCGGCGATGTTGGCCTGGGACGACAGCACGTCGAGGCTCTGGGCCCGCGAGGTGCGTGGCGCGGCTTCCAGGGCGAAGGCGGTGATGCCGCGTTCGGCCATCTTGCCGATCAGTTCGTTGTTGAAGGGGTTGAGCATGCCCGCCAACAGGCTGGTGCTGTTGATCAGCGCCAGTTCCTGATCATCGGGCGCGACCACCTTGAGTACCAGCTGCGCGCCGAAGGCGTCGGTGGCTTCACCCAGGGTGGCGCCCACGGCTTCATAGGCACTGTCGGGAATGCTGGCTTTGAGCCCTGCCCCCCGTTGCACGGTGACCTGATGGCCCTGGCCTACCAGTTTCTTGATGGTTTCCGGGGTCGCGGCGACCCTTGTCTCACCCGTCTGCGTCTCGAGAGGAACACCAATGTGCACGACTATGTCTCCTGCGGTGACCTTTATTGTCTTTATGGAAACCAGCGCACTTCGGGTGGTGCGGCTGGGCGGCCGTAGAGCACGACTCCGCCTGGTTCGAGGCGGGAGAGGCATTTTGCAGACGAACCCAGGGGCCTTCAACAGGTTCTGAAGCGAAACGAACTCAAAACTACAAGTCACCCTGTGACCGTATGTCGCAACGATTCCGATCGAGCCCGTCAAGTACGCGCTATTCGCAGCTTAGGGGAAAAAACGAAAAAATTTCGGCCGTTTTCGTTCGCGGCGTTGTGAATGTCGCAAAATAAGCCGCAAACCCGCGCAGTCACTAGGGTTGCTACGGTTTTTCCGGTAAACGGAACAGATTACGAATTTGCGACAAATCCATATATCTGTAGGTGTTCAAAATAATTGACTACGGAGTCAGGTTGTCGCTTCATGGCCTCAGCTGGTGGCGGTGTACTGCTGTGCCTGCGCCACCAGCCAGTCGCGAAACGCCCGCAGCGAAGCGGACTCCACCTTTCGCTCAGGGATCATCAGATGGTAGGCCTTGTCGCTGGACAGGGCATGCCTGTTAGCGACCAGCAATCGACCTTCCTGCAACTCGCGCTGGATCAGGAACGGCGGAATCAGCGCGATGCCCATGTCGTGCATGGCGGCCTGGGCCAGCATGGAGAACAGTTCGTAGCGCGGGCCAGTCATGTCGCGCTCGACGCTCATGCCCAGGCCGTCGAACCATTGCCGCCAGGCATAGGGGCGCGTGGTCTGCTGCAGCAGGGGCAATTCGGCGATGCGCCGGGCGTCGAGGCTGGCTTGTCCGTCCAGCAACGCGGGGCTGCACACCGGCACGGGGTTCTCGCCCATCAGTCGGTGGGACTGGGTTCCGGACCAGTCGGCGTCGCCGAAATAGATGGCGGCGTCGAAGGGCGTGTCGGCGAACAGAAAGGGGCGGGTGCGGTTGGTCAGGTTGACCGTGACTTCGGGGTGGCGCTGCTGGAAGTCCTTCAGGCGCGGCAGCAGCCATTGCGTGCCGAAGGTCGGTACCACCGCCAGTTCGATCACGTTGGCGCCCTGCTGGCGCATCACCGAAAGCGTGTCGCGCTCCACCGCATCCAGCTGCGCAGCCACCTGGCGGCTGTAGGACAGCCCGGCTTCGGTCAGTTTCACGCCCCGGCGCGAGCGGCGGAACAGTTCGACATTGAGGAAGGCCTCAAGGCCACCGATCTGCCGACAGACGGCGCCCTGGGTCAGGGCCAGTTCCTGGGCGGCCTTGGTGAAGCTCTCGTGACGCGCGGCCGCCTCGAAGCAGACCAGGGCGGTGGTGCTGGGGATCTTGCGGCGCATGTACGTCAACCTCACTTGTAGGGCGTTGAACAGGGCATTTCGATGATTACGAAGTGAGAAAATATCACTAAACCGTGCGCAATCCTCGTTTGTCCCGCAGGCCGATCAGGCCTAGGATCAATCCAGCACAACAATTCGTTCCCATCTTTCGAGGAATCCGCACATGGCTGGCAAGGCAAGCTTCAACTGGATCGACCCGCTGCTGCTGGATCAGCAGCTCACTGAAGAAGAGCGCATGGTTCGCGACAGCGCCTATCAGTTCGCCCAGGACAAGCTGGCACCCCGTGTGCTGGAGGCGTTCCGCCACGAGCAGACAGACCCGGCGATCTTCCGCGAGATGGGTGAAGTCGGCCTGCTTGGCGCGACCATCCCCGAGCAGTACGGCGGTAGCGGCCTGAACTATGTGTGCTACGGCCTGATCGCCCGCGAGGTGGAACGCATCGACTCCGGTTACCGCTCGATGATGAGCGTGCAGTCGTCGCTGGTGATGGTGCCGATCAACGAGTTTGGTACCGAGGCACAGAAGCAGAAGTACCTGCCGAAGCTGGCCAGCGGCGAGTGGATCGGCTGCTTCGGCCTGACCGAGCCCAACCATGGTTCCGACCCGGGTTCGATGATCACCCGCGCCCGCAAGGTCGACGGTGGCTATCGCCTGACCGGCAGCAAGATGTGGATCACCAACAGCCCGATCGCCGATGTGTTCGTGGTCTGGGCCAAGGATGATGCCGGCGATATCCGCGGCTTCGTGCTGGAGAAAGGCTGGGACGGCCTCAGCGCCCCGGCCATCCATGGCAAGGTGGGCCTGCGCGCCTCGATCACCGGCGAGATCGTCATGGACAACGTGTTCGTGCCGGAAGAGAACATCTTCCCGGACGTGCGTGGCCTCAAAGGTCCGTTCACCTGCCTGAACTCGGCCCGCTATGGCATCTCCTGGGGCGCCCTGGGCGCCGCCGAGGCCTGCTGGCACACTGCGCGCCAGTACACCCTGGACCGCCAGCAGTTCGGCCGCCCCTTGGCCGCCAACCAGCTGATCCAGAAGAAGCTGGCCGACATGCAGACCGAGATCACCCTGGCCCTGCAAGGCTGCCTGCGCCTGGGGCGGATGAAGGACGAAGGCACCGCGGCGGTGGAAATCACCTCGATCATGAAGCGCAACTCCTGCGGCAAGGCCCTGGATATCGCCCGTCTGGCCCGCGACATGCTGGGCGGCAATGGCATCTCCGACGAGTTCGGCGTGGCCCGCCACCTGGTCAACCTCGAGGTGGTCAACACCTACGAAGGGACCCATGACGTGCACGCGCTGATCCTGGGGCGTGCGCAGACCGGCATCCAGGCGTTCTATTAATAGAGGAGCCAGGCCATGGGCGCGCTTTCCCATCTGCGGGTGCTGGATCTTTCCCGGGTGCTGGCCGGCCCTTGGTCTGGCCAGATCCTGGCCGACCTTGGCGCCGATGTGATCAAGGTCGAGCGTCCGGGGGCGGGTGACGACACCCGTTCCTGGGGGCCGCCTTTCCTGCGCGACGCCCAGGGCGAGAACACCAGCGAGGCGGCCTACTACCTGTCGGCCAACCGCAACAAGCGCTCGGTGACCATCGACTTCACCCAGCCGGAAGGCCAGCGCCTGGTGCGCGAGCTGGCGGCGAAGTCGGATATCGTCATCGAGAACTTCAAGGTCGGCGGGTTGGCGGCCTATGGGCTGGACTATCAGAGCCTGAAGGCGGTCAATCCCAAACTCATCTACTGCTCGATCACCGGCTTCGGCCAGACCGGGCCGTATGCCAAGCGTGCCGGCTACGACTTCATGATCCAGGGGCTGGGTGGGCTGATGAGCCTGACCGGTCGCCCGGAGGGAGAGGAGGGTGCCGGGCCGATGAAGGTTGGTGTGGCGCTGACCGACATCCTCACCGGGCTGTATTCCACCGTGGCGATCCTGGCGGCCCTGGCGCATCGTGACCAGGCTGGTATTGGCCAGCACATCGACATGGCGTTGCTGGATGTACAGGTGGCCTGCCTGGCCAACCAGGCCATGAACTACCTCACAACCGGTACCGCGCCTCGCCGGTTGGGCAATGCGCACCCGAACATTGTGCCGTACCAGGATTTCCCGACGGCTGATGGCAACTTCATTCTTACCGTGGGCAATGACGGGCAGTTCCGCAAGTTCGCGGAAGTGGCCGGGCAGGCGCACTGGGCGGATGACCCACGCTTTGCCACCAATAAACAGCGGGTGGCCAATCGCGCCGAGCTGATTCCGCTGATTCGCCAGGCCACGGTGTTCAAGACCACGGCCGAGTGGGTGAGTGAGCTTGAGAAGGCGGGCGTGCCGTGTGGGCCGATCAACGACCTGGCGCAGATGTTCCAGGATCCGCAGGTGCTGGCCCGTGGGCTGGCAGTGAATGTTCCTCATCCGTTGGCGGGCAGCGTGCCGCAGGTGGCCAGCCCGATCCGGTTGTCGGAGACGCCGGTGGAGTATCGGCAGGCGCCGCCGTTGCTGGGGGAGCATACCGAGGTGGTGCTGGGGGAGGTGCTGGGGTTGGATGGAGAGGCGGTGCAGCGGCTTCGGGGGGCTGGGGTGTTGTGATGTTTTCTATATAGATATATGAAGCGGGGAGACCGGTAGGTCTCCCGCTTTTGTTTTTGGGGTTGCTTTATAGAGGTGTCAGGGCTGGCAGGGGCCTGTCTTGGGATTGGGTTGTGTGTGCGAGGTGTTCGCCTTGAGGTTGCGTTGTGTTCCAGAAGTGTCCGCCGAGGGTTCTCTGGCGCCTGTGAGATCGAGCGCCGCGCGGGCGGCGCTCGATCTCACAGGCGCTGCAAGGGTCGTGGCGAACACCTGGCAGCCCTGACGCGGTCTTTTTCCCCGATATTTCACTTTAATGAAATTAACGGTTGACGCCCTGTCAGATCCCCTTATAATGCGCCCCACTTCCAGCGACATCGGAACGAAAAACTCCTTGAATATCAAAGAGTTGATTGTTGAAGAGGGTTGCGGAGGTGCTTCGGTCTCACGATCGGCAGCGGTGAAAAAGGCAGTTGACAGCAAGTTGTAACGCTGTATGATTCGCCTCCCGCTACGAGAGATCGCAGCGAGTCAAGTGTTTGAAGTGAAACGAAAAACTTCAAAATAAACGCTTGACACGAAATGAGGAAAGCGTAGAATGCGCGCCTCGGTTGAGACGAAAAGCTCTTAGCCAAACGCTCTTTAACAAATTGAATCAAGCAATTCGTGTGGGTGCTTGTGAGTATGGACTGATAGTCGCCAAGATTATCAGCATCACAAGTGGCCATGCGAGAAATCACATAGTCATTTGAGATTGCTGAGCCAAGTTTAGGGTTTCTTAAAAACCCAAGCAGTATTGAACTGAAGAGTTTGATCATGGCTCAGATTGAACGCTGGCGGCAGGCCTAACACATGCAAGTCGAGCGGATGACGGGAGCTTGCTCCTTGATTCAGCGGCGGACGGGTGAGTAATGCCTAGGAATCTGCCTGGTAGTGGGGGACAACGTTTCGAAAGGAACGCTAATACCGCATACGTCCTACGGGAGAAAGCAGGGGACCTTCGGGCCTTGCGCTATCAGATGAGCCTAGGTCGGATTAGCTAGTAGGTGAGGTAATGGCTCACCTAGGCGACGATCCGTAACTGGTCTGAGAGGATGATCAGTCACACTGGAACTGAGACACGGTCCAGACTCCTACGGGAGGCAGCAGTGGGGAATATTGGACAATGGGCGAAAGCCTGATCCAGCCATGCCGCGTGTGTGAAGAAGGTCTTCGGATTGTAAAGCACTTTAAGTTGGGAGGAAGGGTTGTACGTTAATACCGTGCAATTTTGACGTTACCGACAGAATAAGCACCGGCTAACTCTGTGCCAGCAGCCGCGGTAATACAGAGGGTGCAAGCGTTAATCGGAATTACTGGGCGTAAAGCGCGCGTAGGTGGTTTGTTAAGTTGGATGTGAAAGCCCCGGGCTCAACCTGGGAACTGCATCCAAAACTGGCAAGCTAGAGTACGGTAGAGGGTGGTGGAATTTCCTGTGTAGCGGTGAAATGCGTAGATATAGGAAGGAACACCAGTGGCGAAGGCGACCACCTGGACTGATACTGACACTGAGGTGCGAAAGCGTGGGGAGCAAACAGGATTAGATACCCTGGTAGTCCACGCCGTAAACGATGTCAACTAGCCGTTGGAATCCTTGAGATTTTAGTGGCGCAGCTAACGCATTAAGTTGACCGCCTGGGGAGTACGGCCGCAAGGTTAAAACTCAAATGAATTGACGGGGGCCCGCACAAGCGGTGGAGCATGTGGTTTAATTCGAAGCAACGCGAAGAACCTTACCAGGCCTTGACATGCAGAGAACTTTCCAGAGATGGATTGGTGCCTTCGGGAACTCTGACACAGGTGCTGCATGGCTGTCGTCAGCTCGTGTCGTGAGATGTTGGGTTAAGTCCCGTAACGAGCGCAACCCTTGTCCTTAGTTACCAGCACGTTATGGTGGGCACTCTAAGGAGACTGCCGGTGACAAACCGGAGGAAGGTGGGGATGACGTCAAGTCATCATGGCCCTTACGGCCTGGGCTACACACGTGCTACAATGGTCGGTACAGAGGGTTGCCAAGCCGCGAGGTGGAGCTAATCTCACAAAACCGATCGTAGTCCGGATCGCAGTCTGCAACTCGACTGCGTGAAGTCGGAATCGCTAGTAATCGCAAATCAGAATGTTGCGGTGAATACGTTCCCGGGCCTTGTACACACCGCCCGTCACACCATGGGAGTGGGTTGCACCAGAAGTAGCTAGTCTAACCTTCGGGAGGACGGTTACCACGGTGTGATTCATGACTGGGGTGAAGTCGTAACAAGGTAGCCGTAGGGGAACCTGCGGCTGGATCACCTCCTTAATCGAAGACATCAGCCTGCTGATGAGCTCCCACACGAATTGCTTGATTCATTGTGTAAAGACGATGCTGTAACGCGACCCTGTTATAGGTCTGTAGCTCAGTTGGTTAGAGCGCACCCCTGATAAGGGTGAGGTCGGCAGTTCAAATCTGCCCAGACCTACCAATTACTTGGTGCGGCCATGATGTAGGCTATAGATACACGGGGCCATAGCTCAGCTGGGAGAGCGCCTGCCTTGCACGCAGGAGGTCAGCGGTTCGATCCCGCTTGGCTCCACCACTCTTTCAGGTTTCGCAGCAATGCTCAGAACTTAGAAATGAACATTCGTTGATGAATGTTGATTTCTGACTTTTGTCAGATCGTTCTTTAAAAATTCGGATATGTGATAGATAGACTGAATGCCAGTTTCACTGCTGGTTATTCAGGCTAAGGTAAAATTTGTGAGTTCTGCTCAGCAATGAGCGAAATGCGAATTTTCGGCGAATGTCGTCTTCACAGTATAACCAGATTGCTTGGGGTTATATGGTCAAGTGAAGAAGCGCATACGGTGGATGCCTTGGCAGTCAGAGGCGATGAAAGACGTGGTAGCCTGCGATAAGCTTTGGGGAGTCGGCAAACAGACTGTGATCCAGAGATCTCTGAATGGGGGAACCCAGCCAGCATAAGCTGGTTATCTTGTACTGAATACATAGGTGCAAGAGGCGAACCAGGGGAACTGAAACATCTAAGTACCCTGAGGAAAAGAAATCAACCGAGATTCCCTTAGTAGTGGCGAGCGAACGGGGACCAGCCCTTAAGCTGGTTTGAGATTAGTGGAACGCTCTGGAAAGTGCGGCCATAGTGGGTGATAGCCCCGTACACGAAAATCTCTTGCCAGTGAAATCGAGTAGGACGGAGCACGAGAAACTTTGTCTGAACATGGGGGGACCATCCTCCAAGGCTAAATACTACTGACTGACCGATAGTGAACCAGTACCGTGAGGGAAAGGCGAAAAGAACCCCGGAGAGGGGAGTGAAATAGAACCTGAAACCGTATGCGTACAAGCAGTGGGAGCCTACTTTGTTAGGTGACTGCGTACCTTTTGTATAATGGGTCAGCGACTTATATTCAGTGGCGAGCTTAACCGAATAGGGGAGGCGTAGCGAAAGCGAGTCTTAATAGGGCGCTTTAGTCGCTGGGTATAGACCCGAAACCGGGCGATCTATCCATGGGCAGGTTGAAGGTTAGGTAACACTGACTGGAGGACCGAACCGACTACCGTTGAAAAGTTAGCGGATGACCTGTGGATCGGAGTGAAAGGCTAATCAAGCTCGGAGATAGCTGGTTCTCCTCGAAAGCTATTTAGGTAGCGCCTCATGTATCACTGTAGGGGGTAGAGCACTGTTTCGGCTAGGGGGTCATCCCGACTTACCAAACCGATGCAAACTCCGAATACCTACAAGTGCCGAGCATGGGAGACACACGGCGGGTGCTAACGTCCGTCGTGAAAAGGGAAACAACCCAGACCGTCAGCTAAGGTCCCAAAGTCATGGTTAAGTGGGAAACGATGTGGGAAGGCTTAGACAGCTAGGAGGTTGGCTTAGAAGCAGCCACCCTTTAAAGAAAGCGTAATAGCTCACTAGTCGAGTCGGCCTGCGCGGAAGATGTAACGGGGCTCAAACCATGCACCGAAGCTACGGGTATCACCTTTGGTGATGCGGTAGAGGAGCGTTCTGTAAGCCTGTGAAGGTGAGTTGAGAAGCTTGCTGGAGGTATCAGAAGTGCGAATGCTGACATGAGTAACGACAATGCGAGTGAAAAACTCGCACGCCGAAAGACCAAGGTTTCCTGCGCAACGTTAATCGACGCAGGGTTAGTCGGTCCCTAAGGCGAGGCTGAAAAGCGTAGTCGATGGAAAACAGGTTAATATTCCTGTACTTCCAGTTATTGCGATGGAGGGACGGAGAAGGCTAGGCCAGCTTGGCGTTGGTTGTCCAAGTTTAAGGTGGTAGGCTGAGATCTTAGGCAAATCCGGGATCTCAAGGCCGAGAGCTGATGACGAGTGCTCATTAGAGCGCGAAGTGGTTGATGCCATGCTTCCAAGAAAAGCTCCTAAGCTTCAGATAACTGGGAACCGTACCCCAAACCGACACAGGTGGTTAGGTAGAGAATACCAAGGCGCTTGAGAGAACTCGGGTGAAGGAACTAGGCAAAATGGCACCGTAACTTCGGGAGAAGGTGCGCCGGTGAGGGTGAAGCACTTGCTGCGTAAGCCCACGCCGGTCGAAGATACCAGGCCGCTGCGACTGTTTATTAAAAACACAGCACTCTGCAAACACGAAAGTGGACGTATAGGGTGTGACGCCTGCCCGGTGCCGGAAGGTTAATTGATGGGGTTAGCGCAAGCGAAGCTCTTGATCGAAGCCCCGGTAAACGGCGGCCGTAACTATAACGGTCCTAAGGTAGCGAAATTCCTTGTCGGGTAAGTTCCGACCTGCACGAATGGCGTAACGATGGCGGCGCTGTCTCCACCCGAGACTCAGTGAAATTGAAATCGCTGTGAAGATGCAGTGTATCCGCGGCTAGACGGAAAGACCCCGTGAACCTTTACTATAGCTTTGCACTGGACTTTGAGCTTGCTTGTGTAGGATAGGTGGGAGGCTTTGAAGTGGGGACGCCAGTTCTCATGGAGCCATCCTTGAAATACCACCCTGGCAACCTTGAGGTTCTAACTCAGGTCCGTTATCCGGATCGAGGACAGTGTATGGTGGGTAGTTTGACTGGGGCGGTCTCCTCCCAAAGAGTAACGGAGGAGTACGAAGGTGCGCTCAGACCGGTCGGAAATCGGTCGTAGAGTATAAAGGCAAAAGCGCGCTTGACTGCGAGACACACACGTCGAGCAGGTACGAAAGTAGGTCTTAGTGATCCGGTGGTTCTGTATGGAAGGGCCATCGCTCAACGGATAAAAGGTACTCCGGGGATAACAGGCTGATACCGCCCAAGAGTTCATATCGACGGCGGTGTTTGGCACCTCGATGTCGGCTCATCACATCCTGGGGCTGAAGCCGGTCCCAAGGGTATGGCTGTTCGCCATTTAAAGTGGTACGCGAGCTGGGTTTAGAACGTCGTGAGACAGTTCGGTCCCTATCTGCCGTGGACGTTTGAGATTTGAGAGGGGCTGCTCCTAGTACGAGAGGACCGGAGTGGACGAACCTCTGGTGTTCCGGTTGTCACGCCAGTGGCATTGCCGGGTAGCTATGTTCGGAAGAGATAACCGCTGAAAGCATCTAAGCGGGAAACTTGCCTCAAGATGAGATCTCACTGGAGCCTTGAGCTCCCTGAAGGGCCGTCGAAGACTACGACGTTGATAGGTTGGGTGTGTAAGCGCTGTGAGGCGTTGAGCTAACCAATACTAATTGCCCGTGAGGCTTGACCATATAACACCCAAGCAATTTGCAAAGCGCAGATTGCGGTGGTGAAGACGAAAGAACCGAAAGTTCGTAAGACCACAAATTCACATATCCGAATTCGCTGGAGTATCCATCTGGATGTTCTGGCAACAGAATTTCTTGACGACCATAGAGCATTGGAACCACCTGATCCCATCCCGAACTCAGCAGTGAAACGATGCATCGCCGATGGTAGTGTGGGGTTTCCCCATGTGAGAGTAGGTCATCGTCAAGATTCATTTCGCAAAACCCCTATCTGCGCGAGCAGGTAGGGGTTTTGTCTTTAAGTAGAGAGTACAGAGATTCGCTGGCACGTCCCTCGGACGGACCGGCACACAGAATTTCTTGACGACCATAGAGCATTGGAACCACCTGATCCCATCCCGAACTCAGCAGTGAAACGATGCATCGCCGATGGTAGTGTGGGGTTTCCCCATGTGAGAGTAGGTCATCGTCAAGATTCAATTCCAAAGCCCCTGATCGCGATGCGATCGGGGGCTTTGTCTTTTCAGGGTATCAATGCGCGTGATTGCTGTATGAGACAGCCTAGCTCCTTGGACTGGGCTGTCTCGCAGGGAACAAAGTTGTAAGCATCAGCAGCGTGGGAGCGGGCTTGCCCCGCGATCACCGGCGAAGCCGGTGCCATACAGCGCATCGCGGGGCAAGCCCGCTCCCACGCTGCTGATGCTTGAAAACCTGCACCCTGCGCGAAAGTGCAGCCCGAACAGTTATCCCCGCGCCCTGATATCCAAGACAAAAAAAGGCCGCTCCCGGTTGGGAGCGGCCTTTTTGCTACCGGGGCATACACCCCCGCCAGTGCTATCAGCTCAGCAGATTACGCACATTGCCCATCGCCTCATCGGCAAAGCCCTGCAGGAACGCCTGGAAGCCCGGCAGGGCCTCCGGGCCACCTTCCCAGGGCTCGGCCTGGATGGTCCAGGTCGCTCGGCTGCGGCTGGCATCGATCGTCTGCACCTCCATGGCAGCCCACAGGTTGCCGATATTCAGGCTGGTGTAGATCAGGCTCCAGGTCATGTGCATGGCCTGCTCGTCACGGCTGTTCAACTGCTCGATCACCACGTTGCCATCCTTGAACAGTTTCTTGCGCACCGAGCGCACGCCACTGCCGGTCATTTCGATATGCGCCAGCGCGGGGATGAATACCGGGAAGCCGGCGAAGTTGCCGACGATGTTCCACACGCTGGCGGCCGGGGCGGCGATCTCGACGCTGGAAACCACCAGGCAGCCTTGCGGGTTGCGGATCAGGGTGTCGGGTTTGAGTGCTTGCATGGGATGTTGCTCCTGTTGTGGATAAAAGGGGTCAGATAAAGCCGATGTCGGCCAGGTAGCGGCAGCCGCGGCTAAGCAGCGCCGGGTCCTTGCTCGGGTAACGGGCGCCCATGCGCTGCACGCCGGCACGGGCGTTGTCGTGGGCGATGCCGGAGATATCGCCGATGTCTTCTTCGAAGCCGTCCAGGTAGAAGCCCAGGACGTCGTACAGCGCGTTGTCGCGGTCGACCCGGGCCAACTGGCGCTGCCACTGCTCGACGCTGACCAGCTCGAAGGCATGGCCCTGCGCATGGAACGACGCCAGGTAGTCACGCCAGCGCAGTGGCTCGGGGTTGTGCAGGTTGAACACGCATTGGCCAGCCTGGTGGCGGCTGCTGTGGAAGGCGATGAAACGGGACAGGAAGTCCACCGGCATGAGGTCGAAGTCGATCTCCAGCCCCGGTACCTGCCCCAGTTGCAGCGAACCCTTGAGCATCAGCATCAGCCGGTTGCGCTGGGGCTGGCAGGCGCCCGTGCGGCTGTCGAAGGTGATGTTGCCGGGACGGAACAGGTTGACCCACACGCCCTGCTCGCGGGCACGGCTGAGGATGCGCTCGCCGACCCATTTGCTCAGGTTGTAGCCATTGCGGATGTAGATCGGCGGGGTACTGGCCGGGTCGCTCTCCAGCACGCGACCGTCACCGTCCACCGCGCTGCACGCGGACAGGGTCGAGACGAAGTTGAAGATCTTCTTGCGTCGACCTTCGCACAGCCGCAGGCACCCGAACAACGGCTCGATGTTGTCGGCGGCCAGCACCTCGTAGTCGAGCACATGGTTGACCTGCGCGGCGTTGTGCAGCAGGGCGCCATAGTGGTTGTCCAGGTCGTCGTAGTCGGCCTGGGACAAGCCCAGCAGCGGCTTGCGCAGGTCTGCCTCGAGTACCCGCACGCGGCTCAGGTCCAGGTCGATATGGTTGTCCTGCAGGGCTTGAGCGAAGCGTTCCTCGGCGGACTGCCCACCGGCGCGGCGTACCAGGCAGGCGACTTCGGTGGCGCCCCACTCCAGCAAGGCTTCAACCAGGTGAACGCCAAGGAAGCTGTTGGCCCCGGTGACGATGACCTTGTGCACATCGCCCAGACGCTCCATCGGCAGTACCTGCAGGCCGAGATCGCGGTTGGCGTCCTGTTCCAGGCGCGCCAGGGAGGTCTGCAGCGCATCATCGTTGCCGTCGAGCAGCGCGCCCAGGCGCCGCAGGGTCGGCTGCTCGATGAAACGGTTGATGGCCACACCCTGGCCGAAGTGTTCCCGGATCTCCAGCAACAGGCGCGACAGCAGGATCGAGTGCCCGCCCAGGTTGAAGAAGCTGTCGTCCAGTGAGATGTCGGCTGGCGGCAGTTCCAGCAACTCGCTCCACAGATGCAACAGGTGCTTTTCGGTGTCGGTCTCTGGTGCGATGCGCGCGTTCGCCGACAGGGCCAGTGGCTGTGCCGACAGCGCCCGGCGGTCCACCTTGCCGTTGGCGGTATAGGGCATGTGCTCCAGCACCTGGTAGAACAACGGGCGCATGTAGTCGGGCAGGTGCCGCTCGGCATGATCGCGCAGCAAGGTTTGCGCATCGGTCCGCTGCGGATGGGCGAGGAAGGCCAGGATCCGGCGCTGCGCGTCGATCACCACCGCCACCTGGGCGAACAGGTGGCTGTCGCGCAAGCAGTGCTCGATCTCCTCGGGCTCGACCCGAAAACCTCGGATCTTCACCTGGTTGTCACGCCGTCCGCACAGCTCGATGCCCTGGGCGGTCCACTTGCCGATGTCTCCGGTGCGATAGACACGCAGCGTGCGGCCGGCGGGCAGGTCCAACTCGACGAAGCGTTCGGCGGTCAGTGCCGGCTTGTTCAGATAGCCCAGGCCGACACCGGGCCCGGCGATGTACAGCTCGCCCGGGGTCTGCTCCGTTACCGGTTGCAGCGCCGGGTCGAGTATCAGCACCTGGGTGTTGGCGATCGGCAGGCCCAGGTTGCGGTTGCTGTCACCGCTGGCGAACACCCGGGTGGTGGCCAGCACTGTGGTTTCCGTCGGCCCGTAGATGTTGTGCATCCGGCACTGACCGGCCAGGCGGGCGATGACCTCCGGCTCGCAGACGTCGCCGCCAGTGACCAGGTGGCGCAGGCCGAGGTGGACATTGCGCGGCAGGATGCTTAGCAGGGCCGGTGGCAGGAACGCATGGCTGACTTCCTGGCTGTGGATAAGTTGTACCAGCTGCTGCGGATCGCGGCGCTGATCCTCACTGGGCAGCACCAGTTCCGCACCACAGGCGAAGGTCGGCAGGATATCCAGCAGTGAGGCATCGAAGCCGATGGTGGAGAACTGCAGCACTCGGCTGTGCTCGTCCAGGGCCACATGCTCACGGTACCAGGCCATGAAGTGCGTAAGGTTGCGCTGGCTGAGCAGCACGCCCTTGGGCTGGCCGGTAGTGCCGGAGGTGTAGATCGCCACGCAGGCCTGCTCGGCGCCGGCCTGGCGCAGCGCCAGGCCGGGCAACGGCATGGCCGGTGTCGCCGCGATGCCGCGAATATCCACATGAGAGATATCCACAGGCGCCTGCCCGTCATGCAGCACGACGCAGGCACCGGCATCCTCGAGGATCGACTGGCGTCGTTCGGCCGGCGTTGCCGGGTCCAGCGGCAGGTAGATGGCGGCGCAGCCCAGCACCGCCAGCAGGCTGGCATAGAGGTCGGGCGACTTGCCCATGCACACGGCGACCACCGGCGGCTGTTCACCGGGCTCGGGCAGCAACGGCGCCAGGGCCTGCTGGATGGCGACGGTGCGGGCATGCAGCTGGCGATAGCTGGAGCGCTGGCCGGCATGGTTCAGCGCAGGGCATTCGGCATGCAGGCGCAAGCTGTGCTCCAGCGTATCGATCAGGCCCGTTTCGGCCTTCTCCAGCAAGTCAGCGCGCAGTGTGCGGTTGAATGGGTGGCGGTAGGCCAGAGCCTCCAGCCAGTCCAGGCCGTGCTCGCGCTCCTGGTCGCCGGGGCTTGCCGCGGGTGCTTCCTGCAGATGCGCCGGATTGCGCGCAAAGCGGGTGACCTGCAGGGCCAGTTGATCACACAGGGCCTGCAGGGCGTCTTCGCGCAACTGCTGGCCGTTGCCGGCACTCGGCGCGGGGATCGCAGTTCGCTGGATCAGCCGCTGGGCGCTGGCACTGCCGCACCAGCACAGGGCTTCCAGTTGCGGCAGGGGCTCGGCGAAGCTGGCGCCCAGGCGCAGCCTGAGCAGTGGCGTGTTGCCCAGGGCATGCCAGTCGCAGCTGCCCAGGGCCAGGCTGCCATCTTCCACCACCAGGTCCGGCCGGGCCGACAGCTGCTGGCGCAAGGCTTGCGCGCTGTCGGCGGTGGCCGAGCCATGGCCGTGCTCGTCGAGCAGCCGGGTGAATGCCTCCAGGGTGGGGCTGGTGCCCACCAGGAGTATGTCGAGGCGTCTCATGTCCAGGTCCTCAGGGCAGGTAATCGCGCAGGGCGTCTTGTACGCAAGGCGACTCGAGCATCGAGCTGCTGCGGAAGAAACGCAGGATGTTGCCCAGCAGCGGATGCTGGTGATTGATCGGGTAGGCCAGGCCCTGCGCCTCCTCGCGCAAGGCCTGGCGCACCGGCTCGCTCACCGGCAAGGCGGCGATCAGGGCGCAGTCGAAAGCTTGCTGGATGTCGCTGGTCAGGTACTGACGCAGGAACAACGGCAGCACCTTGGCGATTGCCCGGCGATCCGCCTCCGGCGCGGTGTGCCAGTAGATGCGCGTCAGCCGCGCCCAGAAGCTTGAATGACGGCCTTCGTCCAGCAGATGATCGGCCATCAATCCCTTCACCGAGGGCTTGACCGAGTCGTCCTTGGCAAAGGCCGCGACATCGTCGGTCAGGGTGTTCTCGGCGATGCCCACGCAGATCAGTTCCAGCGCATCGCGCAGTGCCTCGGGCACCTGGTCCAGCACGGCCGGAATGGCGCGGCTGAGTTCGATCTCCTGGGGCAGGGCGATCGGCTCGATGCCGGTCAGGGCGATGGTCTGCTGCAGGAAGTCCATCGCCACCAGGGCGTGATAGTCCTCGTCCACCACCACGGTCATCGCGTCGTAGCGGCAGGCGAACGGGAAGCGCACGGCAAAGCGGTCCTTGGCGATGCGCCGGGCGGTGCGGTCGACGATTTCGGTCTCGAAGATCACCACATCGTTGATGAACTTGTAGAGACTTTGCACCAGCACGAAATCACGCAGCTGCGGACATTCGCGCTGGAACGTCGCGCCGAGCACCAGGGGTTGGCGGCTCAGGGGGTAGATCAGTCGCTGGTCATCCTCCACCAGGCGCCGGGGCCGGGTGCGGATGGTCGCCCGAGCCTCCCAGGCCTCGGCAAAGGAGCGGTACTCGAGGGCATTCATGGGGTGACCTCGGCGACAGGTGTCTGCAGCGAGGCACGCAGGCGGTCCCACAGCGCCACGCGGCTTTCCACCGCGGCGATGGCGGCCACGTAGACGTCTTCCTGGCGCAGCGGGTCGTGGTCGACCAGGCGGGCCAGCAATTGTTCGGCGGCGGGCCCGTGGTCTTCGGAGTCCACCTCGATATGGCGCTGCAGGTAGTAACGGAAGGTCGGAGCCTGCTCGGTGCCGATGCCCCACTCGTCGAGGATCTGCTGGAACATCGCCGGGATCACGCTTTCCCGGCCGTGCAGGAAGGCGGCCGCAACGCGGTGGGCCGGCGCGTCGAGAGCCACCTCGAGGGTGTCGCGGACGAATCGCTGGGCGGCTTCACTGGCACCGCAGCGCTGCAGGGCGTCAATGGCCGCGATGCCTTGCTGTTGCAGGCTGATGAAGCGATCGATGGCCTGGGTGCTGGCGCCGACTTCGCGCATGGCATCCAGGTACAGTTCGAAGTGGCTGTAGTGACCGTGGTCGAGGCGGTCATCCGATTCTTCGCCCAGCACGATCTCGTTGATCAGGCGTGCCGCGGCCGGGTCCGCAGGTGGCAGCCATGGCAGGCTGACGCAGGTCAGCTCCTGCTGCAGGCGCTTGGTCAGCGACATGAAGTCCCAGACTGCAAAAACATGGGTTTCCATAAATCGACGCAGTGTCTGCAGCGAGTCGATCTCGGAAAAGAGCGGGTGCAGGGAAAGTTCATGTTTCTTGTCGGAAAGTGTGCGCTTCAATGTGCTCATGATGAGGTCCGTTATGGATGGCATTCAGGGATTAAGTTGCTCTGCGCATTGTTCGCTATATAAATTCCAGGCGAAGAGATACCTCGAATGAAATTTCGACATCGAACAACGGATAGAGGCCGGCAGGGCTTGTCTGGCAAGGCGTCCACGGTGATGCCTGGCCGCCCCTGGCTGGCGCTATAAAAGTTAGAACAACTTCAAAGTTCGCCGCAATTGTTTTTTTGATTATTTTATGCTCGGACTTTTCTTGAAATATAAGTGCCCGAATAAAACTTTGGGTAAGTTTTATTTTGGCAATATGTGCTCCTTCCGATAAATAACGATCAGAAAAATAGACACAGAGTGAATGCCTCACTCGGAGCACTGATGAACGGAGATGGGAGAGTGACTATTGGAGGGCGGCTGATCGCGTGCGGTCCTTGCCCCGGTGCCAGGTTCCTTCTGCTGGTGAATGAGGAGGCAGGCGGCCAGGTCCACGTCTGATGATCAGCGGCCGCTGCGGGGAGTAGAGTGTGCCCAAAATGCTGGCACTGCCATGGCCAGCAGCAGACCGGGCAGAGTAAATGCCCTCTTGGTCAGCGCATGGAAGGCAGGGGGAGGGTCAGTAACTGAGCAGCCCGAGGTGGCTGTTGAAGATGCGCACCAGGCGCTGGTTGAGCAGCGAAGCATCGACCGATGGCAGCGGCAACTCGATCAGCTCCAGCTCTCGGCGCACCAGACTGTGCCAGCCGAGCATCGCGGCCAGGGAGCCGGGCGGGTACAGCACGGTCATCGGCACCTGCAATGGAAGGTTGCTGGTACTGAACTGCGGGCTGTCACAGCTTGAAACAAACAAGTGACGGGTCTGCCCCGGACTCGTCTCCTGCACCTGTTGGATCAGGGCCAGGGCGATGTGCGCGCCCAGTCCCTGGGCGAACATCGCGTGGGGTTGTGCAAGGTAGGGTTGGAGCTGTTCGCGCAGGGCCTGGGTCAGGCGCCCGGCCACGGGCAGCGCGGTGGACTGTTCCAGGTCGGCAATGCTTGGGACATCGACCGCGACCAGTTCGATGGGGTCGCTGAGGGTCCTTGCCCAGGTACGGTACTGGGCAAGTTGCTGCCGGGTGCTGGCCAGGCAGATCAGGCGGATCCTGGACGGCTGGTCGGGCGTGGTTTCCTGTCGCGTCTGCACGTGCACTGCCGTTCCTTGTGGCGGATCGTGTCTGCGCAGCGACGCGGTCGCTGAGGTCGGCTGCGCGGTTGAGCAGGATCAGTTGCCCGATTGCCTGTCGAGGTAGCTCCTGATGGTGCGCGCGGCATGGTTCAGGTGCTCTTCCAGAAGCCCGATGGCTCTGTCCACCAGTTTGTCGCTGGCGGCGTCGACCAGGGCGATGTGGTCGTCCTGGGTGAGCTTGCCCAGCCCCATCGAGGACAGGTGGAAGCGCAGGAAGCGTTCCTCCTCGTTGAGCTCGATCTCGATCATGCGCAGCAGTTTCTGGTTCTGCGCCTTGCTGTAGAGGGCCATGTGGAACAGACGGTTGAGCCGGCCGATCTCGGCGTGGCGGGTCTCATTTTCCAGCTGGCGGATGTATGCCCTGGCCTGGGTGATGTCGTCGGCATCGAGCAAGGGGATCGACTGACGCAACGCCTCGGTCTCGAGCAGCACGCGCAGGGCGTAGGTGTCGACGGCATCCTCGCCGATCAGTGGTGCCACAACCGCACCTTTGTGCATCACCACCTGCAGCAGCGACTGGGCCTCGAGCTGGCGCAGCGCTTCGCGCACGGGCATGCGGCTGACGCCGAACAGGGTCGCCAGCTCTTGCTGGCGCACGGCGGTGCCCGGTGGCAGGCGGCCGTCGAGGATGGCACTGCGCAGGCGCTCTTCTATGACACTGCGGGCCAGGTGCGGCGGTACCTGCTCGCTGCCCAGCACGGTGCTCAGGAGTTTGGGTTTCTCAGCCACGCGGGGTTCGCCTCGGCAACATGAAAATTGGATCCAATAACCCTAGTGAGGGAAGGGGGCGCTTGTCAAACGGATTGATCAAGCGGGTGCGCCATGGCGCACTCACGAAACGCGGCTATCGTGAAGCAAGTTGTCGGCATTGGGAAGATGGCCAAGGTCGCCAGCCCTTGTACGAAGCGGGTTTGCCGACAGTTGGCAGCACAGGCACCCGGTGCCATTGTCTTTTGCCGCGCCAGCCCGCACCATCGCTGCTTTCGACTGATCTGAACGGGTGTCCGCAGTGGCGATACCTTGGCCTCTCAATGCGACCGCACGCCGGCTCGGCCTTGCCGTGCTGCTCGGCTGCCTGTGGCTGGGCGCTACCCAGGCGGATTGGGACTTCTCGCAGATCAGCCGCCGTGCGCAGGCCCTGTATGGTCCGCTGGGGCCGGGGCAGGGGCGTATAGATGCCTGGCAGAACCTGCTGGCGACACAGAAGCAGGGCAGCGAGCTGGAGCAGTTGCAGGTAGTCAACCTGTTCTTCAACAAGCAGTTGCGCTACGTCGAGGACATCGACCTGTGGCACGAGGTCGATTACTGGGCCACGCCGGTGCAGTCGCTGATCAAGGGCGCGGGCGACTGCGAGGACTATGCCATCGCCAAGTACTTCAGCCTGCGGCGCATGGGCGTCCCGGCGGAAAAGCTGCGCATCACCTACGTCAAGGCCTTGCGCCAGAACCGTGCGCACATGGTCCTGACCTATTATTCAAGCCCACAGGCCCAGCCGCTGGTGCTCGACAGCCTGATGGACGCGATCAAGCCGGCCAGCCAGCGTACCGACCTGCTGCCGGTGTATGCCTTCAACGGTGAAGGCCTGTGGCTGACCGGCGCTGGCGGCAACAAGAAGGTCGGTGACACCAAGCGCCTGTCGCGGTGGCAGGACTTGCTGAAGAAAATGCAGGCCGAAGGGTTCCCGGCCGAACCGGTTTACTGAAGGAGCACAGATGTCACTGTTCAAACAATTGCTGCTAGCCATTTGCCTGTTCCTGGTGGTCGCCTTCAGTGGCAGCTTCATGGTCAGCCTGGAGAGCTCGCGCAGCCAGTATGTCAACCAGCTGCGCTCCCATGCCCAGGATGCGGCGACCGCGCTGGCGCTGTCGCTGACGCCGAACATCGATGACCCGGCGATGGTCGAGCTGATGGTCAGCTCGATTTTCGACAGTGGCTACTATTCGAGCATCAAGGTCATCGACCTGGATTCCAATGCCGTGCTGGTCGAGCGCCATGCCGAGCCCGATGCGGGAAGCGTGCCGGGCTGGTTCATCCAGCTGATCGGCCTGGACCCGGCCGGTGGCGACGCCATTGTCAGCCGTGGCTGGCAGCAGGCGGCGCGGGTCGAGGTGATCAGCCATCCGATGTTCGCCCTGGCCAAGCTCTGGCAGAGCGCCCTGGGCAGCCTGGGCTGGCTGCTGCTGTGCGGCGCGGCGAGTGCGGTGCTCGGGGCGCTGCTGCTGCGTCGCCAACTGCGGCCGCTTGACTATATGGTGGCGCAGTCCCACGCCATTGCTCGCCGTGAGTTCCTCAGCCTGCCGGAGTTGCCGCGTACGCCCGAGCTGCGCCGGGTGGTGCAGGCGATGAACCAGATGGTCGAGAAGCTCAAGGCGCTGTTCACCGAACAGGCCGAGCGCAGCGAGAAGCTGCGGGCCGAGTCGTACCAGGACAGCCTCACCGGGCTGGCCAACCGGCGTTACTTCGAAATGCAGCTCAATGCCCGGGTCAGCAACCTGGAGGAAGCCCGTGCCGGCTACCTGCTGTTGCTGCGGGTCCAGGACCTGGCGGGCCTGAACGCGCGCCTGGGGGGCCAGCGCACCGATCAGTTGCTGCAGGCGGTGGGCGAGCAGTTGCGCCGCACCTGCGCGAACTTCCCCGAGACCAACGACCTGATCACCCGCAGTCGTGGCGGCGAGTTCGCGGTGCTGGCGCCGGGCATGGTGCATGAGGAGGCGATCCAGTTGGCTCAAGCCCTGGAGACCACCTTGCAGAGCCTGCACGAGACCGGCGCCAGCGATGTCGACCCGGTGGCCTGCATTGGCCTGGCGCCTTACAGCCCCGGGGATGCCCCGCAAGCGCTGCTCAAGCTCGCCGACGAGGCCCTGGCCCGCGCCGAGAGCCAGCCCGCGCCGGGCTGGGTGTGCCTGGAACAGGGCGCAGCGGGCCAGGCCGCCGACAGCCACCACGCCTGGCACACGCGCCTGGACCAGGCGTTGGACAAAGGGCAGTTCGAGCTGTTCTTCCAGCCCGTCGTGGATGCCAGGGCGCCGGAGCGGGTGCTGCACTACAAGGTCATCTCGCGCCTGCACGACGAGCAGGGTGAAGCCCTGGCGGCCGGCCGCTTCCTGCCGTGGCTGGAGCGCTTCGGCTGGATGGCGCGGCTGGACCTGCTGGTGCTGGAGAAAGTGCTCAGGCACTTGCAGGGACATGGCGAGGCGCTCGCGCTGAACCTGTCGGCCGCGACCCTGGCCGATCCCAAGGCGCTGCAGCGAGTCTACGAGCTGCTGGGGCAGCATGGCGCGCTGGGGCGGCGGCTGACCTTCGAGATCGGCGAAGAGCAGTTGCCCGAGCAATCGGTGCTGGAGCAACTGACCCGACGCCTGCGCGCCCTGGGCTTCAGCCTGGCGCTGCAACGCTTCGGCGGGCGCTTCAGCATGATCGGCAACCTCGCCCACCTGGGCCTGGCCTACCTGAAGATCGACGGTGGCTATATCCGCAGCATCGACCAGGAGCGGCACAAGCGCCTGTTCATCGAGGCCATCCAGCGCGCGGCGCACAGCATCGACCTGCCGTTGATCGCCGAGCGGGTAGAGACCGAAGGGGAGCTGAAGGTACTACGGGAGATGGGCGTGCAGGGGATTCAGGGGCAACTGGTAGGTGGGCCGGCACCCTGGCGCTGAGTGGCACACTGTGGGAGATTACCCAGCCCTTCGGGTAGCACGCGAGCCCTGTGGGAGCGGGTTTATCGGACCGCCGCACCGCCGCGAACACCGGCAGAGCCGGTGCCAGGCACCGCGTTGGATTCTTCGCGGCTAAAGCCGCTCCCACAGTGATAACAGTTCCCTGCGCGACAGCGTCGTAGCCCGAAAGGCTGGCCTATCTCCTACAGGAGCAAGCAAGGGCCGCGTGATCAGATCAATCCGCCGTCCTCGTCTTCCTCGATCAGGTTGTTCAGGCCGCCTAGCGCCTCACGTGCACTGGCGCGACTGAGCAGCTTGGCCTGGGCACCGGGCGGCAGGTCGGTGATGCTGAACACGCCCTTGGCGGTCAGTACCTCGATCAGGTCCTCCAGTACCCGGATCATGTCCAGGTCGCTCTGCTTGAGCTGCTTGAGGCTGTTCTCGACAACGTTGTCGGCGAACCATTCCTGGATCTCGGCATTGTCTGCCGGGACCATGTCGTTAAAACCACCGAATTCGGCGGCTTCAACCCGCAGCAAACGGCCGTCAGCGTCGCGTTGCACGTAGAACATGGCGGCGTCCCTCGTCACGATGAATCCTTTTTGGTAGTCAGCAGCATAGGCAAAGTTCACCGGGCATGTAAGCCCGGTGCACGAGTATGCGCGTGAAGGGATGGCTGGAAAAGCCCGCGCCCCCAACGGCGGCCCTTGCGGGCCGCCGTAGAGAGGCAGGGATCAGCTGTTGGAGTTGTCGATCTTGATGGTCGGGTCGGCACCGCTGATCAACGAGTTGATCGTGGTGTTGGACCAGTTCACGCCCTCGAGCTTGATGGTCACGTCGGCGTTGGCCAGGCCACCGGCGGCGTTGAGCTTGCCTTCGGTGCTGACCTGCAGGGTCGACTCGCCATTGACCGTGGTGATCTTCAGGAAGTTGTCGATGGTGCTGGCCTTCTCGCCCTGGAGCAGGTCGCTCAGGTCGAGGCGGTCGCCCTCGCTGGCCTTGAAGTCCTTGATCACGTCCTTGCCCAGGTCGCCGGACTTCCACACGAAGGTGTCGGCACCGCTGCCACCGGTCATGATGTCGTCACCCTTGCCGCCGATGAGGATGTCATTGCCGGCACCGCCGAACAGGATGTCGTTGCCTTCGCCGCCGAGCAGGGTGTCGTTGCCGGTGCCACCGAGCAGGATGTCATTGCCCTTGCCGCCGTCGATGTAGTCGTTGCCACCCTGGCCGAAGATGATGTCGTTGCCGTTGCCGCCCAGCAGGGTGTCGGCGCCGTCGTTGCTGCGCGAGACATCGAACTCGGCGTAGTTCTCGGTGATGTACTTGTGCATCGCCCGTGCGTCCACGCTGCCCGCGTCGACGCCCAGCTTGTCGGCGACATAGCCGCGGATCGCCTCGACACCGGTGCCGGCAACACCGTCGAAGACCATCAGGTCACCGAAGATGATGTCGTTGCCGTCGCCGCCGTTGACCGTGTCATTGCCCGGCTGGGTGACTTCGGTATGGCCGAGGATGGCTTCGGCCAGCTTGCTCGGGTCGATGTTGGTCTGCGGCTTGCCGTCGGTGTCGTATGGTTTCAGGTCGTTGGTGTTGACGCCGTTGTTGAGGCCGATGGCCTCGACCTGGGACAGGCCCGAGAGCAGCTTGAAGCTGTCCTGCGAGTTGCTCGTGGTGGTGCTGTTGGTGTCGTAGCCCAGGCCGCCCCGCGAAGACAGCTCGTAGGTGCCGTTACCTTCGGCATGCAGTTCGCCCGATACGCCGTATTTCCAGCCGTTGCGGTAGTACTGCACCTGCAGGTTGCCGGCGTTGTCGATGCTGACGTAGTTGGTGTTGCTGCTGTCGATGTAGCCGTTGTAGGCCATGCCCGGCTTGTAGTTGATCGAAGCCAGGAAGGTGTCCAGGGTGATGCCCGAGGTCCCCAGGGTCGGGTTGGGGTTCTCGTTGGCCTGGTAGTAGGTCGGCTTGCCGTCGGTGATGAAGAACGTCTGGTTGCTGCCAGTGTTGCCACCATTCTGGAGGTTCTGGAACCAGTTGGCGGTGGTCTTGAAGGCGTCCTCGTAGTTGGTGCCGCCGTCCGCCCGCAGGTTGTTCAGGGCGTTGAGCAACTGCTGCAGGCCGGCATCGTTCAGGGTTACCGCAACGCTGCTCTTGACCTGGGTGGCGAAGTCCACCAGGAGGATGTTCACGGTGCCCGACTGGTCGCCCTTGACGCTGGCGGCCAGGGTCTTGAACACCGACTCCAGGGATTTCTTCGCCGCATCCACGCCGGACGAGCCCATGCTGCCCGAGGTGTCGACGATGAAGGCGAGGTTGTAGTCCTGGCCCGGCACCACGTGCAGGCCGGTGACGTCGGCCACCACCACATCGTTGCCGTCGGTGCCGGTGATGTTGTCGCTGTCCGAGGACAGGTTGCTGGTGGTGTAGGACTGCGGGTAGACCGTGACCTTGATGGTGCCTTCGCTGGTCGCGGTGCTGCCGCCGACGCTCTCGGTGGAGGTCGAGCTGACCTTCACGTCGAACTGGCCGGCATAGTAGGCCGGTGGCTTGATGGTCAGGCTGCCCAGGTTCCAGCCGGTGACGTCCACCGCGTCCTTGCCGACGGTGATGGTGTGGCCGGCATTGTCGGCCAGCACCGAGCCTGCCGGAATGCCGCTGAGCTTGACGCTCAGGGCCTCGGAGCCGTCGGTGTCGGTGAGGTTGGTGCTGATGCCCACCAGCTTGACCGGGGCGCCGTTCTCGCTGCCTTCGTTGAGCTTGTAGCCGTCGTAGTAGCCCTGGTTGTTGCTGCCGTGCAGGTCGCCGACGGTCACGCCGGCGTTGGTCAGGTCCTTGACGCTCGGGTACATCGGGATGTTCGAGCTGTTCAGGTCGGTGACCGCGCCGTTGCCCACCTTGATGTTGACGTCCAGGCTGCCGGGGCCGGCCTGGTTGGCGTTGTAGATCTCCAGGGTGTAGTAGCCGCTGGTGGTCGGGGTGAAGCTGCCGGAGATGGCGCCGCTGCCCGAGCCCCAGGTACCGCTGGCGACGTTCTTGCCACCGACGACGATCTGCAGGCTGTCGTCGGCGGTGCCGCTGAACGCATAGGTCTTGCCGGCTTCGAGGTAGATCAGGCCGGAGGTCTTCGAGCCTGTGCCAGGCGACACGGTGGCGACCGTGTCGACACCGGTGACGGTCTCGCTCTTGCTGGCATTGCCGGAGTTGGCGAAGACGTTCTTCAGCGCATCGCCGGTGATGCCGTTGCCGTTGCTCCCCAGGCCGGTGAGGCTGTTCCAGGTTTCCTTGAGCAGGCCGATGGAGTTGACGTTGTTGTTGCCGATGTTCAGGTCAGGCTTGTCGGCCACTGGCGCGATATCGACCTTCATGGTCACTTCGCCGCCGGCGTTGGTGCCGTCGTTGGGCTTGTACTTGATCTGCGCGTAGTCGGCCTGCTTGTTGCCCACGCCGCTGCCGCCATAGCCGTCGACGCCCGACTGGTTGGCCAGCGGCACGAACTTGAGCTTGCCGGCGGCGATGTCGGCCTGGCTGATGTTCTGGTTCAGCGACACATCGACCCACGAGGTGCCGTTGAAGAACTTCAGGCTGCCCAGGTCCGGCAGCTTGCTGATGGTCACCGACAGGCCGCTGTTGCCATCGGCGTCGCTGACGTTGAAGTCGCCCCACTTGAACACGTAGTCGGTGTCTTCGCTGCCGGTCACGGCGCCACCGGTCGACACCGGCGCGTGGTCGTTGTCGATGATGGTGGTGGTGACGCTGGACTTGCTGGCGTCGACTTGCAGGTTCTCGAAGCCGCCGCCTGTGGCGCCGCTGATCTTGACCGTGAAGTTCTCCGAACCCTCGACCAGCTTGTCGTCGATGGTCTTGATGTCGAAGGTGGTGCCGCTGCTGCCCGCCGGGATCTTCACGGTGACCACACCGGTAAAGTCCTGGCCGTCGGTGGCGGTGCCGCTGTAGGTCAGGGTGATGGTCACCTCGGACTTCGACGGGTTGCTCAGGGTCAGGTTGTAGTGGGCGGTATCGCCTTCGGTCACCGAGGTGTCGCCGCTGATGCCGACGGTGGTCAGGTCGCCCTGGCCGCTCGGCTCGTCGGTGACGCTGGTGGTGACGGTATTGCTGCCCAGGGTCAGTTTCTCGAAGTTGTCGCCACCGACGACCGTTTCGATCTTGTTGACGATGTTCGGCTGGCCACCGAGGTACGGGTCGTCCTTGGCGGTGATGGTGAAGGTGCCGCTGGCGCTGCCGGCCGGGATGCTGACCTTGGTGCCATCGGTCAGGGTGAAGGTCAGGCCGTTGTGGCCGGTGACCGACAGGCCCTGGGCGTTGGTCAGGGTCACGGTGTAGGTGACCTGGCCGCCTTCGCTGACGGTGGTCTTGTCGGCGGACAGGGTGGCGACCACTTCACTGATGGTATCGCTGATCTGCACGGTGGCGTTGCCACCCAGCTCGAGGTTCTCGAAGGTCTTGCCGGTGACCGCGGCATCGGTGATGCCGACGGTCAGCGAGCTGCCATCCTTGAACACGTCGTCGCCTTGGGCGGCGGCCTTGTACTCGACCTGGGTCTGGCCAGCCGGAATGATTACCTTGGCACCGTTGCTCAGGGTCACGGTCAGGTCCTGATCGAGCTTCTGGCTGACCTTGACGGTGAACGATGGCTGCTGGTCTTCGGTGACGTTGCCGTTGCCGACAATGGTGACCGAGACCTTGTCGCCCTGGTTGCCGGTACCCGGGGTGCCCGAACCTGGCTCGTCGGTGACGGTAGTCTTCACTTCGTTCTGGCCCAGGGTCAGTTTTTCGAAGTTGTCGCCGCCGGTGACGCCGGTGATCTTGTTGCTGATGGTCGGCTGGCCACCGACGAACACGTCGTCCGCAGCGGTGATGGTGAAGGTGCCGCTGGCGCTGCCGGCCGGGATGGTGACCTTGGTGCCGTCGGTCAGGGTGAAGGTCAGGCCGTTGTGGCCGGTGACCGACAGGCCCTGAGCGTTGGTCAGAGTCACGGTGTAGGTGATCTGGCCGCCCTCGGAAACGGTGGTCTTGTCGGCGGACAAGGTGGCCACGACTTCGCTGATGGTGTCGGTGATCTGCACGGTGGCATTGCCACCGAGTTCCAGGTTCTCGAAGGTCTTGCCGGTGACTGTGGCGTCGGTGACGCCTACTGTCAGCGAGCTGCCATCCTTGAACACGTCGTCGCCCTGGGCGGCGGCCTTGTACTCGACCTGGGTCTGGCCGGCCGGGATCACCACCTTGGCGCCATTGCTCAGGGTCACGGTCAGGTCCTGGTCGAGCTTCTGGCTGACCTTGACGGTGAACGACGGCTGTTGGGCTTCGTTGACATCGCCATTGCCGACGATGGTGACCGAGACCTTGTCGCCCTGGTTGCCGGTACCTGGGGTACCCGAACCCGGTTCGTCGGTCACCGTGGTGGTCAGCGTGTTGTTGCCGAGAGTCAGCTTCTCGAAGTTGCCGCCACCGGTGACGGACTCGATCTTGTTGACGATGCTCGGCTGGCCGCCGACGAACACGTCGTCCTTGGCGGTGATGGTCACGGTACCGGTGGCGCTGCCCGCCGGGATGGTGACCTTGGTGCCGTCGGTGAGGGTGAAGGTCAGGCCGTTGTGGCCGGTGACCGACAGGCCCTGGGCGTTGGTCAGGGTCACGGTGTAGGTGAACTGGCCACCCTCGGCAACCGTGGTCTTGTCAGCGGACAGGGTCGCGACCACTTCGCTGATGGTGTCGGTGATCTGCACGGTGGCCGAACCGCCGAGCTCGAGATTCTCGAAGGTCTTGCCGACCACGCTGGCATCGGTGATGCCGACGGTGAGCGGGCCGCCGTCCTTGAACACGTCGTCGCCCTGGACCGGCGCCTTGTACTCGACCTGGGTCTGGCCGGCCGGGATCACCACCTTGGCGCCATTGCTAAGGGTCACGGTGAGGTCCTGATCGAGCTTCTGGCTGACCTTGACGGTGAACGACGGTTGCTGGGCTTCGTTGACATCGCCGTTGCCGACGATAGTGACCGAGACCTTGTCGCCCTGGTTGCCGGTGCCCGGGGTGCCCGAGCCCGGCTCGTCGGTGACCGAGGTCTTCACTTCGTTCTGACCCAGGGTCAGTTTCTCGAAGTTGTCGGCACCGCTGACGCCGGTGATCTTGTTGCTGATGGTGGCCTGGCCGCCGACGAACACGTCGTCCGGCGCGTTGATGATGGCGGTGCCAGTGGCGCTGCCGGCTGGGATGGTGACCTTGGTGCCGTCGGACAGGGTGAAGGTCAGGCCGTTATGACCGGTGACCGACAGGCCCTGGGCGTTGGTCAGGGTCACGGTGTAGGTGACCTGGCCACCTTCAGTGACGGTGGTCTTGTCGGCGGACAAGGTGGCCACGACTTCACTGATGGTGTCGGTGATCTGCACGGTGGCGTTGC
The DNA here is from genome assembly GCF_057284075.1 of Pseudomonas sp. TE31087. Lineage (NCBI taxonomy): Bacteria > Pseudomonadati > Pseudomonadota > Gammaproteobacteria > Pseudomonadales > Pseudomonadaceae > Pseudomonas > Pseudomonas sp. TE31087. The sequence goes on from NZ_JBXVNN010000001.1 coordinate 4,480,894, forward strand.
CGCCCAGTTCCAGATTCTCGAAGGTCTTGCCGGTGACCGTGGCATCGGTGATGCCGACGGTCAGCGAGCTGCCGTCCTTGAACACATCATCGCCTTGGGCGGCGGCCTTGTATTCGACCTGGGTCTGGCCAGCCGGAATGATTACCTTGGCACCGTTGCTCAGGGTCACGGTCAGGTCCTGGTCGAGCTTCTGGCTGACCTTGACGGTGAACGACGGCTGCTGGGCCTCGTTGACATCGCCATTGCCGACGATGGTGACCGAGACCTTGTCGCCCTGGTTGCCGGTACCCGGGGTGCCCGAACCTGGCTCGTCGGTGACGGTGGTCTTCACTTCGTTCTGACCCAGGGTCAGTTTCTCGAAGTTATCCGCACCGGTGACGCCGGTGATCTTGTTGCTGATGGTCGGCTGACCACCGACGAATACGTCGTCTGGCGCATTGATGGTGAAGGTGCCGCTGGCGCTGCCGGCCGGGATGGTGACCTTGGTGCCGTCGGTGAGGGTGAAGGTCAGGCCGTTGTGGCCGGTGACCGACAGGCCCTGGGCGTTGGTCAGGGTCACGGTGTAGGTGATCTGGCCGCCCTCGGAAACGGTGGTCTTGTCGGCGGACAAGGTGGCCACGACTTCACTGATGGTGTCGGTGATCTGCACGGTGGCGTTGCCACCCAGTTCCAGGTTCTCGAAGGTATGGCCCGGAACCGTGGCATCGGTGATACCGACGGTCAGCGAGCTGCCGTCCTTGAACACGTCGTCGCCCTGTGCGGCGGCCTTGTACTCGGTCTGGGTCTGACCTGCCGGGATCACCACCTTGTCGCCGTTGGACAGGGTGACGGTCAGGTCGTAGCCAAGCTTCTGGCTGACCTTGACGGTGAACGACGGCTGCTGGGCCTCGTTGACATCGCCGTTGCCGACGATGGTGACGGACACCTTGTCGCCCTGGTTGTCGGTGCCTGGAGTACCGGTGCCCGGCTCGTCGGTCACGGAGGTTTGCACTTCGTTCTGACCCAGGGTCAGTTTCTCGAAGTTGTCGGCACCGGTGACGCCGGTGATCTTGTTGCTGATGGTGGCCTGGCCGCCAACGAAGACGTCGTCAGGCGCCGTGATGATGGCGGTACCGCTGGCGCTGCCGGCCGGGATGCTGACCTTGGTGCCGTCGCTGAGGGTAAAGGTCAGGCCGTTGTGGCCGGTGACCGACAGGCCCTGGGCGTTGGTCAGGGTCACGGTGTAGGTGATCTGGCCGCCCTCGGACACGGTGGTCTTGTCGGCGGACAAGGTGGCCACGACTTCGCTGATGGTGTCGGTGATCTGCACGGTGGCGTTGCCGCCCAGTTCCAGATTCTCGAAGGTCTTGCCGGTGACCGCGGCGTCGGTGATGCCGACGGTCAGCGAGCTGCCATCCTTGAATACATCGTCGCCCTGGGCCGCGGCCTTGTACTCGACCTGGGTCTGGCCGGCCGGGATCACTACCTTGGCGCCATTGCTCAGGGTCACGGTCAGGTCCTGGTCGAGCTTCTGGCTGACCTTGACGGTGAACGACGGCTGCTGGTCTTCGGTGACGTTGCCGTTGCCAACGATGGTGACCGAGACCTTGTCGCCCTGGTTGTCGGTGCCTGGCGTGCCAGTGCCTGGCTCATCGGTCACGCTCGTGGTGACGGTGTTGTCACCCAGAGTGAGCTTCTCGAAGTTGTCGGCGCCACTGACACCCTCGATCTTGTTGACGATCGAAGGTTGGCCACCGACGAATACGTCGTCTGGTGCGGTGATGGTGAAGGTACCGCTGGCGCTACCGGCCGGGATGGTGACCTTGGTGCCATCGGTCAGGGTGAAGGTCAGGCCATTGTGGCCGTTGACCGGCAGACCCTGGGCGTTGGTCAGGGTGACGGTGTAAGTGATCTGTCCGCCTTCGGACACGGTGGTCTTGTCCGCAGTCAGGGTCGCAACGACCTCGCTGATGGTGTCGGTGATCTGCACCGAGGCGTTGCCGCCCAGTTCCAGATTCTCGAAGGCCTTGCCGTCGACGGCGGCATCGGTGATGCCGACGGTCAGGGTGTCACCGTCTTTGAAGACGTCATCACCTTGGGCTTTCGCCTTGTACTCGGCCTCGGTCTGACCGGCCGGAATGACGACCTTGTCGCCGTTGGACAGGGTCACGGTCAGGTCGTGGTCCAGTTTCTGGCTGACCTTGACGGTGAAGGCCGGCTGCTGGTCTTCGGTGACATCGCCCTTGCCGACGATGGTGACGGTGACCTTGTCGCCCTGGTTGTCGGTACCTGGAGTGCCGGTGCCCGGTTCGTCAGTGATGGAGGTTTTCACTTCGTCCTGACCCAGGGTCAGTTTTTCGAAGTTGTCGGCACCAGTCACGCTTTCCAGTTTGTTGGTGATGGTCGGTTGACCACCAACGAACACATCGTCCGGTGCAGTGATGGTGAAGGTGCCGCTGGCGCTGCCGGCCGGGATGGTGACCTTGGTGCCATCGGTCAGGGTGAAGGTCAGGCCGTTATGGCCGTTGACCGGCAGACCCTGGGCGTTGGTCAGGGTGACGGTGTAGGTGATCTGGCCGCCTTCGGACACAGTGGTCTTGTCGGCAGTCAGGGTCGCAACGACCTCGCTTACTGTGTCGGTGATCTGAACGGAGGCGTTGCCACCCAGTTCCAGATTCTCGAAGGCCTTGCCGTCGACGGCGGCATCGGTGATGCCGACGGTCAGGGTGTCACCGTCTTTGAAGACGTCATCACCTTGGGCTTTCGCCTTGTACTCGGCTTCGGTCTGACCGGCTGGAATGACGACTTTGTCGCCATTCGACAGAGTCACGGTCAGGTCGTGGTCCAGTTTCTGGCTGACCTTGACGGTGAAGGCTGGCTGCTGGTCTTCGGTGACATCGCCTTTGCCAACGATGGTGACGGTGACCTTGTCGCCCTGGTTATCGGTACCCGGAGTGCCGGTGCCAGGTTCGTCAGTGACGGAGGTCTTCACTTCGTCCTGACCCAGGGTCAGTTTTTCGAAGTTGTCGGCGCCGGTGACACCTTCCAGCTTGTTGGTGATGGTCGGTTGGCCACCAACGAACACGTCATCCGGTGCGTTAATGGTGAAGGTCCCGCTGGCGCTGCCGGCTGGAATGGTGACCTTGGTGCCGTCGGTGAGGGTGAAGGTCAGGCCGTTGTGGCCGTTGACCGGCAGACCCTGGGCGTTGGTCAGCGTCACGGTGTAGGTGATCTGGCCGCCTTCGGACACCGTGGTCTTGTCGGCGCTGAGGGTCGCGACGACTTCGCTGACGGTGTCGGTGATCTGCACCGAAGCGTTGCCGCCCAGTTCCAGATTTTCGAAAGCCTTGCCATCAACGGCGGCATCGCTGATGCCGACGGTCAGGGTGTCGCCGTCCTTGAAGACGTCGTCGCCCTGGGCCTTGGCCTTGTATTCGGTTTCGGTCTGGCCGGCCGGGATCACCACCTTGTCGCCATTGGACAGAGTGACAGTCAGGTCATGGTCGAGCTTCTGGCTGACCTTGACGGTGAAGGCTGGCTGCTGGTCCTCGGTGACATCGCCTTTGCCGACGATGGTGACAGTGACCTTGTCGCCCTGGTTGTCGGTACCTGGCGTGCCAGTGCCTGGCTCGTCGGTCACGGTCGTGGTGATCGTGTTGTCGCCGAGGGTCAGCTTCTCGAAGTTGTCTGCGCCGCTGACGCTTTCGATCTTGTTGACGATCGAAGGCTGGCCGCCGACGAACACATCATCCGGTGCGGTGATGGTGAACGTGCCACTGGCGCTACCGGCCGGGATGGTGACCTTGGTGCCATCGGTCAGGGTGAAGGTCAGGCCATTGTGGCCGTTGACCGGCAGCCCTTGGGCGTTGGTCAGGGTGACGGTGTAGGTGATCTGGCCGCCTTCGGACACAGTGGTCTTGTCCGCAGTCAGGGTCGCGACCACTTCACTGACGGTGTCGGTGATCTGGACGGAGGCGTTGCCACCCAGTTCCAGATTTTCGAAGGCCTTACCGTCAACGGCGGCATCGGTGATGCCGACGGTCAGGGTGTCGCCATCTTTGAAGACGTCGTCGCCCTGGGCCTTGGCTTTGTACTCGGCTTCGGTCTGACCGGCTGGAATGACGACTTTGTCGCCGTTCGACAGGGTCACGGTCAGGTCGTGGTCGAGCTTCTGGCTGACCTTGACGGTGAAGGCTGGCTGCTGGTCTTCGGTGACATCGCCTTTGCCGACGATGGTGACGGTGACCTTGTCGCCCTGGTTGTCGGTGCCCGGAGTACCGGTGCCTGGCTCGTCGGTCACGGTCGTAGTGATCGTGTTGTCGCCGAGGGTCAGCTTCTCGAAGTTATCACCACCGGTAACCGACTCGATCTTGTTGACGATCGAAGGCTGGCCGCCGACGAACACGTCGTCAGGGGCGGTGATGGTGAAGGTGCCGCTGGCGCTGCCGGCTGGAATGGTGACCTTGGTGCCGTCGGTGAGGGTGAAGGTCAGACCGTTGTGGCCGTTGACCGGCAGGCCCTGGGCGTTGGTCAGCGTCACGGTGTAGGTGATCTGGCCACCTTCGGTGACGGTAGTCTTGTCGGCGGTGAGGGTCGCGACGACTTCGCTGACGGTATCGCTGATCTGTACGGTGGCATTGCCGCCCAGTTCCAGATTTTCGAAGGTCTTGCCATCAACGACTGCATAAGTGATGCCGACGGTCAGCGAGCTGCCATCCTTGAAGACGTCATCGCCCTGGGCATCCGCCTTGTACTCGACCTGGGTCTGGCCAGCCGGAATCACCACCTTGGCGCCATTGCTCAGGGTGACGGTCAGGTCCTGGTCCAGCTTCTGGTTGACCTTGACGGTAAAGGACGGCTGCAGGTCTTCGGTGACATCGCCGTTGCTGACGATAGTGACGGACACCTTGTTGCCGGTATCCGGATCATCAGTGACGGTGGTGGTGAGTGTTTCCTTGCCGAGCGTCAGCTTCTCGAAGTTGTCCGCGCCGCTGACACCTTCAAGCTTGTTCACGATCGAGGGCTGGCCGCCGACGAATACATCGCTCGGGGCGGTGATGGTGAAGGTACCGCTGGCGCTGCCGGCTGGAACGGTGACTTTGGTGCCGTCCGACAGGGTGAAGGTCAGGCCATTGTGGCCGGTGACCGACAGGCCCTGGGCATTGGTCAGGGTCACTGTGTAAGTGATCTGGCCACCTTCGGTGACGGTAGTCTTGTCGGCGGTCAGGGTCGCGACGACTTCGCTTACTGTGTCGGTGATCTGAACCGAGGCATTGCCACCCAGTTCCAGATTTTCGAATGCCTTACCGTCAACGGCGGCATCGGTGATGCCGACGGTCAGGGTATCGCCGTCCTTGAAGACGTCATCACCTTGGGCCTTGGCTTTATATTCGGCTTCGGTCTGGCCGGCCGGAATAACGACCTTGTCGCCATTGGACAGGGTGACCGTCAGGTCGTGGTCCAGTTTCTGGCTGACCTTGACGGTGAAGGCTGGCTGCTGGTCTTCGGTGACATCGCCTTTGCCGACGATGGTCACGGTGACCTTGTCGCCCTGGTTGTCGGTGCCTGGAGTGCCGGTGTCTGGCTCGTCGGTCACGGTCGTAGTGATCGTGTTGTCGCCGAGGGTCAGCTTCTCGAAGTTATCACCACCGGTAACCGACTCGATCTTGTTGACGATCGAAGGCTGGCCGCCGACGAACACGTCGTCAGGGGCGGTGATGGTGAAGGTGCCGCTGGCGCTGCCGGCTGGAATGGTGACCTTGGTGCCGTCGGTGAGGGTGAAGGTCAGACCGTTGTGGCCGTTGACCGGCAGACCCTGGGCGTTGGTCAGCGTCACGGTGTAGGTGATCTGGCCACCTTCGGTGACGGTAGTCTTGTCGGCGGTCAGGGTCGCGACGACTTCGCTGACGGTGTCGGTGATCTGAACCGAGGCATTGCCACCCAGCTCCAGATTCTCGAAGGCCTTGCCATCGACGGCAGCATCGGTGATGCCGACGGTCAGGGTATCGCCATCTTTGAAGACGTCGTCGCCCTGAGCCTTGGCTTTGTATTCGATTTCGGTCTGGCCGGCCGGGATCACCACCTTGTCGCCATTCGACAAGGTCACGGTCAGGTCGTGGTCCAGTTTCTGGCTGACCTTGACGGTGAAGGCTGGCTGCTGGTCTTCGGTGACATCGCCTTTGCCGACGATGGTGACGGTGACCTTGTCGCCCTGGTTGTCGGTGCCTGGAGTGCCAGTACCCGGCTCGTCAGTGACGCTCGTAGTGACCGTGTTGTCGCCGAGGGTCAGCTTCTCGAAGTTATCTCCACCGGCAACCGACTCGATCTTGTTGACGATCGAAGGCTGGCCGCCGACAAACACGTCGTCTGGAGCCGTGATGGTGAAGGTACCGCTGGCGCTGCCGGCAGGGATGGTGACCTTGGTGCCGTCGGTGAGGGTGAAGGTCAGGCCATTATGGCCGTTGACCGGCAGGCCCTGGGCATTGGTCAGGGTCACGGTGTAGGTGATCTGGCCACCTTCGGTGACGGTGGTCTTGTCAGCGGTCAGGGTCGCAACGACTTCGCTGACGGTATCGGTGATCTGCACCGAAGCGTTGCCGCCCAGTTCCAGATTTTCGAAAGCCTTGCCATCAACGGCGGCATCGGTGATGCCGACGGTCAGGGTGTCGCCGTCCTTGAAGACGTCGTCGCCCTGGGCCTTGGCCTTGTATTCGGTTTCGGTCTGGCCGGCCGGGATCACGACCTTGTCGCCATTCGACAGGGTCACGGTCAGGTCATGGTCCAGCTTCTGGCTGACCTTGACGGTGAAGGCCGGCTGCTGGTCTTCGGTGACATCGCCTTTGCCGACGATGGTGACAGTGACCTTATCGCCCTGGTTATCGGTGCCTGGCGTGCCAGTGCCTGGCTCGTCGGTCACGGTCGTGGTGATCGTGTTGTCGCCGAGGGTCAGCTTCTCGAAGTTGTCTGCGCCGCTGACGCCTTCGATCTTGTTGACGATCGAAGGCTGGCCGCCGACGAACACATCATCCGGTGCGGTGATGGTGAACGTGCCACTGGCGCTGCCTGCCGGGATGGTGACCTTGGTGCCGTCGGTGAGGGTGAAGGTCAGGCCATTGTGGCCGTTGACCGGCAGCCCTTGGGCGTTGGTCAGGGTGACGGTGTAGGTGATCTGACCGCCTTCGGACACAGTGGTCTTGTCCGCAGTCAGGGTCGCGACCACTTCACTGACGGTGTCGGTGATCTGGACGGAGGCGTTGCCACCCAGTTCCAGATTTTCGAAGGCCTTACCGTCAACGGCGGCATCGGTGATGCCGACGGTCAGGGTGTCGCCATCTTTGAAGACGTCGTCGCCCTGAGCCTTGGCTTTGTACTCGGCTTCGGTCTGACCGGCTGGAATGACGACTTTGTCGCCGTTCGACAGGGTCACGGTCAGGTCATGGTCGAGCTTCTGGCTGACCTTGACGGTGAAGGCTGGCTGCTGGTCTTCGGTGACATCGCCTTTGCCAACGATGGTGACGGTGACCTTGTCGCCCTGGTTGTCGGTGCCAGGAGTACCGGTGCCTGGCTCGTCGGTCACAGTCGTGGTGACCGAGTTGTCACCGAGAGTCAATTTCTCGAAGTTGTCACCACCGACAACCGATTCGATCTTGTTGACGATCGAAGGCTGGCCACCGACAAACACGTCGTCCGGTGCGGTGATGGTGAAGGTGCCGTTGGCACTGCCTGCCGGGATGGTGACCTTGGTGCCATCGGTCAGGGTGAAGGTCAGGCCATTGTGGCCGTTGACCGGCAGCCCTTGGGCGTTGGTCAGGGTGACGGTGTAAGTGATCTGGCCGCCTTCGGACACAGTGGTCTTGTCGGCGGTGAGGGTCGCAACGACCTCGCTGATGGTGTCGGTGATCTGCACCGAGGCATTGCCACCCAGCTCCAGATTCTCGAAGGCCTTGCCGTCGACGGCGGCATCGGTGATGCCGACGGTTAGGGTATCGCCGTCCTTGAAGACGTCATCGCCCTGGGCTTTCGCCTTGTACTCGGCTTCGGTCTGACCGGCTGGGATGACAACCTTGTCGCCGTTGGACAGCGTGACAGTCAGGTCATGGTCGAGCTTCTGGCTGACCTTGACGGTGAAGGCCGGCTGCTGGTCTTCGGTGACATCGCCTTTGCCGACGATGGTGACGGTGACCTTGTCGCCCTGGTTGTCGGTGCCTGGCGTGCCAGTGCCTGGCTCGTCAGTCACCTTTGTGGTGACCGAGTTGTCGCCGAGAGTCAGCTTCTCGAAGTTATCGCCACCGGCAACCGACTCGATCTTGTTGACGATGCTCGGCTGGCCACCGACGAATACGTCGTCCGGTGCAGTGATGGTGAAGGTACCGCTGGCGCTACCGGCCGGGATGGTGACTTTGGTGCCATCGGTCAGGGTGAAAGTCAGGCCATTGTGGCCGTTGACCGGCAGCCCTTGGGCATTGGTCAAGGTCACGGTGTAGGTGATCTGGCCACCTTCGGTGACGGTGGTCTTGTCCGCAGTCAGGGTCGCGACCACTTCACTGACGGTGTCGGTGATCTGGACGGAAGCGTTACCGCCCAGTTCCAGATTTTCAAAGGCCTTGCCATCAACGGCGGCCTCGGTGATGCCGACGGTCAGGGTATCGCCATCTTTGAAGACGTCGTCGCCCTGAGCCTTGGCTTTGTACTCGGCTTCGGTCTGACCGGCTGGGATGACAACCTTGTCGCCGTTGGACAGAGTGACAGTCAGGTCATGGTCGAGCTTCTGGCTGACCTTGACGGTGAAGGCCGGCTGCTGGTCTTCGGTGACATCGCCTTTGCCGACGATGGTGACAGTGACCTTGTCGCCCTGGTTATCGGTGCCCGGAGTACCGGTGCCTGGCTCGTCGGTCACGCTCGTGGTGACGGTGTTGTCACCCAGCGTGAGCTTCTCGAAGTTGTCGCCACCGGCAACCGATTCGATCTTGTTGACGATGCTCGGCTGGCCACCGACGAATACGTCGTCCGGTGCAGTGATGGTGAAGGTGCCGCTGGCGCTACCGGCAGGGATGGTGACCTTGGTGCCATCGGTCAGGGTGAAGGTCAGGCCATTGTGGCCGTTGGCCGGCAGGCCCTGGGCATTGGTCAGGGTCACGGTGTAGGTGATCTGGCCGCCTTCGGACACAGTGGTCTTGTCGGCGGTGAGGGTCGCGACGACTTCGCTGACGGTGTCGGTGATCTGCACCGAGGCGTTGCCGCCCAGTTCCAGATTTTCGAAGGCCTTGCCATCAACGGCGGCATCGGTGATGCCGACGGTCAGGGTGTCGCCGTCCTTGAAGACGTCATCGCCTTGGGCTTTGGCTTTATATTCGGCTTCGGTCTGGCCGGCCGGAATAACGACCTTGTCGCCATTGGACAGGGTGACAGTCAGGTCATGGTCCAGTTTCTGGCTGACCTTGACGGTGAAGGCCGGCTGCTGGTCTTCGGTGACATCGCCTTTGCTGACGATGGTGACGGTGACCTTGTCGCCCTGGTTATCGGTACCTGGGGTACCAGTACCCGGCTCATCGGTCACGGTCGTGGTAACCGAGTTGTCGCCAAGGGTCAGTTTCTCGAAGTTGTCGCCACCGGCAACCGACTCGATCTTGTTGACGATCGAAGGCTGGCCGCCGACAAACACGTCGTCTGGTGCGGTGATGGTGAAGGTACCGCTGGCGCTACCGGCCGGGATGGTGACTTTGGTGCCATCGGTCAGGGTGAAAGTCAGGCCATTGTGGCCGCTGACCGGCAGCCCTTGGGCATTGGTCAACGTCACGGTATAGGTGATCTGACCGCCTTCGGACACAGTGGTCTTGTCGGCGGTGAGGGTCGCGACCACTTCACTGACGGTGTCGGTGATCTGCACGGTGGCATCGCCACCCAGCTGCAGGTTCTCGAAGGTCTTGCCCGCCACGTTGGCGTCGGTCACGCCGAGGGTCACCGAGCTGGCGTCCTTGAACACGTCGTCACCCTGGGCCGGCAGGCTGTAGGTAGCCTCGGTCTGGCCAGCGCTGATGACCACGGTGGCGCCATTGGACAGGGTCACGGTCAGGTCATGGTCGAGCTTCTGGCTGACCGACACGGTGAAGGTCGGTTGCTCGGCCTCGGTCACGTTGCCATTGCTGGCGATGCTGACGGTCACCGTGTCGATGCTGTCGCTGATCACGGTCTGGGTCGTCGTGGTGTCGGGCTCCAGCTTCTCGAAGTTGCCGCCGGTGGCACCGGTGATGCTGGTGCTGACCGTGCTGCCGTTGACGAATACGTCGTTGGCCGGGGTCTGGAAGTCGACGCTGCCGGTGCTTTCGCCAGCCTTGACGGTGATGGTCTGGCCGTTGGACAGGGTAACGGTGACCGGAGTCTGGGCCGGGTTGGTCAGGGTCACGGTATAGGTGATCACGCCGCCTTCGGTGACGCTTGGGGTCGCGGTCAGGGTGGCGGTGGTGGTGTCGATCGAGTCGTTGATCTTCGTTTCAGCGGGTGCCGGGTTCGGCTCCAGTTTTTCGAAGTTGCCGCCCGTTGCCCCCGTGATCGTGGTGCTGACGGTGCTGCCATTGTTATAGACGTCATTGGCCGGGGTCTGGAAGTCGACACTGCCGGACGACTTGCCGGCCTCGATAGTGACGGTCTGGCCATTGGACAGGGTGACGGTGACCGGGGTCTGGGCCGGGTTGGTCAGGGTCACGGTGTAGGTGATCACACCGCCTTCGGTGACACTCGGGGTCGCGGTCAGGGTGGCGGTGGTGGTGTCGACCGAGTCGTTGATCACCGTTTCCGCTGGTGTCGGGTTCGGCTCCAGTTTCTCGAAGTTGCCGCCCGTTGCCCCCGTGATCGTGGTGCTGACGGTGCTGCCGTTGTTGTAGACGTCATTTGCCGGGGTCTGGAAGTCGACGCTGCCGGACGACTTGCCGGCCTCGATGGTGACGGTCTGGCCATTGGACAGGGTGACGGTGACCGGGGTCTGGGCCGGGTTGGTCAGGGTCACGGTGTAGGTGATCACGCCGCCTTCGGTGACGCTCGGGGTCGCGGTCAAGGTCGCCGTGGTGGTATCGACCGAGTCATTGATAACGGTCTGCGCTGGCGTCGGGTTCGGTACCAGATTCTCGAAGTTGCCGCCCGTTGCCTCCGTGATCGTGGTGCTGACGGTGCTGCCGTTGTTATAGACGTCGTTGGCCGGGGTCTGGAAGTCGACGCTGCCGGACGACTTGCCGGCTTCGATGGTGACGGTCTGGCCATTGGACAGAGTGACGGTGACCGGGGTCTGGGCCGGGTTGTTCAAGGTCACGGTGTAGGTGATCACGCCACCTTCGGTCACGCTCGGGGTCGCGGTGAGCGTGGCGGTGGTGGTGTCGATGGTGTCGGTGACCTGGGTCACCGCCGGGGTGGTGCTTGGCGTGACGATCAGGCCGTTACCGCCAGTCGTGCCGGTAATGGTCGCGGAGATCTGGCCGCCATCGATGTAGGGCGTGTCGTTGGCCGGGATGTCGACGTTGACGGTGCCGGTGGTCTGGCCGGCCGGGATCACGATGACGGCGCCGTTGGACAGGGTCACGGTCAGGTTGGTCAGCGGTGGTTGGCCGACGGTGGCGGTATAGACGATGACGCCACCCGCCTCGGTGATCGTGGGGGTGGCGCTCAGGGTCAGCCCTGTGGTGAGCGGGACGTTGGTCGTGTTGGTGCTGCCAGCATTGCCGTCCAGCCCGCCCAGCTCCTCGACCGCCAGGCCGTTGGCGAAGCCTATCGGGCCAGTGGGGAAGCCGATGCTCGGGTCGACCACCCCGGCGGTCTCCTCAAGCAGGACGAAGCTGTGTCCGCCGCCGACCGAGCCGCCGCCTGCCGCGGCCGGGCCGGCTGCGGTGGCTTCCAGCTCGGTGGTCGGGTCGACACCGGCGGCGATGGCCTGTTGCAGTTCTTCGACCGAGGGCGCTGCCTGGGCGGTGGCCTGGCTCAGGTCGGTGCTGCTGTCGGGCGCGTCGGCGCTCCACTGGGTGTCGCGGCCCAGGTCGAGCACACGGCCGTCGGCCAGCTCCAGGGTGACCGCGCCGCCCGCGCCGGTGTCTACCTGTTCACCTGCCAGCAGGCGATCGCCTTCGATCAGTACGCGCCGGATGCCTTCTGGGGAAACTGCGATGACTTGGCCAACAATGCTTTTGACGATGGCGACAACAGTGCTCATTGGACTCTCCGGGCTACCTGTTCAGTTGGCTTCCATGCCTGGCCGGCGTTCGAGGGCGGCGACTGATGGAATGTTTCAAATAATGTTTTTGACGCTGATTTGCGTCAATTTTACGTCTATAATTTCTGGCTATTAAGTTTATGCCAAACTATTGACCTTCTGGCTGCCATCCTAAACAATCGCCAAGGTAATGTCACATTGATATTTGGCCAGCTAAGCCCTTTCTTTTGTATTAATCGCACTGCCTATTCGGAAGCTTCCTACATACAGGATCAGGGTTTGCCATTTTCCAGGGCAGGCACGGCTTCGGCTGTGATTTGGGACAACAGCTCTCTCGGGAACCAGTAAAAATGCGTGCGTCACTGTTCACCGCTCTTCCTTTCGCTCTCGCCGCCACATTCGTTCAAGCACAAACCTTGCCCGAAGCCATGCAGAAGGCCCTCGAGGTCCATCCGGAAATCCAGGCCGGCGTGAACGCCCGCACGGCTGCGGACTATCAGCTGCGCGCTGCCCAGGGTGGCTATTTGCCGCGGGTCGACGTGACCGCCGGCTATGGTCGTGAGGGCACCGACAGCCCGAGCACCCGCAACCGCTGGGAGACCCTGAACCGTGGCGAGTCGGCTATCCGCCTGCGGCAGATGGTCTTCGACGGCTTCGCCACCTCCAGCGAGGTTGGCCGTCAACAGGCCACTGTCAACGCCCGCGCCTACTCCCTGCTGGGGACCTCCGAGCGCACCGCGCTGACCGTCGCCCAGGTCTACCTGGACGTGCTGTCGCGCCGCGAGATGGTGCGCCTGGCCGAAGACAACCTGCGCAACCACGAGCGCATCCTCGACCAGATCAAGCTGCGCACCAGCCGCGGCGTCGGTCGCCTGGCCGACCTCGACCAGGCCGAGGCGCGCCTGGCCCAGGCCCGCAACAACCTGATCACCGAGCAGACCAACCTGGCCGACGCCAACACCAACTACCTGAGCGTCGTCGGCCAAATGCCCGACGAGTTAAGCACGCCCGCGCCATTTGTCGACCTGCTGCCGGCCACCCTCGACGAGGCTCGCCACCAGTTGGTCGAGGAAAGCCCGATCCTGCGTTCGGCCGAGTCGGACATCGCCGCCGCCGAGAAGCAATACGAAGCGGCAAAGTCTACGTTCTATCCGCGATTCGATGCCGAACTCGGACGAACGGCCGACAACAACCTCGACGGCGCCGTTGGCCACAACAACGAATGGCAGGCCATGCTGCGCATGAACTTCAATTTGTACGCCGGTGGCAGCAACAAGGCCGACCTGGAATCGAAGTCGTACCTGGCCAACCAGGCCCTGGACATTCGCAACAACGCCTTGCGCCAGCTCAATGAGGAGTTAGGCTTGGCATGGAATGCTCTGGAGAACGCCAACGCCCAGGTGCCGATCGCCCAGCAGTATGTCGATCACAGCAACCGCGTGCGCAGCGCCTACCAGCAGCAGTTCGGCCTGGGCGAGCGTACCTTGCTCGACCTGCTCGACAGCGAGAATGAAACCTTCACCGCCCAGCGTCGTCTGGTAGAGGTGAAGAACACACAAATGTTTACTCAGTACCGAATCAAGGCGACCATTGGTCAACTGCTCAAGAGCCAGGGTGTCGTAGCACCGATGGCCTCCGTTGTGCAGAACGACCTGAAACCCAAGGTGAACCTGCCAGGCATGAACTGAAAGGCGCACCTTGAATCACCCCCGCAAGGATGAAGAGAGCGCCGCGTGGAATCCGAAGTCAGTCGAGTCCAACTCAGCCACGATCCACGCAGTCAGCATGACGACCCGCTGCTGGACAGTCTGCTGACCCTGTGTGTCCTGCACCAGAAGCCCGCCAGCCGGGCCATGCTGACCACCGGGCTACCCTTGCCCTCGCAGCGCCTGACCGCCGAACTGCTGCCCCGCGCAGCCGCCCGGGCCGGGCTGCAGGGGCGCCTGCTGCAGCGCAAGCTCGAGCAGATCCCCAGCATCGCCATGCCGGCGATGCTGCTGCTCAAGGAAGGCCGCTGCGCCGTGCTGCTCGGCTGGGAGAACGAAGACACCGCGCGCCTGCTGCTCAGCGAGAGCGACGGCGGCGAGGTGCATGTCACCCGTGAAGCGTTGCAGGGCGACTACAGCGGCAAGGTGTTCTTCGCCCAGCCGCAGCACAAGTTCGACGTCAACCACGGCAACCTGATCCCGCGCGCGCGCTCCTGGTTCCGCGACACCCTGCTGCGCAGCAAGTGGCTGTACATCGATGCCATCGCCGCCAGCCTGGTGATCAACCTGATCGCCCTGGCCGCGCCGCTGTTCGTGATGAACGTGTACGACCGCGTGGTGCCCAACCAAGCCACCTCGACCCTGTGGGTGCTGGCGGTCGGCATCGCCGGTGCCTATGTCTTCGACCTGATCCTCAAGGGTTTGCGCAGCCTGTGCCTGGACCTGGCCGGCAAGAAGACCGACCTGATCATCTCGGCGACGCTGTTCGAGCGCATTGTCGGGATGTCGATGAAGTACCGCCCGGCGCGGGTCGGCAGCTTCGCCCAGAATATCCACGAGTTCCAGGGCCTGCGCGACTTCCTCGCCTCGCTGACCCTGACCAGTCTGATCGACCTGCCGTTCACGTTGCTGATCCTCATGGTCATCGCCATCATCGGTGGGCACCTGGTGTGGATTCCGATCCTGGCCTTCCCGTTGGCGCTGGGCATCGGCTACGCCCTGCAGAAGCCGTTGATGGCGACCATGGAACGCACCATGGCCCTGGCCTCCGAGCGCCAGTCGAGCCTGATCGAGACCCTCGCCGGGCTGGATGCGGTCAAGGTCAACAACGCCGAGAGCGAGCGCCAGTACATGTGGGAGCAGACCCTCGGCACCCTGAGCCGCCTGGAGCTGCGGGTGAAGGTGCTGTCGGGCCTGGCCATGAACATCACCGCGCTGATCCAGCAACTGGCCGGCGTGGCGATGATCTGCGTGGGCGTGTACCTGATCATCGACGGCAACCTCAGCATGGGCGGCCTGGTGGCCTGCTACATGCTCAGCGGTCGCGCCCTTGGCCCGCTGGGCTCGCTGAACGGCCTGCTGGCCCGCTACCAGCAAGCCAAGGTGACCATGGTCGCCACCGACCAGATGATGGAGCTGCCCCAGGAGCGCAACTTCGAGGAGCGCCCGCTGAGCCGCCAGGTGCTGCAGGGCGCCATCGAATTCCGCGGCGTCGAGTTCACCTACCCGAACCAGCAGAACCAGGCGCTCAAGGGCATCAACCTGAACATCCGCCCGGGTGAGAAGGTCGGCATCATCGGCCGCAGTGGCTCGGGCAAGAGCTCCCTGGCCAAGCTGATCGTCGGCCTGTACGAACCGGACAACGGCTCGCTGCTGGTCGATGGCGTGGACATCCGCCAGATCGACGTCAGCGAACTGCGCCACAACATCGGCTACGTGCCCCAGGACATCCAGCTGCTGGCCGGCACCCTGCGCGACAACCTGGTCAGCGGTGCCCGCTACATCGAGGACGAGCTGATCCTCCAGGCCGCGGAACTGGCCGGCGTGCACGAGTTCGCCCGTCTGCATCCGGACGGCTACGAGCTGCAGGTCGGCGAGCGTGGCCAGAACCTCTCCGGCGGCCAGCGGCAGAACGTCGCCCTGGGCCGGGCACTGCTGCTCAACCCGCAGATCCTGCTGCTCGACGAACCCACCAGCGCCATGGACAACACCGGCGAGGAGCGTCTCAAGCAGCGCCTGGCCGCGGTGATCGAGAACAAGACCGTGCTGCTGGTCACCCACCGGGCGTCGTTGCTGTCGCTGGTGGACCGATTGATCGTCATCGATCGTGGACAGATCGTCGCGGATGGCCCGAAAGCCGCCGTCATGGATGCGCTGAAGAAGGGGCAGATCAGTGTTGCATAAGCTGGATATCGGGCGTTTCAAGGACAACCTGCGCCGCTACTTCAAGGGCTCCGAGTCGTTGGCCGGGCAGCCGTTGCCCGAGGTCAACAAGGCGCTGATCGAGGACGCGCCGCGGGTGGTGCGCCTGACCATCTGGGGCGTGATCGCGTTCTTCCTGTTCCTTATCATCTGGGCCAGCGTCGCGCCCATCGACGAGGTGACGCGCGGGGAGGGCAAGGCCATCCCGTCTTCCAAGGTGCAGAAGATCCAGAACCTCGAGGGCGGCATCGTCGCCGAGATATTCGCCAAGGAAGGGGAGATCGTCGAGGTCGGCCAGCCGCTGCTGCGCCTGGATGAAACCCGCTTCGCCTCCAACGTCGACGAGACCGAGGCCTCGCGCCTGGCCATGGCCCTGCGCGTGCAGCGCCTGACGGCCGAGGTCGAGGACAAGCCGCTGCAGATCGACGAAGAGCTGCGCAAGGCCGCGCCGAGCCAGGCCGCCAACGAACAGTCGCTGTACCTGAGTCGTCGTCAGCAGCTGCAGGACGAGCTTGGCGGCCTGCAGCAGCAGCTGGTGCAGAAGCAGCAGGAACTGCGCGAGTTCAACTCCAAGCGCGCCCAGTACGCCAACAGCCTGCAGTTGCTGCGCCAGGAAATCGCGATGTCCGAGCCGCTGGTGGCCCAGGGCGCGATCTCCCAGGTCGAGGTGCTGCGCCTGCGCCGCGCCGAGGTCGAGAACCGTGGCCAGATGGACTCCACCGCCCTGGCCATCCCCCGTGCCGAGGCGGCGATCAAGGAAGTCGAGAGCAAGATCGAGGAGACCCGCGGCAAGTTCCGCAGCGAGGCGCTGACCCAGCTCAACGAGGCCCGCACCGAGCTGAACAAGGCCACCGCCACCAGCAAGGCGCTGGATGACCGCGTGCACCGCACCATGGTCATCTCGCCGGTGCGCGGCATCGTCAAGCAGTTGCTGGTCAACACTATCGGCGGGGTGATCCAGCCGGGCAGCGACATCATCGAGATCGTGCCACTGGACGACACGCTGGTGGTCGAGGCGAAGATCCTGCCCAAGGACATCGCCTTCCTGCACCCGGGCCAGGAAGCCACGGTCAAGTTCACCGCCTATGACTACACCATCTACGGCGGCATGAAGGCCAAGCTCGAGCAGATCGGCGCCGACACCATCACCGACGAAGACAAGAAGACCACCTACTACCTGATCAAGCTGCGTACCGACAAGAGCCACCTGGGCACGGACGACAAGCCGCTTTTGATCATCCCGGGGATGGTGGCCACGGTGGATATCATGACCGGCAAGAAGACCATCATGAGCTATCTGCTCAAGCCGATCATCAAGGCCCGCAGCGAGGCGCTGCGCGAGCGCTGACAGCCATTACGCGATCCCTGTAGGAGCGGCCTTGCGTCGCGAAAGGGCCGCGAAGCGGCCCCGGCGATCTTTGCATCAACGCTGAAATCCTGGGGCCGCTATGCGGCCCTTTCGCGACACAAGGCCGCTCCTACAGGTCGGCGCATGGGCTGAAGTGCAACCCCTTCATATGAATATGCCTTAAAGGTATTTAAAATCCTGTTCTTATGACTTTATAGTCACCCCACTGCGTACCCGCCGACCAATCGGCGCGCCGCACGACTCGAACCCACACGGGCAATCCCCGTGCGTTTCCGATCGTTGCGCGCCCTGAAGTCGCGCACTGCGTGGGAGTGAACAATGCCAGCCGCCTCGAACGCCTTGTCGACCATCGACAGCGCCCTGCCGCAAACCTTCGACATCCGCCCGTTCCCCGGCGCCGTCGGTGCCGAGATCATCGGCCTCGACCTGGCCCGTGCGGTCAACGCCGAGGATTTCACCCGTATCCACCGCGCCCACCTGGACCACCACGTCCTGGTGTTCCGCGACCAGCGCATCACCCCTGAACAGCAGATCGCCTTCAGCCGCCGTTTCGGCGAGCTGCAGATCCATGTGCTCAAGCAGTTCCTGCTCGCCGGCCATCCCGAGATCCTGATCGTGTCCAACATCGTCGAGGACGGTCGCAACGTCGGCCTGGGCGATGCCGGCAAGTTCTGGCACTCGGACCTGTCGTACAAGGAGCTGCCGAGCCTGGGCTCGATGCTGCACGCCCAGGAGCTGCCCAGCGAGGGCGGCGACACCTTGTTCGCCGACATGCACAAGGCCTGGGACACCGTGCCCGAGGCCCTGCGTCGGGTCGTCGAGGGCCGCAGCGCCGCCCACTCCTACACCGCCCGTTACGCCGAGACCAAGTTCGAAGGCAACTGGCGCCCGACGCTGACCGCCGAGCAACTGGCCCAGGTCCAGGAGGTCATCCACCCGGTGGTGCGCACCCACCCGGAAAACGGCCGCAAGGCGCTGTTCGTCAGCGAAGGCTTCACCACCCGTATCGTCGGCCTGCCGGATGACGAGAGCCGCGATGTGCTGCAACAGCTGTACGCCCTGAGCGTGCTGGAGCAGAACATCTACCGCCATCAATGGCTGCCCCACGACCTGGTGTTCTGGGACAACCGCTCGCTGATCCACCTGGCCAGCGGTTGCCCCGCGCACCTGCGCCGCAAGCTGTACCGCACCACCATCCAGGGCGATGCCCCGTTCTGACGACTGAGGAAACACGTCATGCGCAACTCCATCAGCCGCCTGGCGGCAAGTATCGGCCTGGGCGCCAGCTTGGGTCTAGGCAGCCTGGCGGCGCCGACCGTGGCCCACGCCGAAGGGCAGATCCGCATCGCCGAGCAGTTCGGTATCGTCTACCTGCTGCTCAACGTAGTGCGTGATCAGCAACTGATCGAGAAGCACGGCAAGGAGCAGGGCCTCGACATCAAGGTCGACTGGGCCCAGCTGTCCGGCGGCGCGGCGATCAACGACGCGTTGCTGTCCGGCTCGGTGGACATCGCCGGTGCCGGCGTCGGGCCACTGCTCACCGTGTGGGATAGAACCCGCGGCCGGCAGAACGTCAAGGCCGTGGCCTCGCTGGGCAACTTCCCGTACTACCTGGTCAGCAGCAACCCCAATGTGAAGACCATCGCCGATCTCTCCGACAAGGACCGTATCGCCGTCCCGGCGGTGGGCGTGTCGGTGCAGTCGCGCTTCCTGCAGTATGCCGCCGCCCGGCAGTGGGGCGACAAGGAATACAACCGCCTCGACAAGTACACCCTGGCCGTGCCGCACCCCGATGCCACCGCAGCCTTGCTGGCCGGCGGCACCGAGCTCAACGGGCACTTCTCCAACCCACCGTTCCAGGACCAGGTGCTGGCCAACAAGAATGTGCACGTGGTGCTTAACAGCTACGACCTGCTCGGCCCTAACTCACCGACCCTGCTGTTCGCCACCGAGAAATTCCGCCAGGACAACCCCAAGACCTACAAGGCCTTCGTCGATGCCCTGGCTGAAGCCGCCGACTTCGCCCAGAAGGACAAGGCCGCCGCCGCCGACACCTACATCCGAGTGACCAAGGCCAAGATCGACCGCGAGGCGCTGATCAAGCTGATCGACAACCCGCAGTACGAATTCACCGTCACGCCGAAGAACACCTACAAACTGGCCGAGTTTCTCTACCGGGTCGGCGCGATAAAGAACAAGCCCGAATCGTGGAAGGACTATTTCTTCCAGGATGAACGCCCGTTGCAAGGGAGCTGAGCGCCGATGACCGCCCCATTGCCAGGCCACACGGCCAGCAACCTGAGCCGTGTCGCCACCCCACCGCTGCTGGCGGTGGACAACCTGAGCCTTGAATACCGCACCGCCGAGCGCGTGGTGCGGGCCACCCACCAGGTCAGTTTCGAGGTCGACCGCGCCGACCGTTTCGTCCTGCTCGGCCCGTCCGGCTGCGGCAAGTCCACCTTGCTCAAGGCCGTGGCCGGCTTCATCGAACCCCGGGAAGGGCAGATCCTGCTCCAGGGCCAGCCGGTGCGTGGCCCAGGGCCTGACCGTATCGTGGTGTTCCAGGAATTCGACCAGTTGCCGCCGTGGAAGACGGTGAAGCAGAACGTGATGTTCCCGCTGCTGGTGTCCGGCCAACTCAAGCGCGCCGAGGCCGAGGAGCGGGCGCTGCACTACCTGGAGAAGGTCGGCCTGGCCGCCTTCGCCGATGCCTATCCGCATACCCTTTCCGGTGGCATGAAAGCCCGCGTGGCCATCGCCCGGGCATTGGCCACGCAGCCAAAGATCCTGCTGATGGACGAACCGTTCGCCGCCCTCGACGCCCTGACCCGGCGCAAGATGCAGGAAGAACTGCTGCTGCTGTGGGAGGAGGTGCGCTTCACCCTGCTGTTCGTCACCCACTCCATAGAAGAGGCACTGGTGGTGGGCAATCGTATCCTGCTGCTGTCGCCGCACCCCGGGCGGGTGCGGGCCGAGGTGCACAGCCACCAGTACGATCTCGGCAGCCTCGGTGCCAGCGACTTCCAGGCCAGTGCCCGGCGCATCCACCGGCTGCTGTTCGACGAGGCCGATGCCACGACGCCAGCGGACGATCTGGGCTTCAACGATATCCGTATCGCCTACTGACAGGAGCCAGGGCATGACAACGACACCTGTACGCCAGGAATACGAAGTGCAGCTGCAACCCCTGCCGGGTGTGCCGCTGGAGCGCGAGCTGCCGGCGGTGCAACGCTTGTGGCAACAGGGCTGGCTGCGCAAGGCCGTGATCCTGGTACTGCTTGCGGTGGTCTGGGAGGCCGTGGCCCGCTATACCGGCAACGACCTGCTGCTGCCGAGCTTCCTGCAGACCGCCAGCGCGTTGTGGGACGGGTTGCTCAGCGGCGAGCTGCCGGCCAAGGTCGGCGTATCGCTGGTGGTGCTGCTCAAAGGCTATGTGCTGGGCATCGTCCTGGCCTTCGGCCTGACCAGCCTGGCCGTCTCGACGCAAGTGGGGCGCGACCTGCTGGGCACGCTGACCTCGATGTTCAATCCGCTGCCGGCCATCGCCCTGTTGCCGCTGGCTTTGCTCTGGTTCGGCCTGGGTGACAACAGCCTGATCTTCGTGCTGGTGCACTCGGTGCTGTGGGCGCTGGCGCTGAACACCTACGCGGGCTTTCTCGGCGTGTCCGAGACCCTGCGCATGGCCGGACGCAACTACGGGCTGCGCGGCCTGCGCCTGGTGCTGCACATTCTGGTACCAGCGGCGCTGCCATCGATCCTGTCAGGGCTGAAGATCGGCTGGGCTTTCGCCTGGCGCACGCTGATCGCCGCGGAGCTGGTGTTCGGCGCCAGCAGCGGCAAGGGCGGACTGGGCTGGTACATCTTCCAGAACCGCAACGAGCTGTACACCGACAAGGTGTTTGCCGGGTTGGCCGTGGTGATCCTGATCGGCCTGCTGGTGGAGGGGCTGGTGTTCAACACCCTGGAGCGGCTGACCGTGCGGCGCTGGGGCATGCAGCGCTAGATTCGTGCTGCCGGTGTTGCCTTCTTCGTGGGTAAACCCGCTCCCACAGGTTATGCATGGACCCTGTGGGAGCGGGTTTACCCGCGAAGAAGATCACGCAAAACTCAATCCCGATATTGCGCCGCCGCACTGGCCAATGTCCGCGCAATCTCCTCGCGCAACGCCTGCGGCGCTTCCACCACCAGCCCTTGCCCCTGGCTCAGCAACCACAACCGCAGGGGCCAGCCATCCGCCACCGTCGCCCGCAGCCGGTGCCCCTGCTCCAGGGCGGTCAGCTGCATGTCGGCGGTCAACGGCGCTTCGCGCAGCCGGCGGGCCAGCAGGTCGCTGATCCACGCCTGCAGTTCGACGCCTTCCCCTTGCCCGGGCTGCAGCGTATCGCCGCGCAGGTAACCCTGCAGATCGAAATTCCCACGCAGCTCGCCACCGGCATTGGCCGACCAGTGCCAGCCAAACGGGATGCTCTTGTCGTTGCGCTCCAACGGAAAGATCAGCGACAGCTCGTTGAGATCACGCTCGACCGTGCGTTTGCTGACGGTGAAGCCCACGTCACGCAGGCGCCACACCAGTTCGGCACTGGTGATCCCGGGGGAGCGGCTGGGCAACTGACGGAGCAGGGCCCATTGGCGGCTGAGGGTGGCGCGGGTGGTGGCGAACGGCAAAAGGAAACGTCCTTGTCTAGGCTTGCCGGCATAGGATGGCGGCACGGGTAGGGCATGGCAATTGGCCACAGCGTGCTCAGATCAAGGAAGATGCATTTGGTTGCCTGGGATCAATTCGTTCGCGACAGGTTTTGTCGTGGCATCGCGCAGAATCACGCCTCACCACAGTGGAGGTTGGAGCTGTGGGTCGTTCAATGAGGATGAACATGTCTGCCGCCAGCAATATCCATTCGCTGCTCGCCCGGCTTCTCCCCGAGCGGATCGTCCCGGTCCCGGCACGCCCCGGGCAGCGCCACAGGCTGTTCGCCGGGATCGGCATGCCCAGCCAGCAGGCCCTGAGCGGCGAGCGCTTCGGCCTGACTGATCGGCTGGACGAGGCGGTCGACCTGCAGGCGGTCTACCATGACCTGTGCCGCCGCGCATTGCTGGGCAATGTCGGGGCGCTCAACGACCTGGGCTGGATCTGGCTCAACGGCAAGTACTGGCGTGGCGACACCGTGCTGGCCGGGCACCTGCTGCGCATGGCCGCCCTGCAGGGCAATGCCGCGGCCTGGTTCAACCTGGGCCAGCAGCATTACTTCGGCAAGGGCGTGGAGGTCTCGTACACCAACGCGGCCGAATACTACCGCCATGCCTTCGAGCGGGGCATGGTGCATGCCGCCGCGGCGCTGGGCGACTTGTACGAGGAAGAGGTGTGCGAGGGCGACCAGGTGTGGCAGGTCGACCTGCTCGAGGCCTACCAGTGGTTCCTGCGCGGTGCCCAGCGCGGCGAGACGCGCTGCCGCTTCGAGGTGGGTTACCGGTTGTTGCATGGGCTGTATGTCGAGGCGGACACCAAGGCCGGGCTGTATTGGCTGGAGCTGGCGGCGGCGACCGGCGTGATGCAGGCGGCCGAGGAGCTGGCCGTGCATTTCAGCAGCTGCGACGCGGCGCGCTACCTGGGCTGGCGCGACCAGGCGATCCAGATGGGCAGCACCCTGGCGCTGACCATGAAGCTGGAAGACCAGATCCAGCCGTGAGGAAAGAGACGGTACGCCCCCTGTAGGAGCGGCCTTGTGTCGCGAAAGGGCTGCGTAGCAGCCCCGGCGATATCAGCTTGATGCACGAAACATGGGGGCGCTTCGCACCCCTTTCGCGACACAAGGCCGCTCCTACAGGGATCGCGTTATCCGGTCGGATAGCGGGTAGATGAACAACCTTTCATCGTCTCCCTCCGTCACCCCCGGTTGACGACAGGGGTAGGGCAGGGCGTATATTGATAGTTAGCAAACTATGAATATCCTCGGTTCCCACATGTCCCTTGACGCACTGCACCTGAAAATCAGCAGCGGAATGGTCGTGGCCGCCCGTCACTGGCGTCGCCTGTGCCAGGGCGCCCTGACCGGCTACGGCATTTCCGAAGCCTGCGCCGTGCCGCTGCTGATGATCGTGCGCCTGGGCGACGGCGTGCACCAGGTGGCGGTGGCGCAGGCGGCCGGGCTGGAAAGCCCGTCGCTGGTGCGCCTGCTCGACCAGCTGTGCAAGGCCGGACTGGTCTGCCGCAGCGAGGACCCGCTGGACCGCCGCGCCAAGGCCTTGAGCCTGACCGTCGAGGGGCGCGCCCTGGCCGAGTCCATCGAAGGCGAGCTGGTGCGCCTGCGCCGTGAGGTGCTCGGCGGTATCGACCAGGCCGACCTGGACGCCACCTTGCGGGTGATCCAGGCGTTCGAAGCCGCGGGCGTGATGCCATGAGCGGCTTCTTCAGCTCGGTGCCACCGGCCCGTGACTGGTTCTACGGCGTGCGCACCTTCGCCGCGTCGATGATCGCCCTGTACATCGCCCTGCTGATGCAGCTGCCGCGCCCGTACTGGGCCATGGCCACGGTGTACATCGTCTCCAGCCCGTTCCTCGGCCCGACCACCTCCAAGGCGTTGTACCGGGCGCTGGGTACGTTGCTGGGCGCCGGCGGGGCGATTCTCCTGGTGCCGCCGCTGGTGCAGTCGCCGCTGCTGCTGAGCATTGCCATCGCCCTGTGGACCGGCACCCTGCTGTTCCTTTCGCTGAACCTGCGCACGGCCAACAACTACGTGCTGATGCTGGCTGGCTACACCCTGCCGATGATCGCCCTGGCGGTGGTCGACAACCCGCTGGCAGTGTTCGACGTGGCTTCCTCCCGGGCCCAGGAGATCTGCCTGGGCATCGTCTGCGCGGCGGTGGTCGGCGCGATTTTCTGGCCGCGCCGGCTGGCACCGGTGGTGGTGGGCGCGACCGGCAACTGGTTCGCCGAGGCAATCCGCTACAGCGATACCTATTTGGCCCGCGAGGCCAGCGCCGACAAGGTCGGCGGCATGCGTGGCGCGATGGTCGCCACCTTCAATTCGCTGGAATTGATGATCGGCCAGCTCGGCCACGAAGGCGCCGGCCCGCACACCCTGAAAAATGCCCGTGAGCTGCGTGGCCGCATGATCCACCTGTTGCCGGTGATCGATGCCCTGGACGACGCCCTGATCGCCCTCGAGGGCCGCGCCCCGGCCCAGTTCGCTCAGTTGAAGCCGGTACTCGACGCTGCCCGTGAGTGGCTCAAGGGCACTGCCGACAGCGCCTCGGTGGCGCGCTGGACCGCCCTGCACGAGCAGATCGACCGTCTGCAGCCCGGCGCCGCTGCCATCGACCAGCGTGCCGAGCTGTTGTTGTCCAATGCCCTCTATCGCCTGACCGAGTGGGCCGACCTCTGGCAGGACTGCTGCACCCTGCAGCACGCACTGCGCAAGGACGACGCCACGCCGTGGCGCGCGGTCTACCGTCACTGGCGCCTGGGCCGGCTGACGCCGTTCTTTGACCGTGGCCTGATGCTCTATTCGGTGTTCTCCACCGTCACCGCCATTATCGTCGCCTGCGGCCTGTGGATCGGCCTGGGCTGGAACGACGGCGCCAGCGCGGTGATCCTCGCCGCCGTGTCGTGCAGCTTCTTCGCCGCCATGGACGACCCGGCGCCGCAGATCTACCGGTTCTTCTTCTGGACCCTGATGTCGGTGATCTTCTCCAGCCTGTACCTGTTCCTGGTGCTGCCCAACCTGCACGACTTCCCGATGCTGGTGCTGGCCTTCGCCGTGCCGTTCATCTGCGTCGGCACCCTGACCGTGCAGCCGCGCTTCTACCTTGGCACCCTGCTGACCATCGTCAACACCTCGACCTTCATCAGCATCCAGGGCGCCTACGACGCCGACTTCTTCACCTTCATCAACGCCAACCTGGCCGGCCCCGTGGGCCTGCTGTTCGCCTTCATCTGGACCCTGGTGGTGCGCCCGTTCGGCGTGGAGCTGGCGGCCAAGCGCATGACCCGCTTCACCTGGCGCGACATCGTCGAGATGACCGCGCCGGCCACCCTGGCCGAACACCGCCAGGTCGGCGTGCAGATGCTTGACCGCTTGATGCAGCACCTGCCACGGCTGTCGCAGACCGGCCAGGACAGCGGCGTGGCCCTGCGCGACCTGCGCGTGGGCCTGAACCTGCTCGACCTGCTGGCCTACCTGCCGCGTGCCGGCGCCGAGGCCCGTGAGCGCCTGCGCACGGTGATCGAGGAGGTTGGCAGTCACTACGCCGCCTGCCTGCGCGCCGGCGAGCGCCTGCATGCCCCGGCGGCGCTGCTGCGCAACATGGAGCGTGCGCGCCTGGCGTTGAACCTGGACGAGCTTTACGAACGCGGCGACGCCCGCACCCACCTGCTGCACGCCCTGAGCGGCCTGCGCCTGGCGCTGCTGCCGGGCGTGGAAGTGATGCTCGAGCCTGCCGAGCAAACGCAACTGCCCCCCGGGCTCGACGGAGCGCCCCTGTGATCGGTGAACTGGATATCAGCGGGGTGTTCCTGCCCACGCTGCTGGTGATGATGTTTGGCACCTACCTGCTGTTCCTCGGGGTGCACGCAGTGCTGGTGCGCCTGCATTTCTACCGCCTGGTCTGGCACCGGGCGCTGTTCAACGTTGCCCTGTATGCCGTGCTGCTTGGCGCGGTGGACCACTTTTGCCGAAGCCTGATGCTGCCATGAAAAAACCTTTGCTGACCCTGGGCCGCGTGGTCCTGACCTTGCTGGTAGTGACCTTCGCCGCCGTGCTCGTGTGGCAGATGGTGGTGTACTACATGTTCGCCCCCTGGACCCGCGACGGTCATATCCGCGCCGACGTGATCCAGATCGCCCCGGATGTGTCCGGGCTGATCCAGAAGGTCGAGGTGCGTGACAACCAGACCATCAAGCGCGGTGACGTGCTGTTCACCATCGACCAGGACCGTTTCACCCTGGCCCTGCGCCAGGCCAAGGCGACCCTGGCCGAGCGTCAGGAGACCCTGGCCCAGGCCTCCCGCGAGGCACAGCGCAACCGCAAGCTGGGCAACCTGGTGGCGGCCGAGCAGCTTGAAGAAAGCCAGTCTCGCGAGGCCCGCGCCCGCTCGGCGGTGAACGAGGCCCAGGTGCAGGTGGATGTGGCCCAGCTCAACCTCGACCGCTCGGTGGTGCGCAGCCCGGTGGACGGCTACCTCAACGACCGCGCCCCGCGTGCCCACGAGTTCGTCAGCGCCGGACGCCCGGTGCTGTCGGTGGTCGACAGCGCCTCGTACCACGTCGATGGCTACTTCGAAGAGACCAAGCTGGGTGGTATCCATATCGGCGACGCCGTGGAGATCCGCGTGATGGGCGACAACACCCGCCTGCGTGGCCGGGTGCAGAGCCTGGCCGCTGGCATCGAGGACCGCGACCGCAGCAGCGGCGCCAACCTGTTGCCCAACGTCAACCCGGCGTTCAGCTGGGTGCGCCTGGCCCAGCGGATTCCGGTGCGCATCGCCTTCGATGAAGTGCCGGAAGACTTCCGCATGATCGCCGGACGTACCGCCACGGTGTCGATCATCGAGGGCCAGCACCCATGAAACAGCTGATCCTGGCCGGGCTGTGCCTGTCCCTGGGGGCCTGCATGATGGTCGGGCCTGACTACGAGCTGCCCAAGGACGCCGCCGTGCAGCGTGGTGACCTCAATGGCCCGCTGCGCCAGGACGCCGACAGCGTGGTCTCGGCGCCGGTGCCCGAGGATTGGTGGCAGCTGTACCAGGATCAACGGCTCAACGAGCTGGTGCGCCAGGCCCTGAGCGCCAACACCGAATTGCGCGTGGCCGCCGCCAACATCGCCAAGGCCCGCGCCCAGGTGGAGGTGGCCGAGTCCCAGGGTGGTTTCAACGGTGGCGTCAAGCTGGGCGCCCAGCGCCTGCAGGAGTCCGGCGAGGCCTTCCTGCAGCCGGAGAAGGTGCCGGTGGCCAATATCGGCGAAGCGATCATCAGCGCCAGCTACCAGTTCGACCTGTGGGGTACCTTCAAGCGTGGCACCGAGGCCGCCAAGGCCAACGCCGACGCGGTGCAGGCCGCCGCCGACACCGCGCGCATCACCCTGGTGGCCGATGTGGTCAAGGCCTATACCCAAGTGTGCTCGGCCAACGAGGAATACCACATCGCCCGCGAATCGCTGGACCTGCAGCAGCAGAGCGTGCAGCTGACCCAGCGCCTGCGCGACGCCGGGCGTGGCGACGAGACCCAGGTCACCCGTTCGCAGACCCAGTTCAAGTCCCTGCGCGCCGAACTGCCGCGCTTCAAGGCCGAACGTGAGGCGGGCCTCTACACCCTTGCTGCGTTACTGGCCAAGCCGGTCGAGCAATTGCCCGCCGGCACCGCCGATTGCGCCGAACTGCCCCATCTGTCGCAGCTGGTGCCGGTCGGTGACGGCGCGGCCCTGCTCAAGCGCCGTCCGGACGTGCGTCAGGCCGAGCGCCAGTTGGCGGCGGCCACCGCCAGCATCGGCGTGGCCACCGGCGCGCTGTACCCGGACATCAGCATCGGCGCCCAGGTGGGCACCATCGGCATTCTCGAGAACCTCGGCGAGCCGGCCACCAACCGCTGGGGCTTCGGCCCGCAGATCAGCTGGAACATCCCCACCAACGGTACCCGCGCGCGCATCCGCATGGCCGAGGCCTCGACCCAGGCGGCGCTGGCGCATTTCGACGGGGTGGTGCTCAACGCCATTCGCGAAACCCAGACCCGCCTGGCGCAGTACAGCGCGTTGCTGGATCGACGCGACGCACTGGCCGAGGCGGAGCGCTCGGCCAAGGAGTCGGCGGACCAGACGCATCTGCGTTACCGGGTTGGGCGTGAGTCGTTCCTGGCGGACCTGCAGGCGACGCGGACCTATACAGACGTGCGGGCGCAGCTGGCAGCGGCCAACAGCCAGGTGGCGATGGGGCAGATCGGGGTGTTCCTGGCACTGGGCGGCGGCTGGAAGGACAGCACCAGGCCCTGAGGAAGGGCGTGGGAGCGGGCTTGCCCCGCGATACCGGCGAAGCCGGTGCCATCCATCGCGGGGCAAGCCCGCTCCCACGAGCCCCTATGAAGCCCCAATATGCCTTGGGGAGGAGGCTTAGTTCAGCACCTGCGCCGGCTCATCCGGCGGCAGGTTGTCCCGGCCGCGTGGCTGCTTCGGCTGCCCGGGCACAGAACCGCCCAACTGCTCGGCCAGCTGCTGCGCCACATCTTCGCCCAGGGCCTTCGATACATCACGCACCACCCGCGGACGGTTCAGCGTCACGCGGCGGTCCTGGCTCTTCACCAGCTTGGTGTCCTGCCCCTCACCCATGGCGGTGAACGCCGAGGTGATCTCGTAGGTGCGGGTGTTGATCAGGCTGAAGTCGGCGACCACGGTCAGGCCCAGCACCGCCGAGTAGCTGTCGGTGTGGTCCAGCGAGTTGATGTCCTGCTGGAAGTCGATGTCCGACAGGGTGCCGAACAGCACGTAGTCGGCACCCTTGAACGCGCCGTTCTTGATGCGGCGGATCACGTCGTAGACGTCTTCCTTCGAGTCGGCGGTATAAGGGCGGCCCTGGACCAGCTGGAACATGCCGGTCTTGAGGATCTCACCCTTGATGTCGCCACCGAACTTGCGCAGTTCGGTCTGCTCGATGTAGCTGTTGAGGCTCTCGTACTCGCTGTAGCTCGACTGGCCGCTGGCGTGGTACATGCCGGCCTGGCCGCTGCTCTGGGCGTTGATGGTGTGGATGTACTCCTCCACCTGCGCCTGGTAGGCCAGGTCGGTCACCGCCACCTTGGGGGCCGCCTGCGCACCGAAGGCGCAGGCCAGGCCGATGATTGCCATCCATGCACGCATCGATCAGCGCTCCGTGGTCTTGCGGATTTCTTTTTCGTCCATCCACTCGGCCAGGCCGCTTTCCACGTCGATCAGCTGCAGGCTGAACTTGTAGAACACGTCCTTGTAGTCGCTGCTGCGCTTGACGATCGAGCTGATCGAACCTTCCAGGCGGTACTTGGCGGCGATCATGTTGCCGGTCTTGGCCACGGTCTTCTTCTTGTACAGGCCGCTCTGGTTCTGCAGCTTGAGCTGGTCGACCTGGCTCTGCATCTCGGTGTTGTCGCTGGCGAAGCGGGCGGCGCCGGACTTCATCAGTTGGGTCTTGATCGAGGTGGTGATCTCGCGGGTATCGATGTACTCGCTGGTCTTGTTCTTCACGTCGTACACCTGCACCACCGGGCGGCCGTGCAGCACGCCGGACTGGGCCAGGGAGCGGGTCATGCTCTCGGCGATCATCTGCAGGTCGGTGGAACCGAACTCGTTGGTCACCAGCTCGACGGCCTTGCTGTCGCCGTAGCTGATGTTCTTGCCGCCGAGAACCGGCGACGGGGTGCTGCAGCCGCTGACCAGGGCGATGGCGATGGCGGCGAGGGAAAGGCGTGCAAACATGGAACGTGCTCCTGAATGGGATTACCGGGTGTGGACTTCGAGGCGGAAGTCGCGGGCAGCAGGGGTCGGGGCGATGGCGGGGAGGAACTTGGCCTGCTTGCCGTACAGCGGCAGGGCCTTCCAGCTCTCTTCGTCGGCCACCGGGAAGCCGTCGTTGCCCAGCCAGGCGAAGCGGTAGTAGAGCGTGCGATTGCTGCGGCTGGTGTTGGTCAGCGCCACGTTGACGGTGAGGTAGCCGTTTTCGCGGGCGACGCGCATCTGGCCGACTTCGATGTCATCCAGCTGGCCCATGGTCACCACCTTGCTGGCGGCGCTGCCGGGGGCAGGGGGCGGGGTGGCGCAGCCGGCCAGGAGGGCGACGGCGGCCAGGGCGAGGCATGTTCTGCGCATGTTCGATCCTTGGGTTACTTGAGGCTGGCGACAGCGGTGGCTGCGGCCTGCGGGGCGACGATGACGGCCGGGCCGCCAGCGAATACGCGGTTGCCGACCACGCGTAGGCTGATCACCTGGTAGGGACGATCGACCTTCACGGTGACCTGGGTGCCACCGAGGCTCGATGGCAGGCTCAGGTGGTGTTCGCCTTGCTTGAGGCGTACCCGGGCCACCTGGGTTTCGTCGGGCAGGGTGCGCCAGGTGCGGGTATCGGCGCCTTCCAGCACGGTGGAGGCGATGCCCACCACCAGCCCGGCCATCGGGTTGGCCTTGTTCAGGTTTTTCTGCGCCACGCCGCGGCTGATGGCGCGTACGCTGGTGCGCAGGATGATGCCCGGCATGTCGTCGCGCAGGGCGCGGCGCGACATGGCCGTGGTGCTGTTGAGCGCGGTCAGGGCCAGGGCCTTGTCGTTGAGCTGGATCTCGCCCACGTGCGCGGTCGAAGTGTCTTCCTTGATGATCGGGAACGACAGCGGGGTGATCACCAGGTTGTCCTGGATCGGCAGCGGCAGTGGGATGCGGATCGAGTCACGGGCCGGGGCCAGGCCGGTCTGCACCACGATCAGCACGTCGCTTTCGCCGGCCTTGGCGCTGTTCTTGTCCAGTTCGAGCAGTGCCTGGTCGAGCAGCGGCGTGTTCGGGCGCAGTTCGGCGGCCTTGCGATAACCCGGCGCGGCCAGGCCTTTCTCACCGAGGGCCTCGTAGACATAGCCGGACAGGTAATGGCTGAAGGCGCTCTGGTAGCTGTTCTTCAGGCCGACCACCTCAGGGGCGTCGAGGCTGGCGACCGGGTAACCCTGCAGGTCCTTGTACTCGGTCTTGATGCCTTCCTTCTCGGCCTGCTCCTCGCGCTTGAGATATTCCTTGTCGCGCAGCTCGGCGATGATCGCCTCGCGCTCGTGGGTCTTCTTGATCTCGGTGCGGGCACCGTCGAAATCGTTCTGTGCCAGCAGGTTCAGGGCCATCTGCGTGGTCAGCATGACTTTTTCGTAGTCATAGCCTTCGTAGCGACGGACCTTGTCGTTGACCAGGTAGCTGCCGAACTGGCTCAGGTACTTGTCGGTGTCGAGCTTGACCGACTCTTCCCACTGGAACACCACGCTGTCGGCCGAGCGCCAGGCGTCCTGGCTGCCCTTGAGGTCACCCTTGGAGCGCAGCAGCTCGCCTTTTTCGAAGTAGTAGAGCAGGTCTTTCTGCTCGCCCTTGTTATTGCTCTCGAGCAGGGCGAGGGCGGCGTCGACGTTGCCGGCGGCCAACTGCTTGTTGGTCTCCTGCAGTTCGCTGTCGTAGCTGCGGAACACCGAGCAGCCGGTGAGCTGCACGGCGGCGACCAGGGTCGCCAGGGTGAGGGCGCGGGATACCATCGGACTTTCTTCTTTCCCTGAAACGGTTGGCCGCGTGGGCGGGGGCGGCAGATCCCTCTGTTTTATCGCCAGAACCTCTCGATGGAGGCGCCTTGATTGCTAATGGCTATTACGGCGGCGCGGGATTATACCCAAAGTAGTAGCGGGATGATGGCGAATTGCTTCGCATTTTTAGGTTGATGCCATCAGTCGGAAAAAACCGTTCCCAGCGGGTGTTCCGTCAATTTGTCTCAAGATTTTTCATGAAATCTGCCCCTGAGCCTTGAGCGGGGGAGAGTGGAAGTGAACAATGTTCTCTTTCGTATTTCCGTCGAGATTGGCCATGATTTCTCGTTTCCGTCTGCCTGCCTGGCTGCCTGCCCTGTTGCTTGGCCCGGTGCTGGCGCTGTGCAGCCTCCCGACGCTGGCCGAAGCGCCTGCCGAGGCGACCAAGGCGCTGCACCTGCTGGACTACATCGGTGCCGACTACCCGCCGACCGTGCGCGACGGCAAGGTGGTGGACGACGGGGAATACCGCGAGCAGCAGGAGTTCAGTGGCGTGCTGGCCGAGCTGGTCAAGGGCCTGCCCGAGCATGCCGAGCGCGGCGCCCTGGAACAGGGCGTGCAGAGCCTGCGTCAGGCCATCGACCAGCGTCAGGACGGTGCCGCCGTCGCCCGCCAGGCCCGGCAACTGGGTGCGCGCCTGGCAGTGGCCTACGAGGTCAGCCAGGCCCCGGTGATCACCCCCGATCCTGCTCGCGGCGCTTCGCTGTATGCGCAGAATTGCTCGATCTGTCATGGTGACACGGGCCTCGGCGACGGCCCGGCCGGGGTCGGCCTGGAGCCTGCGCCAGCCAACCTGCGCGATGCCGGGCGCCTCGACCAGTTGAGCCTGTTCGACCTGTACAACACCCTCGGGCTGGGCATCGAAGGCACCGAGATGCCGTCGTTCGCCGACCAGCTCAACGAGCGCCAGCGCTGGGACGTGGCGGCCTATATCGCCAGTTTCACCGCCGATCCGCAGGCGGCCAAGGGCGGCAAGACCTGGAACATCGCCGACCTGGCCCGGCAGACCCCGGCCGAAGTCGCCGCCAGCGAAGGCGCGGATGCCGTGGCCGCGTTCCGCGCCCAGCGGGCGCAGCCGCCGCAGGTCAAGCGTGGCCCGGCACAGCTGCTCGAATACACCTCCAGCACTCTGGACAAGAGTCTGGCGGCCTACCGCGCCGGCGACCACGACCAGGCCTACGACCTGTCGGTGGCGGCCTACCTGGAAGGCTTCGAACTGGTGGAAAGCTCCCTCGACAACATCGACGCCCAGGCCCGCAAGGACACGGAAAAGTCGCTGATGGCCTACCGTCAGTCGTTGCAGGACGGCTTGCCGGTGGCCCAGGCCGAACAGCGCCTGGCCGAGGCCAAGGCCAAGCTGGAGCAGGCGTCCAAGCTACTGGGCAGCGATGGCCTGAGCTGGTCGCTGAGCTACATTTCCGGCCTGCTGATCCTGCTGCGCGAGGGCCTGGAGGCGATCCTGGTGCTGGCGGCGATCCTGGCCTTCCTGCGCAACACCGGCCAGCAGTCGGCGGTGCGCAGCGTCAATATCGGCTGGGGCCTGGCGCTGGTCGCCGGTTTCGCCACCTGGGCCCTGGCGGCCTATGTGATCGACGTCGGCGGTGCGCAGCGCGAGCTGCTCGAAGGCTGCACGGCGCTGTTCGCCGCGGTGATGGTGCTGTGGCTTGGCGTGTGGATGCACGATCGCCGCCACGCCGCCGCCTGGCAGGACTACATCAAGAGCAGCCTGGTCAGTGGCGGCGGGCGTTTCGGTTTTGCCGTGCTGGCGTTCTTCTCGGTGTACCGCGAGCTGTTCGAGGTGATCCTGTTCTACGAGACCCTGTGGCTGCAGGCCGGTCCGGCTGGCCATCAGGCGGTGCTGGCGGGCGGCGCCACGGCGCTGGTGCTGCTGGTGGGCCTGGCCTGGGTGATCCTGCGCGGCTCGGCCAAGCTGCCGCTGTCGTTGTTCTTCAGCATCAACGCCGCTTTGCTGTGCGCGCTGTCGGTGGTGTTCGCCGGGCATGGCGTCAAGGCGCTGCAGGAGGCCGGCGTGCTGGGTACGCGGCCGGTGGCGTTCTTCGAGTTCGACTGGCTGGGAATCCACGCCGACGCTTATTCGCTGGGTGCGCAGGCGCTGGCGTTGCTGGCCATCGTGTTCCTCTATGGGCGCAGCCGGTTGGCCGAGAAGCGCCGGGCGGCGGCCAGCTGAACCTGTACAGGGGCGCGTGGACGGGCTTGCCCCGCGATGACGTCGGGGCTGGCATAATGTCAGCCTGTTCAGGCGCTATCGCGGGGCAAGCCCGCTCCCACGACGTCATTGCCCGGAGTACAGGAATAATCCCATGCGTGTATGGATCGATGCCGACGCCTGCCCCAAGGCGGCCAAGGACCTGATCGTCAAGTTCGCCCTCAAGCGCAAGCTCGAAGTGGTGATGGTGGCCGGCCAGCCGCAGATCAAGCCGGCCTTCGCCTGCGTGCGGCTGATCGTGGTGCCCAGCGGCATGGATGCTGCCGATGACTACCTGGTGGAGAACGCCGAGCCCGGCGAACTGGTGATCTGCAGCGACGTGCCGCTGGCCGACCGGCTGATCAAGAAGGGCGTGGCGGCGCTGGATCCGCGCGGTCGCGAGTTCGACGAGCGCAACATGGGCGAGCGCCTGGCGGTACGCAACCTGTTCACCGAACTGCGTGAGCAGGGCCAGGTCGGCGGTGGCCAGGCGCCCTATGGTGAACGCGAGAAGCAGGCGTTCGCCAATGCGCTGGACCGGATCCTGAGCCGCTTGTCCAAGCTTTAGCTGACAGGGCCTGCTGTGCAGGCCATCGCGGCACAAGGCCGCTCCTACAGGTACAGCGCATTTCTGTAGGAGCGGCCTTGCGCCGCGAAAGGGGTGCGTAGCGCCCCCAGTGCCTTACTTATCGTTCTCGTGGGTCAGCTCCAGCACCCGATCCACCAGCTTGTAGATGCCGCCCGCCGCCTCGCTGATCGACTTGGCCAGCATGTACGCCGGGGTGGTCACCAGCTTGCGCTGGGTATCCTCGACGATGTCGTGCACATCACACTCCTCGTGGGTGCCGCCCATCTTCACCACCGCCGCGCTGGTGCCGGCGTCGTTGCCGATGGTGCAGACCACGCCTGGGCCGTAGATCTTCGCCGCAAGTGCTGGCGAGATGCAGATCAGGCCAACCGGCTTGCCCGCCTCGGCGAAGGCTTCGGCCAGGGCCAGCACGTCCGGCTGCACGCTGCACTTGTCGCCTTCGACGGCAAAGTTGGAGAGATTCTTGGCCGCACCGAAGCCACCGGGCACGATCAGGGCGTCGAAATCCGAGGCATTGGCCTCGCGAATGTCCTTCACCTCGCCACGGGCGATACGCGCCGATTCCACCAACACGTTGCGCGACTCGGGCATCTCTTCCCCGGTCAGGTGGTCGATCACATGCATCTGCGCGATGTTCGGCGCGAAGCACTGCACCTGGGCGCCACGCTGGTCCAGGCGCAGCAGGGTGATCACGCTCTCGTGGATCTCGGCGCCGTCGTACACGCCGCAACCGGACAGAATCACCGCAACTTTTTTCGTCATGCTCAATACTCCAGTGTCGAGGCGCTAAATGTCCTCTAGTTTGGCAGATGTAGCCATGGGATTTGCCCTTCGGCGGGCCTAATCTTCGTGGACAACCTTGGAGGTGGCCGTTCATGGACCTGATTCTGCTGGCCGTGCCGTTCTTCTTCGTGCTGATCACGGTGGAGCTGATCGCCGATCGCGTGCGCGGGCGGCGCAACTACCAGCTCGCCGACTCGATCAACAGCCTGAGCACCGGCGCGCTGTCCACCAGCACGGGGCTTCTGACCAAAGGGGTGGGGCTGGTCACCTATGCCGTGGCCTGGGAGCACCTGGCCTGGCTGCGCCTGCCCGCCGATGCCTGGTGGGTGTGGGTGGTCGCCTTCGTGCTCTACGACCTCTGCTACTACTGGCTGCACCGCCTGGGCCACGAGCGCAATGTGCTGTGGGCCGCGCACTCGGTGCACCACCAGAGCGAGGAATACAACCTCACCACCGCCCTGCGTCAGACCAGCAGCGGCTTCCTGTTCTCCTGGATCTTCTACCTGCCGCTGGCGCTGCTGGGCGTGCCGCCGCTGGTATTCATCACCGTGGCGTCGCTGAACCTGCTGTACCAGTTCTGGGTGCACACCCGCCATGTGCCCAAGCTGGGCTGGCTGGAGTGGATCTTCATCACGCCGTCCAACCATCGCGTCCACCATGCGCAGAATCCTCTGTACTTGGATCGCAACTACGGCGGCGTGTTCATAATCTGGGACCGACTGTTCGGCACCTTCCAGGAGGAGGACGAGCGCGAGCCGGTGATCTTCGGCGTGACCACGCCGCTGGCCAGCTGGAACCCGCTGTGGGCCAACGTGCAGTTCTACGCCCAGCTCTGGCATGACGCCCGTCGCGCCGGCAGCTGGTGGGACAAGCTGCGCATCTGGTTCATGCCCACCGGCTGGCGCCCGGCGGATGTGGCCGCCGCTTATCCACAGCCCAAGCAGGACCTGGCGGCGTTTCGCAAGTTCGCGATTCCCCTGGGCGGCGCGCGGCAGGTGTACGTCACCGTGCAGTTCGCGGTCTATGTGGCGCTGGGCAGCTATCTGATGGAGGTGGCGGAGCAGGTGGCGCCTGCAGCCCTGGTATTGGGCTGGACGGTGATGGCGTTCGGGCTGTTCGTGCTGGGGGCGGCGCTGGAGGACCGGCCCTGGGCAGGGCGCATGGAACTGGCACGGCTGCTGTCGAATGCGCCGGCGCTGTATCTGGCCGGCGCGCTCGGCTTAGTGTTGGTCACGCCCGTGTTCTGGTTGCTGCTTCTGGGCTACAGCCTGCTCAGCGTCGGCGGCCTGGCCTTCTGCCGCCGCGCGGCGCTCGGCGCGGAGGTTGCGAAAACGTCGGCGCAGCCAGAGCGCCAGGCCCAGCACCAGCAGGCCGCCGAGCACCCATAGCTCGTACTTCTTGATGCTGCCGAGCATGCCTTCGAGAATGGCGCCGAAGTGGTAGGCCGCCAGGCCCAGGGCCAGGGCCCACACCGCGGCGCCGATGCCGTTGAGCAGCAGGTAGCGGCGCGGTGGGTAGCCGGACAAGCCGATAGCCACCGGCATCACCGTACGCAGGCCGTAGACGAAACGGAAACTCAGTACCCAGATATCCGGATGGCGGCGGATGTGCTCCAGCGCCCGGTCACCCATGGCCTGCCAGCGCGGCTTGCGGGCAAGGATCTTGCGCCCGTGGCGGCGGCCCATGAAGTACCACAGCTGGTCGCCGGCGTAACTGCCGCAGAAGGCCACCAGGACCACCAGCTTGATGTCCATGTATTCGCGGAACGCAAGAAAGCCCGCGAGCACCAGGATGGTCTCGCCCTCGAAGAACGTGCCGAGAAAAAGGGCAAAGTAGCCGAAATCGTTCAGGAATTGTTGAAGCATTTTCTGGCGTGCTGGCGAAATGAACGCGCAGCCTACCCCTTCAGACGCGCTGGGGAAAGTGTCCAAATGTGTCTCGACGTGAAGATTCCCTGCAACGACAATGGCTGCGGCCACAAGTCGCAGGGTTGCCTAAGGATGTAACACAGGCGTCATAATGGCCGCTTATAACTGTCGCGCTGCCCGCCCGCGCGGGCTCAGGAGTCTGCCGTGAGCTTTACCCCCGCCAACCGTCTGTTTCCTGCCACCCGCCTGCGTCGCAACCGCCGGGATGAATTTTCCCGTCGTCTGGTTCGCGAAAACACCCTGACCGTCGATGACCTGATTCTTCCGGTATTCGTGCTGGACGGCGAGGGCCGTCGCGAAGAAGTACCGTCCATGCCGGGCGTAGAGCGCCTGTCGATCGACCTGCTGCTGGAAGCCGCACAGGGCTGGGTGGAGCTGGGTATTCCAGCGTTGGCGCTGTTCCCGGTGACCCCGACCGAGAAAAAATCCCTCGACGGCGCCGAAGCCTGGAACCCGGACGGCATCGCCCAGCGCGCCACCCGCGCCCTGCGCGCCCGCTTCCCGGAGCTGGGGGTGATCACCGACGTCGCTCTGGACCCGTTCACCACCCATGGTCAGGACGGCATCCTCGATGAAGAGGGCTACGTGCAGAACGACATCACCGTCGAGGCCCTGGTGCGTCAGGCGCTGTCCCACGCCGAGGCCGGTGCCCAGGTGGTGGCCCCTTCGGACATGATGGACGGTCGCCTTGGCGCGATCCGCCAGGCCCTGGAAGAGACCGGCTACGTCAACGTGCGCATCATGGCCTACTCGGCCAAGTACGCCAGTGCCTACTACGGCCCGTTCCGCGACGCGGTCGGCTCGGCGCTGAACCTGGGCAAGGCCAACAAGGCCTCCTACCAGATGGACCCGGCCAACAGCGACGAGGCCCTGCACGAAGTGGCCACCGACCTCGCCGAAGGCGCCGACATGGTCATGGTCAAGCCGGGCATGCCGTACCTGGACATCGTTCACCGAGTGAAAGCCGAGTTCAAGGTGCCGACCTTCGCCTACCAGGTCAGCGGCGAGTACGCCATGCACATGGCCGCGATCCAGAACGGCTGGCTCAGCGAGGCCGTGATCCTCGAATCCCTCACCGCTTTCAAACGGGCAGGCGCTGATGGCATCCTGACCTATTTCGCCGTGCGTGCCGCTCAATTGATGAGAGGGCAGTAACGCCCTCCAGGAACGTCAGATGAATAACGAAGTGCTAACCCCTGTCGAGATCAAGGATGCCCAGGCCGTGCCCGAAGAGATGGTGCAGACCCCGCCCGACCTGCCAGCGGTAGTGGAACCGGAAGCGGTCGCCGAAGCCGCCCCGGCACCCGCGCCTGCGCCGGCTCCGGCGATCGCCGTGCCGAGCCTGGACGACAGCAGCCTGTACATTCATCGCGAGCTCTCGCAGCTGCAGTTCAACATCCGCGTGCTGGAGCAGGCGCTGGATGAGTCGTATCCGCTACTCGAGCGCCTGAAGTTCCTGCTGATCTTCTCCAGCAACCTCGACGAGTTCTTCGAGATCCGCGTGGCGGGCCTGAAGAAGCAGATCAACTTCGCCCGCGAACAGGCCGGCGCCGACGGCCTGCAGCCGCACCAAGCGCTGGCGCGCATCAGCGAGCTGGTGCACATCGAGGTGGACCGCCAATATGCGATCCTCAACGACGTGCTGCTGCCGGAGCTGGAGAAGCACGCCATCCGCTTCATCCGCCGGCGCTACTGGACGCCCAAGCTCAAGACCTGGGTACGCCGTTACTTCCGCGACGAGATCGCGCCGATCATCACCCCGATCGGCCTCGACCCGACCCACCCGTTCCCGCTGCTGGTGAACAAGAGCCTGAATTTCATCGTCGAGCTCGAGGGTGTCGACGCCTTTGGGCGTGATTCGGGTCTGGCGATCATCCCGGCGCCGCGCCTGCTGCCGCGGGTCATCCGTGTGCCGGAAGAGGTCGGCGGCCCGGGCGACAATTATGTGTTCCTTTCGTCGATGATCCACGCTCACGCCGATGACCTGTTCCAGGGCATGAAGGTCAAGGGCTGCTACCAGTTCCGCCTGACCCGCAACGCCGACCTGGCGCTGGATTCCGAGGAAGTCGACGACCTGGCCCGCGCCCTGCGCGGCGAGCTGTTCTCGCGCCGCTACGGCGATGCCGTGCGCCTCGAGGTGGCCGACACCTGCCCGAAACACCTCTCCGACTACCTGCTCAAGCAGTTCAGCTTGAGCGAGAGCGAGCTGTACCAGGTCAACGGGCCGGTCAACCTGACCCGCCTGTTCAGCATCACCGGCCTCGACAGCCACCCGGAGCTGCAGTACACGCCGTTCACCCCGGCGATCCCCAAGCTGCTGCAGAACGCCGACAACATCTTCAGCGTGATCGGCAAGCAGGACGTGCTGCTGATGCACCCGTTCGAGTCGTTCACCCCGGTGATCGACCTGCTGCGCCAGGCCGCCAAGGACCCGCATGTACTCGCCGTGCGCCAGACCCTGTACCGCTCGGGCGCCAACTCGGAGATCGTCGACGCCCTGGTGGACGCGGCGCGTAACGGCAAGGAGGTCACCGCGGTGATCGAACTGCGCGCGCGTTTCGACGAAGAGTCCAACCTGCAGATGGCCAGCCGCCTGCAGGCCGCCGGCGCGGTGGTGATCTACGGCGTGGTCGGCTTCAAGACCCACGCCAAGATGATGCTGATCCTGCGCCGCGAGCAGGGCGAGATCGTCCGCTACGCGCACCTGGGCACCGGCAACTACCACGCCGGTAACGCCCGCCTGTACACCGACTACAGCCTGTTGACCTCCGACGACGCCCTCACCGAGGACGTCGGCAAGCTGTTCAGCCAGCTGATCGGCATGGGCAAGACCCTGCGCATGAAGAAGCTGCTGCACGCGCCCTTCACCCTGAAGAAGGGCATGCTCGACATGATCGCCCGGGAGACTCAGTTCGCCCTGGAAGGCAAGCCGGCGCACATCATCGCCAAGTTCAATTCGTTGACCGACGCGAAGATCATCAAGGCGCTGTACAAGGCCAGCCAGTCGGGCGTGCGCATCGACCTGGTGGTGCGCGGCATGTGCTGCTTGCGCCCGGGCATCCCGGGGGTGTCGCACAACATCCACGTGCGCTCGATCATCGGCCGCTTCCTCGAGCACACCCGGGTGTTCTACTTCCTCAATGGCGGCGAGGAGCAGATCTACCTGTCCAGCGCCGACTGGATGGAGCGCAACCTCGACAAGCGCGTCGAGACCTGCTTCCCGGTGGAGGGCAAGAAGCTGCTGTTGCGGGTGAAGAAGGAGCTGGAGGGTTACCTGACCGACAACACCCAGGCCTGGACCCTGCAGCCGGACGGGCGCTACGTGCGCAGCACGCCGACCGGCAACCAGAATCCGCGCAGCGTGCAGGCGACGCTGCTGGAGCGCCTGAGCAATCCGGTGCTGAACGTACGGTAACTCAACACGTGGGAGCGGGCTTGCCCCGCGATCACCGGCATAGCCGGTGCCATATCGCGGGGCAAGCCCGCTCCCACGTTGTTCTCTGCCCGAGAGGGCTAGGCGTTTTTACCTGACGCTCAGCACAAACCCAACCCGCGCCAGCCATTCCGCCTCGTTGGCAAAGTCAGCCTGGGTCAGCTGGTTCTGCTCCAGCCAGCCGCTCGGGAATACCACTTCCAGGCTGTTGTCGCCGGCCTGCAATTCCACCTTGGGCATCTGCTGGGTGCCGCGGATATGGTGGAACAGGATGGCGAAGCGCAGCAGCACGCACAGGCGGATCAGCTTGACGCCTTCGTCGCCGAACTCGGCAAACTTGTCCTTGGGAATGTTGCGGCGGTGGCCACGCACCAGCAGGGCCATCATCTGCTGGTCCTCGCGGGAGAACCCTGACAGGTCGGAGTGCTCGATCAGGTAGGCACCGTGCTTGTGGTAGTGGTAATGGGCAATATCCAGTCCGATTTCATGGATTTTCGCCGCCCAACCCAGCAGATCACGCCAGTTTCCGTGCTCCAGGTCCCACGCTGCGGCCACCTGGTCGAAGGCGTGCAGTGCCTTGCGCTCCACGCGCGCGGCCTGGCCCTGGTCGACGTGGTAGCGCTCCATCAGCGAGTTCAGGGTGCGCTCGCGCACGTCCTCGTGGTGATGGCGGCCCAGCAGGTCGAACAGCACGCCTTCGCGCAGGGCGCCGTCGCAGTGGTCCATGCGCTGCAGCTCCAGGGCGTCGAAGATCGCCTCGAGGATGGCCAGGCCCGCCGGGAAGATGGTCCGCCGATCGGGCTTGACCCCTTCGAAGTCGATCTTGTCGGTCTCGCCGAGCTTGAACAGCTTGCGCTTGACCGCCGCCAGGCCCTCGGCGTTGACCTCGCCGCTGCCCTGGCCGATGGCCTTGATCGCCGCGGCGATGGCGCGGATGGTCCCGGACGAGCCGATGGCCTCGTCCCAGGTCAGGCGGTGCAGGGCGTTCTCGATGCTCATCAGTTCCAGGCGCGCGGCGGTGTAGGCCTGGGCGTAGCGCGCCGGGGTGATCTTGCCGTCACGGAAGTAGCGCTGGGTGAAGCTCACGCAGCCCATCTGCAGGCTTTCGCGCAGCAGCGGCTCGAAACGCTGGCCGATGATGAACTCGGTGCTGCCGCCGCCGATGTCGGCGACAAGGCGCTTGCCGGGGGTGTCGGCCAGGGTGTGGGACACGCCCAGGTAGATCAGGCGCGCCTCTTCACGGCCGGAGATGACCTCGACCGGGTGGCCGAGAATGGCTTCGGCGCGCAGGATGAATTCATTGCGGTTGCGCGCTTCGCGCAGGGCGTTGGTGCCGACGATGCGCACCGAACCCTGGGGCATGCCGTTGATCAGCTGGGCGAAGCGCTTGAGGCATTCCAGGCCGCGCTCCATGGCTTCTTCGCTGAGCTTGCGCTCATCGTCGATACCGGCGGCGAGCTGAACCTTTTCTCCAAGCCTTTCGAGGATGCGGATTTCCGTGTGATGGGCCTTGGCCACGACCATGTGGAAGCTGTTGGAGCCCAGGTCGATGGCGGCGATCAGAGACAGGTTCTTCGCGGTGGTGTGCGGCATGGTCTGGAGGTTCTCGGTCGTTAACCCGGCAATCGTGCCACGATCGCGGGCATACGCCAACGAGCGGCACGGCAAGGCTTGATGCATGGCAATGTCATAGCAATGTTATGACCGTGACATGACGGTTTCGATTCGTGGCATCTTGCACAACTATAGTTACACTCAATCAGCTGTGGCTTCCTGTCGCGCCAGGGTGCGGCTATGATGGGCAACGTTTTTTTATGCTTACGACCTGGAGATATCCATGAGCAGCGATCTTATCAAACATGTCACCGACGCCAGCTT
The DNA here is from genome assembly GCF_057284075.1 of Pseudomonas sp. TE31087. Lineage (NCBI taxonomy): Bacteria > Pseudomonadati > Pseudomonadota > Gammaproteobacteria > Pseudomonadales > Pseudomonadaceae > Pseudomonas > Pseudomonas sp. TE31087. The sequence goes on from NZ_JBXVNN010000001.1 coordinate 4,523,429, forward strand.
CGAAGCCGACGTACTCAAGGCTGAAGGCGCGGTGCTGGTCGACTACTGGGCTGAATGGTGCGGCCCATGCAAGATGATCGCTCCGGTGCTGGACGACATCGCCTCTGAATACCAGGGCAAGGTGACCATCGCCAAGCTGAACATCGACGAAAACGCCGAAACCCCCGCCAAGCACGGCGTGCGTGGCATCCCGACGCTGATGCTGTTCAAGAACGGCAACGTCGAGGCCACCAAGGTCGGCGCGCTGTCCAAGTCGCAGCTCAAGGCGTTCCTCGACGCCAACGTGTGATGTGACAAAGCCCCGCAAATGCGGGGCTTTTCTTTATCTGTTGTAGGCATTTTCCCTGAGGGCTGGCGAGCCCCGCTATCGCGCCCATCCAGACGGATAGCCCCGGAAAACGGTGGTCAAAACCACTAGACGTCGAAAAAAGCAAGTGTTACATTCGGCCTCGCACTGCTTCTCCAGTGCCCTCTGCACGCCGTCGCCGAAGCATCCCTAATTCGAATCAGTACGCGATCCTGTCGCCATCTAGCGGCGCGGCCTCATTAAGCCAACGCTTAATTTCTCCCTTCCTTACATGATTACGTCACTCCCCTTATGAACCTGACAGAACTCAAGCAAAAGCCGATTACCGATCTTTTGGAAATGGCCGAACAGATGGGCATCGAAAACATGGCCCGTTCGCGCAAACAGGACGTGATTTTCGCCCTGCTGAAAAAGCATGCGAAAAGCGGCGAAGAGATCTCCGGTGACGGCGTGCTGGAGATTCTCCAGGATGGTTTCGGTTTCCTGCGCTCGGCGGATGCCTCCTACCTGGCCGGCCCTGACGACATCTATGTCTCGCCCAGCCAGATCCGTCGTTTCAACCTGCGCACCGGCGACACCATCGTCGGCAAGATCCGTCCACCGAAGGAAGGCGAGCGTTACTTCGCACTGCTGAAGGTCGACACCATCAACTTCGACCGTCCGGAAAACGCGAAGAACAAGATTCTCTTCGAAAACCTGACGCCGCTGTTCCCCAACAAGCGCCTGAAGATGGAAGCCGGCAACGGTTCCACCGAAGACCTCACCGGTCGCGTCATCGACCTGTGCGCCCCGATCGGCAAGGGCCAGCGCGGCCTGATCGTCGCCCCGCCGAAAGCGGGCAAGACCATCATGCTGCAGAACATCGCGGCCAACATCACCCGTAACAACCCCGAGTGCCATTTGATCGTCCTGCTGATCGATGAGCGCCCGGAAGAAGTGACCGAGATGCAGCGCACCGTGCGCGGCGAAGTGGTTGCCTCGACCTTCGACGAGCCGCCGACCCGCCACGTGCAGGTCGCCGAGATGGTCATCGAGAAGGCCAAGCGCCTGGTCGAGCACAAGAAGGACGTGGTCATCCTGCTCGACTCGATCACCCGTCTGGCCCGTGCCTACAACACCGTGATCCCGAGCTCCGGCAAGGTACTGACCGGTGGTGTCGACGCCCACGCCCTGGAGAAGCCGAAGCGCTTCTTCGGTGCCGCGCGTAACATCGAGGAAGGCGGTTCGCTGACCATCATCGCCACCGCGCTGGTCGAGACCGGCTCGAAGATGGACGAAGTGATCTACGAAGAGTTCAAGGGTACCGGCAACATGGAGCTGCCCCTGGACCGTCGCATCGCCGAGAAGCGTGTGTTCCCGGCCATCAACATCAACAAGTCCGGTACCCGTCGCGAAGAGCTGCTGACCGCCGACGACGAACTGCAGCGCATGTGGATCCTGCGCAAGCTGCTGCACCCGATGGACGAGATCGCCGCCATCGAGTTCCTGGTCGACAAGCTCAAGCAGACCAAGACCAACGACGAGTTCTTCCTGTCGATGAAGCGCAAGTAAGCGTTTCAGACCGGCATTGATTGGGGCCGCCTTGCAGCCCATCGCGGGGCAAGCCCGCTCCCACAGAATCTGTGGGAGCGGGCTTGCCCCGCGATGGGATCGCGAAGCGGCCCCTTTTCATTTTTGCCCCCAAACCAGGCGTGAACGGCGCTACACTCTGCACCCCGACCGATACGCCCAACACGAGGCCCTTGCATGCAGTATCGCGATCTGCGCGACTTCATCCGTGGCCTGGAACAGCGCGGTGAACTCAAGCGCATCCAGGTTCCCATCTCCCCCGTACTGGAAATGACCGAAGTCTGCGACCGCACCCTGCGCGCCAAGGGCCCGGCGTTGCTGTTCGAAAAGCCCACCGGCTTCGACATCCCGGTGCTGGGCAATCTGTTCGGCACTCCCGAGCGGGTGGCCATGGGCATGGGCGCCGAATCGACCGAGGAACTGCGCGAGATCGGCAAGCTGCTGGCGTTCCTCAAGGAGCCCGAGCCGCCGAAGGGGCTGAAGGACGCCTGGTCGAAACTGCCGATCTTCAAGAAGGTCGTGTCCATGGCGCCGAAGGTGGTCAAGGACGCGGTGTGCCAGGAAATCGTGGTCGAAGGCGACGACGTCGACCTGGGCCAGTTGCCCATCCAGCACTGCTGGCCGGGCGACGTGGCGCCGCTGATCACCTGGGGCCTGACCGTCACCCGCGGGCCGAACAAGGACCGCCAGAACCTGGGTATCTATCGCCAGCAGGTGATCGGCCGCAACAAAGTGATCATGCGCTGGCTGAGCCACCGTGGCGGCGCGCTGGACTACCGCGAATGGTGCGAGAAACACCCAGGCCAGCCTTTCCCCGTGGCCGTGGCCCTGGGCGCAGACCCTGCGACCATCCTCGGCGCCGTGACCCCTGTCCCCGATACCCTTTCCGAATACGCCTTTGCCGGCCTGTTGCGCGGCAACCGTACCGAACTGGTCAAATGCCGTGGCAACGACCTGCAGGTACCGGCCACCGCCGAGATCATCCTCGAGGGTGTGATCCACCCCGGCGAAATGGCCCCGGAAGGCCCGTACGGCGACCACACCGGTTACTACAACGAAGTGGAAAGCTTCCCGGTGTTCACCGTCGAGCGCATCACTCACCGGCAGAAACCGATCTACCACAGCACCTACACCGGCCGACCGCCGGATGAGCCGGCGATCCTCGGGGTGGCGCTGAACGAAGTGTTCGTGCCGATCCTGCAGAAGCAGTTCCCCGAGATCACCGACTTCTACCTGCCGCCGGAAGGCTGCTCGTACCGCATGGCGGTGGTGACCATGAAGAAGCAGTATCCAGGCCACGCCAAGCGCGTCATGCTGGGTGTGTGGTCGTTCCTGCGACAGTTCATGTACACCAAGTTCGTTATCGTCACCGACGACGATATCAACGCCCGCGACTGGAACGATGTGATCTGGGCCATCACCACGCGCATGGACCCCAAGCGTGATACGGTGATGATCGACAACACCCCGATCGACTACCTCGACTTTGCGTCGCCGGTGTCGGGCCTGGGGTCGAAGATGGGCCTGGACGCCACCCACAAGTGGCCGGGCGAGACTACACGCGAATGGGGCCGGGTCATCGTCAAGGACGAGGCCGTCACCCGCCGTATCGATGAGCTGTGGGACCAGTTGGGAATAGATTGATGCAGGTAACCTTGCAGCCTTCCGGGGCGGTACTGGCGGTCGAACCGGGTGAAAGGATTCTGGATGCCGCGCGGCGCCTGGGCTACGACTGCCCAAGCAGCTGCCGCAACGGCAACTGCCATGTGTGTGCCGCGCTGCTGGTGGAGGGTAGTGTTCGCCAGGAAGGCCAAGTCCGCGATCACGGTGAACTGTTCACCTGCATCGCCGAGCCGCTGGAGGACTGCGTGTTGCTGTGGGATGGTGTGCTGGCCCTGGGCGAGCTGCCGGTGCGCAAGCTGGCCTGTACCGTGAGTGAATGCGTCGAGGTCGGTGGCGACGTCTGGCGCGTGCGCCTGCGCGCGCCAGCCGGCAAGCCGCCGCGCTATCACGCGGGGCAGTACCTGATGATCGAGCGCGAGGGCATGGACAAGGCGGCCTTCTCCCTCGCCTCGGCGCCCCACGGTGGTCGTGACCTGGAGCTGCATGTGCTGGCCCGGGAAAGCAGCGCCGTGCAGTTGATCAAGCAGCTGCGGCGCAGTGGCCTGGCGCGTATCGAACTGCCGTTCGGCGACGCCCACTTGGCGGAGCTGCCCGACGGCCCGCTGGTGCTGATCGCCGCCGGTACCGGCATGGGCCAGATGCATAGCCTGGTCGAGCACTGCCGCGCCCACGGGTTCAAGCATCCGGTGCATTTGTACTGGGGCGTGCGCCGGCCCGAGGACTTCTACGAGATCGAGCACTGGGACGAGTGGCAGCGCCTGCCCAACCTGTTCCTGCACAAGGTGGTCAGCGACCTGTGCGGCTGGGAGGGGCGCTGCGGTCTGTTGCACGAGGCGGTGTGCGAGGACATCGGCGACCTGAACCAGGTGCATGTCTATGCCAGCGGTTCGCCGAACATGGTCTACGCCACCCTCGATGCATTGGTCGAGGCCGGCATGGATGCCCACCGCATGCGCGCCGACGTTTTCGCCTACGCGCCGCGCGGATGAAACAACCCGGCACGCTGCAAGGGCGTGCCGGGGTTAATAACCAAGTGTTTTGCTGTTGATTATAGGGCGGGGATTATTACCGGTGCGGGTAATAAGTTTCGCTATACTCGGATTATTAGTTTCCGTTCAGCGGAAGGTTGAATGAAATTGTGTCTTCCAGCTTGAGTCGCAAGTGTCTTATCCCTTACGTTAAGCGCCAGGGCCTTCGCGGGTAAACCCGCTCCCACAAGCCCTGCACACCTCCTGTGGGAGCGGGTTTACCCGCGAAGACGTAGGGTCAGGCCCTGCATCAACAGCAGTGGAACGCGCAACTTTGTAGTTCACAGGAATTAATGGCGGCAGCTCATGTCGACACTTGAAAGTTTATCCTGGCAAATAGCCTATCCGCCGTCACTCGACTTCGGGCAACAGTTGTCCCGCGAACAACTGCAGCGCTCGATGCAAGAAACCATGTCCCTGCACGAAGGCGGCCCGGTCTGGCTGTTTGCCTACGGCTCGCTGATCTGGCGCCCCGAGTGCAATTCGGTCGAGCGCCAGCGGGCACGGGTGCATGGCTACCACCGCGGCCTGTACCTGTGGTCCCACGAGCACCGCGGCACACCGGAATGTCCGGGCCTGGTGTTCGGCCTGGACCGTGGCGGTTCCTGCAGTGGTTTCGCCTACCGTCTGGATGAAAGCAACCTTGACGATTCGCTGATGGCCCTGTGGATGCGCGAAATGCCGTTCCCGGCCTATCGCCCGCACTGGCTCAGCTGCCGTCTGGGCGACGGCAGCAAGGTCCAGGCCCTGGGCTTCGTGCTGGAACGGCACCTGCCATGCTACGCGGGCAACCTGCCGGACACCTTGCTCAGCCAGATCCTCGCCAGCGCCAAGGGGCGCTATGGCACGACACGCGATTACGTGGAGCAGACCCTCAACGCCCTGCGCAGCCACCAGATGCCCGATCGCAACCTGGAAGCCCGTTTCAGGCGTTGCCACAACCTGCGCGAGGTGTGAGCCCCGCGCATCGGGCTCATTCCTGGCCGGCGGCGGTGCCGAGGAACTTGCGCAGGAACTGGCGGGTGCGCTCTTCCCGCGGATTGGCGAACAGCGCCTTGGCCTCGCCTTGCTCGACGATCACCCCCTTGTCGAAGAAGATCACCCGGTTGGCGACATCGCGGGCGAAGCTCATCTCGTGGGTGACGATGATCATGGTGCGCTTTTCCTCGGCCAGGCCGCGGATGGTTTCCAGCACCTCGCCCACCAGCTCCGGGTCGAGCGCCGAGGTAGGCTCGTCGAACAGGATCACCTCGGGTTCCATGGCCAGGGCGCGGGCGATGGCCACCCGCTGCTGCTGGCCACCGGACAGGCGGCGCGGGTAGGCGTCTTCCTTGCCCGCCAGGCCGACCTTGGCCAGCAGGCGCCTGGCCAGCTCGATGGCCTTGTCGCGGGGCGTCTTCTTGACGATCACCGGCCCCTCGATGACGTTCTCCAGGGCGGTGCGGTGGGGAAACAGGTTGAAGTTCTGGAACACGAATCCGGCCTGCTGGCGCAGGCGGCGGATCGCACCCTGCTGGCCGCCCAGCGGGCGATTGGCATCGATGCTGATGTCGCCGATCTGGATGCGTCCGGCATCGGGGGTTTCCAGCAGGTTCAGGCAACGCAGGAACGTGGTCTTGCCCGAGCCGCTGGGGCCGATGATGGCGACCACCTCGCCGGGTTGCACGGTCAGGTCGATGCCGTTGAGCACGGTATGGCCCTTGAACTGCTTGGTCAGGCCTTGTACTACGATCATCTCATTGCTCCTGGTCGTGCTGGTTGACCCGCGCTTCCATGCGGTTCTGGAAGTGCGCCAGGATGCTGCAGAGGATCCAGTAGACCACCGCGACAGCCAGGTACATGGTGAAGACCTCGAAGGTCCGGGCGGTGATCAGCTGTGCCTGGCGGAACAGCTCGGGCACCTGGATGGTCGCCGCCAGGGCGGTGTCCTTGACCAGCGAGATGAAGCTGTTGCCCAGCGGCGGCAGGGCGGTGCGCAGGGCCTGCGGCAGGATCGCCCGGCGCATGGCCTGGGTGCGGGTCATGCCGATGCTGGCCGCCGCTTCCCACTGACCACGGTCGATCGAAGAGATCGCCGCGCGGAGGATTTCGCAGATATACGCCGCCATGTTCAGCGACAGGCCGATCAGCGATGCCGGGATCGGATCAAGCTCGATGCCGATCTGCGGCAGGCCGAAGTAGATCACGAACAGCTGCACCAGCAGCGGCGTGCCGCGGAAGAACGACACGTAGATGCGGGCGAGCCAGTCCAGCGGCAGGATCTTCGACAGGCGCATCAGTGCCAGGGCGAAGCCCAGCACCAAACCGAAGAACATGCCGCCGACACTGAGCAGCACGGTATAGCCCGCGCCCTTGAGCAGGAAGGGCGCGGAATCGACAACGAGTTGCAGGCTTTCAGCGATCATTTGGTGACATCGGCACCGAAGTATTTCTCGGACAGCTTGGCCAGCGTGCCGTCGGCCTTGAGCTTGTCGATGGCCTTGTTCAGCGCCGCGAGCAGTTCAGGCTCGCCCTTGCGCAGGGCAACGCCCGACTCCAGCTTGGAGAATTTCTCGCCGGCCAGCGCGGTGGGTTTCTTGTCCTTGGCGGTTTTCTGCACGTACTCGAGCGCGGCCAGGCGGTCGATCAGGATGGCGTCGATACGGCCGTTGCGCAGGTCGGCGAATTTGGTCGGGTCGTCTTCATAGGTACGGACATCGGCTGTCGGCACGTCCTGTTTCACCCACTGCTCGTAGTTGGTGCCCAGGCCGACGCCGACCTTCTTGCCACCGAGGTCGGCGGCGGTCTTGATGTTCTTCTCGTTGTCGCTGCCCTTGAGCACCAGGGCCTGGATGCCGGAAACCGTGTAGGGCTCGGAGAAGTCGTACTTCTTCTTGCGCTCCTCGGAGATGGTCACCTGGTTGATCACCACGTCCAGGCGCTTGGACTCCAGGGCGGCGAGGATACCGTCCCACTTGGTCGGCTGGACCTTGGCCTTGACCCCCAGTTCCTTGGCCAGCAGTTCGGACAGTTCGACCTCGAAGCCGGCCAGCTTGCCGTTCTCGTCCTGGAAGCTGAACGGTGGGTAGGTGCCTTCCAGGCCGACGTTGATCACGCCCTTCTCCTGGATGGTCTTCAACTGCTCGCCGGCGAAGGCCTGGCCGAGCAGGCCGGCACCGAGCAGGAGCGCCAGGCTGGCGTTGAGAAGGGGTTTGGCGAATTTGGTCATGGCAGGCCCCGCGCTTGTTGTGGAAGTAGTGAGGTGGCGACTATAGAGGTGGGCTTCATAGGCCGGGAAATAATAAAAAATCATGTTGTTATTCCCGTTTCTGCATTTTGCAGTCGCTTATGCCCGACTTAGCTCAGGATGGAATAAAGCGTTGTTTTTTCCAAGAGGCAGATTTGACGTATCGTTGATCCATTCGATTGATCGTGGGAGCGGGCTTGCCCCGCGATAGCGCCATCGCGGGGCAAGCCCGCTCCCACGCCAGAAAAATCCAGATATCAGAACAATGGCCTGGCAGGAGAAACACCGTGAGCGAACAACCATCAACCGGGCACTGGCAACTGCAGGGCATCGTCAGTGGCCTGCGCAGCGCCCGTGAGCAGTGGCGCAGCAACAACGGCCGCAGCAGCGGCGAGCAGGGCGGGCGCGAGCTGCCATCGCGCGAGGCGCTGCGGCAGATTCTCGAGCAGCTGTGCGGCGCGCTGTTCCCCATGCGCCTGGGCCCGGTGGACCTGCGTGAAGAGAGCGAAGACTTCTACGTCGGCCACACCCTCGACGCCGCGCTCACCGCGCTGCTGGCCCAGGCCCGCCTGGAGCTGCGCTACGCGGCGCGCCATGGCAAGACCGATGTGGTCGATGTCGATGGCCATGCCCTGCGCCTGATCCAGGACTTCGCCGCGGCCCTGCCGGCCCTGCGCGTGCTGCTGGACACCGACGTGCTCGCGGCCTTCCACGGCGACCCGGCGGCGCGCAGCGTCGACGAGGTGCTGCTGTGCTACCCGGGCATCCTGGCGATCATCCACCACCGCCTGGCCCACCACCTGTACCAGGCCGGCCTGCCGCTGCTGGCGCGGATCAGCTCGGAGCTGGCGCACTCGGCCACCGGCATCGACATCCATCCCGGCGCGCAGATCGGCCCGAGCTTCTTCATCGACCACGGCACCGGCGTGGTGATCGGCGAGACCGCGATCATCGGTGAGCGGGTGCGTATCTACCAGGCCGTGACCCTGGGCGCCAAGCGCTTCCCCAGCGACGAGTCGGGCAACTTGCACAAGGGCCTGGCACGCCACCCGATCGTCGAGGACGACGTCGTCATCTACGCGGGTGCGACCATCCTCGGGCGGATCACCATCGGCAAGGGTTCGACCATCGGCGGCAACGTCTGGCTGACTCGCAGCGTGCCGGCTGACAGCAATATTACCCAGGCTAACCTGCAGTTGGATTGCGAGGGCAAGAAAGCCCTCTAGCATCGAGTGTCTGGACCGTGGGAGCGGGCTTGCCCCGCGATGGCGACGTCAGTTCAACCATCGCCATCGCGGGGCAAGCCCGCTCCCACGTGCTAGACACTCGATGCCCCGCCCAGCGGCATCGGGTCGCATTGAAACTCGATCCATGTTTAACTTGAACGCTTGTTCAACGAAAAACGCTGGTCCATTGCCGGTGTTCAAAAGGAGGAATCGCCTTTGCTGAACCCGTTCAATCCGAACCTCACGTCCTTCGACGAGGTGCCTGTTCAATGAGTGCACCGACCCCCGACCTTGCCAACGGCAAGATCCGCATGAACCCCCCCGTGTTCTACTTCGCGGCAAGCTTCATCCTCCTCTTCGGCCTGGTCGTCATCGCCCAGCCCCAGGCGGCCGGCGACTGGCTGCTGGCGGCGCAGAACTGGGCGGCCAACACCGTCGGCTGGTACTACATGCTGGCCATGACCCTGTACCTGGTCTTCGTGGTGGTCACCGCCTTGTCCGGCTACGGCAAGATCAAGCTTGGTGCCGACCACGACGAGCCCGAGTTCAGCTACCTGTCCTGGGCCGGCATGCTGTTCGCCGCCGGCATCAGCATCACCCTGTTCTTCTTCTGCGTCTCCGAGCCGCTGACCCATATGCTCCAGCCGCCGCAGGGCGAGGCCGGCACGGCCGAGGCCGGGCGCCAGGCGATGCAGATCCTGTTCCTGCACTGGGGCCTGCACGGCTGGGGCGTGTTCGCCTTCGTCGGCATGGCGCTGGCCTACTTCGCCTACCGGCACAACCTGCCGCTGGCCCTGCGCTCGGCGCTTTACCCGCTGATAGGCAAACGCATCAACGGCCCGATCGGCTACGCGGTGGACGGCTTCGGCATCATCGCCACGGTGTTTGGCCTGGGGGCCGACATGGGCTTCGGCGTGCTGCACCTGAACGCCGGCCTCGACTACCTGTTCGGCATCAGCCACAGCCAGTGGGTGCAGGTGATCCTCATCACCCTGATGATGGGCGCGGCGGTGGCCGTGGCGGTCGCCGGGGTGGAGAAGGGCGTGCGGGTGATGAGCGACATCAACCTGTTCCTGGCCTGCGCGCTGCTGCTGTTCGTGCTGTTCGCCGGGCCCACCCAGCACCTGTTCAATACCCTGATCCAGAACCTCGGTGACTACCTGGGCGCCTTGCCGCGCAAGAGCTTTGATGTGTACGCCTACGGCGAGCAACGCGACTGGCTGGGTGGCTGGACGGTGTTCTATTGGGCCTGGTGGATTGCCTGGGCGCCGTTCGTGGGGCTGTTCATCGCGCGGATTTCGCGCGGGCGCACCATCCGTGAGTTCGTCTTCGGCGTGTTGCTGATCCCGCTGGGCTTCACCCTGGCGTGGATGTCGATCTTCGGCAACAGCGCCCTGGACCAGGTGATCAACCACGGCATGACCGCCCTCGGCCAGTCGGCCATCGACAACCCGTCGATGAGCCTGTACCTGCTGCTGGAAACCTACCCGTGGAGCAAGACGGTGATCGCCGTGACGGTGTTCATCAGCTTCGTGTTCTTCGTCACCTCGGCCGACTCCGGCACGGTGGTGCTGTCGACGCTGTCTGCCAAGGGCGGTGGCGCCGACGAGGACGGCCCGAACTGGCTGCGCATCTTCTGGGGCGCGATGACCGCGCTGATCACCAGCGCGCTGCTGTTCGCCGGCAGCATCGATTCGCTGAAGTCGGCGGTGGTGCTGACCTCGCTGCCGTTCTCGCTGATCCTGCTGTGCATGATGTGGGGGCTGCACAAGGCCTTCTACCTGGAAAGCCAGCGGCAGATCGCGCAGATGCATTCGCTGGCACCCTTCGCCCAGTCCCGGCGTGGGCGTGGCGGCTGGCGCCAGCGCCTGAGCCAGGCCGTGCACTTCCCGTCGCGGGACGAGGTGTATCGCTTCATGGACGACGTGGTGCGCCCGGCGATCGCCGAGGTGCGCGAGGTGTTCGAGCAGAAGGGGCTGGTGCTGATCACCCAGGACGATCCGAGCCATGACAACGTCAGCCTGAAGATCGGCCATGGCGAGGAGCAGCCGTTCATCTACCAGGTGCAGATGCGTGGCTACTTCACGCCGTCGTTCGCGTTGGGTGGGTTGGGTACCCAGGAGTTGAAGAACCGTCGCTACTACCGGGCGGAGGTGCACTTGAGCGAAGGTAGCCAGAACTATGATCTGGTGGGCTACAGCAAGGAGCAGATCATCAACGACATCCTCGACCAGTACGAGCGGCACATGCAGTACCTGCATCTGGTGAGGTAGATCGCTGGGGCCGCTTTGCGGCCCTTATCGCGGCACAAGGCCGCTCCTACAGGGGAATGTGATCTCCTGTAGGAGCGGCCTTGCGCCGCGAAAGGAGGCCAAAGGCCTCCCAGGGGCTCAGAACGGCGCATCTCCCAAGATGGTCGCCCGGTGCATCACCCGCCGATTGGGTCGGTAATCATCCACAGCAAAATGCTGCGTGACGCGGTTGTCCCAGAACGCCACGTCATTTTCCTGCCATCGCCAGCGAATGCTGAACTCCGGCCGCGTCGCATGGGCGAACAGCAGCTTGAGCAGCGCCTCGCTCTCCTGCTCGTTCAGCTCGTTGATCCGCGTGGTGAAACCTTCATTGACGAACAGCGCCTTGCGCCCGCTGACCGGGTGGGTACGCACCACCGGGTGCGACAGTGGCGGGTTGTTGCGCCGGGTGGCTTCCCAGCGCGCCAGGTCCTCTGGGGTGGTGCCGAAGCGCTCCAGCGGGAACGACTTGGTGAAATCGTGGGTGGCGGTCAGGCCGTCGAGCATCGTGCGCAGCGGCGCCGACAGCGCCTCGAACGCGGCGATCCCGCTGGCCCACAGGGTGTCGCCGCCAAAGGCCGGCAACTGCTTGGCGCTGAGCACCGCGCCCAGCGCCGGGGTCGGCAGGAAGGTCACGTCGGTGTGCCAGACGGCGTTGTCGCGCACGTCGGTGACCGCGGTGTCGAGGATCAGTACCTGCGGCGTCTGCGGCACATTGGGGTAGATCGGGTGGATGTGCAGGTCGCCGAAGCGCGCGGCGAAACGGGCCTGTTGCTCGGGGGTGATCGGCTGGTCGCGGAAGAACAGCACCTGGTGTTCGAGCAGTGCCTGCTCGATGGCGTCACGCTGTTCGAGGGTGATGTCGCGGCTGATGTCCACGCCGCTGATCTGCGCGCCAAGGGCCGGGCTGAGAGGGGTGATGGTCAGGCTCATGTCGGTCTCGCTTGAAGGTTCGTTTCTCGTGCAGGCCGAGAAGTTCTATCGCGGGGCAAGCCCGCTCCCACGAGGTGAGACGGCTGCGTGGGAGCGGGCTTGCCCCGCGAATGGTCGTGACGGATCAGTGGCTCTGGCCATGCCAGGGCACCAGCTTGCGCTGCAGGGCGCGCAGGCCCATTTCCAGGGTGAAGGCGATCAGGGCGATCAGCAGGATCCCCAGCACCACCACGTCGGTGACCAGGAACTGCGCCGCCGACTGCACCATGAAGCCCAGGCCGCTGGTGGCGGCGATCAGCTCGGCGGCGACCAGGGTCGACCAGCCCACGCCAAGGCCGATGCGGATGCCGGTGAGGATGTCGGGCAGGGCGCTGGGCAGGATCACATGGCGGATCAGTTGCGCCCGGGTGGCCCCCAGCGACTGCGCGGCGCGCAGCTTGGCCGGGTCGACGGTGCGCACGCCGGTGGCGGTGGCGATGGCGATCGGGGCGAAGATCGCCAGGTAGATCAGCAGCACCTTCGACAGCTCGCCGATGCCGCACCAGATGACGATCAACGGCAGGTAGGCCAGCGGCGGGATCGGCCGGTAGAACTCGATCAGCGGGTCGAGGATGCCACGGGCCACGCGGTTGTAGCCGATGGCCAGGCCGACGGGGATGGCGGTCAGGGTCGCCGCCACCAGCGCCAGGCCGATACGGCCCAGGCTTGCGCCCAGGTGCTGCCACAGGCTGGCATCCATGTAGCCCTGGGTAAGCAGCGTCCAGCCCTTGGCCAGGATATCGGCGGGCGAGGGCAGGAACAGGGGGTCGACCCAGCCGGCGGCGGTTACCAGCCACCACGCCAGCAACAGGGAGGCCAGGGTGAGGGTGCTGATCCAGCGGGTCGGCAAGGGCTTGCGGGTTTTCACGACAGGAGGCGTGCGTGGTGCCCGCTTGGCGGCGGCCGGCAATTCGATACTGCTCATGCGGACTCCTGACGTTGCGAGAACACCCGCGCCAGCACGTGCTCGCGGGTTTCGATGAAGCGGGGATCGGACTTGATCGCCCGGGCCGACTCGCCAGCGGCGTAGCGCTGGCCGAAGTCCAGTTGCAGACGCTCGACCACACGCCCCGGATTGGGCGCCAGCAGCACCAGCTCGGTGGCGAGGAACACCGCCTCTTCGATGTCGTGGGTGATCAGGAACACCGGTTTGGCGGTGCGCTGCCAGACCTGCAACAGCAGCTCCTGCATCTGTTCGCGGGTAAAGGCATCGAGGGCGCCGAACGGCTCGTCCATCAACAGCACCCGCGGGTCGGCGGCCAGCGCCCGGGCCAGGCCCACGCGCTGCTTCTGCCCGCCGGACAATTGCCAGATACGCCGCTCGCCGAAGCCGGCGAGGTCTACCAGCGCCAGCATCTCGCGGGCCTTGGCTTCACGCTGCGCACGGGGCACGCCGGCCAGCTCGAGGCCGAAGGCAACGTTGCCGAGCACGTCCTGCCAGGGCAGCAGGGCATCGTCCTGGAACACCACGCCGCGATCGGCGCCAGGGCCTTGCACTGGCGCGCCGTCGAGGCTGATGCGCCCGCCGCTGGGGGCAACGAAGCCGGCGATCAGGTTGAGCAACGAGGTCTTGCCGCTGCCGGACGGCCCGAGGGCCACCAGCAGCTGGCGCGGGCCCAGGCTCAGGTTGATGTCGGCCAGCACCGGGGTAGCGGCGCCGGGGTACTGTGCGCTGATGCGCTCCAGTTCGAGCAAGGCCATGACGGGCTCCGGATCAGTTGGGCAGGTATTGGGCGCTGACGTAGGGCGAGTAGTCGGGCAGCACGGCGTCGACCTTGCCCTGTTGCTTGAGGAAGGTGGCGGTGTCGGTCAGTGCCTGGGTGGTCGGCTCGCGCAGTGCGCTGGCCTGGTCGGCGGCCAGCGGATAGACGTTGCCCTGCAGCAGCACCGGGATATCGGCAGGCTTGGCGCCGGACAGCTTGACCAGCTTGGCGACGTTGTCCTTGTCGGCCAGCCAGGCTTTCGGGTCCTTGCGGTAGTCGGCGTAGGCATCGAGGGTGACCTTGGCGAACGACTTGACGATCTCCGGGTGCTTGGCGGCGAAGTCCTTGCGCACGATCCAGGCATCGAAGGTCGGCGCGCCTTTCTCGGCCAGCTCGCCCGAGGTGATCAGCACCTTGCCGTTTTCCTTGGCCACGCCCAGGGCCGGGTCCCAGACGTAGGTGGCGTCGATGTCGCCGCGTTTCCAGGCAGCGATGATCGCCGGCGGGGCGAGGTTGAGGATCTGCACCTTCGACGGGTCGATGTTCCAGCTCTTGAGTGCGGCCAGCAGGCTGTAATGGCCGGTGGAAACGAACGGCACGGCGACTTTCTTGCCGACCAGGTCCTGCGGGGTCTTGATGTTGTCACGGGCGACCAGGGCCTCGCCGGCGCCGATCTGGGTAGCGATCAGGAAGGTCTCGACCGGCAGCTTGCGAGTGGCGGCGGCGGCCAGCGGGCTGGAGCCGAGGTAGCCGATCTGCACGTCGCCCGAGGCGACGGCGGTGATCACATCGGCGCCATTATCGAACTTGCGCCAGTCGATGCTGGCCTTGCTGTCCTTTTCATAGGTGCCATCGACCTGGGCCACCTTGGCCGGGTCGACGGTGGTCTGGTAGGCGACGGTCAGGTCGGCGGCCTGGGCCAGCCAGCTGGCACTGGCGAGGGTCAGGGCGGCGAACAGGCGCAGCGGAGCATGCGGGATCATGGTTGAACCTCTCGTCAGGCATTCTGGGATGGATGGCGAGAAGACTAGATGATCTAAGAAATAGTAAATAAATAACTTTTTAGAATTAGCTTAAAAGCCAAACGCTCTGAACCTGCGCGGTTTACGGGCTCGCTCCCGCACGAGGTGGGAAGCTGGCGGAATCGCTCAAGACGGCTAGTCTTGTTCGGTTCCTGCGGGGGTACCATCGGTCGACAGCTCGGCAAACGTTTGCACATAACCTAAAGGTATGATTGACGGCGTCGATACAGCGTTTCGTAGGAATGGTTCCGATGTTATTCCGTAAAAATCTTACAGATTCATAAAACGGTCATTTTGGATTTATAGGATTGTCATTATCCTGTAGCGCAGGTCGGCGGGTTAGACCAAAGTCGCAGATCGACCGTTAGCGATTGACTTGGCGGTCACGCATTTGTGCTAAATCGCCAATCCGGGTGAGTGGGGCAGCAGACTCCGCCGCTTGAGACGCACAAAAATTAGAACGTAGAGGAGCAAAACATGTACAAGTCCAGCCTGGCCCTGGCCGTGGCACTGGGGGTTCTCGCCCAACAAGCAGGCGCTGCCGGTTTCATCGAAGACAGCAAGCTGTCCCTGAGCTCGCGCACCATGTACTTCGACAACAACAACCGCGAAGCGCACGCCACTCCGGCAACCGCGACTCGTCCGGCCGGCAAGCGTCCGGATCAGCGTGAAACCGGTCAAGGTTTCAAGCTCGACTACATCTCCGGCTTCACTGAAGGCACCGTAGGCTTCGGTGTCGATGCCCAGGCCGTGTGGGGTATCCACCTCGATGGTGGCAAGGGCTACCACAAGTCCGGCTTCCTTCCGGACGATACCGACGGCTCTTCGGTAAGCCAGTGGGCACGCGTTGGCGCCAACGCCAAGGCCCGCTTCTCCAAGACCGAAGCGCACTTCGGTAGCGCCCTGGCACCGATGCTGCCGATCCTGGTCTCCAACGACGGTCGTCTGCTGCCGCAGACCTTCGAAGGTGCAACCATCACCTCGAAGGAAATCGACAACCTGACCATCAACGCCGGTCAGCTGACCCACGCAATGGGTCGTGCCTCGAGCAACCGTACCGGCCTGTCGGTCAACGGCGCGACCGCTGACAGCAACAAGTTCCGCTACGGTGGCCTGGACTACAAGCTCACTCCAGACCTGACCCTGCAGTACTACTACTCGAACCTGGAAGACTTCTACAAGCAGAGCTTCCTGGGCGCCACCCACGTCTTCAAGATCGCTGACGACCAGTCGTTCAAGACCGACCTGCGCTACTTCGACAGCAGCAGCGATGGCAAGAACGGCCACGGTGGCGGCTACAACTTCAACAACAACGGCGGTTATGCCAAGGAAACCGGCAAGGTCGACAACAAGACCTGGTCCGCCATGTTCACCTATACCCTCGGTGGCCACGCGCTGATGCTCGGCCATCAGCAGGTCAACGATGATGGTGGCTTCGTCTGGCTGAACCAGGGCGGTGTCGTTGATGGCAACGGCCGTGCCGAAGGTGCGGGCGGCGCCAGCTTCTACCTGTTCACCGACAGCATGATCAACCAGTTCGCCAAGGCCGGTGAAAACACCACCTTCGGTCAGTACTCCTACGACTTCGCCCGTCTGGGCGTGCCGGGCCTGAAGGCTTCGGTCGCCTACCTGCGCGGTCAGGATGGTCGTAACACCGACGGCCACGGTACCTTCAGCGAGTGGGAGCGTGACGCGCGCGTCGACTACGTTCTGCAGGAAGGCACCCTCAAGGGCCTGGGCTTCAGCCTGCGCCAGGGCGTCTACCGTGGCACCGGTTCGGGCGCTGCGAACGACCAGGATCAGACTCGCTTCATCGTCAACTACACTTACGCCTTCATGTAAGTCGTAGCGGCATCAAGAAAGCCTCGCCTAGTGCGAGGCTTTTTTGTGTCTGCGAATCCGTATGCTTAATGGTTATAAATAAATCGATATTTATTCTTTTTATTTCTATTCGGAAGCAGGCACATTGAACCCACAAGGCCAGACACAGCACAGGAGCCGCTTTCATGAGCCTCAAACTCGGCGATATCGCCCCCGATTTCGAACAGGATTCCAGCGCCGGCAAGATCCGTTTCCACGAATGGCTGGGCGACAGCTGGGGCGTGCTGTTCTCCCACCCGGCCGACTTCACCCCGGTGTGCACCACCGAGCTGGGCCTGACCGCCAAGCTCAAGGAAGACTTCGCCAAGCGTGGCGTGAAAGCCATCGCCCTGTCGGTGGACCCGGTCGACTCGCACCACAAGTGGATCGATGACATCAACGAGACCCAGAACACCGTGGTCAACTTCCCGATCATCGCCGACGCCGACCGCAAGGTCTCCGACCTGTACGACCTGA
The DNA here is from genome assembly GCF_057284075.1 of Pseudomonas sp. TE31087. Classification (NCBI taxonomy): domain Bacteria; kingdom Pseudomonadati; phylum Pseudomonadota; class Gammaproteobacteria; order Pseudomonadales; family Pseudomonadaceae; genus Pseudomonas; species Pseudomonas sp. TE31087. The sequence continues at coordinate 4,540,733 of NZ_JBXVNN010000001.1, forward strand.
TCCACCCCAACGCCAGCGACACCCTGACCGTGCGCTCGCTGTTCGTCATCGACCCGAACAAGAAGGTGCGCCTGACCATCACCTATCCGGCCAGTACCGGGCGCAACTTCAACGAGATCCTGCGGGTGATCGACTCGCTGCAGCTGACCGACAACTACAAGGTCGCCACGCCAGGCAACTGGCAGGACGGCGACGAGGTAGTGATCGTGCCTTCGCTCAAGGACGAGGACGAAATCAAGCGGCGCTTCCCGAAAGGGTACCGGGCGGTGAAACCCTATCTGCGACTGACCCCGCAACCAAATCGATGAGGTATTGCTCGTTGCATTGCTCTTAGCCAAGCAGGGATCTTCGGGCCGTTTCGACGGCCCTTTTTTATGTCTACCGAAAGCCTGTAGGAGCGGCCTTGTGCCGCGAAAGGGGGGCGCAGCACCCCCAGGATTTTCAGCGTCAATGCACTTATCGCCGGGGCCGCTTTGCGGCCCTTTCGCGGCACAAGGCCGTTCCTACAGAGATAAATCTGAATATCTCTATATGGAATAAATAAATACGAAAATATGATTTCTAGATATATATGACTAACTGTTAATGTCACTTCCATCCAGCGGGGACAACCCCTCGCGGCCCTGCAATCGAATCGAAGGAAGCGCTTTCAATGCTGGTTGTTTCTGTCGGTGGTAGCCCCAGTCTTCGTTCACGCTCCGGCGTGCTGCTAGAGCGCTCGCGCGACTGGCTGCAGGAGCGCGGCGTCGAGGTGGTGACCTTCCAGGTGCGGGAATTCCCCGCCGAGGACCTGCTCCACGCGCGCTTCGACAGCCCGCAGGTGCGTCACTTCAATGAACTGGTGGCCCAGGCCGATGGCCTGGTGGTCGCCACCCCGGTGTACAAGGCGTCGTTCGCCGGCGCCCTGAAGACCTTGCTCGACCTGCTGCCCGAGCGTGCCCTGGAACACAAGGTGGTCCTGCCGATCGCCACCGGTGGCAGCATCGCCCACATGCTGGCCGTGGACTACGCCCTCAAGCCCGTGCTGTCGGCCCTCAAGGCGCAGGAGACCCTGCAGGGGATCTTCGCCGACGACAGCCAGGTCGCCTACGGCGAAGGCGCCAGGCCCGCGCAACTGGCCGCTGCCCTGGAGCAGCGCCTGCAGGATTCGCTGGAAACGTTCCACAGCGCCCTGGCGCGCCGGCCTCGGCCGGTGGTACCGGGCGAACTCAACGAACGCCTGATCAGTGCCCGTTGGAGCATCTGACCGCCCGCTATACCGCTTGACCGTTTTTCCCACCTTACTCGCCCGTCAACGAGGCAAGCAGGTGCTACCCGAACCCACTCGCACAGGAGAGCGCCATGCGCACAGTCTTCTTGCGTCGCGGTCTGGTCGCCCTGTTTGCGGCGGCTGTGTCCTTCGGCGCCATCACTCAAGCCCAGGCCGAGAGCCTGCGCATTGGTTACCAGAAATACGGCACCCTGGTGCTGCTCAAGGCCAAGGGCTCGCTGGAAAAGCGCCTGAAGGAACAGGACATCGACGTGCAATGGACCGAGTTCCCCGGCGGCCCGCAACTGCTCGAAGGCCTCAACATCGGCTCCATCGACTTCGGCGTGACCGGCGAAACCCCGCCGGTGTTTGCCCAGGCCGCAGGTGCCGACCTGCTGTACGTCGCCTATGAGCCGCCAGCCCCGCACAGCGAGGCGATCCTTGTGCCGAAGGGATCGACGATCCAGTCGGTGAAGGAACTCAAGGGCAAGAAAGTCGCCCTCAACAAGGGCTCCAACGTGCACTACCTGCTGGTGCGCGCCCTGGAAGACGCCGGCCTCAAGTACACCGATATCCAGCCCGTCTACCTGCCGCCGGCCGACGCCCGCGCCGCCTTCGAGCGCGGCAGCGTCGACGCCTGGGTGATCTGGGACCCGTACCAGGCCGCCGCCGAGCAACAGCTGCAGGCACGCACCCTGCGTGACGGCAAGGACCTGGTCGACAACCACCAGTTCTACCTCGCCACCCGCAGCTATGCCACCCAGCACCCGGCGGTGATCAACACCCTGGTCGAGGAAGTGCGCGCCGTGGGCGAGTGGTCCCGGGCCAATCCGCAGCAGGTCACCGACCAGGTCGCGCCGCTGCTCGGCCTGCCCGCCGACATCACCCTGACTTCGGTGAAACGCCAGGGCTACGGCGCCGCGCCGCTGACTCCGGACGTGATCGCCGCGCAGCAGAAGATTGCCGACACCTTCCAGGCCCTGAAGCTGATTCCCAAGCCCTTGAGCATCAAGGATGTGATCTGGACACCCCCGGCCAAGGTCGCCAGCGCGCCTTGAACGATTCGCCTGCGCCGGGGCGTCGCCCCGGCTTGAGCCACCCTTGAGGAGACAACTCCAATGAGCCTTAACATCTTCTGGTTCCTCCCCACCCACGGTGACGGCAAGTACCTGGGCACCAGCGAAGGCGCCCGCGCCGTCGACCACGGCTACCTGAGCCAGATCGCCCAGGCCGCCGACCGCCTGGGCTTTGGCGGCGTGCTGATCCCCACCGGACGTTCCTGCGAGGACTCCTGGCTGGTGGCGGCCTCGCTGATTCCGGTGACCGAGCGCCTGAAGTTCCTGGTGGCCCTGCGCCCGGGGATCATTTCGCCGACCGTGGCCGCGCGCCAGGCCGCCACCCTGGATCGCCTGTCCAACGGGCGTGCGCTGTTCAACCTGGTGACCGGCGGTGATCCTGACGAACTGGCCGGTGATGGCCTGCACCTGAACCATCAGGAACGCTACGAGGCGTCGGTGGAATTCACCCGTATCTGGCGCAAGGTGCTCGAAGGCGAAACCGTTGACTACGACGGCAAGCACATCCAGGTGAAAGGCGCCAAGCTGCTCTACCCGCCGATCCAGCAGCCGCGTCCGCCGCTGTACTTTGGTGGCTCCTCCGAGGCCGCACAGGACCTGGCCGCCGAGCAGGTCGAGCTGTACCTGACCTGGGGCGAGCCGCCGGCGGCCGTCGCCGAGAAGATCGCCCAGGTGCGCGAGAAGGCTGCCGCCCAAGGCCGTGAAGTGCGCTTCGGCATCCGCTTGCACGTGATCGTGCGGGAAACTAACGAGGAGGCCTGGGCCGCCGCCGACAGGCTCATCTCGCACCTGGACGACGACACCATCGCCCGTGCCCAGGCGTCGCTGGCGCGCTTCGACTCGGTCGGCCAGCAACGCATGGCCGCCCTGCATGGCGGCAAGCGCGACAAGCTGGAAGTGGCGCCGAACCTGTGGGCCGGTGTCGGCCTGGTGCGTGGCGGTGCCGGCACCGCGCTGGTGGGCGATGGCCCGACCGTCGCGGCGCGGGTCAAGGAATACGCCGATCTTGGCATCGACACGTTCATCTTCTCCGGTTATCCACACCTGGAGGAGTCGTACCGCGTCGCCGAGCTGCTGTTCCCGCACCTGGACGTGCAGCGCCCGGAACAACCGAAGACCGGTGGCTACGTGAGCCCGTTCGGTGAAATGGTCGCCAACGACATCCTGCCCAAGTCCGTGTCGCAGAGCTGAGGACCGGGGCCATGAGTCGAGCATCCCCAACCACCTGGTCGAAGCGCCTGGCGCCCTGGGCCCTGCCGATCCTGCTGCTGGTGGTATGGCAGCTGGCGGTCAGCGCGGGCTGGCTGTCGACCCGCATCCTGCCAGCGCCGAGCGCGGTGGTCAGTGCCGGTGTCGAGCTGGTGCGCAGCGGCCAGCTCTGGACCCACCTGGCCATCAGCGGCTGGCGTGCCGGCCTGGGCTTCGTGATCGGCGGCAGCCTCGGCCTGTTGCTGGGCTTCATCACCGGCCTGTCGAACTGGGGCGAGCGCCTGCTCGACAGCTCGGTGCAGATGATCCGCAACGTGCCGCACCTGGCGCTGATCCCGCTGGTGATCCTGTGGTTCGGCATCGACGAGTCGGCAAAGATCTTCCTGGTGGCGCTGGGGACGCTGTTCCCCATCTACCTGAACACCTACCACGGGATCCGCAACGTCGATCCGGCGCTGGTGGAGATGGCGCGCAGCTATGGGCTGTCGGGCTTCGCGTTGTTCCGCCAGGTGATCCTGCCGGGAGCGCTGCCCTCGATCCTGGTCGGCGTGCGCTTCGCCCTGGGCTTCATGTGGCTGACGCTGATCGTCGCCGAGACCATCTCGGCCAACGCCGGCATCGGCTACCTGGCGATGAACGCCCGCGAGTTCCTGCAGACCGATGTTGTGGTGCTGGCCATCGTCCTGTACGCGGTGCTCGGCAAGCTGGCCGACCTGGCCGCCCGTGGCCTGGAGCGGGTGTGGCTGCGCTGGCACCCGGCGTACCAGGTGGCGAAGAAGGAGGGCGCATGATGACCGTGCTCAAGGAACAGCCGCCACGCCTGCTGCGTGGCATCCCCCTGGCAGCCCGGGACCTGCGTCGTACCTTCGGCCAGCGTGAAGTGCTGCGCGGCATCGACCTGCACATTCCGGCCGGCCAGTTCGTCGCCATCGTCGGTCGCAGTGGCTGCGGCAAGAGCACCTTGTTGCGCCTGCTGGCCGGGCTCGACCAACCCAGCGCCGGCCAACTGTTGGCGGGGGCCGCGCCGCTGGCCGAGGCCCGCGAGGATACCCGCCTGATGTTCCAGGACGCGCGCCTGCTGCCCTGGAAGAAAGTGATCGACAACGTCGGCCTGGGCTTGTCCGGCAACTGGCGGCCCCGCGCCCTGGAGGCATTGGCGGCGGTCGGCCTGGTCGATCGCGCCAACGAATGGCCGGCGGCGTTGTCCGGCGGCCAGAAACAGCGGGTGGCCCTGGCCCGGGCGCTGATCCACCAGCCGCGCCTGCTGCTGCTGGACGAGCCATTGGGCGCGCTGGATGCCCTGACCCGCATCGAAATGCAGCAACTGATCGAGCGCCTGTGGCGCCAGCACGGCTTCACCGTGCTGCTGGTCACCCACGACGTCAGCGAAGCCGTCGCCGTGGCCGACCGGGTGATCCTGATCGAAGACGGCGCCGTCGGCCTGGACCTGGTCGTCGACCTGCCCCGGCCACGGGTGCGGGGTTCGCACCGCCTGGCGGCGCTGGAAAGCGAAGTGCTCAACCGTGTTCTGTCCGTCCCGGGCACGCCGCCCGAGCCGGAGCCTGTAGCCCCCTTGCCCACGCAGTTGCGTTGGGCTCACTGAATCCTCGAAGCCGCAAAAGGAATGACGCCATGACCATCAAAGCCATCAACGTTCGCAACCAGTTCAAAGGCACCGTGAAGGAAATCCTCGAAGGCCCGGTACTGTCGGAAATCGACGTGCAGACCGCCTCCGGTATCGTCACTTCGGTGATCACCACCCGTTCCGTGAAGGAGCTGGAATTGCAGGTGGGCAGTGAGGTGATCGCCTTCGTGAAATCGACCGAGGTGTCCATCGCCAAGTTGTGATGGTCTGGATAGAGGGCGCTGTGCGCCCTTTTCGCGGCACGAGGCCGCTCCTACAGGGGATCGCATAACCCCTGTAGGAGCGGCCTCGTGCCGCGAAAAGGGCCGCAAAGCGGCCCCAAGGATCTCAAGCCGACCGCTTGGCCAGAAACGGCGGCAGATACAGCCCCAGATACGCCTCGAACACCCGCATCCCCTCTTCCGCCATGCGCGGCGTGATCGCTTCATGCAACTGCATCGAGCGGGCATACACCCGGTCGCTCAGCTCCATCGCCAACGCGAACACATCCACATCCCGAGGCATCGTAGGCAGCTGGAAATGCCGATCGAACAGCCTGTGCATCAGCTCGCCCAGCTCCAGGTCGTGCTGACGGTCGGCCTGTACCACTTCGCTCAGCCCATGCTGGGCCAGGATCAGCTGCCGCGCCGCGGCATCTTCGGTGTAGATGTCGAGCATGCGCTGCTCGATCAGCCTCGACAGTTGCGGCCAGGTACTGAATGCAGTGCTGTCGATGGGTGCGTTCAGGGCCTCGCGAAAAGCCCGATGCACGTCGGCGGTCAGTGCCTCGAGCAAGGCCGGCACGCTGGCGAAGAAGTGATACACCGACGACGGCGGAATTTGCGCCCGTTCAGCCACGCTGTAGATCGACAGCGCCGCCACCCCTTGTCCGGCCAGCAGCTCGCGGGCCGCAGCGAGGATCGCTTCGATCCTGGCCTGGCTGCTGGCGCGTGGCTTGCGCGGGGTGGCGGGGCGGGTCATCAGTTGCTGATCGCCAGGATGCTGGCCTGGTAGGCACCGACGAACAGGTCGAAGTCACCCACCTCCTGCTGCTCCAGGCGCGACTGCTCGGCCAGGGATTCGCGGGCGAGGGTCTCGAAGGCCTGCTGGCGCTCGGTGGGCAGCGGCTGCTCGCGGAAGGTCTCGGCGTGGTTCCGGCTTTGGCGCAGGGAGAACTTGATGAAGCTTTCGTTGTGTTCGGCCATGCGTGCCAGCACCTGGGCGGATGGCGTCAGCGAGGCGTCATCGACCTTGGCCTGTTGCGCTTCCAGCGCCTTGGCATGTTCGTCGCCACCTTGGGCATGGTCGAGCAACTCGGCCAACTGCCCGATGCGGCCGATCAATTCGCTGGCCCACACTTTCAGCTCGATCGGCTGGCCGTCACGGTGCAGTTCCAGGCCAGGACGGCGGCCTTCCTTGACCACGGTGAGGAAGTTGTCGGTGCACTGGCCGCACTCGCCGTTGTCCAGTTGCGGGCTCTCTTCCAGCGCGCAGAACAGCAGGAAGGCGTCGAGGAAGCGCGCTTCGGTCAGGTCGATACCCACCGGCAGGAACGGGTTGATGTCCAGGCAGCGTACTTCCACGTACTGCACGCCACGGGAGGTCAGGGCCTGGATAGGCCGCTCGCCGGTGTAGGTGACGCGCTTGGGGCGGATGTTCGAGTAGTACTCGTTCTCGATCTGCAGGATGTTGGTGTTCAACTGCACCCACTCGCCATCCTTGTGCGTGCCGACCTCGACATAGGGCGGGTAGGGCGTGCCCACCGCCTTGCGCAGGCTGTCGGTGTAGCTGGCGAGGTTGTTGTAGCAGGGCGTCAGGCCTGCCTGGGCGTTGCTCTGGTAACCCAGGTCGCTCATGCGCAGGCTGGTGGCGTAGGGCAGGTAGAGCGTCTCGGCATCCAGCTCTTCGAGCTGGTGCGCACGACCGCGCAGGAAGCCTTTGTCCAGGGCCGGGGACGCGCCGAACAGGTACATCAGCAGCCAGCTGTAGCGGCGGAAGTTGCGGATCAGCGCGATATAGGCCGAGGACTGGTAGTCGCGGTCGTCCTGCTCGCCGCCTTCGGCATCGCGCAGCAACGGCCACAGCGCTTCGGGCAGGGAGAAGTTGTAGTGGATGCCGGCGATGCACTGCATGGTACGGCCGTAACGCAGGGCCAGGCCCTTGCGATAGACGTGCTTGAGCTTGCCGATGTTCGAGCTGCCGTATTCGGCGATCGGGATGTCCTCCTCGGCCGGCAGCGCGCAGGGCATCGACGGGCTCCACAGGTATTCGTCGCCCAGCTTGGTGTAGACGAAACGGTGGATCTGCTCGAGGCTCTCGAGCACCTTGGCCGGGTCGGCCAGGGCCGGGGTGATGAATTCCAGCAGCGACTCGGAATAGTCGGTGGTGATCTGCTCGTTGGTCAGCGCCGAACCCAGGGCCTCGGGGTGCGGGGTCTGGGCCAGGCGACCGTCGTTGGTCACCCGCAGGCATTCGCGCTCAATGCCGTGCAGGCACTGCTTGAGCAGGTCGATATTGTCGCCGAGCAGGCTCAGGCGGCGGTTGAGGAGGTCGCTCAAGATGGATTCCTTCACGCGTCAGTCGCCCCAATATGGGGGTAGGGATGACGGTCTACAAGGGTAGTTGGGAAAGGAACTGGCGTTGTCGCCTGGTTTACGCGGTTCCGTCGCTGGCCTATATCCGCCTGATCGCGGGGCAAGCCCGCTCCCACGAAGTCTGTGAACGTTCGTGGGAGCGGGCTTGCCCCGCGATCAGGTGTACAGCAATGCGCCGAAAATACCGCAGATGGGGGCCTGTCAGCTAGAGAACCGCGAAGGTTCCCTGGGCCTTGGCCACCAGCTTGTCGTCCTGAAGCACGTCGGCGTCGACCACCAGCGTGCGCCGCCCGGCGTGCAGCACCCGGGCGGTGCACAGCACCTCGCCCTCGCTGACGGCGCGCATGTAGTTGATCTTGCACTCGATGGTCACGCTCTGCTGGTCGAAGCCATGGCTGGCCGAGCAGGCCAGGCCCATGGCGATGTCCACCAGGCTGAAGATCGCCCCGCCGTGCAGCTTCTGGCCGCGGTTGCGCAGGTGCGGCTCGAGCGCCAGGGCCACCTCTGCAACACCCGTGTCCAGGCGTTGCAGGCGGCAACCCAGCAATTGGCTGAAGGCGCTCTCGACGTACGCTTTCGGTACGTCCATCACTTCTTCTTCAGCTGCTTGGCGTTGGCGAACAGTGCCGCCATGGCGTTGTTGGCCGGTGCGGTGGCGGCGCTGGTCTCGCGCTGGCGCGGCGCCTGCTGCTGGCGGTTGCCGCCGTTGCCACGGTTGCCGCCGCGGTTGCCCTCGACTTTCTCGCCGGGGGTGTCGCTCATGCGCATGGACAGGCCGACGCGCTTGCGCGGGATGTCCACTTCCATGACCTTGACCTTGACCACGTCGCCGGCCTTGACCGCTTCACGCGGGTCCTTGACGAACTTCTCGGACAGCGCCGAGATGTGCACCAGGCCGTCCTGGTGCACGCCGATGTCGACGAAGGCACCGAAGTTGGTGACGTTGGTCACCACACCTTCGAGGATCATCCCCGGCTCCAGGTCCTTGAGGTCCTCGACGCCGTCCTGGAAGGTGGCGGTCTTGAACTCCGGGCGCGGGTCGCGGCCCGGCTTGTCCAGCTCCTGGAGGATGTCGGTGACGGTCGGCAGGCCGAAGCTTTCGTCGGTGAACTTCTTCGGGTCCAGGCGCTTGAGGAAACCGCTGTCGCCGATCAGCGAGCGAATGTCGCGGTCGGTGTCGGCGGCGATGCGCTGTACCAGCGGGTAGGCTTCCGGGTGCACCGCCGAGGCGTCCAGCGGGTTGTCGCCGTTCATCACGCGCAGGAAGCCGGCGGCCTGTTCGAAGGTCTTCTCGCCCAGGCGGCTGACTTTCTTCAGCGCGGCACGGGTGGCGAACGGGCCGTTGGCGTCGCGGTGGCTGACGATGTTCTGCGCCAGGGTCGCGTTGAGGCCGGAAATGCGCGTCAGCAGCGCCACGGAAGCGGTGTTGACATCGACGCCCACGGCGTTCACGCAGTCCTCGACCACGGCGTCCAGGCCACGGGCCAGCTTCACCTGCGACACGTCGTGCTGGTATTGGCCGACGCCGATGGATTTCGGGTCGATCTTCACCAGTTCGGCCAGCGGGTCCTGCAGGCGACGGGCGATGGACACGGCGCCACGGATCGACACATCCAGGTCCGGGAACTCGCGAGCAGCCAGCTCGGAAGCCGAGTACACCGAAGCGCCGGCCTCGGAGACCATGATCTTGGTGATCTTCAGGGCCGGGTATTTCTTGACCAGCTCGGCCACCAGCTTGTCGCTTTCGCGGCTGGCGGTGCCGTTGCCGATGGCGATCAGCTCGACCGAGTGCTTGGCGCACAGCGCGGCCATGATGGAGATGGTGCGGTCCCAGTCGTTCTTCGGCGCGTGCGGGTAGACCGTGGTGTGGTCCAGCAGCTTGCCGGTAGCATCGACCACGGCGATCTTGCAGCCGGTGCGCAGGCCCGGGTCGAAGCCCAGCGTTGCGCGCGGACCGGCCGGGGCGGCCAGCAGCAGGTCGTGCAGGTTGTGGGCGAAGACGTTGATCGCCTCGCCTTCGGCGTTGTCGCGCAGCTCGCCGAACAGGTCGGTTTCCAGGTGGGTGTACAGCTTGACCTTCCAGGTCCAGCGCACCACTTCGCCCAGCCACTTGTCGGCCGGGCGGTTGCGGTTCTCGATGCCGACCTGCTGGCCGATCATCAGCTCGCACGGGTGCAGGGTGCCCGGCAGCTCCTCGCCGACTTTCAGCGAGGCGCTCAGCACGCCTTCGTTGCGTCCGCGGAAGATCGCCAGGGCGCGGTGCGACGGCGCGGTGCGCAGCAGCTCGTCGTGGGCGAAGTAGTCGCGGAACTTGGCGCCTTCTTCTTCTTTACCGGGAACCACGCGGGCGGTCAGCACCGCTTCCTGCTTGAGGAAGCTGCGCAGCTTGTCGAGCAGGGCAGCGTCCTCGGCGAAGCGCTCCATGAGGATGTACTTGGCGCCTTCCAGGGCAGCCTTGACGTCGGCCACGCCTTTTTCGGCGTCGACGAAACGTGCCGCTTCGCTTTCCGGGTTCAGCTGCGGATCGTTGAACAGGCCGTCGGCCAACTCGCCCAGGCCCGCTTCCAGGGCGATCTGGCCCTTGGTGCGGCGCTTCTGCTTGTACGGCAGGTACAGGTCTTCGAGGCGGGTCTTGGTGTCGGCCAGCTTGATCTCGCGGGCCAGCTCCGGGGTCAGCTTGCCCTGCTCCTCGATGCTGGCCAGGATGCTGGCGCGACGATCGTCGAGCTCGCGCAGGTAGCGCAGGCGCTCTTCCAGGTGGCGCAGTTGGGTGTCATCAAGGCTGCCGGTCACTTCCTTGCGGTAACGGGCGATGAAGGGCACGGTCGATCCTTCGTCCAACAGGCCCACGGCCGCTTCGACCTGTTGTGGGCGCACGCCCAGTTCCTCGGCGATACGGCTGTTGATGCTGTCCATGAAAACCACCTGGCAAGGATTTAAAGCGGCGCATTATACCGATGTGGGAGCGGGTTTACCCGCGAACAGGGTCAAGTCCTTGTCAGGCACCGTGCTGGTTTCTTCGCGGGTAAACCCGCTCCCACAAGCCTGGAAGTGGCGCCGGGGGAAAAATCTGCTAACAATGCACACGGCACGCGCTGCAATGGCTACGCCATAATGCGCGGCGATATCAGAGGAGTTATTCATGACCAGCACCGCAAACGCCGCAGAAGGCGACAAGATTCTCATCGTCGACGACGACCCGGGCCTGAGCAGCCTGCTGGACCGTTTCTTCACCAGCAAGGGCTTCCGTGTCCGCACCGTGCCCAACGTCGAACAGATGGACCGCCTGCTGGCCCGTGAAGTGTTCAACCTGGTGGTCCTCGACCTGATGCTGCCGGGCGAGGACGGCCTGTCCGCGTGCAAGCGCCTGCGCGCGTCGAACAACCAGATCCCGATCATCATGCTCACCGCCAAGGGCGACGAGCTCAGCCGTATCAAGGGCCTGGAGCTGGGCGCCGACGACTACCTGGCCAAGCCGTTCAACCCCGACGAGCTGGTGGCCCGGGTCAAGGCCGTGCTGCGCCGCCAGTCCCCGAGTGTGCCGGGCGCGCCGGGCAGCGAGGAAGAGACCGTCACCTTCGGCGACTACGAGCTGTCGCTGGCCACCCGCGAACTCAAGCGCGGTGAAGAGACGCACATGCTCACCACCGGTGAGTTCGCCGTGCTCAAGGCCCTGGTGATGCACGCCCGCGAGCCGCTGACCCGCGACAAGCTGATGAACCTGGCCCGTGGTCGCGAGTGGGACGCCCTGGAGCGCTCCATCGACGTGCAGATCTCGCGCCTGCGCCGGATGATCGAGCCCGATCCGTCCAAACCACGCTACATCCAGACCGTATGGGGTGTGGGCTACGTCTTCGTGCCGGACGGAAACGCCGGCAAATGAGCCTGTCGGCTCGTCAGGGTGCAGCAGGGCGACCCACGCGGGTCGCCCTGTTTGCGTCTGTGGCGGCCGGCCCTTTCAGTACAGTAGTTGATCGATGAAAACGCCTCTCTGGTTCCCGCAAAGCTTCTTCGCCCGCACCCTCTGGCTGGTGCTGATCGTCGTGCTGTTTTCCAAGGCACTGACGCTCGTGTACCTGCTGATGAACGAGGACGTGCTGGTCGACCGCCAGTACAGCCACGGCGTGGCCCTGACGCTGCGCGCCTACTGGGCTGCGGATGAAGAGAACCGTGACCAGATCGCCGAGGCGGCCGGGCTGATCCGGGTGACCGGCGCCGGCGTGCCGGAGGGCGAGCAGCACTGGCCGTACAGCGAGATCTACCAGCGCCAGATGCAGGCCGAACTGGGCGATGACACCGAGGTGCGGCTGCGCATCCACGCGCCGCCCGCGCTGTGGGTGAATGCCCCGAGCCTGGGCCCGGGCTGGCTCAAGGTGCCGCTGTATCCGCACCCGCTGCGTGGGCAGAAGATCTGGAACGTACTTGGCTGGTTCCTGGCCATCGGCCTGTTGTCCACGGCATCGGCGTGGATCTTTGTGCGTCAGCTCAACCAGCCGCTCAAGCGCCTGGTGTTCGCTGCCCGCCAGCTGGGCCAGGGGCGCAGCGTGCGTCTGCCGATCAGCGACACCCCCAGCGAGATGACCGAGGTGTACCGCGCGTTCAACCAGATGGCCGAGGATGTCGAGCAGGCCGGGCGTGAGCGCGAGCTGATGCTGGCCGGAGTGTCCCATGACCTGCGCACGCCGCTGACCCGGCTGCGCCTGTCGCTGTCGCTGATGGACAACGACAGCGACCTCAGCGAGGACATGGTCCGTGACATCGAAGACATGGACGCGATCCTCGACCAGTTCCTGGCGTTCATTCGTGACGGGCGCGACGAACCGGTGGAGGAGGTCGACCTCAACGACCTGATCTACGAAGTGGTGGCGCCCTACAACCAACACAAGGAGCAGGTACGGTTGTGCCTGGAGCCGATCCCGCCGTTCCCGCTGCGCCGGGTGTCGCTCAAGCGCATGCTGGGCAACCTGATCGGCAACGCCCTGCATCACGCCGGCAAGGGCGTGGAGGTGGCGGCCTATGTGTCGGGCGAGCAGAGCGCGCCGTATGTGGTGCTCAGCGTGCTGGACCGAGGCGCGGGCATCGACGAGTCGGAGCTGGAGACCATCTTCAACCCGTTCATCCGTGGCGATCGGGCACGGGGCGGCAAGGGCACCGGGTTGGGGCTGGCGATCGTCAAGCGCATTGCCGCGCAGCATGGCGGCAATGTGGAGTTGCGCAATCGCTCCGGTGGCGGGATCGAGGCGCGAGTGAGGTTGCCGCTGGGGTTGTTGTTGCCGCGTAACGCTGTCTGATCGTTGTTGTTTGTACGGGCCTCTTCGCGGCTAAAGCCGCTCCCACAGAGAACATGCAAAAACCTGTGGGAGCGGCTTCAGCCGCGAAGAGGCCGGTAAAGGCACCATCAACCCTTGCCCTTGGTCCGTGTCTGATTCGGCCCGCTGTTCTTCTCCAGGTGCTCGATGATCATCCCGGCCACGTCCTTGCCGGTGGTCACCTCGATACCCTCCAGCCCCGGCGATGAGTTCACCTCCATCACCAGCGGCCCGTGATTGGATCGCAGGATATCCACCCCCGCCACGCTCAGGCCCATGACCTTGGCCGCGCGAATCGCGGTCATGCGCTCCTCGGGGGTGATCTTGATCAGGCTGGCCACGCCCCCGCGGTGCAGGTTGGAGCGGAACTCGCCCGGCTTGGCCTGGCGCTTCATCGAGGCGATCACCTTGTCGCCCACCACGAAGCAGCGGATATCGGCGCCCCCGGCCTCCTTGATGTATTCCTGGACCATGATGTTCTGCTTCAGGCCCATGAACGCCTCGATCACCGACTCAGCGGCCTTGGCGGTTTCGCACAGCACCACGCCGATGCCCTGGGTGCCTTCGAGCACCTTGATCACCAGCGGCGCGCCGTTGACCATCTGGATCAGGTCGGGAATGTCGTCCGGCGAGTGGGCGAAACCGGTGATCGGCAGGCCGATACCGCGCCGAGACAGCAGTTGCAGCGAGCGCAGCTTGTCCCGCGAGCGGGCGATGGCCACCGACTCGTTGAGCGGGTAGACGCCCATCATCTCGAACTGGCGCAGCACCGCGCAGCCATAGAAAGTGACCGATGCGCCGATGCGCGGGATCACCGCATCGAACCCCTCCAGCGGCTTGCCGCGGTAATGGATCTGCGGCTTGTGGCTGGCGATGTTCATATAGGCCCGGAGCGTGTCGATCACCACCACTTCGTGGCCCCGCTGGATACCGGCCTCGACCAGGCGGCGGGTGGAATACAGACGCGGATTGCGCGACAGCACAGCGATCTTCATGCAGCACCTGTGACAGGGGAAAGGGTGGCCGGGAAGGCCGGTTTGTCCTGGACGTACTTCAGACCTGGGTTGACCACCAGCTGGCCATGGATGAGCGCTTTCGAGCCGAGCAGCAGCCGATAGCGCATGCTCTTGCGGCAGGCCAGGGTGAATTCGACTTCCCAGACCCGGTCACCGAGCACCAGGGCCGTGCGGATCACATAGCGGATCTGGGCCTGGCCATTGGAGCTCTTGATGGTCTTCATGGTCACCAGCGGCGCCTCGCAACGTCGGTGGCGCAACTGCACCACCGAGCCCAGGTGCGCGGTGAAACGCACCCATGGCTGACCATCGCGCTCGAACGGTTCGACCTCGGTGGCGTGCAGGCTGGAGGTGCTGGCACCGGTGTCGATCTTGGCGCGCAGGCCGGCGACACCCAGCTCGGGCAGGGCGACCCACTCGCGCAGGCCGATCACAGTCAGGTGGTCAAATGTCTTCACGAAGCGTGCCCTGGGGATATGGAGGTGAACTGTAATGACGGCACGGACTTTTTGCATCTGTCAGTCACGGTAGTACAGTTCCGTGAAAGACAGAATTCGAGGAAAGACCATGGCACAAAAGCCTGAAGACGACGACAAGGTACGCCTGGACAAATGGCTGTGGGCGGCGCGTTTCTACAAGACCCGCGCCCTGGCCAAGGCGGCGATCGAAAGCGGCAAGGTGCACTGCCGGGGCGAGCGCTGCAAGCCGGGCAAGGAGCCGCGGGTGGGCGACGAGTTCGTGCTGCGCACCGGTTTCGACGAGCGCACCGTGGTGGTCAGGGCATTGTCGGTGGTGCGCCGCGGAGCGCCCGAGGCGCAGACGCTCTACGAGGAAACGGCCGAGAGCGTGAAACGTCGCGAACAGGCGGCCGAGATGCGCAAGGCGGGCGCGCTGGGCATGACCAGCGATGGGCGACCGAACAAGAAGCAGCGGCGGCAGATCCACCAGTTGCAGGGCAATTTCGAATGATCGGTGCTGCTATGCAGCCCTCGCAACCAGCCCCTTGCAACATTCGGTAACTCCTCGACAGATGAGCAGGAAAATGGGATTCACTACCATTTACACTTCTCAATCCAGCGAGGAGTACCCCCGATGTTGCCCCGCAAGCCCCTACTGGCCGCCCTGGCCCTCACTCTGTTCGGCGGCACCGCCCAGGCGGCGGATGAAGTGGTGGTGTACTCCTCGCGCATCGACGAGCTGATCAAGCCGGTGTTCGACGCCTATACCGCCAAGACCGGCGTCAAGATCAAGTTCATCACCGACAAGGAAGCCCCGCTGATGCAGCGCATCAAGGCCGAGGGCGAGAACGGCGTGGCCGACCTGCTGCTCACCGTCGATGCCGGCAACCTCTGGCAGGCCGAGCAGATGGGCATCCTGCAGCCGATCAAGTCGGCGGTCATCGACCAGAACATCCCGCCGCAGTACCGCGCCTCGTCCCATGACTGGACCGGCCTGAGCCTGCGCGCGCGGACCATCGCCTACTCCACCGACCGGGTCAAACCGGGTGAGCTCAGCACCTACGAGGCCCTGGCCGACAAGAACTGGGAGGGCCGCCTGTGCCTGCGCACGGCGAAGAAGGTCTACAACCAGTCGCTGACCGCCACGCTGATCGAGAACCACGGCGAGGCCGAGACCGAGAAGCTGATCAAGGGCTGGGTCAACAACCTGTCCACCGATGTGTTCTCCGACGACACCGCGGTGCTCCAGGCCATCGCCGCCGGGCAGTGCGACGTGGGCATCGTCAACACCTACTACTACGGGCGCCTGCACAAGGAGAAGCCTGACCTGCCGGTGAAGCTGTTCTGGCCCAACCAGGCTGATCGCGGCGTGCACGTCAACCTGTCGGGTATCGGCCTGACCAAGCATGCACCGCATCCGGAAGCGGCGAAGAAACTGGTGGAGTGGATGACCGGCGAGGAGGCGCAGAAGCTGTTCGCCGACATCAACCAGGAGTTCCCGGCCAACCCGAAGGTCAAGCCTTCGACGGAAGTCGCGGCCTGGGGCAACTTCAAGGCCGACAGCATTCCGGTGGAAGTCGCCGGCAAGCGCCAGGCCGAAGCGATTCGCTTGATGGATCGGGCTGGCTGGAACTGAGTTTCAGCGCTTATCCTTGCGGGGCCCTACAAGGGCCCCTTCGCGGCTAAAGCCGCTCCCACAGGTTCTGCGCTGCCTGGCAGGTTTGCGCGATCCCTGTGGGAGCGGCTTTAGCCGCGAACGACCGCGTAGCGGTCGCCACCTGCAACCGAGACTCCTGCATTGCCCCACACCCCCCAACGCCGCTGGTACCTGCCGGTCTCCCTGACCGCCGCCCTGGTCCTGCTCCCGCTGAGCGTCCTGCTGCTGTCCTGGCAATCGGTCGACATGCAGATCTGGTCGCACCTGCTCGACACCCAGATGGGCCGCCTGCTGGGCAACACCCTGACCCTGGTGCTGGGGGTGGGCCTCGGCGTGACCGTGCTGGGGGTGAGCCTGGCCTGGCTCACCAGCCTCTGCGAATTCCCCGGTCGGCGCTGGCTGGACTGGGCGCTGATGCTGCCGTTCGCGATTCCGGCCTATGTCCTGGCGTTCGTCTTCGTCGGCCTGCTCGACTTCGCAGGCCCGGTGCAGACGGCCCTGCGCGAGGTGTTCGGGCCCATGCGCCTGCCGCGGGTGCGCTCCACGGGTGGCGTGATCACGGTGCTGGTGCTGGTGTTCTATCCCTATGTCTACCTGCTGGCGCGCACCGCGTTCATGGCCCAGGGCAAGGGCCTGATGGAGGCGGCGCGGGTACTCGGGCTGTCGCCGCTGCAGGCGTTCTGGCGGGTGGCCTTGCCCATGGCGCGCCCGGCCATCGGCGCCGGCATCGCCCTGGCGCTGATGGAGACCCTGGCCGATTTCGGCGCGGTGGCGGTGTTCAACTTCGACACCTTCACCACGGCCATCTACAAGACCTGGTACGGCTTCTTCAGCCTGTCCAGCGCGGCGCAGCTGGCCAGCCTGCTGCTGCTGGCGGTGATGCTGGTGCTGTATGGCGAGCGCCGCGCCCGTGGTGCCAGCCGCAGCGGCAATGAGCGGCCGCGAGGCCAGGCGCTGTACCACCTGCGGGGGATCAAGGCATTGGCCGCCAGCGGCTGGTGCCTGCTGGTGTTCGCCTGCGCCTTCGTCATTCCGATGCTGCAGTTGCTGGCGTGGTTCTGGCAGCGCGGCCGACACGATCTGGATGAGCGGTATGTCGGGTTGGTCCTGCACACTTTGTACCTGGGCGCCATGGCGGCGCTGATCACGGTCAGTGTGGCCATGCTGATGGCCTTCGCCCGGCGCCAGGCGCCGACCACGGCCATCCGCGCCGGGGTCGGCCTGGCCAACCTCGGCTATGCCTTGCCGGGCTCGGTGCTGGCTGTATCGATCATGCTGGCGTTCAGCTACCTGGACAACCAACTGGTGGTGCCGCTGTCGCAATGGTTGGGCGGGGCGGGCAAGCCGTTGCTGCTGGGCAGCCTGTCGGCCCTGCTGCTGGCCTACCTGGTGCGCTTCATCGCCGTGGCCTATGGCCCGTTGGAAAGCAGCCTGGAGCGGATCCGTCCGTCGTTGCCGGAGGCGTCGCGCAGCCTCGGGGTCGCCGGGCCGGGATTGTTTTTCAAGGTGTATCTGCCGTTGCTGGTGCCCGGTGCGCTCAGCGCCGCCCTGCTGGTGTTCGTCGACGTGTTGAAAGAGATGCCGGCGACCCTGCTGATGCGCCCGTTCGGCTGGGACACCCTGGCCGTGCGGGTGTTCGAGATGACCAGCGAGGGCGAATGGGCACGGGCCTCGCTGCCGGCCCTGACCCTGGTGCTGGTCGGCCTGCTGCCGGTGATCGGCCTGATCCGTCGCTCGGCCCATCGTCCGGGCCACCCGCGCTGAGGGTGCCACGCAGCCTCCTTGCGGCTACAATGCGCGGCATTCGCAGCGACGGGTCCTACAAGAACAGGTGATGATTGAACATCGCCGACCGCCGCCGCCTCGCCACGCCCGGAAGGAGAAACCCATGGGACAGCGTACGCCTCTGTATGACCTGCACCTGGCGCTCGGCGCCAAGACGGTCGATTTCGGCGGATGGGACATGCCCCTGCATTACGGCTCGCAAGTCGAGGAGCACCACCAGGTGCGCAGTGACTGCGGGGTCTTCGATGTCTCCCACATGACCGTCATCGATATCGACGGTTGCGCCGCCACACCCTGGCTGCAACACCTGCTGGCCAATGACGTGACGCGTCTGGAAAGCCCCGGCAAGGCCCTCTACAGCCCCCTGCTCAACGCCGATGGCGGAGTGATCGACGACCTCATCGCCTACCGCACCGAGGACGGCTACCGCCTGGTGGCCAACGCCGCCACCCGCGACAAGGTAGTGGCCTGGCTGCAGGCGCGCAGCGAAGGTTTCAAGGTCAGCTTCAAGGTCCGCCCCGAACTGGCCATCCTCGCCATCCAGGGCCCTCACGCCCGGGAAAAGGTCGCCGCCCTGCTCAGCGCCTCGCGTGCCGCACTGATCCGCGAACTGCGCCCTTTCGAAGGCCTCGCCGACGGTGACTGGTTCATCGCCCGCACCGGTTATACCGGCGAGGACGGCCTGGAGATCATCCTTCCCGGCGCGCAGGCCCCGGCGTTCTTCAACGACCTGGTCGGCGCCGGCATCGCCCCGAGCGGCCTGGGCGCGCGCGACACCCTGCGCCTGGAAGCCGGCATGAACCTGTACGGCCAGGACATCGACGAAGCCCACACCCCGCTGACCTCCAACCTGGGCTGGAGCGTCGCCTGGGAGCCGGCGGGCCGCGAGTTCATCGGCCGAGCCGGCCTGCTGGCGGAAATCGAGCAGGGCGTGAAGGAAAAACTGGTCGGCCTGGTGCTCGAGGAGCGTGGGGTACTGCGTGCCCACCAGGTGGTCCGTGTATCCGGGATTGGCGAAGGAGAGATCACCAGTGGTAGTTTCTCGCCTACGCTGAGCAAATCCATTGCCCTGGCCCGCGTGCCCATGGCCACCGGCGACCGCGCCGAAGTGGAGATCCGCGGCAAGTGGTACCCGGTGCGGGTGGTCAAGCCGACCTTCGTGCGCCATGGCAAGATCCTGATCTGATTATCCAAATGGCGGGCCGACCGCTGACCCTAACGAGGAATACAAGACAATGAGCCAAATCCCCGCCGACCTGCGTTATGCCGAAAGCCATGAATGGGCCCGCCTGGAAGCCGATGGCACCGTGACCGTGGGCATCAGCGACCACGCCCAGGCCGCCCTGGGTGACGTGGTGTTCGTCGAGCTGGCCGAAGTCGGCAAGGTGTTCACCGCTGGCGACGCCGCTGGCGTGGTCGAGTCGGTCAAGGCAGCTTCGGACATCTACGCGCCGGTGGGTGGCGAGGTGATCGCGGTCAACGATGCGCTGGCCGACAGCCCGGAACTGCTCAACGAAGAGCCCTACGAATCGTGGATCTTCAAGCTGAAGCCGAGCGACAAGTCCGAGCTGGACAAGCTGCTGGATGCCGCTGGTTACAAGGCTGCCATCGGCGAGTAATGATCGCGGGCAAGCCCGCTCCCACGACGCCATGACGATGTGTTCCATGCGTGGGAGCGGGCTTGCCCCGCGATAAGGCCTGCACGGCCAATGCAATAATCCCCGCACATTCGGCAATCCTTCCTAGACTTGTAAGTCTCCCATGAGAACTGGTCCAGGAAGAGATCGTCGCCATGTCCCAGTCGCCATCCCTGCATCAACTGCAAGAGCCCAACCCTTTCCTGCGTCGCCACCTGGGGCCCGATGCCCAGGAGCAGCAGGCCATGCTCGACGCTCTCGGCGTCGCCAGCCGCAGCGAACTGATCGAGCAGACGGTACCGCCGGGCATCCGCTTCAACCGCCCGCTGGACCTGCCGCCAGCCCTCGATGAGCAGGCCGCGCTGGCCAGGCTGGCGAGCCATGCCGCGCAGAACCAGCTGTGGACCAGCCTGATCGGCATGGGCTACCACGCGACCATCACCCCTACGGTCATCCTGCGCAACGTGCTGGAGAATCCCGGCTGGTACACCGCCTACACGCCCTATCAGCCGGAAATCGCCCAAGGGCGGCTGGAGGCGCTGCTGAACTACCAGCAGATGGTCATCGACCTCACCGGCCTGGCCCTGGCCAATGCCTCGTTGCTCGACGAGGCCACCGCCGCCGCCGAGGCCATGGCCATGGCCAAACGTGTGGCACGCAGCAAGAGCAATGCCTTTTTCGCCGACGAGCACTGCCACCCGCAGACCCTGTCGGTGCTCAAGACCCGCGCCGAGGGCTTCGGCTTCGAGCTGATCATCGATTCTGTGGATAACCTGGCCAAGCACAAGGTGTTCGGGGCGTTGCTGCAGTACCCGGACACCCACGGTGAGGTGCGCGACCTGCGTCCGCTGGTCGAGCAACTGCACGCCCAGCAGGCCCTGGCCTGCGTCGCCGCCGACATTCTCAGCCTGGTGGTGCTGACGCCGCCGGGCGAGCTGGGGGCCGACGTGGTGCTCGGCTCGACCCAGCGCTTTGGCGTGCCCATGGGCTACGGCGGGCCACACGCGGCCTATTTCGCCTGCCGCGACGACTACAAGCGGGCCATGCCCGGGCGCATCATCGGCGTGTCCCGCGATGCCCGCGGCAACACCGCGCTGCGCATGGCCCTGCAGACCCGCGAGCAACACATCCGCCGGGAGAAGGCCAACTCCAATATCTGCACGGCCCAGGTGCTGTTGGCCAATATCGCCGGATTCTACGCCGTCTACCACGGCCCCGAAGGCCTGCAGCGCATCGCCCAGCGGGTACACCGGCTGACCTTCATCCTCGCTGCCGGCCTTGAAGCCAAGGGCATCAAGCGCCTCAACCAGCACTTCTTCGACACCCTGACCCTGGACGTCGGCGGCACCCAGGCGGCGATCATCGAGAGCGCCGAGGCTGCCCGCATCAACCTGCGCATCCTCGGGCGCGGGCACCTGGGGGTGAGCCTGGACGAAACCTGTAACGAAGCCACGGTGCTCAAGCTGCTGGATATCTTCCTCGGCGTCGACCACGGCCTGGACATCGCCACGCTCGACCAGCAGGCGCTGCCCGAAGGTATCCCCGGTGCGCTGGTGCGCCGTACGCCGATCCTCGGGCACCCGGTGTTCAACCTGCACCACAGCGAAACCGAGATGCTGCGCTACCTCAAGCAGCTGGAGAACAAGGACCTGGCACTGAACCAGTCGATGATTCCGCTGGGCTCGTGCACCATGAAGCTCAATGCCAGCAGCGAGATGATCCCCATCACCTGGCCGGAGTTCGCCCATCCGCATCCCTTTGCCCCGGCCGCCCAGGTGCAAGGCTACAAGGCGATGATCGACGAGCTGGAAAGTTGGTTGTGCGCGATCACCGGCTTCGACGCCATCTGCATGCAGCCCAACTCCGGTGCCCAGGGCGAATACGCCGGGCTCATGGCGATCACCCGTTACCACCGCAGCCGTCACCAGCCCGGGCGCACCTTGTGCCTGATCCCGTCCTCGGCCCATGGCACCAACCCGGCATCGGCGCAGATGGCCGGCATGGAAGTGGTGATCGTCGAGTGCGACGTAGACGGCAACGTCGATCTCGACGATCTCAAGGCCAAGGCCCACGCCGCCGGCGAGCGGCTGTCATGCCTCATGGTGACCTACCCCTCCACCCATGGCGTGTACGAGGAGGGGATCCGCGAGATCTGCGAAGTGGTGCACCAGTACGGTGGGCAGGTGTACATGGACGGCGCCAACCTCAATGCCCAGGTGGGGCTGGCGCGACCGGCGGACATCGGTGCCGATGTCTCGCACATGAACCTGCACAAGACCTTCTGCATTCCCCATGGCGGTGGCGGTCCGGGCATGGGCCCGATCGGCATCCGCGCCCACCTCAAGCCGTTCGTCGCCAGCCACCCGGTGGTGCCGGTGCCGGGCTTGGAGCCGACCAACAGCGCGGTGAGCGCGGCGCCCTGGGGCAGTGCCAGCATCCTGCCGATCAGCTGGATGTACATCGCCATGATGGGGCCGCAACTGGCCGACGCCAGCGAGGTGGCGATCCTGTCCGCCAACTACCTGGCCAGCCAGCTGCGCGATGCCTTCCCGGTGCTCTACCGTGGGCGCAACCAACGGGTGGCCCATGAGTGCATCTTCGACCTGCGGCCGCTCAAGGCGCTGACCGGCATCACCGAGGAGGATGTGGCCAAGCGCCTGATGGACTACGGCTTCCATGCGCCGACCATGTCGTTCCCGGTGCCGGGCACGCTGATGGTCGAGCCCACCGAGAGCGAGTCGAAGGCCGAACTGGACCGTTTCGTCGAGGCGATGCTGGCGATCAGGGCGGAAATCGCCGAGGTGCAGGAGGGCAACTGGCCGGCCGAGGACAATCCGCTCAAGCATGCGCCGCACACCCTGGCCGACGTGCTGGCGCCGTGGAACCGGCCATACAGCATCGAGCAGGGCATCGCCCCCAGCGCTCACGCGCGCCAGCATAAATACTGGCCGGCGGTGAACCGAGTCGACAACGTGTATGGGGACAGGAATCTGTTCTGTGCGTGCGTGCCGGTGGAGGCGTATCGCTGAAGGAGGAACCACCCCCTGTAGGAGCGGCCTTGTGCCGCGAAAAGGGGTGCGAAGCACCCCCGGCGATTCGTGGACCAAGCTGATATCGCCGGAGCCGCTTTCGGCCCTTTCGCGGCACAAGGCCGCTCCTACAGAAGGGAGCGTTTGTTTTGAATGATTACTCGGCCACGGCATTCTTGGCCAGGATCGCGTTGGCCAGTTCCATGTCGCTGGCCTGGACGCCCGGGTTGTCCGCGCGCACCTGGCGGATCGCGGCTTCCAGGAACGGCCCGCGGATGGCGCCTTCGCTGGCGACAAAGCTGCCGGCGTCGTCCTGGGCGGCGACGATCAGCTTGTGATCCTTGAAGGTCAGGTAGGTCGAGGCAGTGGTGGCACCGGAGGAGATGATGTTGCGCCAGAACGTGTCGGCCATGGCGGAGCCAAGGGGCAGCGAGCAGAGGACGGTGGCTGCGATGGCTGTTTTGAAACGCATGATGAATCACCTCGGTCGATGAGGGCTGTCGGAATGCCGGTTTGATCCGGTTTTCCGCTGCCAAGTTCCCGACCACACAGGGGATTTCTTACTTATCCACAGACCCGCAGCACTTCCTCCAGGGAGGTCAGCCGTTGCTCGGCCAGCCGGCGCCCGCAGCGGCGCAGGTCGTGCAGGCCATCGGCGGCCGCCTGCTGGCGCAGCGCCTCCAGATCGGCGCCCGGGGTAATGCGCTGGCGCAGCGCGCTGCCGACCCGGAGCAGCTCGAACAGCCCGGTGCGGCCATGAAAGCCGCTGCCCCTGCAGGTCTGGCAGGCCGGGCGATCAGTGTGCTCCATGCCTTGGCAGGACGGACACAGGGTGCGCACCAGCCGCTGGGCCATGACCCCGAGCAACGTGGCCCTGATCAGGTAGTCGGCCACCTTCAGCTCCTGCAGGCGGGTGATCGCCGCGCAGGCATCGTCGGTGTGCAGGGTGGACAGCACCAGGTGGCCGGTCAGGGCCGCTTGTACTGCCACCTGGGCGGTTTCCTGATCGCGGATCTCGCCGATCATGATGATGTCCGGGTCCTGCCGCAGCAGGGCGCGCACGCCATCGGCGAAGCCCAGGCCCAGGCCTGGTTGCACCTGCAGCTGGTTGATCGCAGGCTCCAGTCGCTCGATGGGGTCTTCGATGCTGCACAGGTTGACCTGGGGCGTGGCCAGGTGGCGCAGGCTGGCGTACAGGGTACTGGTCTTGCCCGAGCCGGTGGGTCCGGTCACCAGCAGGATACCCTGGCGTCGCTGCAGCAGGGCTTTCCACTGGGTGAGCAAGGGCGCCTCCAGGCCAAGGTGTTCGAGGGTTTCGTGGCGTAGCTGCGGATCGAACAGGCGCAGCACCAGCTTTTCGCCGAATGGCGTGGGCAGCGTGGACAGGCGCAGTTCGATCTGCGCGCCATCCGCCAGGCGGCTTTTCAGGCGGCCGTCCTGTGGCCGGCGTTTCTCCGCCACGTTCATCCGGCTCAGGTGCTTGAGGCGGCTGATCATGGCCAGGGCGACGCCGGCGGGGAAGGCATAGACGGGGTACAGCAGGCCATCGATGCGCAGGCGCAGGTGACCCAGTTCACGGCGCGGCTCCAGGTGGATATCGCTGGCGCGCTGTTCGATGGCGTATTGCAGTATCCAGTCGACGATGCGCACCACATGCTGATCGTCGGCGTCCGCCTGCGCTTGGCTAGCGCCGAGCTCCAGCAGTTGCTCGAGCTCGCCGAGCCCGGGTGTAGGGGGCTGTCCGGCACCGCGCAGCGAATGCGCCAGGCCGAAGAAGGTGGGCGTCAGCTGGCGGATCTGCCGTGGACTGGCCAGCACCCGTTGCACGCGCTTGCCCAGGGCTTGGCTCAGGTCGGCTTCCCAGTCACGTCGATAGGGTTGGGCGCTGGCCACGGTGACGCTGCTGTCGTCCACTGCCACGGCGAGAATGCCGTGGCGTTCGGCGAAGGCCGCGGACATCAGGTTGGCGATCTGTGTCAGGTCGACCCGCAGCGGGTCGATGTGCAGGAACGGTTGGCCCACCAGACCCGCCAGCCAGTGACAGAGCGCGTCGAGGCTCAGGTGCTGGCCAGGGTGCAACGGGTCTGCCAGGGCCAGCTCGGCAATCAGCTCCAGGGGATGCTTGTCAGGGTGCTGCCTGGCCCGTTCGAGCGCCTTGAGCGCGTCGCAGGCGGCGATCCGCTGTTCGGCGAGCAAGGCGTCGAGCAGGCGGTTCAGGTCCAGGTCTTGGCTAGCGTTGGCGAACATGGCGATATCCCTGCCAGGTGATCCATGACGCTGGCAAGGCTAGCCAGAGGGCGCGGCGGTCGGGTGAATAAAGGGTTTCGGAATCTTGCCGGAGCGCGATCAGGCCGAGGCGGCCTGCGCCAGGCGTGGCCGGCACTCCAGGCTGACATCGGCCACGCAGACCAGGTTGCGCAGCTTCTGCGCGATGACTTCGGCGCGGTGCCAGCTCAGGCCGCCGATGCCGATTTCCATGTCCAGCAGGTCATCGCACTGGCTGACCTGCACGCTGTGCGGCGTGAGGAACTGCAGGGCGAACAGGTTGAGCACCCGGCACAGGCTGTCCGGTTCCGCCTCGGCCTGCAGGCGGTAGTGGACGGTGCTGTGGGCGGTGTTGGCGGCCCAGGCATCGATCCTGGGGTGTTCGGCTGCGTGCATGGCGTTTCTCCGCGAAAGTGGAGAAATTCTTGCACGTTGGCGGTGGTATTTTTTCGCTATGATTTGAGTGTTTTGTATTGTTTGCGAATAATTCAATTCGCAAAGTTAAATTTTGGAGAATTGATAATGCATGGCGAGCTGGATGCCTATGATCGGCGGATCCTCGAATTGCTGCAGGAGGACGCGTCACTGTCCAGCGCGCAGATCGCCGAGCGTGTGGGCCTGTCGCAGTCGCCGTGCTGGCGGCGCATCCAGCGCTTGAAGGAGGAGGGCGTGATCCGCGGGCAGGTGACCCTGCTGGATCGCAAGAAGGTAGGGCTGAACACGCAGATCTTTGCCGAAGTGAAGCTCAACGCCCACGGGCGTTCGAACTTCGCCGAGTTCACCGAGGCCATCCGCGGTTTTCCCGAAGTGCTGGAATGCTACGTGCTGATGGGGGCGGTGGACTTCCTGCTGCGCATCGTCACCTCGGATATCGAGGCATATGAGCGGTTCTTCTTCGAAAAGTTGTCCAACGTGCCGGGTATCCAGGAGGTGAACTCGATCGTGGCCTTGTCGGAGATCAAGTCGACCACCAGCTTGCCGTTGAGACCCTGAAGCGTCGATCGTGGAACAAGCCCGCTCCCACGCAGTGCAGGAGCGGGCGGCGCGGACTCAGGCCTTGAGCAGATGCTTCCAGGCGCGGTTCTGCTCGATGGCGCGGGCCTGCTCGATGCGGTCTTCGAGCAGTTCTTCCTTGCCTTCTTCGACCAGCGGCAGCTCGGCCAGCTCGTGCAGTTTGTTCAGCTCGCCGTAGAGACGGTCCTGCTGCGGCAGGTCCAGCACCTGGCGGGCGTGGTGCAGCCACGCCTGCACGCATTCGATGCGCGGCAGCTGCTCGGCCAGGTCTTCCGGGCGCTGCACGTACAGCGGCAGCTTCAGGGCGCGGGACTCCTCGCCCAGCAGGTGCTGCAGCCAGCTGGCCAGCTGCGCGTTGCCCTGGCGCTCGCCACGGCCCTTGCGCTCGGCGGTCCAGGCGCGGGCAGTCAGCCAGCGCGCGGTCTCCAGGGAGAACTGGCCCCAGCGCGGGTCTTCCAGCTCTTCGGCGAACTGCTCGGGGGCGGCGCGGCGAATGTCCTCGTCATCGTTGCCGGCCAGCACCAGCGGGCGCCAGTCTTCCAGCAGCGCGTCGAGGCTGGCGCGCAGGGCGCGGGTGGTCGGGCGCGGCGCGGCCTGGCCGAGGCTGGCAGTGAGGGCGCGCAGTTCGGCCAGGCAGCGAACCCAGTCCTGCAGCAGGCGCCAGTGGCCATTGTGGCGATACTGCTCGGCCAGGCGCTGGCTGCTGCCCAGCAGTTGCCAGGCGAGGGCGGCGTAGGCGTCGTCCAGCGGCATCTCGGCCTGCAGTTCGGTCACCGGCAGGCCCAGCTCGTAGCTGTCCGGATCGAGCAGGCGGTAGCCGCGCTCGGCCTTGCTGATGTCGCAGGGCATCAGGGCCAGGCTGGCGGACAGCTCGGCGGCCAGCTCCAGCAGCGCTTCCGGGGCCCCTTCACGCAGCTCCAGCTCCAGCTCGCAGATCTCTTCCTTGCGCTTGCCGGCGATGACGAAACCCTGGTCCAGCGCAGCCTCGATCACCACCTTCGCCTTGCCGCGGCCCCAGGAGATCTCGGCGTACTCGCGGGTGAAGTCGGTGGTGAACAGCGGCTTGATGGTCTTCTTGTCCAGCTCGGCCAGTTGCTCGGGCCAGCAGGCGGCGTCGAGCTTCTTCAGGTCGAGCTTGGCCTTGTCCAGGTGCCACTCGTGCTCGTTGCGCTCGGACAGCCCGGCGACGCTCTGGCCACGGCACTTGAGGGTCTGGATGATGACCTCGCCATCGCGACGCAGGCGCAGGGCAACACGGGCGGCGGACAGGTCGCGCTCCGGGGTGTCGAAGTACTGGTTGAGCAGTTCGCGGGTCTGCCAGCCGGACTTGTTGCGCTTCTTCAGCAGGGGGTGCTCGCGCAGCGCGGCAAGGGTCTCGCGGCTGGCGCGGAGTTTGAGTTCGGTTTCTTTGTGCATCGCGGGCTCGGGAAGGGGGCGTCGTAGGCGTGCAGTCTACCGCAGTTACGGCCTGATTCCTTGTTCGTGGGAGCGGGCTTGTCCGGCGATGCTGCCAGATCCGAATGCGAGGGTGTGCAGGCTTGCGCCATCGCGGGGCAAGCCCGCTCCCACGAAGGCCTCCTCTTGGGGTTTGCAGGCTTGCCCCGCGAGGCTTTCGCGTTGCTATGATGGGCCATGCTTCCAAGGAGTCCGCGCATGCCGTTGCCGTCGCTGAAAGACCAGTTCGCCGCCCTGATCGCCGCGCCCTCGGTCAGTTGCACTCAACCCGCGCTGGACCAGTCCAACCGCGCGGTCATCGACCTGCTGGCCGGCTGGCTGGATGACCTGGGCTTCACCTGCGAGATCCAGCAGGTCAGCCCCGGCAAGTTCAACCTCCTGGCCAGCCGCGGCACCGGCCCGGGCGGCCTGGTGCTGGCCGGGCACAGCGATACCGTGCCCTTTGACCCGCAGCTGTGGAGCAGCGATCCACTCAAGCTGACCGAGGTCGATGGCCGTTGGGTCGGGCTGGGTAGCTGCGACATGAAAGGCTTCTTCGCCCTGGTCATCGACGCGGTGATCCCGCTGCTCGAACACGACTTCACGCAACCGCTGCTGATCCTCGCCACCTGCGACGAGGAAAGCTCGATGTCCGGCGCCCGCGCCCTGGCCGAGGCCGGCCAGCCGCTCGGCCGGGCGGCGGTGATCGGCGAACCCACCGGGCTCAAGCCGATCAGGATGCACAAGGGCATCCTCATGGACCGCATCGATATCCTTGGCCGCAGTGGCCATTCGTCGGATCCGAGCCTGGGCCGCAGTGCCATGGAAGCCATGCACGCGGTGATGGGCGAGCTGATGGGCCTGCGTCGCACCTGGCAGGAGCAGTACCGCAACCCGCAGTTCACGGTGCCGACGCCGACCCTGAACTTCGGCTGCATCCACGGTGGCGACAACCCCAACCGCATCTGTGGCCAGTGCGCCCTGGAGTTCGACCTGCGCCCGCTGCCGGGCATGGATGTCGAGCAGCTGCGCGCGGCGATCCGCGGCAAGCTCGCGCCATTGGCCGAGCGCCATGAAGTGCGTATCGACTATGCGCCGCTGTTCCCCGAAGTGCCGCCGTTCGAGCAGAACGCCGACAGCGAACTGGTGCGGGTGGCCGAGCGTCTGACCGGCCACCGCGCCGAAGCGGTGGCCTTTGGCACCGAAGCGCCTTATCTTCAGCAGCTCGGTTGCCAGACCATCGTGCTCGGTCCGGGTGACATCGCCTGTGCCCACCAGCCCGGCGAATACCTTGAAATGTCACGAATCGAGCCTACCGTGCGTCTATTGCGTGACCTGATCCGGCACTATTGCCTGAGCCATTGATCTTTCCCTGACCAGAGGAGACCGCGCGTGACCGCAAGCCTGTTCCGACGATGACTTTCGAACGTTGTGCGCCTTTTCGTTCTCCGTTCACTTATCCACAGGCCCTGTCATGCCCGATTACGTCAACTGGCTGCGTCATGCGTCTCCCTACATCAACGCCCACCGCGACTGCACCTTCGTGGTCATGCTCCCCGGTGACGGCGTCGAACACCCGAACTTCGGCAACATCGTCCACGACCTGGTGCTGCTGCACAGCCTCGGCGTGCGCCTGGTGCTGGTCCATGGTTCGCGCCCGCAGATCGAAAGTCGCCTGGCCGCGCGCGGCCTGACCCCGCACTACCATCACGGCATGCGCATTACCGACGCGGCGACGCTCGACTGCGTGATCGATGCAGTCGGCGCCCTGCGCCTGGCCATCGAGGCGCGCCTGTCGATGGACATGGCGGCCTCGCCGATGCAGGGCTCGCGCCTGCGGGTGGCCTCCGGCAACCTGGTCACGGCACGGCCGATCGGCGTGCTCGAAGGGGTCGACTACCACCACACCGGCGAGGTGCGCCGGGTCGACCGCAAGGGCATCAACCGCCTGCTCGACGAGCGCTCCATCGTGCTGCTGTCGCCGCTGGGCTATTCGCCGACCGGCGAGATCTTCAACCTCGCCTGCGAGGACGTGGCCACCCGCGCCGCCATCGAGCTGGGTGCCGACAAGCTGCTGCTGTTCGGCGCCGAACCGGGCCTGCTGGACGCCCATGGCCAGCTGGTGCGCGAGCTGCGGCCACAACACATTGCGCCGCACCTGCAGCGCCTGGGCAGCGACTACCAGGCCGAGCTGCTGGATGCCGCCGCCGAGGCCTGCAAGGGCGGCGTGGCGCGCAGCCATATCGTCAGCTATGCCGAGGACGGCGCGCTGCTGACCGAGCTGTTCACCCGTGGCGGTGGCGGCACGCTGGTGTCCCAGGAGCAGTTCGAGGTGGTGCGCGAGGCGACCATCGAGGATGTCGGCGGCCTGCTGGAGCTGATCAGCCCGCTGGAAGAGCAGGGCATTCTGGTGCGCCGTTCGCGCGAGGTGCTGGAGCGGGAGATCGAGCAGTTCAGCGTGGTCGAGCGCGAGGGCATGATCATCGCCTGCGCGGCGCTGTACCCGATTGCCGACTCCGAGGCCGGGGAGCTGGCGTGCCTGGCGGTGAACCCGGAGTACCGGCATGGCGGGCGTGGCGACGAGTTGCTCGAGCGCATCGAGGAGCGGGCGCGCAAGCTGGGGCTCAATACCCTGTTCGTGTTGACGACCCGGACTGCGCACTGGTTCCGTGAGCGCGGCTTTGCACCCAGTGGTGTGGAGCGGCTGCCGGCGGCGCGGGCGTCGCTGTACAACTACCAGCGTAATTCGAAGATCTTCGAGAAGCCGTTGTAAGCCTGTTTGTCGGCTTGCGCGGTCCCTGTGGGAGCGGCCTTGTGTCGCGAAAGGGCCGCGTAGCGGCCCCAGCAATTTCAGCTTGATGCGCAGATCTGGGGGCGCTTCGCACCCCTTTCGCGACGCAAGGCCGCTCCTACAGGGGAGCGCGGAGTTGCCGGAAGGCCAAAGAAAAACGCCGCCCTTGTGGGCGGCGTTTTCGTTTACACGGTGTGCAGGTACCAGTTGTACTCGAGGTCGGAGATCGAATGCTCGAACTCCTCCAGCTCGCTCTCCTTGCACGCGACGAAGATGTCGATGTACTTCGGATCGATGTACTTGTTGAGGATCTCGCTGTCGTCCAGCTCGCGCAGGGCATCACGCAGGTTGTTCGGCAGGCTCTGCTCCAGCTGCTCGTACGAGTTGCCTTCGATCGGCTCGCCCGGTTCGATCTTGTTGGTCAGACCATGGTGCACGCCGGCCAGCACGGCCGCCATCATCAGGTACGGGTTGGCGTCGGCGCCGGCCACCCGGTGCTCGATGCGCACGGCATCAGGCGAGCCGGTCGGCACGCGCAGGGCCACGGTACGGTTGTCCAGGCCCCAGCTCGGTGCGTTGGGCACGTAGAACTGCGCACCGAAACGGCGGTACGAGTTGACGTTCGGGCAGAGGAACGCCATCGAAGCGGGCAGGGTCTCGAGCACACCGCCGACAGCGTGACGTAGCGCGGCGTTCTGCTCGGGATCCTCGCTGGTGAAGATGTTGTTGCCATCCTTGTCCAGCACGGAAATGTGTACATGCAGGCCGTTGCCTGCCTGGCCCGGGTAGGGCTTGGCCATGAAGGTGGTGTCCATTTCATGGTCGTAGGCGATGTTCTTGATCAGGCGCTTGAGCAGTACTGCGTAGTCACAGGCCTTGAGCGGGTCGGCGACGTGGTGCAGGTTGACTTCGAACTGCGCCGGGGCGCTTTCCTTGACGATGGCGTCGGCCGGGATGCCTTGTTCTTTCGCGCCTTCGAGGATGTCCTGCAGGCAGTCGGCGTATTCGTCGAGGTCGTCGATCAGGTACACCTGGGTCGACTGCGGGCGCTTGCCCGAGATCGGCGAGCGCGGCGGCTGTGGACGGCCGTTCACGTTCTCCTGGTCGATCAGGTAGAACTCCAGCTCGAACGCGGCGCAGATGGTCAGGCCCATGTCGGTGAACTTGCTCACCACCTGGCGCAGCACTTCACGCGGGTCGGCGAAGAACGGCTCGCCTTCGATTTCGTGCATGGTCATCAGCAGCTGCGCGGTCGGGCGCTTCTGCCAGGGTTCGTTGGAGAGGGTGCCGGGGATGGGGTAGCAGATGCGGTCGGCGTCGCCGATGTCCAGGCCAAGGCCGGTGCTTTCGACGGTCGAACCGTTGATATCCAGGGCGAAGAGGGAGGCAGGCAGGTTGATGCCTTTCTCGTAAACCTTGTGGAGGCTGGTGCGCTCTATGCGCTTGCCGCGCACCACACCATTCATATCTGCAATCAGAAGGTCAACGTAGAGAACCTCAGGATGTTCCTTAAGGAACGCGTTCGCTTCGTTAAGCTGAACGGCACGCGGGGGTACCGACATGATGCAACACCTTTGTTGTTAAAAATATCAATCAAGGGGGGCTTGCAACCCCAGTCAATCGGAAAGACCAGGTGAAGTCAAGCCAAGCCCATGATGCCCTTAAATGGCACATCTACGGCAGATTTGCTGCATATCGGGGCGTGCCATTATCCGCTATTTTCGCCCTGAAGGGTTATCCCGAGCGGGGCGTGTTTTATTTTTTACGGAGAGGTTGTGTAAAAAAATGAACGAGGATAAGCTCGGTCACAACCCAGAACACAATAATACGAGGGTCACATGGTCCGCTTGCCGAGACCTGTCAGCGCCGCATGCACGGTGCGTTCAGGTACATCTCCCGGTTGCCGTCCGGTCATCGCACGCCTGCATCGAAAGGGCGCCGCGCTGGCCGCAATAATTGACGGTTCGCGTAAAAAATCCATACCTCGTAACGCTTTACCGCTACACCTCCTTTCCTTCTGCCCTTCGCTTTCTGCTCGGACACGCGCTCGCGGTGTGTATCCGCTGTGGTCCCGCGCGTGGGGTTTTGCTTTAGCCATGCACAGCATCCAGAATCAAGGCGCGGGCCTTTCCAGGCCCCTCGGCGCCCTGCGCGCCGACTTTGCCCGACGCCTGGCGTCAGTGGCCGCCGGTTGCCTGCAACCGCGCCACATTACCTCCTGAGGTATTTATGAGTCACAACCTCGACCAGCTCACCGATTGGTTGAAAGAGCACAAGATCACCGAAGTGGAATGCCTGATCAGCGACCTGACCGGCATCACCCGCGGCAAGATCTCGCCCACCAACAAATTCATCGCCGAGAAAGGCATGCGCCTGCCCGAGAGCGTGCTGCTGCAGACCGTGACCGGCGACTATGTCGACGATGACATCTATTATGAACTGCTCGACCCGGCCGACATCGACATGATCTGCCGCCCCGACGAGAACGCGGTGTTTCTCGTACCATGGGCCATCGAGCCGACCGCCCAGGTGATCCACGACACCTACGACAAAAAGGGCAACCCGGTCGAACTGTCGCCGCGCAACGTATTGAAGAAGGTCCTGAAACTCTACGCCGACAAGGGCTGGCAGCCGATCGTCGCGCCCGAGATGGAGTTCTACCTCACCAAGCGTAGCGAAGACCCGGACTTTCCGCTGCAGCCGCCGGTGGGGCGTTCCGGCCGCCCGGAAACTGGCCGACAGTCGTTCTCCATCGAGGCGGCCAACGAATTCGACCCGCTGTTCGAAGATGTCTACGACTGGTGCGAACTGCAGCAGCTGGACCTCGACACGCTGATCCACGAAGACGGCACCGCGCAGATGGAAATCAACTTCCGTCACGGTGATGCCCTGCACCTGGCCGACCAGATCCTGGTGTTCAAGCGCACCATGCGCGAGGCCGCGCTCAAGCACAACGTGGCCGCCACCTTCATGGCCAAGCCCATGACCGGCGAGCCGGGCAGCGCGATGCACCTGCACCAGAGCGTGGTCGACGTGGCCACCGGCAAGAACATCTTTTCCAACGCCGACGGCAGCATGAGCGAGCTGTTCCTGCACCATATCGGCGGCCTGCAGAAGTTCATCCCCGAGGCGCTGCCGCTGTTCGCCCCCAACGTCAACTCGTTCCGCCGCTTCCTGCCGGACACCTCGGCGCCGGTGAACGTCGAGTGGGGCGAAGAGAACCGTACCGTCGGCCTGCGCGTGCCGGATGCCGGCCCGCAGAACCGCCGGGTCGAGAACCGCCTGCCGGGCGCCGACGCCAACCCCTACCTGGCCATCGCCGCCAGCCTGCTGTGTGGCTACATCGGCATGGTCGAGGGCATCGAGGCCAGCGCGCCGGTGCAGGGCCGTGGCTACGAGCGGCGCAACCTGCGCCTGCCGCTGACCATCGAGGACGCCCTGGAGCGCATGGAGAACAGCCGCGCGCTGGTGCAGTACCTGGGCAAGAAATTCATCACCGGCTACGTCGCCACCAAGCGCGCCGAGCATGAGAACTTCAAGCGCGTCATCAGCTCCTGGGAGCGTGAGTTCCTGCTGTTTGCTGTGTGATCAACCCTGAGGCCGCCTGCGGGCGGCCACCGGAAAATGGAGAGGCACATGAGCGTCAACAACCCGCAAACCCGTGAATGGCAAACCCTGAGCGGCGAGCACCACCTTGCACCCTTCAGTGACTACAAGCAGCTGAAGGAGAAGGGGCCGCGCATCATTACCAAGGCGCAGGGCGTGCATTTGTGGGACAGCGAGGGGCACAAGATCCTCGACGGCATGGCTGGCCTGTGGTGCGTGGCGGTCGGCTATGGCCGCGAAGAGCTGGTGCAGGCGGCAGAAAAGCAGATGCGCGAACTGCCGTACTACAACCTGTTCTTCCAGACCGCCCACCCGCCGGCGCTGGAGCTGGCCAAGGCGATCACCGACGTGGCGCCCGAGGGCATGACCCATGTGTTCTTCACCGGCTCCGGTTCCGAGGGCAACGACACCGTGCTGCGCATGGTTCGCCACTACTGGGCGCTCAAGGGTAAACCGCACAAGCAGACCATCATCGGCCGCATCAACGGCTACCACGGCTCCACCTTCGCAGGTGCGTGCCTGGGCGGCATGAGCGGCATGCACGAGCAGGGCGGCCTACCGATCCCGGGCATCGTGCATATCCCGCAGCCGTACTGGTTCGGCGAGGGTGGCGACATGACCCCGGACGAGTTCGGCGTGTGGGCGGCCGAACAGCTGGAGAAGAAAATTCTCGAAGTCGGCGAGGACAACGTCGCCGCGTTCATCGCCGAGCCGATTCAGGGCGCGGGTGGGGTGATCATTCCGCCGGACACCTACTGGCCGAAGGTCAAGGAGATCCTCGCCAAGTACGACATCCTGTTCGTCGCCGACGAAGTGATCTGCGGTTTTGGTCGCACCGGCGAGTGGTTCGGCTCCGACTACTACGACCTTGCGCCCGACCTGATGACCATCGCCAAGGGCCTGACTTCCGGTTACATCCCCATGGGCGGTGTGATCGTGCGTGACAAAGTGGCCAAGGTGATCAGCGAAGGCGGCGATTTCAACCACGGCTTCACCTACTCCGGCCACCCGGTGGCGGCGGCGGTGGGCCTGGAAAACCTGCGCATCCTGCGTGACGAGAAGATTGTCGAGTGTGCCCGCACCGAAACGGCACCGTATTTGCAAAAACGACTGCGTGAGCTGCAGGACCACCCGCTGGTGGGCGAGGTACGCGGCCTGGGCCTGCTCGGCGCGATCGAGCTGGTCAAGGACAAGGCCACCCGCAGCCGCTACGAGGGCAAGGGCGTCGGCATGATCTGCCGCACCCACTGCTTCGAGAACGGCCTGGTGATGCGCGCGGTGGGCGACACCATGATCATCGCGCCGCCGCTGGTGATCAGTCGCGAAGAGATCGACGAACTGGTGGAAAAGGCGCGCAAGTGCCTGGATCTGACCTACGAAGCGGTGAAATGACAGTCTGCTAGGCTGGCGAGGTGACATTAATGTCGTTGCAAGGCCCTGCTTCTGTTGAAACAGCGCCTTGTAACTTGCCAGACTAACGGCTGTTTAGTCGCCCAACGCGCGTCCCGTGGTACCTGGCTGCTGAACAGATGGCTTGATAATAAATTCTGGAGCATTACGCATGAAGAAATTGGGCAAGACGTTGCTGGCCGCCGCCCTGATGGGTGCCATGGCCACCGCTGTTCAGGCTGACGACAAGGTGCTGCACGTTTACAACTGGTCGGACTACATCGCCCCGGACACCGTGGCCAACTTCGAGAAAGAGACCGGCATCAAGGTCGTCTACGACGTCTTCGACAGCAACGAGACCCTCGAAGCCAAGCTGCTGGCGGGCAAGTCGGGCTACGACATCGTCGTGCCGTCCAACAACTTCCTGGCCAAGCAGATCAAGGCCGGCGTATACCAGGAGCTTGACCGCTCCAAGCTGCCTAGCTGGAAGAACCTCGACCCGGCCTTGCTCAAGGCTGTTGGCGATGCCAGCGACCCGGGCAACAAGTTTGCCTTTCCCTACATGTGGGGTTCCATCGGCATCGGTTACAACCCGGAGAAGGTCAAGGCCGCACTGGGCGTGGACAAGATCGACTCGTGGGATGTCGTGTTCAAGCCCGAGAACATCGAAAAACTCAAAAGCTGTGGCGTGAGCTTCCTCGATGCACCGACCGAGATGATCCCGGCCGCGCTGCACTACCTGGGCAAGCCGAGCGACAGCACCAAGAAAGAAGACCTGAAAGCGGCAGAAGATCTGTTCCTGAAGATTCGTCCGTCGATCACCTACTTCCACTCCTCCAAGTACATCTCGGACCTGGCCAACGGCAACATCTGCGTGGCGGTCGGTTACTCGGGTGACCTGGAGCAGTCCAAGGCCCGTGCCCACGAGGCTGGCGACAAGGTCAAGCTGAACTATGTCATTCCGAAGGAGGGTGCCGGCACCTTCTATGACATGGTCGCCATTCCGAAAGACGCCGAGAACGTCGACGCTGCCTACAAGTTCATGGAATACCTGCTGCAGCCGAAAGTGATGGCCGGTATTACCAACGCCGTGCGTTTCCCGAACGGCAACAAGGCGGCCACCGAGTTCGTCGACAAGGACATCACCAGCGACCCGGCCATCTATCCGTCCGAGGAAGTGAAGGCGCAGCTGTACGCCATCAAGGCGCCGGAAAAGGCTGCCCAGCGTGATATCACCCGCAGCTGGACCAAGATCAAGTCGGGCAAGTAAGCCCGATGCAAGG
Organism: Pseudomonas sp. TE31087; assembly: GCF_057284075.1. NCBI lineage: Bacteria > Pseudomonadati > Pseudomonadota > Gammaproteobacteria > Pseudomonadales > Pseudomonadaceae > Pseudomonas > Pseudomonas sp. TE31087. The sequence continues at coordinate 4,577,158 of NZ_JBXVNN010000001.1, forward strand.
CCCTCTGGGCCGGGGGTTCCCGGCCCAGAGGCAGGTAACGGCAAATAAGTTTGCGGCATCCACGCCGTGAAGGTAAGTTGCGCGCCGGTTTTGCGTGTGCGGCCGAGTTTTTCCGCCACTTGAGGCACTGACTGTGAGGACTACCCACTTGTCTATTTCTGTTTTTCGCAAGGCCTTGATGGCTGGAGCGGGTCTGACGCTGGCTTGCAGCGTCCAAGCGGCGCCCACGGTGCACATCTACAACTGGTCCGACTACGTCGGCCCGAATACCCTCGCCGAGTTCCAGAAGGAAACCGGCATCACCCCGAAATACGACGTCTTCGACAGCAACGAGACGCTGGAAGGCAAGCTGCTGGCCGGACGTACCGGCTATGACGTGGTCGTGCCGTCCAACCATTTCCTCGGCAAGCAGATCAAGGCGGGCGCGTTCCAGAAGCTCGACCGCAACCTGCTGCCCAACTACGCGAACCTCGACCCGGCGCTGATGAAGCGCCTGGAAAAGAACGATCCGGGCAACCTGTACGCCGTCCCCTACCTGTGGGGCACCAATGGCATCGGCTACAACGTCGAGAAGGTCAAGGCGGTACTGGGCACCGACAAGATCGACTCCTGGGCGGTGCTGTTCGAGCCCGAGAACATGAAGAAGCTCAGCAAATGCGGCGTGGCCTTCCTCGACTCGGCCGACGAGATGCTTCCGGCGGTGCTCAACTACATGGGCCTGGACCCGAACAGCAGCAACCCCAAGGACTACCAGAAGGCGGAAGAGAAACTGCTGGCCGTGCGCCCGTACGTGACCTACTTCCACTCCTCGAAGTACATCTCCGATCTCGCCAACGGCGATATCTGCGTGGCCGCCGGTTTCTCCGGCGACGTGTTCCAGGCCAAAGCCCGCGCCGAAGAGGCGAAAAAGGGCGTGAAACTGGCCTACGCCATTCCCAAGGAAGGCGGCAACCTCTGGTTCGATGTGCTGGCGATTCCCAAGGACGCCCGCAACGTCAAGGAGGCCCACGCCTTCATCAACTATTTGCTGAAACCTGAGGTGATCGCCCAGGTCAGTGATTACGTCGGTTACGCCAACCCGAACCCCAAGGCTGGCGACCTGATGGACCAGGCCGTGAGGACTGACGCCGCGGTTTACCCACCGCAGGAAGTGCTGGACAAGATGTTCGTCAACGCCGAGTTGCCACCCAAGGTGCAACGTTTGATGACCCGCAGCTGGACCAAGGTCAAGTCGGGCAAGTAACAATCCAGGCCCGCCAGCGCAGCGGCGGGCACATAAATCTTGTTGGGAGTTTCACTCATGGCAGTTGCCTCCGGTGCCTATAAGAAAGCCCTCGAGGGTGGCCAGCAACCCAAGCAGGTGCTGGTCAAGATCGACCGGGTCACGAAAAAATTCGACGAAACGGTAGCCGTGGACGATGTGTCCCTGGAAATCCGCAAGGGTGAGATCTTCGCCCTGCTGGGTGGCTCCGGGTCCGGCAAATCGACCTTGCTGCGCATGCTGGCCGGCTTCGAGCGTCCGACCGAAGGGCGGATCTTCCTCGATGGCGTCGACATCACCGACATGCCGCCCTACGAGCGGCCGATCAACATGATGTTCCAGTCCTACGCGCTGTTCCCGCACATGACCGTGGCGCAGAACATCGCCTTCGGCCTGCAGCAGGACAAGATGCCCAAGGCCGAGATCGACGCCCGCGTGGCCGAGATGCTCAAGCTGGTGCACATGACCCAGTACGCCAAGCGCAAGCCGCACCAGCTGTCCGGTGGCCAGCGCCAGCGCGTGGCCCTGGCCCGTTCGCTGGCCAAGCGTCCGAAATTGCTGCTGCTCGACGAGCCCATGGGCGCGCTGGACAAGAAGCTGCGCTCGCAGATGCAGCTGGAACTGGTGGAGATCATCGAGCGCGTGGGCGTGACCTGCGTGATGGTGACCCACGACCAGGAAGAGGCCATGACCATGGCCCAGCGCATCGCCATCATGCACCTGGGCTGGATCGCCCAGATTGGCAGCCCGATCGATATCTATGAAACCCCGACCAGCCGCCTGGTCTGCGAGTTCATCGGCAACGTCAACCTGTTCGAAGGCGAAGTGGTCGACGACGCCGAAGGCCATGCGGTCATCGCCAGCCCGGAGCTGGAGCGCAAGATCTACGTCGGCCATGGCGTCACCACCTCGGTCGAGGACAAGCACATCACCTACGCCCTGCGTCCGGAGAAGCTGCTGGTCACCACCGAGCAGCCGACCTGCGAACACAACTGGTCGCGCGGCAAGGTCCACGACATCGCCTACCTCGGCGGTCACTCGGTGTTCTACGTCGAGCTGCCCGGCGGCAAGATCGTCCAGTCGTTCGTTGCCAACGCCGAGCGCCAGGGCAACCGCCCGACCTGGGATGACGAAGTCTACGTGTGGTGGGAAGACGACAGCGGCGTGGTACTGCGGTCATGAAACTTCGCAAGCTCAAGCGAGCCTTCCAGCGCCTTGTTCCCGAGGGGCGGCACCTGGTGATCGGTGTGCCGTTCATCTGGCTGTTCCTGTTCTTCATGCTGCCGTTCTTCATCGTCCTGAAGATCAGCTTCGCCGAAGCTGACGTGGCGATTCCGCCGTACACCGAGATCTATACCTATCTCGAAGGCAAGGTGCAGCTGGTGCTGAACCTGGCCAACTACGGCCTGCTGACCGAGGACGAGCTGTACATCGCGGCTTACCTCGGCTCTTTGAAGGTGGCCTTCTTCAGCACTTTGCTGTGCCTGCTGATTGGCTACCCGATGGCCTACGCCATCTCCAAGGCCAGGAAGGAGTCGCAGACCGTCCTGCTGCTGCTGATCATGATGCCGACCTGGACCGCGATCCTGATCCGCGTCTATGCCTGGATGGGCATCCTCAGCAACAACGGGCTGCTCAACAGCTTCCTGCTGTGGCTGGGCCTGATCGACCAGCCGCTGCAGATCCTCAACACCAACCTGGCGGTGTATATCGGCGTGGTCTATTCGTACCTGCCGTTCATGATCCTGCCGCTGTACGCCAACCTGGTGAAGCACGACGAGAGCCTTCTCGAAGCCGCATCGGACCTGGGTTCGAGCACCTTCAACAGCTTCTGGAAGATCACCGTGCCGCTGTCGAAGAACGGCATCATCGCCGGCTGCATGCTGGTGTTCATCCCGGTGGTGGGCGAGTTCGTCATCCCTGAACTGCTGGGCGGCCCGGAAACCCTGATGATCGGTAAAGTGCTGTGGCAGGAGTTCTTCAACAACCGCGACTGGCCGGTGGCGTCCGCCCTGGCGGTGGTGATGCTGGCGATCCTGATCGTGCCGATCCTGCTGTTCAACCGTAGCCAGGCCAAAGAGATGGAGGGCCGCGCATGAAACGCTTCAGTTTCTCCAAGCTGATGCTGGTGCTCGGCTTGCTGTTCATCTACCTGCCGATGCTGATCCTGGTGATCTACTCGTTCAACGCCTCGAAGCTGGTGACGGTGTGGGGCGGCTGGTCGGTGAAGTGGTACGTCGGCCTGCTCGACAATACCCAGCTGATGGGGTCGGTGATGCGCTCGTTGGAGATCGCCTGCTATACGGCGGTCGCCGCCGTGGCGCTGGGTACCCTGGCGGCTTTCGTGCTGACCCGGGTCACCCGCTTCAAGGGCCGCACCCTGTTCGGTGGCCTGGTCACCGCGCCGCTGGTGATGCCCGAGGTGATCACCGGTCTGTCGCTGCTGCTGCTGTTCGTGGCCATGGCACAGATGATCGGCTGGCCGCAGGAACGGGGCATCGTCACCATCTGGATCGCCCACACCACGTTCTGCGCCGCCTATGTGGCGGTGGTGGTGTCGGCGCGCCTGCGCGAGCTGGACCTGTCCATCGAGGAGGCGGCCATGGACCTGGGCGCCAAGCCGTGGAAGGTGTTCTTCCTGATCACCATCCCGATGATCGCGCCATCGCTGGCGGCGGGTGGCATGATGTCGTTCGCCCTGTCGCTTGATGACCTGGTGCTGGCCAGCTTCGTCTCCGGCCCGGGCTCGACCACCCTGCCGATGGAAGTGTTCTCGGCCGTGCGCCTGGGCGTGAAGCCGGAGATCAACGCCGTGGCCAGCCTGATCCTGTTGTCGGTGTCGCTGGTGACCTTCCTGGTCTGGTACTTCAGCCGCCAGGCCGAAGAGCGCCGCCGCCGTGCGATCCAGCAGGCTATCGAAGAAGGCGCCGCGGCTAACGTCTCGCAGCCGCAGACCCGCCGTCCGGCCCAGGCCGCAGCGCAGGCCTGAGCCAACCCATCGCGGGGCAAGCCCGCTCCCACGCCAATGACCGGCGTGGGAGCGGCGGTGCGCCGATGCGACTTGCCCCGCGATCTTTTCAGCCTTGGTCCGGCCAGTACCAGGCCGGTTCATCGAGCATGCCCTGCCCGACGATCCCGGTTTGTCCCAGCGTTTTCTCCAAGTGGATCGAGTTGCAGCCCTCGTCCTCCTCCAGCGCCGCCACCAGCCGGGGCGCGTGCGATACCACCCACACCTGACATTGCTGCGCCGCTCGGCGGATCAGGCGCGCCAGTGCTGGCAACAGGTCCGGGTGCAGGCTGGTTTCCGGCTCGTTGAGCACCATCATGCTCGGCGGGCGCGGCGTGAGCAGGGCAGCCACCAGCAACAGGTAGCGCAAGGTCCCGTCGGACAACTCCGCAGCGCTCAGCGGCCGCAGCAGCCCGGCCTGGTGGAAACGCAGGCCGAACAGGCCGCCAGGCTGGGCGTCGACCGCGAGCCGGGCGCCGGGAAAGGCGTCGCCCACCGCGTCCTGCAGGGCCTGCAGGTCACCGATCTCGTCGATGGTCTGCAGCGCGGCGGCGAGGTCGCGGCCGTCGTGATGCAGCACCGGCGTGCGCGTTCCCAGTCGCGATTGCCGGGCTGGGGCTTCGGCATCGGTACGGAAATGGTCGTAGAAGCGCCAGCTGCGGATCTGCTCGCGCAGATGCGGCACCTCGGGGGAGCCCTGGAGACTGCCGACCTGGTCGAACAGGCTGTCGAATTCGGTCATGTGCTGGTGCAGCACCTGCCATTGGCGACCGTCACGGGCCTTGACCATCCCTGCGTTGCGTTGCACCAGCTGGCTGGAGGGGCGGCACAGGGGGCCGGCCCAGATCGTCTCCTGCTTGATCTGCGGGTCCAGGGCGAACTGCGACCGGCTGGGTTCGGGCAGGCCGAGGCTGATCGCGTAGCCGAAGTCTTCGCTGGCAAAGCCCATCTTCAGGCGCCTGGCCTGCTGGCGTGGCCCGCCCTCCACTGGCACCTCGCCGTTGAGCATGCGCCGGGTGAGCTTCTCGGGGCCGGCCCAGAAGGTCGACTCCAGCCCGCCCTCGGCAGCCAGCGCATTGACCACACCGCCGCGGGCGGTCTCGGCCAGCAGGCGCAAGGCTTTGTACAGGTTGGACTTGCCGCTGCCGTTGGCACCGGTGATCACGTTGAGCCGCCCCAGCGGCATCACCAGCTGGTTGATCGAGCGGTAGTTGGCAATGGCCAGGGTGGTCAGCATCGGCGGTGTCCTTGAGCGTCTGGCTGGCAGTATCGCCGATAGCGCTGTGCTTTGTTGAGCCGACATCGGTGTCGTTTGTCCATCCCTGATCTACGCTTCAAACGCATCCCTCTCACCCTTTGTCGAAGCAAGGAGCCTGCATGACGGTAACGCGTCCGCCGATGGTCGTTTGCCTGGGGCTGCTGTTCATGCTTGCGGGCTGTGGCAAGGAGGAGGCCGCCCCGGTATTGCCCCGGGTCGCGGTGCAACAGGTGCAGCCCACCGACTTTGCCGCCCGGGTCACCTTGACCGGTGACGTGCAGGCGCGGGTGCAGACCGACCTGTCGTTCCGCGTGGGCGGCAAGATCATCGCCCGCGGCGTCGATGTCGGCGACCACGTCAAGGCCAACCAGGTGCTGGCGCGCCTGGACCCCAAGGACCTGCAGAACAACGTCGACTCGGCCAAGGCCGAGGTGTTCGCCGAGCAGGCGCGGGTCACCCAGACCAGCGCCGCGTTCGTGCGCCAACAGAAGCTCCTGCCCAAGGGCTACACCAGCCAGAGTGAGTACGATTCCGCCGAAGCCGCGCTGCGCAGCAGCCAGAGCGCGCTGAAGGCCGCCCAGGCGCAGTTGGCCAACGCCAACGAGCAGCTGAGCTACACGGCGCTGGTGTCCGAAGCCGACGGGGTGATCACCGCGCGCCAGGCCGAGGTTGGCCAGGTGGTGCAGGCGACCATGCCGATCTTCAGCCTGGCGGTCGATGGCGACCGTGACGCGGTGTTCAATGTCTACGAATCGCTGCTGGTGAAGTCCCCCAGTGATGAGGGCGTCGTCGTCAGTTTGCTGGACAACCCGGCGATCAAGGCCGAGGGCCGGGTCCGCGAGATCACTCCGACGGTGTCCGCCGAGAGCGGCACGGTGCAGGTCAAGGTCGCGCTGCGCAACGTGCCGGCGGGCATGCAGTTGGGCTCACCGGTCACGGCCACCGGCAACACTCAGGGCCGGCCCAGCATCGAATTGCCGTGGTCGGCGCTGACCAAGGCGCTGAAGGAGCCGGCGGTGTGGGTGGTGGGCGAGGGCGACAAGGTCGAGTTGCGCAAGGTCCAGGTGGCGCGCTACCTCACCGGCAAGGTGGTGATCGCTGACGGTATCAAGGGCGGCGAGACCGTGGTGGTGGGCGGTGGGCAGTTGCTGCACCCGGGCATGCAGGTCGAGAAGGTCAGCGCCAAGGACGGAGGGGCTGCACCATGAAACGTCAGTTGCTGATAGTGTCCGCCAGCCTGATGCTCGCTGCCTGCGGGGGCGATGAGGCGCCGCCTGAGGCGATACGCCCGGTGCTGTCGACGCTGGTCGAGCCGCAGGTCCAGTCGCAGCTGGGCCGCTTTGCCGGCGCCATCCAGGCCCGCTACGAAAGCACCCTGGGGTTTCGGGTGTCCGGACGCATCGCCCGGCGCTGGCTGGATGTCGGCGCCCGGGTAAGCCCTGGCGACACCCTGGCCACCCTCGACCCGACCGACCAGCAGAACCAGTTGCGCGCCGCAGAAGGCGACCTGGCCAAGGTCCAGGCGCAATGGATCAATGCCCAGGCCAATGCCCGCCGCCAGCAGCAGTTGTACGACCGTGGTGTCGGCGCCCAGGCCCAGCTGGACATCGCCCAGACCGACCTGAAGACCACCGGCGCCGCGCTGGACCAGGCGCACTCGGCGGTCAGCCAGGCCCGCGACCAGCTCGGCTACAGCACCCTGCGCAGTGATCATGCGGCGGTGGTCACCGCCTGGCAGGCCGAGGCGGGGCAGACCGTCAGCGCCGGTCAGGCGGTCGTCACCCTGGCCCGCCCGGACGTCAAGGAGGCGGTGATCGACCTGCCGATCCCGCTCGCCGAACAGTTGAACAAGGACCTCACCTTTACCGTCGCTTCGCAGCTCGACCCGAGCATCAACACCACCGCCACGCTGCGCGAGCTCGAGCCACAGGCCGACGCCACCACCCGTACCCGTCGCGCCCGCTTGACCCTGACCAGCACGCCCGATGCCTTCCACCTGGGCACCGCGGTCAGCGTCACCCTGACCTCGGCGGTGAGCCCGCGCAGCGAGTTGCCGCTGACCGCGCTGCTCGAACGTGACGGCAAGACCCAGGTGTGGGTGGTCGATCCGCAGCAGAAAACCGTGGCCACCCGTGACGTCGCGTTGATCGAGCGTACCGCCGACAGCATCGTCCTGGCCTCCGGCGTGCAGCCCGGCGAGCGCGTGGTGACCGCTGGAGTGAACAGCCTCAAGCCCGGCCAGAAGGTCACCTTCGACGAGGACGCGCAATGAAAGGAAGCTTCAACCTCTCGGAGTGGGCGCTGAAGCACCAGTCCTTCGTCTGGTACCTGATGTTCGTCGGCCTGCTGATGGGGATCTTCTCCTACTTCAACCTCGGCCGTGAGGAAGACCCGTCCTTTACCATCAAGACCATGGTCATCCAGACCCGCTGGCCCGGCGCCACCCAGGACGAGACCCTGTATCAGGTCACCGACCGCATCGAGAAGAAGCTCGAAGAGCTCGATTCGCTCGACTACGTGAAAAGCTATACCCGCCCGGGCGAATCCACGGTCTACGTCTACCTGCGCGACACCACCAAGGCCAAGGACATCCCCGAGATCTGGTACCAGGTGCGCAAAAAGATCCAGGACATCCGCGGACAGTTCCCCGCAGGCATCCAGGGGCCCGCCTTCAACGATGAGTTCGGTGACGTGTTCGGTTCGATCTACGCCTTCACCGCCGACGGCCTCACCCTGCGCCAGCTGCGCGACTATGTCGAGGTGGCGCGGGCCGAAGTGCGCGAAGTGCCCAATATCGGCAAGGTCGAGCTGATCGGTACCCAGGACGAAGTGCTGTACCTGAATTTCTCCACCCGCAAGCTGGCCGCGCTGGGCATCGACCAGGGCCAGGCCATGCAGGCCCTGCAGCAGCAGAACGCGGTGACCCCGGCCGGGGTGATCGAGGCCGGGCCCGAGCGCATCTCGGTGCGCACCACCGGGCAGTTCGCCTCGGAGAAGGACCTGCAGACGGTGAACCTGCGCATCAACGACCGCTTCTTCCGCCTGGCCGACATCGCCGATATCGAGCGCGGCTATGTCGATCCGCCGTCGCCGATGTTCCGCTTCAACGGCCAGACCGCCATCGGCCTGGCGATCGGCATGAAGGCCGGCGCCAACATCGAGGTGTTCGGCGCGGCCCTGAAGGCGCGGATGGACCGCGTCGTCCGCGACCTGCCGGTGGGCGTTGGCGTGCACAACGTGTCCGACCAGGCGGTGGTGGTCAAGCAGGCGGTCGGCGGCTTCACCAGCGCGTTGTTCGAAGCCGTGGTGATCGTCCTGGCGGTGAGCTTCGTCAGCCTCGGCATCCGCGCGGGGCTGGTGGTGGCCTGCTCGATCCCGCTGGTGCTGGCCATGGTCTTCGTGTTCATGGAATACAGCGACATCACCATGCAGCGGATCTCGCTTGGTGCGCTGATCATCGCCCTGGGCCTGCTGGTGGATGACGCGATGATCACCGTCGAGGTGATGGTCACGCGCCTGGAGATGGGCGAGACCAAGGAGCAGGCGGCCACCTTCGCCTACACCTCCACGGCGTTCCCCATGCTCACCGGCACCCTGGTGACGGTGGCCGGCTTCGTGCCGATCGGTCTTAATGCCAGCTCCGCGGGCGAGTACACCTACACCCTGTTCGCGGTGATCGCCGTGGCCTTGCTGGTGTCCTGGGTGGTGGCGGTGTTCTTCGCACCGGTGCTGGGTGTGCACATTCTCAGCAGCAGCAAGCTCAAGGCGCACGAGGCCGAGCCCGGGCGTGTCGGCCGGGCATTCGAGGGCGGGTTGCTGTGGTGCATGCGCCACCGCTGGCTGACCATCATCGGCACGGTGCTGCTGTTCGCCCTGTCGATCTTCAGCATGCGTTTCGTGCAGAACCAGTTCTTCCCGTCGTCGGACCGGCCGGAGATCCTGGTCGACCTGAACCTGCCGCAGAACGCCTCGATCGAGGAAACGCGCAAGGTCGTCGACCGCCTGGAGGCGAGGATCAAGGACGACCCGGACCTGGTGCGCTGGAGTACCTACATCGGCCAGGGCGCGATTCGCTTCTACCTGCCCCTCGACCAGCAGTTGCAGAACCCGTACTACGCCCAGCTGGTGATCGTCAGCAAGGGCTTCGAGGAGCGCGAGGGCATGATGCAGCGCCTGCAGAAGCTGCTGCACGAGGAGTTCGTCGGTATCGGTACCAACGTCCAGTCGCTGGAGATGGGTCCACCGGTGGGTCGACCGATCCAGTACCGGGTCAGCGGCAAGGATATCGACCAGGTGCGCCGGCATGCCATCGAGCTGGCGACCCTGCTCGACAGCAACGAACACATCGGCGAGATGATCTACGACTGGAACGAGCCCGGCAAGGTGCTGCGCATCGAGATCGCCCAGGACAAGGCGCGCCAGCTGGGCCTGTCGTCCGAGGACGTGGCCAATGTGATGAACAGCATCGTCAGCGGCGTGCCGGTCACCCAGGTCAACGACAACATCTACCTGGTCAACGTGGTGGCCCGCGCCGAGGACAGCGAACGCGGCTCGCCGGATACCTTGCAGAACCTGCAGATCGTCACGCCCAGCGGCGCCTCGATCCCGCTGCTGGCCTTCGCCACCGTGCGCTACGAGCAGGAGCAGCCGCTGGTGTGGCGCCGCGACCGCAAGCCGACCATCACCATCAAGGCCTCGGTGGTCGGTGACATCCAGCCCACCGACCTGGTGGCCGAACTCAAGCCCGGCATCGATGACTTCGCCGGCAAGCTGCCGGTGGGCTACGACGTGGCCACCGGTGGTACGGTGGAAGAGAGCGCCAAGGCCCAGGGGCCGATCGCCGCCGTGATCCCGCTGATGCTGTTCCTGATGGCGACCTTCCTGATGATCCAGCTGCACAGCGTGCAGAAGCTGTTCCTGGTGGTCAGCGTCGCGCCGCTGGGGTTGATTGGCGTGGTGGTGGCGCTGGTGCCCACGGGCACGCCCATGGGCTTCGTGGCGATTCTCGGGATTCTTGCCCTGGCCGGTATCATCATCCGCAACTCGGTGATCCTGGTGACCCAGATCGACGAGTTCGAGGAGCAGGGTTATTCGCCCTGGGATGCGGTGGTGGAGGCGACCAACCACCGGCGCCGGCCGATCCTGCTGACGGCGGCGGCGGCGAGCCTGGGCATGATTCCGATCGCCCGGGAAGTGTTCTGGGGGCCGATGGCCTACGCCATGATCGGCGGCATCATCAGCGCAACGCTGCTGACGCTGCTGTTCCTGCCAGCGCTGTATGTGGCCTGGTACAAGATTCGCGAGCCACAGGACAAAACCCCGCGACCACATTGACTCCTGTAGGAGCGGCCTTGTGTCGCGATGGGCTGCGCAGCGGCCCCAGGATCTGGGCATCTAGCAGAATTGTCGGGGGCTGCTGCGCAGCCCATCGCGACACAAGGCCGCTCCTACAGGTCACTTGTCTAAAGTTGGTTATATAAACATTCTTAAACAGTATTTTTAAGAATATCCGCGCCTCACTAGTATTGCCTTCAAGCCAGGCGCAAATCCCCTTCAAACCTCTGCCCGGCACCCTTACTCACAGGAGAACGAGCATGAGTGCATCTCTGCGCAGCATCGACGGTCAGGACGAAGCCACCATTCTGCGTGAAATCCAGAGCGCGCTGCGCGACCTGCGCTTCGGCGCGGTGGAGATCACCGTGCATAACGCCCAGGTGGTGCAGATCGAACGCAAGGAGAAGTTCCGCCTGCAGCAGCCCGGCAACAAGTCCGGCTGACACCGCATCACTTCAAAAACTAGAAAAATGCCAATCGGGAGCTTCACCATGTCCATCCGCCGTTATGCGCTTGCCGCCCTGGCCAGTGCCGTTTTTGCCGGTTCCGCGATCGCCAAGGACTACGAACTGCTGAACGTGTCCTATGACCCGACCCGCGAGCTGTACCAGCAGTACAACGCCGAGTTCATCAAGCATTGGCAGGCCGCCCATCCGGGCGACCAGGTGAAGATCCAGCAATCCCATGGCGGTTCGGGCAAGCAGGGGCGCGCGGTGATCGACGGCCTGCGCGCCGATGTGGTGACCCTGGCCCTGGCCGGCGACATCGACGAGATCGCCAAGCTCGGCAAGACCCTGCCGGAGGACTGGCAGAAGCGCCTGCCGGATGCCAGCACGCCGTACACCTCGACCATCGTGTTCCTGGTGCGCAAGGGCAACCCGAAAGGCATCAAGGACTGGGGCGACCTGATCAAGAAGGACGTCTCGGTCATCACCCCCAACCCGAAAACCTCCGGCGGCGCCCGCTGGAACTTCCTCGCCGCCTGGGCCTATGGCCTCAAGGCCGGCGGCAATGAAGACAAGGCCAAGGCCTACGTGCAGGAGCTGTTCAAGCACGTGCCGGTGCTCGATACCGGCGCCCGTGGCTCGACCATCACCTTCGTCAACAACGGCCAGGGCGATGTGCTGCTGGCCTGGGAAAACGAGGCCTTCCTGGCGTTGAAGGAAGACGGCGGCGCCGACAAGTTCGAGATCGTCGTGCCTTCGCTGTCGATCCTGGCCGAGCCACCGGTGGCGGTGGTCGACAAGAACGCCGAGAAGAAGGGCAACGAAAAGATCGCCGAGGAATACCTCAAGCACCTGTACAGCCCGGCTGGCCAGAAGATCGCCGCAGAAAACTTCTACCGTCCGCGTGACGCCAAGGTCGCCGCCGAATTCGGCAAGCAGTTCCCGAAACTGGACCTGGTGACCATCGACAAGGACTTCGGGGGCTGGAAGACTGCGCAGCCGAAGTTCTTCAATGATGGTGGGGTGTTCGACCAGATCTATCAGGCACAGTAAACGCCAGGGAAAAGCGGGGCCGCTGTGCGGCCCTTTCGCGGCGCAAGGCCGCTCCTACAGGAGATCGCGTGCTGTTGTAGGAGCGGCCTTGTGCCGCGAAAGGGCTGCTCAGCAGCCCCGGGATTCAGAAGCTAGCACCAGCCCGGGAGCCTTTCCGGGCTTCGTGCGTTCAACCAGGGACCTTTATGTCACGTCGCATTTCCCCCGTCATACCCGGCTTCGGGCTGACGCTGGGCTACACCTTGGTGTACCTCAGCCTGATCGTGCTGATACCGCTGGCGGCCATGTTCATCCATGCCTCGCAGCTCACCTGGGAGCAGTTCTGGAATATCGTCAGCGCGCCACGGGTCATCGCCGCGCTGAAACTGAGTTTCGGCACCGCCCTGTTCGCCGCCATCATCAACGGTGTGATCGGCACCCTGCTGGCCTGGGTGCTGGTGCGCTATACCTTCCCCGGGCGCAAGATCATCGATGCGATGATCGACCTGCCGTTCGCCTTGCCCACTGCCGTCGCCGGCATCGCCCTGACCGCCCTGTACGCTCCGGCGGGCTGGGTCGGCCAGTTCGCCACCGACCTCGGCTTCAAAATCGCCTACACCCCCCTGGGCATCACCCTGGCGCTGACCTTCGTCACCCTGCCGTTCGTGGTGCGTACGGTGCAGCCGGTGCTGGCCGACATCCCACGTGAAGTGGAAGAGGCCGCCGCCTGCCTGGGTGCGAAGCCCTTGCAGGTGTTCCGTCATGTGCTGGCGCCGGCTTTGCTGCCAGCCTGGCTGACCGGTTTCGCCCTGGCCTTCGCCCGGGGCGTGGGCGAGTACGGTTCGGTGATCTTCATCGCCGGCAACATGCCGATGAAGACCGAGATCCTGCCGTTGCTGATCATGGTCAAGCTCGACCAGTACGACTACACCGGCGCCACCGCCATCGGCGTGCTGATGCTGGTGGTTTCCTTCATCCTGCTGCTGCTGATCAACCTGCTGCAGCGACGCATCGAAACCCCTTGAAGGAGGCCGGCAATGTCTAGTCAACCCATGAGCGCAACCGCCGCCGCCAACGCCGCCCGACGCAGCAGCGCCACCTCGCGCCGGGTGCTGATCACCCTGGCCTGGATCGTCTTCGCGCTGTTCCTGGCGCTGCCGCTGGTGATCGTGGTGTCGCAGGCGCTGAAGAACGGCTTCGGCACGTTCTTCGAAGCGATCTTCGAGGCCGACGCGTTGTCGGCATTGAAGCTGACCCTGCTGGCCGTGGCCATCTCGGTGCCGCTGAACCTGGTGTTCGGCGTGTCCGCCGCCTGGTGCGTGAGCAAGTACACGTTCCGCGGCAAGAGCGTGCTGGTAACCCTGATCGACCTGCCGTTCTCGGTGTCACCGGTGATCGCCGGCCTGGTCTACGTGCTGATGTTCGGCGCGCAAGGCCTGTTCGGGCCGTGGCTGCAGGATCACGATATCCAGATCGTCTTCGCCCTGCCGGGCATCGTCCTGGCGACCATCTTCGTCACCGTGCCGTTTGTCGCCCGTGAACTGATCCCGCTGATGCAGGAGCAGGGCACGCAAGAAGAGGAGGCCGCGCGCCTGCTCGGCGCCAACGGCTGGCAGATGTTCTGGCACGTCACCCTGCCGAACATCAAATGGGGCCTGATCTACGGCGTGGTGCTGTGCACCGCCCGGGCCATGGGCGAGTTCGGCGCGGTGTCGGTGGTGTCGGGCCATATCCGCGGCGTCACCAACACCTTGCCGCTGCACGTGGAGATCCTCTACAACGAGTACAACCACGTCGCGGCCTTCAGCGTGGCCAGCCTGCTGCTGATCCTGGCGCTCTTCATCCTGCTGCTCAAGCAGTGGAGCGAGAACCGTATTAACCGCCTGCGCCACAGCGCCGCGGAGGAATGATTCATGTCGATCGAAGTTCGTAACGTCAGCAAGCGCTTCAACAGCTTCCAGGCCCTGGACAACATCAACCTGGATATCCACAGCGGCGAGCTGGTGGCCTTGCTCGGCCCGTCCGGCTGCGGCAAGACCACCCTTTTGCGCATCATCGCCGGCCTCGAGACCCCGGACAACGGCAGCATCGTGTTCCACGGCGAGGACGTGTCCGGCCATGATGTGCGCGATCGCAACGTCGGTTTCGTATTCCAGCACTACGCGCTGTTCCGCCACATGAGCGTGTTCGACAACGTCGCCTTCGGCCTGCGCATGAAGCCCAAGGGCGAGCGCCCGAGCGAGAGCAAGATCGCCGAGAAGGTCCATGAACTGTTGAACATGGTCCAGCTCGACTGGTTGTCCGACCGCTACCCCGAGCAGCTGTCCGGTGGCCAGCGCCAGCGTATCGCCCTGGCCCGTGCCCTGGCGGTGGAGCCCAAGGTACTGCTGCTCGACGAGCCGTTCGGGGCGCTGGATGCCAAGGTGCGCAAGGAGCTGCGCCGTTGGCTGGCGCGGCTGCACGAGGACATCAACCTGACCTCGGTGTTCGTCACCCACGACCAGGAAGAGGCCATGGAAGTCGCCGACCGTATCGTGGTGATGAACAAGGGCGTGATCGAGCAGATCGGTTCGCCCGGCGAGGTGTACGAGAAACCGGCCAACGACTTCGTCTATCACTTCCTTGGTGATTCCAACCGCCTGGCGCTGAGCGAAGGGCACCACGTGCTGTTCCGTCCGCACGAGGTGTCGCTGTCGCGCCATGAGACCGAGGGGCATCATGCCGCCGAAGTGCGCGATATCCGTCCGCTGGGTGCGACCACGCGGGTGACGCTGAAGGTGGAAGGGCAGAGCGAGCTGATTGAGGCCGAGGTGGTCAAGGATCACGACAGCCTCACCGGGCTGGCGCGGGGGGAGACGTTGTTCTTCCGGCCGAAGGTGTGGCAGAAGGTGGCGGATATCTGAGCCGGCGCTTGTGATGGAAAACCCGGGCATGGTCCCGGGTTTTTTATTGCCTGCGAGATTGCCGGGGCTGCTGCGCAGCCCATCGCGGCACAAGGCCGCTCCTACAGGGCACCGCGATCTCTTGTGTAGGAGCGGCCTTGTGCCGCGATCGAGGGCGAAGCCCTCGCGGTGAATTGATGCCTTGAACGAATATTTTGAATGCCTATAAGGCATCATTCTTGAGCTGTTCTGCGGCAGGCCGCGAACGACGCGGGCTATGGAAAGACCATGAAAATCATTATTCCATTAAGGTCTAATTTTAAGTTTAAACATTTCTTTATGAGCTAAGCACCTGGCACCGATGATTCAGCCACACACCTGAATCAAGAACCCCAGGAGTTTTAGCAATGGGCAATGTCCAGACGGCCGTCAGGGCCTACGACCAGCCATGGCGCCCGGCATCGGGTGACCTGGTCGAGCTCGGACGCACGCTGCGCCTGCCGCTGGGCCAGTTGCGCCTGCAACGCACGCCGGTCAGCGGCCTCAAGCGTCGCGACAAGCTGGTGCTGGGCCTGCTGGTGCTGGTGCTGCACGGCGCGGCGGCGTACTGGGTCAGCCACCAGCCGACCCCTGAGCTGCCGGTCATCCCGCCGAAGATTCCGCCCATGACCATCGAGTTTGCCGCGCCCGCACCACCGGTAGTCGAGCCGCCGCCACCGGCCCCTGTGGTCCAGCCGCCGCCACCGCCACCAGTGGTCGACGAACTGGCCGCCAAGCCCGCGCCCAAGCCGGTCCCGAAACCCAAGCCAGTGCCCAAACCCGTGGCCAAGCCGCAGCCCAAGCCAGTCGAGGCGCCACCGCCGACACCGGTTGCCGCGCCAGCACCCCCGGCGCCGGCACCTGCGCCACCCGCGCCTGCGCCAGTGACCCCGGCCTCGGCCAACGCCGCGTACCTGAAGAATCCGGCGCCGGAGTATCCGCAGATGGCCCAGCGCCGTGGCTGGGAAGGCACCGTGCTGCTGCGCGTGGAAGTGCTGCCCAGTGGCAAGCCAGGGCAGATCCAGGTCCAGAAGAGCAGTGGCCGCGACGCCCTGGACGCCGCCGCATTGGCCGCGGTGAAGCGCTGGAGCTTCGTCCCGGCCAAGCAGGGCGACGTGGCCCAGGTGGGCTGGGTCAGCGTACCGATCGATTTCAAGCTTCGTTAACTTGCGACCGCATACAGGAAGGACTTCATCATGAGCTTGTTGGCATCCCCCCTCGAATCCGTTGAAAGCGCGGTCATCTGGCTGCTGGTCGGCTTCTCCGTCGCCACCTGGGCACTGGCCCTGGTCAAGGTCGTGCAGTTCGTGCGCCTGAAGAACCAGGACAAACGCTTCCACCAGCAGTTCTGGGCCGCGTCCAGCCTCGACTCCGCCGCCGAGCCCGCCCACGATCTGCCCGGCCCGGCTGCCCGTGTCGCCCAGGCGGGCTTTGCGGCGATCGCGGTTGGCGAGCCAGGCCAGGCCAGTGATCTCAGCCAGGCCATCAACCACCAGGATCGCCTGGAGCGCGCCCTGCGCCAGCAGATCGTCCGCGAGCGCCGTTCGCTGGAGACCGGCCTGGCAGTGGTGGCCAGTATCGGCAGCACCTCGCCGTTCATCGGCCTGTTCGGCACCGTGTGGGGCATCATGGAGGCGCTCAAGGGCATCAGCGCGGCGGGCTCGGCGAGCCTGGAAACCGTGGCCGGCCCGATCGGCGCGGCGCTGGTCGCCACCGGCGTGGGTATCGCCGTCGCGGTGCCGGCGGTGCTGGTCTACAACTACTTCCTCCGTCGCCTGAAGCTGACTGCGGCGGACCTCGACGACTTCGCCCACGATTTCTACAGCCTGGCGCAGAAGAGTGCCTTCCGCGTGCTGGTGCACCCGGCGGTGCAGCGCCAGCACACCGGCTTCACCCAGCCTGTGAAGGAGGCCTCCTGACATGGCCTTCTCGACCCAGGACAGCGATGAAGTGTTGAGTGAAATCAACGTCACGCCATTGGTGGACGTCATGCTGGTGCTGTTGGTGGTGTTCATCGTCACCGCGCCATTGCTGACCAATGCCATCCCGATCAACCTGCCCAAGACCGAGGCCGTCGCCCCGGTGGAGCAGAAGGACCCGCTGGTGGTGAGCATCGACGGCAGCGGCAAGCTGTTCATCAACAAGGACGAGATCCAGCCCGACTTGCTGGAGACCAACCTCAAGGCTGCCAGGGACAAGGACGCTGAGCTGCGTGTGCAGCTGCAGGCCGACGATGGTGTGAACTACGGCGAGGTCGCCCGGGCGATGGCGGCGATCGAACGTGCCGGGATCAGCAAGCTGGCGGTGATCACTGCCCGCTGACCGGCGATACCCTCTTCAGGCAAGTGCTTAGGGGCCATTTTCCTTGGCAGGGGATGGCCCTTTTTTTATGCCCGCTGAAAGCCATGCATACCCCTGTAGGAGCGGCCTTGTGCCGCGAAAGGGCCGCAAAGCGGCCCCAATGTATTGGCGACATGCACAGATCGCGGGGCCGCTACGCAGCCCTTTCGCGGCACAAGGCCGCTCCTACAGGGAGAGGCGCAGGGCTCGAACACTGTGGCTTTGAATTTATAGTTATTAATAAATAGCTTCTTATTCCTTTACGAATATAACCCCCTCCCTATACTTGCACCCAAGCACGCAAACTTCCGGAGGCGTCCCCATGCGCAATGAGTCGATTCGTTACCTGATTGTGCCGGGCTGGCAAGGATCGCCAGACAACCATTGGCAGAGCCACTGGCAGCGCAGCCTGCCCAACAGCGCCCGGGTCGAGCAGCATGACTGGCTGACCCCGCAGCGGCGTGACTGGGTCCAGGCGCTGGAGCAGGCGATTGCCGCCGAACGCTCGCCGGTGATCCTTATCGCCCACAGCCTGGGCTGCATCACCGTCGCCCATTGGGCCGCCCAGGCCAGCCCCGAGCTGCTGCGCCGGGTGCGCGGTGCGCTGCTGGTGGCGCCGGCGGATGTCGAGCGACCGACCTGTGCGCCGGCCTTGCGCAATTTCGCGCCGATTCCACTGCAGGCCTTGCCGTTTCCCAGCCAGGTGGTCAGTTCCGACAACGACCCGGCGGTGAGCGTGCCGCGTGCGCTGTACCTGGCCCAGGCCTGGGGCGCCGAGGCCGGGCTGCTGGCCGACGCTGGGCATATCAACGTCAAGTCGGGCCATGAGCGTTGGGAACAGGGTTTTGCCTACCTCTACCGCTTGCAGGCCCGTATCGATCAGCGCGCGCTGCGCCGCGCCTGATCCGCCGGTTTTCATCGAACGAGTCGAATCCCCGGCCGCCTGCGACCGGGGCGGGAGCATTCCATGACATTCCACACTGCTTTCGGCCAGCCGCTGCTGACCTTCCCCGAACTGGACAAGAGCCCGTTGAGCATCCGCGCCAAGGCGCTGGTGTTCGTCGATCCGCGCTCCCAGTCGCTGCGCCAGGCCTTGGAGCGATTGGCGCCACAACCGCTGCCGGTGCTGATCCGTGGCGAAACCGGCACTGGCAAGGAACTGCTGGCCCGGCAGATCCACCGCGCCAGTGACCGCGGCGGGCTGTTCGTGTCGGTCAACTGCGCGGCCATCAGCCCGACCTACGCCGATGCCGAATTGTTCGGCTACAGCGCCGGCACCCAGGGCGGCACTGCCAGCAGTCGAGCCGGCTGGTTCGGCTCGGCCAACGGCGGCACGCTGTACCTGGACGAGATCGCCGACCTGCCCCTGGCGATCCAGGGCAAGCTGCTGGCGGCCCTGGAGAACCGCGAGGTAACCCGGGTCGGCGCCGCCCAGCCACAGGCGGTCGATGTGCGGCTGGTGGCCGCTTCCAGCATCGACCTGGCCCAGGCCGTGCGCGCCGGGCGCTTCAACGAGCGGCTCTACCATTACCTGCACGAGGGTGAGCTCGAGCTGCCGGCACTGCGTGATCGGGTCGGCGATATCCTGCCGCTGGCCGAGTACTTCGTCGGCATCTACAGCGTGCGCCTGGATCGGCCGCTGCCCCTGATCAGCGAGGCAGCCCAGCAGGCGCTGGAGGCCCATGCCTGGCCGGGCAATACCCGTGAGCTGGAGAACGTCATCCATTTTGCCCTGCTGGTCAGTGATGGTGAGGAGATCCTTCCCGCGCATCTCGACCTTCCGGATACGAGCCCTCTGACCAACCTGGCGCGACAGCTGGAACAGTTACGTCGTGGTGGTGAAGCGCAAACCCTTGTTGAACTGCGGCGGCTGTTGGGCGAAGCCCTGGCGCGACTGGACAAAAGCGCGTCCTAGACGACCGTCTTGCAGTGCTCTTGAGATCGAGCGTCGCCCGCGCGGCGCTCGATCTAATAGGCGCTGCAAATCTCCAATTCATAATTGGAATAAGCAGCTAATCAAAAGATATTGTTACGGAATAAAAAATCTCGGTATTGTCCGTTCACGCCCACCCGAACGGATGGGCACCTGACTCGCCATCTGCGATGGCCCAGCTCCAGAACAAGGATCACCATGAAAAAGACCCTGCTGACCACCGCCCTGGCCGCCGCCCTGTCGTTCGCTGGCCTGGCCAATGCCGCCGAGAAACTGGTGGTCGCCGCCACGCCCGTGCCGCATGCCGAAATCCTCGAACTGATCAAGCCGACCCTGGCCAAGGAAGGCGTGGACCTGCAGATCAAGGTCTTCACCGACTACGTCCAGCCTAACGTGCAGGTCGACCAGAAGCGCCTGGATGCCAACTACTTCCAGACCCTGCCGTACCTGAAGAACTTCAACGAAGGCAAGGGCACCCACCTGGAAACCGTGGTCGGCGTGCACGTCGAGCCGTTCGGTGGCTACTCGAAGAAGGTCAAGAGCCTGGCCGAGCTGAAGGACGGCGCCACCGTCGCCATCCCCAACGAAGGCAGCAACAGCGGCCGCGCCCTGCTTCTGCTGCAGAAGGCTGGCCTGATCACCCTGAAGGATCCGAAGAACGCCCTGGCCACGCCGAAAGACATCGCCGAGAACCCGAAGAAGCTCAAGTTCCGCGAGCTGGAATCGGCCATGCTGCCGCGTGTGCTGGACCAGGTCGACCTGGATATGATCAACACCAACTACGCTCTTGAAGCCGGCCTGAACCCGGCCAAGGATGCCCTGGTGATCGAAGGCAGCGACTCGCCTTACGTTAACTTCCTGGTCGCCCGCCCGGACAACAAGGACAGCGAGGCCATCCAGAAGTTGGCCAAGGCGCTGACCAGCCCGGAGGTGAAGGCGTTCATCGAGAAGAAATACAGCGGTGCGGTACTGCCGGCGTTCTGATACGCGGCAAGACTTGCCTCTGAACGAAAAAACCGACGCTGACTGCGTCGGTTTTTTATTGGCAGGGCCACTCTCATGGAACAAACCGTAACTCATTGATTTAGCTAGCCCCTGTGGGAGCGGCCTTGTGTCGCGAAAGGGCCGCATAGCGGCCCCGGCAATATCAGCTTGGTGCGCAGATCTGGGGGCGCTTCGCACCCCTTTCGCGACACAAGGCCGCTCCCACAGGGGGACAGTTCCCTGCGCGACAGCGCAGCCCCCAAAGGGCTGGGCGATCTTCTACAGGGAAAAGTATTCATCCCGATCGCTCTGTATGACAGCGGTTCCCACAGAGGGCTCAGCGCTGACTGGCCAGCGCCCGGCGCAGGGCCAGGAGCCACAGCAGTTGTTCATTCGAGGCAGGCAAGCAGGGGCTGTTCATCGTTGTCTTCCTTGTTGAATGTGATGGGCCGTGCAAGTCACAGTTTGAAACCCCTTGGAGGGGGATTTATTCGGAAAGATCCGTATGTCATGAAGGAAATTTCCGAAGGTCACGAAGCGGTGATATAGATATGCAATAAAGATATTTATAAAAATATTTTTATACCTTTAGAGTCTAGGAATCGTGCTTACCGGCACAGCGCCACTATTGGTGAAACGACGCCGAGCCACCCTCGTGCCGATCCTGGACCTGCCCCATGCCGTACCTTCGTGACCTCGTGTCGAGGCCCCTTCCATGAGCTTCGACACCGCTTTCATGCTTAGCACACTGCCGGCCTTCTTCAAGGCCGTTGGTGTCACCCTGCAAGTCGGGGCGATCGCCATCGTCACCTCGTTGCTGGTGGCCCTGCTCAACGCGACGATCCTGGTGCTGCGCACACCGTACCTGTGGCGCCTGGTCAAGGGCTACGTGGAACTGGCCCGCAACACACCGCTGCTGATCCAGCTGTTCTTCGTCTATTTCGCCTTGCCCGGCCTGGGCGTGAAAGTGTCGGGCTTTGCCGCCGCGATCATCACCATGACCTTCATGGGCGGTGCCTATCTCACCGAGGTGCTGCGCGCCGGGGTCGAGGCCGTGCCGCGGGCGCAGCTGGAGTCCGGGCGCTCCATAGGGCTCTCCGAGGGCCAGTTGCTGCGCCATGTGATCCTGCCCCAGGCCGGCATCCTCAGCCTGCCGGCGCTGTTCGCCAACTTCATCTTCCTGCTCAAGGAGACCACCGTGGTGTCGGCGGTGGCGGTGCCGGAGATCCTCTACACCACCAAGAACTACATCGCCCTGTACTACAAGACCTACGAAATGCTCGCCGTGCTGACCCTGCTCTGCGTGCTGATCTTCCTGCCGCTGTCGCTGCTGCTGCGCTACCTGGAACGGAGGCTGCAACATGGCCAGTTCGGGAATTGAGCTGTTGCTGGTTTCGCTGCCGCAACTGGCCACGGGCGCCTGGCAGACCCTGGCGATCTCGGCCCTGGGCATCCTGTTCGCCACCTTGGGCGGCGTGCTCTACGGCGTGCTGGCGACCCTCGGCAACCGTTGGCTGAACATCCTGCTGCAGGTGTACCTGGAACTGTTCCGGGCAATCCCGGTGCTGGTCTGGCTGTACCTGGTGTTCTTCGGCTTGCCGATCTTCTTCGGCCTGAGCATTCCCAGCTTCTGGTGCGCGGTGCTGGTGCTGGGCCTGTGGGGTGCCAGCGAGGTCGGCGAGGTGGTGCGCGGCGCCTTGCAGTCGCTGCCACGCGGGCAGCGTGAGGCGGGGTTGTCGATCGGCCTTGGCGGCTGGCAGCTGTATGGCTACGTGCTGCTGCCCCAGGCGCTCAAGCGCATGACCCCGCCGACCATCAACATCTACACGCGGATCATCAAGACCAGCTCGCTGGCGGTGCTGATCGGCGTGGTCGAAGTGATCAAGGCGGGGCAGCAGATCATCGAGCGCACCTACGAATCGGTGCTGATCTACGGCGCACTGTTGTTGTTCTTCTTTCTTGTCTGCTATCCGCTGTCGGCCGCTTCCCGCGTGCTGGAGCGTCGCTGGGCCCACGCATGAATCCATTGATCGAATTCCAAGGCTTCAACAAGTTCTTCGGCCAGCACCAGGTGCTCGCGGACGTCGACCTCAAGGTCCAGGCCGGCGAGGTGGTGGTGATTCTCGGCCCCAGCGGCTGCGGCAAGAGCACCCTGCTGCGCTGCCTCAACGGCCTGGAGGAGGCCCAGGGCGGCAGCCTGCGCCTCGACGGCCAGGAGCTGCTCGGCCCCGACACCGACTGGCGCCAGGTGCGCCAGCGGGTCGGCATGGTGTTCCAGAGCTACCACCTGTTCGGCCACATGAGCGTGATCGACAACCTGCTGCTGGGCCCGCTGAAGGTGCAGAAGCGCGAACGCCGCGAGGCCCAGGCCCAGGCCGAGGCGCTGTTGGCCCGGGTAGGCCTGCTGGACAAGCGCGACGCCTTTCCCCGCCAGCTTTCCGGTGGCCAGCAGCAACGCATCGCCATCGTCCGCTCGCTGTGCATGAACCCCCAGGTGATGCTGTTCGACGAGGTCACCGCCGCCCTCGACCCGGAAATGGTCAAGGAAGTGCTGCAGGTGATCCAGGGCCTGGCCCGCGAAGGCATGACCCTGCTCATCGTCACCCACGAAATGGCCTTCGCCCGCGCGGTGGCCGACCGCATCGTGTTCATGGAGGCCGGCAGGATCCTTGAACAGAACCACCCTGAGCGCTTCTTCACCCAACCGCAGACCGCACGCGCGCAGCAGTTCCTGGAGAAATTCTCGTTCGTCGAAAGCCTGCCCAAGACACTGCACAAGGAACTGTCATGAAGACTGCCCCGTTCGCCAAACTGCTCGCTCCACTGCTTGGCCTGGCCCTGCTGGCCGGCTGCAACAAGTCCGAAGACCCGGCCAAGCCCGCCGCCGCCTCGCCGGCCACCAGCTACCTGGAAACCATCAAGGCCCGCGACAAGCTGATCGTCGGCGTGTTCACCGACAAGCCACCGTTCGGCTTCGTCGACGAAAGCGGCCGCTACGTGGGCTTTGACACCGACATCGGCCGCCGCTTCGCCAAGGACCTGCTGGGCGATGAAAGCAAGGTCGAGTTCGTCGCCGTCGAGCCTGCCAGCCGCATTCCGTTCCTGCAGAGCGACAAGGTCGACCTGATCCTCGCCAACATGACCGTCACCCCCGAGCGCAAGGACGCGGTGGACTTCACCAACCCCAACCTGCGCGTGGCGGTGCAGGCAATCGTCGCCGACGGCAGCCCGGTGCAGAAGCTCGACGACCTGGCCGACAAGACCATCATCGTCACCACCGGCACCACCGCCGATATCTGGCTGACCAAGAATCACCCGGACTGGAAGCTGCTCAAGTTCGAGAAGAACACCGAGTCGCTGGCCGCCCTGGCCAATGGTCGTGGCGATGCCTATGCCCAGGACAACCTGATCCTGTTCAGCTGGGCCAAGCAGAACCCGGGCTACCGTGTGCTGCCGCAGCTGCTGGGCGACGAGGCGCCGATTGCTCCGGCAGTGAAGAAGGGCAACACCGAGCTGCGTGACTGGGTGAACAGCGAGCTGGCCAAGCTGGGCGAGGAGAAATTCCTGCTCAAGCTGTACGACCAGTACGTGCGCAAGGAACTGAGCGACGACACCAAGCCTGAGAGCGTCATCGTCGAAGGCGGCAAGTGGCAGGGTTGAGCCTCGTCTGCTGATCGCGGGACAAGCCCGCTCCCACAACTGGCAAGGTTAAGCGTGGGAGCGGGCTTTCCCCCACAGATGGCAAAGGTCATGCGTGGGAGCGGGCTTGCCCCGCGATGGGGTGAATCAATTACCCGGCACTAGCCGCAACGTACTCTGCGCCGGAATCACCCCCATCCGCGCCTTGTGATAGCGCCCCTCGATATAGTCCTCGGCCTGATCGCCGTAATGCCGGTCGAACGGCACGCCACTCTGCCCGACCGGGTTGATGGTCAACGCGGCGCCTGCGTCGGCAAAGTCGATCACCCGACGGGTGGAAGGCCCATAGGTGACCGGCCAGGGCGCCGGGCCGATCTTCGCCGACAGGTTGTTCGGCACCTCGTGGGTGCCGGGGGCGGCGAACGGGCCGACATTGAACAGCAGGTTGAGCGGCTTCTTCACCCCCAGCGGATGGTTGTGGGTGAGGGTGTGGGCCTTGCCCCATTGCCAGCCGGCCGGATCCTTGCCGAATGTCTCGCGCAGGTGCTTGAGGCTGCGTTGCCAGGCCTGGCGCACGATGGCGCCACGGTCGGTGCGTTCGCTGGCGCCGCGCTGGTTCCACCAGGGCGATGCCGGGTCCGCGGCAAGGCGCGGCAGGGCGGCGTCGATGGCGCGGGTGCTGAGCAGTACCGGGAACCAGGTGTCGCCCAGTTCGTCGTGCAGGGCGGCGAACGCCAGTTCATAGAGGAACTGGTTGAACAGCGTGGCACTGGTAGAGTCCAGCGGATAATCGCCGCGCCAGGCAGCCAGCTGCTCGACCAGCTCTTTCTCCTCGTCCCCCTGGGCGATATTGCGCAAGGTGCCGAGCAGCGGCGCCAGGGTGCGCGGGCCATAGTCGGTGCTGGTGTCCAGTTGCAGGGCCTGGCTGTTCTGGGTGTCCCACTTGATGTCCGGGTCGCTCAGCTGGCGATCGAGCTGACGACCGCGATCGGCCAGATTGTAGTAGCCGGGCACGGGGATTGCGCCGGGCGGCTGGTAGTTGGCCGAGACGATGTAGCCGCTGGCCGGATTCTCCTGCTGCGGGTTGGCGCTGAACGGGTAGAAGCCCGGCTTGGCGGCCTGGCCGCTGGCGCCATCGAGAATGAACGCCGGGTTGACGCCGTCCGGGCGGATCGGCAGGCGCGCCGCTGCCCACCAGCCAATGTCACCCCGGGCGTTGGCCCATACCAGGTTCAATCCAGGCGCCTGGACCTTGGCCGCCGCCTCGCGCATCTTGCCCAGGGTGTCGGCGCGGTTGATCTGGTAGAAGCCTTCGAGGATCGGGTTGTCGGTTTCCAGGAACGCCCACCACATGGCGATGGGCGTCGGGCCTGCGGTATCGCCGAGCACGCTGTTGACGATCGGGCCGTGGGGTGAACGACGCAGGGTGATACTGGCGGGCTCAGCGCCCTTGACCGCGATCTTCTGCTCGGTCTTTTCCAGTGGCTGCCAGCGGCCATCGACCATCACCTGCTCGGGGTCCTGCGGATGGGGCCGCTCCGCAACCAGGTCGACGTCGTCGTTCTGGAACATGGTCAGGCTCCAGCCGAAGTCGCGATTGTGGCCGAGCAGGGCGAACGGGTTGAGTGCCTGGAAGTAGCCATACAGGTTGAACCCCGGCGCCGACAGCTCCGCCTCGTACCAGATTGCCGGCACGGCAAAGCTGATATGCGGGTCGCCCGCCAGCAGCGGCCGGCCACTGCGGGTGCGACTGCCGGCCACGGCCCAGGCGTTGCTGCCTTCGAACTGCGGGATGCCGGCGTCGCCCAGGGCGTCGTGACTCAGCCGCGCCAGCTGCTCGAGGCTGCGCCAGTCGGCGGCGGCCAGGGGCGTGGCCACGGCGCCGTCGGGCTGCCAGTCGAGGTCGAAGATCTTCAGGTATTCGGGGCCGAGCTGGTCGCGGATGTAGGTCAGCGCAGGGTCGGTACGGAATGCCGCGGCGAAGCTGTAGGCGAGGTAGCCGGCGATGCTCAGGGTGTCCTCGGCGGTGAAGGGGCGTGGCGGGATGCCGAGCAGGTCGAACTCCATCGGTTTGGGGTGGCCGGCCTGCCACTGGTTGATGCCGTCCAGGTACGCCTGCAGCGCCTGCCAGGCCGGCGACTGGCGGTCCTGGCGCTGCGCCATCAGGGCCGCCTGGTCGCGGATGCGCAGGCTGCGGAACAGGGTGTCGGTGGGCAGGAGCTTGTCGCCCAGCACTTCGGCCAGTTCTCCGCGGGCCAGGCGGCGCATGATCTCCATCTGGAACAGGCGGTCCTGGGCATGCACGTAGCCCAGGGCGCGGTACAGGTCCTGCTCGTTCTGCGCTTGGAGGTGGGGTACGCCACGGGCATCGAAGCGCACGCTGACCGGCGCCTGCAATCCGCCGATGGCCACCTCGCCGTCACGTTGCGGTTGCTTGTCCCGCACGTACCAGTAACCGGTGCCTGCGGCGGCCACGGCGATCACCACCGCCAGCAAGGTCAGGCTGCGCTTCATCGAGACTCCTTGTGCACTCGAACGAGAAAATGTGGTCCGATCATCGGCGGATTCGCGAACTGAGCATAGTCCCCTGGAAGGAGTTTCCATGTCCCTCAGCGAAAAACAGAAAATGCTGGCAGGCCAGCTCTACCATGCCGGCTGCCCCGAGCTGCAAGCCGAACAGGCGGCCAATCGGCAGTGGATGCACCGCTACAACGCCAGCGTCGAGCAACCTAATGAGGCGCGCCATGATTTGTTGAAGGCGCATTTCGCCAGCGTGGGCGAAGGGGTGGTGATCCGACCGCCGTTCCACTGCGACTACGGCTACAACATCAGCGTGGGCGCCAACACTTTCATGAATTTCAACTGCGTGATCCTCGACGTGCTGCCAGTGCGCATCGGTGCCGATTGCCAGATTGCTCCGTCGGTGCAGATCTATACCGCCGACCATCCGTTGGATCATGAGTTGCGCCGTAGCGGTCTGGAAAGCGGGCGTCCCGTGACCATCGGCGACAATGTATGGATCGGTGGCGGGGCGATTATCCTGCCGGGGGTGACTATCGGCGACAATGCGGTGGTGGGCGCCGGCAGTGTGGTAACCCGCGATGTGCCGGCGGGGGCGGTGGTGGTGGGCAATCCGGCGCGGGTGCGTCAGCCGGCCCAGGGGCAATAGCAGCCGACGGCCAGGGTATTGGATGCCTGCACCCGGCGGCCTTCATTTAGCGCCGTGAGGATCGGCTCGATGAAACTGTTACTGGAGTTGCACACCGCGCCTTCGCTGTAGGGGCCGAAGTAGGCGAGGTTACCGTCGCGGTCCCAGATCGCCACGGCGGGGGTGGCTGGCAGCTGCTCGCTGCCGGGCAGGCTGGCCAGGGGCTTGAGCGCGGCGAGGTTGGCCGGCAACTGGCCGTGGCTGCCGGGGCGCTGCAGAACATGGAAGCTGACGCCCTGCGGCGCGAAGTGCTCGACCAGTTCGCCCAGGTGCTGCTGGTTGCCGACGTTGCAGGGGCAGGCCGGGTCCCAGAAGTGCACCACGCGGATCGGGCCTGGACCTGCCAGTTCGGGGGGCAGGCTCAGCTGGCTGCCGTCGAAGAAGGTGGTCTGGTTGTCGAAGGTGCGCAGGTAGCGGGACTGGAAGCTGTCGTAGGCCCACCAGAGGGCGGTGGCGCAGAGCAGCAGTACAAGGAGTGTGAGAAGTCGCTTCGCCATGGGGGCCTTGGCGCGATTTGCGTGGGAGCGGGCTTGCCCCGCGATGGCGCCTGTGAGTCTGGCGCTGCCATCGCGGGGCAAGCCCGCTCCCACGAGGTCGCATTGTTCGTCGGAGGGAGGGGCCAAGCTTGCCATGACGCGGCCCAGAGCTGAATATCGCAGATCAATACTTGCTTCACTGTGGATCTACTGATGCCCGCCAGCTTCAATCCCGACCCGCTGCGTACCAGCCTGTCGCCCCTCGTCGATCGCCAGCCGTTGTCCGCCCAGGGCCAGGCCTACCAGCGCTTCTACGGCCTGGATCTGCCCGCGCGCAGTTGGCTGGGCGGCTTCCAGGTGGCGGGCTTCGATCTGGTCGGCCAGCTCTGGCTGCCGGAGCAACCGGTGGCGACATTGTTCCTGCTGCACGGCTATTACGATCACATGGGCCTGTACCGGCATGTGATCGCGTGGGCATTGGGCCAGGGCTACGCGGTGATCGGTTGCGACCTGCCCGGCCATGGCCTGTCCAGCGGCGAGCGTGCCAGCATCGATGATTTCGGCATCTACCAGCAGGTGCTCGATGCGCTGTTTGAGCAGGCCCGTCTGCTGGAACTGCCGCGACCCTGGCATCTGTGTGGACAGAGCACCGGCGGGGCGATCGCGGTTGATCACCTGTTGCATCAGGGCGAACGCAGCCCGGTCGACGGCCAGGTGATCCTGCTGGCGCCCCTGGTGCGCCCGCGTGCCTGGCACTGGTCGAAACTGAGCTATCGGGTGCTGCGCCACTTCGTCAACGGCATCGAGCGGCGCTTCAGCGAGAACACCAACGACCCGGCCTTCCTGCCCTTCCTCGAGGCCGATCCGCTGCAGCCACGGCGCCTGCCGACCGCCTGGGTCGGGGCGCTGATGAAGTGGGTCCGGCGTATCGAAGCTGCGCCGCGCAGCACACGCCAGCCCCTGATCGTGCAGGGCGAGGCGGACGGCACGGTGGACTGGCCCTACAACCTCAAGGTGCTCAAGGCCAAGTTCGCCGAGCCGCAGATCCTCATGCTGCCCGAGGCGCGGCATCACCTGGCCAACGAGCTGCCCGGC
The DNA here is from genome assembly GCF_057284075.1 of Pseudomonas sp. TE31087. Classification (NCBI taxonomy): domain Bacteria; kingdom Pseudomonadati; phylum Pseudomonadota; class Gammaproteobacteria; order Pseudomonadales; family Pseudomonadaceae; genus Pseudomonas; species Pseudomonas sp. TE31087. The sequence continues at coordinate 4,606,092 of NZ_JBXVNN010000001.1, forward strand.
ATTCGCCAGCGCTACTTCGACTTCATCGGCCAGCGCCTGGGCTGATCACTTCAGCTCGGCGGCGTTCTGGCCCACGGCCAGGGCCGCGCGTACCGCCGCTACCGCCGCCTTGTAGTAGGCCTGGCCGTCGGTGGATTCGGCGAAGGTGGCAAATTGCTCCAGCTCGGCGTCCGACAGGTCGCGATAGACGTACAGCAGGGTGTTGTTCAGGTCTTCGCCGACCTGGTTCATCAGGCGTTGGCGCTGGCCATCGAGCAGATTCTGCGCCTGGCCGCCGCCGAACAGGCCGGGCAGCATCGAACTCAGGCTGTCGGCCGCCACCCCGGCGATTGCCAGGCTGACCTCGGCGCCGGCTTCGCGGGCCGGCAGGGCCTGGGCCAGGTGGCCGACGATCAGCAGGCGGTTGTCGCTGGCCTGGACCTTCGGCAGGCCCTTGGCGTTTTTCGCCAGCTGATCCTTGCGCGTGGCCAGCAGTTCGGCGGCCACCACCTTGCGCCCCAGTGGCGACTGGAAAAACGCCAGGGCCGGCGAGGGATTCGCCAGGTTGGCGCGCAGCTGCGCCTGGGCCCGGCGATCCATGGCCTGGGCCTGGAAGCGCTGGTTGCTGTTGTTGACCAGCGCCTGGTAGACGGCAGGCGGCAGGCTGTTGCGGTAGCGCTGCTGGGCGGCGCTCACGGCATCGTTGAAATGGGCGCGCTGGTCGGGCCAGCCGGCGGCCTTGTACAGCTGATCGAGACTGTCTGCCCAGACAGGCATGGTGCAGATCATCAGCAGAAGCAGGGAAAACAGACGGCGCATTCAGGACTCCTGTCGGCAGGCCGCTATTGTCCTAGGCGTGGCGGGGCTTTGTCGAGTCGCCAGCGGCGCTTCCTGACCAAGTGGCGCTGTGCGAGCGATTGCCGAATGGCTATGATGCGCCATGCACACTCCTTTCGAACATCCGCTGCTGTCGACGATCGTCGACGACCTGGCCACCCGTGGCTGGTCGCAGCAACCTCTCTTCCTGCCCGACGAGCTGTCGCGCGCGCTGGCGGCCGAATGCCGTCGCCGTCACGCCGAAGGCGAGCTCAACCCTGCCAGCATTGGTCGCGGTGCCGCGCAGGAGATCCGCGAGGCGATCCGTGGCGACCAGATCCAGTGGCTCGATCCCGGCGAGTCGGCGGTCTGCGACCGCTACCTGGGCGCGATGGACAGCCTGCGCCAGGCCATCAACCAGGGCTTGTTCCTGGGGCTGGAGGACTTCGAGTGCCATTTTGCCCTGTATCCGCCGGGGGCTTTCTACAAGCGTCATCTCGACCGCTTCCGTGACGACGACCGGCGCATGGTGTCGGCCGTGCTCTACCTCAATGACGGCTGGCAACCGGAGGATGGCGGGCAGCTGCGGATGTTCCTGCAGGACGGTGTCGAACACGACGTGCAGCCGGTGGCGGGCAGCCTGGTGGTGTTCCTGTCGGGTGAAGTCCCGCATGAAGTGCTCCCGGCAGGGCGTGAGCGCCTGTCGTTGACCGGCTGGTTCCGGCGCCGTGGCAATGACCCGTTCTGAGCGGCCGAAGGTGCTGGTCAGCGCCTGCCTGCTGGGCCAGCCGGTGCGTTATGACGGGCGTGCCAGCGGCCATCCCGACATCTTGCAGCGCTGGCAGGCCGAAGGCCGGGTGGTGCCGCTGTGCCCGGAGGTGGCCGGTGGCTTGCCGACGCCGCGACCGCCTGCGGAGATTCCGGGCGGGCAGGGCGGCCAGGTACTGGATGGGCAGGCACAGGTGCTGACGGTGACCGGCGACGATGTCAGCGAGGCGTTTCTGGCCGGGGCCCGACTGGCGCTGGAGCTGGTGCGCCGGCATGGCATCCGTGTGGCGGTGCTCAAGTCCGGCAGCCCGTCGTGTGGCAACCTGCAGACCTATGACGGCAGCTTCAGCGGTGTAAAGGTGGCGGGGGAAGGGGTGACCACGGCCTTGCTGCGTAGAGAAGGGGTGCAGGTGTTCAGCGAGCTGGAGCTGGAAGACGCACAGCGAGCGTTGCTTGAAAACCACCAGTAGTCGTTCGGTTTTGCGGGTGACCCCGTTCTTCAGGCCATGCGCGATCCCTGTAGGAGCGGCCTTGTGTCGCGAAAGGGCTGCGTAGCAGCCCCAGGATTTGAGTGTTGACGCAAAGATAGCCGGGGCCGCTTTGCGGCCCTTTCGCGACACAAGGCCGCTCCTACAGGTCAGTGCGGTCGGCATACAGATCGCATGACTACTGTCCGGCGCTAGTCTCGCGCGCAGCCGTAAGCCATTTGCTTTCCAGCTCAGCCAACCGGCCATCGTCTTTGATCCGCTGCAGGGCATTGGTCACCGCCGTCTCGAAGGCTGGATTGCCCTTCTGGTACGGGATCACCAGTTTCTGGTTGGCCGGGGGACGAATGGCGTCGAGCTTATCGCTCAGTTTGGCGTCTTGCTGGTTGAAGGTCATGTCGAACTTGCCGCTCTCCACCCCAGGAAGCACCTCTTCGGCGGCGATCTCGACGAACTCGGCCCGCACATCCAGCTCCTTGGCCAGGGCCTGGCCCAACTCGATCTCGAAGCCGGTCAGGTGTTCGTTCTCCTTGAACGCATAGGGTGGCGCGTCGCCAAGCACGGCGATGCGCAGTTCGCCACGGTCGTTGATTTCGTCGATCAGTTCGGCCTGGGCCAGTGGGCTGAACAGTACCGCCAGCAGAATGCCAATGGTCAAACGCATGAGTGCCCCTTTCTTGTTCGGCAGATGAAGTGCGTTCGCCGTGGCTTTCTCGTCTGCCCCGGTCGAATGCAGCCTATGACCTCCAGGTCGCGGCAAGGTTTTCTTCTGCCCTGAAATATTTCTGTCCCTGTTTTTGAACCTCTGCCGGTCGCGTTGGACTATGGTGAAGTACCGCCACACCTCGTTTAGGTGATAGCGGTCAATTGAAGTGAATCACAGGAGAAGTGAATGAAAAGCCTATTTTCGCGTGCTGCCGTCGCCGGTCTGCTGATGGGGGCGTCGGTGTTCGCCAGTGCCGCGGATGCCCTGAAGAGTGAGCAGCCACCGGAAGGCGCCAAGGTCTTCATCGTTTCCCCCGCCGACGGGGCCACGGTCGACAAGACCTTCACCGTCAAGTTCGGCATCGAAGGCATGGACCTCAAGCCTGCGGGTGACCAGACCCCGCACTCCGGCCATCACCACCTGCTGGTGGACGTGGACAAGGCCCCCCTGGCCGACCAGCCGCTGCCCACCAGCCTGATGCCGGAGAACAACGCACCGCTGCCGGCAGGTCCCCAGGTGCTGCACTTCGGCAAGGCGCAGACCGAGGCGACCATCACCCTCACGCCGGGCAAGCACACCCTGCAGCTGGTGCTGGGCGACAAGTACCACGTGCCGTTCAAACCGAGCGTCGAGTCGCAGAAGATCACCGTCAACGTGAAATAACCCGCTGCGCCATCGCCGGCAGGCCAGCTTGCCGGCGATGAGGTCATTGCAGGCCGTTTCAGAACTGCGAGCCGACCACTTCCTGCGCCACGCCCAGAAAAGCCGCCGGCAGTCGCGCCTGGCGTCGCTCCTTCAGGCAATACAGGTACTCGTGCATCACCGGCGCATCTTCCAGTACAAGCACCCGTAGCTCCGGGTTATGCGGCACCTCGTGGCGGGCAATGATGCTGATGCCGATGTTGCGCAGCACCGCCTCGCGGATCGACTCGCGGCTGCCGATCTCTAGTTGCGCCCCAGCCTTCACGTTGGCCTCCTGCATCATCTGCTCGGTCAGCTTGCGCGTGGTCGAGCCCTGCTCGCGCATCAGCAGGCAATGCCCGGCCACCACGTCGATGGACACCGCCTGACGCTGGGCCAGCGGATGATTGCGGTGCACCGCCACCACCAGCGGGTCGGTGCCCAGCACCCGGCGCACCAGGCGTGCATCTTCGAGCAGTTGCGAGGACGCGGCGATATCCACCCGGTAATCCTCGAGCATCTCCAGCACCTGCTGCGAGTTGCCGATCTCCATCGCCACCTCCACCTGGGGCAGGCGCTCGCGGAAGATCTTCACCAGGTCGAGGATGTAGTAGGGCGCCGTGGCGGCGATGCGCAGACTGCCCTGGGCCTGGCCGCTGTTGCGCAGCTCGAATTCGATGTCGGCCTCCTGTTGCAGCAGTGCCTTGACCATCGGCAGCAGGCGCACGCCTTCCTCGCTCAGCACCAGGCGCCGGCCACCGCGGTAGAACAGCTCGACGTTGTACTGGCCCTCGAGATTGCGGATCTGCGTGGTCACCGTCGGCTGGCTGAGCCCGAGCTTCTTCGCCGCCAGGGTGATGCTGCCCAGGCGGGCCACCATGTAGAAGGCTTTGAGCTCGGCGCTCAGCATTGTGGATAACCTCTGTTCTGCGCTGCGGGCGCCTATTTGCGCAGCAGGCGCAAGCCGTTGAACACCACCAGCAGGCTTACGCCCATGTCGGCGAACACCGCCATCCACATGGTGGCCATGCCGGCAAAGGTGATCGCCAGGAAGATCGCCTTGATCCCCAGGGCCAGGACGATGTTCTGGGTGAGGATCGCCGCGCTTTGGCGCGACAGCCTGACGAACGCCGGGATTTTGCGCAAGTCGTCATCCATCAGTGCCACGTCGGCGGTCTCGATGGCGGTGTCGGTGCCGGCGGCGGCCATGGCGAAGCCGATTTCGGCACGGGCCAGGGCCGGTGCGTCGTTGATGCCGTCTCCGACCATGCCGACCCGGTGGCCCTCGCCGTACAGGCGCTCGATGCTGGCCAGCTTGTCCGCCGGCAGCAGGTTGCCCTCGGCGCGATCGATCCCCACCTGGGCGGCGATGGCCTGGGCGGTGTGGGGATTGTCGCCGGTCAGCATGACAGTCTTGATGCCCAGCGCGTGCAGTTCGGCGATGGCCTGGCGGCTGCTGTCCTTGACCGTATCGGCCACGGCGAACAGCGCCAGCGGGCCGGAGCGGTCGAGCAACAGCACCACGGTCTTGCCCTGGCGCTCCAGCACATCCAGTTGCGCCTCGAGCTGCGGGGAGCACAGACCGAGCTCTTCCACCAGACGATGGTTGCCCAGGTGGTAGGTCTGGCCCTCGATATCACCGCGCACACCGCGACCGGCCAGGGCAGCGAACTCGCTGACCTCGCTCAAGGCCAGGCCCTGGTCCTTGGCGAACAGGGCGATGGCACCGGACACCGGATGGTCGGAGCGGGCAGCCAGGCTGGCGGCCAGGGCCTGGGCCCGACCTTCGAACAGCGGGTCGAGGACCTTGCTGTCGGTCTGCACCGGCTTGCCGTGGGTGATGGTGCCGGTCTTGTCCAGGGCGATGAAGTCCAGCTTGCGCCCGCCTTCGAGGTACACGCCACCCTTGATCAGGATGCCCTTGCGCGCCGCCGCGGCCAGGCCGCTGACGATGGTCACCGGGGTCGAGATCACCAGCGCGCACGGGCAGGCCACCACCAGCAGCACCAGGGCGCGGTAGATCCAGTCGAACCAGGCGCCGGCCATGAACAGCGGTGGGATCACCGCCACGGCCAGGGCCACGGCGAACACCACCGGGGTGTAGATGCGCGAGAACTGGTCGACGAAGCGCTGGGTCGGCGCACGGGCGCCCTGGGCCTCCTCGACGGCCTTGATGATCCGCGCCAGGGTCGACTGGCCGGCGGCGGCGGTGACACGGTACTCCAACGCGCCGGCCTGGTTGATGGTGCCGGCGAACAGCTTGTCGCCCACGGCCTTCTCGACCGGCAGGCTCTCGCCGGTGATCGGCGCCTGGTCGACGCTGGACTGGCCACTGACCACCTCGCCATCCAGGCCGATACGCTCGCCCGGCCGTACCCGCACCAGGGCACCGATCGGCACCTCGCGCACGTCGAGCTCGCGCCACTGGCCGTCAGCCTGTTGCACGGTGGCCAGGTCCGGCGCCAGTTGCATCAAGCCGCCGATGGCATTGCGCGCACGATCCAGCGAACGCGCCTCGATCAGCTCGGCGATGGTGAACAGCACCATGACCATGGCCGCTTCCGGCCACTGGCCGATCAGCACGGCGCCGGTCACGGCGATGCTCATCAGGGCATTGATGTTGAGGTTGCGGTTCTTCAGGGCGATCCAGCCCTTCTTGTAGGTGCCCAGGCCACAGCCGAGGATCGCCGCCAATGCCAGGGCGGCAACCACCCACTCCGGCGCCTTGCCGGAGAAGTGCACGATTTCTGCGGCGATCGCCGCGATACCCGACAAGGCCAGCGGCCACCAGCGGGTCTTGGCTGCCTGCGGCGCAACGGCGCTGCCGTCGTCCTCGGCGGCCAGCGGCTCGGCCTTCATGCCCAGGCTGTCGATGGCCCGCTCGATCTCGGCGGTGCCGGCCAGCGTGTGGCGCACGCCGAGCACGCGGTTGATCAGGTTGAACTCCAGTTGCTCGATGCCGGCCAGCTTGCCCAGCTTGTCCTGGATCAGCGTCTGTTCGGTAGGGCAGTCCATGGCCTCGATGCGAAAGCGGCTGAGCTGCGCCTGGGCGCTGGCCTTTTCGGTCAGCTGCACCAGGGCCGGGGCAGCCTTGCTGGAGCAGCAGCTGTGGGCGTGGGGCTCGTGGCCATGCGCGTGGTCATGCTTGTGGTCGGGGCTGACAGGCTGGTTCATGGAATCATCCTTAACTGAGCACTGGCCTCTGCAGTTATCCGCAGAGTGGGTTGTTGCCAAGTGAACACCCTGTAGCCACTATAGGGTCAAGCCCTCTGCTGGAGATTTGCCATGAAGATCGGAGAACTGGCCAAGGCCACCGACTGCGCCGTGGAGACCATCCGCTATTACGAACGCGAGCAACTACTGCCCGAGCCCGCCCGCAGCGACGGCAACTATCGGCTCTACACCCAGGCCCATGTCGAACGGCTGACCTTCATCCGCAACTGCCGCACCCTGGACATGACTCTCGATGAAATCCGCAGCCTGTTGGGCCTGCGCGACAGCCCCGACGGCTCATGCGGCAGCGTCAATGCGCTGATCGACGCGCATATCGAGCATGTGCAGGCGAGGATCGACGGGCTGGTGGCGCTGCAGGCGCAGCTGGTGGAATTGAGGCAGCAGTGCAATGCGCAGGGGGCGGAGTGCGCGATTCTGCAGCAGCTGGAAACCAATGGGGCGGTGACGGTGCCGGAGACCGAGCATTCCCATGTGGGGCGCAGTCACGGGCATTGATGCCAAAAGCATCGCGGGGCAAGCCTGCTCCCACGCCGGCTGTGTATAACCTGCGTGGGAGCGGGCTTGCCCCGCGATTGCGTCAGCTCAGGCGATGAAGATCTGTCAGACCGCCATCGGCGCCGTCATCGGCGCATGGTGCTCGTAGCCTTCCAGCCAGAAGTCGCTCGGCTCGATCTTCTCCAGCCACTCCGGCTCGTACCTGCCGGTTTCGGCAAATGCCGGCACGCGGTCGCTGATCACCAGCTTCGGCGCGGCCAGCGGTTCGCGTTTCATCTGCTCGCCCAGCATGTCCAGGTGGTTCTCGTACACATGGGCGTCGCCGATGAAGTAGGTGAACCAGCGCGGGGTGTAGCCGGTCAGGCGGCCGAACAGCGACAGCAGCGCCGCGCCTTCGGTGAGGTTGAACGGCGTGCCCAGGCCCAGGTCGTTGGAGCGGATGTAGAGGGTCAGGGAAATTTCCTTGGTCTCGACATTCGGGTGGAACTGGTACAGCAGGTGGCACGGCGGCAGGGCCATTTCATCCAGTTGGGCGCAGTTCCAGCCGTGGAACAGGATGCGGCGGCTGCCCGGGTCGTTGGCGATGGTGTCCAGGCACTGGCGCACCTGGTCGATGGCCTTGTACAGGATGACGAACGCCTGGCCGTCCTCTTCGTCCTGGGCGATGCGGCGAAAACCTGCCTGCTCGGCCATCTCGATGGCTGCCGGGTTGCTCAGCGGGATGCGCTTGTAGCCCGGCCACTGGCGCCACTGCACGCCGTAGATCTCGCCGAGGTCGTCATGGCCCTGGCGGAACGGGTTGGCCAGCCACTGGGCGTTCTCGTTGGCGTTCTGGTCCCAGACCTTGCAGCCCAGCTCGCGGAACTCGCCGGCGTTCTTCACGCCGCGCAAAAAGCCCACCATCTCACCGATCGCCGACTTGAACGCCAGCTTGCGCGTGGTGATGGCCGGGAAGCCTTTCTGCAGGTCGAACTTGAGCATGGCGCCCGGCAGGCTGATGGTGCGGATGCCGGTGCGGTTTTCCTGCAGCGTGCCGTTGTCGATGACGTCACGGACCAGATCTAGATACTGTTTCATGGCTTACCTGTAGCAAAAACGGCAGGGAATCACCCCTGCCGTGGAAATCAGACGGTGGCCTTGGCCGACGGTTTACGGTTGTAGGCCCACCAGATCAGGAAGATGCCGCCGACGACCATCGGCACGCAGAGCAACTGACCCATGGTCAACCAGCCGAAGGCGATGTAGCCCAGCTGGGCGTCGGGTACCCGCACGAACTCCACGATGAAGCGGAAGATGCCGTAGAACAGCGCGAACATGCCGGAAACGGCCATGGTCGGGCGCGGCTTGCGCGAGTACAGCCAAAGGATGACAAATAATGCCACACCTTCGAGGGCGAACTGATACAGCTGCGACGGGTGACGCGGCAGCTGGGCCGGGTCGCTGAACGGCGGGAACACCATTGCCCACGGCACGTCGGTGGCCTTGCCCCACAGTTCGGCGTTGATGAAGTTGCCGATACGCCCGGCGCCCAGGCCGATCGGTACCAGCGGCGCGACGAAGTCCATCAGCTCGAAGAACGACTTGTTGTTGCGCTTGCCGAACCACAGCGCGGCCAGCATCACGCCGATGAAACCGCCGTGGAACGACATGCCGCCTTTCCACACTTCGAAGATCAAGGTCGGGTTGGCCAGGTACTGGTGCAGATCGTAGAACAGCACGTAGCCCAGGCGCCCGCCGACGATCACCCCCATCGACAGCCAGAACACCAGGTCGGAGAGTTTCTCGCGGCTCCAGGTCGGGTCGAAGCGGTTCAACCGGCGCGAGGCCAGCAGCCAGGCGCCGCCGATGCCGATCAGGTACATCAGGCCGTACCAGTGGATTTTCAGTGGACCGAGGGCCACGGCCACCGGGTCGATCTGCGGGTAAGGCAGCATTGTCTTTCCTCTAGGTTCAGATAAGGAAGCTGAGTCCGACGCAGAACAGCAGCGCGGCGAACAGGCGCTTGAGCACACGCGGCGACAGCTTGTGCGCCAGACGCGCGCCGTAGCGGGCGAAGAACATGCTGGTGGCCGCGATGCCGACCAGCGCCGGAAGGTAGACGTAGCCCAGGCTGTGGGCCGGCAGGTGTTCCTCGTGCCAGCCCAGCCAGATGAAGCCCAGGGCACTGGCCAGGGCGATCGGCAGGCCGCAGGCCGACGAGGTGGCCACCGCCTGCTGCATGGGCAGGCTGCGCCAGGTGAGGAACGGCACGGTCAGCGAACCGCCACCGATGCCGAAGATCGCCGAGGCCCAGCCGATCACCCCGCCGGCGGCGGTCAACCCAGGCTTTCCGGGGATGCCGCGGCTGGCCTTGGGCTTGAGGTCCAGGGCCATCTGCGCGGCGATCACCAGGGCGAACACGCCGATGATCTTCTGCAGCATCGGACCCTGGATCAGCGAGGCGGTCTTGGCCCCGACCAGCGCGCCGAGCAGGATGCCCACGGTCATCCAGGCGAAGATCGGCCATTGCACCGCGCCCTTGCGCTGGTGCTCGCGCACGGCATTGATCGAGGTGAAGACGATGGTCGCCAGCGACGTGCCGACCGCCAGGTGAGTCAGCACCGAAGGGTCAAAGCCCTGCAGGGTGAAGCTGAACACCAGCACCGGCACGATGATGATGCCGCCACCGACGCCGAACAGCCCGGCCAGCACCCCGGCGCAGGCGCCCAACAGCAGATAGAGAGCGAATTCCATTCGTGGCCCCAGTGGAAAACAATCCGGCATGGTAACGGAAGCCAAGCCCGGCGCTCTAGTGAACTCTGTGTCAGATGATGGATAGCGGTCGGCGGCGCGGGTAGAGTGGCCGAAAACACAGGGGACAACCTATGTGCCTGATCGTATTCGCCTGGCGGCCGGGGACGGCCCGGCCGCTGATCGTCGCAGCCAACCGCGACGAGTTCTATGCCCGGCCAACCCAGGCCCTGGCCGCCTGGGAGGATGCCCCAGGCGTGCATGCCGGACGCGACCTGGAGGCTGGCGGAACCTGGCTTGGCGTGGGGCCGAACGGGCGCTTCGCCGCGCTGACCAACATCCGCGACCCGCGCCAGCCACCGGGGCCGCGCTCACGGGGCGAGCTGGTGGCGGCGTACCTGCAGGGCGAACTGGGGGTCGAGGCCTACCTGGACCAGGTGGCCAGCCGCAGCGAGCAGTACTCGGGGTTCAACCTGTTGGTGAGCGATGGCGGGCGGCTGGGCTACCTGCATGCCCGCGAGGCCGCGCCGCGCTTGCTGGAGCCTGGTGTCTACGGGCTGTCGAATGCCGGGCTGGATACGCCGTGGCCGAAGCTGGTCAAGGCGCGCAGTGGGCTTGAGGGATTGCTCGAGGCCGCCGATCCGCAACGGCTATTGGCCCTGCTGGGCGATGCGCAGCCCGCGCCGGACGGCGAGTTGCCGGAGACCGGCGTGGGGCTGGCCACCGAAAGGCTGCTGTCGAGCGTGTTCATCGCCAGCCAGAACTATGGGACGCGGGCGAGCACGGTGCTGATCGTCGATGATCAGGGGCGGCGGCAGATGGTCGAGCGCAGTTTCGGACCGTATGGTGGGCACTTGGGCGAGGTGGATATAGACGTTTGAATGCAGGGGGCGCTTTGCGCCCCTTTCGCGGCACAAGGCCGCTCCTACAGGGGGCGCGTATGATTTGTAGGAGATTACACAGCCCTTACGGGCTGCGCTGTCGCGCAGGAAACAGAGTTCCCGCTCCCACGCTACCCAGTCAAATCAAAGAATTATGTTTTGTTCCATGAGAGCGGCCTTGCGCCGCGAAAGGGCTGCGCAGCAGCCCCAGCGATTCAGCCTGCCAGCACTGCCGGCTCATCCTCCTCGAACCCCCGCGAAGCCCGCCCGACCAGCAGCGGATCCGGCGCATGCGCCACGCTGTGGTCCTTGCCCGGATAATCCAGCGAATGCAGGAAGTGGCGAATGCAGTTGATCCGCGCCCGCTTCTTGTCGTCCGACTTGATCACCGTCCATGGCGCGTCAGCGGTGTCGGTATGGAAGAACATCGCTTCCTTGGCCGCGGTGTAGTCCTCCCACTTGTCCAGCGACTTGATGTCGATGGGCGACAGCTTCCAGTGCTTGAGCGGATCGTCACGGCGCGAGATGAAGCGGCGCAACTGCTCCTCGCGGTTCACCGAGAACCAGAACTTGAACAGCAGGATGCCGCTGTTGCACAGCATGCGCTCCAGCTCCGGCGCCTGACGCATGAACTCCAGGTATTGCAGGGGCGAGCAGAAGTCCATGACCTTCTCGACCCCGGCGCGGTTGTACCAGGAGCGGTCGAAGAACACCATTTCACCGGCTGTGGGCAGGTGCTGGACATAGCGCTGGAAGTACCACTGCCCCTTCTCCTGCTCGGAGGGCTTCTCCAGCGCGACGATGCGCGCGCCGCGCGGGTTCAGGTGCTCCATGAAGCGCTTGATGGTGCCGCCCTTGCCGGCGGCGTCACGGCCCTCGAACAGCACGACGATGCGCTGGCCGGTTTCCTTCACCCAGTTCTGCACCTTGAGCAGCTCGATCTGCAGGTCATGCTTGGCCTTCTCGTAGTCCTGGCGGCGCATGCGCGTGCGGTAGGGGTAGTTGGCCGGCAGGCGGGCCGAGGTGCTGTCTTCGTTGCTGCCTTTGCGGGCATTGGCCACTTCCAGGGCGGCGGGCTGCTGGCTGACCTGGGTGATGGTCTCTTGCGCGGCGGTGCTGCTGGCCGGCTTGCGCTGGCGTGGGCGACGAGGGCGAGGGGCTGGCTTGGGGCTGCTGTCGGCCTCGGCGGGCGCTGGCAGGAGGAGGGTGGCGGATTCTTCGCTCATGGAGGTCCTTGCGGGGGTCGGTCGAATGTCCACCTTCCATCCTATGCAGGCGCGAAGGGAGGCATTTTGATATCGATCAACCAGGGGCGAAGGATTCCTGGGGTAAAACTGAAGACAACAAAAAACCCGCACTAGGCGGGTTTTTTGTGTCGCTTCGGGTAACTTTGCAACCACCAGAAGCTTGAAGGTGGTGCCCAGAGACGGAGTCGAACCGCCGACACGAGGATTTTCAATCCTCTGCTCTACCGACTGAGCTATCTGGGCGACGAGGTGCATTAAATAGATTTCCGAACCGACCGTCAACGACTTTTTTGAAAAAATTTAAATTAATTCCGTCGCTTACGGTTTTCGGGGTCAATTCGAGGGTGGCACGTAGCCTTCGGCCTGGGCGTAATCCTCACCGGCGAAGAACTTGTCCATCTCGGCCTGGATGAATTTGCGGTCCTCGGCATTCATCATGTTCAGGCGCTTCTCGTTGATCAGCATGGTCTGGTGGTCCTGCCACTCCTTCCAGGCTTTCTGCGAGATGTGCTCGAAGATGTCCTGGCCCTTGGCGCCCGGATAGGGCGGGCGGTCCAGGCCGGGGAGTTCTTCGTTGTACTTGCGGCACTTCACGGTGCGGGTCATGGCTTCTCTCCTGCAATCAATTCGTCGGCCGCGCGTTGCAGCAGCTTCTTGACCGGGGCGGCGAGGCCCAGGCGCGGCGGGGTGGCGAGGTTATACCAGAGCCAGTCGGGCTCGGCCACGTGCGAGCCGACGGGCTCGACACGCACCAGCCAGGGTTCGATGGCCAGCTGGAAATGGCTGAAGGTGTGGGTCAGACCGTCCAGGGCCTGGCTGCCGCTCAGGCGCAGGCCGTGCTGGTAGGCGAGGTCGTCGAGCTGTTCCAGGCTGTCCAGCTCCGGCAGGCTCCACAGGCCGCCCCACAGGCCGGTGGAGGGCCGGCGATAGAGCAGGATCGCGCCTTCGTGGTTGGTCAGCAGCGGCATCAGGGTCTTGCGCTGGGGCAGGGCCTTGCGCGGCTTGGGCTCGGGATAGCGGGTCTCCTCGCCGTGCAGGTGGGCTTCGCAGCCGCGCTGCAACGGGCAGATCAGGCAACTGGGCTTGCTGCGGGTGCACAGCGTGGCGCCCATGTCCATCATCGCCTGGGTGAAGTGGTTGACCCGGGTCATCGGTGTGAAGCGCTCGGCGGTGGCCCATAGCTGGTTGGCTACTTTCGGCTCGCCGGGGTAGCCTGCCTGCGCGGTAAAGCGGGCCAGCACGCGCTTGACGTTGCCGTCGAGGATCGGCGCGCGGATGCCCATGCTGATACTGGCGATGGCGCCTGCCGTGGAGCGCCCGATGCCGGGCAATTCGGTGAGTTGCTCGACGCTGCGCGGGAACTCGCCGCCATGCTGCTCGACGACGATCTTCGCGGCTTTTTGCAGGTTACGGGCGCGGGTGTAGTAGCCCAGGCCCGTCCACAGGTGCAGCACCTCGTCCTCCGGCGCCTTGGCCAGGGCCTGCACGGTCGGCAGGGCCTGCATGAAACGGTCGAAGTAGTTGAGCACGGTGCTGACTTGCGTCTGTTGCAGCATGATTTCGGAGACCCACACCCGATACGGGTTGATGCCCTGTTGCCAGGGCAGGTCGTGGCGGCCGTGCTGGTCGTACCAGTCCAGCACGGCGCTGGAGAACTGCTGGGGTGTCATCGCTTGAACAGCCCCTTGAGCGCATCTTTGAGTTCCGGGCTCACCTTGTCTCCGAGTTTCTCTTCGAGTTTTTCATCGATCTTGTCCTTCAGGCGGTTGCCGGCCAGTTTCGCGGCGACCTTGCCCAGGCCATCCTGGTCCAGGCGGCAGGCCTTGGCGCCCAGCTCAAGCGGGCCACGGCAGCGCAGCGGCACTTCGACGCCAACATAGCGTTCGTTTACCTGGCAGGCCGGGTCGGGCATGGCGCGCTGGTCGCCTTCGACGACCACGCCGACGTTGTAGTCCATGCCCAGCACGCGCAGGTCGAGGTCGCCATGACCATTGACGGTCAGGCCCGGGATTCGCGCCTTGAGGTCCGGGTTGCTGGCCACGCCGTTACGCACCACCAAGCTGCCGCGCAGTTCCTGGAACGGCGTGTCCTTGCCGCGCTGTTCACCGCTGAGCTGCTTGCGATTGAGGGTGGCGATGGCCTGGCACAGCTGCTGTTCCAGGTTGGCGTTGACCAGCACACCGTCGTTGATGGTGAAGCTGGCGTTGCCGTTGAGGGTATCGACCAAGGCCTTCTGGCTGTTGCCGGTGGCGGTGAGGTCGCTGTTGAGGGTCAGCAGGCCCTTGACCGGTGGGGCCTGGTCCGGGCTTTCGCGCTTGATGAAGTGCTCCACCGGCACGCGATTGATCTTGGTGTTCACGCCGATCTGCGGCACGGCGGGGCGCACATCGACAGTGCCCTTGGCCTCGAAGGTGCCGTTGTACAGGCCGCCGCGCAGGGTCTGCAGGGTGACCAGGCCGGCCTGGCCGCTGGCGGTCAGCTGTGCATCACTGATCGGCAGCTTGTCCAGGGTCAGCGCGCCGAACGACAGGTCGGCCTGCAGGTCCAGGGCGCGCAGGCGGTCGACCGGCAACAGCTTGTCGTTGCTCCAGGCTACCTGGGTCGGTGCGTCGGGCAGTGGTGTGGTGCCCGCGCCGGCGACGGCGGTGGCTTCCTGCTGCTTGACCTCGGCCTGGCGCGCGGCGCTGGCGCCCTTGGCCTCTTCGCTTTTGGCCGGCAGGTAGCGATCGGCGTCGAACGTGTCGGCTTTGAGGCGCACGCGCAACGCTTGCTTGGCGAAGTCATCCACGGCGATACGGCCGGTGAAGGTGCTGTCGTCCAGCTTCACCGCCAGGTCTTCCAGGGCCAGGCTGTTCTGCGTGCCCTGCAGGCGGGTGACCAGCTCCAGTTTCTTGAACGCCGCCGGGTCGGCGGTGGCCGGCAGCGGGTGGCCGATGCCGTCAAGGAAGGTACGCAGGTCGAACTGGGCGATGGACAAGCCGCCGCTGACCTGCGGGGCCTTGTCCAGATCACGCACGTTCAGCTCGCCCAGGGCGCGCAGTTGGTTGGCCGAGACCTTCAGGCCGCTCCAGGACGCGACATTGGCCGCCAGATCGACCAGCACCTGGCCTTGGGCAACGAAGGTCAGGGTCTTGCCGGCCAGCGGCTCGCCCGAGGTCTCGCCGGACAGGCGCATGTCCTCGAGGTTGTAGCGCTTGAGCTTGCGGTCGAAGCGCAGCTCGCCGGTCAGCTCGGTGCGCGCCTTGATGTTCGGCTGGCTGGCGCTGAGGAAGGCGCTGGCCTTGAGCGCGATGTTCGCGCCTTCGTGCACGGGGCCGGTGCTCAGCTGGATGCTTTCGGCGCCATAGGTCTGCCCGGCCTTCTCGTCGGTGTAGAGCACGCGGGCGTTATTGACGGTCAGGCTGTCGATGTCGAGCTTGACCGAGCGCTCGCTGGCTTCAGCGTTGGCTGGCGCGGCGGCTGGCGCTTCAGCCGGCGTGCTGGCCGGCGCGCCGGCGACGGTCGGCTGCGGCAGTGGCTTGCCGATGTCTTCCCAGTTGCCGTGGCCATTGGCGTCGCGGGTCAGGGTCAGGTTGAGGCCCTCGACCCGTACATCGCTCATCTGCACTTCGCGGCGCAGCAGCGGCAGCACGCGCACCGACAGGCCGAGCATCTGCAGGTCGGCGAACGGCACCTTGGGGTTGTTCAGCGTGGCGATGCTCGCCTCGTGCAGCTCCAGACCCAGCCAGGGGAACAGGCTCCAGCCGATGTCGCCGTTGAGGGTCAGCTCCACATGGGCCTTGTCGCGGGCCAGCTTGCGGATTTCGTCTTTGTAGTCGTTGGGATCGAAGAGGTGGCTCAGGGCGAAGCCCAGCGCCACGATGATCAGCAACAACCCGAGAAGCCCCAGCCCCAGGATTTTGCCGAACGCTTTCATGGGCGAGTCCTTGTAGTCCGATTTAGAAATTCAGCGGCGAGTATAGCGCCGTGGCACTTGGCTCTGCGTATCCGACATTTCGACAGTGGCAATGGCGACAGTTCATTTATTGCCTGCTCGGGCCTTATCGCGGGGCAAGCCCGCTCCCACGCATGACCGAGAGCGGCATGGACTTGCGTGGGAGCGGGCTTGCCCCGCGATGAGGCCCGAACAGGCGACACAACCTCACCTGAATACACGAAATACCGATTCAGCTAGCGAAAAAAACACGATATCAGATTGCTTTCATGTCACCCCCTGCTGGTAATCTTGCGCCCGCCCGTGGAGCCCCCGCGACCCATTGTCGCGGGGTGCCAGCCCAAGCGGCCGGGCTGCCTTGCGTGCAGCCAAAGCAGAGCCGTCCACGCGCACAGCCCACCTACAAGAGGAACAATCCATGAACAGCAGTATCACGGCGGGGGCGGCGGCAAGCGCGCCGGGCTTCCTGTCGAAGGAGCGCATCATCGCCCGCCCGGGCTTCAACCGCTGGCTGGTGCCGCCGGCGGCCCTGGCGATCCACCTGTGCATTGGCATGGCCTATGGCTTCTCGGTGTTCTGGTTGCCGCTGTCCCAGGCCCTGGGTGTCAGCGCGCCAGTGGCATGCGCCGCTGACATGGGCTTCATCGCCCGTCTGTTCAGCGCCGAGTGCGACTGGCCGATTTCCATGCTCAGCTGGATCTACACCCTGTTCTTCGTGTTCCTCGGCTGCTCGGCCGCAGTGCTCGGCGGCTGGCTGGAACACGCCGGCCCGCGCAAGGCCGGCCTGGTATCGGCACTGTGCTGGTGCGGCGGCCTGCTGATCTCGGCGATCGGCGTGAAGACCCACCAGCTGTGGCTGATGTGGCTGGGCTCGGGGGTGATCGGCGGGATCGGCCTGGGGCTGGGCTACATCTCGCCGGTGTCGACGCTGATCAAGTGGTTCCCGGACAAGCGCGGCATGGCCACCGGCATGGCGATCATGGGCTTTGGCGGGGGTGCCATGGTGGGCGCGCCG
Organism: Pseudomonas sp. TE31087; assembly: GCF_057284075.1. Lineage (NCBI taxonomy): Bacteria > Pseudomonadati > Pseudomonadota > Gammaproteobacteria > Pseudomonadales > Pseudomonadaceae > Pseudomonas > Pseudomonas sp. TE31087. The sequence goes on from NZ_JBXVNN010000001.1 coordinate 4,623,063, forward strand.
CTGGCCACCGCGCTGATGGGCCATTTCTCCAGCCCGACCGAAGTGGGCGTATGGCAGAGCTTCGTCGCCATGGCCGCGATCTACTTCGTGTTCATGACCGCTGGCGCCCTGGCCTACCGCGTGCCGCCGACCGGCTGGAAGCCTGAGGGCTGGACGCCGCCGGCGAAGAAGGCCAACGCCATGGTCACCGACCGTCACGTGCACGTCAGCGTGGCCTGGAAGACCCCGCAATTTGCCTTGGTGTGGTTGGTGCTGTGCCTGAACGTGTCGGCCGGTATCGGCATTCTCGGCATGGCCTCGCCGCTGCTGCAGGAAGTGTTCGCCGGCAAGCTGCTGGGCAACGAGTTGACCTTCAGCGAGCTGAACGCCGCGCAACTGGCGCAGATTGCCGCCATTGCCGCCGGCTTCACCGGCCTTTTGAGCCTGTTCAACATCGGCGGACGCTTCTTCTGGGCGTCGTTCTCCGACTACATCGGCCGCAAGAACACCTACTTCGCCTTCTTCGCCCTGGGCGTGGGCCTCTACAGCCTGGTGCCGAACATGGGGCACATCGGCAACGTGGCGCTGTTCGTGGCGGCGTTCTGCATCATCCTGTCGATGTACGGCGGCGGCTTCGCCACCGTGCCGGCGTACCTGGCCGACCTGTTCGGCACGCAGATGGTCGGCGCCATCCATGGTCGCCTGCTGACTGCCTGGGCGGCGGCCGGCGTGCTCGGTCCTGTACTGATCACCTACCTGCGCGAGGCGCAGCTGGCGGCGGGGGTGGAGCGGGCCGCGGCCTACGACATGACCCTGTACATCCTCGCCGGCCTGCTGGTGCTGGGCTTCATCTGCAACATGCTGGTGCGGCCGGTGGCGGACAAGTACTTCATGACCGATGCCGAACTGGCTGCCGAGCGGGCGCTGAGCCATGACAAAGGTGTCGATTCGGCACGCTCGCTGGAGTGGCATGCGGCGCCGGGCAGCCTGCCACTGGTGTTGCTGGCTTGGGCCGTGGTGGTGATTCCGCTGGCCTGGGGGGTGTGGATCACCCTGCAGAAGACGGCGGTGCTGTTTCATTGATGGATGATACGGCCGGTTGATTGGCTGGTTTCAAGGGCCCCATCGCGGGGCAAGCCCGCTCCCACGCCAGATCGTGGGAGCGGGCTTGCCCCGCGATGAAGGCAACAGAAAAATCTACTTGTATAGACCTGTAGATCCCTCTGACCCCCGCAATTGCTTGCCCTGCCATATGTCATCCGCGTTTCAAGCCGGCGCGTTCTGGGCCTATAATGGAGCCCTTTTCGCCCAATGATTTTGCGGAGCTGGTGATGGTCGAACGTAAGGCTTCCGTCGAGCGCAATACCCTGGAAACCCAGGTCAAGTGCTCGATCAACCTCGATGGCAGCGGCAAGGCCCGATTTGAAATCGGCGTGCCTTTCCTTGAACACATGCTCGACCAGATCGCCCGACATGGGCTGATCGACCTGGACATCGAGTGCAAGGGCGACCTGCATATCGACGATCACCATACCGTCGAGGACGTCGGCATCACCCTGGGCATGGCGTTCGCCCAGGCCATTGGCGACAAGAAAGGCATCTTCCGCTACGGCCATGCCTATGTGCCGCTGGACGAAGCGCTGTCGCGCGTGGTCATCGATTTCTCTGGCCGGCCGGGCCTGCAGATGCATGTGCCCTACACCCGCGCCACCGTCGGCGGCTTCGATGTCGACCTGTTCCAGGAGTTCTTCCAGGGCTTCGTCAACCACGCCCTGGTGACCCTGCACATCGACAACCTGCGTGGCCACAACACCCACCACCAGATCGAGACCGTGTTCAAGGCCTTCGGCCGCGCGCTGCGCATGGCCGTTACCCTCGACGAGCGCATGGCCGGGCAGATGCCGTCCACCAAAGGGTGCCTGTAAATGCAGACGGTAGCCGTAATCGACTATGGCATGGGCAACCTGCACTCGGTGGCCAAGGCACTGGAGCACGTGGGCGCCGGCAAGGTGCTGGTGACCAGCGACGCCGCGGTGATTCGTGAGGCCGACCGCGTGGTGTTTCCCGGCGTCGGCGCGATCCGCGACTGCATGGCCGAGATCCGCCGCCTGGGCTTCGACAGCCTGGTCCGCGAGGTCAGCCAGGATCGCCCGTTCCTCGGCATCTGTGTCGGCATGCAGGCGCTGCTCGACCACAGCGAAGAGAACGAAGGCGTCGACTGCATCGGCCTGTTCCCAGGCCAGGTACGCTTCTTCGGTAAAGACCTGAAGGAAGACGGCGAGCACCTGAAGGTGCCGCACATGGGCTGGAACGAGGTCGGCCAGACCAATGACCACCCGTTGTGGCACGACATCCCCGACCGGGCGCGTTTTTACTTCGTGCACAGCTACTACATCAACGCCGGCAAGCCAGGCCAGGTGGTCGGTCGCGGCCACTATGGCGTCGATTTCGCCGCCGCGCTGGCCGATGGCTCACGCTTTGCCGTGCAGTTCCACCCGGAGAAGAGCCATACCCATGGCCTGCAGCTGCTGCAGAACTTCGTCGCCTGGGACGGGCGCTGGTAAATGAGCCGATCGAAGACCAAGGCCCCCGTCATCACGCTGGCCCCGGAGCAGGAGCGCGACGCGCTCGACACGCTCAAGCGCTTCCTCGAAGACCGCTTCGAGCTGGAGCTGGGGTCGTTCGAGGTGGCCGAGGTCCTCGAGCTGTTCAGCAAGGAAATTGCACCCCATTACTACAACAGGGCGATTGCCGATGTTCAGCTGCACCTCAAGGAGCGGTTCGAGAGCATCGAAAGCGACCTGTGGGCGCTCGAGAAGCCCTGAACCCAACGAACAAGACAGGTTGCCAAGATGCTGATTATCCCCGCTATCGATCTCAAGGACGGTGCCTGCGTACGCCTGCGCCAAGGCCGCATGGAAGACTCCACCGTATTCTCCGACGACCCGGTGAGCATGGCCGCCAAATGGGTCGAGGGTGGCTGCCGTCGCCTGCACCTGGTCGATCTGAACGGCGCCTTCGAAGGCCAGCCGGTCAATGGTGAGGTGGTCACCGCCATCGCCCGGCGCTACCCGAACCTGCCGATCCAGATCGGCGGCGGCATCCGCTCGCTGGAAACCATCGAGCACTACGTCAAGGCCGGCGTCAGCCACGTGATCATCGGCACCAAGGCGGTCAAGCAGCCCGAGTTCGTCGCCGAAGCCTGCAAGGCCTTCCCGGGCAAGGTCATCGTCGGCCTGGATGCCAAGGACGGCTTTGTCGCCACCGACGGCTGGGCCGAAGTGAGCTCGGTGCAGGTCATCGACCTGGCCAAGCGTTTCGAGGCCGATGGTGTCTCGGCGATCGTCTACACCGACATCGCCAAGGACGGCATGATGCAGGGCTGCAACGTGCCGTTCACCAAGGCCCTGGCCGAAGCCACCCGCATTCCGGTAATCGCCTCCGGTGGCATCCACAACCTGGGTGACATCAAGGCCCTGCTGGACGCGAAAGCCCCTGGCATCATCGGCGCCATCACCGGCCGCGCGATCTACGAAGGCACCCTCGACGTCGCCGAGGCCCAGGCCTTCTGCGACAACTACCAAGGCTGAGGAACGACCATGGCATTGGCCAAGCGCATCATCCCTTGCCTGGACGTGGATAACGGCCGGGTGGTCAAGGGCGTCAAGTTCGAGAACATCCGCGATGCCGGCGACCCGGTGGAGATCGCCCGCCGCTACAACGAGCAGGGCGCGGACGAGATCACCTTCCTGGATATCACCGCCAGCGTCGATGGCCGTGACACCACCCTGCATACCGTCGAGCGCATGGCCAGCCAGGTGTTCATCCCGCTGACCGTGGGCGGCGGCGTGCGTACCGTGCAGGACATCCGCAACCTGCTCAACGCCGGTGCCGACAAGGTGTCGATCAACACCGCCGCGGTGTTCAACCCGGAGTTCGTCGGCGAGGCGGCGGACCGTTTCGGTTCGCAGTGCATCGTGGTTGCCATCGACGCCAAGAAAGTCTCCGGCCCGGGCGAAACGCCGCGCTGGGAGATCTTCACCCACGGTGGTCGCAAGCCGACCGGGCTGGATGCCGTCGAGTGGGCGAAGAAGATGGAAGGCCTGGGTGCCGGCGAGATCCTGCTGACCAGCATGGACCAGGATGGCATGAAGAACGGCTTCGACCTGGGGGTTACCCGGGCGATCAGCGATGCGCTGGGGATTCCGGTGATTGCCTCGGGTGGTGTGGGTAATCTGCAGCACCTGGCCGACGGGATTCTGCAAGGGCATGCCAGCGCGGTGCTGGCGGCCAGTATCTTCCACTTTGGCGAGTACACGGTGCCGGAGGCCAAGGCCTATATGGCTTCGCGTGGGATTGTGGTCAGATAAAAATTTTGGAGCCGCGTGCGGCTCCAAAAGCACATGGCAAAGCCAGGTTGGCTACTTATACATGTATCGAACAAGAGCAGGCGTTCCTAAACCGGTCTTTTGGAAAGTTATGCCTGCAGGTAGGCCAACACCTGTGTAAATATTACTGATGTTGAAGTCACCGCTGTAGGTTCCGGAATAGCAGAATTTCGTTGTATTGAGCAGGTTGCTGAAGCACAAGGTTCCAGCATTAGACCACTTGGATATTCTTGCACTTGTCGGATTTATTTTCTCTTCTTTGCATTCAGGCGTCCAATTAATCATGGCCCAGTCTTCACTTCTCCTGGCGACGATTGAACAATTATTTGAGCCATCATTCAAGGTAAGTACGATGTTCGGGTACTCTGGGGGAGTGGGAGGAGGGTAGATATTCTCTATTACTTCCCTGCGCTCATTAAGGCCTCGGGCGACATTGTGGTGACTCGCTGTGCCAATTGGAATGCCACTGTAAGTCAAATTTGGATTTGAATAAAAGGGGATTTTTGGGCATGTATCCCCCGAGCAATCATAAGACATTTGTGTTCTGAATCGAGGGGAACCTGTATATCGGTAGCCATTCACGTAGGGTGGGTCTTTAGGTTCGCCTCCCTCCCAGTTGTGATACATCCCGAAGTTGTGGCCGATCTCGTGAGCCAGTGAGGATAGGCATCGGATGGCACTGAAGCCGTATCGTTTGCTAGGGCCGTGCTTCCCTGCGCCGCACAGTTCCCTGTTAACGACCAGCATTGACACCAGATCAGCTGAAAGCTCATCACGCTGTTGCTTGACTTCCTCGATACGGTAAGTCAGGTCGTTGAGGATTTCACCGAATTTCTTACCTGACTCGTCATAGTCGGGATCCACAAATCCAGCAAGTTCAAATGTTATTGCTACGCCGCTATTTTGAATTATCGTATTTACATTTTGTAATTGTTCAGTCAGCAGAAGGCGGCTGTTTGGATGGGCTGCGCGCGATTGCCTGGTTGTTGCGAATAGAAGTCTTATATAACTATGTGTTGAGGCCGGCTGGCTCTTTGGCCACATCCTGGCAGTTGCTAGTTCTGCGGGAGATGTTAAGTCTTGGTCCAGGGGTTGCTTTGATTCATCAACGTGGAACAGTACATGTTTGTTGGCGGAGATAGGTTCTAAACGATAAGGTTTGCCGTCGATGAAAATGCTTGCAGCTATCTGTGTCCCATCTTTCATAATAGAGATCCAGTTGAGAGGATCCCATTCTATTTCAGCTGTTGTGGTGGTTTTTTTTCTTTTATCTGATGGTATGCCGCCCACCCAACCAACCATGCCCCTTCCAAATTGGTAGGAAGGTCTTCTTGTAAAAGTAATTGTTTTACCATTTTGTAGAGGAAGGCTTATGGTGTTGGAATCTTCACTAACGAGTGCAGTGTTAATCGTTACTTCTTGAATTTCTTGATTGGCCGGGTCTTCAATTATTTTTTGCAGGTAGGGTGAATTTGTTTTTTTTGCGGTAGTGTAGATTTCTGGTTGTATCTGGAATAACGGTTTTTGAATGTCGGTGGTGTGCGTTTGCGAGGTGCAGGCTGTAGTGAGCAAGTAGCTTGTGGTCAGAAGTACAAGTCTACGGTATATGAGATTCATGTTGAGTCCTCACTGATGTGAGGAACTAGTAAACTTGCGTTTGGCTTTTGGCAACAACTGGCAAAAGTGTTAGGTGAGGTTGCTGATCAGCCATGCTAAAACGCATGATTGGGGCCGCAACGCGGCCCCAATGCCATCACCCGTGATTCTTGCCGAGCAACGCGTGATACAGCTCGGTATCCCCCAGAATCCCCACCACCTTGTCGTTATCCTGCAGCACCAGCTTGTTGCCGGTCTGGTAGCGAATCCGCAGCGCCTCGCGCATGCCGATATCGGCGTGCACCACGGTCGGTCTGCGCTCCAGCAGCTCCACATCCTGCCCCGGTGCCCAGTTCTGCATGTCCAGCCCGTTCTGGCCCTGGCGTGCGCGCTTGATCGAATTGCCTTCGCCAAGGTCCAGCCAGGAGTCGATCCCCGGGTCCAGGCACACCGAGCCGTTGACCCGCCTGCACTGGTCCAGGCTGCGCATCAGGCTGCGACCGCACAGCACGTTGAGCGGGTTGGTGTGGGCGACGAAGGTGCGCACATACTCGTCGGCCGGGTTGAGCACGATGTCTTCCGGCTTGCTGTACTGGATGATCCGCCCGTCCTTCATGATTGCGATGCGGCTGCCCAGCTTCAGCGCCTCGTCGAGGTCGTGGCTGACGAACACGATGGTCTTGCTCAGCTTGCTCTGCAGGGCCAGCAACTCGTCCTGCAGGCCCTGGCGAATCAGCGGGTCGAGGGCCGAGAACGGCTCGTCCATCAGCAGGATGTCGGCATCCATCGCCAGCGCCCGGGCCAGGCCCACGCGCTGCTGCATGCCGCCGGAGAGTTCGTCCGGCTTCTTGTTGCGCCATTGGGTCAGGCCTACCAGCTCGAGTTTTTCGTCGACCAGCTTGCGCCGATCCTTCTCCGGGCGGCCCTGCATCTCCAGGCCGAAACTGATGTTCTCGCGCACCGTCAGCCAGGGCATCAGGGCGAACTTCTGGAACACCATGGCGATGCGCTTGGTGCGCATCATCTTAAGTTCCGCCGGGGTGCAGTGGGCGATGTCGATGTGCTTGCCTTCGTGCTCGACGAACAGTTTGCCGCGGCTCACGGTGTTGAGGCCGTTGATGCAGCGCAGCAGGCTGGATTTGCCCGAGCCGGACAGGCCCATCAGCACGCAGATCTCGCCCTTGTTGATGTCCAGGTTGGCCTTCTCGACGCCGACCACAAGGCCCGTCTGCTTGAGGATCTGCTCGCGTGTCTTGCCCTGGTCGAGCAGGGCCAGCGCTTCGCGCGGCTTGCTGGAGAAGATGACGTCGACGTCTTCGAAACGAATGATGCTCATGCCTCACCCCTTACCGGCAGCTCCGGTTGCTTGCAGATACGGTCGAGCATGATTGCCAGCAGCACGATCGCCAGGCCCGCTTCGAAGCCCAGGGAGATATCGGCGGTGTTCAGTGCGTTGACCACGGGTTTGCCCAGGCCGTCGGCGCCCACCAGGGCGGCGATCACCACCATCGACAGCGACAGCATGATGCACTGGGTCACGCCGGCGGCGATGCTCGGCATGGCGTGCGGCAGTTCGATGCGGGTGAGCAGCTGGCGGCGCGAGCAGCCAAACGCCTTGCCCGCGTCCATCAGCTCTTGCGGCACATCGCAGATGCCCAGGTAGGTGAGGCGGATAGGCGCGGCGATGGCGAACACCACGGTAGAGATCAGCCCCGGTACCACGCCCAGGCCAAACAGGGTCAGGGTTGGGATCAGGTAGACGAAGGTGGGTACCGTCTGCATCAGGTCCAGCACCGGGCGCATGGCGGTATAGAACATCGGCTTGTGCGCGGCGGCGATGCCCAGCGGCACGCCGATGACCACGCAGACCACCGTGGCGAAGGTGACCTGCGCCAGGGTTTCCATGGTCTCCTGCCAGTAGCCCAGGTTGAGGATCAGCAGGAACGACAGGGCGACGAATACGGTAAGGGCCCACTTGCGCTGGATCAGGTGCGCGAGGGCGGCGAACAGGGCGATGAGCACGAACGGGTTGAACCAGGTCAGGGCGCTGGTGACCCCATGGATCATGAATTCCAGGCCTGCGGCGATGGCGTCGAAGTAGCTGGCGCCGTTCTGGGTCAACCATTCGACGAATGAGGCGATGTACTGCCCCAGGGGTATTTTCTGATCGATAAGCATGATAGCGAGCTTCCACCTGCAAAGATTGAAATCAGTCCGGGGCGGGCACGGTCCCGCCCCGCGGTGTTGCCATGGCGTCTTGCGTTATTGCGTCAGTTTGGCCTTGGCCGCCTCGAGGCCGGGTTTGCCGTCCACGGTGCTTACGCCAGCGAGCCAGGCATCCAGTTTGCCGGGGTTGTCCTTGAGCCACTTCTTGGCCGCCGCCTCGGGTTTCATCTTGTCGTCCAGGACATAGCCCATCATGGTGCTTTCATCCTTGAGCTCGAACGACAGGTTCTTCAGCAGCTGGCCGACGTTGGTGCATTCCTGCGCATAGCCCTTGCGGGTGTTGGTGAGCACGGTGGCCTTGCCGAAGTCGGGTCCGAAGAACTCGTCCCCGCCGGTCAGGTACTGCATCTTGAAGCGGGTGTTCATCGGGTGCGGTTCCCAGCCCAGGAACACCACCGCCTCGTCGCGTTTTTGCGCCCGCTCGACCTGCGACAGCATGCCGGCCTCGCTGGACTGCACGATCTTGAAGCCGGCGTCCTTCAGGCCGAAGGCATTCTTGTCGATCATGCTCTGGATGGTGCGGTTGCCGTCGTTGCCCGGTTCGATACCGTAGATCTTGCCGTCCAGTTCCTTCTTGAATTTCGGAATGTCCGAGAAGTCCTTCAGGCCCTTGTCATACAGGGCCTGTGGCACGGCCAGGGTGTACTTGGCGTTCTCCAGGTTGGCGCGCACGGTCTCGACAGTGCCGGCGTCGCGGTACTGCTTGATGTCGTTCTCCATGGTCGGCATCCAGTTGCCGAGAAACACGTCCAGGTCCTTGCCGGTGGCCAGCGACTTGTAGGTCACCGGTACCGAGATCATGGTGGTGTGGGTCTTGTAGCCCAGGGCTTGGAGCACGACGCTGGTGGTCGCGGTGGTGACCGTGATGTCGGTCCAGCCGACATCCGAGAAACGCACCGTTTGACACTGCTCGGGTTCGGCGGCCTGGGCCAGCAGCGGAGCGGACAGCAACGCGACCAGCAACAGCTTGGGTGAACCTTTCATGGATGGACTCCTGTGATTTTATCTTCGGGTTCGCGTGGGTCGCCGGGCGTTCTCAGGGCTCCGGTCGACCAGGCCTGCAGAGGGCAGGATGCGAGGCCGTGCAATACGAGTCGCTTTCGATAATCCTCCAGCGTTCGGCAATCGCCTACTGGTGGCGTCGTATCCAGTACAGGACGGGTCGCATCCAGTACGGACGATGTCGCAACTGGGTTTTTCCACCCCCCGACCTCGGTTTTTGCGGCGTCCCGGCGCTGGAAAACGGCGCACGCAGGGCCGGTGCAGGGGCGGCGCTGCTGGACAAAAGTACGTCGGTTGCAGACGGCGAGGGGGTGGGCAAAAGCCCGATGATGCGAGCATTCCAAGGCGGCTCGAGCTTTCAGCCTAGCAGTTGCGCAAGGCGGTGTTCGGCGCTGCGAGACAAGCCCATCAAGAGGTGATGCGACAATGGCCATCAGCGTGTTCGACCTGTTCAAGATCGGTGTCGGGCCTTCCAGCTCACACACCGTCGGCCCCATGCGCGCCGGCGCGCTGTTCGTCCAGGGGCTGCGCGAACGCGGCGAGCTGGAGCGGGTTCGGCGCATCGAGGTGCGGCTGTATGGCTCGCTGTCGGCCACCGGCGTCGGCCACGGCACCGACAACGCCACGATCATGGGCCTGATGGGCGAATGGCCCGACGCCATCGACCCCAGCCAGATCACCCCGCGCATCGCCGACCTGCGCGAAACCGGCGTGCTCAAGCTCGACAACCGCCTGCCCATCGAATTCGTCTGGGCCCGCGACATGCTGCTGCTGGACGAGAACCTGCCGTACCACCCCAACGCCATGACCCTGATCGCCGAAGGCGAGGGCGGCGAGCTGCATCGCGACACCTACTATTCGGTGGGCGGCGGCTTCGTGGTCGATGCCGCCCAGGCCGCCAGCGGTGTGCTCGACGCCGACCAGACCGTGCTGCCCTACGACTTCAACAGCGCCGCCGAGCTGCTGCAGCTGTGCAGGCAAAACGACCTGAGCGTGTCGCAATTGATGCTGGCCAACGAGAAGGTCTGGCGCAACGAAGCAGAGATCCGCGCCGGCCTGATCAGGCTCTGGAATGCCATGCAGGAGTGCGTGAACAACGGCCTCAAGCACGAGGGCATCTTGCCTGGCGGGTTGAATGTGCGCCGTCGCGCCGCCCGCCTGCACCGCAGCCTGCAGGAGCTGGGCAAGCCCAATGTGATCGGCTCGACCATGAGTGCCATGGAGTGGGTCAACCTCTACGCCCTGGCGGTCAACGAGGAAAACGCCGCCGGCGGGCGCATGGTCACCGCGCCCACCAACGGCGCGGCCGGGATCATTCCGGCGGTGCTGCACTACTACATGCGTTTCTCCGATGTGGTGGACGAATCCAACGTGGTGGACTTCTTCCTCGGCGCGGCGGCGGTGGGCATCCTGTGCAAGAAGAACGCCTCGATCTCCGGCGCCGAGGTCGGTTGCCAGGGCGAGGTCGGTTCGGCCTGCGCCATGGCCGCGGCGGGCCTGGCCGAAGTGCTGGGCGCGACGCCCGCGCAGTTGGAGAACGCCGCCGAGATCGCCCTGGAGCACAACCTCGGGCTGACCTGCGACCCGGTCGGCGGCCTGGTCCAGGTGCCGTGCATCGAGCGCAACGCCATCGCCGCGGTGAAGGCGATCAACGCCGTGCAGATGGCCCTGCGCGGCGACGGCGAGCACTTCATCTCCCTCGACCAGGTGATCCGCACCATGCGCGATACCGGCGCCGACATGCACGACAAGTACAAGGAAACCTCGCGCGGCGGCCTTGCGGTCAGCGTCATCGAGTGCTGATGCGCCGTTCTGGCCCACGCCTGACCGATGCGCCACATTCTGGCGCATCGGTTGTCATCTACCGGCTGTCGCCTGTCGTTACCAGCAGGGTCATTGTCGGTGACACTCAAGTCTGTCGCATCTGGGCAACCTTCCCACAAGTGCTACCGAATTGCTCAGCGGTGACGCGCAGGGGCGCTGGCGCGCCCGTTTGCGTTTGACCTGACGCTCATCACCCGGCCCGCTGGAAGGCGCATGCCGACGTCGTTTTTGGGTTTTATTGGATGAGCGTTCAATTTCAGGCATGCCATTTGCGTTGAGATTGGCAAAGCCCCTGCATACGAAACGGGGCCATTACAAGAACAGTGCTCGCCTGAGGCACACCCTGCATTGTGTGAGGAGAAATCGCGATGACGTCGTACACCTCCGGGAACCCAACCCAGAACCGCACAGCACCCCAGTCCATCGGCTTTCTCCTGCTGGACAACTTCACCCTCATCTCCCTGGCCTCGGCCGTCGAACCCCTGCGCATGGCTAACCAGCTGTCCGGCCGCGAGCTGTACCGCTGGCACACGCTGACCGTCGACGGTGGCCAGGTATGGGCCAGCGACGGCCTGCAGATCACCCCGGACGCGGCGATGCACAGCGCACCGCCCATGGACACGGTGATCGTCTGCGGCGGCGTGGGTATCCAGCGCACCGTCACCCGCGAGCACGTCACCTGGCTGCAGGCCCAGGCCCGCCAGTCGCGCCGCCTGGGCGCGGTGTGCACCGGCAGCTGGGCGCTGGCCTGCGCCGGCCTGCTCGACGGCTTCGACTGCAGCGTGCACTGGGAATGCCTGGCGGCGATGCAGGAAGCCTACCCGCGGGTCAACATGAGCACCCGCCTGTTCACCCTCGACCGCAACCGCTTCACCAGCTCCGGCGGAACCGCGCCGCTGGACATGATGCTGCACCTGATCAGCCGCGATCATGGCCGCGAGCTGTCGGCGGCGATCTCCGAGATGTTCGTCTACGAGCGCATCCGCAACGAGCAGGACCACCAGCGCGTGCCGCTCAAGCATATGCTCGGCACCAACCAGCCGAAGCTGCAGGAAATCGTCGCGCTGATGGAGGCCAACCTCGAGGAGCCGATCGACCTGGACGAACTGGCGGTGTACGTGGCGGTATCACGGCGTCAGCTCGAGCGTTTGTTCCAGAAGTACCTGCACTGCTCGCCGTCGCGCTACTACCTCAAGCTGCGCCTGATCCGGGCGCGGCAACTGCTCAAGCAGACGCCCATGTCGATCATCGAGGTGGCGTCGGTGTGCGGGTTCGTGTCCACGCCGCACTTCTCCAAGTGCTACCGCGAGTACTTCGGCATTCCGCCGCGTGACGAGCGCGTGGGTTCGAACACCACCCAGCAGGTGGCGATGATGCCGATCCCGCAGGCCATGGCCCTGTCGCCGCACAGCGGGCCGATGGCGGCGCTGAGCCAGGCGCGTAATGAATCGACCTTTGCCAGCGTGCGCCTCTGATACCGCGTTGCCTTCTTCGCGGGTAAACCCGCTCCCACAGGTTCGCCACCGTACTTAAAAGCGGTGGTGTACCTGTGGGAGCGGGTTTACCCGCGAAGAGGTCGGTGAAGATTCGCGGTCAGGCGCGTTTGTTGAACTGCGCCAACGCCGGCAGCAACTGCTTGTCGATGGCCTGGCGCACGGCCGGGAGGATGGTCGCGCTACCCGTGTACATCTGCTCGACCATGCCCTTCAGGGCCCGCGCATTGGGCTCGGTCAGCCCGCGTATCACCACCTCGCAGGCCTGCTCGGCGCTGGCGCCGGCCGGAATGTCGAAACCCCGTGAGCGCAGCTGGCCCAGCAGGTCGTCCTGGTCGATCAAGTCCGCATGCATCATGACTAATGTCCTTCGCCGCTGTTGTTTGCCATCGATTCTGTGTCCGACGCGCCAGGGCGGCAAGGGCGGATTGTCGCGATGGCCGCTTTGGCTAAGAACAGGTCGTTTACGGCTAAATCGTCGGGGAAGGAAGGCTGCACACTGAAGTCATTCACGGCACCGAGGGTTTGGTCACCCTCACTTCATGCACAGTGGATGTTGCTCGCTCTTGACCCCGGATGCTCACGGCTTTCCGGGGTTGTTTTTTATGTGGGCGAACATCTCGTGGGAGCGGGCTTGCCGCGCGATTGCGGTGATGAGCCTGTCATCGCTATCGCGGGGCAAGCCCGCTCCCACGAGATCATGCGTCAGGCCGGTAATTGTATGGTGCGGCCGATAAGTCCAGGAGGTGGTTGATCCTGCTGCTGATTGGCCAGCGCTTGCAACTGTTCTCTGCACCGCTCACTGAACGGCGCCGACCTCGGCCCCGCCAGGTCCACATGCAGCAGCATCTGCTCACTGGCCGCCAAGGCCTCGTCGAACCCCTCCCGGTGCAGGCTGTGGTACAGATGCAGGCGCTTCCTGTCGAAGCCGATGACCTGCGTCTGCACCCACACCTCGGTATCGAGCTTCACCTCGTGCAGGTAGTTGATGTGTGCCTCCAGGGTGAACAGCGAATGCCCGCTCTGGCCACGAGCATCGGCGTCCAGGCCGATGCGCTCCATCAGCGCATCGGTGGCGTAGCTGAAGATCAGCAGGTAGTAGGCATCGCGCAGGTGGCCGTTGTAGTCGACCCATTCCGGCAACACCCGGGTACGGTAGGTGATCAGGGCGGGCATCGTTTTCTCCTCAGTCGCCGAAGGCCATGCCGTGACTGGCTTTGCTGGAGCTGACCGCCTCCAGCACCGCCAGCAGGGTGTCATCACGATAGCGCTCCAGCGCGGCGATGCTGCGTTCACCCAACTGCTCCGAGGTACCTTCCACCACATCGTCGATCAGCTTGTCAGTCAGCTCCGGTGCCGGCAGGTAAGTCCAGGGCAGCTTCAGCGCCGGGCCGAACTGGGCCATGAAGTGGCGCATCCCGGCGTCACCACCGGCCAGGGTGTAGGTGAGGAAGGTGCCCATGAACGACCAGCGCAGGCCTGCGCCGAAGCGGATCGCGTCGTCGATCTCGCCGGTGCTGGCGACGCCATCGTTGACCAGGTGCAAGGCCTCGCGCCAGAGCGCTTCGAGCAGGCGGTCGGCGATAAAGCCGGGGACTTCCTTGCGTACATGCAGCGGGCGCATGCCCAACGCGGTGTAGATGGTTTTCGCCGCTTCGATGGCGTCGGGGCTGGTATTGCGGCCGCCGACGATCTCCACCAGTGGCAGCAGGTACACCGGGTTGAACGGGTGCCCCACCACGCAGCGCTCAGGGTGGGTGGCGGACTCGTAGAACTCGCTGGGCAGCAGGCCCGAGGTGCTGGAACCGATGATTGCATTCGGCTTGGCGGCGGCGCTGATTTTCGCGTGCAGGTCGAGTTTGAGGTCCAGGCGTTCGGGTGCACTCTCCTGGATGAAATCGGCGTCGCGCACGCATGCCTCGATGGTGGCGACAAAGGTCAGGCGATCCTGCGAGGCGCCGGGCGCCAGGCCCTGCTTCTCCAGGGCCGGCCAGGCATTGGCGATGCGCTTGCGCAGGGCCTCCTCGGCGCCCGGCGCCGGATCCCAGGCGATCACGTCCAGGCCATGGGCCAGGGCGCGGGCAACCCAGCCGCTGCCGATCACGCCGCTACCCAGGGCGGCGAAGGTCTTGATGTCGGTAATGAAAGGCATATCTGGCTCCTGCGGAACGTTGTTCAATGATGTGTCGTGCACGCGTGGGAGCAGGCTTGGCCCGCGATCACCGGCCAAGCCGGTGCCATCCGGCACGGTGCCTGTTTCGCGGGGCAAGCCCGCTCCCACAAGATCCCCATGATCTGCGGGGGCTCAGCGACGCCTGAGGTTCATCTTTTCCCGGCCTTCGGCCGGGGTAAGCACGCGGGCACCCATGCGGGTGATGATTTCCGCAGCCCGTTCCACCAGTTGACCGTTGCTGGCCAGCACGCCGCGGTCCAGATACAGGTTGTCCTCAAGCCCCACCCGCACGTTGCCGCCGAGCAGCACCGCCTGGGCGGCCATGGGCATCTGCATGCGGCCGATGCCGAAGCCGGCCCAGGTCACGTCGGCGGGCAGGTTGTCGACCATGGCTTTCATGGTGGTGGTGTCGGCCGGCGCGCCCCAGGGAATGCCCAGGCACAGCTGGAACAGCGGGTCGTCCAGCAGGCCTTCCTTGATCATTTGCTTGGCGAACCACAGGTGGCCGGTGTCGAAGATCTCCAGCTCGGCCTTCACGCCCAGTTCGGTAATGCGTTTTGCACCTGCGCGCAGCTGGGCCGGGGTGGAGACGTAGATGGCGTTACCATCGCCGAAATTGAGGGTGCCGCAGTCGAGGGTGCAGATTTCCGGCAGCAGCGCCTCGACGTGGGCCAGGCGCTCCAATGGGCCGATCAGGTCGGTGCCTGGTCCGAACTCCATGGGCGACTCGCCGGGGCCGATCTCCAGGTCGCCGCCCATGCCGGCGGTGAGGTTGACGATGATGTCGATGTCAGCCTCGCGGATGCGCTCCATCACTTCGCGGTAGAGGTTGACGTCGCGGCTGAAGCGGCCGGTCTGCGGATCGCGAACGTGGCAGTGGACTACGGTGGCGCCGGCCTTGGCGGCTTCCACGGCGGATTCGGCGATCTGTTTCGGGGTGACCGGGACCAGGTGGCTCTTGGCGACCGTGTCGCCGGCGCCGGTGAGGGCGCAGGTGATGATGACGTCGTGGTTCATGGTGGATTCCTTTTTGTGGCTGTGGGCCGGATCTCTGTAGGAGCGGCCTTGTGTCGCGATAGGGCCACAAAGCGGCCCCATCAACATCTGCCTGACGCATGAGTCCAGGGGGCGCTTCGCACCCCTATCGCGACACAAGGCCGCTCCTACACCGACCGGGTAGACCTGTCAGTGGACGAGTAGGCGATGAGGTTCTGTCAGTTGGCAGTGAGCTTGAGGTTGTCTGCGGCGGGCTTGCCATCGAAGGTCGTTACCCCGTCAAGCCAGCGGGCCTTGTCCTCGGGGTGGTCCTTGAGCCACTGGCGGGCGGACTCCAGCGCGTCCTTGTGATCGAGCAGCGGCTGCATCATCCGGCTCTCGTCCTCGGCGCTGAAACTCAGGTTGGCCAGCAGGCGGTGAGCGTTGGGGCAACGTTCGGCATAGTCCGGCGCGGTCACCGTCCACACCGTGGCGCGGCCTTCGTCCGGGCCCAGGGCATCCTGGCTGTCGCCGAGATAGACCATGTCGATGTTGACGTTCATCGGGTGCGGCGCCCAGCCGAAGAACACCACCGCCTCCTTGCGCCGTACCGCGCGATCCACCGCGGCGAGCATGCCGGCCTCGCTCGACTCGACCAGCTGGAACTTGCCCAGGTCGAACTGGTTCTTGCTGATCATCGCCTTGATCTGGGTATTGGCGCCCGAGCCTGGCTCGATGCCGTAGATCTTGCCACCCAGTTCCTTCTGGAACTTGTGGATGTCGGCGAACGTCTTCAGGCCCTTGTCGGCCAGGTACTTGGGCACGGCCAGGGTGGCGCGGGCGTCTTCCAGGCTGGGCTTGTCGAGCACCTTGACCTGGTTGGCCTGGATGAACGGGGTGATGGTCTGGGTCATGATCGGGTTCCAGTACCCGAGGAACATGTCCAGGCGCTTGTCGCGGATGCCGGCGAAGATGATCTGCTGCGAGGCGCTGGTCTGCTTGGTCTGGTAGCCCAGGCCATCGAGCAGCACCTGGGCCATGGCGCTGGTGGCGATCACGTCGGTCCAGTTGACCACGCCCAGGCGCACGTCCTTGCAGACGGCGGGTTCGGCGGCGAACAGGGGAGCGGCTACGGTGGTGCTGAGCACGAGGGACAACAGGCTGCGGCGGATAAAGCGTTGCATGGTGGCTCTCCATCGGCAGTGCATATTGTTATGGGTCCGGCCTCTGCGGGCCGTGAGAACACGCTACGCTGGCAGCAGGGTGGAAAATCGCACCCTGGCGACCAACACTTGCACGGAGGCGACCACCTTTGCGCGGAGCATGCGATGCCGGAAACCATAGACTTCCTGTTGCTACCCGGCTTTTCCGCCATGGGTTTCATCAGTGCCATCGAGCCGTTGCGCGTGGCCAATCGCTTCCGTGGCCCGTTGTACCGCTGGCGTGTACTGAGCCTGGACGGTGGCGCGGTAGAGGCCAGCAACGGCATGTCGGTGAATGCCGACGGCGCGCTGGGGGAGGGTGGGCATGGGCGACTGTTGCTGCTGGTGGCCGGCTTCGAGCCACTGGCGTGCTATGGGTCGGCGCTGCAACAGACGCTGCGCCGCCTCGACCATGAAGGCGTGGTGCTCGGGGGCATCGACACGGGCGCGATGGTGCTGGCTGAGGCCGGGCTGCTCGACGGTCACCGGGCGACCCTGCACTGGGAGGCGCTGGAGGCGTTCAAGGAGCGCTATCCACGTCTGCAGGCGACCCAGGAGCTGTTCGAGATCGACCGCCGACGCATCACCTGCGCCGGCGGCACGGCCTCCATCGACCTGATGCTCGACCTGATCGCCCAGGCCCACGGCAGTGAGCTGGCGGTGCAGGTTTCCGAGCAGTTCGTGCTCGGGCGAATACGCCCGCGCCAGGACCACCAGCGCATGGAGATCGCCACGCGTTATGGGCTGCGCAACAAGAAGCTGGTGAAGGTGATCGGCGAGATGGAGCGCAACACAGAACTGCCGCTCAACACCCAGGTGCTGGCCGATGGCGTGCAGGTGACCCGGCGCCAGTTGGAGCGGCTGTTTCGCTTGTACCTGGACGACACGCCCAGTGGTTTCTACCTGCGGCTGCGGCTGGACAAGGCCCGCCAGTTGCTGCGCCAGACCGACATGAGCGTGCTGGAGGTGGCGGTGGCGTGCGGGTTCGAGTCGGCGTCGTATTTCACCCGCTGCTATCGGGCGCGGTTCGAGCGGTGTCCGCGGGAGGACAGACGATTGGTCGTGTCATGAAGTGAGCATTCGCGGGGCAAGCCCGCTCCCACGTTATGGGCTGGTATCCAGCACTTCATGGCGTGGGAGCGGGCTTGCCCCGCGATAGGGCCGGTCCAGCCGGTCACTGCTGCCCGATGGTCTGCAGATACTCCGACCGCTCGTCGCTACGCTGCGCCACGCAGGTGTTCCAGGCCGCCTCGAAGGCCTTGCTCCCAGGCTTTTCGGCCCAGGTCTCGACCTTGCAGTCGGCGTCGCGCAACTGCGCCCACAGCTTTTCGGCGGCCTCCATCTTGCCGCTCAGCGCCGCGGCCTTGTCGCTTTCATCCGCGTACTGGTCGCGGATGCGTTGCATCAGGTCGTCATAGGCCGCCTTAAGCTCGCGCTCGGCGGTCTGCTTGTTGTAGGCCGCGCAGGCGTACCCCTGCTGGTCGGTCTCGACGTTGTCGCAGGGCGTGCTTTCTTCCTCGGCGGCGTGCGCGGTGCCCGCGACCGCCAGCAGGACCAGCCATGCCATTGATTTTCATCCGTTTTCTCCTGAACAGGCTGACGAATCGCCGGGATTCTCGCTCAGCCTCGGGCGCGGCGATAGCTCCCTGACGAAATGTTCATCAAAGGCTTGCAAAGGCAGTTGTCGAGACTGGCTCTCATCTGCGAGGCGCAGGCCAGAGCGTGCCCTGTCGGGCTTTGACGCTTTCGGCAAACCCCCTGTCGTTTTTGCATCGGGGCGCCTCGGGCGGCAGGCATATGCTGGCCCCAAAGCGCCGGCACAAGGTTCGGCGCATGCAGACTTCAATAAAAGGGGACAGCCTGATGAGCCCAGCCGAACTTCACGCCGACAGCATCGTCATCGACGGCCTGATCATTGCCAAATGGAACCGCGAGCTGTTCGAGGACATGCGCAAGGGCGGGCTGACCGCGGCCAACTGCACGGTCTCGGTGTGGGAGGGCTTCAAGGCCACCGTCGACAATATCGCGTCCAGCCAGAAGCTGATCCGCGACAACAGCGACCTGGTGATGCCGGTGCGCACCACCGCCGACATCCGCAAGGCCAAGGAGCTGGGCAAGACCGGCATCCTTTTCGGCTTCCAGAACGCCCATGCGTTCGAGGACCAGATCGCCTATGTCGACGTGTTCAAGCAACTGGGCGTGGGCATCGTGCAGATGTGCTACAACACCCAGAACCTGGTGGGCACCGGTTGCTACGAGCGTGATGGTGGCCTGTCGGGCTTCGGCCGCGAGATCGTCGCCGAGATGAACCGCGTCGGCATCATGTGCGACCTGTCCCACGTCGGCTCCAAGACCTCCGAAGAAGTCATCCTCGAGTCGAAGAAGCCGGTCTGCTATTCCCACTGCCTGCCATCGGGCCTCAAAGAACACCCACGCAACAAGTCCGACGCGGAACTTAAGTTCATTGCCGAGCACGGCGGCTTCGTCGGCGTGACCATGTTCGCGCCGTTCCTCGCCAAGGGCATCGACTCGACCATCGACGACTATGCCGAGGCCATCGAGTACACCATGAACATCGTCGGCGAGGACGCCATCGGCATTGGTACCGACTTCACCCAGGGCCATGGCCAGGACTTCTTCGAGTACCTGACCCACGACAAGGGCTACGCCCGCCGTCTGACCAACTTCGGCAAGATCATCAACCCGCTGGGAATTCGCACTGTCGGCGAATTCCCCAACCTCACCGAGACCCTGCTCAAGCGCGGCCACTCCGAACGGGTGGTGCGCAAGATCATGGGCGAAAACTGGGTCAACGTCTTGAAAGACGTCTGGGGCGAGTAAGCCGCTCTCCAAGCCTGAAAGCCCCTGCCAGCAACGCCGGGGCATCCAAACAAAAAATTTTATGGAGTTGAGTTTCCATGGCCAAGATCGCCCCGCAATTGCCAATCGAAGTCGACAGCGAGACCGGTGTCTGGACCAGCGACGCCCTGCCGATGCTCTACGTGCCACGGCATTTCTTCGTCAACAACCACATGGGCATCGAGGAAGTGCTGGGCGCCGACAAGTACGCCGAGATCCTCTACAAGGCCGGCTACAAGTCCGCCTGGCACTGGTGCGAGAAAGAGGCCGAATGCCATGGACTGGAAGGCGTGGCGGTGTTCGAGCACTACATGAAGCGCCTGTCCCAGCGGGGCTGGGGCCTGTTCCAGATCCAGGACATCGACCTGGATAAGGGCACCTGCAGCGTCAAGCTCAAGCACTCCGCATTCGTGTACGTCTATGGCAAGTGCGGCCGCAAGGTCGACTACATGTTCACCGGCTGGTTCGCCGGGGCCATGGACCAGATTCTCGCTGCCCGCGGCAGCTCGATCCGCACCGTGGCCGAACAGGTCTACGGCGGGTCGGAAGAAGGCCACGAAGATGGCCTGTTCGTTACAAAGCCGTTGTAAGCCGGAGATAGCGTCATGGCCTTCGAAGCAATGTTCCAGCCGATCCAGATCGGCAAGCTGACCGTCCGCAACCGTGTGCTCAGCACCGCGCACGCCGAGGTCTACGCCACCGACGGCGGCATGACCACCGACCGCTACGTGAAGTACTACGAAGAGAAGGCCAAGGGCGGCATCGGCCTGGCCATCTGCGGCGGCTCGTCGGTGGTGGCCATCGACAGCCCGCAGGAGTGGTGGTCGTCGGTGAACCTGTCCACCGACCGCATCATCCCGCATTTCCAGAACCTCGCCGACGCCATGCACAAGCATGGCGCCAAGATCATGATCCAGATTACCCACATGGGCCGTCGCTCGCGCTGGGACGGCTTCAACTGGCCGACCCTGATGTCGCCGTCGGGCATTCGCGAACCGGTGCACCGCGCCACCTGCAAGACCATCGAGGTGGAGGAGATCTGGCGGGTGATCGGCAACTACGCGCAAGCGGCGCGTCGTGCCAAGGAGGGCGGCCTGGATGGTGTCGAGCTGTCGGCCGTGCACCAGCACATGATCGACCAGTTCTGGAGCCCACGGGTCAACAAGCGTACCGACGAGTGGGGCGGCACCTTCGAAGGCCGCATGAAATTTGGCCTGGAAGTGCTCAAGGCCGTGCGCAAGGAAGTCGGTGACGACTTCTGCGTGGGCATGCGCATCTGCGGCGACGAGTTCCACCCCGATGGCCTGAGCCACGAGGACATGAAGCAGATCGCCGCCTACTACGACGCCACCGGCATGCTCGATTTCATCGGCGTGGTCGGCTCGGGCTGCGACACCCACAACACCCTGGCCAACGTCATCCCCAACATGAGCTACCCGCCGGAGCCCTTCCTGCACCTGGCGGCCGGCATCAAGGAAGTGGTCAAGGTCCCGGTGCTGCACGCGCAGAACATCAAGGACCCGAACCAGGCCACGCGCATCCTGGAGGGCGGCTACGTCGACATGGTCGGCATGACCCGCGCGCACATCGCCGACCCGCACCTGATCGCCAAGATCAAGATGGGCCAGGTCGACCAGATCAAGCAGTGCGTCGGTGCCAACTACTGCATCGACCGTCAGTACCAGGGCCTGGATGTGCTGTGCATCCAGAACGCCGCGACCTCCCGTGAATACATGGGCGTGCCGCACATCATCGAGAAATCCACCGGGCCGAAGCGCAAGGTGGTGGTGGTTGGCGCCGGCCCGGCCGGCATGGAGGCGGCCCGCGTCGCCGCCGAGCGTGGCCACGACGTCACCGTGTTCGAGAAGAAAGACCAGATCGGCGGGCAGATCACCATCGCCGCCAAGGCGCCGCAGCGCGACCAGATCGCCGGCATCACCCGCTGGTACCAGCTGGAGTTCGCCCGCCTCAAGGTCGACCTGCGCCTGGGGACCGCCGCGGATGTGGACACCATCCAGGACCTGCGCCCGGACATCATCGTGCTGGCGGTGGGCGGCCATTCGTTCCTCGAGCAGAACGAGCACTGGGGTGCCGCCGAAGGGCTGGTGGTGAGCAGCTGGGATGTGCTGGATGGCAAGGTGGCGCCGGGCAAGAACGTGCTGGTGTACGACACCATCTGCGAGTTCACCGGCATGTCGGTGGCCGACTTCATCGCCGACAAGGGCAGCCAGGTCGAGATCGTCACCGACGACATCAAGCCGGGCGTGGCCATGGGCGGCACGAGCTTCCCGACCTACTACCGCAGCATGTACCCCAAGGAAGTGATCATGACCGGCGACATGATGCTGGAAAAGGTCTATCGCGAGGGCGACAAGCTGGTGGCGGTGCTCGAGAACGAGTACACCGGCGCCAAGGAAGAGCGCGTGGTCGATCAGGTGGTGGTGGAGAACGGTGTGCGGCCTGACGAGCAGCTGTACTACGCGCTCAAGGACGGCTCGCGCAACAAGGGCCAGATCGACGTGGAGGCGCTGTTCGCCATCAAGCCGCAGCCGATCCTCAGCCAGCCGGGCGAGGGTTACCTGCTGTATCGCATCGGTGACTGCGTGGCCCAGCGCAACGTGCATGCGGCGATCTATGACGCCTTGCGCTTGTGCAAGGACTTCTGATCGCACCGCCTCTCTAGAGGCGGGATTGGCCCCCTGTAGGAGCGGCCTTGTGTCGCGAAAGGGCTGCGCAGCGGCCCCAGCAATTCATCAGCGCTGAGAATGCTGGGGCCGCTTCGCAGCCCTTTCGCGACACAAGGCCGCTCCTACAGGGGTCGGTGCCGCCCTTGAGAGTGGCGCAAGAATCCAGCTGTTGTGGGAGCCTCCCATGTTGAACACCCTCTTACCCATCCTGCTGTTCACCGCCCTCGGCCTGGCGGTGCTCGGCGCCCTGCGCCGGGTGCGCATGTGGCGGCGCGGGCGGCCTAGCAAGGTTGACCTGATTGGTGGCCTGCTGGCTATGCCGCGGCGCTACCTGGTGGACCTGCACCATGTGGTCGAGCGCGACAAGTACATGTCCAAGACCCACGTCGCCACCGCTGGCGGCTTCGTGCTGTCGGCTGTGCTGGCGATCCTGGTGCATGGCTTCGGCCTGCACAGCAAGATCCTCGGCTACGCCTTGCTGGTGGCCACGCTGATCATGTTCACGGGCGCGCTCTTCGTCTTCAAACGCCGGCTCAATCCGCCTTCGCGCCTGTCCAAGGGCCCATGGATGCGCCTGCCGAAAAGCCTGCTGATGTTCGCGGCGAGCTTCTTCATCGCCACGCTGCCGGTTGCCGGCATCCTCCCGGAAGGGACCGGTGGCTGGGTGCTGGTCGCCTTGCTGGGCGTCGGTGTGCTGTGGGGCGTGTCCGAGCTGTTCTTCGGCATGACCTGGGGCGGCCCGATGAAGCACGCCTTCGCTGGTGCCCTGCACCTGGCCTGGCACCGCCGCGCCGAGCGCTTCGGCGGTGGCCGCTCCACCGGCCTCAAGCCGCTGGACCTCGAAGACCCCAACGCACCGCTGGGCGTGGAGAAACCGGTCGATTTCACCTGGAACCAATTGCTCGGTTTCGACGCCTGCGTGCAGTGCGGCAAGTGCGAGGCCATGTGCCCGGCGTTCGCCGCCGGCCAGCCGCTGAACCCGAAGAAACTCATCCAGGACATGGTCATCGGCCTGGCCGGTGGCACCGACGCGCAGTTCGCTGGCAGCCCTTACCCCGGCAAGGCGGTCGGCGAGCATGGCGGCCATCCGCACCAGCCGATCGTCAACGGCCTGGTGGACGCCGAGACGCTGTGGTCGTGCACCACCTGCCGCGCCTGCGTCGAGGAATGCCCGATGATGATCGAGCACGTCGATGCCATCGTCGACATGCGCCGCCACCTGACCCTGGAAAAGGGCGCGACGCCGAACAAGGGCGCCGAGGTGCTGGACAATCTGATCGCCACCGACAACCCTGGCGGTTTCGCCCCGGGCGGGCGGATGAACTGGGCGGCCGACCTCAACCTGAAACTGCTGTCCGAGGTGAAGCGCACCGAGGTGCTGTTCTGGGTCGGCGACGGCGCCTTCGACATGCGCAACCAGCGCACTCTGCGGGCCTTTGTCAAAGTGCTCAAGGCTTCGGGCGTGGACTTCGCCGTGCTCGGCCTTGAGGAGCGAGACAGCGGTGACGTGGCCCGGCGCCTGGGCGACGAAGCAACCTTCCAGCAACTGGCCAAACGCAACATCCAGACCCTGGCCAGGTACCAGTTCCAGCGCATCGTCACCTGCGACCCGCACAGCTTCCATGTGCTGAAGAACGAGTACGGCGCCCTTGGCGGCGAATACCAGGTGCAGCACCACAGCACCTACATTGCCGAGCTGATCGCCGCCGGCAAGCTCAACCTCGGCCAGCACAAGGGCGGCAGTGTCACCTACCACGACCCGTGCTACCTGGGCCGCTACAACGGCGAATACGAAGCCCCGCGCGAAGTGCTCAAGGCGCTGGGTATCGAAGTGCGCGAGATGCAGCGCTCGGGCTTCCGCTCCCGCTGTTGCGGCGGTGGCGGCGGTGCGCCGATCACCGATATCCCCGGCAAGCAGCGTATTCCCGACATGCGCATGGACGATATCCGCGAGACCGAGGCCGAGCTGGTGGCGGTGGGTTGTCCACAGTGCACGGCGATGCTCGAAGGCGTGGTCGAACCGCGTCCACAGATCAAGGACCTGGCCGAGCTGGTCGCCGATGTGCTGATCGAAGACCAAACCCCTGCAACCCCGAAGTCGCAGGCCGCCAAACGTGAACCTGCGGAGGTGCACTGATGAGCGACATCATCCGCCGCGACCCACGCGCCGAGTGGATCGCCCGTAACCGCCTGCACCCGCTGCACGCGGCGATGCAGACACAACAGACGAGCTGGATGGGCCCCCACGGCATTATCCGCAAGAACCCGCACGCGATCGCCGCCGGTTTCATCGGCCCCAGCGGCCTCAAGCGCATTGACCGCAGCGGCGCCCAGCAGGGCACCGGTGTCGGCGGGCGACGCAGTGCGGCCGCCGAAGTGCAGTTGCCGCTGCACACTGTGGTGCAACCGGCCTTCTACATTGCCGTGGTGCCGGACATGGTCGGTGGCCGCCTGGGCAGCCACGACCGCGACCTGCTGGGCCTTGCCCATAGCCTTGCCGGTAGCGATGGCGCGGTGTTGGCCGTCGTGTTCGGCGAGCACAAGGAAAACAACTTTTCCACAGCCGGCGTTGATCGGTTGCTGGTCATCGAGGGCGAGGCCTTCGCAGGTTATGCACCGGAGCAACTGGTCCAGGGCCTGCGGGCTGTGGATAACCAATTCGCGCCGCGCCACTGGCTGTTGCCCGACAGCCGTACCGGCGGCGGCGAACTGGGACGCCGCCTGGCCGCCGCGCTAGGCGAACGCCCGGCGACGCGGGTGTGGCAGGTCAAGGATGGCCAATGCATCGGTCGCGCCGGTGCCGGCCAGCAGGATATCCAGCGCAGTGTGCCGCGGTTGATCCTGGCCGCCGCCGAATGTGCCGAGCCGGTCAGCGAAACCCGTCACGAAGCGCTGCCGGTGGAGTTGTCCACAGGCGTTGCGCGCAGCCTGTCGCGTATCGAAGACCTGGGCTCGGTGGCCGTCGACCCGGCCGCCATCGCCATGGCCGAGGCCGAGTTCATCGTCTCCGGTGGCAACGGCGTCAAGGACTGGGACCTGTATCACCGGGCCACCGCGGCCCTCGGCGCCACCGAGGGTGCGTCGCGGGTGGCGGTGGACGACGGCTTCATGCCGCGCAACCGCCAGGTCGGCGCCACCGGCACCTGGGTCACGGCGCGGGTCTACGTGGCCGTGGGTATCTCCGGCGCCATCCAGCACCTGCAGGGCATCGGTGCCTGCGACAAGGTGGTGGCGATCAACATGGACCCAGGCTGCGACATGATCAAACGGGCCGACCTGTCGGTGATCGGCGACAGCTCGGCGATTCTCAAGGCGCTGATCGAGGCTGTGGACAACTTCCGCAGCGGCGGCCAGCGCGACGCGGCATAGGGGCAGCGAGCATGAGTACGAAAGTCATCAGCCTGGTCTCGATCGGCGCCCACCCCAGCTCCGGCCGCGCCCGCCGCGCCGAGCAGGATGCCCGCGCCGTGGAGCTGGGCCTGCAACTGGCTGGGGATAACTTGCAGGTGGTGCATGCCGGCGATCCTCGCGAAGAGGCGCTGCGTGCCTACCTGGGCATGGGGCTGGAGCATCTGGATGTGCTGGAACAGCCTGCCGGCGCCGATGTGCTGGGCGTGCTCGGCGACTATCTGCGTGACGCGGGGGCCCAGCTGGTGCTGACCGGCAGCCAGGCTGAAACCGGCGAAGGCTCGGGGATGCTGCCATTCCTGCTGGCCGAGAAGCTGGGCTGGCCACTGGTGGTGGGGCTGGCCGAGGTCGAATCCATCGACAACGGTACCGCCCAGGTGCTGCAAGCCTTGCCAAGGGGCCAACGGCGTCGCCTGAAGGTGCGCCTGCCGTTGCTGGCAACTGTGGATAACGCCGCGCCCAAGCCTCGGCAATCGGCCTTCGGCCCGGCGCGACGTGGGGTGTTGGCGGCGCGCAACGTGGCGCTGATCGAGGATCCGCTGCTGGTCGAGGATGCCCTGCAACCGGCCAGGCCACGGCCCAAACGGCTCAAGGTGATCAAGGCCAAGAGTGGTGCGGACCGCATGAAGGCTGCCACGGCCAAGGCCAGTGGCGGGGGCGGCAAGGTGCTCAAGGATGTGTCGCCACAGGAGGGCGCAGAGGCGATCCTGAAGTTGCTGGTGGAGGAGGGTGTCCTGCGCTGACAGGCGGTAAACACTATCCACAAGCTCATAACGCCCGATGAAGGTGTCCAAAATCATTAGGCCAGATCACATCCCCTGTGGGAGCGGGTTTACCCGCGAATACCAGCGAAGCTGGTGCCAGGCACCGCAGTGCTCGTTTCGCGGGTAAACCCGCTCCCACAGGGGGCCACTGTTTGCGCTCCACCATAGCCGCGCTGATCCCTGTGCATAACTATCCTCGGAATCCAGCACGGCTGACATCGATTCGAACCCGCGCCGTCACTTGCCCACTGAATCTGTTTGCCAGGCTGTGTATAAAATGTTCGTGAATTGCCAGAGGCATTGAAATTAAAGGCCTACAGAGGATAGATCAAAAAATGCTCAGTTCGGTGAAAGGCACAACCCAACCGTGGTGCCAGTTACCAGCGAAGTTGCTCACAATCACTGTTGGTGGCCCTGTGGACAACATGTTTGGATTTTTCTACAGGCACTGAATCCATTGGGTTGGAGGGTGATGGCTGTTTTTTGATCAGTCCTTCGTCATTGTGGCTAAAGTCTCGGAATAAAAGCGCTTCATGACGCTATCCACAGGCCTGCAAGATTCCGGATCAGCCTTATCAACATTCTCTGTTGGTCCATCTGTGGAAAACGTGTTCGGTTCTGTCTGAACCCCACGCTTTCAAAGGCTTGTAAGCTGTTGGCTGTTTTTTGACCAACTCAGAAATCCCAGTCATTCAAACTACGTCGTCCGGTCTACTTGAGTGGCTGTGGATAAAAGCCCGCGATCAGGCACTTCCGGTCATGGAGACCTGGCATTTTTGTCAGTTATCTCAGCGCAACGGCAATGCTAGCTTGGTGCCAATCAGCCCATAGAGCACAAGCACATGGCCAGGAAATGTTTGCTCGCCGCAGACAGGCTGCAAAGCCCACATACAACGATGACTTCCTCAGGTCGGACACCGGTCGCCTACACACCCTACGGCTTGCGCCCCGCGCCGAAAGGGGCATCGATAACGGGGTTCACTGGCCAACTGCGAGAGGTCGAGTTGGGCTGTTACCTGCTGGGTAATGGCCATCGTGTTTTTAGTCCGTCTTTGATGCGTTTTTTTCTGCTGATGTGTTGAGTCCGTTTGGGCTTGGTGGAGTGAATTGCTATGCCTACTGTCACGGTGACCCTATCAATAGGGTAGATCCTACTGGCCAACATGACGGCTGGGCTACGCACCAGATCACAATGGCTGCAAATGGATTAGCCTTAGGCCAGGTGGGGCTGGCAATTGCTAATCAATATATAGAGACAGGAAAAGTTAGTTTTGGTACAGGTGCTCGGTGGGGTGTAACGGGAGCTATTGCAGGGTGGGGTTTTTCCGCTGGAGTTCATCAGCGTAATAATGGCGATGAAGGAAGTGTCGTGGCGGACGTGACGACAGTGTTAGCCCCGGCACTGGCTTTCGGTGATGAACTCTATCGATTTGGGAGGAATATTTATCGCCGGTTGAAGGATCGTGTAACGGCTCGCTTTAATACGCCACCTGGATCCCCAAATACGGTAATAACCAGTGAGGTGAATAAACGGGGTCCAAATAACGCAGAGCACAGGGCGAATACGGTTCAAGAGGCTGTGGAGCTTAATAGTCTATTACTTGCACAACAAGATGGAGAGGAAGTTAATTACTTCCAGTTTCCTGAGGTAGGAGGTGGCGGGCAATTAAATGCTGGCGCCCCTCTAGAGGTACAGGCTTCAATCAGGGAGTAGGGGTTTGTTAGTCTGCTAAATATGTAGATGGCCTGTTGTTCTGAGTATGGAGGTATAGCATGCGGGCATCGATTATCTTGGGGGTCGACCATCAGTTGAGTAAAGTGATAGCCCTCACTCAAGGAACGTTGCGATGTATACCTTATACGCCCTATGGCTATAGCCGGCCACAGGGTGGGGCGATGGTAATTGGCTTTACAGGGCAATACTTTGATGGTTGCTTGGAAGGGTATTTGCTGGGCAATGGTTATCGCGTGTATAGCCCATGGCTGATGCGCTTCAAGTCCCCGGATCGAGTAAGTCCGTTCGGACGAGGGGGGATCAACGCCTATGCATACTGTGAGGGGGATCCGGTTAACTGGCAGGACCATTCTGGGAATCATAAAAGCAGGGCGGTGTCTATGTTTGACCTGAGTATGTCTGGGGACTTATCAGGTGTTTTTGTTGGGGTGCTGCGAACAGTTATTTCTTATGCCGAGTCATTCCGGGATTCATTAATCTACCGTCAGCGTAATTTGGAGGGTAGGGCTGGGGATGCAGAATATTTTCTTGATCTGGCTAGGAAGGATAAAAAGCCATATACAGCTGAGCATCTTGAGCTTTTACAGCAACTTTCGCAATTGGTAATGGTTGGTGTGAAAATTGAAAGAAAAAAATCCAGGGTTGAAGACGGTATCAAAAAGCTTACTGGTTTGATTGACAGGATTGAGGTTGAGAGGTTCGAAGAGCCTTTGCAAGATAGTGGTATGATCCCAATCGTAACAGGGGACGAGTACGATGATTCAAATCATTTAATGCCTGATGAGCGTCGTCGTTTAGGCACTTGGCCTTCATCTGAGATGGGCAGGCTTCGGCAGTGATTATCGAATGGTATCTTGATTTACTGTAGGCTGTATGAGCGAAGACGGTTTACTGGAGTTAAGGATAGGGGAATATAAATGCCTCCTCCAAGACATTAGGGCCTAAATACCTGTGCGTCCGTACTTACCTTTCTGGCAGATGCGAGCAATCAGGTAACCTTAGATAGTATCAGGGCCACTCTCCACGCCCCATTGATACATTGCGCACAACCACCACAGGACATGGTGCATCAAATGGCTCTATTGGCAAGCGATAAACTGCAGAGTCCCCTCCTGGTTCAGCGGTCAACCAACAGGATCGCCGCAGCCTACACGCCATACGGACAAAGGTCGCCTTCCTCGTTCCCCACGGCATTGGGCTTCACCGGTCAGCCTTTCGAGCAAGCCCTGGATGGCTATGTGCTGGGCAGTTATCGCGTCTACAGCACCAGGCTCATGCGCTTTCTCAGTGCGGATTCGTGGAGCCCCTTTGGCGGAGGGGGGCTCAATGCCTATTGCTACTGTAGGGGTAATCCGGTCGACCGGCGTGATCCGACAGGTCATATTGTCGTTGATCCTTACACTGCGACCAAAGCTGGCTTCTTTATCGCTACCAATGCAGTTTCACTTGGCTCGGCGCTCATGAGCCCGCCCCCGCAAGACGGGTTGGGTGCCGCGCTGAATAGAGTGTCGATCACCGCTCCGCTCGTGGCATTCGTGGCGCAGGTGGGGAATGCGCTTGGAGTACCTGGCGCAGACTTGATGGTTGTGGCGTCAACTGCTACTGGCGCCACAGCCACCGCTGGGAAGGCAATAGTGAGTTCTCTTGCACCCGGTGCTGAGCCAGCAAAAAATGTAAAAGCAAACGTGAGGGCTTACTTCCGTGGAGTCAATGAACCATCGGTGGATGTAGAGTCTGGAGGTACAGCTTTGACTAACATTTCACCCTCCACCAGAGAACAAGGGACTCAAACTGTTGACCTCGAAGATGGTGTTCGACCGCGAGTCAACACTGGGTCTGGTCTTCGGCGAAGAAGGGTCGGGGTTGTCACGCAACCTGATCTAGGCCACGTGTCTGGAGGAGGCCAGGACAGTGCTTCCCCGCCTAGAAGCCCCCAACGCAAAAAGCATGAAATACGCGACCTGAGCGATTGATATGAGTGACCAGGTGTAAACCCGCTCCACTCAAAGGGCCGCAATGCGGCCCTTTGAGACAAGTAGTCGACTGTACCCTTCTACTACCTCATTGAGCCTGCACTTCCCTAAGATAAGCCGCCGGCTCCGCCCCCAGATTGTTCAACAGCCGCTGGCTATACCAATCGATGAAGTTCACCACCCCATACTCATAGGTCTTCGAGTAAGGCCCCGGCTGATACGCGGTGGAATTGATCCCCCGCTGGTTCTCCTCCGCCAGTCGCCGATCCTGATCGTTGGTGGCGTCCCACACCTTGCGCATGTCCTCGGGGTTGTAATCGACGCCCTCCACCGCATCCTTGTGCACCAGCCATTTGGTGGTGACCATGGTCTCCTGGGCGCTGATCGGCCACACGGTGAACACGATCATGTGGTCGCCCATGCAGTGGTTCCACGAATGCGGCAGGTGCAGGATGCGCATCGAGCCCAGGTCCGGGTTCTTGATACGGCCCATCAGCTTCTGGCAGGCCTGCTTGCCGTCCATGGTCATCGACACGGTGCCCTTGAGCAGCGGCATGCGCACGATGCGGTTACGCAGGCCGTGGCTCTTGTGCAGGTACGGAATCTTCTCGGCTTCCCAGGCGGCGGCCGAGGCGGCGACGTGATCCTTGAATTCCTGGCTGGCGCGGGGGTCGTTGGTATCGTCCCACTCCAGCAGCGTCTTCAACAGCTCCGGGTGCGAACCGCTGCAGTGGTAGCACTCGCGGTTGTTCTCCAGCACCAGTTTCCAGTTGGCCTTCTCCATCAAGGTGGTCTGCACCGCCACCTTGGTGTTCTCCATGTCGTAGGGTTCCATGTAGTGGTCGAGGGTGGCGAGGAACTCGTCGATGGCCGGCGGGTTCTCGGCCAGGCTGATGAAGATGTAGCCGCCGGCCACCTTCACGTTCACAGGCTTGAGGCCGTACTGGTTCATGTCGAAGTCGGCGCCCATCTCGGTGCCGGCGAACAGCAGGCGACCGTCGAGCTCGTAGGTCCACTGATGGTAGTGGCAGACCAGCTTGGCCACCTTGCCTTTGTCGCTGACGCACAGGCGCGAGCCGCGGTGGCGGCAGACGTTGTGGAAGGCATGAACCTTACCTTCGGCACCGCGAATCACGATGATCGGGTTTCTTGCCGATCTGCAGGGTGATGTAGTTGCCCTTGGTCGGGATCTCGCAAACCATGCCGGCGATCAGCCACTCCTTGTGGAAGATCTCCTGCATGTCGATCTGGAACAGGCGCTCGTCGCAGTAGAACGGTTGCGGCAGCGAGTAGGTGCGCTCGCGGGTCTGCAGCATCTCGGCGGTAGCCTTGCGTGCAGGTTCCAGTGGATCGCCCAGGCTCAGGGTTGCGGTGACGTCCATCGTGTGGTCCTCGGGGCCGCGTGCGGCCGGCTGAAGTGGCTAATCGTTGTTGTAGTGCCGCAAGGCTGTTGTTCGCGATAAACAGCGTGTTGTTTTGCCGAGGAGTGTGCGTCCGGGCCGGGAAAGGACCATATCCACGGGCGACATGGCCGCATCGAATTCCGACGCGCCAGCCCTTGTAGCGCGGGGCTGGTCGCGATAAGCACGCCGATGTCGCGGATGGGAATGTACGGCGCGGTGCGCTTGCGCATTATCGGAGCCATAAGAATGGCCGACAGTCGGCTGCTGGAGATGAACATGTCCGATACCTTCCTCAATCCGGTTACCACCCAGACCTGGGCCAATGGCCGCCACATCGTGCGTTGCGTCAAGGTCATCCAGGAAACCTGGGACGTGCGCACCTTCTGCTTCATGGCCGACCAGCCGATCATGTTCTTCTTCAAGCCCGGGCAGTTCGTCACGCTGGAGCTGGAGATCGAAGGCAAGCCTGTGATGCGTTCGTACACCATCTCCAGTTCGCCGTCGGTGCCCTACAGCTTCTCCATCACCGTCAAGCGTGTGCCGGGCGGGCTGGTGTCGAACTTCCTCCACGACACCATGCACGAGGGCGCCGAATTGCCGGTGCACGGGCCGGTGGGGCTGTTCAACGCCATCGACTTCCCGGCAGGCAAGGTGCTGTACCTCTCGGGCGGCGTCGGCATCACCCCGGTGATGTCCATGGCGCGCTGGTTCTACGACACCAACGCCAACGTCGACATGGTCTTCGTGCACAGCGCCCGCTCGCCGAAGGACATCATCTACCACCGCGAGCTGGAGCAGATGGCTTCGCGCATCCCCAACTTCAGCCTGCACATCATCTGCGAGAAGCACGGCTTGGGCGAACCCTGGGCCGGTTACCGTGGCTACCTGAACCAGCGGCTGATGGAGCTGATCGCCCCGGACTACCTGGAGCGCGTGATTTTCTGCTGCGGCCCGACGCCGTACATGAGCGCGGTCAAGCGCATGCTCGAGGCAGTCGGCTTCGACATGAAGAACTACCACGAGGAATCGTTCGGCGCGACGCCGCCTGAGGCCAAGGCCGACGCGGTGGAGCATGCCGAAGCCGCGGCCGATGCGCCGGAAGTGGATGTGGCCGACCTCAACCTGGTGGAGTTCGTCGGCAGCGACAAGAGTATCCGCGTGGCCCCGGGCGAGACCGTGCATGCGGCGGCGGCCAAGGTCGGGCTGATGATTCCCAAGGCCTGCGGCATGGGTATCTGCGGCACCTGCAAGGTGCTCAAGCTTGGCGGCGAGGTGGAGATGGAGCACAACGGCGGGATCACCGAGGAGGATGAGGCCGAGGGCTACATCCTTTCGTGCTGCAGCGTGCCGAAAGGGGATGTGCGGATCGAGTATTGATCCTCAAACGCATCGCGGGGCAAGCCCGCTCCCACGCCAAACCTGAACCTGGCGTGGGAGCGGGCTTGCCCCGCGATGCGTTTGAGGATCAGGTGCGGAACCGCGCCACCAACCCGTTCAGATCCACTGCCAGACGCGATAGCTCCGCGCTCGCCGCGCTGGTCTGATGCGCTCCGGTAGCACTTTGCACCGACAGGTCGTTGATATTCACCAGGTTGCGGTCCACCTCGCGGGCGACCTGGGCCTGCTCTTCGGCGGCACTGGCGATCACCAGGTTGCGCTCGTTGATCTGCGCCACCGCGCCGGCAATGGTGTCCAGCGCCAGGCCCGCGCCACGGGCGATGTTCAGGGTCGACTCGGCGCGCTCGGTGCTGGTGCGCATCGAATCCACGGCCTGCTCGGTGCCGCCCTGGATGCTGCCGATCATCCGCTCGATCTCGCTGGTGGACTGCTGGGTGCGGTGGGCCAGGGCGCGCACCTCGTCGGCGACCACGGCGAAGCCACGACCGGCCTCGCCAGCACGGGCGGCCTCGATGGCGGCGTTGAGCGCCAGCAGGTTGGTCTGGTCGGCCAGGCCGCGGATCACATCCAGCACCTTGCCGATATCGCGGGACTGCTCGGCCAGGTGGGTGATCAGCTTGGCGGTGGACTGCACGTCGCCGCTCATGCGCTCGATGGCGCCCACGGTCTCCATCACCAGGTCACGGCCATCGCCGGCCGAACGGCTGGCTTCGCTGGAGGCCTCGGAGGTGCTTACCGCGTTGCGCGCCACTTCCTCGACCGCGCTGGTCATCTCGGTGACAGCGGTGGCGGCCTGCTCGATCTCGTTGTTCTGCTGCTGCAGGCCCCGGGCGCTTTCGTCGGTGACGCTGTTCAGCTCTTCAGCGGCGGAGGCCAGCTGGGTGGCGGAACCGGCGATCAGCTGCAGGGTGTCGCGCAGCTTGTCCTGCATCTTGGCCATGGCCTTGAGCAGGCGCGCGGCCTCGTCGGTGCCCTCGGCATCGATGTGGTGGGTGAGGTCGCCCTCGGCGATCTGCTCGGCGGACTTCAGCGCCTCATCGATGGGCTTGACGATGCTGCGGGTGAGCAGGAAGGCGAACAGCAGGGTCAGCACCGTGGCGGCCACCAGCAGGCTGATCACCAGGCCGAAGGCACCGCTGTACTGCTCGGCGGCCTGGGCGTTGGTGGCGCTGGTCTGGTCGGTGTTGATGCGCACCAGGGTGTCCATGATCTTGTTGATCTGCTCGGAGTTGTCCAGCAGGTCGCGGTTGAGCAGGTCGCGCAGGGCGTCGAGGTCGCCGGCCTGGCTCAGCGTGCGCATGCGTGCCTCGAGCTGGCGGTACTGGTTGAGCAGCAGGCCGTACTGGTCAAAGGCGGCTTTCTCGTCGGCGGCGGTTACCAGCGGCTCGTAGGCGCGGCGGGCCTTGTCTATCTGCGCGTTGCGCTCGTCCAGCAGGCGCAGGGTGTCCTGCTGGGTGGCCGGTTCGCGGTTGAGCAGCAGGCGGTAGGACAGGGTGCGCAGGCGCAGGTTGAGCGCGGTCAGCTCGTCGAGGGTCTTGATGCTGGGCACGCTGATTTCCTCGATGGTCACCCCGGCCTGGCGGATGTTGCCCATCTGGATCAGCGAGAACACGCCGAGGCCCAGCATCAGCAGGCCGATCACGGCGAACCCGAGCAGCGCGCGCGGCGCGATATTCATATTGCGTAAGGACATGGAGGCAGTTCCCAAGGCAGAAGAGGTGCCGCGATCCATGCGACGAAAGAAGACCTGCCTGCCTATCGGTCGTGACCGGCCAGTCTTGAGTCCGCAATGCAAAAATTGTGAGGCAGCTAACTATTTTCCTGACCAGCGGTTGATCCAGGTCGGAACAAGGGGGCCGATCCTGGGTCAACCTGAACCTGGCAAACACCTTTTGAATCCGATATTTAATGGCGGGGGCGGCAGTTTTTCCTTATCGTGTGCGCCCTTTGCAACAACCGAGATAGACGCATGTTGGAAACTTCCCTGAATCAACTCGAGCAACTGGTCAGCGACCTGATGCACAAGAACGCGCAACTGGCCGAGCAGAACGCCAGCCTCGGCCAGGAACTGGCCCAGGCCAAGGAAGAGAACGACAGCCTGCAGTTGTCGCTGATGGAGCAGGAAGAGAAGCACGGCGCCACCGCCGCCCGCATCCAGGCCCTGGTCGAGCGCGCCAGCGCGGGTGTCGTGAACGCATGAGACTGCAAGCGCAGCCGGTCAATGTCGTGTCGATCCTGGGCAACGACTATTCGCTCAAGGCGCCCGAAGGCCAGGAAGAAACCCTCTCCCAGGCCGTGCGCATGCTCAACGTCGCGCTGGCCGAAACCAAGCGCAACTACCCGACCCTGATCGGCGACAAGCTGCTGGTGCTGGCCGCGCTGAACCTGTGCTCCAAGCAGATCGAGCTGCAGCGCGAGCACGACAGCACCCTCGAGCGCACCCAGGCGCAGATCGACGCCACGGTCGATGCTATCAGCCGGACCATCGGCGACCAGTAAAGCGCTCAAGCATCCCCTGTGGGAGCGGGTTTACCCGCGAAGACGTCGGTGAAGCCACCATCGTCTTCGCGGGTAAACCCGCTCCCACAGTTGTTTTGTGCTGTCTCGGATCACTGGAATAACTGGATACTTAAGTGTATACACTTCCCGAAAAACAATAATTATCGGGGAGTGGGGCATGCATATCTGGCGGCGGAGTATCCAGTGGCAACTGATCGCAAGCATGGGCACCGCCCTGCTGGCAAGCATCCTGGTGGTGGTGGCGATCTACACAATGGCGCTCAACCGCCTCACCGAGCGCTACCTGGTGGACACGGCGTTGCCGGCCAGCGTCGAGGCCATCCGCAACGATATCGAGCGCATGCTCGGCCAGCCGCTGGTGGCGGCGGCGGACATCGCCGGCAACACCCTCCTGCGCGACTGGCTGGCCGCCGGTGAAGCCCCGGCCGAGCTGCCGCGCTTCATCGAATACCTGGACGCGGCCAAGCAGCGCAACCACGCCTTCACCACCCTGTTCGCCTCGACCGTCACCGGCCACTACTACAACGAGAAGGGCCTGGACCGCACCCTCAGCCGCGCCAACCCCAAGGACAAGTGGTTCTACGGCTACATCGACAGCGGCGCCGAGCGCCTGATCAACATCGATATCGACGGCTCCACTGGTGAGCTGGCGCTATTTATCGACTATCGGGTCGAGAAGGACGGCCAGCTGGTCGGCGTCGCCGGCATGGGCCTGCGTATGACCGAACTGTCGAAGCTGATCCACGATTTCAGTTTCGGCGAGCACGGCAAAGTGTTCCTGGTGCGCAATGACGGCCTGATCCAGGTCCATCCCGACCAGCAGTTCAGTGGCAAGCGCCAACTTGCCGAGCAGTTGGACGTCGAGGCGGCGAAGGCCGTGCTGGTGGGCGGTGAAGGCCTGCGCAGCAGCCGTTTCCAGCGTGATGGCGAGGATTACCTGGCCCTGGGCCTGCCCCTGCGTGACCTGAACTGGACCCTGGTGGCCGAGGTGCCGGAAGCCGAGATCTACGCCCAGGCCCGCCAGGCCATCTGGCAGACCTGCCTGATCGGCGGCGGTGTGGCGCTGCTGTCGCTGTTGCTGGTGGTGCTGCTGGCACGCGGGTTGGTGCGGCCCATTCGTCAGGTCACGGCGGCGTTGGTGCAGATCGGCGGTGGCGCGGGTGATCTCAGCCATCGCCTGGACGACTCGCGCCAGGACGAGCTGGGAGACCTGGCCCGCGGCTTCAACCGCTTCCTCGACAGCCAGCGTGGCCTGATCGGTGAAGTGCTGCGCACCACCGAGCGCCTGCACTTGTCGGTGGAGCAGGTGACCCAGGTGGTGGACAACACCGCCGAGCGCTCGGGCCGTCAGCAGGAAATGACTGAGATGGTCGCCACCGCCGTGCACGAGATGGGCCTGACCGTGCAGGACATCGCCCAGAACGCCGGCTCCGCCGCCCATGCCTCGCAGTCGGCGCGCGACGAGGCGTTGCAGGCGCGGGAGGTGGTACGCCGTTCCATCCACAACATCGAAGGCATGTCCGGCGAGATTGGCCGCGCTGCCGAGGCGGTAACGCAGCTGGCGGACGAGGTCGCCTCGATCGACGAAGTGCTGGCGGTGATCCGCAGTATTTCCGAGCAGACCAACCTGCTGGCGCTCAATGCCGCCATCGAAGCGGCGCGGGCCGGCGAGATGGGCCGGGGTTTTGCCGTGGTGGCCGATGAGGTACGGACTCTGGCGCGGCGCACCCAGGTGTCCACCGACGAGGTGCAGCAGATGATCCACCGTCTCAAGCAGGGCGCGGGCACCGCCGTGGCGTCGATGCAGGCGGGGCAGCAGGCTACCGGTAATGGGGTCGAGTCGAGCCAGCGTACAGGGGCTTCGCTGGGGGCGATCACCGATCAGGTCGAGCGCATCAGCGGCATGAACGAGCAGGTGGCCACGGCGACCGAGGAGCAGTCGGCGGTGACCGAGGAGATCAACCGGACGGTGCAGGGGATTTCCGACCTGGCGCGGCAGACGGCCAGCGAAGTGCAGGGGTGTCGCGAGGAGTGCCAGGCGTTGCGTGGGCTGGCTGATGATCTGGCGCGGCAGATGGGAGGCTTCCGTCTCTAGCTGATCGCGGGGCAAGCCCGCTCCCACAAGCGCCTTGGAATGGGCGTGGGAGCGGGCTAGCCCCGCGATGGCGATTGATCAGGCGCCGAAGATCGCGCGGATATCCGCCGCTAGCTCGCGCACCCGGGCTTCCTGGGTATCCCACGAACACATGAATCGCGCTCCACCGCTACCAATGAAGGTATAGAACCGCCACCCCTTGTTGCGCAGCACTTCCAGCGCATGCTCCGGCATCTGCAGGAACACCCCGTTGGCCTCCACCGGGAACATCAGTTCCACCTCTGGCAAATCACTCACCAGCGACGCCAGCAACTGCGCGCAGTGGTTGGCGTGCTTGCCATGGCGCATCCACGCGCCATCTTCCAGCAGCCCGACCCACGGCGCCGACAAGAAACGCATCTTCGACGCCAGTTGCCCGGCCTGCTTGCAGCGGTAGTCGAAGTCCTCGGCCAGGTCGCGGTTGAAGAACAGGATTGCCTCGCCGACCGCCATGCCGTTCTTGGTGCCGCCAAAGCACAGCACATCAACCCCGGCCTTCCAGGTCAGCTCGGCCGGCGTGCAGCCGAGGAACGCGCAGGCGTTGGTAAAACGCGCGCCGTCCATGT
Source organism: Pseudomonas sp. TE31087 (assembly GCF_057284075.1). Classification (NCBI taxonomy): domain Bacteria; kingdom Pseudomonadati; phylum Pseudomonadota; class Gammaproteobacteria; order Pseudomonadales; family Pseudomonadaceae; genus Pseudomonas; species Pseudomonas sp. TE31087. The sequence goes on from NZ_JBXVNN010000001.1 coordinate 4,661,368, forward strand.
GCAGGTTCAGCCCCAGTTCCTTGCAGGTGGCGCTGATCGCCTTGAGCTCGTCGGGGCGATACACGGTACCCACTTCGGTGGCCTGGGTGATGGTCACCACGCGAGGCTTGGGGTAGTGGATGTCCTGGCGCTTGAGCGCCACTTCGCGGATCGACTGGGGCGTCAGCTTGCCGTTGACGCTGGCGGCGGTCAGCAGCTTGGAGCCGTTGGAGAAGAACTCCGGCGCGCCGCATTCGTCGGTCTCGACGTGGGCGGTCTCGGAGCAGATCACGCTGTGGTAGCTCTGGCACAGCGAGGCCAGGGCCAGGGAGTTGGCGGCGGTGCCGTTGAAGGCGAAGAACACCTCGCAGTCGGTCTCGAACAGCTTGCGGAAGTATTCCGAGGCGCGTTCGGTCCACTGGTCGTCGCCGTAGGCGCGTTGGTGGCCGTGGTTGGCCTTTTCCATCGCGGCCCAGGCTTCGGGGCAGATGCCGGAGTAGTTGTCGCTGGCGAATTGTTGGTTGTTGTCGGTCATGACGCCTGTCCTTTTGTACGACGCAGGATCGCACTCTAAACCATCGATTTGGCGGTTGCCTATGTAGGAGCGGCCTTGTGCCGCGAAAGGGGCGCGAAGCGGCCCCAGGATGTATGGCATGGCACAAATCGTCGGGGCTGCTGCGCAGCCCTTTCGCGGCACAAGGCCGCTCCTACAGGGATTGGTGTTGTCGGTGGATGAATGTCGTAAACGCGCCATTGCAAGGCGCGCGCAGGCATCTGTGCCCCGGTGCCCGGTCATACCATCGCTGCAAAGGGTGGGAAAACCCTCACCAGACAAGAAACGATCGCTGCCGGGAGATACACGATGTTCAGCAAGCAAGACCAGATCCAGGGTTATGACGACGCACTGCTGGCGGCGATGAATGCCGAGGAACAGCGCCAGGAAGATCACATCGAGCTGATCGCCTCGGAGAACTACACCAGCAAGCGCGTGATGCAGGCCCAGGGCAGCGGCCTTACCAACAAGTACGCCGAGGGTTACCCGGGCAAGCGCTACTACGGCGGCTGCGAGCATGTGGACAAGGTAGAAGCCCTGGCCATCGAGCGCGCCAAGCAGCTATTCGGCGCCGACTACGCCAACGTCCAGCCGCACTCCGGTTCCTCGGCCAACAGCGCCGTGTACCTCGCCCTGCTGCAGGCCGGCGACACCATCCTGGGCATGAGTCTGGCCCACGGCGGCCACCTGACCCACGGTGCCAAGGTGTCGTCCTCGGGCAAGCTGTACAACGCCGTGCAGTACGGTATCGACACCAATACCGGTCTGATCGACTACGACGAAGTCGAGCGCCTGGCAGTCGAGCACAAACCGAAGATGATCGTCGCCGGCTTCTCGGCCTACTCCAAGACCCTGGATTTCCCACGCTTCCGTCAGATCGCCGATAAAGTCGGCGCGCTGCTGTTCGTCGACATGGCCCACGTCGCCGGCCTGGTCGCCGCCGGCCTGTACCCCAACCCGATCCCCTTCGCCGACGTGGTCACCACCACCACCCACAAGACCCTGCGCGGCCCGCGTGGCGGCCTGATCCTGGCCAAGAGCAACGAAGAGATCGAGAAGAAGCTCAACGCCGCCGTGTTCCCCGGCGCCCAGGGTGGCCCGCTGATGCACGTGATCGCCGCCAAGGCGGTGTGCTTCAAGGAAGCGCTGGAGCCTGAGTTCAAGAGCTACCAGAAACAGGTCATCGAAAACGCCCAGGCCATGGCCCAGGTGTTCATCGACCGCGGCTATGACGTGGTCTCCGGCGGCACCGACAACCACCTGTTCCTGGTCAGCCTGATCCGCCAGGGCCTGACCGGCAAGGACGCCGACGCAGCCCTCGGCCGCGCCCATATCACCGTCAACAAGAACGCCGTGCCCAACGACCCGCAGTCGCCGTTCGTCACCTCGGGCCTGCGCATCGGCACCCCGGCCGTCACCACCCGTGGCTTCAAGGTTGCCCAGTGCGTGGCGCTGGCCGGCTGGATCTGCGATGTGCTGGACAACCTGGGCGACGCCGATGTCGAGGCCGATGTGGCCAAGAACGTCGCCGCCCTGTGCGCCGACTTCCCGGTCTACCGCTGAGTGGAGCAGAACACCATGCAACGTTATTCGGGCTTCGGCCTCTTCAAGCACTCCCTCAGCCACCACGAGAACTGGCAGCGCATGTGGCGCACGCCGACGCCGAAGAAGGTCTACGATGTGGTCATCGTCGGCGGTGGCGGCCATGGCCTGGCCACGGCCTACTACCTGGCCAAGGAACACGGCATCACCAACGTGGCGGTGGTCGAGAAGGGCTACCTGGGCGGCGGCAACACCGCCCGCAACACCACCATCGTGCGTTCCAACTACCTGTGGGACGAGTCGGCGCACCTGTACGAACACGCCATGAAGCTGTGGGAAGGACTGTCCCAGGACATCAACTACAACGTGATGTTCTCCCAGCGCGGCGTCTACAACCTGTGCCACACCCTGCAGGACATCCGCGATTCCGAGCGCCGGGTCAACGCCAACCGCCTCAATGGCGTGGATGGCGAGCTGATCCGCACCGAGCAGGTCGCGGCCGAGATCCCGTACCTCGACTGCTCGAAGAACACCCGCTACCCGATCCTCGGCGCCACCGTGCAGCGCCGTGGCGGCGTGGCCCGTCACGACGCCGTGGCCTGGGGCTTCGCCCGTGCCGCCGACGCCCTGGGCGTGGACCTGATCCAGCAGACCGAGGTGATCGGCTTCCGTAAAGAGAATGGCGCCGTGATCGGCGTTGAAACCAACAAGGGTTTCATCGGCGCCAAGCGCGTCGGCGTGGTCACCGCGGGTAACTCCGGGCACATGGCCAAGCTGGCGGGCTTCCGCCTGCCGCTCGAATCGCACCCGTTGCAGGCACTGGTATCGGAGCCGATCAAGCCGATCATCGACAGCGTGATCATGTCCAACGCCGTGCACGGCTACATCAGCCAGTCCGACAAGGGCGACCTGGTGATCGGTGCCGGCATCGACGGCTGGGTCGGCTACGGCCAGCGCGGTTCGTACCCGGTCATCGAGCACACCCTGCAGGCGATCGTCGAGATGTTCCCGATCCTCTCCCGCGTGCGCATGAACCGCCAGTGGGGCGGCATCGTCGACACCACCCCCGACGCCTGCCCGATCATCTCCAAGACCCCGGTGAAGAACATGTTCTTCAACTGCGGCTGGGGCACCGGCGGCTTCAAGGCCACCCCGGGCTCGGGCAACGTCTTCGCCGCGAGCCTGGCCAAAGGCGAGATGCACCCGCTGGCCGCGCCTTTCTCCATCGACCGTTTCTACAACGGCGCGCTGATCGACGAACACGGCGCCGCTGCCGTCGCCCACTGACCCGGAGACAACCGTCATGTTGCAAATCTTCTGTCCCCACTGCGGCGAGCTGCGCTCCGAGGAAGAATTCCACGCGTCGGGCCAGGCGCACATCGCCCGCCCGCTGGACCCCAACGCCTGCTCCGACGAGGAGTGGGGCACCTACATGTTCTTCCGTGACAACCCGCGCGGCATCCACCACGAACTGTGGGACCACGTCGCCGGTTGCCGCCAGTACTTCAACGTCACCCGCGACACCGTGACCTACGAGATCCTGGAAACCTACAAGATCGGCGAGAAGCCTCAGGTCACCGCCGCCTCGAAACAGAGCACCGCGCCAGCGACCGCCAAGGGCCAAGGGGAAAAAGTATGAGCCAGACCTATCGCCTCGCCAGCGGCGGCCGTATCGACCGCAGCAAGGTGCTGAACTTCAGCTTCAACGGCAAGACCTACCAGGGCTATGCCGGCGATACCCTGGCCGCCGCGCTGCTGGCCAACGGCGTCGACATCGTCGGGCGCAGCTTCAAGTACTCGCGCCCGCGCGGGATCATCGCCGCCGGTACCGAAGAGCCGAATGCGATCCTGCAGATCGGCTCCAGCGAAGCCACCCAGATCCCCAACGTGCGCGCCACCCAGCAGGCCTTGTATGCTGGCCTGGTGGCCACCAGCACCAACGGCTGGCCGAACGTCAACAACGACATGATGGGCATCATCGGCAAGGTCGGCGGCAACATGATGCCGCCTGGGTTCTACTACAAGACCTTCATGTATCCCAAGTCGTTCTGGATGACCTACGAGAAGTACATCCGCAAGGCGGCGGGCCTGGGCCGTGCGCCGCTGCAGAACGACCCGGACAGCTACGACTACATGAACCAGCACTGCGACGTGCTGATCGTCGGCGCCGGCCCTGCCGGTCTGGCCGCCGCGCTGGCTGCTGCCCGTAGCGGTGCCCGGGTGATCCTGGCCGACGAGCAGGAAGAGTTCGGCGGCACCTTGCTCGACAGTCGCGAAACCCTCGATGGCAAACCGGCCGCCGATTGGGTCCATGCCGTGGTGGCCGAGCTGGAAAGCCTGCCGGAAGTCACCCTGCTGCCGCGCAGCACGGTCAACGGCTACCACGACCACAACTTCCTCACCATCCACGAGCGCCTCACCGACCACCTCGGCGACCGTGCGCCGATCGGCCAGGTGCGCCAGCGCGTGCACCGTGTGCGTGCCAACCGCGTGGTGCTGGCCGCTGGCGCCCACGAGCGTCCGCTGGTGTACGGCAACAACGACCTGCCGGGCAACATGCTCGCAGGCGCCGTATCGACCTACGTGCGCCGTTATGGCGTGGCGCCGGGCCGCAAGCTGGTGCTGTCGACCAACAACGACCACGCCTATCGCGCCGCGTTGGACTGGCACGATGCCGGCCTGCAAGTGGTCGCCATCGCCGACGCCCGCCACAACCCACGCGGTTCGCTGGTCGAAGAGGCCCGTGCCAAAGGTATCCGTATTCTCACCTCCAGCGCCGTGATCGAGGCAAAGGGCAGCAAGCACGTCACCGGCGCCCGCGTGGCCGCCATTGATGTGCAGGCGCATAAGGTCACCAGCCCTGGCGAAACCCTCGAGTGCGACCTGATCGCCACCTCCGGCGGCTACAGCCCGGTGGTCCATCTGGCCTCGCACCTGGGCGGTCGCCCGGTCTGGCGTGAAGACATCCTCGGTTTCGTGCCGGGCGATGCACCGCAGAAGCGCGTATGCGTCGGTGGCGTGAACGGTGTCTACGCCCTGGGCGATGTGATCGCCGATGGCTTCGAAGGCGGCGTACGTGCTGCCACCGAGGCCGGCTTCAAGGCCAGCGTCGGCACCCTGCCGAAAACCCTGGCGCGCAAGGAAGAGGCCACCGTGGCGCTGTTCCAGGTGCCCCACGACAAAGGCACCGCCCGTGCGCCGAAGCAGTTTGTCGACCAGCAGAACGACGTCACCGCCGCCGCTATCGAGCTGGCCACCCGCGAAGGCTTCGAGTCGGTCGAACACGTCAAGCGCTACACCGCCCTGGGCTTCGGCACCGACCAGGGTAAGCTGGGCAACATCAACGGTCTGGCCATCGCCGCCCGTTCGCTCGGGATAGGCATCCCGGAAATGGGCACCACCATGTTCCGCCCCAACTACACGCCGGTGACCTTCGGCGCGGTGGCGGGCCGGCACTGTGGCCACCTGTTCGAGCCGGTGCGCTTCACCGCCCTGCATGCCTGGCACATCAAGAACGGCGCCGAGTTCGAGGACGTCGGCCAGTGGAAGCGCCCGTGGTACTTCCCCAAGCCCGGCGAAGACATCCACACCGCCGTGGCCCGCGAATGCAAGGCCGTGCGTGACAGCGTCGGCCTGCTGGACGCCTCGACCCTGGGCAAGATCGACATCCAGGGCCCGGATGCCCGCGAGTTCCTCAACCGCATCTACACCAACGCCTGGACCAAGCTCGACGTGGGCAAGGCCCGCTACGGCCTGATGTGCAAGGAAGACGGCATGGTCTTCGACGACGGCGTGACCGCCTGCGTTGGCGACAACCACTTCATCATGACCACCACCACCGGTGGCGCCCCCCGCGTGCTGCAGTGGCTGGAGCTGTACCACCAGACCGAATGGCCGGACATGAAGGTGTACTTCACCTCGGTCACCGACCACTGGGCGACCATGACCCTGTCCGGCCCCAACAGCCGCAAGCTGCTGGCCGAGGTCAGCGACATCGACCTGGACAAGGAAGGCTTCCCGTTCATGAGCTGGAAGGAAGGCCTGGTCGGCGGCGTGCCGGCGCGGGTGTTCCGCATCTCGTTCACCGGCGAGCTGTCGTACGAGATCAACGTCCAGGCCAACTACGCCATGGGCGTGCTGGAACAGATCGTCGAGGCGGGCAAGAAATACAACCTGACCCCGTACGGCACCGAGACCATGCACGTACTGCGCGCCGAGAAGGGCTTCATCATCGTCGGCCAGGACACTGACGGCTCGATGACCCCGGACGACCTCAACATGAGCTGGTGCGTCGGTCGCAACAAACCGTACTCGTGGATCGGCCTGCGCGGCATGAACCGCGAGGACACCGTGCGCGAGAACCGCAAGCAGCTGGTGGGCCTCAAGCCTGTGGACCCGAACGTGTGGCTGCCGGAAGGCGCCCAGCTGGTGTTCGATCCCAAGCAGCCGATCCCGATGGACATGGTCGGCCACGTCACCTCCAGCTATGCGGCCAACTCCCTGGGCTATTCGTTCGCCATGGGCGTGGTCAAGGGTGGTCTCAAGCGCCTGGGCGAGCGGGTGTATTCGCCCCAGGCCGACGGCAGCGTGATCGAGGCCGAGATCGTGTCTTCGGTGTTCTTCGACCCGAAAGGCGAGCGGCAGAACGTCTAAGGCTTGCGGCTGGTAACGCCGGGCCCTGTGGGAGCGGGTTCACCCGCGAATGCGATGTTGGCTGTACCGCCGCATTCGCGGGTAAACCCGCTCCCACAGGTTCGGTGTCGCTCTGACCCACAGAATTCAAGGCAGGTAAGAAATGAGCGCTATCAACGTCTTCCAGCAAAACCCGGGCTCCGATGCCAAGGCCCAGTCGCCGCTGCACCACGCCGACCTGGCCAGCCTGGTCGGCAAGGGCCGCAAGAACGCAGGCGTGACCCTGCGCGAAAAGAAACTCCTCGGCCACCTGACTATCCGTGGCAACGGCCATGACCAGGCCTTCGCCGGCGGCGTGCACAAGGCCCTGGGCCTGGAACTGCCGGTAGCCCTGACCGTGGTCGCCAACAACGAGATGTCGCTGCAATGGGTGGGCCCGGACGAGTGGCTGCTGATCGTCCCCGGCGGCCAGGAGTTCGCCGTCGAGCAGAAACTGCGCGACGCCCTCGACGGCCAGCATATCCAGGTGGTCAACGTCAGCGGCGGGCAGACCCTGCTCGAGCTGCGCGGCCCCAACGTGCGCGACGTGCTGATGAAATCCACCAGCTATGATGTACACCCGAACAACTTCCCGGTGGGCAAGGCCGTCGGCACCGTGTTCGCCAAGTCGCAACTGGTGATCCGCCGCACCGCCGAGGACACCTGGGAGCTGGTGATCCGCCGCAGCTTCGCCGACTACTGGTGGCTGTGGCTGCAGGACGCGTCGGCCGAATACGGCCTGGCCATCGAAGCGTAAGGAGCATTACCCATGAGTCGGGCACCGGACACCTGGATTCTCACTGCCGACTGCCCGAGCATGCTCGGCACGGTCGATGTGGTGACGCGTCATCTCTACGAGCAGCGCTGCTACGTCACCGAGCACCATTCCTTCGATGACCGGCTATCGGGGCGGTTCTTCATTCGCGTGGAGTTCCGCGTCCCGGACGGTTTCGACGAGGATGCCTTCCGTGCGGGGCTGGCCGAGCGCAGCGAGGCGTTCGGCATGGCCTTCGAGCTGACCGCGCCGAATCACCGCCCCAAGGTGGTGATCATGGTGTCCAAGGCCGACCACTGCCTGAACGACTTGCTGTACCGCCAGCGCATCGGCCAGCTGGCCATGGACGTGGTCGCGGTGGTGTCCAACCACCCCGACCTCGAACCCTTGGCGCACTGGCACAAGATTCCCTACTACCATTTCGCCCTCGACCCGAACGACAAGCCGGCGCAGGAGCGCAAGGTGCTGCAGGTGATCGAGGAGAGCGGCGCCGAGCTGGTCATTCTTGCCCGCTATATGCAGGTGCTGTCGCCGGAGCTGTGCCGGCGGCTGGATGGCTGGGCGATCAATATCCACCACTCGTTGCTGCCCGGGTTCAAGGGCGCCAAGCCGTATCACCAGGCCTACAACAAGGGCGTGAAGATGGTTGGCGCCACGGCGCACTACATCAACAACGACCTGGACGAAGGGCCGATCATCGCCCAGGGCGTCGAGGTGGTGGACCATGCGCATTATCCCGAGGACCTGATTGCCAAGGGGCGTGATATCGAGTGCCTGACCCTGGCGCGGGCTGTTGGTTATCACATCGAGCGGCGGGTGTTCCTCAACGCCAATCGAACTGTCGTTCTTTGATCGAGTGCCGGGGCTGCTGCGCAGCCCTTTCGCGACACGAGGCCGCTCCTACAAAGTCCGCGTATGCCCTGGCTGACGCGGTCCCCTGTAGGAGCGGCCTTGCGTCGCGAAAGGGCCGCAAAGCGGCCCCGGCTTTTGGCCTGCCGTGATCAGGCATCTGCCTGTCGCATCCAGTCACCGCCCCACCGCCCATCCAGCCCACAATTCCCCTCATTCCAGTAACACAGGCCGCCCACGGAAAGGCGGCGCTTTCCACCACCGCTGCATAAATACAAATCAAGCGAGGTAAGAAGCATGTCTGGTAACCGTGGAGTGGTGTATCTCGGCGCGGGCAAGGTCGAGGTGCAGAAGATCGACTACCCCAAGATGCAGGACCCGCGCGGCAAGAAGATCGAGCACGGCGTCATCCTCAAGGTGGTCTCCACCAACATCTGCGGCTCCGACCAGCACATGGTCCGCGGCCGCACCACCGCCCAGGTCGGCCTGGTCCTGGGCCATGAAATCACTGGTGAAATCGTCGAAATGGGCCGTGACGTCGAACGCCTGAAAATCGGCGATCTGGTGTCGGTACCCTTCAACGTCGCCTGCGGCCGCTGCCGCTCGTGCAAGGAGATGCACACCGGCGTCTGCCTCACCGTCAACCCGGCCCGCGCCGGTGGCGCCTACGGCTATGTAGACATGGGCGACTGGACTGGCGGCCAGGCCGAATACGTGCTGGTGCCCTACGCCGACTTCAACCTGCTGAAACTGCCGGACCGCGACAAGGCCATGGAGAAGATCCGCGACCTGACCTGCCTGTCCGACATCCTCCCCACCGGTTACCACGGCGCCGTCACCGCGGGTGTTGGCCCGGGCAGCACCGTGTACGTGGCGGGTGCCGGCCCGGTCGGTCTGGCCGCCGCCGCTTCCGCCCGCCTGCTGGGCGCCGCCTGCGTGATCGTCGGCGACCTCAACCCGGCCCGGCTGGCTCACGCCAAGTCGCAAGGTTTCGAAGTGGTCGACCTGTCCAAGGACACCCCGCTGCACGAACAGATCATCGATATCCTCGGTGAGCCGGAAGTGGACTGCGCCGTCGATGCCGTCGGCTTCGAGGCCCGTGGTCATGGTCATGAAGGCGCCAAGCACGAAGCCCCGGCCACCGTGCTCAACTCGCTGATGCAGGTGACCCGCGTGGCCGGCAAGATCGGCATTCCGGGCCTGTACGTGACCGAAGATCCGGGCGCGGTGGATGCCGCCGCCAAGATCGGTGCCCTGAGCATCCGCTTCGGCCTGGGTTGGGCCAAGTCGCACAGCTTCCACACCGGGCAGACCCCGACCATGAAGTACAACCGCCAGTTGATGCAGGCGATCATGTGGGATCGCATCAATATCGCTGAGGTGGTGGGGGTGCAGGTGATCAGCCTGGATCAGGCGCCGGAGGGGTATGGCGAGTTTGATGCGGGGGTGCCGAAGAAGTTTGTGATTGATCCGCATGGGACTTTCAGCGCGGCTTGATATCGCGTTCGGCATAAAGCCCCTACTAGATGGGCTTTATGCCTCGTGTCTTGCCACTGGTCAATCATCAAATTTGTTAGAGTTATTATGCAGGCCGAAAATTTTGCTGACTTTTGTGTTGTAGTTGTCTCTGCTGTTTTGCGTGAGGCTGTTTGTGGTGATGCGTCCTGGATCTCTTAAAGTGTAAGCTGTCCGCATGAATTCTTCGAATGATTTCATAAGTCTTTCGTCTGGTTTGACATTGAATCCATGTCTTTCGGCAAAATTTAAATTTTTCTCGCTGACAGCATTGGTTATTTCAAGTTGCCTTTTTATTTCTTTGGTATCTATGCGCTCTGCGATTTTTATGATATTTTTGGGGCTCGTGTCTAGGCGCGGGAGGTCTTTCGAATAGCTTGTGCCGAATAGCCCGCTGGCCAACAATGTGTTGACTTCAACTGTGGCAGCTTTTGCTGGTTGTAAGTTGCGTACTTTTCTTGCTTTTCTGCCAAATATGTTTTTCACCCATTTGGTTAGCGTGTGACCGCTTAGGTCTATGTTGTTTATTGGGTCATTACCAGCATAGCAGTAAGAGTTTAGACCACCCTCATCGAAAGGACTGAAACTGTCTGGTGAGGTAAACCTCATTATAAGTGGATCATAGCGACGATAGCTTCCTGGTAGGTAGCCCCCAAAAAACATGCGCGAAAGACCAGTGTAGGCAACATATGAAGATTCTGTGCTTTTTTTTTGGTCGGCTCCGTAGGGTGTATATGTGAAAAGGTTTCCTCGGTGGTGAATAACGGACCCTTGTGGGTCTACTGCAATAAGGAGGGCCTCTGAGAGGACTTCACTATTTAAAGTCATGACTTCGCTCCGGTTAGCAGCTCTGAGTAGATGAGAGTGGGACTCGATGGCGGGGTTGACAACTGGCAAAATTGATAGGTGCAAGGAATGTTTCTACTAAAATTGCGGATGATTCTTGTTGGCTGCCGAGTTGTGAGGAAATATCGTACGCAACTTGTGTCTCCCACTACCTGATGTTCGCCTTCAGCGACAGCCACCGGGCGCTGGATCGGATCGAGGACGAGGAGACGCGGCAGTTGCTCAAGCTTGGGCTGAGGGCCATGCAGATCGCCTGGGGGCAGGCGGATGCGTTGGCCAGTGCGGTGGAAAACAGAGCCGGCCAGTAAATGTCCATCGCGGGGCAAGTCCGTTCCCACGAATGACCCAGCGCTGCGTGGGAGCGGGCTTGCCCCGCGATAAGGCTTTTGCAATGAACACCGATGGCCGGCCCGGAACAAACCCTTGGCACTCCAGTCCAACCCCTCGTTTCCCGGCCATTCCGGCCGACGAGGTCCCCCGATGAAAGCATTCACCCTGGCAACCCTGATGACCCTGGCCGCAAGCCCGGTGTTCGCCTTCAACCTCAGCGACGCGGCCAATGCCGTCTCGGCCATGCAGAACCAGAATCAACAGGGCCAGGTGCAGGCCCCGGCCGGCCAGGCCAATCTGCTCAATACGTTGGGCAGCGAATTGAAGATCACCCCCGAGCAGGCCATCGGTGGCGCCGGGGCGATGCTGGGGCTGGCGCGCAACAACCTCAGCGGCGACGACTATGGGCAACTGACCAAGGCCGTGCCGGGGTTGGATCTTCTATCGGGCACCAATGCGCTGGGTGGGTTGAGCGGGCTGGGGCAGTTGCTCGGCAATGACCAGAACAGCTCGGCGTTGGGCAATGCGCTGGGCGGTGAGGTGCAGAACCGCAACGACCTGGACACCGCCTTCAAGGCGCTGGGCATGGATACCGGGATGATCGGGCAGTTCGCGCCGTTGATCCTGCAGTACCTGGGGCAGCAGGGGATTGCCGGGTCGTTGCTGCAGAACCTGGGGAGCCTGTGGAATAGCCCTGCGCCGTTGAGCCAGCCATCGGTCTGAGCGCCAGACGCGGGCAGGGTAGGAGCGGCCTTGTGTCGCGAAAGGGCCGCGAAGCGGCCCCGGCGATTGATGTGTTAACGCTGAAACCCTGGGGCCGCTGTGCGGCCCTTTCGCGACACAAGGCCGCTCCTACAAGGGACCGCGAAATCCTGTAGGCGCGGGCTTGCCCGCGATTAGGCCATTGGCTTCAGCGCATTTCGGCGCGCAGTTGCTCGATCCGCTGGTCCTTCTCCAGCCACAGCTGGTTTACCCAGGCCTGCACCGTCTGGCGGAAGGCCGGGTCGTTCTCGTAGTCGCCTTCGCTCAGCGCCGGATCCAGCTCGCGCACGCGGATGTCGATGATCACCCGGCTGATGCTGCCGTTGAGCAGGTCCCAGAACCCCGGTGCCTTGTCGCCCGGGTAGACGATGGTCACGTCGAGCAGCGCATCCAGCTGCTCGCCCAGCGCCGCCAGGACGAAGGCCACGCCGCCGGCCTTGGGCTTGAGCAGGTGGCGGTAGGGCGACTGCTGCTGTTGGCGCTTGGCTTCGGTGAAGCGGGTGCCTTCGAGGTAGTTGACCACGGTCACCGGCTGGCGCTTGAACAGCTCGCAGGCGGCCTTGGTGATCTCCAGGTCCTTGCCCTTGAGTTCAGGATGCTTGTCGAGGAAGGCCTTGCTGTAGCGCTTCATGAACGGGTAATCCAGGCCCCACCAGGCCAGGCCCAGCAGCGGCACCCAGATCAGCTCCTTCTTGAGGAAGAACTTGAAGAACGGCACGCGGCGGTTGAGGCTCTCGATCAGCGCCGGGATATCGACCCAGGTCTGGTGGTTGCTCACGCACAGGTACGAAGTGTCCTGGCGCAGGGTATCGACGCCGCGGATGTCCCACTGGGTGGGGATGCACAGGGCGAAGATGGCCTTGTCGACTTCCGACCAGGTCTCGGCGATCCACATCACCGCGGCCGACGCGTAGTCGCGGCCACGGCCTGGGAGTACCAGCTTGAGCAGGGCGAAGACCAGCAACGGGCCGATCATCACCAGGGTGTTGAGCAGCAGCAGGGTAAGGGTGAGGGTGCCGGTCAGCAGGCGACGCATAAGGAGACTCTTGTTGGTGTGAGGTAAACGGTGGCTAATGATAAGCAGGGCAGTGGCCTACGCCAAACGTCGTACGTCCATTAACTGGGACAAATGTTTCACATTGTGTTGTTTAACCTTTGCCAGCGAACCTATCCTGCCTGCGCAGTCTAAGCACTGACCCCTCTCAAGGAAGCCTGCCCCGTGAAACCCCTGCTTGCCCTGCTGTCCCTTCTGGCGCTGCCGGTGATGGCCGCCGAGCCCACCCTGTACGGTCGCTACGAGAACATCGCCCTGCCGGAGATCGGTGAAACCCTCAAGGCCAAGATGGACACCGGCGCCTACACCGCGTCGCTATCGGCCAAGGATATCGAGCTGTTCACCCGCGACGGTGAGGACTGGGTGCGTTTCCGCCTGGCCACCAAGAATGCCAATGGCAAGGTCTACGAACACAAGCTGGCGCGCATCAGCAAGATCAAGAACCGCGCCGACGAGGAAGAAGAAGGCGATGCCCCCGAGCTGTCACGCCGCCCGGTGGTCGACCTGGAACTGTGCCTGGGCGACGTGAAGCGCACCGTGGAGGTCAACCTGGTCGACCGCAGCAGTTTCAACTACCCGCTGCTGGTGGGCGCCAAGGCCCTGCGCGAGTTCAAGGCGGCGGTGAACCCGGCGAAGAAGTTCACGGCGGGCAAACCGGACTGCTGATTTCGCATTTGGGGGCGCAAGGCCCCTTTCGCGGCGCAAGGCCGCTCCTACAGGTATTCGCGTTTCCCTGTAGGAGCGGCCTTGTGCCGCGAAAGGGCCCGTAAAGGCAACAAGGATTGCGTGACCATCGCGGTTTGCCTCAAAGTCCAGCCTTTGCCCCAGCAAGGCCGGACGCCATGCCTCACATCCTCATCGTCGAAGACGAATCCGCCATCGCCGACACCCTGGTCTACGCCCTGCAGGCCGACGGCCACAGCACCGAGTGGGTGACCCTCGGCAGCGCCGCTGTCGAGCAGCAGCGCCTGCGCCCGGCCGACCTGGTGATCCTCGATATCGGCCTGCCCGACATCAGCGGCTTCGAGACCTGCCGCCAGCTGCGCCGCTTCAGCGAGGTGCCGGTGATGTTCCTCAGCGCCCGCGACGCCGAGATCGACCGGGTGCTGGGCCTGGAGATCGGCGCCGACGACTATGTGGTCAAGCCCTTCAGCCCCCGTGAGGTGGCCGCGCGGGTGCGGGCGATCCTCAAACGCATGGCGCCCAGGGTGGAGGTGGCCAGCGAAAGCGCGCCGTTCCAGCTCGACACCCTGGCCATGCGCATCAGCTACCGGGGCCAGGCGCTGACGCTGACCCGCCACGAGTTCCGCCTGCTGCAGAGCCTGCTTGCGCAACCTCGCCGGGTATTCAGCCGCGAACAGCTGCTCGACGGCCTTGGCGTGGCCTCGGACGTCGGCTACGAACGCACCATCGACAGTCATATCAAGAGCCTGCGCGCCAAGCTGCGCCAGGTCGCGCCCGACGCCGAGGCGATCCAGACCCACCGCGGCCTGGGCTACAGCTACAGCCCGGAACACGCCTGATGCGCTTGGGGATCCGGATCTTCCTGGTGTACTTCCTGTTCGTCGGCCTGGCGGGCTACTTCCTGCTCAACACGGTGCGCGAGCAGATCCGCCCGGTGGTACGGCAATCCTCGGAAGAAACCCTGGTGGACACAGCCAACCTGCTGGCCGAGATCCTTCACGACGATGTGAAGAACGGCACCCTGACCCAGAGCCGCCTGTCGCAGGTGCTTGCTTCGTATGGCGAGCGGCGTCCGAGCGCGCAGATCTGGGGGCTGGCGAAGAACCAGGTCAGCCACCGTATCTACGTGACCGACGCCAAGGGCATCGTCCTGCTCGACTCCAGCGGCCAGGACCTGGGCAAGGACTACTCGCGTTGGAACGATGTCTACCTGACCCTGCGTGGCCAGTACGGCGCCCGCTCGACCCGCAGCGACCCGGACGACGAAAGCACTTCGGTGATGCATGTGGCGGCGCCGATCCTCGACGGCGGCCGAATCATCGGCGTGGTTACCGTAGCCAAGCCCAACAGCTCGTTGCAGCCGTACATCGACCGCTCCGAACGTCGGCTGCTGTTCCTCGGCCTGGGGCTGATCGTGCTGGGGCTGTTGGTGGGCGCGGCGCTGTCGTGGTGGCTGACCCGCTCGCTGCGTAGGCTTACCCATTACGCCCAGGCGGTCAGCGAGGGAGAGCGCGCCGCGTTGCCGCACTACAAGGGCGGCGAATTGCTGCAACTGGCCACGGCGGTGGAGCGCATGCGCACCCAGCTGGAGGGCAAGGCCTATGTCGAGCGCTACGTGCACACGCTCACCCATGAGCTCAAGAGCCCGCTGGCGGCGATCCGCGGCGCCTCGGAGCTGCTGCAGGGCGACATGCCGCAGGAGCAGCGGGCGCGCTTTGCCGGCAATATCGAGCGCGAGAGCGAGCGCCTGCAGCAGATGATCGAGCGACTGCTCAACCTGGCGCGGGTCGAACAGATGCAGGCACTGGAAGATGAACAGCAGGTGGCGGTGGCGGCGCTGATCGACGAGCTGCTGCTAGCCCATGGCGCACGGATCGACAGCGCCGGCCTGCAGGTGCGCCAGCGCATTCCGGCGGGCGTCTGGCTGCTGTGCGATCCGTTCCTGATGCGCCAGGCGTTGGCCAACCTGCTGGACAACGCGCTGGACTTCACCCCCGAGCGAGGCGCGCTGGCCTTCGAACTGGAGCGTGACGGCGAGCGGGTGGCGCTGAGCCTGTTCAATCAGGGGCAGGCAATCCCCGAGTACGCTCTGGGGCGGGTCAGCGAGCGGTTCTATTCGCTGCCAAGGCCTGGGACCGGGCGCAAGAGCACCGGGCTGGGGCTGAACTTCGTGGCCGAGGTGATGCAGCTGCATGGCGGGGCGCTGGCGGTAGACAACGTCGAGGGTGGGGTGCGGGTACGACTCTGGCTGCCGGCCCGACGTTATAGCTGACCCTGTGGGAGCGGGCTTGCCCCGCGAAGTGGCCAGCCCAGGCAACATCACTGCCTGATCGGGCCTCATCGCGGGGCAAGCCCGCTCCCACGCAGTGTTGCTGTCCAAGCCATCTCCACACAATCTCCACATTCCCTCCCCAAGGGCTCCACGCGGCGGGCAGACACTGCCCCCATCGCAAACGGAGCCCAACCCCATGAACAAGTCCCTAGGTTTCAAGCTCGGCCTGATCGCCGTGCTGATCCTGCTGCTGCTGATTCCCCTGCTGATGATCGGCGGCCTGATCGACGAACGTCAGCAACTGCGCAACAACGTGCTCGGCGAGATCGCCGCGAGCTCCAGCTTCGACCAGCTGGTCAGCGGCCCGGTGCTGGTGGTGCCCTATCGCAAGTACGAGCGGCGCTGGATCGACAAGGACGGCACGAGCGTCCAGGAGACCACCACGATGCACGGCAATCTTTACTTCCTGCCGGAAACCTTCGCGATGGATGTGGGCGTCGATACCGAGCTGCGCGCCCGCGGCATCTACCAGGCGCGGCTGTTCCATGCCAAAAGCCAGATCAGTGGTCGCTTCAAGCTGCCTGAGCGTTGGGGTATCGAGAAGGACTACGACGACTACCGCTTCGACAAGCCGTTCCTGATGGTTGGCATCAGTGATATTCGCGGCATCGAGAACAGCCTGGAGCTGACCTTGGATGACCAGCGCCTGCCGTTCGAGGCCGGCAGCGGTGTCGACTGGCTGCCCGGTGGCGTACATGTGGCCCTGCCGCAATTGAGCGACCAGAAGGCCCGCGAGTTCGACTACGCCTTCGACCTGGCCCTGCTGGGCACCGGCCAGCTGGCGGTGCTGCCGGTCGGTCGCAGCACCACGGTGGACATGCGCGCCAACTGGCCGCACCCAAGCTTCGTCGGCAGCTACCTGCCCAGCCGCCGGGCGATCGACGAGAAGGGCTTCAGCGCCCACTGGCAGACCTCGTTCTTCGCCACCAACCTGGAAGAGTCCATGCGCCTTTGCGCAACCGTCGGCAAGTGTGGCGAGTTCAACGAGCGTGCTTTTGGCGTGAGCTTCGTCGACCCGGTGGACCAGTACCTCAAGAGCGAACGGGCAATCAAGTATGCGCTGCTGTTCATCGCCCTGACCTTTGCCGGCTTCTTCCTGTTCGAGGTGCTCAAGAACCTCAGCGTGCACCCGGTGCAGTACATCCTGGTGGGCGTGGCCCTGGCGTTCTTCTACCTGCTGTTGCTGTCGTTGTCCGAGCACCTGGGGTTCGGCCTGGCCTATGGGCTGTCGGCGTCAGGGTGTGTGCTGCTGATCGGCTTCTACCTGGTTCATGTGCTGCGCAGCCTGGGGCGTGGGATTGGCTTTGCGGCGGGGCTGGCGGCGTTGTACGCGATGCTCTACGGGCTGCTTAGCGCCGAGGATTACGCGTTGCTGATGGGCTCGCTGCTGTGCTTTGGCCTGCTGGGCGTGTTCATGGTGCTGACCCGGCGGCTGGACTGGTCGCGGGTGGGGAGGGGGGTATGAGGGAGGATAGAGAGATCGGGCGGTGGTTGGCCGTGAGGATTGGCCAGCTATTTCCTGTGATACCGAGGTGAGGCAATCGCGGGGCAAGCCCGCTCCCACGCTGACCCAGGTTCTGGCGTGGGAGCGGGCTTGCCCCGCGATAGGGCTCGGTCAGATCGGTACAGTAGCCAGCATCGACTCTCGCTGGCTCACCTCGGCATACCACGCCGCTAGCCCCGGATACAGCCCACGCCAATCGAACTCAGGCTGGCGCAGGTCTAGGTACCCCAACGCACAGGCCACCCCGATCGCGGCGATATCGAACCCCGAGGCGATCTCTGCCAGGTGCTCGCGCTCCAGGCTCGTCAGGCTGCGGCGGATCTTCTCGCCCTGCGCCTGCACCCAACCGTCCCACTGGTTGTCCGCCGGGCGCAGGAAGGTTTCGTAGCGGGTAGCCACCGCCGCGTCCATGATCGCATCGGCCTGGGAGGCCAGGGTCAGGCGCCGCCAGCGTGCCGAGCCTTCGCGGGGGATCAGCGGCAGGCCGACGTGCTGGCTGTCGAGGTACTCACAGATCACCCGGCTGTCGTGCAGCACGCTGCCGTCGTCCAGGCGCAGGGCCGGGATCTTGCCGATCGGGTTGCCCTGGTTGAGCTGCGCGTCGCTGTTCACCGGGCTGATGTTCACGCCCTGCACGGTGACCCGGTCCAGCTGGCCGGTCTCGTGCAGCACGATCATCACCTTGCGCACGAACGGCGACAGCGGCGAATGGAACAGGATCATGGCTCAGTTGCCCTGCAGGCTGGGTGGCAGGCACACGCCGGTGCCGCCGATACCGCAGTAGCCTTCCGGGTTCTTGGCCAGGTACTGCTGGTGGTAGGCCTCGGCGAAGTACACGGTCGGCGCCTGGGCGATCTCGGTGGTGATCTCGCCGAAGCCGGCCTTGCCCAGCTCGGCCTGGAAGGCGGCCTTGCTCGCGTTGGCTTCATCCAGTTGCTGCGGCGAGGTGCAGTAGATCGCCGAGCGGTACTGGGTGCCGACATCATTGCCCTGGCGCATGCCCTGGGTCGGGTTGTGCAGCTCCCAGAACATCGTCAGCAGCTCGCGGTAGCTGACCCGGTTCTTGTCGAACACCACCAGCACCACCTCGGTGTGGCCGGTCAGGCCCGAGCAGACTTCCTCGTAGGTGGGGTTGGGGGTGAAACCGCCGGCGTAGCCGACCACGGTGCTGACCACGCCTTCGCGCTGCCAGAACCGGCGCTCGGCGCCCCAGAAGCAGCCCAGGCCGAAGATGGCGAAATCGATGTCGCCTTCGAAGAACGGGCCGAGCAGCGGGGTGCCTTCGAACACGTAGTGGAACTCGGGCAGGGTCATCGGGGTTTCGCGGCCAGGCAGGGCCTGTTCCGCGGTGGGCAGGACGTTTTTGTTCACCAGGATTTCCGAACGCAGGGTCATGGCCGTTCCTCTATTTGATATTCAACAACCTGGGGCCGCTTTGCGGCCCTTTCGCGGCACAAGGCCGCTCCTACAGGGGGACGCATGATCCCTGTAGGAGCGGCCTTGTGCCGCGAAAGGGCTGCAAAGCAGCCCCGGCAGGCTAGTGATGTCTATAGTGCCCGAGCTTTACGCCGCTGTCAGTCCACCGGACCACGAGGATAGCGGCGCAGTTTCTCGTTCAGCTCGCGCCCCGGAATCGGCCGGTCGAACAGGTAGCCCTGGCCGACGTCGCAGCGGTGTCGGCGCAGGAACGCCAGCTGCTCGGGGGTCTCGATCCCTTCGGCGACCACCTTGAGCTTGAGGTTGTGGGCCATGGCCACCACCGCCGAGGTGATCTCCATGTCGTCCTGGTTGTCGGGGATCTCGTTGATGAAGCTGCGGTCGATCTTGATGATGTCGATCGGGAACTTCTTCAGGTAGCTCAGCGACGAGTAGCCGGTGCCAAAGTCGTCCATGGCCAGGGTCAGGCCCAGGGCCTTGAGCTCGTCGAGCTGACGGTGGGTGTCCTCGGTGGCTTCCAGCAGCAGGCCTTCGGTCAGTTCCAGCTCCAGCAGGTGCGGCGGCAGGGCTTCCTCCTTGAGGATGCTGCCGATCGAGCTGACCAGCTCGGGGTCGGAGAACTGCTTGGGCGACAGGTTGATGGCCACGTGCAGGTTGCCGAAGCCGGCCTCGCGCAGTTGCTGGCTCATGCGGCAGGACTGGCGCACCACCCACTTGCCGATGGGGATGATCAGGCCGGTTTCCTCGGCCACGCTGATGAACTGGTCGGGGCGGATCATGCCGCGCTCGGGGTGGTTCCAGCGCAGCAGCGCCTCAAGGCCAAGCAGGCGGCCGCTGCGCAGGCACAACTTGGGCTGGTAGAACACTTCCAGTTCGTTCTGGGTCAGGGCGCGGCGCAGGTTGTTCTCGACGAACAGCTTGTAGCTGGCCTCGGCGTTGAGCACTTCGGTGAACACCTGGACCTGGTGCTTGCCGTTGGCCTTGGCCTTGTGCAGGGCCAGGCCGGCGTTCTTCATCAGCGTGGCCGGGTCGCTGCCGTGCAGCGGCGCGCAGGCCAGGCCCACGGAGGCGGTGACGTTGATCAGCTGGTTGTCGACGAACATTGGTTTGTCGAGGGTACGCAGCAGCTGGTGGGCGACACCCTGGCCATCTTCCAGGCTGGTGTCGTCGAGCAGCACGGCGAACTCGTTGCTGGCGAAGCGCGCCAGGCTGCCGCCGTTGGCCAGGCTGTTGCGCAGGCGCCGGGCCAGGCTGATCAAAAGCTTGTCGCCGGTCTGGTGGCCGAGGCTGTCGTTGATCCGCTTGAAGTTGTCGATGTCCACCAGCAGCAGGCAGATGGGGCTGGCGCTGTCGCGGGCGAAGCGCTCGTCGAGGTTGCGGATGAACGCCGGGCGGTTGCCCAGGTTGGTCAGGTTGTCGGTGTAGGCCAGGCGCTCGATGCGCTGCTGGGCCAGCTTGGTCTGGGTGACATCCTCGTAGATGCCGATGTAGTGGGTCAGCTCGCGGTTGTCGCCGTACACCTTGGAGATCGACAGCTGACCCCAGTACGGTTCGAGGTTCTTGCGCCGGCTCTTGAACTCGCCCTGCCAGCTGTTGCCCATGGCCAGGCTCGACGGCGAGTCGAACAGCAGCTCGCTCAGGTTTTCCAGCGCCGGCAGTTCGGCCAGGTGATGGCCCTGGACCTCTTCGGTGCTGTACTGGGTGATCGCGGTGAAGCTGGGGTTGACGTATTCCACCACGCCGTCGCGGTTGACCAGCAGGAAGGCGCTGGCGCTCTGTTCCACGGCGCGCTGGAACAGGTGCAGGGCGCTGGCGGCGGTGCGCCGGTTGTGGTTGTTGATGACCTGGGCGAACTGGTCGGCCAGCTCGCCGGCGAAGGCGATCTCGTCCGACTGCCAGGCCCGTGGCTGGCCGGTCTGCTCCAGGCACAGCACGCCGACCACCTGGCCGTCGATGCGGATACTGGCATCGAGCATGGCGTTGTCGTCGGTGCTGTACAGCGATTCGGCCATCTCGCGGGTGCGCGGGTCGTGGCTGGCGTTGTGGGCGTCGATGGCGCGGCTGGCGTGCAGGGCTTCCAGGTAGTCCGGGAAGCGGCTAGCGTCGATCGCCTCGGGCATGCGGTGCTGTTGGTCGCGGCTGTACCAGGCGCTGATCGGCTCAAGGCGCTGGTCGTTCAGGTACCAGATGCTGGCGCAGTCGACCTTGTAGATCTCGCAGGCGCTGCGGGTGATCAGCTCGGCGGCTTCGAGCAGCGAGTTGCCGATGCTGTAGCGCTGGCGGGCCAGGCGCAGGATCAGGTCCTGCTGGGCGCGCACCCGCTCCAGGTGTTCGAGCTGCTCCTGCTGGGCGCGCTGGTTCAGTTGCAGGGCCAGTTGCAGGCGGTTGTTGCGCGACTCCAGGTCGTTGGCGTCGAGGTCCGGGGTGTCCTGGCGGTGGTCGTCGAACACCGTCAGGTAGCCGCGCAGCAATTGGCGATTGTGCTGCTTGTAGCTCTCCCCGACCTCCAGCAGGCGCAGTGGCGCCGGGCAGGCGTGCAGGGTGTAGCGCACCCGGTAGTAGCCGCGCTGGGCCAGCTGCAGCTGGATCTCGTCGTGCAGCTTGTAGCGTGCTTCCGGCTCCATGAGGCTGGCATAGGGCGAGCCGATCAGGGCGCAGAGCTCGGCGGCGGGCAGGCCGAACTGGCGGTCGCAGGCCGGGTCGAGGTAGAGCATGGCCCAGCTGGCTTCGTTCAGCCGCTCGAAACGCAGCATGCCGAGCCGCGAGGGCACGGGAAGCTGCGTCACGACCTCGGCCGCCACACGGCTGGCGGCATCGGGTTGGCTTTTCATCGAAGACTCGCTTGAACTGGGGCGCGGCCTGGAGCACGGCGCATCGGGCAAGGTTGCATCATGTCCCGTGGGCTGGCAAGCGGCCATGGGGGATGCTGTGAACAGGTTGTCGGCTGTTCTTGCAGAATCTGTAGGACCGGCGGGCGGCAGACGATCGCATCCCCCTGTAGAAGCGGCCTTGCGCCGCGAAAAGGAGGCAAAGCCCTCCCAGCAATCCCAGGCAAAAAAAAGCCCCGCCAATTGGCGGGGTTGAGGTACGAGCGTGGCAGCTCGAAAACGGGGCTGCCCCTCTAGGGAGGGGCAGCGTGCTGCGTTACAGCAGCATGGTGCGGATATCGCCCAGCACGTCGCCCAGGCGCTTGGTGAAGCGCGCGGCGGCGGCGCCGTTGATCACACGGTGATCGTAGGACAGCGACAGTGGCAGCATCAGCTTCGGCTGGAAGGCCTTGCCGTCCCAGACCGGCTGCATGGTCGCCTTGGACACACCGAGGATCGCCACCTCAGGCGCGTTGACGATCGGCGTGAAGCCGGTGCCGCCAATGTGGCCGAGGCTGGAGATGGTGAAGCAGGCGCCCTGCATCTCGTCGGCCGAAAGCTTCTTGGTGCGGGCTTTCTCGGCCAGCGCGGCAGCTTCGGCAGCCAGTTGCAGCAGGCTCTTCTGGTCGACGTTCTTGATCACCGGGACCAGCAGACCGTCCGGGGTGTCCACGGCGAAGCCGATGTGCACGTACTTCTTGCGGATGATCGCCTTGCCGCTTGGCGCCAGCGAGCTGTTGAAGTCCGGCAGTTCCTTGAGCAGGAAGGCGCAGGCCTTGAGCAGCAGTGGCAGCACGGTCAGCTTGACGCCCGCTTTCTCGGCCACGGCCTTCTGCGCGACGCGGAAGGCTTCCAGCTCGGTGATGTCGGCGGAGTCGAACTGGGTCACGTGCGGCACGTTCAGCCAGCTGCGGTGCAGGTTGGCGGCACCGACCTGCATCAGGCGGGTCAGGGCCACTTCTTCCACTTCACCGAACTTGCTGAAGTCCACGGCAGGGATCGGCGGGATGCCGGCACCACCGGTAGCACCGGCGGCTGGAGCTTCCTTGGCCTTCTGCATCATGGCCTTGACGTAGACCTGCACGTCTTCCTTCAGAATACGGCCGTGCGGACCGGTGGCGGCAACAGCGCCCAGGTCGACGCCGAATTCACGGGCCAGTTGGCGAACGGCAGGGCCGGCATGGACCTTGGCGTTGCTGCCGGCGGCCGGCGCGGTGGCGACCGGCGCTGGAGCAGGTGCAGCAGTTGGAGCGGCGGCAGGTGCAGCGGCTGGGGCAGCAGCGGCAGCCGGAGCAGCAGCGGCCGGAGCCGGCGCTGCTGCAGGGGCGGCGCCTGCGGCCTTGATCTTGAAGATCAGATCGCCGGTGCCGACTTCGTCTTCCAGCTTGCACAGCACGGCTTCGATCACGCCGGCGCTAGGCGACGGGATCTCCATGGAGGCCTTGTCGGACTCCAGGGTGATCAGCGACTGGTCGGCTTCGACGGTGTCGCCGACCTTGACCAGCACTTCGATGATCTTGGCCTTGCCCGACGAGCCGATGTCCGGCACGTGGATGTCCTGCACGCTGGCGGCAGCCGGGGCTGCGGCAGGCGCAGGTGCGGCTTCAGCGGCCGGCGCTGGAGCGGCAGCAGCTGGAGCCGGGGCGGCGGCGGCCGGAGCCTCAGGCGCCGCAGCGGCGCCCTCGACTTCCAGGACCAGCAGCTCGTCGCCTTCTTTCAGGCGATCGCCCAGCTTGACCTTCAGTTCCTTGACCACACCGGCCTTCGGCGCGGGGATCTCCATGGAGGCCTTGTCGGACTCCAGGGTCAGCAGGCTCTGGTCAGCCTCGATACGGTCACCGACCTTGACGAACAGCTCGATGATTTCACCTTCACCGCTGCCGATGTCAGGTACGCGAATGAGTTCGCTCACTTAAAAATACTCCTCAGCAGTCCAGTGGGTTGCGCTTGTCCGGATCGATGCCGAACTTGACGATGGCGTCAGCCACAACCTTGGGTTCGATCTCGCCACGGTCAGCCAGGGCTTCCAGGGCAGCCAGCACCACGAAGTGGCGGTCGACTTCGAAGAAGTGACGCAGCTTCTTGCGGCTGTCGCTGCGACCGTAACCGTCGGTACCCAGGACCTTGAACTCTTTGCTCGGCACCCACTGGCGAATCTGCTCGGCGAACAGCTTCATGTAGTCGGTGGAGGCGATGACCGGGCCCTTGCGACCGGCCAGGCACTCTTCGACGTAGGTCTGCTGAGGCTTCTGGCCAGGCTTGAGGCGGTTGGCGCGTTCCACGGCCAGGCCGTCGCGACGCAGTTCGTTGAAGCTGGTGACGCTCCACACGTCGGCGCCGACGTTGAACTCTTCACGCAGGATCTTCGCGGCCTCGCGGACTTCGCGCAGGATGGTGCCGGAGCCCATCAGCTGTACGTGGTGCGCGGCTTCGCGGGTGTCTTCTTCCAGCAGGTACATGCCCTTGATGATGCCTTCCTCGACACCGGCCGGCATGGCAGGCTGCTGGTAGGATTCGTTCATCACGGTGATGTAGTAGAAGATGTCCTGTTGCTCTTCGGTCATCTTCTTCATGCCGTCCTGGATGATCACCGCCAGCTCGTAGCCGTAGGTCGGATCGTAGGTGCGGCAGTTCGGGATGGTGCCCGCCATCATGTGGCTGTGACCGTCTTCGTGCTGCAGGCCTTCACCGTTGAGGGTGGTACGGCCAGCGGTACCGCCGATCAGGAAGCCACGGGTGCGGCTGTCGCCGGCGGCCCAGGCCAGGTCGCCAATGCGCTGGAAGCCGAACATCGAGTAGAAGATGTAGAACGGCAGCATCGGCTGGTTGTGGCAGCTGTACGAGGTACCGGCAGCGATGAACGACGACATGGCGCCGGCTTCGTTGATGCCTTCCTCGAGGATCTGGCCCTTCTTGTCCTCGCGGTAGAACATCACCTGGTCTTTATCGACTGGCTCGTAGAGCTGGCCGACCGACGAGTAGATGCCAAGCTGGCGGAACATGCCTTCCATACCGAAGGTACGGGCTTCGTCCGGGATGATCGGGACGATGCGCTGGCCGATGTCCTTGTCCTTGACCAGCTGCGCCAGGATGCGCACGAAGGCCATGGTGGTGGAGATTTCGCGGTCGCCCGAGCCGTCCAGGATCGCTTTCAGCGTTTCCAGTGGCGGGGTTGGCACGCTGAAGCTCTTGGCGCGGCGCTGTGGCACGAAACCGCCCAGGGCGGCACGGCGTTCGGCCAGGTACTTGGCTTCGGCGGAACCTTCTTCCGGCTTGAAGAACGGCAGGTTCTCCAGATCCGCATCCTTGACCGGGATGTCGAAGCGGTCACGGAAGTGACGCAGGCTGTCGACGTCGACCTTCTTGGTGTTGTGCGCGGTGTTCTTGGCTTCGCCGGCACCGGTACCGTAACCCTTGATGGTCTTGGCCAGGATGACGGTCGGCTGCTCTTTGTGGTTCACGGCCTGGTGGTACGCCGCGTAGACCTTGTACGGGTCGTGGCCGCCACGGTTGAGCTTCCAGATCTCGTCGTCGGACAGGTCTTCGACCATGGCCTTGAGCTCTGGGGTGTTGAAGAAGTTTTCACGAACGTACGCGCCATCTTTGGCTTTGTAGTTCTGGTACTCGCCGTCGATGACCTCGTCCATGCGGCGCTGCAGGGCACCGTTGGTGTCCTTGGCCAGCAGTGGGTCCCAGAAACGGCCCCAGACGACTTTGTTGACGTTCCAGCCACCGCCTCGGAACACGCCTTCGAGTTCCTGGATGATCTTGCCGTTGCCGCGAACCGGGCCGTCGAGGCGCTGCAGGTTGCAGTTGATGACGAAGATCAGGTTGTCCAGCTTCTCGCGGCCGGCCAGGGCGATCGCGCCCAGGGATTCCGGCTCGTCGCACTCGCCGTCGCCCATGAAGCACCAGACCTTCTGCTTGCCGGCCGGGATGAAGCCACGGGCTTCCAGGTACTTCATGAAGCGTGCCTGGTAGATCGCCTGGATCGGGCCCAGGCCCATCGATACGGTCGGGAACTGCCAGAAGTCAGGCATCAGCCACGGGTGCGGGTACGAAGACAGGCCTTTGCCGTCCACTTCCTGACGGAAGTTGTTCATCTGCTCTTCGTTGATGCGGCCTTCCATGAAGGCGCGGGCGTAGACGCCTGGCGAAGCGTGGCCCTGGAAGAAGATCAGGTCGCCGCCGTGTTCGTCGGTCGGGGCCTGGAAGAAGTAGTTGAAGCCGATGTCGTACAGGGTGGCGCTGGAGGCGAAGCTGGAGATGTGTCCGCCCAGGTCCGAGTCTTTCAGGTTGGTGCGCATGACCATGGCCAGGGCGTTCCAACGCACCATCGAGCGGATGCGGCGTTCCATGAACAGGTCGCCAGGCATGCGTGCTTCGTGGGTGACAGGGATGGTGTTGCGGTACGGCGTGGTGATGGCATACGGCAGCTGGGAGCCACTACGGGTGGCCAGCTCGCCCATACGGGTCATCAGGTAATGAGCGCGGTCTTCGCCTTCTTTGTCGAGGACCGACTCCAGGGCATCCAGCCATTCCTGGGTTTCGATTGGATCGAGGTCTTGCATGGCTTGCTCCAGGGCGGAAAGGCCACCAGAATCGATGGCCTGAGTTTGCGACTGGCCTTATGGGCAGACGTCGTGAATTCTTGGATTACCGGACAGTCATCCGGCGCGGTGTAGTTTTACTACAAATGCTTTCTCATTTCATGCTTTGGCAGGTCATGAGTAGTAGTAAAACTACACAAATGCGACGTTTGGTCGCATCCCGGGTTGTGGGGAAAAACGTTCATGTTGGTTGGCGGTGTGTCGATGGCAGGTGAATCTTGATGGGTTTTGCCAAATTTTTGATTATTTCAGCTATTTCCAACTTTTGTACGACAGTCCAACCGTGGTCCAACCCCCGTTTGACCTCTGCAACCGCTCTCTTTCACGCCGATCAAGGATAGACCATGCGCCTGCCTTTGCCGCTCGATCTGCCTGCCGCCCTCCAACCGCTGGTCGCTCGCAACCAGCAATTCCTGCGCGATGCCCTGGCAAGTCATCCTGGCCTGGCCCTGGACAGCCTGAGCGCCGAGCACCGCCGCCAGTTCGACCAGGTCGCCGCCGCCAGCGACTTCGTCCTGGCCCAGGCCCAGCGTGATCCGACGATGCTGTTCGAACTGCTGGCCAGCGGCGCGATGGACCAGGCGTTCGCGCCTGGCCAATTGCGCGCGCAGATCAACGCCGTGGCCCAGGCTGCCCAGAACGAGGACGAACTGGCGCGCAACCTGCGCCGCGAGCGCAACCGCCAGCAACTGCGCATCATCTGGCGCGACATTACCCGCCAGGCCGCGTTGCCCGAAACCTGCCGCGACCTGTCCGACCTGGCCGACGCCAGCATCGACGAAGCTTATCAATGGCTGTACCCGCGCCACTGCCAGCAGTTCGGCACGCCCATCGGCAACCGCAGCGGCCAGCCCCAGCACCTGGTGGTGCTGGGCATGGGCAAGCTGGGCGCGGTGGAGCTGAACCTGTCATCCGACATCGACCTGATCTTCGCCTTCCCCGAGGGCGGCGAAACCGAAGGGGTCAAGCGCTCGCTGGACAACCAGGAGTTCTTCACCCGCCTGGGACAGCGCCTGATCAAGGCGCTCGACCCGGTCACCGTCGACGGCTTCGTGTTCCGCGTCGACATGCGCCTGCGCCCCTATGGCTCGGCCGGCGCGCTGGTGCTCAGCTTCAATGCCCTGGAGCAGTACTACCAGGACCAGGGGCGCGACTGGGAGCGCTATGCCATGATCAAGGCGCGGGTGGTCGCCGGTGATCAGGTAGCCGGCGCGCAGTTGCAGGAGATGCTGCGGCCGTTCGTCTACCGGCGCTACCTGGACTTCTCCGCCATCGAGGCGCTGCGCACCATGAAGCAGCTGATCCAGCAGGAAGTGCGGCGCAAGGGCATGGCCGACAACATCAAGCTCGGTGCCGGCGGCATTCGCGAGGTGGAATTCATCGCCCAGGCGTTCCAGCTGATTCACGGCGGGCGCGACCTGAGCCTGCAGCAGCGGCCGTTGCTCAAGGTGCTGACCACCCTGGAAGGGCAGGGCTACCTGCCGCCGGCCGTGGTCGCCGAGCTGCGCGACGGCTATGAGTTCCTGCGCTACACCGAGCACGCGATCCAGGCCATCGCCGACCGCCAGACCCAGATGCTGCCGGACGATCCGACCGACCGCGAGCGTATCGCCTACATGCTCGGCTTTGCCGACTGGGACAGCTTCCACGGCCAATTGATGCACTGGCGTGGGCGCATCGACTGGCATTTCCGCCAGGTCATCGCCGACCCGGATGAGGACGAAACCGAA
The DNA here is from genome assembly GCF_057284075.1 of Pseudomonas sp. TE31087. Classification (NCBI taxonomy): domain Bacteria; kingdom Pseudomonadati; phylum Pseudomonadota; class Gammaproteobacteria; order Pseudomonadales; family Pseudomonadaceae; genus Pseudomonas; species Pseudomonas sp. TE31087. Next base: position 4,689,408 of record NZ_JBXVNN010000001.1, read on the forward strand.
GGCGAACTGGTGGTCGGCGGCGAGTGGTCGCCGCTGTGGGAGCAGGCCCAGGATGAAGACGCGGCCTCCCGCCAGCTCGAGGAGGCCGGCTTCCGCCAGCCGGCCGAGGCCCTGCGCCGCCTGACCGCGCTGCGGGCCAGCCCGACCCTGCGCTCGATGCAGCGTATCGGTCGCGAGCGCCTGGACGCCTTCATTCCGCGGCTGCTGGCCCAGGCGGTCGAGCACGACAACCCCGACCTGGTGCTGGAGCGGGTGCTGCCATTGGTCGAGGCCGTGGCGCGGCGCTCGGCCTACCTGGTGCTGCTCACCGAGAACCCTGGTGCCCTGCGCCGCCTGCTGACCCTGTGCGCCGCCAGCCCGTGGATCGCCGAGCAGATGGCCCGCTACCCGCTGCTGCTCGACGAATTGCTCAACGAAGGCCGGTTGTTCAGCCCGCCGCTGGCGCCAGAGCTGGCCGCCGAGCTGCGCGAGCGCCTGACGCGCATTCCCGAGGACGACCTGGAGCAGCAGATGGAGGCCCTGCGCCACTTCAAGCTGGCCCACAACCTGCGCGTGGCCGCCTCGGAGATCAGCGGCAACCTGCCGTTGATGAAGGTCAGCGACTACCTGACCTGGCTGGCCGAGGCGATTCTCGACCAGGTGCTGGCCCTGGCCTGGCGCCAGACCGTGGCGCGCCACGGCCAGCCCAAGCGCAGCGACGGCAGCCTGTGCGACCCGGGCTTCATCATTGTCGGCTACGGCAAGGTCGGCGGCCTGGAGCTGGGCCATGGTTCGGACCTGGACCTGGTGTTCATCCACGATGGCGATCCGAACGCTGAAACCGACGGCGCCAAACCCATCGACAGCGCGCAGTTCTACACCCGCCTGGGCCAGCGCATCATCCACCTGCTGACCACCCAGACCAACTCCGGCCAGCTTTACGACGTGGACATGCGCCTGCGCCCCTCCGGCGCCTCGGGGCTGCTGGTCAGCTCGCTGGGCGCCTTCGAGCGCTACCAGCAGAACGAGGCCTGGACCTGGGAGCACCAGGCCCTGGTGCGGGCCCGCGTATTGGTGGGTTGCAAGCAGGTGGCCACGGCCTTCGAGGCGGTGCGGGCGCAGGTCCTCGGCCAGCCTCGCGACCTCGACAAGCTGCGCGTAGAAGTCAGCGAAATGCGCGCCAAGATGCGCGACAACCTGGGCACCAAGGCCACTGCTGCCGGCACTGCGGGCAACGCCTTCGAGGCCGGCCAGTCGTTCGATATCAAGCAGGATGCCGGCGGTATCGTGGATATCGAATTTATGGTGCAATACGCCGCTTTGGCCTGGTCCCACGACCATCCGGCCATACTGCGCTGGACCGACAACATCCGCATCCTCGAAGAGCTGGAACAGGCCGGGCTGATGTCCGCCGCCGACGCCGTGCTGCTGCGCGAGGTGTACAAGGCGTTCCGTTCGGCGTCGCACCGTCAGGCCCTGCAGAAGCAGGCCGGGGTGATCGATGCGGCGCAGTTTGTCGATGAGCGTCGTGAGGTAAGGCGGATCTGGGGTGGACTGGGTCTGACTTGAAATTGTTGGGGCCGCTGTGCGGCCCTTTCGCGGCACAAGGCCGCTCCTACAAGGGATTGCGTTCCCTGTAGGAGCGGCCTTGTGCCGCGAAAGGGCTGCAAAGCAGCCCCAAAGGTTCATGCCTCACCACCGGTGGTACACTGTCCGCCACATAGCCTGAATATAAAGAGGGGAGGCCAGGTTGTAGCGCAGCCTGCAGCCTCCCCGAATGTTTCTGGATAAAGCATGAGAATACTGATCATTGGCCCCAGCTGGGTCGGCGACATGGTGATGGCGCAGACCCTGTTCCAGTGCCTCAAACAGCAGCACCCCGACTGCGTGATCGACGTCCTGGCCCCCGAGTGGAGCCGGCCGATCCTCGAGCGCATGCCCGAGGTGCGCCAGGCCCTGAGCTTCCCGCTCGGCCACGGCGCGCTGGAGCTGGCCACGCGCCGGCGCATCGGCAAGTCGCTGGCCGGCCAGTACGACCAGGCGATCCTGCTGCCCAACTCGCTCAAGTCGGCGCTGGTGCCGTATTTCGCCGGTATCCCCAAGCGTACCGGCTGGCGCGGCGAGATGCGCTACCTGCTGCTCAACGACGTGCGCAAGCTGGACAAGGCCCGCTATCCGCTGATGATCGAGCGCTTCATGGCTCTTGCCTACGCAGCGGATGCCGAGCTGCCCAAGCCTTACCCGCGCCCGAGCCTGCAGATCGAAGCCGCCAGCCGCGAAGCGGCCCTGGCCAAGTTCGGCCTGGCGCTGGACCGTCCGGTGCTGGCGCTGTGCCCTGGCGCCGAGTTCGGTGAGGCCAAGCGCTGGCCGGCCGAGCATTACGCCGAGGTGGCCGACGCGATGATCCGCCAGGGCTGGCAGGTGTGGCTGTTCGGCTCGAAGAACGATCACCCGGTGGGCGAGCAGATCCGCGACCGGCTGATCCCCGGGCTGCGCGAGGAGTCCTGCAACCTGGCGGGTGAAACCTCGCTGGCCGAGGCCATCGACCTGATGTCCTGCGCCGATGCGGTGGTGTCCAACGACTCGGGCCTGATGCATGTGGCCGCCGCCCTCAACCGCCCGCTGGTGGCGGTGTACGGCTCGACTTCGCCGGGCTTCACCCCGCCGCTGGCCGACCAGGTGGAGGTGGTGCGCACCGGTATCGAGTGCAGCCCGTGCTTCGAGCGCACCTGCCGCTTTGGCCACTACAACTGCCTGCGCCTGCTGGAGCCGGCCAAGGTCATCGCCGCGCTGCGGGGCCTGGGCGGGCCGAACCTGATCGATACCGTGGCCGAGGTCGACTGAGTGCGGGTACTGATCATCAAGACCTCGTCGCTGGGCGATGTCATCCACACCCTGCCGGCGCTTACCGACGCCGCCCACGCCATCCCCGGCATCCGTTTCGACTGGGTGGTGGAAGAAGGCTTCGCCGAGATTCCCAGCTGGCATCCGGCGGTCGACCGGGTGATCCCGGTGGCGATCCGCCGCTGGCGCAAGAATCTCTGGCAGACGCTCAAGAGCGGCGAGTGGAAGGCGTTCAAGCAACGCCTGCGCGAACACAAGTACGACCTGGTGATCGACGCCCAGGGCCTGGTCAAGTCGGCCTGGCTGACGCGCTACGTGAAAGCGCCGGTGGCCGGCCTGGACCGTTACTCGGCCCGCGAGGGCTGGGCCAGCCGCTTCTACGACCGGCGTCTGTCGGTCGCCGTCGGCCAGCACGCCGTGGAGCGCGTGCGCCAGCTGTTCGCCCTGGCCCTGGCCTACGACCTGCCGGAAGGGCTGGGCGACTACGGCCTGGACCTCAACCGCCTGCAACTGCCGCCGGCCGCACCCTACGTGGTGTTCCTGCACGGCACCACCTGGGCCACCAAGCACTGGCCGGAGGCCTACTGGCGCGAGCTGGCCGAGCGCATGGGCCGGCGCAAGCTGCAGGTGATGCTGCCGTGGGGCAACCCGGCGGAAAAGGCCCGCGCCGAGCGCATCGCCCAAGGCTTGAACAACTGCCAGGTGCTCCCCAAGTTGAATCTGGCCGGCGTCGCCCGCGTGCTCGCGGCGGCCAAGGCCTGCGTGGCGGTGGACACCGGCCTCGGCCACCTGGCCGCTGCCCTGGATGTGCCGACCATCTCGCTGTTCGGCCCGACCAACCCTGGTCTGACTGGCGCCTACGGACGCGCCCAGATCCACCAGGCGAGCAACTTCCCCTGCGCCCCGTGCCTGCAGAAGAAGTGCACCTACAAACCGAGCGCGGAGGACCTGCGTCGGTTCGATCTCAAACGCGAGTGGCCGCTGTGCTTCACTCGCCTGAATCCCGAGCATGTGGCGGGCCGCTTGAGCGCGCTGCTGCTGGCTGAGGATGTTCGTTGATGCAACTGGCTTTTGTGCTCTACAAGTATTTCCCCTTTGGCGGGCTGCAGCGCGATTTCATGCGCATCGCCCTCGAGTGCCAGAAGCGCGGCCATCAGATCCGCGTGTACACGCTGATCTGGGAAGGTGACATTCCGCCGGGCTTCGAGGTGCTGGTGGCGCCGGTCAAGGCGCTGTTCAACCACCGCCGCAACGAGAAGCTCAGCGCCTGGATGGAAGCCGACCTGGCCAAGCGCCCGGTCGATCGCCTGATCGGTTTCAACAAGATGCCCGGCCTGGATGTCTACTACGCCGCCGACGGCTGTTTCGAGGACAAGGCCCAGACCCTGCGCGGCGGCCTGTACCGCCGCTGGGGTCGCTACCGCCATTTCGCTGAGTACGAGCGGGCGGTGTTCGCGGAGGATGCGCGTACCGAGATCCTGATGATCTCCGAGGTGCAGCAGCCGCTGTTCATCAAGCACTACGGCACCCCCGAGGCGCGCTTCCACCTGCTGCCGCCGGGCATTTCCCAGGACCGCCGCCGTCCGGCCGACGCCGCGGCCATTCGCGCTGATTTCCGCCAGGAGTTCGGCCTGGCCGACGACGAGCTGCTGCTGGTGCAGATCGGCTCGGGCTTCAAGACCAAGGGCGTGGACCGCAGCCTGAAGGCCCTGGCGGCGTTGCCGTCAGCCCTGCGCAAGCGTACCAGGCTGATGGTCATCGGCCAGGACGATCCCAAGCTGTTCCAGGTGCAGAGCACGGCGCTCGGCCTGGGCGAGCAGGTGCAGTTCCTCAAGGGGCGCAGCGATATTCCGCGTTTCCTGCTCGGTGCCGACCTGCTGATCCACCCGGCCTACAACGAGAACACCGGCACCGTGCTGCTTGAGGCGCTGGTCGCCGGCCTGCCGGTGCTGGTGTCGAAGGTTTGCGGCTATGCCCACTACATCGCCGAGGCCGATAGCGGCCTGGTGCTGGACGAGCCGTTCGAGCAGGAGCAGCTGAACCGCTACCTGCAACGCATGCTCGAAGACGCCGGGGCCCGCGCGGCCTGGTCGGACAACGGTGTGGCCTTCGCCGAGACCGCCGACCTGTACAGCATGCCGCAGCGTGCCGCCGATGTGATCCTCGGTCAGGAGACCGCATGAAGCTGATACTGGCCGAACCGTTCAAGCGCCTGTGGGCCGGGCGCGATCCCTTCGAGGCCGTCGAGGCCCTGCAGGGCGAGGTGTACCGCGAGCTGGAAGGCCGTCGCACCCTGCGCACCGAGGTCGATGGCGCGGGCTTCTTCGTCAAGATCCACCGCGGCATCGGCTGGGGCGAGATCTTCAAGAACCTGTTCAGCGCCAAGCTGCCGGTGCTCGGCGCCGGCCAGGAATGGCGGGCCATCCAGCGCCTGCATGAAGCCGGTGTGCCGACCATGACCGCAGTGGCCTACGGCGAGCGTGGCAGCAACCCGGCCACCCAGCACTCGTTCATCGTTACCGAGGAGCTGGCGCCCACCGTCAGCCTGGAAGACTTCAGCATCGACTGGGTCAAGCAGCCGCCAGCGCCGCGCCTGAAGCGCGCGCTGATCGCCGAAGTGGCGAAGATGACCGGCGGCATGCACCGCGCAGGGGTCAACCACCGCGACTGTTACATCTGCCACTTCCTGCTGCACACCGACCGCCCGGTGACGCCGGACGACTTCAAACTGTCGGTGATCGACCTGCACCGCGCCCAGACCCGGGCGAAGATCACCCGTCGCTGGCGCGACAAGGACCTGGCCGCCCTGTATTTCTCGGCCCTGGACATCGGCCTGACCCGCCGCGACAAGCTGCGCTTCCTGCGCGGCTACTTCCAGCGCCCGTTGCGCCAGGTGCTCAAGGACGAAGCCGCGCTACTCGCCTGGCTGGAGCGCAAGGCGCAGAAACTCTACGACCGCAAGCAACGTTACGGGGACGCACTCTGATGGCGAGCTGGAACCTGGCGCCCGAGTATGCGCACCTGGCGGCCGATTTCGGCAGTGTCGACGCGGTGTTCGCCATCCAGGGCGAACGCCTGACCCGCGACCCGCTGAGCGAGGTCATCCGCATCGAGCGCGATGGCGTCAACTACTACGTCAAACGCTACACCGGCGCCGGCAAGCACATGCGCCGCTACCTGGGTCGGCCGCGGGTCAAGGCCGAGTGGCAGAACCTCAAGCAGTTCGCCAAGTGGGGCATCCCCACCGCCGATGTGGTCGCCTGGGGGCTCGAGCGCCAGGGCCTGGCCTTTGGCCGCGGGGCAATGATCACCCGCGAACTGCCGCGCACCGAGGACCTCTCGGCGTTGGCCGAACGCAATGATCCGCGTCTGCGCGACAGCGCCTGGGTCGATCACGTCAGCCGCCAGCTGGCACGCCACACCCGGGTGATGCACGATCATCATTTCGCCCACAACGACCTGAAATGGCGCAACCTGCTGGTCGACGACCAGGGCACGCTATTCTTCATCGACTGCCCGACCGGCGACTTCTGGCGCGGCTTCATGCTGCGCCACAGGCTGATCAAGGATCTGGCGTGCCTGGACAAGGTGGCCAAGTACCACCTGTCGGCGACCCAGCGCCTGCGCTTCTACCTGCAATACCGCGGACACGCGCGTCTGAACGCCCGTGACAAGAAGCGCATTCGCCAGGTGCTGGGCTTTTTCGAGGGAAGGGAATGACCGATTACCTGGCCAGTGCCGACCAGGCGCTGCTGCAACGGCACGGGCTGAGCGACTTCGAGGCGCTGTGGGCCCTGCAGCTGGACGCCGTGGACGAACCCAATACCGGCCGTGGCGGCTGGAGCAGCGTGTTCCGCCTGGAGCTCGAGGGCAAGGGTTTCTACCTCAAGCGCCAGAGCGACTACTTCACCCGCAGCCTGCAGCGGCCCTTCGGCGAGCCGACCTTCGCCCGCGAGTTTCGCAACATCAGCCGCTACCAGAAGCTCGACATCCCCGCCCTGCAGGCGGTGTTCTATGGCGAGCGCAAGCAAGCTGGCGAGCACCGGGCGATCCTCATGACCCGGGCGCTGGACGAGTGGACCGACCTCGAGCAACTGCTCGGCCGTTGGGCGCAGATGGACGCGCCGCAGCGCCAGGCGATCCTCCAGGCCTGTGGGCGGCTGGCCCGCACCCTGCACGGCGCCGGGCAGATGCACGGCTGCTTCTACCCCAAGCACATCTTCCTGCGTGAGCGCCGCGAGGGCTGGCAGGCCCAGCTGATCGACCTGGAAAAGACCCGTCCGCTGCTGTTCGGCATGCGCGACCGGGTCAAGGACCTGGAGCCGTTGCTGCGCCGCGCCCGGGCCTGGGACGAAGCGGACGTGCGCGTGCTGCTGGCGGCCTACCTGGAGCAGCCGGCGGACAGCGCCCTGGTATCCACCTGGCTGCAACGCCTGACCCAACGCCGTCGTCACAAAGAGGCCCGCTGATGCGCCTGAGCGAATTGAAGGCGGCCGGGCGCAGCCCGAGCCTGCCGCTGACCGTCACCCTCGCCGACGCCGCGGGCAGCGCCGACCTGCAGCTGCTCAACCTGTTGCGCGTGCTGCCGGGCCAGCGTTATGTCGGCGCGGGTATCTGGCGTGGCACCAAGGTGCTGGCCAAGCTGCTGGTCGGCGGCAATGCCGCCCGGCACTTCCAGCGCGAGCGCGATGGTGCCCTGCTGATGGCCGAACAAGGCCTGACCACCCCACGCCTGCTGGCCGATGGCCTGAAGGAAGGCGAGGGCGGCTGGGTATTGTTCGAATACCTCGACCATGCCGAAAGCCTGGGCGACGCCTGGGCCCGGGTGGAGCAATTGCCGATGCTGGCCGACGAGCAGCACCTGGTGCTGGGCGAGGCCCTCACCGCCGTGGCGCAGATGCACGCCAAGGGCCTGTGGCAGGAGGACCTGCACCTGGACAACCTGCTGCGCCAGGACGGCCAGCTGTACCTGATCGACGGCGCCGGCATCAAGGCCGAGACCCCCGGTCAGCAGCTGTCGCGCCAGCGCGTGCTGGAAAACCTCGGGGTGTTCTTCGCCCAGTTGCCCAAACGCCTGGAGCCGTTCATCGAGGAAGCGCTGGTGCACTATGTGCTGGCCAACGCCGAGCACGCGCTGCCGCTGGAAGCGCTGCACAAGCAGGTGGACAAGGTGCGCGCCTGGCGCCTGAAGGATTACCTGGAAAAGGCCGGTCGCGAATGCACCCTGTTCAGCGTCGAGCGCAACCTGTCCGGGCTGCGAGCGATTCGCCGTAACGAAGTAGAGGCGATGCGCCCGGTGCTGGAGCAGGCCGATACGCTGATCGACCAGGGGCATCTGTACAAGACCGGTGGCGCGGCCAGCGTGGCGCGTATCGAGGTGGCCGGGCGCAAGTTGGTGCTCAAGCGCTACAACATCAAGAACACCGCCCACTGGTTCAAGCGCTTCTGGCGCCCAAGCCGGGCCTGGCATTCGTGGATCGAAGGCCACCGCCTGGGGTTTCTCGACATCGCCACGCCTCGCCCCCTGGCGGTGCTGGAGCAGCGGGTGATGGGGCTGCGCAGCACGGCCTACCTGGTAACCGAGTACGCCGACGGGCCGGACCTGATCGAATGCTTCGCGCCCTACGTGGAAAGCGGCGAGGCGCCCGACGAGCAGGTCGAGGCCCTGGCTCGGGTGATGCAGCAACTGATCCGCGAGGGTATCAGCCATGGCGACTTCAAGGGCCACAACCTGTTCTGGCAGGACGGCCAATGGTCGCTGATCGACCTTGATGCCATGTGCCAGCACGCCACCCAGCTCAGCTTCGCCCCGGCCTTCGCCCGGGACCGGGCGCGGCTGCTGCGCAACTGGCCGAGGGACAGCGCGCTGCATCAGCGGCTGGACCAGGTGTTGCCGCGGTTGGCTGATTGAATGATCAGTTGAAGCGATCCCTGTAGGAGCGGCCTTGTGTCGCGAAAGGGCTGCGAAGCAGCCCCCAGGACTCAAGAGTCGCCACATGGTCTGCTGGGGCTGCTTCGCAGCCCTTTCGCGGCACAAGGCCGCTCCTACAGGTCCCTGCTGATTCAATGAGTCATGTGCAGTTCCATGTGAGCTGCCTACCGCCGCCAGAACCCACTCAGGCCCAGGCCGGCCGAAACGCCCAGCCCCACCCAGGCCAGCATATCCCACATCCCATCCCCGAGCAGTGCGGCAAACAGCCCGGCCGCACTGAGCACGGCGATCAGCGCCGGCCAGGCGAAGATCCTGCGGGTGCTTTGCGACTTGTGGCTCATGCCCGCACCTCCCGTGCCTTGCGTTGCTTACCCCACCACAGGTACAGGCCGCTGCCCAGCACGATGATGGTCAGCACATCGAGCACGGCCCAGAGGATCTGCATCGGCCGGCCGCCGTAGTCGCCGAAGTGCAGGGGCTGCGACAGGCCCATGGCGTCCATGTACCACGGGCGTTCGCCCACGGCGGTCACCTCCAGGGTGCGCGCATCGATCAGGATCGGCGTGAACAGGTGCGAGGTCAGGTTCGTGGCGCCATTCATGAACACCGCGTAGTGGTGCTCGCTGGAGAAGCGTGTGCCGGGGAAGGCGATGAAGTCCGGGCGCATGCCAGGCGCGGCCTGTTCGGCGATCTTCAGCAGCTGCGTGGCCGGAGCGCGCTCGGTGAGCGGCGGTGCGTCACGATACGGCGCGACCATCGCCGCCAGGCTGTCGTTGCGCCAGGCGGCGATCACCAGGTCGGATAGGGCACTGATCACCCCGGTGACGCCGACCACCAGGGCCCAGGTCAGGGTGACCACGCCGATCAGGTTGTGCAGGTCCAGCCAGCGCAGGCGCCGCGACTTGTCGTGGCGGACCGTGGCGAAGCGCAGACGGCGCATGAACGGCGCGTAGAGCACGGTGCCGGAGACGATGGCGACAATGAACAGCACCCCCATGAACGCCAGCAGCAGCTTGCCGGGCAACCCGGCGAACATGTCCACGTGCAGGCGCAGCATCAGCATCATAAAGCCGCCGTTGGCTGCCGGCATGGCCACGGCCTCGCCGGTGCGCGCGTCGAGCATGAAGGTGTGCGAGTCGTCGGGATGGGTGCCGGCGGTGGCGGCCATGATCGTGACCACGCCGTTGGGCTCGTCCTCTTCGTATCCGAAGTACTGCATCACCTCGCCGGGGCGGTGCTGTTCGGCCTTGAGCACCAGCTGCTGCAGATCCAGGTGCGGGGTGTCGGCGGGCATCTCGCGCAGTTGCGGCGCGTCGCCGAGCAGGTGCTCCAGCTCGTGGTGGAAGATCAGCGGCAGGCCGGTGAGGGCGAGCAGCAACAGGAACAGCGTGCAGACCAGGCTGCTCCAGGTGTGGATCGCTGACCAGCGGCGGATGGTTTGGCTTTTCATCACGGCTCCTTACGCAATCGCGGGGCAAGTCGCATCGGCGCACCGCCGCTCCCACGCCGTTCTGTCTCGGCGTGGGAGCGGCGGTGCGCCGATGCGACTTGCCCCGCGATGGGTGTTTACCACTTGTAGGTAGCGCTGGCGACGACGCTGCGCTGGTCGCCGTAGTAGCAGTAGTAGCCGTCGCAGGTCGAGAGGTAGTCCTTGTTCAGCAGGTTGCTGGCGTTGATCGCCACCGAGGCGCCCTTGAGGCTGTTGTCCAGGCGGCCCAGGTCGTAGTGCACGGCGGCGTCGAACACCGTGTAGGCCTTGCTCTTGCCGAGCCAGGTGTTGGCTTCGTCACCGTAGCGGTTGCCGGTGTAGCGTGCGCCCAGGCCAATGCCGAAGCCGTCAAGCACACCGGTATGCCAGGTGTAGTCGGTCCACAGGGAGGCCTGCTGGTTGGGCATCTGTTGCAGGCGGTTGCCTTTGTACTGCCCTTTCTGGACTTCGGACTTGGCCAGGGTGTAGGCGGCGATCACTTTCAGGTTGTCGGTGACGTCGGAGACGGCTTCCAGCTCCAGGCCGTGGACCTTGACCTCGCCGGTCTGGCTGGAGACGGGCACCCCACCCACATTGTTGGTGACGGTCACGTTCTTCTGCTTGAGGTCGTACACTGCCGCCGACAGCAAGGTGTTGGAGCCAGGCGGTTGATACTTCACCCCCAACTCCCATTGCTGGCCTTCGGTTGGCTTGAAGGATTTCTCGATGTCAGCGCTCGAACCGCTGCTTGGCTGGAAGGACTCGGCGTAGGACAGATACGGTACAAAGCCCGAGTCGAACACGTAGCTGAGCGCCGCATTGCCGCTGAACTGCTTGTCACGCTGGGTGTTGGTGGCATTGCCCTTGTTGAGGAACGTGGTGCCGGTATGCACCCAGTCCTCACGCCCGCCCAGGGTCAGGCGCCATTTGTCGAGCGCCATCTGGTCCTGGATGTAGAGCCCGGTCTGGACGGTTTTCTGGTTGTAGTCCAGATAGGCCGAAGAGCGGTCCGGACGGGTGATCGGCAAGCCATACACCGGGTTGTTGACGTTGGTGGGCGGCACGTTGTCGCTGAAGCCATAAATGGAGAGGAAGTCGGAGTCCGTGCGCTGGTGGTCCAGGCCGATCAGCACGGTATGGCTGATATCGCCTGTGGCGAAGTCGGCCTGGAAGTTGTTGTCGAGCGCGAACTGGCTGATGTCCTCATCGACGTTGGTGGACATGCGGCTGGCATTGCCCTCGCTGTCCACCGGGCCGCCGGGTTGGTAGTAGGCACCAACGGTGAGCGTCTGGAATGACAACTCGCTCTTGGTGTAGCGCACGTTCTGGCGGAACTGCCAGACATCGTTGAAACGATGTTCGAAGGCATAGCCCAGCGCGTAATAGGTGCGGTCGTAGTATTCGTAATCCGGGTCACCCAGGTTCTTGTGGCGGGACACCTTGCCGAACGGCATGTCGATCTTGGTGCCTTGTATCGGATAGAACTGGCTGGTGGCACCGGTGTCGTCGCGGGTGAACTGGCTGAGGAAGGTCAGCGAGGTATCTTCGTCGATGTTCCAGGTCAGGCTCGGGGCGATGTTGTAGCGCTTGTTATCGATATGGTCGATCTGCGTGCCGCTGTCGCGTACCACGCCGCTGACGCCATAGAGGAACTGGCCCTGCTCATCGAGCTTGCCGGTGCTGGCGAAGTTGATCTGGCGGTGGTTGTCGCTGCCGTACTGCAGTTGGATCTCGTGGCTGCTCTCGGCCTGGGGGCGGCGGCTGACCATGTCCAGCAGACCGCCGGGCGGGGTCTGGCCATACACCGACGAGGCCGGGCCACGCAGCAGCGCAAGGCGGTCGAGGTTCCAGGTTTCGGCTTTCGGGTTGGCATACACGCCGCGGGGCAGGGGCAGGCCGTCGAGGAACTGGGTCGGCTCGAAGCCGCGCACGCGCATCCAGTCATAGCGGGTGTCGCTGCCGAAACTGGCCGAGACGATACCCGGCATGTACTTCACCGCGTCATCCAGGCTTTGCACGCCGCGGTCGCTCATCTGCTGGCGGGTGGCGACGGAAATGGAGCGTGGGACCTCGACCAGCGCGGTATCGGTCTTGGTGCCGGCGGCGGTGCGCTTGGCGGTGTAGCCTTCCACCGGGCCCCAGGCGCTCTCAAAGCTGCTGTTGGCGTTGATGTTGGTTTCCGGCAGCGCCAGGGTGCCTTCGCTCACCGCCACCAGACTGTAGCTGCCGGCGCTGCTCTGCTGCAGTTGCAGACCGGTATCGCGCAGGGCGGCCTGCAGGGCGCCGACCGCGTCGTACTGGCCACTGACCGGCGCCGATTTGCGCCCGCTGACCAGTGCCGGATCCAGCGCCAGGGCGATCCCGGCCTGGCTGGCGATCTGGTTCAGGGTGCTGGCCAGCGGTGCGCTGGGCAAGTCGTAGGCACGCAGGGCGGCCTGTTCGGCGGCGAACAGGGTGGTGCTGGCCAACGGTGCGGCCAGGCCGATGGCCAGGGCCATCAGGCTGGGGCGAAGCAAAGCATCAACGGCACGGGACATGCAGCGGCTCCTCGACGAAATAGTGCTGACTGCTTCCTTGCCGAGCGAGATTGGGAAAGTGACAGGGTCTTTTGAAAAAATATCTGACAGGGTTGGCACGAGCGGCGCTCAGCGCTATATCGCCTTGGCTTCTTCGCGGGTAAACCCGCTCCCACAGGTTTGATGCATTCCCTGTGGGAGCAACTGTCTTGCTCAATTTTTAGAATCTGGCGCGATCCCTGTGGGAGCGGGTTTACCCACGAAGGGCGGCACGCAGCGCTTATCTGGCGGAGACGGTCACCCACCACGGCGTATGCCGCTCGATCTTCACCGGCAGCGCCGGCTGCAGCGAGGCCAGGGCCAGGTCGGTGTCAGTCAGCGGGAAGCTGCCGCTCACGCGCAGGTCGGCGACCTCGTCGCTGACCCCCAGGTGGCCGCTGCGGTACTGGCCGAGCGCGGCCACCAGGTCGGCCAGGCGCACGTTGTCCACCACCAGCATGCCGCGGGTCCAGGCATCGCTGCCGACCGCCACGGAGCCGACCCGGCCCAGGCCGTCGGCGTTCATCAGTACCTGCTGGCCTTCGCGCAGCACCTGTTCGTCGCCACTGTTCTGCGGCTTGGCGGCCACCGAGGCCTGCAGCACCTCCAGGCGCGTGCCGGACTCCTCGCGCTTGACCAGGAAGCGCGTGCCCAGCGGGCGCAGGCGGCCATCCTCGGTGCGCACCAGCAGCGGACGGCTGTCCTTGTGGCCGGTTTCCACCGAGATTTCGCCACGATGCAGCACGATCAGCCGCTGCTCGCCGCGGAAATCGATGTCCACCGCGCTCTGGCTGTTCAGGCTCAGCAAGGTGCCGTCCTCCAGGCGCAGGGTGCGCAGCTCGCCGGTGCCGGTGCGCTGATCGGCCAGCCAGTAGGTCGGCGACAGGGTCGGCGCTGCGGCCCAGGTGAGCAGCCCGCCGAGCAGCAGCATGCCGGCCAGGCCGCCAAGGCGCTGGCGTAGCCCTGCCCGTGATTGCAGCAGGGTGTGGCGCACCGGGCCGGCGGCGGCGTTGACGCGCCGGTCGAGCATGCCCAGTTGCAACCAGGCGCGGGCGTGCTCCTCGTGGGCGGCGTGCCAACGCATGAATTCGTTGCGTTCGTCCGGGGTACCGCTACCTTCGTCCAGGCACAGCTTCCAGGCGATGGCCGCTTCCAGCACCTGGCTGGAAACCGGGGCCTGGTTCATGTCGGCTCTCCATAGAGGGCGACATAGCACTGGCGCAGGCCCTGGGCGAGGTACTGGCGCACGCGGGACACCGACACCCCGAGGCGCTCGGCGATCTCGGCGTGGCCCAGGCCGTCCAGGCGGTTGAACAGGAAGGCCGCGCGGGCCTTGCTCGACAGCTTGCCCAGCAGGCAGTCGATGGCCTTGAGGTCCTCAAGGATCAGGTGCTGCTGCTCGGGCGACGGGTGTTCGGCCTCGGGCAGCAGGGCCAGCTCGGCGAGGTAGGCCTGCTCGAGGGCGGCGCGGCGGAAGTGGTCGAACAGCAGGCCCTTGGCCACGGCGACCAGGAAGGCGCGGGGTTCGCGGGGGGCGTCCAGGCGCTCGCGACCGAGCAGGCGCACGAAGGTGTCCTGGCTCAGGTCTTCGGCGCGCTGACGGCAGGCGGTGCTGCGCTGCAACCAGGCCAGCAGCCAGGTGCGATGGTCGCGATACAGCGCTCCGACCAGCTCGGCATGTGGACTGTGCGCAGGCGTCAAGAAGCGATCCCCGGGAAAGAATGCGTTAACTAACGATAATTATTCGCGATTGTGGCAGAGGCGGGGGTGGTGGCGCAATTGACGCTTATCGGATTGCCAGCATGACACGGGCTGAAATCGCAAACGTTTTGCGCTTCTCTTCAGGCCATGTGCAATTCCTGTAGGAGCGGCCTTGTGTCGCGAAAGGGGTGCAAAGCGCCCCCACGATTAGTGCATCAAGCGGATAGTGCCGGGGCCGCTTTGCGGCCCTTTCGCGACACAAGGCCGCTCCTACACAGGGCGATGTATGGGTCAAAGGCCGTGATGGTGCGCCTTGCGCCGTCGCCACTGGCGTACCCGCTGCTCCAGCTGCAACGGGCTGTCCAGTTGCTGGCGCCGGGCCTGGCTGAACAGGATCAACGCCAGCTCCGCAGTCACCTGGGCATCGGCGCTGGCATGGTGGCGGGCCTGGACTTCGAGGCCGAAGCGGGCGATCCAGTCGTCCAGACCGGCTTCACGCAGCACGGTGTCGGGGTTGAGCATCGGCGCCAGTTCCGCCACGTCGAGGAACGGATGCTGCAGGCGCAGGCCCAGGCTATCCTTCAGCGCCCGGGCCAGCATGCGCTGGTCGAACGGGGCGTGGAACGCCAGCACCGGGCTGTCGCCGATGAAGTCCATCAGGTCGAGTAGCGCCTCGGCCGGGTCACAGCCGGCGGCCAGGGCGCTGGGGCCCAGGCCATGGATCAGCACGCTGGCGTTGGTCTTCTGCGTGGGCCGGTGCAGGGTGCGTTCGAACGGGCGACCCAGGGCGATGGCGCCGTCCTCAATGGCCACCGCGCCGATCGACAGCACCTGGTCGCGATTGAGGTTCAGGCCGCTGGTTTCCAGGTCCAGCACCACCCAGCGCTGTTCACGCAACGAGCACACGCCCAGTGGCGCCGGCCCTGGCAGCAGGGCCAGGCGACGACGCAGCGGGGAGGCGAGTTCGGGTACGGCGGGGCGCCACCAGGCGAACAGGTTCACAGCTGGTACCGCAGCGCCAGGCTGCTTTGCAGGCGCTGGGCCTGGCGCAGGGACTCGCGCAGGATGCGCCGGTCCAGGTGGTTGAGGCTGTCCGGGTCGAGCCGGTTGGAGTAGGGCTGGTTCTCGCGGGTCTGGCGCTGGTGCTGCTGCATGCGGGTCTGCTGGATGAAGTGATAGGCCTCTTCATAGGCGGCGCCGTCGAGCGGGTCGATGATGCCCTTGGCGATCAGCTGGCGCAGGCGCTCCAGGGTGTTGCAGGCGCTGATGCCATGGGCCAGGGCCAGCAGCCTGGCGCCATCGACGAACGGGGTCAGGCCCTGCACCTTGAGGTCTAGAGTGGCGGCCTTGTCGTCCCCCTGGCGGGTCAGCACGAACTCGCGCAGGCGCCCGACCGGTGGCCGTTGTCGCAGGGCGTTGTCGGCCAGCATGCGCTGGAAGATACGGTTGTCGGCGACCTGCTCCAGCAGGCCATGGCGCAGCTGTTCGCAGCCTTGCTCGTCGCCCCAGACCACGCGCAGGTCGAAGTAGATGCTCGAACCCAGCAGGTTCTCGGGGCTCGCCTCGCGTACGAAGCCGGCGAAGCGCCGCGCCCACTCGCTGCGCGACAGGCACAGCTCGGGGTTGCCGGCCATCACGTTGCCCTTGCACAGGGTGAAGCCGCACTGGGCCAGGTTGTGGTTGACCTGTTGGGCCAGCGGCAGCAGCCGGGCACGGATGGCCTCGGCCTCGGCGGCGTCGCGGGCCTCGAAGAGGATGCCGTTGTCCTGGTCGGTGTGCAGCGTCTGCTCGCGGCGGCCTTCGCTGCCGAAGCACAGCCAGCTGAACGGCACGCCCGGGTCGCCGCGCTCGGCGATGGCCAGTTCGATCACCCGGCACACGGTATGGTCATTGAGCAGGGTGATGATCTGGGTGATCTGGGTCGAGGACGCGCCGTGGGCGAGCATGCGCTCGACCAGCTGGCCGATCTCGCCGCGCAGCGACACCAGGCTGTCCAGGCGTGGCGCATGGCGGATGGTGCGGGCCAGGTGCACCAGGTCGACGCGCTGCAGGGAGAACAGGTCGCGTTCGGAGATCACCCCGCACAGGCGTTGGTTGTCCACCAGGCAGACATGGGCGATGTGCCGCTCGGTCATGGCCATGGCGGCGTCGAAAGCGCTGGCCTGGGGACTCAGGTGGAACGGTCGGGCGGTCATGTAGCGCTCGATCGGCGCGGTCAGCTCGGCACTGGCGTCGGCCACCACCTGGCGCAGGTCGCGCAGGGTGAAGATGCCGAGGGGATGGCGCTGGTCGTCGACGATGACGATGCTGCCGACCTGCTGCTCGTGCATCAACCCCACCGCCTCGCGCAGCGGCGTGTCCGGCGCGCACACCACCGGATGGCGCAGCGCCAGTTCGCCCAGCGGGGTGTTCAGCGAGTACTGGGTACCCAGGGTCTCCACGGCGCGTCGGCGCACCTGCTGGTTGACCTGGTCGAGCAGGCTGCTGACGCCACGCAGGGCGAAGTCGCGGAACACCTCGGACATGGAGAACACACGGATGAACGCGGCCTTGTCCAGTTGCAGGCAGAAGGTGTCCTCGCCGGCCAGGTGCTCGGTGCGGGTGGCCCGCTCGCCGAGCAACGCGGCCAGCGGGAAGCATTCGCCGCTGGCGATCTCGAAGGTGGTCTCGGTGCCCGGCTTGGTGACATGGTGGCGCTCGCCGACCACGCGGCCCTGCTTGACGATATAGAAGTGCTCGACCGGACCGTCGGCAGGCTTGATGATGCTTTCGCCGGCCGCGTGGAAACGCAGCTGGCACTGCTCCACCAGGTAGGCCAGGTGGTTGTGTTCCATCTGGTTGAACGGCGGGAAACGCTGCAGGAACTGCAGGGTACCCTGGATGTTTTGCAGCACTGCTGTTCTGCCCGCCTGGCTGTAGGCGTCCTTTTTGCTCATGGAACCGACCGCGATAAGTATGTCTGCAAATGTAGCGCAGACCTTGTTGTTCTAAGGCTCCATGGTCGGACGACGGCTCTGCGGTGCCCATTGGACGTAAGTCTATAAGGCGCGATGGGTGTTTCGCTGCTTGTGTCCGGTGTCAAATAGCCGACGAAAGGCAGTTTGCATGCAGGGGCTTTGCGGTCTGAACTTGAATAACGGGGTTTTTTTGACGAGACGACCATGGCAGAGCATGACGACATCCTGAGCGACGCCGAACGTGAGGCGTTGGCCGTGGTGAGCGCACCCGTCGCACCCAGGCCCGTGGTACTGGTGGTGGACGACAACCCGGTGAACAGCGAAGCGCTAAGCCTGTACCTGAAGAGCCGGGGCATCGCCTGCATGACGGCCGACGGTGCGCAGGAGGCGATGTTGAAGCTGCACTATGAGCCGCGTATCGCCCTGATGATCACCGACCTGCGCATGGAGCCCAAGGATGGCCTGGAACTGATCCGCCAGGTTCGTGAGTCGGAGCGGGCGGCGCTGTCGATCATCGTGGTGTCGGGCGACACCGATGTGAAAGAGGCGGTGGACGTGATGCACCTGGGGGTTGTGGATTTCCTGCTCAAGCCGGTGGACCTGGGGAAGCTTCTGGAGCTGGTGCGACGTGAGTTGAGAATGGATCAGGGCTGAAAACGATCGCGGGGCAAGCCCGCTCCCACGCCGGTTGGCATCTGGCGTGGGAGCGGGCTTGCCCCGCGATGCGTTGCTGGCGGCTTACAGCCCGTTGCGCGCCTTGAACTCGCGACGACGACGGTGCAGCACCGGCTCGGTGTAGCCGTTCGGCTGCTTGGCACCCTCTACAACCAGCTCGATTGCCGCCTGGAACGCGATGTTGTCATCGAAGTTCGGCGCCATCGGGCGGTACAGGGCGTCACCGGCGTTCTGCTTGTCGACCACCGCGGCCATGCGCTTGAGGCTTTCCAGCACCTGCTCCTGGGTGACCACGCCATGGCGCAGCCAGTTGGCCAGCAACTGGGCCGAGATGCGCAGGGTGGCGCGGTCTTCCATCAGGCCGACATCGTTGATGTCTGGCACCTTCGAGCAACCCACGCCCTGGTCGATCCAGCGCACCACGTAGCCGAGAATGCCCTGGGCATTGTTGTCCAGCTCGTTGCGGATCTCGTCGGCCGACCAGTTGGTGTTGGCGGCCAGCGGGATGGTCAGGATGTCGTCGACCGAGGCCGGGGTACGCGAAGCCAGCTCGCGCTGACGGGCCTGCACGTCAACCTTGTGGTAGTGCAGGGCGTGCAGGGTGGCGGCGGTCGGCGAAGGTACCCAGGCGGTGTTGGCGCCGGCCAGCGGGTGGGCGATCTTCTGCTCGAGCATGGCGGCCATCAGGTCGGGCATGGCCCACATGCCCTTGCCGATCTGCGCGCGGCCTTGCAGGCCGGTGGCCAGGCCCACGTCGACGTTGTTGTTCTCGTAGGCGCCGATCCACTTCTCGTTCTTCATGGCGCCCTTGCGCACCACGGCGCCGGCTTCCATCGAGGTGTGGATTTCGTCACCGGTGCGGTCAAGGAAGCCGGTGTTGATAAACACCACGCGTTCGGCGGCGGCCTTGATGCAGGATTTGAGGTTGACCGTGGTGCGGCGCTCCTCGTCCATGATGCCGACCTTGACGGTGTTGCGCTTCATGCCCAGCAGGTCTTCGACGCGGCTGAAGATCTCGGCGGCGAAGGCCACTTCCTCCGGGCCGTGCATCTTCGGCTTGACGATGTACACGCTGCCGCTGCGGGTGTTCTTGCGGCTGGTGTTGCCGTTGAGGTTGTGCAGGGCGATCAGGTTGGTGAACAGGCCGTCCTGGATACCCTCGGGGATCTCGTTGCCCTGGGCGTCGAGAATTGCCGGGTTGGTCATCAGGTGACCGACGTTGCGCACGAACAGCAGCGAGCGACCGTGCAGGGTGACGCTGCCACCGTTCGGTGCGGCGTACTCGCGGTCCGGGTTCATGGTGCGGGTGAAGGTCTTGCCGCTCTTGCTGACGCTCTCGGCCAGGTCGCCTTTCATCAGGCCCAGCCAGTTGCGGTAGACGATCACCTTGTCGTCGGCGTCGACGGCGGCGACCGAGTCTTCGCAGTCCATGATGGTGGTCAGTGCCGACTCCATCAGGATGTCCTTCACGCCGGCGGCGTCGGTGCTGCCGACCGGGGTGCTGGCATCGACCTGGATCTCGAAGTGCAGGCCGTTGTGCTTGAGCAGCACGGCGGTCGGCGCCTTCGCGTCGCCATGGAAACCGATCAGCTGGGCGTCGTCGCGCAGGCCGCTGTTGCTGCCGCCCTTGAGGGCGACTACCAGCTTGCCGTCTTCGATGCGGTAGCCGGTGGAGTCGACGTGGGAGCCGGCGGCCAGTGGCGCGGCTTCGTCGAGGAAGGCGCGGCCGAAGGCGATGACCTTGTCGCCGCGCAGCTTGTTGTAACCCTGGCCTTTCTCGGCGCCGCCCTCATCGCTGATGACATCGGTGCCGTAGAGGGCGTCGTACAGCGAACCCCAGCGGGCGTTGGCGGCGTTCAGGGCGAAGCGGGCGTTCATCACCGGCACCACCAGCTGCGGGCCGGCCATGTGGGCGATTTCTTCGTCGACGTTCTGCGTGGTGGCCTGGAAGTCGTCGACTTGTGGCAGCAGGTAGCCGATTTCCTCGAGGAATGCCTTGTAGGTCACCGCGTCATGGGCCTGGCCCTGGCGTGCCTGGTGCCAGGCGTCGATCTTGGCTTGCAGCTCGTCGCGCTTGGCGAGCAGGGCTTTGTTCTTTGGAGCGAGGTCTTTAATGATCTCTGCCGCCCCGGCCCAGAACTTATCGGCTTCGATGCCGGTTCCAGGGATCGCTTCGTCGTTGACGAAGTCGTACAGGGCCTTGGCGACCTGAAGGCCACCGACTTGAACGTATCCAGTCATTGCTTGCCTCACCTCTGCTCAGCTATTTCGCTTTCGCTCTTCTGTATTAAGCCTGTAGCGCTTCTCTAAACACGGCACCAGTGCGTGCCCGCGTGCTCCGGGGCGGCTGGGTGCGGCTCGCCAGACGGGCCGGCGGGCGGTTGGCGTATTTTCACAGGCGCCTTGGCAGACATCGAAACGACGTTTTGTAGTCCGCGTCGGCGCATACTACATGAAGCAGCAGGCAGGTGAACATCAGACTAAAAGCGTCGCTCTGCGACCGGTTGGTCGCATGGGGTCACGCTGGGAGACGCCATGTTCGCAAAAAACAGGTGGATTGTTCCAGATAAATCTTGAAACAGTACACGATTACTTGCCGTGACTGTCCTGCGGCAGGTTGCCGCGCCTTGCCTATACTGATTCGATCCCCGTATTCCGGTCGCCTGGGGCGGCCTTCGCAGACGAATGAAGGAGTGGCCCGTGGACCATCTCGTACTCACCGTGATCGCCCCGGACAAGGCCGGGCAGGTCGAGCGTATCGCCCAGTGCATCGCCGATCACAATGGCAACTGGCTGGAAAGCCGCATGTCGCGCATGGCCGGGCAGTTCGCCGGGATCTTGCGGGTGGCGGTGCCGGCGGAGACCTACGCCGAACTGGTCGAGTCGCTGCAGAAACTGGGCGACCACGGCATCCGTGTGCTCATCGCCGAAAGCGGGATCGAGCCATCCTGCACCTGGAAACCGATCGCCATGGAACTGGTGGGCAACGACCGGCCGGGTATTGTTCGTGATATCACCCGCTTGCTGGCCGAGCAAGGGGTGAACGTGGAGCGCTTGAGTACCGAGGTGCGGCCGGCGCCGATGAGCAGTGAGCCGTTGTTCCATGCCGATGCGTTGCTGGCGTTGCCGTTGACCTTGTCGCTGGACGATCTGCAGGCGCGGCTTGAGAGCCTGGCGGATGATCTGATGGTGGAGTTGCAGCTGCGGCCGGAGGAGTGATTCGGGATCGTCGGGGCTACCTTGCAGCCCGTTCGCGGCACAAGGCCGCTCCTACAGAGGACTGCATGCCCTTGTAGGAGCGGCCTTGTGCCGCGAACGGGGTGCGCAGCGCCCCCGGCGGTTATCCCTATTTATCGGGGATGCCCCTGTGGATAACCTGGGGGCGCTCCCCGCCAGCCCAACAATCACGAGGCCTGGCGAGATTTGAGCAAAAAACGTCCACTATTCAGTAGCTTGTGCACAAACGTCGGGGACGAGGGTGTGGATAACCTTTGGAGCGCTTGCTGCAGGCCACGTCCCCCGTGGCTTGCAGCAATATGATCATTTTTTGATCAGGCGCGCTTGCGCAAACTCAGCCAGGCATCGACGCTGTAGACAGCCAGCCCCGCCCAGATGAAGGCGAACGCCACCAAGGTGCTCGACGACAGGTGTTCGTCGAACAGCAACACTGCCTGCAGCAGCACCAGTGTCGGTGCCAGGTACTGCAGGAAGCCCAGCGTGGTATAGGGCAGGTGGCGTGCAGCGGCGTTGAAGCACACCAGCGGCACCAGGGTCACCGGGCCGGCGGCGATCAGCCACAGCGCTTCGCTGCTGCTGAAGAACTCAGGGCTGGCGCTGCTGGCCGTCGGGTGCAGCAACAACCAGCCGATGGCAATGGGCACCAGCATCCAGGTCTCGACCACCAGCCCCGGCAGCGCCGCCACCGGTGCCTGCTTGCGGATCAAGCCATAGAAGCCGAACGACAGCGCCAGGGCCAGCGACACCCAGGGCAGGCTGCCGACCTGCCACACCTGCTGCGCCACGCCCAGGGCCGCCAGGACCACCGCCAGCCATTGCAGGCGGCGCAGGCGCTCGCCGAGCAGCAGCATGCCCAGCAGCACGTTGATCAGCGGGTTGATGTAGTAGCCCAGGCTGGCCTCGAGCATGCGCCCGTTGTTCACCGCCCACACGTAGGTCAGCCAGTTGCCGGCGATCAGCGCACCGCTGAGCGCGAGGATCGCCAGGCGCCGCGGGTTGTCGCGCAGTTCGCGCCACCAGCCGGGGTGTTTCCACACCAGCAGCAGGAGCGAGCCGAACAGGGCCGACCAGAGCACGCGGTGGACGATGATTTCCACCGCCGGAACGCTCTGGATCGCTTTGAAGTACAGGGGGAACAGGCCCCAGATGATGTAGGCGCCGAGGCCCAGGAGGTACCCGCGGCGCGGGTTGGCGGCGTGCATGCAGAATCCTTGCTTAGGTAGCTAAATAAAGCGACGCCTATTGTAGACAGACCTCGGCCTGGACCTAGAACAATTTCAACGGTTGTTCATCGAGCGCGGCGATCTGCTCGCGCAGGGCCAGGATCTGATCGCCCCAGTAGCGCGGCTGGCCGAACCAGGGGAAGCTCGGCGGGAACGCCGGATCGTCCCATCGCCGCGCCAGCCAGGCGCTGTAGTGCAACTGGCGCAGGGCGCGCAGCGGCTCGATCAGGGCCAGCTCACGCGGGTCGAAGTCGTGGAATTCGTTGTAGCCGTCAATCAGTTCGGCCAGCTGGCCGAGACGCTCTTCGCGGCTGCCGGCGAGCATCATCCACAGGTCCTGGACGGCCGGGCCCATGCGGCAGTCGTCGAGGTCGACCACGTGGTAGACGTCGTCACGGTGCATCAGGTTGCCGGGGTGCAGGTCACCGTGCAGGCGGATCGGCTGGTACGAGGTGCGAGCGTAGATGTCCTCGACCCGCTTGAGCAGGTCGCGGGCCACCGATTCGTAGGCCGGCAGCAACTCGCGGGGCACGAAGTCGCCGTCAAGCAGGGTCTTGAGCGAGGCATGGCCAAAGTTGTCCACAGCCAGGGCTTCACGGTGCTCGAAGGGTTTGGTCGCGCCTACCGCGTGCAGGCGCCCGAGCAACTGCCCTAGGCGATAGAGCTGGTCGAGGTTGCCCGGCTCCGGGGCATGGCCGCCACGGCGGGGGAACAGGGTGAAGCGAAAGCCCTGGTGCTCGAACAGGGAGCGCCCCTCGTGCAGCAGCGGAGCTACCACGGGCACTTCGCACTCGGCCAGCTCGCGGGTGAAGGCGTGTTCCTCGAGGATCGCCGCGTCGCTCCAGCGCCCAGGGCGATAGAACTTGGCAATCAGCGGCTGCGCGTCCTCGATGCCCACCTGGTAGACGCGGTTCTCGTAGCTGTTGAGCGCCAGCACCCGTGCATCGCTTAGAAAGCCGAGGCTTTCCACGGCGTCCAGCACGAGGTCGGGGGTGAGGGTGTCGAAGGGGTGGGACATGAGAGGCTCCGGTCGCTGGGACTGCGGCCTGCATGTTACCCCAAACCCAGGACCGACCCGCTCCTGAGTCGATGCAAGCATGGGAGGTCACCCAGCCCTTTGGTCTGCGCTGTCGCACAGTGCAACCATCAACAGCGTGGGAGCGGGCTTGCCCCGCGATCCGGGCGCGCAGCGCACGGCCAGGCTAGACCGGCACCCCCAGCAACACGAACGACGGATGAAACTGCACCCGCAGGGCGCTCCCCGGCTGGACCTGCCGTTGCGCCAGCCAAGCCGCCTCGGCGATGGCGCACAAGGTCTGGCCATTGCCCAGCGCCAGGCGCACCTCGCCCGGCCCGCCCTGTTCAATCAGCACCTCTTCGACCTTGACCTTCAGGCAGTTGCTCCCAGGCTCCGGCGTCTCATCCGCGTCCAGCAACCGTACCCAGCCGGCCTTGAGCAGCGCCACCACCGTCCCCCCCAGCGCCAGCTCCAGCCGCTCGGTACTGCCCTGGGTGATCAAGGCCTCGATCTCCAGCCCGCCGCCCAGGTCCAGGCTGATGCGGTCATGCCGGCCTTCGCGGCGCAGCCCGCTGATCCGCCCCTGCAGCTGGTTGCGCGCACTGGTGCGGAGCATCAGGCGCCCGAGCAGATCGAGGTCGCTGCTGTCCTCGGCGGACTCGAGAATCTCCGCCTGCAGTGCCTGCAGGCGCTGGTACAGGCGCAGCACTCGCTCGCCTTCGGCGGACAGCCGTGCGCCACCGCCGCCGCGGCCGCCGGTGCTGCGTTCCACCAGGGGCTGCGCCGCCAGGTTGTTGAGTTCGTCGATGGCATCCCAGGCGGCCTTGTAGCTGATGCCGGCGGCCTTGGCGGCGCGGGTGATCGAGCCCTGTTCGGCGACATGCTGCAACAGGGCGATGCGCTGTGGACGGCGGACAATGTGCTGGGTGAGCAGGGCTGGCAGGGACATGGGCGGGCATCGGGTGTGGTGTAGGTCCCGCGACGTTGCCGCCGTCACCGGGGCAAGTCAAGCCTGGCCCGGCCTGGGCGTGCGCGCCAGGCAGTAGATGTCGACCCGCCGGGCGCCGGCCTGGCGCAGCAGCCGGGCGATGGCCTGGGCGGTCGCCCCGGTGGTCAGCACGTCATCGACCAGTGCCAGGTGCAGGCCGTCGAGCTCGCTGCCGGGGGCAAGGGCGAAGGCCTGGCGCAGGTTGCGTTGCCGGGCCCGGGCGCCGAGGGCCTGCTGCGCCGGGGTATCGCGCACACGCTGGAGCAGGCGCTCGTCACAGGGCAGGCGCAGTTGCCCGGCGAGCCAGCGGGCGAGCATCGCCGCCTGGTTGAAGCCGCGCTGGCGCAGTCGACGCCTGGCCAGCGGCACCGGCAACAGGCGGTCCGGCCGTGGCAGGTCTTCGTCGTAGCGGTGCGTCAGGCTGTGGCCGAGCAACTGCGCCAGCAACCGCCCCAGCGGCCACTGACTGTTGTGCTTGAAACGGCTGACCAGGGTGTCGATGGGAAAACCGTAATGCCACGGCGCGATCACTTGGCTGAATGCGGGAGGGCGGCGGCTGCAACCGCCGCAGAGAAGGCCGTCGATGGCCAGGGGCAGCGCGCAACGGCGGCACTGCTCGTCCAGCCAGGGCAGCGCCTGCTCGCAAGCGATGCACAAGGGATAGGGCTGCTCGGCAGGCTCGTCGCAGAGCAAACAGAATTGATCGATATTTGTACAGATGTAAACCAGCTTGTTCTTGATTGGTTGACAGTGCATGAGGCCTTCCGTAACTATGCGAGCTATCCGTGATGCGCTGGAGGGTTTTCCTGTCCCGGCGTCAGTCAGACCATAGATAAGGAAACGCCGATGAGCGCCAGCGCAATTGCAACCACACGTCACGACTGGTCCCTGACCGAGGTCAAGGCCCTGTTCCAGCTGCCGTTCAACGACTTGCTGTTCCAGGCCCAGACCGTGCACCGCGCGCACTTCGACCCCAATCGCGTGCAGGTTTCCACGCTGCTGTCGATCAAGACCGGCGCCTGCCCGGAAGATTGCAAATATTGTCCGCAGTCCGGCCACTACAACACCGGGCTGGAAAAACAGAAGCTGATGGAAGTGCAGAAAGTGCTGGAGGAGGCCGCCCGGGCCAAGGCCATCGGTTCGACCCGCTTCTGCATGGGCGCGGCGTGGAAGCACCCTTCGGCCAAGGACATGCCCTACGTGCTGGAGATGGTCAAAGGGGTCAAGGCCATGGGCCTGGAAACCTGCATGACCCTCGGCAAGCTCGACCAGGAGCAGACCCAGGCCCTGGCCCAGGCCGGCCTGGACTACTACAACCACAACCTCGACACCTCGCCGGAGTTCTACACCAGCATCATCACCACCCGCACCTACAGCGAGCGTCTGCAGACCCTGGCCTACGTGCGCGATGCCGGCATGAAGATCTGCTCCGGCGGTATCCTCGGCATGGGCGAGTCGCTGGACGACCGCGCAGGCCTGCTGATCCAGCTGGCCAACCTGCCCGAGCACCCGGAGTCGGTGCCGATCAACATGCTGGTCAAGGTCGCCGGCACGCCGCTGGCCGATGAAGAGGACGTCGATCCGTTCGACTTCATCCGCATGCTGGCCGTGGCCCGGATCCTCATGCCCAAGTCTCATGTGCGCCTGTCGGCCGGTCGCGAGCAGATGAACGAGCAGATGCAGGCCCTGGCGTTCATGGCCGGCGCCAACTCGATCTTCTACGGCGAGAAACTGCTGACCACCGGCAACCCGCAGGCCGACAAGGACATGCAGCTGTTCGCCCGCCTCGGTATCCAGCCGGAGGCCCGTGAGGAGCACGCCGACGAAGTGCACCAGGCCGCCATCGAGCAGGCGCTGGTCGAGCAGCGCAGCAGCGAGTTGTTCTACGACGCAGCCTCGGCCTGAGCATGGCCTTCGATCTCGCCGCGCGCCTGGCCGAACGGCGTGCCGCCGACCTGTACCGCCAGCGACCACTGCTTGAAAGCCCGCAGGGGCCGCAGGTGGTGGTCGATGGCCAGCCGCTGCTGGCCTTCTGCAGCAACGACTACCTGGGCCTGGCCAATCATCCCGAAGTGATCAAGGCCTGGCGTGACGGCGCCGAGCGCTGGGGTGTCGGTGGCGGTGCCTCGCACCTGGTGATCGGCCACAGCACCCCGCACCATGAGGTGGAGGAGGCGCTGGCCGAGCTGACGGGCCGGCCGCGCGCGTTGCTGTTCTCCACCGGCTACATGGCCAACCTCGGTGCGATCACCGCGCTGGTCGGGCAGGGCGACACGGTGTTGCAGGACCGCCTCAACCACGCCTCCCTGCTCGACGGCGGCCTGCTCAGCGGCGCCCGCTTCAGCCGCTACCTGCACAACGATCCGGCCAGCCTGGCCAGCCGCCTGGGCAAGGCCAACGGCAATACTCTGGTGGTCACCGACGGCGTGTTCAGCATGGACGGCGACTGCGCCGACCTGCCGGCCCTGGCCAGGGAGGCCCGCGCACGCGGTGCCTGGTTGATGGTCGACGATGCCCATGGCCTGGGGACCTTGGGCGCCAATGGCGGTGGCCTGGTCGAGCATTGCGGCCTGGGTGTCGAGGATGTGCCGGTGCTGATCGGCACGCTAGGCAAGGCCTGCGGTACCTCCGGCGCTTTCGTCGCCGGTAGCGAGGAGCTGATCGAGGCGCTGGTGCAGTTCGCCCGGCCCTATATCTACACCACCAGTCAGCCACCGGCGCTGGCCTGCGCCACGCTCAAGGCCCTGGACTTGCTGCGCCGCGAACACTGGCGGCGCGAGCACCTGGCCGCGCTGATCCGGCAGTTCCGCACGGGCGCTGAGCAGATCGGCCTGACCCTGATGGACAGCCATACGGCGATCCAGCCGATCCTGATCGGCGATGCGGCCCGGACGCTGGCGTTGTCCCGCCTGTTGCGCGAGCGCGGGTTGCTGGTCACGGCGATTCGCCCACCCACCGTGCCCGCCGGCAGCGCCCGCTTGCGGGTGACCCTGAGCGCCGCCCACAGTGAGGCGCAGGTCCAGCTATTGTTGAATGCATTGGCCGAGTGTTATCCACAGCTGGAGTCCGCCGATGCGTAACCGACTGATCCTCCTGCCCGGCTGGGGCCTGGGCACCGCTTCACTGGAGCCGCTGGCCGCCAGCCTGCGCGCCCAGGATCCACGCCTGCAGGTCGAGCTGATGCCGCTACCTGAATTGGCCGACAGCGATGTCCAGGCCTGGGTCGAGCATCTGGACCGCAAGCTGCCGACCGACGTGTGGCTGGGCGGCTGGTCGCTCGGCGGCATGCTCGCCAGCGCTCTGGCGCACAGGCGCGGCGACCACTGTTGCGGCTTGCTCACCCTGGCCAGCAATCCCTGCTTCGTGGCCCGGCCGGACTGGCCGCACGGCATGCCCGCCGATACCTTCGGCACCTTCCTGGACGGCTGCCGCAGCCACACCCATGTCACCCTCAAGCGCTTCCGCACCCTGTGCAGCGAGGGCGCGCAGCAACCCCGCACCTTGCTGCGGCAGCTGGGGGTGGGCGTGCCCGACACCGATCCGCTGTACCTGGCCACCGGGCTGGAAGTCCTGGCCAGCCTCGATACCCGCACCGCCCTGGAGCAATACGGCGGCCCGCAGCTGCACCTGTTCGCCGGCAGTGACGCGCTGGTGCCGGTGGAAGCGGCCAAGGCCCTGAGCGACCTGCTGCCCGACGTGGAAGTCGGTCTGGTCGAAGACAGTTCCCACGCCTTCCTGCTGGAGTATCCCCAGGAGCTGGCGGCGGGCATCAAGAGTTTCCTGCATGAGAGTGGCGATGACTGACCTTTCCCAGCCCACCCTGCCCGGCGCGTTGCCGGACAAGCGCCAGGTGGCGGCTTCGTTTTCCCGCGCTGCGGCCAGTTACGACAGCGTCGCGGCCTTGCAGCGCGCCGTGGGCATCGCGCTGCTGGAAAAGCTGCCCAGCGGCCTCGCGCCTGAGCGCTGGCTGGACATGGGCAGCGGTACCGGCCACTTCAGCCGGGTGCTGGCCGAGCGCTTCGCGGATGCGGGCGGCGTTGCGGTGGATATCGCCGAAGGGATGCTGCGCCATGCCCGCGAGCAGGGCGGCGCCCGGCATCATGTGGCGGGCGACGCCGAGCGCCTGCCGTTGCGCGATGACAGTATTGATCTGTTGTTCAGCAGCCTGGCGGTGCAGTGGTGCGGCCAGTTCTCCAGCGTTTTGGACGAGGCGCGGCGGGTGCTGCGCCCCGGCGGCGTGCTGGCCTTCAGCAGCCTGTGCGTGGGCACTCTCGATGAATTGCGCGCCAGCTGGCAGGCCGTGGATGGCATGGTGCACGTCAATCGCTTCCGGCGTTTCGAGGATTACCAGCGCCTGTGCGGTGACAGCGGGCTGGAATTGATCGATCTGGAGCGGCGTCCCCACGTGCTGCATTATCCCGACGTGCGCAGCCTGACCCATGAGCTCAAGGCGCTGGGCGCGCACAACCTCAATCCGGGGCGGCCGTCGGGGCTCACCGGGCGGGCGCGGATGCAGGGCCTGTTGCAGGCCTACGAACAGTACCGCCAGGTGCAAGGCCTGCCGGCCACCTACCAGGTGGTCTACGGCGTCTTGCGCAAGCCGTTGGACGGGGAGCAGTGACATGAGCCAGGCCTATTTCATTGCCGGCACCGACACCGATGTCGGCAAGACCACCATCGCCGCGGGTTTGCTGCATGCGGCGCGGCAACTGGGGTTGAGCACCCTGGCGGCCAAGCCGGTGGCGTCCGGGTGCGTGGTGACGGCCAAGGGGCTGCGCAACAGCGACGCCCTGGCGCTGATCGACGAAAGCTCGGTCAAGTTGTCCTATGAAGCAGTCAACCCCTTCGCCTTCGAGCCGGCAATCGCCCCGCATGTGGCGGCCCGCGAGGCCGGGGTGGCGCTGAGCGTGCCGGCGCTGCGCGATGCCATGCAGCAGGTGCTGGCGCAAAATGCCGACTTCACCTTGATCGAAGGCGCCGGTGGCTGGCGCGTGCCGTTGTCCGACCATGCCAACCTGTCGGACCTGGCCATTGCCTTGAAGCTGCCGGTGATCCTGGTGGTGGGCGTACGGCTTGGGTGCATCAACCACGCCTTGCTCAGTGCCGAAGCCATCGCCCGGGACGGCCTGCAACTGGCGGGATGGGTGGCGAACATCGTCGATCCGCGTACATCGCGCCTGGAAGAAAACCTGTCCAGCCTGGCCGAGCGCCTGCCCGCGCCCTGCCTGGGGCGGGTGCCTTGGTTGAAGCAGGCTGGCGCGGAGGCAGTGGCTGCGCATTTGCAACTGGACCTGCTGGATTAGGCCTTTGCCTATTGGCTGGCACTAGGCTATTAGGGATTTAAACGGGCCTTTTTCCCTGTCTGCTGCTTTAATAAGGCCTGTTCATCATCCAGCGTCATGGAGTCCTGACATGGAAATCAATGCGAGCTCCGCCTTCTACGCGGGCCTGGGTGCCATCCAGAATGGCCAGAACCGTGTCGACCAGGCCGCCCAGCAGATTGCCAGCGGCGCTGTCGAGCGAGGCACCAGCGGGCAATCCACTGAATACCAGGCCGAGCGCCTGCGCGGTGTAGACCGCAGCCAGCAGTTGGACCTGGCCACCAGCACCGTGCAACTGGCCCTGGGCAAGCACGAAGTCGAACTCGGCGTCAAAGTCGCCAAGGCTTCCGATGAAATGCTCGGTCGGTTCATCGACACCTACGTCTGACCCGCTGAATCCCATTCGCTTACTTCGCGGGGCAAGCCCGCTTCCATTCGTGGGAGCGGGCTTGCCCCGCGATGCGTTTAAGGGTGCTTGGCGTAAATGTCATATTCGGCGGCATAAACGCCATCGTTCACCCACCTTGACAGCGAGGCCACCTAAACGTAAGTTTCAAACAACTGTTTGACCGAAAGCCGCCAAGAGCTGGTCGGTATCCGCGGTCTCCCCACCGAACTCATCACAGAGGTTCATCGCAATGCCTGATTACAAAGCCCCCTTGCGTGATATCCGCTTCGTCCGCGACGAGCTGCTCGGCTATGAGGCGCACTATCAGAGCCTGCCGGGCTGCCAGGACGCCACGCCCGACATGGTCAACGCGATCCTGGAAGAAGGCGCGAAATTCTGTGAGCAGGTCCTGGCCCCGCTGAACCGTGTCGGCGACCTCGAAGGCTGCACCTGGAGCGAGTCGGGCGTGAAGACACCGACCGGCTTCAAGGAAGCCTATGAGCAGTTCGTCGAGGGTGGCTGGCCGAGCCTGGCCCATGACATCGAGCACGGCGGCCAGGGCCTGCCCGAGTCGCTGGGCCTCACGCTCAGCGAAATGGTTGGCGAATCGAACTGGTCGTGGGGCATGTACCCAGGCCTGTCCCACGGCGCGATGAACACCATCTCCGAGCACGGCACTCCCGAGCAGCAAGAGACTTATCTCACCAAGCTGGTATCCGGCGAGTGGACCGGCACCATGTGCCTGACCGAGCCGCACTGCGGCACCGACCTGGGGATGCTGCGCACCAAGGCCGAACCTCAGGCCGACGGCAGCTACAAGGTTTCCGGCACCAAGATCTTCATCTCGGCCGGTGAACACGACATGGCCGACAACATCGTCCACATCGTCCTGGCCCGCCTGCCCGATGCCCCTGCCGGCACCAAGGGCATCTCGCTGTTCATCGTGCCGAAGTTCCTGCCCAACGCCGAAGGCGGCGCGGGCGAGCGCAACGGCGTGAGCTGCGGCTCCCTCGAGCACAAGATGGGCATCCACGGCAACGCCACCTGCGTGATGAACTTCGACGGCGCCACCGGTTACCTGATCGGCCCGGCCAACAAGGGCCTGAACTGCATGTTCACCTTCATGAACACTGCTCGCCTGGGCACCGCGCTGCAAGGCCTGGCCCACGCCGAAGTGGCGTTCCAGGGTGGCCTGAAGTACGCCCGTGACCGCCTGCAGATGCGCTCGCTGACCGGCCCGAAAGCACCAGAAAAAGCCGCTGACCCGATCATCGTCCACCCGGATGTGCGTCGCATGCTGCTGACCATGAAGGCCTTCGCCGAAGGCAACCGTGCGATGGTGTACTTCACCGCCAAGCAGGTGGACATCGTCAAGTACAGCCAGGACGAGGAAGAGCGCAAGAAGGCCGACGCCCTTCTGGCCTTCCTGACCCCGATCGCCAAGGCGTTCATGACCGAAGTCGGCTTCGAGGCCGCCAACCACGGTGTGCAGATCTACGGCGGCCACGGCTTCATCGCCGAGTGGGGCATGGAGCAGAACGTGCGCGACAGCCGTATCTCCATGCTGTACGAAGGCACCACCGGTATCCAGGCCCTCGACCTGCTCGGCCGTAAAGTGCTGATGACCCAAGGCGAGGCGCTCAAGGGCTTTACCAAGATCGTCCACAAGTTCTGCCAAGGGCAGGAAGGCAACGCCGCCACCAAGGAGTTCGTCGAGCCACTGGCCGCGATCAACAAGGAGTGGGGCGAGCTGACCATGAAGATCGGCATGGCCGCGATGAAGGACCGCGAGGAAGTGGGTGCCGCTTCGGTGGACTACCTGATGTACTCCGGCTACGCGTGCCTGGCCTACTTCTGGGCCGACATCGCCCGCCTGGCCGCCGAGAAACTGGCAGCCGGCACCAGCGAAGAGGCGTTCTACACCGCCAAGCTGCAGACCGCGCGCTTCTACTTCCAGCGCATCCTGCCGCGTACCCGCAGCCACGTCGCGGCGATCCTGTCCGGCGCCGACAACCTGATGGCGATGAAGGAAGAAGACTTCGGTCTGTCCATCTAAACCGGTTGGTTGTACCAAAAACCGCCTGCCCTCACCGGCAGGCGGTTTTTTTTCGCCCGGGTTTTTACACGAACCCCCTGTAGGAGCGGCCTTGTGCCGCGAAAGGGCCGCAAAGCGGCCCCGGCGATCTTTGTTTCAACGCTGAATCCTGGGGCCGCTGCGCAGCCCTTTCGCGGCTCAAGGCCGGTCCTACACGGATCGCGCGAAATCAGGAATGTCGCATCCAGTAACGAGAAAGTCTCAAGCTTGGCCCCTGATCTGCCGTTAAAGCGGGCATCTGTATTCATCTATTCATGTGCACTGCCGATGAAGTAGGGGCACAATGCCATTATTGATCTGCCGGGTCGGAGATTACCCTTGTTTCGTCTATCCGCTGTACGCGCGAGCCACTTCCTGCCTTCGCTGATTCTGTTGCTGGCAGGGCTTGCGGCAGCCTATGTGAGGGACCTCAGCGTCTTCTTCACATCGCTGTTCAACGTTCTACCCACCTTGGTGCTGTTGCTGGGGGGCGCCTACTGCGCCGTGTACCGCCGCCAGCGCGAGCTGTTCCTGATGGTCACGGTGTACGTCGCCTATTTCCTGCTCGATACCCAGACCGATTACTACCGCGACAACGGCCGGGTCCGCGAGGATGCGGCGGTGATCTTCCACCTGGTGTGCCTGCTGCTGCCGGCTCTGTTCGGCCTGTACGGGGCGTGGCAGGAACGCACCCACCTGGCCCAGGACCTGCTGGCACGCTTCGCCGTGCTGTTCGCCGTGAGCAGCGTGGCGGTGGCGCTGGAGCAGAGTTTTCCCGAGGCGCTGCTGGGCTGGCTGGCCGAGATCCGCTGGCCCGCGCTGCATGGTCAGTGGATGAGCCTGATCCAGCTGGCCTACCCCTTGTTCCTGGCGGTGTTCATCCTGCTGGTGGTGCAGTACCTGCGTGAGCCAAGGCCCTTGCATGCCGCGCAGATCATCGGCCTGATCGGCATCTTCTGGATGCTGCCCAAGACCTTCATCCTGCCGTTCACCCTGAACATCATGTGCAGCCAGGTGATGCTGATGATCGCCGCCGCGGTGTCCCACGAGGCCTACCAGATGGCCTTCCGCGACGAACTGACCGGCCTGCCCGGGCGGCGCGCCCTGAACGAGCGCATGCAGCGCCTGGGGCGTAACTATGTGATCGCCATGACCGACGTCGACCACTTCAAGAAATTCAACGACACCCACGGCCACGATGTCGGCGACCAGGTACTGCGCCTGGTCGCCAGCCGCCTGTCCAAGGTGACCGGCGGCGGGCGCGCCTACCGTTACGGTGGCGAGGAATTCGCCCTGGTATTCGCCGCCAAGACCGCCGAAGAGTGCCTGCCGCACCTGGAGGCGGTGCGCGAGATGATCGCCAACTACGCCATCCAGTTGCGTGACCAGAACAGCCGTCCGCAGGATGATTCCGCGGGTCGCCAGCGCCGTGTCGGAGGGGCCAATACCACGGTGTCGGTAACCATCAGCATCGGCGTGGCCGAGCGCCAGGCCGAGCACCGCAACCCCGACGAAGTGCTCAAGTCCGCCGACCAGGCGCTGTACAGCGCCAAGGGCGCGGGGCGCAACTGTGTCATGACCTTCGGCCAGCAGTCGCGGCGCGGCGCCGTGCGCATGGCGTGAATTATCGTGTGACCATGTAAGACTATTCGGTCGCATGATGACCCTATGTCTCGTAAAAGTTGTTCGGTTACACTGCGGTCATCCCAGTGCCGCGGCCCCGACGGGCCGCCCCGACCCCGATAGCGAGAGGTTGTCATGGCTGAATATAAAGCGCCCCTGCGCGATATGCGCTTCGTCCTCAATGAAGTCTTCGACGTGGCCACGCTCTGGTCGCAACTGCCCGCCCTGGCCGAGGCCGTCGATGCGGACACGGCCATGGCCGTGCTGGAAGAGGCCGGCAAGGTCACCGGCAAGACCATCGCGCCGCTGAGCCGCGCCGCCGACGAAGAGGGCTGCCACTGGGACAACGGCTCGGTGCGTACCCCGGCAGGCTTCATCGAGGCCTACCAGACCTACGCCGAAGGGGGCTGGGTCGGCGTTGGCGGTGATCCGCTCTTCGGTGGCATGGGCATGCCCAAGGTCGTCTCGGCCCAGGTCGAGGAGATGGTCAACGCCTCGAGCCTGGCCTTCGGCCTGTACCCGATGCTGACCGCCGGCGCCTGCCTGTCGATCAACGCCCACGCCAGTGAAGCGCTCAAGGAACAGTACCTGCCGAACATGTACGCCGGCGTCTGGGCCGGTTCCATGTGCCTCACCGAACCCCACGCCGGTACCGACCTGGGCATCATCCGCACCAAGGCCGAACCCCAGGCTGACGGCAGCTACAAGGTCAGCGGCACCAAGATCTTCATCACCGGCGGCGAGCACGACCTCACCGAAAACATCATCCACCTGGTGCTGGCCAAGCTGCCGGATGCTCCGGCAGGCCCGAAAGGCATCTCGCTGTTCCTGGTGCCCAAGTTCCTGGTCAACCAGGACGGCAGCCTCGGCGCGCGCAACCCGGCCACTTGCGGCTCGATCGAGCACAAGATGGGCATCCAGGGCTCGGCCACCTGCGTGATGAACTTCGACGAAGCGGTCGGCTACATCGTCGGCGAGCCGAACAAGGGCCTGGCGGCCATGTTCACCATGATGAACTACGAGCGCCTGGGTGTCGGCATCCAGGGCCTGGCTTCGGCCGAGCGTTCCTACCAGAACGCCGTGGAGTACGCCCGCGACCGTCTGCAGAGCCGCGCCCCGACCGGCCCGCAGGCCAAGGACAAGGTGGCCGACCCGATCATCGTCCACCCGGACGTGCGCCGCATGCTGCTGACCATGAAGGCGCTGACCGAAGGCGGTCGCGCGTTCTCCACCTATGTGGCGATGCAGCTCGACAGCGCCAAGTACAGCGAAGACGCCGCGACCCGCAAGCGCAGCGAGGAGCTGGTGGCGCTGCTGACCCCGGTGGCCAAGGCCTTCCTCACCGACCTGGGCCTGGAGTGCACCGTGCATGGCCAGCAGGTCTTCGGTGGCCATGGCTACATCCGCGAATGGGGCCAGGAGCAGCTGGTGCGCGATGTGCGTATCACCCAGATCTACGAAGGCACCAACGGTATCCAGGCACTGGACCTGGTAGGCCGCAAGGTGGTGGCCAGCGGCGGCGCCTACTACACGCTGTTCGCCGACGAGATCCGCCAGTTCATCGCCACTGCCGGCGGCGAGCTGGGTGAATTCACCAAGCCGCTGGCGGCATCCCTTGACCAGCTCGATGAGCTGACCGCCTGGGTGCTGGACCAGGCCAAGGGCAACCCCAACGAAATCGGCGCGGCCTCGGTCGAGTACCTGCACGCATTCGGCTATGTCGCTTACGCCTACATGTGGGCATTGATGGCACGGGCGGCCAAGGCCGGTGAAGGGGATGCCGACTTCTACGGCGCCAAGCTGGGCACGGCACGGTTCTACTTCGCACGTTTGCTGCCACGGGTTCACTCGCTGGTGGCATCGGTGAAGGCGGGGAGCGAGTCGCTGTACCTGCTGGACGCTGCGCAGTTCTGACCATTTTGGGGCTGCGTTGCAGCCCATCCGGCCGGTCCGACGCCTCGGCGAGGCCGCTCCTACAAGGGGGATGCAATCCGTCTGTAGGGGCGGCCTTTTGTTTTATCAGGGCGGCGTGTTTGTAAATGGGCTGCTTTTGTAAGCTTTGGCTTACACGACGTGGTGACGTTTCGCCTCTTTCCTAAGATTGGATCCACGGTTACTCTTTCTTACATGGACGTAGCGCAGGATGCGCAATGGACAGAGCAGGACGCCTTACAAGGAAGTAGCGCAGGAAGCGCGAAAAGCTAGAACAGGGACACGAAGGATTTCCTGCCAGGACGGCGGGATGATAGGGATGTCGAAGGGAAACAGTCTGGAAAACCCCGCTTAGGCGGGGTTTTCTTTGTGCGCGTGTTTTTCAGCCGAGCACGTCCAGAGGCGAGACGCCCAGCTGACGCGGGTCGGCTTCTTCCTCCAGCAAGGTCCGCAGCAGCTCCACCGAAGCCTGCTGGCGCTGGGCATCGCGGAACACCAGGCCAACCTTGAGTGGCACCCGCGGCTCGCTCAGGGGCTTCCACAGCAGTTCCTGATCGTCCTGTGCGGCATCCTTGGCCCTGCCCGGCAGGATGGTTGCCAGCGCCGTGTGCGCCAGGCTGTCGAGGATCCCCGCCATGTTGTTCATCTCGGCCTGTACCTGGGGCCTGGCGACCCTGGCTGGCCAGTTGCGCCTTCCAGATCTGGCGGATCTGGAACTCCTCGCCGAGCATCAGCATCGGCAGCTCCGCCGCCTGGCGGATCGAGACCTTCTTGAAGTCTTTGAGCGGGTGGGTCCTGGGGATCACCAGCTGCAGTTCATCCTCGTACAGCAGCAAACCATGCAGCCCGGGCTGGCGCGGCGGCAGGTAGCTGATGCCGATGTCCAGGCCGCCATTGAGCAGGCGCCGCTCGATCTCCGACCCCGACAGTTCATAGATCTGCACCACCAGATGCGGCTGGGCCTTGCGCACCCGTTCCAGCAACTGCGGCACCAGGCTTGGCCGCACGGTCTGCAGCACGCCGATGGCCAGGGTGCGCAGCGACTGGCCCTTGAAGTTGCCCATGGCTTCATGGGCCCGTTGCAGGCCGTCGAGCAGGGGCACGGCATGGTTGTACAGGGTGTGGGCGGCCAGCGTGGGCAGCAGGCGCTTGTTGCTGCGTTCGAACAGGCTCAGGTCAAGGCTGTGTTCCAGTTGGCGGATCTGCTGCGACAGTGCCGGCTGTGACAGTGACAGACGCTCGGCGGCACGGCCCACATGGCCCTCTTCGTAGACCGCGACGAAGTAACGCAGTTGGCGAAAATCCATAAGTGATACTTATCGAAAAAGCTGGAAAAACGAAATGGCCGGGAACCGACCGCAAGCCTAGTCTATCGCCGTATTCCAAAGGGTTACAGCGGCTATTCAGGCGATTGTTACCCCGGATGAAAAACACTTTTGATAGGCAAGGCAAAATATCCGATTCCGGCGCCAGACCGGAACCTTGACCGCCCACCCGTGATTGGCCGGAGCCCTGATGAACCTGTTCAACCTGCGCCGTTCGGCGCCCGCCGTCGCCGAGCCCAAGCGTGCTCCGGTGATCGAGCCGGCCGGCGCGCAGCTCTCCCGCGAGCGGCTGATGCCCAGCACCGAGCGTGCGCCGCAGGTGTTCGTGCGTGGTCAGGGTTCCTGGCTGTGGGACAGCGAGGGGCACGCCTACCTGGACTTCACCCAGGGCTGCGCGGTCAACAGCCTGGGCCACAGCCCGAGCGTGCTGGTCAAGGCGCTGGGCAACCAGGCCCAGGCGCTGATCAATCCCGGCGCCGGCTATCACAGCCGCGGCCTGCTGAGCCTGGTCGAGCTATTGTGCCAGCGTACCGGCAGCGACCAGGCCTACCTGCTCAACAGCGGTGCAGAAGCCTGCGAGGGCGCGATCAAGCTGGCGCGCAAGTGGGGCCAGCTGCACCGCAACGGCGCCTATCACATCATCACCGCCAGCCAGGGCTGCCATGGTCGCACCCTGGGGGCCTTGTCGGCCTCCGACCCGCTGCCGTGCAACCGCTGCGAGCCCGGCCTGCCGGGCTTCAGCAAGGTGCCGTTCAACGACCTGGCGGCGCTGCACGCGGCGGTCGACTCGCGCACCGTGGCGATCATGCTCGAGCCGATCCAGGGAGAGGCCGGCGTGATTCCGGCCACCCGTGATTACCTCCAGGGTGTCGAGCGCCTGTGCCGTGAGCTGGGCATCCTGCTGATCCTCGATGAAGTACAGACAGGTGTAGGACGCTGCGGCGCCCTATTGGCAGAAGAGTCCTACGGCGTACGGGCCGACATCATCACCCTCGGCAAGGGCCTGGGCGGCGGCGTGCCCCTGGCGGCGCTGCTGGCCCGTGGCCGCGCCTGCTGCGCCGAACCGGGCGAGCTGGAAGGCAGCCACCATGGCAACGCGCTGATGAGCGCCGCCGGGCTGGCCGTGTTGCAGACCGTGCTGGAGGCGGGCTTCTTCGAGCAGGTGCTGGACAGTGGCCGGCACCTGCGCGATGGCCTGAGCCGCCTGGCGGGTCGCTACGGCCAGGGCGAGGTGCGTGGCGAGGGGCTGCTGTGGGGCCTGCAACTGCGTGAAGACAGCGCGGCGCAATTGGTCGAGGCCGCGCTGCAGGAGGGCTTGCTGCTCAATGCGCCGCAGGCCGACGTGGTGCGGTTCTCGCCGGCGCTGACCGTGAGCAAGGGCAATATCGACGAGATGCTCCTGCGCCTGGCCCGGGCCTTCGCCCGCCTGCATGCCCAGCAGCATAACCGCCGCGAAGTGCCGGCCTGACCGGTTGCTCCGGCGAACAGAATTTCAACGAACCGTCTGGCGTTCCTGCGCATCGCCCCTGGCCTGAAATACATGGCCCGGGGCGTTTTTTTTGCCCGGTGGAACCTCTGCCAGGCACGGCTAGTCTGTGTTGATACACCCTCAAGGAGCGCAGCACATGGACTTCATCCGCATCATCATCGCCATCATCCTGCCGCCGCTGGGCGTGTTCCTCCAGGTGGGGTTCGGTGGCGCGTTCTGGTTGAATATCCTGCTGACCTTGCTGGGTTATATCCCCGGGATCGTGCACGCGGTGTATATCATCGCCAAGCGCTGAAGACTCCCGCCGGGGACACGCGGACCGCTGTAGGAGCGGCCTTGTGTCGCGAAAGGGCTGCAAAGCAGCCCCAGGATCTCAGCGACAAGGCAGATATCGCCGGGGCCGCTTCGCGGCCCTTTCGCGACACAAGGCCGCTCCTACAGGGATGGCGTTGCCTGGGCTAGCAACCGGCAGTAGAACTTCCACTCTTGCTCAAGCGCATGCGCCAGGTTCGCCGCCTGGCGAAAACCATGCCGCTCGCCCGCGTAGAAATGCCCCTCGGCCGCAATGCCATTGGCCTTGAGCGCTTCAAGCATGCTGCGGGTCTGCTCCGGCACCACCACCGCGTCCAGCTCACCCTGGAAGAAGATCACCGGTACCTTGATCCGCCCGGCGTGCAACAGCGGCGTGCGCTGGCGATAACGCTCGGCATCGCGCCGGGGGTCGCCGATCAGCCAGTCCAGGTAGTCGCCTTCGAACTTGTGGGTAGCCCGGCCCAGCGCCTCGGGGTCGCTGACACCGTACAGGCTGGCGCCGCCGCAGAAGACATCGCGAAAGGCCAAGGCGCACAGGGTGGTGTAGCCGCCGGCGCTACCGCCACGAATGAAGGCCTGGTCAGGGTCGATCAGGCCCTGGCCGGCAAGATAGGCGACCGCCGCGCAGGCATCTTCCACATCACTCGCTCCCCAGTTCAGGTGCAGTGCCTGGC
The DNA here is from genome assembly GCF_057284075.1 of Pseudomonas sp. TE31087. Lineage (NCBI taxonomy): Bacteria > Pseudomonadati > Pseudomonadota > Gammaproteobacteria > Pseudomonadales > Pseudomonadaceae > Pseudomonas > Pseudomonas sp. TE31087. Next base: position 4,729,123 of record NZ_JBXVNN010000001.1, read on the forward strand.
GGTAGACGCGACCATAGCCGCTGCTGCCCCGGTAGTTGAGGTCGGCGACGGCAAAGCCGCGCTGAGTCCAGTACTGGATGCGCGGGTCGAGCACCGGGTAGCAGGCCGAAGTCGGGCCGCCGTGAATGAACACCACCAGCGGCGATGGCCCATCCGAGCCTTGCATGGCCGGGTAGAAGAATCCGTTGGCCTCGCCTTCGCCACTGGCGTAACGGATCGGCTGTGGGAGGCTGATGTCCTCGGCGGGCAGCACCTCGGCGCCACCTGCCAGCACCTGGACTTCGTGGCTGCGCCGGTCGATGGCGATCACGGCCGCTGGGCTGATCGGCGAGGCGGATACGGCGTAGAGCTGTCCGTCATCCAGCGCCAGGCTACGGAAACGCGTGTACGCACTGGCATAACGCTCCACTTCGCCATCGGCGCGGCGCAGCCCCAGTTGCCCGAAACCGTCCTCGAACCAGCTGGCCAGATAGCTGGCGGGGCCAAGGGCCAGCCAGGTGCTGGCGCCCAGTTGCCAGGGGGCGGCGGCATGGTCGGCGAGCGCGGCGGGCAGGCGTTGCCAGTGGCCGTCGAGTTCGCCCCAGGGCTGCCAGAAACCGTCGCGGTCGGACAGGCAATACAAGCGGCCTTGTTCGTCGAAGCGTGGCTGTTGCAGCGATTCGTCCTGCCCGGCGATGCAGCGTGCCGGGCCCCAGGCGCCAGACGGTTCGCGTTCCCGGCACATCAGGCGGGTGACGGTCCAGGGTTGGGCCGGGCGGTCCCACTCGATCCAGGCCAGGCGTTCCCCATCGTGGCTCAGCGTGGGCGAGGCGTAGAAGTCGGCCCCTTCGGCCAGGATTTGTCGATGCTCCGGCGAGAGGCTCACCAGGCGATGCACGACCTGTTCGCCATGCTGCTCTTCGACGGCCAGCACCTGGCCGGCCTGCCACTGCACATCGCCATAGCGGCAGTCGTCGGCGTGGGTAAGCGGGCGCGGTGGGCTGCCATCCAGGGCCTGCAGGTAGACCTGTTGGTCCTTTTCGTTGACGAATACCAGCCCGTCGTCGCCCAGGCAGAAGCTGCCGCCACCGTACTCATAGACCCGGCTGCGCACACTGAATCCGTCCGGGGTCAGGCAGCGGGCCTGCTGATCGCGCCAGTGCCAGACCCGGCAGGCGCCATCGGCGGGGCGGAACTCATTCCAGAACACACCTTGCGCGCCGACCTTGAGCTCGGCGAAGTCGGTACCGGCGGCCACCGCCTGGGCGGCGCTGAACTCAGCCACGGGCGATGACATGGGAATTGCGCTCGTTGCGGAAGGTCATCTGTTCGATCTCCAGCGTTGCGTGTTCGGCCTCCTCGCGGGCCTTGAGGATGATGCCATGGTCCGGCGACTTGGCGCACACCGGGTCCGCCTTGCTGGCGTCGCCGGTGAGCATGAAGGCCTGGCAACGGCAGCCGCCGAAGTCCTTTTCCTTCTCGTCGCATGAGCGGCACGGTTCGGGCATCCAGTCATAGCCACGGAAGCGGTTGAAACCGAACGAGTCGTACCAGATATGCCGCAGGTCGTGGTCGCGCACATTGGGGAACTGCACCGGCAGCTGGCGCGCGCCATGGCAGGGCAACGCGGTGCCATCCGGCGTGATGGTCAGGAACAGGCTGCCCCAGCCGTTCATGCAGGCCTTGGGGCGCTCTTCGTAGTAGTCCGGGGTGACGAAGATCAGCTTGCACGGCTTGCCTTCGGCCTTGAGCTTGTCCCGGTACTCGTTGGTGATGCGCTCGGCCCGCTCCAGCTGGGCGCGGGTCGGCAGCAGGCCCAGGCGGTTGAGGTGCGCCCAGCCGTAGAACTGGCAGGTGGCCAGCTCTACGAAGTCGGCTTCAAGGGCCAGGCACAGCTCGATGATGCGGTCGATCTTGTCGATATTGTGCCGATGGGTGACGAAGTTGAGCACCATCGGGTAGCCATGGGCCTTCACCGCCCGGGCCATCTCCAGCTTCTGCGCGAAGGCTTTCTTCGAGCCGGCCAGCAGGTTGTTCACCTGCTCGTCGCTGGCCTGGAAGCTGATCTGGATATGGTCCAGCCCGGCCTGCTTGAACGCGGCGATCTTCTGCTCGGTCAGGCCGATGCCGGAGGTGATCAGGTTGGTGTAGTAGCCCAGGCGCCGGGCTTCGCCGATCAGCTCGGCGAGGTCCTGGCGCACCAGCGGCTCGCCGCCGGAAAAGCCGATCTGCGCGGCGCCCATCTCGCGGGCTTCGGCCATCACCTTGAACCACTGCTCGGTGCTCAGCTCCTTGCCCTGCTCGGCGAAGTCCAGCGGGTTGGAGCAGTACGGGCACTGCAGCGGGCAGCGGTAGGTGAGTTCGGCCAGCAGCCACAGCGGCAGGCCTACCGGTACCTCAGGCGAGGGTGATCCAGTGTTCGGCACGGGCCACCTCCATGAATTGCTCGATGTCGTCGGCGACTTCGGGCACACCGGGGAACTGCTGCTCGAGTTCGGCGATGATCAAAGCGACACTGCGCTGGCCATCGATGAGCCCGCCGATCAGCCCGGCGCTGTCGTTGAGCTTGATCATCCCCTCGGGGTACAGCAGCACATGGCCCTTCTGCGCCGGCTCGTACTGGAAACGGTAGCCGGGGCGCCAGGCGGGCACCTGTTGACGGTCGAAACTCATAGGATGATCCCCTTGTGCCAGACCCGCTCGCGGGTGACGCTGTGATAGGGCGGGCGGTTCAGTTCATAGGCCATGCTCATGGCGTCGAGCATGCTCCACAGGATATCCAACTTGAACTGCAGGATCTGCAGCATGCGTTCCTGCCCCTCGCGGGTGGTGTAGTGCTGCAGGGTAATCGCCAGGCCGTGCTCCACATCGCGCCGGGCCTGGCCCAGGCGGGTGCGGAAGTATTCGTAGCCGGCCGGGTCGATCCACGGATAGTGCTGCGGCCAGCTGTCCAGGCGCGACTGGTGGATCTGCGGGGCGAACAGTTCGGTCAGCGAGCTGCTGGCGGCTTCCTGCCAGCTGGCGCGGCGGGCGAAGTTGACGTAGGCGTCGACCGCGAAGCGCACGCCGGGCAGCACCAGTTCCTGGCTGCGCAGCTGGTCGGGGTCCAGGCCCACGGCCTGGCCGAGGCGCAACCAGGCCTCGATGCCGCCGTCCTCGCCGGGCGCGCCATCGTGGTCGAGCAGGCGCTGGATCCACTCGCGGCGCACTTCGCGGTCCGGGCAGTTGGCCAGGATCGCCGCATCCTTCATCGGGATGTTGACCTGGTAGTAAAAGCGGTTGGCCACCCAGCCCTGGATCTGCTCGCGGCTGGCGCGGCCTTCATACATCGCCACATGGTAGGGGTGATGGATGTGGTAGTAAGCGCCCTTGGCGCGCAGGGCCTGCTCGAACTCGGCAGGGGACAGGGGCATTGCATCGCTCATGGAGGGCTCCTGTGATGGTTCGTTGTACGTGGGAGCGGGCTTGACCCGCGACGGCGGCGTCAGACTCACCATCGCTATCGCGGGTCAAGCCCGCTCCCACGTTGTGCAAGGGCTGCCCTTACAACTCGATGCTCATGCCATCGAAGGCGACTTCCACTCCGCGGCGGACCACTTCGGCACGCTCGGGGGAGTCCTCATCGAGGATCGGGTTGGTGTTGTTGATGTGGATAAGCACTTTGCGCTGGCGCGCGAAGCCGTCCAGCACCTCGAGCATGCCGCCCGCGCCGTTCTGCGCCAGGTGGCCCATCTCGCGGCCGGTGCGGGTGCCGACGCCGCGGCGCTGCATCTCATCATCCTCCCACAGGGTGCCGTCGACCAGCAGGCAGTCGGCGCCGTGCATCATCTCCAGCAGCTTGGCGTCGACCTGGCCCAGGCCCGGCGCGTAGAACAGCTTGCCGCCGGTGCGGGTGTCCTCCACCAGCAGCCCGAGGTTGTCGCCCGGGTGCGGGTCGAAGCGGTGCGGGGAGTAGGGCGGCGCGGCGCTGCGCAGCGGGAAGGGGGTGAGGCGCAGGTTCGGGCAGGCGTCGATGACGAAGCTGCCTTCGAGCTCGATGCGGTTCCACACCAGGCCGCCGTTCCAGTGGCTGAGCATGTTGAACAGCGGAAAACCGGTGGTCAGGTCCTGGTGGACCATGTCGGTGCACCACACCTGGTGCGGGCAGCCCTCGCGCAGGCTGAGCAGGCCGGTGGTGTGGTCGATCTGGCTGTCGAGCAGGACGATGGCGTCGATACCGGTGTCGCGCAGGGCGCGTGCCGGCTGCATCGGCGCGAACGCCTGGAGCTGTGCGCGGATGTCCGGCGAGGCATTGCACAGGATCCAGTGCTCGCCGTCGTCGGACAAGGCGATGGACGACTGGGTGCGCGCCGTGGCACGCAGGGTACCGTCACGGTAGCCCTTGCAGTTGGCGCAGTTGCAGTTCCACTGGGGGAACCCGCCACCGGCGGCGGAACCGAGGATCTGGATGTACATGGGTACTCTCTAGCCGCAAAGGTTAGCCCGAAAGCCGTATCGGAAAAACGCAAACGCCCCGGCGGGCCGAGGCGTCGAACCGCGCAGACGCTTAACGGTTGGCGAAGTACATGGTCACTTCGAAGCCGATACGCAGGTCAGTGTATGCAGGTTTGGTCCACATGGGCTTGCTCCTTCCGGATGGGGTTTGGGGTGGTCGGCTCACTATTGGGTACTCCCCGGAGAGAGAGGTTCCATTGGCCGAGATTGCGCTATCTTACAAGAAAAATTTGTACCGAAAGGTTAATTCTTCGAAAAGCGCCATTGCATTTGCGGTAACAATCCCGCCTTTTTTCATAACCATTCGGCGTCCGGGGCGGCGGCATTGGCCAAGCACAACCAACCGTGCCTGGCTTCGATCAACTGCTGGAGCAATTCGTCCAGCTGGCCTTGTTCGACATTGAGGATAGACCCTCGCATGCGCGACAGGTCGGCATTGTGTGTCGCGATATGTGCCTGCCAGGCCCATTGCGTGATATCGGCGTTGGCCATCGCTGTCTCGTCGAACTGATCGGCCAGCTGCGCTCGCGCCGCTGGGGCCAGTGCGACGTCCTGGCGCAGCAGGTCCAGCAGATGGCCGAGGATCTGTGCGTGGTCGGCGTGCGGCGATTGCACGCCGAACAGCAGCCCGGCGTAGCCTTCGATCTGACGAAAGGCGCTGAACACGGCGTAACCCAGCTGCAGCTCGACGCGCAGGCGCTGATAGAACGGGCCTTGCAGCACGTGGGCGAGCAGGCGACCGGCGGCCTGCAGATCAGCCGGCAGCGGACAGAACAGCAACAGCGCGGGCTCGCTGCCCGAAGTCGGGACCTGCTGCCAACGGCGTCCGAGGATCGGGCGCGCTGGCGAGGCGGCGATCGGTTGTCCCATGAGGTCTTGCAGTGCCGTGCCCAGGGCGCCCTGTTGGGCGGGGGTGAACCCTTGCGCCAATCCCTGCCAGCGTGCCTGCTGCCAGAGTGTGTCGAGCCGCGACTGGTCCAGGGTGCAGGCTGGCTGCGATTGACCCTCACCCTTCAGTAAGGCGTCCGGCAGTGCCTTCAGCAGGGCACGGATCGGAATCAGCGGCGCTTCGGCTGCCGCTGGCGAGTGCCAATGCTCTCGGGCCGGCGCGCGCAGCAAGGTCAGGGCTTCCTGCGTGGCAATGATCACGGCCAGCGGATGCCCCGCCAGGCGCAACTGCCAGTACTCGCCAAGGGTCTCGAAGCCCAGTTGCAGCGCCGCCTGCGTGGCCCGCTCGCGCAGGGGTTGCAGGCTGTGTTGCAGAACGACCTGCATGCGCTGACGCAGCGGCGAAGGAATGTGCCAACGCAGGTCGAGGGTCGCAAACTGGCGAGAGGGCGGCAGGCAGTCGCCGATATCGAGCCCTGCTGGCAACGGCGTGCTGGTCGCGGGTAGTTCGGTTGCCAGCAGCGCTTCATCGGGGGGCAATTGCCAGTCTCCGGCATTAGAGAAAGGCAAGTCCCACAGCAGTGCAGTGAGGGCGTCCAGACCTTGTGTCCCGAGCCCTGCGAAAGGCCGGTCGGCACTGTCGCGCTGGGCCAGTTCGAGTGCGCTGGCGGCCTGTTCATGGCGTTGCTGCAGGCGGGTGAAGCGGTCGTTCAGCTGTTTGTGGTCCTGTTGTCGTAGAAAGCCCAGCCAGCCGTGCAGCAACTCCCGGGTCTTGTCCAGGCAGGCCTGGTCCGACAGCTGCAGCTGGACATGCCAGAGCAACTGCCCGGCATGGGCGTGGAGTTGTTGCGCCTTGCAGCCCTGCAGCCAGCCGCGCTGGCGCAAGGCATCCAGCCAACCGCCGGGTCGGCTGTCGGTGAGCTGGGTCAGCAGCAGCTCGAGCGCCTGCTCCGCGCCGTCCGGCAGTCCGTCATGGGCGAACAGCAGGTCGTGGCGGTTGCCCCAGGCTTCTGGTTGGCGCAGTGGCGCGCCGAGCAAGGCGGGTGGCTGTACCCGGGCGACGCGTGCGCCGTTTGCGAACAGGCCACCGAACTGCCTGCCCAGGTGCGCCAGTTCATCCAGCGACTGCGGGCCAGCCAGGCTCAGGGTGAGTTGCCCGCCTTGGTAGAAGTCGTGGTGGAACTGTCTCAGACTTTGCTGGAAAGCCTGGCTTTCCAGCGGCAGGCTGTGCCGGTTGCCGGCGTGAAAGCCGCTCAGCGGATGGCGTGCCGACACCGACTGCAACAGGGCGAACTGGCGCTGGGCCTCGGGGTTGCGCGACCAGGCGATGAACTCGGCATGGATCACCTCGCGCTCGCGGCGCTGGCGTTCGATGGCGAAGTCCGGTTCGGCGAGCATCTGGCACAGACGCTCCAGCCCACCAGCCAGCGCCACGGGGGGCACTTCGAAGAAGAAGTCGGTGGTGCGCTCGCGGGTGCTGGCGTTGACCTGGCCACCCAGGCCCTGGACGTAGCGCATCAGGCCGTCGTCCAGCGGAAAACGCCTGTTACCGAGGAAGAACAGGTGTTCGAGAAAGTGCGCCAGGCCCGGCCAGCGCGCTGGTGCGTCGTGGCTGCCGGCATGCACCCGCAGCGCAGCCGCCGCGCGCTTGAGGCGTGGCGCGTGGCGCAGGGTCAGGTGCAGGCCGTTGGCGAGGGTGAGGTGGCGAATGGCATCGGACATGACGCCATGCTAGCGCGCAATGCCGAGGTTGTCTGTTCTGGCCTTTTCGCGGCACAAGGCCGCTCCTACAGGCGACCGCGCCCCCTGTAGGAGCGGCCTTGTGCCGCGAAAGGGTCGCAAAGCGACCCCGGCAAATCCAAGCCGAGCGCCAATTGACAACACCTTGAAAGGGCCGACTGTTAATGCAGATCCCGACGCAAGTCCGCCAGGTAGGGAAACGCCTCCCGCCCTTTCAATACCCGCTCGTGTTGCAGGTCCGCCAGCAACAGCCCCTCTTCGTCCCCAGCCATCACCAGCACATCACCATCCGGCCCGACGATGCTGCTCTGCCCGCAATACCGGATCTCGCCTTCGCTGCCGCAGTAGTTGGCGTACACCAGATAACACTGGTTCTCCTGCGCCCGCGAGCGCACGGTCACCTGGCAGACGAAGTCATAAGGCGCCATGTTCGCCGTCGGCACCAGGATCAGCTCGGCACCGTTCAGCGCCAGGCGCCGGGCGTTTTCCGGGAACTCGATGTCGTAGCAGATCAGCAGCCCGACCTTCCAGCCGTCCAGCTCGACCACCGGGAAGTGATCGGCGCCGGGGCTGAACATCGAGCGGTCCAGCTCGCCGAACAGGTGGGTCTTGCGGTAGTTGCACAGGCTGCGGCCATGGGCGTCGATCAGTTGCACGCTGTTGTGGATCGACCCGTCCTCGGCCCGTTCCGGGTAGCCATAGACGATGGCGATCCGGTGCGCCTGGGCGATCTCGACGACGCTCATGGCCGAGGGGCCGTCCTCGGCCTCGGCCAGGCGTTCCACCTGGTCCAGGCCGATGTTGTAGCCGCTGAGGAACATCTCCGGGCACACCAGCAACTGCGCGCCACGGGCGGCCGCCTGCTGGGCCTGGTGCTGCAGGCGCTCGAGATTGCCGGGCACGTCCAACGGCTTGGGCGTGCCCTGGAACAGGGCGATGCGCATGAGGCTACTCCTACGCTCAGTCGGCCAGGGCGATTGGGCCGATCTCGTGGAACACATCGCCCGGGCCGGGGTTGTCCGGGTGGGTCTGGCCACCGAAGTGGTTGATGATACCCCACACCGCGTTCAGCGAAGTCTGCACCGCGCCTTCCACCCAGGCCGGGGTCCACGACACATCGTCACCGGCGATGAAGATGCCGCGCTGTTCGGCGGGCATGTCCTGCTGCATGAAATGCGCGTACATGCGCTGGTTGTAGCGGTAGTGGCCCGGCAGCGCGCCCTTGAAGGCGCCGAGGAAGTGCGGGTCGGCCTCCCACGAGATGGTGATCGGGTCGCCGATGATATGCCCGGCGATATCGGTCTTGGGGTAGATCTTCTTCAGCGCGTCGAGGGCCAGTTGCACGCGTTTTTCGGTCGGGTGCGGCAGCATCTTCAGGGCGTCGCTCATCCAGGCGTAGGACAGGCAGATCACCCCTGGCTTGTCGTCGCCGTTGTCGAACAGGTAGGTGCCGCGGGTCAGGCGATCGGTGAGGGTCATGCTCATCAGGTCGCGGCCGGTCTCCGGGTCCTTGTCCTTCCAGAACGGCCGGTCGACCATGACGAAGGTCTTCGACGACTGCATGTAGCGGGTGCGGTCCAGGGCCATCCACATCTTCTGCGAGAACAGCGACTCCTCGCAGTCGATCTGGGTGGTCAGCAGCCAGCTCTGGCAGGTGGTGAGCACCGCCGCGTAATGGCGCACGTCGCCGTAGTTGTCGGTGACCGCCAGGCGGCCATCGGCGGCGCGGGCGATGCGCTTGACCCCGGTGCGCGGCGCGCCGCCGTGCAGGCCGCTGAGGCTGGTGCCGGCCGGCCAGTGGGCGCAACGCTCCGGCACATGGCGCCAGATGCCCTGCGGTACCTGCTCGACGCCGCCGACCACCAGGTGCTGGTGATCGTCGCAGTTGGTCATCACCACGCGGAAGATTTCCAGCATCGAGTTGGGGAAGTCCGAATCCCAGCCGCCGGTGCCGAAACCGACCTGGCCGAACACTTCGCGGTGCTGGAAGCTCAACTTGGCGAACGAGCGCGAGGTGGCGACGAAGTCATAGAAGGTGCGGTCGTCCCACAGCGGTACCAGCTTGTTCCACAGGTCCTTGAGGCGCGGCACGTCGCGGTCGCGGATGGCCTGCTGGATATCACCGAACTGCGCGCCGCTCTCCAGGGCGTCGGCCCAGGCCTCGGCCACTTCGTGGAACAGCTGCGGCAGGTCGGCGGATTTCTCGGCGTAGTAGGTCTGGCCTTCCAGGTCGATGACCGTGCTGCCCGATGCCGGGGTCAGCGGGTTGGGGGAAGGGCTTGGTCTCCAGGCCCAGCTTGTCGACGTAGTGGTAGAACGCCGTGGACGACACCGGGAAGCGCATGCCACCCAGTTCGGCGACGATGCCGTCGGTGCCGTTGAACGCCTGCGAGCGCAGCCGGCCACCCAGCTTGGAGGCTTCATACACCACGGGCTTGAGGCCCAGCTTCATCAGCTCGTAGGCCGCCACCAGCCCGGCGATACCGCCACCGACGATCGCCACCTCTTCGCCATGGCGCTCCTTGGGAATGCTGCCCAGGCCGGCCGGGTGCTCCAGCCAGTCGTCGAAGGCGAAGGGGAAGTCGGGGCCGAAGATGGTGATGGGTTTCTTGCCGTCGGCGGGGTGGCGGTTTTTCTTGTTCATGTAATGACCTTGCCAGGGGCTGCGCAGGGGGCGGAGCCTGAGTATAGAGAATGCCTGGTGGCCATTTTATGAAGTGGGGTGCTCGTTATTAAGGTGCAGAGTGGCGTCGTTATGTGCTTTGTTTCGTCTTAATGATTCATGTTTATTCAATACTGACGAATCAGCTCAGCGATGCCAGATGCTCGACGGTTTCAGGGTACTTCTGCACCAGTCGAATCAGCGCCACGGCCTGGGCGTTGGGCTTTGAGCGGCCCTGTTCCCAGCTCTCCAGGGTGCGGGCGTTGGTGCGCAGGTAAGCGGCAAACACCGCCCGGGACATGTTCAGGCGCTGGCGCAGTTCGGTCAGTTCGTTGGGGGCCAGCGGGACAAGCTCCTCGAAGGTCACCTTGTGCGAGCGCAGGGTCAGTTTGCCGGCGCGCTCATCGGCGAGGGCGTCGAAGCCTTCGGTGAGTTCAGTGAAGATGTTGCGTGGCATTGGTCGTCCTCATTAGGTATTCGCGTTCAAGCAGGTGCTTCAAAGCCTGGCGTTGCTGCGGTGTCAGATCATCCTGGAGTTCCTTTCCGTACAGCGTGAAAAGCCAGAATTGCAGACCGGCCTGCCACCAGTAGTAGATGATCCGGGTGCCGCCTCGCTTGCCTTTTTGGCGCAGTGCATCGGCGAAGCGCATCTTCCTGAGGCCACCCGTTCCCTTGATGACGTCACCCGCATGGGGATGCAGAAGCAGTACGCGTTGCAGAGACCGAAAATCTTCATCGTCCAGATACTGGCTGCGAAAGCGCTCGAAGGCGGGTAGTTCGACAAATAGGGCATCCATGATTTGTACGTGATCCGCGTATAGTTTGTGATGAGGTCGCCGCTACGTCAATAGGGCGGACTGTCATCAGCCTAAACGTGGATTGAGGGCGTAGTGGCAGGGGAGGGTTGCCGGATATGTCATTGGGGGACAGGTAGGTCTTTGTTTGTCAGACCATTTCCTACAGACGTGAAATTTAACGAGACCTATCCTACAAGCCCTGTCGCTCCGGTCTGGCTGTGTGGGTAAGTCTTCGCGGTTAACTTCAGCCGGTCACCGCCTATTCGGTGATCGGGCGTGAGAACCCGGCGATCAAATTGGAGGCATGCTGTCATGGCAGCTGTGCGCGGGCAGGTTCTGCCTGGCCGGAATGTAGCCTCCAACTTCGCCGGTTCTCACCCCGCGCATGGCTGCCACCCATTCCCGTGAGAAGGTTGCGTGGTGGCCTCCTTGAGCCGGTAATGGAGGCAATACCCATGAAAAAGATCGTCCCCGACCCACCCCTCTCCCTGAACCCAACCACCGAGCAGTCCTTCTGCTCCTGCCAGTCCAGTCATCCCCCGATCTTCACTGTGCGCCCCGGTGTCGATGCCGCCGACGCCCAGGTCCACGCCAGCATGCTGGCCCGGGCCATCCAGGAAATCGCCGATGAATACGCCCAGCACCATGCCCCCGAGGCGGGGCGGGCGATGATCTGGTCGATCCTGCATTCGGCGGAAACGGTGCGCGCGCTGCTGGACGGGCTGCTCGACGCGATGGAGGCCTGAGGGCCGGGCGCCGCGGTCAGCCCGGCTGGCCGCGGTCCACCTTGCTGCTGAGGATGATCGACGTGGTGGTTTTCTCCACCCCGTCGAGGCTGCCGATCAGGTCGAGCAACTGGTCCAGTTGCTCCGGCGAGTCGCTGAGCAGCCAGGCCACGTAGTCGAACTCGCCACTGACCGCGCACAACTGCTGGACCTGCCCCATGGCGCTGAGGTGGCGCACGATGTCCTTGCCCGAGCGCGGCTGCGCCTTGATCCCCACGTACGCCTGCAGGCCGCCGCCGATCAGGCGCTGGCCCAGGCGCACGCCATAGCCGGTGATCACCTTGTTGCGCTCCAGGCGCTCGAGCCGCGAGTTCACCGTGGTGCGGGCGATGCCCAGCTGGCGGGCGAGGGTGGCGACGCTTTCGCGGGCATTGATCTGCAGCAGCGCGATCAACTGGCGATCGATGGCGTCAAGGGCGATGGAGGAGGTGGCCGGCATGGTAGGTCTCTTTTGTCGAGCTGCTAGCCTATGCAAGCGCGACCGCTTCGCGCAAGGCGCACAGAGGCGTCCGGGGCTGGTATTGCGCCGACAAGACGGTACGATGGCAGGCCGCTGCCATCGGGCAGCCTGGACCATGGCAGGAGTGATTGACCCATGAAGTTCAAGGACTGGTACTGGCGGCGATGGATTCGCCAACACGGTTGCAAGGTGAGCACAGGCATTTCCAAGTTCGGCAAGCGGGCGAAGCTGGCGCTCGAAGCCGAAGTGCGCATGGGCGATGTGGCGGTCAGCGCCGCCACCCTCGACGTCGCGATCGGGGCTCATACCTATATCCGCAGCGGCGGTTCGCTGCAGGTGGTCGAATCGATCGGGCGTTACTGCTCCATTGGCAGTGCGGTGGTCATCGGCCAGGAAAAATACGCCCACCCGACCGACTGGCTGAGTTCCCACCCTTTCCAGTTCACCGGCACCCAGTGGCAATACGAACCGCCGAGCACACCGGCGCGTATCGGCCACGATGTGTGGATCGGCGAGGGCGCGATGATCATGGAAGGTGTCGAGGTGGGCACGGGCGCGATCATCGCCACCCGCGCCCTGGTCACCCGGGACGTACCGCCCTACGCCGTGGTGGCGGGCTTTCCGGCCAAGGTCGTGCGTTTTCGATACCCGGAAGCGATGATCGAGCGCCTGCTGGCATCGCGCTGGTGGGAGCGCGATACCCGGCAGTTGCTGGAACTGCCGCTGCACGACCCTGCCGCCTGCCTTGACCGGATCAGCGGGCTGGGTGAGGCCAGTTACTCGCGGATCGAGATCTCGCGGCGCGGGTGCAAGGTGCTGGCGTCTGCTTGAGTCGCCGCGAGACTGAATCGACTGGGGCTGCTGCGCAGCCCATCGCGGGCAAGCCCGCTCCCACAGGCTTCGCGCATTGGCGGGCGAATGCGTGGGAGCGGGCTTGCCCCGCGATGGGCCGCAAAACGGCCCCGGTAGGTTTCGATCAACGCGCGGCGCTGGTCTGCGCCGTGGTGGCACAAGGCGACTTCAGGCCAGCGGTCATGCTTTCGACGTTGTCGAGCATCTGGTTGCCCTTGTTGACCTTCTGGGCGTTCTCCGCCAACTGCATGCGCTGGTCATAGGTGGCCGAGGTGCCGTTCATGCTGTTCTTGGTTTCCAGCACCGAGTTGGCGATGCTCAGCAGGCTGCGGCCGGTGGAGATCAGGTTGTCGGTCGCACTGGGCGTGCAGGGCGCGTTGCCGCCGGCCATCTGGTTGGTCTGTGGGCCCTGGTTGTAGGCGCCCGGCGCCACGCAACCGGCGAGCGTTACCAGCATGGGTGCAATGAGCAGGGCCCTAAGCGTTCCTTGGATGTTCATGTGACGTTCCCTCGATCACCGGGCTCCGACCCGGTGCCGAAGCGATGGAGTGATTCTAGAAACGGGGCCGTGGCGGCGAAATAGAACGGGTGTGCTAAAGGCACTTTGCCGCTGCCAGGCCTGTGGCACATCAGCCTTGTTCGAGAAAGCACCGCTTACATTTCTCGGGGTGAGCAGCGTGCGCAGCAGTGGTAGTGTTCAGTGCAACCATTGCACTCTATGCTCGACCATGCCTACCATCCAAAGACTGTCCGATTGCTCGATATGTACGCCGCTGATCATCCGCCACCTCATTTCCACGTGCGGTTCAGTGATGGCCGTCAGGCGCTGATCACCATCGAGGAACTGGCACCCCTGACTGGATTAGGTGGCGCGCGCGTTTCCAGACGCGCTTTGAGCGAGGTGCTTGGCTGGGCCTCGGCCAACAAAGTCCAATTGCTTGCCAAGTGGAAGGAGTTGAATCCATGACCAGTAGGCATTTCTTGCTGACCGATGTTGCCGTTACTGCCCCCGGCAGCTTGTTGCTGAGTTATGCGGATGGTGAACGGCTGCCAGTCAACCTCCATGAGATCATCGCTCGTCACCCGACCCTGCAAGCACTAGGCGACCCGAAGGTTTTTGCCACCGCCGCACTCGGAGAGTGGAGAGATAGTGTTATCTGGATGGATGACGATAATCTCGAACTGGCGTCGGATAATCTGCGTGCACGCGTTCTGGAGCAAGCAGGCGAATGCTCTCATGAAGTGATCCTTGATTGGATGGCGAAGCACGGTCTCACACTTGACAGTGCGGCGCAGGAACTGGGGTTGAGCAGGCGGATGCTGGCGTATTACCGGAGTGGCGCAAAGCCTGTGCCTCGGATAGTTGCATTAGCCATGAAGGGGTGGGAGAGGCAGGAAGTTGAAAGGGACAGTGCCAGATCAGTGGCTACCTCTAATCCAATCAAGTTAAACGTTGAGAAGTTGGGTAAGAGTGTTAGTCCATCTTCCAGTCCGCCTAGGAAACGAGCCTGACTCCTCGAAGGCAGTACGCAAAAAGCCGCGCAAAAGCGCGGCTTTTTTGTTTGGTGGGCCCACACGGACTCGAACCGTGGACCAAAGGATTATGAGCGAGCTATGGTGGCATTTCTCGGTGTCGCTTACCGTTCCTGCTATTCCATAAAATCCAGTAAAAACAGCTAGTTTCCACGTTCCTTTGTTTTCCGGCGTTTCAGTCAGTACCCTAGTTTTTCGTCCGAAACGGGGAAGGAACGGGGAAGGCAATGGCAAAACGTGCAAGATTGACCGACCTGGAAGCTCATGCGGTCAAGACCAGGAAGTCGGAGCCAGTCGGTTCGCGAGGCAAAGGAACGTTGCTCCTGGAGCGCAAGGCATCCGGTGCCATTAACGCCTACTACCGTGAGAGAACACCCACCAGCGATCAGCGTCTGCCGCTTGGCACGCTAGCCCGCAAGCCCCGACCAGGAACAGGCGAGCGAACATTAGATGAGCTGAGATCTGATGCTATGCGCCTGGCTGGCGAGGTAGGGGCCGCAGGCGGTATTGGAAAGTACCTGGAACAGCTGGCAGAGCATAGCGCGGCGATGGAGGTGGAAAGGCTTCGGCTACAGCGCCAGGCGGAGGCTTTGGCGCGGCGCGGCACCTTTGGTGAGCTGCTGGATAGCTACGTGAGCAAAATGGTGGCAGAGGGCAGGGTAAGCGCCAAGGAAATCGAGAACATGTTTCGACTGCATGTGAAGGACTACCATCCGGGGCTGGTAGACCGTGTGGCTGCCGACATCGAGCCAGAGGATATACAGCTCATCTTGGCAGGCGTGCTGGGTCGTAAACCCAAGGGGCGGGGGATTGGCCATAAGGCTGCGGGGACATCGGCCAACGGCATGCGCACGACGTGTGACAAGCTACGCCGCTACCTGCAAGCCGCCTTCAGTCATGCTGCAAAAGCCCACCTTGCTCCTGAGCGGATAGCCAATGAGGGCAAGGTCTTTTCGATCCGCTCCAACCCAGTGAGAGACATCCCTGTCACTCAAGGAACTGGGGCCGGTGACACCGAGTCGCTCACACCTGATGAGTTGGGAGCCCTTCTGAGGCACCTCGACACACTGCCCGTCAGGCACGCGGCGATCGCCAAGGCAGCCATTTACCTGGGTGGTCAACGCCTCACCCAGCTATGCACTGTGCCTTGGGAGGCCGTCACAGACGACACGCTGTGCCTTATGGACGGGAAAGGGCGCAAGCTTCAAGCGTGGGAGCATTTGCTACCGATCACCGAGCGAATCGGCCAGATCCTCGAGCCGCTGCTAGATGACCGCATTGGCCCTGGGCCTTTCTCGCTGACGCTCGGGAAGTCTGCTAATCCAAATACTGTCTCGGCCATGTTTATCGATGCAGGTCGATCACTTTCGGCAGCCGGTAAGTCCCGTGCGTTCACCTGGAAGAATGTTCGCGTGACGGCTGAATCACTCCTGGCACACCTAGGCGTCGGCGCTGAGGTGCGGGCTTGGCTGCTATCACATGGCCGCAGTGGAGTGCAGGCAAAGCACTACGACCGTTATAGCTACCTGCCTGAGAAGCGCGCGGCTCTGGAGCAGTGGGGTAGGTACTTAGATGGCCTGGTCAACGGCGATTCACCTGCCAATGTGGTGCTGTTAACCCGTCGCTCAAAAAAATCCGACGAACGGTAGTTTCGTCTCGGTTAATGGATATGTGGCCCACATATCCGTGCATATCCCCCAGAGTGATAACCAGAAAGCTAAAACCCTTCTAAATCAGCTGCTTGACTGGCTTCTCTCCGCTCTCTGCGCATTGTTTTAAGTGAGAAACCGTAGATACCATTCGATCACTGGATGACCTCCACGAACAGCTCTGAAACATCCGAATTAGACGGTGCTGACCGGAATGACTTCGTGGATTTGTGTGTACTGCAGGCAAAAGAAACCCCGGTATTTGCCGTACCGGGGCTTATCAGATGAAGGCGATATCAGCGCCCTCCTGCGTACATGGAAAAACCAGTACACGTTCCGAGAGGTGAAGCGGTTGCAGAGATTTCGACTTGGGTCGTAAGCCCAGCCGGAACTGTATTGCGAGTGGGAGGGCCATGCAACATCTGCCTTCCACCCATGCTCCACCGTCTCGGTTTTTCATAGCGCTTAGAGAGATCGACGATGACACCCGCCATTGACAATGCACCAGTTCCGAATGTTCCGCGTGCTGGTATCCGCGCCACCACCGAACAGCTATGCACTCTCTACCAGATCAGCCGTACCACCTTTTGGCGCTGGACGAAAGCCGACAACTTCCCCGTACCGATTCGTGCTGGTCGCGTCCTGCGCTGGGATGCAGAAGCCATAGACGCCTTCCTCACCAACAGGAAGGGTTGAGCCATGCCGATTCGTACAGCGACCCCATCGAGGGTTGCAAAGTCACGCGTGCGCCGCTATCGTTCGTTCGTCGCTGCCAATTCAGCGACCGGGTTTGGCGACCCGACTACTGTTAGGCGCACAAGCGCCCCCATCACGATTGCAGGCGCTTTTTTTGTGCCTGCACATCCTGTTTATGGTGGCTGTGCGCGGGAGACCCTCGGGTCTGCCGGGTGCCTAACGTCCCGGTTCGCCAACCTGCGCACAGCTGCCACCCTAAATCGTTTGGCGACGATCAGTGGCAGCTCCAACGCTACGTTAGGAGTACCACCAATGAAAGCCCTCATTCCGCCCGCAATCCGCGCACTCGCTCACCGTCGCATGGCCTTGAGCGCCCTCCGCGCAAATTCGTCCCTTTCTGTACGTCTCAAGCGCTACAACGACCACATGAACATTGTTCGAACCCTGGAAAGCCAAGGTTGCGCAATGAGCAAGCAACAAATCAACAACCCTGATGCCTTCGCCCCTGCGGGGCTCAGCTCGCTACGCTCGACTCTTTACCAGCGTGGGCTGCTCGCCCACACCCCGGCAGGGCAGTGCCCTGCACCCATGGGCTGCAAATCGCCGCTGCTGAATCCGGCCGATTGATCACCTGGGGCACTGGTTGCCATTGATTCGAGCTGTTGCGAAGCGGGTTACAGGCGTATCAGCCCTGTGATCTTCCTCCCCTCATTACGGGACGATTGAGATGAACATTTTCAAAGAGCGCAGTGATGCGCTGACGGGTTCGGCTTGCCTGGAAAAAGCCTTTGATGTGTTGCACCTGGGCGCGCACAGCGCTCAAGTCGGGTATGTGAAGCCCATTCGGACATATCGCTTGGTCGGTGACCAAGATAGCGTCCAGGCGGGCGACTACGGAACGGCAATTGGCGGGGACAGTGGCACTGCCATGACCGGGGAAAGCGGAATGGCAGTCGTGGGCGATCGGGGCTCAGCGCTGGCAGGAATGTTCGGGACGGCAAGTGCTGGAGAGTGGGGACGTGCCACCGCTGGTGATGGCGGTGTGGCCTCTGTTCTTACTTGCGGTATCGCCATTGCTGGCCATTGTGGGGTAGCAAATGCCGGTGATTACGGTACTGCCTCTACCGGTGACAAGGGTACGGCCAGCGCAGGAATTGGGGGAGCGGTCTGTGCCGGCGAGCAGGGGGAAATTCGCCTCAAGTATTGGGATGGTCGGGCGCAGCGCTATCGGACTGCTGTTGGTTACATAGGTGAGAAAGGTTTAGTAGCCGGAGTTTTTTACAGGCTGGACAAAAACCATCGCTTCATCGCCGTGGGTGCTTCCCAAGGGGGTGTCCAATGAAAATTGGCGTTAAAAGCTCCCCGCTTACGATAGAGCAGCTATCGCAGCTCTCTGGACAGTCCATCTCTTCTATCCGTCGTGAGATCAAGAATGGGGCCTATCGCACCATTCCAAAGACTGACGGCACAAAAGGCGTGCTCATCGACATGGAAGACTTGGCGCAGCAAGCAACGCAGCAAGCCGAAGAAGCTCTACGCCAAGCCCGAGGGACAAGCCTTCTCCGAAAGGAGCAGAAATGATGAGCCACTTGCGACCTGTTGAATTGATCCGTCATGCAGCAGCTGGAGCCCTGAGTGCGGCTGATGTGCTTTTGGCCGAATGGCTTCCTGAAGGCAAACGTAAAGGCCGCGAATGGGTGGCGGCGAACATCGCTCGCGGGGATCGGCAAGCCGGTTCCTTCGGTGTATCGCTCGACACAGGCCGGTGGAATGATTTCGCTGACAGCGGTGCCCATGGCGGCGACCTGGTGTCGCTGCTGGCCTATCTGCGCGGATGCGGTCAACTGGATGCGGCCAAGGAAGTGGACGAGCGCCTGGGCCTGGGCCTCTTCAAGCTTACGGTCACGGATGCTCAGCAGCTACAGGAACGCCAACAAGTGTCCGAGCGCGAGCGTGCATCTTGGCGCCTGCGTGAACAACAGCTTCAGGAGGAAAAGCAGCTCCAGGCTGCCCGTGAAGCCGCGCAGCTCTGGAAAGTAGCGAAGGCCGCCGATCCACTGCACACCTACCTGTTGGCCAAGGGGGTGAAACCGTACCTGGTGCGCCAGTTGGGACAAGGACGGTTGGTGGTGCCGCTCTGTGATAACGGGCGCTTGGTGAACCTGCAGATCATTACGCCGGATGGCAGCAAACGCTTTCTGATGGGGGGGCGTGTACAAGGTTGCTATTCGCCACTGGGCAAACTCTCCGAGGGATGCCGCCTGTATGTGTGTGAGGGTTGGGCAACGGGCGCCACGCTGCACCAAACCACCGGGTGTCCGGTGGTCTGTGCGATGAATGCCGGAAACCTTAAGGCTGTAGCCATGGCCATGCGTGAGCGCTATGGCGCCACGCTTGACCTAGTTATTGCCGGTGACGATGACCGCAGCACGGCTAGTAATCCGGGAAAGCGTGCTGCCAACCAAGCCGCACGTGCTGCCGATGCTCGTGTGGTTTTCCCTGAGTGGCCCTCTGACGCCCCCTCCGCCCTATCCGATTTCAACGACCTGCACCTCTGGCTTGCGGGTCGATCCAACAAGAGCTGCAAGCCATGAGCACACATGAAAAGCCTCCGACCTTGAGCCTGGTGGGCGAGCCACAAGCACCTGCATTCGAAAAGCTGGAGCGGCCCCGCTACGCCGTTTACGAGCACCCTTGCACTGTGGAGGGCAAGCTCTACAAGGCCGGCACCTGGTATCACGGATTGAAGCAAAGCGGGCCTGACGAGAAGGCCATTCCGGTCGATCACTGGATCTGTGCCCCCTTGAATGTGGAAGCTGAAACGATTAATTCAGAGGATGGCACCATAGGCCGCTTGCTGTCGTTCACTCACCGGGGACGGCGCATCGAATGGGTCATGCCTATGGAGGCATTGGGTGGGAAGGGTGATGAGGTATTGAAGGTGTTGCTGAGTCGCGGGCTGGTCATCGAGCACCACCAGCGCCGCCAGATCGTGCCCTACTTGGCCAGCCACCAGTCACCTGAGTTGGTGATCGCTACCACCAGCAAGCCGGGCTGGCATGAGTCGGGGGCGTTTGTACTACCGTCTCGCGTCATTGGCGGGGACAACGTGCGTTTCCAAGACTCTGGCAGGGCGGCCAACATTTTCACCAGCAAGGGCACCGTCGACGGCTGGCAGACCGAAATTGCCGCCCGGTGTGTGGGCAACCCCGTGTTGATCCTGTCAGTTTGCTGTGCCCTGGCGGGCCCTTTGCTCGCCAAGGTGGGGGTGAATGGCGGCGGCGTACACCTGGTGGGTGATTCGTCGAGTGGTAAATCCCTTGCCCAGCTCCTCGCAGCGTCCGTATGGGGCAATCCTGGGGCGTTCGCTGCTTCCTGGGACGTATCGAAGGGCGGTATTGAGATCGAGGCCGCATCGCGTAATGACACCATCCTGATCTTGGACGAAATCAAGCGGGCTGACCCGAAGCGGGTTCAGGAAATGGCGTATGCCATCGCCAACGGCATGGGTAAGGGCACCATGACCAGGGAGCGAGAGGGCCGTGCCAAACTGACCTGGCGTGTCCTGGCGCTATCCAGCGGGGAGCGTTCACTGTCAGACCACGCCGCCATTGGTGGCAGCAACGCCCACGCCGGTGCCGAGCTGCGCATGGTGGATGTCAATGCGGGTACTCGCGCACACCGCGCTTTTGATGACGTGCATGGGTTGACGGGGCAGGAGTTTCACCGGGTTGTGAGCGATGCCGTCACTCAGCATTACGGCCACATAGGCCCGGCGTTCGTGGAGTCGCTCATTCAGCATCCGGAAGATCTGCACAGCGCATTCCGGCAAGTACGGGAAGCCTTTGCCACCGAGAGTTCACAGGCAGGCCGGGTAGCGGATCGCTTCGCAATCATGGCGCTGGCTGGTGAATCGGCTATTCGCCGCAAACTGCTGAAATGGCCGAAAGGGACTGCCATCAAGGGCTGCCAAACGCTGTTCAACGAATGGCTGCAAACGATGGGTGACGGTAGTGCAGAGGATCGGCAGATACTCAGTGGTATTAGCGAATTTATCGCCCTACACAGTGACAGTCGTTTCTCAGACATATGCGCGGAACATGCCAATGTAACTGTTCGTGAACGCGCTGGTTATTACCAGGTTGAATCCGATAAGCGTCTCTATTTGTTTAACCCTCCAGGTCTTAAAGAGGCTGCCTCGGGTTTTAGCCAGGCACGAATCGTACGCGCCTTGATCGGCGTGGACGCTCTGGTGCAAAAGGATAGTGAAGACAACCGGTGGACGAAAAAGCGACGCACGCCAGGTGGTGGGAATTCCCGTTTTTACGTGATTGACCCCGATAGGCTAGAGAAAGAGGGGTAAGCCGGCCGCGCTACCCCACAAGGCATGCGCGCAGAGCTATTTTTGATCGGGAACACCGGGAACACCGGGAACGGTCAGAGAATACGGGGCTTCTGGCGTTCCCATTTAAAACACAAGAGTGGGAACATGGGAACACAACTCTGTTTAATAGGGTACGTCCAACCCATTTTGTTCCCGGTCAAAAAATTGCGGGAACAGAAAAATGCTCTGGAGGCCGCATTCTAGAAGGGTTTTCCCGAAAATCCCGCGTTCCCCAATTTTTTGAAATCAGACGCGGTAAATAGGGGGGGCGGTGGTTTGTGTTGACAGGTATCTGAAGCTTTGACCTATGCGAGTGTTTTGCACGCCAGGTGGTGGGGTTGAGGCAAGCCGCCGACCGTGACCCCCACCCCCTTGGCGAGCCGCTTTTGAGCCGTGCCGTCTGGCCTCAAATGATGTCTGCCCCATACTTATCATCGCTGCCCGGTTTTATACCGCCCGCCTGATTGATTAGATCGATAGTTGTCCAGGGGCCCGAGCGACCACGGAATATCCTGACCCCTTGTTCTATTAAGCACCGCTCAACATCGGAGCGCCGTTGATAACCTGTAACTTGCTGAAGGTCCTGGAACGTCAGCACACCAGGTACGGCCCTAGTCATGTCAATAAGTCCAGCTGCTGGAGTATCTGTCTTTGCTGCTCCTCAGTGAGTTTCAAAATTCGATCAATCACTGTGTTACCTACTGTTTTTGAATTTGGAGATTTTAGTGTGTGAGAAAAACTGAACTCTGAAACAAAGCTGTGCCCGCAGTGCGGCTCAAGACACATGCAATAGAGTTTTGCATAGGTAGGTGATTCTTCTTCAACTCTGGAAATACGTGCCTTATTTCCACAAGATCCACAATAAATCCGCATTCATTGCGCCTCAAAAGGACGGATAGCTGTCTGCTGTATGTTAATATTAACATGCTGGTGCGACATGCTGCGCATGTTTCCAGCGTTGCACTTTTAGAAAAACTTTCTTCGCTAAGTGAGGCTCTTAATGCCCCGATCACTTGTTACTTCCTGGAAGCGTGTCGCTACGAGTGGGCCGACTGCTGACGGGCGAGAAATCAAAGCGCAGGATTTACGTGACTGTGCCGAAACCTATTCGCCATCTAAATACACCGCTGTTATCTGGGTCGATAACCAGCGCGGCAGTGGCGCGCACGGTACAGTTTACTCTGTGCGCTTGGTCGATAATGATACTGGGCTTGCAAAGGGCCAAGTAGCATTAGAAGTACAGATGAAGCCAAACGCCCGCTTGCTCCAGTTGAATCGCGACGGAGAAAAGTTGTTTTCTAGCGTCGAGATAACGCCAAATTTTGCTGGGTCTGGTCGGGCTTATATGACAGGCCTTGCTGTTACTGATGAGCCCACCAGTCTCGGAACCCAGGAACTCTATTTCTCCAAGAAAGCGAATACTGCCACCTATCGCACAAACACCGTGCCGATGCGTACTGCCCCCATGAGCAAGGTGCTGGCCGCAAGCCTGAAGCGCGTTACGCGGGAGGTTAGCGTTCAGGTGAGGGCCTTCAAAGAACGTAAGTACCAAGTCAGGTCAACGAAAAGAGTGCTCTAACCAAGCTTTTATATGGTTGCGTTAAATCTCACATAAATATTTAGGAGTAATTCTGTGGATGCTAAATCCTTTGATATCGAAAGCCTGACACCTGAATTGCAGCATCGCGTAAATTGCTTTGAAGCTAATAAAACTGCGTATGTCGATCTGCAAAGTGAGCTCGTGGAAGTCACGCAAGAGAACCAACGTCTGCTACAGAAAGCCGCTGAACTTGAAGGGCAAGCTAATCGTACTGATGCGTCTTGGAAAAGGCTCGCAGGAATGGGGGGGATCGACCAGGCCAAAGTCAACGAAGAAATTGAACGCGCCGAAAAGCTTAGAAAGGAAGCCAAAGCCATGCGTGCCACTGTTGAGGCGCGGGCCAGTCTTGAGAAAAGTTTGATTCTGCAATTGGCAGAGGCGCGTAATAAATTTGGCAATGAGCATAATTCACTTAATAATGCGTATTGGCAAGCCCAGCTTGCAAGTATGCTTGCCCGTGACGGCTTGCGCGAAGAGCTGATGCAAATTTTTGCATTGTCCAGAGCGCTATCTATCCGCGATCTGGAAGTGAATGACGGTTTGTTGCGTAACTGTAACGGCTCGCGTGAGAGAGAAGAAAAGAAGAATGAACTTGTCTGGAGGGCATTCGGGAAAGAGTTCGAGAAGCTGTTCGGCGGTGCTGAGAAGGTCGCGCCACCGCCAGCCTTGGTTACTGTTCCTGGTTCACTCTCGAAAGAGGTGGCAGTGAACTCGCCCGCTGCGTTGCACAAGCTCAAGACCCTGAGCGCCAAACCCTGAGCCTACCCCCCACCTGGCGAGCAAAGCTGGTAGCACGATAGCTGCCGGGGCCGAGTGATCGGCCTCGGTGGCATTCGCGAATTTTTCGCAGTGTCCTTTAAGCGAGCCAAACTCATCATTCGGCGTCGCCGCAATCACCCCCTGACGTGCAGTTGAGTGCAACTGCCCAATCCCTAGCGTCAGGCCTGAAACCCCTGCAACCACGGGCTGCGCTCGATTCATCAGCGCCCATTGGATCAGAAAAAACAACGCCAAAATTGAGCGGTGTATTCTGAAAAAATCCGAGCGCACCCCTACTGCCATTGAGTCTAATGCCGCGGAGCGCGGCTACGAGCTGCCAGTTTCTCGTGCAATGGCTTTGCATTCCATTGCAAAACTTTGCACTCAGTGCAATAGCCGATCAGCTGCCAGAGCCCGTAGCGGACCTGGGCTGGGCGTTCAATTGCACTACCCACGGCCATTGCACTTTTTTGCGACGGGTAGTGCGTCGGCGGGAGGGGGATAAGTGATTTTTCAGTCCCAATTTTTTTGGCTGGCCTCTTGCGCCTATGGGTAGGGAACCACTACGAGCGCGTGATGCGCTAGGGCCCGACTTGGCCACGAAAAGCCCTGCGTGGCAGAGCATTTCTTCGTTCGACTTAAGGAGATTGTAAAAGCCTATAGATTTGGGTAATGATGCCATTTAGATATCATTTCGATATCGATTCAGGGAATGATGAAAAATGAGACTTCATAAACTAGAAATATCTGGATTTAAGCGCATCCACTCTGCGACTGTTGAGTTCGGCGAAGCGACATTCTTGATTGGGGCGAATAATGCAGGGAAGAGTTCGGTATTGCAGGCAGTAGAGTGGCTGCTATCGGCTAAGACTGTAATGGACCAGTCGTTCTATTGCTCAGAAGCTGATCCAGAAACCGGTGAAAATAAGATCACGTGTAAAACTATAACTCTCGAAGCTGAGTTCCGTAACGTTCCTGATAAGTCATCTGACTGGAGAGGATTCAAGGGCAGAGTCTTTACTTATGATCCAGGAGAATCAGGGGAGACAGGGAAGAGTATATTTTATCGGAAGACATATGCGCTGGGAGAAAGCGTTGTTACAGAGCTGAAATCCTTTGCGCGTACTCTCAATGAGAATTTCGCAGCAGTTACCAAACCGATGGATTTATTGGAGCGAGGTATTGACGAAGCGGTTGTTAGAGAATTATTCAAAGATGTGGATAAGAAGATTGGTGCCGCCGATCGTGCCAAGCTAGAGTTGATCGACGAGATATGGGACGTTTCAGAGGAAGAGGTGTGGGACAAAAACCCTGGTGGAATTAGCGGGGTGGTGCTTTCAAAATTACCCAATTTCTTGCTCATACCGGCCGAGTCGTCATCTCACGAGTTCGACAAGGCAGGTGTTTTACACAAAACTCTCAACGAACTTTTCAAAGATGTAAGAGAAACCTCCGAGCACTTCAGGACTGCTCAAGATAGTCTGAATCGTCTTGCGAAGGAGCTTGATCCTTCCGACGAAGCTTCGGAATTTGGAAAGATGATGCAAGAGCTGAACAAAGTCCTGAGTGGAGTATTTCCAGAATCGAGGATTTTTGCTACTGCAGATCTTTCCGGGCCAGAATCTCTCAACCCGGTCTTCGCGATTGAGATGTCGAGTAACATACGTACCACCATCGCTAACCAAGGTACGGGAATGGTACGAGCAGCGGTGTTCGGGCTTTTACGGTTCCGTCAGCAATGGCTCAAAAAAAGGGGCGGGAATGATGATCGTGGTCTCATAATAGGCTTCGAAGAGCCAGAAATATTCCTCCATCCAAGCGCAGCAAACCAAATGCGTGATTTGATTTACGAACTCTCGGGAGGTACATCTCAGATCGTTGCTACTACCCACTCTCCATACCTAATCGATTTGGCGAGAAGACCGAAACAGGTTTTGAACCGATTCCATTATGAACAAGGTCACTCCACGATACATGCTTTCTCAGTTTCCGAGAAATTTAGAGAGCTTCAAGGGAATGATAAGGATCAAGTAAAGATGCTTATTAAACTTGACGATCATGTGTCGCGTATATTCTTTACTCGCAAGGTGGTTGTGGTGGAGGGGGATACTGAGGAGGTTCTTATAAAAGAAGCTATCCGTAGGATGACCCCTTTGCAACGAGCTAAGATCCTGTCTGGTAGCGAAATAGTTAAAGCAAGAGGCAAGGCTGCAATAATTGGGTTGGTCAAATACCTTAAAGCGTTAGATGTAAATTTCTTTGTGATTCATGATAGAGATCAAGGTACCGCCGGCGCCGAGGTTTTTAATCAGCCAATTGCTGATGCTGTTGGAGACAACGAAAAGATCACAATGCTTCATGAATGTGTTGAAGATTTAATCGGTTATGCTGCTCCTACCTCAGAGAAGCCGTTCAAAGCATATCAAGAGACATTAAATTGGGAGGAGAATTGGGAGGGGGTCCCGCAAACGTTGAGAGATGTAATGGCGAAAGCGTTTAGTCCTTATGTCTAGTTAGTGTTTCGTATCCGCTCGATAACCAACACTAGGTTTGAAAGGTGGGCAGTCAAAGCCATGCAAACGTTGATCGGCACGGATGAGAATTCTTGAGCAGATCGAATGCAACTGGATGATAAGTGCAGTTCTGTAGCCCACTTCTGATACAGCGCGGGAGTGTGTCTGCGTTGCAGGGAGGGGCACAGACAGTAGCTCCTTCTTGCTCAAACCTGAGCTCGCCCCTGTGCTGACTCTCTGCTGCTGCCTGGTCAGACCTGCGTTTGATTTGTGCTAGGGGTAGGGTGGCCCACTAGGCAGCACACCGGGAGGATTGGAAACGGGGACAAAACGGGGAAAAACAGGAGGCTAAAACACAAATGGCTTACGCGGATTAGACGTAAGCCATTGATTTTATTGGTGGGCCCACACGGACTCGAACCGTGGACCAAAGGATTATGAGTCCTCTGCTCTAACCAACTGAGCTATAGGCCCTCAGCAGGTGCGCAGGATTATAACGAGGGTTTCGATAGCGTGCCATCCGAAAGATCCGTTTGTGCTATGCGAAGAAAGGTCGCCGCGAACTCGTTCGGTGGCAGTGGCAGGCTGACGATGTAGCCTTGGATCTGCTCGCAGCCTTCGGCGGCCAGGAAGCGTTGCTGCGCCTGGTTTTCCACGCCTTCGGCAATGATCGTCAGCTGCATGCTACGGCCCAGGGCGATGATGGCGCGGGCGATGGCGGCGTCGTGAGGGTCATCGGGCAGGCCGCGGATGAACGACTGGTCGATCTTGAGGATGTCCAGCGGCAGGCGCTTGAGGTAGCTGAGCGAGGAATAGCCGGTGCCGAAGTCGTCGATGGCCAGCTGCACGCCCAGCAGCTTGAGCTGGTGCAGCACGCTCAGCGCTTCCTCGGCCTGGCTCATGATGAAGTTCTCGGTGATCTCCAGCTGCAGGTCGCCGGCCTTGAGCTGGTAGCTGCGCAGCAGCTGCTCGATGCGCCGGGCCAGATTGGGCTGGCGCAACTGGGCGCCGGCCAGGTTGATCGAGAGCGGGCCGAAGGCGTGGTAGGCCTTCTTCCAGGCGTGCATCTGCCGGCAGGCCTGCTCCAGCACCCAGTCGCCGAGCTGCAGGATCGTGCCGTTCTCCTCGGCCAGGTGGATGAACTGCTCGGGCGGCACTTCGCCGAAAGTGGGATGGGTCCAGCGGACCAGCGCCTCGGCGCCGACCAGGCTCTGGGTCTTGAGGCTGAACTTGGGTTGGTAGCACAGGCTCAGCTCGTTGCGCTCGATGGCGCGGCGCAGCTCGTGCTCCAGGGCGATGCGTTCGCTGGCCTGGGTGGTGAGTTCGCGGGTGTAGGCCTCGACGCGGTTACGACCCTTGGCCTTGGAGCGGTACATCGCGGCGTCGGCGTTGCGGATCAGGCTGGCGACATCGGTGCCGTCCTGCGGGTACAGGCTGATGCCGATGCTGGCGCTGGTGAAGAACTCGTGCTCGCCGGCCTGGAACGGTGCGTGGAAGCCTGCCAGCAGCTTGTTGGCGATGGCGCTGGCATCACTGGGCTTGTGCAGGCCGGGCAGGAGGATGATGAACTCGTCGCCGCCCAGGCGGGCCACGGTGTCCACGTCGCGCACCTGCTCCTTGAGGCGCTGGGCGATGCCCTTGAGCAGCAGGTCGCCCACCGGGTGGCCGAGGCTGTCGTTGATGTGCTTGAAACGGTCGAGGTCGAGGAACAGCACCGCGCCCTGGCGGTTGGATACCTGGGCACAGTTCAGTGCAGCCTGCAGGCGGCTTTCGAACAGGGCGCGATTGGGCAGGCCGGTGAGCGGGTCGTGGTGGGCCTGGTAGTCGAGCTTGGCCTGGGCGTGCTTGAGGCTGGAGATGTCGGCGAACACGGCGACGAAGTGGGTGATTTCGCGCTCGTGGTTGCGCACGGCGCTGATGGTCAGCCAGCCGGGGTACAGCTCGCCGTTCTTGCGCTTGTTGAAGATCTCGCCCTGCCAGTGGCCCTCGGCGGTCAGCTGGTGCCACATGGCGGCGTAGAAGGCACTGTCGTGCTGGCCGGAGGCGAGCAGGCGCGGGGTCTGGCCGAGGGCTTCGATCTCGCTGTAGCCGGTGATCTCGCTGAAGGCGCGGTTGACCGCGCTGATGCGCTGGTCGGTGTCGGTGATCAGCACGCCTTCGGCGGTGTTCTCGAACACCGTGGCGGCCAGCTGCAGCTTTTCCTGCATCAGGTGGCGCTCGGTGATGTCGCGGGCGATGGTCAGCATGCAGTCGACGCCGCCGATCGGCAGTGGCCGGGCGGACAGCTCGCAGAGACGGATCTGCCCGTCACTGCGGCGGATGTGGCAGCTGAAGTCGCGCACGAAACCGTCGCGCTGCAGTTGATCGACCAGGCGCTGGCGCTCGTTGAGGTCGACCCAGATGCCCAGGTCCAGCGAGGTCTGGTCGACCGTGGTGCTGATGTCGTAGCCGGTCAGGCGGCAGAAACCTTCGTTGACCTCCAGCAGCAGGCCGTCGCTCTGGCGCGACAGCAGCAGGCCGTCGGGGGAGGCGTGGAAGGCCTTGGCGAACTTCTCCTCGGAGGTCTGCAACTGCTGCTGGGTTTCCTTGAGCTGGCTGATGTCGCGGATCGCCACCACCAGTGCCGGCATGTTGTCCAGTTCGAAGGTTTCAGCGGATGTCAGGCCGGTGAACAGTTCGCCGTTACTACGGCGGAAGGTCATTTCCAGGTTGCGGATGCCGCCCCGGTGCAGGCGTTCGAGCAGCGCCGGGCCGGTGCCGGCCACACCCCATAGGCCGAGTTCGGTAGCGGTGCGGCCGATGACTTGCGCAGGATTGAGGCCGATCAGTTCTTCAAAGGCTTCGTTGACCTCCAGCAGGCAACCGTCGCTGTGCCGGGCAATGACCAGGATGTCCGGACACTGCTGGAACACCGAGGCGAACTTCTGCTCCGACAGGCGCAGGGCATCCTCGGTGTGCTTGGTTTCGCTGATGTCGATCATCAGCCCGCGCATCAGCGGCTTGTGGCCGTGCTCGATCATGCTGACGATGTTGCGTACCCACAGGGTATGGCCGTCGGCGCGGATCACCCGGTAATCGAGGCTGTGGTCGCGCCCGGCCGCCGTTTCGCTATCACAGTAGGCTTGCGCCCACAGGGCATCCTCCGGGTGCAGGATGCTGCGCCAGAAGCCGGGCTTGAGCCATTCGCCCGTGGGGTAGCCGAGCAGGTCCTCGGCGTGGGGCGAGACATAGCTGTAGCTGAAGTCGTTGGCATCGGCCTCCCAGGCCACCGCCGACAGGCTCTCGACCAGGCCACGGTAGTGATACTCGCTGCTGCGCAGTTCCTGCTCCAGGGCGATGCGCCGGGAAATTTCCGAGCTCAGGCGCCGGTTGATGCGGATCACCACCGCCAGGATGGCCATCAGCACCAGCACCGCCGGCAGGCCATAGAGCAGGACATCGTGCCAGAAGGTCCGTTGGTCGACGACGTTGCCCACCCAGCGTTGCTGGATTCGGCTGACTTCGCTGCTGCTCATATCGGCCATCACCTTGTCGAGGATGCCGACCAGCACCTTCTGCTGCCGGGGCACGGCCATGGCCAGCTGGTAGCGGTAGGGCGTTTCGCCGCTGACGTACAGGCCGTCCAGCTTGAGCTGGCGCAGGCTCCAGATACTCGAGGCGAGGTCGCCGACCACCGCGTCCACCTCGTCAGTGGCCAGGGCCTGCAGGGTCGAGCTGACGTTGGGCATGGCCACCAGGTTGAGGTCCGGGTGGTGGGTGCGCAGCAGTTCGTGGGGGGCGTAGTTTTCCACCACGGCGATCTTCAGGCCGTAGAGGTCCTTGAGGTTGCGCGGTTGCGCGCCGCCGGAGTGGGCGAGGATGACGATCGGGAAGTCCAGGTAGGGACGGGTGAAGGCCAGGTAGTTCTGGCGCTCCGGGGTGGACATGATCCCGGGGAGCAGGTCGAGGCGGTTGCTGCGCGCCTGTGCGAGCACTTCGGTCCAGCTGCTGGGCTCGATCGGCTTGAGGGTGATCCCCAGGCGTTCCTGGATCAGGGCGATGTAATCGGCGGCCAATCCCTGGTAGCGACCTTCCTGGTCGCGAAATTCGAACGGCGGCCATGAAGCATCGACGCCCAGGCGCAGCTGCGGGTGGGCGCTGAGCCAGGCTTGTTCCTCGTCGGTCAGGGTCAGGGCGCCGGCCGTTGTGTTCCAGGCGAGCAGGAGCAGCAACAGGAAGGCCGGCATCATGGGCATAGCGGCCTCTCGATCAGGGGGACTGATTCGAGTGTAGACGGCCATCTCGCCCGCTGGGTAGACAGTGGCAACGACCTTCTGTCACATAAGAAAAACCCCGGCCTGGGCCGGGGTTCGTCTTTACTCGTCGAGGAAGGAGCGCAGATGCTCGCTTCGCGTCGGGTGGCGCAGCTTGCGCAGCGCCTTGGCTTCGATCTGACGGATCCGCTCGCGGGTCACGTCGAACTGCTTGCCTACCTCTTCGAGGGTGTGGTCGGTGTTCATGTCGATGCCGAAACGCATGCGCAGCACCTTGGCTTCGCGCGCGGTCAGGCCCGAGAGCACGTCACGGGTCGCTTCCTTGAGGCTTTCGACCGTGGCCACGTCGATTGGGGACTGCATGGTCGAGTCCTCGATGAAGTCGCCCAGGTGCGAATCTTCGTCGTCACCGATCGGGGTCTCCATGGAGATCGGCTCTTTGGCGATCTTCAACACCTTGCGGATCTTGTCCTCAGGCATCTCCATGCGCTCGCCCAGCTCTTCCGGGGTCGGTTCGCGACCCATTTCCTGCAGCATCTGCCGGGAAATACGGTTGAGCTTGTTGATCGTCTCGATCATGTGCACCGGGATACGGATGGTGCGCGCCTGGTCGGCGATCGAGCGGGTGATCGCCTGGCGGATCCACCAGGTGGCGTAGGTCGAGAACTTGTAGCCGCGACGGTATTCGAACTTGTCCACCGCCTTCATCAGGCCGATGTTGCCTTCCTGGATCAGGTCGAGGAACTGCAGGCCGCGGTTGGTGTACTTCTTGGCGATCGAGATCACCAGACGCAGGTTCGCCTCGACCATTTCCTTCTTGGCGCGGCGGGCCTTGGCTTCGCCGATGGACATGCGGCGGTTGATGTCCTTGATCTCGGCGACGGTCAGGCCGGTCTCGGTCTCGAGGTCGATCAACTTCTGCTGGCAGGCAACGATGGCTACGTCCTTTTCACCCAGGGCGGCGGCCCACTTGGTGTTGCGCTTGGCCAGGTCACCGGACCAGGTCTGGTCGGTTTCGTTGCTCGGGAACAGGCGCAGGAAGTCGGCGCGCGGCATGCGCGCGTCACGCACGCACAGCTGCATGATGGCGCGTTCTTGCTGGCGCAGGCGGTCAAGGGCGCCGCGTACACGCTCGACCAGTACGTCGAACTGCTTCGGTACCAGCTTGATCGGCATGAACAGGTCAGCCAGGGCCTGCATGGCGCCGATGCTGTCCTTGTGGCCTCGACCGTGCTTCTTCAGCACCTTGAGGGTGTCGACCAGCTGATCCTTGACCGCACCGAAGCGCTGCGCGGCAACGACCGGATCCGGACCGCTTTCGGTCTCTTCCTCGTCATCGCTGTTTTCAGCGTTTTCGTCGTCGTCGTCTTCCTCTTCCTTCGCAGCGGCGGCCTTGGCACCTGGAATCGGTACTTCTTCGGTCGGCGCGGCGATGTTGTCGTCAGGGTCGATATAACCGCTGAGGACATCGGACAGACGGCCGCCTTCGACGGTGACGCGGTCGTATTCGCTGATGATGTAGTCGACGGTGCCCGGGAAGTGAGCGATGGCGCCCATGACTTCACGGATGCCTTCCTCGATACGCTTGGCGATTTCGATCTCGCCTTCGCGGGTCAGCAGCTCGACGGTACCCATTTCGCGCATGTACATGCGCACCGGGTCGGTCGTGCGGCCGATATCGGTCTCTACTGCCGCCAACGCTGCGGCGGCTTCTTCGGCTGCGGCTTCGTCGGTGTCGGCTTCCGCCAACAACAGGGCATCCGCATCCGGAGCACTCTCGAATACGTTGATCCCCATGTCGTTGATCATGCGGATGATGTCTTCCACCTGTTCCGGATCTGAAATATCCTCAGGCAGGTGGTCGTTGACCTCCGCGTAAGTCAGGTAGCCCTGCTCACGACCGCGGGTGATCAACTCTTTGATACGAGATTGCTGTTGCGCTTTTCCGGACATAACACCCTATCCACTGAAGGTCTTGGCGGGCAAAAAACAAGCCGAGGATTATACCCGAACCTGGACCTCACGCGCCAGATGAGGTCGGGTTTTGTGCGGGAACATTGCGGCTCAGCAAGGCGAGCAGCTGAGATTTTTCCTCTGTGCTCAGTTCGCTTAGACGCGCTTTCCTGAGCAGATGTTCCAGGCTGCGCTCGCGTTGGCGAGCGGACAAACTAGTTATAGTGTCGAAAAACTGTTGTTCAAGGTTGTCGGCATCGATCAACCACTCCTTTTCTGCCAGGGCGCGCAACAGGCGGCCCTGTTCGGTGCCGTGCCAGCGTGCGATCAGCTGCATAGAGCTTAGCTTAGGATTCTTCTGCGCGGCCTCGATCAGTGCCACCAGCAGCTGGCTGTACAATTGTTCTTCGTCGGCGAAGTGACTGGCGTCCTCGACCTTGCCGGCCAGCAACGGGTGGTGCAGCAGGGTGCGCAGGGCCGACAGCGTCGGCGGCTCGACCGGCGCCGGTACCCGTGGCGGGGCTTCGCCGCGCTGACCGTCGCGTTGCCAGGGCTTGCCGCCTTTCTTGTCCCACGGCTTACCGTCCCATTGTTTCTTGCCGCCGCCCTTGTTCGGCGTCCAGGGGCGTTGCTCCTGTTGCGCCGGGGCGTAGTCGGGCTGGTAGTGCAGTTCGCCATGGTCCGGCGTGTAGCTGGCCATTGCGTCGTAGTCGTAGCCGGGGTCGTAATCCGGCACGCTGGGCGTCGGTGCGCTCTGCGCCAACTGCTCCATCTGTTGCGGGTCGAGGCCGGTGATGTCCTTCAGGCGGTTGCGCATCAACTGGCGCAGATTGGCGCCCGGCACCTTTTCGATCAGTGGTGCGGCGAGGGTGACCATGTGCGCCTTGCCTTCCAGCGAGCGCGGGTCGGCCTCGTTGCTCAACTGTTCGAAGAAGTAGTCGGCCAGTGGCTGGGCGTGCTGGTTGATGCGGGCCTGGAAGGCGTCGGTGCCTTCTGCGCGTACCAGGCTGTCCGGGTCTTCGCCCTCGGGCAGGAACAGGAAGCGCGCACGGCGGCCGTCCTGCAGGCTCGACAGGGTCGCCTCCAGGGCGCGCCAGGCAGCCTTGCGTCCGGCCTGGTCGCCGTCGAAGCAGAACAGCACGCTGGGCACCACGCGGAACAGGCGCTTGAGGTGCTCCTCGCTGGTGGACGTGCCGAGGGTGGCCACCGCGTTGCGCAGGCCCTGCTGGGCCAGGGCGATGACGTCCATGTAGCCCTCGACCACGATGATCTCGTCGAGGTTGCGGTTGTGCTTGCGTGCCTCGTACAGGCCGTACAGTTCCTGGCCCTTGTGGAACACCGGGGTTTCCGGGGAGTTCAGGTACTTGGGCTTGTCGTCGCCCAGTACCCGGCCGCCGAAGGCGATAACCCGGCCACGGCTGTCGCGGATCGGGAACATCACCCGGTCGCGGAAGCGGTCGTAGCGCTTGCCGCTTTCGGCATTCTCGATCAGCAGGCCTGCGTCGATCATCACTTTCTGCTGCAGCGAGTCGGCGCCCAGGTGCTTGAGCAGGTTGTCCCAGCCCGGCGGGGCGAAGCCCAGGCCGAAGTCGCGGGCGATCTCGCCGGACAGGCCGCGGCCCTTGAGGTAGTCCACCGCCGCCTTGCGGGTGGCGTGGCCGCGCAGGGCCTGGCGGTAGAACTCGCTGGCCGCTTCCAGCAGCGGGTACAGCGGTGAATCGGTTGGCTGGCGCGGCTTCTGTCCGCGACGGCCTTCTTCCCGGGGTACTTCCATGCCGGCCGCGCGGGCCAGTTCCTCGACCGCCTGGGGGAAGTCCAGGTTGTCGTGGTCCATGATGAAGCCAAGCGCGTTGCCGCCGGCGCCGCAGCCGAAGCAGTAGTAGAACTGCTTGTCGGGGCTGACGGTGAAGGAGGGGCTCTTTTCCTTGTGGAACGGGCAGCAGGCGGACAGGTTCTTGCCGGTCTTCTTCAGCTGGACGCGCGAACTCACCACATCGACGATGTCGGTGCGGTTGAGAAGGTCATCGATGAAGCTCTGGGGAATCAGCCCGGCCATGGCAGTCTCGTCATCTGGCAGCTGGCAAGTCTAAACGCTTGTGCGCGGGTTTGGCGTGGGGTATCTAGCAGGAAGAGGAGTGTGCTCGTCACCAGCCCATGAAGGGCTCGTCAGAAAGGACGTGCACGCCTGGTCAAGGACCAGTTCTGACGCGTTGATGCAGGTTGCCCATGGCTTTTGCCGGGGCACCCAAGGCGCATGGCCAAGGGTTTGAAGCGACCGCTGCCATCAGCCCGGCACGAGGCCGGGCATGGCAGAAGCTTTGCGTAGAACGGCTGTACTTAGTACAGACGAACGGCGCGGCGCTGTTCGCGCTGAACCTTCTTGGCGTGACGCTTTACAGCGGCAGCGGCTTTGCGCTTGCGCTCGGCGGTCGGCTTCTCGTAAAACTCGCGGCTACGAACTTCAGCCAGTACACCGGCTTTTTCGCAGGAGCGCTTGAAACGACGCAGAGCTACGTCGAAGGGTTCGTTCTCTTTAACTTTGACGGCTGGCATCCAGGGCTACCTTAATTCATTACCGGGGTAGACGTGCTCCTGGCAAAACATAAGGTGTGCTGGAGAACGTCGGTTTTCAAGGGTTGCGGATGTTAACCCTTAGCTGGCCGGAATGCAAAGCCTCTGATCGAAAACCGCTGGTCGGCACCGGACACGGGGACTATCATGCGCGCCTTCGAATTCAGCCTCGACAAGGCACGGACCCATGCTAGTACTGGGATTGGAAACATCCTGCGACGAAACTGGCGTCGCATTATACGACAGTGAGCGCGGCCTGCTGGCCGACGCGCTGTTCAGCCAGATCGACCTGCATCGCGTCTACGGCGGCGTGGTGCCCGAGCTCGCCTCGCGCGACCACGTCAAGCGCATGCTGCCGCTGATTCGCCAGGTGCTGCAGGAAGCCGACTGCGTCGCCACCGAGATCGACGCGATCGCCTACACCGCGGGTCCTGGCCTGGTCGGCGCGCTGCTGGTGGGCGCCTCCTGCGCCCAGGCGCTGGCCTTCGCCTGGGATATTCCGGCGATCGGCGTGCACCATATGGAAGGCCATCTGCTGGCGCCGATGCTCGAGGAGCAGCCACCGGAGTTTCCGTTCGTCGCTTTGTTGGTGTCGGGCGGCCACACCCAGCTGGTGCGGGTCGATGGCATCGGCCAGTACGAGCTGCTGGGCGAGAGCCTGGACGACGCCGCTGGCGAAGCCTTCGACAAGACCGCCAAGCTGATCGGCCTCAATTATCCGGGTGGACCGGAAATCGCCCGCCTGGCCGAGCAAGGCACGCCCGGGCGCTTCGTGTTCCCGCGGCCGATGTGCGATCGGCCAGGCCTGCAGTTCAGTTTCAGCGGCCTCAAGACCTTCGCCCTGAACACCTGGCAGCAATGCCGCGACGCCGGGGACGACAACGAGCAAACCCGTTGCGACGTGTCGCTGGCGTTCCAGCAGGCGGTGGTGGAGACTCTGACCATCAAGTGCAAGCGCGCCCTCAAGCAGACAGGCCTCAAGCGTCTGGTCATCGCCGGCGGCGTGAGTGCCAACACCGCCTTGCGTGCTTCGCTGGAAGACATGCTGGCCAGCATCAAGGGCAATGTCTATTACGCCCGTCCACGGTTCTGCACTGACAACGGCGCGATGATCGCCTACGCCGGTTGCCAGCGCCTGCTGGCCGGGCAGCAGCAGGACCTGGCCATCAGCGTGCAGGCGCGCTGGCCGATGGAGCAGTTGCCGGCGGTGTGAGCCGCGCCGGGGTCATGCGCGCGCCTCAGAAATGGCGTTCGCGCCCGGCGAACAGGTCACGCAGGTTGTTGCGGTGGCGCCAGACGATCAGGATCGTCAACACCGTCATCGGCAACAGCGCTTCGGGCTCGCGCCAGGCCAGCAATGGCAGCGTCAGCGGCGTGGCGATCAAGGCTGCCAGCGAGCTGGTGCGGGTCAGGTAGAAGGTCAGCAGCCAGGCGCCGATGGCCAGCAGTGCGGCGGGAAAGTACAACGCCATGAGCATGCCGGCGGCGGTGGCCACGCCCTTGCCGCCCTGGAAACGGAAGTACACCGGGAACAGGTGGCCGAGCACCGCGCAGATGCCGACCCAGGCCTGTTCCTGCTGGTCGAGCCCGGCCAGGCGGGCCAGCAGTACTGGCAACATGCCCTTGCACAGGTCGCCGAGCAGCGTCAGGATCGCCAGCTTGCGGCCTGCCAGGCGTAGCATGTTGGTCGCGCCGGCATTGCCCGAGCCGCTGGAGCGCGGGTCGGGGCTGCCGCTGAGGCGGCTCAGGACGATGGCGAAGGACAGAGAGCCGAGCAGGTAGGCAAGCAGCGCCAGTGACCAAAACATGCTAACTATTCCGGGCGAGGACGCCCTGATTCTAACGGCGCCCGTCGCCCTTGTCGTGCTGTGGAGAGAAGTGCTTGGACAGAGTGTTCATCGAAGGCCTGGAAGTCGATACCGTCATCGGTGCCTATGACTGGGAGCGGGATATTCGCCAGTGCCTGCGCCTGGACCTGAGTTTCGCCTGGGACAACCGCCCGGCGGCGGCCGGTGACGACCTGTCACTGGCGCTGGACTATGCCAGTGTCTCGGCGCGCGTCCAGGCCTTTGCCGAGCAGGCGCGCTTCGAGCTGGTGGAGACCTTCGCCGAGCGTCTGGTGGCGGTGCTGATGGCCGAGTTCAACATCCCCTGGGTGCGGCTGAAGCTGACCAAGCCGGGCGCGGTGCCTGCGGCCCGTGGCGGTGTAGGCGTGGAGATCGAGCGCGGATGTCTCTGAGTACGGTATATCTCGGGCTGGGCAGCAACATCGACCGCGAGCGGCACTTGTGTGCGGGGCTTGATGCGTTGGCTGGCATGCTCAGTGACATGCACTGCTCCGCAGTGTTCGAGAGCCAGGCCGTGGGAATCAAGAGCGGCCCGTTTTACAACCTGGTGGTGCGCGGATGCACCGACCTGCCACTGCTGGAACTCGACCGCCGGCTCAAGTTCATCGAGGCCGAAAATGGCCGCTACGCCCCGGATCGCAAGGGGCTGCCGCTGGATATCGATGTACTGATGTTCGATGACCTGTGTGGCACGTTCAATGGTCTGGTGCTGCCGCGGGCGGAGATCGTGAAGAACGCCTTTGTGCTGTGGCCGTTGTCGTTGCTGGCACCGGAACTGGTGCATCCGGGCGAGGGCAAGTCCATGGGGCAGCTGTGGCGGGAGGCGAGCATTGAACAGGTACTGGCGCCGGTGCCGTTCGAATGGCGAGGGTTGCAGCTGACTCTGATGTAAGCCAGTACCGCCCTCTTCGCGGGTAAACCCGCTCCCACAGGTATCGCGCCGCTGTTGAGGGCGGTGAAAAACCTGTGGGAGCAACTGTCTTGCTCAATTTTTAGAATCTGGCGCGATCCCTGTGGGAGCGGGTTTATCGGACCGCCGCACCGCCGCGAAGCAGGCTACGCGGTACCTGGCACCGGCTGCGCCGGTGTTCGCGGCTGAAGCCGCTCCCACAGCGACCGCGCAGCCCTCAAGCCACGCGCCACGCCTGTGGGAGCGGGTTTAGCCGCGAAGGGCGGGGGCAGATCAAGCTGATTGGTATGCTTCGAGCGCCTTCAGCCGTTTGTCTTTCAGTGCGTCACCCAAGGCCTTTCCGGTCAGTCCTTTCTCAACCAGCGACTTCACCTCCACTGCCCGCGCCGCTTCAGCGGCTCCCCGCAGGTACATGCCCTGAGGGTACGCCGAGCCTGGCGCAGCCATTTCGCACGCGGCGATGAAATCCTCGAAGCGTTGCGGTCGTCGATACACATCGAACTTCTGCAGCAACTCCAGCAGGCTTGTCGGCTCCAGTGCCTGGGCTTCATCGGCCCGTTCGGCGAACTCTCCTACCAGTACTGCCAGTTCCTGGCATTCGCGCGGGACCTTGAAGCGCTGGTTGAGTGCCTTGATCGCCGTTGGCTGCAACCCGCGCAGCAGGCATGCCCAGCGCACCGGCAGTGGTTGCTGGTGCCTGGCCGCCTGGTGCAACGCAGCCAGTGTATCGGCGCCGTGCTCCAGCTCTGGCATCAGCTCGTTCAGCGCGCCGCAACTGAGCAGCACCTCGATGAACACCTGTGGCTCGCTTTCCATCAATGCCCGTTCGATCTCCTTCCAGCTGCGCTCGGCGGTCAGCGCCTGCAGCTCGCCCGACTCGGCGATCTGGCGCATCAGCTTCAAGGTGTCGTCGGCGACGTGGAAACCCAGGGGCGCGTAGCGGGCCGCAAAGCGCGCAACACGTAGAACTCGAAGCGGATCTTCAGCGAACGCCGGGGAAACATGACGCAGGATCCGCTGCTCGAGATCGGCCTTGCCGTGATAGGGATCGTGCAGTACGCCGTGTTCATCCTCGGCCATGGCATTGATGGTCAGGTCGCGACGAACCAGATCTTCTTCGAGGGTGACTTCGGGGCTTGCGTGAAAGGTGAAACCGCCATAACCGCGCCCGCTCTTGCGCTCGGTACGGGCAAGGGCATATTCCTCACCGGTCTTCGGGTGCAGGAACACCGGGAAATCGGCCCCGACCGGGCGGAATCCCTGGGCCTGCATCTGTTCGACGGTGGCGCCAACCACCAGCCAGTCGACGTCGCTGACCGGGCGGCCAAGCAGGCGGTCGCGCACAGCGCCGCCAACCTTGTAGATCTGCATGTGAAACCTCCATTTCTGCCGACAGGATACCTTGTCGGCAGCCATGGAGGTGGGTGATGGCTAGAGGTGGTGCACCACGGCCAGGTCCATGCGCCCGTAGTCGCCGGCCTCGCTGTGCTCGCTGCGGGGCGGCATGTGGTGGGTCTTCATCACCTGGTCGCCCTGCACGGTCTCCAGGTGGATATCGAAGCCCCACAGGCGATGCAGGTGCTTGAGCACCTCCTCGGTGGAGTCGCCCAGCGGTTTGCGGTTGTGCTGCTGGTGACGCAGGGTCAGCGAGCGGTCGCCGCGCCGGTCGATGCTCCAGATCTGCACGTTGGGTTCGCGGTTGCCCAGGTTGTACTGCGCGGCCAGCTGCTCGCGGATGGTGCGGTAGCCGTCCTCGTCATGGATCGCCGGCACCAGCAGGTCGTCACGCTGGTCGTCATCGAGGATGCTGAACAGCTTGAGGTCGCGCATCACCTTGGGTGACAGGTACTGCAGGATGAAGCTTTCATCCTTGAAGCTGCTCATGGCGAACTTGATCGTCGACAGCCAGTCGCTGCCGGCGATCTCCGGGAACCAGCGGCGATCCTCATCGGTGGGGTACTCGCACATGCGGCGGATGTCGGTGTACATGGCAAAGCCCAGGGCATAGGGGTTTATGCCGCTGTAGTAGGGGCTGTCGAAGCCAGGCTGGAACACCACGCTGGTGTGCGACTGCAGGAACTCCATCATGAAGCCTTCGGTGATCAGCCCCTCGTCGTACAGGTCGTTCATCAGGGTGTAGTGCCAGAAGGTCGCCCAGCCTTCGTTCATCACCTGAGTCTGGCGCTGCGGGTAGAAATACTGGGCGATCTTGCGCACGATGCGCACCACTTCGCGCTGCCAGGGCTCCAGCAGCGGGGCGTGCTTCTCGATGAAGTAGAGGATGTTCTCCTGGGGCTCGGCCGGGAAGCGTGCGTCGTCTCTCTCGCCGCCTTTTTCGGCGCCCTTGGGGATGGTGCGCCAGAGGTCGTTGATCTGCCGTTGCAGGTGCTCCTCGCGCTCCTTCTGCCGACGCCGCTCTTCCTCGGCGGAAATGGGGTAGGGGCGCTTGTAGCGGTCCACGCCGTAGTTCATCAGGGCGTGGCAGGAGTCGATCAGGTCCTCGACGGCATCGATGCCGTGGCGCTCCTCGCATTGAGCGATGTACTGCTTGGCGAACACCAGGTAGTCGATGATCGAGCTGGCGTCGGTCCAAGTGCGGAACAGGTAGTTGCCTTTGAAGAAGCTGTTGTGGCCGTAGCAGGCGTGGGCGATCACCAGTGCCTGCATGCACATGGTGTTCTCTTCCATCAGGTAGGCGATACACGGATCGGAGTTGATCACGATCTCGTAGGCTAGGCCCATCTGGCCACGGCTGTAGGACTTCTCGGTGCTGAGAAACTGCTTGCCGTAGGACCAGTGGTGATAGCCCAGCGGCATGCCCACCGAGGCGTAGGCGTCCATCATCTGCTCGGCGGTGATCACTTCGATCTGGTTGGGGTAGGTGTCCAGGGCGTAGCGAGCGGCCAGGCGACTGATCTCGCGGTCGTAGGTCTGGATCAGCTCGAACGTCCATTCGGAGCCGGTGGAGATGGGCTGGCGTCTCTGCTCTCTGGCGGTCATGTGGCTAACCTGCGCTGGAAGAGTTCACGGAAGACCGGGTAGATATCGCCGGCCGATACCAACTGCTGCTGGGCGAAGGTGTCGGGGAACGCTTCGCCGATGCGCTCGTACTCGTACCACAGCGCCTGGTGTTCGCGTGGGGTGATCTCGACGTAAGTGTAGTACTGCACGTGCTGCATGATCTGGTTGGCGAGGATGTCGCGGCAGATCGGCGAGTCGTCGTTCCAGTTGTCGCCGTCCGAGGCCTGGGCGGCGTAGATGTTCCAGTCGCTGGCCGGATAGCGCTCGGCCATGATCTCCTGCATCAGCTTGAGCGCGCTGGAGACGATGGTGCCGCCGGTCTCGCGGGAGTAGAAGAACTCTTCCTCGTCCACTTCACGGGCGCTGGTGTGGTGGCGGATAAACACCACCTCGATGCGGTCGTAGTTGCGCTTGAGGAACAGGTACAACAGGATGAAGAAGCGCTTGGCGATGTCCTTGGTGGCCTGGGTCATGGAGCCGGACACGTCCATCAGGCAGAACATCACCGCCTTGGAGCTGGGGTTGGGCTGCTTGACCAGCAGGTTGTACTTCAGGTCGAAGGTGTCGAGGAACGGCAGGCGGTTGATGCGCGCCTTGAGCCGCTCGATCTCGATCTCGGTGTCCTGGATGTCGGTGAAGTTGTCCGGTTCCTCGACCTTGAGCCGGTCCAGCTCCTTCTGCGCCTCGCGCAGCAGGGCGCGGCTGCTGCCGGTCAGGGCGATGCGCCGGGCGTGGGCCGAGCGCAGGGTGCGGACGATGTTGATGCGCGACGGGTTGCCCTCGTTGGCAATGCCCGCGCGTACGGTCTTGAAGGTGTCGGCACCGGTCAGGTGGCGCTTGACCAGGTTAGGCAGCTCCAGGTCCTCGAACATGAATTCGAGGAATTCTTCCTGGGTGATCTGGAACACGAAGTCGTCCATGCCCTCGCCGGAGTTGCCGGCCTTGCCGCGGCCACTGCCACCGCCGCCACCTTGTGGCCGGGCGATGTGTTCGCCGGCGGTGAATTCCTTGTTGCCGGGGTGGACGATGGTCTGCTTGCCGCCACGACCGTGGTGCAGCACCGGTTCGTCGATGTCACGACCCGGGATGCTGATCTGTTCGCCATGCTCCATGTCCATGATGGAGCGGCGGCTCACGGCCTCTTCGACGGCCTTCTTGATGTGTTCACGGTAACGCCGCAGGAAGCGCTGGCGATTGACCGTGCTCTTGTTCTTGCCGTTCAGGCGTCGGTCGATTACGTAGCTCATGGTCCCTCCGGTAGCTGGGAACAGCTGCATGCTTCAAGCTACGAGCTGCGCGTAAAAGCAGCCGCCGCCGTCCGGGCCGGCAAGGCCAGCCTCGGACGCACGGCGTGTAGCGTGTCGCCTTATTGCGATTTCCTGACCCGCAGGTACCATTCCGACAGCAGTCGAACCTGCTTGTCGGTGTAGCCACGCTCCACCATCCGGGTGACGAAGTCGTTGTGCTTCTGTTGATCCTCCTTGCTGGCCTTGGCGTTGAAGCTGATGACCGGCAGCAGGTCCTCGGTGTTGGAGAACATCTTCTTCTCGATCACCACCCGCAGCTTCTCATAGCTGAGCCAGCTGGGGTTCTTGCCGTTGTTGTTGGCCCGGGCGCGCAGCACGAAGTTGACGATCTCGTTGCGGAAATCCTTCGGATTGCTGATGCCGGCCGGCTTCTCGATCTTCTCCAGCTCTTCGTTGAGGGCGATGCGGTTGAGGATCTCGCCGGTTTCCGGGTCGCGGTACTCCTGGTCCTGGATCCAGAAGTCGGCGTACAGCACGTAACGGTCGAAGATGTTCTGGCCGTACTCGCTGTAGGACTCCAGGTAGGCGGTCTGGATTTCCTTGCCGATGAACTCGATGTAGCGCGGTGCCAGGTATTCCTTCAGGTAGCGCAGGTAGCGCTCGCGCACCTCGGCGGGGAACTGCTCCTGCTCGATCTGCTGCTCCAGCACATACAGCAGGTGCACTGGGTTGGCCGCCACCTCGTGAGGGTCGAAGTTGAACACCTTGGAAAGGATCTTGAAGGCGAAGCGGGTCGACAGGCCGTTCATGCCCTCGTCGACACCCGCAGAGTCGCGGTACTCCTGGATCGACTTGGCTTTCGGGTCGGTGTCCTTGAGGTTCTCGCCGTCGTACACGCGCATCTTCGAGTAGATGTTGGAGTTCTCGGGCTCCTTCAGGCGTGAGAGCACGGTGAACTGGGCCAGCATCTTCAAGGTGTCCGGCGCGCAGTGCGCCTTGGCCAGGGAGCTGTTGATCAGCAGCTTGTCGTAGATCTTGATCTCGTCGCTGACGCGCAGGCAGTACGGCACCTTGACGATGTAGATCCGGTCGATGAACGCCTCGTTGTTCTTGTTGTTGCGGAAGGTGTGCCACTCCGATTCGTTGGAGTGGGCCAGCAGGATCCCGGAGTAGGGGATCGCGCCCAGCCCCTCGGTGCTGTTGTAGTTGCCTTCCTGGGTCGCGGTGAGCAACGGGTGCAGGACCTTGATCGGCGC
This sequence comes from Pseudomonas sp. TE31087, assembly GCF_057284075.1. Classification (NCBI taxonomy): domain Bacteria; kingdom Pseudomonadati; phylum Pseudomonadota; class Gammaproteobacteria; order Pseudomonadales; family Pseudomonadaceae; genus Pseudomonas; species Pseudomonas sp. TE31087. The sequence goes on from NZ_JBXVNN010000001.1 coordinate 4,771,972, forward strand.
CTTGAACATCTCGACGAATTCCATCAGGCCCTGGTTGGCCCGGCACAGGGCGCCCGAATAGCTGTAGGCGTCGGCGTCGTTCTGCGGGAATTCCTCGAGCTTGCGGATATCCACCTTGCCCACCAGGGCAGAGATGTCCTGGTTGTTCTCGTCGCCCGGCTCGGTCTTGGCGATGGCGATCTGGTTGAGGATGGACGGGTAGAGCTTGACCACCCTGAACTTGCTGATGTCGCCGCCGAACTCCTGCAGGCGCTTGGTGGCCCAGGGCGACATGATGGTGTTGAGGTAGCGGCGCGAGATGCCGTATTCCTCTTCGAGGATCTGGCCGTCCTCGGCGGCATTGAACAGGCCCAGGGGCGATTCGAATACCGGCGAGTCCTTGATGGCGTAGAACGGCACCTTTTCCATCAGTTGCTTGAGTTTCTCGGCCAGCGACGATTTACCGCCGCCCACCGGGCCCAGCAGGTAGAGGATCTGTTTCTTCTCTTCCAGGCCTTGGGCGGCATGGCGGAAGTAGGAGACGATCTGGTCGATGCACTCTTCCATGCCATGGAAGTCGGCAAAGGCCGGATAGCGGCGGATCACCTTGTTGGAGAAGATCCGCGACAGCCTGGAGTTGCTTGAGGTGTCGATCAGCTCTGGTTCGCCGATGGCCAGCAACAGCCGCTCGGCCGCCGAGGCATAGGCGCTGCGATCCTCTTTGCACAGCTCGAGGTACTCCTGCAGCGAAAGTTCTTCCTGGCGGGTGGACTCGAAACGTTGTTGGAAGTGGCTAAAAATGCTCATGACGTCACCTCGCTCGATACGTGGAGACGACGCCGGATCAGTCAGCTGATGCTGGCATGCAACCGGGCTCGCCGATTGCTGTATACCCCCCAGAACACCTTGGAACGCTACCGATGACCCGCACGCCGGTGTACCGGCTCTCCCCTTTTTTGGATGGCCTGGGCTTAAGGATAGTTGGTTATACGCAAGGTCAAGGGCGGGGAGCCGAGAAGAGGCCTGCGACCGTTCGTCAGGTCGGGCGCAAGCCCGCGCCAAGCGCGGGCTGGAGGAAAAATGAAAAAATTATTCGGCGCTGCCCTGGGCGGTTTCCGCCGGGTAGGTGTTGCGCCACAGCTCGAAGCCACCGTCGATGCTGTAGACGTTGGAGAAGCCCTGGCCGACCAGGTAGGCGGCAGCGCTCTGGCTGGAATTGCCGTGGTAGCAGACAACCAGTGTAGGCGCGTCCAGGTCGGCGTTGCGGATGAAATCGGCAACCGAGTGATTATCCAGATGAGTGGCGCCGGCGATGTGCCCGGCGGCATAGGCCTGCGGGTCGCGAATGTCGACCACGACCGCGCCTTGCGCACGCAGGGCGAGGGCTTGCTCTGGGGTAATGCGCTTGAATTCGCTCATGGGTGCGGTTCCTTCAGGGGTGTTCGTTGAGTGGAGCCGGCGGGCGCGGGGTGCCCTCGCGGGTGCAGTCGCAGCGGTGGAACTCACCACTGTCGACATTGTACAGGGTCATCGCGCCGCCCCAGACGCAGCCGGTGTCCAGGGCGATCACGCCGGGCACATCAACGCGGCCTTCGAGGGCGGCCCAGTGGCCGAAGATGATCTTCACATGACGCGAGCGGCGGTCCGGGTGATCGAACCACGGCTTGTAACCCTTGGGGGCGCTGTCGGCGCCCTCCTTGGTCTTGAGGTCGAGTTTGCCGGCGGCGGTGCAGAAGCGCATGCGGGTGAAGTAGTTGGTGATCACGCGCAGGCGCTCGACGCCGGCCAGGTCCTTGCTCCACTTGTTCGGCTCGTTGCCGTACATGCCGTCCAGGTACAGCTTCAGGCGGCCGTCGTCGCGCAGCACTTCCTCGACCTCGGCCGCGAGCTCCAGCGCCTTGCCCAGGGTCCATTGCGGTGGAATGCCAGCATGGACCATGGCGATGCCGCGGGCCTCGTCGTAGTGCAACAGCTTCTGCTGGCGCAGCCAGTCGAACAACTGGTCGGCGTCCGGGGCCTCGATGATTTCGCGCAGGGTGTCGCTTTTCTTCAGGCGCTCGACGTTGTGCCACGCCGCCAGCAGGTGCAGGTCGTGATTGCCCAGCACGCAGACCAGCGCATGGCGGATCGAATACAGGTAGCGCAGGGTCTCGAGGGACTCGGGGCCGCGGTTTACCAGGTCACCCACCAGCCACAGGCGGTCGACGGCCGGGTTGAAGCGTACGCGTTCGAGCAGGCACTTGAGCGGTTGCAGGCAACCTTGCAGGTCGCCGACCGCATAGGTGGCCATCAGTGCAGGGCCCCGGGCACGGCCAGGCGGAACGGGGCGATCGTGGCGTCGAAGCGCTTGCCGTCCTCGGCGAACATCTGGTAGCTGCCCTGCATGGTGCCGACGCGGGTGCTGATGACTGCGCCGCTGCTGTAGGTGTGGCTCTGGCCGGGCTCGATCAGCGGTTGCTGGCCGATCACGCCGGCGCCGCGCACTTCCTCGACCTCGCCGTCACCGTTGGTGATCAGCCAGTGGCGGGACATCAGCTTGGCCGTGACCGTGCCGTTGTTCTGCACGGTGATGGTGTAGGCGAAGGCGAAACGGCTGCTTTCGGGGTCGGATTGGTCTTTGAGGTAGCGGGTCACGACGCTGACGTCGATCTGATAGCGGGGGTCGGACATGCAAGGGCCTTGGGCGAACTGACGCAATAACGCAGTCTAGGCCATTGAGAGGGGGGAGGGCCAGCGGGGTGGGGCTTGAGATCGTTGTTATCAGTACCGGCCTCTTCGCGGGTAAACCCGCTCCCACAGGAATCGCACGCGGTCACTGTGGGAGCGGGTTTACCCGCGAAGAGGCCGGTACAGGCGATATCAGGCTTGCTGATCAGCCAACTGGTCAGCCAGGCGCACGAAGGCGGCCAGGTCCAGCTGCTCGGGGCGCAGGCTGCCGTCCACACCGGCGGCTTCGATGGCCGCGCTGTCGAGCAGACCTTTCAGGGTATTGCGCAGGGTCTTGCGGCGCTGGTTGAACGCCTCGCGTACCACCTGTTCCAGCAGTCGCGCATCCTTGGCCGGATGAGGCAGCACTGCGTGCGGCACCAGGCGGACGATGGCCGAGTCCACTTTCGGCGGCGGGTTGAAGGCGCCAGGGCCAACGTTGAACAGGTGCTCGACCCGGCAGTGGTACTGCACCATGATCGACAGGCGCCCCCAGTCACCGCCACCCGGGCCGGCAGCCATGCGCTCGACCACTTCCTTCTGCAGCATGAAGTGCATGTCGCGGATCAGCCCGGCGTGGCTGAGCAGATGGAAGATCAGCGGGGTGGAGATATTGTAGGGCAGGTTGCCGACCACCTTCAGGCTACGCTCTGGCACGCCCAACTGGTTGAAGTCGAACTTCAGGGCATCACCCTGGTGCAGGCGGAAGTTGTCGCGCCCGGCGAACTTGTGTTGCAGGATCGGCACCAGGTCCTTGTCCAGCTCCACCACGTCCAGCTGTGCGCCGCTGCCCAGCAGACCCTCGGTCAGGGCGCCCTGGCCCGGGCCGATTTCAAGCAGGTGTTCGCCGGCCTTGGCGTTGATTGCCCGCAGGATGCGGTCGATGATTCCGGCGTCATGCAGGAAGTTCTGGCCGAAGCGCTTGCGCGCCCGGTGTTGGTAGTGCTCGGTCATGGTCGGTTCTCGGCCATCTGGTAGGCGGTTTCCAATGCGACGCGCAGGCTGCCGGTATCGATTCGACCGGTGCCGGCCAGGTCCAGGGCAGTGCCGTGGTCGACCGAGGTACGGATGATCGGCAGGCCCAGCGTCACGTTGACCGCGGCGCCGAAGCCCTTGTACTTGAGTACGGGCAGGCCTTGGTCGTGGTACATCGCCAGCACCGCATCGCAGTGCTCCAGATATTTGGGGGTAAACAGGGTATCGGCCGGCAGCGGACCGCGCAGGTCCATGCCTTCGGCGCGCAGGCGCTGCAGCGCCGGCTCGATGATGTCAATTTCTTCGCGGCCCAGGTGGCCGCCTTCTCCGGCATGCGGGTTGAGCCCGCAGACCAGGATGCGTGGGTTGGCGATGCCGAACTTGTCGCGCATGTCCGCATGCAGGATGCGGGTGACGCGCTCCAGGCGTTCGCCGGTGATGGCGTCGGCAATATCGCGCAGGGGCAGGTGGGTGGTCACCAGGGCCACGCGTAATCCTCGGGTGGCCAGCATCATCACCACTTGCGCGGTATGGGTGAGGTCGGCGAGGAATTCGGTGTGACCGGAGAAGGCAATGCCACACTCGTTGATCACACCCTTGTGCACGGGGGCGGTGATCATCCCGGCGAACTGCCCGTCGAGGCAGCCCTGGCCGGCCCGGGTCAGCGTCTCCAGCACGAACGCGGCGTTGGCTTTGTCCAGCTGTCCGGCCACCACCGGGTTGGCCAGTGGTGTGTCCCAGACGTACAGGCTGCCGGCGGGGGCTGGCAGGCTGGGGAAACTGTCGGGGGTGACGGGCAGCAGGCTGACGGCCAGCCCCAGCTGCGTGGCCCGCTCGGCGAGCAGGTCACGGCTGGTGATGGCGATCAGGGGGTGGGGCTGGGCCTCGGCGGCGAGCAGCAGGCACAGGTCGGGACCTATGCCGGCCGGCTCGCCGGGCGTGACGGCGAAGCGCTGGGGCTTCACTGGGCGGCCTGGTCGACGCCAGGCAGCTTGATTTCAACGTAGGCTTCGTCGCGGATCTGGCGCAGCCAGTTCTGCAGCTCTTCGTCGTACTTGCGGTTACGCAGGACGTTCATGGCCTGCTGCTCGCGCGCCTGCTCGGTGCTGTCGGTGGCGCGGCGGCCCAGGACTTCCAGCACATGCCAGCCGTACTGGGTCTTGAATGGCTTGGTCACCACGCCTTGCTGGGCGTTGGCCATCTGCTCGCGGAACTCCGGCACCAGGCTGTTCGGGTCGACCCAGTTGAGGTCGCCGCCGTTGAGCGCGGAGCCCGGGTCTTCCGAGAAGCTCTTCGCCAGTTCGGCGAAGTCTTCACCGTTCTGGATCCGGTCGTACAGACGCTCGGCCAGTTGCTCGGTGGCGGCTTCGCTGCGGATCTCGCTCGGCTTGATCAGGATGTGGCGTACATGCACTTCGTCGCGCAGGATGCTCTCGCTGCCACCGCGCTTCTCCTCGAGCTTGAGGATGATGAAGCCGTTGGGGATGCGGATCGGTTGGGTGATATCGCCAATGGCCATGCTGCTGAGCATCTTGGCGAAGTCAGGTGGCAGCTGGCCAGCCTTGCGCCAGCCCATCTCGCCGCCTTCCAGGGCGTTCTCGCTGGCGGAACGCTCAATGGCCATCTGGCCGAAGTCCTTGCCCTGCCGGAGTTGCTGGTAGACATCGCCGACCTGGCGGGCGGCAGCCTGGATGGCGTCCGAGTTGGCGCCTTCCGGTGTCGGGATGAGGATGTTGGCCAGGCGGTACTCTTCGGACATCTGCATCTTGCCCAGGTCCGAGTTGAGGAAGTTCTTCACTTCCTGCTCGGACACCTGGATACGCTCGGCTACCCGGCGCTGACGCACGCGGCTGATGATCATCTCGCGCTTGATCTGCTCGCGGGCATCGTCGTACGACAGGCCGTCGTGGGCCAGGGCGGCGCGGAACTGCTCCAACGACATGCCATTGCGCTGGGCAATGGTGCCGACGGCCTGGTTCAGTTCTTCGTCGGTGATGCGGATACCCGAGCGCTCGCCGATCTGCAGTTGCAGGTTTTCGACGATCAGGCGTTCCAACACTTGCTGTTCCAGCGCGCTGGTTGGCGGCACACCGCCGCCACGCTTGGCGATGGTCTGCTGCACTTCGCGCACGCGCTGGTCCAGCTGGCTCTGCATGACCACGTCATTGTCGACGGTGGCCACGATGCGGTCGATGGGTTGCACCGCGGCATGCACCGCGCCACTCAGCATTGCGGCGCCCAGCATCAGCGGGCGCAGACGATCAATAAGCTTGCTCTTCACGTGTACGGTAACCTTGAATGCCTTGGTCCAGGAACGATTCGACCTTGTTGCCGACTACACCACCGAGCCCTTTGAGCACGATCTGCAGGAAGATCCCGTGGTCGCCCTTTTCGTTTTCAGGTATTGCCTGGCTGAAGTCGTCGTAGTCCATCCAGTAGCGATTGATCAGGCGCAGTTTCCAGCAGCAGTTGTCGTACTCGAAGCCGCCCATCGCTTCCAGCGTGCGGTTACGGTTGTAGTCATGCTGCCAGCGGGCAATGACGCTCCATTGCGGCACGATCGGCCAGATGACCGAGAAGTCGTGCTGCTGGATCTTGTAGTAGTCCTTGATGTAGCCCGGCGTGCCCGGCGTACCGTAGTCACCACCGCCGACCTTCCAGTTACCGGTCTGCGAGTCGTAGGTGATCAGGTCGTTGCGGTAGCGATAGCCGAGGTTGACGACCTTGTTCGGGTTGTCCTCGGGCTGGTAGTGGAACATCGCGCTGCCCGAACGAGGGCTGTGGGTGTCCGGATCCCAGTTGTAGTCCGAATTGAAGCGCCAGTCGCGGTTGAAAGCGTATTCGTATTCAAGCGCGTACGGCGAGACATCCGACTTGCTGTCCACTCGGGTGCGGTAGTCGATACCTGGCAGCTGGACCTTGCGATCCTTGAAGTAGAAAGCCTGGCCGATACTGAAGCGCTGGCGCTGGAAACCGTTGTCTTCGATCCAGCGGTTGGTCACGCCCAGCGACAGCTTGTTCTCGTCGCCGATGCGGTCGGTGCCGGTGAAGCGGTTGTCGCGGAACAGCGACGAGTAGTTGAAGGTGCTCTCGCCGGAGTCGAACAGCGGGATGTCGGTCTGGTCCTTGTACGGCACGTAGAGGTAGAACAGACGCGGTTCGAGGGTCTGGCGGTAGTTGGTCCCGAACAGCTGTGTATTGCGATCGAAGTACAGGCCACTGTCGACACTGAAGACCGGAATATCGCGGTTCTGATTGCTCTTGAAGTCGCCATACACGTCGAGCATGCCCGGGTTGTCGGCGAGGTCTTTCTTGCCCTTGCTGTCGAGGTCGAGGTCATAGTGCGTGTAGACGTACTTCAGCTTGGGCGTGACATAGCCGTAGCTGGCCTCGAGCGGCAGGCTGATCGAGGGTGCGAAGTTGAGGCGGGTGCCGTTGGAGCGGGCAACGCCGAAGAGGTTTTCATCCAGCCGGCGGCCAGGGAGGCCGGCAGAGGCATCCGGATTACCATCTTTGTCCAGGACGAAGTCATTCTTCAGGTCACGATCGAAGCGTACCGCCTCGGCTTCGTAACCAAAGTCCAGGCCGCCCGGGTGGAATGGCAGCATGCCGTTGAGGGTCAGCTGAGGCAGGCGGTCGTAAGGCGTGATCTGCGAAATGGTTGCCAGCTCATAGGCGTGCACGTTCAGGCCAGCGGTGTAGGAGTCGCCACGGTAGGTGAGCGTGCCACGCTGGTTGATGTAATCACGGCTCTGCACGCCGATCTGGTCGGTTTCCAGGTCCTGGAAGTAGAACGGGTCGCTGATGTCGGTGTAGTCGACCTCGGCCATCAGGCGCTGGTCCAGGCCGCCCTTGTGCTGCCAGTTGACCATCCAGCGATCTTTCTTGTAGTCCGTCTGCAGTTCGCGGTCGTTGTCCTTGTCGTTCAGGAAAGCGCCGCCGAACTGCCCTTCGCTGGACTTGGTCAGGTAGCGGAACTCGCCTTCCATCAGCATGCCGCGCTTGGCCATGTAGCGCGGGTACAACGTGGCGTCGTAGTTAGGCGCCAGGTTGAAGTAGTACGGCGTGACCAGCATGAAGCCGGTGTCGCTGCTGGAGCTGAACGACGGCGGCAGGAAGCCGGACTGGCGACGGTCGTCGATCGGGAAGTAGATGTACGGTGTGTAGAACACCGGGAAATCCTTGACCCGCAGCGTCACGTTGGTCGCGGTGCCGAAGCCGGTGGCCGGGTTCAGGGTGATGTTGTTGCCCTTGAGCTGCCACGCGTTGCTGCCCGGCTCACAGGTGGTATAGGTACCGTCCTTGAGGCGGATGATCGCGTTCTCGGCGCGCTTGGCGTACAGCGCGTTGCCGCGGATGTGCGACTTGTGCATCACGTATTCGGCGTTGTCGACCCGGGCTTCGCCGGTGTCGAGCTGGATCTGCGCCTCGTCGCCGACCACCAGCGAGCCGTTGTCGCGGATCTTGACGTTGCCCTTGAGCTCGCCGCGGTTCTCGGCCTGGTACAGGTTGGCCTCGTCCGCCTCGGCCTGCATGCTGCCCTGGCGCATGACCACGTCACCGGCGAGGGTGGCGATCTGCTGCTCCTGCTGGTACTTGGAGACCTTGGCGTTGATGTAGGTGGGCGACTCGTCCTTGGGCGTGGAGTCGTTCATGCCTGGGCGGGTCGGCTCGATGTAGGCGCCGCCGCAGTACGGGCCGGTCTCGGCCAGCTGCGCAGCGGTGAGCTTCTCGCGCGGGACCCAGTCCAGGTGGCTGTAGTCTTCGCTGCGCGATTTCAGGCCGCGGCCCTTGGCCTCGGTGACCAGCATCGGCTTCTCGGCCTCGGTCGCGGCGGCTTCGCCAGGCGCTTCGGCGCCCGAGCTGGCAGCGGCAGCACCCGGATGAACCGGGCGCGGAGGCAGGTTGGCGGAGGTCTTGGGCTTGCAGTCCCAGCCACCGGAAGCGGAAACTTGGCAGTCGAACTGCTCGGCCGCCACCACGTACGACGTGGCCAGGGGTTGCAGGGCCAGCAGACCGCCTGTCACCAGCAATGGAAACTTTCTACGAAACGCGGGGGATTTCAATGCCATCTTATTAGTCCGGGCTTCCTGCGTGCCATCTGCCCGCGTGTGGGGGCCGCACGCCTCTCGATGGTCTGAAAAAGATGCTGGATAATAAAGCATGACCCGCTTGACGGCTAGGGCCGTCGGAGAACCCTTGTAATGCCCGATCACGATGTACGCCTGCAACAACTGACCGCCTGGCTTGCCGGGCAACTGGAGAGCCTGTTCCGTAGCAACGCCTGGGGCGAAGTACCCCCCGGCAGCCTGACCGCCGCCAGCAGCGATGCGAGTTTCCGCCGTTATTTCCGCTGGGAGGAGCGCCGGCCACAGCTTCGTGATCATGGATGCGCCGCCGCCGCAGGAAAATTGCCGTCCGTTCGTCGATATCGACCACCTGCTGGCCACGGCGGGCGTGAACGTGCCGGTCATTCATGCCCAGGACCTGGAGCGTGGTTTCCTGTTGTTGGGCGATCTGGGCCGTCAGACATACCTGGACATCATTGGCCCGGACAACGCCGACGCGCTGTTCGCCGATGCCATCGATGCGCTGCTGGCGTTCCAGCGGCTGCCGATGGACGCGCCGCTGCCCAGCTACGACGTTGCCCTGCTGCGCCGCGAGGTGGAGCTGTTCCCCGAGTGGTACGTGGGTCGCGAGCTTGGCCTGGGCTTCAGCGAAGCACAGCAGGCCACCTGGCAACGGGTCAGCCAGGTGCTGATCGACAGCGCCCTGGCCCAGCCCAAGGTGCTGGTGCACCGCGACTACATGCCGCGCAATCTGATGCAGAGCACCCCCAACCCGGGCGTGCTGGACTTCCAGGATGCCGTCTACGGCCCAGTCACCTACGACATCACCTGCCTGTTCAAGGACGCCTTCCTTAGCTGGCCGCAGCCGCGCGTGGAAGGCTGGCTGCGTGGTTATTGGAAGAAGGCCCGCGCCGCCGGTATCCCGGTGCAGTCCGAGTTTGAAGCGTTCCATCGCGCCAGTGACCTGATGGGCGTGCAGCGCCACCTCAAGGTCATCGGTATCTTCGCCCGCATCTGCCACCGTGACGGCAAGCCGCGTTACCTCGCTGATGTGCCGCGTTTCTTCGCCTATATAGATGAAGTGGTCGCTCGCCGTCCCGAACTGGCCGAGCTGGGGCAACTGATTGCCGAGCTCAAGGGCGAGGCGCGTTCATGAAGGCGATGATCCTGGCGGCAGGCAAGGGCGAGCGCATGCGCCCGCTGACCCTGCATACGCCCAAGCCACTGGTGCCCGCCGCCGGCAAGCCGCTGATCGAATACCACCTCGAGGCACTGGCCCGCGCCGGTATCCGTGAAGTGGTCATCAACCACGCCTGGCTCGGCCAGCAGATCGAGGACCACCTGGGCGACGGCAGCCGTTTCGGACTGAGCATCCGCTACTCCCCGGAGGGCGAGCCACTGGAAACCGGTGGCGGGATCTTCAAGGCGCTGCCGCTGCTTGGGGATGCGCCGTTCCTGCTGGTCAACGGTGATGTCTGGACCGACTACGACTTCACAGGCCTGAATGCTCCCCTGCAAGGGCTGGCGCACCTGGTGCTGGTGGACAATCCCGGCCATCACGGCCGTGGCGACTTCCGCCTGGCGGATGGCCAGGTGAGCGATGGTGACGAAGCGCCGGGAACGCTGACCTTCAGCGGCATCTCGGTGCTGAGTCCGGCCCTGTTCGAGGGTTGCCAAGCCGGCGCGTTCAAGTTGGCCCCGCTACTGCGCAAGGCCATGGCCGAGGGGCGGGTGAGCGGTGAGCACTATCGTGGCCACTGGATCGATGTCGGCACCCTCGAGCGCCTGGCCGATGTCGAGCGCCTGATCGGCGAGCGTGCCTGACATGTGGTGGCCGAGCACAGTGATTGGTGCCGGTGCCGGTTTCGCCGTGGCCAGCATCCCGGGGGCATTGCTGGGGGCGTTGCTGGGACAGGCCATGGATCGGCGCCTGCGACTGCAGGGTTGGGAGGATGTGCGCGAGCGCCTGGGTGGGCGCCCGGCGCTGCGTGACGAGGAACTGCTGTTTGTCCTGCTCGGACGCCTGGCCAAGAGCGACGGCCGGGTGCTCGAGGGGCATATCCAGCAGGCGCGTCAGGAGATGTCGCGGCTGGACCTGGCCGAGCCTGCGCGGATGCGGGCGATTGCCGCGTTCAACCGCGGCAAGTCGGGCAAGGGCCGGCTGGGTCACTACCTGCGCCGGATCAAGCTGCAGCCTCACGCTGCCGAGGGTACCCTGCGTGCCTGTTGGCGCATGGTCTGGGCCGACGGCAAGGCAGGGCGCCAGGAGCGCGACCTGCTGTTGGGCTGGGGGCAGCAGTTGGGGCTCAGTCGCAACCAGGTGCAGGCCATGTCGCTGGAGTATGAACCGCGCAAGTCGGCGGTCGAGGGCGGTGCGATGACCTATGCCGCAGCGTTGAGGCTGCTGGGGGTGGAACCGGATACCGAGGCGGACAAGGTCAAGCAGGCCTACCGGCGTTTGCTCAGCCGACATCACCCGGACAAGCTGGTGGGCAGTGGCGCCAGTGAGGCCAAGGTGCGCGAGGCGACCGAGCATACCCGCGAGTTGCATCAGGCCTATGCCATGATTCGCAAGCGGCGCGGGCTTTAGGTTTGCCATCGCAGGGCAAGCCCGCTCCCACGTTGTTGGAGTTGGCTTGTCCCTCGATACGCGTCACTCTTCCTTGGGCTTCAGCCAGCCGCGTACCCTGCGCAGCAATTGCTCCTGCTCGGCGGCCTTGTTGCCTGGAACGACCATCAGCGACAGCTGCCGGTACTGGCTGTTTTTCTCGCGCTTGCTGGCTTGCAGGCGTTGTTGGGCAGCCAGTCGATCCTGGCTGCGGGTTGTGTAGTACAGATCAGCCGTTGGTACTTTCAGGGTCGGCGTCAGGCTCAGCAGGTCGTGCTCCACCCGCGCCGGCGTCTGTGCGGCGACCATCACCAGTTTCTGCACCTGGGGCGGCTGCTTCTCGCTGAGGTAGCGCGCGGCCCAGTACGCGCCACTGCCGTTACCCAGCAGCACGATGCTGCGCGCTTTCTGCTGCTGGGCATAGGCCACGGCGGCGTCGAGGCGGGCGAAGATACGTTCGGCATCCTCCTCACTGGTGTGCTGGTCGGCCTCGACCGCGTCGGTGCTGTCGGCCGCATCCGCCTCGGGCGCGGTGGCCTGGGCGACATTGGCATTGGCGTCTGCTGGCGTGTCCTTGGCTGGAGCCGACTCGCCTTCTTCCTTTTTCGGTTCGACCACCGGCTTGGCTTCGACCCGGGCCTGCGGGCGTTCTGCAAGCAGATCGGGCAGGCTCAGGCTCAGGGTGCTCCAGCCGACATCGGGGAAGCCACGGCGCAGCGGGCCGACGGTGGTTGGCCAGTCAGCACTTTCGCCGGCACCGGGAACAATGATCACCGCGCCTTGCGGATCGCTGTCGTTGGCCGGCTTCCACAGCGCCAGGAAGTTCTCGCCATTGGCCTGCAAGGTCTGTTGCTCGGCCTTGGGCACCTGGCGCTCAAGGGCCAGGGCGTCGTCCTGGCTGCGTTCAAGCAGCGCTGGTCGGGGAGCGGGGGCCGCAGTTTCGGCGGCATCCTGCGGTTTTTCGGCGTCGGCGGCCCGAGCGCCGAACGGCAGGAGCGAAGCCAGGCAGAACATTGCCAGCGTCGTGCGATAAAGTGTGAACATCGATCAATCCAAGGCCAGAATCATACCGGCAGCCTAATGGTATTTGCCCGCGACGGCCACGCCAGGCGGCCGTCATTGCCAAGACGAGCGTAGAGATGAAGCGAGTGCGTTGCCTGTGGGTTATCGGCTGGTTGTGTCTACCCTTGATCGCCCTGGCAAAACCGGAGGCGCCGCCACCCGTGGTGCTGGAACCGGCCCAGCAGCAGTGGCTGGACGAACACCGCGACCTGCGCGTCGGTCTGGTGCTGCAGGCGCCCTATGCCCAGTTCGACCGCCGACTGCAGCAATTCTACGGGGCCAACGTCGAACTGATCGGCGCCCTGTCCCAGGCACTGCGGCTGGACCTGACCTGGCGTGGCTTCCCGGATCAGGCGGCGCTGGAGCACGCGTTGCAGGCGGGCGAGATCGATTTCGCCCCCGGCTTGACCCAGACACCCACCAGTCTGCGGCTGTGGCTGTTCAGTGACCCTTACATGCGTGTGCCGCAACTGGTGGTGGGGATGCGCAGCGGCGCGGTGGCCGTGGAGCTGGAGAAGCTGACCGCCAACGAGCGGATGGCTGTGCGCATGCCAGGTGCCCTGGCGGACTACCTGCGGAGCAATTACGGCAACCTCAATCTGCAGGGCGTGCCCAACGAGCGTGAGGCGCTGCAGCTGGTGCTGGGCGGCCAGGCCAGCTTCGCCGTGTTGGATGAGGCGCAACTCAGCCGGCTTTCCCGCGAAGGCGAGTTCGCCGACCTGGCGGTAGTGGGTGACATCGGTTTGCCGCAGTTGCTGCGTGTCGGTTCGCGACGCGACTGGCCCGTGTTCGCCGATATCCTCGAGCGCGCCTTGCAGGCCCTGCCGGCCAAGACCCTGGAGCAGATGCACCAGCGCTGGTTGCAGCCCAAGTACCCACGCTTTTCCGAGTCCGCCGGCTTCTGGCAGAACCTCGCCTTGCTGTTCGGCCTGCTGCTGTTGTGTGCCCTGGCCACCCTGGTCTGGCAGCGTCGCCAGCAGCGTAGTCTGGAGCGGGGGTTGCTGGCGGCCCGCGAGAGCCTGGTGGAGCGCCAGGTGCGCGAGGAAGCCTTGCGCCTGAGCCAGTTCTCCATCGACCAGAGCACGGTGGGCATCCTCTGGGTCAACTGGGACAGCCATGTGCGCTACGCCAACCATGCCGCCGAACGCATGCTGGGCTATTCCGAGGGGGCATTGCTGGAGCGGCCGCTGGTGGATATCGAACCGAATCTGAAGATGGATCGCTGGTTGGAGTTGTGGAGGCGCGCCCGCACCGGGGATGGCGCCGAGCAGCAGTTCGAAAGCCAGTGCCGGCGCGCCGACGGCAGCCTGTTTCCGGTCGAGTTGTCGTTGTCGTTCCTGCGTTTTCGCGATGCAGAGTATCTGGTGGTGTTCCTCGCCGATGTCACCGAGCGCCAGCGCGACCTGGCCGCGTTGCGCGAAAGCGAGGCGCGGCTCAAGGGCATTGCCGGCAACGTGCCGGGGCTGGTGTTCCGCCTGGAGCGCGACCCGGCCGAGGGCGATCCGGAGTTCCCCTACATCAGTGAAGGCAGCGAGGCGCTGGTCGGCTATACCCCGGCGGCGATCCAGCACCCGCAGATGGGGTTGCGCAACCTGGTCCACCCCCAGGACCGCGCCGACTATCACCGGGTCCAGGACCTGGCCCTGGCCAGCGACCAGGACTGGTCGTGGCAGGGCCGTATCCTCACCCGCCAGGGCGAACAGCGCTGGGCCGACATCAAGGCGACCACACGCCGCCTGGCCGATGGGCGCATGGTGTGGGATGGTGTGGTCTGGGACATCACCCAGGGCAAGCAGGCCGAGCTGGCCCTGGCCGCCTCCCAGGAGCAGCTGCGCGAATTGTCGGCGCACCTGGAAAGCGTGCGCGAGGAGGAAAAGGCCCGCATCGCCCGCGAGGTGCATGACGAGCTCGGGCAGATGCTCACGGTGCTCAAGCTCGAGGTGTCGATGTGCGAGCTGGCCTATGCCGAGTTGGACGCCGGGCTGCATGAGCGCCTGGCCAGCATGAAGCGCCTGATCGCCCAACTGTTCCAGCTGGTGCGTGACGTGGCCAGCGCGTTGCGCCCGCCGATTCTGGATGCCGGGATCGCCTCGGCCATCGAGTGGCAGGCGCGGCGTTTCGAGGCCCGCACGCAGATCCCCTGCCTGGTCGAGGTCCCGGAGCAACTGCCGCCCTTGAGCGATGCCAAGGCCATCGGCCTCTTCCGCATCCTTCAGGAGGCGCTGACCAACGTCATGCGCCATGCCCGGGCGCACACCGTGCAGATCGCCCTGGTCGAGGAAGGCGGGCAGTTGCGCATGACGGTCATCGACGATGGCGTGGGGTTCGCCGTCGATGCGGCCCGGCCGACTTCGTTCGGCCTGGTGGGGGTGCGTGAGCGCGTGCTGATGCTGGGCGGCGACATGACCCTGGAGAGCGAGCCCGGCGAAGGCAGCAGCCTGAGCGTGGCGATTCCTTTGGCGTAGGAGAGAACGATCGTGATTCGAGTGCTGGTGGCGGAAGACCACACCATCGTCCGTGAGGGCATCAAGCAGTTGATTGGCCTGGCCAAGGACATGCAGGTCGCCGGCGAGGCGGGCAACGGCGAGCAGTTACTGGAGACCCTGCGCCATACCCCTTGTGAGGTGGTGCTGCTGGATATCTCCATGCCGGGGGTGAATGGCCTGGAGGCCATCCCGCGGATCCTGGCATTGAGCAACCCGCCGGCGATCCTGATGCTGTCGATGCATGATGAAGCGCAGATGGCTGCGCGGGCGCTGAAGGCCGGGGCGGCGGGCTACGCCACCAAGGACAGCGACCCGGCGCTGCTGCTCACCGCGATTCGCCGGGTTGCCGGTGGCGGGCGCTATATTGACCCGAGCCTGGCCGACCGCATGGTCTTCGAGGTGGGGTTGACCGAAACCCGGCCGTTGCACACGCTGCTGTCCGAGCGCGAGTTCTCGGTGTTCGAGCGCCTGGCCCAGGGCGCCAACGTCAATGACATCGCCCAGCAGTTGGCGCTGTCGAACAAGACCATCAGCACCCATAAGGCGCGCTTGATGCAGAAGCTCAAGGTCAACTCGCTGGCGGAGCTGGTGAAGTACGCGATGGAGCACAAGCTGGTCTGATTGCGACATGCCCGGTTTTTTGTAGGAGCAGCCCCTGGGCTTCAGCTTATATTGCCGGGGCTGCTCTGCAGCCCTTTCGCGGCGCAAGGCCGCTCCTACAAGGGAATGTGTCTGTCCTGAAAGCGCCATCCTTGTAGGGCAATCCCTACAGCAAGTCTTCCATGCGGATGATGGCAATCTCTCAGCCCCCCCGATTTTCGGGCGCTTGCGCCTCTTCTACGCTGTGCCCACGCAGTCATTCCAACAAGAAGGTGCAGGGCATGAGCGAGGCGAATTCGAACGAGACGCTGGTCAGCTTCCGAGGTGTGCAGAAGAGCTACGACGGCGAATCGCTGATCGTCAAGGACCTCAACCTGGACATCCGCAAGGGCGAGTTCCTGACCCTGCTCGGCCCGTCCGGCTCGGGCAAGACCACCAGCCTGATGATGCTGGCCGGCTTCGAGACCCCCACCGCCGGTGAAATCCTGCTGGCCGGACGCTCGATCAACAATGTGCCGCCGCACAAGCGTGACATCGGCATGGTGTTCCAGAATTACGCGCTGTTCCCGCATATGACCGTGGCCGAGAACCTGGCATTCCCGCTGACCGTGCGCAACCTGAGCAAGACCGACATCAGCGAGCGGGTCAAGCGCGTGCTCGGCATGGTCCAGCTCGACGCCTTCGCCAAGCGCTATCCCGGACAGCTGTCCGGCGGTCAGCAGCAGCGCGTGGCCCTGGCCCGTGCCCTGGTGTTCGAGCCGCAGCTGGTGCTGATGGACGAACCGCTCGGCGCCCTGGACAAGCAACTGCGCGAACACATGCAGATGGAGATCAAGCATATCCACCAGCGCCTGGGCGTGACCGTGGTCTACGTGACCCACGACCAGGGCGAGGCGCTGACCATGTCCGACCGGGTGGCGGTGTTCCACCAGGGCGAGATCCAGCAGATCGCCGACCCGCGCACCCTCTACGAAGAGCCGCGCAACACCTTCGTCGCCAACTTCATCGGCGAGAACAACCGCCTCAACGGCACCCTGCTGGCCAGTGACGGCAAGCGCTGCCAGGTGCAACTGGCCCGTGGCGAGCGGGTCGAGGCGCTGGCGGTGAACGTCGGCCAGGCCGGCGAGCCGGTGACCCTGTCGATCCGCCCGGAGCGCGTGCGCCTGAACGGCCACAGCGAAAGCTGCGTGAACCGCTTCTCCGGCCGCGTGGCCGAGTTCATCTACCTGGGCGACCACGTGCGGGTGCGCCTGGAGGTGTGCGGCAAGGCCGATTTCTTCGTCAAGCAGCCGATCGCCGAGCTCGACCCGGCCCTGGCCGTGGGCGATGTGGTGCCGCTGGGCTGGGAGGTGGAACACGCCCGCGCGCTCGATCCGATTGCCGAAGCCCATTGATGGTTTGCTTCACCAACCCTGAACTGTGGAGAGAATAATAATGCGCAAGCAGTTGAAACTGACCGCCCTGGCCCTTGGCCTGTTCGCCGCCGGGCAGGCCCTGGCGGCCGACCTGACCGTGATCTCCTTTGGCGGCGCCAACAAGGCGGCCCAGACCAAGGCGTTCTACGAGCCATGGGAGAAGGCTGGCAAGGGCAAGATCGTCGCCGGTGAGTACAACGGCGAGATGGCCAAGGTGAAGGCCATGGTCGACACCAAGAGCGTGTCCTGGAACCTTGTGGAAGTCGAGTCGCCGGAGCTGGCCCGTGGATGCGACGAAGGCATGTTCGAGGAACTCGACCCGGCCCTGTTCGGTGATGAGGCTGACTACGTACCGGGCGCCATCCAGCCATGCGGCGTCGGTTTCTTCGTGTGGTCCACGGTGATGGCCTACAACGCCGACAAGCTCAAGACCGCCCCGACCAGTTGGGCCGACTTCTGGGACACCAAGAAATTCCCGGGCAAGCGCGGCCTGCGCAAGGGCGCCAAGTACACCCTCGAATTCGCCCTGATGGCCGACGGCGTCGCGCCAAAAGAAGTGTACAAGGTGCTCGGCACCAAGGAAGGTCAGGACCGCGCCTTCAAGAAACTCGATCAGCTCAAGCCAAGCATCCAGTGGTGGGAAGCTGGTGCCCAGCCACCGCAGTACCTGGCCTCGGGTGACGTGGTCATGAGCTCGGCCTACAACGGCCGGATCGCCGCGGTGCAGAAAGAAAGCAACCTGAAGGTGGTGTGGAACGGCGGCATCTACGACTTCGACGCCTGGGCCATCCCGAAAGGCGCCAAGGATGTGGAAGAAGCGAAGAAATTCATCGCCTACACCGTCCAGCCCGAACAGCAGAAGACCTATTCCGAGAACATCGCCTACGGCCCGGCCAATTCCAAGGCCGTCCCGCTGCTGGCCGATGCGGTGAAGAAGGACATGCCGACCACGCCTGAGAACATCGCCAACCAGGTGCAGATCGACGTGGCCTTCTGGGCCGACAACAGCGAACAGCTGGAGCAACGCTTCAACGCCTGGGCGGCGAAGTAGTAGGGACACAATCCCTGATGTCTGTAGGAGCGGCCTCGTGCCGCGAAAGGGCTGCAAAGCAGCCCCCAGCATCTTGTGCATCACGGCTGAGATCCAGGGGCCGCTTCGCGGCCCTTTCGCGGCACGAGGCCGCTCCTACAGTTAGCGCGTCAAGCCTGAGGTCACCGCTGTCATTGTAAAGCGGCCTCGATGTTTCCCTGATTTCCCGGAGTTCGCCATGGCCATTGCAGTGCCCCTCAACGAAGGCGCGGGTAAAAGCCTCAAGCAGCGCCTCAAGCATGCCGAGCGGGTCAACCGCTGGAAGGCCCAGGCGTTGATCGCGCCGCTGGCGCTGTTCCTCCTGCTGGTGTTCCTGGTGCCGATCGCGGCGCTGCTGTACAAGAGCGTCGGCAACCCCGAGGTGGTCGCTGGCCTGCCGCGCACCGTCGAGGCGGTGGCGCAGTGGGACGGCAAGAGCCTGCCCGGCGAGGAGGTCTACAAGGCCCTCAGCCAGGACCTGGCCGAGTCGCGCAAGAACCAGACCCTGGGCGACCTCTCCAAGCGCCTGAACATGGAGCTGGCCGGCTACCGCAGCCTGCTGGCCAAGACCGCGCGTGCGCTGCCGTTCAAGGCCGAGCCCGCGTCCTATAAAGATGCCCTGCAAGCGCTGGATGAGCGTTGGGGTGACCCGGCCTACTGGCAGGCGATCCGCCGCAACACCAGCACGGTCACCTCTTTCTACCTGCTGGCCTCCGTCGATCACCGCATCGACGACCTCGGCGAACTGGCCAAGGCCACGCCGGACCAGGCCATCTACCTGGATATCTTTGCCCGCACCCTGTGGATGGGCGTGGTGATCACCGCCATCTGCCTGGTGCTGGCCTACCCGCTGGCGTACCTGCTGGCCAACTTGCCGACCCGGCAGAGCAACCTGCTGATGATCCTGGTGCTGCTGCCGTTCTGGACCTCGATCCTGGTGCGGGTGGCGGCGTGGATCGTGCTGTTGCAGTCGGGCGGGCTGATCAACAGCGCGCTGATGGCCATCGGCATCATCGACCAACCGCTGGAGCTGGTGTTCAACCGCACCGGCGTGTACATCTCGATGGTGCACATCCTGCTGCCGTTCATGATCCTGCCGCTGTACAGCGTGATGAAGGGTATTTCGCCCAGTTACATGCGCGCGGCGATTTCCCTGGGTTGCCATCCGTTCGCCAGTTTCTGGCGGGTGTACTTCCCACAGACCTATGCCGGTGTCGGCGCCGGTTGCCTGCTGGTGTTCATCCTGGCCATCGGCTACTACATCACCCCGGCGCTGCTGGGCAGCCCGAACGACCAGATGGTCAGCTACTTCGTCGCCTTCTACACCAACACCAGCATCAACTGGGGCATGGCCACCGCCCTGGGCGGGCTGTTGCTGCTGGCGACCGTGCTGCTGTACCTGATCTATAGCTGGCTGGTCGGCGCCAGCCGCCTGCGCCTGAGCTGAGGAGCGTTGTCATGCTGAGCCCCTACATGTCGCCCGTGGAACGGGTGTGGTTCTACAGCCTGCGCATCCTGTGCGGCCTGATCCTGCTGTTCCTGGTACTGCCGGTACTGGTGATCATCCCGCTGTCGTTCAACAGCGGGAGCTTCCTGGTGTACCCGCTGCAAGGTTTCTCGCTGCACTGGTACCAGGACTTCTTCGCTTCCGCTGAATGGATGCGCGCCCTGAAGAACAGCATCATCGTCGCCCCGGCGGCCACGGTGCTGGCCATGGTGTTCGGCACCCTGGCGGCCATCGGCCTGACCCGCGGCGACTTTCCCGGCAAGTCGCTGGTGATGGCGCTGGTGATTTCGCCGATGGTGGTGCCGGTGGTGATCATCGGCGTGGCCAGCTACCTGTTCTTCGCCCCGTTGGGCATGGGCAACAGCTTCACCTCGTTGATCCTGGTGCACGCGGTGCTGGGTGTGCCGTTCGTGATCATCACCGTGTCGGCCACGCTGCAGGGCTTCAACTACAACCTGGTGCGCGCGGCGGCCAGCCTCGGGGCCTCGCCATTGCTGGCCTTCCGTCGGGTGACCTTGCCGCTGATCGCCCCCGGGGTGATCTCCGGCGCGCTGTTCGCCTTCGCCACGTCGTTCGATGAGGTGGTGGTGACCCTGTTCCTCGCCGGGCCCGAGCAGGCGACCCTGCCACGGCAGATGTTCAGCGGCATTCGCGAGAACCTGAGCCCGACCATCGCGGCGGCGGCCACCTTGCTGATCGCCTTTTCGGTGATCCTGCTGCTGACCCTGGAGTGGCTGCGTGGGCGCAGCGAGAAGCTGAGGACCCAGCAGCCGGCCTGACTGCCGGGAGGGCTTTGCCCTCCTTTCGCGGCGCAAGGCCGCTCCTACAAGGGATCGCGGTCTCCTGTAGGAGCGGCCTTGTGCCGCGAAAGGGGGGCCAATTGATACCAATCAGCCCTCATCCGCTTCCCTGAGTTACAATGCGCGCCACCGTGATTCTGCCCAACAGGTGCGCCATGCAGCCCTTCGCTATTGCCCCCTCCATTCTGTCCGCCGATTTCGCCCGCCTGGGCGAGGACGTCGACAAGGTCCTGGCCGCCGGGGCCGACATCGTCCACTTCGATGTCATGGACAACCACTACGTGCCCAACCTGACCATCGGCCCGATGGTCTGCAGCGCCCTGCGCAAGTACGGCGTGACCGCGCCGATCGACGTGCACCTGATGGTCAGCCCGGTCGACCGCATCATCGGCGACTTCATCGAGGCCGGCGCCACCTACATCACCTTCCACCCGGAAGCCTCCCAGCACATCGACCGCTCGCTGCAACTGATCCGCGACGGCGGCTGCAAGGCCGGCCTGGTGTTCAACCCGGCCACCGGCCTGGATGCGCTGAAGTACGTGATGGATAAGGTCGACATGGTCCTGCTGATGAGCGTCAACCCAGGCTTCGGCGGGCAGAAGTTCATCCCCGGCACCCTCGACAAGCTGCGCGAAGCCCGCGCGCTGATCGACGCCAGTGGCCGTGACATCCGCCTGGAGATCGACGGCGGCGTCAACGTGGGCAATATCCGCGAGATCACCGCCGCCGGCGCTGACACCTTCGTGGCCGGCTCGGCGATCTTCAACGCCCCGGACTACAAGGAAGTCATCGACAAGATGCGTGCCGAAATGGCGCTGGCACGCGCATGAGCGGTTTCGAGCAGCTGTTCCCGGGGACACTGCCCAGGCTGGTGATGTTCGATCTGGATGGCACCCTGATCGATTCGGTACCCGACCTGGCCGCAGCTGTCGACCGCACGCTGCTCGAACTCGGGCGACCGCCCGCAGGCCTGGAGGCCGTGCGCCACTGGGTCGGCAACGGCGCCCAGGTGCTGGTGCGCCGGGCCCTGGCCGGCGATATCGATCACACCGCGGTGGACGACGAGCTGGCCGAACGCGCGCTGGCGCTGTTCATGGAAGCCTATGCCGACAACCATGAACTCACCGTGGTCTACCCCGGTGTACGCGATACCCTGCGCTGGCTGCGCAAGCAGGGCGTGGAGATGGCGCTGATCACCAACAAGCCTGAACGCTTCGTCGCCCCCTTGCTCGACCAGATGAAGATCGGCCGCTATTTCCGCTGGATCATCGGCGGTGACACCCTGCCACAGAAGAAACCCGACCCGGCGGCGCTGTTGTTCGTCATGAAAATGGCCGGCGTCAGTGCCGAACAATCGCTGTTCGTCGGCGATTCGCGCAGCGACGTGCTGGCCGCCAAGGCCGCCGGCGTCAAGTGCGTTGGCCTGAGCTACGGCTACAACCATGGCCGGCCGATCGGCGACGAGTCACCCAGCCTGGTCATCGACGACCTGCGCCTGCTGTTGCCCGGTTGCTTAGTCACCGACACTGGGATAACGTTGGCGGACCTTCAAGCCCCGCAAAGCAGAGACAACAACGTGGTGGTTACCGGCAAATTCTGGATGAAAGTCATCAAGGCCCTGGCCCGCTGGCGCTGGCGCGCCTGACTCCTGCCCACCGGCGCCTGCCGGTATATCCATTTGCCCGCCCCCATTGCTGCTTGCCCCGAGGCTACACATGACCCGCGAAGAATTCCTGCGCCTGGCCGCTGCCGGCTACAACCGTATTCCCCTGGCCTGCGAAACCCTGGCCGACTTCGACACGCCGCTGTCGATCTACCTGAAGCTGGCCGACCAGCCCAACTCCTACCTGCTCGAGTCCGTGCAGGGCGGCGAAAAATGGGGCCGCTATTCGATGATCGGCCTGCCGTCGCGCACCGTGCTGCGTGTGCACGGCTACCACGTCAGCATCCTGCAGGATGGCGTCGAGGTGGAAAGCCACGACGTCGAGGATCCGCTGGCCTTCGTCGAGACGTTCAAGGACCGCTACAAGGTCGCCGACATTCCCGGCTTGCCGCGTTTCAACGGCGGCCTGGTGGGCTATTTCGGCTATGACTGCGTGCGTTACGTGGAAAAACGCCTGGGCGCCAGCCCCAATCCGGATCCGCTGGGGGTGCCGGATATCCTGCTGATGGTCTCCGATGCCGTGGTGGTGTTCGACAACCTGGCGGGCAAGATGCACGCCATCGTGCTGGTCGACCCGGCCGAGGCGCAGGCCTTCGAGCAAGGCCAGGCTCGCCTGCAGGGGCTTCTGGACACCCTGCGCCAGCCGATCACTCCGCGTCGTGGCCTGGACCTGAGCGGGCCGATGGCCGCCGAGCCGGCATTCCGCTCCAGCTACACACAAGCCGACTACGAAAACGCCGTGGGCCGCATCAAGGAATACATCCTGGCCGGTGACTGCATGCAGGTGGTGCCGTCCCAGCGCATGTCCATCGACTTCAAGGCCGCGCCCATCGACCTGTACCGGGCGCTGCGCTGCTTCAACCCGACGCCGTACATGTACTTCTTCAATTTCGGCGACTTCCATGTGGTCGGCAGTTCGCCGGAAGTGCTGGTGCGGGTCGAGGACAACCTGGTCACCGTGCGCCCGATCGCCGGTACCCGCCCACGCGGGACCACCGAAGAAGCCGACCGGGCGCTGGAAGACGACCTGCTGTCGGACGACAAGGAAATCGCCGAGCACCTGATGCTCATCGACCTGGGCCGCAATGACGTGGGCCGGGTGTCGGCCACCGGCAGCGTGCGCCTGACCGAGAAAATGGTGATCGAGCGGTACTCGAACGTCATGCATATCGTGTCCAACGTCACCGGCCAACTGCGTGACGGGCTGACGGCCATGGACGCGCTGCGGGCGATCCTGCCGGCCGGCACCCTCTCCGGTGCGCCGAAGATCCGTGCCATGGAGATCATCGACGAGCTGGAGCCGGTCAAGCGCGGCGTCTACGGTGGCGCGGTGGGCTACTTTGCCTGGAACGGCAACATGGACACCGCCATCGCCATCCGCACCGCGGTGATCAAGGACGGCGAACTGCATGTGCAGGCCGGTGGCGGCATCGTCGCCGACTCGGTGCCGGCGCTGGAGTGGGAAGAAACCATCAACAAGCGCCGGGCGATGTTCCGCGCGGTGGCGCTGGCCGAGCAGACCTCCGTCAAGTAGATCGATTGGGGCTGCTTTGCAGCCCATTCGCGGCTAAAGCCGCTCTCACAGGTTGGCGTAGTACCTGTAGGAGCGGCTTTAGCCGCGAATGGGCCGCAGAGCGGCCCCAAAGAGCTAGAAGTCGACGCTGACCCCCAGGCTCACCCCTTGCTGGGTCAACTCATCACTCTTGCGCCAGTTATAGTTCCCCCGCAGGTTCACCCCCGGCACCAGTTCATGGGTCAGCCCCAGGCTGGCGCGGGTCAGGTTGCTGTGCGGCGTATACCCGGTCAGGGTGAAGTCGTTCGCCGGCAGGCTGGTCAGGTGCAGGCGCAGGTCCTGCTGATCGTCCTCGAACTCGTGCTCGTGGGCCACCTCGGCAAACAGCCTGGTCGTCGGCAGGAGCTGCACGCTCCCCAGCAGGCCGGCCCCCAGCCGGCGCGATGTGCGCTCCTGATCGTCGAAGCCGAGCGCCGTGGAGCGGCCGCTTTTCTCGTCATACCCATCGACCTTGACCCGCGCATAGTCGGCGCTGATGAACGGTGCCAGTTGCCAGCGGCTGCTCTCGGCCGCCAGGTTGTAGCCCACCCGGCCGGTGACGGCCCAGGCTTCGCCATTGGAATCGCCTTTCTCGCTGCGGTCATTCACCCCCAAGGCGAAGGTGCGTTTGAGGTCGCGATAGTCCAGGTGCCCGGCGGTCAGCGCCGCGTCGGCCCACCAGCGATCCTGGCGGAACTGGGCGAAGGCACTGGCAAGGTAGCTGTCGAGCTTGTAGTCGGAATCCTCCTGGCCGGCCTCGAGCTTTTGCCGGTACACGCCCGCTGCCAGCCCCACGCGCCAGGCGTCATCCAGCCGATAGCTGCCGCCGAGGGTCAGGTTGTAGCCGCGCCCGTCGCCACTGGCGGCGCTGCGCTGGCTGCCGAAATCCAGGTCCTGGCCGCCGGTGGCGACGAACGCCTGCCATTGACCGACCGCCTGCCAGGGCGTCTGCCACTGGTTGCGCAGTTCATCCTGGTGGGCGCGGATACTGGCGTGGGCGATTTCCGGCAGCAGGGTCAGTTCCCAGGGCGCGGCGAGGATCGAATAGGCGTAGTCGGCAATCAGTTGCTGACCGGCGATGGTCGGGTGCACCGAGTCGTTGAACAGCAGCCGGGTCGGGTCCGGCGTCGTGCCGTTCGCCCCGTAGACCGGGTTGCCCACGCAGCCGTCGCCGCTGTAGCAGGTGCCGACCAGGTTCTGGTCGGCGGCCAGGCCGAACTGGGCGGGGCTGGCCAGGGCCTCGCGTAGCAGTACTGGGACATTGAGCGGGATGATCTCGGCGTCGATCTGCCCGAGCCGGTTGACCAGCGACTGGTTGAACACGCCGGACAGTTGCGACAGCGGCCCTTGCTGGGGCGTGCCGCTGAAGTTCGGTGTCTGCCCCAGGTCCGGCAGCAGCCAGACCATGATGTAGCGCGCGCCGCCCTGTTGCAGCGCCTGCGCACTGGCCGCCAGGCGGGCACCGGCGGCGGCCGCGTCGGCGGGGCTGTTGACCAGGCCCTGGAGGAAGTCGTTGCCGCCACCGGTCAGGTAGTACAGGGCATTGGGATCGGCCCGCAGGCCGTTGGCCAGGTAACCGTCACGCTCGCGCAGAACCGTGCCGGCGCCGGGTCGACCGGGTGGGATGACGGCTTGCGAGGTGTCGGTGATCGAGTCGAGGATCTGCTGCGTGGTGTAGCCGCCCACGGCCCAATTGTTGCCGTCCGGGGTGCCTTGCAGCTGGTTGGTCAGCGACGTCGAGGGCCCCAGGCTTGTGCCGGAAAAGCCCAGCCTGCCACCCAGGATCATCGGCGACACCGGCGCGTAGTTGCCATTGGCATCGCGGTTGGTGAAGCGCATGCCTGGCGTGCCGCCGGTCAGGTCGGGGAACTGCCCGGCGTCGCTGAGGCTGTCACCGAAGACGATGAGTGATGCGTAGGGGGAGGGCGCGGCCATGATGGCCTGGCTGCAGGTGAGGGCGAGCATGCCGAGGGTGACGTGCAGGAATGGGGTCTTGCGCATGCATGAATATCCTTTTCGTTGTTTTTATTAAGGCAAGCCGCATGAACATAGCAAATCGCCGGTCTTTGCCCAGCATGGCAATGTTTTTCCAGTGTTTAGGGGCATATTGCACCCGCCGCCCCGGTAGGTTACTGTCCCGGAACGTATGAACGAGACCTACCCTGTGTTGATCGTCAGCAAACTCTTGATGCGCGTTATCAAGGCCGTCGCCCGTTGGCGTTGGCGCGCCTGACTTTTTCTCCTGCCGGTTCGCCCGGCCCGTCCCCGTTTGCCTTCCCCACTTGTTCCGTCAACCGCCCCGTGCGGGATCGGCCGCATTCATGAGCGGCAGCGGAAGGCTCGAATCAAAAGTCAGTATTCAAGAGGTTCGTTGCAGATGTTACTGATGATCGACAACTACGACTCCTTCACCTACAACGTCGTGCAGTACCTTGGCGAGCTGGGTGCCGAGGTCAAGGTCATTCGCAATGACGAAATGACCATCGCCCAGATCGAAGCCCTGAACCCCGAGCGCATCGTCGTCTCCCCGGGCCCGTGCACGCCGAGCGAAGCCGGGGTCTCCATCGAGGCCATCCTGCACTTCGCCGGCAAGCTGCCGATCCTGGGCGTCTGCCTGGGCCACCAGTCCATCGGCCAGGCCTTCGGCGGCGACGTGGTACGCGCCCGCCAGGTGATGCACGGCAAGACCAGCCCGGTGCTGCACCGTGACCTGGGCGTGTTCGCCGGCCTGAACAACCCGCTCACCGTGACCCGCTACCACTCGCTGGTGGTCAAGCGCGAAACCTTGCCCGATTGCCTGGAAGTGACCGCCTGGACCGCCCACGAAGATGGTGCCGTCGACGAAATCATGGGCCTGCGTCATAAAACCCTGAACGTCGAAGGGGTACAGTTCCATCCCGAATCCATCCTCACCGAGCAGGGCCACGAGCTGTTCGCCAATTTCCTCAAGCAGACCGGCGGACGCCGTTAAGGACCGATCATGGATATCAAGACCGCTTTGAGCCGTATCGTCGGCCACCTGGATTTGTCCACCGAGGAAATGCGCGACGTCATGCGCCAGATCATGACCGGCCAGTGCAGCGAGGCGCAGATCGGCGCCTTCCTCATGGGCATGCGCATGAAGAGCGAAAGCATCGACGAGATCGTCGGCGCGGTGTCGGTGATGCGTGAGCTGGCCGACAAGGTCGAGCTGAAGACCCTCGACGGCGTGGTCGACATCGTCGGCACCGGCGGTGATGGCGCCAACATCTTCAACGTGTCGACTGCTTCGGCCTTTGTGCTGGCTGCAGCTGGTTGCACCGTGGCCAAGCATGGCAACCGTGCGGTTTCCGGCAAGAGCGGCAGCGCCGATCTGCTGGAAGCCGCCGGTATCTACCTGAACCTGACCCCGGTCCAGGTCGCCCGCTGCATCGATAGCCTCGGCATCGGTTTCATGTTCGCCCAGACCCATCACAGTGCCATGAAGCACGCCGCCGGCCCGCGTCGCGACCTGGGCCTGCGCACCCTGTTCAACATGCTCGGCCCGCTTACGAATCCGGCCGGTGTGAAACACCAGGTGGTCGGGGTCTTCACCCAGGCCCTGTGCCGCCCGTTGGCCGAGGTGCTACAGCGCCTGGGCAGCAAGCATGTGCTGGTGGTGCACTCGAAGGACGGTCTGGACGAGTTCAGCCTGGCCGCGCCGACCTTCGTCGCCGAACTGAAGAATGACCAGATCACCGAGTACTGGGTCGAGCCGGAAGACCTCGGCATGAAGAGCCAGAGCCTGCATGGCCTGGCGGTCGAGGGGCCGCAGGCATCGCTGGAGCTGATCCGTGACGCCCTGGGCCGGCGCAAGACCGAGAACGGCCAGAAGGCCGCCGAGATGATCGTGCTCAACGCTGGCGCGGCGCTGTATGCCGCCGACCACGCGATGACCCTGGCCCAGGGTGTCGAGCTGGCCCACGATGTGCTGCACACCGGGCTGGCCTGGGAGAAACTGCAGGAGCTGGGCGCCTTTACCGCGGTATTCAAGGTGGAGAACGAAGCATGAGCGTACCGACGGTGCTGGAAAGGATCATCGCCCGCAAATTCCAGGAAGTGGCCGAGCGCAGCGCGCGGGTCAGCCTGGCTGAACTCGAGCGCCTGGCCAAGGCGGCCGATGCGCCCCGTGGCTTTGCCAGGGCATTGATCGAGCAGGCTGCGCGCAAGCAGCCTGCGGTGATCGCCGAAATCAAGAAGGCCTCGCCAAGCAAGGGCGTGATCCGCGAAAACTTCGTACCGGCGGAGATTGCCGTCAGCTACGAGAAAGGCGGGGCGACCTGCCTGTCGGTGCTGACCGACGTGGACTACTTCCAGGGTGCCGACGTCTACCTGCAGCAGGCGCGCGCCGCCGTTTCGCTGCCGGTGATCCGCAAGGACTTCATGGTCGATCCGTACCAGATCGTCGAAGCCCGTGCGCTGGGCGCCGACTGCGTGCTGCTGATCGTCTCGGCGCTGGACGACGTGAAGATGGCCGAGCTGGCCGCCACCGCCAAGGACGTCGGCCTCGACGTGTTGGTCGAAGTGCATGACGGTGATGAGCTGGAACGTGCGTTGAAGACCCTCGACACCCCGTTGGTCGGGGTCAACAACCGCAACCTGCATACCTTCGAAGTCAGCCTGGAGACTACCCTCGACCTGCTGCCACGCATCCCCCGCGATCGCCTGGCCATCACCGAGAGCGGCATCCTCAACCGTGCCGATGTCGAGCTGATGGAAATCAACGAGGTGTATTCGTTCCTGGTCGGCGAGGCGTTCATGCGCGCCGAGCAGCCAGGGTTGGAGCTGCAGCGGCTGTTCTTCCCCGAACAGGTGAAGAAGACTGTTCAGCAACTGGACTGATTTAAACGAAGCCGGCGTTACGCCGGCTTTTTTGTAGGCCTGCCCCGGCCCTTTCGCGGGTAAACCCGCTCCCACAGGACTTCTGTCGCTCTCAAGGAGTGTGCAGCACCTGTGGGAGCGGGTTTACCCGCGAAGAGGCCATAGAATCCAACATCAATGGTGGATCAATGACCGATCAACCCCTTGCCCTCACCGTCGAACAAGGCCTGCACGCCGAACAGGACCTGCTGGCCGCCGTCTGCCGCGGCGAGCGCGAATCCGGCGTGCTGTTCTGGCGCCCGACCGACCATGCCCTGGTCATGCCCCGGCGCATGAGCCGCCTGGACAACTTCGAGGCCGCCTGCGCCGAGCTGGCCATCGCCGGCTGGCCGGTGCTGCTGCGCGAAACCGGTGGCGAGCCCGTGCCGCAATCCCATGCGACGGTCAACGTGGCACTGGTCTATGTGGCACCGCGCAGCGAGGGTGACCACGGCCGCATTGAGAATGCCTACGAGCGTCTGTGCCTGCCGCTGTGCGATGTCCTGCGCGAATGGGGCGGTGTCGCTTCGGTGGGGGAGATCGACGGCGCCTTCTGCGATGGCCGCTACAACGTCAACCTCAATGGCCGCAAGCTGGTCGGCACGGCCCAGCGCTGGCGCCAGGGGATGGGGGGCAAGCGCCCGGTGGTGTTGGTGCATGGCGCGCTGTTGCTGGACAACGAACGCGAATCGATGGTCGCGGCGGTCAACCGCTTCAATGAGTGCTGCGAGCTGGACCAGCGCTGCCGCGCCGACAGCCATATCGCCCTGCACGAGGTGGCGCCTACCGCCCCTTGGTTCGAGCGCTTGAGCCAGGCCTATGAGCAAGTGTTGGCGGAGCTGCCACAGGATTAACGGGTGCCGTAGACCACCATGGTCTTGCCCTTGACCTGCACCAGGCTGCGCTCCTCGAGGTCCTTGAGGACGCGGCCGACCATCTCCCGTGAACAACCGACGATACGACCGATCTCCTGGCGGGTGATCTTGATCTGCATGCCGTCGGGGTGGGTCATGGCGTCGGGTTGCTTGCACAGGTCGAGCAGGCAGCGGGCAACTCGGCCGGTGACATCGAAAAACGCCAGGTCGCCGACCTTGCGGGTGGTGTTGCGCAGGCGCTGGGCCATCTGGCTGCCCAGGGCATAGAGGATTTCCGGCTCCAGGCGTACCAGCTCACGGAATTTGTCGTAGCCGATCTCGGCCACTTCGCACTCGGTCTTGGCACGCACCCAGGCGCTGCGTTGATGTTCCTGGCCTGCCGGCTCGAACAGCCCCAGCTCACCGAAGAAATCGCCACTGTTGAGGTAGGCGATGATCATTTCGTGGCCGTCGTCGTCCTCGATCAGGATGGTCACCGAGCCCTTGATGATGAACGACAAGGTCTCGGCCCGGTCGCCGGCACAGATGATGTTGCTCTTGGCGGCGTAGCGACGGCGCTGGCAGTGGGCCAGCAGCTTGTCGATGTTCTTGATCTTGGGTGGCAGGGCTGAGGAGACCATCACGAAATCCTGTTCGATGCGACGCATTGGCTTTTTATAGAGGCGCCTGGCAGCACGCGCCAGTCATTTGGCGCCAGCTTATCAGACACTTCAACCTGAATCGGCACAAAAGCGACGCGGCTTGAGCTTTTCCGACAGCCTCGCAAGGTCTAAGCTGACACCCTTTTACGAAATCGGGAGTCCGGATAGATGAAGGCACGCATCCAGTGGGCCGGTGAAGCGATGTTCCTCGGCGAGTCGGGGAGCGGCCATGTCGTGGTCATGGATGGCCCACCCGAAGCCGGAGGTCGCAACCTGGGCGTGCGCCCGATGGAGATGCTCCTGCTCGGCCTGGGTGGCTGCAGCAGTTTCGACGTGGTCAGCATCCTCAAGAAGTCGCGCCAGGCCGTGGAAAGCTGCGAGGCCTTCCTGGAAGCCGAACGCGCCAGTGAAGACCCGAAGGTGTTCACCAAGATCCACCTCAACTTCGTGGTCAAGGGCCGCGGCTTGAAGGAAGCGCAGGTCAAGCGTGCGGTCGAGTTGTCGGCAGAGAAGTACTGCTCGGCCTCGATCATGCTGGATCGCGCGGGCGTCGAGATCACGCACGGTTACGAAATCGTCGAACTCGGTTGATCGAAGGCAGCGCCTGCCGGTCAGGCGCTTTGCTTGTGCAGGTGTTCGACACCTAGCAGCAACGCGAGCCCCGGGATCAGCGCAAGCACCAGCCAGGGCGTATTCACCCCGAGCAGGATGAGGATTTCGCTGCTGCTCCACGTGGTGCCGAAGTGTTCGGCAAACACCTGGCACTGCAACCACGCAGCCAAAGTGCCAGCGAGCACGAACGTGCCGACCAGCAGTTGGCGGCTGGCTAAAAACACGCTGGGCAGCAGGAACAGCAGCTGCGCGGGCAGTGTGCCGAGCATCAGCTCGGCGCTGCTGTTGCTGTCAGGGTCGGTAAGCGTCGGCAGTTCCAGGCTGAAAGTGCTTTGCCCGACACTGGCGACCATCAGGCAAACGAACAGATAGGCGACCGGGATCAGGCCAAGGCTCTGCAGCAGCCGGATGAGCGATCGTCCCATGTTCAGCGACGCAATGCCGGCAGCAGTTGCAACAGGCGTTCGGGTAGCTGTGCCCGAAGCTGCTCGCTCAATGCCTCACGTCGCTTCTGGTACAGCACGCCGAGACCGATCACGCCGAGGCCGATCAAGGTCAGTATGACCGGGAACAGCAGGGAATCGGCGAACACCTCGTAGGACAGATAGCCCAGATAGGCCGCCACCCCCATTGCCCCGAACACCATGAACACGGGGCGGCGCAGCAGGACGGCCAGGCCCATCAGCCCCAGGTTGATCAGGCAGTACAGCGCCTTGCCCCACTCGCTGCCGCTGTCCATCAGCGTCAGCCCGCCCCAGAACGCCGCCAGGCCGGCGAGATAGCCCCAGAAGGCATAGTCCCGGCGGGTGCGTCCGTCGATCACCAGGAATACCAGCAGCAGGCCCAGGCCGAACCACAGCGAGACCGTGCGCCGTTGCTCCCAGCTGAACAGGTCGCCATGGAACCACTCGCTCAGGTCCATGGACATGAACCACAGGGCCACCGCGATCGGCATGACGATGAAAGGGAAGGGAATCAGGCGAAGCATCAGCAGCCCGGCCAGTACCGTCGCCGCCTCCATTGCCAACCAGCCACCCTGCACGTAGGTGTAGTACTGGTGGTAGTCGCCCTGGGCGTCGTCCAGTGGCCACCAGCCTGCCAGGCGCTCGATGGCGAACACCGCCAGCGGCACGATGCTGACCGCCACGGCGGCCAGCACGCCGGCGGCGACAGGCTGGTTGCGTCGTTGCAGCGACAGGGCGAACAGGGTGATCCCGGCGATGTAGAGCAGGGCGATGGCCAGCAGTGCACCGTCGCCTATGCGCATCCAGGCCTCGGTGAGCAGCCAGCCCATGGCACCCATGATCAACAGTGCGCCGAAGTAGAACGCCACATGGGCCAGCTGGAAGCTGGCGCGGCTTTCCGGTTGCTGGCGCAGGAAGGCCAGCAAGGCCTGGTCCTGCCCCGGCTGCAGCACGCCGGCGCTCACGGCGCGTGCCAGGTCCCTGGCGTCGAAACGTTCCATGGTGCGCGTCTCAGATTCGGTAGGTGCTCTTGGTCATGACCTTGGCCAGCAGGCTCATGCCAAAGCGCACGGGGGCCGGAAAACGGTACCCGCCGGCTTCCAGCGCGGATTCGGCGTGGTGCTCCTCGTCGACACGCATCTGCTCGAGGATGGCGCGGGACTTGCCGTCGTGCTCGGGGATCTGCTCCAGGTGTTCGTCCAGGTGCTTGCACACCTGATGCTCGGTGGCGGCGACGAAGCCGAGGCTGACCTTGTCGCTGACCAGCCCGGCGAGGGCGCCGATGCCGAACGACAGGCCGTAGAACACAGGGTTGAGCACGCTGGGGTGGCTGTTGAGCTGGCGAATGCGCTGCTCGCACCAGGCCAGGTGGTCGATTTCTTCTTCCGCCGCATGCTCCATGGCCTTGCGCACCTGGGGCAGCTTGGCGGTCAGGGCCTGGCCCTGGTACAGCGCCTGGGCGCAGACTTCGCCGGTGTGGTTGATGCGCATCAGGCCGGCGATATGGCGGGTCTGCTGCTCGTCGAGTTCGGCGTCCGGCTGGATGATTGCCGGGGATGGGCGGGCGGGTTGGCCGCTGAAGGGCAGCAAGGTGCGCATGGCGGTATCGGCCTGCAGCAACAAGCGGTCGAGCGGCGAGTAGTGACGTTCGGTAGCCATCGGGCACCTCCGCTGAAGTGATGCCCGACAGTCTACCTCAATACCCCTGGGCAGGCTTGCCTTGGATCAGCCCGGCGGCCAGTGCATCTGGCGCTGGCCAAGCACGTGCATGTGGATGTGGTAGACGGTCTGGCCGCCCTGCTCGTTGCAGTTCATCACCACGCGGAAGCCCTCTTCGCAGCCGAGTTCCCGGGCCAGGCGCTGGGCGGTGAACAGGATGTGGCCGGCCAGGCCTTTGTCCTCTTCGGTCAGGTCGTTGAGGGTGCGGATGTGTTTCTTCGGGATGACCAGGAAATGGACCGGGGCCTGGGGGGCGATATCGTGGAAGGCCAGGACCTGGTCGTCTTCGTAGATGATCTTCGCCGGGATCTCCCGGTTGATGATTCTGAGGAATAAATCGTCCACAGCACGTGCTCCATGGTGAGTGTCGGGGCTGAGTGTACTGAGCCCGCCGCCGCTCGCCCAGTGGCTATTCCATGCCGATCGGGCAATAGCGGCGATGGATCATCCCGGCCAGCTTGCGTGTCAGCCAGCGCGGCAGCAGGCGCGGGGCGAAGGCCAGCCAGCGGTTGCGCCGGCCGGGCAGGATCAGCGCGCGGTTGCGGTCCAGGGCGCGGACGGTGTACAGGGCGATTTCCTCGGGGCTCAGGCAGCGGCTGTTGCCATCGAGCCGGGGGATGCGGCGCCTGGCCGAGCGCACCGGCCCCGGGCACAGCACCGAGACCTTGATCCCGGTCCGTCGCAGTTCCTCGCGCAGGGCCTCGGAGAAACTCAGCACATAGGCCTTGCTCGCCGCGTAGGCAGCCATCCACGGGCCTGGTGCGACGCCGGCCAGCCCCGCGACGTTGAGGATCTGCCCGCCGCCCTGGATCGCCATCAGGTTGCCAATGGCATGGCACAGGCGGCTCAGGGCAAGGATATTGACCTCGAGCAGGTCCTGTTCATCGGCCCACTCATGGGCCAGGAACGGCCCATAGGTACGCTGCCCCGCGCAATTCACCAGCAGGTCGATGCGCCGCTCGCCTTCCTCCAGCTCGAGGACGAAGCCAGACAGGCGTAGAGGCTGGCTGAGGTCGCAGGCACGGAACAGCACTTCCACGCCAAAGCGTTGGGTGAGCTCGATGGCCACCGGCTCCAGCGTCTCGCGCTGGCGCGCCACCAGGATCAGGTTGCGCCCGCGCCGTGCCAGGGCTTCCGCCAGGGCCAGGCCCAGGCCGCTGGAAGCTCCGGTGATCATGGCGTAACGGGTCATGCAAGGCTCCTGGGGCGAAAGGGGCGCCTAGTTTACAGCGTGGCCGAATTGCTACAAGGCGTTGCCGTGCAGCTGCTGGCTACGCTCCAGGGCTGTCCGGTATTCGTTGTGCAAGCGCCCGATCAGTTCGCCGGCCGTGGGCAGGTCATGGATCTCACCGACCCCCTGGCCGGCCGACCAGACGGTCTTCCAGGCCTTGGCCTCTTCATCCAGGGGTTTGAGCTTGCCGGCTTCATGGCCACTCTTCAGTGCCGCCAGGTCGTAGCCGGCCTGCTCCAGGCTCTGGCGCAGGAAACTGGCGGGGATGCCGGACACCGCCGGGGTATGCACGATATCGGCGGCCCCGGCACCCAGGATCATCTGCTTGTAGGCGTCCTGGGCCTGGCTCTCGCGGGTGGCGATGAAGCGGGTGCCCATGTAGCCGAGGTCGGCCCCCGCAATTGCGCAGCCAGCAGTTCATGGCCATGGTTCAGGCAACCGGCCAGCAGCAGGGTCTTGTCGAAGAACTGGCGGATCTCCGCGACCAGGGCGAACGGGCTCCAGGTCCCGGCATGCCCGCCGGCGCCGGCGGCCACGGCGATCAGCCCGTCGACGCCGGCCTCGGCGGCCTTCTCGGCGTGGCGACGGGTGGTCACGTCATGGAACACCAGGCCACCATAGCTGTGCACCGCGTCGACCACCTCCTTCACCGCGCCGAGGCTGGTGATGACGATGGGCACGCGATGTTCGACGCACAGTGCCAGGTCGGCCTGCAGGCGCGGATTGGTCGGGTGCACGATCAGGTTGACCGCATAGGGCGCGGGCGCCTGCAGCTCGGCCAGTCCGGCCTCGATCTCCTCCAGCCAGGCCTTGAACCCTGCGCTGTCACGCTGGTTCAGGGCCGGGAAGCTGCCCACCACGCCATTGGCGCAGCAGGCGAGCACCAGCCGGGGGTTGGAGATCAGGAACATCGGCGCCGCCACCAGGGGCAGGCGCAGGCGTTGTTCGAGCGAGGCGGGCAGGGACATGGCGAAACTCCTGTAGGCGGGTGGATATCGTCAGAACGGTTTGACCACCACGAGAATTACGACGCCCAGCAGCATCAGCACCGGTGCCTCGTTGAACCAGCGGTAGTACACATGGCTGCGGGTGTTGGTGCCGGCGGCGAAGCGTTTGCGCTGGGCGCCGCACATGTGATGGTAGACGGTGAGCAGGACCACCAGGGTGAGCTTGGCGTGCAGCCAGCCCTGGCTCAGCCAACCGGGGTTCAGGTACAGCATCCAGCCGCCGAATACATAGGTGGCGATCATCGCCGGGTTCATGATGCCCCGGTACAGCTTGCGCTCCATGGTGGTGAAGCGCTCGAGGCTGATGCTGTCCTGGCTCTGGGCGTGATAGACGAACAGGCGTGGCAGGTAGAACAGGCCGGCGAACCAGCAGACCACGCTGACGATATGCAGCGCCTTGATCCATAGATAGAGCATGGGGAGTTCCTTCAGGTTTTCACGGTCGTCAGATAGTAGAGGCCAAGGGCCCGAAGGGTCATCCCAAGAGTTGTTACAGGCGCCCTTGGCCCCTATTATCGTGCGCTTTCCAGTGGTCTCGTTGATAAGGGGCAAGCGTCATGATCAAGGTCGGTATCGTCGGCGGCACGGGTTACACCGGTGTCGAACTGCTGCGTCTGTTGGCGCAGCACCCTCAGGCCGAAGTGGCGGTCATCACTTCGCGCTCCGAAGCGGGCGTGGCGGTTGCCGACATGTACCCGAACCTGCGCGGCCATTACGATGGCCTGGCGTTCAGCGTGCCGGACAGCAAGACCCTGGCGGCCTGCGACGTGGTGTTCTTCGCCACGCCCCACGGCGTCGCCCACGCCCTGGCGGGCGAACTGCTGGCGGCCGGCACCAAGGTCATCGACCTGTCCGCCGACTTCCGCCTGCAGGACGCCGCCGAATGGGGCAAGTGGTACGGCCAGCCCCATGGTGCGCCTGAGCTGCTCAAGGACGCCGTCTACGGCTTGCCCGAGGTGAACCGCGAGAAGATCCGCCAGGCGCGCCTGATTGCCGTGCCGGGTTGCTACCCGACCGCCACCCAGCTGGGCTTGCTGCCACTGCTGGAAGCCGGCCTGGCCGACCCGTCGCGACTGATCGCCGACTGCAAGTCGGGCGTCAGCGGTGCCGGCCGCGGCGCTGCGGTAGGTTCGCTGTTCTGCGAGGCCGGTGAAAGCATGAAGGCCTACGCGGTCAAGGGCCACCGTCACCTGCCGGAGATCAGCCAGGGCCTGCGCCAGGCGGCGGGCAAGGACATCGGCCTGACTTTCGTGCCGCACCTGACCCCGATGATCCGTGGCATCCATGCCACCCTGTACGCGACGGTCGCCGATACCTCGGTCGACCTGCAGGCGTTGTTCGAGAAACGCTACGCCAACGAACCGTTCGTCGACGTCATGCCGGCCGGCAGCCACCCGGAAACCCGCAGCGTGCGCGGTGCCAACGTCTGCCGCATCGCCGTGCACCGGCCTCAGGGCGGTGACCTGGTGGTGGTGCTGTCGGTGATCGACAACCTGGTCAAGGGCGCGTCGGGCCAGGCGGTGCAGAACCTCAACATCCTGTTCGGTCTCGACGAGCGCATGGGCTTGTCCCACGCCGGGCTGCTGCCGTAAGCCGGCCGTCGTTGCCAAGGCCCGCCTCGTGCGGGCCTTTTTCATGGGGGCGACTAAAGCCGCACAATTCTTGACCGATTTTCTCGGACAAGCGGATAATACCCGCCATCGAGTTTTATGGCGGCACTGCGCCGGGAGAATCAACATGAGCGTCGAAACCTTCACCCCCACGGCTTTGGAGTTCACTCCAGGGGCTGCGCACAAGGTGAAAACCCTGGTCAGCGAAGAGGGCAACGAGCGGCTGAAGCTGCGTGTGTTCGTGACCGGCGGCGGCTGCTCGGGCTTCCAGTATGGTTTCACCTTTGATGAAGACGTGGCCGACGACGACACCATCGTCGAGCGCGAAGGTGTTGCGCTGGTCGTCGACCCGATGAGCTACCAGTACCTGGCGGGCGCCGAAGTCGACTACCAGGAAGGCCTGGAAGGTTCGCGCTTCGTGATCAAGAACCCGAACGCCACCACTACCTGCGGTTGCGGTTCGTCGTTCTCGATCTGATCCGCGCCCCGCTGTGAAAACGCCGCGCAATTGCGCGGCGTTTTGCATGCTGGGGGGTCAGGCGGGGTAGATCGCGCCGAGGATGCGCAGGCCGCGGGCGGCGGTCACGCTGGGGCGGTTGGCCGGGATGCCCTCCAGGCAGCAATGGGCCAGCCAGGCGAAGGCCATGGCCTCGACCCAGTCGGGGTCCACGCCATGTGCCGCGGTGCTGGCGACCTTGGCGCTCGGCAGCAGGGCCGCCAGGCGCGCCATCAATGCGCCGTTGCGCGCACCTCCACCACAGACCAGCAAGGCCTCGGTGCCGTCCTGGGCCTGGCGCAGCGAGTCGATGATGCTGCTCGCCGTCAGTTCCAGCAGGGTGGCCTGGACATCTTCGTCACGGTAGGCCGGCAGGCGCGCCAGGTGTGCATCCAGCCAGGGCAGGTTGAAGACCTCGCGGCCGGTGCTCTTCGGGCCGTTGCCGGCGAAGAACGGGTCGCTCAGCAAAGCGTTCAGCAGGTCCTGGCGGACGCTGCCGCTGGCCGCCCAGGCGCCATTGGCATCGAAGGCCTGGCCCCGCTTGCGTTCGATCCATGCGTCCAGCAGCACGTTACCCGGGCCGCAGTCGAAGCCGTGTACCGGTTGGTCGCGCTCGATCAGGCTCAGGTTGCTGAAGCCCCCGACGTTCAGGATTGCCAGGCGCTGGCCGAGGTGACCGAACAACGATTCGTGGAATGCCGGTACCAAGGGCGCACCCTGGCCGCCAGCTGCCACGTCGCGGCGGCGAAAATCGCCTACTACGCAAATACCGGTGAGCTCGGCCAGCAGGGCCGGGTTGCCGATCTGCACGGTAAAGCCACGGGCCGGCTCATGGCGAACCGTCTGGCCGTGGCTACCGATGGCACGGATGGCGTCGGGCGCCAGGCCCTGGGCGGCCAGCAGATGATTGATGCCCTGTGCTGCCAGGGTGGCCCAGCGGTTTTCCGCCAGGGCCGCGCGGGCGATCTCGTCGGGGCCGCTGGCGCAGAGGCCGAGCAGGTCCTGGCGCAGGTCGACGGGCATGGGGATGTAATGGGTGGCGAGCAGCCGCAGCTGCTCGTCTTGCTCGATCAGGGCGATGTCCAGGCCATCAAGGCTGGTGCCGGACATCACCCCCAGGTAGAGCGCCATGTCAGCGCTTGTTGGCGGCGAGCAGGGTGGCCTTTTCCTGATCCATGCGGGCGATCAGGGGCTGGCTCTGCTGGTTGAAGCGCTGGCGCTCGGCCTTGGCGATCGGGTCGGCCATCGGCACCTTCTGGCTCAGCGGGTCGACGTGGACACCGTTGACCTGGAACTCGTAGTGCAGGTGCGGGCCGGTCGACAAGCCGGTGGTGCCAATGTAGCCGATGATCTGACCCTGCTTGACGCTGGAGCCGGTCTTGATGCCCTTGGCGAAGCCCTGCATATGGCCGTAGAGGGTCTTGTACGAATTGCCATGGGCGATGATCACGGTGTTGCCGTAGCCGCCGCGGCGGCCGGCCAGCTCGATGCGACCGTCGCCGGCGGCCTTGATCGGCGTGCCACGTGGCGCGGCGTAGTCGACGCCCTTGTGCGCACGGATCTTGTTGAGGATCGGGTGCTTGCGCCCGGCCGAGAAGCGCGAGCTGATGCGGGCGAAGTCCACCGGGGTGCGGATGAACGCCTTGCGCAGGCTGTTGCCGTCAGCGGTGTAGTAGTTGGTGTTGCCCTGCTTGTTGGTGTAGCGCACGGCGGTGTAGGTCTTGCCGCGGTTGGTGAAGCGGGCGGACAGGATGTTGCCGGTGCCGACCACCTTGCCGTCCATCATCTTCTGCTCGTAGACCACGTCGAATTCGTCGCCAGGGCGGATGTCCTGGGCGAAGTCGATGTCGTAGCCGAGGATCCGCGCCATGTCCATGGTCATGCTGTGGGACAGGCCGGCGCGCTGGGCGGAGGCGGACAGCGAGCTCTTGATCACGCCGTGGGCGTAGGCGGTACGGACCACCGGCTTGCTGACCTCGCGTTCGAAGGCGAAGCCCTTGTCGGTCCTGTTCAGGCGGATGGTCTCGAGGTTGCTGACCTTGCTGTGCAGGCTGGTCAGCTGGCCGTCCTTGTCCAGTTCGAACTGCAGCACCTGGCCGTGCTTGAGCTGGCTGAACTGCTTGGCCTGCTTGTTGCTCGCCAGGACGTCATGGACGGCGTTGGCCGGCAGGCCGACCTTGTTGAACAGGGTGGAAAGCGTATCGCCGCGGCTGACCACTACTTCACGGTGGCCTGGGGCCTTCTCTTCCGGCTTGGCGGCGGGGGCCGGCGCCGGTTCCGCCTTGGCGGTCTCGGGCTCGGCGCCGTCGATCTGGGCGAATGGCGAGTCGCTGCTCTGCCCGGCCTCCACCAGGGGGGCGCTGCGGGACTCGTCCTTGAGCTGTTCTGCCGGGCTTTCGAGCTCCAGGCTGAGGGTGGTTTTCTTGGCTTCCACTTCGCTGGAAGGGAAGACCAGCAAGGCCAGGCTGAGGAGGGCGGCAATGCCGCTTGCGGCCAACAGATGGCTTTTCGGATAAAGCGGGGGCGCTTTAGGCGTTTCGTTGGTCATAGATAAGGTGACTTTGAAAAGGTGAAATGGAAAAGATGAATGACATGATGAAGATGAAATAACTGTATAAAATATAACCAAATCCATTCTCACGCAAGGGCGCGTAGACGTTGCGGTGCGCCGTTCGGGTCACAATCCTTTGCGAAACTTGTATTTGATGGCCGATCTTGTATGGTTGGCTCCCCTTGAATCCTAGCGTTGCGGGTCTGTCTATGAAGTCGGTTGAAGAGCAGCTGGCGCTTATCAAGCGCGGTGCGGAAGAGGTACTGGTCGAATCGGAACTGGTGGAGAAGCTCAAGCGCGGCCAGCCGCTGCGCATCAAGGCGGGCTTCGACCCAACCGCGCCCGACCTGCATCTGGGGCACACGGTGCTGATCAACAAGCTGCGCCAGTTCCAGGAACTGGGGCATCAGGTCATCTTCCTGATCGGCGACTTCACCGGCATGATCGGCGACCCGAGCGGCAAGAGCGCCACCCGCCCACCGCTGACCCGCGAGCAGGTGCTGGACAACGCCGAGACCTACAAGCAGCAGGTGTTCAAGATCCTCGACCCGGCGAAGACCGAGGTGGCGTTCAACTCCACCTGGATGGACAAGCTCACGCCTGCCGATTTCATTCGCCTGGCCTCGCAGTACACCGTGGCGCGCATGCTCGAGCGCGACGACTTCGACAAGCGCTACACCACCAACCAGCCGATCGCGATCCATGAGTTCCTCTATCCGCTGGTGCAGGGTTACGACTCCGTCGCCTTGAAGGCCGATGTCGAGCTGGGCGGCACCGACCAGAAGTTCAACCTGCTGATGGGGCGCGAGTTGCAGCGCGCCTACGGTCAAGAGGCGCAGAACATCGTCACCATGCCGCTGCTCGAAGGGCTGGATGGCGTGAAGAAGATGTCCAAGTCGTTGGGCAATTATGTCGGTATCCAGGAAGCGCCTGGGGTGATGTACAGCAAGCTTGTGTCGATTCCCGACACCTTGATGTGGCGTTACTTCGAGCTGCTGAGCTTCCGTTCGATGGAAGAGATCGATCAGTTCCGGGCGGATGTCGAGAACGGCGTCAACCCGCGCGACATCAAGATCAAGCTGGCCGAGGAGATCGTGGCTCGCTTCCATGGTGAAGAGGCTGCGGCCAATGCGCACCGTGCCGCGGGCAACCGCATGAAGGAAGGCGAGTTGCCGGAGGATCTGCCGGAGATCGAAGTGGCCGCTGCTGAAGATCTGCCGATCGCTGCTGTGTTGAACCGGGCTGGCCTGGTGAAGAACTCGGCGCAGGCACGGGATCTGCTCGGCGCTGGTGCGGTCAAGGTGGATGGTGCGGTGGTCGACCGTGACTTCATGTTTGTGGTTGGTGCGACCCATGTGTGCCAGGCGGGCAAGAAGGCGTTTGCCCGGGTCAGCCTCAAGGCGGAGTGATCGCCTGGTGGTGTAGCTATATAGAAGCGGGGAGGCCGGTAGGTCTCCCCGCTTTTGTTTTTGGGGGTTGCTTATATAGGTGTCGGGGCTGGAGGGTGCCTGTCTTGGGGTTGGGTTGTGTGTGCGGGGTGTTCGCCTTGGGATTGCGTTGTGTCTCAGAGGTGTCCGCCGAGGGTTCTCTGGCGCCTATGAGATCGAGCGCCGCCCGCGCGGCGCATCGCGACGCAAGGCCGCTCCTACATTTGTTGCAACGTACCGAACCTGTCAGGCCATGGTTGCCCGCCTTGGTGCATGCCTTGAGACAGGTGGGGCGGCAGTGGTGCCCATATTGAAATCGCGTCGAATCAACAAGGCGGACCCGGTGATGGCCCAGGAGGGATTGGCCCGAAACAAATAATGAAATGGCTACCCCCGCCCCACCCTGTGTCAGCCCTCTAAGCTTTCACAGGGTGCCTATCGGAGTGCAACGCCATGAACACTGTCGCCATCATCGCCATCGACCTGGGAAAGTTGAGCTTCCATGTACACGCTCAGGATGATCGGGGTCATGAGCTCTATCACCGCAGGTTCAACCGTGAGTCACTCATCCGCCACCTTGCCAATCTTGCGCCCTGCACGGTGGCGATGGAGGCCTGTGGTGGCTCTCATTTC
The DNA here is from genome assembly GCF_057284075.1 of Pseudomonas sp. TE31087. NCBI lineage: Bacteria > Pseudomonadati > Pseudomonadota > Gammaproteobacteria > Pseudomonadales > Pseudomonadaceae > Pseudomonas > Pseudomonas sp. TE31087. The sequence continues at coordinate 4,813,607 of NZ_JBXVNN010000001.1, forward strand.
ATGGCGCGAGAGGTGACGAGACAGGGTCATACGCCCAAACTTATTCCCGCACAGTTCGTTCGCCCCTACGTGAAAAGCAACAAGAATGACTTTGCCGATGCTGCCGCTATCGGTGAGGCGGCAACCCGCGATCAGATGCGCTTCGTGCCTCCCAAAACCGAGGCCCAGCAGGCGCTGGCGATGCTCAATTCACTGCGCGACAGCTTCATCAGAGACCGTACTGCCACCATGAACCGCATCCACGCTTATTTGCTCGAGGTGGGGGTCAGTTTGGCACCCACCTTCAAGGCGGTCCGGGAGCTCCCCATTCTGCTGGACGACAGTACCTTCTCACCGTTGATCAAGAAGCTGTTGCTGGACCTACATGCCCACTTCCGCTATCTCGATGATCGGATCAAGGCTCTGGACAAGGAAGTGCATAGCCAGGCCGTTAGCGATGATCTTGCTTCCCGTTTGATGTCGATACCTTGTATTGGCCCGATCACCGCTACCGCCCTGGCTGCGGAATTGGGTGATGGTAAGCAGTTCCGCTGTGGGCGAAATTATTCAGCCTCCATAGGCCTGGTTCCCAGGCAGCACACGACAGGCGGCAAACCTTGCCTGGGGCGAATCAGCAAGCGGGGCGACGGCAATCAGCGACGACTGCTGATCCAGTGCGCGAGGGTCTATCTGATTGGGCTGGAGCGCAAAACCGGCAAGCTGGCGGACTGGGTACGTGGCTTGCTACGTGTTCACCACCCCAACCTGGTGGTGTGCGCTATCGCCAACAAACTGGCCCGAATCGCCTGGGCCATCACGGCACACCACAGCGAATTTGATGCAGGGTCAAGCGCCATGAACGCTTGACCCTGCAGACACACGAGTAACAACCCACCTGGTTTTGCGATGCTGCACACAGATGACGTGAACGGTATACCGGCCTGGCGATCAACCTGAGCTCCTACTCGGCTTCAGAAGCCGAACAAATATCTAGGCTCGTCGGGCGCGATTTTCATCGAGGCGCGGGACCAACCTCCCACACGACGCCGTATAGATTGACGCAAACCAAACTCACGCACATCTCAGTACAGTATTGCAGAAATGGGGGTAACCATAGATGTAGGAGCGGCCTTGCGTCGCGATGCGCCGCGCGGGCGGCGCTCGATCTCACAGGCGCTGCAAGGGTCGTGGCGAACACCTTGAGGCCCTGACGCGGTCTTTTTCCCCGATATTTCACTTTAATGAAATTAACGGTTGACGCCCTGTCAGATCCCCTTATAATGCGCCCCACTTCCAGCGACATCGGAACGAAAAACTCCTTGAATATCAATGGGTTGATTGTTGAAGAGGGTGGCGGAGGTGCTTCGATCATCTGATCGGCAGCGGTGAGAAAGGCAGTTGACAGCAGGTTGTAACGCTGTATGATTCGCCTCCCGCTACGAGAGATCGCAGCGAGTCAAGTGTTTGAAGTTGAACGAAAAACTTCAAAATAAACGCTTGACACGAAATGAGGAAAGCGTAGAATGCGCGCCTCGGTTGAGACGAAAAGCTCTTAGCCAAACGCTCTTTAACAAATTGAATCAAGCAATTCGTGTGGGTGCTTGTGAGTACGGACTGATAGTCGCCAAGATTATCAGCATCACAAGTGGCCATGCGAGAAATCACATAGTCATTTGAGATTGCTGAGCCAAGTTTAGGGTTTCTTAAAAACCCAAGCAGTATTGAACTGAAGAGTTTGATCATGGCTCAGATTGAACGCTGGCGGCAGGCCTAACACATGCAAGTCGAGCGGATGAGAGGAGCTTGCTCCTTGATTCAGCGGCGGACGGGTGAGTAATGCCTAGGAATCTGCCTGGTAGTGGGGGACAACGTTTCGAAAGGAACGCTAATACCGCATACGTCCTACGGGAGAAAGCAGGGGACCTTCGGGCCTTGCGCTATCAGATGAGCCTAGGTCGGATTAGCTAGTAGGTGAGGTAATGGCTCACCTAGGCGACGATCCGTAACTGGTCTGAGAGGATGATCAGTCACACTGGAACTGAGACACGGTCCAGACTCCTACGGGAGGCAGCAGTGGGGAATATTGGACAATGGGCGAAAGCCTGATCCAGCCATGCCGCGTGTGTGAAGAAGGTCTTCGGATTGTAAAGCACTTTAAGTTGGGAGGAAGGGTTGTACGTTAATACCGTGCAATTTTGACGTTACCGACAGAATAAGCACCGGCTAACTCTGTGCCAGCAGCCGCGGTAATACAGAGGGTGCAAGCGTTAATCGGAATTACTGGGCGTAAAGCGCGCGTAGGTGGTTTGTTAAGTTGGATGTGAAAGCCCCGGGCTCAACCTGGGAACTGCATCCAAAACTGGCAAGCTAGAGTACGGTAGAGGGTGGTGGAATTTCCTGTGTAGCGGTGAAATGCGTAGATATAGGAAGGAACACCAGTGGCGAAGGCGACCACCTGGACTGATACTGACACTGAGGTGCGAAAGCGTGGGGAGCAAACAGGATTAGATACCCTGGTAGTCCACGCCGTAAACGATGTCAACTAGCCGTTGGAATCCTTGAGATTTTAGTGGCGCAGCTAACGCATTAAGTTGACCGCCTGGGGAGTACGGCCGCAAGGTTAAAACTCAAATGAATTGACGGGGGCCCGCACAAGCGGTGGAGCATGTGGTTTAATTCGAAGCAACGCGAAGAACCTTACCAGGCCTTGACATGCAGAGAACTTTCCAGAGATGGATTGGTGCCTTCGGGAACTCTGACACAGGTGCTGCATGGCTGTCGTCAGCTCGTGTCGTGAGATGTTGGGTTAAGTCCCGTAACGAGCGCAACCCTTGTCCTTAGTTACCAGCACGTTATGGTGGGCACTCTAAGGAGACTGCCGGTGACAAACCGGAGGAAGGTGGGGATGACGTCAAGTCATCATGGCCCTTACGGCCTGGGCTACACACGTGCTACAATGGTCGGTACAGAGGGTTGCCAAGCCGCGAGGTGGAGCTAATCTCACAAAACCGATCGTAGTCCGGATCGCAGTCTGCAACTCGACTGCGTGAAGTCGGAATCGCTAGTAATCGCAAATCAGAATGTTGCGGTGAATACGTTCCCGGGCCTTGTACACACCGCCCGTCACACCATGGGAGTGGGTTGCACCAGAAGTAGCTAGTCTAACCTTCGGGAGGACGGTTACCACGGTGTGATTCATGACTGGGGTGAAGTCGTAACAAGGTAGCCGTAGGGGAACCTGCGGCTGGATCACCTCCTTAATCGAAGACATCAGCCTGCTGATGAGCTCCCACACGAATTGCTTGATTCATATGTGAAGACGATCAAGACCCTATATAGGTCTGTAGCTCAGTTGGTTAGAGCGCACCCCTGATAAGGGTGAGGTCGGCAGTTCAAATCTGCCCAGACCTACCAATATGCGGGGCCATAGCTCAGCTGGGAGAGCGCCTGCCTTGCACGCAGGAGGTCAGCGGTTCGATCCCGCTTGGCTCCACCACTTTCTGTTGTGTCTACTTGATCAGAACTTAGAAATGAACATTCGGTGATGAATGTTGATTTCTGACTTTTGTCAGATCGTTCTTTAAAAATTCGGATATGTGATAGATAGACTGAATGCCAGTTTCACTGCTGGTTATTCAGGCTAAGGTAAAATTTGTGAGTTCTGCTCAGCAATGAGCGAAATGCGAATTTTCGGCGAATGTCGTCTTCACAGTATAACCAGATTGCTTGGGGTTATATGGTCAAGTGAAGAAGCGCATACGGTGGATGCCTTGGCAGTCAGAGGCGATGAAAGACGTGGTAGCCTGCGATAAGCTTTGGGGAGTCGGCAAACAGACTGTGATCCAGAGATCTCTGAATGGGGGAACCCAGCCAGCATAAGCTGGTTATCTTGTACTGAATACATAGGTGCAAGAGGCGAACCAGGGGAACTGAAACATCTAAGTACCCTGAGGAAAAGAAATCAACCGAGATTCCCTTAGTAGTGGCGAGCGAACGGGGACCAGCCCTTAAGCTGGTTTGAGATTAGTGGAACGCTCTGGAAAGTGCGGCCATAGTGGGTGATAGCCCCGTACACGAAAATCTCTTGCCAGTGAAATCGAGTAGGACGGAGCACGAGAAACTTTGTCTGAACATGGGGGGACCATCCTCCAAGGCTAAATACTACTGACTGACCGATAGTGAACCAGTACCGTGAGGGAAAGGCGAAAAGAACCCCGGAGAGGGGAGTGAAATAGAACCTGAAACCGTATGCGTACAAGCAGTGGGAGCCTACTTTGTTAGGTGACTGCGTACCTTTTGTATAATGGGTCAGCGACTTATATTCAGTGGCGAGCTTAACCGAATAGGGGAGGCGTAGCGAAAGCGAGTCTTAATAGGGCGCTTTAGTCGCTGGGTATAGACCCGAAACCGGGCGATCTATCCATGGGCAGGTTGAAGGTTAGGTAACACTGACTGGAGGACCGAACCGACTACCGTTGAAAAGTTAGCGGATGACCTGTGGATCGGAGTGAAAGGCTAATCAAGCTCGGAGATAGCTGGTTCTCCTCGAAAGCTATTTAGGTAGCGCCTCATGTATCACTGTAGGGGGTAGAGCACTGTTTCGGCTAGGGGGTCATCCCGACTTACCAAACCGATGCAAACTCCGAATACCTACAAGTGCCGAGCATGGGAGACACACGGCGGGTGCTAACGTCCGTCGTGAAAAGGGAAACAACCCAGACCGTCAGCTAAGGTCCCAAAGTCATGGTTAAGTGGGAAACGATGTGGGAAGGCTTAGACAGCTAGGAGGTTGGCTTAGAAGCAGCCACCCTTTAAAGAAAGCGTAATAGCTCACTAGTCGAGTCGGCCTGCGCGGAAGATGTAACGGGGCTCAAACCATGCACCGAAGCTACGGGTATCACCTTTGGTGATGCGGTAGAGGAGCGTTCTGTAAGCCTGTGAAGGTGAGTTGAGAAGCTTGCTGGAGGTATCAGAAGTGCGAATGCTGACATGAGTAACGACAATGCGAGTGAAAAACTCGCACGCCGAAAGACCAAGGTTTCCTGCGCAACGTTAATCGACGCAGGGTTAGTCGGTCCCTAAGGCGAGGCTGAAAAGCGTAGTCGATGGAAAACAGGTTAATATTCCTGTACTTCCAGTTATTGCGATGGAGGGACGGAGAAGGCTAGGCCAGCTTGGCGTTGGTTGTCCAAGTTTAAGGTGGTAGGCTGAGATCTTAGGCAAATCCGGGATCTCAAGGCCGAGAGCTGATGACGAGTGCTCATTAGAGCGCGAAGTGGTTGATGCCATGCTTCCAAGAAAAGCTCCTAAGCTTCAGATAACTGGGAACCGTACCCCAAACCGACACAGGTGGTTAGGTAGAGAATACCAAGGCGCTTGAGAGAACTCGGGTGAAGGAACTAGGCAAAATGGCACCGTAACTTCGGGAGAAGGTGCGCCGGTGAGGGTGAAGCACTTGCTGCGTAAGCCCACGCCGGTCGAAGATACCAGGCCGCTGCGACTGTTTATTAAAAACACAGCACTCTGCAAACACGAAAGTGGACGTATAGGGTGTGACGCCTGCCCGGTGCCGGAAGGTTAATTGATGGGGTTAGCGCAAGCGAAGCTCTTGATCGAAGCCCCGGTAAACGGCGGCCGTAACTATAACGGTCCTAAGGTAGCGAAATTCCTTGTCGGGTAAGTTCCGACCTGCACGAATGGCGTAACGATGGCGGCGCTGTCTCCACCCGAGACTCAGTGAAATTGAAATCGCTGTGAAGATGCAGTGTATCCGCGGCTAGACGGAAAGACCCCGTGAACCTTTACTATAGCTTTGCACTGGACTTTGAGCTTGCTTGTGTAGGATAGGTGGGAGGCTTTGAAGTGGGGACGCCAGTTCTCATGGAGCCATCCTTGAAATACCACCCTGGCAACCTTGAGGTTCTAACTCAGGTCCGTTATCCGGATCGAGGACAGTGTATGGTGGGTAGTTTGACTGGGGCGGTCTCCTCCCAAAGAGTAACGGAGGAGTACGAAGGTGCGCTCAGACCGGTCGGAAATCGGTCGTAGAGTATAAAGGCAAAAGCGCGCTTGACTGCGAGACACACACGTCGAGCAGGTACGAAAGTAGGTCTTAGTGATCCGGTGGTTCTGTATGGAAGGGCCATCGCTCAACGGATAAAAGGTACTCCGGGGATAACAGGCTGATACCGCCCAAGAGTTCATATCGACGGCGGTGTTTGGCACCTCGATGTCGGCTCATCACATCCTGGGGCTGAAGCCGGTCCCAAGGGTATGGCTGTTCGCCATTTAAAGTGGTACGCGAGCTGGGTTTAGAACGTCGTGAGACAGTTCGGTCCCTATCTGCCGTGGACGTTTGAGATTTGAGAGGGGCTGCTCCTAGTACGAGAGGACCGGAGTGGACGAACCTCTGGTGTTCCGGTTGTCACGCCAGTGGCATTGCCGGGTAGCTATGTTCGGAAGAGATAACCGCTGAAAGCATCTAAGCGGGAAACTTGCCTCAAGATGAGATCTCACTGGAGCCTTGAGCTCCCTGAAGGGCTGTCGAAGACTACGACGTTGATAGGTTGGGTGTGTAAGCGCTGTGAGGCGTTGAGCTAACCAATACTAATTGCCCGTGAGGCTTGACCATATAACACCCAAGCAATTTGCGCTGAGGCCAAATTGTGGTGGTGAAGACGAAAGAACCGAAAGTTCGCGACGAACCACAAAGATCACATATCCGAATTGGCTGGAGTATCCATCTGGATGTTCTGGCAACAGAATTTCTTGACGACCATAGAGCATTGGAACCACCTGATCCCATCCCGAACTCAGCAGTGAAACGATGCATCGCCGATGGTAGTGTGGGGTTTCCCCATGTGAGAGTAGGTCATCGTCAAGATTCATTTCGCAAAACCCCTATCTGCGCGAGCAGGTAGGGGTTTTGTCTTTTCCGCGTTTCAAAATCAACACCCCCCCCCCCTGTAGGAGCGGCCTTGTGTCGCGAAAGGGCCGCAAAGCGGCCCCGGCAATCTGTGCATCAACACTGAAATTCTGGGTCTGCTTCGCAGCCCTTTCGCGGCACAAGGCCGCTCCTACACAGGCATCGCGCCGGCGGCAAGCCCGGCGGTAGCCCTTTTCCTATGCAAGCCCTCGGGGCGTGGCTATCATGCCAGCCTTATTCCAAGTCGAGACTGGCATGCTGAAGTTGTTGAATCTCCTCAAGGATGGCCGGTTCCATTCCGGTGAAGCCCTGGGGGCCGCCCTCGGGGTAAGCCGCAGCGCCGTCTGGAAGCAGCTGCAGCACCTTGAGAGCGAACTGAACCTGACCATTCACAAGGTCCGTGGCCGTGGCTATCAGCTGGCAGCGCCGCTGAACCTGCTTGAATCGCAGGCGATCGCCGGGTTCTCGGAAGCTGAGGCGTGGCCGACCTTCATTCACGACACCATCGACTCCACCAATGCCGAGGGTCTGAGGCTCGCCGCCCAGGGGCAAGCCGCGCCGTTCCTGGTGCTGGCCGAGCGCCAGAGCGCCGGGCGCGGACGTCGTGGCCGCCAATGGGTCAGTCCGTTCGCCGAAAACCTCTATTACAGCCTGGTACTGCGCATCGATGGTGGCATGCGCCAGCTCGAGGGCTTGAGCCTGGTGGTTGGCCTGGCGGTCATGCGCACGCTGAAGGCGTTCGGCCTGAAGGATGTCGGGCTGAAATGGCCTAATGATGTATTAGCCAGCGGGCGCAAGATCACCGGCATCCTCCTGGAGCTGGTCGGCGATCCGGCGGATGTCTGTCATGTGGTGCTGGGCATCGGTATCAATGTGAACATGCAGGGCGGGGATCAGATCGACCAACCCTGGACCTCCATGCGCGGCGAGACCGGACAACTGGTGGACCGTAACCGCTTGGTGGCGGAGCTCAGCCAGCAGCTGCAGCACGAGCTGGCTCGTCATCGCCGCTATGGTTTCGCCGCGTTCCAGGAAGAATGGGAGCAGGCGCACCTGTGGCAGGGGCGCAAAGTCTCGCTGGTCGCCGGCACCACTCGCGTCGATGGGGTGGCGTTGGGTGTGGATGGACAAGGCGGCTTGCGTCTCGAGGTGGAAGGTGTGGAAAAGAGCTTCAGCGGTGGCGAGCTCAGTCTGAGGTTGCGTGATGATTCTTGAGCTCGATTGCGGAAACAGCTTCATCAAGTGGCGCGTCATCCATGCGGCCGACGCCACCATCAATGGTGGTGGTATCGTCGACTCCGACCAGGCGCTGGTTGCGGCCGTCGCGGCGCTTTCATCCCTGCGCCTGATCGGCTGTCGCATGGTCAGTGTGCGCAGTGAAGAAGAAACTTCGGCGCTGTGCGCGTTGATCCTGTCTTCGTTCGGGGTCGAAGTACGCGTGGCCCAGCCGGTGAAAGAAATGGCCGGCGTTCGCAATGGCTATGAGGACTACCAGCGCCTGGGTATGGATCGCTGGCTCGGCGCGCTGGGCGCCTATCACCTGGCGGGTCGCGCCTGCCTGGTCATCGACTTCGGTACCGCGGCCAAGGCCGACTATGTCGCGGCCGACGGTGAGCACCTCGGTGGGTATATCTGTCCGGGCATGCCGCTGATGCGTAGTCAGCTGCGCACCCACACCCGGCGAATCCGCTATGACGATGCCTCGGCCGAGCGTGCCCTGGGCAGCCTGGCACCGGGGCGCTCCACGGTCGAAGCGGTCGAGCGTGGTTGCGTGCTCATGCTCCAGGGGTTTGCCCGTACCCAGATCGAGCAGGCCAGGGGGCTTTGGGGTGAGGACTTCACGGTCTTCCTGACCGGGGGCGATGCGCCGCTGGTGCAGGACGCCGCACCGCAGGCGCGCATCGTGCCGGATCTGGTCTTTGTCGGCCTGGCCATGGCCTGCCCAATTGAGTCGAGGTGACTATGCGCTGGTTATTTCTGCTGTTGGTGGTGCTCAACGTCGTCTATTACGTATGGCATCAGCAGGAGGCTCCACTTAAGGTCAAGGAAGTCGCCCCGTTATCGTTGTACAAAGGTTCCCAGCAGGAAATACGCCTGCTGCGCGAGACCGGGGCCGCAGCACCGGCCAGGCGGCGCGACGAATGCCTGGTGGTGGGCGGGCTGGCCGCACGCGAGCAGCTCGATGCCCTGCGTCAGCGCCTGCTCAGCCTGGATATCGCCGCCCTGCCGGTGGTTGGGCAGCTGCCGGGAGCCGAGGGTTTCTGGCTCAAGGTAGCCCCTGAAAGCGAGCGTTTGTTGGACCCTGCGGTGCTCTCGACTCTTTCCAAGGATTTCAAAGACTTAAAACACAAAATTATTTTGTGCGAGGGTATTGCAACTGCTGAATAGCTTGATAGAATGGCGCCCGCTTCACAGGGAACACCACCGAGGTGGTAGAGCTGGAGGCGGTGTCAAAGCAGCTAAGTTTCAGATTTGATTGAAAAAATTTGAAAAAATGCTTGACACTAGGGCGGCAGGCAAATAGAATGCCGGCCACATCTGGAGGGATTCCCGAGCGGTCAAAGGGGACGGACTGTAAATCCGTTGCGAGAGCTTCGAAGGTTCGAATCCTTCTCCCTCCACCAGTTTTAGCGAGAGCCGCAAGCTCCGCGGGTATAGTTTAGTGGTAGAACCTCAGCCTTCCAAGCTGATGATGCGGGTTCGATTCCCGCTACCCGCTCCAAGTTTGCTGTTGTTGCACAAAGTGTTTCGCTCTTGTAGCTCAGTTGGTAGAGCACACCCTTGGTAAGGGTGAGGTCAGCGGTTCAAATCCGCTCAAGAGCTCCATATAAACAAGGCAGATATGAAAATATCTGCCTTTGTTTTATAGGCTGTATGACTATTTCTTCTGCGGAGGACTGTATCGATGGCTAAGGAAAAGTTTGATCGTTCGCTACCTCACGTTAACGTCGGCACTATCGGCCACGTTGACCACGGTAAGACCACTCTGACTGCAGCGCTTACTCGCGTTTGCTCCGAGGTTTTCGGTTCGGCAATCGTTGAGTTCGACAAGATCGACTCGGCTCCGGAAGAAAAAGCGCGCGGTATTACCATCAACACCGCTCACGTTGAGTACAACTCGACCATTCGTCACTACGCTCACGTTGACTGCCCAGGTCACGCTGACTACGTGAAGAACATGATCACCGGTGCTGCCCAGATGGACGGCGCGATCCTGGTTTGCTCGGCCGCCGATGGTCCGATGCCACAAACCCGTGAGCACATCCTGCTGTCCCGTCAGGTTGGCGTTCCGTACATCGTGGTCTTCCTGAACAAGGCTGACCTGGTAGACGACGCCGAGCTGCTGGAACTGGTCGAGATGGAAGTTCGCGACCTGCTGTCCACCTACGACTTCCCAGGCGACGACACTCCGATCATCATCGGTTCCGCTCGTATGGCCCTGGAAGGCAAAGACGACAACGAAATGGGCACTACCGCTGTCAAGAAGCTGGTAGAGACTCTGGACAGCTACATTCCTGAGCCAGTTCGTGCCATCGACCAGCCGTTCCTGATGCCGATCGAAGACGTATTCTCGATCTCGGGTCGTGGTACCGTTGTTACTGGTCGTATCGAGCGTGGTATCGTCCGCGTTCAGGATCCGCTGGAAATCGTTGGTCTGCGTGACACCACCACCACCACCTGCACCGGTGTTGAGATGTTCCGCAAGCTGCTGGACGAAGGTCGTGCTGGCGAGAACTGCGGCGTTCTGCTGCGTGGTACCAAGCGTGACGACGTTGAGCGTGGCCAGGTTCTGGTCAAGCCAGGTTCGGTCAAGCCGCACACCAAGTTCACCGCAGAAGTCTACGTCCTGTCGAAGGAAGAAGGCGGCCGTCACACTCCGTTCTTCAAAGGCTACCGTCCTCAGTTCTACTTCCGTACCACTGACGTGACCGGTAACTGCGAACTGCCGGAAGGCGTTGAGATGGTAATGCCAGGTGACAACATCCAGATGACTGTCACCCTGATCAAGACCATCGCGATGGAAGACGGTCTGCGCTTCGCCATCCGTGAAGGCGGTCGTACCGTCGGCGCCGGCGTCGTAGCGAAAATTATTGAATAAGTAGTTGATTTACTTGATCAGGCCGGTATAATGGCCGGCCTGATACAGCGTTATAGGTCAGTAGCTCAATTGGCAGAGCGACGGTCTCCAAAACCGTAGGTTGGGGGTTCGATTCCCTCCTGACCTGCCATTCACCTCGGTGTGATGGCTTTCTTCTCACAGGATCCTCCTCGATGACTCCCAAAACTGAAGCCCAAGAATCGCGTTTTGATCTGTTCAAGTGGCTCGCTGTTGTCGCATTGGTAGTCGTTGGTGTCGTGGGTAATCAGTATTACTCCGCTTCTCCGATCCTGTATCGCGTACTTGTCCTGCTTGCCCTGGCTGCTGTCGCTGGCTTCGTTGCCCTGCAGACCGCCAAAGGCAAGTCGTTCTTTGCGCTGGCGAAGGAAGCTCGTACCGAGATCCGTAAAGTCGTGTGGCCGACCCGCCAAGAAACCACTCAGACCACGCTGATTGTCGTGGCTGTAGTTCTGGTCATGGCGTTGCTGTTGTGGGGTCTTGATTCCCTGCTCGGCTGGTTGGTCTCCTTGATCGTTGGCTAAGGGTGTCTCGTGGCTAAGCGTTGGTATGTTGTGCATGCTTACTCGGGTTACGAGAAGCATGTAATGCGCTCCCTGATCGAGCGCGTCAAGCTGGCTGGCATGGAAGACGAATTCGGCGAGATCCTGGTCCCGACCGAAGAAGTCGTCGAAATGCGCAATGGCCAGAAGCGCAAGAGCGAGCGTAAGTTTTTCCCTGGCTATGTATTGGTCCAGATGGAAATGAACGAAGGGACTTGGCACCTTGTCAAGGATACCCCTCGAGTCATGGGTTTCATTGGTGGTACCGCGGACAAGCCTGCGCCGATCACCGATAAAGAAGCTGAGGCCATCCTGCGTCGCGTTGCCGACGGCAGTGACAAGCCGAAGCCGAAGACGCTGTTCGAGCCGGGTGAAGTGGTTCGCGTCATTGACGGTCCATTTGCCGACTTCAATGGCAGTGTCGAAGAAGTTAACTACGAGAAGAGCCGCCTGCAGGTTGCAGTGCTCATTTTCGGTCGCTCCACCCCGGTGGAGCTCGAGTTCAGCCAGGTCGAAAAGGTCTAGCGGAACGCAGCATCCCATACCCCGCAGCCCTATGTGCTGCGGGGTTTTGTCGTCACTGGGATAAAACGCAAGTCATACGGGGAGCCATCAGGCGTTCGTACCCGAATTTGGAGTAGCTCATGGCTAAGAAGATTCAGGCTTACATCAAGCTGCAAGTAAAGGCCGGCCAGGCCAACCCAAGCCCACCCGTTGGTCCAGCACTGGGTCAACACGGTGTGAACATCATGGAATTCTGCAAGGCCTTCAACGCCCGTACCCAGGGTCAAGAGCCAGGTCTGCCGACTCCAGTGATCATCACTGTCTACAGTGACCGTAGCTTCACCTTCGAGACCAAGAGCACCCCTGCCTCGGTTCTGCTGAAGAAAGCTGCTGGCCTGACCAGCGGTTCGGCTCGTCCGAACACCGTCAAGGTCGGTACCGTTACCCGTGCTCAGCTGGAAGAGATCGCCAAGGCCAAGCAGGCCGATCTGACCGCCGCTGACATGGACGCTGCTGTACGCACCATCGCCGGCTCCGCCCGCAGCATGGGCCTGAACGTGGAGGGTGTGTAATGGCTAAGCTGACCAAGCGCCAAAAGGCTATCGCCGAAAAAATCGAAGCAGGCAAGGCCTACAACTTCGAAGAAGCCGCAACCCTGCTGGCTTCGCTGCCGGCCGCCAAGTTCGTCGAGTCGTACGACATCGCCGTCAACCTCGGTGTAGACCCACGTAAATCCGACCAGGTCGTTCGTAGCGCTACTGTGCTGCCACACGGCACTGGCAAGACCGTACGTGTTGCCGTCTTCACCCAGGGTCCAGCTGCTGAAGCCGCTCTGGCTGCCGGCGCTGATCGCGTAGGTATGGACGACCTGGCTGCCGAAATGAAAGGCGGCGACCTGAACTATGACGTCGTCATCGCATCGCCTGATGCCATGCGCGTTGTGGGTCAGCTGGGTCAGGTTCTGGGTCCTCGCGGCCTGATGCCTAACCCGAAAGTTGGTACCGTGACCCCAGACGTAGCCACTGCCGTGAAGAACGCCAAGGCTGGTCAGGTTCGCTACCGTACCGACAAGAACGGTATCATCCATACCTCCGTTGGTAAGATCGGCTTCGAAGCCGGCAAGCTGAAGGAAAACGTTGAAGCCCTGATCGCTGATCTGAAGCGTATCAAGCCGGCTTCCTCGAAAGGTATCTACGTCAAGCGCGTTACCCTGAGCACCACCATGGGCCCAGGTCTGATCATCGATCAGAGCTCGCTGGACGTGTAATGCTCGGTCGGTGCGACCTGGTCGCACCGACTATTAAATTGGGGTCCCTGCCTGGCGGGGGCTATCCAAGACCGTAGGCGGCGCAAGCCTTAAACCTAAAGCCTACGCAGATGGTGCTCCCGATTCGTTCGCGAATCAGACACCAAAACGACATCCGGCTCCGGCCAGATGAAACGGTAGAAACCAGGAGTAAACCCGTGGCAATTAAACTCGAAGACAAGAAGGCCATCGTCGCTGAAGTCAACGAGGCTGCCAAAGTCGCTCTGTCCGCTGTCGTGGCTGATGCCCGTGGTGTGACTGTAAGCGCAATGACCGGACTCCGTAAAGAGGCCCGCGAGGCTGGCGTTTACGTGCGTGTCGTACGTAATACCCTGCTCAAGCGCGCTGTTGAAGGCACCGAATTCTCGATCCTCAACGACGCGTTCAAAGGCCCGACCCTGATTGCTTTCTCCAACGAACACCCGGGCGCTGCTGCTCGTCTGTTCAAAGAGTTCGCCAAGGGTCAGGACAAGTTCGAGATCAAGGCAGCTGCGTTTGACGGCAATTTCATTGCCGCCAACCAGATCGATGTACTGGCTACCTTGCCGACCCGTGACGAAGCTATCGCACGTCTGATGAGCGTTATTCAAGGCGCCACCAGCAAGCTGGCTCGTACTCTGGCGGCCGTTCGCGACCAGAAAGAAGCTGCTGCTGCCTAAGGCCGCGTAACCTCTTTCAAAATCATATGTTTAATTTGATGGCTGCGTAGGCTGTCACCCCAATACAGGATTTAAGTCATGTCCCTGACTAACGAGCAAATCATCGAAGCAATCGGCCAGAAAACCGTTCTGGAAGTTGTTGAGCTGATCAAAGCCATGGAAGAAACCTTCGGCGTTACCGCTGCTGTTGCCGCTGCTGGCCCAGCTGCTGCTGCTGCCGTTGTTGAAGAGCAGACCGAGTTCAACGTTGTTCTGGTTGAAGCCGGCGACAAGAAAGTGAACGTGATCAAGGCCGTTCGCGAGCTGACCGGTCTGGGCCTGAAAGAAGCCAAAGAGAAAGTCGATGGCGCTCCTCAGGTTGTAGCTGAAGGCGTTTCGAAAGAAGCCGCTGAAGACGCTAAGAAGAAGCTGGAAGAAGCAGGCGCCAAAGTCGAGCTGAAGTAATTTCGACTTTGCGACTCCAGTCCGAGCGTTAAGCGAAGGGCTGATGGCTGGTGGCTTATGCCACCGGCCTTTTTCCGTTATTGGCGGCCGATCAGGTCGGCCCCGATAGCGAAGTGGCAACCACCATATCGGTGGCGCAAACCATGGGGTTTGCACGATTTTCTGGCTGCTCCCGCCGGGAGATGCCAAACAAGCAGGTGACCAAGCTGGGGAATGCTGATGGCTTACTCATACACTGAGAAAAAACGTATCCGCAAGGACTTTAGCAAGTTGCCGGACGTCATGGATGTGCCTTACCTCCTGGCCATCCAGCTGGATTCGTATCGCGAATTCCTGCAGGCGGGAGCATCCAAGGATCAGTTCCGCGACGTCGGCCTGCATGCGGCCTTCAAATCGGTATTCCCGATCATCAGCTACTCCGGCAATGCTGCCCTGGAGTACGTCGGCTATCGCCTGGGCGAGCCGGCGTTCGATGTGAAGGAATGTGTCCTGCGTGGTGTGACCTTCGCGGTCCCGCTGCGGGTGAAGGTGCGCCTGATCATCTTCGACAAGGAATCGTCGAACAAAGCGATCAAGGACATCAAAGAGCAAGAAGTCTACATGGGTGAAATCCCCCTGATGACTGAGAACGGTACCTTCGTAATCAACGGTACCGAGCGTGTGATCGTGTCTCAGCTGCACCGCTCGCCGGGTGTGTTCTTCGACCACGACCGTGGCAAGACCCACAGCTCGGGCAAGCTGCTTTACTCCGCGCGCATCATCCCTTACCGCGGTTCCTGGCTGGACTTCGAGTTCGACCCGAAGGACTGCGTGTTTGTGCGTATCGACCGTCGCCGCAAACTGCCGGCCTCGGTACTGCTGCGCGCGCTGGGCTACAGCACCGAAGAAGTACTCAACACCTTCTACACCACCAACGTGTTCCACCTGTCCGGCGAGAAACTGAGCCTGGAGCTGGTGCCTCAGCGTCTGCGTGGTGAAGTTGCGGTCATGGACATCCATGACGGCAGCGGCAAGGTCATCGTCGAGCAAGGCCGCCGTATCACTGCGCGCCACATCAACCAGCTGGAAAAGGCTGGCGTGAAAGAGCTGGACGTGCCGCTGGAGTACGTACTGGGTCGCACCACCGCCAAGGCGATCGTGCATCCTGCCACCGGCGAGATCATCGCCGAGTGCAACACCGAGCTGACCACCGACCTGCTGGTGAAGATCGCCAAGGCCCAGGTTGTCCGCATCGAGACCCTGTACACCAACGACATCGACTGCGGTCCGTTCATCTCGGACACCCTGAAGATCGACACCACCAGCAACCAACTGGAAGCGCTGGTCGAGATCTACCGCATGATGCGTCCAGGCGAGCCGCCAACCAAGGACGCCGCCGAGACCCTGTTCAACAACCTGTTCTTCAGCGCCGAGCGTTACGACCTGTCGGCCGTTGGTCGCATGAAGTTCAACCGTCGTATCGGTCGCACCGAGATCGAAGGTTCGGGCGTACTGAGCAAGGAAGACATCGTCGAGGTCCTCAAGACCCTGGTCGACATCCGTAACGGCAAGGGCATCGTCGACGACATCGACCACCTCGGTAACCGTCGCGTCCGTTGTGTCGGCGAGATGGCTGAGAACCAGTTCCGCGTTGGCCTGGTGCGCGTCGAGCGCGCGGTCAAAGAGCGTCTGTCGATGGCTGAAAGCGAAGGCCTGATGCCGCAGGACCTGATCAACGCCAAGCCGGTTGCGGCGGCGGTGAAAGAGTTCTTCGGTTCCAGCCAGCTCTCGCAGTTCATGGACCAGAACAACCCGCTCTCCGAGATCACCCACAAGCGCCGTGTCTCCGCACTCGGCCCTGGTGGTCTGACCCGTGAGCGCGCCGGCTTCGAAGTCCGTGACGTACACCCGACCCACTACGGCCGTGTGTGCCCGATCGAGACCCCTGAAGGTCCGAACATCGGTCTGATCAACTCCCTGGCGGCCTATGCCCGCACCAACCAGTACGGCTTCCTGGAAAGCCCGTACCGCGTGGTGAAAGAGGGTGTGGTCAGCGACGACATCGTGTTCCTGTCGGCGATCGAAGAAGCCGATCACGTCATCGCCCAGGCTTCGGCCGCGATGAACGAGAAGAAGCAGCTGATCGACGAGCTGGTAGCCGTTCGTCACCTGAACGAATTCACCGTCAAGGCGCCGGAAGACGTCACCCTGATGGACGTTTCGCCGAAGCAGGTAGTTTCGGTCGCAGCGTCGCTGATTCCGTTCCTCGAGCACGACGACGCCAACCGTGCGTTGATGGGTTCGAACATGCAGCGTCAGGCTGTACCGACCCTGCGTGCCGACAAGCCGCTGGTAGGTACCGGCATGGAGCGCAACGTCGCCCGTGACTCCGGTGTCTGCGTGGTTGCTCGCCGCGGTGGTGTGATCGACTCGGTCGACGCCAGCCGTATCGTTGTTCGCGTGAACGATGATGAAGTCGAGACCGGTGAAGCAGGTGTGGATATCTACAACCTGACCAAGTACACCCGCTCCAACCAGAACACCTGCATCAACCAGCGTCCGCTGGTCAGCAAAGGTGACAAGGTTCAGCGCAGCGACATCATGGCCGATGGTCCGTCCACCGACATGGGTGAGCTGGCACTGGGTCAGAACATGCGCATCGCCTTCATGGCGTGGAACGGCTTCAACTTCGAAGACTCCATCTGCCTGTCCGAGCGTGTGGTCCAGGAAGACCGCTTCACCACGATCCACATCCAGGAACTGACCTGTGTGGCCCGTGACACCAAGCTTGGCCCAGAGGAAATCACCGCGGACATCCCGAACGTGGGTGAGGCTGCGCTGAACAAGCTGGACGAAGCCGGTATCGTCTACGTGGGTGCCGAAGTCGGCGCTGGCGACATCCTGGTCGGCAAGGTCACTCCGAAAGGCGAGACCCAGCTGACGCCGGAAGAAAAACTGCTGCGTGCGATCTTCGGCGAGAAGGCCAGCGACGTCAAAGACACCTCCCTGCGCGTGCCGACCGGCACCAAGGGTACCGTCATCGACGTCCAGGTCTTCACCCGTGACGGTGTCGAGCGCGACAGCCGCGCCCTGGCCATCGAGAAGATGCAGCTGGACGAGATCCGCAAGGACCTCAACGAAGAGTTCCGCATCGTCGAAGGCGCGACCTTCGAGCGTCTGCGTTCTGCCCTGAACGGCCAGGTGGTCGACGGTGGCGCGGGCCTGAAGAAAGGCACCGTGATCACCGACGACGTGCTGAACGGTCTGGAGCACGGCCAGTGGTTCAAACTGCGCATGGCCGAAGATGCACTGAACGAGCAGCTGGAAAAGGCTCAGCAGTACATCGTCGATCGCCGTCGCCTGCTGGACGACAAGTTCGAAGACAAGAAGCGCAAGCTGCAGCAAGGCGATGACCTGGCTCCGGGCGTACTGAAGATCGTCAAGGTCTACCTGGCAATCCGTCGTCGCATCCAGCCGGGCGACAAGATGGCCGGCCGTCACGGTAACAAAGGTGTGGTCTCGGTGATCATGCCGGTCGAAGACATGCCGCATGATGCCAACGGTACTCCGGTCGACGTCGTTCTGAACCCGTTGGGCGTACCTTCGCGTATGAACGTCGGTCAGATCCTCGAAACCCACCTGGGCCTCGCGGCCAAGGGTCTGGGCGAGAAGATCGACCGCATGATCGAAGAGCAGCGTAAAGCCGCTGAACTGCGCACCTTCCTCACCGAGATCTACAACGAGATCGGTGGTCGTCAGGAGAACCTGGAAGAGTTCACCGACGAAGAGATCCTCGCCCTGGCGAACAACCTGAAGAAAGGCGTGCCGATGGCCACCCCAGTCTTCGACGGTGCCAAGGAGCGTGAGATCAAGGCCATGCTGAAACTGGCAGACCTGCCAGAAAGCGGCCAGATGGTGCTGTTCGATGGCCGTACCGGCAACAAGTTCGAGCGTCCTGTGACCGTGGGTTACATGTACATGCTCAAGCTGAACCACTTGGTGGACGACAAGATGCACGCGCGTTCCACTGGTTCCTACAGCCTGGTTACCCAGCAGCCGCTGGGTGGTAAGGCGCAGTTCGGTGGTCAGCGTTTCGGGGAGATGGAAGTGTGGGCGCTGGAAGCATACGGCGCGGCATACACCCTGCAAGAAATGCTCACAGTGAAGTCGGACGACGTGAACGGCCGTACCAAGATGTACAAGAACATCGTGGATGGCGATCACCGTATGGAGCCGGGCATGCCCGAGTCCTTCAACGTGTTGATCAAAGAGATCCGTTCGCTCGGTATCGACATCGATCTGGAAACCGAATAACACGTGACGCGAAGGGGAGTGGGGCAGGCAATGCCCGCTCCCTGCTCCGCCAGGAGGAAAGGCCTTGAAAGACCTACTGAATTTGCTGAAAAACCAGGGTCAAGTCGAAGAGTTCGACGCCATCCGCATCGGTCTGGCGTCGCCTGAGATGATCCGTTCGTGGTCGTTCGGTGAAGTTAAGAAGCCGGAAACCATCAACTACCGTACGTTCAAGCCTGAGCGTGACGGCCTGTTCTGCGCCAAGATCTTTGGCCCAGTCAAGGACTACGAGTGCCTGTGCGGTAAGTACAAGCGCCTGAAACACCGTGGTGTGATCTGCGAGAAGTGCGGCGTCGAAGTCGCCCTGGCCAAGGTTCGTCGTGAGCGCATGGCGCACATCGAACTGGCTTCGCCAGTTGCCCACATCTGGTTCCTGAAGTCGCTGCCGTCCCGTATCGGCCTGCTGATGGACATGACCCTGCGTGACATCGAGCGCGTGCTCTACTTCGAGAGCTACGTCGTAATCGACCCGGGCATGACCACCCTCGAGAAGGGTCAGCTGCTCAACGACGAGCAGTACTTCGAAGCGCTGGAAGAGTTCGGTGACGACTTCGACGCCCGTATGGGTGCCGAGGCTGTCCGCGAGCTGCTGCACGCTATCGACCTGGAGCACGAGATCGGCCGCCTGCGCGAAGAGATTCCGCAGACCAACTCGGAAACCAAGATCAAGAAGCTGTCCAAGCGCCTGAAGCTGATGGAAGCTTTCCAGGGCTCGGGCAACCTGCCTGAGTGGATGGTCCTGACCGTCCTGCCAGTACTGCCGCCGGACCTGCGTCCGCTGGTGCCGCTGGATGGCGGCCGCTTCGCGACCTCCGACCTGAACGACCTGTATCGTCGGGTGATCAACCGTAACAACCGTCTGAAGCGCCTGCTCGATCTGTCGGCGCCGGACATCATCGTGCGCAACGAAAAGCGCATGCTGCAGGAAGCGGTCGACGCCCTGCTCGACAACGGCCGTCGCGGTCGCGCCATCACTGGCTCGAACAAGCGTCCGCTGAAGTCCCTGGCCGACATGATCAAAGGTAAGCAAGGTCGCTTCCGTCAGAACTTGCTCGGCAAGCGCGTGGACTACTCCGGCCGTTCGGTAATTACCGTAGGTCCGACCCTGCGTCTGCACCAGTGCGGTCTGCCGAAGAAAATGGCCCTCGAGCTGTTCAAGCCGTTCATTTTCGGCAAGCTGGAAATGCGTGGTCTGGCGACCACCATCAAGGCCGCCAAGAAAATGGTCGAGCGCGAGCTGCCAGAGGTGTGGGACGTTCTCGCCGAAGTGATTCGCGAACACCCCGTACTGCTCAACCGTGCACCGACCCTTCACCGTCTGGGTATCCAGGCGTTCGAGCCTGTGCTCATCGAAGGTAAGGCGATTCAGCTGCACCCGCTGGTCTGCGCCGCGTACAACGCCGACTTCGACGGTGACCAGATGGCCGTTCACGTGCCGCTGACCCTGGAAGCCCAGCTCGAAGCGCGCGCGCTGATGATGTCGACCAACAACATCCTGTCGCCAGCCAACGGTGAGCCAATCATCGTTCCGTCGCAGGACGTTGTACTGGGTCTGTACTACATGACCCGCGAAGCCATCAACGCCAAGGGCGAAGGTCGCGTGTTCGCCGACCTGCAGGAAGTCGACCGCGTATTCCGCGCCGGCGAAGCCGCCCTGCACGCGAAAATCAAGGTCCGTATCAACGAGACCGTGAAAGATCGTGATGGCAGCATCACCAAGAACACCCGTATCGTCGACACCACTGTCGGCCGTGCGCTGCTGTTCCAGGTTGTGCCTGCCGGCCTGCCGTTCGACGTGGTCAACCAGTCGATGAAGAAGAAGGCGATCTCCAAGCTGATCAACCAGTGCTACCGCGTGGTTGGTCTGAAAGAGACCGTGATCTTCGCCGACCAGCTGATGTACACCGGTTTTGCCTACTCGACCATTTCCGGCGTTTCGATCGGTGTCAACGACTTCGTTATCCCGGATGAAAAAGCCCGCATCATCGGTACCGCCACCGACGAAGTGAAGGAAATCGAGAGCCAGTACGCCTCCGGCCTGGTCACCCAGGGCGAGAAGTACAACAAGGTCATCGACTTGTGGTCCAAGGCGAACGACGAAGTGTCCAAGGCGATGATGGCCAACCTCTCGAAAGAGAAGGTCATCGACCGCGAGGGCAAGGAAGTCGAGCAAGAGTCCTTCAACTCGATGTACATGATGGCCGACTCCGGTGCGCGTGGTTCCGCTGCGCAGATCCGTCAGCTGGCCGGTATGCGTGGCCTGATGGCCAAGCCGGACGGCTCGATCATCGAGACGCCGATCACTGCGAACTTCCGTGAAGGTCTGAGCGTACTCCAGTACTTCATCTCGACCCACGGTGCTCGTAAGGGTCTGGCGGATACCGCACTGAAGACCGCTAACTCCGGTTACCTGACTCGCCGTCTGGTAGACGTTGCCCAGGATCTGGTAGTTACCGAGATCGACTGCGGCACCGACCAGGGCCTGCTGATGACTCCGCACATCGAAGGCGGTGACGTTGTCGAGCCGCTGGGTGAGCGCGTACTGGGTCGTGTCATCGCCCGTGACGTGTTCAAGCCGGGCACCGAGGACGTCATCGTTCCTGCCGGTACCCTGGTGGATGAGCAGTGGGTCGAGTTCATCGAGCTGAACAGCATCGACGAAGTGATCGTGCGTTCGCCGATCAACTGCGAAACCCGCTACGGCATCTGCGCCAAGTGCTACGGTCGTGACCTGGCTCGCGGTCACCAGGTGAACATCGGTGAAGCTGTCGGCGTTATCGCTGCGCAGTCGATCGGTGAGCCGGGTACCCAGCTGACCATGCGTACGTTCCACATCGGTGGTGCTGCAAGCCGTACCTCGGCTGCCGACAGCGTCCAGGTTAAGAACGGCGGTATGGTGCGTCTGCACAACCTGAAGCAGGTCGAGCGTGCCGACGGCAACCTGGTTGCAGTTTCCCGTTCGGGTGAGTTGGCGATTGCCGATGAATTCGGCCGTGAGCGCGAGCGTTACAAGCTGCCGTACGGTGCGGTGATTTCGGTCAAGGAAGGTGAGAAGGTCGAAGCTGGCGCCATCGTCGCCAAGTGGGACCCGCACACCCACCCGATCGTTACCGAGCTGAAAGGTACCGTGACCTTCGTGGGCATGGAAGAAAACATCACCATCAAGCGTCAGACCGACGAACTGACCGGCCTGACCAACATTGAAGTCCTGGACGTCAAGGATCGCCCTGCCGCTGGCAAGGAAATCCGTCCGGCAATCAAGATGGTCGATGCCAACGGCAAGGACCTGTACCTGCCAGGTACCGACGTACCTGCCCAGTACTTCCTGCCGGCCAACGCCCTCGTCGGTGTGGCTGACGGTGCCCAGATCGGCGTCGGTGACGTTATCGCGCGTATCCCGCAAGAAACGTCGAAGACCCGTGACATCACCGGTGGTCTGCCACGCGTTGCCGACCTGTTCGAAGCGCGTCGTCCGAAAGAAGCCTCGATTCTGGCTGAAGTCAGCGGCACCATCGCGTTCGGTAAAGAGACCAAGGGCAAGCGTCGTCTGGTCATCACTCCGACCGATGGTAGCGATCCGTATGAAGAGCTGATTCCGAAGTGGCGCCACCTGAACGTCTTCGAAGGCGAACAGGTAAACCGCGGCGAAGTCATCTCCGACGGCCCGAGCGATCCGCACGACATCCTGCGTCTGCTGGGTGTGAGCGCGCTGGCGAAGTACATCGTCAACGAGATCCAGGACGTTTACCGTCTGCAAGGCGTGAAGATCAACGACAAGCACATCGAGACCATCCTGCGTCAGATGCTGCGCAAGGTCGAGATCTCCGAGTCGGGCGATTCCAGCTTCATCAAGGGCGACCAGATGGAACTGACCCAGGTACTGGTAGAGAACGAGCGTCTCGCCGGCGAGGACAAGTTCATCTCCAAGTTCACCCGCGTGCTGCTGGGTATCACCAAGGCCTCGCTGTCCACCGAATCGTTCATCTCGGCGGCTTCCTTCCAGGAAACCACTCGCGTACTGACCGAAGCGGCGGTAACCGGCAAGCGCGATTACCTGCGCGGCCTGAAAGAGAACGTGGTCGTGGGTCGTCTGATCCCGGCCGGTACTGGTCTGGCCTACCACAGCGAGCGCAAGCGTCGCCGTGATGCCGACAAGCCGCTGCGCGTAAGTGCCAGTGAGGTGGAAGCCGCACTGACCGAAGCGCTGAATTCCAGCGGTAACTAAGTACAGGGCAGGGCCCCGGCTGGCCTCGAGCGATCATCGGTGACATGAATTGTTGCCGATGATCGGGCGAGGAGGGCCGGGGCCTCGTCTTGACTGGGTGCAAGATCCTCCGTAGACTTTTGTACCCTTAAATTTGGTGAGGCTCCGTCTCGCCAATTTTTGGCTTTCTTGCAAGACAATAGAGTCGCAAGACAATCAGTGGAGCTAGTAGATGGCAACTATCAACCAGCTGGTACGTCAGCCGCGTAAGCGTTCGGTCGAGAAGTCCGACGTTCCTGCGCTGCAGAACTGCCCGCAGCGTCGTGGCGTGTGCACCCGTGTGTACACCACCACGCCGAAAAAACCTAACTCGGCACTGCGTAAAGTATGCCGTGTGCGTCTGACCAACGGTTTCGAGGTTTCCTCGTACATCGGCGGTGAAGGCCACAACCTGCAAGAGCACAGCGTCGTCCTGATCCGTGGCGGCCGTGTAAAAGACTTGCCAGGTGTTCGTTACCACACCGTTCGCGGCTCTCTGGATACTTCGGGCGTCAAAGGCCGTAACCAGGGTCGTTCGAAGTACGGTACCAAGCGTCCGAAGTAATCGGCCGTTTGCAGACATCCATTTTTTTGAGTCGATAAGAGTAAGGTCGGGCAGGGGTCGAAGACCCACGTCCCGGGCTAACCTGAAGACCGTTTGAGGGCTTATCATGCCAAGACGTCGTGTAGCAGCAAAACGTGAGATCCTTGACGATCCGAAGTACGGATCCCAGATCCTCGCCAAGTTCATGAACCACGTGATGGAAAGCGGCAAGAAGGCCGTAGCCGAGCGCATCGTTTACGGTGCCCTGGATACTGTCAAAGCACGCAAGAACAGCGACCCCCTGGAAATCTTCGAGAAAGCTCTCGACGCCATCGCTCCGCTGGTCGAAGTAAAGTCCCGCCGTGTCGGCGGTGCCACTTACCAGGTCCCGGTTGAAGTTCGTCCATCCCGTCGTAACGCTCTGGCAATGCGCTGGCTCGTAGACTACGCCCGCAAGCGCGGCGAGAAGTCGATGGCTCTGCGCCTGGCTGGCGAGCTGCTGGATGCTGCTGAAGGCAAAGGTGCTGCAGTCAAGAAGCGTGAAGACGTTCACCGTATGGCTGAAGCCAACAAAGCGTTCTCGCACTACCGCTTCTAATTCAAGCATCAATCATTTTGCGAGGGCTTTATGGCTCGTACTACAGCAATTAACCGCTACCGTAACATTGGTATTTGCGCGCACGTTGACGCGGGCAAGACCACCACTACCGAGCGGATCCTGTTCTACACAGGTCTGAGCCACAAGATGGGCGAGGTGCATGACGGCGCCGCGACCACCGACTGGATGGTGCAGGAGCAGGAGCGCGGTATCACCATTACCTCCGCTGCCGTTACCACCTTCTGGAAAGGTTCCGTTGGTCAGTACGACAACTACCGCGTAAACGTCATCGATACCCCCGGCCACGTTGACTTCACCATTGAAGTAGAGCGTTCGCTGCGTGTACTCGACGGCGCGGTCGTTGTGTTCTGCGGTACCTCCGGCGTTGAGCCTCAGTCCGAAACCGTATGGCGTCAGGCCAACAAGTACGGCGTTCCACGTGTTGTCTACGTGAACAAGATGGACCGTGCCGGTGCCAACTTCCTGCGTGTTGTTGGTCAGATCAAGAATCGCCTGGGTCACACCCCGGTCCCGATTCAGCTGGCCATCGGTTCGGAAGATAACTTCCAGGGTCAGGTCGACCTGATCAAGATGAAGGCTATCTACTGGAACGACGACGACAAAGGCACCACCTACCGCGAGGAAGAAATTCCTGCGGACATGCTCGAGCTGGCCGAAGAGTGGCGCGCGAACATGGTGGAGGCTGCTGCTGAAGCCAACGAAGAGCTGATGAACAAGTACCTTGAAGAAGGTGAGCTGACCGTCGAAGAGATCAAGGCAGGCCTGCGCGCGCGCACCCTGGCCAGCGAGATCGTTCCGGCTGTCTGCGGTTCGTCGTTCAAGAACAAGGGCGTTCCCCTGGTTCTCGACGCCGTTATCGAGTTCCTGCCTGCTCCGACCGAGATCCCTGCAATCCAGGGTATCAACCCGGACGACAAGGACCTGGATAAAGAAGATCCGGCTGTTCGTAAAGACGAGCGTCACGCAGACGACAACGAGCCGTTCTCGGCTCTGGCCTTCAAGATCGCGACCGACCCGTTCGTAGGTACTCTGACCTTCGTTCGCGTCTACTCGGGTGTTCTGAAGTCCGGTGACTCCGTGATCAACTCGGTCAAGGGCAAGAAAGAGCGCGTTGGTCGTATGGTGCAGATGCACGCCAACCAGCGTGAAGAGATCAAGGAAGTGCTCGCTGGCGACATCGCGGCGCTGATCGGCATGAAAGATGTGACCACCGGCGAAACCCTGTGCGACATCGACAAGCCAATCATCCTTGAGCGTATGGACTTCCCTGAGCCGGTTATTTCGCTCTCCGTCGAGCCGAAAACCAAGGCTGACCAGGAGAAGATGGGTATCGCTCTGGGCAAGCTGGCCCAGGAAGACCCGTCGTTCCGCGTCAAGACCGACGAAGAGACTGGCCAGACCATCATCTCGGGCATGGGTGAGCTGCACCTGGACATCCTCGTTGACCGCATGAAGCGCGAGTTCAACGTCGAAGCCAACATCGGCAAGCCTCAGGTTTCGTACCGCGAGAAGATCACCAAGTCCAACGTCGAGATCGAAGGCAAGTTCGTCCGTCAGTCGGGTGGTCGTGGTCAGTTCGGTCACTGCTGGATCCGTTTCTCGGAGCCAGATCAGGACGACAAGGGCAACATCACCGAAGGTCTGGTGTTCTCCAACGAAGTCGTTGGTGGTGTGATTCCTAAGGAATTCATTGCCCCGATCCAGAAGGGTATCGAAGAACAGATGAAAAACGGCGTTGTTGCCGGTTATCCTCTGATCGGCCTGAAGGCCGCGGTATTCGACGGTTCGTACCACGACGTCGACTCCAACGAAATGGCGTTCAAGATCGCTGCTTCGATGGCAACCAAGCAACTGGCCCAGAAGGGCGGTGGCGTGGTCCTCGAGCCGATCATGAAGGTCGAAGTTGTAACCCCGGAAGACTACCTGGGTGACGTGATGGGTGACCTGAACCGTCGTCGTGGTCTGGTCCAGGGTATGGATGAGTCGGTCTCCGGCCGCGTCGTCCGTGCTGAAGTTCCGCTCGGAGAGATGTTCGGTTATGCGACCGACGTTCGTTCCATGTCTCAGGGTCGCGCAAGCTACTCCATGGAATTCTCCAAATACGCCGAAGCTCCGTCGAACATCGTCGAAGCACTCGTTAAAAAACAAGGCTAATCCCCTTTAGGCAAGAGGTTCACTGTCGTGGCTAAAGAAAAATTTGATCGTTCCCTTCCGCACGTTAACGTTGGCACCATCGGCCACGTTGACCACGGTAAGACCACTCTGACCGCAGCTCTGACTCGCGTTTGCTCCGAAGTTTTCGGTTCGGCAATCGTTGAGTTCGACAAGATCGACTCGGCTCCGGAAGAAAAAGCGCGCGGTATTACCATCAACACCGCTCACGTTGAGTACAACTCGACCATTCGTCACTACGCTCACGTTGACTGCCCAGGTCACGCTGACTACGTGAAGAACATGATCACCGGTGCTGCCCAGATGGACGGCGCGATCCTGGTTTGCTCGGCCGCCGATGGTCCGATGCCACAAACCCGTGAGCACATCCTGCTGTCCCGTCAGGTTGGCGTTCCGTACATCGTGGTCTTCCTGAACAAGGCTGACCTGGTAGACGACGCCGAGCTGCTGGAACTGGTCGAGATGGAAGTTCGCGACCTGCTGTCCACCTACGACTTCCCAGGCGACGACACTCCGATCATCATCGGTTCCGCTCGTATGGCCCTGGAAGGCAAAGACGACAACGAAATGGGCACTACCGCTGTCAAGAAGCTGGTAGAGACTCTGGACAGCTACATTCCTGAGCCAGTTCGTGCCATCGACCAGCCGTTCCTGATGCCGATCGAAGACGTATTCTCGATCTCGGGTCGTGGTACCGTTGTTACCGGTCGTATCGAGCGTGGTATCGTCCGCGTTCAGGATCCGCTGGAAATCGTTGGTCTGCGTGACACCACCACCACCACCTGCACCGGTGTTGAGATGTTCCGCAAGCTGCTGGACGAAGGTCGTGCTGGCGAGAACTGCGGCGTTCTGCTGCGTGGTACCAAGCGTGACGACGTTGAGCGTGGCCAGGTTCTGGTCAAGCCAGGTTCGGTCAAGCCGCACACCAAGTTCACCGCAGAAGTCTACGTCCTGTCGAAGGAAGAAGGCGGCCGTCACACTCCGTTCTTCAAAGGCTACCGTCCTCAGTTCTACTTCCGTACCACTGACGTGACCGGTAACTGCGAACTGCCGGAAGGCGTTGAGATGGTAATGCCAGGTGACAACATCCAGATGACTGTCACCCTGATCAAGACCATCGCGATGGAAGACGGTCTGCGCTTCGCCATCCGTGAAGGCGGTCGTACCGTCGGCGCCGGCGTCGTAGCCAAAATCATCGAGTAATCACTCGACCGATTGAAAAAACCCCCGCTCAGCGGGGGTTTTTTTTATTGGGTTGACACTAAATTGGGGCGTCTATAGAATCACGCCTCCTTTTAGCGGGCGTAGTGCGTCCGTTGGGAACAGCCTGGAGTCTGAAATCCAATGCAAAATCAGCAAATCCGTATCAGGTTGAAGGCTTTCGACCATCGCCTGATCGACCAATCCACCCAGGAAATCGTGGAAACCGCGAAACGTACTGGTGCACAAGTGCGTGGTCCAATTCCACTGCCTACCCGCAAAGAGCGTTTCACCGTTCTGGTCTCCCCGCACGTCAACAAAGACGCGCGTGACCAGTACGAGATTCGCACTCATAAGCGTGTTCTGGACATCGTCCAGCCAACGGATAAAACCGTTGACGCGCTGATGAAGCTTGATCTGGCGGCCGGCGTGGAAGTGCAGATCAGCCTCGGCTAAGACTTCGGTCTGGTCGTGTAACGCTCTGAAATGGGCGGCCATAGCGGGTGAAAGCCCCGTACACTCATGAGGTTTACAACATGACTATTGGTGTAGTCGGTCGAAAAGCGGGTATGACCCGTATTTTCACCGAAGAAGGTGTCTCCATTCCGGTCACGGTCATTGAGATCGAGCCGAATCGCGTCACCCAGTTCAAAACCGAAGAAACTGATGGCTACCGTGCAGTGCAAGTCACTGTCGGCGAGCGTCGTGCTTCGCGCGTGACCGCCGCTCAGGCAGGCCACTTTGCCAAGGCCAACGTTGCCGCTGGTCGCGGTGTCTGGGAGTTCCGTCTTGAAGAAGGCGATTTCCAGGCTGGCGATCTGATCAAAGCTGAACTCTTCACTGCAGGCCAGCTGGTAGACGTAACCGGTCAGTCCAAAGGTAAAGGCTTCGCCGGTACCATCAAGCGTTGGAACTTCCGTGGTCAAGATAACACCCACGGTAACTCCGTATCGCACCGTGTCCCTGGCTCCATCGGCCAGTGCCAGACTCCTGGTCGTGTATTCAAGGGCAAGAAAATGTCCGGTCACATGGGCGCCGAGCGCGTGACTGTTCAGTCCCTGGAAGTAGTACGCGTAGACGCTGAACGCAACCTGCTGCTGATCAAGGGTGCCGTTCCAGGCGCTACTGGCGGCGACGTGGTCGTGCGTCCGGCTGTCAAGGCTCGCGGGTAAGGGGAAACTGACATGCAACTTAATGTAAATGACGCTCAGGCGATCGAAGTTTCCGAACTGACTTTCGGTGGCGAATTCAACGAGACGCTGGTTCACCAGGCAGTCGTAGCCTACATGGCTGGCGGTCGTCAGGGCACCAAGCAGCAGAAGACCCGTTCTGACGTGGCCGGTGGCGGTAAGCGCCCATGGCGTCAGAAAGGTACTGGCCGTGCTCGTGCCGGTACTACCCGTGGTCCGATCTGGCGTGGCGGTGGTGTAACCTTCGCAGCTCGTCCTCAAGATCACTCGCAGAAGCTCAACAAGAAGATGTACCGCGCAGCCCTGCGCTCCATCCTCGCTGAGCTGGTGCGTAGCGACCGTCTGGTCGTGGTTCAGGACTTCGCTGTCGAAGCACCGAAAACCAAGGATCTGCTGAACAAGCTGAACGGCATGGGTCTGAGCGACGTTCTGATCGTTTCCGACGCTGTTGATCAGAACCTGTACCTGGCTGCTCGCAACCTGCCGCACGTCGACGTACGTGACGTTCAAGGTTCCGACCCGGTCAGTCTGATCGCATACGAGAAAGTGTTGATCACTGTCTCGGCCGTGAAGAAATTCGAGGAGCTGCTGGGATGAACCAGGAACGCGTATTCAAAGTCCTCCTTGGCCCGCACGTTTCCGAGAAGGCTACCGTTCTGGCTGAGAAAAAAGGCCAGTTCGTATTCAAGGTTGCTACCGATGCGACCAAGCTGGAAATCAAGAAAGCTGTCGAAGGCCTGTTCAACGTAAAAGTTGAAAACGTGTCGACTGTCAACGTTCTGGGTAAAACCAAGCGTACCGCACGTGGTCTGGGCAAGCGTAATGACTGGAAGAAGGCGATCGTCTCCCTTCAGCCAGGCCAAGATCTCGATTTCAGCAGCAGTGCTGAGTAAGGAAGGGGTGCATCATGGCAATCGTTAAATGCAAACCGACTTCCCCTGGCCGCCGTTTTGTGGTCAAGGTGGTCAACAAGGAGCTGCACAAAGGCGCTCCTCACGCACCGCTGCTCGAGAAAAAATCGAAGTCTGGTGGTCGTAACAACAATGGCCGCATCACCACTCGTCACGTTGGTGGTGGTCATAAGCAGCATTACCGTCTGGTCGACTTCCGTCGCAACGATAAAGATGGCATTCCAGCCACTGTCGAGCGTATCGAATACGATCCGAACCGTACTGCTCACATCGCCCTGCTGTGCTACGCAGACGGCGAGCGTCGCTACATCATCGCCCCTAAAGGCGTGAGTGCTGGCGACCAGCTGATCGCAGGTGCCCTGGCCCCAATCAAGGCCGGTAACTCCCTGCAACTGCGCAACATCCCAGTAGGTAGCACCATTCACGGCATCGAACTGAAGCCGGGTAAAGGTGCTCAGATCGCTCGTTCCGCTGGTGCTTCCGCTCAGCTGATCGCGCGTGAAGGCGTCTACGTGACTCTGCGTCTTCGCTCTGGCGAAATGCGTAAAGTACTGGCTGAG
Organism: Pseudomonas sp. TE31087; assembly: GCF_057284075.1. Taxonomy (NCBI): domain Bacteria; kingdom Pseudomonadati; phylum Pseudomonadota; class Gammaproteobacteria; order Pseudomonadales; family Pseudomonadaceae; genus Pseudomonas; species Pseudomonas sp. TE31087. The sequence goes on from NZ_JBXVNN010000001.1 coordinate 4,843,854, forward strand.
TGCCGTGCGACCCTGGGCGAAGTCTCGAACTCCGAGCACAGCCTGCGTTCGCTGGGTAAAGCTGGTGCCAAACGCTGGCGCGGCGTTCGCCCAACCGTTCGTGGTGTTGCCATGAACCCGGTTGACCACCCGCATGGTGGTGGTGAAGGTCGTACCTCCGGTGGTCGTCATCCGGTATCGCCATGGGGCTTCCCAACCAAGGGTGCTAAAACCCGTGGTAATAAGCGTACCGACAACATGATCGTCCGTCGTCGCAAGTAACTAGAGGGATACGACAGTGCCACGTTCTCTGAAAAAAGGTCCTTTTATCGATCTTCACCTGCTGAAGAAGGTCGAAGTGGCGGTGGAGAAGAATGATCGCAAGCCAGTTAAAACCTGGTCGCGTCGTTCGATGATCCTGCCACAAATGGTCGGTCTGACCATCGCCGTACACAACGGTCGTCAACATGTCCCAGTTCTCGTGAACGAAGACATGGTCGGCCACAAACTGGGCGAGTTCGCCGGTACCCGCACCTACCGCGGGCACGTGGCTGACAAGAAAGCCAAGCGTTAAGGGGTAAGGAAATGGAAGTAGCCGCTAAGTTGTCGGGCGCTCGCATCTCCGCCCAGAAAGCCCGCTTGGTCGCCGACCAGATCCGCGGGAAGAAGGTGGGCGAAGCGCTCAACCTGTTGGCCTTCAGCAGCAAAAAAGCCGCTGAAATCATGAAGAAAGTCCTCGAGTCGGCCGTTGCCAACGCCGAACACAACGAAGGCGCAGACGTTGATGACCTGAAGGTCTCCACCGTCTTCGTCAACGAAGGGCGTTCGCTGAAGCGCATCATGCCACGTGCCAAAGGCCGTGCTGATCGCATCGTCAAGCGGTCTTGCCATATCACTGTCAAGGTTGCGGACAAGTAACGGAGTCGATCAGATGGGTCAGAAAGTACATCCCACTGGCATTCGCCTGGGAATCGTCAAGGATCACACCTCCGTCTGGTATGCAGACGGCGCTACTTACGCAGATTACCTGTTGAAGGATCTGAAAACGCGTGAGTACCTCCAAGACAAACTAAAAAGCGCGTCCGTAAGCCGTATCGATATTCATCGCCCGGCTCAAACTGCACGCATCACCATCCACACCGCTCGTCCCGGTATCGTTATCGGCAAGAAAGGTGAAGATGTTGAGAAACTGCGTCAGGACCTGACCAAGCAGATGGGTGTGCCTGTGCACATCAACATCGAAGAGATCCGCAAGCCGGAACTCGACGCCATGCTGGTTGCTCAGAGCGTTGCCCAGCAGCTGGAGCGCCGCGTTATGTTCCGTCGCGCCATGAAGCGCGCCGTGCAGAACGCCATGCGTATTGGTGCCAAGGGCATCAAGATCCAGGTGAGCGGTCGTCTCGGCGGTGCCGAGATCGCACGTACCGAGTGGTATCGCGAAGGTCGTGTGCCTCTGCACACCCTGCGTGCCGATATCGACTACAACACCTACGAAGCTCACACCACCTACGGTGTGATCGGTGTGAAGGTTTGGATCTTCAAAGGCGAAGTAATTGGTGGTCGCCAGGAAGAGCTGAAGCCTCAAGCACCAGCGCCTCGTAAAAAAGCTGCTAAGTAAGGGGTACGCCAAATGTTGCAACCAAAGCGTACAAAATTCCGCAAGCAGATGACCGGCCACAACCGTGGTCTGGCACTGCGCGGTAGCAAGGTCAGCTTCGGCGAGTTCGCTCTGAAAGCTGTTGCTCGCGGTCGCCTCACCGCCCGCCAGATCGAGTCGGCACGTCGTGCCCTGACCCGTCACGTAAAACGTGGCGGCAAGATCTGGATCCGTGTCTTCCCGGACAAGCCGGTTACCAAGAAGCCTCTCGAGGTTCGTATGGGTAAAGGTAAAGGTTCCGTGGAATACTGGGTTGCCCAGATTCAGCCAGGCAAAGTCCTGTACGAAATCGAGGGTGTTTCTGAAGAGCTGGCGCGCGAAGCTTTCGCCCTGGCCGCTGCAAAGCTGCCTCTCGCCACCTCCTTTGTTAAGCGGACGGTGATGTGATGAAAGCGAATGAACTTCGTGAAAAATCCGCACAGCAACTGAATGAGCAACTGCTCGGCTTGCTGCGCGACCAGTTCAATCTGCGCATGCAGAAAGCAACTGGCCAGTTGGGGCAGTCGCACCTGCTCTCGCAAGTTAAGCGTGACATCGCTCGCGTGAAAACTGTGCTCAACCAGCAGGCAGGTAAGTGATCATGGCTGAAGCTGAAAAAACCGTCCGTACGCTGACTGGCCGTGTCGTCAGCGACAAAATGGACAAGACCATCACCGTTCTGATCGAGCGTCGCGTAAAGCACCCGATCTACGGTAAATACGTTAAGCGTTCGACTAAGCTGCACGCGCACGACGAAGCCAACCAGTGCAAGATCGGCGACAAGGTTTCCATCCGCGAAACCCGTCCGCTGGCCAAGACTAAGTCCTGGGCACTGGTTGAAGTCCTCGAACGCGCTGTTGAAGTCTAAGGGCTAGGGGTCGGAGAAATTTTATGATTCAGACTCAATCCATGCTCGATGTGGCCGATAACAGCGGCGCTCGTCGCGTCATGTGCATCAAGGTGCTCGGCGGTTCCCACCGTCGTTACGCCGGCATCGGTGACATCATCAAAGTAACCGTCAAGGAAGCAATTCCGCGCGGCAAGGTCAAAAAAGGCCAGGTGATGACCGCTGTTGTCGTCCGTACCCGTCACGGTGTACGTCGCGCTGACGGTTCCATCATTCGTTTCGACGGCAACGCTGCTGTTCTGCTGAACACCAAGCAAGAGCCGATCGGCACTCGCATCTTCGGGCCAGTGACCCGTGAACTTCGTACCGAGAAGTTCATGAAGATCGTCTCGCTCGCCCCAGAAGTGCTCTAAGGAGATCCGACATGCAAAAGATTCGTCGTGACGACGAGATCATCGTGATCGCCGGCAAAGACAAAGGTAAGCGCGGTAAGGTGCTGAAGGTTCTGGCTGATGACCGCCTGGTCATCGGTGGTGTGAACCTGGTCAAGCGTCATACCAAGCCTAACCCGATGGCGGGCGTCCAGGGCGGTATCGTCGAGAAAGAAGCGCCTCTGCACGCTTCCAACGTTGCCATCTTCAACGGCGAAACCAACAAGGCTGACCGCGTTGGTTTCAAAGTAGAAGACGGTAAGAAAATTCGTGTCTTCAAGTCGACCCAAAAAGCGGTTGATGCTTGAACACTGCTAGGTAGAAGACCATGGCACGACTGAAAGAGATTTACCGGAACGAAATCGCTCCTAAGCTTAAGGAAGAACTTAAGCTGTCGAACGTGATGGAAGTTCCGCGCGTTACCAAAATCACCCTGAACATGGGGCTGGGCGAAGCGATCGGCGACAAGAAAGTCATCGAGCACGCTGTTGCCGACCTGGAAAAGATCACCGGTCAAAAGCCGGTCGTGACTTTCGCTCGTAAATCCATCGCGGGCTTCAAAGTCCGTGAAGGCTGGCCGATCGGCGTCAAGGTGACCCTGCGTAGCGACAAGATGTACGAATTCCTGGACCGCCTGCTGGCGATCTCCCTGCCTCGGGTTCGCGACTTCCGCGGCCTGAATGCCAAGTCCTTCGATGGCCGTGGCAACTACAGCATGGGCGTGAAAGAGCAGATCATCTTCCCGGAAATCGACTACGACAAGATCGATGCTCTGCGCGGTTTGGACATCACCCTGACCACCACTGCTCGTTCGGACGACGAAGGCCGCGCTCTGCTGCGTGCTTTCAAGTTCCCGTTCCGCAACTGATTGGAGTAGGAAAATGGCCAAGAAGAGCATGAAAAACCGCGAGCTGAAGCGTCAGCTCACGGTAGCCAAGTTCGCTAAAAAGCGCGCTGAGCTGAAAGCGACCATCGTCAACCTGAACGCCTCTCCAGAAGAGCGTTTCGCTGCCGTTGTCGCTCTGCAGAAGCAACCACGTGACGCCAGCGCCTCGCGCCTGCGTAACCGTTGCCGCCTGACCGGTCGTCCGCACGGTGTATACCGTAAGTTCGGCCTGGGCCGTAACAAGCTGCGCGAAGCCGCCATGCGCGGTGACGTGCCAGGTCTGGTCAAGGCCAGCTGGTAATCCCGGTTGGCGTGACGCCGGCGCGAGGGGAGCAATCTTCCGACCGTCGGTGACCTCGCAACGAAACAAGCCCCTATATGGGGCTTGTTTCGTTTCTGCCTTGTGTCTAGAATGACCGGCTCACCTGAGCCTGGGTTTTTTGCCCTGCCTGCTCGGGTGGTTGTGATAGCCGCAAGGCTAATAATTCTTGTATCAGGAGCATCTAGCCCATGAGTATGCAGGACCCGTTAGCGGACATGCTAACTCGCATCCGTAATGCCCAGATGGCTGAAAAGTCTGTCGTAAGCATGCCTTCTTCCACCCTGAAGGTCGCGGTTGCCAAAGTACTGAAAGACGAAGGCTACATCGCCAGCTACGAAGTGACCGGCGAAGCCAAGCCTTCCCTGTCGATCGAGCTGAAGTACTTCGAAGGCCGTCCGGTCATCGAAGAGCTGAAGCGTACCAGCCGTCCTGGCCTGCGCCAGTACAAGGCCGTTACCGAGCTGCCGAAAGTACGTGGCGGCCTGGGCGTGTCTATCGTCTCCACCAACAAAGGTGTGATGACTGACCGCGCTGCGCGCGCTGCCGGTGTCGGCGGCGAAGTTCTGTGCACAGTGTTCTAAGGGGAGATAGGCATGTCTCGCGTCGCTAAGAACCCCGTTAAGCTGCCAGCAGGCGTCGAAGTCAAATTCGCCGGCCAGCAGCTTTCGGTGAAGGGTGCCAAGGGCACTCTCGAACTGAACGTTCACTCGTCTGTTGAAGTTACCGAAGAAGCTGGTGAGCTGCGTTTCGTTGCTCGCAACGGTGACCAGCAAGCTCGCGCCATGGCCGGTACTACCCGCGCCCTGGTGAACAACATGGTCCAAGGCGTAAGCCAAGGCTTCGAGCGCAAGCTCCAGCTGGTCGGTGTTGGTTACAAGGCTCAGGCTAAAGGCACCGTCCTGAACCTGGCTCTGGGCTTCTCGCACCCAGTGGATTACGAACTGCCAGCCGGTATCACCGCTGAAACCCCAAGCCAGACCGACATCCTGATCAAGGGTATCGACAAGCAGCTGGTGGGTCAGGTGGCCGCTGAAGTCCGCGGTTTCCGTCCGCCAGAGCCTTACAAGGGCAAGGGTGTGCGTTACGCGGATGAAGTAGTCCGTCGTAAAGAAGCCAAGAAGAAGTAGGGCCTAGCAAATGACCGACAAAAAAGTTATTCGACTGCGTCGCGCTCGCAAAGCACGCCTGAAAATGCACGAGCTCGAAGCCGTGCGTCTGTGCGTGTTCCGCTCCTCGCAGCACATCTATGCCCAGGTCATCTCGGCCGACGGCAGCAAGGTTCTGGCAAGCGCCTCGACCTTGGACAAAGAACTGCGTGATGGCGCCACCGGCAACATCGACGCGGCCACTAAGGTTGGCAAGCTGGTAGCTGAGCGTGCGAAAGCCGCCGGTGTATCTCAAGTTGCCTTTGACCGTTCCGGCTTCAAGTACCACGGCCGCGTCAAGGCGCTGGCTGATGCTGCTCGTGAAGGCGGGCTGGAGTTCTAAGTTATGGCAAATAACGATCAAAAGCGCGACGAAGGCTACATCGAGAAGCTGGTTCAAGTTAACCGCGTAGCCAAAACCGTTAAAGGCGGCCGTATCTTCACCTTCACCGCGCTGACCGTGGTAGGTGATGGCAAGGGTCGTGTTGGCTTTGGCCGTGGCAAATCGCGCGAAGTACCTGCCGCGATCCAGAAAGCCATGGAAGCTGCTCGTCGCAACATGATTCAGGTTGACCTGAAGGGCACCACCCTGCAGTACGCCACCAAGGCCGCCCACGGCGCCTCGAAGGTCTACATGCAGCCTGCCTCGGAAGGTACCGGTATCATCGCCGGTGGCGCAATGCGTGCCGTCCTGGAAGTTGCTGGCGTTCAGAACGTCCTGGCCAAGTGCTACGGTTCGACCAACCCGGTGAACGTGGTTCACGCCACCTTCAAGGGTCTGAAAGCCATGCAATCCCCTGAGTCCATTGCTGCCAAGCGCGGCAAGACTGTCGAGGAGATCTTCTGATCATGGCAACCGTAAAAGTAACGCTGATCAAGAGCGTCTCGGGCCGTATCCCTAACCACAAGCTGTGCGTCAAGGGTCTGGGTCTGCGTCGCATCGGTCACACTGTAGAAGTCCAGGATACTCCCGAAAACCGCGGGATGATCAACAAGGCCTACTACATGCTGAAGGTCGAGGGTTAATCGATGAAACTCAATGATCTGAGTCCAGCGCCGGGTTCCCGTCGCGAGAAGCACCGTCCGGGCCGTGGTATCGGTAGCGGTCTGGGTAAGACCGGTGGCCGTGGCCACAAGGGTCAGACCTCCCGTTCCGGTGGCTCCATCGCTCCAGGCTTCGAAGGCGGTCAACAGCCGCTGCACCGTCGCCTGCCGAAGTTCGGCTTCGTTTCCCTGAAAGCCATGGACCGCGCAGAAGTGCGTCTGTCCGAGCTGGCCAAGGTGGAAGGCGATCTGATCACCGTTCAGTCCCTCAAGGACGCCAACGTGATCGGCCAGCACGTACAGCGCGTGAAAATCATGCTGTCGGGCGAAGTCACTCGCGCAGTCACCCTCAAGGGTATCGCCGTCACCAAAGGTGCACGTGCGGCTATCGAAGCAGCTGGCGGCAAGTTCGAGGAATAAATGGCTAAGCAAGGTGCTCTCTCTTCGCTCGGTAAGGGCGGGATGTCGGAACTCTGGGCTCGTCTGCGTTTTCTGTTCATGGCGATCATCGTCTATCGGATTGGCGCGCACATCCCAGTGCCAGGCATTAACCCGGACCGTCTCGCGGATCTGTTCCGGCAGAATGAGGGGACCATTCTTAGCTTGTTCAACATGTTTTCCGGTGGCGCGCTGGAGCGCATGAGCATCTTTGCACTGGGGATCATGCCGTATATCTCGGCATCGATCATCATGCAGCTCATGACCGCTGTCAGCCCGCAACTGGAGCAGTTGAAGAAGGAAGGTGAAGCTGGCCGTCGCAAGATCAGCCAGTACACCCGCTACGGCACCGTTATCCTGGCGCTGGTTCAAGCCATTGGCATGTCCATTGGCCTGGCCAACCAGGGCGTGGCGTTTTCTGCGGGCCTGGGCTTCCATGTCGTCGCTGTCTCCACCTTCGTGGCGGGCGCGATGTTCATGATGTGGCTCGGCGAGCAGATTACCGAGCGCGGTGTGGGCAACGGTATCTCGATGTTGATCTTCGCGGGTATCGTTGCCGGTCTTCCGAGAGCAATCGGGCAGTCTTTCGAGTCTGCACGCACAGGCGATATCAACATCTTCGCCCTGGTCGCAATCGGTTTGCTGGCAGTAGCGATTATCGGTTTCGTGGTGTTCATTGAGCGTGGTCAGCGTCGTATCGCCGTTCACTACGCCAAGCGTCAGCAGGGCCGCAAGGTCTTCGCTGCGCAGACCAGCCACCTGCCGCTGAAGGTGAACATGGCGGGCGTAATTCCGGCCATTTTCGCGAGCAGCATCTTGCTGTTCCCGGCTTCGCTGGGTGCCTGGTTCGGTCAGTCCGAAGGTATGGGCTGGCTGCAGGACATCTCGCAGTCGATCGCTCCTGGTCAGCCGTTGAACATTTTGCTGTTTAGTGCAGGGATCATTTTCTTCTGCTTCTTCTACACAGCGTTGATGTTCAACCCGAAAGACGTAGCGGAAAACCTGAAGAAGTCCGGTGCCTTTATTCCGGGCATCCGTCCTGGTGAGCAGTCGGCGCGCTACATTGATGGCGTCCTGACCCGTCTGACCATGTTCGGTGCTCTTTACATGATGGCCGTCTGCCTTCTGCCCCAGTTCCTGGTGGTGGCAGCAAACGTGCCGTTCTACCTTGGCGGGACCTCGTTGCTGATTGTGGTAGTGGTTGTGATGGACTTCATGTCCCAAGTACAATCGCACCTCGTTTCGCACCAGTACGAATCCCTGATGAAGAAAGCCAACCTGAAAGGCTACGGCGGCAGCGGTCTGCTGCGCTGATTTAGCCCCCTAAGGTTCGAGGAGTCGGTAATGAAAGTTCGTGCATCGGTGAAAAAGCTGTGCCGCAACTGCAAGATCATTCGACGCGAAGGCGTCGTGCGCGTGATCTGCAGCGCGGAACCGCGTCACAAGCAGCGCCAAGGCTGAGTGTGATCCGCGCTTCAAACCCAGCAGCTAGTGTGCTGCTGGGTTGATTATTCGTTTCTACAGCGATATTATCTCGCGCCCTATTTCTTGGCTTCCGGGGCGTAGGTAGCTGTCAATTGGAGTCCCACTGAATGGCCCGTATTGCAGGCGTCAACATTCCAGATAACAAGCATACTGTTATCTCGCTGACCTACATCTATGGTGTCGGTCGCACTACCGCGCAGAAAATCTGTGCGGACGCTGGTGTGAATCCAGCCGCAAAGATCAAGGATCTGAGCGACGAGCAAATCGAAACCCTGCGTGGCGAAGTTGCGAAGTTCACCACCGAAGGTGACCTGCGTCGTGACATCAACATGAAGATCAAGCGCTTGATGGACCTGGGTTGCTACCGCGGCCTGCGTCATCGTAAAGGTCTGCCGGTTCGCGGTCAGCGCACCAAGACCAACGCACGCACCCGTAAGGGCCCGCGTAAGCCGATCCGCAAGTAATCGCCCAGGAATATAGACATGGCAAAACCTGCTGCTCGTCCTCGTAAAAAAGTCAAAAAGACAGTGGTTGATGGCATCGCCCACATCCATGCGTCTTTCAACAACACCATCGTGACCATCACCGACCGTCAGGGCAACGCACTGTCCTGGGCTACTTCCGGTGGTTCGGGTTTCCGTGGTTCGCGCAAATCCACCCCGTTCGCAGCCCAGATCGCTGCTGAGCGTGCTGGTCAAGCTGCGCTGGAATATGGTCTGAAGAACCTCGACGTCAACGTCAAGGGTCCAGGTCCAGGTCGTGAATCCGCCGTTCGTGCACTGAACAGCTGCGGCTACAAGATCGCCAGCATCACCGACGTGACGCCAATCCCGCATAACGGGTGCCGTCCGCCGAAGAAGCGTCGCGTGTAATCAGGAGACAGATAAATGGCACGTTACATTGGTCCAAAATGCAAACTGTCTCGCCGTGAAGGCACTGACCTGTTCCTGAAGAGCGGCGTTCGCGCTCTGGAATCGAAGTGCAACATCGAAGCAGCCCCAGGTATCCACGGCCAGCGCCGTGGCCGTCAGTCCGACTACGGTACCCAGCTGCGCGAGAAACAAAAAGTCCGTCGTATCTACGGTGTTCTGGAGCGTCAGTTCCGCGGTTACTACCAGGCTGCAGCCTCGAAAAAAGGCGCAACCGGTGAGAACCTGCTGCAACTGCTCGAGTGCCGTCTGGATAACGTCGTCTACCGTATGGGCTTCGGCTCGACTCGTTCCGAGTCGCGTCAGCTGGTTTCGCACAAAGCGATCAGCGTCAACGGTAAGACTGTGAACATTCCATCCTACCAAGTTCGTCCGGGTGACGTGGTCTCGGTTCGCGAGAAGTCGCTGAACCAGCTGCGCATTGTTCAAGCCCTTGAACTGTGCGCCCAGCGTGGCCGCGTTGAGTGGGTAGACGTGGATGCTGCTAAAAAGTCGGGCGTTTTCAAGAACGTTCCTGCTCGCAGCGACCTGTCCGCCGACATCAACGAAAACCTGATTGTCGAGCTCTACTCCAAGTAAGGGCTAGAAAATAGGTGCATCCATGCAGATTTCGGTAAATGAGTTTCTGACACCCCGTCACATCGACGTGCAGGTTGTCAGTCCAACCCGCGCCAAGATCACGCTCGAGCCTCTCGAGCGTGGCTTCGGCCATACCCTGGGCAACGCGCTGCGCCGCATCCTGTTGTCCTCCATGCCTGGCTGTGCAGTAGTCGAGGCCGAGATCGACGGCGTACTCCACGAGTACTCCGCGATCGAAGGTGTTCAGGAAGACGTCATTGAAATCCTGTTGAACCTGAAAGGCCTGGCTATCAAACTGCACGGTCGTGACGAAGTTACGCTGACCTTGTCGAAAAAGGGTTCGGGGGTGGTTACCGCTGCCGATATTCAGCTGGATCACGATGTCGAGATCGTCAACCCCGATCACGTAATCGCGAACCTGGCGTCCAACGGCGCCCTGAACATGAAGCTCACCGTAGCTCGTGGTCGCGGTTACGAGCCGGCCGACTCCCGTCAGACCGACGAAGACGAAAGCCGCAGCATTGGCCGTCTCCAGCTGGACGCTTCGTTCAGCCCGGTGCGTCGTATCGCCTACGTGGTCGAGAACGCCCGTGTTGAACAGCGTACCAACCTGGACAAGCTGGTCATCGATCTGGAAACCAACGGTACCCTGGATCCTGAAGAGGCTATCCGTCGTGCCGCGACCATCCTGCAACAGCAGCTGGCCGCGTTCGTCGACCTCAAAGGTGACAGCGAGCCAGTTGTGGTTGAGCAGGAAGACGAGATCGATCCGATCCTGCTGCGCCCGGTTGACGACCTGGAACTGACCGTACGTTCGGCCAACTGCCTCAAGGCGGAGAACATCTACTACATCGGCGACCTGATTCAGCGTACCGAAGTAGAGCTGTTGAAGACTCCTAACCTGGGCAAGAAGTCCCTGACTGAAATCAAGGACGTCCTGGCCTCCCGTGGTCTTTCCCTCGGCATGCGCCTCGACAACTGGCCGCCTGCAAGTCTTAAGAAAGACGACAAGGCGACTGCCTGATCGTCGTAATCACCGAACGTAGTGTTTGGTAAGGAATGAATCATGCGTCATCGTAAAAGTGGACGTCACCTGAGCCGTACCAGCTCTCACCGCAAGGCTATGTTCCAGAACATGGCAGTGTCGCTGATCGAGCACGAGCTGATCAAAACCACCCTGCCGAAAGCCAAGGAACTGCGCCGCGTTGCCGAGCCGCTGATCACCCTGGCCAAGGAAGACAGCGTTGCCAACCGTCGTCTGGCCTTCGACCGTACCCGTTCGAAGTCCGCCGTTGGCAAACTGTTCAACGACCTGGGCAAGCGTTACGCCACCCGTCAGGGCGGCTACCTGCGCATCCTGAAGTGCGGTTTCCGCGCTGGCGACAACGCGCCTATGGCGTACGTCGAGCTGGTTGATCGTCCGGTCGGTGGTGCTGTAGAAGCTGCCGAGTAAGACGTTCTGTCTGCTGCAAAGAACCGGGCCTAGGCCCGGTTTTTTGTTGACTTATAAATTGTTATTTTCTATTGATGTAAGTCAGGTAATGAATTTGTTCTTGTAACATGGGTCGACAATACTCTCTCCAAGCCGATTAGCCGGCAGTTCAAGACCGATCAGGAGAGCCCATGAGCAAGATTCTCACCACCGCAAGCGGCGCGCCCGTAGCCGACAACCAGAATTCCCGTTCCGCAGGCCCCCGTGGCCCGCTGCTGCTCGACGATTTCCACCTGGTCGAGAAGCTCGCCCACTTCAACCGCGAGAACATCCCTGAGCGTCGCGTGCACGCCAAGGGCTCCGGCGCCTACGGTACCTTCACCGTCACCCGCGATATCACTGAACTCACCAGTGCCAAGCTGTTCGACAGCATCGGCAAGCAGACCGAGACGTTCCTGCGCTTCTCCACCGTGGGCGGCGAACGCGGCTCGGCGGACACCGAACGCGACCCGCGAGGTTTCGCGGTGAAGTTCTACACCGAGGAAGGCAACTGGGACATCGTCGGCAACAACACCCCGGTGTTCTTCATCCGTGATCCGCTGAAGTTCCCCGACTTCATCCACACCCAGAAGCGTCACCCGCAGAGCAACCTGAAGAACGCGCAGATGATGTGGGACTTCTGGTCGCATTCGCCCGAGGCGCTGCACCAGGTCACCATCCTGTTCTCTGATCGAGGCATCCCGGACGGCTACCGTCACATGCACGGTTTCGGCAGCCACACCTACAGCCTGATCAACGCCAAGGGTGAGCGCACCTGGGTCAAGTGGCACTTCAAGACCCAGCAAGGTATCAAGAACCTGGCGCCGGCCGAGGCCGCCCGCCTGGCGGGCAGCGACCCGGACTACGCCCAGCGCGACCTGTTCCAGGCCATCGAGCGTGGCGACTTCCCGCGTTGGAGCGTGTGCATCCAGGTGATGAGCGAAGCCGAGGCCGCCAGCCGTGACGAGAACCCCTTCGACGTGACCAAGACCTGGTCGCAGAAGGACTACCCGTTGATCGAGGTCGGCGTGCTGGAGCTCAACCGCAACCCGCTCAACTACTTCGCCGAAGTCGAGCAGGCGGCGTTTGGTCCCAGCAACATGGTGCCCGGGGTTGGCCTGTCGCCGGACCGCATGCTGCAGGGCCGGGTGTTTGCCTATGCCGATGCTCACCGCTACCGCGTAGGCACCAACCACCAGCACTTGCCGGTCAATGCACCACGCTGCCCGGTGCACAGCTACCAGCGCGATGGCTCCATGGCCACCGGCGCCTACGGCAGTGCTCCGAACTACGAGCCCAACAGCTACGCGGACGCGCCGAAGCAGTCGCCGCGCCATGCAGAACCGGCATTGGCCCTGAACGGTTCGGCGGACCGCTACGACCACCGCGAAGACAATGACTACTACAGCCATGCCGGCGCGCTGTTCCGCCTGATGAGCGATGAGCAGAAGGCGCTGTTGATCGGCAACATCGCCGGTACCATGGCTGGCGTCAGCGAGGATGTCGTCCAGCGTCAACTGCAGTACTTCTTCAAGGCAGATCCTGCCTACGGAGAAGGCATCGCCAAGGCCTTGGGCGTGAACCTCGCCTAAGTCGAAGTGATAACAAGAACCGCCCTCGTTTGGGCGGTTTTTCAATGAATATCACTACTGTTTAGCCGATTATTTGCTTCTAATTGCGCGTTTTTCAGTGACCGCGAACAAAACCTGGTTCACACTATGTCCCATAGACGTATTCACAGGGAGAATCAGGGCGATGCAAGGTCACCCGGACGTAATCAACTACCTCGTCACGTTGCTGAAGGGCGAACTGGCAGCACGCGATCAGTACTTCATTCACTCGCGGATGTACGAAGACTGGGGCTTGGGCAAGCTCTACGAGCGTATCAACCACGAGATGGAAGAAGAGACGCAGCACGCCGATGCCCTGATGCGCCGTATCCTCATGCTCGAAGGCACCCCGGACATGCGCGCCGATGACCTGCACGTTGGCAGCACCGTGCCGGAAATGATCGAGGCCGATCTGAAGCTCGAGTACAAGGTCCGCGCCGCGCTGTGCAAGGGCATCGAGCTGTGCGAGCTGCACAAGGACTACATCAGCCGCGATATCCTGCGTGCGCAGCTGGCCGATACTGAAGAAGATCACACCTACTGGCTGGAGAAGCAGCAGGGGCTGATCAAGGCCATTGGCCTGGAGAACTACCTGCAGTCGCAGATGTAAAGGCGGGGGCGCTTTGCGCCCCTTTCGCGACACAAGGCCGCTCCTACAGGCGATCGCAAGTATCTGGATGTATGCGATCGCCTGTAGGAGCGGCCTTGTGTCGCGAAAGGGCTGCAAAGCAGCCCCATTGCCGTTAAGCCCGATCCCGCTCCAGCAGCGGCTTCAGGTAATGCCCGGTATACGACTGCTTCTTCTCGGCCAGTTCCTCCGGCGTACCGCAGGCAATGATCTGCCCACCCTTGGAGCCGCCCTCCGGCCCCAGGTCCACCAGCCAGTCGGCAGTCTTGATCACATCCAGGTTGTGCTCGATCACCACCACGGTATTGCCGTGGTCACGCAGGCGGTGCAGCACGTCCAGCAGTTGCTGGATATCGGCGAAGTGCAGGCCGGTGGTCGGTTCGTCGAGGATATACAGGGTCTTGCCGGTGTCGCGCTTGGACAGCTCGCGTGACAGCTTGACCCGCTGCGCCTCGCCACCCGACAGGGTGGTCGCCGACTGTCCCAGCTTGATGTACGACAGGCCGACATCCATCAGCGTCTGCAGCTTGCGCGCCAGGGCCGGGACCGCGTCGAAGAACTCGCGGGCATCCTCGATGGTCATTTCCAGCACCTCGTGGATGTTCTTGCCCTTGTACTTGATCTCCAGGGTTTCGCGGTTGTAACGCTTGCTCTTGCACACGTCGCAGGGCACGTAGATGTCCGGCAGGAAGTGCATTTCCACCTTGATCAGGCCGTCACCCTGGCAGGCCTCGCAGCGCCCGCCCTTGACGTTGAACGAGAAGCGCCCCGGGCCGTAGCCACGGGAGCGCGACTCCGGCACGCCGGCGAACAGCTCGCGGATCGGCGTGAAGATGCCGGTGTAGGTCGCCGGGTTGGACCGAGGCGTGCGGCCGATCGGGCTCTGGTCGATATCCACGACCTTGTCCAGGTGCTGCAGGCCATCGACGCTGGCGTGCGGCGCGGCCTCCAGGCTGCTCGCGCCGTTGAGCGCGGTGGCGGCGAGGGGGAACAGGGTGTTGTTGATCAGCGTCGACTTGCCCGAGCCGGACACGCCTGTCACGCAGGTCAGCAGGCCGATCGGCACTTCCAGGTCGACGTTCTGCAGGTTGTTGCCGCGCGCGCCCTTGAGCTTGAGCGACAGCTTCTTGTTGCGCGGGGTGCGCTTGGCCGGAACGACGATCTTCTTGCGCCCGGACAGGTATTTGCCGGTCAGCGAGTCGGGGTGCGCCATGACTTCCTCGGGCGAGCCCTCGGCGACGATCTGGCCTCCATGCACGCCAGCGCCCGGGCCGATATCCACCACGTAGTCGGCCAGGCGGATGGCGTCCTCGTCGTGCTCTACCACGATCACCGTGTTGCCCAGGTCGCGCAGGTGGTTGAGGGTGGCCAGCAGGCGGTCGTTGTCCCGCTGATGAAGACCGATGGACGGTTCATCGAGGATGTACATCACTCCCACCAGGCCGGCGCCGATCTGGCTGGCCAGGCGGATACGCTGGGCCTCGCCGCCGGACAGGGTATCGGCGCTGCGGTCCAGCGTCAGGTAATCGAGGCCGACGTTGACCAGGAACTGCAGGCGCTCGCAGATCTCCTTGAGGATCTTCGCCGCGATCTCGCCACGGCGGCCGGTCAGGGTTAGGTCGCTGAAATAGTTGCTGGCTTCACCGATCGGCAGGTTGGTCACCGCCGGCAGGGTCTTCTCGCCGACCCATACATGGCGGGCCTCGCGGCGCAGGCGGGTGCCGCGGCAGTCGGGGCAGGGCTGGGTGCCGAGGAACTTGGCCAGCTCCTCGCGCACGGTGGCCGATTCGGTCTCGCGGTAGCGGCGCTCGAGGTTGGGTACGATGCCTTCGAAAGGATGCGAGCGCTTGACGATGTCGCCACGGTCGTTGAGGTACTTGAAATCGACGCTCTGCTTGCCGCTGCCCTGCAGGATGACCTTCTGGTGCTCGGCCGACAGCTCGCCGAACGGTTCCTCGAGACTGAAGCCGTAGTGCGCGGCGAGTGAGCCGAGCATCTGGAAGTAATAGACGTTGCGCCGGTCCCAGCCACGTATCGCGCCTTCGGCCAGGGTCAGCTCGGCGTTGACCAGGCGCTTGGTGTCGAAGAACTGCTTCACCCCCAGGCCGTCGCAGGTCGGGCAGGCACCGGCCGGGTTGTTGAAGGAGAACAGCTTGGGCTCCAGCTCGCTGATCGCATGGCCGCAGATCGGGCAGGCAAAGCGCGCGGAAAAGATCGCCTCCTCGCCTTCCTCATCGTCCATCGGTGCGACCAGGGCAATGCCGTCGGCCAGCTTGAGGGCGGTCTCGAATGACTCGGCCAGGCGCTGCTGCAGGTCGGCGCGAACCTTGAAGCGGTCCACCACCACATCGATGCTGTGCTTCTTCTGTTTATCCAGCTTGGGCAGTTCGTCGAGCTCGTAGAGCTTGCCGTTGACCCGGGCGCGGACGAAACCCTGGGCGCGCAGCTCGTCGAACACCGCCAGATGCTCGCCCTTGCGCTCGCGGATCACCGGGGCCAGCAGCATCAGCTTGCTGCCTTCGGGCTTTTCCAGCACCAGGTCGACCATCTGGCTGATCGTTTGCGCCTCCAGTGGGATATCGTGGTCCGGGCAGCGCGGGGTGCCGACGCGGGCATAGAGCAGGCGCAGGTAGTCGTAGATCTCGGTGATGGTACCGACGGTCGAGCGCGGGTTGTGCGAGGTCGACTTCTGCTCGATGGAGATCGCTGGCGACAGACCTTCGATGGTGTCGACGTCGGGCTTTTCCATCATCGATAGGAACTGCCGGGCATAGGCCGACAGCGACTCGACGTAGCGGCGTTGGCCTTCGGCATACAGCGTGTCGAATGCCAGCGAGGACTTGCCGGATCCGGACAGGCCGGTGATCACGATCAGCTTGTCCCGAGGCAGGGTCAGGTCAATGTTCTTCAGGTTGTGGGTACGTGCCCCACGGATCAGGATCTTGTCCACTACGGCCTCGCTCGGCGGGCATAAACAAAGGAGTATACGGCGCGCTGCCATGACGCGGCAAAGCGTCGCGTATATGCCGCCAAGGCGTCGGACTGATAGAATCGCCGCCGGTTCACACGAGGTTAATCCATGCACGACACCCACAACGAGCGCATGAGTGGCAGCGAAACCCGCGCCGCCAGCGGCCTGGCCCTGGTCTTCGCCTTTCGTATGCTGGGCATGTTCATGGTACTGCCGGTGCTGGCCACCTACGGCATGGACCTGGCCGGTGCCACGCCTGCGCTGATCGGCCTGGCCATCGGCGCCTACGGCCTGACCCAGGCCGTGCTGCAGATTCCGTTCGGGGTGATTTCCGACCGCATCGGCCGCCGTCCGGTGATCTACGTGGGGTTGATCATCTTCGCCCTGGGCAGCGTGCTGGCGGCCCAGGCCGATTCCATCTGGGGCGTGATCGCCGGGCGCATCCTGCAGGGCGCGGGGGCCATTTCCGCGGCGGTGATGGCGTTGCTCTCCGACCTGACCCGCGAGCAGCACCGGACCAAGGCCATGGCCATGATCGGCATGAGCATCGGCCTGTCGTTCGCGGTGGCGATGGTGGTCGGCCCGCTGTTGACCCGCGCCTTTGGCTTGTCAGGATTGTTCCTTGCCACCGCAGGACTTGCCCTGGTCGGCATCGGCCTGATCGCCTTCGTCGTGCCCAATTCGCACAATGTGTTGACCCATCGCGAGTCCGGTGTCGCCCGTCAGGCTCTAGGTCCGACCCTGCGCAATCCGGACCTTCTGCGCCTGGATATCAGCATCTTCGTGCTGCACGCGATCCTGATGGCCAGCTTCGTGGCGCTGCCCCTGGCCTTCGTCGAGCGCGGCGGGCTGCCCAAGGAGGAGCACTGGTGGGTGTACCTGACCGCGTTGCTGGTTTCATTTTTTGCAATGATCCCCTTCATCATCTATGGGGAAAAGAAGCGCAAGATGAAACGCGTGTTGCTCGGCGCGGTCAGTGTCCTGCTGCTGGTGGAGGTGTTCTTCTGGCAGTGGGCTGACAACTTGCGCGGACTGGTGATCGGCACCGTGGTATTCTTTACTGCATTCAACCTGCTGGAGGCATCCTTGCCTTCGCTGGTCAGCAAGGTGTCACCTGCCGGTGGCAAGGGGACGGCGATGGGGGTGTACTCCACCAGCCAGTTCCTCGGCGCCGCGCTGGGAGGCATCCTCGGTGGCTGGTTGTTCCAGCACGGTGGCTTGAGCATGGTGTTCCTGGGATGTGCCGTATTGTGCGTCCTGTGGTTGCTCACTGCGTTGCGCATGAATGAGCCGCCGTACGTGACCAGCCTGCGCATGCCGCTGACGCCTGAAGCGGTCCGGGAAGCCGGGCTGACCGAGCGCCTGATGGCCGTGCCGGGTGTGACCGACGCCGTGGTGGTGGCAGAAGAAGCCGCCATCTATATCAAACTGGATACGAAAATTTTGGACCGTGCGACCCTCGAGCGTCTGGTGAACCCAGCCTCTGCGGCGTGCGAAGCCTAGGAGAACGTTATGGCCCGTGGGGTTAACAAAGTCATTCTGGTCGGTACCTGCGGTCAGGATCCCGAAGTCCGCTACCTGCCCAACGGTAACGCCGTGACCAACCTGAGCCTGGCCACCAGCGAGCAGTGGACCGACAAGCAGTCGGGCCAGAAGGTCGAGCGTACAGAGTGGCACCGTGTGTCGCTGTTCGGCAAGGTTGCCGAGATTGCCGGCGAGTACCTGCGCAAGGGTTCGCAGTGCTACATCGAAGGCAAGCTGCAGACCCGCGAGTGGGAAAAGGACGGTATCAAGCGCTACACCACCGAGATCATCGTCGACATCAACGGCACCATGCAGCTGCTCGGCGGGCGTCCTCAGGGTCAGCAGGGTGGTGGCGACCAATACAACCAGGGTGGTGGTAACAACTACAACCAGGGTGGCCAGCAGCAGTACAACCAGGCTCCGCGCCAGCAAGCTCCGCGTCCGCAGCAGGCGCCACAGCGCCCGGCGCCGCAACAGCCGGCTCCGCAGCCAGCCGCTGACTTCGACAGCTTCGACGACGATATTCCGTTCTGATCCATTCCTGGGGCACCCATGGCGCCCTTGTGGAACGAAGTTGTAACAAGAAACCTGCTTCATGCCTGAAGCGGGTTTCTTTTTGTCTGGGCAACCAGGCAGGCGCCTGCCAGGATCAGCCCTCTTCGAGTGCCGTCCTTGCAAATTGGGCGTCCAGTTCCGGCGTCGCTCCGCTGATACCGATTCCACCGATATGCCTGCCGTTGACATCCATGATCGGCAGTCCGCCTTCCAGCAGGGTGAATCCGGGCAGCGAGGCGTACGGATTGGCTGGCAACGCGGCGCTGCGCTCGCCAAGCGAGCGGGACGACAGCGGGAAGCGGGCGGATGTCTCGGCCTTCAGCTGCGCGACCTGGATGCTGCCGCTGCTGGTGCCATCCATGCGCTGGAAGTACTTCAGGTTGCCGTGGTTGTCGACGATGCTGATGACGATGGCGACGCTTTGGGCGCGGGCGGCACGCTCGGCGGCATCGGCCATGGCCCGTGCTCGCTCGGCGGTGATCTGCAACGCGGCGGGAGGGGCGTGATCATCGCCTCCTGTTGCCGCCATGCTGGGTTGAGCGAGTACTGGGATGCCGATCAAAAGTGTGGTCAAGAGGTGCTTGATGTTCATGCCTGCGGTCCTCCTCCATGTGTGATCCATCAACCTAACAGGCACAGAATGTGTCGTGGCGTAGTCCATTTCCGGTAGCAATGTAGGATTTGTATGGGGGAGAAGGCGATTTGCCTCGCGCCTGATCCAGATCATCACGCTTTGCAGATTCTTGACTAGGCTTAACAGTTGGCGGTTTCTGTCCACCGCCACCGTGAAGTCCCTGAGGCGCCGGCCAAGTCCCGTGCGCCCGAGAACCTGATCAGGAGTGCACGATGGATCTCAACCGTCGGCAATTCTTCAAGGTCGCCGCCGTCGGCCTTGGAGGCTCGAGCCTCGCGGCGTTGGGCATGGCCCCGACACCCGCGTTCGCCGAGCAGGTGCGCCACTTCAAGCTGGCGCATACCAAAGAAACCCGTAACACCTGTCCTTACTGCTCGGTCGGCTGCGGCCTGATCATGTACAGCCAGGGTGACGCGGGCAAGAACGTCAAACAGAACATCATCCACATCGAGGGCGACGCGGACCATCCGGTCAACCGCGGCACCCTGTGCCCGAAAGGCGCTGGCCTGCTGGACTTTATCCACAGCCCCAGCCGCCTCAAGTACCCCGAGGTGCGCAAGCCGGGCAGCAGCGAGTGGACCCGCATCGACTGGGACGAAGCCCTCGATCGTGTCGCCGACCTGATGAAACAGGACCGCGACGCCAACTTCATCGAGAAGAATGCCCAGGGCCAGACGGTCAACCGCTGGCTCACCACCGGCTTTCTCGCCGCGTCCGCCGCTTCCAGCGAAGCGGGTTACATGACGCACAAGGTGATCCGTTCGCTGGGCATGCTGGGGTTCGATAACCAGGCGCGTGTCTGACACGGCCCGACGGTGGCAAGTCTTGCCCCGACGTATGGCCGTGGCGCGATGACCAATCACTGGTCTGACATCGCCAACGCAAACCTGGTCCTGGTGATGGGCGGCAACGCCGCTGAAGCGCACCCGTGCGGCTTCAAGTGGGTGACCGAAGCCAAGGCGCACAACAAGGCGCGGCTGATCGTGGTCGACCCGCGGTTTACCCGTACCGCCTCGGTGGCCGATTACTACGCGCCGATCCGTACCGGCAGCGACATCGCCTTCATGGGCGGGCTGATCAACTACCTGCTGAGCAACGACAAGATCCAGCACGAGTACGTGCGCAACTACACCGACGTGTCGTTCATCGTCAAAGAAAACTATGGCTTCGAGGACGGGCTGTTCAGCGGCTACGACGCGGCCAAGCGCGTGTATGCCGACAAGTCCGGCTGGGGCTACGAGCTGGGCGAGGACGGTTTCGCCAAGGTCGATCCGACCCTGCAGCACCCGCGTTGCGTCTACCAGCTGATGAAGCAGCACTACAGCCGCTACACGCCGGAACTGGCGAGCATGACCTGCGGCATGCCCCAGGACCAGATGATGAAGATCTGGGAAGAGATCGCCACCTGCTCGACGCCGGGCAAGACCATGACGATTCTCTACGCCCTGGGCTGGACCCAGCACTCGATCGGCGCGCAGATCATTCGCAGCGCGGCCATGGTGCAGTTGCTGCTGGGCAACGTCGGCATGCCGGGTGGCGGGGTCAACGCCCTGCGCGGTCACTCCAACATCCAGGGCCTGACTGACCTGGGGCTGCTGTCGAACTCGCTGCCGGGCTACCTCACGCTGGCCGGAGACGCCGAGCAGGACTACACCGCCTACATCGACAAGCGCGCCTCCAAACCGCTGCGCCCGGGGCAGCTGTCGTACTGGCAGAACTACGGCAAGTTCCACGTCAGCCTGATGAAGGCCTGGTACGGCGCCAACGCCACCGCGGCCAACAACTGGGGCTACGACTGGCTGCCCAAGCTCGACGTGCCGGCCTACGACGTGCTGCGCATGTTCGAGATGATGGGCCAGGGCAAGGTCAACGGCTACATGTGCCAGGGCTTCAACCCGATCGCCGCGCTGCCGGACAAGAACCGCGTCACCGCGGCCCTGGCCAAGCTCAAGTGGCTGGTCATCATGGACCCGCTGGCCACCGAGACCTCGGAGTTCTGGCGCAACGCCGGCCCGTTCAACGACGTCGACACCGCCAACATCCAGACCGAGGTGATCCGCCTGCCCACCACCTGCTTCGCCGAGGAGGACGGCTCGCTGGTCAACAGCAGCCGCTGGCTGCAGTGGCACTGGAAGGGCGCCGACGGTCCGGGCGAGACCCGTACCGACGTGCACATCATGAGCGAACTGTTCCTGCGCCTGCGCAAACGCTACCAGCAGGAGGGCGGCGCCTACCCCGACCCGCTGCTCAACATCAGCTGGCCGTACAAGGTGCCTGAAGAGCCTTCGCCCGAGGAGTTGGCCAAGGAGATGAACGGCTGGGCGGTCAGCGACCTCACCGACGCCACCGGTGCCACGCTCAAGGCCGGCCAGCAGCTGGCCGGCTTCGCCCAGATGAAGGACGACGGCAGCACCGCGTCCGGCTGCTGGATCTTCGCCGGCAGCTGGACCGAGCAGGGCAACCAGATGGCCCGGCGCGACAACAGCGACCCGTACGGCATGCACCAGGTGCAGAACTGGGCCTGGGCCTGGCCGGCCAACCGGCGCATCCTCTACAACCGTGCCTCCAGCGACCCGCAAGGCAAGCCGTGGGACCCGGAGAAGAAGCGCCTGGTGTGGTGGAACGGCAAGGCCTGGACCGGCACCGACGTGCCGGACTTCAAGGTCGACTCGCCACCGGAAGCGGGGATGAACCCGTTCATCATGAACCCCGAGGGCGTGGCGCGGTTCTTCGCCATCGACAAGATGGCCGAGGGGCCGTTCCCCGAGCACTACGAGCCGTTCGAGACGCCGATCGGCATCAACCCGCTGCATCCGCAGAACAAGAAGGCCACCAGCAACCCGGCCGGGCGGATCTTCGATTCGGTGTGGGACACCCTCGGCACCCACGACGAGTTCCCCCATGCGGCGACCACCTACCGGCTGACCGAGCACTTCCACTTCTGGAGCAAGCATTGCCGGCTCAACGCCATCGCCCAGCCCGAGCAGTTCGTCGAGATCGGCGAGGTGCTGGCGAACGAGAAGGGCATCAAGGCTGGCGACCGGGTGCGGGTATCGAGCAAGCGCGGACATATTGATGCGGTGGCGGTGGTGACCAAGCGGATCCGTCCGCTGCAGGTCAACAACCAGACCGTGCACCAGATCGGCATCCCGTTGCACTGGGGCTTCACCGGTGCCACCCGGCATGGCTACCTGACCAACACCCTGGTGCCGTTCCTCGGTGACGGCAACACGCAGACACCGGAGTCCAAGTCGTTCCTCGTCAAAGTGGAGAAACTCTGATGGCCAGCCAAGACATCATCGCCCGCTCGGCCACCACCACCGTACCGCCCTCGGTACGCCAGCAGCAGGAAGTCGCCAAGCTGATCGACACCACCAAGTGCATCGGCTGCAAGGCCTGCCAGGTGGCGTGCTCGGAGTGGAACGAACTGCGTGACGAGGTCGGCCACAACCACGGCACCTATGACAATCCCCAGGACCTCAGCGCCGAGACCTGGACCCTGATGCGCTTTACCGAGCACGAGCGCGACGACGGCAACCTGGAGTGGCTGATCCGCAAGGACGGCTGCATGCACTGCGCGGACCCTGGCTGCCTGAAGGCCTGCCCGAGCCCGGGGGCGATCATCAAGCACGCCAACGGCATCGTCGACTTCAACCAGGACCATTGTATCGGTTGCGGCTACTGCATCACCGGCTGCCCGTTCAACATCCCGCGCATCTCGCAGAAGGACCACAAGGCGTACAAGTGCACCCTGTGCTCTGACCGCGTGAGTGTCGGCCTGGAGCCGGCTTGTGTGAAGACCTGCCCGACCGGGGCGATTGTCTTCGGCAGCAAGGAGGAGATGAAGGTGCATGCCGACGAGCGCATCGTCGACCTGAAGTCGCGGGGGTACGAGAACGCCGGGCTGTACGATCCGGACGGGGTCGGTGGCACCCATGTGATGTATGTGTTGCATCACGCCGACACGCCGCGGATCTACGCCGGCCTGCCGGACCAGCCTGTGATCAGCCCGCTGGTGGGGCTGTGGAAGGGCTTCAGCAAGCCGCTGGCGCTGCTGGCCATGGGCGCGGCGGTACTGGCCGGGTTCTTCCACTATGTGCGCGTGGGGCCGCAGCGGGTCGAGGAGGACGAGCATCCGACACCTGTGGATGACACGGTCCACCAGGTGGACCCGGCGGTGCATGTCTATGATCCGAACCGCCCGGGCGGGCAGGGGGAGCAACGGCCATGAACGACAACAAGCCTATCCTGCGCTACAACGCCAACGAACGGAGCAACCACTGGGTCGTGGCGATCCTGTTCGTGCTGGCCGGCCTTTCGGGGCTGGCGCTGTTCCACCCGGCGCTGTTCTGGCTCAGCCACCTGTTCGGCGGCGGGCCGTGGACGCGGATCCTCCATCCGTTCATCGGCGTGGCCATGTTCGTGTTCTTCCTCGGGCTGGTGCTGCGCTTCTGGCGCGCCAACTTCATCACCGCCAACGACCGCCTGTGGCTGCGCCGCATCGACCGGGTGATGCTCAACAAGGAAGAGGGCGTACCGCCGATCGGCAAGTACAACGCCGGGCAGAAGCTGCTGTTCTGGACCTTGCTGGCCTGCATGCTGGTGCTGCTGGTCAGCGGCGTGGTGATCTGGCGCGCGTACTTCAGCCATTGGTTCGGCATCGACGTCATTCGCCTGTCCGCGCTGCTGCATGCCCTGGCGGCGTTCGTGCTGATCCTCAGCATCATCGTGCATATCTATGCCGGGATCTGGATCAAGGGCTCGATCGGCGCCATGCTGCATGGCTGGGTCAGCCGCGCCTGGGCACGCAAGCACCATGAACTGTGGTACCGGGACGTGACCGGCGACAAGACGCCACACAACCACGGTGGAAAAGAAGGATGACCGTTTGAGCACGATTCTCGAACCCGGGCAGATCGAAGCGTCGGCAGTGATGCCGCCGTTCCTGCACCTGCCCACCGCCAACCTCTTCGAGGTGCGCGCCAACCGGCTTGAGCAGCTGGCCGAGGGCAACGCCCTAAGCGACTACCTGCGGTTGATGGCCCGGCTATGCCGGATTCAGCAGCAGCTTGTGGATAACCCACCTGCTGGGGTGCCAGTGGCCGAAGAGCGCCAGCGCCTGTGCATAAGTCATGGCCTGCCGCCGCTGACGGCCGACAGCCTGGTACGTGAAGGGCCGTGGCTGGTCTGGTTGCAGGCGTTGCTCGAGCATTTCGCCGCGGAGCCTGATGGGCCGCTGGCGGACGCGCTGGGGACGTTGCGCGGCAGCGATGAGGCGCAACGCAAAGGCTGGGGCATTGCCCTGCTCGGCGGCCAGTACGACGCGGTACCGGCGGCGCTGGTGCCCTTTATCGGCGCCGCGTTGCAGGCGGCGTGGTCCAGCTGGCTGCTGGCCTTGCCTGCGCCTGAGCTCAAACCCGCCGGCAGCCTGGCCCAGTGCCCGGCCTGCGGCTCGCCGGCGATGGCCGGGGTGGTGCGCAATCGCGGCAAGCACAATGGCCTGCGCTACCTGGCCTGCTCGCTGTGTGCCTGCGAATGGCATGTGGTGCGGGTCAAGTGCGTGTACTGCGAGTCGAGCAAGGACCTGCGCTACAGCAACCTCGAGGATGACCGCCACGCGCCAGGCAAGGCGCCGCTGCGTGCCGAGTGCTGCCCGGGGTGCCAGAACTACCTCAAGCAGTGCTACCTGGAGAACGACGCCGCGGCCGAGCCGTTGGCCGATGACCTGGCGAGCCTGGCGCTGGACATGCGCCTGGATGAAGAGGGTTTCCATCGGCTGGCGCCGAACCTGCTGTTGGCGCCGGGGTAGTGTCTACACTGCAATCGAGTTGAACCGGATCGCGGGGCTAGCCCGCTCCCACGCAATGGATGCGATCGGCGTGGGAGCGGGCTTGCCCCGCGATCGCACCCGACCAGACAACGGATCAGTCATAGGTAGTACCGCATGTCTTCTAGCCTCGCCAACGACACCCCACGCTTGCCCTCCATCGATACCCTGCTGCGCCACCTGGTCTGCGCGCCCCTGATCGACCGCCATGGCCGCGATGCGGTGTTGGCAACTTTGCGCCAATTGCTCGACGACCTGCGCGAGCCAGCTCGCCTCGGCCAACTGAGTGCCACCGAACTGACCGCCGAAGTGCTCCTGGGCCGAGCCGGCGAACGCCTGGCCATCCAGCAACGCAGCCAGGTACGTCGGGTGTTCAACCTCACCGGCACGGTGCTGCACACCAACCTCGGCCGGGCCTTGCTGCCCGAGGAAGCGGTCGACGCCATGCAGACCGCCGCCCGCTACCCGCTGAACCTGGAGTTCGACCTCAACACCGGCAAGCGCGGCGACCGCGACGACCTGATCGAAGGCCTGATCCGCGAACTGACCGGCGCCGAGGCCGTCACCGTGGTCAACAACAACGCCGCCGCCGTGCTGCTGGCGCTCAACAGCCTGGGCGCACGCAAGGAAGGCATCATCTCCCGTGGCGAGCTGATCGAGATCGGCGGCGCCTTCCGCATACCCGACATCATGGCCCGCGCCGGCGTGAAGCTGCACGAGATCGGCACCACCAACCGCACCCACGCCCGCGACTACGAAGGCGCGATCAACCCGCGCACCGGCCTGCTGATGCGTGTGCACTGCAGCAACTACAGCATCCAGGGTTTCACTACCCAGGTGCCCACTGCGGAACTGGCGCGCATTGCTCATGCACATGAGCTGCCGCTGCTCGAAGACCTGGGCAGCGGCAGCCTGCTCGACCTGACCCGCTGGGGCCTGCCGGCCGAGCCGACCGTGCGTCAGGCCCTGACCGATGGGGCCGACATCGTCACTTTCAGTGGCGACAAGCTGCTCGGCGGGCCGCAGGCGGGGATCATCGTCGGGCGCAAGGAGCTGATCGCGAAGATCAAGAAGAACCCGCTCAAGCGTGCCCTGCGGGTGGACAAGATCACCCTCGCGGCGCTCGAAGCGGTGCTGGCGCTGTACCGCAATCCGGACCGCCTGGCCGAGCGCCTGCCGAGCCTGCGCCTGCTCACCCGGCCCCAGCCCGAAATTGCCGCCCAGGCCGAGCGCCTGGCGCCTGAACTGGCCGCGCGGCTGGGGGCGCAATGGGCAGTCAGCGTCGAACCAGCCCTGGGCATGATCGGCAGCGGCAGCCAGCCCGTGGCGCGCCTGCCCAGCGCGGCCTTGTGCCTGCGTCCACTGGTGTCGAAGAAACTGCGCGGGCGCAGCCTGCATGTACTGGAGCGGGCGCTGCGCGACCTGCCGGTTCCGGTACTGGGCCGCATCGACGACGATGCCCTGTGGCTCGACCTGCGCCAGCTGGACGACGAGGCCCAGTGGCTGGCGCAGCTGCCGAGGTTGCAACTGGGGCCGGTGCAGTGATCGTCGGTACCGCCGGCCACATCGACCACGGCAAGACCGCGCTGCTCCAGGCCCTGACCGGCCAGGCCGGCGACACGCGCCAGGAGGAGCGTGCCCGGGGCATGACCATCGACCTCGGCTACCGCTATGCCGCGCTGGCCGAAGGTGCTCCGCTGACGGGTTTCATCGATGTGCCCGGCCATGAGCGTTTTATCCACAACATGCTCGCCGGCGCCCATGGCATCGATCTGGTGCTGCTGGTGGTCGCCGCCGACGACGGGGTGATGCCACAGACCCGCGAGCATCTGTCGATCATCGAGTTGCTGGGCATTCCCCAGGCGCTGGTGGTCATCAGCAAGTGCGATCGGGTCGAGCCGCAGCGGCTGGCCGAAGTCCAGGCGCAGGTCACGGCGTTGCTGGCGCCCGGGCCATATGCCGGGGTAGCGCAGTTCCCGGTGTCGAGCCTGAGTGGCGAGGGGATCGACGCTTTGCGCGAAGCGTTGCTGGCCGCCGAGGCCCAGGTGCGTCGACGCAGTGTGCGGGGCGGATTCCGCCTGGCCGTGGACCGCGCCTTCGCGGTGTCCGGGGCGGGCGTGGTGGTCACCGGGACGGCCCTGGCCGGGCAGGTCAGCGCCGGTGACACGCTGTTGCTGGGCAAGGCCGGCAAGCCGGTGCGGGTGCGTGGCCTGCATGCGCAGAACCAGGCGGCGCTGGTGGCCGAGGCCGGGCAGCGGGTGGCATTGAATATCAGTGCGGAAAAGCTCTCGGCCGAGCAGGTACATCGAGGCGACTGGCTGCTACCTGAGTGGTTGCACGCACCCAGCGTGCGGGTCGATATCGATTTCACCTTGCTGCCGGGCGAGACCCGGACGTTCGAGCATTTCAGCGCGGTGCATGTGCACCTGGGGACCCAGGATGTCACGGCCCGTGTTGCGTTGTTGGAGGGTGAACGGCTCGGCGCCGGCCAGCGCATGTTCGCCCAGTTGCTGCTCAACGCGCCGTTGCAGGCGGTGCATGGCGATCGCCTGGTACTGCGCGACCAGCGCGCCCAGCGCACACTCGGCGGTGGCCGCGTGCTCGATCCCTTTGCGCCGAGCCGACAGCGACGCAGCGAGGCGCGCCTGCGCCAGCTGCAGGTACTGCGTGATGCCTCTGAACTGGAGCAGGCCTTGCCGGCGTTGCTCGAAACTGCACCCGGCGGGCTCGATCCGCAGCGGCTCGAGCGCCAGTTCAACCGTCTGCGCGAGACCTGGCAGTTGCCGGAGGATGTGCAGGTAATCGCCACCCGCCAGGGCCAGTTGCTGTTCTCACGCCAGCAGTGGTATTCACTCAAGCAGCAGGTACTGGCGCGGCTGGCGCAGTTCCACGAGCAGGAGCCCGACCAGCTCGGCCCGGACCGCGACCGCCTGCGCCGTTTTACAGCGATGCCGCTGGAGCGTCCGGCGTTTGTCAGCCTGCTGGATGAGTTGCTGGGTGAAGGGGGGATCAGCAGCAGTGGTCCGTGGCTGCATCTGCCTGGGCACAAGGTTCAGTTGAGCGAAGCCGATACCGCGCTGTGGGAGCGCTTGCTGCCGCGCTTGCTGGCGGGTGAGTTCGATCCGCCCTGGGTGCGTACGCTGGCTGCCGAGGAGCGCTGCGAGGAGGCCGAGGTGCGCCTGCTGCTGCGCAAGCTCGCCCGCCTGGGCCTGTTGCACCAGGTGGTGCGTGACCTGTTCTACCCGGAGGTGACGCTAAGGCGCATGGCAGAGCTGTTGTTGCAGCAGGCCGAGGCATCGCCGATAGTGCAGGTTGCGGCGTTTCGCGATATGTTGGGCATCGGTCGCAAGCGCAGTGTGCAGATACTCGAGTACTTCGACCGCGTTGGCCTGACCCGGCGGGTCGGTGACCAACGGCATATTCGCGTCGACAGCGCCCTGGCCCAGTCGCAACACGGGCCCTGATTTCAAGGAAGGCAATCGCGCCCGGTGGCGCGGCCGGGCTTCAAACCCGGTTGGGGACGGCAGCCGTTCCCGGGCAGGTTCGACTCCCGCTGCCTTCCGCCACTTTTCCAGATGCTGAAACGATCGCGGGGCAAGCCCGCTCCCACGATGCCCTGGGCAGGCTTGTGGGAGCGGGCTTGCCCCGCGATGGCGAACGGAAGATCTACAGGTCAGGCGCGCTCGCCGCACAGGTCCAGCGCGAACCAGTGCTCCGCCGCCTGCACATCCAGCCCCGCGCCCAGCAACGCAAACAGCTTGCCCAGCGCGGCCTCGCGGGTCATGCCACCGCCACTGACAAGTCCGGTGTCACGCAGCCGGCTGCCAGCGGCATAGGTGTCGAACACCACCGAACCTTCCGGACACTGGCTGATGGCGACAATCATCACCCCGCCCTGACGGGCGTCATGCAGGACATCGAGCAGCGCCTGGTCGTCGGACGGCCCGGTACCACTGCCATAGCACTCCAGCACCAGCCCCTGGATACCGCTGTCGAACAAACCACGCAGGTGCTCGGCAGCCAGGCCCGGGAACACCGGCATGACCGCCAGCTTGACCGTCTGGCGCGGCTGGCGATAGTCCAGGCGGGCCGGCAGTTCTGGAGCGCGCTCGCCGTCACGGTGGCGGGGCAGCACGGTGAAGGCGTCGAACGCCTCGCTGCGCAGCTTCGAAGCGCGGCAGCCGTGCAGCAACTGACCGTGGAAGTACAGCTGCACGCCGTCCTCCAGGCCGTTTTCGAACAGGTTCAGGGCTCCGACAAGGTTGGCCCAGGCATCGCTGTCCGGCGCGCCGGCCGGCAGCATGGAACCGGTCAACAGCACCGGCGCCGGCAAACCCAGCAGCAGGAACGACAGGGCCGCGGCGCTGTAGGCCAAAGTATCGGTGCCATGCAGCACCAGCACGCCGTCGTGGCCGTCACGCTCGACCGCCTCGACGATGGCGTCGCGCATCGCCAGCCAGTTGGCCTGTTGCATGTTGGCGCTGTCGATCAGCGGGTTCAGTTCACGCAGCGACCAGTGCACCTTCGGCGCATCGCCGCAGCTGGCGAAGTGGTCACGCATGCGCGCTTCGAAGCCACCGGCCGGCGCGAGGCCTTCGGCGGTCTGCAGCATGCCGATGGTGCCACCGGTGTAAAGGACGAGAAGATTCTTGACTGGACGCATGGGAGCATTCCGTAGCGATGTGGCTTCGTACGAAAAGTGCCTGCGCGACGATCAGGCTGCGTTGAAAACAGGCTCGGAATGCTCATTGACAACCCGTCAACTCCGCTTCCTCGCCTGTTTTCGCCTTGCCTGATCGCCGCTCGGCGACTTTTCGTATGAAGCCGCGCGAAAGAAGAGGCAGCCGCCCACGAACGGGGCGGCTGGGGCAGGGGAGAATATCAGCGCTGAGCGTGCGCCTGAACGGCGGCTTTGTCAGTGGCTGTTTCAGCCTGCGGATTGGCCGGCCAGGCGGCACGGTCCAGGTCCAGGTCGGTGAACTTGCTGGAGTCGAACACCGGCTGCTTGATGCCGGCCTTGCGCTGTGCGTCGTAGTCGCGCATTACGCGCAGGCCGACCTTGAACAGCATGGCCAGGGCGATCAGGTTGACGAACGCCAGGCAGGTCATGGTGATGTCGGCGAAGGCGAACACGGTCGACAGGTCCTGCGTCGAACCCCACACCACCAGCGCCAGCACCAGGCCGCGGAAGGTCATCAGCACGGCGCGGTTGCGGCTGAGGAACTGCAGGCTGTTCTCGCCCAGGTAGTAGTTGTAGAGAATGCAGGTGAAGACGAACAGCGACAGCGCGACGCTGACGAACACGCGGCCCCAGTCACCGACCACGGCGGCCAGCGAGTTCTGGGTCAGGACGATGCCGTCACCTTCGAAGCCCGGGGTGTAGAAGCCCGACAGCAGGATCAGCAGCGCGGTGCAGGTGCAGATCACGAAGGTGTCGAGGAACACGCTGAAGGCCTGGACCACGCCCTGGGCGCCAGGGTGTTTCACGGCGGCCACGGCGGCGACGTTCGGCGCGCTGCCCAGGCCTGCTTCGTTGGCGAACACGCCACGCTTCACTCCCATGACGATGGCGCTGCCCAGCAGGCCAGCGAACGCAGGGTCGAGGCCGAAGGCGCTCTTGAAGATGGTTTCCAGCATGGCCGGGACGTGTTCGATCTGGGTGCCGATCACGTACAGGGTCACGCCGATGTAGGCCAGGGTCTTGACCGGTACCAGCAGATCGGACACCGCGGCGATGCGCTTGATACCGCCGATGAAGGTCAGGGCCAGCAGGGCTGCCAGGACGATACCGGTGTGCTTCGGATCGAAGGCAAAGGCGTTCTGCAGCGAGTGGGTCACGGTGTACGACTGCAGGCCGATGAAGGCGAAGCCGTAGGTGACCAGCAGCAGGATCGAGAACACGATCGCCATGCTTTTCAGCTTCAGGCCGTGCTGGATGTAGTACGCCGGGCCGCCGCGGTACAGGCCGTCGCCGTCGGCGCGCTTGTAGACCTGGGCCAGGGTGCACTCGAAGAAGCTGCTGGACATGCCCACCAGTGCGGTAACCCACATCCAGAACACGGCGCCCGGACCGCCGAGGGTCACGGCGATACCGACACCAGCGATGTTACCGGCGCCGACACGGCCGGCCAGGCTCAGCATCAGGGCCTGGAACGAGCTCAGTTGGCCTGCCTGGCCGCGAAGGGATTCCTTGAAGACACCGAACATGTGGCCGAAATGGCGGAACTGGACGAACCGAGAGCGGATCGTGAAGTAACTGCCGAGACCGACAATCAGCACGATGAGAAGCTTCCCCGAAAGGAAATCGTTGAGTGCTTCGAGCATTGGAAAATGACCTCGATTCTTATTCTTCGCGTGGAAAGACCAGCGGGCGGCAGGCGCACCGCTATTCATTGGGGGCGCATGGTTGGCTATGACAACTGTGGTTACAATTTCGCGGGTTGCTCCATTTTGGTGCGACTTGATGCTAGAATGGCGTCACTCGCATCATCCGGACCCGCGCATCATGGGCGATCACTTCGC
Source organism: Pseudomonas sp. TE31087 (assembly GCF_057284075.1). Classification (NCBI taxonomy): domain Bacteria; kingdom Pseudomonadati; phylum Pseudomonadota; class Gammaproteobacteria; order Pseudomonadales; family Pseudomonadaceae; genus Pseudomonas; species Pseudomonas sp. TE31087. The sequence goes on from NZ_JBXVNN010000001.1 coordinate 4,875,317, forward strand.
TATCAACCTCAAATTGGCCTGCAGCCACTACCGCTCTATCTCAGAGGTTTGCCGGCAGCTGTCGATCAATCGCGCGCAGTTCAACAAGTACCTGAGCGGCCAGAGCCGCCCGACGGCCTACAACCTCAAGCGCATCGGCGACTTCTTCGGCGTTGAGGATTACGAGCTGGGTTTGCCGCCCGAACAGTTCGCCCGCTTGATTGGCGCACGCAACCATGATCAGCGGGTCGGTCCCCAGGACGATCCGATCAGCGAACTGTTCAAACCGCTGCATAAAGAAGCCGGCAACCTGTCGCGCTATTGCGGCTACTACTTCGAATACTCCAACTGCATGTCGGTGCCAGGCTCGATCCTGGTGTCGCTGGTGCACCTGTGGGAGGAGCGCGGCAGCTTTTTGTTCGAGCGCCAGGAACGCCAGGAGCGCAGCAGTGGCCTCGACCAGCACGCCGAGGTGCGCTGTCGCTACCTGGGTGCGGCGTTCCAGTTGCAGGACAGGATGTTCCTGATCGACTACGAGTCGCTGACCCTCAACGAGATGAGCCAGACCGTCCTCATTCCCAGCTTCAAGAGCCGCATCAGCCGCCTGAACGGTCTCAAGACCGGGGTCTCCAGCGGTGACCGGCGCAATCCGGCGTGCACCCGGGTGGTGTGGGAATACCTGGGCGAGGAGATTAACCGCATCAACGCCTTCCGCCAGATCAAGCTGTATCGCCCGGACGATCCGCGCATCGATGACGACATCCGCGACCGGCTGAGCGCGGGGATGGTCAGCAACGGGTTGTTCGAGATCGAATAGCCATGTCGCACAGGGAGCCATGATTGCGCGGCCAGCGCGCATCCTGTGGGAGCGGCTTTAGCCGCGAAGCAAGCGACGCGGTGTATGGCACCGGCTTCGCCGGTGTTCGCGGCTAAAGCCGCTCCCACAGGTCCCTGCTAAATCAGTAAGTCATGTGCAGTTCCATGAAAAGCGGGTAGGACTAGTCGAGAATGAACGCCGCCACCGCATCGGCCACCTGGTCGGCAACCTCCGGCCGGTCGCGCAGGTGCGCGGCGATGCCGTGGTCGCAGTCGGTGAGCATCAGGCACTCCACATGGGGCGCCGGCACCGAGCGTAGCAAGGCGTGGGTGACCTCCTCGGGAATCGGGCTGTAGCGCTCGACGCCCGCCAGCCGCCGGGTACCGGCCGAGGTGCCGGGCTCCTGGCCGTGGACCCTGGAGTTGAGCCCGTCGTATTCACCGATCACCAGCAGCACCCGGCCCTGGAACTGGCGCAGGAAGGCATAGCTGTCGCAGTCGAGGAAGGCAAAAGGCTTGCGGATGGCCTCGCTGAAGGCCGGCCCGAAGGGCGCGGCATGGGCCGCGTCGGGGTAGACCGCCGGGCAGATCAGCACCAGCTTGCGTACGCTGGGGCGCTGGGCGGCCAGCTTCAGGGCGATGGCGGCGCCCAGGCTATGGCCGACCAGGGTGTCGCTGCGCGCGTCCAGATGCCGGTGAAAGCGCAGGGCCTCCTCCAGGTTGCTGGCCAGCGAGGCGTCCTTCGCCCCGGGTTCGCTGGCCAGGCTGTGGCCGGAGAGGTTGCCGGTCAGCGAGCCGATGCCCTGCTGCTGGAGGCGATAGAGCAACGGGTTGAGGCGGGTGAAGTCGGAGCGTGCGCCGCCGACCACGAATACCGTGGGGGCACGCTCGGCGTCCGGCAGCAGCAGGCGCGCCTGCTGGCGATAGTCGGCGAAATCCTCGTCGATGAACCGCTCCGGGCCGGGCGCGGGCTCGTCGAATTGCCATCTGGCGCGCTGTGCAGTGTTCAGTTCGGCATCCATGTTGATCTCCTTGAACAGGCCTGGCGCAGTATAAGTAGCTGTCGGCAAAGGCGGAATACCGCCCCGACCGGCGCCAATCGCCACGCGGCGCGCGCCAGGCCTTGCCTGGGTTGGACTTCCCCTGCCGGAAACAGCAAAATGAACCCTTTCCTCCATCGACCAGACCGGACCTGTTGACTCTATGCGTATGCGCCTGATGCTGTTGGGTGGTGGCAATGCCCTCGGGCAAGCGCTGATTCGTCTCGGGGCCGAGGAAGACATCGCCTTCCTGGCGCCTCGCCCGCCGGAAAACGGCTGGGATCCGGCCAGCCTGACCCTGCTGCTCGACGAGCAACGCCCGCACGCCGTGGTCAACCTGGCCTATTATTTCGACTGGTTCCAGGCCGAGTCCGTCAGCGAGCAACGTCTGGCCCAGCAGGAGCGGGCGGTGGAGCGGCTCGCCGAGCTGTGCCAGCACCACGAGATGATCCTTGTGCAACCGTCCAGCTACCGTGTGTTCGATGGCTCGCGCGCCACCGCCTACAGCGAGAAGGACGAGCCGGTGCCGCTCGGCCTGCGCGGCCAGGCGCTCTGGCGCATCGAGCAGAGCGTGCGCGCCACCTGCCCGCAGCATGTGCTGCTGCGCTTCGGCTGGCTGCTTGACGAAAGCATCGACGGCGCGCTCGGGCGCTTCCTGACCCGCGCCGAACAGCCCCAGGAACTGCTGCTGGCCGATGACCGGCGCGGCAACCCGACGCCGGTGGACGACGCCGCGCGGGTGATCCTCTCGGTGCTCAAGCAGCTCGATTGCCAGGCGCCGCTGTGGGGCACCTACCACTATGCTGGCAACGAGGCCACCACGCCGCTGGTGCTGGGCCAGGCGATCCTCACCGAGGCCACCCAGTGGCGCAAGCTGGCCGTGCAGGCGCCGACCGCCCAGGCCCACGCCGCCCGCCCGGATGCCAGCGAGGAGCCGCAGCACGCGGTGCTGGCCTGCAAGAAGATCCTTCACACCTTCGGCATCAAGCCCCGCGCCTGGCGCGCCGGCTTGCCGCCCCTACTGGACCGATTCTACCGACATGGCTGACGCCCCCATCCTGATCACCGGCGGTGCCGGCTTTATTGGCTCCCACCTGTGCGATGCGTTGCTGGAGAAAGGCTACGCGGTGCGTATCCTCGACGACCTGTCGACCGGCAAGCGCAGCAACCTGCAGCTCGGCCATCCGCGCCTGGAGCTGCTCGAAGGCGATGTCGCCGACGCCGCCCTGGTGGCCCGTGCCGCCAATGGTTGCCAGGCAGTGGTGCACCTGGCTGCGGTGGCCTCGGTGCAGGCCTCGGTGGAAAACCCGGTTAAGACCCACCAGAGCAATTTCATCGGCACGCTCAACGTCTGCGAGGCGATGCGCCTGAACGGCATCCGTCGCGTATTGTTCGCCTCCAGTGCGGCGGTGTACGGCAACAATGGCGAGGGCCAGTCGATTGCCGAGGACACGCCCAAGGCACCGTTGACCCCCTATGCGGTGGACAAGCTGGCCAGCGAGCAGTACCTGGACTTCTACCGCCGCCAGCATGGGCTGGAGCCGGTGGTGTTCCGCTTCTTCAATATCTTCGGGCCGCGCCAGGATCCTTCCTCGCCGTATTCGGGGGTGATCAGCATCTTCTGCGAGCGCGCCACCCGGGGTGCGCCGATCACCGTGTTCGGTGATGGCGAGCAGACCCGCGACTTCCTGTTCGTCGGCGATCTGGTTCAGGTGATGGTGCAGGCGCTTGAACAGCCGGTGGTGGAAGAGGGCGCGGTGAATATCGGCCTGAACCAGGCGACTTCGCTGAACCAGCTGCTCAAGGCGCTGGAGCAGGTGGTGGGCGGTTTGCCGGCGGTCAGCTACGCTCAGGCCCGCTCGGGCGATATCCGCCATTCGCGGGCGGACAATGCGCGCTTGCTGGCACGTTTCGCGTTCCCTGAGCCGACGCCGTTCGTCGAGGGGCTGGCGCGGTTGCTCGGCAAGGCCTGAATCTCTATTGCATGTAGGAGCGGCCTTGTGCCGCGAAAGGGCTGCAAAGCAGCCCCCAGCGATATCGAATGATGCTGGGATCCCGAGGCCGCTACGCGCCCTTTCGCGGCACAAGGCCGCTCCTACAGGGATCGTGCATGGCAGGTGGAGCAGGCATCACGAATGCCGGACCACCCGCCGGCGGCAATCCTCCGGCGCCACCTCCCGCCCATCCCGGGCCCGTACCTGCAGCGTCTCCAGCCCTTGGCCACGATCATCGACCAGCTGCGAGCGTGACTCCCCCGCTGTGAACAGGTAGCGCTCCCCCCACTGGCGCAAGCCGATCACGATCGGAAACACCGAGCGCCCCCGTTCGGTCAGCACATATTCCTTGTAGGCGCTGCCATCCGAAGCCGGCTGCTGCACCAGCAGTTCCGCCTCCACCAGCAGCTTCAAGCGCGAAGCGAGGATGTTCTTCGCCAGCCCCAGGTTTTTCTGGAACTCGCTGAAACGGCGCAGGCCATCGAAGGCATCGCGCAGGATCATCAGCGCCCAGCGCTCGCCGAGCACTTCCAAGGCGCGGGCCACGGGGCATTGCTGGTTGTTCTCGTCGAGCATGGCGCGATCCTTGAGTGTCTATCTGGTTGCAGAATAAAACCACATTTGCTAGAAATCCAGTCAGGTGGTTTTAAATTGAAACCAGAATTGAAAGGGAGTCTTCGATGTCGACGCTCACCCGTGGATTGACGCTGCTGTTGGCCGCCGCCTGTGCCCTGGCCGTGGCCACGGTGTATCTCGCCCAGCCGCTGCTGGAGTCGATGGCGGCGAGCCTTGGGGTGAGCAGCGCCCGCTCCGGCCTGGTAGTGGGGATGACCCAGGCCGGCTATGCCTTGGGGCTGGTGCTGATCGTGCCACTCGGGGACCTGGTCGATCGCAAGCGACTGATCCTCGGCCAGTTGCTGGTCTCGTCCGGCGCCTTGCTGGCCGTAGCCTTTACCGTGGACTGGGCCGTGCTGCTGGCCGCAATGTCCCTGGTCGGCCTGGCAGCGGTGGTGGTGCAAGTGATGGTGGCGCATGCCGCCACATTGGTCACGCCCGCCGAACAAGGGCAGGCGGTGGGCACGGTGACCAGCGGCGTGGTGCTGGGCATCCTCTCGGCGCGTCTGATATCGGGCGCAGTGGCTGACCTGTTCGGCTGGCAGGGTGTCTATGCGGTGGCGGCGGGACTGGCGCTGGCAATGGCGGGGCTGCTCGCCTGGCGCTTGCCTGCCGCCAGGCCGCAGGGGCCAGGGCAGCGCTATGGGGCGTTACTGGCATCGGTGCTGCGGCTGTATCGACATGACCGCCTGCTGCGCCAGCGCGGCCTGTTCGCGGTGCTGGTGTTCGCGGCGTTCAGCGTGCTGTGGAGCGCGATGGTGCTACCCTTGAGCGCCGCGCCACTGGCGCTGGACCATACGCAGGTCGGGTTGTTCGGCCTGGCCGGTGTGGCGGGAGCGCTGGCGGCAGCACGTGCCGGACGCCTGGCCGATCAGGGGCATGCGCGGCGGGTGAGCGGCTGGGCACTGGGCCTGCTGACGCTGTCGTGGCTACCCATCGCCTACCTCGAGCAGTCATTGCTGGCATTGGTGATCGGGATACTGATGCTGGACCTGGCTGTGCAGGCGGTGCACGTGACCAACCAGAGTGTGCTGCTGGCGGGGCGCGGCGAGATGGCCAGCCGGCTGATCGGCGCCTACATGTGCTGTTATTCGCTCGGCAGCGGGGTGGGTGCGGTCGTGGCGACCTGGGTGTACGGGCAGTGGGGCTGGGTGGCGGTGTGCGGCTTGGGGGCGGGGATAAGCGCGCTAGCTTGGGGCTATTGGGGGTATCTCTGGAGCATCGAGACGATGCGCGGCGCGCCCGCTCCAGTCGGAGCAGGCGCGCCTGCGGATCAGAACTTGTAGCCGATACCGACCATGTAGACCCACGGATCGACATCGACGTCGACCTTGGTCTTGCCCACGCCCAAGGCGCTCGGGCCGTCGATGCTGGCCTTGGTGTCGATGTCGACGTACCAGACCGCGGCGTTGAGCAGCAGGTTGTCGGTAAGCATGTAGTCCATGCCCAGCTGGCCGGCGATGCCGACCGAGTCCTTCAGCTTCATGTTGCTGAAGCCCTGGGCCTTGCGGTTGCTGCTCAGGTCTTCATCGAAGAACATCGTGTAGTTGATGCCCACGCCGGCGTACGGCTGGAACTTCGAGGACGGCGCCATCGGGTAGTACTGCAGCGACAGGGTCGGCGGCAGTTGCTTGATGTCGGCCAGCTTGCCGTCCAGGCCAGGGCCAAGGCCCTTGACGCCGACTTTGTGCTGGAACGGGGTGGCGGCCAGCAGCTCGAGACCAATGTGGTCGGTGAGCATGTAGGCGAAGGCCAGGCCCAGCTGGGTGTCGCTGTCCAGGGTCGCCTTGGTGCCCGAGACCTTGGCGCCGTCGAGCTTGATGTCGCCGCTGTTCTCGTTGGGCGCGGTGGTGATGGCGCCGGCGCGGAGGATGAAATCCCCCGCCTGGTGGGCGTGGGCGACAGGGGCTGCAAGCGCCAACGCGACGAGCGAGGCACCGAGCAAGGACTTGTTCATGGAAGCTCCCAGAGGACGTGAGTAATCGAGTAGTCCAATGGTACGAAGCTGACTAAACAGAAAGTTTGACCCAGCTCAAAGAAGCCGTGCTATCGGGGTGACGCAGTGCTCACTTGAGCTCATACGCGTAGATTTTCTCTGCTTCCATCTGGTAACCGGCATCCGCCAGCTCGCTGCTGCTGGCCTTGACCTGCATCGTCCCCTCGATCCAGTAGGGCTGGTACAGGTCTTCGATGCGCACGCCCATCTCGCTGACGATATGCACGATCTGGTTCGACGGCGGTGGCGGCACATGGATGCAGGCGCCGTAGTAGGGCACCAGGAGGAACTCGGTGGTGCGGCCTTCGTCGCTGACTTCCAGCGGCACGATGTAGCCGGGGATCTTCACCTGCTGGCCGTCCAGGGTTTTCACCACCGGTGCGTTGGGCGCCTGCTGGCGGGCGGCGGGGGCCGCCTCGGCGGACAGCGCGTCGCTGATCTGCGACAGGTCGTGCAGGGGCGTCAGTTGTGGCGGGATGACCGGCGCGCCCTCGGGGATCAGGGCGGGCCAGTCCAGTTCGCGCGGGTCGGCGGCCCACAGGGGCAGCGAAGTCATCAGCATGATCGTGAGCAGCAAGTACTGAATGATCGGTGTTGCCTTCTTCGCGGGTAAACCCGCTCCCACAGGAGGTGAGGCGATCCCTGTGAGAGCGGGTTTACCCGCGAAGAGGGCGGTGAAGTCTAGAGTCATGTCTGTCTCTTAAAGATGAATCGACAAACCATCGGCCAACGACTGCCGATAGGCGCGCCAGGCCGGCACGCTGCCCATCAGCAGCGCCGCGCCTAGGATGATGGCCAGCAACGTCCACTCGTGGGCGCTCGGCCAGGCCAGTGGCAGGTATAGCCCATAGTTGGCCTGTACATAGCCTTGAGCCAGGGCGATGCCCGCATACAGCAACCCCAGCCCGGCGGCGATGCCCGCCAGCGCCAGGGCCAGTGCCTCGAGCACCAGTAGCCCGGCGATGTGCCAGGGACGGGCACCCACCGAACGCAGGATGGCCATCTCCCGGCGGCGCTCGTTGAGGCTGGTGAGAATGGCCGTGAGCATGCCGATCAGGCCGGTGAGCACGACGAACAGCGACACCACGAACAAGGCCTGCTCCGCCGTGCCCATCAGGCTCCACAGCTCCTGCAGGGCCACGCCGGGCAGGATCGCCAGCAGCGGTTCGGCGCGGTATTCGTTGATCTCGCGCTGCAGGCTGAAGGTGGCGATCTTGCTGTTGAGCCCGAGCATGAAGGCGGTGATTGCTGCGGGCTGCAGGTCCATGGTTCGAGCCTGCTCGGCGCTGATACGCCCGGCACCACGGGCCGGCACGCCGTTGTGCCAGTCGATGTGGATCGCCTCCATGCCGGCCAGGCTGATGTGCAGGGTGCGGTCCACCGGGGTGCCGGTGCGCTCGAGCACGCCGACCACGGTGAACGGCTTGTCGTCATGCTTGACCAGGCTGATGGCGGCTACACCATGCGCCAGCACCAGCTTGTCGCCGAGCTTGTAGTGCAGCGCCTGGGCCACTTCGGCGCCAAGCACCACCTCGAACGGATCGTCGGCGAATGCCCGGCCCTGGTCGAGTGCCAGGTGCTGGCGGCGGCCGAACTGGTAATGGCTGAAGTAGTCGGTGGTGGTGCCCATCACCCGGTAGCCACGGTGCGAGTCGCCCAGGGAGATCGGGATGGCCCATTTCACCCGCGGGTCGCTGGCGTAGTGCTGGTAGCTGTCCCAGCGGATGTTATTGGTGGCGTTGCCGATGCGGAACACCGAGTACAGCAGCAGGTTCACCGACCCCGAGCGGGCGCCGACGATCAGGTCGGTACCGCTGATGGTGCTGGCGAAGCTGGCGCGGGCCTCGGTGCGCACCCGCTCGACGGCCAGCAGCAGGCACACCGACAAGGCGATGGCGAACGCGGTGAGCAGGGCGGTGAAGCGGCGGTTGGCCAGGCTGGCCAAGGCAAGGCGAAGCAGGTACATCAGGCCTCCCGGGGCTTGGCGGCGCGGTTGAGCTCGGCCAGGGACAGGTGCCGGTCGAACAGCGGCGCCAGGCTCTGATCATGGCTGACGAACAGCAGGCTGGCGCCGGCGTCGCGGCATTCGTCGAACAGCAGGCGGATGAAGGCCTCGCGGGTGTCGGCGTCGAGGGCCGAGGTGGGCTCGTCGGCGATCACCAATTCGGGCTGGCCGATCAGCGCCCGTGCCGCGGCGACCCGCTGCTGCTGGCCGATCGACAGGCTGTCGGCGCGGCGGGCGAGCAGGGCCGGGTCGTCCAGGCCCAGGTGGGCGAGCAGTTGGGCAGCGGCCTGGTCGATGCTGCCATGGCGCTGGGCGGCGCGGACCGCGCGGCTTTTCGAGAAGCGGCAGGGCAGCTCGACATTCTCCCGCACCGACAGGAACGGCAGCAGGTTGAACTGCTGGAAGATGTAGCCGGTGTGATCGACCCGGAAACGGTCGCGCGCGCCCTGGCCCAGGGTTGCGAGGTCTTGGCCAAGCAGACGGATGCTGCCTTGCCCGGGGCGGTTGACGCCACCCAGCAGGCCGAGCAGGGTGGTCTTGCCGCTGCCGCTGGGGCCCTTGAGGAACAGCGCCTCGCCGGGCTCCAGACGAAAGGCCGGGATTTCCAGCAGCGGCGCCTGGCCGGGCCAGGCGAACACCAGGTCATGCAGTTCGATCAGCGGCTGGTTCATTCAGAACGCGACCATGGCCTTGGCGGGGGTGGCCTCGACGCCTTTCTGGCCGTTGCGGCCGATCAGTTGCACGTTGATCTTCTGGGTCTGCGGGAAGGTCTTGAACAGCGGGCCGAGGTCGATCTGGGTGAGTTTGCCCGGGGTGGCGCAGGTCAGCTGATAGTGGGCGTTGACCTCGGCGTGCGCGTGACCGTGCTCATGGCTGTCGCCATCCTCGTCGGCGTCACCGAACAGCGGGCTTTCCAGCTCCTGGGCGTCTTCCTTGCAACCGGCGGCCTGTGCAATGCCGAACAGTTTCAGGGGCTGTTCGAGCTGTTGGCGGGCGGCGGCGACCTTGGCCTTGTCGGCATCGCTGCTGGCTACGTGCTCGAAGCCGACGATGTTCATCGCCGGGCTGTCCAGTTCCAGCTCGAGGGTATTGCCGTCAAGCACCGCGTTGAGCTTGGCCACGCCATGCTCGTGGGTGCCGAGGGAGCCATGGGCATGGTCATGATCATGGTCGTCGTGGGCATGGGCCACGGCCAGGGGTAGCAGGGCGAAGGGCAGGGCGAGCAACAGACGACGCATGGACGGCTCCACAGGCGGCTTGGGATGATTTGTGATGTTATAACAATTGTTCTTTGCCCCGCCAGCCTGTCTGGCACAGGTTTCATGTTCGTGGGAGCATGGCGGCATCGAGCCTGAAAGCAAGGAACCTATCGTGAGAATTCGTGGACAGATCGGTGACTGGCCGGTGGACCTGACCGTTGAGCTGGCGCCGGAGGAGTGGGCACAGTTGGGGCGTCGACTGGAGGTGCCGGCCTCTGTCGAGGCGCTGCCGGTCACCGGCAACCCGGTGCCTCGGCAGGATGACGGGCAGTGGGCGGCAGCGCGTGAAGTGCTGCGCCAGGCGGGCCAGATGGGTGGGCCGGAGCTGCTGGAGCGCCTGGAAGGGCTGGCCGGGAGCGTGGCGGCGGGCAAGCGGCTGCTGGTGCGCTTGCGCCACAGCAGTGAGGTGAAGGTGGAAAGCGGCGTGGATGCGCCGGTGTATCGCTGGGTGGGGTGAGCGATACATCGCGGAGCACGTCTGCTTTCTTGTAGTAAGAGGTGACTTATTGATTTAACTGGAGCGGCGTGGGAGCGGGCTTGCCCCGCGATGCGGTTTATGGCACCGGCTTCGCCGGTGATCGCGGGGCAAGCCCGCTCCCACGGGTTTGCCTTGCCGTGGCGTCAGAACAGCGCAGCGGACAGCTTGCGGCGATACACGCTGACCAGCGGGTGAGCGTTGCCCAGCAATTCGAACACCTGCAGCAGCGCCTTCTGCGGCAAGCCGTTCTCGTAGGCGCGGTTGCGCTGGAACAGCTTCAGCAGCCCGTCCATCGCGGCCTCGTACTGCTGGCGCGCCAACTGCTGGATGCACAGCTGGTAGGCTGCTTCGTCGTCCTGCGGATTCTGCGCCAGTCGGCTCTTCAGCTCGGCGGCTTCCGGCAGGCTGGCGGCCTGGCGCAGGAAGGTCAGCTGGGCCTTGGCGCCGGCCAGGGCGGCCTTGTGCTCGTCGGTCTTGACCGCGTCGAGTACCACCTGGGCCTCGCCCAGCTCGCCGCGCTCGGCCAGGCAGCGGGCGTAGAGGATCAGTGCCTCGGCATTGCTGTTGTCTTCACCCAGCAGTACCTGCAGCAGGGCCTCGGCTTCGCTGAAGCGGCTTTCGGCGAACAGCGTCTTGGCCTGCTCCAGCGGCGCGGCGGCGGGCGGCGCGGGCATCTGCACATGGGGTTCGAGCATGGCGCGGATGGCCGACTCGGGCTGGGCGCCGGCGAAACCGTCGACCGGCTGGCCGTCCTTGAACAGCACCACGGTCGGCAGGCTGCGGATGCCGAACTGGGCGACGACCTGCTGCTCGACGTCGCAGTTGATCTTGGCCAGCAGCAGTTCGCCCTGATAACCCTCGGTGATCTTTGCCAGCAACGGCATCAGCGCCTTGCACGGCGCGCACCACTCGGCCCAGAAGTCGACCAGCACCGGCTTGTGGAAGGAGTTCTCGATGACCAGTTGCTGGAAGGTGGCATCGGTGGCATCGAAGATGTACGGCACATCTTTGTTATCAGAAGCTTGGCTCATCGCAACTCTCGCAAATCCGTGAATACCCCCACTATAAGGGCTTGCGGCTGGCATGGTACAGGCTGACCCGGCGGAATTCGTGCGGCTCGGCCAGATCCGGCAGGGTCAGTGCCTCGAGCACGCCGAGCGGGCGGTACAGCGGGTGGCTGAAGTCGCGCACCCGCGAATCGGCGACCAGCGCCTGGCGGCCACGGCTGAGGAACTCGTCCAGCAGCGGCAGGTTGGCGCGGTCGTAGAGCACATCGGCGACCAGGATCAGGTCGAAGCGGTCGGCTTCGGCGAAGAAGTCGCTGCTGTAGCTCAGCGTCACACCGTTCAGCGCGGCGTTGGCACGGCAGGCGTCCAGGGCCAGCGGATCGAGGTCGCAGGCCACCACCTCCAGGGCGCCGGCCCGGGCGGCGGCGATCCCGGCAATGCCGGAGCCGGCGCCGAAATCCAGCACGCGCTTGCCGCGCACCCACTGCGGGCGCTCGGCCAGGTAGCGCGCCATGGCCAGGCCGCTGGCCCAGCAGAAGCTCCAGTAGGGCGGCTCCTCGAGAATACGCCGGGTTTCCTCGCTACTGAACTCGCGGTCCATGTTCTGCTCGTCGATCAACCAGAGTTTCAGGTCGCACCCGGGCAGTTCGCTGACGATCAGCCGCGCTTCGCCGATCAGGCCGCTCAGGGCCTGTTGCAGGATTGCCGGGGCCATCTACGGTGCCTTTTCGAAACGCAGCGGGCCGGTGGCCTGGGTCTGGGCCTGGGCGATGCGTACCGGCGGCAGGTGCAGGATCAGCTGGCCGGAGCGGCTGGCGCGACCGCGCAGTTCGACGCGGGCTCCGGCGGGGAAGGCTTCGGGGTTGAAGCGCAGGCGGTAGGGCAGGGCCTGGCCGGTGCCGCTCAGGGTGCTGCTGGCCAGCAGTTGCTGTGGTCGGCCGCGCTCGTCGATCACCAGCAGGGCCAGCTCCACGTCGGCGCCCGCCGGGATTTCCAGCAGGGTGCCGCTCAGCTCGCGCTGGTAGGCTGGCAGCGGGCCCAGGGGTTCGGTTTTCTTGGCCACCTTGGCCGGCACAGGGGCAGGGGCCTGTTCCGGCTTGGGGCGGTCGCTGCCGCAGGCGGCGAGCAGGGCGGCGCAACACAGCACGACGAGCGCTCGAGGGTGCATGGGGTAGTCCTTCACGGGCAGATTTGCATGGATGGTAAACCCTTTGGCTTGTCTTGCCAGTGCAATGCGCTACCATGGCCCTCCCTTTTTTTGTTGCCTGCCACCATGCACTGTCCGTTTTGCGGTGCCAACGACACCAAGGTCATCGACTCGCGTCTGGTCGCCGAGGGCGAACAGGTGCGTCGTCGGCGCGAATGCGTCGCCTGCGGCGAGCGCTTCACCACCTTCGAAACCGCCGAGCTGGTCCTGCCCCGGCTGATCAAGCAGGACGGCACGCGCCAGCCCTTCGACGAAGACAAGCTGCGCGCCGGCATGCAGCGCGCGCTGGAAAAGCGCCCGGTCAGCGTCGAGCGTCTGGAAGCGGCGCTGGCGCATATCAAGAGTCGTCTGCGCGCCACCGGCGAGCGCGAAGTGAAGTCGCTGGTGGTCGGCGAGATGGTGATGGCCGAGCTGCGCAAGCTCGACGAGGTGGCCTATATCCGTTTCGCCTCGGTCTACCGGCGCTTCCAGGACCTCGACGAATTCCGCGAAGAAATCGACCGCCTGGCCCGCGAGCCGGCTAAAGAGTAAGCATGTCCAGCCAAGCCATTCTCGACGCCCACTACATGGCCCGCGCCGTGGAACTGGCCCGCAAGGGCCTGTACAGCACCCACCCCAACCCCCGCGTGGGTTGCGTGATCGTGCGTGACGGTGAGGTGGTCGGCGAAGGCTGGCATGTGCGCGCCGGCGAGCCGCACGCCGAGGTCCATGCCCTGCGCCAGGCCGGTGAGCGCGCCCGCGGCGCCTGCGCCTATGTCACCCTCGAGCCCTGCAGCCACCATGGCCGCACGCCGCCGTGCGCCGAGGCGCTGGTCAAGGCCGGGGTGGCGCGGGTGGTGGCGGCCATGCAGGACCCCAATCCGCAAGTGGCCGGCAATGGCCTGCAGCGGCTGCGCGAGGCCGGCATCGAAGTCGCCAGCGGTGTGCTCGAGGCCGAGGCTCGCGCGCTCAACCCGGGCTTTCTCAAGCGCATGGAGCAGGGCCTGCCGTTCGTGCGCGCCAAGCTGGCCATGAGCCTGGACGGCCGCACCGCCATGGCCAGCGGCGAAAGCCAATGGATCACCGGCCCTGCGGCGCGTGCCGCGGTGCAGCGCTTGCGCGCCTGCTCCAGCGTGGTGCTGACCAGCGCCGAGAGCGTGCTGTTCGACAACGCCCGCATGACCGTGCGTGGCGAGGAGCTGGGCCTGGATGACGCGCTCACCGCCCTGGCCCTGTCGCGCCCGCCGTTGCGCGTGCTGATCGACGGGCGCCTGCGTCTGCCGCTGGACGCGCCGTTCTTCCAGGCCGGCCCGGCACTGGTGGTGACCGCCGCCGGTGAAGACCCACGCTATGCGGCCGCCGGCCATGAACTGATCAACCTGCCCGGCAGCGAGGGGCGTGTCGACCTGCCGGCACTGCTGCGCACCCTGGCTGGGCGCGGGGTCAACGAAATCCTGCTGGAGGCCGGCGCCGGCCTGGTCGGCGCTTTCGCCCGCCAGGGCCTGGTCGACGAGTACCAGCTGTTCGTCGCCGGCACCTTCCTCGGCTCCGAAGCGCGCCCGTTGCTGGACTGGCCGCTGTCGAAAATGAGCGAGGCGCCGCGGCTGAAGATCACCGAAATGCGCGCGGTCGGCGATGACTGGCGAGTCACTGCCATCCCCCTGCCGCCCCCCGGCGTATAATGCCAGGCTTGCCTCGCGCAGCCCGTATCTAGGAGAACACCATGTTCACCGGCATCATCGAATCCATCGGCACCATCCGCAGCCTCACCCCCAAGGGCGGTGACGTGCGCGTCTACGTAGAGACCGGCAAGCTCGACCTGGGCGACGTCAAGCTTGGCGACAGCATCGCGGTCAACGGCGTGTGCCTGACCGCCGTCGAGCTGCCTGGCGACGGCTTCTGGGCCGACGTCAGCGTCGAGACCCTCAAGCGCACCGCCATGGTCGATCTCAAGAGCGGCAGCCGGGTCAACCTGGAAAAGGCCCTGACCCCCACCACCCGCCTGGGCGGCCACCTGGTCAGCGGCCACGTCGACGGCGTCGGCGAGATCGTCTCGCGCGCCGATAGCGCCCGCGCTATCCAGTTCCGCGTGCGCGCGCCCAAGGAGCTGGCCAAGTACATCGCCCACAAGGGCTCGATCACCGTCGACGGCACCAGCCTGACGGTCAACGAAGTCGATGGCGCCGAGTTCGAGCTGACCATCGTCCCGCACACCCTGTCCGAAACCATCATGGCCGACTACCGCGCAGGGCGTCGGGTGAACCTTGAGGTCGACCTGCTGGCCCGTTACCTGGAGCGTCTGCTGCTGGGCGACAAGGCCGCCGAGCCGAGCAAAGGCAGTGGCATCACCGAAAGCTTCCTGGCCGCCAACGGCTTCTTGAAATCCTGATTGAGAAGGGGGTGCCGCGTGGCGCTCAACAGCATCGAAGAACTGGTCGAAGACATCCGCCAGGGCAAAATGGTCATCCTCATGGATGACGAAGACCGCGAGAACGAAGGCGACATCATCATGGCGGCCGAGTGCTGCCTGCCCGAGCACATCAACTTCATGGCCAAGCACGCCCGTGGCCTGATCTGCATGCCGATGACCCGCGAGCGCTGCGAAACGCTCAAGCTGCCGCTGATGGCGCCGCGCAACGGCTCGGGCTTCGGCACCAAGTTCACCGTGTCGATCGAAGCCGCCGAAGGCGTCACCACCGGCATTTCCGCCGCCGACCGCGCCCGCACCGTGCAGGCCGCCGCCGCCAAGGACGCCAAGGCCGAGGACATCGTCAGCCCCGGTCATATCTTCCCGCTGATGGCCCAGCCCGGCGGCACCCTGGCCCGCGCCGGCCACACCGAGGCCGCCTGCGACCTGGCGCGCATGGCCGGCTTCGAGCCAAGCGGGGTGATCTGCGAGGTGATGAACGACGACGGCACCATGTCGCGCCGCGCCGAGCTGGAAGTGTTCGCCGCCGAGCACGGCCTGAAGATCGGCACCATCGCCGACCTGATCCACTACCGCATGATCCATGAGCGCACCGTGCAGCGCGTCTCCGAGCAGCCGATCGAGAGCGAGCTGGGCCAGTTCAACCTGGTCACCTACCGCGATGCGGTGGAAGGCGATGTGCACATGGCCCTGACCCTGGGCAAGATCTGCGCCGAGGAGCCGACCCTGGTGCGCGTGCACAACATGGACCCGCTGCGCGACCTGCTGATGGTCAAGCAACCGGGCCGCTGGAGCCTGCGCGCAGCCATGAGCGCGGTGGCCGAGGCCGGCAGCGGCGTGGTGCTGCTGCTGGGCCACCCGCTGGACGGCGACGTGCTGCTGGCGCATATCCGCGAGAGCGCGGGCGATGCCCCGGCGAAAGCGCCGACCACCTACAGCACCGTCGGTGCCGGTTCGCAGATCCTGCGCGACCTCGGCGTGCGCAAGATGCGCCTGATGAGTTCGCCGATGAAGTTCAATGCGATATCCGGATTCGATCTGGAAGTTGTAGAATACGTGCCCTCCGAGTGACTTGAGGCGGCATTTTCGCCCCTGGACTCGAGTCCAAACCCTCCCGAGGCCGCCACAGCGCGGCCTCGCTCTTGAAGATGAGAACTCCGGAATGACCCTGAAGACCATCGAAGGTACCTTCATCGCCCCCAAAGGTCGCTATGCTTTGGTGGTTGGCCGCTTCAACAGCTTCGTCGTCGAAAGCCTGGTAAGCGGTGCAGTCGATGCCCTGGTACGCCACGGCGTCAGCGAAAGCGACATCACCATCATCCGTGCCCCGGGCGCGTTCGAAATCCCGCTGGTAGCGCAGAAAGTCGCCCAGCAGGGTGCTTATGACGCGATCATCGCCCTGGGCGCAGTAATCCGTGGCGGTACCCCGCACTTCGAATACGTGGCGGGCGAGTGCACCAAGGGCCTGGCCCAGGTGTCCATGGAGTTCGGTGTTCCGGTGGCCTTCGGCGTCCTGACCGTCGACTCCATCGAGCAGGCCATCGAACGTTCCGGCACCAAGGCCGGCAACAAAGGTGCCGAAGCTGCCCTGTCGGCCCTGGAAATGGTCAGTCTGCTGGCGCAGTTGGAGGCCAAGTGATTAGCGACGAAAGCGATCGTTTCAACCCGCGCGATCCAAAACCTGCGGATGCCGGCAAGCCCTCGAAGAGCGCCAAGCGTCGCGAAGCCCGCAAGCTCGCCACGCAAGCGCTCTACCAGTGGCACATGGCCAAGCACTCGCTGAACGAAGTGGAAGCGCAGTTCCGGGTCGATAACGATTTCTCCGATGTCGACGGCGCCTACTTCCGCGAGATCCTGCACGGGGTCCCAGCGAAGAAGGCCGAGATCGACGAGGCGCTCAAGCCTTGCCTGGACACGCCGCTGGAAGAACTCGACCCGGTCGAGCTGGCCGTGCTGCGCCTGTCCACCTGGGAGTTCATGATGCGCGTCGACGTACCGTACCGCGTCGTCATCAACGAAGGCGTGGAGCTGGCGAAGGTCTTCGGCGCCACCGACGGCCACAAGTTCGTCAACGGCGTGCTGGACAAGCTGGCTCCGCGTCTGCGTGAGGCGGAAGTCAAGGCGAACAAGCGCTGATCGCGGCGCTGACCAGCCATGGGTGAGTTCGAGCTGATCCGTCACTACTTCGCCGCCGCGCCTTGTGCGCAGGGCGGCGAGGGTGTGGCCCTGGGGATCGGCGACGACTGCGCCCTGCTGGACCTGCCCGCCGGCGAGCAGCTGGCGATCTCCACCGACACGCTGGTGGCCGCTGTGCATTTCCCCGCGGTCTGCGACCCGCTGCTGCTGGGCCAGCGCTCGCTCGCCGTGGCGGCCAGCGACCTGGCGGCCATGGGCGCCACGCCCATCGGCTTCACCCTCGCCCTGACCCTGCCCGAAGTCGGCCCGGACTGGCTCGAAGCCTTCGCCGATGGCCTCGGCCGCATGGCCCACCGTTGCCGCATGACCCTGATCGGCGGAGACACCACCCGTGGGCCGCTGAGCATCACCGTGACCGTGTTCGGCCGGGTACCGGCGGGCCAGGCCCTGCGCCGCAGCGGCGCGCAGCCGGGCGACCTGCTGTGCGTCGGTGGTTTCCTGGGCAATGCGGCGGGCGCCTTGCCGCTGGTGCTGGGCGAGCGCGAGGCGGCTGCCGAGGTGGCCGGCCCACTGCTGGAGCACTACTGGTCGCCTTTGCCCCAGCTGCAGTTGGGCGAGCGCCTGCGTGGCCTGGCCACGGCGGCACTGGATATCTCCGACGGCCTGCTGGCCGACTGCGGGCATATCGCCAAGGCGTCCGGCGTCGCGCTTGAGGTGAACCTGGCGCAGGTCCCCGTGTCTGCTCCTTTACAGGCTTTCCTGGGGCGCGAGGCGGCGGTGCAGGCGGCGCTCACTGGCGGCGACGACTACGTGCTGGCCTTCACCCTGCCGGAAAGCGCACTGACCTCCCTGGCCCGCGAGGTGCACGTCATCGGGCGCGTGCTGCAAGGGCAGGGCGTGACCCTGCGTGACCCGCAGGGCCAGGACATCACCCCCGTGCAGCGGGGCTATCAACATTTCAGGGAGACACCGTGACCGACCACCCCAACCAGGTGCCTGCGGAGTTCGTTCCGCCTTCGGTCTGGCGCAATCCGTGGCACTTCATCGCCTTCGGCTTCGGCTCCGGCACCCTGCCCAAGGCCCCCGGTACCTGGGGGTCGCTGGTGGCGCTGCCGTTCATCCCGCTGTGGCAGATGCTGCCCGACTGGGGCTACTGGCTGCTGCTGGGCATCAGCATGCTGTTCGGCGTGTGGCTGTGCGGCAAGGTGGCCAACGACTTGCGCGTGCACGATCACGAGGGCATTGTCTGGGACGAGATCGTCGGCATGTGGATCACCCTGTGGCTGGTGCCGGAAGGCTGGCAGTGGCTGCTGGCGGGGTTCCTGATGTTCCGCTTCTTCGACATCCTCAAGCCGTGGCCGATCCGCTGGGTCGACCGCCATGTGCATGGTGGCTTCGGGATCATGCTCGACGATATCCTGGCCGGCGTGTTCGCCTGGCTGGGCATGCAGGTTCTGGTGTGGGCGGTGGCCTGATACAGGGAGCGTTGCGATGGCCTTGAGGAGTGTGTTGCTGGCGTGGGTGCTGCTTTGCGCGGCGCCCGGCGTCATGGCGCAGGAGCAACAGGTGCGCCTGGTCAGCGAGGAGTGGCTCGACTACACCAACGCCGATGGCAGCGGGCTGGCCTGGGACGTGCTGCGCCAGGTGTTCGAGCCGGCCGGGGTCAAGGTCAAGGTGCTGAGCGCGCCGTACAGCCGCTCGGTCGGTTTGGTGAAACGGGGCGAGGCGGATGCCTGGGTCGGCTCGTACAAAGAAGAGAACGACGACAACCTCTATCCGCGCTGGCATTTCGACATGGACCATATCTACGCCCTTGGCCTGGCCGGCAAGCCGCAGCCCACGCTGGACACCATCGGCCAGTACCGCCTGGCCTGGGTGCGTGGCTATGACTACGCCAGCTACCTGCCCAAGGTGCACAACTTCCGCGAGGTCCAGCGCCGTGAAGGGATCCTGCCCATGCTTGAGCATGACCGGGTGGACTTCTACGTCGATGCGCAGACCGAGGTCGAATATGTGCTCGGACAGGCGCCCGAGCCCCAGCGTTTTCGCAGCACCCACGTTGCCGAGCTGCCGCTGTACCTGGCGTTTACCCGCAGCGCGCAGGGCGAGGCCTTGCGCGACCTGTTCGACCGGCGCATGGCGCAACTGGTGCGCAGCGGTGAGTTGAAGCCGATCTTCGAGCGCTGGAAGCAGCCGTATCCGTTCACTGCGGATAGCCAGCCGCATTAGGCTCATGTCGCTGTTCTTGTAGGAGCGGCCTTGTGCCGCGATGGGCTGCGTAGCGGCCCCAGCAATTTCGATGGTGGCTCGGAATCTGGGGCCGCTGCGCGCCCCGTTCGCGGCACAAGGCCGCTCCTACAGGATTTGGTCCTTGTTCCATAAGCATCGAACATTTCGATCTTAAGCCACCATATTCCTCCTGCGCACCTGCGCCGGGCTGCTGATACAATCGGCCGATCTGAAAAATCCTACTATCCAGGAGCACAACGTGCCCGTCGTCTTTGTTGCCGCCTCTAAACTCCCGACTCCCTTTGCGATCTTCACCATGCATGGCTTCCTCGACGAAGCCACTGGCCGCGAGCATGTGGTGCTCAGCCTGGGTGACATCGCGGACGGCGAGCCGGTGCTGGGGCGCCTGCACTCCGAGTGCCTGACTGGCGATGCCCTGTTCAGCCAGCGCTGCGACTGCGGCTCGCAACTTGAAGCCGCGCTGCAGGCCATCGCCCGCGAAGGTCGTGGCGTGCTGCTGTACCTGCGCCAGGAGGGCCGTGGCATCGGCCTGCTGAACAAGATCCGCGCCTACGAGCTGCAGGATGGCGGCGCCGACACTGTCGAGGCCAACGAGCGACTGGGCTTCGCCGCCGACCAGCGTGACTACGCCATGTGCCTGCCGATGCTCGAACACCTGGGCGTGAAATCGCTGCGTCTGATGACCAACAATCCGCGCAAGGTCAAGGCCCTGACCGACATGAGTATCAAGGTTGCCGAGCGCGTGCCGCTGCACACCGGTCACAACCCGCACAACCGCCTGTATCTGGCCACCAAGGCCGACAAGCTTGGCCACATGATGGGCAACAAGCACCAGGGCGAGGTGCCACAGGCGTGACCCGCGGCGAGGTGAAGCGGCGGCTGGCCCTGGCCTGGTGGCAGTACCTGGCCATGGGGTTGTTGCCGTTGCCGATAATGGCCTGGGCGTTCGGCGGCGGTGAGCCGCTGATCCCGGTGCTGGCCATGCCCTTGTTCATCGCCGGGGCCGCGACCATGTTCCTCAGCCTGCCGCGCTTCGGCACCTACAAGCGGGCATTGATCGCCACCGACAAGCAGCTGGGCACGCCGGACGAACCCGCTGCCTGGATCGAGTTGGCGCGGGTTCGACGCCTGGCCATGCTGTTCGCCTGCTTCCCGGCCTGGGTCGCTGCACTGTCGGTGTTGGTCGGGCTGGAGGCCGTGCCGCAGATCCTCCTCGCCCTGTCCTCCGTGGTGGTGCTGTACCTCTACCGTATTCCGCGCCAGCTCGGCTGATGCGGGCGTTTTTCGCCTCCCTCGCATTGTTGTGCCTCGGTACCCTGGCCGAGGCCGGGCCGCGGGTGGTCAGCCTGGCGCCGTCGATGACCGAGATCGTCCTCGAACTGGAGGCCGGCGACCTGTTGGTGGGCCTGTTGGACGCGGGTGAGCGTCCGCCGAGCCTTCAGGACCTGCCCTCGGTCGGGCGCCATGGCCAGCTGGACATGGAGCGCCTGCTCAGTCTCAAGCCTGACCTGCTGCTGCTCTGGCCTGGCAGCGTTGCACCGGCCCAGCGCGACCAGCTCAAACGCCTGGGTATCGCCACGTTCAGTGGCGAGCCCGGCGACCTCGACCAGTTGATCGAGCAGATCGAAGCCATCGCCCGGCGCCTCGGGCGTGACGAGCAAGGTCGTACTTATGCCACCAGCCTGCGTGCGCGGCTGCAGGCGCTGCGAGAGCGTTACCGGCGCGAAACACCACTGCGGGTGTTCTACCAGGTCTGGGACAAGCCGCTGTACACCCTGGGTGGGCGCCAAGTGGTCAGCGATGCCTTGCGCGTCTGCGGGGCACGCAATGTATTCGACGACCTGGCCCAGCCCGCGCCGCAGGTCAGTGTGGAGTCGGTGCTGCTGCGCGATCCCGAGGTGATCCTGGCGGGTGACGCGGCGCAGCTGGCCAGCTGGCGTAGCTGGCCGCAGTTGAGCGCCGTGAAGGGGGAACGCTTGCTGGTGGTGCCGGACAAGGGCCTGGAGCGGCCCAGCGGGCAGATGATCGAGGCCACTGCCCGGCTGTGCGCGCTGCTGGAGGCTAGAGGGTCGGGGTCCAGGTAAGGCTCAGCAGCCAGGTGCGGCCTTCTTCGCGATAGCCGTACTGGCTGCCGTCGAAGCTGTACAGGGCACGGCTGTAGTGCTTGTCCAGCAGGTTGTCGAGTTTCAGTTCCAGCCGAACCTCGTCGCTCGCGGCCCAGCCTCCACGCAATCCAAGCAGGCCGTAGCCACCCAGCGCATTGCGATTGGCCTCGTCATCGTAGCTGCCGCTCACTGCCTGCCAGCTACCGCCCAGGCTGAACCGTTCGAATTGTCGATCCAGATCCAGGCTCAAGGTCCGTCGGGCGCGGCGGGCGAGGGTGTGCCCGCTATCGCGATCGCGAGGGTCGATCAAGGCCAGGCCCAGTTGGCTGTGCCATGCGCCCCACTGCTGCTCCAGACCCAGCTCAAAGCCGTTGATCCGGGCCGATGCCACGTTACGGGGTATGGAGCCTGCGCCGAAGATGATCGCGTCACGCAGGTCGGTGCGGTACAGCGAAGCCTCCAGGCGGCTTTCCTTGCTCAGTTGACTGCGCCACTGCAACTCGTAGCTTTTCGAGCGCTCGGGGTCGAGGTTCGGGTTGCTGTACTGGGGGTAGTACAGATCGTTGAACGTCGGTGCGCGGAAACCTTCGCTGTAGGACAGCAACACATCGTTGTCGACATTGACCGGTACCGTGACGCTGCCGCTCCAGGTGGTCTGGCCGCCGAACTGCTGGTTCTGGTCGCGGCGCACGCCCAATTCGGTGGAAAAGTGTTCACCGGTGAAGCGATGCTGGATGAACACAGCGCGATTGAAGCGGCTGTCCTCGGTGAAGTCGGTGCTGGCGTGGACGCGATCCTGATACCAGTCGGTCCCCGCCAGCAGGTTGTTGCGCTCATCCACGACGAAGTCGTTCTGCCAGGTCGCCTGGTCGCGATAAGTGTTGAACACGAAGCGCTCATTGCTGAGCTTGTCGCGTTTGTCGTCGCGATTTTCGCTGTGACCCAACTCCAGGCGCGAATGCCAGGCCTCGGTGAGCTGGGCGTCCAAGTAGGTGCCCAGGCTGCTGACCGTGAAATCGGTATAGGGCTTTTGGCCGAAGCTCTGGAAAGTGGCCATGTCGAAGCGGCCAAAGGGATTGTCGTACTCGCTGCGTCCTCGGCTGTCGAGCAGGTTCAGGCCGGCTTCGTAACGTTCATTGAAGGCATGGCTCAGGCTGAGGTTGAATGAACGGTTGCGATAGGCGTCATGGTCGCCATCGCTGGAATACGACGGTCCGGTCGAATCGATGCCGGCGGTTTCGTCGAGGCTGGCGCCGAGGTTGAAGCGGGTCGCGCCATCACCGCCCGACAGCCCCAGGCTGCGTTGCCAGGTCTGATTGCTGCCGGCGGCCAGGCGCAGGCGCGGTTGCAGGCCCTGGCCGTCACCACGGCGGGTGAAGATCTGGATCACCCCGCCAATGGCGTCGCTGCCGTAGATCGCTGAGCGCGAGCCGCGCAGCACTTCCACACGTTCGATCTGGTCGATGCCGAGGAACTGCAGGGCGCTGTCGCCAGAGGTGGCATTGGCAATGCGCACGCCGTCGACCAGCACCAGGGTCTGGGCGGCCTTGGTGCCGCGGATGAAGATGCCGGGCAGGCTGCCGCGCCCGCCGGTGGGCGCCACCTGCACGCCGGGGACGCGGGTGAGCAGGTCGGTGACGCCGCTCGGTTGCAGGCGATCGATATCGGCACGGGTGAACACCGTGTTGGCGGCGCTGGTGGTTGTGCGTGACTCGACCTGGCGGCTGGCGCTGATCAGTACGTCGGGGAGTTTCAGGGCGTCATCGCGTTCGGCGGCCAGCAGGAACGTAGGGGCGCAGAGGAGTGCGGCACAGGCAGATTTTTTCATGGGCAGTTCCATCGCATTCGCGGGTAAACCCGCTCCCACAGGATCTCCACAGACCTTGAACGCTGTGCAGTCCCTGTGGGAGCGGGTTTACCCGCGAAAGGGCCCTAGAGGCCGAGCTTGGCCATCCGGGCTTTGACGGAGGCTTCGATACCGGCCGCATCCAACCCACATTCAGCCAGCATCTGCGCAGGCTTGGCATGCTCGACATAGATATCCGGCAGGCCCAGGTGCAGCAGCGGCTTGACCACGCCCTCGCGGGCCAGGAACTCGCCGACGGCGGCGCCGGCACCACCCATGATGGCGTTCTCCTCGATGGTCACCAGCAGTTCGTGGCTGGCGGCCATCTCCAGCACCAGCGCCTCGTCCAGCGGCTTGACGAAACGCATGTCGACCACGCTGGCGTCGATCTGCTCGGCCACCTGCAAGGCTTCGGTCAGTTGCACGCCGAACACCAGCAGGGCGACCTTGCCTCCCTGGCGGCGGATCACGCCCTTGCCGATCTCCAGTGGTTCCAGGTCGCCGCTGATCGGCGCGTTGGGGCCGGTGCCGCGCGGGTAGCGCACGGCGGCCGGGCCCTTGTAGTGGTGGCCGGTGCTGAGCATCTTGCGCAGCTCGTTCTCGTCGCTGGGGGTCATCACCAGCATGCCGGGGATGCAGCGCAGGTACGAGAGGTCGTAGGCGCCGGCGTGGGTCGGGCCGTCCTCGCCGACCAGGCCGGCGCGGTCGATGGCGAACAGCACATCGAGGTCCTGCACCGCCACGTCGTGGATCAGCTGGTCATAGGCGCGCTGCAGGAAGGTCGAGTAGATCGCCACCACCGGCTTGGCGCCCTCGCAGGCCATGCCCGCGGCAAAGGTCACCGCGTGCTGTTCGGCGATGGCGACGTCGAAGTAGCGCTCGGGATAGCGTTCGCTGAAGTCGATCAGGTCCGAGCCTTCCTTCATTGCCGGGGTGATGCCCACCAGGCGGTTGTCGGCGGCGGCCATGTCGCACAGCCACTGGCCAAACACCGAGGCGTATTTTGGCCCGCTGGCTTTTTTCGGCGCGACCGGCTTGTCGGCCGGCTCCAGCTTGGTGATCGCGTGGTAGCCGATCGGATCGACCTCGGCCGGGGCGAAGCCCTTGCCCTTCTTGGTCACCACATGCAGGAACTGCGGGCCCTTGAGGTCGCGCATGTTGCGCAGGGTGGCGATCAGGGTCGGCAGGTCGTGGCCGTCGATCGGGCCGATGTAGTTCCAGCCCAGTTCCTCGAACAGGGTGCCGGGCACCAGCATGCCCTTGGCGTACTCTTCGGTACGACGGGCGATCTCCCAGGCCCCGGGCAGGCGTGACAGCACTTTCTTGCTGCCCTCGCGCATGCTGGCGTAGGTGCGGCTGGAGAGGATCTTGGCCAGGTAGTTGGACAGGCCGCCGACGTTGCGCGAGATCGACATGTCGTTGTCGTTGAGGATGACCAGCATGTTGGCATCCACTTCCTGCGCGTGGTTCAGCGCCTCGAAGGCCATGCCGGCGGTCAGCGCGCCGTCGCCGATCACGGCAATCGACTTGCGCGGATCGTTCTGCAGGCGGGCGGCGATGGCCATGCCCAGCGCGGCGCTGATCGAGGTGCTGGAATGACCGACGCCGAAGGTGTCGTATTCGCTCTCGCTACGGCGCGGGAAGGCGGCGATGCCGTCCTTCTGGCGCAGGCTGAGCATGCGCTCGCGGCGGCCGGTGAGGATCTTGTGCGGGTAGGCCTGGTGGCCGACGTCCCACACCAGCCGGTCGTCCGGGGTGTCGAAGACGTAGTGCAGGGCGATCGTCAGTTCGATGACGCCCAGGCCCGCACCAAAATGCCCACCGGTCTGCCCCACGGTATAGAGCAGGTCCTGGCGCAGCTCGTCGGCCAGGGTCTCCAGGTCGGCTTCGGCCAGCCGGCGCAGGCCGGCGGGCGTGTCGGCGCGGTCCAGCAAAGGCGTGACCGGGCGTTCGCGGGGGATCTCTTGAAACGTCGTGGGCATCAGGCGTGTCGTTATAGGTGTGAAGACGCGGCAGTTTACCCCATTGTAGGAAAAGCTGCCCATTCGGACGGGTGTATGAGGACCACCAGTGCGGCAGAGATCCTGTAGGAGCGGCCTTGTGTCGCGAAAGGGCCGCAAAGCGGCCCCGGCAATCTTTGCGTCAACGCTGAAATCCCGGGGCTGCTGCGCACCCCTTTCGCGACACAAGGCCGCTCCTACAGGGGGATGTGTCAGGTTTTAGTGGCGGCGTTCGACGATGTAGCGGGCCAGCGCCCGCAACGGCTCGGCGTTGTCGCCAAAGCCTTGCAGCGCGGCCAGCGCCTGGTCGCGCAGCTCCACGGCATAGGCCTTGGCCGCCTCCAGCCCGAGCAGCGCCGGGTAGGTCGGCTTGTCGCGGGCGATGTCGGCGCCCTGGCGTTTGCCCAGGGTGGCGGTGTCGCTCTCCACGTCGAGGATGTCGTCCTGCACCTGGAACGCCAGGCCGATGGCCTGTGCATAAGTCTGCAGGGCATCGAGCTGGGCCTGATCGGCGCGGGCACTGGCCAGGGCGCCAAGGCGCACGCTGGCTTCGATCAGCGCGCCGGTCTTGTGCCGGTGCATGTATTCCAGGGCTTGCTGATCGAGCTTGACGCCCACCGAGCCCAGGTCGATGGCCTGGCCGCCGACCATGCCGGCGGGACCGGCGGCCCTGGCCAGGGCCTGGACCATCTGCAGGCGGATGGCGTCGGCCTGCGGGCTCAGGCGCGGGTCGAGCAGGGCGCTGAAGGCCAGGCTCTGCAGGCCGTCGCCGGCGAGGATTGCGCAGGCTTCGTCGAACGCCTTGTGGGTGGTGGGCTGGCCGCGACGCAGGTCGTCGTCGTCCATCGCCGGCAGGTCGTCATGCACCAGCGAGTAGGCATGGATCAGCTCCACCGCGCAGGCCGCGCCGTTGGCATGCTCGGGCGGCACGCCGAAGGCTTCGCAGGCGGCATAGGCCAGCAATGGGCGTACGCGCTTGCCGCCGTTCATCACGCTGTAGCGCATCGCGGCATAGAGGCGTTCAAGCTCCTTCGACGGCGCCTGGAACAGCGGTTCGAGGGCGGCATCGACCCGTGCCTGGGCGCTTTGCTGGTACTGGGCGATCATGCCTCGGGCTCCGCGTCGAACGGCTGGGCAGCCAGCTCGCCGTCACGCTCCAGCAGGATCTGCACCTTCTGCTCGGCCTGGGCCAGGGCGCCCTGGCAATCGCGGGTCAGGGCGATGCCCTGTTCGAAGGCGGCCAGCGACTCTTCCAGCGACAGTTCGCCGTTCTCCAGGCGCTCGACCAGGGCTTGCAGATCGGCGAGGGATTGTTCGAAATCGATGGAGGTTTTTTTGCGGGCCATGGCGACTGTCTCTGTGGCGTTCAGAACGGCGCGACACTAGCAGAGCGGGGCAGGGGGAGCAAATTGCGTGGGCCTATCGTTCGTCGCATTTTGTTGCACTTGTCTGGCGCAAGCCATCTTGCAATCCGTCATGCAATCGAATTGTGGGGGTGGCGGCCCTCTGCCATAATCCGCGCGCTCTGGCCTGCGGGTCAAAGACCTTCCTCCCCGACGTCATGTAATGGACTACGTTGTGAGCTTCCTCTCGATTGAATTCGGCCTCTGTTTCACGCTGTTCTTCCTGCTCTATTGGAGCCTGTGCTGGAGCGTGCGGTTGCAGAACCTGCTGCTCCTGACCGCCAGCTACGGCCTGGTGGCGAGCTTCAGCCTGCAGTCGCTGTACATCCTGCTGGGCTACAGCGCGCTGGTGTACCTGCTCGGCCAGCTGGCGGGGCGCTATCCCGGGCGCTGGTTCAGCCGCGTGCTGCTGCTGACGCTGGTGCTGGGCTGCTTCTACCTGTTCAAGTACCAGGCGTTCTTCGTCGAAGGCGCGCAGGCCGCGCTGGCCACCGCCGGGTTCGATGTGGCGCTGCCGCTGCTGGAAGTGCTGGTGCCGATCGGGCTGTCGTTCTACACCTTCCATTCGGTCAGCTACCTGGTGTCGATCAACCGCCGCGAGCTGGCGCCGGTGCCGCCGCTGGACCTGGCCTTGTACCTGGCGTTCTTCCCCAGCCTGGTGGCCGGGCCGGTCAACCGTGCCCTGCACATGCTGCCGCAGATCCGCCCGCCGGCCATGCGCCAGGTGCTGGAACCGCAGCGGGCGCTGGGGCTGATCGCCATGGCGGTGGTCAAGCTGTTCTTCCTCAGCGCCTGGCTGGGCAGCGAGTGGGTCGACCCGGTGTTCGACACCCCGGGCAGCGCCAGCCCCGAGCAGGTTCTGCTGAGCGTGTACGGCTACAGCTTGCTGATCTACTTCAACTTCAGCGGCTACACCAACCTGGTCACCGGCATCGCCCTGTTGCTGGGCTTCCGTCTGCCGGACAACTTCGACGCGCCGTACGCCGCGCACAACCTCAAGGAATTCTGGGGGCGCTGGCACATCAGCCTGTCGCGCTTCATCCGCGACTATGTGTACATCCCGCTGGGCGGCAACCGCAAGGGCGTATGGCGCGGCAACCTGAACATGCTGCTGGCGATGCTGGTGTCCGGCCTGTGGCACGGGGCGAGCGTGAACTTCATCATCTGGGGCGCCCTGCATGGCGTCGGCCTGGCCATTTCCAAGCTGTTCAGCCAGTGGTTTCCGGGTTTCGCGCGGCTGCCGGGTTCGGGCCTGATGGCGCGGTTGATGACTTTCCACTACGTGGCCTTCGCCTGGATCTTCTTCCGCAGCCCGACGCTTGAGGGCGCGATGGAGATGCTCGGCAACATCGCCCAGCTGAGCCTGGCGGGCCTGAACAGCGCCACGGGCCTGATGCTGCTGGCCTGTGTGTTGTTCGTGGCCAGTTATCCCCAGTGGCTGGCGCTGTTGCGCCAGAGTGGCGCGCTGTTCCAGCGCCTGCCGTGGCAGTTGTACCCGATCCCGCTCGGGGTCGGTGTGTCGCTGGTGATTTTCGCTTCGCAGTCGGGCGTGCCGGGGTTCATCTATGCAAGCTTCTGATAGCAAACAGCTGTTCCAGGTGCAGATGGGCGCCGCCCGTGGCTTGTATGCGATCGTGGTCACCACCGCGTTGCTGTTCTGGCTGAACCAGGATTCGATCAAGCTCTACTGCCAGCAGAAATACCACCAGAGCTGCGAGATACCGCTGCTGGGCCAGCTGCCAGCCTGGCGCATGGGCGCGCAGTTGACGGCGATGCTGGAAGCGCAGCGCGATGACCTGCTCGAGCAGATGCGGCCTGCGTCGCAACTGGCCGAGGAGCCGGCGATCGAGGTACTGCCCGCGCCGATGCCGGTGGTCACGGTCGATCTGCAAACCCCGGCGACCCTGGCCAAGCCGCTGCCACCAATGCCGACGCCCGCGCATGCACAGCCGACGCCTGCGCCGGTCCATGCGCCAGCCGCCGTCGTTGTCGCCCAGCCTGCACCGCCCACGCCGGCCCCGGCGTTGTTGCAGCCGGGGACTGTGGCCTCGCTGGCCGCTGGTGACGAAGTGTTCCTGGTCGGCGACTCGCTGATGCAGGGCGTGGCGCCGCACCTGGCCAACAGCCTGCGCAAGCGCTACCAGATCCGTACCGTCAACCTCAGCAAGCAGAGTACCGGCCTTGCCTACCCGGGCTTCTTCAACTGGCCGAAGACCGTGGCAGACACCCTCGATCATGAGCCGAACGTGCGCCTGATGGTGGTGTTCCTCGGTCCCAACGACCCCTGGGACATGCCCCAGGGCAAGGGCAAGCCATTCCTGCGCTTCAAGTCGCCGGAGTGGGAGGTCGCCTACCGTGCCCGTATCGATTCGATCCTCGAGCAGGCGCGCACACACAACGTGCAGGTGATCTGGGTCGGGCCGCCGAACATGGAGAAGGCGCGGCTGTCCACGGCCATGGGCTACCTCAGCGGGCTCTACCAGGAGCAGACCGCGCTGTTTGGCCAGCATTACGTCTCGGCCAACCCGATCCTCGGCTACACCGACGCCAACTTCTCGTATACGGTGCAGACACCGCAGGGCAAGCGGGTCAAGGTGCGGGTCGACGACGGTATTCATTTCACCATCACAGGCCAGAAGATGATCGCCGAACAGGTTCTGTCGCTGATCAGCTTTCCGGGCCTGACCGTTACAGGACATTGAGATGCGCCAATGGCATCACCTGCTGGGCCTGGCCCTGCTGATCAGCGCCGCGCCGGGTTGCAGTACCGGCGCCAACAGCGTGAGCGCCCAGCCCACGGCCCGGCCCGCCGCCGCGCCTGCCGCCCGTCAGGACGGCAACCTCGCCTTGCTCGCCGGCAAGCTGCGCAATGCCGGCCGGGCGCCGGTTGCCATCGTCCAGCTGGGTGACTCGCACACCGCCGCCGACCTGTTCAGCGGCGAGCTGCGCAAGCTGTTGCAGACACGCTACGGCGACGGCGGCATCGGCTTGGTGCCGGCTTCGCCGGTGCCGGGGATCCGCAACGATCGGGTGATCATCAAGAGCGAGAAGCGCCAGTGGGAGCTGGTGTCGGCGCGCAACCAGCAAAGCCCGCAGTTCCCGTTGGGGGGCTACCTGTCGCTGCCGTTGGCCAATCGCGCCAGTGTTGTGTTGCAGGCGCGTGATGAGGACCGCCAGCGCTACAAGGTCTCGGCGTTGTACCAGTCGACCACCAGTGCCAGCCTCTTCGTCAATGGTGGCCAGCGCCGCGTGCTGCCGGCGAGCAATGGCCAGTGGCGCTTCAGCCCGGCCTACGCCAATGTCGGCCTGCCGGTGCAATTGAGTGTCGAGGGTGGCCGGGGTGTCGCGCTGGGGGGCTGGTACATCCAGGGGCAGAAGAATGCCGGGGTGACCTACTCGGCGCTGGGCATCAACGGTGCGCGCCTGGACGTGGTGGACAAGTGGCAGCCGGGTTGGCGTGACAGCCTCAAGGCCGTGCGGCCTGACCTGGTGATCCTGGCCTACGGCACCAATGAAGCGTTTGACGACAAGCTCGACCTGGCGCTGTACCAGACGCAACTGGAGGCGACCCTCGTCGGCCTGCGCAGGGACCTGCCGCAAACGGCGATCTTGCTGGTCGGTCCACCGGACTCGATCAAGCAGCGCAAGGCGCGCAGCTGTGCGGCGCGCCAGCCTCAACCGTTGGCCTCGGTGATCCGTATCCAGAAGCAGATGGCGCAGAAGTACAAGGCGCTGTTCTGGGATTGGCAGGGGTTCATGGGCGGGCCGTGCTCGATTGCCGGCTGGCAGGCGGGCGGGCTGGCGCGGCCGGATCTGGTGCACCTGACGGCTGATGGCTATCGCAAGAGTGCGGCGGGGTTGTATGAGTTTTTGAAGGGGCCGTTGGGGTTGCGTTGACGGCAGCTTGATTGGCGTTGGGCTTTAGATTGTTGGGGCTGCTTTGCAGCCCTTTCGCGGCACGAGGCCGCTCCTACAGGGGATCGCAATTTCCTGTAGGAGCGGCCTTGTGCCGCGAATGGGCCGCACAGCGGCCCCAAGATGATTCAGGCGATCTCTGCTTCCAGCTCGACCATCGCCTCGCGATAGCGCGCCAGTTCCTCGATGGTCAACACCGGCAGGTTGTACTGGCGGGCATACACCGCCACCTGCTCGCCGCGGGCCATGCTGCCGTCGGGGTTCATCAGTTCGCACAGCACCGCCGCCGGGCGCAGGCCGGCCAGGCGGGCCAGGTCCACCGAGCCTTCGGTGTGGCCGCGACGGGTCAGCACGCCGCCATCGCGGGCGCGCAGCGGGAACACGTGGCCTGGGCTGACGATATGACGTTCCTGCGCGGTCGAGCGCAGCGCGGCTTCGATGGTGGTGATGCGGTCCTGTGCCGACACACCGGTGCTGACCCCTTCGGCGGCTTCGATGGTGACGGTGAAGCCGGTGCCATGGCGGGCCTGGTTATTCTGCACCATCGGCGCCAGCTGCAGGGCGTCGACGGTGGCTTCGTCAAGGCACAGGCAGACGATGCCGCTGCAGTCGCGGATCATCATGGCCATGGTCTGCAGCGACAGGTTCTCGGCGGCGGCGACGATATCGGCTTCATCCTCGCGGTCGTCGTCGTCAAGCAGCAGCACGGGGCGCCCGGCCTGGAAGGCGGCGATGGCGGCGCTGACGTTGGGGAATTGCTTGTGGTGCATGGTGGACATGAAACGCTCCTCGTGAATGATCGATGAACGTCTCGGGGCGAACAAAATGCGCGCGCAGGGGCGCCCGGACGGCCCCTGCCAAACGCCTTCTTTCATCCGGACTATGACCGTCGGCCCTGGAATCTCACCAGATCTGCTGACCCCCGGCATGGCCGGGGCGCTCGCGGGCTCATCTTTCGATTTACCGCCGGTGGGGACTTTCACCCCGCCCTGAAGACCGGCCAAGCATACCCCACTGTGCCAGCGTGCTGGCAAGCCCTACGACTTTAGTTGCTGCCAGTCCAGCCCGAAGCGCGCCAGGTACTTGCGCAGGCGGTCGGCATCGTTGGGGTTGGCCTTCTCCTGGCGCGATACCGCGAACAGCTGGCGTCCGGCTTCTGACAGGCTCGGCGCGCGGCGGCAGACGTCGATCACCGCCTGCAACTGCACCTGGTCGAACAGGTCCAGCTCGCGACCTGTGAGCAGTGGTTCGGTGTTCGGTTCCAGGCCCCAGGCGTAACGCAATCGACCGATCTCCTCCTCGACCAATGCCTCGTCGATACGCCCGCTGTCGGCCAGGGTCGCCATGCGCGTGATCGACGCCGACAGCTCGCGGAAGTTGCCGGCCCAGCGTGCCTCGCCGGCATGGGCGAAGTCCAGGTAGCGGCGCTTGGCCTCGAGGTTGAAGCGCACCTGGCGGCCTTGTTCGCGGGCATGGCGCTGCAACTCGAAATCGAGGTTCGGCTCGATGTCCTCGCGGCGTTCGGCCAGGCCCGGGAGGGCTAAGGTCCACAGGTTGATGCGGGCGAACAGGTCCTCGCGGAACGAGCCATCGGCGACCTTAGCGCGCAGGTCGCGGTGGGTGCCGGCGATCAGCTGGAAGTCGCTTTCCACTTCGCGGTCGGCGCCCAGCGGGAAGAAGCGTTTTTCCTCGATGGCCTTGAGCAGCATGGCCTGTTCGTCAGCGCCCAGTTCACCGATCTCGTCGAGGAACAGCATGCCGCCGTCGGCGGCGCGCAGCAGGCCGTCGCGGGCGTTCTGGGCGCCGGTGAAGGCGCCCTTGGCGTGGCCGAACAGGGTCGACATGGCGCCGTCGCCGCGCAGGGTGGCGCAGTTCACTTCGATGAAGCGTCCGCCCAGCTGATGGCGCCCGCGCTTGAGCTCATGGACACGGCGGGCCAGGAACGACTTGCCGGCGCCGGTCGGGCCGACCAGCAGCATGGGGGCCTTCGAGCGCAGGGCGACCCGCTCGATCTGTTCGATGGTGCGGTTGAAATCCGGGTTGCGCGTGGCGATGCCGGACTTGAGCAGCGACTGCCCCTCGACCTGCTCGCGGCGAAAGCGCGAGGCGATCGGGTCATAGCGCGACAGGTCGAGGTCGATCAGGGTGGCGATGCCGGCCGGGTCGCTGTTTTCGTCCTGCTTGCGCGAGGGCGAGGTCTGCACCAGGCGCGCCGGCAGGTAGCGCGCCTCGGTGAGCAGGAACCAGCAGATCTGCGCGACGTGGGTACCGGTGGTGATGTGCACCAGGTAGTCCTCGTGCTCGGTGTCGAAGCTGTAGCCGCTGGCGAAGTCGTGCAAGGCGCCGTAGACCTCCTCGAAGTCCCACGGGTTGCGCAGCGCCAGCGGGTGCAGGCGCACCTCGGTGCCGGGCGAGACCTGCTGGATGTCGCCGCGGATCCGGTCGGCCAGGCTCTGGTCGCGCGCACTGGGGCCGTGGATCAGTTCCAGGCGGTCCAGGGGCAGGTCGGCTTGCTGGCACAGGCCGATGGTCGGCCGCCAGCGGTTCCAGCGTGCGGCGCCCTTGCCGTTGCGGTCGAGGGTGGTGCCGAGGAAGCCGATGGCGACGAGAGGCTTGCTCATCCTTGATTATCCTAAAAGATAAATTGCTATCCGATGATATACGAAAAAATGAATCTCCATGAGTGCTTTCAGTTGTGCTCAAATGAATAAGATAAAAATAATTCTATATAAAACAATAAGTTAAAGAATTTTATCGATGCCAAATGAAAACCTGGCACGCCGCTCGCTATATCCCTCTCGACCGCATCGCCAGGCAGGCCCTCGGGACAGGGGAACCCCCCGCCGGTGCACGTACCCACCTTCAGGTGTCGGTGTCGTGCATGCCGCCGCCGCAACGACCGGTCATTGCTGCGCTGGGCCCCTGGAAAGGCCGGCGCAGACGCTCGCCGGGCAAAGCCCCGGCACTACCCTCCTAAGGTAGCTGTAACCGCAACACCCGCCGGTGGGGCACAGGCAACGCAAGCAGGGCCAGGACGGCCCGTCACTGCGAAGGAAGCCTGGCCCACCGCTGGCCCACCCGGCTCGCCGGCCGGGCCTGGCGCAACGATGGTGGCCGCTGGAGCAACGTTCCCGGCCCCGGACTCCGCCAGGCTTCGCTCGCGACGCCCGCTGGGTTGGCGACTCCGGCACTCAAGGACATTGGAAAAGGATGAGCAAGATGAAACTGTTGAAACGCTTTGTGGTGAAGAAAAACGAACGCGGCCTGTTGATGAGCGAAGGCGACTTCGTGTCGATTCTCGAGCCTGGCCAGTACCAGCGTTTCGACTGGCAAGACCGGCTGGCGGTGAGCACTTTCAGCCTTCAATCCCCGCTGTTCGACCATCCGCTGGCGCAATACCTGCGTGGGCATGAGCCAGCACTGGTCGGGCGGTATTTCGAAACCATGGACTTGGCCCCGCACGAGGCCGGCCTGCGTTTCGAGGACGGTCGACTGGTCGAGTTGCTGGCACCGGACAGCCGACGGCTGTACTGGAAAGGCCAGGTCGAGCACGGCTTGCAGCGCGTCGACCTGAACCAGGGCCGTCGCCTGGACGACGAACTGGTGAGTCGCCTGAACCGCCCCGGCGTGGCCGGCACGGATCTGGTGCTGCTGGCGCTGGTGCCGGCCTTCCATGTCGGCGTGTTGAAGATCGACGGCGTGGTGGCCGGGTTGCTCAAGCCAGGCCGGCATGGCTACTGGCGCTGCGGCAGCCAGGTAGCGGTGGAGATGGTCGATACCCGCCTGCAGGCGCTGGAAGTCAACGGCCAGGAGATTCTCACCCGCGACAAGGTCAGCCTGCGCCTGAGCCTGGTGGCTAACTGGCGCTACACCGATGTGCTCGGTGCTCACGGGCAGATGAGCAAGCCGGTGGAGCATCTGTACCGCGAGCTGCAGTTCGGCTTGCGTGCGGCAGTGGGTACCCGCACCCTCGACGAGCTGCTGGAAGACAAGCAGTCCATCGACGGTAGCGTCGCCGAGCACCTGCTGGCGCACCTGCAAGGCAGCGGCCTGGAAGTGAGCAGCCTGGGGGTGCGCGACATCATCCTGCCGGGCGAAATGAAGACTCTGCTGGCGCAGGTGGTGGAGGCGGAAAAGGCCGCCCAGGCCAACGTGATCCGGCGCCGTGAGGAAACCCAGGCGACCCGTTCGCTGCTCAACACCGCCAAGGTGATGGAAGGCAACCCGACGGCCCTGCGCCTGAAGGAGCTGGAAACCCTGGAGCGGGTGGCCGAGCGCATCGACCGGATTTCGGTGTTCGGTGGCCTGGATCAGGTATTGAATGGAATGGTCAGCCTCAAGGCGGGTTGACCCTTTGCGACACGACGTAGCGCAACAAGGAACAAGGCAATGAACATACTCGAAGTGGCGGGCGGCAAGCCGATCAAACTGTGGACCGACGGTGTGCCGGTCGAGGACGACGCCCGCAAGCAACTGATGAACACGGCGAAGATGCCGTTCATCTTCAAGCACCTGGCGGTGATGCCGGATGTGCACCTGGGCAAGGGTTCGACCATCGGCAGCGTGATCCCCACCGTGGGCGCGATCATCCCGGCGGCGGTGGGCGTGGACATCGGTTGCGGCATGATCGCCGCGCGCACCTCGCTGCACGCCCGTGACCTGCCGGACAACCTGCACGGCCTGCGTACGGCCATCGAGAAGGCCGTGCCCCATGGCAAGACCTTCGGCCGTCGCGACCAGGGCGCCTGGGACAATGTGCCGAACCAGGCCGACCAGGTGTGGAGCGGCCTGGCCGGGCGCTTCAAGGCGATCACCGACAAGCACCCGCGGCTGGAGAAGACCAACAACCGCCAGCACCTGGGGACACTGGGTGGCGGCAACCACTTCATCGAAGTCTGCCTGGACGAGGCCGACCGCGTCTGGTTCATGCTGCACAGCGGCTCGCGTGGTGTCGGTAACGCCATCGGCAACCTGTTCATCGAACTGGCCCAGGCCGACATGCGCCAGCACATGGTCAACCTGCCGGACCGGGACCTTGCGTATTTCGAGGAGGGCAGCCGGCACTTCGCCGACTATGTCGAGGCGGTCGAGTGGGCGCAGGACTTCGCCCGGCACAACCGCGAGCTGATGATGCAGGCGGTGGTTGCCGCCACCCGCAAGGTGCTGGGCAAACCGTTCGAGGCCAGCCTCGAGGCGGTCAACTGCCACCATAACTATGTGCAGAAGGAGCAGCACTTCGGCCGTGAGGTGCTGGTGACCCGCAAGGGCGCGGTGTCGGCGCAGAAGGGCCAGCTGGGCATCATTCCCGGTTCCATGGGTGCCAAGAGCTTCATCGTCCGGGGCCTGGGCAACGAGGAGGCGTTCTGTTCGTGCAGCCACGGCGCGGGCCGGGTGATGAGCCGCACCAAGGCCAAGAGCCGCTTCACCGTCGAGGACCAGCAGCGCGCCACCGCCCATGTGGAGTGCCGCAAGGACAAGGATGTGATCGACGAGATCCCGATGGCCTACAAGGACATCGATGCGGTGATGCAGGCCCAGCGGGAGTTGGTCGAAGTGGTGCACACCTTGCGTCAGGTGGTGTGCGTGAAAGGTTGAAATGGGCGCCGTGTGGCGCCCTGTACAAGGAACGAAGACATGTATCAGGACGACCCCCACCCATTGCCCGAGGCCATGCGTGCCCGGGTGCTCGATGAATTGCAACGTATCGAGCGCGAGCACGAGGTGACCGTGCTCTATGCCTGCGAGTCCGGCAGCCGTGCCTGGGGTTTCGCTTCGCCGGACAGCGACTACGACGTACGCTTCGTCTACGTGCCGCGCAACGACTGGTACCTGCGGGTGGACGAGCCTCGCGATGTGATCGAGCGTCCGCTCTGCGACGAGCTGGACATCAGCGGTTGGGAGCTGCGCAAGACCCTGCGCCTGATGCGCGGCGCCAACCCGAGCCTGCTCGAGTGGCTGGGCTCGCCGCTGGTGTACCGCGCCGACGCCGAGGCCACCAGGCGCCTGCGCGAGCTGGGCGAGGCTTTCTATTCACCACGCGCGGTGCGCCATCACTACCTGTCGATGGCGCGCAAGAACCTGCGTGGCTACCTGATGGGTGAGACAGTGCGCTTCAAGAAGTACCTGTATGTGCTGCGGCCGTTGCTGGCGGTGCGCTGGATCGACCAGGGGCTGGGTATGCCACCGACGGCGTTCGTCGCTTTGATGGCGCGTACCGTCGATGACCCGCGACTGCAGGCGGCGATCGACGCGTTGCTGGCTGTGAAGCGCCGCAGCGGCGAGGGCGAGCACGGACCTCGCGACGAGGTGCTGCATGGATTCATCGAGGCCGAGCTGGCGCGAGCCGATGAGGCGCGGGAGGTGCCGGTGACGCGTGGTGACAGCGGGTTGTTGGATGAGTTTCTGCGGGACACCGTACGCCGAAGTACGTGAAACCCACTAACGCCAACACCGCCCCCGAACGCAATTTTTGATTTAACGGGGGCAGCGTGGGAGCGGGCTTGCCCCGCGATTCGGTGCGTGGCACCGGCTCCGCCGGTGATCGCGGGGCAAGCCCGCTCCCACAGAGATAGCAGCTCCCTGCACGACAGCGCAGCCCGAAGGGCTGGGCGATCTCCTACAAGCTCCCGTCATGTCCGGACATCCTGTCCATCACGAACCGCAGCGAGGCCGGCAACATTGGCCCGTGGCCCAGACCATCGAATGGCTGGAACGCCACTGACAATCCCTTCACCCCGGCCAGACTGGCCACCAGCTCCCGGACCGGTCGTTGTACATCAGCCGACACCGGCCCACGCGGATTGGCCGGTTCCTGCGTGCCGCGCATCAGCAGCAGGCTTGGCCGATGTCTGCCCAGCCGCCCCTGCAGCCCTTGCATCTCGGCCACGATGGCGCAGTCGTTCCACCACAACGACGGGCTGGCCGCCGCATAGTCGCTGAACAGCCACGGGCGGGTGAACAGCGTGTGCAGCGTCAACAGCCCACCATAGGAGTGGCCCCAGAGCGTCTGCAGCTGCGGGTCGACGGGCGCCACAGCAGCAACCATCGGGCGCATGCGTTGCTCCAGCAGGTCGAGGAATTCATCGGCGCCACCGCTGGCCTGTCCGGTCAGGGGGTCGCGTTGCTCGGCCAGCCCGGGCACTACGGGGGTGTAGTCGTAGGTGCGAGCCGCACGCTCGATGCGTTGGTCTGTCTGGTAGCCGATGGCGACCAGCAGCGGTGCCTGGCCGCCGGCGAGCGCCTGAAGTTGCTGTGGCTCAAGGGCGGTGATGGCGGCGTTGCCGTCGAGCATCCACAGCACCGGGTAACCGCTGGCGGGGGCCGGGCGTCGGGGCTGGCCGATCCACAGGCGGTAATGGCGCTGGCCGTCGCGTGAATCCAGGTCGAGGTGGCTGAAGCGATAGGCCAGGTCCTGGCGCTGCAGCAGGGTGTCGTCCATCTTCTGCTCGGCTTGCGGCTGGGCCAGGGCCGAACCGCTCAGCAGCAGTGCCAGGACAAGGGAAAGGATCTTCATCGGTGTTCTCGTGAGGTCTTCCATGACAAGCCGCCGCGCCATCGTCGAGTGCAGCGGCGGCACGGGTTCAGAAGGAGGCGGTCAGGCTGGTGTAGAGGGTGCGCCCGGGTTCGTTGTAGGTGGCTGCGCCCGCGCCCTCGATACCGTTCACCGCCTGGGCGTTGCCGGCCCGGTACAGGCGTTTGTCGAACAGGTTGTCGATGCCGGCGGTCACGCTCAGGTTTTTAGTGAGCGCATAGGTGCCGCTGGCGCCGACCAGCGCGTAAGGGGCCATCTGGTCATTGGCGGTGCCGGTGACCCGCTTGCCCTGGTAGTCGTACTTCTTCGGCGTCTGCTTGCCGTACCAGGCCACGCTCAGCTGCAGCGACAGGTCGTCGGAGGCTTGCCAGTCGAGCATCGAATTGAGCGTGTAGGCCGGGGTCACCGACAGGGTCTCGCCAGTGGTCTTGTTCTTCGACTGCAGCATGTAGGTGAAGTTGTTGCTCCACTTCAGCTGTTCGCTCAGCGGGATGGTCAGGGTGCCCTCGAGTCCCTCGACCAGTGCCTTGGGGATGTTCTCCCACTGGTAGAGGGTGGCATTGGCGTTGGCGCCTGCGCCACCGGATGCCTGGCCGATGCCGCTCAGGCCCGAGTCGATCTTGTTCTTGTAGTCGTTGCGAAAGTACGTCAGGCCGGCGACCCAGCCGTTGTCCTGGAACTCGATGCCCAGTTCCTTGTTGACGCTGGTCTCGGCCTCCAGATGCGCGTTGCCCTGCAGGTAGCAGCTGGTGCTCTGCCCGTAGCAGCCCTGGCCACGGCTGTAGAGCAGGTAGTCGGGGTTGAGCTGGTACAGGTTCGGCGCCTTGTAGGCGCGGGCGATGCCGGCCTTGAGCGTCAGGGTGTCGGTCAGCGCGTGGGACAGGTTGAGCGACGGGCTCCAGTTGTCGCCGACGATGCTGTGGTGATCGAAGCGCAGCGCCGGAGTGAGCATGGTGCCGGGCAGCAGTTCGATGTTGTCCTCGGCAAACAGCGAGAAGATCTGCGCCTGGCTGCTGGTGCTGCGGCCGTTGCTGGCCAGGCCGGGCACGCTGCCGCCTTCGCTGGTGGTCTGGGTATTGGCGCTGGGGTCGTCCAGTTTCTGCTGGCTCCACTCGCTGCCCAGGGTCAGGGTCTGGTCGCGCCAGGCGTGCAGTGGCAGGTTGAGCTCACCGTGGGCGGTCAGGTCGCGCAGCGTCGAGGTGTAGAAGTCGGTGTTGCTGAAGATGCCTTCGGTGCCGCCGGCCAGGCCTTCGTTGATGCGCTGGTTGCGGGTCTTCTCGTATTGCAGGAAGGCCATGCTGCTGCCGAAGTCCCAATCGCCACGGTGGGTGATGGCGAAGTTCTCGCGGTAGAGAATGTTGGTCTCCTTGCCGAGCATGCTTTTGACGTTGGCATTGGAGTTGGTGTTCTGCGTATCGCCCGCGTACAGGTTGCCCTGGCGGCTGAAGCCGGCTTCGAGCTCCAGGGTCTGCTCCGGGGTCAGGCGCCAGCTCAGCAGGCCGTTGAGGTCCTTGTTGCGCACGCCTTCGCGGCCGGCGGGCAAGGTACCGGCCTGGGTGCCGCTGCGCGCGGATTCGTGGCCGGCGTTGATGTCCCAGTCGTCCGCGTCGGTCTTGGCCACGTTACCGTAGACCCGGTAGCTGAGGGTGTCGGTCAGTGGGCCGTTGAGGCCGAAGCTCACGCGCTTGGTGGCGCCTTCGTCACCGTGCTGCGGGAAGTTCTGGTACACGGTCATGTTGCCGTGGGTTTCACCCGCCGGTTGCTTGGTGATGATGTTGATCACCCCGCCCATGGCACCGGAGCCGTAGCGCGCCGCCGCCGGGCCGCGGATCACCTCGATGCGCTCGACCTGGTCGGCCGGCACCCAGTTGGTGTCGCCGCGCGAGTCACGTTCGCCGCGCCAGCCGTAGCGCACCGAGCTACGGCTGCTGACCGGCTTGCCGTCGACCAGGATCAGGGTGTTTTCCGGGCCCATGCCGCGGATGTCGATCTGCCGGTTGTTGCCGCGCTGGCCGCTGGTGGAGTTGCCGGTCAGGTTGACCCCCGGCATGGTGCGGATGATCTGCGACAGGTCGTTGGCCGGTGGTCGTTTCTGGATGTCCTCGGCGGTGATGACCGACACCCCCGGCGCCTGCTTGGTCTCCTCCAGGGCGGTGGCCACCACGTTCTGGCTTTCCAGCACGATCGGTTCTGGCTGGTTGGCGGCCTGCACGGCGCTGCTCAGCAGGCAGCTGGACAGCAGCAGGAAGGGGGCGAGGGGAAGCGGGCGGGGCGACATGTGTGATCTCCGGCACGGCGGGCTGAATTCAAGAGATCACAAATAGTAATAACTCCTATTTGAGAGTAAAGCGCATTAACTTTCTAAACACTTTCGCTGGCCGGCAGCAGCAGGTGCAGGCATAGCCCGGGATGGCCATTGCTTGCCCACAGGCGTCCGCCCTGCAACTCAATGGCGCGCCGGGCAATGGCCAGGCCCAGGCCGAAGCCGGCGCCGCTGCCGGGCAGGCGGCGGTAGGGCTGGAAGATCTGCTCGAGTTCGTCCTCCGCTACCCCAGGTCCTTGGTCGCGCAGGCACAAGTGCCAGAAGGCACCCTCGCGCCAACCGTCCAGGCTGACCCGGCCGGTGGCGGGCGAGTGGCGGATGGCATTGCGCAGCAGGTTTTCCAGGGCCTGGGCCAGGCTGTCCAGGTGCGCCTGGACCTGGCAGTCGAGCCCGAGCAAGCAGGGCAGCCGTTCGACCGGCCAGCCGCTTTCGAAGCAGCTGTCCTGGACCAGCGCCTCCCAGACCGAGAGCACCAGTACCGGTTCGGTCGCCAGTTGCGGCCGCTCGGTGTCCAGCCAGGCCAGGTCGAGGGTGTTCTCCAGCAGTTTCTGCATGTCGTCCACTTCGCGGTCCAGGCGCTGGCGTAGCAGTTCCGCCGGTAGTTCGCTGTCGTGGGCGATGCGCAGGCGCGCCAGCGGGGTGCGCAGTTCGTGGGACAGGGTACGCAGCAGCAGGCGTTGCTGGTCGAGGCTTTTGCGCAGGCGCACGGCCATGTGCTCGAAGGCCTGGGCCAGCTCGCCCAGCTCGTCGCGACGTTCCTGCAGGGGCAGGCCGGGGCTGTCCAGATCGTCGGCGCGCAGGGCGTCGGCACGGTCACGCAGGCGGTTGAGCGGCACGACCAGGTGGCGGTAAAGCGCCAGGCCCAGCAGCAGGGCGAGCAGGGCGGGGGCCACGCCGTGGGTGATCACGTGGGTCCAGGGTGTCAGGCCGGTGGGCAGCAGGTGTTCGGGGAGCTGGATGACCAGGCGGCCGTCCTCGGGGTGTTCGGGGAAGGCGATGCTCACGTATGGCAGCTCGTCCTACAGGCGCCGGCTCATCGGCCAGTCGAGCTTGCGCATGAAGGTAAGGCGGCTGGCTTCATCGGCGTTCAGCGGGGTAGTGCCGAGACTCTGCAGATGGGGGCCGATGATGGCGACCCAGGTGTCCTGCTCGGTTTCGAGCCGACGGCGCAGGCGTTCCACGCCATCGGCTCCCTCCGCGTGCCAGGCCTGCTCGGCCTGTTCGGCGAAGCCGGCGAGGAACACCCGGTCGGCGGGGGCGAGGAAGTAGGTGCTGCGTTCGACCGACAGGCCCCAGGTCCAGATCAGCCAGGTCAGCAGCAGGCAGAAGCACACCTGCAGCAGCGCCAGCTTCCACAGCAGCGGATGACGGCGCATCAGCTGCTGCCCGCATCGACCAGGATATAGCCCTGACCGCGCACGGCCTGGATCTCCAGGTGTCCGGCGCCGATGGCGCCGAGCTTGCGGCGCAGGTTGCACACATGCACGTCCAGGCCACGGTCGAGGCGGGTGTAGGCCCGGTGCAGGACGCTCTGGTACAGGAAGGCCTTGCTCAGTGCCTCGCCGGGATGGGCCTGCAGGGTCAGCAGCAATCGGTATTCGGAACCGGTCAGCCCGGCACTCTGGCCATGCTGGGCGACATCATGGTTGGCGGTATCGAAGGTCAGCGTGCAGGCGTTGCGTGGCGTGGGCGGGCGTCGGTCCAGCGCCACCCGGCGCAGCAGGGCATCGACCCGG
Source organism: Pseudomonas sp. TE31087 (assembly GCF_057284075.1). Lineage (NCBI taxonomy): Bacteria > Pseudomonadati > Pseudomonadota > Gammaproteobacteria > Pseudomonadales > Pseudomonadaceae > Pseudomonas > Pseudomonas sp. TE31087. The sequence continues at coordinate 4,917,365 of NZ_JBXVNN010000001.1, forward strand.
GCATCCAGCTCGGCCAGGCTGAAGGGCTTGGGCAGGTAGTCGTCGGCGCCGCGGGTGAAGCCGCTGATGCGGTCCTGCTCGGCGCCCAGGGCCGACATCAGCATCACCGGTACCGCCTGGTGCCGGCGCAGTTCGTCGAGCAGGCTGAGGCCATCGATGCCGGGGAGCATGATGTCCAGCAGCAGCAGGTCGAAGGGCGCCTGGTGCATCGCGTTCAATGCCTGGGTGCCGTTCTCGCAGGCCTGGACGCTGAAGCCGCGACGCAGGAAGTGCTGTTCCAGGTCCTGGCGCAATCGGGGGTCGTCTTCGGCGAGGAGGAGTTTGGGGGGCACGGGGTGACCTTGATGAGAATTCATTGCAAATACGAATCATCCCATTGGCGATGGTGCCGGGGCAATGCCCGGATGCTGGCATTGCGTCGAGTGGTTCGTCACATAGCTCCCGTGGGCGCGGGCTTCACATGAATTATCGACCTGGAAGGGACCTGTGGGAGCGGCTTCAGCCGCGAACACCGGCGAAGCCGGTGCCATCCATCGAGTTGCTTGCTTCGCGGCTAAAGCCGCTCCCACAGGGTACGCGTTGGCCGCATAGTCGTAGGTTCCCTGCATGACAGCTGGGGGATCAGCGACTTATGAACATCCCACCAGCTTCGCTCCGCACGCGCAGGCCATGGCTCTCGCTCAGCATGGCCAGGGCCAGTGGCAGGTCATCGACCGGGAAGCTGCCGGAGACCCGCAGCTCGGCCACGGCCGGGTCGCAGACCAGGCGCTGGTCGGCGTAGCGCATCAGCTCCTGGGCCCACTGCAATAGCGGCATGTCGTCGACCACCAGCAAACCCCTGCGCCAGGCCAGCTGGGTGTCGCGGGCGGTTTCCACCAGGCCGAGCCGGTCGCGGTCGAAGCGTACCTGCGAGCCTGCGTGGATGACGCTGCCACGGCCAGCTTCGGGGGTGACGCGCACGGCGCCTTCATAAACCGCGAGCTGGGTCTCGCGAAGGAGCTGGCGCACGCTGAAGCGGGTGCCCAGCGCCTGCATCAGGCCGTGCTCGGAGCGCACCCGCAACGGCCGCGACGGGTCCGTCGCGGTGACGATGTACACCTCGCCACGGCGCAGGTACAGCAGGCGCTCCTCGGCCGAATACAGCACACGCAGCTCGCTGTGACTGTTGAGCGTGACCTGGGTGCCATCGCTCAGCAGCAACTCGCGCCGTTCGCCCACTGCGGTCTGGTAGTCGACACCCTCCCGGGCCTGACGCCATGCCCACCAGCCCAGCGGGGCCGCGCCGATCAGCCCCAGCAGGCCACGCAGTACGGTGCGCCGGCTGCTGTCCTGCGGGCGAGCGAGGGTTTGCCGGGCGAGGGTCGGCGGCAGGGTGCCGAGGCGGGTCAGCAGGCGCTGGGCACGCTTCCAGGCGCGTTCGTGGTCCGGGTCGCGGCGCCGCCAACACTCCAGTTCGAGCTGCTGCGCCGGGGTCAGCGGGCCTTCCTGCATCAGCAGCAACCAGGCGGCGGCCTCGGCGAGCACGGCCTGGGCAATGGCGGGCTGGTCACTCATCGGGCATCTGGCTCAGGCAGGCCATGTAGCCCTCGTGGATGTACTTCTTCACCGTCGGCAGGGCGATGTTCAGCGCCTGCGCGATGTCTTTCTGCTTCATGCCGTCCAGGGTGGCCATCAGGAATGCCTGCCTGACCCGTGGGCGCAGGCCGTCGAGCACTGCGTCGATCTCGTGCAGGGTCTCGAGGATGACGCTCTGCTGCTCGGGCGACGGCTGCAGCGCTTCGGGCACCAGCGCCAGCGCTTCGAGCCAGGCCTGCTCCAGCGAATGACGGCGGCGCCAGCTGACCAGCACGCAGTTGGCGATGCGGGTCAGGTAGGCGCGTGGCTGGCGCAGGGTATCGGGCTGGTTGCTGTCGCGGCTGGCGAGCACGCGCACGAAGATGTCCTGGGCCAGGTCGTCGGCCACGCCACGCCCCCAGGAGCGCAGTCGATACGCCAGCCAGCCGCGCAACCAGGCGTGGTGCTCGATGTACAGCGTGGTCACGGCGCAGCGCTCGGCGGGCTGGGGCGGAGTATTGAAAAGGGTCATGGCGGGGAGGTGTCAGGGTGTAAATGCAAACAATTATCACTAGATTTGGCCAAATCACAAGACCAAGTGAAAATGCGAATCGCACGCATATACCTTTTTCGCCGTCATGCGACAGAAGGGGTGCAAGCCCGCATCGAGTGCCGGGCACTGACCTCACGAGCGAGAAAAGCATGCCCGCAATCCGTCGGCTTTCCCCTGTTTCGCGTCCTTCGCAACGCTTGTCCCCGATCAGCTTCGCCGTGCGTTGTGCGATGCTCGGCTGCCTGATGGGCACGGCTTCGAGCCTGGCCCAGGCCGCCGATGCCCCGGCCATGGCTTCTACCCGGCCCGACGATGCCACGCTGCGCGACTACGACATCGCCAAGGGCCCGCTGGGTACCGCGTTAAGCGTGTTCGCCAGCCAGTCGGGCCTGCTGCTGTCCTATGATCCCGAGCTGACCCGCGGCCGCGCCGCGCCGGCACTCAAGGGCCGCTACACCGTGCAGGAGGGGGCCCGGCGCCTGCTGGCCAACAGCGGCCTGCAACTGCTGTCGAACTCCCGGGGGGCCTATATCCTCATCCCGCAGGCCCAGGCATCGACGATGGCGACGGAACTGACGCCGACCATGGTCGCGGCCAGCGAGTTGCTGGACCCACAGCGCGACACCTATCGCGCGCCACGCTCGACGGTGCACCTGTCGCGTGAGGACCTCGACCGCTTCAGCACCGTCTCGGTGGGCGACATGCTCAAGGGCGTGGCCGGCGTGCAGGTCGGCGACAGCCGCAACGGCGGCGCGCTGGACGTCAACATCCGCGGCATCCAGGGGCAGAGCCGGGTGGCGGTCAGGGTCGATGGCTCGGAGCAGGCGGTGGATGTCTACCGGGGCTACGGCGGCACCCAGCAGCGCAGCTACATCGACCCCGACCTGATCAGCAGTGTCACCGTGAACAAAGGCCCCAGCACTCGCTCGGGAGCGATCGGTGGCTCGGTGGAGATGAAGACCATCGGTGTCGATGACATCCTGGTCGATGGCAAGGATGTCGGCGTGCGCCTGACCGGCAACCTGTGGAACAACGGCGTGGAGCCCGAACACCGCAACCGCAACTCCAGGGACGAGGACCTGAGCGCGGTGCCGCGTGACGAACGCGGCAGCCTGTTCGGCTCCAAGGCCGAGTCCGGCAGCGCCGCCTTTGGCTACTCCCATGAACGCTTCGACCTGGTGGCGGCCTATGCGCACCGCAACCAGGGCAACTACTTTTCCGGCAAGAAGGGCCAGGACCGCTACCGCCTGTATGACCGCTGGGGTGACGAGCAGGCCAGTGTCGCCAATACCTACAACGCCGGCGAGGAGGTACTCAACTCGTCGTCCGAGACCGACTCCTATCTGCTCAAGACCACCTGGCGGCTGGCCGACGACCATACCCTGGACCTGGGTTATCGCCGCTTCGACGGGCACATGGGCGAGATCATGCCCTCGGACATCTTCCGCTACGGCACCGCCGGCATCTATCAGTACCCCACCAGCGAAATCCAGATCGACACCTACACCGCCCGCTATCACTACCTGCCCGAGGGCAATCCGTGGGTGGACCTCACCAGCAGGCTGTGGATGACCGACTCGAAGACCAGTACCTTGAGCGCGGCCTGGATGGCACCCAAGTCGCAGCTGTACCGTACCGACCGCGCCTGGTCCCGCCAGGACAACCGCCGCATCGGCGGCGACCTGACCAACGTTTCGCGCTTCACCACAGCCCATGGTGATTTCAAACTCGACCTGGGCGGCGCCTTCCAGCTCGAGGACCTCCAGCCGCAAAGCAACGTGGTCTCCACCCAGCACGACATCAACGCCAACCGCATGTTGCGCGATGCCTCGCGTCAGGAGTTCAGCTTCAACGGCAACCTGGAATACAAACCCACTGAAACACTGACGCTGTGGGGCGGCGGCCGCTATGCCCACTACCAGACCAAGGACAACACCGTGCTGGCCGAGGCGCGCCGCGAAGAGCGGGAAATGCGCTGGATCACCGCCAGCAGCCCGGGGCACTGGGGCAGCATGACGTGGTTCCCCGACCAGAACGGCCAGTACACCGACGCCACCGACCCACGCCTGAACAACGGCATCGTCTTCGAGAACAGCAACGAGCCGTTCAATGGCGTGCCGTTCAACGAGTCCGGCGCGACCAACGTGGTGGTCCATCCCGAAAGTGTCAGCAACGTGGTCACCGGCTACGACTACACCCCTCAGGGCAAGAGCCGCGGCGGTGGCTTCGCGCCGGCCTTCGGTATCAATGTCGAGTTCCTCCCGGACACCTTCGTCTACGCCTCCTACACCCAGGGCCTGCGCCTGCCGTCACTGTTCGAGACCAGCCAGGGCACCCAGCAGGTCACCCCGGGCAAGCACCTCAAGCCCGAGCGTTCGCGCAGCTGGGAAGTGGGCGTGAGTGCCTTGCGCAGCGACCTGCTGACCGCGGGCGACGAGGCGTCGGCCAAGCTGGCCTGGTTCGACAACGACATCAAGAACTACATCACCCGCTACTACGACCCGAGCCCGGGCCTGTGGGGGCAGATGACCTTCAGCAACACCGACAGCTTCCACACCCGTGGGCTGGAACTGCAGTCGCACTACGATGCCGGGCGCGTGTTCGCCAACCTTTCGGCCACCTACTACCTGATGACCGAGACCTGCGACGCGGCCTTCGCCGCCAAGCTGCGCGCCAGCGCCAATCGCTACCAGCGCACTCAGGACACCCCGGACTGCACGTCGGGCAGCTACATGGGCTCGTACACCAACACCCAGAACCCGCCACGCTTCTCGGCCAACCTGCTCGGCGGGATGCGCTTCTTCGACGAGGCACTGACCGTGGGCGGGCGCATGACCTACAGCTCGGGACCCACCGCGCAGATGGACAAACCCTGGCAGACCGGCGCGACCACGCCGCAGATCGACTACCGCTCGGTGGCGTTGTTCGACCTGTTCCTCAAGTACAAGCTGCTGGAGCACACCGAGCTGAATGTGTCGGTGCAGAACCTGACCGACCGCTACTACCTGGACCCGCTGGCGCAGAGCTTCATGCCGGCGCCGGGACGTACCTGGCGGGTGGGGATGGTGGCGCGCTTCTGAGAGCGCCTGCCTTGTCCAGCGCCTTGGCCCGATCGTCGGGGTGGCTGGAGCCCGCCGCAACCCTTGCAGCCGAGCGCCGCCCGCGCGGCGTTCGATCTCAAGTGCGCTGCAACGCTAACCCCTGATACCCCGCATCGCCGCTAGCCAATTGCAATGCCGAGCAGGTCCCGACTGCTGCTCGGGCAATGGCCAGGGTGCGAGCGTTGCCCCCCTGATATCGAACAGCGCTGCCATATTTTGCGCTGGGCCTGCTGAATACAGGTGTGCCGGATAATAGATTGTGCTTTATCTCGCGCATCTGCTGCGTGCGATAGTCGCCTCGTTGCGCAGGGCTATCGATAATGGCTAAAGAGTGGCTTGTATTGTCTTGGCGCTCCGTTTAGTATCCGCGAATATTCTAAGTTAATAACTATTTCTTCTGTTGACGTTCGTCCGGATTGGCCACGCCAAAACGCTTGGCGAGTGCTGCGCGCGCGGCTGCAATTTTCGGGTGTTATTGTGCGTTGCAGCGTCTATCCAGCCTGGATAGGCATTTTCAAGTCATTGATTTTAAGTGTTTTTATGCTTGTTTTTGAGCCGGGCTTGTTGGTTCTGCCTTCAAGGTTGCTTTGGCTTGCTGCGCTCGGTTGCCTGGCAATTAAACTTACGAGTTTAGTTTGTTCGCGCCAGCGACTGACAAATTAAACTTTGCAGTTTAAAAGTGCCAATAGTGTACTGAGGGTTTTATTAATTGGCGGTGTTGCGCAACTACTGCGTGGTGTCTCGTTGTGCCTGCGATTTACCGTTGTTTATTTACTCGTCGGTTTAATTAGTTGGCCGGTGCGATAGGGCCGGCTTGAAATTGTTTGTGACATTTTGCCGAAGGAAGTGTTGGCAACGTGTCCTTCCTGCGTCTCGCAGGAGGCATGGCGGCCTTTGGCAGCATTGCCAAGGCAAGGATCCACACACGTGAGAAAAGGAGTTTCAGGATGAGCAACGACGATATGCTGAACCGCTCGCTACCTCTGTTGACCGAGGCGGGCATCGACAAGCTTGCGTCCAGCCGGGTGGTGATCGCCGGTTGTGGCGGCGTGGGTGGCGCCATGGCACTCACCCTGTGCCGGATGGGCGTACAGTCATTCAAGCTGGCTGATCCGGGCGCTTTCGATCCGCCCGACATGAACCGCCAATGGGCCGCGACGGGTGCTTCGCTGGGCCGAAACAAGGCCCTGGTGTATCGCGAGCTGATTCTCGACCTCAATCCCCGGGCCAAGGTCGAGATCTTTGTCGAAGGTATCACCGACCACAACCAGGACGAGTTTTTGTCGGGCGCTGACATCCTGGTCGACTGCCTGGATGCCAACGTACCCCACTCGCTGCGTGAGTCCATCCACCGCAAGGCACGCGAGCGTGGGGTGTTCAGCGTTGTCGGGCCGATCATGGGCTTCGGCTGCTTTGCCTTGTGCTCCTCACCGCAAGGGTTGGGAATGGAGTACTGGACGCAGACGCTCAAGGTGGCCAAGGAGCAGGGCTCCCTGCCGCGGATCTTCGACGAAATCTTCGTGCCCCAGCACATGCAGGCGATCGTCCGCAGCCTCGAGGTTGGCAAGGTGCCAACGGTAGCTGTGGGGCCTCTGATCGCGACATCGCTGTTGGCCACTGAGTGTGTGAACCACCTGCTGCATGACCTGGTGCCGGGTTTCCGTGAACCGATCGTGCTGCCAAAGGTGATGTTCTTCGACCTCAATCGCATGAACCACAGGATCATCGACGTGTCCGAGGGAGCCTTGGCATGACGTTGCTGGCCGACACCGTCGAGGCCCGCGCGCGGGTCCTGGCTCAACATGGGTTCAACCTCGACCTGATACCGTCGCGGCTGGTCCTGGACGACTACCAGACCGACAGCCTGATGCACCGCGACTACCCGAGCGTTCCTCTATTGCGCCAGGACGGCGACGGTGAGCTGGACGAGCGACTGGCTGCGGCGTTCCAGGCCTTGTTCGGCCTGCCCCAGGTGCTGGCGTTGGCCCAGGGGCGGCTGGCGGAGGCGTTGCTGGTCAACGCCCTGGTCACGGCGGGCGACTGCGTGCTTGGCAGCGCGCCATTTCCCACGCTGCAGGCGCACCTGCAGCTCAGGGGCGCCACATACTGCACGGTGTCGACGGCAGATGCCGGTGGCCAATTTCGCGCTGACCTGGACTGCGTGGCCCTGGAGCAGGCGATCAAGCGTGTGGGCCGCCAGCGCATACCTTTCCTGCTGGTCGAAGCCTGCACCAATGCCATTGGCGGCGTACCCGTTTCGCTGGACAACCTGCGTGCAGTGAAGGCAGTGGCTGATCGTTACGGCATCCCGCTGCTACTCGACGCGACGCGGATCCTCAGCAATGCCTGTCTGATCCGCGAGTACGCCTGCGACTGGCGTGACCATGACGAACTGAGCATCGTTCAGGCCCTGTGCGCACTGGCAGACGGTGTGTTGCTGAGCGCGACGAAGGAGATGCCGACGACCATCGGTGGTTTCCTCGCGCTACGTGACCGCACCCTGTTCGAGCGTTGTCGCGACCAGGCGCTGATCTTCGGCACGGGCCTTGACCTGCTGGGCAAGCGTCGTTTGCTGGCGGCAATGCGCGAGCCGCATGGGTTGGTGAAGCAAGTTCGTTCGCGCATTGACCAGGTACGCCGTTTCCACGGCCTGTTGCAGTTGGGCGACGAGTCACAGGTGGGTGTCCATGGCGTGTTCCTCATGGCTGGCGCGCAGTTCACGGCCATGCATGCTCGCGCCTTCCTCAATCATCTGTATGTGGGCTACGGTGTGCGTGGCGCGCTCAATCCAGGGGGCTCGGCCGGCCCTGGCGATGCCCTGGTGCGTTTCGCTCTTGGCGTTCCAGGCAAGGACGAGCGTGTCCTGGACACGGCTGCGATCTGCATCGGCGAGGCGCTGCGCGAAACCGACCAGCACCTCGCCCTGGAGGAGGTCCACCGCCCTGCAGGCCTCGCCGGCGGCATGCTCGCCACTTATCGCCAGGCCGGGAGCGTGCAGCCATGAAGCGTTTGCTGATGATCATCGGCGTGCTCTGTCCGCTGCTGGCCTTCGCTGGCATGCCGGCGGGCAACCTGGTGCCAAGGGATATCATCGAGCGTTCCGAGGACCGCCCAACCGGCAAGGATTCGGTCTCGATGTTGTTGGTCACCCTGACCGACAAGGCTGGAACCAAGCGGCAGCGCGGGTTGCTTTGGTATCACCTGGCAGGCGAGCAGGGTGACCTCGACCTGCAGAAGTTCTTTTATCCCCGCAGCATTCGCAACATCGCCACCTTCAACGAGGAGGTGCGTGGCGCCGAGGACCTGCAATACCTGTACCTGCCGGCCGCCAGCCGGGTTCGGCGGGTATCTTCCAAGCACCAGACCTGGGTCGGGTCCGACTTGATCTACGAGGATCTGCAGAAGATCAACCTCGAGGACTGGACATTCAGCTATGTGGAGCAGGCCAGCGAGGAAGGTTTCGCAGTGCATGTGGTGGATTGCCAGGCCAAGCCGTCGTCGAACTCGGCGTATGCCAAGCGCCGCTACTACATCCGCGCCGACGGCAGTTACTTCCCCAGTCGGATCGACTTTTTCGATGCTGCCGGCCAGTTGATCAAGCAGGTTCGGCGCACCGAAGTGCAGGCATACGGCTCTGCCCTGTACGAGCGTTTCGTGCAGGTGAATGATCTGCGCAACGGGCATCAGACGCTGATGGAGCGACGTTGGGTTCGCGTCGATACCGGGCTGCCTGCGTCGCTGGTGACGGTGCGGCAGATGGAGAAGGGCATCGAGCACTTTGCCGAACCTGCGGACGTGCAACGCCTGGTCAGTGACGAAACCAGCAGGATGGTGGAGTGATGGTCGGGATTGTCCGAACACTTGCAGCCGTCTTGTCGCTGGCTGGCGCGCCTTGCGTGAGCGCCCAGGCGCTGGCGGCCCTGGGTGGCCAGAACACGGTGACGGGGTTTCTCGACCTGCGCTCGGCGGTTGGCCTGGGCAGCGGTGGCGAGGTGGGCTCGAGCGCCTTGAAGTCGAGCCTGGACAATGGCCTACGAGGTCGCGGCCGGGTCGAGCTGGATCACCAGGCCGACGGCCTGCGCACGCTGGTTTCGGCGGACCTGGAGCTGGAGCACAAGCGCATGCGTTCGGCAGCCGACGAAAACGAAAGCACTGCCAGGTTGTGGGAAGGGTACGTCGAATGGGAAGGCGAGACGACCAGCTGGCGCATCGGGCGGCAGGTGATCCAGTGGGGGGTGGCGGACGAGGTCAGTGTGATCGACAGCTTCACACCCCAGGATTTTCGCAGCTTCCTGATCCATACCCGCTTCGAACGCAAGTGGCCGGTGACCGCGGTGAGCGGTCGCTACTTTCTTGATGGCGGCGATTTCTTCGAGGTGCTTTGGCAGCCGCAGTTCCGTCAGGACCTGCTGGCCCAGCCAGGCGAGGAATGGAGCCTGTTCGTGGAGAACAACTACGTGCGCGGACTGGGGTTAAGCGAGCGCTCGACCAAGGTTGAAGGTGGTCCGCTGGGCGACAGCGTGTTTGCCGCTCGGCGAGTGCTGCGGCGCGACAATTATGACCTGTCGTTCAACTATGCCTACCAGTTCGAGCAGATGGCGGCATTTCGCGCCGATATCCAGGGCTTCGACGCCAGCGGCAGGGCAGTCGGTACCGTGCAGCCTTATCACGCCCGCCAGCACACCACGTCGATGGCGTTCGAGTCGGGGCGTGACGGGATCGGTGTGCGTGGCGAACTGGCTTACGTCACCGATGCCGGTTATGTCAGCTACGACATGGCTGTGCCGGGTCTGGTCGAGCGCCGTGACACGCTCAGGGGAGTGGCCGGCATGGACTACACCTTCGCCTCGCGGACCTACATCAACCTGCAGTACACCCTCGACTACATCCGTAACCACAACGGCAACATGCAGCCGGACAAGTACCGGCCAAGCGTGACATGGCGGGTGAACGTGCCGCTCAAGGGCGAGGACCTGTGGCTGGAGTTCCAGGGGCGCGAGTTCATGAACATGACCGACCGTTTCTGGCGCCTGCAATTGCGCTGGCGGGTCACCGACGACTGGGAACTGCGCACTGGCGGAATGCATTTTGCCGGGCATGACGAAGGTATCTTCGGCCAGTTCAGGGATAACGATCAATTGTACGCAGGGGTTCACTATTACTTCTGATTGACAGGGCAATGTAGTTGCGCGCGCATGTTCATGCGGGCCATTTGCAGTAAATGCGATCGTTTGAAACGGGAGGATATGACTGTCCGTCCCTTGGCCGCGATCGCCTGTTTCATGGACTTTAAAGGTTTTATTCATCCTACAAAGGAGCGTGAAAAATGAATGTTGGCAATGATCCGATCATGATGAACGAGTACCAGATTCGTATCGCGGCGGCACGTGAGAAGTTTGCCGCCCGTGACGATGTCCAGGCGTTGTTCAACGCGCCGATGGACGCGCCGTTGGTGAACCTCTTCATGATCTACTGGAGCGCCATGAGCGCGGCACTGACTACGCCTATTCCGGAGTACCTGGCCACGGCCGGCGTGCGCTGCGAGGCCCTGGGCCTGAACAGGCTGGCCGAGTTCTTCAAGGAGCACACCGAAGAAGAAGACGGTCACCACGAGTGGGCGGCGGCGGATGTCCACAAGTTGGTGAACCTGTGGAATGCGAAGTATCCGGGAATGCCGATCAATACCGACGACTTGCTGGTTTCCAATCTGACGCCTTCGGTGCGCCGTTATCACCAGTTGCACAAGGACGTGGTGGCCGGAGATGCACCGTGGGCCGAACTTGCCATTGATGTGGAGATTGAACTGATCACCACCCAATACGGCCCAGCACTGTTGAAAGCCTGTGCCGCAGCGCTGTGTGAAGAAGGCCAGCAAAGTATTTCCTTCCTGGCCGAGCATGTGAGATTCGACTTTGGCCATACCGATACCAACTTCCGCGTGGTCGCCGAGTTGCTCGAAGCCAAGCCTGAATACACCCAGCACCTGGTCGCCATCGGCGAGCAGGCACTGACCGCCTATGGCGATTTCCTTGGGGAGGCCCTGCAACTGGCCCGGCAAGCATACGCCCGCCTGCCACACGCCCAGGTCGCCGTGAACGCGTGACCTGACACGGACCGTTATCGGAGCACGACAAGGATAGAAAGGAGCTGGTCGGTATGTTCAAGAAAGTATGTGTCAGCTGCCTGCTGACCGACGACGTCGAAGGCGTGGCGCTGGATTCGGACGGCACCTGCAACCTGTGCCGCATCTCGCAGGCGGGGGGGCGGTTGCGCCAGGACGCGCAGCGCATGCGCTTCCAGCAGGACCTGGAGGCGACTTTGCGCGCCGCCAAGGGCAGTGGCAGGAAGTACGACTGCATTGTCTCCTTCAGTGGTGGCAAGGACAGTTGCTACCTGCTGCACCGGCTGGTGGTGGACTACGGCCTGAAGGTGCTGGCGTATACCAGCGATTTCGACATACCGGCCAGGACCTGGGACAACATCCGGCGGACGGTCAAGGCACTCGGGGTGGACCATCACGTGCACCGTCCGGTCCAGAGCGTCTACCGGCGTTTCATCCGCCATCTGCTGATGAACCAGGGCCCGAAGGGGGCAGTGCACACGGTTTGCTATTTCTGGCTGGACATCCGCGAAGGGGACCTGCTGCGTTTTGCCGTGGAGAAGGACATCCCGTTGATCTTCACCGGCTATTCACCCGGCCAGCCGGAGCCCGAGCGCATGCTCTACGAGATGCCGGCGGAGCGTATCGCCCAGGATTGGACGCCCCATGAACTGTTTGCCAACGGCGTGTTCAAGGAACACGAGCGGGCGCTGTTCTGGAACCCGCAACGCCATGGCGAGGGCATCAAGCTGCCGCGCATCCTCGCGCCGTTCCATGCCTGGGACTACGACCAGGCGCGCGTCACCAACACAGTCATCGAACTGGGCCTGGTGCAGAACAAAGTGCATGCCAACCCGGTGTTGAGCAACTTCACCCTGAATTGGCTGCTGATGTATTCGGATCTCAAGCTGCTTGGCTACAACCCGTACAAGCCCGAGTTCGCCAAGCTGGTTCGCGAAGGCAAGGCGGGGCGGCGCAAGTGGCTGCTGATCTTCGCACTCATGGACTTCATGGTCCGTCGGCGGATCTTCATGGGGCGGCACATCGACCGCTCGCTGCGCGAGCTTGACCTGCGTCTGGAGGATCTGAAGATGGCGCCGCTCGAAGCGCCACCCCCGTCCAGGGTGGTGAGGCGCGTTGCTGACCAGGCACGAGACTGCGCCTGAAGGCTTGACCGACGCCGCCACGCGCCTTGGTCAGCAAGGCGCGGGCGGCATGCACGAGCGGGTGGCCGGCTGTTGGCCGAGCACCTGCCGCGGATGGCTTACCACGGATGGTTGAATGAACGATCTAGCGCTCGCTGGCGACCTTTTCGCAGGTTGCTCGGATTTCCAGTTTTCCCACGAGGGCGTGACTCGCCAGGTCTTTCGCCTGGGCGAGGGGCCCGCGGTGGTGCTCATGCACGAAGTCCCCGGACTGCACGATGGCGTGGTGCGCCTGGCCCGGCGGCTTGCCGATGCGGGCCTTGGCGTGTGGATGCCAGTGTTGTTCGGCAAGCCAGGGGTGCGGGTCTCGGCGTTGTCGGTGGCCGGTTGCATGGGCCAGGTCTGCATCTCGCGGGAGTTCCGGGTCCTGGCCAGCCGGCGCAGCAGCCCGATTACCGACTGGCTGCGGGCCTTGGCCCGAGCGGCGCACGCGGCCAGTCCAGGCCCAGGAGTGGGGGTGATCGGCATGTGCCTGACCGGTGGCTTTGGCTTGGCCATGATGGCGGACCCTGCAGTCATCGCCCCTGTGTTGGCAAACCCCTCGCTGCCCTTCGCCCTGTCCGCTGCCAAGGCCGGTGCGCTGGGTATCGAGCAGGACACGCTGGACGCTGTCGTACGGCGCTCGACCGAACAGGCCATTCCTGTACTCGGCCTGCGCTTCACCGGTGACCCGGCGGTCCCAGACGCCCGTTTCGAAAGCCTGAAGCAGGCTTTCGGCGAGCGTTTCGTCGCTTGCGAAATCGACTCGTCGGCGGACAACCCCCATGGCATCGGGCGTTGGGCCCATTCGGTGCTGGGCGTGAGTTATGTCGACGAACAGGACCACCCCACTTACCTGGCCCAAGAGGCGGTGGTGGCATTTCTCCAGGCCCAGTTGGGCCTGGGCCAGCCAGGAGAACACGCATGCAAACCATAGAACTGGCCAGGCTGATCGCCCCGGTGCTGTTGTTCGTGATGATGATCGGCATGGGGCTGGGCCTGCGCCGCAAGGACTTCGTCGACCTGCTGCAGGCGCCGACCGGGGTCGCCATCGGCACCTTGGGGCAGGTGCTGCTGCTGCCATTGATGGGGCTCTGGGTGAACTGGGTGTTTGCGCTCGACGGCACCCTGGCCCTGGGGGTGATCGTGCTGTGCCTGTGTCCGGGCGGGGTGGCCTCAAACACCATCACCTACCTGCTCAAGGGCGACGTGGCGCTGTCGATCTCGCTGACCGTGATTTCCAGTTGCATCGCCTTCATCAGCGTGCCGCTGCTGGTGGCGCTGGCGCTGGCCCACTACGGCGTTCTCGGCCAGACCGTGCAACTGCCGATGGCCGACACCGTCGTGCGCCTGTTCCTCCTCACCTTGTTGCCCTTGGCCTTGGGCATGGGGCTGGCGCGGCTCTGGCCGACTGCTTGCAAACGTCTGGAACCGCTGCTGCGGATACTCGGCTTCGCGTTCCTCATGCTGATGATCCTGGTGGTGGTGGTGAAGGAATTCCCGCTGCTGCAGGCCTATGCCGCGCGCCTGGGCTTCAGCCTGGTGGCGCTGTTCGGCAGCACCATGGGCCTTGCCTGGCTGGCAGCCAGGATGGCGGGGCTCGGCAGTGCCCAGACCCGTTCGATCACTGTCGAGATCGGCATCCAGAACAGTGCCCTGGCGCTGGTCATCGCCAGCCTGCTGGGCAGTGTCGACATGGCGATCCCGGCGATTCTCTACAGCGTCCTCGTCTGCCTGGCCGCGTTGCTGGTGGTCACGTTGCACGCCGTTGCTGCTCGCTGGCGCGTGCACCCGACCAACCCCGGGCAGCGGCCGGTCGAACCCTTCGGCGATGGACGACTCATCGGACAGCACTCAGGCGCTGCGGCGCGCAAGGATTGATCGACCATGAACTCGGCAAACATCTTCATGCAATTGCTGGTGATCCTCGGGGTCTCCCACTGTCTGGGCCGCGTCAGTTTCTGGTTGGGTCAGCCCGCAGTCATCGGGTATCTGTTGACCGGCGTGATCGTCGGGCCGATGGTACTGGGCGCGATCGATCCCGGCCTGACCGGCGCGTTGTTCGCCAACGTCACCGGCCTGATGGCGCTGGGCAAGATCGGCCTGATCTTCATCATGTTTGGCCTGGGGCTGGAAACCGGCTCGGGGAGCCATGGTGGATCGCAGGCCAAGGCTGGTGGGGCGCTGCCGATCGCGGTGTTCGGTTTCATCGGCGCGGGACTGGCTGGGGTGCTGCTTGGCTATGCCAGCCACGGCGTGTTCTCCGGCCATGTCGATCGGCTGCCCTACATGCTGTTCTTTGGCGTCGCGATGGCGGCCACCGCTGTCCCGGTGCTGGCCGGCATCCTCGCCGATCCGCGTTTTCTCCACCACCGGCTGGCGCCGCTGGTGATGAACGCAGCGGTGATCACCGACATCCTCGCCTGGTTCGCCCTGTCCCTGGTGCTGGTGCTGCTATCGAGCACGGGCTCGGCGAGCATTCTGTATTCCGGCATCACCCTGATCGTGCTGGTGGCGGTGGCCGAGTTCGTGGTCAGCCGCCGCCTGGTCGCGCCTTCGTCCGCGACCGCCGGCAGTGATCCGTCACGGCCACTGGTCGCGGCGCTGATCGTGCTGTTCACCTTCTGTGTCATCACCGACCTGGCCAACGCCCACGTGACCATCGGCGCCTTCATCGCCGGGATCGCCTTCCGCCGTCACCAGGGCCTTCGCGAGTTCTGGGAAAAGGGACCGCAGGCCTTGGTCAACCTGTTCTTCGCACCCCTGTTCTTTGGCACGGCGGCGATGAACGTGAACATCGAGGCAGGTAGCTGGTCGGGCCTGCTGGCATGGGGCGGTTTGTTCCTGCTGGTCGGCGCGCTGGGCAAGGCTGGGGTTTCGTACCTGGTGGCGCGCTGCACGGGGCTTTGCCGTCCCGACGCATTCGTCGTGGCGACGCTGATGCACACCAAGGGGGTGATGGAAATCATCCTGCTGACGGTCGGGCTGGAGATCGGCGTCATCACGACCGACCTCTACGCGATTCTCATGGTTGTCGCACTCGCGGCGACGGTCATCACCTTGCCGATCGTCCGGCTGATCCGGCCGCGCGAGCCTGCGCCCACCGCCTCAAGCGCACGGGTCGTGGCAACGCGCGAAGGTCGAGAGCGGCCAGTGCTGGAAAACCCTTGAGCAATGACGCAACTGGCAGGGAGGAGCACGACACGCATGGATCTGGGCTTCGAAAGGTAGCGATAGGGATGTTCTCGTTCAATCGATAGGAAGTGAAGCTGATGAGACCTTTGTTGAGTACAGACGTAGAAAAACGATGTGTTGACGAGGCAGGGGGGACCTGGATCCTGAGCGTCGACGATGTCCGGGGCACGGCGCGGCTATGTTCGCTGAGCGAGTCGGCACTGTTGCTGGAGACGACCCTGGCAGTACGCGTGGGCCAGGTGCTGACACTGCAGGGCCGCGACGACATCGCTCGGCGCGACCTGGCCTTCGAGGCGCAGGTCGTGCAGGTGGAGGCCATCGGCGCGGTCGTGCGTTTGCATTGCCTGCCTTGCGAAACCTGCAATGGCGGGCAATGGCCGCGCGAGGTGAAGCACCTGTGCCAGCGCCTGAGGGTTGACCAGGCGATCGCCGAGGCTGGCGAACAGCCGGATCACCAACCGCGTTGCCCGGCCAGCGAACTGCACTCCAGCGCACCGGTGTTGCTGGGGCAGGCCAAATCGATCGACGACCGCGAGGCCGCCTATCGCCTGGTCTATGGCGCCTACTTCCGCAAGGGCCTGGCAGCGCCCGCGCAGAATGGGCTGTACACCAACAGCTTCCTGCTCAACCCGCAGACCGTGACCTTCGTCGGCAAGGTGGAGGGGGAGGTGGCGATGACCCTGACCTCGATTCCCGACTCGGTGGCAGCCTTGCCGATGGACGCGGTGTTCGAGGATTGCCTGGCGCCCTTGCGCAAACAAGGTCGCCGTCTGGTCGAGTTCGGCATGCTGGCGGTGAGCACCGAGCACTTCGGGGCGATGAACTACAGCATCCATGACCCCGAGCGCATGTTGTGCGTGTACTCGCTGTTCCGCATCGCCCTGCAACACGCCAAGGTCACCCGCGGCTGTACCGACGTGGTGTTCGCCGTACCGCCCAAGCACCAGGCCTTGTACCGCTTCATGGGGGTGAGCGCGATCTCCGAGGTGCGCTACTACAGCAACTACAACACCCCGGCCGTGGCGATTCGCATCGACCTGTTGTCGCTCGAACTGCGCCCGCATGTGCGCCAGTTCCTGTTCGGCAACCCCATGGCGCAGCTCCAGGATATCGGCTTGACCGAGTGGTCTGTCCAGGCCCTGGCTCGGCTGTTCGGCAGCGGTGCGGTGCAAGGTGCGCCGCAGGACGTCGCAGCGCATTTCAACAGTGAAACCCAATAAGACAACAGGGAGAGTGATAGCAATGGACAAAGTGATGAATTCCGGCAGTTTCGCCCACGTGGATTTCCCGACCATCGACCTGACCCACGACCCGAAGATCGACTGGCTGACCCGTAGCCAGTACTGGGCGGATTTCCTCCGCCGCTACTATTTCGTCGGGCGCAAGGAGCATGGCCCCTATGGCTCGCAGGCATGCATCGAGCGCACCCGGCGCATCGAGGCGCGCATCCAGGAGCAGTCCCGGGCCTACGGCGACGCTCCGACGCTGCCGGTGCCGGAGGTCGAGCTCAAGGACCTGTCGCCGGAAAACTTCCACAAGATCTACCTGGAACCCAACACCCCGGTGGTGTTCCGCGGCGCTGCCAAGGACTGGGAGTCAGTGCGCAAATGGACCCCGCAATACCTTGCCGAGCACTACGGCGATGTCAAGGTGGCGACCCGCGTGCGGGGCAACGAACTGAACGAGAAGGCGCTGCAGTACATCGACCTGCCGATCGCCGAAGTGGTGGAGAACATCCTTGGCGGAGGTACCTACTACCCGGGCCACACCGAGGACCTGTTCAACAAGCACCCCGAGCTGCGCCAGGAACTCGACCTGCCGACCCTGGGGCGCTACCTGAGCACCCGCGACAAGCGGATCATGTCGACGCAGATGTTCCTGTCTGCCGGCGGGGTGATTTCGGGCTGGCACTGCACCGGGGGACCGAACCTTTTCACCATGATCAGCGGCGTCAAGAAGTGGACCTTCGTGCATCCCAAGCACTCGATGTGGATGCACCCGATTACCCGCAAGGACATGTTCTACGCCGCAACCATGCTCGACTGGCGCAAGAGCCACGACGAGATCGAGGCCGACGGCTATCCGCTGTATCGCTACATTCCCAAGTACACCACCACCCTGGAGGCGGGTGACGTGCTGTTCTCGCCACACTGGTGGTGGCACTGCGTCGAGACCCCGGTGCCTTCGCTGGCCATTGCCTCGCGGGCGATCAACAAGATGATCATGGGCAACAAGATGTTCTCGCTGATGTGGGTGACCTCGCCACGCTTCCGCCAGACCGTGATGACCGTGCTCAAGGAAGGCTGGGGCTCGGACAAGGCGACCGGCGCAAAGCTTGCGTTCGAGTTCGACACCGAGGAATTCGTGCGGCGCGTATCGCTTTAAGCTCCGGTTGAAAAGAGCCCGGCTGTTACACTGGAGTTGCCCCGGAGGCCTGAACCGCCGGGGCATCGACCAAAACACCGGAAGTTATCTAAAGGAGTAGATATGAGCGTTGTTCTGTACAGCTACACCCTGTGTGTCCTGGTGCTGTTCGCCAAGATGTTCGCGATCTCGCTCTACCAGGGCGCATACCGGATTGGCCGCCTGACCTTCAAGAATGCCGAAGATGCCGGGTTCGTCGGCCGCCCCGCCAGTGCCGAGGAATTGCCGCAGGTCTCCCGCGCCTCCCAGGCGTGGATGAACGACCTGGAGAACATTCCATTGTTCTTCGTGCTCGGTGGCATCTACGTGCTGCTCGAGGGACCGGCAGGGCCTGCGGTATGGCTGTTCTCGCTGTTCACCGCTGCACGCATCGTGCACACCGTGACCTACCTGGCGCGCTGGCAGCCATGGCGGACCCTGGCCTATGCCGTGGGTGTCGTCTGCCTGTTTGGTATTGCCGGGTTAATCATCGCTCAGCTGGCCGCCAGGGCCGGCTGATGCACCGACGACAATGAAAGGATCGCCATCGCGCGAGGTACACCCATGGGCATGGATGCAATCATTCGATTTCTGATCAACTGGCGCAGGTTGAATGCGCTGTGGGTATTGATTGCCGTGCTGGCAATCGCGCCCGGTGCGCTGGGACTGCGGTTCGATGCGTCAATCGACTCCTTCCTGCCTGAAGGCAACACCGAGCGCCAGCAGTACGAAGCGTTCAAGCAGCGCTTCGGTGAAGACCGCATGGTGGTGATTGCCCTGCCACCCCAGGCGTTGTTCAGCGACCAGGCGATGGCCAGGCTCGAGGCGGTCACCGAGCGCTTCAAGCAGTTGCCCGACGTGGCCAAGGCGACCAGCATCGCCTCGGTCAACATCATTCATGGCCAGGAGCAGGCGCTGGATATCCTGCCGGTGGCCGAGGCGCTGGCCCAGCCGACGCAGTACGATCGCCAACGGGTGCTCGACAAGCTGCGCGCCAGCCCCTTGTACCAGCGTGACCTGATCTCGCCGGACGGGCAGTGTGGCGGCGATCCTCATCGAGGTACGCTCGGCGGCTGGCGAAGGCAAGTTCGAGCGGATCCTGGCGAGCGTGGCGCCGATCATGCAAGGCAGCGGCTTCACCCTGTACCACGTCGCCGGCGAGCCGGTGGTCGAGCAACAGGTGACCAGCGACATGTGGAAGGATCTCAAGGTCTTCATTCCTCTGACTTCGCTGGTGCTGCTGGTGTTGCTGCTGGCGTTCCTGCGCAACCTGGGCGATGTCTGGGTGGTGATGGCCGTCGTGACCCTGTGCACGGCGCTGCTGCTGGGCAGCATGGGACGCCTGGGGTTGCCGATGAACGCGGTCACGGTCGGCCTGCCGTCGATCATGATGTGCGTCGCCGTGCTGGATTGCCTGCACCTGCTGGATACCCACCGGCAGGGCCTCAACGACGGCCTGCCGGTGCTCGAGGCCGCACGTCGCTCGCTGCGGCAGAACTTCGTGCCGTGTTTCCTCACCTCCTTCACCACGGCCATCGGCTTTCTCACCCTGGCGGTCAGCGAGGTGGCGCCCATCCGCTCGTTCGGCGTGATCGCCGCGCTGGCGGCAATCCTTGCCTATGTGCTGTCCTACCTGGTGATGCCGTTCCTGCTTGAGTGCGCGCCGGCCAGGCGCGTGCGACGGTCCGAGCACAAGCACCATGCCAGGTGGGTGGAGCGCCTCGCGCCGTTGTATCGTTCGCCGCGCACGCTGCCGTTGCTGACGGTCGCGGTGGTGGCCCTGGCGCTGCTGCCGATCGGTCGCCTGCATGTGGAAGCCTCGTTCCTCAACTTCATCGATCGGTCAGCACCGGTGAAGGTGTCCACGGACTTCGTCGAGCGTGAGCTCGGTGGCGTGTCCAACCTTGAGGTCAGCCTGCGGACCCAGGACAAGGGCGGGGTACTCGAACCCGCTGCGTTGCGCGAGATCGCCGCGCTGCAGGATTACCTCGGGCGAATCCCTGGGGTGGACAAGACCTTGTCGGTGGTCGACTTCCTGCGCGATATCCATCGCGAGATGAATGGAGGCGACCCGCGCTTCCAGGTATTGCCCGACAGTCGGGAGGCGGCCGAGCAATACGTCTTCACCTACTCGCTGGCGGGGCCGGACCACGAACTGACGCGTTTCATCGACTACGACAACCAGTCCACCCGAGTGCGCGTGCGCCTGCAGCAAATGCCTCACGCCCAGCTGCAGCAGGTGCTTGACCAGGTGAACGATTACCTCGACCGGCAGCCGAGTGTGTTCGAGCACAGCCTGACATCGTACTCGGTGATGCAGTCGGCGATGGTCAAGTTGCTGCTCGACGGCATGCTGTGGAGCATCCTGTTCGCGGTCGCCTGCATGCTGGTCGCGTTTTACCTGCTCATTCGTTCGTGGAAGATCGCCGCCGTCGCAGTAGTCGTCAACATCATGCCGCTGGTGGCGGTGTTCGGTGTGATGGGGGCCTTGGGCCTGTCGATCAATGTGGGTACCTCGATGATCGGCTGCATCATGTTCGGCCTGGTGGTGGACGCAACCCTGCATTGCTTCTACCACGCGCGGCACGCCCCGGCGCACCTGTCGGCCCAGCAACTGGTGGTGATGATCTTCGAGGACATTGGCGAGGCGCTGTGGACCGGCGCGCTGGTGCTCTGTGCGGGGTTCCTCGTGCTCGGACTGGGCGAATCCTATTTCACCCGCCTGTTCGGGGTGTTCTGCGCCTTGGCGATCTTCGTCTCGCTGTTCTGCAACGCCGTGGGCATACCCTACCTCATCCACCATTTCGCCAGGCGCACCGAACCCAGCGCCGATGTGTCCGGCATTGCGCTTTCCGAACGCTGATTCAGTCAGACGATCTGTTCGAGGAATTAACCGATGATTGACTTGTATACCTATGCTACGCCAAACGGTTGGAAGGTCTCGGTGATGCTGGAAGAGCTCGCCACGCCCTACCGGGCCATTCTGGTGGACCTTGCCGCGCGGGAGCAGGAAAGCGAAGCCTTCAGGGCGTTGAACCCCAACAGCCGCATTCCAGTGATCGTCGATCGTGATTCAGAGGACTTTTGCGTCTTCGAGTCCGGCGCCATCCTGGTCTATCTGGCCCAGAAGCACGGCGCACTTCTGCCCGAGGAGACCAAGGCGCGTTCGACGGTGATGCAGTGGCTGATGTTCCAGATGGGCGGTGTCGGCCCGATGATGGGCCAGGCCAACGTCTTCAACCGTTACTTTCCAGAACGCATTCCAAGTGTGATCGCTCGCTATCAGGCCGAGAGCAAGCGCCTGTTGGCTGTGCTCGACAGGCGTCTGGCCGAGCATGAGTTCCTGGCCGGGGACTACAGCATCGCCGATATCGCCAACTGGTGCTGGGCTCGCGGCCACGAGTGGTCGGGTGTCGATGTGCAGGACCTGCCGAACCTGCGGCGCTGGCTGGCGGTTATCGAGCAGCGCCCCGCAGCGCAACGTGGCGTGAAGGTGCCGTTCGATATCAGTGATGTCTTCGGTGCCGGCCGCACGGCCGAGGCTAGCGAAACCTATGCACAGCAAGGGCAGCGATTGTTCGTGCCCTAGGGTCTGTACGAACGCAGTATGGGCGAGTGCAGATACATTTCGTACGGAGCCTGAGCCTTGCCGGCTGCCTGGTCGCCGACCGGGCCGTCTTAGCCTGCAACACTTGACTGGCCGGCTCGCAGCAATGCGGGCTGGAGGGGTCAGTCATCTAAAAATTAAACAAGAATGGTATGGAAATCAGATGTCCAAACAACCGGTGATGGTGAGTAGATCGGGTCGTCCCAAGGATCAAGCGAAGCGCAAGGCAGTCCTTGAAGCGGCTAAGAGCCTCTTTCTGAGCAAAGGCTACGAGGGGAGCAGCATGGATGCGATCGCCGCCGAGGCGGGGGTCTCGAAGCTGACTGTGTACAACCACTACAGTGACAAGGCGACGTTGTTCTCGGCAGCCATCACGGCCAAGTGCGACGAGCAGCTGCCAGAGCGGCTGTTCGAGTTTTCGCCGCATGCCAGCATCGAGTCGGTTCTGCTCAAGATCGGTGGCAAGTACCTGGACCTGATCTGCAGCAGCGAGGCGGTCGCGCTGCAACGCATCATCGTGGCGATGGCCCGTCAGGAGCCGAAGCTGGCCTGCATGTTCTACGAGGCGGGTGCACAGCACATGCTCAAGGAGATGACCAAGTTGCTGATGCGTGCTTCGCTTGCAGGTCGTCTGCGCGTCGAGGATGCGCAGACGTCGGCGAAACGCTTCTTCTGCCTGCTCAAGGGTGATGACTATTTTCGCGTACTGATCGGCCTGTGTGCACCGCTGCAGGGGGAGCACGCCGAAGCGCACGTGCGTGAGGTCGTGTCGATGTTCATGGCTTTGCATGGCGGCGCGGTGCCGAGTGCCGAAGGCATGGTCGAACGCAGTCTGGGGGGCGGGTACCGATCGCGCATGCTGTTCAGGCCGGTGTTGAGCAGCCTGCCGCAGCAGATAGCCGGCGTCGGCAGGAGCGACGTCGGGGCAGGCCATCTTGGAGAAATCGACAGGAATTAAAAAGCCGGCTTGTGGCCGGCTTCTCGGGGACGGTCTTGGCTCATTTTTGATAAGCCGCAACCGCCTTAAACGGTTGGCAACATGGCCTGAAAAAGATGGCGGACGGCTGTGTGAGACGTCGCCAGGCCCTCTGGAATGCGGCTTGCACCATCAGGGGGCATGATGTGCGGCGTAGCATACCCGTGTGTGTGGCACATGCCCAGCAAAAAGTGAGGTGCTTCAGCCGGGGCGTGCCGGGCGCAGGCTCGACCACCAGAACACCCAGCCGAGGATTTCCACGTTCTGCACCCGGCGCTGATAGGCCGTATAGCGTTCACTGGGATGGTTGAGGCGGTCATGGCTGTGCAGGCACAGCGTGCCATTGTGGCCAAGGGTGAGGTGTTGCACCCGCAGGCGACCGTTGTGCAGCAGGGCGTAGCATTCGCCTTCGACCACCCGGGTGCAGCCGCGCTCGATGGCCAGCAGGGCGCCCTGGGGCAGCAGCGGGGCCATGTTGTTACCTGGCATGCCGAGGCAGATGGCCTTTTCTGCGTTGACCTGCAGGCACTCCAGGGCTCGCCGGGGTATCGGCTGATAATGCCCTGGTAGCGCCTGCAGGCTGCCATCGCGCACCTGGTGCAGTGGCAGGTGGATCAGGTCCGTGTCCAGGGCCTGCAGCGGCGGCAACGCCAGGGCCGGTGCCGTTGGTGTCGCGGGAGCCAGAGGCGTCGGATGCTTCGGTCCCTCGCCACTGCGCAGCCAGCGCCTGCGTACGCAGAACAGGTCGGCGATTTCATCGAGCCGGGCCTGGGGCACGCCGCGCTTGAACCAGTTGTTGACGTGCTGCGACGAGACCTTGCGCTGGGCGGCAAAGTCGGAAGGGGTCAGGTGGCACTCCAGCAGGAGGGCTTTGAGACGGTCACCGGATGTTTTCATGGTGTCGAGTCTATAGGCCCTCGTACGGTGTGGAAATCAACCCGATGTAGAGGAATTTTGTAGGAAATGTGCTGGTTTGTAGGTATGCGCGTAGGAGCGGGTAGGAAGTTTCGTTTTGCGCGTTATCGCAGGGCAAGCCCGCCACGTGTCCGGTACACGAATACGTGCGGGCCTGTCTCGCGATGACGTCTCAGGCTTTGTTCAGATACATCCGCGTGGTCAGCAGATACACCGGCAATCCCGACACGACGATCAGCAATGCCGCATAAGGTGCCGCCGCCGCAAACTCGACGTTGGCGGTGTGCGCCCATACCTCGGTGGCCAGTGTGGTCATGCCGGTCGGGCTGAGCAGCAGGGTCGCGGTCAACTCCTTCATCGCATCCAGGAATACCAGGGCGAACGCCGCCGCCATCGCCGGGAAGATGATCGGCAGGGTGACCCGGCAGAACGCCGCGAAACTGCTAGCACCCAGGGTGCGCGCGGCTTCTTCCAGCGTCGGCGAGGCCTTGTTCAGCGCGGTGCGCACCGGCGACTGCGCCAAGGGCAGGAACAGCAAGGCATAGGCCAGGATCAGCAGCGCGGTGGTCTGGTACAGCGCCGGCACATAGTGCAGGGCGAAGAACACCAGGGTCAGGGCGATCACCAGCCCGGGCAGGGCGTGCAGCAGGTACGGCAGGCGCTCGGCCCAGATCGCCAGGCGCCCCTTGTAGCGCACCACCAGGAAGCTGATCGGCAGCGCCAGCAGCACGCAGAAACCGGCGCCGCCCAGGGATACCGACAGCGAGGTGGCCAGGGCCTTGCCGATGGCCGCGACCGGGAAGGCCGCCGACGAACCGACGCTGAGCCAGTAGCCGAGCATCGCCAGCGGAATGCCGCTGCCCAGCACTGCCAGGGCCAGGCAGAACAACTGCCCCAGTGGCATCCAGCCGCGCAGGCGCAGCGGCTGCGCGCGACGAGCGACACCCTGGCCAATGCGCACATGGCGGGCCTTGCCGCGTACCCGCAGTTCCAGCCACAGCATCGCCAGGCACAGCACCAACAGCACCGCCGAGAGCATGGCCCGCGTTGGCGTTGCTGAATTCCAGCTCGAACTGCTGGTAGATCGCCGTGGTGAAGGTCTGCAGGCCGAGGATCGACAGGGCGCCGAACTCCACCAGCATGTGCAGGGCGATCAGCAGCGCGCCGCCCAGCATCGATGGCCACAGCAGCGGCAGGGTGATCTTGTGGAAAACGCCCCAGCGGCCGCAGCCCAGCGTGCGCGCCGATTCCTCCAGCGAGGTGTCGAGGTTGCGCAGGGTGGCGGCCACCGGCAGGAACACCAACGGGTATTTCGACAGCGCCATCACCAGAATGGCCCCACCCAAGCCCTCGAAGTCCGAACTCAGCGACACCCAGGTGAAGCTGCTGACAAACGACGGCACGGCGAACGGCAGGCACAGCACCACGCCCCACAGGCGCCGCCCCGGCAGGTCGCTGCGCTCCAGCAGCCAGGCCAGGGCCACGCCAACCAGCAGACACAGCACGGTGACGCCGACCATCAGCATCAGGGTGTTGCGCAGCAGACCCCAGACAAACGGGCGCCAGAGCAGGCGCAGGGCTTCGTGCCAGCCGGCTTCCCAGGCCTTGAGCCCGACATAAAGCAATGGCAACAGGCTCATCGTCACCAGGAACAACACGGGCAACACCACCCAGACGGAGGGTCGCTTGCGCTTCGGTACGAAGCGCGACAAGGCGGGCGAGGGCAGGGCGGCGGTCATCAGAGCAGGCCAACCTCACGTTCAAGCTCGATCGCTTCCTCGGCATTGCCAAGGTCGGCCGGCGAGATCTTCGGCGGGCGCAGCTCATCGAACGGCTTCAGGCCACGGTCCGAGACCATGCCTTTGTGCAGCGGGTATTCGGCGGTGGTCTGGGTGATCACCCGCTGGCCTTCTTCACTGGCCATCCAGTTGAGCAGGGCCTGGGCTTCCTTGGGGTGCTTGCTGGCCTTGACCACCGCGGCGCCGGAAATGGTCACCAGGTTGCCAGCATCGCCATCGGCCAGGTAATAAAGCTTGGAGTCCAGCTTGCCGCGCTCGCGCTCGAGGGCATACCAGTAGTAGTTGTTCACCAGTACCGCGGCCACTTCGCCTTTTTCCACGGCCTTGAGGGCCACCATGTTGTTGGTGTAGGTCTTGCCGAAGGCTTTCAGGCCGGTCAGCCATTCTTCGGTGGCTTCGCGGCCATGCATCTTCAGGATGGCCACGGCCTGTTCCTGGAAGGCGCCGCTGGTGGGGACGTAGCCGACACGCCCTTCCCATTCGGGATTGGCGAAGTCCATGACCGTGGTCGGCAGGTCTTTCTCGTCGATCTTCTTCGGGTTGAACACCACGATACGGGTGCGCGCGGTGATGCCCATCCAGGTGCCGTTGGCGCCCACATATTCCTTGGGCATCATGTTCGCGGTGACGTCGTCGATCTTCGCCAGCAGGCCCAGTTCGCCCAGGTTGTTCAGGGGCGGGGATTCCTCGGTGTAGATGATGTCGGCCGGCGAGCGTGCGCCTTCCTCGATGATCTGGCTGGCCAGCTGGTTGCTGCTGCCCTTGCGGATATTGATGTGGATGCCGGTCTTGGCCTCGTAGGCCTTGGCGATGGCGTCACCGATTTCCTTGTGCTGGCCGTTGTACATCGTCAGCGTGACCGGTTCGTCTGCCAGGGCGGCCGGAGCGCCGATCACCAGGCTCAGAACTGCGGCGGCCAGGGTGCGCATCAGCGGTTGCGGGCGGATCGTCATGCGGGTATTTCCTCGCTTACGGCTACATATTTGGAAACAATGGTAAACGAAATTGTTTCTCAAATGGGCGCATGACGGGAAATTCATGGGATCTGTGTAGGAGCGGCCTTGTGCCGCGAAAGGGTCGCGCAGCGGCCCTAGGTTTCAGCGTTCACGTCAAGATCGCCGGGGTCGCTGTGCGACCCTTTCGCGGCACAAGGCCGCTCCTACAGGGGGCGCGTCGGGTGGCTGCAAAAATCGCAGGCAAGAAAAAACCCACTAGCAAGCTAGTGGGTTTTTGTATGGTGCCCAGGAGAAGACTCGAACTTCCACGACCGTTAAGTCACTGATACCTGAAACCAGCGCGTCTACCAATTCCGCCACCTGGGCAAAGCTTTGCATCATCTGATGAAGGCGACTATCGTTCGCTTTCACACAGTAGTAACAGATCCTTGGTCATCTGTTACTTGAAAAATTTTGGTGCCCAGGAGAAGACTCGAACTTCCACGACCGTTAAGTCACTGATACCTGAAACCAGCGCGTCTACCAATTCCGCCACCTGGGCACACATTCGAGATTACAAGATGCTTTACAGCGTCGTTCATCTCTACTACAACTTCGGGGTTGTCCGTCGTTGTGGTGCGCACTATACGGACGCTCCTGATGCCTGTAAACCCCTCGAACGAAAAAAAATTCAAAAAATTCAACTTGTTGATTCCGCAGGCCTATTGCTGCACGACGGACGCACTGCCGGGGCTGTCCAAGGCTGACATTTCCGGTTTCAATACGCCTATGCCAGAATTCATATCTATATACCCCAAGGTGAACCCCTTCTGATGGCCGATTGGCAATCCCTCGATCCCGAGGCCGCTCGCGAAGCGGAAAAATACGACAACCCCATCCCCAGCCGTGAGCTGATCCTGCAGCGCCTGGCCGACCGTGGCGAACCGGCTGCCCGTGAACAGCTGGCTGAAGAGTTCGGTCTTTACGAAGAAGACCAGATCGAAGCCCTGCGTCGCCGCCTGCGTGCCATGGAACGCGATGGCCAGCTTATCTATACCCGGCGCGGCACTTATGCCCCGGTAGACAAGCTCGACCTGATCTGCGGCCGTGTTTCCGGCCACCGTGACGGCTTCGGTTTCCTGATCCCCGACGACGGCAGCGAGGACCTGTTCCTCAGCCCGGCACAGATGCGCCTGGTGTTCGACGGCGACCGCGGCCTGGCCCGGGTGTCCGGTGTCGACCGCCGTGGCCGCCGCGAAGGCGTGCTGGTCGAAGTCATCTCCCGCGCCCATGAAAGCGTGGTCGGCCGCTACTTCGAAGAGGGCGGCATCGGCTACGTGACCCCGGACAACCCGAAGATCCAGCAGGAAGTGCTGGTCACCGCCGGGCGTAACGGCGGCGCCAAGATCGGCCAGTTCGTGTCGATCAAGATCACCCACTGGCCAACCCCGCGCTTCCAGCCCCAGGGCGACGTGATCGAAGTGATCGGCAACTACATGGCGCCGGGCATGGAGATCGACATCGCCCTGCGCAGCTATGACATCCCGCATGTCTGGCCGCAGGACGTGATCAAGGAAGCGCGCAAGTTCCGCTCCGAAGTCGAGGAGAAGGACAAGGAGAAGCGCATCGACCTGCGCCATCTGCCGTTCGTCACCATCGACGGCGAGGATGCCCGCGACTTCGACGACGCCGTCTATTGCGAACCCCTGGGCAAGCTGCGCCTGTTCTCCGGCGGCTGGCGCCTGTATGTGGCGATCGCCGACGTGTCCAGCTACGTGCGCCTGGGCTCGGCCCTGGACGTCGAAGCCCAGCAGCGTGGCAACTCGGTGTACTTCCCCGAGCGCGTGATCCCCATGCTGCCCGAGGAACTGTCCAACGGCCTGTGCTCGCTGAACCCGCACGTCGATCGCCTGGCCATGGTCTGCGAAATGACCATGAACAAGGCCGGCCAGATGGTCGACTACCAGTTCTACGAAGGGGTGATCCACTCCCACGCCCGCCTGACCTACAACAAGGTCAGCAGCATGCTCGAGCATGCCCGTACCCGTGAAGGCAAGGCGCTGCGTGAGGAATACAAGGAAGTCCTGCCGGACCTGAAGAACCTGTACAACCTGTACAAGGTGCTGGTCGACGCCCGTCACACCCGTGGCGCGATCGATTTCGAAACCCAGGAAACCCGCATCATCTTCGGCGAAGACCGCAAGATCGACGAAATTCGTCCGACCGTGCGCAACGACGCCCACAAGCTGATCGAGGAGTGCATGCTGGCGGCCAACGTCGCCACCGCCGAATTCCTGCAGAAGCACAACGTGCCTTCGCTGTACCGCGTGCACGACGGTCCGCCACCAGAGCGCCTGGAAAAACTGCGCGCCTTCCTCGGTGAACTGGGCCTGAGCCTGCACAAGGGCAAGGACCCGTCGCCGAAGGACTACCAGGCACTATTGGCGAGCATCGCCGGGCGCCCGGACTTCCACCTGATCCAGACCGTCATGCTGCGCTCGCTGAGCCAGGCGGTGTACAGCGTCGAGAACAACGGCCACTTCGGCCTGAACTACGAGGCCTACACCCACTTCACCTCGCCGATCCGCCGCTACCCGGACCTGCTGGTGCACCGTGCCATCCGCAGCGTGATCCGCTCCAAGGTCGATACCCCGCACGTCAAGCGGGCCGGCGCCATGAGCATCCCCAAGGCGCGCATCTATCCGTACGACGAGAACAGCCTCGAGCAGATGGGCGAGCAGTGCTCGATGACCGAGCGCCGCGCCGACGAGGCCACACGCGATGTGGTCAACTGGCTCAAGTGCGAGTACATGCGTGATCGCGTGGGCGAGACCTTCCCGGGCGTGATCACCGCGGTGACCGGTTTCGGCCTGTTCATCGAGTTGACCGACATCTATGTCGAAGGCCTGGTGCATGTCAGTGCCCTGCCGGGCGACTACTACCACTTCGACCCGGTGCACCACCGCCTGTCGGGCGAGCGCAGCGGTCGCAGCTTCCGCCTGGGCGATACGGTGGAAGTCAAGGTCATGCGCGTCGACCTCGAACAGCGCAAGATCGACTTCGAGATGTCCGAGAAGACCGTTACCGCACCGGTTGGCCGCAAGCCGCGCAGTGCCGCAGCGCAGCCTGAAACCGAAAAGGCTCCCGCCGCCGAAGCGAAGATTTCGCCCAAGCCGCGTAGCCGCAAGAGCGAAAGCGCCGACGCCTACTTCCCGAAGGACGCCGTGCAGCGCAACGCCGAGGTGCGCAAGAGTCGCGAGATGAAGAAGGCGCTGATGGGCGAGGCGCGCGCCAGCGGCCATGCTGGCAGCAAGTCGGAGAAGGGTGGCAAGTCTTCCGGCAAGCCGACCAAGCATCGCAAGGGGCCGCCCAAGTCCGGCGCGCCACGTAAAGGCAAGAACAAGTCATGAGTCAGCTGGAAAAGATCTACGGTGTACATGCGGTGCAGGCACTGCTGCAGCACCACCCCAAGCGCGTCAAGCAGATCTGGCTGTCCGAAGGGCGCAGCGAACCGCGCATCCAGGCCTTGCTGGCCCTGGCCGCGGAAAACCGCGTCCAGGTCGGCCAGGCCGAGCGCCGTGAGCTCGACACCTGGGTCGAGGGCGTGCACCAGGGCGTGGTCGCCGAGGTGAGTCCGAGCCAGGTGTGGGGCGAGTTGATGCTCGAGGAGTTGCTCGAGCGCACCGAAACGCCGCCGCTGATCCTGGTGCTCGATGGTGTCACCGATCCGCACAATCTCGGTGCCTGCCTGCGCACCGCCGATGCTGCCGGCGCCACCGCCGTGGTGATCCCCAAGGACAAGTCCGCGAGCCTGACCGCCGTGGTGCGCAAAGTGGCCTGCGGCGCCGCGGAAGTGATTCCGCTGGTGGCCGTGACCAACCTGTCCCGCACCCTGGAAAAACTCCAGCAGCGTGGCCTGTGGGTGGTCGGCACTGCCGGCGAGGCCGAGCAGGAGATCTACCAGCAGGACCTGACCGGCCCACTGGTGATGATCATGGGCGCCGAAGGCAAGGGCATGCGCCGCCTGACCCGCGAGCACTGCGATTTCCTGGTCAAGCTGCCGATGGCGGGCAGCGTCAGCAGCCTCAACGTCTCGGTGGCGACCGGGGTGTGCCTGTTCGAGGCCGTGCGTCAGCGCCAGATCAAACGCTGATGGCTTGATATCGGGCGGCGTGGGAGCGGGCTTGCCCCGCGATGGTGGTGGACTCGACATCGCATCGCGGGGCAAGCCCGCTCCCACGCTCCATGATTGCCCGCGAAATATGTTGCCGGCTGTTCAAATATTCGCCAATCACCTTGCTTGTGCCCCCGGCCTTCTCTACAATTGCGCCCCTTGCCAGCTGGCCGGTGCGCATGCGCCTACACGCCGGGGCAAGACTTACAGTGTCATTCACTCCTTGTCTGACCAGATACGCTGGCAGACTACTAACCCGTAAGGAGCATTCATGCGTCATTACGAAATCATCTTCCTGGTTCACCCGGACCAGAGCGAGCAAGTCGGCGGCATGGTTGAGCGTTACACCAAGCTGATCGAAGAAGACGGCGGCAAGATCCACCGTCTGGAAGATTGGGGTCGTCGTCAACTGGCCTACGCAATCAACAATGTTCACAAGGCTCACTACGTGATGCTGAACGTTGAGTGCACCGGCAAGGCCCTGGCCGAGCTGGAAGACAACTTCCGCTACAACGATGCCGTGATCCGTAACCTGGTCATCCGTCGTGACGAAGCCGTTACCGGCCCGTCCGAGATGCTCAAGGCAGAAGAGAACCGCAGCGAGCGCCGTGAGCGTCGCGAACGTCCTGAGCATGCTGATGGCGCCGAAGGCGACGACAGCAATGACAGCGACAACAGCGATAACGCTGACGAGTAATCCACGGACCTTTTGAGGAGCCAATCACATGGCACGTTTCTTCCGTCGTCGTAAATTCTGCCGCTTCACTGCTGAAGACGTGAAAGAGATCGACTTCAAAGATCTCAACACCCTGAAAGCTTACGTATCCGAAACCGGCAAGATCGTTCCAAGCCGCATCACCGGTACCAAAGCTCGTTATCAGCGTCAGCTGGCTACCGCTATCAAGCGCGCCCGCTTCCTGGCCCTGCTGCCCTACACCGACAGCCACGGCCGCTGAGACCGGGTCGTCGACTTAAGTAGCAAGGGATAAGCATGCGAGCGTTAGCTGGTTTCATCATGCGCGGTCGTGTGCAGGCCACCCTCGTGGTGGTCATCAGCGCGGTACTGCCGCTGCTGTTCTGGTTGAGTGCCGCCGCCGGGAGCCTGGTGCTCCTGCGGCGCGGGTTCAAGGACGCGTCATCGGTCATCGCCTGGGGCCTTTTGCCAGCGTTGATCATCGCGTTCTTCGGCGAACCAAGCACCTTGCTGGTGCTGTTGGGAACGCTGGGTCTGGCCGCCTTGTTGCGGGCCGGGCATTCCTGGACCCGGGTGCTGCTGTCCAGTGTCGCATTAGGCTTGCTGTACAGCCTGATCCTGGACGCGGTGATGCGCGAGACCTTCGAGGTGCTGGCCAAGGCGCTTGAAAAAGCCCTGCCGCAGATCGAGGGCCAGCCGGTACTACCTGGTGAGCTGATCGGCCCTTTGCTGGTCGCTTCCAGTGCGGTAATGCTGCAGCTGTTCAGCCTGCTGGCTTTGATGCTGGCGCGCTATTGGCAGGCGGCGTTGTACAACCCTGGTGGTTTCGCCCGCGAGTTTCGCGAGCTGAGGCTG
Source organism: Pseudomonas sp. TE31087 (assembly GCF_057284075.1). NCBI lineage: Bacteria > Pseudomonadati > Pseudomonadota > Gammaproteobacteria > Pseudomonadales > Pseudomonadaceae > Pseudomonas > Pseudomonas sp. TE31087. The sequence goes on from NZ_JBXVNN010000001.1 coordinate 4,949,410, forward strand.
CCGCTGGTACCAATGCTGGTGCTGGTGTCATTGATGGTGCTGGGCCCGTTCCTCGGGTCGTCGTTCATCGTCCTGGCCTCCGCCTCCAGCCTGGTGCTGCTGCTTGCTGGCATCGCCCTGGTTCATGGGCTGGTGGCACAGCGGCGACTGGCCGGTTTCTGGCTGGTGGGGATGTACGTGACGCTGCCGCTGCTCATGCAGCTGATGTATCCGTTGCTCGTGGTTTTGGCCATTGTCGACAGCCTGATTGATTTTCGCGGTCGCAAGTCCCCTTCACAGGGTGACGACTCCGCGAACGGTGAAGGTTAAAAGTTAAGAGGTTTTACCAAATGGAACTGATCCTGCTGGAAAAAGTCGCCAACCTGGGCAACCTGGGCGACAAAGTAAACGTTAAGGCTGGTTACGGCCGTAACTTCCTGCTGCCATTCGGCAAGGCCACCGTTGCCAACGCCGCCAACCTGGCCGCGTTCGAAGAACGCCGCGCCGAGCTGGAAAAAGCCGCAGCAGACAAGAAAGCTTCGGCTGAAAGCCGCGCTGCCCAACTGGCCGAGCTGGAAGTGACCATCACTGCCACCGCTGGCGACGAAGGCAAGCTGTTCGGTTCGATCGGCACCCACGACATCGCTGACGCCCTGACCGCCTCCGGCGTTGAAGTGGCCAAGGCTGAAGTTCGTCTGCCGAACGGCACCATCCGTCAGGTTGGCGAATACGACGTAGCCGTGCACCTGCACAGCGACGTTGAAGCCACCGTACGCGTGGTTGTCGTAGCTGCCTAAGCTGCCTTAATCGACTGGCTCCTCGTGGGTCAGGCGGTTAACATCGGGCACGGTCCTGTTTTGTGCAGGCCGTGCCCTTTGTCTTTTTCATCTTCCAGAATTCTTTCGTGGCCATGAACGAGATCACCACCCCCGAACAACTCGACCTGCAAACCGCTGCCCTGAAGGTGCCGCCGCATTCCATCGAGGCCGAACAGGCCGTGCTCGGTGGCCTGATGCTGGACAACAACGCCTGGGAGCGGGTGCTCGACCAAGTTTCGGACGGCGACTTCTACCGGCATGACCACCGCCTGATCTTCCGTGCCATCCACAAGCTGGTGGATGCTAACCAGCCGTTCGACGTGGTGACCCTGCACGAGCAGTTGGACAAGGAAGGCGTGTCCACCCAGGTCGGTGGCCTGGCCTATCTGGCCGAGCTGGCCAAGAACACCCCGTCGGTGGCCAACATCAAGGCCTACGCCGCGATCATCCGCGAGCGGGCCACGTTGCGTCAGCTGATCAGCATCAGCACCGACATCGCCGACAACGCCTTCAACCCCCAGGGGCGCAACGCCGAAGAGATCCTCGACGACGCCGAGCGGCAGATCTTCCAGATCGCCGAGGCGCGACCGAAGACCGGTGGCCCGGTGGGGGTCAACGAGCTGTTGACCATGGCCATCGACCGCATCGACACGCTGTTCAACTCCGACAGCGACATCACCGGCGTGTCCACCGGTTACACCGACCTGGACGAGAAAACCAGTGGCCTGCAGGCGGCCGACCTGATCATCGTCGCCGGCCGTCCCTCGATGGGCAAGACCACCTTCGCCATGAACCTGGTGGAAAACGCTGTGTTGCGCAGCGAGAAGGTAGTGCTGGTGTTCTCCCTCGAGATGCCCGGTGAGTCGCTGATCATGCGTATGCTTTCGTCCCTGGGTCGTATCGACCAGACCAAGGTGCGTTCCGGTCAGCTGGACGACGACGATTGGCCACGGCTCACTTCGGCGGTCAACCTGCTCAACGACCGCAAACTGTTCATCGACGACACTGCCGGCATCAGCCCTTCGGAGATGCGCGCACGGACCCGCCGACTGGCGCGTGAGCATGGCGAGATCGGCATGATCATGGTCGACTACCTGCAGTTGATGCAGATCCCGGGTTCGGCCGGCGACAACCGCACCAACGAGATTTCCGAGATCTCCCGCTCGCTCAAGGCGCTGGCCAAGGAATTCAACTGCCCGGTGATCGCCCTGTCGCAGCTCAACCGCTCCCTGGAGCAGCGCCCCAACAAGCGCCCGGTCAACTCCGACCTTCGTGAATCGGGTGCGATCGAGCAGGACGCCGACGTGATCATGTTCGTCTACCGCGACGAGGTGTATCACCCCGAGACCGAGCACAAGGGCGTGGCCGAGATCATCATCGGCAAGCAGCGTAACGGCCCCATCGGCTTCGTGCGCCTGGCGTTCATCGGCAAGTACACCCGCTTCGAGAACCTCGCGCCGGGCATGTACAATTTCGACGACGACGAATAAGACCATCGGGCTGGACTGGCTCCTGTGGGAGCGGATCGTGGGAGCGGGCTTGCCCCGCGATGGCGATGGTGAATTCACCGATGTCATCGCGAGGCAAGCTCGCTCCCACAGTGATATTCGTTCGCACGCTTGAATCCGCTTGAATCCGACCATCACCGTCGGATTTGGTCAAAATTTGTGCTATATTCCGCGCCCGCGATTTTCCTGCACATTAGAACCGGTCACTGACATGCAAGCAGCCAAACCACTCTACGACTATCCCAAGTACTGGGCCGAATGCTTCGGGCCAGCGCCTTTCCTGCCGATGAGCAGGGAGGAGATGGATCAGCTCGGCTGGGATTCCTGCGACATCATCATCGTGACCGGTGACGCCTACGTCGACCATGCGTCGTTCGGCATGGCCATCATCGGCCGCCTGTTGGAAGCCCAGGGTTTCCGCGTGGGCATCATCGCCCAGCCGAACTGGCAGTCGAAAGACGACTTCATGAAGCTCGGCGAGCCGAACCTGTTCTTCGGTGTGGCTGCGGGCAACATGGACTCGATGATCAACCGCTACACCGCGGACAAGAAGATCCGTTCCGATGACGCCTACACTCCCGGCGGCATGGCCGGCAAGCGTCCGGACCGCGCCAGCCTGGTGTACAGCCAGCGCTGCAAGGAAGCCTACAAGCACGTGCCGATCGTGCTCGGCGGCATCGAGGCCTCGCTGCGCCGCATCGCCCACTACGACTACTGGCAGGACAAGGTCCGCCACTCGATCCTGGTCGACGCCAGCGCCGACATCCTGCTGTACGGCAACGCCGAGCGGGCGATCGTCGAGGTCGCCCAGCGCCTGTCCCAGGGTGAAAGCATCGAGCACATCACCGACGTGCGCGGCACCGCGTTCATTCGCCGCGACACGCCGCAGGGCTGGTTCGAGATCGACTCCACCCGCATCGACCGTCCGGGCCGGGTCGACAAGATCATCAACCCGTACGTGAACACCCAGGACACCCAGGCCTGCGCCATCGAGCAGGCCAAGGGCGAGCAGGAAGACCCGAACGAAGCCAAGGTCGTGCAGATCCTCGACAGCCCGAGCGTCACCCGCGAGAAGTCGGTGATCCGCCTGCCGTCGTTCGAGAAGGTACGCAACGATCCGGTGCTCTACGCCCACGCCAACCGCGTGCTGCACCTGGAGACCAACCCGGGCAACGCCCGTGCCCTGGTGCAGAAGCATGGCGACGTGGATGTGTGGTTCAACCCGCCACCCATCCCCATGACCACCGAAGAAATGGACTACGTGTTCGGCATGCCCTACGCGCGTATCCCGCACCCGGCCTATGGCAAGGAGCGCATCCCGGCCTACGAGATGATCCGCTTCTCGGTGAACATCATGCGTGGCTGCTTCGGTGGCTGCACCTTCTGCTCGATCACCGAGCACGAAGGCCGGATCATCCAGAACCGCTCCCACGAGTCGATCCTGCACGAGATCGAGGAGATGCGCGACAAGGTGCCGGGCTTCACCGGCGTGGTCTCCGACCTCGGCGGCCCGACCGCCAACATGTACCGCATCGCCTGCAAGAGCCACGACATCGAGAAGCACTGCCGCAAGCCGTCGTGCGTGTTCCCGGGCATCTGCGAGAACCTCAACACCGACCACAGCTCGCTGATCGAGCTGTACCGCAAGGCCCGTGCCTTGCCGGGGGTGAAGAAGATCCTGATCGCCTCGGGCCTGCGCTACGACCTGGCGGTCGAGTCGCCGGAATACGTGCGCGAGCTGGTCACCCACCACGTCGGCGGCTACCTGAAGATTGCCCCGGAGCACACCGAGCGTGGCCCGCTGGACAAGATGATGAAGCCGGGCATCGGCACCTACGACCGCTTCAAGCGCATGTTCGAGAAGTTCTCGAAAGAGGCGGGCAAGGAGCAGTACCTGATCCCGTACTTCATCGCCGCGCACCCGGGCACCACCGACGAAGACATGATGAACCTGGCCTTGTGGCTCAAAGGCAACGGTTTCCGCGCCGACCAGGTGCAGGCGTTCTACCCCTCGCCGATGGCCTCGGCCACGGCCATGTACCACTCGGGCAAGAACCCGCTGCGCAAGGTCACCTACAAGAGCGAAGGGGTGGAGATCGTCAAGAGCGAGGAGCAGCGCCGGTTGCACAAGGCGTTCCTGCGCTACCACGATCCGAAGGGCTGGCCGATGCTGCGTGAAGCGCTGCAGCGCATGGGCCGCGCCGACCTGATCGGGCCGGGCAAGCACCAGCTGATCCCGCTGCACCAGCCAGCCACTGATACCTACCAGAGCGCCCGGCGCCAAGAACTCGACGCCGGCCGGCAGCCACAAGGTGGGCAAGGACCAGAAGATCCTCACCCAGCACACCGGCCTGCCACCGCGCGCCAGCGACGGCAGCAAGCCGTGGGACAAGCGCGAGAAGGCCAAGGCCGAGGCGTTCGCCCGCAACCAGCAGGCGGCCAAGGAGCGCAAAGAGGCAGCTAAGGGCGGCAAGGGCAAGAAGCCGCGTCAGCCGGTTATTCCGCGCTGATCCTGATGACTTGGTAGAGTCCTCTGTGGGAGCGGGTTTACCCGCGAATGCAATGGTGAAGCCACCGCCGCATTCGCGGGTAAACCCGCTCCCACAGGCAAGGTGTATATCTGCCAGCAATCAATCTGGTTTGCGATCGACCCACTTCGGCAATACCGGCGACTCGAACCGCTCCATCCCCTCCAGCAGCTCATCCGGCTGCTGCCCCAGCAACAGCATCGCCCGGTGCTGCGGCCGCACGAAGCCCTCTTCGACGATATGGTCGAGGAACCCGCCCAGCTTTTCATAGAACCCGTTCACATCCAGCAGCCCCAACGGCTTGGCGTGATAGCCCAGCTGCCCCCAGGTCCACACCTCGAACAGCTCCTCCAGCGTGCCCAGGCCACCCGGCAGGGCGATGAAGGCATCGCTGAGCTCGGCCATGCGCGCCTTGCGCGCGTGCATGCCGTCCACCACTTCCAGGCGGGTCAGGCCCTTGTGGCCGATCTCAGCGTTCATCAGGCTCTGGGGAATGATGCCGATGACTTCGCCACCGGCGGCCAGGGCGGCATCGGCGACGGTGCCCATCAGGCCGACCGCGCCACCGCCGTAGACCAGGGTCAGACCACGGCGGGCGATGGCCTGGCCAAGGGCGATGGCAGCTTCGCGATAGGCGGGGTTGGCACCGATGCTGGCGCCACAGAAGACACAAACGGAACGTACAGGCATTGCTTATCTCCCTTTACATGCGCGCACAGGGTAAGGCGCATGCCTGTCGCTTCCAAGGGGGGAGATCACTCGGGGCGGGCGAATTCGCAGATGGCGCCACTGGCTCCGTGGGCGTAGGCGGCGAGCAGACTGTTCATGAAGCTGGAAAGGGACATTTCATTCAACTCCTAAATGAGAGGTTGTCCCATCGTCTATCAAGAGGGCATGATGTGCACTTTGATTGGTTGTATACAATCCATTGAACAAATCTACTGCCTGGCCACTTGACACCCCTTGACCCACATCAGGTACGGGCGTCCTGTTTTCAGGCAATCTCGCAATTGATAAAACCCTGCCAAGGAGATTCATGATGTTTGCGAAAGCTGTAGCGGTATCCCTGCTGACCCTCGCCAGCGCCTCTGTCTTTGCCGCCGACTGCAAGGTGACTGTCGACTCGACCGACCAGATGTCGTTCAACACCAAGGAATTCACCATCGACAAGAGCTGCAAGACCGTCGAGATCGAACTGACCCACGGTGGCAGCCTGCCGAAGAACGTCATGGGCCATAACCTGGTCATCAGCAAGACCGCCGACATGCAGGCCATCGCCACCGAAGGCATGTCGCAAGGCCTGGACAAGGACTACATCAAAGCCGACAACGCCGCGATCATCGGCCACACCAAGATGATCGGTGCCGGCGAGAAAGACACCATCAAGCTCGACACCTCGAAGCTGGAAGCCGGTGGCGACTACAGCTTCTTCTGCACCTTCCCGGGCCACATCTCGATGATGAAGGGCAAGGTCGTCGTCAAGTAATCAAAACCTGACGCAGTACCCTGTGGGAGCGGGCTTGCCCCGCGATGGCGATGGTGAAATCACCGATGTCATCGCGGGGCAAGCCCGCTCCCACGTTCAGCCTCATGCTATTCAGGGCGCGAACGGCAGCTCGCGCTTGTGCTGGGTCTTGCGGTAGGTGGCGACGATGATGTCGAACGCTGCCTGGTCGACCGGCTGCCCATGCAGGAACGCATCGATCTGCTGGTAGGTCACACCGTGTGACGCCTCGTCCGGCTTGCCCGGCTCGAGGTCTTCCAGGTCCGCGGTTGGCACCTTCTCCACCAACGACTCTGGCGCGCCGAAGCTGCGCGCGATGGCCCGCACCTGGTTCTTCACCAGCCCGCTCAGTGGCGCCAGGTCGCACGCCCCGTCACCGAACTTGGTAAAGAACCCCATCACCGCCTCGGCGGCGTGGTCGGTGCCGATCACCAAACCCGCGCGGGCGCCGGCGACGGTGTACTGGGCGACCATACGGGTACGCGCCTTGACGTTGCCGACAACGAAGTCCACCAGCGTCGGCGAGCCGTTCTTAAGCTCCTCGACTTCGGCCGCCAGGGCCTTCACCGCCGGGGCGATGTCGATGGTGTGCACTTCGTCGGCCTTGATCACCTCCAGGCAGGCCTGGGCGTCGTGCTCGTCGTGCTGCACCTGGTACGGCAGGCGCACGGCGATGAAGGTGTAGGCCTGGTCGCCGGTCTCGCTGCGCAGCTCGTTGATGGCGCGCTGGGCGAGCAGGGCGGCGGTCAGCGAGTCGACGCCGCCGCTGATGCCCAGTACCAGGGTCTTGAGCCGGGCATTGGCCAGGCAGTCCTTGATGAAGGCCACGCGCCGGGCGACTTCCCGCTCGAGGGCGGCGGCGTCTGCGAACGGCGGCTGCACTTTGAGCGCCCGGGCAATCTCTTGCTGAACGGCTTGCATGGGTTACTCCTTGCTGGGGACTTTGAATACGTGACGCAGGTAAGTGACGAAGTTCTCGTCGCGGCACTGGGTCTTGGCGGCTTCGTCGGAGATCTTCGCCACTGGCGAGCCGTTGCAGTCGGTCATTTTAAGCACGATGTTCATTGGCGCCACGCCGGGGATGTCGCAGGTCAGGTTGGTGCCGATACCGAAGCTGACATTGATGCGCCCGCGCAGGGCGCGGAAGATCTCCAGCGAGCGGGTCAGGTTCAGGCCGTCGGAGAACACCAGGGTCTTGGTCATCGGGTCGATCCCCAGTTTCTGGTAGTGGGCGATGGCCTTCTCGGCCCAGGCCACCGGCTCGCCGGAGTCGTGGCGCAGGCCGTCGAACAGCTTGGCGAAGTACAGGTCGAAGTCCTGGAGGAAGGCATCCATGGTGATGCAGTCGGTCAGGGCGATGCCGAGCAATCCACGGTATTCGCGGACCCAGCAGTCCAGTGCGGCGATCTGGCTGTCGATCAGCCGCGGGCCGAGCTGCTGGTGGGCCATGATCCACTCGTGGGCCATGGTGCCCAGGGGCTTGATATCCAGTTTCCATGCCAGGTCGACGTTGCTGGTGCCGACGAAGCGGCCCGGGAACTCATCGCGCAGCACCCGCACCACTTCCTCCTGCACACGGCTGGAGAAACGCCGGCGGGTGCCGAAGTCGGCCACCTGCAGGTGGGCCAGTTCGTCGTCGCTGGCGTGGGCGCGCAGCCAGTCGAACTTGCGGTGCAGCTGGTCGCGGGCTTCGGCCAGGCGCATGCGCGGGTGCAGGTGGCGGTTGCGCACCTCGCTGATGATGGCCAGCAACGGCACCTCGAAGAGGATCACATGCAGCCAGGGGCCGCGCAGGCGCAGGAACAGCTGATCGTTTTCGATACCGATGCGCACATAGCGCAGGTTGAAGCGGAACAGGCGCAGGAAGCGCAGGAAGTCCGGCTTGAGGAAGCTGATGCGCTCGAGGAAGGCCAGTTGGTCATCGTCCAGGGTCAGCTCGCTGAGCAGTTCGAGCTGGTTGCGAATCTCCCCCAGGTAGGGCCGCAGGTCTTCGCCATTGCGGCAGCGGAATTCCCATTCGACGTCGGCGTCCGGGTAGTTGTGCAGGACGGCCTGCATCATCGTCAGTTTGTAGAAGTCGGTGTCGAGCAGGTTGTGCACGATGCGCTCGGCGAATGCGCTCTCGCTCATCAGGGGGAAGCTCCAAGGCGGGCAATGGCGACCATTGTGCCAGATCGCGGGGCAAGCCCGCTCCCACGCCGCCCGCGATCTTCGCCGCTACAGGTAATTTCCCGTGCACCGACTAGCCTTCTAACGGTGCCGCCTGTAGCAGTCACGCACCAGCGGTGTGCAGTTCGGTGACGTCCGCTGTTACAGGTCGGTTGCACGTTAACACTCGCAAGGGTTGCAATGATGGTGCTCGAAGGTTGCTCCTTGTCTAGGCGTGTCGGTGGCGCTCGCTGCGCAGTAGACGGTTGCACGCTCAATAAAGAAAAGGCCGCCGGTCGCCTCTGTTCACCCCCTGTCGTGTGTTTCCCCGGAAGACAAAACCACTGGCACGGCCCTTGCTCGGAGCACAGGGCTGAGAAGTTGTAGTGCCAACCAAAAAAAATACTCTAGGAGCACCACCTCATGTCGCAGACGTTTTACAAGAAAGGTTTCCTGGCACTGGCCGTAGCCACGGCACTGGGTGTTTCTTCGTATGTTCAGGCCGACATCAAGATCGGCGTCGCGGGTCCCATGACCGGGGCCAACGCAGCGTTTGGCGAGCAGTACATGAAAGGTGCGCAGGCAGCGGCCGATGTGATCAACAAGGCCGGTGGCGTGAACGGCGAGAAGATCGTCCTGGTCAAGGGCGATGACGCCTGCGAGCCGAAGCAGGCCGTGGCGGTGGCCAACCGCCTGGTCGACCAGGACAAGGTGGCGGGCGTGGTTGGTCACTTCTGCTCCTCCAACACCATCCCCGCTTCCGAGGTCTACGACGAGGCCGGCGTGATCGCCATCACCCCAGGCTCCACCAACCCGCAGGTGACCGAGCGCGGCCTGTCCGCGATGTTCCGCATGTGCGGCCGTGACGACCAGCAGGGCATCGTCGCCGGCAACTACATCGTCGATGTGCTCAAGGGCAAGAAGGTCGTGGTGTTGCACGACAAGGACACCTATGGCCAGGGCCTGGCCGACGCGACCAAGGCGCAACTGGAAAAACGTGGCGTCAAACCGGTTCTGTACGAAGGCCTGACCCGTGGCGAGAAGGACTTCAGTGCCGTGGTCACCAAGATCCGTTCCGCCGGTGCCGATGTCGTCTACTTCGGCGGCCTGCACCCCGAGGCCGGCCCGCTGGTACGCCAACTGCGCGAGCAAGGCCTGAAGGATGTGGCATTCATGTCCGACGACGGCATCGTCACCGACGAACTGGTGACCACCGCCGGCGGCGCCCAGTACACCAACGGCGTGTACATGACCTTCGGCGCCGACCCACGCCTGCTGCCCGACAGCAAGACCGTGGTGGAGGAGTTCCGCAAGAACGGCACCGAGCCTGAGGGCTACACCCTGTACGCCTATGCTTCGGTCCAGGCCCTGGCCGCCGCCTTCAACGGCGCCAAGTCGAACAAGGGCGAGGACGCCGCCAAGTGGCTCAAGGCCAACCCGGTCAAGACCGTCATGGGCGAGAAGAAGTGGGACAGCAAGGGCGACCTGACTGTCTCCGACTACGTGGTCTACCAGTGGGATGCCAACGGCAAGTACCACCAGCTGGAAAAACAACAATAACAACGGCCAACGGCCCGCGTGCGTGTCGCACCGGGCCGTAGCCCCGCGGTACCTGTCATTGTCAGTAGATCTGCACAGTTCTGCGCTGCGAGGGCCGTTGCATCCGGATCCTGCGTGGTCGGCGCTCGTGCAATCTCAATCAGGTGAGATTGCGTTATGGATGGTATTTTCCTGCAGCAACTGGTCAACGGCCTGACCCTCGGGTCGGTCTACGGCCTGATCGCCATCGGCTACACAATGGTCTATGGCATTATCGGCATGATCAACTTCGCGCACGGCGAGGTGTACATGATCTCCGCGTACCTCGCGGCGATCAGCCTGGCATTGCTGGCCTACTTCGGCATCGAGTCGTTTCCGCTGCTGATGCTGGGCACCCTGTTGTTCACCATCGTCGTCACCGGCGTCTATGGCTTCACCATCGAACGCATCGCCTACAAACCCCTGCGCAACTCCACCCGCCTGGCCCCGCTGATCAGCGCCATCGGCATCTCGCTGATCCTGCAGAACTACGCGCAGATCAGCCAGGGCGCCCGCCAGCAAGGCGTGCCGACCCTGCTCGAAGGCGCCATGCGCGTCGAGGTCGGCACAGGCTTCGTGCAGCTGACCTACACCAAGATCTTCATCCTGGTGGCCGCCTTCGTCGGCATGGCGCTGCTCACCTACGTCATCAAGTACACCAAGCTCGGGCGCATGTGCCGGGCGACGCAGCAGGATCGCAAGATGGCCTCGATCCTGGGCATCAACACCGACCGGGTGATCTCCTACGTGTTCGTCATCGGTGCGGTGATGGCTGCGCTGGCCGGCGTGCTGATCACCATGAACTACGGCACCTTCGACTTCTACGCCGGCTTCATCATCGGCATCAAGGCGTTCACCGCCGCGGTGCTCGGCGGTATCGGCTCGCTGCCGGGGGCGATGCTCGGCGGCATCATCCTGGGGATCTCCGAGTCGTTGTTCTCCGGCCTGATCAACTCCGACTACAAGGACGTGTTCAGCTTCTCGCTGCTGGTGATGATCCTCATCTTCCGTCCCCAAGGCCTGCTGGGTCGCCCGCTCGTGGCTAAGGTGTGAACATGTCCGCTGCCAATTCTGCCTCTGTTGCCCAATCCAAGGGTTTCGACCTCAAACGCAGCCTGCTGGAGACGATCGTCGCCGGCCTGCTGGCGCTCATCGTCTTCGGTCCGGTCGTCGGCGTGGTGCTCGACGGCTACAGCTTCAACGCCGAGCCGGCCCGCGTGGCCTGGCTGGTCGGCGGTGTGATGATCGGGCGTTTCATCCTTAGCGTGTTCCTGCAGACACCGACCGGCCAGCGCATGCTCCAGGGCTTCGACAGCGGTGGTTCGGGCGTGCATGTGCTGGCGCCGGACTACAAGTCGCGGCTGCGCTACATCATCCCGGCGCTGATCGTCATCGCCATCGTGTTCCCGGTGTTCGCCAACAAGTACCTGCTGACCGTGGTCATCCTCGGCCTGATCTACGTGCTGCTGGGCCTGGGCCTGAACATCGTGGTCGGCCTGGCGGGCCTGCTCGACCTGGGTTACGTGGCGTTCTACGCCATCGGCGCCTACGGCCTGGCCCTCGGCTACCAGTACCTGGGCCTGGGCTTCTGGAGCGTGCTGCCACTGGCGGCGATCGCTGCGGCGTTGGCGGGGTGCATCCTTGGCTTCCCGGTGTTGCGGATGCACGGCGACTACCTGGCCATCGTCACCCTGGGCTTCGGCGAGATCATTCGGCTGGTGCTGAACAACTGGCTGTCGTTCACCGGCGGCCCGAACGGCATGCCGGCGCCGTCACCGACCTTCCTGGGGCTGGAGTTCGGCCGCCGGGCCAAGGACGGCGGAGTGCCGATCCATGAGTTCTTCGGCTTCGATTACAACCCTAACCTTAAGTTCGTGTTCATCTATGCCGTGCTGTTCCTGGTGGTGCTGGCGGTGCTGTACATCAAGCACCGGCTGACCCGCATGCCGGTCGGGCGCGCCTGGGAGGCCCTGCGCGAGGACGAGATCGCCTGCCGCTCCATGGGCCTGAACCATGTACTGGTCAAGCTCTCGGCGTTCACCCTGGGCGCTTCCACCGCCGGCCTGGCCGGGGTGTTCTTCGCCACCTACCAGGGCTTCGTCAACCCGTCGTCGTTCACCTTCTTCGAGTCGGCGCTGATCCTGGCCATCGTCGTGCTTGGCGGCATGGGCTCGACCGTGGGCGTGGTGATAGCGGCATTCGTGCTGACCGTGGCCCCGGAGCTGCTGCGCAGCTTCTCCGAGTACCGGGTGCTGCTGTTCGGCGTGCTGATGGTGCTGATGATGATCTGGCGACCGCGGGGGCTGATCCGCATCAGCCGCACCGGCGTGGTCCCGCGTAAAGGAGTGGCGCCATGAGCGACGAAATCATTCTGTCGGTCGACAACCTGATGATGCAGTTCGGCGGGATCAAGGCGCTCAGCGATGTCAGCCTGAAGGTCAAGCGTAACCAGATCTTCGCCCTGATCGGTCCCAACGGCGCCGGCAAGACCACTGTGTTCAACTGCCTCACCGGCTTCTACAAGGCCAGCGGCGGGCGTATCGAGCTGAACGTGCGCGGCAGCCACACCAACGTCATCCAGCTGCTCGGCGAGCGCTTCCAGGCGGCGGACTTCGTCTCGCCGGCGCGCTTCGCCAACCGCCTGTACTACAAGATGTTCGGCGGGACCCACCTGGTCAACCGCGCAGGTCTTGCGCGCACCTTCCAGAACATTCGCCTGTTCAAGGAAATGTCGGTGGTGGAGAACCTGTTGGTGGCCCAGCACATGTGGGTCAACCGCAACCTGCTGGCCGGCGTGCTCAACACCCCGGGTTACCGCAAGGCCGAGAGCGACGCGCTGGACCATGCGTTCTACTGGCTGGAGGTGGTCGACCTGGTCGATTGCGCCAACCGCCTGGCTGGCGAGCTGTCGTACGGCCAGCAGCGCCGTCTGGAAATCGCCCGGGCCATGTGCACGCGGCCGAAGATCATCTGCCTGGACGAGCCGGCCGCCGGCCTCAACCCGCAGGAGACCGAGGCCCTCAGCCGCATGATCCGCGTGCTGCGTGACGAGCACGACATCACCGTGGTGCTGATCGAGCACGACATGGGCATGGTCATGAGCATCTCCGATCATATTGTCGTGCTCGACCACGGCAACGTGATCGCCGAGGGCACGCCACAGGACATCCGCCACAACCCGACGGTGATCGCCGCCTACCTGGGCGCAGACGAAGAGGAGCTGATATGAGCGCGCCCATTCTCGAGTTGAAGGACCTGGATGTGTTCTACGGGCCGATCCAGGCCCTGAAGAAAGTCTCGATGCACATCAACGAAGGCGAGACGGTGAGCCTGATCGGCGCCAACGGCGCGGGCAAGTCGACGTTGCTGATGTCGATCTTCGGCCAGCCGCGGGCGGCCTCCGGGCAGATCGTCTATCGCGGCACCGACATCACCCGCAAGTCGTCGCACTACATTGCCTCCAACGGCATCGCCCAGTCTCCGGAAGGGCGCCGGGTGTTCCCCGACATGACCGTCGAGGAGAACCTGATGATGGGCACCATTCCGATTGGCGACAAACATGCCGGTGAGGACATGCAGCGCATGTTCGAGCTGTTCCCGAGGCTCAAGGAGCGGCGCAACCAGCGCGCCATGACCATGTCCGGCGGCGAGCAGCAGATGCTCGCCATCGCCCGCGCGCTGATGAGCCGACCCAAGCTGTTGCTGCTCGACGAGCCCTCGCTGGGGCTGGCGCCGATCGTGGTCAAGCAGATCTTCTCCACCTTGCGCGAGTTGGCGCAGACCGGCATGACCATCTTCCTCGTGGAGCAGAACGCCAACCACGCGCTGAAGCTGTCTGATCGAGCCTATGTGATGGTCAACGGGCAGATTCGCATGACCGGGACGGGGCAGGAGCTGCTGGTCAACGAGGAGGTGCGTAACGCCTATCTGGGCGGGCACTGACTTATTCTTCGCAGATCGCGGGGCAAGCCCGCTCCCACAGGTGCCGGTTGGGTCTGTGGGAGCGGGCTTGCCCCGCGATGCGTTTTATGCCAGACGGCAGATGTGGACAACTTGTCGCATATCTTTCTTGAAACACTCCACATCCCCACTGCAAACCCTTGTTTCCACAAGTGGAAAACTTTCCACGGATTGTGTGGAACCGCCTGTGGAAAACATGGTGGCACCTCGCTCCAGCCCAGATAAACCAGCGCCTCCAAGTATTTGATCGTTTTTTGATCAAGTGCTGCTTGTGCATGATTTTGCATGGGTTTTGCGCAGCAGATCGGTTTGCCCAGAGCGCGTTGCTTTCTGTGGATAACTCTGTGAAAAAACCTTGGACAGACCGCCACAGGCAGCATGGTTGAAAGCGTTGCGCCATCATGCAGCGATGTCCACAACCTACAGAGGTTCCCTTGACCCGACGAGTTGCCCCCAATCCGTGGGGAAAGCCTTGTGGATAAGATGCGCATAGCCCGGCGCAGCCCTTCTATCACGGGCCTCAGCGGGGTTAGTACGTTTTTTGACCAGTGGCGATGACGGTTGTGGTCGGGCCTTGCGCCGGGCATGCTGCGAGGCCAGTCGACGACAATCCCACGCTGAGGAGAAGAGCATGACATCCACCGTATTCATCACTGGCGCGACGTCCGGTTTTGGCGAGGCCACCGCCCGCCGTTTCGCCGACGCCGGCTGGAAGCTGGTGCTCACTGGTCGGCGCAAGGAGCGCCTGGATGCGTTGTGCCAGGAACTGTCGGCCAAGACCGAGGTGCATAGCCTGGTGGTCGACGTGCGTGACCGCAAGGCGATGGAGGCAGCCATCGCCAGCCTGCCGCCGACCTTCGACAAGCTCCAGGGCCTGGTCAACAACGCCGGCCTGGCGTTGGGTGTCGACGCCGCGCAGAACTGCAGCCTGGACGACTGGGAAACCATGGTCGACACCAACATCAAGGGGCTGATGTACACCACTCGCTTGCTGTTGCCTCGGTTGATTGCCCATGGCCGCGGCGCGTCGATCCTCAACGTCGGTTCGGTGGCGGGCAACTACCCGTACCCGGGCGCGAACGTGTATGGCGGCACCAAGGCCTTCGTCGGCCAGTTCTCGCTGAGCCTGCGCTGCGACCTGCGAGGGACCGGCGTGCGGGTGAGCAATATCGAGCCGGGGCTGTGCGAGAGCGAATTCTCGCTGGTGCGTTTCGGTGGGGACCAGGCGAAGTATGATGCGACCTACGCCGGTGCCGATCCGATCCAGCCCCAGGATATCGCCGAGACCATCTTCTGGATCCTCAACCAGCCGGCGCATATCAACATCAACAGCCTGGAGCTGATGCCGGTGAGCCAGGACTGGGCTGGCTTCTCGATCGACCGATCGGCCAAGGGTTGAATCATGGTGCGGGGTTGCCAGGCAGCCCCGCAGACACGAGGTGTCCACGCTTGAAGAAAATCGCCCTGTTCGCCGATGTGCAGAACCTCTACTACACGGTTCGCCAAGGCCATGGCTGCCATTTCAACTACGCCGCGCTGTGGGCCGAGGTCAGCCGCGAAGGGCAGATCGTCGAGGCGGTGGCCTATGCCATCGACCGTGGCGACAGCAAGCAGCAGCAATTCCAGCAGATCCTGCGCAACCTCGGGTTCGAGGTGCGCCTCAAACCCTTCATCCAGCGCGCCGATGGTTCCGCCAAGGGCGATTGGGACGTGGGCATTACCCTCGATGTCATCGAGGCGGCGGCGCGGGTCGACCAGGTGGTGCTGGCCTCGGGCGACGGTGATTTCGACCTGTTGCTGGAGCGTGCTATGCAACGCCATGGCGTCGAAACGGTGGTCTACGGTGTACCCGGGTTGACAGCCCTGGCACTGATCCGCGCGGCCAGCCGTTATGTGCCCATCGAAGGCAAGTTACTGTTGCGCCACTGACCTGTACACAGGTTCCGGGCTGGAGTGGTGCGTGGGAGCAGTGCGTGGGAGCGGGCTTGCCCCGTGATCGCAATGCCGGCTCTATCGCGGGCCAAGTCGCAACGGCGAACCGCCGCTTCCGCGCTGCTGTTTCAGCTCTTTTTGCCGTTGCCCTCCAGGTGCCCCAGCGGCACCCGTCGCGCCACTGCGCTCGACAGGATGATCGAGGTCTTGGTGAAGCCCAGCTGCGATACGCGGTTGATCAGCGCCTCCAACTCGCCCATCGACGTGACGGCCGCCTGCATGATCACGCACGGGTCGCCGGTCACCCGGTGGCATTCGGTGAGTTCGGGGATTTTCTCCAGGGCCTCGTAGGCCTGCTGGTTGCCATGGCTGGCCAGGCGCAGTTCCATCACGCACTGGATCGGCAGGCCGATCTTCTCCAGATCGACCTTGGCCGTGTAGCCGCTGATTACCCCGCTGGCTTCCAGCTTGGCCACCCGTTCGGCCACCGCCGGGGCCGACAGATTGACCTGGCGCGCCAGCTGCGCGTAGGTGGCCCGGCCATTTTCCAGCAGGGCGGCGAGGAGCATGCGGTCATACTTGTCCATGGTGATTCCTGTTGGCTTTGTAATCGACGGCAAGGGGGCCGAACAACCATCTATTACAAAGTGTTTTGGTGTTTTAAACGTGTTTTGTAACTTAAGTTTGCGCCTGGGCCTTTCTAAACTAATCCACCCGTAAACGGATTTCGAGCCCTTGCCATGTCCTCCTCCCGTCGCTTCCCGTTGTTGCTTGTTGGCGCCTTTCTTGCCCTGTACCTGGTCTGGGGCTCGACCTACCTGTTTATCCGCATCGGCGTGGAGTCCTGGCCGCCGATGCTGATGGCCGGGGTGCGTTTCGTGATTGCCGGCAGCCTGCTCTATGGCTTCCTGCGCTGGCGTGGTGTGCCGGCGCCGACCTGGCCCCAGTGGCGCGCGGCCGGGGCGATCGGTTTCCTGTTGCTTAGTTGCGGCAACGGCGGGGTGACCCTGGCCGAGCATGCCGGGGTCGCCTCGGGCGTGGCGGCGTTGGCGGTGGCCACGGTGCCGCTGTTCACCTTGGTGTTCGGTCTGTTCTTCGGCCATCGCAACTCGCGCCTGGAGTGGGCGGGGATCGCCCTTGGGCTGGTCGGCATCGGCATGCTCAACATGGGCTCGAACCTGCAGGCCAGCCCCATGGGCGCGGCGCTGATCTTGTTCGCCGCGGCAGCCTGGGCCTTCGGTTCGGTGTGGAGCAAGAGCCTGCCGCTGCCCCAGGGCGCGATGGCCAGTGCCGCAGAAATGCTGGTGGGCGGCGCCGCGTTGCTGATCGGCAGTGCCGTCAGCGGCGAGCGCCTGACCCAGATGCCCACCGCCGCCGGTTGGGGCGCGCTGGCCTACCTGGTGTTCTTCGGCTCGATCCTGGCATTCAGTTCCTACATGTACCTGCTCAAGCACGTGCGCCCGGCGGCGGCCACCAGCTATGCCTACGTCAACCCGGCGGTGGCGGTGTTGCTGGGGATCGTCTTCGCCGGCGAGCAGATCGGCGCCGAGGAGTGCGTGGCCATGGCGGTGATCATCGGCGCGGTGGTGCTGATCGGCCTGCCGCAGTGGCGCAAGGCGCCGGAGTCGCCAGTGCCGCTCAAAGAAGGGGTGTGCAAATAAGGTAGCGGACTTCTGACCCTGTGGGAGCAACTGTCTTGCTCAATTTCTAGAATCTGGCGCGATCCGTGTGGGAGCGGGCTTGCCCGCGAACACGGGCGAAGCCCGTGCCATCCACCACGGTGTCGGCTTCGCGGGTAAACCCGCTCCCACAGGCCCTTTGTTCTTTGGGCCACCGTGGTGCTGGGGTAAACTTGCCGCCTTCGCTGAACCCCCTGACGGTATTGCCATGAATTTCGCCCAACTCGGCCTGATCGAACCGCTGCTGCGCACCCTGCAGACGCTGGACTACACCACGCCCACCCCGGTCCAGGCCAAGGCCATCCCCGCCGTGCTCGCCGGCCGCGACCTGATGGCCGCCGCCCAGACCGGCACCGGCAAGACCGCCGGCTTCGCCCTGCCGGTACTGCAACGCCTGGCGCTGGAAGGGGAGAAGGTCGCCAGCAACTCGGTGCGCGCGCTGGTGCTGGTGCCGACCCGCGAACTGGCCGAGCAGGTCCACGCCAATGTGCGTGAGTATGCCGAGAACCTGCCGCTGTCCACCTACGCGGTGTACGGCGGCGTCAGCATCAACCCGCAGATGATGCGCCTGCGCCGTGGCGTCGACCTGCTGGTGGCCACCCCAGGCCGTCTGCTCGACCTGTTCCGCCAGAACGCCATCAAGTTCGGCCAGGTGCAGACCCTGGTGCTCGACGAAGCCGACCGCATGCTCGACCTGGGCTTTGCCGAAGAGCTGCAGGCGGTGTATGCGGCGTTGCCGCGCAAGCGCCAGACGCTGCTGTTCTCTGCGACCTTCTCCGACCAGATCCGTATGCTCGCGGGCCTGGCGCTGAACGACCCGCTGAGCATCGAAGTCAGCCCGCGAAATGCCGCTGCCAACACGGTCAAGCAATGGCTGGTACCGGTGGACAAGAAGCGCAAGGCCGACCTGTTCTGCCACCTGCTGCGCAAGCAGCGCTGGAAGCAGGTGCTGGTGTTCGCCAAGACCCGCAATGGCGTGGACCAACTGGTCGAGCGTCTGCTGGCCGAGGGCGTGAACGCCGACGGCATCCATGGCGACCGTCCGCAGGCCACCCGCCAGCGCGCCCTGGACACCTTCAAGGCGCGTGAAGTCCAGGTGCTGGTGGCCACCGATGTGGCTGCCCGCGGCCTGGATATCGACGACCTGCCGCTGGTGGTCAACCTCGACCTGCCGATCGTCGCCGAGGACTATGTGCACCGTATCGGTCGGACCGGCCGCGCGGGCAACAAGGGTGAGGCGATCTCGCTGGTGTGCGCCGACGAGGTGCAACTGCTGGCGTCGATCGAGACGCTGATCCGCCAGGTGCTGCCGCGCCATGAGGAGCCGGACTTCATCCCCGATCACCGGGTGCCGGTGACCGATGCCAGTGGCCAGGTGCTGAAAAAGCCGAAGAAGCCCAAGAAACCGAAAGAGAACAGTGCCAAGCGTGGTCTGGGGCGCTGGATGGACAGCGAGGAGGCGGGGGCTTCGGCGCCGGCGGTCAAGGCCGTGCGCAAGGTGCCGAGCTTTGGGGGCAAGCCTAGCAAGCGCAAACCTTGAGATTTTGGGGCCGCTTTGCGGCCCTTTCGCGACACAAGGCCGCTCCTACAGAGGTCAGCGCATTACCTGTAGGAGCGGCCTTGTGTCGCGAAAGGACCGCAAAGCGGTCCCGGCATTCTTCAGACCATGCGCACCAGCCAATCCGCCGCCGCGCTCCCGGCCCGCAACCCACTGGCAAAGCACGCCGTCAGCAAGTACCCCCCAGTCGGCGCCTCCCAATCCAGCATCTCCCCCGCGCAGAACACCCCAGGCAGGTTGCGCGCCATCAGCCCCTCATCCAATCCTTCGAACCTTACGCCACCAGCACTGCTGATCGCCTCGTCCAGCGGCCGGGTCCGCACCAGCGTGATCGGCAATGCCTTGATCGCCGCCGCCAGGCGCTCGGGGTCGGCAAAGGTCGCCTGGTCGGTCAACTCGCGCAACAAGGCCGCCTTCACCCCGTCGATCCCGAGCTGGCCGTGCAGGTGCTTGGCCATCGAGCGCGATCCCCTGGGCTTGGCCAGGGCCTGGGCAATCTTGTCCACAGGCCGGTCCGGCAGCAGGTCGAGCAGCAGCGTCGCCCGTCCGTCGCAGTCGATCGCCTCCCGCAGCGCCGCCGACCAGGCATACACCAGGCTGCCCTCCACCCCTTGGGCGGTGAGGATGAATTCGCCCTTGCGCGACGCGGCGCCGGGCATGGCAAGGGCGATGTTCTTCAGCGGGGCGCCGGCGAACTTGTCCTTGAGCAGATCACTCCAGCCCTCGACCTCGAAACCGCAGTTGCTCGCCCGCAGCGCAGAGATATCCACACCGCGTTCGGCCAGCAGCGGCACCCAGGCACCGTCCGAGCCCAGGCGTGCCCAGCTGCCGCCACCCAGGGCCAGCACCACGGCGTCGGCCCGTACCTGCAGCTCGCCTTGTGGATAACTGATCCGCAGGGCACCTTCGGCTGTCCAGCCCAACCAGCGGTGCCGGGTGTGGATAACCACGCCGGACTCGCGCAGGCGCTTGAGCCAGGCGCGCAGCAGCGGCGCGGCCTTCATGTCGCGAGGGAACACGCGGCCCGAGGTACCGACGAAGGTTTCGATGCCCAGGCCGTGAATCCACTGGCGCAGGGCCTCGCCATCGAAGTCGCGCAGCAGCGTGTCGATCTCGCCCTGGCGTGCGCCGTAACGGCCGACGAAGGCGGGGTAGGGCTCGGAATGGGTGATGTTCATGCCGCCGACGCCGGCCAGCAGAAACTTGCGGCCCACCGAGGGCATGGCGTCGAACACTTCGACCGCCATCCCGCGCCGGGCCAGGGTCTCGGCGGCCATCAGGCCGGCGGGGCCGCCGCCGATCACGGCGACTAGGGGGCGGGAGGCGGGGCGGGGATCGTTCATGGCGGGCGACAGGCTGTGGAAAAGACCGCGCATTCTACCTCAGCGGGGCCTGTCACGACACTGCTCAAAAAACGATCAATTCTTTGCAGCTCAGGCAGTTAAAGGGCTGGAGCGGCTTTCCCGCAGGTTATCCACAAGCGGTTCCACAGTCATTGTGAACAACCGAGCACCCGCGCTGCGCTGTGGTGGAGGATGCCGTGGCGCCGGGCCAGGGCTTCGCGGTCCTTGCTGTAGCCGCCGCCGATCACGCCCATCACCGGGATGTCGCGGCCCAGGCACTGGCGCAACACATGCTCGTCGCGGGCGGCCAGGCCTGCGTCGGTCAGTTGCAGGTAACCCAGGGCGTCGTCCTTGTGCACATCGACGCCGGCGTCGTACAGCACCAGGTCGGGCTGGTACAGCGGCAGCAGGTAGTTCAGCGCATCTTCGACCACCTTGAGGTAGGCGCTGTCGTGCATGCCGCGGGGCAGGGGGATGTCCCAGTCGCTCTGGGCCTTGCGCGCCGGGAAGTTCTGCTCGCAGTGCAGCGACACGGTGATCGCCTCCGGCGTGTCCTGGAGCATGCGCGCGGTGCCATCACCCTGGTGCACGTCGCAGTCGAAGATCAGCACCCGGTGCACACGGCCGGCCTCCAGCAGGTAACGGCTGATCACCGCCAGGTCGTTGAAGATGCAGAAGCCGGCCGGGTGGTCGTAGTGGGCGTGATGGGTGCCGCCGGCCAGGTGGCAGGCGATGCCATGTTGCAGCGCCTGCTCGGCGGTCAACAGCGAGCCACCCACGGCGCGCACGGTGCGCCGGGCCAGGGCCTCGCTCCAGGGCAGGCCGAGGCGGCGCTGGTCCTCGCGGGACAGTTCGCCGTTCATATAGCGCTCGATGTAGTCGCGGTCATGGGCCAGGGCGAGGATGTCGTTGGGACAGATCTCCGGGCGCAGCAGGGCGGCGTCGGTGGTCAGGCCACTGTCCACCAGGTGATCGCGCAACAAGCGGAACTTGTCCATCGGGAAGCGATGGTCCGGCGGGAACTCGGGGCTGTAGTCGTCGTGGTAGATCAGCGGCAGGGGCATGGTGTCGGTGCGGTGGGGGCGAGCACCGATCTTGCCAGCTTTGCTGGCTTCTGTGGGAGCGGGTTCACCCGCGATCACCCGCATAGCGGGTGCCAGAGACCGCGCTGGCTGCTTCGCGGGTAAACCCGCTCCCACAGGGGATGGCGAATTGCTGGTAGCCGATCACTTGTCGGCCGACGCCAGCACCCTTTGCCAGTCCGGCTCGTTCATCCGCCCAAGAATCCGCGCCTTGCCGTTGCCATCCACCGACACGAACAGCGCGCTGGCATAACCGCTCTCGCGTTCACCGCCCGGCACATGCTGCTGGCGCGCGAAGTGATCGATGCAACCGTTGTGGGTCACCAGCACCAGGTTGTGCCCGGGCCGCTTGCGGGCCATGGCCTCGGCCGGGAACGGGCGGTCGCAGCGCTCCAGCCAGTCTTCGCTGGTCACGGCCTGGCCGAGGATGAAGTGCGCGGTCTGGCGGGTGCGCAGCTTCGGGCTGCTGAGCAGGTCGGCGCCGGCCAGCCCCAGTTGCTGCAAGCCCTGGCCTACCCGTTGCGCCGCCTGGCTGCCGGACAGGGTGATGCCGGTTGGATCGTCCAGGCACGGCCCCGGGGCACTGTCGCAGCGTTCGGCATGGCGAATCATCACGATCACCGCGCCTTCCTTCCAGTCCTGCAGCAGGCCGCTGTCGCTCAACTGTTGCTCATTGCCAAGGTTCACGATGTGCGTCCTCGTCGCTAGCCAGGTGCTGGCCCCGGCCAGTGTCAGGAGCAGGCCGATGACGGCGCCGACCACGGTGCGCGAGCGGCGGCGTTTGCGGGGGGCCAGCAGGGCCGGGTTGTGCAGGGTGTTGCTGGGGTGCATGCGTCACTCCGATGGCAGTGCGGCGTCGACGAAGGCCGCGATAGTGGCGGCATTGTGCGAAGCGGCCTGTCGGGGGGCGGTGAAGCCGATGTGAAAAAAGCATCGGCTGGCTGATGCGCGCGGCCTACGCTGTACACTGCCAGACCGTGATTTCGGAGCCGTGCCGATGACCCCCATTCTCGAACTGGAAAGCCCGCGCCTGGTGTTGCGCCAATGGCAGGACGACGACCTGCGCGAGTTCGCCGCCCTGTGCGCCGACCCGCAGGTGATGCGCTATTTCCCCGCGCCGATGACCCGGGTCGAGGCGGCGGCGCTGATCGGCCGGATCCGTGGTCATTTCAACGAGTACGGCTTCGGCCTCTGGGCCCTGGAGCGCAAGGACAGCGGCGCCTTCATCGGCATGACCGGCCTGCTCAACGTCAACTTCGCCGCCCCGTTCGGCCCGGCGGTGGAGATCGGCTGGCGCCTGGCCCGCCGCCACTGGGGGCTGGGCTTCGCCAGCGAGGCGGCCTGGGCCTGCCTGCGTTGTGCCTTCGCCCAGTTGCACCTGGACGAGGTGGTGTCGTTCACCACCGAGGCCAACCTGCCATCGCAGAAGGTGATGCAGGCCATCGGCATGGTCCAGGACCTGGCGGGCAGCTTCGAGCACCCGCGGCTGCCCGTCGGCGATCCGCTACGCCCCCATGTGCTGTACCGCATCGACCGCGACCGCTGGCAACAGAACCTGCGCGGCTGAATAGGTCGCCATTCGTACGACGGGATGAACGGCAAAACCCTGTATCATTCGCCGGTATAACCGCGCCGTATTGCCTTGCCAGGAGAACCCCATGAGCCACGTACTCGACGATCTGGTCGACTTGCTGAGCCTCGAGTCGATCGAGGAGAACCTGTTCCGCGGACGCAGCCAGGACCTGGGCTTCCGCCAGCTGTACGGTGGCCAGGTGCTCGGCCAGTCGCTGTCGGCGGCCAGCCAGACGGTCGAGGACGCCCGCCACGTGCATTCGCTGCACGGTTACTTCCTGCGCCCGGGCGATGCCAGCATGCCGGTGGTCTATTCGGTGGACCGCGTGCGCGACGGCGGCAGCTTCAGCACCCGGCGGGTCACGGCGATCCAGAAGGGCCAGCCGATCTTCACCTGCAGCGCGTCGTTCCAGTACGACGAGGACGGTTTCGAGCACCAGGCGCAGATGCCGGACGTGGTCGGCCCGGAAAACCTGCCCAGCGAAGTCGAGCTGGCCAGTGCCATGGCCGACAAGTTGCCCGAGCGTATCCGCGAGAAGGTGCTGTGCGCCAAGCCCATCGAGATCCGCCCGATCACCGAGCGTGATCCGTTCGACCCCAAGCCGGGCGAACCAATCAAGTACGCCTGGTTCCGCGCCGACGGCAACCTCCCGGACATCCCGGCGCTGCACAAGTACCTGCTGGCCTACGCCTCGGACTTCGGCCTGCTGACCACTTCCTTGCTGCCCCATGGCAAGTCGGTGTGGCGCAAGGACATGCAGATCGCCAGTCTCGACCATTCGCTGTGGTTCCACCGTGACCTGCGCGCCGATGAGTGGCTGCTATACGCCACCGACAGCCCCTGGGCCGGCAACGCCCGCGGTTTCTGCCGTGGCAGCATCTTCAACCGCGCCGGGCAACTGGTGGCCTCGTCCACCCAGGAAGGCCTGATCCGCCATCGCAAGGACTGGGCATGAGCCTCGGGGATATTCGCCACTGGGTGTTCGACATGGATGGCACCCTGACGATCGCCGTGCATGACTTCGCGGCCATCCGCGAGGCGCTCGACATCCCGTCCGACCACGACATCCTCACCCACCTGGCCGCCTTGCCGGCGGCGGAAGCGGCGGCCAAGCATGCCTGGCTGCTGGAGCACGAGCGCGACCTGGCAATCGCCTCCAAGGCCGCTGACGGCGCGGTGGAGCTGGTGCGTGAACTGGCCGGGCGTGATTGCCGGCTGGCCATCCTCACCCGCAATGCCCGCGAACTGGCCCATGTCACCCTCGAGGCCATCGGCCTGGCCGACTGCTTCCCGGTCGAGCACATCCTCGGGCGCGACGAGGCGGCGCCCAAGCCCAGCCCTGACGGGCTGCTGCAGATCGCCCGCGCCTGGGACGTGAGCCCCGGTGAGATGGTGATGGTCGGCGACTACCGCTTCGACCTCGACAGCGGCCGGGCCGCGGGCACCCGCACCGTGCTGGTCAACCTGCCGGACAACCCATGGCCGCAGCTGGCCGACTGGCATGCGGCCGATTGCCGGGCGCTGAGGGCGTTGCTCGGCTGATGCCTCTCATGCCCTGCACAATCCCTCTGTAGGAGCGGCCTTGCGCCGCGAAAGGGCTGCAAAGCAGCCCCAGGATCATCAGAGCCAAAATGGCTGGGGCCGCTGCGCAGCCCTTTCGCGGCACAAGGCCGCTCCTACAGGGGAATGGTGTCACCTTGGCGATGGCTTGCCCCGCGATCGTCCAGACCTGTCTAAGCTGCACTGCATCTTTTCCCTCGATGGAGACCCACCCATGAGCACCAAGGCCCTCTACGTCCTGCCCGGCGGCGGCTACGACAAGGTCCAGGTCGGCACCTGCGAAACCGCCGCGCCCAAGGCCGGCGAGATCACCGTGCGCCTGCACGCCAGCTCCCTCAACTATCACGACTTCGCCGTGGTCAGCGGCATGTGGGGGCCGAGCGAGCGGCGCATCCCCATGGCCGATGGTGCCGGCGAGGTGATTGCGGTGGGCGCCGGGGTCAGCGAGTTCCAGGTTGGTGATGCGGTGGTCAGCACCTTCTTCCCCGACTGGCTCGATGGCCAGGCCCAGGTCGAGGGCTTTGCCAGCGTGCCGGGTGACGGCATCGACGGCTATGCCCGTGAACAGGTGACCGCCCGGGCCAGCTCCTTCACCCTCGCGCCCAAGGGCTACAGCCATGCCGAGTCGGCGACCCTTACCACCGCCGGCGTCACTGCCTGGCGCGCCCTGATGAGCGATGACCACCTCAAGCCCGGCGACAGCGTATTGGTACAGGGCACCGGTGGCGTGTCGATCTTCGCCCTGCAATTCGCCAAGCTGGCCGGCGCCACGGTGATCGCCACCTCGTCCAGCGATGCCAAGCTGGAGCGTCTCAAGGCGCTCGGCGCGGATCACCTGATCAACTACAAGACCACGCCCGCCTGGGGCGAAAAGGTTCGTGCGCTGACCGGCGGACGCGGCGTGGACCATGTGATCGAGGTTGGTGGCCCGGCCACGCTGGAGCAGTCGATGATCGCCGCGCGTATCGGCGGGCATGTGTCGCTGATCGGCATCCTCACTGGCGTGGCCGGACAGCTGCCGCTGGTGCAGGCGCTGGTACGGCAGATCCGTCTGCAGGGCGTGCTGGTGGGCAGTCGCGCCCAGCAGCAGGCGATGGTCCGCGCCATCGACGCCAATGGCCTGCGGCCGGTGGTGGACAAGCACTTCGAGCTGGAGCAGATGGTCGAGGCCTTCAAGTACCAGGAGAGCAACAAGCATTTTGGCAAGATCTGCCTGACCTGGTGACATGGAAGCAGGCTTGCCCAGCGATTCAGGTATGCGAGAGCAATGGAAACATCAGCACCTGCCCATCGACACGGGTAGGTGCCGCTCCCCAGACGAACAACGCATCATCGTTATCCACAACCCGTGTCGCGAAGCCTTCGCAGTTCAGCGGCGCGAACCCCAGCACCACCTCCCGCGTGGTTGCCGTGACCAGTTCAGCCAGCACATCGGCCAGCGCCAGTTCGCGTTCGCAGAACACGTCCACCAGCACCATCCGCTCGCCATCCTGTTCCATCACCACATACGCCTCATGCTCCGAGGAATGGAACAAGGCCTCCCGGTAGGGCCCATCGCAATAGAACATCGTCAGCGGCACATTCGGCACCAGGCTCAATCGCGCCTGTGGACAACTCTTTTCCACCGCATCGATGAAACGTTGACGTTGTTCGCCATCATCCAGGTTCACCGGGTGGAAGGTTGTGGCCCGTGGTTGCGCCGACCAGGGCTGGTAGTACTCGTGTTCGACCACTCGGCGAAAACCGAACCTGGGATATAGTTCGAGTACGGTGCTGTTGGCGAACAGGTACAGCAAGTCGCAGTTACTTGCCCAGCGCTCCACCAGCACCTCCATCAGGAAACGGCTATAGCCACGGCCCTGTGCCTGCGGCGCGGTCATTACCGTACCGATCTGGACGCAGCGCAGGTGCTGGCCATCCAGGGTGAAATCGAGCAGGTTGGCCGAGGCGTTGGCCAGCATCTTCCCGTCGCGAACCAGTGAGCACGGCTGGTTGTCGGCTTGCCAGAAGCCGGCCTGGTACCAGGCTTCGAAGTCGAAGCCATAGGTCTGGCGGGTGAGGGCGTTGAGTTCGGCGCGCAGGTGCGGGTCGTCGCGGTAGTGCTCGACCTGCGCGAGTGCGGGGTCGTCGAGGAAGAGTGTCATGGCGTCCATACCGGTCCGTGAAGTGAGGGTGAACGTTAACCGCAGCGTGGATGAAAAGTTGTAAGGGTTTGTGCCATCGCGGTGAGGGCAGACGTAGAAAGATGGCCGCCCGCACCGCAGTCAGCCGGCGGTCTCTGTTTACGCCGCAGTTTCACTCCCTGCATACACCACCACCGCCGCCCGCAACTTGCGACCGCCGAACAGGCTCATGCGCTGGAACTCCTGGTGGCTGACCGGCAGGTGCTGGCAGTCCAGCACCTGCCGGTGACGAGCGTGGTCGGTGTCGGGGTCGTGCAGGTAGACGAAGTCGTCGTCGCAGGCGGTGACCAGCACCCAGTGCGGCGCCTTGCTGCCGGTCAGCCGGTAGTTGCTGATGAGTACCAGCGCCAGGCCGCCTTCGGCCAGTACCCGGGGCAGATTGGGCGCCTGCCGCGCGACTACCACGTCGCTGTCCTGCAACTCGGCGCAGAAGTCCTCATGGACCAGGCGCATGACTTCCTTCTTGCCGGGCTGGCGCACACCGTCGAGAAACAGCGGCCCCTCGGTATTGAGCAGCAGCCTGACGCGAAAGCCCCGGCGCCAGGCGGCCAGCGCCAGCCCATGAGGGCTGCAGCCGCCGTGACCGGAGGTCATGAACACCGTGGTCGCCTCGCGCCACAGGCGCAGTTCCTCGCGACGGCTCGGCGGGCGCTGCGGTTGCAGCGCGGCCATGGCCATCAGCAGGCAGGCCGGGCCGCAGGTGAAGTCGGTGGTCTGGGCGTAGTAGGGGACCGGTCGCGTCTCGCCCGTCGGGTGCTGGAGGATGCGCTTCTCGTAGCGCAGGGCGCTGGTGTGGTCCTCGTAGTAGTCGTCGACCTGGGCGAAACGACGGTAGCCGTGGCGTTCGTACAGGGCGATGGCTTTTGGATTGTCAGTGCGTACTTCAAGACGCAAGTAGGCGCGCTCGTGCTCCAGGGCGCAGCCTTCGGCCTGTTCCAGCAGGCGGGCGCCAAGGCCATGGCCACGCGCCTGTTCGGCAATGGCGATGGAATACAGGCGGGCCAGCGAGGTGCCGCGGTGGAACAGCAGCAATGCATAGCCCATCAGCTGGCCGTCGCGTTGCGCCACCAGCAGGCTGGCATTGGCGTGGGACAGCATCCAGCGAAAGCTGCGTGGGGTCAGCCGGTCGAGGGCGAAGCACTGGTTCTCCAGCGCCAGCAGGGCCGGCAGGTCGTCAACAGTTGCCAGGCGAAATTCGATGTGCATAGGGCCGCCGTAAAAGTTGCGTAATGAAACGGGACATTCGAAAAACTTCGTGCTTAATAGAAACCGTGTCTACCCAACACAGGGCTTCAAACATGTCTTCGTTTCAGGAACCCTTACCTGGCTGGCCCGGGGAAAGTTCACACTCAAGTACAACTGGTGTTATTTATCCACTGACCCTGGATAACAAGTCAAGTCAGCTGGTGATCATCGTGGAACGGCGTGAAGACTGGGCTTCGTACCTGCCCAGCGAGGATGTCGTGACAGCCCAGGAATACCTGGAGGAGCCACGCGAGGCCGATAACGGCAAACGTGTCCAGGTAATAAACCTATGTCGAAATTATAAATATCTAGGTCACGGTTATTATTGTTCGTTGTTGGCCGAGGCGCGCGGGCATAAAGTCATTCCCTCGGTCAGAAGTATCAGTGAGTTGACCCGCAAGTCGTTATACGGATTGGCCCTCGACGACATGGCGCGCAGCCTCGAGAGCGCCTTGGCCAATCACCCCTACGGCGAAACCGAAGGGTTCACCCTGACCCTGTATTTCGGCCGTACCGATCTGGAACCGCTGCAGGACATCGCCCGCCAGCTGTTCGAAAGTTTCCCGTGTCCGATTCTGCTGGTGGAGTTCCGCAAGACCAGCGCCTGGCATATCGCCGGGGTCAAGGCCGGCGCGCTGCACAAGTTGCGCGAAGACCAGCAGGACCCGTTCGCCAACGCCCTCGATGGCTTCAGTCGCCGGATCTGGCGCCAGCCGCGCTCGCGGCGGGTGGCGCGTTACGACCTGGCGATCCTTCACGACCCCGACGAAGCGCTGCCGCCGTCCAACCCCAAGGCGCTAGAGCACTTCATTCGCGCCGGGCGCCAACTGGGGGTCGATGTCGAGCTGATCGGCAAGAAGGACTACGCCCGCCTGGCCGAATACGACGCGCTGCTGATCCGCGAGACCACCAGCGTCGACAATCACACCTACCGCTTCGCCAAGAAGGCCGAGAGCGAAGGGCTGGTGGTGATGGACGACCCGGCGTCGATCCTGCGCTGCACCAACAAGGTCTACCTGACCGACCTGCTGCGCAGCCATCGCCTGGCCATGCCGGCCAGCGAGATCCTCTACCGCGACAACCCCCAGGCCCTGGAAGGCATCGGCGAGCGGCTGGGCTTTCCGCTGGTGCTGAAGATACCCGACGGCTGTTTCTCCCGGGGCGTGATCAAGGTCAAGGACCCCGCCGAACTCCAGGCCGCCACCGGCGAACTGTTCGAGCACTCGGTGCTGCTGCTGGCCCAGGAATACCTCTACACCGAATACGACTGGCGTATCGGCGTGCTCAATCGCAAGCCGATCTTCGCCTGCCAGTACTTCATGTCCAAGGGCCACTGGCAGATCTTCAACCACCAGGCCCAGCGCGACGAGGTCAACGGCGAGTGCCGCACCCTGGCCGTGCACGAGGCGCCGCGGGCGGTGGTGGAGCTGGCGGTGAAGGCCGCCAACCTGATCGGCGATGGCCTGTATGGCGTCGACCTCAAGCAGGTCGGTGATCGGGTGGTGGTGATCGAGGTCAACGACAACCCCAACCTCGACGCCGGCATCGAGGACGCCTACCTGCACGACGACCTCTACACCCTGGTGCTGGAGGAATTCATCCGCCGCCTGGAGCAGAAGCGCCGGGGGCAAGCCTGGTAACGAGGTGCTGGCATGATCGAAAGCTACAGCCTGGCCCATGGTCAGTTGCGCAAGCGCGAAGGGCTCGATTGCGAGGTGCTGCTGTTCGTTGAACCGGACAGCGCCGAGCGTGAACTGTTGCAGGCGTGGTTCCACCTGGATGCCCATGCCCTGGCTTCGGCACTCGACCCGGACGAGGTGTCGCGCATCGAACTGCACCGCGATGGCCTGTTTCTGATCTGGAAGCGCCCGGAGAGCTACACCGGGGGAGACAGTTTCGCCTTCCAGGTGTCTTCCTTCGGCATGCTGATGGTCGACGGCCACCTGGTGTTGATCGCCCCGGACGCCTCCCTGCTCGACGGCCTCGGACAGCGCCATGCACTGCACGATCCGATGGATGTGTTGTTGGCCATCCTGCTCGACAACCTGCACCACTACCTGGGGCACCTGAAGGTGATCAAGATGGTCGCCCGCGAACTGCAGCAACGTTTCGAGCAGTCGCTGGAGAACCACCACCTGATGCAGATGTTCAACCTCAGCGAAAGCCTGATCCACTATATCAATGCCATCCACAGCAATGGCGCGGTGCTCTCGCGCCTGCGCGCCCATGGCGAGAAGCGTCATTTCAACCCCGAGGTGCTGGCGCTGATCGACGACCTGGTGATCGAGAACAACCAGTGCCACAAGCAGGCCGAGATCTACTCGACGGTGTTCGCCGGCTTGATGGATGCCCGCGGCAACCTGGCCAACAACGCGATGAACGAGACCCTGCGCAAGCTCACCCTGATCAACGTGGTGTTCCTGCCGCTGAACCTGATCGCCAGCATTGGCGGCATGTCCGAGTTCAGCATGATGACCGCGGGCGTGCCGTGGTGGCTGGCCTATGCCGTGCTGGTGCTGGCGATGATGCTGCTGGGTGTGCTCATGGTGCTGGCGCTCAAGCGCCTGGCCCGTGGTCGTGTGGGAGCGGGCTTGCCCCGCGATAGCGCCAGCCCAGGCAAAGAGGTTTTCCCTGCAATCGCAATCGCGGGGCAAGCCCGCTCCCACGCCATACCTGATGCGTGCAACGCCATGAACGGGAGAATGCGATGAGCAACCTGCAGATCGGCCTGATGATCGTCACGGTGATCGTGGTGTTCGCGGTGGTGAACTTCTACTGGGACTATCTACGCGACCGCGAATGACGCAAACAGGCATGCCCAGGGGCTTGACTGACGTGCATGGGCACGCAGTGTCGTGATCGAACAGTTGTCTGACGTTTTCGAGCATTTTGCTGGCGCCGCGCCCGGCTTAAAGTGAAGCCCGCATCCCCACGGTGCGTTGCCCGGGCGCTTGAGAAGGCCGTAACAGAGCGTGCGCAACGTACTCCGCCCTTAGCCGAGGAGACCGTTTCGCCCGCGCCTGCCCGTCCCTTCCTTGTGTCAGCAAAAAGAGAACAAGACCAATGAACACCGTGGGAACTGATGGCAACCTTGCTCAAGGTTTCAAGCCACGTCACGTAACGATGCTGTCCATCGCCGGCATCATCGGCGCGGGGCTCTTCGTCGGCTCCGGACACGCCATCGCGGCGGCCGGTCCGGCCACCATCCTCTCCTATTTCGTGGCCGGCACCCTGGTGGTGCTGGTCATGCGCATGCTCGGCGAAATGGCCGTGGCCCACCCCGACACCGGCTCGTTTTCCACCTACGCCGACCAGGCCATCGGCCGCTGGGCCGGCTACACCATCGGCTGGCTGTACTGGTGGTTCTGGGTGCTGGTGATCCCCATCGAGGCGCTGGCTGCCGGGCATGTGCTCAACGCCTGGTTCCCCCAGGTGGACAGCTGGATCTTCGCCCTGGCCTCGGTACTGCTGCTGGCCTGCACCAACCTGTTCAGCGTGGCCAAGTACGGTGAGTTCGAGTTCTGGTTCGCCATTCTCAAGGTCACCGCCATTCTCGGTTTCATCGGCCTGGGCTTCGCCGCGCTGGCGGGCTGGTTGCCGGAACGCGAGGTCAGTGGGCTGAGCACGCTGGTGGATGAGCACGGCGGCTTCGCGCCCAAGGGCTGGTCCGCGGTGGTCGGCGCCTTCATCACCGTAATGTTCAGCTTCATCGGCACCGAGGCGGTGACCATTGCCGCCTCCGAGTCCAGCGACCCGGCGCGCAATATCGCCAAGGCCACCCGTTCGGTGATCTGGCGCATCAGCACCTTCTATATATTGTCGATCTTCGTGATCATCTCGGTAGTGCCGTGGAATGACCCGCAGCTGGCGGTGGTGGGTTCCTACCAGCGCGCGCTGGAAATCATGAACATCCCCAATGCAGCGCTGATGGTCGACTTCGTGGTGCTGATCGCGGTAACCAGCTGCATGAACTCTTCTATCTATATTGCCTCGCGGATGATGTACTCGCTGGCCAAGCGGGGTGATGCGCCGGCTTTGCTGAAGAACACTTCCAAGGTGGGTGTACCGCGCGCCGCGGTGTTCGGCAGCACCCTGATCGGCGCGGCCATCGCCATCCTCAACTACTTCGCGCCCAAGGGCGTGTTCGAGTTCCTGCTCGCCAGCTCCGGCGCCATCGCGCTGCTGGTGTACCTGGTGATCGCCATTTCGCAACTGCGCATGCGTGGGCGGCTGGAGCGCGAGAACGCCAACCTCAAGTTCCGCATGTGGCTGTTCCCCTGGCTGACCTGGGCGGTGATCCTGTTCATCAGTGGCGCCCTGGCCGTGATGATGTTCACCGAGGAGCACCGCGCCGAGGTAACCGCCACCCTGAGCCTGGCGATCGTGATCTCGTTCCTGGGTATCGTCACCACGCGTGGCCATTCCCGCAGCGCGGTGGGGGTGCGTTCGGCAGGATAACCAGTGGTGCCCACGCCGAAACCGCGTTGGGCCAACAAGGCGTACAGCGATAACCTTATTACAGGACAGACTGGCCCAAAACAGATGTGGGAGGTGCCTGTCTTGGGATTGGGTTGTGTGTGCGAGGTGTTCGCCGTGGGGGGGCGTTGTGTTCCAGAGGTGTTCGCCGAAGATTCTCTGGCGCCTATGAGATCGAGCGCCGCCCGCGCGGCGCATCGCGGGGCGAGCCCGCTCCCACATTTGTTTCGGGCCAATCGCTCCTGGGCCATTACCTGGTCCGCCTTGTTGGTCCGACGCGGTTTCAGCGTGGTCACCACTGCCGCTGCGCACGACTCGAGGCATGCACCAAGGCAGGCGCCGATACTTTCACAGGCATAATTGGCCCGAAACAGATGTAGGAGCGGCCTTGTGCCGCGATGCGCCGCGCGGGCGGCGCTCGGTCTGATAGGCGCTGC
>NZ_JBXVNN010000001.1:4987500-5921053 GCF_057284075.1 Pseudomonas sp. TE31087
GGCTGATACCGCCCAAGAGTTCATATCGACGGCGGTGTTTGGCACCTCGATGTCGGCTCATCACATCCTGGGGCTGAAGCCGGTCCCAAGGGTATGGCTGTTCGCCATTTAAAGTGGTACGCGAGCTGGGTTTAGAACGTCGTGAGACAGTTCGGTCCCTATCTGCCGTGGACGTTT
Source organism: Pseudomonas sp. TE31087 (assembly GCF_057284075.1). Lineage (NCBI taxonomy): Bacteria > Pseudomonadati > Pseudomonadota > Gammaproteobacteria > Pseudomonadales > Pseudomonadaceae > Pseudomonas > Pseudomonas sp. TE31087. Next base: position 4,987,678 of record NZ_JBXVNN010000001.1, read on the forward strand.
GAGATTTGAGAGGGGCTGCTCCTAGTACGAGAGGACCGGAGTGGACGAACCTCTGGTGTTCCGGTTGTCACGCCAGTGGCATTGCCGGGTAGCTATGTTCGGAAGAGATAACCGCTGAAAGCATCTAAGCGGGAAACTTGCCTCAAGATGAGATCTCACTGGAGCCTTGAGCTCCCTGAAGGGCCGTCGAAGACTACGACGTTGATAGGTTGGGTGTGTAAGTGCTGTGAGGCGTTGAGCTAACCAATACTAATTGCCCGTGAGGCTTGACCATATAACACCCAAGCAATTTGCGCCGAGGCCAAATTGTGGTGGTGAAGACGAAAGAACCGAAAGTTCGCGACGAACCACAAAGATCACATATCCGAATTGGCTAGAGTATCCATCTGGATGTTCTGGCAACAGAATTTCTTGACGACCATAGAGCATTGGAACCACCTGATCCCATCCCGAACTCAGCAGTGAAACGATGCATCGCCGATGGTAGTGTGGGGTTTCCCCATGTGAGAGTAGGTCATCGTCAAGATTCATTTCGCAAAACCCCTATCTGCACGAGCAGGTAGGGGTTTTGTCTTTTCTGTCCTGGCAAAGAAATCTGGCGTGGGAGCGGGCTTGCCCCGCGATTAGGCCAGCCCAGGCAACATCACGGTCTGATCCGGCCAAATCGCGGGGCAAGCCCGCTCCCACGGTGGTCCTCTACAGAGACCGCGCACCAACACTGAAACCCCGGGGCCGCTACGCGCCCCTTTCGCGGCACAAGGCCGCTCCTACCCGACTTATACTGGCCCGACCACAAGCATTAACCTGGACCACCGAATGAAACCCTTCGACGACCTGATAGCCGAAGCCAACGCAGCCGATGTGACCGGCTGGGGCTTCGACTGGCTGGCAGGACGCGCCTCCGAGCAGCGCCCACCGTGGGCCTATGCCCAGCTCCTTGCGCAGCGCCTGGATGCCGTCAGCGCAGCGCTGGACCTCGACACCGGCGGCGGAGAGGTACTGGATGAGGCACCGCACTTTCCACCCCTCATGTGCGCAACTGAAGCCTGGCCCCCCAACGCCCGCAAGGCGCACGAGCGCCTGAAACCGCGCGGCGTTGAAGTCGTGCAGGTCGCACCCGGTGCCGCGCTCCCATTCGCCGACGCCTCATTCGAGCTAGTTACCTCACGCCACCCTGTGCAACCGGACTGGCCCGAGATTCATCGCGTCCTCCGACCTGGTGGACACTACTTCGCCCAACACGTAGGGCCAGCCTCGGCCTTCGAGTTGATCGAGCATTTCCTGGGGCCATTGCCACGTGAGCGGCAACTGCGCGATCCGCAGGACGAAGTGGCAGCAGCGCAGGCAGCCGGGCTGACGGTGACTGACCTGCGCACAGCCCGTTGCCGCATGCTGTTCCATGACGTAGGCGCAGTCGTGTGGATTCTTCGCAAATGCGTATGGTGGGTGCCGGACTTCTCTGTGGATAAGTACCGCGCTGAACTGCTGGCCCTGGATAGCCAGATGCGCCAGGGCCAGCCTTTTGTCGCGCATTCGACCCGTCATCTCATTGAAGCGAGGCGTTAAGCGGGCGCAGGCCGAGGCAGCCGCTACCCTCACATCCCGTTGGCGAATTCCGGTTCCTCCATTTCGACGCGCGCATTCATCCCCCTGAGCGCCCTGGCATATTCGCCCAGTACCTGAAGCGCCCAGTCGGCCCGGCGACGAATGCGCAGGTCTTGCGAACTGGCACTTTCCGGCCCATTCATCACGTCCTCCACCTGGCGCACGATCAACTGTTCGGGCAGGTAGCAGATGCGGCAATTCTTGTAGCTGGACGCACGCAATTCAGACAGCGGGTAGGCGCCGCCCTGGCCAGAAGAGACCCCGACCAGCAGTGCCGGCTTGTGCCCCAACTCGCGGTAGCCGGCGTAAACGAACAGGTTCTTCAGCGCCGGGCAGGCCATGCCGTGCCATTCCGGGGTCAGCACCACCAGGGCATCGGCTTCACGCAGCAGGGCTGCATACTCGGCCCAGAGTCCGTGTTCATCCTTGGCTGGCCATAACGGCAGCGGCGCACGTCCCAGATCGATCACCCTTGGCAGCTTGCTTAGTTGCAAAGCCTGCAGGCGTTGGGCGAGAAAGCCGGCCACCTTCGCCGACTGGCTGTCCGGCTGGCTGGAGCCGGCCACGAGTACGATATTCAGGCTCATTTGGCTAGCTCCTGGTCCGATTCCGTCGGCAGGCTGGTCGACTTGCCGCGTACCAGCGGCCAGAACAGCTCCTCCTGCCAGCTGACCGGGCGCATGCCTTCGATACCGTAATGCGTCGGGCGGCGGCGGGTGATCTTTGCCGTGCCGAACAGCACGTCCCAGAAGAACAGCAGGTTGCCGAAGTTGCCCTTGTAATGCGTCACCCCGTCATCGGCGCTCAGGCCGTGATGCGCCGAGTGGGTCGCGGGGGTGGAAATCGTCCGTTCTAGCAGCCACATCACGGGCCGCAGTGCGCGTATGCGGTAAAGCTTGTCATCCCAGGGCACGCTGCTGTGGGCGCCGAAGATGACCAGCATTTTGACGATCAGGTAGCCGAAGTACACAGGCGCCAACCCCAGGTAGATTAAGGCCCCGCTGAACCACAGCCCGGGCATCAGCAGGTAATAGAAGCTGTTGTTGCGATAAACGATACGGATGCTCATGTAGGGCGCTGAATGGTGTGCGCGGTGCAGCGAGTAGAGCAGGGGCACCTTGTGGCTGAGGCGATGCCACCAGTACTGGGTCATGTCGTCCAGCACCAGGAACAGGACGAGCCCAAGCACCCAGTGCAGGCCGGCGAGGCTGCCCTTCAGTTGCGGCGCGAAGTGTTCCAGCAGGCTGTTGCTGAGGAACGTGACCAACGGCAGGGTGACCACCATCAGCAAGGCGCTGCCGACGATCTCGATGATCGCGTCCCGGCGTTTGCCGCGGGGCTGACGGAAGCAGGCGCAGGTGATTTCAAGGAGGATGAAGCCGATCAGGATGGCGAGAATAATCGGTATCGGGCTGTTTGTTATTGTTGTGCTCATGGCATTCTCCGGTGGGTGCCGATCAAGGCGGTGCCCACCCATAAGAATTCACGAAGCCGTCAGACGATATGCGCGAAACGGACAGAATCACCCGAGAACCGGCCAACCCATCGCCCGAGCGATTCCACCGCGGCCCGCTCGGCCGGGTGCTGGAGCGCTACCTTCAGACGCATTCGCTGAAGGCGCGCAGCAACTACAGCATGCTTGCGCTGGAGCAGCTTTGGGCCAAGGCGGCCAGCCATGATCCGGCGATCGGCTTGCACCTGTTCTCGCACTTCAGCCGCCAGGACTGGCATGTGCTGGCCCAGGGCTGCCTGTACAGCGCCACGCTGGCCGAGGCCATCCGCTTCTGGGCGCGCTATGCACGGCTGGCATCGGACATGGATACCCTGGCGCTGGTCGAAGAGGGTGATTGCCTCGGGGTGGAGTTGCGTATCGATGCGCCAGCCAGCCTGGTGCGCTATATGGTCGAGCACTACAGCGTGATGTCCCTCAGCGTGATGGGCGTGGGGATGGGCGCGGCGGTCGTGCCGCAGCGGGCTTGCTTCGCTCACCGTCGGCCAGCGTACTACCCGGAGTACCGCGAGTGGTTTGGTGAGGATATCCAGTTCGACTGCGGGTACAACCGCTTGTACTTCAATCGAGCCCAGCTGGAGATGCCATTGCTGACCCAGCATGCCGGGATGATGGAGGTGGTGAGTCAGGAGCTGGAGCGCCGGTTGGCGCAGCAGTCCCAGCTCAGTGGCTGGTCGGCCCGGGTAGCCCAGGGTATTCGCCAGGGCCTGATCACGGGTCGATCGCTTACCCTGGAGGCTCAGGCGCAGGAGCTTCACCAGAGTGCACGTACCTTGCGTCGGCGGCTGGAGGATGAGGGAACCAGTTTTCGTGTGTTGCTCGATCGGGTGCGTGCGGAGCTTGAGCAGTACCTGGAAATGCAGGGGGATAGCCGAGCGCAGATTGCTGCACAGCTTGGCTACAGTGACCTGGCGGCTTATGTCCATGCGCGCAAGCGCTGGCGGTCGCTCTAGCCACCTTCATGGAACAAACCGTAACTTATTGGTTTATCTAGGCCCTGTGGGAGCGGCCTTGCGTCGCGAAAGGGGCGCGTAGCGGCCCCAGATTCCGAGCCACCATCGAAACTTCTGGGGGCTGCTGTGCAGCCCTTTCGCGCCGCAAGTCCGCTCCCACAGAGATAACAGTTCCCTGCGCGACAGCGCAGCCCGACGGGCTGGGCGATCTCCTACAGAGATATTTGGACCAGGCTGTCCAGTGGTATCAGAGCAGACCTTCGTTGTTCAGCTTCAGACGTGCGTAGAACAGGATCGCGACGGCGGGGATCAGCGCCGAATAGCCCGGTTTGATCGCGCTCTTCAGATTGGTCACCGCAGCCTTGATACGTTCGGTCGGGACCAGGCCGCTCAGCGATGACAGCGCGGAGGTCGAGGCGAGCGCGATTTCCGTGCTGCCGCTCGGCAAGGTCGAATCGCTTTTGCGATACGCCGGTGCGGGTGCCTTGGGTGTCGAGAAGTAGGAAGTTACGGTAAGGCTCGCGGCCAGCGCGTCGACCTGTTCGAAATAGCCTTGCTCGGTCATCGCGTCCAGGTGCTGGACGATATCCTGCCGCGAGGCAAGCACATGCTTTTCGCCAAATGCAGAGTGGAAGCATTTGCTGATCAGCAGCGCCTCCATTTCCACCACCTGGGCACAGTCGTGCAGCTCGTTCACCAGGCCATAGTGCTGTGCCAGCATGAGCAGGATCTGCACGTACTTGAGGCCCCGGCCTCGTGCCAGGTTGACCAGGCAGTGCCCGCCCAGCAGTTGGAGTTCCTGGGTCAACGGGTATTGATCAGGTTTAGCTTCCAGCGTCGTCCAACTGCTACTGCGCAGGTGCTTGGCGACTTGACCGCGTATGGCGGGACTGGTCAGTTCGAGGAGATCGTGGAGCAGGTAGTCGGTCTGGACGGGGTCTGGGGCCTCGTCGACCGGCTCAGGTTGATTCGAACGTGGCAGGCCGCCTGTGTAGCCATGGAAGCGTGACGCACGCAGTACCTCTTCCAGGCGTGGCCAATAGTCGGTATGACCGAACTGAGCCATGGACACATCGTGAATATGTTCATGCTTGCACGGAGTTATTGGCCGGCGGCCAATGCTGCTTTCCCCAAAGTTGAAACGCAGGACGAGATCATCCTCGGAGTAGGCGTTGTACAGCTTGCACTTGGTGCGTTGCTGGATGGCTTGCGCCTGTTCTGCAGACAGCTCGGCCGCCGCCGCCATCAACAGCACCTCGCCCACTTCGAGGCCTTCATGAGCGGGTTTATCCAGCAAGTCGAGCAAGGCACTGACCACGACCCTACCGCCAAGCGAATGCCCGACCAGATTGACCTTCGACACGTACGGGTGATGCTTGAGCAGGTAACGCTCCAGTTGCCCGAGTAGCTGTTTGCCCATCTCGGTAGCGCGGTTGCGGCTCGAGTTGAAGTGCATGGCGCGATCGACCGCCGCGGCCCCCGCGCCGGCCAGCGCGTTGATCCGGGCGAGCGCTGCCACGCCACCGCTGGAGGCACTGTCGAACTGCGCCCAGTGGCCAGAGGGCCAGAAGGCGAAGATATTGATGCAGTTGTGCAGGGACGTTGGAATGTACTTGCGCAGTTTGCAGCGGTCTTCCATGTCATGGCCGGCCGAGTAGCCGTGGATGAAGACGTTCGCAACCTCGCCGGAGCGGTGGGGGAGGGTGAGGAATTTGAAGTTGTGGTCCACGCGGTTGGCTTGCCTGAGGTGGAGGGGGGAGGGATGATGGCATTTGGCCCTATTGCTGTAAACGGCTGTACTTAGCGTGTTTTTGATAGGTCCGTTTGCCTTGGTGGAAATTGAGGTTCACCCTGCACGGTGAACGCGAACAAGGAGTCAATGTGTCGATCCCGGATTTTCAAAGTGTGATGCGCCCAGTGCTGTCTGCCGTCGAGGACGGTACGCCGCTGGCGCTCAGTGAGCTGCGCGAGTGCATTGCAGAGCAGTTCCAGCTGACAGAGGAAGAGCGCAAGGAGCGCCTGCCATCAGGCAACCAAACGGTGATCAACAACCGGGTGGGTTGGGCGCGCACCTACTTGAACAAGGCAGGGCTGTTGACCATCCCGGCCAAGGGCATGGTTCAGATCACCGCTCGTGGCCGTGAGGCCTTGATCAGTGGCCCGGCGCGCATCACTGTGCGCTGGCTGAAACAGTTTCCCGAATTTGCCGATTTCCACACCGCCAGACCGCAAGTGGCGAGTGCCCCCGCCAATCCCGAACCTGGACGAGGGTGACACGACACCGGACGAGCAATTGAACATTGCCCATCAGGCGCTGCTGCAATCGCTCGAGGAAGAGTTGTTGACGCAGGTGAGGGCGGCAAGCCCAGGCTTTTTCGAGCAACTGGTGGTCGACCTGATGTTGGCCATGGGATATGGCGGCTCGCGCAAGGAGGCTGGCAAAGCCACCCAGGCCACCAATGATGATGGGATCGACGGCATCATTAAGGAGGACAAGCTCGGCCTGGATGTGATCTACCTGCAAGCCAAGCGTTGGACTAATACGGTGCACCGGCCGGAGATCGACAAGTTCATCGGTGCCTTGACCCGGCAGCGGGCGCGCAAGGGGGTGTTCATCACCACTTCGGAGTTTTCGGCGGGGGCGCGGGAGGCGGCGTTGGGGCTGGATATCAAGGTGGTGCTGATCGATGGGGGCGAGCTGGCCAGGTTGATGGTTGAGAATAATCTGGGGGTGAGTGTTAAGCAGGTTTATGAGGTGAAGCAGGTGGATAGTGATTATTTTGCGGGAGAGTGAGCCGGGGTAGTATGAATTGAATGGCTATTTCTTTGATATATATATGAAAAATTTGTTTTAAGTTTGTTATGGGATACCACCTGGAATACCTGATTTTTAACTCTGGATGTCGCAGGGCCAAGATACTCTACAGCTTGGCTTGAGCGAATTGATCAGCTTGTTCTTGGGCTCAGCACTTAATGCTTTGTTCCGAATGGATGGCCGGATGATATCAATATCCGCACAAGCATAATTGATCGACCACACAAACGATACAATGGTTGCTGACCGGAAAAGGCTACGATGCAAGGTATTCATCAGTGCTGCGACCAGCCTCCCACAACGCGCGATGAGTGCAAACTCAAGCCCGGCTTACCGAGGCAGTTTGATCTGCTCGGGCATCGATAATGCAATGGCATTGAGTGCATTTTTGGCTGGCCCAAATAGAACCGTCGCATTTTTCACGTGCTTCGAAAGGCTTGTAAAAAGCTACGGCCCGATTTTCTCGCGGGCCTGAGCAAAATTATTGGCAGCTTTGTATAAAATAGGGCTTATCCGGACTGTGAGGACTTTGGTTTTCAATGAATGTCGGCGGGTAATTTAAAGCTCGTAAAAGTAGTCTGGATCAAGTTTGTACGTAGAGTACTGTTTTGTTTCGATGATCCCGAGCCCATGTTCGATCATAAGTTGTGCAAGTTTGTCGCCATCTATTAGCGCCAAGTTCTTTTGCTGTTGCTCCTTGTCTGCAAAGTTCATTGCTGGCTTTGAAAACTTTGATGTAGTTATAAATGCCCCCTTTACGCCATTTTTCATGGCGCCGATGAAATCCCTTATTTGAGACGCCTCGACCGTGCGATTTAGCGCATATCGCTTGACTTGGACATAAATTCGATCAAATCCTAGTCTATCTAAATGTATTTCACCATCGATCCCTCCATCCGCGCCTGGAAGGCTATGTTTAATAGACCCGTTAATGCCATATCCCATTTTAAGCAGTAGGTCTAATACAAGAGCCTCAAAAAATCTTGGTGGTAAAGTTATAAGTCTGTCTAGGAGCTCTTGCTTAGTTTCGGAAATGTGTTTTTCATGGGCCTGCTGAATATACTCCTCAGGAATTTTGTCTTTGCTTACAGGAACTGGTGTTGCTGATGCGTTGGACTTTTTAATTAGTCCGTATTTCCCGCTGGCAGTTTGAAAGAAATATTTTCTAGGCATGGCCGAAGGGAACGACAAACCTTCACAATGCCTTCGCACTTGTTGGCGCACGACCCCTACAGGCGACTTGGTGTTAAAGGTATAAAACTTATTGCTTTCGATTATTTCATAAATTTCATGAGCTGAAAGGCACTCGGCACTTTGAGTAAGCGCTTCGGTTATAGCCTCAACTATTGTCCTTTGATTCATGTAGACTCTATCTCAGTAAAGTTTGGGAAATACCTGTAGTTGTCCCATAGCGCATCAATATCTTTATCGGTAAATATTTTTTTCGAAAGTTTTTCCCTATTCGGCATTGTCTCCATTATATGCCTTATTTCCTTAATGGTTAAGTTTGGAGTTTTAATCTCAAAGGCAGAGTCTTCGTTTCTGTGGAAGTAAAGATCATTGAATCTGCACGAATTATGAATGTGCCTATCTTTTTCTGTGAAAAAAGCGAAAGCTACAGTCGCCATTTCACACCCATCGGCATATCGAAAAAATAATATTTGCTCAATATTAATTTTTTCGGGCTCAGGAAGCGCTGTGTTTCTAATGGAAATTATCTTCTGTATCTCTTTTTTTAAGCATTCTTTCAAAAATATTGCTAGTTTTTTACTTTGCTTCCAGCCCCTTGCATCAATTCCAGGTTGTACATAAGCTTTCCCAACCAAGTTTATAAGCCTAGCCTCCACATCGTCAGATAAGTCTGTGTGGGACGTACCGCCTAATAAAGGTGAACAATTGAAACTTGCAGTGTAAATGCTTCCGCTCTCAATTGTGCCCGCGATTATTGCGGCATCGTCAAGCATGTATGGAGAGAAGACTCCATCATAATCTAGCCAGTAAATTTTCTTTCCAGGCTGAGAGGCCAGTTGTGGTAAAACCTCTGTGGACTTACCAAACTTCATTTGGATTGATGAGTACGGTTTGTTGAATTCGTATCTCTCAGTATTAGTAGAGTCAGATTCTATGCTGAGTAACTTTTCTATTCCCAGGTGGCGATGAAATAGGGAGAAGTCGACAAAGTATTTTGAACCAAAACCTATGTATTGGTAGTCTTTAAGCGGAGCATGATGGCGGAGGCAGCTGAAGATATCTCTCATCATCTTCCGCTCAATGCTTTTCGCTGGTCTAATAGAATAGTTTATTTTCCTCCCGCTATTACTCATCTTCGCACTCGTACTGATAATAGTAATCAAAAGTAAGCTTGCCGACTTGGGTCGCAGTTTTAACGTCAAGCGATTCTTTGGCTCTCTCGAGTTTTTCATTCGAGATTGTGTAGGTAATTGAAGTGTGATTTTTATCTGGTTTCGGAGGGACTATTTTCTCAGGACGTATAAATTTTTCAGACAACGGGGCTTCGAGTATTTTAATGGCATCAGCCGCGGCTATACTATTTGCGAGGGGAGTTGAGGTTATCAAGCCTTGATCACAATGACTGTTCTCCTCTGTGCGCTCTCGTAGGAATTTCAATATGGGTTCCATGCACTGCCCCATATGAAGTAAGGCATATTTATAGACTTTACTGTCTACATCTACACCAGTCTTTGTAGTAGTCCAAGGTAGTTTTGCGGCGTCTTCACAAGAGAACTCAACTAACCCCCTAAAGTACGCGAAGTCAGTATGAAATTTAACTGAACCATTTTTTCCCCATCCTGTCTTTTCTGTTTGGTCAGCTTCGGCTACTAGTCGCCCATTACATACGATGTACCATCCACTATCTTCTTTGTCTCGATCTGAAAGTCCGCATGTTATGGTTATTTCGACATTTTCATATTTGAATTTCTTCTTAGCAAAGCCTAACTCTTTTGAGCTCTTTATTGTGATGTTTTTGCTTTTTATTGGTGTCTTATTAAATGTGATTTTAAATCCGTTGTTTATTTGTTTGAAATAAGCAGAGGAGATTTCCCTCATTAAGTTGTTGACATAAGGATCCTCTGAGAAGCTCTCAACTGTTTCATCTTTCAGTTTAGTGACCGTTATTTTTGTTTCTCCATTTTTTAAGCTGGATATTTTTAATGGCTTGAAATAAAAGTGCCACTCATCTAGGTTTACCCACTTATCAACATCAACGCTTACGCGATAAGCTGTGTTATTGTGATTGGATTCAACATCAAATTTCGTACCTAACTTAAATAATGTCCGCTTCATACCTACTCCGAATTGACCTACAGAGTTTGGAGTGGGCGGTGCATCCTTAGGGCGACCAAAGCGAAATGCATAGTTTTTTGCCTTTTCTAAATCGAGGCCGCCGCAATTATCTTTGATCTCAAAAAGATCTCTGGTGGCAGTAATTATGATTTCAGGATTTTGCAGATTGTTTTGAATTGCTGCATCAATGCTGTTGTCGATTAAATCTAAAATCGCACGATCCGTTGCGATGTCTCGCGTGAGCATGTTTATAAAAAATTCTTTTGTAGGGTTGGCTCTTATGATATTTTTACTTGTCATGATTGAAGTGCTTTGGGTTGTTGGTTAATGGGGAGATTATTGTACGTAAAGGGAATTAAAGCTACCAGCATTTGCCAAATGCCATTTCTGGCTTTAGTCGTGTAAGTAATATTTTTGAGGCTCTTATCAAACTTTCGGAGATTTTGTCTACACGGGAAATAAGGCTTGTATGGAGCTCCCGCCAACGTATCCTAACTCTTACGGCGATGCAGTGAACGGTTCGGATTATCGATGTCTGGTGCATAGCAGTCCATTGATTTGTTAAGGGACCAAGCTCTCGAGTACGGCACCCAGCGTAAGACGCTTTAACAATCCGATTGCAGTTGTGGGGATGTTCTTTGATGTTTTGAGTAAAGTCCATTTTTGTCATCCATGAATCGTTAGCCTACAGAATATCATCGAAAACCTAATGATGGCACAAAAGCTATCATTCAGGTGTTGCACCGTGCGTGTATCGCCTATGCAGGTTCCTCTCGTGCCGTAGCGGAAGATCGCAACAGCTCTGCGATAGGGCTATTGTACCGGTCCTGCTAGCGGCTTGTTGGCTGGATGCCTTTCTCAGCGCAGTCTTGTGGCCATCCCTGCATACCTCTGAACTAGGTCTTATCATTATTTTAAGTAAATTTGGTTGATTGCCGAAAAGTCGCATAAAGTTAACCCTGCTGCTTCATGAGCATCGGATGCGATGGGGGCTGTCACTTAAATTAGGGTATAAACAAGTTTGCTGAATGATTAAAAATTTGATTCCAGTAAGCTAAGTGAAAATCATCTATTGACATGTTCGTGTGTTTTTTATTCTGTTGGTGCGGGTAAATAGTTTGTATACTTATTAATACGTAATTTATGAAAATTTTCTTGTGGTGATATTCGCTAGATTGGGGCGTTTTGTTGCGAGGAGCGCCTGAGTTTATTGCAGTGAATGTGAATGAGAGTGTAAATATAAAGCTCAACATATTGGAGTATACTAAATGACGATTGAAACCTGCTGAAAATAACTCTATTATACCGGGTCACTTTGCAGCAAGGAGCTGAGGATGCCTCAAAATAACAGTAAGCTTGAGTACAATGCGGTTTGCGAATTTGATGGGAAGTCGAGTGAGCGTCGCGCAATGTTTTTCGCTTCGGCCATCGATATCTCATTGTGGAGCGGAATCCCACAAAAGATGATGTTGGATGGTGGTGACAGTGCTGAAACTATAGGTTTTCAGCGCATAGAAAATACTAATCGAATCGAGCAGATAAAAAGTTTTTATAGTGAACCAAAAAACATAAGTTACAATCCGATACTTTGTGCTGTCAGATCACCGGCGGATAACCTCGTAAAGTTTGAATCTGATGGTGCGGGTGAGGTTAAAAACTCTAGTTTGGGTAAAATAGAGGTTACAATCAGTCCACTGCATGATAAAAGTTTCGCTGAACTTTTTGGGATGCTGCGTTCATCACTTGATGAGCGACTCGGTAGCGATTTGGATAATGCTCAGCCAAGCGAGCAGTATATTGCGAATTTAAAGCGTTCGCTTTTTGACGATGAAAACGGAGATGAAGAAGTCATAAGCGATATTGGTGATGAGCTTGAGTCTGGCTCCGATACCGATGGCGTTCCTGCTGTAGAATCACATCTCATTGAGTTCCGCCGGGCTATCGCTGCTCGGGAAAGACTTTGTATCGAAGGAGCCGCTGGTTCAAGGTCCGAGTTTGCAGGATTTACTAAAGACCGTTTAATTTCATTTTTGCTTCCAGTGGTTTTAGTTGATGGTCAACATAGGCTTCGCGGTGCAATTGCCGCAGCTAATGACGCTCTCGCTTCAGATGCTATGCAACAAAGGCAGTTGGAAACTTATGAAGAACTAAAAAAAGACTATGCAGGGGCTGAGCTTCAGAAAAAAATAGACGAAGCTAAACTCCAGCTTTTGAGAGAAGTATCCCCTGTTCTTGCAGTGTCACTTCTGCTAGATGCGGAACCTGCAGAGCAAGTATTTCAGTTTGTTGTGGTTAATCAGAAGTCCGTTCCTGTCGGTAAAGCCCTCTTGGGAACTATTGTTTCTACTACTTTGACCGAGGCTGAGCTTGAGAAAGTTAGGGCTAGGCTTGTTAATGCTGGTATTCCCTTAGAAAATTCAAGAGCGATGACAAAGCTTGTAATAGATCCTGAAAGTCCTTTCCACAATAAAGTTGATCGCGGATTAAAAAAAGAATCTTCGGCTGAGCTATTACAGTGGACGGTTTTCTCAGGTCTTGTACAAATCGTTCGAACTTTACAAGGTGCTAAGCTGTATCATGAGGATAGAGGTTTAGATTACGCGAGCTTTTGGCGTGAGGCATTTTTAGTGCAAAGTCCTGTAGTCGCAGACTATCTCGACCAAGGTTATTCGACGGCAATTGAATTTTGGGCTAGTGAAAATGGGCCTTGGGAGGATTTTTTCATTAAGTTTTTCAGCTCCGTTAGAGATAATCTCGCTAACATTAACTCTGAGGAGGCGCATAACTATTGGGGCAAACCCAAAAGCTCAAACATTTTTAATAAAGTATACTTGAATATCTTGCTCGCAGATTTCTTTGAATACTTATATTCTAAAGAAGTAATATTGCCTAGCACTGACGAAGTTCCTAATCTCGTCAATTTGTGGTTGGCGGGTGCTACAGATGATTTCTTCTCCAGGAGTTGGAATCTTCGAAATATTAAGAAGGATGCCACAGCTACTAAGAAGACGTGGTCTTCTCTGTGGTATAACTATCGTCGCGCACCGAGTGCGCTGAAAAAACTTCCGATGGTTAAAGCTTTCTCGGACGGGAGATAAGGATTGTTACCTCAATTCTATCTGTCGGCATACGCATTCGATCAAAGCGTGTGGGATCTTGATGCTAGCCAGGAGTTGGCCGGTTTGCAGATAGATCCCAAAATACACCGATATAGGGATTATTACCTCGAGTCGGATATTAGAAGATTGTGGGCGCAATGGTTCATTGAAGGCGTAGTAGATCCTCATGTTTTGATTGAGAAGTACAAGACTCCATTGATTATTGATATTATCCATGAGGTGAGTAACGCTTTAGAGTCTACCTTTAATATCCCTAAAAATATTCATTGGCCTGATATTCGAAAGCGCATTAGCGAGGCGCTATTGAAGCGTGTTGAACAGATCTCTCTGATGGAGAAGCGGAAAAACTTTACCAAACGAGATCGTCAGCTTTTACTGGCTCAAGCAGGCGGTAAGCCTAGGTGCTGGATATGTGGTGACGAGTTTGAAAAAGAGGCAGTTGAGCTTTTTGAAGGTAATTCTGCCGTAATTAAGATGCCGAAGTACGTTGATATTTTCAGACCCAAAGGTTCTCGTCGAGCGCCATCTGAAGATAGAAATTGATCATATGTTTCCTCTTGCAAGGGGAGGGGAGCATGATATTACTAACTTTAGGCTATGCTGTGGCTGGTGTAATATCCACAAGAAGGATAGAACATCCTTATATGATGTTGATGGCTCACCAATTAGATTGAAGCTAGGAGGCATTACAAAGAATACGCCGATACGTACAATTCCAGTTTATTTTTGGACTGTACGTGCTATGGGGCTGCTAAAGCGCTGTGAACATGAAGATTGCAATGCAACCTCTTTGAATTCATCGCTGCGTATTGCTCTGATTGATTCGACAGGAGCGGCAACCCCTAGCAACTTAAAAGTCATCTGCAAAGATCACGATGACTTTAATTTGTCTAGACTTCAGCTGGTTAGTGATGTTAGACATGCCTTATCAGGCCGGTAGAGCCTCAGAAAGCTCGTTGTCCGGTCTGCTGAAGATAAAAGACAGTCCGCGATGGATATGGCTGGTTATTATATCTTTGAGTTGATCGTCATTGATGACTGTCTCTGGCAAAGATGAGCGAACTATATTTATATATAGTTCGCCATAACCGCTAGTCAAAATGCTCCAGTCAATTTCTAAGCCGTCTGAAAAGTTTAGCTTTTCAATAACGAGCTCTGAAGTGGCGGCCAGAGATATGCATAACGCATGTCGGCATATGGAGTTGTAATGATTGATTCCTGTCCTGCGCTTTATTGTAATTAGTTGATTTTTCGCTGCCGCTGTCAGCTTAATTCGATCAATCACTTAAAGAACTCCCAAGCTCATCTGTGCTGGATTGGCTTTCACTATGCTCCTGCGTTCTTCATCGTTGAACAGAAGTGCATACTCGCGACTCAAGTGTGGCTCAAGGGCTTTATATACTGGGCCTTCAACTTCTTCGTCCGTGGACAAAACCATAACTTGATGTGAAATTTGAGCAAAGAAATTGTGAATTAAAGTTTCACGATGCGTGCGGTCCAGGCGGGCCAGTGGGGTGTCCACCACTACAGGGAAACGTCCTTTACGTTCCTTGATTAGCGCACTCAGTACAGCGATAGCAAGAATTTGCCGCTCTCCAGCGGAAAGGCGCTCCATAGGCAAGACATGGCCATTTATATCGACAATGGAAACCTCATAGCTTTGAGGCTCAATAACAACATTGGAAATAAAATTCTTTTTTCTTAAAAGATTTCTAAATTCTGACGTAATCATTTCTGAAAGCCACTTGGCTTTAGATGCTAAGAGCCGGTCACGGAAGATGTCCAAGGTTGATCTAGCTCGATCGCCTGCTTCAAGCGACTTTACCTGGAAAGCATGCTCTTTGAGTTCGTTCCTAGATCTAGCTAAGGCCGAGTTGTAACGAGACTCAAAGTGCGCAAATTTGCTACGAGCATCTTCAATTTCTTTCTCTAATTCTTTTGTTTTTAGTTGCTTTGATGCTACATTCTGAGTGTGCTTCTGCATCTTAACAAAAACATCATTGAGCTGCTCCATGGCCGGAATTTGGTCAATAGAGTGTTGAGAGATTTCTAAGAGTTCTCTATTCTCCTTGAGCTCCTCACGAGCGTCCCTCAGTTTCAGTTTAGCCTCTGAAAGTTGGCGCTCAATCTTAGATGGGTCTCCCCCCTGCAAGAATCCCTTGTTGCCTTTTTCGTTGTGCTTAAGAGTATTCAGATCTTCTTTAAGTATCTGATCAAGCTCATTTCTAAAGTCGATGCCTTTACCATTGAGTGCCTTTAAAATTCGCTCATCGCGCTTAGCGAATTCCTTAGTCAGCAACTCGTAGTGCTTTGAGTCTTGCTCATCTTGCCACTGAGTTTTGTAATTACCCCACAGTGGTCCTAACCACGCGATAGGTAGTAACGGATCTTCCAAGGCAGAAACAAGAGAGTTTTCAGCCTGGCGGTATTTTTCATGACACATTTCAGCGCGTGCTTTCAAGTCGGCAGCCTGTTGATAGGCGTTCAAACCGTTTTTCTGGGCATCAAGCGTAAAAATATCCAACGCTTGCTGGGCATTGTCCAAATCAATCTGAGACTGGGCCATGCGCTGAACTAGAATTTCAATTTTCTGTTGTAGTCCGCTGAGTTGAACCTCATATTCTTCAGCAAGTTTTTGATCTTCATTCGCTGCTTCTGATATCGGCCGTTTCACCGCCCGGCGTTCCACCGCCTTCAAGTCACTTACAAGAGCATCGATTCCCCCTAGGCCGAGGAAGACCTCTGTAGCACGACGCAAAAGAGCAGGTAACCGTTCAGGGTTCGCTAGAGCTTCAATTTTCTCGCCGTCAAATAGAAATAGATTGACTAGCTCGACAGGAAGGATTCCATTTATGAAGTCATCCCAGTTATCGGCAAGTACTAGATCCTCAGCTCCCTCTGCAAACACTCGGAATGTTTCTCGAAAGCCCTTATCTTTTTTGAACCATTCACGACGAATAGTTAGATGTTGTCTAAAATCCCCGACCTGAATAGTCAAATGCATTTCGATGCGAGAGTGCCCATTCGCATCTTTTCTTTGTAGGCCGGCAATTAGCTGCTCATACTCACTGCGGCGCAAAGCATTGACAGCTTTGTAACCATATAGGCCGACTTGCAGGGCCGTCAGAAGTGTAGTCTTACCACTTCCATTTAAAGCCTTAACTAAAATCACGGGGCGTGACGGTTGTACGCTTAAATCAAAAGTTTGATACTCTCGTATCGGGCCGAGATTCTCAATTGAAATTTGTTCGATCGTAAGTTTGGCCATATTAGTTATCACCTGCTTCAATGGCTGTTGCAGGAATTAAATCTGGCTCTTCACCGCTTGATTCATCCTGAGTTTCGTCTATATTGTTTCTGGCGAAGATGAGTGCTTCTTGCTCAGTTCTGAACGCATTTGCTCTAAGTACTTCTTCTAAGCTGTTAAGGTGCTGAGAGCGTTTTTGTGTTTGCATGGATTGGAATTGAACAGCTAGCAAATTTCTAGTTAACTGATAAAGTTGACTGCTAGCATCGGGATCCAGTTCATTCGCAACTTCCTTTAGAAGCTCCAAATCTGCAGAGTCTAAAGGATGCGACTCCACGGCTTTCCCTGGGTAAGGCGTACCGTAAACGTTTTTGTAGATATGTGGTACCAGATCCTCGATCTCGCCCTTCTCTTCAATCCAAATTCTACGGATTGAATCGAGTTCTTCTAGAGTTATCAGTTCAATGCTATTGTGGCCTGGAATGTTAGCATTTTGTATTGTGAGCTGGGTCTTTAGTAGCTCTTCAAGTAGCTTTGCTCTGTAAGTTTGGAGATACGGCCCATGAATTAGTTCAGAGGTTTCGCCTTTGCCCATAAGCTTTACGCGGCCATTCATTCGTTTGAAGTCGCGGAAATCCCAGTCGTTTGTGCTCAGATAGTTGTTTCGGAAGTTTAATATTGGTTGCATCCAGGATTTTTGATCATCGTTCTGGATCATGGCATGCATTGATTTATCTTGGGAAACCATAGTGCAAACGTAGCAACCGAAACGGCTGTCACCGCAGCTCGGTGTAGATTTATCGACCACTACAGGGCATTCAGCATCGGGAGTTGCCCCTTTGTAAATGCTAAAGAGCTCTTGGTTATCAAGGTTCCAAGGGTTGTCGTGCGTTAGAACATACATCCAAACGTCATCGCTAGTCCAAGTCTCAATCGGCAGGTATACCCAAACCCGAGAAAGCTTGGGGTCGCGATTTCGGCTTAGACGCTCTCTTGTACTACCGCTATAATGATCCATGACCTTGTCCCGCGCTTGACTTTCGCCTCGACGCTGGCCCAAAACCAAAATGGCTTCATTATTAGCTTCTGATAATTCTTGAATGAATTGAGTGGACGCACTAATCTTTAAGCGATCAGTGCACCAGCGAAACCTATTTCGCGGAGCTGGATATCCTTTGCCAATCAAGTTAACCCAGAATCTATTTTCGATACTCGGTGTGAGACGATGAGGATGTATTGGCAAATTCTGGATTTCGGCTTCAATCTTCATACGCTGCAGCGATGAATCTACCCAGGCTGCGATGACCGGGTTTTCAACTAATGTATCTGTGCTTATTACATGAATATCTTTCGATCGTTTCTCAACTGGTAAGCCTGCGATTGCAGTCCAAATCAACTGTAGAGACGCGGTAGAATCTTTGCCGCCGCTGTAGCCGACAATCCATGGCAATTCATCAGAGCAGTAGAGCTTCTGAATCTCTTCAACTATTGCCTCGGGAGAAGTGCTCATAATTATTTCCGATTTGTTTCTTTAAGGTTACTGCCGGGCAGCGGTAAAAGCACTTTCTATAGCTTGCTCTTCAGGCGTCAAGGCAAGGCCAATTGAGCGCTTAATTTCGTTGCAAGTTAAAGTGATATTTTGGCTGTTCTTAGCCATTCGACCACCGATCATCGCGCGCCCCTCCCATGTAGCCGCATTGGCGCGAGACCAGTCTATGTCTCTGATCTTTTTTAGAGCTAATCTTAAATCTAAACTTCCAGAGCTGGTTTGATATAATGATTTTCCAACTCGGCCTAATGCTTGTAGGACAATGGCGTGCGAGTGGATAAAGTCTTGTCTGACCTCGCCGGCGGTCATGCGTCCTTCTCGAACGTATATCCATTCAGGAATCTGATCGCCCACTGCTTCCCAGAACTCACTGCACTTTTTTGCTGCAGCCGAGAAATCTTCAAGCTCTTCCTCATTCAACATCTCAAGTATTGCAAAATGAAGGGCGCTCAATGTAAATAATTTTCGCGACCGCTTTGATAGGGAAGATCGTTCGGACTCTATAAGGTTTCTAAACACCGGAGATGTTAGTCCTAGGTGTTTAGTAAGGCTGGCGGCAGCGTTTCGGTGATTGTATAAGATATTCAGTGAAGGAGAAGGCTTGATTGCATGACGATTCAAATCAGCGAACATTTGCTGGCAACGCTCAAGCCCTCGGTCGTGAAAAAACACAACGGCGATTGTTTCATCTCCAAGCTCTGGTCGCTCTTCGATTGCCATTTGAATAGCGGCTCTTCGATGTTGTCCATCATTAACGATGAACTTCGCATCCATATCGACCTGCAATGTTCCCATCCGATAATGATTGGTATCATCTTCACCTACTGCATCGAAGCTGACTTTCCCATCAATCGAGGCTGTAATTGCTGAAAAGGTATAGCTCCCGGAATTTGAGACAATATAGCGCGCAATTTCAGGGATTCGTGAGCGATTTATTGAGCGTTGAGCTCGTAGCTCGGGCATCAGCTCCTCGTTGTCAAACACGAAAAGCTTAGCTAGTAGTCGGAGCGGACACATGGAGACGTAATATTCACGCCCCGCTTGGACGCCGCGAATCGCTGGGAAGGTATAGGAAAATGGACTGGTCATAGGAGCGCAACACTAGCATGTTTGTGTTGAAATAAACAGACAAATGCTAGCCAGAAGGCGTACGCCAGCGGATGGGCGATAGACGGTTCACCCACCGCAGTGCTTGGCTTCTAGCGCTCTCGGCAAATGATTGATGGGGGGCAGAGCGCGGTTAGCTACGGCGCTGTAGCATAGCTAAGAATTTCTGCCGGCAAGCGGGCCTACGCGGCGGGCTAGGCATAGCAGATGCCTGTCCCGTGAGCAGGCAGTGTAGGGAAGCTAGAGGGCTTGGGAATGAAGAACTCTCCTACAAATACGCTGTTCTGGACATCATCAGACTTGGCAGAGTGGCAGTCAGCAGGACACATCACGCCCCATTCGTTTGCTGATCAATAAAACTGTGAGTCGGTAATGATATTTACTCGCATCGGAGTGATATTTAAGGTGTTGCGTAAGGAACCAGCGGAAATGCTTGAGCTTCCATGTCCAGGGATTGGCACGTTGCCAGCGCTGCTGGATAGCGACTTGCATGATTCGGGCTTGGCGCAAATGCCGTTGCTGCGTTGCCCTTGATCCAGTAAGTACGCCACTCAAAAACAGCGCAATGTCGTATGGCTTGGTCATATCCAACCCCCGATATAAGCTGACACTACATCGATTCGGTTATGACCCAGTTCAAGGCTGATCTGTCTGCGCGCTCGTTGATCGAGGCTGCGGCCAGTCCGATCACATTGACCACCATTGACTGGCGCCTTCTGACCAGTGAGTTGCTGATAACGTTCGCAGGCGAAAGCTGCTCGCAGTTCATGGAAACCCTTTATTCCGTGTGCGTGCAGCGTTTCGCGGGCGAGGAGTACGGTCTTTTGTAGGAATGCAGCGTAGCTTTCGTCGGAGGCAAGCAAGTTTCGGCTGCCGGCCGGCGATGCTTCACGCGCCAGCTGTACCGCTGCTTGCACCTGATCATTTGCGATGATCCAGCGCGCCGCTGAAGCTCCTGAGCGGCCCCCTTTAGTGCCGTCCTGGATATTGATGCGACCTAGGTGCTCGGCTTCGCGGTGCAGTCGAGGCAAGTCAGCCAGGATCGCCTCACGGAGGCGCATACCCGTAGTTCGGGCCAATATGACAATCGCTGCCACCCGATTGTGTTGCTTTTCAGCCAGCGCCCGCAAAACTCGCTGCACCTGTTGATGGTCTTGGCCATCCGGTGCACGCGTGCGTAATGTGGAACGCTGCCGCCCCAACGCCTGACTCGGACTGATGATTCTCACGTTCTGATCACCGCGCAGCGCTGCGAGGGTGCGGTTAACGCTGCTCAGGCGGTTTTGCGCGGTGGCGATGCACAGTTCACCTTGCTGGATCTGCTGACCCAGGTATGCGACGTAGTCCTGCAACGTCTGTCGATCAATCTGGCGTGCATCGTTGTAACCGGGGCCTTCCTCCGATCGGCACCATCGTACGAAGGCTTGCCAGCGATCGCTGTGTGCTTTGACGGTGGCGAAGTGGCCGCCGGCAAACAGATCGTCCAATGCCTGCCGACCGGCGTAGCTCAGTTGGCGACCGTAGCCAAAGTTGCGACCGTCACGCCGACCTACCAGCGCCATTGTCTCCACCTTGATCGTTGGTTTGTAGGAGCAGCAGCAGGGCTTTCCAGTGGGGCTCGATGGTGTCCAACTGTCCCCAATTTGCTGGGCGGATGAGAAGGGCGTTTTCGCTGTGTTGCAGCAACGCCCCTTCTTTTTGCAACTGCTCGATGAGCCGAGCGAGGTCGATTGACTCGGATGTTGGAGTGGCGACAGTGGCGACACTGGCGACAACCCCCGCCGTATCTGGATTGGCACGTGGCGACAAAGTGGTGACGGTGGCGGCGACACACCGTAACTCGGTCAGCAAGTTATGTTGCGCCCGATAGCGGCGTACGGCCTCAGTGAGGCGAAACATGGCGCACCTCGAATGTCTTTCCGTCGGTGTTCAGCCACCGATGATCAATCAATACCACCAGCAACGCGGCAGTGTGTGGGGTGCTTTTACGGGCAAAGCGAGGGCCTTTGCGCGTGAGGTCACGGATGTTGAAAGGAGGCCAATTCTTCTGCACCAACCAGCGCAGCAGGCAATCGGCCTCTGCGCGAAGCTTATTTAGTGGTTCCTGTTCAGTCAGTCGTTGGTTCTCGGCCAGGTAGTAATCCATCAGAGTAGAGGCGCGCTGAATGTGCACTTCTTCCAATACAGTCGATTCTTCAACCACCGCCATCACACCAGCCATACGCAAAACGTTCGCGGCAGCTTTGCCCGCAGCCGCTTGTACATTGACCAGTTCGCCGAACTCCCCGGATTCGCATTCAATGGTGTCGTGAATGGCAATCCAGGCCTCACGGGCGCGGGGACTCAACTCTAGGGTGAAAGGGTTGAGTCCACCGTCTTTATGGCGTGACCAAGGCTTCTGCATCAGCGCGGCAATGCGCTGCTGGTACAGGTGCACCTTTGCATCTCGGGTCAGGTCGATGGCTTTGTACAGCCGTTGTCCAACCAGACGCTCCGGCCAACTGATCAGACAGCGTCCCAGGATGCCCTGGTCTTTGATATCAGCGTCCTGCAGCAAGCGGTCTGCCAGGCGGGGTTGAAGCATCAAGTGCATGCTGAGGCGGCGATCATAGGCACGCAGACTTTCTCCAGTCATCGCGCGCGACCGATCAATCGGGCTACCGTCCCATAGCGTCGACAAGTGAGTGACCGCCTTGATCATGTTGTCCTTGCTCATGGTGCTGCCGCCCAAAAACTGCCCGCCCTCATCGCTGAACAGCCCCATGCTGGGCAAGCCGTGGCACAGGCTTTTGACCAGGCCCTCAATGGTCGGCTCAGCAGTTAGCAGTCTCGGTTGGACGGGTTCAGGTTGGGCGTCCAGCGCTAGCTGTGCTGACTTTTTCGAGGTCGGTGACTTCGCGGTGAGGCTCATTGCAGCTCGGTGCGCTTTGAGCTGTTCGCCATAGGCGATCCACTGCTGTCTTTCCCAGTCGCGTACGGTCTGAAGTGCAATATGGTCCACCGCGCTTTTGCGATCACCCGAGCAAGCCACCGTCAGCAAGTACAGCGACAACGGATAAATTCGGCCGTCGAGGTGAACATTGGCGTGCGCCTGGCTCGCCAACGCTGCCGTGGCTAGAACAGATTGCGCGGCCATGGCGCAGGGCACGCCGATCACATCGGCCATGCGCTCCACGGCAGGACCCAATAAATCGCCCAGCGCCTCGACCGGGTAGGGTAGGGGCCTAATCTGCTGTTCCAACAAGGGGCGTGGTGGCCCTTGTACTTCGCGCAGTTGCATAGCCGTCCTCCATTAATTACCGATCTCTCCCTCACGTCATCCCGCCAAGAATGCTGAGTGTTATCAGGGATCAAGGCCCCTGCGACCTGTGAGGATGTCCACTGACGCGGGACTGGCGGCTCCTTACGACCGGGAGCAAGGGCATCTCATGATCTGGCCTCCTGAACACCGTTACCGGTGGGCGGGTGGAGGCAGCACTGGCTGACGAGACCAGTACCTGAAGATCCTGAGCCATGTGCAAGCAGCAATGCGATGACCGGGGCATGCCTGACTGTCAGTCAGGTGCAGTCCATTCCTTGGTCTGCGGCACCATCATCTACAGCGCTGTTGCTGGTGACATCGGCGTTTGTCACGCCGATTGTCACGAGGGGGATTGCCGCAAAGCCTTGTGCGATCAGGGCTGCAGCAGTGTCAGGAGCGCCCGTCTCTTTTCTGGAAAAAGAGACGGGCGCAAGTTGGCGCAAGAATCGGCCAAGCGATTAGATTGCTGCAGGACAGCGCAGTACGGTGTAGCTGGCGCACGAGGGCCATGAGGTTAAAGAGCACCCATCACCGGGAAGGTGACCGGGCGAGCTGCCGGATGCTAATCGCCCTTGGGAGAACCACCGCATGAAGCGGCGTGACCTTGAAGGTTCGGGCCACCTGGGTGCTGCCAACGGCAGCGCTTCGAGGCTTCTTTCTAGCGCCGGTGGTATGGCTGGGTCAATCAAGTTAGGCACCGCTCATTGCGCCAAAATTCGATAGCGGAAAGTGGTAGCCGTGAGTGGTGGTGAGTGGACGACGGGCCGTTTGTCGCCTTGTTGATGCGAGCCCCTGAGCATGGGAATGCGGAGCCTTCCCATGCTCAGGGGCTTTGCCTGAAAAGCGCAGAGCAAACGGAGAATTGGCGACGGTCGCTATACCAGTCGCCATTCTGTACCCCACGTGTTTCAACGTGTAGCGCCGTTGTCGCCGCTGTCGCCAAAACAGTCAGCTTGCGCTTGTAGCCGGGTCAGCGGATCGGCACTACGTTCTTGTCTCTGACTTGGCCATATGCTGAGGCGAGCAGGTTGCCGGTCGCGGCTTTCAGGATGTACTCACTCCACCAAGCCATCATCGGACGCCGGCGCTCGATGTAGTCGGCTCGGTTGTAAGCACTGCGCACCTCATCCTTGTCTACGTGAGCTAGTGCGACTTCGATGAGCTCCGGATCCCACCCATGCTCATTCAAAATGGTGCTGGCCATCGAGCGCAGGCCGTGGCTGACCAAGCGATCCTGGAACCCCATGCGTTTCAACGCCATGTTGGCAGTCTGGCTGTTGGCGTGGGTACGCGGATTTCTGTCTGACGGGAAGACGTATTCGCGATGGCCGCTGTGAGTTTTTAGTGATTGCAGCAGCGCGACTGCTTGATCACTCAACGGGATGCTGTGTGGGCGGCGCTTTTTCATTCGCTCCGGAGGGATGGTCCAGACACGCCTTTCAAAATCAATATCTGCCCAGCGAGTAGTCGCCGCCTCGGCGGGGCGAGTCATCGTGTGCAACTGCCATTCGATCAGGCATCGGGTGGTGCGTTTGATACTGGCGTTCGCGATTTCCAGCATGAGCTCGGGGAGCTCATCTGGTGGAAGAGCAGCCATGTTTTCTTTCTTCGGCTTCCTAAATACAGCACGAATTCCATTGAGCGGATTCGCGTGTATCAGGCCGGCGTTCACCCCATAGGTCATGATCTCGTTGAGTCGTTGGCTCAACCGCTTCACAGTCTCCAGGCTTCCTTTCGCCTCGATTGGGCGGAGGATTTTGATGACCATCGGGGCGCTGATTTCGGAAAGCGGCGTTGTCTTCAAATCGGGGAGCACGTGCAGCGTGAGCGATCGCCAAATGTCCTCAGCGTAGGCGGGGGTTACCGAGTCTTTCTTCAGCTCGAACCAGGCGGTGGCCACCTTCTCGAAGGTGTGCTCGGTCTCAGCAAGCTTGGCTTGCCTTACCTCATCACGTTGGACCTTGGGATCAATACCCAGGGCAAGCAGCTCGCGCGCCTCGACAGCTTTTTTCCGAGCATTGGCTAGTGAGAGGTCGGGGTAAGGACCGAGTGCCATATTGATACGGCTTCTGGTCAATGGCTCGCGGTAATTGAAGTTCCACATCATCGAGCCGCTGGCTCTGACGCGAAGCTGTAGGCCGTCACCATCGCTGAGGACGAAATCTTTACCAGTTGCCTTGACCGCCTTCAGCTGGCGGTCGGAGAGACGGGTTGCTTGAGTAGGCATGAGAGCTACCTCCGGCACCGTTTTGGTATCCTAAAAATAGCACCGGGTAGCCCGGGATACCACCTGGGATACCAAACCGTCTGGAACTCAAAAAACCACTATGGCCCTCAAAAGCGTTGTAAGTCATTGATTTTGGTGAGTTACAGGCACAAAAAAAGACGTCCGTGGACGTCTTTGTTTGATCATTTGGTGGAGCCGGGGGGATTTGAACCCCCGTCCGCCAGTACTCCGCTGTCGGTACTACATGCTTAGCCGTGTCTACTGATTTAATCCGCAGCCGCCCGACGGGCAGGGTGCTTTGGATGAGTTGGGTAAGTTTTAGTCGCTTCGCCCCCAACGTGCTGCACGACGATCCTGTTCTGTATGACAATCATTTCGGGTTTACAGGCATCCCCTGATGATTGCTGGAGCCGAAGCTACCAGAGACTCAGGCTCTTAAGCTGCGAAAGCAGCTTTGAACTCCTGGCCGTAGTTATCGTCATTGGCAACTATAGAAAGTTGCAACAGTGGATTTACGAGTTCTGTTACCAACTCGGCATGCACCTAGAGTTTCGCTACCGGCGTCGAATCCTAATCGGCCCCACACTCAGCTCTAGCTGAACGCGCTTTTCAGCACGCAAGGCCGAGTATACGCGCTTACGCGGGCGGCGTCGACTGATGGTTCCACCGCCCGCATTCGCGCAGGGCTCAGGTCCCGCTGCCGCCGGCCGAGCCACTGCCTTTCTCGGTCTTCTCCAGGCGCTCGAGCACCTTGCTGGTGATGGCGATGCATTCCTTGGTATCGCCTTTTGCCTGGGCGGCCTTGGCCTGGTCCACATGCTCGGTGATGGCCTTGTCCAGGCCTTCGGAGGTGGCGCCGGCGGTGGCCATGCTGTCGTCGATCTTCTGCAGGTTCATGGCGCACAGGTCGTCGGCGGCGAACACAGGCGAGGCCAGCAGGGTGGCGGCCGCGAACAGGGCGGATAGCGCAGTGCCTTTCATGGGAGTCTCCTTGTGAGGCCTCGGGAGGTGGGCCTGATCGGTGGACTGTGCGGGTTTGCGCGGGGTTCCATTGGGTTGCTGGGGCGACCGTATGGCCTGAACCATGCGCAATACCTGTAAGAGATCACCCAGCCCTTGCGGGTTGCGCTGTCGCGCAGGGAACAAAGTTGCCAGCATCACCAGCGTGGGAGCGGGCTTGCCCCGCGAAGCGGTGTATGGCACCGGCTTCGCCGGTGATCGCGGGGCAAGCCCGCTCCCACGCTGCCTTAGTCAAATCAAGGAATTATGTTTTGTTCCATGAAAGCGATCGAACAGGCCTTTTGAAGGGCAATAAAAAACCCCGGCACGGGGCCGGGGCTTTTTCATCACGCTAACGCGATCACTCCTGGTTGGCCAGTTTGTGCTCGAGGTAGTGGATGTTGACGCCGCCTTTGCAGAAACCTTCATCACGCACCAGGTCGCGGTGCAGTGGGATGTTGGTCTTGATGCCGTCGACGACGATCTCGTCCAGGGCATTGCGCATGCGCGCCATGGCTTCGTCGCGGTCCTTGCCGTAGGTGATCAGCTTGCCGATCAACGAATCGTAGTTCGGCGGAACCGAGTAGCCGCTGTACAGGTGCGAATCGACGCGCACGCCGTTGCCGCCCGGGGCGTGGAAGTGCTTCACCTTGCCTGGGCTCGGGATGAACTTCTTCGGGTCTTCGGCGTTGATCCGGCACTCCAGCGAGTGACCGCGGATCACCACGTCTTCCTGGCGGAACGACAGCTTGTTGCCAGCGGCGATGCTCAGCATCTCCTTGACGATGTCGATGCCGGTGACCATTTCCGAAACCGGGTGCTCGACCTGGACGCGGGTGTTCATCTCGATGAAGTAGAAGCGGCCGTTCTCGTACAGGAACTCGAAGGTACCGGCACCGCGGTAGCCGATCTCGATGCACGCGTCGACGCAACGCTTGAAGACTTCCTGACGGGCCTTCTCGTCGATGCCCGGGGCCGGGGCTTCTTCCAGGACCTTCTGGTGACGGCGCTGCAGCGAGCAGTCACGGTCGCCCAGGTGCACGGCGTTGCCCTGGCCGTCGGACAGTACCTGGACTTCCACGTGACGTGGGTTGGTCAGGAACTTCTCCAGGTAGACCATCGGGTTGCCGAACGCGGCACCGGCTTCGGTACGGGTCAGCTTGGCCGATTCGATCAGGTCTTCTTCCTTGTGCACCACACGCATGCCGCGACCACCGCCGCCGCCGGCGGCCTTGATGATCACCGGGTAACCGACCTCGCGGGCGATCGCCAGCGCGGTTTCCGGGTCTTCCGGCAGCGGGCCGTCGGAGCCCGGCACGGTCGGTACGCCCGACTTGATCATCGCGTCCTTGGCCGACACCTTGTCGCCCATCAGGCGAATGGTGTCGGCTTTCGGGCCGATGAAGATGTAGCCGGAATTTTCCACCTGCTCGGCAAAATCGGCGTTTTCCGCGAGGAAGCCGTAGCCTGGGTGGATGGCGGTGGCACCTGTCACTTCGGCGGCGGCGATGATCGCCGGGATGTGCAGGTAGGAGTCCTTGGACGATGCAGGGCCGATGCAGACCGACTCGTCTGCCAGGCCCAGGTGCATCAGTTCACGGTCGGCGGTGGAGTGCACGGCGACGGTCTTGATGCCCAGCTCTTTGCAGGCACGCAGGATCCGCAGGGCAATTTCCCCACGGTTGGCGATCAGGACTTTTTCAAGTTTCCCAGACATCGTTGGTTCTCCGCGAATCAAACGATGGTGAACAGCGGCTGGTCGTACTCAACCGGCTGGCCGTCTTCCACGAGGATGGCGTCGATCACACCGCCGATGTCGGATTCGATGTGGTTCATCATCTTCATGGCTTCGACGATGCACAGGGTGTCGCCTTTCTTCACGGCCTGGCCGACTTCGGCGTAGTTTGGCGAAGTTGGCGAAGGCTTGCGGTAGAAGGTACCGACCATTGGCGAGCGAACCACGGTGCCTTTCAGGGCCGGAGCAGCGGCAGCGGCTTCAGCGGCTGGAGCGGCGGCGGCAACAGGTGCAGCAGCGGCAACCGGAGCGGCCATCGGGGCCGGGGCGGCGAAGTACTGGGCGCCGGCCGGGGTCTTGCTGTGACGGCTGATGCGAACGGACTCTTCGCCTTCCTTGATCTCCAGTTCGTCGATGCCAGACTCTTCCAGCAGTTCGATCAGCTTCTTGACTTTACGGATATCCATTAATCATCAACTCCCAAGGTTCGGTCGGGGACGTATTTTTAAAACGTGTCGAAAACGTTTCTTCATGAGCCTCGGCCCGAAGGGACCAAGGCCTTGTGTCATCAGGGCTGTGCGTTGGCAGCCAGGTGTTCCAGCGCGGACTCCAGGGCCAGCCGGTAACCGGTGGCACCGAGACCGCAGATCACCCCTACGGCAACATCGGAAAAGTAGGAGTGGTGGCGGAACGGTTCACGCTTGTGCACGTTCGAGAGGTGCACTTCGATGAATGGGATGCTCACCGCGAGCAATGCGTCACGTAATGCGACGCTGGTGTGGGTGAAAGCGGCCGGATTGATCAGGATGAAGTCCACGCCTTCGTTACGCGCGGCATGGATGCGGTCGATCAATTCGTATTCGGCATTGCTCTGCAGGTATTGCAGATGGTGGCCGGCGGCGCGGGCGCGCTGCTCCAGGTCCTGATTGATCTGGGCCAGGGTGGCGGCGCCATAGTGGCCCGGTTCGCGGGTCCCGAGCAGGTTCAGGTTGGGGCCGTGCAGCACCAGTAGGGTTGCCATCTGCGATTCCTTGGTTTTGTAGGGCAATTCGACATAGCGCGGCGACTATGCCGCAAGCGGCGCTGAGTGTCCAGTTCCCGGCAATAGCCAGCACGATGTCCGAGATTCGCGCAAAGTATGTGACCAGATGATTAAGTCTGGTCACCGCTGCGGGGTTTTTTCACTGGACGCGGGAAGTTATAGCCCGAGTTGGCCGCGCACGCGCGTCAATACCTGGGCGAAATCGCCGGCGTTTATCTCGCCGATGACCCGATCGGTGGTCATTTCGCTGCCGTTCGCGGCAAAGAACATCAGCGCGGGAGGGCCGAACAGCCGGTAGCGGTCGAGCAGGGCGCGTTGTTCGGCGTTGCTCTCGGTGATATCGAAGCGCAGCAGGCGGAAGGCGCCCAGTTGCGGCTGGACTTGCGGCGCATTGAGCACTTCGTGCTCGATCACCTTGCAGCTGATGCACCAGTCGGCGTACCAGTCGAGCAGCACCGGCTGGCCGGCGGCCTTGGCCTCGGCCAGGGCGGCGTCGAGGGCGGCGGGGGTGGTAAGGGTCTGCCAGGCGTCGGCCTTGGTCGGCGCGACGCCGCTGGCCGCGACTGGTGGCGGCAGCGGGCGCAGCGGGTCGCCCTGGCCGCTCAGGGCGCCATACCAGCAGGCCAGGGCGTACACCAGCAGCGCCAGGCCCAGCAGTTGTGCCAGGCGCTGGCGTGGGGTCTTGACCACGAACTCCAGGGCGCCGAGGAACAGCGCCACGCCGGCGGCCAGCAGGCCGACCAGCAGCAGGGTGGCCGGCCCCGGCAGCACGCGGCTGAGCAGGCCGATGGCCAGGCCCAGCAGCAGCACGCCGATGGCGTTCTTCACCGTGTTCATCCATGGCCCGCTCTTTGGCAGCCAGGCCGCGCCGCCGGTGGCCACCAGCAACAGCGGCGCGCCCATGCCCAGGCCCAGGGCGAACAGTTTCAGCGCGCCGCCCAGGGCGTCACCGCTGGCGCTGATGTACAGCAAGGCGCCGGCCAGCGGCGCCGACACGCAGGGCGAGACCAGCAGGCTGGAGAGCACGCCGAGCACCGCCGCGCCGAGCAGCGAGCCACCTTTGGTGCGGTGGGCGAGGTTGTCCAGGCGGCTGCTCAGGGCCTGTGGGAGCTTGATGTCGAACAGGCCGAACATGGCCAGGGCGAACAGCACGAAGAACGCGGCAAACGGCACCAGCACCCAGGCCGATTGCAGGCGCGCCTGCAGGTTCAGGCCGGCGCCGAACAGGCCCATCAGCGCGCCGAGCACGGCGAAGCTGGCCGCCATCGGCAGCACGTAGGCCAGTGACAGCGACAGCCCGCGCAGGCCGCCGATCTGGCCGCGCAGGACCACGCCGGAAAGGATCGGCAGCATCGGCAGCACGCACGGGGTGAAGGTCAGGCCGACCCCGGCGAGGAAGAACAGCAGCAGCGATTTCCAGGTCCAGCCCTGCTCGGCGGTTGCCGGCAGCGGGGCGCCTTGGCCGTCGATGCTCAGCCGCGCGGTTTCCGGCGGATAGCACAGGCCCTTGTCGGCGCAGCCCTGGTAGCCCACCAGCAGGGTGAAGGTGCGTGGGTCGTTGCGTGGCAGCTCGATGTCGAGCACGCCGTGATAGACCTCGACATCGCCGAAGAACTCGTCGTGCTTGGCCTCGCCCTTGGGGATGTTCGGCGCGCCCAGGCGGATATCCGCGGGCTCGGTACGGAACTGGAAGCGGTGGCGGTAGAGGTAGTAGCCGTCGGTGGCGACGAAGCGCAGCTTGACGGTCTGGGCATCGGCCTGGACCAGGCTGAGCTTGAAGGCTTCGTGCACCGGCAGGAAGTCGGCGCTGTTGGAGGCGGCGCCGAGGGTGGCGCTGGGGCGGTTGTCGAGCAGGCCCGTGGCGAAGACGGGGCTGGCCAGCAGCAGGAACAGCAGGAAAAACAGGCGGCGCATGGCGGACTCGCGAGGTGGAACGTGGCGGCATGATAGCGGAGTTGGTCGAGATTGGGGCCGCTTTGCGGCCCATCGCGGCACAAGGCCGCTCCTACAGAGATGCGCGAACCCTGTAGGAGATCACCCAGCCCTCCGGGCTACGCTGTCGCGCAGGGAACAGAGTTCCAGCGTGGGAGCGGGCTTGCCCCGCGATCACCGGCGTAGCCGGTGCCAAACGCCGCATCGCGGGGCAAGCCCGCTCCCACGCTGCCCCAGTCAGATCAGAGAATTATGTTTTGTTCCATGAGAGCGGCCTTGTGCCGCGATGGGCTGCGAAGCAGCCCCATCAAGCAGATGGCTAGAGCCGGAACGCCCGCACCGCCGTATTCAACTCTCCCCCCAGCTTGAGCAACTGCTCGCCCTGCTCACGCCCTTCGCCAATCCTTTGCAAGTTGTCCTCACCCAGCTCATGAATCCGCTCGCTGTGATCGCGGATCTCGCTCACCGCGCCGGTCTGCTGCGCGGTCACATCGGCGATCCGCACCGCCGTGTCGGCAATGGTGCGGATGGCGCTGACGATCGCGTCCAGCGCGCCATCGGCCGACTGCGCCTGGTTGGCGGTGGCCTCGGCGTGCTCCAGCTGAGTGCGCATGCCGTCCACCGAACTGCGGGCGGCCTGCTGCAGGCGGTCGATCAGTGCCTGGATCTCACCGGTGGCGCCGGTGGTGCGCTGGGCCAGCGAGCGCACTTCATCCGCGACCACGGCGAAGCCACGGCCCATCTCGCCGGCCCGGGCCGCTTCGATGGCGGCGTTGAGGGCCAGCAGGTTGGTCTGCTCGGCAATCGCCCGGATCACCGTGAGCACGCCGCCGATGGTCGCCGACTCTTCCGCCAGTTGCTCGATCATCCGCGCGTTGCCCTGCACCTCGTCGACCAGCGAACGCAGGCCGGACAGGCTCTGGCCGATCACCGTCTGGCCCTGCTCCACGGCCCGACCGGCATCGCGGCTGGCCTCGGCGGCGGCGCTGGCATCGCCGGCCACCTGCTGGATGGTCGCCTCCAGCTCACCCAGGGCGTCGCGGATCTGCGCCGTGTCGCCGGCCTGGCGCTCGGCGCCGTCGTGCAGGGCGCTGCTCATGCCAGCCAGGGCATGGCTGCTGCCGGCCACCTGTTCGGCGTTGTGGCGGATGGTGCCGACCAGCTCCACCAGGTACTGGCGCAGGCGGTTCAGCGATTCCTGGATGTCGTGCAGCTCGCGGTTGGTGCGGCCCAGGGCGATGGCCTGGGCGAAGTCGCCCTCGGCCCAGCGCGACAGTGCTGGCGCCAGGCTGGTCAGGGTGCGTGCCAGGCGGCGCTGCAGGGTGTCGATCAGCAGGGCGATCAGCAGGATCAGGCCGATCATCAGGCCCTGGATCAGGCGCACCTCGCCGGCGATGGTGGCGTGCAGGCCGCGCACCTCGGGCTCGAGGCCAGCGATGGCCTGCTGCACCGCCTCCAGGCGCTCGCCGGTGCTGGCGGCCAGGGCGGCGCGGCGCTCGATCTGCTCGCGGGTGCGTTGCAGTTCGCCGGGGTAGCGGCCGAGCAGGCTGTGCAGCTCGCGCTTGAGGCCCACGGCCACATCCTCCTGCTGGCTGCTGGCCTGGGACTCCAGGCCCATCATCGCGGCGAAGTCGTCGGCGTTGGATTCGGCGGCGCGGGTCACCCCCAGCAGCGGCATGCTGTCGATGGCCTGTGCCTGGGCGGCGATCTGTTGCAGTTCGCGTTCTACCTCGGCGGCCAGTTCGGCGCGGCCGCTGCTGACCAGCTTGTCGCGGGCCAGGGACAACCGGCCCAGGTGCAGCGAGGCCTCCAGCAGCGGCGTCAGGTAGCGGCCGGCGTCGCTGCTGGCGCTGTCGCGGGCGTAGCCGGCCAGTTGCTCGAGGTTCGCCCCCAGCTCCCGCTCGGCCTGCAGCAGCAGGGCCTGGGGATCGCCGGCCAGCTTGCCGGCGGCGAGCAGTTCGTTGGCGGTGAAGCCCTGCAGGCTGTCGAGGCTCGGGCGCAGCTTGGCCGACAGCTCCTGCGGCCATTCGGCCAGGGCGGCCTGCAACTGTTTGTTGGCCTCCATCGCCGCGGCATGGCGCAGGGCGTCGCCGCTGCCCAGGTAGGCCTGGATATTGCGGGCGGCGTCATTCTGGAACTGCTGGGACAGGCCCAGGTAGCGCTCCATCAGTTGGTAGGGACGTTCCAGGGCGCGTTGCGACCACCACAGGGTCGCGCCCAGGGCGATACACACGGTCACCAGCAACAGGGTGTTGAAATTGGTCAGCCACTTCAGGCGCATAGCCGCGAACTTCCTGCGGAGGGGGAGTGGAGAGGTCGGGGCCTGAAGTTATTGCGATTTTGTGACGGGGTGATGACGACGGAGGGTTGGCGCCATAAAAAAGTGGCACAGTGCCGGTATTGTTTGCCGGTTGCTCTCTGTAGGAGCGGCCTTGTGCCGCGAAAGGGCTGCGCAGCAGCCCCGGCAATTTCGAGGGTGGCTCAGAACCTGGGGCCGCTGCGCAACCCTCTCGCGGCGCAAAGGCCGCTCCTACAGAATCGAGTTAAATCAATTGGTTACGAGTTTTCCATGAGAGCGGCCCATGTCAGCGGCTACGGCTCGACCCTGACCACGCAGTTGCGCCCGGCATGCTTGGCCCGGTACAGCGCCTCGTCCGCCGCACTGGCCATGGTCAGCGCATCGAGGCTGTCGTCCAGCTGCACCACCCCGGCGCTGAAGGTGCACTGCAGGTCATGCGGCTGCGCTGGGTAATGGATCTCGGCGAAGCGCCGGCGGATCTCGTCGAGCACCTTGTGCGCCGCCTCCAGCGCGGTGTTGGGCATGACGATGGCGAACTCCTCGCCGCCGTAGCGGCCGATGAAGTCGGTCTTGCGCAGGCGCTGCTTGAGGAACAGCGCCAGGCTCTTGATCACCCGGTCACCCATGGGGTGCCCGTGGCGGTCGTTGATCTTCTTGAAGTGGTCGATGTCGAGCATGGCGAAGCTCAGCGGCTGCGCTTCGCGGCGGGCGCGGAAGCTGCAGTCCTCGAGCAGTTGCAGGATATGGGTGTGGTTGTACAGCCCGGTGAGGCTGTCGCGCACCATCCGCGCCTTGAGGTGGCGGGCGCGGGCGGCGCGGTTGCGCACGGTGGTCACCAGGTGCCGCGAGCGGATCGGCTTGGTGAGGAAGTCGTCGCCGCCTTCGCTCATGGCGTCGAGCTGCTTGTCCAGGTCGTCCTCGGCCGACAGGTAGATGATCGGCACGCTGACGTAGCGGTCGTTGTGGCGGATCACCTTGGCCAGCTCCGGGCCGGTGCACTCGGGCATGTACATATCGAGGATGATCAAGTCGGGCTGGAAGTCGGCCAGCTCGCTCATGGTGCGGATCGGCTCGGTCAGGGTGCGGGTGATGATCCCGGCGCTGTTGAGCAGGCGCTCGGTGTGCAGGGCTTGGGCGCGGGAGTCGTCGATCACCAGCACGCGGAACGGGTCGTACTGGGTGGCGCTGGTCAGCAGCTCGAGCTTCTCCAGCAGGCTGGACGCGTCCAGGGTGCCAGTGAGGAACTCCTGGCCGCCGGCGCGCACGGCGGCCAGGCGGGTCGGGGTGTCGGTCTCGTGCAGGCAGAAGAACAGCAGCGGCACCGGCTGCTCCAGCCCCTGCTGGGCCTGGGCCGCCAGTTGCAGGCCGATGCCGCTGCCGGTGAAGTCCACGTCCATGACAATGGCCGACGGCAGGCGCTCGCTCATCGACGCCTGGAACGCCTCGGCGCTGCACAGCGCCTGCACGGTCAGGCCAAAGAACTCCAGTTGCTGGGCCAGGCGCTCGGCGCGGTCGTGGTCCTGCAGGACGATGTACACCGGTTTGCGCAGCGGCGGCAGTGGCACGTTGTCGAGCTGGTCGCCCTTGCGCAGGCCGGTGCGCGACAGGCGCTGCATCAGGCGGTTGAGTTCGCTGATCAGCTCGGAATTGAGCCGCGCGCTGTTGGCCTCGATGGCGCGCAGGGTCTGGCCGATGGCCGTCGACAGGCTGCCGTGCTCGGGTTGCTCGAAACGTTCGGCGTAGCGCTGCAGGCGCAGGTTGGCCTCGCACAGTTCGCCCAGGTCGCCGCTGGACCACTCGCCACGCTGCAGGCGCTGCCAGATCTCGAGGATCTGCCGGGCCTGGTGGATCACCCGCTGGGCAAAGTGCTGCTTGAGGCGTTCGTGGCTCGGCTCGGCTGGCTGGGTCATGTCCTGACTACTTATGAGTGGGAGGGCGCAGGTTCAATGATGGCTCTATGCTAGCACTGCTTTTCCGACAAGCGAGTGCCTGGGGTCAACAAAGTGTTCAGGGACCGTCATTCAGTTGCCGACCCGATGGTCGCTTATACGAATGGCGGCGTCTGCTTTATAGTGCTGGCATGCGGGCTTGTCGTGGCACCCTGGCCGAGGCCTGTGGTCCAAGCCCTGAACCGTTCGTGACTGATTAAGGACAATGCCATGCTGGATTGGAAAAACCGCGAGGCCAAGGCCGAGCCCCGTGAGCGGGTCGAAACCCGCGGCGCCGCCACCCGTAGCTACCTCGGTGGCCTCTGGAGCCGTGCCCTGGGCACCTTGATCGGCCTCTACCTGCTGGTGTGCATCGGCCTGGGCTGGTACTGGAGCCAGGAGCCCGAGCTGTTCCCGGTGCAGCAGAGTGCCCAGGCCGCCGCCGAGCGCAACGGCCAGCAGATGGTCATCGGCTACACCACCGTCGAGACCCTCAAGACCGTCGCCGGCACCTTGCTCGACAAACCGGGCGGCTACATCTCCAACGACCGCTTCCCGCCAGGGCTGTGGATGGACAACATGCCGAGCTGGGAATACGGCGTGCTGGTCCAGGTACGTGACCTGTCCCGCGCCCTGCGCAAGGACTTCGCCCGCTCTCAGTCGCAATCGACCGAGGACGCCGACCTGGCCAAGGCCGAGCCGCGTTTCAACTTCGATAACAAGAGCTGGATCCTGCCGTCCAGCGAGTCGGAGTTCGAAGAGGGCATCAAGTCGCTGAACCGTTACCAGACTCGTCTGGCCAAGGGTGACCAGGGCGCGATCTTCTACACCCGCGCCGACAACCTGAACAACTGGCTGGGCGACGTGGCCACCCGCCTGGGCTCGCTGTCGCAACGCCTGTCGGCCAGCGTCGGCCGGGTCAAGCTGAACAACACCCTGAAGACCGAGACCGTGGCCCCCGGCCAGGCGCCGCAGGTCGACGAGGAAGTGGTCGAGACCCCATGGCTGCAGATCGACAACGTGTTCTACGAAGCCCGCGGCCAGGCTTGGGCGCTGTCGCACCTGCTGCGCGCCATCGAGGTCGACTTCGCCGACGTGCTGGCGAAGAAGAACGCCACGGTCAGCGTGCGGCAGATCATCCGCGAGCTGGAAGCCTCGCAGGAAGCGCTGTGGAGCCCGATGGTGCTCAACGGTAGCGGCTTCGGCATGTGGGCCAACCACTCGCTGGTGATGGCCAACTACATCTCCCGGGCCAACGCCGCGGTCATCGACCTGCGCCAACTGCTGTCCCAGGGCTGATATGCCGACCAATCCTGCCGAGGTCGCGCACCGCGCGGCCTCCGACGCCGAGCTGGTGGCCTGGGTCGATGAGCATGACCAACTGCTCGGTGCCCTGCCACGGGCCGAGCTGCGCGAGCGCGGCCTGATCGGGCGCTGCACGTTCATTTTGCTGTTCAACGGCGCGGGTGAGCTGTGCGTGCACCGGCGCACCCTGAGCAAGGCGCTGTATCCCGGTTACTGGGATGTGGCGGCCGGCGGCATGGTCGGGGTGCAGGAGTCCTACGCCGAATCGGCGGCGCGGGAGCTTGCCGAGGAGCTAGGGGTGAGCGGCGTCGAGTTGGGTTTTCACGAGACCTTCTACTTCGAGCAGCCGGGCAACCGCTTGTGGTGCGCGGTGTATTCGGCGGTGTGGGACGGGCCGCTGCGCTTGCAGCCCGAGGAGGTCATCGAGGCGCGGTTCATCAGCGTCGAGCAGGCCCAGGCCGAAAGCGCAAAGCTGCCGTACTGCCCCGACTCGTTGGTGGCGTTGCAGCGATACCAGGCTGGCCTGATCTGACCGATCGCGGGGCAAGCCCGCTCCCACGTAATAGCACTTATTTCGTGGGAGCGGGCTTGCCCCGCGATAGAGGTCGCAAATTTTTCGTGAAATGGCGCAAGCCCGGAGCGCTACAAGGCCCGTGTTCAGTTGTAGGCGTACTGGTCGATCAGCCCGAGGCGCGGCACCTGTGTACCCGGTTGCAGGAGTGCGCCAGGCGCGATAACGGCGTTTGCCCCGATCTTGCAGCCGTCGCCGACCAGTGCGCCGAATTTGCTGACCGCTGTCTCCATGACCCCCTCGCCGTGGCGAATCCGGATGGGGGCGCCGTCCAGCTCGTTGCGATAGTTGGCGATGATGGCGCCGGCTTCGACATTGACCGTTGAGCCGATCAACGAGTCGCCGACGAAGTTGAAGTGCGCCAGCTTGCTGCCGTCGAGCATGAAGCTGCTTTTCAGCTCGCAGCTCGGGCCGACGACGCACTGGCTGCCCAGGTAGACCCCGCCCCGCAGGTAGGCCCCGGCGGCCACGAAGCAACCCGCGCCAATGATGATCGGGCCTTTCAGGACTGCGCCCGGTTCGACGGTCGCGGTCTCGTGGACCGCGCAATCGCCCTGGCGCCGGTAGCCTGGCGGCAGCCTGCCCAGCAATGCCAGGACTTGGTTGTGGCTGTCCTGGGTCACCTGCCAGGCCATGGGCGGAGCCAGGCGCAGTTCGTGCCAGCGGGCAATGAATGCGCTGACGGCGGGAATACTCATTGGACGGTCTCCTGCATGAGGGCTGGCGAAGTCCGTACTATGGCGGCTGCTCCTGTCATTGCCATAAACGAATCGTTACCGGGTGTTGGAGCAAGGCGCCCTCGCTGCAGGCTCCAGGTTCGAGCTCGCGGGCAAGGTTGTAGCGCCGCAATGAGCCAGGTCGCAAAACATTCGTAAAATGGCGCAATCCTGTACTTAGCAACAGGCAGAATTATCGTTACACTGCGCGCCCTTTTCGGGCTGTCGCAGGACCTTGCGGCAGTAGCGCCGCCCCTGCCAGAGTGGGGCTTCGCGGTCGACACCCGTCGACCAGTTTTTTGTCCTCGGCACAGAGGAACAAAAGTGGCCAAGAAAGCTTCTTCCTTCGCCGCCCTTGGCGGTCTCGTATATTCCACCGACGCCGGTCGGCACTGTCCCGACTGTGGCCAGACGGTGGACGCCTGCATCTGCAAGCAGCAGGTCATCCCCGAAGGCGATGGCATTGCCCGTGTGCGTCGTGAAAGCAAAGGTCGCGGCGGCAAGACCGTGACCACCATCACCGGCGTGCCGCTGCCCCTCGAACAGCTCAAGGAGCTCGCCAGCACGCTCAAGCGTCGTTGCGGCACCGGCGGCGCGCTCAAGGATGGGGTCATCGAGATTCAGGGCGACCATGTCGAACTGTTGCTCGGCGAGCTGATCAAACAGGGCTTCAAGGCGAAAAAATCCGGCGGCTGAGGCCGTCGCGCGACTTTTCGCCCAGCGCTTTCTAAACTCGATGCCGTGGCCAGGGTCTATCCGGGGGCACGGACGATTCGTCATTTTCAGCTTCTACACTGCGCCCGACACCTGATGGGGCAGTGTCTTGGACTTATCTATAGGGGACTTGAATGTCCGTACGACGCACACGCAAAGACGATGGTAGCCAATGGACCGTGGCCGACAGCCGCAGTGTTTATGGCATCCGCCATTGGGGCGCTGGTTATTTCGCCATCAATGAGGCCGGGCGCGTCGAAGTGCGCCCCAACGGCCCGGACAGCGCGCCGATCGACCTGTTCGAGCAGGTTCAGGAGCTGCGCCAGAGCGGTCTGTCGCTGCCGCTGCTGGTCCGTTTCCCCGATATCCTGCAGGACCGCGTGCGTCAGCTGACCGGCGCCTTCGACGCCAACATCGCGCGCCTGGAATACCAGAGCCAGTACACCGCGCTGTACCCGATCAAGGTCAACCAGCAGGAAGCGGTGGTCGAGAACATCATCGCCACCCAGAACGTCTCCATCGGCCTGGAAGCCGGCTCCAAGCCCGAGCTGCTGGCGGTGCTGGCGCTGGCGCCGAAGGGCGGCACCATCGTCTGCAACGGCTACAAGGACCGCGAGTTCATCCGCCTGGCGCTGATGGGCCAGAAGCTCGGCCACAACGTGTTCATCGTCATCGAGAAGGAATCCGAGGTCGCCCTGGTGATCGAGGAAGCCGCGGAGTTGAAGGTCAAGCCACAGGTCGGCCTGCGTGTGCGCCTGTCGTCGCTGGCCTCGAGCAAGTGGGCCGACACCGGCGGCGAGAAGTCCAAGTTTGGCCTGTCCGCCGCCCAGCTGATCTCGGTGGTGCAGCGTTTCCGTGACGCAGGGCTCGACCAGGGCATCCGCCTGCTGCACTTCCACATGGGTTCGCAGATCGCCAACCTGGCCGACTACCAGCACGGTTTCAAGGAAGCCATCCGCTACTACGGCGAGCTGCGCGCCCTGGGCCTGCCGGTCGATCACATCGACGTCGGCGGCGGCCTGGGCGTGGACTACGACGGTACCCACTCGCGCAACGCCAGCTCGATCAACTACGACATGGATGACTACGCCGGCGTGGTCGTCGGGATGCTCAAGGAGTTCTGCGACGCGCAGGGCCTGCCGCACCCGCACATCTTCTCCGAGAGTGGCCGCTCGCTGACCGCGCACCACGCCATGCTGGTGATCCAGGTGACCGACGTCGAGAGCCACAACGACGAGATGCCGACCATCGAGAACAAGGCGTCGCTGCCCGAGACCGTGCAGTGGCTGGCCGACCTGCTCGGCCCCACCGACATCGAGATGGTCACCGAGACCTACTGGCGCGCCACCCACTACATGGGCGACGTGGCCGCGCAGTACGCCGACGGCAAGCTGACCCTGGCCGAAAAGGCCTTGGCCGAGCAGTGCTACTTCGCCGTGTGCCGCCGCCTGCACAACTCGCTCAAGGCCCGCCAGCGCTCGCACCGCCAGGTGCTGGATGAGCTGAACGACAAGCTGGCCGACAAGTACATCTGCAACTTCTCGGTGTTCCAGAGCCTGCCCGACACCTGGGCCATCGGCCAGGTGCTGCCGATCATCCCGCTGCACCGCCTGGACGAGGAGCCGCTGCGCCGCGCCGTGCTGCAGGATTTGACCTGTGACTCCGACGGCAAGATCAACCAGTACGTCGACGAGCAGAGCATCGAGACCAGCATGCCGGTGCACGCGGTCAAGGAAGGCGAGGACTACTTGCTGGGCGTGTTCCTGGTGGGCGCGTACCAGGAGATCCTCGGCGACATGCACAACCTGTTCGGTGACACCGACTCGGTGAACATCTACCAGAACGCCGACGGCAGCGTGTACCACGCCGGTATCGAGACCCACGACACCATCGAGGACATGCTGCGCTACGTGCACCTGTCGCCGGAGGAGTTGATGACTCACTACCGCGACAAGGTGGCCAGCGCCCGGATTACCGCCCGCGAGCGCACGCAGTTCCTTGATGCGTTGCGGTTGGGGTTGACCCGGTCGTCGTACCTGTCTTCGTAATCGCCGCGGCCGCTTTGCGGCCCTTTCCGACCGGTCCGACGCCTCGGCAAGGCCGCTCCCACAGGTATTGCATATTCCTTGTGGAAATCCCGGTACCTGTGGGAGCGGCCTCGTGTCGCGAAAGGGCCGCAACGCGGCCCCAGCTTCACCGAACCCAACGATCCCGCTGCTGCAACCGCCACCCCACCCACCCCAGCGTCCCCGCCCGCAACGCCATGAACCCCAGAAACGCCAGCCACAACCCATGATTGCCGAATCCACGCATGGCAAACGCCACGGGCAACGCAATCACCACCGACACCAGCATCGCATTGCGCATCTCCCGCGCCCGCGTCGCACCGATGAACAACCCATCGAGCAGGTAACTCCACACCGCCACCAACGGCAGCACCGCCAGATACGGCAGGTACGGATACGCTGCCTCGCGCACGCTGGCGATATCGGTCTGCAGGTCGATGAACAGATGGCCGCCCAGCAGGAACAGCACCGCGAACCCCAGGCTGACGATCAACGACCAACCGCAGGCCACCACCAGCGCCCGTTTCAGGGCGCCGCGATCACGGGCGCCGATGGCATGCCCGCACAGCGCCTCGACCGCATGGGCCAGGCCATCGAGGGCATAGGCGGTGAGCATCAGCCCGTTGAGCAGCAGGGCATTGGCTGCCACCGTCGCTTCGCCCAGCCGGGCGCCCTGCACGGTCAGCAGCAGGAATACCAGCTGCAACGCC
This sequence comes from Pseudomonas sp. TE31087, assembly GCF_057284075.1. Taxonomy (NCBI): domain Bacteria; kingdom Pseudomonadati; phylum Pseudomonadota; class Gammaproteobacteria; order Pseudomonadales; family Pseudomonadaceae; genus Pseudomonas; species Pseudomonas sp. TE31087. The sequence goes on from NZ_JBXVNN010000001.1 coordinate 5,028,434, forward strand.
AGGCTGCGCAGGAAGATATCGCGGTTCACCGCCAGCAAGGGCCGCCAGGCCTGCCAACGTTTCAGCGCGGCCCAGGCAATGTGCCCGGGGTAGGCGCGCAGCGCCGGGCGGGTGAGGGCAAGGCCGAGCAGGGCGGCGCTCCACTCGGCGATCACCGAGGCCCGTGCCGAGCCGACCACGCCCCAGTCCAGGCCCAGCACGAACCACAGGTTCAGGGCGATGTTCAGCAGGTTGGTGGTCAGCAGGATCGCCAGCGGCGCCCGGGCGTTCTGCGTGCCGAGGAACCAGCCGACCAGGGCGTAGCTGGCCAGCGCCGCCGGCAGGCCGAGCAGGCGGGTGTGGAAGAACGCCTCGGTGGAGGCATGCAGCGCCTCGCTGGGCTGCATCGCGTGCAGCGCCAGCTGGCTGAAGGGCAGGGCGAGCAGGCCGATCAGCAGGGCGAAGGCCAGTGCCAGCAGCAGCCCCTGCACCAGCACCTGGCGCAGCGCGGCGCCGTCGCCGCGGCCGGCGGCCTGGGCGGCGAAACCGGTGGAACCCATGCGCAGGAAGCCCATCAGCCCGACCATGAAGGTGAACAGCGTGGCGCCCACCGCCACCGCGCCCAACTGGTGGGCGTGGGGCAGGTGGCCGATCACCGTGCTGTCGACCAGCGCCACCAGCGGCACCGAGATGTTGGACAGGATCATTGGCGCGGCCAGGGCCCAGACCTTGTGGTGGGTGGGGCGGTCGCGCCAGGCGGTGGACAGTGAAGACATGCGGGCTCCAGCGGGATGCAGTAGGGCCATCGCGGGGCAAGCCCGCTCCCACGCAAGTGCACTTCATCTCGTGGGAGCGGGCTTGCCCCGCGATGGCCGAACGGATTGTACCCGCCAGGCAACCAATCGGCGCGAACAGGGTCTCACTTGCCGCGCATCGCCAGGTAAGCCGTGCACCGTTGCGCTATAGTTGCCCCCCTCACGTACACGCTGCCGAAGAGTCCCCTCTCAAATGCTCAACAAAGGATTGTTGCTGGCCTGCGCGCTGGCCTTGCTCAGTGCCTGTGATTCCTCCACGCCGGACAAGCCATCGGCCCCCGCCGATGCCGCTACCGCCGTTGCGCCCGCCGAAACCAAGGCGACCAAGCGCGAAGACCCGGCGCTGCTTGCCAAACGCTACGCTGGTCGCGAGCTGACCGTGCTGGACGTCTCGGAAGTCCAGCTCGACGGCGCCAGCACCCTGTCGGTCAGCGTCTCCGCGCCGCTGGACGCCAACCAGGACTTCGCCGCCAAGCTGCACCTGGTCGACACCGTCAAGGGCAAGGTCGACGGTGCCTGGGAACTCTCCGACAACCAGATGGAACTGCGCCTGCGCCACCTGGAGCCGCAGCGCAAGATGGTCCTGACCATCGACAAGGGCCTGCTCTCGGTCAACGGCAACCAGCTTGAGGCCGAATCGGTCAGCCGCTTCGAGACCCGCGACATGCAGCCCACCGTGGGCTTCGCCAGCCGCGGTTCGCTGCTGCCCACGCGCCTGGCCGAAGGCCTGCCGGTGATCGCCCTGAACGTCGACAAGGTCGATGTCGAGTTCTTCCGCATCAAGCCGGACATGCTCTCCAGCTTCCTGGTCAACTGGGGCCGCAACTCAAGCCTGTACTACTACCAGTCCAAGGAAACCCTGGAGATGGCCGAGCTGGTCTACAGCGGCCGCTTCGACCTCAACCCCGCGCGCAACACCCGCGAGACCGTGCTGCTGCCGATTGCCGGGATCAAGCCGCTGCAGGAGCCGGGCGTGTACCTGGCGGTGATGCGCGCCTCGGGCACCTATGACTATTCGCAGCCGGCGACCCTGTTCACCCTGAGCGACATCGGCGTTTCCGCGCACCGTTACCGCGACCGCCTGGACGTGTTCAGCCAGGCCCTGGAAGGTGGCAAGGCGCTCAAGGACGTCACCCTCGAGCTGCACGACGACAAGGGCAAGCTGCTGGCCCAGGCCAAGACCGACGGCGACGGCCATGCCCAACTGCCGATCACCGCCAAGGCCGACACCCTGATCGCCACCCAGGGCGTGCACACCACCCTGCTGCGCCTGAACACCGCCGCCCTGGACCTGGCCGAATTCGACATCACCGGCCCCCAGGCCAACCCGCTGCAGTTCTTCATCTTCGGCCCGCGCGACCTCTATCGCCCGGGCGAAACCGTACTGCTCAACGGCCTGTTGCGCGACCAGGACGGCAAGCCGGTCAAGGCCCAGCCGGTGAATGTGGAAGTGCGCCGCCCGGACGAACAGGTCAGCCGCAAGTTCGTCTGGGAGGCCGACAAGAACGGCCTGTTCCAGTACCAGTTGCAACTGGCCAGCGAGGCCCCGACCGGCCGCTGGCAACTGCTGCTGGACATGGGCGGTGGCCGCAAGCAGGTCTACGAATTCCTTGTCGAGGACTTCCTCCCCGAGCGTCTGGCGCTGGAGCTCAAGGGCAGCAGCACGCCGCTGGCGCCGGATGAGACCGCCAGCATCCAGGTCAATGGCCGTTACCTCTACGGCGCGCCGGCTGCTGGCAACCGCCTCAGCGGCCAGGCCTACGTGCGCCCGCTGCGCGAAGCGGTGAAAACGCTGCCGGGCTACCAGTTCGGTGCGGTCACCGAGACCGACCTGAACCAGGACCTGGAGCTGGACGAAGTCACCCTCGACCAGAACGGCAAGGCCCGCATCGATATCGAAAGCCGCTGGGCCGAGGCCCGCTCGCCGCTGCAACTGACCGTGCAGGCCAGCTTGCAGGAGTCCGGCGGCCGGCCGATCACCCGGCGCCTGGAGCAGCCGATCTGGCCCGCTGACCGCCTGCCGGGCCTGCGCGGCCTGTTCGACGGCGAAGAGACCGACGGCGATGGCCCGGTGGAATTCGAGTTCCTGGTGGCCGACCGCAACGGCAAGAAGCTCGCCGCCGACAACCTGAAGGTGCGCCTGATCCGCGAGCGCCGCGACTACTACTGGAACTACTCGCAGAGCGATGGCTGGAGCTACAACTACAACGAGAAATTCCTCACCCAGGCTGAGGAAACCGTCAGCGTGAAGGCCGGCTCCACCGCCAAGCTGAACTTCCAGGTGGAGTGGGGCCCGTACCGCGTCGAGGTCGAAGACCCGCAGACCGGCCTGGTCTCCAGCGCGCGCTTCTGGGCCGGCTACCGTGCCCAGGACAACGCCGAGGGCGGCGCCGTGCGCCCCGACCAGGTCAAGATCGCCCTGGACAAGCCCGCCTACAAGGAAGGCGGCACCGCCAAGGTTACCGTCACTCCGCCGGCCGCCGGCAGCGGCTACCTGATGATCGAGTCCGCCGATGGTCCGCTGTGGTGGCAGGAGATCGACGTACCTGCCGAGGGCAAGACCTTCGACGTCGAGCTGGACAAGAAGTGGGCGCGCCACGACCTGTACATCAGCGCCATGGTGATCCGCCCGGGCGAGCGCAAGGCCAACGCCACGCCGAAACGCGCCGTGGGTGTGCTGCACCTGCCGCTGGACCGCGTCGAGCGCAAGCTGGCCGTGTCGCTGCAGGCGCCGGAGAAAATGCGACCCAAGCAGCCGCTGACCGTGAAGTTCAAGGCGGTCAACGCCGACGGCAGCGTGCCGAAGCAGGTGCATGTGCTGCTGTCCGCCGTGGATGTGGGCATCCTCAACATCACCGATTTCAAGACCCCCGACCCGTTCGCCAGCCTGTTCGGCCGCAAGGCCTATGGCGCCGACCAGCTGGACATCTACGGCCAGCTGATCGAGGCCGGCCAGGGCCGCCTGGCCAGCCTCGCCTTCGGTGGTGACGCTGCCATGGCCAAGGGCGGCAAGCGCCCGAACACCACGGTGACCATCGTCGCCCAGCAGAGCCTGCCGGTGACCCTCGACGAGAAGGGCGAAGGCCAGGCCACTGTCGAAATTCCCGACTTCAACGGTGAACTGCGCCTGATGGCCCAGGCCTGGACCGAGGAACACTTCGGCATGGCCGAAGGCAAGACCGTGGTCGCCGCGCCGCTGATCGCCGAACTGTCCGCGCCGCGCTTCCTCGCCGGCGGTGACCGCACCCGGCTGGCGCTGGACCTGGCCAACCTGTCCGGCCGCGACCAGCAACTGAGCGTGCAGATGATCGCCGAAGGCCAGTTGAGCCTGGTTGGCGGTGCCCAGCAGAACTTCACTCTGGCCGAAGGCCAGCGCACCACCCTGATGATCCCGGTGCAGGCCCAGGGCGGTCTGGGCCAGGGCAAGGTGCGGGTGCAGGTCAATGGTCTGCAACTGCCGGGCGAGCCGGCCAACACCTTCGAACGCGAATGGACCCTCGGTGTGCGCCCGGCCTACCCGGCGATGCTCAAGCACTATCGCGTGGCCCTGAAGGACCAACCCTGGAGCCTGCCGGACAGCGACCTGGCCGAGTTCGAGCCAGCGGGCCTGGAAGCGAGCCTGGCGTTGTCGAGCCGCCCACCGCTGAACCTGGCCGAGCAGATCCGCGCCCTGGAAGCCTACCCCTACGGCTGCCTGGAGCAGACCACCAGTGGCCTGTACCCGTCGCTGTACGCCGATGCCGACAGCCTCAAGCGCCTGGGCATCACAGGGCGAGCCGACCGATGTGCGCAAGCGCAAGATCGAGATGGGCATCGAGCACCTGCTGGGCATGCAGCGTTACAACGGCAGCTTCGGCCTGTGGAGCTCGGACAGCGAGGAAGAGTACTGGCTGACCGCCTACGTCACCGACTTCCTGCTGCGCGCCCGCGAGCAAGGCTACGGCGTGCCGGCCGAAGTACTGAAGAAGGCCAGCGAGCGCCTGCTGCGTTATGTGCAGGAGCGCAACCTGATCGAAGTCGACTACAGCCAGAACGCCGACCACACCCGCTTCGCCGTGCAGGCCTACGCCGGCCTGGTGCTGGCGCGCAGCCAACAGGCGCCGCTGGGTGCCCTGCGCAGCCTGTTCGAGCGCCGCTCTGACGCACGCTCCGGCTTGCCGCTGGTGCAACTGGCGGTGGCGCTGGACAAGATGGGCGACAAGCAGCGTTCGCAGCAGGCATTGCAGGCAGGCCTGGCCGTGACACGCGGCAAAGGCTGGATGGCCGACTACGGCAGCGCCCTGCGTGACCAGGCGCTGATCCTCGCCCTGCTGCAGGAGAACAACCTTGCCGGCAACCAGGTCGACCAACGCCTGTTCGGCCTGTCCGACGAGCTGGCCGCCAACCGCTGGCTGTCAACCCAGGAGCGCAACGCGCTGTTCCTCGCCGGCCGTGGCCTGCTGGGCAAGCCGGAAGGCAACTGGAAAGCTCGCCTGGACAGCGCCGGTGAAGTGCGCGAGTTCGACAACAACGACTCGGGCATGAAGCTTGAAGGCCCGCTGTTGGCCTCGCCGTTGACCGTGCAGAACCAGGGTGGCGACACCCTGTACCAGCAGTTGACCCTGTCCGGCTACCCGCGCCAGGCCCCGGCCGCCAGCGGCAACGGCATGGAGATCCGCCGCGAGTACCTGGGCATGAACGGCCAGGCACTGGATGTGCGCAACCTGCGCAGCGGCGACCTGGTGCTGGTGCACCTGGCGCTCAAGGCCCAGGACCAGGTGCCGGATGCCCTGGTGGTCGACCTGCTGCCGGCGGGCCTGGAGCTGGAAAACCAGAACCTGGCGCAGAGCGCCGCCAGCCTGGACAACGCCAGCAGCGCGGTGAAGCAGTGGCGCGAGTCGATGCAGAACGCCAGCGTGGTGCACCAGGAGTACCGTGACGACCGCTACGTGGCCGCGCTCAAGCTCGACAGCTATGGCACCACCCACCTGCTGTACCTGGCCCGCGCGGTGACCCCGGGCAGCTACCGCATCCCGCCGCCGCAGGTGGAGTCGATGTACCGGCCGAACCTGCAGGCGATCGGCGACAGCCAGGGCGAGATGGTGGTGCGCGCCCGCTGAGTTCACGCGCCCCCTGTAGGAGCGGCCTTGTGTCGCGAAAGGGCCGCGTAGCGGCCCCCCGATCTCGACGTCAACGCGAGAATCGCCGGGGCTGCTACGCAGCCCTTTCGCGACACAAGGCCGCTCCTACACTGGGCTGCGCAGGGCGTTCAATGGACGACCCAACTCAACACCCACAACCCCAGCAACGCCCAGATGATCCCGAGAATGATCGATGCCCGCATGAACGCGCGCACCGCCGAATACAGCAGCATCAGGCCAACGATCAGCGCCAGGATGCTGACCAGCGAGGTGTCCATACCCAGCGTGCGCGCCAGGCCGTCGATGAAATTGCCACCGGCGTTGGCCAGCAGGTTGAACAACCCGCTCAGGCCGTCGACGATGAAACGGATCACCGAACCCAGAACCTGGCCCAGCCACTCGAAAAAACCTTCTACATGCATAGTCGCTTCCTGATCAACGAATCGGCGATTCCCAGCCTTTGGCCATCATCTGGCCCGGTCGGTTCCCGATGCCAAGCTTAGCGCGCCCGCGTCTGCTCAAGCTGCTGCGGCGTGGCGCCGTCACCCTGCTGGCGGCCATCGCCCTGCTGTGGCTGGCCGACCGCATCTGGCCGTTGCCCATGCCGGGCGACGACCTGGCGCGGGTGGTGCTGGCCGAGGACGGCACGCCGCTGTGGCGCTTCGCCGACGCCGACGGCGTGTGGCGCTACCCGGTCGGCCCGGACGAGGTCTCGCCGCTGTACCTTGAAGCCTTGCTGGCCTACGAGGACCGCTGGTTCTACCACCACCCGGGGGTCAACCCCATGGCCCTGGCCCGGGCGGCCTGGCTCAACCTGCGCGGCGGGCGGGTGGTGTCCGGCGGCAGCACCCTGTCGATGCAGGTGGCGCGCCTGCTTGATCCGCACGACCGTACCCTGGCCGGCAAGCTGCGCCAGCTGTGGCGCACGGCGCAGCTGGAGTGGCACCTGTCCAAGGCCGAGATCTTGCAGTTGTACCTCAACCGGGCGCCGTTCGGCGGTACCTTGCAGGGTGTTGCCGCAGCCAGCTGGGCCTACCTGGGCAAGTCGCCGAAGCACCTGACCCCCGCCGAGGCCGCGCTGCTTGCCGTGCTGCCCCAGGCGCCGAGCCGCCTGCGTCCGGACCGGCATCCCGAGCGTGCCCAGCGCGCCCGGGACAAGGTGCTGCAGCGCCTGGCCGAGTACCAGGTGTGGCCGGCCCAGCGCATCGACGAGGCCCGCGAAGAGCCGCTGTTGCTGGCGCCCCGCCAGGAGCCGGCACTGGCGCCCTTGCTGGCCCGACGCCTGAACACCCCGGACAGCCCGCCGCTGATCCGCACCACCCTCGACGCCGCCCTGCAACGGCGCCTCGAAGACCTGCTGATGGGCTGGCGCGCGCGCCTGCCCGAGCGCACCTCGGCGGCGTTGCTGGTGGTGGAGACCCAGAGCATGGCGGTGCGCGCCTATCTCGGCTCCATCGACCTGAGTGACGAGCGCCGCTTCGGCCACGTGGACATGATCCACGCCCTGCGCTCGCCCGGCTCGACCCTCAAACCATTCCTCTATGCCATGGCCATGGACGACGGCCTGATCCATTCCGAATCGCTGCTGCAGGATGTGCCCCGGCGCTATGGCGACTACCGCCCCGGCAACTTCTCCATGGGCTTCAGCGGCCCGGTGTCGGCCAGCTCGGCGCTGGCGCTGTCGCTCAACCTGCCGGCGGTGCAGTTGCTCGAGGCCTATGGCCCGAAACGCTTCGCCGCGCAGATGCGCATGGGCGGCATGCCGCTGGTGCTGCCGCCGCTGGCCGAGCCGAACCTGTCGCTGATCCTCGGTGGCGCGGGCAGCCGCCTGGAAGACCTGGTCGGTGGCTATGCCGCGTTCGGCCGAGGCGGCAACAGCGCGAAGATTCGCCTGCAACCCCAGGACCCGCTGGTGGAGCGCCGCCTGCTGTCACCGGGCTCGGCCTGGATCACCCGGCGCATCCTCAGCGGCCTGGCCCGGCCGGACCGCGACCTCCATGCCGAACTGGTGCAGCGCCCGCAACTGGCCTGGAAGACCGGCACCAGCTACGGCTTTCGCGACGCCTGGTCGGTGGGCATAGGCCCGCGTTACCTGATCGGTGTGTGGATCGGCCGCCCCGACGGCACCCCGGTGCCGGGCCAGTTCGGCCTGGCCTCGGCGGCGCCGTTGATGCTGCAGGTGCACGACCTGCTGAGCAATCGCGACAGCCAGCGCGGCATCGAGGTGCCGGTCGAGCCGGTGCCGGCGTCGGTGGGCGTGGCGGCGATTTGTTGGCCCCTGGGCCAGCCGATGAACCGCCAGGACCCCAACTGCCGCCGCCAGCGTTTCGCCTGGACCCTGGACGGCACCACCCCACCAACCTTGCTGGCGGCAGACCAGCCCCTGGGGCTGGGCTTGCGCGAAACGGTGTGGCTCAACGACCAGGGGCTGCGCGTCGATGCCGGGTGCCTCGGGGCCAAGGCCCACGACGTTGCCTTGTGGCCGGCCCCGCTGGAGCCCTGGTTGCCCCGGGCCGAGCGCCGTGCCGCGCGGCTGCCCAGCGTGGACCCGGCCTGCCCGCCACAGCAGGTGGCCAGCGCGCCGCCGCTGTCGATCGTCGGCGTGCGCGCCGGCGACAACCTGCGCCGCCCGGCCACCAGTCACGAGCCGTTGCAGTTGCGGGTGTCGGCCCTGGGCGGCGCGGGGCGGCGCTGGTGGTTCCTGAATGGGCAGCCGTTGGGCGAGACCCAAGGGCAGGACAGTCTGCCGGTGCGATTCGAACAGGTCGGCAGCATTGAGTTGAGTGCGTTGGATGAAAGCGGCGAGACGGCGCGGGTGGCGTTTCAGGTTAGTGAGTGAGGCTGACTTACACCCTCCTGTAGGAACGGTAATTTTCAATGCCTCAGGCCGAGGTCGGCATCGTCCATCATTCTGACCCTGGATAATTATGTGGCTATAGGGACGTGAACTTCAGAAGTTGGCTATCAGATTTCTGAGGTTGGCCATTTGTTGGCTTGGCTGGCGATAAGCAAGGTAATCATGAAAGAATGCAGACGATATATTTTCAAGTTGCTTCATGCCTGCTTTTATATCGTGCCTGGAAGTCAAGAGATTTTCTATCATGCCTTTCCTCCAACTCGGCGTGGAGGGATCATGAAGTGTCGCGATAAGAGAGGTATGTGGTCTGAGGAGGTTGAATACTAATTGTTCTTCTGTTTTGTACATGCCTAAAGCTTTTATTCCAAAAAGATCTCCGCCATTTTCTGATGAGGCTTTCATATAAAAGGGCGGCGCCCTAGTGACTGTAGTCAGTGTGAACAGCAATTGAGCGGCATTGCTGAAGGATATAGCGTTGGAAAGGCCGTTGTCTGATTCGCTTGTCGACCAATGTCTGGCAAAATCCTCTGTGGGCATTGATGTGGTCCGATTCAGGGCGGTGCTGAAGATTCCTAACTTGTTTTTCTTAGCGATAGGTCCGCCGTATGTATTTTCAAGAATACTGTTGACGGCTTTCAGTTTGTCTTTAGGGTAAGGTAAGGTAGAATTAATTAGTGGGTCGAAACTAAATATAGCGGTCTGTGCCATGCCCGTAAGTGAAGGTATTCTATCTCTAGCTCTACCTGTTCTGTCGACAAAACTTGCTGGGTTTCCTGAACAGTATGCATAGGTGTTTATTCCACCTGCACCAAAAGGACTCAACACATCCGGCGACCTGAAGCGCATTAGCGTTTGAGCATAAGCGCGTACTCCATTTCCCAACAAGTAATGCCCGCCCAAGGCATCCAGCAGCTCACCATCGAAGCCGGTCTTGCAGGCTTCTGGAGTCACGGAAGGCTTGTCACCATAAACCGTATAGCTGCGGCTATTACGCTGATGGACGTTTTGAGTCGTCAGGGCACTACCTGCTCTGTCCACACTTAGCAGAGTTGTGGAGTGTTGATTCTGTCTGGCTTCTTTCACGGGTGCCATGACGTTTCCTCAGACATTTACCGTGATTTTGGTTTCAAGGCTAAGGGGGGGCGGTTTATTAGGAAACTGGCAAAATTGATAGGCGCTATAGATGAGCCGCTTGAGCTTCAGGCCATCAGTTCAAGCGGCGGGGCGGTTATGGCGGGACAGGTAGCGTCTGCAGGTTGGCAGTTCTGAACTGCGGGTCGGTCATGCCTTCGCCTTGGTAGAACTTGGTTTTGCCGACGGTGGTATTGATGTCTTCTGTAGTCATTATTCTCTCCCTGAAATGGTCGGTGCCTGTGCGGGCCTCTTCGCGGGTAAACCCGCTCCCACAGGGACAGCGCTGGCCCCAAGGCACAGGTGGACCTGTGGGAGCGGGTTTACCCGCGAAAGGGCCCGACCAGGCAGCACATGCCTTGCGGCCTAGTGCAACGTCGGCGCCTGCGCCGGCATCTGTACCTGGATCAACGCCGCTTCGAGCAACACACGCAGCGACTCCATTTCATGCATCGACTCCATCATCAACACGGCAGCCGGCGACCTGGGTTTGAGCTGCACGGCATGATGGGCCACGGTCAAGGCGCACAGGGTGTATTCGGTGGCCTGTATGAGGGTGTCTTCGAGGGAGTGGGGGTTGTGGGGTGGATCGGGGACAATCTTTAGCATGATGAATCCTCAATTTGAGATGGAACCATCACCGTTCGCTGTCAAACAAAGGGTGGCAGCTGTACGTGGGTTGACAGACCGGTCAAATAGAGGAAACCCGGCGCACCCGAAGATGCCCCACGCACAGCCGCCATAGCGGCATAGACATGCGTTCGTATTTGAGTCGGCCTGTCAAAGCCGGTCGCTGATTGTGCAGCGACTGCCCGAGACTAGAGGCCAACCCAGACCACCGCAATGGCTTGAAAGGGCTTGGGAGTATGTTTGGGAAATGGACTACAGGGAATGGGGAAAGTCTGATGAATCGGCGATTTTTCCGAGGTCGCTGGGGCTGCTTTGCAGCCCTTTCGCGACACAAGGCCGCTCCTACAGACGATCGCGTTCCCCTGTAGGAGCGGCCTTGTGTCGCGAAAGGGGCGCGCAGCGGCCCCAGCACTCTCTCAGTCACCGGTAATAATGATTTATGCCTAATCCTTTCGACACAATGCGCAATCCACCCAGCGAAACAATCAGAAATTCATAGCCTTACCCTCCATCCCCGGCCCTCTCCCACAGGTACTAACACCAAGTTGTAATCTACCCCTCTCACCCCCCTCGGCTTTCACTGCTGGTAGCAAGCACAACAACCAGCAGCGGGAGTCTTCCCATGAACACTCAAGCGTGGATCAAGGCCGCAACGGCGCTGACGATGGTCATGTCCCTGGGCCTTACCGGTTGCAGCAGTGGCGGTGGCGGGCATCACAGCGAGGTCGACGGCTCCTCGGCCGACGGCGGCACGGGCGCAGGTGCGGGAGCTGGAGGTTCGGGCGGCGGGGCCGGTGACGGTGGCGCAGGCACTGGTGGTGGTGGCAGCACCCCGGGCGATGGCAGCGCAGGCACGGGTGGGGGCAGCGGCGGCTCCGGCGGCGGCACCACGCCTGGCGGCGGCGATGGCGGCACCGGCGGTGGCACCACGCCCACCGCCCTGGTCACCGGCCAGGTGGTCGATCAGCTGGGCAACACCGTCTCCGGCGTTGGTGACGGCGTGAGTAATCTCGGCCAGGTAATCGGCTCGCTGCCCATCGCCGGCGACACCTCGCTGACCGGCGGCGTGGGCACGCTGGTGTCGTCCACCGGCAACGCGGTGAACAGTGTCGGCAGTGGCCTGAGCGACGGCCTGGGGCAACTGGGCACCGGCAACAATGCCGTGGGTACAACCGTCGGCGTGGTCGGCGCGGCCACCGCCGAGCTGGGCACCGGCGTCTCAGGGCTTGGCCAGGGCGTGACCGGGCTGGCCAGCAACGGGCCGGTCGAGCAGGTACCGGTGGTCAACCAGCTGGTCGTCGGGGCCGGGCAGGGCGTCGACCGGGTTGGCCAGGCGGTGACCATGCTTGGCAACACCCTCTCGCCGGTTGGCACGAGCGGCCCGCTGGCCGGGGTGACCCAAGGCGCGAGCGATGCCCTGGTGCCGGTGGTCTCGCTGGTGGAAAACACCACGGCCAACGTCACCCGGCAGACCGGGCTCGCCGGGCCGCTCAACCAGACGTTGAACCAAACCGGCACTGTCCTGAACCAGGCCGGCCAGCAACTGGCTGGCACGGGTAATCCACTGGGCACCACGCTCGGGCAGGCGGTCGCCAATACTGGCACCACTGTGAGCACCGCCAGCGGGCTGGCGCCCGTCACCGGCGGCCCGCGCAGCGGACTGCTGGAAACCGCTGGCGGCGTGGTGGCCGGTGCCGGCAGTGGCTTGGCCGCGAGTATTGGCAGCCCGACGGTCAGCGGTATCGGCGGCAGCCTGGTGCAGGCAGGCAACAGCGTCGCCAGCCTGGGCCCGGTGCTCGGCGGCAACGGCGTGACCAACACGGCGGCGGGCACCCCTGCCGCGGCACTGACCCAGCAAGTGGGCAGCGGGCTCAATCCGGTGGTCGCCGGTGTGTCCAGCGTGACCCAGCAGGTCGGCGCCAGCACGGGCGCGGGGGCGCCGGTGGCCGGGTTGCTGAACCAGGTCGGTGGCGCGGTGGGCAGCGTCGGCACGCAATTGACCGGCGCCACGGCCAACCCGACGGTCAGCCAGTTGGGCGCGACGGTAACGGCGGTGGGCGCAACGGTCGGCCAGGCCGGCACCTTGGTCAACGCCAACGGCACGCAGGGCGGTGGCCTTGGCGGTGCGTTGAGCGGCGTGACAGGCGCCCTGGCAGGCGGGCAGCGCTGACGCGACGGGCTACGCTCAAGGTGAGTGAGGCTGACCGGCGCGCCATGCGCCGGTCGGTCACCCTGCCACCCGTGGATCATGGAGTGTCCGAATGCGCCGACTGCTGGTGACGATGCTGGCGCTGTCCGTGGCCAGCCTGGCGCGGGCCGAGCCCCTGCCGAGTTTCCTCAACAGCAACGAGACCGAGCGCCGCCTGCCCATGCCGAACCTGCCGGTGGACGCCTATCGACCCGGCCCCGCCGGCCTGCGCGTACCCAGCGTGGACAGCGCACGCCAATCGCCGCTGCTGATGAGCACGCGGGTGGCGGTGCGCAAGGTGCGCTTCGAGGGCGGCACCGTCTACCCCCTGAGCGACCTGCGCGAGCACTACCAGCCGCTGATCGGCCGCGAGGTGACCCTCGCCGAGCTGATCGAGGTCACCCGCCGCCTCACCCAGCGCTACCAGCAGGATGGCTACCTGCTGTCGTACGCCTACCTGCCGCCCCAGGACTTCGTCGATGGTCGGGTGCGGGTGGTGCTGGTGGAAGGCTATATCCACGACTATCAGGTCGAGGGCGATATCGGCGCGGCGCGAGCTTACCTGGACCAGTTGATGGAGCGCCTCAAGGCCGAGCGTCCGCTGACCCGCGAGAGCTTCGAGCGCTATACCAGCCTGGCCGGGCGCATCCCCGGGGTGACCTTCCAGGCCCAGGTGCCGCCCCCGGCCACCACCGATGGCGCGACCCGGCTGCTGGCCCAGGTCTCGCGCAAACCGTTTACCACCACCCTGAGCCTCAATGACGGCAGCCGCGACGACCTGCAGGCGCTGTTCGGCGCCAGCAGCAACGCGCAGACCCGTTTTGCCGAGCAACTGAGCGCCAGCGTGCTGGTGCCGCCCGGCGAGGACAAGGAGCATTACTACCGCCTCGACTACAGCCAGTTCCTCGACGCCGAGGGCTCGCGGCTGTTGTTTTCGGCCTCGCGCTATCGCAGCGACCCCAAGGCGCGCATCCGCCTGGACAACGGTATCGACCTGACCCAGCACCGCGAGAACGAACGCTACTCGGTGGGTATCAGCCAGTCGTTGATCGCCTCGCCCAGCGAATGGCTGGAGGTGGTCGGGCGCTTCTACGTGGTCAACGACCGCATCGACTACCAGGTGGTGGGCTTTCCGTTGCGGCTGGACAGCGAGACCGACATTCGCGCGCTGTCCTTCGAAGGCGACTGGCGCAAGGCCGAGGCGCGGCGCCTGCGCATCCTCAGTGCCGGGGTCTACCAGGGGCTCGACCGGCTGGGGGCGAACACCAATGCCGACTACGACCTGGACTTTTTGCGCCTGCGGGTCTCGGGCGTGCAGAGCGACAACTTCACCGACAACTGGCAGGGCGTGGCCTCGGCGGCGGCCTACTGGAGCAACGACAGCTTGCCCGACAGCGAGCGGGCGGTGTTCGGCGGGCAGAACTTCGGGCGCGGTTATCCCAGCGACCAGGGCTCGGGCGACAAGGGCTGGGGGCTGGCCTACGAACTCAACTACAGCTTCCACCGCGACGGCGCCTGGCTCAAGGTCGTGCAGCCGTACGTGGCGCTCGACACGGCGCGGGCCTGGTTCAACGAGCTGGACGTGAGGGACACGAAGATGTCATCGGCGGCACTGGGGCTGCGGTTTGGCGATATGCGCTACTACAACATCGCGGTCGAGGTGGCCAAGCCGATGTCGGACATCGCCCTGGACAGCTTCAACCGGCGGCCACGGCTGAACCTGAGTTTCAGTTATCAGTTGTAGCAGGCTACGCACTTCTTTGTAGGAGCGGCCTTGTGTCGCGAAAGGGCTGCGTAGCAGCCCCAGCTATTGTCGCGGCGCTGCTGAAATCGAGGGGCCGCTTTGCGGCCCTTTCGCGACACAAGGCCGCTCCTACAGGGGTTGCGCAAGGCTTGAGGTTATTCGCCAGCTATTTAACGGCCTGCATCAACGGCTTGGGAAACAGGTTCTCCAGCGTCTCGAGCAGGCGCGCGTGATAGATCGGTTTGCGGAACAGATCGAGCACCTGCAAGCGCAGCAAGTCGCTGACATCGTCCATGTCGGCATGCCCGGACATGACGATCACCGGCAGGTGTTGGCGCGCGGTGTGGTCGCGCAGGCGCTGCACCAGGCCCAGGCCGCTCTCCTCGGGCATGCGCAGGTCGGTGATCACCAGGGCGACGTCGGGGTGGCGGGTCAGTTGCTGCAGGGCGCCGCGCACCGAGGTGGCGGTGTGGCAACAGAAACCCTCGTTCTCCAGCAGCTCGGCCAGCTCCAGCAGGGCCTCTTCCTCGTCGTCCACCAGCAGGATCTGTTGACGCAAGGAAGAGGTCGGCATGGTCGGCTCCTGGCAGTGGGACTACGCGTCATGCAGGTGCTGCGCGATCACTGGGTGATCGCGGTCTTGATGGTGGTCATGATCGCCGACACCTCGGTCGAGATCGGCGTGACGAAGCCGGCCAGCACCACCGCCACCATGGCCGCGATCACCGCGTATTCGATACCGGAGGCGCCGTCCTTGCGCTGGAGGAAAGTCTTCACATGGATGAGGATCTGTTGCAGCAGCATGGCACTACTCCTTGCGCTCGATGGGCGCCGGTCGGCGGGGCTTGATAAGTGATACCCCTTTGCCATCAGAGCATCGCCAAGCCGTGGCGACCTGCAAATGTAAGAAAGCATTAATCCAAAAGTATTGGTTGTAATTGGCGGTGCTAAGTTTTTGTTTTGCCGACGCGTCAATTTCATGGCTCTAAAAATGCGATGCAGGTAATGGCGAAAGATAGCGGCTCAGCTACCGTCCAATAGCGAAATAGTTACCTTTTGCCATCATTGGTCCCGGGCGTAGGGGAGAGCGCAGATGAGCAGTCGCCTGACCATGATCCTCGCCGGCCTGTTCCTGATCGCGGCCTTGCTTGCCGGATACTGGGGCCTGCGTCTGAGCCGTCCGGCCGAGCCCGCGCCGGCGCCATTGGCGCCTCCCAGTGCAGCGGTGATCCCCACCGCGCCCGTTCCCGTAGCCGCGCCCGAGCCGCCGCGTTCGCCCATCGTGGTGCTGCGCAGGGCGGTGCCGGCCAACACCCCCTTGAGCGAAGACGATGTGCTGGTCGAGCGCCTGCAGGTGGTGCCGGCCGGCGCCTTCCAGCAACTCGACCAGGTGCTCGGGCGCCGCAGCTCCCGGCCGCTGGCGGCGGGCAGTTGGCTGGACGAGTCGAGCTTCCAGACCGGTGGCCCGCTGGCGCGCATGATCCGCCCGCATGAGCGCGCCGTGGCGGTGGCCATCGACGATGTGAGCGGTGCCGCCGGGCAATTGCGCCCTGGCGATTTTGTCGATGTGCTGCTGTTCCTGCGCGAAGAGAACAACAACCCGCAGTCCTCCGCCCAGGTGGTGCTGCCGGCCTTGCGCGTGCTCAGCGTCGACCAGCAGACCGGGTTGGCCAACGACGGACGCCCGGCGCAAACGGCCGAAGAACAGAAGGCCCGCCGCGACCAGCAATCGCTGAACAGCAACACCACCCGCACCGTGGGTCTGGCCGTGCCCGAGGCCCTGGCCAGCCGGCTGATGCTGGCGGCCCAGGCCGGGACCTTGCGCCTGGCGGTGCGCAGCGCCGATGAACAATTGCTGGCGGCCTACTGGTCCGGCCAGGCCGCCAGTGCGCAACTGGAGAGCGCCAACCGCGATCTCTATCGCTTCAGCCAGTTGTCCCAGGTGCCGCTGGCCAGCCAGGCTGCCTCCGCAGTGGCCGGCGCGCCGACCATGCAGATCATCCGTGGTGCGCAGAACGGCGACAACAACAAGACTCCCTGAACCGGCAAGGATGCGATCCATGCGTAGTTCTTTGCGTGTTACTCCACGAGGCGAATGGCTGGCCCCGGCGCTGCTGGCCCTGGTCCTGCTGGCGCCGTCGGCGCAGGCGGCCAAGGGTTGCGCCGCGTTCGGCCAGTTGCCGTCGGTGATCGAGATGGACCAGGGCCTGCAGCAGGAACTGCGCCTGCCGGTGGCCATCACCCGGGCGGCGGTGGGCGAGCCCAAGGTGGCCGATGTGCAGCCCAGCGGCGAGCGCGCCGTGCTGCTGACGGCGGTGGGGCAGGGCACCACCAGCATCATGCTGTGGACCGACTGCGCCGCGCAGCCGCACCGGGCGATGTTGTTCGTCAAGGGCCGGGCCAGCGCCGACATGACGGAAGCGGCGCAGCTGCCCTCCGCCCAGGAGGACCTGCCGGTGCAGGTGCAGGCCGATATCCGCTTCGTCGAAGTGCGCCGCCTCAAGTACAAGGAGGCCGGGGCGCGATTGTTCTTCAAGGGCTCGAACAACAGCCTGATCGGCTCACCCGGCACCGTGCCCGACACGGTGGTGCGCCCAGGCTACGTGCCGAGCACCGCCAGCGTGCCGAGCTCGGCCAACTATGCCGACGCACGGCCCGGCATCCCCCTCGACAACAGCGTCTTCAATATCGTCTGGGGCGGCGGCAGCAGCCGCTTCCTGGCGATGATCAACGCCCTGGAGAACAGCGGCTTCGCCTACACCCTGGCGCGTCCCAGCCTCACCGTGCTGAGCGGGCTGACCGCAAGCTTCCTGGCCGGTGGCGAGATCCCCATCCCGGTCCCCAGCAGCGGTAGCGACAACGTGTCGATCGAGTACAAGGAATTCGGTGTGCGCCTGGCCTTGACGCCCACCGTGGTCAGCCGCAACCGCATCACCCTGAAGGTCGCCCCCGAGGTCAGCGAGCTGGACTTCAACAATTCGGTGGTCATCGCCGGCACCCGGGTGCCGGGGCTGAGCGTGCGCCGTACCGACACCAGCATCTCCCTGGCCGATGGCGAGAGCTTCATCATCAGCGGCCTGATCAGCAGCAACGTGCGTTCGAACGTGGACAAGATGCCGGGCCTGGGCAACCTGCCGATCATTGGCGCGTTCTTTCGCCAGTCGGCGCTCAACCGCGAGGAGACCGAGCTGCTGATGATCGTCACCCCGCACCTGGTCCAGCCGCTGGCCGCCAATGCGCGCCTGCCGGAACTGCCGGGTGAGACGCTGCGCACCTACGACCCCAGCTGGGGCCGCCTGTTCTTCATGGAAAACGGCAACTTCGAAGGCCGTGGCGGGTTGTCCCAATGAACGAAAGCCTGAACCAGACCTACCTGGCCCTGACCCGCACCGACGAGGACCTGAACTGGCTGCAGGGCGCGCTGGCGCCGCTGGGGCAGGTGATCGGCGCCAGCAGCCCGAACCTCGACGAGTTGCTGGCGCTGGTCGACATGACCTTCAGCAACCTGGTGTTCATCGGCCTGGACCGCGAGCAGTTGATCGGCCAGTGTGCGCTGATCGAGGGCATGCTCGAAGCCAAGCCGATGCTGGCCATCGTCGCCCTCGGCGACGGCATGGACAACCAGCTGGTGCTGCACGCCATGCGCGCCGGCGCCCGCGACTTCGTCGCCTACGGCTCGCGGGCCAGCGAGGTGGCGGGGCTGGTGCGGCGCCTGGGCAAGCGCCTGCCGGCGGTCACCAGCAACCCCAGCCTGGGCGGCCTGACCGTGCTCTTCGGCACCCAGCGCGGCGCCGACGGCGCGCTGCTCACCACGCACCTGGCGCGGGTGGTGCAGGACAGCGGCCAGCAGACCCTGTTGCTCGACCTGGGTTTGCCCCGGGGCGACAGCCTGGCCCTGCTGGGCCTTGAGGCGTCGTTTCATTTCGGCGATGCGCTGCGTCACCTGCGCCGGCTCGACGCGACCCTGATCGACAGCGCCTTCACCCGCGACAAGGGCGGCCTGCGCATCCTTGCCTATGCCGACAACGACGAGGCCCTGGAACAATCCAGCGCCGCCGAGCTGTACATGCTGCTCAGCGCCTTGCGCCAGCACTTTCAGCACATCGTCGTGAACCTCACCGGGCAGGTCGACAGCGAGGCCCTGCGCACCATCGTCAGCCATTGCGACAAGCTGATCGTCTACACCGACCAGAACATCCTCGACTGCCGGCGCAACCTGGATGTGCTCGAACAGTGGCGCGACCGCGGCATCAAGCTGGAGCACGCCAGCCTGCTGGTGGACCGCTACCTGCGCCATGTGGCGCCGGATGCCGACGCCCTGGCCAAGCGCTACGGGCTGGCCCTGCTCAAGGTCATGCCCTACAGCCCGGAGGTGAGGCTGAACGCCAAGAACCAGGGCCTGAGCCTGTTCGAGCTGGCCCCGCGCGAAGGCCTGACCCAGGCCCTGCGCGGCCTGGGCGAACGCCTGGCGCAGCGTTCGGAAAACCTGGCGCCGGCAGGCCAGGGCTGGCTCAACCGGCTATGGGGCAACCGATGAGCAACGAAGAACCCTTTGGCGGGCCGCGCCATGCGGCCAGCGATCCGCAGGTGCTCAAGCGCGCCCTGCACCGGCATGTCATCGACGCCATCGAGGACAGCGGCCGCAACCTGCTCGAAGGCGCGCGTCCGGTACTGGCGCAGTTCGTATTGGAACAGGTGGGCGACTATGTGGCGCGCCTGCGCCTGGCTTTGTCGCGCTACGAGATGGAGCGCCTGGCCGAGGAGATCGTCGACGAGCTGACCGGCTATGGGCCGCTGGAGGTGCTGCTGCGCGACCCGAGCGTTACCGAGATCCTGGTCAACGGCCCGTACCGGGTGTTCGTCGAGCGGGCGGGGCTGTTGCAACAGACCGACCTGCGTTTCATCGACGCCCACCATGTCGAGCGAGTGATGCAGCGCATCCTCGCGCCCCTCGGGCGGCGCCTGGACGAGTCGTCGCCGATGGTCGACGCGCGCATGCCCGACGGCAGCCGGGTCAACGCGATCATCCCGCCGGTGGCCCTGGACGGGCCTTGCCTGTCGATCCGCAAGTTCCGCCAGGACATGCTCAAGAGCGCCGACCTGCTGGCCACCCGGGCCATCGACCAGCCGATCTACGACTTCCTCGAGCGCGCCGTGGGCCGGCGCTGCAACATCCTGGTCAGCGGCGGCACCGGTACCGGCAAGACCACCCTGCTCAATATCCTCAGCCAGATGATCGCGCCCCAGGAGCGGCTGGTGACCATCGAGGACGTGGCCGAACTGCAACTGCACCACCCGCATGTGGTGCGCCTGGAGACCCGCCCGCCAAATGCCGAGGGCCATGGCGAGATCAAGGCCAGCGAGCTGATCCGCAACGCCCTGCGCATGCGCCCCGACCGCATCATCCTCGGCGAGATCCGCGGCGCCGAGGTACTGGATGTGATGACCGCGATGAACACCGGCCACGACGGCTCGATGAGCACGGTGCACGCCAACACCGCCCAGGACGCGCTGTTGCGCCTGGAGACCCTGGTCGGCCTGACGGGCCGCCAGGTGGCCGAGAAGACCCTGCGGCAGATGATCTGCGCGGCGCTGGACGTGGTGATCCAGCTGACCCGCCTGGCCGATGGCCGGCGCTGCGTCAGCGAGGTGCTGGAAGTGGTCGGCGTGCGCGACGATGTGTACGTGACCAACACCCTGTTCCGCCTGGACCGGCGCAGCGGCGATGGCTTTCTGCGTGAGGCGCCGAACCCGGCGGGGAGCAAGCTGCGCCACGAGGGCGTGCTGTGATGGGCCCGCTGCTGCTGGCGCTGTCGCCGCTGTGCCTGGGCATGGCGCTGCTGCTGTTGCGCCTGGGCCTGTACAAGCGCGGCGAGGAACGCATCCTCGAGCGCCTGGGCCGGGCCTACCGCGCTGTGCGCAGCGCCAATGCCCGGCGCGACTGGCTTGACCCGCTGCTGCAAAGGGCGGGCCTGGCCCATGCCGATTTTTCCCCGCGGCCGTGGCTACTCGGCTGGCTGACGCTGGCCCTGCTCGCCGGCCTGCTGGCGGGCTGGGTGGCAGCGTTGATGGTGTTGTTCGGCCTGCCCTTGCTCGGCCACTTCTACCTGGCCTGGCGCTGCCGGCGGCGCCTGCAGCAGATCGTCCAGCAACTGCCCGGCCTGCTCGACTACAGCGTGCGCAGCCTCAAGGCCGGTCGCACCCTGAACGAGGCGGTGCTCGGTGGCGTCGACAGCACCCGCGAGCCGCTGCGCTCGGCGATGCTGCGGGTGCGGCGCAACGTGCAGTTGGGCGTGCCGCTGGAGGACGCGGTCAACGAATTCGCCGAACTGTATGGCCAGGCCGAACTGCGCATGTTCGCCCTGGGGCTGCGCATCAACCAGCGCCACGGCGGCAATGCCAGCGAGCTGATGGAGAACCTGATCAAGCTGATCCGTGAGCATGAGCAGGGTGATCGGCAGCTGCGCGCCATGACCGGCGAGACTCGCATTACCGCGTGGATCCTCGGCGCGCTGCCGCTGGCCATGGTGGGTTACTTCCTGTTCGCCAATCCCACCTACCTGTTGGCGATGTGGCACGACCGCAGCGGGCAGCTGATGCTGCTGTTCGCCTTTGCCCTGCAGGCCGTCGGCTGCCTGGTGTTGTGGCGCATGATGAGGAGCCTGTGAGCATGGCCATGTTGCTCTGCGCGCTGTTCCTGTTCGCCGCGTTCGTGCTGCTGGCCTTGCAGGCCGCGCAGCAGTGGCGGGCCCGTCAGCGGGTGGCGCGGCGGCTGCAGGGACGGTTGGCCCGTGACGAGCGGCTCGGCGACTGGTTGCAGTGGTTGGGCAGCAGTCCGCTGGGGCGGCGCCTGCAACGACTGGATGGCGAGACCCAGACGCTGCTCGACCGCCTGGGCTGGCGGCGCAGCCGACAACGGGCACTGTTCGCCGCCGTGCAGCTGGGCCTGCCGCTGCTGGCGGTGAGCGTGGCGCTGCTGTTGGCCCATGGCCTGCCCGGGGAAAACCGCGGGCACTGGGGCGTGCTGGTGCTCTGCGCGATGGGCGCGGGTTACCTGCTGCCCAAGCGCCTGCTGGTGCTGGCGGCGGCGCGGCGCCAGCGGCAGATCGCCCAGGAGGTGAGCCTGCTGATCCCGTTGCTGCGCATCCTCTTCGAAACCGGGTTGGCGGTGGAGCAGGCCCTGCGGGTGCTGGCCCATGAAGGCCGCAGCCTGGTGCCGAACATCAGTGAAGAATTGCGCCTGGTCCTGCAGCGGGTCGATTCCGGCCTGGCCCTGGGCCCTGAGCTGGAAAAGACCGCGCGCCTGCTGGCGGTGGATGAGCTGATCGACACCTGCGTCATTCTCCAGCAGCTGCTGGTGCAGGGCAGTGGGTCGATGAAATCGCTGCTGGCGCTCAAGGAACTGCTCGACGACCGACGCCTGACTGGCCTGCAGGAGCGGGTGTCGAAGATGTCGGCGAAGATGTCGGCGGTGATGATGGTGTTCCTGTTCCCGGCGTTGCTGATCGTCCTGGCCGGGCCAGGTTTTTCCGCGCTGGCGCGGGCCTTGGGCTCATGAACATGGAATGTAGGAGCGGCCTTGTGCCGCGAAAGGGCCGCAACGCGGCCCCAGGTTCTCGACCATGGCGAAAATGGCTGGGGCTGCTTTGCAGCCCTTTCGCGGCACAAGGCCGCTCCTACAGAGGTGGCATTGGAGAGGGGGAAATGCAATGAAAACGATTCTGCTGCTAAGCACCCTGTTGCTGCTCACCGGTTGCGCCGGCCAGCCCCCCGAAGGCCTGGCCCGTCTGCTCGGTGGCGGCACCTGCGGCAAGCCCGACGCCGACCAGCAACTGAGCCTGGACATGGCCGACCAGATGATCAGCGAGGGTCGCCCGCACGCGGGCCTGGCCCACCTCGAACAGCTGCCCGACACCCTCGACCAGGTCCGCCTGCGCAAGGCCAAGGTGCTGCGCCAGCTCGGGCGCGGCGAGGCCGAGCCGCTCTACCGCAGCCTGCTTGGCGGCTGCCTGGCCGCCGAGGGCGAGCACGGCCTGGGCCAGCTTGCCTCGGCCCGTGGTGATGACGTCCAGGCCCTGCGCAACCTGCAGCGTGCGGCACGCCTGGCACCCACCGACGAGAAGGTGCGCAACGACCTGGGTGTGGTGCAGATGAACCTGGGCAACCACGAACAGGCGCGCTTCGAGTTTCTCACCGCCATCGAGCTCAAGGACGACAACCCGCTGCCGGCGGTGAACCTGGTGACCCTGTCGCTGGTGCAGGACAACTGGCGCCAGGCGGAGGATCTGGTCAATCGCCTGCGCCTGAAGCCCGAGCAGTTCGCCGAGGCCCAGGCCCGGGCCCAGCGCATCAGGTCCAACGGGCGTGGCCCGCTGGCGGCGACCGAATCCTCGGCCGCGGCCATCAACTGATCGGGAGGTGATCATGTTCAAGCCCTGGATCGTCCTGGCCTGCCTGGCCACACCGCTGCTGGCGCAGGCCGAAGAACCACCGCGCCAACCGCGTCCGCAAACCGCCACCGAGGCCCTGCTGCAGGTGCAGGCGAGCAATCGCCAGGCCTCCAGCGTGCGCCAGGAACAGACCGACAAGGAGCGCGACCAGGCGATGCAGCGCTGGCTGGACAGCTACAAGTACGCGATTCCTGACTTCTATCGCTGGACCAAGATCAGTTCGTCGAACAATTGAGCACTTAAAGCTGTGGCACGATCGTGTAGGAGCGGCCTTGTGTCGCGAAAGGGCTGCGAAGCAGCCCCGGCAATTTCGAGGGTGGCTCAGAACCTGGGGCCGCTGCGCGCCCCTTTCGCGACACAAGGCCGCTCCTACAGGGAGATAGTTCCCTGCGCGACAGCGTAGTCCAAAGGGCTGGGCGATCTCCTACAGAGGTGTGGTTGTCAGAAAGTCAGTGCGTGGTAAACCGCTGATGCACCGGCGACGAACGCGGGGTCAACGCCAGCGCCAGCTGCGTGCGGTTGTGCATGTGGGTCAGGCGCAGCACCTGCGACACGTAGAGCTTCACCGTGTTCTCGGTGATGCCCAGTTCGCAGGCGATCTGGTAGTTGGTCTTGCCCTTGCTTACCAGCCGGGCCACCTCAAGCTGGCGCGGTGACAGCTTCTCGAAGGCGGCAGGCAGCTCCGCCTCGCCGTCCTCGGCGTCGCTGGCGCGGCGGTGGGTGCCCTGGCCCCGGGCTTTTTCCAGGTCCTGGTAGAGGTCGTCGATGGACTCGGCCAGCTCCTGCAGGCGCTGGTTGAGGCTGCCCAGCTCGCGGAAGTTGCGGCGCCGTTCGAGCAGCGCCGCTTCCTGGCGGCGTACCCCTTCGAGCAGTTCGTCGAGGTCCATGGGTTTCTGGTAGTAGTCGGCGAAGCCCTCGCGCAGGGCGCGGATCACGTCCTGCTTGTCGGCGCGACCGGTCAGCATGATCGCCTCGAACATACGCTGCGGCCCGGCGATCTGCTTGAGGGTGCGGACCAGCTCGATGCCATCGCGCTCGGGCATGTGCAGGTCGCACAGGATCAAACCGATGGTCTCGTCGGCTTTGAAGCAGTCGATGGCCTGGCCGGTGGAATGGGCGGGGACGCAACGGTAGCCCTCGCTTTCGAGAAACTCGCACAACTCTTCGACGATCACTGGCTGGTCGTCGACCACCAGCACTTTCACCTCACTGACAGATTTATTCACGATCAACTCCCTGTTGTATCGGCTCTGCTCCCGGGCCAGAGGCTCTGGCAGGTAGAAAAGTAGTCGCACTTTGCAATTATGTACATGCATCTAGCTCATGGAAGCGACCCAGCGGTCGGTTATTGGATCCAGACGGCCGTCAACAGGAAGCCGGCCAGCACATACGGGGCAAAGGGCTGCTTGTCGCCGACCTGTTCGGCCAGCGCCTGCAGGCGCTTTTTCACCTTGGGATTGAGCAGGGTCCACAGGCGCCGCCGGCCGAACATCCAGGCCAGTACGGTGACCCCGGCGCCGATGAAGGTGCCGAGCACGTACTGCGGGCTGGTGGCCAGGGCCAGGGCGCCCATCAGCTTGACGTCGCCGGCGCCGAAGCGGCCGAGCATGTAGCCGGGCAGGGTGAGCAGCATGACGATGGCCAGGGCCCAGCCGGCCTCGCTGGCGTCGGCGCCAATCCAGCTGCGTCCGGTGGCGAACAGCCAGGCCAGGGCGCACGCCGCGACCCCGAGGGTCAGGGCGTTGGAGATTTGCCGTTCACGGACATCTTGTTCAGTGCACAAGGCAAGCCACATCAGGAGAACAATGCTTTGCATTGGCAAATTGCCATCCCTATTCGTTGAACGGTTCTATGCTTTCAGACAGGTCTCACAGTCAGGGTAGACGCGATCATGAAAGCAAGCCCGGCGGGACGGCAAAAAGGCGCGGCAGCCATCGAGTTTGTCGCGGTATTCATGGTGTTTTTCGCGGTGTTCTACGGGTTGGTCAGCTACGCCCTGCCGATGCTGATGCTGCAGTCGTTCAACCAGGCCAGCAGCGAGGCGGTGCGCCGCTGCGTGGCCGTGGACCCGACCAGCCAGACCTTTGAGCTGGACGTGCAGGGGCTGGCCCGCCAGGTGATCGGCCAGCAGTTGGCGTGGATGCCCGACGCGCTGGGCTTCAACGTGCTCACCGACACCCGGGTCACGGTTGGAGTGGACAAGGTGCTAACCGTGGTGATCGACTACCCGCGCTCGCGCCTGACGCGGGTGCTGCCGACCCTGGTGCTGCCGGTGGTGGGTGACGTACCTAAGCTGCCCGCGCGGCTGCAGGCCCAGGCGAGCCTGCAACTGTGAGTGGTAGCCTGTTCGATCGCTGGTTTGCCGCGCCTGCCCCGTCCCAGACGCCCGAGGTAACGCCGGCCATTGGCCTGCAACTGTGGCTCGACGATCAGGCGCGGGTGCTGCGCCTGGCCGGCCCGCTGCGCAGCCTGCTGGCGCTGCCCGGCCAGGCAGGCGCGCAGGTGCATGACTATCTGGAACGCCACAGCTGGCTGGTGCTCGAAGGGCAGCCCGCCGACTGGCAGGGCCAGCCCCTGGACCTGGACTTTCACACCGTCATGGGCCATGCGTTGCACACCCGTGGCTGGCTGCAGCGCCATGAACAGGGCTGGATGCTGCAGCTGTTCGATATCGGCGACCTGTTGCGCGAACAGCGCTGGGATCGTCAGCGCCCCCTGCTCAGCGAGATCGGCCACGCCCTGCGCGAATGCGGCAGCGAGCGTCTGCTGCAGACGACCCGCGAACAGCTGCACAGCCTGGCCGAGCACTGGCAGGCGGCCGCGCTGCGGCTGATGCTGCGCGAGCCGGGTGGCTGGCGCCATTACGCCAGCAGCGACGAGACCTGGCCCTGGCCTGACGATACCAGGCTGCGTGAGCGCCTGGACCGCTGGCCGGCCCATACCCTGATCGATGTTGATGACGACCCCGAACTGCTCGCCCTGTGCGGTGGTACGTCGCTGTTCCTGGTGCCCTACCGCCAGGGCCTGGAGGCCGAGGCTTGGGTGCTGTGCGCCGGGGCGCGGCAGGCGCCCCCGGTCGACATGGCCCTGGCGCTGGTGCGGACCTTGACCGAGCCACTGCTGGTGCGCCATCGCCGCCAGCAACTGCAGCATCAGGCCCATCACCTTGATGATCTGCAGCGCCAGCTGGGCGCAGGTTGGTGGGAATGGCCGGCGCACGGCGAGCTGCAGCTGGACCCGGCCCTGGCCGCGACCCTCGGGCTGGCGAACCGGATCAGCCTTGACCAATGGCTCGCCCGCCTGCACCCGGCGGACCGCGAGCCGGCGCAACTGGCCCTGGACCAGGCCCGTGACGGGCAAGCGCTGAGCCTCAGCGTGCGTTTGCCGGACCCCGATCCCCTGGCGCCGCCGCGCTGGTTCCATTGGGCCGGCCAGGGCCGGGGCGACCAGTTGCGCGGCTTCCTGCTCGATATCAGCGCCCTCAAGGCCCAGGAGCAGCAGGCCGGCGCGGCCCGTGCGCGCCTGGAGAACCTCATCGCCCGCTCACCCGCGGTGATCTACGTGCAGCGCTATGCCGAAGGCGCACTGCACAGCGACTTCTACAGCGCCAGTCTGGCGCCGTTGCTGGGTTGGGCGGCCGACAGCGAGCAGGCGCGCCAGCCGGGCCTGGCGGTGCATCCGGACGACCGCCCGCTGTGGCTGGAGCGCACCCGCAGCCTGTTGCGTGATGGCCAAGTGCGTTGCCGCTATCGCCTGCGCGATCACCTTGGTGGTTATCACTGGATGCTCGACGAGGCCCGCCTGTTGCGTGACGACCTCGGCCAGCCGCTGGAGGTGGTCGGCCTGTGGCTGGACGTCAGCGAAGCCACCGAGGCCGCCGAGCGCATGCGCCAGAGCGAGGAGCGCTACCGCGTACTGGTGGAGGACTCGCCGGCGATGATCTGCCGCTATCGCCCGGACCTGACCGTATTGTTCGGCAACCGACCCTTGGGCGATTACCTGGGCTGCACGCCTGAGCAGTTGCAGGGTGCCGACCTTGGGCAGTGGCTGTCTGCCGGCCAGCGCGAGGCCTTTCTCCTGCGCCTGCGGGCGCTGACCCCGGAGCAGCCGGTGAGCAGCGCGGAGATCTGCCTGCAACTGCCCGGCCGCGAGCACGCCTGGTGGGTCTGGGCCGACCGTGGCTTGTTCGACGCCGACGGCAACCTGCTGGAGGTCCAGGCCGTGGGGCGCGACAACACCGAGGTGCGGCGCAGCCAGCAGCAATTGCTGCAGGGCGCGAAGATGGCGACCCTCGGCGAGCTGGCCACCGGCCTGCTGCACGAGATCAACCAGCCGCTCAACGTGATGCGCATGGCGGTGGCCAACACCCTCAAGCGCCTGGAGAACGGCGCCGCCGATCAGGCCTACCTGCAGGACAAGCTGCGCCGTATCGAGGCCCAGGTCGAGCGCGCCGCCCGACTGGTCGACCATATGCGGGTGTATGGCCGGCGCTCGGCGGTCGAGCGCGAGTGCTTCGCCGCCTGGGCCGCGGTGGAAGGCGCCGGGGCGTTGCTCGAGGAAGGCCTGCGCGGCAAGGGCGTGACGCTGCGTCTGGAACCGCCGGAGGCCTTGGCGCAGGTGCTCGGGCACCAGGACCAGCTGGAACAGGTGCTGATCAACCTGATGGTCAACGCACGTGACGCCTTGCTGGAAAAGCAGGTGGCACAGCCGTGGATCCGGGTACGCCAGGCGCTGCATGGCGGATGCTTATGGCTGCTGGTGGAGGACAACGCCGGCGGGATCGATCCGCAGTTGCACGAGCGGATCTTCGAACCCTTCTTCACCACCAAGCCGGCCGGGGTCGGCACCGGGCTGGGCCTGTCGGTCAGCCATGGCATCGTCAGCCAGATGGGAGGCCGCCTGAGCGTGGACAACGGCGCCGACGGCGCGTGCTTGCGGGTCGAGCTGCCCCTTCACAGCACCAGTTGAGCGTGGCCGCTGGCGCAACTGAGGTTGGTGCCGACCTGGGCGTCGAGCAGGTCGATGCCGAGCACCTTGAGCAAGCCGTTGACCAGGGGATCGAGCAGGGGGCCGAGCAGGTTCTTGATGACCGGTTCGAGGATGTTCTTCACCCCGTCCAGCAGTCCGGCGGTGAGCACCAGCACCTGGCCGAGGCCGCCATTGCCGGTGGGCTTGTAGGCTTCCAGGTGGATGCCCGCCAGGGTGTCGGACAGGCTCGCCACCACCTGGGCCTGGTCGCTGTCCATGGGTTGGTAGGCAGGTTCCTGGCCGATTTCGGTCGGGGCGTGGGCGCCGCTGAACAGCAGTGTCTTTTCGACCGGGCCATTGCCCAGCAGCTTGCTGTCCACCCGCAGGCCTATGCCACCGCCGGCATAGGGCACCCGTGTGCCGCAGGACGGCGGCAGGATCAGCAGGCGGCTGCAGACATTGGTGCCGATATCGATGACCGGCAGGGCCTTGACCACGGTGGTGCCGTTGCTGAGGAAGTCCGCCGGGGAATCGAACCTGCCGATGGCGATCTTCGCCGCCGAGCGCTGGGTGAGGGTGGTCAGGCTTTTCGGGGTGCAGGTGTAGTTGTCGGGGGGGGCCGGGCGCAGGCGGCTGCTGCCTTCGGCCACTTCGATGCCGATATCGATATGCACCTGGCCGTCCAGCAGCTTGATGTCGCTGACCTTGCACGGAATGCCCAGGGCGCAGGTCAGCGACTGCACGGTGCCCAGCAGGTTCAGGCTGAGCAGGTTGTTGAGCACATTGGTCAGTGGCGCGGCCAGGTCCAGCACGGCGTTGAGCAGCCCGGCGATGCCGCTCAGCAGGGGCAGGTCGAGTGACACCAACGCGCGGATCTGGGCGGTATGAATGCGCAGCTCGTCCGTGCGTGGGTCGCCCACCGCCGAGATCTGCGGGGGCTCGATCACCCGCAGTTGCACGCGGCCATTGACCAGCCCGAGCACATTGATCGGCAGGTCGGCGTTGACCGCGTGCTCGCTGGCCGCCAGCTGGATCACCCCTTGCACCAGTTGCAGCAGCTGGATGCTGGCATCCAGGCCGGCCTGGGCCGTGCCGTTCTGCAGGTCGAGCAGCTCGCCCAGTTGCAGGCCGCCCACCGGCAGGTCCGCTGCCAGCTTGCCCAGGTTGGTGATCACATCGACGGCGGCGCCGCTTTGCTGCAGCACCTTGACCGCGGCCTGCAGCAGCACGGTGGCGCTGGTGTCGGCATTGAGCAGTTGCTGGTAGTCGCCGATATCCAGGTGCAGGTCCACGGCCAGCTGGTCGAGGTACTTCAACAGGTCGAGCTGGGTGTTGGCGATGCCCTGCCAGCCCAGCACATCGAGCTGCGCCGAGCCGCCCAGGGCCTTGAGCAGGGCGTTGAGCACCGAACCCTGGGTCGAGTTGACGGTGGCCAGGGTGGTGCGGATGCTCAGCCGCGCCTGGGGCGTCCCGGGGCTGCCGGCCACCGCGCTGGCGCGCAGGGTGGTGGTGCGGGCGATGGCGCCGCCCTGGACCAGCGCGTACACCCCGCCGGCGACGCTGGTGACCACCACGTTGCTGACTTCGACCTTGATCGCCTCGTTGCGCGCGTTATCGGCGTTGAAGGTACGCAGGTTGTCGATGCCGGTGCGCAGGTAGCCGCAGCTGGCGATCAGTGGATTGAAGGGCGAGTGGCCGTTGCGGGTGGCCGCGGTGCGGGCCAGGGTGGAGGCCTGTGGGCCGCTGCCGCTGCAGACGCCGCCGTGTTCGGCGGCTTCCAGGGCGGCCATGTCGGCGATGCGCTGCAGCTTGCGTTGTTCGAGGTAGAGGCGGCCGCTGTCGACGGTCAGGAGCATGAACACCAGGGCCAGGCCCATGGTCAGCGCGGCCATCAGGCCGATCGCGCCGCGTTGGCGCACAGCGGAACGGGGAACCACGGGCACTCCTTTGCCGGCCTGTGGCCCGGCAGCACGGCGGCGGTGCAAGGAGTGTAGTCAAGGTGATGGCAAGTTGCCTTGCCTGCTGTTACGCCCTTATGGAACATACCGAAATTCTTTGATTTGGCTGGAGCCGCGTGGGAGCGGGCTTGCAACGCTGTCCTCCACGCGACAGCACAAGGTTCAATGCGGCGGGTAGTTGCTCAGCACCTGGGTCACGGTCTTCTGGATCGCCGCGTTGCGCTCCTGCGGGCTGGGCGGGTAGTTGTTCATGATCTGCTCGGCGCTGCCGCGCCATACCAGTTTGCCGTCACGTCCGTCGAACAGGTCGACCTGGATGGTCGCCACCTTGTAGTCGACGCTGCGCGTCTCGTTGTACATCGGTCCGCCCCAGTAACCGCCCCAGTAGCCACCCCAGGCCCCGCCGTAGTTGGTGGTGATCTGCTGCTGGCGGTCCTCGACGATCAGGTAGGCGCGCACCTTCACATCCGCCCGGGCATTGCCCTGGACCGGGCGCAGGCCGCGCTGGTCGAGCTGGCCGGCGACCGCCTGGCGAATGCGTTGCTCGGTCAGGTCGCTCTTGATCCGCGGGTCGTCCGGGCGATATTGCAGGCCCGGCTCCAGCCAGGCCCAACTGCGGTAAGCGGCGAAATCGCGGCTGGCATCGAAGTCGTGCTGCACGTTGTTGCTCGAACAGGCGGCCAGCAGCAGGGCGAAGGACAGTAGAACGAGACGGCGCAACATGGTGGTTCTCCGTTGAACGTTAGCTTGGAGGATAGCCGTTCATCGCCTTGCTCACCGACTCGCGCAGGGCGCCTTCGCGTTCACGCGGCGAGTCCTTGTCGCTGCCGCTTTCGGCGCTGGCGCTCCACACCGGCTGGCCGTTGCGGGCATCGAACAGGTCGATGCGCACCACCATCACTTCGACTTCGTAGGTGCGCACGATCGGCACGCTGGCGTAGCCGCCATAGCCGTTGCGGTAGCCACCGTAGCCGACGCTACCGTAGGGGTAGGGGCCGTAGTAGGGATCGTAGTCGTAGTCGCGCACCTGGCGCAGGCGCCGTTCCAGGCGTACGTCGGCGCTGACCAGCAGGTCGGCGGGGGCATTGTGGGCCGGGCGCAGGCCGTGCTGGTCGAGGGCGCCGCTCACCGCGTCGGCCAGCTGGCCCGGCGTCGAGTTGACCAGGCCTGCGGGTGGCTGGTTGTTGCGCCAGCTCCAGCTGCGATAACGGCCGTAATCGCGTACCGGCGCGGGATAGGCGCTGGCATCGAAGGTCCTGGCGGCCTGGTGCGGCGCTGGTGGCAGCGGCTTGCCGCTGGCGACATAGGGGTTGCTGCCCTGGCAGGCGGCCAGGGCGAGGGGGAGCAAGGCCAGGCAGAGCAGACGATACGGCATGGATCCTCCTGGCAAGCGGGTCAGTGGGGGCGGCACATCCAGTGCAGGTAGCGGCCCAGGCCGGCGAAGCTGGGATGGCGGCGGTGCGCCAGTTCCATCTCCAGCAGATCGAGCAGCTCGGCCTTGTCCTGGAACTCCTTGGGCATGTAGTCGTGGAATACCCGTACGCCGCTCTCGCTTTCGACCTTCCACAGAGCTTCAAGTTGCGCCTTGAGCTCGCGCGGATCAAGTGGTTTCTGTGGCGTGAGACTCTGCTTTTCACCGGCCAGGCGATTGTGCCGCAGCTTGCGGAAATGCCCCTTGAGCAGGTTGCGGTAGACCAGCGCGTCGCGGTTGTAGAAGGCCAGCGACAACCAGCCTCCCGGCGCGGTCAGTTGATGCAGGACCGGCAGGATGCTCTCGGGCTCGGCCAGCCATTCGAGCACCGCGTGGCACAGCACCAGGTCGTACGGCTCGGTGAGCTGGCCGAGCAGGTCCTGCCAGGGCGCCTGGATGAAGGTCGCCTGCTGGCCGGCCTCGGCAAAGCGCGCGCGGGCGCCGTCGAGCATCGGCGCGGCGGGTTCGGCAAGGGTCACCTGGTGGCCGCGCTGGGCCAGCCACAGGGCCATGTGACCGAGCCCCGCGCCGATATCGAGCACCCGCAGTGGACGGTCGGGCAGGGCTTCGGCCAGGTCGGCCTGGAGCACCGCCAGGCGGATGGCGCCCTTGGCGCCGCCGTAGATCTTCTCGGCGAAGCGGCTGGCCAGTTCATCGAAGTGACGGTCGTTCATTTGCCGAAGCGCCTCTCGCTGTCGGTGAGCTTGGCCCGCACCACCTCGTCCATGCCCAGGCCCAGTTCGCTGCACAGCAACAACAGGTAAAGGACGATATCGCCCACTTCCTGGCCGGCATGGGCGAGTTTGTCGGCGGGCAGCTGGCGGGACTGGTCCTCGCTCAGCCACTGGAAGATCTCTACCAGTTCAGCCATTTCGACGCTGGCGGCCATGGCCAGGTTCTTCGGGCTGTGGAACACCCGCCAGTCGTTGGTGTCGCGGATGCGGTGCAGGCGTTCGGTCAGTTCTTGCAGGTTCATCGGGGTCTCCTCGTGGCGCATAGCTTCCGGCGAGGTGCCTTGCAAAGCAAGCCCGATCAGAGCGTGCGCCAGCTGCCGAGCATATGCAGCAGCCCGCCGTGGCCATCCAGGCGCAGCTCGCCGCTCGGCCCCGCCTCGCTGGCGCTCAGTATCACCTCCGAAGGCAGGCGCACCGGCTTGTGGAAGTCCACCGCGAAGGCATACCCGGTCTTGGGCAGGTGCCCCTGCAAGGCCGCCAGCGCCATGGCCTTGCTCCACATGCCGTGGGCGATGGCCCTGGGGAAGCCGAACAGGCGTGCCGTGAGGCTGCTCAGGTGAATCGGGTTGTAGTCGCCGCAGACCCTGGCGTAGCGCCGGCCGATATCGCCGTCGGCATACCAGCGGGTCGCCTCGGGCAGCGCGGCGGGCGTCGTTTCGGTCAGGTCGGCCACTGGCGCGTCAAGCTTGAGGCCGCGCACCAGCATGCGGCTGGTCTCGCGCCAGAGCAGGCCGAGGCCGTCCTCGGCCTCGGTCACCAGGTCGAAGGTGCCGCCCTTTTCATGGGGCTGCAGGTTGTCGGCATACACCGCGAAGCGCAGCCCGTCGATGCCGCCCAGGGGGCGCAGCACCTGCAGGCTGTTGTGCAGGTGCACCAGCCCCAGCAGCGGGAAGGGAAACGCCTCGGCGGTGAGCAGCTGCAGTTGCAAGCTGAAGGCCATGATGTGCGGGTAGGTACCCGGCAGGCGGCCGTCGTCGGCGAAGTGGCAGAGCCGGCGGTAGGCCGCCAGGTTGGCGGGATCGACCCGCAGGAAGCAGCGCAGGCCCTGCTCCGGCAGCTGGCTGCCACGGATCTTGCGTTTGCCGAGGGCGCGCAGGTACAGGCTTAGCCGTGAGTCGGGGCTGTGCAGGTCGTGCCAGGGTCGGGTCATGGTCAGGCTCCCATCAAGGCCTGGCCGCAGACCCGCAGGGCCTGGCCATTGACCGCGCCCGAGCCTGGCTGGCTGAGCCAGGCGATGGCTTCGGCGACGTCCTGCGGCAAGCCGCCCTGGCCCAGCGAGCTCAGGCGCCGGCCGGCCTCGCGCAGGCCCATGGGCATGGCCGCGGTCATGTGCGTCTCGATGAAGCCCGGCGCCACGGCGTTGATGCTGGCGCCCTGTTCGGCCAGGCGTGGCGCCCAGGCCTGGGCGAAGCCGATCAGCCCGGCCTTGCTGGCCGCATAGTTGGACTGGCCACGGTTGCCGGCGATGCCGCTGACCGAGGTGAGCAGGGTGATGCGCGCATCCGCGTGCAGCTTGCCGCCCTCGAACAGCGCCTCGGTCAGCACCTGGGGCGCCTTGAGGTTGACGGCCAGCACCGCGTCCCAGTATTCCGGGGTCATGTTGGCGAGGGTCTTGTCGCGGGTGATGCCGGCGTTGTGCACGACGATATCCAGGCCCTGGGGCAGGGCTTCGAGCAACTGCGCGGCGGCATCGGCGGCGCAGATGTCCAGCGCCAGGGCACGGCCACCCAGGCGCGCGGCGAGGGCGTCAAGGTCGCGCTGGGCCTGGGGCACATCGAGCAGCGTCACCTCGGCGCCGTCCCGGGCCAGGGTCTCGGCAATCGCCGCACCGATACCCCGGGCGGCGCCGGTGACCAGCGCGTGACGGCCGGCCAGCGGCCGAGTCCAGTCCTGTACCTGGGCGGCGCAGGGCGCCAGGCGCAGGACCTGGCCGGAAACAAACGCGCTCTTGGGCGAAAGGAAGAAGCGCAGCGCGCCCTCGAGCTGGCTTTCGGCGCCTTCGGCGACATACAGCAGGTTGGCCGTGGCGCCATTACGCAGCTCCTTGGCCAGCGAGCGGCTGAAGCCTTCGAGGGCGCGCTGGGCGACGCTGGCCTGCGCATCGACCACGGCTTCTGGCGCACGCCCGAGGATCACCACGTGGGCGCTGGAGGCCAGGCTGCGCAGCAGGGGTTGGAAAAATTCGCGCAACTGCTTGAGGCCATCGCTGTCGGACAGGTGACTGGCATCGAACACCACCGCCTTGAGCTTCGGCCCGAGACCCGCGACCCAGGCGGGGGCCTCGAGCGCTTGGCTGCCGAAGCCGTAGCAGTCGGCCGTCAGACGCGGGGCGATCGCCGCCACCTGGCCTGCCAGCGGCCCGCCGCCCAGCACCAGCGCGCCCTCGATGGGGCGCAGGCGTCCGGCCTGCCAGCGCTCCAGCGGCACCGGGCGGGGCAGGCCGAGGGCATCGACCAGTTTTCGTCCGAGGGTGGAGTTGGCAAAGCCCAGATAGCGGTCGCTCATGTACGGTTCTCCCTGAAGGCAAGCATGCAAGTGTGGACCAAGTTTGTGGCAGGGTCGTTCGGATGCGTGAAAAGAACCTAGGCTTAAGGCTCAAATTGTTTCAGGAGGAACAGGCATGCAGTCAATTCGCCGGGTCGCAATCCTGGGGGGCAACCGGATTCCCTTCGCCCGCTCCAACGGCGCCTACGCCAAGGCCAGCAACCAGGCGATGCTCACGGCGGCCCTCGAAGGCCTGGTGGAGCGTTACCGGCTGCACGGCCTGCGCCTGGGCGAGGTGGCGGCCGGCGCGGTGCTCAAGCATTCGCGTGACATGAACCTGACCCGCGAGTGCGTGCTCGGCTCAAGGCTGTCGCCGCAGACGCCGGCCTACGACATCCAGCAGGCCTGCGGCACCGGCCTGGAAGCCGCGTTGCTGGTGGCCAACAAGATTGCCCTGGGGCAAATCGACAGTGGCATTGCCGGGGGCGTCGACACCACCTCGGACGCGCCCATCGCCGTGAGCGAAGGGCTGCGGCAGATCCTGCTGCAGGCCAACCGCGGCAAGAGCCTCGGCGAACGTCTCAAGCCCTTTTTGAAACTGCGCCCGGGCCTGCTCAAGCCCGAGCTGCCGCGCAATGGCGAGCCGCGCACAGGGCTGTCGATGGGCGAGCATTGCGAGCGCATGGCGCAGACCTGGCAGATCAGCCGCGAGGAGCAGGATGAACTGGCACTGCTCAGCCACAAGCACCTGGCGGCGTCCTACCGCGACGGCTGGCACGACGATCTGCTCACGCCCTACCTTGGCCTGACCCGGGACAACAACCTGCGCGCCGACCTGACCCTGGAGCAGTTGGCCAAGCTCAAGCCGGTGTTCGAGCGCAGCGGCCTGGGCACGCTCACGCCGGGCAATTCCACGCCGTTGACCGATGGCGCCTCGCTGGTGTTGCTCGGCAGCGAGGCCTGGGCCGAGGCGCAGGGCTTGAAGGTGCAGGCCTACCTGGTGGACGGCGAGGCGGCGGCGGTCGATTTCGTCCATGGCCAGGAAGGCCTGCTGATGGCGCCGGTGTACGCGGTGCCGCGGCTGCTGGCGCGCAATGGCCTGACCTTGCAGGATTTCGACTTCTACGAGATCCACGAAGCTTTCGCCGCCCAGGTGCTGTGCACCCTCAAGGCCTGGGAGGATACCGACTACTGCCGCACGCGCCTGGGGCTCGAAGGGCCGCTGGGGTCGATCGATCGCGCCAGGCTGAACGTGAAGGGCAGCTCGCTGGCTGCGGGGCATCCATTCGCGGCGACGGGAGGGCGGATACTGGCGAACATGGCCAAGCTGCTGGGCGAGCGTGGCAAGGGACGTGGGCTGATCTCGATCTGCGCGGCGGGCGGGCAGGGAGTGACGGCGATCGTCGAGCGCTAGTGCCCTGTCTCGGAGATAAGCTGGCTTCGCTTTCGCACCGGCAAGCATCACCAGCGTGGGAGCGGGCTTGCCCCGCGATACGGATCGCGGGGCAAGCCCGCTCCCACGCCGTTCCGATTAAATCCTTGCGTCTTGTGTTGTTCCATCAGTTGGCTGGTACCCTTGTCCGACCCGAGACACCAGGCCTCAACATGTCGATCACCGGACCACGTCCCATCCCCGCCCTGGACCACCTGCCCAGACCGCTCTACGCCCGTGCCGAGAGCCTGGGCGCCGGGTCCTGGACTACTCGTCACCAGCACGACTGGGTGCAGTTTTCCTACGCCATCAGCGGCGTGCTTGGCGTCTACACCAGCGATGGCAGCTACTTCGCCCCGCCACAGTGGGGCGTGTGGATCCCCGCCGGCACCGAACATGAAGTGCTGACCTCGATGCAGGCCGAGATGCGCAGCCTGTACGTGCGCCGCGACGCCTGCCCCTGGGCGCCGGGCGAATGCCGGGTACTGGAGGTCACGCCGCTGGCGCGGGAGCTGATCAAGCAGTTCTGCACCTTCGCGGTGAACTACCCGGAAGGCGACAGTGCCGAGGCGCGGCTGGTGGCTGTGTTGCTGGACCAGTTGCGCACCCTGCCGCAGGTGGGATTCTCGCTGCCGCTGCCGCGCCACCCGGGCCTGCTGGCGTTGTGCAACGGCTTGATCGCCGCCCCCGACCAGCCCCAGACCCTGCAGCAGTGGGCGGTGCAACTCGGGGTGTCGGAAAAGACCCTGATGCGCCTGTTCCAGCGCGAGACAGGCCTGAGCTTTCGCAACTGGCGCCAGCGCATGCGCCTGCTGTCGTCGCTGGCGCTGCTGGAGGCCGGGGAGAGCGTCACCCAGGCCGCGCTGGGCTGCGGGTATGACTCGACCTCGGCCTATATCGCCGCATTCCGCCAGCTGTTCGGCGCGACCCCGGGGGAGCTGCGCCTGTAGGTGGTGCTGGGAAAAACACCCCGTTGAACTGGCACCACCTCGTTGCAGCATCACCAGCGTGGGAGCGGGCTGGCCCCGCGATCACCGGCAAAGCCGGTGCCATGCAGCGCATCGCGGGGCAAGCCCGCTCCCACGAGGTCCATGAGATGGTTGGGCCATCAGTGACAACACCCGCTGCCATTGGCCAGGTCCTTGAGGATCGGACAATCCGGCCGGTCATCGCCCTGGCAGTGGGCCACCAATTCGCCGAGGGTGTCGCGCAGGCTCACCAACTCCTCGATACGCTTGTTCAGCGCCTCGATATGCTGCGTGGCCAGGGCCTTCACGTCGGCGCTGGCGCGCTGGCGGTCCTGCCACAGGGTCAGCAGCCTGGCGACTTCCTCCAGGGAAAAACCCAGGTCGCGCGAGCGCTTGATGAACGCCAGGCTGTGCAGGTCCTCCTGCTGGTACAGCCGGTAGCCGCTTTCGCTGCGCGTGGCGGGACGCAGCAGGCCGATGGACTCGTAGTAGCGGATCATCTTGGCGCTGAGCCCGCTGCGGCGGGCGGCCTGGCCGATGTTCATGGGGCCTCCTGGTCGATGGCGGTGGGTTTCCAGGTCTTCAGCCACAGGGCATTGCTCACCACGCTGACGCTGGACAGCGCCATGGCGGCGCCGGCCAGCACCGGATTGAGGTAG
Organism: Pseudomonas sp. TE31087; assembly: GCF_057284075.1. Lineage (NCBI taxonomy): Bacteria > Pseudomonadati > Pseudomonadota > Gammaproteobacteria > Pseudomonadales > Pseudomonadaceae > Pseudomonas > Pseudomonas sp. TE31087. The sequence goes on from NZ_JBXVNN010000001.1 coordinate 5,066,022, forward strand.
CCCAGCGCGGCCAGGGGGATGCCGATCAGGTTGTAGATGAATGCCCAGAACAGGTTCTGGCGGATCTTCGCGTAGGTCTTGCGGCTGATCTCCAGGGCGGCGGGCACCAGGCGCGGGTCGCCGCGCATCAGGGTGATGCCGGCCGCCTGCATGGCCACGTCGGTGCCACCGCCCATGGCGATGCCGATATCGGCGGCCGCCAGCGCCGGGGCATCGTTGATGCCGTCGCCGACCATGGCCACCACGCCCTGCTGCTTGAGTGCGGCCACCGTGGCCGCCTTGTCCGCCGGCAGCACTTCGGCGTGCACGTCGTCGATGCCGAGGGCCTCGGCCACCACCTTGGCGCTGCCGCGGTTGTCGCCAGTCAGCAGGTGGCTGCTGATGTGGCGGGCATGCAAGGCGGCGATGGCCTGGTCGGCACCGGGCTTGAGGCTGTCGCCAAAGGCGAACAGGCCCAGCACGCGGGGCTGGCTGCCACGCTCGATCAACCAGGACAAGGTACGGCCCTCGGCCTCCCAGGCCTGGGCGCTGGCCGCCAATTCGCCCGGCACCAACCGGCTCTCGTCGAGCAGGCGGCGGTTGCCCAGGGCCAGCTCGCGGCCATCCACCTGGCCGGCGATGCCACGGCCGGTGAGGGACTGGCTGTCGGCCACTTGCGGTACGTCAAGATCGCGTTCGGCGCAGGCATCGAGCACCGCCTTGGCCAAGGGGTGTTCGCTGCCACGTTGTAGGGCACCGGCCAGGCGCAGCAGTTCGTTGTCGTCGCCGCTGCTGGCCTGTTGATGGACGATGCGCGGGCTGCCGGAGGTGAGGGTGCCGGTCTTGTCGAACACCACGCGGTTGACCGCATGCGCGCGCTCCAGCGCTTCGGCGTCCTTGATCAGGATACCGTGGCGGGCGGCGACGCCGGTGCCGGCCATGATCGCGGCGGGCGTGGCCAAGCCCAGGGCGCAGGGGCAGGCGATCACCAGCACGGCGACGGCGTTGATCAGCGCGGTTTCCAGCGGTGCGCCGGCCAGCCACCAGCCGACCAGGGTGACCAGGGCCAGTACCAGCACCGCGGGGACGAACACCTGGCTGACCCGGTCGACCAGCTTCTGGATCGGCGCCTTGGCCGCCTGGGCGTCCTCGACCAGGCGGATGATGCGGGCGAGCACGGTCTCGGTGCCCAGCGCCAGGGTCTTCACCAGCAAACGGCCTTCGCCGTTGATGGCGCCACCGGTCACCGCGTCGCCGGGCTGCTTGGGCACCGGCAGGCTTTCGCCACTGATCAGGGCTTCATCGGCATGGCTGCTGCCTTCGAGCACCTGGCCATCGACCGGGAAGCGCTCGCCGGGCTTGACCAGCACCACATCGTCCAGGCGCAGCTGGCTGATGGCGACGTCTTCCTCGCGCCCCTCGACCACCCGCACGGCGCGTTCCGGGCGCAGGGCTTCCAGTGCCCGGATGGCGCTGGCGGTCTGGCGCTTGGCGCGGCTTTCCAGGTACTTGCCCAGCAGCACCAGGGCGATCACCACCGCCGAGGCTTCGAAATACAGGTGCGGTTCCATGCCGGTGTGGGCATTGGCCCATTGGTACAGGCTCAGGCCGTAGCCGGCGCTGGTGCCCAGGGCGACCAGCAGGTCCATGTTGCCGGCACCGGCGCGCACGGCCTTCCAGGCGGCGACATAAAAGCGCGCGCCAAGGATGAACTGCACCGGGGTGGCCAGCAGGAACTGCGCCCAGGCCGGCAGCATCCAGTGCAGGCCGAAGGGTTGCACCAGCATCGGCAGCACCAGTGGCAGGGCCAGCAGCAGGGCGGCGCCGACCGCCAGGCGTTCGTTGCGCAGGCGGCGTCGGGCCTGGGCCTGGTCATCGTGGGGAGTACGCGGCAGGGTGGCGCTGTAGCCGGCCTTCTCGACCGCGGCGATCAGCGCGCCGTCGTCGACGCCCTCGAGCACTTCGAGGTGGGCGCGTTCGCTGGCCAGGTTGACGCTGACTTGCTCGACCCCCGGCAGCTTGCCGAGGGCGCGCTCGACCCGGCCGGCGCAACTGGCGCAGGTCATGCCGCCGATCTGCAGTTCGAGGGTGCGGGTGGGGACGCTGTAACCGGCGTCGCGCACCGCGCCGACCAGTGCCGGCAGGCTGTCGGCCGGGGCCTGGACCCGGGCCTGCTCGGTGGCGAGGTTGACGCTGACGTGTTCGGTACCGGTGACCTTGCGCAGGGCGCGTTCGACCCGACCTGCGCAACTGGCGCAGGTCATGCCGGCGATCGGCAGGTCGAAGGTGGTGGATGCGGGCATGGCTCTCTCCTCCGTGGACTGGCCTCCAGCATCAACCTTGCCATGCGGGCAAGGTCAATAGCCCAGGCCGGCTCGCTTCAGCACCAGGCCATTTTGCCCCATCGCAATGCGGTACTTGTTGATCTGGCCCGCCTGCAGGGTCAGGCGCGTGCTGCGTTGGTCCTCGACGCCCGGCGCGCAGCCGGGTACCTGCCCTGGCAGCAGGCGCAGGCGTACATCCACCGGGCCCGGCGGCAGGTTGAACGAAGTCGCCTGCTCCTGGAACAGGCGACCGGACAACTGGTCGTTGAGGTAGATGCCGATCTCGCAGCTGGTGGCCACTTCCAGGCGTTCCCGGGAAATGATCAGCACGCTGTAGTCCGAATTGCCCTCGGCGCTGACCGGTGGCACGACGGCCAGTGCGCCCAGCAATCCGACGAGGCCCAATGCTGCCCTGATCATGAAAAATCTCCTGCTTGCCAAAATCGTCAAAGGCGCAGCTTGGCCGAGCCGCGCGCGGATTTCCAGCCCGGCCGTTTTCCGCGGAACTTGACCTTGCCCCGATGGCAAGGCTGAGACTGGGCAAAACCCACAAGGAGGCAACCTCGATGCAAGTGTTCAATGTGCAAGGCATGACCTGTGGCCATTGCGTGAAGGGCGTGACCCGGGCGGTGCAGGAGCAGGATGCGGCGGCGCGGGTGGAAGTGGACCTGGCGGCGCGGCAGGTGCGGGTGGAAAGTGCCCTGGCGGCGGATCAGATCCTGGCGGCGATTCGTGAAGAGGGGTATCAAGCCGAAGTGGCCTGAAAAGGCGACCTCTGTAGGAGCGGGCTTGCCCCGCGATAGCGCCAGAACAGGCAATGATGTTGGCCTGGGTGGCCTCATCGCGGGGCAAGCCCGCTCCCACGCAGATCCTCCCACGCCGATCCTGCTGCAACCCTGTTTTCTGCCTTTTCCTACAGGACACGCAGGATCAATTATTACAAAGGTTTTCAACGCCGGGCGATCCAGTACAGGTAGACTAGCAAACTTGCTTAGCCTGCTATGGATTCTCCATGAACCTGCGAACCTTGCTGATTCTCGGCGCCCTCAGTGCGTTCGGGCCTCTGGCGATCGACTTCTATCTGCCGGCCTTCCCGGCCATGGCGCATGCCTTCGGCACCGACGAAAAGCATGTGCAGGCCACCCTGGCCGCCTACTTCCTCGGCCTGTCCCTGGGCCAGCTCGCCTACGGGCCGGTGGCCGACCGTTTCGGCCGGCGCCTGCCGCTGCTGTTCGGGGTCGGCCTGTTCACCGTGGCATCGCTGGCCTGCGCCTATGCGCCCAATCTCGACAGCCTGATCCTGGCGCGTTTCGTCCAGGCTCTGGGCGGTTGCGCCGGGATGGTGCTGTCGCGGGCGATCGTCAGCGACAAGTGCGACGCGGTGGCCTCGGCCAAGGTGTTCTCGCAGTTGATGCTGGTGATGGGCCTGGCGCCGATCCTCGCGCCGATGCTCGGTGGCGTGCTGGTCAACGTGGCCGGCTGGCAATCGATCTTCCTCGCCCTGGGCCTGTTCAGCGCCGCGTGCCTGCTGGCGGTCGGCCTGGGCTTGCCGGAGAGCCTGCCGGCCCATATTCCACGCCAGCCGCTGTCGGGCGCGCTGCGCCAGTACCTGAGCCTGCTCGGCGACCGAGTGTTCGTCGGCCATGCGCTGACCGGCGGCATCGCCATCGCCGGGATGTTCGCCTACATCGCCGGTTCGCCGTTCGTATTCATCAAGCTTTACGGCGTGCCGCCCGAGCACTACGGTTGGCTGTTCGGCACCAACGCCGCCGGCTTCATCCTGATGGCCCAGGTCAATGCGCGGCTGCTGGCCAAGCGCGGCCCGGCATTCCTGCTGGCGCGGGCGGTATGGTTGTACCTGGTGGCGGCGCTGGCGCTGCTGGTGGTCGCGGCGTTGCGCCCGGCACAGCTCTGGCCATTACTGGTGCCGCTGTTCGTGTGCATCGCCAGCCTCGGCTGCATCATCCCCAATGCCTCGGCCTGTGCCATGAGCGGGCAAGGTACGCGGGCGGGCAGCGCCTCGGCCCTGATGGGCTGCCTGCAGTTCAGCGTCGCCGCGGGCGCGGCGGCGCTGGTCGGGGTGCTGCACGACGGCAGCGCGGTGCCCATGGCGCTGGTGATCAGCCTGTGCGGCGCGTTGGTGGTCAGTGTCGCAATGCTGACCCGGCGCCTGCAGGCCAGCCGGCCTGCGTGAGCGGGTGGGGCGCGTTGAGACGCGCCTCCAGCAGGGCGACGAACGATCGCGCCTCGGCCTCGCTACGGAAACTCACCACATGCTGGTCGAGCTGGACCTGCCAGGGGCAGGCGGGATTCCGGTTCGACGCACTGACGACAATCTTCATCGCGATCCACCTCCAGTGAGCGGGAGCGGATCTAGTGTAGCGCCGCCCCCGGCCCGTGCCATGACCGGGATCAGTCCCCTGACTGACGGTCATGACGGTCTGAAGTAGGGAGACGTTCTGTTTTGCAAGACGGAAATTTTCCCCCTCCTTGTCAGATGCATCGCCCCCCCCTGATAGCGACTGTCAGCCTCGTTCCCGCTAGAGCCACGGTAGTACGGGGGATGAGCAGAATCAGCCGTCTGTCACTCTGACAGACGCATCTTTCAGAACGTTTTTGGGGAGGCAAATCCCGACCCATCCGGGGCATGCCTCCCTCACGGCGAGCACCCTCCAGCGGCTTATACTGCCTCCGGCGACCAGCGCGGGATGAGCGTTTCCCGGGGCTGGCGTCCACCCTCCGGCACACGAACCATCCCGCGCTTGCCCACACCGGAGGCAGGGCATCTGCAGCGTTCGCCAGCAGGCGGGATTCATCAGGGAGCTTCAGGTTCATGAACGCAGTCCGCAGCATCAGTCAGGTCGCCAACCTGATGGCCGATCCCAAGCGCAGCGCCATGTTGTGGGCGTTGATCGATGGCACCCCGCGTGCGGCGGACGAGCTTGCCGTACTCACCGGGCTGAGCACCTCGTCGGCCTGCGCGCATCTGTCATTGTTGTCCAGTGCCGGGCTGCTCAGGCACGAGGCGCGTGGCCGCAAGCGCTTCTTCCGCCTGGCCGCGCCGGAAGTCGGCACTGCGGTGGAGGCGCTGGCCAGCGTTCAACTGGCGACCCGCTTACCTGCAGAGCAGGGCACGACGCTGCAGATTCCCCTGTCGATGCGCAAAGCGCGCCTGTGTGGCGACCACCTGGGCGGCGAAGTGGCCGCCGCGCTGCTCCACCGCCTGCATGTGGCCGGTTGGCTGGAAGGTAACGAGCAGTACCTGTCAGTGAGCCAGGAGGGCAAGGAGCACCTGGAGGCGCTGGGGGTGTTCATCGACGCGTTGGCCGCCGGTGACCGGCACGGCTGCGTGATCTGCCATTGCAGCAAATGGAACGATCAGGGCCCGCACCTGGGCGGTTGCCTGGGCAAGGCCCTGCTCCGGTTGTTCACCCAGTCGGGTTGGGTGCGTGAGCAGGAAGGCAGCCGGGCGGTGCAGCTCACACCGCTCGGCCAGCAGCAGATCAACGCGATCGCCTGCCTCCCGGCCCGGCAGGTCGGCTAACGGACCAGCCGTGCGTCCAGGCTGTTCTGCGCCAGGCGGCGTGCCTGGTCCTGGGTCATGCCCAGGTGCTGGTGCAGGGCGTGGAAGTTCTCGGTGACATAGCCACCGAAGTAGGCCGGATCATCGGAGTTGACCGTGACCTTCACCCCACGCTCGAGCATGTCGAGGATGTTGTGCTGGCCCATGTGTTCGAACACGCACAGCTTGGTGTTGGACAGCGGGCAGACGGTCAGCGGGATCTGCTCATCGATGATGCGCTGCATCAGGCGCTCGTCCTCGATGGCGCGCACGCCGTGGTCGATCCGCTGGATCTTCAGCAGGTCGAGGGCTTCCCAGATGTACTCGGGCGGGCCTTCCTCGCCGGCATGGGCCACGGTCAGGAAGCCTTCGCTGCGGGCACGGTCGAAGACACGCTGGAACTTGCTCGGCGGATGGCCTTTTTCCGAGCTGTCCAGGCCCACGGCGATGAAGGCGTCGCGGAAGGGCAGGGCCTGGTCCAGGGTCTTGTGCGCTTCGTCTTCACTCAGGTGGCGCAGGAAGCTGAGGATCAGGCCGCTGCTGATGCCCAGGTGCTCGCGGCCATCCTTCAAGGCCCGGTTGATGCCATCGAGTACCACCTCGAACGGAATGCCCCGGTCGGTATGGGTCTGCGGGTCGAAGAACGGCTCGGTGTGGATAACGTTCTGCGCCTTGCAGCGTTGCAGGTAGGCCCAGGTCAGGTCATAGAAGTCCTGCTCGGTGCGCAGGACATCGGCGCCCTGGTAGTAGAGATCGAGAAACTCCTGCAGGTTGTTGAAGGCGTAGGCGCTGCGCAGGGTCTCGACGTCGGCCCAGGGCAGGGCGATCTTGTTGCGTTCGGCCAGGGCGAACAGCAGTTCGGGCTCCAGCGAGCCCTCCAGGTGCATGTGCAGTTCCGCCTTGGGCAAGGCGTTCAGCCATTCATACATGTGTGCAATCTCGATCAGGTACGGTTGGCCGCCATTCTACAGGGCCTGGCCGGGCAATGCGCCCACCCGGGCCCGTATCGCCCCGGGGTTTACCAGGTGAGCGTCTCGCCCTTGTAGTTGATGAAGCGCAGGCCGCCTTTGCCGCTCTGGGCCTTGACCTGCTCGAGCATGCCACGGGTGCTGGTGAGCACGTCGATCTCGGCGTTCTCGCCGCCCATGTCGGTCTTCACCCAGCCCGGGTGCATGGCCAGCACGGCCAGGTCGGGGCGCTGCAGCTCGACCACGAAGCTGTTGATCATCGAGTTGAGCGCGGCCTTGCTGGCCTTGTACAGGCAGACTTCGCCACCGTCGGGGATGGTCACGCTGCCCAGGATCGAGCTCATGAACGCCAGTACGCCGCTGCCTTCGCGTACCTGGCCGGCGAGGCGGCGGGCCACACGGATCGGCGCCACGGCGTTGGTCATGAACAGCTCGCCGATCTGTTGTACCTGCACGCTTTCCAGGTCTTGCGGCAGCGGGCCCATCACCCCGGCGTTGACGAACACCAGGTCGAACACTTCACCTTGCAGGCGCTGCTTGAGCCCGTCGAGCTGGGCAGTGTCGTTCATCTCCAGGCGCTCGATGCGCACCCCGGAGACTTCGCCCAGCGCACCCGGATTTTGCGGATCGCGCACGGTGGCGATTACGTTCCAGCCACCTTCGCGCAGGCGTTGCACCAGGCCCAGGCCAAGGCCTCGGGAGGCCCCGATGATCAGGGCGTTCTTGTTGGCGGTCATAGCGATACTCCATATCAAGGGCGGGGCGAGCGGTTTCGCTCACCGCGCGACAGCGGGGGAGATTGCCCTCCGCAGGGGAAGGCCTGGGTGACGAGCATAAACCAGCTTCCGGTCGGTTGCCCCGTCACCACTGATCAAAAAATGATCGATGGTATGAAAGGCCGGTGGCGCCGGGGTCTGGCAGGGTGGTTCACGGGTTATCCACAGGCTGCTCCACAGTAATTGTGTGCAAGCGCAGCGGCCTGGAAATACTCGCTCCAGGGCATGATGGCGCTGACGCCTGGGGATAACTCATCGGCTTTCAGTGACTTGGGTCTGTGTCACACAATTGTGATCAAAATATGCTCAATGCTCTACAGGCCTTGCCGCACAAGGCCTGTATCGGAATACCCCAAGCTTATCCACAGGCAGGCCCACAGTAGTTGTGGGCAATGCTCAGGCCCGTTCCAGCAGGATGCGCCCGCGGCTCAGGTCGGCGAGCTGTTGCTGCAGCACCTCGAGGTGGCTGTCACCCAGGGCGATGCGCAGATCGACGCCGTTGGCGGTGAACTGCTCGTCCAGCACCAGGCCGTCGACTTCGCCCAGGCGCAGCTTGACCAGCACCAGTTCGCTGAAGGTGCAGCTGCAGGTGAACTCGCTGCGCTGTACCAGCAAGCGCTTGGGCGCCTGCTGCAGGCACTTGTTGGCGCCGCCGCCATAGGCCCGGGCCAGGCCGCCGGTGCCCAGTTGGATGCCGCCGTACCAGCGGATCACCAGGACCACCACCTGGTCGCAGTCCTGGGCCTCGATGGCGGCCAGGATCGGGCGCCCGGCCGTGCCACCAGGCTCGCCGTCGTCGCTGCTGCGGTATTGGCCGCCGAGCTTCCAGGCCCAGCAGTTGTGGGTGGCCGCCAGGTCGCTGTGGCGTTCGATGAAGGCCATGGCCTCGGCCGGGCTGCTGATCGGGCCGGCGAGGGTGATGAAGCGGCTCTTGCGGATGTCCTCGCGGAACTCGCAGAGCTCGAGCAGGGTAGAAGGCATAAGTCCGGGTCAGGCGGGCGTGCTGATGCCGCAGCCTTTGAGAATGATGTGGATAAGGTTGTTGCTGGCGTCTTCCATGTCCTGCTTGGTCAGTCGGCTGCGGCCGGTCACCTGGCAGATCTGGGTGGCGAAGTCGGCGTAGTGCTGGGTGCTGCCCCAGAGCAGGAAGATCAGGTGCACGGGGTCCACCCGGTCCATCTTGCCGGCGTCCATCCAGGCCTGGAACACCGCGGCGCGACCGCGGAACCATTCGCGGTAGTCGGCGCTGAAGTACTCGCTCAGGCATTCGCCGCCGCTGATCACTTCCATGGCGAAGATCCGCGAGGCCTGTGGGTTGCGCCGGGAGAACTCCATCTTGGTGCGGATGTACTGGCTGAGCGCTTCGGCCGGGTCGTCCTCCACGCTCAGGGCGTTGAAGGTGCTGTCCCACAGCTCGATGATGTTACTCAGCACCGCGATGTACAGTCCCAGCTTGTTGGTGAAGTAGTAGTGCAGGTTGGCCTTGGGCAGCCCGGCCTTGAGCGCGATGGTGTTCATGCTCGTGCCCTTGTAGCCGTGCCGGGCGAACTCGTCTTCGGCGGCCTGGATGATGGCCTGTTCGTTCTTCTGGCGAATGCGGCCGGCGGGCTTGCCCGAGGCGGGGGAGCGATGCGCAGGGACTTCTAGGGTCATGGACGATTCCGGGCGGGTCGTTACGGATGTCCGACAGATTACCTGCCTGTGCCGAAGTGACAAGCATTAGCGGTACAGATGCGTATCAACGTGTCGCAGCCAGGCTCTCGAGGAAGCTTTCCAGCACCAGGTTCGGCCGGCGGCCCTTGCGGGTCACCCAACTCAGGCCCAGGTCATAGAAGCGCTGGGCGGGCTTGAGCGCACGCAGGCGTCCCTGCTGCACCCAGAACATCGCATAATGGTCGGGCAGGTAGCCGATGTAGCGTCCGGTCAGGATAAGAAAGGCCATGCCTTCGCGGTCCGAGGCACTGGCGGTGCAGCGCAGGGCCTGGTAATGGGCCTGGATGTCGGCCGGCAGGCGGAAGGTCGGGGCGATCGCGTCCTGGCCATTGAGGCGATCGTCGTCGATCTGCTGGTCGTCGGCATAGAACAGTGGATGGCCGACCGCGCAGTAGAGCAGCGAGCGTTCGCTGTACAGCGGCTGGTACTCAAGCCCCGAGAGCGGGCTGGTCTGCGGCACCACGCCGACATGCAGGCTGCCGTCGAGCACGCCCTGCTCGACCTGGCTCGGCGCGATCATGCGGATCTGGATGCGCACGTCCGGGCCGCGGTCCTTCAGTTCGGCCAGGGCATGGGTGATGCGCATGTGCGGCAGGGTCACCAGGTTGTCGGTGAGGCCGATGTTCAGTTCGCCGCGCAGGTGCTGGTGCAGGCCGTTCACTTCGGTGCGAAAGGTTTCCAGGGCGCTGAGCAGTTGCAGCGCCGAATGGTAGACCTCGCGGCCTTCCTCGGTCAGCGAAAAACCGGCGCGGCCGCGTTGGCACAGACGCAGACCCAGGCGTTGCTCGAGGTCGTTCATCTGCTGGCTGATCGCCGAGCGGCCGATCCCCAGTACGTTTTCCGCTGCCGAGAAACCGCCGCATTCGACGACGCTGCGGTAGATTTTCAGCAGGCGGATGTCGAAATCGCTGACCTGGGCGAGGGGATCGGGGCGTCGGCTCATTAGTTTAGTTATCCGCTGACTGAAGATTAGAAATGCTGGGTTTTTCGAACTTTATCGCCGTGACAATTTAGCTGCAACAACACCCATCGTTGCCTAATCGTCTTCCGAGGAATCGCCCGATGAACATGCCCGAAACCGCCCAGGCCGGTCTGGCCAGCCAGCTCAAGCTGGACGCCCACTGGATGCCGTACACCGCCAACCGCAACTTCCAGCGCGACCCGCGGCTGATCGTGGCAGCTGAAGGCAACTACCTGGTCGATGACAAGGGCCGCAAGATCTTCGACGCTTTGTCGGGGCTGTGGACCTGCGGCGCCGGGCATACCCGCAAGGAAATCAGCGAAGCGGTGGCCCGCCAGGTCGCCACGCTCGACTACTCGCCGGCCTTCCAGTTCGGCCACCCGCTGTCGTTCCAGCTGGCCGAGAAGATCGTCGACCTGGTGCCAGGTGACCTGAACCACGTGTTCTTCACCAACTCCGGCTCCGAGTGCGCCGACACCGCGCTGAAGATGGTCCGTGCCTACTGGCGCCTGAAGGGCCAGGCCACCAAGACCAAGATCATCGGCCGTGCCCGTGGTTACCACGGTGTGAACATCGCCGGCACCAGCCTGGGCGGCGTCAACGGCAACCGCAAGATGTTCGGCCAGCTGCTGGACGTCGACCACCTGCCTCATACCGTGCTGCCGGTCAACGCCTTCAGCAAGGGCATGCCGGAAGAGGGCGGTATCGCCCTGGCCGACGAGATGCTCAAACTGATCGAACTGCACGATGCCTCGAACATCGCCGCAGTGATCGTCGAGCCACTGGCCGGTTCCGCCGGCGTGCTGCCGCCGCCGAAGGGTTACCTGAAGCGTCTGCGTGAGATCTGCACGCAGCACAACATCCTGCTGATCTTCGACGAAGTGATCACCGGCTTCGGTCGCATGGGCGCGATGACCGGCGCCGAAGCCTTCGGCGTCACCCCGGACCTGATGTGCATCGCCAAGCAGGTCACCAACGGCGCCATCCCGATGGGCGCGGTGATCGCCACCAGCGAGATCTACCAGACCTTCATGAACCAGCCGACCCCCGAGTACGCGGTGGAATTCCCCCACGGCTACACCTACTCGGCGCACCCGGTCGCCTGCGCCGCCGGCATCGCCGCACTGGACCTGCTGCAGAAGGAAAACCTGGTGCAGTCCGCCGCCGACCTGGCGCCGCACTTCGAGAAGCTGCTGCACGGCGTGAAGGGGACGAAGAACGTCGTCGACATCCGCAACTACGGCCTGGCCGGCGCCATCCAGATCGCCGCGCGCGACGGTGACGCCATCGTCCGCCCGTACGAGGCGGCCATGAAGCTGTGGCAAGCCGGCTTCTATGTGCGCTTCGGTGGCGACACCCTGCAGTTCGGGCCGACCTTCAACACCCAGCCGCAGGAACTGGATCGCCTGTTCGACGCGGTGGGCGAAGCCCTGAACAAGGTCGACTGACTTTTCTGAATTCGATGTCGGGCGCGTGAGTACCACGCGCCTGTTTCTACCTTCTTTATCTGGAGTTCTGCATGAGCATTGTTCAGCACCTGATCCACGGCGAGCTGGTCACCAAGGGCGAGCGCACCGCCGATGTCTTCAACCCGTCCACCGGCCAGGCCGTGCGCAAGGTCGAACTGGCCAGCCGCGCCACCGTCCAGCAGGCCATCGATTCGGCCAAGGCCGCCTTCCCGGCCTGGCGCAACACCCCACCGGCCAAGCGTGCCCAGGTGATGTTCCGCTTCAAGCAGTTGCTGGAGCAGAACGAGGCGAAGATCTCGCAGATGATCAGCGAGGAGCACGGCAAGACCGTGGAAGACGCCGCTGGCGAGCTCAAGCGTGGCATCGAGAACGTCGAGTTCGCCTGCGCCGCCCCTGAACTGCTCAAGGGTGAGTACAGCCGCAACGTCGGCCCGAACATCGACGCCTGGTCCGACTTCCAGCCGCTGGGCATCGTCGCCGGTATCACCCCGTTCAACTTCCCGGCCATGGTGCCGCTGTGGATGTACCCGCTGGCCATCGCCTGCGGCAACGCCTTCATCCTCAAGCCGTCCGAGCGCGATCCGAGCTCGACCCTGTATATCGCCCAGCTGCTGCTGGAGGCCGGCCTGCCGAAGGGCATCCTCAACGTCGTGCATGGCGACAAGGAAGCGGTCGATGCGCTGATCGAGGCGCCAGAGGTCAAGGCCCTGAGTTTCGTCGGTTCGACCCCGATCGCCGAGTACATCTATGCCGAGGGCACCAAGCGCGGCAAGCGCGTCCAGGCCCTGGGTGGCGCGAAGAACCATGCGGTGCTGATGCCCGACGCCGACCTGGACAACGCCGTCAGCGCGCTGATGGGCGCGGCCTACGGTTCCTGTGGCGAACGCTGCATGGCCATTTCGGTGGCTGTGTGTGTCGGCGACCAGGTGGCCGATGCGCTGATCGCCAAGCTGGAACCGCAGATCAAGGCGCTGAAGATCGGTGCCGGCACTTCCTGTGGCCTGGACATGGGGCCGCTGGTGACCGCCGCCGCGCGTGACAAGGTGGTGGGTTACATCGATGACGGCGTTGCTGCTGGCGCCAAGCTGGTGGTCGATGGTCGTGGCTACCGTGTGGCCGGTAACGAGGATGGCTATTTTGTCGGCGGCACCCTGTTCGACAAGGTCACCCCCGAGATGCGCATCTATAAGGAAGAGATCTTCGGCCCGGTGCTGTGCGTGGTGCGGGTGAACAGCCTGGAACAGGCCATGCAGCTGATCAACGAGCATGAGTACGGCAACGGTACCTGCATCTTCACCCGTGACGGTGAGGCTGCGCGGCTGTTCTGCGACGAGATTGAAGTGGGCATGGTCGGGGTCAACGTACCGCTGCCGGTGCCGGTGGCCTACCACAGCTTCGGTGGCTGGAAGCGTTCGCTGTTCGGCGACCTGCATGCCTATGGCCCGGACGGTGTGCGCTTCTATACCCGTCGCAAGGCGATCACCCAGCGCTGGCCACAGCGGGCCAGCCATGAGGCTTCGCAGTTTGCGTTCCCGAGCTTGTAAGGCGCAGGGGTGAAAGCGGGGCGGCCGAGAGGCCGCCCCGCTTTGTTTTTGGGGGCTGCTTTATATAGGTGTTGGGAATGGCAGGTGCCTGTCTTGGAGTTGTGTTGTGTGGGTGAAGTGTTCGCCTTGGGATTGCGTTGTGTCTCAGAGGTGTTCGCCGAGGGTTTTCTGGCGCCTATGAGATCGAGCGCCGCCCGCGCGGCGCTCGATCTCACAGGCGCTGCAAGGGTCGTGGCGAACACCTTGAGGCCCTGACGCGGTCTTTTTCCCCGATATTTCAATTTGATGAAATTAACGGTTGACGCCCTCTCAGATCCCCTTATAATGCGCCCCACTTCCGACGTAGTCGAAACGAAAAATCTTTTGTTAATCAAAAGGTTGAATGTTTCAGGTGGTATCGGAGGTGCTTCGATCACCTGATCGGCAGCGGTGAAAAAGGCAGTTGACAGCAAGTTGTAACGCTGTATGATTCGCCTCCCGCTACGAGAGATCGCAGCGAGTCAAGTGTTTGAAGTGAAACGAAAAACTTCAAAATAAACGCTTGACACGAAATGAGGAAAGCGTAGAATGCGCGCCTCGGTTGAGACGAAAAGCTCTTAACCAAACGCTCTTTAACAAATTGAATCAAGCAATTCGTGTGGGTGCTTGTGAGTATGGACTGATAGTCGCCAAGATTATCAGCATCACAAGTGGCCATGCGAGAAATCACATAGTCATTTGAGATTGCTGAGCCAAGTTTAGGGTTTCTTAAAAACCCAAGCAGTATTGAACTGAAGAGTTTGATCATGGCTCAGATTGAACGCTGGCGGCAGGCCTAACACATGCAAGTCGAGCGGATGACGGGAGCTTGCTCCTTGATTCAGCGGCGGACGGGTGAGTAATGCCTAGGAATCTGCCTGGTAGTGGGGGACAACGTTTCGAAAGGAACGCTAATACCGCATACGTCCTACGGGAGAAAGCAGGGGACCTTCGGGCCTTGCGCTATCAGATGAGCCTAGGTCGGATTAGCTAGTAGGTGAGGTAATGGCTCACCTAGGCGACGATCCGTAACTGGTCTGAGAGGATGATCAGTCACACTGGAACTGAGACACGGTCCAGACTCCTACGGGAGGCAGCAGTGGGGAATATTGGACAATGGGCGAAAGCCTGATCCAGCCATGCCGCGTGTGTGAAGAAGGTCTTCGGATTGTAAAGCACTTTAAGTTGGGAGGAAGGGTTGTACGTTAATACCGTGCAATTTTGACGTTACCGACAGAATAAGCACCGGCTAACTCTGTGCCAGCAGCCGCGGTAATACAGAGGGTGCAAGCGTTAATCGGAATTACTGGGCGTAAAGCGCGCGTAGGTGGTTTGTTAAGTTGGATGTGAAAGCCCCGGGCTCAACCTGGGAACTGCATCCAAAACTGGCAAGCTAGAGTACGGTAGAGGGTGGTGGAATTTCCTGTGTAGCGGTGAAATGCGTAGATATAGGAAGGAACACCAGTGGCGAAGGCGACCACCTGGACTGATACTGACACTGAGGTGCGAAAGCGTGGGGAGCAAACAGGATTAGATACCCTGGTAGTCCACGCCGTAAACGATGTCAACTAGCCGTTGGAATCCTTGAGATTTTAGTGGCGCAGCTAACGCATTAAGTTGACCGCCTGGGGAGTACGGCCGCAAGGTTAAAACTCAAATGAATTGACGGGGGCCCGCACAAGCGGTGGAGCATGTGGTTTAATTCGAAGCAACGCGAAGAACCTTACCAGGCCTTGACATGCAGAGAACTTTCCAGAGATGGATTGGTGCCTTCGGGAGCTCTGACACAGGTGCTGCATGGCTGTCGTCAGCTCGTGTCGTGAGATGTTGGGTTAAGTCCCGTAACGAGCGCAACCCTTGTCCTTAGTTACCAGCACGTTATGGTGGGCACTCTAAGGAGACTGCCGGTGACAAACCGGAGGAAGGTGGGGATGACGTCAAGTCATCATGGCCCTTACGGCCTGGGCTACACACGTGCTACAATGGTCGGTACAGAGGGTTGCCAAGCCGCGAGGTGGAGCTAATCTCACAAAACCGATCGTAGTCCGGATCGCAGTCTGCAACTCGACTGCGTGAAGTCGGAATCGCTAGTAATCGCAAATCAGAATGTTGCGGTGAATACGTTCCCGGGCCTTGTACACACCGCCCGTCACACCATGGGAGTGGGTTGCACCAGAAGTAGCTAGTCTAACCTTCGGGAGGACGGTTACCACGGTGTGATTCATGACTGGGGTGAAGTCGTAACAAGGTAGCCGTAGGGGAACCTGCGGCTGGATCACCTCCTTAATCGAAGACATCAGCCTGCTGATGAGCTCCCACACGAATTGCTTGATTCATTGTGTAAAGACGATGCTGTAACGCGACCCTGTTATAGGTCTGTAGCTCAGTTGGTTAGAGCGCACCCCTGATAAGGGTGAGGTCGGCAGTTCAAATCTGCCCAGACCTACCAATTACTTGGTGCGGCTGGTCAAATGGGGCCATAGCTCAGCTGGGAGAGCGCCTGCCTTGCACGCAGGAGGTCAGCGGTTCGATCCCGCTTGGCTCCACCACTCTTTCAGGTTTCGCAGCACTGCTCAGAACTTAGAAATGAACATTCGTTGATGAATGTTGATTTCTGACTTTTGTCAGATCGTTCTTTAAAAATTCGGATATGTGATAGAAATAGACTGAACACCAGTTTCACTGCTGGTGGATCAGGCTAAGGTAAAATTTGTGAGTTCTGCTCGAAAGAGCGACGTGCGAATTTTCGGCGAATGTCGTCTTCACAGTATAACCAGATTGCTTGGGGTTATATGGTCAAGTGAAGAAGCGCATACGGTGGATGCCTTGGCAGTCAGAGGCGATGAAAGACGTGGTAGCCTGCGATAAGCTTTGGGGAGTCGGCAAACAGACTGTGATCCAGAGATCTCTGAATGGGGGAACCCAGCCAGCATAAGCTGGTTATCTTGTACTGAATACATAGGTGCAAGAGGCGAACCAGGGGAACTGAAACATCTAAGTACCCTGAGGAAAAGAAATCAACCGAGATTCCCTTAGTAGTGGCGAGCGAACGGGGACCAGCCCTTAAGCTGGTTTGAGATTAGTGGAACGCTCTGGAAAGTGCGGCCATAGTGGGTGATAGCCCCGTACACGAAAATCTCTTGCCAGTGAAATCGAGTAGGACGGAGCACGAGAAACTTTGTCTGAACATGGGGGGACCATCCTCCAAGGCTAAATACTACTGACTGACCGATAGTGAACCAGTACCGTGAGGGAAAGGCGAAAAGAACCCCGGAGAGGGGAGTGAAATAGAACCTGAAACCGTATGCGTACAAGCAGTGGGAGCCTACTTTGTTAGGTGACTGCGTACCTTTTGTATAATGGGTCAGCGACTTATATTCAGTGGCGAGCTTAACCGAATAGGGGAGGCGTAGCGAAAGCGAGTCTTAATAGGGCGCTTTAGTCGCTGGGTATAGACCCGAAACCGGGCGATCTATCCATGGGCAGGTTGAAGGTTAGGTAACACTGACTGGAGGACCGAACCGACTACCGTTGAAAAGTTAGCGGATGACCTGTGGATCGGAGTGAAAGGCTAATCAAGCTCGGAGATAGCTGGTTCTCCTCGAAAGCTATTTAGGTAGCGCCTCATGTATCACTGTAGGGGGTAGAGCACTGTTTCGGCTAGGGGGTCATCCCGACTTACCAAACCGATGCAAACTCCGAATACCTACAAGTGCCGAGCATGGGAGACACACGGCGGGTGCTAACGTCCGTCGTGAAAAGGGAAACAACCCAGACCGTCAGCTAAGGTCCCAAAGTCATGGTTAAGTGGGAAACGATGTGGGAAGGCTTAGACAGCTAGGAGGTTGGCTTAGAAGCAGCCACCCTTTAAAGAAAGCGTAATAGCTCACTAGTCGAGTCGGCCTGCGCGGAAGATGTAACGGGGCTCAAACCATGCACCGAAGCTACGGGTATCACCTTTGGTGATGCGGTAGAGGAGCGTTCTGTAAGCCTGTGAAGGTGAGTTGAGAAGCTTGCTGGAGGTATCAGAAGTGCGAATGCTGACATGAGTAACGACAATGCGAGTGAAAAACTCGCACGCCGAAAGACCAAGGTTTCCTGCGCAACGTTAATCGACGCAGGGTTAGTCGGTCCCTAAGGCGAGGCTGAAAAGCGTAGTCGATGGAAAACAGGTTAATATTCCTGTACTTCCAGTTATTGCGATGGAGGGACGGAGAAGGCTAGGCCAGCTTGGCGTTGGTTGTCCAAGTTTAAGGTGGTAGGCTGAGATCTTAGGCAAATCCGGGATCTCAAGGCCGAGAGCTGATGACGAGTGCTCATTAGAGCGCGAAGTGGTTGATGCCATGCTTCCAAGAAAAGCTCCTAAGCTTCAGATAACTGGGAACCGTACCCCAAACCGACACAGGTGGTTAGGTAGAGAATACCAAGGCGCTTGAGAGAACTCGGGTGAAGGAACTAGGCAAAATGGCACCGTAACTTCGGGAGAAGGTGCGCCGGTGAGGGTGAAGCACTTGCTGCGTAAGCCCACGCCGGTCGAAGATACCAGGCCGCTGCGACTGTTTATTAAAAACACAGCACTCTGCAAACACGAAAGTGGACGTATAGGGTGTGACGCCTGCCCGGTGCCGGAAGGTTAATTGATGGGGTTAGCGCAAGCGAAGCTCTTGATCGAAGCCCCGGTAAACGGCGGCCGTAACTATAACGGTCCTAAGGTAGCGAAATTCCTTGTCGGGTAAGTTCCGACCTGCACGAATGGCGTAACGATGGCGGCGCTGTCTCCACCCGAGACTCAGTGAAATTGAAATCGCTGTGAAGATGCAGTGTATCCGCGGCTAGACGGAAAGACCCCGTGAACCTTTACTATAGCTTTGCACTGGACTTTGAGCTTGCTTGTGTAGGATAGGTGGGAGGCTTTGAAGTGGGGACGCCAGTTCTCATGGAGCCATCCTTGAAATACCACCCTGGCAACCTTGAGGTTCTAACTCAGGTCCGTTATCCGGATCGAGGACAGTGTATGGTGGGTAGTTTGACTGGGGCGGTCTCCTCCCAAAGAGTAACGGAGGAGTACGAAGGTGCGCTCAGACCGGTCGGAAATCGGTCGTAGAGTATAAAGGCAAAAGCGCGCTTGACTGCGAGACACACACGTCGAGCAGGTACGAAAGTAGGTCTTAGTGATCCGGTGGTTCTGTATGGAAGGGCCATCGCTCAACGGATAAAAGGTACTCCGGGGATAACAGGCTGATACCGCCCAAGAGTTCATATCGACGGCGGTGTTTGGCACCTCGATGTCGGCTCATCACATCCTGGGGCTGAAGCCGGTCCCAAGGGTATGGCTGTTCGCCATTTAAAGTGGTACGCGAGCTGGGTTTAGAACGTCGTGAGACAGTTCGGTCCCTATCTGCCGTGGACGTTTGAGATTTGAGAGGGGCTGCTCCTAGTACGAGAGGACCGGAGTGGACGAACCTCTGGTGTTCCGGTTGTCACGCCAGTGGCATTGCCGGGTAGCTATGTTCGGAAGAGATAACCGCTGAAAGCATCTAAGCGGGAAACTTGCCTCAAGATGAGATCTCACTGGAGCCTTGAGCTCCCTGAAGGGCCGTCGAAGACTACGACGTTGATAGGTTGGGTGTGTAAGCGCTGTGAGGCGTTGAGCTAACCAATACTAATTGCCCGTGAGGCTTGACCATATAACACCCAAGCAATTTGCGCCGAGACCAAATTGTGGTGGTGAAGACGAAAGAACCGAAAGTTCGCGACGAACCACAAAGATCACATATCCGAATTGGCTGGAGTATCCATCTGGATGTTCTGGCAACAGAATTTCTTGACGACCATAGAGCATTGGAACCACCTGATCCCATCCCGAACTCAGCAGTGAAACGATGCATCGCCGATGGTAGTGTGGGGTTTCCCCATGTGAGAGTAGGTCATCGTCAAGATTCATTTCGCAAAACCCCTATCTGCGCGAGCAGGTAGGGGTTTTGTCTTTTCTGTCCTGGCAAAGAAATCTGGCGTGGGAGCGGGCTTGCCCCGCGATGACGCACACCCGGATAACATCACTGCCTGATCTGGCCAAATCGCGGGGCAAGCCCGCTCCCACGATGGCTCTCGACCGCGTCGGCTGCCTCCGTGATAAGGTTTCCCCTCTGCACCAACTGCTCCCCGAGACCACCCAATGCCCCAGACCACCTCACTTCACCCAGGCTTCATGATCGTCCAGGGCAACCGCCTGGACGACCTGCGCAATCTGGTGGTGAGCGTGATGCGCCGTTACCCCCTGGCACCGTTGGAAAACGAAATCGCCCTGGTGCAGAGCAACGGTATCGCCCAATGGTTGAAACTGGCCCTGGCCGAGGACCCGCAGGACGACGACCAGGGCGGTTGCGGGATCGCCGCCGCCATCGATGTGCAGCTTCCGGGCAGCTTCATGTGGCAGCTGTATCGCCGCGTGCTGGGGCGCGATGAAATCCCCGAGGTCTCACTGCTGGACAAGGCGCCCCTGACCTGGCGCCTGATGCGCCTGCTCCCGGAAGTGATCGAGCGACCGCACTTCGAGCCCCTGCGCCGCTTCCTCACCGATGACAGCGACCTGCGCAAGCGCTACCAGCTGGCCGAGCGCCTTGCCGACCTGTTCGACCAGTACCAGGTCTACCGTGCCGACTGGCTGAAGGACTGGGCAAGTGGAGCCCATGTGCTCAACACCGCACGCGGCGAGCGCAAGCCACTGGCCGCCGGCAATCGTTGGCAGGCCGAGCTGTGGCGGATCCTGCTCGAGGATGTGGGCGAGGCGGGCATGGCCCAGAGCCGTGCCGGCGTGCACCAACGTTTCATCGAGCGGATCAACGCCCTGGAGCAGGCGCCCGCCGGGCTACCGGCACGGCTGATCGTGTTTGGTATCTCGTCGTTGCCCGCCCAGATCCTCGAGGCCCTGGCAGGCCTGGCCCGCTTCAGCCAGGTGCTGCTGTGCGTGCACAACCCCTGCCGCCATCACTGGGGCGATATCGTCGCCGACAAGGACCTGTTGCGACACCAGTACAAGCGTCAGCAACGCAAGCAGGGCATGCCCCTGCAGCTGGACGACGAGCTGCTGCACCAGCATGCGCATCCGCTGTTGGCGGCCTGGGGCAAGCAGGGGCGCGACTATATCAACCTGCTCGACAGCTACGACGATCCCGGCAGTTACCAGGGCGTGTTCAGCGACGGACGCATCGACCTGTTCAGCGAAGGTGAGCCCAAGACCCTGCTCAACCAGCTGCAGGATGACATCCTCGAGCTGCGCCCGCTGGCCGAGACCCGCGAGCAATGGCCGGCGGTTGACCCGGCCAAGGACCGTTCCGTACGTTTCCATCTGGCCCACAGTCCACAACGCGAAGTGGAGATCCTGCACGATCAGTTGCTGGCCCGCTTCAGTGCCGACCCCACGCTGCGGCCCCGCGACGTCATCGTCATGTTGCCGGCCATCGACACCTACGCACCGCATATCCGCGCGGTGTTCGGCCAGCTCGACCGCAACGATCCGCGTTATATCCCGTTCACCCTGACCGACCAGGGCCAGCGTGGTCGCGACCCGCTGCTGATCGCCCTGGAACATCTGCTCAAGCTGCCCGACAGCCGTTTCGCCGTCAGCGAAGTGCTCGACCTGCTGGACGTGCCGGCAGTGCGTGCCCGCTTCGCCATCCAGGAAAGTGACCTGCCAACCCTGCACCGTTGGATCGAAGGCGCTGGTATCCGCTGGGGACTGAGCGCCGAGCAACGTGCCAGCCTTGGCCTGCCGGAGGGGCTTGAGCAGAACAGTTGGCGCTTCGGCCTGCGGCGCATGCTGCTGGGTTACGCCGTCGGCGTGGGCGAAAGCTGTGACGGTATCGAGCCGTACGATGAGATTGGGGGGCTCGACGCCGCGCTGATCGGCCCGTTGGTGGCGTTGCTCGATGCTCTGGACATTGCCTGCCAGGCCCTCTCGCAACCCGCCTCGGCGACGGAGTGGGGGGCACGGCTGCATGCGCTGCTGCAGATCTTCTTCCTGGCCGAGAACGAGCACGACGAGTTGCTCCTGGTCCAGCTGCAAGACCTGCGCGACACCTGGCTGGAAACCTGCGACGCGGTTGGCCTGCACGACTTGCTGCCACTGACCGTGGTGCGCGAAGCCTGGCTGTCCGGGCTGGACCAGGGCAAGTTGTCCCAGCGCTTCCTGGCCGGCTCGGTGAACTTCTGCACCCTGATGCCCATGCGCGCCATCCCGTTCAGGGTGGTCTGCCTGCTGGGCATGAACGATGGCGACTACCCGCGTGCCCAGCCGCCCCTCGACTTCGACCTGATGGCCAGCGACTACCGGCCAGGGGATCGTTCCCGTCGGGAGGATGACCGTTACCTGTTGCTCGAGGCCTTGCTCTCGGCACGCGACCAGCTCTATGTGAGCTGGGTCGGGCGCAGCATCCGCGACAACAGCGAGCGCCCGTCCTCGGTGCTGATCGGGCAGTTGCGCGATCACTTGGCCGCCGGCTGGCAGCTCGCCGGCGCCAGGACCGGCCAACGCGACGACCCTGGGCAGCAGTTGCTGCATGCCCTGACCCAAGAGCATCCATTACAGCCGTTCAGCCAGCGCTACTTCCAGAAGGGCAGCCCGTTTTTCAGCTTCGCCCATGAATGGTTGGCCTTGCACCAGGCCGGGGATGAAGCGCAAGCGCCTACCGCCCTGTCGCCCTACGCCAGCGATGAGCCGCTCAACCTGGTGCAGCTCCAGGACTTCCTGCGCCATCCGGTGCGGCATTTCTTCAGTCAGCGCCTGAAAGTGTTCTTCGAGGCGCTGGAGGCACCGACCCCGGACGAAGAGCCCTTCGTGCTGGACGCCCTGCAACGCTATGGCCTGAGCGAAAGCCTGCTCGGCGCCGCGCTGGCCGATCCGGACAACGCCGAGCGGGCGCTGCAGGCCCAGGCCCGACGCCTCCAGGCCTGTGGGATGCTGCCGCTGGCAGGCTTCGGCGAAGCCTTGCAGGCCGAGTTGATCCAGCCGCTGCCGGACTTGCTGCAACGCCATCGGCAACTGCTGCAACGCTGGCCGACCCTGGTCGAGGGGGCCCTGCCGGTCCATTTCGAACACGGGCCGTTGCGCCTGGAGGGCTGGCTCGGCCGGGTGTACCAGTCCGAGGACCAGAGCCTGCTGAGCATCGCCACCGTGCCCAATACCCTCAGTGCCGGGCGCAACAGCCTGAAGTGGCACCGGCTGGTGCCGGCCTGGGTCATGCACCTTGCCGCCTGCGCCTCGGGCTATCCGCTGCACAGCGCGCTGGTGGCCAGCGACCTGACCTTGTTGCTGGCACCGCTACCCCAGGGCGAGGCGGCAGAGCGCCTGGGCGAACTGCTGGTGGCACGCCAGGCGGCAATGAACGCCCCTTTGCCCGTGGCGGCCAAGACGGCCTTCGCCTGGCTGGCCCAGGAGGATCCGGACAAGGCCGTGGCCGCCGCGATCCGCGCCTATGAGGGTGACGGCCAGAACAGCTTCGGCGAGCGCAGCGAAAGCCTGGCCCTGGCCCGCCAGTACCGTGACTTCGCCGCGCTGGCCCTCGACGAGACCTTCGAAGGCTGGTGCGAAGCCCTTTATCGCCCCTTGTTCGCAGCGCCCTGGCAGACCCTGGGTAACCCGGAGAACGCCCAATGACCCAAGCCCGTCCCCTGGCGCTGAGTTTCCCCCTGCACGGCAGCCAGCTGATCGAAGCCAGCGCCGGTACCGGCAAGACGTTCACCATTTCGGCCCTGTACCTGCGGCTGATCCTCGGCCATGGCGGTGAGCAGGGTTTCAGTCGCGAGCTGCTGCCACCGCAGATCCTCGTGGTGACCTTTACCGACGCGGCCACCAAGGAGCTGCGCGAGCGTATTCGCACGCGCCTGGCCGAAGCAGCGCGCTTCTTCCGCGGTGAGCTGGACGATGCCGACCCGCTGCTGCACCTGCTGCGCGACGATTATCCACAGGAACATTGGCCACGCTGCGCCAGCCGCCTGGAGATCGCCGTGCAGTGGATGGACGAGGCCGCCGTCTCGACCATCCATGGCTGGTGCCAGCGCATGCTGCGCGAGCACGCCTTCGACAGCGGCAGCCTGTTCACCCAGAGCCTGGAGACCGATCACAGCGAACTGCTGGGCCAGGTCATGCGCGACTACTGGCGGCGCTTCTGCTACGGCATGCGCGGCGAGTCGCTGGCCTGGGTGCGCGGCAACTGGGGCAGCCCCGATGCCTTGTTGCCGAGGATCAGGCCGCTGTTTGGCCGTGTCCGTGGCCAGGAGGACGAGCAAGACCCGCAGTCGTTGATCGAGGCGACCCTGCGCCAGCGCACCGAGCAATTGGCGCAACTCAAGGCGCCCTGGGGCGCCTGGGCCGACGAGCTGCAGCAGATCTGCCGCGATGCCGTGGCCGCCAAGCAGGCCGACGGGCGCAAGCTACAGGCACGCTTTTTCGAGCCCTGGTTCGACAAGCTGCGGGCCTGGGCCGGTGATGAGCAGGCCATGGAACTGGACCTGGGCACCGGCTTCACCCGCCTGACACCCGCTGGCCTGGCCGAGGCCTGGAAGTCCGGCGAGCCGCCGCAGCACCCGGCACTGCGGGCCATGGAATCCTTGCGCGAGCAGTTGCAGGGGCTGGCCAGCCCCGATGCACGGTTGCTGGAGCATGCCGCCGCCTGGGTTTCGGCGCGCTTCGAGGTGGAGAAACGCCGCCGCGCCGAGATGGGCTTCGACGACATGCTGCTGCGCCTGGAGCATGCCCTGGGCAGCGACTCGGGTGAGCGCCTGGCCGCGTTGATCCGCGAGCAGTTCCCGGTCGCGTTGATCGACGAATTCCAGGACACCGACCCCGTTCAGTACGGCATCTTCGAGCGCATCTACCGCATCACCGAGAACAACCCGGACACCGGCCTGTTCATGATCGGCGACCCCAAACAGGCGATCTACGCCTTCCGTGGCGCCGACATCTTCACCTACCTGGCCGCGCGCCGCGCCACCGCCGGGCGCCTGCACAGCCTGGACACCAACTACCGCTCCAGCCAGGCCATGGTCGCGGCAGTGAACCGCGTGTTCCTGCAGGCCGAGGAACGTATCGAGGGCCGTGGCGCCTTCCTGTTCCGGAGCCAGGGCGACAATCCATTGCCATTCGTCGAAGTGCGCGCCAAGGGTCGTGGCGAGCAACTGTTGATCGCCGGACAGCCCAGCGCGGCCCTGCATTGCTGGCAGCTGGAGAGCGACGAGCCGGTATCCAGCACAGCGTATCGCCAGCAGCTGGCCGCCAGTTGCGCCAGCCATATCGTCGAGCTGCTCGAGGGTGGGCAGCAGGGCGTCAGCGGTTTCGCCGATGCCGCCGACAAGCTGCGACCCTGCCTGCCTTCCGATATCGCCATCCTGGTGCGCGACGGTCGCGAGGCCCAGCTGGTCCGCGCCGAACTGGCCGCCCGCGATGTGCGCAGCGTGTACCTGTCGGACAAGGACTCGGTATTCGCCGCCCAGGAGGCCCATGACCTGCTGGCCTGGCTCAAGGCCTGCGCCGAGCCGGACTCGGAGCGTATGCTCAAGGCCGCCCTGGCCAGCCTGACCCTCGACCTGCCGCTTATCGAACTGGAACGCCTGAACCAGGACGAGCGGGTCTGGGAAAGCTGGGTGATGCGCTTTCGCCGTTACCGCGACACCTGGCAGCGCCAGGGCGTGCTGCCCATGCTGCGCCGCCTGCTGCACGACTTCCAGCTGCCGCGGGCGCTGATGGGCCGCAGCGACGGCGAACGGGTGCTGACCAACCTGCTGCACCTGGCTGAACTGTTGCAGCAGGCCGCGGGCGAGCTGGATGGCGAGCAGGCGCTGATCCGCCATCTCACCGAGCACTTGGCCAACGCCGGGCAGGCCGGAGAAGAGCAGATCCTGCGCCTGGAAAGCGATGAGCAACTGGTCAAGGTGGTGACCATCCACAAGTCCAAGGGCCTGGAATACCCCTTGGTGTACCTGCCGTTCATCTGTACCAGCAAGCCGGTGGATGGCCAGCGCCTGCCCCTGGGCTGGCACGACGACCAGGGTGTGGCGCACCTGACCCTGACCCCGAATGCCGAGCAGATCGAGCGCGCCGACGATGAACGCCTGGCCGAGGACCTGCGCCTGCTCTACGTCGCCTTGACCCGTGCCCAGCATGCCTGCTGGCTGGGTGTTGCCGACCTCAAGCGCGGCACCCAGCGCAGTTCGCAGCTGCACCGTTCGGCCTTGGGCTACCTGCTGGGCGGCGGCTTGCCGTTGGCGGCTTCCAGCCAATTGGGCGAATGGCTCACTACCCTGGCGGCCGGCAATCCGGCCATCACCCATGGTCCGCTGCCCGAGGTCCAGGCCCTGTGCTACCGCATGCCGGACAGCCAGCGCGAACTGCTGCCGCCGCGTAAGCCACGGCGGGCCGCTGCGGAGAATTGGTGGATCGCCTCGTACAGCGCCTTGCGGGTGGGTGACCAGACCCTGGTCGCCGACAGCTCCCAGGCCCAGCAACTGCTGGACGACGAGGTGCTGGACAGCCAGGCGCTGCGCGAGGTGCCGGCCGAGGCGGGCGATATCCACCGCTTCCCCCGTGGGCCGAATCCGGGCACCTTCCTCCACGGCCTGCTCGAATGGGCGGGGCGCGAAGGGTTCGCCGAGGTCGCCGCCCAAGGGCCGGTGATCGAACGCACCGTGGGCCAGCGCTGCAACCGACGCGACTGGACCGGCTGGATTCCCACGCTGACCCAGTGGCTGCAGCAACTGCTGGTCCAGCCCATGCCGTTGCAAGGGGCCACCTTGACCCTCGCAGGCCTTGAGCGCTACCAGGTCGAAATGGAGTTCTGGTTCGCCAGCCATCAGGTCGATGCGGTGCGCCTCGACCACCTGGTGGCGCGCCACACGCACGTTGGCATGACGCGGGCGGCCGCCCAGCCGACCGTGCTTAACGGCATGTTCAAGGGCTTCATCGACCTGGCCTTCGAGCTCGACGGGCGCTACTACGTGGCCGACTACAAGTCCAACTGGCTCGGCCCCGACGCCGAGGCCTACGGCGCCCTGGCCATGGAGCAGGCAATTCTCGAGCACCGCTACGACCTGCAGTACGTGCTCTACCTGCTGGCCCTGCATCGCCAGCTGCGCGCGCGCCTGCCCGACTACGACTACGACCGGCATGTCGGCGGTGCCGTGTTCATCTTCCTGCGTGGCGTCACCTCGGCCGGTCACGGGCTGTATCATGCGCGGCCTCCCCGGGCGCTGATCGAACAGCTCGACGCGATGTTCCGGGGTGAGCAAGAACCTGCCCAACAGGACCTGTTTGCCGGAGCCACGCCATGAGCCGCAACCTCGACGACCTGCTGCCCACGCCCTTGCAGGCCGAGCACCTGAGCGCCCTGGCGCCGCTGCGCCATAGCCAGGACTTGCTGGCGCTGCTCGATCGCTGGGTCGAGCGTGGCTGGCTGCGCGCACTGGACCGGGCCTTCGTGAGTTTCCTCGAGGAGCGGGCGCCGGGCAGCGATCCGCTGGTGCTGCTGGCCGCCGCCCTGGCCAGCCACCAGCTGGGTCATGGCCATGTCTGCCTCGACCTGCAACAGACCCTTGCCGAGCCGGACTTCGCCCTGTCGCTGCCGCCGGAAGGCGATGCCCTGGCCGGGCCGTTGCTGCTGCCCTCGCAGCTGCTGGCCAGCCTCGAGCTGGGCACCTGGTTGCAGCGGATCGCCGAGAGCCCCCTGGTTGCCACTGGCGATACCGTCGAGCAGCGTGCCCGACCACTGGTGGTCAGCGGTGAGCGCCTGTATCTGCGCCGCTATTGGACCTACGAGCGACGCATCGACAACGCCCTGCATGAGCGCCTGGCACGCCTTCAGCCTCAGCCGGCCGACCTGGCACTACGCCTGGCGCAACTGTTCGAAGGTGGCTCGGTTGCAGGCGAAGTGGACTGGCAGAAGCTGGCCTGCGCCCTGGCCACCCGTGCCGGCTTCAGTGTCATCACCGGCGGCCCCGGAACCGGCAAGACCACCACTGTGGTACGTCTGCTGGCGTTATTGCAGGGGCCTGCTGTCGAGCAAGGCCGGCCGCTGCGCATCCGCCTGGCGGCGCCGACCGGCAAGGCCGCGGCGCGCCTCACCGAGTCCATCGGTCAGCAGGTGGAACGCTTGCAGGTGGATGGCGCGGTGCGGGCGCAGATCCCCACCGAGGTCAGCACCGTGCACCGCCTGCTGGGCAGCCGCCCGGGGTCGCGGCACTTCCGCCATCATGCCGGCAACCCGTTGCCCCTGGATGTGCTGGTGGTCGACGAAGCCTCGATGATCGACCTGGAGATGATGGCCAACCTGCTCGATGCCCTGCCGGCCAATGCGCGTCTGGTGTTGCTGGGCGACAAGGACCAGCTCGCCTCGGTGGAGGCCGGGGCGGTGCTGGGCGACCTGTGCCGTGACGCCGAGGACGGCTGCTACTGGCCGCAGACCCTGGCCTGGCTGGAGCAGGTGGGCGGGCAATCGCTGGCCGACATCGGCCTGAAGACGGGCGACGGTCAGCGCAACCCGCTGGCCCAGCAGATCGTGATGCTGCGCCACTCACGGCGTTTCGGCGAAGGCAGCGGCATCGGCCAGTTGGCGCGCCTGGTCAATCGCCAGCAAGCCCTGGAGGCGCGTGCGCTGCTGGCGACCCGACCGGCGGATGTCCATTGCCTGACCCTGGGCGGCGAGCATGACAAACGCTTCGACCGCCTGCTGCTCGATGGCCTCAACCAGGGTGCCGAAGGACCACAGGGCTATCGCGGTTACCTGCGTACCATCGGTCGCCTGCGCCCGCCGCCAGGTACGCCAGGCGACGATCCGCGCTGGGAGCGCTGGGCGGCCGAGGTGCTGCAGAGCTTCGAGGCGTTCCAGTTGCTCTGCGCCGTGCGCAAGGGCGCCTGGGGTGTCGAAGGCCTCAACGAGCGGGTCGCCCGGGTGCTGCACAACGCTGGGCTGATCGACAGCCAGCAACCCTGGTACG
Source organism: Pseudomonas sp. TE31087 (assembly GCF_057284075.1). Taxonomy (NCBI): domain Bacteria; kingdom Pseudomonadati; phylum Pseudomonadota; class Gammaproteobacteria; order Pseudomonadales; family Pseudomonadaceae; genus Pseudomonas; species Pseudomonas sp. TE31087. The sequence continues at coordinate 5,094,321 of NZ_JBXVNN010000001.1, forward strand.
AGGGCCGTCCGGTACTGGTGACCCGCAACGACTATGGCCTCGGCCTGATGAACGGCGATATCGGCATCGCTCTGCGCCTGCCGGACGATCAGGGTGAGGCGCTGTTGCGCGTGGCTTTCCCGCGCAACGATGGCAGCGGTGGGGTTCGTTTCGTCCTGCCCAGCCGCCTCAGCGAGGTGGAAACAGTATTCGCCATGACCGTGCACAAGTCCCAGGGCTCGGAATTCAGCCATACCACGCTGGTGCTGCCCGACGCGCTGAACCCGGTGCTGACCAAGGAGCTGGTGTACACCGGCATCACCCGCGCCAAGCATTGTTTCAGCCTGATCGAGCCGCGCGCCGGGGTGTTCGAGGAGGCCGTGGGGCGCAAGGTCCGGCGGGTCTCGGGGCTGATGCTGGAGCAAGTCTGACTCTGGAGTTTGCCGCCGATATGCTATCGTTGCGGCATTATCCGCAAACATTTTGTGAGATTTCCCCCCATGACAGTGGCTGTCTCGGCCCTGGGACGCGTGAAGGGCTGTGCGCTCTCGTTGCTGATGGCCACGCTGTTGTCGAACGGCGCGCCCGCCTGGGCGGGTAATGCCGTGTCGGATGCGCAGGTGCAGCAACGGGCCAGGGCCGTGACCCAGGTCGTGCTGGGCATCCTCAGCTACGCCCGCTGGCCCGCCGACCCCAATCCCCTGCGCCTGTGCCTGGTCGGCCCGACCGAATATGCCGACGACCTGATCAAGGGCAATCTGCAGCAGTCCGGGCAACCCCTGCAGGTGCGCCGCCTGCTCGCCGACGATCCGAGCGTGGCCAGTGCCTGCGATGCCATCTACCTCGGCAAGCTCGACAAGCTGCAACGTGAACGGCTGTTCCAGCGGGTCAACGGCCACCCGGTGCTGAGCATCAGCGAGGCCGACGATCCGTGCACGGTGGGGAGCCTGTTCTGCCTACGGGTCGGCGACCAGCAGGTGGCGTTCGACGTCAACCTCGACTCGGTGGCGCGCAGCGGCGTGCGCATCCATCCCAGCGTGCTGCAGTTGTCGCGACGGCGGGCGGGGCAGCCATGAAACGTTCAGCCAGGCGCTTCAGCCGGCCGACCCTGCGCGCGGTGCTCGGGCGTGGTCATCTGGGCGTGGCCTTGCTCGCCGCAGGCCTGGCCGGTGTGCTGGTGACCCTGCTCGGGGTGGCGGCGTTGCGCGTGTATGCCAACCACAACCTGCACCTGATCGCCCGCTCCATCAACTACACCGTCGAAGCCGCCGTGGTCTTCGACGACAGTGCCGCGGCCAACGAGGCCCTGGCGCTGATCGCCTCCACCGAGGAGGTGGCCGACGCCAAGGTCTACGACAACGATGGTGACCTGCTTGCCCATTGGCAGCGTGACGAGCAGGGCGTAATGGCGCAGTTGCAGTCCCACGTGGCGCGCAGCCTGCTGGAAGAGCCGATCAACATGCCGGTGCAGCACATGGGTCAGCGGGTCGGCCATATAGAGCTGACCGGACAGGGCGGCAGCCTGGTGCGCTTCCTGTTCAGCGGCCTGGTGGGCATCCTGGTGTGCACGGTGCTCAGCGCGGTGCTGGCGCTGTACCTGTCGCGACGCCTGTTCGGCGACATCATCCGTCCCTTGCGCAACCTGGCCAGCGTCGCCCATGCCGCGCGACGCGAGCGCAGCTTCGACCGGCGGGTACCGCAAACCCAGATCGCCGAACTCAACGAGCTGGGCAACGACTTCAATGCCCTGCTCGACGAGCTGGAGGTCTGGCAGAGCCACCTGCAGAGCGAGAACGAAAGCCTTGCCCACCAGGCCAGCCATGACAGCCTCACCGGCCTGCCCAACCGTGCCTTCTTCGAAGGGCGGTTAAGCCGCAGCCTGCGCAATGCCGCCCGTAGCGAAGACCACCTGGCGCTGTTGTTCCTCGACAGCGACCACTTCAAGCAGATCAACGACAGCCTCGGCCATGCGGTGGGGGACGAAGTGCTGATCAGCGTGGCCAACCGCGTGCGTGCGCAACTGCGCGAGCACGACCTGGTGGCGCGCCTGGGGGGGGACGAGTTCGCCGTGTTGCTGACCCCACTGCACTCGCGCGAGGATGCCCAGCGCATCGCCGAGAAGATCGTCGCCAGCATGAAGCTGCCGGTGCAGCTGGAGGATGGCAACAGCCTCGTCACCTCGCTGAGCGTCGGTATCGCCTATTACCCGGACGACGGCCGCGACCCGGCCAGTCTGCTCAATGCCGCCGATGCGGCGATGTACAAGGCCAAGCGCAATCGCCGTGGCCATTGGCAAGTGGCGCAGACGGAACGCTGCGCCCCTGATGCAAAAAACAGGAGCTGAACCGTGATAAAGCGTTTTTCCGTGCTGCGTTTCCCGTTATTCACCCTGCTGCTGGCGTTGTTCGCCCTGGCCGGCTGCCAGAGCGTGCCGCCCAAGGGACTGACCCCCGAGCAGGTTGCTGTGCTCAAGCGCGAGGGTTTTGCCCCGACCGACGAGGGCTGGGCGTTCGACCTGTCCGGCAAGGTGCTGTTCGGCAGTGACCTGGACAGCCTCAACAGCGCCAGCGAGTCGATTGTCGAGCGCATCGGCAAGGCGCTGCTGTCGGTGGATATCCAGCGCGTGCGCATCGACGGCCACACCGACGCCTCGGGCAAGACCGCCTACAACCAGCAGCTCTCCGAGCGCCGTGCCCAGAGCGTGGCCAAGGCCTTGATCGGCATCGGCATGCAGCCGCAGAACATCCAGACTCGCGGCATGGGCAGCAGCCAGCCGGTGGCGGATAACCGCACCGCGGCAGGGCGCATGGAGAATCGGCGGGTGTCGATCGTGGTGGCGTCGGACTGAGTGCTGCATGCCATCCATCGCGGGGCAAGTCGCATCGGCGCACCGCCGCTCCCACGTTGAATTGCCAATACCTGCGTGGGAGCGGGCTTGCCCCGCGATGGCCCTCAAGTTCAACCTTGAGCGAACTTCATCTCCCGCGTTTCCCCCATCAACAACGGCGCATTGGCCTCGGTCACCTCGCGGATGTAATCCCACAGCAGGGTGATCCGCTTCAACTTGCGCAGGTCCTCCCGGCAGTACATCCAGAACTGCCGCGTCACCTCGATCTGCTCTGGTAGCACTGTCACCAGTCGCGGGTCCTGCGCCGCCAGGAAGCACGGCAGGATCGCCAGCCCGCGCCCCTGCAAGGCCGCGGTGTACTGGGCGATCACGCTGGTGCTGCGCAGGTGCGCGTTGGCGCTGGGGATCAGGTTGGCCAGGTACAGCAGCTCCGAGCTGAACGCCAGGTCGTCCACGTAGCTGATGAACGGATGGCGCCCCAGGTCGGCGATCTCGCGGATCGGCTCGTGACTGTCCAGGTAGTCCTGGGTGGCATACAGGCGCAGGCGGTAGTCGCACAGCTTGCAGCACACATAAGGGCCATGCTCCGGGCGCTCCAGGGCGATGACGATATCGGCCTCGCGCTTGGACAGGCTGATGAAGTGCGGCAGCGGCAGGATATCCACCGAGATCGCCGGCCAGGCATCGACGAAATGGCTCAGCTGCGGGGTGACGAAGAAGCTGCCGAAGCCTTCGGTGCAGCCCATGCGCACATGCCCCGACAACGCGACGCCCGACCCCGAGACCTGCTCGCAGGCCATGTGCAGGGTGCTCTCGATCGACTCCGCATAACCCAGCAGGCGCTGGCCCTCGGCGGTGAGGACGAAGCCGTTGGTCCGTGACTTCTCGAACAGCAAAGTGCCCAGCGCCCCTTCCAGTGAACCGATGCGCCGCGACACCGTGGTGTAGTCCACGGCCAGGCGCTTGGCCGCACTGCTGGCCTTGCGGGTGCGCGCCACCTCAAGAAAGAACTTGAGGTCGTCCCAGTTCAGCGCGCTCAGGGAGGTGAGGTCTTTTTGCATGATGATCCGGTTTTTTTGTGCATTCTTGTTGGATGTTTGCACATCTATACTCGAACTCAGCCCCTGAGCGCCACCCCGTTCGCTGCGGCGTAGGCGTCCTCGTTCCGACAATAATTCCAAGGAGAGCGCAGATGAACGCACCCCAGACGCCCGACCAGACCAAGGTCGAGCAGGTCAAGCTGCTGATCGACGGCCAATGGGTCGAGTCCAAGACCACCGAATGGCGTGACATCGTCAATCCAGCGACCCAGCAAGTGCTGGCGCGGGTGCCGTTCGCCACCGTCGAGGAAGTCAACGCCGCCGTGGCTGCGGCCGAGCGCGCCTTCAAGACCTGGCGCGACACCCCGATCGGCGCGCGCATGCGCATCATGCTCAAGCTGCAGGCGCTGATCCGTGAACACAGCAAGCGCATCGCCGTGACCCTCAGCGCCGAACAGGGCAAGACTATCGCCGACGCCGAGGGCGATATCTTCCGTGGCCTGGAAGTGGTCGAGCACGCCGCTTCCATCGGCACCCTGCAGATGGGCGAGTTCGCCGAGAACGTCGCCGGCGGTGTCGACACCTACACCCTGCGCCAGCCGATCGGCGTGTGTGCCGGCATCACCCCGTTCAACTTCCCGGCGATGATCCCGCTGTGGATGTTCCCGATGGCCATCGTCTGCGGCAACACCTTCGTGCTCAAACCGTCCGAGCAGGACCCGCTGTCGACCATGATGCTGGTCGAGCTGGCGCTGCAAGCCGGCATCCCGGCCGGCGTGCTCAACGTGGTGCACGGTGGCAAGCAGGTGGTCGACACGATCTGCACCCACCAGGACATCAAGGCGATCTCGTTCGTCGGCTCGACCGAGGTCGGCACCCACGTCTACAACCTGGGCAGCCAGCATGGCAAGCGCGTGCAATCGATGATGGGCGCCAAGAACCACGCCGTGGTGCTGCCTGACGCCAACCGCACCCAGACCATCAATGCCCTGGTCGGCGCCGCTTTCGGCGCGGCCGGCCAGCGCTGCATGGCCACCTCGGTGGCGGTGCTGGTGGGCAAGGCCCGCGAATGGCTGCCGGATATCAAGGACGCGGCGAGCAAGCTCAAGGTCAACGCCGGCAACGAGCCGGGCACCGATGTCGGCCCGGTGGTCTCCAAACGCGCCAAGGAGCGTGTGCTGGGCCTGATCGAAAGCGGTATCAAGGAAGGCGCCAAGCTCGAACTGGACGGCCGCGATGTGAAGGTGCCGGGCTACGAGCAGGGCAACTTCATCGGCCCGACCCTGTTCTCCGGGGTGAAGACCGACATGCAGGTCTACACCCAGGAAATCTTCGGCCCGGTACTGGTGACCCTGGAGGTCGATACCCTCGACGAGGCCATCGCCCTGGTCAACGCCAACCCGTTCGGCAACGGCACCGGCCTGTTCACCCAGAGCGGCGCGGCGGCGCGCAAGTTCCAGAGCGAGATCGATATCGGCCAGGTCGGCATCAACATCCCGATCCCGGTGCCGGTGCCGTTCTTCAGCTTCACCGGCTCGCGTGGCTCCAAGCTCGGCGACCTCGGCCCGTACGGCAAGCAGGTGGTGCAGTTCTACACTCAGACCAAGACCGTCACCGCTCGCTGGTTCGACGATGACAGCGCGGGTGACGGTGTGAACACCACCATCAGCCTGCGCTAAGGAGAACGCCATGCGTATCGCTTTCATCGGCCTGGGCAACATGGGCGCGCCCATGGCCCGCAACCTGATCAAGGCCGGGCACCAGCTCAACCTGTTCGACCTGAACAAGGCCGTGCTGGCAGAACTTGCCGAGCTGGGCGGCCAGGTCAGCACCTCGCCCAAGGACGCTGCCGCCAACAGCGAGCTGGTGATCACCATGCTGCCGGCCGCCGCCCATGTGCGCGGCGTGTACCTGGATGAAGAAACCGGCGTGCTGGCCGGCATCCGCCCCGGCACCCCGACCGTGGACTGCAGCACCATCGACCCGCAGACCGCCCGTGAGGTCTCCAAGGCCGCGGCGGCCAAGGGCATCGACATGGGCGATGCGCCGGTTTCCGGCGGGACCGGCGGCGCGGCAGCCGGCACCCTGACCTTCATGGTCGGCGCCAGCGCCGAGCTGTTCGCCACGCTCAAGCCGGTGTTGGAGCAGATGGGGCGTAATATCGTGCACTGTGGTGAGGTCGGGACCGGGCAGATCGCCAAAATCTGCAACAACCTGCTGCTGGGCATCTCGATGATCGGCGTGTCCGAGGCCATGGCCCTGGGCAATGCGCTGGGCATCGACACCAAGGTGCTGGCCGGGATCATCAACAGTTCCACCGGGCGTTGCTGGAGTTCGGACACCTACAACCCGTGGCCGGGCATCATCGAGACCGCCCCGGCTTCGCGTGGCTACACCGGCGGCTTCGGCGCCGAGCTGATGCTCAAGGACCTGGGGTTGGCCACCGAGGCTGCGCGCCAGGCGCACCAGCCGGTGATCCTGGGGGCCGTGGCCCAGCAGCTGTACCAGGCCATGAGCCTGCGCGGCGAGGGTGGCAAGGATTTCTCGGCGATCGTCGAGGGGTACCGCAAGAAGGATTGACGAGCGAGTGGACTTGATCGCGGGCCGGGTGGCCCTTCCCCTTGTAACTGCGCACCTTGGGGAAGGGTCATCAGGTTCGCGATTTTTTTATGACCAGCTGTGGGGGGCGTGGGAGCGGGCTTGCCCCGCGATGGCATCTGCTCGAGCAGTGATGTCTTGTGGCAGTACGCATCGCGGGGCAAGCCCGCTCCCACCGAGTCAGGCGAAGACGAAGTATTTACGCACCGTCTCGACCACTTCCCAGGTCCCCTTCATCCCCGGTTCGATCACAAACACATCGCCCGCCTTCAGATGCTTCGGCTCTTCACCCTCAGGCGTGACGATGCAGTAGCCATCGAGGAAATGGCAGTACTCCCACTTCTCATAGTTGACCTCGAACTTGCCTGGCGTGCAGATCCAGGTGCCCATGATCTTGCTGCCGTCAGCGGACAGGTAGGCGTTGAGGTTGACGGTGTGCGGGTCGCCGCCGATGCGCTTCCACTTGGTCGCGTCGACCACCGGGGTCGGGCAGGTTTCGCGCAGGACGGTGATGAAATCGGACATGGCGTGGCTCCAGGCAACAGGTGAGATGACGCATCACCATAGGGCCATTGCCAGGCGGGCAGTTGCCTGGGCTCGACGCCCAGCTGTCTGCCTGCGCTATGCCGGGATATGGGCCTTGCAGTAGTGAATAAATGCAGCCACCGGCTCAGGCCAGGCCGTCAATTGCTCCGTGGTCTCGCCCCGGTAGGCGTCCCGGGCATTGGCCAGCACGGGCCGGTGGACCTTGGGCAGCTGCGGTAACAGCCAGTCGGCAGCGACATCCTTGGCCGCGATTTCACCGGTCGTCAGGCTGTACCAGATACGCGCAAGGGCCAGGACCACGGTGCGCTCGTCGCCGCTCCAGTCCTCGGGGCTGTTCCATTGCGCGAGGGTGTCGTGGAAGGCCCGGGCCAGGTCGGCAGCCGGAACGGGGTCGAACCATTGCGCGGCGGCCGGGCCAAGCAGGTTGATGCTGTGCTGGCGGGCCTTGGTCAGCAGGATGGCCAGGTCGGGGTCGAGTTGTGCAGGTTCCAACTCACCTGCCAGCAACGCCTCGCGCAGCCATTCGCCGAATTGCAGTTCACGCCGGGCCGGATAGTGCCAGGGGTGAGTGTGGTCACGAGCCAGCACTGTCACCTCGAGCGCCCGCAGATCAGGGCGACTACCGGGACGGGCCGAGACCGTGAGCAGATCGAGCATCAGTGCTTGACGCGTCGCAGGGGGCAGGGGACTTGCCACGGTTACCAGCAGGTCCAGGTCGCTCTCCGGTTTCAAGCCACCGGAGACCGCAGACCCGTAAAGATGGATGGCCAGCAGTTGATCGCCCAGGTGCCGTGTGAGGATCTGCCGGGCGGCGGACAATTGCGCGTCGATCATGCTGTATGCCTCACGCCCACCAGTAACGCACGAAGTGGAAGAATACCGGCGCGGCGAAACACACCGAGTCCATGCGGTCGAGCATGCCGCCGTGGCCTTCGATCATGTGGCCCCAGTCCTTCACGCCGCGGTCGCGCTTGATTGCCGACATCACCAGCCCGCCGAAGAAACCCATGGCGTTGACGGTCAAGGCCATCAGCGCCGCCTGCCAGAAGGTGAACGGGGTGATCCAGCACAACAGGGCGCCGACCAGGGTGGCCAGCGCCACGCCGCCGAGCAGCCCTTCGAGGGTTTTCGACGGCGACAGGTTCGGCGCCACCTTGCGTTTGCCGAACAGCTTGCCGCACACGTACTGCAGCACGTCGCTGATCTGCACCACCAGGATCAGCCAGGCGATCAGCAGCAGGTTGCGGCCTTCGTAGCCGGGGATGTCCAGGGTCATCAGCGCCGGCACCGACGACACGCAGTACACCGCGATCATCAGCCCCCACTGCACCTTGGAGGCGCGTTCGAGGAAGCGCGTGGTGTCGCCGCCGAAGCTGGCCAGGATCGGCAGCAACAGGAACAGGTAGACCGGGATGAAGATGCTGAACAGCCCGTACCAGTCCATGGCGATCAGCAGGTACTGCACCGGCAGCGCCACATAGAACGCCGCCACCAGCGCCGGGTAGTCGCTGCGTCGGGTCGGGGTGAGGGTCATGAACTCGCGCAGGGCATAGAACGACACGCCGTAGAACAGCACGATCACGCCGTACTTGCCGAACAGGAAGGCGATGCCGATCACCAGCACCATCACCCACCAGGCGTTGATGCGCGCGTTGAGGTTGTCGATCACCGCATGCGGGGCGGGGCCGGCGCGCCATTTGAGCAGGCGGCCGATCAGGCTGGCGAGCAGCAGCAGGGCGCCGATGCCGGCGAACAGCGACAGGGTGTTGTGATCCATCTCAGGCTTCCTTCGGGGCCAGGTTCAGCAGGGCCTGGCGGGCCCGCTCGAGAAAGGCGTGCTTGCCCTCGTCCGGCTGCAGGTGCAGCGGCTCGCCGAAGCTCAGGGTGCACAGCAGCGGCAGCGGCAGGGCGCGGCCCTTGGGCATGACCCGGTTGAGGTTGGCGATCCACACCGGCACCAGCTCGACCTGCGGGTTGGCCGAGGCCAGGTGGAACAGGCCGCTCTTGAATGGCAGCAACGGGTCGTCGGTCAGGTTGCGCGTGCCCTCCGGGAAGAAGATCAGCGAATCGCCCTGGGCGAAGGCCTCGAGCACCGGTTGCAGCGGGTTGCCCTCGCTTGCGCCGTGCTGGCGGTCGATCAGCACGCCGTTGAACACCCGGCGGATCAGGAAGTCGCGGATGCCCGGTTTGCACCAGTAGTCGGCGCCTGCCACGGGGCGAGTGCGGCGACGCAGCGGCTCGGGCAGCGCCGCCCACAGCAGCACGAAGTCGCCATGGCTGCTGTGGTTGGCGAAGTACAGGCGCTGCACCGGTTGCGGTGTGCAGCCCAGCCACAAGGCGCGGGCGCCGGTGATCAGGCGGGCGGCGGAGGTGATGACGAAGGCGGTCAGGCTGGCGAGCATGGCATTGGTCTTATCCGGTGAAGGGGAGGGTCAGCAGCAGCGCGACCTGCAGCGCCAGGCACAGGGCCTGGCGACGCAGCAGGGCCAGGGCGGCCCGACTGCGGGTCGGCCAGTCGCGCGGGTCGCTGGGCGCAGGTTTGAGGCGCAGGTCGAACAGGGCGTGGTCCAGGGCCTGGGTATCGGCAGGCAGGTCGCCGCTGGCGCCGAGGCGGGCGAACAGGTCGGCATCCAGGGCGACGCGTATAGCCCAATACTTGTGGACCCAGGCCGAGCAGCAGCAACAGGCCGCAGAGCAGATGGGGCAGTGGCGCCAATGGCAAGCCGAGCAGCGGTGCCAGGGTGCAGGCCAGGGCCAGCAGGGTCAGGCCGTCCGACAGGCGCTCCAGCTGACGGCCTCGGGCGAGCAGGCTGGCGACGAGAAACAGCCTCATGGCTGGGCCTCCAGATGATGCAATGCCAGGCGGTGGGCCGGGTGCAGGACCACGCCGGGGCGCGCCTGGCGAATCAGCGCCTCGGCTTGTTCGGCACTGGCACAGCGGCCACTGAGCAGCAGCCAGGCGGCGACGGCGCTGGCGCTGCGCGAGTAACCCAAGGCGCAGCAGACCAGCACCAGGCCTTGTTGCTGGAGGTGTTCGATGGCCTTGGCGGCCTGTTGCAGGATTTCCCGGTCTGGGGCAATCAGGTCCAGGGTCGGCAGACTCTGGTAGTCCTGTGGTGTTTTCAGCGTCGTCATCGCGGGGCAAGCTGCGTTGTGGGAGCGGGCTTGCCCCGCGATGTACTGGTGAGGGACTGCAAGGCAGGGCAGCTCCGCGCTCAGGTCGACAATCGCCGCGAACGCAGACGCTTCAGTGCGCCCCGGCAATCTGCCGAGATATACGCCATCGACCACCTCATCTGCCTGCGGATGCCGCCAGGTCCATAGCCGAGAATTGGCCCATGCGCCCAGCAGGTATGGCGCCAGCAGCCAGGTGGCGGCCACAGACAGCCGCCCGTCGGCGCCTTTCTGGAAACCTGCGGCGCCGAACAGGGCATAGTTCAGCGCCACCAGCAGTAACGACAGCGCCGGCCACAGCAACCACAACCCGCCACCGCCGATCTTCATTGCCAGTAGCCCCAGCACGGCCGCGCCCAGGCCATAGCGCAGCGCCAGGCGCCAACGTTTCGGATCCTGCGCCAGACGTGCCTGTCGCCAGGGCAACGGACCGCTGTGCGGCCACAGCCAAAGGCAGAAAAGTCCCGCCAGCGCCCCGGTCGGCACATCGATGAAATGATGCTGCCAGGTGGTCAGCACCGACAGCCCGATCAGCCCCATCCAGCCGTGCACCACCCAGCGCCAGGCAGGATGCCGCGTATGTCGGGCGACCATCGTCCAGATGATCACCAGCAACGCGATGTGCAACGACGGCGCCTGGTTGTAGGGCTTGTCGAAGCCCATCAGCACATCGAACAGCCAGCCGAACAGCCCCGACAGCTCGGGGCGCTCGAAGGTGAAGCGCAGCGGCCAGAGCAGGAAGCTGGCCACGCAGATCAATTGTGCCGTCAGCAGCGCCAGGGCATGACGGTCCATCTCCGAACGCGAGCGCGGCAGCAGGAACGACAACCCGTACAGCAGGTCGATCGACCAGTACGGGATGATCGTCCAGGGCCACAGCGGCACCTGCCGCTCCCAGGCGAAAACCAGGCTGCCGATATCATCGCGGCCGGCGGTATAGGTGTTGGCCAGGCCGTAGCTGAGAAAGAAGAACGGCCCGAGCAGCAACAGCCACAGGACACCACGACGGACCAGCCCGGTTTCACGGACCATCAGCGCACCCGCTGCGCCAGGCTGACGCTGAAGATGCCCCACTCGTCGATGCGCTGGGTGATCTTGCGAAACCCTGCCGCTTCCACCAACTGGTCCATCTCCGCCTGGCTGCGCCGACGCATCACCCAGGCCTGGCCGCCACGGTGGCTGGTCAGGGCGCGGGCGATCATTTCCAGCTGCGGGTGCCAGGGCTGCCCGGTGTAGACCAGATAGCCGCCGTCCTCTACCGCGTCGGCGAGTCCCGCCAGCGAGTTGCCGACCAGCTCGTTGCTGGGGAACAGTTCGTAGAGGCCCGAGACCACCGCCAGTGTCGGATGCGGGGTGAGAGCGGCCAGGCTCTGGCGGTCGAAGGCATCGCCCTGGACGAAACGAGCGATCTCGGCCAGGCCCTTTTCGCTGATCAAGGCATTGCCCTGTTGCACGTTCAGTTCGCTGTAGTCGCGCAGCAGGATCGAGTCGGGCAGCTGTTGCAGGCCCTGCAGCGCCTCGAGGATGTAGCGTCCATGGCCGGCGGCGATATCGACGATATGCACCGGGCGCTGCTGTTCACGCAGGCGGGCGATGGCCAGGCGCAGCAGTTCCTCGACATTCAGCTTGCGCTGGCGGATGCCACGCCAGCCGATGGCATCCAGGTAGTTGCGGTCGATCAGCTCGCCCAGCTTGCCCTTGCCGGTCGGGGTGTTGCGGTAGATGTAGTCGAGGGTGGAGCCTGAGTCGAAACCGGTGTCGAAGCCCAGCTTCACCCCTTCGGAAAGGCCTTTGCCCAAGCGCAGGCTGGCGCGGGTGGCACGCCAGTAGAGGTCGCGTGGCGAATGGCGCGGCAATGGCGCGGCCAGGCTCTCGGCCTCGGCGCAACTGGCGCCGCTCTTGTCGGCATCGAGCAGCGAGGGCTGCGCTTGCGGAGCGTCGAAGCAGTGCGCGACGAAGCGCTCGATCCGCGCCAGGGCATGGGCGCGGTCGCGTTCGCCGAGGGTGTCGTGGAAGAAGCCGGGGAGGATGTGCTTCTCTTTGCGTGCGCTGCCCAGGCGATCGAAGAACTGCTCCTGCGGCTTGCGCTCGACCACCAGGTCGGCGCCGGAAATCAACAGCTGCGTCGGCACCTGGATCGCCTGGGCATCGGCGACCACGCGGTCGGCGGCGTCGTACAGGCCCAGCAGCATGGTGACGGAGATGGGCCGGCTGATCAGTGGGTCGGCGACATAGGACATGACCCGTTCCGGGTCGTGGGTCAGCAGGCGCGGCTTGACGTAGCTGTTGACGAAGAAGTTGCCGCGCAGGGCCTTCATAAGTTTCAGCCCGGGGCGGGCGAAAGGTACATAGAGCTTGACCTTGAAGGCCGGCGAGGCGAGCACCAGGCAGCGTACCCGAGGCGCATAATCGTGGGCCCAGGTGGCGATCAGTACCGCGCCGACGCTCTGTGCCAGCACCACCATGTCGGCCTCGGCAATGCCGTGCTGCGCCTGGATGTGCTCGATGAAGGTCTGCACGTCGCGCACGCTGGTGGCGAAGCCCGGACTGTCGCCGCGAGCCCCCGGTGACTGCCCATGACCACGGGCGTCCCAGGCGAAGAAGTCGTAGCCGGGCATGTCCAGTTCATCGGCCAGGTGGGCCATGCGCCCGCCGTGCTCGTGGCCGCGGTGGAACATCACCACGGCCCGGCGCGGTTGGTGTTCGTTACGCGTGGCGGGCCAGTGGCGATAGTGCAGCTCGACGCCGTCATGGGTGCAGAAGTGCAGCGATTGCGCTTGGCGCATGGCGAATATCCTTGTCCGGCAGCGAGGGGCTCAGCGGGTTTCGGCCAGGCCGTGGCGAACCCGGTTGTAGAGGGTATAGAGCGAGAGCAGCAGGATGACCAGCAGCAGGCCGTTGATCCAGGTCGCGGCCAGCAGCCCGAACCCCACGCCGGTGCCCAGCACGCCGAAGGCAAAGGCTCGGTCGCTCTTGCCCATCGGCCCGTCGTAGCGGCGCGATGCGCCGGCCAGCGGGCCCATCACTCCGGCGTACTCGCTGATCACGGCGAACACCACCACCAGCACTACCAGCGTCGGCGAAACGCCTGGCAGCAGGGCGAAGGGCAAGTAGAGGGCGGAGTCGGCGATCACGTCGCACAGTTCATTGAGGTAGGCGCCGAGTTTGGACTGCTGGCCGAACTCCCGGGCGAGCATGCCGTCGACCGCGTTCAGCGCCATGCGCAGCAGCATCCACACCGGGATCAGCAGGAACAGCCAGGTGACCTGGGGCAGCCAGGCCAGCAACAGGCCCAGCAGGACGGAAACCGCAGCGGCGGTGACCGTGACCTGGTTGGCGGTGATGCCGCGATCGAACAGGCGCTGGACGGCAGGGCGCAGCAACGCCTGGAAGCGGGGTTTGAGCTGGTAGATCGATGGCACGGTGAATTCCCTGTCGTGGTGCGGCATGGACGCGATTGTGGGGAATCAGGCCCAGGGGCGGCAAGGGGGGCGTAGCGGAGTTGTGAGGAGAGCGAGGTAATCGAGGTGGCCTTTGTCGGCGTTGATCGCGGGGCAAGCCCGCTCCCACACTGTTCCCCGCGAAGGCAGGGTAGTGCAATAGGCAGGGCAATTTCCTAAGGAACAACACGCAACCCATTGATTTGGCTTGGCCCTGTGGGAGCGGGTTTACCCGCGAAGAATCCAGCGCGGTGTATGGCCCCGGCTTCGCCGGGCGATCTCCTACAGACTTGGCGCAATTGTTGTAGGAGCGGGCTTGCCCCGCGAGGGGCCGCACAGCGAGTTTAGGTACTCGGCTGTAGTTCATTTCCGAAACTTGTTTCACTGCCGCCTGGCACATTGCGAGGGTGCGGCTGAACGTTCTAGTTTCGCGGTTCACCGACCGGAAACGCTGCCCGGCAGATGCCCAACCATGGCAGCTCGACAAAACGAGAGAGCCGATGAACCTACTTGTTGTCCTGCACAAGTCCCGTGAGACCTATTACGGTGTCACCATCCCCGATGTACCTGGCTGTTTTTCCGCAGGCGCCACGGTCCCCCAGGCACTGGAGAACGTTCAGGAGGCGCTGGCGCTGCATTATGAAGGGCTGGTGGCCGATGGCGCGCCCCTGCCACAGGTGCAGGAAATGGATGCGCATGTGGACAATCCAGAGTATGTAGGCGGCCTCTGGGCGTTGGTGGACTTCGACGCAACGCCGTACCTGGGGACGGCGGTACGTTTTAGTGCGACGTTGCCCAGGAACTTGTTGCAACGTATCGACGATAAGGTGAAGCAGGATAATCGCTACGCTTCACGCTCGGCATTTCTGGCTTCGGCGGCGCTGCGCGAACTGGCTGTGGTGTACTGAGCCTGCGCGGCCCGGTCAGATTCAGACACGCTCGGCCAAGCGATCGACCAGCACGGCGGCGTACCCCGGCAATGCGCTGAAATCCCGCGAGCAGAGGAGCAAATGGCGATTGGCCCAGTCCTCTCGCAGGGCAACCCAACGCAGCGGCAGGACGCCTGCCCAGCGCCGAACCGAGGCCAGTGGTACCACTGCCACGCCGGCCCCACCCGAGACCATGCGGATCACCCCATCGAACCCTTCCGCACGAACCCGCACCTGCATGCGCCTTCCCTGGCGTAGCGCCTGTTCCTCAAGGTGTAACGCGAGGGCGCTGTTGGTGCCAAGCCCCACATGCCCATGGTCCAGACTCGCGTTGAAACCTGCCTCATCATGGGCGTCCAGCGGATGTCCCTGGGGCATCACCAGCACCAGCGGATCATCGCGAAACGGCCGTGTCTGCAGATGCTCGCAAGGCGCGGCGCTGGAAATGATGCCCAGGTCCGCCATGCCCTGGGTGATCGCCTGGACGATGCCAAGGCTCGGCAACTCCTGGATATCTACACTCACGCCCGGGTGCTCGACCAGATAGCTGGCCAGCAACTCCGGCAGGTACTCGGTCAGTGCAGCCGTGTTGCACAGCAGGCGTACCTGTCCTTGCAGGCCTTGGGCGTACTGTCCCAGGTCGTATTGCAGGCGTTCCAATTGCCGGGCAATCAGCCGCGCATGCTGCAGGAGCGCCTGGCCGGCAGGTGTGGGCTGTACACCGCGGCGATTGCGGGTGAGCAGGGGGATGCCCAACGAAGCTTCCATGGCGCGAATGCGGGCACTGGCCGCTGGCAGCGACAGGTGACTGCGTCGGGCACCTTCGGTGATGTTGCCGCTCTCGAGGGTATGCTGGAACAGCTTGAGATCGATCAGGTCGAAATGCATCTGCCTCTGTCCTGGAAAGAGTCTGCCTGAGTATATGGCAGATTTTCAGCGCGCCGGCCGCACGGCAGGATGACGCCATGAATACCTTCCTGGCGTTTTATCAGAGTATCGGGCCTGCAATTTCACTGCTGGTGATCATGACCTTCTTCCTGGCTGGCGCGGTCAAGGGGGTGATCGGCCTGGGGCTGCCTACCATTGCCATGGGCTTGCTGGGCCTGGCTATGTCTCCGGCGCAGGCAGCGGCGCTGCTGATCGTGCCGTCGACCGTGACCAACCTGTGGCAGCTGGCGGCAGGCGGTCACTTGCTGGCGCTGCTGCGGCGCCTGGGAGGGATGTTGTCGATGATCTTCATCGGCACCCTGTTGGGCAGCGCCTGGTCAGGTATCGACAGTGGCCCGTGGGCAGCCCATGGCTTGGGCGCTGCGTTGCTGATCTATGCCCTTTACGGCCTGGCCGGCCCGGGCTTGCGGGTGGCGCCTGGGCGGGAGCGTTGGCTGGGCCCCGCCTGCGGGTTGCTGACGGGCGTGGTGACGGCGGCCACCGGGGTGTTCGTGATGCCCGCAGTGCCCTATTTGCAAGGTCTTGGCCTGAGCCGTGAGGAGATGGTCCAGGCATTGGGGCTGTCATTCACCGTCTCGACCCTGGCGCTGGCGGTTGGCCTGGCCGGTCAGGATGCCTTGGGTGGCCAGGCCTTGGGTGCTTCGTTGCTGATGCTGGCGCCCGCCTTGCTGGGCATGTTCGCCGGTCAGTGGCTGCGCGGGCGGATCAGCGCAGCGCTGTTCAAGCGCTGCTTCTTCATCGGCCTGGCGCTGCTGGGCACGCACCTGTTGATCAACGGTTAGCGGACGAAGCGCTGAGCATGTCGATCATCTGGATATCAAAGTCGCGCTCCAGGTAATCCATGCGCTTTTCGAAGAACGCGGCCATATGCGGCAGCGCCGAGTGCACGTCCAGGGCCGTCTTGCTGGCCCAGACCTCGAAGAACACGAACAGGCTCGGGTCTTCCTTGTCGCGCAGCATGTGGTACTCGATGCAGCCCGGCTCCTGGCGGCTGGGCTCGACGTAGGGACGGAACAACTGCTCGAAGGATTCGGCCTGTTCCGGGCGGGTCTTGGCTTTGAGGATGAAGGCGTATTGCTCGCTCATGGCAGATCTCGGTGAGTGAAGAGGGTGAGCAGATTCTAAATCAACAATATGTTTGCCATTCGTGATTAACAGGCAAATGTATTTTGCCCTGAACCCGCTGTTTCCCCGCCCCGTGAGTGCCTAACCTGCCGGCAACTTCACTTACAGGGCTGACCCTCCCATGAAAAAGATCCTCCTGCTCAACGGTGGCAAACGCTTCGCCCACTCCGACGGCCGCCTCAACCAGACCTTGCACGATGCCGCGCTGGCTCACCTGGACCGTGCCGGTTTCGATGTGCGGGAAACTTTCATCGACGGTGGCTACGACGTCCAGGCCGAGGTGGAGAAATTCCTCTGGGCCGACGTGGTGATCTACCAGATGCCCGGTTGGTGGATGGGCGCGCCCTGGACGGTGAAGAAATACATCGACGAGGTGTTCACCGCCGGGCACGGCAGCCTGTACGCCAACGATGGCCGCACCCGCTCCGACGCCTCGCAGAAGTACGGCAGCGGTGGCCTGGTCCAGGGCAAGCAGTACATGCTGTCGCTGACCTGGAACGCGCCGCAGCAGGCGTTCGACGATCCGAGCGATTTCTTCGAGGGCAAGGGCGTGGATGCGGTGTACTTCCCGTTCCACAAGGCCAACCAGTTCCTCGGCATGAGCGGGTTGCCGACCTTCCTCGCCGTCGATGTGATGAAGCGGCCGGATGTGCCGGCGGCGCTGGCGGCGTACGAGCAGCACCTGGATGAGGTGTTCGGCAAGGCCTGATCGCTCGCCTCTGTAGGAGCGGCCTTGTGCCGCGAAAGGGCCGCAGTGCGGCCCCAGGTTTTCGTATACCTGACAACTTCAATGGCGCAGCGTAGCCCTTTCGCGGCACAAGGCCGCTCCTACACGGGGCAAGTTGCTTGCACGTACGTTGATCAACAGCTATCAATCACGGCATTCTCCAATCAGGTCCTTTCGTGTGAAAACTCGCTCCGAAGAACTCCAGGTCTTCGTCGCCGTCATCGACAGCGGCTCGATCTCCGCCGCCGCCGAGCAGATCGGCCAGACCCCATCGGCCGTCAGCCGCACCCTGTCGCGGCTGGAGGGCAAGCTGGGCACCACCTTGGTCAACCGCACCACCCGGCGCATGGACCTGACCGAGGAAGGGCGCTTCTTCCTCGAACGCGCACGGTTGATCCTCGAGCAGATGGACGACATGGAAGAGCGCCTGTCGATGAACCGCCAGACCCCGTCCGGGCGCCTGCGCATCAACGCTGCCGCGCCGTTCATGCTGCACGCGATCCTGCCGTGGATCGGTGAGTTCCGTCGGCAATACCCCGGCATCGAGCTGGAACTGAACACCGACGACCTGATCATCGACCTGCTGGAGCAGAGCACCGACGTGGCCATTCGCATCGGCGAGCTGTCCGACTCCAGCCTGCATGCCCGCTCGCTGGGCTGCAGCCCGGTGCAGGTACTCGCCAGCCCCGATTACCTGGCGCGGCACGGTACGCCGCAGAAGGTCGAGGATCTCGACCAGCATTGCCTGCTCGGTTTCAGCTCCCTGGAATCGCTCAACCGCTGGCCATTGCGCCACGCCCAGGGCGACCATTGGGCGATCCGCCCGCAGCTGCTCGCCTCCAGTGGCGAAACCCTGCGCCAGCTGGCCATCGCCGGTGAAGGCATCGTCAGCCTGTCGCACTTCATGACCCACGAGGATATCCGCGCCGGCCGCCTGCAGGTACTGCTCGGCGAGCACAACAACGGCTATCGCCAGCCGATCCACGCGGTCTACTACCGCAACACCCAGCTGGCCCTGCGCATCCAGTGCTTCCTCGATTTCATCCAGAAAAAGCTGGCCGCCTACGCCTGCTGAGTTGCCTGAACGCGACAGTGTCTGCCCATCGGCGGCGCGATCCTGCAATGGTGTTTGCTTAGTCGGAGGGCTTCGGCCTTAATGACTGATCAACAAAAACAACACCAAGGAAGTGCGCATGCGTATCGTCATGTTCCAGCCGCTGGCCCTCGGGGTCGCGATCCTGAGCTGTTCCTCCGCCTTTGCCGTGACGCTGGAAGGCGGCGCGGTGGCCGCGCCTGATCAATATGGCGCACAGGTGGCCGCGCGACATCCTCAAGAAGGGCGGCAACGCGGTGGACGCCGCCGTCGCCACCGCCTTCACCCTGGCCGTGACCTACCCCGAGGCCGGCAACATCGGCGGCGGTGGTTTCATGACCCTGTTCGTCGACGGCAAGCCCTACTTCCTCGACTACCGCGAAGTGGCGCCCAAGGCCGCGACCAAGACCATGTACCTGGACGACAAGGGCGAGGTGATCGAGAACCTCAGCCTGGTCGGCGTACGCGCCGCCGGCGTGCCGGGCACGGTGATGGGGCTGTGGGAGGCGCACCAGAAGTTCGGCAAGCTCAAGTGGAGCGAGTTGCTGACGCCGGCCATCGGCTACGCGCAGAACGGCTTCAAGATCGCCCAGAAGCAGTACCAGTACCGTGACGACGCCCAGGGTCTGTTCAAGACCGCCACCAACTTCAACGACTACTTCGGCCACATGAAGGTCGGCGAGCTGTTCAAGCAGCCGGAACTGGCGCAGACCCTGGAGCGCATCGCCGACAAGGGCGTCAGCGAGTTCTACCAGGGCAAGACCGCCGACCTGCTGGTGGCGCAGATGCAGGCCGACAAGGGCCTGATCACCAAGGATGACCTCAAGGACTACAAGGCCGTGTGGCGCGACCCGATCGCCATTGGCTGGCGCGGCAACGTGGTCTACACCGCGCCGCCGCCAAGCTCCGGCGGCGTCGCCCTGGCCCAGCTGCTGGGCATCAAGGAAGACCGCGCCGCGGACTTCAAGGGCGTCGAGCACAATTCGGCCAAGTACATTCACCTGCTGGCCGAGATCGAGAAACGCGTGTTCGCCGACCGTGCCGATTACCTCGGTGACCCGGCCTTCACCAAGGTCCCGGTCGACCAGCTGGTGGCCAAGGACTACCTGGCCAAGCGCGCCGCCCAGGTCAACCCGAACGCGATCTCCGAGACCGACAAGGTCAAGCCAGGGCTGGAACCGCACCAGACCACGCACTTCTCCATCGTCGACAAGCAGGGTAACGCGGTGAGCAACACCTACACCCTCAACCTCGACTACGGCAGTGGCGTGGTGGTCAAGGGCGCGGGCTTCCTGCTCAACGACGAGATGGACGACTTCAGCGCCAAGCCGGGGGCGGCCAATGCCTTTGGCGTGGTCGGCGGCGACGCCAATGCCATCGCGCCGGGCAAGCGCATGCTCTCGTCGATGAGCCCGAGCCTGGTGACCCGCGATGGCAAGGTGGCGCTGGTGCTGGGCACGCCGGGCGGTTCGCGGATCTTCACCTCGATCTTCCAGGTGATGAACAACCTGTATGACTACGGCATGCCGCTGGAGAAGGCGGTGGCGGCGCAGCGTGTGCATCACCAGTTGCTGCCCAAGGACACGATCTACTTCGACAGCTATGCGCCGCTCACCGGCAAGGTGGCGGACGATCTGAAGAAGATGGGCTACGTGCTGGAAGACCAGGGCTGGGAGATGGGCGATATCCAGGCGATCCGGGTCACCGGGGAGAAGCTGGAGACCGCTTCCGATCCGCGTGGGCGTGGGGTGGGGATGATCGTCAAATAAGGCTGGGGTGAAATGATCGCGGGGCCAGCCCGCTCCCACGACCGGTGGGAGCGGGCTGGCCCCGCGATGCGTTACAGGGTCAGACGCGGAACTGGCTGACCAAGGTCTGCAGGTGACCACCCAGGCGCGCCAGCTCGACGCTGGAGGCGGCGGTCTCGTCGCTGGCCGCGGCGGTCTGCTCCGACACGTCGCGCACGTTGAGGATGCTGCGGCTGATCTCTTCGGCCACGGCGCTCTGCTGCTCGGCGGCGGCGGCGATCTGCTGGTTCATCGACTGGATGTTCGACACCGTGCGGGTGATGCTCTCCAGCGAACCACCGGCCTTGCGTGCCAGCTCGACGCTGCTGTCGGTCAGGCTGCGGCTGCCGTTCATCACTTCGGCGACCTGCTGGGTGCCGTGCTGCAGGCTGGCGATCAGGCCTTCGATCTCTTCGGTGGACTGCTGGGTGCGCTGGGCCAGGCCGCGGACCTCGTCGGCCACCACGGCGAAGCCACGGCCGGCCTCGCCGGCACGGGCCGCCTCGATGGCGGCGTTGAGCGCCAGCAGGTTGGTCTGCTCGGCCACCGACTTGATCACATCCATGACGCTGCCGATCTTCTGGCTTTCCTGCTGCAGCAGGGTCATCGCCTCGGTGGAGCGGTGCACTTCGTGGGCCAGGCGTTCGATCTGGCTGATGGCTTCACCCACCACCTTGTCGCCGACCCGGGCTTCGTCGTCGGCGTTGGTTGCCGCGTGGGAGGCCTGCTCGGCGTTACGCGCGACTTCCTGGACGGTGGCGGCCATCTCGTGCATGGCGGTGGCCACCTGGTCGGTCTCGACCTTCTGGCTGTTGGCGCCGGCGCTGGTCTGTTCGGTCACCGCCGACAGCTCCTCGGCGGCGCTGGCGATCTGGGTGACGCCGTCGCGGATGCCGGTGATCAGGTCGCGCAGGGTGGTGCCCATGCGGGCGATGCCCTGCTGCAGGGCGCCCAGTTCGTCGCGGCGGGTGACGCGCAGTTCCTGGGTGAGGTCGCCGCTGGCGATGCGGTTGACCACGTCCATGGTCTCGCGCAGCGGGCGGGTGATCTGGCGGGTGATGATGAACGCGGCGAGCACGCCGACCAGCAGCGCCAGGAGGGTGGCGGTAGTCTGCAGGCTGCGGGCCTGGACGCTTTCGGCGTCACGGCGCTCGATCTGGATCTTGTACAGCTCGTCGCTGCGCTTGACGATGTCGGCGCCCTGCACGGTCATTTCGGCGCGGGCCACGCCGATGGCGGCGGTGGCGTCGCGGAACTGGCGCACGGCGTCGCGGTAGGCCAGCACGGCGTTTTCGAACTGCTGGATGCGCGAGGCTTCGCCCGGCAGTTGGCGCTTGAGGCTGTCGATTTCGCTCAGGGCGTTTTCCAGCTGGCGCAGGGCGGCCTGCTCGGCTTCGTTGGTCAGGTCGGCGATGTAGCTGCGCACGTCCAGGCGAACCTGCACCAGTTGCTGCTTGGCCTTGCTGATGACCAGGTATTGCGCCAGGCGGCTGGCATCGCCTTCGGAACTGGACAGCACGGCGTTGCTGATGGCCTCGATCGCCTCATTGGCACGGCCGGCGGCCTGGTTCATCGACTCGCGGGCGGCGAGGGTGGTCTTGTAGCCCTGGCGCATCTTTTCCAGCGAGACGCGATATTCGCTGATGCTCTGGCCCTGCTCGCGCAGCAGCTTGACGTTTTCCGGGCTCTTGAAGGAGTTGACCAGGTGCTGCTGCTGGCTGCCGAAGGCGTCGAGCTTGGCCTGGACATTGGCCGCCGAGGCGTCGTCGCCGTTGGTCAGCATCCACTGCAGGCGGGCCACGCGCAGGTTGGTCAGGTCACTGTTGAGCTGGGTGATGTCGCTCATCCAGTTGCTGCGGTCGATGAGGCTGCCCAGGCTGTTCCAGCCGGTCAGGGCCAGCAGGCCGGTCAGGACCAGGACCAGGCCGAAGCCCAGGCCGAGTTTGAGGTTGACGCTGATATTGGCGAACCAACTGTTCATGCACGCTCTCCCAGAGAATGATTTCGCTCACTTGATCTCAAAAGCTGGGCGTTGTTGTTGTCAGATAGCCCGCAGATTTGTGTAGGACTTATCGGCAAACAGGGGAGAAGCTGAAACGCTTTTTCAGCAAATTTGTAACTTGTTGAATACGTTTGTGTTTTTGATGTGGTCAATCGCGGGTACACCCGCCATGCGCACCTGTAGGCGCGCACTGGGGGATCGCGATCTCAAAGGCTACGTGCGCTGAAGGTGTCGCACTGGTTCACGTCGCCACTGGAAAACCCAGCCTTGAACCAACGCTCGCGCTGTTGCGAGGTGCCATGGGTGAACGAGTCGGGCACCACCCGCCCTTGCCCCTGCTGTTGCAGGCGATCATCACCGATGGCATTGGCGGCGTTCAGCGCCTCTTGCACATCACCCGGCTCCAGCCAGTTCAGGCGTTTCTGCGCCTGGTAGGCCCACACGCCGGCCAGGCAGTCGGCCTGCAGTTCCTGGCGCACCAGCAGGCCGTTGTCACCTTCCATGCGTTGGCCATTGCGGCGCGCGGCGTCGACCTTGGCCGAGACGCCGAGCAGGGTCTGCACGTGGTGGCCGATTTCGTGGGCGATCACGTAGGCCTGGGCGAAGTCGCCGGCGGCCTTGAAGCGGGTTTCCATTTCCCGGAAGAACGTCATGTCCAGGTACACGCGCTGGTCGCCGGGGCAGTAGAACGGCCCGACCGCCGCCGAGGCGAAGCCGCAGGCGGAGTTGACCTGGCCACTGAACAGCACCAGCTGGGGATCGCGGTACTGCTTGCCCGCCTGGGCAAAGAGTGCCTTCCAGGTGTCCTCGGTGTCGCCGAGGATCGAGGCGACGAACTCGGCCTGCTCGTCGTTGGCCGGCGGCGCCTTGCTGCCGACGTTGGCCGGAGCGGTCTGCTGCTGCTCCATCTGCCCGGCCAACTGGCCGAGGATCTGCAGCGGGTCCTGACCGGTGAGCCAGCCGATGCCAACGATCAACAGGATGGCGCCGAGCCCGAGGCCCTTGCCGCCGCCGAAGCGCATGCCGCCGCCACCCCCTTCGCCGCGGGCATCGACCACGTTGTCGCTGCGTCGACCTTTTCGCCATTCCATATGGAGCTCTCCGGTTTGTGAAACATGAAGTCTAAAGATTAGTTCAGCGCTGCCCAGGGCGTCGCCCTGGTCGCTGATGCATAACCAAATGGTTATGTCTAAGACCGCTGAATTCAATATTCATCCCGACTGGCCTGCCGGAAACTGCAAGTCCGCCTGCCACGCCCAGGCGTTCGACAATTCCAAGAGAGGAAACCGGCATGCCCGCCCAGGACACCAGCCGCTTCGTGATCCGTGATCGCAACTGGCACCCCAAGGCCGTCACCCCCGACTACAAGACCTCGGTGGCGCGCTCGCCGCGCCAGGCGTTGGTCAGCATCCCGCAGTCGATCAGCGAAAGTACCGGCCCGGACTTTTCCCATCTGCGCTTCGGTGAGCACGAC
The DNA here is from genome assembly GCF_057284075.1 of Pseudomonas sp. TE31087. Taxonomy (NCBI): domain Bacteria; kingdom Pseudomonadati; phylum Pseudomonadota; class Gammaproteobacteria; order Pseudomonadales; family Pseudomonadaceae; genus Pseudomonas; species Pseudomonas sp. TE31087. Next base: position 5,118,031 of record NZ_JBXVNN010000001.1, read on the forward strand.
CACGACCTGCTGCTCAACTTCAACCAGGGCGGCCTGCCGATTGGCGAGCGCATCATCGTCGCCGGCCGTGTTGTCGACCAGTACGGCAAGCCGGTGCCCAATACCCTGGTCGAGATGTGGCAGGCCAACGCCGGCGGTCGCTACCGGCACAAGAACGACCGCTACCTGGCCCCGCTGGACCCGAACTTTGGCGGCGTTGGTCGTTGCCTGACCGACCGCGACGGCTACTACAGCTTCCGCACCATCAAGCCCGGTCCGTACCCGTGGCGCAACGGCCCCAACGACTGGCGCCCGGCGCATATCCACTTCTCCATCAGCGGGCCGTCGATCGCCACCAAGCTGATCACCCAGCTGTACTTCGAGGGCGATCCACTGATTCCGCTGTGCCCGATCGTCAAGTCGATCGCCAATCCTGAGGCGGTCCAGCGGCTGATCGCCAGGCTCGACATGGGCCATGCCAACCCCACTTGGATTGCCTGGCCTACCGCTTCGACATCGTCCTGCGCGGCCAGCGCCAGACCCACTTCGAAAATCGCTGAGGAGGCCCGTCATGCCTATCGAACTGCTGCCGGAAACCCCTTCGCAGACCGCCGGCCCCTACGTGCACATCGGCCTGGCCCTGGAGGCGGCGGGCAACCCGACCCGCGACCAGGAAATCTGGAACCGCCTGGCCCGGCCCGATGCGCCGGGCGAACATATCCTCTTGCTCGGCCAGGTGTACGACGGCAACGGCCACCTGGTGCGCGATTCGTTCCTGGAAATCTGGCAAGCCGATGCCAATGGCCAATATCAGGATGAATTCAACCTGGAGAACGCTTTCAACAGCTTCGGCCGCACCGCGACCACCTTCGATGTCGGTGAATGGACGCTGCACACGGTCAAGCCGGGGGTGGTGAACAACGCCGCGGGCGTGCCGATGGCGCCGCACATCAACATCAGCCTGTTTGCCCGGGGGATCAATATCCACCTGCATACCCGGCTGTACTTCGATGACGAGGGCGAGGCGAACGCCCGGTGCCCGGTGCTCAACCTGATCGAGCAGCCGCAGCGGCGCGAGACGCTGATCGCCAGACGTTGTGAGGTAGAGGGAAAGACGGCGTATCGGTTCGATATCCGTATCCAGGGGGAAGGGGAGACGGTGTTCTTCGATTTCTGAAGGCGTTTACGCGATCCCTGTAGGAGCGGCCTTGTGCCGCGAAAGGGCCGCAGAGCGGCCCCGGTGATTGATGTGTAAACGCTGGAATCCAGGGGTCGCTACGCGACCCTTTCGCGGCACAAGGCCGCTCCTACACACACAGCGTGCAGGAGCCTGCCCTGCGAGCGTTTCAGCGCCGAACCAGCAGGACGCCGCTTTCCATATGGTGGGTATACGGGAACTGGTCGAACAGCGCGCAGCGTTCGATACGGTGGGTATCGTGCAGCTGGGCGATGTTCTGCGCCAGGGTCTCTGGGTTGCACGAGATATACAGGATGCGCTCGAAGCGGCGGGTCAGCTCGCAGGTGTCCGGGTCCATGCCGGCGCGTGGCGGGTCGACGAACACGGTGCCGAAGTCGTAGCTTTTCAGGTCGATGCCTTCCAGGCGGCGGAACGGGCGGACCTCGTTCAGCGCCTGGGTCAGCTCTTCGGCCGACAGGCGTACCAGGCGCACGTTGTCCACGCCGTTCTCGTCGAGGTTGTGCAACGCGGCATTGACCGAGGTCTTGCTGATCTCGGTGGCCAGCACCTTGCGCGCGCGGGTGGCCAGCGGCAGGGTGAAGTTGCCGTTGCCGCAGTACAGCTCCAGCAGGTCGTCCTGGCGCTCGCCCATGGCCTCGAAGGCCCAGCCGAGCATCTTCTGGTTCACCGCGCCATTGGGCTGGGTGAAGGCACCTTCGGGCTGGCGATAGCTGAAGGTGCGCCCGGCGATGTCGAGCTTCTCCACCGCATAGTCGCGGCCGATCACCACGCGCTTGCCCTTGGAACGACCGATCACGCTGACGTTCAGGTCGCTGGCCAGTTGTTGCGCGGCGGTTTCCCAGGCGTCGTCCAGCGGACGGTGGTAGCACAGGGTGACCATCGCATCGCCGGCCAGGGTGGTGAGGAACTCGACCTGGAACAGGCGATTGTCGAGCGCCTCGTTGCCCTGCCAGGCGGCCTTCAGGCGTGGCATCAGTTCATTGATGCGCTCGCTGGCGATGGGGAAATCGTCGATCAGGATCGCCTTGTGCTTATCGCCCGGGGCAAACATTGCGTAATGGCGCTGCCCGCCTTCGCGCCACAGGCGGAACTCGGCGCGCAGGCGATAGTGCTCGCGAGGCGAGTCGAACAGCGCCGGCTCCGGCGCGCCGAACGGTGCCAGCAGCTCGCGCAGGCGGTCGGCCTTGGCCGCCAGCTGCGCATCGTATTGGGAAGGATCCAGGACAGCACTCATGCGGGGAACCAGCCCAGCTTGATGACGAACAGGATCGACAGGATCACCAGCGCCGGGTTCAGGTCGCGGTGACGACCGGAGATCAGCTTGATGGCGGTCCAGGCGATGAAGCCGAAGGCGATGCCGTTGGCAATCGAATAGGTCAGCGGCATGGCCAGGGCGGTCACCACCACCGGCGCGGCTTCGGTGACATCGTCCCAGTTGATCTCGGCCAGGCCCGAGGCCATCAGCACGGCGACGAACAGCAGCGCTGGCGCGGTGGCGAAGGCTGGCACGCTGCCGGCCAGCGGGGCGAAGAACAGCGCCAGCAGGAACAGCACGGCGACCACGATGGCGGTCAGGCCGGTGCGCCCGCCCGCGCTCACGCCCGCCGCCGACTCGATGTAGCTGGTGGTGGTCGAGGTGCCCAGCAGGGAACCGGCCATGGCGGCGGTACTGTCGGCGATCAGGGCGCGGCCCATCTTCGGCATGTGGCCGTCCTTGCCCATCAGGCCGGCGCGCTTGGCCACGCCGATCAGGGTGCCGGAGTTATCGAACAGGTCGACGAACAGGAAGGCGAAGATTACGCTGATCAGGCCGACGTCGAGGGCGCCGGCGATGTCCAGTTGCAGGAAGGTCGGGGCCAGTGACGGCGGCATCGACACCACGCCATTGAACGGAGTGACGCCCATCGCGATCGAGGCCACGGTCACCGCCAGGATACCGATCAGCACCGCGCCGCGGACCTTCAGCGACTCGAGGGCGACAATCAGGAAGAAGCCGAGGATGGCGAGGATCGGCGCCGGCTTGCTGAGGTCGCCCAGGCCCACCAGAGTGGCCGGGTTATCGACGACGATACCTGCGTTATGCAGGGCGATCAGTGCCAGGAACAGGCCGATGCCGGCAGCGATGGCCGAGCGCAGCGGCAGCGGGATGCTGTTCACGATCCACTCGCGGATGCGGAAGATCGACAGCAGGAAGAACAGCACGGCGGAAATGAATACCGCGCCCAGCGCCACCTGCCAGGTGTGGCCCATGTGCAGGACCACGGTGTAGGTGAAGAAGGCGTTCAGGCCCATGCCCGGCGCCAGGGCGATCGGGTAGTTGGCGATGATGCCCATGGTCACCGAACCGATGGCCGCGGCCAGGCACGTGGCGACGAACAGCGCGCCCTTGTCCATGCCGGTCTCGCCGAGGATGCTCGGGTTGACGAACAGGATGTAGGCCATGGCCAGGAAGGTGGTGACGCCCGCGAGAATCTCGGTGCGCACATTGGTGTCGTGTGCTTTTAGTTGAAACAGCCTTTCCAGCATGCCTGCTCCCCGGGCGCCCTCGCGCCGTGAATGTATCGACCCCAACAGCAAAGCACAGACCGTACCGGATACCGTGGTTTTATGTGGGGCGGAAAAAAGCCGCGCATCATACCAGCATGGATGGCGGGGGCCTATGGCCATTGGGGAGAGGGTTTTCTCCAGCCTGTGTCGGCCCTTTCGCGGGCAAGCCCGCTCCCACAGGTATTTCACAGGGCCTGAGGGCGGCGCGATCCCTGTGGAAGCGGGTTTATCGGACCGCCGCACCGCCGCGAAGCAGGCGACGCGGTGCCTGGCACTGGCTATGCCGGTGTTCGCGGCTGAAGCCGCTCCCACAGTGACCGTGCAGCCCTCAAGCCACGCGCCACGCCTGTGGGAGCGGGTTTACCCGCGGAGAGGCCGGCACAGGCAACCGATCAGCTGTTGTGCATCCGGTCCCGATGGGTCAGCGTCGGGAACAGCTTCATCCACACCCCGGTCACCACCAGCGTGCCCACGCCACCGAGCACCACCGCCGGCACTGTGCCAAACCAGTGCGCGGTAACGCCCGACTCGAACTCGCCGAGCTGGTTCGAGGCACCGATGAACAGCCCGTTCACCGCGCTCACCCGGCCGCGCATCTCGTCCGGCGTCTCCAACTGCACGAAAGCGCTGCGGATGACCATGCTGATCATGTCCGCCGCGCCCAGCACCACCAGCACTGCTAGGGAGAACCAGAACGAAGTGGACAGGCCGAAGGCGATGGTCGCGACGCCAAATATGCCCACTGCGGTGAACATGGTCAGACCCACCTTGCGTTCCACCGGGAAACGCGCCAGCCACAGCGACATCAACAATGCACCGACGGCGGGCGCCGAGCGCAACAGACCCAGGCCCCAGGCGCCGGTGAGCAGGATGTCCTTGGCGAACACCGGCAGCAGGGCGGTGGCACCGCCCAGCAGCACGGCGAACAGGTCCAGCGAGATCGCGCCGAGGATATCCGGACGGCTGCGGATGAAGCGGATCCCGGCCAGCAGCGAGTCGAGGTTGGCCCTGCCTGGCTGCGGCTGCTGCCGACGGGCATCGAGGCTCAGGGTCAAAAGGCAGGCGATGAGATAGAGGACTACGGTCGGACCGTAAACCCAGGTGCTGCCGAAGGCGTAGAGCAGGCCGCCCACCGCCGGGGCGACGATGGTCGCCGCCTGGGACGCCGAAGCAGAGGCCGCCACCGCGCGCGGGAACAGCCCGGGGGGTACCACGTTGGGCAGCAGGGCCTGGGTCGCCGGCATCTCGAAGGAGCGGGCGGCACCTAGCAGGAAGGCCAGCACGAAGATCAGCTCTCGGCTGACGTTGTCGGTAAAACTGCCCACGGCCAGCGCCAGGGCGATCAGCGCCTGCAGGGTCTGGCACAGGGCGGCGACCTTGCGCCGGTCGTAGCGGTCGGCGACATGCCCGGTGTGCAGCATGAACAGCACCCGCGGGGCGAACTCGACCAGCCCGACCAGGCCCAGGTCGAGGACATTGCCGGTCAGTTGGTAGAGATGCCAGCCGATGGCCACGGTGAGCATCTGGAAGCCGCTGGCGGTGAACACGCGGGCCAGCCAGAAGGCGAGGAACGGGCGGTGATGGCGCAGCAATTTCGGGGCGGAATCGGACATCGGGGAGCCTGCGACCTCGGTACCAGAGGGGGCTGAAGAGTAACATCTGTTTGTAACAAATAGTTGCTGAAAGCCGCGTGGATCAACTTTTCACACGCAAAAAAAGAGGGTGAGGCAACCGGTCACGCGGCAATCAACCACACATCCGGATGGGTCATTCGGGACTATGCTTCCATTCAGTCGTTGACCTGGATCAATCGTTCCAGATGCAACGATCTTGGCCCTCGGGCCGGAATCCCCGCGATCGAACAGAACAATTCCAACGCGCCGCACTCGATACCCGTGGGGGCAGTGGGCGACAGGCCATGAGCCCGGTCGCCGGATTACCTGAAGAGGAAGCACCATGTTCGGATTGGAAGCCCTAGAGCTCGCCCGAATCCAGTTTGCCTTTACCGTGTCCTTTCACATCCTGTTCCCGGCCATCACCATTGGCCTGGCGAGCTACCTGGCGGTCCTCGAAGGCCTTTGGCTGAAGACCGGCGACAATACCTACCGTGACCTCTACCACTTCTGGTCGAAGATCTTCGCCGTCAACTTCGGCATGGGCGTGGTCTCGGGCCTGGTCATGGCCTACCAGTTCGGCACCAACTGGAGCCAGTTCTCCGACTTTGCCGGGTCCATCACCGGTCCATTACTGACTTACGAGGTCTTGACCGCCTTCTTCCTCGAGGCCGGTTTCCTCGGCGTCATGCTGTTCGGCTGGAACCGTGTCGGGCGTGGCCTGCACTTCTTCGCCACGTGCATGGTGGCGCTCGGCACGCTGGTGTCGACGTTCTGGATCCTCGCCTCCAACAGCTGGATGCAGACGCCCCAGGGCTACGAGATCGTCAATGGCCAGGTGATCCCGGTGGACTGGTTCGCGGTGATCTTCAACCCGTCCTTCCCCTACCGGCTGATGCACATGGCCACCGCGGCCTTCGTCGCCACCGCGTTCTTCGTCGGCGCCTCGGCGGCCTGGCACCTGCTGCGCGGGCGCGACAACCCGGCGGTGCGCAAGATGCTGTCGATGGCCATGTGGATGGCGCTGATCGTCGCGCCGGTACAGGCGGTGATCGGTGACTTCCATGGCTTGAACACCCTCAAGCACCAGCCGGTGAAGATCGCCGCCATCGAAGGCCACTGGGAGAACAAGCCCGGCGAGCCGACCCCGCTGATCCTGTTCGGCATTCCCGACATGCAGGCCGAGACCACGCGCTTCAAGATCGAGATCCCGGCGCTCGGCAGCCTGATCCTCACCCACAGCCTGGACAAGCAGGTCCCGGCGATGAAGGACTTCCCGCCCGAGGATCGACCCAATTCGACCATCGTGTTCTGGTCGTTCCGGATCATGGTCGGGCTGGGCATGCTGATGATCTTCGTCGGCCTGTGGAGCCTGTGGCTGCGCAAGCGCGGCACGCTGTACAGCTCGCGTCCGTTCCTCTACCTGACCTTGTGGATGGGCCCGTCCGGGTTGATCGCCATCCTCGCCGGCTGGTTCACCACCGAGGTCGGTCGCCAGCCCTGGGTGGTCTATGGGCTGATGCGCACCGCCGATGGGGTGTCCAACCATAGCTACGCGCAACTTGGTTTCACCCTGGTGATGTTCGTGGTGGTCTACTTCGCCCTGTTCGGCACCGGCATCGGCTACATGATGCGCCTGGTGCGCAAAGGGCCTAAGACCGGCGAAGGCGAGGAGCACACCCCGGGTGGCCCTGGCCAGAAACGCACGCCGGCGCGGCCACTGTCCGCCGCCGATGAAGGCCATGAGGCCGACTCCGCCAGCCTGAGCAAGGGGAACTGAGATGGGTATCGATCTTCCGCTGATCTGGGCCGTGATCATCATCTTCGGCGTCATGATGTACGTGGTGATGGATGGTTTCGACCTGGGAATCGGCATGCTCTTCCCCTTCGTCAAGGACGAGCGTGACCGCGATGTGATGATGAACACCGTCGCCCCGGTATGGGACGGCAACGAAACCTGGCTGGTGCTGGGCGGCGCGGCGCTGTTCGGCGCCTTCCCGCTGGCCTACTCGGTGGTGCTGGAGGCGCTGTACCTGCCGTTGATCCTGATGCTGGTGGGCCTGATCTTCCGTGGCGTGGCCTTCGAGTTCCGTTTCAAGGCCCGGGCCAACAAGCGGCACATCTGGGACAAGGCGTTCATCTGGGGCTCGCTGGTGGCGACCTTCTTCCAGGGCGTGGCCCTGGGCGCGTTCATCGAGGGCTTCAAGGTGGTCGACCGCAAGTTCGTCGGCGGCACCCTGGACTGGCTGACGCCGTTCACGCTGTTCTCCGGCCTGGGCCTGATCGTCGCCTACACCCTGCTGGGCTGCACCTGGCTGATCATGAAGACCGAAGGGCCGCTGCAGAAGCAGATGCATGACATCGCTCGGCCACTGGCGCTGGTGCTGCTGGCGGTCATCGGCGTGGTCAGCCTGTGGACGCCGATCGCCTATCCGCAGATCGCCGAACGCTGGTTCAGCATGCCCAACCTGGTCTGGTTCATGCCGGTGCCGATCCTGGTGCTGGTGACCTTCTACGGCCTGCTGCGGGCGGTGGCGCGCAATGCCCACTACACGCCGTTCCTGCTGACCCTGGTGCTGATCTTCCTGGGCTACAGCGGGCTGGGTATCAGCCTGTGGCCGAACATCATCCCGCCGTCGATCAGCATCTGGGACGCCGCGGCGCCACCGCAGAGCCAGGGCTTCATGCTGGTGGGCACGCTGTTCATCCTGCCGTTCATCCTTGGCTACACCTACTGGAGCTACTACGTGTTCCGCGGCAAGGTGACCCATGAAGATGGCTATCACTAGGAGCGTATCGTGATGAACGTCGAAGAGAAAAAGCCGCTGTGGCAACGCCTGGGTTGGCTGGTGCTGATCTGGGGGCTGAGCGTGGCGGCGCTTGGGGTGGTGGCTTATGGCATGCGCATGTTCATGAGTGCGGCAGGCCTGAGTACCCACTAGGTTGTGAGGGCTGCGGTGCAGCCCGATCGCGGGACAAGCCCGCTCCTACAGAACCAGTAGGGGCGGGCTTTTCTCGTTTTCTATCGGGTGTTTATTTACGGGCTTTCAACACCACGAACTTCGGCGTCGCAGCCACCTGCTCGACCCCTCGGAACAATCGCGCCAGCTTGCTGTGGTAGCCCAGGTGGCGGTTGCCGACGATGTACAGCGCGCCACCGACCTCCAGCGCCTCCCGGGCCTGCTGGAACATGCGCCAGGCGAGGAAGTCGCCGACCACCTGCTGCTGGTGGAACGGCGGGTTGCACAGCACCACGTCCAGCGATTGTTTCTCCTGACCGGCCAGGCCATCCGCGGCCCTGATTGTCACTTCGCGTTCACCCAGCGCCGCCTGCCAGTTTTCCCGCGCCGACTGCACCGCCATGTACGACTCGTCGACCAGGGTGAACTGCGCATCCGGGTTGGCCAGGGCGCAGGCGATCGCCAGCACGCCATTGCCACAACCGAGATCGGCGACACGGGCATGGCCCAGGTCGCGTGGCAGGTGTGGCAGGAAAGCGCGGGTGCCGATGTCCAGGCCTTCGCGGCAGAACACGTTGGCGTGATTGACCAGCTCCAGGGCCGGGCTGTCCAGGCGGTAGCGGCTGGGGTAGGGCGAGCGTGCGGTCGGGCGTTCGCCGACGGTGGTAATCAGCAGGCGGGCCTTCTTCTGCGCCAGCGAAGCCTGGACCGGGCCGATGTACTTCTCCATCAGGTCGCCGGCGGCGCGGGGCAGGTGCTTGATCATGGCCCCGGCGATCACCTGGGCGCCGGGCGCCAACTGGCCCTGCAGGCGGATCAGCTGTTCCTCGAGCAGGGCCAGGGTCTTGGGCACGCGCACCAGCACGCGATCGAACGGGCCCTGGAAGGTCTCGCTGGCCGGGATGAAGGGCACGCTGTCGAATGGCTTGCCGTTACCCGCCAGGTTCTTCTCCAGGGCCAGGTGCGCCAGGTGCGAGTCGCCACTGCTGCTCACCTGCACATGCCCCGCGAGGCTCGCGGCCAGGGCGCCGAAGCTGTCGTTGAGCACCAGCACCTTGCAGCTCGCCTGCGGCGCCTGGGCCGCCAGGTGCTCCAGCAGGTACTGGTCGGCGGCATCGAAGGCCAGCAACGGGTCGTTGGCCTGGGCCGGCTGGCGGATCAGGTCGAGGTCGGCGAAGGGGCTGTTGAACAGGGGCATGGCGTACGACTCAAGGTGGTGCTGGTCATCGCGGGGCGCGATGGACATGAGGTACGCGATTCTACAGATTCCGAGCCTTTACCTGGGACTGATCTGCTTGGCTTCGACGAGCTTGGCGACCGCCGCTGTCTTGTTGGGAGCATTGGTCTTGTCGATGGCGCTGCGGATATGAAAGTTCACTGTGCTGGTCGATAAGCGCAGGATCTTGGCAATATCCTCGGCAATCTTGCCTTTGGCGCACCAGTCCATCACCTCCAGTTCCCGCACGCTGAGCCCGTAGAGATGGGTCAGGTGATATTCACTGAGCAACGTGTGCAAGGTGTTGCATAGCCACATCGTTGCAGCGCACTTTTCGTAATGTTCGTCTTCGTCGATGGTGCGGGAGCGCCGGGACACGCTCAAGTGGCTTTCGTTATGCCGCAGGTCATGCGTTGACTGGGTCCAGCCGTAGGTCAGCCCGTGCGCATGGGCTTCCTCGCGCAGCTGTGGTACGTCGCGGAAGAGATCGTCGCTCCAGACAAAAGGCAGCTCGCCGAGGTGGCACTTTAATATTGTCGGATCCATACTGATGAAATTCTCGTTCTGGTAACGATCATTCCAGCTTTTGGGATAGTTGTTGTAGAGAATCACCTGCGGAACCTTTGCACAGGTATGCAGATGCAGCGTCAAACCCAGATACTCCATGTCGAGCTTCTGTATCAGGTCTACGGCGCATGCGAAAATCTGTTTGGGCTCGCGCTCGTCCAGCAGTTGCTGGAGATCTTCAGTCTTCCAGTGTGGCATCGATGAAGCTCCCTTCTGCTTCTCGCTGGATCCAATGTAGGAAACGCACGAAGCGAAGTGTAGGAAATCTCCTAACTCTGTGCTGGGTTTTTTTGTTATAGCTGTCACGCTTCCTTAGCTGATTGTGAGCAGGCCCAGACGATACCTTACAAACCGACGGTGTTTATCTCCGCTGCTTTGCGCGACACTACGCGCATCTGTTCCATGGAGTCCGTCATGACCGCCAGCGCCGACAAATTTACCCGCCAGACCCTGCTCGACGTCCAGCCCCTGACGCCCAACCTGTTTTCCCTGCGTGTCACTCGCGATGCCGGTTTCCGTTTCCGCGCCGGGCAGTTCGCTCGCCTTGGGGTGAGCAAGGCCGATGGCAGCGTCGCCTGGCGCGCCTATTCCATGGTCAGCGCACCCCATGACGAGTTCCTCGACTTCTTCTCCATCGTGGTGCCGGGAGGCGAGTTCACCAGCGAGCTGAGCCGCCTGGGCGAGGGCGACACCCTGCTGATCGACCGCCAGGCCTTCGGCTACCTGACCCTCGACCGTTTCGTCGGTGGTCGCGACCTGTGGCTGTTGGCCACCGGCACCGGCATTGCGCCGTTCATGTCGATCCTGCAGGACTTCGAAGCCTGGGAGCGCTTCGACAACATCAAGCTGGTCTACTCGGTGCGCGAGGCGAAGGAACTGGCGTATGTGGATGAGATCGCCGCGCTGGAGCAGCGCGACTACCTGGCGGAGTTCGCGGGCAAGCTGCAGTTCATTCCGGTGGTGACCCGAGAGCCGCATCCGGGTGCGTTGAATGCGCGAATCACCACGCTGATCGAGAACGGTGAGCTGGAAAAGGCGGCGGGGCTGGCGCTGTCGCCGGAGCATTCTCGGATCATGCTGTGCGGCAACCCGCAGATGATCGACGAGACGCGCAAGGTGCTCAAGGCGCGTGACCTGCAGTTGAGCCTGAGCAAGCGGCCGGGGCAGGTGGCGGTGGAGAACTACTGGTAAGGCACAACAGCGCCTGTTGGATCGTCGTCACTGGGGCCGCCGAAAAGCGGCCCCAGTCGTTTTGTGCTTCAGGGCTGGCGGTTCTGCGCCTTGAGCAGGTCGCGAATCTCGGTCAGCAGGGTTTCCTCGGCGCTTGGCACTGGCGGTGCGGTCGGTGCCACGGCCTCTTCGCGCTTGAGGCGGTTGATCACCTTCACGCCCATGAAGATGGCGAAGGCGACGATGATGAAGTCGAGGATGGTCTGGATGAACTTGCCATAGGCCATTACCACGGCTGGCACATCGCCTTCGGCGGCCTTGAGCGTGATCGCCAGGTCGCTGAAATCCACTCCGCCGATCAGCATACCGATAGGGGGCATGATCACGTCGCCGACAAAGGACGAGACGATCTTGCCGAACGCCGCGCCGATGATGATACCTACCGCCATGTCGACGACATTTCCCTTGACCGCGAAGGCCTTGAATTCACTGAGCATGCCCATGCTGTATTCCTTTGTTACGAATGGAGAGGTAAACGCAGTGTAAGCCACTAAAACGCTTCATGCGTGACGTTCGCAGCTACAGACTGTGTTTAGCGCGAATAGTTTTGTCGCCTGCCGCAGCCTCCGGGACACGTCCGTGTTCGGCTATCATGGCGGTTTTTTCCAGGAGACCCGCCCATGGCCAAGGCCAAGCGCTTGTATGGCTGCACAGAGTGCGGCGCGACCTTCCCCAAATGGGCCGGCCAGTGCGGTGACTGCGGGGCCTGGAACACCCTGGTCGAGACCATGATCGAGAGCGGCGGCGCCGCGGCGCCGAGCGGGCGTGCCGGCTGGACCGGGCAGCAGGCGCAGATCAAGACCCTGGCCGAAGTCAGCGTCGAGGAGATCCCGCGTTTCACCACCAGCAGCACCGAGCTCGATCGCGTGCTCGGCGGGGGCCTGGTGGACGGCTCGGTGGTGCTGATCGGCGGTGATCCGGGGATCGGCAAGTCCACCATCCTCCTGCAGACCCTGTGCAACATCGCCACGCAGATGCCGGCGCTGTATGTCACCGGCGAGGAGTCGCAGCAGCAGGTGGCCATGCGCTCCCGGCGCCTGGGCCTGCCCCAGGAGCAGCTCAAGGTCATGACCGAAACCTGCATCGAGACCATCATCGCCACCGCCCGCCAGGAAAAGCCGCGGGTGATGGTCATCGACTCGATCCAGACCATCTTCACCGAGCAGTTGCAGTCAGCCCCCGGCGGCGTGGCCCAGGTGCGCGAGAGCACGGCATTGCTGGTGCGCTACGCCAAGCAGAGCGGCACGGCGATCTTCCTGGTCGGCCATGTCACCAAGGAGGGTTCGCTGGCCGGGCCCCGGGTGCTCGAGCACATGGTCGACACCGTGCTGTATTTCGAGGGTGAGTCCGACGGCCGCCTGCGCCTGTTGCGGGCGGTGAAGAACCGCTTCGGCGCGGTCAACGAACTGGGCGTGTTCGGCATGACCGACCGTGGCCTCAAGGAAGTCTCCAACCCCTCGGCGATCTTCCTCAACCGTACCCAGGAGGAAGTGCCGGGCAGCGTGGTCATGGCCACCTGGGAAGGTACCCGGCCGATGCTGGTGGAGGTCCAGGCGCTGGTCGACGACAGCCACCTGGCCAACCCGCGACGGGTGACCCTGGGGCTGGACCAGAACCGCCTGGCCATGCTGCTGGCGGTGCTGCACCGGCACGGCGGCATCCCCACCCACGACCAGGACGTGTTCCTCAACGTCGTTGGTGGCGTGAAGGTGCTCGAAACCGCCTCGGACCTGGCGTTGCTGGCCGCGGTGATGTCGAGCCTGCGCAACCGCCCGCTGGCCCATGGCCTGCTGGTGTTCGGCGAGATTGGCCTGTCCGGTGAGGTGCGCCCGGTGCCCAGCGGCCAGGAGCGTCTGAAAGAGGCGGCCAAGCATGGCTTCAAGCGCGCCATCGTGCCCAAGGGCAACGCGCCGAAGGAAGCGCCCGTCGGGTTGCAGGTGATTGCCGTGACCCGTCTGGAACAGGCGCTGGATGCACTCTTCGAGTAATGCTGTTTCTTGCAAGTGATTCTCAATAACCAGTAGCATACCGCCACCTTGCGACCACCCCATGGAGAGCGTGTGGCGGAGTTCGACCTCAAGCGGCTGTTCACAAAGCACGCGAAAAACCTTCAGGGCCTGCTCTCGCGCAAGGTGCGCGACCCGCAGCTGGCGGCCGACCTGGTGCAGGACAGCTTCCTGCGCCTGGCCGAGCAGCAACGTCACGAGCCGATCGACAACGCCCAGGCCTACCTGTACCGCACCGCGCACAACCTGATGATCGATCACGTGCGCCAGCAGCAGCGGCGCAAGACCGACACGGTGCCCCACGAAGCCTTCGAGGCGATCGTCGAGGATGGCCCCGGGCTCGAGGAGCAGGCCGTGCGTGAGCAGCACCTGCGTCGCCTGCAGGCGATCCTCGGCGAGCTGCCCGAACGTACCCGGGAAATCTTTCGCCTCAACCGCCTGGAAGGCATGACCCACGCCGAGGTTGCCCGGCACCTGGGGATCTCCGACAGCTCGGTGCAAAAGCATCTGGCCAAGGCCCTGGCCTATGTGATGCAGTGCCTGCAGGAAACCGAATGACCAACGGTTTACTGACAAATGCCGCTTCAGACGTCAGCCCAGACATAACCAGATCACGAGAGAACCGTGTGAGCAGCCAGAACGAGCAAGCCATCCGCGAGCAGGCCGCCGAGTGGGTGGTGCTGCAGCAGGCCGGTCCCCTGAGCCCGGCGCAGCAGCACGCATTGGACCAGTGGTGCGCCAGCGATCCCCGGCACGCCCAGGCCTATGGTTTCGCCCAGGCCACCTGGGCTGACCTTGGGCAATTGGCAAGCTTGCCCGCCGTCTCGGCCGTTCGCCCCACGACTCCCCTTCAGGGCAGCCCGGTACTGCGACGGCGACCTCGGTTGCGCCGGGCTGTCGCCAGCGCGGCGGCGCTGTTGCTGGCCGTGCTCGCTGTGCAGCAAGGGCCGCAGGCATGGCTAGGCTGGCGTGCGGACTACCTCACGGGTATCGGCGAGGTGCGCCGGGTGACCCTGCCCGATGGCAGCCAGGTCGAACTGGACAGCCGTAGCGCCGTCCAGCTTGCCTTCGACGATCAGGAGCGCCGCGTGCGCCTGTTGTCCGGTGAAGCCATCTTCACTGCCGCACCGGTCACGTCCCGGGACGCACGCCCGTTCGTGGTCGAATACGCCGGGGCTACCAGTCGCGCCCTCGGTACACGCTTCGTGGTTGGCGCGGCGGGCGAGGGGGGCTGGGTCGGCATGCTGGAGCACAGCGTCGCGGTCGACCTGCAGGTGCCGCCGTTGCAGGGGCAGGCCAGTCAGTTATTGGAGCAGGGCGAGAGCCTGCGCTATGACCAGCACAAGGGGGTACGACCCTGGCCGGGTCACGATCTGCGGCGAGCCACGGACTGGCAGCGCGGAGTGCTGGTGTTCGAACGCCAGCCGCTCGCCGAGGTGGTCGCCCGGCTCAATCGCTACCGTGCTGGCCAGCTGGTAGTCGCCAGTGACGCACTGGCCCGGCGTGAGGTCAGCGGCGTATTCCGCCTCGACCAGCTAGGCACCGCCCCGGTGGTGCTCGGTGACGAGCTCAAGGCCCGGCTGATCGAGCTTCCAGGCCTGGCCGTGCTCTACTGAACGCGGCTTCGGCAAAAAACTTTCTATTTTAGTTACTGACTTTTCCTGCGTTGCTCGTCTGATTGTTGAGATTGATTTTCATTACTAGAAAACGCCAACAACGGACGAGCAACCGCAGTGAGCACGCCACGACAACAACCCTTGCGCCCTCTGGGCCGCCTCGCCCTGGCCGGCAGCCTGGTCCTGGGCTGCTGTGCTTTGCCGATGGGGATCGGCATGGCACAAGCCGCCGATTCGCCAAGCACCGCCAGCCGCAATCTGGTGCGTTTCGATATTCCGGCCCAGTCGCTCGACAGCGCGGTACTGGCCTACGCCGAGCAGTCCGGTGTGCAGGTGTTCTTCGACAGCCGCAAGCTGGCCGGCCTGCGCAGCGAGGGGCTGCGCGGCAGCTACCCGGCTGAAGAGGGCCTGCGCCAACTGCTGCGCGGCACGCCGGTGCGCTACCACTTCAGCGCCGCCGGACAGGTCGGCCTGGAGCGTGTCGCCCAGGACGGCGAGGTCCTGGAGCTGGGCGCGACCCATGTCGATTCTCAGCGCGATGGCGATTGGGTGTACCAGACCCCGCGATCGGTCAGTGTGATTACCCGCGAGCAGATCGAGCAGCGTGCCCCTCGTCATGCCGCCGACCTGCTCGAACAGACCCCGGGCGTGTACACCGCGGTCAACCAGCGTGACCCAGGACTGTCGGTGAACATCCGCGGCGTGCAGGACTATGGCCGGGTCAACATGAACATCGACGGCATGCGCCAGAACTTCAACGTCAACGGCCACCAGCAGCGCAACGGCGTGATGTTCATCGACCCCGAGTTCATCCAGGGCGTCGAGATCGACAAGGGCACCTCGGCCGGCATGGGCGGTGCCGGAGTGATCGGCGGCATCGCCAGCTTCAACACCGTCGATGCCCGCGACCTGCTCGGCCAGGGCAAGGAGATCGGTGGTCGCCTGCGCGCCGGCCACGGTATCGGCGAGTTGGGCAACGGCACCTACTTCAATGGCAGTGCGCTGTTCGCCGTCGGCAATGAAGCCGGCGATATCCTGCTTGGCCACAGCGAGCGGCATTTCGGCAACTACCGCAGCGGTACGCAGAACGCCGACAACCTGGGCACGCAGATCCGCGGCAAGCTGGAGAATCGCGAGGCCTGGAAGAGCTGGCTGCATGGCGAAGTGGGGGCGATGGACAGCGTGACCCGCTCCCAGCTGTTCAAGTTCGGCCTCAACTTCGCCGACGACCAGCGCCTGCAGTTCAGCTACATCGAGACCGACACCGACAGCAAGGACGCCTGGACCTACAACGACAGCAACGCCAACCGCTATTACTACCGGGTCACCGGCACCAACGACATCAATGCGAAGAATGCCGCGCTGGACTACAGCTTCACCCCGGACAATGACCTGATCGACTTCAAGGCCAAGCTGTACTACGTGACCACCCGCCAGGACCGCTGGAACGCCGACAACCTGTCCAGCGCCGCCACCGGCAACCGCGTCGAGGCCTACACCGACCGCTTCCAGACCGACACCTGGGGCCTGCAGCTGCAGAACACCTCGCGCTGGCACCTGGGACAGGCCGACACCCTGAGCTTCAACTACGGCACCGAGTTGTTCCAGGACAGCTTCCGCCCCAGCACCGAGCGCGTCGCCGCAGTCAACGAGGTGGAATCGCTACCCTACGTGCAGGGCGCCAACCCCAAGGGCAAGCGAGTGATGGCCAGCCTGTTCGGCAAGCTCACCTACGAGCATGACGACTGGCTCACCCTGGATGCCGGGCTGCGCTACGACCGTTATCGCCTGAGCGGCAAGACCGGTGTCACCACCTGGATGTACCCCGAAGGCGTCACCGAGGTCGGCCTTACCCGCCAGCAGACCCACATGATCTTCGACGAGGACACCGAGGAGGGGCGCTTCTCGCCGACCTTCGGCATCGCGCTCAAGCCCGGGCCGGACTGGTTGCAGGTCTATACCCGCTGGGGCCGTGGCTGGCGTCCGCCAGCGGTGACCGAAGTGTTCATGAGCGGCCGCCCGCATGCCGGCGGCAGTGCCGAGATGGTCTACCCCAACCCGTTCCTCAAGGCCGAGGAGTCGCACAACTGGGAGCTGGGGCTGAACATCTTCAAGGAGTCGCTGCTGCGCGACGGCGACCGCTTCGGCGCCAAGGTCGCCTACTTCGATACGCGCATCGACAACTTCTCGTTCCTCGACACCAATGTCTCGCTGCCCGGCAGTAGCGTGGCAGGCATCGCCCTGGGCCGTTCGGCCTACCAGAACAACCTGGAGACCACACGCTTTCGCGGCGTGGAATACAGCCTGGACTACGATGCCGGTGCCTACTACGGCCAGCTCAGCTACACCCACATGATCGGCAGCAACGAGTTCTGTTCCAACCAGTTCTACATGGGTGGCGCACAGCGTCTGGTCAGCGCCGGTACCGTCATGCGCCCGGTGCGGGTGGGCAGCCGCATCATCATGCTGCCGGTGCGCGTATCACGCGCCGAGGGCGCCGCAGACACCAACGCTATCGTCAGTTGCGGCGACATCATGGGCAACGCCTCGTACATGCCCGCCGACCGTGGCGCCCTGACCCTGGGCATGCGCCTGCTCGAGCGCACCCTGGATGTGGGCATGCGCGTGCGTTACAGCGAAGGCAACGGCGAGAACCTCAAGAGCCATACCTACAACCAGATCGATCAGGCCCAGTGGCCGCAGTACACGGTCTACGACCTCTACGCCAGCTACTGGATGACCCCCAGCCTGAACCTGGCCCTGTCGCTGGAGAACGCCACCGACGAGGCCTACTTCGTGGCCATGGGCGACGGCAACAACCTGTCGCTGGCCCGCGGCCGCACCTTGAGCGGCATGCTCGAGTACCGCTTCTGAACCAACCGGGTTTGCCCATTCCGGGCGACGCGAAGGCACGGAACGCGCCTTCGTCATCACTGTGCAACAACGAGGAACCGTTATGACCATCTCCGTTAACTATGACGCCGCCTTCGCCAGCTCGACCGTCGACGACTACCTGGCCTTCTGGAGTGCCGGCTTCGTCACCGCCGGCCATGGCTACAGCAACACCGGCGGCTTCAGCAACGGCACCTTCGATGGCGACCAGTACGCCACCCACGGTCGCAACAACTCGGACTACGCCTTCATTGCCGACAGCGACAGCGCCAACGGTCTGCACTATGTGTTCGACCCGTCCAAGGCCCCGGGCGACAACCTCAACCACTACCTGTGGGGCTCGCTGGACAACGTCTCCCTGGGTGAAGTGCTCGGTGGCGGCAGCGGCAGCGACTTCAGCCTGGGCAACTACGTGGTCAGCTTCAACGGCCTGGACCTGGATGCCGCGCAGGGTGCCGGGCGTGCCGGCAACGAAGTGCAGGGCGTGATCTACGGCCTGATGCAGGGCAACACCTCGGCCCTGGAAGGCGTGCTGGACAACCTGCTGGCCGGTTATGGCGTCTCCACCAACAGCACCTTCGCCGAGATCGGTGCGGCCCTGGCCGCCGGCCCGGCTCACGCCGCTGCTGCCGAAGCGGTCGGCGTGCAGGCGCTGCCCGAGGACCTGGCCCTGGCGGCCTGAGCGCAGGCATGAAAAAGCGAATGGAAGGTCACCCTGCCATTCGCTGATCTGATGCACTTACCCCGCAGCCCGTGTCTTTGCCGGGCCCAGGCTGCGGCGGTGCGAATTCTGTGGCGACGACAGGGCGAATGCAATCACCGGTCGGCGCCTTCTACGAGGTTTCCAACAAATGCGAACCGCTCCCGCCGCGGCCAACGAAGTGCTGCGGGCGCTCAGGGCCTGCCGTGCCGGGCTTGGCAACGTTGCGCTGTTCACTGCGGTGATCAACGTGCTGATGCTGGCCCCGGCGCTGTACATGCTGCAGGTCTACGACCGGGTCCTGTCGTCGCGCAACGAGATGACCCTGTTGATGCTCAGCCTCATGGTGCTCGGGGTGTTCGCCTTCATGGGCCTGCTGGAGTGGCTGCGCAGCCAGGTGGTGATCCGCCTGGGCACGCGCATGGACATGGACCTCAACCCACGGGTGTTCGAGGCCGCCTACGAGGCCAGCCTGGCCGGGCACAAAGGTGCCGCAGGGCAGATGCTCGCCGACCTGACCGCGCTGCGCCAGTTCGCCACCGGTCAGGCCCTGTTCGCGTTCTTCGACGCGCCGTGGTTCCCGGTGTACCTGCTGGTGATGTTCATGTTCAGCCCATGGCTCGGCCTGATGGCGCTGCTGGGGGCGGTGCTGCTGACGCTGCTGGCCTGGGTCAACGAGCGCCTGACCCAGGCGCCGTTCGCCGAGGCCGGGCAGCTGTCGCAGCAGGCCGGCCTGGAAGCCAGCGCCAACCTGCGCAACGCCGAGGTGATCGAGGCCATGGGCATGCTGGCGCCGGTGCGTCAGCGCTGGGCGCGTTTGCACCATGGATTCCTGGCTCGGCAGAACCTGGGCAGCGAGCGTACCGCGGCGGTCACCGCGCTGACCAAGACCGTGCGCCTGGCGCTGCAGTCGCTGGTGCTTGGCCTGGGCGCCTGGCTGGCCATCGAGCAACTGATCACGCCGGGGATGATGATCGCCGGCTCCATCCTCATGGCCCGGGTGCTGGCACCGATCGACCAGTTGATCGGCGCCTGGCGCCAATGGAGTGGCGCGCGCCTGGCCTATCAGCGCCTGAGCGAGCTGCTGCTGGCCCAGCCGCCGCGTCCGGCGGGCATGCCGCTGCCGGCACCGCTCGGCAAGCTGACGCTTGAGCAGGTGGCGGCGACGCAGCCGGGCAGCAGCCGTCTGTGCCTGAACAACCTGGGCTTCGAACTGCCAGCGGGCGAGTCACTGGGGATCATCGGCCCGTCCGGCTCGGGCAAGTCGACCCTGGCGCGGCTGCTGGTCGGCGCCGTTGCCCCGGCGAGCGGCAAGGTCCGCCTGGATGGCGCGGACCTGAGGGTCTGGGACCGTGGCGCACTGGGTCAGCATATCGGCTACCTGCCCCAGGACGTGCAGCTGTTCGCCGGCAGCATCGCCGACAACATCGCCCGGCTTGGCGCGGTGGATGCCCAGCAGGTGGTGGCCGCGGCGCAGCTGGCGGGGGTGCACGACATGATCCTCAAGCTGCCGGGCGGCTATGACACGCTGCTGGGCGAGGGCGGGCTGGGCCTGTCCGGCGGCCAGCGCCAGCGCATCGGCCTGGCGCGGGCGCTGTATGGGCTGCCGGCGCTGATCGTGCTCGACGAGCCCAATTCCAATCTCGATGAAGCCGGGGAGCAGGCGCTGGTCGAGGCCATTGCCAGGCTGCGCGAGCACAAGCGCACGTTGATCCTGATTACCCACAAGTCCTCGCTGCTGGCCGGCCTGGACAACTTGCTGATGCTCAAGGGCGGCCAGTTGCAGGCCTTCGGCCCCACCGCCCGGGTGCTGCAGGACGCACAACGGTCCGCCCGGCCGGCTCCCTCACCCGTCGCGCCACCCACCACACGCAATCCCATCGGCCTGAACGTCACCTTCGGCCAACCAAGAGCCTGACTTCATGAGCGTACACGCCCTCTCCACGCAAAAGACCGAGGCGAGCCTGCTCAGCCTCGACGAACACCGCCCGGGCCGGGTCGGCCGCTGGCTGGTGCTGGCAGGTTTTGGTGGCTTCCTCCTGTGGGCCGCGCTGGCGCCGCTGGACAAGGGTGTGCCGGTCAGCGGCAGCGTGATGGTCGCCGGTAGCCGGCAGGCCGTGCAGCACCCCACGGGCGGGGTGATCGAGCAGTTGCTGGTGCGTGACGGCGACACGGTGAGCGCCGGCCAGGTCGTGCTGCGCATGGACCCGACCCAGGCCCAGGCCCAGGTCGGCTCGCTGCGGGTGCAGTACGTCAACGCCCGCGCCGGCGAGGCGCGCCTGCTGGCTGAGCGCGATGGCAGGGCGTCGATCGAGTTCCCGCAGGGGCTGCGTGACCAGGCCGGCAGCGCCTGGGTGGCCACGGTGCTGGAGAGCCAGCGGCAACTGCGCAGCAGCCGCGCCCAGGCGCTGGACATGGAACTTGGCGGCCTGCGCGAGAGCATCGCCGGCGCCGAAGCCTCGCTGCAGGGCCTGCAAGGCTCGCTGGTCAGCAAACAGGCCCAGCGTGACGCGCTGGACGAGCAGTTGCGCGGCCTGCGCGAGCTGGCCCGGGACGGCTACATCGCCCGCAATCGCCTGCTCGACAGCGAGCGCCTGCTGGCCCAGGTCAACGGCTCGATCGCCGAGGACTTCGGCAGCATCGGCCGCACCCGGCGCCAGGTGCTGGAGCTCAAGCTGCGCATCGGCCAGCGCCAGCAGGAGTACCAGAACGAGGTGCGCCAGCAGCTCGCCGAACTGCAGGCCAGTGCCGAGGATCTGGACAACCGCCTGCGTAGCGCCGAATTCGAGCTGGCCCATACCCAGGTGCGGTCGCCCGTGGCCGGCACAGTGGTCGGCCTCAGCGTATTCACCAACGGCGGGGTCATCGCCAGGGGCCAGCAACTGATGGAGATCGTGCCGCGCGATGCGCCGTTGCTGGTCGACGCCCGCGCTTCGGTGGACATGGTCGACCGCCTGCGCCCAGGGCTGCCGGTGGAATTGATGTTCGTCGCCTTCAACCAGAGCACCACGCCGCGAGTGGATGGCGAGGTGACGTTGGTCTCGGCCGACCGCCTGCTCGACGAAAAGACCCAGCAGCCCTACTACCAGGTGCGCATCAAGGTCAGCGAGCAGGGCCTCGGCCAACTGGCCGGCCTGGATATCCGTCCGGGCATGCCGGTGGAGGCCTTCGTGCGGACCGGCGAACGCTCGATGCTCAACTACCTGTTCAAGCCACTGGCCGACCGGGTGCATGTCGCCCTGGCCGAGGAATAAAAGGATGTCAGTGTTTTTGCGTGCCGTTTGCCCGCTGCTGTTGTTCACCAGCCTGTCGGCGCAGGCCCTGGACCTGGGCGACGCCTATGCCCTGGCACTGCGCAACGATCCCACCTGGCAGGGTTCCATCGCCGAGCGCGAGGCCGGTCTCGAGAACCTGGCGATCGGTCGTGCCGGCCTGCTGCCCAGGCTGTCGTACCGCTACAACCGCGCCCGCAACGATTCCGAGGTGACCCAGCGCAGCCAGTTCGGCGACGTGACCACCCAGCGCGACTACCGCAGCTACAGTTCGACCCTGACCCTCGAGCAGCCGCTGTTCGACTATGGTGCCTGGAGCGACTACCGCCGTGGCGTGGCCCAGGCCGCCCTGGCCGACGAGCGCTATCGCGGCCGTGGCCAGGAGCTGATGGTGCGTTTGTTCGGCGCCTACAGCGAAGCGTTGTTCGCCAACGAACAGATCGCCCTGGCCCAGGCCCAGCGACGCACCTACGCCGAGCAGTTGACCCTCAATGAGCGCCTGCTCAAGGGCGGCGAGGGCACCCGTACCGATGTGCTGGAAACCCGCGCCCGCTACGAGCTGGCCCAGGCCCAGGAGATCGAGGCCGGCGACAATCTCGATGCGGCGTTGCGCGTCTTGCAGGCGATCATCGGCGAGCCGGTGGCAGTCGAGGACCTGGCGCCGATGACCGGCGATTTTCGCGTCCAGCCGCTCACCCCCACACGTTTCGAACCCTGGCGCGACCTGGCCGTCGCCCACAACGCCGAACTGGCCAGCCAGCGCCACGGGCTCGAGGTCGCCGAGCAGAACATCGAGCGGCAGCGGGCCGGGCACCTGCCTTCGTTGAGTGCCTATGCCAGCAAGGGCATTTCCAGTTCCAGCTCCGAGAGCAGCTACAACCAGCGTTACGACACCGACAGCATTGGCGTGCAGTTGAGCGTGCCGCTGTTTGCCGGAGGCGGTGTGCAGGCGTCGGTGCGTCAGGCCCGGGCCCAGCGCGATGCCGCGGGTTTCGAGCTGGATGCGCAGCTGCGCGACACGCTCAATCAGCTGCGCCGGCAGTTCAACCTGTGCGCCAGCGGCACGGCGAAGATCCGTGCCTACGACCTGGCGGTGAAGGCCGCCTCGGCCCTGGTGCAGGCCACGCGCAAGAGTGTGCGGGGAGGGGAGAGGGTCAACCTGGATGTGCTGGACGCCGAGCAGCAGCTGTTCGGTGCCCGGCGCGACCTGGCGCAGGCACGCCATGAGTACCTGCGGGCGTGGTTGCAGTTGCGCTATCTGGCGGGGGTGCTGGAGGCGGGGGATCTGAATGTGTTGAACCGGTACTTCGTGGCGCACGGCTAGGGCGACTCAGCGGATCGAACGTGGGAGCGGGCTTGCCCCGCGATGGCGTCCTGTCATGAAGTGATGTTGTACCGACAGACCGGATCGCGGGGCAAGCCCGCTCCCACAGTGCCCGCATCCCACAGTGCCTGCTTGCGCACATGCTCGAGACGAAAAAAAGGAGCCGACGATGCGCGTCGGCTCCCCCTCGATGACCGTCCTGGTCAGCGATCAGTGTTCGGCAACCGCCTTGCGCCTGGGCGCCTCGTTGCCGTGCTCGTCGAGTTCCAGCACCGGAACCTCGTTACCGTCGGCGTCGAACAGCTTGCCATCCTTGAAGTAATCGCCATCGCGCAGGGCCGAGATGTCCGAGTACTGGATGGTGCGCTCGTAGGCCGCGGCGAACACCGACTGGTTTTCCGAGTTGCCGGTGGTGAAGTGGTTGAAGATCAGGTTCAGCAGGATGGCCATGATCGCCGCCGAGCTGATGCCGGAGTGGAAGATGGTTTCGAACCAGCTCGGGAAGTTGTGGTAGAAGGTCGGCGCCGCGATCGGGATCATGCCGAAGCCCAGCGAGGCGGCGACGATGATCAGGTTGACGTTGTTCTTGTAGTTGACCTTGGACAGGGTACGGATGCCGCTGGCCGCCACGGTGCCGAACAGCACGATGCCCGCGCCGCCGAGGACCGGGGTTGGTACCGCGGCGATGACCCGGCCCATGATCGGCAGCAAGCCCAGCACCACCAGGATCACCCCGCCGGTGGCCACCACGTAGCGGCTCTTGACCCCGGTCACGGCCACCAGGCCGACGTTCTGGGCGAAGGCGCTCTGGGTGAACGAGCCGAAGATCGGCGCCAGGATGCTCGACGCCATGTCGGCGCGCAGGCCATTGCCCAGGCGCTTGGAGTCGACCTTGGTGTCGATGATCTCACCGACTGCGAGGATGTCCGCCGAGGTTTCCACCAGGGTCACCATGATCACGATGCACATCGACAGGATCGCGGCGATATGGAAGGTCGGCATGCCGAAGTGGAACGGCGTGGGGAAGGCGAAGATCGGGCCTTCGGTGACCTTGCTGAAGTCGGTCATGCCCAGCGCCCAGGCAATCAGGGTGCCGGCGACCATGGCCAGGAGGATCGACAGGCGCGAGATGCTCGCGCTGCCCAGCTTGCTCAGCAGCAGGACGATGGCGAAGGTCAGCCCGGCCAGACCGATGTTGGCCACGCTGCCGAACTCCGGCGAGGCGCTGTTGCCGCCCATCACCCAGCGTGCGGCCACGGGCATCAGGGTCAGGCCGATGGTGGTGATGACGATGCCGGTGACCAGCGGCGGGAAGAACTTGGTGATGCGTGAGAACACCGGGGTGATCAGGAATCCGATGAGCGAAGCCGCCATCACCGCGCCCAGCACCGAAGGCAAGCCGCCACCGCTCTGACTGCCGAGGATCGCGCCCATGGTCGCCACGCCGGCGAACGATACGCCCTGCACCAGTGGCAGCTGGCAACCGAAGAACGGCAGGCCGAGGGTCTGCAGCAGGGTGGCCAGGCCTCCCGCGAACAGCGAGGCGGCGATCAGCAGGCCGATTTCCGCCGGGGCCAGGCCGGCGGCCTGGCCGAGGATCAGGGGTACGGCGACGATCCCTCCATACATGGTCAGGACATGCTGCAGCCCGTAGGCCAGGTTGGCGCCAAGGCCGAGATTTTCGTCCTCGGGGCGCGGGGCGGGAGACGTGCTGGGGGACGTGGTCATTGGAGCAGGCTCTCTGTTTATTGTTGTGCCGCTACTGTAGACAACTACCACAAAAAATTGCCACAAAAATTGTATACAAAGTTTTGATCGTAGCGACGGAACGGGTGCGTCCAGGGTGCGTGAAACCTGGATGCAGGTTGTGTTCCAACATGCAGGAGGCTGTTCCAGAGGGGTGTGTACAAACAGGCTGGCGGGTGTAGGAAAGCTGTCTGGCTGGACAGGAAAGCCGTCACAGCCAGATAGATAGCAGGCTAAGAGATATCAATCTTCGATGAGTTCGCGCAGCTCGCGCATCATTTCGGTGCTGTCACCCACGTTCAGTTCCACCAGACGGTGCAGATGGGTCATCGAATCGATGTCGATGTGCAGGCAGATGAAACCCAGACGGCTCGGCTCCTCGTGGCGCAGTTCGACCTGCATCAGCACCTGGGTCTTCTTGTCGTTGAGGTGGATGATCGCTTCGAAGTCCTGGGTGAGGTCGGCATTCCAGGGATCGGGGCGCTCGATCAGCAAGCCCTTGAGCGACAGGTCGAGCAGTTTCACCGGCCAGCGCCGCTCGCCCTGGCGCAGTTCAGTGGGGGCATCGAAGGCGATGCGTTGAAAGCGGCGGCGTTCGTCGTGGTCGCTCATGGGAAAAGCCCTCGGGGGTTCAACCTGACTATAGTGGGTTATGTTGCCGTATCAGGTACCGCAATCTGGCCGCAGAGGCTCTAGACCAAAGCAAGTGTGGCAATGCGCTTTGACTCGCCCTAGACTCGATGGGCGGTCTTTCCAATCCACCAGCTGGAAGTAAACCATGAACAACAATAATAGCCTGCTACGCCACATTCCGTGGCTGGCGCTGGCAGTCATAGGGGCCTGCGCGCTGGGTGTGGTTGCCCTGCGTCGCGGTGAGGCAATCAACGCCTTGTGGATCGTGGTCGCGGCAGTGGCCCTCTACCTGGTCGCCTACCGTTACTACAGCCTGTTCATCGCCACCAAGGTGATGCAGCTCGACCCCCGCCGGGCCACGCCCGCGGTACTCAACAACGATGGCCTGGACTACGTCCCGACCAACAAGCACATTCTCTTCGGCCATCACTTCGCCGCCATCGCCGGCGCCGGCCCGCTCGTGGGCCCTGGTCCTCGCCGCACAGATGGGCTACCTGCCCGGCACGCTGTGGCTGATCGCTGGCGTGGTGCTGGCCGGCGCGGTGCAGGACTTCATGGTCCTGTTCCTCTCCACCCGCCGCAACGGCCGCTCGCTGGGCGACATGGTCCGCGAGGAAATGGGCCGCATCCCCGGTACCATCGCCCTGTTCGGCTGCTTCCTGATCATGATCATCATCCTCGCGGTGCTGGCGCTGATCGTGGTCAAGGCCCTGGCCGAGAGCCCGTGGGGCATGTTCACGGTGATGGCGACCATCCCGATCGCGATGTTCATGGGCATCTACATGCGCTACATCCGTCCGGGCCGTATCGGCGAGATCTCGGTCATCGGCGTGGTCCTGCTGCTGCTGTCGATCTGGCTGGGGGGCCAGATCGCCGCGGATCCGGTGTGGGGCCCGGCATTTACCTTCACCGGCGTGCAGATCACCTGGATGCTGGTCGGCTACGGTTTCGTCGCCGCCGTGCTGCCGGTGTGGCTGGTGCTGGCGCCGCGTGACTACCTGTCGACCTTCCTCAAGATCGGCACCATCGTCGGCCTTGCCATTGGCATCCTGATCATCGCGCCCGAACTGAAAATGCCGGCGCTGACCCAGTTCACCGACGGCACGGGCCCGGTGTGGAAGGGCACCCTGTTCCCGTTCCTGTTCATCACCATCGCCTGCGGCGCGGTGTCCGGCTTCCACGCGCTGATCTCCTCGGGGACCACGCCCAAGCTGCTGGACAACGAAACCAACGCCCGCTACATCGGCTACGGCGGCATGCTCATGGAGTCGTTCGTCGCCATCATGGCCATGGTCGCCGCCTCGGTGATCGAGCCGGGCGTGTACTTCGCCATGAACAGCCCGGCCGCAGTGGTCGGTGCCGACGTCGTCTCGGTGGCGCAGACCGTGAGCAGCTGGGGCTTCATGATCACCCCCGAGCAGCTCGAGGCCACCGCCCGCGACATCGGCGAGCACACCATCCTGGCCCGTGCCGGTGGCGCGCCGACCCTGGCGGTCGGTATCGCGCAGATCCTCCACCAGGTGCTGCCGGGCGAGAACACCATGGCGTTCTGGTACCACTTCGCCATTCTGTTCGAGGCACTGTTCATCCTGACCGCCGTGGACGCCGGTACCCGCGCCGGGCGCTTCATGTTGCAGGACCTGCTGGGCAGCTTCGTGCCGGCCCTGAAACGCACCGAGTCGTGGACCGCCAACCTGATCGGCACCGCCGGTTGCGTGGCGCTGTGGGGCTACCTGCTGTACCAGGGCGTGATCGACCCGCTGGGTGGCATCAACACCCTGTGGCCGCTGTTCGGCATCTCCAACCAGATGCTCGCCGGTATCGCCCTGATGCTGGGCACCGTGGTGCTGATCAAGATGAAGCGCCAGCGCTACGTCTGGGTCACCCTGCTGCCGGCCGTGTGGCTGCTGATCTGCACCACCACCGCGGGCCTGATCAAGCTGTTCGACCCGAACCCGGCGGTCGGCTTCCTGGCCCTGGCCAAGAAGTACAGCACCGCGCTGGACGCCGGCCAGGTGCTGGCCCCGGCCAAGGACATCGGCCAGATGCAGCACGTGATCTTCAACGCCTACACCAACGCCGGCCTGACCGTGCTGTTCCTGGTGGTGGTATTCAGCGTGCTGTTCTTTGCCGTCAAGGTCGGCCTCGCCGCCCTGGGTCGCAAGGAGCGCAGCGACAAGGAAACCCCGTTCCAGGCCCTGCCTGACGCTTGAGAGGACCGCCGCGATGTTCAACGACCTGGGTCGACTGGGTAAGTACCTGGGGCAGGCCGCCCGCCTGATGGTCGGCATGCCCGACTACGACAACTATGTCGAGCACATGCAGAAGAAGCACCCGGACAAGCCGGTAATGAGCTACGAGGCGTTCTTCCGCGAGCGCCAGGAAGCGCGCTATGGTGGCAAGTCCGGGCCCAAGTGCTGTTGAACCTGATGCCGGCGCGGTCCTTGTAGGAGCGGCCTTGTGCCGCGAAAGGGCCGCGCAGCGGCCCCGGCTATATCTGCTGCGAACCTGAAAATCTGGGGCCGCTTTGCGGCCCTGTCGCGACACAAGGCCGCTCCTGCAAGGGATCGCGGCCTTTCTTTTTTTTTCCGCACAGGAGATTTCCGCGTGCAAACGCCGATTCCCGTTACCGTGCTGACCGGCTTCCTTGGCGCCGGCAAGACCACATTGCTCAAGCACATGCTCAAGGCCGAGCATGGCCTGAAGCTCGCCGTGATCGAGAACGAGTTCAGCGAGGCCGGCATCGACAGCCAGCTGCTGGGCGATGCACCGGTGCAGGTCATGACCCTGGCCAACGGCTGCGTGTGCTGCAGCATCCATGGCGACCTGACCCGGGCCCTGTACCTGCTGCTCGAACGGCTGGATGCCGGTGAAATCGCCTTCGATCGCCTGGTCATCGAATGCACCGGCCTTGCCGACCCGGCACCGGTGGCGCAGACCTTCTTCATTGATGAAGAGCTGCGCGAGCGCTATATCCTCGACGGCATCATCACCCTGGTCGACACTGCCCACGCCGAGCTGCACCTGACCCAGGCCATCGCCCAGGCTCAGGTCGGCTTCGCTGACCGTCTGCTGCTGAGCAAGACCGACCTGGTCGAGCCGCAGGTGGTCGAAGCCCTGCGCGAGCGCCTGGCGCGCATCAATGGCCGGGCGGCGATCCGTGTGGTCGAGCACGGTCGCATCGACCTGGCCGAGCTACTCGATGTGCGCGGCTTCAACCTCAACCCGGACCTGGGCATCAGCCCAAAACCCACCTTGCGCCCGGTACTCAAGCCGGCCACCCCTGACCGTATCTCGACGCTGGTGCTGCGCACCGAAACGCCGTTGGACATCGATCGGCTCAGCGACTTCATGAACGAGCTGCTGGAAGAGCACGGCAAGCAATTGCTGCGCTACAAGGGGGTACTGAACATTGCCGGCGAGGACCGCCGTCTGGTGTTCCAAGGGGTGCTGAAGCTGTACGGCTTCGACTGGGACGCCGAGTGGAAGGAAGGCGAGATGCGCGAAAGCGTGATGGTGTTTATCGCCGATGAGTTGCCGGAGGAGAATATTCGGGCAGGGTTTGAGGCGTTGTATCACGCATGAGTGGGACGTAGCTGACTGGTTGATGCCGCCAAATGGCGGCATTTTTTTGCCTCATTCAATTCGTTGGGCCATACGCTATGGCCCCCTTGAAAGAGGTACCTTTTTTGGTGCACTTGGTCGAGTCACATCCACAGCTTCGGGTGTTTTTCTTTCGCAGTGACCTCGGTAATGAGCCAGTGCGGGAGTGGTTGAAAGCGTTGCCGCGTAACCAGCACAGGCTGATCGGAAACAAGATCAAGGCTGTGCAATTCGGTTGGCCACTTGGCATGCCTCTGGTTCGGAAGATGGAAAGCGGACTCTGGGAGATCCGTATCGACCTTGGGGGATAGCGTGGGACGGGTGATGTTCACGATCACCGATGGGGTGATGGTCTTGCTCCATGGATTTATCAAGAAAAGTCAAAAGACGCCCTCGGTCGACCTCGCTTTGGCCAGGCAGCGCAGGGCAAGCTTGCGGAGGCAAAACATATGAACCCGCACATCGGTTCGGATTTCGATGACTTTCTTGCCGAAGAAGGCATTCTGGAGGAGGTCACGGCCACAGCGCTCAAACGGGTGATTGCCTGGCAGCTGACTGAGGCGATGAAGCAGCAGAAGGTCAGCAAGAAGGCGCTTGCCGAGCGCATGCACACCAGCCGTACGGCGGTCGATCGAGCGCTTGATCAGACGGATGCCGGCATGACGCTGGCAACGCTGGCCAGTGCGGCGAGGGCGTTGGGGCAGCGCGTGGAAATACGTCTCGTGCCGGATGTCGCAACAACTCGCTGAGAAGAAGCACAAAAAAGCCCGGCACATGGCCGGGCTTTTTCACATCAGGCGTCTGCCAATCAGTTGCCGTACACCGGCAGCTTCTTGCAGATGGCCTTGACCTTCTCACGCACGGCGTCGATCACCGCTTCGTTGTTCAGGTCGGCCAGGATGTCGCAGATCCAGCCAGCCAGTTCGCGGCACTCGGCTTCCTTGAAGCCACGGGTGGTGACGGCTGGGGTGCCGAAACGCAGGCCCGAGGTGACGAAAGGCGAACGTGGGTCGTTCGGGACCGAGTTCTTGTTGACGGTGATGAAAGCCTTGCCCAGGGCGGCGTCGGCGTCCTTACCGGAGATTTCCTGCTTGATCAGCGACAGCAGGAACAGGTGGTTCTGGGTGCCGCCGGAAACGACGTCGAAACCACGCTCGATGAACACGCTGGCCATGGCCTGGGCGTTTTTCACGACTTGCTGCTGGTAGGCCTTGAACTCAGGCTGCAGCGCTTCCTTGAAGCAGATCGCCTTGGCGGCAATGACGTGCTCCAGCGGGCCGCCCTGGGCGCCCGGGAAGACCGCGGAATTCAGCTTCTTCTCGATGTCGGCGTTGGCACGGGCCAGGATCAGGCCGCCACGCGGACCGCGCAGGGTCTTGTGGGTGGTGGTGGTGACCACGTCGGCGAACGGAACCGGGTTCGGGTACACGCCAGCGGCAACCAGGCCAGCCACGTGGGCCATGTCGACGAACAGGTAGGCACCGACCTTGTCGGCGATTTCGCGGAAGCGTGGGAAGTCCAGGACTTGCGAGTAGGCGGAGAAGCCAGCGACGATCATCTTCGGCTTGTGCTCCAGGGCCAGTGCTTCGACTTCGTCGTAGTTGATCAGGCCGTTGGCGTCGATGCCGTACTGGATGGCGTTGTACAGCTTGCCCGAGGAGGAAACGCTGGCGCCGTGGGTCAGGTGACCGCCGTGGGCCAGGCTCATGCCCAGGATGGTATCACCGGCCGACAGCAGGGCCAGGTAGACAGCGGCGTTGGCCTGGGAACCGGCGTGCGGCTGGACGTTGGCGTAGTCGGCGCCGAACAGTTCCTTGGCGCGGTCGATGGCCAGTTGCTCGACGACGTCGACGTACTCGCAACCACCGTAGTAACGCTTGCCTGGGTAGCCTTCGGCGTACTTGTTGGTCAGAACCGAACCCTGGGCCTCCATGACCGCCGGGCTGGTGTAGTTTTCCGAAGCGATCAGCTCGATATGCTCTTCCTGGCGCAGGGCTTCTTGCTGCATGGCTTCGAAGAGCTCGGCGTCGTACTTGGCAATGGTCAAATCACGGCTGAACATGGCGGTCCTCAAGGATCGGGCAGAATTGGGGGTGCATTCTAACCGATTGATTCGCCGCTGGCATATGAAGTGGCATCAAGTCGCGGACCAATGGCCCTCATGTTGCAACCCGCGCCGTTTCTGGGCTGGAGTTGACTTTGGGGTCCGGTTTTCCAGGGTGTATGGGGTCTGCGTGGGAGCGGGCTTGCCCCGCGATTTGGCCGTCAAATGATGTGGCCAGGGCTGGCCCATCGCGGGGCAAGCCCGCTCCCACGACGTTCGCGAAGAAACCCGCGGAGCGATTACTGGAACATGAACAACGTCTCGTTGCTGAATTGCGCCTCGAACTGGTTGGCCGGCATCGGCCGGCCGAACAGGTAGCCCTGCACCTCGTCGCAGCCGTGCTCGCGCAGGAACTCCAGCTGCTCGTGGGTTTCCACGCCCTCGGCGATCACCGCCAGGTTGAGGCTGTGGGCCATGGCGATGATTGCCCGGGCGATCTGCGCGTCCTGCTCGCCCTCGGGCAGGCCGTCGACGAAGGTGCGGTCGATCTTGAGCACGTCGATGGGGAACTGCTTGAGGTAGTTGAGCGACGAGTAGCCGGTGCCGAAGTCATCGACCGCGATGCTCAGGCCGAGGTTCTTCAGGCTGTCGAGGATCTGCATGGCCTCGTTGACCTCGCGCATCAGGATGCTCTCGGTCAGCTCCAGCTCCAGGCAGGCCGGGGGCAGCCCGGTTTCCTCGAGGATGGTGGCGATGCGCGTGCCCAGCTGGCCGTCGGAGAACTGCCGGGCGGAAATGTTCACCGACACCTTCGGCACCCGCACCTTCTCCTTGTGCCAGGCCTTGAGCTGGCGGCACGCCTCGCGCAGCACCCAGTCGCCGACGTCGACCACCAGGCCCAGTTCCTCGATCACCGGGATGAAGTCGCCCGGCGGCACCAGGCCGCGGGTCGGGTGGCGCCAGCGCAGCAGTGCCTCGGCGCCGGTCAGGCGCTTGCCGTCGCCGCTGAACTGCGGCTGGTAGTAGAGGATGAACTCGTTCTGTTCCAGGGCATGGCGCAGGTCGCTTTCCAACTCCAGGCGCTCCAGGGCGCTGGCGTTCATGTCCGTCTGGTAGAACTGGAAGTTGTTCTTGCCGCGTTCCTTGGCGTGGTACATCGCCGTGTCGGCGTTCTTCATAAGCTGGCTGAGCTCGCTGCCGTCCTGCGGGCTCAGGGCGATGCCGATACTGGCGGTGACGAAGAACTCGCGGTTTTCCAGGACGAACGGCGTGACCAGCCCCTCGAGGATGTTCTCGGCGACATGGATGGCCCGGTTGAGCGCCTGCTCGCGGCTGGCCTTGGGCTGCAGCAGCAGGGTGAACTCGTCGCCGCCCATGCGCGCCACGGTGTCGTCGTCGTCGACGCAGGCCAGCAGGCGCTCGGCCATGTCCTTGAGCATGCGGTCGCCCGCGGCATGGCCGAGGGAGTCGTTGATCGGCTTGAATCGGTCGAGGTCGAGGAACATCAGCACCACCCAGGCCTTCTGCCGTTCGGCCTGTTGCAGGGCGGTGTACAGGCGGTCCTGGAACAGTGTGCGGTTGGGCAGGTGGGTCAGGGCATCGTAGTAGGCCAGGCGATGGATGCGCTGTTCACTGGCCTTGCGCTCGCTGATATCGGTGAAGAAGCACACGTAGCTGGCCAGGTCGCCCTCGTCGTCGAGCACTGCGGTGATGCCCACCCATGCCGGGTAGTGCTCGCCGTTGCGCCGCTTGAGCCACACTTCGCCTTCCCAGGTGCCGCGCTGGCTCAGTTGCTTGAGCACATAGCCCAGCTGGGCGCTCTGCTGCTGTTCGACGGTGAGCATGCCGGGCAGCTGGTCGAGCACTTCGGCCACGGCATAGCCGCTGACCCGGCTGAAGGCCTCGTTGGCCTGGACGATATAGCCGGCCGGGTCGGTGATAAGGATCGCCGAGGTGGAGTGTTCGAACACTGTCGCGGCCATGCGCAGGTCTTTTTCGGCGCGGCGCTGCTGGCTGATATCACGGCCCACGCCCAGCACGCCCTCGAAGCGCTCGTGTTCGTCCCACACCAGCACCAGGCGCAATTCGATGGGGATCTTGCGGCCATCGGCGCGCAGGCAGTCGAACAGGAACAGCTGGGTGGGCAGGGTGCTGCGCAACTGGGCCAGTTGCTCACTGTCGCCCAGCACCTTGCTGACCCGCTCCAGCAGGTTGTAGACGCCGCTGAGCTGGGCGGGGTTGGCGACGATCGACTGCCAGCCGTTGGCGAAGATCCAGTCGGCCTGGTAGCCCAGCACCGCTTGCACCGAGGGGCTGACGTAGTTCAGCTGCAGCTGGCTGTCGGTGGAGAAGATCACGTCGCTGATGCTCTCGGCGAGCATGCGGTAGCGCTGCTCGCTGTCGCGCAGGGACTCGCTGGCCTCGATCTGCACGGTGACGTCCTTGCCCACGCCGATGATGCGGGTGACCAGGCCCTCGCTGTCGCGGGTCAGCACCTGTTCGCGGATGTCGTAGCAGCGCCAGCCGCCATCGCGGTGGCGGAAACGCAATTGGCAGTGCAGCGACTGGCCGTAGCTGGTATCGCGCTGCTGCTGGCGAAGGGCGCGGTAGTGCTCGGCGTCGCCGGGGTGCAGGAGCATCTCCCAGAAACGGTCGCCCATCTGTGCCAGCTCCACGCGGTCGTAGCCCAGGGTCTGGCCGAGGTGGCGGTTGCTGAAGATCATCCGCTGGCTGTTGACGTCCTGCACGTAGAGCTGGTCGGGCACGGTGCGCACCACGTCCGACCAGAAACCTTCGCGCTCGAGCAGCGACAGCTCCACCTGCTTGCGACTGGTGATGTCACTGATGCTCAGGATCACCGCCTGGTAGTCGCGGCGCTGCTGGGGCAGGCGGGCCATCAGCCACAGGTGCAGCTCGCCGCCCAGCGGGGCGGGCAGGCGCACTTCCAGCTCAAGCTGCTGGCGCTCTTCGATCAGCGCGTCGAGCAACTGCATGCCGACACTGTCGCGGCTGTCGCCGCTGCCTTCGATCAGGCGCTGCCAGGCGCCTTCGTGGCAGTCGACGTTGAGCAACTGGCGGGCCACCTGGTTGATCTCGGTGATCTTCAGTTCCGCCAGCAGTGTGCGTCGCAGCCTGGTGTCCAGCGCCAGGCTCTGCTTGAGCGCGGCGCGGTTGCGCAGGTGATAGCGGTCGAGCTGGCCGGGCAGGCTGGAGAGGTCGAGCACGCACAGGGCCACGCCGGTGCCCTCGAAGATTTCCTGGTAGCGTCGGCGATCTTCCTGCAGGGCGCGCTGGCGCCGGCGCATGTTGATCAGCGCCAGCACCGGCAGCAGGGCGCAGAACAGCACCAGCACGCACTTGCCGATCAGCGCCGGCAGCAGTTTGTCGCGGGCAAGGCCGGCGTCGAACAGGCCGCGCAGTTGCCAGGTGCTGTTGTCGATGAACGCAAGCATCACGCTCTGCAGCGGTTCATCGCTGGTCTGGCGGTGGCCGTGGTGCTCGATGACCTCGCCGCTGCGGCTGTTTTCCAGCAGCCACAGGGGGTGGGTGGGGCCGTCCAGGTGACGGGTCAGCTCTGAGTAGTAGTCCGGGCTCAGGCGCAGCAGCCAGTAGCCGCGGTCCTGTTCGGTCGGCTGGCGCAGCAGCAGGTACACCTGTTTATTGTCGGGGCCGTTGCCATAGAAGAAGGCGCGGCCCTGATTCAGTTGCAGGAGGTCGTCAATCAGCTGACGGTCCGGGGTACCGTCGAGGCTGTCGCTGCGCACCTGCCCGGCGGCGTCCAGCCAGGCCAGGTCGCGCAGGGCCGGCAGGCGCGCCTGCAAGGTAGTGAGCAGGCTCGGCAGGGCGGCGGGCGCCGGTGGTTTGACGTAAGGCTGGACCAGGTTCAGCGATTGCTGGGCCTTGAGCGCCATGTTCAGGCTCAGGTGGTCGGCCAGTTCGGCGCTGGTCGCCAGGCTGTGCTGGCGCAGGTCGGCCTGGGTATGGCGGAATTGGGCGAACAGTTGCCACAGCAGCAAGCCCAGCAAAACCAGGGCGAGCAGGGCCAGCGCCCCCTTGAGCGAGCCACGCAGGTGTGCGCCGGCCGAGGTGTCGGCAGGCCGCAGGGATGACGGTTGCGTGAGATTGGTCAAGCGTTGGGTCCTGCGATTGGGCTGGCGATGGCAGGGGTTGGGTTCTCGCAGCATGCACGGCGCGTGCCGTGGTCGCTGCGCACTATAAGACGCAGGCGAGAAGCCGACTAGCATGCCTTCAAATATGGCAAAGTGCCAGTCCGTGTGTCCGCGGTCTGGTCAGCAGCCGGTCATGTCGGTTCGGCAAGCCCCTGCAACCTGTGCGAGAATGCCGCCCGCTTCATAGTCAACGCAACGGAGATGTACGGTTTTGGTTACCCACTATTCCTCCAACGGCCTCGATTCCGCCTGTGGGCGTAGCAGTCAGACCCTGGTCAGCACGGCCGTGGCCGAGGACGTATCCTGCAAGACCTGCCAGCGTTCGCTGGCCAAGCCGGACACGGCTGCCGTCAGTGCCAACAAGACGCCGTCGCTGGCCGAACTGCGCAAACAGGCCAAGCCTGCGGTCGAGCCCGTCGCCCCGGCGCCTGCCAAGCCTGTTGCCGCGCCCGCCAAGGTCGCGAGCAAGCCCGCCGCCGCCAAGGCTGCTGAAAAACCTGCTCGCAGCGGTGGCTTCAGCGTCAAGGCCGCCTGGGCCGCGCGTCTGTCCGAACAGTCGGACCGTTGCCGTTTGCCGCGTGGCAAGGTAAAGCAAGCTCACGTCTGAGCCTGCTCACCCTATCGCGGGTCAAGCCCGCTCCCACGAAACAATGCCGTGGCGTGGGAGCGGGCTTGACCCGCGATAGCCGCCGAGCGGCCCCGCCATCTACCCCATCTGTGCAACGCCGCGACTTGGCGTAGAATGGCCCACTTTGTTCAACGACACCCCGTAACTACATCCCCCTGGCCCATGCCGGGGCGCGTGTCTTTACCTATCTGATAGAGGGCTTGGTTTTGGCTCAATACGTCTACACCATGCATCGGCTGAGCAAGGTCGTGCCGCCGAAGCGGGAAATTCTCAAGAATATTTCCCTGTCGTTCTTCCCGGGCGCCAAGATCGGCGTGCTGGGCCTGAACGGCGCGGGTAAATCGACCCTGCTGCGGATCATGGCAGGCGTCGACAAGGAATTCGACGGCGAAGCCCGTCCGATGCCCGACATCAACGTCGGCTACCTGCCCCAGGAGCCGCAACTGGACCCGACCAAGACCGTGCGTGAAGTGGTCGAGGAAGCGGTCAGCGTGATCAAGGACGCCCAGGCTCGCCTGGACGAGGTCTACGCCGCCTACGCCGACCCGGATGCCGACTTCGACAAGCTGGCCGCCGAGCAGGCCAAGCTCGAGGCCATCCTGCAGGCCGCCGACGGCCACAACCTGGAGCGTCAGCTGGACGTCGCCGCCGACGCCCTGCGCCTGCCGGCCTGGGACGCCAGGATCGAGCACCTGTCCGGTGGCGAGAAGCGCCGCGTGGCCCTGTGCCGCCTGCTGCTGTCGGCTCCCGACATGCTGCTGCTGGACGAACCGACCAACCACCTGGACGCCGACTCGGTGGCCTGGCTTGAGCGTTTCCTCCACGACTTCCCCGGCACCGTGGTGGCGATCACCCACGACCGTTACTTCCTCGACAACGTCGCCGGCTGGATCCTCGAACTGGACCGCGGCGCCGGCATCCCGTACGAAGGCAACTACTCGGGCTGGCTGGAGGCCAAGTCGGATCGTCTGGCCCAGGAATCCAAGCAGCAGAGCGCCCACGAGAAGGCCATGAAAGAGGAACTGGAGTGGGTGCGCAAAGGCGCCAAGGCCCGCCAGTCCAAGTCCAAGGCCCGTCTGCAGCGCTTCGAAGAGATGCAGTCGCAGGAATTCCAGAAGCGCAGCGAGACCAACGAGATCTACATCCCGGCCGGTCCGCGCCTGGGCGACAAGGTCATCGAGTTCAAGAACGTCACCAAGGGCTACGGCGATCG
Source organism: Pseudomonas sp. TE31087 (assembly GCF_057284075.1). Lineage (NCBI taxonomy): Bacteria > Pseudomonadati > Pseudomonadota > Gammaproteobacteria > Pseudomonadales > Pseudomonadaceae > Pseudomonas > Pseudomonas sp. TE31087. The sequence goes on from NZ_JBXVNN010000001.1 coordinate 5,155,187, forward strand.
CGTGCTGATCGACAACCTGTCGTTCGCCATGCCCAAGGGCGCCATCGTTGGCGTGATCGGCGGCAACGGTGCCGGTAAGTCGACCCTGTTCCGCATGCTGATGGGCAAGGAGCAACCGGACTCGGGCAGCATCGAGATCGGCGAAACCGTGCAGCTGGCCTGCGTCGACCAGAGCCGCGAGGACCTGGACGGCAGCAAGACCGTGTTCCAGCAAATCTCCGACGGTTCCGACCAAATTCGCATCGGCAGCTACGAGATCCCGTCGCGCACCTACGTCGGCCGCTTCAACTTCAAGGGCGGCGACCAGCAGAAGTTCGTCAAGGACCTCTCCGGTGGTGAGCGTGGCCGCCTGCACCTGGCCCTGACCCTGAAGGAGGGCGGCAACGTCCTGCTGCTCGACGAACCGTCCAACGACCTCGACGTCGAAACCCTGCGTTCCCTCGAGGAAGCCCTGCTGGACTTCCCGGGCGCCGCCATCGTGATTTCCCACGACCGTTGGTTCCTGGACCGTGTGGCCACTCACATCCTGGCGTACGAGGACGACTCGAGCGTGGTGTTCTTCGAGGGCAACTACACCGAGTACGAAGCCGACCGCAAGAAGCGCCTGGGCGACGCCGCTGCCCAGCCGCACCGTGTGCGTCACAAGAAACTGGCCCAGTAAGGCGGTTTCGGTTGCACAAGAATGGGGCCCTTCGGGGCCCCATTTTTGTGCCTGGAATATGCTGTTTGTTTTGTTTGCGTGGGAGCAGGCTTGCCCCGCGATGGCTCGCGCTCAGGCAATCGCGGGGCAAGCCCGCTCTCACGATTCAGTCATTGATTCTGTATACACTTATAGAAATTGCACTAAATAATTTCATAAAAACGACATCTCGCCCTGTTCCAGTGCGATTGGTTCTTGGTACATTCGGGAAAAAACCAAAAACAATCCCTCTTGGTGAGATGTCTACCATGATCGAATCTGTCGACGATTTCCTGGCCCGCCTGCAACAGCGCGACCCGGCCCAGCCCGAGTTCCACCAGGCCGTGGAGGAGGTGCTGCGCAGCCTGTGGCCTTTCCTCGAAGCCAATCCTCACTACCTGCAGGCGGGCATCCTCGAGCGCATGGTCGAGCCCGAGCGCGCCGTGCTGTTTCGTGTGTCGTGGGTCGATGATCAGGGCAAGGTCCAGGTCAACCGCGGCTACCGCATCCAGATGAGCAGCGCCATCGGCCCGTACAAGGGCGGCCTGCGCTTCCACCCGTCGGTGAACCTGGGCGTGCTCAAGTTCCTGGCCTTCGAGCAGGTGTTCAAGAACTCGCTGACCTCGCTGCCCATGGGCGGCGGCAAGGGCGGTTCGGACTTCGATCCGAAGGGCAAGAGCGACGCCGAAGTGATGCGCTTCTGCCAGGCGTTCATGAGCGAGCTGTACCGTCACATCGGCGCCGACCTTGACGTGCCGGCCGGTGACATCGGCGTTGGCGCCCGCGAGATCGGCTTCCTGTTCGGTCAGTACAAGCGCCTGGCCAACCAGTTCACCTCGGTGCTGACCGGCAAGGGCATGACCTACGGCGGCAGCCTGATCCGTCCGGAGGCCACCGGCTACGGCTGCGTGTATTTCGCCGAAGAGATGCTCAAGCGCCAGGACAAGCGCATCGACGGTCGCCGCGTGGCGATCTCTGGCTCCGGCAACGTTGCCCAGTACGCCGCGCGCAAGGTCATGGACCTGGGCGGCAAGGTCATCTCGCTGTCCGACTCCGAAGGCACGCTGTTCTGTGAAGCCGGGCTGAGCGACGCGCAATGGGATGCGCTGATGGAACTGAAGAACGTCAAGCGTGGCCGCCTCAGCGAGCTGGCCGGGCCGTTCGGCCTGGAGTTCCGCAAGGGGCAGACGCCGTGGAGCCTGCCGTGCGACATCGCCCTGCCGTGCGCCACCCAGAACGAGCTGAACGCCGAGGACGCCCGTACCCTGCTGCGCAACGGCTGCATCTGCGTGGCCGAAGGCGCCAACATGCCGACCACCCTGGAGGCTGTGGATATCTTCATCGAGGCCGGCATCCTTTATGCGCCGGGCAAGGCTTCCAACGCCGGCGGCGTGGCCGTGTCGGGCCTGGAGATGTCGCAGAATGCCATGCGCCTGCTGTGGACCGCGGGCGAGGTGGACAGCAAGCTGCACCACATCATGCAGTCGATCCACCATGCGTGTGTGCATTATGGGGAAGAGGCTGATGGGCGCATCAACTACGTGAAAGGCGCCAACATCGCGGGCTTTGTGAAGGTCGCCGATGCCATGCTGGCGCAGGGCGTAGTCTGATCTCGGATCGCAGGGGGCCGCTCTGCGGCCCTTTCGCGGCACAAGGCCGCTCCTACAGCAAAGCGCAATCCCCTGTAGGAGCGGCCTTGTGCCGCGAAAAGGCTGCAAAGCAGCCCCTCAACCCTCAACCTCGATTCCAATAATCTCGATCATCTGATCCCCCGCCGGCCTTCGCCACAACACTTCATCCCCAGGCCCGGCCCCCAGCAACGCCTGCCCCAGCGGCGAGCCCCAGTTGATCAGCCCATGCAGAGCATCTGCCTGGTCCTCGCCCACCAGTTGTACCTGATGCTCCCGGCCATCCTCATCGACGAAACGCACCCGACTGCCAATCTGTACCTTCTCCGTGGACGTGGCCGCAGGCACTACCTGTGCACTCTGCACGCGGGCGTTGAAGTAGCGCAGGTCGCGCTCGGTATCGGCCAATCGCTGTTGGTCGGCCGGCTCGCCCTGCGCCTGTAGTTCGCCGCGCAACGCATTGAGCGCGGCCAGCCGTTGCTGCAACTGGGCAAAGCCGGTGGCGGTGACATAGTTGGGCTGGTCGCTGACCCGGCGCTCCACCGGCTGGCTGGCCTGGGCGGCGGCCTGGTCCTCGTTGACGAATGCTCGGCTCATGCAGGGGCCTCCTTGTACTGGAGACCATGGTGGCAGGTTGTGGGTTGCAACGGATGTCCGTTTGCGACGTCACTTGCGGCGATAGGCGCGGGCGGCGTCCTGGTCCTTTTCCTGCTGCCAGTCGCGGTCGCGCTCGTCCCAGTAGCGTTCGCGGTATTCGCGCAGGTCTTCGTTGGACTGCATCGCCTGGCACTGGCGAAAGCCGTCATCCCAGCCGCTTTCGTACTGGCGATTGTGCAGGTAGCGCGGGACATCCTTGCGAAAGTCGCCGGCCATCAGCCCGGCGGCCTGGCGCCCGCTGCTGCAGCCGTCCTGGAAGCCGTCGGCGTAGGCGGGGGGATAGCCCTGGTTGACCATCTGTTCATGGGTGGTCTCGCATCCCGCCAGCAGCAATGCGACACACAGGCCCAACCAATACCGCGACATATCCACAAGACCTTTGACGTAATGATGGAAAGTCTAGGGGGTGAATTGTCGGCGCGATGTCAAAACGCTGTCGAAGGATCGCGACGCAGTCGTGGGAGCGGGCCACGTTGATCAGTATTGGTACCACTTGAGCTCCAGCATCACCTCGTTCTGCGCCGTGGCCAGATGACTGAACTGCCGCGAAGCGCTCAACCTCAGCCCCAGGTCCCGGCTGATTTCCCACTGCTGGTTCAGGCTGATGCTGCGCCTTACCTCGCCATTGGTGAAGTAGTCGCCCTTGGCCTCCAAGGTCAAGTTGCCCAGCCCATTGCGCCATAGCAGCCCGCCATTGAACCCGGTCGCGGGCGAAATGAACTCGGCGAAATCATTGTGGTGTTCCAACCGCACTGTGCCCAGGGCAAAGCCCAGCAGGTCGTCGCCCAGCTGCCAGGTACCGCCAGCGCCGCCATTGACATGACTGACCAGCACCTCGTCGTCGTGCTTGCCCGGCACCCGCTCCAGGCCCCCGGCAACCTGCCACGACCAGGGCTTGAGCAACTCATTGCGTGGGGTCAGTGAGCGGATGGTGGCCAGGTCCAGGCGCTGCACCTGCCAGTCGTTGCCCTCGTACTGGCGCAGCTTGAGCTGGAGGATCTCGATCTGCGCGCCCAGCGGGAAGCCGTACAGGTTGTCGTTGAGGTCGTGGTAGGCCATGCGCAGGCCGTACTCGGCATAGGCGCGGTCTTCGCGGCTGCCGACGCCCAGTTGCCAGGTGCGCGACTGATGGCCGTCCTCGGGCAGGCCTGGGCGCTCGATCGCCAGCGGTGGCGGCGGGTTGCGGTTGATCGCCCTGAGCAGCTCGAAACTGCGCGCGGCCTGGGCCGGGTCGCGTTCCTGGCCGTTGGCCCGGTAGCGCTCCAGGCGATAGGCGGCATCCTGCACCAGCGCCTGGCGCTCGCGGGGCAGGGCGGTGAAGTCGGGGCTCTGCAGGTGGGTGGTGTCGGCGCTGATGGCCAGCACCTGCTGTTTTTCCTCATGTGCCAGCGGCTCGGCGCGAGCCAGCAGCTCGCGCTCGCGGGAGGGGCGATAGCGCACGTCCGAGACCAACCCCGATTGCTTGACCGCCTTCACGGTGTCGGTGGGGATGGCGGTCAGCGGGAACTGCGAGGTCAGGTCCAGGCTCGGACGCGCCACCTGCAGCAGTTCCAGCAGGCGGTAGGAGCAGTTCTCGTCGAAGAAGAAGTAGTCGAACTTGACCTGCCTGAGCTCCCACACGTGCTCGACCATGCGCCCGGTTTCCTGCGGCGTCAGGTCCAGCTGGTATTCCCATAGGTCGCGGTTCTCAAGGCTGCGGTATTCGGAGAGTTTCTCCTGGTAGGGCATGATCGCGAACAATCCGGGGTAGCCGCCCATCAGGCCTTTCCAGGCGTAGAGGATGCTGTTGTCGCTGCCTTCGATGTAGGCACCGAAGTTGATCGCGTAGCTCAGCAACGTGGTGTCGTCGCGGCGGCTGCTGGACTGGTCGATGCGCAGCAGCGTGTGGCCGAACATCGACGACGGGCTGTTGAGGTAGGCCGCCGGGAAGATCAGCGTCGCGCTGTGCGGGTCGATGGACGTGTACCAGGTCTTGAACTCCTGGCAGTCCGGGCTCGGCAGGTCGGTCAGGCCCAGCTGCTCACTCAGCCAGCGGGTACGCGCGGGGAACACGCACTGGGCATGCTTGTCGCCCAGGCTGGCCGGGGCGTACAGGGCGGCGACCGTGGCCTGCAGCTCCTGGTCCGGGTGATGGGCACCATCTTCGGCGAGGAAGAAGCGTCGATCGTCCACATAGCTGCGCCAACCGCCGAGCTTGGCGGTTTCGTAGTGTCCGAGGGCGATCCAGTAGGGCGTGGCCGCCAACTGCTGGACGCGGGCCGGGTCGAGCTGTGGCGCGGCATGAATCGGTGCGCTGACGAGCAGCGCCAGGGAAGCGAGGCGTTTGAGCATGTCGGGCAACTACATCCTGATGATGCCGGAAGGTGAAGCGCCAAACCCGCCCCGCAACCGGGGCGGGAGGCGTGGAACTCAAGCCTCGGTGGCGTACTTGGCCAGTTGCGGGTCGCTCTTGAGCACGGCCAGGGTGTTGGAGTGGACAGTCTCGGCAGTCACGTCGGCGCTGCTGAAGATCTGCTGGAAGTGCTCATGGGTGACGGCGGCGAAGCGCGCGCGGTCTTCAGGCGCCACACCGAGGACCACGGCATAGGTGGTCAGGGCTTCGCCCTGGCCCTGGGCCATGTCTTCGGAGAGCTCGTTCATCATGCCGTTCATGGCGAACCAGGATTTGCCGCCATAGGTGAGCGCGGCCTTGGTCGAGCAGCCGTTGGTGCCCGAGGTCATGCCGAAGGTTGCGTTGCCGGAGGTGCCGTTGGTGGTGGAAGCCAGGAAGTGGGCCGGTGTGCCGCGCTGGCCCTCGAACAGCAGGTTGCCCCAGCCGCAGTTCGGGCCGCCCGGCGCTTCGGCCATGGCGTTGATCGAGACAGCGGCGAACAGAGTACCCAGAAGAATCCGTTTCATAGCGTTGTTCTCTTTCTCAAGTGACGTACCAATGGTCAGGGTTCTGGCAACGCGGTTGCCAGGGCGGGAGGATTTCCATCCCCCTGCGCAGCTTGGAGTTTAGGCACGATCCAAAGGTTGCGTTGTTTATTGCGAAAAATTGCTTGCGCGATCGGCCATGTTGGGCTGTGACATAAAGTCCCACGGAGCCTTGCCGCTGCGCGCTGGCGGCGCCAGAATGCCTTCCATCCGCCCCGCCGAAGTAAGGAAACCCAATGCCCGATTCTGTCGCCTCGCGCCTGCGTCTCGCGCCCGAAGCCCTGACCCGGCGTTTCTCCGCTGAACAGTTCGCTTTCTCCAACACCGACGACCTGGAGCCGTTTCGTGGCGTCCTGGGCCAGGAGCGTGCCGTCGAGGCCCTGCAGTTCGGCGTGGCCATGCCGCGCCCCGGTTACAACGTGTATGTGATGGGCGAGCCCGGCACGGGCCGCTTCTCGTTCGTCAAGCGTTACCTCAAGGCCGAAGGCAAGCGCCAGCACACCCCGGCCGACTGGCTGTACGTCAACAACTTCGAGGACTCCCGCGAGCCCCGCGCCCTCGAGCTGCCGTCCGGCAGCGCCCATGAGTTCATCAGCGACATGAACGGGCTGATCGACAACCTGCTGGCCACCTTCCCGGCGGTGTTCGAGCACCCGTCCTACCAGCAGAAGAAGAGCGCCATCGACCGCGCCTTCAACCAGCGTTACGACCGGGCGCTGGACGTGATCGAACGGGCCTCGCTGGAAAAGGACGTGGCCCTGTACCGCGACAGCAGCAATGTCGCCTTCACCCCCATGGCCGATGGCAAGGCGCTGGATGAAGCCGAATTCGCCCAACTGCCGGAGGCGTTGCGCGAGCGCTTCCACGAGGACATCGCCGAGCTGGAGGAACGCCTGAACGAGGAGCTCTCCAGCCTGCCGCAGTGGAAGCGCGAATCGAACAACCAGTTGCGCCAGCTCAATGAAGAGACCATCACCCTCGCCCTGCAGCCGCTGCTGGCGCCGCTGTCGGAGAAGTACGCGGAAAACGCCGCAGTGTGCGCCTACCTGCAATCGGTGCAGCTGAACCTGCTGCGCACCGTGGTCGAGCAGTTGGTCGATGACAGCAAGACCGACGCCGTGGCGCGCAAGATGCTCGAGGAGCAGTACGCGCCCAACCTGGTGGTCGGCCATCCCGGCAAGGGCGGGGCGCCGGTGGTGTTCGAGCCGCACCCGACCTACGACAACCTGTTCGGCCGCATTGAATACAGCACCGACCAGGGTGCGTTGTACACCTCCTACCGCCAGTTGCGCGCGGGGGCGTTGCACCGCGCCAACGGCGGCTTCCTGATCCTGGAAGCGGAGAAGATGCTCGGCGAGCCGTTCGTGTGGGACGCCCTCAAGCGCGCCCTGCAATCGCGCAAGCTGAAGATGGAGTCGCCGCTGGGCGAACTGGGTCGTGTCGCCACCGTCAGCCTGACGCCGCAGATGATCCCGCTCAGCGTCAAGCTGGTGATCATCGGCTCGCGCCAGCTGTACTACGCGCTGCAGGACCACGACTCGGACTTCCAGGAGATGTTCCGGGTGCTGGTGGATTTCGACGAAGACATGCCCATGGTCGACGAGAACCTGGAGCAGTTCGCCCAGCTGTTGCGCACCCGCACCAACGAAGAGGGCATGGCGCCTTTGACCAGCGATGCGGTGGCGCGCCTGGCCACCTACAGCGCGCGCCTGGCCGAGAACCAGTCGCGGTTGTCGGCACGGATCGGCGACCTGTTCCAGCTGGTCAGCGAGGCGGACTTCATCCGCCAGCTGGCCAACGAGGCCATGACCGATGCCGGCCACATCGAGCGCGCGCTCAAGGCCAAGGCCCAGCGCACCGGGCGGGTGTCGCAGCGGGTGCTCGACGACATGCTCGCCGGGATCATCCTGATCGACACCGAAGGCGCGGCGATCGGCAAGTGCAACGGCCTGACCGTGCTCGAGGTCGGTGATTCGGCGTTCGGCATGCCGGCGCGGATTTCCGCCACCGTCTACCCCGGCGGCAGCGGCATCGTCGACATCGAGCGCGAGGTCAACCTCGGCCAGCCGATCCACTCCAAGGGGGTGATGATCCTCACCGGCTACCTGGGCAGCCGCTACGCCCAGGAGTTCCCCCTGGCGATCTCGGCGAGCATCGCCCTGGAGCAGTCCTACGGCTACGTCGATGGCGACAGCGCCTCGCTGGGCGAGGCCTGCACATTGATCTCGGCGCTGTCGCGCACGCCGCTCAAGCAGTGCTTCGCCATCACCGGCTCGATCAACCAGTTCGGCGAGGTGCAGGCGGTCGGCGGGGTCAACGAGAAGATCGAAGGCTTCTTCCGCCTCTGCGAGGCCCGTGGCCTGACCGGCGAACAGGGCGTGATCATCCCGCGGGCCAACGTCGCCACGCTGATGCTCGACGAGCGGGTGGTGCAGGCGGTCGAGGCCGGGCGCTTCCATGTCTACGCCGTCAGCCAGGCCGACGAGGCGCTGAGCCTGCTGGTCGGCGAGGAAGCCGGCGCGGTCGACGACAAGGGCGAATTCGCCGAGGGCAGCGTCAACGCCCGGGTGGTCGAGCGCCTGCGGGTGATCGCCGAGATGATCAGCGAGGAGGAGATCAAGGAGGCCGAGAAGGAGCGCATGGAGGAGGTCATCGCCCAGGCCAAGCCTGCCTGAGTCAATAAACCGGCGCTGGCGGCCATGTGCTACCGTTCAGCGCCGGTTTTCCAACTTTTTCCTCAGCTCGGCTAAAGTGGAACTTAAGGACGTTGTCAGGGTTCAGGATGGAGACAGCCTGAGGGTTTCAGGCTGAACAGGGCTTTACAGAGGGGACGCCGCCATGCGCAACCTCAGCCTCACCCGCCAGTGCCTGGGCCTGGTGACCCGCATCGAATGCAGCATCCGTCCGCTGGCCGGGGACAACGGCATGTGGACCTTGCTGTTCGCCGCCGGCATGGCCGGCGAACAACCCTCGGCGATCAAGGCCCAGGGCCCGTTCCATGGGCCGATGGTGGCCGAGTCGGTGATGAACGCCATCGTCGACAGCCTCACCCTTCATGGTTATCAGGTCGCGGAAGACCCGCAGATCTGGTGCCTGCACCTGCAGGCGCAGTTGCGCCGGATCAACGGTGAGCGTTGCCGCAATCTTGGGGACTATCAGTTCCATCCGGAGACCTGAGCGTCTTTGCTGTGGAACCAGGTTCCCGTGGGAGCGGGCTTGCCCCGCGATAAAGGCCCGGCCTGGCCATTGTGACAAGATGGCTGGCGCCATCGCGGGGCAAGCCCGCTCCCACGAAGTCGCCTCCACAAAGCCCGTTCCCACGTGCGGCAACCAGCCGCAGGCTTTTGCTGTCACAGGTGGCTGGCTATACTCGCGCTCGCTTTTCCAGTCACTTCACGAGTCCCCTACTGTCCATGGAACGTATCCTCGAAAACGCGATGTATGCCTCACGCTGGCTGCTCGCCCCGATCTACTTCGGCCTCTCGCTTGGCCTGCTGGCACTGGCCCTGAAGTTCTTCCAGGAAATCATCCATGTCCTGCCCAACGTCTTCACCCTCGCCGAAGCCGACCTGATCCTGGTGATCCTGTCGCTGATCGACATGTCGCTGGTCGGCGGCCTGTTGGTAATGGTGATGATCTCGGGCTACGAGAACTTCGTCTCGCAGCTGGACATCGACGACAGCAAGGAGAAGCTCAACTGGCTCGGCAAGATGGATTCTTCGTCGCTGAAGATGAAGGTCGCCGCGTCCATCGTCGCCATCTCGTCGATCCACCTGCTGCGGGTGTTCATGGATGCGCAGAACATCTCCACCGACTACCTGATGTGGTACGTGATCATCCACATGACCTTCGTCATCTCGGCGTTTGTCATGGGTTACCTGGATCGCATTACCAAGCACTGATGCCTGCAAGGGCCATTCGCGGGTAAACCCGCTCCCACAGGTTCTCTGCCAACCCTGTGGGAGCGGGTTTACCCGCGAAGAAGGCAATGCGCTGCAACTGACGAGCGGTGCCTTGTCTAATCCAAGGTTCTGTACAAAAAATGAGCACTCATGCGTGGTTCCCGCAGCGAGGTACGCCCATGAACCTGCATCAGCTCAATACCGAGGCCAGGGCTGGCCATGTCGACGAACTCAACCTGATCGCCATCGAGGGCGGTGACTACCTGCTCGAGGCCCGGGTCAAGGGCCGTGCCCACCCATTGGACGATGCGCGTGGCAAGCGCTTGCGTGTGCACTCTGTCGAAGATGCGCGTCAGCTCCTGCAAGCGCTTCCCCTGCTGTCGATGAACCTGGTGCACTGGTCCGTGCAGGACGAGATGTGCGGCCTGGGTCTGCACCCGGAAGAAGACCTCAAGGTCCCGATTTCCCAGCGTTCGGCCTGGTAGCTGCTTCGCGCGGCACCAGTGTGCTAGGCTGCTCGCCCTTTTCATTAGGGCGCGGATGCAGTGCGCCCTTAAGCGGAGCAAGCCAATGTCCGAACTCAACCTGTCCACCGACGAATCCCGCGTCAGCTACGGCATCGGCCGCCAACTGGGCGGCCAGCTGCGTGACAACCCGCCACCAGGCGTCAACCTGAACGCTATCGTTGCCGGCCTGACCGACGCCTTCAACGGCGCCGACAGCCGCGTCAGCGAAGAAGACCTGTCGGCCGCCTTCAAGGTCATCCGCGAAGTGATGCAGGCCGAAGCCGCAGCCAAGGCCGAAGCCGCCGCTGCCGCCGGCAAGGACTTCCTGGCCTTCAACGCCAAGCGCGAAGGCATCGTGACCCTGGCCTCGGGCCTGCAGTACGAAGTGCTGACCGCAGGCGAAGGCGCCAAGCCGACCCGCGAAGACAACGTGCGTACCCACTACCACGGTACCCTGATCGACGGCACCGTGTTCGACAGCTCCTACGAGCGCGGCCAGCCGGCCGAATTCCCGGTCGGTGGCGTGATCGCTGGCTGGACCGAGGCCCTGCAGCTGATGAACGCCGGCAGCAAATGGCGCCTGTACGTGCCGAGCGAGCTGGCCTACGGCGCCCAGGGCGTCGGCAGCATCCCGCCGCACAGCACCCTGGTGTTCGACGTCGAGCTGCTCGACGTTCTGTAATGCCGCCGGGGCCGCTTTGCGGCCCATTCGCGGGCAAGCCCGCTCCCACAGAAACCTCGCTGCAATCGAGAGCAATGAGATACCTGTGGGAGCGGGCTTGCCCGCGAAGAGGCCAGTGCTGCTGGCCTCAATTCCAATCGGTTCCCCCCGGGCGCAACGCCCGCGCATAGCAGAACAGAAACAGATTCCTCACCAGCTCTTTGAGCACCCCGGGTTCACTCGAATTCAACCCCGTGAGATCCAGGTCTCCCTGGTCACGCAGTTCGTCGAGCGCGTCTTCCTCGAGTACGGCGCACACTTCGCCAGTCTCGCGGTGGAGGATACGCAGGTAGGGGTGGGGGCGGTCGAGCCAGGCGTCGATCAGATAGGTCATGGCTATTCTCCTTGGATAGCGTTTCCAATGAGAATAATTCTTATTATCAAAATAGCAAGGGACTATTGGAAGAAATCTTCCAAATGGTGCAGGCGATCCTGTTGCAGGATCTGTCAGGGCCGCCCGCAGGGCAGCCCCGAGGGGCAGGAGATCAGACCTTGCGCACGAACTCGGACTTGAGCTTCATCGCGCCGATGCCGTCGATCTTGCAGTCGATGTCGTGGTCGCCATCGCACAGACGGATGTTCTTGACCTTGGTGCCGACCTTGACCACCAGGGACGAACCCTTGACCTTGAGGTCCTTGATCACGGTGACGGTGTCGCCGTCCTGCAGGACGTTGCCGACCGAATCCTTCTTCACCACGTCGTCGCTGGCGGCTTCGGCTTCGCCGTTGGCCGACCACTCGTGGGCGCATTCGGGGCAGATCAGTTGGGTGCCATCCTCATAGGTGTATTCGGAGTTGCATTGGGGGCAGGGTGGCAGAGTGCTCACGGCTTTTCCTTTCAAGTACAGGCGGGTAAAGGCGCACATTGTATAAGGTTTTGCGCCTGTATGCACAAAAGCATCGCGGGGCAAGTCGCATCGGCGCACCGCCGCTCCCACGCCATGATGTGTGCCGGCGTGGGAGCGGCGGTGCGCCGATGCGACTTGCCCCGCGATGAGGGTGTTGCGATGAATCAGTGGGTGCGCGCGACCGCGAACTCGCTCAGCTCGACCAGGGCATCCCGGTACTCGCTGGCCGGCAGCACTTCCAGGCAGGCGATGGCGCGGGCGACGTAGTCGCGGGCCATCTGCGCGGTGTAGTCCAGGGCGCCGGATGCCTCGACGGCGATGCGGATCTGCTCCAGGTCTTCCAGGCCACCTTTCTGGATCGCCTGGCGCACCAGCGCGGCCTGCTCCGGGGTGCCTTCGCGCATGGTGTAGATCAGCGGCAGGGTCGGCTTGCCTTCGGCCAGGTCGTCGCCGACGTTCTTGCCCAGGGTCTCGGAGTCGCCCTTGTAGTCGAGCAGGTCGTCGACCAGCTGGAAGGCCACGCCCAGGTGGTCGCCGAAGGTGCGCAGTGCTTCGCGCTGCTCGTCGGTGGCGCCGGCCAGCGCGGCGGCGCTGTGGGTCGAGGCCTCGAACAGCATCGCGGTCTTGCCGCGGATGACGTCCATGTACACCTCTTCGGTGGTGCTGGCGTCACGCACGCGCGACAGCTGCAGCACTTCACCCTCGGCGATCACCCGGGTGGCCTTGGAGAGGATCTGCATGACCGGCATCGAGCCCAGCTCGACCATCATCTCGAACGAGCGCGAATAGAGGAAGTCGCCCACCAGCACGCTCGGCGCGTTGCCCCACAGGGCGTTGGCGGTGGAGCGGCCACGGCGCATGCCGGACATGTCGACCACGTCGTCGTGCAGCAAGGTGGCGGTGTGCAGGAACTCGATGGTCGCCGCCAGCAGGCGCAGGTCGTCGCCTTCGCGGCCCAGGGCCTTGCCGCACAGCAGCACCAGCAGCGGGCGCAGGCGTTTGCCGCCGGCGGAGGTGATATAGTCGCCGATCTTCGATACCAGCGGGACGCGCGAGGTCAGCTGCTTCTTGATGATCTCGTCGACGGCGCTGAAATCATCAGCTACCGCGCGGTAGAAGGATTGGGGTTGCATCGGCTGCTCCATTGAGGTTGCGCGGCATGCTAGGTCGCGGGTCCCGGTGTGTCAAGGCGCGGTGGCCGTGGCCCCGGGCCGGTACTTGCAAGCATTTATGGGGTTGCGTACAATCGCGCACCCTAACTTCCTGGGCAGCACCTGCCTTACGCAATTGCACCGGGCCGTTCCAGCCTTGTGCAGCCATGCCAGCCAATACTCATCATATAAAGCGCTGGGTGAGCAGGATTATCGGAGAAATACCATGTCTTACGCAGTAATCGTTACCGGCGGCAAGCAGTACAAAGTCGCTGAAGGTGAATTCCTCAAGATCGAAAAACTGGAAGTCGCCACTGGCGAATCCGTGACCTTCGATCGCGTCCTGCTGGTCGCCAACGGTGAAGAAGTCACCATCGGCGCTCCAGTTGTTGCTGGTGCTAAAGTAGTGGCCGAAGTCGTTTCGCAAGGCCGCCACGACAAGGTTCGCATCATCAAGTTCCGTCGTCGTAAGCACCACATGAAACGCATGGGCCACCGCCAGTGGTTCACCGAAATCAAAATCACCGGTATCCAGGCTTAATCGCCCCGATCCCCTGAATTTATTGGAGAATTGAACCATGGCTCACAAGAAGGCTGGTGGTAGTACTCGTAACGGTCGCGACTCAGAATCTAAACGCCTTGGCGTGAAGATGTATGGCGGCCAGGTGATCAAGCCGGGCAACATCATCGTCCGTCAGCGCGGCACCGAATTCCACGCTGGCTACGGCGTTGGCATGGGCAAGGATCACACCCTGTTCGCCAAGATCGAAGGCGTGATCAAGTTCGAGAAGAAAGGCGAGTTCATGCGCCGTTACGTGAGCATCGTCGCCGCTTAATCGCGACGTCGCTCCAGAAGCCCCGTCATGCGACGGGGCTTTTTCGTTTGTGGTGAGCCTCTTGCAAAGCTGTTTGTCTGGGCTGCCGGCGTTGGTTTCTGATGGTACGGGGCCGCCGCGCTCATTTTTGCAAGAGCCTCATGGTTTTCTGGTTTTCGACTCGTCGTCCGACGAGAGGCGGTTTTGAATGAAGTTTGTAGACGAAGTATCGATCCGGGTTAAGGCCGGTGACGGCGGCAACGGTTGCATGAGCTTCCGCCGCGAGAAATTCATCGAGAACGGTGGCCCCAACGGCGGTGACGGTGGCGACGGCGGTTCGGTGTACATGGTGGCCGACGAGAACCTCAACACCCTCGTCGACTACCGCTACACCCGTCACCACGAAGCCCAGCGCGGCTCCAACGGCGGCAGCACCGACTGCACCGGCAAGAAGGGCGATGACCTGTTCCTGCGCGTGCCGGTGGGCACCACCGTGATCGACGCAGCCACCCAGGAAGTCATCGGTGACCTGATCACCCCGGGCCAGAAGCTGATGGTCGCCCAGGGCGGCTGGCACGGCCTGGGCAACACCCGCTTCAAGTCCAGCACCAACCGGGCGCCGCGCCAGACCACCCCGGGCAAGCCCGGCGATCAGCGCGACCTGAAGATGGAAATGAAGGTCCTGGCCGACGTCGGCCTGCTGGGCCTGCCGAACGCCGGCAAGAGCACCTTCATCCGCTCGGTCTCGGCCGCCAAGCCGAAAGTCGCCGACTACCCGTTCACCACCCTGGTGCCGAACCTGGGCGTGGTCAGTGTCGACCGCTGGAAGAGCTTCGTCATCGCCGACATCCCCGGCTTGATCGAAGGCGCCTCCGAAGGTGCCGGCCTGGGCATCCGCTTCCTCAAGCACCTGGCCCGTACCCGCGTGCTGCTGCACCTGGTCGACCTGGCGCCGCTGGACGGCAGCAGCCCGGCCGATGCCGCCGAGATCATCATCAACGAGCTGGCGCAGTTCAGCCCGGCGCTGGTCGACCGTGAGCGCTGGCTGGTGCTGAACAAGGCCGACATGATCATGGACGACGAGAAGGATGAGCGCGTCAAGGAAGTGGTCGAGCGCCTGAACTGGGACGGTCCGGTCTATGTCATCTCGGCCATCGCCAAGCAGGGCACCGAGAAGCTCAGCCACGACCTGATGCGCTACCTCGAAGACCGCGCCGACCGCCTGGCCAACGACCCGGCCTACGCCGAGGAACTGGCCGAGCTCGACCAGCGCATCGAGGACGAGGCCCGTGCCCAGCTGCAGGCCCTGGACGATGCCCGCACCCTGCGTCGTACTGGCGTCAAGAGCGTGCACGACATCGGTGACGATGATGACTGGGATGACTTCGAGGACGACGAAGACGGCCCGGAAATCATTTACGTGCGCGACTGATCGGTTGCAGTACACTAAACGCCGCTCTCTGGAGCGGCGTTTTTGTATCCACGGTATCTACAGATTCGACATAGGTTGGAAGAGAAGATGCGAAGCAAGGTGACTGGCGCCCAGCGCTGGGTCGTGAAGATCGGCAGCGCGCTGCTGACCGCCGATGGCAAGGGCCTCGACCGCGGCGCCATGGCGGTGTGGGTCGAGCAGATGGTGGCCCTGCGTGAAGCGGGCGTGGAACTGGTGCTGGTCTCCTCCGGGGCCGTGGCCGCCGGCATGAGCCAGCTGGGCTGGACCTCGCGACCGAGCGCGATGAACGAGCTGCAGGCCGCCGCCTCGATCGGCCAGATGCGCCTGGTGCAGGCCTGGGAGTCGAGCTTTGGCGAGCATGGCAAGCACACCGCGCAAATCTTGCTGACCCACGACGACCTCTCCGACCGCAAGCGTTACCTCAATGCCCGCAGCACCCTGCGCACGCTGGTCGACCTGGGCGTGGTGCCGGTGATCAACGAGAACGACACCGTGGTCACCGACGAGATCCGCTTCGGCGACAACGACACCTTGGCCGCCCTGGTGGCCAACCTGGTGGAAGCCGACCTGCTGGTGATCCTCACTGACCGCGACGGCATGTTCGACGCCGACCCGCGCAACAACCCCGAAGCCCAGCTGATCTACGAAGCCCGTGCCGACGACCCGTCGCTGGACGCCGTGGCCGGCGGTACCGGTGGCGCCCTGGGCCGCGGCGGCATGCAGACCAAGCTGCGCGCCGCGCGCCTGGCCGCCCGTTCCGGTGCCCACACCATCATCATTGGTGGCCGTATCGAGCGCGTGCTGGATCGCCTGAAGGCCGGCGAGCGCCTGGGCACCCTGCTGTCGCCCGAGCGCGGCATGCTCGCCGCGCGCAAGCAGTGGCTGGCCGGCCACCTGCAGACCCGTGGCACCCTGGTGCTCGACGACGGCGCGGTGAAGGCCCTGCGCGAATCGAACAAGAGCCTGCTGCCGGTGGGCGTGAAGACCGTGCAGGGTAGCTTCCGCCGTGGCGAGATGGTGGTCTGCGTCGGCCCCGATGGCCTGGAGGTGGCCCGTGGCCTGGCCAACTACAGCGCCCTGGAGGCGCAGAAGATCATCGGCCAGCCGTCCGACGCCATCGAGAGCCTGCTGGGCTACAGCGCCGAGCCTGAGCTGGTGCATCGCGATAACCTGGTCCTGGTCTGAAGGAGATCACCGTGCTGAAAAGGATGTTTGCCGTGGCGGCGCTGCTGCTGCCGATGCTGGCCGGGGCCGAGGAAATCGGCCAGGTGTCCACCGTGTTCAAGTTCGTCGGGCCCAATGACCGCATCGTGGTCGAGGCGTTTGACGACCCGAAGGTCGACGGCGTGACCTGCTACCTGTCGCGGGCCAAGACCGGTGGCTTGAAAGGTGGGTTGGGGCTGGCCGAGGACCGTGCCGAGGCGTCGATCGCCTGCCGTCAGGTGGGGCCGATCCACTTCAAGGGTGAGTTGAAAGATGGCGAGGAGGTGTTCAAGGAGCGCACCTCGCTGGTGTTCAAGACCATGCAGGTGGTGCGGTTCCTCGACAAGAAGCGCAATACGCTGGTGTACCTGGTGTACAGCGACCGGGTGATCGAAGGCAGCCCGCAGAATGCGGTGACGGCGATTCCGATTGTGCCTTGGGCACAGCAGTAACCTGCTAGAAACAATCGCGGGGCAAGTCGCATCGGCGCACCGCCGCTCCCACGCCAGCACACAGCATGGCGTGGGAGCGGCGGTGCGCCGATGCGACTTGC
Source organism: Pseudomonas sp. TE31087 (assembly GCF_057284075.1). Taxonomy (NCBI): domain Bacteria; kingdom Pseudomonadati; phylum Pseudomonadota; class Gammaproteobacteria; order Pseudomonadales; family Pseudomonadaceae; genus Pseudomonas; species Pseudomonas sp. TE31087. Next base: position 5,172,219 of record NZ_JBXVNN010000001.1, read on the forward strand.
CCCGCGATGCTTTAAAAGGCGAGGGCTTCGCCCTCGTTCGCGGGTAAACCCGCTCCCACAGGTACTTCATTAATCCTGTGGGAGCGGGTTTACCCGCGAAGGGCCGCAACGCGGCCCCGGCTACCTCAAGCCAGTTCCTCGGCCTCATCCTCGCGCACGATCGCCTTCACTTCGTCGCGACGGCTGATGTACTTCCAGTCCGCCTCGTCGATGTAGATGCCATTCGGCCCGCTGCCGCCTTCCAGGTCGATCGCCACCCGCGCCGACACCTGCGGCTTCACGCTCGCCAGGATCGGCACGAAGCCCAGCTGCTGGCTGGTCTCCAGCAACGCCGCCTGGTTGCGTTCGTCGATGTCCGCCGCCTCGTCGAGGTAGTACGGCAGGCGAATGCGCCCGGCCAGGTCGCGGTCCATCAGGTGCAGCAACAGGTACATGTTGGTCAGCGCCTTGATGGTCATGGTGGTGCCGTTGGACGCAGCGCCGTCGATGTCGGCGTGAATCACCGGCTGGCTGTTGATCTTGGTGATCTCGAAGGCCAGTTCGAACAGGTCCTTCAGGCCCAGCTGGTTGTGGTTGGCCGCCACCAGCCGCGCCAGGTATTCCTTGGCCTCTTCGTTCTTGTGATCCTGCTCGGCGCTCTGGGTCAGGTCGAACACCGACAGCGTTTCGCCTTCCTCGTACTGGCCGGCGCTGTGGATGATCTGGTCGATGTGCCGGAGCGCTTCCTTGTTCGGTGCCAGCACCACGCGGAAGCTCTCCAGGTTCGACACCTGGCGCTTGTTGATCTCGCGGTTGAATAGCGCCAGCTGGTGCTCGAGGCTGTCGTAGTCGCTGCGGATGTTGCGCAGGGTCCGGGCGATGTCGGTGACCGCGGCGCGGCGGGCCTTGGCCAGGGTCAGCGCTTCCTCGGTGCGGTGCGAGTAGGCGTTGATCAACAGCTGCAGGCGGCGCTCCATGTCGTCTTCGCTGTCGAACTTGGCCACGCCCTTCAGGCGCACCTGGGCGTACAGCGCCTCGATCTGGTTGTCGACGCGCTGCAGCGCCTGCCAGCTGTCCTGGTAGTCGTTGAGCAGCGGCAGCAGGTTGTCCATGGAGTCGTCGATCGCCTCCATGAACGGCGTGCCGAACGGCAGGTCGGCCGGCAGCAGCTGGCGACGGCGCAGGGCGTCTTCCAGGGTGCGCTGCTTGGCTTCGAGGTCGGCGATCTGCCGGCCCACCAGCTGCAGCTTGGCCGACAGTTGCTGGACGCGTTCGGTGAAGGCGTCGCTGGAGCGCTTGAGCTCGTCCTGGGCGGCTTCCAGCTGGCCCAACTGCTCCATTTTTTCCGGCTCTTCGGCGGCCAGGGTCTCGGTGCGGCGGAAGTCTTCCAGGGCCTTCTGCGCATCCAGCACCTGCTGGTACAGGGCCTCGGTCTGCGCCTTGCTGGCGGCGCGGTCGAGGGCCACGGCCTGCTGGGTCTTGAGCTGCTTGAGTTCTTTTTCCAGGCGCTCTTTCTGGTCGCGCAGGGCGGCGCGGTCGGCCAGGGCCTGCAGCGCGGGTGGGTCGATGTGCGAGATGTCGATGGACAGGCCCGGCACTTCGAAGCGTTCGCCCTTGAAGCGGTCGAGCACGCCTTCGAGGGTCTTCACCCAGACGTCGCTGTCGTCCAGCTCGATGCCACGGTCACCCAGCGGCAGGCTGAACAGCGCACCGTTGAACAGGCGCATCAGGCGGTCGACGTCCTGCTGCGAGAACTCCTCGCGCAGGCGGGCGTAGCTGTTGTTGTCGGCGTGGTCGAGCTGCTGCTTGACTGCCTTGACGCGTTTTTCCAGGTCGCGCACGCGCTCGTCGAGGTCCTCGGCGGAGAACTGTCGCGACTGGGCCAGGGCGCCGGCCAGTTCGTCGTGGGCGTCCTTGGCCGCCAGCAGCTGCTGCTCCAGGACCTTGACGTCGGTGACCAGGGCGAAGCGGTGCTTGAGCACCGACAGCTCACCCAGCCAACGCTGGATGCCGGTGATCTCGCGCTCCAGGCGCATCAGCTCCTGGGTACCGCCGCGCTGGTCGTTCTGCAGGCGGTCCTGCTCGCCACGGTAGTGCTCGGACTGGATCACCAGCTCTTCCTTGCGCGCCATGGCGTATTCCTGCCAGGTGCCCAGCAGGTTGTCGAGCAAGGGCGAGATGCGGTGCAGCTTGCCGCGCAGGATGTCGCGTTGGGCCACGCCACCGGCCAGGGCCTCGACCAGTGGGCCTGCGGCCACCAGGGCGTTGTAGTCGCCCTCCATGCGGCGCACGTCGCGGAAGGCCTCTTCGCAGGCGGCGATGTAGTCGACGCTACCGGAGCGCAGGCTGTGCTCGAAGGCGTCGAGGAACAGCTGCTTGAGCTTGGCGGCGGTGATCTCGCGCATGTGCAGCAGGTTGATGAACAGTGCGCGGAAGGTCTTCAGGCTCTGCTCGCTGGTCGAGCGCAGCGGGATCAGGGTCAGGTCCAGCGGCACCGAGGTGTGGCCGCCGACTAGCAGTCGGCGCAGTTCGTCCGGCTTGAGCTCGTAGGCTTTCAGGCCATGGCGCTCGAGGTTGGTGAACAGCTCCTTCTGGCGCAGGCAGGTGTCGTCTTTCTGGTAGTGGGCCAGGTCCAGCTCGCCCTGGTAGGCGAAGAACTGGTGGCCGAAGCCGCCGCCCGGGCCGCGGCCGACCACGCCGATCACGTGCGGGCCGTGGGGCAGGTTCAGTTCGGTGAGGATGTAGCTGGTGTCGGTGGCGAAGTAGAAGCGCCGCGACTGTTCCAGGCTGTACTTGCCGAAACTCATGTCGGACATGCGCGCCAGGATCGGGAACTGCAGGGCGTTGATCGACGCCGATTTACCCAGGTTGTTGGCGCCGTAGACCGACAGCGGGTGTTCCAGGGGGAACAGGCCGAGGCTGTAGCCGGCGGTGTTGAGCAGTGCGAAGCGGCGGATGCCGTAGCGTTCCTGGCTCATGCGTCAATCTCCTGTTGCTCTTCGCGGATCGCCCGGGCCAGGGCGTCCTCTTCGCTTTCCTCGCCGTCGAACGGGGTGAGGTCGAGCGGGTCGTCGGTGCGGTTGAGTTCCTCGGGGGTTTCTTCCACCACCAGCACGGGCACCGGCAGCGGCAGGTCGCTGTGCAGGGTGGCGGCCAGGTCGCGGTCCTGCTGGACCGACAGGCACACGTCGAGGAAACGGTGCATCGGCGGCATGAAGCGGTAGATGCCGCCCTCTTCGAAGGCGAAGCCCAGCTGGGTCATGCGGCGCATGATCTTTTCTTCGAGCTCGTCGACGGTCTGCACTTCGGCCTGCAGGAACAGGTCGCGGTACTTGTCCAGCAGCGATGGCAACTCGTCGCGGCCGATGCTGCCACCGTCGAGCACGGCCATCGGGTCGCGGCCCTGGTCGGCCAGGTGCTCGACCAGGATGAAGGTGAACAGCGACAGGCGCTGGGCGGTCTTGTTGACCTGCGCGGCGGCCTGCTCGGGGACGAAGTAGTAGAAGCCGCGGGTGTCGCAGACCAGCTCGAAGCCCAGGGCCTTGAACAGGGTGCGGTACTGGTCCTGGAAGTTCGACAGCTGGGCGTACAGCTCCGGGTCGCGGCGGCTGATGTGGAAGCCCTTGAACAGCTCGCGGAAGATCGGCGCGAGCTGGGACAGTTCGGAAAGATCAAGATGCATGGACGGGGCTCGCGGTGGATTCGGTCGTGGTCGCCGGCTTGTTGTCGCGGCTGGAGGTCAGGGCGAAGGAGCGCAGGCTGACCAGGTGTTCGCGGGTGAGGTATTGCTGGCGATCGAGGCGCTCGCGGCTGAAGCGCTTTTCCCGCGACAGGCGCGAGAACCAGTACAGCAGCTCGTCGGTGGCGCCCTCGGGCTCCTGCTCCAGCAGCCAGACCATCAGGTCCGGCAGCGGCAGGGCGTCTTCGCAGCGTTCGAGCATTTCCTTGACCGTGCGTGGGGCGCGGGGCAGCGGGCCCTTTTGCGTCTTGTGCGCCTTGGGGAAGCGGGCAGGCTTGGGCTCGAAGCGGGCCAGGGCGTAGACGTAGGCTTCAACTTGGCTGGCGCTGCCGAGGAAGGTGCTCTGCGGGCGGGTGAACAGCGGCATGGCGGCCTGCGGCACGGCGTCAATGCCCTTCTTGCGGATCACCGACAAGGCCAGCGCGGCGCCACGGGTCACGGCGTTGTGCCGGCGCGCTTCTTCGCGCAGCGGCAGCAGCAGTTCGCGGGCGTGGCGCAGGGTCAGCTGGGCGCTGGTCTGCATTTCGAGGATGCGCGCATGGGTGCGCAGCAGCATGTCGTCGTCGACCAGGTGGCCCAGGCGCGCCTGCTCGCCCAAAAGGCGCAGCAGCACGGTCTCGACCTTGCGCACGCCCTGCTCGAAGGCGCCGTCGGCGTTGACCAGCTGGATCATCGGTTCGACGTACTCGTCCCAGGTCGCCAGCACTTCGGCGTAGCGCTGGCGCAGGGGGATCTGGCGGTTGCTGGTCTTGGCCCGCTCGGCCACGGCCACCAGCGCCTGTTCGTCGTTGTCGAGCTTCTTCAACACGTCGCGCACGCGCATGTCGAGCAGGCGCAGCTGGCGCGCCAGGTCGTCGCTGTCGCGGTTGTCGAAGGCGTCCTGGATATGCCCGGCGAGGCGTTCCAGGTGGCGCAGGTAAGCCTCGATCTCCAGGCACAGGCCCAGCCGGTGTTCGCGGCGCAGGTAGGCGAGGAAATCGTGGATCTGCGCGTTGAGCTCGAAACGGTTCGGGCTCTTGGCCACCGGGACCAGGATGTCCAGGCGGATCCACACGTCGAGCAGCTGGGTGATGTCCTGCGGGGTGCTTTCCACCTGCTGGCGGGCCAGCTGCTGGCGCAGCTCGACCAGGCTCAGGGTGCCCTGGTCGAAGCGCTCGCACAGCGGCTCGATCAGGGCCCAGTGTTCGGCTAGGGCGCGCAGGACGCGCTTGGGTTCGATCATTGGCGGGTCGACTCGTTGCCAAATAAAAGGGGCGATTGTACTGCATCCGGGGGGGAGGATTTCACCCCTTGGTCTGTTATGGGGATAACCCTGAGCCTCAAAGGGGATTCACCGGCCCACCAGGGACCGTGGGAGCGGGCTTGCCCCGCGATGGCCGATAATCTGTTGCGGCGCATCCTGGGCAACGGCGTTAGAATGCCCGACTGTTTCGTCTATCCCCGGATACCCGCGCCTTGCTGATCGAGTCCCGCCGCCGCGCCTACCTGTCCGCCATGCAAGTGGTGCACTGGCTGCCGCGCGCTGAACTGCCGTTCGCCGCCCCGTCGCGGCCGGAGCTGCTGTTGCCGGTGGCGCCGGTCGAGGACCTCGACTTCGAGGTGCGTCCGGCCGCCCCCGCGCCTGCGCCGAGCGCCACCCCGGTGGCCCCCCAGGCGCGCGCCGAGCGGCCGAAAATCGAAATCCCGCGCCCGGGCAGCGCGCCGAAACCGGCCGCCAAGCCGGTCGAGGCCGAGCAGGAGGCCCCCGCGCCACGCCCGGCGCCGGTGCCGCCACCGCGCTTCGCCCTGCAGTTGCTGCGCGCTGGCAGTTGCCTGCTGCTGGTCGAACTGGCCACCGGCCAGCCGTTCCAGAGCCGCGATCCGTCGTACCTGCTGCTCAAGGACATGCTGCGTGCCGCCGGCCTGCCGGATGCCCCGCAGATCATCGGCGAGCCGGTGCGCTGGCCGTTGCTGATGCGCGGCAACATGGACCAGGGCCCGGACGCCGCCCGCGACTTCGTCCAGGGTTTCATCGCCGCGCGCCTGGAAGAGGCGCCGTGCACCTGCCTGTGGCTGCTCGGCCTGCCGGCCATCCGCTTCGCCGGCCAGGCCGATGCCGAAGCCTACTACCAAGAACTCGAGGTCGACCTGCTCGGCAACGCCTGGGCCTTGCCCGGCCTTGAACTGTTGATGGACGAGCCGCAACGCAAGGCGGACGTCTGGAAAGCCATGCGCCGGCTGATGGCGCGCTGGAAGAGCGTTGAATGAGTGACTCGATCAGTTTCCGCCCGGCAACCGAGGCGGATCTGGATGCCCTGCTTAAGATCGAATATGCCGCCTTCAGCCACCCCTGGACCCGCGGCATCTTCCTGGATGCGCTGAAGTCCTATGAAGTGTGGTTGATGTTCGTTGGCCAGCAGCAGGTCGGCCATGGCGTGATCAACGTGATCATCGACGAGGCGCACCTGCTCAATATCACCGTCAAGCCGGAAAACCAGGGCTGCGGGTTGGGCCTGCGCCTGCTCGAGCACCTGATGGCGCGGGCCTACCAGCTCAATGGCCGCGAGTGTTTCCTCGAAGTGCGCGCCAGCAACCAGTCGGCCTATCGCCTGTATGAGCGCTATGGGTTCAACGAGATCGGCCGGCGTCGAGACTACTATCCGGTGGCGGGCGGGCGCGAAGACGCGCTGGTGATGGCCTGTACGCTGCTGGAGGACTGAGGCGCGCCGCCGCGGGCACCGGTTCAAGCCAGTGCCAGGCGACGGCTGAGGTTCAGGCGGCGAGAATTAACGCTCGATTGCCAGGGCTACGCCCTGACCGCCGCCGATGCAGAGGGTCGCCAAGCCCTTCTTCGCATCGCGCTTGATCATTTCGTGCAGCAGGGTCACCAGCACCCGGCAGCCCGAGGCGCCGATCGGGTGGCCCAGGGCGATGGCGCCGCCGTTGACATTGACCTTCGCCGCATCCCATTCCAGCTGTTTGCCCACCGCCAGCGCCTGGGCGGCAAAGGCTTCGTTGGCCTCGATCAAATCCAGATCGGCCAATTGCCAGCCGGCCTTTTCCAGGCAGCGCTGGGTCGCGGACACAGGGCCGATGCCCATGATCGCCGGGTCCACGCCGGCGCTGGCGTAGGCGGCGATCTTCGCCAACACCGGCAAGCCCAGGGCCTTGGCCTTGGTGGCACTCATCAGCAGCACCGCGGCGGCGCCGTCGTTGAGGCTGGAGGCGTTGCCGGCGGTGACGCTGCCGTCTTTCTTGAACGCGGCGCGCAGCTTGCCGAGGGATTCGGCGGTGGTGCCGGGGCGGGGTTGCTCATCGGTGTCGAACACCAGCGGCTCGCCTTTTTTCTGCGGGATGTGGATCGGGGTGATCTCGTCCTTGAAACGCCCGGTCTCGATGGCGGCCACGGCCTTGCGCTGCGACTCGGCGGCGAAGGCGTCCTGTTGTTCGCGGGTGAGGGCGTACTTGTCCACCAGGTTCTCGGCGGTGATGCCCATGTGGTAGTCGTTGAAGGCGTCCCACAGGCCGTCGGTGATCATGCTGTCGATCAGCTGGCCGTGGCCCATGCGCTGGCCGGTGCGCGCCGAAGGCATCACGTAGGGCGCCAGGCTCATGCTTTCCTGGCCGCCGGCGATCACCACCTCGGCGTCACCGCAGCGGATGGCCTGGGTGGCCAGGTGCAGGGCCTTGAGGCCCGAGCCGCAGACCTTGTTCAGGGTCAGGGCAGGGACCTCGAAGGGCAGGCCGGCCTTCACGGCGGCCTGGCGGGCGGGGTTCTGGCCGGCGCCGGCGGTGAGTACCTGGCCGAGGATCACTTCGTCGACCTGGGCCGGGTCCAGCTGGGTCTGGGCCAGCAGCTGGCGGATCACGGCGGCGCCCAGCTCCACGGCGGAGACGTTGGCCAGGCCCCCCTGGAAACTGCCGATGGCAGTGCGGGTGGCGGCGACGATGACGACTTCGTTCATTGTTGTTCTCCGGGATGCGGGCGTGATCCTCACAGCATCCCCGCCCGGGGCTTATTTGAGAAGTTTGTTTTTCTTTGCCATTGATCTGAAATTCAAATGAATGATTGGCTTGCGGCGGTGCCTTCAATCGGGCGGGCTAAGCTTGGCTGGTTCCCACCAACCAGAAGGGGTCCATTCATGCGCCGTTCAGTGCTCGCCATCACCCTGCTGCTCGCCAGTGCCGGTGCGTTCGCCAAGACAGAGTGCACCACCGCCGATCGCGGCACCTGGCAGGATGCCGACAAGTTCCAGGACCAGCTCAAGGAGCAGGGCTACAAGATCAACAAATTCCAGGTCACCAAGGGCAACTGCTACGAGATCTACGGGTTCGACAAGGACGGCCGCAAGGTCGAGATCTACCACGACCCGGTGACGGGCAAGGCGGTCAAGACCGAGTACCATAAGTGACCGCCAGCGTGCGGCTGTGGGACCCGTTGCTCAGGGTGTGTCACTGGTCGCTCGCGCTGGTGTTCTTCGGCGACTATTTCTTCAACGAGGCCGGTGACGACTGGCACCAGTGGCTGGGTTACTACGCCTGCGTGTGCCTGGTGATACGGCTGACGTGGGGCTTCGTCGGGCCGCGCAGTGCGCGCTGGGCGGACTTCTGGCCGACGCCTGCGCGGCTGCTGGGCCATGCCCGGGCGCTGTGGCGCGGTGAGCGTTATCACCGCCTGGGGCACACGCCGATCGGCGCGCTGGTGATGGTGCTGATGATGACCGGCATCGCCAGCCTGGGCCTGACCGGCTGGATGATGCTGGAGGTGGATGCGTTGTGGGGCGCCGAGTGGCTGGAAACCGTGCACAGCTGGCTGGCCGATGGCCTGCTGGCGCTGGTCTGCGTGCACCTGCTGGCGGCGCTGGTGGAGAGCGTGCGACTGCGCGAGAACCTGCCGTGGTCGATGGTGACGGGGCGAAGGCGGTCTGATGAGCCCTGAGTCTGCCCATCGCGGGGCAAGCCCGCTCCCACGCCAGACCTGCGTCTTCACAACTGGCGTGGGATCGGATTTGTGCAGAACTGGCGTGGGAGCGGGCTTGCCCCGCGATGATCGTCTCTATACCGCCGGACACTGGTTGGTCACGCAGTGAATCCCGCCCCCACCCGCCGCAATCGCATCGATATCCAACTGCACCACCTTGCGCCCCGGATACAGCTTCACCAGCAACGCCCGCGCCTTCTCGTCGGCACTGCGGTCACCGAACTGCGGCGCGATCACCGCGTCATTGATGAGGAAGTAGTTGATATACCCCGCCGCGAAGTCCGGATTGTCCTCGCTGAACTTGCTGCGCCGAGGCTTGAGCGGTGGCGACATCGTGTGCACCTGCAACTTGCGGCCATCGGCATCGGTGGCGTTGCGCAGGATTTCCAGGTGCTCAAGGGTCACTTCGTGATCGTACGAGTCCGGATCGTTGTCCAGGTTCGCCACCACCACGCCGGGCGCCGCGAAGCGCGCGTAGAAGTCCACATGTGCATCGGTGATGTCCTTGCCCTTGATGCCCGGCAGCCAGATGATCTTGCGCAGCCCCAGCCGCTCCTTCAGCTCCGCCTCGACCTGAGCCTTGCTCCAACCCGGGTTGCGGTTGCTGTTGATCCAGCTGCTCTCGGTCATGATCCCGGTGCCATGGCCGTCCACTTCGATACCGCCGCCTTCGCCCACCAGCTCGCTGCGCTGGTACTGGGCACCGGCCAATTTGGCGACGCGGGCTGCCAGCTTGGCGTCGTAGCGGTGCTGCTGCTTGCCGCCCCAGCCGTTGAAGTTGAAGTCCACCGCGCCCAGCGCGCCATCGTCGTCGACCACGAAGTTGGCGCCGATGTCGCGCATCCAGATATCGTCCAGCTCGGTCTCGACATAGGTGATGTTGTGGCTGCCGCATTCCTCCTCGGCGATGTCGCGCTCGCTGGCGCGGCAGAACACCGTCACCGGCTGGAACGCGGCGATGGCACGGGCGATGCGCCCGAGCGCGGCCTGGACGTCTTCGGTGAAGTCTTCCCAGATGGCGTCCTGGGCGCCGAAGGCGATGTAGGCGCGCTGGTGCGGTTCACCCTCGTCGGGCATGAACCAGCGACCGGCCTCGCTGGCGCGGGCGCTGTTGCTGCCGAACGGCAGGCCAAAGCTGGCGGCGGCGCCGAGGCCGGCGACGACGCTCATTTGCTGGAGGAAGGTACGGCGAGTGGGCATGGGGTCAGTCCTGTGCAGTCTTGAAACGGGTCCAGACGCGCATGCGCGCACGCATGTCGGCCTGGGGGATGTCCTTGCCCGGGATCAGCCGGGTGTAGGTGGCATCGGCGAGGTAGATGTCCGGGTTGTCACGCAGGCGCGCGTCCACCAATGGGCGGGCCTTGGCGCTGGCGGTGGGGTAGCCGGTGAAGTTGCTGATCGCGGCCATGTTCTCCGGGCGCATGACGAAGTTGATGAAACGATAGGCGTATTCCGGGTGCTTGGCGTCGGCGGGGATGGCCATGGTGTCCATCCACACCGTGGTGCCTTCGCGGGGCACGCGGTACTGGAAGTCGATGGCCTTGCCGGCGGCCTCGGCGGTGCGCTGGGCCTGGATCACGTCGCCGCTGTAGCCCAGCGACAGGCAGGTGTTGCCGTTGACCAGCTCGGTGACCGGCTGTGACTGCAGCTTGCGCACATAGGGGCGAATGCCCTTGAGCAGTTCGCTGGCGGCGGCCAGGTCTTCGCGTTTGGCGCTGCGTGGTTCGCGACCGAGGTAGTGGAGGACCACGGCCAGCACTTCGTCGGGCGAGTCGATCATCGAGATGCCGCAGTCGGCGAACTTGGCCGCCAGCTCCGGTTTGAACAGCAGGTCGAGGCTGTCCAGCGGGGCGTCGGGCATGCGCTCGCGGATCTTCGCCGCGTCCATGGTCAGGCCGATGGTGCCCCAGGTGTAGGGCACGGTGGCCTGGCTGGCCTTGGGATAGCGCTCGTGCAGCTGGCGCAGACCGGGCTCGATGTCATCCAGCGCAGTCAGTTGCTGGCGGTCCAGCGGCCGCAGGCTGCCGGCGCGCATCAGCCGTTCGGCCACGGTGTCGCCGGGGAACACCAGGTCATAGCCGCTGCGCCCGGACATCAGCTTGGCCTCGAGCACTTCGCTGCCGTCCATGACGTCGTAGATCACCGGGATGCCGGTTTCGGCGGTGAAGCGCTTGAGGGTGTCCTCGGCAAAATAGTCGGCCCAGTTGTACAGACGCAGGGCTTCCTGCTCGGCCTGGGCAGCGCCGGCGCAGGCCACCAGGGCGGCGATGGCGAGCAGTTTCGATGGACGGCTTGGCATGGTTCAGGCCCTCGCGGTTTGTGGGGTACGGCCGTCGAGGGTCATCAGCGGCGCATACATGCTGGGGCGACGGTCACGGTAGATGCCCCAGGTCAGGCGGTCCTCGCGCATGCGTTCCAGGTCCAGGTCGTGCAGCCACACGCCGCTGCTGTCGCGGTCGGCTTCTTGCAGCATGGCGCCTTTGTGGTCGCAGATGAATGACGAGCCGTAGAAGTGCATCGACAGGTTGTCGTCACTACGGGCGACCTCGTGGCCGACCCGGTTGGCGGCCACCACCGGCAGCAGGTTGGCGGCGGCGTGGCCACGCATGGCCATCTGCCAATGGTCGCGCGAATCCAACTCGGCGGCGCCCGGCTCCGAGCCGATGGCGGTGGGGAACAGCAGCACCTCGGCGCCCATCAGCGCCAGGCAGCGGGCGGTCTCGGGGAACCACTGGTCCCAGCAGATGCCGATGCCCAGGCGGCCGAAGGCGGTGTCCCAGACCTTGAAGCCGGTGTCGCCGGGGCTGAAGTACTCCTTCTCCTGATAGCCGATGGCGTTGGGGATGTGAGTCTTGCGGTAGATGCCCAGCAGGCGGCCGTCGGCGTCGGCCACGGTCAGCGAGTTGAAGAAGGCATTGCCGGCGCGCTCATACCAGCTCAGCGGCAGCACCACGCCCAGCTCCTTGGCCAGGGCGGCGAAGCGCTTGAGCAACGGGCTGTCGTGGTAGTCCTGGGCCAGGGCCTGGTGGCTGTGGCACTGCTCGATGCAGAAGTACGGGGTGGCGAACAGCTCCTGTAGCAGGATCACCTGGGCGCCCTGGGCGGCGGCCTGGCGCACCAGCTGCTCGGCGCGCTCGAGGTTGGCGGCCAGGTCCCAGCTGCAGGCCATCTGCGTGGTGGCGATGCGCAAGGTGCTCATGGGCGCGCTCCCTGCCAGGCCGGCTGCTGCTGGGTGATGCAGTGGATGCCGCCGCCGCCGTGGGCGATGTGGTCGATGCGCACCGGCACGACTTCGCGGCCGGGGAAGGCCAGGGCCAGCTGCTGCGCGGCGGCCTGGTCGGCGTCGATGCCGTAGGCCGGCATGATCACCGCGCCGTTGGCCAGGTAGAAGTTGGTGTAGGAGGCGCAGAACACCTCGGCTTCGGTGTCCACGGCCGCCGTGGCCTCGTACAGGTCGAGCAGCTCGAACGACCGGCCCTGGGCATCAGTGGCCAGTTCCAGGGCGCGGCGGTTCTCGCGGGCCACTTCGGCGTACACCGAACCCTGGTCGTGGGTGGCGTCCACCAGCAGCACGCCGGGGCGGGCGAAGGCGCACACGCCATCGACATGGCCGTCGGTCATGTCGCCGGTGACGTACTGCGGGTCGCCCGGCAGCCAGATGGTCTTGCGGATGCCCAGCAGGCGGGCGAAGCAGTCCTCGAAGTCGGCCTTGCTCAGGCCCGGGTTGCGGTTGGGATTGAGTAGCACCGACTCGGTGGTGATCAGCGTGCCTTCGCCGTCGACGTGGATGGCGCCGCCTTCGTTGCACAGCGGGGTGCTCAGGCCTTCGAGGCCGAGGTGGTCGAGGATGCGCCGGGCCAGGCTGCGGTCCTTGCCATGCTCGGACTTGTCGCCCCAGGCGTTGAAGCGCCAGCTCAGGCCGGCCACGCCCTGTTGCGGGTGGACGAGGAAGGTCGGGCCGCTGTCGCGGCACCAGCTGTCGTCCACGGCCAGTTCGACCAGCTCGATGCCGGGGCCGCACAGTTCGCGGGCAATGGCCATGGCCGAAGGATCGACCACCATCTTCACCGGCTCGAAGCGGGCGATGGCGGCGGCCACGCGGGCATAGTCGCGCTGCACGTCGGCCAGGGTCACGCCCCAGCCCGACTCCCACAGCGGCTTGTTGTGTGGCCAGATCATCCAGGTGGCGGCGTGGCGGGCCCATTCGGCAGGCATGCGCCAGCCGCTGTCGCGGGACAGGGTCATAGTGAACTCCGATCTATTAGGGATTGTTATCAACGAAGCCCGCCGTCGCGGGTGTTGCTGCCCATGTTATGGCTGGGAAAGTGGCGCGACAAACGATAGATTTAGCGTATTTCTGATTAGTCAGGCTTATCAGCATGCTCAAGCATTGGCCCCCGCTCAAAGCCCTGCGTGGTTTCGAAGCCGCCGCCCGCCTGGGCAGCTTCCATAAGGCCGCCGAGGCCCTGAACCTCACCCAGTCGGCGATCAGCCAGCAGATCCGCAGCCTGGAAAGCTACCTGGAACAGCCCTTGTTTCATCGCAGCGGGCGCAGTGTCAGCCTGACCGATGCCGGGCATGACCTGCTCAGCACCACCCAGGCCTTGCTGCAGCAGCTGGCGGTGGGGATTCGTCGTCTCGACCAATACCGCAAGCCCAACCAGCTGGTGGTCAATACCACCCCGGCCTTCGCCCGGCATTGGCTGTTACCGCGCCTGGCGGATTTCCACCGGTGTCACCCGGACGTGGACCTGTGGCTGTTCACCAGCTTCGAGGTGCCGGACATGGCCAGCGAGACCATCGACCTGGCGATTCGCGACGATATCGGCCCGCAGGCTGAATGCAGCTTCACTGTGCTACACCAGGACACGCTGTATCCGGCTTGTCACCCGACATTATCCGAGACCGGGCGCACGACCTTGCACGGCGAGCGCGAGATGGACTGGAGCCACTGGCAGCTGGAGGGCGGCGAGGAGGTAGGGCAGCAGGGCAAGGGGCTGAATTTCTCCGACCCGGGGCTGCTGCTGGAGGCGGCGGGCGAGGGGCTGGGGATTGCCCTGGTCAGTCAGCTGCTGGCGCAGCGGATGGTCGACGAGGGACGTTTGCGGCCCTTGTCGGCACAGCGTGTACGCGGGCCGGTGTGGAGCTGCCTGGTGCATTGGGAAAGCCAGGAGGATCCGTTGGCGCGGCAGTTCCTGGCATGGTTGCGCGAAGCCTTGCAGCCAGCACCGTCCCTGTAGGAGCGGCCTTGCGCCGCGAAAGGGCCGCGCAGCAGCCCCAGGATTTCAGTGTTGACACAAAGATTGCCGGGGCCGCTTTGCGGCCCTTTCGCGACACAAGGCCGCTCCTACAGGACCGCGCCAGCCTCAAGATCAACGCCGTACCTGTAGGCGCCGGCTTTGCCGGCGAATGGGGGCGTGCAGACAATGCAGCAATGCGAATCACCCCGTAATATGTGTCGGATATCCCGCGAGGGTAGTCTCACCCTCTAGATCAAACGGCAGCGCCCCGAATCCGGGTGCTGCCCCAGCCTAAACCTGACGAGGTACAGACATTGGCCATCATTCATCCCAAGGTTCGCGGTTTCATCTGCACCACGACTCACCCCAAGGGCTGCGAGCTCAACGTCCGTGACCAGATCGAAGCCACCCGCAAGCTGGGCGTGCGCGAGGATGGTCCGAAGAAAGTCCTGGTGATCGGCGCCTCCAGCGGCTACGGCCTGGCCGCGCGCATCACCGCGGCGTTCGGCTTCAAGGCCGATACCCTGGGCGTGTTCTTCGAAAAGCCGGGCACCGAGACCAAGCCCGGTACCGCCGGCTGGTACAACGCCGCCGCATTCGACAAGTTCGCCAAGGCCGAAGGCCTGTACAGCAAGTCGATCAACGGTGACGCCTTCTCCGACGAAGCCCGTGCCAAGGTCATCGAGCTGATCAAGAACGAAATGGGCGGCCAGGTCGACCTGGTGATCTACTCCCTGGCCTCGCCGGTGCGCAAGCTGCCACAGACCGGTGAGCTGGTGCGTTCGGCACTGAAGCCAATCGGTCAGCCGTACAAGTCGACCGCCATCGACACCAACAAGGACACCATCATCGAGGCCAGCATCGAGCCGGCCACCGAGCAGGAAATCGCCGACACCGTCACCGTGATGGGCGGCCAGGACTGGGAGTTGTGGATCGACGCCCTGAACGCCGCTGGCGTGCTGGCGCCGCAGGCCCGCACCGTGGCCTTCAGCTACATCGGCTCCGACATCACCTGGCCGATCTACTGGGACGGCGCGCTGGGCAAGGCCAAGCAGGACCTGGACGAAACCGCCCAGCGCCTGGGCAAGAAAGTCGGTGGCAGTGCCAACGTGGCCGTACTGAAGTCGGTGGTCACCCAGGCCAGCTCGGCGATCCCGGTGATGCCGCTGTACCTGTCGATGGTCTTCAAGATCATGCAGGAGAAGGGTATCCACGAAGGTACCCAGCACCAGCTGGACCGCATGTTCCGTGAGCGCATGTACCGTGCGGACGGTGCGCCGGCTGCCCTGGACGACGAAGGCCGTCTGCGTCTGGACGACTGGGAACTGCGTGATGACGTGCAGGACGCCTGCCGTGCGATGTGGCCGAAGGTGACCACCGAGAACCTGTTCGAGCTGACCGACTACGCTGGTTACAAGAAGCAGTTCCTCAACCTGTTCGGCTTCGAGCGCGCTGACGTCAACTACGACGAAGACGTGGCGACCGACGTACGGTTCGACTGCATCGAGCTGTAAGCAAGTCCTTGACCGCGCAGCCGTTGATGACGGCTGCGCGGTTCCCGCCGACGACTTGTTAATATTCTGAAACAAATCACCCAATGGCCCTTTGCCATGGGCACCCTCCGCCTGATCTATACCCCAGCTATTGGCCTTGCAATTCCGCCGGGGCCAGGGAGGGAGCAATGGGCGCACTGCAAAAACTACAAGAACGCATCCGCCAGAAGGGCCTCAAGCGCACCTTCAAGACGTTGTTCGAACGCTACGTGTTCTTCCACTGGGAACTGCTGTGGATGGAGCGCGACCTGATCAGTCCAGTGCCACCCCACAGCCTCAAGGCCCACACGCCGGTCACCCTGGTGCAGATCACCCCCGCCAACGCCGACGCCTTCGCCGCGTATTTCGGCGACCGCGTCGAGACCATGCGCGAACTGGCCGCCGCCGGGCACACCGGGCACATGTACCTGGACGAGCAGGGCGACGCCGTGGCCTTCATCTGGGCCAGCGTGGTCGACTATCACGACAAGCACTACTACGGTTGCACCTTCCCGGTGAAACCGGGCGAGTTCTTCGAATTCGGCGGCGAAATGACCCGGCCCTACTTCGGCAGCGAGCTGTCGGTAACCGCCCAGGTCGAACTGTGGAACGCCATGCGTGAGAAAGGCTGTCACAAGGTGGTGGATGTGGTGGAGACCCACAACGTGCCAGCCATGAAGCTGCACCTGCGCATGGGTTACCACGAGCAGGGTCGGGTGATGCATGTGTATGGCCTGTTTGGCCGCTGGAAGCTGTTCCGCGAGACCCGCTACCACGGCTCGCGCCTGGCGGTGCTGCGCAAGCCGGGTGTGGCGCGGGCCCTGCCGACTGCTTGAACTATCGCGGGGCAAGCCCGCTCCCACGCTACCCTGAACTGGGCAGGGTAGCGTGGGAGCGGGCTTGCCCCGCGATAGGGCCGGTACAGCCACCGATTTTTTTGCTAGCGTGGGCGCACGACAACAGCCCGTCCGCCAGCATGGCGCGACGCCGCAGGGAGCGCGCCATGAGCAGCCTCACCCAACCCGCCTGTGCCTTTCGTCATGTCGCCGCCGACGGCTACAGCCTCGGCGGATTCCGCTGGCGCCACGCCGAGCCCGATCCCGGGCGAGCGCTGGTGATCATCAACGCCGCCACCTCGGTGCGCTGCCGTTACTACTCGCGATTCGCCGACTACCTGTTCGCCCAGGGCTTCGACGTGCTCACCTATGACTACCGCGGCATCGGCGAATCGCGCCCGGCCACGCTGCGCGGCTTCCAGGCGTCCTGGAGCGACTGGGGGCGGCTGGACTTCGAGGCGATGCTGCAATTGGCCGTCGCCGAGCATCCCGGCCAGCCGGTGCATGTGGTCGGCCACAGTTTCGGCGGCTGGGCGCTGGGGCTGGCGCCTTCGGCGGCGCAGGTGCGCCATGCGGTGCTGGTGGGGGCGCAGTTCGCCTACTGGCGTGACTACGCGGCGGAGCAGCGTTGGCAGCTGTTCGGCAAATGGCATGTGCTGATGCCGCTGTTGACCCGGGTGTTCGGCTACTTTCCCGGCAAGCGCCTGGGCTGGCTGGAGGATACCCCGGCTGGTGTGGTGCACGACTGGAGCACCCGCACGCCGCGCTACGAGCACCGGCCCAGTGGGCGCCTGCTCGAGGCGGCGCCGTTCGAACAGGTGCGGGCGGCGACCCTGGCCGTCAGCTTGACCGACGATCCGTTCGGCACGGTGGCGGCCACCGAGAGGTTGTTGGGGTATCTGCGGCAGGCCGAGCGTCGGCACCTAAGGGTGGCGCCTGTGGATATCGCGGTGGAGGAGATCGGGCATTTCGCGTTCTTTCACGATCGGTTTCGTGAAAGTTTGTGGCCGATTGCGCTGGGATGGCTGCGAGAAGGGCAGTTGCAGGGCCAGGTGCCGGGTCGCGTTATCGGTTGAGGGCCCATCGCGGGGCAAGTCGCATCGGCGCACCGCCGCTCCCACCAGCAGTGGGAGCGGGCTTGCCCCGCGATGGGCGAGACGCGAAGTCAGGCCAGGCGCGTGAGCGGCTGGGCGGTCAACTTCACGCCGGCCAGCCCATGCTTGATCAGCGCACGGATATTGCCATGATCGCTGCCCTCGGGGGTGGCCACCACGCTGCGGTAGTGCTCGCCGAAGGCCAACAGTGCTTCCTGGTCGCTCAGCCCTTCCAGCAGCGCCAGGCCCAGGGTCTTGCACGAGCCTTCGTTCTGCCCGGCGGCATTGTGCACGTCGCCGTTGTCGAAGGCCTGGGGCTGGTAGCTGTAGTTCGCGGCGATGAACGCCAGGGTGTCGGCGAAAACGTGTTCGCCGCTGGCGAGGCTGCTGCGCAGGGTGTTCAGGTCAGTCACGGGGTTTTCCTTGTTCGAACGCCGCCTGTTGCTCGGCGCTGGCTTCTTTTTGGTGTTGGGCTTTCCACTCGGCGTAGGGCATGCCGTACACCTGCTCGCGGGCATCGTCCAGGCTCAGCTCGATCTGGCGATCGTCGGCGGCGGCCTTGAGCCATTTCGACAGGCAGTTGCGGCAGAAGCCGGAGAGGTTCATCAGGTCGATGTTCTGCACGTCGGTGCGTTTCTGCAGATGGTCGACCAGGCGCCGGAACGCGGCGGCTTCGAGTTCGAGCTGTTGTTGCGGGGTCATGGGCGGTCTCTTCAGGTCATGCGGTTCTTCAGATGGCGGCCACCGTTGATGACCACCTGGCTACCGGTGCTGTACTGGCTTTCGAGCAGGAACAGCACGGCGTCGATCAGCGGGCGGGCGCCGGGTTCGAATTCGAGCAGGGCCTTTTTCAGGGTCTGCTGGCGGTACTGCTCGTCGCCGCCTTCCTTGAGGATCAACAGGCCCGGCAGGATACCGTTGACCCGCACCTTGGGCGCGTACTTTTCGGCGAACGACAGCACCATGTTCTGCAGCGCGGCCTTGGTCGCGGCGTAGCCGATGTGGCTCTTGCTGCCGCGCGAGGAGGTCTCGTCGCAGATGTGGATGATATCGGCCTTGTCCACCTTGTTCAGCCATTCGCCGAGGGCCAGGTTGAGGTGGTAGGGCGCCTCGACGTGCAGGCGGAACATGGTGTCGAGGTTGTCCAGGCCGTCGTCGAGCCACAGCGAGGCGTTGTGGATGATCCCGCGCAGGCCGTCGTAGTGGCCGTGCAGGTGGTCGATCAGGGCCTGACGGTCTTCACTGCGGGTCAGGTCGGCCTGGAACTGCCGGATGTTCGGGTGGGCCGCCTGGGCATGCAGGCTGCGGCTGGCGCTGACCACCGTATGGCCGGCCTGGGCCAGCTCCAGGGCCAGGGCCAGCCCGACGCGCTGGCTGGCGCCGGTGATGAGGATTGGGCTGTTCATGTGCGGGCGGTCTGTTCGTCTGTCCGTGCGTGATGCCCCAGCATACCCGAACTGCGCGGCCTTGCGAGCCCGTGCCTCAGCGGCTGCGCAGCCCCTGGGGGCGGTCGCTCGGGGCCTGCGGCGCGGCGTTCAGCCAGCCGGCCAGCAAACGGGTGGACAGCGGGATGAACAGGTACACCATCAAGGGGGTCAGGGCCAGGGTGCTGAGCAGCACGCGGGGCAGTAGTTCCAGCGCTGCCAGCCAGTGGCCGAACAGCAAGTTGAACAGCAGCGAGACCGGGAAGAACGCCAGCCAGATGGCCGTGGCCTGTTTCCAGCGTGGCGGTTTTTGCACCGTATTGGTGCCGAACCAGTCGTCGATGCCGCTCACACGCCTCTCTTTGGGGCGTTCGAACAGGCCGTCGCCGCGCTCCAGCCAGGTCCGGCGCGAGGCGGAGTGCTCCCAGGCGTGCAAGGTCTGCTCGTCGGTGAAGCGGAAGATGATCTGGAATTCATCGCCCTCGGCCGGCGGCGCGAGGATGCCCGAGCCCAGGTAACCGGGGAAGTCGGTGGCCAGCTGCTCGCCTTCGTGCAGCCAGGCCAGCAGGTCCTGGTAGCGGCCACAGGCGGCGCGGCGCGACACCATCAAGGTGACGGGTGGGGTAGACATCGTGTATCTCCTGGCGACGGGGCTGGCGGGTAGCCGGCCCCTTGGCATGCGGCCCGGGGTGGTGGGCGGCGCAGGCGTGCTTGCAAGAATCGGGCGCAGATTATGCGCGAACACGCATGACCGGTCAGTTTCAGCGGCTGGACGGTCGTCAGAAGGCGGCAGGGGCCTGGGCGTGCAGCTCGGGGTGAGCCTGGCGGTGGGCCTGCAGGATGTACTCGCGCAGGCGTTCGATTTCTTCGGCCGGGCTATGTGACAGGTCATAGGCGGCCAGGCGCGGGCCGATGCGTCGGCGCAGCACGCCGTGCAGGCCGATCGGCGGGATATCCGCGGCGGCGAAGCGCAGCTTGAAGCGGGACGGCGCCTCGCGCTGGCCACGGACTTCCAGCAGCACGCCCTTGAACGAGATGTCCCGCACCCACAGGTCGCTGGCCTGGCCATGGTCGTCGAGCAGGGCGCTCGGCCGCTCCAGCGACAGGCGCCAGGGCCGCAGCATGGGGCCGTCCTCGTAGATGTCCGGCGAGCCCAGTTGCAGGTGCAGGGCGTGGAATTCATCCTCGACCAGTTGCAGAGGGAAGCTTAACTGCTGGTTGTTGAAGCTGGCCTGCAGGGTCACCTGCTCGTTGGCCACCAGGCGGGTGAGCAGGTCCTTCAGACGACGGTCGCCATTGACCAGCAGGCTCGACATGGGGTCGGCCAGGTTCAGCTGGGGCGAATGCTGCATGTCCTGGATGAAATCCAGTTCGTCCTGGGAGAGTAGGGCGTCTGCTTGCATGGTCGAACTCGAAGGGGCGATCGGTAAGGGCGATTTCTTCACGGTGGTGGACAGTGGGCAATACGCTTCGTTCCGGTCATTCGTCGGATAATCCTGAAGTGTGTGACTTTAGGCATAGGCGGCCTTTTGCCACTGTCGAGTGCTAGTATCCTACGTTTTCACTCAGTTTCGGAATCCTCACCCGATGAAAGTCGCCATTATTTCCGGTTCGGTATACGGCACCGCCGAAGAAGTCGCCCGTCACGCCGAGTCGCTGCTCAAGGCCGCCGGCCTTGAAGCCTGGCACGCCGCCCGCGCCACCCTGCAGGACATCGAGGGCTTTGCCCCGGATGCGTTGTTGGCAGTGACCTCGACCACCGGCATGGGTGAACTGCCCGACAGCCTGATGCCGCTGTACAGCACCATTCGTGACGTGCTGCCGGCGACCTGGCGTGGTTTGCCGGGGGCGGTGATCGGCCTGGGCGACTCGAGCTATGGTGATACTTACTGCGGCGGCGGCGAGCAGATGCGCGAGCTGTTTGCCGAGCTGGGGGTGAACGAGGTGCTGCCGATGCTGCGGCTCGATGCCAGCGAGACGGTAACGCCGGAGACCGATGCCGAGCCGTGGTTGGCGGAGTTTGTGGCTGCCCTTGAAGGCTGATGTTGCCTGGACCGGTCCTATCGCGGGGCAAGCCCGCTCCCACGAAAGCTGCATGATGCTCGTGGGAGCGGGCTTGCCCCGCGATAGGGCCGGTCGCCTCAACGCATGGCTGAATGTTCGCGCAACAACGCCAGCCACGCCTGCGCCGCCCGCGACAGGTAAGCCCCGCGCCGCCAGATGAAGGCGATGTCCCAGCGCAGGTACTCCGGCGCCCGCAACGGCAGGCGTACCACCCCTGGCCGCTCCAGCGCCCGCGCGACGACCGCCGGCAGCAACACCACGCCTTGCCCGGCCGCCACCAGCGCGGCAAGAAAGTCCGCCTGGCCGCTGCGTCCGCCTTCCCTGGGCGTAAAACCCTCCTGCTGGCAGGCACTGAGCAACCGATCATTCAACACGAAGCTGCGCTGGTACAGCAGGAACGGCGTGTCGGCCAGTTGCGCCAGGGCGACGTCGGCTTGCCCGGCCAGCGGGTGGCCGGCGGGCAGCAGTGCCTCCAGCGGCTCATTGCAAAAGGCTTGGTAATCGAACGCCGGATCGCTCGGCGTCAGGCTGCCGCCCAGTTCCAGCTCGCCGCTTCTCACCGCCTGCTCGACCATGCGGCTGCCGCCTTCGAGCAGTTGGATCGAGATGTTCGGATGCCGCCGCCGGTACTCGGCGAACAACCCGGCGAACAACGCGTCGCTGCCCAGCAGCGGCAGGCCCAGGCGCAGCTCGCCGCGGGCCATCTGGCTGAGGTCGTCCAGTTCGCTCTGCAGCTCCTGGCGCTGGCGCAACAGCGCCTCGCCTCGCTCCAGGACGATGCGCCCGGCGGCGGTCAGCAGCAATTGCGAACCCTGACGTTCCAGCAGGGGCTGGCCGATAGCCTGTTCCAGCTGGGCGACCTGCTTGCTCACCGCCGACTGGCTGATGTGCAGGGTGGTCGCCGCCTGGGTGAAGCCGCCCTTGTGAACGACCTCGATAAAACTGCGCAGCTGTTTGAATTCCATGATCGCTCGATTCCATTCTGGAATGGCTGTCAGTCTAACAATTCGCTTCTGGCCTAGGTGCGCGACTTCTACAATGGGCACGTTGTCGAGGAACCCCGCCATGAATCCTGAATTGCTGAAGAAAACCCTGCGCCTGCTCGCCGAGCTGACGGTGTTGCTGGGCCTGTTCCTGATCGGTGGCCAGCTGGCCGCCTGGCTGGCCTGGCCGATCCCCGCCGGGGTGATGGGCCTGGCGCTGCTGCTGGTGCTGTTCGCGACCGGCGTGCTCAAGCCGGCCACCCTTCAGTTGGGCGCCGGCTGGCTGATGGCCGAGATGCTGCTGTTCTTCATCCCGGCGCTGATGAGCCTGCTGGACTACGGCAGCCTGCTGCGCAGCGAAGGCTGGCGCATCTTGCTGGTGATCGCCCTGAGCACGCTGCTGGTTATGGTCGTTACCGCGCTGGCCGTGGAACTGGTGTGCCGCTGGAGGTTGCGCCATGAGCCTTGAACCCATGCCGCTGTTCTGGCTGGCGCTGACCCTGGGCGCCTACCTGGGCAGCCGCTGGCTGTACCGGCGCAGCGGGCGCTACCTGCTGTCGCCGCTGATCCTGGTGCCGGCGCTGCTGCTGGCGGTGGCCGTGCCGCTGCACACCGCCTACGCCGAATATGCCCGCAACACCCACTGGCTGATGGGCGTGCTGGGCCCGGTCACCGTCGCCTTCGCGGTGCCGATCTGGCAGCAGCGGGCACTGCTGGCGCGCCACTGGCCGGCGCTGCTGGTGGGCATGCTGGCCGGCAGTGTGGCCTCGATCGGCAGCTCCTGGGCGCTGGCGCACCTGCTGGCGCTGGACGATGCGGTCAGCCTGTCGCTGCTGCCGCGCTCGATCACCACGCCGTTTGCCATGC
Organism: Pseudomonas sp. TE31087; assembly: GCF_057284075.1. Taxonomy (NCBI): domain Bacteria; kingdom Pseudomonadati; phylum Pseudomonadota; class Gammaproteobacteria; order Pseudomonadales; family Pseudomonadaceae; genus Pseudomonas; species Pseudomonas sp. TE31087. The sequence continues at coordinate 5,194,937 of NZ_JBXVNN010000001.1, forward strand.
CGGTGGCCCAGGACCTGGGCGGCGTGCCGGAACTGACGGCGGTGTTCGTGATGTTCACCGGCGTGCTCGGGGCGATGTTCGGCGGCATCCTGCTGCGCTGGCTGCCACTGCGCACGCCGTTGGCGCGGGGCGCGCTGTTCGGCGTCGGCGCCCATGGCGCGGGCGTCAGCCGGGCCCAGGAGGTCGGCCGCGAGGAGGGCTCGGTGGCCGGCCTGGTCATGGTCCTGACCGGGCTGCTCAACCTGCTCGCGGCGCCGCTTTTGATGAAGCTGATCTGACCGTTCGTGCCACTGACTCGCACGGTCATCAGGCTGGCTGCCAAGGCGACTTATCACCTTCGTATAGGCTTCTAGACTGAGCCTCGACATAGAGAGCACATGTATGTGCCGAGGTGACATGCAATGAACGCAGCCTTGCCCTCTTCCGACACTTATCCACCGGGACGACCGTGATGCCACTGGCCGAGATTCCATTGTGCGTCTGGCGCACCCGGAGCCAGGGTTTCACCTTCCGGGGCCAGAGCATCCGCTACTGGACGGCAGGGCAAGGAGAGCCCCTGCTATTGCTTCACGGTTTCCCCACGGCCAGCTGGGATTGGCACTACCTGTGGGCACCCCTGACCCAGCGTTTTCGCGTGGTGGCCTGCGACATGCTCGGCTTCGGCGACTCGGCCAAGCCCGCGGACCACGACTACAGCCTGCTCGAGCAGGCCGACCTGCAGCAGGCGTTGCTGGCGCACCTGCACATCGACCAGCCGGTGCACCTGCTGGCCCATGACTACGGCGGCAGTGTCGCCCAGGAGCTGCTGGCCAGGCACCATGAACAGCGGCTGGAGGTGGCCAGTTGCGTGTTCCTCAACAGTGGGCTGTTCCCCGAGAGTTGCCGCGTGCTGCTGGTGCAAAAGCTGCTGCTCAGCCGCCTGGGCTGGCTGGTCGGGCGCTCGTTCGGGCGCGACGACCTGGTGCGCAACGTCACCCAGGTCTACGGCCCCTGCACCCACCCCAGCGAAAGCGCCCTGGACGACTACTGGAGCCTGATCGCCTCCAACCGCGGCCCACGCATCCTGCACCGGCTCATCAGCTTCCTGCCCGAGCGCAGGGCCCAGCGCGAACGCTGGGTCGCGGCGCTGCAACGCCCGGGCGTGCCGCTGCGCTTCATCAATGGCGCGGTGGATCCTTTGTCCGGCGCGCACATGGTCGAACGCTACCGCGAACTGGTGCCGGAGCCCGACACCGTGGTGCTGCAGGGCATCGGCCATTACCCGCACACCGAGGCGCCGGTGCAGGTGCTGCGCCACTACCTGGCCTTTCGTGAGCAACCGATGAGCTATGTGCCGCTGAAGGTCGCCTGGTCCTGACCGGGCGATCATCGCCGGGCGTTATCGGGCGGCATTCGCCACGGTGCGCTTGATTGCCCGGCCCCGGCGGCTGGCGGAGACTGCGTTGCATCCCTTCATTGCCAGGAGCCTTGAGCATGAGCGAACCAGTACGTCTGCAGGATCGAGTGGTGATCGTCACGGGGGCCGGTGGCGGCCTGGGCCGGGCCCATGCGCTGCTGTTCGCCGCGCGCGGCGCGCGGGTGGTGGTCAACGACCTGGGCGGGTCGACCCACGGCGAAGGCGCCAACGCAACGGCGGCCGACCGCGTGGTGGAGGAGATCCGCGCCGCGGGCGGTTCGGCGATCGCCAACCATGACTCGGTCACCGACGGCGCACGCATCGTCGAGCAGGCCCTGGATACCTACGGCCGCGTCGATGTGCTGGTCAACAACGCCGGCATCCTGCGCGACAAGACCTTCCACAAGATGGAAGACAGCGACTGGGAGCTGGTCTATCGCGTGCACGTCGAGGGCGCCTACAAGGTTACCCACGCCGCCTGGCCGCACCTGCGGGCGCAGAACTGGGGGCGGGTGATCTTCACCTCGTCCACTTCGGGCATCTACGGCAATTTCGGCCAGGCCAACTACGGCATGGCCAAGCTCGGTCTCTACGGGCTGACCCGCACCCTGGCCATCGAAGGCCGCAAGCACGGCATCCTGGTCAACGCCATCGCCCCGACCGGCGGCACGCGCATGACCGAGGGGCTGATCCCGCCGCAGGTGTTCGAGCGGCTGCAACCCGAGCTGATCAGCCCGCTGGTGGTGTACCTGGGCAGCGATCAGTGCCAGGACAGCGGCGAGCTGTTCGAGGTGGGCGGCGGCTGGGTCGGCAAGGTGCGCTGGGAGCGCAGCCAGGGCGTGGGTTTCGACCCGCGCGAAGGATTCACGCCCGAGCAGGTGGCGGACAACTGGGCGCGGATTGGCGACTTCGAGGGTGCCGGGCATCCGCAGGACAGCCTGCAGGCGTTGCAGCAGATGATGGCGAACTTGCAGAAGTATCCGCTGGGTTGAGGCGCGCGTGTCACGGCATGGTCGGATTCGCGTGCGTGGCATGTGAGCGGGCATGCGAGCGGGGTATGCGTGGGAGCGGGCTTGCCCCGCGATGAGGCCGGTCCAGGCAACGGCGCCACATGGCACGGGCTTCGCCCGTGATCGCGGGGCAAGCCCGCTCCCACGCAGCCTCGCTCGCATACCCGCTCCTACGCAGCCCCCGCTCGCACGCAGCCCGTACCAAGCCCGCTCTCAACCAGCCAATTCCCACCAGATTTTGCCAAGCGATTCTTGCACAAATAAAAAAGGCCGCTGCAATCGCAGCGGCCAATCGAGACGTTAGATCAAGGAGCTTCAAAATCAACGTCGGTGAACCTGAGCGGGCGCGAAAGGCGGGGGGGAGAGCCCTTCGTGCCGGCCAGTGAGATCAGAATAAGCGCTTGAACCCGTGGGAAAAATAGCCGCTTATGACATTCACCTTTACGTTTCGGGTAAAAGTGCAAGGCGGACTATAGCCAGACTGTGCAGTGAAAATCCGTAATGCTTTGTAAGCCCTTTCACTGATCCGCGCCGTATCCCATCCGCCAGCTGGTGGCCTGGGTGGCGGCGAGCAGGCGTCGGGCGGCCGGGCCGTGCTCGTCGGCATGGAAGATCGAGGTCGGCCCGACCACGGTCATCACCGCGGCGACCTGGCCCATGGCGTTGAACACCGGCGCGGACAGCGCATCCACCCCCGGCATCAGCAACCCGTGCACATGGTGCAGGCCGCGCTGGCGGATCTGCTCCAGCAGGGGCGCATAGTCGTCCGCCTTCTGGCCGAGCGAGGCCAGCTCCTGGTCGCGCAGCTCCACGGTCTCCCGCTCGGGCAAGTGGGCGGCGAATACCAGCCCGGTGGACGAACTCAGCAACGGCAGCACCGAGCCGATCTGGGTCACCACCGTCACCGCCCGCACCGCCGGTTCGATACTCACCACGGTCGCGCCCTGGTTGCCCCACACGGCGATGAAGCAGCTTTCGTTGAGCTCGTCGCGCAACTGCGACAGCGGCAGCGCGGCCACCTTCAGCACATCGATGCTGCCCAGGGCCGCCATGCCTACCCGCAACGCCTCGCGCCCGAGCCCGTAGTGGTTGGTGGCCGGGTCCTGCTCGGCGAAGCCGCTGGCGATCAGTGCCTGCAGGTAGCGGTGCACCTTGCTCGCTGGCATCTCGACATGCTCGGCCAGGCGTGACAGCGAGGTGGAGGGGGAGAGTTCGGCCAGGGCCTTGAGGATGTCGGTGCCGACTTCCGCCGAGCGGACCTTCTGTTTGCCGTTGTCGGCACTGCTGCTGGCTTTGGCCATGGGGGGCTTCTATGCAGATTTCATGGAGTGGCGCCTTTATAGCTTGACGCCTGCGCGCGGGCAAATTACGTTATTCGTAATCTGATTACGATAAAAACAATGCAGACGCGCTGCCGCCCTTGGTGCCGGTTTCAGGATCGGGCCCGCAGCCAGCTGCCCGCAATGGCTCCCAGCAGCCTGGAGGCACCGATGACCCGCGACACTTCCCCTGAACTCGAGTACCTGAGCGGCTTCGGCAACGAATTCGCCAGCGAAGCCTTGCCCGGCGCCCTGCCGGTCGGGCAGAACTCGCCGCAGAAGGCACCCTACGGGCTGTACGCCGAGCTGCTGTCGGGCACTGCCTTCACCATGACCCGCAGCGAACTGCGCCGTACCTGGCTGTACCGCATTCGCCCGTCGGCGCTGCACCCGCGCTTCGAGCGCCTGGAGCGCCAGCCGCTGACCGGCGCGCTGGGCGCCATCAACCCCAATCGCCTGCGTTGGAGCCCCCAGCCGATCCCGTCCGAACCGACCGACTTCATTGACGGTTGGGTGCCCATGGTGGCCAACTCGGCATCGGAAAAGCCGGCTGGCGTGAGCATCTACATCTACCGCGCCAACCGTTCCATGGAGCGGGTGTTCTTCAATGCCGACGGCGAGCTGCTGCTGGTGCCCGAGCAAGGCCGCCTGCGCATCGCCACCGAGCTGGGCGTGCTCGTGGTCGAGCCGCTGGAGATCGCGGTGATCCCGCGGGGCATGAAGTTCCGGGTCGAACTGCTCGATGCCCAGGCCCGTGGCTACATCGCCGAGAACCACGGTGCGCCGCTGCGCATTCCGGACCTCGGCCCGATCGGCAGCAACGGCCTGGCCAACCCGCGTGACTTCCTTACCCCGGTCGCCCATTACGAAGAAAGCACCGGCCCGGTGCAGCTGGTGCAGAAGTTCCTCGGCGAACACTGGGCCTGCGAGCTGCAGCATTCGCCGCTGGACGTGGTTGCCTGGCACGGCAGCAACGTGCCGTACAAGTACGACCTGCGCCGCTTCAACACCATCGGCACGGTCAGTTTCGACCACCCCGATCCGTCGATCTTCACCGTGCTGACCTCGCCCACCAGCGTGCATGGCATGGCCAACATGGACTTCGTGATCTTCCCGCCGCGCTGGATGGTGGCCGAGAACACCTTCCGTCCACCATGGTTCCACCGCAACCTGATGAACGAGTTCATGGGCCTGATCCACGGCGCCTACGACGCCAAGGCCGAAGGCTTCCTGCCCGGCGGCGCCTCGCTGCACGGGGTGATGAGTGCCCACGGCCCGGACGCCGAGACCTGCGACAAGGCCATCTCGGTGGACCTGGCGCCGCACAAGATCGACAACACCATGGCCTTCATGTTCGAGACCAGCCAGGTGCTGCGTCCGAGCCGCCAGGCCCTCGAAAGCCCGCAGTTGCAGGCCGACTACGATAGTTGCTGGGCCACCTTGCCGAGCACCTTCAACCCGAACCGGAGATAACCGATGAACCACACCGCCATTGCCCGCAGCTGGGTCGAGCACGCCAACGGGCACCGCGACTTCCCGCTGCAGAACCTGCCCCTGGGCATCTTCAGCCGCCCAGGGCAGGCGCCACGTTGCGGCGTGGCCATCGGCGACGCGATCCTCGACCTCGAGGCCGTGCTGGCCGCCGGCCTGTTCGACGGTGCGGCCAAGGCCGCCGTCGAAGCCACCGCCGGCGGCGCGCTGAACGCTTTCTTCGCCCTCGGCCGTGCGGCCCGTGTGGCCTTGCGCGAGCGCCTGCTGGTACTACTGGGCGAGGGCAGCGAGCACCAGGCTGCGCTGAAGGCCGCGCTGTACCCGGCCGGCGAATGCCAGCTGCACCTGCCGGCGAAGATCGGTGACTACACCGACTTCTATGTCGGCATCGAGCACGCCAAGAACGTTGGCAAGCTGTTCCGCCCGGACAACCCGCTGCTGCCCAACTACAAGCACGTGCCGATCGGCTACCACGGCCGCGCCTCGACCATCCGGGCCTCCGGCGCCGATGTGCGCCGTCCCAAGGGCCAGACCCTGCCGGCGGGCCAGACCGAGCCGAGCTTCGGCCCTTGCGCGCGCCTGGACTACGAGCTGGAACTGGGCATCTGGATCGGCCAAGGCAATGACATGGGCCAGCCAATCCCGGTGGGCGATGCCGCCGAGCACGTGGCCGGCTTCTGCCTGCTCAACGACTGGTCGGCGCGGGACATCCAGGCCTGGGAATACCAGCCGCTGGGCCCGTTCCTGTCCAAGAGCTTCATCACCACGGTGTCGCCATGGGTCGTCACCGCCGAGGCCCTGGAACCGTTCCGTTGCGCCCAGCCGGCCCGTCCGGAGGGTGACCCGCAGCCGCTGTCGTACCTGCTGGACAAGCGCGACCAGGCCGCCGGCGCCTTCGACATCGAGCTGGAAGTGCTGCTGCTGACCGAGCGCATGCGCGAGCAGAACCTGCCGGCTCATCGCCTGACCCTGAGCAGCACCCGCAGCATGTACTGGACCGTGGCGCAGATGGTCGCCCACCACAGCGTCAACGGCTGCCAGCTGCAACCGGGCGACCTGTTCGGCTCGGGCACCCTGTCGGGCGCCGCGCCGGGGTCGTTCGGCAGCCTGCTGGAGATCACCGAAGGCGGCAAGCACCCGGTGGAACTGGCCAGTGGCGAGGTGCGCAAGTTCCTCGAGGACGGCGACGAGATCATCCTGCGCGCCCGTTGCGTGCGCGAGGGCGTGGCCAGCATCGGCTTCGGCGAGTGCCGCGGCACCATCGTCGCGGCCAACTGAGGGGCAGGGCGATGGAACTGTTCACCTACTACCGCTCCACCTCGTCGTATCGGGTACGTATTGCCCTGGCGCTCAAGGGCCTGGATTACCAGGCCTTGCCTGTGAACCTGCTCAAGGGCGAGCAGCGCGGCGCGGACTATCTGGCGCTCAACCCCCAGGGCCGGGTGCCGGCCCTGCGCCTGGAGAGCGGCGAGCTGCTGGTGCAGTCGCCGGCGATCATCGAGTACCTGGAGGAAGCCTTCCCCGAAACGCCACTGCTGCCCCGTGGACCTGAAGCCCGGGCCAGGGTGCGCGGCGTGGCGGCGATCATCGGTTGCGATATCCACCCATTGCACAACGTCAGCGTGCTCAACCAGCTGCGTCAGCTGGGGCACGAAGAGGCCCAGGTCAACCAGTGGATCGGCCACTGGATCAGCCAGGGGCTGGCGGCGGTCGAGCAATTGATCGGCGATGAGGGCTTCTGCTTCGGGGCGACGCCGGGCCTGGCCGACGTCTACCTGATCCCGCAGCTGTACGCGGCCGAGCGCTTCAACATCGACCTTGGTGGTTACCCGCGCATTCGCCGGGTGGCCGCCCTGGCCGAGCAGCACTCGGCCTTCCTCCAGGCCCACCCGGCGAGGCAGCCCGACACCCCCGACTGACCACCAACTCATTTTGTTGGCAGGGGCACTGTGGGAGCGGGTTTACCCGCGAATGCAAGGGTGAGGCCACCGACGCTTTCGCGGGTAAACCCGCTCCCACAGGTACTGCTTCAGCCCGCAGGAGCTAGCTCCTGCAACGACCATCGCGATCCCGTGGCATAACAATAAAAGACAGGTAACTTGCGATGCACAACCAGATAGCCAGCTTTCGCGCGGCGCTCGACGCACGCCCGGTGTCACCCTACCAGTGGCGCCTGCTGCTGCTGTTGATCCTGCTGTTGGTCACCGATGGTTATGACGCCCAGGTGCTGGGCTATGTGATCCCAGCGCTGGCCCAGGACTGGGGGTTGGAAAAGGCCGCCTTCGGGCCGGTGTTCAGCGCCAACCTGCTGGGGCTGACGGTCGGTTCGCTGGCAGTGACGCCACTGGCCGACCGCTTCGGCGTGCGCCGGGTGCTGCTGTGCTGCGTGCTGTTGTACGCCAGCCTGACGGTGCTGATGGTGTTCGCCTCCTCCCTCGACAGCCTGATGCTGGCGCGCTTTCTCTGCGGCATCGGCATGGGCGGCGCCATGCCCAGCGCCATGGCGCTGATGGCCGACTACGCGCCGCCTCGACTGCGCACCCTGATGGTCACTCTGGCGGCCTGCGGTTTCTCCCTGGGGGGCGCTGCGGGGGGATTCGTCGCCGCGGGTTTCATCGACCATTATGGCTGGCAGGCGGTGTTCCTTGCCGGCGGCGTGGCGCCGCTGTTGTTGTTCCCGTTCCTGGCCTTGTACCTGCCCGAGTCGCTGCCGCGCCTGCTGCGCGATGCGCCGCCGTATGCCCGGTTGCAAAGGATTGCCACCCGCCTGCTGCCGGGCTGGCAGGTGCCGGCGGCACAGGTCGCCACCGATGAGCCAGCGGACAGCAAGCTCACCATGGTCGCGTTGTTCCGCGACGGTTTCGCCCGGCCGACCTTGCTGCTGTGGGGCACCTTCTTCGTCAGCCTGATCCTGCTGTATTTCATGATCAGCTGGCTGCCGTCGCTGCTGCAGGAAAGCGGCCTGGCGCTGAACCAGGCCAACCTGGTCACTTCGCTGTTCCTGTTCGCCGGCACATTCGGCGCGGTGTGCCTGGCCTGGTGCGCCGACCGAATGAAGAACAAGGCCCACCTGTTGGCCGGCGTATTGCTGGGGGCGGCAGTTTTCAGCGTGCTGGTCGGCCTCAACCACGACGACCCGCGCTGGCTGGTGCCCAGCGTGTTCGCCGCAGGCTTCTGCATCATCGGTGGCCAGCTGACGCTCAATGCCTTCGTCAGCAACTTCTACCCGGCTCAGGTGCGCGCCACTGGCACCGGCTGGGCCCTGGGCGTCGGGCGCTTCGGCTCGATCCTTGGACCGCTTGTCGGTAGCTTGCTGCTGACCCTGCACATGCCGGTGGAGCAGATCTTCTTCTTCTGCGCCATCCCGGCATTGCTTGGGGCGCTGCTGGTCAGCCAGGTGCGGGCGCCACGGCCACGTGAAGTGGCGCCCAAGGCTGAAGCGCTAGTGGATTGAGCGCTTGCCGCTGGGCAACTGGCCGATGCGTTCGCTGAGTTTCAGGCGTTGCAGCGGGTCGTCGGTCAGCAGCAGGGCGTGTTCCAGGTCGAAGCGTTCGGCCTGGGGGCAGTCCAGATGCTGGTACAGCGTGGCGCGGGCCAGGTAGTCGTTGACCTGCACCGGACCCAGTTGCATGACCCGTTCGGCATCGACCAGCGCGGCCAGGTCGTTGTCGTTACTGCTGTGCAACTGGCGCAGGTTGCGCGACAGGCGCTGGAGCATCTGCATCGGCGAGGCGCTGCGCAGGTGTTCGGCGGTCAGCGGCATCTGCGGGCCGAACTGGCGGGCGAGCAGTTCGCGGCAGTCGTTGGGGTAGAGGCGACGACCGCCGCAGGGGTCGAGCAGGTGATCGGCGCCGGGCACGCGCAGCAGGAAGTGGCCGGGGAAATTGACGCCTTCCAAGGGAATCGACAGGCGGCGGGCCAGCTCCAGGGCGAGAATGGCCAACAGCAACGGCTGGCCGCGACGGCGTTGCAGCACCTTGTCCATCAAGGCCGCCTGCGGTCGCAGCGGGTGGTACTCGTCCTGCTGGTAACCCAGGGCGTTGAGCTGGCGCAGCAAGGGCTGGGCCAGCTCGTTGAGCGGCAGCATCGGCAGGCTGGTGCTGACGTCGCGTTGCAGTTCGTGTAGCCGGGCCAGGCCGGCCGCGGGCTCGACGTTGCGGTCATGCTCGGCGGCGATCCACAGGGTGGCCTCCAGCAGGGCGACCGGCTCGCGTTCCAGGCAGGCCAGGCAGGCTTGGCGTGGGTTCATGGGACCTCTCCATCACGCTTAACTTGTAGCCCTGGCGCGGCTTTTCGTCCAGTGGTCCGCCCGTGCGGTGTCCGGCCTCGACCTGTTTATACTGGTAGGAGCACCTCGTTGGGGAGCCCGTCCATGTTCGAGCTCATGCAAAGCACCCGCGCCCAGTCACTGCACCTGTTCATCGACCCACCCACGGGCCTGAAGGCCGTGGTGGTGATTCACAGCGAACAGCTGGGACCGGCCATGGGCGGCTGCCGCTACCTGCCCTATGCCGACGACGAGAGCGCCATGACCGACGCCATCCGCCTGGCCCAGGGCATGAGCTACAAGGCGGCCCTGGCCGGGCTGCCGATGGGCGGTGGCAAGGCGGTGATCGTGCGCAACCCGCACGTGGAAAACCGCGCGGCGCTGTTCGAGGCCTTCGGCCGCTTTGTCGACAGCCTCCAGGGACGCTTCATCACCGCAGTGGACAGCGGCACCTCGACCCTCGACATGGACTGCATCGCCCAGTCTACCCGCTACGTGACCAGCACCACCACCTCGGGCGACCCGTCGCCCCATGCGGCCATGGGCGTGTTCGCTGGCATCCGCGCCACCTCCATGGCCCGGCTGGGCAGCGACAACCTGGAGGGCCTGCGGGTGGCGGTGCAGGGCCTGGGCAACGTGGGCTATGCCCTGGCCGAGCAACTGCATGCGGCGGGCGCCGAGTTGCTGGTCAGCGACCTGGACCCAGGCAAGGTGCGCCTGGCGGTGGAGCAGTTCAGTGCCCAACCGGTGGCCCATGAGGCCTTGATCAGCACCCCGTGCGACATCTTCGCCCCCTGTGGCGTGGGGCCGGTGCTCAACAGGCAGAGTGTGATGCAGTTGCGTTGCGCGGCGGTGGCGGGGTCGGCGAACAACCAGCTGACCACCTTGGAGGTGGCCGACCAGTTGGAGAATCGGGGGATCCTGTATGCACCTGACTACGTGATCAATGCGGGCGGGTTGATCTATGTGGCGTTGACCCATCGTGGGGAAGCCGCGGGCACCATAACCGCGCACCTGGCGCGAATTCCCACGCGGCTGACCGAGGTGTTCGCCCATGCCCAGGCGGAGAAACGCTCGCCGGCAAGGGTGGCGCAGACGTTGGCGGAGCGGTTGCTGTATGGCTGAGGCTCAGACTGGCCGCTTGTGGTGAAGATCGTTCCTCAATACCATCGAAAGGACCTCCGTCTTATTGCGCAGGGCGACTCCGAGCGGTCGTCATCTGTGATGTTTCCAGGTAGACATGAACCCATTACCCACCCTTATCCGCGAAACCTTCCCCGTCGGCCCTTTGCAGTGCAACTGCACCCTGATCGGCGACCCGCTGAGCAAGAAGGCCATCGTCGTCGATCCGGGCGGAGACGAGCAGAAGATCCTCGCCCGCCTGCAGCACCATGGCCTGACCCTGGTGAGCATCATCCACACCCATGCCCACTTCGACCATTTCCTCGCCTCGGGCAAGCTCAAGGAGCTGACCGGTGCCACGCTGCACCTGCACAAGGCCGACCAGCCGCTGTGGGAAAACCTGGAAATGCAGTGCCAGATGTTCGGCATGCCCTACACCCCGGTGCCGTCGCCGGATCGCTGGCTGAGCGATGACGAGGAGCTGGCCTGCGGCTGCGGCGTGGCGCTGCACACCCCAGGGCATACGCCGGGCTCGATGAGTTTCTGGTTCGCCGAGCACAAGCTGCTGATCGCCGGCGATACCCTGTTCCGCCGTGGTGTAGGGCGCACCGATTTGTGGGGTGGCGATCAGCGGGCTATCGTTCGTTCCATCAAGGAACGGCTGTACCGCCTGGATGAGGAAGCCATCGTGGTGACCGGCCATGGCCCGGACACCCGCCTCGGCGACGAGATGCGCGAGAATCCGTTCGTGCGCGCCTGAGGTTTCATGGAATTTTTCCGCTGCGCTGCAATCCAAGGCTGGCATAGATCCGTAGGCGATCCGCTGCACTTTTGAATTTCAGTAGGAGCTTGTCCATGTTCACCATGCGTCGTCTGATTATCGTCGCTACCGCCGCCGCCCTGATGTCCGGTTGTGCCAGCCCCAACCCGTATGACAACCAGGGCCAGGCGCAGGGCTCCACAGGGATGAGCAAGACCGCCAAGTACGGTGGCCTGGGCGCGCTGGCCGGCGCCATCGCCGGTGCCGCCATCGATCACAACAACCGCGGCAAGGGCGCGCTGATCGGCGCCGCCGCGGTGGGCGCCGCCGCCGCCGGCTACGGCTACTACGCCGACAAGCAGGAAGCCGAGCTGCGGGCCAAGATGGCCAACACCGGCGTCGAGGTGCAGCGCCAGGGCGACCAGATCAAGCTGATCATGCCGGGCAACATTACCTTCGCTACCGATTCGGCGAACATTTCCCCGAGCTTCTACTCGCCGCTGAACAACCTGGCCAACTCGTTCAAGCAGTTCAACCAGAACACCATCGAGGTAGTGGGCTTCACCGACAGCACCGGCAGCCGCCAGCACAACATGGACCTGTCGCAGCGCCGTGCCCAGGCGGTCAGCACCTACCTGACTTCCCAGGGCGTGGACTCGTCGCGGGTCAGCGTGCGTGGCATGGGGCCGGACCAGCCGATCGCCAGCAACGCCGACGCCAATGGCCGTGCGCAGAACCGCCGGGTCGAGGTCAACCTCAAGCCGATTCCGGGTCAGCAGTATGACCAGCAGGGGACTGTGCAGCAGTATCCGTAAGTTATAGTTCTGAACTGATGGGGCTGCTTCGCGGCCCTTCGCGGGTAAACCCGCTCCCACAGGGTTTGTGCATGACTTTGGCCTTGCGCGATACCTGTGGGAGCGGGTTTACCCGCGAAGGGGCGCGTAGCGGCCCCATCTGTTTTCAGCGCTCGGTACTGGCCTGGATCGCCGTCAACGCGATGGTATGCACGATATCGTCCACCTGCGCCCCACGGGGCAGGTCGTTGACCGGTTTGCGCAGCCCCTGCAGCATCGGCCCGAGGCTGACGCAGTCGGCGCTGCGCTGTACCGCCTTGTGGGTGGTGTTGCCGGTGTTCAGGTCGGGGAACACGAACACCGTGGCGCGTCCGGCCACCGGGCTCGACGGCGCCAGTTGCCGGGCGATCTCGGGGTTGGCAGCGGCGTCGTACTGCAACGGCCCGTCGATCACCAGGTCGTGCTCGGCCTGTTGCGCCAGGCGCGTGGCCTCGCGCACCTTTTCCACTTCCTCGTCGCTGGCCGCCGAATCGCTGGAATAGCTGAGCATCGCCACCCGTGGCGCGATGCCGAACGACTCGGCGGACTCGGCGCTCTGCCGGGCGATTTCGGCGAGCTCCGCGGCACTGGGGTGCGGGTTCATCACGCAGTCGCCGTAGACCAGCACCTGGTCGGGGAACAGCATGAAGAACACCGACGACACCAGGCTGCTGCCTGGCGCGGTCTTGATCAGCTGCAAGGCCGGGCGGATGGTGTTGGCGGTGGAGTGCACCAGGCCGGAGACCAGGCCGTCCACCTCGCCGAGGGCGAGCATCATGGTGCCGATCACCACCGGGTCTTCCAGTTGCTGTTCGGCCATCGGTGCGTTGAGGTTCTTGCTCTTGCGCAGCTCGACCATGGGTTCGACATAGCGGCCACGGATCAGCTCGGGGTCGAGCACTTCCAGGTCCGGCGGCAGGCTGATGCCCTGGGCGCGGGCCACGGCCTGCACGTCCTCGGGCTTGGCCAGCAGCACGCAACGGGCGATACCACGGGCCTGGCACAGGGCGGCGGCCTGCACCAGCAGGGGCTCGGCGCCCTCGGGCAGGACGATGCGCTTGTTGGCCTGCTGGGCGCGCTGGATCAGCTGGTAGCGGAACACCGCCGGCGACAGGCGCAGTTCCCGTGGCGTGCCGCAACGCTGGTGCAGCCAGGCGGCGTCCAGCTGGCCGGCGACGAAGTCGGTGATGAACTCGGCGCGCTCGCGGTCGTCCACCGGGATCTCGCGGTTCAGCGAGTTGAGCTGGTTGGCGGTGTCGTAGGAGCCGGTGCTCACCGACAGGATCGGCAGGCCGGCCTGCAGGGCGCCGCGGCACAGTTCGAGGATGCGCGGGTCGGGCTTGCTGTCGCTGGTCAGCAGCAGGCCTGCCAGGGGCACGCCGTTGATCGCGGCCATGCACACCGCGAGGATGATGTCGTCGCGGTCGCCCGGCGTCACCACCAGGGTGCCGGAGGTCAGCAGCGGCACGGTGTTGGCCACGGTGCGGGCACAGATGATGATCTTGCTCATGCGCCGCTGGTCGTAGTCGCCGGCGTTGAGCACCTGGGCACCGAGCAGCTCGGCCACGTCGCGGGTTCGCGGGGCGTTGAGCTCGGCCTGGTAGGGGATGCAGCCGAGCAGGCGGAAGTCGTTGCCACGCAGCAGCGGCGAATGCTCGCGCAGGCGCGTGGCGAAGTCGGCCATGCTTTCGTCGGTGCGCACTTTGTTGAGAATCACACCGAGCACCTTTGGGTCCCGCGGGCCGCCGAACAACTGGGCCTGCAGCTCGACGCGGCCGGACAGCTCGCTCAGTACCTCGTTCTCCGGCGCCGACACCAGGATCACCTCGGCGTCGAGGCTCTTGGCCAGGTGCAGGTTGACCCGGGCGGCATAGCTGGCGTGGCGGGTCGGCACCATGCCCTCGACCACCACCACGTCCTTGCCGACGCACGCCTGCTGGTAGAGGCGGATGATCTCCTCGAGCAGTTCATCGAGTTGGCCGTCACCGAGCATGCGCTCGACATGCCCCAGGCTCAGGGGCGTGGGCGGCTTGATGCCGTGGGTGCGGGCGACCAGTTCGCTGGAACGCTCCGGGCCGGTGTCGCCGGGGTGCGGCTGGGCGATCGGCTTGAAGAAGCCGACCTTGAGCCCCGCGCGCTCCAGGGTGCGCACCAGGCCCAGGCTGATGGAGGTCAGGCCGACACCGAAGTCGGTCGGCGCGATGAAAAATGTCTGCATGCGTGCTTCTCGAAATAAGCGGTGCAAGGAATTCAGCGGCCAAGGGTATCGCTAACCGCCCCTTGTGCGCACCAGCCACAGGCGAATACCTGGCCGATGCGTCGGGCGCGTTCGTCGGCGTCGAGCACCCAGGGCCGCGCCTGCCACGGCGGCTGGTGGCGCAGGTGCTGGGTGTGGCCGCAGGACAGCTCGACCACCCAGTGGCCCTCCTCGTCGAGGCGAAAGCCGGTGATCCGACTGATGGGCGGCCCTTGGTCCGAGTCGCGTTCGCAATCGGTCGATGCGTTGGTTACACTTGTCCGTTCTACATTCTTTTGCAAAAGGTCTTGCCCCATGCTGATCGCCGCCAACAAGGCTGTCTCCATCGACTATACCCTCACCAACGACGCTGGTGAGGTCATCGACAGCTCCGCCGGTGGTGCGCCGCTGGTCTACCTGCACGGTGCCGCCAACATCATCCCGGGCCTGGAAAAAGCCCTGGAAGGCAAGCAGGCCGGTGACGAGCTGACCGTTGCCATCGAACCGGAAGAAGCCTACGGCGAGTACTCGGCCGAACTGGTCAGCACCCTGAACCGCAGCATGTTCGAAGGCGTCGACCAACTGGAAGTCGGCATGCAGTTCCACGCCTCGGCGCCGGACGGCCAAATGCAGATCGTCACCATCCGCGACATCGACGGCGACGACGTGACCGTCGACGGCAACCACCCGCTGGCTGGTCAGCGCCTGAACTTCAAGGTCAAGGTTGTCGACGTGCGTGACGCCAGCGAAGAAGAAATCGCTCACCGTCACATCCACGGTGAAGGTGGCCATCACCACTGATTTTCTGCGCTAAGCTCAGAGAGTCGCCAGGCGCTCGGGCAAGCCGGACTTGCCCTCCTCAGGAGGGTGGACGGTTTGGCCGCGCGCCTTTTTAGTGGGCGGGATTCGCCCCAGCGGCAATCGGGAACCTGAGAGGGGATTTCATCATGAGTGCATTTCACGACCTGACGTTGAAGGCGTTGAACGGTGAGGACCTGCCGCTGGCCCCGTTCAAGGGCCAGGTGGTGCTGGTGGTCAATGTCGCCTCCAAGTGCGGGCTGACGCCGCAGTACAAGGCCCTGGAGAACCTGTATCAGGATTACCGGGACAAGGGCTTCAATGTGCTGGGCCTGCCGTGCAACCAGTTCGCCGGCCAGGAACCTGGCAGCGAGAAGGAAATCCAGGAATTCTGCAGCCTCAACTATGGGGTGAGCTTCCCGCTGGGCGCCAAGCTCGAGGTCAACGGCCCGCAGCGTCATTCGCTGTACCGCCTGCTGGCGGGCGAGGGCGCCGAGTTCCCCGGCGATATCACCTGGAACTTCGAGAAGTTCCTGGTTGGCAAGGATGGTCGGGTGCTGGCGCGTTTTGCCCCGCGTACCGCGCCGGACGATCCGACCGTGGTGCAGGCGATCGAGAAGGCGCTGGCGTGATTTGCGCTATTTGCCGGACACACGCTCTAGGCCACACCACACCCTTTGTAGGAGCGGCCTTGTGTCGCGAAAGGGCCGCAAAGCGCCCCAGCAATATTGGCGGCGTAGTTGAAACCCTGGGGCTGCTACGCAGCCCTTTCGCGACACAAGGCCGCTCCTACAGGGGACGGCGAAAGTCGCGATTTCCCGCTCCGGTCTGTCAGAACGCTACCGACGTCTGCACATACAGCGTCCGTGGCTCACCCACGTACTTGCCCTTGTTGTTGTCGTCGAACGAGCGGGTGTAGTACTCGCGGTTGAACAGGTTCTTCACTCCCACCGCTACCTTCAGGTTCGACAGCGCAGGGCCGAAGTCATAGCCGGCGCGGGTGCTGACCAGCATGTAGCCGGGGATGCGCCCGGTGCTGCCGTCGGCGCTCTCGCCGCCGGTGTTGGCGTTGTCGGCGTACTGGCTGCTCTGGAAGCTGCTGTCCAGGTTCAACTGCCACGGGCCTTCGGTGTAGCCGATCCCCAGCGTGCCCTTGTGGCGGGACGAGAACGGTACCTGGTTGCCCTTGTTCGGGCCGTCCTCGCGGATGGTGGCATCGACGAAGGCATAGCCGGCGTGCACGTCGAAACCGACCAGCGCCGGGCTCACTCCGTCGAGGGCGTAGCGCACGCTGGTCTCGATGCCCTGGTGACGGGTTTCGCCGCGGGCGATCACCGAGTCGTTGGTCTGGTTGCTTTCGTACTGGTTGTCGAAGTTGATCAGGAATGCGCCGATCTCGGCCTGCAGGTCGCCGTTGTCGTAGCGCGTGCCGACTTCCCAGGTGCGCGCCTTCTCCGGTTTCACCTCGCCGCTGCTGACCCGGTTGGGCATCTGGCTGTACTGCACGCTGCCGAACGAGCCTTCGGTGTTGGCGTAGAGGTTCCAGTTGTCAGTGAGGTGGTACATCACGTTCAGTGCCGGCAGGGCGGTGTTGTAGCTGCCCTGGTACTGCTGGCCATTGAGCTTGTTGCTCTGCTCGGAGTCGATCATCTCGTAGCGGATGCCCGGGGTGATGGTCCAGCGGCCGATGTCGATGCGGTCGTCCAGGTAGATGGCGTGGGCTTCGGTGCTGCCGCGGGTGTCACGGTCGTTGCGGCTGGCGGTGGTCGGCAGGGCGCCGTTGACGGGCTCGCGGTAGCGCAGTTCATGTCCGGCCTCGTTGACGTAGCGGTAGCCGATACCCAGCTCGTGCCAGCTGTCGCCCAGGGCCACGCCCTGCGAGAAGCGGGTCTCGATGCCGCGCACCCAGTACTCGCGTGGCGACAGCGAGACGAAGCTGCCCTGGTCGAGGTAGCCGCTGCGCAGGGTCTTGGTGAAGAAGCTGTTGACGCTGAACTGGCGGTCGTCCTGCTTGTAGTCGTAGCCCAGGTTGAACAGCGTGCGGCGGCCCCAGAACTTGTCCTTCAGGCGGGTCGACTGGTACGGGTCGGCGTCGAAGGCGGCAGTGCTCAGGCCACCGGGCATCTCGGCTTCACCCTCGTAGTACTGGGCCATGGCATGCAGGCTGTTGGCTTCGTCCAGTTGCAGCTTGCCCTTGAGCATCAGGTCGTCGATCTGCGTGTCGCTGTGTTCGCGCCAGTCGCTGCCGCGGGTGCCGGAGTAGAGCAGGGCGCCGCCCAGGCCGTTGGCATTGGTGCCGCCGATCAGCAGGTTGGCGCTGTTCTTCAGGCCATCCTGGCTGGACGAGGGGCTGATCTGGTTCTGCATCGCCGCCTTGAAGGTGGCTTCTTCAGGGATGGCGCGGGTGACGAAGTTGACGATGCCGCCGACGTTCTGCGGCCCGTAGCGCACCGCGCCGCCGCCGCGCACCACGTCTACGGCGTCCATGTTGCCCAGGCTGATCGGTGCCAGCGACAGCTGCGGCTGGCCGTAGGGGGCGAAGGGCACGGGGATGCCGTCCATCAGCACGGTGGAGCGCGAGGCCAGGCGCGGGTTCAGGCCACGGATGCCGAAGTTCAGCGCCAGGTCATGGCTACCGGTGCCGTTGTTTTCCGGGGCGTTAACGCCGGGGATGCGGTTGAGCACTTCGCGGGCGCTGCTGGCACCGCTGCGTTCGAACTCCTCACGGCGCACCACGTCGCGGGCGCCGGCATGTTCGAAGACGTTGTCCTGGCGGGCCTCGGCCAGCCAGTCGCCGACCACGGTCGAGGCGCCCAGCTCGACCGGGGCGTTGCCGCCCATGGCCGGCAGCGGTTGCAGGCTGTAGGCGTTGTCGGTCTCCTGGCGCGCCTGCAGGCCGCTGTCGCGCAGCAGGGCATCGAGCCCCTGGCCGACCTCGTACTGGCCCTCCAGGCCCGGGCTGCTCAGGCCCTGGGTCAGGCCCGGGCTGAACGAGATCAGCGCGCCGCTTTCGCGACCGAACTGGTTCAGGGCCTGTTCCAGTGTGCCGGGCGCGATGTGGTAGGCGCGGGGCTCGCCAGCCAGGGCGAGCGGGGCGGCGAGGATCAGGGCGTAGGCGAGGGGGCTGAGGCGCAGGGGCATGTGACGGAGGTCCTGTGACAAGGGGTTCTGTCTTCTCTGTCACGCGAGGTTTGGAAAATGGCTCAACTGATTTGAAATAATTTTGGGTTGGAGCCGATAATCGTGGGAGCGGGCTTGCCCCGCGATGGCCATGTCGGTTGCTTGCCTCTCAACCCGTTGACGCAGCCTCGAGCGACACCCAGTACCGGGTGAACCGCCGCACCTTTACCGGCAGTGTCACTTCCAGCATCTCCAGGATCCGCTCACTGTCTGCCAGCGGATACGATCCGGAAATCCGTAGATCGGCCACCCGCTCGCTGCATCCCAACTGACCGAGTCGATACCGCGACAGCTCGGCGAGAAAGTCACCCAGGCGCATCTGCGACACCACCAGCATGCCCTCCACCCAGGCCGCCCGGTTAGGGTCCAGCGGTGCGATTGCCTGCCAGCCGCCTTGCGCGAAACGTGCCTGATGCCCGGCCAGCAGCGGTGTGCCGGCCACGCTAGCGCTGCCGCTGAACACCGATACCAGGCTGAAACCGTCGAACTGACGGACGTCGAAGCGTCCGCTGTGCAGATGCAGCTCGCCCTGGGCCGTGGCCAGGCGCAGCGGACGTGGATCGTTGATCACCTCGAGCAGCAGCTCGCCCTCCTGCAAACGCACCAGGCGCTGCCGGCCATCGAAGCGCACGTCGGCGGCGCTGCGGGTGTTCAGGTGCAACTGGCTGCCGTCGTCGAGGGTCAGGCGGCGGCGCTGGCCGACCGGGCTGCGGTAGTCGGCCATCAGCCCGGGCAATGGATTGTGCGGGTGCAGGCCCAGCCCGGCGGCACTGGCCACCCCTGCCAGCAGCAGCGCCTTGAGGGCGCGGCGCCGGGCCGGCGAGGGAGGCGCCTGCAGGGTGGCGTGGACCACCGGGGCGGCGACGCCGCGCAGGCGCTGGTTGACCTGCTGGATATGGGCCCAGGCCCGCTGGTGTTCGCTGTCGGCCTGCAGCCAGCGTTCCAGGGCTTGGTGCTGGTCGAAGCCGTCGCTCTGCGACTCGATCAGCCAGTGCACTGCCTGTTCGGCGATTTGTGAGGAAAAGGCTGCGTTCACAGGGCTAGCCCTCTCAAAGTGCTGAAAATAGGCATCCGGCTTGGATTTGCTGGGGTCGCTTTGCGACCCTTTCGCGACGCAAGGCCGCTCCTACAGGCAACCGCGCCCCCTGTAGGAGCGGCCTTGCGTCGCGAAAGGGCTGCAAAGCAGCCCCGGCAATCCTGAATCGGACCGGTTATATCCCAAAAAACGCAAAAATCTTGAGAGGAAAGGTTCACAAGGCGAAATAGCAGCGCAAGGCTGCCTTGTGCAGGTAGCGCTTGACCGTCGCCAGGGAAATGCCCAGCTCGCGGGCGATATCCCCCTGGCCCAGGCCATCGACCTGGGCCAGCAGGAAGGCACGCTTGACCAGCGGTGGCAGGCTATCGAGCAAGCGGTCGAGTTCGAGCAGGGTGTCGAGGATGATGGCTTTGTCTTCCTCGCTGGGCGCCACCTGCTCGGGCAGCTGGGCCAGGGCCTCGAGGTAGGCGCGCTCCAGCTCCTGGCGGCGGAAGTGGTTGCACAGCACGCGCTTGGCCACGGTGGTGAGGAACGCGCGAGGTTCGATCAGCTGCGGTGCCTCGCGGGCCTGGAGCAGGCGCAGGTAGGTGTCCTGGGCCAGGTCGGCGGCACTCTGCGGGCAGCCCAGGCGTCGTCGCAGCCAGCCGGTCAGCCAACTGTGATGGGCGTGGTAAAGGCCTTCGACGGTGGAAGAGAGGGCACTGGACACCGATACGACTCCGGCGCCGCAAAGCGCAACTGGAAGTAAGAATTGTTCGCATTGTATTCATGCCACCGGTGTTCGGCAATCGCTGCCGACGCAAGGCATGCCTACCGCTGGCGCCGGCATGCTTTGCTTATGAGAATTGAAATCATTAGTATTGCAACCCCAATTCCCGGACCCTCGCCATGAAGAGCAAAGCCGCCGGCCTTCCCCTGAGCTACCGCCTGGCCGTGACCTCACGCAGCCTGGCCGCGTTGCTGGGCGGTTACCTGCTGGCGTCGATGGCCAGTGTCTGCATCACCCTGCTCGCGCCGATGACCCAGGCCGACGCGACGATGACCGGGATGATGCTGTCGTTCGTCTTCTACCTGATCGCCTTCATCTGGTGCTTCGCCTGCCGCAGTGCCTGGCGCGCCTGGTTGGGCGTGCTGCTGCCAAGCCTGGCCCTGGGGCTGATCAACGCACTGGCCTACTGGATGAACCTGCCATGAAAGAAGGCTTCCGCCAGGCCATGGCCTGGCTGCATACCTGGACCGGCCTGATCTTCGGCTGGCTGCTGTTCGCCATCTTCCTTACCGGGACGCTGTCGTACTTCAAGGAAGAAATCAGCCACTGGACCCAGCCCGAGGTGCAGAGCCATCCGCTCGACCCGGTGAGCAGCCTCGGGCTGGCCCAGCGTTACCTGGAATCCAATGCCGGCCACGCCAGCACCTGGTTCATCCGCCTGCCCAGCGAGCGCGAGGCGGCCCTGAGCGTCAGCTGGCGCGACCCGAACGGCGGCGGGCGCCGCGGTTTCACCGACAAGGAACTCGACGCCCGCTCCGGCGAGGCGGTCGAGGCCCGTGACAGCCGTGGCGGCGAGTTCTTCTACCGCTTCCACTTCCAGCTGCAGATGCCCCACCCCTGGGGCCGCTGGTTGTCGACCTTCTGCGCCTTCATCATGCTGCTCGGGCTGGTCACCGGGATCATCACCCACAAGAAGATCTTCAAGGAGTTCTTCACCTTCCGCCCGGGCAAGGGCCAGCGTTCCTGGCTCGATGGCCACAACGCCATCGGCGTGCTGGTGCTGCCGTTCCACCTGATGATCAGCTACAGCAGCCTGGTGATCTTCATGTACATGGTCATGCCGGCCAGCATCCTGGCCAGCTACGGCGACAGCAGCGGCTATTTCAACGATGTGTTCGGCCGCGACGAAGTACCCAAGACGGCGGCTCAGGCCGCGCCGTTGGCACCACTGACCGAACTGTACGCCAAGGTCCAGGAACAGGCGCCGGGTGCACGCATGGGCTACATCCAGGTGCACAATCCCGGCGACCGCAACGCCCGGGTCACCTTCACCCGCGCCTCGGCCGACAGCGTCGCCTACCAGCGCAGCGCCATCTGGACCTTCGATGGCGTCAGTGGCGAACTGCTGCGACGTGGCGCGCCGGAAAGCGCGGCGATGACCACCTCCTTCACCTTCGTCGGCCTGCACATGGGCAATTTCGCCGGGCCCTGGCTGCGCTGGCTGTACTTCGTCTTCGGCGTGGCCGGCACGGCGGTGATCGGCACGGGGCTGGTGATGTGGCTGGGCAAGCGACAGCTCAAGCATGCCAAGAGCGAGCGCATGCCTGGCGAGCTGCGCCTGGTCGAAGTGCTGAACATCGCCAGCATGAGCGGCCTGTTGCTGGGGGTGGCGGCGTTCTTCTGGGCCAATCGCCTGCTGCCGACGGCCATGGACGGGCGGGCCGACTGGGAGATAAACGCCTTCTTCCTGGCCTGGGGCGCGTCATTGCTCCACGCCATGCTGCGCAGCGGGCGCCGTGCCTGGGGCGAGCAACTGACCCTGGGGGCGCTGGCGTTCGCCGTGCTGCCGGTGCTCAACGCGCTGACCACCGACAAGGGGCTTGATCACTCCATCGCCGCGGGTGACTGGGCGATGGCAGGTTTCGACCTGACGGCGCTGGCCACCGGCCTGTTCCTGGCCTGGGCCGCCGGCAAGATGCTGCGTGCGCCCAAGCCGGTTGCCAAGCGTGCGCCACGCGCCGCCAAGACCGTGGAGGCGAGCTGATGCTGGGTGTCGCGCTGATGGGCTTCGCCGGTTTCGCCGGCCTGTGCCTGGCCATGGAAAAGCACTTCAACGACCTGCTTGGGCGCAAGCCCACGAGCCGGCAACTGCGAGCCCTGAAGGTCGGGGGCTGGGCATTGTTGTTGCTGTCGTTGATCTTCGCCGTGCACGGGCGCGGCTGGGGCCTGGGCCTGGTGGAGTGGATCGCCGTGCTGATGGCCGGGGTGACGTTGTGGGTGTTCGGCCTGCCTTACCAGCCGCGCCTGCTGCTCGGCGCGGCGCTCGTCAGCCTGCTGCTCGGGCCACTGCTGGCCGTGCTGGCGGTCTAGGCCCTTGAGCGACTCCGAGGCTGGCGGCGGTCGGGCGCGCTTTCTCCAGGTGTTCCTGGCCCAGCGCGCACGCATGGAGGCGCTGGTCAGCCGCCGCGTCGGCTGCCGCGCCACGGCGTCGGACCTGGTCCAGGACCTGTTCCTGCGTTTCTGGCGGCGCCCCGAGGTGAAGGTCGAGGCGCTCGACACCTACCTGCTGCGCAGCGCCAGCAACTTGGCCATCGACTACCTGCGCAGCGAAGGCAGCCGCGACCGGGCCGCCGAAGGCCTGCACGACCCCGACGAGGCGCAGGGCAGCCAGGCCCCTGAGCAGGCCCTGGAGATTGATCACGACTTGCAGCGTATCGAGACGGCCCTGCGGGCGTTGCCCGAGCGCACGCGGCAGATCTTCCTGCTCAACCGCATCCATGGCTGCACCTACGGCGAGATCGCCAAGGCCATGCAGTTGTCCCAGAGCGCGGTGGAAAAGCATATGATGCGCGCCCTCGAAGCGTGCAAGGCGAGCGTCGCCGAACCCGCGTCCTCACTGCGCCGGCCAGGGAGCGCCCGTCGATGAGTCTTGAACAGCCAATCACTGCCGCCCAGTCCCAGGCCGCCCTGCGCTGGCTGGGGCGCATCCAGCAGCAGCCGGCGCAGGCCGAGGGCGCGGCGTTCAAGCGTTGGTTGCTGGAAGACCCGGCCCATCGCCAGGCCTATACCGAGGCCCAGGCGCTGTGGCGCCTGAGCGAAGCACCGGCGGCGCGGCTGGCGGCCGAGGAGCGAGAGGGCCTGCAACAGTACCTGGACGCCATGCGCCGACCCGCGCGCAAGCGGCCGTGGCGCGGCCTGGCGGTGGCGGCGTGTCTTGTGCTGGCGCTGGGATGCGCGGCGGGCTGGCAGCCGCAGTTCTGGCTGCAGGACCTGCGTGCCGACTACACCAGCGGCGCGCAGGTGCGGCAGGTGACCCTGGCCGATCATTCGCAGCTGACCCTGGATGCCGGCACAGCCGTGGCGGTGGATTTCGCCCAGGGCGAGCGGCGCGTGCGGTTGTTGCGCGGCGCCGCGTTCTTCGAGGTGACCCATACCGGCGAGCCGTTCCTGGTGGATGCCCAGGGCGGTGAAGTGCGGGTGCTGGGGACCCAGTTCGAGGTACGCGGGCAGGGCGATGGCGCCCAGGTCACCGTGCGCAGCGGCCGCGTGGCGGTGACAGCGGCCGAAGGGCAGGCGGCCCGCGAGCTGACCGCCAACCAGCAACTGGCCTATGCCGACGGTGTGGCTGGTGGGGTCGAGGCGGTAGACAGCGATAGCCGCCTGGCTTGGCGCCAGGGCTGGCTGAACTATTACCAGGTGCCGTTGGCGCAGGTGGTCGAGGACCTTGGGCGTTACTACCCCGGGCGGATCCTGTTGCTTGACGGTGAGCTGGGGCAGCGCAGGGTCAGTGGCAGTTTCCCGGTGGCGGAACCACTGTCCGCGCTGGATTCGCTGGGCAAGGTGATGGGCTTCTCGCGGCAGACGCTGCTGGGGCGGCTGACCGTCTTGCGTTGACCTGAGCCGACGCCATCGCGGGGCAAGCCCGCTCCCACGAGCCCGCTGCCACGCAATTGCTTTGGGAGCAGGCTCGTGGGAGCGGGCTTGCCCCGCGATAGCGTCGGTAAAGGAAAAAAAATTTTCGATCAGGTGATGAGGTATCCCCCCACGGCATCCGTGTAGTGAGTGGAAGTGCGATTCATTCGCAAACGATCATCCCTCTCACAGGTCCGCGTCCATGAAGTTCACCCCGCGTTGCGTCCCGCTCTGGTTCGGCCTCTGCTCCCTGCCCGCTATCGCCATCGCGCCCCAGGCCCTGGCCGCGCAGCAGAGCCAGGTCTACAGCTTTGCCCAGCCAAGCCAGCCGCTGGCCCAGGCACTCAACGCCTTCAGCCGCGCCACCGGGCAGAGCGTGGTCTACACCCTGGTCCTGCCGGATGTGCAGGCCCCGGCGCTGAACGGCACCTTCGACGCCGACCAGGCGCTGCAGCAGTTGCTCGGCAACTCGGGCCTGGCCTGGCGCCGCCTCGACGCCCGCACCCTGACCCTGGAGCTGGTCGACAGCTCCGGCGCGCTGAACCTGCAGGCCACCACCATCAACTCGCAACTGGACGACTACAGCTACCAGCCGCCGGCCAGCGCCTCGATCATGCGTGGCCAGGGCGCGACGCTGGACATCCCCCAGGCCGTCAACGTGGTCCCGGCCCAGGTGATCCGCGACCAGGCGCCGCGCAACCTGGACGATGCCCTGTACAACGTCAGCGGCATCACCCAGGGCAACAACTTCGGCGGTACCGCCGACACAGTGATGAAGCGCGGCTTCGGCGACAACCGCGACGGCTCGATCATGCGTGACGGCATGCCGATCGTGCAGGGCCGCGCCCTCAACGCCAGCACCGAGCGGGTCGAGGTGCTCAAGGGGCCGGCCTCGCTGCTGTATGGCATCCAGGACCCGGGCGGGGTGATCAACGTGGTCAGCAAGCGCCCACAATTGCAGCAGTACAACGCCCTGACCCTGCGGGGCTCGACCTATGGCAGCGGCAAGAACGGCAGCGGCGGCGGCCTGGACAGCACCGGGGCGCTGGGTGACAGCAACCTGGCCTACCGCCTGATCGTCGATCACGAGGACGAGGACTACTGGCGTAACTACGGCGTGCACCGCGAGTCGCTGGTGGCGCCGTCGCTGGCCTGGTACGGCGAGGACACCCAGGTGGTGCTGGCCTATGAGCACCGCGAGTTTCTCTACCCGTTCGACCGTGGCACCGCCTTTGGCAGTGACGGCCACCCGTTGAACATTCCCGCCACCCGCCGCCTCGACGAGCCGTTCAACGATATGGAGGGTCGCTCCGACCTGTACCGCCTGGAGGTCGATCATCGCCTGGCCGACGACTGGAAACTGCACTTCGGCTACAGCTTCAACCGCGAGACCTACGACGCCAGCCAGGTCCGCGTGACCGGCGTGGATGAAAGCAAGGGCACGCTGTCACGCAGCATCGATGGCACCCAGGGCGCCCTGAGCCGCGACCAGTTCGCCACCCTCAGCCTCAACGGCAGCGTTGAGCTGGCGGGCATGCGCCACGACCTGGTGGTCGGTGTCGACCATGAGGACCGCAAGGTCTACCGCGCCGACCTGATCCGCCAGAATAGCCGCTCGACCTTCAGCTACCTGAACCCGGTCTATGGCCGCGAAGTGGAAGGCACCAGCGTGCGCGCCAGCGACAGCGACCAGACCGACAAGCTGCGCACCGATTCGCTGTTCCTGCAGGACGCCTGGCACCTGGACGAGCACTGGATTCTGGTGGCCGGCGGGCGCTTTCAGCAGTACGACCAGTACGCCGGGCGCGGCCGGCCGTTCAACGTCAATACCGACACCAGCGACCAGACCTGGGTGCCCCATGCGGGCGTGGTGTACAAGGTCGATGACCAGCTGTCGTTGTATGCCAGCTACAGTGAGTCGTTCAAGCCCAACTCGACCATCGCCCCGCTGAGCATCGGCGGTGGTCGCACCCTGACCCTGGACTCAGGCATCGCGCCGGAGGAGGGCAAGTCCTGGGAAATCGGGGCCAAGCTCGATGTGCCGGGGGCGCTGACCGGTACCCTGGCGTTGTTCGACATCACCAAGCGCAACGTGCTGGTGGCCGATGGCGACACCCAGCCGGGCACCATTCTCTACAGCAACGCGGGCGAAGTGCGCTCACGGGGCGTCGAGCTGGACCTGACCGGCCAGCTCAGCGAGCGCTGGAGCCTGATCGGCGCCTACGCCTTCACCGACGCCGAGGTGACCAAGGACCCGCAGCTCAAGGGCAATCGCCTGCAGAATGTCGCCCGGCACAGTGGTTCGCTGTCGGCGGTGTATGACTATGGCAGTCTGTTCGGCGGCGATCGCCTGAGACTGGGGGCTGGTGCGCGTTATGTGGGGGAGCGTGCGGGGAACGCGACCAATGATTTCGACCTGCCGGCGTACACCGTGGCCGATGCCTTCGCCAGCTATGAAACGAAGTTGGACGAGCACAAGGTGCGGCTGCAGCTGAACGTGAAGAACCTGTTCGACAAGGTGTATTACAGCTCGGCGGTGAACCGTTACTTCGTCGCGGTGGGGGATGCGCGGCAGGTGAGCTTGTCGAGTACCTTAGAGTTTTAAATCGCCGGGACCGCTTTGCGGTCCTTTCGCGACACAAGGCCGCTCCTACAGAGGTAGGCGGTCTCCTGTAGGAGCGGCCTTGTGTCGCGAAAGGGCCGCAAAGCGGCCCCAGGATTCAACTGGCGAACGCCGCCCGATACGCCCCCGGAGTCGCCCCCAGCGCCTGCCTGAACCGATTGCTGAAATGGCTGGCACTGGCAAACCCGCACAACAACGCCACCTCGCCCAGGGGCAACGTGCCCATGCGCAGCAACCGACACGCCCGCTGCAGCCGCCGGGCCAGCAGGTACTGATGCGGCGGCAGTCCAAAGCTCGCCCGGAACATCCGCGCGAAGTGGTATTCGGACAGGTTGCAGCGCAGCGCCAGCTCCCCCAACGTCAATGGCTGGTCGAGGTTGGCCTCGATGAAGTCCACCAGTTGCCGGCGCTGGTGCGGCGCCAGCCCACCCTTGAGCTTGAGCCCCTGGCGCAGGCCGACCTGGTTGAGCACGGCGTGGTCGATGATGTCGTGGGCCAGGCTGCTGGCCAGCAGGCGTTCGCCGGGCTCGGCCCAGTCCAGGCCGATCAGCTCGCGGAAGCGCCGGGCCTGTTGCGGGTCGTCGAGGAAGGTCGCCTCGCGTAGCTGCATCTCCCGCGGCTCGCGGTCCAGCAGGCGGGTGCAGCCAAGGGCGAACTGTTCCTCGCTGATGTACAGGTGGGCCAGGCGAATCGTGCCGTTGATCACCCAGTTCGACTCGTGGCCGGCGGGCATCACGCACAGTTTGTCCGGTGCGCCGCGATCGCCAGGGCGCTGGCGACGGAAGGTGCCGGTGCCGTCGGCGATGTAGCACGACAGCGTGTGATGGCTGGGCGCCTGGTAGTCGCGGGCATCGTCGCGGTTGCTCCACAAGGCCGCCGCCAGCCCGTCGCCCAGTTGCGCGCTCAGCTCCAGCCTGGCGTGGGGCGAGGCGTTCAGGACGTTGAAGACCTGCAGGTGATCGAGTGGGGGCATGGGCGGTTCCTCTGCTGGCCATCGTACTGCGCCGGCACCGGGATGGCAGCTACCCGGGGAGGAAAAGCGCAAGTTTATGCAAGCGCCGAACAGCAATGGCGCAAGAAACTGGGCTCATGGGGTTTTCATCGCGGGGCAAGCCCGCTCCCACCGAGGTCGCATGCGCCCTGTGGGAGCGGGCTTGCCCCGCGATAGGCCTGATACCTGTCGAGGGAGTCCATCATGAACCTGTCGCTCTACCTGCTCACCGTCCTGATCTGGGGCACCACCTGGATTGCCTTGAAATGGCAGTTGGGCGAGGTCGCCATCCCGGTGTCGATCGTCTACCGCTTCGCCCTGGCCGGGCTCATCCTGTTCGCCTTCCTGCTGCTCACCCGTCGCCTGCAACCGATGAACCGGCGTGGTCACCTGGTTTGCCTGGCCCAGGGGTTGTGCCTGTTCTGCGTCAACTTCATGTGCTTCCTCACTGCCAGCCAGTGGGTCGCCAGCGGCCTGATCGCCGTGGTGTTCTCCACCGCCACCTTGTGGAATGCCATCAATGCACGGATCTTCTTCGGCCAGAAGATCGCCGCCAATGTGCTCGGTGGCGGCGCCCTGGGCCTGCTCGGCCTGGGCTTGCTGTTCTGGCCGGAACTCTCGCACCACGCCGCCAGCCGCGAGACCTTGTACGGCCTGGGATTGGGCCTGCTCGGCACGCTGTGCTTCTCGGCCGGCAACATGCTCTCCAGCGTGCAGCAGAAGGCCGGGCTCAAGCCCATGACCACCAATGCTTGGGGCATGCTCTATGGCGCCTCGATGCTGGCGGTGTACTGCTTGGCAAAGGGCATCCCCTTCGACATGGAGTGGAGCGCCCGCTACATCGGCTCGCTGTTGTACCTGGTGATCCCGGGTTCGGTGATCGCCTTCACCGCCTACCTGACCCTGGTCGGACGCATGGGGCCGGAGCGGGCAGCCTATTGCACGGTACTGTTCCCGCTGGTGGCGTTGAATGTGTCGGCATTCGCCGAGGGCTACCAATGGACGGCGCCGGCATTGCTGGGCCTGGTGGCGGTGATGGCGGGGAATGTGCTGGTGTTTCGCAAGCCGAAATCCAGGCCGGTCATAATGACGGCCATGGCCAAGTAGGGCGCTAATCTTCACTGTTTTCTTCGCGGGTAAACCCGCTCCCACACGGCTTGCACAGTCCCTGTGGGAGCGGGTTTACCCGCGAAGAGGCAGAACGGTTGGCAGCAACCTTTCAGTGTTTCCACACCTGCGGATTCACCAGATCTCGCGGCCGCTCACCCAGCAACGCCGCCCGCAGGTTGTCCAGCGCACGGTTGGCCATGGCCTCGCGGGTCTCGGCGGTGGCCGAGCCGATGTGCGGCAGGGTCAGGGCGTTGGGCAGTTTGAACAGCGGCGAGTCGGCGAGCGGCTCTTTCTCGTAAACATCCAGCCCGGCGCCGCGGATCGTGCCGTTCTGCAGCGCCTCGACCAGCGCCGCTTCGTCCACCACCGGCCCCCGGGCGATATTGACCAGAAATGCGCTGGGCTTCATCAACTGCAGTTCGCGGGCGCCAATCAGCTTGCGGGTGGCGTCGGACAGCGGCACCACCAGGCAGACGAAATCGGCTTCGCCCAGCAGGGCATCCAGGCTGCGGAACTGTGCGCCCAGTTCCTGTTCCAGCGCGGTCTTGCGGCTGTTGCCGGTGTACAGCACTTGCATGTTGAAACCGAAGCGGCCACGACGGGCGATGGCCGCGCCGATGTTGCCCATGCCGACGATGCCCAGCTTCTTGCCGTGCACATCGCAGCCGAACTGCGCCGGGCCGACGGTGGCCTGCCAGTGGCCGGCCTTGGTCCAGGCATCCAGCTCGGCGGTGCGCCGAGCACAGCCCATGATCAGGGCGAAGCCCAGGTCGGCGGTGCTTTCGGTGAGCACGTCGGGGGTGTTGGTCAGGGCGATGCCGCGTTCGTTGAAGTAGTCCAGGTCGTAGTTGTCGTAGCCGACCGAGACGCTGGACACCACCTCCAGCTTGCCCGCGCCTTCGAGCTGCGCCCGGCCGAGCTTGCGGCCGACGCCGATCAGGCCGTGGGCCTCGGGCAGGGCTTCGTTGAACTGGGCGCTGATGTCGCCGAGTTTCGGGTTCGGCACGATCACGTTGAAGTCTTGTTGCAGGCGTTCGGCCATGGCTGGCGTGATGCGGCTGAAGGCCAGGACGGTCTTTTTCATCGGGCTGCTTCTCTGCAAGGCGTGGGGTGGACTCGGGCAGAAGAGCGGGGCCGCTGTGCGGCCCTTTCGCGGCGCAAGGCCGCTCCTACAGGTGCCGGATAACCCTGTAGGAGCGGCCTTGTGTCGCGATGGAGGGCGAAGCCCTCCCATAGCCCTGTCTGCCAGACGCTGGAATCAATGGTTAGCAACCTACCATTGTCCTCGCCCCCAATGCAGCAGCTTTTTCAGTTGGCGATCAGCAGCTCGTGGGTCTTCAGGTCAGCCTCGTGCGCGGCAAGAATCTCCGGCAGCGAGTTGCGCAGGTACTCGACCCAGGTCTTGATCTTGGCATCCAGGTACTGGCGCGACGGGTAGATCGCGTACAGGTTCAGCTCCTGCAGGCGATACTCCGGCATGATCCGCACCAGGCTGCCGTCGCGCAGGCCGTCGATGGCCGAGTAGATCGGCAGCACGCCCACGCCCATGCCGCTGCGGATCGCGGTCTTCATCGCGTCCGCCGAGTTGACCTGGAACGGCGAGGTGGTGATGTTGACCATCTCCTGGCCTTCCGGGCCGTCGAACAGCCACTTCTCCAGCGGGATCACCGGGCTGACCATGCGCAGGCAGGCATGCTTGAGCAGGTCGGCCGGCTTGTGCGCGCTGCCGTGTCGGGCCACGTACTCGGGTGAGGCGCAGACGATGCTGTAGGTGATGCCCAGGCGTTGCGAGACGAAGCCCGAGTCAGGCAGTTCGCTGGCCAGCACGATGGATACATCGTAGCCCTCGTCCAGCAGGTCGGGCACGCGGTTGGCCATGGTCAGGTCGAAGGTCACGTCCGGATGCGACTCGCGGTAGCGGGCGATGGCGTCGACCACGAAGTGCTGACCAACCCCAGTCATCGAATGCACCTTCAACTGCCCGGCGGGGCGGGCGTGGGCGTCGCTGGCCTCGGCCTCGGCTTCTTCCACATAGGTAAGAATCTGTTCGCAGCGCATCAGGTAGCGCTTGCCGGCCTCGGTCAGCGCGATGCGCCGGGTGGTGCGGTTGAGCAGGCGGGTTTGCAGATGGGCTTCCAGGTTGGAGACCGCCCGCGACACGTTCGCGGTGGTCGTATCCAGTTGCGCCGCGGCAGCGGTGAAGCTGCCGAGCTGGGCCACGCAACTGAAAGCACGCATGTTTTGCAAGGTGTCCATGGGTCACTCTCGGTTTAGAGGACAAAATTGTGACATGAAGTAACGGAGTTTCGCCTCCGACTAAAGCCGGATTATCGCTGTTTTGGTAACAAAGATTCGCAGGATTATGCGCTTATCGCCAGTGCGGGCGGCCCCTAGAATTGCTCGGCCCCTCCACCTCTTCCTCGGGAAATCGCAGCTGTGCCGCGTCGCCACATCAGAGCGCTCCATGCGCTCAGTGCCTGTGCCCTTTGTCTCACCTTGAGCGGCTGTATCGGAACCTGGGGCATCGCCCCGCAAAGCAAGACCCTCCAAGCCAACCAACTGACCACCGACGCCGAGATCCGCGAGGCCGCGCGCGACGCCCACTGGCCGGCCCAGCAATGGTGGCGCGCCTATGGCGACCCGCAGCTCGACGCCTGGATCGCCCAGGCCATGGCCGGCAGCCCGAGCATGGCCATGGCCGCCGCCCGGGTACGGGAAGCCAAGGCCATGGCCGGTGTGGTCGAGTCGGCGGAAAAACTGCAGGCCAATGGCAACGCCACGCTCAAACGCCACAATTGGCCCGAGGATCAGTTCTACGGCCCGGGCGCGTTGTCCGGCGCCAACACCTGGGACAACAACGCCGCCATCGGCTTCAGCTACGCCCTGGACCTGTGGGGCCGCGAGCGCAATGCCAGCGAGCAGGCCGTGGACCAGGCGCACGTGAGCGTCGCCGAGGCGCGCCAGGCCCAGCTGGAACTGGAGAACAACGTGGTGCGCGCCTATATCCAGCTCAGCCTGCATTACGCCCGGCGCGATATCGTCCAGGCCGAGCTTGCCCAGCAGGAGCAGATCGTCGGCCTGGCCAAGCGCCGCCTGGACGGCGGCATCGGCACCCATTTCGAGGTCAGCCAGGCCGAGGCGCCGCTGCCGGAAACCCACCGCCAGATCGACAGCCTCAACGAAGAAATCGCCCTGACTCGTAACCAGCTGGCCGCCCTGGCCGGCAAGGGGCCAGGGGAGGGCGCACAGCTGCAACGCCCGACCCTGACCCTCGGCGCGCCGCTGAAACTGCCGTCGAACCTGCCCGCCGAACTGGTCGGCCAGCGCCCGGACGTGGTTGCCAGCCGCTGGCAGGTGGCGGCCCAGGCCCGTGGCATCGACGTGGCCCACGCCGGTTTCTTCCCCAACGTCGACCTGGTCGGCGGCCTTGGCTTCATGGCCACCGGCGGCGGCCCGCTGGAGTTCCTCACCGGGCGCAAGTTCAACTACAACGTGGGGCCGGCCATCAGCCTGCCGATCTTCGATGGCGGCCGCCTGCGCTCGCAGCTGGGCGTGGCCTCGGCCGGCTATGACGTGGCCGTGGCACGCTACAACCAGACGGTGATCGGTGCGTTGAAGAACATCTCCGACCAACTGATCCGCCGCGAGTCGATGAAGGAGCAGGCGCATTTCGCCGCCGAAAGCGTGGCCGCCGCGCAGAAGACCTACGACATCGCCACCGTCGCCTTCCAGCGTGGCCTGACCGATTACCTCAACGTGCTCAACGCCCAGACCCTGCTGTTCCGCCAGCAGCAGGTGCAGCAGCAGGTGCAGGCCGCGCGCCTGACCGCCCACGCCGAGCTGGTCACCGCCCTGGGCGGCGGCCTGGAGGCGGGCAAGGATGTCCCTGAGCAAGAGCGCCAGGCCGCCCCGAAAACGCCGGCCACCCTGGCCATCTTCGACCAGCCGGACCACGCCGAATGAGCACATCGAGCTTGCCCCTGCGCTGGCTGCGGAGCCTGGAGTGGCGCCGGGGCTTCTTTGCCTGGGCGCGCACCGACGGGGTCACCTGGGTCTACATCTTCAAGGTGCTGGCCGCCGCGTTCATCACCCTGTGGCTGGCCATGCGCCTGGAGTTGCCGCAGCCGCGCACGGCGATGATCACCGTGTTCATCGTCATGCAGCCGCAGAGCGGCCATGTGTTCGCCAAGAGCTTCTACCGGGTGCTCGGTACCTTGGCCGGCTCGGCGATGATGGTCGCGTTGATGGCAATCTTTCCGCAGAACACCGAGCTGTTCCTGCCCAGCCTGGCGCTGTGGGTCGGCCTGTGCTCGGCGGGCGCCATGCGCTACCGCACCTTCCGCGCCTATGGTTTCGTGCTGGCCGGTTACACGGCGGCGATGATCGGCCTGCCGGTGCTGCAGCACCCCGACCAGGCGTTCATGGCGGCAGTGTGGCGGGTGCTGGAGATCGCCCTGGGGATTCTCGTCTCGACTTTCGTCAGTGCCGCGATCCTGCCGCAGTCGGCCAGTGCCGCCATGCGCAACGCCCTGTACCAGCGTTTCGGCGTGTTCGCCGGGGTGGTGGTCGAGGCCCTGCGCGGCGACAGTCAGCGCGACCGCTTCGAGACCAGCAACGTGCGCTTTGTCGCCGAGGCGGTGGGCCTGGAAAGCCTGCGCAACGTCACCGCCTTCGAAGACCCGCATATGCGCCGGCGCTCCGGCCGCCTGGTGCGCATGAACAGTGAGTTCATGGCCATCACCACGCGCTTCAACGCCCTGCACCGGTTGCTCGAACGCCTGCGCGCCCGTGGCCCGTTGCAGATCGTCAGCGCCATCGAGCCCGGCCTGGACACCCTGGCCGAGCTGCTGCAGCCCTATGTCGGTCGGGCTCTGACTGACGCTGATGCCTTGCGCCTGGCACTGGAGCTGGGCACCTACAAGGAAGGCCTGCAGGCCCAGGTGCGTGGCCTGCGCGCCGAGTACCTGGAGACCAACCCGAGCGAGTCCGACCTGCTCGACTTCCATACCGCCTTCGAGCTGCTCTACCGCTTCGTCGACGAGATGTACAGCTACGCCGAGACCCACGCCTCGCTGGCCGTGCACAAGCACGAGCGCGAGCAGTGGGACGAGCCCTACGTGGCCCAGACCAGCTGGCTGGTATCACTGGCGGCCGGCGTGCGCGCCTCGGCGGTGCTGCTTCTGCTGGGCAGCTACTGGCTGCTCAGCGACTGGCCCAGCGGCGCCATGATGACCCTGATCGCCACGGTCACCGTGGGCCTGTCGGCGGCCTCGCCGAACCCCAAACGCATGTCGTTCCAGATGGCCTGCGGCACGGCGATCGGCGCCTTCGTCGGGTTCTTCGAGACGTTCTTCGTGTTCCCCTGGATCGACGGTTTCCCGCTGCTGTGCATGGTGCTGGCGCCGGTGTTCGTATTCGGCGCGTTCCTCGCTTCGCGCCCGGCCTATGCCGGTTACGGCCTGGGCCTGCTGGTGTTCTTCGCCATCGGCTCGGTGCCGAACAACCTGACGGTCTACGACCCCTACACCTTCATCAATGACTACATCGGCATGGTCATCGGCATGTTTGTCTGCGCCGCGGCAGGGGCGATCATCCTGCCGCCCAACAGCCGCTGGCTGTGGTGCCGCCTGGAGCAGGAGCTGCGCGAGCAGGTGCTGTTCGCCATCGGTGGGCGCCTGCGCGGGTTGGGCTCGGCGTTCGAGAGCCGCACCCGCGACCTGCTGCACCAGGCCTATGGCCTGGCAGCCGGCAAGCCGCAGGTGCAGAGCGAGCTGATGGGCTGGATGTTCACCGTGCTGGAGATCGGCCACGCGATCATCGAGCTGCGCAAGGAGCAGGCCCGTGCGCCGATCCACCCGGCCTACGCCGAGTCGCAGCCCTGGCGCCAGGCCATCCGCGTGATGGGCCGGGCCCTGGCGCGGCTGTTCCTGCAACCCAGCGCCAGCAACCACGAGCGCGCGCTGGTGGCGGTGGACCACGCCATCAGCCGCGTGCAGGCCACCGACGAACCCTTCGCCCGGCACTTTGACACCTCGGTGCTGCGCCGGGCGCAGAGCTACCTGCACTTCATCCGTTCCTCCCTGCTCGACCCACAGTCGCCGCTGGCCCCGGCGAAAGGATTGCACCATGCCCCGTGAGATCGCCTTCCATGGCGTGTACATGCCCACCATGACCTTGATGTTCCTGTTCGCCCTGGGCCTGGCCTGGGGGCTGGACCGGTTCATCGCAAGCGTTGATGGCTATCGCTTCTTCTGGCACCCGGCGCTGCTGCGCCTGTCGCTGTTCGTCTGCCTGTTCGGCGCCCTGGCGCTGTCGCTCTACTGGTGAGAATCCTGCAATGAAAAAGTTCTTCAGCCTGATCGCCACCCTGCTGGTGCTGGTCGCTGCCGTGGCGATCGGCCGTCAGCTGTGGCTGCACTACATGACCACGCCGTGGACCCGCGACGGCCGGGTGCGCGCCGACATCATCAACGTCGCCGCCGATGTGCCGGGCTATGTGGTGGACGTGCCGGTCAAGGACAACCAGCGAGTGAAGAAGGGCGATGTGCTGATCCGCATCGATGCCGAGCACTACCAGCTGGCGGTGGACCAGGCCAAGGCACTGGTGGCCTCGCGCAAGGCCACCTGGGAAATGCGCAAGGTCAACGCCAGGCGCCGCGCCGATCTGGACAACCTGGTGATCTCCAAGGAGAACCGCGACGACGCCAGCAACATCGCCAGCTCGGCACTGGCCGACTACCAGCATGCCCAGGCCCGGCTGGCGGCCGCCGAGCTGAACCTCAAGCGCACGCAGATCGTCGCCACCGTCGATGGCTACGTGACCAACCTGAACATCCACAAGGGCGACTACGCCCGCACCGGCGAGGCGGTGATGGCGGTGGTGGATGAGCAGTCGTTCTGGGTGTACGGCTTTTTCGAGGAGACCAAGTTGCCCCATGTGAAGGTGGGCGATGTGGCCGAGCTGCAGATGATGAGCGGCGAGCGGATCAAGGGGCATGTGGAGAGCATCGCCCGGGGCATCTACGACCGCGACAACCCGCAGAGCCGTGAGCTGATCGCCGATGTGAACCCAACCTTCAACTGGGTGCGCCTGGCGCAGCGGGTGCCGGTGCGGATCCATATCGATGAAGTGCCGGAAGGATTCCTGCTGGCGGCTGGGACGACCTGTACGGTGGTGGTTAAACCGAGCGAGGAATGATCCGGTTCTTGCGTTGACGCCGTTGATGGATTGGTGGGCAGGTGTCAGCGCTTGAGGGTGGCGTTGAATCGAGCTGTTGCCGCGGTCGCTTCCTGCAACAGTTGGTCCCAGTCATCAGGAGGGTGTCCGCTGCCCAGCATGCGACGGAACACTCTGTAGGCATCGTCACTGCTTTCGTAAGCGTGTTTGCTGTCGTCATCGTTCACCCACGCCAACACGATGATCTTGCTGGAGGCGTGATAGCGATAAAACAAGCGGTATTGCTGGAAGAACTTTGCACGAAACCAGTGCTTGTGTTCCGCGCCCAGTGTGCCGCCCATTCGATGGTCAGCGTTGCCAGGCGCCTGGGCAATGACGTCGAAGGCCAAGCGTCTGACGGCCTTCAATCGTTTTGCCGCATTTTTCTTTACGTAGCCGACCGGATCCTTCTTCTGAAGCACTTCGACTTCATCGATGAGTGCCTCCAGTTTGTCGAGAAAGAGGGGGTGGGCGAACACGCTCCAGCCATGCACGCAAAGAGGTTTGCGCCTCGTTTCAGTCATTCATCATCCGCCGAGAGAGGTTGATCGAGATCGATTTCAACGTCGCCCACCAGTGCATCCAGGCGAGCGACGAGCTCTGCATCGACAACCTTCAATCGTTGCGGATTCGTGGCGATATCCCGGGCCAGGAAATCCAGGAACTGCCCCACGGCGGGGTCTTCCTCGGCTGTCTCTGCGCGGGTCAGTATTACCGCTCCGTCGGGGCGGATCGAGTAGTGAATCTTGTCACGTTTTTTCAGGCCCAATGCGCGGCGAACGGTTTCGGGGACCGTCGTCTGGTAGCGCTCGGTCAGGGTCGACTCGGCTTCGAAGGTAGTGGCCATGATCATAGGTCCGCGAGGGGTAATATCGAGCAAGGTAATGCGAGTGCATTACCTGGTGTGTCCTGCCTGATCAACGGCTTTCCTGGCTCAAGCGGCCCCAACCAGCACTGGGACTTGTACCCGGTCGATCACCTTGGCACTGATTGACGGATCCAGCAGCCTTCCGACCCGCGACAGGTGGCGGTGGCCAATGATGATCAGCTCGCATTCAAGCTCTCGGGCCTTGGTGATGATCGCCTCCACCGGCTGGCCGGCCACCATGCAGCCCAGGCTGTCGAACCCGGCTTCGCGCAGGGTGCCCACGGCGCTGTTCACGGCGTGCTCGGCCAATTGCTGTTCGTCGCAGGCGGCGGGGTATTCCTCCAGCTCTTCTTCGGTGTAGGCCGTACGGTGGTCGTGCACGGCAAAGGTAGAGTCGATGGCCAGCAGCACGTGCAGGGTGTGTTCGTCAGGGCGGCAGTAGCGACGGGCGAGGTCGAGCAGGGCGTGGCTGGCGGGGGAGGCGTCGATGGCAATCAGGACCGGGCGGGGCATGGGGGTTCCTTGCAGGGCGGTGACATTCTTAAACGCTGGATCTCCCTATCGCGGGGCAAGCCCGCTCCCACGAGTGTTTTGCGAATGGCGTGGGAGCGGGCTTGCCCCGCGAGAGGGCCGGTACAGGTTGACGCATCGACCGGCCGGGATAAATGGCCCTCCATGCACGGTGCCATTGCGCCTGACGCAATCCACCAACCTGATACCATCGCGTTTCCCACAGCTGTCACGGAAAACGGCCATGCAACTCCCGGACATGAACCTGCTCGTCGCACTCGACGCCCTGCTCGACGAAGGCAGCGTGGTCGGCGCTGCCCAGCGCATGAACCTGAGCCCGGCGGCCATGAGCCGCACGCTGGGGCGCATCCGCGAGGCCATGGGCGACCCGATCCTGGTGCGCGCTGGCCGTGGCCTGGTACCGACGCCCCGGGCACTGGCCCTGCGCGACCAGGTACGGGCGCTGGTGGAGCAGGCCGGTCTGGTGTTTCGCAGTGGCGACGAGGTCGACCTGCCGAACCTCGACCGGGCCTTCAACATCCGTACCAACGACCTGTTCATCGCCCTGTACGGTGCGCGCCTGCTGCACATGATGCTCGAACAGGCACCGAACACCGTGCTGCGCTTCGTCCCCGAGCACCAGGGCGACGACGACCTGGTGCTGCGCCACGGGCAGATCGACCTGGTGGTCAGTTCGAGCATCGATATGGGACCGGAGATCAAGGTGCAGAGCCTGTTCGACACCTGGTTCGTCGGACTGGCCCGGGCCGACCACCCGATCTTCGACGCCGAGATCACCCCGCAGCGCTTTGCCCGCTACCCGCAGATCAGTGTGTCGCGGCGCGGGCGGGCCAATGGGCCGATCGACGTGGAGCTGGGCGCCCATGGCGTGCAGCGCAGGGTGGCGCTGATCACGCCGAGCTTTCATTCGGCGATGTTCTCGTTGCCGGAGTCGGACCTGATCCTGCCGATGCCGGCGAACATCCTCGGCAGCGTGACCAAGTTCGGCCTGCCGCTGCGCTCGTTCGAGATCCCGGTGCCGCTGGAGCGGGTGCGGGTGATGCAGGCCTGGCATCCGCGGTTCGACAACGACCCGGCGCATCGCTGGCTGCGCCAGACCATGCGCGCCTGCTGCGCGGGCGAGCCCACGCCAGCCTCAAACCCTGCGCGTTCTCGGTAGGAGCGGCCTTGTGCCGCGAAAGGGCCGCATAGCGGCCCCGGATTTCGGCGTTAACGCAAAAATCGCTGGGGCTGCTTTGCAGCCCTTTCGCGGCACAAGGCCGCTCCTACAGGGGATGCGCATTTCTCATGGATTGCGTCTGACGCAACATAAACCTTCCAACAAGTCAGTTTTCGTCAGCATTCGACCTTCATAGACTTGCTCCAGCCCTGAATTTGTTGCTGGAGATGTCTATCCATGAGTTCCCTGACCGCGCCTACTGCCGCGCTGGTCGCCCCTGCGCAGACGGCGTTCGGCCTGCGGGTGGTGGTCGGCCTGTTCGGCGTGTTGCTGGCGGTGCTGTGCGCCGGGCTCAACGAGGCGGTGACCAAGATTTCCCTGAGCGACATCCGTGGTGCCATGGGCATCGGCGCCGATGAAGGTGCCTGGCTGCTGGCGGTGTATGCCGCCGCCTCGGTCTCGGCCATGGCCTTCGCGCCCTGGCTGGCCACCACCTTCTCGTTGCGCCGCTTCACCATGAGCGCCGTCGGCCTGTTCGCCGTGCTTGGCCTGATCCAACCCTTCGCCCCCAACCTGCACAGCCTGATGCTGCTGCGCGTGCTGCAGGGCTTCGCCTCGGGCGCCTTGCCGCCGATGCTGATGAGCGTGGCGCTGCGTTTCCTGCCGCCGGGCATCAAGGTCTACGGCCTGGCCTGCTATGCCCTGACCGCCACCTTCGGACCCAACCTGGGCACGCCGTTGGCGGGCCTGTGGACTGAATACGTCGGCTGGCAATGGGCGTTCTGGCAGATCATCCTGCCGTCGCTGCTGGCGATCGCCTGCGTCGGCTGGGGCCTGCCCCAGGACCCGCTGCGCCTCGAGCGCTTCAGGCAACTGGACTGGCGTGGCGTGTTGCTCGGCCTGCCGGCGATCAGCTGCATCGTCCTCGGACTGTCGCTGGGCGATCGCTGGGGCTGGTTCGATTCGCCGCTGATCTGCTGGCTGCTCGGCGGCGGCGTGTTGCTGCTGGTGCTGTTCATGTTCAACGAATGGTCCGAGCCGCTGCCGTTCTTCCAGTTGCGCATGCTCACGCGGCGCAACCTGAGCTTCGCTCTGGTGACCCTGGCCGGGGTGCTGATCGTGCTTTCGGGGGTGGGCAGCATTCCGTCCGCCTACCTGGCGCAGATCCAGGGCTATCGCCCGGCGCAGACCAGCCCGTTGATGATGCTGGTGGCCATGCCGCAGCTGATCGCCCTGCCGTTGACCGCAGCGCTGTGCAACATCCGCGCGGTGGACTGCCGCTGGGTGCTGGCGACGGGCCTGGCCATGCTGGCGGTCTCGTGCGTGGGCAGCAGCCTGCTGACCTCGCAGTGGATCCGCGGCGATTTCTATCCGTTCTACCTGCTGCAGGTGTTCGGCCAACCCATGGCGGTGCTGCCGCTGCTGATGCTTTCCACCAATGGCATGACCCCGCAGGAAGGCCCGTTCGCCTCCGCCTGGTTCAACACGGTCAAGGGCCTGTCGGCGGTGATCGCCGGCGGTCTGCTCGACGCCCTGGGTACCCTGCGCCGGCATTTTCATTCCAACCGCCTGGTCGACAGCCTGGGCAACGCGCCATTGATCGACGACAACACCGTTGGCCTGGCCAAGCGCATCCATGAACAGGCCCTGGTGCTGACCTCGGCCGACCTTTACCTGGTGATGGCGGGCATCGCTGTCGCCCTGATCTGCCTGATCCCCTTCGTGCCTACCCGGATCTTCCCGCCGCGTGCGGTGGCCTGAATCCGTGGATGAATCCGAGACCTTGAAATGACCAACAACCGCAAGACAATCCTTATCGGCTCGGTGCTCGCCGTGGCCGTGCTGGCCGCCATCGTCGGCCCCTGGATGTTCGGCAGCGACCACCGCCAGAGCACCAACGACGCCTACGTGACCGCCGACTACACCGTGGTTGCGCCGAAGGTGGCGGGCTTCATCAAGGAAGTGCTGGTGGAGGACAACCAGCAGGTGAAGGCCGGGCAGTTACTGGCGACCATCGACCCACGGGATTACCAGGCCGCCCTCGACGCGGCCCAGGCCCAGTTGCTGGTGGCCAGGGCGCAGAGCCTGGATGCCCGCGCCACCCTCGAGCGCCAGGCGGCGCTGATCGCCCAGGCCGAGGCCGCGGTGAAGGCGGCCCAGGCCGAGGCCGCGTTCGCCGATCACGAAGTGACCCGCTACAGCCGCCTGGCCGAGCAGGGCGCCGGCACCGTGCAGAACGCCCAGCAGGCGCGCAGCGGCGTTGACCAGGCCCGTGCCCGGCTGGCCAACACCCAGGCGGCGCTGGTGGCGACGCGCAAGCAGGTGGATATCCTCGACGCCCAGGTGGCCAGTGCCGATGGCCAGCTGAAACGGGCCGAGGCCGGCCTGGAGAAAGCCCGGCTGGATCTGTCCTACACCCGCATTGCTGCGCCGGTGGACGGCATGGTCGGTGAGCGCGCCCTGCGCGTCGGCGCCTACGTCAATCCGGGCGCACGACTGTTGTCGGTGGTGCCGCTGGAGCGCGCCTACATCGTCGGCAATTTCCAGGAGACCCAGCTGACCCACGTTCAGCCGGGCCAGCCGGTGAGCATCAGCGTCGATACCTTTTCCGGCGAGAAACTCCACGGCCGCGTCGAGAGCATCGCCCCGGCCACGGGGGTGACCTTCGCGGCAGTGAAACCGGACAACGCCACCGGCAACTTCACCAAGGTGGTGCAGCGTATTCCGGTGAAGATTGTCTTTGACGATGGCCAGCCGTTGTTGGAGCGCCTGCGGGTGGGCATGTCGGTGGAGGCGGTCATCGATACCCAGGGCGACAAGCTGGCCGTTAAAGAGGTGACGGCGCGATGAGCAATGTGGTTGAAAAAATTGAGAGTGCCGGGGCTGCTGCGCAGCCCTTTCGCGGCACAAGGCCGCTCCTACAGGCGACCGCGATCCTTTGTAGGAGCGGCCTTGCGCCGCGAAAGGGGCGCGCAGCGGCCCCCTTGCTGCTGGCCGCGATGCTGGCCGGCTGCACCCTCGGACCGGATTTCCAGAGCCCGTCCAGCGAAGCGCCTCGGGATTGGGCCTCGTTGCAAAGTGAGGCAGCGGCCAGCCAGCCGGTAGCCGAACCGCTGGAACTGCGCTGGTGGGACAGCTTTCACGACGCCCAGCTGAGCGCGTTGATCCAGCAGGTCGCCGAACGCAATCTCGACCTGCAGATGGCCAGCGCCCGCCTGCTGCAAAGCCGCGCCTTGCGTAGCACCGTGGCGGCCGACGAGATGCCTTCGGTGGATGCAAACGCAGGCTACAGCCGGGCGCGTAACAGCGCCGAAGGATTGAACGACCCCTCCGGCAAGGCCGGCAAGTCGGCGTATAACTTGTGGCAAGGCGATCTGGTCGCCGGTTGGGAACTGGACCTGTGGGGGCGTGTGCGCCGTCAAGTCGAGGCCGCCGATGCGACCGTGGCGGTCGCCGAGAACGATCGCCGTGGCGTGCTGCTGGCGCTGCTGTCGGAAACCGCCGGCAACTACATCCAGCTGCGCGCCGTGCAGCACACCCTGGACATCACCCAGGACAACCTCAAGGTTGCCCGGCACAGCCTGAAGCTGTCCGAAGGCCGCCAGGCCGAAGGTGTCGCCACCCGGCTCGACGTCGCCCAGGCCAGCGCCCAGGTGGCGTCGATCGAGGCGCGCCTGCCGACCCTGGAGGCCCGCCGCGACGACCTGATCAATGCCCTGAGCCTGCTTGCCGCCGAACCGCCGCGCAGCTTGCAGTCCCAGCTGCTGCAGGGCGGCGAATTGCCCGCGCCGCAGCAGCGCTTTGCCATCGGCGTGCCGTCGGAGCTGGCCGAGCGCCGTCCGGATATCCGCCAGGCCGAGGCCCGGTTGCATGCGGCCACCGCCAGCATCGGCGTGGCCAAGGCCGA
This sequence comes from Pseudomonas sp. TE31087, assembly GCF_057284075.1. NCBI lineage: Bacteria > Pseudomonadati > Pseudomonadota > Gammaproteobacteria > Pseudomonadales > Pseudomonadaceae > Pseudomonas > Pseudomonas sp. TE31087. The sequence continues at coordinate 5,237,411 of NZ_JBXVNN010000001.1, forward strand.
TTTCTATCCGAGCATCCGCCTGTCCGGAAGTGTCGGTTTCCAGGCCATGCAGTTGTCCGATTTCGGTGCCTGGGATTCGCGCAGGTTCGCCTTCGGGCCGCAGCTGTCGTTGCCGATCTTCGAGGGCGGACGGCTCAAGGGCCAGTTGGAACTGCGCGAGGCTCAGCAGCAGGAAGCGGCGCTGAACTACCGCAAGGTGGTGCTCGGCGCCTGGCATGAGATCGACGATGTGCTGCGCCTGTACAACGCCAGCCAGTTGCGTCGCGATCACCTGGCCGAGGCGGTGCGGCAGAACCGCATCGCCCTGGAGACCGCGCAGCGCCAGTATGTGGAAGGGGCGGTGGACTTTCTCAACGTGCTGACGGTGCAGTCGGCGTTGCTGGCCAGCGAGGAGCAGTGGATCGACAGCTCGGCGGCGGTGTCGCAGGCGCTGGTGGGGCTGTACAAGGCGCTGGGCGGTGGCTGGCAGGCGTTCGACCAGGTCTGAGCAGCATCGCGGGGGCTCCCAGGTATGCGTGGGAGCGGCGGTGCGCCGATGCGACTTGCCCCGCGATGACGTCAGAGCGGTCGCAACAAACCGAAGCGCTTGCGCAACACCCAATCCAGCAGGCGCTGTGGCAACAGGCGGGCCATCAACGGCAAGGCCGTGCTGCCATTGCCGATACGCACCAGCGCAGGCACAGGCAACTTGCGCGTCGCCGCCAGCAATCCTTGCGCGAACACCGCCGCCGACGTCGGCCGATCCTGCGACGCCCGAGCCCGCGCCTGCACCTGCTCACGCAACGGCCACCACGGCGATCCGCTCGCCAGTACCTGTTCGGCCTGCTGCTGCGCATTGCTGGCGAACTGCGAGGCGATCGCGCCCGGCTGCACCTCCATGACCCTGATCCCGAAAGGCGCCAGCTCCAGGCGCAGGGCATCGCTCAGCCCGTGCACGGCGGCCTTGGAGGCACAGTAGGCACCGGCGAAGGGCGTCACCAGCACGCCTGAAACGCTGCCGATGTTCACGACCAAACCGCGTGAGCGGCGCAGCAGCGGGAACAGCGCCTGGGTCACGCCAACCAGAGCGAAGACATTGGTCTCGAACTGCTGGCGCATGGCCTCGACGCCACCGTCGAGCAGTGGGCCCATGGCGCCGTAGCCGGCGTTGTTGATCAGGATGTCAAGGCTTTGCAGTTCTTCGGCCAGGCGGGCGAGGGCTTTGGCGTCGTTCACATCCAGTTGCCGGGCATTGAAGCCGGCAGCGGCCAGTTGTTCGACATCCTGTGCCTTGCGGGCGGTGGCCCAGACTTCATGGCCGGCATCGCGGAAGGCGTCGGCCAGGGCGCGGCCGATGCCGCTGGAACAACCGGTGATCAGGACGGTGGGCATGGGGCGGGCCTGTGTTCAGTTGGACATGGGTGTCATGGCTACCGGCCTCATCGCGGGGCAAGCCCGCTCCCACGAACCTTGGGTGGCTGGCGTGGGAGCGGGCTTGCCCCGCGATGAGGCGGGCTCAATTGGCGAATGTACCTTGCAGATGCTCGGCACGAAACTCCAGGGTTTGTGGCCGATAACCTGAGCGCAGTGGCGGCAATGGCAGGCAATCGCTCCATTCGGCGCCCGGCTGCAATTCGCCGGGGCCACGATAGCGCGGGGCGGCGTAGGTGTTCTCGGCCAGGTTCACGGTATCGCCAGGCGCATAGGCGCCGACGCGCCAGCGCAGTTCGCTGAGCGGGGCCTTGTTGCCGTTCTTCATGCGCACCTGCAGGACGCGGTCGGCGGGGCACTGCTCGGGGGCGTAGGCCAGGCGGATATCGAGGCGGGCCAGTTGCGAGGCTTCGCGGGTGTCCTGCCAGACCACGTAGAGCGCCACCAGCCCCAGGCCACAAACGGCGGCCATGGAAATCGGCAGGGCCTTGGCCGGGTAGCGCAGCAGCAGGACCAGCCAGGTGAGGACGAGCAGGGCGCCGATGATCATGGTGGGGCAGGCCTTGGTGGCGGGGGTTCGGTCATCGTAGCGGGAAATGGGGATTGGCTCAAAAGCGGGAGGGCTTTGCCCTCCTTTCGCGGCACAAGGCCGCTCCTACAGAGGGAACGCAACCTCCTGTAGGAGCGGCCTTGTGCCGCGAAGCGGTTCCAACGTTTTACTGCGCGATGGTCTTCACCGAAACCCCACGTTCCACCGGCGTCGAAGTCCGCCCATACACATCCTCGAAGCGCTCGATATCATCCTCGCCCAGGTAGCTCCCGGACTGCACCTCGATGATCTCCAGCGGGATCTTGCCCGGGTTGCGCAGGCGGTGCACCGAGGCGATGGGGATATAGGTGGACTGGTTCTCGGTGAGCAGGAACACGTTCTCGTCGCAGGTCACCTCGGCGGTGCCGGACACCACGATCCAGTGCTCGGCGCGGTGGTGGTGCATCTGCAGCGACAGGCTGGCGCCGGGCTTGACGGTGATGTGCTTGACCTGGAAGCGCCCGCCCATGTCCACCGAATCGTACGAGCCCCACGGGCGGTACACCTCCAGGTGGTTCTGGGTTTCCGTGCGGCCCTGGGCGTCGAGGGTGTTGACCAGCTGCTTGACCCCCTGAACCTTGTCCTTGTGGGCGATCATCATGGCGTCCTTGGTCTCGACCACCACGATGTTCTCAAGGCCGATCACCGACACCAGCTTGCCGTTGCCGTGGATCATGCAGTTGCGGCTGTCCTGCACCACCACGTCGCCCTTGGTGACGTTGCCGTCGGCGTCCTTCTCGTGCACGTCCCACAGCGACGACCAGCAGCCGACGTCGCTCCAGCCGGCCGACAGCGGTACCACGCAGGCGCGCTGGGTCTTTTCCATCACCGCGTAGTCGATGGAGTTGTCCGGGCAGCAGGCGAAGGTGGCTTCGTCGATGCTCAGCGCATCGGCGTCCTCCTGGCTGCGTTCCAGGGCCAGCAGGCAGGTGTCGTAGATGTCCGGGTCGTGCTTTTTCAGCTCTTCGAGGAAGCGGCTGGCGCGGAACAGGAACATGCCGCTGTTCCAGAAGTAGCCGCCGGCGCGGACGAACTCGTTGGCGCGCTTCTCGTCGGGTTTCTCGACGAACTGCGCGACCCGCGCCACGCCTTCGGGCAGCAGCGCGTCCTGGCTCGAGCGGATGTAGCCGTAGCCGGTCTCGGGTTTGGTCGCCGGCACGCCGAACAGCACCATCTCGCCGCGTTCGGCGGCCACGGTGGCCAGGGCCAGGGCGCGCTGCAGGGCCTTCTGGTCCTCGATCACATGGTCGGCCGGCAGTACCAGCATCAGCTCGTCACGGCCTTCGTTGACCAGTTTCATTGCGGTCATGGCCACCGCCGGCGCGGTGTTGCGGCCGAACGGCTCCATGAGGATGGCCTGGGTTTCCAGCTTCAGCGCGTTCAGCTGCTCCTGGACGATGAACTTGTGGTCCTTGTTGCAGACCACGATGGGGGTGTCCATGCCGTCGAACACCAGGCGCTGGATGGTCTGCTGGAACAAGGTGTGCTCGCCGGTCAGGGCCAGGAACTGCTTGGGGAACTGCTTGCGCGACAGAGGCCACAGACGCGAACCGCTACCGCCAGAAAGAATTACCGGGATCATGATGTTTCTCCAATAAGGTCGTAAGGGGCAGGAATCAGTTGGTGGCTACGGGACGGGTGACCCACACCGGCGACAGGCTGCTGCCGCTGCCGGTGACGTACAGCACGGCGGCTTCGCCGCGCGCCAGGGCGACGGGTTTGACGTCGCCGACTTTCTTGTCGCCTTGATACAGGGCCAGGTTGACCTTGACCGGATTGATCTCGCGCTCGCCACGGCCCTTGGCGGCCACGGGGCTGACCACTTCGGTCTTGCCGTCGGCGGTCTTCAGGGTCAGCGACTGGTCGCTGAGGTTCTGTACCCGCACCAGGGCCTTCTGCTTGTTCTTGAACGGCGGTTCCTCGATCAGCTGAGGGTTGCCGCTGGCGCTGTTGACCAGGGTGTAGTACTTGTCGGCGGCGAGTTTCACCGGGACGCTCTTGCCGCCGACCTGGGCGGTGTAGTCACCGCCGGGCAGGAAGCTGAAGTCGCTGCTGGCCTGGGCGCCGACCTGCTTGATCTGGGTGTTGCCGACCGACGCGGCAGCGGGGCTGCCGGCGGCGTTGTACAGGCGCACGAAGGTCGAGCCCTTCGGCGCGCTCGGACCATAGAGGGCGGCATCGGCGCCGGCGAAGGCCTGCAGCGAGGCCAGGGACAGGCCGGCGGCGAGGGTGAGGGCTTTGGCAATGGAAGTCTTGGTGGTCATGTGCGTATTCCTCTCTATCTTCAGTGGTCCGTCCGATTGGACGACAGGGCCAGGTTTTCTTCGGATTGACGGGAGTTCTTCAGCTGCGCGATCCACTGCGGATCGAAAGCGCTGAGGTCGTTCTTCATTGGCAGATACCGTTCGGGGAATTCCCACACCACGACCTGTGGCGGGGCGTTCTTGAAAGCGTCGCTTTGCAGGTACTTGAGCATCGGCAGCAGCGGGCCATGGCCGTCCTCGGCGTAATTGGCGACGTCGCTGCGCAACGCCTGCTGCAGGGCGCCGAGGAAGTTCCAGTGCGGGTTGGCGCTGTAGCTGGTGCCCACCAGCGCCACCGGGATCCGGTTGTCGGCGAACAGCGCGTCATCGCCTTCGGCCTGCACCGGGTGAGTCTTGCGCTGCTGCAGGTTGTCCGGAGTCGGCAACAGGTTGCTGAACAGCGGATCCAGCGGCAGGAAGTTGGTCAGGTCGCCCTTGTACGGCGCGGTGGCGCCGGCCTCGGTGATGAACGCCTGGGGTTCGCCGTCGAGCAGGTTCTGGCGGCTGACTGCCTCGGCGATGGACTGCGCGACCACCTCGGCGCCCATCGGCGTCCAGTGGGTGTCGGTACGCAGGAACACCTGGCCGCGGGCCTTGGCCTGCTCCAGCGGCGCCAGCAGGTCGGGGGCGAACACATTGGCCTGGCGCGCCTGGGCGTGGAAGCGGTTGAACAGCTCGTCGTGCAGGCTGGCCGGCGTCTCCTTGCCGATGTACTCGGCGTACAGGCGCGCCTTGGCCGGCACGATCGCCAGCACCAGCTGGCTGCCGTGGCGTTGCAGGGCGTCGCGGATGCCGCGCACCAACGCCAGGTTGTCCTGCATCAGCTGCTCGGCGCCGGCGGTGGGCTTGAACTCCTCGTCGCTGAACAGCCACTGGTCGCGGCCCAGCACCACGCCGGGACGGCCTTCGTTGAACAGCTTGAAGTCCAGCGCGGCCCACAGGTTGGTGCCCAGACGCTTGATCGGGAACTGCTCGTCGTAGTGGGTCTCGGCGGCCTTGGCCAGCTTGCCGTCGAGCAAGGTCATCTGCCCTGTGCGGTTGAAGCTTTCCAGCCCGCCGAGCGAGGCCACGCCCAGGCCGACCAGCAGGCCCATGAACGACAGCGAATAGGTGATGCGAAGTGTCCGGTTCATGATCGGGGCCTCAGAACTGGAAGTAGAGGAACGGTGAGTAGCTCTGCGCCGAGAGCTTGAGCACCGAGGCGGTGAACAGCAGCAGGATCAGGGCGCGGGTCATGATCCGCGTCCAGTCCAGGCCCACCGAGCCGTCGGCGTTGACCTGCACCGGGGTGGCCTTGGGTGCTGGCGTTGCGTTGCGGTAGAAGTCGCGCAGGCCGAAGAACGCCAGGGTCAGGTAGGCGACGATCAGCGTGGCCACCTGCAGGCCGGTGAGGTTGGCGCGGTTGAGCTCCGACAGCTGCCAGTCGCCGAAGCTGAACATGGCGCCGTACATGCGTGCCGCCACGTGCAGGTTCTCGGCGCGGAAGATCACCCAGCCGACCACCACCAGCAGGAACGTGAAGGCCCATTTCACCGGGTTGAAACGCTGCGGGTTGGTGTCCAGGCCCAGCGCCCGTTCGATCGCCAGCCACATGCCGTGCCAGGCGCCCCAGATGATGTAGGTGAAGTTGGCGCCGTGCCACAGCCCGCCCAGCAGCATGGTCAGGAACAGGTTGCGGTAGGTGTTGAAGGTGCCTTTGCGGTTGCCGCCCAGGGTGATGTACAGGTAGTCGCGCAGCCAGGTCGACAGGCTGATGTGCCAGCGCCGCCAGAACTCGGTGATCGACTGGCTGATGTAGGGTTGCTTGAAGTTCTCCATGAAGCGAAAGCCCATCATCAGGCCCAGGCCGATGGCCATGTCGCTGTAGCCGGAAAAGTCGAAGTACAGCTGCGCGGTGTACGCCAGCGCGCCGAGCCAGGCGTCACCGGTGGTGGGGTTCTCCAGGGCGAAGCAGTGGTCGGCGACCACCGCCAGGGTGTCGGCGATGAACACTTTCTTGATGAAGCCCTGCATGAAGCGGGTGCAGCCTTCAGAGAACTTGTCCAGGGTGTGGGTGCGGTTGTTGAACTGGTCGACCAGGTCCTTGAAGCGCAGCACGGGGCCGGCGATCAGGTGCGGGAAGATCGCCACGAAGGCGGCGAAGTCGATCAGGTTGCGGGTGGCCGGGGTGTCGCCGCGGTACACGTCGATGATGTAGCTGATCGACTCGAAGATGTAGAACGAGATGCCGATCGGCAGCAGCACGTGGGTGAGGATGAACGGCTCCAGCCCCATCGAGGTCATGATCGCGTTGAGGCTGTCGACGCCGAAGTTGGCGTACTTGAAGTAGCCGAGGATGCACAGGTCGACACCCACGCCGAGCAGCAGCCAGCGCTGCGCGGGCTTGGTGCGCACGCCGGCGGCGCCGACCTTCAGGCCGATCCAGTAGTTCCACAGGGTGACCCCGGCGAACAGGGCGAGGAAGTCCACCCGCCACCAGGCGTAGAAGATGTAGCTGGCAACCAGCAGCAGCAGGTTGCGATAGCGGTTCCCGCTCACGTAGTACAAGCCGAGGAAAACCGGCAGGAACAGGAACAGGAACACGTTGGACGAGAAGACCATCCCGGTTCTCCTTGTTGTTCACAGCATCCGGGGCACAGCGCCCCCCAAACCCCCCGCGAAAATGCAGGGGAAACCTTTGTTGCCTAAACCATTGCTGGCGAGGGCTTCGCCCTCGTTTCGCGACACAAGGCCGCTCCTACAGGATCAGCGCCGTCCCTGTAGGAGCGGCCTTGTGTCGCGATGGGCCGCGAAGCGGCCCCAATACAGGCGACACCTATTTCTTGCTCTCTGCGCCCGGGTCATAGACCCGGGTCACATCCCCACCCAGCCTGAAGCTGTTGAACGGCTGCATGTCATGCTTGCGCTCGAGGGTGTCGCCGACGCACTGGTACAGCGCGCACCACGGCTCGAGCCAGGCGTACTTGCTGTCGATCTTCAAATCCTTCAGGTCCTGCTTCACGCCGGCGCGGGTGTTGAAATGAACAGGATCGCGGGCACCGGCCAGCACGCCTTCGCCGAGGCGTTGCAGGGCGAAGTTGTTTTCCTTGCGCAGGTCCACGCCGTTGGCCTGGGCGAAGCTGGCGATCATCGCCAGCGGCGGCAGGGCGTAGTTGTGGTAGGCCAGGGCACGCTGGCGGCGCTTGAGCTCGTTGGGCAAAAAGCCCTGCTCATCGACCTGGTTGGCGCCGACCTTGTATTCCTTCACCGCCCAGTCGAAGAGGTCCTGGCGGTCGGTGGCCACCGCGGTGGCCATCACCGACCAGGCCGCCCAGTAGCTGTGGTTGTTGATCTTCTCCAGCGGCAGGTCGCTCCAGTCACGCACGGTCTGCCGGGCCAGGCGCACGAACCATTTCTCGATCTGCTCGGCCTCGGCCCGGTGCGCCGCCAGTGGCTGCGAGTTGGAGAACTTCAGGCGCAGCCACGACCCGCTCATGCTGCCCAGCGCCCATTTGCGCATGGACTTGCCGGTGTGGTTGTAATCGGTGGACATCAGCGCATCGGCGCGCGCCCAGGTGTCGAGCCAGGTCAGTGCGCAGTCCAGTTGCGCCGGGCGGCCATCGCGCATGTACTGGCCGACCATCTTGCTCACGCCCTTCTCGAGGGTGGTGATGTCCTCGGTGGATTTGCGAAAGGCTTTTTCCGAGGCGGCATTGAGCGTCGCCCGGGCCTTGTCCGAGCCTTCGTACTTGCTGCGGAACACCAGCGCGCCGGTATAGGGCTTGGGTGCGGCCTCGCAGCGGAAATTGCCGTCGCCGGTCTTGAGTTTCTCGATGCCCTCGTAGTAACCCTGGGGCGGTACCAGCGCGGCCTGCGCCGCACCGCCGAACAGGGCGAGGGCGAGCAAAGCGGGTGCGGTCTTGCGGTGGATGGAAGTCATGCTTGCCTCACTGGCCGGCCTGCGCGGTGTGCTGCGCGGGGCTGGCGAAGTTGTTGCGTTTGCAGAGTTTGGCTTCGACTTTCTGCGTGCCGCTTTCCGGCCCCTGGACCTCCAGGGCGAGCAGGTTCTGGCCTGCCCAGTCTTCGTCCTCGCGCATCTGGAAGACGAAGCGTCCATCGGTGTCGGAGGTCTCGGGCTTCTCGATCTTGATGTCCTCGTGGCGGCCGTTGAGGTACCACAGAGTGGCCTGCAGCACTTTCACCGAGGTGTCCTCGAACTTGATGTCGAGCTGGTGGTTGCGGTTGACCAGGTCCTTGATCACGCCATTCTTGCCGTTGACCATCAGCTCGTTCTTGCCGGGCTTGAGGGTGGCGCTGGCGCTCATCTGCGCGGGACGGTCGTCGCAGCCGTCGTCGAGCAGGCCGAGGATCTGCCGCCAGATGGTTTCCTGGTCGAGGCGGTAGAGCGGGGAGAACTCCCAGACCAGGATCTTCGGCGGGTTGTTCTGGAACTCCTCGCTGCCCAGGTACTGGATCATCGAACCTTCCAGACCGCCCCCGGGGAAGGCGACGTTGAGCACATCGGCGCCAATGTACTGCTCGAGGAAGCCCGAGAAGTTGTAGTTCTTGCCGCTGTGGCTGGTGCCCACCAAGGTGATCTGCGCGTTGCCCGAATCACCGAACAGGTCGTCGCCGCCGCTGGCGCCGCCCTTGGGCTCGGTGGCGAACTGGTCCATGTACTGCACCGCGTAGCTGGTGCCGCACAGCTGGCCGGCGACGTTGTGCAGGGTGCCGGTCTTGCCCATGCGTCCGGACTTCCTGGTCTCGAATTCCTTGCGCGGGATGCCTTCGAAGGCCGGCATCTGGTGCACGGTGTCGGCGACGATTTTCGCCGCGCGCTCGGCGCCGTAGGGCGTCCAGTGCTGGTCGCCGCGGAAGTAGAAGTCCTTGCCCTGGTCGGCCGCGGCCAATTGCTCGTTGGTCAGCGGCGACAGGTCGGGCACGTTGTAGCCCATCTTGGCGAAGCGCTGGAGCATGGCCTGGTAGTTGCGCAGTGCCTTCTGGTAATCGAAGGCGGCCTTCTCTTCGGGGTTGAGCATGTTGCGGTTCACCAGGCCGCGAGTCGGCTGGTACACCACCACCAGCTCGACGCCGCGCTTCTTGAACGCGTCGTGCACCTGCTGCAGGCGCTTGTAGCCGCCCGGGGTGGTGTCGAATTCGGTGCGCAGGTCTTCGCGGGTACGGAACAGCCAGTCGCCCTGGGCCTGCACCAGAGTGGTGAAGTTCTGCTGGTAGCGCGTGGTGTAGCGGCTGGCGTCGTGGGCTTCGGGGCACAGCTGGCAGCAGGGCTCGGCGCTGAAGGTCGGCGCCTTGACCTCGTCGGCGCGCACGCCCTGGCTGATGGCCAGGAGGGCGGCGGACAGGCCCAGCAGTTTCATCAGGTGTGGAGTCATGGTCTGGGCTTCCTTAGTCGATCATTTCGGTCTGGCGTTCGACCGGGTCGATCAGCACGGCCTTCTGCTGGCGCACCAGCAGGTCGAGGATTTCGTCCTGGCGCTCGCCGAGCACGCCGTTGAAGCTGATGCCGTTGGCCTTGCGCGGCATCAGCATCGACACCTTGTACAGCTCCACCGACAGGGGCGAATCGATCGACAGCGGGCCGGAGCCGTTGGCCGCCAGCTCGCCGCCGACCACGATCAGCGACACCTTGGTGTCGAACGGGTCGAGGGCGATGTCGCGGTCGGTGTCGGAGAGGTCCTTGATGTGTCCGTACACGCCCACCAGACCGTTGGCCATGGCGACGTTCTCGTACAGGCGGATGTTCACGCTGTTGCGCACGCGGATGCCGTGGCGGCGGTTGTTGATCAGCTTGTTGCCCCAGATCAGGTTGTCGCCGCTCTCGTACAGGGTGATGCCGTCGGTATGGTTGCGGTAGATCTCGTTGTAGGCGATCAGGTTGTTGACGCTGTTGCGGTCGATCACCACGCCCGAGAGCTTGTTGTCGTAGCTCTTGTTGTTGATGATCCAGCTGTCGTTGACCTCGCGCGAAACGATGATCCCGTGCTTCTTCTTGGTGCCGTACACGGTGTTGCCGGCGATGATCAGGCGGTGCGAACGGTCGTGGGGGTCGATGCCGTAGACGATGTTGTCGCGGTAGGTCGAGTCCTTGATCACGAAGTCCTGGGTCTCGTAGCAGTAGAAGCCGTACCACATGTCGCTGAACTCGGAGCCGATGATCCAGCCGGTGGGTTCCGGGCGGCCCATCTGCTTGGCCATGTTCGGCGTGTACTGCGAGATGCTCACGCCGTACGACTTGGACTTGGCGTAGCCGAAGCTGGCCATCTTGCTGTTGACGATATAGGTCTCGGTGCCGCCCCAGCTGAGCAGGAACGGGCGGAATTCATCGGGCTTGCGGAAGGTTGCCGGGCCGTTGGCCTGCTCGCGCCAGCCGGTCACCCGGGTATCGCTGACGAACAGCTTGCCGTCGTTGACGATGAACGAGCCGGCCTCTTCGGACAGGCGCAGCTCCTTGACCTTGCCGTCGATCTCCAGCACGCCCTTGCGCCCGACCACGATCGGCAGGCGGGCGAGGTAGACCCCCGGCGCGGTCTCGCGCAGGTACTGGTCGGACACCTTTTTGCTCAGTTCCACCAGGTCGACATGCCCGTCATCGACGAAGATCGCCTGGGGAATGCCGTGCTGGCGCCGCACCCACTCAGCGCCCTTATTGTCGCCGCCGATGAACTCCTTGAGGGTGTCCTCCTGGAGCATGCGGCGCACGCTGACCTTGCCCTTGTGGCGGCGGTCGATCTTCTTCTGCACGGCTTCGGCGGTGTAGCCGGAGAGGTCGGGCAGCTTGGGCGGGTCCATCAGCAGTGGCTCGATCGGCGCACTGGCAACGGTGTAGGTCTTGGCCTGTTGCAGCCCCTTGGCCATTTCCGGCTCGGCGGCCTGGGCCAGGCCTGCGGCCAGCAGCAGGGCGCTGGCCAGCAGGCTGTGGCGAAGGTTCGGGTGCAGGTTCATGTCAAATCCTCTCCCGGCCTCAGTAGCGCCAGATCACGTCGACGAAGGCGCGGTGCATGTACGAGTCGGCCTCTTTGCCATAGGCGTCGCCCGGCTTGAACACGCCGGCGCGCAGGCGCACCAGGGCCGACGGCTCGTCGATCGACTGGCTGATCGAGGCCGGCAGCAGGCCTTGCTTGAAGTACTTGGTGACGACCACGTCCATCTCCTGGCCGAGGTCTTTCTCACCCTGCACCAGCGGACGGTTGATGCCGCCGTCGTCGACCACCGCGTTGATGCCACTGGAGCCGATGTTCTGCTTGCCGTCGACGCGCCAGAACTTGTGGTAGATGAAGCTGGCGTCGTAGTCGTCGCGCAGCTGCCAGGAGGCGAACAGGGTGGCGGCCTGCAGGTTGCCCAGCTCGCCGCGGAACGCTTCGCCGAAGCGGTGCACCCGCGAGCGGGTGCCGGTGAAGTTGGAGCGGTTGCTCTCAAGGCCGGTCTGCTCGAAGTTGTTCGAACCGTCGCTGCCGCCACCGCCGCTGCCCCGGGCATAGGCCGCGCCGACCTGCCATTGCGGGTCCAGGCGCAGGCGGATGCCGAGGTCGGTGGCCCAGGCGTTGACGTCGCCGCTCTGCTTGCCGGTGGCGACCTGGTCGTTGCCCACCGCCTGGCTGCTGAGGGTGTCGCGATCGCCGGTCAGCCAGGTGACGCTGCCCCAGTAGTTGACGGTGTGGTCGTTGCGCCAGTTGTAGGCATCGCTGTTGGCTTCCAGGCCCAGCCAGGTGAGATCGCCCGTGCGAGTCTTGTCGAGGGCGTCGACGGTTTCGCCTGGGCTTTTCAGGCTGCCGCCGTCATGAGTGTGGTGGGCGCGCAGGCCGACCCAGTGGCCGGGTGTCCACTGCGTGGCGACGTTGCCATAGACGTGGGTGCGGTCCTTGTCCTCCGGGGCCAGCTCGGTGAGGTCGGTGCGGTATTCGCTGAAGCGCTGGGCCACGCCCAGGTCGGCCTTGAGCAGGGTGGTGTCGAAGGTCCAGTTCAGCGCCTCGATGTTGGTGTCGCGCCACATGCCGTCGTCGCTGCGCAGGCGCTGGCGGCCGAAGCGCAGCTGCTCGCCGGGGTAGGGGGTCAGGCCGCTGTAGCCGATCCAGAACTCGCGCATGGCCAGGTAGCTCTTGTCCGGCTTGCGGCTGTCGTCGCCGTTGTCGCTGGTGGTGCCGTCGTCGTTCTGGCGCAGAGTGTCGGTCTCGATGATGTCGGTGGCGGCCACCGCCTGGCCCATGGCGAAGGCGCTCCAGTGGCCGCGCTCACCGTACACCCAGGGTCGCAGGTCCAGGCCCAGGCCGTTGACGTCGCCGCCGGAGCGGGTGCCCAGGTCGCGGTCGTCCTCGGTCTGGCCGGTGATCTTCACGTCGAGGCCGAAGTTCTTCTGCGCGGTTTCCGCCGCCAGGGTCGGCATCGACCACAGCAGGGCGAAGCCCAGGCCGATGCCGGCTTTCACGAAGGGGTTGAGCGTCATAGCGAATCCTCGGCGTCTACGTCGTCTTTCTCGTCCTGCAGTGCTTCGATGGCCAGGGTGCTGTTGGCGCCCTGGGTCATGCTGCCGCGTGCCCGCTTCTCCTGCGCCAGCAGGTCCTGCGCCTGGTTGCGCTGGTCGGGCGTGAGCTGCTGGTCGAGCTGTTGCAGCAGTTCGGTCGACTGCGGGGTCGGGTTGACCTGTGACAGCTGGGCGAACACCCAGGCATTGGTCGGTGCCGGGCGGATGCCGTGGCCTTCGCTGAACAGCTGGGCCAGGGCGTAGTCGGCGCTGTTCTGGCCGCCGCGGGCGGCGGCGAGCAGGTGGTCCACGGCTTTCTGCGGCTCGACCTGGCCCAGGTAGCCACGGCGGTAGAGCTGGCCGAGGTAGTAGTCGGCGCTGACCTCGCCGGCGTCGGCGGCGGCCTGCAGGTGCTCCTGGGCCTTCTGCGCGTCGGCGGGCACGGTCTTGCCTTCGTAGTAGAGGCGGCCCAGCAGCAGTTCGGCGCGGGGTTGCTCGGCCTCGCGGCCCTTGTCGATGTAGGCCATCAACTGGTCTGTGTCGCCCAGCTCGGGGAAGTCGTAGAGCAGTTGCGCCAGGCTCACCCACGAGGCCGGGTTGGCCGGGGCGATGTGCTCGAGCAGGTCCTTGGCGGTCTTCTCGTCGGTCTGGCCGAGGCTGCGGTCGGCCAGCACCCGGGCGACGCTGTCGACCCGGGTGGCCGGCACGGCGCCACGGGCATGGGCGGCTTTCAGTTGTTCAAGCAGGGCGGCCTGCTGGTCGGGCTGGGCGCGTTTCTGGTAGACGGTGGCCAGCTCGACGTAACAGATGTCGGTGCTGGTCAGTGCCGCCTTGCAGATCTTCTCCACATCGCCCAGGTGCTGGTCGTAGGTGCCCTGGGTGCGGTACAGCAGGACCTGGGCAAGGCCCGCCTCGGGGTTGCCGGCGGCGCGCCACTGGTCGATCTGCTGCTGGGCGTTGACCTTGGGGAAGCTCTGCGGGTACTGCAGGTAGAGCATCGCCAGCGGGATCAGGGTGTTGCTTTCGCCCTGTTGTGCGGCGTGCTTGAGCAGGGTTTCGGCCTCCTCGCGTTCGGCCTGGGTGCTGTCGGGCTTGGCCACCAGCAGGCGGCCGAGACGCGCCTGGGCACGGGGCGAGGTGGCGGCGGCGGCGCGGTAGGTGGCTTCGGCCTCCTTGAGTTTCGCCGGGTCGCGGGTGGCGACCTGGATATCGGCCAGGCCTACCTGGGCATCGCTGTAGCCGAGGTCGGCCAGGGCCTTGTAGTTGCGCTCGGCGGTGGCGGTGTCGCCGCGCTTGAGCGCTTCATTGGCCAGGCGCTGGTCGGGCAGGCCGGCGCAGCCGGCCAGGGTGATGGCCAGGGCCAGCAAGGATACCGCCCGTGGGAGCGGGCTAGACCCGCGATTGGCGGTGGCAGTGCCGGCACCATCGCGAGGCAAGCTCGCTCCCACGTGATTTCTTGTTCGCATGCGGTTCATGACCAAGTCCTCTTACAACCCACGGGCCACGGCCTTGTCGATCAGCCAGTTCAGCGACGGGCCACGGTCGCTGTTGACCGCGGCCGGGCGCCCGGCGAGCTCGGCCGGCAGGCCGCCGTCGGGCTTGATCTGCACGCGGATGTCGGAGGCCAGGTTGTCGGTGTCCAGGCTCGAGCTGCCGGTGATCCGCCCGGTGCGCACTTCGTCCTCGCCGGCGATCTGGAAGTTGACCCGGGTACCCGGCTTCACTTCGTCGAACTGGCGATAGCTGAAGCGCGCCTCGATGGTCGGGACGCTGGTGCGCGGGATCAGCGCGAACACCGGCTGGCCCTTGCTGGCGTACTGGCCGTCATCCACCAGCTGGCGCGAGACCACGCAGTCGCACGGGCTGGTGAGGGTGCCGGAGAGCTGCTTGCCGAACAGCTCCTCGACCTTGGCCGGCTCCAGCTGCGAGTCGTCCAGGTGGCCCTTGAGCAGGTCGAGCATGCTGGTGTTGAAGGTCGCCAGCGGTGCGCCCTTGGCCACGCTCGCGCCGCTTTCCACCAGGCTCTGCAGACTGCCGTCGCGGGGCATGGTGACGTTGGTGGTGGGCACCGCGACCACGCCGGCCTCGGCATGGCTGACGAAGTACAGGCCGTACAGCGACTTGGCGACGAAGCCGAAGGCCACCAGGCCGACCACGAACACCCCGGCGGTCACGCTGACCGCGCGCAGGCGGCCAAAGGCGGAAAGGCCCGAGCCTCCGTCCTTGTGCTTGCGCGCCTTGGTGAAGTTGTCGCGCTGCAGGGTACTGAGCACGTCGCCGACGCTGATCAGCTCGCCGGACAGGTGGCTGGTGATGATGTGGCGCAGGGTGGCGATGTCGCGCGGCTCGAGGTTCTGGAACTCGGCGCCGGTGCGGGCGGTCTCGCGGCTGCTGGTGCGCACCAGCAGTTCGACGTCCATCGACAGGCCGAGGTTGTCGACCACGAACTGCAGGCGACCGCGCAGCACTTCGCCTTCAGGCAGAGGCTTCTTGGCGTGGAAGGACAGGCCCCCGGCGGACAGGTCGTCAACCTTCACCTCGTGCGCTTCGCGGTTGCCGTCCAGGTAGCGCAGCTTGGCGGGGATGCGCACCCGGGCGTGCTGGCGCTGCGCTTCGGATTCATGCACGACATTGACGTTCACGGCGGTATTCATGGCGATATTCGTTCCTGTTGTCCGATCCGGGGGCTCACACGACCATGAACAGCACGGCGACGAAGATGCTCGCGGCCGAGAAGGTCATGGTCCGCGAGGACCAGGTGTTGAACCATTGTTGAAAACTTGCGAGGTCGCGTTTGAGGGCAGTGGGCTGGCGGGTCCAGGACTGCCTGTCGAGGCGGAAGAACACGTAGATCTTCATCACCGCGCCGACGATCTGGTTGTAATAGAGGATCAGCGGGTAGGCCGGGCCGACGTTGTGACCCGAGCACAGCAGCATGATGGTGAGGATCAGGCGGGTGATGCCGATCCACAGCAGGTACACCAGCAGGAACTGCAGGCCGAACTTGAAGCTGGCGATCACCGCCACGGTCAGGCCCAGCAGGCTGGTCCACATCGACACGCGCTGGTCGAGCAGCACGATGCTGGTGAACAGCCCCAGGCGCTTGAGACCCAGGCCCAGGGCGCGGGAGTTCTGCCGCAGGTTGTTGCCGTACCAGCGGTACATCAGCTTGCGGCTGGCCTTGACGAAGCTCTTCTCTGGCGGGTGCTCGACCGTGTTGATCGCGGCATCGGGCACGTAGAAGGTGTCGTAGCCCAGGCGCATCAGGCTGAACCAGCTGGACTTGTCGTCGCCGGTGAGGAACTTGAAGCGGCCCAGGCGCCAGTGCATCAGCGAGTCGCTTTCGACGTCGGCGATGAACTCGGGGTTGGTCACTACGCTTGCGCGGAACATCGACATGCGCCCGGTCATGGTCAGCACGCGCTTGGACAGGGCCATGGAGCACATGTTGATGTGGCGCTGGGCGAAGCGCAGCTTGTGCCACTCGCTCATGATGTAGCCGCCGCGCACTTCGCAGAACTCGTTGGTGGTCAGGCCACCGACGTTGGGGTACAGGCGGAACCATGGCACGGTCTTGCGCACCACGCCCTCGGCCAGCACGGTGTCGCCGTCGATCACCGCCACCACGGCGTTTTCATCCGGCAGCATCCGCGAGATGGCGCGGAAACCATAGGCCAGGCCGTCACGCTTGCCGGTGCCGGCGATACGCACGATGTCGAGGGTCACGTGGGACGGCGGGTTGTACTTGGCCCACAGGCTTTTCACCAGCAACTCGTCGGACTTCTCCACCAGCGAGCAGACCACGGTGGTGGGGAAGCCGCAGTCGATCGCCTCGCGGATTACCGAGCTGTACACCTGGGCGGTTGTCAGTGCCTCGATGCGAAAGCTGGTGACCATCAGGTACACGTGCGACGGGTCGGCGTCCTTGCCGAGGTTCTGCACCTTGCGGCGCAGGTAGGGGTAGACGATGTACAGGAAGATCATGCCGCGGATGAAATGGGTGGCGCCCATGGAGTAGCGCCAGATGCCGACGGCACCGACCAGGAAGATGAAGTGCTTCGACTGCGAGTCGAAGATATCGCTGGGCAGGGCCAGGGCGATCAGCATGAGCAGGCTCATGTAGAGCAGCCAGCCGGCGCATTGCAGCAGCATGGTCTGGAACCTTTGCATGTTCGGCATCCGTCGAGAATTCGGGGGAGGGCGGGCGGCGCGCTGGGGAGGGACGCGCCGCCCGGCCGGGTTTACCAGCAGATACCTTCGGTGCGGCTGGTGGCGCAGGTCGGCTTGCTCATGAAGCCGACCAGGTCGATCACCTGCTTGCCTTCCGGTGCCTGCTGGGCCAGGGCGCGGAACTGCTCGTCACGGTTGCCCAGGATGATGATCTCGGCGTTGTCCACCACCTGCTCGAAGTTGGCGTTGAGCAAGGAGGAGACGTGGGGGATCTTCGACTCGATGTAGTCCTTGTTGGCGCCGTGGACACGGGCGTACTCGACGTTCTGGTCGTAGATGTCGAGCTGGTAGCCCTTGCCGATCAGGCGTTCGGCCAGCTCCACCAGCGGGCTTTCGCGCAGGTCGTCGGTGCCGGCCTTGAACGAAAGGCCGAGCAGGGCGACCTTGCGCTTGTCGTGGCTCTCGATGATGTCGAAGGCGTTCTGCACCTGGGATTCGTTGCTGCGCATCAGCGAGTCGAGCAGCGGCGCGCGCACGTCGAGGCTGGCGGCGCGGTAGGTGAGGGCGCGCACGTCCTTGGGCAGGCACGAGCCACCGAAGGCGAAGCCCGGGCGCATGTAGTACTGCGACAGGTTCAGCGCCTTGTCCTGGCAGACCACGTCCATCACCTCGCGACCATCGACGCCGACGGCCTTGGCGATGTTGCCGATCTCGTTGGCGAAGGTGACCTTGGTCGCGTGCCAGACGTTGCAGGTGTACTTGATCATCTCGGCCACTTCGACCGGCTTGCGGATGATCGGCGCGTCGAGTTCTTCGTACAGGGCCTGCAGCACGTCGCCGCTGGCGCTGTCCAGTTCGCCGATGACGGTCATCGGCGGCTGGTCGTAGTCCTTGATCGCGGTGCTTTCGCGCAGGAACTCCGGGTTGACCGCGACGCCGAAGTCGACACCGGCCTTCTTGCCCGAACAGTCTTCCAGAATCGGAATGACCACGTTCTTCACGGTGCCCGGCAGCACGGTGCTGCGCACCACCACGGTGTGACGGCTGGCCTTGTCGCGCAGCACGTAGCCGATCTCGCGGCACACCGACTCGATGTATTCCAGGCCCAGGTCGCCGTTTTTCTTGCTTGGCGTGCCGACGCAGATCATCGACACGTCGCTGGCGCGGATGGCTTCGGCGAAGTCGGTGGTGCCGCGCAGGCGGCCGTTGGCGATGCCTTGTTGCAGCAGCTCTTCGAGGCCCGGTTCGACGATGGGCGACTTGCCCTTGTTGATCAGGTCGATCTTGGTGCTGGAAACGTCCACACCAATCACTTCATGGCCTCGTGCCGACAGGCAACCTGCACAGACTGCACCCACATAACCCAAACCAAAGATGCTGATACGCATCGCATTCACCTCGTGTGTTTATCACGCCAGCCCTTCAGCGAAGAGCCGACCGGGTTGATTGACCAGCAGTATTCGGGCGCACGGATCCATGGCGAATTGACACTTCACCGAACGCAGGCATGAATAAATCCGGAGCGCAAAAAGTTATGCACTCAAAGTTGGCAGTCAAAGGCCAGTATTTAAAAAGGCGTGCCCTGAAATGCAGCCGTCTTTATTGCAATTCACCGTTGGTGAAGTGCTGTGCTTGTTTTTTCAAGTGGATAAATCCTTTGAAATCAACCACTAGGACGAATTTTAGGGGCGCTTTTCTCCTGCATGGATCATGGCTTTTGGCACTTCCTGTACCGCCGTTGAAGTTTTTTGGGCCGGTTGAGAATGGCGGCCCTTTGTCATCTGTAAGTCATTTCTCACGCCGGGCGCTTGAAACTCGTTACGGGTGCTATGAGCCATCTCCCTTGGCAGAAGTTCCGGGGGCGGTTTCGTCACGATGAAAGATTTCTAAATATTTTTTCAGAGGGAAATACTTTCAATCTGATAGCACACGGCAGTTTCGTCCCCGTATATAAAGGGCGAAATCGCAGGGGGATGGTTATAGGCCAGCATGCGAAAATTTTTTTCAATTTTCGTCAAAAAACTACGAACGGTCTTATGGCGTTTTGCAATAAGGATAGGGTGGTTGGTTTTTTGGCGTCTGTTATTTGGCGAATTCGAGGGTGAAAGCGTGCCCCGTTGCAGGGCAAGGGTGGGATGGGGCTGCTTCGCAGCACAAGGTGAACTGGTCAAGTAATTTTGGACACCGGTTAAGGTTCATGCCGCTGCCTTGAGCTTTTCCTCCATGGCTACTGGCGTTTCATAGCCGTTGTAGCTGTGGAGGCGCTTGAGGTTGTAGCGCATCAGATAAGCCTGGATATCCACTCGTGCCTGCGCTTCGGTCTCGTAACCCTCTGCCGGCACCCATTCTGATTTCAATGCTCCGAAGAATCGCTCCATGGCAGCGTTATCCCAGCATTGGCCTCGATGGCTCATGCTCTGGTTCAAGTTGTACTCATCGAGCGCGGCTCTGAATTTATGGCTGGTGTACTGACAGCCCTGGTCTGAATGAAACATTACGCCCGCCGGCCTACCCCGCGATTCAGCGGCCATGCGCAGGGCGTTACAAGCTAAGTTGGCATCTGCAATCATCGAGAATGCCCAACCCACTACGCGACGGGCATAGAGGTCAATCACGGCGGCTAGGTACAGCCAGCGCCTGCCAACCTGGATATAGGTCACATCGCCACACCAAACCTCATTGATCGCCGAAACCTTGAAATTGCGCTTCAGCTGATTCTCGGCGATCAACGCTTCTGCCCCTGATGACCGATAGCGGTGCGGCCTGCGCTGCTTGCACTTCAGGCCAGCTTCGCGCATTAGCGCACGCACCTTGTATCGTCCGATTTCATGGCCGTCATGCCGCAATTCCTGCGCCAGGGTTCGCGAGCCAGAAGCACTTCGCGATGCGTTGAAGTGCTTGATTACCAGCAGGCGTAGCGCATCTCTTGCCGGGTTTTCACGTCCTTGCCGTTTGCGCCACGCATAGAAACTGCTGCGCTTAACCCCAAGCACGCGGCAGCAGTCGACAACAGGGTATTGCTCACTCAGCTCGTTGATCAGCGAGAACGATCTTTGGAGTCCCGAAGCAGGAGAGCACTGGCCTTTTTTAGGATTTCGATATCCCGATCCTTTTGCCGAACCAGCGCTTCGAGTTCTTCAATTCGTTGCTGCTCGGGTGTGATCGCTTTGGCTCCAGCCGGAACCTTACCGGCTCTCTCTTCACGCACCTGATCAACCCAGCGGCGAAGCGCGGTAGAGCCCAGCCCAAGGGCGGCACAGACCTCAGGAACTGACTGCCCACCGTCCAGCACCATTTCGGCAGCTTGGACTTTGTATTCTCTTGAATAAGATTTACGCACTGATTTTGCCTCCAATTGGGCGCCATCATAGCGCCCGATGAAGGTGTCCAAAATCATTAGGCCAGTTCAAGGCCGCTCCTACAGAGAACAGCGCGGTCCCTGTAGGAGCGGCCTTGTGCCGCGAAAGGGGCGCAAAGCGCCCCCGGGGCCATCAGCCCTCAGCGTGATCGCGCAGGAACACCAGATGATCCGGCTTCGACTGCTCGGCGCTGTAGTAGTAACCCTGCACATCAAAGCGCTTGAGCTGCTCCGGATCGTTGATCCGCTCCTGGATCACGAAGCGGCTCATCATCCCGCGGGCCTTCTTGGCGTAGAAGCTGATGATCTTGTACTGGCCGTTCTTCAGGTCCTTGAAGTCGACATCGATCACCCGCGCCTTCAACGCGCTCTTCTTCACCGCGCTGAAGTATTCGTTGCTGGCCAGGTTCAGCAGCACGTCATCACCCTGGTCGGCCAGGGCCTGGTTCAGCCATTCGCTGATGCGCGTGCCCCAGAAGGCATACAGGTCCTTGCCGCGGGCATTGGTCAGCTTGGTGCCCATTTCCAGGCGGTAGGGTTGCATCAGGTCCAGCGGGCGCAGCAGGCCGTACAGGCCCGAGAGCATGCGCAGGTGGTCCTGGGCGTAGCTGAAGTCGTCCTCGCCCAGGCTCTCGGCGTCAAGCCCGGTGTACACGTCACCCTTGAACGCCAGCAGCGCCTGCTTGGCGTTGGCCGGAGTGAAGTCCGGGGTCCAGCTGCCGAAGCGTGCGGCGTTGAGGCCGGCGAGCTTGTCGGAGAGGTGCATCAGCTCGGCGATCTGCGCCGGCGCCAGTTCGCGCAGTTGCACGATCAGTTCCTGGGAATCGTCCAGGTACTGGGGCAGGGTGTGGCGCTGGGTTACCGGCGGGGTGTCGTAGTCGAGGGTCTTGGCGGGGGAAATCACCGTCAGCATCGGTTCGGCTCCTGGAATCGTCGGGCGAATTCTACGGGGCCGCCAGCACAACGCCAAACTATGGCGACGATAGTCACCGAACATCGCCACATTAAACCGCGGGCGGTCGCGCTATAGTGCGCGCCATGCCTTCAAGGAGATTGCTCATCGTGCGTATCGCGTTTGCCCTGTTAGCCGGGCTGCTCAGCCTGGGCGCGCAGGCGGCCCCGGCGGATTTCGTCAGTTTCGACCGTGAGCTGTGGCCTGAGCAGTTGGACAGCCCGACGCTGTTCGACGTGGCGTCGCGGGCGGAGATCCTGTCGTTCGCCCGGGTGCTGCACGAAAGCGAGATGCTCGATGAGCAGGCGCTCAAGACCCGGCTCGGCTTGCGCCAGATCAACCTGCCCGTCGTGCGGGCCGTACGGGCACGTCTGTGGCAGCGCCTGTGGACAAGTTATCAACAGGCGCAGAAGAGTTGCGAGCAGGATGCCTCGTTCTGCTATCCGGTCGAATCAATGGCTGATCTGCGCACGCAGGCCGCCGTTTTCGCCGAGGATGTCGGCACGTTCTATACTGGATGGGTCGAGCCCAGTCATCAGTTCCACACTCGATACCTGGATGAACAGTTGCGCAAGGCCGCGCTGTTCCCGCAGACCACCAGCGAGGTGGCCAAGCTGTCCAACCGCGAGCGCAATGGCGAGGAGCTCAACGACCGGATGTTCCTCCTGACCTTCGTCGGCGGCCCGGGGCCCCAGGGCGGCAGCACCGATGTGATGGCCGACTACCTGCGGCGGCAGAAGCTCGACGGGATTTTCTTCGTGCTCGGCAATCGCCTGCAGCAACGGCGCGACGCAGGCCCGGTGAATGAGCTGTATGCCGGCCAGTGCGTGGGTATCCAGGGTTGGGAGTACCGCTCCCACGCCCAGTGGCAGGACTGGCAGGACTCGCTGCGGCGTAGCCAGGCGCGGGTCCAGGCCGACCTGGCGGAGCAGTATGTGCCGTTGTTCCGCCCGCCCTACGGCCAGCGCCGCGCCGATGGCGAGGCATTCATGGACAGCCAGCAGTTGCGGGTATCGTTGTGGGACATCGACGCCCAGGATGACGGACCGCTGACCGCCGAAGCCTCGGCACAGCGGGTGCTGACGCTGATGCTGCTGTGGCGCAAGGGGGTGATCCAGTTCCGCGACAATCAGCCCAAGACGCAGCCGGCGCTGGAGTGGCTGTTGCAGCACACGGCCCAGAGCGGGATCGGTTGGGAGGATTGTCGGGAGTATGTCCGGCGGGGGTAGGCTTAAGAGCGGTGGGGGCGTTGGGGTGTTCGGCGAGATTTCTGCAGCGTCTTTGAGATCGAGCGCCGCCCGCGCGGCGCATCGCGACGCAAGGCCGCTCCTACATCTGTTTCGGGCCAGTCAATCCTGTGCCATCACCTGGTACGCCTTGTTGGTCCGACGCGGTTTCAGTGTGGGCATCACTGGCGCCTCACCTGTCTCAAGACATGTGCCAAGGCGGGCAACCATGGCCTGACAGGTTCGGCACGTTGCAACAAATGTAGGAGCGGCCTTGCGTCGCGATGCGCCGCGCGGGCGGCGCTCGATCTCATAGGCGCTGCAAGGCTATCGTCTGGCACCTGGCAGCCAATATGCGATCAAATTTTTCACCTGCAAAAACCTTGAATAGATTGAAAAGGCGTATCGATCCACTCAATGCACCAACGCCCCACATTGCGCCTCCCGCTGCATCGACTCCAGGTTGCGTTCGATCGTCTCGCAGATCGTGTCCATTGGAATCTGGTGCTCACTGAAGCGGAACGGGCTCTGCAAGTCCGTGCCGATCCGCTCGATGGCCAGCAGCATGAAGCCGACCACCGTCGAGGCCAGCGGCGTGAACCAGCCCAGCGACTCCACTAGCCCCACCGGCACGATCAGGCAGAACAGTGTGATGAACAGCCGCGGGAAGTACACATAAGGGTAGGGCAGCGGCGTATTGGCGATCCGCTCCATCCCGCCCTGGGCGTTGGACATGTCCACCAGGGTCGATTCCAGCCGCGCCAGGCGAATGCTGTCCAGTCGCCCGGCCTGGTACTCCTGGGCCAGCAAGGCCGCCGAGCCGCCGAGGATATCGTTGGCGAAGTTGTTCGAACGATTGCGCCGCTCGAACTCCCCGGGCGGTATGAAGGCCATCAGCTCATCCGGGCATTTCTCGCCCTTGAGGTGCGCCGCCAGGCAGTTCACGTAGGCGATATGCCGACGCAGCAAGGTCGCCTTCACCGGGTTCGGCCCGTCGGCCGGGTCGTCGACCAGCGTCAGCACCTGCCGGGCGAAGCTGCGCGAACTGTTCACCAGCGCGCCCCACAGCGTGCGCGCCTCCCACCAGCGGTTGTAGGCGCTGCTGTTGCGAAAGCTCACCAGCACCACCAGCGCCGAGCCCAGCAGGGTGAGCGGGATCAGCGGCAGGCTGAACTTGCTGTTGAAGAACAGCATGAAGTCGATGGTGACCAGCACATCCCAGATCAGCAGCCAGAACAGCGACCAGCCGATGTAGCCGAAGGTCTTGACCACCAGGCGGTATTTGCGGGCGAGGAGGGCTTTCACGTGGGGGAACCTCGATGCGGGGGATGCAGGTTCCGACGTCGCGGGAGGGGCAAGGTTCGGTGGGATTCGTCGCAGGGTGTTACGTGGTTTTTCTGGATAGCCTTAAGAAGGGACCTGATGTTTTAGCCATTACCAACGTGGGAGCGGGCTTGCCCCGCGATGGGCTGCAACGCAGCCCAATCCAGACCACACCGAACAGCCGTAGACCACATCAAGCTCAGCTCAACACCTGCTTCATCTGCACCAGCGCTACCCGGCTTCCATCCCGCGCTTGCCGCTCCTCAATCCCAAACGGCACAAAACCCAGCTGAGGATAAAGCAGCAGCCCTGCGGTGTTGTGATTGAAACACGACACCCAGACCTCTCGCGCCGCGAACTCCTCGCGAGCCAGGGCGATCATGCGTTGCACAAGGTAGCGCGCCACGCCCTGACCCCGCGCAGTTGGGGCTACAACCACATTACCCAGTGCGCATATACCGCCGTGTTCGGCCTTGTAGAAATTGGCGAAGCCAGCGACCGCCCCGTCAATTTCGATCACCGTAGAGCCGCTGCGCTGGGCGATGGCTTCACTCAGTTGCTCGGGAGTGAGCGGGTAGGTGGCTTTGGGGAACATATAGAACAGTTCGTCCGGGCCTTGAGGCAAGTTGCAGAGCGTGGCGATGTCGGCAGGGCGGACGGGGCGATGGCTCAGTGGCATGGATGATGTTCCGCTGTGTGGATAGGTGACCAACCCAGTGTGGTCGGAAGGGTGGTGTTAGTGCTGGGCCGGCAAGTCATTACCTTACATCAGGAACCTGTGATCGCCCGCGCCAGCAACCGCGTCCTCCAGGGACAAACAAAGCTCACCGAACAACTGCTCGACGGTCTCCACCACATAGCTCCAGAATGCTGGGTTTTCGATAGTCTGCGACACCACTTGCAAGGGAAGAAAGCGGCGCATCTCCGCCTGGAAGTCGCGCTGCGTCTGCGCCTGCTGCAAACAGGCGACTCGCTCCGTACCTTGCTGCAATAGCCAGTCGGCAGTAACCGCGTGGTCCCCAAGCTTGCGCCTGACCAGTGCGAAAGCCGGTATCACGGCGCGCTGTTTGAGCCAGGCCAAGTCCCAGAGGTCACGATTCTTGATGCGTCCTCGGCGCAGGGCGAAAGCCAGCAGCTTGTCGATGAAGATCTCTTCGAGACTCTGCGTGTTGACGATCAATCCTTCGGTTCCCATATCGACCCCGTAGGGGTTCAGCAAGGTCATGGGTTTGTATTGGTAGGACGGGACCGCGCAGATGTCGATGTGGATTCTCTGCGCGGGCAGGTTGCGAGCCTCGGGGCGTGTCTGCACGCACAGCTTCCAGGTATCCACATTGCCTGGCGTGTGCAGCGGCTCGCTCACATCCACCTGCAATCCGTACTTTTCACTCAGCCTAGCAATCAGGCTTTCCTTCAACGCTGAAAAGTCTTCCCGTTTGAAATCCGCGCCACCAGTGAAGTCGAGATCTTCACTCAGGCGCCTGGAACCATAGCAGGTTCGCAGGCAGGTGCCGCCGATGAAACAGAGCCTCTGCAGCAATCCGGACTCGCTGAGTATCCGCATGATGTCGTGATGCAGCAGCTCCTTTTCCACCACCACTTGCAGTGGCGCGAGCTCAGGTGTGTTGCCCAGGGCGTGCTGGACAAGTCGATCAAACAAGTTCATTGGCCGTTTTCCAGTCGATCAGCTCCAGATTGCGTCTGGTCCGCTTCATGTCGGCCAAGGCCAGCGAGGCTTTGGCGCGCCATAGGCGGCAGCGGTCGTCGTAGTCGAGTTGGCCGTTGAGTTCGAGAGCGGTACGGGTGGTATGGACGAACTCGACCGTGCCGAAAGCTGCGCAGCTTATGGTCTGGCTTCGTCCTGAAGACATGATAGTCAGCCAGTTCTGTGGTACCTGAGAGATCACTCCGATATCGCTGAGGGCGCACTCGAGGCTGATGTAGTTGAGGTTGTCAGCTCGCAGGCGGGCCGCAGCGTGATAGAGCACGAGCCCAGGGTTGGGCTTGGCCGGAGTGAAAAGGTAAAGCCCCCTGCACACCCTGATCAGGATGTTGTCGTTGGACGCTCTGCTCAGCAGCGAGCGATAGGCGCCGTCGGACAAGCCGGGCACCAGGGCGCGCATATCCGCTGGCGTGAACAGATAGCGCTGGGGCGTGGCGAGGTGATGCAGGCCTCGATAGAGGCACTGAAGCGGCTGGGCAGGCATGGGGTGATCAACAGAAAGTCACGGTTTGTGAAACTTAGTGTAGAACGGCAGCTCTGGCTATACAGTAAGTTGCACTTTGTGTGATTTTCTGTGCAGTCACTAGTTTGGCTCAAAAGGCATCAACGCACCTACTAACGGGCAAGCCCACTCCCACGGGGCTTTGCCGAGCTTGTGGGAGCGGGTACAGCCGATTTAGGCGTTAGACGTTCGGCAGGGGCTATTCAGTCGAATCCCGTTGGCGACCGAACTCCACATCATCCATCACCGCCTTGGCCATATCGCTCATCAAGTGTGCTCCCCAGCCAAGGTTGACCTCGCCATCAGTCGCTGCAAGCAATGTCATGCGCTTCACGCAGGCCATGATCGCAGAGGCTTGTTCCATGGCTGACTTTCCGTCCTGCCCCGGTTCGACCCGGAACAGTGGTTGCTCGCCATCGCCATAGCCGAATCCGGTCACGCCGGCAGTCTTGTCGTTCATCGTGTTTTCTCCCTGTTCAGTGCTTGATCTGAAGCTTGCTCAGTGCCAGTTCCACCAGCCCGCGTGCGGCCTCGATTTCGTGCATCGTTGCCATGGACATGCCGCGCGCTGTGCTGGTGACTTGGGTGAGGGCGTTCTGGTGGGTGACGGAGAGGGCGCAGAACAGGCGTTCCGAGATCTGGATGAGCAGGTCTTCGAGCGAGTGGGTTGTTTCGGGAGAAAGCGGTGGGTCGGGGACAATCTTCAACATGGTGTGATCCTTACTGAAGGGCCGTCACCATTGCTGTCAAACAAGAGGGTGGCAGCGGTACGTGGGTTGACAGACCGGTCAGTAAGGAAACCCGGCGCACCCGAAGGTGCCCCACGTACAGCCGCCATAGGTGGCATAGCTGTGCGAGTTAATTACTGGAGCGGCCTGTCAAAGCCGGTCGCTGATTTGGCAGCGACGGGTCGAGACTAGAGGCCGATCCAGACCATCGCAATGGCTTGAAAGGGGTTGGGAGTATGTTTGGGAAATGGACTACAGGGAATGGGGAAAGTCTTAAAGGACTGGGCGTGAAACGAACTCGAAGTCGCCAGGCTTGCACGTTTTTTGTAGGAGCGGCCTTGTGCCGCGAAAGGGCTGCAGCGCGGCCCCAGGATCTTAACCATGTCGCAGGAATCGCCGGGGCTGCGTTGCAGCCCTTTCGCGGCACGAGGCCGCTCCTACAGGGGGCGAGGCATGGACTAATCGCCAGGCACAAAAAAACCGACCATAAGGTCGGTTTTTTCTGGATCTTGGTGCCCCGAGGGAGACTCGAACTCCCACTCCTTTCGAAAACGGATTTTGAATCCGCCGCGTCTACCAATTCCGCCATCAGGGCTTGTGGCGCCGCAGTATAGAGAGGTGCCTTGGGTCGGTCAATCGGCTTTCATGGTCAATTTTCACGCATTGGGCTAAACTTTGCGGCCCTGTCGAACCGAACATCATCATGCGCGTCGCCGATTTTTCTTTCGAACTCCCCGATTCCCTGATCGCCCGCCATCCGCTGGCCGAGCGCCATGGCAGCCGCCTGCTGGTGCTCGATGTCCCCAGCGGCACGCTGGCCCACAAGCAGTTCACCGACCTGCTCGAGTACCTGCGCCCGGGCGACCTGATGGTGTTCAACAACACCCGGGTGATCCCGGCGCGGCTGTTCGGCCAGAAAGCCTCCGGCGGCAAGCTGGAAGTGCTGGTCGAGCGCGTGCTCGACAGCCACCGCGTGCTGGCCCATGTGCGTGCCAGCAAGGCGCCTAAGGAAGGCGCGCAGATCCTCATCGACGGCGGTGGCGAGGCCGAGATGGTCGCGCGTCACGATACGCTGTTCGAGCTGCGCTTCAGCGAAGAGGTGTTGCCGCTGCTCGAGCGCGTCGGCCACATGCCGCTGCCACCGTACATCGACCGCCCCGACGAGGGCGCCGACCGCGAGCGCTACCAGACCGTCTACGCCGAGCGCGCCGGCGCCGTGGCCGCGCCCACCGCCGGCCTGCACTTCGACGAAGACCTGCTGGCGAAGATCGCCGCCAAGGGCGTCGAGCGCGCCTTCGTCACCCTGCATGTGGGCGCCGGCACCTTCCAGCCGGTGCGGGTCGACAAGATCGAAGACCACACCATGCATAAAGAGTGGCTCGAAGTGAGCCAGGATGTGGTCGACGCCGTCGCCGCGTGCCGTGCCCGTGGTGGCCGGGTGATCGCCGTGGGCACCACCAGCGTGCGTTCGCTGGAGAGCGCGGCGCGCGATGGCGAGCTCAAGGCCTTCAGCGGCGACACCGACATCTTCATCTTCCCGGGTCGGCCGTTTCATGTGGTCGATTGCCTGGTCACCAACTTCCACCTGCCGGAGTCCACGCTGCTGATGCTGGTCTCGGCCTTCGCCGGTTACCCCGAGACCATGGCCGCCTACGCGGCGGCGGTCGAGAACGGGTACCGCTTCTTCAGTTACGGTGATGCCATGTTCATCACCCGCAATCCGGCGCCACGCGGCCCAGAGGATCAAGCATGAGTCGCACCTGTCGAATGTCGTTCGAACTGCTGGCCACCGACGGCAAGGCCCGTCGTGGCCGGCTGACCTTCCCCCGTGGCACCGTCGAGACCCCGGCCTTCATGCCGGTGGGCACCTACGGCACGGTCAAGGGCATGCTGCCGCGTGACATCGAGGCCATCGGCGCCGAGATCATCCTCGGCAACACCTTCCACCTGTGGCTGCGCCCGGGTACCGAGGTCATCAAGAAACACAACGGCCTGCACGACTTCATGCAATGGAAAGGCCCTATCCTCACTGATTCCGGTGGTTTCCAGGTGTTCAGCCTGGGCGCCATGCGCAAGATCAAGGAGGAAGGCGTGACCTTCGCATCGCCAGTGGACGGTTCCAAGGTGTTCATGGGCCCCGAGGAGTCCATGCAGGTCCAGCGCGACCTGGGCTCGGATATCGTGATGATCTTCGACGAGTGCACCCCGTACCCGGCCGAGCATGATGTGGCGCGCACCTCCATGGAGCTGTCGCTGCGCTGGGCCCAGCGCTCGAAGAACGCCCACGGCGACAACACCGCGGCGCTGTTCGGCATCGTCCAGGGCGGCATGTACCAGGACCTGCGCATGCGCTCGCTGGAAGCGCTGGTCAACATCGACTTCGATGGCCTGGCCATCGGCGGCCTGTCGGTGGGCGAGCCCAAGCACGAGATGATCAAGGTGCTGGACTACCTGCCGGCGCAAATGCCTGCTGACAAACCTCGTTACCTTATGGGGGTAGGCAAGCCGGAAGATCTTGTAGAGGGTGTGCGCCGCGGCGTCGACATGTTCGACTGCGTGATGCCCACGCGCAATGCGCGCAACGGCCATCTGTTCGTCGACACCGGGGTGATCAAGATCCGCAACGCGTTCCATCGCCATGATGAATCGCCGCTGGATCCGACCTGCGATTGCTATACCTGCACCAACTTCTCCCGCGCCTATCTGCATCACCTGGACAAGTGCGGCGAAATGTTGAGCAGCATGCTGAATACCATCCACAACTTGCGCCATTACCAGCGCTTGATGGCCGGTTTACGCGAGGCTATTCAACAGGGTAAATTGGCCGCCTTTGTCGACGCCTTCTACGCCAAGCGCGGGCTTCCTGTGCCGCCCTTGGACTGACTGTTCGCATCCATTATTAGAAAACATTCATTAGGAGTGCCCAATGAGCTTCTTGATTCCCGCCGCCTACGCGGACGCAGCAGCCCCAGCCGCCGGCCCAGCCGGTACCGGCTTCGAGTGGATCTTCCTGGTCGGTTTCCTGGTCATCTTCTACCTGATGATCTGGCGCCCGCAGGCCAAGCGTGCCAAAGAGCAGAAAAACCTGCTGAGCAACCTGCAAAAAGGTGACGAAGTGGTCACCAACGGCGGCATCGCCGGCAAGATCGTCAAGGTCGCCGACGACTTCGTGGTCCTGGAAGTGTCCGACAACGTCGAACTGAAGTTCCAGAAGGGCGCCATTGCCGCGACCCTGCCGAAAGGTACGCTCAAGGCTATCTGAGTTACCGGTTTCATTTTTCCAGTCGGGGCGCGCAAAGCGCCCCGCGTCTTGAACGGGCGGCGTGATGCTGAACAAATACCCTCTGTGGAAATACCTGCTGATCGTGGTGGTACTGGCGGTCGGCTTCATTTATTCCGCACCCAACCTCTACCCGGATGATCCGGCGGTGCAGATCAGCGGCGCCAGTTCCGCCCTGCATGTCAGCCAGGCCGACCTCGATCGCGTGACCAAGGCGCTGACCGATGCCGGCATCGCCGTCAAAGGCAGCAACCTGGGCGAGAAGGGCAGTGCGCTGGTGCGCCTGACCAACCAGGAAGCACAGCTGCCAGCCAAGGATGTGGCGCGCAAGGCCCTCGGCGACGACTATGTCGTGGCCCTGAACCTGGCCCAGACCACCCCGCAGTGGCTGCGCAACCTGGGTGCCAGCCCGATGAAGCTGGGCCTGGACCTGTCCGGTGGTGTGCACTTCCTGCTGGAAGTGGACATGGACAAGGCCATGACCGCTCGCATGAAAGTCTACGAAGGCGAGGTCAAGACCTTGCTGCGCAAAGAGCGCGTCCGCTACCGCAGCCTGCCCCAGCAGGACGGCGGCATCATGCTGGGCTTCGCCGACGATGCTACCCGCGAACAGGCCCGCAGCCTGATCCGCAAGAATTTCAATGACTTCGACCTGACCACCACCGAGCGCAACGAGCTCGCCGTGCTGCGTCTGGCGCTGACCCAGACGAAAGTCGCCGAGATCCGCGAATACTCGATCAAGCAGAACCTGACCACCGTGCGCAACCGGGTCAACGAGCTGGGCGTGGCCGAGCCGCTGGTCCAGCGCCAGGGCGCCAACCGCATCGTGGTCGAGCTGCCGGGCGTGCAGGACACCGCCGAAGCCAAGCGTATCCTCGGCAAGACCGCCAACCTGGAGTTCCGCTTCGGCGCCGAGCCGGGTGCGTCCAAGGCTACCACCGAGGTGTTCGAGTTCCGCGAAGGCGGCCGCTCCGCCCCGGTCGAGCGCGGCCTGATCATCACCGGTGACCAGGTCACCGACGCCCAGGCCAGCTTCGACGAGCACGGCCGCCCGCAGGTGAACATCCGCCTCGACGGCCACGGTGGCGAGCTGATGAGTCGCGCCACCCGCACCAACGTCGGGCGCAGCATGGCGGTGATCTTTATCGAACAGAAGCCGGTCACCCGCTACCAGAAGCAGATGGTCGATGGCGTCGAGAAAGAAGTCGCGGTGCAGACCTTCCAGGAAGAGAAGAAGATCATCAGCCTGGCGACCATCCAGTCGCCGCTGGGCAGCCAGTTCCGCATCACCGGCCTGAACGGCCAGGGCGAGTCGTCCGAGCTGGCCCTGCTGCTGCGTGCCGGTGGCCTGGCCGCGCCGATGTACTTCGCCGAAGAACGTACTATCGGCCCAAGCCTGGGTGCCGACAACATCACCAAGGGTATCGACGCGTCCCTGTGGGGCATGCTGTTCGTCTCGCTGTTCATCATCGCTATCTACCGCGCCTTCGGCGTGCTGGCGACCATCGCCCTGGCGGGCAACATGGTGCTGCTGCTGGCGTTGATGTCGCTGCTGGGCGCTACCCTGACCCTGCCAGGTATCGCTGGTATCGTGCTGACCATGGGCATGGCGGTGGACGCCAACGTGCTGATCTTCTCGCGTATCCGCGAAGAGATCGCCGCCGGCATGTCGGTGCAGCGCGCCATCCACGAAGGTTTCAACCGCGCCTACTCGGCGATCGTCGACGCCAACCTGACCACCCTGCTGGTCGGCGGCATCCTGTTCGCCATGGGTACCGGCCCGGTCAAGGGCTTCGCGGTCACCATGTCCCTCGGGATTTTCACCTCGATGTTCACCGCCGTCATGGTGACCCGCGCACTGGTCAACCTGACCTGCGGCGGGCGTGACATCAAGAAGCTGTGGGTTTGAGGGAGCTGCGATGAAAACCATCAATTTCATGGGCGTGCGCAATGTCGCGTTCGCCGTTACCGTGCTCCTCACCGTGCTGGCGCTGTTCAGCTGGTGGCACAAGGGTCTGAACTTCGGCCTGGACTTCACCGGTGGCACGCTGATCGAGCTCACCTACGAGCGTCCGGCGGACCTGGAAAAGGTCCGTACCGAACTGGTCGGTTCCGGCTTCCACGACGCCGTGGTGCAGAGCTTCGGCGCCACTACCGACCTGCTGGTGCGCATGCCGGGCGATGACCCGCAGCTGGGCAACCGCGTGGCCGAGGCGCTGCAGAAGATCGGCGGCGACAACCCGGCCACGGTCAAGCGCGTTGAGTTCGTTGGCCCGCAGGTGGGCGAGGAGCTGCGTGACCAGGGCGGCCTCGGCATGCTCCTGGCCCTGGGCGGCATCCTCATCTACCTGGCCTTCCGCTTCCAGTGGAAGTTCGCCGTGGGCGCGATCATCTCGCTGATCCACGACGTGGTGGTCACCCTGGGCATCCTGTCGTTCTTCCAGATCACCTTCGACCTGACGGTGCTGGCGGCGGTGCTGGCGATCATCGGCTACTCGCTCAACGACACCATCGTCGTGTTCGACCGGGTGCGCGAGAACTTCCGCGTGCTGCGCAAGGCCTCGCTGATCGAGAACATCAACATCTCGACCACCCAGACCCTGCTGCGGACCGTCGCCACCTCGGTGTCGACCTTGCTGGCCATCGCAGCGCTGCTGTTTTTCGGCGGCGACAACCTGTTCGGCTTCTCCCTGGCGCTGTTCATCGGTGTCATGGCGGGTACCTACTCGTCGATCTACATCGCCAACGTGGTGCTGATCTGGCTGAACCTGAGCAGCGAAGACCTGATCCCGCCGGTCAAGACCGAGGGTGTGGACGAGCGTCCGTAAGGCTTGTTCCGCGCCATTTGGCGTAAAGAGAGGCGCGAGTGTTGAACTCGCGCCTTTTTTTTTGCTCCAAGGCAAGGAGAAGGCGGGCCGGAGCCCGCGGGTACGATCAGGAGGTTCACGTGAACAAATCAATGCTGGTGGGTGCGGTTCTGGGTGCTGTCGGTGTGACTGCCGGAGGTGCTGTGGCGACCTACAGCTTGGTGAACAAAGGGCCTGAGTACGCCCAGGTCACCGACGTGCAGCCGATCAAGCAGCAAGTGAAGACGCCGCGTGAGGTCTGCAAGGATGTCACCGTGACGCGCCAGGCGCCGGTCAAGGACCAGCACCAGATTGCCGGTACGGTGGTCGGTGCCATCGCTGGTGGCCTGCTGGGCAACCAGATTGGCGGCGGTACCGGCAAGAAGATCGCCACCGTGGCCGGTGCGGTCGGTGGCGGCTATGCCGGCAACAAGGTGCAGGAAGGCATGCAGGAGCGTGATACCTACACCACCACGCAAACCCGCTGCAACACGGTCAATGACATCAGCGACAAGGTGGTGGGTTACAACGTGACCTATTCCATCGGTGACCAGGTTGGCAAGGTGAAGATGGATCACGAGCCGGGCTCGACCATCCCGCTGGACAAGAATGGCAAGTTGGTCCTGGGGCAGAACCAGCCGGGGCAGTAAGCGGCAAGTGCCCCCCCCTGTGGGAGCGGCCTTGTGCCGCGAAAGGGGCGCGAAGCGGCCCCGGGATCTTCGGCATATATCAAGATTGCCGGGGCTGCTTCGCAGCCCTTTCGCGGCACAAGGCCGCTCCTGCAGGTCATCGTGCAGGCACAAAAAAAGCACCTCGAGAGGTGCTTTTTTTGTGCTCGGCAATCGGCGCTTAGCGCTTCATGTGCTCCGGCAGGTGCGGCTGGATAGCAGTCAGCACAGCCTTGAAGCACTTGATGTTGCCCGCGACGATGTGGCCCTTCTCGAGGAAGTCGTGGCCACCGTTGAAGTCGCTCACCAGGCCACCGGCTTCCTGGATCAGCAGCACGCCTGCGGCCATGTCCCACTCGGACAGGCCCGACTCCCAGAAGGCGTCGAAGCGGCCAGCGGCTACATAAGCGAGGTCCAGGCTGGCGGAGCCGGCACGGCGGATGCCGGCGGTCTGGCCGGTCAGGGCGCGGAACATGCCCAGGTAGTTGTCCAGGTCGGCCATCTGGTTGTCACGGAACGGGAAGCCGGTACCCAGCAGCGCGCCTTCCAGGCTGGTGCGCGAGCTGACGCGCAGGCGGCGGCCGTTGATCTGGGCGCCACGGCCACGGCTGGCGGTGAATTCTTCCTGGCGAACCGGGTCGACGATCACGGCGTGCTCGAGGCGACCGCGGTATTTGCAGGCGATGCTGACGGCGAAGTGCGGAATGCCGCGCAGGAAGTTGGTGGTGCCGTCCAGCGGATCGATGATCCACAGGTAATCCTTGCCTTCTTCACCGCTGCCTGCATGCAGGCCGGTCTCTTCGCCCTGGATCGAGTGGTTCGGGTAGGCCTTGCGCAGGGCCTCGACGATGACCTTCTCGGCGGCGCGATCAACCTCGGACACGTAGTCCTTGGACTGCTTTTCGTCGACTTTGATGCTATCCAGGCGTTCGATGGAGCGGAAAATCAGTTCACTGGCGCTGCGAGCCGCGCGCAGGGCGATATTCAGCATAGGCTGCATGGGAAGGTCACCTGGAGATGTTAAAGAGGAAAGCCGATCATTCTAGCAGAAATCTTTGACGACAGAAGTGTCACATTTGCTTTCATGGCGTTACGCTGGTCGGTTCTGTAAGATCGAACCCTCCTGTTTCCGCATCCGAGAGCACGACACCTTGCTGCAAAATATTCGTGTTGTTCTGGTCAATACCAGCCACCCCGGCAACATCGGCGGCGCTGCGCGTGCCATGAAAAACATGGGCCTGTCGCGCCTGGTGCTGGTGCAGCCAAAAGAGTTTCCGGCCGCGGACGCCAGCGCCCGCGCCTCGGGCGCCGACGACGTGCTGGACAACGCCCAGGTGGTCGACAGCCTCGAGCAGGCGCTGGTCGGCTGCAGCCTGGTCATGGGCACCAGCGCCCGTGAGCGCAGCATCCCCTGGCCGTTGATCGACCCGCGCGAGTGCGGGGCGAAGGCCGTGGCCCAGGCCATGGGCGGCGAAGAGATCGCCCTGGTGTTCGGGCGCGAGCACGCCGGCCTGACCAACGAAGAACTGCAGCGATGTCACTTCCACGTGCACATTCCCTCGAACCCCGACTTCAGCTCGCTGAATCTGGCCGCCGCCGTCCAGGTGCTCTCCTATGAGGTGCGCATGGCCTGGCTGGCAGGGCAGGGCGCGGCGGCGAAGGTCGAGAAGGTCGAAGCCAGCGAGCTGGCGACCATGGACGAAATGGAGCTGTTCTACGACCACCTGGAAAAGACCCTGGTGGACATCGGCTTCCTCGATCCCGAGAAACCCAAACACCTGATGGCGCGCCTGCGCCGGCTGTATGGGCGAAGCTCGGTCGAGCGTCCGGAAATGAGCATTTTGCGCGGCATTCTTACCGAGACCCAGAAGGTCGCACGGGGCGAGCCGCATAAAAGGAAGGACTGACAGATGTTCGAGCGTCTGCGTGAAGATATCCAGAGCGTTTTCCATCGTGACCCGGCGGCGCGCAACGCCTTCGAGGTCCTGACCTGCTACCCGGGGATGCATGCCATCTGGCTGCACCGCCTGGGCAATGCCCTGTGGCGGCGCGATTTCAAATGGCTGGCGCGGCTGGTGTCGAACTTCGGTCGCTGGATGACCGGTATCGAGATCCACCCGGGGGCGACCATCGGCCGGCGTTTCTTCATCGACCACGGCATGGGCATCGTCATCGGCGAGACCGCCGAGATCGGTGACGACGTGACCCTGTACCAGGGCGTCACCCTCGGTGGCACCAGCTGGAACAAGGGCAAGCGTCACCCGACCCTGGAAAACGGCGTGGTGGTCGGTGCCGGGGCCAAGGTGCTGGGCCCGTTCACCGTCGGCGCCGGGGCCAAGATCGGCTCCAATGCCGTGGTCACCAAGGCGGTGCCGGCCGGCGCCACGGCGGTGGGGATTCCGGGACGGATCATCGTCAAGACCGAGGATGACGCCGTCGAGGCCAAGCGCAAGGCCATGGCCGAGAAGATCGGTTTCGACGCCTATGGCGTCAGCGGCGACATGCCCGACCCGGTGGCCCGCGCCATCGGCCAGATGCTCGACCACCTGCAGGCCGTCGACGAGCGCCTGGAGGGGATGTGCGGCGCGCTGACCCGGATGGGCAGTGACTACTGTGCCAAGGAGCTGCCGGCGCTGCCCGACGACGACTTCGCCGCGGCCTGCGCCGAGCTGAAGCAGGGCGACACTCAGTCGCATTGATTGCGCCGGGCCGACACAAGGGGCGTGTGCTTGCGCCCCTTGTCTGCTACACTCGCGCCCGCCTCCCGCATGCATACCCGACTAAAGCACTAGGTCTAATAGTTGACTTAAATGCTCGGGAATCGCATACTCGCACACATCCTGTAACTCCCGTGGTACCCATACGCCATGCGACTGACTACCAAAGGCCGATACGCCGTGACCGCCATGCTTGACCTGGCGTTGCACGCGCAGCATGGGCCGGTGTCTTTGGCCGATATTTCCGAGCGCCAGGGCATCTCCCTCTCTTATCTGGAACAGCTGTTCGCCAAGCTGCGCCGCAGCAGCCTGGTTTCCAGCGTTCGCGGTCCGGGCGGCGGCTACCAGCTGTCGCGGGGCATGGAAACCATCCAGGTGGCCCAGGTCATCGACGCGGTCAACGAATCGGTCGATGCCACCCGTTGCCAGGGCCTGGGGGACTGCCACGCCGGTGATACCTGCCTGACTCACCACCTGTGGTGCGACCTGAGCCAGCAGATCCATGAATTCCTCAGTGGCATCAGCCTGGCCGACCTCGTCATGCGCCGCGAGGTGCAGGAAGTCGCCCAGCGCCAGGACCTGCGCCGTGTCGCAGGCCGAGTTGCCCAGCTGGACAAGATTGAGACGTCCGCCGTCGACTGAAACCGCAGCGACGAGCGACGCCACCGCCTGATAGGAGATACTCAATGAAGTTGCCGATCTACCTCGATTACTCCGCGACCACGCCGGTCGATCCCCGTGTCGCCCAGAAGATGGCCGAGTGCCTGCTGGTCGACGGGAACTTCGGCAACCCGGCCTCGCGCTCCCACGTGTTCGGCTGGAAGGCCGAGGAAGCAGTCGAGAACGGCCGCCGCCAGGTCGCCGAGCTGATCAACGCCGACCCGCGCGAGATCGTCTGGACCAGCGGTGCCACCGAGTCCGACAACCTCGCCCTGAAGGGCGTGGCGCACTTCTATCAGACCAAAGGCAAGCACATCATCACCTCCAAGATCGAGCACAAGGCGGTCCTGGACACCGCTCGCCAGCTCGAGCGTGAAGGTTTCGAAGTCACCTACCTCGAGCCTGGCGAAGACGGCATCGTCACCCCGGCCATGGTCGAGGCTGTCCTGCGCGACGACACCATCCTGGTCTCGCTGATGCACGTGAACAACGAAGTCGGCTCGATCAACGACATCGCCGCCATCGGTGAACTGACCCGTTCGCGTGGCGTGCTGTTCCACGTCGATGCCGCCCAGTCGGCCGGTCGCGTCGAGATCGACCTGCAGAAACTCAAGGTCGACCTGATGTCGTTCTCCGCGCACAAGGTCTACGGCCCGAAAGGCATCGGCGCGCTGTACGTCAGCCGCAAGCCGCGCGTGCGCCTGGAAGCCATCATTCACGGCGGTGGCCATGAGCGCGGCATGCGTTCGGGCACCCTGCCGACCCACCAGATCGTCGGCATGGGCGAAGCCTTCGCCATCGCCAAGCAGGAAATGGCCACTGAAAACGTGCGCATCAAGGCCCTGAGCGACCGCTTCTTCAAGCAGGTCTCGGACCTCGAGGAGCTGTACGTCAACGGCAGCCAGACCCAGCGCGTGCCGCACAACCTGAACCTGAGCTTCAACTACGTCGAGGGCGAGTCGCTGCTGATGTCGCTGAAGGACATCGCCGTTTCGTCCGGTTCGGCCTGCACCTCCGCTTCGCTCGAGCCGTCCTACGTCCTGCGCGCCTTGGGCCGCAACGACGAACTGGCGCACAGCTCGATCCGCTTCTCCTTCGGCCGCTTCACCACCGAAGAAGAAGTCGACTACGCCGCGCAGAAAGTCTGCGAAGCCGTGAACAAGCTGCGTGAATTGTCGCCGCTGTGGGACATGTACAAAGACGGCGTCGACATCTCCAAGATCGAGTGGGCCGCCCACTAAGCAGTCGCCGGCAAGAGCGGCTCCCTGATGAGGAAGGAATTGCACCATGGCATACAGTGAAAAGGTCATCGACCACTACGAAAACCCGCGCAACGTCGGCAAGATGAACGCCGACGATCCGGACGTCGGCACCGGCATGGTCGGCGCCCCGGCTTGCGGCGACGTGATGCGCCTGCAGATCAAGGTCAACGAGCAGGGCGTCATCGAAGACGCCAAGTTCAAGACCTACGGCTGCGGTTCGGCCATCGCCTCCAGCTCCCTCGCCACCGAGTGGATGAAGGGCAAGACCCTGGACGAGGCCGAGACCATCAAGAACACCCAGCTGGCTGAAGAGCTGGCACTGCCGCCGGTCAAGATCCACTGCTCCGTGCTCGCCGAAGATGCCATCAAGGCCGCTGTTCGCGATTACAAGCAGAAGAAAGGCTTGATCTAAGTCGACTGTCGCGAGGTAAGGAGTTCCGATGGCTATCAGCATGACAGAAGCCGCCGCCAACCACATTCGCCGCTCCCTCGACGGGCGCGGCAAGGGTGAGGGCATTCGCCTGGGCGTGCGCACCACCGGCTGCTCGGGCCTGGCCTACGTGCTGGAGTTCGTCGACGAGCTCGCTGCCGAAGACCAGGTGTTCGAGAACCATGGCGTGAAGGTCATCATCGACCCGAAAAGCCTGGTCTACCTCGACGGCACCGAGCTGGACTTCGTCAAGGAAGGGTTGAACGAAGGCTTCAAGTTCAACAACCCCAACGTGCGCGGTGAGTGTGGCTGCGGCGAAAGCTTCAACGTCTGAGGCTGGCCGTGGGTACTCCTTGTCATTTCGCCCTGTTTGAGCTGCAACCCGGTTTTCGCCTGGACCTCGACAAACTGGCTGTTCGCTACCGCGAGCTGGCCCGCGAGGTCCATCCGGACCGTTTCGCCGACGCTTCCGAGCGCGAGCAGCGCGTAGCCCTGGAAAAGTCGGCGGCTCTCAACGACGCCTACCAGACCTTGCGCAGCGCGCCGCGCCGGGCCCGCTACCTGCTGGCCATCGGCGGCCACGAGGTGCCCCAGGAAGTCACCGTGCACGACCCGGACTTCCTGTTGCAGCAGATGCAGTGGCGCGAAGAGCTCGAAGAGCTGCAGGACGAAGCCGACCTCGACGGCGTCGCCGTGTTCAAGAAGCGCCTCAAGGTCGCCCAGGACACGCTGAACGAGGATTTCGCCGCCTGCTGGGATGTTGCTGCAGAGCGTGAGCAGGCCGAGCGCCTGATGCGCCGCATGCAGTTCCTCGACAAGCTCGCCCAAGAAGTGCGCCAACTCGAAGAGCGCCTCGACGATTAACCCCGGCGTTGCCCGTGATGACGCCTAAGGTACTCAGATAAGCATGGCCCTACTGCAGATCGCCGAACCCGGTCAGAGCCCCCAGCCGCACCAGCGCCGCCTGGCGGTGGGCATCGACCTGGGCACCACCAATTCTCTCGTCGCCGCCGTGCGCAGCGGGCGCAGCGAACCGCTGCCCGATGCCCGGGGCAGTGTCATCCTGCCATCCGCCGTGCGTTATCTCGACAACGCTGTCGAAGTTGGCCTGGCCGCGCGCGAGGCTGCCCCCAGCGACCCGCTCAACAGCATCCTGTCGGTCAAGCGCCTGATGGGGCGTGGCCTGGCGGACGTCAAGCAGCTGGGCGAGCAACTGCCGTACCGCTTTGTCGGCGGTGAATCGCACATGCCGTTCATCGACACGGTCCAGGGCCCGAAAAGCCCGGTGGAAGTGTCGGCCGATATTCTCAAGGTGCTGCGTCAGCGTGCCGAGGAAACCCTCGGTGGCGAGCTGGTTGGCGCGGTGATCACCGTCCCGGCCTATTTCGACGATGCCCAGCGCCAGGCGACCAAGGACGCGGCCAAGCTGGCCGGCCTCAATGTCCTGCGCTTGCTCAACGAGCCGACCGCCGCTGCCGTGGCCTATGGCCTGGATCAGGATGCCGAAGGCGTCGTGGCGATTTTCGACCTGGGCGGCGGCACCTTCGATATTTCCATCCTGCGCCTGACCGCCGGTGTCTTCGAAGTGCTGGCCACCGGTGGCGACACCGCCCTGGGTGGCGATGACTTCGACCATGCGATCGCTGGCTGGATCATCGAGCAGGCCGGTTTGTCCGCTGACCTCGATCCGGCCACTCAGCGCCTGCTGCTGCAGACCGCTTGCGCGGCCAAGGAAGCCTTGACCGACAGTGAAGCGGTCAGCGTCCAGCATGGTGCCTGGCAGGGCGAGCTGACCCGTGCCGCCTTCGAAGCCATGATCGAACCGATGATCGCCCGCAGTCTCAAGGCCTGCCGCCGCGCCGTGCGCGACAGCGGCATCGAGCTGGAAGAGGTCGGCGCGGTGGTCATGGTCGGTGGTTCGACCCGCGTGCCGCGTGTGCGCGAGGCGGTCGGCGCGCTGTTCGGCCGTACCCCGCTGACCTCGATCGACCCGGACCAGGTGGTGGCCATCGGTGCCGCCATCCAGGCCGACACCCTCGCCGGCAACCGCCGCGAAGGCGGTGAGCTGCTGCTGCTCGACGTCATCCCGCTGTCCCTGGGTCTTGAGACCATGGGCGGGCTGATGGAGAAGGTGATTCCGCGCAACACCACCATCCCGGTGGCCCGCGCCCAGGAATTCACCACGTACAAAGATGGCCAGTCGGCCATGATGATCCACGTGCTGCAGGGCGAGCGCGAGCTGATCAGCGACTGCCGTTCCCTGGCGCGTTTCGAGCTGCGCGGTATCCCGGCCATGGTCGCGGGTGCGGCGAAGATCCGCGTGACCTTCCAGGTCGACGCCGACGGCCTGCTCAGTGTCGCGGCCCGTGAATTGGGCTCGGGCGTGGAGTCGAGCATCCAGGTCAAGCCGTCCTATGGCCTGACCGACGGCGAGATCGCCCGCATGCTCAAGGACTCCTTCGAGCACGCCGGCTCCGACAAGCATGCGCGCCAGCTGCGCGAGCACCAGGTCGACGCCGAGCGCCTGCTCGAGGCGGTGCAGGGCGCCCTGGACGCTGATGGCGAGCGCCTGCTCAGCAGTGACGAGCGCGACGCGATCGAATTCCAGATGCAAGAACTACGTGATTTGCTGACCGGCACCGATGGCGCCGCCATCGAGCAACAGACCAAGCGTCTGTCGCAGGTGACCGATGCATTTGCCGCCCGTCGCCTTGATTCGACGGTCAAAGCCGCACTGGCCGGGCGCAACCTGAATGAGATCGAGGAGTAACCGATGCCGCTGGTGACATTCCTGCCGCACGAGAAGTTCTGCCCCGAGGGCTTGACCGTGGAAGTACCGACCGGGACCAACATCCTGGAACTGGCCCACGACCATCACATCGAGATGGAAAGCGCCTGTGGCGGCGTCAAGGCCTGCACCACTTGCCACTGCATCATCCGCAAAGGCTTCGACTCCCTTGAAGAAGCGGACGAGCTCGAAGAGGACATGCTGGACAAGGCTTGGGGCCTGGAGGCGCAGTCGCGCCTGGGTTGCCAGGTGGTCGTCGGCGATGAGGACCTCACCATCGAGATCCCCAAATATTCGCTCAACCACGCCGCCGAAGCGCCGCACTGAGGGCCTGTACATGAGTCTGAAATGGGTTGATGTACTTGAGATCGCCATCCAGCTTGCGGAAAGCAAGCCCGAGGTCGATCCTCATTACGTGAATTTCGTCGATCTGCGCGCATGGGTCATGGCCCTGCCGGACTTCGATGACGATCCGTCGCGTTGCGGCGAGAAGGTTCTCGAGGCCATCCAGGCGGCCTGGATCGAAGAAGCCGACTGAGCGCACGCCGCAGGTTAGGCAATCCCCTGGAACCCGCGTATAATTCGCGGGTTTAATTTTTCGCAACACTCAATATTCTGGAGTTTTCCATGGCTGTTCAACGTACTTTCTCGATCATCAAGCCTGACGCCGTCGCTAAAAACGTCATCGGCAAGATCACCACTCGCTTCGAAGAAGCCGGCCTGAAAATCGTCGCCTCGAAAATCAAGCAACTGTCCAAGGCCGAAGCCGAAGGCTTCTACGCCGAGCACAGCGCTCGTGGCTTCTTCGGTGACCTGGTTGCCTTCATGACTTCGGGCCCTGTCGTTGTTCAGGTTCTGGAAGGCGAAAACGCCATCGCTCTGAACCGTGAGCTGATGGGCGCCACCAACCCTAAAGAAGCTGCTGCCGGCACCATCCGTGCTGACTTCGCCGAGTCGATCGACGCCAACGCCGTTCACGGTTCGGACTCCGAAGCTGCCGCTGCTCGCGAAATCGCTTACTTCTTCGCTGCTACCGAGGTAACCACTCGCTAAGCGAAAGCTTACGGGTGAGGGTGAATCCATGACGACATCGACTGACAAGATCAACCTGCTGGGGCTGACCCTGGCGGAAATGGAACAGTTCTTCGACTCAATCGGGGAGAAGCGCTTCCGTGCCGGTCAGGTGATGAAATGGATTCACCATTTTGGCGTCGATGATTTCGCCGCCATGACCAATGTCGGCAAGGTCTTGCGCGAAAAGCTCGAGGCCGTTGCCGAGATTCGCGGTCCGGAGGTGGTCAGTGAAGACATTTCCGCCGACGGTACCCGCAAGTGGGTGGTCCGCGTTGCCTCCGGCAGCTGCGTCGAGACCGTCTACATCCCCACCGACGATCGCGGCACCCTGTGCGTGTCGTCGCAAGCCGGCTGTGCCCTGGACTGCAGCTTCTGCTCCACCGGCAAGCAAGGCTTCAACAGCAACCTCACCGCCGCCGAAGTGATTGGCCAGGTGTGGCTTGCCAACAAATCCTTCGGGACCGTCCCGGCCAAGATCGACCGCGCCATCACCAACGTGGTCATGATGGGCATGGGCGAACCCCTGCTGAATTTCGACAATGTCATCGCCGCCATGAAGATCATGATGGAAGATCTGGGCTATGGCATTTCCAAGCGTCGCGTCACCCTGTCCACCTCGGGCGTGGTGCCGATGATCGACGAGCTGGCCAAGCACATCGACGTGTCGCTGGCCCTGTCGCTGCACGCGCCGAACGACGAACTGCGCAACAAGCTGGTGCCGATCAACAAGAAGTACCCGCTGAAGATGCTGCTGGAGTCGTGCATGGGCTACATGTCCACCCTCGGCGGCAAGCGCGTGCTGACCATCGAGTACACCCTGCTCAAGGATGTCAACGACCAGCCCGAGCATGCCGCGCAGATGATCGAACTGCTGCGTGATGTGCCGTGCAAGATCAACCTGATCCCGTTCAACCCGTTCCCGCATTCGGGCTACGAGCGACCGAGCAACAATGCCATCCGTCGCTTCCAGGACCTGCTGCACCACGGCGGCTTCAACGTGACCACCCGCACCACCCGCGGTGACGACATCGACGCCGCCTGCGGTCAGCTGGTGGGTCAGGTCAACGACCGTACCCGCCGCAGCGAGCGCTACATCGCCGTACGTCAGCTGGCTGCCGACGAGCCGCAAGACAGCGCTGCGCGCCCCTGACGAGCACCTGCCCCATGAGCCTGCGCGCCGCGCTGTCGATCCTGACGCTTTCGCTGCTGGCCGGCTGCGTGTCCGGCGGCGCGGGTGACCCCCTGGCCAGCCGCCAGGGGCGTGAGGCGGCGGGGCAGGCCTACGTGCAGTTGGGGCTGGGGTATTTGCAACAAGGTTTGACCGAGCGCGCCAAGGCACCGCTGGGCAAGGCCCTGGCCCTGGACGCCCGTGACGCCGAGGCTCATGCAGCACTGGCCCTGGTGTTCCAGGCCGAGGATGAGCCCGCATTGGCCGGCGAGCACTTCGCCAAGGCCTTGGCCATCCGCCCGGATGACACACGAATCCGCAACAATTACGGCAGTTTCCTATATGCTCAGGGCCGTTTCGACGAAGCCCGGGCGATGTTCCTCCAGGCTGGGGCCGATACCCTGTATCCTGAGCGTTCCCGCGTGTACGAGAACCTGGGGCTCACCGCCCTGAAGCAGGGGCAGGGTGATCAGGCGCGTGCCTACCTGGAAAAAGCCCTTCGGCTCAATCCGCGGCAACCGAAGGCATTGCTCGAAATGGCTGAGTTGTCCTACGAAAACAGGCATTATGTGCCGGCCCGGGATTACTACGATCGATTCAGCCAGCTGAGTGACCAGGATGCCCGCAGCCTGCTGCTCGGCCATCGCCTGGCACTCGCCCTCGACGAACAGGGCACCGCGACCCGTTTGGGCCAGCAATTACAACGATTTTATCCCGGTACGCCGGAATATCAGCAATACCTGTCGGAGCAACGATGAAAGCCGCGCACACTGAAGTAGCAGCAGCGACTCGCCAGAACCCCGGTGATGTCTTGCGCCAGGCCCGCGAAAAACGCGAATGGAGCCAGGCCGAGGTCGCTCGCAAGCTCAACCTCACGGTATCTTCGCTGAACAACCTGGAAAACGGCGCCTTCGACAAGCTGCCCGGGCACACCTTCGCCCGTGGCTACATCCGCGCCTACGCCAAGCTGATGGACATGGACCAGGCGCCTCTGGTCGAGGCCTTCGACCAGATCACCGGCACCCACGCCCAGGGCAGCGAAGTGCACGCCCTCGGCCGCATCGAAGAGCCGGTGCGCCTGTCGCACAACATCCTGCGGGTGGTCAGCCTGTTGCTGCTGGTCGCGGTGGTCGGCGGTGGTTTCTTCTGGTGGCAGGACCAGAGCAGCCTGCGCGGCAAGGACCTGGCCAAGATCGCCCTGGAGCACGTCGAGGTCGAGAGCGCCGACGG
Organism: Pseudomonas sp. TE31087; assembly: GCF_057284075.1. Taxonomy (NCBI): domain Bacteria; kingdom Pseudomonadati; phylum Pseudomonadota; class Gammaproteobacteria; order Pseudomonadales; family Pseudomonadaceae; genus Pseudomonas; species Pseudomonas sp. TE31087. The sequence goes on from NZ_JBXVNN010000001.1 coordinate 5,282,276, forward strand.
CACCACACAGATTCATCCGCTGGACGAGCCGGAAGACCAGGCCGTGAGCGAAGGCCAGCAGCCCGAGGGTCAGGCCCTGCCACTGGAGCCGAACGCTACCGAGCAGGCGCCGGTCACCGAGGCCCAGGCGCCAGTTGCGCCTGTGGCACCCGCCGCGCCAGCCACCAGCGCGGCACCGGCACCGACGGCCGCCGCACCTGTGGCACCGGTTGTCGCGCCAGCCGCTCCTGCAGTGGCCGCGCCTGTCGCCGCCGCGCCAGCCGCCCCCGTCGCTTCGAGCGCACCGGCTGCGCCCGCTGAAGTCGCCCCGGCCGGCAGCGCCAAGGTCCATATCCAATTCACCGCCGATTGCTGGACCCAGGTCACCGACGGCAACGGCAAGGTGCTGTTCAGCGCCATCAAGCGCAAGGGCGACAACCTGGAACTGACCGGCAAGCCACCGTTCGCGGTGCGCCTGGGCTTCGCCCGCGGCGCCCAGGTGAGCTACAACGGCCAGGCGGTCGATGTCGCCCCGTTCACCAGTGGCGAAACCGCTCGCCTGAAGTTGGGACAGTAAGTCATGCACGGCGAATCTCCGATCAAACGTCGCGAATCCCGCAAAATCTGGGTCGGCAATGTGCCGGTGGGTGGCGATGCGCCCATCGCGGTGCAGAGCATGACCAACACCGACACCAACGATGTCGCCGCCACCGTGGCGCAGATCCAGCGCCTGGTCGATGCCGGCGTGGACATCGTGCGGGTCTCGGTGCCGGACATGGACGCCGCTGAGGCGTTCGGCAAGATCAAGAAGCTGGTCAGCGTGCCGCTGGTCGCCGACATCCACTTCGACTACAAGATCGCCCTGCGCGTGGCTGAGCTTGGCGTCGACTGCCTGCGCATCAACCCGGGCAACATCGGCCGTGAAGATCGTGTGCGCGCCGTGGTCGACGCGGCCCGCGACCGCGGCATCCCGATCCGCATCGGCGTCAACGCCGGTTCCCTGGAAAAGGACCTGCAGAAGAAGTACGGCGAGCCCACCCCGGCGGCGCTGGTCGAGTCGGCGCTGCGCCATGTCGAGCACCTCGACCGCCTGGACTTCCAGGACTTCAAGGTCAGCGTCAAGGCCTCCGACGTGTTCATGGCCGTCGAGGCCTACCGCCTGCTGGCCAAGCAGATCATCCAGCCGCTGCACCTGGGGATCACCGAAGCCGGCGGCCTGCGCTCGGGGACGGTGAAATCCGCCGTCGGCCTAGGTATGCTGCTGGCCGAAGGCATCGGTGACACCATCCGCATCTCCCTGGCCGCCGATCCGGTCGAGGAAGTGAAGGTCGGCTACGACATCCTCAAGTCGCTGCACCTGCGTTCCCGTGGCATCAACTTCATCGCCTGCCCGAGCTGCTCGCGGCAGAACTTCGATGTGGTCAAGACCATGAACGAACTGGAAGGGCGCCTGGAAGACCTGCTGGTACCGCTGGACGTGGCGGTGATCGGCTGCGTGGTCAACGGCCCGGGCGAGGCCAAGGAATCGCACGTGGGCCTGACCGGCGGCACGCCGAACCTGGTCTACATCGATGGCAAGCCATCGCAGAAGCTGAACAACGACAACCTGGTCGACGAGCTGGAAAAGCTCATCCGCCAGAAAGCGGCCGAGAAGGCCGAGGCCGACGCGGCGCTGATCGCCCGCGGCTGAGACACAGATTCGTAAGGACTACTCGTGAGCAAATCGCTGCAAGCCATTCGTGGCATGAACGACATCCTGCCCGACCAGTCGCCGCTGTGGCGCTATTTCGAGGGCACCGTGGCCGGCTTGCTGGACAGCTACGGCTACAGCCAGATCCGCACGCCGATCGTCGAGTTCACCGAGCTGTTCAAGCGCTCGATCGGTGAAGTCACCGATATCGTCGAGAAGGAGATGTACACCTTCGAGGACCGCAACGGCGACTCGCTCACCCTGCGCCCCGAAGGCACCGCGGCCTGCGTGCGTGCCGTGCTCGAGCACGGCATCACCGGCAACGGCCAGGTGCAGAAACTCTGGTACATCGGCCAGATGTTCCGTCACGAGCGTCCGCAGAAGGGCCGCTACCGCCAGTTCCACCAGATCGGCGTTGAGGTGTTCAACCTCGATGGTCCGGACGTCGACGCCGAGCTGATCATGCTGACCTGGCGGCTGTGGGGCCTGCTGGGCATCCAGGACGCGGTCGAGCTGCAGCTCAACAGCCTGGGCACCAGCGAAGCCCGCGCCCGCTATCGCGACGCGCTGGTCGAGTTCCTCTCGGCTCGCCTCGAGCAACTGGACGAGGACAGCCAGCGCCGCCTGAAAAGCAACCCGCTGCGCATTCTCGACAGCAAGGATGCGAACACCCAGGCGGTGCTGGTCGGCGCGCCGAAGCTGGAAGACTACCTGGACGAAGAATCCCGCGTGCACTTCGAGGGCCTGAAGGCCCGCCTCGACGCCGCCGGCATTCCGTTCGTGATCAATACCAAGTTGGTGCGCGGCCTAGACTACTACAGCAAGACCGTGTTCGAGTGGGTCACCGACAAGCTCGGCGCCCAGGGCACCGTCTGCGCCGGTGGCCGCTATGACGGCCTGGTCGAGCAGATGGGCGGCAAGCCAACCCCGGGCGTTGGTTTCGCCATGGGCATCGAGCGCCTGATCCTGCTGCTGGAGACCCTGGGCAAGGTGCCCGAGTCGATCAGCCGCACCATCGACGTCTACCTGTGCGCCTTCGGCGAGCCGGCAGAACTGGCCGGCCTGCGCCTGAGCGAAAGCCTGCGCGATCGCTTGCCGGGTCTGCGTCTGGCGGTCAATGCCGGTGGTGGCAGCTTCAAGAGCCAGTTCAAGAAAGCCGACAAGAGCGGCGCGCTGTTCGCGCTGATTCTGGGCGACGACGAGCTCGAGAAACAGCAGATCGGCCTGAAGCCCCTGCGTGGCCAGGGCGAACAACAGAACATTGCCTGGGATGCGCTTGCCGCGCACCTGGAAACCGCGATCGCCCAGGCGTGACGCGGTCTGACAACGAATAGGCGAATAGGAGTATTGGGGTGTCGAGTACCGATGATGAGAGCCTGGCAGCAGCCAAGGACTGGTGGAACCGCAACGGCAAGCCGCTGCTGACCGGCGCCCTGCTGGCCGGCGTGGTGGTGTTGGGCTGGCAGACCTGGCACAAGTACCAGGCCAACCAGTCCCAGGGCGCCTCGGTGCTGTACCAGGCGCTGCTGGAAACCTCGTTGACGCCTGACGGCAAGCCCGACGCGAGCAAGGTCGCCGAGCTGTCCGGCAAGCTCAAGAGCGAGTTCGGCGGTACCGCCTACGCCCAGTACGGCAGCCTGTTCGTGGCCAAGGTCGCGGTCGAGAGCGGCAAGCTGGACGATGCGGCCAGCGAGCTGAAGGGCGTGCTGGACAAGCCGGCCGACGCCACCCTCGGCGAGATCTCGCGCCAGCGCCTGGCCCGCGTGCTCGCGGCCCAGGACAAGGCCGAGGACGCGCTCAAGCTGCTCGACGGCGACACCGACAAGGCCTTCCTGGCCAGCCGCGAAGAACTCAAGGGCGACCTGCTGGTACAGCTGGGCCGCGCCGACGACGCGCACAGCGCCTACGAAAAAGCCAAGGCCGCGCTGTCCGACGACGCCGCGATCGGTGGCCTGCAACTGAAGCTGGATGACCTGGCCAAAGGGGACGCCTGAAGTGAAGGGTTGGAAACAAGCAGCAGTGCTCACCCTCGCCGTGCTGGCGGCGGGTTGCAGCAGCAACAGCAAGAAGGAACTGCCCCCGGCCGAGCTGACCAAGTTCACCGAGGAAGTGGTGCTGAAGAAGCAGTGGAGCCGTTCGATCGGTGACGGCCAGGGTGAGACCTACAACACCCTGGTACCGGCCATCGAGAACGACCGCATCTACGCCTCCGACGTCAACGGCGAGGTCTTCGCGCTGAACCGCATCACCGGCGACGTGGTGTGGAAGAAGGACCTCGAGCTGCCGGTTTCCGGCGCCGTGGGCGTGGGCTACGGCCTGGTCATGCTGGGTACCCTCAAAGGCGAGGTCATCGCCCTGGATTCCAGCACCGGCGAGGAGCGCTGGCGCTCGCGCGTCAGCAGCGAAGTGCTGGCGCCGCCGGCCAACAACGGCGACGTGGTGGTGGTACAGACCCAGGACGACCGTCTGGTCGGCTTCGACGCCGCCACCGGCGACCGTCGCTGGATCTACGAGAACAGCCCGGCCGTGCTGACCCTGCGCGGCACCGGCGCGCCGGTGGTGACCAACCGCCTGGCCGTGGCCGGCCTCTCCACCGGCAAGGTGGTGGCGGTCGACATCAGCAACGGCGTGCCGGTGTGGGAGAGCCGCGTGGCGATTCCGCAGGGCCGTTCCGAGCTGGACCGAGTGGTGGACATCGACGGCGGCCTGCTGCTGTCCGGTGGTACCCTGTACGTCGGCACCTACCAGGGTCGCGTCGCCGGCCTGGAGCTGGAAAGCGGTCGCGTGCTGTGGCAGCGCGATGCCTCCAGCTACGTGGGTGTCGCCCAGGGCTTCGGCAACGTCTACGTAAGCGAAGCGTCGGGTACCGTGCAAAGCGTCGACGAGCGTTCCTCCAGCTCGCTGTGGAGCAACGACTCGATGGCTCGCCGTCAGCTGTCGGCGCCGGAAGTGTTCTCCAGCTATGTGGCGGTGGGCGACTTCGAAGGTTACCTGCACCTGCTCAGCCAGGTCGATGGCCGCTTCGTCGGCCGTGAGCGTATCGACAGCGATGGCCTGCGCGCCCGACCCCTGGTGGTCGGCGACACCATCTACGTCTTCGGCAACAGCGGCAAGCTCGAGGCACTGACCATCCGCTGAAGCTATGCTTGAGCTCGCTCGCGGGCTCAGGCCGCGGCGCATGAAGCGCCGCCCGAACTCCGGCCGCTGCCTTGCAGCGGCCTTTGCATTTTCAAGAATTCAAGAGTGGAGAGCCGCATGGTTCCCGTAATCGCCCTGGTGGGCCGGCCGAACGTCGGTAAATCCACCATGTTCAACCGCCTGACCAAGACCCGCGACGCCATCGTCGGTGACCTGTCGGGCCTGACCCGTGACCGCCAGTACGGCGATGCCAGCTGGCAGGGTCGTTCGTACATCCTGATCGACACCGGCGGTATCACCGGTGACGAAGTGGGCATGGACGAGAAGATGGCCGAGCAGTCGCTGATGGCCATCGAGGAAGCCGACTACGTGCTGTTCCTGGTCGATGCCCGTGCCGGCATGACCGCCGCCGACCAGATGATCGCCGATCACCTGCGCAAGCGGAACAAGGAAGCGATCCTGGTCGCCAACAAGATCGACAACATCGACCCCGATATCGCCCGCGCCGAGTTCTCGCCGCTGGGCATGGGCAACGCCATCCCGGTGGCGGGCTCCCAGGGCCGTGGTATCAACGCCCTGATGGAGTCGCTGCTCGGCCATATTCCCCGTGATCCCGAGGAAGAAGCCCTCGACGAGGATGTCGCCGAAGGCGAGGAAGCCACGCGCATCCCCGGCCCGAGCGAGAAAGACGGTATCAAGATCGCCATCATCGGCCGCCCCAACGTGGGCAAGTCGACCCTGGTCAACCGCATGCTCGGCGAAGAGCGCGTGGTGGTGTACGACCAGCCGGGCACCACCCGCGACAGTATCTACATCCCGTTCGAGCGTGATGGCGAGAAGTACACCTTCATCGACACCGCCGGCGTGCGCAAGCGCGGCAAGATCCACGAGGAAGTCGAGAAGTTCTCGGTGGTGAAGACCCTGCAGGCGATCAAGGACGCCAACGTGGTGATCTTCGTCATGGACGCCCGCGAAGGCGTGGTCGACCACGACCTCAACCTGCTGGGCTTCGCCCTGGACGCCGGCCGCGCCGTGGTCATCGCCCTGAACAAGTGGGACGGCATGGAGTCGGGTGAGCGCGACTACGTGAAGACCGAGCTGGAACGCCGGCTGTTCTTCGTCGACTTCGCCGACATCCACTTCATCTCGGCGCTGCACGGCACCGGCGTGGGCCACCTGTACAAGTCGGTGCAGGCCGCGTTCAAGTCGGCGGTCACCCGCTGGCCGACCAGCCGCCTGACACAGATCCTCGAAGACGCCATCAGCGTGCACCAGCCGCCGCTGGTCAACGGTCGCCGGATCAAGCTGCGCTATGCCCACCTCGGTGGCGCCAACCCGCCGCTGATCGTGATCCACGGCAACCAGACCGACAAGATCCCCAACTCCTACTCGCGTTACCTGGAGAACACCTACCGGCGGGTGCTCAAGCTGGTCGGCACGCCGATCCGCATCGAGTACAAGGGCGGTGACAACCCGTTCGAGGGCAAGAAAAACACCCTCACCGATCGCCAGGTCAACAAGAAGCGTCGCCTGATGTCGCACCACAAGAAGGCCGAGAAGAAGCGCCGCGACAAGCGTTAACAACCGCTTGGCGTGCCTTCCCAGGCCGTGCGCCCCCTGTAGGAGCGGCCTTGTGCCGCGAAAGGGCTGCGTAGCAGCCCCAGGGTTCAGAATGCGCTGCAAGGAAGCCGGGGCTGCTTTGCAGCCCTTTCGCGGCACAAGGCCGCTCCTACAGGGATGTGCGTAAATCCTGATCTCCCCCTACACGTTGACCCACCGCAATCCCCCTATTGTTTCAACCTTTTTCCTGACTGCTCGATCCGCTATGCTCGGACCCAACCCCGTGCCGGACAAACCCCAGGAAAGAGGGCTCCATGATCCGCAGCAAACTGCCGAACGTCGGCACGACCATCTTCACCACCATGTCGCAACTGGCCATGCAGACCGGTGCGCTCAACCTCTCCCAGGGCTTCCCTGACTTCAACGGCCCCCAGGCCTTGCTCGATGCCGTCGGTCGCCATGTGGCCGCCGGGCACAACCAGTACTCGCCCATGACCGGCCTGCCGGCACTGCGTCAGCAGGTGGCGGCGAAGATTACCCGGCTGTACGGCGCGAATGTCGATGCCGACCAGGAAGTGACCATCACCCCCGGTGCCACCGAGGCGATCTTCTGCGCCATCCAGGCGGTCATCCATGCCGGCGACGAGGTGATCGTCTTCGACCCCAGCTACGACAGCTACGAGCCGTCCGTGGAACTGGCCGGCGGGCGCTGCGTGCATGTGCCGCTGACCGACGGCAGCTTCGGCATCGACTGGCAGAAATTCAGCGATGCCCTGAGCCCGCGCACGCGCATGGTCATCCTCAACTCGCCGCACAATCCCAGCGGCGCGCTGATCAGCCGCGACGACCTGGACCAACTGGCCAGGCTGATCGGTGACCGCGATATCTACCTGATCAGCGACGAGGTCTACGAGCATCTGATCTACGACGGCGTGCGCCATGCCAGCGTGCTGGCCCACCCGCAGCTCTATTCGCGGGCGTTCGTGGTCAGCTCGTTCGGCAAGACCTACCACGTCACCGGCTGGAAGACTGGCTATGTGGTTGCCCCGCCGGCCCTCAGCGCGGAACTGCGCAAGGTGCACCAGTACGTCAACTTCTGCGGCGTGACCCCCTTGCAGTGCGCCCTGGCCGACTTCATGGCCGAGCACCCCGAGCATATCGACGAGCTGCCGGCCTTCTACCAGGCCAAGCGCGACCTGTTCTGCGGCCTGCTGCAGGCCTCGCGTTTCACCTTCACCCGTACGCCGGGCACCTATTTCCAACTGGTGGACTATTCGCAGATCCGGCCCGACCTGAACGATGTCGACATGGCCCTGTGGCTGACCCGTGAGCATGGCGTGGCCAGCATCCCGGTGTCGGTGTTCTACCAGCAACCCATCCCCGAGCAACGCCTGGTGCGCCTGTGCTTTGCCAAACGCGAGGAGACGCTGCGCCAGGCAGCGGAGAAACTATGCGCGATCTGAGCCAACTGCCGAACCTGAAAATCGCCCTGGTGCAGACCACCCTGGCCTGGCACGACCGCGAGGCCAACTATGCGCACTTCGAGGAACTGATCGGGCAGGCCGGCGAGGTGGACCTGGTGGTCCTGCCGGAAATGTTCACCACCGGTTTCTCGATGGAGTCCGAAAGCCTGGCGGAGCCGGAGAACGGCCCGACCTACAAGTGGCTCAAGGCCCAGGCGAAAAAAGCCAACGCGGTGATCACCGGCAGCGTGATCATCCAGGCCGCCGACGGCAGCCACCGTAACCGGCTGCTGTGGGCACGGCCCGACGGTGAGATCCTGCACTACGACAAACGCCACCTGTTCCGCATGGCCGGCGAGCACAAGCACTACACCCCGGGCGAGCGCCAGGTGCAGTTCGAGCTCAAGGGTTGGCGGATCCGCCCGCTGATCTGCTACGACCTGCGCTTCCCGGTGTGGAGCCGCGACGCCCAGGACACCGACCTGCTGCTGTACACCGCCAACTGGCCGGCGGCGCGGCGCCTGCACTGGAACCGCCTGCTGCCGGCGCGGGGCATCGAGAACCTGTGCTTCGTCGCGGCGGTGAACCGGGTGGGCACCGATGGCAAGGGCTTCGCCTATTCCGGCGACAGCCAGGTGCTGGACTTCCAGGGCGAGAGCCTGCTGAGCGCGGGTGAGGCCGACGGGGTGTTCACCGTGGTGCTGCGGGCTGCGGAGCTGGCAGCGTACCGGGCGCGGTTCCCGGCGAACCTGGATGCCGATACCTTCGAATTGCATTGAAAGTCATGAGGCGCTTTCGCGGCACAAGGCCGCTCCTACAGGAGATCGCAACCCCGTGTAGGAGCGGCCTTGTGCCGCGAAAGGGGCGCAACGCGCCCCCAGGGATGTGACTGTTCAATACACATCTCGCCGATACCGCCCATCCTCGATCAACTGCTGCACGACAGCTTCACCCAGCATCCCCTGCAACGCCGCATCCACCCCGGCAGCCATCCCTTGCAGGCTCCCACAGACATACACGCAAGTGCCGTCATCCACCCAGCGCTTGAACTCGGCGGCCTGCTGCAACAGCACGTCCTGCACATAGATTTTCTCGGCCTGGTCCCGCGAAAACGCCAGGTCCAGTCGTTGCAGATCGCCGCTTTCCACCCAGCCTTGCAGTTCCTCACCGCACAGCAGATCGTGCGCCCGGTTGCGTTCGCCGAACAGTAGCCAGTTGCGCTGTTCGCCCCCGGCAATCCGGGCCTTGAGCAGGCTGCGCAGACCGGCCAGGCCGGTGCCATTGCCGATCATTACCAAGGGCGCCGACTCGGCGGGCAAATGGAAACTGCTATTGCGACGCAGGCGCGCGCTGACGCTGCCTTGCAGCGGCAGGTATTCGGTCAGCCAGCCGGAGCCCAGGCCGAGGTTGCCATCGGCGTGGCGTTCCTGTCGCACGATCAGCTCCAGCACGCCATCGCTGGCGATGGAGGCAATCGAGTATTCACGGGCGGTGAGCGGGATCAGGGCATCGACCAGTGCCTGGGCATGCAGTCCGACCAGGTGTTCGCGGCTGACCGGCAACTGGCGGGTGGCCAGGGCCTGCACCAGTGTTTCCTGCAGGTCGTCGAGCTGCACCGGGCTGCCTGGGTCGAGGCCCAGGCCGGCAAGGAAGGCATCGACACGAGGCTGGCCGTTGCGCGGCAGGATCTCAATCAGGTCGCCGGCTTCCCAGGTCGCGGGCGCTTCTGCCTGCAGGCCCAGCAGGTACACCGGCGCCCCCTGGCTGCCCGGGTTGATCCGTTCGCGGCGCAACAGTTGCCAGTTGCCGAAGCTCGGCGGCTGCCAGGCGGCGACCGGGCGGGCGCCAGTGAATTGCGTCAGTTCCTGTTGCCACAGCTGCAGCGCGGCGGGGTCGGCGTTGTCCACCTCCACCGGGCTGAAGGCGCAGGTGGCACCGCGTTCGCCGAGCCAGGCCTGGAGCCGGCGGGCGAAGCCGCAGAAGTGTGGGTACTGGCGGTCGCCCAGGGCCAGCAGGGCGTAGTCCAGGTGATCCAGCGGCCAAGGTTGGCCGAGCACCTTGCGCTCGAAGCCACGGGCGCTGTCCGGGGCTTCGCCGTCGCCGAAGGTGCTGACCACGAACAGCGCGCGGTTGGCCTGGCGCAATTCGGCCTCGCCCAGTTCGGCCAGCGGGCGTACCTGCACCGGCAAGCCGGCGGCTTGAAGTTGGCCGGCGCTCTGCCAGGCGAGCTGCTCGGCAAAGCCGCTCTGGCTGGCGAAACCGATCAGCCAGCTGTCGCCGTCGTTCGCCTGAGCGGCCACCGCGCCACGGGCGGTGCGCACCTGGCGCTTCTTGCGCCGGCGGTCGAGGTACAGCAGCCAGCCGGTGACGAAGAACAGCGGCATGGTCAGGCTGGCGAGGGTGACGATGATTCGCCCCGGCAGGCCGAAGTAGCTGCCCACGTGCAGGGCATAGACGCTCTGCAGCAACTGGGCCTTGAACGACTTGTCGGTGTAGCGCTCGTGACGCTTGACCTGGCCGGTGGCCGGGTCGAGGGTGAGGGTGTTCAGGGCGCGCTCGTGGTCGGCGCCCTGCAGCAGGTAGAACAGGGTTGCCGGTTGCCCGCTGGCCGGCGGCAGGCGCAGGTTGTAGGTGGACAGGCCGGGGCCTGCCGCGGCCTTGAGATTGGTCCAGATGGCGTCATAGTCGACCACCAGTGGCGGGGCGTTCTTGTCCACCTTGGGCGGGCCATGGCGACCGCCACGGCCTTCGCCACGCTTCTGCTCGCCCGCCGCAGGCTGGTCGGCCAGCAGGCGATTGAGGCCTTCGCGGTACCACTCGTAGGACCAGAACAGCCCGGTCAGGGCGAACAGCAGGTAGAACAGCAGGCACCAGGTGCCGAACACCGCGTGCAGGTCCCAGTTGAAGGCGCGGCCTTTCTTCGCCCAGTCAAGCGTCAGCCAGGTCCGCCAGTTCAGTGCCTTGCGCGGCCAGCGCAGGTACAGCCCGGAGAGGCAGAAGAAGATCAGCATCAGGGTGCAGGCACCGGTGATCTGCCGGCCTGTGTCGCCCATGGCCAGGAACCGGTGCAGGTTGAGCATGAGGTTGAAGAAGCCCAGGCCGGCGACGTCACCCTTGAGCTCGCCGGTGTACGGATCGGCGTAGCGCAGCGCACCACGGCGCTCGCCGGGGGCGGGGGTGAAGAAGATCCGTGCGGCGTTGCCTTCGCGGATATCGACCCAGAGCATGGAGACCTTGTCGCCTTGCGCGGCCTCGACCCGGCGCACCAGCTCGGCCGGCGGCAGCACGCCTTCCTGGCGTACCTCGACCTTGAGCACCTCGGCGTTGAACGCGCGCAGCAGTTCTTCCTGGAACGACCAGATCGCGCCGGTCACGCCCATCAGCGCCAGCACCAGGCCGGCGGTGATGCCAAAGAACCAGTGCAATTGGAACAGCGTCTTCTTCACCACATCGATCACCTTGTATTGCCGCCAGGAACTGCGCGGTGTGCATTATGCCTTGGTACGCAAACGCCCCGTTCACGGGAATGAACGGGGCGGGGTGTCCTGTGCCGGCCTCTTCGCGGGCAATCCCGCCCCCACAGGTACAGCACTGACCTTCGGAGCGGTGGCGAACCTGTGGGGGCGGGTTTACCCGCGAAGAGGCCAGTGCAGACGCCGCTTACATCAGAAGTGCACGCTGGTGGTCAGCAACGCCGTGCGCCCTGCCGCCTGGTTGGCGAAGTGGGTGGAGTAGGCCTTGTCGTAGTAGACCTCGTTGGTGAGGTTCTGCACGTTCAGCTGCAGGTCGATGTTCTTGGTCAGCTTGTAGGCGGCCATGGCGTCGTAGCGTACGTAGCTGTCGACCATGGTGGTGTTGGCCACGCTGCCGTAGACGTCATCCACATAGAAGGCGCCGCCGCCGACCGTCAGCTTCGGCGTCAGCTGGTAGGTGGTCCACAGGCTGGCGCTGTTGTTCGGCGTGTTGGGCAACTGGTTGCCGTCGTTCGCCTTGCCCAGCGGGCCACCGTCGATCTGGCGGGCCTGCATGTAGGTGTAGCCGGCGAACACCTGCCACTTGTCGGTCAGCTTGCCGCTGGCCGACAGCTCGATGCCTTGCACACGGGTTTCACCGACGTTCTCGTAAGTGTTGGTGTTGACCTGGACCCGGGCGTTCTCCTTCTCGGTGCGGAACAGCGCCGCAGCCAGGGACAGGCGCTGGTCGAGCAGGTCCCACTTGGTGCCGAGCTCGTAGTTGGTGGTCTCTTCCGGCTCCATGTCACTGCCCAGCAGGTTGCCGGAACGGTCGGTGGTGTTGCCCAGCGGGTTGCCTTCGGTGCCCTCGCCGAGCATGGCGCCAGGCGGCGTGGCGGAGGTGGCGTAGGACACATAGATGCTGCCGTTGTCCGCCGGTTTCCACACCAGGCCCAGCTGGCCGGTGATGAACTCGCTGGTGTCCGAGCCTTTGGCGGGTACGCCCTTGCTGCTCACCGCGGTACTGCCGTCGGCATTGTAGCCACGGTAATCGGTGTCGAAGTGGTCATAGCGCAGGCCCATGTTCAGCAGCCATTGCGGGGTCAGCTCCAGGGTGTCGAACACATAGAGTGCGCGAGTCTTGCTGTTGGTCCTGGTGCCGGCGTAGTTGCGCTCGACCGTGCCGACCCAGTTGTCGTCCGGGTTCGGGTTGTCCAGCGAGGTGCAGCTGCCGCCGCTGCCCGGGCCGGTGCAGGTGAGCTTGCTGTTGGGGGTAACGGTGTAGCTCTGGCGGTCGGACTCTTCCTTGGTGAACTCGACGCCGGTGGAGAAGCTGTTCTTCAGGCCGCCCAGGTAGAACTCGCCGAACAGGTCGGTCTGGTTGGTGGTGGTGGCGGTGTTGCCCACACGGCTGTTGGCGCGACGCCAGACACCGTTGTTGTTGACGTTGCCGGCGCTGTCGTCGGGCTGGGTCAGCACGTAGTCCTGCATGCTGTTGCCGTGGCGCAGGGTGTTCTTGATGGTCAGCGTGTCGGTCAGGTCGTGCTCGATGGCGAAGGTCGCGATATCGACGCGGGTCTTGCGGAAGTCGCGTCCGGTCAGGCCGTAGAAGTTGTCGCTGTCGCCACCGTCGACCGGCTTGTCCGGATGCGCCGAAGTCCGTGCGGTGCTACCTGCACGTGGCACGCTGTAGGGGATGCCGGAGTCCGGCAGGTCGTCGCTTTCCAGGTGGTAGTAGTCGAGGTTGACGCGGGTCGGCGTGCCCAGGCCGAAGGCCAGCGAGGGGGCGATGCCCCAGCGGTCGTAGTTGACCTTGTCGCGACCGGCGACATTGCTTTCGTGGGTCATCAGGTTCAGGCGCCCGGCAACGCTGTCGCTGAACTGGTAGTTGCCGTCGAAGGTGTAGCGTTGAGTCTGGTCGCTGCCCCAGGTCCAGGCGCCGTCCAGCGAGTTGCCCAGGTGCGCGCGCTTGCTCACCAGGTTGATGGTGCCGCCTGCGGCGCCACGGCCACCGACCGCCGAGTTCGGCCCCTTGGCCACTTCGACAGACTCGATGGCGAAGATTTCGCGGGTCTGGGCACCCGTGTCGCGCACGCCGTCCAGGTAGGTGTCGCCCTGGGCGTCGAAGCCACGGATGAAGGGACGGTCGCCTTGCGGGTTACCGCCTTCACCGGCACCGAAGGTGATACCCGGCACGGTGCGCAGAGCATCCTGCAGGGACATGGCGTTGGTGTCCTTGATCACCTGCTGCGGGATCACGGTGACCGACCGTGGGGTGTCCACCAGCGGCGCGGTGTACTTCTGCGACGAGGCCTTGTCGACCTTGTACTCGGTGCTTGCCTGTTCGGCCTTGCCATTGACGCTGGTGGCGTCCAGGGTGATGGCGGTATTGGCGGCCGGGTCGGCGGCATAGGCCGAGGTGGCGGTGATCGCCATGCCGATGGCGGAGGCGAGCAGACGTGGTGAACTCACAGCAGATGGCACGTGACGCATTGTTGTAGACCTTCCCCAAGGTATGAAGGCCGCGGAGCATAATGTAAGTGATTGTAACGAACAATTGAGAAGCGTTTACATTCGCCATAAATTTACATTCTTTACAATTTCGCCTTACGGTTTTTACGGTCTCATCCGTCGTGGCATGGATAAAGGGCTTGTGGTAGGTAAAAGGGAATCAATATCATTGGCGCTCCTTCAGTCATACCTGGTGCCGCCGCCATGCTGCTTCATATTCCCGGGCTGTTCGACGCCGACGAGATCTCGCGCATTCGCGAGGCCCTGGAGCAGGCCGACTGGGCCGATGGCAAGATCACCGCGGGGTACCAGTCGGCCAAGGCCAAGCACAACCTGCAGTTGCCCGAGGGCCATGCGCTGGCCAAGGAGATCGGCAGTGCGCTGATCGAGCGGCTGTGGCGCAACCCGTTGTTCATGTCGGCGGCCCTGCCGCACAAGGTGTTCCCGCCGCTGATCAACTGCTACCGCGAAGGGGGCAATTTTGATTTCCACATCGACAACGCCCTGCGCCAGCCCAAGGGCAGCCCGGAGCGGGTGCGCACCGACCTGTCCTCGACGCTGTTCCTCAGCGATCCGGACAGCTACGACGGCGGCGAGCTGGTGATCCAGGACACCTTTGGCGTGCGCGAGGTCAAGCTGGCCGCCGGCGACCTGGTGCTGTACCCCGGCACCAGCCTGCACAAGGTCAACCCGGTCACCCGCGGGGCGCGCTATGCGGCGTTCTTCTGGACCCAGAGCCTGGTGCGCGAGGACAGCCAGCGCACCTTGCTGTTCGAGATGGACAACGCGATCCGCCAGCTCACCGCCGATGTGCCCGAGCATCCGTCGCTGCTGCAACTGACCGGTACCTATCACAATCTGTTACGCCGCTGGGCCGAGGTCTGAGCCGTGTCCTATCAGTTGCGTCGTGAAGATGTGGTGGATGTTGCCGGGTTGCAGGCGATGCTCGAACACAGTCCGGGCCAGGCCGCCCAGGCGATCCTGGCGGCGGCGGGGCAGGGGGTGGTCGAGGCGCAATTGTTGCTTGGGCAGATCCTGCTCGATGGGCGCGGTATCGAAGAGGATGCCGGCGTGGCCCGCCGTTGGTTCGCCATCGCCGCCCAGGGTGGCAGCGCCATGGCGCACAACATGCTCGGCCGTTGCCTGGAACACGGCTGGGGTGGCGAGGTGGAGCTCGCGCAGGCGGCCATTCACTATGCCCGTGCGGCCGACGCCGGCCTGGACTGGGGGATGTACAACCTGGCCAACCTGCTGGCCACCGGGCGCGGGGTGCCGGCCGACCAGGCCCAGGCGTTGATGTGCTACGAGAAGGCCGCGCAGCTGGGGCATGCCAAGTCGATGAACCTGTATGGGCGCTACCTGGAGCAGGGCATCGCCACCGCGCCGAGTCCTGCCCGGGCGGTGCGCTGGTATCGGCGTTCGGCCGAGGCGGGGGATTTTCGCGGGATGTTCAGCCTGGCGCTGGTGCTGGTCGAGCGCGGAGAGATCGGAGAGGCCGGGCCTTGGCTGGAGCGAGCCAGGGTCGAGGGCAACCTGAATTTCCTGCGCAGTGCGTTGGTGACGTTGCAGGGGGCGGGGCCGGGGCTGATGGCCCATGCGGCGCGCTATGCCGAGGAGATCGAACAGCGCGGATTTTAAGATTGGCGCAATCCCTGTAGGAGCGGCCTTGTGTCGCGAAAGGGCCGCGTAGCGGCCCCGGCGATCTTTGCATCAACACTGAAATCCTGGGGCTGCTGCGCAGCCCTTTCGCGACACAAGGCCGCTCCTACAGGGGCGCGCGAAGCAGTTTGGACCGGCAAACGAAAACGGGGCCTTGCGGCCCCGTTATGCATTACAGGTAGTAGGCCTTCAGCGGCGGGAAGCCGTTGAACTCCACCGCACTATAGCTGGTGGTGTAGGCACCGGTGGACAGCCAGTACAGGCGGTCGCCGATGGCCAGGTTCAGCGGCAGGCCGTACTTGTAGTTCTCGTACATGATATCGGCGCTGTCGCAGGTCGGGCCGGCGATCACCACTTCCTCGGTCTCGCCTTTCTTCTCGGTCCAGATCGGGAACTTGATCGCCTCGTCCATGGTTTCGATCAGGCCGGAGAACTTGCCCACGTCGGTGTAGATCCAGCGCTCGACGGCGGTACGCGACTTGCGCGCCACCAGCACCACTTCACTGACCAGGATGCCGGCGTTGGCGATCAGCGAACGGCCTGGCTCGAGGATGATTTCCGGCAGGTCGTCGCCGAAGTCTTCCTTGAGGAAGCGGATGATTTCTTCGGCATAGGTCTCGAGGCTGTTGGTGCGGGTGATGTAGTTGGCCGGGAAGCCACCGCCCATGTTGATCAGCTTCAGTTCGATGCCGTCTTCTTCCTTCAGGCGCTCGAAGATCACCTTGACCTTGGCGATGGCCGCGTCCCACACGCTGATGTCGCGCTGCTGGGAGCCTACGTGGAAGGAGATGCCGTAGGGTACCAGGCCCAGGTCGCGGGCGAGGATCAGCAGGTCCATGGCCATGTCGGTCTGGCAGCCGAACTTGCGCGACAGCGGCCAGTCGGCGGTGGTGGAGCCTTCGGTGAGGATGCGCACATAGACTTTCGAACCCGGCGCGGCCTTGGCGATGTTGCGCAGGTCCGCTTCGGAGTCAGTGGCGTACAGGCGCACGCCCTTCTCGAAGAAGTAGCGGATGTCCTTGGACTTCTTGATGGTGTTGCCGTAGCTGATGCGATCGGCGCTGACGCCACGGCCCAGCACCTTGTCCAGCTCGTAGATCGAGGCGATGTCGAAGCTCGAGCCTTTTTCCTTGAGCAGGTCGATGATCTCGACCGCCGGGTTGGCCTTGACCGCGTAGTAGACCTTGGCGAACTCGAAACCGGCGCGCAGGTCGTCATAGGCCTGGCTGATCATCTGGGTATCGATGAGTACGAACGGGGTTTCCTGCTTGTCGGCGAACGCCTTCATTTTCTGGAAGGTGTCACGCGCAAAGTAGTCTTCGACCTGGATCGACATGCTCAAGGGCTCCATGGGCAAACTGAAAAGATAAGTGGCAGCAAACTGAACGTCCTCCGTATCCCCACTTTGGTTCGCCTACTTCCCAAGGCATGTCGCCGAAAGCAAAAAGGTCAACCGTGCCGGAAAAGGGCGGCGGGTGACCTTGCTGTCTCGTCGTCAGTACTTGAGCCGGATGGATCGTTTCCAGCATGGACGTTCGGCGCGCACTTTAGGGCGTGAAAACCGCAAGATCAACAGGCGAACCCGGTGGTTTCGCCGTGGATCGATGAGCTGTTACCTGAGTAACCGACCCTCATGGCTGGTAGATGTTCCCCAGGCTTTGGCAAGCGTAAATAATTGTGGAATGGACTGTACTGACCCCTTCGCGGGCAAGCCTGCTCCCACAGGGGGTGGGCGTTTTTCTGTGGGAGAGGGCTTGCCCGCGAAGGGGCCCGGAGTGTTCATATTTATGGCCACGCAGGACGCCCGTCTTTTTTTTCGAAATCGCCATAAATTTTTTGTTACCGACACCAGAAACCACCCTTGGTCGGCTCAGGACTGGGCCGATTGCCGTCATTGATGAGAAGAATTACTATTCGCGACCTCATCTGCCTCCCTGACGACCCCGAACGTGTCCGGACACAAAGGCTTCCTCGACCACTACCATGAGCTGATCGGCACCTGGACGCGCAAGTTGCGCAGTCGTCAGCAGGCCGAGGACCTCGCTCACGACGCCTTTGTCCGGGTTCTGGAAAACCCCAACGAGCAGGTCGAGCAGCCGCGTGCCTACCTGCACCAGACCGCCCGCAACATCGCCGTCGATGGCTTTCGCCGCGAGGACCGTCGCCAGGCGCTGGAACTTGAGGCGTTCGCCGACGGCGCCGCCAATGGCAGCGACCCGGAGGCCTACGTGCATGCCCTGGAACTGGCCGACAGCGTCGAGCGGGCGCTGGCCGAACTGCCGCTGAACTGCCGTCGGGTGTTCATCTGGCAGAAGCTCGAGGGCCTGACCCAGGCAGAGATCGCCGAGCGCATGGGTTTGACCAAGAACATGGTCGAAAAGTATATGATCCGCACGCTCCGACATCTGCGTGAGCACTTGGATGTGTCGGCCAGATGAGTCAGGAGAGCCCATTGATCAGACAGCATGCGCCCGATCCCGTGGGCGAGCAGGCGGCCAGCTGGTTTGCCCGGGCCCAGGAAGCGCCGCATGACAGCGCCGTGCAGCAGGCCTTGCAGGCATGGCTGGCGCAGCACCCACGCCATCGCGAGGAATACCAGCGCCTGGTGCATCTGTGGCGTGCCGCCGATTTCATCCCCCGACAACGCCTCGAAGCGCTGTGCCAGCCCGAGCCGGTGCGCCAGCTCCCACGCCGCCGCCTGCTGCGCCAGGCATTGGCGGCCGGCGTGGCGGTGGTCGCGCTGGGGCTGGGCTGGACGGGTTGGCAGTATCAGCAGCTCAACCATCAGGACACGTTGACTACAGCCCTGGGCGAGCGGCGTCAGGTCGAATTGCCGGACGGATCACGGCTGGAACTCAACAGTGCCACCCAGGTGCAGGTGATGTTCTCTTCGGGGCGTCGCCATGTGCGCCTGGCTGCGGGCGAGGCGATGTTCATCGTTGCCCACGACAGTGGCCGACCATTCGTGGTGAGCACCGCACAGGGCGAGGTCACCGTCACCGGCACCCGCTTCGATGTACGCCAGGAGCCGACCAGTACTCGCGTGGCGGTGGAGCAGGGGTCGGTGAAGGTGCAGGGCGCGGCCGAGTCGCTGGCGCTGCTCGGTGCCGGGCAGGGTTCGCACATCGACGCCCAGGGCAAGGTCGCCGCGCCCTATGCAGTTGACGCCAACGCCGTGACCGCCTGGCGCCAGGGCAAGCTGGTGTTCGACAACGCCCCGCTGAGCGAGGTGGCGGCGGAGGTCTCGCGCTACCGCGCCCAGCCGCTGCATGTGGCGCCCGGCAGGGCCGCCGCGCTGCGCCTGTCGAGCACCTTCAGCACCGACGACCCGGACGCGCTGCTGCGGGCACTGCCGAGCATCCTGCCGGTGCAGGTGAACACCCGTCCGGATGGCTCCAGCGAAATTGTTCTGAAATAAATTCAGGTTTTTTTCCGTTCGTTCGTCTTCCCCGCCAGCTGCAACTGCCAAGCATTTCCATTTGCATGCGGTTGGCGTTTATCCCGACTCTCAGGACCTCTCGAAGACGTGAACAACAATAAGCCCCTTCTCCAGCTGCGCCGCCTGGTGCTTGCCCTGGCGGTCAGCGCCGCCGCTGGCAACAGCTACGCCGATACCATCCAGATCCAGGCCCAGCCGCTGGCGGGCGCGCTCAAGCAGCTTGGCCAGCAGACCAACCTGCAACTGTTCTTCAGCCCCGAGCTGGTGGACGGCAAGCAGGCCCCGGCGGTGTCCGGCAACCTGGCGCCGGAGCAGGCCCTGCAGCAACTGCTGCAAGGCAGCGGGCTGACTTTCGAGCAGTCCGCGGACACCGTGGTGGTCAAGCCGGTCCAGGCCGCCGGCAGCCTGACCACCGGCAGCCTGGAGCTGGCGCCCACCGATGTGAAAGTGGTCGGTGACTGGCTGGGCGACGCCCAGCAGAGCGTGGTGCAGAACCATCCTGGCGCGCGCACCGTGGTGCGCCGCGAAGCGATGGTGGAGAAGGGCACGATGAACGTGCGCGACGCCCTGCGCGGCATTCCGGGCGTGCAGGTGCAGGACTCCAACGGCACCGGCGGCAGCGACCTGTCGCTGAACGTCGGCGTGCGCGGCCTTACCTCGCGCCTGTCGCCGCGCTCGACCGTGCTGATCGACGGCATCCCGGCGGCCTTCGCCCCTTACGGCCAGCCGCAGCTGTCGATGGCGCCGATCTCCTCGGGCAACCTCGACAGCATCGATGTGGTACGCGGCGCCGGTTCCGTGCGCTACGGACCGCAGAACGTCGGCGGGGTGATCAACTTCGTGACCCGGGCGATTCCCGAGAAGGCGACCGGCGAGTTGTCCACCACCCTGGAGACTTCCCGCCATGGCGGCTGGAAACATACCGAATCGGCCTTCGTCGGTGGCACCGCCGATAACGGCATGGGCGTGGCGCTGCTGTACACCGGCGTA
Organism: Pseudomonas sp. TE31087; assembly: GCF_057284075.1. Lineage (NCBI taxonomy): Bacteria > Pseudomonadati > Pseudomonadota > Gammaproteobacteria > Pseudomonadales > Pseudomonadaceae > Pseudomonas > Pseudomonas sp. TE31087. Next base: position 5,302,157 of record NZ_JBXVNN010000001.1, read on the forward strand.
AACGGTGACGGCTACCGCAGCAGCAACAACGACAACGATATCGACGACGTGATGCTCAAGACCCACTGGGCACCGACCGATGTCGACGAGTTCTGGCTCAACTTCCACTACTACGACGGCCGTGCCGACATGCCTGGCGGGCTGACCCAGGCCCAGTACGACCACGACCCCTACCAGTCGGTGCGTGACTACGACTACTTCAGCGGTCGACGCAAGGATGTGTCGTTCAAGTGGCTGCGCCAGATCGACGACGCCACCCAGTTCGAGGTGCTGACCTACTACACCGACAGCTTCCGTGGCAGCGCCATCGCCGCGCGCGACATGAAGACCCTGTCGTCGTACCCGCGCAACTACCACACCTTCGCCATCGAGCCACGCCTGTCGCGGATCTTCTTCGTCGGCCCGACCACCCAGGAAGTCAGCGTCGGCTATCGCTACCTGAAGGAAGCCATGCGCGAGCAATCCACGCGTCTGGCCCTGGTCGACAATGTGCCCACCGTCACCCCGACCTCCGACGGCCATGTGTTCCAGGACCGCAGCGGCGGCACCGAGGCCAGCGCCTACTACATCGACGACAAGATCGACGTCGGCAACTGGACCATCACCCCGGGCATCCGCTTCGAGCACATCAACACCGACTGGCGCGACCGCCCGGTGCCGGACGCCAACTACCGCCCGGTGCCGGAGAAGAATCGCAGCATCACCAGCAACGAACCGCTGCCGGCGCTGAGCGTGATGTACCACATGTCCGACGCCTGGAAGCTGTTCGCCAACTACGAGACCTCGTTCGGCAGCCTGCAGTATTTCCAGCTGGGCCAGGGCGGTACCGGCAACAGCACGGCCAATGGCCTTGAGCCGGAAAAAGCCAAGACCTACGAAGTGGGTACGCGCTACGACAACGGCGGTTTTGCCGGTGAGCTGACCGCGTTCTACATCGACTTCGACGACGAGCTGCAGTACATCAGCAACGATGTCGGCTGGACCAACCTGGGGGCGACCAAGCACCAGGGCATCGAGGCCTCGGTGCGTTACGACCTGGCCGGGCTCGATCCGCGCCTGGAAGGCCTGTCGGTCAATGGTGGCTACACCTACACCCGCGCTACCTATGAAGGGGAGATTCCCGGCTTCAAGGGGCGCGACCTGCCGTTCTACTCGCGCCAGATAGCCACCGCCGGGCTGCGTTACGCCGTCAACCGCTGGACCTGGAACCTGGATGCCTACGCCCAATCCAAGCAGCGCGCGCCGGGGACCGGGATCAATGCCAACGGCAGCTTCAACGGTGACTACATCACCGAGCCGAGTGCCGACGGGCAGTATGGCGATATTCCGGGGTACGTGACCTGGCATGCCCGTGGCGGCTATGACTTCGGGCCGCAGCTGTCGAACCTGAAGCTGGCGGCGGGGGTGAAGAACCTCTTCGACAAGCAGTACTTCACCCGTTCCAGCGACAACAACGCCGGGATCTATGTGGGTGAGCCGCGCACGTTCTATGTGCAGGCCAGTGTAGGGTTCTGATTCGAGATTGCCGGGGCCGCTGTGCGGCCCATCGCGACACAAGGCCGCTCCTACAGGAGATCGCATTCCTCTGTAGGAGCGGCCTTGCCGAGGCGTCGGACCGGTCGGAAAGGGGCGCAAAGCGCCCCCGGCTTTCTATCAGGAGGCCACTGCCTCTGCTGGCGACACGATACTGGTCTTGCCGCCCCGCGACCTGCCCGAGCTCAGGTACGCCGCAATCGACTCCTGCGTCACCTCCCCCAAGAACATCCCTTCGGCATCCAGCACCGGCAACCATGCCCGGTTGAACTCGTACATCCGCGACAGCAGGATGCGCAGGTGCTCGTCATGCGCCGCGGTGGCATTGAACGTCCGCAGGAAATCCCCGCACGTCCCCTGCTGGCGGTGCATGTCGCGCCTGCGCACATAACCCAGCGCCTTGTTCTGCCCATCGGTGACCACCACGTAGCGGCGGTCATGCTCGTCCAGCAGTTCCAGCGCGTCGCTCACCGCTGTTTCCGGGCTCACCGATGGCGCGTTGTCCGCGGCATCCTCGGCGCGGACCAGCAGCAGGCGCTTGAGCGTGCTGTCCTGGCCGACGAAGTTGCTGACGAAATCGTCCACCGGATGGGCCAGCAAGGTGTCCGGGTGATCCAGCTGCAGCAGCCGGCCTGCGCGGAAGATGGCGATCTTGTCGCCCAGCTTGATGGCCTCGTCGATGTCGTGGCTGACCATGATCACGGTCTTGTTCAGTGCCCGCTGCATCTCGAAGAACTCGTTCTGGATCATCTCGCGGTTGATCGGGTCGACCGCGCCGAACGGCTCGTCCATCAGCAGCACCGGCGCCTCGGCGGCCAGGGCGCGGATCACGCCGATGCGCTGCTGCTGGCCGCCGGAGAGCTCGCGTGGGTAGCGCTGCAGGTACTGCTTGGGCTCGAGCTTGATCATGTGCATCAGCTCGCGGGCGCGGTCGTGGCAGCGCTGCTTGTCCCAGCCGAGCAGGCGTGGCACCACGGTGATGTTCTCCTCGATGGTCATGTTCGGGAACAGGCCGATCTGCTGGATCACGTAGCCGATATGCCGGCGCAGGGTCACTTCGTCCAGCGCGCTAGTGTCCTCGCCATTGATGAACACCTGGCCGGCGGTCGGGGTGATCAGGCGGTTGATCATCTTCAGCGTGGTGCTCTTGCCGCAGCCCGAGGGGCCGAGGAACACGCAGATTTCGCCTTCGTTGACGGTGAGGCTGACCGCGTCGACGGCTTTGACGTCCTTGCCGTTGACGTTGAAGGTCTTGCTGAGGTTCTTCAGTTCGATCATGGGCGCAGTCCTTCCGGAGTCAGGGCACGTTGCAGGGTTTGCAGGAGCAGGTCAGCGATGATCGCCAGCAGGCTGACCAGCACGGCGCCGACCAGCAGCATCGACATGTCGCTGCGGCTGATGGCGGTGAGGATGAGCACGCCCAGGCCGCCGGCGCCGATGGTCGCGGCGATGGTCATCACGCCGATGTTCATCACCACGGCAGTGCGCACGCCGGCGAGGATCACCGGCACGGCGATGGGCAACTCGACCATGCGCAGGCGCTGGCCGAAGGTCATGCCGATGCCGCGGGCGGCCTCGCGGATGCCCGGTTCGACGTTGGTCAGGGCCAGGTAGGTGTTGCGCAGGATCGGCAGCAGTGAATAAAGGAACACGGCGGTGATCGCCGGCAGCGGTCCCAGGCCCTGGCCGAACTTCGAATAGAACGGCAGCAGCAGGCCGAACAGGGCGATCGAGGGGATGGTCAGCAACACCGTGGCGCTGGCCTGCAGGGGGCCGGCGAACACCGGGAAGCGGGTCATCAGGATGCCCAGCGGCACGCCGACGATGATGGCCAGGCTCACCGCGATGCCGACCAGCATGATGTGCTGCCAGGTCAGTTGCAGGACCTGCGCCCAGTCGAGGTGGGCAAAGGTGTCGAGCAGGTTCATGGTTGTACCTCGCCGAGTGAATGCTCACGCAGGAATGCCGCGGCGACCACGGTCGGGCTCTGATGCTCGACATCGACCTGGGCGTTGAGCTTGCGCATGGTCTGGTCGTCGAGCTGATTGGCCAATGGCTCGAGCAGGGTGGCCAGTTGCGGGTGGGCGTCGAGCACCGCCTTGCGCAGCACGGGCGCTGCGGTGTAGTCGGGGAAGTAGTGCTTGTCGTCTTCCAGTAGCTTGAGGTCGAAGGCGTCCAGGCGCCCATCGGTGGTGTAGACCAGGCCGGCGAACACCTGGTTGTTGCGCATTGCGGTGTAGACCAGGCCGCCATCCATCTGGCGGATGTTGCGCCGGTCCAGGGGCAGCCCGTACATCTCGCGCAGGCCGACCAGGCCATCGGGGCGGTTGGCGAACTCGGTGTCCAGCGCCACCAGGTGGTTGCGGCCGGGCTCGTCACGCAGTACCTGGTTGAGATCGCTGATGGTGTTGACCTGCGGGTAGGTCGCAGCGACCTGCCTGGGCAGCCCCAGGGCGTAGGTGTTGCTGAATTTCGACGGAGTCAGCCAGACCAGTCCTTTTTCTGCGTCGAGTTTTTTGACCCGGGCGTAGGTGGCCTCGGCGCTGGGCATGCGTTCGTCGATATGGTTGTAGGACACCAGCGAGACCCCGGTGTATTCCCACATCAGGTCGAGCTGACCGGTTTCCTGGGCCTGGCGGGCGATGTTGCTGCCAAGGCCGGCGGTCACCCGCACGTCGAAGCCGTTGGCGCGCAGGTACTGGGCGGTGATTTCGGCGAGCACGGTCTGTTCGGTGAACACCCGCGCGCCGATGCGGATCAGCGGTTTTTCCGCCGCCTGGGCAAAGCCTGCGCATAGCAGGACCGCGCCCAGCAACAGGGCGATTGTCTTCTTCATGGTTTCCCTCTCGTTATCGGGCCAGGCCACGTTCCAGCCAGCGCTTGCTGGAGAAACTCACCAGCGCGTCGAGCGCCAGGGCCAGCAGCGCGGTACACGCGGCGCCCAGCAACAGCTGCGGCTGGTTGTTCAGGGCGATGCCGGGGAAGATCAGGCTGCCCAGGCTGTTGGCGCCGATCAAAAACGCCAGCGGCGCCGTACCCACGTTCAGCGCCAGGGCCACGCGCACGCCGCCGACGATGATCGGCACGGCATTGGGCAGTTCCACCTGCCACAGCTGCTGGCGCGGGGTCATGCCGATGCCGGTGGCGGCTTCCTTGAGCGAGGCGGGGACGTTTTTCAGGCCCTCGTAGGTATTGCGCACGATGGGCAGCAGGGAGGCGAGGAACAGCGCGAAGATCGCAGGACCCGCGCCGATGCCCAGGATACTCAGGGCGATGGCCAGGACGGCCAGGGGAGGAATGGTGTTGCCAACGTTGAAAAACTGCATGAAGCGCTCGGCCTTGTCGACCCGGTGCGGTCGACTCAAGGCAATGCCGGCGGGGATGCCCACGGCCAGCGCCGCCGCCATCGAAGCCAGCACCAGGACCAGGTGCGCTTGCAGGTAGAACCCAAGATCGTCGCGGTAGCGGTCGATCGTGTCGATGCCGATCCAGTGGACCAGCAGGGCCAGGATGACGAGCACGGCGGCCCATCCCAACAGCCCTTTTCCGTAGCGTGCAGCCACAGGCGGACTCCTTTTTTATAGTCGGCGATCACACCCCCGTGTGGCCGGCCATTCCTGGCGGCGGGCAGCGTGGTCGCGAGCAGCAGCCCGATGCGCGGCATCAGGCCATGAGCCGAACCCCGTCGGGCTCGTGAAGCAGGTGAAACCAGCCCTGAACCGAAGCGGGTTGCAGGGGAGTGGACGTCTCCGTGGAGGGAAAGGTTCCCATCTGGGGCGGCGTTTGGCCAGTGCTAATCACTGGGCTGTAGGAAATTTCACGCGAAAATCAAGCGTAAATATTACGTTGAGACGTTGAAGTACCTGCTATCGAGGCATCTTGCAGATGTTCAGGATTTCTTCTCGAAGAATCTTGATATGCGCTTGAGGGAATATTCCCTTAGAGGTATTTTAATGGGGTGGTCTATTGGAATGTGCCGGGAGTTCAATGCCGAGCTGCAGGTGTTGACCGAGGTGGTACAGAATGAATTGCTGGCGCAGCTCCATCTGCTCAAGCATTTTGGCCCCGCATTGGGGCGTCCACATGTGGACACGCTGAAGGGCTCGAGGCATTCGAACATGAAAGAGTTGAGGTTCAACGCAGATGGCGGTGTATGGCGAGTCGCATTCGCTTTCGATCGTTCGCGCTCCGCGTTGCTGCTCGTTGCGGGGGACAAGGCTGGCATCAATGAGCGTAGATTTTATGGAAGCCTGATTACCCGTGCCGATGAACGGTTTGATCGACATTTGTCCAGAGGTTGATAAATGTACAAGACACTTGAAGACGTGATGAACGAGCTGACGCCTGAGCGCAGGGCAAGAATCGAGGAGCGTGGTCGCGAACTGATTCGTGAGGAAATGACGCTTCAGGCCTTGCGTAAACAACTCGAGATCACCCAGGAAAGCATGGCCGAGCGCCTTGACGTTCGTCAGGGCAATGTTTCCAGGTTCGAGAACCGTAGCGATATGTTGATCTCTACGTTGCGTGACTATCTGGAAGCCATGGGGGGGAGACTGGAGCTGGTCGCTCATCTGCCTGGCCGCGCTCCTATAACCATCGAGGGGCTTGCCGGCGATTCGCTTGTCGATGGTTAACCAATGCGGCAGGGGCGAATTGGGTCGAACCGTTGGGGCTTGTTTTGGCCTGACGCCCGACTTCAGGTATGATATCGCCCCTTTTTGAATCCCCAGTCAGGCGATTTCCCATGACCAACCAGGCCGCCGAAGTCGCGAAGCGCCGCACTTTCGCAATCATTTCCCACCCCGACGCCGGTAAGACCACCATCACCGAGAAGCTCCTGCTGATGGGCAAGGCGATCGCCGTCGCGGGCACCGTGAAGTCGCGCAAGTCCGACCGCCACGCCACCTCCGACTGGATGGAAATGGAGAAGCAGCGCGGTATCTCCATCACCACCTCGGTGATGCAGTTCCCCTACCGCGAGCACATGATCAACCTGCTCGACACCCCCGGCCACGAGGACTTCTCGGAAGATACCTACCGCACCCTGACCGCGGTGGACTCGGCGCTGATGGTGCTCGACGGCGGTAAGGGTGTAGAGCCGCGTACCATCGCCCTGATGGACGTCTGCCGCCTGCGCGACACGCCCATCGTCAGCTTCATCAACAAACTCGACCGTGACATCCGCGACCCGATCGAACTGCTCGACGAGATCGAGGCGGTGCTGAAGATCAAGGCCGCGCCGATCACCTGGCCGATTGGTTGCTACCGCGACTTCAAGGGCGTGTACCACCTGGCCGGCGACTACATCATTGTCTACACCCCGGGCCACGGCCATGAGCGTACCGAGGCGAAGATCATCGAGAAGCTCGACTCCGATGAAGCCCGTGCGCACCTGGGTGACGAGTACGATCGCTTCCTCGAGCAGCTGGAGCTGGTACAGGGTGCCTGCCATGAGTTCGATCAGGACGAGTTCATCAATGGCCAACTGACGCCGGTGTTCTTTGGTACCGCACTGGGCAACTTCGGAGTCGACCATGTGCTCGACGCCGTTGTCGACTGGGCGCCGCGCCCACTGGCCCGTGTCGCCCACGAGCGTACCGTGGAGCCGGTGGAAGAGAAGTTCTCAGGCTTCGTGTTCAAGATCCAGGCGAACATGGACCCGAAACACCGCGACCGTATCGCCTTCATGCGCATCTGCTCGGGCAAGTACGAGAAGGGCATGAAAATGCGTCACGTGCGGACCGGCAAGGACGTGCGCATCGGTGACGCGCTGACCTTCTTCTCCTCCGAGCGCGAGCAACTGGAAGAAGCCTATGCCGGCGATATCATCGGCCTGCACAACCACGGCACCATCCAGATTGGCGACACCTTCACCGAAGGCGAGGCGCTGGGCTTCACCGGTATCCCGCACTTCGCCCCGGAGCTGTTCCGCCGCGTGCGCCTGAAGGACCCGCTGAAATCCAAGCAACTGCGCCAGGGCCTGCAGCAGCTGGCCGAAGAGGGCGCGACCCAGGTGTTCTTCCCCGAGCGCAGCAACGACATCATCCTCGGCGCGGTCGGCGTGCTGCAGTTCGACGTGGTCGCCAGCCGCCTGAAGGAAGAATACAAGGTCGAGTGCGCCTACGAGCCGATCACCGTCTGGTCGGCGCGCTGGATCAGCTGCGACGACAAGAAGAAGCTCGAGGAATTCCAGAACAAGGCCGTGGAGAACCTGGCCATCGACGGTGGCGGTCACCTGACCTACCTGGCCCCGACCCGGGTCAACCTGTCGCTGATGGAAGAGCGCTGGCCGGATATCAAGTTCCGCGCGACCCGCGAGCATCATTGATTCCGCAGGTCTGCACTTGACCCTGTAGGAGCGGCCTTGTGCCGCGAAAGGGCCGCAAAGCGGCCCCAGAGATCTTTGCCTAACACTGAACCCTGGGGCCGCTACGCGGCCCTTTCGCGGCACAAGGCCGCTCCTACAGGGGGCGCGTAATGCCTGCAATCAATTCCCGGCCTTGATACTGGTCCAGATGCGTGTGCGAATGCGGTCGATCTTCGCCGGCATCGCCTCCAGCGCATACAGCTTGCCCATCACATCCGCGCTCGGGTAGATCATCGTGTTGCCCTTCATCGCCGGGTCCACCAGCGTGTCAGCCTGCTGGTTGCCATTGGCGTACTGCACGAAGTTGCTGATGTTCGCCATCACCTGCGGCTGCAACAGATAGTTCATGTACGCGTACCCGGCCTTCTCGTTGGGCGCATCGGCCGGCATGGCGACCATGTCGAACCACATCGGCGCGCCTTCCTTCGGGATCGAGTAGCCCACCTTCACCCCATTCTTCGCCTCCTCGGCACGGTTCTTCGCCTGCAGCACGTCGCCCGAGAAACCCACCACCAGGCACACGTCGCCATTGGCCAGGTCGCCGGTGTACTTCGAGGAGTGGAAGTAGCTGATGTACGGGCGCACTTTCATCAGCAGTGCCTTGGCCTTGTCGTAGTCGGCCGGGTTCTGGCTGTGGTGCGGCAAACCCAGGTAGTGCAGGGCGATCGGCAGCAGCTCGGGGCCATTGTCCAGCACCGCCACGCCGCAGCTCTTGAGCTTGGAAAGATATTCGGGCTTGAAGAAAAGGTCCCACGAATCGATGGGGGCACTGTCGCCGAGCACCGCCTTGACCTTGTCGATGTTGTAGCCGATCCCGGTGCTGCCCCACAGGTACGGGAAGCCGTACTGGTTGCCAGGGTCGTTCACCTCCAGGGCCTTGAGCAGCACCGGGTTGAGGTTCTTCCAGTTCGGCAGCTGCGACTTGTCCAGTTTTTTCAGGGCCTTGCCCTGGATCTGCCGGGCCATGAAGTGGTTGGAAGGGAACACCACGTCGTAGCCGGAGTTGCCGGTCATCAATTTGCCGTCGAGGGTCTCGTTGCTGTCGAACACATCGTAGGTGGGCACGATGCCGGTGGCTTGCTGGAAGCTCTTCAGGGTGTCCGGGGCGATGTAGCTCGACCAGTTGTAGATCTTCACCGAGTCGGCGGCGCCGGCGACGCTTGCGGCCAGCATCAGGGGGGCGAGAAGGAGCGTGCGCATGTCGGGGTTACCTTGCTTTGTCTGTTGTTATCGAAGGCAGGCGATCAGCGGATCAGAAAATCAGTACGTAGGTTTTGCGCACGGTCTCCTGGATATCCCAGGTGCCGAGGCTGTTGGCCGGTAGCATCAGGGCGTCTCCGGCTTCTATGAATAGTGGCTCGCCACCGTCCGGGGTGAAGGTGCAGCGGCCCTTGAGGAAGTGGCAGAACTCCTGCTGCACGATCTGCCGCCGCCAGCGCCCCGGGGTGCACTCCCAGATTCCGGTCTCGACGCCGTCACTGCGTTCGACGCAAGTGACCGAGGTGACCGCGACCGGCTCGCCGAGGGGCACGGCGACCGGGGTGGAGCTGTCCAGGATGGCGCTGTCGGTGTGCTTGAACTGGGTGATGCTCATGACCGGTGGATCCTGTGTGGTGATGAAGGGAAGTCAGTGCATGAAACCTTCCATGAAGTCGGCCAAACCGCTGGCCAGGCGCCGCCGCCAGGGGGCGCTGGCCGGGTTGGCGAGGGTCCGGTCCTCGTGGACGAAACTCTGGATGATTGCGTTGTAGCCCAGCCAGCGGCAGGGCTCCGGTGGCCAGCTGGCCAGGCTCGACAACGGGCGGTTGTCGTGCACCCAGGGCTGGGCCGTGAGTTCGTTGTGTTGGCCGAGGATCAGCGCGGCCAGGGTGCGCCCGCCCAGGTTGGTGGCGCCGACGCCTTCGCCGCCGTAGCCACCGGACAAGGCGATGCCGCGCTGGCGGTCACACAGCATGTGTGGGCGAAAGCGCCGGGCCATGCCCAGGTTGCCGCCCCAGGAGTGGGTGATGCGCACATGCTTGAGCTGCGGGAACAGTTCGCCGAACAGGTAGCGGCGCAGTTCGACTTCGTTGTCGGTGAGGGTGAAGTCTTCGCGCAGGCGACCGCCGAAGCGGTAGCCGCCGCGGGCGCCGAACACCAGGCGGTTGTCGGCGCTGCGCTGGCCGTAGGTGACCTGGCGGCTGTTTTCGCTGAAGGCCTGGCCCTGGCTCAGGCCGATCTGTTCCCAGGTCGACTCGGGCAGCGGCTCGGTGGCCACCAGCAGGCTCTGCACCGGCAACTGGTGCCGCCCGAGGGGGGGCAGGCTGGCGGCGTAGCCTTCGACGGCCGGCACCACCCAGTGGCTGCGGATGCGTGCCAGCGGGGTGCGCACTTCGCCGGTCTGCCAGTCGACGGCCGGGGTGTTCTCGTAGATCGGCACGCCCATGGCCTCGACCGTCCGCGCCAGGCCGCGCACCAATCTGGCCGGTTGGATCGTGGCGACATGTGGGCTGTAGAGCGCGCCGTAGGGGTTGCTCACCTTCAACTGGGCATCCAGCTGTTCGGGGCGCAGCCAGCGGTAGTCGTCTTCGTTCATGCCCTGGCGGTAGAGGTCATCGAGCCAGGCGCGCAGGCTGCGCTCCTGTTCCGGGTAGCGGGCGGCGCAGTACAGCACGCCGCCCTTGCGGTAGTCGCAGGCGATACCTTCGCGCAGCAGCACGTCGTGGACTTCGTCGGGGATGCCGTGCAACAGGTCGATGCTTTCACGCCGCTGTTGCGGCGAGAGCGTGGCAAGCAGGCGGTCCTCGCCCAGCAGGTTGCCCATCAGCCAGCCGCCGTTGCGCCCGGAGGCGCCGAAGCCGGCGATATTGGCTTCGATCACGGCGATGTTCAGCTGAGGTGCCTGGCGCTTGAGGTAGTAGGCGGTCCACAGGCCGGTGTAGCCGGCGCCGATGATGCACACATCGAGGTCCAGGTCCTGGCGCAGTGCGGGGCGTGCGCACAGGGGCTCGTCGAGCTGGTCCATCCACAGGCTGATCGTGCGCAGGGGTTGCATCGGGTCGGGCTCCACATCCGCTGGGGTCTGTGGGCGATCCTAGTGAAGCGCGGGCGGGGCTGTCTTACGTGCGTGCACGCAGGGAAATTTGCTTCAGATACGCCTTGGGCGACAGCCCGGTATGCTCGCGAAAGCACTTGTAAAAGGCCGACAGCGAGTTGAAGCCGGCATTGAACGCCAGTTCGTCGATGGGCGTGCGTGCACTGGCGTCGGCGAGGCTGGCCATCAGGTGTTGCAGGCGCGCCTGGTTGACGTAGCGGTAGAAGCTCTGGCCGAGCACCTGGTTGAGCAGGTAGGAGATCTGGTTGCGGCTGTAGCCGCTTGCGTCGGCGACCTGCTGCAGGTCGAGTTCCGGGTCGAGATAGGGGCGTTGGGCCTGGAAGTAGTGCTCCAGGTCCTGGGCCATGGTCGACAGCTGGCGCGGTGACAGGCCCAGGCGGCTGGTGGCCGGACGCGGGCCGCCCGGCAGGCTGGCGTTGCCGCCCTGGCGTACCAGGGTGGCGTATTCGTTGACCCGCCAGATCAACCCGTCCCTGACCGTGATCGCCTCGCTGGACTGGAACGCCACCAATCCCTCGCCACCCTGGACCGTGACCTGGTACTGGATGAACGCGGTGCAGCCGTCGACGCGGATACGGTCGCTGTGGACGATGTCCTCGCCGGCTTCATGGGGCAGGCAGGCGCGCACGTAGTCGCGCAGCTCGTCGAAGCCGAGCACGCGGTTCTGGAAGAAGTCGTGGTACTGGACATGTGGGTGGTAGAGCGCCATCACCCCGTCCAGGTCGCGATGCTTCCAGCACAGGTGGTAGCGCATGACGGTGTCGGCGGTGAGCGGGGTCTGCCCGGGGCCGTCGGGGAGGGGAGTGGCGGTCATGGGCTCGATAGTGCATTGCAGAAAACCCAGGCGCAAGGGCATGGATCCGGCATTTTGCACGGTTTCTGCAAGCGGTTACCGGCTAAGGCTTTGATTCATATGCGTGTAATTTTTTGATACAGCTGGCATGCAGGGTGCACCTCTTTTGTTCAACACCGAACGAGGAGAACGGCCATGCGCTCGATACTGCTGTGGATGATTGGGGTGCCGATTCCGGTGATCATCCTGATCTGGTTCTTTATGCATTGAAGCAATCGCGGGGCAAGCCCGCTCCCACGAGAACCGTATTGGCCACGTGGGAGCGGGCTTGCCCCGCGATGAAGGCTACATCGATCTAGAGGAACTGCTCGGCATAGTGGCAAGCCACCTGCCGCGTACTCACCTGTCGCAACGCCGGCACTTCCTTGGCACAACGCTCGGTGGCATACGGGCAACGCTTGTGGAACGCGCAACCATCCGGCGGATTCAACGGGTTGGGCAGTTCACCGGCAATGCGGATCTTCGGCTTCAGAGGATCCGGATGGATCGCCGGGGTCGCCGACAACAGCGCCTGGGTGTACGGGTGCAGCGGCTTCTCGTAGATATCCTCCTTCGGCCCCATCTCCGCCGGCCGCCCGAGGTACATCACCAGCACCTGGTCCGCCACATGGCGCACCACCGCCAGGTTGTGGGAGATGAACACGTAGGCGGTGTTGAACTCCTTTTGCAGGTCCATGAACAGGTTCAGCACCTGGGCCTGGATCGACACGTCCAGCGCCGAGGTCGGCTCGTCGGCCACCAGCACCTTGGGTTGCAGCATCATCGCCCGGGCCAGGGCGATACGCTGGCGCTGGCCGCCGGAGAACATGTGCGGATAGCGCTGGTAGTGCTCGGGGCGCAGGCCCACCTGCTCCATCATCTTCTGCACTTTCTCGCGGCGCTCGGTCTTGCTCAGCGAGGTGTTGATCAGCAGTGGCTCGGCGAGCTGGTCGCCGATCTTCTGCCGCGGGTTGAGCGAGGCGTAGGGGCTCTGGAACACCATCTGCACGTCGCGGCGCAGTTGCTTGCGCTGGTCCTTGCTGGCGCCCTTGACCTCGTGGCCGGCGATCTGCAGCGAGCCGGAGGAGGGCTCCTCGATCAGGGTCAGGGCCCGGGCCAGGGTCGACTTGCCGCAGCCGGACTCACCGACCACGGCCAGGGTCTTGCCGGCCTCCAGTTCGAACGACACACCATTGAGCGCGCGGACCAGCGCATGGCCCTTGAACATGCCGCGGGAGACTTCGTAGTGGCGGGTCAGCTCACGAGCGGAAAGAACGACGGCCATCACGCCACCTCCTGGTTCAGCGGATAGAAGCAACGCACCAGGCTGTGAGCCTGGGGATCGAGGGCCGGGCGCTGCCGGCGGCAGTTTTCCTGCACATAAGGGCAGCGCGGCGACAGCAGGCAGCCCTGCGGCCGGTCATAGCGACCGGGGACGATGCCGGGCAGGGTGGCCAGGCGCTCGGCGCCGATGCTGTGCTCGGGAATGGCCGCCAGCAGCGCTTCGCTGTACGGGTGGGCGGGGATGTCGAACAGCTCCGGCACCTGGCCGACTTCGACGGCCTGGCCCGCGTACATCACGCACACGCGCTTGGCGGTCTCGGCAACCACCGCCAGGTCGTGGGTGATGAGAATGAGCGCCATGTTGCGCTCTTTTTGCAGGTTGACCAGCAGCTCCATGATCTGCGCCTGGATGGTCACGTCCAGGGCGGTGGTCGGCTCGTCGGCGATCAGCAGTTTCGGCTCGCCGGCAATGGCCATGGCGATTGCCACGCGCTGGCTCATGCCGCCGGACAGCTGGTGCGGGTAGGCGTCCAGGCGGCTTTCGGCGGCTGGGATCTCGACCTTCTTCAATAGCTCCAGGGCACGCTGGCGCGCGGCCTTGCCTTTCAGGCCGAGGTGCTGACGCAGCACTTCCTCGATCTGGTAGCCCACGGTGTAGCTGGGGTTGAGCGCGGTCATCGGGTCCTGGAAGACCATGGCGATGTCCTTGCCCACCACCTTGCGGCGCTGGCGGCCGCTGAGCTTGAGCATGTCGATGCCGTCGAAGTTGAGTACGTCGGCGGTGATGCGCCCGGGGGCGTCGATCAGGCCCATCAGGGCCATCATGGTGACGGACTTGCCGGAGCCGGACTCGCCGACGATGGCGAGGATCTCGCCGGCGTCCACGCTCAGCTCGAGGCCGTCCACCACGGGCACGGCATTGGCGTCGCCGAAGCGCACGTTCAGGTTGTTGATCTGCAACAGTGACATGGCGTTCTCCTCAGGCGGCGTTCTTGAGTTTCGGGTCCAGCGCGTCGCGCAGGCCGTCGCCCATCAGGTTGATTGCCAGCACACTGAGCAGGATCGTCAGGCCGGGCAGGCTCACCACCCACCAGGCGCGCTCGATGTAGTCGCGGGCCGAGGCCAGCATGGTGCCCCACTCTGGGGTCGGCGGCTGGACGCCAAGGCCAAGGAAGCCCAGGGCGGCGGCGTCGAGGATCGCCGAGGAGAAGCTCAGCGTTGCCTGGACGATCAGCGGCGCCATGCAGTTGGGCAGCACGGTGACGAACATCAGGCGTGGCAGGCCGGCGCCGGCCAGGCGCGCGGCGGTGACATAGTCGCGGTTCAGCTCGCCCATCACCGCGGCGCGGGTCAGGCGCACGTAGGAGGGCAGCGAGACGATGGCGATGGCGATCACCGTGTTGATCAGGCCTGGGCCGAGGATGGCGACGATGGCCACGGCCAGCAGCAGCGACGGCAGGGCCAGCATCACGTCCATCAGGCGCATGATCGAGGGGCCGAGGATCTGCGGGAAGAAGCCGGCCAGCAGGCCCAGCAGGATGCCCGGGATCAGCGACATCACCACCGACGACAGGCCGATCAGCAGCGACAGGCGGGCGCCCTGGATCAGCCGCGAGAGCAGGTCGCGACCCAGTTCGTCGGTGCCGAGGATGAACTGCCAGGTGCCGCCTTCGAGCCACACCGGCGGGGTGAGCAGGAAGTCGCGGTATTGCTCGCTGGGGTTGTGCGGCGCGACCCAGGGGGCGAACAGGGCGCAGAACACCACCAGGGTCATGAAGGCCAGGCCGGCCACCGCGCCCTTGTTGCGCGAGAAGGCCTGCCAGAACTCTTTGTACGGCGAGGGATAGAGCAAGCTTTGGTCGACCGCGCTGGGCGGGGTGACGGATTTCGGAATCGGGCTGGTCATGGCGGAGTCCTCAGCGCTGATGACGGATGCGTGGGTTGGCCAGGCCGTAGAGGATGTCCACGACGAAGTTGACCAGGATCACCAGGCAGGCGATCAACAGGATGCCGTTCTGGACCACGGGGTAGTCACGGGCACCGATGGCCTCGATCAGCCATTTGCCGATGCCCGGCCAGGAGAAGATGGTTTCGGTGAGCACGGCGCCGGCCAGCAGCGTGCCGACCTGCAGGCCGAACACGGTCAGTACCGGGATCAGCGCGTTGCGCAGGCCGTGGATGAACACCACGCGCGACGGCGACAGGCCCTTGGCGCGGGCGGTACGGATGTAGTCCTCGCGCAGCACTTCGAGCATCGACGAACGGGTCATCCGGGCGATCACCGCCAGCGGGATGGTGCCCAGTACGATGGCCGGCAGGATCAGGTGCATCACCGCGTCCTTGAACGCGCCTTCCTCGTCGCTGAGCAGGGTGTCTATGAGCATGAAGCCGGTTTTCGGCTCGATGTCGTAGAGCAGGTCGATGCGCCCGGAGACCGGTGTCCAGCCCAGGCTTACCGAGAAGAACATGATCAGGATCAGGCCCCACCAGAAGATCGGCATCGAGTAGCCGGCCAGCGAGATCCCCATCACCCCGTGGTCGAACAGCGAGCCGCGCTTGAGCGCGGCGATCACCCCGGCCAGCAGACCGATGACCCCGGCGAACAGCAGGGCGGCCAGGGCCAGCTCCAGCGTTGCCGGGAACAGGGTGAGGAATTCGTTCCATACGCTTTCACGGGTGCGCAGGGATTCGCCCAGGTCGCCCTGGGCGAGCTTGCCGACATAGTCCAGGTACTGGGCCGGCAGCGGTTTGTTCAGGCCCAAGCGCTCCATGGCCTGGGCGTGCATTTCGGGGTCGACACGGCGCTCGCCCATCATCACCTCGACCGGGTCGCCGGGGATCAGGCGTATGAGCGCGAAGGTCAGCAGGGTGATACCGAAGAAGGTCGGGATCAGCAGGCCCAGGCGTCGGGCAATAAAACTCAACATTGTCAGGGGTACCTCATCAGCCGGTAACGGCGCGCCGCCGGGGCCTCTTGCACAAGGTCCGGCGGCTGTTGTTGTTCTACTTCACCTGGGTGGTGGCGAAGTTGTTGTTGGTCAGTGGGTTGATCACATAGCCTTCGACGTTCTCGCGCATGGCGGTGAACATCTTCGGGTGGGCCATGCTGATCCACGGCTGGTCTTCATCGTACACCGCCAAAGCCTCGTTATAGAGCCTGGCGCGTTCGTCGTTGTCGATCACTTCGCGGGCGCGGGTGATCAGGTCCTGGAATTTCTGGTTGCACCAGCGCGCGTAGTTTTCGCCGCTCTTGACCGCATCGCAGCTGAGCATCGGCGTGAGGAAGTTGTCCGGGTCGCCGTTATCGCCGGCCCAGCCCGCCGACACCAGGTCGGCCTCGCCCTTCTTGGCGCGACGCAGCATCTCGGCCCATTCCATCACGCGGATGTCGAGCTTGATGCCGATCTTGGCCAGGTCGGACTGGAGCATTTCGGCCGACAGGCGCGGGTTGGGGTTGGTCGGGCCGCCGCCGTTGCGGGTGAACAGGGTGATCACGGTGCCTTCCGGCACGCCGGCTTCCTTGAGCAGGGCGCGGGCCTTGTCGAGGTCGTGGGGCGGGTTCTTGTTGTCGGTGTTGTAGCCGATCATGGTCGGCGGGTACGGGTTGACGCCCGGCAGCGCGTTGCCCTTGCCGAACAGCTGGTCGACGTGGGTCTGGCGGTCGAAGGCCATGTTGATCGCCTTGCGCACGCGCACGTCGCTCAGGTACTTGTGCTGGGTGTTCATCGAGATATAGCCGGTGACCAGCGCCTCGATCTCGGCAACCTTGAGTTTCGGATCGGTCTTGATCCCCGGCACGTCGTCAGGCTTGGGGTACAGGGCGATCTGGCACTCGTTGGCGCGCAGTTTCTGCAGGCGCACGTTGCTGTCGGTGGCGATGGCGAAGATCAGCCCGTCGGCCGGCGGCTTGCCGCGGAAGTAGTCCGGGTTGGCCTTGTAGCGAACCTGGGCATCCTTGCTGTAGCGCTGGAACACGAACGGGCCGGTGCCGACCGGCTTGCTGTTGAGGTCGCCGGTCTTGCCGGCCTTGAGCAGCTGGTCGCCGTACTCGGCGGAGTAGATCGAGGTGAAGGCCATGGCCAGGTCGCGCAGGAAGGGCGCTTCCGGGCGGGTCAGGGTGATCACCACGGTGTGGTCATCGGTCTTCTCGACCGACTTGAGCAGGTCCTTGAAGGCCATGCTCTCGAAATAGGGGTAGCCGACGCTGGTCTTGTCGTGCCACGGGGTGGTCTTTCTTCAACTGGCGGTTCAGGCTCCACAGCACGTCATCGGCGTTGAAGTCGCGGGTCGGCTTGAAGTAGTCGGTGGTGTGGAACTTGACGCCTTCGCGCAGGTGGAAGGTGTACACCAGCCCGTCGGGGCTGACCTCCCAGCTCGTGGCCAGGGCCGGCTGGATCTCGGTGGTGCCGGGCTTGAAGTCGACCAGGCGGTTGAAGATGGCCTCGGCCGTGGCGTCGGCGGTGACGGCGGTGGTGTACTGGACGATGTCGAAGCCTTCCGGGCTGGCTTCGGTGCACACCACCAGCGGCTTGGCCGCCAGATTCGATGCGGCGCCCAGGATGACGGCTGCCAAGGCAGCACGTAGCGGTAGCATTTTCATGGAACCTCCCTGCAGTGCTAGTTCCAGCGTAGCCGCCACGGCCCGTGGGGAGGCGGGCCGTGGCGCCAACGGTCAGAGGATGTTGAACGGAATGGTGGTGACGACGCGGAACTCGTCGAGGCTGCCGTCGCTCTGTGCCTTGCTGGCACGGTGGGCGGTATAGGTGGCGCGGATGGTGGTGTCCTTCAGCATGCCGCTCTGTACTGCGTAGCTGGTGCCGATGCCCCACTCGTAGTGGTTTTCGCCGTCCTGGCCACGGACGTCATAGGCGGTGCCCTTGTAGTGGGTACCGTCGATGTCCCAGCCGCGGGCGTTGTAGACGTTGAACTTCAGGCCCGGCACGCCATACGGCGCCATGTTCAGCACATAGCTGATCTGCAGGGATTTCTCGTTCGGGCCGTTGAAGTCCGACAGCAGGGAGTTGGCCAGGTAGATGCCGTTGGTTTCGTGCAGGTAGTCGAAGTACTCGTTGCCGTTGACCTGCTGCCAGGAGGCGGTGAGGGTGTGGGCCTGGTGGGTCAGGCCGAACGACAGGCTGTAGGTGTCGTTATCGATCTCGCCCATCTTCTTGCTGCCTTCGTCCACGGTCTTGTAGTAGTTCAGACCGGTGGTCAGGCTCAGCACCGCGCTGTCGCCCAGCACGTGGTTGGCGCCGAAGTAGTACTGGTTCCAGAAGTCCTCGACCTTGGTGGCGTAGAGGCTGGTGGTCAGGCTCTTGAGCGGCTGGTAGTTGATGCCGACGGTGCTGGCGCGGTCGGTTTCCACACCGTTGCCGTATTCGCTGCGGAACTTGCTCAGGCTCTGCTCGGTACGCGGCGAGACGCGGTCGAAGGTACCCACATCGAACGACAGGTTCTCGAATTCGGTGCTGTGCAGGAACGCACCCTGGAAGCTCGAAGGCAGCGCACGGTTGCCGATATAGGCGATCATCGGCGTGTCCACCGACTGGCGGCCCACGGTCAGCGTGGTGTTGGAGATGCGCGCCTTGACGTTGCCCAGGCCCATCTTGCTCCACTGGCCGATGGGATCACCATCGCTGTGGGTCAGCGTACGGTTGTTCGGGCCGGCCACGGCGGCGCGGCCTTGCTCGAGGGCGATGGCGTTGTAGGCTGCGGCCTCGACGGCGAAGCCCACGGTACCTTCGGTGAAGCCCGAGCTGTAGTTGAGGATGGTGCCCTGGACCCAGTTGTCACGGCTGTGGGTGTCGTGGCGGGTGCCGTCGCTCTTGGTGTACTTCCACAGCGGCGCGCGGGTGGCGCGTTCGCGGGCGTACCAGTTGCGGGTGCTGCCGGACAGGCTCTGGCCATCGATGAAGCCCTTGGCTTCGGCCTGCTCGCTGCTGGATTTGAGCGCGATCGGCACGAAGTCCTGGCTCATCGGTTCGGCCTGGGCGAGGGCGCAGAAGGCGCCCACGGACAAGGCCAGTGCGGTGGTGGTGGTGGTACGAATCAACATGAAAGCTCCCTGATATTTTTTTAGTTATCACCCGACCTCGTGGGCCGGGCTTGTCACGGTGACGCGGTACTGCAGTGTCTGCCTTGGGGTTGCCAGGCAAATCCGGGCTGCACGCGGGCGCGGGAGTGGGTCGCACTCCCGGCCGGGCAATGCAGGGTCAATCGATGCTGACGCCGGAAAAAACGTTGCGTCCGAAGGGGCTGACCTTGAAGTCTTTCACGCTGATGCTCAGCGGCTGGTTGACCGTGGAGTGCGCGACCGGGGTGATCGGCACCTGTTGCTTGAGACGTTGCTGGGCTTGTTCGTAGAGGCTGGTGCGCTGGTCGCGGTCGGTGACCTGCTTGGCTTTCTTGACCAGGGCGTCGTACTGCGCGTCGCACCACAGCGAGTAGTTGTTGCTGCCGATGGCGTCGCAGCTGAACAGCGTGCCCAGCCAGTTGTCCGGGTCGCCGTTGTCGCCGGTCCAGCCGATCAGGGCGATGTCGTGCTCGCCGTTCTTCATGCGCTTGAGGTACTCGCCCCACTCGTAGCTGACAATGCGCACCTTGAAGCCGAGCTTGCTCCAGTCGGACTGGAGCATTTCGGCCATCAGCTTGGCGTTGGGGTTGTAGGGGCGCTGCACCGGCATGGCCCACAGGGTGATCTCGGTACCTTCCTTGACCCCGGCCTGCTTGAGCAGCTGCTTGGCTTTTTCCGGGTCGAAGGGCGCGTCCTTGATCGACTTGTCGTAGGACCACTGGGTCGGCGGCATGGCGTTCGATGCGGCTTGGCCGGCGCTCTGATAAACCGCGCCGATGATGGCTTCCTTGTTCACCGCCATGTCCATGGCCTGGCGCACCTCCAGCCGGTCGAATGGCGGGTGCTGGGTGTTGTAGGCGATGTAGCCGAGGTTGAAGCCGGGCTGGGTCATCACCTGCAGCTGCTTGTCGGTCGAAAGCGCTGGCAGATCGGCGGGGCGTGGGTGCAGGGTTACCTGGCATTCGTTCTTGCGCAGCTTCTGGATACGTACCGAGGGGTCGACGTTGATGGAGAAGATCAGGTTGTCGATCTTCACCCGGTCCGGCGCCCAGTAGTCCTTGTTGCCCTTGAAGCGGATCTGCGAATCCTTCTGGTAGCGCTGGAACACGAACGGGCCGGTGCCGATCGGCTTCTGGTTGATGTCGCTGGCCTTGCCGCCGGCCAGCAGATGATCGGCGTACTCGGCGGAGAGGATCGCGGCGAAGGCCATGGCGATGTTCTGCAGGAACGCGGCGTCGACCTTGTTGAGGGTGAAGACCACGGTCAGCGGGTCGGTCTTCTCGACGCTGGCGATGTTCTTGTCCAGGCCCATGCTGATGAAGTACGGGAACTCGGTGGGGTAGGCCTGGCGGAAGGGGTGGTTCTTGTCGAGCATGCGGTTGAAGGTGAACAGCACGTCGTCGGCGTTGAAGTCGCGGGTGGGCTTGAAGTCCTTGTTGGCGTGGAACTTCACCCCGGGTCGCAGGTGGAAGGTGTACTTCAGGCCGTCCTCGGACACCTGCCAGTCGGTGGCCAGGCCCGGCTGCACGGCGGTGCCGCCACGCTCGAACTCGACCAGGCGGTTGTAGATCGGCTCGGCGGCGTCGTTGTCGGTGGCCGCGGTGTACTGGGCGGTGTCGAAGCCCGCCGGGCTGCCCTCGGAGCAGAACACCAGGTTGTTGGCGAGGCTCGCCGGGGCCTGGCTCAGCAGGCCGAGGGCAAGCAGGGTGGAACACAGTGTGGTCAGGCGCATGGCAGATCCTTTGTCCGTCTTTTTCGTGCCGCGACAGGCAAAACGCGGCTGCAACATCCCGGTCCTGACGATAGGTGCGCCAGAATGTGGGAGCCAGGGTTCGCTACTGATTTGGGTGCGGGAGCGTTCCGGCGAGCGTGAGGGAATTGCCCTACGTATCGCCCGTTCGTGTCATCGTCCCGCCGGCAAGCCCGGCGGGACGATCACGGCCGTTACTTGCTCACGCTGACCCCGTAGAAGGAGTTCAGGCCGAAGGGGCTGATCTTGAAGTCCTTCACGGACGTGCTCATTGGCTGATACACGGTGGAGTGGGCGATCGGGGTGATCGGCACCTGCTCCTTGAGGATGTGTTGCGCCTGCTTGTACAGCTCGGTGCGCTTGGCCTGGTCGGGGGTGGCCTTGGCCTGCTTGATCAGGTCGTCGTAGGGCTTGAAGCACCACTTGGAGAAGTTGTTGCCGCTCATGGCGTCGCAGCTGTACAGGGTGCCGAGCCAGTTGTCCGGGTCACCGTTGTCGCCGCTCCAGCCGATCAGCATGGCGCCTTGCTCGCCGCCCTTGGAGCGTTTGATGTACTCGCCCCATTCGTAGCTGACGATCTTGGCCTTGATGCCGACCTTGGCCCAGTCGGACTGGAGCATTTCGGCCATCAGCTTGGCGTTGGGGTTGTAGGGGCGCTGCACCGGCATGGCCCACAGGGTGATCTCGGTGCCTTCCTTGACGCCGGCTTCCTTGAGCAGCTGCTTGGCTTTCTCAGGATCGTACTTGGCGTCCTTGATGGTGGTGTCGTAGGACCATTGGGTCGGCGGCATGGCGTTGACCGCCAGCTGGCCGGCGCCCTGGTACACCGACTCGATGATCTGCTGCTTGTTGACGGCCATGTCCAGCGCTTCGCGCACCTTGAGTTGCGACAGCGGGTTGGCGTCGTTGCTGCCCTTGACCTTGTCCATCACGTTGTAGGCGATGTAGCCGAGGTTGAAGCCGGCCTGTTCAGGCATCTGCAGCTTCTTGTCTTCCTGCAGCGGCTTGATGTCGGCCGGGCGCGGGAACAGGGTGACCTGGCATTCGTTCTTCTTGAGCTTCTGCATGCGCACCGAGGCGTCGGTGCTGATGGCGAAGATCAGGTTGTCGATCTTGACGTCCTCGGGCTTCCAGTAGTCCTTGTTGCCCTTGTAGCGGATCTGCGCGTCTTTCTGGTACTTGCTGAACACGAACGGGCCGGTGCCGATCGGCTTCTGGTTGATATCGGCGGCCTTGCCTTGCTTGAGCAACTGGTCGGCGTATTCGGCGGACTGGATCGAGGCGAAGCTCATGGCCAGGTTCTGGATGAACGCGGCGTCGACGTCGTTGAGGGTGAACTTCACGGTGTGCTCATCGACCTTCTCGAGCTTGGCGATGTTCTTGTCCATGCCCATGTCGGTGAAGTACGGGAACTCGGTGGGGTAGGCCTTGCGGAAGGGGTGGTCCTTGTCGAGCATGCGGTTGAAGGTGAACAGCACGTCGTCGGCGTTGAACGCACGGGTCGGCTTGAAGTACTCGGTGGTATGGAACTTCACGCCTTCGCGCAGGTGGAAGGTGTAGGTCTTGCCGTCATCGGAAACCTCCCACTGGGTGGCCAGGCCCGGAATGACCTTGGTACCGCCGCGCTCGAACTGGGTCAGGCGGTTGAACATGGTTTCGGCGGAGGCGTCAAAGTCGGTCCCGGTGGTGTACTGGCCAGGGTCGAAACCGGCCGGGCTGCCTTCGGAGCAGAACACCAGGTTGGTCGCGGCGTGGGCGAACGGTGCGCCGGCTAGCAAGCCTGCACCTACCAGGAACGGAATGACTGCGTGTTTGAGCATGGTGGCCTCATTGTTGTCATTTTTCGAATTGAGGCGGCCTCGTGAGCCGACCTGCGGATACTTATGCAGGGGGTGTTCCCAATGCAACACTCAGCGGGATGGTTGGCGCCAATTTTGTGGTACGGACGTACATGGATGTCGCATCCATATAACTTTGGCGAATGTTGATCGTTTGCGCGGGAGAAAAGGGCGAAAATTACAAGATATTTCGCACTTTATGTGACAAGCAGACGCACCCGTTTGGTGCGTAGGAAAGGTCTGAAACTGCTGTCCGAGACGCTTTACGCGACTCGGACATCCAGTTGGAGGGGTCAGGGGGCCTGGACTTCGATCAGGCCATCGGCACTCATGCTGACTTCGCTGGTGCCCGCCTCGATATCCGGCGCTGGCGCGGCCTCGTCGGCGGCGCCCTTGGCCATCATCGCCATCGGTGCGCTGCGCAGGTACGGACGTGGGTAGCCGCTGCTGTTGAGGTTCAGGCTGACCACCTTGTAGCCTTTGCCGCCCAGGGCCTCGGTGGCCAGCTGGGCGCGGGCCTTGAAGGCGGCGACGGCGTCCTTGAGCAGCTCGTCCTCATTGGACTTGCGCGTGGTCGGGGCGATGGAGAAGTCCATGCCGCCCATTTTCAGGTCTTGCAGGAGCTCGCCGGTGAGCTTGGACAGGGCCGGGAAGTCGGCGCCTTCCAGGCGCAGCTCGGCGCGCTCGCGCCAGCCGGTGATCTTCTGGCCCTTGGTGTCGTAGATCGGGTAGCTGTTGCGGCTGCCCTGGCTGATCTTCACGTCCTTGACCTGACGGGCCTGCTGCACGGCCTTGTTCATGGTCTCGGTGATCTCCTTGGCGAGCTTGCCCGGGTCGCTGTTCTGGGCTTCGCTGTACAGCGTCACGACCATCAGGTCGCGCGCCACTTCCTTGCTGACTTCGGCGCGCAGCGACACCTGGTTGTAGCGAGGCTCATCGGCGGCCAGGGCCGGCAGACTGGCGAGCATGCCGCAGGACAGGGCAACGGCGGCGGCGCCGCGACGGGAAATGTGCATGTGGAGCTCCTTGGCAAAGTAAGGCGTGGATGAGGACATCCGTTCCACGCATGGCCGATCAGACCGGCAACAGTGTAGTGGGTTCAAAAATGCCATCATGAGTCTGTGACAAACTGTGGCGCTTTGCCGCATCGCTGCAGCGAGGCGCCCGGCTTCGGTATACTCCAGCCGATTTTCCTGGAGCACTCATTGGGAGAGCTCATGCTCGCCGTCGCACAACCGTTGTCCGCTACACGCCAGAACCTCTGGCGCCTGACCTTCATCCGCATTCTCGTGCTGGCGGCCCAGGCCGGCTCCGTGGGCGTTGCCTACTGGACCGAACTGCTGCCGCTGCCGTGGTTCTCGCTGGCGGTGACGCTGGCCCTGTCATCGTTGCTGTGTGCGTTCACCGCCCTGCGCCTGCGCCTGTCGCTGCCGGTCACCGAACTCGAGTACGCCCTGCAGCTGGCCTGCGACCTGTTGATCCACAGCGCCCTGCTTTATTACTCGGGTGGATCGACCAACCCCTTCGTCTCTTATTACCTGGTACCGCTGGCGATCGCCGCGGTCACGCACGCTGCCGTGGCTCTACTCGCTGGTGCTCTCGGGCATTGCGCTGGTGGCCTACAGCCTGCTGCTGGTGCAGTACTATCCTCTGGAGACGCTGCCGCTGGCGCGTGACACCATGCAGGTCTACGGCATGTGGCTGAGTATCGCCCTGGCCGCCGGGGTGATCACCTTCTTCGCCGCGCGCATGGCCGAGGAGCTGCGTCGGCAGGAAAACCTGCGCGCCGAGCGTCGCGAAGAGAGCCTGCGCGACGAGCAGTTGCTGGCCGTGGCCACCCAGGCAGCCGGCGCTGCCCATGAACTGGGCACACCGCTGGCGACCATGAGCGTGCTGCTCAACGAGATGCGCCAGGATCACGCCGACCCCCTGTTGCAGGAGGACCTGCAGATCCTTCAGGACCAGGTCAAGCTGTGCAAGGAAACCTTGCAGCAACTGGTGCGCGCCGCCGAGGCCAACCGACGGCTGGCGATCGTCGAGCAGGACGTCACCGCCTGGCTCGACGAGGCGCTCAACCGCTGGCACCTGATGCGCCCCGAGGCCAGCTACCGCTTCCAGCGCCTGCGCGATGGCGTGGTGCCGCGGCTGACGCCGCCGCCGGACCTGACCCAGGCGCTGCTGAACCTGTTGAACAATGCCGCCGATGCCTGCCCGGATGACCTGGAAGTGCGCCTGGACTGGGATGCCCATGACATCGTCATCAGCATCCGCGACCACGGCCCCGGCGTGCCGCCGGCCATCGCCGAGGCGATCGGCAAACCCTTCATTACCACCAAGGGCAAAGGCTTCGGCCTGGGCCTGTTCTTGAGCAAGGCCAGCGTGACGCGTGCGGGCGGTTCGGTGAAACTCTATAGTCATGAGCAGGGTGGCACCCTGACCGAATTGCGCCTGCCCCATGGCAAGCGAGGAGATGCATGATGAGCGAAGAAAACCAGGTCGAAGGCGAAGAACTGCCGCACCTGCTGCTGGTGGATGACGACGCCACCTTTACTCGGGTGATGGCCCGGGCTATGTCGCGTCGTGGGTTCCGTGTGAGCACCGCGGGTTCCGCCGAGGAAGGCTTGAAACTGGCCGAGCAGGACTTGCCCGACTACGCCACGCTGGACCTGAAGATGGAAGGCGACTCGGGCCTGGTGCTGTTGCCCAAGCTGCTGGAGCTGGACCCGGAGATGCGCGTGGTGATCCTGACCGGTTACTCGAGCATCGCCACGGCGGTCGAGGCGGTCAAGCGCGGGGCTTGCAATTACCTGTGCAAGCCGGCGGACGCCGACGATGTGCTGGCGGCGCTGCTCTCGGAGCACACCGACCTGGACACCCTGGTGCCGGAAAACCCGATGTCGGTGGATCGCCTGCAGTGGGAGCACATCCAGCGGGTGCTGGGTGAGCACGAAGGCAACATCTCCGCTACGGCGCGGGCGCTGGGGATGCACCGGCGCACGCTGCAGCGCAAGTTGCAGAAGCGCCCGGTTCGGCGCTGACGCATATTCCTGTAGGAGCGGCCTTGTGCCGCGAAAGGGCTGCGCAGCAGCCCCTATCTCGGTGGAACGCTGAAACCGCCGGGGCCGCCTTGCGGCCCTTTCGCGGCACAAGGCCGCTCCTACAGGGATTGCGCATGATCTGATGAGAGGCCCGGCCTTGTATCAGCCTTTCACCCCCGAGCGATCAACCCGCACCGCCAGCTGTCCTGCCCCCGATGGCGCCTCGAACGCCACCTGTTCCCCTGGCGGCACTTTCGCCCGGCCAATCACCTTGCCGGCACGCAGCAACTCCAGCGGCATGCCTTCCATCGACTGGCCCGAAGCCAGTTCCAGTTTGACCTTGATATTCATCGGTGACCTCCTTGTCACGCGTTGCGATCGATATAGAGCGTGGTCTTGCCGTCCAGGCTGGCGATCAGTTCCGGTGAACCGCCGCGGAACTGGCGGAACAGGTTGCGCCCGCGCTGCTTGCCGTCCGCCGGCACTTGCACGCTCGGGTGGAACTGGTCGGTCAACTCGACATAGGCGCTCCACGGGCCGATGTACGACTCGTTGAGCTGGTCGGTGACGCTGAAGGCGTAGCGCACCGCGTTGCCGCGCTGCCAGTTCAGGCCATCGGGCTCGCGGCGCTCCCAGCCGGTGATCGCTGGCGAGGTGGCCGGGGCATCGATGAAACCGGTGGGCTTGTTCGGCTTGTAGTCCTTGAGCAGCAGGTATGTGCTCCAGCCCCACCAGTCGCCGATGCGGTTGCGGTCGTTGAGGTCGTTGACGTCCTTGCGTCGCAGCACGGCCTTGCCGTCCTGGACGTACAGCGGGGCGAAGTTGCCGGGTACCAGGTCCTGCTCGGCGGCCCGCAGGTCGGGCGCCAGGCGCAGCGCCGCGAAGTCCTTCGCCGCTGGCGCGTGGCCTTCGGCGAAGGCCTGGAACACCTCGTCGGCCGAACGTTGCACGGCGCGGCCCACCTGGCGACGGTTGGCCACATCGACGCTGTCGAAGTAGCGCTTGTCGCCGTAGGCGCGCCATTGCTCGCCTTCGGCATTGCGCACGGCCAGGCCGTACTTGCTGTCCTCGTCGTGCATGAAGCGCGAGATCAGCGAGCCGACGTCACTCGGCGTGACGGTATCGGCCAGGGCCTTGCGCGGCACCCGCAGGTGGCCGGCGGAGAACAGGTCGGTGAGGAAGTGGTCGGCGAAGGCGTTCATCGCATAGGCCAGTTGCAGGTCGCGCTCCTCGCCGCTGGCGCGGGCTTTCAATGCCTGCTGCAGGGCGGCGGCGTGGCCGGCCTGGTAGGCCGCCAGCGCCCAGGGGCCGAAGTGGTCCCAGTTGCTGGCGGCCAGTTTCAGGTAGCGGCCCAGGGGGAACAGGTCGGAGGCGAAGCTGCCGCCACCGGTGATGCGGTTCCAGCGTGCCGACAGGCTGTCACCCAGCGCGTCATAGGCCTCGTGGGGCTGGCGGCCGTCCTTGATGGCCTGGTTGGCGGCGCCGATTTCTTCCTGCATGACCGCAAGGATCTGTTCGGCTTCCGCCTTGGCCGCCGGCAGGCGCGCCAGGGAGTCGAAGGCCTGGGTGAAGCGTTCGATCCGCTCGGCGTCGTTGGCGCCATCGGCGATCGGGCGCTCGGGCAAGCCGTAGAAGTCGCCGCCCAGGGCGATTACCTGGCCATAGGTCAGGCTCAGGCCGTTGGGCAACGGCAGCGGCGACTGGTGGGCGGGGATACCCGGTTGACCCGCTTCAAAGCGCAGCAGGGTGTTGTCGCCGATGGCGGTGTGTTCGCCGCCTTCAAAGAACAGCTCCGGCCCGCGCCGTGCGGATGGGCCGCGAGCCGGTGGCGGCGCAAGGCGGTGGTACTTGACGGTGTGGTGGCCATGCATGACCAGCATCAGATGGCTGTCGGTGCCGGGCAGGGCGACGCCCTGTTCCTCGAACAACTGCTCGAGGTCGGCGACCACCAGCGTTGCCTGGGCCTTCGCGGCCACAGGCGTTGTGTGCATTCCTGACATGATTTGCTCCTTGCAATGTCTGGATCGTCCATTTTTATACTGTATACATATACAGTAATTCTTACTATATTCAGGAAAATTCCTACGTCAAGACCTCTTTGTGCGGGTATCTGGCTGCTGTGGCGGGCGCAACTCCCCCGGCTCTCACGTATGATGGCGCCCCTGACGGTATTTCCCGGGAACACGTTGCATGCTTGCCCTTCTCATCCAGACACTGAACATCACGGCCCCTGTGTTCGCCATGCTGTTCATGGGCGTGCTGCTCAAGCGCATCCGCTTGATCGACGACAACTTCAACCGGGTCGCCTCGAAGCTGGTGTTCAACGTGTGCATGCCGGCGCTGCTGTTCCTCGGCATCTACCACGCCGACCTGGCGGCGGCGGTGAAGCCCGGGGTGATCCTCTACTTCGTGGTCGCGACGCTGGCGTGTTTCGGCCTGGCCTGGGGCCTGGCGATCTGGCGCTGCCCGCGGGCGGACCGGGGCGTCTACACGCAAGGCGCGTTTCGCGGCAACAACGGCGTGATCGGCCTGGCACTGGCGGCCAGCCTGTATGGCGACTACGGTATATCCCTCGGCGCGGTGCTGGCCGGGTTGGTGATCCTCATGTACAACTCGCTGTCGGCGGTGGTCCTGGCGGTGTACAGCCCGGACCTGAAGTCCGACCCGTGGAGCATCTGCAAGAGCATCCTCAGCAACCCGTTGATCATCAGCGTGCTGGTGGCCACGCCCATGGCCTATGGTCAGGTGCCGTTGCCCAACTGGCTGCTGACTTCGGGGGATTACCTGGCGCAGATGACCCTGCCGCTGGCGCTGATCTGCATCGGCGGCACCCTGTCACTGGCGGCGCTGCGCGACAGTGGCCGGCTGGCCTTCGACGTCAGCCTGGTGAAGATGGTCTGGCTGCCGGTGCTGGGAACGCTGGGCGCCTGGTTGTGCGGTTTTCGCGGTGCGGAGCTTGGCATCCTGTTCCTCTACATCGGCAGCCCCACCGCGGCGGCCAGTTATGTGATGGCGCGGGAGGCCAACGGCAACCATGAACTGGCGGCGTCGATCATCGTGATCACCACGCTGATGGCCGCCGTCACCACGAACATCGGGATTTTCTTCTTGCAATGGGGTGGATGGATCTAGTCGATTGCAAGCAAAACCAATAACACTGCCTCACCTAAAGGACACTTCATGCAAGACCAGAGCACGCCCGAGCGCTTGCAGCGCGGGCTGAAGAATCGCCATATCCAGCTGATCGCGCTGGGCGGAGCCATCGGCACCGGGCTGTTCCTGGGCATCGCCCAGACCATCCAGCTAGCAGGCCCGTCGGTGCTGCTGGGCTACGCCGTCGCTGGCCTGATGGCCTTCCTGATCATGCGCCAGCTGGGCGAGATGGTGGTCGAGGAGCCGGTCGCCGGCAGCTTCAGCCACTTCGCGCACCAGTACTGGAGCGAGTTCGCCGGTTTCGTCTCGGGCTGGAACTACTGGGTGGTGTACGTGCTGGTCGGCATGGCCGAGCTCACCGCAGTGGGCATCTACGTGCAGTACTGGTGGCCGGATTTCCCCACCTGGGCCACGGCGGCGATCTTCTTCGTGGCGATCAACGCCATCAACCTGACCCAGGTGAAGGTGTACGGCGAAATGGAGTTCTGGTTCGCCCTGGTCAAGGTGGTGGCGATCGTCAGCATGATCGGTTTCGGCGCCTGGCTGCTCACCAGTGGCCATGGCGGACCGGATGCCAGCGTCGCCAACCTGTGGCAATACGGTGGCTTCTTCCCCAATGGCGTCACCGGGCTGATCATGGCCCTGGCGGTGATCATGTTCTCGTTCGGCGGCCTGGAGCTGGTGGGCATCACCGCCGCCGAGGCGGCCAACCCGCGTGAGAGCATCCCGAAGGCCACCAACCAGGTGGTCTATCGCATCCTGATCTTCTACATCGGCGCGCTGGCCGTACTGCTGTCGCTGTATCCGTGGCAGAAGGTGGTGCAGGGCGGCAGCCCGTTCGTGATGATCTTCCACGAGCTGGACAGCGACCTGGTGGCGACGATCCTCAACATTGTGGTGCTGACCGCCGCGCTGTCGGTCTACAACAGCTGTGTATACGCCAACAGCCGCATGCTGTTCGGCCTGGCCACGCAGGGTGACGCGCCGCGCCAGCTGCTCAAGGTCAGCCGTCGTGGCGTGCCGCTCACCGCACTGGGCGTATCGGCCTTCGCTACCGGCCTGTGCGTGCTGATCAACTACCTGATGCCGGGCGAAGCCTTCGGCCTGCTCATGGCCCTGGCGGTGTCGGCGTTGGTGATCAACTGGGCGAGTATCAGTATTACCCACCTGAAGTTCCGCAAGGCCAAGCTGGCGGCCGGGATTCAGCCGTTCTACCGTAGCCTGGGGCATCCGCTGACCAACTACCTGTGCTTGGCGTTCATCGTGCTGATCCTGGTGGTGATGTACCTGACCCCGCCGATTCGCATTTCGGTGATGTTGATTCCGGCGTGGATTGCTGTGTTGTGGGTGGCGTTCCGGATGAAGAAGGCGCGGCAGGCCTGATTTGATCCAGTTCGGTTTCGGGATGTTCATGGTGTCCTGAAACCGAGCAGGCTTGGATGGCGTATTATGGTCATTCAAGTCTGTTTTCAATCTCTCGGTTGCCATCGCAGGCAGTCAACACATTGCCAATGATCTAACCTCCAACTTCGCATCTCTTGATCTTGATCTTGATCTTGATCTTGATCTTGCTGTTGCTTCTAAGTGCGCGATAGTTCAGGCAACGCCAATTGCGACTTCAGGAGGCCGAGCGGAGTTCTTGCGGAGGGAGGTGACGGGCATGGATGCCCGTCAAGCGCTGCGCCCCAGGATGGGGCGTTCAGCGCGGTCCTCCCGGGAGCAAGAACGGAGCGAGGGAACCCCGGAGCGAAGCGTAGGGGCCGGATGAATGGAGCGAGGATTTTTTGCTTACTTTTTGATCCTTCAAAAAGTGAGCCGCCGTAAGGGCGGAAAGGTGACTTTGCGTCACCATCGCAAATGAATGCGCATATAACTTTTAAAACAAACTATTTAAAAGTCAAAGTCAAAATCAAAGACGGTCGGCGTAGGTTTTTATTGTTGTAAACGCATTCATTTACGATATCGACGCATAGTCACCTTTTCGCCCAACGGCGAGTCACTTTTTGTCAAACGCGACAAAAAGTAACCAAAAAACGCTGCGCTCCATTCATCCGGCCCTCCGCTTCGCTCCGGGTCCCCTCACTCCGGCCTTGCTCCCAGGAGGACCGCGCTGCAGGGCCCATCCTGGGCCCCAGCGCTTGACGGGCATCCATGCCCGTCACCTCCCTCCGCAAGGCCTGCGTTCGGCCTCCTGAAGTCGCGAAGACACGGGCGGCGCCTGGGCTGGCGCAGCTTTCGCTAGTTGCAACTGTGTGATCTCAGGGGCGTCTTCGCGGGCAACCAATATTTGGATCACCCACATGGGTTACACAAAAGTTCACTCACATAGGTAACAGTCACGAGGCCAGGGCGCCCGCCCTTAATCGCTAGAACTCGCCTGATAGCTATCAATGACTTCCTGCGCCGCCCGAAACGCATCGATCGCCGCCGGCACCCCGGCATACACCGCGCAATGCAGCAGCGCCTCGCGGATCTCCTCAACGCTGCAACCGTTGTTAAGCGCCCCGCGTACGTGCCCCTTGAGCTCCTGCGGGCACTTGAGCGCGGTCAGGGTGGCCAGGGTGATCAGGCTGCGGGTCTTCAGCGGCAGCCCGTCACGGGCCCAGACACTCCCCCAGGCATGTTCGTTGACGAAGTCCTGCAGCGGTTGGGTGAATGCGGTCGCGTTGCCCAGGGCGCGATCGACGAAGTGATCGCCCATCACCTGGCGACGAATGCTTTCGCCGGTCTGTTTCGTGTCAGCCATGTTGTTTTCCTTAGTGTTGGCGGCGCCAGGCGCGGGCCGTGGTGTACAGCAGCACGACCCCGAGCACGGGCATCACATAGAACAGCATCAGTCGTTCAAGGCGTCCGGCCAGCGGCATCCCGGTGGTGAAGGCCACCACGTGCAGGCCGTAGGCCAGGTACAGGCACAGGAACACCAGGCCTTCGGCGCGGGTGACCCGGTAGCCGGAATAGAACACCGGCAGGCACAGGGCGGCGACGCCGAGCATCACCGGCAGGTCGAAGTCCAGGGCGTTGGGTGAGATCGACAAGGGTTCGGGGGTGATCACTGCAGTGAACCCCAGCACTGCCAGCAGGTTGAACAGGTTGCTGCCAATCACCGTGCCTACGGCGATCTCCCGTTCACCGCGCAGGGCCGCGATCAGTGCGGCGGCAAGCTCCGGGAGCGAGGTACACACGGCAACAACGGTCAGGCCGATGATGCGCTCGGACAGGCCCAGGTCGGTGGCCACCTCGACCACGGCCTCTAGCAGCAGATGGCCGGCCAGGCTCAAGAGGCCCAGGCCCACGACAACCTGCAGTACTGTCCTGCTCCAGAACCGCAGCGGGCTGGCATGCGTGGTGCTCGGCGCGGGGTAGGTACGGGCGTAGTGGCGCGACTGATGCCAGAGCATGGCCAGGTAGCCCAGCAGGCCAAGCAGCAGCAGGGTGCCTTCCAGGCGCCCGAGTTGGCCGTTGAGCGCGAGCAGGTACACCAGGGCGCTGGCCAGGATCATCAGCGGGATGTCCAGGCGCACCAGTTGGCGCGACACGCGCAGCGGAATGATCAGTGCCGCCAGGCCGAGGATCACCAGTACGTTGAAGATATTGCTGCCCACGACACTGCCCAGCGCCACGTCCGGCGCGCCCTGGTAGGCGGCCTGCAGGCTCACGGTCAGCTGTGGCGCGGTACTGCCGAAAGCCACCAGGCTCAGGCCGATGATCAGTGGGCGCACATGCAGGCGGCCGGCCAGGCGCAGGGCGGCGCGCACCAGCAGTTCGGCGCCGATGATCAGCAGCATGAGGCCCAGGCCCAGTTGCAGCAGGCTGAAGGCGGGGAGGGTGGCCAGGTCGAAAATGGCGAGGGCTCCAGTCAGGTCAATCGCTCAGACCTTGTACCCGGACTCGCGCGGTTCCGCTACGGAGCATGCCGATTTTTTCTGCGGCGGCCCGTGACAGGTCGATCAGTCGGCCACGGGTATGCGGGCCACGGTCGTTGATGCGCACCACGACGCTGCGCTGGTTGGACAGGTTGGTGACCAGTACCCGGCTGCCGAAAGGCAGGCTGCGGTGGGCGGCGGTGAGGCCGTGCTGGTTGAAGGGTTCGCCGCTGGCGGTGCGTTTGCCGTGGTGGCGGGCGCCGTAGTAGGAGGCGGTGCCGGTCTGGTCGTAGCCGCGCGGGTCGATGTCATGGCTGGCGCAGCCGGCCAGGAGGGAGAAGAGGGTCAGGGTGGTGAGGGAACGCTTGATCAAGTCGAATGCTCCGATTCAGGCACTGGGACCGCTACGCGGTCCTTTCGCGGCACAAGGCCGCTCCTACAGGTGCAGCGTGAACCTGTAGGAGCGGGCTTGCCCCGCGATCAGGTTCACCCTTCGAGCTTGGCCTTGAGCAATTGGTTCACTTGCCCCGGGTTGGCCTTGCCTTTCGAGGCCTTCATCGCCTGGCCGACGAAGAAGCCGAACATCTTGCCGCGCTTGGCCTCGTCGGCGGCGCGGTACTGTTCGACCTGTTCGGCGTTGGCGGCGAGCATCTCGTCGAGCATCTTGTCGATCGCGCCGGTGTCGGTGACCTGTTTGAGACCTTTGCTTTCGATGATGCCGTCGGCATCGCCTTCACCGGCGGCCATGGCCTCGAACACGGTCTTGGCGATCTTGCCGCTGATGGTGTTGTCGCGAATGCGCAGCAGCATGCCGCCGAGGTGCTCGGCGCTGACCGGCGACTGGTCGATCTCGACACCCAGCTTGTTCAGCAGGCTGCCCAGTTCGACCATGACCCAGTTGGCGGCCAGCTTGGCGTCGCCGCCGATCTTCACCACCTGCTCGAAGTAGTCGGCCTGCTCGCGGCTGGAGGCCAGCACGTTGGCGTCGTAGGCCGACAGGCCGTACTGGCTCTGGAAGCGCTCGACCTTCTGCGGCGGCAGCTCCGGCAGGGCGGCGCGCACGCTGTCGAGGAAGCTCGGTTCGATGACCACCGGCAGCAGGTCAGGGTCGGGGAAGTAACGGTAGTCGTTGGCTTCCTCCTTGCTGCGCATGGAGCGGGTCTCGTCCTTGTTGGGGTCGTACAGGCGGGTTTCCTGCACCACCTTGCCGCCGTCCTCGATCAGGTCGATCTGGCGCTGGATCTCGCTGTTGATCGCCCGCTCGATGAAGCGGAACGAGTTGACGTTCTTGATCTCGCAGCGGGTGCCGAACTCGGTCTGGCCCTTCGGGCGGATCGAGACGTTGCAGTCGCAGCGCAGCGAACCTTCGGCCATGTTGCCGTCGCAGATGCCCAGGTAGCGCACCAGAGCGTGGATGGCCTTGACGTAGGCCACCGCCTCTTTGGCGCTGCGCATGTCCGGCTCGGAGACGATCTCCAGCAGCGGCGTGCCGGCGCGGTTCAGGTCGATGCCGGTGGCGCCGTTGAAGTCTTCGTGCAGGCTCTTGCCGGCATCCTCTTCAAGGTGCGCGCGGGTCACGCCGATGCGCTTGATGGTGCCGTCTTCCAGGGCGATGTCCAGGTGGCCCTTGCCGACGATCGGCAGGTCCATCTGGCTGATCTGGTAGCCCTTGGGCAGGTCGGGGTAGAAGTAGTTCTTGCGCGCGAATACGTTGCGCGGCCCGATTTCGGCATCGATCGCCAGGCCGAACATGCACGCCATGCGCACGGCTTCCTGGTTGAGCACCGGCAGCACGCCGGGCATGCCCAGGTCGACCAGGCTGGCTTGGGTGTTCGGCTCGGAGCCGAAGGTGGTGGCGCTGCCGGAGAAGATCTTCGACTGGGTGGCGAGCTGGGTATGAATCTCCAGCCCGATCACAACTTCCCATTGCATGTGTGAACTCCTCAGAAGCCGTTGGGGGCGCGGGTGTGCCAGTCGGTGACTTGCTGGTAACGGTGCGCGATGTTGAGCAGGCGGCCTTCCTGGAAGTACGGGGCCAGCAGTTGCACGCCCACCGGCAGGCCGTCGACGAAGCCGGCCGGCATCGACAGGCCTGGCAGGCCTGCCAGGTTGGCGGTGATGGTGTACAGGTCTTCAAGGTACTCGGCGACCGGATCGCCGGCCTTGGCGCCGATCTTCCAGGCCGGGTTCGGCGTGGTCGGGCCGATGATCACGTCGACCTCTGCGAAGGCGGCCATGAAGTCGTTCTTGATCAGGCGGCGGATCTGCTGCGCCTTGACGTAGTAGGCGTCGTAGTAGCCGGCCGACAGGGCGTAGGTACCGACCATGATGCGGCGCTGCACTTCGGCACCGAAGCCTTCGCCACGGGAACGCTTGTACAGGTCGGTGAGGTCCTTGGGATCCTCGCAACGGTAGCCGAAGCGCACGCCGTCGAAACGCGACAGGTTGGAGGAAGCCTCCGCCGGGGCGATCACGTAGTACGCCGGGATGGCGTGCTGCATGTTCGGCAGGCTGATTTCCTTGACCACCGCGCCGAGCTTTTCCAGCTCCTTGACGCTGGCCTGGACCAGGTCGGCGATGCGCGGGTCGAGGCCGGCGCCGAAGTATTCCTTCGGCAGGCCGATGCGCAGGCCTTGCAGCGAGGCGTTGAGGTTGGCGCTGAAGTCCGGCACCGGCTCGTCGACCGAGGTCGAGTCCTTGGCGTCGAAGCCGGCCATGCCTTGCAGCAGCAGGGCGCAGTCCTCGGCGGTGCGGGCCAGCGGGCCGCCCTGGTCGAGGCTCGAGGCGTAGGCGATCATGCCCCAGCGCGACACGCGGCCGTAGGTCGGCTTGAGGCCGGTGAGGTTGGTCAGCGCCGCCGGCTGGCGGATCGAGCCGCCGGTGTCGGTGCCGGTGGTGACCGGCAGCAGGCGCGCGGCCACGGCGGCGGCCGAACCGCCGGACGAGCCGCCCGGCACGTGCTCGAGGTTCCACGGGTTCTTCACCGCGCCGTAGTGGCTGGACTCGTTGGCCGAGCCCATGGCGAACTCGTCCATGTTGGTCTTGCCCAGGCTGACCATGCCGGCCTCGGCGAGCTTGGCGACCACGGTGGCGTCATACGGGGCGGTGAAGTTGTCGAGCATCTTCGAGCCGCAGCTGGTGCGTACGCCGTTGGTGCAGAACAGGTCCTTGTGCGCGATCGGCGCGCCCAGCAGCGCGCCGGTCTCGCCGGCGGCGCGACGGGCGTCGGCGGCGCGCGCCTGCTCCAGGGCCTGGGTTTCGGTGACGGTGATGAAGCTGTTGAGCTGCGGGTCGAGCTGCTTGATGCGCGACAGCAGGGCGCCGGTCAGTTCTTGCGAGGAGAACGACTTGTCGGCGAGGCCACGGGCGATCTCGGCCAGAGTGAGTTGATGCATGGCAGGCGCTATCCCTTAATCGATGACTTTCGGAACCAGGTACAGACCGTTCTCGGTCGACGGGGCGACGGCCTGGTAGCGGTCGCGCTGGTTGCTTTCGGTGACCTGGTCGGGACGCAGGCGCTGGGTGGTCTCCAGCGGGTGGGCGAGGGGTTCCACGCCGGTGGTGTCGACGGCTTGCATCTGGTCGACCAGCCCGAGAATACTGTTCAAGGCATCGGTGGTGCGTGGCAATTCGCCCTCATTCAGGCCCAGGCGGGCCAGATGGGCGATCTTTTCCACGTCGGAGCGTTGAAGCGCCATGGGGATCTCCAGGAAAACGACAGACGGAATGAGTCCGCAAATGAGGAACATGCTGGGATTCTGGCGGTCAAAGGGCCGCGATCATCGGCAGGCATGCTCGGAAAAACAGCCAATTTAACATATTGGCTCCTTGCCCAAAATCCCTGCCATTGTTAGAGTTTGCCGCACTTTTTTACCCACGCTTTCCCCAGGGTCACTTTCCCATGTTCAAGAAACTGCGTGGCATGTTTTCCAGCGATCTGTCCATCGACCTGGGTACTGCCAACACCCTTATTTACGTGCGTGAGCGCGGTATCGTCCTGAATGAGCCCTCGGTGGTTGCCATCCGCACCCACGGCAACCAGAAAAGCGTCGTCGCAGTCGGTACCGAAGCCAAGCGCATGCTGGGCCGTACGCCTGGCAACATCGCGGCCATTCGCCCGATGAAAGATGGCGTGATCGCCGACTTCAGCGTTTGTGAAAAAATGTTGCAGTACTTCATCAACAAGGTGCACGAAAACAGCTTCCTGCAGCCCAGCCCTCGCGTGCTGATCTGCGTGCCGTGCAAGTCGACCCAGGTCGAGCGCCGTGCCATCCGTGAGTCGGCCCTTGGTGCCGGTGCCCGCGAAGTATTTCTGATCGAAGAACCAATGGCCGCCGCCATCGGTGCCGGCCTGCCGGTTGAAGAAGCCCGCGGCTCGATGGTCGTCGACATCGGTGGCGGTACCACCGAAATCGCCCTGATCTCGCTCAACGGCGTGGTCTACGCCGAGTCCGTTCGCGTCGGCGGCGACCGCTTCGACGAAGCCATCGTCACCTACGTGCGCCGCAACTACGGCAGCCTGATCGGCGAGTCCACCGCCGAGCGCATCAAGCAGGAAATCGGTACCGCCTACCCGGGCGGCGAAGTGCGCGAAGTCGACGTCCGTGGCCGCAACCTGGCCGAAGGCGTGCCGCGTGCCTTCACCCTGAACTCCAACGAAGTGCTCGAAGCGCTGCAGGAATCCCTGGCGACCATCGTCCAGGCGGTCAAGAGCGCCCTGGAGCAGTCGCCGCCCGAGCTGGCCTCGGACATCGCCGAGCGCGGCCTGGTGCTGACCGGCGGTGGCGCGCTGCTGCGCGACCTCGACAAGCTGCTGGCCCAGGAAACCGGTCTGCCGGTGATCGTCGCCGAAGACCCGCTGACCTGTGTCGCCCGCGGCGGTGGTCGTGCGCTGGAGATGATGGACAAGCACGCCATGGACCTGCTCTCCAGCGAGTGATCGCTGTGCAGTAGCATCCTCAGGTTTACAGGTGGCACGCACAGTGCTACCTGTATGCGCTGTGCTGGCGCCCGCCCGGGCGCCGTTTCCGTCAACCCGCAGCAGGCCGGTGCATTGCCCCATGTCCCATGACCTCCTGAGTCGTCCACGAGGAACGGCCCATTAAACCGCTTTTCTCCAAGGGCCCCTCGCTGGGCGTTCGCCTGCTCGTGCTGGTAGTGATGTCGGTCGCGCTGATGGTGGTCGATTCGCGCTTCGACCTGCTCAAGCCGGTGCGCAGCCAGATGGGCCTGGTGCTGATGGAATCCTACTGGATCACCGACCTGCCGCAGCGCATGTGGCAAGGTGTGGCCGGCCAGTTCGGCAGCCGCACCGAGCTGATCGCCGAGAACGAGAAACTCAAGACCGAGGCCCTGCTGTTGCAGGGGCGCCTGCAGAAGCTGGCGGCCCTGACCGAGCAGAACGTGCGCCTGCGCGAGTTGCTCAACTCCTCGGCGCTGGTCAACGAGAAGGTCGAGGTCGCCGAGCTGATCGGTGTCGACCCCAATCCCTTCACCCACCGCATCCTGATCAACAAGGGCGAGCGCGACGGCGTGTTCCTTGGCCAGCCGGTGCTCGATGCCCGCGGCCTGATGGGCCAGGTGGTCGAACTGATGCCGTACACCTCGCGGGTGCTGCTGCTCACCGACACCACCCACAGCATTCCGGTGCAGGTCAACCGCAACGGCCTGCGCGCCATCGCCAGCGGCACCGGCAACCCGGAGCGCCTCGAACTGCGCCATGTGGCCGACACCGCCGACATCAAGGAAGGCGACCTGCTGGTCAGCTCCGGCATGGGCCAGCGGTTCCCGGCTGGTTATCCGGTGGCCACGGTCAATGAAGTGATCCACGACTCCGGCCAGCCGTTCGCCATCGTCCGCGCCATCCCGACCGCCGCGCTCAACCGCAGCCGCTACATGCTGCTGGTGTTCAGCGACCGGCGCACGCCGGAAGAGCGCGCCACCGAGGCGGCGATTGCCCAGGAAGAGGCCGACCGCCAGGGCGCCGGCCACACTCCGCCGGCGGCCACGCCCGCACCGGCCCATGCCGCGCAGCCTGCGCCTGGCACCGCTCCTGCGGCTGCGCCTACGACGACCAGCCCGGCGCCGGTCCAACCGGCTGCCGCGCCCGCTCAACCCCGGAGACAATAATGGCCAGCACCCGTAGCAGAAACGGCTGGGCCATCTGGCTGACGTTCGCCATCGGCCTGTTGCTCAGCGTCTCGCCCATGCCGCAGTTCATGGAAGTGTTCCGGCCCATGTGGCTGGCCCTGCTGCTGGCCTTCTGGACCCTCGCCGTGCCCGGCAAGGTCGGCATGACCACGGCATTCCTGCTCGGCCTGGCCGAGGATGTGCTGTACGGTACCTTGCTTGGCCAGAATGCCCTGATTCTCACCCTGATCACCTTCCTGGTGCTGTCGTTGCAGCAGCGCCTGCGCATGTTCCCCATGTGGCAGCAGAGCCTGGTGATCCTGGTGATCTTCGGCATCGCCCAGTTGATCCAGCTGTGGCTAAGCGCGCTCACCGGCAATCGCCTGCCGACCCTGGCCCTGGTCTGGTCGGCGGTGATCAGCGCCTTGCTCTGGCCCTGGGTCAGCTTCGCCCTGCGCGGCCTGCGCGTTCGCCTGCACATTCACTGACGACCCGCCGCCACTGACAGGGAGATGTCCACATGACTCAGCTGTACCTGGCCTCCGGCTCGCCGCGCCGGCGTGAACTGCTGACCCAGATCGGCGTGCCGTTCACCGTCGTCAGCGCACCCATCGATGAAACCCCGCTGCCGGGTGAAGCCCCGGCGGCCTATGTCGAACGTCTGGCGCAAGCCAAGGCCGTGGCGGGCTTCGCCCACACCGACGGCGCCGGAGTGGTACTGGGCGCCGACACCACCGTGGTGCTCGATGGCCAGATCCTCGGCAAACCGGAGAACCGCGAGCAGGCGCTGGCCATGCTTGGCGACCTGTCCAAGCGCGAGCACCAGGTGCTCACCGCCGTCGCGCTGACCGACGGCCAGCGCAGCATCAGCCGTTGCGTCAGCACCACCGTGCGTTTTCGCACCATCTCCTTCGAGGAAGCGCTGCGCTACTGGGATAGCGGCGAACCGGTCGACAAGGCCGGCGGCTATGCCATCCAGGGCCTGGGCGCGGTGTTCGTCAGCGCTATCGAGGGCAGCTACTCGGCCGTGGTCGGCCTGCCCCTGAGCGAGACCGCCGAGCTGCTCGAGCAGTTCGCCATCCCTTGTTGGCAGCAGCAAGAGGATACGACACCACGCTAGGGTCGTTTAGAGCCTAGCCAGCCATCCCGCAGCGATCCATCATTACCCGAGACCTTTGACGAGAGCCTGCCATGAGTGAAGAGATCCTGATCAACATCACCCCGATGGAGTCACGCGTGGCGGTGGTGGAGAACGGCGTCCTGCAGGAGGTGCACGTTGAGCGCACCCAACGCCGTGGCATCGTCGGCAATATCTACAAGGGCAAGGTGGTGCGGGTCCTGCCGGGCATGCAGGCGGCATTCGTCGACATCGGCCTGGAGCGGGCGGCGTTCATCCACGCCTCGGAGATCTC
Source organism: Pseudomonas sp. TE31087 (assembly GCF_057284075.1). Classification (NCBI taxonomy): domain Bacteria; kingdom Pseudomonadati; phylum Pseudomonadota; class Gammaproteobacteria; order Pseudomonadales; family Pseudomonadaceae; genus Pseudomonas; species Pseudomonas sp. TE31087. The sequence goes on from NZ_JBXVNN010000001.1 coordinate 5,342,523, forward strand.
CCAGCGCGAAGGTTCGGCGGTGGAGAACATCACCGCGCTGGTGCACGAAGGCCAGGCGCTGGTGGTGCAGGTCACCAAGGACCCCATCGGCAGCAAGGGCGCGCGCCTGACCACCCAGCTGTCGATTCCGTCGCGCTACCTGGTGTACATGCCGCGCAGCAGCCATGTCGGCATTTCCCTGAAGATCGAGGAAGAAGCCGAGCGTGAGCGCCTCAAGCAGGTGGTCACCGACTGCATGGCCCAGGAAGACATGAAGGACGCCGGCGGATTCATCCTGCGCACCGCCGCCGAGGGCGCCCGTGCCGAGGACATCCTTCAGGACATTCGCTACCTGCGCCGCCTGTGGGAGCAGATCGGCTCGCAGATCAAGACCTGCGGGGCGCCGGTGGTCATCTACGAGGACCTTGGCCTGGCCCTGCGCACCTTGCGCGACCTGGTCAACCCCAAGATCGAGAAGATCCGCATCGACTCGCGGGAAACCTTCCAGAAGACCACGCAGTTCGTTGCCGAGCTGATGCCGGAGATCGCCGATCGCCTGGAGCATTACCCTGGCGAGCGGCCGATCTTCGACCTGTATGGCGTGGAAGACGAGATCCAGCGCGCCCTGGAGCGCAAGGTGCCGCTCAAGTCCGGCGGCTACCTGGTGGTCGACCCGGCCGAGGCGATGACCACCATCGACGTCAATACAGGGGCGTTCGTCGGCCATCGCAACCTCGAGGAAACCATCTTCAAGACCAATCTCGAGGCCGCCACCGCCATTGCCCGGCAACTGCGCCTGCGCAACATCGGCGGGATCATCATCATCGACTTCATCGACATGGAGGACGAGGAGCACCAGCGCCAGGTCCTCAGGACCCTGGAGAAGCAGCTCGAACGTGACCATGCCAAGACCAACATCATCGGCATCACCGAGCTGGGCCTGGTGCAGATGACCCGCAAGCGCACCCGCGAAAGCCTTGAGCAGGTACTGTGCGAACCCTGCGCGGCGTGCCAGGGGCGCGGCAAGCTGAAGACCCCCGAGACGATCTGTTACGAAATTTTCCGCGAGATCCTGCGCGAGGCCCGTGCCTACCAGGCCGAGGGCTATCGGGTACTGGCCAACCAGAAGGTGGTGGACCGCCTGCTCGATGAAGAGTCGGGCAACGTCGCCGAACTGGAGACGTTCATCGGGCGAACCATCCGCTTCCAGGTGGAGTCCATGTACTCCCAGGAACAATACGATGTGGTGCTGCTCTGACCTTCGCTAATGGCGGTCGCCCCATGGACGGGCTGGCAAAGCGCTATTCACCGGCCATAGTTAAGGGACGACTTGGAGGGCCATGGCCATGGAACGTCTGACCCGCGTTCTGGGCGCCTTGACCCGCTGGGGGCTGGGAATCTGCGCCCTGCTGGCGGTGCTGGTGGCGCTGTATGTCAGCCTCGGTCGGCAACTGGTACCCCTGGTCGCCGAATACCGAGCCGACGCCGAACTCAAGGCCGAACAGGCCTTGGGCATGCCCGTGCACGTCGGTGCCCTGGAGGGGCGCTGGAGTGGCCTGGCGCCGGTGTTGCGCGTACGCGACTTGCAGCTGGGCGAAGGCAAGGCGGCCTTGCGCCTGGACGACGTCAAGCTGGTGCCCGACCTGTGGGCCAGCCTCAAGGCCCGCGAAGTGCGCCTGGCGCGCATCCAGCTCAGTGGTTTGCAACTGATCCTGCGCGAGAGCGAGCAGGGCGCCTGGACCCTCGAAGGCCTGCCGCAGAAGGATGATGCGCCGCTCGATCCGGCCGATGCGCTCAAGCGCCTGCGCCAACTGGGGCGGATCGATGTGTTCGACAGCCAGGTCACCCTGCATCCCTGGCAGCGTGATCCGCTGACCCTCACCTATGTCAGCCTGGGATTGCAGGCTGGCGCGTCGCGCCAGAGCGTCGACCTGCGCGCCACGCTGCCCGATGGCCAGCCCCTGGCCCTGAGCCTGAACAGCCGCGCCACCGCCCAAGGCCTGGCGCGACGGTCGCGTGCAGGCCTACCTGAGCCTGCCGCAAAGCGATTGGGCGCGCTGGCTGCCGCCGCAGCTGCTGGGCCAGTGGCAGGCCGACACCCTGCGCGCCGGTGGCGAGTTCTGGATCGACTGGAACAAGGGGCAGTTGCAGCAGGCGATGGTTCGTCTCAACGCCCCGCAGCTCAAGGGCGCCTACACCGGGCGCAAGGCCATCACCCTGGACAACCTGGCCCTGTCGGCCTGGTTCCAGCGCCAGGACCAGGGCTTTGACGTCGTCGTCGACTCCCTGGCCATGAGCCTGGGCAAGAACCGCTGGGAGTCGCACCTGCAACTGGTGCAGCGTCCTGGTCAGAGCCCGGCCGAGGAAAGCTGGCAGGTGCAGGCCGATCGCCTCGACCTGACCCCGCTGACCCCGGTGATCGACGCCCTGGCGCCGTTGCCGGACAAGCTGATGACGGTGGTCGACGCGCTCAAGGTGACCGGCGCCCTGCGCAACGTGCGCCTGGATATCCGCCCCAAGGCCGAGGGCGACCAGCGTTTGCAGTTCGCCGCCAACCTGGAGAAAGTCGGCTTCGACGCCTATCACGGGGCGCCGGCCGCCGGCAACGTCAGCGGCGCCATCAGCGGTGACCTCGGGCACGGCGAGCTGCGCCTGGATACCCAGGCCTTCATGCTGCATCTGTATCCGATCTTCGGCAAACCCTGGCATTACCCGAAAGCCAACGCACGGCTGACCTGGACCCTGGACAAGGAAGCCTTCACCCTGGTCGCCCCCTACATCAAGGTGCTGGGCGACGAGGGCAAGATCGCCGCGGACTTCCTCATCCGCATCCACCTGCAACCGGGCCACGAAGACTACATGGACCTGCGCGTAGGCCTTACCGAGGGCGACGGTCGCTACACCGCCAAATACCTGCCCGAGGTGCTCAGCCCGGCCCTGGACGAATGGCTGCGCAGTGCCATCGTCAAGGGCAATGTCGACGAGGGCTACTTCCAGTACCAGGGCTCGCTGCATCACAACGCGCCGCCCCATGCCCGCGATATCAGCCTGTTCTTCAAGGTCCACGACGCCGCGCTGGATTTCCAGCCGGGCTGGCCGCAGGTGCAGCAGGTCGACGGCAATGTCTACATCGAGGACACCGGCGTGCGCATCCAGGCCCGCAAAGGGCTGCTGCTGGATACCCAGGTCAGCGATGTCAGCGTCAACATTCCCCATGTCGAGGGCGATCAGCACAGCCACCTGTTCCTCGATGGCGACTTCGACGGCAGCCTCGGCGATGGCCTGAAGATCCTCAAGGAAGCGCCCATCGGTACGGGCGAGATCTTCGCTGGCTGGGACGGTGAAGGCCCGCTCAAAGGCAAGGTCAAGCTCGATATACCCCTGGCCCATGGGCAGCGGCCCAAGGTGCTGGTGGACTTCGCGACCCGCGACGCGACCCTGAAAGTGGCGCCGCCCAGCCTGGAACTGACCCAGCTCAAAGGCGACTTCACCTTCGATTTCGACAAAGGGCTGAGCGGCAAGGACATCAGCCTGCACGCCTTCGGCAAGCCGGTGACCGCGCAGATCACCGCCGAAGGGCAGGGTGGGCAGATTCAGACCCGCATCAACGCCAATGGCCAGGTCGGCCTCAAGGCCCTGACCGACTGGTTGCAGTACCAGCAACCGCTGCCGGCCTCCGGTGAGCTGCCCTATCAGTTGCAGGTGACACTCGGCAGTCGCGACAACCGCTTGAGCGTCAGTTCTTCGCTCAAAGGATTGGCCATCGACTTGCCGGCGCCTTTCGGCAAGGCTGCCGGGGAAACCCGCGACAGTCGTTTCGGCCTGACCCTGCAAGGCCCCGAGCGGCGCGTCGATGCCAGCTACACAGACCTTGCCCGCTTCGCCTACGCCGCGCCGGCCGACAAGCTGGCCCAGGGGCGTGGCGAGCTGCTGTTGGGCACGGGCGAAGCCAGCCTCCCAAGCGGCCAGGGCCTGCGCGTGCGTGGCCGGCTCGAGGCCTTGGACCTGGCACCCTGGCAGCAGCAGATGGAGCGCTTGGCCGGCAAGGATCCGGGTGGCAGCGCCCGGCAGAACCTGCAGAGCGTGGACCTGAGCATCGGCCAGCTCAAGGCCTTCGGCATGGACCTCAACCAGGCGGTGATCCGCCTGATGCGCGGCGGCCCGGCCTGGGACCTGCGCCTGGACAGTCAGGAAATCATCGGCAACGCCCGTATTCCCGATGCCAAGGCCACGCCCATGACCGTCCGCCTGCAGAGCCTGCGCCTGCCGCCGGCCGACCCGAATGAAGCCCAGGACGAGAACGCGCCGGACCCATTGGTCGGGGTCGACCCGCGCAAGGTGCCGCCGCTGGACCTGACCATCGACAAGCTGTACCGCGGCGACGACCTGTTCGGCAGTGTCAACCTGAAACTGCGCCAGACCGCCAAAGGCATGGCCATGAGCGATGTCGACCTGGACCTCAAGGGGCTGCACATTGATGGCAGCGGTGGCTGGGAAGGCGAGCCGGGCAGCAGTTCGAGCTGGTACAAGGGGCGGCTGGACGGCAAGAACCTGGGCGATGTGCTCAAGGCCTGGGGCTTCGCGCCCACCGTCACCAGCCGCGACTTCCGCATGGACGTGGACGGCCGCTGGCCGGGTTCGCCAGCCTGGGTCAGCCTCAACCGTTATTCCGGTAGCCTCGACGCGGCCCTGCGCAGCGGCCAGTTCGTCGAGGTCGAGGGCAGCGCCCAGGCCTTGCGGGTGTTCGGGCTGCTCAACTTCAACTCCATCGGCCGGCGCCTGCGCCTGGACTTCTCCGACCTGTTCAGCAAGGGCCTGGCCTATGACCGGGTCAAGGGCCTGCTGGTGGCCAGCGAAGGGGTCTACGTGACCCGTGAGCCGATCACCGTCACCGGGCCGTCGAGCAACTTCGAGCTCGACGGCACCATGGACTTCGTTCGTGACCGGGTCGATGCCAAGCTGCTGGTGACGCTGCCGGTGACCAACAACCTGCCGCTGGCCGCGCTGATCGTCGGCGCGCCGGCGATCGGCGGCGCGTTGTTCCTGGTTGACCGCCTGATCGGTGACCGGGTCGCGCGTTTCGCCAGTGTGCACTATCGCGTCGAAGGTCCGGTCAAAGAGCCTAAAATCACCTTTGTGAAACCTTTCGACAAATAACCCGGGGTGGTCATGACGTCAGCTGTGATCCAGATGGTCAGCCAGGACGATGTGCTGGCCAACCTGCAACGTGCCACAGCACTGCTCGAACAGGCCGCCGCCGGTGGCGCGCGCCTGGCGGTGTTGCCGGAGAACTTCGCCGCCATGGGCCGACGCGATGCCGCGGCCATCGGTCGGGCCGAGGCGCTGGGCGAGGGGCCGATCCTGCCCTGGTTGAAACGCACTGCCCGCGACCTCAGGTTATGGATAGTCGCGGGTACCTTGCCGCTGCCGCCGGTCGGCCAGCCGCATGCCAAGGCCCACGCCTGCTCGTTGCTGGTCGATGAGCACGGCGAGATCGCCGCCCGCTACGACAAGCTGCACCTGTTCGATGTGGACGTGGCCGACAACCGTGGCCGCTACCGCGAGTCGGACGACTACGCCCACGGCAGCCAGGTGGTGGTGGCTGACACACCCGTTGGCCGCCTGGGCCTGTCGGTGTGCTACGACCTGCGCTTCCCCGAGCTGTACAGCGCCTTGCGCGCCGCCGGGGCCGAGCTGATCAGCGCGCCGGCGGCGTTCACCGCGGTGACCGGAGCGGCGCATTGGGAAGTACTGATTCGCGCACGGGCCATCGAGACCCAGTGCTATGTATTGGCGGCCGCCCAGGGCGGCGTGCATCCAGGGCCGCGGGAAACCCACGGCCAGGCGGCGATCGTCGATCCCTGGGGGCGGATCGTCGCGCAACAGGTGCGGGGCGAAGCGGTATTGCTCGCCACGCGCGACAGTGAAGAACAGGCGTCCATCCGGGCGCGCATGCCGGTGGTCACGCACCGGCGCTTTTTCTCGCAGGACGCCTTGCGGCCTGCGCACACCTCGGAGTGACTATGAGCGAGATTTTATCCACCGTCAGCGAGCAGCTCCTGGCCCCGGGCGGCCTGACCCTCGACAGCCTGCAGACGGTGCTGGGCGAGCTGGCCGGCCCCGGCATCGATGCCGCCGACCTGTATTTCCAGGGCCAGATCTCGGAAACCTGGGCGCTGGAAGACGGCATCGTCAAAGAGGGCAGCTTCAACCTCGATCAGGGCGTGGGCGTGCGCGCCCAGTCCGGCGAGAAGACCGGCTTCGCCTACAGCAACGCGATCAACCTCGAAGCCCTGACCTCGGCGGCCCGCGCCGCCCGCTCGATTTCCCGCGCCGGGCAGGACGGTAAGGTGCAGGCGTTCCGCAGCCAGGATGTGACCGCCCTGTACGCGTCTGATAACCCCCTGGATGTGCTGAGCCGTGCCGAGAAGGTCGACCTGCTCAAGCGCGTCGATGCCGCCACCCGCGCCCTCGATCCGCGCATCCAGCAGGTCAGCGTGAGCATGGCCGGGGTCTGGGAGCGGATCCTGGTCGCCGCCGCCGATGGCAGCCTGGCCGCCGATGTGCGTCCGCTGGTGCGTTTCAATGTCAGCGTGATCGTCGAGCAGAATGGTCGTCGCGAGCGTGGCGGGCAGGGCGGTGGTGGGCGTACCGACTACCGTTACTTCACCGAGGAGCGGGTGATGGGCTATGCCCGCGAGGCGCTGCGCCAGGCGCTGGTCAACCTTGAGGCGATCCCGGCGCCGGCCGGCACGCTGCCGGTGGTGCTTGGCCCGGGCTGGTCCGGCGTGCTGCTGCACGAGGCGGTCGGTCACGGCCTGGAGGGCGACTTCAACCGCAAGGGCAGTTCGGCGTTCAGCGGGCGTATCGGCGAGAAAGTGGCCTCGAGCCTGTGCACCATCGTCGACGACGGGACCCTGGAGGGCCGCCGCGGCTCGCTCAGCATCGACGACGAAGGCACCCCGACCGAGTGCACCACGCTGATCGAGAACGGCATCCTCAAGGGCTACATGCAGGACAAGCTCAACGCCCGCCTGATGGGCATGGCGGTCACCGGCAACGGCCGGCGTGAGTCCTACGCCCACCTGCCGATGCCGCGCATGACCAACACCTACATGCGTGCCGGCGACAGCGACCCGGAGGAAATCATCCGCTCGGTGAAGAAGGGCATCTACTGCGCCAACCTTGGCGGTGGCCAGGTGGACATCACCAGCGGCAAGTTCGTGTTCTCCACCAGCGAGGCCTACCTGATCGAGGACGGCAAGATCACCGCGCCGGTGAAGGGTGCGACCTTGATCGGCAATGGTCCGGAAGCGATGAGCCGGGTATCGATGGTCGGCAATGACCTGGCGCTGGACAGCGGCGTGGGCACGTGCGGGAAGGATGGGCAGTCGGTGCCGGTAGGCGTTGGCCAGCCGACCCTGAAGCTGGATGCGATTACCGTGGGTGGTACAGGGGCTTGATGATCAATCGCGGGGCAAGCCCGCTCCCACGCCACCCTTACAGGCATTCGTGGGAGCGGGCTTGCCCCGCGATGGCCTCAACGCAGACCGCGCTGGACCTCGTCGAGGTCGCGGATGTACTTGAACACTTTACGCGCAGCCGCAGGCGGCTTGTTCCGCGCCTTCTCGTGCTGGGCATGACGGATCAGCGAGCGCAGGTGCTGGCGATCGGTGTCGGGAAACTCGTTGACGAAGCGTTCGAGGTCCTCGTCGTTACCGTCGATCAGGCGGTCGCGCCAGCGCTCGAGGCCGTGGAAGCGCTCGTTGTACTGGCGGCTGGAGCTGTCGATCTGATCGAGCACGGCATGAATGGCGTCCAGGTCCTGGTCGCGCATCAGCTTGCCGACGAACGACATGTGGCGTTTGCGGGCACCGTGTGCAACGTGCTTGCAGGCCTCGGCCAGCGCCTTGCGCAGCTCGTCGGTCAACGGCAGGCGGGCCAGGGTGTCGGCCTTGAGGGTGGTGAGGCGCTCACCGAGCTCGACCAGCGCATGCAGCTCGCGCTTGATCTGGGTTTTGCTTTTTTCGCCATCGAAGGCGTCGTCGTAAGAATCAACCATGGGGGCAGTCCGCAGGAAATCGCCGCCATGATAACCAGTCGGGGGCCGCTTGTCCGGCCCGGTCGTAGAATGACCCAAGCCGTACGCAGAATTTTCAGTGGAGAGAACCATGAGTGCAGTCCAGAGCGTAGGCCCCAAGGACCTGCCGGCGTTGCAGGAACAGGTCGAGGCGATCGTCGCCGAGGCGCGCCGTCAGGGCGCCAGCGCCTGCGAAGTGGCGGTGTCGCTGGAGCAGGGCCTGTCCACCACGGTGCGTCAGCGCGAAGTCGAGACGGTCGAGTTCAACCGCGACCAGGGCTTCGGCATCACCCTCTACGTTGGCCAGCGCAAGGGTTCGGCCAGCACCTCGGCCAGTGGTCCTGAGGCGATCCGCGAGACCGTCGCGGCAGCCCTGGCAATCGCCAAGCACACCTCCGAGGACGCGTGTTCGGGGCTGGCCGATGCCGCCCTGATGGCCCGCGAGATCCCTGACCTTGACCTGTACCACGACTGGGACATCGAGCCGGAGAAGGCCATCGAGATGGCGCTGGCCTGCGAGGCGGCGGCGTTCGACGCCGACAAGCGCATCCTCAACGCCGATGGCACCACCCTCAATACCCACCAGGGCGTGCGGGTCTATGGCAACAGCCACGGCTTCATCGGCGGTTATGCGTCCACCCGGCACAGCCTGAGCTGCGTGATGATCGCCGAGGCCGACGGGCAGATGCAGCGCGACTACTGGTACGACGTCAATCGCCAGGGCAACCAGCTGGCCGACCCGCGCAGCATCGGCCAGCGCGCCGCGCAACGCGCCGCCAGCCGCCTCGGCGCGCGTCCGGTGCCGACCTGCGAGGTGCCGGTGCTGTTCTCGGCGGAGCTTGCCGGCGGCCTGTTCGGCAGCTTCCTGTCGGCGATTTCCGGCGGCAACCTGTACCGCAAGTCGTCGTTCCTCGAAGGCACCCTCGGCCAGCGCCTGTTCCCCACCTGGCTGACCCTCGACGAGCGGCCGCACATCCCGCGCGCGCTGGGCAGCGCGGCATTCGACGGCGACGGACTGGCCACCTACGCCAAGCCGTTCGTCGACAAGGGCGAGCTGGTGTCCTACATCCTCGGCACCTATTCCGGGCGCAAGCTGAGCCTGCCGAGCACCGCCAACGCCGGGGGCGTGCACAACCTGTACGTCAGCCATGGCGTGGAGGACCAGGCGGCACTGATTCGCCGCATGGGCCGCGGCCTGCTGGTAACCGAGCTGATGGGGCATGGCCTGAACATGGTGACCGGAGACTATTCCCGTGGCGCTGCGGGCTTCTGGGTCGAAAACGGCGAGATCCAGTTCCCGGTCCAGGAAGTGACCATCGCCGGCAACATGAAGGACATGTTCCAGCAGATCGTGGCGATCGGCAGCGATATCGAGACCCGCAGCAATATCCACAGTGGCTCGGTGCTGATCGAGCGGATGACGCTGGCTGGCAGCTGATCGGCGCTCTGTCATCAGCAGGGGAGTAGGGGAGCGTGGGAGCGGGCTTGCCCCGCGATATTCTTACCTGCAATCGCGAGGCAAGCTCGCTCCCACGCTGCCCTGCTCATGCCTTGCAAAGGACCCGGCCATTCGCGCCGGGTTTCTTTTGCCCATCGTCTAGCTTGAACTGATTCTATTTCTCACATAATAATGAATATCATTATCCAGCAACCCGGCGATGATGTTCATGAAACCCGTCCTCCACGAACTGCCCTACCTGGAAAACTGGCGCTGGCTCAGCCGGCGCATCCGCTGCGCGCTCGAACCCGACGAGCCGCGTCTGATCGAGCATTACCTGGCCGAAGGGCGCTACCTGGTGTGCTGCACCGAAACCTCGCCCTGGACCGTGGCGCTGACCGCCTTCCGCCTGCTGCTGGATACCGCCAACGATCGCATGCTGCCGTGGCATTGGCGCTGCCTGTGCCTGGACCAGGCCTGGCGGCCCTTGCTCGACCTGCGCAACCTTGATCGCCGCGAACAAAACCTGCGCTGGCAGCCCTACGCGATGCAGCTCGCCAACAGCGTGCTGCTGCCGTCGATTTCTCCCGAAGAACTGATGCAAGGACTTGAAGATGAGTGATACCCGTATCGAGCGTGACAGCATGGGCGAACTGCAGGTGCCGGCCCAGGCCCTGTACGGTGCCCAGACCCAGCGCGCGGTCGACAACTTCCCGGTCAGCGGCAAGCCGATGCCGGCCCAGTTCATCCGTGCCCTGCTGCTGGCCAAGGCGGCGGCGGCCAAGGCCAACGTCGAGCTGTCCCAGCTGAGCGCGGGGCAGGGCGAGGCCATCGTCAAGGCGGTCGAGCAACTGCTGTCCGGCGACTTTATCCAGCATTTCCCGGTGGATGTGTTCCAGACCGGTTCCGGCACCAGCTCGAACATGAACGCCAACGAGGTCATCTCCACCCTGGCCAGCCGCGTGCTGGGCGAGCCGGTCAATGCCAACGACCATGTCAACTGTGGCCAGAGCAGCAACGACATCATCCCCACCACCATCCACGTCAGCGCCGCCCTGGCTCTGCACGAGCAGCTGCTGCCGGCCCTGCGTCACCTCACCCAGGTGATCGAGGCCAAGGCGCTCGAAGTGCACAAGCATGTGAAGACCGGCCGCACCCACCTGATGGATGCCATGCCGGTGCGCATGAGCCAGGTGCTCGGTGGCTGGGCCGCGCAGGTCAAGGGCGCCCAGGCGCATATCGAAGCCACCCTGCCGAGCCTGCAGGCGCTGGCCCAGGGCGGTACCGCCGTGGGCACCGGCATCAACGCCCATCCGCAGTTCGCCGCAGGCTTTGCCCGCCAGTTGAGCGGCCTGACCCAGGTCGAATTCACTCCTGGCGAGAACCTGTTCGCCCTGATCGGCTCCCAGGACACCGCCGTGGCCTTGTCCGGGCAGCTCAAGACCGCCGCCGTGGCGCTGATGAAGATCGCCAACGACCTGCGCTGGATGAACTCGGGCCCGCTCGCCGGCCTCGGTGAAATCGAGCTGCAGGGCCTGCAGCCGGGCTCATCGATCATGCCGGGCAAAGTCAATCCGGTGATCCCGGAAGCCACCGCCATGGTCGCCGCCCAGGTGATCGGCAACGATGCCACCATCGCCGTGGCCGGGCAGTCGGGCAACTTCGAGCTCAACGTGATGCTGCCGGTGATTGCCCGCAACCTGCTGGAAAGCATCGAGCTGATGGCCAACGTCAGCCGCCTGCTGGCCGACAAGGCCATCGCCAGCTTCAAGGTCAACGAAACCAAGCTCAAGGAAGCGCTGTCGCGCAACCCGATCCTGGTTACCGCGTTGAACCCGATCATCGGCTACCTCAAGGCCGCCGAGATCGCCAAGACCGCCTACAAAGAGGGCCGCCCGATCATCGACGTGGCGCTGGAGCACTCCGACCTGTCGCGTGATCAGCTCGAGGCGCTGCTGGATCCGGAAAAACTCACCGCCGGCGGCATCTGAGCCCGGGCCGCCCAGGAGACACGTCATGCAGCACTGGAAACGCACCACGCAAGACGCCAACCGCCTGTTCGAGCAGGGCGAGCTGGTCGATGCCCGGGAACACTACCTGCAAGCCCTGGCCCTGGCCCTGGTGCTGTTCGAGCGCTGGCATGACGTCGACGAGGCGGTGGCCGCACTGGTCATCGCCCATCACAACCTGGCCGATCTGCACCTGCGCCTGAACCAGCCGCACGAAAGCGCCGACTACCTCTGCGCGGCACACCAGCGGCTGCTCCAGGCCAGCCAGGATCAGCGCCTGCCCCAGGCCCTGCGCGACGCCGCGTTGCGCCACAGCGGGCGCACCTACACCGAGTTGCTGAGTTTCATCGCCGAATACGGCCAATACCCGCGTACCGAGCGCCTGCTCAGCCGACAGGCCCCGGTGGCCAGCGAGCTGGTCGCGCATACGGATATCACTGATCGCACACCTGCCTACGGAATCCACTGACATGCCGCATACCTTGCCTGCCTTGCCCTATGCCTACGATGCGCTGGAACCGCACATCGACACCCAGACCATGGAGATCCACCACAGCAAGCATCACCAGACCTACATCAACAACCTCAACGCCGCCATCGAGGGCACCGAGTGGGCCGAATGGCCGGTGGAACAACTGGTGGGCGCGGTCAAGCAACTGCCCGAGAAGCTCCAGGGCGCGGTGATCAACCAGGGCGGTGGGCATGCCAACCACACCCTGTTCTGGACCGTCATGTCGCCCAAGGGCGGCGGCCAGCCGGCAGGGCAGGTGGCCAGGGCCATCGACGCGCAGCTTGGCGGCTTCGAGGCGTTCAAGGAGGCCTTTACCAAGGCCGCGCTGACCCGCTTCGGCAGCGGCTGGGCCTGGTTGAGCGTGACCCCGCAGAACACTCTGGTAGTTGAGAGCAGCGGCAACCAGGACAGCCCGCTGATGCACGGCAACACGCCGATCCTCGGTCTGGACGTGTGGGAGCACGCCTACTACCTGAAGTACCAGAACCGTCGTCCGGAATACATTGGCGCCTTCTACAACGTGGTCGACTGGGCCGAAGTGGAACGTCGCTACCTTGAAGCCCTGAAACGAGTCTGACCGGTATGCGCTCCGAGGTGATGTCTGTCAGCAGTGTGCGCCTGTTCCGCCTGGCGCTTGGGACCTTGCTGTTGCTGGTCGGCACCGCGTTGCTGGTGGCGCGGGGCATCGCCTGGCTGGACCTGGAACCGCGCATGTTGCGTGCCCTTGAGGGCGGCGCATTGTGCGCGCTGGGGACGGCGTTGGGCGCGGTACCGGTATTGGTGATCCGCAACATGCCGGTGGCCGTGGCCGATACCTTGCTCGGCTTCGGCGCCGGGGTGATGCTGGCGGCCACCGCGTTCTCGCTGATCATTCCCGGGCTGGATGCGGCCCAATCCATCGGCTTCAGCCCATGGGGCGCCGGTGGGGTGATCAGCAGCGGCCTGCTGTTCGGCGCGCTGTGCCTGTTCCTGGTCGACCTCAAGGTCTCCGGCGCCTCGCCGGAGGCCCTGGTCGGCAGCGATCAGCAACCGGTGATCGCGGCGCGGATCTGGTTGTTCGTCATCGCCATCATCGCCCACAACATCCCCGAAGGCATGGCCATCGGTGTGTCCGCCGGCGGGGGCATGCCCGATGCCGACAGCCTGGCCATGGGCATCGCGCTGCAGGATGTGCCGGAGGGGCTGGTGATCGCGCTGGTGCTGGCCGGGGCCGGCATGCCACGGTTCAAGGCATTCCTGATCGGCGCGGCATCCGGACTGGTCGAGCCGCTGGCCGCGGTGATCTGCGCCTGGCTGGTGAACATCGCCGAACTGCTGTTACCGCTGGGCCTGGCCTGCGCGGCGGGGGCGATGCTGCTGGTGGTGACCCAGGAGATCATTCCCGAATCGCGCAGCAACGGGCATCACCGCCTGGCGAGCCTGGGGCTGTGTGTCGGGTTCTGCCTGATGATGGTGATGGACACGGCGCTGTCGTGAGAGGAGCAGGGGATGGAGTCAGCTTCTCGTTGGGCATTGCTCAGGCGAAGATGACCTCCACCCGCCCTTGGGGACGTGAGCGCGGTGCGGCCTTGACCACGATCTGCACGTCTCGGCCAAGGCGTGCCAGGCAGTCGATCATCTTGCTTTCGCTGATGCCACGGAATTTTCCGCGAATCATTTCTGATACTTTTGGCTGAGGCAGGCCAAGGATTTGCGCGGCTTGCATCTGGGTCAGATGGCGGGCCTTGATGATGCTGCAGATCTTGCTCGCCAGGCGTGCCTTGACCAGCATCTCGTCTGCATCCGGGTAGTTGAGGTCTGCGTAGACATTGCCGCTGCCCTGTTCGATTTCGCTCATGTCTGGATTCCTTCTGAGTGGGCCTGTGCAAGCTTCAATCGCTTGCGCACCAGGGCGATGTCTGTTTCGGGCGTCCTGATGCCCGCTTTGGACTTCTTCTGGAAGCAATGCAAGACATACACCGCAGTGCCAAGGCGTACGGTATAGACTGCGCGATAGGTGTTACCGCCATGGTCCTCCACGACCTCGAGCACGCCAGCGCCTGAAAACCCTCTGAGGACTTTAGCCTGTAGGTGCCTGCTTCCCGTCTGAGCCAGGTGCAGAGCAAAGCCGACGGTTTGCTGGACGTCCTCGGGGAGGCACAGCAGATCCCTTTTGCTGCTTGCGACCCAGTAAAGTGGCTTGGGTTGCCTGTCCGATTCCATGAAATCACCTGCTGAATTTATACCTATATAGGTATAAATTCAATCTGGCGAAGCTGCATCCGGACAATTGGAAGAGGGTGTTGCAGAAGGAAAAAGCGTTACTCGCCTTCGTCGAAGAAGTTGTTGATCAGCTCGACCAGCGCATCCATGGCTTCAGCGTCCTGCTCGCCTTCGGTGTGCAGGTGCACCGGCGTGCCCTTGCCCGCGGCGAGCATCATCACCGCCATGATGCTCTTGCCGTCCACCAGCTTGTCCGGCGCGCGACCGACCCGTACCTGGCAAGGGAAGCGACCGGCCACGCCGACGAACTTGGCGGCCGCCCGCGCATGCAGGCCCAGCTTGTTGATGATGGTGATTTCGCGGGCGGGCATCGTGGGGCGGATCCTGTGGGCTATAGGTCGCGGTGGCGGACCTGGACGTTTTTCAGGGATTGCTGGAGCAGTTGGCCAAGCCGTTCGGTGATGTACACCGAGCGGTGGTGGCCGCCGGTACAGCCGATGGCGATGGTGACATAGGCGCGGTTGCTGGCGGCGAAGCGCGGCAGCCACTTGAGCAGGTAACCGGAGATGTCCTGGAACATTTCCTCGACGTCCGGCTGGGCGGCCAGGTAATCGATCACCGGCTGTTCGAGGCCGGAATGCTCGCGAAGTTCCGGCTTCCAGTATGGATTGGGCAGGCAGCGCACATCGAACACCACATCGGCGTCCACCGGCATGCCGCGCTTGAAGCCGAACGACTCGACCAGGAACGCGGTGCCTGGCTCGGGCTGGTTGAGCAGGCGCAGCTTGATCGAATCGCGCAGCTGGTAGAGGTTCAGATTGGTGGTGTCGATCTTCAGGTCGGCGAGGTCGGCGATCGGCCCGAGCAGCTCGCTTTCCACGCGGATCGCCTCGGCCAGCGAGCGGCTGTCGTTGGTCAGCGGATGGCGGCGACGGGTTTCCGAAAAACGCTTGAGCAGGGTGTCTTCGTCGGCGTCCAGGTACAGCACGTCGCACTGGATATGCCGCGAACGTGCCTCATCCAGCAGTTCGGGGAAGCGCGACAGGTGGCTGGGGAGGTTGCGCGCATCGATGGATACCGCGACCTTCGGTTGCAGCAACTCGGTGTTGATCAGCGCGTTTTCCGCCAACTGCGGCAACAACCCGGCAGGCAGGTTGTCGATGCAGTAGTAGCCGTTGTCTTCCAGCACGTCGAGGGCGGTACTCTTACCGGAGCCGGAGCGGCCGCTGACGATGATCAGGCGCATGTTCAGTGCTCGTTCTGTACGTCCAGGACGACCTGGTAAAGGGCATCGCTGCTGTCGGCGGCACGCAGGCGATCGCGGACCTCCTTGCGATCGAGCATGCTGGCGATCTGGCGCAGCAGTTCAAGGTGGGCATCGGTGGCGGCTTCCGGGACCAGCAGGACGAACAGCAGGTCGACCGGGGCGCCATCGATGGCATCGTAATCGATGGGGGCATCCAGGTGCAGCAGGGCGCTCACTGGCGCGGTGCAGCCTTCGAGCCGGCAATGGGGAATGGCGATGCCATTGCCAAAACCGGTGGAGCCCAGCTTTTCCCGAGCGATGAGCTTGTCGAAGACATCTTGCATCCCCAGCTCGGGTACTTGCTCGGCGATCAGGTTGGCGACCTTTTCCAGGGCGCGCTTCTTGCTGCCGCCCGGCACGTTCACGAGGGAACGGCCGGGGGTCAGGATGGTTTCAAGTCGGATCATGGATGAGGGGGATCAGCGGGCGGCTGCGCCTTGCAGCAGACTTTGCTGTTTTTCCTTGTGTTTTTTCAGTTGGCGATCAAGTTTGTCTGCCAGGGCGTCGATCGCCGCATACATGTCTTGATGTTCGGCGTTGGCGACGACTTCGCCACCGGGAATCTGGAGTGTGGCTTCCACCTTCTGCTGCAGCTTCTCGACCTTCATGATCACCGTCGCATTGGTGATCTTGTCGAAATGACCCTCCACGCGGGCGAGCTTCTCAAGCACGTAATCGCGCAGTGGTTGGGTGACTTCTACATGCTGTCCACTGATGTTGACTTGCATACAGCTTCTCCTTTGTTGCCCGTGCATAAAGAGGCAGGTATTGCACCTGCCACTGAAACGCTGTGGCACATCCCGGGGCTACATCAGTCGCTTGCGCTCGCTCGACGGGGCGATGCCCAACGATTCGCGGTACTTGGCGACGGTGCGACGGGCTACCTGGATGCCTTGTGCCTCCAGTAAACCAGCGATCTTGCTGTCACTCAATGGCTTTTTCTGATTTTCCGCCGCCACCAGTTTCTTGATGATCGCGCGGATCGCCGTGGACGAGCATTCGCCGCCTTCGGCGGTGCTCACGTGGCTGGAGAAAAAGTATTTCAGTTCGTAGATGCCGCGCGGGGTGTGCATGTATTTTTGCGTGGTCACCCGGGAAATGGTCGACTCGTGCATGCCCACCGCCTCGGCGATATCGTGCAGCACCAGTGGCTTCATGGCCTCGTCGCCGTGGTCGAGGAAGCCGCGCTGGTGCTCGACGATCTGCGTCGCCACCTTCATCAGCGTCTCGTTGCGGCTCTGCAGGCTCTTGATGAACCAGCGCGCTTCCTGCAACTGGTTGCGCATGAAGGTGTTGTCGGCGCTGGTGTCGGCGCGGCGGACGAAGCCGGCGTACTGCGGGTTGACCCGCAGGCGCGGTACCGCTTCCTGGTTGAGCTCGACCAGCCAGCGCTCGCTGTCCTTGCGCACGATGACGTCAGGCACGACGTACTCGGGCTCGCTGGACTCGATCTGCGAGCCGGGCCGCGGGTTGAGGGTCTGCACCAGTTCGATGACCTGGCGCAGTTCGTCTTCCTTGAGCTTCATGCGGCGCATCAGCTGGCTGTAGTCGCGGCTGCCGAGCAGGTCGATGAAGTCGGTGACCAGGCGCTGGGCCTCGCTCATCCACGGTGTCGAGGCCGGCAGCTGGCGCAGTTGCAGCAGCAGGCATTCGCCCAGGGAACGGGCGCCAATGCCGGCAGGTTCGAACTGCTGGATGCGGTGCAGCACCGCCTCGACCTCGTCCAGCTCGATGTCGAGTTCCGGATCGAAGCCTGCGCAGATCTCCTCGAGGGTGTCTTCCAGGTAGCCCTGGCTGTTGATGCTGTCGATCAGGGTGACGGCGATCAGGCGGTCGGTGTCGGACATCGGCGCCAGGTTGAGCTGCCACAGCAGGTGGCTCTGCAGACTCTCGCCGACCGAGGTGCGGGTGGTGAAGTCCCACTCGTCGTCATCGTTGCTCGGCAGGCTGCTGGCGCTGGTCTGGTAGATGTCTTCCCAGGCGGTGTCGACCGGCAGTTCGTTGGGGATGCGCTCGGCCCATTCGCCGTCTTCGAGGTTTTCCGCGGTGCTGCTGGTACTGGTTTCCTGGAAACTGTTGTCCTGGACTTCGGCGGTCGGCTTGTTCTCGGCGTTGTCCGCCATCGGATCGCTGTTGTCGAAGTCCTCGCCGTCTTCCTGACGTTCGAGCATCGGATTGGACTCCAGCGCTTCCTGGATTTCCTGCTGGAGGTCCAGGGTGGAGAGCTGAAGCAGACGGATGGCCTGTTGCAACTGCGGGGTCATCGTCAGTTGCTGGCCCATTTTTAGGACGAGCGATGGTTTCATGGCTGGGGCTTGATACCTTGTTGCCGGCGCGCATGCGCCATCCACTACACGGAGGGCGCCTGGGCGCCGATTTTAAGCAAGTTGTATGCCTGAAATTGCAGCGTTTGCCTAGAGCACTGTAACAACTTAAGCCTCGAACAGGCGCTTGCGCCAGTGCTCCGGGCAGGCCGGGGTCAGAGTCGGAACTCGTGCCCCAGGTACACTTCCTTGACCAGCTGGTTGGCCAGGATGGTCTCGGCGTCGCCTTCGGCGATCAGCTGGCCATCGTTGACGATGTAGGCGGTCTCGCAGATGTCCAGGGTCTCGCGAACGTTGTGGTCGGTGATCAGTACGCCGATGCCCTTGTTCTTGAGGTGGTGGATGATCTGCTTGATGTCGCCCACGGAGATCGGGTCGACACCGGCAAAGGGTTCGTCCAGCAGGATGAACTTGGGCGCGGTGGCCAGGGCGCGGGCGATCTCGACGCGGCGGCGTTCACCGCCGGAGAGGCTCATGCCGAGGTTGTCGCGGATGTGGCTGATGTGGAATTCCTGCAGCAGGCTTTCCAGCTCCTTGCGCCGGCCGTCGCGGTCGAGGTCCTTGCGGGTCTCGAGGATGGCCATGATGTTGTCGGCCACCGACAGCTTGCGGAAGATCGAGGCTTCCTGCGGCAGGTAGCCGATACCGGCCTGGGCGCGGCCGTGCATGGGCTGGTGGCTGACGTCGAGGCTGTCGATCAGCACGCGACCCTGGTCGGCCTGGACCAGGCCGACGATCATGTAGAAACAGGTGGTCTTGCCGGCGCCGTTGGGGCCGAGCAGGCCGACGATCTGGCCGCTGTCGATGGACAGGCTGACGTCGCGAACGACCTGCCTGCCCTTGTAGCTCTTGGCCAGGTGCTGGGCTTTGAGGGTTGCCATTTACTCGGCCTTTTTCTTCGGTTGAATGACCATGTCGATGCGCTGACGTGGTGCAGTCACGTTGCCACCGCGACCGGCGGTAGCCACCTGGGTCTTGGTGTTGTAGACGATCTTCTCGCCTTCGGTGGTGTTGCCTTCGTTCTCGACCTTGGCGCGGTCGGTAAGGATCACCGTGTCTTTCTGCGCCTGGTATTGGATGGTCACGGCCCAGCCTTTCATCTTGTCGGGCTTGGCGGCGCTCTGCTGCTGCTCGAAGTAGGCCAGGTTGCCCACCGAGGTGACCACGTCGATGTCGCCGGAGGCGGAGCGGGTCATGGTCACGGTGTTGCCTTTGATCATCATCGAACCTTGGGTGATGATCACGTCGCCGGTGTAGGTGGCAACGCCCTGCTTGTCGTCCAGGTGGGCGTTGTCCGCCTGGATGCGGATCGGCTGGTCACGGTCGTTCGGCAGGGCGAAGGCGCTCGCGCTTCCCAGTGCTACGCCCAGGCTGAGCAGAAGGGGGATGGTTTTAACGAGCCTCATACTGTCCTCTTACGTTAGAGAGCAGGTCCATCCTGCCTTCTTTCAAATACGCTTTCATTCCTTTGCCCGTAGTCGTGCCACCGGCGCCGTCGATTCTAACGGCTTGCTCGGTCTGCGCATATTGCTTCTGCGGGAACACGGTCATGCGTGTGCTGGTGATGATGGTTTCACGTTGCTTGTCGTCGGTGCGCGCCACGCGCACATCGTCGATCAGTTCGACCTCGGTGCCGTCCGGGTTGACCTCGGCGCGCTTGCTCTGCACGTGCCAGGGGTACTCGGTGCCGCGGTACATGTGCAGGTCGGGCGTGGTTACCAGGGTGACCTCGCTGGCCTTGAGGTGCTCGACCTTGGCGGCGGTCATCTCGTACTGCAGCTTGCCGTCGGGCAAGAACTGCAGGCTGTGGGCGTTGATCGCGTAGTAGTCGATGGCACTCTGGTCGACCTGAGCCTGCGGCTGGTCGAGGAAGGTCTCCGGGCTGATGTTCCAATAGCCTACCGCAACCAGCACGGCGGCGATCCCGCCTAGCAGCGCGACATTTCTGATCTTCTTGCTGAGCATGGGCAGCCTTACAGGTAATGGGCGTTGGCAGCGTCCAGGGTGCCCTGGGCCTGCATGATCAGTTCGCAGAACTCGCGGGCGGCGCCTTCGCCGCCGCGAGCCAGGGTGACGCCGTGGGCGTGCTGGCGAACGAATGCCGCGGCGTTGTGCACCGCCATGCCCAGGCCCACGCGGCGGATCACCGGCAGGTCGGGCAGGTCGTCGCCGAGGTAGGCGACCTGTTCATAGCTTAGATTGAGTTCGGCGAGCAGGCCGTCGAGCACCACCAGTTTGTCCTCGCGGCCCTGGAACAGGTGCGGGATGCCGAGGTTCTTCGCCCGGCGCTCGACCACCGGGGTCTTGCGCCCGCTGATGATCGCGGTGGTCACGCCCGCGGCCATGAGCATCTTGATGCCGTGGCCGTCGAGGGTGTTGAAGGTCTTGAACTCGCTGCCGTCCTCGAGGAAATACAGGCGGCCGTCGGTGAGCACGCCGTCGACGTCGAACACCGCCAGCTTGATGGCCTTGGCGCGTTGCATCAGGTCCTGGTTCATTTACATCACTCCGGCGCGCAGCAGGTCGTGCATGTTCAGGGCGCCGGTCGGGCGGTCTTCCTGATCGACCACCACCAGCGCGCTGATCTTGTGGTCTTCCATGATCTTCAGTGCCTCGGCGGCGAGCATCTCGGCGCGGGCGGTCTTGCCGTGCACGGTCATGACCTCGTCGATGAGGGTCTTGTGCACGTCGATGTTGCGGTCCAGGCTGCGGCGCAGGTCGCCGTCGGTGAATACGCCGGCAAGCTTGCCGTCGTCACCCAGGACCACGGTCATGCCCAGACCTTTGCGAGACATTTCAAGCAGCGCGTCCTTGAGCAGGGTGCCGCTCTTGACCACCGGGAGTTCTTCGCCGGCATGCATGACGTTCTCGACCTTCAGCAACAGGCGGCGGCCCAGTGCGCCACCGGGGTGGGAGAAGGCGAAATCCTCGGCGGTGAAGCCGCGGGCCTCCAGCAGGGCGATGGCCAGGGCGTCGCCCAGCGCCAGCGCCGCAGTGGTGGAGGAGGTCGGCGCCAGGTTGAGCGGACAGGCTTCCTGGGCGACGCTGGCGTCGAGGTTGACCTCGGCGGCCTGGGCCAGGGGCGAGTCGGGGTTGCCGGTCAGGCTGATCAGCTGGATGCCCAGGCGCTTGATCAGTGGCAGCAGGGTGACGATCTCGGCGGTGCTGCCGGAGTTGGACAGGGCAAGAATGACATCGTCCCGGGTGATCATGCCCATGTCGCCATGGCTGGCTTCGGCCGGGTGCACGAAGAACGCCGGAGTGCCGGTGCTGGCCAGGGTGGCGGCGATCTTGTTGCCGATGTGCCCCGACTTGCCCATGCCCACCACCACGACCCGTCCCTTGCTGGCCAGGATCAGTTCGCAGGCCTTGACGAAGTCACCGTCGATGCGGGCCAGCAGGGCTTCCACGGCCTCGAGTTCGAGGCGCAGGGTGCGCTGGGCGGATTGGATCAGCTCGCTGGATTGGGTCATGTCGAAACGCAATGCCTGATGAAAAGGCGGCGATTATAGCCGCAATGTGTGAAAGGCTCATCCTTCGAATGTCATATGGATGCCGCGCCAGCCTGTCTGTGCCCTGAACGAGTGCGGGGACGCCCTTGGGGCGGGCCTATCAGCGGTGCTATAGTTCGCCGCTATTCGGCCCGCCGGGGACCTGTGTGCCTTCAAGATGAAGGCAGGCGTCCACATGACGAGGCTGCACTAGCAAGGAGTCTAGATGAGTGTGGATAGCGCCTACGCGGTCGAGTTGAAGGGTGTCACCTTCAAGCGCGGTTCGCGCAGCATTTTCAGCAACGTGGACATACGCATTCCCCGCGGCAAGGTCACCGGCATCATGGGGCCTTCGGGGTGCGGCAAGACCACCTTGCTGCGCCTGATGGGCGCGCAGTTGCGCCCGTCCGGTGGCGAGGTCTGGGTCAACGGGCAGAACCTGCCCGCGTTGTCGCGCAGCGACCTGTTCGACGCGCGCAAGCAGATGGGCGTGCTGTTCCAGAGCGGCGCGCTGTTCACCGACCTGGATGTGTTCGAGAACGTGGCCTTCCCGCTGCGGGTGCATACGCAGCTGTCGGACGAGATGATCCGTGACATCGTGCTGATGAAGCTGCAGGCCGTGGGCCTGCGCGGCGCCATCGACCTGATGCCCGACGAGCTGTCCGGCGGCATGAAGCGTCGCGTGGCGCTGGCTCGGGCGATCGCCCTCGACCCGCAGATCCTCATGTACGACGAACCGTTCGTCGGCCAGGACCCGATCGCCATGGGCGTGCTGGTGCGCCTGATCCGCCTGCTCAACGATGCCCTGGGCATCACCAGCATCGTGGTGTCCCACGATCTCGCGGAAACCGCGAGCATCGCCGACTACATCTATGTGGTCGGCGACGGCCAGGTGCTGGGGCAGGGCACGCCGGACGAACTGATGGGCTCGGACAATCCGCGCATCCGCCAGTTCATGAAAGGCGACCCGGACGGCCCGGTACCCTTCCACTTCCCTGCGCCTGACTACCGCGCCGATCTGCTGGGGACGCGTTGATGCGCAGAAAATCCTTACTCGAACGTATCCGTCTGTTCGGCCGTTCGGCCATCGATGTGCTGGCCGTACTGGGACGCTCGTGCCTGTTCCTCGGCCATTCGCTGGGCGGGCGCAGCGGCATTGGTGGCTTCCAGCTGCTGGTCAAGCAACTGTATTCGGTGGGCGTGCTGTCGCTGGCGATCATCGTCGTGTCCGGCGTGTTCATCGGCATGGTGCTGGCCCTGCAGGGCTACAGCATCCTCGCCAGGTACGGCTCGGAGCAGGCCGTGGGGCAGATGGTCGCCCTGACCCTGCTGCGCGAGCTGGGGCCGGTGGTCACCGGCTTGCTGTTCGCCGGCCGCGCGGGCTCCGCGCTGACCGCCGAGATCGGCAACATGAAGTCCACCGAGCAACTGTCGAGCCTGGAGATGATCGGCGTCGATCCGCTCAAGTACATCGTCGCCCCGCGCCTGTGGGCCGGCTTCATCTCGCTGCCGCTACTGGCGTTGATCTTCAGCGTGGTCGGCATCTGGGGCGGCTCGTGGGTCGCCGTGGACTGGCTGGGCGTCTATGAGGGTTCGTTCTGGGCCAACATGCAGAACAGCGTTTCGTTCAGCGACGACGTGATCAACGGGCTGATCAAGAGCCTGGTGTTCGCCTTCGTCGTCACCTGGATCGCCGTATTCCAGGGGTACGACTGTGAGCCCACTTCAGAAGGGATCAGCCGTGCCACCACCAAGACCGTGGTCTATGCCTCGTTGGCAGTCCTGGGTCTGGACTTTATTCTGACCGCCTTGATGTTTGGAGATTTCTGATGCAAAACCGCACCCTGGAAATCGGTGTCGGCCTGTTCCTCCTGGCCGGGATCCTGGCGCTGCTGCTGCTGGCCCTGCGTGTCAGCGGGCTGTCGGCCAGCCCGAGCAGCGACACGTACAAAGTTTATGCGTACTTCGACAATATCGCCGGTTTGACGGTCAGAGCTAAAGTGACCATGGCCGGTGTGACCATCGGCAAGGTCACGGCCATCGATCTGGACCGTGATTCCTACACCGGTCGGGTCACGCTGCAGCTGGACAAGCATGTCGACAACCTGCCGACCGACTCCACTGCCTCGATCCTGACCGCAGGCCTGCTGGGCGAGAAGTACATCGGCATCAGCGTGGGCGGCGAGGACGCGGTACTCAAGGACGGCAGCACCATCCACGACACCCAGTCGGCGCTGGTGCTGGAAGACCTGATCGGCAAGTTCCTGCTCAACTCGGTGGGCAAGGAACCGAAAGAAGCGCAACCGGCTAATTAAGGAGTTTCCATGATTTCGATCCTGCGACGTGGCCTGCTGGTTCTGCTGGCGGCCTTCCCCCTGCTGGCCCTGGCGGCGCCGGGGCAATCCGCCCGTGATGTGATCCAGGGCACCACCACGCAGCTGCTCAGCGACCTGAAGGCCAACAAGGAGCAGTACAAGGCCAACCCCGAGGCGTTCTACAACGCGCTCAACAGCAATCTCGGCCCGGTGGTCGATGCCGATGGCATCTCCAAGAGCATCATGACCGTCAAGTACTCGCGCAAGGCGACGCCCGAGCAGATGCAGCGCTTCCAGGAGAACTTCAAGCGCAGCCTGATGCAGTTCTACGGCAACGCCCTGCTGGAGTACAACAACCAGGGCATCACCGTAGACCCGGCCAAGGCCGAGGACGGCGACCGCACCAGCGTCGGCATGAAGATCACCGGCACCAACGGCGCGGTCTATCCGGTGCAGTACACCATGCAGAAGCTCGATGGCGAGTGGAAGGTGCGTAACGTCATCGTCAATGGCATCAACATCGGCAAGCTGTTCCGCGACCAGTTCCAGGACGCCATGCAGCGCAACGGCAACAACCTGGACAAGACCATCGACGGCTGGGCTGGCGAAGTGGCCAAGGCCAAGGCGACCGCCGATACTTCGCCGGATAAGGAAGTCAAATGAGCGACGCCGCCGTGAGCATGGCCGAGCCGGGCGTCCTCGCCCTGGCCGGCGTGCTGGACTACCGCAGCGGTCCGGCCCTGCGCAAACAGGGCCAGGCGTTGGTCGCGGCGTGCCGCGAGCAGCGCCTGGTGCTCGACTGCACCGCGGTGGTGAAGTCGAGCAGTGTCGGCCTGTCGTTGTTGCTGGGCTTCATGCGCGATGCCCAGGCGGCCGGCAAGACCTGGGAACTGCGCGGTATACCCGAGGATATGCGGGAAATCGCCGGGGTCTATGACCTCGATGAAGTGCTGGCAGGCTGATGCCCTGCCGTTCGGGAAAGGCCCCTCGGTCAGCGCGCCTTGTCATGGGCTTCGCAGGCGAGGGGCTTTTTTGTATGATGGCCGACCCGCGCGCGTTGGGCGCCGATCGAGGTTGAGCATGCAGGCCGTAGAAGTCAAAAGCTTTCTGGAAGAGAAATTGCCGGGAACCCGGGTCGAAGTTGAAGGCGAAGGCTGCAACTTCCAGTTGAACGTGATCAGCGACGAGCTGGCCGGCCAGAGCCCGGTCAAGCGTCAGCAGGCGATCTATGCTCACCTCAATCCGTGGATCGCCAACGGCAGCATTCACGCGGTAACCATGAAATTCTTCAGCAGCGCAGCCTGGGCTGAGCGCACCTGAGCCAACTTGGCGGCGAGATACGTATGGACAAACTGATTATTACTGGCGGCGCGCGCCTTGACGGCGAGATCCGCATTTCCGGCGCGAAGAACTCGGCACTGCCGATTCTCTCGGCCACCCTGCTGTGCGATGGTCCGGTCACGGTCGGCAACCTGCCGCACCTGCACGACATCACCACCATGATCGAGCTGTTCGGTCGCATGGGCATCGAGCCGGTGATCGACGAGAAGCTCTCGGTGGAAATCGATCCACGCACCATCAAGACCCTGGTCGCTCCCTACGAGCTGGTCAAGACCATGCGCGCCTCGATCCTGGTCCTCGGCCCGATGGTCGCCCGTTTCGGTGAGGCCGAAGTGGCCCTGCCGGGCGGTTGCGCCATCGGTTCGCGTCCGGTCGACCTGCACATCCGCGGCCTGGAGGCCATGGGTGCGAAAATCGATGTCGAAGGCGGCTACATCAAGGCCAAGGCGCCCGAAGGCGGCCTGCGCGGCGCGCACTTCTTCTTCGACACCGTCAGCGTTACCGGCACCGAGAACATCATGATGGCCGCCGCCCTGGCCAAGGGCCGCAGCGTGCTGCAGAACGCCGCCCGCGAGCCGGAGGTGGTCGACCTGGCCAACTTCCTGATCGCCATGGGCGCGAAGATCCAGGGCGCCGGTACCGACACCATCACCATCGATGGCGTCGAGCGTCTGCAGCCGACCACCTATCGCGTCATGCCCGACCGTATCGAGACCGGCACCTACCTGGTCGCCGCTGCCGTGACCGGTGGCCGCGTCAAGGTCAAGGACACCGATCCGACCATCCTCGAAGCCGTCCTCGAGAAGCTCAAGGAAGCCGGCGCCGACATCACCACCGGTGAAGACTGGATCGAGCTGGACATGCACGGCAAGCGTCCGAAGGCCGTGAACCTGCGTACCGCCCCGTACCCGGCGTTCCCGACCGACATGCAGGCGCAGTTCATCTCGCTCAACGCCATCGCCGAAGGCACGGGCGCAGTGATCGAGACCATCTTCGAAAACCGCTTCATGCACGTTTACGAGATGCACCGCATGGGCGCGCAGATCCAGGTCGAGGGCAACACCGCCATCGTCACTGGCGTCAAGGCGCTCAAAGGTGCTCCGGTAATGGCCACCGATCTGCGCGCTTCCGCCAGCCTGGTGCTGTCGGCGCTGGTCGCCGAAGGTGACACCCTGATCGATCGCATCTACCACATTGACCGTGGCTACGAGTGCATCGAGGAAAAACTGCAGATGCTGGGCGCGAAGATCCGTCGCGTACCGGGCTAGTCTGCATGGCGCAGGGACGCGCCCCGAATTTTATGCAGCCGGGCTGTGCCCGGCTGGCTATAGCTGCTTAAGGACCGACGTTCCAATGTTGACCATCGCGCTATCCAAGGGCCGCATTCTCGACGATACCCTGCCGTTGCTGGCCGAAGCCGGTATCGTGCCGACCGAGAATCCGGACAAGAGCCGCAAGCTGATCATCCCGACCACCCAGGATGATGTCCGCCTGCTCATCGTGCGTGCCACCGACGTGCCGACCTATGTCGAGCATGGCGCCGCCGACCTCGGTGTGGCCGGCAAGGACGTGCTGATGGAATACGGCAGCCAGGGCCTGTACGAGCCCCTGGACCTGCAGATCGCCCAGTGCAAGCTGATGACCGCCGGCGTAACCGGCGCGCCCGAGCCCAAGGGCCGCCTGCGCGTGGCCACCAAGTTCGTCAACGTAGCCAAGCGCTATTACGCCGAACAGGGTCGTCAGGTCGACATCATCAAGCTGTACGGTTCCATGGAGCTGGCCCCGCTGATCAACCTCGCCGACAAGATCATCGACGTGGTCGACACCGGCAACACCCTGCGCGCCAACGGCCTCGAACCCCAGGAACTGATCGCCACGATCAGCTCGCGCCTGGTGGTCAACAAGGCCTCCATGAAAATGCAGCACGCCCGTATCCAGAGCCTGATCGACACCCTGCGCAACGCCGTCGAATCGCGACACCGCGGCTGACCTCTGCGCGCGACCTCCGCTGTCGCGCCCGTCTATCCGCGTCATAGCCAATTTTCTCAGGTGCCCGCGCGGATGGAGTGGTAGCTTTAGGGCGCCTGAACATCCGCTAATAACGAGGCCCTCGCCATGACCGTGTCCACTGCAATTGCCCGTCTCAACGCCGCTGACCAGGATTTCGCCCGACATCTGGATCATCTGCTGAGCTGGGAAAGCGTGTCCGATGACGCGGTCAACCAGCGCGTGCTCGACATCATCAAGGCTGTGCGCGAGCGTGGCGATGCGGCGCTGGTGGAGTTCACCCAACGCTTCGACGGTGTCGATGCCACATCGATCCATGATCTGATCCTGGATCGCGCGCGCCTGGAACTGGCCCTGACCCGCATCACCCCTGTGCAGCGCGAGGCCCTGGAAAAAGCCGCCAACCGTGTGCGCATCTACCACGAACGGCAGAAACAGGACTCCTGGCAGTACACCGAGGCCGACGGCACCGTGCTTGGCCAGAAGGTCACCCCGCTGGACCGCGCCGGCCTGTACGTGCCGGGCGGCAAGGCATCGTACCCGTCGTCGGTGCTGATGAACGCGATTCCGGCCAAGGTGGCTGGTGTGGCCGAGGTGGTAATGGTCGTGCCGACCCCGCGTGGCGAGGTCAACGAGCTGGTGCTGGCCGCGGCCTGCATCGCCGGGGTCGACCGGGTATTCACCGTCGGTGGCGCCCAGGCGGTCGCGGCCCTGGCCTATGGCACCGAAAGCGTGCCGCAGGTGGACAAGATCGTCGGCCCGGGCAACATCTACGTGGCCACCGCCAAGCGTCATGTATTCGGCCAGGTCGGTATCGACATGATTGCCGGCCCTTCTGAGATCCTGGTGGTGTGCGACGGCCAGACCGATCCGGACTGGATCGCCATGGACCTGTTCTCCCAGGCCGAGCACGACGAAGACGCCCAGGCCATCCTGGTCAGTCCGGACGCCGAGTTCCTCGATCGCGTGGCCGCCAGCATCGACAAGCTGCTGCCGACCATGGAGCGTGCCGAGATCATCGAGAAGTCGATCAACGGCCGTGGCGCGCTGATCCAGGTGCGTGACATGCAGCAGGCCATCGAGGTGGCCAACCGCATCGCTCCCGAGCACCTGGAACTGTCGGTGGCCGACCCGCAGGCCTGGTTGCCGCAGATCCGCCACGCCGGCGCGATCTTCATGGGCCGTCACACCAGCGAGGCGCTGGGCGACTACTGCGCCGGCCCTAACCACGTGCTGCCGACTTCCGGCACCGCGCGCTTCTCTTCGCCCTTGGGCGTATATGACTTCCAGAAGCGTTCGTCGATCATCTTCTGCTCCGAGCAGGGCGCGTCCGAGCTGGGTCACACCGCTTCCGTGCTGGCCCGGGGCGAATCGCTGACCGCCCACGCGCGCAGCGCCGAATACCGCATCCTCAACGAGAAGGGGAACTGAGCATGAGTCGATTCTGGAGTCCCTTCGTCAAGGACCTGGTGCCTTACGTGCCGGGCGAGCAGCCCAAGCTGGCGCGGCTGGTCAAGCTGAATACCAACGAGAACCCCTATGGCCCGTCGCCCAAGGCGCTGGAGGCCATGCGTGGCGAGCTCAACGACAACCTGCGCCTGTATCCGGACCCGAACGGTGACCGGCTCAAGCAGGCGGTGGCCGAGTATTACGGCGTGACGCCGGCGCAGGTGTTCGTCGGCAACGGCTCGGACGAGGTGCTGGCGCACATCTTCCACGGCCTGTTCCAGCATGACCGTGCGCCGCTGCTGTTCCCGGACGTGAGCTACAGCTTCTACCCGGTGTATTGCGGCCTGTACGGTATCGCGTTCGAGCAGGTGGCGCTGGATGAGCAGTTCCAGATCCGGGTTTCGGACTACAGCAAGCCCAATGCCGGGGTCATCTTCCCCAACCCCAATGCGCCGACCGGTTGCCTGTTGCCGCTTGAGGCGGTCGAGCAACTGCTGCAGGCCAACCGGGATTCGGTGGTGGTGGTTGACGAGGCCTACATTGATTTCGGTGGCGAGACGGCCATCAGCCTGGTTGATCGCTATGACAACCTGCTGGTGACCCAGACCTTGTCCAAGTCGCGTTCGCTGGCCGGGCTTCGGGTTGGGTTGGCGGTTGGTCATCCTGATCTGATCGAGGCGTTGGAGCGGATCAAGAACAGCTTCAACTCGTATCCGTTGGATCGCATGGCGATTGTCGGGGCGGCGGCGGCGTTCGAGGACCGTGCGTATTTCGATGAGACCTGTCGCAAGGTTATCGACAGCCGAGAGGTGCTGGTTGCCGAATTGGTGGCGCGTGGGTTCGAGGTGTTGCCTTCGGCGGCGAACTTCATCTTTGCCCGGCATCCCGGGGAGGATGCTGCGGGGATCGCGGCGCGGCTTCGGGAGCAGGGGGTGATTGTTCGGCACTTCAAGCAGGAGCGGATTGCGCAGTTCCTGCGGATTACCGTTGGGACGCCGGAGATGAACCAGGCTTTGCTTGATGCTTTGAATTGATTTTAGAGGTTTGGCTGGGGGCGGATTGGAAGTGGTTGTTCTGACTTCTGATTTGCCCCTTGTTGTTGTTGTTGTTGTTGTTGTTGTTGTTGTTGTTGGGTGGTTTTGGAAGTTTTATGCGTATTCATTTGTGATGTCGACGCTTATTCACCTTTCCGCCCTTACGGCGGGTTACTTTGGTCTTGGCCAAAGTAACCAAAGCCGCTGCGCTCCATTCATCCGGCCCTACGCTTCGCTCCGGGTTCCCTCACTCCGGCCTTGCTCCCGGGAGGACCGCGCTGCAGGGCCCATCCTGGGCCCCAGCGCTTGACGGGCATCCATGCCCGTCACCTCCCTCCGCAAGTCCTGCGTTCGGCCTCCTGAAGTCGCGCAAGTTACGGGCGGCGCCTGGGGTGGCGCAGCTGTCGCTAGTTGAAAGTTTAATTAATCTCTCGATCACATCGCGGGGCAAGCCCGCTCCTACACGACAGTCGCCGTTATATAAATCCCTGTAGGAGCGGGCTTGCCCCGCGAATGGGCCGGAACAGCCAATACATAACTAACTGTAAAACAACTAACTTCGCATTTCTTGCTCTTGCTCTTGCTCTTGCTCTTGCTCTTGCTCTTGCTCTTGCTCTTGCTTCTAAGTGCGCGGTAGCTCAGGCAACACCAATTGCGACTTCAGGAGGCCGAGCGGAGTTCTTGCGGAGGGAGGTGACGGGCATGGATGCCCGTCAAGCGCTGCGCCCCAGGATGGGGCGTTCAGCGCGGTCCTCCCGGGAGCAAGAACGGAGCGAGGGGACCCCGGAGCGAAGCGTAGGGGCCGGATGAATGGAGCGAGGATTTTTTGGTTCCTTTTTGATCCTTCAAAAAGGGACCCGCCGTAAGGGCGGAAAGGTGACTATGCGTCACCATCGCCAATGAATGCGCATAAAAAAACCAAAACAATCATCCCCGACCCCGACCCCCTTGCCCAATCCCCCCCCAACCGCTATCGTCCAACCCCAAGAAAATTCATCCGATGACTGGACGTACCCACCCCGTGACCCCGCTCATCAAACGCTCCCTGGTAGAACAAGCCGTAGACCAGCTCCGCGACCGCATCGCCAAGGGCACCTGGTCGATAGGCCAACGCCTGCCCACCGAACCAGAGCTGGCCAGCGACCTGGGCATCAGCCGCAACACCGTCCGCGAGGCCATGCGCGTCCTGGCCTTCAGCGGCCTGGTGGAAATCCGCCAGGGCGACGGCAGCTACCTGCGTACCGCCGTGGACCCCTTGCAGGCCGTGCAGGTCATGTCCCGCTGCGCAGTCGAACACGCCCGCGAAACCCGCCATATCCTCGAAGCAGAAGCCATCGGCCTGGCCGCCATGCGCCGCACCGACGCCGACCTGCAGTCCCTGCGCGAGGCCCTGCAGCACAGCGCGGAGCACTTCCATGGCGACGTCGACGCCTACGTCGAATGCGACCTGGTGTTCCACCAGCGCCTGGTGGACGCCGCCCACAACCCCGCCCTGAGCGAGCTGTACCGCTATTTCTCCAGCGTGGTACGCGCCGCCCTGCAGCACAACATGACCACCGTCCCCCGTTGCCAGGCCGTGTTCGACCTGCACGGGCAGATCCTCGACGCCCTCGAACAACGTGATCCGGAGCGGGCCAAGCACCTGAGCCGGACCCTCATCGAATCCTGATAACGAGAAGGCCATGGCCGAACAACTGACCCGCAATACCGCTCCCCGCGAGGCGGAGCTCGATGAACTGCTGATCGACGCCGAAGCCGACGACGAGCAGGTCCAGCAACAGCCCGTGGTGCTGCACAAGCCCTGGCTGTTGCTGCTGGGCCTGGTGCTGGTGGCGCTGAACCTGCGCCCCGCGCTGTCGAGCATGTCGCCGGTGCTCGGCCAGGTCTCTGAAGGGCTGGGGCTCAGCGCATCGCAAGCCGGCCTGCTGACCACCTTGCCGGTGCTGTGCCTGGGGCTGTTCGCGCCACTGGCGCCGATCCTGGCGCGCCGCTTCGGCAGCGAGCGGGTGATCTTCGGCATCCTGCTGACCCTGGCGCTGGGCATCCTGGTGCGCAGCACCCTGGGCGCCACTGGTGTGTTCCTCGGCAGCCTGATGGCGGGGGCGAGCATCGGCATCATCGGCGTGCTGCTGCCAGGTATCGTCAAGCGCGACTTCCCCCAGCACGCCGGTACCCTGACCGGCGTCTACACCATGGCGCTGTGTCTGGGCGCCGCGATGGCCGCCGGGGCCACGGTGCCCTTGACCCGCCACTTCGATGACAGCTGGGCACTGGGGCTGGGCTTCTGGCTGCTGCCTGCCTTGCTGGCGATGCTGGTCTGGCTACCCCAGTCCCGACAGGGTCATGGCGTGCACAAGGTGGCCTACCGCGTGCGCGGCCTGTGGCGCGACCCGCTGGCCTGGCAGGTGACGCTGTACATGGGCCTGCAATCGTCGCTGGCCTACATCGTGTTCGGCTGGTTGCCTTCGATCCTGATCGGCCGCGGGCTGAGCCCGACCGAGGCGGGGCTGGTGCTGTCCGGTTCGGTGATCGTGCAACTGATCAGTTCCCTGAGCGCTCCCTGGCTGGCCACGCGGGGCAAGGACCAGCGCCTGGCCATCGTGGTGGTGATGCTGGTGACCCTGGGCGGGTTGTTCGGTTGCCTGTATGCGCCGATCGAGGGGCTGTGGGGCTGGGCGATCCTGCTCGGCCTGGGGCAGGGCGGTACCTTCTCCCTGGCACTGACCCTGATCGTGCTGCGCTCCAAGGACGCCCATGTGGCGGCGAACCTGTCGAGCATGGCTCAGGGTGTGGGCTACACGCTGGCCTCCATGGGGCCGTTCGCGGTTGGCCTGGTGCATGATCTGACCGGAGGCTGGAGCGCGGTGGGCTGGATCTTCGCGGTGCTGGGCGTCGGGGCGATCCTGTTCGGTCTCGGCGCCGGGCGGGCGCTGCATGTGCAGGTCAGCAGCGAGCACGTTTAAGGCGCTGACTTGACCCGCGATCGTCATTCACGACGCGAATGGGCATGGTGTTGCTGGCATCCAGGCAGTATCTTGCGGGTTTCGCACCTTGCGCAGGAACAGTCCATGAGTGATGCCAACAGCGCCCTGATCACCCGTTTCTACCAGGCCTTCCAGCGTTTGGACGCCGAGGCCATGGTGGCCTGCTACAGCGAGGACATCGTCTTCAGCGACCCGGTCTTCGGCACCCTGCGCGGGCGTGACGCGGGTGACATGTGGCGGATGCTCACCGCCCGCGCCAAGGACTTCACCCTGACTTTCGACGACGTGCGCAGCGATGGCGCGCACTGGGTGGCGACCTACCTGTTCAGCCAGACCGGGCGGGTGGTGGTCAACGATATCCAGGCGCGCTTCGTGATCCGCGACGGGCTGATCTGCCAACACGACGATATCTTCGACCTGTGGCGCTGGGCGCGTCAGGCGCTGGGCATGCCGGGCGTGCTGCTGGGCTGGACGCCGATGCTGCAGAACAAGGTGCGCCAGCAGGCGTTCAAGGGGCTTCGCGCATTCCAGCAGGCGCGCTGAGGCGTTAAGCTGGCGGCCTTCTTCCGTTGCACCGAACCGAGCCGTGAGCGAAACAGCGACTTCCCCCGACTGCAAACCCTGGTACGTCTACCTGGTGCGTGCCGCCAATGGCTCGTTGTACTGCGGTATCAGCGACGATCCGCAGCGGCGTTTCATCAAGCACCAGAAAGGGCAGGGCGCGCGCTATTTCAAGACCAGCCCGGCGCAGGCGCTGGTGTATGTGGAGCAGTGGCCGGACAAGGGCGAGGCCTTGCGCCAGGAGCGGTTGGTGAAGAAGCTGCGCAAGGCGGCGAAGGAGGCGTTGGTGGCGTCCTATGCCGGACTCGGGGGGTAGTGTCCTCGCCAGGGCACCCGAGACGGGTTGCGGCGCCTTGGCCCTGCACACCTATGGCGCCGCCTTGTTCCCTGTTCAGTGCTTCATGCCTAGTTCGGCATCATCCATCAATGCTTTGGCCAGGGCGCTCAGGTAATACGACGCCCAGAGTAACTGAGGCTTTTCCTCCATGATCCCGGTGATGGTCAGGTCGCGTACGCAGCCGATCAGTTCCGAGGCCTGGTCGCGGGCGTGCTGGCAGGGGATGCCGGGTTCGATGCAGAACAGCGGGTCGGTCATGCCTTCGCCCTGGTAGAACTTGGTCTTGCCGACGGTGGTGGGGGTATCTTCTGTAGTCATAATTCTCTCCCTGAAATGGTCGGTGCCTGTGCGGGCCTCTTCGCGGGTAAACCCGCTCCCACAAGTACAGCGCTGGCTCCAAGGCACAGGTGATTCTGTGGGAGCGGGTTTACCCGCGAAAGGGCCCGCACAGGCAACACATGCATCGCGGCCTAGTGCAACGTCGGCATCTGCGCTGGCATCTGTACCTGGATCAACGCCGCTTCGAGCAACACACGCAGCGACTCCATTTCATGCATCGACGCCATCATCAGCACGGCAGCCGGCGACCTGGGTTTGAGCTGCACGGCATGATGGGCCACGGTCAAGGCGCACAGGGCGTACTCGGTGGCCTGGATGAGGGTGTCTTCGAGGGAGTGAGGGTTGTGGGGTGGATCGGGGACGATCTTTAGCATTGGCTTGGCTCTCTCAGAAGGGCCGCCACCAACTGCTGTCAAACAAGTGGGTGGCAGCTATACGTGGGTTGACAGACCGGTGAGAGAACCTGACCCGGCGCACACGAGGTGCCCCACGCACAGCCGCCATAGAGCGAAATCCATGCGGAAGGTTCTCAGCGGCCTGTCAAAGCCGATCGCTGAATGTGCAGCGACTGCCCGAGACTAGAGGCCAACCCAGACCACCGCAATGGCTTGAAAGGGCTTGGGAGTATGTTTGGGAAATGGACTACAGGGAATGGGGAAAGTCTGATGAATCGGTGATCCGTTCGAGATCGCTGGGGCTGCTTTGCAGCCCTTTCGCGGCACAAGGCCGCTTGTACAAGGGGAGCGCGATTCCTGTAGGAGCGGCCTTGTGCCGCGAAAGGGGCGCAACTGAACTGGTCAAGTAATTTTGGACACCGGTTAAGGTTCATGCCGCTGCCTTGAGCTTTTCCTCCATGGCTACTGGCGTTTCATAGCCGTTGTAGCTGTGGAGGCGCTTGAGGTTGTAGCGCATCAGATAAGCCTGGATATCCACTCGTGCCTGCGCTTCGGTCTCGTAACCCTCTGCCGGCACCCATTCTGATTTCAATGCTCCGAAGAATCGCTCCATGGCAGCGTTATCCCAGCATTGGCCTCGATGGCTCATGCTCTGGTTCAAGTTGTACTCATCGAGCGCGGCTCTGAATTTATGGCTGGTGTACTGACAGCCCTGGTCTGAATGAAACATTACGCCCGCCGGCCTACCCCGCGATTCAGCGGCCATGCGCAGGGCGTTACAAGCTAAGTTGGCATCTGCAATCATCGAGAATGCCCAACCCACTACGCGACGGGCATAGAGGTCAATCACGGCGGCTAGGTACAGCCAGCGCCTGCCAACCTGGATATAGGTCACATCGCCACACCAAACCTCATTGATCGCCGAAACCTTGAAATTGCGCTTCAGCTGATTCTCGGCGATCAACGCTTCTGCCCCTGATGACCGATAGCGGTGCGGCCTGCGCTGTTTGCACTTCAGGCCAGCTTCACGCATTAGCGCACGCACCTTGTATCGTCCTATTTCATGGCCTTCGTGCCGCAATTCCTGCGCCAGGGTTCGCGAGCCAGAAGCACTTCGCGATGCGTTGAAGTGCTTGATTACCAGCAGGCGTAGCGCATCTCTTGCCGGGTTTTCACGTCCTTGCCGTTTGCGCCACGCATAGAAACTGCTGCGCTTAACCCCAAGCACGCGGCAGCAGTCGACAACAGGGTATTGCTCACTCAGCTCGTTGATCAGCGAGAACGATCTTTGGAGTCCCGAAGCAGGAGAGCACTGGCCTTTTTTAGGATTTCGATATCCCGATCCTTTTGCCGAACCAGCGCTTCGAGTTCTTCAATTCGTTGCTGCTCGGGTGTGATCGCTTTGGCTCCAGCAGGAACCTTACCGGCTCTCTCTTCACGCACCTGATCAACCCAGCGGCGAAGCGCGGTAGGGCCCAGCCCAAGGGCTGCACAGACCTCAGGAACTGACTGCCCACCATCCAGCACCATTTCGGCAGCTTGGACTTTGTATTCTCTTGAATAAGATTTACGCACTGATTTTGCCTCCAATTGGGCGCCATCATAGCGCCCGATGAAGGTGTCCAAAATCATTAGGCCAGTTCAAACGCGCCCCCGGCGATTTCAGTCCTTGCGTCGCTTCAACTGGTCGATCAGTTGCGTCGGCAAGCCCTTGATCACCAGCGTCCCCGCTTCTTCGTCATACTCCACCTTCGAGCCCAGCAAATGCGCCTCGAAACTGATCGACAACCCCTCGGCACGCCCAGTAAAGCGGCGGAACTGGTTGAGGGTACGTTTGTCGGCGGGGATCTCCGGCGACAGCCCGTAGTCGCTGTTGCGGATATGGTCGTAGAACGCCTCGGGCCGATCCTCGTCGATCAGGCTGGAGAGCTCTTCCAGCGTCACCGGCTCGCCCAGCTTGGTCTGGGTGGTGGCGTAGTCGACCAGGGTCTGGGTCTTCTCCCGGGCGGACTCTTCCGGCAGGTCTTCTTTCTCGACGAAGTCGCTGAAGGCCTTGAGCAGCGTGCGGGTTTCGCCCGGGCCGTCGACGCCTTCCTGGCAGCCGATGAAATCACGGAAATAATCCGAAACCTTCTTGCCGTTCTTGCCCTTGATGAACGAGATGTACTGCTTGGAGTTCTGGTTGTTCTTCCACTCGGACAGGTTGACCCGCGCCGCCAGGTGCAGCTGGCCCAGGTCCAGGTGGCGCGACGGGGTGACGTCGAGTTCGGCGTTCACCGCCACGCCTTCGCTGTGGTGCAGCAGGGCGATGGCCAGGTACTCGGTCATGCCCTGCTGGTAATGGGCGAACAGCACGTGGCCGCCGGTGGACAGGTTGGACTCTTCCATCAGCTTCTGCAGGTGCTCGACCGCGATGCGGCTGAAGGCGGCGAAGTCCTTTTCCTCATCCAGATACTGCTTGAGCCAGCCACTGAACGGGTAGGCGCCGGACTCGCCGTGGAAAAAGCCCCAGGCTTTGCCTTGTTTGGCGTTGTAGCTGTCGTTGAGGTCGGCCAGCAGGTTCTCGATGGCGTCGGAGGCTACCAGTTCGCTGTCGCGCGCATGGAGCACGGCGGGGCTGCCATCGGGCTTCTTGTCGATCAGGTGAACGATGCAATGACGGATTGGCATGGAATTCTCGGTGGTCTGAGCGGTGAAAAGTCGCGCTGCAAAAGTCGCTCAGTTTACCTCAGGGTAGGGGTGATGCAGTGGCCAGATATTGGCACAAATGCCGGTTGTTCGTTTTTTGCTCATTTTTTTGCGATTTTTCCGAAAACCCCCGAAAAACCTGCACAAAATCAATGTCGACAGCGGATATTTCTCGATTCCTGTGGTAGCTTTGCGCGGTCTTGCGCCCCTTGGGTGGCGCATTGCTGGCAGATCGCTTGCGCGGTGTCGAACCAAACGCCGATTTGCGTATCTACATACGCGATCGACGCGGCCTCTGGATTGTCCCGGGCTGGCCCGACCACCGACCAAGCATGCTGCACAACCTCTGATTTGATAGGGAAGGAACACCACCATGGCACTGACCAAAGACCAACTGATTGCCGACATCGCTGAAGCTATCGACGCGCCGAAAACCACCGCGCGTAATGCACTGGAGCAACTGGGCCAGATCGTTGCCGACCAACTGGAAAACGGCGCCGAAATCACCCTGCCAGGCATCGGCAAGCTGAAAGTCTCCGAGCGTCCTGCCCGTACCGGCCGCAACCCTTCGACTGGCGCTGCCATCGAAATCGCTGCCAAGAAAGTCGTCAAGTTCGTTCCAGCCAAAGTGCTGACCGACTCGATCAACAAGTAATTGTTGATGCGTTGACGAAACCGCGCCCGGCTTGCCCGGGCGCGGTTTTTTCATGCCTGTGATTTGCGCGCGGCATGCCATTGCTGGCGTGCGCTGTCGTCCTGGAAACTCCAGGCGACCATGCGACTCTGCTTCTGCCCCTGGCCCATTTCGACGATGCGCAGGGCCTTCACCCCGGCCTTCTTCAAGGCCGCCTCGATACCCGGCAGGTTGCTGGCCTTGGACACCAGGCTGGTGAACCACAGCACCTGGGTCGCGTACTGGGCGCTTTCGGCGACCAGTTGGCTGACGAAGCGGATCTCGCCGCCTTCGCACCACAGTTCATTGTTCTGCCCGCCGAAGTTCAGTACCGGCAGCTTGCGCTTGGGGTCCTGCTTGCCGAGGTTCTTCCACTTGCGCTGGCTGCCGCGGGTGGCTTCCTCGCGGGAGGCGTGGAACGGCGGGTTGCACAGGGTGACGTCGAAGCGTTCGTCGGCCTGCAGCAAGCCACTGAGAATGTGCCTGGGCTGCGCTTGCTGGCGCAGGCTGATGGCCTTGTCGAGCTTGTTGGCCTGGACGATGGCCTTGGCCGAGGCCAGGGCCACGCCGTCGATGTCGGAGCCGGTGAAGCGCCAGCGGTAGTCGCTGTGGCCGAGCAGGGGGTAGATGCAGTTGGCGCCGACGCCGATATCCAGGGCGCGTACCTGGGCGCCGCGGGGGATCTCGCCGGCATTGTCCTCGGCCAGCAGGTCGGCCAGCACGTGGATGTAGTCGGCCCGGCCGGGGATAGGTGGGCACAGGTAGTCAGCCGGGATGTCCCAGTGCTGGATGCCGTACTGGGCCTTGAGCAGCGCGCGGTTGAATACTCGCACAGCTTCGGGGTTGGCGAAGTCGATGCTGGGCTTGCCGTAGGGGTTGGTGATGGTGAAGCGGGCCAGGTCCGGGTGCGCCTTGATCAGGGCGGGGAAGTCGTAGCGGCCCTGGTGGCGGTTGCGTGGGTGCAGGGTGGGTTTTTCGGTCATTGTCGGATCCGGTGTTGCCTTGCTGGTCCAGGGGCCGCTTTGCGGCCCTTTCGCGGCACAAGGCCGCTCCTACAGGAAAGCGCAGGCCTGTGAGCCATGCAATTCCCTGTAGGAGCGGCCTTGTGCCGCGAACGAGGGCGAAGCCCTCGCCGGTCAGTCAGCGATGTAGATGATTACAGCGCAGCAATCCGCGCATGCTGCTCGGTGAAGTTGGCCAGGGCCTGCTCCGACTCGGCCAGCTTGGCGCGTTCCTTCTCGATCACCGCAGGCGGTGCCTTGTCGACGAAGGCGGCGTTGGACAGCTTGCCACCGACGCGCTGGACTTCACCCTGCAAACGCTGGATCTCTTTGCTTAGGCGCGCAAGTTCGGCGTCCTTGTCGATCAGGCCGGCCATCGGCACCAGCACCTGCAGATCACCCACCAGCGCGGTGGCCGACAGCGGCGCTTCGTCCTGCTCGCCCAGCACGGTGAACGACTCGACCTTGGCCAGTTTCTTCAGCAGGGCTTCGTTTTCCTGCAGGCGACGCTGGTCGTCGGCGTTGGCGTTCTTCAGGAACAGCGGCAGCGGCTTGCCCGGGCCGATGTTCATCTCGGCGCGGATGTTGCGCAGGCCCACCATCAGCTCCTTGAGCCACTCGATGTCGCCTTCGGCGGCAGCGTCGATGCGGCTTTCGTTCGCTTCAGGCCACGGCTGCAGCATGATGGTCTTGCCTTCGATGCCGGCCAGCGGCGCGATGCGCTGCCAGATCTCTTCGGTGATGAACGGCATGAACGGGTGCGCCAGGCGCAGGGCGACTTCCAGCACGCGCACCAGGGTGCGACGGGTGCCGCGGGCGCGCTCGACCGGGGCGGTCTCGTCCCACAGCACCGGCTTGGACAGCTCCAGGTACCAGTCGCAGTACTGGTTCCAGATGAACTCGTACAGCGCCTGGCTGGCCAGGTCGAAGCGGAACTGCTCGAGCTGGCGGGTAACCTCGGCTTCGGTGCGCTGCAGCTGCGAGATGATCCAGCGGTCGGCCAGCGACAGCTCGTAGGCCTCGCCGTTCTGGCCGCAGTCCTCGCCCTTGTCCAGCACGTAGCGGGCGGCGTTCCAGATCTTGTTGCAGAAGTTGCGGTAGCCTTCGACGCGGCCCATGTCGAACTTGATGTCACGACCGGTGGAGGCCAGCGAGCAGAAGGTGAAGCGCAGGGCGTCGGTGCCGTAGCTGGCGATGCCTTCGGGGAACTCGGCCTTGGTCTGCTTGGCGATCTTCTCGGCAAGCTTCGGCTGCATCATGCCGCTGGTGCGTTTTTCCAGCAGGGCGTCGAGGGTGATGCCGTCGACGATGTCCAGCGGGTCGAGGACGTTGCCCTTGGACTTGGACATCTTCTGGCCCTGGCCGTCGCGGACCAGGCCGTGCACGTAGACGGTCTTGAACGGTACCTGCGGGGTGCCGTCCTCGTTCTTGATCAGGTGCATCGTCAGCATGATCATCCGGGCGACCCAGAAGAAGATGATGTCGAAGCCGGTGACCAGCACGTCGGTGGAGTGGAATTTCTTCAGGAACTCGGTCTGCTCCGGCCAGCCCAGGGTGGAGAAGGTCCACAGGCCCGAGCTGAACCAGGTGTCGAGCACGTCGTCGTCCTGGCGCAGTTTCACCTCGCTGCCCAGGTTGTGCTTGGCGCGTACTTCGGCCTCGTCGCGGCCGACGTAGACTTGGCCGGCCTCGTCGTACCAGGCCGGGATGCGGTGGCCCCACCACAGCTGGCGGCTGATGCACCAGTCCTGGATGTCACGCATCCAGGAGAAGTACATGTTCTCGTACTGCTTGGGCACGAACTGGATGCGGCCGTCTTCCACGGCGGCAATGGCAGGCTCGGCCAGCGGCTTGGTGGAGACATACCACTGGTCGGTCAGCCACGGCTCGATGACGGTGCCGGAACGGTCGCCCTTCGGTACCTTCAGGGCGTGGTCGTCGATGCTGACCAGCAGGCCCTGGGCGTCCAGGTCGGCGACCATCTGCTTGCGCGCGACAAAGCGGTCGAGGCCGGCGTATTGGGCCGGCAGCGAGGTGTCGATACCTTCGTTGACGCTGCCGTCGAGGTTGAACGCCTGCACGGCGGCCAGCACGGTGGCGTTCTTGTCGAAGATGTTCAGCAGCGGCAGGTTGTGGCGCTTGCCGACTTCATAGTCGTTGAAGTCGTGGGCCGGGGTGATCTTCACGCAGCCGGTGCCGAACTCCGGGTCGCAGTAGTCGTCGGCGACGATCGGGATGCGACGGCCGACCAGCGGCAGTTCGACGAACTTGCCGATCAGTGCCTGGTAGCGCTCGTCGGTCGGGTTGACCGCGACGGCGACGTCACCCAGCAGGGTTTCCGGACGGGTGGTGGCGACCACCAGGTGGTCCTTGCCTTCGGCGGTCTTGGCGCCGTCGGCCAGCGGGTAGCGCAGGTTCCACAGGTGGCCCTTCTCGTCGTGGTTTTCCACTTCGAGGTCGGAAATCGCCGTGTGCAGCTTGGTGTCCCAGTTGACCAGGCGCTTGCCGCGGTAGATCAAGCCGTCTTCGTGCAGGCGCACGAAAGCCTCTTTGACCGCTTCGGACAGGCCGTCGTCCATGGTGAAGCGCTCGCGGCTCCAGTCCACCGACGAGCCCAGGCGGCGGATCTGGCGGCTGATGTTGCCGCCCGATTGATCCTTCCACTCCCAGACCTTCTCCAGGAACTTCTCACGACCCAGGTCATGACGGTTCTGGCCCTTGGCCTCGAGCTGGCGCTCCACCAGCATCTGGGTAGCGATACCGGCGTGGTCGGTGCCCGGCTGCCACAGGGTGTCGCGACCCTGCATGCGGCGGAAGCGGATCAGCGCGTCCATGATCGCGTTGTTGAAGCCGTGGCCCATGTGCAGGCTGCCGGTCACGTTCGGCGGCGGGATCATGATGGTGTAGGACTCGCCTGCACCTTGTGGAGCGAAATAGTTCTCGGACTCCCAGGTGTTGTACCAGGAAGTTTCGATGGCGTGCGGCTGGTAGGTCTTATCCATGCGCGGCGGGACCCTTAGGCATTAATTCGGGAAAGCCGGGAAGTATAACCAAGCTGCGCGCTTCAAGACAGGTGTAGCGCCCATCGCGGGACAAGCCCGCTCCCACGTGTTGCCGTGGGAGCGGGCTTGCCCCGCGATCCGGACGAATGGTTACTCGGATCGCTTGAGCAACCGCTCCAGCCGCGCATCGAGGCGACGCTTGATCTCGGTCTCGATATGCGGGGTGAAATCGTTGATCACGTCCTGCATGATCAGTTGCGCGGCGGCGCGCAGTTCGGTGTCCAGGTGCAGCAGGGTGTCCTGGCGGCGGGTCTGGGCATCCTCTTCAGGTGCCGGGGCCGCTACCGGCGCTGCCTCGGCGACGGGCGACGCGGGGGCCGGCTCGTCGAGCAGCAGGGGAATCTGCTCCACCGTCTCGGTCAGCAGCGGCGGTTGCAGGTCGGCGTCGCCCAGCAGCTCGCGGATCGACTCGAGGTCGTCGAGCAGGTGGGCGGAATGGGTCAGGGAGTTCAGCTGCTTGTCCATCGTCGTCAGAGTCGCTGTAAGCGGTGATCTTGCAGAGCATAGCCCTGTTCGCGGTAGAAACGGAATCGCTCGCGAGCGGCCAGGCGGATGGCCGGTTCCTCGACGACGATCTCGGCGACCCGTTCGAACTGGCCGACGAAGGCGGGGACATCGCCGCCCAGGTTGATCAGCAGGTCACGGTGTTCGCCGGCATCGCTGCCGACACCCAGCGCGACAACGGCGTCCGGGTGCTGTTCGGCGTGGTCGTGGGGCACGAAGGCCTCGCCCTTGAACTGCCACAGGCGCAGGTCGAGCTCGCTGCGCTGGGCCTCGTCCTGGCAATGCAGGTAGACCCGGTGGCCGAGGCGCCAGGCCTTTTCACACAGCTTGCAGGCGAAATCCAGCCGCACCGACAGTGAGTCGCTGGGCAGGATGTAGAAATCGACTTTGCTCATGATCGTTCAGTGCCGGCCGGTGGCGCGTGAGCGCCACCGGCCATGCGCCATCAGGCGCCGGCGCGGTCCAGCAGGTACTGGGTGAGCAGCGGTACCGGGCGGCCCGAGGCGCCCTTGTCCTTGCCGCCGCTGATCCAGGCGGTGCCGGCGATGTCCAGGTGCGCCCAGTGGTAGGCCTTGGCGAAACGCGACAGGAAGCAGCCGGCGGTGATGGTGCCGGCCTTCGGGCCACCGATGTTGGCGATGTCGGCGAACGGGCTGTCCAGTTGCTCCTGGTACTCGTCGAACAGCGGCAGCTGCCAGGCGCGGTCGTCGGCGCGCTTGCCGGCGTCCAGCAGTTGGCCGACCAGCGCGTCGTCGTTGCCCATCAGGCCCGAGGTATGGCTGCCCAGGGCGACGATGCAGGCGCCGGTCAGGGTGGCGATGTCGATCACCGCCTGCGGCTTGAAACGCTCGGCGTAGGTGAGGGTGTCGCACAGCACCAGGCGGCCTTCGGCGTCGGTGTTGAGGATCTCGACGGTCTGCCCGCTCATGGTGGTGACGATGTCGCCCGGACGGGTGGCGCCGCCGCTCGGCATGTTCTCGGCGCAGGCCAGCAGGCACACCAGGTTGATCGGCAACTGCAGCTCGAGCACGGCACGCAGGGTGCCGAACACGCTGGCGGCGCCGCACATGTCGTACTTCATCTCGTCCATGCCGGCACCGGGCTTGAGGCTGATGCCGCCGGTGTCGAAGGTGATGCCCTTGCCGACCAGCACGAACGGTTTTTCGCTCTTCTTGGCGCCCTGGTAGTTGAGCACGATCAGCCGCGGCGGCTGGTCGCTGCCCTGGCCCACGGCATAGAACGCGCCCATGCCCAGGTCCTTGATCTTCTTCTCGTCCAACACCTCGACCTTGAGGCCTTTGTGCGCCTTGCCCAGGTCCTTGGCCTGCTCGGCGAGGAAGCTCGGGTGGCAGACGTTCGGCGGCAGGTTGCC
Source organism: Pseudomonas sp. TE31087 (assembly GCF_057284075.1). Taxonomy (NCBI): domain Bacteria; kingdom Pseudomonadati; phylum Pseudomonadota; class Gammaproteobacteria; order Pseudomonadales; family Pseudomonadaceae; genus Pseudomonas; species Pseudomonas sp. TE31087. The sequence continues at coordinate 5,385,925 of NZ_JBXVNN010000001.1, forward strand.
CAGGTCGCGGGTGAAGGCCATGCCGGTGGCGATGGCGCTGGCGTGCTTCACGGCGCGCTCGGCCTCGGCCTGGCCGGCCTTGGCGGTGAGCAGGGTGACTTTCTTGATGGCGCGGGGCTCGGCCTTCTGGCTTTTGTAGCGATCGAACACGTAGTTGCCGTCGAGCAGGGTCTCGGCCAGCAGGCGGTACTTGCCGTAGTGGCCATCGCGGCCGGTGACGGCGATGTCGTCCAGGGCCAGCACGGCATCACTGCCGCCCAGGCCCTTGAGCACGCCTGCGACGCTGGCGACCAGCTTGCGCCAGGCGCGATCGCCGAGGGCTTCGTCCTTGCCGCTGCCGACCAGCAGCACGCGCTCGGCCTTCAGGCCCGGCAGGTTGTGCAGCAGCAGGGTCTGGCCCGGCTTGCCGGCCAGGTCGCCACGCTTGAGCAGCGCGCTGATCGCGCCTTCGCTGGCCTGGTCGACGGCCTTGGCGGTGGCGCCGAGCTTGCGCCCTTCACCGACGGGTACGACCAAGGTCGCGGTCTTGACGGATACAGCGGCTACGCTCTTTACAACCAATTCCATGTCTGGGGTCCCCGAATGATCTGTCTGTCAGTGGGCGCTGTCTTTCGCAAGCGCTCGGAACACGCGGCTGGCGGGGTAATGCCTGCCAGCGGAAAAGCTGCCAGTTTGAGCCTGCCGCGACCACGATGACAACCCCGATATGCGCCATGCTGCGTGGCCAAGTGACAGGCGCCGTCAATCACAGGATAATGCGCGCACTTTTACATGGAGGTTCGCCTTGGCGAACCGGCATTGGTCTTGGCTGTCCGAATCGTTCGTTTGGCTTTCCGCCCCTGACAACCCAGGAGTGTCTGGTTTGATCGTCTTTCGTTATCTGTCCCGCGAGGTCCTGGTGACCTTGAGCGCCGTCAGCGCCGTGCTGCTGGTGATCATCATGAGCGGGCGCTTCATCAAATACCTGGCCCAGGCGGCCCAGGGCGCGCTCGATCCAAGCGTGCTGTTCATGATCATGGGGTTCCGCCTGCCGGGCTTCCTGCAACTGATCCTGCCGCTGGGGCTGTTCCTCGGCATCCTGCTCGCCTATGGCCGGTTGTATCTCGAAAGCGAGATGACCGTGCTGTCGGCCACCGGCATGAGCCAGCAGCGCCTGCTGACCGTGACCATGGTGCCGGCGGCGCTGGTCGCCCTGCTGGTCGCCTGGCTGAGCTTGAGCCTGGCGCCGCTGGGCGTTGCCCAGGTGCAGAAGATCATTGCCCAGCAGGATGCCCTGACCGAGTTCGACACCCTGGTGCCGGGCCGTTTCCAGACCCTGCGCGACGGCTCCCGGGTGACCTACACCGAGCAGCTGTCCGATGACCGCATCAAGCTCGGCGGGGTGTTCATCTCCGAGAAGCGCTTCAACCAGGACAAGACCAAGGACCGCGCGCCTTCGGTGCTGGTCGCCGAGAAGGGCCACCAGGAAGTGCAGGCCGACGGCAACCGCTACCTGGTGCTGGAGAATGGCTACCGCTACGACGGCAATCCGGGCCAGGCCGACTACCGGGCGATCAAGTACGACACCTATGGCGTGCTGCTGCCCAAGCCGGAAGTCGCCGAGGAAGTCACCGACCGCGAAGCGATCCCGACGTCCGAACTGTTCGGGCATGAAGGCATTCGCGAGCGAGCCGAGCTGCAATGGCGCCTGTCGCTGCCACTGCTGGTGTTCGTCGTGACGCTGCTGGCGGTGCCGCTGTCGCGCGTCAACCCACGCCAGGGCCGCTTCCTCAAGCTGCTGCCGGCGATCCTTTTGTACATGGCCTATCTGACGATGCTGATTTCCGTGCGTAGCGCCCTGGAGAAGGGCAAGCTGCCCATCTCGCTGGGTATGTGGTGGGTCCATGGCCTGTTCCTGCTGATCGGCCTGGCGCTGATGTACTGGGAACCGATGCGCCTCAAGCGCGCCGCCCGTCGTGCGGAGGTGGCCCGTGGTTAAACTGGACCGCTACATCGGCAAGAGCGTGTTGCTGGCGATCGCTGCCGTGCTGGGCATCATCCTCGGCCTGGCCTCGCTGTTCGCCCTGATCGACGAACTGAACGACCTGAGTGCCACCTATACCTTCATGGATGCTGGCAGCTTCGTCCTGCTGACCGCGCCGCGCCGTCTCTACGACATGCTGCCGATGGCGGCCCTGATCGGCTGCCTGATCGGCCTGGGCAGCCTGGCCAGCAGCAGCGAACTGACCATCATGCGCGCTGCCGGCGTGTCCATCGGGCGCATCGTCTGGGCGGTGATGAAGCCGATGCTGGTGCTGATGCTGGTCGGCCTGCTGATCGGCGAGTACGTGGCCCCGGTGACCGAGAACAAGGCCCAGGCCGACCGATCGCTGGCCCAGGGTGGCGGCGAGGCGCAAAGCTCCAAGCGCGGCATGTGGCACCGCCAGGGCGAGGAGTTCGTGCATATCAACTCGGTGCAGCCCAATGGCCTGCTGCTGGGCGTGACCCGCTACCGCTTCGACGCCGAGCGCAAGATCCAGACCTCCAGCTTTGCCCGCCGGGCGCAGTATGTGGAAGGCAAGTGGATGCTCAACGATGTCTCCACGACCTACTTCCGCGGCGACCACACCGAAGTGGTCAAGAGCCCTGAAGAGGTGTGGGACGTCTCGGTGACGCCGGAGCTGCTCAACACCGTGGTGCTGGCGCCGGAGTCGCTGTCGATCACCGGGCTGTGGGACTACATCCACTACCTGGCCGACCAGGGACTGAACAACTCGCGCTACTGGCTGGCGTTCTGGACCAAGGTCCTGCAACCGCTGGTCACCGCGGCGTTGGTATTGATGGCGATTTCGTTCATCTTCGGCCCGCTGCGTTCCGTGACCCTGGGGCAGCGCGTGTTCACCGGCGTGCTGGTGGGCTTCGTGTTCCGCATCGCCGGGGACTTGCTGGGGCCATCGAGCCAGGTGTTCGGCTTCCCGCCGTTGCTGGCGGTGGTGATCCCTGCGGGGATCTGTGCGCTGGCCGGTTTGTGGTTGATGCGCCGGGCCGGATAATGGCCTGAGCCGCAAAAAGAAGCCGACCTCTGGGTCGGCTTCTTTTTGCGCGTGTTTCGTGGGAGCGGGCTTGCCCCGCGATGGCTGCGTGATGCCTTGCATTGCAATCGCGGGGCAAGCCCGCTCCCACGCCATACATGACGCCTGGCTAGATCACTTCTTGCGCTTGGGCAGACGCACCAGCTGCGTCTCGGAGTAAATGTCGTGCCAGCTGCGCTGGCGCTTGTCGATCAACGACCAGAAGAACCCCAGCCCCAGGCACAGCCAGGACGCGATCGACACCAAAAAGCGCAGCAGCGCCTGCCACAGGCTGATGGCGCTGCCGTCGGCGTTCTGCACGCGCATGCCCCACACTTGCATGCCCAGGGTCTGGCCGCCATGGGTCCAGAATTTGGCGAAGAAGCCGAACAGGGCGAACAGCAGGATCGTCGACAGCAACGGATCGCCATCCAGCGCGCCGGCCTCGGTCAGCTCACGCATGCGCGCCTCGCCGATGATCGCCATCTGGATCATCTTGTAGGCGCCGGCGGTGACGATCAGCAGGGCGGTGCACAGCAGGAAGTCATAGAACATCGCGGCCAGCCGGCGGCCCAGGCCGACGGGGGGGAAGTCACCCTGGGGTGAGAGCAGGGGCTTGGACATGCAGGACGGCTCCGAATGGCGAAGCCGCTATTCTACGGGTAAAAAAAAGCCCCTGCACTTGGCAGGGGCTTTTTGAATTCGGGTAATCGCTTAGGCGACAACCTGAACTTTGTCAGCCTGCAGGCCTTTCTGGCCTTGCACGGCTTCGAAGGTGACTTTCTGGCCTTCTTTCAGGCTCTTGAAGCCGTTGCCTTCGATGGCACGGAAGTGAACAAACAGATCAGCACCGCTCTCAGGGGTGATGAAGCCGTAACCTTTCTCGTCATTGAACCACTTGACGGTACCGTTCTGACGCTCAGCCATTGTCTTATTTCCTATGAAACTTGAATTTTGATGACAGTTTCTTTCACGCTTTTGTAAGTGAAAGACTACTGGGCTGGGTTGCAGGAAAGTAAGAGACGTCGAACGGGTTGTAGCAGATTGCGGCTACTGGCCCAGGTCACGAACTGTTGCGACCCATGCAAACACAGTGCGATGACTCTACGCCAACTGCCGAGCGAAAAACAAGCCCTTGCGGGGGGTGAAAATCAGGGTTTTCCCGATAACCGAACGATTTGTCGGAAACGGCGTGGCGCCTGGGCTGGCGCTATGTTCAGAAGTTATTGGACAGGTTCGAAAACGAATATGTCGAACCCGTCCAAACCACTCATTCAGCCACGGTAGTAACGTTGTGCCACGAAAGGCATTTTGCTGACCTTAAGGGCAACTTGCTTGCCACGGACGACGGCAAACAATGCCGTGTCGAGGGCCGCATGTTCGCTATCGACATAGCCCATGGTCACGGGCGCACCGAGCGTCGGACCAAAGCCGCCACTGCACACTTCACCGACCACCTTGCCAGCCTGGTCGACGATCTGCGCGCCCTCACGCACTGGCGTGCGTTCCTGCGGTAGCAGGCCGACCCGCTTGCGTGCCACGCCAGTCTGTTGCTGGGTGAATACGGTTTCGGCACCGGGGAAGCCACCGGCGCGCGTGCCATCGGCGCGGCGCACCTTGGAGATGGCCCACAGCAGGCTGGCTTCGATCGGGGTGGTGGTGGTGTCCATGTCGTGGCCGTACAGGCACAGGCCGGCTTCCAGGCGCAGCGAGTCGCGCGCGCCCAGGCCGATCGGCTGGACCTCGGGCTCGGCCAGCAGGCGGCGGGCCAGGGTTTCGGCGGCGGCGGCCGGCACCGAGATCTCGTAGCCATCCTCGCCGGTGTAGCCCGAACGGCTGACGAAGCAGTCGTTGCCCAGCAGGCTGACCGGGCGGAACTGCATGAAGGTCATGCCGGCCACTTCCGGGGCCAGGCGCTCCAGTACCTTGACCGCCGCCGGGCCTTGCAGGGCGAGCAGGGCGCGCTCCTCGAACAGTGGCTGGATCTCGCAGCGATCACCGATATGTTTGCGCAGGTGCGCCAGGTCCTGGTCCTTGCAGGCTGCGTTGACCACCAGGAACAAGGTGTCGTCACCGAGGTTGGCGACCATCAGGTCGTCGAGGATGCCGCCCTTGGCGTTGGTGAACATGGCGTAGCGCTGCATGCCCACCGGCAGGTCGATGATGTCCACCGGCACCAGGGTTTCCAGGGCACGGGCTGCGTCGCTACCGCGCAGGATGATCTGGCCCATGTGCGAGACGTCGAACAGGCCGGCCTGCTCACGGGTGTGCAGGTGCTCCTTGAGCACGCCCAGCGGGTACTGTACCGGCATGTCGTAGCCGGCGAAGGGCACCATGCGCGCGCCCAGTTCCAGGTGCAGGGCGTGCAGCGGGGTCTTGTGCAGTGTTTCGGACATCGGTGACTCCTCGTTTTTTGTTCGGGTCAACATTCGATGATGTTGACGGCCAGACCGCCGCGGGCGGTCTCCTTGTATTTGCTTTTCATGTCGGCGCCGGTCTGGCGCATGGTGCGGATGACCTTGTCGAGGGAGACGTAGTGCTGCCCGTCGCCGCGCAGGGCCATGCGCACCGCGTTGATCGCCTTCACCGAGCCCATGGCGTTGCGCTCGATGCAGGGCACCTGGACCAGCCCGCCGATGGGGTCGCAGGTCAGGCCCAGGTTGTGTTCCATGCCGATCTCGGCGGCGTTTTCCACTTGCTGCGGGCTGCCGCCCATCACTTCGCACAGGGCGCCGGCGGCCATCGAGCAGGCCACGCCGACCTCGCCCTGGCAGCCGACCTCGGCACCGGAGATCGAGGCGTTTTCCTTGTAGAGGATGCCGATTGCCGCGGCGGTGAGCAGGAAGCGCACCACGCCGTCCTCGTTGGCGCCAGGGACGAAGCGCATGTAGTAGTGCAACACCGCCGGAACGATGCCGGCGGCGCCGTTGGTCGGCGCGGTGACCACGCGCCCGCCGTAGGCGTTTTCCTCGTTCACCGCCAGGGCATAGAGGTTGACCCAGTCGAGTACCGACAGCGCATCGCGCAGGCTGGCCTCTGGATGACGGCTGAGCTGGCGGTACAGCGCCGGTGCGCGGCGCTTGACCTTCAGGCCACCCGGCAGGATGCCCTCATGCCTGCAACCCGCCTCGACGCAGTCCTGCATCACCTGCCAGATGCGCAGCAGGCCGGCGCGGGTTTCGGCCTCCGGGCGCCAGGCGGCTTCGTTGGCCAGCATCACCTGGCTGAACGACAGCTGCTCGGTGGTGCAATGGGCCAGCAATTGCTTGCCGGTCTTGAACGGATAGGCCAGCACGGTGCTGTCCTCGACGATGCGGTCGTGGCCCGCGGCTTCTTCGTCGACCACGAAGCCGCCACCCACCGAGTAGTACTCGCGACTGCGGATCTGCAGGCCGGCGGCGTCGAAGGCGCGAAAGATCATGCCGTTGGGGTGGTATTCCAGCGGCTTGCGGATCATCGCCAGGTGCTGCTTCTCGACGAAGGCGATTTCGTGCTCGCCGAGCAGGCGCAGGCGGCCGCTGTCGCGGATCGCCTGCAGGCGGGCGGGGATGGTTTCGGTGTCGACGGTGTCCGGGTGCTCGCCCTCCAGGCCCAGCAACACGGCCTTGTCGCTGCCGTGGCCCTTGCCGGTGGCGCCGAGCGAGCCGTACAGCTCGGCCTTGACGCTGACCGTGCCGGCCAGCAGGCCGTCACGGCGCAGGCCTTCGGCGAAGCGCGCGGCGGCGCGCATCGGGCCGACCGTGTGCGAGCTGGAGGGGCCGATGCCGATCTTGAACAGGTCGAAGACGCTCAGGGACATGGTGCAACCTCCTGGGTGAGTCGGCATGCGCGGGCGTGGACTGCGTGGGAGCGGGCTTGCCCCGCGATAGGGCCGATACCGCAAATCGCGGGGCAAGCCCGCTCCCACAAAGCCTGCTCCCACAGGCTCACTCCTACATGGAAGAGCTATCAGACGTCCTGATAGCTCTCGATCGACGGGCAGGCGCAGACCAGGTTGCGGTCGCCGAACACGTTGTCGACCCGGCCCACCGGCGGCCAGTACTTGCCTTCCACCAGGCTCGGCAGCGGGTACACCGCCTGCTCGCGGCTGTAGCCGTGGGTCCATTCGCCGGCCAGCTCCGCCGCGGTGTGCGGGGCGTTCTTCAGCGGGTTGTCGTCCTTGTCCAGGCTACCGTTCTCGACGGCGCGAATTTCCTCGCGGATCTGGATCATCGCGTTGCAGAAGCGGTCCAGTTCCTCTTTGGACTCGCTTTCGGTCGGTTCGATCATCAGCGTGCCGGCCACCGGGAAGGACATGGTCGGGGCGTGGAAGCCGAAGTCGATCAGGCGCTTGGCCACGTCGTCGACGCTGATGCCGCTGGTGTCCTTGAGCGGACGCAGGTCGAGGATGCATTCATGCGCCACCAGACCGTTGCTGCCGGTGTACAGCACAGGATAGTGCTCTTCCAGGCGACGGGCGATGTAGTTGGCGTTGAGGATCGCCATCTGCGAGGCGCGCTTGAGGCCGGCGCCACCCATCATTCGAATGTACATCCAGGTGATCGGCAGGATGCTGGCGCTGCCGAACGGCGCGGCGCACACGGCGCCCGTGGTGTTCTCCAGCGTCGCGTGGCCGGGCAGGAACGGCGCCAGGTGCGACTTGACGCCGATCGGGCCGACGCCCGGGCCGCCACCGCCGTGGGGGATGCAGAAGGTCTTGTGCAGGTTCAGGTGCGAGACGTCGCCGCCGAACTTGCCCGGTGCGCACAGGCCGACCATGGCGTTCATGTTGGCGCCATCGATGTACACCTGGCCGCCATTGTCGTGGATGATCGCGCAGATCTCGCCGATGGCTTCCTCGAACACGCCGTGGGTCGACGGGTAGGTGATCATGATCGCCGCCAGGCGCTCGCGGTGCTCGATGGCCTTGGCGCGCAGGTCGTCGATGTCGACGTTGCCGCGGGCGTCGCAGGCGGTGACCACCACGCGCATGCCGGCCATGTGCGCGGTGGCGGGGTTGGTGCCGTGGGCCGAGGACGGGATCAGGCAGATGTCGCGGTGGCTGTCGCCACGGCTGCGGTGGTAGGCACGGATCGCCAGGAGGCCTGCGTACTCGCCCTGGGAACCGGCGTTGGGCTGCAGCGACACGGCGTCATAGCCGGTGGCGGCGCAGAGCATGGCCTCCAGCTCGGTGGTCATCTGCAGGTAGCCCTGGCTCTGCTCGGCCGGGGCGAACGGGTGCAGGTTGCCGAACTCGGCCCAGGTCACCGGGATCATCTCGCTGGCGGCGTTGAGCTTCATGGTGCACGAGCCCAGCGGGATCATGCTGCGGTCCAGCGCCAGGTCCTTGTCGGCCAGGCGGCGCAGGTAGCGCATCAGCTCGGTTTCGCTGTGATAGCGGTTGAACACCGGGTGCTCGAGAATGGCCGACTGGCGCAGCAGGCCAGCCGGCAGGCGCACGGCGACAGTGTTGGCCAGGGCGGCGAGGTCCGGGGTGGCCTGGCCGTCGGCGAACAGCTGCCACAAGGCCTCGACATCGGCCTGGCTGCTGGTTTCGTCCAGCGACAGACCCAGATGGGCGGCGTCGACCTGGCGCAGGTTGATGCCCTGGGCGCGGGCCTTGTCGTGCAAGGCGCTGGTAGCGCTGCCGGTGGCCAGGGTCAGGGTATCGAAGAAGTCGCCGGTGACCACTTTCACGCCCAGTTTGGTCAGGCCGGTGGCCAGGATCGCGGTCAGTGCGTGGGTACGCTCGGCGATGCGCTTGAGGCCGGCCGGGCCGTGGTACACGGCGTACATGCTGGCGATGTTGGCCAGCAGCACCTGGGCGGTGCAGATGTTGCTGGTGGCCTTCTCGCGGCGGATGTGCTGTTCGCGGGTCTGCATGGCCAGGCGCAGGGCGCTTTTGCCGAAGCGGTCGATCGATACGCCGACCAGGCGCCCCGGCATGTCGCGCTTGAACGCGTCGCGGGTGGCGAAGTAGGCCGCGTGCGGGCCACCGAAGCCCAGCGGCACACCGAAGCGCTGGGCGCTGCCGATGGCCACGTCGGCGTCGAATTCGCCCGGCGGGGTGAGCAGGGTCAGGGCCAGCAGGTCGGCGGCCACGGCCACCAGGGCGCCTGCGGCGTGGAAGCGCTGCACCACTTCGCGGTAGTCGAACACGTCACCGTTGCTGGCCGGGTACTGCAGCAGAGCGCCGAAGAAGGCGCTGACATCGCCCAGTTCACGCTCGTCGCCCACCACCACCTCGATGCCCAGCGGCTCGGCACGGGTGCGCAGCACGTCGAGGGTCTGCGGGTGGCAGTGCGCGGAGGCGAAGAAGGCATGGCTGGCCTTGTTCTTCGACAGGCGCTTGCAGAAGGTCATGGCTTCGGCGGCGGCGGTGGCCTCGTCGAGCAGGGAGGCGTTGGCGATCGGCAGGCCGGTGAGGTCGCTGATCAGGGTCTGGAAGTTCAGCAGCGCTTCCAGGCGGCCTTGGGAGATCTCTGGCTGGTACGGGGTGTAAGCGGTGTACCAGGCCGGGTTTTCCAGGAGGTTGCGCAGGATCGGCGCCGGGGTGTGGGTGTTGTAGTAGCCCTGGCCGATGTAGCTCTTGAACAGCTGGTTCTTGCCGGCAATGGCTTTCAGCGCGGCGAGGGCATCGGCCTCGCTCTGGCCGTCTTCGCTGCCGAGCACGCTGGTGCCCTTGATGCTGTCGGGGATGACTGCGGCGGTCATCGCTTCCAGCGAGTCGAAGCCCAGGGTGGTGAGCATGGCTTGCTCGTCAGCGGCGCGCGGGCCGATATGACGGGCGATGAATTCGTTGGCGGTGCCGAGGTTGAGGGTCATGGTGCGGTACCTCAGGCGTCGTCGTTGGCTTTGAGCAAGCGGTCGTAGGCAGCCTGGTCGAGCAGGGCGGCCACTTGGCTCATGTCGGCGGGGATGAAGCGGAAGAACCAGCCTTCGCCCAGCGGGTCTTCGTTGACCAGCTCGGGGCTGTCGTTCAGGCCTTCATTGACCGCGACCACTTCACCGGTCAGCGGCATGTACACCCCGCTGGCGGCTTTGACCGACTCCACAGTGGAGGCTTCGGCGCCCTTGTCGTACTGCTGCAGTTCCGGCAGTTGCACATAGACCACGTCGCCAAGGGCGTTCTGGGCGTAGGCGGTGATGCCCACGGTGACGCTGCCGTCAGTTTCGACGCGCAGCCATTCGTGATCTTCGGTGAAACGCAACTCGCTCATGGGAATTCCTCGGGAAGCAGGGGGCGTTGGGCGCGGTAGGCTCCGCGCTCTTAAGGTTGGAATTCCCTTAGCAATAATGCGGCCAGTCGATAAAAATGTTTATAAATCAATGAGTTAAATTATTATCGATGGCTGCTCGTCATTCTTGTGGAATGAAATCGATACAGTTGGGGAGGAATTCAAAAGCGTAGCGGGATCAAACCCTTGCGTAGACGCATTCAAACAAGAGTGTATTGAATTAGATACAGTGTATTTAATTCGTTACAAGTGGCGGGTATGGAGGAGTTCCTGGCCGTTGCCGGCCAGGGGGGGGGGGGACGCCTGGTTCATCTGACGGTGATGTACGGATCCCAGATGTATTCGGGGCCAATCTGGTTCAGGTTGCGATCCAGCAGCACAAAGCCGACTTTGTACCAGAGCTTGCCGGGAGCTTCGGCAACTGCTTGCCAGAAGGTGTAGGTGACATCGGTCTTGCTGATGCCATGGGCAGCGCTCTTGTCCAGATAGGGTACCGGGATGTTCGGCACGTTATAGGAAATCGGTGTGGACATGCTGCCCGGATAGTTGCCTCCCTGGTGCGGATCGCCCTGCACGACCCTGGTGATCAAGGCGATACGGTCGAAGTTGCGCGAGAGGGTGGTGGCCCGCCAACGGATATTGTCGCCCGGGTTGGCGTCGATCCACAGTTCAGCCCCGCCATCGCGTTCGCCTCTGTCGTTGGAGGCCTGCGAGTCGATGGCATCGCGGCGGGTGACCATGGCGATCGAGCCTGCTACGTCCTGGGGTTTGCTGAGCAGGTAATCGGCATCGACGGTGATCAGCACATCGATGGTTTGAGTCGTTCCAGACATTGATGGTGCTCCTAGGTTGATGATCCTGAGGGCGGCCTGACTTCTGCGGTCCCTAGGCCGTCACGGAGGTAGCATGGAGCAGCGCTGGATGGCGTCAAACGTCAGGGAATTGACTGACTCGGAAGGTGCCGGGCGCGTGACCGAGGTAGCTGCTTGATAGCGAGATGCCACGGGCAATTTCAGCATTTTTGGCGGGTGATTTTCCTGCACCGGCAGTCGGTAAAGTCAGACAGGAAAATCCTCACGTTGCGTCAGGCCTTGCCGGGAATTCCATATTTGCGCAAACGCTGGGCGATGGCGCTGTGCGAGGTTTGCAAGCGCCCGGCCAACTGCCGGGTCGAGGGGTAGCTGGCATACAGCCTCTGCAGCAGCTCCCGCTCGAAGTCGCCGACAGCTTGTTCCAGGCTGGCGACCTCGCCCTCCTGGCCGCGTGCTACCGAGGTGCCGGCGATATCCAGGTCGCCGATATCCACCAGGTTGCCTTCGCAGATGGCCGCGGCGCGGAAGATCACGTTCTGTAGCTGGCGCACGTTGCCCGGCCAGGGATTGGCCAGCAGTGCCGGATGCGTTGCAGGCGCCAGCCGGCAGGCTGGGCGCTGGATCTGGGTGCAGGCCTGCTGCATGAAGAACTGCGCCAGCGACAGGATGTCCTGGCCGCGATCGCGCAGCGGCGGGACCTGCAGGTTGAGCACATTGAGGCGGTAGAACAGGTCTTCGCGGAAGGTGCCTTCGCCGACCATGCGCTCCAGGTCGCGGTGGGTGGCGCTGATGATGCGCACGTCCACCTTCACCTCGCGGTCGCCGCCCACGCGGCGGAAGCTGCCATCGCTGAGAAACCGCAGCAGCTTGGCTTGCAGGTAGGGCGACATCTCGCCGATCTCGTCGAGGAACACCGTGCCCTGGTTGGCCAGCTCCATCAGCCCGGGCTTGCCACCACGTTGCGCGCCGGTGAAAGCGCCGGGGGCGTAGCCGAACAGTTCGCTCTCGGCCAGGCTCTCGGGCAGCGCGGCGCAGTTGAGCGCCAGGAACGGCGAGGCATGGCGGCTGCTGATGGCATGGCAGGCTCGGGCCACCAGCTCCTTGCCGGTACCGGTCTCGCCGTGCACCAGCAGTGGTGCGTCGAGGGTGGCCACGCGCAGGGCGCGGGCCTTGAGGGTACGGATGGCCGGGGAGTCGCCGAGCATGGCGTCGAAACCTTCGGCATGGTCGTGGTGCAGGGCCGACAGGCGCTCACCCATGCGGTTGGGCGGGTACAGGGTCAGCAGGCCGCCGGCGTGGGTGATCGGCGTGGCGTCGAGCAGCAGGCTCTGGCCGTTGAGCTGCATCTCGCGCATGGGCAGGTGGAAGTTGTTGTCCAGCAGGGCCTGGAGCAGGTCGGGATCGCCGAACAGCTCGCCCACCGAGCGCCCGGCTGACTCGCGCCCGCACAGGGCGATCAGCGCCGGGTTGGCCAGCAGCACCTTGCCTGCGCTGTCCACCGCCAGCACCGGGTCGCTCATGGCGGCGAGCAGGGCGTCGAGTTGCAGGTGGCGGCGCTGGCCGGGGAGGATGTCGACCACTTGCACCGACTGTACGCCGCGCACCTCGAACAGGGCGTCGTGCAGCTCTTCGAGCACGGCGGGGCTCAGGGTCGGGGCATCGATGTAGACGTTCGGCGGGACCATCTCCACGGCATCGAGGTTGAGGTTGCGGGCACCGAGCAGGGCCAGGACTTCCTGGGTGATGCCGACGCGGTCGATGAAGCTGACGTGGATGCGCATGGGGGGCAATTATGGCCGAGGGAGGCCGTAGTATGCCTTGCGAGGTGTGCCTAGCCCAACATTGCTGGGGCCGCTTTGCGGCCCTTTCGCGACACAAGGCCGCTCCTACAGGGATCGCATGTACCTGTAGGAGCGGCCTTGTGTCGCGAAAGGGCTGCGCAGCAGCCCCAGCAATTACTCGAGATGTTCAGGTTTGATCGGGTCACCCGATTTCACATCCAGCTTGGTGCGAATGTCTTCGAACATATAGTCATACAGCTTGTGCGGCGAGCCGAGGTTCTCGAACTTCTTCGGTGGCGGCAGGAACGACTGGGCCTTGCGGCTCAACTGCATCAGAAAGCTCGGCAGCACCTGGTCCTTGGCCAGGAAGAACTTTTCGTCCACCGCCTTGCCTTCGATCTTGCCATGCATGCGGAACTGGATGCCGCGGCCTTCACTTGGGTCCGACACGGCCTCGTAGTCGATGCACAGGTCGTAGCTGTGGTCGTTGGTGTTCAGCGCGGTGCGCTCGATATGCACGTGACCAGGTTGATACTGGGCCATGGCGAGTCCTCCGGAAGGTTGAAAACGGCGGGTGCCAGGCACCCGCCAACTGCATTCAACGGTAGCTGATACCGGGCTTGGCGGTGGAAACCCGCGTGCCGGCGGTGCCCTTGACGATGTCCTCGATGTTCTCCAGCGAGCTGATCACCGCCACCTTGCCGGTGTTGCGCGCAAAGTCGCAGGCGGCCTGGACCTTCGGCCCCATGGAGCCGGCGGCAAAGCCCAGTTTTTCTAGCTCGTCCGGATGAGCCTGGGCGATGGCTTTTTTCGTCGGTTTATCGAAATCAATGTACGCCGCGTCGACGTCGGTGGCGATGATCAGCAGGTCGGCTTCCAGTTGTTCGGCGAGCAGCGCCGAGCACAGGTCCTTGTCGATCACCGCCTCGATGCCCTTGAGCTTGCGGTTCTCGTCATACATGGTGGGGATGCCGCCGCCGCCGGCGCAGATCACGATGCTGCTCTTCTCCAGCAGCCACTTGATCGGGCGGATCTCGAAGATGCGCTTGGGTTTCGGGCTGGCCACCACGCGGCGGTACTTGTCGCCGTCGGGCTTGACCACCCAGCCTTTTTCCTTGGCCAGGCGTTCGGCCTCGTCCTTGGCGTAGACCGGGCCGATGAACTTGGTCGGGTCCTTGAACGCCGGGTCGTTGGCGTCCACTTCCACCTGGGTGAGCAGGGTGGCGAACGGCACCTCGAAGGCCAGCAGGTTGCCCAGCTCCTGTTCGATCATGTAGCCGATCATGCCTTCGGTCTCGGCGCCGAGCACGTCCAGCGGGTAGGCTTCATCCGGCTTGTACGACAGCCCCTGCAGCGACAGCAGGCCGACCTGCGGGCCGTTGCCGTGGGCGATGACCAGTTCGTTGCCGGGGTGGATCTTGGCGATCTGCTCGGTGGCGGTGCGGATATTGGCGCGCTGGTTGTCGGCGGTCATCGGTTCGCCGCGGCGCAGCAGGGCGTTGCCGCCCAATGCAACAACGATACGCATGGGGAATGTCCTTTCGTGGAAAACCTGTAATCGTGGGAGCGGGCTTGACCCGCGATGGCGTCGGACCAGGCAACGATGCCATTGCGGCTGGCGCTATCGCGGGGCAAGCCCGCTCCCACCGAGGAACCCTACATGGCCATCAAAGGTCAGCCAGGGTCGACACCAGGATCGCCTTGATCGTGTGCATGCGATTCTCCGCCTGCTCGAAGGCGATGCACGCCGGCGACTCGAACACGTCATCGGTCACTTCGATGCCGTTGGCCAGGTCCGGGTACTGCTCGGCGATCTGCTTGCCGACCTTGGTCTCGGAGTTGTGGAACGCCGGCAGGCAGTGCATGAACTTGGTCCGTGGGTTGCCGGTGGCCTTCATCAGTTCCTTGTTCACCTGATAGGGCTTGAGCTGTTTGATGCGCTCGCCCCAGGCTTCGATCGGCTCGCCCATCGACACCCAGACGTCGGTGTGGACGAAGTCAACGCCCTTGACCGCGGCTTTCGGGTCTTCGGTCAGGGTGATGCGCGCGCCGCTTTCCTCGGCGTACTTGTGGCAGCGCTCGACCAGGTCGTCATGGGGCCACAGGGCCTTGGGCGCGGCGATGCGCACGTCCATGCCGAGTTTGGCGCCGATCAGCAGCAGCGAGTTGCCCATGTTGTTGCGGGCGTCGCCCAGGTAGGCGTAGCTGATGTCGTGCAGCGGCTTGTCGCTGTGCTCGCGCATGGTCAGCACGTCGGCGATCATCTGGGTCGGGTGGTATTCGTCGGTCAGGCCGTTGAACACCGGCACGCCGGCGAACTTGGCCAGTTCCTCGACGATCTCCTGCTTGAAGCCACGGTACTCGATGGCGTCGTACATGCGCCCGAGCACGCGGGCGGTGTCCTTCATGCTCTCCTTGTGGCCGATCTGCGAGGAGTTGGGGTCGATGTAGGTGACGTTGGCGCCCTGGTCATAGGCGGCGACTTCGAAGGCGCAGCGGGTGCGGGTCGAGGTCTTCTCGAAGATCAGGGCGATGTTGTTGCCCTTCAGGTGCTGCTGCTCGGTGCCGGTGTACTTGGCGCGCTTGAGGTCGCGGGACAGGTCCAGCAGGTAGCGCAGCTCGCGGGTGCTGTGGTGTTCGAGGCTGAGCAGGTTGCGGTTGTGGATATTGAACGCCATGACGGTTCTCCTTGGATTCGGTGAGGTGCCCGGCCGCTGCCTCGTGGGCGCGGCCGGTTTCGATGGGCGTTAGTAGTCGATAGGGTCGCGCACGATCGGGCAGGTCATGCAGTGGCCGCCGCCGCGGCCCCGGCCCAGCTCGCCGGCGCTGATGGTGATGACCTCGATCCCGGCCTTGCGCAGCAGGGTGTTGGTGTAGGTGTTGCGGTCGTAGCCAATGACCACGCCGGGTTCCACGGCCACCACGTTGTTGCCGTCATCCCATTGTTCGCGTTCGGCGGCGAAGCTGTTGCCGCCGGTCTCGACCACGCGCAATTTCTTGAGGTTGAGCGATTCGGCGACCACCTCGATGAATGATTTGTTCTCGCGGCGCACATCCATGCCATAAGGCTTGCTGCTATCAGGACGGATCACGAACGGCACGATTTCCTTGACCACTTCGGGGAAGACGGTGACCAGATCGCGGTCGCAGAAGCTGAACACGGTGTCCAGGTGCATCGCTGCGCGGGACTTCGGCAGCCCGGCGACCACCACCTTCTCTACCGCACCCTTGGCGAACAGCGATTGCGCCAGTTGGCCGATGGCCTGGCGCGAGCTGCGCTCTCCCATGCCGATCAGCACGACACCATTGCCGATCGGCATCACATCGCCGCCTTCAAGGGTAGCTTTGCCGTGGTCCTTGTCCGGGTCGCCGTACCAGACTTCAAAGTCGGCATTGGTAAATTCGGGGTGGAACTTGTAGATGGCGCTGGTCAACAGAGTCTCTTGGCGTCGCGCCGGCCAGTACATTGGGTTGAGGGTAACGCCACCGTAAATCCAGCAAGTGGTGTCACGGGTGAACTGGGTATTGGGCAGCGGGTCGAGCAGGAAACTGGAGTGGCCGAGGTAATCGCGATACATCTTGATCACGCTCGCGCCTTCGCTGTCGGGCAGGTCTTCACCTGCCACGCCGCCGATCAGGAACTCGGCCAACTTGCGCGGCTCGAGGCCTTCGAGCCAGCTGCGCACTTCGTTTTTCAGGCCGATACCGACAGTGTCGTCGGTGATCTTGCGATCGAGAATCCACTTCAGTGCTTCGGGATTCTGGATGGTCTCGGTCAGCAGATTGTGCATTTCCAGCACTTCGATGCCGCGCTCGCGCATCTTGGTGACGAAATCGAAGTGGTCGCGCTTGGCCTGGTTGACCCAGATGACGTCATCGAACAGCAACTCGTCGCAGTTGCTCGGGGTCAGGCGCTGGTGCGCAAGGCCTGGGCTGCAGACCATCACTTTGCGCAGTTTGCCGGCTTCGGAGTGAACGCCGTATTTCTGTTTCTCAGTGGACATGGTGAATCCTCCTGTAAAGCGAAGACGTGGGGTTCAGAGAGTCAGGAAACCGTCGTACAGGCCGTAGGCCGCCACCAGGGCGCCCGCGACCACGGCGGCGAAGATCAGTTTTTCCACGCTGGTGAAGATCGGTTGGCCGACCTCGCGCTTGGCCTTGGCGAACAGGATCGCGCCAGGGGCGTAGAGCAGGGCCGAGAGCAGCAGGTATTTCACGCCGCCGGCGTACAGCAGCCAGATTGCGTAGAGCAGGGCGATGCCGCCGATGATCAGGTCTTTCTTGCGTTCGGCCAGGGCCTGTTCGTAGGTCTCGTTGCGCCAGGCCAGCAGGAAGGCGTAGGCCGCCGACCACAGGTAAGGCACCAGGATCATCGAGGTGGCGAGGTAGATCAGCGACAGGTAGGTGCTGTTGGAGAACAGGGTGATGACCAGGAAGATCTGCACCATGGCGTTGGTCAGCCACAGGGCGTTGGCCGGCACATGGTTGGCGTTCTCGCGGCGCAGGAACTCCGGCATGGTGTGGTCCTTGGCGGCGGCGAACATGATCTCGGCGCACAGCAGCACCCATGACAGCAGGGCGCCCAGCAGCGAGATGATCAGGCCGACGCTGATCAGCACCGCGCCCCAGTGGCCGACCACGTGTTCCAGCACCGCGGCCATCGATGGGTTCTGCAGCTTGGCCAGCTCCGGTTGGGTCATCACGCCGAGCGACAGTACGTTGACCAGCACCAGGAACAGCAGCACGGTGACGAAGCCGATGACCGTGGCCTTGCCGACGTCGGAGCGTTTTTCCGCACGGGAAGAGAAGATGCTCGCGCCTTCGATGCCGATGAACACCCACACGGTGACCAGCATCATGTTGCGCACCTGGTTCATCACGCTGCCCAGGTCCGGCGTGCCGACGGCCCAGATGTCCGCGGTAAACACATCGAGCTTGAAGGCGAACAGGCAGATCAGCGCGAACAGCGCCAGCGGCACGACCTTGGCCACGGTGGTGACCAGGTTGATGAAGGCGGCTTCCTTGATGCCGCGCAGCACCAGGAAGTGCACCGCCCACAGCAGAACGGAAGCACCGATCACCGCCGCGGGAGTGTTGCCTTCACCGAATACCGGGAAGAAATACCCCAAGGTGCTGAACAGCAGCACGAAGTAGCCGACGTTGCCCAGCCAGGCACTGATCCAGTAGCCCCAGGCCGAGGAAAAGCCCATGTAGTCGCCGAAGCCGGCCTTGGCGTAGGCGTACACCCCGCCGTCAAGGTTTGGCTTGCGGTTGGCCAGGGTCTGGAAGACGAAGGCGAGGGTGAGCATGCCCACCGCGGTGATGGCCCAGCCGATCAGCACGGCGCCGACGCCGGCGCTGGCGGCCATGTTCTGCGGCAACGAGAAGATCCCGCCACCGATCATCGAGCCGACGACAAGTGCAACAAGTGCACCTAGTTTTAGTTTTCCGGGAGAATCAGACATTTAACGACTCCGTACCAGGAGAAAGTTGACCTCAGAATAAATCTGACGCCTGGATCATTCGCTGACTTAGATCAGTTCATGCCCGCATGAAGATCAGAAAAATCCTTCACGCGCCTCCTGGAGGATGCCGACAGCTCTGACGCAGGCCTTGTGCGCTGGCACCTCCATGTCCTTCTAGAGCAAACGCTCCGTTTCGCCTGCGAACTGAGAAGTTAGTCCGTTTTGCGGTTTTCGCAAATTTTTCACAGCAAATAGCGACGGGTTTAGACGATCCGCAAAGTAGTCGACTAATGTGATTTTTATTAAGGTGTCGCTATAGACAACATGGTTATGAGTGCTATAGGTTTAATGGCTTTATTTGATAAAAAACTTGTAACAATAATGTCGGCCAATACGTTCACGCGCGCCCGCGCACGAGGAGCCCCATGAGCGAACCGGGACAGAAACTGCGTCTAGGGGCGCTGATCGCGCTGGTGGTCGGCTCGATGATCGGTGGCGGGATCTTCTCGTTGCCGCAGAACATGGCCGCCCGTGCCGATGTCGGGGCGGTGCTGATCGGCTGGGGCATCACCGCGGTGGGGATGCTGGCGCTGGCCTTCGTGTTCCAGACCCTGGCTAACCGCAAGCCGGAGCTGGACTCCGGGGTGTATGCCTACGCCAAGGCCGGCTTTGGTGATTACATGGGTTTCTCCTCGGCTTGGGGCTACTGGATCAGCGCCTGGCTGGGCAACGTCGGCTACTTCGTGCTGCTGTTCAGCACCCTCGGCTTTTACTTTCCAGTGTTCGGCGAAGGCAACACGCCGGTGGCCATCGGCTGCGCCTCGCTGCTGCTGTGGGCGGTGCATTTCCTGGTGCTGCGCGGCATCAAGGAAGCCGCCTTCATCAACCAGGTGACCACCGTGGCCAAGGTCGTGCCGCTGCTGATGTTCATCGTCATCGCCGCCTTCGCCTTTCGCGCCGACATCTTCACCCGCGACATCTGGGGGCTGAGCAATCCGCAGTTCGGCAGCGTGCTGGAGCAGGTGCGCAACATGATGCTGGTGACAGTGTTCGTGTTTATCGGTATCGAGGGCGCGAGTGTCTATTCGGGGCGGGCGCTGCACCGCTCGGACGTGGGCAAGGCCACCGTGGTCGGTTTTCTCGGCGTGCTGGCGCTGCTGGTGTTGGTCAACGTGCTGTCGCTGGGGGTGATGACCCAGCCGGAGCTGGCTGGCTTGCAGAACCCCTCGCTGGCCTCGGTGCTGGAGCATATCGTCGGGCCCTGGGGGGCGCTGTTGATCAGCATCGGCCTGGCGGTGTCGCTGCTTGGGGCATTGCTGTCGTGGGCGCTGCTGTGCGCCGAGATCCTCTATGCCACCGCCCGGGACAAGACCATGCCGCGCTTCCTGGCGCGGGAGAACGCCAACCAGGTACCGGCCAACGCGCTATGGCTGACCAATGTGATGATCCAGGGCTTCCTGCTGATCACCCTGTTTTCGGCGGGGACCTATACCAGCCTGATCTACCTGGCGTCGTCTATGATCCTGGTGCCGTATTTCTGGTCGGCGGCCTACGCCGTGCTGCTGGCCTGGCGTGGCGAAGGCTACCAGGGGCAGGTGGGGCTGAGGCGCAAGGACCTGCTGGTGGCGGCGATCGCGCTGCTGTACGCGGTCTGGCTGCTGTATGCCGGTGGGCTCAAGTACGTGCTGCTGTCGGCGCTGCTGTATGCACCCGGGGTGATCCTGTTCGCCCGGGCCAAGCGCGAGCAGGGGCAGGTGCTGTTCACCGCCTGGGAGAAACTGATCTTCGCGGCGGTGCTGGCGGGGGCGGGGCTGGCGGCGTATGCCCTGTATTCGGGGTTGTTGAGCCTGTGATCAGGCCTGGCTCTCTTGGAACGAAACATAATTCCTTGATTTGACTGGATTAGCGTGGGAGCGGGCTTGTCGGAACGCCGCACCGCCCGGATCACCGGCTAAGCCGGTGCCATACACCGCTTCGCGGGGCAAGCCCGCTCCCACGCTGGTGATGCTGGCAACCCTTTTCCCTGTGGGATAGCGCAACCCTTACGCTCTTCCACGGTGCCGCGTTCGATCAGCAATGCCGCCGTGCGTGCCAGTGACAGCCGCGATCGGCATCCTTCGCCTCGCCCCAGTGCGCGTATGACTTCGGCCGCCGTCAGGTATCCGGTGGCGTGATCCAGCGCCTGCACCGGTAGTGGTACGGGCCGATCCGCCTGGCGCCAGCGAGCCCGTTGCAGTACATCCGGCGCCGCAGCGCAAATGAATCAACCTTGCAGTTCGACAGCGCCGGGTGGCGTCGGACGTTCCGGGCGCGACCAGATCCACAGGTTGCCCAGGGTCATGCCGGTGATGGCGAGGAACACCGGCCAGTGGTGCTCGAGGAAGGTCAGCATCAGGCCGGCGCACAGCAGCATGCTGATGGTCGCGCTGACCTTGGCGCGGCGCTGGATCACCTTGCCGTTGCGCCAGTTGTAGAGGATCGGGCCGAACAGCCGGTGGTTCTCCAACCAGGCGGACAGGCGCGGCGAGCTGCGGGTCGCGGCCCAGGCGGCGAGGAGGATGAACTCGGTGGTGGGCAGCCCGGGAATGACGATGGCCACCAGGCCGATGCCCAGGCTGACATAGGCCAGGATCGCGTAGAGCAGGCGGGACAGTTTCGAGCGGGCGATTCGGGTCATGGTCTCACTGCAACGGTGTGGCCGCCCGCAGGCGGCCGGGTAAAGCGTGTCAGGCCAGCGCGGCGTCGGCGGCGTAGGCATGCTTGAGCAGCTCCGTGAAGCGCTCGAAGGCGGCGACCGCGCCACGCTCGGCGGCGGCGTCTTCCTCGGGCGACAGGTCCAGGCTGTCGAGGATGCGGGTGAACTGCTTCCAGCCTTCGGCACGGCCACCGGCCGGTTCGCCCAGGTGACGGGCACCGAAGGTCTCGGACAGCTCCAGGGCCACGGCGCGCTTGATCAGGAACGCGGCGCCCAGTTTGGAGCCTTCGGAGACGAAGATCCAGCCCAGGGCCTCGCCCAGGCTTGGCTTGCCCAGGGCGCCGGCGAAGGGCGCGGGCACTTCGGTGTCGAGGTCGGCCAGGTCCAGGCGGGCCTGTTCGGCGCGGCAGCGCGCGGCCAGGTCCGGCACGATGGCGATCAGTTGCGGATCGGTGTACAGCGCCTGCAGCTCGGACTGGAACAGGTACTGGGCAACCACGAAGCGGGCGAAGCTTTCACGGCTGTCGAACGGCTTGTGCGATTTGACCAGGGCGTCCAGCTCGGTGTGCGGGGCGTGGGTGACCTGGTTCAGGCGCTGGGAGCGCAGGGCGGCGCGTTCGGTGGAAGGGGCGGTCATGGGGGCATCCTTGGAAAATGGGGCTGTCTAGTGACAAGACGAAAAGGAAGACGCGGGACAGTAAAAAAACCTCACCTGCAAAGTGAAATCATTCGCAAAACGTGTTTGCTGCTATTCGCGGGTAAACCCGCTCCCACAGGTCTTGCGAGCGACGCGGAACCTGTGGGAGCGGGTTTACCCGCGAAGAAAACAGCGACGGTGTTGGGTCCAGGCCTCAGATATCCCACACCAGGTTGATGGCGAAGTTGCGCCCCGGCGCGGTCAGGCGGTCCAGGTTGGCCGGCTGGGTGACGGCAGCTTCGCCCACACCGTTCTGGTCACCGACCATGGCGTACTTGCGCACGTCGTCCCACTGCCAGTACTTCTTGTCGGCCAGGTTGTACACGCCGCCGTTGAGGGTCAGGTCGTCGGTGATCCGGTAGAAGCCGGTCAGGTCCAGCACGCCGTAGCCGGGCGTGCGGAAGTTCGAGCTGGAACCGTCGGGGGCGAAGAACTTGGTATCGTCCACGCGGTTCTTGCGCTTGACCACGGTCCAGCTGAGCTGGGTGCCATAGTCGATCTGCTCGTAGCCCAGGCCGAACACGCCGGTCAGCGGGTTGACGCTGTTCAGCGGTTGGCCGGTGTCGTCGTTGCGCCCGTAGGCATAGGCGATGGAGCCGACGGTGTACAGGCCATCAGGCGCGCCGAAGCGGTCCAGGTTGAGGCGGCCCTTGACTTCGGCGCCCTTGATGGTGGCGTGCTTGATGTTGTTGGCCTGGAAGGAGGTCCCCAGGTTGGTCGACTGCACGGCCTCTTCGTTGATGAAATCGCGGTACTTGTTGTAGAACACCGCGACATCGAAGTTGCCGGCGTCGAAGTTGCCACGCAGGCCGGTTTCGTAGCTCTTGCTCTTCTCCGGCTCCAGCCCCGGGTTGGGCTCGACCACATAGCCGCCGGCGAGGTTTTCGAAGCGGCCCCAGATCGCCTTAGCGCTCGGTGTGCGGAAACCTTCGGCGTACTGCCCGTACCAGGTGTAGTTGTCGTTGAAGGCATAGGTCACGCCCAGCTTGGGCGATACGCGGTGCCATTTCTTGTCGTCGTCGTTCAGACGGCTTTGCCCGGTGGGGCTGGTGCTCTGCACGCCGCGCAGGTATTCGGCGGTCATCTTCGGATCGATGCGGGTGTAGTCGTAGCGAGCGCCCGGCAGGAAGGTCCAGTTGTTCCAGCGGATCTCGTCCTGGGCGAACAGGCTGTAGGTTTTCACGGTCGGATCCGGGAAGTCGCTGACCGGCGCCGGGGTGTCGGCCGGGCTGATCTGGCCGATGAATCGGCAGGCGCCGCCCGCTACCAGGCAGGTACCCTTGCCGGTGCGCAGGCCGGTGATCTTTTCATGCTTGAGCGTGGTGCCGTAGGTGAGCAGGTGGTCGGTTTCACCGATGCTGAACGCCTTGTCCAGCTGGGCATCGAGCACCCATTGGCGGTCCTTGTAGGTGGTGTCGCGCTCGCGCAGCACCGTGCGGCTGAACGGGAAGTAGATTTCCGAGGTTGCCTGGTCGGTCTTGGCGATCTGGTAGTTCAGGCTCCACTTGACGTGGTCGGCGACCAGCGAATCCAGGCCGAATTCATGATTGATGCCGAAACGCTCGCGGGTGACGGTATCGTTGCCGGTGCGGCTGCGGTACATGCCCAGGGGCGAGCCGCCGTTGAACGGTCCGCCCACTGCGCTGAGGATGTTCTGGTCGCGATCATCCTTGTAGTGCTCGTAGGTCAGCCCGAACCGCGCGTCGTCGGCGTAGTTCCAGCCCAGCTTGGCCAGCACGTTGGTGGTGCGAACGTCTTCAGGGTTGGCTTTGGTCCGGTTGATGCCGGCACCGCCATGCCCGCCATAGGACTCGGTCTCGTGGCCATTGCGCTGGCTCAGGTGCAGCAGGCCGTCGAAGTCACCCTGGCGGCCCGCTACGGTGGCCGAGGTCAGCCAGCTTTCGTCGGCGGAACTGTAGCCGGTCTTCAGGCGTGCGCCGACATCCTTGCCAGGCTTGATGATGTCTTCCGGGTCGAGGGTGTAGTAGCTCACTGCGCCGCCAATGGCGTTGCTGCCGTACAGCACGGAGGCCGGGCCGCGCAGGATCTCCACGCGCTTGACGATCTCGGGGTCGACATAGTTGCGCTGGGTCTGGGCGTAGGGGCCGTTGAAGAAGCTGTCGGGAATCGACACGCCGTCCACCTGGGTCAGCACCCGGTCGCCATCGATACCGCGGATGTTGTAGCCGTTCAGGCCGCTGCGCTGGCCGGTGCCGGACACCGACACACCGGGCTCATAGCGCACCAGCTGCTTGATGTCGTTGACGTTCTGCCGGTCCAGCTGCTCGCGGGTCTGCACGCTGACGGTGCTCGGCACCTGGCTGACATCCTGGGCGCTGCGGGTGGCGCTGACGGTCACCTGTTGCAGGGCGATGGCGTTGCCGGCGGACTGGCGCTCGAGCACCACGTTGCCGTTGCCGATCTTACGGTAGCCCAGGCCGGTGCCGCGCAGCAGGCGTTGCAGCGCCATCTCCGGGGGCAGCGAGCCCTGCACGCCCGGCGAGGCCACGCCGTCGGCCAGCTCGGCGCTGAAGCCGACCTGCCAGCCGGTCACCTTGCTGAAGGCGTTGATGGCCTCGACCAGCGGCTGCTGGGTGATGGCGAAGCGGTAGTCGCCCATGCGCGGGCTGCTCGCCTGGGCTGGTTCCACGGCCAGCGCCGGCAGGCTGCAGGCGCCGCTGGCGAGCAGGGCCAGGGTCAGCAGGGACAATTGCCCGCGACGGCGGGTAGAAGTGGACGGGCGGGTCTGACCTGTGGGCATTGAAAGCGCTCCCTGTCGCGCGTGAGTTATAGGCGGTGCTTGTTCTCGTTTTTGAACGAGAATCAATCGTATTGGCTATAACGAGACGGGCGAGGCAGGGCGATCGCGTAAAAAAACTTACCGGGTCAGTTGAGAATCACCACGGCTGGGTACTCGTGCAGTTGCGCCGAGGTGATATGGGCGAGGGCGCGCAGGGTTTCCAGCGGCTGGTCGAGGCGGTAGTTGCCGGTGACCGCGACCTGCTCCAGGTGAGCGTTGCGGTTGATGATAAAGCCCGGGTAGTAGCGGCGGACTTCGGCGAGCACCTGGCTCAGCGGGCAGTTCTCGAACACCAGGCGGCCTTCGATCCAGGCCAGGTCCTTGCTCATGTCGGGGCGCTGGCGCTGGCCGAAGCCCTTGGGGCCGACGCTGATGCTGTCGCCGGCGCTCAGGCGGATGCGCTGGTCGCTCGCGGCCTGCAGGTCGACATCGCCGCGTTGCACCCGCACCTGGGCCTCGCCATCGAGGTAGCGCACGGCGAAGTCGGTGTCGCGCACGCTGGCGCGCAGCGGGCCGGCCTGGACTTCCAGGGGCGGCTGGCTGGTGTTGGATACTTGGAAGTACGCCTCGCCCTGAAGCAGGCGGGCGACCTTGCGGCCTTCGCGCTCGTCGCTGGCGAAGGCCGAATTGGTATTGAGCAGCACCTTGGCACCCGGGTCCAACTCCAGGCGCTGTCGCTCGCCGACCACAGTCAGGTGGTCGGCCTGCAGGCGCACCGGCAGGTTGCCGAAGGTGAACAGCCCGACCAGCAGCACGGCGGCGGTGGCCAGCGGTTTCCAGTGGCTGCGCAGGCGCCCGGCGAGCGAGCGCTTGCGGCTGTGCTGCAGCTGGCCGGCGGCCTGGCGCAGCGAGGCGCCGTTCCACAGCGCTTCGGCCTCGACATAGGCCTCGGCGTTCTCCGGCTCGGCCCCCAGCCAGTGCTCGAAGGCGCGGGTATCGTCTTCGCTGGCGCACTGCAGGCGGATCAACCAGTCCAGCGCCTCCTCGCGGGCACGGGCGCGGGCATCAGGCTCGGCGGGTGACGGGCGAGGCGTGGGGCGGTCGGTCACGGGGGATCCTTGCTTCGGGCATTTTTTGCGCATGATCAATGCAGACCCCGCCCATGGCAAGGGCTTTGCTCTGGCCAGCGGCGAGCGGTCGCGTCACTGGTGACGATCGGCCACGCCCATGCAGATGGCCATGATCAGTTTCAGTTCCTTCTGCACCGTGCTGGCCGAGACGCTCAACTGCTCGGCGATTTCCAGGTAGCTGGCGCCGTGCAGGCGGCTGAGGATGAAGATGCGCTGTTGGCGCTCGCTGAGCTGGCCGAGGCTGACGCTCAGGTGCTTGAGCAATTGCTCGGCGTGGGCGGCATCCTCGCTGCTGGCGGCGGGCGCGGCGACATTGTGCAGGACCTGCTCGGGTACATCGTCGACCAGCGTGCGCGCCTGTACGCGGCGTGCACGCAGGTGGTCCAGGGCCAGGTTGCGGGCGGTCTGGAAGACGAAGGGCTCCAGGTGTTCGATCGGCCGCTCGCCCAGGGCGCGGGTGACCCGCAGGTAGGTTTCCTGCAGCAGGTCCTCGGCGGTGCTGGGGTTGCCCACCATGCGCTGCAAGGTGCGCAGCAGGGAGAGGCGCTGGGTGAGGAACACTGAGTTGAACCGGGACTGACTCACGGGGAAACCTGGTCGCTTTTCGGGTTAATGATAATGCTTATCATCCATGCTCGAGGTCAAGCGCAGAAATGTCACGATCAGGTAAATATTGCGGCTAGCGCGGCCCGTGTAGGAGCGGCCTTGTGCCGCGAAAGGCCGCTCCTACAGGAGATCGTGCAAAACTTCACCTGGCGTTGAACAACGCCAGGCAGTTGTCCAGCATGCGGTTGGAGAAGCCCCATTCGTTGTCGTACCAGGCCAGCACCTTGAGCATGCGCCCATTGGCGCGGGTGTGGTTGGCGTCGAAGATCGACGACAGCGGGTTGTGGTTGAAGTCGCACGACACCAGCGGCAGGGCGTTGTAGCCCAGCACCCGCGAGTGGCGGCTGGCCTCGAGGAACAGCTGGTTGACTTCGTCGGCGCTGGCCTCGCGCTTGAGGTTGACCGTGAGGTCTACCAGCGACACGTTGATCACCGGCACCCGCACGGCCATGCCGGTGAGCTTGCCGGCCAGTTCCGGCAACACCAGGCCCACCGCCTCGGCGGCGCCGGTCTTGCTCGGGATCATCGACTGGGTGGCCGAGCGGGCGCGGTACGGGTCGCCGTGGTAGACGTCGGTGAGCACCTGGTCGTTGGTGTAGGCGTGGATGGTGGTCATCAGGCCTTGTTCGATGCCGAACTCGCGGTGCAGCACCTGGGCGATCGGCGCCAGGCAGTTGGTGGTACACGAGGCGTTGGAGATGATCTGGTGCGAGGCGCGCAGCACGTCGTGGTTGACCCCGTATACCACAGTGGCGTCGGCGCCCTTGGCCGGCGCGCTGACGATCACCTTGGCGGCACCGGCCGTCAGGTGCGCGGCAGCCTTGGCGCGTTCGGTGAACAGCCCGGTGCATTCGAACACCACGTCGATGGCCAGGGTCTTCCAGGGCAGTTCGGCGGGGTTGCGGATGGCGCTGACGGCGATGCGGTCGCCATTGACGGTGAGGCTTTCATGGTCGGCCTCGACAGTGGCGTCGAAGGTGCCGTGGACGCTGTCGTACTTGAGCAGATGGGCGTTCATCGCGCTGTCGCCCAGGTCGTTGATGGCGACGACCTGCAGGTCCTGGCGGTAGCCCTGCGTGTACAGTGCGCGCAGGACGTTGCGTCCGATGCGGCCGAATCCGTTGATGGCGATGCGTAGGGTCATGGCGTTACCTCTGGCAGTCGGGTGAAGCCTGTGGCACAAAGAGCAGCTTCACTGAAACGGTTTTGTTGTTGGAATTACAAGATTATTCACCGAGAGATAGAAAACAAGCCTTTTTGCTGGCAGTATTTTGTTTAAACATACAACGAGTGGTTGGCAGTGCCGTCGCAAACGGACCAGAAGCCTCTATCCAGAGCCTAGGTCGCAATCGTTTGGAGGGACAGTCCCTGGTAAAACCGCCCTTACCGTTAGCCTGGAGTCCAGTACATGCATCCGCGCATCCTTGAGGTCACCGAACGGCTGATCGCCCGCAGCCGCCGTACCCGTGAACGCTACCTTGAGCTGATCCGTGGGGCAGCCAGTGACGGACCCATGCGCGCCAGCCTGCAGTGCGCCAACTTCGCCCATGGCGTGGCCGGATGTGGCGGCGAGGACAAGCAGACCCTGCGCCTGATGAACGCCGCCAACGTGGCCATCGTCTCCGCCTACAACGACATGCTCTCGGCGCACCAGCCGTACCAGCACTTTCCCGAGCAGATCAAGCAGGCCCTGCGCGAAGTCGGCTCGGTCGGCCAGTTCGCCGGCGGCGTGCCGGCCATGTGCGATGGCGTCACCCAGGGCGAGCCGGGCATGGAGTTGGCCATCGCCAGCCGCGAAGTGATCGCCATGTCCACCGCCATCGCCCTGTCGCACAACATGTTCGACGCCGCCCTGATGCTGGGCATCTGCGACAAGATCGTTCCCGGCCTGATGATGGGCGCGTTGCGTTTCGGCCACCTGCCGACCGTCTTCGTGCCGGGCGGGCCGATGGTCTCGGGCATCTCCAACAAGGAGAAGGCCGATGTGCGCCAGCGCTATGCCGAGGGCAAGGCCACCCGTGAGCAACTGCTCGAATCGGAAATGAAGAGCTATCACGGCCCGGGCACCTGCACCTTCTACGGCACCGCCAACACCAACCAGCTGGTGATGGAGGTGATGGGCCTGCACCTGCCGGGCGCCTCGTTCGTCAATCCCTACACGCCGCTGCGCGACGCCCTCACCGCCGAGGCCGCGCGCCAGGTCACGCGGATGACCAAGGCCAGCGGCAACTTCATGCCGATTGGCGAGATCGTTGACGAGAAGGCGCTGGTCAACTCGATCGTCGCCCTGCACGCCACCGGCGGCTCGACCAACCACACCCTGCACATCCCGGCCATCGCCCAGGCCGCCGGCATCCAGCTGACCTGGCAGGACATGGCTGACCTGTCCGAGGTGGTGCCGACGCTGTCCCACGTCTATCCGAACGGCAAAGCCGACATCAACCACTTCCAGGCCTCCGGCGGCATGGCGTTCCTCATTCGCGAGCTGCTCGACGCCGGCCTGCTGCACGAGGACGTCAACACCGTGGCCGGGCATGGCCTGCGCCGCTACACCCAGGAGCCGTTCCTCGAGGATGGCCGACTGGTGTGGCGCGAAGGTCCGAAGGACAGCCTCGACGAAAGCATCCTGCGCCCGGTGGCGCGGCCGTTCTCCGCCGAGGGCGGCTTGCGGGTCATGGAGGGCAACCTGGGGCGCGGCGTGATGAAGGTGTCGGCGGTGGCGCCGGAGCATCGCGTGGTCGAGGCGCCCGCCCGGGTGTTCCACGACCAGCAGGCGCTGGCCGATGCGTTCAAGGCCGGCGAACTGGAGCGCGACTTCGTTGCCGTGGTGCGCTTCCAGGGGCCGCGTTGCAACGGCATGCCCGAGTTGCACAAGCTGACACCCTTCCTCGGCGTGCTGCAGGACCGCGGCTTCAAGGTGGCGCTGGTCACCGACGGGCGCATGTCCGGGGCCTCGGGCAAGATCCCGGCGGCCATTCATGTGTGCCCGGAGGCTTTCGACGGCGGCCCGCTGGCGCGAGTGCGCGATGGTGATATCGTGCGTGTCGATGGTGCCGAAGGCACGCTGCGGATCATGGTCTCGGCCGAGGAACTGGCCAGCCGTGAGCTGCCCGAGCCGCCCATGGGCAACGACCTGGGCTGTGGGCGCGAGCTGTTCGGCTTCATGCGCGTGGCGTTCAGTTCCGCCGAACAGGGCGCGAGCGCCTTCACCTCGGCCCTGGAGAACCTCAAATGAAGGCCTTGCTGGTCGGCGACATCGGTGGCACCAACGCACGTTTTGCCTTGTGGCGCGACAACGAGCTGCAGGCGGTCCAGGTGCTGGCCACCGCCGACTACACCAGCCCCGAGCAGGCCATCGAGGCCTACCTCGCCGACCAGGGCATCGCCCGTGGCGGCCTGGCGGCGGTGTGCCTGGCGGTGGCCGGTCCCGTGGACGGCGACGAATTCCGCTTCACCAACAACCACTGGCGCCTGAGCCGCAGCGCGTTCTGCCAGACGCTGCAGGTCGAGCGCCTGTTGCTGATCAACGATTTTTCCGCCATGGCCCTGGGCATGACCCGGCTGCGCGACGGTGAGTTCCGCGAGGTCTGCGCAGGCCTCGCCGACCCGTCGCGTCCGGCGCTGGTGATCGGCCCCGGCACCGGCCTGGGCGTGGGCAGCCTGCTGCGCCTGGGCGAGCACTGGCTGGCGCTGCCGGGGGAGGGCGGGCATGTCGACCTGCCGGTGGGCAATGCCCGCGAGGCGGCGATCCATCAGGAGATTCACCGGCAGATCGGCCATGTCAGCGCCGAGACGGTGCTCAGCGGCGGTGGGCTGGTGCGCTTGTACCAGGCGATCTGCGCGCTCGATGGCGCCACGCCGACGCACAAGACCCCGGCGCAGATCACCGACGCGGCCCTGGCCGGCGAGCCCCGGGCGCTGGCGGTGATCGAGCAGTTCTGCCGCTTCCTCGGGCGGGTGGCGGGCAACAACGTGCTCACCTTGGGCGCACGGGGTGGGGTCTACATTGTCGGCGGGGTGATTCCGCGTTTCGCCGAGTTGTTCCTGGGCAGCGGATTCGCTGCGAGTTTCGCCGACAAGGGCTGTATGAGCGGCTACTTCGCCGGGGTGCCGGTCTGGTTGGTGACGGCGGAGTTTTCCGGGTTGCTGGGGGCCGGAGTGGCCTTGCAACAGGCGTTGGATCATTGATCGCTGGGGCCGCTTCGCGGCCCTTTCGCGGCGCAAGGCCGCTCCTACAGTTGATTGCGTAGCCTTTGTAGGAGCGGCCTTGCGCCGCGAAAGGGCTGCGAAGCAGCCCCACAGCAGACATCAAGATCTGCGTTTACAAGAGGACTGACCATTGTGACCACTGCCGGCAAATCGATCCTGATGGTCGACGACGACCAGGATATCCGCGAACTGTTGCAGACCTACCTGGCCCGTTGCGGCCTGCAGGTCCATGCCGAACCCGACGGCCAGGGCTTTCGCCGCGCCCTGGACGCCAACCCCTACGACCTGGTGATCCTCGACGTGATGCTGCCCGACGAGGACGGCTTCAGCCTGTGCCGCTGGGTCCGCCAGCACCCGCGCCAGGCGCGGGTGCCGATCATCATGCTCACCGCCAGTTCCGACGAGGCCGACCGGGTCATCGGCCTGGAGCTGGGCGCCGACGATTACCTCGGCAAACCCTTCAGCCCACGTGAACTACAGGCCCGCATCAAGGCCCTGTTGCGCCGCGCCGATTTCGGCCAGGCGGCGCCGGCCAGCGCGGTGCTGGCCTTCGACGACTGGCGGCTGGACACGATCAGCCATCGCCTGTTCCACCGCGATGGCGAGGAGGTGATCCTCTCCGGCGCCGACTTCGCCCTGCTCAAGCTGTTCCTCGACCACCCGCAGCAGATCCTCGACCGCGACACCATCGGCAACGCCACCCGCGGGCGCGAGCCGATGCCGCTGGACCGTATCGTCGACATGGCGGTCAGCCGCCTGCGCCAGCGCCTGCGCGACACGGAAAAACCCCCTCGGCTGATCCGCACCGTGCGCGGCAGCGGCTACCTGTTGGCGGCCAATGTCTGCCCGGCCTAGCGAGCGCCGCTGGCGCCTGCTGCCGCACTCGCTGCTGGGGCGCATGCTGCTGCTGACCTTGTTGGTGGTGTTGCTGGCCCAGGGGCTGTCGAGCCTGATCTGGGTGGCGCAACTGCGCGCCAGCCAGCTGCAGGGCCTGCGTGCCAGTGCCGGCAGCCTGGCTCATTCGATGAGTGCCAGCGTCAGCTACTTCCGTTCGCTGCCGGTGGCCTACCGGCCGATGGTCCTTGACCAGTTGCGTAGCATGGGCGGAACGCGCTTCTTCGTCTCGCTCAACGTCAAGCCGCTGGAGATGCCGGTGCTGCCGATCACCCCGCGCAAGCAGGCGGTAATCGACGTGTTCCAGCAGGTGTTGCACGAGCGCCTGGGCCAGCAGCTGGAGATCTCCGTCGAATTCGTCAGCCCCGATGACCTGCGGATCTTCAACAGCGGCCTGAAACTCGATGAGCTGCCCCGCTCCTGGGCGCACTACTCGTTGACCCTGGAGCCACTCAACCCACCGGTGTTGGTGACCCAGATCCGCCTGGGCGAGGGTGAGTGGCTGTATATCGCCTCGCTGCTGCCCGAGCCCTACACCAGCCTCGAGGCCGAGCGTCTGCCTCGCCAGCAGATCGGCTTTATCGCCATGACCACCGCCCTGCTGTTGCTGTTCATCGGCCTGTTGGTGCACTGGCAGAGCCGGCCGCTCAAGCGCCTGGCGCGGGCGGCGCGGGAAATGTCGCTGGGCGCCGACGTGGCCCCGGTGGCCGAGGGCGGCGGCAGTGAAGTGGTCGAGGTGGGGCGGGCGTTCAACAGCATGCGCGAGCGGATCAGCCGTTATCTCACCGAGCGCTCCCAGTTGTTCAGCGCCATTTCCCATGACCTGCGTACGCCGATCACGCGCCTGCGCCTGCGGGTCGAGCTGCTCGAGGACGAGAAGCTGCAAGCGAAGTTCAGCCGCGACCTCGACGAGCTGGAGCTGCTGGTCAAGGGCGCGCTGCAGTGCGTGAAGGACACCGACATTCACGAGAACATCGAGCCGATCGACCTCAACCAAGTGCTGGAGATGCTCGCCGAACCTTACCTCGGCGACGGGCGCATCACCCTCGAGGGGCAGGCGCTGGCGCCGTACCCCGGCAAGTCGCTGGCCCTGCGCCGCTGCATCGGCAACCTGATCGATAACGCCATCAAGTACGGCGAGCGGGCGCATCTGCGGATCCTCGACAGTGCCGAGAGCTTCGTCCTGCAGGTGGACGACCAGGGGCCGGGGGTGCCGGAGCAGCGCCTGGAGCAGGTGTTCGAGCCGCACTTCCGGCTGGCCGGGCAGCAGCAGGGGTACGGTTTGGGACTGGGGATCGCGCGCAACATCGCCCACAGTCATGGCGGCGAGGTGAGCCTGTTCAACCTGCGTGAGGGTGGGTTGCGGGTGACTTTGTACCTACCCCGTACAGCCGAATGACACGATCCCCTGTAGGAGCGGCCTTGTGCCGCGAAAGGGCCGCAAAGCGGCCCCAGGGATCTGAAATTGCTGGGGCTGCTTCGCAACCCTTTCGCGGCACAAGGCCGCTCCTACAGGGGATTGATGTCACTACATGGTGACAATTCGGCAGGCCTTCGTGACATGCCAGCCGGGACGGCTGACTAGAATCGGCTGACAACAACAAGGAGGGTGCACCCATGGCCAACCGCTGGATCGACTCCCCGACACACCATGCCTGGCTCGACGCCGAGGCCCTGCGCCTGCTCGCCTTCGCCAGGGCTTCGCGGCTGACCCAGGGTTTCGGCAACCTCGACGACGAAGGCCGGCTGCCCCGTTGTGCCCTGGCCGAGACCATGAACACCGCGCGCATGACCCACAGCTTCGCCCTGGCGCATATCCAGGGCGTTCCGGGGTGCCGCGAGCTGGTCGAGCATGGCGTCGAGGCCCTGCTCGGTCCGTTGCGCGACCAGGAGGACGACGGCTGGTACGCGCAGCCCGAAGGCCACGGCGACACCGGCAAGGCCGCCTACCTGCATGCCTTCGTCGCCCTTGCCGCCTGTTCGGCGGTGGTGGCGGGTGTCACACCGGCCCAGGCACTGCTGGAGGCCGTGGTCCGGGTCATCGAGCAGCGCTTCTGGTGCGAGGAGGAGGGCGTCCTGCGCGAGTCGTTCTCCCGTGACTGGCAGCAGGCAGAAGCCTACCGTGGCGCCAACAGCAACATGCACGGCGTCGAGGCGTTTCTCGCCCTGGCCGACGTGACCGGCGACACGCTGTGGCTAAGCCGTGCCCTGCGGATCGTCGAACGCTTGATCCTGGCCCAGGTGGCTGCCGATGGTTTCCGGGTCACCGAGCATTTCGACGAGCACTGGCAGGCATTGCCCGACTACAACCGCGACAACCCCGCCGACGGCTTCCGCCCCTACGGCACCACGCCCGGTCATGCCTTCGAATGGGCACGCCTGATACTGCACCTGGAAGCGGCCCTGCAACGGGCGCAACTGCCCGCGCCGGAGTCCTTGCTGCCTGCCGCCAGGGGACTGTTCGACAACGCCTGCAAGCATGCCTGGCAGGCCGATGGCGCACCGGGGCTGGTCTACACCCTGGACTGGCGCAACCGCCCGGTGGTGCGCGAGCGCCTGCACTGGGTGCATGCCGAGGCCAGCGCCGCCGCCGCGGCCCTGTTGCGGCGTACCGGCGAGGCGCAATACGAACACTGGTACCGCTGCTTCTGGGACTTCATCGCCAGCCACTTCATCGACCGCGGCCATGGCAGCTGGCACCACGAGCTGGACCCGGCGCTGCTGCCCAGTGCGCGCATCTGGGGCGGCAAGCCCGATCTCTACCACGCCTACCAGGCCCTGCTGCTGCCGCGCCTGCCGTTGGCGCCGAGCCTGGCCACGGCCCTGGCCATGTAACCAGATGATGACATTCGCGCATCCGTTCGTTACCTGAAGGCTGGCGCGGGCTCCTTACACTCCATGCCATGCAAGCGACAGTCTTGCCTCGCATAACAACAAGAAAGGTATTCCCATGCATTCGACGCTTCGTCTCGCCGCCGCGATCTCCTTCGCCTCCCTGTTCTCCCTCAGTGCCCAGGCCGCCGACTCCAAAGGCAGCGTGGAAGTCGTCCATTGGTGGACCTCCGGCGGCGAAAAGGCCGCGGTCGATGTGCTCAAGGCCCAGGTCGAGAAGGACGGTTTCATCTGGAAGGACGGCGCCGTGGCCGGCGGTGGTGGCGCCACCGCCATGACCGTGCTCAAGAGCCGCGCCGTGGCCGGTAACCCGCCTGGAGTCGCGCAGATCAAAGGGCCGGATATCCAGGATTGGGCCGCCACCGGCCTGCTCGATCCCGATGTGCTCAAGGACGTGGCCAAGGAAGAGAAGTGGGACAGCCTGCTCGACAAGAAGGTCGCCGACACCGTGAAGTACGACGGCGACTACGTGGCCGTGCCGGTGAACATCCACCGCATCAACTGGTTGTGGATCAACCCGGAAGTGTTCAAGAAGGCCGGCATCGACAAGGCGCCGACCACCCTCGCGGAGTTCTACGCCGCCGGCGATAAGCTCAAGGCTGCCGGTTTCATCCCGCTGGCCCACGGTGGCCAGCCGTGGCAGGACAGCACCGTGTTCGAGAGCGTGGTGCTCTCGGTAATGGGCGTAGAAGGCTACAAGAAAGCGCTGGTCGAACTGGACGAAAAGGCCCTGACCGGCCCCGAGATGGTCAAGGCGCTCACCGAGCTGAAGAAAGTCGCCACCTACATGGACCCTGACGGCAAGGGCCAGGACTGGAACCTGGAGGCGGCCAAGGTCATCAACGGCAAGGCCGGCATGCAGATCATGGGCGACTGGGCCAAGAGCGAATGGACCCTGGCCAAGAAGACCGCCGGCAAGGACTACCAGTGCGTGGCCTTCCCCGGCACCGACCAGGCCTTCCTCTACAACATCGACTCGCTGGTAGTGTTCAAGCAGAAGGACAAGGGCACCGCGGCGGGCCAGCAGGACATCGCCCGCAAGGTGCTGGGCGAGGAGTTCCAGAAGGTCTTCAGCATCAACAAGGGCTCGATCCCGGTGCGTAACGACATGCTCGCCGACATGGGCAAGCATGGCTTCGACAGCTGCGCCCAGACCGCGGCCAAGGACTTCCTGGCCGACGCCAAGTCCGGCGGCCTGCAACCGAGCATGGCGCACAACATGGCCACCACGCTGGCGGTGCAGGGGGCGTTCTTCGATGTGGTGACCAACTACATCAACGATCCGAAGGCCGATCCTGCGGATGCGGCGAAGAAGCTGGCCGCAGCAGTCAACGCCGCCAAGTAGTCAGGCGCCTGTGTAGGAGCGGCCTTGCGCCGCGAAAGGGCCGCAAAGCGGCCCCGGCAATTTCAGTATCTGTGCTGATGCACACGGGCCGCGCTGCGGCCCTTTCGCGGCACAAGGCCGCTCCTACACGCTTATCTGCCTTTCTCGAAACGAGATCTGAACCATGACCACAGCAACCGCCCGCCTGCGGGCCTCCCCCCTGGATGCGCTGCAGCGCTGGCTACCGAAGCTGGTGCTGGCGCCGAGCATGTTCATCGTCCTGGTGGGCTTCTATGGCTACATCCTGTGGACCTTCGTCCTCTCGTTCACCACCTCGACCTTCCTGCCCACCTATAAGTGGGCGGGCCTGGCGCAGTACGCCCGGCTGTTCGATAACGACCGCTGGTGGGTGGCGAGCAAGAACCTGCTGCTGTTCGGCGGCCTGTTCATCGGCATCACCCTGGCCATCGGCGTGTTCCTCGCCGTGTTGCTCGACCAGCGCATCCGCCGCGAAGGTTTCATCCGCACCATTTATCTCTACCCCATGGCCCTGTCGATGATCGTCACCGGCACCGCCTGGAAGTGGCTGCTCAACCCCGGCATGGGCCTGGACAAGCTGCTGCGCGACTGGGGCTGGGAAGGCTTTCGCCTGGACTGGCTGATCGACCCCGACCGCGTGGTCTACTGCCTGGTGATCGCCGCCGTGTGGCAGGCCTCGGGCTTTATCATGGCGATGTTCCTCGCCGGCCTGCGCGGTGTCGACCAGTCGATCATCCGCGCCGCCCAGCTCGATGGCGCCAGCCTGCCGCGCATCTACTGGACCGTGGTGCTGCCCAGCCTGCGCCCGGTGTTCTTCAGCTCGCTGATGATCCTTTCGCACATTGCCATCAAGAGCTTCGACCTGGTGGCGGCGATGACCGCCGGCGGCCCTGGCTACTCCTCGGACCTGCCAGCCATGTTCATGTACTCGTTCACCTTCAGCCGCGGGCAGATGGGCATGGGCTCGGCCAGCGCGATCCTGATGCTCGGCGCCATCCTGGCGATCCTGGTGCCGTACCTGTATTCCGAATTGCGGGGCAAACGCCATGACTAGCCTGACCGACAAACCCGCACTGAACCTCAGCCGTATCGCCATCCACGCCGTGCTGCTGCTGGCCGTGCTGCTGTACCTGGTGCCGCTGGTGGTGATGCTGCTGACCAGCTTCAAGACCCCCGAGGACATCGGCAGCGGCAACCTGCTGAGCTGGCCGACCGCGTTCACCGCCATCGGCTGGAGCAAGGCCTGGGCCACGGTCAGCGGCTACTTCGTCAACTCGATCCTGATCACCGTGCCGGCGGTGCTGATCTCCACGGCCATCGGCGCGCTCAACGGCTATGTGCTGTCGATGTGGCGCTTCCGTGGCTCGCAACTGTTCTTCGGCCTGCTGCTGTTCGGCTGCTTCCTGCCGTTCCAGACCGTGCTGCTGCCGGCCTCGTTCACCCTCGGCAAGCTGGGCCTGGCCAGCACCACCAGCGGGCTGGTGCTGGTGCACGTGGTGTACGGCCTGGCCTTCACCACGCTGTTCTTCCGCAACTATTACGTGAGCATCCCCGAGGCGCTGGTCAAGGCCGCGCGCCTGGACGGCGCCGGGTTCTTCACCATCTTCGGGCGGATCATCCTGCCGATGTCGACGCCGATCATCATGGTCTGCCTGATCTGGCAGTTCACCCAGATCTGGAACGACTTCCTGTTCGGCGTGGTGTTCTCCAGCGGCGACTCGCAACCGATCACCGTGGCCCTCAACAACCTGGTCAACACCAGCACTGGGGCCAAGGAATACAACGTCGACATGGCCGCGGCGATGATCGCCGGGCTGCCGACGCTGTTGGTCTACGTGGTCGCGGGCAAGTATTTCGTGCGCGGGCTGACCGCCGGCGCGGTCAAGGGGTAAGTCATGGCAACACTCGAACTTCGCAATGTGCACAAGACCTACGGCGTGGGCCTGCCGGACACGCTCAAGGACATCCAGCTGGCGATCAAGGACGGCGAGTTCCTGATCCTGGTCGGCCCCTCGGGCTGCGGCAAGTCGACGCTGATGAACTGCATCGCCGGGCTGGAAAGCATCAGCGGCGGGGCGATCCTCATCGATGACGAGGACGTCAGCGGCATGAGCCCCAAGGACCGCGACATCGCCATGGTGTTCCAGTCCTACGCGCTGTACCCGACCATGAACGTGCGCGACAACATCGCCTTCGGCCTGAAGATCCGCAAGATGCCCCAGGCCGCCATCGACAAGGAGGTGGCGCGGGTCGCCAAGTTGCTGCAGATCGAGCACCTGCTCGAGCGCAAGCCCGGGCAGCTGTCCGGCGGCCAGCAACAGCGCGTGGCCATGGGCCGGGCGCTGGCGCGGCGGCCGAAGATCTACCTGTTCGACGAGCCGCTGTCGAACCTCGACGCCAAGCTGCGGGTGGAGATGCGCACCGAGATCAAGCTGATGCACCAGCGGTTGAAAACCACCACGGTGTACGTCACCCACGACCAGATCGAGGCGATGACGCTCGGTGACAAGGTGGCGGTGATGAAGGACGGCATCATCCAGCAGTTCGGCACGCCACAGCAGATCTACAACGACCCGGCCAACCTGTTCGTCGCCAGCTTCATTGGTTCGCCGCCGATGAACTTCATCCCGGTGCGCCTGACCCGGCAGGACGGCCGCGTGCTGGCCCTGCTTGACAGCGGCCAGGCGCGCTGCGAGCTGCCGCTGGGCGTGGCGGCGGACGAACTGGAAGGCCGCGAGATCATCCTCGGCGTGCGTCCGGAGCAGATCACCCTGGGGGCGGAGCAGGGCAATGGCCTGCCGGGCATCCGCGCCGAAGTGCAGGTCACCGAGCCCACCGGGCCGGACCTGCTGGTGTTCGTCACCCTCAACCAGACCAAGGTCTGCTGCCGCCTGGCGCCGGATGTGGCGTGCCGGGTCGGCGACAGCCTCAACCTGCAGTTCGACCCGGCGCGGGTGCTGCTGTTCGACGCCGGCAGCGGCGAACGCCTGGACCTATCTGCCACCGCAGTAAAGGACAACGTGACGCGTTTCAAAGGCCGTTAAGGACGGCGGTCATACCCTGTAGGAGCGGCCTTGCGCCGCGAAAGGGCTGCACAGCAGCCCCAGCAATGCTGAAGGATGCCAAGACCTGGGGCTGCTTCGCAGCCCTTTCGCGGCACAAGGCCGCTCCTACAGAAAAGACCTGGCCGTTAATTCGTTCTGTTAATAACAAGAAAAGAGGACGCAAAGGGATGGAACATCGCAATCGCATCAGGACGCTGGGCTCACTGGCACTGCTGGCCGTGGTCGGCAGCAGCGGGGCCCAGGCCGCCGAGGCTTTCTCGTCGGAATCGAAATGGATGACCGGCGACTGGGGCGGCACCCGCACCGAGTTGCTGGAGAAGGGCTACGACTTCACCCTCGACTACGTCGGCGAGGTGGCCGGCAACCTTAATGGCGGCTACAACGACGACAAGACCGCGCGCTACAGCGACCAGTTCGCCCTCGGCGCGCACCTGGACCTGGAGAAGATCTTCGGTTGGAAGGACACCGAGTTCAAGCTGGCGATCACCGAGCGTAGTGGCCGCAACCTGTCCAACGACCGCATCAGCGACCCGCGTGCTGGGCAGTTCAGCTCGGTGCAGGAAGTCTGGGGCCGGGGCCAGACCTGGCGCCTGACCCAGATGTGGATCAAGCAGAAGTACTTCGAAGGCGCATTGGACGTGAAATTCGGCCGCTTCGGCGAAGGCGAGGACTTCAACAGCTTCCCCTGCGACTTCCAGAACCTGGCCTTCTGCGGCTCGCAGGTGGGCAACTGGGTCGGCGGCATCTGGTACAACTGGCCGGTCAGCCAGTGGGCGCTGCGGGTCAAGTACAACATCACCCCGGAATTCTTCGTCCAGGTCGGCGCCTACGAGCAGAACCCGTCGAACCTGGAGACCGGCAACGGCTTCAAGCTCAGCGGCAGTGGCACCAAGGGCGCGATCCTGCCGGTGGAGGCGGTGTGGTCGCCGAAGGTCAACGGCCTGCCGGGTGAGTACCGCCTGGGCTACTACTACAGCACCGCCAAGGCCGACGATGTGTACGACGACATCAACGGCAACCCGCAGGCGCTGACCGGTGCGGCGTTCAAGTCGCACTCCAGCAAGCACGGCTGGTGGGTGGTGGCGCAGCAGCAGGTCACCGCCCATGCCGGCGACGTCAATCGCGGCCTGAGCCTGTTCGCCAACTTCACCGTGCATGACAAGGCCACCAACGTGGTCGACAACTACCAGCAGGTCGGTCTGGTCTACAAGGGCG
The DNA here is from genome assembly GCF_057284075.1 of Pseudomonas sp. TE31087. Lineage (NCBI taxonomy): Bacteria > Pseudomonadati > Pseudomonadota > Gammaproteobacteria > Pseudomonadales > Pseudomonadaceae > Pseudomonas > Pseudomonas sp. TE31087. Next base: position 5,425,756 of record NZ_JBXVNN010000001.1, read on the forward strand.
CCTTCGACGCTCGGCCCAAGGACGACATCGGCTTCGGCATCGCCCGCATCCACGTCAACGACGACGTGAAGAAGCGCGCCGAGCTGCTCAATGCCCAGAGCGGTATCAATGACTACGACAACCCGGGCTTCAAGCCGCTGCAGCGCACCGAGTACAACGCCGAGCTCTACTACGGCTTCCACGTCACCAACTGGCTGACCGTGCGCCCGAACCTGCAGTACATCAAGAGCCCGGGCGGTGTCGACCAGGTGGATAACGCGCTGGTCGCAGGGTTGAAGATTCAGTCGTCATTCTGAGAAAAATTGTTGTAAATTTACGCCATCCATCTCGACCTCCCGCTAACCACTGGCCAGCAGTGGTTAGCGGGCACGGGTCGAGACAGCGCTATCTCGAACAACAAAAGAGCTTGGAACCATGCCTGAACATCCGCTACATCGCTTCTTCACTTCGCAACGGCCCAGGCCAACCTTCGAGTGGGAGCGTTACCAGCAGCGCGATGTGCTGATCATCGACCACCCGTGCTGCCAGGCGGTGTTCAGCCGCCAGGGCGCGCAACTGCTGCATTTCCAGCCGGCCGGCGAGAAGCCCTGGCTGTGGTGCGCCGAGCAGTGGCCGCAGGTGGGCGCCATCCGCGGTGGCGTGCCGGTGTGTTGGCCGTGGTATGGCCGTCATCCCAGCGAGGACCTGTGGCCGGCCCACGGCTGGGCGCGCCTGCTTGACTGGAAGCTGGTGGACAGCCTTGAGGATGAGCAAGGCGTGACCCTGAAGTGGCGCCTGGACCTGTGCGACTGGCAGGTCGACCTGCACGCCCGGCTCGGCGCGAGCATGGAGCTGAGCCTGAGTACCGAGCACCAGGACAGCGAGCCCTGCCAGTTGAGCCATGCGCTGCTGGCCTACTGGCGAATCAGCGACGTGTCGAAGATAGCGCTGTCCGGGCTCGAGGATATCCAAGGCTACGATCGCCTCAATCGCCAGGCCTGCCGCGAGGATGGCGCGCTGACCCTCAAGGGCGGCTGCCAGAAGGTCTACCCCGGTACACCCAAGGTGCAGTTGCAGGATCCGGCCTGGCAGCGCGAGCTGTGCATCGACACCGGCGACAGCGACGACACCGTGGTCTGGCACCCAGGCAATCGCCCGTTGATGGGCGTGACCGGGCGCGAATGCCAGGGCTTTGTCTGTGTCGAGGCGGCCAGCGGCAGTGGCGAGGGCTTGAGCCTGGCGCCGGGCGAGCGGGCGCACCTGCGGCTGCAGGCGCACCGGCTCAGTTGAGGTCGTCGTCCTCGATCGGGTAGCGACTGGCGTTGAGGCTTTCCTTGATCTTGCGCAGGTGCGGCTGGAAGTCCACGCCGCGGCGCAGGGTCATGCCGGTGGCGAGCACGTCGAGCACGGTGAGCTGGATAATCCGCGAGGTCATCGGCATGTAGATGTCGGTGTCTTCCGGCAGCGGAATGTGCAGGCTCAGGCTGCAGGCCTGGGCCAGGGGCGAGCCGGCGGCGGTCAGGCCGAGCACCGAGGCGCCGTTTTCCCGGGCCAGGCGCGCCACCTCGACCAGTTCGCGGGTACGCCCGGTGTAGGAAATGATCACGAACAGATCGCCGGTGTGGGCCACCGAGGCCAGCATGCGCTGCATCAGCACATCGGCGTGGGCCGACACGGCAAGGTTGAAGCGGAAGAACTTGTGCTGGGCGTCGAGGGCCACGGGGGCCGAGGCGCCAAGGCCGAAGAAGTGGATCTGCCGGGCCTGGATCATCATGTCCACGGCGCGGCTGACCTGCTGCGGGTCGAGCGCCTGGCAGGCGCTGTCCAGCGAGGCGATGGCGCTGCCGAAGATCTTCTGGGTGTAGGCGGCCGGATCATCGTCGGCCTCCACCGCGCGGCTGACATAGGCGGCGCCGCTGGCCAGGCTTTGCGCCAGCTGCAGCTTGAGCTCGGGGTAGCCGCTGACGCCGAACGAGCGGCAGAAGCGGTTGACCGTCGGTTCGCTGACCTTGGCCGCCTGGGCCAGGGCGGCGATGCTGAAGCGGGTGGCCTGTTGTGGGTTGAGCAGGATGACTTCGGCGACTTTGCGTTCGGCCTTGTTCAGCTCGTCGAGGCGGCCCTGGATCTGTTCCAGGAGGTTACGCACGCGGTCCATGGTGTGTCCTTGGGTCGGGAAGCAGGCTTTTTGCGCTGGCGTGTATCGTACTGTCGGTAAGATTGTCACACCACTTGTCTGTAATAGCTGTATTCGATGTTGTGGTTTTTACTACATTAACCCTTGAAAAGCAGGGTTGAAACCGGTATTCCTAGTCCAACATTTATAAAAGAACCAACATCATGGCTGCGATCAGTGTCGAACCCTGCACCTTCGCCCTCTTTGGCGCCCTCGGCGACCTGGCGTTGCGCAAGCTGTTTCCCGCGCTCTACCAGCTCGACCGCGCCGACCTCCTGCACCCGGACACCCGCCTGCTGGCCCTGGCCCGCGAGCCGGGCAACGTGCAGGAACACCTGGACAACATCGAAGCCCATCTGCGTCGGCATGTGCCGGAGGCGGAGATCGATGCCGCTTCCCTGGGGCGCTTCCTCGGGCGCCTGAGCTACCTGCACCTGGACTTCGTCGAGCCCGAGGGCTACCAGGCCCTGGCCGAAAAGGCGCCGAGCGGGCAGCCGCTGATCGCCTACTTCGCCACGGCGGCGGCAGTCTACGGCGCGATCTGCGAGAACCTCGACAAGGCCGGTCTGGCCTCGCGCACCCGGGTGGTGCTGGAAAAGCCCATCGGCCATGATCTGGAGTCGTCGCGTCGGGTCAACGACGCCGTGGCGCGGTTCTTCCCCGAGAGCCGGGTCTACCGCATCGACCACTACCTGGGCAAGGAAACGGTGCAGAACCTGATCGCCCTGCGCTTTGCCAACAGCCTGTTCGAAACCCAGTGGAACCAGAATTCCATCTCCCATGTGGAGATCACCGTGGCCGAGAAGGTCGGCATCGAGGGCCGCTGGGGCTACTTCGACAAGGCCGGCCAGCTGCGCGACATGATCCAGAACCACCTGTTGCAGCTGCTCTGCCTGATCGCCATGGACCCGCCCAGCGACCTGTCGGCCGACAGCATCCGCGACGAGAAGGTCAAGGTGCTCAAGGCACTGGCACCGATCACCGGCGAAGGCCTGAGCACCCATGTGGTGCGCGGCCAGTACATCGCCGGCTTCAGCGACGGCAAGCCGGTGCCGGGCTACCTGGAAGAGGACAACGCCAACGCCCAGAGCGACACCGAGACCTTCGTCGCCCTGCGCGCCGATATCCGCAACTGGCGCTGGTCGGGCGTGCCGTTCTACCTGCGCACCGGCAAGCGCATGCCGCAGAAACTGTCGCAGATCGTCATCCACTTCAAGGAAACCCCACACTACATCTTCGCTCCGGAACAGCGTTTGCAGATCGGCAACAAGCTGATCATCCGCCTGCAACCGGACGAAGGCATTTCGCTGCGGGTGATGACCAAGGAGCAGGGCCTGGACAAGGGCATGCAGCTGCGCAGCGGTCCGCTGCAGCTGAATTTCTCCGACACCTGGCGCAGCGCGCGGATTCCCGACGCCTACGAGCGTCTGCTGCTGGAGGTGATGCGCGGCAACCAGAACCTGTTCGTGCGCAAGGACGAGATCGAATACGCCTGGAAATGGTGCGATCAGCTGATCGCTGGCTGGAAGACCAGCGGCGACGCGCCCAAGCCCTATGCGGCCGGTTCCTGGGGGCCGATGAGCTCGATTGCATTGATCACTCGTGATGGGAGGGCCTGGTATGGCGATATCTGAACTGCAACTGCCGGCGACGGTGAAGGCGCATCAGCTGGCTGATGCGAAAACCCTGGCGGCGACCCTGGCCCATGATGTGGCCGAGCGCCTGCGCCAGGCCATCGCCAGCAAGGGCCAGGCCTGCGTGGTGCTGTCCGGCGGCCGCAGCCCGGTGCCGTTTCTCGAGAAACTGGCGGCAGAGGTGCTGGACTGGTCGAAAGTCACCGTGAGCCTGGCGGACGAGCGCTGGGTGCCGGTGGCGCACGACGACAGCAACGCCGGCCTGCTGGCGCGCCACCTGCTCAAGGGCGGTGCGGCCAAGGCGCGCTTCATCGGCCTGTACCAGAGCGCCGCGACCCTGGAGGCCGCCGCCGAGCAGGCCGATCAGGTGCTCGCCGACCTGCCGCCGATCGATGTGCTGGTGCTGGGCATGGGCGACGACGGCCACACGGCCTCGCTGTTCCCGGCCAGCCCCAACCTGCGCCAGGGCCTGGCCAAGGTCGGCGAGCGTCGCTGCCTGCCGATGCTGGCGCCAAGCGTGCCGCACCAGCGCCTGAGCATGACCCGCGCGCTGCTGGCCAGCGCCGGCTTCATCGCCCTGTCCGTGCAAGGCGCGGGCAAGCTCGCCACCCTGCGTGCCGCCCTGACGGCGGAAGACCCAACCGAAATGCCGATTCGCGCCTTTCTTCACGACCCCCTGGACATCTACTGGTGCCCATGAGCCAAGGACCCATTGTCATGACCACCCTCGAACGCCCACAGCCTTTGCTCTCGATGGCCGACAAAGCCGCGCGGATCGACGCGATCTGCGACAAGGCGCGCATCCTGCCGGTGATCACCATCGCCCGTGAGGAAGACATCCTGCCCCTGGCCGACGCCCTGGCCGCCGGCGGCATCCGCACCCTGGAAGTGACCCTGCGCTCGCAGCACGGCCTGAAGGCCATCCAGGTACTGCGCGAGCAGCGTCCGGAACTGTGCGTCGGCGCCGGTACCGTGCTCGACCGTGGCATGTTCGCCGCCGTCGAGGCCGCGGGCGCGCAGTTCGTCGTCACCCCGGGCATCACCCAGGACATTCTCGAGGCGGGCGTGGACAGCGACATTCCGCTGCTGCCGGGCATCAGCACGCCGTCGGAGATCATGATGGGCTATGCCCTCGGCTACCGTCGCTTCAAGCTGTTCCCGGCGGAGATCAGTGGTGGCGTGGCGGCGATCAAGGCCTTTGCCGGCCCGTTCGGCGACATTCGCTTCTGCCCGACCGGCGGGGTGAACCCGGCCAACGTGCGCAACTACATGGCCCTGCCCAATGTGATGTGCGTGGGCGGCACCTGGATGCTCGACAGCAGCTGGATCAAGAACGGCGACTGGGCGCGGATCGAGGCGTGCAGCGCCGAGGCGATGGCGTTGCTGGACTGACAGATTTCGTTGTGTGCTACACGGCTTGTGGGGCGCTTGGTCGGCGCCCCTTTTTTTCGCCTGCAGTTGCGCCTTGCAGGGTGGCCGATCGCCCTGTAGGAGCGGCCTTGTGCCGCGAAAGGGGCGCGCAGCGGCCCTGGTTTCAGTGTTCATGCAAAGATCGCTGGGGCCGCGTTGCGGCCCTTTCGCGGCACAAGGCCGCTCCTACATGGGCGGACGCAGGCCAAAGCAACAGGCATGAAAAAGCCCGCATCATGTGCGGGCTTCGTTCATCGGCGATGGCTTACGCCGCCTTCGCCTGCTGCTGGCTCAGCGAGCGGTTCAGCGCGCTGAACAGCGCCTTGAAGCTGGCGGTGGTGATGTTCTCGTCGATGCCCACGCCGTGCACCGGACGCCCACCGGCCACGCGCAGTTCGATGTAGGCCGCCGCCTTGGCGTTGGTGCCGGCACCGATGGCGTGCTCGTTGTAGTCCATGATCTCCACGCTGACCGGCAAGCCGGCCACCAGCGCTTCCAGGGCGCCGTTGCCCTTGCCGTGCCAGTGCAGGGTGGTCTCGCCTTCACCGGAAACTTCCACCTGCACGTGGCTGCTGCCGTTCTCTTCCTGCAGGCGGTGGCTGACCAGCGCATACGGTGCATTGGCCTGGAGGTATTCCTTCTGCAGCAGCTTGTAGATCTGCTCGGCGGTCATTTCCAGGCCGAGACGGTCGGTCTCGCCCTGTACCACCTGGCTGAACTCGATCTGCATGCGGCGCGGCAAGCTGATGCCGTACTCCTGCTCGAGCAGGTAGGTGATGCCGCCCTTGCCCGACTGGCTGTTGACGCGGATCACCGCCTCGTAGCTGCGGCCGATGTCGGCCGGGTCGATCGGCAGGTACGGTACCTCCCACAATTCGCTGTCCTGCTGCTTGGCGAAGCCCTTGCGGATGGCGTCCTGGTGCGAGCCGGAGAAGGCGGTGTGGACCAGGTCGCCGACGTACGGGTGACGCGGGTGCACCGGCAGCTGGTTGCACTCCTCGACGACCTTGCGCACGCCGTCGATGTCGGAGAAGTCCAGCTGCGGGTCGATGCCCTGGGTGTAGAGGTTCAGCGCCAGGGTCACCAGGTCGACGTTGCCGGTGCGCTCGCCGTTGCCGAACAGGCAGCCTTCGGCACGGTCGGCGCCGGCCATCAGGCCCAACTCGGTGGCGGCGATGCCAGTGCCACGGTCGTTGTGGGTGTGCAGGCTGATGATCACGCTGTCGCGACGGTTGATGTTGCGGCAGAACCATTCGATCTGGTCGGCGTAGACGTTCGGCGTGGCGACTTCGACGGTGGCCGGCAGGTTGAGGATGATCTTGTGCTCGGGGGTCGGGTTCCACACCTCGATCACCGCATCGCACACTTCCTTGGCGAACTCCAGTTCGGTGGCGCTGAAGGTTTCCGGCGAGTACTGGAAGGTCCACTGGGTATTCGGCTGCTGCGCGGCGTACTTGACGAACAGCTTGGCGGCGTTGACCGCGATGTCCTTCACGCCCTGCTTGTCCTGGTTGAAGACGATGCGGCGGAACGACGGGCAGGTGGCGTTGTACAGGTGCACGATGGCCTTCTTGGCCCCACGCAGGGACTCGAAGGTACGGGCGATCAGGTCTTCACGGGCCTGGGTCAGCACCTGGATGGTGGTGTCGTCCGGGATGTGGCCGTCTTCGATCAGGGTGCGCACAAAGTCGAAGTCGGTCTGCGAGGCCGACGGGAACGACGCTTCGATTTCCTTCACGCCCACCTGCACCAGGGTCTTCCAGAACCGCAGCTTCTTCTCCGAGTCCATCGGCTCGATCAGCGACTGGTTGCCATCACGCAGGTCGGAACTGCACCAGATCGGCGCCTGGGTGATGGTCTTCGACGGCCAGGTACGGTTGGGCAGGTCGATGGTCGGGAACGCGCGGTACTTCTTCGATGGGTCTTTGAGCATGGTCATGAAAGCAATCCTTTTATGTGCGGCCGTGATCGGGCCTGCCAAACGAAAACGAGAGAAAAAGGCGAGGCGACGCGATTCACCCTGGTAGTCGGGCGCTGACCAGGCAGAGGCTGCGATGTTGTCGGAGCAGGGTGCTGAAGATGTTCATAGGCTCAACCCTAACCAGTGGGTTGGGGGATGGCAAGCACTGCGAGGAAATTGAGAGAAATGCTTAAAAAATGCGATTTCTCGAGATTTTATGGCTGATATTTTTGTTCGGTTTCTTTAATGTTGCGCAGTATTTTTCGATGGCGCAACACAAAGTGATTGATGTTGGCCGTGCCGGCCCCTTCGCGGGTAAACCCGCTCCCACAGGTACGGCGCCATTCCTGTGGGAGCGGGTTTACCCGCGAAGAGGCCGGCCCAGATGGCACAGGACTCAGGGCTGGAACGCGCCGATGAAGATTGCCGGATCCACCCGCGCATCGTTGAGGCTGACGTTCCAGTGCATGTGCGGCCCGGTCGCCCGGCCGGTGGAGCCCACGCGGCCGACCACCTCGCCACGGCGCAGCACCTGCCCCGGCTTCACGTCGATCTTCGACATGTGGCAGAACATGCTGATGAAGCCCTGGCCATGGTCGACGAACACCGTGCGGCCATTGAAGAAGTAGTCGCCCACCAGGATCACCTTGCCATTGGCCGGGGTCTTGATCGGCGTGCCGGCGGGCACGGCGAAATCCAGGCCGGCATGGGGGTTGCGCTCCTCGCCGTTGAAGAAGCGGCGCACGCCGAACTTGCTCGACAGCGGGCCGTTGACCGGCTTGTCGAGGATCAGGTTGCTCGGCAGGGTCGGGCTGAAACTGCGGTAGGCCTTGATCTGCTCGGCCAGCTCGCGGTCGATGCGCTTGAGGTCCTCGGGCTCGGGGTTGACCTGGCGCTTGTTCTTCAGGGTGATGTGCTGTTCGGGGTATTTCTTGCTGCCCACGCTGAAGCGGATGTCGCGCCCACCCTGGCTGAGCACGGCGCTGCCGGGCTTCTGGGTGAGTGGGATGCCGACGATGGCCAGCCAGTTGTCCTGCTCCTTCACCACCAGCACCGGCTTGCCGTCGAAGCGGGCCGTGGGGGCGCTGGTGGAGGGGCCCAGGTCGATCACTGCCACGCCGCCGGGCACCGGCTTGTCGAGGGTGCGGGTGATGTAGCTGGCCTGGGCCGCGGTAAGTGGCAGCAGCAGGGCAAAAGCGAGCAGGGGCGCGAACAGGCGGGGCATGTGTCAGTCCAGTAGGGAGAGGGTGACCGGAGTCTGGTGGTTGTCCTCGACCCGCACCTTGAGCTCGCCTTCGTTGAGACGGGCGGTCAGGCGCTGGCCGTTGTGGGTCTGCGCGGCGCTGCGGATGGCCTGGCCGCGCTCGTCGAGGAGGATGCTGTAACCGCGGGCGAGGGTGGCCAATGGGCTGACCACCTGCAGCGTCTGCAACTGCGCCTGGAAGCGCTGTCGCCGGTCCTTGATCACCTCGCGCATGGCCCGTGGCAGGCGTTCGGCCAGGCTGTCCAGGCGTTGCTTGAGCAGTTTCAGGTTGCGTCCCGGGTGTTGCGCGGCCAGGCGCATGTCCAGGCGGCCGAGGCGTTCGTGGCGTTGGCTCATGGTCAGCGCGAAGGCGCGGCGCAGGCGCATGTCCAGGTCATCCAGGCGCTGGGCCTGCTGGCGCAGGCGCTCGCCCGGGTGGCGCAGACGCCGGGCCAGGCCCTCCACGCGCAGGCGGTCATGGGCCAGGCGGCTCTGCATGCGCAGCAACAGGCGCCGCTGCAGGCTGTCCAGGCGTTGTTGCAGGCCGCTGCTGTCGGGGGCGAGCAGCTCGGCGGCGGCCGAAGGCGTGGGGGCGCGCACATCGGCGACGAAGTCGCTGATCGACACGTCGGTTTCATGGCCCACGGCGCTGACGATCGGCGTCACGCAGGCGGCCACGGCACGGGCCACGGCCTCTTCGTTGAAGCACCAGAGGTCTTCCAGCGAGCCGCCGCCACGGGCCAGGATCAGCGCGTCGAAGCCCTGCCGGTCGGCCATCTGCAAGGCACGGACGATCTGTGCGATGGCCTCGCGGCCTTGCACGGCGGTAGGGATCAGATTGAGTTCGACCTGCGGCGCGCGGCGGCGGAACACGCTGATGATGTCGCGGATCACCGCGCCGGTGGGCGAGGTGACGATGCCGATGCGCTGCGGGTGGGCCGGCAGCAGCTGCTTGCGTTCGGTACTGAACAGCCCCTCGGCGCCGAGCTTTTCCTTCAGTGCCTCGAAGGCCAGGCGCAGGGCGCCGTCACCGGCCGGTTCGACGGTGTCGAGGATCAGCTGGTAGTCGCCGCGGCCCTCGAACAGCGAAACCTTGCCGCGCACCTTTACCGCCAGGCCGTCACGCAGGGCCTGGCGCACACGGGCGGCGTTCTGCCGGAACAGCGCGCAGCGGATCTGCGCGCCGCTGTCCTTGAGTGTGAAGTACATGTGGCCGGAGGCCGGGCGGGCGAGGTTGGAAATCTCGCCTTCCACCCAGACGCTGCGGAACACGTCCTCGAGCAGCACGCGGGCGCGGCCGTTGAGCTGGCTGACGGTGAGGACCTCGCGGTCCAGGCCGAGTCGTTCGAAGGGGTCTCTGATCATGCCGGGCATCATAAAGGAGCGAAGGCCTGGTTGTCTGTGCCGGCCTCTATCGCGGGGCAAGCCCGCTCCCACGCACATACGACCTAGGGCGTGGGAGCGGGCTTGCCCCGCGATAGAGGCCTTCAGCCTTGCATGATCGCCACGAACTGACGCACCAACTCCCCGGCATCCCGCCGGCAAGCCAGCGCCACGGTACTTTGGCACGCCTCGACCAACGGCACGAAACGCACCAATGGCGGGGCGATCTCGCGCATGCTCGCCGGCAGCAATGCCACCCCGAACCCGGCCTGGATCAACTGCAGTTGCGTGGTCTTGCGCGACACCACCTGCGCCGCCTGGGGATAGAATCCCTCGTTCATGCACAGCGACGCCGACAGGTAGCTCAACCCGCCGCGCTGGCGATGGGGAATGGAAATGAAGCGCTCCTCGCGCAGTTGCCCCAGCCGAACACTGCCCGCCGTGGCCAGTGGGTGGTTCGCCGCCACCGCCAGCAGCAGGGGCTCGTCGAACAACGCATGCAGCTCCACGCCCTCATGCTGGCGCAGCACTGGCAGGCGCAGCAGGCCGATTTCCAGGCGGCCCTCGGCGATGTCCTCCAGTTGCGCCTCCGACGATTGCTGGGCGATCTCCAGGGAGACGCCGGGGTTGTCCTCGAGGTAGGTGCCGAGGCGCTGCAGCAGTTGCCCAGTCAATGGCACGGTACTGGAGTGGTTCAGCCGCAGGCTGCCGCGCAGGCCCTGGCCGACCTCGCGGGCCAGGCGTTCGGCCTTGTCCAGGTCGGCCAGCAGGCGCCGGGCGCGGTCGAGGAAGGCCAGCCCGGCGGCGGTCAGCCGTGGCTGGCGAGCGGTGCGCTCGAACAGTGCGGACCCCAGGTGCAGCTCCAGCTCCTTGATCTGTCGGCTGAGGGCCGACTGGGCGATGTACAGCCGCTCGGCGGCGGCACTGAAGCTGCCGGCCTCGGCAATTTCGACGAAATAGCGCAGCTGACGGATCGAAGTCATGTCATGCCTTTTCCAGATGGCTCATGGCGTAAAGGCATATTAGTCGGCATGGCTTGTCGCTGGCTAACCTTCAGTGGTCTCCCGAGGAACTGTCGCGATGTTCGCTCAATTGTCGTTTTCCACGCTCGACTGGCTACCCATCCTGCTGGGTGTGGGGGTGGCCTATATCGTCTTCGGCATCGCCGGCTTCGGCACCGCGCTGGTCGCCGGCCCCGTGCTGATCCACTTCATGCCGTTGTCGCGGATCATTCCGTTGCTGGTGTTGCTGGACTTCGTCGCCGCCTTCGGCAACCTGCTGCCGTCGCGGCGTGACGTGGTGCGCGGCGAGTTACTGCGGCTGCTGCCGTTCATGGCCGTGGGCTGCACCCTGGGCGTCGTGTTCCTGCTGCGCCTGAAGTCGGATGTGCTGCTGTTGCTGATGGGGCTGTTCGTCACTGCCTACGCGGTCTATGGCCTGGCGGTGAAGGTGCGGCCGACGAGCTTGTCGGGCGCCTGGGCGGTGCCCATGGGCACGGTGGGCGGGTTGTTCGGCGCCCTGTTCGGCAGTGGTGGTTTTTTGTACGCGATCTACCTCAGCGCACGGCTGGAGGCCAAGGAGCAGGTGCGGGCGACCCAGGTCGCGCTGATCAGTTGCAGCACGGTGGTGCGCCTGTCGTTGTTCCTGATCGCCGGGGTGTATGCCGACACCGACCTGTTGCTGCTGGCCGCCTGCCTGCTGCCGGTGATGTTCGTCGGTACCTGGTTGGGCCGACGGCTGACCCTGAAGCTGTCCCGCGAGGCCTTCGTGCGGCTGGTCACCTGGCTGGTGCTGGCCAGCGGCCTGGCATTGATCGGTCGCTACCTGAGCGCCTGAGCAGACGGTAGAATCGAATGATTACCGCAGTTCGTAGGCCCGCCCCAAGCATGAACACCCAGAGCATCATCGTCCCCAAGCTGTCCACCGTGCCGGTTCACGAAGCCCGTGCCCGCGCCATCCTGCGCTGGCTGGTGCGCGAGAAGATCGTCGAGGAGCAATTGAGCACCTGCGGTCGCACCGGCAATCGCATGGGCCATGCCCTGGCCGAAGGGGCGCGCAAGGTGGCCCTGCACCCCGAGAAGCTGCCGTTCGGCGCACAGGTCAATGGCCTTGAGGTGATGCTCAAGCGCTGCATCTATACCCCTACCGACGGATTTCTCGGGGAGGCCGGCTGCCCGGAATGCCGGCGGGAGGTGGGCGAGCCGCTGTTCGAGAGCCTGGAGGAATGGATGCCGGGGGTGAGCGACAACTTCACCTGCCCGCTGTGCGGATTCGAGGATGACATCAATGGATTTCTCTACCTGCAGCCGTGTGCCTTTTCCAACCTGGGGTTCATCTTCAACAACTGGGGCGAGGCCGGGTTCACCCAGGCCTTCCTCGACAGCTTCGCCGACTGGCTGGACCAGCCGGTGGCGGTGGTGCAGGTAAAACTGCCGCAAGGCTGACCGAAGGCCCTTATTTTGCATTGAGCGGCGCGCCATGGATGGGTATAATGGCGCGCTTCCATTTTTCCCCTTCCGGGAGCCCCCGCGATGCTGCGTATCAGCCAAGAAGCCCTGACCTTCGACGATATCCTCCTTGTACCTGGCTACTCCGAGGTACTGCCCAATGAAGTCAGTCTCAAGACCCGTTTGACTCGTGGCATCGAGCTGAACATTCCCCTGGTCTCCGCCGCCATGGATACCGTGACCGAAGCGCGCCTGGCCATCGCCATGGCCCAGGAAGGCGGCATCGGCATCATCCACAAGAACATGACCATCGAGCAGCAGGCCGGCGAAGTACGCAAGGTCAAGAAGTTCGAGGCCGGCGTGGTCAAGGACCCGATCACCATCGACGCCGACGCTACCGTGCGCGACCTGTTCGACCTGACCCGCCTGAACAACATCTCCGGCGTTCCGGTACTGGCGAACGGCGACCTGGTCGGCATCGTCACCTCCCGTGACGTGCGCTTCGAAACCCGCCTGGACGCCAAGGTCCGCGACGTGATGACCCCCAAAGAGCGTCTGGTCACCGTCCGCGAAGGCGCCGACAAGAACGAAGTCCGCGAGCTGCTGCACAAGCACCGCCTGGAAAAAGTCCTGATCGTCGACGACAAGTTCGCCCTCAAGGGCATGATGACCGTCAAGGACATCGAGAAGGCCAAGGCCTACCCGCTGGCCAGCAAGGACGACCAGGGCCGCCTGCGCGTCGGCGCCGCAGTCGGCACCGGCAAGGACACCGGCGAGCGCGTTGCCGCCTTGGTGGCCGCCGGCGTTGACGTGGTGGTGGTGGACACCGCCCACGGTCACTCCAAGGGCGTGATCGACCGCGTTCGCTGGGTCAAGGAAACCTACCCGCAAGTGCAGGTCATCGGTGGCAACATCGCCACCGGCGCCGCCGCCAAGGCCCTGGCTGAAGCCGGCGCCGACGCGGTCAAGGTCGGTATCGGCCCAGGCTCGATCTGCACCACCCGTATCGTCGCCGGTGTCGGCGTGCCGCAGATCAGCGCCATCGCCAACGTCGCCGCCGCACTGGAAGGCACTGGCGTGCCACTGATCGCCGACGGCGGCATCCGTTTCTCGGGTGACCTGTCCAAGGCCATCGTCGCTGGCGCCTCGTGCGTGATGATGGGCTCGATGTTCGCCGGTACCGAAGAAGCACCGGGTGAAGTCGAACTGTTCCAGGGCCGTTCCTACAAGGCCTACCGCGGCATGGGCTCGCTGGGTGCCATGGCACAGGCGCAAGGCTCCTCCGACCGTTACTTCCAGGACTCCTCGGCCGGTGCCGAGAAGCTGGTACCGGAAGGCATCGAAGGCCGTGTGCCATACAAGGGCGCCCTGGCCGCGATCATCCACCAGCTGATGGGCGGCCTGCGTTCGTCCATGGGCTACACCGGCAGCGCGACCATCGAAGAGATGCGTACCAAGCCGGAGTTCGTGCGCATCACCGGTGCCGGCATGGCCGAGTCCCATGTGCATGACGTGCAGATCACCAAAGAAGCCCCTAACTACCGCGTAGGCTGAGGCTTCCAGCAATAGCAAGCGGGGCTGTCATGACAGCCCCGTGTCGTTTCCGATTTCCACTGACGAGATTGAGTCATGGCCCTCGACATTCACGCTCACCGCATCCTGATCCTCGATTTCGGTTCCCAGTACACCCAGCTGATCGCCCGCCGCGTGCGCGAGATCGGCGTGTACTGCGAACTGCACCCGTTCGACATGGACGATGAAGCGATCCGCGAATTCAACCCGCGCGGCATCATCCTGGCCGGTGGCCCCGAGTCGGTCCACGAAGCCAACAGCCCGCGTGCCCCGCAGGCCGTGTTCGACCTGAAGGTCCCGGTACTGGGCATCTGCTACGGCATGCAGACCATGGCCGAGCAGATGGGCGGCAAGGTCGAAGGTTCCGACCTGCGCGAGTTCGGCTACGCCCGTGTCGACGTGGTCGGCAAGAGCCGCCTGCTCGACGGCATCGAAGACCATGTCGATGACGACGGCGTACTGGGCCTGGACGTGTGGATGAGCCACGGCGACAAGGTCACCCAGATGCCGGGCAACTTCAGCGTACTGGCCAGCACCCCGAGCTGCCCGATCGCCGGCATGTACGACGACGCCCTGGGCTACTACGGCGTGCAGTTCCACCCGGAAGTGACCCACACCAAGCAAGGCGGTCGCATCCTGTCGCGCTTCGTCCAGGACATCTGCGGCTGTGAAGCCCTGTGGACCGCCTCGAACATCGTCGAGGACGCCATCGCCCAGGTGCGCGCACAGGTCGGTTCGGCCAACGTCCTGCTGGGCCTGTCCGGCGGCGTCGACTCGTCCGTGGTTGCCGCGCTGCTGCACCGCGCCATCGGCGACCAGCTGACCTGCGTGTTCGTCGACAACGGCCTGCTGCGCCTGCACGAAGGCGACCAGGTGATGGCCATGTTCAAGGAGAACATGGGCGTCAAGGTGATCCGCGCCGATGCCGAGAAGCAGTTCCTCGACAACCTGGAAGGCGAAGCGGACCCTGAGAAGAAGCGCAAGATCATCGGCCGCACCTTCATCGACGTGTTCGATGCCGAGGCCAGCAAGCTGGAGAACATCCAGTTCCTCGCCCAGGGCACCATCTACCCCGACGTGATCGAGTCGGCCGGCGCCAAGAGCGGCAAGGCCCACGTGATCAAGTCGCACCACAACGTCGGTGGCCTGCCGGAGGAGATGAACCTCAAGCTGGTCGAGCCGCTGCGCGAGCTGTTCAAGGACGAAGTGCGCAAGATCGGCCTGGAGCTGGGCCTGCCGTACGACATGGTCTACCGCCACCCGTTCCCGGGCCCGGGCCTGGGCGTGCGCATCCTCGGTGAAGTGAAGAAGGAATACGCCGACATCCTGCGTCGCGCCGACCACATCTTCATCGAAGAACTGCGCAAAGCCGACTGGTACCACAAGACCAGCCAGGCGTTCGTGGTGTTCCAGCCGGTCAAGTCGGTCGGCGTCGTCGGCGACGGCCGTCGCTACGCCTGGGTCGTGGCCCTGCGTGCCGTCGAGACCGTGGACTTCATGACCGCGCGCTGGGCGCACCTGCCGTACGAGCTGCTGGAAACCGTCAGCGGCCGTATCATCAACGAAATCGACGGTATCTCCCGCGTCACCTACGACGTGTCGAGCAAGCCGCCGGCCACTATCGAGTGGGAATGAGTTGAGCCACAAGGGCGCCGCAAGGCGCCCTTGTTGTTTCTGTTTCCTGTGCCGGCCTCTTCGCGCGGTGGTACAACACTTCACTTAATCTTTCTCACTTGCAGGTGTATCGTATTCGCCCTTCATCGCCGGCCATTGCTGGCAGACTGATTGCGCAAAACACGAGGTACCCGCACCGATGTCCTTTACCCGTCGACAAATGCTCAAGGGCCTGACCGGCCTGGTGGTGGTAGGCCTGGGCGCCGGAGGCGCGGCACGCTACTGGCTGGGCAAGGTCGAGGACGACAATGCCGGGCACGACTACGAGCTGATCGCCGCGCCCCTGGACGTCGAGCTGGTGCCGGGCTTCAAGACCGAGGCCTGGGCCTTCGGCCCGTCGGCGCCGGGTACCGAGCTGCGGGTGCGCCAGGGCACCTGGCTGCGGGTGCGCTTCATCAACCGTCTGCCGGTCGAGACCACCATCCACTGGCACGGCATCCGCCTGCCGCTGGAGATGGACGGTGTGCCGTATGTCTCGCAGTTGCCGGTCAAGCCGGGCGAATACTTCGACTACAAGTTCAAGGTGCCGGATGCCGGCAGCTACTGGTATCACCCGCATGTCAGCAGCTCCGAGGAGCTGGGCCGCGGCCTGGTCGGGCCGCTGATCGTCGAGGAACGCGAGCCCACGGGCTTCCAGCATGAACGCACCCTGAGCCTGAAGAACTGGCACGTGGACGAGCAGGGCGCCTGGCTGCCGTTCAGCATCCCCCGCGAGGCGGCCCGCAATGGCACCGCCGGGCGCCTGATCACCATCAACGGCCAGGCCGAGTCGGTTACGGAGCTGCCGGCCGGGCAGGTGGTGCGGGTGCGCCTGCTGAACCTGGACAACACCTGGACCTACCGCTTGAACCTCAAGGGCAACTGCGAGGCGATGATCTATGCCCTCGATGGCAACCCGGTGACCCCGCGGCCACTGGACGACGAGTATTGGCTCGGGCCGGGCATGCGCATTTGCCTGGCGATCCGCATTCCCGAGGCGGGCGAGGAGGTTTCCCTGCGAGATGGATTCGTGCGCCTGGGCACCCTGCGCTCGGTGGCCAGCAGCGAGGCGCCCGGCGACTGGCCCAAGGCCCTGCCGCCCAACCCGGTTGCCGAGCCGGACCTGAAGAACGCCGAGAAGCTCAACTTCAATTTCGAATGGGTCGGCAAGGTCTCGGTGAACACCGAGAACGGCAAACCGCCGAGCCTGTGGCAGATCAACGGCCAGGCCTGGGACATCACCGACAAGACCTGCGCCGACCGGCCGATCGCCACACTGCAGAAAGGCAAGAGCTACATCCTCGAGCTGAAGAACATGACCCAGTACCAGCACCCGATCCACCTGCATGGCATGAGTTTCAAGGTAATCGCCTCCAATCGGCGCAAGATCGTCGAGCCGTGGTTCACCGACACTTACCTGCTGGGCAAGAACGAGCGGGCGCAGGTGGCGCTGGTGGCGGATAACCCGGGCACCTGGATGTTCCACTGCCACGTCATCGACCACATGGAAACCGGCCTGATGGCCGCGATCGCGGTGGTCTGATGCGACCGCAGATCATCGATCGCAGCCGCGACCAGGAGTTCATGCGCCTGGCCCTCGATCTGGCGGCCCAGGGCGCGGCCCTGGGCGAGGTGCCGGTGGGGGCAGTGCTGGTGCAGCATGGCCAGGTGATCGGCCAGGGCTTCAACCGGCCGATCATCGACAGCGACCCCAGCGCCCACGCCGAAATGGTGGCGATTCGCGCCGCGGCCAAGTCGGCCAGCAACTACCGGCTGCCGGGCAGCACCCTGTACGTGACCCTGGAGCCATGCAGCATGTGCGCGGGGCTGATCGTCCATTCGCGGGTGGCGCGGGTGGTTTACGGGGCGCTGGAGCCCAAGGCGGGGATCGTGCAGAGCCAGGGGCAGTTCTTCAGTCAGGGGTTTCTCAACCATCGGGTGATGTTCGAGGGTGGGGTGCTGGCAGAGGAGTGCGGAACGATCTTGAGTGAGTTCTTCAAGGCGCGGCGGGCGAAAGGTCAATGATCGATCGCGGGGCAAGCCCGCTCCCACGGATATCGTGGGAGCGGGCTTGCCCCGCGATGGCATCACATCGGCGCCGGCTGCTCCGCCGGCTTGTCCTTGTTCACCGCCGGCACATGCAGGTTGCCCTCGGCCACCTGGCCTTCGAGCTGCGGCTGCGTGACCCAGGTGAGGATGTCGTAGTAGCGACGGATGTTGGCCACGAAGTGCACCGGCTCGCCGCCGCGGGCGTAGCCGTACTTGGTCTTGCTGTACCACTGCTTCTGCGATAGGCGCGGCAGCATCTTCTTCACGTCCAGCCACTTGTTCGGGTTCAGGCCTTCGCGCCTGGCCAGGGTGCGGGCGTCTTCCAGGTGGCCGCTGCCGACGTTGTAGGCGGCCAGGGCGAACCAGGTGCGGTCCGGCTCCTTGATGCTGTCGTCGAGCTGGTCCTTGACCAGCATGAAGTACTTGGCGCCGCCCTGGATGCTCTGTCTGGGGTCCAGGCGGTTGGACACGCCCATGGCCTGGGCGGTGCGCTGGGTCAGCATCATCAGGCCGCGCACGCCGGTCTTGGAGGTGACCTCGGGCTGCCACATCGATTCCTGGTAGCCGATCGCGGCGAGCAGGCGCCAGTCGACCTGCTCGACCTTGGAGCTGGTCTTGAAGTGCTTCTCGTACTTGGGCAGGCGCTGCTGCAGGTGCTGGGCGAAGGTGTAGGCGCCGACGTAGCCGAGGACATCGACGTGGCCGTAGTAACGGTCCTTCAGGCGCTGCAGGGTGCCGTTCTTCTGCGACTTGTCGAGAAACTCGTTGATCTCGTTGAGCAGGCTGTTGTCTTCGCCGGCAGCCACCGCCCAGCGCTGGTCGCGGGTGTCGCCCAGGTCGAAGGCCACGCGCACATTGGGGAAGTACACCTGGTTCATGGCCAGCTCGTTGGAATCGACCAGGGTCAGGTCGATCTGGCCCTCGTCGACCATGCGCAGCAGGTCGACCACCTCGACGGCGTCGGACTCCTCGTACTCCAGCCCCGGGTTCTGCTTTTTCAGCTCGGCGAGCTGGTCGGCGTGGCTGCTGCCCTTGAGCACCATGATCTTCTTGCCGACCAGCCCTTTGGCGCTGGTCGGCCGCGAGCGGCCATTGCGATAGATGACCTGCGGGGTCACTTCCAGGTAGGGGTGGGAGAACTTCGCCTGGGCGGCGCGGCGCTCGCTGCTGACCAGGCCGGCGGCGGCCAGTACCGGGCCGGACGGCTTGCCCAACTGGTCGAACAGCTCGTCGAGGTTGTCGGCGGTCTCGATCTCCAGCTTCACGCCCAGGTCGTCGGCGAAACGCTTGACCAGTTCGTATTCGAAACCGGTTTCGCCGTTGCGGTCCTGGAAATAGGTGGCCGGGCTGTTACGGGTAATCACGCGCAATACGCCATCCTCCTTGACGCGTTCGAGGGTGCTGGGTTTTTCAACGCAGGCACCGAGCATCAGGAAGAGTCCGGTTGCGAGGAGCCATTTGGCGCATCGCTGGCGCAAAGCAGTGTGGGCGAACATAGGGTGCAGTATACGCAAAGGACCGGCGGCGCCATATCTCGACAATGGTTGGCAGGTCTGCTAGCGGGTTTTGTGCAGAAGCGGCTCGATTCCTTTGTAGGAGCGGCCTTGTGCCGCGATGGCTGCGTCAGCGGCCCCCAAGGGTTTTCCCAGCACAGCAGTGAATTTGGGGCTGCTGCGCAGCCCATCGCGGCACAAGGCCGCTCCTACAGGGATCGCGCGAAGCCGGTGGTTTTTTTGACCCCTGGGTCCGGTTCCACCGCCCGGCAGCATTGGCTTTGAGCGGGTGCCGAAAGCCTGCGAATTAGGCTAGAATGCACGGCCTCTAAGCACACCCCTTCCTGAGGCTGTCCCGACGATGTTGATCCTGCGCGGCGCTCCTGCCCTTTCTGCCTTTCGCCACGGTAAATTACTCGAGCAACTGAGCCAGAAAGTCCCCGCTGTTACTGGTTTGTATGCCGAATTCGCCCACTTCGCCGACGTCGACGGCGAGCTGACCGCCGACCAGCAGCAGGTGCTGGGCCGTCTGCTCAAGTACGGCCCGAGCGTGCCGGTTCAGGAGCCTGCGGGCCGCCTGTTCCTGGTCGTGCCGCGTCTGGGCACCATCTCGCCTTGGGCATCCAAGGCCAGCGACATCGCCCACAACTGCGGCCTGCAGTCGATCCAGCGCCTGGAGCGCGGTATCGCCTACTACGTCTCCGGTAACCTCAGCGACGCCGATGCTCAAACCATCGCCGCCGAACTGCATGACCGCATGACCCAGCGCGTGCTGGCCCAGCTGGAGCAGGCGTCCGACCTGTTCAGCCACGCCCAGCCCAAGCCGATGACCTCGGTGGACATCCTCGCCGGTGGCCGCGCCGCCCTGGCGCAGGCCAACATCGACCTGGGCCTGGCCCTGGCCGAAGACGAGATCGACTACCTGGTCAACGCCTTCCAGGGGCTCAAGCGCAACCCCAACGACATCGAACTGATGATGTTCGCCCAGGCCAACTCCGAGCACTGCCGCCACAAGATCTTCAACGCCAGTTGGGATATCGATGGCGAGGAGCAGGAAAAAAGCCTGTTCGGCATGATCAAGAACACCTACCAGATGCACAGCGAAGGCGTGCTGTCTGCTTACAAGGACAACGCCTCGGTGATCGTCGGCAGCGTCGCCGGCCGCTTTTTCCCGAACCCTGAGACCCGCCAGTACGGCGCGGTGCAGGAACCGGTGCATATCCTGATGAAGGTCGAGACGCACAACCACCCGACCGCCATCGCCCCGTTCTCCGGCGCCTCCACCGGCTCCGGCGGCGAAATCCGCGACGAAGGCGCCACCGGCCGTGGCGCCAAGCCCAAGGCTGGCCTGACTGGCTTCACCGTGTCCAACCTGCGTATCCCGGGCTTCGAGCAGCCATGGGAGAAGCCTTACGGCAAGCCTGAGCGTATCGTCGACGCCCTCGACATCATGATCGAAGGCCCACTGGGCGGCGCCGCGTTCAACAACGAATTCGGCCGCCCGGCGCTGACCGGCTACTTCCGCACCTTCGAGCAGGGCATCAACACCCCGCACGGTGAAGAAGTCCGTGGCTACCACAAGCCGATCATGCTCGCCGGCGGCATGGGCAACATCCGTGAAGACCACGTGCAGAAGGGCGAGATCACCGTCGGCGCCAAGCTGATCGTGCTCGGCGGCCCGGCCATGCTGATCGGCCTGGGTGGCGGCGCCGCTTCGTCGGTGGCCACCGGTGCCAGCTCCGCCGACCTGGACTTCGCTTCGGTGCAGCGCGAGAACCCGGAAATGGAGCGCCGTTGCCAGGAGGTCATTGACCGCTGTTGGCAGCTGGGCGACAAGAACCCGATTGCCTTCATCCACGACGTCGGCGCCGGTGGTATTTCCAACGCCTTCCCGGAACTGGTCAACGACGGTGGCCGTGGTGGCCGCTTCGAACTGCGCAACGTGCCCAACGACGAGCCGGGCATGGCCCCGCACGAGATCTGGTCCAACGAATCGCAGGAGCGCTACGTGCTGGCGGTCAGCGCCGAGGACTTCGAACGCTTCCAGGCCATCTGCGAGCGCGAGCGCTGCCCGTTCGCCGTGGTCGGTGAGGCCACCGAAGAGCCACACCTGACCGTCACCGACAGCCACTTCGCCAACACCCCGGTGGACATGCCGCTGGACGTGCTGCTGGGCAAGCCGCCGCGCATGCACCGCTCGGTCACCCGCGAAGCGGAGCTGGGCGATGAGTTCGACCCGAGCAGCCTGGAGCTCAAGGACTCGGTCGAGCGCGTCCTGCGTCACCCGGCCGTGGCCAGCAAGAGTTTCCTGATCACCATCGGCGACCGTACCATCACCGGCCTCGTGGCCCGCGACCAGATGGTCGGCCCGTGGCAGGTACCGGTGGCCGACTGCGCCGTCACCGCCACCAGCTTCGACGTCTACACCGGTGAAGCCATGGCCATGGGCGAACGCACGCCGCTGGCCCTGCTCGACGCCCCGGCGTCCGGGCGCATGGCGATCGGCGAGACCCTGACCAACCTGGCGGCCTCGCGCATCGAGAAGCTGTCCGACATCAAACTGTCGGCCAACTGGATGTCCGCCGCCGGTCACCCGGGCGAAGACGCCCGCCTGTACGACACCGTCAAGGCCGTCGGCATGGAGCTGTGCCCGGAGCTGGGCATCACCATCCCGGTCGGCAAAGACTCGATGTCGATGAAGACCCAGTGGAGCGAAGCGGGCGAGCAGAAGAGCGTCACCTCGCCAATGTCGCTGATCATCACCGGCTTCGCCCCGGTCACCGACATCCGCAAGACCCTGACCCCGCAACTGCGCATGGACAAGGGCGAAACCGACCTGATCCTGATCGACCTGGGCCGTGGCAAGAACCGCATGGGCGCCTCGATCCTGGCGCAGACCCACGGCAAGTTGGCCGCCCAGGCGCCGGACGTCGATGACGCCGAAGACCTCAAGGCGTTCTTCGCCGTGGTCCAGGGCCTGAACGAAGACGGCCACCTGCTGGCCTACCACGACCGTTCCGACGGCGGCCTGCTGACCACCGTGCTGGAAATGGCCTTCGCCGGCCATTGTGGCCTGGAGCTTGAACTGGGCAACCTGACCAGCAAGCGCGAGAAAGTCGCGGCCATCCTCTTCAACGAAGAGCTGGGCGCGGTGATCCAGGTCCGTCAGGACGCCACGCCGGATGTGCTGGCGCAGTTCAGCGCCGCTGGCCTGGGCGAGGATTGCGTCGCCGTGATCGGCCAGCCGATCAACAACGGTGAAGTCCTGATCAACTTCGAAGGCGAAGAACTGTTCAACGGCGACCGTCGCCTGCTGCAGCGCCAGTGGGCCGAGACCAGCTACCAGGTCCAGCGCCTGCGCGACAATGCCGATTGCGCCGACCAGGAATTCAACGCCCTGCTCGAAGAAGACAACCCGGGCCTGTCGGTCAAGCTGGGCTACGACGTCAACGACGACATCGCCGCGCCGTACATCAAGAAGGGCGTGCGCCCGCAAGTGGCGATCCTGCGCGAGCAGGGCGTCAACGGCCAGGTCGAGATGGCTGCGGCCTTCGACCGCGCAGGCTTTGCTGCCATCGACGTGCACATGAGCGACATCCTCGCCGGCCGTGTCGACTTTGAAGCGTTCAAGGGCCTGGTGGCCTGCGGCGGCTTCTCCTACGGCGACGTGCTGGGTGCCGGTGAAGGCTGGGCCAAGTCGGCGCTGTTCAACGCCCGTGCCCGCGATGCCTTCCAGGCCTTCTTCGAGCGTACCGACAGCTTCGCCCTGGGCGTGTGCAACGGTTGCCAGATGATGTCCAACCTGCACGAGCTGATCCCGGGCACCGAGTACTGGCCGCACTTTGTGCGCAACCGCTCGGAGCAGTTCGAGGCCCGCGTGGCCATGGTCGAGGTGCAGAAATCCAACTCGATCTTCCTCCAGGGCATGGCCGGTTCGCGCATGCCGATCGCCATCGCCCACGGCGAAGGCCATGCCGAGTTCGCCAGCGAGGAAGCACTGCTGGAAGCCGACCTGTCCGGTTGCGTGGCCCTGCGCTACGTCGACAACCACGGCAAGGTCACCGAAGCCTACCCGGCCAACCCGAACGGCTCGCCGCGTGGCATCACTGGCCTGACCAGCCGCGACGGCCGCGTGACCATCATGATGCCGCACCCGGAGCGTATGTTCCGCGCGGTGCAGAACTCCTGGCGCCCGGATGAGTGGCAGGAAGACGCGGCGCTGATGCGCATGTTCCGCAATGCGCGGGTGTGGGTGAACTGAGGGTGTACAAGCTCGCCTTCTTCGTCCCCGACAGCCATGTCGAGGTGGTCAAGGCCGCCGTGTTCGCCGCCGGTGGCGGACGCATCGGCGACTACGACCACTGCGCCTGGCAGACCCTCGGCCAGGGCCAGTTCCGCCCGTTGGACGGCAGCCAGCCGTACCTCGGGCAGACCGGCCAGGTCGAGGTGGTCGAGGAGTGGAAGGTGGAGCTGGTGGTGGCTGATGCGCTGATCGGCCAGGTGGTTGCTGCGCTCAAGCAGAGCCACCCGTATGAAACGCCGGCTTATGAGGTCTGGCCGCTGGCTGACTTCTAGAACGGCGTCGAATGTCATCGCGGGGCAAGCCCGCTCCCACGAGGTTTATCAAGTGCCTCGTGGGAGCGGGCTTGCCCCGCGATGCTTTTCAGCCCTGTAAGGCAGTGCCCAGTGCTGGAGCCTTGCTGCCCACCAACAGATGCCACACCCCACCCGCCTGCGGACTCACTCCCTGGCATCCCAAGGCGGCCAGGCGTTCCTGCTCTACCTTGGCCTCATCCCTGACTCGCACCCTGACTCGGCTCGAGGCCACGCACTGCGCCTCCAGCACATTCTCGCGCCCGCCCAGGGCCTGCAGCCATTCATCCGCAACGACCGTCTCGGTGGCCACCGCGGCCTTCTCGGCAACCGGTGCCGCCACCCGCGCATGGGGCAGTTCTGCGCGAATCTCGTCGGCCAGCGCATCGGCCATCGGCCCCACCACCACCTGCAGGCTGCCACCGGTACCGGGACGCACCACCGCGAGGGCGCCGAGGGCTTTCAGGTCCTGGTCACGGGCCAGGTTACGGTCAGCCAGTACCAGGCGCAGGCGCGTGGTGCAGGCATCCACGCCTTGCAGGTTGGCCGCGCCGCCGAGGGCGTCGATGTAGCGTCGGGCCCGTGGCGCATCGCTGCCCTCGGCCTGGCTGGCCGCCTGTTCTTCGCGGCCAGGTGTCTTCAGGTCGAAACGGCGGATGCAGTAGTCGAAAACGAAGTAATAGACCAACCCATAGAGCACGCCCACGGGGAACACCAGCCAGCCGTTGCTCGAGCGTCCCCAGCCCAGGGCCATGTCGATGCCGCCGCCGGAGAAGGTGAAGCCCAGGCGGATCCCCAGCAGGTCGCAGAGGGCCATGGACAACCCGGTCAGCAGTGCATGGATCATGTACAGCAGCGGCGCCAGGAACATGAAGGCGAATTCGATCGGCTCGGTTACCCCGGTCAGCGCCGAGGTCAGCGCCATCGACAGCAGTACCCCGCCGATCAGCTTGCGCCGCTGCGGCAAGGCGTGGCGGTACATGGCCAGGCAGGCGGCGGGCAGGCCGAAGATCATCACCGGGAACATGCCGGCCATGAACTGCCCGGCGTCAGGGTCACCGGCGAAGAAGCGCGCCAGATCGCCGGTGACCACCTGGCCGCTGGCCGCCTGGAAGCTGCCGAAGACGA
The DNA here is from genome assembly GCF_057284075.1 of Pseudomonas sp. TE31087. Classification (NCBI taxonomy): domain Bacteria; kingdom Pseudomonadati; phylum Pseudomonadota; class Gammaproteobacteria; order Pseudomonadales; family Pseudomonadaceae; genus Pseudomonas; species Pseudomonas sp. TE31087. Next base: position 5,450,473 of record NZ_JBXVNN010000001.1, read on the forward strand.
ACCACACCAGGTTGTTGAGGATATGGTGCAGGCCGGTGATGATCAGCAGCCGGTTGAGCACGCCGAAGAAAAACGCGCCGATGCTGCCGCTCTCCAGCATCAGTTGGCCGAGTTCGTTGATGCCGTGCTGGATCGGCGGCCAGATCAGGCCGAACAGCAGCCCGAGAAACACCGCCGATACCCCGGTGGCGATCGGCACGAAGCGCCGGCCGCCGAAGAACGCCAGGTAGTCGGGAAGCTGGATGTCCTTGAAGCGGTTGTACAAACCGCCGCCGAGCAGGCCGCAGATGATGCCGGCGAGCATGCCCATGTCGATCTTCGGATCGATCACCTTCAGCGTCGCCACCAGCACCAGGTAGCCGATGGCGCCGGCCAGGCCCGCGGTGCCGTTGTTGTCGCGGGCGAAGCCGACGGCGATGCCGATGGCAAAGATCAGCGCCAGGTTGGCGAAGATCGCTTGCCCGGCGTCATGCACCAGGGCGATGTCGAACAGGTCGGTGTCGCCCAGGCGCAGCAACAGGCCGGCGATGGGCAGGATGGCGATGGGCAGCATCAAGGCGCGGCCGAGCCGCTGCAGGCCCTGGATGAAGTGCTGGTACATGGTGCGCTCCGATTATTGTTGTAGGGCCACGGGGGCCGCGGGTTGGGCGTGGGATTGCGCGGCGAAGTCGCGGCAGGCCTGGCGTACGGCGCCGGCGCTGGCCAGGCCCAGCAGGCCCTGGCTGAAACGGCGGCAGGTGCTGGCGTCGAGCTGGCGGACCAGGGCCTTGATCTCACCGATCTGCGGCGCGCTGACCGACAGCTCGGCCACGCCGAGGCCGACCAGCACCGGCGTGGCCAGCGGATCGGAGGCCAGCGCGCCGCACACGCCGACCCAGCGCCCGTGTTTCGCCGCGCCCTGGCAGGTCAGCTCGATCAGGCGCAGCAGTGCCGGGTGCAGGGCATCGACCCGCGCGGCCAGCCCGGCATGGTCACGGTCCATGGCCAGGGTGTACTGGGACAGGTCGTTGGTACCGATGGAAAAGAAGTCTGCGTGCTCGGCCAGACGCTCGGCGAGCAGCGCCGCGGCCGGCACCTCGATCATCACCCCCAGTTCGGCGCGCGCCGTCACGCCCAGCTCGGCGGCCAGCCGGTCGAGGCGCTGGCGGATGGCGATCAGCTCGTCGACCTCGGTGACCATCGGCAGCATGATCCGGCAGCGCCGCTGCGGGCTGACCTGGAGCAGGGCGCGCAGTTGCTGGTCGAGCAGCTCCGGGCGCACCTGGCCCAGGCGGATGCCGCGCAGGCCCAGTACCGGGTTGGCCTCGGCCGGCAAGGGCAGGTAGTCGAGCTGCTTGTCGCCGCCGACGTCGATGGTGCGGATGATCACCGGGCGCTCGGCCATGGCGTCGAGCACCGCCTGGTAGGCGTTGCGCTGCTCGGCCTCGTCCGGTGCGGTGGGGCGGTCGATGAACAGGAACTCGCTGCGCAGCAGGCCGATGCCGTCGGCGCCCTGGGCCAGGGCCTGGGCGGCCTCTTCGGCGCTGGCGACGTTGGCCGCGACCTCGATCAGCTGGCCATCGCGGGTACGCGCGCCTTGCTGCGCGGCAGCCTGCTGGCGCTGGCGGATTTCGCGGCGTTGCTGCAGGTGGCAGTGGACCTCGGCCAGGCGTTGTGGGGCGGCCTGGGTTTCCAGGCGACCCTGGTCGGCGTCCAGCACCAGCGGCGTGCCGGCGGGCAGGTCGAGCAGCGCTTCGCCCACGGCCACCAGGCATGGCAGGCCGCGGGCGCGGGCGAGGATGGCGACGTGCGAGGTGGCGCCACCGGCGGCCATGCAAAGCCCGGCGACATCATGGCGGGCGAGCAGCAGCAGGTCGGAGGGGGTCAGTTCGTGGGCGACGACGATGGCTGCCGGCGGCAGGCGCAGTTGCCGGGTTTCGCCGAGCAGGGCGCGCAGTACTCGTTGCTGCAGGTCGTACAGGTCGTTGGCGCGCTCGGCCAGCAACGGATTGCCGAGGCTGCGCAGGACCTGACACTGGGTCTCGATGGCGCGGCTCCAGGCATGGCTGGCGGCGACGCCGCCGGCGATATGCTGGCGGGCGTCGCCGAGCAGGGCCGGGTCGTCGAGCAGGGCCAGGTGGGCCTCGAGTATCGCCGCCGCGTCCTCCTGGCCGCGAGGCAGGTGCCGCCAGTCGCGGTCGATGGCGTGGCGGACTTCGGCCAGGGCAGTGTTCAACGCCTGGTGCTGCTCGGCGGGATCGTTGTCGCCGCTGTCCGCCGGCAGGCTGATGCCGTCCAGGCGCGCCAGTGGCCCGAGGGCGAGGCCGGGGGCGGCGCAGGCGCCGTTGAGCACGCCGGGCTCGGCATTGGGTTTGGGCGTGGCGGCGCTGGTGGGCGCATGGGTGGTACGGCGCTCACCGGCCGAGGCGGTCTGCACCGCGGCGATTAACGCCTGCAGCGCGGCCTGGCTGTCCGGCCCGGTGCAGATCAGTTCGACTTCGGCACCTTCGCCAACGCCCAGGCCCATGACCGCCACCAGGCTATTGAGGTCGGCCTCGCGCTCGGCGAAACGCAGCACGGCATGGCACTGGAAACCCTGCGCGGTCTGGCGCAGCAGGGCGGCGGGGCGGGCGTGCAGGCCACCGTGATGAGCAACCCGGGCATGACCACTTGCACGCTCATGGCTGACCGGTCGTATATCAGCTTCGCTGTCCGTGGCCTCGACCTCCAGCAGCGCCGCGCCAAGGCGCGCAGTGCCTGTCTCCAGCCGCATCAGGCCAAAGCCCGGGCCATTGCTGACCAGCATCACGGTGACCAGGCTGACGCAGTGCTGGGCCACCAGGTCCATGTCGAAGCGCACCAGAGGTTGTCCCAGGGTCACCTGGTCGCCCAGCGCCACCAGCGGCGAGAAGCCGCGCCCCTGCAACTGCACGGTGTCGACACCGATATGCAAAAGGACTTCCGCACCATTGGCCGCGCGCAGGGTCAGCGCATGGCCGGTGCGGGCCAGTTGCACCACTTCGCCCGCGCAGGGCGCGTGCAGCATGTCGTTCAACGGGTCGATGGCGACGCCGTCGCCCAGGGTGGCGCTGCTGAACACCGGGTCCGGTACCTGGTCCAGCGGTACCTGCGGTCCGGCGAGCGGGGCATGGAGGATAATCTTGTTATTGTCGGGCATGCGCTGTTCCTCGCGGCTTCACTGCGTGCAGGTCACTTTGCTCAGGTGACGCGGTTGGTCGGGGTCGAGGCCGCGGGCCTCGGCCAGGGCCGCGGCCATGATGTAGAAGCTCTGGATCGCCAGCAGCGGGTCCAGGGCCGGGTGTTCGGCGCAGCTCAGGGTGAGGTCGCGCCCGGCGATATCGGCCGGCGCCGCCAGCAGCACGCGGGCGCCGCGCTGGCGCATGTCGGCGGCCAGTTGCAGCAGCCCGGCCTGCTCGACGCCACGGGGGGCGAACACCAGCAGCGGGTACTGGGCATCGATCAGGGCCATCGGGCCATGGCGCACTTCGGCGCTGCTGAAGGCCTCGGCCTGGATCACCGAGGTTTCCTTGAGTTTGAGCGCGGCTTCCTGGGCGATGGCGAAGCCCGCGCCACGACCGATCACCATCAGGCGCTCGCTGTCACGCAGGGTGTCGATGACCGGGCTCCAGTCCTGCGCCGCGGCCTCGCGCAGCTGCGCGGGCAGGGCCAGGCCGGCTTCCAGCAGGGCGCGGTCCTGGCCCCAGTGGGCGACCAGGCGGGCGCCGGCAGCCAGGGTGGCGACGAAGCTCTTGGTCGCCGCCACCGACAGCTCCGGGCCTGCGCACAGCGGCAAGTGGTGCTGGCAGGCCTGCTCCAGGGGCGAGCCTTCGGCGTTGACCAGCGAGACCGTGGTCGCCCCGCACTGGCCCAGGCGCCGCAGGCTGTCGACCAGGTCCGGGCTTTGGCCCGACTGCGAGAAGCCCAGCGCCACCTGGCCACGCACCCGCAGCGGCGCCTGCTGCAGGGTCACCACCGACATCGGCAGCGAAGCCACCGGCAGACCCAGCTGCTGCATGGCGATGTAGGCGAAGTAGCTGGCGGCGTGGTCCGAGCTGCCCCGGGCCACGGTCAGCGCCACTTGCGGATCGAGCCGGCGCAGCTGTTCGGCCAGGGTTTGCAGGCGTGGGTCCAGCGTCTGCGTCTGACGTTCGACGACCTCGGCGCAGGCGCGGGCTTCTTCGAGCATCCTTGAACTCATGCGGTTTCTCCTTCGATCATCACGGCGGTCAGGTTCAGTTGGCGGTCCAGCAGCACCGCATCGGCCCAGGCGCCCGCTTGCAGGCGGCCACGGTCGGCGATGCCGAGATAATCGGCGGGATGGAGTGACAGGCGCTCGGACGCTTCGGCCAGCGGCAGGCCGATCTTCACCAGATTGCGTAGCGCTTGGTCCATGGTCAGGGTGCTGCCGGCCAGGGTGCCGTCGGGCAGGCGCACGCCGCCCAGGCACTTGGTCACGGTGTGGCTGCCCAGGCGGTATTCGCCATCGGGCATGCCGGCGGCGGCGGTGGAGTCGGTCACGCAGTACAGGCAGGGGATCGAGCGCAGGGCCACGCGCATGGCGCCGGGGTGCACGTGCAGCAGGTCGGGGATCAGCTCGGCGTAGCGGGCGTGGGCCAGGGCCGCGCCGACGATGCCCGGCTCGCGGTGGTGCAGCGGGCTCATGGCGTTGTACAGGTGGGTGAAGCTGGTGGCGCCGGCTTCCAGGGCCGCCACGCCTTCTTCGTAGCTGCCCAGGGTGTGGCCAAGCTGCAGGCGAATGCCGCGCTGGCTCAGGGCCTGGATCAGCGGCAGGTGGCCGGCGATTTCCGGGGCGATGGTGATGACCTTGATCGGCGCCAGGGCCAGGTATTGCTCGACTTCGTCGAGCAGCGCCTGGTGGGCGAAGTTCGGCTGCGCGCCGAGCTTGCCGGGGTTGATGTACGGGCCTTCCAGGTGCACGCCGAGGATGCGCGCACCCTGGCGCGGTTGCTTGAGGTGCTCGCCCAGTTCGGCGAGCACGCGGGTCAGTTCCTCGCGGGGCGCGGTCATGGTGGTGGCCAGCAGCGAGGTGGTGCCGAAGCGTCGGTGGGTGCGGGCGATGGTGGCGAAGGCGTCGCCGCCCTGCATGATGTCGCTGCCGCCACCGCCGTGCACGTGCAGGTCGATGAAACCGGGCAGCAGGTACGGCAGGTCGTTGGCCTGCGGGTCGCACGGCGTGCCGTCGATGGCCCGGATGCGGCCGTTTTCCAGGTGCAGTTGTCCGCGCACCCAGCCGTCGGGGGTGAGGATATTGGCGATGTCCATGGGGGCTCCGGTCAGCGTCGCAGTTCGGCGACGAAGTCGTAGTAGTCGTTGCGGCAGTAGGTGTCGGTCAGCTCGATGGCGGTGTTGTCGTCGAGGTAGCCGATGCGGGTCATCAGCAGCATGGCGGTGCCGGGGGCGATGCCCACCTGGGCGGCCAGCTCTTCGCCGGCGTTGATCGCGCGGATGTGTTGCAGGGCGCGGACCACCGGGCGGCCGAGCCGGTCGAGGTGCTGGTAGAGCGAATCGCCGATGGCCTGCGGGTCGCCAAGCAGGCGGGCGGGCAGGGTGCTGACCTCCACCGCCATGACGATGTCGTCGGCCTTGCGCAGGCGCTTGAGGTGGACCACCTGGTCGGTGGGCGACAGGCCGAGGCGGATCAGTTCGTCGTTGCTCGGGGTGCCGATGCTGCGCTCGAGCCACTGGGAGCTGGGTACGAAGCCTTTCATGCGCAGCATTTCGCTGAAGCTCGACAGGCGTGACAGGGGTTGTTCCAGGCGTGGCGTGATGAAGGTGCCGGAGCCCTGGATGCGATGGATCAGGCCTTGTTCGAGCAGGACCTCGAGGGCCTTGCGCGCGGTGACCCGGGAGATGTCCAGGGTTTCGCTGAGGGTGCGCTCCGAAGGCAGCGCCTGGTCGGCGGTCCATTGGCCGGCGTGGATGGCCTGCTCAAGGTTGCGCGCCAGCTGCAGGTAGAGCGGGGTGGCGCTGGTGTCGTCGGGGCGCAGGGCCGATAGAGGACGCATGGGCGGTGTCCGATATTGTTGTTGGGTGGAAATTAATACCACTTTAATACCAGGTCAATACCACTGGTCTGATCAGGAATCTCATTCTTGATTCTGGGGGCGCTTTGCGCCCCTTTCGCGACACAAGGCCGCTCCCACAGGGACCGCACCATGGCAGAACTGGCACATATCCTGTGGGAGCGGCCTTGTGTCGCGAAAGGGCTGCGCAGCAGCCCCGGCGATCTCAAAAACTGTCGGATATTTCCGAACCTGAAACCAAATGCTTCAGCCAGCAAAGCTTGGGAACTATCCTACGCGCTTGCCGGAAGCTGCTGCGTTGTCGGGGAAAGACCCCAGGGATAACTTCACCGGGTCGCCGCATTTTGGTGACCGGGTGTGAGAACCCGCATTACGAAGAACGCCGCTCTGCTATGGCAGCCGTGCGCGGGCAGGTTCTGCCTGACCGGTTTTCTTCGTGACCGGGTTCTCACACCGTGTACGGCTGCCACCCAATCATGTGAGAACGATCAAGTGGCGGTTCCTGGTTAAATCACGAAGGAACTTCCCAATGAAAAAACGCGTACCTGACCCACCCCGTCTCGCACCCTTCATCAGCATCCGTTCCACGCTCACCCGCGAGGAGGCGATGGCCGCTGCTGTCGAGGTAGCCACCGCCATTTCCGATGTGCTCGATATCTACTTCCAGACCGAACCCGGTGAAGTTCAGGATCGTCTGTTCACCGCCAGCGACTACCTAGGCCAACTGGCCTGCGCCCTGCTCGAACACAAACCGGAGGCCCGACCATGACTCGTGGCCATACCGCAGGCCGTACGGTCTGCCTGGACCTGTTCAAGGTCGAGCCGGGTGTTTCCTTCGAGGACGCCTTCAGCGAGTTGTCGGTGCTGCTCGGCTGCATCCGCCACCTGACCTGCGAGGCGGAAATGGAGGGTGACCTGTTGGCCGGCAGCTCGGCGCGGATCCTCAGTGCCATGGCCAAGGCGTTGATCGATGACATGGAGGTGGGGTTGAACCGTTCCGGTTGAGCCGATGGCCCTATCGCGGGGCAAGCCCGCTCCCACGCAGAGTGTGCAAATGTGCGATTGGCGTGGGAGCGGGCTTGAACTGGCCTAATGATTTTGGACACCTTCATCGGGCGCTATGATGGCGCCCAATTGGAGGCAAAATCAGTGCGTAAATCTTATTCAAGAGAATACAAAGTCCAAGCTGCCGAAATGGTGCTGGACGGTGGGCAGTCAGTTCCTGAGGTCTGTGCCGCCCTTGGGCTGGGCTCTACCGCGCTTCGCCGCTGGGTTGATCAGGTGCGTGAAGAGAGAGCCGGTAAGGTTCCGGCTGGAGCCAAAGCGATCACACCCGAGCAGCAACGAATTGAAGAACTCGAAGCGCTGGTTCGGCAAAAGGATCGGGATATCGAAATCCTAAAAAAGGCCAGTGCTCTCCTGCTTCGGGACTCCAAAGATCGTTCTCGCTGATCAACGAGCTGAGTGAGCAATACCCTGTTGTCGACTGCTGCCGCGTGCTTGGGGTTAAGCGCAGCAGTTTCTATGCGTGGCGCAAACGGCAAGGACGTGAAAACCCGGCAAGAGATGCGCTACGCCTGCTGGTAATCAAGCACTTCAACGCATCGCGAAGTGCTTCTGGCTCGCGAACCCTGGCGCAGGAATTGCGGCATGACGGCCATGAAATCGGACGATACAAGGTGCGTGCGCTAATGCGCGAAGCTGGCCTGAAGTGCAAGCAGCGCAGGCCGCACCGCTATCGGTCATCAGGGGCAGAAGCGTTGATCGCCGAGAATCAGCTGAAGCGCAATTTCAAGGTTTCGGCGATCAATGAGGTTTGGTGTGGCGATGTGACCTATATCCAGGTTGGCAGGCGCTGGCTGTACCTAGCCGCCGTGATTGACCTCTATGCCCGTCGCGTAGTGGGTTGGGCATTCTCGATGATTGCAGATGCCAACTTAGCTTGTAACGCCCTGCGCATGGCCGCTGAATCGCGGGGTAGGCCGGCGGGCGTAATGTTTCATTCAGACCAGGGCTGTCAGTACACCAGCCATAAATTCAGAGCCGCGCTCGATGAGTACAACTTGAACCAGAGCATGAGCCATCGAGGCCAATGCTGGGATAACGCTGCCATGGAGCGATTCTTCGGAGCATTGAAATCAGAATGGGTGCCGGCAGAGGGTTACGAGACCGAAGCGCAGGCACGAGTGGATATCCAGGCTTATCTGATGCGCTACAACCTCAAGCGCCTCCACAGCTACAACGGCTATGAAACGCCAGTAGCCATGGAGGAAAAGCTCAAGGCAGCGGCATGAACCTTAACCGGTGTCCAAAATTACTTGACCAGTTCAGCTTGCCCCGCGATAGGGCCGGTACAGTGTTAGACCGCCCGGCGCACCAACCCACACGCCAGCAACCCCACCTCGAACAGCACCCACATCGGCACCGCCAGCATGGTCTGGGAAAACACATCCGGCGGCGTCAGGATCATCCCCACCACGAAACACCCGACGATCACATAGGGCCGGCTGCGCCGCAGCGTGGCTACGTCGGTTAGCCCCGCCCAGACCACGATGAAAGTCGCCACCGGGATCTCGAAGGCCAGGCCGAACGCCAGGAACAGCGCCATGATGAAGTCCAGGTACAAGCCGATGTCGGTCATCATCGCCACCCCGTCCGGGGTCACGCTGGCGAAGAAACCGAACATCATCGGGAACACCAGGAAGAACGCGAACGCCATGCCGCCATAGAACAGCACGATGCTCGACACCAGCAGCGGCAGGGCGATGCGTCGCTCGCGGCGGTACAGCCCCGGGGCGATGAAGCCCCAGGCCTGATGCAGCAACAGCGGCATGGCGACGAACAGCGCGCACATCGCTGTCAGCTTGAACGGTGTGAGGAACGGCGAGGTGACGCTGGTGGCGATCATGCTGGCGCCTTCGGGCAGGTAGCGGCGCAGCGGTTCGGAGATCTGCGTGTACAGCGTCTGGGCGAAGGGGAACAAGCCGCAGAACACCAGCGCGACCACCAGCAGGCAACGCACCAGGCGCTTGCGCAGGTCGCGCAGGTGGTCGGTCAGCGGCATACGCGCCGCCTGTTCGAGGGCGAGGGACATCAGGCGCTCTCCTTGGCGTGGGCGACCGGAGTCGCATCATTGGCCGGCGTCGCGTCGAGCTGGATACCCTGGCGGATCTCTTGTTCCAGGCGCTGCAACGGCACGGCATCCAGGGCGGGCATGTCGATCTCCCGCTCCACCTGCGCCTTCAGCGCATTCAACGCCCGCCGCGCCTGGCCCAGCCCACGGCCGAGGGTACGCGCCGCCACCGGCAGGCGCTCGGGGCCGAGCACCAGCAGGGCGACGATGCCGACCAGCAGCAGTTCGGTGAAGCCTATCTCGAACATCAGGCCTGGCGATCCGTCTGCGCCTGCTGTACCGGCTGATTGTTCAGCACCTGGGGTTGCTGCTCGACGCCATTGTCGGCAGTACCGCCCATGGACTTGCGAAAGCCCTGGATCGCTTCACCGACATCGCTGCCGAGCCCCTTGAGACGCTTGGTGCCGAACAGCAGGAAGACGATCAACAGCACGATCACCAATTGCCAGATTCCGATGCCACCCATGTAAGACCACTCCTGTCAGGTCAAAGAAAAAGGAAGGCCAATCCTGCCCTGCGCAGATGACGGGCACATGACTGCCATCTGACTGCAACAACGGGCGTGTTGACTGGCGCTTTTCAGCGGCCACGGGAAGACAGGGATGGGGCGCAGGCGACAACAGGGCGCGGCACTGCTGATGGTGTTGGTGGTACTGGCGATGCTCGCGGCGGGGCTGGCCTGGCTGGTGGAGGATGGCCGGCGCCAGGTGGATGAGGTGCGCCTGCTGCACCAGCGGGTGCAGGTACGGGCCATGGAGCAGGCTGGGCTGGCCTATGCCTCCCAGGCCCTGCGCGATCCGGCCTGGCGGGCCAGCCCGCTGTTCTGGCAGGCCCTGCGTGGGCAGCCGCTGGCCTACGACTTCGGCGCCGGCAAGGCGCAACTGCGGGTGATCGACCAGCACGGTTGCTTCAACGTCAACGCCCTGCTGGGCGAGGACGCTCCACGGGCCGAGCGTCAGCTACGCCACCTGCTCGGTGACGACATGGCCGCCGAGCGGCTGGTCGATGCCCTGGCTGACTGGCTGGATGCCGACAGCGATGCCCGCTTGCAAGGGGCCGAGAGTGCCCAGTATCTGCGCCAGCAGCCACCCCGGCTGGCGGCCAACCAGCCGATGCTCGACACCAGTGAACTCAACCTGCTGCTGGAGCCCGACAGTGGCCGGCAAGGCCGCTACCGAATGCTTTGCGCACTGCCATCGACCGGCGGCTGGCGACTCAATGCCAACGCCCTGGGGCTGGAGCACCTGCCGTTGCTGGAGGCCTTGTACGAGGGGCAGTTTTCCCGTTCGATGCTCAGCCGCATCATCAGCGGCCGGCCGGCGGCGGGCTATGTGGATGCCGCGGCATTGCGCCAGGCGCTGGGGGCGGTGGATGACGAGACCTTCGCCCGACTCAGCGAAGGGTTGTTGCTCAACAGCGGCCATTTCGTGCTGCAGCTGTCGTTCGAGGAAGAGGGACGCACGCTGCGCAGCCAGTTCCAGATCGAGGCGCTGGGCGTGGTGCAGTGGCATGCGTGGGTGCCGGCGCAGCAGGTGCGGGTCAGGGGGCGGGAGCCCGTAGCCTGGTAAAGCTTTGTTACTGATGGTTGGAAATTCGCTATGTATCGTAGGAAATGTCGGATGAGTTGATCCGTTCAGCATGGGCGGTGACGTGGGCGGCTAAGCTACCCGCCGACCACATGTTCTACTGGGTATTCACCTCTCATGCTGAACACCACCCGCCCCAACTGGGGCGAGAAAACCCTCCAGGCCCTGAGTGATGGCGTGGCCATTGACGGGCGTTTCCGGATAGGGCTCTCGAAGTGCTTTGCGTCTGCCGCCGGGTCGATCTTGCTGGCAGTGTTTTCTGTCGGCAGTGCGGGATTCGTATCGATCTGCAGCACTCCGATCCTCGAACAGTGCAAGTACCTGATCGATGACACATCGCTCCCTGTACCTGAAACCTACGCGCACTCCATTATCGCGCTCTGCCTGACCGTGGTTGCGCTTGTGCTGGTGTGGCTGCGCGAATTGGGTTTGACGGATATCGCACGTCGCAAGGAGGCCGACCTGGAACGTCAACGCCGCGAGATGGAAGGGCGTCTGACCAATCTGCCTCCTCGGCAGTTCATCAATGACTATGTGGATGCGCTGAGGACAATCGGCGAGTTGCGTCAGCTGACCAAGCACGAGGCTCGTACGCTCAGCCCGGAAACGATCGTACAGCGCATTCGAACCATCATGTCGATCATCCTGAGCCTCACCAGGCTGTGGGATGGCGTCTCGGCATCCAACCGTTTCGTCACTTACCATGCGAATATCATGCGGGTCCTGTACCGGGACGAAATTTCCCTGACACCGGTACGTGACCTGGCCTTGGGGGATGATGCGCAAGCCTTCGTCAACCAGGACTCATACGCATTGCAGGACTGGTTGCTGCAATACGAGTTCTTTCTGCACAACCAATCCTATGACGTGGTGATAGAGCGCTGCTCGGGCATCCTGTTCATCCAGGACACAGGGCTATCCGTCAACTCATCATGCCCCGGGCGTCCCGATGCGTCGGCCGAGCAGATCTGCCTGCCATTCACTCGAACGGCGTGCTATGACCCCTCGTTCCATCATCCAAATCTCCCGGGGCCGGCGCGAGCGGCGGCGACCGGTCAACCTGGCTATGTACCGAACATCAATGAAACCATGGCCCTGTGGTTCGCCAATCAGAAAATCATCAACAGCGAAATCAATCCCAGATACGAGCAACAGGTAAAGGATTACTACCGCAAGCTTGATCATGCGAAATCGCTGATCAGTCTGCCCCTCTATCATCAGGGGGCATTGATGGGCGTCTTGAACGTCAGCAAGAATGCCGAGAACATGCTGATGAATGCGGACCCTGCAGACCTGTTCGTGCAGTTGATGAACCCTGTCTGCTACCATTTGGGCAAGATGCTAGCCTCGCCTGAGGCAGGCCACGCTGGCGCGCAAGGCGTGCCCTGCGACAAGGAGCATGAATATGAGAATTGAGTTGCGTACACCACTGGTTCGCAAACCAACCCCCGCCAACACTGCGAAGAAGCGTGAGATGACGGGCGAGGAGTTGTGCAAGGCAATGGCCGAGCGGGCAGAGAAGATCCTCAAAGGGGAACCTGTCGAACCAGTGGGCTGGAACCTCGAGGTCTACTGAGCCTCAGTCGAATCGAAAGAAGCCGCCCATGGGCGGCTTTTTCGTTTGTCACTGTGGGAACACCGGTCGACTCGATCAGGCCGTGCCGATCTCCCCGCCATCGTTACGCTGGATCACCACCGTCGAAGCCCGTGGCCGCACCGTGGTGCCGGTCGGCGTGACGTCGGTGGCCTTGTCGGTGGTCGGCCAGTTGTCCGGGTGCTGGATGTTGACGAACATCGTCTTGTTGTCCGGGGTGAAGGCGATGCCCGTCACCTCGCAACCGTTCGGGCCGACGAAGAAGCGGCGCAGGGCCGCCTGGTTGGTGGCGTTGACCGGGATCTGCTTGCCGTTGGCGTCCACCAGGTCGGTGGGGATCACCGCCAGCAGTTGGTCGTTGGTGTAGCTGGTCAGGGTAGCCTCACCGTTGTCGGTCTCGAACCACAGCACGCCGCGGCTATCGAAGCTCATGCCGTCGGGGCTGGCGAACTGGTTCAGTTCGGTCAGGCCCGAGCGGTTGATGTCCGGGGCGCCGGCGGCGTTGGCGCCGAACACGAAGATGTCCCAGGTGAAGGTCTTGTGGTCGTCGCTGTCGTGCCAGCGGATGATGTGGCCATGGCGGTTCGGGCCGCGCGGGTTGGCCGCGTCGACCTTGGCGGCGGTGCGCGCGCTGTTGTTGGTCAGGGTCAGGTAGACGTCGCCGTTGAGCGGGTTGACGGCGGTCCACTCCGGGCGGTCCATGGGCGTGGCGCCCACGGCGTCGGCGGCGCCACGGGTGTTGAGGATGATGCCTGGCAAATCGGTGAACAGCGCGCCGAGGGTGCTGCCGCCGGTGGTCGGGGTGGCGACGTCGAGCAGCAGCCAGGCGCCGGTGCCGTTGGCGTCGAAGCGGGCCACGTAGAGCTTGCCCTTGTCCAGGTACTTGGCGCCGGTGGCCAGGCGGTCGGCCGGGTTGGCGTCAGCCGGGTCCCATAGCGCGTCGGAGACGAACTTGTACAGGTACTCGTTGTTGGAATCGTCGCCGGTGTACCAGACCAGCGGCTTGCCGGCCACCGGCAGGCCCGGGCAGCAGCCTTCGTGGCGGAAACGGCCCAGAGCGGTGCGTTTCACTGCCAGGGTGTTGCTGGTGTACGGGTCGATCTCGACGATGTAGCCATAGGTGCTGGCTTCGTTGCGGAAGTCGTCGGTGGCGCTGGCGCCGGTGGGGGTGATGTCGAAGCGGGCGAACTCGCCGGCCACTTCGCTGGCGTCACCGGCCGCGGTTTCCCATTTGTACTGGCCGCTGCTGGTGGCGACGCCGATACGCACCTGGTTGGCCGGGCGCGTGCCCTTGTTGACGAAGATGCCGGGCCAGTTCTCTTCGCAGGTCAGGTAGGTGCCCCACGGGGTGTAGCCGTTGCCGCAGTTGTTGTTGGTGCCGCGGCACTGGGTGCCGGTGGGCGAGAACTTGGTCTTGACGTGGTCGGTGCCGCGCAGGGGGCCGGCAATGTCCATCAGCGAGACGGTGGTGAAGCGGCGGTTGAGCGGGTCGTTGTCGACCACCTGCCAGCGCCCGGCGACCTTGCTGATACGCACCACGCCCGCGCCATGGGCGTTGATCTCCTTGCGCACCTCCTCGACCGGGCGCTTGCCGGCGACGGTGGTAGGGCCGGCCGGGTGCAGGGCGGCGGTGTCGATGTACTCGAAGTTGATCGCCAGCAGGCCATCGCTGGAGCTGCCGTTGATGGGGAAGAAGTGCATGCCGTCATGGTGCATGCCCATGGCGTTGGCCTGGTCGGTGGAGGTGTTGCTGCCGTCGGCCTTCCATGGGTTGGCGGTGGCGTTCAGCGGCGTGCCCCAGGGCGCCAGCACATAGGCGCTGTAGCCGGCGGCGACCACGCAGGCATCGGTGCGCGAGCCTGGGATTGAATTGAAGCCCAGCTTGAGTTTCGGTTTCTCCGGCTGGGGCGCTGGATCGTCGTTGTCGGAACCGCCGCCGCCGTCGAAGCAACCGGTCAGGCCGGTGCCGGCGATCATGGCGATGGCGGCGCCGAGGCTGCCGCGCACCACGGCGCGACGGCTCAGGTAGGTGTCCATGACACTGGCCATCGGCAGGTTGCCGCTCAGGTTCCGGTCCAGGTTATCGCCGGTATCTCGACTCATCAGGGTGTCCTTTTATTAGCTGAGTTGAAGGAAACCGCGACTGTAGACGGCAAGTATGTCGATTGATTGGCAGAAATGTTAAAGGGCGTTTAAAACGCGCTGCTATTACTAAAGGCCTAATCAAGTCTGTTTTGGAATTAGCAGCGGATTTCTGCCATCAAACTGTCACGCCAACGCCGCAATATCCGGAGCCCAACGTGAACAGGGATGGCGGAGTCGATGGCAAGCAGTGTGGGCAGGCGCGAGGTGATCGGGTGGATGGGCGTCGGTGCGCTGGCGCCGTTGCTCGGCGCCTGTTCCGCGCTACCGGGGCCGCGTGGCGGCAGCGACCGGGCGCTGGACCTGCTGTATGTGGCCGACACCCTTGATGCCCGCCAGCCGGGCCAGGCCGTGGTGCCGGCCACCCGCCTGGGGCCGGTGAGCCACCTGGGCCGCGCGCCGTGGATGAGTGGGCCCAATGCCAGTGCCGGGCAGCCGGAACTGGCGCCGTTGCTCGACGCCGGCCTCAGCGGGCAAGCCCGTACCGGTGGTTACGCGGTACTCGCGGCGTTGCTCGAGCAATTGCGCGTCGAAGCCGGCAGCGAGCAGTGCCTGACCCTGGAGAACGGCCAGTGCTGGAACGGCAGCGGCCTGGCCTACCTCACCCAGGGCGAGAGCGGCGTGCAGGGCAGCCAGTTGCTCGGCAGCGAGGTGCGGGTCAGCAGCGACGAGCGGGTGCTGTGGCCGCAGCGCAGCGCCGGGCTCTATCGCCAGTCTTCCTCTATTACCCTCGGCGCCGGCCTTGCCGACACCCAGGCCAAGGCGCTGGGCGTCGAAGGCGTCAAGGTGTTCCAGCGCGGCGGCGTGCGCATTGCGGTGGTGGGTGTCACCGACCCTTACGCCCAGGACCAGAAAGCCTCGCTGAAACAGTGGTACCAGTCGCTGCAACCGAGCTTCCAGCAGGCCCGGCGCGAGGCCGACCTGGTGGTGGCGCTGGCGGATGTCGGTACCGGCCCCGGACTGTGGCTGGCCGAGCGGGTGCCGGAAGTGGATGTGCTGCTGTGCGCCCGCGGCCAGGACCTGTGGCCCGCGCCGGTACTGGCGAGCCAGGCCAGTGGCCGGCGGGTGCCGGTGCTGTTCGCCGGCTGCCGGGCCAGCGGCGCGTTTCGCCTGCGGTGCCGCCAGGCCGGTGGCCAGTGGCAGTTCGAGGCGCGGTTCTTCCCGGCCTTCGAGCACAGCCTCGGGCCGCAAGCCCAGGCCCGCGCCAGCCAGCTGCGCGGCGAGCTGCAACGCCAGCGCAGCGGCCATGCCGCCTGGCTCGACCAGCCCCTGGCCCGTGCCCCCGAGGCGCTGTGGCGCCGCGATACCCGTGGCGGCAGCTGGGACCGCTTGCTGCACCAGGCCCTGGCCGACGATTCGAGCATGCCGGTGCTGCTGCCCGGCCTGCGTTACGACTACCCGCTGCAAGCGGGCGAGCCGATTACCCGCGAACACCTGATCAGCCTCACCGGCGGCTACCCCGCGCCGGTGGTCGAAGCCCCGGCGCGTCAGGTCGAACAGGTGCTGGAGAACGCCGCCGAGCAACTGTTCGGCGACCCGCTGCTGCTGGACAACAGCCAGGACCTGCCGCGTTGGCAAAGCCAGAACTGGCAGGTGAGCTACAGCCCTAACGGCAAGCGCATCATCGGCCTGCAACCGGTCGAAGGCCTGTGCCGCACCTTCGGCCTGCACTTCGACGCCCAGGCCGGTGTACCGCTGTGGCAGACCCTGGAAGCCTGGCTGACCCGGCAGACGCCGGGCTGGGCGCTGGCAACACTGCAATTGCCGGCGGTGCGCTACGTCCAGGGCCATCCGGGCTGGCACCCGCACCAGGTGGCGGCGTGACTTCGCGCCTGGCCACCTTCGCCTTGCTGAGCCTGGCCGGCTGGCTGGCGGCGCAATGCGTGCTGCTGCTCAGCCGCCAGCCGCTGCCGGCCAGCGCACCGGTTCAGGCGGATGTCGCGCTGCCGGGCCTGCTGGTGGAGCACTGGCAAGCCCCCGTCGATGACGGAAGTATTCCCATCACCCGCCTGCCCCTGGCCTACCTGGGCGGGCTCAAGGCCCAGCCGCTGTCGGCCAGCGTGGTGGTGCTGCGCCACGGCCAGCAGGTGCGCACCCTCGGCCGTGGCCAGCGCCTGGCGCCGGGCATCGTGCTGCAGGACATCGACGTCGATGGCCTGATCTTCGACAACAACGGCCGGCGCGAGCGCCTGCCCTGGCCGCCACGCCCCGCCGTGACCGGCTTCAAGCGCCAAGGATGAATGATGATTGCAAGGTACTGTCTGGCCGGGCTGCTGATGCTCGGTATGTCCCTGGCCCGGGCCGAAGAGCCGGAGGTGTTCGCCGACGACGGCACGCCGCTGTACGAGGTCAATTTCGTCGACACCGAACTGGGTGAGTTCATCAACAGCGTGTCACGCATCACCGGCACCACCTTCATCGTCGACCCGCGGGTGCAGGGCAAGGTCACCGTGCGCACGGTCGATCGGCATGACGCCGACGCCATCTACGATATCTTCCTGGCCCAGCTGCGGGCCCAGGGCTTCGCCGCCGTGGACCTGCCCAATGGCAGCGTGAAAATCGTCCCCGACCAGGCCGCGCGCCTGGAGCCGGTGCCGGTGGAGAGCGCCGGCAAGAAGTCCGAGGGCAGCGATGGCGTGGCCACCCGCGTGTTCAACGTACGCAACGCCGCCAGTGAGCAGATGCTCGGCATCCTCAAGCCGCTGATCGACCCACGGGTCGGCGTGATCACCCCGTACCCGGCCGCCAACCTGCTGGTGGTCACCGACTGGCGCAGCAACCTGGAGCGCATCGACAGCCTGCTGCGCCAGCTCGACCAGGTCAGCGACGAGCCGTTGCAGGTCATCCCGCTCAAGCACGCCAGCGCCGCCGACACCGCGGGCCTGGTGACCCGCCTGCTGGCCCGCGAGCAGGGCGGCGATGCCGCCCAGGTGGTCGCCGATCCGCGCAGCAACGCCTTGCTGGTACGCGGCAGCGCCGACAGCCGCGAGCGGGTGCGGGCCTTGCTGGCCCAGCTCGACCGGCCCGGCGACAACCTGCGCAGCAGCAATACCCAGGTCATGTACCTGCGCCATGCCAACGCCGCCGAGGTGGTCAAGGTGTTGCGCGGCCTGAGCCAGGCCGGCGCGGTACCGGCCGCCGAAGGCGAGGGCAAGGACGCGGCGCCGGTGCCGGCGGCCAGCGATTCGGGGATCCGCCTGGAATACGAGGAGGGCACCAACGCCGTGGTCATGGTCGGCCCGGACAGCGAGCTGGCCGCCTTCCGCAGCATCGTCGAGCAGCTGGACATCCGCCGGGCGCAGGTGGTGGTCGAGGCGATCATCGCCGAGGTGTCCGACAGCAGCGCCCAGGAGCTGGGCGTGCAGTGGTTGTTCGCCGACGAGAAGTTCGGCGCCGGCATCGTCAACTTCGGCGGCAACGGGGTGAACATCGCCAGCATCGCCGGGGCTGCCAGCAGCGGCGACAACGAAAAACTCGGCAAGCTGCTGTCGGCCACCACCGGCGCCACCGCCGGCATCGGCCATATCGGCGGCGGCTTCAACTTCGCCATGCTGGTCAACGCGCTCAAGGGCAAGAGCGGCTTCAACCTGCTGTCCACGCCGACCCTGCTGACCCTGGACAACGCCGAGGCGTCGATCCTGGTCGGCCAGGAAGTGCCGTTCGTCACCGGTTCCGTCACCCAGAACAACGCCAACCCCTACCAGACCATCGAGCGCAAGGAGGTGGGGGTGAAGCTGCGCATCAAGCCGCAAGTCAACGTCGACAACAGCGTGCGCCTGGACATCGTCCAGGAAGTGTCGTCGATCGCCGATTCCAGCGCCGCCAGCGACGTGATCACTAACAAGCGCGAGATCAAGACCAAGGTGATGGTCGAGGACAACGGCCTGGTGATCCTCGGCGGGCTGATCAGCGACGAGCTCTCCACCAGCAACCAGCGCGTGCCGCTGCTCGGCGACATTCCCTACCTGGGCCGGCTGTTCCGCTCCGACGCCAGCAAGAACACCAAGCAGAACCTGATGGTGTTCATCCGTCCGCGCATCCTGCGCGACGGCGAGAGCCTGGCCGGATTGAGCCAGCAGAAGTACCAGAGCCTTCAGCAGAACACCCCGCTCAAGCTGCCGGCTCTGGCCGAAGGCCTGCCGCTGCTGCAGGTGTTTCCCTCCAGCCGGGCACGCCTCGAAGGCGGTGACTGGTGATGCTGCCCTATCGCCTGGCGCGCCTGAGCGGCGTGGCCATGGCGCCGACCGAAGGCGGCTGGCAGCTGTGGCTGCGCAGTGACGCCGACAGCGACCAGTTGCAGGAGCTGCTGCGCGTGCATGGCCAGCCGGTGGGCGTCGAGCACCTCGACAGCGCGAACTTCGACGAGCGGCTCGGCCAGCTCTACCAGGCCGGCGAGGCGGCGAACGAGGCCTTGATCGAAGGCATCGGCGAGCAGGTCGACCTGGACAGCCTGATGAGCGAGATGCCGCGCATCGAGGACCTGTTGGAAAGCGATGACGAAGCCCCGGTGATCCGCCTGATCAACGGCCTGTTCGGCCAGGCCCTGCGCCTGCGCGCCTCGGACATCCATATCGAGACCTTCGAGCAGAGCCTGGTGGTGCGCCTGCGCGTCGACGGCCACCTGCGCGAAGTGCTGCGCCCGCCCCGGGCGCTGTCGGCGATGCTGGTGTCGCGGATCAAGGTCATGGCCCGGCTGGACATCGCCGAGAAGCGCCAGCCCCAGGACGGCCGCATCACCCTGCGCGCGGCCGGGCGCGAGGTGGATGTGCGGGTCTCGACCCTGCCCGGGATCCATGGCGAGCGGGTGGTGATGCGCGTGCTCGACAAGCAGGCCAGCCTGCTGGCGCTGGACAACCTGGGCATGCCCGCCGCCGTGCTGCGCGGCTTGCGCTCATGCCTGGCGCGGCCCAACGGCATCGTGCTGTCCACCGGCCCGACCGGCTCGGGCAAGACC
Organism: Pseudomonas sp. TE31087; assembly: GCF_057284075.1. Classification (NCBI taxonomy): domain Bacteria; kingdom Pseudomonadati; phylum Pseudomonadota; class Gammaproteobacteria; order Pseudomonadales; family Pseudomonadaceae; genus Pseudomonas; species Pseudomonas sp. TE31087. The sequence goes on from NZ_JBXVNN010000001.1 coordinate 5,469,926, forward strand.
ACCACGCTGTACGCCAGCCTCAACAGTCTGAACGACGGCAGCCGCAACATCCTCACCGTCGAGGATCCGGTCGAGTACGCCATCGCCGGCATCGGCCAGACCGCCATCAACCCCCGCGCCGGGCTGACCTTCGCCAGCGGCCTGCGCGCAATCCTGCGCCAGGACCCGGACGTGATCATGCTCGGCGAAATCCGCGACCAGGAAACCGCGCAGATCGCCGTGCAGGCCAGCCTCACCGGTCACCTGGTGCTGTCCACCCTGCACACCAACAGCGCCGTGGGCGCGGTGACCCGCCTGCGCGACATGGGCATCGAACCCTTCCTGATCGCCTCGTGCCTGCGCGGCGTGCTGGCCCAGCGCCTGGTGCGGCGGCTGTGTGCCTGCGCGGTGGCCCAGCCGCTGCAAGGCGCCGAGCGCGAGCTGTGGCCGGAGCTGGGCAGCCTGCGCGAGAGCTATCACCCGGTCGGCTGCGAGCACTGCCAGGGCAGTGGCTATGTCGGTCGGCTGGGGCTGTACGAATTCATCGAGCTGGATGCCGGGCTGGTCACCTTGCTCTACGACGGCGAGAGCGAGCTGGCCATGCAGGCCTACCTGGATGGCCGCCGGCAGAGCCTGGTGGCTGAGGCCCGCGACTGCCTGGCCCGTGGCGAGACCAGTTTGGCCGAAGTGCTGCGCGTGGTGCAGGGCTGAGCATGCCGACCTATCGCTACCAGGCCGTGGATCTTGCCGGCAAGGCGCACAAGGCCAGCGTGCAGGCCGACAGCGAGCGGCATGCGCGCCAGTTGCTGCGTGAGCAGGGCCTGTTCGCCCGGCAGTTGCAGCGCCACGACAGCGCACAGCCCCGCCGCCAGCGCCTGACCCGCGCCCAGCTGTGCGAGCTGACCCGGCAGCTGGCGACCCTGGTCGGTGCCGGTATTCCACTGGTCGATGCCCTGGCCACCCTGGAGCGGCAGCTGCGCCAGCCGGCCCTGCATGCGGTGCTGGTGACCCTGCGTGGTTCCCTCGCCGAAGGCCTGGGGCTGGCCCGCAGTCTGGCTCGCCAGGGCGCGCCGTTCACCGGGCTTTACTGCGCGCTGGTCGAGGCCGGCGAGCGCTCCGGGCGCCTGGGCCAGGTGCTGGCGCGCCTGGCCGATCACCTGGAGCAGGTGCAGCGCCAGCGTCACAAGGCCCGCACTGCGCTGATCTACCCGGCGGTGCTGATGGGCGTGTCGCTGGCGGTGGTGGTCGGCCTGATGACCTTCGTGGTGCCCAAGCTCACCGAGCAGTTCGCCCATTCCGGGCAGAGCCTGCCGTTGATTACCTCGCTGCTGATCGGCATCAGCCAGGGGCTGGTCCATGCCGGGCCGTACCTGCTGGCGCTGGCGATCGGCCTGACCGTGGCTGGCGGCTGGCTGTTGCGCAAGCCGCACTGGTGCCTGCGCCGCGACGACCTGCTGCTGCGTCTGCCGCGTGTCGGCGCACTGCTGCAGGTGCTGGAGAGCGCGCGCCTGGCGCGCAGCCTGGCGATTCTTTGCGGCAGTGGCGTGGCCCTGCTCGAAGCCCTGCAGGTGGCCACCGAGACGGTCGGCAACCTGCGCATTCGTGCCGCCATGGCGCAGGTGCGCCAGCAGGTGCAGGGCGGCACCAGCCTGCACCGGGCGCTCGACGGCGCCGGCCAGTTTCCACCGCTGCTGGTGAACATGGTCGGCAGCGGCGAGGCCAGCGGCACCCTGGCCGACATGCTCGAGCGCGTGGCCGATGACCAGGAACGCGGCTTCGCCCGCCAGGTGGATACCGCCATGGCGCTGTTCGAACCATTGATGATCCTGGTGATGGGCGCGGTGGTGCTGTTCATCGTGCTGGCGGTGCTGCTGCCGATCATGCAGCTCAACCAGGGATTGCAACTGTGACAAGGAGACTTCTCATGCAACAACGACGCAACCGCCAACGTGGCTTCACGCTGATGGAAATCATGGTGGTGATCTTCATCATCGGCCTGCTGATCGCCGTGGTCGCCCCCAGCGTGCTGGGCAACCAGGACAAGGCCATGAAGCAGAAGGTCATGGCCGACCTTGCGACCCTGGAGCAGGCGCTGGACATGTACCGCCTGGACAACCTGCGCTTCCCCAGCAGCGAGCAGGGCCTGGCGGCGCTGGCGAAGAAACCGACCCAGGAACCGCTGCCGCGCAGCTGGCGTAGCGACGGCTATATCCGTCGCCTGCCGGAGGATCCGTGGGGCACGCCGTACCAGTACCGCATGCCCGGTGAGCATGGCCGGGTCGATGTCTATTCGCTGGGCGCCGACGGTGTGCCGGGTGGTGAAGGGCTCGATGCCGACCTGGGCAACTGGGCGCTCTGAAGTGTCTGCCCGAAGTGAGCGCAACTGCGTGGGAGCGGGCTTGCCCCGCGATGGCAATGTTGGCCATGCCACCGCCATCGCGGGGCAAGCCCGCTCCCACGCTGTCGCGATCCAACAGCGCGGCTTCAGCCTGCTCGAACTGCTGGTGGTGCTGGCCATCGCCGCGCTGATGACCAGCCTGGCGGTGGCCTGGCTCGACAGCGGCAGGAGCAGCGTTGACCAGACCCTCGACCGCCTGGCCGCCGCCACCGTGGCCCAGGCCGATCTGGCACGTCATGCCGGGCAACTGCGGGGGATCCGCTGGAACGGTCAGCGACCTGAGTTCGTGCGCCGCCAAGGTGATCAATGGCAGGTGGAAACCGTGGCCTTGGGCGATTGGCCCAAGGGCCTGCGCCCGGACTGGCCGGCCAGCCAGACGCCCGCGCTGCTGTTCACCCCCGATGGCTGGGCCCGCCCGGGCACCGTGCGCTGGCACTGGGCCGAGGGCGGCCGGCGCTGGGACTGGGACCGCAGTGGCCAGTTGCGCGTGAGCGTGATGCCATGAAACGCGGGCAACGGGGGTTCACCTTGCTCGAAGTGAGCGTGGCCCTGGGCATCGCCGCGGTCCTGGCGGTGATCACCAGTCAGGTCCTGCGCCAGCGCCTGGCTGTGCAGGACACCGTGCAGCAGCATCGCCTGGGCCTGCTGTGCGCCCGCGAGCTGCAGGCACGTTTCGCGGTCGAGCAGTACTGGCCGGTGGCCAACCAGGACAGCGGCGTGCTGGTCGAGGGCGGGCAGGCCTGCCATTGGCAGCTGCAGCTGCGCCGTACCGGCGTGCGCGACCTGCGCCGTGGTGAGTTGCTGCTGCATGCCGACCGCGACCAGCGCCTGCCGCTTGGGCAGTACACCGTGTTCCTGGAGCGACCATGAAGCGGCGCCAGGCGGGCATGACCCTGATCGAGCTGCTGGTGGCCCTGGCTCTCACCGCCTTGCTCGGGGTGATGCTGTCGGCGCTGGTCAACGGTTGGCTGAAGGTGCGCGAGCGGCTCGACGAACAGGTACGCGAAACCGGCGTGCTGGATTTCTGCCTGGCGCTGGAGCGGCGCTTCGACAGCCCGGTGTTGCGCCGTGTGTATGAACAGCGCCTGCCGCTGGCGCCGCGCTGGCTCGACTGGCAACCCGACCGCCAGCAGTTGCTGTGGGTGGCCGCCGCAGCCTGGCCCCAGGCCGAGGGCGGCTCGCGTCTGCAACGCCAGCGCCTGCGTTTCGAGCCCCGCGAACAACGCCTGCTGCTGGAAACCTCGGCCGACCTGTATGCCGCCGCGGCCCCGCAGTGGGTGATGCGCGAACGGCTGGAGCGGGTCAGCGCGATGAACATCCTCTACCACCAGTCCGGCCGCTGGCTGGCCTGGCCTTCCGAACAATCGGCGCACCCCGGGCGGGGTGTGCGCGTGGAGCTAGTGCGTGATGGAGCACCGTTTACCTGCACCTTCGTTCTGCCCTGGGGGCGCTCATGAAGCTTGAATGGCGCCGCCGGGCGTCGGCACAACCCTGGCTGCTGCTGCGCCCAGGCGAGGTCTGGGAGTGGCTGCTGGTAATCCAGGGACGCCCCGTGCGCGAGGGTCTGGGGGAACCACCGCCAGGGCTCGAGGCGCGCATCGCCCTGATCGTCCCCGGCGAGCATTGCAGCCACTTCCAGCTGGCCGCGCCACCCGGGCTCAAGCGCGAAGAGTGGCCGTTGCTGGTCGAGGACCGCTTGCTGCAAGGCGTCGATGAGGTGCTGTGTGCCTGTATCGGGCGTCACGCGGGGCAGGTGCAATTGCTGGTGGTGGCGCGGGCGAGGCTGGACGAATGGCGTGCTCAGTGCGCCACTTGGGCATTGCCGGTGGAGCGTTGCTGGGCTGAGTTCCAGCTGCTGCCCGACAGCGTGGGCGCGGCGGGTTGGCATTGGCGACGAGGGACGACGAGCCTGTACAAAAGCCAGGCGCGTTGGTTGGCCTGGCCGCAGGCGCTCGGCCTGCCGCCGGCGTTGGACGGGCTGGCCGATGACGCCGAATGCATCGAGGGCCCATGGCCAGAGGTGCTGGCGCCGCTCGATGGCCTGCCGGGGGTGTTCGAGGCGCGACGTGCCCGCTCACGCCCGCGTTTGCAGGGCGGGCAATCGCGCCTGGCCGTCGCCTGCCTGGCGCTTGCCTTGGCATGGGGCGGGCTGTGGTGCGCGCAACAGTGGCGACAGGCCCAGGTCTATCGCGCCCAGGTGCTGGCGGTGACCGGTCCCCAGGCGACACCACGCCAGGCGGCGGTGGCGCTCAAGCGCCTGTGGGACGACGCCGGTGAAAGCCAGGTGCGCCTGCGTCTGCTCGACGCGGTGCAGGCGCAGGTCCATGCCTGGTTGAGCGATCACCCTGGCTGGCAGGTGCGGGCGGTGCGGTACGACGGCCAGCGCTGGCACCTGGAGCTGGAAGGCGAGGGCGACGTCGCGCCCTGGCACGACATGGCCACGGCGATCGGCGTGCAGGTCCAGGTGGAAGACGAGGCGCGTCGCGTGGTGTTCGACCTGGGGAGCGCAGCATGAACCGCGAATGGTTGCAGCAGCATCGGTTATCGCTGGCCTGGGGCGCCGTCGCGCTGTTGGTTGTGCTGCTGGCGCTGCGCGAGGGTAACGCCTACTGGCGCGAACAGGCGCAGTGGCGGGCGCTGGCCGAATCGCTGACGGCGCCAGCACAGCAACCCGCATTGACCCTGGAAGAGTTGCACCAGTCGGCCCAGGCGCGACGCATCGAGCTGGCCGAGGTGCAGCCCGAGGACGAAGGTTGGCTGGCGCGTGGCAAGGTGGCCGATGCCCAGGTGCTGCAAGGCTGGTTGCAGGCCCTGCGCGATGATGGCGCGCAGCCTTTGCAGTGGGGGCTGGAGCGAGACACCGAGGGGCTGCGCTTTACCGTGCGGCTGCGGCCATGAACCGGCGGGCTGGGCTGTGGGTGGCCCTGGTGTTCTGCCTGACACTGTTGACCGAGCTGCCGGCACGCTGGCTGGTCGCGGGGGTTGGGCTACCGGCCGAGGGCGTGAGCGGCAGCCTGTGGCAAGGGCAGGCCGTTCGGCTGGGTGCGGCAGGCCCGGTGCAATGGACGTGGCGACCGTGGCAGCGCGACCTGCAGGTGCGCTTGGGTTTTCAAGGCCAGGGTTGGCAAGGGCGCCTGAGCGGCTGGCCGTGGCGTTGGCAGGCCGGGCTGCAGGCAGTGGGCTCGCAGCCCAGCGCTGCCCTGGGATACCGCCTGACTGGGCAGTGGCAAGGGGGCATCAGCCTGCAAGGCTCGGGGCAGCGTTGCCTGGCCGCTGAAGGGCGGATCACGGTGGCCGATCTGGCCTTGAGCGCCCCGTGGTCCCTGGGATTGGGGCAGGGGACGCTGGAAATGGACTGCCGCCAGGGCTGGCGGCTGGCTGCGGGGCTGGTTCGCCAAGGTCAACACCAGCTTGGCCTGGAGGCCGACCTGGTGGCACGGCGGGCGCAGCTCGACTTCGCAATGTCGGCTGACGCCGGCCTGACACCGGTGCTGCGCGGCCTGCAATGGTTGGGGCCGCAAGACCGCGTCGGGCAGCGCCGGCTGAGCTGGTAGCTCAGAGGTTCAGGGACCACTGCGCGACCCAGAAGCCTTGCTCCAGCGCCTTGCGTGGTCGATCGCTGGCATACAGCCCGCGCTGGTAGTCCAGGCGCAGCTGGCTGTGCGGCAGGCTCAGTTCGACGCCTGCCGAGGCACCGACCAGGCGCTGCGACGGGCTGGTGCGTGCGTAGCGGGCCCAGCCCAGGTCCAGGCCTGCGGTGGGGCGCACCTGTACCGGCAGCGGCAGTGGCTGGCTGAAGGTATTGCGCCAGGCGCCGGCACTGGCGCCGGAGACGTTGTGCTGGCGGAAACCACGCACGGCCGAATGGTCGCTGAGTGACATCTGTTCGACGGCAGGCAGCACATGGGTGCTGTATTGCAGCGCCAGTTCGCTCTGCCAGCGCCACGGCCATTGGGCGGGGCCCTGGCGCAGGTGCAGCAGGTTGGCGCGGTACTTGGTGAAATCCGGTCGTGGCGCCTGCTTGTGGGCGAATGGGCGGTCGGCGCCGAGCCAGTGCATGCCCTGGCTCAGCCCCAGGTAGGCGTTCCACAGCCCGCCTTCGAGCCACAGCAGGTTGAGCCCGGCCTCGACGGTGGCCAGGGTCGGGCTCTGCAGGGCCAGCACGGCGGGGCCGAAACGGTTGACCAGTTGCTTGCGGTCGAGCCGGGCGCTGGCGCTGAGCATGCCCTGGTGATTGCGCCACAGCACGCGTTCGGCGCCGAGGCCGAAGAACTCGCTGCGGCCGTTGCTGGCATAACGAGTGTTCGGGATCGGCGCGCGGTAGCGCATGCGGCTGACGTTGAGGGTGAAGGTCCAGCGGCCATGGGGCAGGCTGTAGTACAGGCTGGTCCCTTTGCTTTGCCCGGGCGCGCCGAACACCACCGAGCTAAGCGACAGGCGCAGGTCGTCGTTCAGCCCCAGCGGGCTGTCCAGGCCAAGGCCCAGGTTGAGGCGGTGGCGGCCGGTGAGCTCACCGCCGCGGTTGTCGAGGAGGGCATCCAGATGCACGGGCGAGGCGGCCCGTCGTGGTTCGATCATGACACGGGTGCCACCGCGCAACTCACCTGGCAGCAGGGCCATCTCCAGGTCATAGGCGCGCAGCCGGTTGAGCTGGTCCAGACCCTGTTCGAGGTCCGGCAGATACAGCGGCTGGCCAAGCTGGCCGGGGAACGCGCCGTGCAGCGAGAGTGGCAGGTCGGCGCCAGCGAGCTCGATCGACTCGATGAAGCCTTCGACAATGACGATGTCCAGTGGCGCGCCGTGCTCGGGCGGGCTGGCCACATAGGGGCGGCTGGTGGGGTAGCCGGCCTCGACGTAGTGCTGGGTCAGGTGCTTGAGCAATCGGTCGATATCGGCGACGCCCATGCATGAGGAAGACACTGCGCGCACGCTCGATTCCAGCTGCCGCGTATCGAGTGTGCGGTTTCCAGCCAGGCGCACGCCGCTGATTGCCCAGCAGTGCTGATCGGGCGCAGTTAAGGTTGAGTCGGTGGCCTCCAGGGCGGTGGAGGGCTGGGGACGTTGCCAGCGATCGAGGCGCTGTTGCTGTTCCAACTGCCGCAGCTTCTGCTGCTCGTTGCGCAGTTGCTGACTGGCCGGATCGGCCTGGGCCAGGGGCATTGCCAGTGCGAGGCAGGCGAGCAGCAGGTGAATGATGTGTCGTGTTTCGACGGTTGAGTGGAGTCTTTGTCTGGTCATTGGCATCTGGTCTGGTCACGGAGCCGTTGTGCAGGAATCGGAGTTCGCAGGTAGTCCGCGTGCCCTGTGGGAGATCGCCCAGCCCTTGGGATACGCTGTCGCGCAAGGAACTGTTATCTCTGTGGGAGCGGGTTTACCCGCGAACACCGGCGGAGCCGGTGCCAGGCACCGCGTTGGATTCTTCGCGGGTAAACCCGCTCCCACAGGATCAAGCTAAATCAATGGGTTATGCGTTTTTCCATAGGGGCTGGCTCAGTACCTGCGACCCTCCTCGATCTTCGAGACGTACTCGACGCTGCGGTCGTGCCCGCTGGTGCGGACCAGACCGAGATCGAGTGGCTTGTCACCGTTGTCGGCACCGTCATTGCCCGTGACCTTGTCCTTGATGAACGAGAACAGGGTGCCTGCCAGGTCGACCGGCGAGAACGAGGCATCGACCTTCACCTTTCGCTCATGGTCACGACCGTTCAAGGTCTTGCGCGAAACGCTACTTTCGCCAAGCTCGACCTGGCCTTCGCTGGCGCGCAGCGTGGCGCCGACCAGGCGGGTTTCGCCGCCGACTTCCAGGTCGATGCCGTGCGTTGCGGACAGCGTGGTCTGCTGGTTGACGGTGTCGTTCTTGCGCTGGGCGTACTCGGCCTTGAGGGACGGTGTGAACTTCGCGGTGATCTTGCTCCAGAGCGCACCAGCAATTTCCCCGAGGTTGCCGCTTGCGAGCGTCTCCAATGGGCTGCTCGACTCGTCAGTGCCTTGCGTGGATGCCTTCTGGGTCAGGCTGGCGTCGATGTCGAGGACCAGGCTGTCGACCTGATCCTGGCGGCTGGCGACCAGCAGGTCACCGCCGACCTTGCCTTCGATCCGCTTGGCCTGCACCTGGGCACCTTCGACGCGGGTATCGCCCTGGCTGCGCAGGTCTACCAGGTCGGCGCGCAGGTTGCTGTCGTGCCAGGTGGTGTTGTTGCGCTTGTCCAGCTTCAGGTCGACCTGGCCGTTGATGCCGCCCAGACTCAGGGCCGCCAATTTGAGGCCGCCGCCGACTGTGACGGCGAGATTGTCGTGATGCTCGGTGTTCCTGGCCGCCTCGATCAGCAGGCCACCATTCTGGGCATCCAGGCCAATCCGCTCGGCACTGGCCTGCAGCCCTTGCACCTGCAAGGCGACATCTTCGCGGGCAAGGCTGGTGAGCTGCACCGCGCCCTTGCCGGTGAACTGCGCGCCAACAGCCATGCTGGCCTGTTCGTTGACCCAGCCAAAGGTGCCGTGGCCACCCAGGGCACCACCGGTGGCGCTACCTGTGACATCCAGGCCGCCACCCCAGGTCTTGCCCTCGCTTTTGCGGGTGTCGTGGGCAGCGGTCACTTTCAGCACGCCGTCGCTGTGCAAGCGGATATCGCCTTCACGGCTGTCGATACGGGTGCCTTGCAGGTGCATGTCGCCTGTGCTGGACAGCTCGATCGTGCCCTTGCCGTCGATCTGCGCCACCCTTGCCTTTTCGGTGTGTTGCGTGAGTGTGCTGTGCTTGAGGTTGCCGTCCAGCCCGCCGTTGGGGCCGAGCAGACCGGTACCACCTTTGGCTGCCAGACCGGCCTCGAATTTGGTGCTGCTGCTGGAGGTGTGATCCTGGGCTGCGGCAAGGGTCAGGTCGCCGCTGCTTTCCAGGCTGACCGCACCCTCTTCACTGGCGATGTAGGTGCCTTGGTAGTGGCCTGCGCGTTCAAGCTGCACCTCGATGCCGCTCTTGCCACGCAGGCTGCCGACACGGGCTAGCGATGCTTCCTCTTTTTGTGTCAGGTTGGAGCCTTTGCCTTCGAGCCTGGCGTTGATGTCCGTGGCCAGGGTGGTGTCCACCCGCAGGCTGCCGCCCCCGGTGATGTACTTGACCTCTCGGGTCTTGCGGTCGTTGGCGGCCAGTGCCTGGTGCTCTCCGGCCTCGATTCGCAGGCTGCCGGTCCTGGCGTTGTAGTCGGTGCCCTCGTCCTTGATGTGGTCGGCCTTGACCCGGACATCGGCGCCGTTGAAGGTGCTGACCTGCGCGGTACTGTCGATGTCTTTCTGCAGGCGGGTCTGGTGCCCGATGGCCAGTTCGGCGCCGGTCTTGGGCAGGGCCAGTTTGTCGATCACCGTAGAGGGACGTGCACTTTCGGCTTGCTTGCCGGTGAACAGCCGTTCGATAGGGCGGGTGATGCGCTGGTAGTCGGTGCTGATGCCGAGGCTACCGTCCCATTGGTTCAGGCTGGTTTCGGTTTCCCGGATATTGGCGACCGCGCGGTTGTCGATACGCTCGGCGTTTACGTGCAACGTACGGCTCGCTTGCACATTCGCCGCCTCGGTGGTCAGTTGCCGGGTATCAAGTCGCAAGTCGCCGCTGGCCTGCAGGGTGCTGCGGCGCACGTTGCTTTCGCGTTCGATCAGGCCGGCTGGGCCACGGTAGGCATCGATACCCAGGCCCAGGCGGTCCATGCCGCCGGTGACGGCCAGCGCGGCGCCGGTGCGGGTGTCGACGGTCTGTCGGGCCACGCTGTCGTGGGCTGCGGCGAGTTCGATTTCGCTGGCCGAAACCTCAAGGTTGCCGGCGTTCGCCTTTACCTCGGAGCCACTCACAGTCAGTTTCTGTCCACTGCGCACGGTTACGGCGGCGCCACTGATGTTGCTGGCGACCTGGCGTGTGGCCGAGGTCTGCTCGTCGCTGTGCAGGGCTTCGTAACCCACGCTCGCGGTGTACTGGCCCGAGCCTGGCTGGCCATCCTGCCCGGCCCTGGCAGTGAAATTGCGCTTGCCGGTGGACCGCTCGGTACGGGCGTTTTCCTCGGCGCTTTCGATGGTCAAGTCACCGTTGGCGTCGAGCGCGATTGTCTTCTCGGCCTCGAGCCTGGCTGCGCGCAGTTGCAGGTCGCCGCCGGCACTGGCAACCAGGGTGTCGGCCTTGAGCGTGCTGGATTTTACTTTCTCGGAGTAGGACTTGCTGTCGATGCCCGTATTGTTCAGGTAGACGCGATGGTTGAGCCGCTCATCGACCTGCTCGCTGTCCACGCCGGCATCAATGGTCATCGTGCCGCCACTGCGCAGCTTTAGCCCGTTATCTGCATTCAACTGCACGGCGGTCAGGTGCAGGTCGCTGCCAGCTTGCAGGTTGATGCTGTCTTCGGCGCGCAGCCGACTGCCCAGTTGCTCGCGGCGGGTCGTTTTGGTATTGCCGTCGAACGCTTCGGTAGTGATGAACGCCCACTCTTTCTTCCAGCTGGTAGGATCGTCCAGCACCTTCTCCCGGGTGACGGTGTCCAGGGTCAGTTTCTTGCCGGCATTGACCTCGATCTGCCTGGCCTTGCCCTGGGTGGCGGTGAGCCGCAGGTCGCCGGCGGCGTTCAGGTCGAGCTTGCCGGTATTGCTGGTGAGGCTGGCCTGGCGCCTGTCGCTGCCCTGCACATGCAGGTCTCCGGCGGAGTGGATGATCAGGTCACGGTCCGCCAGCAGGCTGGCGTCACCGACCTGCACACCGGCGCCTTCGGCAGTGCTGACGATACGAATGCGACCGCCTTGCATGGCGCCGAGTAGCTTGGCATCGATGGAGGCACTGGCGGCGGGCAGGTGCTCGAGCACTTCGCGGTTGCCGGCATCGATCCGGTTACGACCAACGGTCAGGTTCAACTGGCCCTGGGCCAGGAGTGGCCCCTTGCTGTCAATGCGTGGGGCGATCAGGTCGAGGGCGCCCCTGGCGTTGCTCTGGCCGCCTCCCAGTACCTGCAGGGTGGCGCTGGCTTCGCGGCTGTCGAGGTGCTTGAGCTGGCCGTCCTGGATGTCGACATTGCCGACCAGGAAGCCGGCGCGGGTGGTGTTGATGAAGCTGCCACCGTTAAGCGTGATGCCATTGGGGTTGGCGAGCAGGTAGTCGGCCTTCTGGCCGAAGATTTCCTGCGCGCCTTCGATCCGCGAGGCGTTCTGGCTGACCACCTCGTTGAGGATGGTCGAGGCGGCCTGGCCCTGGAACTGCGGGTTGGCGCCCAATTGACCGGCCAGTTGCGATTGCCCTGCCTGCAGGGCGTTGTTCAGTACCAGCCCTTGCTTGCCAACGTTGTAGTCGAGGAACTGGTTGTGCGACAGGCCGCCGGCATTGGGCGCGACGATGTCGATCACCGGCACGCCGTGGCCATTGTCGATGATCGGCGTGCCACCCGGGCCGGGCGTCGGCGTCAGGGCGCCCTGCGCCTCGACCTGGGTGCTGCCCAGCAGGGCGAGAAAGACGGCCCAGCGTAGGGTGTCAGGCCTGGTCTTGGGTGTAGGGATTTGCATGGGAACCTCGCAAGTGATGTATGAAACAGAGAAATCATTTGCGGGAATTTTAAGAATGCCGGTGATGGCATTTGTATGGCTCAAAGCCATCGCCTTGTGGGAAGGAAGGCTATTGTGTGCGTAGGAAAAGTGAGCGGTTATGCGTCGAAAGGGAATATCGGCGGTGAAAGACAAAGGCCTGCCCCGCGAGAGCGGGGCAGGCCTTTGTTGTAATCGAAAGCTGTCGAGGGTGGTTCAGGGCCGGATTTCAATCAGCGTGCCGTCCTTGACCATGTTCCATACCTCACGCATGTCGTCGTTGCGCATGGCGATGCAGCCCTCGGTCCAGTCGAGGGTGTGGAAGTACCACTCTGGGTACTCCTCGTTGATCGGCGTGCCGTGGATCATGATCATGCTGCCGGCGGCCACGCCTTCGTTGCGGGCCTTGGCGGCATCGGTGATGTTCGGGTAGGAGATGTGCATGGCCAGGTTGTAGCGGTCGCTGACCTTGCGCCAGTCCAGCCAGTACAGGCCTTCGGGAGTCTTCTTGTCGCCCTCGCGCTCTTTGGCACCCTTGGGCTGCTTGCCCAGGGAGATGCGGTAGGTCTTGAGCGGCTCGCCACGGCTGATCAATTGCAGGCGGCGTTCGGACTTGATCACCAGCACCTTGTCGATCAGTCGCTCCTGCTGGGCGCTGCCAGCAGCGGGCTGGACCGGCGACGGCACGGCCGACGGCGTCTTGCGGATGATGGTCTCGGTGAAGGCGGCTTGCGACACCGAGGCGACACTGAGGCAGAAGAGGGCAAGCAGCCAGCGCATGAAACCGTATCCCTGAAGACTTAAGTGGTGGACGACGAAACGTTCATCGGCGGCAGGTATTCATGGCCTATCGGGTAGTGCTGCCTGATGCGGTCGCGATAATAGCATTCTAGTGTGCGTGTGACGGTGCGGAAAGCCAGCTCGCCCCAGGGGATCTCGTGCTCCTCGAACAGGCGCACCTCCAGGCTCTCGACCCCCACGGCAAAGTCCAGGTCGGCCAGTTCGGCGCGGAAGAACACGTGCACCTGATTGATGTGCGGCAGGTCGAACAGCTGGTACAGGCTCATCTCGGCGACCCGGGCGCAGGCTTCCTCGACGGTTTCGCGACGGGCGGCGGCATCCAGGGTCTCGCCGTTCTCCATGAACCCGGGCGGGCAGGGTCCAGAAGCCCCGGCGCGGCTCGATGGCGCGGCGGCACAGCAGCACCTGGGAGCCCCAGGTGGGCAACACCCCGGCGACGATGTTGGGGTTCTGGTAATGGATGGTCTGGCAATGGTCGCAGACATACCGCAGGCGGCTGTCGCCTTCGGGTATCCGCTGGGTGACCGGTTGGCCGCACGCGCTGCAGAATTTCATGCTTACATTCATTCCAATGGGGTCGGACTATCTTGGCGCGCCCGGCCCGCCCACCGCAAGCGGCCTGCGGGCGGGGCTTGGGTGCCTCGCGGCTTTGGTGCATCATGCACGGCAGGCCTTGGACACGAGAGTGCGTAATGCTGGACGAGCTTCTTCGCCGAATGAGCAACCATACCCCCGCGTCACTGGAGACGGATCGTCGTTTCCCCGAAGCGGCGGTGCTGCTGCCCATTACCCGCAGCGAAGAGCCGGAGCTGGTACTGACCCTGCGCGCCAAGGGCCTGTCGACCCACGGCGGCGAAGTTGCCTTCCCTGGCGGGCGGCGCGATCCGGAAGACCCCGACCTGGTGTTCACCGCCCTGCGCGAGGCCGAGGAAGAAATCGGCCTGCCGCCGGGGCTGGTCGAGGTGATCGGGCCGCTCAGCCCGGTAATTTCGCTGCACGGCCTGAAGGTGACACCGTTCGTCGGTTTGATCCCCGACTATGTCGAGTACCACGCCAACGACGCCGAAATTGCCGCGGTGTTCACCGTGCCGCTGGCGTTCTTCCGCCAGGATCCTCGCGAGCACACCCACCGCATCGATTACCAGGGGCGCAGCTGGTACGTGCCCAGCTACCGTTACGGCGACTACAAGATCTGGGGGCTGTCGGCGATCATGATCGTCGAGCTGGTCAACCTGCTGTTCGATGCCGGCATCAGCCTGCACCACCCACCCGAGCGTTTCATCAAGAACTGAGTGGGGCACACCCCGCCGGCTTCAAACCGTGAGGAGCGATACATGAAATTCCGCCTGGGCGACCTGCGGGTCGATACCCATCCTGAGAGCTGGACCGCGCCCAACGCCACGCTGATCGGCAAGGTGCGTCTGCAGGCCCGCGCCAGCGTGTGGTTCGGCGCGGTGCTGCGCGGCGACAACGAGCTGATCGACATCGGCGAGGACAGCAATGTCCAGGACGGCACGGTGATGCATACCGACATGGGTTCGCCGCTGAACATCGGCAAGGGCGTGACCATCGGCCATAACGCCATGCTGCATGGCTGCAACGTGGGCGACTACAGCCTGATCGGCATCAACGCGGTGATCCTCAACGGGGCGCGTATCGGCAGGCACTGCATCATCGGCGCCAACGCGCTGATCCCGGAAGGCAAGGAAATTCCCGACGGTTCGCTCGTGATGGGCTCGCCGGGCAAGGTGGTGCGTGAACTCACCGAGCAGCAGAAGCGCATGCTCGAGGCCAGCGCCGCGCACTACGTGCACAATGCCCAGCGCTATGCGCGCGAGCTGGTGATCGATGAAGACTGACGAACGGCCCGTGGCCTCGCCCTGCGTCAGCATCTGCGCGCTGGACGAGCAGGACATCTGCACTGGGTGCCAGCGCACGGTGGACGAGATCACCCGCTGGGGGCGGATGGACAACGAGCAGCGCCGGGAGGTGCTGAAGAAGTGCCACGAGCGGGCGCTGGCGGCCGGGCTGATCATCGGATCGTAGAATCTGCGCGGGCATCTTCGCGGGTAAACCCGCTCCCACAGGGATCGCACCCCTCCTGTGGGAGCGGGTTTACCCGCGAAGAGTCTGGCGTTGACTTTAAATTCAAGTACTCTGTGCGGCTGGCCCACCGAACACACAGACCATGTTCTATCTCATCGCCTACATCAGCAGCGTGGTGCTGATCAACTACGCCTTTTCCAGCGCGCCGCACCTGGACGTGATCTGGTCCGCCTGGGGCGGGCTGGTGTTCATCCTGCGCGACATGGTGCAGACCCGCTACGGCCACGGCGCGCTGCTGGCCATGCTGGTGGCGCTGGTGCTGTCCTACGCGACATCGGAGCCGGCCATCGCCCTGGCCAGCGCCACCGCGTTCTTCGTCTCCGAGCTGATCGACTGGCTGGTGTTCAGCGTCACCCGCCGGCCCCTGCGCGACCGCCTGTGGTTGAGTTCAGCGCTGAGCATCCCGGTGGACACCTTCATCTTCTTCGGCATGATCGGCGCGTTGACCCCCGTAGTGATCGGCACAGCGCTGGCCTCGAAATTTGCCGGGGTGACGGCGGTGTGGTTGATCATGGCCTGGCGGGCACGGCGCGCGGCGCTGGCCGGCTGATCATCGTCGCGGCTATCGCGGGGCAAGCCCGCTCCCACGGAATCTTGTAGAATAGCGGTCCATTTTTCAGCGGGCGGCAGCCAGCGTGGCGCGGCCCCGGACGCCTTCGAGGACCTGAAATGACCCGTATCGGAACCCCATTGTCGCCCACCGCGACCCGTGTACTGCTGTGCGGCTGCGGCGAGCTGGGCAAGGAAGTGGTGATCGAGCTGCAGCGCCTGGGTGTCGAGGTGATTGCCGTGGACCGTTACGCGAACGCGCCGGCCATGCAGGTCGCGCACCGCAGCCACGTGATCAACATGCTCGACGGCGTCGCCCTGCGTGCGGTGATCGAGGCCGAGAAGCCGCACTACATCGTGCCCGAGATCGAGGCCATCGCCACTGCCACGCTGGTCGAGCTGGAAAACGAAGGCTTCAACGTGGTGCCCACCGCTCGTGCCACCCAGCTGACCATGAACCGCGAAGGCATCCGCCGCCTAGCGGCCGAAGAGCTCGACCTGCCGACTTCGCCGTACCACTTCGCCGACACCTACGAGGACTACGCCAAGGCCGTGGCCGACCTGGGCTACCCGTGCGTGGTCAAGCCGGTGATGAGTTCCTCGGGCAAGGGCCAGAGCCTGCTGCGCGGCGACGATGACCTGCGCAAGGCCTGGGACTATGCCCAGGAAGGCGGGCGCGCCGGCAAGGGCCGGGTGATCATCGAGGGCTTCATCGACTTCGAGTACGAGATCACCCTGCTGACTGTGCGCCATGTGGGCGGCACCACCTTCCTCGCGCCGGTCGGCCACCGTCAGGAGAAGGGCGACTACCAGGAGTCCTGGCAGCCCCAGGCCATGAGCCCCAAGGCGCTGGCCGAGTCGCAGCGCGTGGCCCAGGCAGTCACCGATGCGCTGGGCGGGCGTGGCCTGTTCGGCGTGGAGCTGTTCGTCAAGGGCGACCAGGTGTGGTTCAGCGAGGTCTCGCCGCGTCCGCACGACACCGGCCTTGTGACCCTGATTTCCCAGGACCTGTCGCAGTTCGCCTTGCATGCCCGGGCCATTCTCGGCCTGCCGATCCCGGTGGTGCGCCAGTTTGGCCCGTCGGCTTCGGCGGTGATCCTGCCGGAAGGCCAGTCGCAGCAGACCAGCTTTGCCAACCTCGGCGCCGCCCTGAGCGAGGCGGATACCGCTATTCGCTTGTTCGGCAAGCCGGAGATCAACGGCACCCGGCGCATGGGCGTGTGCCTGGCGCGCGACGAGTCGGTCGAGGCGGCCCGGGCCAAGGCGACCCGTGCTTCGCAGGCGGTCAAGGTCGAGTTCTGATCTGAAACGATCGCGGGGCAAGCCCGCTCCCACGTCAGTATCAGTCTGGCGTGGGAGCGGGCTTGCCCCGCGATTGATTCAAAGTTCGGTATTACGTGTCTCTTTCAGGCACAACACGGCAATCAGACTGATCACCGCCGCCACCGACACATACCCCCCCACCCAGCTCAATCCCCCCATGCTCACCAGCTTCTGGGCAAAGAACGGTGCTGCCGAGGCGCCGACGATGCCGCCCAGGTTGTAGGCCGCCGAGGCGCCGGTGTAGCGCACATGGGTCGGGAACAGCTCGGGCAGCAGCGCGCCCATCGGCGCGAAGGTCACCCCCATCAGGAACAGCTCGATGGCCAGGAACAGCGCCACGCCGGTGGTCGAACCCGAGGTCAGCAGCGGTTCCATGGTGAAGCCCGAGGCGATCGCCAGCAGGCCGCCGACCACCAGCACCGGCTTGCGCCCGTAACGGTCGCTGAGCCAGGCCGACAGGGGCGTGGCCAGGGCCATGAACACCACCGCGAAGCACAGCAGGCCGAGGAAGGTCTCGCGACTGTAGCCCAGGGTGGTCACGCCATAGCTGAGCGAGAACACCGTGGAGATGTAGAACAGCGCGTAGCACACCACCATGGCCGCGGCGCCCAGCAGGGTCGGCAGCCAGTAGCGGGCGAACAGGTCGACCACCGGCATTTTCACCCGCTCATGACGGGCCACCGCCTTGGCGAACACCGGGCTTTCCTCCAGCTTCAGGCGCACGTACAGGCCGACCAGCACCAGCGCCGCGCTGAGCAGGAACGGAATGCGCCAGCCCCATTCGCGGAACTGCTCGTCGCTGAGCACCAGGGCCAGGGTGAGGAACAAGCCGTTGGCGGCAAGAAAGCCGATCGACGGGCCCAGCTGCGGAAACATGCCGAACCAGGCACGCTTGCCCTGCGGGGCGTTCTCGGTGGCCAGCAGCGCCGCGCCGCCCCATTCGCCGCCCAGCCCCAGGCCCTGGCCGAAGCGCAGCAGACAGAGAATGATCGGCGCCCAGACGCCGATGCTGTCATAGCCGGGCAGCACGCCGATCAGCGTGGTGGACACGCCCATCAGCAGCAGCGAGGCGACCAGCGTCGACTTGCGCCCGATACGGTCGCCGAAGTGGCCGAACAGCGCCGAGCCCAAGGGGCGGGCAAGGAAGGCGATGCCGAAGGTGAGGAAGGCCGCGAGCATCTGCGCGGTGCCGGAGCCGGACGGGAAGAACACCGGCCCGATCACCAGCGCGGCGGCGGTGGCGTAGACATAGAAATCGTAGAACTCGATGGCGGTGCCGATGAAGCTGGCAGTGGCCACCCGGGCCGGTGAATTGACCGGTGTTGCCGAGGCAGGTTCGGCGTAGGTGCTGCTGGTAGTCATGCGAAGGTCCCTGACAGTCATGCTCCATGGGGCACGGCCCATGTGACGGGCACACGGGAGCCGGAGCGTATTGTTGTTGGTCGCGCGACTGACGATAGCCCAGGGGATAGGCAGTGGGCGGTTGCTGTTCGGGGTGCTGAAGCAGGACCGCGGGGCGTGTCAGTGGTGCGGACTGGCCGTCGGACGCCGGGTGCGGGTAGCGGGCGAGACGGCAGGGCTGGGTAAGCGTGACCCGAGTATAGCTAGCGAGTCAGTGTCCAGACCAGTACCTTGCTTGCGCAATTATCCTCGGTTTCGAGGATTTCCAGCCGATATCTGCCAATTTTAAGGCATACAGCGCTTGCCGGGATGCTTTCCAAGGCCTCGGTGACCAGGCCGTTGAGGGTTTTCGGCCCGCCGTCGCAGGGCAGGTGCCAGCCCAGGGTGCGGTTGATCTCGCGCAGCGAGGCCGTGCCTTCGATGACGAAGCGGCCATCGGGCTGGGGATGGACATGAGGGTTGTCCAGGCTCTGCTCGTCCTCGAACTCGCCGACGATCTCCTCGAGGATGTCCTCCAGGGTGACGATGCCGAGCACCTCGCCGTATTCGTCCACCACCACGCCCATGCGCCGCTGCTGCTTGTGGAAGTTCAGCAGCTGCATCTGCAGCGGTGTGCTTTCGGGGACGAAGTAGGGTTCGTAGCAGGCTGCCTGAAGCTTCTCCGGGGTAAGTTCGGCCCGTGGCAGCAGGTGGCTGATCAGCTTGGTGTTGAGTACCGCTTCGACCTGGTTGATGTCGTTGTGATAGACCGGCAGGCGGGTGTGACGGCTGACGATCAGTTGCTCGATGATGCGCTCGATGGGGTCGTCGAGGTTGATGCCGTCGACTTCGTTGCGTGGTACCAGGATGTCGTTGACGGTGATCTTGTCCAGTGCCTGCAGGCCTTCCAGCAGGCCGTGGCGGGCGCTGTCGACCGGGCCGTCTTCGTCGAAGTCGTCGTCTGCCTGCGGGTGCAGGGCCACTGCAGTGGGCTGCACGCGGAACGGGCGCAGGATCAGCCTGGCGCAGCCATCGAGCAGGCAGCCCAGCGGCTGCAGCAGCGCCAGCGGCCATTTCAGCAGGTTGCCGCCCAGGCTCAGGAAGGCGTGCGGGTCGCGGCGGGCCAGGCGGCGCGGCAGGTAGTCGGCGAGCACCAGCAGGGTGAAGGTGGCACCAAGGCCGGCCAGCCAGAAACCGTGTTCACCGTCGTAGCGCTGGCCGATCAGGCAGGCCAGGCCCAGTACCAGCAGCTTGCCGAGGCTGGCGCCAAGCACCAGGCCCTGGGCGGGGAGGGGGGAATCGCCCTGGCCGTTGGCTTGCTGGCGGGCGCTGTCGACCGCGGTGAACAGCGCCGACCACAGCAGCGCCAGTGCGATGATGCCGAGCAGCGGGGCGTACGGCAGGGTGTCCATGGGCGGCCGTCAGATATGCAGGATGAATTCGCGGACCAGCTTGCTGCCGAAATAGGCCAGCATCAGCAGGCAGAAGCCGGCCAGGGTCCAGCGGATTGCCTTGTGACCGCGCCAGCCGAGGCGTGTGCGGCCCCACAGCAGCACGCTGAACACGACCCAGGCCACGCAGGCCAGCAGGGTCTTGTGCACCAGGTGCTGGGCGAACAGGTTGTCGAGGAACAGCCAGCCGGAGATCAGCGACAGCGACAGCAGCACCCAGCCGGCCCAGAGGAAACCGAACAGCAGGCTTTCCATGGTCTGCAGCGGCGGGAAGTTGCGGATCAGCCCGGACGGGTGCTTGTGCTTGAGCTGGTGGTCCTGCAGCAACAGCAGCAGGGCCTGGAACACGGCGATGGTGAACAGGCCGTAGGCCAGGATCGACAGCAGGATGTGCGCGAGGATGCCGGGCTCTTCGTTGATCAGCGGTACCGTGCCAGGTGGGGCGAACTGGGCCAGCAGCGCGGTCACCGCGCCGAGCGGGAACAGCAGCACCAGCAGGTTCTCCACCGGGATGCTCAGGCAGGCGAGCAGGGTCAGGCCGATCACCGCCACGGCGATCAGGCTGGCGGCACTGAAGAAGTCCAGGCTCAGGCCCAGGGGCGTGATCAGCTGGAAGAACAGGGCGCCGCCCTGGGCGACCACCGCCAGCGTGCCGAGCAGGCCCAGCAGCCGTTTGTCGGCACGGGCGCCTCGGGCCAGTCCGGTGGCCTGGTAGACGGTCGCGGCCAGATAAAGGAAGGCGGCGAGCAGATTGGGGATGAGGCTGGGTGAAGAGAACATAAGTCCTGGCAGGCAAGCCCTAAAGGGACGGAGTTTGGCATAGATCGCGGTGGGCAAGGAAGACCAGCAAGCCTTGCTCCGGTGCCTGGCGAGCGACTTGTACCCCATATGCCGGCCTCTTCGCGGGTAAACCCGCTGCCACAGGGGCGTGCGCGATCTCTGTGGGAGCGGGTTTACCCGCGAAGAGGCCGGCATGGTCACCGAATATCCAGAGGGGCTGCTCCAAGGTGTGCGCCGCCGCCGCTCTCCGCTATAATCGCCGCCTTGCTCTGCCCGGCGCGTGTACATGTTCACCTGGGCATCTGAAAAAACTCGGCTCCACTGGGCCTGAAAGGATCACCATGTTCGAAAACCTGACCGACCGCCTGTCACAGACGCTGCGCCATGTCACCGGCAAGGCCAAGCTGACCGAAGACAACATCAAGGACACGCTGCGCGAAGTGCGCATGGCCCTGCTCGAGGCCGACGTTGCCCTGCCGGTGGTCAAGGATTTCGTCAACAGCATCAAGGAACGCGCGGTCGGCACCGAAGTGTCGCGCAGCCTGACCCCAGGCCAGGCCTTCGTGAAGATCGTCCAGGCCGAGCTGGAAAGCCTGATGGGCGCGGCCAACGAAGAGCTGACCCTCAACGCCGCACCACCCGCCGTGGTGCTGATGGCCGGCCTGCAGGGCGCCGGTAAGACCACCACCGCCGGCAAGCTGGCGCGCCACCTGAAAGAACGCAAGAAAAAGAGCGTGATGGTGGTGTCGGCCGACGTCTACCGTCCGGCGGCGATCAAGCAGCTCGAAACCCTGGCCAATGACATCGGCGTGACCTTCTTCCCGTCCGATATCAGCCAGAAGCCGGTGGCCATCGCCGAGGCGGCGATCCGCGAGGCCAAGCTCAAGTTCATCGACGTGGTGATCGTCGACACCGCCGGCCGCCTGCATGTCGACGCTGACATGATGGACGAGATCAAGGCGCTGCATGCTGCGGTCAAGCCGATCGAAACCCTGTTCGTGGTCGACGCCATGACCGGCCAGGACGCGGCCAACACTGCCAAGGCCTTTGGCGAGGCCCTGCCGCTGACCGGCGTGGTGCTGACCAAGGTCGACGGCGACGCCCGTGGCGGTGCCGCGCTGTCGGTACGCGCCATCACCGGCAAGCCGATCAAGTTCATCGGCATGGGCGAGAAGACCGAGGCCCTGGAGCCGTTCCACCCGGATCGTATCGCCTCGCGCATCCTCGGCATGGGCGACGTGCTCAGCCTGATCGAGCAGGCCGAGCAGAACATCGACAAGGCCAAGGCCGACAAGCTGGCCAAGAAGCTGAAGAAGGGCAAGGGCTTCGACCTCGAGGACTTCCGCGACCAGCTGCAGCAGATGAAGAACATGGGCGGCCTGGGTGGCCTGATGGACAAGCTGCCGAGCATCGGTGGTGTGAACCTGTCGCAGATGGGCAATGCCCAGGGCGCGGCCGAGAAGCAGTTCAAGCAGATGGAGGCGATCATCAACTCCATGACCCCGGCCGAACGTCGCGACCCTGACCTGATCAGCGGTTCGCGCAAGCGCCGCATCGCCCTTGGTTCCGGCACCCAGGTGCAGGACATCGGCCGCTTGATCAAGCAGCACAAGCAGATGCAGAAGATGATGAAGAAATTCTCCGCCAAGGGCGGCATGGCCAAGATGATGCGCGGCCTTGGCGGGATGCTGCCGGGTGGCGGCATGCCAAAACTGTAAAAGAATCCGGTGGGCCTCTTTATGTGAGGAAGCCCGCCAGACCCCCGCTCCGGCGGGATCATGGCCGCCGCGAGGTGGCCCAAACCGGCAGGACTGAGCGGCAGGCCCCGGCATTGCCGAAAAAGGCATTTGCAAATGTCCGTGTATTCCCCGAGAATATGCGGCCTTTTGGGCACCCGTGTGCCCATTGGGCATTCAGTTTTGCAGCACCGACTATAGGAACGATGTTCACATGGTAACCATCCGTCTGGCCCGTGGCGGCTCGAAAAAGCGCCCATTCTACCACCTGACCGTGACCAACTCGCGTAACGCCCGTGACGGCCGTTTCGTTGAGCGCGTTGGCTTCTTCAACCCGATCGCATCGGGCGCCGAAGTCAAGCTGTCGGTCAACCAAGAGCGCGTCACCTACTGGCTGAGCCAGGGCGCACAGCCGTCTGAGCGCGTTGCTCAGCTGCTGAAGGAAGCTGCCAAGGCTGCAGCCTGAGCAGTATGAACGCGACGCCAGAAAAGGCTGACGACCTCATCGTCGTTGGCAAGATTTTTTCGGTTCACGGCGTTCGCGGCGAGGTGAAGGTGTACTCCTTTACCGATCCGATTGAAAACCTGTTGGATTATCCGCGCTGGATGCTTCGGCACGAAGGCAAGGTAAAGCAGGTCGAGCTGGTCAGCGGTCGTGGCTCCCAGAAGGGCCTGGTCGTGAAACTCAAAGGCCTCGATGATCGTGATGAAGCCCGTCTTCTGAGCGGTTACGAAATCTGCATTGCGCGGAGCCTTTTGCCCAACCTGGCAGCCGACGAGTACTACTGGTACCAGTTGGTGGGCCTGAAGGTCATCAATCAGGACGAACAGCTGTTCGGCAAGATCGATCACCTGTTGGAGACCGGCGCGAACGATGTAATGGTGGTCAAGCCCTGCGCAGGCAGCCTGGATGATCGCGAGCGTCTGTTGCCCTATACCGGGCAGTGCGTGCTGGCAATCGACCTGGAAGCAGGCGTGATGCGGGTTGAGTGGGACGCGGACTTCTAGACGATGGGTAACCTTCGCGTAGACGTCATCACGTTGTTCCCCGAGATGTTCTCGGCCATCACGGAGTACGGCATTACCAGCCGCGCGGTGAAACAGGGGTTGCTGCAAGTGACCTGCTGGAACCCGCGGGACTACACCACAGATCGCCACCACACCGTGGATGATCGACCGTTTGGCGGTGGTCCGGGCATGGTGATGAAGATCAAGCCTCTGGAAGACGCCCTGGTTAGCGCCAGGCAGGCGACCGGAGCATCGGCAAAGGTGATCTACCTTTCGCCACAAGGCCGCAAGCTGACACAGCAGGCGGTCAAAGGCCTGGCCGAACAGGAATCGTTGATCCTGATCGCCGGTCGTTATGAAGGCATCGACGAGCGCTTTATCGAGGCTCATGTCGATGAGGAGTGGTCGATTGGCGACTATGTGCTTTCCGGTGGCGAGCTGCCGGCCATGGTACTGATCGATGCGGTTACACGGCTGCTGCCCGGAGCTTTAGGGCATGTGGACTCGGCGGAGGAAGACTCTTTCACCGACGGTCTGCTGGATTGCCCGCACTACACCCGACCTGAGGTGTATGCGGATCAGCGTGTTCCCGACGTGTTGCTAAGTGGCAACCATGCACATATCCGGCGTTGGCGGATGAAGCAGTCCCTTGGTAGGACCTTCGAACGACGCGCCGATCTTCTGGAAAGTCGCTCGCTTTCTGGAGAAGAGAAGAAGCTGCTCGAGGAATACATCCGCGAGCGGGACGATAGTTAAACGTATCGATGGTGGATCAAGTATCCATCTTAGGAGCACAGCATGACCAACAAGATCATCCAGCAGCTCGAAGCCGAGCAGATGAGCAAAGAGATCCCGACCTTCGCACCAGGCGACACCGTTGTCGTCCAGGTTAAAGTGAAGGAAGGCGACCGCTCGCGTCTGCAGGCGTTCGAAGGCGTCGTTATCGCCAAGCGTAACCGCGGTCTGAACAGCGCCTTCACCGTGCGCAAGATCTCCAGCGGCGTTGGCGTAGAGCGTACCTTCCAGACCTACAGCCCGCAGATCGACAGCCTGGCCGTGAAACGTCGTGGTGACGTGCGTAAAGCCAAGCTGTACTACCTGCGCGACCTGTCCGGCAAAGCCGCTCGCATCAAGGAAAAACTGTCCTGAGTACAGTTTGCCTGGCGGCCTAGGCCGCCTTGCGAGAAAAAAGCAGCCTTCGGGCTGCTTTTTTGCATTTTGCGATTTGTGTTGGCTGCTTCGCGGGTAAACCCGCTCCCACAGGTTTATCGCCCTCTGTGGGAGCGGGTTTACCCGCGAAGCAGGCGACCTTGCTTTCAGACTTTGCGAGGTGAATCCCATGACGACGCCCCGAGACCAGGAAATCCAGCGCCGCACCGAACTGTCGGTGACCCGCGTGACCAAGGCGGTGTTCCCCAACACCACCAACCACCACAACACACTATTCGGCGGCACCGCCCTGGCATGGATGGACGAAGTGTCGTTCATCGCCGCCACCCGATTCTGTCGATTGCCCCTGGTGACCGTGTCCACCGATCGTATCGATTTCAAGCACCCGATCCCGGCCGGTTCGATCGTCGAGCTGGTGGGCACGGTGATCAAGGTCGGCAACACCAGCCTGCAGGTGCAGGTGGATGTGTTCGTCGAGAACATGTACCTCGACGGCCGCGAGCGGGCGATTCATGGCGTGTTCAGCTTCGTCGCCATCGACGAGGACAAGCGCCCGGTACCGGTGCTGCCGCTGGCTTGATTGCCCTCACTGTGCTTTGGTGCAGGAGGGCGCGCAACCCTGGGGCTGCGCTGCCACGTAGGAAATACAGTTGATTGCCAGCGTGGGAGCGGGCTTGTCCCGCGATGCGGTGCATGGCACCGGCTTCGCCGGTGATCGCGGGTCAAGCCCGCTCCCACGCAGTCCAGGCCAAGTCAAAGAATTGCGTTTATCCCATGACAGTGGCGAAAGCCGCTCCAGCTCAATGCGTCACAGGCTGCTCGGTGAGCTCCGGCTCCACCAGCGCCACCAGTGTCCAGCCAGGCTGCGGCTTGAGCGGATTGTCCGGGCTGGCCACATGTACCCAGCCTTGCCCGTCCCGGGCGAACAGCAGCGTGGCCCGCGGGCCATGCAGTTGCTGGTAATCGCTCCAGCCAAAGGCCTCGGTCAGCGTGGTGCTGTACAGCTCGGCACCCTGATGCAGCAGCTTGGCCAGCTGTCCATAGGTCATCGGGCTCGACCCGAGCAATTGCCCGCGATGCTCCTCGCTGGCCCGGTGCTTGTCGCTGCGCTGTTTTTCCAGGCCGCTGGCCAGCACGAACAACCGGGCCTGGCCGAAGTCATGGCGAAAGCGCGCGCAGGCCAGGGCATTGAGCTCGCCCGCCGGTGACAGCCCCAGCAGATGTCCCAGGCCGACCAGGTCGAGGTGGGCGTCGGCGTGCTGCGAGGCGGGGTTGCCGAAGTAGGTCGGCAGGTTGTCCATGCGCGCGGCGCGGATGTTCTCCCAGCTCGAGTCGGTCAGCAACACCCGGCAGCCCAGTTGCTGCAGGGCCTTGGCGATGACCCGCGCAGGCGGGTTGGCGCCGACCACGAGAAACCCGCTCGGCGCCGGTTCCGCCACCTTCAGCAGGCGGGCCAGGGGCCTGGCGGTGGCGCTTTGCAGCACCACGGTGCCGATGATCACGGCGAAGGTCAGCGGCACCAGCAGCAGCGCGCCTTCGTGTCCGGCCTGGTCCAGGCGAATGGCGAAGATCGCCGACACGGCCGCGGCCACGATGCCCCGTGGCGCGATCCAGGCCAGCAACGCCCGTTCCCGCCAGCTCAACGGCGAACCCAGGGTCGACAGCAGGACGTTCAGCGGCCGTGCCAGCAACTGGATCACCAGCAGTAGCGCCAGCACCGCCGGCCCCAGGGCCAGCAGCGCCTGCAGGTCGAGCCGCGCGGCCAGGAGGATGAACAGGCCGGAGATCAGCAGCACGCTGAGGTTCTCCTTGAAATGCAGGATCTGCCGCACATCCACGCCGGGCATGTTGGCCAGCCACATGCCCATGACCGTGACCGCCAGCAGGCCCGATTCATGGACGATCTGGTTGGCGGCGATGAAGATGCCCAGCACCGCCGCCAGCGAGGCCAGGTTGTGCAGGTATTCCGGCAGCCACTGCTCGCGCATGACCTGACCGAGCAGCCAGCCACCGGCAACACCCAGCGCGCTGCCGCAGAAGATCACCCCGGCAAAGGTCGCCAGGCTGTGGCTCAGGCCCTCGCCGGCGGCGCTGGCGATGATGAAGCTGTACACCACCACCGCCAGCAGCGCGCCGATCGGGTCGATGACGATGCCTTCCCAGCGCAGGATGTTGGCGATCGCCGCCTTTGGCCGCACCACCCGCAGCATGGGCACGATCACCGTGGGGCCGGTGACCAGGGTCAGGGTGCCGAACAGGATCGCCAGCGGCCAGTCGAAGCCCAGCAGCCAGTGGGTGGCCAGGGCGATCACCAGCCAGGTGCTCAGCGCACCGACGGTGACCAGGCGATGCACCACGCTGCCGATCTCGCGCCATTGCGACAGGTGCAGGGTCAGGCTGCCCTCGAACAGGATCAGCGCCACCGCCAGCGACACCAGCGGCATCAGCAGCGGGCCGAACAGCGCCTGGGGCTGCAGCCAGCCCAGCACGGGCCCTGCGAGGATGCCGCACAGCAGCAGGAACAGGATCGCCGGCAGCTTCAGGCGCCAGGCCAGCCACTGGCAAAGCAGGGCGGCGGCGCCGATGCCGCCGACACTCAAAAGAATCTGCTGTTCGTTCACGCGGGCTCCCTCTGCATGCCGTGTTATGAAAGACTAAGCGTCATTTCGTCGTTTGCCACCGAGTCTTCATGCCTGCACTGGACCACCCCCTGATCGACCAGTTCCTCGATGCCCTCTGGCTGGAGAAGGGGCTGTCCGACAACACCCGCTCGTCGTACCGCAGCGACCTGGCGCTGTTCAATGGCTGGCTGCAGGAACATGGCGTGGCACTGCCCGATGCCGGGCGTGAGCTGATCCTCGACCACCTGGCCTGGCGTTTCGACCAGGGCTACAAGCCGCGCTCGACCGCGCGTTTTCTTTCCGGGGTGCGCGGGTTCTTCCGCTACCTGCTGCGCGAGCGGCTGGTCACAGTCGACCCGACGCTGCAGGTGGACATGCCGCAACTGGGCCGGCCGCTGCCCAAGTCGCTGTCGGAGGCCGATGTCGAGGCCCTGCTGCAGGCACCGGACCTCGGCGAGGCCATCGGCCAGCGCGACCGTGCCATGCTCGAGGTGCTCTATGCCTGCGGTCTGCGCGTGACCGAGCTGGTCAGCCTGACCCTGGACCAGGTCAACCTGCGCCAGGGCGTGCTGCGGGTGATGGGCAAGGGCAGCAAGGAACGCTTGGTGCCGATGGGCGAGGAGGCGGTGGTGTGGATCGAGCGCTACCTGCGCGATGGCCGCGCCGAGCTGCTGGGCGGGCGCCCCAGCGATGTGCTGTTCCCCAGCCAGCGCGGCGAGCAGATGACCCGCCAGACCTTCTGGCACCGCATCAAGCACCAGGCGCGGGTGGCCGGCATCGACAAGCCGCTGTCGCCGCACACGCTGCGCCACGCCTTTGCCACGCACCTGCTCAACCATGGCGCCGACCTGCGCGTGGTGCAGATGCTGCTGGGCCACAGCGACCTGTCCACCACGCAGATCTATACCCATGTGGCCAAGGCCCGGCTGCAACAGCTGCACGCCGAACACCACCCACGTGGATGAATGCTTTTCATGTTCCGCCGACCGGTGCCTGAGTACCCCTACTGCGCCAGTTTGTTGTGGTAGGCTTGGACGGTTTGTTGCAAGGGCCGAATGTTCGCTACCCGCCAGGGTCAAGCAACGCCCCCACGGCCCCGTCCGCCTTCAGGAGTACCCCATGCGCGTGACCCAGATTTTCGCCGCCGCCGCCCTGGCGTTGGCCAGTACCTTTGCCGTCGCCGCGGCCACCGATGCCAATGCCGGTGCCGAGCAGGCGATCCGCAAATCCTTGCAGAACCTCGCGCTGGAAGTGCCGGTCGAGAGCGTCAGCAGCAGCCCGCTCAATGGCCTGTACGAAGTCAAGCTGCAGGGCGGTCGCGTGCTGTACGCCAGCGCCGACGGTCAGTTCGTCATGCAGGGCTACCTGTTCCAGATCCAGGACGGCAAGCCGGTCAACCTCACCGAGAAGACCGAGCGCCAGGGCATTGCCAAGCTGATCAACGGCATCCCGGCCGGCGAGATGGTGGTCTACCCGGCCAAGGGTGAAACCAAGTCGCACATCACCGTGTTCACCGACACCACCTGCCCGTATTGCCACAAGCTGCACGCCGAAGTGCCGGAACTCAACCGCCGTGGCATCGAAGTGCGCTACGTCGCCTTCCCGCGCCAGGGCCTGGGTTCGCCGGGTGACGAGCAGCTGCAGGCGGTCTGGTGCTCCAGCGATCGCCGCGCGGCGCTGGACAAGATGGTCGACGGCAAGGAGATCAAGGCCGCCAAGTGCGCCAACCCGGTCAGCAAGCAGTTCCAGCTGGGCCAATCGATTGGTGTAAATGGCACGCCGGCGATCGTTCTACAGAATGGCCAGGTGATTCCGGGTTACCAGCCGGCGCCGCAAGTGGCCAAGCTGGCCCTGGCCGAAAGCAAGTAATCAATTCAGTACGCCGTCGTCATGGGGTGACGGCATGTTTCACGGTCGGCGCAGGTGCCGGCCGTTCTATGGGGAGTTCACAGTGAAACCGGTCAAAGTAGGCATCTGTGGGTTGGGGACCGTCGGTGGCGGAACCTTCAATGTACTTCAGCGCAACGCCGAGGAGATCGCCCGCCGTGCCGGGCGCGGTATTGAAGTGGCACAGATTGCCATGCGCTCGCAGAACCCGAACTGCCAGATTACCGGTACCCCCATTACCGCTGATGTGTTCGAAGTCGCGAGCAACCCCGAGATCGATATTGTCATCGAGCTGATCGGCGGCTACACCATCGCCCGCGACCTGGTGCTCAAGGCCATCGAAAACGGCAAGCACGTGGTCACCGCCAACAAGGCGCTGATCGCCGTGCACGGCAACGAGATCTTCGCCAAGGCCCGCGAGAAGGGCGTCATCGTCGCCTTCGAAGCCGCCGTGGCCGGTGGCATCCCGGTGATCAAGGCGATCCGCGAGGGCCTGTCGGCCAACCGCATCAACTGGCTGGCCGGGATCATCAACGGCACCGGCAACTTCATCCTCACCGAGATGCGCGACAAGGGCCGCGCCTTCCCCGACGTGCTGGCCGAAGCCCAGGCGCTGGGTTATGCCGAGGCCGACCCGACCTTCGACGTCGAAGGCATCGATGCCGCGCACAAGCTGACCATCCTGGCGTCCATCGCCTTCGGTATCCCACTGCAGTTCGACAAGGCCTACACCGAGGGCATCACCCAGCTGACCACCGCCGACGTGAACTACGCCGAGGCCCTGGGCTACCGTATCAAGCACCTGGGCGTGGCCCGTCGCACCGCCGACGGCATCGAGCTGCGCGTGCACCCGACGCTGATCCCCAACGATCGCCTGATCGCCAACGTCAACGGCGTGATGAACGCGGTGATGGTCAACGGCGACGCCGCCGGTTCCACCCTGTACTACGGCGCCGGTGCCGGCATGGAGCCGACCGCGTCGTCGGTGGTCGCCGACCTGGTCGACGTGGTCCGCGCCATGACTTCCGACCCGGAGAACCGCGTGCCGCACCTGGCGTTCCAGCCGGACGCGCTGTCGGCCCACCCGATCCTGCCGATCGAAGCCTGCGAAAGTGCCTACTACCTGCGCATCCAGGCCAAGGACCACCCGGGCGTGCTGGCCCAGGTCGCCAGCATTCTTTCGGAGCGCGGCATCAACATCGAGTCGATCATGCAGAAGGAAGCCGAGGAGCAGGACGGCCTGGTACCGATGATCCTGCTGACCCACCGTGTGGTCGAGCAACGCATCGACGACGCCATCGTCGCCCTGGAAGCGCTTCAGGACGTGGTCGGCAAGGTCGTGCGCATCCGCGTCGAACAGCTCAATTAATTTCGGCGGCGGGCCGCGACGGCGGCCCGCGCCCAGCATCGAAGGTTTGCACCCATGCGCTATATCAGTACCCGCGGCCAGGCTCCGGCCCTGAACTTCGAAGACGTCCTGCTGGCGGGCCTCGCCAGCGACGGCGGCCTGTACGTGCCCGAGAACCTGCCACGCTTCACCCAGGAAGAGATTGCCTCTTGGGCGGGCCTGCCGTACCACGAACTGGCCTTCCGGGTGATGCGCCCGTTCGTCGACGGCAGTATCGCCGACGCCGACTTCAAGAAGATTCTCGAAGAGACCTACGGCAACTTCGCCCACGCCGTCGTCGCGCCGCTGCGCCAGCTCAACGGCAACGAGTGGGTGATGGAGCTGTTCCACGGCCCGACCCTGGCCTTCAAGGACTTCGCCCTGCAACTGCTCGGCCGTCTGCTCGACCACGTGCTGGTCAAGCGCGGCGAGCGCGTGGTGATCGTCGGCGCCACCAGTGGTGACACAGGTTCCGCCGCCATCGAAGGCTGCCGCCGTTGCGACAACGTCGACATCTTCATCCTGCACCCGCACCAGCGTGTGTCGGAAGTGCAGCGCCGGCAGATGACCACCATCCTCGGCGACAACATCCACAACATCGCCATCGAAGGCAACTTCGACGACTGCCAGGAGATGGTCAAGGCCAGCTTCGCCGACCAGTCGTTCCTCAAGGGCACCCGCCTGGTGGCGGTGAACTCGATCAACTGGGCGCGGATCATGGCCCAGATCGTCTACTACTTCCACGCAGCCCTGCAGCTCGGCGGCCCGGCCCGTTCGGTGGCGTTCTCGGTGCCGACCGGCAACTTCGGCGATATCTTCGCCGGTTACCTGGCGCGCAACATGGGCCTGCCGATCAGCCAGCTGGTGGTGGCGACCAACCGCAACGACATCCTGCACCGCTTCATGAGCGGCAACCAGTACGTCAAGGATGCCCTGCATCCGACCCTGTCGCCGTCGATGGACATCATGGTCTCGTCCAACTTCGAGCGCCTGCTGTTCGACCTGCACGGTCGCAATGGCGCCGCGGTTGCCCAGCTGATGGACACCTTCAAGCAGGGCGGCGGTTTCAGCGTCGAGCAGGATCGCTGGACCGAGGCGCGCAAGCTGTTCGACTCGCTGGCCGTCACCGACGAACAGACCTGCGAGACCATCGCCGAGGTGTTCAAGGCCACCGGTGAAGTCCTCGATCCGCACACCGCGATCGGCGTCAAGGCTGCCCGCGAGTGCCGCCGCAGCCTGGATACGCCGATGGTGGTGCTGGGCACCGCGCATCCGGTCAAGTTCCCCGAGGCAGTGGAGAAGGCCGGTGTCGACAAGGCCCTGGAACTGCCGGCGCACCTGAGCGACCTGTTCAGCCGCGAAGAGCGTTGCACGGTGCTGGCCAACGACCTGAAGACGGTGCAGGCCTTCGTCAGCCAGCATGGCAACCGCGGCAAGCCGCTGTAAGCCGAGCACTACGCGAAAAAGCCCGTCCTAGACGGGCTTTTTCATGTCCACGACACAGGGTTTGGATCTTTCAGACTTTTCCCATGTAGTTCGATACATACCCCTACTAAAGTGGTCGCTCCAACCTACACGCCACACTGTTCCGGGGGAAGCTCATGCGTCAGCTCAATGTTCTTATCCACCAGGCTCGGCCCTACCACCAGATGCTGCTGCATCAGGCCTTCAATGCCCAGGGCGTCTACAGCGTCCGGGTCACCGATGACGTGCCGACCGCGACGGCGCGGCAGCGCCCGGTGGATGTACTGGTGCTCGACCAGCGCATGCCCAGGGGCTATGCCCGGCGCCTGTTCAAGTATCTGGTGCAGGCTTCCTGCGCGGGGGGATTGCTGTTCGTCGGGTGTGCTGGCGCGGGGGAAATGGATCTGGCGCTTGAGGCCCGCCAGTACGGTTTGAATGTGCTG
Organism: Pseudomonas sp. TE31087; assembly: GCF_057284075.1. Classification (NCBI taxonomy): domain Bacteria; kingdom Pseudomonadati; phylum Pseudomonadota; class Gammaproteobacteria; order Pseudomonadales; family Pseudomonadaceae; genus Pseudomonas; species Pseudomonas sp. TE31087. Next base: position 5,501,952 of record NZ_JBXVNN010000001.1, read on the forward strand.
GCAGAGTTGCCATGGCCGATGTCGATGGTAGGCCTGGAACAGGGTGTTGGAGCGCCTCTGATCGGACGCTGGGTGGGCGCATCGAAACTGTCATGTTGTCCGCGCATGCTCGCGGTAACGGGCCACGGCGAACTTTCCGTCGGGCCCGATGGTCAGTTTCCTCGAACCTTAGCCAGCGAGTGATCCGGATGGAAAGAATCTGCAGACTGCTCAACGACGCTCTTTCCCCATACCAGGCCGAGCTTGGTACGCCCGACAGCCTTGGCAGTCGCCAGTTGACACTCTATGACGAGCACGGGGTGCGGATCCTGCAGCGCGGGGTCTGCACTCGTCAATTGGCGGAGCAGCAGTTGCTGGTTGATCTGGTCGATGGCCTGCACCGTGACTTGCAGATCGCCGAAGGCCGCCTGCAGCCCTGTGTGATCGCCGCCCTGCAACATCAGCGGCAGATACAAGGAACCTTTGCCTGACAGACCCATCAGATTCAGCAAGGGCCGTCTGATGGTGCTTTGCTCCGGTACCGTGCAGATTGTCACTGGAAGTCCCAAGGGCTTTCGCTTGACCCCGGTCGTCCTCCCCAGCGGCCGGGGTTTCTTTTTGCCCCGACTTCAAAACGCCCCTGTGCCATCGACTTCAGGGCGCTTCAGCGCGGCGACGGTTCACCCTGCTCGAAGAAGTGCCTGGCCTGCTCCAGGTAATCCTCCTGCAGCCCAGGGTCCAGCCAGTGGGCGTAGAGCTCGGGCAAGGTATCGCGACGCAATGCCGGCAGCAGTTGGTCGATATGGGCGATCGCCTCGCGCCCCAGCGGAGTATCCGAACAGCCTACATGCAGGAACTGGTAACGGTTCACGCCAAGGATGGGGTGGAAACTGTAGTCGTCCAGCGAGCCATTTTGCTGCTGGATCAGGTAACGCATCTCGGGCCAATAGCCGAGCACCAGTTGCAGGCGCCCCAATTGCTGCATCTGCAGCAAGCTGGCCGTGGCATCGTTGCCATAGTGTCGGCTGAACGCGGTATCAGGCAGTTGCCTGAGGACCTCATCGACCTGCACGCTGTAGCTGCGCTCGGCGACGATGCCCAGCTTCAGGCGGGTCTCGGCCAGCAAGCGCTGCAGGTCGACCTGCTGGCCCTCCAGGTAGGGCGCCAGCAGCGCCTGGTCTTGCTTGCGTACGATCAGGCCACTGCTCAGTACGCCCAGCGATGGTTGGGAGAAATGCACGTATCTGGCGCGGTCGGGGGTCCACAACAGGGTCGGGTCGCAGGTGAAACTGGGCTCCTGGAGCATCTGGATACCCCGGGCCCGGTTGACCCGGACGATGCTGTGGTCGTACTCGGGCATCCGGGCGATCAGCATCGGCAACAGCTGGTCGATCACCCCCTGGCCCTTGGCCGGCCCTTCGAAGATGGTGAACGGCGGCAGGTCGCGCACCAGCCATAGCAGGCGCTCCCTGGCCTCGACCGCCTGCCCCGCGAGTGCGGTCAGCAACAGGCAGAGCACGATGGGCAGATGGCGGATACGCATGGGGCCTGGGTCAGACCGTACCGGCCGCGCGCAGGCGGGCTATGGTGGTTGCGTCGTAGCCCAGGCTGGCCAGCACCGTGGCCGTGTGTTCGCCCAGGGCGGGGCCGACCCACTCGGCGGAGCCCGGTGTGTCGGACAGCTTGGGCACGATGCCCGGCATCTTGAATGGCTTGCCGTCCGGCAGCCGGGCCTGGAGGAACATCTCGCGGGCGAGGAACTGCGGATCGCCCAGCATGTCCTCGGCGGAGTAGATCCGGCTGGCCGGCACCTCGGCATCGTTCAGCGCCTGCATCACTTCGGCCAGTGGCAGGCTGTTGGCCCAGCGGTCGATGACCTCGTACAGCTCGTCGCGGCGCGCATCGCGACCGTCGTTGGTGGCCAGTGCGGCATCGTTGGCCAGGTCGTCACGGCCGATGGCCTGCATGAAACGCTTGAAGATCGCATCGCCATTGGCGCCGATCTGCACGTGACGGCCATCGGCGGTGGTGTGGATGGAGGAGGGGGTGATGCCCGGCATGATGTTGCCGGTGCGTTCGCGGATGAAGCCGAACACGTCGAACTCCGGGACCATGCTCTCCATCATGGCGAAGATCGCTTCATACAGCGCCACGTCCACCACCTGGCCCGCGCCACCGTTGACCTCGCGATGACGCAGGGCCATCAGCGCGCCGATCACGCCCCACAGGGCTGCAATGGAATCGCCGATGGAGATCCCGGTACGAACCGGCGGGCGGTCCTCGAAACCGGTGATATAGCGCAGCCCGCCCATGGACTCGCCGACCGCGCCGAAGCCAGGTTGGTCCTTCATCGGCCCGGTCTGACCAAAGCCTGACAGGCGCACCATGACCAGGCGCGGGTTGAGGGCGTGGAGCACGTCCCAGCCCAGCCCCAGTTTCTCCAGCACGCCGGGGCGGAAATTCTCGATGAGGATGTCGGCGTCGGCCAGCAGGCGCTTGAGCACGTCGCGGCCTTCCGGGTGCTTGAGGTTGAGGGTCAGCGACTGCTTGTTTCGCGCCTGGACGAACCACCACAGCGACGTGCCTTCATAGAGCTTGCGCCACTTGCGCAGCGGGTCGCCGCCATCGGGGGATTCGACCTTGATCACCTCGGCGCCGAACTCGGCGCAGATCCGCGAGGCGAACGGGCCGGCGATCAGGGTGCCGAGCTCGATGACTTTCAGGCCGGCGAGGGGTTTGCTGGGCGTAGGCATGGGGCATCCGTGGCGGCTGGGCGTGAGGGCAGGTTGTATCACAGCTCGGCGGTGGCAGGTATATCGGCGTTGTCTGATCCGGCGCAGATGGCCTGGATCGGTTAGACTGTGCGACTTTTCCCCCGCAAGAAGCCCAGCGCCCATGGCCCAGCCGTCCACCACCTACAAGTTCGAACTGAATCTGACCGACCTCGACCGCGGCGTGTACGAGAGCGTCAAGCAGACGATCGCCCGCCACCCTTCGGAAACCGAAGAGCGGATGGCCGTGCGCCTGTTGGCCTATGCCCTCTGGTACAACGAAAACCTGTCCTTCGGCCGGGGCCTGTCGGATGTCGATGAAGCGGCGGTGTGGGAAAAGAGCCTGGATGACCGCATCCTGCATTGGATCGAGGTTGGCCAGCCCGATGCCGATCGCTTGACCTGGTGCTCGCGTCGTACCGAGCGCACCAGCCTGCTGGCCTATGGCAGCCTGCGGGTCTGGACGACCAAGGTGCTGGGCGCGGTGAAGGGGCTGAAGAACCTGAACGTCGCCGCCGTGCCGCAAGAAGTGCTGGAAACCCTGGCCACCGATATGCCCCGTGCCATCAAGTGGGACGTGATGATCAGCGAAGGTACCGTATTCGTCACCGACGACCGTGGCCAGCACGAAGTGCAACTGGAGTGGCTGCTCGGCGAGCGCGGCTGACCCGATTCACACTGGATTATCGAAGACCCCATGCGTATCGAACCTCGTCCCCTGCCGTCGCCCCTGCCATTGCTGGGCAACCTGCCACCCCTGTTGACCCGCCTGTACGCCGCCCGTGGCGTGCAGTCCGAGGCTGAACTGGACAAGAGCCTGGCGCGCTTGCTGCCGTTCCAGCAGCTCAAGGGCATCGAAGTGGCGGTGGACCTGCTGGTCGAGGCGCTCGACCAGCGCCAGCGCATTCTCATCGTCGGCGACTTCGACGCCGACGGCGCCACCGCCAGTACTGTCGGTGTGCTTGGCCTGCGCCTGCTGGGCGCGGCGCATGTCGACTACCTGGTGCCCAATCGCTTCGAGTATGGCTATGGCCTGACCCCGGAGATTGTCGAGGTCGCCCTGCAGCGCCAACCGCAGTTGCTGATCACCGTGGACAACGGCATCTCCAGCGTCGACGGCGTGGCAGCGGCCAAGGCTGCCGGACTCAAGGTGCTGGTCACCGACCACCACTTGCCGGGCGAACAGTTGCCCGCCGCCGATGCCATCGTCAACCCGAACCAGCCGGGCTGCGGGTTCCCGAGCAAGTCCCTGGCCGGCGTGGGGGTGATCTTCTACGTGCTGATGGCCCTGCGCGCGCGCCTGCGCAGCCTGGGGCGCTACGAGGCGCAGCCGCAGCCGAACATCGGCGAGCTGCTCGACCTGGTGGCGCTGGGCAGCGTCGCCGACGTGGTGCCGCTGGATGCCAACAACCGCATCCTGGTGCACCAGGGGCTGGAGCGCATCCGCGCCGGCCGCGCCCGCCCCGGGCTCAAGGCCATCCTCGAGGTGGCGCGGCGCGATCATCGACGCATCACCTCCACCGACCTGGGCTTCATCCTCGGCCCTCGGCTCAATGCCGCCGGGCGTCTGGACGACATGAGCCTGGGCATCGAGTGCCTGTTGTGCGATGACGCGGCGCTGGCGCTGGACATGGCCCAGCAGCTCGATGGCCTGAACCAGGATCGCAAGTCCATCGAGCAGGGCATGCAGCGTGAGGCGCTGGCCCAGCTCAAGGACCTGCCGGTCGAGTCCATGCCCTATGGCCTGTGCCTGTTCGACGCCGACTGGCACCAGGGGGTGATCGGTATCCTCGCCTCGCGGTTGAAGGAGCGTTACCACCGTCCGACCATTGCTTTCGCCGATGCGGGGGAGGGGATGCTCAAGGGGTCGGCGCGTTCGGTAGCGGGGTTTCATATCCGCGATGCGCTGGATGCCGTGGCGGCGCGGCATCCGGCTTTGATCAGCAAGTTTGGCGGGCATGCCATGGCGGCGGGGTTGTCGCTGCCGGCCGAGCACTTCCCGGCGTTTGCCGAGGCGTTCGATGAAGAGGTGCGGCGGCAATTGCGTGAGGATGACCTGACCGGTCGGCTGTTGTCCGATGGCACCCTGGCGGTCGAGGAGTTTCACCTGGACCTGGCGCGGGCATTACGCAATGCCGGGCCGTGGGGGCAGCATTTTCCCGAGCCGTTGTTCCATGGGGTATTTCAGCTGGTCGAACAGCGGGTGGTCGGGGAGCGGCATCTGAAAGTGGTGCTCAAGAGCGAGTGTGGGGCGGTGAGGTTGGATGGGATTGCCTTTGGGGTTGATCGGGAGGTTTGGCCGAATCCTACTGTGCGGTGGGTGGAGTTGGCTTACAAGCTGGATGTGAATGAGTTTCGGGGGAATGAGAGTGTGCAGTTGATGATTGCTCACATGGAAGCTCGGTGATTTTGTTTTGATTGGTTGATTGGTTGTTTTTTAAGTTGTATGCGCATTCATTTGCGATGTCGACGCTTATTCACCTTTCCGCCCTTACGGCGGGTAACTTTTTGAAGGATCAAAAAGTCACCAAAAAATCCTCGCTCCATTCATCCGGCCCCTACGCTTCGCTCCGGGGTTCCCTCACTCCGGCCTTGCTCCCGGGAGGACCGCGCTGCAGGGCCCATCCTGGGCCCCAGCGCTTGACGGGCATGCAGCTGTCGCTAGTTGAAAGCTTAGTTGATCTCTCGATCGTATGCCCGTCAAGCGCTGCGCCCCAGGATGGGGCGTTCAGCGCGGTCCTCCCGGGAGCAAGAACGGAGCGAGGGAACCCCGAAGCGAAGCGTAGGGGCCGGATGAATGGAGCGAGGATTTTTTGGTTCCTTTTTGATCCTTCAAAAAGGGACCCGCCGTAAGGGCGGAAAGGTGACTATGCGTCCCCATCGCCAATGAATGCGCATAAAAAAATCAAAACAATCATCCCCAAACCCAAGCCCCCCAGAACACCCCCCACCCCATGGTCTAGTCTGAAACCTACCGGTACCGGCCCACCCCCAAACCACAAAAGCCGGCCCGGAAACCATTGGAGTCCCTGGGAGGTGCCCCATGAGCCTGCTGCTCGAGCCATACACCCTGCGTCAGCTGACCCTGCCCAACCGCATCGCCGTATCCCCCATGTGCCAGTACTCCGCCGTAGACGGCCTGGCCAACGACTGGCACCTGGTCCACCTCGGCAGCCGCGCGGTCGGTGGCGCGGGTCTGGTGATCAGCGAGGCGGTCGCGGTCACCGCCGACGGACGCATCACCGCCGAGGACCTCGGCTTATGGACCGACGACCAGATCAAACCCCTGCAACGCATCACCCGTTTCATCACCGCCCAGGGTGCCGTCCCCGGTATCCAGCTGGCCCATGCCGGGCGCAAGGCCAGCACCCACAGGCCATGGCTCGGCAAGCAGGGCAGCGTCAAGATCGAGGACGGCGGCTGGCAACCGGTCGGGCCATCGAAGATCGCCTTCGACCCGCAGCACACCGCGCCACGTGAATTGACCAAGGACGAGATCCAGGACGTGGTCGCCGCGTTCGTCGCCGCGACCGAGCGGGCATTGCAGGCCGGCTTCAAGGTGGTCGAGATCCACGCCGCCCACGGCTACCTGCTCCACCAGTTCCTCTCGCCCCTGAGCAACCAGCGCCGCGATGAATACGGCAGCTGCTTCGAAAACCGCATCCGCCTGACCCTGCAGGTTGCCGAGGCGGTACGCAAGGCCTGGCCGCAGGAGCTGCCGCTGTTTGTGCGGGTATCGGCCACCGATTGGGTCGAGGATGGCTGGAACCCGGACGAGACCGTCGAGCTGGCCCGTCGCTTGCGCGCCCTAGGTGTCGACCTGATCGACGTGTCGTCAGGAGGCACCTCGGTCAATGCCGAGATCCCCACCGGCCCCGGCTACCAGACCCGCTTTGCCGAACGGGTACGCAAGGAGTCGGAAATCGCCACCGGCACCGTCGGCATGATCACCGAACCAGCCCAGGCCGAGCATATCCTGCGCACCGGTCAGGCCGATGTGATCTTCCTTGCCCGCGAGCTGCTGCGCGACCCGTACTGGCCATTGCATGCCGACGACGACCTGGGTGGCAACAAGGCGACCTGGCCGGCGCAGTATCAGCGGGCCACCAGCCGGGCCAACCCCATCCACGAGTCGGACCTGCGCGACTGACTCAGCGACAGGCTGCCTGGCTGAGAATGTCGCTGACCCACTGGTTGATACTCTTCTGCGCCAGCTCGGCCTTGGCCGCCACGCTGGCGTGGAGGGTGGGCTCCAGGCGCAGGCTGAGTTTTCCGGAGTAGGTCTTCTGCGGTTCGCGCCCCAGGCGCTGGCAGGTTTCGAGGTAGTCATCGACGGCTTCCTCGAACGCCTGGCGCAGTTCGCTGATCGATTCGCCATGGAAGCCGATCACATCGCGGATGCCGGCGACATGGCCAACCAGCAGCTGGTCTTCGTCGCTGTATTCGATGCGGGCCGAGTAGCCGCGGTAGTTCATCACATTCATGGGGTAACTCCTGCCTGCTCCAGGAACTGGCGGGCATCGCGCACCTGATAGGGCTTGGCGTGCCGGTCGGGGTGAGGGCGATGGAAGGTCGCGACCTCGCCATTGAGCTCGAACCGCACGCGTGAACCCCTGCCTTCGATCACCCGAGCACCGAGCGAAACCAGCAGGGACTCCAGGCGCGACCAGTCCAGCGTTCGTGGAACGGGCTTCTTGAAGACGAGTTCGAGTAACGCACGTTGATGATTATTCATGGTATCAGTCTGTGATACCAGTACTGCAAAGCTCAATAGATCAACGGTAGGGCGCCGCAGGGGCAATTCGTGGGAAATCTCGCGCTATTGTGCGGAAAAACCGCTGCGCCATGGTAACGCTCCCTACTGGAAGCAACTGGCGCAGCCAACAAACCAAGCTGGGCAACATCCGGATGCAAATGCGTTAAGCGTGGCTTCAGCTTGCCGGCCTACTCTGGAGCCCTACCTACTTTGGATGCTTGCGAGGTCTGCCAGATGAACACCCGTGGTCTGCTCGATCAGCTATTGAAAACCGGTCAATCCATGCTGCAGAACCAACAGGGCAAGGGCACCAGTCACAAGGGCTCCGGTAGCCTCGGCAGCCTGCTGTCCGGTGCCGGTGGTGGCGCATTGGCGGCGGGAGCCATGGGCCTGCTGCTGGGGAACAAGAAGGCGCGCAAGTACGGCGGCAAGGCGCTCACTTACGGCGGATTGGCCGCGCTTGGCGTGCTGGCCTACAAGGCCTATGGCAACTGGCAGGCGCGCCAGGGCGCGGGCACTCACGAGCCGCAGACCCTCGACCGCCTGCCGCCGGCCCAGGCCGAGCAGCATAGCCAGGCCGTGCTTCGGGCGTTGGTGGCAGCGGCCAAGTCCGATGGCCATATCGACGAACGCGAGCGGGCGTTGATCGAGGGCGAGTTCACCCGCCTGGACAGCGACCGCGAGTTGCAGCACTGGCTGCATGCCGAACTGAACAAGCCGCTGGACCCGGCCGAGGTCGCCCGCGCCGCGCAGACCCCGGAAATGGCCGCCGAGATGTACCTGGCCAGTGTGATGATGGTCGATCAGGAGAACTTCATGGAGCGCGCTTATCTCGATGAGCTGGCCCGCCAGCTGCGCCTCGACCCGAACCTGCGTCAGGAACTGGAGAACCAGGTCAGGCTTGCCGCGGGTCAATGAACCGGCATTTGGCCACCTGAACGGGCACGGACGCCTGAATACCGCCACATTCAGCCGCAATTGAACGGGAAGCCTGGGCTATACTTCGGCGATTTTTCCCGCTCGTATCGAATTCCTGAGGGCTGAATGTGAAGAACTGGACCTTGCGCCAACGGATCCTGGCAAGTTTCGCCGTGATCATCGCCATCATGCTGCTGATGATCGTGGCCGCCTACTCGCGGCTGGTGGCGATCGAGTCCAGCGAGGAAGCCGTGGGGTCCGACAGCATCCCCGGCGTCTACTACAGCTCGATGATCCGTAGTGCCTGGGTCGACAGCTACGTCACCAGCCAGCAGTTGGTGGGGCTGTCGAACCACCGCGAGATCACCTCGGCCGACCTTGAGCTGTTCAAGGGCTTCGACGATCGTCTCAAGAAGCATATGGCCAGCTACCAGGCGACCATCCGCGACGCGGCCGACCAGGCGGCGTTCGATGACTTCACCCGCCTGGATGAGGAGTACGTCAAGATCGTCGACCAAGTCCTGGAGACCTACCGCCAGAAGAACTACCCCGAAGCCCAGCGCTTGATCATGGATGTGCTCACGCCGGCCTGGAAGGAAGGGCGCCAGCACCTGAACGAATTGATCGAGCGCAACCGCGAGTCCGCCGACAAGGCCACCAACGACATTGTCAGCGCGGTCAACACCGCCAAGGGCAGCATGATCGTCTCGTTGCTGCTGGCCATCATCGCCGCCGGTGTCTGCGGTCTGTTGCTCATGCGTGCTATCACCGCACCCATGCTGCGAATCGTCCATGGGTTGGACGGCCTGCGCTCCGGCGATCTGAGCATGCGCCTGAACCTGGACCGCAAGGATGAGTTCGGCGCGATCGAGGGGGGCTTCAACGAGATGGCCGAGTCGCTGGCCAACCTGGTGGCCCAGGCCCAGCGCTCGTCGGTGCAGGTGACCACCTCGGTCACCGAGATCGCCGCCACCTCCAAGCAGCAACAGGCCACCGCCACCGAAACCGCCGCCACCACCACCGAGATTGGCGCCACGTCGCGGGAAATCGCCGCCACCTCGCGGGACCTGGTGCGCACCATGACCGAAGTCACCAGCGCCGCCGACCAGGCTTCGAGCCTCGCTGGCTCCGGCCAGCAGGGCCTGGCACGCATGGAAGAAACCATGCACCAGGTGATGGGCGCCGCCGACCTGGTCAATGCCAAGCTGGCGATCCTCAATGAGAAGGCCAGCAACATCACGCAAATGGTGGTGACCATCGTCAAGGTCGCCGACCAGACCAACCTGCTGTCACTTAACGCCGCCATCGAGGCGGAGAAGGCCGGTGAATACGGTCGCGGTTTCGCCGTGGTCGCCACCGAGGTGCGGCGTCTGGCCGACCAGACCGCCGTGGCCACCTACGACATCGAGCAGATGGTGCGCGAGATCCAGTCGGCGGTGTCGGCCGGGGTGATGGGGATGGACAAGTTCTCCGAGGAAGTGCGCCGCGGCATGTTCGAGGTGCAGCAGGTCGGTGAGCAACTGAGCCAGATCATCCACCAGGTGCAGGCGCTGGCGCCGCGGGTGCTGATGGTCAACGAGGGCATGCAGGCCCAGGCCACTGGCGCCGAGCAGATCAACCAGGCGCTGGCCCAGCTCAGCGATGCCAGCACCCAGACCGTCGAGTCGCTGCGTCAGGCCAGCTTTGCCATAGACGAACTGAGCCAGGTGGCCGCCGGGCTGCGCGGTGGTGTGTCGCGGTTCAAAGTCTGACTGCGATGAACGACATGTCCCCCCGCGAGGAGCACGCCACCACCGACAAGGGTGTGCTGTACCTGCAGTTTCGCATCGCCGACCAGCGTTTCGCCCTGGATGTGCGCGAGGTGATCGAGGTCCTGCCGCATCGTGCGCTCAAACCCATCGCCCAGGCCCCGGCCTGGGTGGCCGGCGTGCTTGCCCATCGTGGTGCGCTGGTGCCGGTGATCGACCTGTCGGCGCTCAGTTTCGGCTCGCCGGCCCAATCGCGTAGCAGCACGCGCCTTGTGCTGGTGCATTATCGCGTCGATCCACAGCGCCCGCAGTTGCAGTTGGGGCTGATCCTGGAGCAGGCCACCGATACCCTGCGTTGTGCGCCCGAGGAGTTCCAGCCCTACGGCCTGGACAATGCCGAGGCACGTTACCTCGGGCCGGTGCGCCAGGACGCACGGGGCTTGCTGCAACGCATCGAGGTGGACGACCTGCTGTCGGACGCGGTGCGCGAGTTGCTGTATCCGCTGGAGCCAGGGCAGGTGCAGGCATGATTGAGCAACGTTTCTTTCGCTTCCTGCAGGAGCGCATCGGCCTGGACGTCGAGTCGGTCGGCGCGGCAATGGTCGAGCGTGCCTTGCGCCAGCGCTGCACCCTCGTGCAGGCGGTAAACCTGGACGACTACTGGCTGCGCCTGCAGCAGTCGACCGATGAGCAGCAGGCCCTGATCGAGGCAGTCATCGTTCCGGAAACCTGGTTCTTCCGCTACCCCGAATCCTTCACTGCGTTGGCGGGGCTGGCCCACAAACGCGTGGCTGAACTGGCCGGTGCCCGGCCTCTGCGTATCCTCAGCCTGCCGTGCTCCACCGGCGAGGAGCCGTATTCGATCGCCATGGCGTTGCTCGACGGCGGGCTGAGCCCCGGGGCATTCCGTATCGACGGCATCGACATCAGCCCCAGCTCGGTGGCCAAGGGCGAGCAAGGTGTTTATGGCCGCAATTCCTTCCGCGGCAGTGAGCTGGCCTTCCGCGAGCGGCATTTCACCGCCGTCGACGAGGCCCATCGCCTGGATGCGCGGGTGCGCCAGCAGGTCAGCCTGCAGGTGGGCAACGTGCTCGATCCGGCGCTGCGGGCGCGTGAAGGCCTCTACGATTTCGTGTTCTGTCGTAATCTGCTGATCTATTTCGACGTGCCGACCCAGCAGCGGGTGTTCGAAGTGCTCAAGCACCTGACCCATGCCCAGGGCGTCCTGTTCATCGGCCCGGCCGAGGGTAGCCTGCTGGCGCGCCTGGGCATGCGACCGCTGGGGATCGCCCAGTCATTTGCCTACGTGCGTCAGGATGAAGCGCCGCCGGTCGTCATTGCCAAGCCGGCGCCGGTGGCCCGCCCAGCAGTCGTGCCACGGCGGGTCGTTGCGTTGCCGTCACGGATCGGCAGGACAAGCGCCGCGCCAGTCGCCAAGGCGATGCCTGCCGAGGATGAGGCGCAACTGCTGGCCCGCATCGCCCAGCATGCCAATGCCGGCGACAGCGCCCAGGCCAGGGAAGGCTGCGAGCGCTATCTGCGCAAGTTCGCGCCCAAGGCACAGGTCTATTACTGGCTGGGGTTGCTCAGCGACACCGAGGGCGATGCCGCGCAGGCCATCACCCATTACCGCAAGGCCCTCTATCTCGAACCACAGCATCCAGAGGCGCTGATGCACCTGGCCATGCTGCTGGCCGCGCAGGGCGACGAGGCGGGCGCGCGGCGCCTGCAGGAGCGTGCTGCTCGGGCTGGCCGGGAGTCTGAACGATGAGCGGCGGATACCATATGCAACTGATCGCCCACGATGACGAGCAGATCGATGACTGCTGGAACCGTATCGGGGTGCATGGCGACAAGCAGTGCCCCTTGCTGCCACGGCATGTGCACTGCCGCAACTGCGAGGTCTATGCCGAGGCGGCCACGCGCCTGCTCGACCGTTATGCGCTGATCCAGGATGAACAGCTCGAGGCGCCAGTCGTGCAGGAAGAGGCGATCGGCCGCTCGATGCTGCTGTTCCGCCTGGGCGAGGAATGGTTGGCCCTGGCCACCGCCTGCCTGGCCGAGATCGCCCCGTTGCAGCCGGTGCACTCGTTGCCTCACCAGCGTTCGCGGGTGCTGCAGGGGGTCGCCAATGTGCGCGGTGCACTGGTGCCTTGCTTGTCGCTGGCCGACCTGCTGGGCGTGCCGATCGAGGCGGGCAGTGAGCGCGGCGGGCGGAGCATGCCGCGCATGCTGATCCTGGCGGCTGAAGGCGGGCCGGTGGTGGTGCCGGTGGACGAGATCGACGGTATCCATCGCCTCGACCCGGCGAGCCTGGACAATGGCCGCGATGCGGCGCACTTCACTGCGGCGGTGCTGCAGTGGCGCGGGCGCAGCGTGCGTGTGCTGGATGAACAACACCTGATGTCAGCCGTGAAGCGGAGCCTCTCATGACCCCGGAGCAAATGCGCGATGCGTCGCTGCTCGAGCTGTTCAGCCTGGAGGCCGAGGCCCAGACCCAGGTGCTCAGCGCGGGCCTGATGGCGCTGGAGCGCAACCCCGCGCAACCCGATCAGCTCGAGGCCTGCATGCGTGCGGCGCACTCGCTCAAGGGGGCGGCGCGGATCGTTGGCATCGACGCCGGGGTCAGTGTTGCCCACGTCATGGAAGATTGCCTGGTAGCAGCCCAGGAGGGCCGCCTGCTGCTGCGCCCCGAGCATATCGACGCGCTGCTACAGGGCAGCGACCTGCTGATGCGTATCGCCACGCCGGGCGATCAGGACAGCGAGGCCGCCGTGGCGGTGTTTCTGGCGCAGATGGCGGCCTTGCTCGACCCCTCGGCGCCCTTGCTGGCCAACGCGCAGCCGAGCACAGCGAGCCTGCCGCCTGTCGTCCAGCCCGCACTGCCGGAGCCTGAGCCCCTGTCGCCACCGGAACTCGAGGTCGAAGCGGAACCGGTGCCTGCCCGCAAGGCCGGAAAGCGTGGTGGCGAGGGTGGCGAGCGGGTGTTGCGGGTCACCGCCGACCGATTGAACAGCCTGCTGGACCTGTCGAGCAAGTCGCTGGTCGAGACCCAGCGCCTGAAGCCTTACCTGGCCACCCTGCAGCGCCTGAAACGTATGCATGGCCAGGGTATGCGGGGGCTCGACGGACTGAAGGCCCAGCTGGAGGAGAGCGGCCAGGGGCCAGAAGTGCTCGAGGCCTTGGCCCAGACCCAGCAATTGCTGGCCGAAACCCAGCAAATCCTGTTGCAACAGGCGGCTGACCTGGACGAATTCGGCTGGCAGGCCAGCCAGCGTGCGCAGTTGCTGTACGACACGGCGCTGGCGTGCCGTATGCGCCCGTTCGCCGATGTGCTCACCGGGCAGAGCCGGATGGTCCGCGACCTTGGCCGCTCGCTGGACAAGCCCGTACGCCTGCTGATTGAAGGCGAGAAGACTCAGGTCGACCGCGATGTGCTGGAAAAGCTTGAGGCGCCGTTGACCCACCTGCTGCGCAATGCGGTCGATCACGGCATCGAGCTGCCCGAGCAGCGCCTGCTGGCCGGCAAGCCAAGCGAGGGCACGGTACGCCTGCGTGCTTCGCACCAGGCCGGATTGCTGATCCTCGAATTGTCCGATGACGGTGCCGGTATCGATCTGCAGCGCCTGCGCCGCAGTATCGTCGAGCGTGCCCTGTCGCCGGCCGAGACCGTGGCGCAGATGAGCGAGGCCGAGCTGCTGACGTTCCTGTTCCTGCCGGGCTTCAGCCTGCGCGACACGGTCACCGAGGTCTCCGGACGCGGTGTCGGACTGGACGCGGTGCAGCACATGGTTCGCGAACTGCGCGGGTCCATCGAGTTGACCCAGGTTGTCGGGCAGGGCTGCTGCTTCCACCTGGAAGTGCCGTTGACCCTGTCGGTGGTGCGCAGCCTGGTGGTCGAGGTGGGAGGCGAGGCTTATGCCTTCCCCCTGGCGCATATCGAGCGCACCGTCGAAGTGCCGGCCGAGGCCATCGTGCAGATCGAAGGCCGTCAGCACTTCTGGCACGAAGGGCGGCATATCGGCCTGGTGGCCGCCAGCCAGTTGCTCAACCGGCCGGCGGCCCAGGGCGATGAACAGAGCCTTCGGGTAGTGGTGATCCGCGAGCGCGAGCAGCTCTATGGAGTGGCGGTCGAGCGGCTGATCGGCGAACGGGTGCTGGTGGTGATGCCGCTGGACGCGCGCCTGGGCAAGGTCCAGGACATTTCCGCCGGCGCCCTGCTCGATGATGGCTCGGTAGTGCTGATTGTCGATGTCGAGGACCTGCTGCGCTCGGTGGACAAACTGCTCAGCACCGGCCGTCTGGAGCGTATCGAACGGGGCGGACGGGGCGGCAAGGGCGTGACACGCAAGCGCATCCTGGTGGTCGACGACTCGCTCACGGTACGCGAGCTGCAGCGCAAGCTGCTGGGCAACCGCGGCTATGACGTGGCGGTGGCTGTCGATGGCATGGACGGCTGGAACGCCCTGCGCAGCGATGATTTCGACCTGCTGATCACCGACATCGACATGCCGCGCATGGACGGTATCGAGTTGGTCACCTTGGTAAGGCGCGACAATCGCCTGCAATCGCTGCCGGTGATGGTGGTGTCCTACAAGGATCGTGAAGAAGACCGGCGTCGTGGACTGGATGCCGGTGCCGACTATTATTTGGCCAAGGCCAGCTTCCATGACGATGCGTTGCTGGAGGCGGTCGTGGAGCTGATCGGAGGTGCCCAGGGATGAGAATCGCCATCGTCAACGACATGCCCATGGCCGTGGAGGCCCTGCGCCGTGCGTTGGCCTTCGAACCCGCGCACCAGGTGATCTGGGTGGCGGGCAATGGCGCCGAGGCGGTGCGCCTGTGCGCCGAGCAGACCCCGGACTTGATCCTCATGGACCTGATCATGCCGGTGATGGACGGTGTCGAGGCCACCCGGCGGATCATGGCCGAGACCCCGTGCGCCATCGTCATCGTCACGGTGGACCGCAAGCAGAATGTGCACCGGGTGTTCGAGGCCATGGGCCATGGCGCCCTGGATGTGGTCGATACCCCAGCGCTGGGCGCGGGCGACGCCCGGGAGGCGGCCGCGCCGCTGTTGCGCAAGATCCTCAACATCGGCTGGCTGATCGGGCAGCAGCGTCCCAGCGCTGCCCGGGCGGTGACCGCGCCGCTGCGCGAGGCTTCGCAGCGCCGAGCCCTGGTAGCCATCGGCTCGTCGGCCGGTGGGCCGGCGGCGTTGGAAGTGTTGCTCAAGGGCCTGCCGCGCAGTTTTCCGGCGGCCATCGTGCTGGTCCAGCATGTCGACCAGGTGTTCGCCGCCGGCATGGCCGAATGGCTCAGCACTGCGTCCGGCCTGCCGGTGCGCCTGGCCCGCGAGGGTGAGCCTCCGCAGCCGGGGCAGGTGCTGTTGGCCGGCACCAACCACCATATCCGCCTGCTGAAGAACGGCGAGCTGGCCTACACTGCCGAGCCCGTAAACGAAATCTACCGGCCCTCGATCGACGTGTTCTTCGAGAGCGTGGCGCGCTACTGGTCTGGCGATGCGGTGGGTGTGCTGCTTACCGGGATGGGACGTGACGGCGCCCAGGGCCTGAAGCTGATGCGCCAGCAGGGCTTCCTGACCATCGCCCAGGACCAGCAGAGCAGCGCGGTATACGGCATGCCCAAGGCTGCCGCGGCGATCGACGCGGCGGTGGAAATCCGTCCGCTGGAGCGAATTGCCGGGCGACTGATGGAAATCTTTTCGAAATGACGATATGTATTGAGGCGCGCCGCGTGGCCGGCGGTCAACGGGTGACTACGGATGAATGATCTACCGATCGAAGGTTTCACGACCATCAACGAAAGCGCGGCGATGGTCCTGCTGGTCGACGATCAGGCGATGATCGGCGAAGCCGTGCGCCGTGGTCTGGCCCACGAAGAGAACATCGACTTCCACTTCTGCGCCGACCCGCACCAGGCGGTGGCCCAGGCCATGCGCATCAAGCCCACGGTGATCCTTCAGGACCTGATCATGCCGGGTCTCGACGGCCTGACCCTGGTGCGCGAGTACCGCAACAACCCGGCCACCCAGGACATCCCGATCATCGTCCTGTCGACCAAGGAGGACCCGCTGGTCAAGAGCGCGGCCTTCGCCGCCGGGGCCAACGACTACCTGGTGAAGCTGCCGGACACCATCGAGCTGGTGGCGCGTATCCGCTATCACTCGCGCTCGTACCTGACGCTGTTGCAGCGCGACGAGGCCTATCGGGCCCTGCGGGTGAGCCAGCAGCAGTTGCTCGACACCAATCTGATGCTGCAGCGGTTGATGAACTCGGACGGTCTCACCGGGCTGTCCAACCGCCGTCACTTCGACGAGTACCTGGAGCTTGAGTGGCGCCGGGCTATTCGTGAGCAGCAGCAGTTGTCGTTGCTGATGGTCGATGTCGATTACTTCAAGGCGTTCAACGACAGTTTCGGCCACCTGGCCGGTGACGAGGCCCTGCGGCAGGTGGCCGAGGCCATACGTGGCTGCTGTTCGCGGCCGACCGACCTGCCGGCGCGATACGGCGGCGAGGAGTTCGCCCTGGTGCTGCCCAATACTTCGCCTGGTGGCGCGCGGCTGGTGGCGGAAAAGCTGCGCCAGACCATCATGGGCCTGAAGATTGCCCACACCGTCCCTGAGGCGGCCTCGCACCTGACCGTGAGTATCGGTCTGGCGACCTTGACGCCGAGTGTCGGTAGTCATTGCCGACAACTGATCTCGGCGGCGGACAAGGGGTTGTATCTGGCCAAGAACAGCGGGCGTAATCAAGTCGGGATTGCCTAAGTGAGTTCCCGCGGGGTGTTAGTGTTTTCAGAACTTACTAACCCTGCGGGACCGGCTTGTCGGCAGAGGCCATAAATTACAATTGCTGGCTAAAACCTAAACTCCAATTTCTTCGCTCTTCGCTCTTGCTTCTAAGTGCGCGGTAGATCAGGCAACACCAATTGCGACTTCAGGAGGCCGAGCGGAGTTCTTGCGAAGGGAGGTGACGGGCATGGATGCCCGTCAAGCGCTGCGCCCCAGGATGGGGCGTTCAGCGCGGTCCTCCCGGGAGCAAGAACGGAGCGAGGGAACCCCGGAGCGAAGCGTAGGGGCCGGATGAATGGAGCGAGGATTTTTTGGTTCCTTTTTGATCCTTCAAAAAGGGACCCGCCGTAAGGGCGGAAAGGTGACTTTGCGTCACCATCGCAAATGAATGCGCCTATAACTTTCAAAACTCATGCTTTAAAAGTCAAAGTCAAAGTCAAAGTCAAAGTCAAAGTCAAAGTCAAAGTCAAAGTCGGTCGGTGCTGGTTTTAATAGTTGTAAGTGCATTCATTTTCGATGTCGACGCATAGTCACCTTTTCGCCCTTACGGCGAGTTCCTTTTTGAAGGATCAAAAAGGAACCAAAAAATCCTCGCTCCATTCATCCGGCCCTCCGCTTCGCTACGGGTTCCCTCACTCCGGCCTTGCTCCCGGGAGGACCGCGCTGCAGGGCCCATCCTGGGCCCCAGCGCTTGACGGGCATCCATGCCCGTCACCTCCCTCCGCAAGGCCTGCGTTCGGCCTCCTGAAGTCGCGAAGGTACGGGCGGCGCCTGGGATGACGCAGCTGTCGCTAGCGGGTTATGGGGCTAGACTCCTGATCGGCAACGGCAACGGCAACGGCAACGGCAACGGCAACGGCAACGGCAACGGCAACGCCGGGAATAAGGCGTAAAGGGGTTTGCGCCCAGACCGCCCGGCGGGTCTGCCGCCAGCCCCCAGACTCGGTTATACTCGCGGGCTTTTCACCGAATTCGCACGAGAGCTGCCCGCCCATGGAAATCCAACCGATCCTGAACACCATCAAGGACCTCACCGAGCGTTCCCAGTCTATTCGGGGGTATCTTTGACTACGATCACAAACATGATCGTCTGGTCGAAGTAAACCGCGAGCTGGAAGACGCCGCTGTCTGGAACAAACCCGAGTACGCCCAGGCCCTGGGCCGCGAGCGCGCCATGCTGGCGCAGGTGGTCGAAACCCTCGACAAACTGTCCAACGGCCTTGGCGACTGCAAGGACCTGCTCGACATGGCCGTCGAAGAAGGTGACGAAGGTGCTGTCAGCGATGTCGTGACCGAGCTGCAAGGGCTGGAGGAATCCCTCGCCCTGCTCGAGTTCCGTCGCATGTTCAGCGGCGAGATGGACCCGAACAACGCCTACCTGGACATCCAGGCCGGCTCCGGCGGCACCGAGGCCCAGGACTGGGCCAACATCCTGCTGCGCATGTACCTGCGCTGGGCCGACAAGCGCGGCTTCGACGCCACCATCATCGAACTGTCCGAAGGCGAAGTCGCCGGCATCAAGGGCGCCACCGTGCACATCAAGGGCGAGTACGCCTTCGGCTGGCTGCGCACCGAGATCGGCGTGCACCGCCTGGTGCGCAAGAGCCCGTTCGACTCCGGCGCCCGTCGCCACACCTCGTTCTCGGCGGTGTTCGTCTCGCCCGAGATCGACGACAAGGTCGAGATCGAGATCAACCCGTCCGACCTGCGCATCGACACCTACCGCTCCTCCGGTGCCGGTGGCCAGCACGTCAACACCACCGACTCGGCGGTGCGTATCACCCACGTGCCGACCAACACCGTGGTGGCTTGCCAGAACGAACGCTCCCAGCACGCCAACAAGGACACCGCCATGAAAATGCTGCGGGCCAAGTTGTACGAGCTGGAAATGCAGAAGCGCAACGCCGCCTCCCAGGCCCTGGAAGACAGCAAGTCGGACATCGGCTGGGGCCACCAGATCCGCTCCTACGTGCTCGACGACTCGCGCATCAAGGACCTGCGGACCGGCGTCGAGCGCAGCGACTGCCAGAAGGTCCTGGACGGCGACCTCGACCAGTACCTGGAAGCGAGCCTCAAGCAGGGGCTGTAAACCGCACACCACCGCCGCGATACGAGGCCCAGGGCCCGTATCGCGTGCCCTGCCCGACAGGGGCAACGAACACCTGATGGAAAGAATGACGACATGAGCGACCTCAAGACCGAAGCGCAAGACCTGCAACAGGAAGAAAACGCCCTGATCGCCCTGCGCAAGGAAAAACTTGCCGCCGAGCGCGCCAAGGGCAATGCCTTCCCCAACGACTTCCGCCGCGACAGCTACTGCAACGATCTGCAGAAGCAGTACGCGGACAAGACCAAGGAAGAGCTGGAAGCAGCCGGCATTCCGGTCAAGGTCGCCGGTCGCATCATGCTCAACCGTGGCTCGTTCATGGTCATCCAGGACATGACCGGTCGTATCCAGGTCTACGTCAACCGCAAGACCCTGCCAGAAGAAACCCTGGCTGCGGTCAAGACCTGGGACCTGGGCGACATCATCAGCGCCGAAGGCACCCTGGCCCGCTCCGGCAAGGGCGACCTGTACGTCGAGATGACCAACGTGCGCCTGCTGACCAAGTCGCTGCGCCCGCTGCCGGACAAGCACCACGGCCTGACCGACACCGAGCAGCGCTACCGCCAGCGCTACGTCGACCTGATGGTCAACGAGGAAACCCGCCACACCTTCCGTGTGCGTTCGCAGGTGATCTCGCACATCCGCAAGTTCCTCATCGAGCGCGACTTCCTCGAAGTCGAAACCCCGATGCTGCAGACCATCCCAGGCGGCGCCGCGGCCAAGCCGTTCGAAACCCACCACAACGCCCTGGACATGGCCATGTTCCTGCGCATTGCGCCGGAGCTGTACCTCAAGCGCCTGGTGGTCGGTGGCTTCGAGAAGGTGTTCGAGATCAACCGCAACTTCCGTAACGAAGGCGTTTCGACTCGTCATAACCCCGAGTTCACCATGCTCGAGTTCTACCAGGCCTACGCCGACTACCGCGACAACATGGACCTCACCGAGGAACTGTTCCGCGAGCTGGCGCAGCTGGTACTGGGCAGCACCGACGTGCCGTACGGCGACAAGGTGTTCCACTTCGGCGAGCCGTTCGTGCGCCTGTCGGTGTTCGACTCGATCCTCAAGTACAACCCGCAGCTCACCGCCGCCGACCTGCAGGACGTCGACCGTGCTCGCGAGATCGCCAAGAAAGCCGGCGCCAAGGTGCTCGGCCACGAAGGCCTGGGCAAGCTGCAGGTGATGATTTTCGAAGAGCTGGTCGAGCACAAGCTGGAACAGCCGCACTTCATCACCGAGTACCCGTTCGAAGTCTCGCCGCTGGCCCGTCGCAACGACGACAACCCGGCCGTGACCGACCGCTTCGAGCTGTTCATCGGTGGCCGCGAGATCGCCAACGCCTACTCCGAGCTCAACGATGCCGAAGACCAGGCCGAGCGCTTCCTGGCCCAGGTGGCCGAGAAGGACGCCGGTGACGATGAGGCCATGCACTACGACGCCGACTTCGTCCGCGCCCTGGAATACGGCATGCCGCCGACCGCCGGTGAAGGCATCGGCATCGACCGTCTGGTGATGCTGCTGACCAACTCGCCGTCGATCCGCGACGTGATCCTGTTCCCGCACATGCGCCCACAGGCCTGAGCGATCTGAACAAGCCGCCTTTCGAGGCGGCTTTTTCATGCCTGAAGCTTTATGTTGTTTGTGCTGGCCTCTTCGCGGGTAAATCCGCTCCCACAGGGGAGTCGCACTTAACCTGTGGGAGCGGGTTTACCCGCGAAGAGGCCGGCACCGGCAACCCACTGTTCATGAGGTACCTCCAGTGACCCCCGCAATGCCCCACCAGGGCGCCGCCGGCATCGCCACCGCCGTCGCCGAGAGCGTGCAGTACCAGGGCCGCAAGACCGCCCGCCAGGGCAGCGAGCAGCGCCGCCAGCAGATCCTCGACGCCGCCATGCGCATCGTCGTGCGCGATGGCGTGCGCGGCGTGCGCCACCGCGCCGTGGCCGCCGAGGCCGGTGTGCCGTTGTCGGCCACCACCTACTACTTCAAGGATATCCAGGACCTGCTGGCCGATACCTTCGCCCAGTACGTCGAGCGCAGCGCGGCCTACATGGCCAAGCTCTGGACCAACACCGAAGGCGTGCTGCGCCAGTTGCTGGCCCAGGGCGACGGCACCCCCGAGGCCCGGGCGCACCTGGCCGATGAAGTGGCGCGCATGCTGGCCGACTACGTCCTGCGCCAACTGAACAACCGCCGCGACTTCCTCATGGCCGAGCAAGCCTTTCGCCAGGAGGCGCTGCTGTGCCCGCGCCTGGCCGAACTGGTGCAGGCCCACGAGCAGATCCTGCTGCATGGCGCGCGACAGATCCTGCAGGTGGTCGGTTCGCGTCAGCCCGAGCAGGATGCCCAGATGTTGACGGCGATAATCGAGCAGATGGAATATCAGGGCCTGCTCAAGGATGCGAATGCGCAGGCCGATGAGCAGATGCTCGCTATCCTTGTCCGATACCTGCAGATGGTGCTGGCCTCGGCCTGAGTGGTGAACGACTTTTCAAGGAGAACCTGATGAAAGCCTGGCGTGTGGTGTTGTTGACCTTGTCATTCCTCCTGCTGGGCGGTTGTCTGGTGACGTTCGACGAGCCGCTGCCGGCCAACCAGCCGGCGCCCAAGGCCCTGCTCGGGCAGTGGAGCAGCAAGGACGCCTGGGGCCAGCCGCTGAAGCTGAGCATCAGCCGCGCCGGCGGCAACACCTACAAGGCGGTGGCCCGCGCCCAGGGCAAGGCGCCCGAGGAGTACGCGTTCACCGTGGCCCGGCACGGCAACCGCTGGTACCTGTCGGCCGGCGTGCCCAAGCGCCTGGGCGGCAACTTCCTGATCGGTGGCTTCGAGGTGATCGACGGCAAGCAGCTGGTGGTCTACAACCTCGATGTCGAGCAGGTGCAGCAGGCCGTCGCAAAGAAAGAACTGAGCGGGCGCAATACCGAAGTGCCGGAAGATAACGGCGAGGGCGTGCTGATCGACAGTCCGACCGAGCGGGTGCTGGCGTACCTGGACGATCCCGCCAACTCCGATCTGTTCGTCGAGGTGGCGCGCTTCCAGCGTTCCGGTAAATAGCAGTGAGCATACCGGCCTCATCGCGGGGCAAGCCCGCTCCTGGTTGTGGGAGCGGGCTTGCCCCGCGATGAGGCTCCAAGAAGGAGTCCCGCGTGGACGAGTACCAGCAGACCATACGCACGTTGTCCGACCGCATCGTCGCCACCCAGACCCCGATCCGCGTGCTTGACGCAGTGAAATGGGACGACGGCATCCGCCAGGGCTTCCTCAAGGCCAAGGGCAAGGAGCCTCCGGCGGTGGACCGTGCCTACTACCAGAGCCGCCCGCTGTCGTTCGACTCCAGCGC
The DNA here is from genome assembly GCF_057284075.1 of Pseudomonas sp. TE31087. Classification (NCBI taxonomy): domain Bacteria; kingdom Pseudomonadati; phylum Pseudomonadota; class Gammaproteobacteria; order Pseudomonadales; family Pseudomonadaceae; genus Pseudomonas; species Pseudomonas sp. TE31087. The sequence continues at coordinate 5,524,382 of NZ_JBXVNN010000001.1, forward strand.
GGTGAAGGCCGAATTCCAGAGCATCGAGCGCGACATCACCCGGCAGTTGGGCCAGTTCAACCCGGTCGGGCAGATCATGCGGCGGATGTGCAAGGAATACCGCATGGTGGTGCGCATGCTCGAGGCACGCGGCACCGAGGACTTCGGGTTGATTTCCCAGGAGCTCTACGGCGCCGCCTCCGACGCCTTCCACGCCGGTGATCCGACCCTGGCCGACCTGGGCCTGATGCTCTCGGATTACCTGAACAACATCGACGGTCGCGGCGACCTGAAGGACGAACCGAAGAACCTCACGGCCAAGGAAGCGGTGGCGATCCTTCAGCGTCGCCTGAACAAGGTGTTCGGCGAAGCCGAGGAGACCATCCGCGTGTTCGAGTCCGACGGCATCGTCGCTGACGCCGCGGCCGGCGCCGACTACATCAAGGTGCGCGCCGACGCGATGTTCAACAGCCGCGACGTGCGCGCCCTGGAAGTGCATGAAGGCCTGGTGCACGTCGGCACCACCCTCAACGGCCTGAACCAGCCGATCTGCACCTTCCTGGCCAAGGGCCCGCCCTCGTCGACGGTGACCCAGGAGGGCCTGGCCATCCTCATGGAGGTGATCGCCTTCGCCTCCTACCCCAGCCGTCTGCGCAAGCTCACCAACCGCACCCGTGCCATCCACATGGTGGAGGAGGGCGCCGACTTCCTGCAGGTCTTCGAGTTTTTCCGTGGCCAGGGCTTCGAGATGGGGCAGAGCTACAGCAATGCCAGCCGGGTGTTCCGTGGTTCGGTGCCCAATGGCCTGCCATTCACCAAGGACTTGTCCTACCTCAAGGGCTTCATCATGGTTTACAACTACATTCAGTTGGCCGTGAAGAAGGGCAAGCTCGAGCAGATCCCGTTGCTGTTCTGCGGCAAGACCACCCTGGAAGACATGCGCACGCTGCGCCAGCTGGTCGAGGAAGGGCTGGTCGAACCGCCCAAGTACCTGCCCGAGCAGTTCCGCGACCTCAACGCGCTGTCGGCCTGGATGTGCTTCTCCAACTTCCTCAATCACCTGAGCCTGGACCGTATTGAAGCCGACTACGCGAACATTCTCTGACGCCTGCCGTCACCTCGCCTTCGGCCTCGGGTTGCTGCTGTTGAGCGGCTGCAGCAGCCTGCTGTTCTACCCTGAGCCCGGCCAGCCGTTCACCCCGGAAATGGCCCACCTGCAGTACCAGGACCTGACCCTCAACGCCGCCGACGGCACGCGTCTGCATGGCTGGTGGCTGCCTGTGCCGCAGGGTGTCGAGGTCAAGGGCACGGTGCTGCACCTGCATGGCAATGGCGGCAACCTGGCCTGGCACCTGGGCGGCAGCTACTGGTTGCCGAAAGAGGGCTACCAGGTGCTGATGATCGACTATCGCGGCTATGGGCTGTCCCAGGGCAAGCCGACATTGCCTGACGTGTATGGCGACATCGGCGCGGCGCTGGACTGGCTCGACAAGGCGCCCCAAGCCAAGGGCAGGCCGCTGGTGCTGCTGGGCCAGAGCCTCGGCGGGGCCATGGCCATCCACTACCTGGCCCAGCACCCCGAGCAGCGCCGACGCTTCAGCGCCCTGGTGTTCGATGGCGTGCCGGCCAGCTACCGGGCGGTGGGGCGTTATGCCCTGAGCACTTCGTGGATGACCTGGCCACTGCAAGTGCCGCTGTCGTGGCTGGTGCCGGACGGCGACAGTGCGATCAACTCGATCGCCCGCCTGGACAGCCCGCCGAAGCTGTTCTTCCACAGCATCGACGACAACCTCGTGCCGTTGGACAACGGACTGCGCCTGTACCGCCAGGCGCCGCCGCCCCGGGTGCTGCAGCTGACCCGGGGCGACCATGTGCAGACTTTCGCCGACCCGACCTGGCGCCAGGTGATGCTGCGCTTCCTGGAAGACCCAACCCATTTCAACGGCCTGCGCCGCCTGGCCGAAGTACCCAACTACCCTGATGAGAAGAACAAGCAATGAGTGAAGAACGCAACGCCATCCCGCTGATCCTGACTGGCGTCGGCAGCATCATCGTGACGGTGGGAGCCCTCTGGTACTACGGCTACCTGCATTTCGCCAAGCCCGAGGATGCGCTGTTGCTGCAGGATTTCACCATGCTCAAGACCATTCCGGGGGAAGACTACAAGGTCTCGCTGACGCCAGCGCCACAGGTGGCACAGTGCATCGATGGCGTGCTGGTGCTGTTCGACACCGAGCAGAAGGGCCTGACCGGGGTGCTGGTGGACAACCGCAAACGCGCGGTGCGCTGCATGGGGCAGGAGACGCCGCAGCAGGTGCAGTGAATGATGGGGCTGCTGCAATGCGGCCCGATCAGTTCAATCGCGCGCTGGCGACTGAATAGACATCGCATCTTTCACGTTTGCCGATCGCGATGACAAGCACTACCACGCGCTGATCAATCACCTGGTAGACCAAGCGGTAGCCGGCTGATCTCAATTTGATCTTGTAGCAATCAGCCATGTTATTGAGCCGGTCTTTTTCAACTCTGGGTCGAGCCAGTCGGGCCTTGAGTTTCTTGGCAAGCTGCAGGCGCAATGTGGGTTCGAGCTTGCGGTACTCCTTGTGCGCTCGTGAATCAAACTCAAGGTTGTAGCTTGCTGTCGCGCTCTGCGTCGGCGATGAGCTCATCAATATCCACCCTCACGGTAGGCCCGCCAAGCCGCTGGCGTACCAGCTCGGCCAGTTGGATATCGTCAATCAGATCCATCATCGCCTCGTAGCGCTCTGGTGGTACTGCGTAGAAGGCGGGCTCGTTCCGATTGAGGATCACCACGGTTTCACCGTGCGCTTGGCGAATGGTGCCCATTGGGTCTTTCTTAAAGTCGGTGATGGATGCTGCCAGATCGGCGAGGACAGGGTAGGTCATAGTTGTATCAACCCATTTGTCGAGAAGGATGGATGTCTCAGTGTAGTGCCTTTAAAGGTGTCTTTAAAGGTGCTTTGACGAAAGGTCAAGCATGAAAAAACCCGCCATCAGGCGGGTTCTTTCATTCAGACAGCAGCCCTTATTGGACTTGGCTCACCGCCCGCGGCGCCACTGGCTGGTTGTCGTTGGAGATAGTCACCTCCACCCGACGGTTCTGCGCGCGGCCCGAGTTGCTGCTGTTGTCGGCCACCGGGTACTCCTTGCCGTACCCCTGGGCGACGATGCGCGCAGGATCCACGCCGGCACGTACCAGTGCCATGCGCACGGCACCGGCGCGGCGTTCGGACAGGGTCTGGTTGTAGTTGGCCGAGCCGACGCTGTCGGTGTAGCCCTCGACGATCACCTTGCGCTCGGGGTTCTCCTGGAGGAACTGGGCCAGCTTGGTGACGTTGGGGTAGGCGCTGCTCTTGAGCACGGCCTTGTTGAAGTCGAACAGCACGTCACCGAAGGTCACCAGGGTGCCACGATCGGTCTGTTTGGCGTTCAGACTGTCCTGCAGCTTTTTGATCTGCGCGTCGCGGGCATCCAGCTTGGCCTGGGCGCGCTGGGCGGCGGCGTTCTTCAGTTCCGCCTCGGCGCCGCGCAGGGCGATGGTCTGCTTGGCCACTTCGACGCGCTGGTTGGTCAGGTAGGCGAGCTGGTCGACCTTCTTCGAGTCCTCGCGCTCCATGTAGGCCTTGTCGGCCTTGTTCAGCCAGTCCTGGGCATCCTTGGTCTCGAGCGCGGCGACCTTGCTCGACTGCGGGTCGCTCTGCAGGGCGGAGAAGTTGGTGCGGGCCGACTCCAGGTTGGCGTTCGGGTCGTGGGAGCAGGCGGCGAGGCCTACGCTCAGGGCCAGCAGGGCGGGAATCATGACGTAGTTGCGCATAGTGTTCATCCTTTGATCGTTAACGAAGGCTCATGAGGCTGGGCAGGGCTCATTCGGCGCTGCGCAGGCCTTCCTCGCGTACGTCGTTGATGCCTTGGCGGGCATCCTGCACGGCCTTCTGGGCCTTGGCCGCCTGGGCCTTGCGCTCGGCGACGCGGGCGTCCCACTCGGCCTGTTCGGCCAGCAGCTTGGCCTGGTCGTACTGCTTGTCGTGCATGGCGATCTCGGCCTTCTTGAACTTGTCCTGGGCAGCCTTCATCTCCACCGCGGCGAATTCGGTGCCACCGGCACTGACCGCCGAGTTGACCGCCGATTGGGTCACGGCGTATTGCTCGGTGGGCGGCTTGCCCGCGCAGCCGGCCAGCACCAGGCTGCTGCCCAGGGCCAGCGCGGCCAGCTTGAGCCCGCGCAGGTGAGTGGAGGAAGGTTGTGCGATGCGGGTCTTCATGGTGGTCAACTCCATTGGGTCACTCCTGTTAAACGACGATGCCACGTGGTGGCTATCGCTGTTCCCCTGTGGCCAGCGTCGGGCGCAAAGGCCCGTGTTTACAGGGTTTTGCCGTGATGGCTATTGGCTGTGACCGAGGCGTTTTTTGAATAGTTCAGAAAAATTTGCACGCTAAAGGTATTTTTTTCTGACTAATCAGTCAGCGGAATTTCCGTGGAACTTCCGCTGTGGATGACGGTATGCCGGGCCTTGCCCGGCACCCGGAAAGGCTCAGTGCGACTGCTCTTCCCGCACCCGGCCAAGGGCCTGCAGGTGGCGTCGGGAGAGGGCCAGGAAGCGCGGCGTCGGGCCGATGTCCTCGTACAGCGGGTCGCCTTCCTCGTCGGTGGCGATCACCTGCTGGCCCTTGATGTAGGGGAAGCTGGCCTCCAGTTCCTCGAGCGCCGCCGCCACCAGTTCGCCCAGCAGTTCCTCTGGGCTGCGCTTGGGGTACATGTCGATCAGCGCGGCCAGGCGCGCTTCGGCTTCCATGTCCAGGTGCAGGACATGGCCGGTGGGGCTCAGGCGGCCGGCGGCGTTCTGTTCCCAGTGCTGGGCGAGTTGGCGAATTTTCATGATGACCTCTGTCAAAGCCTGGTAATGGCATTGCTTCGGATGTCCTGTGTTCACTTTAGTTGCTCTGGCCGTTTCTGGCTTGCCAGGCGCAGGCGCGAGTGGGCACTCTTGGGCGCATGCGGTTTCCTGGAGTGGAGAAGGCTGATGAGTGATATCGATCTGCGCTTGCGCGAGGATGTGCACCTTTTGGGAGAACTGCTGGGCGAGACCATCCGCCAGCAGCATGGCGAGGCGTTCCTGCAGAAGATCGAGGACATCCGCCACAGTGCCAAGGCCGACCGGCGCGGGCAGGGCGAGCGACTGAGCTCGACCCTGGGTGACCTGGCCGAGGAGGACCTGCTGCCGGTGGCGCGGGCGTTCAACCAGTTTCTCAACCTGGCCAACATCGCCGAGCAGTACCAGCTGATCCGGCGTCGCGACGCCGACCAGCCCGAGCCCTTCGAGGCGCGGGTGCTGCCGGAACTGCTGGCGCGGCTGAAGACGGCGGGCCACGGCAATGATGAGCTGGCCCGGCAACTGGCCAGGCTGAACATCGAGCTGGTGCTTACCGCCCATCCCACCGAGGTGGCCCGCCGCACCCTGATCCAGAAGTACGACGCCATCGCCGCGCAACTGGCCGCGCAGGACCACCGTGACCTCGTTCCCGGCGAGCGCCAGCAAGTGCGCGAACGCTTGCGCCGCCTGATCGCCGAAGCGTGGCACACCGAGGAGATCCGTCGCACCCGGCCGACCCCGGTGGATGAAGCCAAGTGGGGCTTCGCGGTCATCGAGCATTCGTTGTGGCAGGCGATCCCCAACCACTTGCGCAAGGTCGACGCGGCCTTGTTCGAGGCCACTGGGCTGCGCCTGCCGCTGGAGTCGGCGCCAGTGCGCTTCGCCTCCTGGATGGGCGGTGACCGCGACGGCAACCCCAATGTCACGGCGGCGGTCACCCGCGAAGTCCTGCTGCTGGCGCGCTGGATGGCCGCCGACCTGTTCCTGCGCGATATCGATGGCCTGGCCGCCGAGCTGTCCATGCAGCAGGCCAGCTCCGCGCTGAAGGACAAGGTCGGCGACAGCGCCGAGCCTTATCGCGCCCTGCTCAAGCAGCTGCGCGACCGCCTGCGCGCCACCCGCGCCTGGGCCCATGCCTCGCTGACGAGCACGCAGCCGGCCAGCGCCGCGGTGCTGGTGGACAATCGCGAGCTGATCGCGCCGCTGGAGCTGGCCTACCAGTCGCTGCATGAATGCGGCATGGGTGTGATCGCCGACGGCCCGTTGCTCGACTGCCTGCGTCGGGCGGTGACCTTCGGCCTGTTCCTGGTGCGCCTGGACGTGCGCCAGGATGCCGCCCGCCACCGCGATGCGCTGTCGGAAATCACCGACTACCTCGGCCTCGGTCGCTATGCCGAGTGGGACGAGGAGCGACGCATCACTTTCCTTCAGGCTGAGCTGAAAAACCGTCGCCCGCTGTTGCCGGCGCACTTCCAGCCCCAGGCCGAGACGGCCGAGGTGCTCGCCACCTGCCGCGAGATCGCCGCCGCGCCTGCGGCGTCGCTGGGGTCGTACGTGATCTCCATGGCTGGCGCGGCCTCCGATGTGCTGGCGGTGCAGTTGCTGCTGAAGGAGGCCGGGCTGACCCGGTCGATGCGCGTGGTGCCGCTGTTCGAGACCCTGGCCGACCTGGACAACGCGGGCCCGGTGATGGAGCGCCTGCTCGGTTTGCCGGGTTACCGCGCCGGTCTGCAAGGGCCGCAGGAGGTGATGATCGGCTATTCCGACTCGGCCAAGGACGCCGGCACCACCGCGGCGGCCTGGGCCCAGTACCGCGCCCAGGAGAACCTGGTGCGCATTTGCCGCGAGCACCAGGTCGAACTGCTGTTGTTCCATGGCCGGGGCGGCACGGTCGGGCGCGGCGGCGGCCCGGCCCACGCGGCGATCCTGTCGCAGCCACCGGGCTCGGTGGGCGGACGTTTCCGCACCACCGAGCAGGGCGAGATGATCCGCTTCAAGTTCGGCTTGCCGGGCATCGCCGAACAGAACCTCAACCTTTACCTGGCCGCCGTGCTGGAGGCGACCCTGCTGCCGCCGCCACCGCCGGAGCCGGCCTGGCGCGCGCTGATGGACCAGTTGGCCGCCGACGGCGTCAAGGCCTACCGCGCCGTGGTGCGCGAGAACCCGGACTTCGTCGAGTACTTCCGCCAGTCCACCCCCGAGCAGGAGCTCGGTCGCCTGCCGCTGGGCAGCCGCCCGGCCAAGCGCCGCGCCGGGGGTATCGAGAGCCTGCGGGCGATTCCGTGGATCTTCGGCTGGACCCAGACAAGGCTGATGCTGCCGGCCTGGCTGGGCTGGGAAACGGCGCTGAACAATGCCCTGGCACGCGGGCAGGGGGCGCTGCTGGCACAGATGCGCGAGCAATGGCCGTTCTTCCGCACCCGCATCGACATGCTGGAGATGGTCCTGGCCAAGGCCGATGCGCAAATCGCCGAAGCCTACGACGAACGTCTGGTGCAACCCGAACTGCTGCCGTTGGGCGCGCACCTGCGCGACCTATTGTCGCAGTCGTGCCGGGTGGTACTGGGCCTGACCGGGCAGCCGGTGCTACTGGCGCACAGTCCGGAAACCCTGGAATTCATCCGTCTGCGCAACACCTACCTGGACCCGCTGCACCGCCTGCAGGCCGAGTTGCTGGCACGCTCGCGCAGCCGTGAAGCCGCTCTGGACAGCCCGTTGGAGCAGGCCTTGCTGGTGACCGTGGCGGGGATCGCGGCAGGTTTGCGCAACACCGGCTGAGGTTGTTCGAGGCCGGTCGTGGTCATTAGCCGGGCTGGCCTCGACCCAACCCCCGATGGCCGGTTGCGCCGGGCGCAACCAGTGCCCCGGCCAGCGGCGGGCGGCCCGTTCCTGGCACTTTTGGACGCTTGTCGGGGGGGCGGGCGCTGTGTATCTTGAGCAGCCTTTTGACCGATTTTACGGTCTCGTCCGATTTTCCGGAGTTGGCCTTGTGCGCCGAATCCGTTGATTTGCAAAGAAAAATATGAGGAGCACAAGATGCGCGTAATTCTGCTGGGAGCTCCCGGGGCCGGTAAAGGTACTCAGGCAAAGTTCATCACCGAGAAGTTCGGTATTCCGCAGATCTCCACCGGTGACATGCTGCGTGCCGCCGTCAAGGCCGGCACCCCGCTGGGCCTGGAGCTGAAAAAGGTCATGGATGCCGGCCAGCTGGTCTCCGACGAGCTGATCATCAGCCTGGTCAAGGAGCGCATCGCTCAACCGGACTGCGCCAACGGCTGCCTGTTCGACGGCTTCCCGCGTACCATCCCGCAAGCTGAAGCCATGGTCGCTGCCGGTGTCGACATCGACGCCGTGGTCGAGATCGCCGTGGACGACGAAGAGATCGTCGGCCGCATGGCCGGTCGCCGCGTGCACCTGGCCTCGGGCCGCACCTACCACATCCAGTACAACCCGCCGAAGGTGGAAGGCAAGGATGACGTTACCGGCGAAGACCTGATCCAGCGCGACGACGACAAGGAAGAAACCGTGCGTCACCGCCTGTCGGTCTACCACAGCCAGACCAAGCCGCTGGTGGACTTCTACCAGAAGCTGTCGGCGGCCAACGCCGGCAAGCCGAAGTACAGCCACATCGAAGGTGTCGGCTCGGTCGAGTCGATCACCGCCAAGGTACTGGCAGCCCTGAGCTGATCCGTCGACCTTGTCCGACAACGGCCCGCTTGCGGGCCGTTGTCGTTTATACTGCCGCTCTTTTTCCCCTGTCGCCTGGATACCTCGTTCGATGACCACCTTGCTGGCCCTGGATACCGCCACCGAAGCCTGTTCCGTCGCCCTGCTGCACGACGGCAAGGTGACCAGCCACTACGAGGTGGCCCCACGCCTGCACGCGCAGAAGCTGTTGCCGATGATCAAGCAGCTGCTGGCCGACTCGGGTGTGGCGCTGAGCGCGCTGGACGCCATCGCCTTCGGTCGCGGCCCGGGCGCCTTCACCGGCGTGCGTATCGCCATCGGCGTGGTCCAGGGGCTGGCTTTTGCCCTCGAGCGTCCGGTGCTGCCGGTATCCAACCTGGCGGCCCTGGCCCAGGGCGCGCTGCGCGAGCGAGGCGTGCAGCAGGTGGCCGCGGCCATCGATGCGCGCATGGACGAGGTGTACTGGGGTTGCTACCGCGCCGAGCAGGGGGAGATGCGCCTGATCGGTCAGGAAATGGTGCTGCCACCCGAGCGGGTAGCGCTGCCGCAAGACTTGGATGGCGAGTGGTTCGGCGCCGGTACCGGCTGGGGCTACGCCGAGCGCCTGGCGGTGCAGGTCGCGGCGAGCGACGCCGTTGCCTTGCCCAGCGCCCTGGACATCCTTGCCCTGGCCGGCTTCGCCTGGGCCCGGGGCGAGGCGGTCGCCGCCGAGCAGGCGCAACCGGTCTACCTGCGCGATAATGTGGCTACGCCCAAGGCGCGTTGAATGCAGTTCGTCGGCTATCGCCGTTCACGATAAAACCTTTTGCGTGTTCTGTGGTCCAGTTATCAGTTCGGGCATTAGCGAAGGATTCCTGATGCTGCTAAATTGCCATCATTGATCCTGAGTGCCCCTGTCATGCGTATCGACGGCTTCTCCTCACAGAGCTACCCCATCAAGCGTACGCCTCGCAAGGCGCCAGCGCGTGACGAAGCCATCGACGAAGCCGATGCCGAGATCATCGAGGACATCGACGCACAGGTCAGCCGTGCCAGCCGTCGCGGCGAGAACCTGCCGGCCCGCCAGCAGGACCTGATCTACCCCCGCGCCCGCGACCGGCGTACCTCCACGGCCCTGGCCAGCTACCTGACCACTGCCGGCTTCACCGACTGGGAGATGGAAGTACTGGGGCTGGACCTGTACATTTGATGGATGACGCCATCACCCCGCCCTTATTTCCTCGGTTGCCCGTCCTGGGCTGAAAACGCCTGGCGCGAGTACCTATACCCCGCCGACGCTCGCACCAGCGAATTCCTCGGGCTGTACAGCCAGGTATTCAACGCCGTCGAAGGCAACACCACGTTCTATGCCCGTCCCGCGCCAGCGACGGTCGAGCGTTGGGCGCAGATCATGCCGGCGGGGTTTCGCTTCACCGCCAAGTTTCCCGGGGATGTCAGCCACGCGGGCGACCTGCGCGAACAGCTCGACTCGGCGCTGGACTTCACCCGACTGATGGCCCCCTTGGGCGAGCGCGTGTCGCCTTACTGGCTGCAATTGCCGGCGATGTTCGGCCCGGCGCGCCTGGGCGAGCTTGCGTACTTCCTCGATGAGATCGGCGTGCCGGTGGCGGTGGAGGTGCGCAACGACGCATTCTTCGCCCGTGGCGAGGAGGAGCGCCAGCTCAACCGGCTGTTGCATGAGCGTAGTGTCGAACGCATCTGCCTGGATCCGCGTGCGCTGTTCAGCTGCGCTTCGCGCGAGCCCGCCGTGCTTCATGCCCAAGCCAAGAAGCCCAAGGTACCGCCGCGCCCGGCAGCCTTTACCCAACACCCGCAGGTGCGCTTCATCGGCCATCCCGAGCTCGAGGCCAATGAGCGCTTTCTCACGCCCTGGGTGGACAAGGTCGCCGCCTGGATTGAAGAGGGGCGCCGCCCCTACGTATTCCTGCACACCTCGGACAACCGCCTGGCTGCGGCACTGGCGCAGCGTTTTCACCAGCGCCTGATGACCCTGTTGCCAGGCTTGGCGGCGCTGCCTGAATTGCCGCGCGCCCCTGAGGTCGAACAACTGGGATTACTGTGATCTGACTGTCGGAGGTTGAACCATGGATGTGCAAACCCTGCGAGCCGAAGCCTTCAAGGCACTGCATGAGCGTGATGGCGCGTTCGTCATTCCCAACCCGTGGGATGGCGGCTCCGCACGGTTGCTGGCCAGCCTGGGTTTCGAAGCGCTGGCCACCACCAGTGCCGGGTTGGCGTTCAGCCTCGGACGGCCGGATGCCGAAGGCGCGCTGACGCTCGAGGAGACCCTCGACAATGCCCGCGCCATCGTCGATGCCACGCCGTTGCCGGTGGCGGCGGACCTGGAAAACGGCTTCGGCGATCTGCCGGAAGACTGCGCGCAGACTATCCTGCGCGCTGCCGAGGCGGGGCTGGTGGGTGGTTCGATCGAGGATGCCAGCGGTCGCAACGATGCGCCGATCTACGATTTCGAACACTCCGTGGCACGGGTGCGTGCCGCCGTTACGGCAGCCCGCAGCCTGGCCTTCCCCTTCACCCTCTGTGCCCGCGCCGAGAACCTGCTGCACGGGCGCCTCGACCTGGACGACACCATCCGCCGGTTGCAGGCTTATGCCGAAGCCGGAGCGGACGTGTTGTACGCGCCGGGTCTGCGCAGTGTCGATGAGATCCGCGCGGTGGTGCAGGCCGTGGCCCCCAGGCCTGTGAATGTGTTGATGGGCATGGCAGGCGTGCCCTTGAGTGTGAACCAGTTGCAGGACCTGGGGGTGAAACGGATCAGTGTCGGTTCCTCGCTGGCGCGGGCGGCGTTGGGCGCTTTCCAGCGGGCTGCGCTGGAGATCCGCGAGCAGGGCACCTTCGGCTATGGCGAGCAGGCCCTGCCTTTCGCCCAGCTCAACGATCTGTTCCGTCGCTGAGGTCGCATGCGCAGAATGTTCACCCTGCTGGGCGGCCTGTTGCTGGTTGTGCTGCTCGCCTGGTTGTCGGGCTGGCGTCTACCGGATGCCTGGAATCCCTGGGCTGCCCTGGATGTGCGGCATCCTCCGAATCTGCTGACGCCCTACAAGCTGTCGCGCCTGCGCGACGATCCCGAGCTATGCCGCCAGGCGTTGCAGACCACCCCGCTGCGGTATCGACCGCAGAGTGACAGCCCGCCGCAGGCCGCTTGCCCGTTGCGCAACGTCTGGCGGGTTGAAGGTGGGCAGGCGCGCTTGAGCAGCAGTTTCCTCGCCAGTTGTCCGCTGGCGGTGGCCTATGCGCTGTTCGAAGTGCATGGATTGCAGCCGGCGGCGCAGCGGGTGTTCGGTCAGCCGGTGGTCCAGGTCGATCATCTGGGCAGTTTCGCCTGCCGCAATGTCTACCACCGCAAGCAAGGCCGGCTCAGCCAGCATGCCACGGCCAATGCGCTGGATATCAGCGGTTTTCGCCTGAAGGATGGCCAGCGCATCGTACTGGCGCAGGACTGGCGGGGAGAGGGCCCCAAGGCTGACTTCCTGCGGCAAGTTCAGGCGGCGGCCTGCGAGAGCTTCAGCACGGCTTTGGGGCCGAACTACAACGCCGCGCACCACAACCACTTTCACCTGGACATGGGTTTCTGGCAGATCTGCCGTTGAACTCAGGCGTGTACGCGCACGTTGTTCAGCACCACCGGGCGCGCCCAGTGGATATCGAACTCCAGGTCGTTCTGCTGCTTGGCCAGCGTCTGCTCGTCGAAGGGTTCGGGCGCAGGGTCGAGCAGGTTGGTCTCGAACTCGGCGATCGGCAGGAACAGCGGCCGTGGCGATGGGCCGGGGCCGGGCTCGGCGGTGGGGTGGCCCTGGCTCATGACCACAGGGCGCAGCCAGCTGTTGCTGATATCGAGCTGGCGCTGTTGCTCGATCAGTTCGACGGTGTCGAAGGGCTCGGGGGCGGGCGGCAGCAGCTTGGCTTCCAGTTCTGCCTTGGGCAGGAACAGCGGCTCAGGCGGAGCCACTTCGGTGTCGTGAACAGGCAGGGTGCGCTGGGCATCGATCAGGGCCAGGGCGCGGGCACCGCCGACTGGTTCGCCGCTGTCCTGGTCGCACTGCATCAGCGCCTGGCTGAAGGTGTCGACTTCGCCTTGCGATTGCTCTGCCATGGCCTGGGCGAAGAAATCCTGCCACAGGTGGCTGACGCCACCCAGTGCCTGGGTATTCTGTCGACCGTAGTTGCCGACAGGCGACAAGTAGGTCAAGCCGATGGGAAGAGTGTCTGACATGGCAGTCGCGGACGTTGAGCTCTGGCAGAATAGCGGGATATTGCCTGTATCGGCTCTGGCCGGGGTTTCATTAATTTATTTCGAGTGCGGGAACGGATGGTAGAGCAGCAGCAAGGCGCAGGTATCAGGGTCGAGGCACTGGCCCCGCAGTTCCAGGCGCAGGCCGAGGCATGGGCCGAGCGGCTGGGCTTGCCGTTGGTCGATGAAACCGCGGAGTTCGCCGTGCAGCTGGGGGACGAGGGGCTGCAGATCCAGCAGCTCGGGCCGCAGGCGCCGGGGCCGGTGCGGGTGGATTTCGTCGAGGGGCAGGCGGCGCACCGGCGGTTGTACGGGGGTGGCAATGGGCAGATGATCGCCAAGGCCGTGGGCATCGCCCAGGGCGTGCGGCCGCAGGTGCTCGACGCTACTGCGGGGCTGGGCAAGGATGCGTTCGTGCTGGCCAGCCTGGGTTGCCAGATGACCCTGATCGAGCGTCAGCCGTTGATCGCTGCGCTGCTGGAAGATGGTCTGGCGCGGGCGCGTGGGGACGAGGAGATCGGACCGATCGTTGCGCGCATGCGGTTGCTGACTGGCAATGCCATCGAGCGGATGCGGGCTTGGGAGGGGGAGGCGCCGCAGGTGATCTACCTGGATCCGATGTTTCCGCATCGGGACAAGAGTGCGTTGGTGAAGAAGGAAATGCGGGTGTTCAGGCCTTTGGTCGGCGATGACCTGGATGCGCCTGCTTTGCTCGAGGCGGCTTTGGCGCTCGCCACGCATCGAGTGGTGGTCAAGCGGCCGCGCAAGGCGCTTGTTATCGAGGGGGCCAAGCCGAGTCATAGTCTGGAGGGGAAGTCGAGTCGGTACGATATATATCCCAAGAAGGCTCTGAAGGCTTGAGTGTTAGTTAGTTAGTTAGTTAGTTAGTTAGTTAGTTGGCTGGTTGGCTGGTTGGCTGGTTGGTTAGTTGGGGTGTTTGTTTTTAAAGTTGTAGGCGCATTCATTTGCGATGTCGACGCTTAATCACCTTTCCGCCCTTACGGCGGGTAACTTTTTGAAGGATCAAAAAGTCACCAAAAAATCCTCGCTCCATTCATCCGGCCCTACGCTTCGCTCCGGGTTCCCTCACTCCGGTCTTGCTCCCGGGAGGACCGCGCTGCAGGGCCCATCCTGGGCCCCAGCGCTTGACGGGCATCCATGCCCGTCACCTCCCTCCGCAAGTCCTGCGTTCGGCCTCCTGAAGTCGCGAAGTTACGAGCGGCGCCTGGGCTGGCGCAGCTGTCGCTAGTTGAAAGTTTAATTAATCTCTCGATCCCATCGCGGGGCAAGCCCGCTCCCACGCAATAGTCGTCGTTATATAGCTATCTGTAGGAGCGGGCTTGCCCCGCGAAAGGGTCGGAACAGCCAATACATAATTAACTGTCAAACAACCAACTTCGAATTTCTTGCTCTTGCTCTTGCTCTTGCTCTTGCTCTTGCTCTTGCTCTTGCTCTTGCTCTTGCTTCTAAGCGCGCAATAGTCCAGGCGCCGCCAATTGCGACTTCAGGAGGCCGAGCGGAGTTCTTGCGTAGGGAGGTGACGGCCATGGATGGCCGTCAAGCGCTGCGCCCCAGGATGGGGCGTTCAGCGCGGTCCTCCCGGGAGCAAGAACGGAGCGAGGGGACCCCGGAGCGCAGCGTAGGGGCCGGATGAACGGAGCGGAACGGTTTTGCCTACTTTTCCCTAGAGAAAAGTAGGTCGCCGTAAAGGCGAAAAGGTGACTAAATGTCGACATCGCCTACGAATGAGCATGCAAAAATCAAAAAAATCACCCCCGAACCCGAACCCGAACCCGAACCCGAACCCGAACTACCTCCGAAAAGCCCGAACAAAAACCCCAACAGCCTCCCGCACATGCGCCTCAGCCTCATCCCCACTCAGCGCCTGCGCACACCCCAGCAACAACCGATAATCCGGCGCCCCCTTCACCAGGCAGAAGAAATGCTCCGCCGCCCGCAACGGGTTGTCGATCCGCAGCAACCCCCGCTGGTCGACACAGTGCAGCAGCGCCGCCATCCCGGCCATCACCCGCTTCGGCCCCGCCTCGTAGAAGTACTGCCCAAACCCCGGATCCTGGCTACCCAGGGCAAAGATCAGGCGACTCAGCTTGACCGCCTCGTCACTGCTGATCAGCGCCTGGAACCCCCGGGCAATGTTCAGCAGCACATCCTCCACCGCCACCCCTTCCGGATACTCGAACATCAAGTCAGGCAACTGGTTCTGGCAGGTGGACATGACCGCCGCGCCGAACAGCGTCTGCTTGTCGGTGAAATGGCTGTAGACGGTGAGCTTTGAAACACCTGCCGCCGCAGCGACCGCATCCATGCTGGTGTTGGCATAGCCAAGGCTGAGGAACAGGTGCTTGGCGGCTTCGAGGATGGCCTCGCGCTTGGCCAGGTCCTTGGGCCGGCCTGGGCCGATGGGTGCGTCGTTGGACATGAGGGACCGCATTCAGTGTGAAAGGGACACATCTTACCGGGTCGTGAAGGCGTCGGCTGCAGCATACGTCGCAAGGCTAATATGGATTTTCTCTGACACGCCCGCTTCCCCGGCCCGGTTCGCTGACTTAATATACTCGTCAGTATAAATATTCGATGCGCCCTCTGCCAAAGGTCATTCATCATGTTGCGTCGTGCGTTGTCCCTCGCCCTGCCGGCAGCCGCCGTGCTCCTGCTTTCCGCCTGCGGCCAGGAGGCCGCGCCACCTGCCGCGCCTCGTCCGGCACTGGTGGTCCAGCCGCAACCCGCGCAGGCCTCGGCCGACAGCTATCCGGGCGAGGTGCGCGCGCGCTTCGAGCCTGAACTGGCGTTCCGCATCGGCGGCAAGGTCAGCAAGCGCCTGGTGGAAGAGGGGCAGCGGGTCAAGGCCGAGCAGCCGCTGGCCGAGCTCGACCCCCAGGATGTACGCCTGCAACTGGAGGCCAACCGCGCCCAGCTGGCGGCAGCCGAGGCCAACCTGGCGCTGGTGCGCGCCGAGCGCGACCGCTACCAGAAACTGCTGGACCGGCAGATGGTCAGCCGCTCCCAGTTCGATAACGCCGAGAACCTCTACCGCGCCGGCCAGGCGCGCCTGAAACAGGCCAAGGCCGAGTTCGAGGTGGCCGGCAACCAGGCCGAGTACGCGGTGCTGCGCGCGCCCCAGGCCGGGGTGATCGCCAAGCGCCAGGTCGAGGTGGGCCAGGTGGTGGCCGCCGGGCAGACCGTGTTCACCCTCGCCGCCGACGGTGAGCGCGAAGTGGTCATCGGCCTGCCGGAGCAGCAGTTCGCCCGCTTCGCCGTCGGCCAGACGGTGAGCGTGGAGCTGTGGTCGCACCCGAACCGACGCTTCGAGGGCCGCATTCGCGAGCTTTCCCCGGCGGCGGACCCGCGTTCGCGGACCTTTGCCGCACGCATCGCCTTCACCTCCAACGACACGCCGGCCGAGCTCGGCCAGAGCGCCCGGGTGTTCATCGACCATGCCGAACGCTCGCCGCTGGCGGTGCCGCTCTCGGCGGTGACCGCCGAGGCCGGCCAGGCCTATGTCTGGAAGGTCGGCAAGGACAACCGCCTGGAGCGCGCGCAGGTGCGCCTTGGCGCCTATGGCGCCGACAGTGTGCCGGTGCTCGAAGGGCTGCAGGCCGGCGATTGGGTGGTCGCCGCGGGCGGCCATGTGCTGCGCGAGGGACAACAGGTGCGGCCTGTGGACCGCAGCAACCGTGAAGTGAACCTGGCGGCCAAGGAGTAAGTCCCGATGGGTTTCAACCTTTCCGCCTGGGCGCTGCGCAATCGCCAGATCGTGTTGTTCCTGATGATCCTGCTGGCGGCGATCGGCGCCATGTCCTACACCAAGCTGGGGCAGAGCGAGGATCCACCCTTTACCTTCAAGGCCATGGTCATCCGCACCCTGTGGCCCGGGGCGACCGCCGAGGAAGTGTCGCGCCAGGTCACCGAGCGCATCGAAAAGAAGCTGATGGAGACCGGCGAGTACGAGCGGATCGTCTCGTTCTCGCGGCCCGGTGAGTCCCAGGTCACCTTCATGGCCCGCGACGCGATGCATTCCAAGGACATCCCCGAGCTGTGGTACCAGATCCGCAAGAAGGTCGCGGACATCAAGCACACCCTGCCGCCCGAGGCGCAGGGGCCGTTCTTCAACGACGAGTTCGGCACCACCTTCGGCAACATCTATGCCCTGACCGGCGCCGGCTTCGACTATGCGGTGCTCAAGGACTACGCCGACCGTATCCAGATCCAGTTGCAACGGGTCAAGGACGTGGGCAAGGTCGAGCTGATCGGCCTGCAGGACGAGAAGGTCTGGATCGAGCTGTCCAACGTCAAACTGGCCACCCTGGGTATACCGCTGGCCGCCGTGCAGCAGGCGCTGCGCGAGCAGAACGCGTTGAGTACCGCAGGCTTCTTCGAGACGCCCAGCGAGCGCCTGCAACTGCGGGTCAGCGGGCGCTTCGACAGCGTCGAGCAGATTCGCCAGTTCCCCATCCGCGTAGGTGACCGCACCTTCCGTATCGGCGACGTCGCCGAGGTGCAGCGCGGTTTCAATGACCCGCCCGCGCCGCGCATGCGCTTCATGGGCGAGGATGCCATCGGCCTGGCGGTGTCGATGAAGGACGGCGGTGACATCCTGGTGCTTGGCAAGGCCCTGGAAGGCGAATTCGCCCGCCTGGCGCAAAACCTGCCGGCGGGCATGGAGCTGCGCAAGGTGTCCGACCAGCCGGCGGCGGTAAAGGCCGGGGTCGGCGAGTTCGTCCAGGTGCTGATCGAGGCCCTGGCGATCGTCCTGTTGGTGAGCTTCTTCTCCCTGGGCCTGCGCACCGGACTGGTGGTGGCGCTGGCGATCCCGCTGGTGCTGGCCATGACCTTTGCCGCCATGTACTACTTCGGCATCGGCCTGCACAAGATTTCCCTGGGGGCGCTGGTGCTGGCCCTGGGCCTGCTGGTGGACGACGCGATCATCGCGGTGGAGATGATGGCGATCAAGATGGAGCAGGGCTACGACCGGCTCAAGGCAGCGAGCTACGCCTGGACCAGCACGGCATTCCCGATGCTCACAGGTACCCTGATCACCGCCGCCGGTTTCCTGCCGATCGCCACGGCGGCTTCCGGCACGGGGGAGTACACCCGTTCGATCTTCCAGGTGGTGACCATCGCCCTGCTGACCTCATGGGTCGCCGCGGTGGTGTTCGTGCCCTACCTGGGTGAGCGCCTGCTGCCGGACCTGGCCAAGCTTCACGCGGCCCGCCATGGCGCCGACGGGCATGCCCCCGATCCGTACGCCACGCCGTTCTACCAGCGCGTCAGGCGGGTGGTGGAGTGGTGCGTGCGGCGGCGCAAGACGGTGATCGTCCTGACCATCGCCGCGTTCGTCGGCAGCATCCTGCTGTTCCGCTTCGTGCCCCAGCAGTTCTTCCCGGCCTCCGGCCGGCCGGAGCTGATGGTCGACCTGAAACTGGCCGAAGGTGCCTCGCTGAACAACACCGCCGAACGGGTCAAGCAGCTGGAGGCGCTGCTCAAGCAGCAGGATGGCATCGCCAACTACGTCGCCTACGTCGGCACCGGCTCGCCGCGCTTCTACCTGCCGCTGGACCAGCAACTGCCGGCGGCGAGCTTTGCCCAGTTCGTGGTGCTGGCCAAGTCGCTGGAGGACCGTGAGCGTCTGCGCAGCTGGCTGATCGGCACCCTCGACCAGCAGTTCCCCGACTTGCGCTCGCGGGTCACGCGCCTGGAGAACGGCCCACCCGTGGGCTATCCGGTGCAGTTCCGCGTCACCGGCGAGCACATCGAGAAGGTCCGCGCCCTGGCCCGCGAGGTGGCGGCCAAGGTGCGCGAGAACCCGCATGTGGTCAACGTGCACCTGGACTGGGAGGAGCCGAGCAAGGCGGTGTACCTGGACATCGACCAGGACCGCGCCCGGGCCCTGGGGGTGAGCACCGCGCACTTGTCGAGCTTCCTGCAGAGCTCGCTGACCGGCAGCAACGTCAGCCAGTACCGTGAGGACAACGAGCTGATCGAGATCCTCCTGCGCGGCACCTCGGAGGAGCGCCGCGAGCTGGGCAGCCTGGGCAGCCTGGCAGTACCTACCGACAACGGCCAGAGCGTGGCCCTGTCGCAGGTGGCGACCCTGGAATACGGCTTCGAGGAAGGCATCATCTGGCACCGCAACCGCCTGCCCACCGTCACCGTGCGTGCCGACATCTACGACAAGGAACAGCCGGCGACCCTGGTCAAGCAGATCCAGCCGACCCTGGCCCAGATCAAGAGTGAGCTGCCCGATGGCTACCTGCTTGAAGTGGGCGGCACGGTGGAAGACTCCGAGCGTGGCCAGCGCTCGGTGAACGCCGGCATGCCCCTGTTCATCGTGGTGGTGCTGAGCCTGCTGATGATCCAGCTGCGCAGTTTCTCGCGGATGTTCATGGTGTTCCTCACCGCGCCCCTCGGGTTGATCGGCGTGACCCTGTTCCTGCTGGTGTTCCGCCAGCCGTTTGGTTTCGTCGCCATGCTCGGGACCATCGCCCTGGCGGGGATGATCATGCGCAACTCGGTGATCCTGGTGGACCAGATCGAACAGGATATCGCTGCGGGGATGGCGCGTTGGCAGGCGATCATCGAGGCCACGGTGCGGCGCTTCCGGCCGATCGTGCTGACCGCATTGGCGGCGGTGCTGGCGATGATTCCGCTGTCGAGGAGCGTGTTCTACGGGCCGATGGCGGTGGCGATCATGGGCGGGTTGATCGTCGCCACGGTGTTGACCCTGCTGTTCCTGCCGGCGTTGTATGCGGCGTGGTTCAGGGTCAGGAAGGACTGACAACATCGCGGGTCAAGCCCGCTCCCACCGTGGGAGCGGGCTTGACCCGCGATCGGAACCGACGCCTCAGAGTGCGCCGAACACCTTCTTGGCCAGGCTGGTCGCGGCACCGGCCGGGTTCTGGCGAATGCTCTCTTCCTGCTTGGCGATCATCTCGAACAGCCCGTCCAGGGCTTTCTCGGTCACGTAGCTCTCGATGTTGGCGCTCTTGGCGTCGACCACGCCCAGGCCTGCGGCTTGCCCGGCGAAGTTGTTGTACTGCTGGGCCAGGCCGACCTTGTCGGTGGCCTGCTTGACGATCGGCAGGAACTTGGCGCGGATCTGCTCGCGGCTGCTCTTGTTCAGGTACTGGGTGGCCGAATCCTGGCCGCCGCTGAGGATGCCCTTGGCATCGGTCACGGTCATCTTCTTCACCGCGTCCACCAGGATCGCCTGGGCTTGTGGCACCGCAGCCTCGGCGGCCTTGTTCATGCTGGTTTCCAGGGCTTCGACCTGTTCACCCTTGCCGAACATCTTCATGGCCTTGGCGGCCTTGCCGAGGTTGCCCGGCAGCTCGATGCGCACGTCGGGGTTGTTGCTGAAACCGCCGGGGGTGCTCAGTTGCTTGACGGCGATCTGCGCGCCTTGGGTGAGGGCGTCCTTCAGGCCGCCGGAGGCGTCGCTCTGGGACAGGTCGCCGAGCGACAGGGCCAGGGCGTTGGCCGACAGCAGCAGGCCGGCGCACAGGGTGGTGAAGCGCAGGGAGGAGCGGATCATGGGGATTTCCTTATGGGCAGAATGGTGCAGGTTCAGCGTATCGGGTAGACCGGGATCGGGCCAGTTCACTCAACCGCCACAGGTTCCGGTGTTTCATCGCGGTGCAAGGCTACCTGGCGAATCGACAGACGCAGCTCTGCCGACAGTACCCGCTTGGCCACGCCCTCGGCCAGCTCGGCAAGCTTGTCGTGGTAACCCAGCTTGCCGTTGTCGTCCGGCTGCAGCACGCCTTCGCGCATCAGGGTCTGGATGAAGTGGCGGAACAAGGTCTTGTCGAAGAACTCCGGGGCGTTCAGGCCATGCAGGATCGACAGGCGCTGGGCCATCATCACGCACAGCTCCTCCAGCTCTTCGGCGCTCAGTGTGTGCTGGCCGCTGTTGAGCAGCAACGAGGTGGCCATGTAGAAGCGCTGCAGGGTCTGGGTGATGGTGCGTGCCAGCAGGGTCAGCAGGACGAACTGCCGCGAGCTGGGAGCTGGACGCATGTAGATGTCCTGCTCCCTGCGCAGCAGCCCCTGCTCGACCAGCGCCGTCAGCCACTGGTCGATCACCTCGTCCAGTTGCTCGGGCGTCCAGCGCAGGAACAGCTCGGCCTGCAGGTACGGATACAGCGCCCGCACGTACTGGCCCAGCAATTCGCGGCTCATGCGCGAGCTGCTGAGGAAGAAGCTCGCCAGCAGCCCCGGCAGGGCGAAGATGTGCAGTACGTTGTTGCGGTAATAGGTCATCAGCACCGCATTGGCTTCGTCCAGGTAGAGGATGCGCCCCAGCGCGTCCTTCTGCTCGGCCAGCAGGTCCATGCCCAGCACGTGGTCGATCAGCGCCTTGCCGTCGCCATCGGGCAGCGTGGTATGCGGCGAGTAGGGCACCTGGCGCAGCAAGGCCAGGTACAGGTCGAGTACGCGGGTCAGGGCGCGTTCGTCCAGGGCCAGGCGGCTGGTCGACAGCAGAGCCAGGGCCACCAGGTTGACCGGGTTGATCGCCGCGGCTTCGTTCAGGTGACGGGCGACCGTCTCGCCCAGACGGGTGGTGGTGTCGTTGAGCCAGTCCGGGCGGAACTGCGGGCCGAGCGGCTGATCGCGCCAGCCGGGCTGCTGTTCGTCGAGGAAGCTGTTGAGGCGGATCGGCTCGCCGAAGTTGACGTAGACCTGGCCGAAGCGCTGCTTGAGCGCGCCGATGACCTTGAAGATGTCGAAGATCGATTCTTTCTTCTTGCTGGCGCCGCGCAGTTCGCCCAGGTAGGTGCGGCCTTCGAGCACCCGCTCGTAGCCGATGTACACCGGGACGAAGACGATCGGCGTGCGCGAGGAGCGCAGGAAGCTGCGCAGGGTGATCGCCAGCATGCCGGTGCGCGGCTGCAGCATGCGCCCAGTGCGCGAGCGGCCGCCCTCGACGAAGTACTCGACCGGGAAGCCCTTGGTGAACAGGGTGTGCAGGTACTCGTTGAACACGGCGGTGTACAGCGGGTTGCCCTTGAACGTGCGGCGCATGAAGAAGGCGCCGCCGCGGCGCAGCAGGCCGCCGATCACCGGCATGTTGAGGTTGATGCCGGCGGCGATGTGTGGCGGCGTCAGGCCGTTGCGGAACAGCAGGTAGGACAGCAACAGGTAGTCGATGTGGCTGCGGTGGCAGGGTACGTAGATCACCTCGTGGCCGGGGGCGATGCCCTGCACCTGCTCGATGTGGTTGACCTTGATGCCGTCGTAGATCTTGTTCCAGAACCAGCTGAGCACCACTTCGAGGAAGCGGATGGCGGTGTAGGTGTAGTCCGAGGCGATCTCGTTGCCATAGTGCAGCGCCTTGGCCTCGGCCTTGGCGTAGGGGATCTTCTCGCGATCGGCCTCGTCGCTGATGGCCTGGCGCACCAGCGGGTCGTGCACCAGGCCCTTGACCAGGTTGCGTCGGTGCGAGATGTCGGGGCCGATCACCGCGGTCTTCAGGTTGCGGAAATGCACGCGCATCATGCGCTGGGCCATGCGCACGGTGCGCTCATGCCCCTTGTTGTGCTGCACCAGCTCACGCAGGTGGATCGGCGCGGAGAACTGCACGCGGGTCTTGCGCCCCAGGATCAGCACGCTGAGCAGGCGGCGCAGGCGGCCGGTGACGGCCCAGCTGTCGGCGAACAGCAGCTTCCACGGGCTCGACTCGCTGGCGGGGGTCTGGCCCCAGAAAACGCTGACCGGAATGATCTGCGCGTCTTCCTCGGCGTGCTGGCTGATCGCCGCGACCAGGCGCTCGAGCGTCGGTGGCGCGCCGCGTTTGTCCTGGCGGCCGAGCCAGTCAGGCTCGGGGGTCAGGTAGAAGAACGCCGCGGGCTCCTGCAGCGGGCCGACGGCCACCGGCAGCACCGGACGTGGCAGCCCCGCCTTGGTGCACTCGTGGTCGATCACGGCCAGATCGGTGAGCGACGGCGAGGAGAGGGCGTAGAACACCGGTCGGCTGCGGTCGAGCTTGAGCGTCAGCGAGGACTGGTTGATGGTTTCGGAGCGCACCCACAGGTAGAGAACGCGACGCAGGGCGCCGAAGATGAGGCGGCGCAGGGGGGAACGGGTCATGGGGTGGGGCCCTGGGTGAAAGTTTTCGTGTTTTACTGCCCGTTAGTCTGCCGTATCTGCGTAAGTTCAGCAAAATTCGGCCAAAAATGACCCTGTCATGAATTTTTTTTGTTCCCTGTCATATACTCGGCCTGCCGCTTGCAGGATATTCGTGCAAGCTGCGTCGGCGCGGACGGTGAACCCGCGCCAGCAAGGCGATCTTCAAAATAAAAATCCGGAGTAGTTCAGATGTCGTCTCGTGAGACTGGGAATGTGAAGTGGTTCAACGATGCCAAGGGTTATGGCTTCATTCAGCGCGAAGGTGGTGCGGACGTGTTCGTCCACTATCGGGCTATCCGCGGTGAGGGGCATCGCACCCTGGTCGAAGGGCAGCAGGTCGAGTACGCCCTCGTGCAAGGCCAGAAAGGCCTGCAGGCCGAGGACGTGGTAGGGCTCTGAGCCTCGCGGCTGTACGCTCAAGCTGCAAGTTGACCGTGGAACTTGCAGCCTGATGCGAACGCCTTCAGTTCGTGCGCCAGGTGATTTCCTGCTCACCGTCGGCGCTGATGCGGATCCAGCGATCGGCATCTTCTTCCCCGTCTTCCTCCGCCCAGCTGCCAGGCGCACAGCGCACTTCGACGTTGAGCGCGGCGAATGCCGCACGGGCGCAGGCGATGTCGTCGGCCCACGGGGTCTGGTCGCTTTCCAGGTACAGGCTGTTCCATTTTCCCACAGCTTTCGGTAACCAGGTGACCGGAATGTTACCGGCCATGCACTTGAAGGTCTGGCCTTTCTGCTTCCATTCGCTGCACGGGCCCAGGGCCAGGGCGAGCCAGTCGGCGATCTGCTTGTGATCGACGTCGTCGTCCTTGAGGTAGATCTCGATATCGGGTTGACGCATGGGGGGCTCCAGTGTGCTCAGTCTTGGCGCACGAAATAGTCATAACGCATGGAAACGGTGACCTCAAAGGGTTCGGGCTGGTCGATCACCCGTGCGCGCTTCTCGGCGCTGGCACGCCAGCCGTGCGGGGTCATGGCCAGCAGGTCGGCGCGGGCCTTGGCGTCGGCCAGGCTCAGGCGGAACTCGAGGATCTCGCCGTGGGCGTGGGCCATGCCCTCGGGGACCAGGGCCAGGTGCTTGTCGTCGGCGTACGGGCGCACTTCATCGTAGAGCACCTCGCGCAGTTCCATCAGGTGGCCGCTGGTCGGTCCGACCCGCATCAGGCCGCCGCCGGGGGCGAGCAGGCGCCTGGCCTCCTGCCAGTCGAGCGGGCTGAACACGCTGGCGATGAAGCCGCAACTGGCATCGGCCATGGGCACGCGGGCCATGCTGGCGACCATCCAGGTCACCTCGGGGGCGCGGCGGCAGGCGCGCTTGACCGCCTCGCGGGAGATATCCAGGGCGTAGCCGTCGGCGGCCGGCAGGGCCTGGGCGATCTGCGCGGTGTAGTAGCCTTCGCCGCAGCCGATGTCCAGCCAGGCCTGTGGCTGGCGCTCGGCAGCCAGTTGCGCCAGGCGGTGCGCTACCGGGGCGTAGTGGCCGGCGTCGAGGAAATCGCGGCGGGCTTCGACCATGGCCTGGTTGTCGCCCGGATCGCGGCTGTTCTTGTGCTGCACCGGCAGCAGGTTCAGGTAGCCCTGGCGGGCGCGGTCGAAACGGTGGCCGGCGGGGCAGGCCACGCCATTGTCGAGTTGCGCCAGCGGCGCCTGGCAGAGAGGGCAGGCGAGCATCAGGCGAGCAACCGTACCAGGGTCTGGTAGTAGATCTCGGTCAGCAGGTCGAGGTCGCTGGCCAGGATGCGTTCGTCCACCTGGTGGATGGTGGCGTTGACCGGGCCGAGCTCGACCACCTGGGTGCCCATGGTGGCGATGAAGCGGCCGTCGGAGGTACCGCCGCTGGTCGATGGGCGGGTTTCGCGACCGGTGACCGCCTTGATGCTCGACGATACCGCATCGAGCAGGTCGCCCGGCTCGGTGAGGAACGGCAGGCCCGACAGCGCCCAGTCGATGTTCCATTCCAGCTGATGCTTGTCGAGGATTGCCGCGACGCGCTGCTGCAGGCCTTCGACCGTCGATTCGGTGGAGAAGCGGAAGTTGAACAGCGCGGTCAGCTCGCCCGGGACCACGTTGGTGGCGCCGGTACCGGAGTTGAGGTTGGAGATCTGGAAGCTGGTCGGCGGGAAGAACGCGTTGCCTTCGTCCCAGTGCTCGGCGGCAAGTTCCGCCAGGGCCGGCGCGGCCAGGTGGATCGGGTTGCGCGCCAGGTGTGGGTAGGCCACGTGGCCTTGCTTGCCGCGCACGGTCAGCTTGGCGCCAAGTGAGCCGCGACGGCCGTTCTTGACCACGTCACCGAGCAGGGTGGTGCTGGACGGTTCGCCGACGATGCACCAGTCCAGGCGTTCGTTGCGTGCCTTGAGGCGCTCGACCACGGCCTTGGTGCCATGGTGGGCCGGGCCTTCCTCGTCGCTGGTGATCAGGAAAGCGATCTTGCCGCGGTGATTCGGGTAGTCGTGCACGAAGCGCTCGCTGGCCACCACCATCGACGCCAGGCTGCCCTTCATGTCGGCGGCGCCGCGGCCGCAGAGCATGCCGTCGGCATCGATCAGCGCCTCGAACGGTTCATGCTGCCACTGTTGCACCGGGCCGGTGGGGACCACGTCGGTGTGGCCGGCGAAGCACAGCACCGGGCCGTCCTGGGTGCCATGGCTGGCCCAGAAGTTGTCGACGTCCTCGATGCGCATCGGCTCGAGCTGGAAGCCGACGGCGCCCAGGCGGTTCATCATCTGGGTCTGGCAATCGGCATCGACCGGGGTGACCGAGGGGCGACGGATCAGGTCGCAGGCCAGTTGCAGGGTAGGCGAGAGCTCGGCTGGGGCCGTCATTGAAGGACTCCGGGGCAAGGCAAGGCGGGGAAACTGAGGGGCGTTATCTTATATCAAACCATGGTGGAATGGGGCCGCGTTACGGCCCTTTCGCGGCACAAGGCCGCTCCTACAAAGACCGCGCTGCCTGTGTAGGAGCGGCCTTGTGCCGCGAAAGGGGCGCAACGCGCCCCCGGCGATCTCAAGCCTGTTGTGGCTCTGCAACCTTCTCGGCGGGCTTGGGCAACGACGACAGCAACGCCATCACCAGCGCCGCCAGGTACGGCAACGACTGCACCAGCAACATCGCCACCCAGAAGCGCATGTCCGAACTCGGCAGCCCCTGCACCAGGTAGATCCCCAGCGCCGCGCCCCACAGCAGCAACATGATGAACAGCTCTTCGCGGGCTTCGGAGATCGCCACCAGCACACCGTGGCTGTCGGCATTCTTCGGTGTGCGGAAAAACGGCATGCTGCTGGTGAAGAAACCGTACAGCACCGCCTTGGCAATGGTGTGCGACAGCGCCAGCCCCGCCAGCGCTGCAGCGAAGGCATCTTTCATGTTGACCCCCACTGCGCGGCGGTAGAGGAAGACGATCTTGCCGACCTTGAAGAAGAACAGCGCCAGCGGCGGAATGGCGAACATCATCAGCGGCGGGTCGACCCGGTGCGGCACGATGATCATCGCCGCCGACCACAGCAGCGCGCCGACGGTGAAGAAGATGTTCATGCCGTCGGCGATCCATGGCAGCCAGCCGGCCAGGAAGTGGTAGCGCTGGCCGCGGGTCAGCTCGCTGCCCTTGCCGCGCAGCAGGGCGCCGGCGTGGTGCTTGATGATCTGGATGGCGCCATAGGCCCAGCGGAAACGCTGTTTCTTGAAGTCGATGAAGGTGTCGGGCATCAGGCCCTTGCCGTAGCTGTTATGGGCATAGGCTGCCGACAGACCCTTCTCGAACACGCGCAGGCCAAGCTCGGCATCCTCGCAGATGCACCACTCGGCCCAGCCCAGCTCCTCGAGCACGCTACGCCTGGTCATGGTCATGGTGCCGTGCTGGATGATCGCGTCACGGTCGTTGCGGGTGACCATGCCGATATGGAAGAAGCCCTTGTATTCGCTGTAGCACAGCTTCTTGAAGGCGCTCTCGTGCTGGTCGCGGTAGTCCTGGGGCGATTGCACCACGGCGATCTTCGGGTCGGCGAAGTGCGGCACCATGTGCTTGAGCCAGTTGCGATCGACACAGTAGTCCGAGTCGATCACCGCGATCACCTCGGCGTCCTTGGCCGTATGCGGGATCAGGTAGTTCAGCGCGCCACCCTTGAAACCGGCCAGCGGCGCGACGTGGAAGAACCTGAAGCGCTCGCCGAGCTTTTCGCAGTGGGCCTTGAGCGGCTC
The DNA here is from genome assembly GCF_057284075.1 of Pseudomonas sp. TE31087. Lineage (NCBI taxonomy): Bacteria > Pseudomonadati > Pseudomonadota > Gammaproteobacteria > Pseudomonadales > Pseudomonadaceae > Pseudomonas > Pseudomonas sp. TE31087. Next base: position 5,551,532 of record NZ_JBXVNN010000001.1, read on the forward strand.
CCACACGGCCGGGTCCTTGGTGTTGTTATCGATCACCAGCACTTCGTAGTCCGGGTAGTCCAGCGCGGCGAGGGCGTCGAGGGTCTGCTTCACCATCTCCGGCGGTTCGTTGTAGCACGGCACGTGCACCGAGACCTTGGGCCGGTAGGCGCTGTCGCCCTGCACGGGCAGGAACTCCCGCCGTCGCTTGTGAATCCACACCGCCTCGGCCAGTTCATGGGCCTCGGTCAGCAGCACGATGAACACCCCGAGGGCGCCCAGCGCCAGCAGCACGCCCACGGTGAGGCTGAACCAGGTGCTGTACTGCTGGCTGTAGTCATAGGCGATCCACACCAGCACCGACCCGCACAGGAAGGTGATGAAGGTGAGGAAGGTGCGCCCGCGCTGGCGCAGGGCCGAGCCGTCGATCAGCAGGATGGCCAGGGCGATCATCGCCAGCACCACCGAGGCCACGGCCAGGGCGCGCCATTGCGGGATCGCCACGATCGGGCCCTCGAAGTTGAATTTCTGCTGGCGCTCGGCGTTGTACACGCCCCAGTAGGCGCCCACCGAGCCTTCGTCGCTGGCCTTCCACGGCTGATCGTAGGCTTCGATGACGAAATAGTTGTAGCCGCGGCGGTTGAGGGTGTTGACCAGGGTGCGCAGGTAGATGGCCTGGTCGGCCTGGGTGGCGTCGGCGCCGCCGCGCATGCGGCCGTTGCTTGGCCAGCCGACCTCGGACAACAGCAGCGGCTTGCGCGGGAACTGCTTGCGCAGCTCGCGGGCACGGTCGAGGACGAACTGCACCGAGTCCTTCATGGGCACGAACTCCCAGTAGGGCAGGATGTGCGCGGCGACCAGGTCGACGTGTTTCGCCAGTTCCGGGTGCTCCTTCCAGATGTGCCACTGCTCACTGGTGGTCACCGGCACCTTGACCGCGGCGCGGACCCGGTCCAGGTAGCCGATCAGTTGCTCGGCGGTGACTTCCTCGCGGAACAATGCTTCGTTGCCGACCACTACCCGCACCACGCTGCGCGAGGTGTTGGCCAGGCCGATGGCCTTTTCGATCTCCCGCTCATTGCGTTCCTGATCGTTGCTGATCCAGATCCCCAGGGTGACACGCAGGCCAAGCTCTTCGGCCAGGCGCGGCACCTCGGCCTGGGTACCCTCGACGGTGTAGATACGGATGTTGTCGGTCAGCTTGTTCAGTTGCTCGAGGTCCTGGCGGATCTCGTCCTCGCTGGGGTATTGGCCCTTCTGTGGGCTCTGGCCGAGACGGAACGGCGAGTAGGAGAAACCGGAAATCTGTTCCGGCCAGGCGGGGGCGGATACCGGGCGGTTGATCAAGGCCCAGAACCCGGTGAACAGCGCGGCGATGGCCAGGACCACCACCAGGTTGAGACCGAATTTACGTGATGACATAGGTGTTCGAGGTTCCGAAGAGGGGAGCGAGGCGTCGCCGCTGGGGCGTGGGTCCTACGGATTCCGGGGAAGGTAATCCGTTGGATTGTCGACAGAGGATGTAGTTCTCAGTCCGCCTGGCTGTCGTCCAGATATAGTTGCTTGATAGGACATTAAAGCAGGCATGGCAGGATTTTTTCCAATCCGTGGCCGCTCTGGCACGCCCAGGTGGCGTGATCGGGCCGTGCGCTATGCCCGCGAGCCCATGGCTTGGCCTATAATGCGCGCCGGTTTTTTCGGGGTATCAGCATGAGCACAGAAGATCCACGCTTCGCCGGCGTCGCCCGGCTCTACGGCGACGACGGCTTGCAGCGCCTGAGTCAGGCCCATGTGGCCATCGTCGGCATTGGCGGGGTTGGCTCGTGGGCGGCCGAGGCCCTGGCCCGCAGCGGCGTGGGCGAGATCAGCCTGTTCGACCTGGACGATGTCTGCGTGAGCAACACCAACCGTCAGGCCCATGCCCTCGAAGGCCAGGTCGGCCGAGCCAAGGTCGAGGTGATGGCCGAGCGCCTGCGGGCGATCAACCCAGCCTGCACGGTGCATGCGGTGGCCGATTTCGTCACCCGCGAGACCATGGCTGAGTACATCACCGAGCAGATGGACTGCGTGATCGACTGCATCGACAGCGTGATGGCCAAGGCGGCGCTGATCGCCTGGTGTCGCCGTCGCAAGATCGCCATCGTCACCACCGGTGGTGCCGGCGGGCAGATCGACCCGACCCAGATCCAGCTTGGCGACCTCAACAAGACCTTCAACGACCCGTTGGCTTCACGGGTGCGCTCGACCTTGCGCCGCGACTACAACTTCTCGCGCAACACCAGCCGCAACTATGGCGTGCCGTGCGTGTTCTCCAGCGAACAGCTGCGCTACCCCAAGGGGGATGGCAGCGTGTGCCTGCAGAAGAGCTTTGTCGGTGAAGGCGTGCGCCTGGACTGCGCCGGTGGATTCGGTGCGGTGATGATGGTTACCGCGACCTTCGGCATGGTCGCGGCGAGCAAGGCCGTGGAGAAACTGGTGGCCGGGGCGCGCCGGCCTTCTGAGCGGATCAAGCCTGAATAAATGGGGCCCTTCGCGGGTAAACCCGCTCCCACAGGTCTTGCACACTTCCTGTGGGAGCGGGTTTACCCGCGAAGAGGGCAGCACCGATTCAACGGTTAGACACCAGCTCCGCCATCTTCAGCAACACCGCATGCAGCCCATTGCTGCGTGACGGCGACAACTGCCGCTCCAGCCCCAACTGGGTAAACCAGGCGCTCAGGTCCAACCCCATCAGTTGATCGCTGGCCAAGCCTTGCACCCGCACCAGCAGAAGCGCCAGCAAGCCCCGCAGCATCCGCGCATCGCTGCCGGCCTTGAACCGCCATTGGCCGTCATCTTGCACCGCCACCAGCCATACCAGGCTTTCGCAACCGTGCACGCGGTTGTCCTCGGTCTTCTCCGCATCCGTCAAAGGCTCAAGGCGATCCCCCCACTGCATCAGCAACCGCGCCCGCTGCTCCCACCCGCGCGCCTGCTCGAAACTCTCCAGCGCCTGGCTGGCCTCGGCCGACAGGCTCATCGCAGCAGCTCCAGGCCCCGGTCGAGCGCCTCGAAGAAACGTTGCAGGTCGTCGCTGTCGGAATAGAGCCCCAACGACACGCGGATCGCGCCGTCCAGGCCCAGGTGCCTGAGCAGCGGCATGGCGCAATGATGCCCGGCGCGCACGGCGATGCCCTGTTCGGTCAGCAGGTGGGCAATATCGGCGTTGTGCACCCCATCGATGACGAAACTGGCCAGCGCCACCTGGGGCGCGCCGAGCAGACGAACCCCCTCGCGATCAGCCAGACCGCGTACCAGATGCTGGTGCAGGGTGGCCTCATGGGCAACCACCGCGTTGGCATCGAGGCTGGCCAGGTAATCCAGGGTGGCGCCCAGTCCGATGACACCCGCGATCGGCGGCGTGCCGGCTTCGAAGCCCAGCGGTGCCGGGCGGAAGCTGGCCTCCTGGTAGTCCGCCAACTGCACCATCTCGCCGCCGTACTGCCAGTGGCGCAGCAGTGCCAGCGCCTGCTGGCGGCCGTACAGCACGCCCACGCCATCCGGGCCGTAGAGCTTGTGGCTGGAAAACACATAGAAGTCGCAGTCCAGTTGCTGCACGTCGTGGCGACCATGGACCACGCCTTGCGCGCCATCGACCACGCTCAGCGCGCCTTGGGCTCGGGCATGGGCCAGCAACGGTGCCAGCGGCTGCCAGGTTCCCAGCACATTGGACAACTGGCTGATCGCCAGCAAGCGGGTGCGCGGGCCGATCAGTTGCAGGGCCTGTTCCTGGTCGACATGCCCCAGGTCGTTCACCGGCAGGATCACCAGGCGCAGTTGACGTCGATGCGCCAGTTGTTGCCAGGGCAGCAGGTTGGCGTGGTGTTCCAGGGCGCTGACGGCGATTTCGTCACCGGCCTCGAAGCGGTGCTCCAGGCCATAGGCCAGAAGGTTCAGGGCCGAGGTGGCGCCGTGGGTGAAAACGATCTGCCGCGAGTCGGCGGCATTGAGCCAGGCGGCGACCTTGTCGCGGGTACCCTCGAAGGCCTGGGTGGCCAGGGCGCCGGGCAGGTGCTGGGCGCGGTGCACGTTGGCGGCGCCATGGCCATAGTAATGGCTCAGGGCATCCAGCAAGGCCTGGGGCTTCTGGGTGGTGGCGGCGCTGTCCAGGTAGGTCTGGTGCTGCCGTTGCAGGGCGGCGATGGCGGGGAAATCGGCGCGCCAGGGAGAGGGCTGGAACATGTTAGCGGGGCCTGGAATAAAAATCGGGTCTGCCCACAAGCAACGCCTGTGAGCAGACCCGATCTTATCACTTCAAACCCGGGCAGGTTCTCAGTTGTGCGCGTGCAGCGCCTCGTTCAGCTCGATGGCCGACTTATGGGTCTTGCACTCCACCGCGCCATTGAGCGAGTTGCGACGGAACAGCAGGTCGGTCTGGCCGGCCAGGTCGCGGGCCTTGACCACCTTGACCAGCTGGTTGTTCTCGTCCAGCAGGTTCACCTTGGTGCCGGCGGTGATGTACAGGCCGGCCTCGACGGTGTTGCGGTCGCCCAGCGGGATGCCGATGCCGGCGTTGGCGCCGATCAGGCAGCCTTCGCCGACCTTGATGACGATGTTGCCGCCACCGGACAGGGTGCCCATGGTCGAGCAGCCGCCGCCCAGGTCCGAGCCCTTGCCGACGAACACGCCGGCGGAGACGCGGCCTTCGATCATGCCCGGGCCTTCGGTGCCGGCGTTAAAGTTGACGAAGCCTTCGTGCATGATGGTGGTGCCTTCGCCGATGTAGGCGCCCAGGCGCACACGGGCGGTGTCGGCGATGCGCACGCCGGCCGGCACGACGTAGTCGGTCATCTTCGGGAACTTGTCCACCGAGAACACTTCCAGCAGTTCGCCTTTCAGGCGCGCTTCCAGTTGCAGCTCGGCCAGCTCGGCCAGGTCGACCGCGCCCTGGTTGGTCCAGGCGACGTTCGGCAGCAGCGGGAAGATGCCGGCCAGCGATACGCCGTGCGGCTTGACCAGGCGGTGCGACAGCAGGTGCAGCTTGAGGTAGGCCTCGGGGGTGGAGGTCAGCGCGCCGTCTTCGGCCAGCAGGGTGGCGACCAGCGGCTTGTGGCTCTCGGCCAGGCGGGTCAGCAGCGCGGCCTGGGCGGCATCGACGCCCTTGAGCGCGTCGGCCAGCTGGGCGGCCTGGGCGGTGGTGAAGGCGATGGCCTGGTTGCCCCCTTCATAGCCCAGTACCGGTGCAACGGCCGCGACCAGTTCGGCGCAGGGTTTGAGCACAGGCTGTGCGTAGAAGACTTCCAGCCAGGCGCCCTGGCGGTTCTGGGTGCCGACACCGAAGGCCAGGCTGAACAGCGATTGAGACATGCGATTACCTCGTACGAAATTGGGATGGAGCGTAATGCGGGATCAGGTCAGCGCCGCGGCGTACAGGTCGGGCTTGAAGCCGACCAGCGTGCGCTCGCCGAGGTCGAGCACCGGGCGCTTGATCATCGACGGTTGGGCGAGCATCAATTCGACGGCCTTGGCCTGGTCGAGATCGGCCTTGCTGGCGTCATCGAGCTTGCGGAAGGTGGTCCCGGCGCGGTTCAGCACGACTTCCCAGCCGTGCTCGTCGCACCAGCGGTTCAGGCTGTCGCGGTCGATGCCCTGGGTCTTGTAGTCGTGGAAGTCGAAGCCGATGGCCTTGTCTTCAAGCCAGGTGCGGGCCTTTTTCATGGTGTCGCAGGCTTTGATGCCGTAGAGAGTGTAAGCCATTGAATGCCTGGGGCAGCCTGGTCGGGCCGGGCGTCCCCGATGCTCCTTGAAGATTGGGTGGGCCGATTATGCGGCATCGATGGGGCTGGCGCCACGCCTGCGGGCTGGAAGGCCACGCCGATGTGTTTCACCGCTTCTCGCGTAGCATTGTGTTACATATTCACGGCCAGGCTGCGACTATCGTGCAGCGGTCCACGATAGCGCGTCCCCGCTAACATATTGTTTCAATGGCGATGTTTCGCCTCGCTGTGGTTTCTCCGATCAAACAGGAAGCTTGCCGATGCAGTCAGCCTATACCGTCCTTATCCTGCTGATGCTGGTGAGCGTGTCAAAACTGGTCGGGCGGGTGCTGCCGCTGCCCTTGCCGCTGGTGCAGATCGGCGCCGGCGCCTTGCTGGCCTGGCCGACCCTGGGGCTGCACGTGGCGCTGGACCCTGAGCTGTTCCTGTTCCTGTTCCTGCCGCCGCTGCTGTTCGCCGACGGCTGGCGCATGCCCAAGCGCGAACTGTGGCGCATCCGCGGACCGGTGGTGGCGCTGGCGGTGGGGCTGGTGCTGTTCACCGTGGTCGGGGCCGGCTACTTCATCCACTGGTTGCTGCCGAGCATTCCGCTGGCGGTGGCCTTCGCCCTGGCGGCGGTGCTGTCGCCCACCGACGCCGTGGCCGTGTCGGCCATCGCCCAGGACCGTCTGCCGACACCGCTGATGCACATGCTTCAGGGCGAGGCGCTGATGAACGACGCCTCGGGCCTGGTGACCTTCAAGTTCGCCCTGGTGGCGGCGATAACCGGGGTATTCTCGTTGACCGAGGCCAGCCTGACTTTCGTCCTGGTCGCCCTTGGTGGCCTGGCGGTGGGGGTGGCGTTGAGCTGGCTGGTCGGGCGCCTGCGCATGTGGATGATCACCCGTGGCTGGGACGACCCGGCCACCCATGTGGTGTTCATGCTGCTGCTGCCCTTTGCCGCCTACGTGCTCGCTGAGCGCCTCGGCGTGTCCGGCATTCTCTCGGCGGTGGCCGCCGGGATGATGCAGAGCTGGCTGGACCTGCTGCCCCGGCAGACCAGCACCCGCCTGCTCAACCGCAGTGTCTGGTCGCTGCTGGAGTTCGCCTTCAACGGGCTGATCTTCCTGCTGCTGGGCCTGCAACTGCCGGACATCATCAAGGCGGTGGTGAGCGACGAGGCTGCCGTGTGGTCGACCCTGGCCTGGCGCTGCCTGGATGTGGTGGCAATCTTCGCCACGCTGGTGCTGTTGCGGTTCATCTGGGTGCAGAGCATCTGGCGAGCTATCGGCGTGGTTAGACGCTGGCGTGGCAAGCCCGCGCTGGTGCTGATGCCGACTGCGCGCTCGTGCTGGTTGCTGACCCTGGGCGGCGTACGCGGCGCGGTGACCCTGGCGGGCGTGATGTCGGTGCCGCTGCTGATCGGCGCGAGCAAGGCGTTCCCCGAGCGCGACCTGCTCATCTTCATCGCCGCCGGGGTGATACTGCTGTCGCTGGTCAGCGCCTGCATTGCCTTGCCGATCCTGCTGCGCGGCGTGACCAAGAGCCCGGACGAGCGCTTGCACCAGGAAGTGCAGGAGGCCTGGCGACGCACGGCAGAGGCGGCGATCCATGCGCTCGAGGCCGAGGAGGTGATCGATGCCAACGCGCCGCAGGATGCCGCCCAGGCGACTCTGGCCACCGAGCTCAAGGCGCGGCTGATGGCCGAGTACCGCGATGAGCTGGACAGCTACAACGACAGCGCCGAGGCCAGGGCGCTGGCCGAGCAGATGGATCAGCTGGAGCGTCGTTTGCGCCTGCGCGCCCTGCGTGCGCAACGGCTGGAACTGTACGAGCTGCATCGCCAACACTTGGTGGGGGACGAAGTGGTGCGCCAGGTGCTGGGCGAGCTGGACCTGAGCGAGGCCAATCTCGGGCAGGTCCGCTAGTTACTTGCACGAAGCCGGATAGACCAGGCGCATGAAGCGCTTGTCCTTCTTGCTTATTTTCAGGTTATGGCTGCGCTTGAAGCCATGGTGCGTGAGCTTCTGCCTGATGCGGTAATGCATGATCGACTGGCTGTCATAGGGCAGGATGAGCAGGTCGCCGTTGTCGGGCAGTGGCAGGAACTGAGTGGCGAGGTCCTCTTCGATCAGCTCGTCGAGGTCATCCGGGTTGTTGGCCTCGTCGACCAGGAGCACGGCCAGCAACTGGCGCAACGCGTCCAGGTCCCAGGGGATGTTGGCTTGTGGGTGCTGGTGCTCGTGCTCCATGCCCAATGCGTGCCCGAACTCATGCAATACGTACGACTCGAACAACGGGTCCGACAGCTTGACCCCCAATGCCATGGTGGCGCCGTCCACTTCCAGGGCCTGGTTGCCCAGGAAACTGAAATTCACGCCTTCCTGCACATCGGTCTGGATGCGGATCTCGGCTTCGTTGACGTTGTTGTCGAGGAGTTCGAATGTCAGGTTGGCGTATTTCAGCCATTGGCACGCGGTGTCGAAGATCGCTTTCTTGAGCCACGGGCAGGGCGTACCGATGAACGAGATTCTCAGCGTCTGGCCTGGGCGCCAGAACACGGAATGATCGGCCACCGAGCGCTTCTTGCGCGGCTTCATCGCTTGGGGCAGTTGCAGCTTCTGGCGTAGGCGGTAGGTCGCGTTTGCCACGAGAACATCGGACATCGTTGTGCACCTTCAGGGGTTGGGAGGTGCCAACTATCGGTCGCCAGCGTTCTGCACTGACGGTACTTAATGCTTGCCTCGATTGAGATTGCGCCCCCCCTGTGAGGAGGGGCGCCTGCCATCAGCGGCCCAGGAACGCGCGAATCCGCTCGGCCGCCTCGATGCACTCGGCCAGCGGCGCGACCAGCGCCATGCGCACGCGCCCAGCGCCCGGATTGACCCCGTCCACTTCGCGGGACAGGTACGAACCCGGCACCACGGTCACATGCTCGGCCTCGAACAGGTCGCGGGTGAAGTCGGCGTCGCTGCCTGGCACCTTGGCCCACAGGTAGAAGCTGCCGTCCGGGCGTTGCACGTCGAGCACCGGCTGCAGGATGTCGAGCACGGCATCGTACTTGGCGCGGTACTGGTCGCGGTTGTCGCGCACATGGGCCTCGTCCTGCCAGGCGGCGATGCTGGCCAGCTGGGTCTGCACCGGCATGGCGCAACCATGGTAGGTGCGGTACAGCAGGAACGGCTTGATGATTTCGGCATCGCCGGCGACGAAGCCCGAGCGCAGCCCCGGCAGGTTGGAGCGCTTGGACAGGCTGTGGAATACCACGCAGCGCTTGAAGTCCTGACGGCCCAGCTGCGCGCAGGCGCTGAGCAGGCCCGGTGGTGGCGCGTCCTCGTCGAAGTACAGCTCGCTATAGCACTCGTCGGCGGCGATCACGAAGTCGTGCTCGTCGGCCAGGGCGATCAGCTTTTTCAGGGTGTCCATCGGCACCAGGGCGCCGGTGGGGTTGCCCGGGGAGCACAGGAACAGGATCTGGCAACGCTTCCAGACGTCGGCCGGCACGGCGTCGAAGTCGGGGTTGAAACCGTTGTTTTCCAGGCAGGGCAGGTAGTGCGGGGTGGCACCGGCCAGCAGGGCCGCGCCTTCGTAGATCTGGTAGAACGGGTTGGGGCTGACCACCAGGCCATCTGCCGAGCGATCGACCACGGCCTGGGTGAAGGCGAACAGCGCCTCGCGGGTGCCGTTGACCGGCAGGATATGGCGGTCGGCGTCCAGCCAGCCGGCCGGTACGCCGAAGCGCCGCTCGCACCACTGGCCGATGGCCTGGCGCAGGGCCGGCAGGCCCAGGGTGCTGGGGTAGACCGCCAGCTTGTCGAGGTTGTCGGCCATGGCCTTGGCGACGAAGGCCGGCGATTCATGCTTCGGCTCGCCGATCGACAGGGCGATCGGGCGTTTGTCCGCCGCCGGCTTCACGCTCCCCAGCAGGGCACGCAGTTTCTCGAACGGGTAGGGCTGGAGCTGGGTCAGTGCTGGGTTCATTGGCGCAAGGTCTCGTTATCGTCAAAAGGTCATGCGGGTGGGGCTGGCATCGCTGGCCTGTCCGGCCTGCAGCTGCTGGACGATGGCCTCCTGCAGGCGGCTGCACAGCTGCGGGTCGGACAGCGGCTGGTTGTCGGCGTCGGTGATGAAGAACACGTCCTCCACGCGCTCGCCGAGGGTGGCGATCTTGGCGTTCTGCAGCGAGATGTCGAACTCCAGGAAGATCCGCCCGATCCGCGCCAGCAGGCCGGGCCGGTCCGGTGCGGTGATCTCGAGGATGGTCACCGGGCGCTGGGCGTCGTTGAGGATGGTCACCTGCGGCGGGAAATCGAAGTGCTTGAGCTGGCGTGGCACCCGGCGCTGGATGATCGCCGGATAGTCCTCGGGGGTGCGCAGCGCTTCGGTCAGGCCGTCGCGGATCTGCCTGACCCGTTGCGGGTTGTCGCCGATCGAGCCGCCGTCGTTGTCGAGCACGATGTAGGTGTCGAGGGTGAACTGGCTGCTCGAGGTGATGATCCGGGCGTCGTGGATGTTCAGGTTGAGCTGGGCCATGGCGGCCACGGTAACGGCGAAGAAATCATGCTGGTCAGGGGCGTAGATGAAGATCTGCGTGCCACCCTCGAACTCGCGCTGGGTGGTTTCCTTGATCAGCACCAGCGGCCCGCCGTCGGCCGGCTGCTGGAGGATCGCGTCGCTGTGCCAGGCCACGTCGGCGGCGTTGTGCTTGAGGAAGTAGTCATCGCCCAGTTGCGACCAGAGCTGCTCGACGTCGTCCGGGTCGGTGCCCTCGCGCACCAGGATGTCCAGCGCCGCGCTCTGGGTCTGGCGGATCTGCTCCTCGCGGTCCAGCGGGTTCTCCAGGCCCCGGCGCAGGGCGCGCTTGGTCTCGGTATAGAGCTGGCGCAGCAGGCTCGCCCGCCAGGAGTTCCACAGGCTGGGGTTGGTGGCGTTGATGTCGGCCACGGTCAGCACGTAGAGATAGTCCAGGCGCGTCTCGTCGCCCACGTTCAGGGCGAAGTCGTTGATTACCTGCGGGTCGGAGAGGTCCTTGCGCTGGGCAGTGGTAGACATCACCAGGTGGTTCTGCACCAGCCAGACGATCAGCCGGCTGTCCCACGCAGGCAGCTGGTGGCGCGCGCAGAAGGCCTGTGCGTCCACTGCGCCCAGCTCGGAGTGGTCACCCTGGCGACCCTTGCCGATGTCGTGGTAGAGGCCGGCCAGGTAGATCAGCTCCGGCTTGGGCAGGCGCCCCATGAGCTTGCTGGCCAGCGGGAATTTCTCGGAAACCGGGGTGTACTGCAGCTTGCGCAAGTGCTTGATCAGGTTGAGGGTGTGCGCATCGACCGTATAGATATGGAACAGGTCGTGCTGCATCTGCCCGACGATCAGGCCGAACTCCGGCAGGTAGCGGCCGAGGATGCCATAGCGGTTCATCCGCCGCAGGTTGCGGTGGATGCCGATCTCGCACTTGAACAGCTCGATGAACAGGCTGGTGTTGCGGATATCGTTGCGGAACTTGTCGTCGATCAGGTGGCGATGTTCGCGCAGCAGGCGCACGGTGTCGGCGCGCACCCCCTTGATCTCGGGGTGCTGGGCCATCAGCACGAAGATCTCCAGCATGGCGAACGGGGTGCGCCGGAAGACGTTCGGGTTGACCGCTTCTATATAGCCGTCGTGCAGGCGGAAGCGTGCGTTCAGCGGCTGGGTGGCGCCGCTGTCGTCATCGGCGAGGATCACCTCCTCGAAGTGCTGGATGATCAGGTCGCACAGTTGGCTGATGCTCATCACCACCCGGTAGTATTGCTGCATGAACTGTTCGATGGCGCGCTTGGGGTTGTCGTCGGTGTAGCCCAGCAGCGCGGCGATGCTGCGCTGGTGGTCGAACAGCAGGCGGTCCTCGGCGCGCCCGGCGAGCATGTGCAGGGCATAGCGCACGCGCCAGAGGAAGGCCTGGGACGAGGCCAGCAGCTCGTTCTCGCTTTCCAGCAGGAAATCCTCGCCGGCCAGGGCGTGCAGGTTCAGGGTGCCGTACTGGCGCCGGGCCACCCAAAGCACCGTCTGGATGTCGCGCAGGCCACCCGGCCCGCCCTTGACGTTGGGCTCGAGGTTGTACTCGGTGTCGTTGTACTTGTGGTGGCGGGCCTTGAGTTCGGCGCGCTTGGCCAGGAAGAACTCCTTGCTCGGCCACATGTGCGCGGTGCTGGTGGCGTCGAGCATGCGTCGGCGCAGCGACTCGGGGCCGGCGATGGTGCGGCTTTCCATCAGGTTGGTGATGACCGTGAGGTCGGCCCGGGCCTGCTCGGCTCGGCGCATTCGTCGACGGTGCGCACGCTCTGGCCGACTTCCAGGCCGATGTCCCACAGCAGCGTGAGGAAGCGTTCGATGGCGTCGCGGTACTGCTCGTGCTCGGCGGCGTCGAGCAGGATCAGCAGGTCGATGTCCGAGAACGGGTGCAGCTCGCCGCGGCCATAGCCGCCCACCGCCACCAGGGCGATGCCGTCCGGCGCGCCCCAGCTGAACTGGTGCCAGGCCTGTTGCAGGATGTTGTCGACGAACCAGGCGCGATCCTCGATCAGCCGGCGGATCTCGCGGCCTTCACGGAAACGCTTGTCGAGCACCTCGCCGGCCATGCGGATGGCCTTCTTGAAAGCGGCGATGGGGCTTGCCTTGAGGGCCAGTTCCGCCTGGAACTGGCCGCGGTCGAACAGCTCGGGATCCACCTGGGGCATCGAGTCGCGTTCCTGTTAGTCAGTATCAGGCCGAGGTGCGCGGGATGGTGTCGTCCTTGCGCAGGGTGAAGATCTCGTAGCCGCTGGCGGTCACCACCAGGGTGTGCTCCCACTGGGCCGAGAGCTTGCGGTCCTTGGTGATGGCGGTCCAGCCGTCGCCCAGCACCTTGGTGTCGGCCTTGCCCTGGTTGATCATCGGCTCGATGGTGAAGGTCATGCCTTCCTTGAGTTCCATGCCGGTACCGGCGCGGCCGTAGTGGAGGATCTGCGGCTCTTCGTGGAACACCTTGCCGATGCCGTGGCCGCAGAACTCGCGGACCACCGAGAAACCGTTCTTCTCGGCGTGCTTCTGGATCACTTCGCCGATGTCACCCAGGCGGCAGCCGGGCTTGACCAGCTCGATGGCCTTGTACAGGCACTCCTGGGTGACCTTGGACAGGCGCTCGGCCCATGGCGCGACGGTGCCGACATGGAACATGCGGCTGGTGTCGCCGTGGTAGCCGTCCTTGATCACGGTCACGTCGATGTTGATGGTGTCGCCGTCCTTGAGCGCCTTGTCATTGGGAATGCCGTGGCAGACCACATGGTTGATCGAGGTGCAGATCGACTTGGGGAAGCCCTTGTAGTTGAGAGGGGCGGGGATCGCCTGCTGGACGTTGACGATGTAGTCGTGGCACAGGCGGTCGAGCTCCTCGGTGGTGACGCCGGGCTTGACGTGCTCCTCGATCATTTCCAGCACTTCGGCGGCCAGGCGGCCAGCGATGCGCATCTTCTCGATGTCTTCTGCAGTCTTGATGGTGACGGTCATGAACAGGCTCTCTACGGCGCCCTGTGTGGCGCGAACAAACGGGAAAGACCGGATTCTACCAGAGCGCGGCGGCGATCTGTCGGGAGAGTCCCGTGGATCCGCTGGTCTATTGAAGGCATTCTGGCCGCAAAGCATGGTTGCTGCAAAAGCCGCTGACGGACGAAGCATGATCCGGGTTCCGTTCGCGCTCGGCCTGTGGTATAAAATGCGCCGCTTTCGGGGGATGTCCTCCGTCAGCTCAAACCCACACACGTGTCGACACGATGGCCTGGGTGCCCGGTTTCCCTGGAAACACGGGTTGGTCATTGGGATACGTGGAGGCCCAACCCGACTTATCAAGGAACTATCATGTCCCAAGTCAACATGCGCGATATGCTGAAGGCCGGTGTGCACTTCGGCCACCAGACCCGTTACTGGAACCCGAAAATGGGCAAGTACATTTTCGGCGCGCGTAACAAGATCCACATCATCAACCTGGAAAAAACCCTGCCAATGTTCAACGAAGCTCTGTCCTTCGTAGAGCGCCTGGCCCAGGGCAAGAACAAGATCATGTTCGTCGGCACCAAGCGTTCCGCCGGCAAGATCGTCGCCGAGCAAGCTGCTCGTTGCGGTTCGCCATACGTTGACCACCGTTGGTTGGGCGGCATGCTGACCAACTACAAGACCATCCGCGCCTCGATCAAGCGTCTGCGCGACCTGGAAACCCAGGCCGAAGACGGCACCTTTGCCAAGCTGACCAAGAAAGAAGCCCTGATGCGTTCGCGCGATCTGGAAAAACTGGACCGCAGCCTGGGTGGTATCAAGGACATGGGCGGCCTGCCTGATGCCCTGTTCGTGATCGACGTCGACCACGAGCGCATTGCCATCACCGAAGCCAACAAGCTGGGCATTCCGGTCATCGGCGTTGTCGATACCAACAGCAGCCCGGAAGGTGTTGACTACATCATCCCAGGTAACGATGACGCTATCCGCGCCATCGAGCTGTACATGACTTCGATGGCTGACGCCGTCATCCGCGGCCGCAACAACGTTGCCGGCGGCACTGAAGTCTACGCTGAAGAAGCGGCTGCACCTGCTGCTGAGTAATTGACGCCTGGCGTCTACTTGGCACGCAAAAAGGGGGCTTGGCCCCCTTTTTGCCACCTTGAAATCCTGCTGTCAGCAACGGCCCCGCATCATGGGCGAGCTGATATAAAGGCAGCGATTTGCAGAATTTAACGCCCGTGACGAGCGGGTGGAATGGTTGAAAAACTTTCCAAGAGGATTTTGAAATGGCAGCAATTACTGCGGCGCTGGTCAAAGAACTGCGCGAGCGTACTGGCGAAGGCATGATGGATTGCAAAAAGGCCCTGGAAAAGGCCGGCGGCGACATCGAGAAAGCCATTGACGACATGCGTGCCTCGGGCGCCATCAAGGCCGCCAAGAAGGCTGGCAACGTCGCTGCTGAAGGCGCTATCGCCGTCAAGACCGACGGTAAATCCGCCGTTCTGCTGGAAGTGAACTCGCAGACCGACTTCCTGGCTCTGCAGGACGACTTCAAGAACTTCGTTGCTGAAAGCATCGAAGAAGCCTTCGCCCAGAAGCTGACCGACGCAGCTCCGCTGATCGCCTCGCGTGAAGCCGCTCGTGAAGCCCTGGTTGCCAAGTGCGGCGAGAACGTCAACATCCGTCGCCTGGTGCGCGTTGAAGGCGACGTTGTCGGTGCCTACCTGCACGGCAACAAGATCGGTGCCGTTGTTGTCCTGAAAGGCGGCGACGTCGACCTGGCCAAGAACATTGCCATGCACGTTGCAGCCTCGAACCCAGAGTTCCTGGATGCGTCGGAAATCTCCGCCGAGGCCATCGAGCGCGAGAAGAACGTCTTCCTGCAGCTGAACGCCGACAAGATCGCCGGCAAGCCGGAAAACATCGTTGAAAACATGATCAACGGTCGTATCTCCAAGTTCAAGGCCGAAGCCTCGCTGAAAGAGCAAGCCTTCGTCATGGATCCGGAAGTCAAAGTCGGCGCGCTGGCCAAGAAAGCCGGTGCTGAAATCGTTTCCTTCACCTACTTCAAGGTCGGCGAAGGCATCGAGAAGCCGGTTGACGACTTCGCTGCCGAAGTTGCCGCCCAGGTAGCTGCCGCCAAGCAGTAAGACGGATTTGTCTGTCGCCCCGAAGAGGCTGCCCGCTTACGCGCGCAGCCTCTTTGTCAAAGCGGGAGCGGTTCACGAGACCGTTGTTCGCTGACGCATGAATTGCGTCACGCTAGAGTTACGCGCAGGCTGAAACAGCCCGCCAGATTTTTACAAACGCCGCAGGAGAGATTCGCAATGGCTCAGCAGGGCAGTGGTCATCAGGCTCGCTATAAACGCATTCTACTCAAACTTAGCGGCGAGGCCCTGATGGGCTCGGAAGAGTTCGGGATCGACCCCAAGGTCCTGGATCGCATGGCGCTGGAAGTCGGCCAGCTGGTCGGCATCGGCGTTCAGGTCGGCCTGGTGATCGGTGGTGGCAACCTGTTCCGTGGCGCGGCGCTCAGTGCAGCCGGCATGGACCGCGTTACCGGCGACCACATGGGCATGCTGGCCACCGTGATGAACGGCCTGGCCATGCGCGACGCGCTGGAGCGGGCGAACATCACCGCCATCGTCATGTCGGCCATCTCCATGGTAGGCGTGACCGATCACTACGATCGCCGCAAGGCCATGCGCCACCTGAACTCCAAGGAAGTCGTGATCTTCGCTGCCGGTACCGGCAACCCGTTCTTCACCACCGACTCCGCCGCTTGCCTGCGCGCCATCGAAATCGATGCCGACGTGGTATTGAAGGCAACCAAGGTCGATGGTGTATACACTGCAGATCCATTCAAGGACCCGCATGCCGAGAAGTTCGATCATCTGTCCTACGATGAAGTGCTGGATCGCAAGCTGGGCGTAATGGACCTGACGGCAATCTGCCTTTGCCGCGATCACAAGATGCCGCTGCGCGTCTTCAACATGAACAAGCCCGGCGCCCTGCTGAACATCGTGCATGGCGGCGCGGAAGGAACTCTGATCGAGGAAGTTCAAAAATGATCAACGAAATCAAGAAAGACGCCCAGGCGCGCATGCAAAAGTCGCTGGAGTCGCTGATCCACGCATTTGGCCAGATCCGCACCGGCAAGGCGCATCCGAGCGTCCTGGGCAGCGTGATGGTGCCTTACTATGGCTCCGACACCCCGCTGACCAGTGTCGCCAACGTGACCGTCAAGGACAACCAGACCCTGCAAGTCGTGCCTTTCGAGCGCAACATGCTGGGCGCCATCGACAAGGCCATCGGCAGCGCCGGCTTGAATCTCAATCCGACCAACCTGGGCGAGTTGCTGCTGGTCAATATGCCCCCGCTGACCGAAGAAACCCGCAAGGGCTTCACCAAGCAGGCTCGCGCCGCGGCCGAAGATGCGCGCGTTGCCGTGCGCAACATCCGTCGTGACGCCATGGGTGACCTGAAGAAGCTGTCCAAGGACAAGGAAATCAGTGAAGACGAAGAGCGTCGTGCCAGTGCCGACATCGACAAGCTGATCAAGGATATCGAGGCGCAGATCGCCAAGGCCACCGAAGCAAAAGAAAAGGACCTGATGGCCATCTAAGGGTCAGGACGCCTTCATGGAAAAGACCAAGCAGACTGTGCCCTCCGTGGTGCCGCGTCACGTGGCGATCATCATGGATGGGAATAATCGCTGGGCGAAGAAACGCTTCATGCCCGGCGTTGCCGGGCATAAAGCGGGTGTCGATGCGGTGCGCGCCGTGATCGAAGTGTGCGCCGAGGCGAAGGTCGAGGTGCTCACGCTTTTTGCGTTCTCCAGTGAGAACTGGCAGCGACCGGCGGACGAAGTCAGTGCCCTGATGGAGCTGTTCTTCAAGGCGCTGCGCCGCGAGGCCTCGCGCCTGAACGACAACAACATCAGCCTGCGCATCATTGGCGACCGCTCGCGCTTCCATCCTGAGCTTCAGGCGGCGATGCGCGAGGCCGAGGCCGCGACCGCAGGCAGCAACCGTTTCATTCTGCAGATCGCCGCCAACTACGGCGGCCAGTGGGATATCGCCCAGGCTGCCCAGCGCCTGGCGCGTGAGGTTCAGGCCGGTCATCTGCGGCCGGACGACATCACACCGGAGTTGTTGCAGACCTGCCTTGCCACCGGCGACCTGCCGTTGCCCGATCTGTGCATCCGCACCGGCGGCGAGCACCGTATCAGCAACTTCCTGCTGTGGCAGCTGGCCTACGCCGAGCTGTACTTCTCCGACCTCTATTGGCCGGACTTCAAACACGAGGCCATGCGCAACGCGCTGGCCGATTTCGCTTCGCGCCAGCGCCGCTTCGGTAAGACCAGCGAGCAGGTCGAAGCCGGAGCCCGTGCTTAATGCTTAAACAACGCATCATTACCGCGCTGATCCTGCTGCCGATCGCGTTGGGTGGTTTCTTCCTGCTCAACGGTGGAGATTTCGCCCTGTTCATCGGCTTCGTGGTGACGCTCGGTGCCTGGGAGTGGGCGCGCCTGGCCGGCCTGGTCGCGCAGCCGCTGCGCATCGCCTACGCCGCGGTGGTGGCGGGCGGCCTGATGTTGCTCTACCTGATGCCCGATCTTGCGCCCTGGGTGCTGGGCGCCTCGGTGATCTGGTGGGCCCTGGCCACCTGGTTGGTGCTGACCTACCCGCGCAGCGGCGAGCTGTGGAGCAGCGCCGCCTGTCGCCTGCTGATTGGCCTGTTGGTACTGCTGCCTGCCTGGCAGGGCCTGGTGCTGCTCAAGCACTGGCCGTTGGGCAACTGGCTGATCCTGTCGGTGATGGTGCTGGTCTGGGCTGCCGATATCGGCGCGTACTTCTCCGGTCGGGCCTTCGGCAAGCGCAAGCTGGCGCCGCAGGTCAGTCCGGGCAAGAGCTGGGAGGGCGTCTATGGCGGCCTCGCGGTCAGCCTGCTGATTACCCTGGCCGTGGGTTACTCCCGCGACTGGAGTGTCGGCCAGGTGCTGCTGGGCCTGCTGGGGGCTGTCGTTGTAGTGATGTCCTCGGTGGTCGGCGACCTGACCGAAAGCATGTTCAAGCGCCGTGAAGGCATCAAGGACAGCAGCAACCTGCTGCCGGGTCATGGCGGCGTGCTCGATCGCATCGACAGCCTGACCGCGGCGATTCCGATGTTTGCCGTGCTGCTGTGGGCGGCTGAGTGGGGTGTGATGTGAGTGCCGTGCAACGCATAACCGTGCTGGGGGCCACCGGCTCCATCGGCCTGAGCACGCTGGATGTCATTGGCCCGCCACCCTGACCGTTACCAGGTGTTCGCCCTCAGCGGCTATTCGCGCATCGACGAACTGCTGGCCCTGTGCGAGCGTCATCGTCCGGCGTTCGCCGTGGTGCCGAGCGCCGAGGCGGCCATGCGCCTGCGTCAGGGGTTGGCCGCGGCGGGCTGCGCCACCGAGGTGCTCGAGGGTGAGGCCGGGTTGTGTCAGGTGGCCGCTGCGTCCGAGGTGGATACCGTGATGGCGGCCATCGTCGGCGCCGCCGGCCTGCGCCCGACCCTGGCCGCGGTCGAGGCGGGCAAGAAGGTGTTGCTGGCCAACAAGGAGGCCCTGGTGATGTCCGGGGCCTTGTTCATGGATGCGGTGCACCGCAGTGGTTCGGTGTTGCTGCCGATCGACAGCGAGCACAACGCGATCTTCCAGTGCATGCCCGGCGATTACGCCCGTGGCCTGGGCGCTGTTGGCGTGCGCCGGATCCTGCTGACCGCCTCCGGTGGGCCGTTCCGCGAAACCCCTGCTGAAGCATTGCTGGATGTAACACCGGAGCAGGCCTGCGCGCACCCGAACTGGTCCATGGGTCGCAAGATCTCGGTCGACTCGGCCAGCATGCTGAACAAAGGCCTGGAACTGATCGAGGCCTGCTGGCTGTTCGATGCCAAGCCGTCCCAGATTGAAGTGGTGGTGCACCCGCAGAGTGTCATTCACTCGCTGGTGGATTACGTCGATGGCTCGGTGCTTGCCCAGCTGGGCAACCCGGACATGCGCACGCCGATCTCCAACGCCCTGGCCTGGCCGGAGCGTATCGATTCGGGTGTCGCGCCGCTGGACCTGTTCGCCATCGCCCGTCTGGATTTCCAGGCGCCCGACGAACAGCGCTTCCCATGCCTGCGCCTGGCGCGTCAGGCTGCCGAGGCGGGCAACAGCGCGCCGGCGGTGCTCAACGCCGCCAACGAAGTGGCTGTCGAGGCGTTTCTCCAGCGGCGTATCCGCTTCCCGGAGATCGCGGGTATGATCGAACAGGTGCTCGATCAGGAGCCCGTGGTGGCATTGCCCACCCTCGAGGCGGTGTTCGCCGCCGACCAGCGTGCCCGGGAGCTGTCCCGGGAATGGCTGCGACGCCACGGCCGCTGAAGCCTGCGGCCGACTCCGCCGAATGTCACCCGGAGATTGGACATGACTGCGCTCTACATGATTGTCGGCACCCTGATTGCCCTGGGTGTGCTGGTTACCTTCCACGAGTTCGGCCACTTCTGGGTGGCGCGGCGTTGCGGGGTCAAGGTCCTGCGTTTCTCGGTGGGCTTCGGCACGCCGCTGGTGCGTTGGCATGATCGCCACGGCACCGAGTTCGTCGTCGCCGCGATCCCCCTGGGCGGCTACGTCAAGATGCTCGACGAGCGCGAGGGCGAGGTCCCGCCAGCGCTGGTCGAGCAGTCGTTCAACCGCAAGTCGGTCCGCCAGCGCATCGCCATCGTGGCCGCCGGCCCCATCGCCAACTTCCTGCTTGCCATCCTGTTCTTCTGGGTGGTGGCCATGCTGGGCTCGCAACAGGTACGTCCGGTCATCGGTGGCGTCGAGGCCGGCAGCCTGGCAGCCAGCGCCGGTCTGAGCGTCGGCCAGGAAATCGTCTCCATCGATGGCGAACCGACCAATGGTTGGTCGGCGGTCAACCTGCAGCTGGTGCGCCGCCTCGGCGAGAGCGGCACGCTGCGGGTCGGGGTGCTCGACGAGGGCGCGACCGCCGAGCGCCAGCTCGATGTTTCCCTGAATCAGTGGCTCAAGGGCGTCGACGAGCCGGAGCCGATCCAGTCCCTTGGCCTGCGCCCTTGGCGCCCGGCGGTGGTGCCTGTGCTGGCCGAGATCGATCCGAAGGGGCCAGCGGCGGCGGCCGGGCTCAAGACCGGTGACAAGCTGCTGGCGCTCGACGGCGTCGAGCTGGCCGACTGGCAGCAGGTGGTCGACGCGGTCCGCGCGCGTCCCGAGAAAAAGGTCGGCCTGCGCATCGAGCGCGACGGCGCGCCACTCGAGGTTGCCGTCACCCTGGCGCGCAAAGGTGAGGGTCAGGCTTCTGGCGGCTATCTGGGCGCCGGGGTCAAGGCCGCCGAGTGGCCGGCGAAGATGCTCCGCGAGGTCAGCTATGGTCCGCTGGAAGCAGTCGGCGAGGGGCTTTCCCGCACCTGGAGCATGAGCGTCCTGACCCTCGAATCGCTGAAGAAAATGCTGTTCGGGGAGCTCTCGGTAAAAAACTTGAGCGGACCGATAACCATTGCTAAAGTGGCGGGCGCTTCAGCCCAGTCGGGCGTTGGGGATTTCCTGAATTTCCTGGCCTACCTGAGCATAAGCCTGGGGGTTCTGAACCTGCTGCCCATCCCGGTACTGGATGGGGGGCATTTGCTGTTCTACCTGATCGAGTGGGCGCGCGGTCGTCCGCTCTCGGATCGGGTGCAAGGTTGGGGGGTCCAGATCGGTATCAGTTTGGTCGTCGGGGTGATGTTGCTCGCCCTGATCAACGATCTGGGTCGACTATAAAAGCTTCGCTCAATCGCGAAAACCTGCCGCCTTGTCGCGGCAGGTTGTTTATTGCCAGTTGGAATAAAAGGACTTCATGAAACGTCTGCTGCTAACTGCGGTGCTCTCCGCACTGATGATCGCTGAAGTTCACGCCGAGTCCTTCACCATCTCCGATATTCGTGTCAACGGCCTGCAGCGGGTGTCCGCCGGCAGCGTGTTCGGCGCGTTGCCGCTGAACGTCGGTGACCAGGTCGACGACCGCCGTCTGGTCGAGTCGACCCGCTCGCTGTTCAAGACCGGCTTCTTCCAGGACATCCAGCTGAACCGCGACGGCAATGTCCTGATCATCAACGTGGTCGAGCGCCCCTCGGTGTCGAGCATCGAGATCGAAGGCAACAAGGCGATCAGCACCGAAGACCTGATGAAAGGCCTGAAACAGTCGGGCCTGGCCGAAGGCGAGATCTTCCAGCGCGCGACGCTGGAAGGCGTGCGTAACGAACTGCAGCGCCAGTACGTGGCCCAGGGCCGCTACTCCGCCGAGGTCGACGCCGAAGTCGTGCCGCAGCCGCGCAACCGCGTGGGCCTGAAGATCAAGATCAACGAAGGCACCGTGGCCGCGATCCAGCACATCAACGTGGTGGGCAACACGGTCTTCGACGACGAGACCCTCGGCCAGCTGTTCGAGCTCAAGACCACCAACTGGTTGTCGTTCTTCAAGAACGACGACAAGTACGCCCGGGAAAAACTCTCCGGTGACCTGGAGCGCCTGCGTTCCTACTACCTGGACCGCGGCTACATCAACATGGACATCGCGTCCACCCAGGTGTCGATCACCCCGGACAAGAAGCACGTCTACATCACCGTCAACATCAACGAGGGCGAGAAGTACACCGTCCGCGACGTGAAGCTGTCTGGTGACCTGAAAGTGCCGGAAGACCAGGTCAAGTCGCTGCTGCTGGTGCAGCCGGGCCAGGTGTTTTCGCGCAAGGTGATGACCACCACCTCCGACCTGATCACCCGTCGTCTGGGCAACGAAGGCTACACCTTCGCCAACGTCAACGGCGTGCCGCAGCCGAATGACCAGGATCACACCGTCGACATCATGTTCGTCGTCGATCCGGGCAAGCGTGCCTACGTCAACCGCATCAACTACCGCGGCAACACCAAGACCGAAGACGAAGTACTGCGCCGCGAAATGCGTCAGATGGAAGGCGGCTGGGCTTCGACCTACCTGATCGACCAGTCCAAGACCCGCCTCGAGCGCCTGGGCTTCTTCAAGGAAGTCAACGTCGAGACGCCGCCGGTGCCGGGCACCGACGACCAGGTCGACGTCAACTACAGCGTCGAAGAGCAGGCCTCCGGCTCGATCACCGCCAGCGTCGGTTTCGCCCAGAGCGCCGGCCTGATCCTGGGCGGCTCGATCAGCCAGAACAACTTCCTCGGTACCGGTAACAAGGTCTCCATCGGCCTGACCCGTTCCGAGTACCAGACCCGCTACAACTTCGGCTACGTCGACCCCTACTTCACCGCCGATGGCGTGAGCCTGGGCTACAACGCCTTCTACCGCAGCACCGACTACGACGACCTCGACGTCGACGTGGCCAGCTACGCGGTGGACAGCCTCGGTGCCGGTGTCAGCCTCGGCTACCCGATCAGCGAGACCTCGCGCCTGACCTACGGCCTGACCGTGCAGCAGGACAAGATCAAGACCGGCCGCTACACCGTCGACGAGATCTTCAAGTTCCTCCAGGACGAGGGCGACAACTTCCTGAACTTCAAGGCGTCGATCGGCTGGTCCGAGTCGACCCTGAACAAAGGCGTGCTGGCTACCCGCGGTCACTCCCAGAGCCTGACCCTGGAAACCACCGTGCCTGGCAGCGACCTGTCGTTCTACAAGCTCGACTACCGCGGCCAGCTGTTCAAGCCGATCAACAACGACTACACCCTGCGCCTGCACACCGAGCTGGGCTATGGTGATGGTTTCGGCTCGACCTCCGGCCTGCCGTTCTATGAAAACTACTACGCGGGCGGCTTCAACTCCGTGCGCGGCTTCAAGGACAGCACCCTGGGTCCACGTAGCACCCCGAGTCGTGGCGCCGCGGTAACCGGCAACCAGGGCACCATCGCCGACCCGGACCAGGATCCGCTGCCGTTCGGTGGCAACGTCCTCGTCCAGGGTGGCGTGGAGCTGCTGTTCCCGCTGCCGTTCGTCAAGGATCAGCGTTCGCTGCGCACGTCCGTGTTCTGGGACGTGGGTAACGTGTTCGACACCAACTGCGGCTCCAAGCCCGATTGCACCAAGGTCGGTTTCTCGGACATGGCCAGCTCGGTCGGTCTGGGTGTGACCTGGATCACCGCGCTGGGCCCGTTGAGCTTCAGCCTGGCGATGCCGATCAAGAAGCCGGACGACGCCGACACGCAAGTGTTCCAATTCTCTCTGGGCCAGACCTTCTGAGGTCGGCCCTTGCATAACGACAACGGATTATCCAGGAGTGCATCGTGCGTAAGTTGACCCAACTGGCCCTCGTGGCCGCGGCGCTGGTCGCCACCCCGGCTTTCGCCGAAATGAAAGTTGCCGTGCTGAACTATCAGATGGCCCTGCTGGAATCCGATGCGGCCAAGAAGTACGCCGTTGACGCCGAGAAGAAGTTCGGTCCGCAACTGACCAAGCTCAAGGGCCTGGAAAGCAGCGCCAAGGGTATCCAGGACCGCCTGATCAAGGGCGGCGACAAGATGCCTCAGCCTGAGCGTGAACGCCTGGAACTCGAGTTCAAGCAAAAAGCCCGTGACTTCCAGTTCCAGTCCAAGGAACTTAACGAAGCCAAGGCCGTGGCCGACCGCGACATGCTCAAGCAACTCAAGCCGAAGCTTGACGGTGCTGTCGAGGAAGTGATCAAGAAGGGCGGTTTCGACCTGGTTCTGGAGCGTGGCGCGGTCATCGATGTCAAGCCGCAGTACGACATCACCCGCCAGGTCATCGAGCGCATGAACCAAGCTCGTTGATATGACCGTGACCATGACGCTCGGCCAGCTGGCCGAGGCCCTCGGGGCCGAACTCAAAGGCCCCGAAGCGCTGCAGATCACCGGGCTGGCCACCTTGCAGGAGGCCGGTTCCGGGCAGTTGAGCTTCCTGGCCAACAAGCAGTACCGCAAGTTCCTGGACGATTCCTCGGCCAGCGCGGTATTGCTCAAGGCCGAGGACGCCGAAGGTTTTGCCGGCAACGCCCTGATCGTTCCCGACCCTTACCTGGCCTATGCACGCATTTCGCACCTGTTCGATCCAAAGCCCAAGGCTGTGGCGGGAGTCCATCCCAGCGCCGTGGTTGCCGAGGATGCCCAGGTGGATGCCAGCGCCAGCATCGGCCCGTTCGCGGTGATCGAGAGCGGTGCGCGCATTGGCGCCAATGTAACGGTTGGCGCGCACTGCTTCGTCGGTGCCCGCTGCGTCATCGGCGAGGGTGGCTGGCTGGCCCCGCGGGTCACGCTGTATCACGACGTGACCATCGGCAAGCGGGTGGTCATCCAATCCGGCGCGGTGATCGGCGGCGAGGGCTTCGGCTTTGCCAACGAGAAAGGTATCTGGCGCAAGATCGCGCAGATCGGCGGCGTCACCCTGGGTGATGACGTGGAGATCGGTGTGAACACCGCGGTAGACCGCGGCGCGCTGTCGGACACCCGCATTGGCGATGGCGTCAAGCTCGACAACCAGATCCAGATCGCCCACAACGTGCAGGTCGGCGACCACACGGCGATGGCGGCCTGCGTCGGGATTTCCGGCAGCACCCGGATCGGCAAGCATTGCATGATTGCCGGTGGCGTCGGGATGGTCGGCCACATCGACGTCTGCGACAATGTCTTTGTCTCCGGCATGACCATGGTGACCCGTTCGATTACCGAGCCGGGTGGCTATTCTTCCGGTACGGCCATGCAACCCTTGGCCGAGTGGCGCAAGAGCGCCGCTCGCATTCGCCAGCTGGACGAGATGTCCAAGCGTCTCCAGCAGCTGGAAAAGCGTGTCGACACCGTGACCTCAGGTGGCCAGCCGGCATCAGAAGGCTGATACCATTTACTGAGCAAGCGTTACAGTCGCTAGCTGGCTCCTCTTTGGATCTGCAAAAGGAGCGTGTGGTCAGCACCTGCGCTCCCTATTCTTATACAGGCTTCCCCCCGAAATGATGGACATCAACGAGATTCGCGAATACCTGCCTCACCGTTACCCGTTCCTGTTGGTGGATCGTGTGACGGACCTGGACTTCGAGGCCCAAAGCATTCGTGCCTACAAGAATGTCAGCATCAACGAGCCGTTCTTCAATGGCCACTTCCCGGCGCATCCGATCATGCCGGGCGTGCTGATCATCGAGGCGATGGCCCAGGCGGCCGGGATTCTCGGATTCAAGATGCTCGACGCCAAGCCGGCGGACGGCACCCTCTACTACTTCGTCGGCTCCGACAAGCTGCGCTTCCGCCAGCCGGTGCTGCCGGGCGACCAGCTGGTGCTGGAAGCCAGGTTCCTCAGCCGCAAGAGCATGATCTGGAAGTTCGAGTGCCGCGCCCTGGTGGACGGCAAGCCGGTCTGCTCGGCCGAGATCACCTGCGCGGAACGCTCCCTATGAGTTCGATTGACCCAAGGGCGATCATCGACCCCTCGGCCAAGCTGGCCGAGGGCGTCGAGGTCGGCCCCTGGTCGATCGTAGGCCCCGATGTGGAAATCGGGGAGGGCACCGTCATCGGTCCGCACGTGGTGCTCAAGGGGCCGACCCGCATCGGCAAGCACAACCGTATCTACCAGTTTTCATCTATCGGTGAAGACACCCCTGACCTGAAGTACAAGGGTGAGCCGACGCGCCTGGTGATCGGTGACCACAACGTGATCCGCGAGGGTGTCACCATCCACCGCGGCACCGTGCAGGACCGTTCGGAAACGACCCTGGGCGATCACAACCTGATCATGGCCTATGCCCACATCGGCCACGACAGCGTCATCGGCAACCACTGCATCCTGGTCAACAACACCGCGCTGGCGGGCCATGTGCATGTTGGCGACTGGGCGATCCTGTCCGGCTACACCCTGGTACACCAGTACTGCCATATCGGCGCCCACGCGTTTTCCGGCATGGGCACCGCGATTGGCAAGGACGTACCGGCCTACGTCACCGTGTTCGGCAGCCCGGCCGAGGCGCGCAGCATGAACTTCGAAGGCCTGCGCCGTCGCGGTTTCAGCGACGAAGTACTGCACGCCCTGCGTCGCGCCTACAAGATCGTCTACCGGCAGGGCCTGACCGTCGAAGAGGCGCTCAAGGAGCTGGATGAACTGGTAACGCAGTTCCCCGAAGTCGACCTGTTCCGCCAATCGATCGCCAATTCCGCACGCGGCATCACCCGCTGACATGGCCCAGCTCTGCGTGGCGCTGGTCGCGGGCGAGGCCAGCGGCGATATTCTTGGTTCCGGCCTGATGCGCGCCATCAAGGCACGTCATCCCGATGTACGGTTCATCGGTGTTGGCGGTCCCTTGATGGAAGCCGAGGGCATGACCTCCTACTTTCCGATGGAACGTCTAGCCGTCATGGGCCTGGTCGAGGTGCTCGGGCGCCTGCGCGAGCTGCTCAAGCGGCGCAAGGAACTGATCCAGACGCTGATCGGCGAAAAGCCCGACGTGTTCATTGGCATCGACGCCCCCGATTTCACCCTCAATATCGAACTCAAGCTGCGCCAGGCCGGGATCAAGACGGTGCATTACGTCAGCCCGTCGGTCTGGGCCTGGCGGCAGAAGCGCGTGCTGAAGATTCGCGAGGGGTGCGACCTGATGCTCACCCTGCTGCCGTTCGAAGCGCGATTCTATGAAGAGCAAGGTGTGCCGGTGCGTTTCGTCGGCCATCCGCTGGCGGACACCATTCCCCTGGAGGCCGACCGTGGCGCGGCGCGTGCCGAGCTCGGCCTGGGCGAAGGGCCGGTGATCGCGCTGATGCCCGGCAGCCGGGGTGGTGAGGTGGGACGCCTGGGGGCGTTGTTCCTCGATGCCGCCCAGCGCCTGTGCGAGCTGGTGCCCGGCGTGCGCTTCGTGCTGCCGTGCGCCAATGCCGCCCGGCGCGCCCAGGTCGAGCAGATGCTCGAAGGGCGCGAGCTGCCGCTGACCCTGCTGGACGGCCGCTCGCACCAGGCGTTGGCCGCCTGTGACGCGGTGCTGATCGCCTCCGGCACCGCCACCCTTGAAGCGATGCTGTACAAGCGACCGATGGTGGTGGCCTACCGCCTGGCGCCGCTGACCTACTGGATCCTCAAGCGCATGGTCAAGAGCCCGTACGTGTCGCTGCCCAACTTGCTGGCCCAGCGCCTGCTGGTGCCGGAGCTGCTGCAGGACGCCGCCACCAGCGAAGCCCTGGCGCAGACCCTGGCGCCGCTGGTCAAGGACGGCTCGCAACAGACCGACAGTTTCGACCAGATCCACCGCACCCTGCGCCGCGACGCCTCCAACCAGGCGGCCGACGCGGTGCTCGCCCTGTTGAAGGACAGCTGACATGCAGATGGGACTGGATTTCAACCTGGTTGAAGAGCTGGTGGCCGGCGTCGATGAAGTGGGTCGCGGCCCGCTGTGCGGCGCGGTGGTCACCGCGGCGGTGATTCTCGACCCGCGCCGGCCGATCCTCGGTCTGAACGACTCGAAGAAGCTTACCGAGGCCAAGCGCGACGCGCTGTTCGACGAGATTCGCGAAAAGGCCCTGAGCTTCTTCATCGCCCGGGCCGAGGTCGAGGAGATCGACCGCCTGAACATCCTCCAGGCCACCATGCTGGCCATGCAGCGCGCGGTCGAAGGGCTGCACATCACGCCGAAACTGGCGCTGATCGACGGCAACCGTTGCCCGAAGCTGGCCGTGCCGGCGGCGCCGGTGGTCAAGGGCGACTCCCAGGTGCCGGCGATCGCGGCGGCTTCGATCCTGGCCAAGGTTACCCGTGATCGCGAGATGAGCGAGTTCGAGCTGATCTACCCGGGGTACGGGATCGGCGGGCACAAGGGCTATCCGACCCCGGTACACCTCGAGGCCCTGGCACGTCTTGGGCCGACGCCCATTCATCGGCGCTCGTTCGCGCCTGTTCGGGCCGCATGGGAAGCCCGTGAAGGTATTTCCACCTCGCTGATCTGATCGGCGCCATTCATCGCGGGGCAAGCCCGCTCCCACGCCAAGCCTGCACTGGAATCGGCTGCGTGGGAGCGGGCTTGCCCCGCGATGCATTCTGCAACCAACCGCTGACCTGCAGGCGAGGCAAGCGAAGAGCAATACGCTACAATCCCGCCCTTGTCGTTCAGCACTGCTACAGGATCCTCCATGCCGGTCTCCTTCGTTCACCTTCGCGTGCACTCCGAATTCTCCCTGGTCGACGGCCTGGTGCGGATCAAGCCGCTGGCCAAGGCCCTGGCCGGGATGAATATGCCGGCGGTGGCGATCACCGACCAGAGCAATATGTGCTCGCTGGTGAAGTTCTACAAGACCGCCATGGGCGCCGGCATCAAGCCGATCTGCGGCGCCGACCTGTGGCTGGCCGGCGCCGACCCCGAGGCGCCGCTGTCGCGCATCTGCTTCCTGGCCATGAACCCCAAGGGCTACCGCAATCTCACCGAGCTGATCTCGCGCGGCTGGACCGACGGCCAGCGCGACGGCCTGGTGATCATTCAGCGCGACTGGATCGCCCCGGCCAGCGAGGGGCTGATCGCCCTGTCCGCTGGCAAGGAAGGTGATATCGGCGTGGCCCTGATGGCCGGGCGCCAAGACGAGGCCCAAGCCCTGCTCGGCGACTGGATGGGCCTGTTCCCGGATCGTTTCTACGTCGAGCTGCAGCGCACCAACCGCGCCGGTGACGAAGAGTACGTGCACGCCGCCGTGGCCCTGGCCGACAAGTTTGGCGCGCCGCTGGTGGCGACCAACGACGTGCGCTTCATCAAGCAGTCGGACTTCGACGCCCACGAGACCCGCGTCTGTATCGGCGAGGGCTGGACCCTCGACGACCCGCGCCGCCCGCGCGGCTACAGCGACCAGCAGTACCTCAAGTCGCCGGAGGAGATGGCCGAGCTGTTCAGCGACCTGCCGGACGCCATCGCCAACACCGTCGAGATTGCCAAGCGTTGCAACATCACCGTGCAGCTGGGCAAGTACTTCCTCCCCGATTTCCCCACGCCCAACGGCATGGGCATCGACGACTACCTGCGTCACGTCTCCCACGAGGGCCTGGAGGAGCGCCTGGCGGTGCTCTGGCCGAAGGAGACCACGCCCAACTACGAAGAGAAGCGCCAGGTCTACCTGGACCGTCTGAAGTTCGAGCTGGATATCATCATCCAGATGGGCTTCCCCGGTTACTTCCTGATCGTTATGGACTTCATCAAGTGGGCGAAGAACAACGACGTGCCGGTTGGCCCGGGCCGGGGATCGGGTGCCGGCTCCCTGGTGGCCTATGTATTGAAGATCACCGACCTCGACCCGCTGGCCTATGACCTGCTGTTCGAGCGCTTCCTCAACCCTGAACGTATTTCCATGCCCGACTTCGACGTCGACTTCTGCATGGATGGCCGCGACCGGGTGATCGACTACGTGGCCGAGGCTTATGGTCGCAACGCGGTGAGCCAGATCATCACGTTCGGCACCATGGCTGCCAAGGCGGTGGTGCGCGACGTGGCGCGGGTACAGGGCAAGTCCTACGGTCTGGCCGACCGCCTGTCGAAGATGATCCCGTTCGAAGTGGGCATGACCCTGGAGAAGGCCTACGAGCAGGAAGAGATCCTGCGCGACTTCCTCAAGGGCGACGAGGATGCCCGCGAGATCTGGGACATGGCCCTCAAGCTCGAGGGTGTTACCCGCGGTACCGGCAAGCACGCCGGTGGCGTGGTGATCGCGCCGACCAAGCTCACCGATTTTTCGCCGATCGCCTGTGACGAAGAGGGCGGCGGCCTGGTGACCCAGTTCGACAAGGACGACGTCGAGGCGGCGGGCCTGGTGAAGTTCGACTTCCTCGGCCTGCGGACCCTGACCATCATCAAGTGGGCGATGGAGATCATCAACCGCGAGCAGGCCAAGAAGAACCTGCCCGACGTCAACATCGACTTCATCCCGCTGGACGACCGCAAGACCTACGAGCTGCTGCAGAAAGCCGAGACCACGGCGGTGTTCCAGCTCGAATCCCGTGGCATGAAGGAGCTGATCAAGAAGCTCAAGCCCGACTGCCTGGAAGACCTCATCGCACTGGTGGCGCTGTTCCGTCCGGGCCCGCTGCAATCGGGCATGGTCGACGACTTCATCAACCGCAAGCACGGCCGGGCAGAGCTGGCCTACCCGCACTCCGACTACCAGTACGAAGGCCTCAAGCCGGTACTCGCGCCTACCTACGGCATCATCCTGTACCAGGAACAGGTGATGCAGATCGCCCAGGTGATGGCCGGCTACACCCTCGGTGGCGCCGACATGCTGCGTCGGGCCATGGGTAAGAAAAAGCCCGAGGAGATGGCCAAGCAGCGTGGTGGCTTCATCGAAGGCTGCGTGGCCAACAACATCGATGCGGACCTGGCCGGTAACATCTTCGACCTGGTAGAGAAATTCGCCGGCTACGGCTTCAACAAATCCCACTCCGCCGCCTATGGCCTGGTGTCGTACCAGACCGCCTGGCTGAAGACCCACCATCCGGCGCCGTTCATGGCCGCGGTGCTGTCGGCGGATATGCACAACACCGACAAGGTGGTGGTGCTGGTCGAGGAAGTGCGCAGCATGAAGCTGCGCCTGGACGCGCCGGATGTGAACTTCTCCGACTTCAAGTTCACCGTCAACAATGACGGGCGCATCGTTTATGGCCTGGGCGCGATCAAGGGCGTGGGTGAAGGGCCGGTCGAGGCGATCGTCGAAGCCCGTGCCCAGGGTGGCCCGTTCAAGGACCTGTTCGACTTCTGTGAACGGATCGACCTCAAGCGGGTCAACAAGCGTACCCTCGACGCGCTGATCCGCAGTGGTGCGCTGGACCGCCTGGGGCCGCACTTCCATGACGAGATCAAGGCCTACCAGGCCAACATCGACATCAACCGTGCAACCTTGCTGTCGGCGCTGGGCGAGGCGGTCAAGGCTGCCGAGCAGGCCGCTCATACCGCGGACAGTGGCCACGTCGACCTGTTTGGCGGCATGTTCGACGAGGCGGATGTCGACGTCTACGCCAACCATCGCAAGGTGCGCGAGCTGACGCTCAAGGAACGCCTGAAGGGCGAAAAGGACACCCTCGGCCTGTACCTGACCGGCCACCCGATCGACGAATACGAGACCGAGATCCGCCGCTTCGCTCGCCAGCGCATCGTCGACCTCAAGCCGGCGCGGGACACACAGACCATCGCCGGCATGATCATTGCCCTGCGGGTGATGAAGAACAAGAAGGGTGACAAGATGGGCTTCGTCACCCTGGATGACCGTTCCGGGCGCATCGAGGCCTCGCTGTTCGCCGATGCCTTCATGGGCGCCCAGGCCCTGTTGCAGACCGACGCCATGGTGGTGGTGGAAGGGGAGGTGAGCAACGACGACTTCTCTGGCGGCCTGCGCCTGCGGGTCAAGACCGTGATGACCATGGAGGACGCCCGGACCAAGCTGGCCGAGAGCCTGCGCCTGAAGGTCGGCCACGACGCCCTCAAGGGTGATCGGCTGAAGTGGCTGGGCGAGCTGATCACCCGCCATCGCGGTGGTTGCCCGATCACCCTGGAGTACACCGGCAGCGACGCCAAGGCCATGCTGCAGTTTGGCGACCAGTGGTCGATCGACCCGGCCGATGGCCTGATTCAGGCACTGCGTGACCAGTTCGGGCGTGAGAACGTCTTCCTGCAATACCGTTGAAACGACGCATTTTAATCTCGACCTTTATGCGCCTGATCCCTTAAGGTAGGGCGCCAAACGGATCAACCGGCCGGCCGCCTGGCCGTAGACCCAAGACGGAAGCCTATGAACCCGAATTTCCTCGATTTCGAACAGCCGATTGCCGACCTGCAAGCCAAGATCGAAGAGCTGCGCCTGGTGGGCAACGACAACTCGCTGAACATCAGCGATGAAATTGCCCGTCTGCAGGACAAGAGCAGCACCCTGACCGAGAGCATCTTCGGCAACCTGACCAGCTGGCAGATCGCCCGCCTGGCCCGTCACCCGCGCCGTCCGTACACCCTCGACTACATCGATCACATCTTCACCGAGTTCGAGGAGCTGCACGGCGACCGTCACTTTGCCGACGACGCCGCGATTGTCGGTGGCACCGCGCGCCTGAACGACAAGCCGGTCATGGTCATCGGTCACCAGAAGGGCCGTGAAGTCCGCGAGAAGGTACGCCGCAACTTCGGCATGCCGCGCCCTGAAGGCTACCGCAAGGCCTGCCGCCTGATGGAAATGGCCGAGCGCTTCAAGATGCCGATCCTGACCTTCATCGACACCCCGGGCGCCTACCCGGGCATCGACGCCGAGGAGCGCAACCAGAGCGAGGCCATCGCCTGGAACCTGCGTGTGATGGCGCGCCTGAAGACGCCGATCATCGCCACCGTGATCGGTGAAGGCGGTTCCGGCGGCGCACTGGCCATCGGCGTGTGCGACCAGCTGAACATGCTGCAGTACTCGACCTACTCGGTGATCTCGCCGGAAGGTTGCGCCTCGATCCTGTGGAAGACCGCCGACCGCGCGGCTGATGCCGCCGAGGCCATGGGCGTGACCGCCGAACGTCTGAAGAGCCTGAACATCGTCGACAAGGTCATCGCGGAGCCGCTGGGCGGTGCTCACCGTGATCCGGCGAAGATGGCGGCCAATGTTCGCGCCGACCTGATCGAACAGCTGGACATGCTCGGCAAGCTCGACAACGACGCGCTGCTCAAGCGCCGTTACGATCGCCTGATGAGCTACGGCCTCTGATCGTAGTCTGACGCCCTCGATCGCGGGGCAAGCCCGCTCCCACGTTCTGTAGCGTGGGAGCGGGCTTGCCCCGCGATGCGATTTGAAGAGGGACTACTATGCTCGACCTCACTGCGCAACTCTCTCCCTGGCTCAACGCCCCCGCCTGGCACGTCGCCTTCTCCGGCGGCCTGGACTCCACAGTCCTCCTGCACCAGCTTGCCGACTACACCCGCAACCATCCAGCGCCCCCCCTGCGCGCCATCCATGTCCATCACGGCCTGCAAGCCGCCGCCGATACCTGGCCCGACCACTGCCGAGCGGTGTGCGACGCCTTGGGTGTCGAACTCGATGTGATTCCTGTCCAGGTCGCCCCCGGCGCCAGCCTCGAACAAGCGGCCCGCAACGCCCGCTACGGCGCCTTCGAAAAACGGCTGGGCGCAGGCGAGGTACTGTTCACCGGTCAGCACCGCGATGACCAGGCCGAAACCCTGCTGTTGCGTCTGTTGCGCGGCGCTGGCCTGCGTGGGCTGGCCGCCATGGCGCAACAGCGTCCACTGGGCCAGGGCAGCCTGGTGCGTCCGCTGCTGGGGCTGCCGCGCCAGCAGTTGCAGGCCTACGCCGACAGACACGGGTTGGTATGGGTCGACGACCCTTCCAATAGCGATACGGCCTTTGCCCGCAACTTCCTGCGCGGCGAGGTCTTCCCAATCCTGCGCCAGCGCTGGCCCCAGGCCGAAGCCAATCTGGCGCGCAGCGCCGAACACCTGGGCGAGGCACTGGGCCTGCTGGACGAACTGGCCGCCAGCGACCTGGCGGTCGCCTGCGACAATGCGCCGCTGTCATGGCTGGGTTTGGATTCACTCAGCCTCGAGGCGCTCACCGCACTGTCCCCGGCGCGTCAACGCAACGCCATGCAATTCTGGCTCAGCCAGCGCACCCGCCTGCCCGACAGCCGCCACTGGGCCGGCTGGAGCGACCTGCGCGACGCGGCGGCCGATGCCTGCCCGATCTGGCGCCTGACCGATGGCGAACTGCATCGCAGCCTTGGGCGTATCTGGTGGCTGAATGGCGATTGGCTGGCTGCGGTGTCGGGCGTTTACCCCTGGCTGGACAGCGGGAAACCGTTGCGCCTGCCGGGTAATGGCAGCGTTCGCCTGATGTCGGGCCTGCCAGGTGAAGGCCTGCATATCCGCTACCGCCAGGGCGGCGAGGTCATGCAACTGCCCGGCCGCGGCCGGCGCGATCTCAAGCGCCTGCTCAACGAGCTGCAGGTCCCGCACTTCGTGCGCCCGCGCCTGCCGCTGCTGTATCGTGGCGAGCAGTTGCTGGCGGTGGCCAACCTGCCCGAGCGGGTGCAGGCAGATTGCCAGCTGCACTGGCAGCCGCCGACGAACGTGCAAGGTTTGAGCTGAAGGGTACATTCCGGTAGACTACCCTCCCTTCTTGATACAACTTCTGTGGGTTGCGCAAAAACACAGGAGTTGCCGATTACCAAGCAGTTTTTTGCTGGGCTGATTTCTTAAAATGACGAGCGAGCTCCATGCCGGGGATACCCCTGGTCTGTACAGACGCGGCAGTTTTTCGAGATGCACTGTGATTGACGCAGGTGATCGGGGGCTTCGGCCTTCCTTCGCTTTCTCCGGCGGCGCTGGCCGCCTTAACGCAGACTTCTAGGGTTTTTCATGACGCGCTACATATTCGTCACGGGCGGTGTTGTTTCTTCATTGGGGAAAGGCATTGCCTCGGCTTCCCTGGCGGCCATCCTGGAAGCGCGGGGGCTCAAAGTCACCATGCTCAAGCTGGACCCGTACATCAACGTCGACCCGGGCACCATGAGCCCGTTCCAGCACGGTGAAGTATTCGTCACCCACGACGGCGCCGAGACCGACCTCGACCTGGGCCACTACGAGCGGTTCATCCGCACCACGATGACCCAGAACAACAACTTCACCACCGGCCGTATCTACGAGCACGTGCTGCGCAAGGAGCGCCGTGGTGATTACCTGGGCGCGACTATCCAGGTCATCCCGCACATCACCGACGAGATCAAGCGCCGCATCATCAAGGGCGCCGGCGATGCCGACGTCGCGCTGGTCGAAATCGGCGGCACCGTGGGTGACATCGAGTCGCAACCGTTCCTCGAGGCGATCCGCCAGCTGCGCGTCGAAGTGGGCTCCAAGCGCGCCATGCTGATGCACCTGACCCTGGTCCCGTACATCGCCACCGCCGGCGAGACCAAGACCAAGCCGACCCAACACTCGGTGAAGGAGCTGCGCTCCATCGGCCTGCAGCCGGATGTGCTGATCTGCCGCTCCGACCACCCGGTCGATGCTTCGTCGCGTCGCAAGATCGCGCTGTTCACCAACGTCGAAGAGCGTGCGGTGATCTCGCTGGAAGACGTCGACACCATCTACAAGATCCCTGGTGTGCTGCACGCACAAGGCCTGGACGACTTCGTCGTCGAGCGCTTCGGCCTGCAGTGCAACAGCGCCGACCTGTCCGAGTGGGACAAGGTCGTCGATGCCAAGCTCAACCCTGAGCAGGAAGTGACCATCGCCATGGTCGGCAAGTACATGGAGCTGCTGGATGCGTACAAGTCGCTGATCGAAGCGATGAGCCACGCCGGCATCACCAACCGCACCAAGGTCAACCTGCGCTACATCGACTCCGAAGACATCGAGAACCAGGGCACCAGCCTGCTCGAAGGCGCCGATGCCATCCTGGTCCCGGGCGGTTTCGGCCTGCGTGGCGTGGAAGGCAAGATCACCGCGGTGCAGTACGCCCGTGAGAACAAGGTTCCGTACCTGGGCATCTGCCTGGGCATGCAGGTGGCCGTGATCGAGTTCGCCCGTAACGTGATGGGCTGGAAAGACGCCAACTCCACCGAGTTCGACCGCAACAGCGGCCACCCGGTCGTCGGCCTGATCACCGAGTGGGCCGATGCCACCGGCGCGGTCGAGACCCGTACCGAAGCCTCCGACCTGGGCGGCACCATGCGCCTGGGTGCCCAGGACTGCCAGCTGGCGGCCGGCTCCAAGGTTCACGACTGCTACGGCAAGGACGTGATCACCGAGCGTCACCGTCACCGCTATGAAGTGAACAACAACCTGCTGCCGCAGCTGGTCGATGCCGGCCTGGTGGTGTCCGGTCGTTCCGAAGACGGCGCGCTGGTCGAAGTGGTCGAGTCCAAGGAGCACCCATGGTTCGTCGCCTGCCAGTTCCACCCGGAATTCACCTCGACCCCGCGTGACGGCCACCCGCTGTTCAGCGGCTTCGTCAAGGCTGCCCTGGCACAGAAGAACAAGGCCTGATCCATGACTCAGAAGATCATTCGCGTCGGTAACATCGAGATCGCCAACGACAAGCCGTTCGTCCTGTTCGGCGGCATGAACGTCCTGGAGTCCCGTGACCTGGCCCTGAAGGTCTGCGAGGAGTACGTGCGGGTGACCGAGAAGCTCGGCATCCCATACGTGTTCAAGGCCAGCTTCGACAAGGCCAACCGTTCGTCGGTCAACTCGTATCGCGGCCCCGGCATGGAAGAAGGCCTGAAGATCTTCGAAGAGATCAAGCAGACCTTCAACGTGCCGGTGATCACCGACGTGCACGAGCCCTACCAGTGCGAGCCGGTGGCCAAGGTGTGCGACATCATCCAGCTGCCGGCCTTCCTGTCGCGCCAGACCGACCTGGTCGTGGCGATGGCCAAGACCGGTGCCGTGATCAACATCAAGAAGGCGCAGTTCCTGGCGCCCCACGAGATGAAGCACATCCTCGCCAAGTGCGTCGAGGCCGGCAACGATCAGCTCATCCTCTGTGAGCGCGGTTCGAGCTTCGGCTACAACAACCTGGTCGTGGACATGCTCGGCTTCGGCATCATGAAAGAGTTCGAGTACCCGGTGTTCTTCGACGTGACCCACTCGCTGCAGACCCCGGGTGGTCGCGCCGACTCCGCCGGCGGCCGCCGCGCCCAGGTCACCGACCTGGCCAAGGCCGGTATGAGCCAGGGCCTGGCTGGCCTGTTCCTCGAGGCCCACCCGGATCCGGACAACGCCAAGTGCGATGGTCCGTGCGCCCTGCGCCTGGACAAGCTGGAGCCGTTCCTGGCCCAGCTCAAGCAACTGGACGACCTGGTGAAAAGTTTTCCGACGGTAGAAACCGCGTAAAGCTCGTTTCTCGGGTAAAGTACCGCCCGTTCCACCCCTGACCTTTCGGTCAGGGGCTCCCTTCGCCAGGCCTGCCCGTGCCATGTCGCCTGGTGAACGGCAAGAATTCCCAAAAGCTGCGTTGTTTTCGTCAATTCTGGAGTGCTTACAACAATGGCAAAGATCGTCGACATCAAAGGTCGTGAAGTTCTCGATTCGCGTGGCAACCCCACCGTGGAAGCCGATGTACTGCTCGACAACGGCATCATCGGCAGCGCCTGCGCGCCGTCGGGTGCTTCCACTGGCTCGCGCGAAGCGCTGGAGCTGCGTGATGGCGACAAGAGCCGTTACCTGGGCAAGGGCGTGCTGAAGGCCGTCGGCAACATCAACGGCCCGATCCGCGACCTGCTGCTGGGCAAGGACCCGGCCGACCAGAAAGCCCTGGACCGTGCCATGATCGAGCTGGACGGTACCGAGAACAAGGCCAAGCTGGGCGCCAACGCGATCCTCGCGGTGTCCCTGGCCGCCGCCAAGGCCGCCGCCCAGGACCTGGACCTGCCGCTGTACGCGCACATCGCCAACCTCAATGGTACCCCTGGCCAGTACTCCATGCCGGTGCCGATGATGAACATCATCAACGGCGGCGAGCACGCCGACAACAACGTCGACATCCAGGAGTTCATGGTGCAGCCGGTTGGTGCCAAGACCTTCTCCGACGGCCTGCGCATGGGCACCGAGATCTTCCACCACCTCAAGGCCGTGCTGAAGGCCCGTGGCCTGAACACCGCCGTCGGTGACGAAGGTGGCTTCGCCCCGAACCTTGCGTCCAACGAAGACGCCCTGGGCGCCATCGCCGAAGCCGTCGAGAAGGCCGGCTACAAGCTGGGCACCGACGTGACCCTGGCCCTGGACTGCGCGGCTTCCGAGTTCTATGAAGACGGCAAGTACAACCTGTCCGGCGAAGGCAAGTCGTTCGACGCCGAAGGCTTTGCCGACTACCTGAAGGGCCTGACCGAGCGCTTCCCGATCATCTCGATCGAAGACGGCCTGGACGAGTCCGACTGGGCCGGCTGGAAGATCCTGACCGACAAGATCGGCGAGAAGGTCCAGCTGGTCGGCGACGACCTGTTCGTGACCAACACCAAGATCCTCAAGGAAGGCATCGAGAAAGGCATCGGCAACTCGATCCTGATCAAGTTCAACCAGATCGGTTCGCTGACCGAGACCCTGGAAGCCATCCAGATGGCCAAGGCCGCCGGCTACACCGCGGTGATCTCGCACCGTTCCGGTGAAACCGAGGACTCGACCATCGCCGATCTGGCCGTGGGTACTGCTGCCGGCCAGATCAAGACCGGTTCGCTGTGCCGTTCCGACCGCGTCAGCAAGTACAACCAACTGCTGCGCATCGAGGAGCAACTGGGCGCCAAGGCCGTATATCGCGGTCGTGCCGAGTTTCGCGGCTGAGCAAGAGATGGTAAAAAGGCAGCAGCCGGGGCCGGCTGAACCTTCGTACTGATCGTTCGGTTGTCTCCACGGGTTTCTGTCGACGAAGCCTGGCCTCGGCCAGGCTTCGTGCTATCGGAAGCTCGCTGCGGCGGCCTTTTTTACCCTGGATATCTTCATGCGCAGTCCCTATTGGTTGTTCCTCGTCCTGCTCCTGCTGCTCGGCGGCCTGCAATATCGCCTTTGGGTAGGTAATGGCAGCCTGGCGCAAGTGACCGAACTCAAACAGCAGATCGCCGACCAGCATGCGGAAAACGAGCGCCTGCTGGAGCGCAATCGCGTGCTGGACGCTGAAGTCCTGGAGTTGAAGAAAGGTATGGAGACCGTGGAAGAACGGGCTCGTCATGAACTGGGGATGGTCAAGGAGGGCGAAACCCTCTACCAGCTGCCGCAGAAATGACACACGAACTGCCGGCCTTCTGGGCCGTGATTCCCGCCGCGGGCGTCGGTGCCCGCATGGCTGCCGACCGTCCCAAGCAGTACCTGCAACTGGGCGGGCAGACGATTCTCGAGCACAGTCTCGACTGTTTCCTCGACCATCCCATGCTCAAGGGCGTGGTGGTCAGCGTTGCCGAACAAGACCCTTACTGGCCCGGCCTGCGTTGCGCCAGCGATCCGCGCATCCAGCGCGCCCCGGGCGGTAGCGAGCGCGCCGATTCGGTGCTCAACGCGCTGTTGCTGCTGCACGCCCAGGGCGCATCGGATGACGATTGGGTGCTGGTGCACGACGCCGCGCGGCCGAACTTGGCGCGTAGCGATCTGGACAAGTTGCTGTCAGCCCTGGCTGAAGATCCCGTCGGTGGATTGCTCGCCGTTCCCGCCCGGGACACGCTCAAGCGTGCCGACGGCGAGGGCAGGGTGGCGGCCACGGTCGATCGCAGCACCGTCTGGCAGGCCTATACCCCGCAGATGTTCCGCCTTGGCATGCTGCACCGGGCGCTGGCCGAGTGCCTGGTGTCCGATGTGGCGGTCACCGACGAGTCGTCGGCCATCGAATGGGCCGGTTATGCGCCGCGCCTGGTCGAAGGGCGCAGCGACAACATCAAGGTGACCCGGCCAGAGGACTTGGAGTGGCTGCGCCAGCGCTGGGCCGGGCGCCGCTGATCTCATGCCCTTGTGGTGTTCTCTGGCCTCTTCGCGGGTAAGGGCGGCACATAGGACTCAGGTACCCCGATACTCCGGCAACTGCGCCAACCCTTCCTTCAGGTAATCCACCAATCTGCGCACCTTCGGCGACAGGTGCCGCTGCTGCGGATACAACGCCCACACTGCCGTATTCGGCGGCTGATGCCCCTCCAGCAACGACACCAGCGCCCCGCTGTGAAAATGCTCGAGCACGTAATAGTCCGGCAACTGGCACAGCCCCATCCCCTGCAGCGCCGCGTCCAGCACCGCCTGGCCGCTGTTGCAGCGCCAGTTGCCCTGCACCCGCTGGGTGATCTCGCGACCCTCCTGCTGCAGTGCCCACAGGTCCGAACTGCCCACCAGGCAGTTGTGCCGCGCCAGCTCCGACAGGCTGTGCGGCCGCCCATAGCGCTCCAGGTAGGCCGGCGACGCGCACAGGTACATGCGCCTTGGTGCCAGGCGCGTGGCCACCAGCCGCGAATCCTGCAAGCGCCCCAGGCGAATCGCCAGGTCCATGCCTTCATGCAGCAGGTCGAGGGTACGGTTGCTCAGCTCCACTTCGACCCGCAACTGCGGATACTGCGCCATGAAGCGCGTCACCAGCGGCACGATGAAGCGTTCGCCATAGGCCACCGCGCAGGTCATGCGCAGCAGGCCCTTGGGCTCGCTGGCCAGGTCGCCCATGGCGCGCAGCGCCTCCTCGCGGCCATCCTGCAGGCGCTGGCAGTGCTGGAGAAAGGTCTGCCCGGCTTCGCTCAGGGTCACCCGTCGGGTGCTGCGATACAACAGGCGAGTCTGCAGGCGTTCTTCCAGGCGGGCGATCTGCCGGCTGATGTGCGAGGACGACACCCCCAGGCGTTCGGCGGCGGCGGTGAACTGGCCCGATTCGGCCACCGCGACGAACTCGTCGATGCCCTCCCAGCGACTGCTCATGGATTATCCCTGTATAGCAATAATGTTTTGTGAATGGCTGGATTATTCATCAAAAGGCGGTGAATTACACTGACCGCCAGTAACCGACATCCTTCTGGAGACCTTTGATGATCAAGTCCCGCGCTGCCGTCGCCTTCGAGGCCAAGAAACCCCTGGAAATCGTCGAAGTGGACGTGGCCATGCCCAAGGCCGGCGAAGTGCTGCTGCGCGTCGTCGCCTCGGGTGTCTGCCACACCGACGCCTACACCCTGTCCGGCGCCGACCCGGAAGGTATCTTCCCGTCGATCCTCGGCCACGAAGGCGGGGCGATCGTCGAGGCGGTGGGCGAGGGCGTTACCTCGGTGGCGGTCGGTGACCATGTGATCCCGCTGTACACCCCCGAATGCGGCCAGTGCAAATTCTGCCTGTCGGGCAAGACCAACCTGTGCCAGGCCATCCGCGCCACCCAGGGCAAGGGCCTGATGCCCGACGGCACTACCCGCTTCAGCTACAAGGGCCAGCAGCTGTTCCACTACATGGGCACCTCGACCTTCTCCGAGTACACCGTGCTGCCGGAAATCTCCGTGGCCAGGATCCAGAAGGAAGCCCCGCTGGAGAAGGTCTGCCTGCTCGGTTGCGGGGTGACCACCGGCATCGGCGCGGTACTCAACACCGCCAAGGTCAAGCCGGGTGACACCGTGGCCATCTTCGGCCTTGGCGGCATCGGCCTGTCGGCAGTGATCGGCGCGGTCAAGGCCAAGGCTTCGCGCATCATCGCCATCGACATCAATCCGGCCAAGTTCGAGATCGCCCGCCAGTTGGGCGCCACCGACTGCATCAACCCGAAAGACTACGACCGCCCGATCCAGGAAGTGATCGTCGACCTCACCGACGGCGGGGTCGATTTCTCCTTCGAGTGCATCGGCAACGTGCAACTGATGCGCGCGGCGCTGGAATGCTGCCACAAGGGCTGGGGCGAGTCGGTGATCATCGGCGTGGCCGGTGCTGGCCAGGAAATCGCCACCCGTCCGTTCCAGCTGGTCACCGGCCGCGTCTGGCGCGGTTCGGCCTTCGGCGGCGTGCGGGGTCGCAGCGAGCTGCCGAGCTACGTCGAGATGTCCGAGAAGGGCGAGATCCCGCTGGACACCTTCATCACCCACACCATGGGCCTGGAAGACATCAACAAGGCCTTCGACCTGATGCACGAAGGCAAGAGCATCCGCAGCGTGATCCACTTCTGAGGGCCTCGCCATGACCCTGGAAAACCTCTCCTGCCAGAAGAGCTTCGGCGGCTGGCACAAGCGTTACCGGCACACTTCCAAGGTGCTCGGCTGCGACATGGTGTTCGCCGTCTACCTGCCGCCCCAGGCCGAGCAGGGCGAGAAGCTGCCGGTGCTGTACTGGCTCAGCGGCCTGACCTGCACTGATGAGAACTTCATGCAAAAGGCCGGCGCCCAGCGCCTGGCCGCCGAGCTCGGGCTGATCATCGTCGCCCCGGACACCAGCCCGCGTGGCGAGCAGGTGCCGGGTGATCCGGATGGCGCCTGGGACTTCGGCCTGGGCGCCGGGTTCTACCTCAATGCCACCCAGCAGCCGTGGGCCCAGCATTACCGGATGCACGACTACGTGGTGGAGGAGTTGCCGGCCCTGATCGAGGCGCACTTCCCGGCGTCCGACCAGCGCAGCATCAGCGGTCATTCCATGGGCGGGCACGGAGCGCTGGTCTGCGCCCTGCGCAACCCCGGGCGCTATCGTTCGGTGTCGGCGTTCTCGCCGATCAGCAATCCGATGGATTGCCCCTGGGGCGAGAAGGCGTTTTCCCGCTACCTGGGCGAGGACCGTACGCGCTGGCGCGAGTGGGACGCCAGCGTGCTGCTGGCCGAGGCCGGGCAGTGCCCGCCTTTGCTGGTGGACCAGGGCGATCGCGATGACTTCCTCGACAAGCAGCTCAAGCCGCAGGCGCTGGAGCAGGCGGCGCGCAAGGGCGGCCATGCGCTGACCCTGCGCCTGCAGCCGGGTTATGACCATAGCTACTACTTCATCGCCAGCTTCATCGAGGAACACCTGCGTCATCATGCGGTGGCGTTGGGCAGGGTTTAAAGGTCGATGGCTTTTCGTCTGTAGGCGCGGCCTTGTGCCGCGAAAGGGCCGCGAAGCGGCCCCAGGATGTCAGCGTCACCGCCAGTCCCGCCGGGGCTGCTGGCAGCCCTTTCGCGGCACAAGGCCGCTCCTACAGCGCCGCCCAATACTGCATGAAAGCAGGTAGAATCACGCCCTGACTCAATCAGGGCGTTTTTCTATGCGTATTGGCCACGGCTACGATGTCCACCGTTTCTGCGACGGTGATTTCATTACCTTGGGCGGGGTGCGTATCCCCCACAAGTTCGGCCTGCTGGCCCACTCCGACGGCGACGTGCTGCTGCACGCCCTGAGCGATGCCCTGCTTGGCGCGGCGGCGCTGGGCGACATCGGCAAGCATTTCCCCGACACCGACCCGCAGTTCAAGGGTGCCGACAGTCGCGTGCTGCTGCGCCATGTGGTCGCTGTCGTGCGCGACAAGGGCTGGAAGGTCGGCAACGTTGACGCCACCATCGTCGCCCAGGCGCCGAAGATGGCCCCGCATATCGAAACCATGCGCCAGCAGATCGCCGCAGACCTGCAGGTCGAACTCGACCAGGTCAACGTCAAGGCCACCACCGAAGAAAAGCTGGGCTTCACTGGTCGCGAGGAGGGCATCGCCGTGCACGCGGTCGCCCTGCTGCTGCCAGCATGACCGAACTGGAACTGCTGGGCCCACGGGCCTCGGGCGATGCATTGGGCACCGCAGTGCTCAAGGCGGTGGCCGAAGACTTCCAGGTCGATGAAGTCCTTGATATCCCGCTGTCCGGCCAGGGCGAGCACCTGTGGCTGTGGGTCGAGAAGCGCGACCTCAACACCGAGGAGGCGGCCCGCCGCCTGGCCCGCGCCGCCGGCGTGCCGGTGCGCGCCATCAGCTATGCCGGCCTCAAGGACCGCCAGGCCCTGACCCGCCAGTGGTTCAGCCTGCACCTGCCGGGCAAGGCCGACCCCGACCTGTCCCGCGCCGAGGACGACACCCTGCGGGTGCTCAAGCAGGTGCGCCACCAGCGCAAGCTGCAGCGTGGCGCGCACTCGGCCAATGGCTTTACCTTGCGC
This sequence comes from Pseudomonas sp. TE31087, assembly GCF_057284075.1. Classification (NCBI taxonomy): domain Bacteria; kingdom Pseudomonadati; phylum Pseudomonadota; class Gammaproteobacteria; order Pseudomonadales; family Pseudomonadaceae; genus Pseudomonas; species Pseudomonas sp. TE31087. Next base: position 5,595,262 of record NZ_JBXVNN010000001.1, read on the forward strand.
CTGAGTGCGCTGCAGGCCGACCGCCCGGCCCTCGATGCCCGCCTGGAGCAACTCAAGCTGCAGGGCGTGCCCAATTACTTCGGCAGCCAGCGTTTCGGCCATGGCGGTGGCAACGTGCATGATGCCCAGGACTGGGCCGCACGCCAGGCATTGCCCGAGCAGCGTAACGTGCGCTCGCGGTTGTTGTCGGCCGGGCGCAGCTACCTGTTCAACCAGGTGCTGGCCGCCCGGGTGGCAGACGGCAGCTGGCAGCGCGCCCAGGTCGGCGACCTGCTGGCGTTCACCGACAGCCGCAGTTTCTTCCCGGCAGGGGAGGCCGAGTGCAGCGATCCGCGCCTGGCCATTCTCGACCTGCATCCCACCGGCCCGCTGTGGGGCGAGGGGCAATCGCCTTGCGCTGGCGCGACCCAGGCGCTCGAGAGCGAAGTCGCCGCCCGCCATCCGGCGTTGTGCCAATGGCTGGCGCGAGCGGGCATGGATCACGAACGGCGCATCCTGCGGCTCCCTATTGGGCGTCTGTCGTGGCATTATCCCGAGCCTGATATCCTGCAACTGGAATTCGTCCTTCCGGCCGGATGCTTCGCCACCGTGGTGGTGCGCGAACTCGTCGATCTGGTGCCGGCAGGGCAGACGGACAGCCCATGCGTATTCTGATTTCGAATGACGACGGTGTTACCGCACCCGGCATCGCCGCGCTGTATGAAGCGCTGGCGGATTACGCCGAGTGCGTGGTGATTGCCCCGGATCAAGACAAGAGCGGCGCCAGCAGTTCGCTGACGCTCGACCGGCCGCTGCACCCGCAGACCCTGGCCAACGGCTTCATCAGCCTCAACGGCACGCCCACCGACTGCGTGCACCTGGGGCTCAACGGCCTGCTGCCGGAAACCCCCGACATGGTGGTGTCCGGCATCAACCTGGGCGCCAACCTGGGGGATGATGTGCTGTATTCCGGCACGGTCGCCGCCGCGCTGGAAGGGCGTTTCCTCGGCGGCACCTCGCTGGCGTTTTCGCTCTTGTCGCGCTTGCCCGACAATCTGCCGACCGCCGCCTATATCGCCCGGCGCCTGGTCGAGGCGCAGTCGCGCCTGGAGCTGCCGCCGCGCACCGTGCTCAATGTCAACATCCCCAACCTGCCGCTGGAGCACATCCGGGGCATCCAGCTCACCCGCCTGGGGCACCGGGCACGTGCCGCGGCGCCGACCAAGGTGGTCAACCCGCGGGGCAAGGAAGGCTACTGGATCGCCGTGGCCGGCGATGCCGAGGACGGCGGGCCGGGCACCGATTTCCATGCGGTGATGCAAGGCTACGTGTCGATCACGCCGTTGCAGCTGGACCGCACCTTCAATGATGCCTTCGAGCGCTTCGACGGCTGGCTGGAGGGCGTGCTCTGATGCGCGAACAGGACGATCTGCAGCGTCGCGGCATCGGCATGACCTCCCAGCGTACCCGGGAGCGGCTGATCCAGCGCCTCTACGAAGAAGGCGTGTCGAACGCCAAGGTACTCGAGGCCATTCGCCGCACCCCGCGCCACCTGTTTGTCGATGAAGCCCTGGCCCATCGAGCCTACGAGGACACGGCGCTGCCGATCGGCCACAACCAGACGATCTCCCAGCCGTTCATGGTCGCGCACATGAGCGAGCTGCTGCTGGAGGCCGGGCCCCTGGACAAGGTGCTGGAGATCGGCACCGGTTCTGGCTACCAGACCGCGATCCTGGCCCAGCTGGTGGAGCGGGTGTTCTCGGTGGAGCGGATCAAGGTTCTGCAGGACCGGGCCAAGGAGCGCCTGGTCGAGCTCAACCTGCGCAATGTGGTGTTCCGCTGGGGCGACGGCTGCGAAGGCTGGCCGGCGCTGGCGCCGTACAACGGCATCATCGTTACCGCGGTCGCCCCGGAAGTGCCCCAGGCACTGCTCGACCAGCTGGCGCCGGGCGGGCGCATGGTGATCCCGGTCGGGCCGGCGGGGGAGACCCAGCAGCTGATGCTGATCGTGCGCGAAGAACATGGCTTCTCGCGCCGGGTACTCGGGGCCGTACGCTTCGTACCCCTGCTCAACGGCCCGCTGGCCTGACCTGCGCAACGGAATATTTGCGCCGGCGACGAATTCTTGCGTCTGGCCCCTGTCTATCTGGCGTGGCGTTTTTCGTACACCGGTCAGGCCAACAGCGAGTCACCCCAAGGTGGGTGGCTCGGTTATAATTGAAACAATATTGCATTTCGTATCGTCATTTTTGACAGCATGAGGGGAGCGCGGGTGGGTCACACAGGCATGCGGCAGCGCAAGGAACGGTCGGTATTGAAGCTTCTGGTGGTTGCGCTGGCCATGGGGACCCTGTTGGCTGGCTGTTCCAGCACAAGCTCCAACGGCGCCCGCGTGGTCGACCGCAACAACGCCGCGCCCAAGCGCCCGACCGTCACCTCGGGGCAGTACATCGTCAAGCCCGGCGACACGCTGTTCTCCATCGCCTTCCGCTATGGCTGGGACTACAAGGAGCTGGCGGCGCGCAACAACATTCCCGCCCCCTACACCATCCGTCCGGGCCAGCCGATTCGTTTCAGCAGCGGCGCGGGGGGCAGCACCACGGTTGTCAGCAGCCCTTCTTCGTCGAGCAAGACCACCGTCATCCGCCGACCGGTCGGCAGCACCGCGCCGACGACCAGTAATGGCAAAAGTGCCACTACTGCCTCTTCCACCACCTCGCAAACGGTTGCCCAGGTGCCCGCCGCAGAGCGCGCCGTCGGCGGTTGGACGTGGCCGGCGAGCGGCGTGCTGATTGGTAAATTCGCTTCAAACGGTAGTTTGAATAAAGGCATTGATATCGCCGGTGATTTGGGACAGCCTGTTTTTGCTGCGTCTGATGGAGCGGTGGTCTACGCCGGCAGTGGCTTGAGGGGCTATGGCGAGCTCATCATCATCAAACACAGCGATACCTACGTCAGTGCCTACGGTCACAACCGCAGGCTTTTGGTTCGGGAGGGGCAGCAGGTCAAGGCAGGGCAGACGATCGCAGAAATGGGGTCCACGGGCACTGATCGGGTGAAGCTGCATTTCGAGATTCGCCGCCAGGGCAAACCCGTCGATCCTCTCCAGTTCCTGCCACGCCGTTGATCATTGTCCCGGCCTGTTCCTTGGATGTAGAGGGGACAGGCTCCAGCGCTGCCATGGAAGGGTGACGCTCGAGTCTGAGTTCGAACTCAGCAAAGGACTATAACAATGGCTCTCAGTAAAGAAGTGCCGGAGTTTGACATCGACGATGACCTCCTTCTCATGGAGACGGGCATCGTTTTGGAAACGGATGTGGTGTCAGACGAACCTGCTGTACCTTCGGTTCGGACCAAGTCGAAACAGGGCGCATCGCTCAAGCAGCACAAGTACATCGACTACAGTCGCGCACTTGATGCCACTCAACTGTATCTCAATGAAATCGGCTTCTCGCCCCTGCTTTCGCCAGAGGAAGAAGTGCATTTCGCGCGCCTGTCGCAAAAAGGCGACCCAGCCGGTCGCAAGCGCATGATCGAAAGCAACCTGCGCCTGGTGGTCAAGATCGCCCGTCGTTACGTCAATCGTGGCCTGTCGTTGCTCGACCTGATCGAGGAAGGCAACCTGGGCCTGATCCGTGCGGTGGAGAAATTCGACCCCGAGCGGGGCTTCCGCTTCTCGACCTACGCGACTTGGTGGATCCGCCAGACCATCGAACGGGCGATCATGAACCAGACCCGCACCATCCGCCTGCCCATCCACGTGGTTAAGGAGCTCAACGTCTACTTGCGCGCTGCCCGCGAGCTGACGCAGAAACTCGACCACGAGCCGTCGCCGGAAGAAATCGCCAGCCTGCTGGAGAAACCGGTGGCCGAGGTCAAGCGCATGCTCGGCCTGAACGAGCGGGTGTCCTCGGTGGATGTCTCGCTCGGCCCTGACTCGGACAAGACGCTGCTCGACACGCTCACCGACGATCGCCCCACCGATCCGTGCGAACTGCTGCAGGACGACGACCTGTCGCAGAGCATCGACCAGTGGCTGGGCGAGCTGACCGACAAGCAGCGCGAGGTAGTGGTGCGGCGTTTCGGCCTGCGTGGGCATGAAAGCAGCACCCTCGAGGATGTCGGCCTGGAGATCGGCCTGACCCGCGAGCGTGTGCGGCAGATCCAGGTCGAAGGCCTCAAGCGTCTGCGCGAGATCCTTGAGAAGAATGGCCTGTCCAGCGAGTCGCTGTTCCAGTAGTCACTGACGTGCTTAGGCGAACGCCCCGACTTGTTCGGGGCGTTTGCGTTTTTAGCGCAGAAGCCAATTTCATTGGCCGATCTGACGCCATCGCGGGGCAAGCCCGCTCCCACGCTACAAGGTTCCAACGTTCTGGGCTGGACGCAAAACCTGTAGGAGCGGGCTTGTCCCGCGAAGGCGTCCTCGGCCCCAACCTCATAGCCTGCTCCTGACAGCCCCCCAAAGTATTTATTTCTCCACCCTCGTAGCATCGCGTGTAAGCATTTGCTCACTCATCATGTAAGCGATCGCTGTAGGGATCAGTAAATCAATGTCGTTTCCAGTGGCGTATTTTTTCTAACTACATGAAATATATAGGTTTTATAAATGCCAAAAGATGTGTCACCTGAATCATCCTGAGATATTCGCTGCTTGTTCCCTACCGGAGAATCGCTAGTATTCGAACTGTGTCAAGGGACAGACACAGGCCTTCAAGGATGACGGCCAGGGACATCGCGGGACGCGATTCATCAGGATGATGATTGGGACATACAGGGACTACGGAAAAAATGTGGGCGGGTCAAACCGCCCCTTTTTTTTGCCCGTCGGAAATGAAAAAAGGCCCTTTCGGGCCTTTTTCGCAACTGGGCGCGATCAGCGCTCCAGGTCGGCAATCTTGCCCGTCTTGCCGTCCCACTCTTCGGCGTCCGGCAGGGCGTCTTTCTTCTCGGTGATGTTCGGCCAGATCTCCGCCAGCTCGGCGTTCAGCTCGATGAAGTTCTCCATGCCGGACGGCACTTCGTCTTCCGAGAAAATCGCCTGGGCCGGGCACTCCGGCTCGCACAGCGCACAGTCGATGCACTCGTCCGGGTGAATCACCAGGAAGTTCGGGCCTTCGTAGAAGCAGTCCACCGGACAGACTTCCACGCAGTCGGTGTACTTGCATTTGATGCAGTTGTCGGTGACGACGAAGGTCATTTCTAATTCTCTCCTCAGGCGACGGCAGCTTGCCCTTCCTTACCAGGGCAGCGCGGTTCACGGTGCTGGCTGCAGGCCAGGCTAATAACCTGCAGTGCTCGCAAACCGCGCCGGATTCTACCAGCTTGCGCGGTGGGCCGTTATAACAGGTTTTTCAGTTGATATAGCATTTCGATAGCTTGGCGCGGCGTCATGTCGTCCAGGTCCAGCTTGCCCAGCTTCTCGATGGCTGGGTGTGGCAGGCTGGCGAACAGGTCGCTCTGGTGCGGCACGTGAGGCATGTTGTCGCGGGCTGGCGTGACCGGCGCTTCGTGGGGCAGGCTGGCGGTCTCCAGCCGGCCCAGGTGCTCGCGGGCGCGCTGGATCACCGCCGCCGGCACGCCCGCCAGCTGCGCCACGGCCAGGCCGTAGCTCTGGCTCGCCGGGCCCGGCAGGACGTGGTGCAGGAACACGATGCGTTCGTTGTGTTCGGTGGCGTTCAGGTGCACGTTGGCCACCAGCGGCTCGCTGTCCGGCAGCACGGTCAGTTCGAAGTAGTGGGTGGCGAACAGCGTGTAGGCGCGCAACTGGGCCAGGCGCTCGGCGGCGGCCCAGGCCAGCGACAGGCCATCGAAGGTACTGGTGCCGCGGCCGACTTCGTCCATCAGCACCAGGCTGCGGTCGGTGGCGTTGTGCAGGATGTTGGCGGTCTCGCTCATCTCGACCATGAAGGTCGAACGCCCGCCGGCCAGGTCGTCGCTGGAGCCGATACGGGTGAAGATGCGGTCGACCGGCGACAGTTCGCAGGCGGCTGCCGGGACGAAGCTGCCGATATGGGCCATCAGCACGATCAGCGCGGTCTGGCGCATGTAGGTCGACTTACCGCCCATGTTCGGGCCGGTGATGATCAGCATGCGCGTGCTGTTGTCCAGGCCCAGGTCGTTGGCCACGAATGGCGTGGTCAGCACCTGCTCGACCACCGGGTGACGGCCCTGCTCGATGCGCAGGCACGGCTCCTCGACGAAGCTTGGGCAGTTCAGGTCCAGGTTCAGGGCGCGCTCGGCCAGGTTGCTCAGCACATCCAGTTCGGCCAGGGCGGCGGCGCTGTCCTGCAGCGGCGCCAGGTGTTCGATCAGGGTTTCGAGCAAGGCATCGTAGAGCATCTTCTCGCGGGCCAGGGCGCGGCTCTTGGCCGACAGTGCCTTGTCCTCGAAGGTCTTGAGCTCGGGGGTAATGAAACGTTCGGCGCCCTTGAGCGTCTGCCGCCGGATGTAGTCGGCGGGTGCCTGCTCGGCCTGCTTGGTCGGCAGTTCGATGAAGTAGCCGTGCACGCGGTTGTAGCCGACCTTGAGGTTGGCCAGGCCCGTGCGGGCCTTCTCGCGGGCTTCCAGGTCGATGAGGAACTGGCCGGCGTTCTCGCTGATCGCCAGCAGCTCGTCCAGTTCGCTGTCATAGCCGGTCTTGAGCACGCCACCGTCGCGGATCACCGCCGGTGGGTTGTCGATGATCGCCCGCTCCAGCAGGCCGGCCAGCTCCGGATAGGTGCCGGTGATCGCGGCCAGGCGCGCCAGGTGTGGCGCCTCCAGCTCGGTCATGGCGTTCTGCAGCTCGGGCAGGGCGCCGAGGGCGTCGCGCAGGCGCGCCAGGTCACGGGGACGGGCGTTGCGCAGGCCGATCCGCGCGAGGATTCGCTCGATGTCGCCGATTTCCTTGAGCTGCGGCTGCAGCTTCTCGAAACGGTAGCCGTCGAGCAGGCAACGGATCGAATCCTGGCGTGCCCTGAGCACCTTCAGGTCGCGCAGCGGACGGTTCAGCCAGCGGGTCAGCAGGCGGCTGGCCATGGCGGTCTGGCAACGGTCGATGACCGATTGCAGGGTGTTGTCGCGGCCACCGGCCAGGTTGATGTCCAGCTCCAGGTTGCGGCGGCTGGCGGCATCGAGGATGACCGTGTCGTCCAGGCGCTCGTGACGCAGGCTGCGCAGGTGGGGCAGGGCGGTGCGCTGGGTTTCCTTGGCGTAGGTCAGCAGGCAGCCGGCGGCGCCGATGGCCAGGGTCAGCTTGTCGCAGCCAAAGCCCTTGAGGTCCTGGGTGGCGAACTGCTGGCAGAGGCTCTTGCGCGCCGTGTCGCGGTCGAAGTCCCACGGTGCGCGGCGACGGGCGCCGGGGCGCTTTTCGGCCGGCAGGCCCTGCGGCCAATCGTCGGGGATCAGCAGTTCCACCGGGTTGATGCGTTCGAGCTCGGCCAGCAGGTTCTCCCAGCCCTTGATTTCCTGCACGGTGAAGTTGCCGCTGGTGATGTCCAGCACCGCCAGGCCGAACAGGCGCTCGTCACCCAGCAGGGCGGCGATCAGGTTGTCGCGGCGCTCGTCGAGCAAGGCCTCGTCGCTGATCGTGCCCGGGGTGATGATGCGCACCACCTGGCGCTCCACCGGGCCCTTGCTGGTGGCCGGGTCGCCGATCTGCTCGCAGATGACCACCGACTCGCCGAGCTTGACCAGCTTGGCCAGGTAGCCTTCCAGCGAGTGGAACGGAATCCCGCACATGGGAATCGACTGGCCCGCCGACTGCCCGCGGGCGGTCAGGGTGATATCCAGCAGTTTCGCGGCTTTCTTCGCATCTTCGTAGAAGATCTCGTAGAAATCGCCCATGCGGTAGAACATCAGCTGGTCTGGGTGCTGGTTTTTCAGCTTCCAGTACTGCTGCATCATCGGGGTGTGTGCGCTGAGATCGGAAATTGCTTTATTCATCAGTGAGTTGCAGGCAAGTCTTTGGAGGACTGGGGCAGGATTGGGGTGACGTCCACGGTTGAAACACCGTGATACGCCTGCTGTGCCACCTAAAAGGCTGGCGAGAGGGTATCACGAACGACGGGTCGCCTTCTGTCAGAAAATCGAGGCATCAGTTCATCGCGGTTGGCAGCTTTCGTGCGACAACCAGCCGTGATCCTCCCAGGGGCAGGTTCAGCCCCCGTCGAATCATTGCCAGTTCAAGGTTCAATGCCCACTCAAAGATCCCGTTCAACGCAGGGTGGATGCGCAGTTCGGCCATTTCGTCGGGCTTTGCGTCGTCTGAGTGCTTTTTCATCAGACGGGACAGGTACATCGCTGGCAGCAAGGTGCTTACAAACGAGGTGCTTCGAACGACTTCCAATCCAGCCCGGACCATCTTGCCATGCAGTTCACTGGCCTCATATCGCCTGACATGACAGGCATGTACATCCACGGAGCTCCACAGCCAGCGATGTTGCGGAACGGTGATGAACAACATGCCGTTTGGCGCCAGGGCCCTGGCCATCTGATCCAGAACCTGCTCATCCTCTTCGATATGCTCAAGCACATCGAAAGCTCCGATGACATCCGGTGCTGACGCGAAATTGATTTGCCTGGCATCCATTTGTTGGAACTCGACATCGGGAAGCCGCTGCCGCGCGTAAACCAGGCCTTCATTGAAGTACTCGCTGCCCGAGAGGTGTGCTTCAGGGAATGCACGGGCCACGGCAGATATGACGAACCCTGTGCCGCAGCCGACCTCATGAAATGAGGTCAGCTGCGGCATGTACTTTTTCAGTGCCCAGATGATGATTTTGTTTCTAGCGCGAAACCAGAAGTTCTTGCCCTCCAGGCTCGCCAATTCCTGATAGAAGTCTTTGCGGAAACCGGTTTTCATTTCGAGTCACCACGAAATACGAAATACTTGCAGGCCAGGAAACCATAAAGCGCGACGACCAGGATGGCGACTGCCTGCACGGCCTGATGGGGGTAACCAAGTAGGTCGGAGAAAATGAGCAATAACAAAAAATTCAGCAAGTAGCCGATGATATGCATTTGCACATAACGAAGCATTGCGCCACGTTGCTTACCTTGCATGAAAGTCCATTGATGGTTGGCGATGAAGCCGAAGACTACGCCGATGAGGTACATGAGTGTCATCGAGAGTTTCTTGCCGACGTCTGCGTAGACGAGGAGCAGGTAGCCAAGATAGACCAGGCCATTGCTCGTTACGCCAACAATGCCGTAACGAATGAATTGGGCAAGGGTGGTGGCGCTTGGGGATCTCAACGTCAGCACCTCAGAAGGTCTTTTGTCTGACGATGTACAGCGGCCGCTTCTTGGTTTCGTCGAACGTCTTGCCGATATAGATGCCGACAACACCCTGAATGGAGATGATCACCCCGCCAATGAAGAACAGCGACACCATCAGGCTGGTCCAGCCAGGTACGACCGCACCGTGCAGTAACGTGGTGGTGAGCAGGTAGGCGCCATACAGGAAAGACAGCAATGCCATGGAAAAACCGAGCTTGACCGCTAACCGCAGAGGCTTGTCGGAATAGGCGATGATGGTTTCCATCGCCAGATCCCAGAGTTTCGAGAAGGTATAGGTGCTCTCGCCATGTGGGCGCTCGGCGTGCTCGACCGCAATACCGGTGGTGTTGAACCCCATCCAGTGGACCAGGGCACCAAAAAAGCGCAGTTGCTCACGCATCTGGCAGAGGTTGTCGACCACCTTGCGGGAGATGATCCGAAAGTTGCCACTGTCGCCATCGTAGTCAAAGTCGGCCAGGTAACTGAACATCTTGTAGAACAGCCACGACGTGAGCCGCTTGAGTGGCGCGTCACGGCGTTTGCCGCGCAGCGCTAGGACAATGTCGAAGCCTTCCTGGGCCTTGGCATAAAGGCGCGGGATTTCCTCGGGCCGATCCTGCAGATCACAGTCCATGACGACGACCCACTGACCGCGACAGCTGTCCAGGCCTGCGGTGATACCGTAGTGTTGTCCGAAATTGCGGCTTAACTGGATACCCCGGACACGGGGATCACTTGCGGCGAGCCGTTCGATGATCTCCCATGAGCGATCGCCCCCACAGTCCTCGACCAGCAGAATCTCGAAATCAAGAGAAATCGTCTCCAGCGAGGCTTTCAGGCGTCGGTACAATTCGTCGAGAGATTGCTCAGCCTTGTAGACCGGTATGACAACCGACAATAGAGGATCTGCAGTCTGTAGTGGCATCGTATTCCGTGACTTTCTTGTTGAGCGTTGAATTGACTGTTACCAGTACTGCATGTAGCCAAACAGAAGTTCTTGACGGTAATAGAACACGCCGCAAGCCGTGTGTGCGAAGAACACGCTGAGGCAGAGGCCGTACTTTATCTTATCGAACACGGTGCGGGTCAGGGACTTGCGATCACCGAGCAGGAACGCCAGCGAGAACAGGAATGCCAGGTACAGGCCGATCTGCCCGCTCCACCAGAAGTTGCCGGCATACATTCGATAGCCACTTTCGGCGAAGAAGTAGGTGAGGATCATGCCCATCAGCAGGCACAGGAACGCCAGCACGAAGGCCTTGTTCTGTGCGCTCGCCTTGGGATAGGAGAGCAGCACAAGCAGCGGGAAGGCAATTGACAGGAACAGCTTGCCAGTCAGGAAATTCGAGTAGTGGGAGAATGTTTCGAATGGCAGGAACAGCACGTGGCTTTCTTCATTGCCCGTCCCGGTGGAAAGCCCTTGGTAAAAGTAGGTGTGGAAGAACTGAAGGCTGAGCACCAGTAGGACAGGGAGGAAAAAGGCCCCGTAGATGTACGGGCGTTTCAGGGTGGAATGCAGATGCTGGGTGATCATCAGGAACAGCACGAACGCCGGCAGGACGATCAGCAGGAAGTTCGGTTTGGAAATACCGCAGACGAAAATCGCAGCAGCAAACGCGAGGGCACTGGGCAGTGGATCTCCTGCGGGGCGGTCCACTGTCTTCAGGGCATAGCAGAACACGATCAATGACAACGGTTTGAGCAGCAGCATGGTGGGGCTGTGGTAGACCGTGATGCCGATGTAGCCGAAGTACAAGTGGTTATCGACGAAAAAGAACGCCTGCAGCGGTGTCACCAGGAGCAGGCAGACAGAGAACACAAAGGCAACGGGCAACGATGTGCGGGGCGCGAGAACACGGTAGCTGAGGATGGCCAGCAATGAAATGGCCAGGAGGATCACCACAGTTGAAGCCGCGATGTAGTCGATGGCCAGCAATTTTTTCGCAACGATGACCAGAACGTGATAAAGCGGGTGCGGAAGTATGAGCTTGCCGTGCTCTTCGATTTCGCTCGCCCATTTCAGGTGGGCGACATAGTCACCGCCAATGGCGGATAGCTTGCTGATCAGCGGTTCGAAGATGGCGACGCTGATGGCCAGCAATGCGAAGTACACCGCACCTTCGATCAAGCGACTGGATGTTGTCGTCACACGACTTTCGCTATGGGGTATCACCGGACCCTCCCTGTTTTCGTTGAGCGGTTCAATTGTCCTGGACACGGCCAGGGGCACTGGCTGCGCCTTGTTGTGATCCGGATACCTGATAGCAGGCATCCGAAACAGTCGGTTCTTGAACATGGCACTGCGCCCTGCGCGGATTATTTTCATGCGGCGCTGGCAATTGGGCCGAGGAGTATACCCGTAGCTTTACTGCGGCGTCCCGACGGCGACCGGCTGTTGCGAATCAGAAATCACTGACCTTTGCCATCCCTCGATTGCATTTTGCATATGCTCTCGCTACTATGCATTCTATGCAAAAGCGCAACGTAGCCTCCGTACTTAGAGAACTGCTCGCCCGCCACGGCCTGTCCCCACACAGAGCTGCATCGGCGCACGGGCGTGCCTCAATCCACCCTGTCGCGGATTCTCAGCGAGAAGATCGTCGATCCTTCGGACAAGCACGTCTCGAAGATCGCCGAGTACTTCGGCGTGAGCACCGACCAGTTGCGCGGCCGCGTCGAACTGGGCGAGTCCCGTGACGCGGCCCCGCTCGCCCAGGGCCACGCAGCCCTGAGCGATATCAGCCTGTGGGACGATGAAACCCCCGTCGAGGACGACGAGGTGTCCGTTCCTTTTCTTCGTGAGGTCGAGTTGGCAGCAGGATCAGGAAGATTCGTCATCGAGGAAAGCGAGAACGCTCGCTTGCGCTTCGGCAAACGCAGCCTGCGCCACAATGGCGTGCAGTTCGACAACGCCAAGTGCGTGACGGTACGCGGCAACAGCATGCTGCCGGTGCTGCGCGATGGCGCCACGGTCGGGGTCAATACCGGTAAAAGCACCATCGGCGACATCATCGACGGTGACCTTTATGCCATCAATCACAATGGCCAGCTGCGGGTGAAGCAGGTGTACCGCCTGCCTACCGGCATTCGCCTGCGCAGCTTCAACCGCGACGAGCACCCCGACGAGGACTACAGCTTCCAGCAGATGCAGGAAGAACAGATCAGCCTTCTTGGCCACGTCTTCTGGTGGGGCATGTACGCCCGTTGATCCCAAGCCCTCGATAAAAACCCGCTCCGGCGGGTTTTTTTTCGTCCTCAGAAATCCCCTACATCCACGTCAGATCAGGCCTCCATGCATAGGAGCAAAAGCTGATGCATAAATTTTTGAATTTGTGCATTGACTGCATATGCATGAATGCATAAAATGTATCCCAAGCCGGACGCAAACCGGTTGAGATACAGGCAGCGATGAACAGGCCTCGACTGTTCAGAGGGTTGGCAACTGGCCCGGGTGTGCAGCGTAAAGCACCACGATCAGTTATCCGGCGGGCAGGCGGCCGCGGTCGGAGTCACCAATTTGAAGCGCAACCGCACGGCGTCACCAGTCGTGGCCGGCGGTTACACCGCGCATTACTGAAAAGCCTGCAGGGCGGGCTTTTTGGAATGCCGAGTCAAGCCAATCACGATCCGCCGGCATGTCGCCGGCGGGCAACACACAGGAGGCAGGAACGTGACGAACGAGCAACAGGCGTTGCTGGAGATGCCGCTCTGGCTGGTGATCCTCCTGGCATTGCTGGGCGGGCTTTCCGGCGAGATGTGGCGCGCCGACAAGGCCGGCGCCCGCGGCTGGGGGCTGCTCAGGCGGCTGGCGCTGCGCTCCGGAGCCTGCATGGCCTGCGGGGTATCGACGGTCATGCTGCTGTACGCCAGCGGCATGTCGATCTGGAGTGCCAGTGCCTTTGGCTGCCTCACCGCCATGGCTGGCGCCGACGTGGCCATCGGTCTCTATGAGCGCTGGGCCGCGCGCCGGCTGGGGCTGGACGACCAGCCCGCAGTGGCGCGCCAGGACGAAGAATGAACGCGGTAACAAGGAAGAAAGCGGATGTTCAACGAGTTTCGCTGCGGTAAATGCAACCGCTTGCTGGCCCGCATCGGCGGGTCGGCGCTGGTCCAGATCAAGTGTTCGCGCTGCGCGACCTTGAACCACATGAAGGCCACGGGCCTCGACAACGTGCCACCGAGCGATCAGGACGGGCCGCAGAGCCCAGCTCCCCTTCAATCGATCCAGTAGGAGAAACACCATGGCAGGTCGTACCCGCATTCCTTTCAACGGCGTCGGCACTTCGGTGCTGCCCGCTTACCAGACCCTTTCGGCGGGCCAGTACCTGCTGTCGCCCAACCAGCGCTTCAAGCTGCTGCTGCAGGGCGATGGCAACCTGGTGATCCAGGACAACGGCGCCACCGTCTGGGTCGCCAATGAACAGCAACCCTTCAGTTCGAGCATTCCCCTGCGCAACAAGAAAGCCCCGCTGGCCTTCTACGTGCAGTACGGCGCATTCCTCGACGACTACTCGCGGCGCCGGGTGTGGCTGACCAACAACAGCACCTTCACCAGCAACGACCAGTGGAACCGCACGCACCTGGTGCTGCAGGACGACGGCAACATCGTGCTGGTCGACTCCCTGGCGTTGTGGAACGGCACGCCGGCCGTCCCGCTGGTGCCTGGCGCCGTCGACTCGCTGCTGCTGGCGCCTGGCTCCGAGCTGGTACAGGGCATGGTATACGGCGCGGGCGCCAGCAAGCTGGTGTTCCAGGGCGACGGCAATCTCGTGGCCTATGGCCCGAACGGCGCGGCCACCTGGAACGCCGGTACCCAAGGCAAGGGCGCCGTGCGTGCGGTGTTCCAGGGCGACGGCAACCTGGTGGTCTACGGTGCCGGCAACGCGGTGCTGTGGCATTCGCACACCGGCGGCCATGCCAGCGCGGTGCTGCGCCTGCAGGCCAACGGCAGCATCGCCATCCTCGACGAGAAACCGGTGTGGGCGCGCTTCGGCTTTCAGCCGACCTATCGCCATATCCGCAAGATCAACCCTGACCAGAAGCCGATCGATATCTGGACCTGGCACTTCTGAGCCGGGCGCCGGGCCTTCGCGGGCCCGGCCTTCGCCGAACCGAGCGTTCAAGGAGCACAAGCATGAGCGAACTGGCCCAGTTGTACGCGGCCGTCACCTCCACCCTGCGGGCGGCGTTGCCGGCTTTCGCCACGGTCGCCACGGAGGGCGACGACATTACCGAGCCGGCCCTGCCGGCCTTGGTGCATGGCGTGTTGCGCATGCGTGGCGACGAGGCGCTGCGTGACGGTCGCTCATTGCTGATGACGACCTTCGAAGCCCGCGTCACCGCCCAGGGCACCCCCGCGCAGGCCCGGACGCAGGCCGGCGTGCTGGCGGCGCAGCTGATCGATGTGCTGCGCCAGCAGTCCTGGGGCCTCGATTACGTCGAGGGCGCACGGGACATCCTCGCCGAAGCCGAGGGCAGCACCTGGCGGGTGCAATGGGAACAACCGGTCCTGCTGGGGAATGCTCACTGGCCCTGGCCCGACCAGCCGCCGGGCAGCCTGATGCTGGGCTTCGTTCCGGACACCGGGCTCGGCAACCAGGACAAGTACCTGTCACCGGAGGACCTGGCATGAGCTACGCCAGCGCCATGCACGATCGCATGCTGGCCAGCCTGGTGATCCCCTGCCGGGTGGTGGCGGTGGACCTGGCCGCGGCCCGGGTGCGGGTGTCCGACGGCGGTGGCTGGACCAGTGCTTGGGTGCGCTGGCATGCCCAGGCTGCCGGCAAGGCCCGCCACTGGCGAGTGCCGAGCCTGGACGAGCAGGGCGTGCTGATCAGCCCCAGCGGCGAACCGGCCCTGGGCACCTTCGTCCCGGGGTTGTACGGCAATGCCGGGACGGCGCCGGACAACCGCGACCATATCGAAGTCTGGCGCTTCGACGACGGCGGCTCGCTGACCTACGACTGGCAGGCCAAACGCTATGACATCCAGCTGCCCAGCGGCCAGGCCACGGTCAAGGTCGGCGCCAGCACCCTGGTGGTCAGCGACAACGCCATCACCCTCGACGCTGCGTCGATCACCCTGACCGGCACGGTCGCCATCAACGGTCCGCTGACGGTCAGCGGCGACATCAACGGCGGTGGCCGGATCATCGACACGGCCGGCAACACCGCCAACCACAAGCACTGAACAATGGCCTGGAGCCCAGCAAGATCGCCATTGAGCGACATGAACGCGGTGAGTGCCGCGCCCCCTCATTTCGACTCAAAAGGTAAAGCAACATGGAAGCAGTAAAAGTCGGCAAGCATTTCTTCAACGCCCACCCAACCGCCGTCAGCCAGGTCTTCAGTGCGGCGGACAACAAGGATGGCGTGTACCTGCGCACCGCCACCCTGTGCACCGGTGGCGGCATCCTCAACCTGTACACCGGCCCGAAGGCACCGGCCTACATTGGCGACATGAGTGTCCACGCCATCATGGGCGGGATCAATGGCGGCATCGATTCGCAGTACACCCTGCCTTATCCGCTGTTCATCCCGGCGGGCTACGGCCTGTGGACCGTCGCCAACAACGCCACGGCGGCCATCGCCCTGACCTACGACTTCGTGTCCTGAGGCCGGTTGCCCGGCAGTGCCGGGCAATTCATTCCTGCCTGCGAGGTGATAACCATGCGCTATCCGAACAGGCTACCTGGAGCCTCAATTCCAGGAGGTGCCCCATGATCGGCATGGACCGCCGTACCGGCCAGCCCCTGTCGGGCGTGGCCCACCTGCGTCAATCCATCGAGGATATCCTCACCACGCCGCTGGGCAGTCGGCGCATGCGCCCGGAGTACGGCAGCCAGCTGCGCCGCTACGTCGACCTGCCGGTCAACGAAGGCTGGAAGAGCGCGGTGCAGGCCGAGGTGGCCAGGGCCCTGGGGCGCTGGGAACCGCGTCTGAAACTGGAGCGGGTCAAGGTCGTCGCTGTGCTCGACGGCCAGGTCAGCCTGGCCTTGAGCGGCCGTTACCTGGGGGATGATGCCCTGGTGGAGGTGACCGTATGAGCCAGGTCGACCTGTCGAAACTACCCGCTCCGCAACTGCTCGAAGACCTCGACTTCGAGGCGTTGTACCAGGAAGACCTGGCCAGCTTCCGCACCCAGTTGGGTGACGGCTGGACCGCCAACCTGGAAAGCGACCCGGTGACCAAGCTGCTCGAGGTCGGCGCCTACCGCAAGCTGCTCAACCGGGCACGGATCAACGACGCAGCCAAGGCCCTGTTGCTGGCCTATGCCCAAGGCAACGACCTCGACCAGCTGGCGGCCAACGTCAGCTTGCAACGCCTGGTGATCCAGGCCGCGGACCCGGGCACGATCCCACCGACCGAGGCCGTGCTCGAATCCGACGACGCCCTGCGTGAGCGGATGCAACTGGTCTACGAAGGCCTGACCACCGCCGGCCCGCGCAACAGCTACATCCTCCATGCCCGCAACGCTTCGGGGCGGGTCGCCGACGCGACCGCCGAAAGCCCTTCGCCGGCGGTGGTGGACGTCACTGTGCTGAGCCTGGACAACGACGGTGTGGCCAGCCCCGAGCTGCTGGCGCAAGTAAACGCGTACCTCAACGACGATGATATCCGTCCGGTCGCCGACCGGGTCAATGTGCGCAGCGCCGAGGTGTTGCCGTACCGCGTCGAGGCGGTGCTGCACATGGCCGACAACGGCCCGGAGTTCGAGGCGATCCTCAGCGAGTGCCGGCGCCGTCTCCAGGCCTGGGTCAATCCACGCCGACGCCTCGGCGTCGAGGTCGCCCGCTCCGGAATCGACGCACAGTTGCACATCGATGGCGTGAGCCGTGTCGAGCTGGTCGGCTGGAGCGACATTCGCCCAAGCAAGGCCCAGGCGGCCTGGTGCACCGGCATCGAACTGCGGCGGGGTGGCTGACATGCACAGCCTTCTGCCGCTCAACCGCACGCCGCTGGAGCGGGCCATCGAGGTGGCGGCCGACGAGGACCTCAAGGTCACGTTGCGCACCCTCTACAACCCCGACACCTGCCCGGCGCACCTGCTCTACCAGCTGGCCTGGGCCTGGTCGGTGGACCGCTGGGACGACAGCTGGAGCGAGGCGATCAAGCGCTCGGTGATCCGCTCGGCGTTCTTCGTCCATGCCCACAAGGGCACCCTCGGCGCCCTCCGGCGGGTGGTCGAGCCGTTCGGCTACCTGATCGAGGTGCAGGAATGGTGGCAGACCCAGCCTGCCGGGGTGCCGGGGACGTTTGCCCTGAAGGTCGGGGTGACCGACACCGGCATCAGCGAGGAAACCTACAACGAACTGTCGTCGCTGATCGACGACGCCCGGCCGGTCAGCCGCCACATGACCGGTCTGGCGATCAGTCTCGAAAGCCGTGGCGGTCTCTATTTCGGCTGCGCGCTGCAGGATGGCGACGAACTCGACGTCTATCCGCCGGCAGCCCCTGACCTGATCGTCAGTGGCGCCATTGGTCGCGGCGGCCGGGAACACACAATCGATACCTTGGACATTGCACATGGTTGACCAGAATTCCCAGTTCTACGCCATCCTCACCAACGTGGGCGCGGCGAAACAGGCCAACGCGGATGCCTTGGGCATCCCGTGGAAAATCACCCAGATGGGCGTGGGCGACGCCAATGGCGCCGACCCCACCCCCAACGCCACCCAGACCAGCCTGATCAACGAATGGCGCCGGGCGCCGCTGAACCAGCTGAAGGTGGACGAGAAGAACAGCGCGATCATCGTTGCCGAGCAGGTCATCCCGGCGGATGTCGGCGGCAAGTGGATCCGCGAGATCGCGCTGTACGACGCCGATGGCGACATGGTCGCCGTGGCCAACTGCGCGCCGACCTACAAACCGTTGCTCAGCCAGGGCTCGGGGCGCACCCAGGTGGTGCGCATGAACCTGATCGTCAGCAGCGCCAGCAACGTGCAGTTGAAGATCGATCCGGCGGTGGTCCTGGCTACTCGGGATTATGTCGATAGCCGCATTACCGAAGAGCTCAGCAAGTTAGATATAAAGCAGTCGGTACGGGTTGCAACCTCGGTCAATCTCTCCCTTGCGGGACTTCAGACCGTCGACGGTGTAGCGCTTGTTGCGGGTGACCGAGTCCTAGTGAAAAATCAGACGGTGGCGAAGGAGAACGGCTTGTATGTCGCAGCTGTCGGCACTTGGCCCAGAGCCTCAGATGCCGATACAAGCACAAAAGTAACGTCGGGGCTGATCGTAGTTGTCGAACTGGGTGAGGTGCTCGCAGATACCATCTGGCAATTGACTACAGATGCACCTATTACCCTTGGCCTCACCTCGTTGGTTTTTCAGAATATCACCGATGGGTTTGCGCGCCTGTTATCCCCAGCCTTTGTGGGAGCACCCACAGCACCTACGCCAGCACAATACGACAGTAGTTCAAAGCTTGCCACCACTGATTTCGTCAAGCGTGTGGGGCTGGAATACTCGAGCTTTGGTTCGGTTGCGGTCAACACAGTATTAACGGCTATTCATGTTGGAGGCCTAATCAGCGCCTCAAGTTCAACGCCTATCAGCATTACATTGCCCCCAACGCTGGGTGTTGCACAGGGGGCAACCACTACTGTCGTAAGCGCTGGCTCTGGTAGTGTCACTGTGAAGGCCGCGGCCGGCGATCTTATTTATACTGCTAGCGGAGTCGTTGGACCAATTGTGCTTGGTTTAGGGGATTCAGCTGAGTTCATCAAGCTGGCCGGCCAGTGGCGCTTGTCTGGCGGTAGCAGCATGCTGCGCTACTCGCAGGTCCTGAGTGAGGAAGGCTTCGTTACCCAGGCTCAGTTCAATTCTTCCCCGCGCCTTGCAACTACAGAGTTTGTGCAGCGTGCGTTGGGCAGCTTTTCAGGTGCGGTGAGCTATGGCTCAAGCATCACGCTAACCAAGTCTGATGCTGGCAAAATCATCAGAATGGCCGGAACAGGCTATACTGTGAAACTTCCGCTGATTTCTAGCTTGGTTGAAGGCACAACTTTTGCGATTCAGCATTCGGGCACCTCAGGAACTCAAAATGTGGTTGTTCAGGGGGACGATGTTATCGACCCTGGGGCCGGTCTTGTTACCTCACTTACGCTGAATATAGGTGATACCGCTATCCTGACCCGGGCGGCGGGTAACTGGGCGTTGACAGGAGGAAGTGCGGCGCTGGGTTATGTAGATCGCCCTACTATGCCGCAGTTCGATAGCAGTCGTCAGTTGGCGACAACTGAGTTTGTGCAGCGGGAGATTGGAAATTACAGTGGTCAGAAGGGTGTCAGCGGCGCCTATACAGTGGTCCCAACTGACTCAGGAAAAGTTCTCAGTCTCACGGGGGGAGGCTACACGATTACGCTACCGTCTATTTCATCCTTTGCTGTTGGCTCCAAGATCAGGTTTATAAACTTTGGAACGGGCGCCATTCAGGTGGTGGGTTCGG
Source organism: Pseudomonas sp. TE31087 (assembly GCF_057284075.1). NCBI lineage: Bacteria > Pseudomonadati > Pseudomonadota > Gammaproteobacteria > Pseudomonadales > Pseudomonadaceae > Pseudomonas > Pseudomonas sp. TE31087. Next base: position 5,614,948 of record NZ_JBXVNN010000001.1, read on the forward strand.
GCTTGATAGGCACAATGTCCATCGGTATCACTGACTCGCTTGAGGTAATCGCCACTCTCGGCGGTTGGATGTTGGTTGGTGGTAGCGCTTTGCTTGGTTCAAGCTCCGGCTTTGGGGCCTCGCTCAATGGTACTGTCGGGTATCAGAAGCTTCCAAACGGAGCAATTGAGCAGTGGGGGGTATACGTCGGAGCGCCCTCGGGTTCGGACACGGTGATCACGCTTCCCGTAGCAATGCTGGCGGTACCAACCTGTATAGAACTCACATTTGCGAACTTCAGCGGCGGTGAAAACGTCGGAGTTTCCCCCGTTCTTCAAGCCAGAAATAGTACACCGGGCAGTATTACGGTGCGTAACTTATTTGTAGGGTCGTCGTCGTTCTTTTGGAAAGTGAGAGGTCGTGTATGACAACGTTTTTCAGCCCAGCGACTGGCTTTTTCTATGACGATAACGTCAATAGTTTCATTCCTTCTGATGCACGTAAAGTGAGCGATCAAATACATAACACATTGCTGGCTGGACAAAGTGGTGGTCGTCGGATTATTTCGGATCTGAACGGCTCTCCTATTCTGAGTGACCCGCCCCCTCCGGATCTTGGAGTGTTGGGCACTATTGAACGACAGTGGCGTGATGAGCGGCTAGCCGTCACGGATGGTGTTGTATCGCGACACCGTGATGAGTTGGAGGAAGGCGTGGTGACCACGCTGACTACCGATCAGTACATAGAACTGCAGGCTTATCGTCGGGCATTGCGGGACTGGCCCCAAGGTAGCGACTTCCCGTCGGTTGAGCACCGGCCGCCGACGCCAGCCTTAATGGCCAGCATCATTCCATGACGCCTCGTACTGACGGGGCGTTTTCTTAACCGCTGTATCAATGGCCTCGCTCTGCGGGGCCTTTTCGTATCTGGAGACTTACATGAGTGGTTTTTTCCACGGCGTCACCGTGACCAACGTCGACACCGGCGCCCGCAGCATCGCGCTGCCGTCGTCCTCGATCATCGGCCTGGTCGACACCTTCACCGAAGGCCCGGGCGTCACCGCCAAGGCCAATGACCTGGTACTGATCACCAGCGAGCGCGAAGCGGTCGCGGCGTTCGGCCAGGACGCGGCGATCACCAGAGCCTGCCGCGCCATCTACAGCCGCGCCAAGGCGGTCATCGTCGCCTGCGGCGTGGCCAAGCTCGAAGACGCCGCCGAGCAGACCTCGGCGATCATCGGCAACGTGCTGGCCGACGGCAAGCGTACCGGCCTGCAGGCGCTGCTCGACGGCAAGAGCCGTTTCAACGCCCAGCCGCGTCTGCTGGTCACCCCCAAGCACAGTGCCACCCAAGCCGTCGGCACCGCCCTGGTGGCCCTGGCCGACAAGCTGCGCGCCATCGCCATCATCGACGGCCCCAACACCACCGATGAGGCGGCCATCGCCTACGCCAAGAACTTCGGCGCCAAGCGCGCCTTCCTGGTCGATCCGGGCGTGCGCTACTGGGACAACGCCGAAGAGGCCACCGTCGACGCGCCGGGTTCGGCCTGGGTCGCCGGCCTGTTCGCCTTCACCGACCGCGAGTACGGCTTCTGGGCCTCGCCTTCGAACAAGGAGTTCGTCGGCATCACCGGCACCACCCGCGCCGTGGAGTTCCTTGACGGCGACGACACCTGCCGCGCCAACCTGCTGAACAATGCCAACATCGCCACCATCATCCGCGACGACGGCTTCCGCCTGTGGGGTAACCGCACCCTGTCGAGCGACCCGAAATGGGCCTTCGTCACCCGTGTGCGGACCATGGACATCGTCATGGACGCGATCCTCTACGGCCACAAGTGGGCCGTCGACCGCTCCATCACCGCCACCTACGTCAAGGACGTCACCGAGGGCCTGCAGGCCTTCATGCGCGACCTGAAGAACCAGGGCGCGATCATCAACTTCGAGGTCTTCGCCGATCCGGAGCTGAACACCGCCAGCCAGCTGGAGCAGGGCAAGGTGTACTGGAACATCCGCTTCACCGATGTGCCGCCTGCCGAAAACCCCAATTTCCGCGTCGAAGTCACCAACCAGTGGCTGACCGAAGTCCTCGATTCCGCCGCTTAAGGAGCGCATCCACATGGCAATGATTCCCGAAACACTGGCCAACCTGAACCTGTTCGTCGATGGCGTCAGCTTCCAGGGCGACGTGCCCAGCCTGACCCTGCCCAAGCTCACCCTGAAGATGGAAGAGCACCGCCCCGGCGGCATGGACATGCCGGTCGAGATGGACCAGGGCATGGAGAAGCAGGAAGCCGCCTTCACCACCACCGGCGTGCGCCGCGAGTCGCTGAAGTTCTTCGGCCTGGCTGACGGCACCGCCTTCAACGGCACCTTCCGCGGCGCCTTCAAGGGCCTGAAGGGCAAGATCAATCCGGTCATCGTCACCCTGCGCGGTTCGCTGAAAGAGATCGACATGGGTGACTGGAAGTCCGGCGACAAGGCCGAGATCAAGCACAGCGTCGCCGTCACCTACTACAAGCTCGAAGTCGATGGCCGCCTGGTCTACGAAATCGACGCCCTGGGCATGAAGCGGGTGATCGACGGCGTCGACCAACTGGCCGCCCAGCGCGCCGCCCTGGGTCTTTAAGGAGAACGCTCGATGGCTCAAACGAAGAAACTTCCACAATGGCTGACCGTCGACGCCGAGCGCGTGACCGTGCGCCTGTCGCGCCACAGCGAGGCCAACGGCGTGCAGGTCGACAGCCTGTCGCTGCGCGCACCGACCGTGCGTGACATCCGCAACGCCCAGGCCGGCGGCGTGGCTGACGACGAGCAGCGCGAACTGAACCTGTTCGCCTCGCTCGCCGAAGTCGGCGTCAAGGACCTCGAGGGCCTGGCCCTGAAGGACTACAGCCGCCTGCAGACCGGCTATTTTCGCCTGGTGCAGGACGACGAGGTTTGACCCTGCCCGGCAGAAGGCCGCCGCCAGGCGGCTGGCCAAGGAGCTGAACTTTTCCGCCAGCGAGATCATGACCATGTCGTACAGCGACATGGTCTGGTGGCTGGCTGAGTGACAAGGAGCAAGCCATGGCGAACACACAGGTGTTCACCCTCGGCGTCACCAGCGACCAGGCATTGGGCAGGTCCGTCGACAGCTTGCGTGGCCAGGTCGAGCGCCTGCGCAGGCAAGCGGACGGGACCCGGCTCGGGCGGTTGATCGGCGAGGTCATCCGCCTGGGGCTCGAGCTGGACAAGGTGGGCCAGGTCGAAAGGCAGCTGGATGACGACCAGGCGCGTGCCCATGAGGCGCAGATCGATCGATTGCGCCTTGAGGGGAACGAGGTCGAGCGCTTGCGCAGGTTGTACCTGTCCCTTGGGCGCAAGCCGTTGGAACTGCGTGCGATGGTGGTGGCCTCGAGTGCGGCCGCCGTCAAGGAGCCACCAGTCCCTACGTTGGAGCAGCGCAAGGCGGCCTTGCTGGAGGGGACGAGCCCCGAGCCACGGCCGGCCCGGGGTGATCCGCCCGAGGCGCGCAGTACGGAGCAGGGGCGTGTGCCTCTGGAATCGGCGAATGCGGGTTTGGCGGTGCTCAAGGCTGGAGCGGTCGGTGCCGGTACTGTCGCTGTAGCCGCTGGCACTGCCTGGGGAGCCCGTTCGTATTATCAAAGCCGAACGCCTGAAAGACAAAGCGAGATCACCAAGGGCCTGAAGGAGAATGGTGGCAAGGCTGCCGCTAAAGGCCTCACCAAGCTTGGCTTGGTCATGCTCAAGGACAAGGGCGAGGACAAGGCCGAGGCTGCAGGTGCTGCGCTTGGAGGCGTACTTGGCAACCTGGGAGCGGAGCTTCTGGGCGGCCTGACCAAGAACAAGCAGATCCAGAAGTACGGTGGTGAGATCGGCGAGATGATCGGCGAGGGTGTCGGCGGATTTATCGGCAAGAAGGTCTTCGGCTGGTTCTCCGATACGCCCGCCGCCAACGATGCCCCAGGCAAGGAAAAGGCCGCGGCTGACGCTTCAGCTCAACGTTCTGTCGATGCCCCCGAGGGGACCGCCACGCCGTCAGAGCAGACCCGAAGCGCCGCACCCGAGAGCGCTGCTGCAACGCAAGAACGCCCCCCCGAAGGGCCCGCCAATGGCGCTCGGGAGATCGTGAAGGGCGGACTGATCGCGGCAGGCGCACTAGGTGGTACTGCGTTTGCCGCCTGGGGCGCGCGGACCTACCAAGGGCAATCTCCCGAGCGACGCACCGAGATCACCAGCGGTCTCAGGGAGAACGGTGGCAAGGCCGCCGCCAAGGGCGCCACCAAGCTTGGCCTGGCCGTGCTCAAGGACAAGAGCGAGGACCAGGCCGAGGCGGTAGGCGCCGCTTTCGGCAGTGTACTGGGGAGCCTTGGGGCGGAACTGCTCGGAGGCGTGACCAAGAACAAGCGGATCCAGAAGTACGGCGGTGAGATTGGCGAAATGATCGGTGAAGGTCTTGGCGGTCTGGCTGGCAAGACGCTCCATGGATTGTTCTCTGACAAGCCCGCCGCCAACGAGGCTCCTGCCGACAAGGCCAAGACTCCCGCGACTGCCGCTCGCATGCCGAAAGCGGGTGACGATGCCGAGGAGCCGGAGGAAGAGAGAGGAGGAGGAAGAGGTCGACGAAGCCGAGGACGAGGCGGCCTTCTTCGAGGGGCAGGAGGCTGTTCCGGACAGCCCGTCAGCCGCCGCATCGGCAGCCAGCGCTATCGGGCTCGCCGGTACTGCGGTCACGGGCCTGGCGGGTAGCGCGGTGGCCGGCAATGCCGGCGCCTCGGTGGCAAGGCGAGTGTTCAGGCGCATTCCAGGTGCCAACGTGCTCGACACCGGTATGCAACTAGCCGAGACCTACAACAGCGATGCCCCCCCCGAGCAGAAACTCGAGGGCTATGGCACCGCCGTCGGCGGTCTCGGGGGTGGCTTGGCCGGTGCTGCGGCAGGTGCCGCCATCGGGTCGGTAGTGCCGGTGATCGGCACCGCGATCGGTGGGCTGATCGGTGGCGTGCTGGGCAGCATGGGAGGTGAAAGCATCGGTGGCTGGCTGGGCAAGGCGCTGGGTTCGGGCAAGGAAGAGCCCGCCGCCAAGCCGGGCCTGGGTGAAGCGGTACGGGCAATGGATAGCCCTGCAGCACAGCCGCCGCTACCCGCGCCACCGGTAGCGACGGCAACGCCAGCGGTCCCGCCCACGCCGATCAACCAGCAGTTCACCTTCACCGCCAACATGCCGGTCACGTTCAGCAACAGCCTCGATGACCCTTCCGTGTTGCAACAGCTGGAGGCCATCGCCCGTCGCCAGCTGGAAGAGCTGATGCGCCAGGCCCGTTCGGCGCAATTGGCCGACACCCCACACATCGCACTTTAAGGAGGATCCATGACCTATCTGGAGCAGCTGCAAGCCACGCTGCACGCCCTGGTCAAGGCGGGAGAGGCAGGGCGTCGGCGTGCCGACGCCATGCTCGATCCGATGAACGACGCGATCAGCCACATACAAGGCGCGGTGGGTGAGCTGGAAGGATTGCCGGTGGTCGGTCCGATCATTGGCGCCAAGCTCCAGCGCACCATGCGTGCGATCACCAATGCCCAAGCCCGGGTCGCCAAGGTGGTGGCCAAGTACGACCAGGCGGTGGCGGTGGTGCGTCAGGTGCGTGATCGCATCGACGGCTTTGCCACCCACGCCGCCAAGGCCGGGGCGGCAATTCGCCGTGTGGTGGGGGAGGTGCGCTCGACCGTAAATGGCGTGCTGTCGACGCTGGGCTTCGCGCCCGAGGTGACGCCGGCCGCCGAAGCGGTCAAGCCCTTCCCGCACTTGCTGGTGCTGCAACCGCTCAAGGCGGGCGCGGCGCCGTACTACTTCAACCTCGACACCGCCGCCTTCGACCAGTTGCGCCGGCAGACGCGTTTTCGCTGGGCCGGGCAGGAACGCCTGAGCCGCGAGAGCGCCCAACAGGCGGTCAGCCTGGGCGAGGAGAGCATCAACATCCGTGGCGCGATCTTCCCCGGGTTCAAGGGCGGCCTCGGCCAGTTGCAGACGCTGCGCAGCATCGGTCGCCAGCTGCTGCCGCTGTCGTTGACCACCGGCTACGGCGAGGTGCTCGGCACCTGGTGCCTGACCAGCATCGAGGAAGAGCAGAGCGTCCTGCTGGCCGGCGGCATTCCGCGCAAACAAGGGTTTTCACTGGAGTTCGTGAGCTATGGCCAAGACCTGCACAACGTCTGAGGGTGACCTGCTCGATACCCTCTGCCAGCACTACTACGGCCATCTTTCCGGCACGGTCGAGGCCGTGCTGGATGCCAACCAGGGCCTGGCGGACGAGGCGCAGCCGTTTCGCGCCGGGGTGAGGATACTGTTGCCGGAACTGCCGATGACGACGAGCACCAGCCTGCAGCTGTGGGATTGACCACTCGCCCCAGTACCGTGGGAGCGGGCTTGCCCCGCGATGGCGCCGTCGCGGGGCAAGCCCGCTCCCACGCCGTCCTCGCTACACCAATACAGCGGAGCCCCAACCATGCAACCTCAATTTCGCATCATCGCGGACGGCCATGACATCACCACGCTGCTTAACGACCGCCTGCTGCTGTTACGCACCACTGATAAGCCAGGTCTGGAATCCGACGAGTTCGAACTGCGCCTCGATGCCCGCGACGGTGCCCTGGCCTTGCCAGCCAGGGGCGCAGTGCTCGAGGTGCACCTGGGTTACGCCGGGCAGCCGCTGAACCGCCTGGGCCGCTACACCGTGGACGAGGTCGAGCTGTCCGGCCCGCCGGACACCCTGGTAATCCGCGGCAAGGCCAGCGACCTGCGCGGCAGCGGCAAGACCATCCGCAGCGGCAGCTGGGAGAACGCGACGCTGCAGCGCATCGTCGCCGAGATCGGTGCCCGTAATGGCTGGCAGGCCGTGTGTCCGGTGGCCGTGCAGGTGCCGAGGGTAGACCAGTACAGCGAGTCGGACTTCAACTTCATCACCCGCCTGGCGCGCCAGCACGACTGCACCGCCAAGCTCGCCAACGGCCAGTTGCTGGTGCTGCCGCGCCAGGGGGGCCAGAGCGCCAGCGGCAAGCCTCTTGATGTGGTGGGCATTGCCCGCAGCGAGGTCAGCCAGTGGCAGTTTCGCCTGGCTGACAAGAGTACCCACAAGGCCGTCAGGACCCGCCACCAGGACAGCGCCAGCGGGCGCCTGCAAGCGGTGGAACTGGACAATGGCGATGCTCCGGACGGCCTGCAGCCGGTCTACACCGACCGCCACCTGTACCCCAACCGCGCGGCGGCGGAACAGGCCGCCCGCGCCCGCCTGGCCAGCTTCAACCGTGACACCGCCAGCGTGCGCCTGGACATGCCCGGGCGCACCGACCTGTTCGCCGAGCGCAGCATCGATGTTCAGGGTTTCCTGGCTGGGCTTGATGGGCACTACTTGATCGAATCGGTCGAGCAGGTGTTCACCAGCAGCGGCTGGCGCACCACCGTGCAGTGCAATGGCGGTCGCCAGGGCAAGGCCAAGGCCAAGGGTTCCGCGCCTCGGCGGACGGGTTCGCTCAAGGCCTGAGACAGGGCGGTGAGGGTTTCCCGATGCCTGCCGGCGGCGGCGCTCCCTATAGTCGCTGTCAGCCGGCCGCATCACCCTGTTTCCGAGCTCCAGATCAGGTGCGGCGGTCGCCACACCGTGACCCCTGTGAAAGCCACGCGCTTCGAGCCAACGCCCATGAGCGAGCCACAGGCGGCACCGGCCGCCTTTCGATCAGACCGCAATGGAGAATGCACCGATGCCGCTCACTGAACAGCAACTCAAGCAGATCTACCCGCTCGCCGGCCAACGCGTCGCCGCCTTCCTGCCGGCGCTGAACACGGCCATGGCCAACTGGGAGATCGACCACCCCAAGCGCATTGCCGCGTTCCTGGCCCAGGTCGGCCATGAGTCCGGCCAGTTGCGCTACGTCAAGGAGCTGGGCAGCGACCGCTACCTGGCCCGCTACGACACCGGCAGCCTGGCCCTGCGCCTGGGCAACACGCCTGAAGCCGACGGTGATGGCCAGCGCTATTGCGGCCGTGGCCTGATCCAGGTGACCGGGCGCAACAACTACCAGGCCTGTAGCCGTGCGCTGTTCGGCGACGAACGCCTGCTGGCGCAACCGCAGATGCTCGAGCAGCCGCGCTGGGCCTGCGAATCGGCGGCGTGGTTCTGGCACTCGCGCGGGCTCAACGCCCTGGCCGACCAGGGGGAATTCAACCGCATCACCCGGCATATCAACGGCGGCCTGAACGGCTTGTCGGAGCGCCTCGAACTGTGGGCGCGAGCGCGGGAGGTGCTGTGCTGAGCCGCCTGCAACTGGCGCTGTGCCTCGGGCTGATGGCGTTGTCCGCGGTGCTGGCCTGGCAGCTGCAAGGCTGGCGCCTCGGGCGTCAGCTGGCCGAGCAGGAGCAGGCGCTGGTGCAGCAGCGCCTTGACCAGGCCGAGGCGCTGTACGGCCTGCTGCTCGCCGAACGCGATCAGCGCCAGGGCCTCGAACAACGCCTGCACGACAGTGAAACGAAGCATTTCCAGGAGCTGACCGATGCCCAACAGACTCAGGCTCGCCTGCGTGACCGCCTTGCTACTGCCGATCTGCGCCTGTCGGTCCTGGTCGAGCGCGACCCCACCTGTGCCCCAGTGCCTGCCGCCGCCGGCACCGGCGGCGTGGATCATGGCCCCGTACGCGCCCGACTTGACCCGGCGCATGCTCGACGAATTATCGCCATCACCGACGACGGCGACCGCGGACTGATCGCCTTGCGGGCGTGCCAGGCCTATGTGCGTGCGCTGTCGCGCTGATCTGTATTTCTTATCTTTTGTCCATGGCCGGCCTCACTTTCGTGGGGCCGGCCATTTTTCAAGCAAGCCAATTCAAGGAGTAGAGAATGGGCGAAAAGAACATCATCGTGAACCGTGGCATTCCCCCTTCGGGATCTGCCGGTGGCGGCCTGGGTGGTCGCGGTGGCAGTTCGGGGGGAGGCATCAGTATCCCGCTGGGCATCAATGGCGAACCCGCCGGGCATTCAGTCAATGGCGCCGTTTTGATGAACAGTACGGTAGTGGAAGCGGTGCTGGAAGGGCATGGCTGGCCAAGCCCGGAAGCGTATTACGACCTGGGCGTCGACATGTGGGGCATGCTGCCCTACCAGATCCTCGAAGTGCGTGATGAGCTGAGCGGCAACTACATCAGGCAGGAGCGCAATCTGCCGGCCGACCTCAATGCCGAACTGGCTGGCGCCGAAGCCGCGGCAGGCAGCAATGCGGCCTTGTCAGACTCGAAGAAGGCCGAGCGTACCATTGGCTTGATCAAGTCGATGATGGCCAAGCGGGACCAGCAGATTGCCTTCAACCGTGGGCGGTTGGCCACGGAGCAGGGCGGTCGCTTCGATAACCGCGGTGTCAAGGAACTGGTCGATGGCCTGCGCCAGCTGGATGAGTATGACGTACCGGCCGCGCTGGATGTCGAACTCTCGCTGTATACCGCAGCCCTGGCCTTGTATGTCGATCTGAAGGCTCAGGAGCAGTTGCGCGAAAAGCTCGATGCCCTGGAGAAGGCGCGCCGCGATGCGCTGGAGAAAGAGTCCTACAAGGACGCGGCCACCTACGCCAGTGACACTGGCAAGGAAATCGCCAATCGCTTTGGCAACCAGGTGGCGCAGGCCGCCAACGACATGCAGAAGGGCATCGCGGGCAAGCGCATAGGCAGCTACCAGGAGGCCTTGAAGGCCTTCGAAAAGCTGTCGCAAAACCCCGGCTTGCGGCTGAACGCCAAGGACTCGGCGGCGGTTGCCCAGGCACTTGAGGCGCTGGACAAGGCCACGCTTGGCGATAACATGCTGCGTTTGGGCAAGGCCTTCGGTGTGACCGGTGGCGTCATTCAGGCTGCCGGGCTGGTTGACTCGGCAGTGAGCGGTTTCAAGACCGGTGACTGGAAACCCTTTCTTCTGGAACTGGAAAGCGCTGTCGTCGGCAAGGTGGCGGGCAGTCTGGCGGGCGCCATGGCTGGCATCGCCCTGGGCTTGCTGGTTTCCGCCCCCGCTGCCGCAGTAGCGGGAACCGTTGTGGCGGCCGTCTTCATCGGGGCTGCCAGCGCATACTTCGATACCGAGAAGGTCGACCAGATCAATCAGTGGGTCATGGGCGCAGTAGCACCCTGATACCCTTGCACCGGGAGCGCACAACGTTGCTCTCGGTGCTTAGGCTCTGTACGAAATGTATCTGCACTCGCCCATACTGCGTTGAAACGGGGCTCGGAATGCTCATGTACTCCAGTACACTCCGCTTGCTCCCCCCGTTTCGCCTTGTCTGGCCTTCGCGCAGACACATTTCGTACAGGCCCTAGCAACCTGTCTGTGCAAGGAGTTGTGACGTTGAACGCGAAGCACACGGCCAGTCACTGGCCGTTGTATCTGATCACGGTCTCGAGCCTGGTGCCGGTGTTCCTGCTGGCCTGTTGGGTGCCGACGCTGAGTCAGGAACAAGCCTTGGTCCTGGATCGCCTGCTTGACCAGCATCTGCTGGGGCAGGTGGGTGTCTGGTCGTCCAATTTTGCGCTGATGTCCAAGGCGGTCGCCAACTATGTCGCGATCGCCGCGCCGTTGTGTTCAATCGGCCTGGCGCTGCTGGTATGCCGCCATCATCTACGTCCCTTGGAGCAACTGCCGGTGCTGTCATTGCGCCGCCAGTTGTTTTTCCATGTCGGTTGGGTGGTGGTGGTTGGGGTGCTACTTGCCCAGAACTACTTCGGTTACACAGATTTCGCCCACCATCGTGCGAAGTTTCGCTGGGTGGGCAATCACCCAGGTTTGTATCCCTTTTTTGCCAGCATGATGTTGCTTGCGCTCGAATTCGCGTTCGTCTTCAGCTATGTCGTGCTGGTGCATTACCCATTGCTGCGCCTGGCCCGTCGGCGCAAGGCGAGGCAGGACTGAGCCTGGCTTGAGTGTTAGGGTATGGCGGTCGCAACGAGGAGCCCGCCATGGACCCGATCACCGTACTTTCCACTCGCCTGGGCGAACACCTGCGGCGCTTCAACGCCCAGGTGAGCACCGCCGAATCCTGCACCGGCGGCGGCATCGCCGAGGCCATCACCCGCATCCCCGGCAGTTCGGCGTGGTTCGAGGCAGGATACGTCACCTATTCCAACGCCCAGAAAACCCGCCAGTTGGGCGTCCCCGAGGCGTTGTTCGCCCAGGTGGGGGCGGTCAGCCAGGAAGTGGTCGAGGCCATGGTGCGGGGCGCCCAGGCCGCCAGCGGAGCGCGCTTCGCGGTGGCGGTCAGCGGCGTGGCCGGGCCAGACGGCGGTTCGCCGGCCAAGCCGGTGGGCACGGTGTGGCTGGCCTGGGCCGACGGAACCCACGTGAGCAGCGAGCGCCGGCACTTCGACGGCGACCGCGAAGCGGTGCGCCGACAGACGGTGATCGCCGCGTTAGACGGCTTGTTACAGCTTGGCGCGGAGTAATTCGCCCGACGGGGGTTTGCGGAAACGAATCGCTGTGGAATAATACTGGCTACTTATACAGTTATTCCGGCCGTCAGGGCCACGTCGAACACGTGAGGATTTCAATGGACGACAACAAGAAGCGCGCCTTGGCTGCGGCCCTGGGTCAAATCGAACGCCAATTTGGCAAGGGCGCGGTCATGCGCATGGGCGACCACGAGCGCCAGGCCATCCCTGCCATTTCCACCGGTTCCCTGGGCCTGGACATCGCCCTGGGCATCGGCGGCCTGCCGAAAGGCCGTATCGTCGAGATCTACGGCCCGGAATCCTCGGGTAAAACCACGCTGACCTTGTCGGTCATCGCCGAAGCCCAGAAGAACGGCGCCACCTGCGCCTTCGTCGACGCCGAGCACGCCCTCGACCCTGAATACGCCGGCAAGCTGGGCGTCAACGTCGACGACCTGCTGGTCTCGCAGCCGGACACCGGCGAGCAGGCCCTGGAAATCACCGACATGCTGGTGCGCTCCAACGCCGTCGACGTGATCATCGTCGACTCCGTGGCCGCCCTGGTCCCCAAGGCCGAGATCGAAGGCGAGATGGGCGACATGCACGTCGGCCTGCAAGCTCGCCTGATGTCCCAGGCACTGCGCAAGATCACCGGTAACATCAAGAACGCCAACTGCTTGGTCATCTTCATCAACCAGATCCGTATGAAGATCGGCGTAATGTTCGGTAGCCCGGAAACCACCACCGGTGGTAACGCCCTGAAGTTCTACGCCTCGGTGCGCCTGGACATCCGCCGTACCGGCGCGGTCAAGGAAGGCGACGAAGTGGTCGGCAGCGAAACCCGCGTCAAGATCGTCAAGAACAAGGTTTCGCCACCGTTCCGTCAGGCCGAGTTCCAGATCCTCTACGGCAAGGGCATCTACCGCAACGGCGAAATCATCGACCTGGGTGTGTCCCAAGGCCTGGTGGAAAAATCCGGTGCCTGGTACAGCTACCAGGGCAACAAGATCGGTCAGGGCAAGGCCAACGCCGCCAAGTACCTGCAAGAGAACCCGGCCATTGGCAGCGAGATCGAGAAGCAGATTCGCGACAAGCTGCTGACCGCTGGTGCTGCCGCCGCTGCAGCAGCGGCCGCCAAGGCTGGTGCAGCCGAAGCCGATGCCGACGACCTGGCTGACGCCGACGCCGGTTATTGATTGGCCCCATGTCCGTCGTACTCGACACCCCCGTCGCCGTTCGGCGGACAGCCATGGACCTGCTCGCACGCCGCGAGCATGGTCGCGTCGAGCTGACGCGCAAGCTGCGTCAGCGTGGCGCACCGGACGAGCTGATCGAGCCTGCGCTCGATCGGCTGGCCGAAGAAGGGCTGCTCAGTGAAGCCCGCTATCTGGAAAGCTTCATTCGCTACCGGTCCAGTGCCGGCTACGGCCCCGCGCGAATTCGCGAGGAGCTCGGCCAACGCGGCTTGAACCGCGGCGATATCGACCAGGCCCTGCGCGACAGCGAAGTGGACTGGGCGACGCAACTGCGCGATGTCTGGCAGCGCAAGTTCGCCGGGCAACGCCCGCAAGACCCACGCAGCCGGGCGCAGCAGACGCGTTTTCTCGCCTACCGTGGTTTCCCCATGGACATGATCGGCCGGCTGCTCAGCGGTCGCGACCTGGATGACTATTGATGCCCTGTACGGCTGACGCCCATGCGTGTCAGCTGTACAGGGCATTTTGCGTTCAGCTGACCCGCAAGGCTTCCCGGGCTCGCTGGGTGGTGTGCATCGGCTGGGGCTTGGCCCAGTTTTCCGGCAGGTTGATGAAGTCCACCAGTTCGCGCAGACGGCCCTGGTCGCGCCCGTTGAAGGCGAAGGTCAGGCGTGTCAGGTGGCTGAAGTTGCCTTCCTCGTGTTCGGCGCCACTGTCCGCTTGCTGGTGGTACCTACCGCTCAGGCGCAGGTCGGCGAAGCCTTCCTCCACATCATGCAGGGCTGCCTCGCTCAAGGGGTGGTGCATGCGGATCACGAACTGGTTCTTCAACCAGCGGCTGGAGTGGTAGTTGCTGTAGAACTGGTTGATCTCCTCGACCGCTTCGTCGGCATTGTGCACCAGGCGCACCAGCTTGAGGTCGCTGGGCAGGATGTAGCGGTTCTCTTCTAGCTGGCGACTGATGAAGGCCAGGGCGTCCTGCCAGAAGCTGCCGCCGGGTGAGTCGAGCAGCACCACCGGTACCAGCGGGCTCTTGCCGGTCTGGATCAGCGTCAGCACCTCCAGCGCCTCGTCGAGGGTGCCGAAGCCACCTGGGCAGAGCACCAGCGCGTCGGCTTCCTTGACGAAGAACAGCTTGCGGATGAAGAAGAAATGGAACGGCAGCAGCTTGTCGGTGCCATTGACCGTGGCATTGGCGTGCTGTTCGAACGGCAGGGTGATGTTGAAACCCAGGCTGTGGTCGGCTCCGGCGCCCTCGTGTGCGGCGGCCATGATGCCGCCGCCGGCGCCGGTGATGACCATCAGGTCCGAACGTGCCAGCGTCGCACCCAACTCCCGGGCCAACGCGTACATGGGGTGTTCCATTGGTGTGCGTGCCGAGCCGAACACGGTGACCTTGCGCCGCCCCTTGTAGCGCTCGAGGGTACGGAACGAGTGGTCAAGCTCGCGCAGGGCCTGCAGGGTGATCTTGGCGTTCCAGCGGTTGCGGTCGTCGTGGGCCATGCGCAGCACAGTCAGCAGCATGTCGCGATACAACGGCAGGTTGGGGCTGTTCGGCGCGACCAGTTGCAGTTGCTCATCGATCTTGCTCAGGTCGATGCCGTTGTCCCTGAAATGGTTGAACAGCAGCTCGTTCGATTGGTAAGGCATTCAACGTCTCCTTCTGCAGCAAAACCTCTGACCGGGTCGATGGCGTGTCCCGGCCGCGACACTGCGTGTGTCGCTGGCTGCTGTGGCTCGAGTGTGCCCCCCGAGCGTTGCAGTGGGCCTTCAAGGCCATGTTGCAGTGGCAATTCCATCGCGTTGTCGTTGTTATGGGCACTCGATATCAATCTAGACCCTGGCGCGGTTTCGTGCCGCCATAGGCGCGCGCTACCGCCGGTCAGACGGGATACAGGAATGACCGGGCTTTGGTTAACTGGGGGCAGAAGGGTGAGGCGGCGAGGTGGCGGTATGCACCGGCTGGAGATCGAAGTGGATGGGCAACTGTTGCAGTTGCTCGAGCACGAGGCCAAGGTTCATCACCTGAGCCTTGAAGGGGAGTGCCTGCGCCGCCTGCAGGGCGCCGAGGCGCATTCGCGTTACCTGCAGGCGCTGCTGGCCGAATTGCGCGCCGATGATGAGCAACGGCGCGCCAGAAACAGCGATCAGTTGGCCTGAATCACTTCTTCTTGTTGCCGGCCGAGCAGCTGGCTGCGTCGAAGGCCTGGTCCATGACCGGCTGGTTGGTCTTGTAGACAGTGAAGCGGTAGACCATCACGGCGCCCTTGGACATCAGCTGGCGGTAGCCGTTATTACGGCACACGCTGTCGCCCAGCTGGCTGCGGACCTGCGCGGGATTGCCCTGCATGCGCTGGGCATGCTCCTGGCGTACGCTCAGGTGATTGACCAGTGCCTTGCCTTCGACGGTGTAGCCCTGGTCGAGAATGTCTTCGTTGATGGCCCGCGGGGTACCGACGCTGCTTTCCTTGGCGACCTTCTGCAGCATCTGGTTCAGCTCGTACTCCTGCTTGGACGCGGCCTGGGCGGCCAGCGGCAGGGCGAGCAGCAGGCTCAGGGTCGGGACGATAAGATGCAGCATGGATCTCTCCTGGTTCGATGACTGGCGCTTTGACCAGCGCCGGCGGGCGGCGTTCCATGAAACCGCAGGGTTTCCAGGCCGCCAGAAACTGCGATTATAAAGGAGCGGCGTCGTTGGCTGCACGGCAAATGACGTGGGCTCTGGTAGACTGGGCACCTTGTTTTCATCGAGTTGTCGCCGTGCCCCTCCCACTTCCCTGCCAAGGCCTGCTGCCATGAGCCACGCGGTAGCGCGCCTGCGCGCCGAGCGCCTGGCGCGCAGCATCAAACCCTTTGTTGCCCGAGGCTCGCGCGCCGAGCGTTGCGCGGATTGCCGGGTGATCGCCACGCACTGCCTGTGCGCCTGGAAACCCCGGGTGCCGGCCGAGTCCGGCATGTGCCTGCTGATGCATGACACCGAGCCATTGAAGCCGACCAACACCGGCTGGCTGATCGCCGACGTGATCGAGGACACCTCGGCCTTCGGCTGGTTGCGCACGTCGGTGGACGAGGGGCTGCTGGCGCTGCTGGACGATCCCCGTTGGCAGCCCTACATCGTCTTTCCGGGCGAGTTCGTCAAGGAAGATCGGGTGGTCAGTGAGGTTGTGCGCGAGCCGGGCAAGCGCCCGTTGTTCATCCTGCTCGACGCCACCTGGACCGAGGCGCGCAAGATGTTCCGCAAGAGCCCGTACCTCGATCGCTTCCCGGTACTGAGCCTGCAGCCCGAGCAGATGTCGCGCTACCGCCTGCGCCGTTCCAAGCGCGACGATCACTTCTGCACCGCCGAAGTTGCCGCCATGTGCCTGGAACTGGCCGGCGACGGCCAGGCCTCGCAGGCCCTGGACGCCTACCTGGACGTCTTCAGCCTGCACTATCTGAGCGGCAAGCGGCGCCTGCCGCTGGACGAGCAGGACGAGGTCCACCAGCGTTTGCATACCTTCCTATAGTCCAAGGGGCAGGCGCGACAGTTTGGTTCATACTGTCGGGGCTGGCAGCCAGGGTAGGCGGGTTCGACCGGGCAATTGGCTTGACCACCCGGGGCGTGCTCGGCATCCTTGGCGCCGCTTCGGGCACGACGAAGCTGCTGTTACCCCGGACTTCGCCGTGCCATCCCGGCCGGCGGCCCTGCCGTTCGCGCCATGAGTTGCCCGCCAGGCGTCTCCCGTATCCCCTGCGCCTGGCACAGAACAGGATCCATAGATCGATGGCCACATACGAAATCCTGATTGCCGATGACCACCCACTGTTTCGCAGCGCACTGCGCCAGGCCGTTACCCTCGGCCTGGGCCCGGACGTGCGCCTGGTCGAGGTGGCGAGCATCGCCGAACTGGAAACCAGCCTCACCGAGAAAGCCGACTGGGACCTGGTCCTGCTGGACCTGAACATGCCCGGCGCCTACGGTTTCTCTGGTTTGGTCCTGCTGCGCGGCCAGTACCCGCAGATCCCGGTGGTGATGGTTTCGGCCCAGGAGGAGGCGGCCGTCGTGGTCAAGTCCCGCGAATTCGGCGCCAGCGGCTTCATTCCCAAGTCCAGCGAGCTGAGCAAGATCCAGGAAGCAGTGCGCAACGTGCTCGACGGCGATGTCTGGTGGCCGCCGCAGGCGTTCGACAAGGTTGATGTGTCGGCCGAGGCCAAGGCCGCCAGCGAAGGCCTGGCCAGCCTCACCCCGCAGCAGTTCCGCGTGCTGACCATGGTCTGCGAAGGACTGCTGAACAAGCAGATCGCCTATGAACTGAGTGTTTCCGAGGCGACCATCAAGGCCCACGTGACGGCGATCTTCCGCAAGCTGGGGGTGCGCACGCGAACTCAGGCGGCGCTGCTGCTGCAACAACTTGAATCGGTTTCGGCCAGCTAAGTACCCGTGCATTCACGCTTTTTTGACTCCGACTGGACTAGTGTCCTGTCTCGGAAATAGGCTGTTCACTTTTGGCGGCGTCTTGGGCGCCCGGCCGGCGTTGCCACTCCTCGCCATAGCCCTGCTTTGACTCGTCGCGGCGCCTTGGCCGGACACCCAAGCCACTCGCCAAAAGAGAACGTATTTCCGAGACAGGGCACTAGCCTGCCGACCTTATCTCCGGTGAAGTGACGGACACACATGTCGCCATTCAAAGGCCAGACCGGCCTCAAACGTATCGTCAACGCCGCCGGCTATTCGCTGGACGGCCTGCGCACCGCCTTCAAGGGCGAAGCCGCCTTCCGCCAGCTGGTGCTGCTCAACGTGCTGCTGGTGCCGCTGGCCTTCTGGCTGCCGGTCAGCCGCGCTGAGCGGGCGATCCTCATTGCCGTGTGCCTGCTGGGGCTGATCGTCGAGTTGCTCAATTCGGCGGTGGAGGCGGCCATCGACCGTATCTCGCTCGACCGCCACCCGCTGTCGAAGAACGCCAAGGACATGGGCAGCGCGGCGCAGCTGGTGGCCATGAGCATGGTCGCGGTGGTCTGGGGCGTGATCCTGCTCGGTTGAGCGCTCAGGCGATCGGCGGCAGCACGATCTCGTCGCTGCGCCGCACGCCGGCGGTGAAGCTGCGGCACAGCTCGAGGAACTCGCGCATGGCCGAGGTCTGGTACTTCTGCTTGTGCCAGATGAAGTAGAACTGCCGCGCCAGATCCAGGGCCGGAGTTTCCACCGGCACCAGGCTGCCGCGGCGGAAGGCATCGCGCAGGGCCAGGCGTGAGATGCAGCCGATGCCCAGGCCCGACTCCACGGCGCGCTTGATCGCTTCGGTGTGTTCCAGCTCCAGGCGGATATTCAGGTTGGCGCGGTGATGGCGCATGGCCTGGTCGAAGGTCAGGCGCGTGCCCGAGCCCTGCTCGCGCAGGATCCAGGCTTCATGGGACAACTGCTCGATACCGGCATGACCGACCTTGGCCAGGGGATGCTGGGGCGCGCAGAACACCACCAGTTCATCCTCCACCCAGGGTTGCACCTCGAGATCGGGGTGGTTGCAGTCGCCTTCGATTAGACCCAGGTCAATTTCATAGTGGGCGACCTGTTGCACGATATGCGCAGTGTTCTGCACGTGCAGCTTGACCTGGCTTTCCGGGTGCACCTGCATGAAGCTGCCGATCAGCAGGGTGGCCAGGTAGTTGCCGATGGTCAGCGTGGCGCCGACGGCCAGCGAGCCGAAGCCCGACTTGCCGTTGAGCAGGTCTTCGATTTCCTTGGCCTGGTCGAGCAGGGCCACGGCCTGGGGCAGCAACTGGTGGCCCAGAGCGTTGAGGCTCAGGCGCTTGCCGGCACGGTCGAACAGCTGGCAGCTGGACTGGCGCTCCAGTTCGGTGATCGATGTACTTGCCGCAGATTGCGACAAGGCGAGGACGCCGGCGGCCCGCGACACGCTCTGGTGCTGGGCGACGGCGACGAATACCTGGAGCTGACGGAGTGTGAATCGCATATCTATATAACCGATAACACATATCTTGATAATTCAGTTAACAGATATTGTCGCTGCCCCTAAACTATCGCGCAACTGCGCGTCTTGCGCGCGCCGCGTTTTCCTTCAGGAGCCCCATCGATGAGCAACATGAACCACGAACGTGTCCTCAGTGTGCACCACTGGAACGACACTCTGTTCAGCTTCAAGTGCACCCGTGATCCGGGCCTGCGCTTCGAGAACGGTCAGTTCGTGATGATCGGCCTGCAGCAGGACAGCGGCCGTCCGCTCATGCGCGCCTATTCCATCGCCTCGCCGAACTGGGAAGAGCACCTGGAGTTCTTCAGCATCAAGGTGCCGGACGGCCCGCTGACCTCGCAGCTGCAGCACCTGAAGGAAGGCGACGAGATCATCATCAGCAAGAAGCCTACCGGTACCCTGGTGCTCGATGACCTGAACCCGGGCAAGCACCTGTACCTGCTGAGCACCGGCACCGGCCTGGCGCCGTTCATGAGCGTCATCCAGGACCCGGAGACCTACGAGCGCTTCGAGAAAGTGATCCTGGTTCACGGCGTGCGCTACGTCAACGAAGTGGCCTACCGCGAGTTCATTACCGAGCACCTGCCGCAGAACGAGTTCTTCGGTGAGTCCGTACGTGACAAGCTGATCTACTACCCGACCGTGACCCGCGAGCCGTTCGAGAACCAGGGCCGCCTGACCGACCTGATGCGCAGCGGCAAGCTGTTCAGCGACATCGGCCTGCCACCGATCAACCCGCAGGACGACCGCGCGATGATCTGCGGCAGCCCGAGCATGCTCGACGAGACCAGCGAAGTGCTGGACAGCTTCGGCCTGAAGATCTCCGCGCGCATGCGCGAGCCGGGTGACTACCTGATCGAGCGTGCGTTCGTCGAGAAGTAAGTCGAATCGCGGTGACGAAAAACGCAGACCTGGGTCTGCGTTTTTTTATGCCTGCAGGATCTAGGTTGGCGGTGCCGGCCTCTTCGCGGGTAAACCCGCTCCCACAGATTTTGCGCAACCTGTGGGAGCGGGTTTACCCGCGAAGAGGCCTGGCCTGAAAACGAAAGAGCTTCAGCTTTCCCGCACCACTTCCAGCACCCGGATCCGATCCGGTTGCGGGTAGTGCCACCTGACTTGCACATCCCAGAACTTTACCCCGTAGACCCGCTCCGCAGGCGGTACCTGGTAGGCCGGTCGCGGGTCCTGCGCAAGACACTGTTCGATCAGCTCCACCAGTGGCTGATCCAGGCGCAGTGCATGGTCGCGGGTTTGGGGCAGGGCGCTTGCGCTCCATTCGACGGCAATCGCCTCTGGAGCATCATTGGCCATCAGGTTGCTCGCGCCGGCAATGCTGTCCGCATAGGGCACATAAGGCTTGATATCCAGCACCGGGGTGCCGTCCAGCAGGTCGATCCCCGACAGCAGCAGACGCCCCGGCTCGACGCCTTCCAGGCGCACCACCGACTGACCGATGCCATTGGGCCGGTGGGTGGCCCGGGTGGCGAACACTCCCATGCTCTTGTTGCCGCCCAGGCGCGGTGGACGCACTTTCAGGCGTGGCTTGTCTTCCAGTGCCTGGTGGAACAGGAACAGCAGCCACACATGACTGACCTGCTCCAGCCCTTCGACGGCATCGCCCTGGTCAAAGGGCGGCAGCAGCTCCAGCACGCCACGGGCGGCCGGCGCCAGCTGGGGCTGGCGCGGGATGGCGAACTTCTCCTTGAAACAGGAGCGGACAATGCCGACCGGCGAGACGGTATGCTGCATCCTGGCTCAGCCGCGCACGCGAAGGGTCAGGCCCTTGAGGAAGTTGCGCAGCAACTGGTCGCCGCAGGGGCGGTAGTTGTCGTGGCCGACCTTGCGGAACAATGCGCTGAGCTCAGGTTTGGATACCGGGAAGTTGACCGACTTGAGCACCGCGTGCAGGTCGTCTTCCTTCAGCTCGAAGGCCACCCGCAGCTTCTTGAGCACGGTGTTGTTGGTCACCGGCACTTCGATCGGCTGCGCTGGACGGCTGTCGTCACGGCCGCGACGGTGGATTACCAGGCCGTCGAGGAAGTGCGCCATGACCTTCTCCGGGCAGAGCACGAAGCCGGGTTCCTCTTCCTTCTTGACGTAGCCGGCGATGGCCTCGACCGAAACCTCCAGGCCCGAGAGCTTGATGATCTCGGCCAGCTTCTGGTCGTTGGCCTTGAGCATGTAGCGCAGGCTGCGCAGTACATCGTTGTGGTTCATTGCAGCGAATCCTGTTCTGTTGCCGCGTCAGTCATTGCGCGGCGGTAATGCTAAAAGCGTTCGGTGGCGGCCACATAGCGCCACTGGCCCACTGGCAGCTTGCCCATCGACACGCCGCCCAGGCGAATGCGGCGCATCGCCAGGACCTTGAGGCCGGCGGTCTCGCACAGTTGTTCGATCAACCCGGGCTGCGGGTTCTTCAGGACCATGCGCAGGTGTTGCTCGTTCTGCCAGCTGGCCTTGGCCTTCGGCAGTTCGACGCCCTTGCGCTCGACACCGCGGGCCAGGCGCTCGAGAGCCCCCGGCTTGGCCTGGCCGCTGACCTGGACAATGTATTCCTGCTCCATGCGGCGCAGGTCGGCGTCGAGCTTGCGGGTCACCCTCCAGTCCTGGGTGAACAGCTGCAGGCCGCTGGCGCCGGGCAGTAGCGGAGCGACACAGGCCTGGCGGACGAAGTGCCCGTGCAGCGCGCGCACGCCTTCGCGGTGCGCTTCACTGAGGCTGGCCATGCTCATGCCCGCCTGGGCGCTGGCGGTGTCCTGCCCAAGCGGCTGGTTGAGCAGCAGGGTCACTGGCTCCAGCGCTTCGGCGCGAGCACCCGGGAGCAGTTCGACGCGTTGCTCGGCGATCTTGAACTGCGGCTGCTCGACCACCTCGCCATCGACCGTGACCCAGCCTCCTTCAATGTACAGTTCGGCCTCTCGGCGAGAGCAGCCATGCTGTTCGATGAGGTGTTTGGAAAGACGAATGGGTTCGGACATGGACACGGGCATCACGCGGTAGGGAAAGCTTTCATTGTACCTGCCTGCGCGGGGCAGCGGCTGCAAATCGATGTCATTTCCGCCATTTCGGAGCGGGGTGGTGGTTTCCTTGGCTTGCGTCCTAGGACGTTGTACGAACAAGCCTCATGTGCAGTAGGGGATAGGGCTGCCCCAGGCCGTCGGTTTCCGAGCGCCCGTACACCTCGAAGCCTTCGTGCAGATAGAAGCCCAGGGCCTGCGGGTTCTGTTCGTTGACGTCCAGGCGTTCGGCATTGAGCTCGCTTACCGCATGCCGCAGCAGGCGCTGGCCGATACCCTGGCCACGGTACTGCGGCGCGACGAAGAGCATGTCGACACGGCCGCTGGCCACGCCGGCGAAGCCGAGGATGCGTCGCCTGGCATCCTTGCAGCAGACCAGCATCACCGCGTCGAGGTACTTGTGCAGCACATGCTCGCGCAGCAGCACGATGTAGCCGTCGGGCAGGAAGTCGTGGGTGGCGCGCACCGACGCCTCCCACACCCGCACCAGTTCGGGGTAGTCGCTCAGGTGGGGCGTTTGCAGCGTGACGGTGGGCGACATCCTGTGATCCTCGGGGCCATTGAGGAAAACATAGATGTAAAAGGCTGCCCCGCCAGTGGGCTAATGCCAGTCAGTTAGCGCTTCATCGCACTTATTGGGGCTGCTTTGCAGCCCTTCGCGGGTAAACCCGCTCCCACAGGATCGCGCAAACGCTGACCCCAATTGGCTTAACTGACTGGCATTAGCCAGTAGACGGGGTATCTTCAGGCGAGCATCGATCAGACGGGCTCGGCCCACATGTCGTACTCGTCGGCATCGACGATGCGGCAGCGGACCTTGTCGCCCGGCTTGAAGCCGTGGTCGCCGTCGATGAACACGCTGCCGTCGATTTCCGGCGCGTCGAAGAAACTGCGGCCGACCGAGCCCTGCTCCTCGACTTCGTCGATCAGCACCTCGATCTCCTTGCCGATACGCTGCTGCAGGCGCGCGGCGCTGATCGCCTGCTGGTGCGCCATGAAGCGATCCCAGCGCTCCTGCTTGACGTCGTCCGGCACTTCATCGAGGCCCAGGTCGTTGGCCGGGGCGCCTTCGACCGGCGAGTACTGGAAGCAGCCGACGCGGTCGAGCTGGGCTTCGCTCAGCCAGTCGAGCAGGTACTGGAAGTCCTCTTCGGTCTCGCCGGGGAAGCCGACGATGAAGGTCGAGCGGATCACCAGCTCAGGGCACTGCTCGCGCCAGCTCTTGATGCGCGCCAAGGTGCGGTCTTCGAAGGCCGGGCGCTTCATCGCCTTGAGCACCTTGGGGCTGGCGTGCTGGAACGGGATGTCCAGGTACGGCAGGATCTTGCCGGCGGCCATCAGCGGGATCACGTCGTCGACGTTCGGGTACGGATAGACATAGTGCAGGCGCACCCAGGCACCCAGGCTGCTCAGGGCCTCGCACAGTTCGAGCATGCGGGTCTTGACCGGGCGGCCGTTCCAGAAGTCGGTCTTGTACTTGACGTCGACGCCGTAGGCGCTGGTGTCCTGGGAGATCACCAGGATCTCCTTGACGCCGGCCTTGACCAGGCGCTCGGCCTCGCTCAGCACTTCACCGACCGGGCGGCTGACCAGCTTGCCGCGCATCGACGGGATGATGCAGAAGCTGCAGCTGTGATTGCAGCCTTCGGAAATCTTCAGGTAGGCGTAGTGGCGCGGGGTCAGCTTGATGCCCTGGGGCGGCACCAGGTCGATCAGCGGGTTGTGATCCTGGCGTGGCGGTACCACCTCATGCACGGCGTTGACCACCTGCTCGTACTGCTGGGGGCCGCTGACCGACAGCACACTCGGGTGTACGTCGCGGATATTGCCTTCCTCGACCCCCATGCAGCCGGTGACGATGACCTTGCCGTTCTCCTTGATCGCCTCGCCGATCACTTCCAGCGACTCGGCCTTGGCGCTGTCGATGAAGCCGCAGGTGTTGACCACCACCACGTCGGCGCCATCGTAGGTAGGCACGACTTCATAGCCTTCCATGCGCAGCTGGGTCAGGATGCGCTCGGAATCGACCAGGGCCTTTGGGCAACCCAGGGAAACGAAGCCGACCTTTGGGGTGGCGGGAGTGGTGGACATGGCTAACCTCGGTATTGAATACAGGTCGCCCGGCTGGAATCGCGGGCGATCTTGACGGGCGCTTTTTGGCGCCTCTGATCAAAAAGTGCGCAATTCTAGCGAGCGCAAGGTCGCTTTACCAGCAGAAATACGACGAACGCTGCGCTATGCTTCGCGCCGTTGCGCCGGGGCTTCCGGGATGGCCCGGCGCGGGTAGGAATTCAACCGGTCTAGATGGCCGTCTGCGGGAGTGGTCGATGGTTCAGGCAAGCAGTCACGCCGAAGGCGGGCAGGGCGCGGCACGGCCGCTGGGCCTGTTGGTGGCCGCCGTGGGGGTGGTCTATGGCGATATCGGCACCAGCCCGCTGTACACCCTCAAAGAGGTCTTTACCGGTGGTTATGGCGTACAGGTCAACCATGACGGGGTGCTGGGCATCCTGTCGTTGATCCTCTGGTCGCTGTTGTGGGTGGTGTCGTTCAAGTACGTGATGTTCATCCTGCGCGCCGACAACCAGGGCGAGGGCGGCACCATGGCCCTGACCGCGCTGGCGCGGCGGGCCACGGCGCAGTACCCGCGGCTGCGCATGCTGATGGTCGGCTGTGGCCTGGTCGGCGCTTCGCTGTTCTACGGCGACAGCATGATCACCCCGGCGGTGTCGGTGTTGTCGGCGGTGGAGGGCATGGGCCTGGCGTTCGAGGGCATCGACCATTGGGTGGTGCCGATTTCGCTGGTGGTGCTGGTGGCGCTGTTCCTGGTGCAGAAGCACGGCACGGAGAAGATCGGCAAGGCATTCGGCCCGATCATGGTCGCCTGGTTCCTGGCCCTGGCGGCGCTCGGGGTGCATGGCATCTCGCAGAGCCCGGAAGTGCTCAAGGCGTTCAATCCGGGCTGGGCGCTGAACTTCTTTATCGTTCACCCAGGCATGGGCGTGGCCATTCTCGGCGCCGTGGTACTGGCCCTGACCGGCGCCGAGGCGCTGTACGCCGACATGGGCCACTTCGGCCGCAAGCCGATCGCCCGCGCCTGGTTTGCCCTGGTGTTGCCGGCGCTGGTACTCAACTACTTCGGCCAGGGTGCGATGCTGCTGCAGAATCCCGAGGCGGCGCGCAACCCGTTCTACCTGCTGGCGCCGAGCTGGGCGCTGCTGCCGCTGGTCGGGCTGGCCACCATGGCCACGGTGATCGCTTCCCAGGCGGTGATCTCGGGGGCCTTCTCCCTGACCCGCCAGGCCATCCAGCTGGGCTACGTGCCGCGCATGCAGATCCAGCACACCTCCAGCGACGAGCAGGGGCAGATCTACATCGGCGCGGTGAACTGGACGCTGATGGTCGGCGTGGTGCTGCTGGTGATCGGCTTCGAGTCGTCCGGCGCCCTGGCCGCAGCCTATGGCGTGGCGGTGACCGGTACCATGCTGATGACCACCATCCTGGTCTCGGCGGTCATGCTGCTGCTGTGGAAGTGGCCACCGGTGCTGGCGGTACCGCTGCTGGTGGGCTTCCTGTTCGTCGACGGGCTGTTCTTCGCCGCCAACGTGCCGAAGATCGTCCAGGGCGGTGCCTTCCCGGTGTTGGCGGGGATCGTGCTGTTCGTGCTGATGAGCACCTGGAAGCGCGGCAAGCAGATCCTGGTCGAGCGCATCGACGAGGGCGGATTGCCGTTGCCGGTGTTCATCGGCAGCATCCGCGTGCAGCCGCCGCACCGGGTCGAGGGCACCGCGGTGTTCCTCACCGCCCGGCCTGATGCCGTGCCCCATGCGCTGCTGCACAACATGCTGCACAACCAGGTGTTGCACAGCCAGGTGGTGCTGCTGACGGTGGTCAGCGAAGACCGGCCACGGGTGCCGGAGCAGGAGCGGTTCGAGGTGGAGGCCTATGGCGACGGGTTCTTCCGGGTGCTGCTGCACTTCGGCTTCATGGACGAGCCGGACGTGCCGGCGGCGCTGAAGCTGTGCCACCTGGACGAACTGGACTTCAGCCCGATGCGCACCACCTACTTCCTCAGCCGGGAAACGGTGATCGCCTCGCGCCTTGAAGGCATGTCGCGCTGGCGCGGGAACCTGTTCGCGTTCCTGCTGAAGAATGCCAACGGCAACCTGCGATTCTTCAACCTGCCGCTCAATCGGGTGATCGAGTTGGGGACGCAGGTCGAGATCTGAGGGCCGGCCCAGTCAAGGTTTTTGCGTTTTTGGGGTATGAGCGTTCCAATTCAAGATTGCCGGGGCTGCTTTGCAGCCCTTTCGCGACACAAGGCCGCTCCTACAGAGGGATGAGGTCGCCTGTAGGAGCGGGCTTGCCCCGCGATGGGCCGCAAAGCGGCCCCTTTCCCCATCATTTCTCAGCGACGTTGGCCTTTCCCTGGCGGGTCTCGATCTCGCCGATCAGGCGCTTGGCCAGCGCCGGGTAGTTCTCGTCGAAGTGATGGCCGCCCGGCAGCTTCATGCGCTCGCCCACGGCGGTCTTGTCGGTGCAGCCGCTTTCGTCGGTCTCTTCCACACCGTAGATGCACACCACCTTCGCTGCCGGCAGCCTGGCCATCTCCGGCCCGGTCGGCGCCTCCTGACCTTCCTTGCCCAACCAGCCCTCGACCTCGATCTCGAAGCTGCCGCTGCGGGCGAAGGCCAGCAGGATCACCGCGTCGATGCGCTTCTGGTCTTCCTCGGAGAGGCGGTTGTAGATGGCCGGCAGCACGTCGGCGCCGAACGAGTAACCGGTCAGCACGAAGCGCTTGGTGCCCCATTTCTGGCGGTAGTGCTGCATCAGTTCAGAGAGGTCGGCGGCGCTCTGTTCCGGAGTCTTGTGCTGCCAGTAGTAGCGCAGGGTGTCGATACCCACCACCGGGTAGCCGAGTTTGGCCATCTCGCCGGCCACGTCGCGGTCCAGGTCGCGCCAGCCACCGTCGCCGGAAAGGAACAGGGTCACGGTGTCGGTGGTCTGCCCAGCCGGAACTTCCACCACCGGAATCGCCAGGGCGTTGCCGTCGTGGCCGACCAGGGCCTGGGTCAGCTGGGCCTTGAGCACCTGGGGCAGGTGGATGTCGTAGTCGGCGATGCTGGTCTCGGCGTTGGCCTGGTCGCGCACGAAGGCGGCGCTGGCGTCATCCGGGTTGTCGTTCCAGGCCACGTTCCAGTGGCCGTGGGCGGCGGACTTGGGCAGGGCGGCCTGGCAGCCGGGTTGCTCGAGGGTGAAGTCCACCGAGATCGCCCGGGCCTTGTCGTCGCCCTGCGCGGCCAGCCAGCGCCAGGCCTGGGCTGCGCCCGGGCCGATGCCGGCGACCAGGGACGGCTTGTCGGCCAGGCGGGTGAGGGCCTGGTCCATTGCCGCCTGCTGCTTGGCGCAGTCGGCGGGCGGCAGGATCACCTGCACCAATTGGGCTTCGCCGGCCTGGCTCAGGTCGAGCAATTGCTTGTCGGTCAGGGCCTGGTCCTGGGGCACGCCGATGGCCACCCGGGCCTTGGCATGCACGCCGGGGGTGGCGCGGGTCAGGGGGCTGCCGTCGTCGAGGGTGAGGTGCTCCAGGCGCGCCTCGGGCGCCGGCCGGGTCCACAGCCAGAAGGCCGCGCCGCCGGCCAGCACGGCCAGCAGCAGGGGAATCAGTACGTACAGCCAATAGCGTCGGATCATCAACGTTTCACCAATCCAGTCAGGCCGCCAGCGATCAGGGCAGCGGTGTCAGCCAGTGCCACCAGCGGGTCGAGCCCGGCCGGCACGGCCATGTAGCGGGGTTCCCAGTCCGGCTGGAACTTGTCCTTGAAGCGCCGCAGGCCCTGGAAGTTGTAGAGTTGCTCGCCGCGCTGGAACACCATCGAGCCCAGGCGCTGGGTCAAGGGGGCGCCACGGCGCGGCTGCAGCCCGGAGAGGGGTACCATCCCCAGGCTGAAACGGCCATAGTCATGGCTCTTGTAGTGCAGGATCAGGCCGACCATCATGAATTCCATGGTCAGTTTCGGCGCCTCCGGGTGCGCGCGCATCAGGTCGAGACTGGCCAACTCGTTGCTGTGGGTTTCCAGCAGGTTGGC
Source organism: Pseudomonas sp. TE31087 (assembly GCF_057284075.1). Lineage (NCBI taxonomy): Bacteria > Pseudomonadati > Pseudomonadota > Gammaproteobacteria > Pseudomonadales > Pseudomonadaceae > Pseudomonas > Pseudomonas sp. TE31087. The sequence continues at coordinate 5,642,648 of NZ_JBXVNN010000001.1, forward strand.
GAAGGCCACCGGACGGCCCTGGAAGCGGATCAGCGCGATGCGGAAATGCTGCAGGTATTCGGGGCTGAAGCGGCCAAGGGAGAAGCCTTTCTCGCGCACGTTCTTGCCGCCGAGCCAGGCGTCGGAGATTTCCTTGAGCTCGGCCAGTGGCGCCTGGCCGGGTTCATGGATCTCCAGGCTCAGGCCGTCGCGTGCGCCTCGGTTCCAGGTGTAGCGCAGGTCCTTCATCTCCTTGCCCTTGGCCTCGATGTCGAAGCGCCGCAGGTCGACCCGGGCCTCTTCGCCGAGCTTGATCGCGGTCAGGCCGATGTCCATGTAGAACGGCAGGTTTTCCGCCCGTACCTGGTAGAACACCGGGCGCGCATGGTGCAGGTCGCACAGGTCGCGGAACTGCCAGATCATCTCGGCACGCTCCTGGGCCGGGCCGATCGGATCGTACAGGGCCACCAGACTACGACCGCGGCGGGCATACATGAGGAAGGCGTTGTCGTTGGGGTGGAACAGCAGCGCCTTGTCGCCGGTCAGGGCCAGGCCGCCATCGGGCTGGTCGGAGGCCAGCAGGATGCGGTTGGCGCGTTGCAACTCGTCCTTGGTCGGCAGGTGGATGACCGGGCGGGCGGTGCGCAGTAGCCAGGTCAGGGCGACGATCACCAACAGCACGGCGCTGCCGAGGGCGGCACGCAGGCCGCGCGGCGCGTCGGCGTCGAGGGTGAACTGCCACCACAGCTTGTGGGTATAGGGCACGTCCTGGTAGGCGAACAACAGCAACCACACCGAGGCGCCGACCACGCAGGCGCTGGCCACCAGGTACACCGGCGAGAACGGCAGCTCCAGCAGGCGGCTGGGGCGGTAGAACGAGCGGCGGAACAGGGCGAGCAGGGCAGCGGTGAAGCACATCAGGCTGGCTTCTTCCCAGTCGAAGCCCTTGAGCAGCGACAGCACCGCGCCCACCAGCAGCAACACCGTGGTCAGCAGCCAGGCGGCCGACAGGCGCCGACGCAGACCCTGGGCGAGCAGCAGGCAGAGCACGCCGATCAGGCTGGCGCCGAAGTGCGAGGCATCGATCAGGCGGTGCGGAATCAGGAAGCCCATGTGTTCCAGGCGGCTGTCGATTTCCGGGGTGGCGCCGGAGAACAGCAGCACCACGCCGGAGAGGAACACCAGGATCGCCAGCACCGGCGCGGCCAGCCCCGAGGCGGCGCGGATCGCCTGTTGGGTGACCATCAGGCGACGGGCCTCGTTGGCCAGCAGCAGCACACAGGCCACCAGCAACGGCAAGACCACATAGATCAGCCGGTACAGCAACAGTGCGGCCGCCAGTGGCGCGGCACCCAGCTGGTTGGCGAAGGCTGCCAGCAGGATCGCCTCGAACACGCCGACGCCGCCCGGCACATGGCTGAGCACGCCGGCGGCGAGGGCGAGCAGGTAGACCAGCACGAAGGCGCCGAACGGCGGCGCTTCTGGCAGCAGCAGGTAGAGCACGGTGGCGGCGGCGGCGACATCCAGCGCGGTGATCAGCAGTTGCAGCGCGGTCAGTCGGGCGCCCGGCAGGCGCAGGGTGCGTCGGCCGAACTGCACCAGCAGGTTGTCGGCCGACGGTTGTTCAGACAGACGCCGGCGATACAGGCCCATCACCAGGGCGGCGGCGGCGACCAGCACGGCGATCGCGATACCGCCCAGCAGCGGAGCGGGCAAGCGCAGCGCGGTCGCCGCCGCAGGCAGGTCGCTCAACGTGGCCAGTGCCGCCAGGGGCGGGAGCGCGCAGCCCAGCGAGAGGCTGGCGAACACGGTCATGCGCGCGACTTCCGCGGCGCCCAGACCCTGGCGCGCATAGAGGCGATAACGGACCGACCCGCCCGACAGCATCGACAGGCCAATGGCGTTGCCGATGGCGAAGGCGCTGAAGCCGCCCAGCACCAGGGTGCGGGGCGGCAGTTGCACGGCCGCGTAGCGACTGGCGGACCACTCATAGCCCAGCAGGATCACGAAACCGACCACGGTGGCCAGGACCGCGCCGAGCAGTGCATTGGCCGGGACGCTGAGCATGGCCTCGTGCAGGGCATAGATGTCCAGTTCGCTCAGCAGGTGGCGACAGGCGATCAGGCCCATGGCGAACAGCACCAGGGTCACTGCCAGCCCCAGTGGTTGGCGGTACTTGCTCAGGCGCTCCAGCCAGGGCAGGCGCTGGGCAGCCGTGGGCAGGGCCGCCGTCAGCGGTGCCTGGGTTTCGGGAGTGGGGGCGGTCATGGGGTGCCTCGTGCGGTCAGCGCGAGGTGCAGGCAAGGTACGGCCAAGTGAAAGTCCCTTTGGAAAAACGTATCCGAATATTACTCCGGGCCGACGGCTTAATCTGTTTCAGGATAGTTAAAGATAGTTCATTCAGCCGCAGGGGCGCGGCAAGGGAGGCAGGTAGCGGGGAAGGGGCAATTGGCTTTTACGGGGCCGGAATGCAACAAACCCCGCACTATCTTGCGATAGGCGGGGCTTGTTCTGACGAATATGGTTGCGGGAGCCGGATTTGAACCGACGACCTTCGGGTTATGAGCCCGACGAGCTACCAGGCTGCTCCATCCCGCGTCAGAGGGGCGCATTCTACGGATTCACCGTACGTTGTCAAGTGTTTATGATGATTTCGTAACCATTTGGCTGAACAGCAGGCAATAAAAAAGGCCACTGTCGAAACAGTGGCCTTTTTTTGAATCTGGTTGCGGGAGCCGGATTTGAACCGACGACCTTCGGGTTATGAGCCCGACGAGCTACCAGGCTGCTCCATCCCGCGCCTGTGGGATCGAATTCTACGGATTTCGTACTGAGTGTCAAGCGTTACTATTTGATTTTTCGAAAGTTTTTACTGATCGAGAATCTAAAGGCAATAAAAAAGGCCACTGTCGAAACAGTGGCCTTTTCTTTAATCTGGTTGCGGGAGCCGGATTTGAACCGACGACCTTCGGGTTATGAGCCCGACGAGCTACCAGGCTGCTCCATCCCGCGCCTGTGAGATCGAATTCTACGGATTTCCTTCGTGGTGTCAAGTATTTAGTTCAAAAAAACCTTTTTTGTTCAAACCCTTAGCGCTTCAGATCGGGGTGCGCCTCAGTCGCGACGGGGCTTTCAGGCCGATCGTCCTGCACAAGACTGTTTAGTGGTGGGGGCATGGGATACTATCTGTATGAATTTACAGTAGTGGCTGTCGTCCATGTCCCTGCGCAAGATCATCCATATTGATTGTGACTGTTTCTACGCCGCCATCGAGATGCGTGACGACCCGCGCCTGGTCGGTCGCCCCATGGCGGTGGGTGGGCAGCCGGGGCAGCGCGGGGTGATCGCCACCTGTAACTATGAAGCGCGTGCCTATGGCGTGCGTTCGGCGATGGCGTCCGGACATGCCATGAAATTGTGCCCGGACCTTGAGATCGTCAAGCCGCGCTTCGAGGCCTATCGCGAGGCGTCGCGGGAGATCCACACGATCTTTCGCGATTACACCGAGTTGATCGAGCCGTTGTCCCTGGATGAAGCGTACCTGGATGTCAGTGACAGCCAGTGGTTTGCCGGCAGCGCCACGCGGATTGCCGAGGACATTCGTCGGCGGGTGGCCCAGCAACTGCACATCACGGTGTCCGCCGGGGTGGCGCCGAACAAGTTCCTGGCCAAGATCGCCAGTGACTGGCGTAAACCCAACGGGCTGTTCGTCATCACTCCGGATCAGGTGGAAGAGTTTGTTTCCCACCTGCCGGTGGCGCGCTTGCACGGGGTTGGCAAGGTGACGGCGGACAAGCTCTCGCGCCTGGGGATCGACACCTGCCTGTCGCTGCGCGACTGGTCGCGGCTGGCGCTGGTTCGCGAGTTCGGCAGCTTTGGCGAGCGTCTGTGGGGGCTGGCGCGGGGGATCGACGAGCGTGCGGTACAGAACGACAGCCGGCGGCAGTCGGTGAGTGTCGAGAACACTTACGACCAGGACTTGCCTGATCTGAACAGCTGCCTGGAAAAACTGCCGGAGCTACTGGTCAGCCTGAACGAGCGGATAGCGCGGATGGACAGCAGTTATAAGCCCGACAAGCCCTTCGTCAAGGTCAAGTTCCATGACTTCAGCCAGACCACCCTGGAGCAGGCGGGGGCGGGTAGGGATCTGGAGAGTTATCGGCAGTTGCTCAGCCAGGCGTTTGCCCGAGGTGGCAAGCCGGTGCGGTTGCTGGGGGTGGGGGTGAGGCTGCGTGATCTGCGCGGGGCGCATGAGCAGTTGGAGTTGTTCGACGATAAATAGAAGAGGGGCCGCCTTGCGGCCCATCGCGGGGCAAGCCCGCTCCTACAAAGCCAACACAGGACCTGTAGGAGCGGGCTCGCCCCGCGATGGGCTGCAAAGCAGCCCCTTTTCTGTTTACTGCACGCCCGGATCGGCTACCAGGCGCCCGGTGGCCTTGGTCAGGGTCTGCAGGAATTCCTGCTGCAGTTCCGGATCGTTGCGGGTCAGCTCGATCAGGCTCTGCTCCAGTTCACTGGCTTCTTCTTCCAGGCCCAGCTCCGACAGGCGCTTGACCCGATGCACCCACTGGCCGACATCATCGTCCTCGAGATCGTCGAAGATCAGCTCGTGAGCCTCGAGCAGCTTGCCACGCAGGTTGCCACTGACCAGCAGGCTGGCGTCGCCGCGCACCTGGTTTTCCTCGTCGGCCACCTGCAGGTGCAGGGTGCCGATATGGTTGAGGTTCTGCTCGGAGAACGGGCTGTCGAGCAGGTTCAGGCGCAGCACACCGTTCTTGTCGGTGGTCAGCTCGTGGGTCATCTTGCCGGCTTTGACCTCAACCAGGCGCTCGTTCCACGGCAGGCTGATGGACTCCTCGCGCTTGCCCTTCTCGACCTCGTCGATACCGGCCAGGTTCTGCTGGGCGCGACCGTTGGACGGCACGTTCATGAACGGGTTGACGCCTGCCACGCCATAGCTGAGCCAGTCGTGGGTGACGCTGTCAGGCAGGTTGCCCAGGGCGAACACGTTGACCACGTTGGCGCCGATACCGGCCACCACCGCTACCGCACCAAGCGGGATCTCGTAGATCTCCCGCCAGGGTTGGTAGGGGGTGTAGCGGTCGTAGCGGCGGGTCACCTCGAACTCGGTGACCTCGAAGCGCTTGAGTTCATGGATGCGCACACGCCGTTGCGGAAGCTCCATCACCTTCGGCTCGCCGACGTCGATCTGCAGGCTGTGCTCGAGCAGCTTGCGCTCGACGCGCTCCTCATGGTCGCTGCGCTGGGACATCTGGTTGGCGCAGCCGCTGAGGAACAGGGCGCCGCACAGTGCGGCGCCCCCCAGGGTGTAGGTACTTCGCTTGGACATGATCACTCGCGTAACGGGTTATCAGCGGCGGATTTGGGCCTGCAGGAAGGACAGCGCGTCCGCGAGCGGCAGTGCCTGAGCCTCCGATTCGGTGCGGTGCTTGTACTCCAGGTTGCCTTCGGCCAGGCCGCGGTCGCTGACGACGATGCGGTGCGGGATGCCGATCAGCTCCATGTCGGCAAACTTGATGCCGGGGCTGGTCTTCTTGTCGCGGTCGTCCAGCAGCACTTCGAAGCCGGCGGCGGTCAGTTCGGCATACAGCTTGTCGGTGGCTTCGCGGACCACATCGGTTTCGTAGCGCAGCGGTACCAGAGCGATCTGGAACGGTGCCAGGGCGTCGTTCCAGATGATGCCTTTTTCGTCATAGCTCTGCTCGATGGCGGCAGCGACCACGCGGGACACGCCGATGCCGTAGCAGCCCATGGACAGCACGACAGGCTTGCCGTTCTCACCCAGCACCTGGCACTTGAGCGCCTCGCTGTACTTGGTGCCGAGCTGGAAGATATGGCCGACTTCGATGCCGCGCTTGATTACCAGGGTGCCCTGGCCGTCCGGGCTCGGGTCGCCTTCGACCACGTTGCGCAGGTCGGCAACTTGTGGAACCGGCAGGTCGCGCTCCCAGTTCACACCGAAGTAGTGCTTGTCGTCGATGTTGGCGCCGATGCCGAAGTCGCTCATCAGGGCGACCGAGCGGTCGATGATGCACTCCAGCGGCAGGTTCAGCGGGCCGAGGGAGCCTGCGCCGGCACCGATGGCGGCGCGCAGCTCGGCGTCGGACGCCATCACCAGCGGGTCGGCGACCTGCTCCAGCTTGGCGGCCTTGATCTCGTTGAGTTCGTGGTCGCCACGGACGATCAGGGCGACCAGCTTGCCTTCCTCGGCGCCATGCACGATCAGGGTCTTGACGGTCTTCTCGATCGCCAGGCCGAAGTTTTCCACCAGTTCGGCGATGGTCTTGGCATTCGGGGTGTCGACCAGGCGCAGCTCTTCGGTCGGGGCCGGGCGCACGGTTTCACGCGGGATGGCCTCGGCCTTCTCGATGTTGGCGGCGTAGTCGGAGCTGTCGCTGAAGATCACGTCGTCCTCGCCGGAGGAGGCGAGCACGTGGAATTCATGGGAGTAGCTGCCACCGATGGAGCCGGTGTCGGCCTGCACCGGACGGAAGTCCAGGCCCAGGCGGGTGAAGATGTTGGAGTACGCCAGGTGCATGCGGTCGTAGGTTTCCTGCAGGGAAGCCTGGTCGGCATGGAAGGAGTAGGCGTCCTTCATGATGAACTCGCGGCCGCGCATCAGGCCGAAGCGCGGACGGATCTCGTCACGGAACTTGGTCTGGATCTGGTACATGTTCAGCGGCAGCTGCTTGTAGCTGGACAGCTCGTTGCGCGCCAGGTCGGTGATGACCTCTTCATGGGTCGGGCCGACGCAGAAGTCGCGCTGGTGACGGTCTTTCAGGCGCAACAGCTCGGGGCCGTACTGCTCCCAGCGGCCGGATTCCTGCCACAGTTCGGCCGGCTGGATGCTCGGCATCAGCACTTCGAGGGCACCGGCGGCGTTCATTTCCTCGCGGACCACGGCTTCGACCTTGCGCATCACCCGCAGGCCCATCGGCAGCCAGGTGTACAGGCCGGAGGCCAGTTTGCGGATCATGCCGGCACGCAGCATGAGCTGGTGGCTGATGACCACTGCATCGGCCGGGGTTTCTTTCTGGGTGGCGAGCAAATATTGACTGGTGCGCATGGTGGGCCGTGTCGATTGCCTGAATGTGAAATGACCCCGCATTGTACGGGGGCGAAACGAAAGCGTACAGAATGCAGCAGTCAGGCCTTTCTGTCAGCCAGGAAAAAGCCCGGCGATTGCCGGGCTTCTTCATTCGCGGAGCGATGCAAGCGCGGGCTTACAGGATGCTCAGCGGGTACTCGACGATCAGGCGCAGTTCGTCGATCGAGCTGGAGCCGTAGTAGACACCATCTGCGGAGCGGTAGGTGGCTTGACGTACGCGGAAGCTCAAGTCTTTGGCCGGGCCTTCCTGCAGGACGTATTTAACGTCGATATCGCGTTCCCATTCCGAGCCGTTATCGGTAGTGCGGGTCTTGGCGTCGGTACCGCGGGCGTAACGGGTCATGAAGGTCAGGCCTGGGATGCCGTACTCGGCAAAGTTCAGGTCGTAGCGTGCCTGCCAGGATTTCTCGTCTTCGGCGTTGAAGTCCGAACGGGCGATGGAGTTGGCCAGGAACACGGTACCGCCGCCGTCTACGCCATAGGCGTAATCGCCGTCGCCGCTGACTTTCTGGAAGGCCAGGGTGAAGGTGTGGGCGCCGATGTTGTACGCGGCCGAAAGGCTGGCGGCAATGTTGTCAAGTTTGTTGGAGCCGTCTGCCTTCTTGACCCAGGCGCCAGTCAGGTTCTGGCCAATGGACTTGGTGTCATAGATGTTGAAGTCAAACACCAGTCCTTGCTTGTCGCTGATCGGCAGTGCCCAGTTGACGTTGCCGTACCATTTACGGAAGTGATCCTCGACGTGCGAGTAGTAGACGCTGGTGCTCAGGCTATCGGTGATGGCGTAGGTGCCGCCCAGGACATCGGCTTCCTTGAGGCGGAAACTGTCACGGTTGGTTTCTGCTTGAGCGGTCAGGCTGGTGAAGCGACCGGCGTGCAGGGTGAGGCCTTTGATCTCATTGCTGGTGATCAGGCCGCCTTGAGCAATTTCGGGCAGCAGGCGGCTGTCATCGGTAGCAAACACCGGCAAGGCGGTGAACTGATCGCCGACCTTCAGCACGGTGTCGGAGATACGGAACTTGGCTGCTGCGCCAGCCTTCGAGTAGTCGTCCTGGGAGCGGCCGTCGAGAGCGGTGGGGAACAGGCCGGTGCCAGCGCGGCCTTTGCCGCTGTCCAGTTTCAGGCCAAGCATGCCGACGGCGTCGAAGCCTACGCCCACAGTGCCCTGGGTAAAGCCGGATTCGTAGGTACCGACAAAGCCCAGGCCGGTCTCTTCGGCGCGGCTCTGACGGTTACCCTCGTCATCCCGGTCGTTGTTGCGGAAGTCACGGCTGAAATACAGCATCCGGGTCTTGACGTTGAGTTTGCTGTCTTCAAGGAAGCCCTTGGACTCATCCTGCGAAGAGGCGACAGCCAGCTGCGAAGTCCCTGCCGCTACGGCCAGGGCGATCATGCTCCACTTCATCACGCGCATCGTGATTTGCTCCTTTGGTTTTTAGGAAGAGTACCGCCGCACCCGGGTATTTTAATTATGGGGCCGGCTCTTTCTTGTTATGTCGGCGAAAATGTATATCACGCGGACTATTCTTGGCGATATGGGCAGAAACAACCTTTCGGTAACTTTATGGCCATGTCGCTGTTGGTTGTCTCCATGTCGCAAATCACGCCTGTCATATAAGGGCGTACAACTCCAGCGCTGTCTCGAAACCGTCATATTTGTATAAATACAAAGTACGGCTTGTGAAACTCCCTGGTTTATCCGATGCCGCTGTTGTTATTTGTCGCGTTCACCCTGCGATGCAGGGGTCGTGCCGACTTGGCGTGAAGCGAATGCAACAAGCGTGCTCAAAATCACGAACGCTTGATGAAATTTTCACATTTGCCTCGAAAAGACCTGGGAAACCTCCGCAAACACGGGCTGCGGCCGGTATGTCGGTGGGGTGCGATCCTCCCTTGCGTTTGCGTGTGAAGCTGCCTTCCAAGTCAAGGTGTTACCGTCGATTGTTTATCCTGGCTGTTTTATGTGAAGGATGTGTGGCGCTGGCCTGACGAGCGGCATCATTTTGGTGCGAAAAGTAGCGCAGTGTTACCGAAGCGGGGCGTTGATGTTGTCATTCGCGTGCCACAAATGCCCTGGGTCGACGTCGACGGGTGTGGCAGCGGTCGAAGCGGAGTATCCTTGCGCGCCTGTGCCCGACCGCTCGGAAGGGCTGAATCGCTTGTAAGGAGGTTTGCCGTGTTTACCCTCGATTCGCGTCTGCAGGAGGATTCCCTGGTGCTGGGCGACCTGCCGCTGTGCCGCCTGCTGCTGAGCAAGGATGCCAACTACCCCTGGTTCATCCTGGTGCCACGTCGCGCCGATATCAGCGAAGTGTTCGAGCTCGAGGACACGGACCAGCAGCAGCTATGGGTCGAGACGACTGCCTTGGTCGAAGCGCTGAAGGATGCCTTCGCCGCCGACAAGATGAATGTCGCGACCCTGGGCAACGTGGTCAGCCAGCTGCACATGCACGTGATTGTGCGTCGCCAGGGCGATGCCGCCTGGCCTGCCCCGGTGTGGGGCAAGGTGCCGGCCATCGGCTACACCCAGGAGCAGATCGACGGTATTCGCCAGCAAGTGCGCGCGCTGCTGGGCGAAAGCTTCAAGGAGGCGTGAGGATGTCGCAGGAGCTGGAAATGCGCATGATCGAGCTGGAGACCCGCCAGGCGTTCCAGGATGACAGCTTGCAGGCGCTCAATGATGTGATTGTCGAGCAGAGCCGGGCGATCGAACGCTTGCAATTGCAGATGGCGGAGCTGATCAAGCGCTACGAGGAGATGGCCGGCCAGCAGGGCGGCGGGGGAGAGGAAGCGCCGCCGCCTCATTATTGAGCACGGCGGCGGCAAAGGGTCAGCGGCGCGCGACGGCGACCACGTCTTCGGCCTGCAGGCCCTTGTCGCGGTGCATCACCGAGAACTCCACGCGCTGGCCTTCGACCAGAACCCGGTGGCCCTCGCCGCGGATGGCGCGAAAGTGCACGAAGATATCGTCACCGGAGTCGCGGGAGATGAAGCCGAAGCCCTTGGACGTGTTGAACCACTTCACGGTGCCGGTATCGCGATTGCCTGCGTCATGCGAGGTGCCCTGGGTGGAGCGGGCCTTTCGCGTGCCGCGAACGAAGCCGGCAATCAGGTGCAGGGCGCAGGCCAGGACAGCACAGGCCAGGGCTGGCAGGTTGCCCAGCTCCGGGCGGGCCAGCAGGGTGAGGGTCTGCAGCACCACGGCCAGCACCAGCAGCAGGCTGGCGGCGTGTTGCAGTTGCTGGCGCAGGCCTTTGTAGTACTGCGGCAGTACCGGGGCGATGACCAGGTTGATGAGCCCGAGCAGCGCCAGGTAGACGGCCTCGGGTTGTTGCAGGAAGGGTGTTGCGTCAGCTTTCAGGCTAGGTATGAGCGATAGCAGCAACGCCGCCAGGCCCGTCACCAGATGGACGATCTTGAACATTGGTTTGGCTCACATTGATAAGGCCGATCACAGGATGAGCTGGTCGCACGGTGCGCGTGAACGAGTAGGCGCGAAAACGTGGCGGGCCAGCCTATGCACCCGGCACTGACAATCCGCACGGGTGGCACAGTGCCTATTTAACAGCAAAGACGCAGGCTTCTCAAACCGGCTGGCACGGGCGGTCCTGTGCCGCATGCGCCAGCCGGAAACTCTTGTTAGAGTGTTTACTGCCCGCTTGATGATCAAGCCTTATGGAAAGGGGAGCTTCATGGCAATCGATATCGGTATCAGTGAAGAAGATCGCAAGTCCATCGTCGATGGGTTGTCCCGCCTGTTGTCGGATACCTACGTGCTGTATCTGAAAACCCATAACTTCCATTGGAACGTCACCGGTCCGTCGTTCCGCACCCTGCACCTAATGTTCGAAGAGCAATACAACGAGCTGGCCCTGGCGGTCGATTCGATTGCCGAGCGCATTCGCGCCCTGGGCTTCCCGGCGCCGGGTTCCTACGCCTTCTATGCCCGCCACTCCTCCATCAAGGAAGAGGAGGGGGTGCCGCCTGCCGATGAAATGATCCGCCAGCTGGTGCAGGGGCAGGAGGCGGTGGTGCGTACCGCGCGCAGCATCTTCCCGGTGGTGGACAAGGTCAGTGACGAGCCGACCGCTGACCTGCTGACCCAGCGCATGCAGGTCCACGAGAAAACGGCGTGGATGCTGCGAGTCCTGCTCGACGGGAACTGATTGCCGGTTGCTTGTCGTTCTACCCAGTGAATCCGGGCCCGATACCGCCAGCGGTATCGGGCCCGCGTGTTTGCGGGGAAGGGTTTGCCGCTGCTATCGGCCTGGCCGGTGGCGCTTCATGACGGTCATGGACCCGTTCGGCTGACGAACGGGGTGTGGTTTCGTGACGATGGAGCGGTGCGATGGGCGATCCGATGCGTGGTATCGATGGTAATGCAAGGCAGGGGGGTGGCAACCCTCGTCTCGACCCGTTCAGGCGGGATTTCGACATGGCCCAGGCCGGGCCCGTGTCGCGCTCGGTGCGGCTCAACGGCTTTGCCACCTGCCTGCGCCTGGAGGTGGTCTACTGGCGCATCCTGGAGCGTATCGCCCAGGCCAATCGCTGTTCGGTGAGCGCCGTGCTGTCCTATGTGGATCGCGAGGTGCACCTGCGCCATGGCGGGGTGAGGAATTTCAGCGGCCTGGTCAGGGTGATCTGCGTCGCCTGGCTGCAGGAAACGCGAGACGCGCACTGATCGCCGGGCTGCGCTGCTCTTCTTTACCATATATAATCCCGCTCTTTGCTGCCTTGGGCAGCGTGCGATGTGGTTGACGAGAGACACCCATGCCCCTGTACGACTATCAATGTGCATCCTGCGAACACCAAATGGAGGTGTTGCAGAAGATCAGTGCCGCGCCGCTGACCGATTGCCCGGCGTGCCAGGCGCCGGCATTGAAGAAGCTGCTGTCGGTCCCCGGCTTTCGCCTGAGTGGCAACGGCTGGTACGAGACCGACTTCAAGACCGGGGCGAAAAAGAATCTGGCAGGCGGCGACAAGGCCGACTGAGTTGAATTGCACCCGCCAGGTCTTGCAGTATTAGCCCCTTGGGCGGCCAAGACCTCCACCGAACACACGAATCACGAGAAGCGAAACCACGATCATGATGCGCAGCCATTATTGCGGCCAACTGAACGAGTCCCTGGACGGCCAGGAAGTCACCCTTTGCGGCTGGGTCCATCGTCGCCGCGACCACGGCGGGGTGATTTTCCTCGACATCCGTGACCGCGAAGGCATGGCCCAGGTCGTGTTCGACCCGGATCGCGCCGAAACCTTCGCCGCCGCCGACCGCGTGCGCAGCGAATATGTCGTGCAGATCACCGGCAAGGTACGCAAGCGCCCTGACGGCGCGGTGAACGCCAACATGGCGTCCGGCGCCATCGAGATCCTCGGCTACCAGTTGAAGGTGCTCAACGAAGCGGAAACCCCGCCGTTCCCGCTGAACGAATACTCCGACGTCGGCGAGGAAACCCGCCTGCGCTATCGCTTCATCGACCTGCGTCGTCCGGAAATGGCCGACAAGCTGCGCCTGCGTTCGCGCATCACCAGCAGCATCCGTCGCTTCCTCGACGAGAACGGCTTCCTCGACGTCGAAACGCCGATCCTGACCCGTGCCACCCCTGAGGGCGCGCGTGACTACCTGGTGCCGAGCCGCACCCACGCTGGCAGCTTCTTCGCCCTGCCGCAGTCGCCGCAGCTGTTCAAACAGCTGCTGATGGTCGCCGGCTTCGACCGCTACTACCAGATCGCCAAGTGCTTCCGTGACGAAGACCTGCGCGCAGACCGCCAGCCGGAATTCACCCAGATCGACATCGAGACCAGCTTCCTCGACGAGTCCGAGATCATGGGCCTGACCGAAAGCATGATCCGCAAGCTGTTCAAGGAAGTGCTGGACCTGGAATTCGGTGAGTTCCCGCACATGACCTTCGAAGAAGCCATGCGCCGCTACGGTTCCGACAAGCCGGACCTGCGTATTCCGCTGGAACTGGTCGACGTCGCCGACCAGCTGAAGGATGTCGACTTCAAGGTCTTCGCCGGTCCCGCCAACGATCCGAAGTGCCGCGTCACCGCCCTGCGCCTGCCGGGCGGCGCTAGCATGCCGCGCAGCAAGATCGACGAGTACACCAAGTTCGTCGGCATCTACGGTGCCAAGGGCCTGGCCTACATCAAGGTCAACGAGCGCGCCAAGGGTGTCGAGGGTCTGCAGTCGCCGATCGTCAAGAACATCCCCGAGGCCAACCTCAACAACATCCTCGACCGCGTGGGCGCCGTGGATGGCGACATCGTGTTCTTCGGTGCCGACAAGTTCAAGATTGTCAGCGAGGCCCTGGGCGCGCTGCGTATCCGCCTGGGCCACGACTTCGAGCTGCTGACCTGCGAGTGGGCGCCGATGTGGGTCGTCGACTTCCCGATGTTCGAAGAGAACGAAGACGGCAGCTTCACCGCGCTGCACCACCCGTTCACCGCGCCGAAGTGCACCCCCGAAGAGCTGGAGGCCAACCCGGCCACCGCGCTGTCGCGTGCTTACGACATGGTCCTGAACGGTACCGAACTGGGTGGCGGTTCGATCCGTATCCACCGTAAAGAGATGCAGCAAGCGGTATTCCGCCTGCTGGGCATCGAGGCGGCGGAACAGGAAGAGAAGTTCGGCTTCCTGCTCGACGCCCTGAAGTTCGGCGCGCCGCCTCACGGTGGCCTGGCCTTCGGCCTGGATCGCCTGGTCATGCTGATGACCGGCGCCCAGTCGATCCGTGAAGTGATCGCCTTCCCGAAAACCCAGAGCGCCGCGTGCGTCATGACTCAGGCCCCAGGCCTGGTCGATGCCAAGGCCCTGCGTGAGCTGCACATCCGTCTGCGCGAGCAGACCAAGGTCGAGTGATCGACCGGGGCGCCTCGGTCACGGGGTGCCCCCGCGCTTGAGGCGCAGGATTCTTCACGTTCCGCCCTTCGGGGCGGAACCTGTTTCTGTTTCAAGGATTCGGAGTCGTTATGGCTGGTCATTCCAAGTGGGCGAACATCAAGCACCGCAAAGAGCGCCAGGATGCAAAAAGAGGCAAGATCTTCACCAAGTGGATCCGCGAGCTGACCGTCGCGGCCAAGCAAGGGGGCGGTGACCCGGCCTCCAATCCGCGTCTGCGCCTGGCGCTGGACAAGGCCCTGGGTGCCAACATGAGCCGCGACATCATCGATCGCGCCGTGGCCCGTGGTGCTGGCACCAACGAAAGCGACAACGTCGAAGAGCTGAGCTACGAGGGCTATGGCCCGGGCGGCGTGGCGATCATGGTCGAGGCCATGACCGACAACCGCAACCGTACCGCCGCCGCCGTGCGTCATGCCTTCACCAAGTGCGGTGGCAACCTGGGCACCGACGGCTCGGTGGCCTACCTGTTCGAGCGCAAGGGGCAGATCAGCTTCGCCGCTGAGCTTGCGGTCGACGAGGACGCACTGATGGAAGCCGCGATGGAGGCCGACGCCGACGACGTGGTGGCCAACGACGACGGCTCCTTCGAGGTGTTCACCTCGTTCAACAGCTTCTACGCCGTGCGCAATGCGCTCGAAGAGGCCGGCTTCAAGGCCTCGGATGCCGAGATCGTGATGCAGCCGACCACCAGCGCCGAGCTGGACAAGGACGGCGCGGAGAAGGTGCTCAAGCTGATCGACATGCTCGAGGACCTGGACGACGTGCAGAACGTCTACTCCAATGCACAGATCTCGGATGAGATCATGGAAACGCTGGGCTGATAAGCTTTCGGCTACCTGTGCGCCTGTATTGGCGCAATCGCGGGGCAAGCCCGCTCCCACGAGACCGGCAAATGCTGGCGTGGGAGCGGGCTTGCCCCGCGATTGCGTCCAGCAAAACCTTATGCATCGACGACTGACTGCACACGCTATGACTCTGATTCTTGGTATTGACCCCGGCTCGCGCATCACCGGCTTCGGCGTGGTCCGCCAGACCGCCCGTGGTTGCGAATATGTGGCCTCGGGCTGCATTCGCACCGGCGGCGGCGAGCTGCCCGAGCGACTGCAGATCGTCTTTCGCGGGGTGAGCGAGATCATCCGCGAGCATGGCCCGGTAACCATGGGGATCGAGCGGGTGTTCATGGCGCGCAACGCCGATTCGGCGCTCAAGCTGGGCCAGGCCCGGGGCGCGGCCATCGTTGCCGCGGCCGAGGCGGGCCTGGAAATCGCCGAATACAGCGCCAGCCAGGTCAAGCAGGCCGTGGCCGGCACCGGCGGGGCCAATAAGGAACAGGTGATGATGATGGTCATGCACCTGCTCAAGCTGACCCAGAAACCGCAGATCGACGCCTCCGACGCCCTGGCCATCGCCCTGTGCCACGCCCATACCCGCTCCAGCCTGATTCCCCATGGGCTGGCGACGGCACGGCGGCGCGGCGGGCGCTTGCGTCTGTAACCGCTTCATGCGCTGATACACATTTTGTCCGGGTGGCGCGCGCTCCCGGCGCATTTGCTGATAGGGTGGACCGGTTTTCGACCGGCGCCCGAGAGGAAGGATCGGAACGTGATTGGACGTTTGCGTGGCACCCTGGCGGAAAAACAGCCGCCGCACCTGATTATCGATGTCAACGGCGTGGGCTATGAGCTGGAAGTGCCGATGACCACCCTGTACCGCCTGCCCAAGGTTGGTGAGCCAGTGACCGTGCACACCCACCTGGTGGTGCGCGAGGACGCCCACCTGCTCTACGGTTTCGCCGAAAAACGCGAGCG
Organism: Pseudomonas sp. TE31087; assembly: GCF_057284075.1. Classification (NCBI taxonomy): domain Bacteria; kingdom Pseudomonadati; phylum Pseudomonadota; class Gammaproteobacteria; order Pseudomonadales; family Pseudomonadaceae; genus Pseudomonas; species Pseudomonas sp. TE31087. The sequence goes on from NZ_JBXVNN010000001.1 coordinate 5,658,465, forward strand.
CGAGCTGTTCCGCGAGCTTATCCGCCTGAACGGTGTGGGGCCGAAGCTGGCGCTGGCGCTGATGTCCGGCCTGGAAGTGGACGAACTGGTGCGCTGCGTGCAGGCCCAGGACGCCTCGGTCCTGGTGCGCGTGCCCGGCGTCGGCAAGAAAACCGCCGAACGCCTGCTGGTCGAACTCAAGGACCGCTTCAAGGCATGGGAAACCTCCCCGGCGATGTTCACCCTGGTCTCCGACGGCCCGTTGCCGGTCGCCAGTGAGTCCTCGGCCGAGGCCGACGCGGTCAGTGCCCTGGTCTCCCTGGGCTACAAGCCACAGGAAGCGAGCAAGGCGATTGCCGCGATCAAGGACAAAGCCGGCCTGAGCAGCGAGGAATTGATCCGTCGCAGCCTTAAAGGGATGATTACCAAGTGATCGAGACCGACCGCCTGATTGCCGCCTCCGGACGTGACCGCGAAGAGGTCCAGGACCGTGCGATCCGCCCGCTGCGCCTGGACGAGTACATCGGCCAGCCGGTGGTGCGCGAGCAGATGGCGCTGTTCATCCAGGCCGCGCGCGGGCGCAACGAGTCTCTCGACCATACGCTGATCTTCGGCCCGCCCGGCCTGGGCAAGACCACCCTGGCCAACATCATTGCCCAGGAGATGGGCGTGTCGGTCAAGAGCACCTCGGGCCCGATCCTCGAGCGCCCGGGCGACCTCGCGGCAATGCTGACCAACCTCGAACCTCATGACGTGCTGTTCATCGACGAGATCCACAGGTTGTCGCCAGTGGTCGAGGAAGTGCTCTATCCGGCGATGGAAGACTTCCAGCTGGACATCATGATCGGCGAAGGCCCGGCCGCGCGCTCGATCAAGCTCGATCTGCCGCCGTTCACCCTGGTCGGCGCCACCACCCGTGCCGGCATGCTGACCAATCCGTTGCGTGACCGCTTCGGTATCGTCCAGCGCCTGGAGTTCTACAGCAACAAGGACCTGGCAACCATCGTCAGCCGTTCGGCTGGTATTCTCGGGCTGCCGATGGACGACAAGGGTGCCTTCGAGATCGCCCGTCGGGCGCGGGGCACGCCGCGGATCGCCAACCGCCTGCTGCGGCGGGTGCGCGACTTTGCCGAAGTGCGTGGCAAGGGCGAGATCACCAAAGCCGTGGCGGACATGGCGCTGAACCTGCTGGATGTCGACGAGCGTGGCTTCGATCACTCCGACCGGCGTCTGCTGCTGACCATGATCGAGAAGTTCGACGGCGGTCCGGTGGGGCTCGACAACATTGCTGCGGCGATCGGCGAAGAGCGCCACACCATCGAGGACGTGCTCGAGCCCTATCTGATCCAGCAGGGCTACATCATGCGTACCCCGCGAGGCCGCGTGGTGACCCGACACGCCTACCTGCATTTCGGCCTGAACATCCCCGGGCGCTTCTGCGAAGGTGGCGAATATGCCGCCCAGGACGACGAATGACAGATCGAATCGGGAATTTCGTGGTCCTAGCGCTGGCACGCCGCAGGCTCGCTGGCAATAGGACATTATTGATGAAAAAACAGTTACCGCGGCGGATTGGCAAGTTCAGGAGTAACCACTAGAGTATGCGCGCGCAAAATGGGCTGGAACCGTTCGCACACCGCTGTCGCGTCTATTACGAGGATACCGACGCCGGTGGCGTGGTGTATTACGTCAACTACCTGAAATTCATGGAGCGCGCCCGCACCGAGCGGCTGCGTCACCTGGGGTTCTCCCAGGCCCAGCTGGCGCAGGACAACCTGCTGTTCGTGGTCCATTCCAGCGAGGCGCGCTACCACGCGCCGGCCCGCCTGGACGATGAGCTGCGGGTGACCGCGCAAGTGCTTGAACTGAATCGTGCCAGCCTGCGCTTCGTGCAGCAGGTGTGGCGAACACAGGATGAAGTGCTGCTCTGCGAGGGGCAGTTCCTGGTGGCCGCCGTGCGCGCCGACACTTTCAAACCCCGGGCCATTCCCCCAGAACTGCGCGACGCATTCCTGGCGGACGGCGCGGGTACTCAATCGAACGCAGGAGAATAAGCGTGGAAGCAAACGTCGTCGACCATACCTCCATGTGGAGCCTGGTCGCCAATGCCAGTGTCGTGGTTCAGCTGGTAATGCTGACCCTCGTGGCAGCCTCGGTGACCTCTTGGATCATTATCTTCCAGCGCAGCACCATGCTGCGCGCCGGTCGTCGTGCACTGGACGCTTTCGAAGAGCGCTTCTGGTCGGGCATCGACCTGTCCAAGCTGTACCGCCAGGCAGGTAGCAACCCCGATCCGGACTCGGGTGTCGAGCAGGTGTTCCGCGCCGGCTTCAAGGAATTCTCGCGTCTGCGCCAGCAGCCGGGTGTTGATCCGGACGCGGTCATGGAAGGTGTCGGTCGCGCCATGCGCGTGGCGATCTCCCGTGAGGAAGAAAAGCTCGAGCAGAGCCTGCCGTTCCTGGCCACCGTCGGTTCCACCAGCCCGTACATCGGCCTGTTCGGTACCGTGTGGGGCATCATGAACTCGTTCCGCGGCCTGGCCAGCGCCCAACAGGCGACCCTGGCCACCGTGGCTCCCGGTATCGCCGAGGCCCTGATCGCCACCGCGATCGGCCTGTTCGCCGCGATCCCGGCCGTTATCGCCTACAACCGTTTTGCCGCGCGCAGTGAAGTGCTGATTGGCCGCTACTACACCTTCGCCGACGAGTTCCAGGCGATCCTGCACCGCAAAGTACACACCAGCGAAGAGTGATCAGGTAGAAACCCATGGCCCGAGTTCGCCACAAACGCAAGCCGGTCGCCGAGATGAACGTGGTGCCCTACATCGACGTGATGCTGGTACTGCTGGTCATCTTCATGGTGACCGCCCCCATGCTCAACCAGGGCGTGAAGGTGGATCTGCCCAAGGTTTCCAGCGAAGCCCTGCCGCAGGACAACAACGTCCAGGTCCTGACCATCTCGATCAAGGCCGACAAGACCTACTACTGGAACCTTGGTAGCGAAGTCGACACCGACAAGCAGATGGACAAGGCCATGACCTTGCCGGAAATGACCGGTGCGGTGACCAAGATCATCGCCGCCGGCCGTGACCAGGGCAAACAGACCCAGGTCTTCATCCGTGGCGACAAGGCCGTCGACTACGGCGCGGTCATGGGCGCCATGGGCGGGTTGCAGAAGGCCGGTGTCGGTAACGTTGGCCTGATTACCGAGGCGCCCTGATGCAGCAGCGAGAGCCATCCGCCTCGGAAAGCTACTTCTGGCCCAGTGTCTGGGCCATCGGCCTGCATGTGCTGGTGTTCGGCATGCTGTTCGTCAGCTTTGCCATGACGCCCGAGCTGCCGCCGTCCAAGCCCATCGTCCAGGCCACGCTCTACCAGCTCAAATCCAAGAGCCAGGCGACCACCCAGACCAATCAGAAGATTGCTGGGGAAGCGAAGAAAACCGCCTCGCGCCAGACCGAGGTCGAGCAGCTGGAGCAGAAGAAGGTCGAGCAGGAGGCCGTGAAGGCCGCGGAACAAAAGAAAGCCGACGCCGCTCAAAAAGCCGAGGAGGCTCGCGAAGCCGCCGAGGCGAAGAAGGCCGAGGCCGCCGAGCAGAAGAAAGCCGCCGAGGCCAAGAAAGCCGAGGAAGCGAAGAAGGCCGCTGAAAAGCAACAGGCTGACATCGCCAAGAAGAAGGCTGAGGAAGAGGCCAAGAAACAGGCCGACGAAGAAGCCAAGAAACAAGCTGCGGAAGAGGCGAAGAAGAAAGCCGCCGAAGACGCGAAGAAAAAAGCTGCCGAGGACGCCAAGAAGAAAGCGGCGGCCGAGGACGCGAAGAAGAAGGCAGCTGAAGAGGCCAAGAAAAAGGCCGCGGCAGACGCTCAGAAGAAAAAGGCACAGGAAGCGGCCCGCAAGGCGGCGGAAGACAAGAAGGCCCAGGCGCTCGCCGAGCTGTTGTCCGACACCACCGAGCGGCAGCAGGCGCTGGCCGACGAGCAGGGTGACCAGGTGGCCGGCGACTTCGACGACCTGATCCGCATGCGCGCGGCCGAAGGTTGGGCGCGTCCGCCATCTGCGCGCAAGGGCATGACGGTAGTTCTGCAGATCAACATGCTGCCGGACGGCACCATCACCAACGTGAGTGTGGCCAAGTCCAGCGGTGACGGTCCGTTCGACAGCTCGGCCGTGGCCGCGGTGAAGAACATTGGTCGGTTGACCGAAATGCAGGGCTTGAAGCCGAGCGATTTCAATCCGTATCGTTCATTCAAGATGACATTTACACCTGAGGATCTAGCGTTGTGATTAAACGTCTGAGAGGACTCCTGGTCTTGCTCTGCTGCGTGGCAGGCATGGCCATGGCAGAGGAAAAGAACATCCTGGTCACCAGCGGTAGCGACCGGGCAACCCCCATTGCGGTAGTACCGTTCGGCGTGCAGGGCGGCAGCGTGCTGCCCGAGGACATGGCCGACATCATCAGCAACGACCTGCGCAACTCCGGCTACTATGGGCCGATCCCGCGGCAGAACATGATCAGCTTGCCGACCCAGGCCAGCGAAGTGATCTTCCGTGACTGGAAAGCCCTGGGCGCCCAGTACGTCATGGTTGGTAGCATCGTCCCGGCAGGCGGCCGCCTGCAGGTGAGCTACGCGCTGTTCAACGTCGCCACCGAGCAGCAAGTGCTGACCGGCAGCGTTGCCGGCGGTGTCGACCAGTTGCGCGACATGGCCCACTACATCGCCGACCAGTCGTTCGAGAAGCTCACCGGCATCAAGGGTGCGTTCTCGACCCGCATGCTGTATGTGACCGCCGAGCGTTTCTCGACCAACAACACCCGCTACACCCTGCAGCGTTCGGACTACGACGGTGCCCGTGCAGTGACCCTGTTGCAGTCGCGTGAACCGATCCTGTCGCCGCGTTTCGCGCCGGATGGCAAGCGCATCGCCTATGTCTCGTTCGAGCAGAAGCGTCCGCGCATCTTCATCCAGCACATCGACACCGGTCGTCGCGAGCAGATCACCAACTTCGAGGGCCTGAACGGCGCTCCGGCCTGGTCGCCTGACGGCACCCGCCTGGCGTTCGTGCTGTCCAAGGACGGCAACCCGGACATCTACGTGATGAATGTGGCCTCGCGCCAGATCACCCGCGTGACCGCAGGCCCGGGCATCAATACCGAGCCGTTCTGGGGCAAGGATGGCAACACCCTGTACTTCACCTCCGACCGTGGCGGCAAGCCGCAGATCTACAAGCAGTCGGTTGGTGGCGGTGGCGCCGAGCGCGTGACATTCGTGGGTAACTACAACGCCAACCCGAAACTGTCGGCGGACGAGAAGACCCTGGTGATGATTCATCGCCAGCAGGGTTTCACCAACTTCAAGGTGGCCGCTCAGGACCTGCAACGTGGAAGTGTAAAGATTCTCACCGAGACCAGTCTTGATGAGTCTCCCACTGTTGCGCCAAACGGCACCATGCTAATCTACGCCACCCGCCAGCAGGGCCGGGGAGTCTTGATGCTCGTGTCGCTTAACGGCCGCGTGAGGCTCCCACTTCCTACCGCTCAAGGCGAAGTCAGAGAACCGTCCTGGTCCCCTTACCTGAACTGATTGCGGCGTAACACGTTTTGCTTAACACACTGGGGTTTCATTAGGAGTTTCACGATGGAAATGCTGAAGTTTGGTAAATTCGCTGCGCTGGCTCTGGCCATGGCTGTAGCTGTAGGTTGCTCCTCGAAAGGCGGTGACAACGCTGGTGAAGGCGCTGTTGACCCGAACGCTGGCTACGGTGCCAACACTGGCGCTGTTGACGGCTCCCTGAGCGAAGAAGCCGCCCTGCGCGCAATCACCACCTTCTACTTCGAATACGACAGCTCGGACCTGAAGCCAGAAGCCATGCGCTCCCTGGACGTTCACGCCAAGGACCTGAAGTCCAACGGCAACCGCGTTGTCCTGGAAGGCAACACCGACGAGCGCGGCACCCGCGAGTACAACATGGCTCTGGGTGAGCGTCGTGCCAAGGCCGTTCAGCGCTACCTGGTTCTGCAGGGCGTTTCCCCTGCTCAGCTGGAACTGGTTTCCTACGGCGAAGAGCGTCCAGTTGCCACCGGCAACGACGAGCAGTCCTGGGCTCAAAACCGTCGCGTAGAACTGCGTAAGTAAGTTCTTATGCGTATGTGCCGTCGTGCTGTAACCGTCCTCGCACTCAGCCTGCCCCTTTCGGCGTGGGCTGCGGTTCCCGTAGTAGATGACAACGCGGGTGGCTATCCGCCTGCGGGTTATGGCACGAGCGGCGCCTATGCCGGAGCAGGGGCTTCGGCCCCTGCTTCTGCAAATGGCCAGCTGTTCATGCAGCTGCAGCAGATGCAGGACCAGATTTCCCGCCAGCAAGGCATCATCGAAGAGTTGCAGAACGATGTGTCGCGCATGAAGCAGGAAAACCTCGAGCGCTACCAGGATCTCGACCGCCGCCTCAGCAGCGGTGCCGCGCCTGCCGTGACTCCAGACAATTCCTCCACCGGTGGCGCGAACAACGCAGCCACGGGTGCCGCTGCCGGCGCCAGCGCCGCGCAGCCACCGGCCGCCAGCAGCGAGCCGGGTGATCCGGCGAAAGAGAAGCTGTATTACGACGCCGCTTTCGACCTGATCAAGCAGAAGGACTTCGACAAGGCCAGCCAGGCCTTCAACGCCTTCCTGCGCAAGTACCCCAACAGCCAGTACGCCGGCAATGCCCAGTACTGGCTCGGCGAGGTCAACCTGGCCAAGGGCGACCTGCAAGGCGCCAGCCAGGCGTTCGCCGAAGTCGGCCAGAAATACCCGAAACACAGCAAGGTTCCGGACTCACTGTACAAGCTGGCCGATGTCGAGCGCCGCATGGGCCACACCGACAAGGTCAAGGGCATCCTGCAGCAGGTCATCACCCAGTACCCCGGCACCTCCGCCGCACAACTGGCCCAGCGCGACCTGCAGAAGCTCTGAGCGACCCGTTGATGAAGAAACCCGCGCCTGTCGCGGGTTTTTTCGTTAGAATCAGTGCCCTTTTTTCCTAAACACGCTGCCGCGGATAACGCCATGTCGAGTCCGCGACAGTGCCTGACGGAGGCGGACAGCCTGTTCAGCTGTCACGCCCGTGGCGATCATGCAAGACACATTACGCATCACCGAAGTGTTTTACTCGTTGCAGGGTGAAACGCGAACGGCCGGGCTGCCCACGGTTTTCGTGCGCCTGACCGGTTGCCCCCTGCGCTGCCAGTACTGCGACAGTGCCTACGCCTTCAGTGGCGGCACTATTCGCACCCTCGATTCGATCCTCGAGCAGGTTGCCGGCTTCAGGCCGCGCTACGTCTGCGTGACCGGTGGCGAGCCGCTGGCCCAGCCCAACGCGCTGCCGTTGCTGCAGCGCCTGTGCGATGCCGGTTATGACGTGTCGCTGGAAACCAGCGGCGCCCTCGATATCAGTGGTGTCGACACCCGGGTCAGTCGCGTGGTCGACCTCAAGACCCCAGGCTCGGAAGAGTCCCATCGCAACCGCTACGAGAACATCGAGCTGCTGACCGGCAATGACCAGGTCAAGTTCGTCATCTGTTCCCGCGAGGACTACGATTGGGCGGTTTCCAAGCTGATTCAGTACAACCTGGCCGAGCGCGCCGGGGAAGTGCTGTTCTCGCCCAGCCACCATCAGGTGAGCGCCACCGACCTGGCCGACTGGATCGTCGCCGACAACCTGCCCGTGCGTTTCCAGCTGCAGCTGCACAAGCTGCTGTGGAACGACGAACCCGGACGTTGAGGAGAAAAAAGACATGACTGACAAACGCGCGGTAATCCTGCTGTCCGGTGGCCTGGACTCGGCCACCGTGGTGGCCATGGCCAAGGCCGACGGCTACCAGTGCTACACCATGAGCTTCGACTACGGCCAGCGCCACCGCGCCGAGCTCAATGCCGCAGCGCGGGTGGCCCGTGACCTGGGCGTGATCGAACACAAGGTGATCGGCCTGAACCTCGACGGCATCGGTGGCTCGGCCCTGACCGACAGCAGCATCGATGTGCCCGAGGCGCCGAGCGAGGGGATTCCGGTCACCTACGTGCCGGCCCGCAACACCGTGTTCCTGTCCCTGGCCCTGGGCTGGGCGGAGGTGCTCGAAGCCCGTGACATCTTCATTGGTGTCAATGCCGTGGACTACTCCGGTTATCCGGACTGCCGCCCGGAATTCGTCGAAGCCTTCGAGCGCATGGCCAACCTGGCCACCAAGGCCGGCGTGGAAGGGCAGGGCTTCCGCATCCAGGCGCCGTTGCAGAACCTGAGCAAGGCGCAGATCGTCCAGGCGGGTATCGCCCGTGGCGTGGACTACAGCCTGACCGTTTCCTGCTACCAGGCCGACGACGACGGGCGTGCCTGCGGCAAGTGCGACAGCTGCCGCCTGCGTGCCGACGGCTTCAAGGCGGCCGGCGTAGAGGACCCCACCCGGTATTTCTGAAAAATTTCGCGATGGGGTGTTGATTTCCTCTGAGAAATCAGTAATATACGCGCCATCCAACGGGTCGTTAGCTCAGTTGGTAGAGCAGTTGGCTTTTAACCAATTGGTCGTAGGTTCGAATCCTACACGACCCACCATATTCACAGCGGTTCGTGAGTGCTAGAGAGGGGGCTTACCACAGCCATGTCTAGTCTTGCAGCCGTATGGAGCGAACCTTAGGCACGCTTCAACGTGATTTCTATATGAAATAGCCCACCGCTTATGGTGGGTTTTTTCGTTTTTGGGTAAAAAAACTCAAAGACTTAGCGCATTTTCGAGCTGCAACAGCTCATCCAAAGGATCACTAGAACGGATCCCAAATCCCGCGCAGCCAAAGGCATGACATCATCACCTGGGGCAGAGCTTTGCTGCTTGAAGCTGTTTCAGTTATTCGTGCGGTGGCTGATTGCCATTCGTCGTTTTATCTCAATGGGGATGCCCGCGCGCTGTACGCGCATCCTGCTCCAGTTGCTGTAGAGCGCATGAAAGGTTTGGCACACATGCCCGTGGCCATCAGGCTGAACAACAGGGTGTGAGGTGGATGTTCCTTTCGGGCTGCTTCATCAGATCGGTCGCCAGCGTGTGCCGGAAGCGATGCGGCGTCAAGCGAACCCCGAGCCTGTCAATCAGCTTCTTGTACATCGCTTCGACCTGATCGGAATTCATCTCTCGACGTTTGTAATATCGAGAGATGCGATTGACGTTGAGCAGTTGGTCTTCGGCGGCGAAGTCAGCTCGGCCAGCCTCTTCCACGAGCCGTAGAATGTGCGGCGCTAACCCATCCATGATGGGGCGCGAAACTCGCGGGGTGTTTTCTCAGTCTCGCCGCGGACTAAGATCAGCTGCCGGTCCCAGTCCACATCCTGAAGTCAGGCGTGTGGTTTGAGCAACAACCCGGCGAGCAGTAGGTCTAGCGCGGCCACGCTTTCCGTGAGTCGCGGCATGCCGTCGTCGGTCTCGGCGATCCAAAAGGCCGCCTCAGCCAGGCTGCCATAAATCAGCGCGGCCAGTGCTTGTGGATTGACAGGGGCTACGATCCCCTGGCGAATCAAGTTGGCAACCAGCAGTTGCATCGAGTCCACGCAATAGCGCTGCGCGTCTGGCGATGCCCCTCCCAGAATTGCGCGGGCGTCGCGCAATACGATTCGCTGGATGGGCGGTTCCGTTGCCATCTCCAGATAGGCGCGGCAACGCTTGCAGAAACCCTCCCAAGCATCGTCCGCGGTGTCGGTGATCGCACGCAGGCGTGCGTCCATTTCCGCATCCAGCTGCTCGACCACCGCCGCCAACAGCCCTTGCTTGTCGCCGAAGTGGTGGTACAGCGCCCCTCGGGTGAGTTGCACCTGGGCTGTCAGGTCGTCCATCGATGTCTGCGCGTACCCGCGCTCACTGAACATCTTGCGCGCTATCGCCAGGAGTGTGGCGCGGGTTTCTTCCATTTCGGCACGGGTACGGCGGGCCATCAGGCATTTCCTTTTTCAGAAGGGACAGGGCGGTGAACAACTGCCGCCACTGACGTGATCCGTGCATTTTCCGGTGCCGGGTTTGCAGAGACAAGTCCAGCGCCGTAGTGGGTCGCATCAGCGCGCGAGCAGCTCGCCGATGGCCCTCTCGATGGCCTGGGTATCCCTGTCATTCAAGCCTTCACCGGCAACGTGTCCCCAGTCGGACTCGAGCACGCGCAATTCGGCCCGGGCGATGCTCCTGGCTTCCTGCTCGGCATCCTGCACCGGGAAATACATATCGCTGGAGGAGGGCATGATAAGGGTCTGGGCCTTGATCGATGCCAGCGCTTTGTCGATATCTCCCTGGTAACGGGCATTGGCGCTGATGTCGGCATGCTGACCGGTCCATAGCTGGGCGAGCAGGTTGTTTGCGTCGCGCTTGAGGAACCAGCCTTCCCAGAAGTCGATCAGGAAGTCTTCGATCGACGCATAACCCAGCACCCGTTGATCCAGGCGTTCGCGATAGAACGCCTGGGAGAATCCCCAGCCCGCGTAGATCCGTGCCGCCACGCGCAGGCCGCGATGCGGGGGCTGTGCGTAGAATCCTTCCTTGAAGTCAGGGTCGAGCTCAATCGCCGCGCGCACGCTGTCGAAGAACACATGGAAGTGTCGCGAGGTCCGCGCTGCGCTTTGGAAGGTGAACAGCCGTTCCACCTGCTCAGGATAGGCCGCCGCCCATTCGAACGCTTGGGAGCCCCCCAGAGACCAGCCGATTGCCAGCCTGATCCGATTGATCCCGAATTTCTCGGTCAGCAGGCGGTGTTGCTGAATCACGTTGTCATGCACCGTGATGCGCGGAAAGCGATTGCCGTTCTGTGGTGCCGGAGTGTTGCTGGGCGAGCTCGACAGACCATTGCCGAAGGCATCAGGCACGATTATGAAGTACTTGCATGGGTCAAGCGCCCGACCTTCGCCGATTAGCCAGGCGGTATCGTCGTGGGTGGCAGCGAACGAGGTCGGGTAGATGATGACGTTGTCCTTCGCAGCGTTGAGCTTGCCGTAGGTCTGGTAAGCGAGCTTGGCCTGGCGCAGACAGCGGCCGGACTGCAACTGGATGTCACCTAGTTCGAAGATTTCGTGGGGCATGGAGTTTTCTCTTGGTCGGAGCGAATAGCGGTTGATGATCTAGGGCCAGATGATCGACCCCTGCAGTCAATCAAGGCAGTCGATAGGCGATTACGTAATCGCCACGTGTTTTGCCTGGGCCTTGCGCGCCACCTGCCGTGACAACAACGTACTGGCGTCCGGTGCTGTTTCCCTGGTAGCTGATCGGGGTCGCTTGGCTGCCCACCGGCAGGCGGCTTTTCCACAGCACCTGGCCAGTGCGGCTGTCCATTGCCCGCAGGTAGTAGTCCATGGAGCCCGAAAAGAAGACCAGGCCTCCTTGGGTCACCAACGGCCCGCCCATGGTCGGCATGCCAATCGGCATAGGTAGACCGGGAACGCCGCCGGGCAGAGTGGTGTCCTCTGTGCTTCCCATGGGGACTTGCCAGACGATCTGTCCCGACTTGAGATCGATGGCGGTCAGGGTGCCGTAGGGGGGGGCGGTGCACGGCAAGCCGAGCGGTGAGGTGAACATGCCGTGGATGACGCCGAACGGCGCGCCGCGCTGCTCGGCATAGTTGCCTGAAGCCCCTGTTGGGTTGTAGCCGGCAGCCATGGCTTGCTCGTGCTTGATGAACTGTGCCCAGTGGGCGATACGGATATCATTGACCACCAGCAGGCCAGAAGCCTCGTCGATCGCGCCACCGCCCCAGTTGATACCGCCGTAGTAGCCGGGGTACATGAGTGTTCGGCGAGTGCTGAGTGGAGTGAAGTCGCCGACGTAGTGCATGCGCTTGAACTGGATGCGGCAATACAGTTGGTCGAGAGCCGTCATTCCCCACATGCCTTGCTCGGTCAGTGGCGAATACCCGAGTGATACGCTGGAGTAAGGTTGCGTCGGCGCCGGTTGTTGGCCAGGTGGCGCGCCTTCGGCGCTGACACTGCGCGTCTCGATCGGGAAGACAGGTCGACCGTCACGCCGGTCGAGGACAAAAACCTGGCCGGTTTTGGTAAGCACGATCACGACAGGGGTCGTGTCGCCATTTCCCGTGGGAAGATCGTGAAGGATGGGCTGCGCGGCTACGTCGTAGTCGTGCAGATCATGGTTGACGGTTCTGAAGTGCCAGCGGTCGATACCAGTCTTCACGTCGATGGCGACCACCGAGGCGTTGTACGTTTCAGACGCCTCCAAGCGATTGGCCCCCCAGAAGTCCGGCGTCTGGTTGCCGGTGGGGATATAGACCAGCCCAAGTTCAGGATCGTATGAGGCTGTTCCCCAGAAGTTCGGGGTCTGGTCCGGATAGGTTTCGCCTGGCGGCAGTGGCTGCCCGCGTTTCGGTGCGGCTGGATCCCAGGCCCAGATCAGCTTACCGCTGCGTACGTCCCAGCCGCGCACCACGCCCGAAGGTTCGCCGCTCGCGGCCCAGTCTTGCATGCGTGCGCCAGTGACGATCACGTCCCCAGCCACCAGCGGCGCCGAGGTAGGATAGTAGGAGTCTTTGGCCCGTTCGCTTAAGCCGTTGAGAAGGTTCACTTCGCCCTTTTCGCCGAAAGTCGGGCAGACAGTGCCGCTGTGAGCGTCCAGGGTGATCAGACGGGCATCGAGGGTCGTGAGGACTATACGTGTGTGGCAAAGTCCGCTGGCTTGCACTGAGGAGACTCCTGGCTCGCTCCAGGATGCAAGGCCGCGACACCTTTGCCACTCCTTCGATTTCACCTTTGGGTCAAAGGCCCATTTCTGCTCGCCTGTTTCGGCATCGACCGCCACTACTTTGCTGTAGGGGGTACAGATGTACAACATGTCGCCCAGTTTGATTGGCGTTCCTTGGAATGCAGCCTCGCCGCTGGGTACATCCCCTGTTCGGTATTGCCAAGCCACTTCTAGGCCAGCGACATTCGACGTATCGATCTCGCTCAACGAAGAATAACGGCTGCCACGCGTATTTTGGCCATACTGTGGCCAGTCGGGGTTGCCGCTTTCCTTGGTGTCGCTGCTCGCTGCTGCGAGCGCGTCCTGGAAAGCGGGACGCGGCGCGGCGCCAGAGTGGGGGTAAAAGCCGGCGATCGTGCCGGCCACGATCATCGCCAGCAGTACCGGCAGTGCCAGCTTGCGGACTCCACGCGACCCGGATCTGCCCTTGCCGTCCTTCAGCCGCGGGTAGAGTGTGGCTACGATGCATGCCACGACCAGAAACATCGAGACGCGCGGTACCCACTGCCAGTAGTCCAGCCTGACTTCCTGCCAGGCCCACGCCATGCTCAGGACCAGCAGCGCCATGGCAACGCCGAACGCGTAGCTGCGTTGCCACCACAGGCCAGTGGCGACTGCCGCAAGCAGCAGCCCCGCCACCAGGTAGAAGCCACTGCCACCGAGCAGCACCAGCCAGGTGCCGCCAACCAGCATCGCCAGGCCGAGCAGTGCCAGGCAGGCCCCGGCTATGCGCATCAACATCCGTGTACCACTCATTGCGGCCATCTCCCTAGCCATTCAGAAACCGACACGGGTACATACCGGCCGCCCGTACGGCCCGCCATGACAGCGCAGTTAGGTGAAGCGCAACCCATTCTTCCCAAGCAGGTGCGACCAAGCCTGCGCCTTGTGCGGGAGCGTGATCGTTCAGGGGAGCGAACGCCCGGGCGTGGAACCGCCCGGGCAAATCTTTCATTTTGCGGCGTTGGCCTGCGCGGACAGGTCTTGCTGCTTCTGCCCGGAAATGCCCATGCCCAAGGCCAACAGCAGCCCTAGCGCGGCAAGGCCGGCGGCCAGCCACAACGTGGTGGGCAGGCCGAGGATATCCACGGTCTGTCCACCGGCCCATGAGCCCAGCGAGATACCGACGTTGAATACACCGACATAAAGCGCGGTGGCGACCTCCACGGCCTTCGGCGCGGCTTTCATCATCCAGGTCATCAGACCCACCGACACACCGCCGTAGGCCAAACCCCAGGCAATAAGTACCACGGCGCCGCCAACTGGCGTGTCGCCGACTGTCAGGAACAGTATCGGCGTCAGCAACAGGCCCAGGGCGATGGTGGTCAAGGTCAGTGTGGTGCGCCGCGCCGCACTGATGCCAGCCAGGAAATTACCAATGATACCGGCGATACCGTAGGTGAATAGCAAGGCGCCGATCCATTGCGGGTCGAAACCGGACACCGACAGCAACAGTGGGCGAACGAAGGTGAATGCCATGAAGTGCCCGGCCACCAGCAACAGGGTCAACAGCAAGCCGGCCTGTACGCCGCGGTTGGCGAACTGCGCGACGAACTGGCGCACGGTAACCGAACTGTGCACCGGCAGGGACGGAATCACAGCCAGGTGAATCAACAGAACCACGCCACTGAGTATGGCCATGCTGCCAAACGCCCAACGCCAGCCGGCAAACTCTCCGATCAGCGCCCCCAGCGGCACGCCGAGCACGGAGGCTGCCGCCACGCCGCCGAAGATGATTGAGGTGGCCAAGCCGATCGAGTGCCCAGGGACGAGTCGCGCGGCCAGGCCGCCCGCGATGGCCCAGACGCCACCCATGCAGAAACCGACCAACACCCGTGCGGCTAGCATCCAGGCCATGCTCGTGGCCATCGCCGAGGCAACGTTGGCGATCACCAGCAGGCCCAGCAAACCACACAGAATCCAGCGCCGGTCGAGGTTGCCTGCCGCAATCACGACCAGCGGCGCGAAGATGGCCGCCAGCAGTGCCGGCAAGGTGATCATGAGGCCTGCGCTACCGGTAGTGGTGCCCAGTGCCTCGGCGATGGTCGTGAGCAGGCCGACCGGCAGCATTTCAGTCGTTACCACGGAGAACGTGGCAAGCCCTGCGGCTATTACCGCCAGCCAGGGGTGGCGGGCGGTCGTTGCATTGGCAGCGTTTGCAGATGAGCTCATGGTTGCAAATCCCTTGAATGATAATCAGACGTCGCCGGTTCCACGAGGTCCCCGTGGCGCCACGGATCATTGAAACTTCCCTACGGCCAAGCATGGCCGCTCACTTTAATTATACATTCAGAATGTATAAAAATAGAACGCTATCATTGACCGCTCACACCGACAATCGGTGCGTACTGTCAGGCACAGACGTTCAGCTGAATTCAGGCGGTCAACCTGTTTTTTCGAGCGGGATGATAGTTAACAAGGTGCCTTCCTCCATTGCCCAGAAACCATGGAAGTTATGGCCATCGGCAAAGTACTCGCTCAACCGCTCGGAGCGCAGGGTCAACACGAAGTGGCCCTGATTATCCCAAATAACGAGTTCTGCCTCGCTCATCTCCAAATCGACATGGCACAGAGGAAACAACGCCTTGTATAAAGACTCCTTGGCACTGAAGCATAAGTAAAAGAACTGCAGCGCCGGAATGCCTTCCATGTTCTGGAAACGTTTGTGCTCCTCCGGGCGCATAACGTGCGCGGCCAGAGCCCCCAACTCGGGGTGCCAGATGACTTCCTCGATGTCGATACCCACGCCGATGAAACAGGCGGCATCGGCCGCGCATGCTAGCGCCTGGCTCCGGTTGTGCGAGATGGATCCTACGGCTCCCGCTGGAAACAGGGCATAACGGTACGGCCGCGCGATCGGCAGCCAGTCGTCGAGGAGGCCAAGCGCTGTGAGTGCGGCCGCGGCGCACACCCGGCCGCCGGCGAACTCGCGGCGCCGCAGCGGCAGTGCCTGGCCCAGCCAGCGACTGTCCATGAGCACCGCGTCACACGGCGGCTCGTAACCGTCGAGGGGCAGGGCGAACATCGCCAGGCCAGGCAGCGCCTTCTGTCGGAACGGCCACATGGGCGTCGGTTGGGCCACGGTCCGGCAGTTCACAACAGCTTCCTCTGCTCGGTCACACGCAGGCGGGCATGGTAGAACGCAGGCGCGCCATAGGTGACGTTCGCCGCCGCTCCTGTGCTGCCTCCGTGGATGTCGGTGAACACCGCGCATTGGCTGATGTAGAAGTTCTTGCTGAAGTTGATCGACAACAGCACGCCCATCTCCTGGGATACCTGGCGCAGGGCATGCTCCACCCCTGAATCGAGGGTATAGAGGCCCAGGCCGAGCGCGCCGTGGTGTTGGCCAACCTCGCGCAGTTCGGCGAGCAGGGCGCGCAGGTCGGGTTTCTGAATGATGAACGAAACCGGCCCGCGTATTTCCCGGGCGTAGTGATCGACGCTGCTGGCAAACCCCTGGCGGACGGCGATCACCGAAGGCGTGACGATGCAGGCCTGTGGATAGTCGGGGTCGTGCACCTCCTCGGCATGACGCAGCACCCTGGCGAAGCGCGCTGTTTCACAGGCTCGGATTTCGCTCAGGCTCGTCGGTGCCACCAGGGCCCCCAGCAGTTCGCGTGGGCTGGAGAAGCGCCCGAGCACCTGGTCGATCCGTGCGACCAGGTCGCGTTCGAACTGCTCAACCGGTACCACGCCGTCGACCAGGCCGATGCCCTCGGGCAGCACATACAAGGTCTGCGGTGACGTGCACAGCTGCGCGGAATAGGAGCACAGGCCAAAGGCCAGATTGTCGAGCATGCCGTCGTAGTCTGCCGTCGAATGCAGTACCACCGCCGTCTGCGCGCTCTGTTGGGTCATGACCTGCGCCTGCCACGCATGCTGACGCAGCCAGCCGCCGAATTCAGCGCCGCCCATGTAGTCGATCAGGCGCACGTCGGGGTGCAGCGCGGCTTGTCGATAGGCAGCCAGCTCATCGCTGTAGAACAGGTTGACGATATCGTGCGGTACACCCGCCTGCGCGCATGCGGCCTTGATTGTCTTGATGGTCAGGGCCATCGGCAGCACGGCATTGCCATGGGGGACGACAATTGCCGCGCAGCCCGCCGCGAGGGAAGCGAACAACCCAGGGTAGGCGCCCCAGGTCGGTACCACCTGGCCCGCGAAGACCAGCGACAGCCCCGTGGGCATGGCCGCGAAGTCCCGTGACAGTGCTTGTCGCTCTCCTTGCCCCACCACCAGTGGCGCTTCGAACTGGCAGGTCAGTTCGCGAGACACTGCCAGCACACCGGCAACCGACTCCAGCGCGCGAGCCTGGGCATGCACGGCGTTGGCGTGGAAGCCCATGAACAGGCCATGTCCACTGGTATGCATGCCGACATGGGCGAACAGGAAGGTGTCGGCATGCAACCTCGCGATCACCTCGCAGAGCAAAGCGCTGCGCAGTTCGACGTCGACCTGGCGCCACTTGCGCATGGCCTTGTCCGCCTTGCTCGCCAGCACCTCGAATTCTTCGACCCGGTAGCTGATGCCCAGGTCGAAGCCGTATGGCGAGCGCTCGGCGCCAGCCCAGCGCGCCTGGCCCCCGGACGGTGGCTCGGGTTCGATGTGCAATGGCGCGCCCAGCAGACGCTTGAAACGGTAGGCGCCTTGTTCGACCTGTGCGTTGTCGTAGTCGACCATCTCATCGGAATAGGGTTGGTAAGGCTGGCGTGTGCGCGTCGCTTCGACCGCCTGGCGCAGCATGGCGGCATGCTGCGCCTGCCATGCCTTGAGCTTGCGCGCATTCATGGCGCGTCGCTCGTTTGCGCAACCTCGGCAAAGGCTTGCGCTGTTGGCATCTGGGCGATGAACAGCGCGTCAAGATCGCCGGTGCTCAGGGTTCGCGCCATCTGGACGAATTCGGCGGCATCGGCGCCGACGCAGTAGTGGGTGTCCGGGCTGGCGCTGCTGAGCACGGCGAGAATGGTGCGGGCGAAATCCGTTTCGCTGGTGCTGGCCTGGCTCGCCAGCGCCTCGCTCTGCTCGAGGAAGGTGCTGAACGACGGTCCGTAGATCTTCCGGGTCTCGCCGTCGGCCTGGGCCAGCACCTGCTGCCCGGTGCTGCTGAACTTGCCCCAGATCGGCGTATTGATCGCACCGGGCTGGACCACGCTGACGCTGACCCCGGAGTGTGCCAGCTCACGACGAAGGGCATCGCTGAAGGCCATCTTGGCGAACTGGGCGATGGAATAGGCGCCCAGGTAGGGCACCGCGATACTGCCCAGGCCCGACGTGACGTTGACGATCCGGCCACCGCTGCGGCGCAGATGCGGCAAGGCCGCCTGGGTGACCAGCAGCTGGCCGATCACGTTGGTGTCCAGCTGGCGCCGCAGTTCCTCGGCGCTCAGCAGTTCCAGGGGGCTGGGCACGCAGATCCCGGCGTTGTTCACCAAGCCCCAC
The DNA here is from genome assembly GCF_057284075.1 of Pseudomonas sp. TE31087. NCBI lineage: Bacteria > Pseudomonadati > Pseudomonadota > Gammaproteobacteria > Pseudomonadales > Pseudomonadaceae > Pseudomonas > Pseudomonas sp. TE31087. The sequence continues at coordinate 5,676,627 of NZ_JBXVNN010000001.1, forward strand.
AACGGCTGTTCGGCGCAGGCCTGGTCGATACGTTCGAACGCGGCAGCGACCGAAACACTGCAGCTGACATCCAGGCTGATCGGCTCGATACCTTCGACATTGGCGAATACGCCCTCGATGTTGCGTGCCGCGGCGAAGACGCGAAAGCCGTTGTCCGCCAGCATCAGGGCGGCGGCATGGCCCAGGCCGCTGGAGGCGCCAGTAACGAGTACGGTTTTCTTGCTCATGACAGTTCCTTGTCTGGTGATGGCTGGATTACTGGCTCAGCACGGCGCGGTCGTCGAACAGCAGCGAGGCCTGCAAGCGCTCGCGCATGCTGTTGGCCGGCGCCAGCAGCATGCCGATGTCGCGTTTCAGGCGTGGAACGAAGCGATCGTATTGCTCCACTTCGCTCAGCGCCGCGCGAGGCATCGACGATGGTCCGGGCCCGGGGCTGACGGAGGGTCTGGTAACGCCCCAGGGCGGCTACGGGATCGGCTCCGTCCGCGAGCACATGCCCCAGCACCGCGGCATCCTCGATCGACAGCCCGGCGCCCTGACCGAGGCTGGTCAGCATCGGATGGGCGGCATCGCCAAGCAGTGTCACGCGCCCTTGCGACCAGGTGTCCGGGAACGAGCGGTCCTTGGCATCGACGGTGATAATCGACTCGCTCGGTGTGCTGTGGATGATGTCTGCGACGATCGGCGGCCAGCCGCTGTAGACCTTGGCGACATCCGCGCTCGATCCTTGCCAGCACTGGGCCTGATGGTTGGGCATGTTGGCCGTGCCCCACCAGTAGACCCAGCCACCACCGATATCGATGATGCCGACCCGCTTGCCCTTGCCCCAGTAGTGCACGACATAGCCTGGGGTGATCTGTGGATGGCTGTACTTCACCAGCGCCAGCCAGCAGATGTATCCAGCCTCCTGGACCACGCTGTGCACCCCCATGGCCTGGCGTACGGGGGAGTGGTAGCCATCGGCGCCCACCAGGATGTCGCCGCGCTCGATGCTGCCGTCCTCGAAGCGCACCTGCACCTCGTCATCCTGCTGAGTGAAGTCCATGAAGCGCTTGCCCAGGTGGATCGGTGTTTCGCCCAGCTTGTCCAGCAATGCCTGCTGCAGTTGCTGGCGCGAGATGCAGACGCTCGGCGCACCCTGCGCCTCGGCGATCTCCTGGAACGGCAGGCGCTTGAGCAGCAACCCGGAACTGTGGCGAATCTCGAAGTTCAGGATCGGTGCGCCGTAGCGCTCCAGGCCCAGGTCGATATCCAGCAACTTCTTCATGGCCGCGCTCGCGTTCGACATGACCGACAGGCCCGATCCGGATGCACGCAGCGTCTGCGACTTCTCGAACAGCCTGACCGCCCAGCCCGCCTTCTTCAAGGCGATGCCGGCGGACAGCCCGCCGATACCGGTGCCGATGATCAGTGCGACAGGTTTATCGCTCATTGCTCGTTCCCTCGTTGAATTTCATCCATGATTGCCTTGACCAGAGGCCCGACATAGGGCTCCTCCATGATGGTCAGATGGTCACCGTCGACCTCTACCAGGCGTACCTTGCCAGAGGTCTTGCCGGTCCAGCCATTGAGCGGGTCGTTGTACTCGCTGCGAATGGTGTCGTGCATATCCCGCAGAATCCTTGGCAGTGGCTCGCGGGCACGCACCAGGGTGATGTCCAGGGCCGGGCGCTTGGACTGGTAGTTGTACTCCGTGGCCGCATCCCAGTTGTTGCGATACACCGCGAACAACCGCTGCATCACGGCCTTGGTGCTGCCCTCGGGGATTGCGCCGATCGAGATCGCGTGGTCGGTGATGAAGTCGAAGCGCTCCTGCAGGCTTTCGATATGAGCCGGTACCAGTTGCACGGGGAGCTCCGAACCACGCGACGTCCATAGCAGTTCCCAGAAGAACCAGCTGAGCAGGCCGTCGTCACTGGCCTTGCCCTTGGCCTGGTCGCTCAGTGCCATGGTGTCGAGCACCAGCACGTTGTCCACCTGCTCGCCGGCAGCGATCAGCTGGTTGGCGATCTCGAACGCGACGAAGCCGCCATACGACCAGCCACCGATCAGGTACGGCCCCTGCGGCTGGACGGCGCGCATAGAGGCGATGTACAAGGCCGCCTGCGCCTCGACGCTGGGAATCGGCTGCGAGCCCAGGTCCACCCCGGACGCCTGTAGGGCATACAACGGTTGGTCTTCCGGCAAGTGCGGCAGCATCCGCAGATAGGACAGGATGTTGCCGCCCATGGGGTGGACCAGGAACAGTGGCTTGCGAAGGCCCGTTCGACGCAGCGGCACCAGAGGGTCGAACTTGAATTCGCCGCCGTGGCGTTCGATCAGCAGCGCCAGTTTCTCCATGGTCGGGGCGCTGACGAACGCTGACAGTGGCACGTTGATCCCGTACAGCTTCTCCACCAGCACCACCAGGCGCATGGCCGTCAGTGAGGTGGCTCCACAGTCGAAGATGCTCTGCTCGGGAGCGATGCGCGGGATCTTCAGCAGCTCGGCCGCCAGCTGGCACAGCCGCGCTTCGTACTCGCCCTGCGCCTCGCGGTAGTCCTGGCCGTTGTCCACCTGCAACGGCAGCGCGCGCAGGGCGGCGTCGTCGCGTTTGCCGCTGGGGGTGGTGGGCATGCGTTCGATGGCCACGATATGGGTCGGTACCATGTAGGCGGGTAACTGTCCGGCGAGTTCGCCGCGCAATGCGTCCAGATGCTCGGGCCGCTGTGCCGCCTGGCCCACCAGATAGGCGACCAGGTAGGCATCGAGCTGGTCGCGCGGGCGAGCGATCACCGCCACTTCGACCGGCGCGCCAAGGGCCTGGAAGAAACCGAGTATCTTCAGTTCGATCTCCGAAGGTTCCACCCGATAGCCGCGCACTTTCACCTGGCTGTCGTTGCGGCCCAGGCTGATGACGTCCCCCCCCAGCGAGCGGATGCCGATGTCGCCGGTACGGTAATAGACACGGCCGGGCACATGGGGCTGCGCGACAAACTTCTCGGCGCTCATTTCCGGCGCGCGATGGTAGCCGGTGGCCAATGCCTGGCCGTACACGCAGATCTCCCCTGGCACGCCATCCGGCTGGACCTCGCCCGCGCTGTCGAGGATGAGCAGGCCGACGCCGTCGATCGGCCGCCCGATCGGTGGCAGCGTCGGGAAATGCTGTGGGTCGCCGCTCATGGTGAAGCGGGTGACCACGTGGGTCTCGGTCGGGCCGTACTGATTCTCCAGCAGGCTGGCCGGCAGTCGTTTCATCAGCGCGCGAATCTCCGGCGTGACGCGCAACTGCTCACCGGATGAACCGACCACCCGCAGGCGGCCTGGGTACAGGTCGAGGGTGGCGGCGGTCTCGGCCAGTTGCTGCAGCGCCACGTAAGGCAGGAAGACCCGCTCCACGGCATGTTCGTCAAGGTAGCGCAGCAGGACCGCCGGATTGCGGCGCTCGGCCTCGCCGATCACGTGCAGGGTGGCACCGGCGCTGAGCGTCGCGAAGATCTCCTGGAACGACACGTCGAAGCTCAGCGGCGCATACTGCAGGGTCGATGCCACGGCGCCACTGCCCGTCCGGTTCTGCCAGTCCACCAGGTTGCCCAGCCCACGGTGGGGCATGGTCACGCCCTTGGGGGTGCCGGTGGAGCCGGAGGTAAACAGGATGTAGGCCGGATCCTGGGCTTCGATCGATGCGACCTGGGTCCAGGGCGCGAGCCCAGCGGGGACGGCTGCGTCGAGCGCCAGGCGGGGCACCAGGTCGGGCAGCCCGTCGACATCGGCCATGGTGACCAGCAGCTTCGGCGTGGCCATGCGCAGGATCAGCTCGATGCGGTGAGCGGGGTAAGCCAGGTCGATCGGCAGGCACACCGCGCCCACGGCGCTGATCGCAACGACCGTGGCAATCTGCTCGAACGATCGGGGCAGGGCCACACCGATCACATCCCCCTGGGCCACACCTTGCTCGACCAGGCGCGCGGCCAGCGTCTCCACCGAGCGCCACAGCTTGGCATAGTCCCACTGTTCGCCGGCGCTCGCCAGCGCAATGGCCTGCGGCGCGCGACGTGCCGCCGCGGCGATGCGTTGCGGCACCGCCTCGAACGTCTCCTCGCGGCTTGCGCCGAGCCACTGGCCAGCCTGGGAAATCGCTCGTCCCACGCCCACGGCTGCCTGCGGGGTATGGGCCATGCCCGCCAGCGCCTGGTTGAACAACCCGGCATACACCTGCGCCTGTTCGCGGGCATAGCGGGAGGCGTCCATGTCGACGCGCACGCTCACCCCCTCGCCGGAGAAATCACGCATCACGTTGGCCAGGATGGCAAAGCTGGTTTCTTCCAGCGGGTCGAACTCGCTGATGTGGATACCGGCCTTGTCCAGCACGTCGTGCAGGACATGGAAGTGGATGTAGTTGAAGGCGGTGCCCAGGGTCACCGACGGGCTGTCTTCCTGGATGACGCTCAGCGGCAAGCGACGGTGCTTGTGGCTGCGCTTTTCGAGCAGGTGCAGACGCTCAACGAACGCCTGCCAGCTGCCCTCCAGTTCGGCACGCAGCGGCAGGGTGTTGAGGAACAGGCCCAGGATATGTTCCGAATGCTCGATTTCCGGCCGCGCGTGGGTTACCACGCCGGTGGTCACCTCGGGCAGGCCGCTCATGGCGCCGATCGCCAGGCAGTGGGCAGCCAGGTAGTACAGCTTGATCGGCAGGTGCGCAGCGCGGGCCGCCCGCGCCAGGGCGGCGTCCAGCTGCCTGTCGATCTCGAAGCGGTAGGAGAACACGCCGGATGCCGGCGCATCGAGGTGACCGGCGAGGCCGACCGGCAAGGTATTGCCCGCGCCTTCGAGGTAACCGCGCCAGTACTGACGGTGCTCTTCGCCGCTCATGGCGTTGCGTTCGTCCTCGACGAACAGCGACGGGTTGGGCAGCGCTTGCGGCGGGTATTGCAAGTCAGGGCGGCCGCCGTTGGCATAGGCCAGCAGTAGTTCGCGCATCAGGTTGGCCACGCTGCCGCCATCGAGGATCGCGTGGTGGAAGCTCAGGATCAGGTCGATGCCGCCTGCCGGCGCGTCCGGGAACACCGTTATGTTGAACAGCGGCCCCTCAGCGAATCGATAGTCGTGGCAGGCCCATGCCTGCATGTGCCGGGCTATCTCGAGTTCATGCCGCCCTGGTGCGCAGGTGGCCACCGCCATCACGTCATCCACGGGCAACGACTTGCCGATCAGTTGCAGCGGGCGACCAAGATCGTTGAGGTTGAAGCGTGTGCGCAGTGCCGGGTGACGCTCGATCACACCGGCCAAAGCCAGGCGCATGGCGGCTTCATTCCAGGCACAGTCGAGGCTGTAGCGGAACACGTCCTTGTAGGTCCTGGCCCGTTGGGTCTCACGGCTGTGAAACAGCAGGCCCAGCTGCAACTGCGAAATCGGGTAGGCGTCGACGCAGGTCTCGCCCAGCCGCTTGCGCTCCACCTCGCTCACCAGGGCGAATGGCGCCAGCGCCTGGCGCGCATGGACGGCGCCATGGGCATGCTGCTCGAGCAGCTGCGCAAGGGTCTCGAGCATGGTGTGTTCAGCCAGCGTGGACAGGTCGATCTCGTAGCCATGGCGCTCCAGCTCGGAGCGCACCTTGAGCATCAGGATGGAGTCGCCGCCGAGTGAGTAGAAGTCGTCATCGCAGGCGATGTCCTGCTGGCCGAGAATTCTGCGCCAGATATCGGCAACCAGTGCCTGATGCTCGCCGTGCAATTGCGTCGGTGCGGTGACCGTCTCGCCGACGGTTACCTGCAAGGCCTGGGCACGGTCGAACTTGCCGTTGGGGGTAAGCGGCATATGTTCCAGGGCCACGAAGCGCGCCGGGACCATGAAGGCGGGGAGGGTGGAGGCCAGTTGTCGGCGCAGAGCGCGTTCGTCCAGGGGCTGGCGGCTCACGTAGACGGCGACCAGGTGCTTGCCACGCACTTCATCGTCTTCCACCAGTACTTCGGCATTGAGGATCTGCGCCTGGGCCAGCATGGCGCTCTTGATTTCACCCAGCTCGATTCGGTTGCCACGAATCTTCACCTGCCCGTCCATGCGTCCCAGGTACAGGATCGAGCCGTCCTCGGCCCAGCAGGCCAGGTCGCCGGAGCGGTACCAGCGGCGGTTGTCATGGGTGTCGGTGATGAAGCGCTCGGCAGTCAGCTCGGCGCGGTTGAGATAGCCGCGAGCCAGCTGCACGCCGCCGATCTGCAACTCGCCTGGAATACCAATCGGCTGGCGCACGCCGTGCTGCGAGACGATACGGATCGAGGTGTTGTTGATGGGGTAGCCGATGGGCACCGCGTCGATATCGTTCGGGGCGCCCAGGTCGAGCTCGTAGTAGGTCACATCGACCGTCGCCTCTGTCGGCCCGTACAGGTTGATCAGCCGCGGCGCAGGGGCGCCCTTGCGGAACAACGCGCGGAAGCGATTGACCACCGCCGGGCTGAGCGCCTCGCCGCTGGTGAACAGGCAACGCAGGCTGCGAACCGAATCCATCAGCCGGCGATCGTCCAGCAAGGCCTGGACATAAGGTTCGAGCATCGATGGCACGAAATGGGCGATCGTCACATCCTGCTGGCGAATTGCCTCGATCAAGGCCCTGGGGTCCCGTTGCGCGCCGGGTGCCAGCAGCGCCACGCTGGCGCCGGTCATGCTCCACCAGAACAGTTCCCAGACCGAAACGTCGAACGAGACCGGCGTCTTCTGCAGGATGACGTCGCTGCTGTCCAAGGGGTGGGCCTGCTGCATCCACTCCAGCCGGTTGACCACGCTGTGATGCTCGATCACCACACCTTTTGGGCGGCCCGTGGAGCCGGAGGTATAGATGACGTAAGCCGGATCGCGAGGCCGTGCCTTGCTGGTGCCGGCGCCGGAGGACGGGCGCTCGGTGGACACCGCATCGATGTCGAACCAGCCGGGGATCGTCATGGGCGATGACTTGCGGCAGATCGGAAATGATCCGCTTCGCCTGGCTGTCTTCAAGCATGTACTGAATGCGGTCCTGCGGGTACTCGCTGTCGATCGGCAGGTACGCCGCGCCGGTCTTCAGCACGCCGAAGATCGCGGCGAGCATGCGCGGCGAACGCGCCAGCGACACCGCGACAATGTCGCCACGGCCAACGCCGCAGTCTTCTAGTGCCACGGCCACTGCAGAGGCCCAGGCATCGAGCTGGGCATAGCTGAGTACCTCGCCATCATGCGAAACCACGGCCTTTTGCCCGGGATGACGGGCTGTGGTGGTTTCGAACAACGACATTAAGGTTTCTTGCTCCTGGTACGGTACGCACGGGCCATCCTCGAAGCGCGCCAGGGTCTCGGCCTGATCTTGGGTCAGCAGGTTCATGGCCGCCACAGGCTGGTCAAGATGGTCCCTGAAGCATTCGACCAGTAGCATGAACGTATCGAGGAACTCGGTGGCGCAACGTTCATTGGCGAACGCGCTGCTGTTCAGGCACACCTCGCCACACACTTCGGCGCAATCGCCGTAGGTGTGAAGATGGATCGCCACGGCATCCTGCTCATGCACGTGGGCGATGCTGCGCAGGTCATCCACCCCCAGGCCGTCGATGTTGTGAGCCGGGTAGCGCAGGTAGGAAATAGTGGCGTCGAACAGTTGCCGTGGCTGACCCGAGCGAGCCAGTGCCGACACCAGCCGACCATACGGCAGCGACTGGTGTTTCTGAAGGCACGCCGCCTCGTGCTTGATCGCGTTGGCGATCTCGCGGAAGGTCTGCTGCTCGGTGACTTCGACCGCGAGCGCCAGGGTGTTGGCGCGCTGTTCGATGTCGGTGATGCTATCGCTGTCGCGGTTGAGGAACGGCACACCGATGAAAAACCGCTCGCTGCCGTACTGGCAGGACAGCAGCACGGCCAGCGCCGCCGAGACGCTCATGAACGGCGTGATACCGCCCTCCAGCGCATGTTGCACATCGGCCGCGGCCAGTCGGAACGCGCGGCGATAGGTCCGTGCAGTGGAGCAGCTGGCACCGGTCTTGGCGAACAGCATCGGCACCGTCTCACCGTGACGGCCAGCCAGTTGCTCGATGGCTTGGTCGTACTCGGCGGGCGCGAGCGATGCTGTGCTGCCGGCATGCCGCGCAGCCTGACGTAGCCGATGACTGTCGCCATCGCACGCATCGAGAATCTTGCGAGCCAGTACGTCCAGCGCCCAGCTGTCAGCCACCATGTGATGGGCGCGCAGCATCAGCCAGGTGTGATCCGGCGACTGACCCAGGGTGACGTTGACCAGCGGTTCGCCGGACAGGTCCCAGACCTTGCGCGCCCACTCCTCGAAGAAGGCTTGCGCGCCGGCCTGATCGACGAATTCGAACTGCTCTACGACGCACGGCCCGGCCTGCAGCAGCGCTTCGGCGAGCCCTTCGCGCTCGATGTGCAGGCGGGTGCACACAGGGTTGTCCTGCATCACCTGGTGGGCGGACTGGCGCAGCGTTTCCAGGCCCACCGCCCGCGGCAGACGCAGACTCAGTGCCACTGTGAATTGATGGTTCGGCAGCCCACGTTGCGCTTCCACCCAGACATCAAGGGCGAAGGGGCTCAATGACACCGATTCGTGGAGGGCCGGATTGCTGGCATTGATCGCGACGTTCATGAATAACCCTAACTCCCTTTAGATGGTTGATTCCTACGGAGGACTGCACCGTGTAGCTCCCTTGCCCAGCAAATCCGCCGGGTTGATCCGGCTCGCTTCCTGAGATCGCGCGAATAATGTCGCTCACTGACAATTTGTGTCAAGAGGCATATTTTCTTTAGTGATATTTAATAAAATTGCGCGAATGTCATAAAGGGGAAATAATGTTCAATTGTCCAAAGGTCTTAGACCGAATGCGGGGGAGCGGGTGTGCCGGGAAAAGAGGAAGTGGGTCGTCGCGAACGGAAGAAGCTGCAACTGCGTGAAGCGCTCATAACCGCGGCTTATGAGCTCTTTGCCGTGAAAGGTTTCGATGAGACCCGCGTCGAAGACATCACGGAGAAGGTCGACGTGTCCACGCGTACCTTCTTTCGCTATTTCGCTTCCAAGGAGGATGTGGTGCTCGACTACCAGGAGGCCGAGCATCAGGACTTCATGACCGCCTTGTCGAAGAGGCCCCCTCACGAGCCCGCGCTGACTGCCCTGCACCATGCGGCGGTCGAGGTGGTCCGCGGGTGTGAGAACGGATCGTACGGTTTCAACGCGGATCGCTTCATGACGCTGCAGGAGTTGCTGCGCAGCCACCCGTTGGTCAGGGCCAAGAACCTTCAGAATTGCGTCGGCAAGCGTGACTCGGTCGTCGCGCTGATCGCCCGGCGAATGGGCACGGATCCGGCGCAGGACATTCGCCCGAATGTGCTTGTCTGGGCCTTGGACTATGCGCACGTCGCGGCTCACGACCTATGGAAGAGGAACGCTTCGGCGGCTTATTCAGATTTGCTCGATGAGATTTTTCGAATCATCGAACAAGGTTTGAATTTTCCGGTGTGTGATGATGGACGGGAGTAAGCGTCCGCCCAACTCACCTTGCTACGGACGCCTTGCCGACCTCTACATACCTAGTGTCCTGTCTCGGAAATACGTTCTCTATTGGCGAGTGGCTTGGGTGTTCGGGCAAGGCGCCACGACGAGTCATAGCAGGGCTATGGCGAGGAGTGGCAACGCAGGCCGGGCGCCCAAGACGCCGCCAAAAGTGAACAGCTTATTTCCGAGACAGGACACTAGACCCAGAAATGCACATCCTTACCCTGGAGTTCGCTTCGCGTCACGTACCCAAGGCAGGAGTCGCATGCGGTAGTTCCGCACATTCGGATCTGTGCAGGGGGCGGCAGGCAACTGCCGTTCCTGCCGCGACCTTCCATTATCGGCTGGCAAGTGGTTAAAACGTTGCTTTGACCTGTAGACCCACGACCAGGGCATTACCGTTTCTCTTTCCGGAAAATGCGCCGGGTTCGATGTAGTACTGCAAGTCCGGTCGAAGAAGTAGTCAGGGCGTCACCTGTGCGCCGTAGTTCAGTTCAAGTACTTGTTCACCGTAATCGAGGCTGGCGATCATATGGGCCTCGTCGAGGCTGGGTGCCTTGGCTTGTTGCACGTCCCGCATGCGCGGGTTGGGCACGGCGCGGCCATACCCCAGCGAAATGGTGTCATTCGCACGGCTCGCGAAGGGTTTTTTCTTGACCAGCCCTACCGAATACCAACGGCGCATCGGCGAGGTCGCAGCGTTGCTGGTGGCCGCTTGGCCAAACAGGCGCAGCATGTTGGCAGGGTCTTGCGCGTCCCGCCAGATGGCTTGATCCACCAGCATGTATGCGCCGGTACGTCCGCTGCTTTTGCCATCACTGCCGATTTTCGGGTAGTCAGAGCTATCGTAATACCAGCCTGCCTTGTACTGGCCGTTCAGAAAGGCGTTGTTATTGATGATCGCCTCCACAGGCATGATCGCCCCGGTACTGCCGTTGATGGGCATGGCGAAGGCCTTGGACGAACGCATGTTGTAGTCCGGATTGACCTGGAACAATGCGGTTTGCAGTGTCAGCGAAGGGGTGGCGTTGTAGCGCAACCGACCACCCCAGTGTGCCGTTGGGTAGTTGCCCCAGCCGCTACCGCTGGCCATTGTCAGCGGGTGGGCGCAAAAGCCGGCACTGACGAAGTTGGCCAGGATCGGCATGCCGCCGAAGTCGGTACCCATCACCATGAAGCCGATCTTCGAGGAAAGGTCTGGCGAGAACAGATTGCGCTCATAGCTGAGCTCGGTCAGCCGGGTGTACTCGCCACCATAAATCTCCTGCGCCGACATGCGATTGCCGAGCAGATCTTCCGTGGCGGAGTGCCCACGGCGGTCATTGATGAGCACCTGCACCTGTCCTGCATCCGGGCTATCGAGCAGTTTTTCCAGATCAAACCGGGTGCCGAGGCGTATCTGCTGCGCGTAACGGGTACCGCGTTTGAGGCCACCGCGCAGGTGAGATGGCTTACCGATTCAGCCGCCGGGCATCGAAGGCATCGCGCGCCTGGTAGGCGGTATAGGTGGCTTGCGCAGCCACCAGGCCGGCCAGGCCAAAGGTGCGGTCGAGGCCGAACTGGCTGAAACCGCTCGGGATCGGCAGGCGGCGGGCGATGGCGTCCGCCAGCACTTCGCCGGCGACCGTGGTCGGCGCCATGCCATGGCCGCCGAAGCCGACCGCGTGCCAGATGCCGTTACCGTCCTGGCCGATCTGCGCCATCTGGTGGCGCCCATAGCTCATCAGGCCGCCCCAGGAATACTCCAGCTCCACGTCCTCGAGTTGCGGGTAGACGCTTGCCAGGTCGGCCTTGAGCAGCTTGGCGATGGCCTGCGGCCCGCGATCGAGGATGGATATGCGTCCACCCCAGAGGATCCGGGTGTCTTTCAGTGGACGGTAGTAATCGAAGGCGAAGCGTGTGTCGTAGATGGCCGACTGGCAGTTGATGGTCTCCGACAGGCGATCGCCCAATGGTGGGGTGGTCACCACGTAGGTGGCGATCGGCAGAACGGCGCGTTCGATTGGGGCGTAGACGCCGCGGGCATAGCCGCCTGCGCTGAACACCACCTCCTCGGCATGGACTTCGCCCTGGCCGGTGCGCACGATGTAGCCGCCGGCCGTCTTCTCGATGCCGGTCACCGGCGACTGCTCAAAGATCGTCACCCCGGCCTGGGACGCGGCCTGGGCGAGGCCGCAGACGTACTTGAGCGGGTGGAAGTGGAAGGCGTTGCGCTCCAGCAACCCGCCGTAATAGCGCTCGGTCCTGAGCTGTTCCTTCAGCTCGCCGGGTGCGATGTATTCCCAGTCGACGCCATAGGCCTGCTTCATCAGCTGGCGCGGTTTCTCCAGGCGCGACGGGTCGTTGAACCAGTTGGCGAGGATCACGCCCTGGTCGACCAGGTCGCAGTCGATGGTGTAGCGGCGGGTGCGTTCGCGGATCAGGTCGACGGCGTCGAGTGTCAGTCGATACAGCTTGCGGGCCTCATGGGCGCCCAGCGCCGACAGCAGGTCGGCGTTGCCGAGGCTGTAGCCGCCGAAGACAAAGCCGCCGTTGCGTCCCGAGGCGCCATGGCCGACACGTTGCGACTCGAGGAGCGTCACATCGCTCACCCCGCGCTCGGCCAGCCCTATCGCGGTCGACAGACCGGCCAGGCCGCCACCGAGGATGCATACGCGGGTATCGGTGCGGCCGCTTTGGGCGGGGTAGAAGGTTCTGCTGGCGGTGGCTTCGTAGTAGGAGTCGAAGGTGCTGTTCATCAGGGTCCCGGAGCAGTGATGGGCGGACCGGGGCGAGTCCGCCAATGGAGTGTTCAGGCGGGCTGCTGGCTGGTCGCGAGCGCATCGCCGGCGGGCTCTGCCTTGCTGCGTTGGGTCTTGCGCATCTCGATACTGGAGAAGTCCATTTCCCTGTAGCGCACCACCCTGGAGCCTGTGACCAGCTTGTGGCCGAACCAGACCACTACGAACAGCACCAGGCCGACGTAGGTGGCGAAGGCGCCGATCCAGTCGATCTGCCCGCCGATGAACGCCTGGTAGTTCTGTCCGAGCATCACCACCATGCACAGGCCGAAGGCGAACAGTGGGCCGAACGGGAAGTACTTCGACACATACGGCAGTTTCGCCAGGTCGTTGCCATGGAACAGGTAGCCGCGGCGGAAGCGGTAATGGCTGATCGCGATACCCAGCCAGGCGATGAAGCCAAGCATGCCGGAGGTGTTCAGTAGCCACAGGTAGAGCTTGCCGGGGCTGAACAGGAAGCTCAGCAGGCACAGGCCGGCGACTGCGGCGGTGGCCAGCAGCGCCCAGACCGGCGTGCCGCTGCGAGTTACCCTGGCGAAGATGGCCGGCGCCTTGCGCTCCAGCGCCAGGCTGTAGAGCATGCGCGAGGAGGCGTACATGCCCGAGTTGCCGGCGGACAGCACCGAGGTCAGGATCACCGCGTTCATCACGGCGGCGGCGGCAAGCATGTCGGCCTTGGTGAAGATCAGGGTGAACGGGCTGATGGTGACGTCCGACAGTCCGTCCTTGAGCAGTCGTGGGTCGGTGTAGGGGATCAGCAGGCCGATCACGACGATGGTCAGCACGTAGAACAGCAGGATGCGCCAGAAGATCTGGCGTACGGCCTTGGGAATGTTGCGCCCCGGGTTTTCCGTTTCGCCAGCAGCGATGCCCACGAACTCGGTGCCCTGGAACGAGAAGCCGACGATCATCGCCACGCCGATCAGCGCCGGCAGGCCGCCGGCGATGGGCGCGTCGCCGATCTGCCAGAGGTGGGCGCCGCCGTCCTGGCCGCCTTCGAGGATGCCCAGCAGCATCAGCACGCCCACGGCGATGAAGATGATGATGGTGATGACCTTGATCAGGGCGAACCAGAACTCGGCCTCGCCGAAGAAGCGCACCGAGGCGACGTTGAGGGCGAACAGCAGCACCAGGAAGGCCGCGCTCCAGATCACCCCGGGCGTGTCCGGGAACCAGTAGAGCATGATGATCTGCACGGCCACCAGGTCCACGGCGATGGTCACGGCCCAGGAGTACCAATAGTTCCAGCCCAGGGCGAAGCCGAAGCTTTCTTCCACGTAGCGCGAGGCATAGGTGGAGAACGAGCCGCTGACCGGCATGCACGCGGCCATTTCGCCGAGGCTGGTCATCAGGAAGTACACCATCAGGCCGATCACCGCGAAGGCCAGCAGCGCGCCGCCGGGGCCGGACTGGGCGATGGTGGCGCCGGAGGAGACGAACAGGCCGGTGCCGATGGAGCCGCCGATGGCGATCATGTTCAGGTGGCGGCTGGTGAGCGTGCGTTTGAGGTGTCCGGAAGGCGGGGTTGCGGCAGTCAAACTTGCATTGTTGTTCGAATGGGTCATGGGCAACCTATTGGATCTGCATTCGGGTGAGTTGTTGTTTTTGTTGTGATCTGACCACTTCCAGTTGCAGGTGACGGGCGCGGGCTGTGCGCCGGTCGGCCGGCGGCTTCTCCAGTGCCGCGGCGGTCGCGATTGCATTGATTGAAATCAGTATTGGCGTTGAAAGGCGTTCTCAACAAACGACAATTAGTTGCTACATCATTCCTTTTTGGAATGTTTAATTTCGTCGTTTTGATTGTGTGCCTAAGCGGTTGTTTGCACGTGTTCATTTGAATTGCCCATGATTACTGGGGTGTATTGACGTCATTCTGGAGTGGAATATTGTCGTTTTGTAATTGTCATGAAATGTACGAAACAATATGGCAGAAATTTATTCATCATTGATGCAGCAAAAAACCGATACCTGGGGGCCAGATATCGGTTCTTGGGGGCGTGTCCCTTCAAGCGGAGGGACTGGTGTGAGGGGTGGCCTTGTCGCGGGCCGTCAGCCTTCGTCAGGGCGAACCGTGCTGCTGCTGGCGGTCCGCTGTTGCTGTTTCGCCAGGGTGTCGGGCAGGTTGTCGAACGCGTGCAGCCCGTTTTTCGCGTACGGGTCGCCGATCCAGCGTGGGCTGGCGGTGAACGCTTCGTTGACCAGGCTCTTGGCCGGCTCGTAGCGGTCGTAGCTCAGGCCCGCCAGGTCGGACAGGGTGTGGATCAGGTGTGCGCTACTATAGGGGCGGATGGCCATCGATTGCAGGTCGCGCGGGTGCGCCGCCTGCCAGCTGGGCGAGGTCCAGAGCAGGAAGGGGATGGTGTACATCGGCCGGGTCGGGGCGGCCTCGTTGCGGCCGAGGCGATCATGATTGCCGGAGCTGTAGACGTCCTCGCCATGGTCGGAGAGGTACAGCAGGAAGCCGTTCGGTGTGCTGGCCGAATAGCGCTTGATCAGGTCGGACACGACGAAGTCGTTGTAGCGCACGGCGTTGTCATAGAAGTTGTAGGTTCGTACCTGGTCGGGGGACAGCGCCGCCGGCGCGCCGGTGTTGTCCTTGAAGTGGTCGAAACCGGCCGGATAGCGGTAGCGGTAATCCATGTGCGTGCCGAGCAGGTGGACGATGATCAGCTTCTTGCCGGCCGGGTCCTGCAGGGCTTTTTCGAAGGGCTCCAGCACCACGCTGTCGTACTGGCTGGCGTTCTGGTTGCGCTGGTTGTTCAGGTAGACCGGCACGTCCGTCTGCTGCGAGAAGGTGGTGAGCATGGTGTTGCGCTTGGTCATCGTCTGCTGGTTGGTGATCCAGAAGGTCTTGTAGCCGGCCTGTTTCATCAGGTTGATCAGCGATGGATCGGTGAGGAAGCGGTCGGGGTGCTGTTGATCGCCGAAGGTGAGGATCTGCTGCATCACCTCGATGGTGTACGGGCGTGGCGAGACGACGTTGCGGAACACGGTGAGGCCCTTGTCGCGGGCGGCCAGGGCATCGAGGTTCGGTGTGGTGTCGCGGTTGTAGCCGTACAGGTGCATGTGTTCGCGGGTGGTGGACTCGCCCAGTACCAGCACCAGGGTGCGCGGCGCGTCGCCGCTGTTGTCCTTGAGGTCCTGCAGCGGCGGCAGGGCGGCATTCTGTTCCAGCAGGGCCTGCATGTTGTCGAGCTGCTGGCGGTACTGCCGGTAGCCGACCACCAGTTGCCAGGGCACCGCGGCCGCCATGCGCTGTTCGACCTTTTCCTGGGCGTCGGCGAAGCTGCGTTGCTGGGAGACCATCTGTTTGTAGAACGGGTAGCCCAGGGTCGCTGTCAGCAACAGGACGACCACCGGCAGGCGGCTGTACCGTGGCAGGGTGACCGGGCGTATGCGTCGCCACAGCAGCACGGCGATCGCGCTGTAGAGCAGCAGCCCCAGGCACAGCCAGATACTGAAGTACTGGCTGAAGTATTCCCCGGCTTCGGCGGTGTTGGACTCGAACATCACGAAGATGACGCTTTGCGAGAACTCCTGGCGGTAGATGCCGAAATAGCTCAGGCCTACCAGCGAGCTGGCCCACAACACCAGCCCGATCAGCGCGGCGAGGGGGCGGGTCAGGCGTGGCAGCAGCAGTACTGGGGCCAGCCACAGGCTGCTGAGGAACAAGGCGTCGCGAAAGCCGGCAAAGCCGGTGGTGCCGCTGAACAGCAGCAGGGCCTGGGTGACGCCGGAGAAGTACCAGAAGAACAGCAGGAGCCAGCCGAGGCCAGACCAGTCGATGGATTTGCTAGCGGGGGGAGTTGTACGGGACACGTGTGCCTCAGAGAGCGGTTGCCTGCCGGATCGGTTGGCAGGCGACGCTAAAGGGGGGAGCGTGAAAAGATCGTCAACAATTCATGAAAGTCCCGGAGAGACCGACGAGTGAGATACAAGTAACTTGCTCTTGTTGTTCGCTCTTGTTGTTCGCTCTTGTTGTTCGCTCTTGTAGTTGCTGTTTGCTTTTGCTTCTAAGCGCGCGGTAGATCAGGCAACACCAATTGCGACTTCAGGAGGCCGAGCGGAGTTCTTGCGAAGGGAGGTGACGGGCATGGATGCCCGTCAAGCGCTGCGCCCCAGGATGGGGCGTTCAGCGCGGTCCTCCCGGGAGCAAGAACGGAGCGAGGGAACCCCGGAGCGAAGCGTAGGGGCCGGATGATGGAGCGAGGATTTTTTGGTTCCTTTTTGATCCTTCAAAAAGGGACCCGCCGTAAGGGCGGAAAGGTGACTATGCGTCACCATCGCAAATGAATGCGCATATAGATTTCAAAACAGACTATTTAAAAGTCAAAGTCAAAGTCAAAGTCAAAGTCAAATGCGGTCGGCGTCGGTTTTAATAGTTGTAAGTGCATTCATTTGCGATGTCGACGCATAGTCACCTTTTCGCCCTTACGGCGAGTTCCTTTTTGAAGAAGGATCAAAAAGGAACCAAAAAATCCTCGCTCCATTCATCCGGCCCTACGCTTCGCTCCGGGTACCCTCACTCCGGCCTTGCTCCCGGGAGGGCCGCGCTGCAGGGCCCATCCTGGGCCCCAGCGCTTGACGGGCATCCATGCCCGTCACCTCCCTTCGCAAGGCCTGCGTTCGGCCTCCTGAAGTCGCGAAGTTACGGGCGGCGCCTGGGCTGACGCAGCTGTCGCTAGTGGGGAAGGGGTTAACCTTGCGATCAAGATCAAGATCAACCAACGGCTACACTCGGAACTGCTCCATCAATACCTGCTGCTGGTTGGCCAAACGGTTCAGTGCCTGGCTGATCCGCGCCGACTCATCGGCCTGACCTGCCAACGACTCGGTCACATCACGTATCCCCGCCACGTTACGGTTGACCTCCTCGGCCACGGCGCTCTGTTCCTCGGCCGCCGAGGCGATCTGCAGGTTCATGTCGGTGATCACCGCCACCGCCTCGCCGATCCGCTGCAGCGCCGGCAACGTCTGCTCCATCTGCGCGGCGCTGTCCTGGGCCTGACGCTGGCCGGCGTGCATCGCGCCGACCACGTCCTGGGTACCTTGCTGCAGCCCCTCGATCACCTGGCGGATCTCCTCCACCGAGACCTGCGTACGCTGGGCCAGGTTGCGCACCTCGTCAGCGACCACCGCAAAACCACGCCCGGCTTCGCCCGCGCGGGCAGCCTCGATGGCGGCGTTGAGCGCCAGCAGGTTGGTCTGCTCGGCGATGGCGCGAATCACCTCGAGCACCGAGCCGATCTGCTCGCCACGGCTTTCCAGGGCGCGGGCCTCGTCCATGGCCGCATTCATGCCGCCGGCCAGCTCGCCGATCGCCTCGCGGGTGGCGGACACTCGCGCCAGGCCATCACGGGTTGCCTGGTCGGCGCCGCGCGCCGCTTGTGCCGCCTGGGCGGCATTGTGGGCGACGTCGTGGGCCGTGGCGCTCATCTCGTTGGCGGCGGTGGCCACCTGCTCGATCTCGCGGTGCTGTTGCTGCATGCCGTCACTGGTCTGGCTGGCGATCAGCGCCGACTGGTCGGCGGTGCCGCGGGCCTCCTGCAAGGAGCCCTTGAGCTGGGCGATCACCGGCTGGAGCTTGTCGAGGAAACGGTTGAACCAGCCGGTCAGCTGGCCCAGTTCGTCGTTGCGGGCATAGTCCAGGCGTCGGGTCAGGTCGCCTTCGCCACTGGCAATGTCCTTCAGGCGCGCGGCCACGGCCAGGATCGGCCGGGTCACGCCACGGGCGGTCAGCCACACCAGCAGCAGCCCCAGCACGGCAGCGCCCAGGCCGATCAGCAGGCTGACCAGGTTGGCGCTCTGGTTCTGGCTGTCCAGGCGTTGGTTGAGGGCGACGGCGGGGGCCTGCAGCACCTGTTCGGGCAGCTCGAGCAGGACCTGCCACGGCGCCGCGCCGGGGATCGGGGCGAAAGGCCGGGAAATGCGCATGGTGCCGCCGTCCAGACGCTCGACCGCCTGCCCGGCGTGCAGCGAGTCGGCCAGGGCGGTGGCGCTGGCGCCGAAGGCCTGCTGCACGGTCTTGCTCAGCTGGCTGGCGTCCTGGCTGTGGCCGGCGAGCAGGCCCGAAGGGCTGACGATGCTGACCTGGCCCTGGCCATCGAACAGCTCCTGGCGGCCGGCCAGGCTCAGTTGCTGCAGATTGTCCAGGCCGATGTCCAGGCCGACCACGCCCACCACCTTGCCGTTTTCCAGCAGCGGCAGGGCGATGCTGGTCATCAGCACCTGGTGGCCGTTGACCTCGTCGAAGTACGGGTCGAGCACACAGGCCTTGGCGGTCTCCAGCGGGCAGGTCAGCCAGCGGTTGTAGGGCGAACCGTTGGCGCCGATGCTGGTGTCGGCGAGCATCGACTCGGGCATCGCCTCCACCTCGAGGTTGCCGGTGCCGGGCTGCGACCAGTACAGGGAGAAGCGGCCGCTGTCGTTGCTGCCGTTGTCGACCTGGCCGACGAAGCGGGCGTCCTGCTGGTCCAGGGCATTGGGCTGGAACACCAGATACAGGCCGATCAGGTCGGCGTTGCCAGCCAGGGCGGCACGGGCCTCGCGGCTGAGTTCCGTGCGCAGGTCGGCGCCGCCACGGGCCTTGAGTGCCTGCACCAGGCGGGCGAAGCCGTTGCCGTACTGGTAGGCGTCCATGAAATAGCGCTGGATTCGCAGGGCCTGGGTCTCGCCGTGGGCCTGCAGGCGCAGACGGGCGCTGTGGTCGAGCAGCTCGGTGTTGGCCTGGAACACCTGCTCGGCGCTGCGTCGGGCCTGGGTGAGCGAGGTGGCCACCAGCAGGGCGACGATGGCCAGCAGGCACAGGCCGGCAAGCAGGGTGATCTTCCACTGGATGGAGAGACGGCGCAGCAACATGGGCTTTTCCTTCTCGGGCAAACAGGACGCCCGCGGTCAGGCGGGCGTCGGCGGGGTCAGTCGGCGATGCAGTTCGGTGGCGCTACCCTGAAGGCCTTGGTCAGCCAGGCCAGGTAGAGCACGCCAAGCAGGGCCCAGACACCGCCGAACAACAACGAGTGTTCGTTCAGGTCCAGCCACAGCGAGACGATGATGCAGAAGCCTATCGTCGGCGCCACCAGATACTTGAGGTTGTTCGTCAGGCCCTTGTTCCGGCCCTCGCGGATGTAGCAATGGTTGATCACCGACAGGTTGACGAAGCTGAAGGCCACCAGCGCGCCGAAGTTGATCACCGAGGTGGCGGTGACCAGGTCGAAGAAGATCGCCGACAGCGAGATCAGGCCGACCACGGCAATGTTCAGCACCGGGGTCTTGTAGCGCGGGTGCAGGCGGGCGAATACCCCGGCCGGGATCACGTTGTCGCGGCCCATCGCGTATAGCAGGCGCGACACGCTGGTCTGCGAGGCCAGGCCCGAGGCGATGGTGTTGATCACCGTGCAGGCGATGAACACCGATTGGAACAGCTTGCCGCCGACGTACAGGGCGATTTCCGGCAGGGCCGCTTCCTGGTCATGGAAGCGCGCCATGGTCGGGAAGTAGGCCTGGATGAAGTAGGACACGCCGATGAACACCACGCCGCCGATCAGCGCGGTGAGGAAGATCGCCCGGGGGATGGTCTTGCCCGGGTCGCGGGTCTCTTCCGACAGGCAGGTCACCGCGTCGAAGCCCAGGAACGAGAAGCACAGGATGGTCGCGCCGGCGGCCAGGGCGGCGAACTGGGTCTGGTCGTCGGCGAACGGCACCAGGCTCCAGGCGGTGCCCAGCCCTTCGCCGTGGTCCAGGCCACGCCAGCACAGGTAGATGAATACACCGATGATCGCCACCTGCACGGCGACGAACAACAGGTTGAAGTGCGCCACCAGGTTGACGCTGCGCATGTTGATCAGGCTGATCAGGGTGACGAAACCGGCCACCCACACCCAGGCCGCTACCTCGGGGAACATCGCCGAGAGGTAGAGCTTGGCCAGCAGCGCGTTGACCATGGGCAGCAGCAGGTAGTCCAGCAGCGACGACCAGCCCACCAGGAAGCCCACGTGCGGGTTGATGGCGCGCTGGGTGTAGGTATAGGCCGAGCCCGATTGCGGGAAGCGCCGCACCAGGGTGCCGTAGCTCACGGCGGTGAACAGGATACCGGCCAGGGCCAGGAGGTAGGCGCTGGGCACGTGCCCCGGCGGTGATGCCGGAGACGATGCCGAAGGTGTCGAACACGGTCATCGGGGTGAGGTAGGCCAGGCCGATGATCACCACATGCCAGAGACGCAGGGACTTGCGGAATTGGGCGTTGCCGGGGGCGCTGTGGTCAGGCTGCATGCGGGCGCTGCTCCTTGATCGAAACAACGGGCACGGCGTATGACGGGCACGACAAGGTCGAGCGGATGGGCTCCATGTTGTTCACCTTTTATGTTGGAGCTGCGGGGTGCGCGAAATAAACAACGATGGTCGTTTGAGTGTCAAGTTAAACATGACAGAGTGCCAAGTGGATGGAAGGTGAATCGGTTTATTTGGCCGTTATGCATTGCTTTTGGCCGATTGAGCAGATCGTAAGTCGATTTTGATGTTCGTAAAAATTGACAATTTTTCTTTGGCAAACCAAGTGCCAGGCTGTGCGTCGACACACAAAATGCCTCACGCATTACCGCGTGGGCCGGGTGCCAATGGTATTCTTGCCATCTGCGCGCGACCTCGTTTCCGTGGACCGCTCAAACGACCTCCTTATGGACAGCAATCGGTTCTATTCATGAAGAAATCAGTAGGCATCCTTTCCGGTCTGGCCGTGGCCATCGCCGTCGCAACCACCACTGGCGCCTGGTACACCGGCAAGCAGTTGCCCGCGGAGCTGGAGCGTTCCGTCGCCCGCGGCAACGAAGAGCTGAAGAAAGCCCTGGCCGGCAACGGCGGCAGCATGACCATCGAGCTGGTCTCGCTGGACCAGCACTTCTTCACCAGCACCGCGCACTACCGCCTGAAGGCCGAGAATGTGCAGCTCGGCGAAGCCGAGGCATTGAACTTCCAGGTGGGCGTGACCGACCAGATCGAGCACGGCCCGTTCCCCTGGTCGCGGGTCAAGGCCTTCAAGTTGATGCCGGTCATGGCCACCAGCAACAGCACGCTGGACAAGGATGACTTCACCAGCGGTTGGTTCGCCGCCGCCGGCGACAAGCCGCCGGTCACCGCCCAGGTCAGCCTCGGCTATGGCGGCAGCGTCGACAGCGACATCCGCCTGGCGCCAGTCACGATCAAAGAGGACGGCGGCAATGTCCTGGACTTCTCCGGCCTGCAGCTCGCGCTGCGCGGCGACCGCGAAGGCAAGGCAGTGGAGATCCACAGCAGCGCCGAGCACCTCGAGCTGAACTTCGTCGACGAGCAGCAGGCGCCGGTGAAGATCCTGCTCAACGGCTTCAAGGCCGGTGGCAAGCTCACTGAGACCGCCCACGACATGGTCTATGTCGGCAACTTCGACCTGGCCCTGGCCGACACCCAGGTGACCTTCGGGCCGAAGCAGGAAGTGCTGGTGCTCAAGGGCCTGCAGCAGAACAACTTGTACAACGCCGAGGGCGAGGCCAAGGACAAGCTGGCCGGGCGCCTGGAATACAAGGTCGACGACATCAGCTACGCCGGCCGCAAGGTGGGCAGCGCAGAGATGGTCCTGACCATGAAGTCCATCGACATTCCGGCCATGCAGGCGCTGATGGAGTGGTACCAGACCCAGCTGCCGCAGATGCAGCAGGCCGCCGCTGATGGCGAGGCTCCAGCGCTGGAGATGAGCCCCGAGGAGCAGGCCAAGGTCCAGGGCGACCTGCAGAAGCTGCTGGTGGCCAAGCCGCAGGTGGCGGTGGAGAAGCTGGCGTTCAAGACCGCCAATGGCGAGAGCCACTTCAATCTGGCGATGGATTTTGCCAGCCCGAGCTCGTTCGACCTGCCGCCTGACCAGTTGGGCAAGCAGCTGCTGACGCAACTGAAGGCCAAGCTCAGCGTTTCCAAGCCGATGGTCGCCGACCTGGCCACCTTGCAGGCGCTGCTCGAGGGCGAGACCGATGCCCAGGCCATCGCCCAGCAGTCCAGCCAGGCCGGTGAGATGGTCGGCATGATGGCGCTGCAGAGCGGCATGGCCACGGTGCAGGGAAGTGATGTGGTGTCGAGCCTGCAATACGCCGACGGCATGGTCGACTTCAACGGCAAGAAGATGACCGTCGAAGAGTTCGCCATGCTGATCAGCGGCCACCTGGCGGCACTCCAGCCGCAGGGCTGATCGCTGGCTCGCGGTCCCTTTCGCGGGGCAAGCCCGCTCCCACGAAGTCGCCATGAACTGGATGGCTTCGTGGGAGCGGGCTTGCCCCGCGACTGCATTGGGGCGGCCAACGCAAAAACCCCTTTTGCATCCCTCCGATTGCCTGTAGCCTTCGCGTCCGATAAGAATCCGCGCCCGCAGAGGGGCCGAGACGCTGGCCGTCCGGCACCATTAGCCGATCTGCCAGGGCCGGGTGATACACTCGACTGACGCGCTCAAGCGCCCCGCAGGTCCAGCGATCATGACCCAGATTTCCGAACGCCTGTTGGTCCAGGCCCACCTCGATGCCAAGCAGCCCAACCCGCTGACGCCCGCGCAGGAGGCCGAATACCGTGCGGCCATCGCCGCCGAGCTGAAAAAGCAGAACGCCGTGCTGGTAGCCCACTACTATTGCGACCCGGTGATCCAGGCCCTGGCCGAGGAAACCGGCGGCTGCGTGTCCGACTCGCTGGAGATGGCGCGTTTCGGCAAGAACCACCCGGCGCAGACCGTGGTGGTGGCGGGTGTGCGTTTCATGGGCGAAACCGCGAAGATCCTCACCCCGGAAAAACGTGTGTTGATGCCCACCCTGGAGGCGACCTGCTCCCTCGACCTGGGCTGCCCGGTCAAGGAGTTCTCGGATTTCTGCGACCAGCATCCCGAGCGCACCGTGGTGGTTTACGCCAACACTTCCGCGGCGGTGAAAGCACGAGCCGACTGGGTGGTGACCTCCAGCTGCGCCCTGGAGATCGTCGAAAGCCTGATGGACAACGGCGAGACCATCATCTGGGGGCCGGACCAGCACCTGGGCCGCTATATCCAGAAGCAGACCGGGGCCGACATGCTGCTGTGGGACGGTGCCTGCATCGTTCACGAAGAGTTCAAGTCGCGCCAGCTGGCCGACATGAAGGCGCTGTACCCGAACGCGGCGATCCTGGTTCACCCGGAGTCGCCGGAAGCGGTGATCGAACTGGCCGACGCGGTGGGTTCCACCAGCCAGCTGATCAAGGCGGCGCAGACCCTGCCGAACAAGACCTTCATCGTCGCCACCGACCGCGGCATCTTCTACAAGATGCAGCAGCTGTGTCCGGACAAGGAATTCGTCGAGGCGCCGACCGCCGGCAACGGCGCGGCCTGCCGCAGCTGCGCGCATTGCCCGTGGATGGCGATGAACACCCTGGAACGCACGCTCGACTGCCTGCGCAAGGGCAGTAACGAGATCTTCGTCGAGCCTGCGCTGATTCCCAAGGCGATCAAGCCGCTGAACCGCATGCTCGACTTCACCCAGGCGGCGCGGTTGAAGTTATCAGGCAACGCCTGACATCACCTTGTAGGAGCGGCCTTGCGCCGCGAAAGGGCCGCAAGGCCGCTCCTACAGGGTTATCGGTTCTGACGCCTAGCGGCCCATCATCTCCTTGACCATCCGCTGCTGCTCCATGATCTCGCGCTGGCGCTGGTCGATCTGCGAGGCCAGCGGGAAGTTGCTGCCCGAGCGGCGCTTGGCGTAGTCGAGCTGCTGGATCGCCTGGTCGAAGTCGCCAACCAGGGTGAAGTACTCGGCGCGGGCGCGGTGCAGGCCGATGGTGTTGCCCGACAGCCCTCGCACTTCGGCGACGTCGTACCACACGTCCGGGTCGTCCGGGCGGTTCTTGACCAGGTCGTCCAGCACCTTCTCCGCCTCGGCCGGCTTGTTCTGCTTGATCAGCAGGTCGGCGCGCACCTGTTTCAACGGATAGTTGGCCGGGTACAGCGCCTGCATGCGCTGGGCGCGTTGCTGAGCGTCGGCCAGGCGGTTGTTGGTGATGTCCAGGTCGATCTGCGCGAGGTTGTAGGTAATGTCGTTGGGCGCCTTGGCCAGCAGCGGCTTGAGGTTCTCCCGCGCTTCGTTGAGCTGGCCACCCTTGATCTGTGCCAGCGCCAGGCCATAGCGCGCGGCGTCCATCTGGGGATTCTCGTCGAGCTGGGCGCGGAAGCGCTTGGCGGCCAGGCCCGGGGTGCCTTCATAGGTGAGCTGTACCCGTGCACGAATCAGCTGGTAACGCAGGCTGTCCTCGACGCCCCCCTTGGGCGCCTGCTCGGCACGGTTACGGGTATCGGCTACCCGCGACTCGGTCACCGGGTGGGTAAGGAGGAATTCAGGCGGCTTGGCGTCATAGCGGTACTGGCGCGCCAGGCGTTCGAACATGCTGGGCATGTTGCGTGGGTCGTAACCGGCCTTTTCCAGGTTCTGGATACCAATACGGTCGGCTTCCTGTTCGTTCTGTCGGGAGAAGCGCCGCTGCTCCTGGATCGCCGCCGCCTGGGTGCCGGCAATCACACCGATGCCGGCATCGCCGCCACCGCCGGCGGCCAGGACGATACCGGCAAGCAGCGCGGCCATCATGGGCAACTGCATGCGCTGCTGGGCTTCGACGCCACGGGCGAAGTGGCGCTGCGACAAGTGCGCCAGTTCGTGAGCCAGCACCGAAGCATACTCGCCTTCGGTCTGCGCATTGAGGAACAGACCGCCGTTGACCCCGACGATGCCGCCGGGCGCGGCGAAGGCGTTGAGTTCCTTGCTGTCGATGAGGATGAACTCCAGGCGCCGGTCCTGCAGCTGGCTGGTCTCGGCCAGTTTGTACACGCTGGTCTCGACGAAGTCTTTGAGCTGCGGGTCGTTCAGCTGGTTGACCTGGCCGCGCAACAGGCTCAGCCAGGCGCGACCGAGCTGGTGTTCCTGTTGCGGCGAGACGATCGCGGAGCTGGCGTCGCCCAGTGACGGCAGGTCGTCGGCGTGGCCGGGAAGGGCCATCAGGCAGGCCAGCGTCAACAGGGTAGGGCGCAGTAGATTCATGCAGAAGCTCGCGTCGGTCAAAAGCCTTACTGTAGCCGGGTCGCGCGATGCCGACCAGTGGCGGTATCCTACCAGACCTTTCTGTCCATACCCCGGAGACGCGCCCGATGAGTGACACCCCGACCAGCGACGCCGAGCTCGACGCCAGCGGGCTGAACTGCCCGTTGCCGCTGCTCAAGGCCAAGATGGAACTCAATCGCCTGGCCAGTGGCGCGGTGCTCAAGGTGATCGCCACCGACGGCGGCTCCCAGCGCGACTTCCGCACTTTCGCCCAGCTGGCCGGTCATACGCTGCTGCACGAAACGGCCGAGGCCGGCGTGTACACCTACTGGCTGCGCAAGGCCTGAGTCTTTCCCAAGGATCGTCAATGTTCAAAGTGCTTCGCGACTGGATGCAGCGCTACTTCTCCGACGAGGAGGCCGTGGTGCTGGCGGTCCTGCTGTTCCTGGCCTTCACCGTGGTGCTGACCCTGGGCGGCATGCTTGCGCCAGTGCTGGCGGGCATGGTCCTGGCGTTCCTCATGCAGGGGCTGGTCAATGCCCTGGAGCGTTTGAGGGTGCCCTCCAGGCTGGCGGTCTGGATGGTGTTTGCCCTGTTCATGGGCGCCCTGGCGGTGTTCATGCTGGTGCTGGTGCCGCTGCTCTGGCATCAGCTGATCACCCTGTTCAACGAACTGCCGGGGATGCTTGGCAAGTGGCAGTCGCTGTTGCTGCTGCTGCCCGAGCGCTATCCGCACCTGGTGTCGGACGAGCAGGTGCTGCGCGCCATCGAATCGGTGCGCGGCGAGATCGGCAAGTTCGGCCAATGGGCGCTGACCTTCTCGCTGTCGAGCCTGCCGTTGCTGGTCAACGCCATGATCTACCTGGTGCTGGTGCCGATCCTGGTGTTCTTCTTCCTCAAGGACCGCGAACTGATCGGGCGCTGGGTCAGCGGCTATCTGCCGCGTGAGCGCACGCTGCTCAACCGGGTGGGCGATGAGATGAACCGGCAGATCGCCAACTATATCCGCGGCAAGGGCATCGAGATCCTGATTTGCGGGATCGCCACCTATATCGCCTTCATCAGCCTGGGCCTGAACTATGCCGCCTTGCTGGCGCTGCTGGTGGGCCTGTCGGTGGTGGTGCCCTATGTCGGCGCGGTGGTGGTGACGGTGCCGGTGACGCTGATCGCGCTGTTCCAGTGGGGCTGGGGCGACCAGTTCATCTACCTGATGGCGGTGTACGCAATCATCCAGGCGCTCGATGGCAACGTGCTGGTGCCGCTGCTGTTCTCCGAGGCGGTGAGCCTGCACCCGGTGGCGATCATCTGCGCGGTGCTGCTTTTCGGCGGGCTGTGGGGGTTCTGGGGGATCTTCTTCGCGATCCCGCTGGCGACGCTGTTCAAGGCAGTGCTGGACGCGTGGCCGCGGCAGGACAGGTCTGTGGCGCCGATGTTGTAGGTCTGGGGCTGCTTTGCAGCCCTATCGCGGCACAAGGCCGCTCCTACAGGGGAACGCGATTCCTGTAGGAGCGGCCTTGTGCCGCGATAGGGCGCAAAGCGCCCTCAAGATCTCAAGCCTTATCGAGATTTTGCGCCGCCGCCAACACCGCATCCACATGCCCCGGCACCTTCACCCCGCGCCATTCCTGGCGCAGCACACCGTCCTTGTCGATCAGGAAGGTGCTGCGGTCCACGCCCAGGTATTCCTTGCCGTACAGCTTCTTCAGCTTGATCACGTCGAACAGTTGGCACAGCGCCTCGTCCTTGTCGCTGATCAGCTCGAAGGGAAACGCCTGCTTGGCCTTGAAGTTCTCGTGCGACTTGATGCCATCGCGCGACACGCCGAACACCACAGTGTTGGCGGCCCGGAACGCCGCGTGCTGGTCGCGGAATCCCTGGCCCTCGGTGGTGCAGCCCGGGGTGCTGTCCTTGGGGTAGAAGTACAGCACCACCTGCTGACCCTTCAGGTCAGCCAGGCTGACGGTCTGGCCGCTGGTGGCCTGGACCTGGAAATCGGCGACGGGTTGGTCGAGTGCTACGGCCATGGGGGCTTCCTTACATGGGGTTCTGTGGGCGCCACGGTTCGATCAGCGCGTCCAGGTTCAGAGCGTCGGCGAAGTCGAGGAACTGGTCGCGCAGCCAGCTGATCTGGGTGCCGGCCGGCAGGATCACGGTGAACTGGGCGTTGAGCATGCTGCTGCCGGTTTGCGGCGCGAGGTAGGTGTCGCAGGTCATCGCTTCGAGCTCGACGCGGTGGTCGAGGAAGAACTGGCACAGCTCGTTGATGATGTCCGGGCGATAGGCGGCGCTGACGTAGGCCACGTAGGGCAGGGCCTGCGGGCGCACTTCCTGATCGGCGCTGCGCACCACGTCCAGGGTCAGGCCGTGCTTCTTGCCCAGGCCCGGCAGGGTGGCTTCGAGGCGGGCCAGGGCATCCCAGCTGCCGCCGACCTGCAGCACCAGGGCGCTGGTCTCGCCGTGGCGCGACAGGCGCGAGGTGACCACCGCACAGCGGTTGTCGAAGGCCGCGCGGCTGAGAACGTTGGCCAGCTCCATGGGGTTGGGGCCCAGGGCGCTGATGACGAGGAATTGTTCGCGAACGGTGGGGGTGGACATGCAGCATTCCTAAAGCGATGAGCGGTCGATGCAGGACGGGGGCAAAGCCTCCTTTTTCAGCAGGGCCCGGGCCGGTTTTGGCGGCTGTGGACGCAGGCCGGGAGCACTGTCGACGGCCCGGCGGGCCGTGCTGCACCGATCAAAGGATCAAGGGTAGCGAAAAGCGGCGCGAAGGGGAATGCTCCGCCCGCCTGCTTCGCTTGTGCAAGGCCGATGGCGCCAGTACCATTACCGCTCTCTTTTTCCGGCAGGAGCAGTTACATGATTGCGGGCAGTATGGTGGCATTGGTCACTCCCATGGATGCACAAGGGCGTCTGGACTGGGACAGCCTCGACAAGCTTGTAGACTTCCACCTGGAAAACGGCACCCACGCGATCGTAGCTGTCGGCACCACCGGCGAGTCCGCCACGCTGGATGTCGAAGAACACATCCTGGTCATCAAGCACGTGGTCGAGCGGGTCAAGCACAGCAAGAAGCGGATCCCGGTGATCGCCGGTACCGGTGCCAACTCCACTGCCGAAGCCGTGCACCTGACCAAGAACGCCAAGAATGCCGGCGCCGACGCCTGCCTGCTGGTGGTCCCGTACTACAACAAGCCGACCCAGGAAGGCCTGTACCAGCACTTCAAGCACATCGCCGAAGCCGTCGACATCCCGCAGATCCTCTACAACGTGCCCGGCCGCACCTCCTGCGACATGCAGGCCGACACCGTGATCCGTCTGTCGAAGGTCAAGAACATCATCGGCATCAAGGAAGCCACCGGCGACCTGGTCCGTGCCAAGGCCATCCTGGACGGCGTCGACAAGGACTTCATCGTCCTGTCCGGCGACGATCCGACCGCCGTCGAGCTGATCCTGATGGGCGGCAAGGGCAACATCTCCGTCACCGCCAACGTCGCCCCGCGCGAAATGGCCGACCTGTGCGAGGCCGCCCTTGAGGGCAATGCCGAGAAGGCCCGCGCGATCAACGAAAAACTCATGCCGCTGCACAAAGACCTGTTCTGCGAAGCCAACCCGATTCCGGTGAAATGGGCGCTGGTGCAAATGGGCCTGATGCAGCAGGGCATTCGCCTGCCACTGACCTGGCTGAGCGAAGGCTGTCACGAAAAAGTCCGTACTGCCTTGCGCCAGTCCGGCGTACTGGTTTAATCGAGGAAGTACACCGCATGAAGCGACTGGCTGGTCTTTCCGCTCTCGCCCTGATCATCTCCAGCACCAGCGGGTGCGGCTGGCTGTGGGGCGAGGATGGCTATTTCCGCGACCGTGGCAGCGACTACCTGCAGGCGCAACCGACCGCGCCGATGCAGCTGCCGCCGGACGCCAGCAACGTCAAGCGCCTGGATCCGCTGCTGCCGATCCCGCGCAACGTGGCCGATGATCGCGCCACCGGCGAGTTCGAGGTACCCCGTCCACAGCCGCTGTCGGCCACCGCCGGCATCAGCGATTTCAGCCTGCAGCGCAGCGGCAACAGCCGTTGGGTGCTGGCCCAGCGCTCGCCCGCCGAAGTCTGGCCGGTGACTCGCCAGTTCTTCGAGGACAACGGTTTCCGCATTGCCGAAGAACGTCCGCAGACTGGCGAATTCAACACCACCTGGCAGCGTTTCGATGAGCTGTCGGCCTCCCTCGGCCAGCGCCTGGCCAGCACCTCCAGCAGCCCGGACAGCGAAGTCCGTGTGCGGGTGCGCATGGAGCCCGGCGTGCAGCGCAACACCTCCGAGGTGTATGTGGTCAGCGTCGAGCGTCCGGCCGGCAGCACTGCCGAGCCTGACTTCCCGTCCGCCTCCAGCAACACCGGCACCGACGCCCTGCTGGTCGACGAAATGCTTGCCAGCATGAACCGCAGCGCCGAGAAGGGCGGTTCGGTCTCGCTGCTGGCCGCGCGCGACTTCGATGCCCCGAGCCAGGTCAGCCTGAGCGAGGACGGCAGCGGCAACCCGGTGCTGTTCCTGGGTTCGGACCTGGACCGCGCCTGGTCCGGCGTCGGCCGCGCCCTGG
Source organism: Pseudomonas sp. TE31087 (assembly GCF_057284075.1). NCBI lineage: Bacteria > Pseudomonadati > Pseudomonadota > Gammaproteobacteria > Pseudomonadales > Pseudomonadaceae > Pseudomonas > Pseudomonas sp. TE31087. The sequence goes on from NZ_JBXVNN010000001.1 coordinate 5,706,554, forward strand.
AACAGGGCGAGTGGCGTGTCGAGGACATCAACCGCAGCCTGGGCCTGTATTACATCAACCTGTCCGAGAAGCCTGACGACAAGCAGAAGGAGCCTGGCTTCTTCAGCCGTCTGTTCGGCAGCGAGCCGAGCAAGGAAGAGCGTGAAGCCCGTGCCGAGCGCTACCAGGTGCGCCTGAGCAAGGTCGGCGACAACGTCCAGGTGACCGTCGAGAAGAACATCAACACCGTGGCCCCGGCCGATGTCGCCCGCCGCGTGCTGAGCGCGATCCAGGACCACCTGGGCTAAGTGCGCTTCGCGGTTCTAGGAAGCGGTAGCCAGGGAAACGGCACGCTCATCGCCAGTGGTGAAACCTTCATCCTGGTCGACTGCGGCTTTTCCCTGCGCGAGACCGAGCGGCGCCTGGCGCTGCTCGGGGTGTCGGCCGCGCAACTGAGCGCGGTGCTGGTGACCCACGAACATGCCGACCACGTGCATGGGGTGGGGTTGCTCTCGCGCCGCTACAATGTACCGGTCTACCTCAGCCAGGGCACATTGCGCGGCATGCGCAAGCCGGTCGAGGTGGCCGGTTTTCTCGGTTGTGGCGATGTGTTGCAGATCGGCGATCTCAAGGTCAGCGCGGCACGGGTCGAGCATGATGCCTACGAGCCGCTGCAGTACGTGATCAGCGATGGTCGTCGACGTTTCGGCATGCTCACCGACCTGGGCAGCTACGACGCCCGGCTGTTGGAGCGCTATCAGGGGCTCGATGCCCTGCTGATCGAGGCCAACCACTGCCGCGACCTGCTGGCCCGTGGGCATTACCCGCATTTTCTAAAGCTGCGGGTCGGCGGCAGCCAGGGACATTTGAACAACCACCAGGCCGCGAGCCTGGTGGCCGAGTTGGGCTGGCAGAACCTGCAGCACCTGGTGCTGGCCCACCTCAGCAGCAAGAACAACCTGCCACATCTGGCCCGCCAGTGCTTCGTCGACGCCCTCGGGTGCGATCCGGACTGGCTCCAGGTGGCGAATCAGGAACATGGGCTCGACTGGCGCCAAATCGCCTAGCCCACCCACTCAAGCAAGCGGAGCCCATCATGGAAAAACGCGACGAACTCTACCGCGGCAAGGCCAAATCGGTTTACCAGACCGACGACGCCGACCGCTTGATCCTGCTGTTCCGTAACGACACCTCGGCGTTCGACGGCAAGCGCATCGAACAACTCGACCGCAAGGGCATGGTGAACAACAAGTTCAATGCCTTCATCATGCAGAAGCTCGAAGAAGCCGGCGTGCCGACTCAGTTCGACAAGCTGCTGGGCGACAACGAGTGCCTGGTGAAGAAGCTCGACATGATCCCGGTCGAGTGCGTGGTGCGTAACTACGCCGCCGGCAGCCTGGTCAAGCGCCTGGGCGTGGAGGAGGGCATCAAGCTGGAGCCGTCCACCTTCGAGCTATTCCTGAAGAACGACGAGAAGGGTGATCCGTTCATCAACGAATCCCACGTTGTCGCCTTCGGCTGGGGCACCGCCGAGCAACTGGTCGAGATGAAGAAGCTGTCGCTGAAGGTCAACGAAGTGCTGAGCAAGCTGTTCGACGACGCAGGCCTGCTGCTGGTCGACTTCAAGCTGGAGTTCGGCGTGTTCCACGGCCAGATCGTCCTGGGCGACGAATTCAGCCCGGACGGCTGCCGCCTGTGGGACAAAGAGACCCGCAAGAAGATGGACAAGGACCGCTTCCGCCAGGGCCTGGGCGACGTGATCGAAGCCTACGAAGAAGTTGCCAAACGCCTGGGCGTGCCGCTGTAAGCGGCGCGTTCACGCAAGCGCCTGATACCACGCGAATTTTTTTCAAAAAAGGTTTTCCAGAAACGAAATCGCTGGTATGATGCGCGCCATTGGAGAGATGCCGGAGTGGTCGAACGGGACGGATTCGAAATCCGTTGTACTGGCAACAGTACCTAGGGTTCAAATCCCTATCTCTCCGCCATATGCGAAGTAGTCGAAGCCCCCGAAAACGTTGAGTTTTCGGGGGCTTCGTCGTTTCAGGGGGGCGCATGAGGGCAGTTTTAGGGCAGATGGAGCGGTTTGCCTTTACTCGTCGGCAGCGATGTGAACTGAGCCGGGGGCCTCTATCGCGAGTGATGACAGGGGCGGGATAGCGATGTCGCCTTTACCTGTTTGATAGAACGTCACGCTCAGAGCCGCCACCGTTACGCCCAGCGCAACAGCGGTAAGCATGGCTCCCCAGATATTCAGCTTCAGACTCCCCAATCGATCGATGTCGCGGCGCACACCTGCGATCGAGTCGTCCAAGCGCTTGTCGCGCTCACTCTGGGCAACGAGAAAACCATCGATTTTCGACGCGATGGCTTCTACCCGCGCGTCCATCTTGATCTCGATGGTCTCGAGCTTGGCGTTGAGTTCGTCACGGGGCAGGTCATTCATGGTTGCGGTATCAATCTTCTCTGATGGCGAGTCATGTCTACCCAGGCTCATGCCTGCTGCATAAAGCCGTTGAAAATAGTTGGCCCAGGGCGCCTGCAGCCGGCTGTCTGGCATATCGTTTTGAGACATCTACGCCCTCCGCTTCGAATAGCGCCTGAAGCACCACGCTCTGCTCGTCCATGGTCTTCGATGCTGTTGGGCATCGTCCATACGGCTTGTGGGGCATCTGCAATGTTCTTGATGGTGCTGTCGATGTGGCAGCGATGAACAGAGCCTAGAGCGGTACCTGGTCAACGGCAATGCTTCGGCGGGCCTGGAAGCCCGATTCGGAAATGGACTACTCGCAACAGGGCGATAGGCTGGTATAGCCAAATGCCACCGTTTGCGTACCTGCCGCGCCTTGTAGAGAATCGCACCCTTTGCCTCGAAAGGATGCGTGCAATGAAGTTCGAAGGGACTTTCCAATACATGGGCAATCACGGGATCGTCTTCAACGTCTCGCAGATCACCCTGACCGACAGCGAGCGTGGACGCTTGCGCGAGCTGCATTTCGGTGAGGCGAGAAGCGCCCATTACGAGGTCAACAGCAAGGTTGTCGAGACCTACGACAGGATGCTGGCCAAGGGGCTGCCTTGCGTGATGAAGATCGGTATCTCCAAGCCGCTGACCCGCCAGCAGGGCGATACCCTCAATGCCCAGCGCACCAAGGTCGCCAACCTTGCCGCCTCGGCGTTCGCCGCCGCCGCGAGTTCTGTGGCATCGCCCTATGTTGGCGTGCCGGTGGGCGCTGGGGTGCGTGCCTATGCCAATGACATCCTGCCCACCTACCATGCCGGCGATGTACTGGTCAGCATCGAGGCGCAGGTCAATGGCGGCATCGGGCCGCAGCACACCACCTCGACCCTGATCATCAAGACCTGAGGGAGACGCCTGTGTCCGAAATTACCTATGCGGTCATCGCCCTGGTGCTTTACGGCTTGCTAGATCGTTTTCTCAGGCCTTACGCGCTGCGCAAGTGGCTCGGGGTGGCGTTGGCGGTGGTCGGTGTCGTTGGTTGCATCGTTGTCAGCCAGGCCCGTTCGTTCGGGTTGGACCTGGGATTGCTGTCGGTGCTTGCCACGGGGTTGGGCGTGGGCCTGTTCGTGAGGCGGCGACGATTCGAGCAAGTTGGTTGATACGATAAAGATCCTTGCCGGTATCTTGGTTGAGGTTTTTCAAGATGTTCGACGTTAGCGTTGCAGCGCCTATCAGATCGAGCGCCGCCCGCGCGGCGCATCGCGACGCAAGGTGTCGCGAAAGGGCTGCAAAGCAGCCCCGGCAAGTCCAAGCCGAACGCCAATTATCAACACCTTAAAAGGGTTGCTCCTAGGCACTGTACGAAAAGTAATGTCGTAAACACCGCCGCCAGCAAGCCAACGTGACCATTGCAGCAAAGCTTTCCGCTAGCTTGCAATAGCGTGTACCCAGGCGGCGGTGCTCCTTCAACCAACCAAATAGCCGTTCGATAGCGTTCCGCTGCCGATACTTGGGCTTGTCAAACAGGCGCGGTAAGCCCGGCTTCGGCTTGCGCTTCATGTCACGCAGCGGAATCACCGGCTGCATCCGATAGCGGTCGCAGTATTGCCGCAAGGATTCTGCGTCATAGCCTTTGTCGGCCAGGAGCCAGCGGCAGCGCTTGCGTGGCCTACCTCGATTCGAAGGGATGCGGACACCGTCCAGCAGTCGCTGAGCATGGGAGATGTCGCTGGCGTTACCACCTGAGAGCGTGAAGTGGAGTGGGATGCCACGGGCGTCACTGACCATGTGAATTTTCGTCGTCAACCCGCCCCGGCTTCGTCCAAGTGCGTGGTCCGTTGGTTCTTCAGCCCCCCTTTTTTGCCTGCTCCGGCAGAGGCACGGGTGGCCCTCACGGCGGTTGAGTCGATGCACCAGGTGGTCAAGTCAATCTGGCCCTGTGCATTGAGTTTGAGGTGTAACCGCTTGAGCATCTTGTTGAAGGTTCCTTGGTTTCGCCAGTCTCGAAATCGTTGATAGACCGTCGACCAAGGCCCGAATCGTTCAGGCATGTCCCGCCAGGTTGCACCAGAGCACAGCACCCACAACACGCCGTTGAGCATCAAGCGATCATCGACTCTTGGGCGTCCTGTACGTCGATGTGCGGTGAAGAGGTCCGCGACTATTTCCCATTCTTCGTCGGAAAGTTCGTATCGCTTGGACATGGCAGAATCCTTCGCCTAAAAAGCGAGAACTCTACGGAAAATCAGGCCTCCAGAGGCTCCGGTGAGGTTTCAAAGGTTTTCATACAGAACCTAGAGCGACTCGCGGTTGCCGCTTGCATCTTGGGTAAGCTGATTCGCATCGATGGTCTTGGCGACTTCGCCGATGGCCTGTGTCAGCGCCTGGGCATCATTGCTCTGCATGGCTTCTGCCAGGAAAGCGGCAATTGTTTTGGGGTGGTCGAGGAAGCGGGAGGCCTCGAAGCGGGTGGTGTTGCTCAGTTCCAGGTCAAGGATTGGCATAACGCTAGAATCGGCTTTTCTACTCATCTTCTTTTACCTCGCAGTGCGCATCGAGAATGTCTTCCGCACGCGTGATGTCTTGATCTGCCCGGTGTGGGAAGGTGATTGGACCAAGCGTCAAGCCTGGCGGCACTAAGCTTCGCTTCAAAGCCGTGTCGCCCTGAGGCTAGAGAGCGATTCGGGCGGTTGCAATGCTTTGAAGGAAGGGGACATCCGACTCGGAAAAGGACTACGGACAGAGGGAAGTCCATGCTTTTCACTCGGGATAGGCATCAGTCCCAGGGAATCGAGCTATTTCCGGTAAGGGCGATCTGTGCGAACCACGCCAACCTGTAACGTTTTAGCAAGTAGATAAATACGCTTAGTTGCCGTGTCGACAACTTGTTAGTTGACCCTCGTCAACTAGTGCAACTGTACTAACGCCTTTCGCTCACACCCCCTTTTCCCGTATGATCCGCGCGCCATCAGTTTGATGGTGGATCATGGACTAAAGGATTTTTATGAAAAAGCTGATCAAAGCTACTGTCGCTGTTGCTGTCGTTTCGGGCGTTGCCCTGCTGTCCGGCTGCACCGGCCAGGTCTACAACCAGCCTAAGAACTGCTCGTACGACTACCTGTTCCACCCATCGGTTTCCATCTCCAAGATCATCGGCGGCTGCGGCGCGATCGATAAACTGCCTCAGCAGCAGTAATCTTGGAAATACCCTGATCGGGTCGTTCACGGCCTGATCCAAGACCCCCGGCCATGGATGTGGCCGGGGGTTTTTGTTTTCCGGGGCGTGGTGGCTTGTCGCGTGGCAACCTGTCGTCTTGACGCCCTGGCGCGCGTTTGTTTGTGCTGGCAATTCGGTTACAATCCGTAAATCGTTTCAGCCTTGTCGGTCAATCCGACCAAAGGCTGGCGCGTCCAATGTCTCTCTGGCTGCTGAACAATGATCACAACAAGCCTGCGCTGAAGAACATGGAATACCTGGGCCAGCCACAGGCCCACCCTCCGTTCTACTGACTGGAATCGATCAATGTTCAAGAAAGCTGGCAAGACCTTGCTGGGTCTGGCAGTCGCGGCGAGCTTCATGCAAGCGCACGCCGAAGACACCAAGAAAGTCGACGTGCTGCTGGTTGGCGGCGGCATCATGAGTTCCACCCTGGCGGTCTGGCTCAACGAGCTGGAACCGAGCTGGTCGATGGAAATGGTCGAGCGCATGGACGGCGTCGCCGAAGAAAGCTCCAACGGCTGGAACAACGCCGGTACCGGCCACTCCGCGCTGGCCGAGCTGAACTACACCCCGATGGACAAAGATGGCAAGGTCAACATCACCAAGGCCATCGAGATCAACGAGTCGTTCCAGATCTCCCGCCAGTTCTGGTCCTGGCAGGTACGCCAGGGCGTGCTGAAGAACCCGCACTCGTTCATCAACACCACCCCGCACATGAGCTTCGTCTGGGGCGATGACAACATCAAGTTCCTGAAGCAGCGCTACGACGCCCTGCAGGCCAGCCCGCTGTTCCGTTCGATGCAGTACTCGGAAGACCACGCGCAGATCGCCAAGTGGGTCCCGCTGATGATGGAAGGCCGCGATCCAAGCCAGAAGCTGGCCGTGACCTGGAGCCCGATCGGCACCGACGTCAACTTCGGTGAGATCACCCGTCAGTTCGTTGGTCACCTGAAGACCAAAGAGAACTTCGACCTGAAGCTGTCCAGCGAAGTGCAGGACATCACCCGCAACGAAGACGGCTCCTGGCACGTCGAGTACAAGAACCTGAAGGATGGCACCGAGCACGCCACCGACGCCAAGTTCCTGTTCATCGGTGCCGGCGGCGGCGCGCTGAAGCTGCTGCAGAAGTCGGGCATCCCGGAAGCCAAGGAATACGCAGGCTTCCCGGTGGGCGGCTCGTTCCTGGTGACCGAGAACCCGACCGTTGCCATGCAGCACATGGCCAAGGCCTACGGCATCGCCTCGACCGGCGCGCCACCCATGTCGGTTCCGCACCTGGACACCCGCGTGCTGGACGGCAAGCGCGTGATCCTGTTCGGGCCATTCGCCACCTTCTCGACCAAGTTCCTGAAGAACGGCTCGTACCTGGACCTGCTGAGCAGCACCACCACCCACAACGTCTGGCCGATGGCCCGTGTCGGCATCGATCAGTACCCGCTGGTCGAGTACCTCGCCGGCCAGCTGATGCAGTCCGACGACGACCGTTTCGCCGCCCTGCAGACCTACTTCCCGAACGCCAAGAAGGAAGACTGGAAACTGTGGCAGGCCGGTCAGCGCGTGCAGATCATCAAGCGTGATGCCGACAAGGGCGGCGTGCTGAAGCTGGGCACCGAGGTCGTGGCTTCCGAAGACCGCACCATCGCCGGCCTGCTGGGCGCCTCGCCAGGTGCCTCGACCGCCGCGCCGATCATGCTCAACGTGCTGGAAACCGTGTTCAAGGAGAAGGTCGCTACCCCTGAGTGGCAGGCCAAGATCAAGGAGATCGTCCCGAGCTACGGTACCAAGCTGAACGATTCGGCCGCCGCCACCCAGAAAGAGTGGGACTACACCGCCGAAGTCCTGCAGCTGGAGAAGCCGCCGGTGATCGACCAGAGCGTCAAGACCAGCGTGGCGCCAGCCGCACCGGTCGAGAGCAAGCCTGCGAACGACATGGCGCTGTAAGGCCAGACGGTTGCCGGACTTGCCCGGCAACACCCACCACGAGCGTCGCCACCGGCGGCCTCGTGGTTTTTTTATGCCTGAGAATCGGGCAAGGGATTGACGCCTACCCCTGTAGGAGCGGCCTTGTGCCGCGAAAGGGCTGCGAAGCGGCCCCAGCATCTCGGCGTTGAGCAACGATCGCCGGGGTCGCAATGCGGCCCTTTCGCGGCACAAGGCCGCTCCTACAGGGATTGCGCAAGGCTTGAGGTTGGCGTGGCCGGGTGCACCTCAACGCTGCTCGAGAATACTGCCCAGCAACCCCGGAAAGCGGCTTTCGAGTTCTTCGCTGCGCAGCGAGTTCATATGCGTGGTGCCGACATTGCGGGTGTGCACCAGCCCGGAATCGCGCAATACGCGAAAGTGATGGGACATGCTCGACTTGGGCCGGCCGCCGTCCAGCTCGCCGCAGCTGGCTTCGGCGACACCGGCCAGGCGACGGACGATTTCCATGCGCACAGGGTCGCTCAGGGCGTAGAGCAGGCGCTCCAGCGTCAGGTCTTCGGGGTTGGGGTGGGTATAGGCTCGCATGGACGACATGATAACGGGGGTTTCACAAATTGCCATAGTTCGAATATGATCGAACAATCGTATCCAACCCCCGTCCCTGGAGTTACCTCATGGCCGCCTTGTTCGAACCCTATACCCTCAAAGATGTCACCCTGCGCAACCGCATTGCCATTCCGCCGATGTGCCAGTACATGGCCGAGAATGGCCTGATCAATGACTGGCACCAGGTGCATTACGCGAGCTTGGCCCGTGGTGGCGCCGGCCTGGTGGTGGTCGAGGCCACCGCGGTGTCCCCGGAAGGGCGCATCACCCCCGGCTGCGCCGGCATCTGGAACGACGCCCAGGCCCAGGCCTTCGTGCCGGTGGTCAAGGCGATCAAGGCTGCCGGTTCCGTGCCAGGCATCCAGATTGCCCACGCCGGCCGCAAGGCCAGTGCCAATCGCCCCTGGGAAGGTGACGACCATATCGCCGCCGACGATGCCCGTGGCTGGGACACCATCGCCCCGTCCGCCATCGCCTTTGGCGGCCACCTGCCGAAAGTGCCCAAGGCCATGACCCTGGACGATATCGCCCGGGTCAAGCAGGACTTCGTCGATGCCGCGCGCCGTGCCCGCGATGCCGGCTTCGAGTGGATCGAACTGCACTTCGCCCATGGCTACCTGGGCCAGAGTTTCTTCTCCGAGCACTCCAACCAGCGTACCGACGCCTATGGGGGCAGCTTCGACAACCGTACGCGTTTCCTGCTGGAAACCCTCGCTGCGGTACGTGAAGTGTGGCCGGAGAACCTGCCGCTGACCGCTCGCTTTGGCGTGGTGGAATACGATGGCCGTGACGAGCAGACCCTGCAGGAGTCCGTTGAACTGGCCCGTCGCTTCAAGGCCGGCGGCCTCGATCTGCTGAGCGTCAGTGTCGGCTTCACCATTCCCCAGACCAACATCCCATGGGGCCCGGCATTCCTGGGGCCGATCGCCGAGCGGGTGCGCCGCGAGGCGAAGCTGCCGGTGACCTCGGCCTGGGGCTTTGGCACGCCGGAGCTGGCCGAGGGCGCGTTGCAGGCCAACCAGCTCGACCTGGTGTCGGTGGGGCGTGCGCACCTGGCCGACCCGCACTGGCCGTATGCTGCAGCCAAGGCCCTGGGCGTGGACAAGGCGGCGTGGACGCTGCCGGCGCCTTATGCGCATTGGTTGGAGCGTTATCGCTGATATCGCATGGGGCCGCTCTACGGCCCTTTCGCGGCACAAGGCCGCTCCTACACGGAACGCATCCCCCTGTAGGAGCGGCCTTGTGCCGCGAAAGGGGCGCAAAGCGCCCCCCGGCAATCTCAGAACCGATCCAACCGGTATGCCTGTTCCACCTCGGCCCCCCCAGCCAACCGCCCCACCCACTCCGCCGTCACCGCCGCCTGGGTCAACCCCAGGTGCTGATGCCCGAACGCCAGCAGCACCTTGCCATCGGCCACCCGGTCGATCACCGGCAGCGAATCCGGCAACGAAGGCCGGAACCCCATCCACGGCGTCGCCCCCTCGGCATCCAGCTCACGCCGGAACAAACCCTTGCTCAACCGATGCAGTTGCCACGCCCGCTGCATGCTCGGCGGCGCCTCGAGCCCGGCGAACTCTACCGTGCCGGCCAGGCGCAGGCCGTCGGCCATGGGCGTCATGATGAACTTGCGCTCCAGCGAGGTGACGGCGAATGGCAGGCGTTGATGCTCCGCTGGCAGCATCAGGTGGTAGCCGCGCTCGGTATCCAGTGGTACCTGCCGACCGGTCAGGGCGGCCGTGAGCCTGGCCGAATGTGCGCCTGCGCTGATCAACACCTGGCGGGCCTCGAGGTTGCCCTGGTCGCTGGCGAGGCTGATGCCCTGGCCATGCACCCGGCCACCATCGACCTCGGCGCGCAGGAAGCGCACGCCGCTGGCCCTGGCGGCGCTGAACAGTTCGCAGACCACCTGGTAGGGGTCGAGGAAGTGACCGGTGCGCGGGAAGAACAGGCCACCCAGGATCGACGGACTCAACTGCGGCGCCGCTTCGCTTACCGCCTCAGCCGACCACAGGTCCACGGGCACGGCCTGTGCCAGCAGGCGGGCGTGCAATGCCGCGAGCGCCTGGCGCGACTCGTGGTGTTCGAACACCAGCAGCGAACCGTCTTCCTTGAGCAGGTGGCTGCGGTCGATGGATGCGAGCAGCCGTTGCCAGGCGCCGAGGCTGCTTTCATTCAGCGCACGAAGGCCCGCCACGCTGCGCTGGAATGGCGCCGGTCGCAGGTTGAGCAGCAGGCGGGTGAACCAGGGCAGGGCCCGTGGCAGGTACTTCCAGTCCAGGCGCAGCGGGCCCATCGGGTCCAGCAGCATGGCCGGCAGGCGCTTGAGAAGCGACAGGTCGGCGATGGGAAACACCTGCTCGGTGGCCAGGTGCCCGGCATTGCCAAACGAAGCGCCGTGGCCTGGCGCCTGGCGATCGATCAGCAGCACCCGGCGGCCCTGGCGGGCCAGCTGCAGGGCGCAGGCGACGCCGACAATGCCGGCGCCGACCACGGCGATATCCGTGTCAGTGGCGGTCATGATTCAGCCTTCCCGCCGGCCATCGAGCAAGCGGCGCAGGTGCAGCGGGTTGCCCTGTTGCAGCGCATCGGGCAGCAGAGCATCGGGGAAGTCCTGGTAGCACACCGGGCGCAGGAAACGCAGGATCGCCGCAGTGCCCACCGAGGTGCCGCGGGTGTCGGAGGTGGCCGGGAACGGGCCGCCGTGGACCATCGCGTCGCACACCTCGACCCCGGTCGGCCAGCCGTTGACCAGAATCCGCCCGGCCTTGCGTTCGAGGGTAGGCAGCAGCTGGCGGGCGCAGTCGAGGTCGGCGGCGTCCAGGTGCAGGGTGGCGGTCAGCTGCCCTTCCAGGTGTTCGGCGACTTGGCGGACCTGTTCATCGCTGTCGCAAGCGACCAGCAGCGAGGCGGAGCCGAATACTTCGGCCTGCAGTGCCGGGTCGGCGAGAAACGCCTGGGCCGAGGTAACGAACAGGTGCGCCTGGCATTGGTTCGGGCCTTGATGGGGCTGACCGCTGGCGATCTGTCGGGCATTGCGGTTCTCAGCCAGTGCGGCGACGCCATTGGCATAGGCGCTGGCAATGCCGGGTGTGAGCATGGTCTGCGCCGCGGTTTGCCGGACATGCTCGGCGGCAGCATTGATGAAGCGTTCGAGGGCCGGCCCCTGACGGGCGATCAGCAGCCCGGGGTTGGTACAGAACTGGCCGGCGCCCTGGGTCAGTGAAGCGACGAAGGCTTGGGCCAGAGGCTCCGCTCGGGCCTGCAGGGCGGCTTCGAAGAGGAACACCGGGTTGATCGAGCTCATTTCGGCATAGACGGGGATTGGCTCGGGACGTGCCTGGGCGGCCTGGCACAGCGCGAGACCGCCGCTGCGCGAACCGGTGAAGCCAACGGCCTTGATGCGTGGGTCGCTGACCAGACCGATACCGACCTCACGGCCGGCGCCGTACAGCAGCGAGAATACGCCTTCGGGCAGCTCGCACTGCGCGACCGCCAGGGCCACGGCCTGGCCGACCAGTTCGCTGGTGCCGGGGTGGGCGCCATGGGCCTTGACCACCACCGGGCAACCGGCGGCCAGTGCCGAGGCGGTGTCGCCGCCGGCCACCGAGAAGGCCAGCGGGAAATTGCTGGCGCCGAACACCGCCACCGGGCCCAGGGCAACCTGTCTTTGGCGCAGGTCGGGGCGTGGCAGTGGCTGGCGCTCGGGCAGGGCGTTGTCCACCCGTACATCCAGCCATTCACCGGCCCGTACCACGCGGGCGAAGGTGCGCAGTTGCGCGCAGGTGCGGCCGCGCTCGCCCAGCAGACGAGCCTTGGGCAGGCCGGTCTCGGCGTTGGCGCGGTCGATCAGGGCATCGCCCAGGGCTTCGATCTGCTCGGCGATGGTTTCGAGAAAGTGGGCGCGTTGTTCGAGGGTCGTTTCGCGGTAAATATCGAATGCCGCCCAGGCCAGGGCGCAGGCCTGGGTTACCTGTTCGGCGCTGGCGCCGGCGTAGGGTGGGGCGAGCGGGGTGTTGGTGGCCGGGTCGATGGCATGGATCGCGGCCTGGGTGCCTGTGACGGCGCGCTGGCCGATCAGTAGATTGCCGGTGAGGGTCATGGGGCGTCCTGGAGGATCTGGGTGAGGTCTGAAACTGCAGGGGGCGCTGCGCGCCCCTTTCGCGGCACAAGGCCGCTCCTACAAAGGGGCGCGTCGCTGCCAAGGGATCAGGCGATGTTCTGCTCGGCCGACCAACTGGCGTACCAGGTGCGGAACAGCGCGTACTGCTGTTCGGCGTAGTGGCGCTGGGCGTCGGTGAGGGCGTCGGTTTCGTTGAAGTGCAGGCGGTACTCGGTGTCGCCGTTGAGCACCATCAGGTGCTTGTAGTACAGCACCAGGTCGCAGCCTTCATCGAACGACGACAGCACCGCCAGCGCCGATTCCAGCTCCCGGGCCTGGCGTCGGGCCTTGGCATCACCCTTGGCGGCGCGCTTGCTCAAGCTGACCAGTTGCAGCACTTCGCGCGGCAGCGCGTTGCCGATGCCGGTGATGGCGCCGGTGGCGTTGCAGTTGACGAAACCATGCACCACTTGCGTGTCGACGCCGACCATCAGGGTCACGTCATCGTCCTGGGAGGTGATGTGTTCGGCGGCATAGCGCAGGTCGGCGGCGCCGCCGAACTCCTTGAAACCGATCAGGTTGGGGTACTCGCGACGCAGGGCGAAGAACAGGTCGGCGCGGGTGGCGAAACCGTAGTAGGGGCTGTTGTAGATCACCGCCGGCAGCTTCGGCGCGGCGCCGAGAATGGCCGAGAAGTGATGCTGCTGGGCGGTCAGCGAGGCGCCGCGGGACAGCACCCGGGGGATGACCATCAGGCCGGCGGCGCCGACCTTGGCGGCGTGGGCAGCGTGGGACACCGCTTCACGGGTGTTCACCGCGCCGGTGCCGACGATGGTCGGGATGCCGGCGGCCACCAGGCGCGCCACGCCCTCCTGGCGCTCGGCCTCGGTCAGCAGCGGCCAGTCGCCCATCGAGCCGCAGTACACCACCGCGCTCATGCCGGCGTCGATCAGTTCGCGGCCCTTGCGCACCAGGGCGTCGAAGTCCGGCTTGCGCGCGGCGGTGCAGGGGGTCATCAGGGCGGGCATGGTGCCGGTGAAGATGTTGTCGGTCATTGTTGTCACTCCTGGCGGTATTCAGTGGGAAATGAAGGGGTCAGATGCCCCAGGCGAACGGATCCTGCTCGTCGATCAGCAGGGTGCTGTCGGCGGTCATGTGGGCGCGGCCGGTGATGAACGGGCGAATGCGTTCGCCGTCGCGCTCGTAGCGGCCGTGGAACTGGCTGCCGGTGATGCTGGCCTGGACCCAGGGCTGGCCTTCGGCGAGCTTGCCGTCGGCGGCCAGGCACGCCAGCTTGGCGCTTGTGCCGGTGCCGCAGGGCGAGCGGTCGTAGGCCTTGCCGGGGCACATGACGAAGTTGCGGCTGTCGGCGTTGGCGTCGTCGGCGAACAGCTCGACATGGTCGATCGGGGCACCGTGTTCACCGGTGATGCCCTGGGCCTCGAGGGCCTTGAGCAGGGTCCAGGTGTAGTCGGTGAGGGCTTCGCGGTTGTCCAGTTCGATGCGCTGGCCGTGGTCGGAAACCAGGAAGAACCAGTTGCCGCCCCACGCGATGTCGCCATGCACCAGGCCATGGCCCGGCACGTCCACCGCCACCTGCCGGCGGTAGCGGTAGGACGGCACGTTGCCGACAGTGATGGCGCCGTCGTCATGCAGGGTGGCGCTGACCTGGCCGACCGGTGTGTCGATCTTGTGCATGCCCGGTTCGATCAGGCCAAGGTGGCGCAACGAGGCGACCAGGCCGATGGTGCCGTGGCCGCACATGTTCAGGTAGCCGGCGTTGTTGAAGAAAATCACCCCGCAGGTGGCATCCGCAGAGATCGGCGGGCAGTACAGCGCGCCCACCAGCACATCGTTGCCGCGAGGCTCCAGCAGGCAGGCGCGGCGCCAGTGGTCGTGCAGCTCGCGCAGTTCGTCGCGTTGCTCGGCCATGCTGCGGCCGTGCAGGGGCGGGAAGCCTTTCATCACCAGGCGGGTCGGTTCGCCGCCGGTGTGGGAGTCGATGACGTGAATCTCTTTCATAGGTCAGTTCGTTCCAAAGTGTGGGGCAATCGTGGGAGCGGGCTTGCCCCGCGATGAGGTCGCTTGCCCTGAATCGCGGGGCAAGCCCGCTCCCACGAGTTCCCGTCAGTTCTCAGGAGGCCAGTGCAGCCGGCTCGTGCCCGCGATTGGCTTCGGTACCCGCTTCGCTTTCATCCTCGCCATCGAGCCGCACCAGCCGGGCCGGCACGCCGGTGGCCGCGCCCCAGTAGTAGATGCCCAGGGCACTGGCGGCGACGATCACCGTGTCCAGCGGATGGCCGATCACACCCAGGCCGCCGAAGCTGCCCAGCCAGGACAGGAAAATGGTCACGGCGTAGAAGCCGATCAGCCAGGCCGACGAGCGCACCTGTTGGCCCAGCGACAGGTGTTCGGTGGGCACGAAGCGGCGGCACAGCAGGTGCAGCACGAACATCACGATCTGCAGCGCCAGCAGCCAGGACACGGTGTTCCAGCCCGACCAGTAGACGATCAGCGCGGCGATGATGAACGACAGCGGGCCGAGCACGCCCATGCCCATGACCCGGAACGGCCGGGCCATGTCCGGGGCATTGCGGCGCAAGGCGGCGACCGACACCGGGGCCACCGCGTAGCTCAGCACCAGGGCGGCGGACACCACGTTGATCAGCGCTTCCCAGGACGGGAACGGCAGGGTCCAGAACACCGCCAGGCCGAAGGTCAGCCACAGCGCCGGGCGCGGAATGCCGGACTGCTCGTCGATGCGGGTGAAGTACTTGAAGAAGGTGCCGGTCTGCGCCCAGCCATAGATCACCCGTGGGGTGGCATTCATGTAGATGTTGCCGCAGCCGCTGGGCGAGATCACCGCGTCAGCCACCACCAGGTAGGCCAGCCAGCCGATGCCCAGGGCCAGGGCGATGTCACGGTAGGGCAGGGCCAGCTCCTTGGTCACTCCGGCCCAGCCGTTGGCAATCATCTCGGTCGGCACGCTGCCGAGGAACGCCAGTTGCAGCAGGGCATAGATCGCGGTGGACAGCAGCACCGAGAGAATCAGCGCGATAGGGATGGTGCGCTGCGGGTTCTTCACCTCGCTGGCCACCGAGATGATCGGCGTAAGCCCCAGGTAGGCGAAGATGATGCCGCCGGCCGACACCGCCATTTCCACGCCGGACAGGCCGAACGGCGCAAAGCCCTGGACCTCGAAGTTCTCCGGTTTGAAGAAGGTGAACAGCACGCCGATCACCAGCAGCGGCACGATGAACTTGAACACGCTGACCAGGTTGTTGGCCTTGGCAAAGGTCTTCACGCTGCGGTAGTTGAGCAGGAAGAACAATCCGAGCAGGGCGAACTGCACCAGCCAGCCGAGCACCGTCGGGTCGCTGGAGCCGGTCTTGGTCAAGGCCGGGAACCAGGCTGCGGCGTACTGGCGCGAGGCGACCACCTCGATGGCGATCAGGCTGGAGAAGGCGATCAGGGTAATGAAACCCATCAGGTAGCCTAGCAGCGGGCCATGGGAGTACACCGGGTAGCGCACCACGCCACCGGCCCGCGGCAGGGCGGCGCCGAGCTCGCAGTAGACGATGCCCAGCAGCAGCACGGCGAAGCCGCCGAGGAACCAGGAGAGGATGCCGGCCGGGCCGGCGATGGCCGAGACGTGGCTGGCGGCGAACAGCCAGCCGGAGCCGAAGATGGCGCCCAGGCCGATGAAAGTGAGGTCCAGCAGGGACAGCTGTTTCTTGAATTTGCCTGACATGGTTGCGCCTTTTTGTAGGTTTTGGATAGGCAGGTCTGATGTCACGATGCGGCTTGGTCGGCCGCGCTCTTGTAGGTCGTGGGGCGGCTTGCGTGGGGCATAGAGTGGACCGATCGAGGCCGGGGTTCTTGATGGTTTTCTGCAGGGTGGGTGACGAAATCGGCACAGTCAGGCAGAAAGGCTGGTGCGGCAGGCTTGGGGTGATTTAGGTTGGCGTTGCCGGCCTATCGCGGGGCAAGCCCGCTCCCACGCGTGCTGTGTAGCTGGCGTGGGAGCGGGCTTGCCCCGCGATAGGGCCGGTAAACCCATTAGAGAAACCCTCATGCCCCAGACCCCACTGGCAACCCTGTACCAGACCCTCGACCAACACCGCCCCGAATCCCTCGAGGCCCTGCTCACCAGTGTGGTCTGGCTGCTGCCCATGCTCGACGTGATCGCCAATGCGGCGATCTTCATCAAGGACGACCAGGCCCGCTACGTCCTGGCCAACCGCACACTGGTCCAGCGCTGCGGCCTGAAACACCTGCAACCGCTGCTGGGCAAGACCAGCGCCGAGGTGTTCCCGGCGCGCCTGGGCCCCGGCTACACCGAGCAGGACCGACGGGTGCTGGAGCAGGGCCTGGTGCTGGAGGACCAGCTGGAGTTGCACCTGTACGGCAGCCGCGAACCGGGCTGGTGCCTGACCCACAAGCGTCCGCTGTACGATCCGGCGGGGACGATCATCGGCCTGGTGGGCATTTCCGTCGACCTGCAGTCAGCCGCCGACACCCACCCCGCCTACCAGCGCCTGGCGGCGGTGGATGCGCATATCCGCGCGCATTTCCACCAGCCGATCAGCATGGGCGAGCTGACCCGCATCGCCGGGATCTCGGTGGCGCAGCTGGAACGCTACTGCAAGCGGGTGTTCCACCTCACTCCCCGGCAGATGATCCACAAGGCCCGCCTGGAGCATGCGCACCAGTTGTTGCACAGCGACCTACCGATCATCGAGGTGGCCCTGCGCTGTGGCTACACCGACCACAGCGCCTTCAGCCGGCAGTTCAGGCAACTGACCGGGTTCACCCCGCGGCAGTACCGGATGGCAACGAATTAAAGGTCGATGCGTAAATGCATTGATTTATTATGCTTTTATGCATATATTGGGTTTCAACGCTACTCAGTAGCGTGCATAAACTCAATCGATACAGGATGTTCACGATGACAACCGCTTACACCGCCAAGAATTCCCTGCCTTTTGCAGCGCTACCCACTACCGATGGTGTCGTTCAGTACTTTCGTGCGACCAGCACCAACGTAGCGGATGCGTCCTATGCTCCCGATGGTCTGGCAGCCGCGCCGATCTACGGCCTCGGTGGCCAGCTGTTGCAAGGCAACGAGATTGTCGCTGGCGGCAATGTGACGCTGGTTTCCTACCTCGGTCCACTGCTCAACCAGGGGGCCCTGTGCTGGATCCTGCTGAACTGCGAGGGTGGTGCCCAGCAGGTGGCCAATGCCACGCATAGCCAGCATGCCGTGACGCTTGGCCAGATCATCGGATTCTCCGGAGCCGCGCCTGGTGACATCAAGTTCTCCGCAGCCAACGAGGCGCCGGTGGGCTGGCTGAAGGCCGATGGGGCATTGGTGTCTCGCGCCGAGCATGGCGCATTGTTCGCCGCCATCGGCACCACCTATGGCGCTGGCGATGGTGTCACGACCTTCGGTCTGCCTGACCTGCGCGGTGAGTTCATCCGTGGCTTCGATGACGGCCGTGGGGTAGACCAAGGCCGGGCGTTCGGCTCCTGGCAGAAGGGCAGCCTCTACCCTTACGACACCACCGAGAACATAGCCAACGGCGTCTGGAGTGCATCCACCACGCAGAACACAGGTCCCGCTTCGCAAGTCGCGATGGGCGTCGATGCCTACTCCACCGACGAGTATTCGACCATTTCGCTGGGTGGGGTCGATGCGCGGGTCAACTATGCATTGCCAGGTCTGTTCGGTGACCGTGGTTACTCCGGGATCACCCGCCCACGCAACATGGCCATGCTCGCATTGATCAAGTGCTGATCACTTGCTGCTGAACAGGGCACGCGCCTCGTCGAAACACTGCTCGGCGATGGCCGAGCGCGGCTCGCTGCGGCGCAGCAGCAGGCCGACCGGGCTGTGGATGCTGGCTTCCTGCACCGGGATGATGCGCATGTGCTTGCTGAGGTCTTCCAGGCCGCAGTCCAGCGGCATGATCGCGCAGCACACGCCGGTGTTGATCGCCTGGATCAGCTGGAAAGTCGAGTCGCTCTCGAGCACGGCATTGGGCGCAAGGCCCCGGCTGCGCAAGCTCAGGTCGAGGGACTGGCGGTAGTGCATGCCCTTGCTCAGCAGGCCCAGCGGCAGCTCGCCGAGGTCTTCCCAGCGCAGGCTATCGGCCTCGAACTGGAAGTGCCGGGTGTCGTGCAGCAGGCCCATGGTGGTGGTGCTCAGCTCGATCACTTCGAAGAAGCTGGTGTTGACCTGGTCGAGGTAGCAGATGCCCAGGTCGAGCTGGTTGCGGCTCAGGCCGTCGATCACCTGCTCGGAGCTCAGCGACGACAGCTGGAAGTGCAGCTCGGGGTACTTCTCGCGCAGCGGCATCAGCAGTTGCATGGGGTTGAAGCTGGCCAGCGGCACGGTGCCCAGGCGCAGGCTGCCGACCACCTGGCCGCGGCAGCTGGCGGCCTCGGCCTGCAGGCCGTCATGGGCGGCGAGCAGGGTGCGGGCCCAGGCCAGGATGCGCTCGCCGGCTTCGGTGAAACCTTCGAAGCGCTGGCCGCGCTTGACCAGCACCAGGTCCAGTTCGTCCTCGAGGTTGCGCAGGCGCATGGACAGGGTCGGCTGGGTAATGTGGCACAGCGCCGCGGCCTGGCCGAAGTGGCGGGTCTGATCGAGGGCGATGAGGAACTTGAGCTGTTTGATGTCCATGGTGCGGCCTGGGGTTGCGGGGTGGGTAGACCTTAACCAAGAGTGAAGCACCTGGCTAATCCTTGATGAACATTTCACCGACCCGGTCGCGGGGCCGATAGCGGCGATAGAAATCGTCGATCATCCGGTACGTCCTATCGATTGGACGCTGCCGGGGCTTGTCTCTACCGTGGCCGCGAAGCCAATCCTGGAGCAAAGGCCATGAGCGTGAAACCGGACGCGGTGTTCGTACCGCTGAACATCGCGGTGCTGACCGTCAGCGACACCCGCACCTACGACACCGACACTTCCGGCGAGCTGCTGGCCAGCCGCGCCGTCGGCGTGGGCCACCGCCTGGTGGCGCGGGAGCTGCTCAAGGACGACCTGTACAAGATCCGCGCCCAGGTCGCCACCTGGATTGCCGACGACCAGGTGCAGGTGGTGCTGATCACCGGCGGTACCGGCTTCACCGGGCGCGACAGCACGCCGGAGGCGGTGGACTGCCTGCTGGACAAGCGCATCGACGGGTTCGGCGAGCTGTTCCGTGCCCTGTCGATCCTCGATATCGGCACCTCGACCGTGCAGAGCCGGGCCCTGGCCGGCATGGCCAACGGCACCCTGGTGTGTTGCCTGCCGGGCTCGACCGGCGCCTGCCGCACGGCCTGGGAAGGTATCCTGGCCGAGCAGCTGGATGCGCGGCACCGGCCGTGCAACTTTGTCGCGCACCTGAAGCCGATCGCGGCCTGCGAAAGTCGCAGTTAATCTCCAGGACCTATCGCGGGGCAAGCCCGCTCCCACGCCAATACAGATCAGTGTCTTATTGGCGTGGGAGCGGGCTTGCCCCGCGATGGTTTTTCAGCTCAGTACATGATCCACCGGCACCAACGCCGGTGGCAGCGGCTCATGCCCCAGCGCCGCCAGGACATCGCGTTCGACGGTGCGCACCAGCGCATCGGTCGGCAGGTCGTTCTCGTCCCGGCCGAACGGGTCTTCCAGTTCGTTGCCGATCGCATCCAGGCCAAAGAACGTGTAACTGACAATGGTGGTGAACAACGGTGCCAGCCAGCCCAGCGGTTCTGCCAGGGCAAACGGCAGCAGCAGGCAGAAGATGTAGATGGTGCGGTGCAGCAGCAGGGTGTAGGGGAACGGCAGCGGCGTGCCCTTGATCCGCTCGCAGGTAGCCTGCACGTCCGACAGGCCGGCCAGGCGCTGTTCGAAGAGGGTGTAGCGGAATTCGCTGATCGCGCCGTCCTTCGCCAACCGTGAACACTGGGCACCGATATCGCGCAGGATGCCATCACACACGTTGTGCGCGGTGATCGGCGCACCCTCGGCCAGCCAGGTGCGTGCCAAGGGCAGTTCGTCTTCGTTGCGCAGTCGGGCATTCAGGGCATGGGCGAAGCCGCACAGGCCCCGCAGCATCTGCGCGCGCAACTGCTGATCCTCGATCGCCACGCTTTCGCGCACGAACGAGCGCACCTCGATGATCATCCGCCCCCAGGCCTTGCGACCCTCCCACCAGCGGTCGTAGCAGGCGTTGTTGCGAAAGCTCATGAAGATCGACAGCGACAGCCCCAGCAGGGTGAAGGGCGTGGCGCTGACCGGGTAGAACAGCGCCGGATAGTGCCGCTCGATCAGCACGATCAGCGCCGCCAGCAAGGTCACCGCCAGGCAGCGCAAGGCGATGCGCTGGACGATCGAGCCCTTGAGGGTGAACAGCACGCGCAGCATGTCGGGGCGTGAGTGGACGATCAAGACGGTTCCAGAGGCGGCCGATCAGCCGCCGGTCATGTTCATGAAGCGCAGGATCTGCACCTCGCCGCCCACTTCGAAGTGGTGGCGGTAGGGCTTGAGCTGCATGGCGTCGCGCAAGGCCTTCTCCAGGCGGGCGCTGTCGCCGGGATGCTGGCGCAGGACCTGCTTGAGGTCCACCGAGTGCTCGTTGCCCAGGCACAGCAGCAGGCGGCCTTCGACGGTCAGGCGCACGCGGTTGCAGGTGGCGCAGAAGTTGTGGCTGTGCGGCGAGATGAAGCCGACCCGGGTATCGGGTGCTTCGGCCAGGCGCCAGTAGCGCGCCGGGCCCTGGGAGGACTCGGCCGACTCGACCAGGGTGAAGTGCTCGGCCAGGCGGGCGCGCACGTCGTCGCTGGAGCAGAAGGACTCGCCGCGCTCGTGCTCGCTGATGACGCCCAGGGGCATTTCTTCGATGAAGGAGATGTCCAGCTCGCGGTCGATGGCGAAGCGCACCAGGTCGACGATTTCGTGGTCGTTGCGGCCCTTGAGCACCACCGCGTTGAGCTTGGTACGGCGAAAGCCCGCAGCACGCGCGGCGTCGATCCCCGCGATTACCTGCTTGAGGTCGCCGGTACGGGTCAGGGCGCGAAAACGCTCGGGGTCAAGGCTGTCGAGGCTGATGTTCAGGCGCGAGACGCCAGCATCGAACAGCGGCTGGGCCAGGCGGCCGAGCTGCGAGCCATTGCTGGTCAGGCACAGTTCGCGCAGGCCGGGCAGGGCGGCGATGCGCTCACACAGCCCGACGATGCCCTGGCGCACCAAGGGCTCGCCACCGGTCAGGCGGATCTTGCGGGTGCCCAGGGCGACGAAGCGCTCGGCGACCAGGTACAGCTCCTCGAGGCTGAGAATCTGCTGGCGCGGCAGGAACTGCATGTTTTCGGCCATGCAATAGACGCAACGAAAATCGCAGCGGTCGGTGACCGACATCCGCAGGTAATCGACTTTGCGGTTGAAACCGTCGATCAGGGCCTGGGGGTTCTTTTCCACGTTCGCGCTCGACCTGTGCAGTGGCTGGGGGCGGCGAAAGGCCGCAGACAAGGTTCAAGCTATAACCTGCGCCCAGTGACGTCAAATTGCTTTCCCCGACCGTTCGATCAGTCTCGTCTATCACGGCTGCAGGCCACGGAGCTCAAGGGCTATACCGGGTGATCGAGACGGTTTATCACGCTGTCATTTATTTCGATTGGACGCACTGGGAGCGGCTTCTTAGGCTGGAAAAAACACCGTGCGGAGAAGCGCAGCATGAGCCAGGACGAACACATCAGGGACTACAAGGGGCCGGCCGCCGGCTGGGGCGCGCTCAAAAGCGTGACCAAGAGCTGGCTGGGCAGCGAGAACGCCTTCAAGAACCTGCGGGCCATGCTCAAGACCAACCAGAACGGCGGTTTCGACTGCCCGGGCTGTGCCTGGGGCGAGTCGCCGGAAAGTGACATGGTCAAGTTCTGCGAGAACGGCGCCAAGGCGGTCAACTGGGAGGCCACCGGCCGCTCGGTGGATCCGGCGTTCTTCGCCCGCTACAGCGTCAGCGCCCTGCTCGAGCAGACCGACTACTGGCTCGAATACCAGGGCCGTATCACCCACCCGATGCGCTACGACGCGGCCACCGACCATTACGTCGAAACCAGCTGGGACGAAGCGTTTGCCCTGATCGCCCGGCACCTCAACGGCCTCGAGTCGCCGGACCAGGCCGAGTTCTACACCTCGGGTCGGGCCAGCAACGAGGCGGCGTTCCTCTACCAGTTGTTCGTGCGCGCCTATGGCACCAACAACTTCCCCGACTGCTCGAACATGTGCCACGAGGCCAGTGGAGTCGGCATGGCCGAAACCCTCGGCGTGGGCAAGGGCACCGTGGTGTTCCATGACCTGGAGCTGGCCGATGCGATCTTCGTCATCGGCCAGAACCCTGGCACCAACCACCCGCGCATGCTCGAACCGCTGCGCGAGGCGGTCAAGCGCGGCGCCCAGGTGGTCTGCTTCAACCCGCTCAAGGAGCGGGGCCTGGAGCGCTTCCAGCACCCGCAGCACCCGTTCGAGATGCTCAGCAACGGCTCCGAACCGACCAACACCGCCTACTTCCGTCCTGCACTGGGCGGCGACATGGCGGCCATGCGCGGGATCGCCAAGTTCCTCCTGCAGTGGGAGCGCGAGGCGCAGTTGAACGATGAGCCACCCGTGTTCGATCACGCGTTCATTGCCGAGCACACCAGCGGTGTCGAGGATTATCTGACGCTGGTTGATACCACGCCGTGGGAACACATCATCGAGCAGTCGGGCCTGAGCAAGGCCGAGATCGAGCTGGCCGCGCGCATGTACCGCAAGGCCGAGCGGGTGATCATGTGCTGGGCCATGGGCGTGACCCAGCACCGCCATTCGGTGCCGACCGTGCAGGAGATCGTCAACCTGCAGCTGTTGCGCGGCAACGTCGGCAAGCCAGGTGCCGGCCTGTCGCCGGTGCGTGGTCACAGCAACGTGCAGGGCGACCGCACCATGGGTATCGACGAGAAGCCCAAGGCGGCGCTGCTCGATGCACTCGAGAAACGCTTCCAGTTCAAGGTACCTCGCGAGCATGGCCACAATGCGGTGCTGGCGATCCAGGCCATGGAGGAGAGACGGGCCAAGGTGTTCATTGCCCTGGGCGGCAACTTCGCCCAGGCCACCCCGGATACGCCGCGCACCCATGAGGCCTTGCGCAACTGCGAACTGACCGTGCAGATTTCCACCAAGCTCAACCGCTCGCACCTGGTGACTGGGCGTGATGCGTTGATCCTGCCGTGCCTGGGCCGCACCGAGATCGACATCCAGGCCGAAGGGCCGCAAGGCGTCACTGTGGAAGACACCTTCAGCATGGTGCACATCTCCCATGGCCAGCTGAAACCGCGCTCGCCGCTGCTGCGCTCGGAGCCGGCCATCGTCGCCGGCATGGCCAAGGCCACCCTGGGCAGCAAGCCGATCGACTGGGACTACGCGATTGCCGACTACGCTCGCATCCGCAGCATGATCGCCGACGTCATCCCGGGCTTCAGCGAATTCAACGAGCGCCTGCAGCATCCTGGTGGCTTCCACCTGGGCAACAACGCCGCCGACCGCAACTTCCGCACCGCCACCGGCAAGGCGCGCTTCACCCCCAGCCCGCTGCCGGAGCAACTGGTCAACACCCAGGTACTGGCCCGTGGCGACAGGCCCGACCTGATCCTGCAGACCCTGCGTTCCCACGACCAGTACAACACCACGCTGTACGGTCTGGACGACCGCTACCGTGGGGTGTTCGGCCTGCGCGAGGTGGTGTTCGTCAATGAGGCGGACATCCGCCGGCTGGGCTTCGAGCCGGGCGAGCAGGTGGACCTGGTGTCGCTCTGGGAGGATGGCCGTGAGCGGCGGGTTTCGGGGTTCCGCCTGGTGGCCTATGACGTGCCGCAAGGCCAGGCGGCGGCCTACTATCCGGAGACCAACCCGCTGGTGCCGCTGGAGAGTTATGGCGAAGGGACCTATACGCCGACCTCGAAGTTCGTGGTGATCAAGCTGGAGAAGGCCAAACCTGGTAACCGCATCGAGGCGATCACCACGGCAGTGTAGGAGCGGCCTTGTGCCGCGAAAGGGCTGCGAAGCAGCCCCGACAATCTCGCATGATGCCGAAAACCCGGGGGCGCTGCGCGCCCCTTTCGCGGCACAAGGCCGCTCCTACAGAAGAGGGGCGTGCTGTTGCACTTTCAGCGACGTACCGGATACGCCGTGGTGTACTTCATCTGCTCCATGGCAAAGCTGGAGGTGATGTTCGACAGCCCGTCGGTGCTGGTAATCAGCTTCTTGTAGAAGCGGTCGTAAGCGGCGATGTCGCCCACCACCACCCGCAGCATGTAGTCCCAGTCACCGGACATGCGGTACACCTCCATCACCTCCTCGAATGCCGTCACCGTGGCGGCGAACTGCGCCAGCCAGGCGCTGTCGTGGCGCTGGGTCTTGAGCTGGACGAACACCGTCAGGCCCAGGCCCAGGCGCTCGGGGTCGAGCAGGGCGACGCGGCCGCGGATGTAGCCTTCCTCTTCCAGGCGCTTGACCCGCTTCCAGCACGGCGTGGTAGACAGGTTGACCGCCTCGGCCAGGTCCTTGAGGGACAGCGACGCATCACGTTGGAGCAGGGTGAGGATGTGCTGGTCGAAACTGTCCATGGCGTCATCTGGCAGGTTTGAGGGAAAGTTTTCCAAGGTTAGCCGTACGAGGCGAACGTTGAAAGCCTTTCGGCTGGTTCTTCGACAGCAACGTTCTGTTGGCGCCCGGGCCTTTCGGATATGAGATAGTGGCGGTTTTCCATCCTCAGTCAATGGACCCGACCATGTCCGACAAACCGCGCAATTTCGCCACCCGCACCATCCACGCCGGTGAGCAGTCCAGCGTCGCCGACAACGCCATCTTCCCGGCCATCGTCACTTCCAGCTCGTTCATCAAGCGCGGCCTGGACGACAACCCCGAATACGCCTACAGCCGTGTCAGCAACCCGACCCGACACGCCTACGAGACCTGCGTGGCCGCACTGGAGGAGGGCGTCGGCGCGGTCGCCTGCGCCTCGGGCGTCAGCGCCACCGCCACGGTGCTCGAGCTGCTGTCCAAGGACGCCCATGTGGTGGTGATGAACGGTGTCTACGGCGGCACCTTCCGCCTGCTGGAAGACTACCGCGGACGCACCTCGGGCCTGACCACCACCTATGTCGACCTCAACGACGTCGAGGCCGTGGCCGCGGCGATCCGCCCGGACACCCAACTGATCTGGATCGAGTCGCCGACCAACCCGCTGCTGCACCTGGTGGACATCAAGGCGGTCTGCGACCTGGCCCGCGCCCGTGGGGTGATGACCTGCATCGACAACACCTTCTGCTCGCCCTGGAACCAGCAGCCGATCACCCTGGGCGTGGACCTGGTGATGCATTCGGCGAGCAAGTACATCGGCGGCCACTCCGACCTGACCGGTGGCGTGGTGGTGGCGGCCAATCACGAACTGCTGGGCCGTTTGCGCAAGATCAGCATGGCGGTCGGCGCGATCCAGGGGCCGTTCGACTGCTACCTGGCGCTGCGCGGGCTGAAGACCCTCGACGTGCGCATGGAGCGCCAGAGCGCCAACGCCCTGCGCGTGGCGCAGTTCCTCGAACAGCATCCGCAGGTCGAGCAGGTCTACTACCCGGGGCTGGAAAGCCACCCGCAGCATGAGTTGAGCAAGCGCCAGATGCGCACCGGCGGTGCGGTGGTGGCGCTGCGCATCAAGGGGGATCGGGCCGCGGTCAACCGCCTGGTCGAGGCGCTGTCGATCTTTGTCCTGGCCGATTCGCTGGGTGGGGTGGAGAGCATGATCAACCACTCCTGGAGCATGTCGCACAACTCCCTGAGCCCGGAGCAGAAGGGCGTGATGGGGATCAGCGAGAACCTGGTGCGGTTGTCGATCGGGATCGAGGATTACCGGGACCTGATCGAGGACCTGGACGCGGCGCTGAAGGCTTCAGCTTCCGTGTGATGGCTGCCGGCCCATTCGCGGGTAAACCCGCTCCCACAGGTACTGTACTGATTTCAATGTGGGTGGTGGCCCTGTGGGAGCGGGTTTACCCGCGAAGAGGCCGGCAAATGTTCTGGTTCAGTCAGGATTTGGGCGGATGGACGATCCGTTCGATCTCTTCCTTGATCAGAGCGCGTTCTTTTCGAAGTCGATTGAGGTTGTCATCCGTAGTGAGGCCGGTTTTCTCAACGTTCTCAATGTCATGATCCTTTTCGGTGTAGCGTTTCTTCAGCTCTGCGAGTTTGTGGTTTTCCTTCGCAAGCGCATTGAAGTCATCTTCCTTTACGCCAAGGTCTTCAAATAGATTGTGCGGAACTGGCATTTCTCCACCTCTCTCAGGGTTGGTAAGCGAACCTGAACCAAGAGGATAGTCGCCTTTGCCGCATTGCGGGACTGGGTTAGGCTGTCGCCCATCCCTGCGTAACCGGAACCTGCGCCATGCCTCACCTGAACCTGGAATACAGCGACAACCTGCGCGAGCTCAATGTCGACGTGCTGCTGCTGCGCCTGAACCACGCCCTGGTCGGCAGCGGCCAGTTTGCCGAAGAGCTGGATATCAAGAGCCGTGCCCAGGCCTTCGCCCAGTACCGGGTCGGTACCGCGCCGGGCGAGCGAGCCTTCGCCCATGTGCGCCTGGCGATCCTCAGCGGGCGCACGCCGCAAGTTAAACAGCAGCTGTCCAACAGCTTGCTCGAGGTGCTGCGCGAGGCGATCCCCGGCCAACCCGGCCTGGACATCCAGCTGTGCGTCGAGGTTCTGGACATCGATCGTGAGCCGTACGCCAAACTTCGCCTGCCTGGCTGAATGGCAGCTGAATGAAAGTTGTTTAATGGATGAAAGACGTCGGCATACTAATTGTTGGCGTCTTTTTCACAAAAAATTGATGCTAGGCTTTCTAGAGTTCGGCCAACTTCCCAACCTGCCCGTCCGGGCGTGTTGGCCGCTGATGAACTCTTGTTGCGAACGCCATGCTGAAACTCAAATCCCTGCGGACCGAATGGGTCACGTTGCTGGCCAGCCTGTACCTGTTGATCGGCTTCAATAGCTTGCTTTGGCAACACCTGGAATCCATCGTGCCGCCGGGCATGGTGGGGCTGTGGCTGAGCCTGGCGTTCGCCGTGCTGATGCTGTTCGCCTTCAATCTCATACTTACCTTGCTGGCGTTTCGTTATGTCCTGAAACCGGTATTGATCGTGTTGTTCCTCAGCGGTGCAAGTGTCGCTTACTTCATGAATCAATATGGTGTGCTTATTGATGCCGGCATGTTCCGCAATGTTGCCGAAACCAATGTGGCAGAAGTACGCGATCTGCTCTCGCTGAAGTTTGCCCTGTATATCCTGCTGCTCGGTGTGCTGCCGTCGCTGCTGGTGTGGAAGGCCAGGATCGCCTATCGCCCCTGGCACCGCGAACTGCTGGGCAAGCTGGTGGTGAGTGGGGCCTGTGTCGCGGCCCTGGGTTCGGTGGCGCTGGTCAACTACCAGGGGTTGGCGTCGTTGTTTCGCAATCACCATGAACTGCGCCTGATGCTCACGCCGAGCAACATTGTCGGGGCCTCCATCGGTTATGTCAGCGAACAGGTGGGCAGCGCCACCCGGCCATTTCAGCGCTATGGCGAAGACGCCCGTCGCGATAGCGCCTGGCAGCAGCATGCGCGCAAGTCGCTGACCGTGCTGGTGGTCGGCGAGAGTGCCCGGGCGGACAACTTCGGCCTGCTCGGCTATGCCCGCAATACCACGCCGCGGCTGGCCAAGGAGCAGGGCCTGCTGAGCTTCACCGACGTCCACTCCTGCGGCACCGAGACCGCCGTGTCGGTGCCCTGCATGTTTTCCGGCATGCCGCGCAAGGACTACGACGCCCGCGTGGCCAAGAACCGCGAGGGCCTGCTCGACATCCTCCAGCGCGCGGGCCTGGCGGTGCAGTGGCGTGACAACCAGTCCGGCTGCAAGGGCACCTGCGACCGGGTGCAGTTCATCGATGTGAGCAACCTCAAGGACCCGGCGCTGTGCGCCAGTGGCGAGTGCCATGACGAGATCCTGCTGCAGGGCCTGGCCGAGCTGCTGGACAACCTCGACCAGGACACCGTGCTGGTGCTGCACCAGATGGGCAGCCATGGCCCCGAATACTTCAAGCGCTACCCCGCGGGCAACGAACCCTTCTCCCCGGTGTGCCGCAGCAACGCCCTGAACCAGTGCAGCCAGCAGGAGATCGTCAACGGCTACGACAACACCCTGGCCTACACCGACAAGGTGCTGGCCACCCTGATCGATACCTTGCGCAGCCGACAGGACAAGGTCGACACCGCGATGATCTATCTTTCAGACCATGGCGAGTCGCTGGGCGAGTACAACCTGTTCCTGCACGGCACGCCCTACATGATCGCGCCGGACCAGCAGAAGCATGTGCCGCTGCTGGCCTGGTTCTCCGACAGCTACCGCCAGGACTTCGGCCTGGACACCGATTGCCTGGGCAAGCTGCGCGATGCGCCGTTGTCCCAGGACAACCTGTTCCACTCGATGCTCGGCCTGCTGCAGGTGCGCACCGAGGTCTACCAGCGATCGCTGGACATGTTCGCCAGCTGCCGGCCGTGGCTGGCGGCCAAACGCTGAGCGGTCGACCGCCCGGCACCATGGATGGCGCGAGGTTTCACCCCCAGGGGCCGCGCCGTATATACTGCGCGCCAATGTTAGTGGGAGAGCCTCGTGGCCATCGAAATACACTGGATCCGTGACGACCAGACCCTGGCCGAACACTGCCGAAGCTGGCGCGAACAGCCCTTCGTGGCCCTCGACACCGAATTCATGCGGGTCGACACCTTCTACCCCAAGGCCGGCCTGATCCAGATCGGCGTCGGCCAGTGCGCCTATCTCATCGACCCCCTGCTGATCCGCGACTGGCAGCCGCTGGCCGGGCTGCTCGAGGACAGCGGCGTGGTCAAGGTGCTGCATGCCTGCAGCGAGGACCTGGAAGTGCTGCTGCGCCTGACCGGCAAGCTGCCCCAGCCGTTGTTCGACACCCAGCTGGCCGCCGGCTACCTGAACATCGGTTTCTCCATGGGCTATTCGCGCCTGGTGCAAGAGGTGCTGGGGCTCGAACTGCCCAAGGGCGAGACCCGCTCGGACTGGCTGCAACGCCCGCTGTCGGACACCCAGGTCAGCTACGCCGCCGAAGACGCCGTGCACCTGGCCGAACTGTTCGACGCCCTGCGCCCGCGCCTGTCGGATGACAAGTACGCCTGGGTGCTGGAAGACGGCGCCGAACTGGTCGCCGCGCTGCGCCGCGAAGTCGAGCCCGAAACCCTGTACCGCGACGTCAAGCTGGCCTGGAAGCTCGGTCGCCAGCAACTGGCCGTGCTGCGCGAACTGTGCGCCTGGCGCGAGCGCGAGGCCCGCAGCCGCGATGTGCCGCGCAACCGCATCCTCAAGGAACACTCGCTGTGGCCCATGGCCAGGAGCCAGCCAGACAGCCCGTCGGCGCTGGCGAAAATCGACGAGATGCACCCGCGCACCATCCGCCAGGACGGTGAGCAACTGATCCAGCTGATCAAGCGCGCCGCCAGCCAGCCTCAGGAGCAGTGGCCCGAGCCGCTGCCCGAGCCGCTGCCGATCGAAGCCGCAGGCATTCTCAAGCGCCTGCGCGCCATCGGCCAGGCCGAAGGCGAGCGGCTGGGCATCGCCCCGGAACTGATGCTGCGCAAGAAAGCCCTCGAAGCCCTGCTCAAGAGCGGCTACCCCGACGGTCCCTATCAACTGCCCGATGCGCTGCGCGGCTGGCGTCGCGAGCGCATGGGCCAGGCCCTGCTGGACGACCTGGCGGGCGCCGGAGATTCCCGATGAAACGTATCTGCTCGATCTACAAGAGCCCACGCAAGAACGAAATGTACCTCTACGTGCTCAAGGCCGAGGGCCTGGAGCGTGTGCCGGAGGCGCTGCTGCCGTTCTTCGGCACCCCGGTGCATGCCTTCGACCTGGTGCTGACGCCCGAGCGCAAGCTGGCCCGCGAGGACATCGCCAAGGTGCTGGAGAACCTCGACAACCAGGGCTACCACCTGCAGATGCCGCCGCCGGATGACGAGTACATCGAGCACCTGCCCGAAGAACTGCTGCGCCGCAACGACCCGGCCTGATCCAGGCGCGATCCCCTCTCTGACTGCGGCCCGCCTGGCGGGCCGCTTCCGTTGTTTGCCAAGGTTGTGTTTCACATGCGCGTTCTGATCGCTGAACAGGATCATGCCAACTATGCTCGCCTGCTGGGCGAGGCAGCGCCGGACCTTGAGGTCCTGACCAGTGGCGACTCCGCCGAACTGGCGCGCCTGGCCCCCGACTGTCCGGTGTGGCTGGGCCAGCCGGACCTGCTGGCCAGCCTGTTGCGCCAGGGCCACAAGCCCCGCTGGATGCAGTCGACCTGGGCTGGTATCACCCCGTTGCTGGCCGACGGCCTGCCACGCGATTACCGCCTGACACGGGCGGTGGGCATCTTCGGCCAGGTGATGGCCGAGTACATGCTGACCTACATGCTCGGCCATGAGCGCGATGTGCTGTCGCGCCTGGTCAGCCAGGTCGAGCGGCGCTGGGATGATCGCCCGGGGCGGACCCTGGAAGGGCGGCGGGTGCTGATCGTCGGTACCGGAGATATCGGTCAGCAAGTTGCCGAGTTTCTCGTGCCCTTTGGTGTCATCTTGTACGGGGTGGCCAGCAGTGCCCGTGAGCAGGCGCCCTTCGTCGAAGTGGCGGGCCTCGACCAGTTGCCGCGCCTGGTCGGCCAGGCCGACTACGTAATCAACCTGCTGCCCGATACCCCGGCCACCCACGACCTGTACGATGCGGCGCTGTTCAAGTGCTTCCGCCCCAGCGCCTTGTTCATCAATGCCGGGCGTGGCGTGGCGGTGGTCGATGCCGACCTGGTCGAGGCGCTCAAGCAGGGCCACCTGGCTGGCGCGGTGATCGATGTCTGTCGCCAGGAACCCTTGCCCCAGCGCCATCCGTTCTGGACCGCCTGGGGGCTGCTGCTGACCGGACACAGCTCGGCGCCGACCTCGCCGACGGCGATGGTGCGGTTGTTCGTCGCGAATGCGCGGGCGTATGTGGCGGAGCAGGCACTGCGGGGCGAGGTGGATTTCCAGCGAGGCTATTGACCTGAACCGGCCTCTTCGCGGGTAAACCCGCTCCCACAGGGATATCACCGCTCACAAGAGCAGTGACACACCTGTGGGAGCGGGCTTGCCCGCGAAGAGGCCGGCCCAGGCGACAGAGAATTACAGGCTGAACTCACCCTCGGCCGCCAGCTCGCTCAGCGGCCGGCGCGGGCTCGGCACTTCGCGGGCCTGCAGGCCTTCGGCCAGGGTCGCCTTGTCACCCAGCTTGCCGATCGCCACCATTGCATGCAGCGCGTAGCCCTCGGGAATTTTCAGCTCGCGGCGGGCCAGGTCCTGGTCGAAACCGGCCATGCCGTGGCTGTGCCAGCCGCTGATGCTCGCCTGCAGCGCCAGATGGCCCCAGGCCGAACCGGTATCGAAGGTGTGCCACAGTGCAGGCTTTTCCTCATCGGAGCCGGGCGCGGCGAAGGTGGTCTTGGAGATGATCAGCACCAGCGCCGAAGCGTGCTGCGCCCAGCTGCGGTTGAACTCGTTGAGGATACCCAGGTAGCGCTCCCAGCTTGGCGTATCGCGGCGGGCGTAGAGGAACCGCCACGGCTGCGAGTTGTAGGCCGAAGGCGCCCAGCGCGCGGCCTCGAGGAAGCTCAGCAGGGTTTCCTGGCTGATCGGCTCGGCGGTGAAGGCGCGGGGCGACCAGCGATTGATGAACTGCTCGTTGATGGCATAGTCGGCGATGCGTGGGGTGGCGCTCATGGGTGCTCCTGCAAGGGCGGGGGAAAATACCGCACGCTACTGCGTCCGGTGAGCACTGACAAGCGGTCTGGCGTTGCCGCCGGACTGCCTCTAGACTGGCGCCGCCGCGCGCCGCGGCTTGACGTTGACTGCAGGAAACCGTGTGATGATCGCCGATACCGCGCCCTTCTGGCGGCGCAAGACCCTCGACCAGCTCGATGACCAGGAGTGGGAGTCGCTCTGCGACGGCTGTGGCCTGTGCTGCCTGCAGAAACTCGAGGACGAGGAAGACAACAGCGTCTATTACACGAGCATCGCCTGCAAGCTGCTGGACCTGCAGACCTGCCAGTGCAGCGACTACCCCAATCGCTTCGAACACGTTCCCGACTGCATCCAGCTCACCCCCGGCAAGGCCGACCAGTTCAAGTGGCTGCCGCCCACCTGCGGCTATCGCCTGGTCAGCGAAGGACAGGACCTGCCGGCCTGGCACCACCTGATCAGCGGTGATCGCCAGCAGGTACACGAGCAGCGCATTTCCCGGTCGGGGCGCATGCTCAGCGAAAACGACGTGGATGAAGACGACTGGGAAGACCATCTGATCTTCCGCGCGGGTTGAGTGTCCGGGAAACAAGGAGTTTTTTATGCGTCGCCCGTTATTGCTGGTTGTCGGCCTGCTGGCCAGTTCGCAGGTCCTGGCGAAGAAAGTCGACCTCGATTATCAGGTGCGCCTGCTGCCGCAGAGCGGCCAGGCCGAGGTGCGCCTGACCCTGGCCGACGGCAGCGCGGTGCGCAGCCTGGACTTCGACCTGGGCAAGCCCGGTGCCTACAGCGATTTTCTCGCCGATGGCCAGTGGCAGGTGCAGAACGGGCGTGGCGTCTGGCACCCGGCGGCGGGCAAGACCAGCCTCAGTTACCGTGTGCTGCTCGACCAGCAACCCCGAGGCGCCGCCCATGAGGCACGCATCACGCCGCACTGGGCGCTGTTTCGCGGCGACCAGCTGGTGCCGCCGGCGCGCCTCGACCAGCAGGACGGCACCGAACTGGTCTCGCGGCTGACCTTCGACCTGCCGGCGGGCTGGAAAAGCGTCGAAACCGCCTGGCCACGCATCGGCCGGCAGAAATTCCGTATCGACGATGTGTCGCGGCTGTTCGACCGCCCCACCGGCTGGATGCTCGCCGGCAACCTGGGCAGCCGTCGGGCGCGCCTGGGCGACACCGAGGTGACCGTGGCCGCGCCGCAGGGCCAGGGTATGCGGCGCATGGACACGCTGACCTTGCTGACCTTCGTCTGGCCGCAGTTGCAGGCGGTGTTCCCGCGCAACCCGCCGAAGCTGCTGCTGGTCGGTGCCCGGGACGAGATGTGGCGGGGCGTGCTGGCTGGCAACAACTCGCTGTACCTGCACAGCACGCGCCCGCTGGTCAGCGAAAATGGCTCCAGCCCGGTGCTGCGCGAACTGGTGCAGTTGTTCGCCCAGATCAACGACCGCGACGGCAGCGACTGGCTGGGCGAGAGCCTGGCCGACTACTACGCCACCGAGCTGCTGCGCCGCGCTGGCGGCATGAGCGATGATCGCTACGAGGCGCTGCAGGCCCGTCAGCACAAGCTGGCGGCCAAGGTGACCCACCTGAAGGGTGCCAAGGCCGATGCCGCGCAGGTGGCCCGTGGCGTGCTGCTGCTCCAGGCGCTGGATCGCGAGATTCGCCTGCACCACCACGACAAGCGCTCGCTGGACGACGTCGCCCGCGCGCTGATGCGCCTGTCGAGCGTCAGCACCGAGGAGTTCGTGCAGATCAGCGAGAACGTGCTCGGGCGACAGTCCGAGGTGTTGCAGAGCAAGGTATTGCGCTAGGCGCAGGATCTATCGCGGGGCAAGCCCGTTCCCACGCCCCCGGACATCATTTTGAACGTGGGCTCGTGGGAGCGGGCTTGCCCCGCGATGCTTTCAACCGCCGGTTACCGTCGCGGTACGGGTCGCCGCCTCGGCGCTGGCCTTCAGCGCCTTGAGCTCGGCAGCGCCTCGTTCTATGTCGCGATGCAGGCGCAGGTATTCGGCGCGATGGCGCAACCACCACGCCTTGGTCGAGCAATGCCCGCTCACGCCACGGGCCAGCGCCAAGCCGCCGACGGCAACCTGCAACATCCCTATCAGGCCACCGTGGCGCAGCCCCTTGCTGATCATCAACGCGCCCCCAGCCAGGGAGCTGACGCGCTCCAGGCCGTGGACATTGTGTTTCGGTGCGTCCGTTGTCCAATGGGTATCGTGCATTGCCAGATCTCCTCAGGTTGGTGATATCCAGCAGACTTTGACCAGCGTGCAAGCGTTCAGTGTAATTTTCCGCGTGGTTGTCCCGGTCAACTTCGAGGCTATCCTGAGCAAGGTTGGTTTATAACACTTGGCTGTGGGTGCCGTTGGCGAGCATGTTGGTTGTAATGAAAATTTTGATCAGCGTATTTAATCAGTCGTGACATGGTTTGGCTGCCGTGGCTGAACGACTGTGGAGAATTTCTAAGTTTCGATGTTTCTGTTGCTGTTGCTGTTGCTGTTGCTGTTGCTGTTGCTGTTGCTGTTGCTGTTGCTGTTGCTGTTGCTGTTGCTGTTGCTGTTGCTGTTGCTGTTGCTGTTGCTGTTGCTGTTGCTGTTGCTGTTGCTGTTGCTGTTGCTGTTGCTGTTGCTGTTGCTGTTGCTGTTGCTGTTGCTGTTGCTGTTGCTGTTGCTGTTGCTGTTGTTGTTGTTGTTGTTGTTGTTGTTGTTGTTGTTGTTGTTCTTTTGCTTTTGCTTCTAAGCGCGCGATATCCCAGGCGATACAAGTTGCGACTTCAGGAGGCCGAACGCAGGGCTTGCGGAGGGAGGTGACGGGCATGGATGCCCGTCACCTCCCTCCGCAAGGCCTGCGTTCGGCCTCCTGAAGTCGCAATTTGTGTCGCCTGGGATATCGCGCGCTTAGAAGCAAAAGCAAAAGCACAACGGCAACGGCCTACGGTAGCGTTTATTTCGCCGCGTAGACGCCAGGATTGCACGGGAGCCGGATTGGGGAGCGCAAGGCGTGAGGGCTACTTGAACTTCGGCCCCGAACGGGTGTTCAAGCCTTTGGCCATGCGGTCGTACAGCACCACATTCACCGTCGCCGCCAGGTTCATGCAGCCCTCTGTCGGGATGTAGATCGTCTCTTCGCACCAGCCCCGCACGTCTTCGCTCAACGAGCCATCCTCAGGTCCGAAGATGTAGATCGCCCGGTCCGGGTGGGTGTACTCAGGCAATGGCCGTGCGCCTTCTACCAGCTCCACGGCCACCGGGGTGCAGCCCAGCGGAATGATGCGCTGCAGGTCGTCGATGCCGATCAGCGGGATGTCGTAGTGCACGCGCTTGGTGTCGGTGACGAAATCGCGGGCACGCTCATAGCGCTTGCCGGTGTAGAACACCGAGTTGACGCCATAGCAGCCCGCGGCACGCATCACCGAGCCTACGTTTTCCGGGGATTTGGGGTTGAACAGGCCGATGCAGCTGTACCGTTTGTTCGCCACGTGTCGGGGCCCTTCGCAAAAAAAGAGCGCGATTATACGGGCTTGCCGGCACGCCGGGGGCGCGAATCGACGTTCAGTCTTTCTTCATCAGCGCGGCCAGGTTGGCGAACGGGTTGTGGGTGGCCACGGCGACTTTCGGCGTGCTCAGCGAACCTTCGCTGAAATACTGCTGGTCGGTGTAGCGGGCGTGCTCGTTGTCGTGGCAGTACAGGCACAGCAGCTCCCAGTTGGAGCCGTCCTGGGGGTTGTTGTCGTGGTTGTGGTCGCGGTGGTGCACGGTCAGTTCCGACAGGCGCTTGCCGGAGAACTCGCGGGTGCAACGGCCACAGACGTGGGGGTACATCTTCAGCGC
The DNA here is from genome assembly GCF_057284075.1 of Pseudomonas sp. TE31087. Classification (NCBI taxonomy): domain Bacteria; kingdom Pseudomonadati; phylum Pseudomonadota; class Gammaproteobacteria; order Pseudomonadales; family Pseudomonadaceae; genus Pseudomonas; species Pseudomonas sp. TE31087. The sequence goes on from NZ_JBXVNN010000001.1 coordinate 5,742,538, forward strand.
CTTGTCGCGGTAGCCCATTTCCTTGTCGCGCTTGGCATCGGCGAGGATGCGGTCGAGGCGGGCGGTGGCGTCGGAGGTGGAGCTCATGGTGTTACCTTTTTTCTGATCAGGGCAATGACGGTTATGCCTTTGAGTCTAGCGCGCCTGTGGGGCGGGCGGACAGGCAAAATCGCGCCATTGGGCGTAGCCTGTAGGGAGGTTTCTGACAGGAGGCTGCCGATGTTGCATGCGATCCTCGCCGCGCTGTTGCTTGGCGCTGTATCCACGGCCGACGCCGCGGGCCAGCAGCGGCCGCTCACGACGGTCCCCGGTGCGCCCGGCAACGCGACGCCGACACCTTACCCGCAGATCACCCCGAGCACGCCGCCCAAGGCCGGCGCCAACCGGCCGGGCGCGCCGCTGTTGCCGCCGATGCCGCTGCCGGGGCCGCCCAAGGGCCAGCCGTTGCCCGGGCTGACTCAGGATCCACCAAAACCGCCTGACAAGGGTCGCTAGACCTGCTGCGCCAGGCGTTGGCCATCCTGCATGCGCAGGCGCTTGGACAAGGCCACGGCAAGGGCGCGGATGATCCGTGCGGCGATGCGCGGCGCTTCGTTGAGCATCTTTTCCAGCGCGTCCTTGCCCAGGGTCAGCAGCTGGCAGTCGCTGGCGGCCACGCAGGTGGCCGAGCGGCGTTCGCCGTCGAGCACGGCCATCTCGCCGAAGGCCCGGCCTTTGCGCAGGGTAGCGATCTCCACCTGGGCGCCGTTGCCGTCGGTCTTGCGCACCGAGACCACGCCACGATGGAGGATGCACATGAAGGTGCCGGCGTCGCCTTCGCTGAACAGGGTCTGGCCCTGGGCGACGGCGGTGAGGCTGAAGTAGCCGGCGGCGGCGAGGAAATCACCGGGCTGCAGGGTGTCGAACAGGCCGCAGTCCATGAGCATGTCGCGGATCTCGGCGTTCAGGTGCTGGGTGTCGGGCATGTGTTGTTCTTCTTCGAATGTCTGGAAAGCGCCACAAACTGCTGGGTAAGTAGTGAGGCATCGTGGGAGCGGGCTTGACCCGCGATCAGGTTCGACCAGGCGATGGCGCTGCCTGGCCTGTCCGCATCGCGGGGCAAGCCCGCTCCCACGTCAGCTTGACGCTATGACAACGAAAATCGCGTTTTACGCCACGCCCAGCTCATTGAAGACGAACGCATACTCCAGCGCCACGTCGCGCAGCCCCTGGTAGCGCCCGCTCATGCCGCCGTGGCCCGCGCCCATCTCGGTCTTGAGCAGCAGCAGGTTGTCGTCGGTCTTGCGCGTGCGCAGGCGCGCCACCCACTTGGCAGCCTCCCAGTACTGCACGCGGCTGTCGTTGTAGCCGGCGACCACCAGCAGCGCCGGGTAGGCCTGCGCCTTGACGTTCTCGTAAGGGGCGTAGGCCTTGATCCGTTCGTACACCTCAGGCTCCTCGGGGTTGCCCCATTCGTCGTACTCGGTGACGGTCAGCGGCAGCTCGGGGTCGAGCATGGTGTTGAGCACATCGACGAACGGCACTTCGGCGATGGCGCAGCGGAACAGCTCGGGGCGCAGGTTGAGCACCGCGCCCATGAGCAGGCCACCGGCGCTGCCACCGCTGATCGCCAGGCGTTCGCGGGTAGTTACGCCTTCGGCGATCAGGTGTTCGGCGCAGGCGATGAAGTCGTCGAAGCTGTTGTGCTTGTGCTCCTGCTTGCCGGCCCGGTACCAGGCCTCGCCCAGCTCGCCGCCGCCGCGCACATGGGCGATGGCGAAGGCCACGCCACGCTCCAGCAGGCTCAGGCGAGCGTGGGAGAACCACGGGTCAAGGCTCTCGCCGTAGGCGCCGTAGCCGTAGAGGTAGAGCGGCACGCACTTGCCCTCGTCGACACGGCGGCGCACCAGGCTGATCGGCACCCGCGTGCCATCCTTGGCCAGCGCCCACAGGCGCTGGCTGACGTAGTCGTCGGCGTCGAAGGCGCCGAGCACCGGGGTCTGCTTGAGTACCTGCTGGTCACCCGTGGCCAGCTCCAGCTGGCGCACCTGGGCCGGGCGGTTGAGCGCTTCGTAGCGCAGACGGATGCGCGTGCTGGCGAATTCCAGGCTGTCCTGAACGTAAAGGCTGTAGGCGGCGTCTGGCAGTTCCACGCGGTAGGCCGGCAGGCCTTGCGGGTGCACTTCGATGATCGGCAGGCCGCCTTCGCGCAGGCTCAGGGACAGCGCCGTGGCATTGAGGCTCACCCCTTCGAGCATGACGTCGTCGCGGTGCGGTACCAGCACCTGCCACTGCGTGCGGGTCGGCACGCTCTCGGCCGGCGCGTGGTACAGGGCGAAGTTGATGCCGTCCTGGTTGCTGCGCACGAACCAGCGCCACTGGCCGTCGAGCTGGCCGTGGTCGGGGAAGTATTCATGGCCTTCGACCCGCGGCGCCAGGCAGGTGAAATCAGCCTGTGGCGTGGCGGCATCGAGCACCCAGGCCTCGCTGGTGGTCTTGCTGTTGAGCAGCAGCACCAGCTGGCGCTCGGAGCTGGCGCGGTAGCAGTGCAGGAAGAAGCGTCCGTCGGACTCCTCGAACACCGTGATGGCGCCAGCCTCGCCCAAGGTGTGGCGGCGCAGGCGCCAGGGGCGGTGGGTGTCGTCCAGTTCGGCGAAGAACAGCGTCTGGCTGTCGTTGGCCCAGGTCATGCTGCCGTCGCAGTCGTCGAAGGGCAGGGCGCTCAGCGCGCCGCTGGCCAGGTCCTTGACGTACAGGGTGTAGATCTCGTCGCCGCTGGTGTCCAGGCTGTAGGCCAGCAGGCGGTGGTCGGGGCTGACGCTGAAGGCGCCGAGGGAAAGAAAGCCGCCATTGGCCAGGGCGTTGGGGTCGAGCAGCAGCTCTTCGCGGCTTTCATCGACGGTGTTGCTGTCGTCGGCCGGGCGCGGGCAGCGGTAATGACGCGGGTATTCGTCGCCCGCGGTGGTACGGGTGTAGTAGAGGTACGGGCCCCAGGGCGAGGGCAGCGACAGGTCGGTCTCGAGGATGCGGCCCTTGATTTCTTCGAACAGCTGTTCACGCAGCGGCGCCTGGTCGGCGAGGACGGCTTGCTGGTAGGCGTTTTCCGCTTCCAGGTAGGCCAGGACCTCGGGGGTGTCGCGCTGCTGCAGCCAGGCGTAGGGGTCGTGGCCTTTGGCTTGATGGGCGATCGGGGCGGGAAGGGGTAGGGGCATGGGTGATCTCATCGATTGTGGACCCCATCGCGGGGCAAGCCCGCTCCCACGCCTGATCGAGGTCTGGAGGTGGGGGCGGGCTTGCCCCGCGAAGGGCCGCTGCAGGTCCCTTGCGGGGCGGGGGCAGCCTGCGCCGGGAAAAGTGTTTATCATAGGCATCTCTTTGCCTGGCTTGCACCCACACCATGACCGAACACGACTATACCCTCGCCTGGGGCCTGTACGCCGTTGCCGCCCTGGGCTGCCTGCTGGTGGGCTTCAAGCTGACCGGCTGGATGTGGCGCTGGCTGCGCGAGCCGCTGCGGGTGATCATCGCCGTATTGCTGTTCTCGCCGACCATCGTCGACCCGGTCAAGGAAAGCTTCGCCCCGGCCATCGCCATCACCGCGCTGGACGTCGCCTTCAAGGTCGGCAACAACGCCTGGCGCGCCGCCTCCGACCTGGCCATGTACGGCATGCTCGCCTTTGCCCTGTATATCGTCTTCGTGCTGATCCGCTGGCCGCTGGAAAAGCGTGCCCGCGAGCGCCGAGCCCAGCGTGAGGCCGCCGCCCAGCGCCAGGCCAAGGAAGAAGACGAGGTCGTGGCCGAAGCGTCCCTGGCCGCCAACCGTCAAGACCGCTACCGTGACGATCCTCCGCCCGCCCCTGTACGCCGCTCCGGCCCCGGGCAGGGCCGCGTCGAACCCCGTCTTTAAGCCAGGAGCCGCAACATGTGCGAACTGCTGGGCATGAGCGCTAACGTCCCCACCGACATCGTCTTCAGCTTCACCGGCCTGATGCAGCGCGGCGGGCGCACCGGCCCGCACCGCGATGGCTGGGGCATCGGTTTCTACGAAGGGCGCGGCCTGCGTCTGTTCCAGGATCCGGCGGCGAGCAGCGAGTCGGAAGTGGCCAACCTGGTGCAGCGTTACCCGATCAAGAGCGAAGTGGTCATCGGCCATATCCGCCAGGCCAACGTCGGCAAGGTCTGCCTGTCCAACACTCACCCGTTCGTGCGTGAGCTGTGGGGCCGCAACTGGTGCTTCGCGCACAACGGCCAGCTGGGCGATTTCAGCGGCCAGCGCATGTTCTACCGGCCGATCGGCGACACCGACAGCGAAGCGGCCTTCTGCGACCTGCTCAACCGCGTGCGTGAAGCCTTCCCCGAGCCGGTCGAGGTCGAGCAGTTGCTGCCGGTGCTGGTCGAAGCCTGTGCCGGTTACCGTGGCCAGGGCGTGTTCAACTGCCTGCTCAGCGATGGCGACTGGCTGTTCTGCTTCTGCTCGACCAAACTGGTGCATATCACCCGCCGCGCACCGTTCGGCGCGGCGCGGCTGAAGGATGTCGACCTGATCGTCGACTTCCACACGCAAACCACCCCCAACGACGTGGTCACGGTGATCGCCACCGAGCCGCTGACCGAGAACGAGACCTGGAACCGCTACGAGCCGGGTCAATGGGGGCTGTGGCGGCATGGCGAGTGCATTGCCCACGGCCATAGTTAAGGAAGCTGCATGTTCAGAAGTTACCTGCGTTTGCTGTTGTTCACCTTCGGCCTGCTGGCCGGTCTCCAGGTGCCGGGGCTGGTCAAGGACTACAGCCAGCGCGTCGAGGCGCACTTGCTCGAATCGCGCCAGGCGCTCGACGGCTTCCGCCAGACCGCGCAGCGCTTCTTCAACGGTGACCTGCAGGCGTTGGTGCGACATTACCGGGGCAGCGACGATCCGGTGTTCACCAGCGATGCCAACAGCATCGAGAGCCTGCTGATCCGCAACCAGTTGCTCGAGCATGAATGGCAGGCCCTGCAAGGCTCGTGGGTGAGCCGCACCTGGCATGTGCTGGTACAGCCGGAGCCGGCGCTGCGCGAGGAGACGCTCAAGGGCTACAGCTATCAGATCCTGCTGGTGCCCGAGGCGATCGGTTGGGGGATCGGCAGCGGGTTCGTGCTGGCGTTTATGGTCGAGAGCCTGTTGCTGGTGATTGGTTGGGTGATTCTTGGCGGGCGGCGCAAGGTGGTGAAGGAAAGCTGGCGCTAGCCTTCAGTGCCTGCTTACTCAAGAGTCCAGTTGTTGGGTGGCACGACCAGGTTTCACTGCACACTCGTGCAATCACACGAATAGGCGTACGCGTGGCATTGCTCTCGCTGATCCCGTCGCTAATTCCCTATGGATAGGGCCGGTGACGACTTCCGCGGCCTCATGGCAACTCAACCTTTTTAAGTGGAGCTGTGTGTGGGGCCGTGCGGGATTCGTGGTCTATAGCTTCTGGCCATTTGACCTCTGGTGCCAAGCGTTTGGCGAACTGATACCACAGGAGAAGGTTGTGATCTTCATTGTGTGGGGCAGGTGAAACAGCATCGAGACCATGTTGCATGTAAGTGCAGATGTAGACCCAGATGGACTCTTCCCCGTACGTATTACTCAAAGAGAACCGGTCGATTACCTTGTTGGTACCCGGTTCGACGACGGACAACATAATCCCTGTCTTCACGAGGTGCGAGCCTTGGTGGGTGACTGCCTGTTTTCTCCAGCGTTCGGCGCGTACATCCTTCCAATCGTAGCTGACGATTTTTATTGGCCATGGGGTGAAAGGGTTCCACCAACAGAACGTAAAGTTGTAAGCGTAGACTTTTTGACGGGCACGGTTGAAACGTATTGGCTCGTCGCGCGGGGCGGTGCGGACTAGGCGAAAATATATTGCTACCTGCCAAGTTATAATGGATATTAGTATTGATATGGTTAATAGTGACTCGTAGTTATTGTGCTGAATGCTGGTTGCTATTATTCTTGCGCCAAGAATGATTGTTGTAATGCTTAATGGAATGCACAGGGTTAATAGTCCTCCAGTGTTGACTGAGTTGCGAGGTATCTCTAGGTAGATGTCGTCTTGATGGTTTGAATTTAGCAGTATGGGAGAAGGGTCGACTTTAGTCGGTGCGTTTGGGAGGTTGAAGTCCTCTTTCCAGCCTGGGCACGGAGGAATCAGGATAGGTCTTTTCATTTTTATCCCCTTACGTCCAGTTTGTCCTGTTTTTTTACTAATTTCGCGAAATTTGTGGTGTCGTCCTTGTTGGGCCAATAGCTGACTGTTAACTCAAAGGCGTCGATAGTTTTGAAATCTGCGGTTGGTGTGCTTCCTTCTATTCTTAGAGTCTTTCCTTGGTGAGAACTATTCTCTGGACTGCCGATGCTCTCATGTAACTCGGTTTTTACCTTGTCGCTGTCTCCTGAGTACACGGTCGGTACAGTGTTTCTACCCGGTGAATAAACTGCCAGCGTCCATTCGTACCTTGCCTGTCCGTGAGCAAAGTTAGGAATGGTGATTGTGTAGTTCAGACGTGTTTCGAGTGGAACCGAGAAGCTGTCCCTCAGCGTGACGAACGGTTCTATCGTTTTCGGAGGGTGTGTTTCTTTGAATGTTATATCTATTGAGGCATGCGCAGTGATGCCCAATAGGGCAGCATTGAGAGCACCTATAGCGTTGTCATTGTCTTCTGCGACCTGCCATTCACGATGTGACGCTGGCAGCCCCCATCTGGACTGGCGAGCCCAGATTTCCAGTGGGGACGATTCGTTTTTCTTTGCGATCGTAGCAAGCGTGTAGGCCGAAAGTGCAAGTAGTAGTGCTATACCTACAGGGCCTAGGAATGCGGTCCCAAAGTAAAGTGTGCTTACTCCTACGAATGCTGAACCAATCGCAGATAGGCCTGCAATATTATATTTTTGGTTGGATGCTAGATCGCCTTGTGCACCTGTTCGTTGAGCCGCTAGTAAATAATTGGTTCCATCTGCTATACCGGCCACGGCAGCAATGGCACCACCGTACTTCACAAGTTGCGTCCCCTGCATCAATGTCGAGCCCGCCGTCACGGCAACCCGGGCAGGCCGCAATATCTCGATCGCTTTCCCTGTCGCCTCAATACTCAACCCCAAAACCCCGATGGACGACGACCAGACCGCCGCCAACGCTTCGGCCTCCGCATTGCCCGGGATCGCGATCAGCGCGTCATGATTCCTGCGCAGGCTGTCCTGCTGAAACCACAACCCACCCAGGCTTAACATCAAGTCCGCACGGCCCCGCCCCAGGCCAGACAAGCCACTGCGCAGGTTGCCCATGGCCTCACGGGCCAGGGCGCGGGTCTGCTCCGCGCTCAGGCTGAGCAGGCGCAGGCTGTGGGCGGCCTGGTATTGCAGGCTGTCTGCCCCTATGCGCACGCTGCGCAAGGCCTCGCCGGCGCCGGTACCCGCGCTGGCCTGCAGGTGCTGCAACCGGGCCTGCAGGTCCTCGGCGCTCTCCATGGTCCAGAGCACCAGCTCCACGACCTTGCCGTGCTTGCCGGACACTGCCGCGGTGATGGCGCCGCTGAGCAGCATGGCGTTGACCTTGTGCGCGGCGGGTTTGCGAAAGGCCTGGTCCAGCTGGCCGAGCAGCGCATCGGTGCGCGCCTGCAGGCCCTCGTTGAGCAGCTTCAGGTATTCGCCCGCCCTGAGCGGCACGACGAGCTGCGTCATGTGCTGCCCGGCAAAACGCAGCAGCGCCGCGCTGTGCACGTAGCCGATCATCTGCCTGGCGCCGGCGGACAGGTGTTGGTGGAGGGTGTTGCCGGCATTGGCGGTGGCGGCGAGCAGTTGGCCGATGGCGTCGCGCACCGGCTTGACCATCAACTGCTGGCCCTCGTAGCTGGTGGTGAGGCCCTTGACCGTGTCGTAGACCTTGCTCAGGTCCTGGCTGGTCAAGGCCTCCAGCAGTTGCCGGAGCAGGCCCTGGTGCTTGGCGACCAGGGCCTGGTACAGCAGGCTGTCGGGGTCTTCCAGTTCCTGTTGCCACAGCCGTTGGCTTGCGCCGAGCGCGGCGCCGTCCTGCGGCTGGGTTTCGCTGGGGCCGCCGTACAGGCAGGAACTCATCATGCCTACGAAGTACTCCGCCGAGCGCCAGTCGATGGCGCTGTAGTCGTTGTAGGCGATGCGTTGAAACGCCGGGGCGGCGTAGAGCTCGGCGTACAAGGTGGCGAGCTGGTCGATCAGCTGTTGGCGGTTGTGCAGTTCGGTCTCGTAGGCGCGGGCGAAGGCGCTGCGTGCGCCCTCGTCGTAGCGTTCCTCGAAGCGCTCCCGTGCCTCCTGCTGCTTGCGTTCGATCCGGCGCGGCAACTGGGCCTCGACATCCACGGCGGGGAGGGGAGCCTTGGCGGCGAGCAGGGGGCTGCTGTTCCAGCGCTCCACCTCCCGTGCTTCTCGCTCGACTTCGGTGGCGGCCTCGCCGGCGGCCAGCGTGGCGTTCAGCTCGCGAATGCCGAGCAGGGCCAGGGAGGTGAAATGCTCGAAGTGCCGTTGCGGCTCGGCGCGCCAGGCCTGCAGGGCCTGGGCCCAGGCGAGGCGTTGCGCGTTGCACTCCTGGACCATGCCGACGGGGTCTGGCACCGTCAGCGCGAGCACGCCGTCGGCGAGCTCTTCGCGTTGTATCAGGGCAGCGATGTACGTGCGCGTGGCCGCCAGGCGCTCGAGGCGAGGGTAGAAGCCATGGACGCTGGTGAAGGGGCCGGTGCTGGGCACGGCGTATTCCAGGACCTCGTCGAGTTGCAGGCGGTCTGCGTGCATGGCCCGGCCCACACTGCCGGGCGCTTCGCGGGCCGCTTTCAGGTCGAGTGCGAGGAAGCGGCTGGTGAGCTCGGGGTCGTTGTTCGCGATGGCGTGCTTGTACTGGTCCAGCACGGGTTTGGGCCAGGGGTCGTTGGCGAAGGCGATCCAGGCGGTCGAGTACAGCAGGGTGTTGATGTTGATGAACGACGCAATCACATCGTGATGTTCTTGCCGGCAGGCCGTGGACAAGGGTTTGCCGGCTTGCGGGGGTGGCTGGAAGGCCGGGAACTGGCGCAGTGCCCCTTCGGGGGTGACCTGGTAGGCGTGCCAGACCCGTTGGTCGAGCAGCACGTAGACATAGCCCTGGCGCAGGATGCGCAGCTGCTCGCTGTGCATGGGGATGCCGGCGACCCCATTGTAGTTGGGCAGGTTGCGCGTGCTCAGAGTCTTGGGGCTGGGGGCGTAGGCGGTACGCAGCAGGAGGATGGGCAGGCCGATACGCTGGCAGGCGGAGCAGCGGGGCTTGGGGACGGGGATGGCTTGGCGTTGTGCGTCCAGGATGGATTGACTGAGGCTGAGGGTCATGGATAGCTCCGTGCCAACGGCTCGAAGCGGCAATTCAGATCGGATTGAGTAGGCATGGAAAGTCCCTGTCCAGTTTTGCCGTGCTCTCCGGAGAAGGAGAAGCCGTTACAGGACAGTGACCTTAGGAGCGATACAGGAGGAAGTCTCGATCATGACTTCCTAAATGGTCGTGGGAAAATTCTCTGTTTTTAGCTTTATGGATTCGAGGGTCATGAGTTAGCCCGCGACGGGCCTTTCAGACCAGCACAATCCGCTGCCCGCCCACATCCCGCGCATAGCGCTCCAGCACCTGCCGGCACACGCCCACCACCTCGTCCACCAGCGCCACACCGGTCTGCCACGCCACCACCAGCTCCAGGCTCGGCGGTGGCTGCAAGCCTTCCAGCAACACCAGCTCGCCACGGCTTAGTTCGCCATCCACCAATGCCGGCGGCAATGCGCCAATACCGAAGCCGTCGCGCAGCAGGCGGGTGATGGCCGCCACCGAGTTCACGCAGTTCAGGCGCGGCGCCTCGGCTCCGGCGGCCTGCAGCAGGCCGAGCACTTCCTGGTGCGGCCGCGAGTTCTTCGAGAAGGTGACGATGCGCTCGCGGGCCAGCTCCGCCAGCGAGGCGTAGGTACGGTGGTGCGGCGAGCCGGCGGCGACGATCCAGCCCATCGGGTAGCGCGCCAGGTCGTGGCTGCGGATCGACTGCTCGCGCAGCAGGTCGGTCTGCAGGATCACGTCGAGAAAACCCTTCTGCAACTGCTCGCGCAGGTTCAGCGCGGTATCGGCCACCAGCTCGATCTCCACCTGCGGGTAGCGCTCGCCCAGCTCCGCCACCAGGGCGCTCATCCAGGTGTGGATGACCGTGTCCATCACCCCCAGGCGGATGCGCCCGGTCTTGGCCCGGTCGCTGTCCAGCGACTGCTTCATGGCCTTGGCGGTGTCGAGCATGCGCTCGGCGTACTCCAGCACCTTGGCGCCTTCCGGCGTCAGGCTGACCCCGCGGGAGTCGCGCAGCAGCAGTTTCACGCCCAGGTCGGCTTCCAGCGCGGCGATGCGGCTGGACACCGAGGCCTGGGTGGTGAACAGCTTCTCGGCGGTGAGGCGGAAGCTCCTGAGCCGGGCGACCCAGACGAAGGTTTCGAGGAAACGAAGGTTCATGATCAGTTTTTCTTGTTCCAGACCGGCGGTTTTTCTCGTTGGACGCAGGCGGCGCGGCCTCTGAACATGAAGCCCAGGCCGCGACGCCCGACGTCGCCCATAGAACAATACCAACAAGCCGAGGCAACCATGAACCCGACCGGCGTGCAGCAGCAGGCCCCCGCCCGAACCTCGAGCGGCCCCTTCGCCTGGTACCGCGACATCGACTCCCAGCAACGACGCACCTTCTGGAGCTGCAAGATCGGCTACGGCCTGGACGGCATGGACACCCAGATGCTGAGTTTCGTCATCCCCACCCTGATCATGGTGTGGGGCATCAGCACCGCCGAGGCCGGGTTGATCCACACCAGCACCTTGATCGCCTCGGCCCTGGGCGGCTGGATCGCCGGCATTCTGTCCGACCGCATCGGGCGGGTGCGCACCCTGCAGCTGACGGTGCTGTGGTTCGCCTTTTTCACCTTCCTCTGCGGCTTCGCCCAGAGTTACGAGCAACTGCTGATCGCCCGCACCCTGATGGGCTTCGGCTTCGGCGGCGAATGGACCGCCGGCGCGGTGCTGATCGGCGAGGTGATCCGTGCCCAGGACCGTGGCAAGGCGGTGGGCATGGTGCAGTCGGGCTGGGCCATCGGCTGGGGCCTGACGGCGATCCTCTATGCCCTGCTGTTCTCCTGGCTGCCGGCCGAGCAGGCCTGGCGCGCGCTGTTCCTGCTGGGCCTGCTGCCAGCGATCTTCGTGATCTTCGTCCGGCGCCTGGTCAAGGACCCGGAGATCTACCGTCAGGCCAAGGCCGTGGAACAGGCCGAGGCGCCTGCGCAGTTCTACGAGATCTTCGCCCCCGGCATGCTCTGGACCACGATCCGCGCCTCGCTGCTGACCACCGGCGCCCTGGGCGGCTACTACGCCATCACCTCGTGGCTGCCGACCTTCCTCAAGAACGAGCGCGGCCTGAGCGTGCTGGGCACCGGCGGCTACCTGGCGATGGTCATCGTCGGCTCCTACATCGGCTACGTGGTCAGCGCCTACCTGTGCGACCTGCTGGGGCGCAGGAAGAACTTCATCCTGTTCGCCGTGGGCTCGTTCGTCATCGTCCTGCTCTACACACAAATGCCGGTCAGCGACGGGGTGATGCTGTGGCTGGGCTTCCCCCTGGGCTTCTTTGCTTCGGGCATCTTCAGCGGCATGGGCTCGTTCCTCACCGAACTGTTCCCGACCCGGATCCGCGGATCGGGGCAGGGCTTCTGCTACAACATCGGCAAGGTGGTCGCGGCGATGTTCCCGTTGCTGATCGGCCTGCTCGGCGAGAAAGTGCCGTTGGGCCTGGGGATTGGCGCCTTCGCCGCGGTGTCCTACGGTGTGGTGATCCTGGCGGCCCTGAGCCTGCCGGAAACCCGCGGCAAAGCGCTCCAGGCGCGCTAAGGTAGGCATCATGAATATTGATACGGAGGTCCGCCAGGTGAAACGCCTGCTACTCAATTGCGACATGGGTGAGAGCTTCGGCAACTGGCGCATGGGCCAGGACGCCAAGGTCATGCCGTTCATCGACTGCGCCAACATCGCCTGCGGCTACCACGCCGGCGACCCGGGTACCATGCGCCGCACCGTGGCCCTGGCCCTGGAGCACCGGGTGGCCATCGGCGCGCACCCAGCCTATCCGGACCTGATGGGTTTCGGTCGCCGCTCCATGGCCTGCAGCAGCGACGAGATCCGCGACCTGCTGCATTACCAGATCGGCGCCCTGGACGGCATCTGCCGGGTGCTCGGCGGCCGGGTGGCCTACGTCAAGCCCCACGGCGCGCTGTACAACGACATGATGGCCAACCCGGACATCCTGCGCACCGTGCTCGAAGCGGTGGCGGCGTTCGACAGCGGTCTGCCGCTGATGCTCATGGCCACCGCCGACGACAGCGCCGCCCAGGCCCTGGGCGATGAAGTCGGCGTACCGCTGTGGTTCGAGGCCTTCGCCGACCGTGGCTACACCGCCAGCGGGCACCTGATGTCGCGGCGCCTGCCGAACGCGGTGCACCACGATCCGGCGCTGGTGGTCGAGCAGGCCTTGCGCCTGGCCAAGGGCGAGGCCCTGGTGGCTGACGACGGCAGCGACGTGCGCTTGAACGCCAGCACCCTGTGCGTGCACGGCGACAACGACGGCTCGGTGGCCGCCGTGCGCCAGATCCGCCAGGCCCTGGATGCACTGGAGCAAGCATGACGCCACGTATCGAGGTGGTGGCCATCGACAGCCTGATGGTGCGGCTGTTCGATGCCATCGATGAAGGCAACATGCCGTGGATCCTCGCCGCCAGCCAGCGCTTGCGGGAGGCTTTCGGCCAACAGTTGATCGACCTGGTGCCGTCCTACACCACGCTGATGGTGCAGTTCGACCTGGCGCCGGGCGAGGCGCGCCAGCGTATCCAGCACGCGCTGGAGGGCCTGCGGCCGGATGCCGGCCAGGCCGGGCGTCGGCACGAGATCCCGGTGTGGTACCACGCCAGTGTCGGCCCCGAGCTGCCGGTGCTGGCCGCGCGCGGCGGGATGAGCGAGGCCGAGGTGATCCGCCTGCATTGTGCTCGCGACTACCCGGTGTTCGCCCTGGGTTTCGCGCCGGGCTTCGGCTTCATGGGCCTGGTCGACGAACGCCTGGCCACGCCGCGCCTGAGCACCCCGCGCAAGCGCGTGGCAGCGGGCAGCGTCGGCATCGCCGAACGCCAGACTGCCGCCTATCCCGCCGTGTCGCCGGGCGGCTGGAACCTGATCGGTCGCACGCCGGTGCGCCTGTTCGACCGCGAGCGCGAGGGCTACAGCCTGCTGCAACCTGGCGATCGGGTGCGTTTCGTGGCCGTCGAGCGGGCCGAATTCATCAACCTGGGCGGTGACGACAGCCCGCTGGAGGCCCAGGCATGAGCCAGTTGCGAGTCGAGGCCAGCACCGCGCTGTGTCTGTTGCAGGATGCCGGGCGTTTCGGTGTGCGGCACCTGGGCGTGACCCAGGGTGGCGCGCTGGACTGGGTAGCGATGCGCTGGGCCAACTGGCTGCTGGGCAATGCCCTGGGCAGCGCCGTGGTGGAGATTGCGCTTGGCGGCTTCAGCGTGGTGGCCGAGCAGGACTGCGTGCTGGCGCTGGCCGGGGCTGACCTGGATGCGCAGATCGACGGGCAGGCCGTGGCGCCCTGGACCAGTTTCAATCTGGGCAAGGGCCAGCGCCTGACGCTGCGTCAGCCTCGCCAGGGGGTACGTGCTTACCTGGCGGTGCCGGGCGGGTTCGTGGGGGAGTCGGTGCTGGGGAGTTGCGCCACCGTGGTACGGGAAGAGCTGGGCGGGGTAGATGGCCAGGGCCGGGCGTTGGTGAAAGGGGAGGTACTGCATGCTGCTGGATCCATCGCGGAAGTAGCCCGCTCCCACGTGCCCGAAACGCTGCGGCCGGTGTATGCCGAGAAACCGGTATTGGACCTGGTGATGGGCGCGCAGATCGGTGACTTCAGCGGCATCAGCCTGTTCGAGGTGTTCAACCGTGACTGGACGCTGGACAGCCGTGCCGACCGCATGGGCATTCGCCTGCTCGGGCCACAACTGGTCTACCAGGGCGCGCCGATGATCTCCGAGGGGATCCCCCTCGGCGCCGTGCAGGTGCCGCCGGATGGACAGCCGATCGTGTTGCTCAATGACCGGCAGACGATCGGTGGATATCCGCGCCTGGGGGCGTTGACGCCGTTGGCGCTGGCGCAATTGGCGCAGTGCATGCCGGGGACTGCGGTGCGGTTTCGGGCAGTGGTGCAGGATTTGGCATGGACCGAGCTGAAAGCTTATAGCGAGCGCTGGCGGTAATCGCTGAGTTGGCAAGGATTGCTTGCAGGTAACTGGTAGTTTTGTCAGTTGCAGCTCCCCGGGCCTCTGGTCAGCATTTACCAATACCACTCAGGTGTGATCGGAACGGGAGGCAGCCGATGGCTGCGCGATGCAAGATTGAGCTGTTAGCTGTCGACAGGTCCCGCTCGATAATGGCTGGCCAGCCAGCAGCTAGGCAGCCTGCATACAGTGCGTACGGCTACTGCGCAGATGCCGGGGAGGCAGCTTTTCTTGCGTTCAATGGAGAGCATTGGGACGCAGATGCCGAGGGTTACCTGCTGGGTAACGGGTACCGTTTGTACAGCCCTTCCTTGTTGCGTTTTTTATCTGCGGATGAGATGAGTCCATTCGGCAAGGGGGGGACCAATGCTTATGCCTATTGTGGTGGGGATCCGATAAATAACGTCGACCCCTCCGGCCGAGGGATTTTGCCAGTGAAGTGGGCTCATGCAATCAATTCAAAGGCGCAAAGAACCCTTTTCGATGCGGGGGCGTTAATTCCGTTCAAAAACCTGGGTATGGCCAAAGGTGTGGATCCCTACCAACTAAAGCGCGACTTCAAGCGAGGTAATGTGGGGTCGGTAGTGGAGCGGGTGGGCATCGGCTATATCGGTTATTTGCTCGATGGTCATCCTAATCAGGCACGAAATGTTCTGATCGCCTCGACCAAAAACGCATTTGATTTGGTGGTGAGTGGCAATGTAAGTGTTGAGCTCGGCGAACGCTTTCTCCCCCCACCACAAGGTCCCTACGGTATAGCTTTTAACGACGCTGCGGTCTTGGCTTGGCTGGCTTCTGGTCAGTACTATGAGTCCGGACAGCGCCCAGAGCTAGCGCCGCAGGCGGCAAATGCGGTGAATGCACGAAATGCAGGGGATAAGGTCGAACGCATCCTTTCAAGGAGAATGGAGAGTCTGCGCAATGGGCAGGCTATAGCCGTCGACGACTGGTACGCCAGTGAGATCAATAGGTTGCTAAGTCTGACAAGCGCTTGAACTTCAGATGAGTGAGGGGCTGCTGTTTCTTCAGCGAAATAGCGCAGCCCCCTCCTGAAGTTTACTTGGACAGGTAACGCATCCCATCCTCCAACCCCTGCAAGGTCAGCGGAAACATCCTGTCCTCGATCAGGTCCCGCACCAGGTGGGTCGAAGCGGTGTACTCCCAGGCCTGCTTCGGATACGGGTTGATCCAGATGATCTTCCTGAATTTCTCCATGAAGCGCTGCATCCACACATACCCGGCTTCTTCGTTCCAGTGCTCGACGCTGCCGCCCGGCTGGGTGATCTCGTAGGGCGCCATGGCCGCGTCGCCGACGAACACCACCTTGTAGTCGTCACCGTACTTGTGCAGCAGGTCGAAGGTGGAGAAGCGCTCGGAAGTCCGGCGCAGGTTGTTCTTCCACACCGACTCGTAGATGAAGTTGTGGAAGTAGTAGTACTCCAGGTGCTTGAACTCGGTCTTGCAGGCCGAGAACAGTTCCTCGCAGACCTTCACGTGGGCGTCCATCGAACCGCCGATGTCGAACAGCAACAGCAGCTTGACCGTGTTGCGTCGCTCTGGGCGCATCTGGATGTTCAGCAGGCCTGCGTCACGGGCGGTGTGGTCGATGGTGCCGTCGATATCCAGCTCCTCGGCGGCGCCTTCGCGGGCGAACTTGCGCAGGCGGCGCAGGGCCAGCTTGATGTTGCGCGTGCCCAGCTCGACCTGGTCGTCGAGGTTCTTGTACTCGCGCTGGTCCCACACCTTCACCGCCTTGCCCTGGCGCTTGCCGGCCTCGCCGACGCGGATGCCCTCGGGGTTGAAGCCGCCGGAGCCGAACGGGCTGGTGCCGCCGGTGCCGATCCACTTGTTGCCCCCGGCGTGGCGCTCCTTCTGCTCCTCAAGGCGTTTCTTGAACTCCTCGATCAGCTTGTCCAGGCCGCCCAGGGACTGGATCTGCGCCCGTTCCTCGTCAGTCAGCGAGCGCTCGAACTCCTTGCGCAGCCAGTCGTCGGGAATCAGGGCCTCGATATGCCGGTCGAGGTTTTCCAAGCCCTTGAAGTAGGCGGCGAATGCGCGGTCGAACTTGTCGAAATGGCGCTCGTCCTTCACCAGGATGGCCCGGGCCAAGTAGTAGAAGGCGTCCATGTCGGCGAACACCACGCCCTTCTGCAGGGCATGGTGCAGGTCGAGCAGCTCGCGCACCGACACCGGTACCTTGGCCGCGCGCATTTCATTGAACAGGTTGAGCAGCATGGCCCGGCTCCTGTCAGCGGTTGCCGCGCCGGCTCATGAAGGCCAGGCGCTCGAGCAGTTGCACGTCTTGCTCGTTCTTGACCAGGGCACCGGCCAGCGGCGGGATGGCCTTGGTCGGGTCGCGTTCGCGCAGCACGGCCTCACCGATGTTGTCGGCCATCAGCAGCTTGAGCCAGTCGACCAGCTCGGAGGTGGACGGTTTTTTCTTCAGGCCCGGGACCTTGCGCACGTCGAAGAACACGTCCAGTGCCTCGCTGACCAGCGACTGGCTGATATTCGGGTAGTGCACGTCGACGATCTGCTGCAGGGTGGCGCGGTCGGGGAAGGCGATGTAGTGGAAGAAGCAGCGGCGCAGGAAGGCGTCGGGCAGTTCCTTCTCGTTGTTGGAAGTGATGATGATGATCGGGCGTTGCTTGGCCTTGATGGTCTCGTCGATCTCGTAGACGTAGAACTCCATCTTGTCGAGTTCCTGCAACAGGTCGTTGGGGAACTCGATGTCGGCCTTGTCGATCTCGTCGATCAGCAGGATCACCCGCTCGTCGGCCTCGAAGGCCTCCCACAGCTTGCCCTTCTTCAGGTAGTTGCGCACGTCGTGGACCTTGTCCACGCCCAGTTGCGAGTCGCGCAGGCGGCTGACCGCGTCGTACTCGTACAGGCCCTGGTGGGCCTTGGTGGTGGACTTGATGTGCCAGGTGATCAGGCGGGCGCCGAAGGAGGCGGCGAGCTGCTCGGCGAGCATGGTCTTGCCGGTGCCCGGCTCGCCCTTGACCAGCAGCGGGCGCTCCAGGGTGATGGCCGCGTTGACCGCTAGCTTCAGGTCGTCTGTGGCGACGTAGTCGCGGGTGCCTTCGAACTTCATGAACCGATCCTCTGGGTGGCTGGGCCCGACTCATCGCGGGGCAAGCCCGCTCCCACAGGATTTGAGCGCAACCTGTGGGAGCGGGCTTGTCCCGCGATGAGGGCAGTGCAGCCAACGCATGTTTATTGATGTGTCAGCGACTATAACCCCGCACCCGCCGCCTGCAAACGCAGACCGGGTATTCAGTCCCTGAATGGTCCGTCACCCCCGGTAACAGAGCAGGCTTTACGCCCCACCCCGGCAGGCTTACCCTTTTAGGTCCACCTGCCAGCCCTGCATTCAAGGACCCCTGCCATGAGCCGTATCTACGCCGACAACGCACATTCCATCGGCAACACGCCGCTGGTGCAGATCAACCGCATCGCCCCGCGCGGAGTGACCATCCTGGCCAAGATCGAGGGGCGCAACCCGGGTTATTCGGTGAAGTGCCGGATCGGCGCGAGCATGATCTGGGACGCCGAGGACAGCGGTAAGCTCAAGCCAGGCATGACCATCGTCGAGCCCACCTCGGGCAACACCGGCATCGGCCTGGCCTTCGTTGCCGCCGCCCGTGGCTACCGCTTGGTGCTGACCATGCCGGACTCGATGAGCCTGGAGCGGCGCAAGGTGTTAAAGGCTCTGGGCGCCGAGCTGGTGCTGACGGACAAGGCCAAGGGCATGAAGGGGGCCATCGAGAAGGCTAACGAAATCGTTGCTTCCGACCCTGCCAAACACTTTCTGCCGGGCCAGTTCGACAACCCGGCCAACCCGGCCATTCATGAGAAGACCACCGGCCCGGAAATCTGGAACGACACTGATGGCGCGGTTGACGTGCTGGTGGCCGGGGTCGGCACCGGCGGCACCATCACCGGGGTGTCGCGCTACATCAAGCACACCCAGGGCAAGCCGATCCTGTCGGTGGCTGTGGAACCGGTGAACTCGCCGCTGATCAGCCAGACCCTGGCCGGCGAGGAACTCAAGCCCAGCCCGCACAAGATCCAGGGCATCGGTGCCGGTTTCGTGCCGAAGAACCTCGACCTGTCGATCGTCGACCAGGTCGAGACCGTCACCGAGGACGAGTCCAAGGCCATGGCCATCCGCCTGATGCAGGAGGAGGGCATCCTCTGCGGCATTTCCTGTGGCGCGGCGATGGCGGCGGCGGTGCGCCTGGCCGAGAAACCCGAGATGCAGGGCAAGACCATCGTGGTGATCCTGCCGGACTCGGGCGAGCGCTACCTGTCGAGCATGCTGTTCAGCGACATGTTTACTGAACAGGAAAACCAGCAGTAAGCCAGGGACTTCTGCGCAGCCCATCGCGGCACAAGGCCGCTCCTACAAGGAGGTCGCGATCGCCTGTAGGAGCGGCCTTGTGCCGCGAACGGGGCCCGGGATATACGGGCCACCGCTGATCCGGCGCAATGTCGGCCTCTCTCGTTTATTGCACAATCCTTGACACTGCGATCCGGCACCGGTTGTTTTTACCCGGCCCGGATGGGTTTATGATGTCCGGCTATCTGGGGATGGCCAGATTTCCCCTCCAAGGAGTGTTGCATGACCTTTTCCTTCGTCGCCAAGGCAGGTGTCCTGCTGGTGTTCTTCGCCAGCGTGCTGTTCGTGCACCTGCGCGGCAAGGCACGCCTGCCGGTGCTGCGCCAGTTCGTCAACCATTCGGCGCTGTTCGCCCCCTACAACAGCCTGATGTACCTGTTCTCCGGCGTGCCTTCCAAGCCCTACCTGGACCGCCAGCGCTTCCCCGAGCTGGATGTGCTCAAGGACAACTGGGAAGTGATCCGCGAAGAGGCCATGCGCCTGTTCGACGAGGGTTATATTCGCGCTGCCGAGAAAGACAACGACGCAGGCTTTGGTTCGTTCTTCAAGAAAGGCTGGAAGCGTTTCTACCTGAAGTGGTACGACAAGCCGCTGCCGTCGGCCGAGGCGCTGTGCCCGAAGACCGTCGAACTGGTCAGTGGGATTCCCAACGTCAAGGGCGCGATGTTTGCCCTGTTGCCCGGCGGCAGCCACCTGAACCCGCACCGCGACCCGTTCGCAGGCTCCCTGCGCTATCACCTGGGCCTGTCCACGCCGAACTCGGACAACTGCCGCATCTACGTCGACGGCCAGCCCTACGCCTGGCGTGACGGCGAGGACGTGATGTTCGACGAGACCTTCGTGCACTGGGTCAAGAACGAGACCGATGTCACCCGCGTGATCCTGTTCTGCGACGTCGAGCGTCCGCTCAACAGCCCGCTGATGACCCGCATCAACCGCAAGGTCAGCGCCTTCCTCGGTCGCGCCACCGCGCCGCAGAACACCGATGACGAGCGCGTCGGCGGGATCAACCAGGCCTACGCCTGGAGCAAGCGCTTCAGCAATGTCGTCAGCACCCGGGTCAAGCAGTTCAAGCGCGCCAACCCCAAGGCCTACCGCGTGCTGCGGCCGGTGCTGGCGGTTGTCGTCGCCTACGCGCTGTACCGCTGGCTGTTCTGATCCGGTTGTGCAAGCTCGTTCCCGCTCCTGGTGGGAGCGGGCTTGCCCCGCGATGATTCCCCCGCTATATTCCGAAACACTCTCTTCCCAGAAGACCTGCTCATGCCCGCCATCCCTTCCACCACCGCTTACGTTCTCGCGCCTGTCGCGGGCGTGGTCGTGCGTGGCAGCCAGCAGCCGGCCATGATCAGTCACTACCCACCACCTGTCAGTGGCGTCGTAGGCGGCGTAGCTCCGCCTCCTTGCGCAGTCGTGGTGCTGGGCTGATCGGCCGCAGGCCGCTCCCCACCGCACTCGCAACCTACTGAACACGGTCGGCTATCCCCGCAAGACGCGATAGGCCCTCCGTACGGCTCATTTGCCCGTATACAGGTGGCAATACATGTCTGTTTTCAACAAAGCATCCGTGGCCTCGGCGGCCACCACCAGCCTGTTCGTCCTGCTGTGGAGCAGCGGGGCGATCGTTTCCAAGCTCGGCCTGGCCCAGGCCAGCCCTTTCGCCTTCCTGCTGCTGCGCTCGGCCCTGGCGCTTTTCGGTCTGTTGTTGATCGGACCGCTGCTCGGCTTGCGCTGGCCACGTACCCGGGGCGGCATTGTTCGCGCTTTGGGGACCGGCTGCGTGTTGCTGGGCGCCTACCAGATCTTCTACCTGCTGGCACTCAATACCCATGTCACCCCCGGCGTCATGGCCACGGTCATGGGCGTGCAACCGATCCTTACCGTGGTGCTGATGGAGCGCCAGCGCTCCTGGAACCGGCTATTCGGCCTGGGCCTGGGGCTTGGCGGCCTGGTGATGGTGGTCTACCAGGGCATCAACCTTGGCGGGGTGTCCCTGGCGGGCATGCTGTTCGCCCTGCTGGCACTGGCCAGCATGACCTTCGGCTCGATCCTGCAGAAGCGCATCACCGACAACCCGATGGGCACCTTGCCGCTGCAGTACCTGGCCGGTTTTGCCCTGTGCGCGCTGTTCGCGCCGTTCCAGCCGTTGCATGTCGAGTGGAACGCCAGCTTCGTCGGCGCGCTGCTGTGGATGGGGCTGGTGGTTTCGCTGCTGGCCACGCTGCTGCTGTACCGGCTGATCGCCCGTGGCAACCTGGTCAATGTCACCAGCCTGTTCTACCTGGTGCCGGCGGTGACGGCGGTGATGGACTTCGCCATCTTCGGTAACCGCCTGGCGCCGCTCAGCCTGCTGGGAATGGGGTTGATCGTGGTCGGGTTGCTGTTCGTGTTCCGCAAGCCGGCGTTGCGCGCGGCCGAGGCCTGAGTAAAGAAATGCTGGGAGCGGGGCAAGCCCGCTCCCACATCACGACCGTGCAGGGCGCAGCACCAGCCAGAGCGCCGCGGCGATCAGCAGGCCGCCGTACAGGTGCGCCATCGACAGCGGCTCATCCAGCAGCCACGCCCCCCACAGTACGCCGAACACCGGGATCAGGAAGGTCACGGTGCTGGCCTTGACCGGCCCGATTTCGTTCAGCAGGCGGAAGTACAAGATGTAGGCGAACGCCGTGCACAGTAGCCCCAGGCCCAAGAGCGACAGCCATACCTGCCAGCCGCCCCAGCTGGCAGGCGGCTGGGTCAGCGCGCTCCAGGCGAACAGCGGGCTCAGCAGCAGGGTGGCGCCGAGCATGCTGCCCAGGGCAGACAGACGGCTGTCCAGCGTTCCCACCCAGCGCCGCGCGAGGAAACCCGCGAAACCGTAGCAGGTGGTCGCCGCCAGGCACGCCAGGGCGCCTTGCACCAGGGCCATGTCCAGCGCCACCGGGCCGGCGCCGCTGAGGATGCCGACGCCGAACAGGCCGAGGAAGATCCCGCAGAGCTTGGGCAGGGTCATCGCCTCGCGGAAGAACAAGGTGCCGATCAGCACGCCCATCAGTGGCGTGGTGGCGTTGAAGATCGCCGAGTAGCCCGCCGGCAGCACCTGCGCCGCCACGGAATAGAACGTGGCCGGAATGCCGGAGTTGATCATGCCCAGCACCAGGCAGGCGCCCAGCTTGCCCTCGAAATTCCAGCGCACCCGGGCGGCGGCGAGGATGGCGATCAGCCCCAGGCAGGCGATCGACACGCGGAAAAAGGCGGTCGGCACGGTGCCGAGCTCGGGAGCGATGATGCGCATGAACAGGAAGCTGGCACCCCAGACGGCGGCAAGGGTCAACAGACGGGCAAGGGCGATGGGGCTCACGGGTGGTCTCCGGCGGTGGGGCAGGGGCGCGAGTGTACGTCAGTGGGCAAGCGGGATTCTTGTGCTTTCTTGCTGTGTAAGCCTTATCGCGGGGCAAGCCCGCTCCCACGTGTGGAACACTGGCGGCGTGGGAGCGGGCTTGCCCCGCGATAAGGTCCACACTGCCTGCGAGCCGCTTGCGGACGACTAAGCTATCTAACTCAACTTGCCATGAGATCCCGCGCATGACCCAACCCTGGCCCGCCGCCGACATCGCCCGGATGATCCTCGATGGCTTCGACGACTACCGCGAGCATTTTCGCCGCATCACCCTCGGTGCCCGCGAGCGTTTCGAGCAGGCGCGCTGGCAGGAAATCCAGCATGCCGCGGCGGCGCGGATCAATCTCTATGAAGAGAAGGTCGCCGAGGTCAACGGCTGGCTGCGCCAAGGCTTCGAGACCTCCCAACTGCTGGACGTCGAGCAGTGGCCATTGGTGAAGAACGCCTACATCCGCCTGATCGACCCGCGGCTGGACGATGAGCTGTCCGAGACCTGGTACAACTCGCTGTTCTGCAGCCTGTTCAGCCATGACCAGATCAGCGACGGCTGCATGTTCATCCACACCACTCGCCCGTCCATGCGCGGCCACGAGCGCGCGGCGCAGACCCGCACCTATGCGCTGGACGGTGGACTGAAGGGGCTGTTGCGGGCAATCTTCGCCGATTACCGCTTCAACGTGCCCTACGGGGACCTGGAGGGCGACCTGTCGCGGTTGCAGGACCAGCTGCGTGAATGCCTGCCCGACTGGGTGTGCAAGGACCCGGCGCTGGCAGTGGAGCTGTTCACCCCGGTGCTCTACCGCAACAAGGGCGCCTACCTGGTCGGGCGCCTGTACACCCCGGACGAGCAGTGGCCGCTGGTGATCCCGCTGCTGCACCGCGAAGGCCATGGCATCGAGGCCGATACGCTGATCACCGATGAGGCGGAGGTGTCGATCATCTTCTCCTTCACCCGTTCGTACTTCATGGTCGATGTGCCGGTGCCGGCGGAGTTCGTCAACTTCCTCAAGCGCATCCTGCCGGGCAAGCACATCGCCGAGCTGTACACCTCGATCGGCTTCTACAAACACGGCAAGTCGGAGTTCTACCGCGCACTGATCAACCACCTGGCCAGCAGCGACGACCGCTTCATCATGGCGCCGGGGGTGCGCGGGATGGTGATGAGCGTGTTCACCCTGCCGGGCTTCAACACGGTGTTCAAGATCATCAAGGATCGTTTCTCGCCGTCCAAGACTGTTGATCGCGCCACGGTGATTGAGAAATATCGCCTGGTGAAGAGCGTGGATCGCGTCGGACGCATGGCCGACACCCAGGAGTTCGCCGATTTTCGCTTCCCCCGCGCCAAGTTCGACCCCGACTGCCTTGCCGAGCTGCTGGAAGTGGCGCCCTCCACCGTGGCGCTGGAGGGGGACACGGTACTCATTCGTCACTGCTGGACCGAGCGACGCATGACCCCGCTCAATCTCTACCTTGAACAGGCCAGCGAAGCCCAGGTGCTGGAAGCGCTGGAGGACTACGGGCTGGCGATCAAGCAGCTGGCGGCGGCCAACATCTTCCCTGGTGACATGCTGCTGAAGAACTTCGGCGTTACTCGCCATGGCCGGGTGGTGTTCTACGATTACGACGAGATCAGCTACCTCACCGAGGTCAACTTCCGCCATATCCCGCCGCCGCGCTACCCCGAGGACGAGATGTCGGGCGAACCGTGGTACTCGATCGGGCCGCACGACGTGTTCCCCGAGGAGTTTCCGCCGTTCCTGTTCGCCGATATCGGCCAGCGCCGCTTGTTCAGCCGACTGCATGGCGAGTTGTATGACGCCGATTACTGGAAAGGGCTGCAGGAGGCGATCCGCGCGGGGAAGGTGATCGATGTTTTTCCGTATCGGCGCAAGGGGCGCTGAATGGCGCCCAAACATGTAACCCTGTAGGAGCGGCCTTGTGCCGCGAAAGGGCCGCAACGCGGCCCCGGCATTTTCGCTGCGAAGCTGAAATCCTGGGGCTGCTTTGCAGCCCTTTCGCGGCACAAGGCCGCTCCTACATGGGGGGTATGGCTTGAGCAGCCCAGCTAACTTCAACCTCTCAGGCACTTGAGCTCACTGAAATCCGCCCGCACCTTGCCCAGGCGCTGCTGCAGGAACTGCTTCTGCGCAAGGCTGCTTTGCTTCATCAAGTCGACCAGCAGGCTGCGCGCCTGCTGTTCACTGTTCTCATAGGCCTGGCGGTACTCCGCCGTCCACAAACTTTCCTTGCGCTGCAGCAGTTGCGCCAGGCGCGGTTCGAAGCCGGGCGTGGCGCGCTGGTCCATTGCCAGCACCAGCTGCTGCTGCCAGTGCGCGCGATTGGCGATCGACTGGCGGTTCTGGTCGCCCAGGGCCTGGGACCAGCTCATCACCCGCAAGCGTTGCTGGGCGCTGAGTTCACCCAGCCAGGGTTCCAGGCGCTTCTGCATGCGTGCGGCGCGTTGTTCGATCTGTTTGGGCAGCGGGGTTTCGTCGTAGGTTTTGCGGCGCTTGTCGATGTCGGCGCGAAACGCCTGGCGCATCTCGGCGACCTGGGTGTCGCTCATCCCGCGCAGCAGTTCGGTGGCCGAGGGGGTGATCGCCGTGGCCACCCGGCCGATGGCCTGGCGGGCTTCGAGGGTGCGTTGCTCCAGGGCCTGGTCGGTGACTGCGTCTTCGGCCACCATCAGCCGCACCCGGTCGAGCCAGTCGAGGTAGCCGGGCAGCTGCGTCTTGCAGTGCCAGGCCAGTTGTTCTCTGAGCCGTTCGTCAAGCAGCTGTTTCTGCTCGCGGTTCATGTCCAGGTAGTCGTCCAGCGACCAGGGCACCAGGCGGTCAAGGTTGCGGTAGGCCAGGTCGATGCGGCTGCAGGCCACAAGGGCCAGGGCGAAGCCGATGACGAGCAGCAGGGTTTGGGGCAGGCGTCGGGGCATGAGCGAATCCTTGCACAGGCTGGCCAGGCGGTGGACGCAAGGTGGGCCCGAGGGTTCCGGCGCATGCGCGCTCGGGCGGACGGGCGGGTCAAGTGTTAGAATAGCCGCCTTGTCTTGAGGATCTTCGGAAATGGCTCTGCTTGGGCGTTACAACAGTTTGCAAATCGTGAAACACGTGGAATTCGGCCTGTACCTGGACGGCGGTGCCGACGGCGAGATCCTCCTGCCACGGCGCTACTTCCCCAAGGATGCCGAACTCGAGCTGGACGACTGGCTCAACGTGTTCATCTACCTCGACAGCGAGGACCAGCTGATCGCCACCACCGAGAAGCCGAAGATGCAGGTGGGCGAGTTCGCCAGCCTCAAGGTCAAGGACATCAACGGCGCGGGCATCTTCCTCGACTGGGGCCTGTCCAAGGACCTGCTGATGCCCTACTCGGAAGAGTCCCGGCCACTGAAGATCGGTGACTACTGCGTGGTCCACGCCTACCTGGACAAACGCACCCGGCGCATCACCGCCACCGCCAAGCTGGACCGTTACCTCGACCGCACCCCGGTGGACTACCAGGTCGGCCAGCCGGTCGAGCTGCTGGTGGCCGGCGAGACGCCGATGGGCTTCAAGGCAATCATCAACAACCGCCACTGGGGCCTGATCCACAAGAACGAAGTGTTCAAGTTCCTGCGTTCGGGCATGCACGAGAAGGGCTTCATCAAGGAAGTGCGCGCCGATGGCAAGATCGCCCTGAGCCTGCAGCCGGTGGGCCAGGCCCTGGCCGACGGCTTGTCCGAGCAGATCATGCAGCGCCTTGAAGCCAATGGCGGCGTGCTGGCGGTGTGCGACAAGAGCGATCCGGCGCTGATCAGCCAGATGTTCAATGTCAGCAAGGGCAACTTCAAGAAAGCTATCGGCGCACTGTTCAAGCAGGGCCGGATCGTCATCCATGACGATCGCATCGAGCGGGCCTGATCAGGCCTGCACGAAGGTGCTGAAGTCCAGCTGCTCGCCACCCGGGCGGCTGTCGCGCAGCAGCGAGTCGCGGTCGGCGCTCAGGGCCAGGCTGATGGTCGAGCGGCGTTTACCGGCGTTGCGCACTTCCATCTGCTCCTGGTGAGCGCGCAGGAAGTTGGTCGGTACCTTCAGGTGCTGCAGTTCATCGGTTTCCGGGGTGTGCAGCAGCAGGTTGACCCAGTCTGGCTGGCCTTTGCGCAGCAGCGCCACCGGCACCTCGAACCACCACAGGTTGCGCTTCTTGTCGAGGATGGCGAACAGGGTGTTGTCGCGGTTGAGCACCGGCCGGGTCAGTGCTTCGTTGCGCCGGGCGATGGCGGTGGGTTTGTCGAGTTTCATGCAGGTTCCTGCGGGTTGACGCTAGATTGGCCTGATATTGTGCGGGTGGGCTCATCGCGGGGCAAGTCGCATCGGCACGCCGCCGCTCCCACGGGGAAAACGCGAGGCCGTTGGGCTGGGACCAGGCAAACTAATTGAAACTCCTGCGAGCGGCCGTGGGTCGATCAGGTGTCGACACGATTTCCCGTGTCTTTCCGGCAAGGAGACATCCCATGAGCGGCACCAAGGATAAAGCGAAAGGCCTGGCCAACGAGGCCGTGGGCAACATCAAGCAGGGCGTCGGCAAGGTGACCGACAACGACAGGCTGCGCGCCGAGGGCAAGGCCCAGGAGTTGAAGGGCGAGGCGCAGCAGGCCGTGGGCAAGGTCAAGGATGCCGTGAAGAAACCTTGATCGAAGTGGCATAGTCGCGGGGCAGTGCGCTCTCACGCGGTGGGAGTGGGCTTGCCCCGCGATTGCATTGTGCGTTCGGCAACGCGCCAGCGAACAGCACGCTCGCCGCCTGGTCTATTAGACTGGTTGCATTGCCACCCCGATCAAGCGGCGAAAGGAGACGCTATGATTTTCCCCGACCTGCGCGGCCTGCCCCTGCACCGCGTGCTGGTGCGCACCGTCAAGGAGTTCCTCGACGACGAGATGTCCACCTATGCCTCCGCGCTGGCCTACCAGATGCTGTTCTCGCTGTTCCCGTTCCTGCTGTTCCTGATCGCCCTGATCGGTTTTTTGCACCTGCCCGACTTCTTCTCCTGGCTGCGCCTGCAGTCCGAGCTGGTGCTGCCGCCCCAGGCCCTGGAGCAGGTCAACCCGGTGATCGACCAGTTGCAGCAGTCCAAGGGCGGATTGCTGTCGGTGGGTATCGTGATCGCCCTGTGGACCGCCTCGGCGGGCGTGCGCCTGATGATGAGCGCGATGAATGCCGCCTACGACGTACCCGAAGGGCGGCCGGTATGGAAGCGCATCCCGCTGTCGATCATCTATACCGTCGGCGTCGCCGGCATGCTCCTGGCGGCCGCCGCGCTGATGGTGCTGGGGCCGCAGGTCATGGGCTGGATCGCCTCCCAGGTGGGGCTGGAGGAGGCGGTGGTCATCGTCTGGACCATCCTGCGCTGGCCGGCGATCATCATCCTGATGATGGTGGCGGTGGCGCTGATCTACTACGTGATGCCCGATGTGAAGCAGAAATTCCGCTTCATCACCCCAGGCTCGGTGCTGGCGGTAGTGGTGTGGATCGTCGCGTCGCTGGGCTTTGCCTACTACGTGAAGACCTTTGCCGACTACAACGCCATGTATGGCAGTATCGGGGCGATCATCGTGCTGTTGCTGTACTTCTACATCTCTGCCGCGGTGCTGCTGCTGGGGGCCGAGATGAACGCGGTGATCGAGCATATGTCCGCCGAGGGCAAGAACCCCGGCGAGAAGGAGTTCGCCCAGGATAATCCACAACAGACCGTCACCGTGCTCGGCCATGAGCACCCGGTGACACCCGAACCCCAGACCCGCGAGCCGAATACCTGATGATCCGCGACATTCTCAAGATGGGCGATGAACGCCTGCTGCGCATCGCCCCGCCGGTGCCGGAGCACATGCTCGGCAGCCCTGAGCTCAAGCAACTGATCGACGACATGTTCGAGACCATGGCCCATGTCGGTGGCGTCGGCCTGGCCGCGCCGCAGATCGGCATCGACCTGCAACTGGTGATCTTCGGCTTCGAGCGCAGCGAGCGCTACCCGGACGCCGAGCCGGTGCCGCGGACCATCCTGCTCAACCCGGTGATCACGCCGCTGGCCACGGAAGTCGAGGACGGCTGGGAAGGCTGCCTGTCGGTGCCGGGCCTGCGCGGCGTGGTGCCGCGCTACAAGCACATCAGCTATTCGGGCATCGACCCCCAGGGCAACCCGATCAACCGCTTTGCCGATGGCTTTCATGCGCGGGTGGTGCAGCATGAGTGCGATCACCTGATCGGCCGGTTGTACCCCTCACGCATCCAGGACTTCAGCAAGTTCGGCTACACCGACGTGCTGTTCCCCGGGCTCGATGTGGCCGACGACTGATCCCGCATCAGCGCCACCAAGGGCTTGCTGCGCTGGTAACGGGCCAGGCGCGAGGCCAGGGCTTCGGGCAGTGTGGTGGCGGGCGTGAAGGCCAGGCGCTGGTAGAAGGGCGTCAGGTCCGGATGGCAGAACAGCCAGGTCGCGCAGGTGCTGTCGGCCAGCGCGGCCTCCAGCAACTGTGAAGCGATCTTCTGGCCACGCCATTGTGGGGCGACGAACAGGCCGGTCAGCCAGTAGCCGCCGTCTACGGGTGACAGGTTCATCCCGCCGACGATGTCACCGCTGCGCGCCACCCACTGCTCGCCATCACCGGCGGCGCGCATGCGCGAGCCGTGCTGGCGATAGAACTGCTCCAGCAGGCGGCGCTGGATAGGGGGCAGAAGGGTGCAGGTCAGGGGCGGCATGCGTGGCTCACGCTGTAGGGCTCATCGCGGGGCAAGCCCGCTCCCACAAGGTCGCATACAGCCTGTAGGAGCGGGCTTGTCCCGCGACAGGGCCCGTGCAGGAAAAATGACGGTTCTTTGTCGCAGATTGTTGCAAATCCGGCAAGGGTGAATAACCGACCCAGGGGTTCAACTATTCTGACTGCGGAGTAGACTTTCACTCATCCCCCCGGCAGTACGATAAAGCGGGATCGGTACTTCGTGTCATCTTCGCAGTCGATGACAACTTCTCCGCGCCATTGACGGCATCAGAAGTCACGCGATCAGCTTGATAGCCATCAAGGTCGTTATCCATGAAAGCCTTACTGATTCTTGCATTGGTCGGTATGTCCTCGCTCGCCTTCGCGGACCAGGTCAAGACCGCAGACACCCAACCCGTGGTCGAGCAGTACGACTATTCCACCAACCTCGACATCAAGCGCGTGATCAGCCTGTCGACGATTCCCAACGTCTGTGAAGTGGTGCCCGCCACCATGACCTACGAGGACCATCAGGGACAGGTGCACACCCTTCAGTACCGTGCCCTGGGTGAGGGTTGCCGGCTGAACTGAGCCGCGCACAATCCCTGTAGGAGCGGCCTTGTGCCGCGAAAGGGCCGCAAAGCGGCCCCGGCGATCTTTGCGCCAACACTGAAATCTGGGGCTGCTGCGCAGCCCTTTCGCGGCACAAGGCCGCTCCTACAGGGGCAGGTGTAAATCCCGGACGAGCTCCAGCCCCTGCTTCAACTGCGCGCGGCTGTGCGCCGCCGACAGGCTGACCCGCACTGCCCGCACACGCTCCGTGCCCACCGCGAACACACTGGCCGGCACGATCTCCACTCCTTGCGCCCGACACCGGGCAACCAGCGTCTCGGCTTCTGCAGACGTGGTCAGCCAGGCATGGGGCGAAGGCACGCCGTCCACCTGCAGTGCATTACCCAGCAACGCCCGCGCCAGGCGCCAGCGCTCGGCCAGCTCCTCCCGCTGCCAGGCCAGTCGCCGTGCGGCGGTCCCGTCCGAAATCCACTGGCAAGCGATGTGCAGGTTCAATGGCGACACCGACCAATGGGTGGCCTGGGCATAGGGGTCGATCTGCTCCAGCAACGCTGGCCGCGCCACGATCCAGCCCAGGCGCAGGCCGGCGGCCACGGTCTTGGACAAGCTGCTGATCAGCACGCCGCGGCCTTCGAGCAAAGGGTAGAGTGGCGGCCGGTCGGTCAAGGCGCCGTACACGTCATCCTCGATCACCAGCAAGTCGTGGCGCCTGGCGACTGCCGCCAGCGCCTGGCGCCGGGCCTCGCCCATGCAGGCCCCGGTCGGGTTGTGCAGGGTCGGGGTGGTCACCAGTACCCGCGCGCCACTGGCCCGCACGACGCGGTCCAGTTCGTCCGGGCGCAAACCCTGTTCATCCAGAGCCACCCCCTGCACCGGCAGGCGCAGCTGTCGACAGGCCGCCTTGATGCCCGGGGCGGTCAACGCTTCGACCATCACCGGCTCGCCTGCCTGGCACAGTGACTGCAGCACCAGGATCAAGGCCTGTTGGGCGCCACCGCAGAGCAGCACCTCCTCGGGCCTCAGGTCCAGGCCGCGATTTGCCAGCCAGCGGGCGCCCTGGATCCGCCCCAGTAACAATTGCTCCGGCCCCAGGTAATGGTCGAGCAGGGTGGTTTCACCCTGTTCGAGCAGTCTGCGCAGGCTGTGTTCGAGGTCAAGATTGTGCGGATCGGCCACTGGCACGTTGGTCGACAGGTCGATCACCGGGTGCTGGCGGTCGGGCTGCTTGAGGCGGAATAGTGTCGCCTCCTTGCTGCTGGCCAGCACGTAGGTGCCGCGCCCCACTTCACCGGACACCAGGTGCCGCGCCGCAGCCTCGCGGTACGCCTGTTGCGTGGTGCTTGGGTTCAGGCCCAGCGTCCAGGCCAGGCGACGCTGGGGCGGCAGGCGTTCGCCGGCTTTCAGCTCGCCCTGTTCGATGGCGCCGGCAATGGCTTCGACCAGCGCCAGGTAGCGCGGCTGGTCGTTGTCTGGCAGGGAGGGAATCCACACGAAATTGCTACCCATGCAATATATGTTTGGACCCATACAATGACCGGCGCTTAGGATCGGATCAAGCCCTACCGATGAAGGAAGATCGCCATGTTCGACTTGCCCGCCCTGCGTGAAGCCGCCGACTTTGTTCACCAGCACGTTCCGCCGACCCCGCAGCATGCCTGGCCGCTGCTGGCCGAGCGGCTAGGTTGCCAGCTCTGGGTCAAGCATGAGAACCATGCCCCCACCGGTGCCTTCAAGGTGCGTGGTGGGCTGGTCTACGTGCGTTCCCTGCAGGCCGCTGGCGAAGTCCCCCGCGGGCTGGTCACCGCCACCCGCGGCAACCATGGCCAGAGCATGGCCCTGGCGGCGCGCCAGGCGGGCTTGCCGCTGGTGATCGTGGTGCCTGAAGGCAACTCGCGAGAGAAGAATGCCGCCATGCGCGCCCTGGGCGCGGAACTGGTGGAGCACGGCGTGGACTTCGACGTTGCCCGTGAAGAGGCGGCGCGCCTGGCCGAGGAACGCGGCTACCAGATGGTCCCATCGTTCCACCCAGAGCTGGTGCGCGGCGTGGCCACCTACGCCTTGGAGCTGTTCGAGGCGGTGGCCGACCTGGATTGCGTGTACGTGCCGATCGGCATGGGTTCGGGCATCTGCGGGCTGATCCAGGCGCGCAACCTGCTGGGGCTGGACACCGAGATCGTCGGCGTGGTCTCCAGTGCTGCGGATGCCTATGCCCAGAGCTTCGAGCGGGGTCGCATCGTTACCACCGCCAGCGCCGACACCTTCGCCGACGGCATGGCTTGCCGCGTGCCGCACCCCGATGCCTTCGCGCTGGTGCGCGAGCATGCCGCACGCATCGTGCGGGTGAGCGACGACGAGATCGCCGAGGCCATGCGCCTCTATCACGAGACCACCCACAACACCGCCGAAGGTGCCGGTGCCGCTGCCCTGGCCGCATTGATGCAGGAGCGTGGGCGTCAGGCCGGCAAGCGTGTGGCGGTGGTGCTCAGTGGCGCCAATGTGGATCGTGGGCGTTATGCGCAGGTGCTGATGGGGAATGAAAAATCCTGAATGAATGTTGGCAGTGGAGGTGCTATCTTTATTTGATAGCATTTTCCAATGAACACTCGATATCGCAAGATTCTGGAGTGCATCTTCAGAACACCGACCACGCCTACATTGCCGTTCGCCGAGATCGAGGCCCTGGTGCTGCACCTTGGCGGCCAGATCCACGAGCGCCAGGGATCCAGGGTCAAGATCCTGCTGGCTGGGCAGTGCTGGCGGTGTCATCGCCCACATCCTGGCAAGGAGGCCAGGCGATATCAGATAGAAGAAGCCCGCGAATTCCTGCTGCGGGCGGGAGTCCGACCATGAGCTGCATGCGATACAAAGGGTACGCCGCCCGCATCGAGTACGACGCGCGTGACGACATTTTCGTCGGCCGCGTACTTGGCCTGCGCGATATCATCAGCTTCCACGCCAGCTCCGTGCCCGCGTTGCACGAGGCGTTCCGCGAGGCACTCGACGACTACCTGGCCGACTGTGCCGAACAAGGTATCGCCCCAGAGAAGCCGGCCTCCGGCAAGGTCATGTTGCGCATCCGTCCCGAAGTCCACGCCGCCGCGAGCATCGCCGCCAGGGCTGCCGGCAAGAGTCTCAACCAATGGGCCGACGAGGTCTTCGAGCAGGCGGCAATGGCCTGAGCGGGCGCAAATTTTTCCTATACGCCTGTGGGCCGGCCACGGTTGAATGGCGTTCCCTTTCCCGGCTTCGAGTGCAGCATGCCTTTCTCCAACGGTTTTCTCCTCAGTCTTTCCCTGTGCCTGGACATCGGCATGGCCAATATAGCGATGATCACCCTGGCCATGCAGCGTGGGTTTCTCCAGGGTTTCTGGCTGGGCCTGGGTACGTGCGTCGGCGACCTGGTCTATGCCATCGCCGCACTGGCCGGGATGGCTGTGCTGCTGCAGTTCGAGGCCGTGCGCTGGACCTTGTGGCTGGGCGGCTCGGCGCTGCTGGTGTGGTTTGCCGTGAAGATGTTGCTGGCGGCCTGGCGCGGCGGGCACCTGGAGTCGCGGGGCGAAGTGGTGGTGGAGTCGGGCTGGCGTGAGTTTCTGCGCGGGATCTTCCTGGCCATGTCCTCGCCCAGCGCGATCCTCTGGTTCGCGGCGGCGGGTGGGGTGCTGATCTCCAGGTCCGGTGGCGGCAGTCTGCTCGACGCGGGTCTGTTCCTCGGGGGCTTCTTCGCCGCTGGGTTGGCCTGGTGCGTGTCGCTGTGCGGCATCGCCAGCCATGGTGGGCGCTTGCTCGGTGATCGGCTGCTGACGTGGTCCTACCTGCTGTCGGCGGCCATTTTCTGCTATTTCGCGGTGTATGTGATTCTCTCCGGTTACCGTGAGTTCATCTTGCCTGCACCCGTTTGAGTCTGGTCGGTCGCGCCCTTCGACTGAATTATTTCCAGGCGGCTGTCGATCTGCCGTTTTCCCGTTCGACCAGTGTTGAAAGCGTCACTACCAACCCTGATGAGTCTTCGGAGGAAACACCGATGAACACTGCAGCCGAGCGTGAACTGGAACAACTGATCGAGCATTGGATGCAAGCCGTGCGCAAGCGTGATGTGGACCGTATCGTTGCCCCCTACGCCGACGATATTGTCGCCTTCGACGCCATCCAGGCCCTGCAATTCAAGGGCAAGGCCGCCTACCGCGCTCATTGGGAGATGTGCATGGGCATGTGCACCGGACCGATGGTGTTCGAATTGGCGCAACTGACCGTGCATGCCGACGGTGACCTGGGCCTGGCCCACTGGCTCAATCGCTGCGGGCCGTCCGACGATGAGAGCCAGTGCGGTTTCATGCGCGCCACTGTCGGCTACCGGCGCAGCGGCGGCCAATGGCAGGTCATCCACGAACACTGGTCGGCACCGTTCGACATGGAAACGCAAAAAGCGCTGTTCGATCTCAAACCTTGAACGCCCTCGACCGCCTATCGCCACCTCGCCCCGGAGACGATCATGAAATACCTGTGCCTGGTCTATTGTGATGAAGCGCTGTTGCACAGCCTGCCCGACAGCCCCGAGGACGCCGAATGCATGGCCTACGCCGAGTCCATCCAGGGCTCCGGGCGGATGATCGCCGCCGAGGCGCTCAAGCCCGTGCAGACGGCCACCACGGTACGCGTGCGCGCCGGACACATGAGCCTGACCGACGGTCCGTTCGCCGAGACCAAGGAGCAGTTGGCCGGGTTCTACCTGGTCGATGCCCGCGACCTCAATGAAGCGTTGAACATCGCCAGGGGCATTCCGGCGGCGCGGGTCGGCAGCGTCGAGGTGCGTCCGGTGCGTGAGTTGCAACCCTGACCCAATAAGGAGAGCACGATGACCCAGGTATCGCCGGGCTGATGAATAGCGAAGGGCAAATCCGGGATGAAGTGGCGGCGGTCTACCGCCGCGACTCCCGGCGCATCCTGGCCACCCTGATCCGCCTGCTGGGAGACTTCGACCTGGCCGAGGAGGCCCTGCATGACGCCTTCTTCATTGCCGTCGAACGCTGGCAGCGCGATGGCATCCCGGACAATCCGCGGGCCTGGCTGGTCTCCGCCGGCCGTTTCAAGGCCATCGACGCTTTGCGCCGCCGTGCCCGCTTCGACCGCTCCCAGGCGGACCTGATCATGCTGCTGGAGGGCGAGGCCCAGGACCCGGGCGAGCAGGAGCTGCTGGTCGATGACCGGCTGCGCCTGATCTTCACCTGCTGCCACCCGGCCCTGGCCTTCGATGCCCAGGTACCGCTGACGTTGCGCGAGGTCTGCGACCTGACCACCGAGCAGATCGCCCGCGCCTTCCTGCAGAGCCCGGCGACCATCGCCCAGCGCATCGTGCGCGCCAAGGCCAAGATCCGCGATGCGCAGATCCCCTACCAGGTACCGGAGCTGGGCGAGTTGCCGGAGCGGCTGGAGAGTGTGCTGCGGGTGATCTACCTGGTGTTCAACGAGGGCTATTCGGCGTCGTCGGGCGAGGATGTGACCACGCGCGCGCTGACCGACGAAGCTATCCGCCTGGGCCGGTTGCTGGCGCAGTTGTTGCCGGATGCCGAAGTGCTGGGGCTGCTGGCGCTGATGCTGTTGCAGGCCTCGCGGCAGAACGCGCGCAGCGATACCGACGGCGAGCTGGTGCTGCTCGATGAACAGGACCGGAGCCTGTGGGACCGGACACAGATAGAGGAGGGCAGCCAGTTGGTGCGCCAGGCACTGAGCAGCCGGGAGTTCGGCCCCTACAGTGTGCAGGCGGCGATTGCCGCGCTGCATGCCGAAGCGCCCAGCGCCGAGGCCACCGACTGGGACGAGATCGTCGGCCTGTACGACGTGCTGCAGCGCCACTGGCCGTCACCGGTGGTGGAGCTGAACCGGGCGGCGGCACTGGCCCGGCGTGATGGCGCGCAGGTCGGGTTGCGGGCGGTCGAAGCAATTCTCGAGCGGGGCGAACTGGGCGAATACCACCTGGCCCATGCCGCGCGCGCCGAACTGCATCGGCAGCTGGGCAATACCGAACAGGCCCGCGAGGCCTGGCAGCAGGCATTGACGCTGACCCGGCAGGGGCCGGAACGCCGCCATATCGAGCGGCGCTTGCGAGAGCTGGGCTAAGCGCTCAGGCCGAGTGCAAGACCTGTAGGAGCGGCCTTGTGTCGCGAAAGGGCTGCAACGCAGCCCCAGGATTTCAGCGTTGGAGCAGAGATTGCCGGGGCCGCTTTGCGGCCCTTTCGCGACACAAGGCCGCTCCTACAGTGACCGTGTGTGCCGCTGTACTTTCAGCCGGCAACGAACTCCGGCGGGCTCACCAGCTCGACGGTCTGTTGCTTGCGCGGCGCGAGGATCTCGGCCTCGCCGGCAACCACCAGCTCGTCGTTCTGGTTGTACACGTTGGTGGCGATACGCACCTTGAACTTGGGCAGCTTCTCGAGGATTTCCAGGCGCACGGTCAGCTCGTCGCCGATCTTCACCGGCTTCTGGAAGCTCATCTGCTGGCCCAGGTAGATGGTGCCCGGGCCAGGCAGGGTGCAGGCCACTGCGGCGCTGATCAGCGCGCCGCTGAACATGCCGTGGGCGATGCGTTCCTTGAACATGCTCTTGGCGGCGAACTCGGCATCCAGGTGCACCGGGTTGTGGTCGCCGGACATGGCGGCGAACAGCTGGATGTCGCGTTCTGCCACGGACTTCTTGTATTCAGCTTTCTGACCGACTTCGAGGGCTTCGTAAGGCGTGTTGGTGACCTGGGTCATCAGGGGCTTCCTTGTGGAACGGACGAGGCTGCCGATCATTCACTGCGGGCAGGGCGGCCAAGGGCCAGCGCCTGCTCCAGCCAGCCGATGATCTCGGCGGTGACCTCGTCGCGATGGGTTTCGTTGAGCACTTCGTGGCGTGCGCCGGGGTAGATGCGCAACTGTACATGACGGTTGCCGGTCGCGCGCAGGGCGTCGGCCAGGTGGGTGAGACGCTTGCCGGCACTCACCGGATCACATTCGCCGCCCAGCACGAAGATCGGCAGGTTCGGATCGATCTGCGCCAGGTTCTTCTTCTGACTGATCTGCGCCAACCCCTGCAGCAGGTCGAGCCACAGCTGGTTGCTGCAGCGAAAGCCGCACAGCGGATCGGCGATGTACTTGTCCACCTCCGCGGCATCACGGCTGAGCCAGTCGAAAGCGGTGCGGTTGGGCTTGAACGCCTTGTTGAACGAGCCGAACGACAGCCAGTCGATCAGCGCGCTCTTGCCCAGCGGGCCCTGGCGCCAGGCCTCGAGACGGGCAATCAGGCGCGCCGCGCGGTACAGCGCCACCGGCTGGAAGTTCGAACCGCTGAGGATCGCGCCCTGTAGGCTGGCGCTGTGGTGCAGCAGGTAGGCCTGGCCGATGTAGCTGCCCATGCTGTGGCCGAACAGGAACAGCGGGGTTCCCGGAAACTGCTGGCCGATGTGCTGGGCCAGCAGGCCCAGGTCGTTGAGCACGGCATTCCAGCCATTTTGCCGGGCGAACAGGCCCAGGCTGCCCAGTTCAGCGGTGCGGCCGTGGCCGCGCAGGTCGGGGGCGAGCAGCCCGTAGCCGGCCGCGTTGAGCGCATGGCCCAGGCGCTGGTAGCGCCCGGCATGCTCGGCCATGCCATGGGCCAGCAGCACCACGGCCTTGACCGGTGTGGCCGGCAGCCATTGGTGGACATAAAGGCTGCAATGCTCGCTGGCGGGGAGCCAGAAGGCGTCGTGGGGCATGGCGGGTCCTTGCGCGCGGAGGTTGCCCAACAGTGTATGCGCAAAGCCATCGATTGCAGGAAGGGCGGAAAAGAGATTCACAATGTTAATGGCGGCACTTGGCGTATTTGCCACCTTCGACAGAGCTGCTAACGTCGGCTGAACACCTTTTTGCCAGCAGGCGAACAGGTCAGGAATGTCCCGGTAGAGGAACAACAATAAATGCAAGCCGATTTCTGGAACGACAAGCGCGCCGCGGGCGTACCTTCCACCATTGACATGAATGTCTACACGTCCGTCGTCGACGTCTTCGAGCGCTGCTGCAAACGCTTCGCCGACCGCCCGGCGTACAGCAACCTCGGGGTCACCCTTAGCTATGCCGACCTCGAGCGTCATTCGGCCGCCTTCGCCGCCTGGCTGCAACAGCACACCGAACTGGTGCCGGGCGACCGCATCGCGGTGCAGATGCCCAATGTCCTGCAATACCCCATTGCGGTGTTCGGCGCCATGCGCGCCGGCCTGATCGTGGTCAACACCAACCCGCTGTACACCGAGCGCGAGATGCGCCATCAGTTCAAGGACTCCGGCGCCCGAGCCCTGGTGTACCTGAACATGTTCGGCAAGCGCGTGCAGGAGGTGCTGCCCGATACCGGCATCGAGTACCTGATCGAGGCGAAGATGGGCGACCTGCTGCCGACGGCCAAGGGCTGGCTGGTCAACACCGTGGTCGACAAGCTGAAGAAGATGGTGCCGGCCTACCAGTTGCCCCAGGCCGTGTCGTTCAAGCAGGTGCTGCGCCAGGGGCGCGGGCTCACTCACAGGCCGGTGGCACAAACCCTGGAGAACATCGCGGTGCTGCAGTACACCGGCGGCACCACCGGGCTGGCCAAGGGCGCCATGCTTACCCACGGCAACCTGGTGGCCAACATGCTCCAGGTGCTGGCCTGCTTCGGTCAGCACGGCCCCGATGGCCAGCCGCTGATCAAGGAAGGGCAGGAGGTGATGATCGCGCCGCTGCCGCTGTACCACATCTATGCCTTCACCGCGAACTGCATGTGCATGATGGTGACCGGCAACCACAACGTACTGATCACCAACCCCCGGGATATTCCCGGTTTCATCAAGGAGCTGGGCAAGTGGCGGTTCTCGGCGCTGGTGGGCCTGAACACGCTGTTTGTCGCGCTGATGGACCACCCGGGCTTCAAGTCGCTGGATTTCTCCGCGCTGAAGATCACCAATTCCGGCGGCACCGCGCTGGTCAAGGCCACCGCTGAACGCTGGGAAGCCCTCACCGGTTGTCGTATCGTCGAAGGCTACGGCCTGACCGAAACCTCGCCGGCGGCCAGCACCAACCCCTATGGCCAGCTGGCGCGCCTGGGCACCGTGGGGCTGCCGGTGCCCGGCACGGCGTTCAAGGTGATCGACGACGAGGGCCACGAGCAGCCGCTGGGCGAGCGTGGTGAGCTGTGCATCAAGGGGCCGCAGGTGATGAAGGGTTACTGGCAGCAGGTTGAGGCCACCACCCAGGTCCTGGATGCCGAAGGCTGGCTGAAGACCGGCGATATCGCCGTCATCGATCCGGACGGTTTCACCCGCATCGTCGACCGCAAGAAGGACATGATCATCGTCTCGGGCTTCAACGTGTATCCCAACGAGATCGAGGATGTGGTGATGGGCCATCCGCAGGTGGCCAGCTGCGCGGTGATCGGCGTGCCGGACGAGCGCACCGGCGAGGCGGTGAAGCTGTTCGTGGTGCCGCGTGCGGGTGGGGTGAGCGTCGATGAGCTCAAGGCGTTCTGCAAGACCAACTTCACCGGCTACAAGGTGCCCAAGCACATCGTGTTGCGCGAATCGCTGCCGATGACTCCAGTGGGCAAGATCCTGCGCCGGGAGTTGCGCGATATCGCCTGACGGTGGCTAATCCAATCCTGTGGGATCAGCGCAACGCCGTTCCCGCAGGCCCTCTCTAGGGCAGGGCTTTCAGGCGGATTCGCGACATTTTGTATAATTACTCTAAAAATGACCTGCATTGTTCATTGAGTCATTTTTGTGACCTGTCGGCCCATTTCGACCTCTAGGCGACCCCTTGCAAAGCTGTTACTCTCGGCGCGCTTTCAGAGGATCCGGTTTGCAATGAGCCGGCCTCTCATATCAATAATAAGCGCATCGACGCGTACCGAATTCGCTGTTGCTGAAGGAGCGGGCTTCCATGATCGAACATTTTTGGAAGGATAAGTACCCAGCCGGGGTCACGGCGGACATCAATCCTGACGAATTCCCCAATATCCAGGCGGTACTCAAGCAATCCTGCCAACGCTTTGCCGACAAACCTGCCTTTAGCAACCTGGGCAAGACCATCACCTACGGCGAGCTGTACACCCTGTCCGGCGCCTTCGCCGCCTGGCTGCAGCAGCACACCGACCTGAAGCCGGGTGATCGCATCGCGGTCCAGCTGCCCAACGTCCTGCAGTACCCCGTCGCCGTGTTCGGCGCCATGCGCGCCGGCCTGATCGTGGTCAACACCAACCCGCTGTACACCGCGCGGGAGCTGGAGCACCAGTTCAACGATTCCGGGGCCAAAGCCCTGGTGTGCCTGGCCAACATGGCGCACCTGGCGGAAAAGGTAGTGCCCAAGACCCAGGTCAAACATGTCATTGTCACCGAAGTGGCCGACCTGTTGCCACCTCTCAAGCGCCTGTTGATCAACAGCGTCATCAAGTACGTGAAGAAAATGGTGCCGGCCTACCACCTGCCGGGCGCCGTGCGCTTCAACGACGCCCTGGCGCTGGGCAAGGGCGGCGCGGTGACCGAGGCCAACCCGCAGTCCGGCGATGTCGCCGTGCTGCAGTACACCGGCGGTACCACCGGCGTGGCCAAGGGCGCGATGCTCACCCACCGCAACCTGGTCGCCAACATGCTGCAGTGCCGCGCGCTGATGGGTTCGAACCTGCACGAAGGGTGCGAGATCCTCATCACCCCGCTGCCGCTGTACCACATCTACGCCTTCACCTTCCATTGCATGGCCATGATGCTCATCGGCAACCACAACGTGCTGATCAGCAACCCGCGCGACCTGCCGGCCATGGTCAAGGAACTGGGCAAGTGGAAGTTCAGCGGCTTCGTCGGCCTCAACACGCTGTTCGTCGCCCTGTGCAACAACGAGACGTTCCGCAACCTCGACTTCTCGGCGCTGAAGATCACCCTGTCCGGCGGCATGGCCCTGCAACAGAGCGTGGCCGAGCGCTGGAAGACGGTGACCGGCTGCGCCATCTGCGAAGGCTACGGCATGACCGAGACCAGCCCGGTGGCGGCGGTCAACCCGACTTCGGCCAACCAGCTGGGGACCATCGGCATCCCGGTGCCGTCCACCCTGTGCAAGATCATCGACGACAACGGCCAGGAGCTGCCCCTGGGCGAGGTGGGCGAGCTGTGCATCAAGGGGCCGCAGGTGATGAAGGGCTACTGGCAGCGTGAAGACGCCACCGCCGAAATCATCGACAGCAATGGCTGGCTGAAGACCGGCGACATCGCCCTGATCCAGCCGGACGGCTACATGCGCATCGTCGACCGCAAGAAGGACATGATCCTGGTGTCAGGCTTCAATGTGTACCCCAACGAGCTCGAAGATGTGCTCGCCGCGCTGCCGGGCGTGCTGCAGTGCGCGGCCATCGGCATCCCGGACGAGAAGTCCGGCGAGGTGATCAAGGTGTTCATCGTGGTCAAGCCGGGCATGACCCTGACCAAGGAGCAGGTGATGGAGCACATGCGCGCCAACGTCACCGGCTACAAGGTGCCCAAGGCCATCGAGTTCCGCGACGCGCTGCCGACCACCAACGTCGGCAAGATCCTGCGCCGCGAGCTGCGCGACGAAGAGCTGAAGAAGCAGGGCCTGAAGAAGATCGCCTGATCCGCAGCGTGCGCGATCGATGTAGGAGCGGCCTTGTGCCGCGAAAGGGGTGCGAAGCACCCCCATCGATTGATGCGTTGCCGCTGAAATCCTGGGGCTGCTTTGCAGCCCTTTCGCGGCGCAAGGCCGCTCCTACAGAGAGGTTGCGGCTCAGCGCAGCTTTTCCAGCATCTGGTAATACCACATCCCCGCCGCCAGCAGCGGATTGCCCAGCAGGTCGCCCATCGGCACCTTGATGTGCCTGCACCCGGCAAAGGTATCGAACTTCTCCAGCGTCCCGGTCAGCGCCTCGGCCATGATCTCGCCCATGATGTGGCTGGTGGCGATGCCGTGCCCGGAATACCCCTGGCAGTACCAGACGTTGTCCGACAGCTTGCCCAGCTGCGGGATGCGGTTGACCACGATGCCCATGGCGCAGCTCCACTGGAACTCGATCGGCACGCCCTTGAGCGCCGGGAAGGTGCGCTCGATGCACGGGCGCAGCTCGCCTTCGATGTCCCGTGAATCACGCCCGGAGTAGTTGGCGCCGCCGCCGAACAGCAGGCGCTTGTCGGCGGTCAGGCGGTAGTAGTCGAGGACGAAACGGCAGTCGTACACCGCCAGGTCCTGCGGGTTGATCTGCTCGGCCAGCTCGCCCAGCGGCGCGGTGGTGACGATGCCGCCCATGGCTGGGAAGATCTTGCCCTTGAGCTGGCGCTTTTCCAGCTTGTGATACACATCGCCGGCCAGCATCACCTGGCGTGCCTCGATCCGTCCTTGGGCGGTGACCACCGCCGGGCGCGGGCCGTGGACGATCTCCAGCACCTCGGAGTTTTCGAACAGCAGGGCGCCCAGCCCGTGGGCGGCGCGGGCCTCGCCCAGGCACAGGTTGAGCGGGTGCAGGTGCAGGTTGCGGCGGTTCTTCAGCGCGCCGA
Organism: Pseudomonas sp. TE31087; assembly: GCF_057284075.1. Classification (NCBI taxonomy): domain Bacteria; kingdom Pseudomonadati; phylum Pseudomonadota; class Gammaproteobacteria; order Pseudomonadales; family Pseudomonadaceae; genus Pseudomonas; species Pseudomonas sp. TE31087. The sequence goes on from NZ_JBXVNN010000001.1 coordinate 5,784,468, forward strand.
GGTACAGCGGGCTCTGCAGATGATGTTGCATGGCGCTGCGGTCGAGCAGTTGCACCTGGTCGCCCATGCCGCGGCGCTGGGCCTCGGCCTCGAAGGCGCGCAGTTCGTTCATGTGCGACGGTTTCATCGCCGCGTGCAGATGGCCGTGCTTGAGGTCGCACTGGATACCGTAGCGCTCGACGCGCTGCTCGATGATCTGGTGGCCACGCCAGCGCAGGTGCCAGATGAAATCGTCCACCTCGGCGCCCAGTCGGTCGCGCATCTGCGTGCGCATGGCCTCGTCGCCCGACAGGCTGCCGGTGACCTGGCCGCCGTTGCGCCCGCTGGCGCCCCAGCCGATGCGGTTGGTCTCGACGATGGCCACTTTCAGGCCGCGCTCGGCCAGTTCCACGGCGGTGGCCACGCCGGTGAAGCCGCCGCCGATGACCGCCACGTCGACCTGCACCGTGCCCTTGAGCGTGGGGTATTCGGTGGTGTCGTTGAGGGTGGCGCTGTAATAGGACGGCGCGCGCTGGGCCGGGCCGTTGTTCACTGCTGCGTTCATGGTTGTTCCTTCTTGTAATCTCGTGGGCATCAGGCCTGGTGCAGGTACCAGCGCCAGTCCTGCTCGCCGACCTCGGCCATGAACTGGCGGTACTCGGCGCGCTTGACCTTCAGGTAGACGCCGAGGAAGGTTTCGCCCAGCGCCTCCCGGGCCCAGGTCGAATGCTCCAGGGCCTCGAGGGCGGTCAGCCAGTCGGTGGGCAGGTGTTCGGTGGCCTGGGCGTAGCCGTTGCCTTCGACCGGGGCGCCGGGATCGAGTTGTTCACGGATGCCCTGGTGGGTGGCGGCGAGGATCGCGGCGGCGGCCAGGTAGGGGTTGGCGTCGGCGCCACAGATGCGGTGCTCGATATGCCGGCTGGCTGCCGGGCCGCCGGGCACGCGCAGGCTGACGGTGCGGTTGTCCACGCCCCAGGTCGGCGCCAGTGGCGCATAGCTGTTGGCCTGGAAGCGGCGGAACGAATTGGCGTTGGGGCAGAACAGCAGCAGCGATTCACGCAGGTGACGCAGCATGCCCGCCACCGCCTGGCGCAGCAGCGGGGTGCCGGCCTTGTCCTCGCTGGCGAACAGGTTGTTGCCGGCGGCGTCCGCCAGGCTCAGGTGCATGTGCATGCCGGTGCCGGCCAGCTGGGCGAACGGCTTGGCCATGAAGCAGGCCTGCATGCCGTGGGCGTTGGCGATGCCCTTGACCAGGCGCTTGTAGCGCACGGCCTGGTCCATCGCCTGGAGCGCGTCGCCGTGCTCCAGGGTGATCTCCACCTGGCCGGGCGCGTACTCGGAGATCGCCGTGCGGGCCGGAATGCCCTGGGCCTTGCAGGCGGCATAGAGGTCTGCGAGGAAGGGTTCGATCTGCTCCAGCTCGCGCAGGCCATACACCTGGGTCCCGCACGGACGTCCGCCGTCGCTGTCCAAGGCCGGCTGCGGCCGGCCCTGGGCGTCGCGCTGCTGGTCGAGCAGGTAGAACTCCAGCTCGCAGGCCATCACCGGGTGGAAACCATCGGCCTTGAGCGCGTCGATCACCCGCAGCAGCACATGGCGCGGATCGGCCACGCTGGCCGGCAGGCCTTCGCTGGGGTGCATGCTGACCTGCACGGCGGCGGTCGGCACCCGGCGCCAGGGTAGGCGCACCAAGCTGCCGTCCAGCGGGTAGGCGCGGCAGTCGATGTCGCCGACGTCCCAGACCAGGCCCGAGTTTTCCACGTCGTCGCCATTGAGGGTCAGGCCGAGGATGGTGCTGGGCAGCGGGCGGCCGCTTTCGAACACCGCCAGCAGCTCCTCGCGGTGCAGCAGCTTGCCGCGGGGCACGCCGTTGGCGTCGAGGATGAACAGCTCGATCAGGTCGATATCGGGGTTGTCGGCCAGGAAACGCCTGGCTTGCTCTGCGGGGGCAAAGTGCATGGTGGATTCGCTCTGGGGCACACGTGACCGCCGCGCAGGCGAGCGGTCAGGCTGAGTCAATCGGCCAGAAGGCGGCCGGGTCGGGTCAGGAGTGCGTGAGCGACGTGTCCGGTGGGCGCGCGTGACGGCAATGCCACAGCGCCCAGAACGCCATGATGATATGGACCAGCGGATTTTCACCGGCACGGGCCCGGGCCTTCGGCAGCGAAGGGTAGGGCAGCGGGCGGGCAATCATCGGGTCGAGAAGCATCCCTGGATACTCACATGGCCTGTAAGGTTGATTAAAGCAGTGAATGGCGACGTTCATTCCGGTGGCAGCTAAACATTGGCAAGGTCTTTCCGCCGCGTTGCAGCAGCTTAGGAAGCTTCCCACAGTTTTATCGGACCTAGGCTAATTGGCAGGTGGCGCGCCAGCGGTGAAAGTCCCTTTCTTTGTAAGAATGGTCAGGGATCGCCATGCAAGCGCAAAGGACTTATCAGGTAATCGCCCATCTGGCATAGGTCCTCAGACGTCCAGCCTGATGTTCATTATTTGATCGAAGGGTAGCCATGACTGAGATCTTTTTTCTAACCCTTTATGGGCTGGTCGCCGGCCTATTGCTTGACTGGGCATGTCGCTCACCAACGCTCAGATGCTGCGTCTGCGTGGCGTTGATGGCAACTGGCATAACGGCGTGCACACAACTTGGCGAGCGTGAATTCTTGCGGCTGGATGGGATGTACTGGTGGATTCTTTGTGATGCAGTTGCAACGCTGCTGCTTTTCAAGCGCTCCCGCTATTTCGAGCGTGATCGTGACTGAACGGTGGGCACAGCAACCGTGAAAGGCGGTATTGGTCCCCAATCCAGCAGCCTGATGTTGATTATCTGAAGGGGAGCGGATATGTGGGTGCTTTATGGTATTTGCTATGCCCTCGTGGTCGGCACGTTGGTCGACTGGGCATGCCGGTCAAGGTGCATCAGGTTTCTTCTCTATATCGTCTTCAACGTCACGGGGATTACCGCCTGTAATCAACTGGGTGAAGAGCAGTTCCTGCAACTTGATGGTATTGGCTGGTCAGCTTTTTTCGTGGCAATTGCTACCCCGTTGTTGTTCAAGCGCTCCCGCTATTTCGAGCGTGATCGCGACTGAACGGCGGGCACAGGCAGCATCGATTTCGCAAATCTGCGACAATCGCGCCTCTTACGCCTGCCGATCATGAAAAAGCAGCACTCGCCTGCATCATTAAAAAGTCCCATGACAGACCACGCCATCGACCAACTGCTGAAGAACCTCGACCACGCCATGATCGCCGACCGCCATCGGTTGCGCCGGCAATTGCACGAGCTGCGCAAGCGCCCCGACGAGGGCAAGCTCGCGCAGTGGGTGGAAAAGGTCCAGGCCTCCTGCGCCCAGGTCACCGCGCGCCAGCAGAGCGTGCCGAGCATTCGCTACGACGACAACCTGCCCATCGCCGCCAAGCGCGACGAGATCAAGAAGGCTCTGGCCGAGCACCAGGTGCTGGTGATCGCCGGCGAGACCGGTTCCGGCAAGACCACCCAGCTGCCGAAGATCTGCCTGGAGCTGGGCCGCGGCAGCCATGGCCTGATCGCCCATACCCAGCCCCGGCGGATCGCCGCGCGCAGTGTCGCGGCGCGGGTTGCGGAGGAGCTGGGCACGCCGTTGGGGGCGCTGGTCGGCTACCAGGTGCGCTTCGAGGACCAGAGCGATTCGAACACCCTGGTCAAGCTGATGACCGACGGCATCCTGCTGGCCGAAACCCAGCACGACCGTTTCCTCGAGCGCTACGACACGATCATCGTCGACGAGGCTCATGAGCGCAGCCTGAACATCGACTTCCTGCTCGGCTACCTCAAGACCCTGCTGCATCGCCGCCCGGACCTGAAGCTGATCATCACCTCGGCGACCATCGATCTGGAGCGCTTCTCCAAGCACTTCGACGGCGCGCCGATCATCGAGGTGTCCGGGCGCACCTACCCGGTGGAAACCTGGTACCGGCCGCTGACCAGCGAGCACGACGAGGAGGGCAACCAGGTCGAGGAGGACCTGTCCGTCGACCAGGCGATCCTCGCCAGCCTCGACGAGATTGCCCAGCACGAGCGCAGCCAGGGCAAGGGCCCGGGCGATGTGCTGGTGTTCCTGCCCGGCGAGCGCGAGATCCGCGACGCCGCCGAGATCCTGCGCAAGGCGCAGTTGCGCCACACCGAGATCCTGCCGCTGTATGCGCGGCTTTCACCGGCCGAGCAGCAGCGGATCTTCCAGTCCCACAGCGGCCGGCGCGTGGTGCTGGCGACCAACGTTGCCGAAACCTCGCTGACCGTGCCGGGTATCCGCTACGTGATCGACAGCGGCACCGCGCGCATCAGCCGCTACAGCTACCGCGCCAAGGTCCAGCGCCTGCCCATCGAGGCGGTGTCCCAGGCCAGCGCCAACCAGCGTAAAGGCCGCTGCGGGCGTGTCGAGCCGGGCATCTGCATCCGCCTGTACAGCGAGGACGACTTCAACGGCCGCCCGGCGTTCACCGATCCGGAGATCCTGCGCACCAACCTGGCTGCGGTGATCCTGCAGATGCTGCACCTGCGCCTGGGCGCGATCGACGCCTTCCCGTTCATCGAGCCGCCGGATGGCAAGGCCATCAGCGACGGCTTCAACCTGTTGCAGGAGCTGTCGGCGGTCAACCGCGAGAACCAGCTGACACCACTGGGCCGCCAGCTGGCGCGCCTGCCGATCGATCCACGGTTGGGTCGCATGCTGCTCGAAGGCGCCCGTCAGGGCAGCCTGCAGGAAGTGCTGATCGTCGCCAGCGCGCTGTCGGTGCAGGACCCGCGCGAGCGCCCGCCGGAGCGCCAGCAGGCTGCCGACCAGGCGCACGCGCAGTGGAAGGATGTCGATTCCGACTTCGCCGCGCTGGTCAACCTGTGGCGCGGTTTCGAGGAGCAGCGCCAGGCGCTGACCGCCAGCCCGCTGCGCAACTGGTGCCGCAAGAACTTCCTCAACTACCTGCGCCTGCGCGAGTGGCGCGACGCCCATCGCCAGCTGGCGCTGATCTGCCGTGATCTGCAATTGGCGGTCAACAAGGACGCCTGCGACTACCAGCCCCTGCACAAGGCGATTCTCCGGCAGCGGCCTGCTCAGCCAGATCGGCCAGAAGACCGAGGAGGGCGACTACCAGGGCGCGCGTCAGCGGCGTTTCTGGGTTCACCCCTCGTCGGGCATCGGCCGCAAGCGCCCGCAGTGGGTGATGGCCGCGGAACTGGTGGAGACCACCAAGCTGTACGCGCGCATGGTGGCCAAGATCGAGCCGGACTGGATCGAGCCGCTGGCCACCCACCTGATCAAGAAGAACCACTTCGAACCGCACTGGGAGAAGAAGCGCGGCCAGGTGGTGGCCTACGAGCAGATCACCCTCTACGGGCTGATCCTGGTCGGCCGTCGGCCGGTGCATTTCGGCCCGATCGACCCGGTCACTTCCCGCGAGCTGTTCATCCGCGACGGCCTGGTCGGTGGCGAGATCCAGTCCCGGGCCAAGTGCCTGGCGGCCAACAAGCGCCTGCTCGAGCAGCTCGACGAGCTGGAGGCCAAGGCCCGTCGGCGCGATATTCTGGCCGACGAGGAGACGCTGTACGCCTTCTACGAGGCGCGCCTGCCCGAAGAGATCCACCAGACCGCGACCTTCGACAGTTGGTACCGGATGAACAGCCAGAAGGATCCGAACCTGCTGATCATGCGCGAAGAGGACGTGCTCGCCCGCGAGGCCAGCGAGGTCACCGCCGCGCAGTATCCCGACCACCTGCAGGTGGGCGAGCTGCGCCTGTCGCTGAGCTATCACTTCGAACCGAACCACCCGCGTGACGGTGTGACCGTGCGGGTGCCGGCGCCGCTGTTGCCGAACCTGCCGGGCGAACGCCTGGAATGGTTGGTGCCCGGCCTGCTGGAGGCCAAGTGCATCGCCCTGGTACGCAACCTGCCCAAGGCCCTGCGCAAGAACTTCGTGCCGGTGCCCGACTTCGTCAAGGCGGCCCTGTCGCGCCTGGCGTTCGGCCAGGGGGCATTGCCGCAGGCCCTGGGCCAGGAGTTGCTGCGCATGACCGGGGCGCGGGTGTCGGACGAGGCCTGGGCGGAAGCGGCCGGGCTGGTCGAGGGCCATTTGCGCATGAACATCGAAGTGGTCGATGCCCAGGGCAAGTTCCTTGGCGAAGGCCGCGACCTCGCCGAGCTGACCGCCCGCTTCGCCGCCGCCAGCCAGGCGGCGCTGGCCCTGCCGCGCAGCGAGAAGGCCGAGCAGCCGGTACAGGCCAAGGCCTTCGCGCAGGTGGCGCAGACCGCCCAGCAGAAGATCGCCGGGCTGTCGATGACGGTCTACCCGGCGCTGGTCGAGGACAACGGCACGGTACGCGAAGGGCGTTTTTCGACCCAGGCCGAAGCCGAGTTCCAGCACCGACGCGCCTTGCAGCGCCTGTTGCTGCAGCAGTTGGCGGAACCGGGCAAGTTCCTGCGTGGCAAGCTGCCGGGGCTGACCGAGCTGGGGCTGCTGTACCGTGAACTGGGCCGGGTCGAGGCGCTGGTCGAGGATATCCTCCTGGCCAGCCTCGACAGCTGTGTGCTGGAAGGCGAAGACCCACTGCCGCGCGATGGCGCGGGCCTGGCCTCGCTGGCCGAACGCAAGCGCGGCAACTGGACCGAGCACGCCGAGCGCCTGGCCCGCCTGACCCTGGAGGTGCTGAAGCTGTGGCATGGCCTGCAGAAGCGCTTCAAGGGCAAGATCGACCTGAGCCAGGCGGTGGCGCTCAACGACATCAAGCAGCAGCTGGCCAACCTGGTGTACCCGGGCTTCGTGCGGGAGACGCCGGGTGCCTGGTTCAAGGAGCTGCCGCGTTATCTCAAGGCGGTGGAACTGCGTCTGGAGAAGCTGGGTTCGCAGGTGCAGAAGGACCGGGTGTGGAGCGCCGAGCTGGCCAATTGCTGGGCGCAGTACCAGGCCCGCGCCGACAAGCATGCCCAGGAAGGCAAGCGCGATGAGCAACTGACCCTGTACCGCTGGCTGCTGGAGGAATACCGGGTGTCGTTGTTTGCCCAGCAACTGGGGACGAAGGTGGCGGTTTCCGACAAGCGACTGAGCAAACAGTGGAGTCAGGTGGAAGCCTAAGCTCCCAAAGTTGTGGCAAACTTGCAGGAATTTGCGGCCGCTGTGCGGCCGATCGCGGCACAAGGCCGCTCCTACAGGAGAACGCCGATTCTGTAGGAGTGGCCTTGCGCCGCGAACGAGGGCTCAGCCCTCGCCTCAAAATTGGTACCAAGGTGCCATTAAGTTGCCCTTATTCCGGCCAGCGCCTTGTGGCGATGGCCCCAGACCAGAGGAACGACCGTGCACAACGTCGTCATCAGCGGCACCGGCCTGTACACCCCGGCCCAAAGCATTTCCAACGAAGAACTGGTGGAATCCTTCAACGCCTGGGCACAGCGTTTCAACCGTGACAACGCCGCCGCCATCGAGCGTGGCGAGGTCGAGGCGGCGCCGCTGTCCGACGCCGCCTTCATCGAGAAGGCCTCGGGTATCAAGAGCCGCTTCGTCATGGACAAGGTCGGCATTCTTGATCCGCAGCGCATGAAGCCGCGCCTGCCTGAGCGCGGCAACGACGAACAATCGATCCTCTGCGAGATGGGCGTGGCCGCCGCCCGCCAGGCCCTGGAGCGTGCCGGGCGCACCGCCGCCGATGTCGACGGGGTGATTGTCGCCTGTTCCAATCTGCAGCGCCCATACCCGGCCATCGCCATCGAAGTGCAGCAGGCACTGGGTATCCAGGGCTTCGCCTTCGACATGAACGTGGCCTGCTCGTCGGCCACCTTCGGTATCCAGACCGCCGCCAACAGCGTGCAGCTAGGCCAGTCGCGCGCCGTGCTGGTAGTCAACCCGGAAATCTGCACCGGCCACCTGAACTTCCGTGACCGCGACAGCCACTTCATCTTCGGCGATGCCGCCACCGCCGTGCTGGTCGAGCGTGCCGACCTGGCCACCTCCGAACACCAGTTCGACATCGTCAGCACCAAGCTGCTGACGGCGTTCTCCAACAATATCCGCAACAACTTCGGCTTCCTCAACCGCGCGGCGGAAGAGGGCATCGGTGCTCGCGACAAGCTGTTCGTGCAGGAAGGCCGCAAGGTGTTCAAGGAAGTCTGCCCGATGGTCGCCGAGCTGATCGGCAAGCACCTGGCCGAGAACGATCTGCAACCGTCGGACGTCAAGCGCTTCTGGCTGCACCAGGCCAACCTGAGCATGAACCACCTGATCGTCAAGAAACTGCTGGGGCGTGAAGTGGCCGAGGAAGATGCGCCGGTGATCCTGGATCGCTATGCCAACACCAGTTCGGCGGGGTCGGTGATTGCCTTCCACCTGTATCAGGATGACCTGGCCAAGGGTTCGCTGGGGGTGCTGAGCTCGTTTGGTGCGGGGTATTCGATTGGTAGCGTGGTGCTGCGCAAGCTCTGATTTCCGGTTCGAGAATGCTGGGGCCGCTTTGCGGCCCTTTCGCGACACAAGGCCGCTCCTACAGGGAAATGCGATCCCCTGTAGGAGCGGCCTTGTGTCGCGAAAGGGCTGCGAAGCAGCCCCGGCTTTCTGACAGGCAAACAAAAAAAGCGGGAAATGCCGGATGGGGTCGGCATTTCCCGCTCAGAGTGGAGCAAGGGCGCGTAGCGCTTAGAACTTGGCTTCCAGGTCGACCTGCAGGGTATCGACGTCAGCATTGTTGTTCGGCAACTGCGACAGGTCGGTCTTGGCCATCAGGTAGGCCGCGCCCAGCGAGAAGTTCTTGTCGATCTCGTAGCCGACCTTGAACTTGTGGCCACGCGAACCGGTAAAGCCGGCGCCGAAGTCGGAGTCGGTGAACAGGCTGACCACGGCGTTGCGCTGCACGTCGCGGTAGTTGTAGTCCAGGCTCCAGGCGCCCAGCTTGGTCTTCAGACCCGCCAGCCAGGCCTTGTCCTCGCCGTCGGTGCTGTCGGTGTTCTTGACGAACTGGCCATAGGCCGACAGCGGGATAGCGAAGCCGGTGAAGTCCACCTGGCCAAAGCCTTCAGCCAGGTTGAACTCGGTGGTGGTGTTGCCGAAGCTGCGCAGCACCGGCCGACTTCTTGTCGTTGTCGAAGCCGTAGAGGCTGCCGCCGACGGTGACCTTGACGCTGTCAGCCAGGTTGAACTTGGTGCCCAACTGGCCGTGGTACAGCTGCGCGTCGTGCTTGAACTGCACGCCGTCGCCGTCGACGTTGTCCTTGAGGGTGTAGTGACCGGCGCTGCCGAATACTTCGGCGCCGCCCAGGTTGGTCTTGTAGGTGACGGCCACGCCTTCCGGGTTGATGTCGCTGTCCCAGATGATGTCGCCCATGCTCACCCACGGCTGCAGCATCTTGCCGCCGATCAGGTGCAGGTTCGGCACGGCGGTCGGGTGCCAGTCGAGGTAGGCAAGGTCCACCCACAGCGATTTCTTGTCGAAGTAGTTGTCCAGGCTCTGGTTGGTCGAGCGGGCGTCCGAGCTGCTGCCGGTGGCCACGCGAATGCCGGCGTCGACCTGCGGGTTGATCTCGCTGTAGAAACCGACGCGGGCACGCACACGCTCGCGGTCCTGGTTGCCGCTGCGGCTGTTGGGGTTGTCGACGTTGACGTCTTCGTAGCGCAGGCGCACGTCACCCTTGATCTGGGTCTTGGCGGCCCATGCCACTTTTTGTTCGAAGGAGCTCAGGCGCTCGGACTGAGCTTTCTGGTCGGCCTTTTCCTTGGTTTCCTTTGCCAGGTCGCCCTGCAGTTCGGTGTACTGCGCCTGGTTGATCGAGCCGTTGGCGCGGAGTATTTCGAGCAGCTTGGCGTCGACAGCAGCACTGGCCGGAGTACTCAGAGCCAGCATCATGCCGGTGAGGCTCACTCCAGTAAGTGTAGAAACAAGACGCATAAGGTTCTCCCTGTTGGAAAAGTGGGGAGGCTCAAGCGCCCGCCCCCGAGTTGGCATGTCTTCGGAAAGGGCCTGTGTAGACAGGTTCTGGGGTTCCGGAAAACAGGCGCAAGTATTGCGGGGGGGAATGACAGAATAATGTCTGAATAGTGGCACTGTTGTTAAGTAAACAGGACGTCATTTGTGTGTCACGGCGGCTTTGGCAATACTGGCGCCCTGTCCATAGCGAGTTGCAACCGTGATCAGCCTTCACAGCCTTGCCCACCTGCGCGACCTGCCGGCGACCACCTGGGACGCGCTGGTGCCCGATGGCCAGCCGTTCCTGCGCCACGCCTTTCTCAGTGCCATGGAAGACAGTGCCAGCGTGGTCCCCGACACCGGCTGGGCCGCCGAACACCTGGTGCTGGAGCGCGATGGCGAGGTGCGGGCGCTGCTGCCGGCGTACCGCAAATGGCATTCGTTCGGCGAGTACGTGTTCGACCATGGCTGGGCCGATGCCTGCGAGCGGGCGGGCATCGCCTACTACCCCAAGCTGCTCGGCGCGGTGCCGTTCAGCCCGGTCGCCGGGCCGCGCCTGCTGGCGTCCGACCCTGCTGATGGCCTGCTGCTGTTGCAGGCGATTCCCGAGTACCTGGGCAAGGGTGGGCTGTCGGGGGCGCACATCAATTTCACCGACAGCGTGCTGGACGCGGCCATTGCCGGCCAGCCGGGCTGGCTGGAGCGCCTGGGCTGCCAGTTTCACTGGCGCAACCGGGGTTACCGGGACTTCCAGGATTTTCTCGACACCCTCAGCTCACGCAAGCGCAAGCAGATGCGCAAGGAGCGCGAGCAAGTGGCGGGGCAGGGGATCGACTTCGCCTGGTACCGCGGTGATGAACTGAGTGAGGCGCAGTGGGACTTCGTCTACCGCTGCTATGTCAACACCTATGCCGTGCGCCGCCGGGCGCCGTACCTGACTCGCGAGTTCTTCAGCCTGGTGGCCGAGCGCATGCCCGAGGCGATTCGCGTGGTGATTGCCCGGCAGCAAGGGCGCGAGGTGGCGATGGCCTTCAGCCTGATGGGGGGTGACAGCCTGTATGGCCGCTACTGGGGTTGCCTGGACGAATTCGACCGCCTGCATTTCGAGACCTGTTTCTACCAGGGCATGGATTTCGCGATCGGCGAAGGCCTGCAGCGCTTCGATGCCGGGGCCCAGGGCGAGCACAAGCTGATTCGCGGGTTTGAGCCTGTGATCACGCGGTCGTGGCATTACCTGCTGCACCCGGGGTTGCGCCGGGCGGTCGCGGACTTTTTGCGTCAGGAGCGTGAAGGGGTGATGGCCTACGCCGAGGAGGCGCGGGGGATGTTGCCGTATCGACAGGTTTGAGGTGCCTGGCCACACGCTATCCCTGTAGGAGCGGCTTTGTGTCGCGAAAGGGCCGCAAAGCGGCCCCAGGATTCAGCGTTGATGCAAAGATCGCCGGGGCCGCGTTGCGGCCCTTTCGCGACACGAGGCCGCTCCTACAGGGGCCGCGTCTAACTCAATCGACGCCGACAAACCCCCCGGTCTGGTGATGCCACAACCGTGCATACAACCCGCGCTGTGCCAGCAGCTCGGCATGGCTGCCGCTTTCGACGATATGCCCCTTGTCCAGCACGATCAGCCGGTCCATGCGGGCGATGGTCGACAGGCGGTGGGCGATGGCGATCACCGTCTTGCCCTGCATCAGCGTCTCCAGGCTCTCCTGGATTGCCGCCTCGACCTCCGAGTCCAGCGCCGAGGTGGCCTCGTCCATGATCAGGATCGGCGCGTTCTTCAGCAGTACCCGGGCGATGGCGATGCGCTGGCGCTGGCCGCCGGAGAGCTTGACGCCACGCTCGCCGACATGGGCGTCGAAGCCGGTGCGGCCCTGGGCATCGGACAGCTGCGGGATGAACTCGTCGGCCCGGGCCCGGCGCACCGCCTCCCAGACCTCCTCGTCGCTGGCCTGCGGCCGGCCGTACAGCAGGTTGTCGCGGATCGATCGGTGCAGCAGCGAGGTGTCCTGGGTGATCATGCCGATCTGCGCACGCAGGCTGGCCTGGTTGACCTCGGCGATGTCCTGGCCGTCGATGAGGATGCGCCCGCTGTCGATGTCGTACAGGCGCAGCAGCAGGTTGACCAGGGTCGACTTGCCGGCGCCGGACGGGCCGATCAGGCCGATCTTCTCGCCAGGGCGGATGTCCAGGTTCAGGGCATCGATCACCTTGCCGCCTTTGCCGTAGTGGAACTCGACATGGTCGAAGCGCACCGCGCCGCGGCTGACCTTGAGCGCCGGGGCATTGGGCCTGTCGCTGACGGTGACCGGCTGGGCGATGGTCTGCAGGCCGTCCTGGACCATGCCGATGTTCTCGAAGATGCCGTTGACCACCCACATGATCCAGCCGGACATGTTGACGATGCGGATCACCAGGCCCGTGGCCAAGGCGATGGCGCCGACGCTGATCAGCGACTGGCTCCACAGCCACAGGGCAAGGCCAGTGGTGCTGACCACCAGCAAGCCATTCAGCGAGGTGATGACCACGTCCATGCTGGTGATCACCCGTGAGGCCAGCTGGGTCTTCTCGGTCTGCTCGCTGATCGCCTCGCGGGCGTACTGCTGCTCGTAGTCGGTGTGGGCAAACAGCTTGAGCGTGGCGATGTTGGTGTAGCCGTCGACGATGCACCCCATCAGCTTGGAACGGGCGTCGGAAGAAATCACCGAACGCTCCTTCACCCTGGGCACGAAGTAGTACAGCGCACCGATATAGCAGGCGATCCACACCAGCAGCGGCAGCATCAGCCGCCAGTCGGCCTCGGCGAACAGCACCAGCGCACTGATGGCGTAGATCAGCACGTGCCACAGTGCGTCCACCGCCTGCACCGCCGAATCGCGCAGGGAGTTGCCGGTCTGCATGATGCGCTGGGCGATGCGCCCGGCGAAGTCGCTCTGGAAGAAATTCAGGCTCTGCTTGAGCACGTAGGTGTGGTTTTGCCAGCGGATCAGGCTGGTCATGCCCGGACTGATGGTCTGGTGCACCAGCAGGTCATGCAGGCCGAAGAACACCGGCCGCAGCACCAGCACCACCACCAGCATCCAGATCAGCTCGCCGCTGTGCTCGCTGAAGAAATTGGCGTTGGGCGTGCCCTGGGCCAGGTCGATGATCCGGCTCAGGTAGCTGAACAGCGCCACCTCGATCAGCGAGGCGACCAGGCCGACGATCAGCAGGGCGAGGAAGCTCGGCCACACCTGGCGCAGGTAATAGAGATAGAAGGGCCAGACCTTGGCGGGAGGCGCCTCGCTGGGCGCCTCGCGGAAAATGTCGATCAACTGCTCGAAACGACGGTACAGCATGGGTGACTACACTCCTGTTCGACCCGACTCACGTCCCTGTGTGGCGCGGGATCAGTCGATGCGTTTGGCCGACTTGATGTAGACCGGATCCGCCGGTACATCGCGCATACCTTTCTTGACGGTGGTCGGCGAGTTGACGATCTGGTCGACCACCTCCATGCCCTTGGTGACCTTGCCGAACACCGCGTAGCCACGGTCGCGGCCCGGGTTGAGGAAATCGTTGTCGGCGACGTTGATGAAGAACTGGCTGGTGGCCGAGTTCGGGTCGGAGGTACGGGCCATGGACAGGGTACCGCGAGTGTTCTGCAGGCCGTTGCTCGCCTCGTTGCGGATCGGGTCTTGGGTGCTCTTCTGCACCATCTGGTCGGTGAAGCCGCCGCCCTGGACCATGAAGCCCGGGATCACGCGGTGGAAGATGGTGTTGTTGTAGAAGCCGCTGTCCACGTACTGGAGGAAGTTCTTGGTACTGATCGGCGCTTTTTCTGCGTTCAGCTCGATCTCGATCTTGCCAAAGCTGGTGACCAGCTCAACGTGCGGGGTCTTGTCGGAAGCCATGACACTGGTGGCGAAGGCGACCGAGCAGGCGGTGAGCAGAAGTTTTTTCAGCATGGGCTCAAAGATCCTTGAGAGGTGGAAGCGGCTGCGAGGAACTGCAGCACGGTACGGTTGAAGACTTCAGGTTGATCCAGGGGCGTAGCGTGCCGCGAATCGTCGATGACCGCCAGTCTGGCATTGGGCATCAGGGCGACGTAACGCTCCTTCAGTTGTATCGGTGTGTAATCGTGGTCGGCGGCGATCACCAGGGTGGGACAGCGGATCTGGCCGATGCGTTCCTGCACGCCCCAGTCGACGATGGCGTCGAAACTTTTCAAATAGGCACGTTTGTCGTTGCGCGCCCAGCGCTCGGCCATCTTGCGCCGCAATTCGGCCTGCTCCGGCTTGGGGAACAGCCGCGCGGCCAGGCCCTTGCCGACGGTCTCGACACTGAGCAGGCGCGCCAGGCTCCAGCGCTTGAGCCACCAGATCCAGTCGCTGCGGGTGCGGCGCTTGACCTCGGGGGCACTGTTGACGATGCACAGGCTGCGCAGCCAGTCGGGGTGGTCGACGGCGAACTGGAAACCGAGCATGCCGCCCATGGACAGGCCGACGAAGTGCACCGGGCCGGTGTCCAGATGGCGCAGCAAGGCCAATAGATCCTCGCTGAAGGTCTTTATCTGGTAGCCCTGGCGTGGCTTGGACGATTGCCCGTGGCCGCGGATGTCCATGAGGATCACCCGGTACTGGCGGCTGAGCTCGGGCACCTGCAGTTCCCAGTCCTGGCTGCTCGAACCCAGCCCGTGCAGCAACACCAGGGGCTCGCCCTGGCCGTGTTCCTGGTAATGCAGCAGGCATCCGTCATGTTCGAAACAGGCCATGGGCGCGGTCCTCTCAGGCTTGCGGGGGGGCTGCGAAGGGCACGTCCAGCGGCGCGGTGTCGAAGTTGCGCAGCAGTTCGATGAGGATCTGCGTGGCCGGGCCCAGGGTCTTTTCCTTGCTCGAGTAAAGGTAGAACAGTGGATGGCGGCTGCCACCCTGATCCAGCGGTAGGGGCTTGAGCACGCCTTCGCGCAGCTCGCGCTCGATCATGTGCCGGGGCAGCCAGGCAAAGCCCAGGCCGCTGCCGACGAAGGTCGCCGCAGTGCCCAGGCTGCCCACTGTCCAGCGCTGCTCGGCGCCGAGCCAGCCGACATCGCGCGGCTGTGCCCGGCCCGAGTCGCGGATCACCACCTGCAGCTGGCTTTCCAGGTCCTGGAAGGTGATCTCGCGACCCATGCGGTGCAGGGCGTGCTCGGGGTGGGCGACGGCGATGAACTCTACCGGGCTCAGTTCGGTGCCCAGGTAGCCGCCGATGTTGAAGCTGCTGATGGCAAGGTCGGCGATGCCTTCGTGCAGCACTTCCTCGACCCCGGACAGCACCTCTTCGCGCAGGCGTACCCGGCAGCCGCGGCTCTGCGGCATGAAGGCGGCCAGGGCGCGCACCAGGCGGGCGCTGGGGTAGGCGGCGTCGACCACCAGGCGCACTTCGGCCTCCCAGCCCTGTTCCATGTGGTGAGCCAGGTCTTCCAGCTGGCTGGCCTGCTTGACCAGTTGCCGCGAACGGCGCAGCAGCACGCTGCCGGCCTCGGTCAGCACCGCCTTGCGTCCATCGATGCGCAGCAATGGCACGCCCAGTTGCTCCTGCATCCGCGCCACGGTGTAGCTCACCGACGACTGCGAACGGTGCAGGGCCTCGGCGGCCTGGGCGAACCCACCGTGGTCGACCACTGCCTGCAGGGTCCGCCACTGATCCAGGGTAACGCGCGGTGCTTTCATCCAGGGCTCCTGTTGTCCTAAGCTGCGCTCTTCCCAAGGAGAGCGCCCGTATGAAGAAATGTTGTGCGGCTTTGCTGTTGTGCCTGCCCCTCGGGGCCATGGCATACCCGATCGATGTGGAAAAGGACCTGACCGGGGTCAAGGTCGACTACACCGCCTACGACACGGCCTACGACATTGGCTCGATCAGCCTCAACAACTATGGGCAGGTGCCGGCGGCGTGCAAGGTCACTTTCCGCAACGGCCCCGAGGCGCCACGGGTGCGCCGGGTCAATGTGCCCGCCGGCAGGAGCGTGGATGTCACCGCCAAGTTCAACCGGCAGATCATCAAGCTGCGCATCGTGCTCGACTGCAAAGCGCAATAAAACAGATTAATCGATAGGTTGATCCCACTTTTTACGCTTTTTTATCGATAGGTCAACCACTAATCTCACCTCCATCGAATCGCCACCCTTTACCGCCGATGGAGGCACCCCATGTCCCGCGTACTGATCATCGAAAGCAGCGCCCGCCAGCAGGATTCCGTTTCCCGTCAACTGACCCTGGACTTCATCCAGCAATGGCAAGCGGCGCATCCGGCTGACGAGATCAAGCTGCGCGACCTGGCCGTGAACCCCGTGCCGCACCTGGACGCCAACCTGCTCGGCGGCTGGATGAAGCCCGAGGAGCAGCGTAGCGCCGCCGAGCGTGACGCGCTGGAGCGTTCCAACGCGCTGACCGACGAACTGCTGGCTGCCGACGTGCTGGTGATGGCTGCGCCGATGTACAACTTCACCATCCCCAGCACCCTGAAAGCCTGGCTGGATCACGTGTTGCGCGCCGGCATCACCTTCAAGTACACCCCGACCGGCCCGCAGGGCCTGCTCAACGGCAAGCGCGCCATCGTCCTGACCGCCCGCGGCGGCATCCATGCCGGTGCCAGCAGTGACCACCAGGAACCCTACCTGCGCCAGGTGATGGCTTTCATCGGCATCCATGATGTGGACTTCATCCACGCCGAGGGCCTGAACATGAGCGGCGAGTTCCACGAGAAGGGCCTGAACCAGGCCAAGGCCAAGCTGGCCGCGGTGGCCTGAGCCGCGACGAATTCCCAACCCTGACACCTTGTTGCTCCTTTGGGTGTGCCTGCCCGGCCAGTTTATGGCCGGGCTTTTTTATGCTCGTAAGAACGACGTGGGAGCGGGCTTGCCCCGCGATAGCGCCAGATCGGTCGAAGTTGTTTGCCGAGCCTGTGCCATCGCGGGGCAAGCCCGCTCCCACGCATATCCGCCAGGCGGGCGTGCAACACAGGAGAGCGATGACCCCAAGCACCCCCACAATCCCCATGGTTGAACTGCCCAGGCCCAACCCGCTAAGGTCCCCGCCTTGATCCACGAGGGCCAACCATGGGCTACCTGATAATCGTCGCGCTGATCCAGGCGTACTCCTTCAACCTGATCGGCGAATACCTGGCCGGCCATGTCGACAGCTACTTCGCCGTACTGGCCCGCGTTGTCCTGGCCGGCCTGGTGTTCCTGCCGCTGACCCGCTGGCGCCAGGTCGAGCCGCGCTTCATGCGCTCGATGCTGCTGATTGGTGCGCTGCAGTACGGCATCACCTATGTCTGCCTGTACCTCAGCTTCCGCGTGCTGACGGTGCCGGAGGTGCTGCTGTTCACCATCCTCACCCCGCTGCATGTCACCTTGATCGAGGATGCCCTGAACCGGCGCTTCAACCCCTGGGCGCTGCTCGCCGCCCTGGTGGCGGTGGCCGGCGCGGCGGTGATCCGCTTCGACACGGTCACCGGCGAGTTCTTCATCGGTTTCCTGTTGCTGCAACTGGCCAACTTCACCTACGCCGCCGGCCAGGTGCTGTACCGCCACCTGGTGGCCCGTCACCCCAGCGACCTGCCGCACTACCGGCGGTTCGGCTATTTCTACCTGGGCGCGTTGCTGGTGGTGTTGCCGGCCTTCCTGTTGTTCGGCAATGCCCAGCACCTGCCGAGTACCGACACCCAGTGGCTGGTGCTGCTGTTCCTGGGCCTGTGTCCGACGGCGCTGGGGCTGTACTGGTGGAACAAGGGCGCCTGCCTGGTCTCCGGCGGTACCCTGGCGGTGATGAACAACCTGCATGTGCCGGTGGGCTTGCTGCTCAACCTGCTGATCTGGAACCAGGACGAACCGCTCGGGCGCCTGGCCATTGGCGGTATGGTGATCCTCGCGTCGGTGTGGTTGAGCCGTTTGGGCGGTCCGCGTGCAGGGCTGCCGGGGGCCGCCTCGTCGCGCTGAGGTATCTGCGCAAGACGAAGGCGCCCGCATGGGCGCCTTCGTCATTCACGGGGGCAATACCAAGGCAGGCTTTGCCCGGCCGATGGTGGCAGGCAAGATGGACACAGGCGGCTCAAGATCGCCCGTTCCGACAATGGATTTGCCTGACACTACAAGGAAGAGACCGTGAACCTTGACCTGACCGACCTGAAACTGTTCATCAAGATCGCCGAGTCCCCCAGCCTGACCCAGGGCGCCAAGCGTGCATGCCTCTCGCCTGGAGCCGCCAGCATGCGCATCAAGTCGATGGAAGCCGAGCTTGGCGAGGGGCTTTTTCATCGCCAGCACAAAGGGCTGGTGCTGACCCTGGCAGGTCAGCGGTTGTTGATCCATGCCCGCAAGATCCTGCGCCAGCTGGAAGTGCTCAAGGCCGAATTCGACCACCGCGAAGAGCCTGACGGAGCAAGCATGCGCATGTATGTCGCAGGCTTCAGCGCATTCGAGTCGACCCAGCGCCGGCTGGTGCGCTATCTCGCCGATCACGCCAATGTCGCCATCGACCTGCAGCAACGCACGGCCGGGGATATCGTTCGCGGCATTCGCGAGGGCGCCGTTGACATGGGCGTGGTGCTCGGCAGCGACCCTGTGGAGGGTTGCGCCTCGATCGCCCTGCCGGTGCTCAACTACGTGGCGGTGCTGCCCAGGCATCATGCATTGGCCGCCAGCGCCTCATTGCGCCTGGGCGATGTGCTGCGCCACCCCCAGGTCGGGTTGGCGACCGACAGTGCACTGTGCCGTCTGATCGAGCAGCAGGCCGATATCGATGGTGTCGCGGTCCAGTTCAGGATCAAGGTGTCCGGCGCCGAGTCGCTATGCCGGATGATTGCCGAAGGCGTCGGTATCGGTATCGCATCGGATGCGGCGGTGCAGCCTTATCTCGATGGCTGTGGCCTGGTGGCCCGACGCCTCGATGAAAGCTGGGCGCGCCAGCAGCACATGATGCTGGTCAGGCATTTCGAGCGCATGCCGCGGCATGTCACCGAACTGGTTTCCTACCTGAGCGCCGCCTGAGCAAACCCGGCAAAGGGGCCGCGTTGCGGCCCCGATGGGTCGGTCATCGTGTGCCGGGCACCAGGCTGAGGATTTCATCGATGGGCATGCAGGCCGGCTCGATCTCGTAGGCCCGGTCGTGCTCGAGGATGCTGGTGGCGACCTGGCGCATGGCCGAGTAGGCGCCGCGTAGCATGTGGTTGGCGTAGATCACCGCATTGAAACCGGCATCGGCCAGGCACGAGAAGGTCAGTTGCGGGTAGCTGGTCGGCACGCAGACCAGGGGTGTGTGCGGATGGGTCTGCTTGAAGCGGCGGGCGAATTCGAGGATCTCCTCGCCCGTGCTCTTGCGGCTGTGGATCATGATGCCGTCGGCGCCGGCCTCGGTGTAGGCGCGACAGCGTGCGAGGGCGTCATCCAGGCCTTTTTCCAGGATCAGGCTCTCGCAGCGGGCGAAGATCATCATCGAGCCCCCCAGGCGATGTTGGGTGCCGACCCTGATCTTGTCGCAGAAGTGCTCCATGGTTTCCTGCTCCTGGTGCACGCTCAGGCCCAACAGCGAGTTTTTCTTCAGCCCGCATTTGTCCTCGATGACGATCGCCGACACCCCGGCGCGGGCCAGCCACTGCACATGGATGGCGAAATGCTCGATCTTGCCGCCGGTGTCGGCGTCGTAGATCAGCGGCAGGTCACAGATTGCGAGGATTTCGTTCAGTCGTTCCAGGCGGTCGCTGGGCGAGAGGATCTCGATGTCCGGCAGGCAGCGCTGGGTCGAGTCGGTCAGCGAGCTGGACCAGATGGCATCGTAGCCCAGGCTGCTGTCGCCGGCGCCGAGGCGCACGCTCTTGGCCAGCATGGCCGAGATCGGGCTGTGTGCCTCGAGTACCCGCAGGCAGGCTTTTTCACTGAACAACTGGCGCAGGTCGATGCGCGCGTCACGCTTGATCACGTTCATATGCCTCATCCCTGTTGTGAGGTGTTCGTCAGGCGGCGAGCACCGACTCCATCTTGTCCAGGTGCTCGCAGGCTCTTTTCACGTATTCGCAGGACAGCGCCTCGATGCGCGTGTAGTCCAGTGCCTGGCGGGTGGCGCGGCAGTAGAGTTCGAGGGCGCTGGTGGCATGGAAGAAATGCTGCGCCTCGACCGCGCCGCAATGCACGCTGAGGAACGAGGCGATGCGATGCGCCTCGCCCGGGGTCTTGCCTTGCGCCTCCTTGAGCCAGTCCTTCCACAGGGGCGTCATCACGTTGTATTCCCCGGTATTGAACAGCTCGGTCATCGCCATCATCTCGATGGCCTCGACCAGTTGCGGGGCGAGCGGCCGCTTGCTGCCCACCCAGGTGGAGAATTCCTTGGTCACCGGGTTCAGGTAGCGGTCCTGCAGGCGCCAGTCCTCCGAGCCGCAGATGGCGGTGGCCATGCGCGCATACAGCTTGGAGTGGT
This sequence comes from Pseudomonas sp. TE31087, assembly GCF_057284075.1. NCBI lineage: Bacteria > Pseudomonadati > Pseudomonadota > Gammaproteobacteria > Pseudomonadales > Pseudomonadaceae > Pseudomonas > Pseudomonas sp. TE31087. The sequence goes on from NZ_JBXVNN010000001.1 coordinate 5,804,794, forward strand.
GCGGGTGGCCGTGCATCTCGCCCAGGCCGATGTCCTCGACGATGATTTCGCCGCAGTGACGGGCGGCGTCCTGCAACAGCAGCCGGGCCTGGGGATCGTCGATGGCCTCGGACTCCTGCAGCAAGCGCACGATGATGCTTGATACCGCATGGGCGGCACCGTCCGGGCTGCGCCAGCCACAGAAGAAGGTGCACAGGCTTTCCCGTGACCAGGGTTTGGCGGTGATGCGCTGGTAGGTATCGAGGTAGTCCTCCAGCAGGTCGGCGTGCACCTCGAAGCCTTTTTTCAGGGCGCTGGCCAGCCGTTTGTCCTGCACATCGGTCAGGGCCTGGTCGACGAATGACAGCATGAAATCCATTTTCTTCATGTCATGTTCTCGCGGGTTGTGGGAAGTCCGGGGTCAGGCAAGCATTGCAATGAAGTCGGTGAAGCGGCCCAGGCCCTCCTCGAGGTCCTGCGGGCTTACCGAGTAGGACAGCCGCACGGCGCTCGGGTCGCCATTGCTGCAGCCGGGCACCAGGGCGATGCGCGCCTCGGTCAGCAACAGCTCGCAGAGGTGGCTGGCGTCGCGGATCGCCTCGCCCTGGTAGCGTTTGCCGAGCAGGCGGGTGATATCCAGGTAGAGGTAGAACGCGCCCTGTGGTGGCGAAAAGCGGATCGCCTCGAGCTTGCCGAGCAGCGCCGTGGCGATGGCCAGCTGCCGATCGAGCTGGGCATTGACCTGGGCACCGAACCGCTGCGCGCCGTCGCCATCCAGTGCGTTGAGCGCCGCGTACTGGGCCAGGCTGCTGGGATTGGAGGTGGTGTGGGCCTGCAGGTTGTGCATGGCCGCGACCACCGCCTTCGGCGCACAGGCATAGCCCAGGCGCCAGCCGGTCACTGCCTGGCTCTTGGAGAACGAGTCGATGATGATGGTCGAGGCCTTGAGCTCGGGCAGCAGCGCGACCAGGTTGTGGTGTTGCTGGCCGTTGCGCAGCAGGCTGCGGTAGCACTCGTCGAAGATCACCCAGAGCTTGTGCTCCAGGGCCAGCTCACCGATGGCGAGCAGTTCCCGTGGGTCATAGACCACCCCGGTGGGGTTGTTGGGGGTATTGATGATGATCGCCTTGCTGCGCGGCGACAGCGCGGCCTTGACCGCCGTGCCGCGCAGGCTGTGGTGGTCGCTCTTGGTGTCGACGAACACCGGACGTGCACCGGCCAGTTCGACCTGGGTGGGGAAGGTTTCCCAGTAGGGCCTCGGGATGATCACTTCATCACCCGGATTGAGCAGCACCATGGCGCTGTTGAACAGGGCTTGCTTGGCACCGCTGGACACCGCGATCTCGTCGGCGCCGTAGTCGACGCCCAGGCGCTGGCTGACACTGCTGGCCAGGGCTTGGCGCAGCCGCGGATTGCCCAGGGGGGGGGTGTAGCGGTTCCACTGTTCGTGGACCGCCGCGATGGCGCCGTGGCGCATGTCCGGTGCGGCGTCGCTGGACAGCTCGCCGGCGGCGAAGTTGATGACCTTGATGCCGGCGTCACGCAGGGCGTTGGCCTTGCTGCGCATGCTCGAGGTGCCGGGCGCGCTGATACGCGCGGATCGTTGCGACAGTCCGTTGCTCATGGTTCACGTCCTTGTTGTTCTTGATCTGGAGCGATGTTGCGGATCAGCGGCGCGGTAGTCCCTTCATGCCGTTGTAGATCACCAGGCACAGCGGCAAGGTCAGCAGCAGCACGCAGGCCAGCACTACCAGGCCTTCGACGACACCGGCCTGGTCGGATATCGCGCCGATCAGCACCGGGGCGAGGGCGCCACCACCCACGGTCCCGGTATAGAACCAGGCGAATACCCGGTCGCGCCGGTCCCGTGGGGCGAAATCCGGAACCAGGCCGCCAAGTACCGACGAGGTGCCGTTCAGCGCCACGCCGATCAGCGGCATCACCAGCATCAGGGCGCCATAGGGCAATACCAATGCCAGCAGGATCAGCAGCGCGGTCAGCACTTCCGTGCAGATCACCGTGCGCACCGGCCCCAGGCGTGCGCCGAGGTAGCCGCAGAACAGCTTGCCGAAGGCGCCGCCGATGAACAGCAGGGCCAGGGCCAGGCCGATGTGCTCGGTGTTGGCGCCCTTGCTCTGCAGCAGGAACGGCAGGAAGGTCAAAAAGCCCATGCGCACGCCGCTGTCGATGCTGCCGGTGGCGATCAGCGCCATCAGGCCGGTTGGCGTGCCGGTCGCGTCGGCGACCTTGGTCTTCTTGCTGGCGGTTTCGTGGGCCTGGTTCTTCGGCATCAGCCACCACAAGGCGAAGGCGGCGGCGATACCAAGCACGCCGAGCAGGGTGGCGTTGGTCTGCCAGGAGATGTAGACCAGCACCAGCCCGGTCAGACCGGGGATGACCGCCTTGCCGATATCCCCGGCGAAGTTGTACTGGGCCAGCGCCTGCTTGACCCGCCCGCTACCTTCGTAGGCGTCGGATACCAGCGCCGAAGCCAGCGGGTGCTGGGTGCTGGCGCCGAGGCCACCGATCATCAGCGCCAGCAGCAGCAGATTGATATCCGTGGCCTGGGCCGCCAGCAGGTAGGCGAAGCCGGCGAGGGCGGTGCCCCTGACAAGCAGGGTTTCGCGCCCCCATTTGCGTGCGCCGCGGCTGGCCAGCAACTGGAAGCCGGCCATCATCCCGGCGTAGGCGCCGCGCAGCAGGCCGACCTGGGCATAGCTCAGGCCGAAGGCGGCCTGCCAGATAGGCAGCAGCACATAGATAACGTCGGTCAGGCCATCGTGCACGCCATGGGCCAGGCTGCCGGCGGCCAGTGCCTTGCGGCGGTTGGCCGGATCGCTGCGGTCCGGTTCGTCGAGTGGTTTTTCCAGGGAGATGTCCTGACGCATCGCTTGCTCGCAGTCCTTTGGCCGATACCGTGCCGCCTGTCATTGGGGCGACCTGTTCGCTGCAGGTTAGGAGAAGCGGGGAGAGGCGGGTATTCGTATTTCTCGAAGGCTGGCGTTTAATAATTCTGAAATACTTGTAACTAATTGTTTCTTTGTGCTTTGTGAGAGCACAAGGCCATTGTGCACAGCTGAAAAAACTTTCCGTTCGTCAGCGATCCGTGGGAGCGGGCTTGCCCCGCGATTGGCCGTATCAGCCTTTTCGCGGGGCAAGCCCACTCCCACGCCCACCCAAGATCAGGCCTCGTCAAATTCTCGCATCGAGGTCACCAAAGGCGGCCTGGCCGCCAGCCCCGCGCGCATGTCGTTGCCACTCGGCTGCTGATACAGGCTCAGCCCGAACTCCGGCAGCACCGCCAGCAGGTAGTCGAAGATATCGCCCTGGATGCGCTCGTACTCGGCCCACACCGTGGTGGTGGTGAAGCAGTAGATCTCCAGTGGCACGCCTTCGGCGGTGGTCTGCATCTGGCGGACCATGCAGGTCATGTTCGGGTGCACGTTGGGGTGGTTCTTCAGGTAGGCCAGGGCGAAGGCGCGGAAGGTGCCGATGTTGGTCAGCTGGCGGCGGTTGGCCGAAAGCTCCGCCACCGGGCCCAGGGCCTCGTTCCAGTGATGCAGTTCCTGGCGCTTCTGCGCCAGGTAGTCGCCCAGCAGGCGTACCTGGCCCAGGCGCTGTTCTTCGTCCGGGCTGAGGAAGCGCACGCCGGCGGCGTCGATGAACAGGCTGCGCTTGATCCGACGCCCGCCGGACTGCTGCATGCCGCGGTAGTTGCGGAACGACTCGCTCATCAGGCGCCAGGTGGGGATCGAGACGATGGTCTTGTCGAAGTTCTGCACCTTGACCGTGTGCAGGGTGATGTCCACCACATCGCCGTCGGCGCCGGCCTGGGGCATCTCGATCCAGTCGCCGACGTGCAGCATGTCGTTGCTGGTCAGCTGCACGCTGGCGACGAACGACAGCAGGGTGTCCTTGTACACCAACAGCAGCACCGCCGACATGGCGCCCAGACCCGACAGCAGCAACAGCGGCGAGCGGTCGATAAGGGTGGCGACGATGACGATGGCGGCGAAGATCCACAGCATCATCTTGGCCAGCTGCATGTAGCCCTTGATCGAGCGGGTGCGGGCGTGTTCGCTGCGGGCATAGATGTCCAGCAGCGCATCGAGCAGGCAGGACAGGGCGCGGGTCATGAACAGCAGGGTCACCGCCAGGGCGACGTTGCCGAGGAAGTGCTGGGTGGTGGCCGACAACTCCGGCACCAGCTTCAGGCCGAACTGCACCACCAGCGACGGGGTGGTCTGTGCCAGGCGGTGGAACACCTTGTTGTGGCGCAGGTCGTCCAGCCACCTGAGTGCCTGTTGGCGGCCCAGCAGGCGGGTGGAGTGCAGGATCAGGAAGCGAGCGAGGCGGCCGACCAGCAGCGAGACCAGCAGCAGCACGATCAGGCCGAGGGCGGCATGCAGCAGCGGGTGTTGGTCGAGCGTGCCCCAGAGGTCGAGGGCGTCGCGCCAGAAGCGTTGGATGTCCATGGGCGTGGAAGCGGTCTGTGTTGCGGTATGAAGGGTTATTAGAGCGTGGATCGGCGCAAAGTTGCCAAAAGAAATTCGGTTCTGGCCACGGAAAACGTTACCCTATGCAACTGAATTTTTCGCACTTGCCCGAGGTTACCCCCGTGTTTTCCCAATTCGCCCTGCACGAACGCCTGCTCAAAGCCGTGGCCGAGCTGAAATTTGTCGAGCCGACGCCGGTGCAGGCAGCGGCCATTCCCCTGGCCCTGCAAGGGCGTGACCTGCGGGTGACGGCGCAGACCGGCAGCGGCAAGACTGCCGCCTTCGTGCTGCCGCTGCTCAACCGCCTGGTCGACCGCAGCGGCCCGAGCGTGGAGATCCGGGCGCTGATCCTGCTGCCGACCCGCGAGCTGGCCCAGCAGACCCTCAAACAGGTGAAACTGTTCTCGCAGTTCACCTACATCAAGTCGGGCCTGGTCACCGGCGGTGAAGACTTCAAGGAACAGGCCGCCATGCTGCGCAAGGTGCCGGACGTGCTGATCGGCACCCCCGGCCGTCTGCTCGAGCAACTCAATGCCGGCAACCTGGACCTGTCGCATGTGGAGGTGCTGATCCTCGACGAAGCCGACCGCATGCTCGACATGGGCTTTGCCGAAGACATGGAGCGCCTGTGCAAGGAGTGCGAGAACCGCAAGCAGACCCTGCTGTTCTCGGCCACCACGGGTGGTGCGGCCCTGCGCGATATCATCGGTAAAGTGCTCAAGGACCCTGAGCACCTGATGCTCAACAGTGTCTCGCAACTGGCCGAAGGCACCCGTCAGCAGATCATCACCGCCGACCACGACCAGCACAAAGAGCAGATCGTGCAGTGGCTGCTGGCCAACGAGACCTACCAGAAGGCAATCATCTTCACCAACACCCGTGCCCTGGCCGACCGTATCTATGGTCACCTGGTGGCCAAGGAGGTCAAGGCTTTCGTCCTGCACGGCGAGAAGGACCAGAAGGACCGCAAGCTGGCCATCGACCGCTTCAAGGACGGCGGTTCCAAGGTCCTGGTCGCCACTGACGTCGCCGCCCGCGGCCTGGACATCGACGGCCTGGACCTGGTGATCAACTTCGACATGCCACGCAGCGGTGACGAATACGTGCACCGTATCGGCCGCACCGGTCGTGCTGGTGGCGAAGGCCTGGCGATCTCGCTGATCACCCACAACGACTGGAACCTGATGTCGAGCATCGAGCGCTACCTCAAGCAGCAGTTCGAGCGCCGCGTCATCAAGGAGGTCAAGGGCACCTACAGCGGGCCGAAGAAGGTCAAGGCCTCGGGCAAGGCTGCCGGCAGCAAGAAGAAAAAGGGCGAGAAGAAGGCGGGCGCCGACAAGAAAGGCGCCGTCAAGAAAAAGCCTACCGCCAAGCCCAAGGCCAATGCGCCTCTGGCCAGCTCCGACGGCCTGGCACCGCTGAAAAAGCGCAAGCCGGCGGCTGAGTAAGCCCCTCCGGCCATGAGCCCGCCACTGCAACGGTGGCGGGTTGCTTCACCTCTTTCCCCAAGGCGCGTAGCCCGTTTCCCAAACCGTATTCCAGCCCGGGCGTTTTGTCGCCCGACCGCCACACTCCTCTGGCATCTGCAGTCAAGGAGGAGTAGCGTATGTACAGCTGTAAATACGATTGTCCCGTGCGATTTGAATGGGACGAGGACAAGAACCTGCTCAACATCCGCAAGCACGGTATCGACTTCAACGACGTGCCCGAGATGTTCCGCCAGCCGATGCTGGCGTTGCGCGATGAGCGATTCGAGTACCCGGAGGCACGCTGGATAGGCATGGGCTGGATCAACGCCTGGGTCAGCGTGGTCGCCTACACCGAACGGCAGGGTGATGTGATCCGCATCATTTCCGCCAGAAGAGCCACACGACGTGAGGTAACGCGCTATGTCGAAACCGTCCAGAAGCTGTGAGCAAGACCAAGCCCCGGTCGATACCTCGGACATCCCCGAACTCGACGATGACTTTTTCCGCCGCGCCGAGCTTCGAGTGCCGGCCAAGCAAACGGTGACCATCCGCCTGGACGCCGACGTGCTGGCCTGGTTCAAGGAACAGGGGGCCGGCTACCAGACCCGCATCAACCAGTTGCTTCGCCAGTACATGCAAGCCCAGCAGCGGCGCTGACACTGGCGCGGTCAGGTTTTCCTTTCCGCTTCTTTAAGCTCCTGGATGCGCTTGTCGATCAACTGGCATTTGTCCGGCAAGTCCTTGCTGGCCGTTCCGAGCTCCATGTGCTGGAGCTCGTCGTTTATCTCCTTGGCCTTGCGCGGGTTCTGTTCGGTCAACTGGCTGACCAGCCCTGCCAGTTCTTCTCTTTTCTGCGTGGCCTCTTCCGGTGTGCAGGCCCAGATGGGCTGTGCACAGAGCAGGGTGGCCGCGCAGATAAGGCATGGCAACGGTTTCATCCCTCGACTCCTTGTTACCAGTGGATTCAGTCCGGTGGAGGCGTCTGGCTGCCTGGAAGTTCAGTCCAGGTGATTGCTGGAAGGGTCCTTTGACGATTTCACGGTTTCTTGACGATATTAATTTGACGCCATGATGATGGCCAAATAATATCCCGCGCTCTTTTCCGTGGTCCAGGGACTGGATGATGTCTATGCGTTTTAACCGGGGGCGAGCTTGCATGCTTGCCGCCTTGCTGGCCTGCACGACCATGGGTACGGCCCGTGCTGCCTCACCCGGCGACCAGGACCTGATCCGCGACCGCCAGGACCGTCTGCTCGAAGAGCAGCAGCGCCGCCTCGAAGAGCTGCGCAACCTGCCCGGCAAGGCCGCTGAACCCGGTGAGTCGCAACCGGCGACCGACAGCCGCTGCTTCACCATCCACACCATCGAACTCAAGGGTGCCGACAGCCTGTCCGCCGCCGACCGCGACCGCCTGCTCAAGCCCTTCATCGACCAGTGCCTGGGCGTCACCCAGCTCAACGCCCTGCTCAAGGCCATCACCGACCATTACCTGGGCCGCGGCCTGGTCACCAGCCGCGCCTACCTGCCGCAGCAGGACCTGTCCTCGGGGCACCTGCAGGTATTGGTGGTGGAAGGGCGCCTGGAAGGGCTGCGCCCGGACCCGGCCAGCGGCCTGAGCGACCGCGAACTGGCCATGGCCTTCCCCGGCGATATCGACCAGCGCCTGAACCTGCGCGAGATCGAGCAGATGGTCGACCAGCTCAACCGCCTGCCGTCGAACAAGGCGCAGATGGAGCTGACCCCGGGCAAGGCCGTCGGCGGCAGCGAAGTGCTGGTGCGCAACACCCAGCAGAAACCCTGGCGCGCCTCGCTGTCGCGCAACAACGAAGGCCAGCGCAGCACCGGCGAGCAGATGCTCAACCTTGGCCTGGAATGGGACAGCCCACTGGGGCTGGCCGACCAGCTGATGCTGCGCGGCGGTCATGACGTGGTCAGCGACCATACCCAGGGCTCGAAGAACGGCGTGCTGTTCTACAACCTGCCGTGGGGCTGGTGGAACTTCACCTACAGCTACAGCGAGAGCGAATACCGCTCCCTGGCCCAGGCCAACGGCTTTACCTTCAAGCAGACCGGCGACAGCCAGAACCACCAGCTGCGCGCCGAGCGCGTGGTGCACCGCGACGCCACCAGCAAGACCTCGCTCAATGCCGGCATGGCCCACCTGCGCACCAACAACTACATCGAGGACAGCCGCCTGGCCGGCAGCAGCAACCGCCTGAGCGAGGCGCAGTTCGGCATCAACCATGGCCGGCGCCTGGGCAATGCCTTCGTCAACCTCGACCTGGGCACCCAGGAGGGCATCGGCGCCTTCGACGCCCAGGACAACGGCCATCCACGCCCGGGCCAGCCGGTGGCGCGCTACCGCAAGTACAGCGCCACGCTCAGCTACGTGCAGGGTTTCCAGCTCTTCGGCGAGCGCCTGAGCTTCAGCAGCCTGGCCACCGGCCAGCGCAGCGAGGACGTACTGTTCAGCCCGCAGCGCATCAGCCTGGGCGGGCTGTCGTCGGTGCGCGGCCTCAAGGACCAGTCACTGTCCGGCGACAGCGGCGGCTACTGGCGCAACGACCTGCGCTGGACCCGCCCGGTGAACTGGCAGGCTTTGCAGCCGCTGGTGGCCGAGTACGGCCTGGGCCTGGGCTACGACCTCGGGGTGATCCGCAACGATCGCTACAACGGCGAGTACCACGGCCGTGCCAGCAGCCATTCGCTGGAGTTGTTCGCCCGTGGCCAGCACATGGCCGCCAGCGTGACCTTCGCCCACAGCCTGGAACGCCCCGACGTGCTGACCGAAAAGGAACGCCCGGTGTATTTCCGCCTGGACTTCTTCATCTGACCGCCTGATTCACGAGACCTGACATGGACGTTCGCCTGTTTGCCTTCCTGGCCCGCCAACGCTCGGCCGAAATTCAGCCTCGTGAGCGTTTCTGCGGGTTGCCCAAGCGGGGCCTGGCGTTCCTGCTGGCCAACGCCATGTTCTGGCAGCCATTCTGGGCGCAGGCCGCCGAAGGCGTGGTGGTCAGCGGGCCGGGCACCCGGCTGGACCAGGCGGGCAATGGCGTGCCGATCGTCAACATCGCCGCGCCCAATGGCAGCGGGCTGTCGCACAACCAGTTCAGCGACTACAACGTCGGCCAGCAGGGGCTGATCCTCAACAACGCCACCGAGCGCACCCAGGCCACCCAGCTGGGCGGGATCATCCTTGGCAACCCCAACCTCCACGGCCAGGCGGCCAATGTCATCCTCAACGAGGTCAATGGCGCCAACGCCAGTCAGTTGCGTGGCTATACCGAGGTGGCCGGGCATGCGGCGCATGTCATCGTCGCCAACCCCCACGGCATCACCTGCGATGGCTGCGGTTTCATCAATACGCCACAGGCCACGCTGAGCACCGGCAAGCCGGTGATCGAGAACGGCCAACTGACCCGTTACCAGGTCGACCAGGGCCACGTCGCCATCGAAGGCGCGGGGATCAATGCCAGCAACGTCGACAGCTTCGAGCTGATTGCCCGCAGCACCAAGATCAATGCCGAGATCCAGGCCCGCAACCTGGCCATCGTCGCCGGGCGCAACGATGTCGATGCACGCACCCTGGCGGCCACTGCGCGTGCTGACGACGGCAGCGCCAAGCCGAGCCTGGCGATCGACTCCAGCGCGCTGGGCGGCATGTATGCCGGCGCGGTCAGGCTGGTCGGCACCGAGGCCGGTGTCGGTGTGCGCCTCGACGGGCGGATGATCGCCAGCGGTGGCGATATCCAGCTCGATGCCAATGGCCAGCTGAGCATGGCCCAGGCCAGCGCCGGGGGCGATGTGCGCATCCGGGCGACCGGTATCGAAACCCAGGGGCCGGTGCATGCCGGCAAGCAACTGCAGGTGGAAAGCCGTGGTGACCTGGTCAACCGTCAGGGGCTGACCGCGGCAGGTTCGGTGCAACTGGACGCGGCAAGTCAACTGAGCAACCTTGGGGGCATCCAGGCCGGCATCCAGGCCGATGGCAGCCGCGCGGCCGACGCCGACCTGAAGATCAACGCCGGAGCCGTGGACAACCGCAACCAGCGCCTGATCGCCAGCGGTGACCTGACGCTGACCACGGGCGGTCGCCTGGATAACCAGGGCGGCAGCCTCAGCGCCGGGCGCCATGTCGACATCAACGCCGCAACGCTGGACAACCGCCAGCAGGGCAAGGTTGTCGCGGACGGGCGCATGACCCTGGCCGGTGGACAACTGCTCAACAGCGACCGTGGCCAGATCATCAGCCAAGGGGCACTGAACGCCACCTGGGCGCACCTCGACAACCAGGCCGGTGAGTTGTCCAGCTTCGATGTGCTGACCGTGCATCTCGACCAGGCGCTGCTCAATGTCGATGGCGTGGTTTCTGGTGCTGGCATGGAGATCCATGCCCTGACGCTGAACAACCTGCGTGGCGTGGTGTCCAGCAGTGCCGGCCTGGAGCTGGTCAGTGGCGCCGATATCGACAACCAGCACGGTGAGATCTCCAGCGCCGGTGCCAGCCAGCTGCGCGCCGCCAGCCTCGACAACCGTGGCGGCAGGCTCAGTGCCGATCAGGCGCTGACGCTGACCGTCGGCCAGGCTCTGGATAACCGCAAAGGCGTGCTGGCCTCGGGTACGGCGCTGACGGTGAGCGCCGCCAGCCTCGACAACCGCGAGCAGGGCAAGCTGCTCAGCGATGGCACACTGACCGCCAAGGTCAGCGGCGTGCTCGACAACCAGGACAAAGGCTTGCTCAGTGGTACTGGCGCGACGCACATTGAGGCCGGCCAGCTGGACAATCGCGGCGGGCGACTGGTTGGCAAGGACTTGCTGACCCTGCAAGGCCTGCGCTGGGAGAACCGCGGCGGCAAGATCGAGGGCGATGGCGCGATGACGCTGACCCTCGACCACCTGGACAACCGCGACCTGGGCCTGGTCAGCGGCCAGGCCGGGGTGCGCTTCAATGGCACCGAACTGCTCAACCAGCTCGGCATCTTCGGTGCGAAGGGCAACCTGGACCTGGTCGCTGCGCACCTGGACAACAGCGGCGGCAGCCTGACCAGCGGTGGTGATCTCGATGGGCAGGTCACGCGCCTGGAACAGCTCGGCGGCAAGCTGTCCGCCGACGGCAAGCTGACCCTCAAGGGCAATTCGCTGGTCAACCGCCAGGGCGCCGTGCTGGGCGCCGGGCAGGGCATGCGCCTGACCGTGGGCAACGTCGACAACCGTGGCGGCGAGCTGTCCGCGGCCAAGGCGCTGAGCCTGACCGGCCAGCACCTGGACAACACCGGCGGCCAGGTCCTGGCCGACACCGACCTGTCGCTGACGGTGGCCGAGGTCATCAACCAGGCCCAGGGCCTGCTGCGCGGCAAGGGCCAACTGACCCTCGACGGCCAGACCCTGGACAACCGCGACGGGCGTGTTTCCGGCGAGCAGGGCGCGCGCCTGCGCCTGGGCCAGGCGCTCGACAACGGCAAGGGGCTGCTGACCAGCGAGGGAGACCTCGATATCGGCGCCGCCAGCCTCGACAACAGCGACGCCGAGCTGAGCAGCGCCGGCAAGCTCACCCTGGCCACCACCGGCAAGGTAGACAACCAGCGCGGTTCGATCACCGCCGACGGCACCCTCGACCTGCGCAGCGCCAGCCTGGACAACCGTGCCGGCGAGATCGGCGCCCAGGGGGCCGTGGACATCGCCACCGGCACGCTGGACAACCGCGACAGTGGCCATGTGGTCGGCAACGACCGCCTGACCATCAAGGCTGGCCAGGTCAACAATGCCGGTGCAGACAGCCGCATCGACAGCGATGGCGCAATGAGCCTGACCGCCACCGGCTTCGACCAGCAGGCCGGGCGCCTGCTGAGCAAGGCCTCGATCACCCTCGACCTGGGCCAGGGCGCATTGGTCAACCATGGCCTGATCAAGGCTCCGGTGCTGGTGCTGAACAACCTCGGCAGCGTCGACAACCAGCGGGGCGAGATTTCCAGCCCGCAAGGTTTCACCCTCGTCACCACGACGCTGGACAACCGCCAGGGCAAGCTGATCAGCGACCAGGCCTTGACGGTGCGTATCGCCCAGGCACTGGACAATACCAAGGGGCTGGTCTCGGCCAAGGGCCTGGACCTGCGTGCCGCCAGCCTGGACAACCGCGAAGGTGAAGTCAGCAGCCGCTCCAGCCTGGTCGTGGCTATTGATGATCGCCTGGACAATCGCCAGGGCACATTGGTAGGCGACACCTCGCTGAAGCTCGACGCCAAGACCCTGGACAACAGCAAGGGCAAGATCTCCGGCAAGGGCCGCGGCGAGATCGAGGCCGCCACACTGCTCAACACTGCGGGTTCGCTGGTCAGCCTGGAGCAGTTGCGGATCAAGGGTGGCGAGCTGGACAACCGTGAGTCAGGGCTGCTCGGCAGCAACGGCGCCCTGACCCTGGACGTCGATCGGATCGACAACCGTGGCGGCGAGATCACCGGCAAGGCCGCTGTCGCACTCACCGGCACTTCGCTGGACAACAGCGACGGCGGCCTGCTGGTCGCCGGCACGGGCATGACCCTCGCACTGCAGGCACTGCTCAATCGCAACAAGGCACGTATCGAGGCCCAGACCGGCCTGACCCTGACCGGTCTGACCCTGGATAACGACGGTGGCCGCCTGACCAGCCAGCGGGACATGACCCTGACCTTGACCGGCGCGGCGCTCAACCGCCTCGGCCTGATCAGCGCCGAGGGCCAGCTGGTGATGGCTGCGCAAAGCCTGGACAACAGCACTGGCAAACTGGATAGCGCCGGCAGCTTGAAGCTGACCACGGCAGGCGCGCTGCTCAACAAGGGTGGCGAGTTGCTGAGCGACGGTGACATCACCCTGGCCAGCGCCAGCCTGGAAAACACCGACAAGGGCGTTATTGCCAGCAAGGGCGCGCTGACCATTACCACTGGCCACCTGGACAACAGCCGCCAGGGCAGTATCAGCAGCAACCGCACCCTCGATCTGCATGCTGGTCAACTGGACAATCGCGACGGCGGCCGAGTCGGTAGCCGTGAAGCACTCAGTGCAACGGTGACCGGCCTCGACCAGCAGGGTGGCAAGCTGTTCAGTGACACTTCGGTGAACCTCGACCTGAGCCATGGCCACCTGGATAACCGTGGCGGCCTGATCAATGCCCCGTCGCTGCTGCTGAACAATCTCAAGACCGTGGCCAACCAGGGTGGCGAGATCTCCAGCGCGCAAGCGTTCACCGTCGCCGCCGAGCAACTCGACAACGGCAATGGCCGTTTGCTCAGTGACCAGCGCCTGCTGCTGCAGATCAGCCAGCGCCTGGACAACCTCAAGGGCCTGATCGGCGGCCAGTCGCTGGAGGTTCATGCCGGTGTGCTGAGCAACCGCGACGGCGGCCGCATCGAAGCCAAGGACGCGCTCACACTCACCAGCAAGGGCCTGGACAACCACGGCGGCAAACTGCTCGGCAGCAGCCTTGCACTGGACCTGCTCGGCGCCGACCTGGACAACGGCGCCGGCCTGATCACCACCGCCGGCCCATTGACCCTCGCCAACCTGGCCAAGCTCGTCAACCAGGGCGGCGAGATCTCCACCGCCCAGGCCCTGCGCCTGGACGTCAGCGAGCTGGACAACCGTGACGGCAAGCTGATCAGCGAGCAGGCGCTGAGCATCACCAGCGGCGCCATCGACAACCGCAACGGCCTGGTTTCGGGCTGGCAGGGGCTGACCGTTACCGGCCAGAGCCTGGACAACCGCCAGCAAGGCACCCTGTCGAGCCGTTCCGGCGCCGTGCAGGCGACCGTGGCCGGCGCCTTGCGCAACAGTGACGGCGGCGCGCTGGTCGCCCAGCAGCGCCTGGAGGTCAAGGCCGACAGCCTGGACAACAGCGCCAAGGGCATCCTGTCCAGCGGCAGCGGCCAGCAGCTGACCATCACGGCGGCCCTGGACAACCATGAAGGCGGCCTGATTGATGCCGGTGAAAAACTGGTCATCAGCGCTGGCGCCCTCGACAACCACGGCGGTCGCGTGGCCACCCGGCAGGACCTGGGCCTGAACGCCGCGAGCCTGAACAACAACGACGGCAACCTCGCGGCCCAGGGCGCCCTGACCCTCGACCTGCTCGGCGATTTTCTCAACCGCAAGGGCACGCTGTTCGCCGGCAAGGACCTGCTGATCCAGCGCGCCGGGCTGGTCGACAACCAGGCTGGCCAGATCGCCAGCCAGGGTCTGCTCAAGGTGCTGGCTGGCAGCATCGACAACAGCCAGCGCGGCACCCTGGCCGCCAATGGCGCGCTCGTGCTCAACAGCAGCGGGGCGCTCAGCAACACGAGCGATGGCCTGATCTACAGCCAGCAGGGTGAGGTAGGCCTGCAGGCGGCAAGCCTGAACAATGCCAAGGGCACCGTGCAGGCCAAGGGCGCGATCAGCGTGCAGGCCAACGGCGTGCTCGACAACCAGGGCGGCAAGCTGATCGCCCAGGAAGGCGTACTGAGCGTGACCGCCGACACCCTCGACAACCGCGGCGGCATCCTTGCCAGCCTCAAGCAGTCGCTGGGTGTGCGCACCACCGGTGTACTGCGCAACGGCAGCGACGCCAATGGCCAGCGCGGCGTTCTCCAGGCCCTGGGCCTCGATGTGCAGAGCGCCAGTCTGGACAACCACGGCGGGCGCATCGCGGCGTTGGGTGGTGATGCACTGATCCGCACCGGGCAGCTGGATAACCGCGACGGCGGCATCTCCGCCAGCGGCCTGCTCAAGGTCAACGGCGCCAGCCTGCTCAACGGTGGCGACGCGCGCGGCGAAATTGGTCGGCCAGCGTATCGACATCGGGCTGAGCGGCGCGCTGGACAACCGTGGCGGCATCGTCGAAAGCGCGAGTACTTTCGCCATCACTGCCGCCAGCCTGGATAACCAGGGTGGCCAGTTGCGTGCCGTGGGCAGCACAGGCAAGAGCCAGTTCGCCATTGGCGGCCTGTTCGACAACCGCACCGGGCTGGTGGAAGTCGGTAATACCGACCTGACGCTCGGCGTCGGCGTGTTGCAGAACGTCGGCGGCAAGGTGCTGCATGCGGGCAAGGGCGTGTTCGACATCGACACGCTCAACCTGACCCGCGCTGGCGGCAATCTGATCACCCGTGGCGGTCTGACCCTGACCGCCGACAGCTGGACCAACGCCAGCGTGATCCAGGCCGGGCGCCTGACGGTCAACGTCAACAACCTCACCCAGACCGCCGGCGGCCAGTTGCTGGCATTCGACAGCCTGGTGGGCAACGGCGGCAACTGGAGCAACGATGGCCTGATTGCCAGTGACGGTGATCTCAGCCTGAACCTGGGGGGCACTTACAGCAGCGCCAATGGGCGGGTGAACAGCCTGGGTACGCTGGGCGTGAGCGCGGCGCAGATGAGCCTGGGTGGCAACGCCAGCATCACCGGCGTGGGCAACACCACGGTCAACGTGGCGGGCCTGCTGACCAACCAGGGGCGGCTGAGTGCGGCAGGTGATCTGCTGGTCAATGCCGGCAGCCTGAACAACCTGGGGACCCTGGGAGGCAACCAGCTGGTGCGCGTGACCACCGGCAGCCTACGCAACGATCGCGGCCTGTTGTTCAGTGGCGGGGACATGCAGCTGTACACCGGGACCCTGACCAACTTCTATGGCGACGTTTACAGCCTGGGTGGGCTGACGGTGGCGGGCAATGCCGCAGGTGGGCTGGCGAGCAAGGTGGAGAACATCTCCGGCAGCCTGGAAAGTGCCGGGGACATGCGCCTGAATGCGCAGACGATCGAGAACCGCAAGGAAATCTTCAAGACCACGGGGGCCCCGACCTGGAGCTCGATCGGCATGCGTCAGACCGGTCCGGGCGGCGGTCATATGGTGCTTGAGGAGTACTACGAGAAGAAGGTCGAGATCGACTCGCCCGCCGGCGCCATCCGTGCTGGCCGCGACCTGTTCGTGCTCGGGGGGCGGCTGGAGAACTCGGCTTCGGTGATCACCGCACAGCGTGATATCACGGTCAATGTGCAGAACTTCCTCAACAAGGGCGAGGCACTGGGCACCTATTCGGTATTGAAGTCGTTCACCCTGTCAGGCGTGGACAAGGTCAAGTACGCCATGCCGTATTTTGCTGCGGTGATGCGCTACAACGCAGCCAATGACCCGCAATACACAAGGGCCAACAGTAACGGCGACAGACACCTCGTTGGCACATTGCGCATGTGGGATGCCAACTGGAACGAGTCACGCATCACGCCCTACACCCGGCTTGGCGGTACCGCGAACTTCAACACCATCGCGGTCATCGGTTGGAAGAGCTGGTTCGACGGCTTCTCGCTCAGTGCGCTGAACATTGCGCCGGCATACAACCCGAATGCGAGAGCGCCGCTGCCCGCGCAGATTCAAGGCGTCACGTTCTACGACCAGCGTACCATCGAGCACGGCACTCAGGTCGGTGCCGCGAATGCTGTGGTACAGGCGGGTGGCCGGGTAAGCATCAATGCCACCAGGGATGTGATCAACAGCGTCATCCAGGAAGGGTTGACGGTCAGTGGTCCGGCAGGCAAGGCGTTTGACCCCAAGCTGCCGGGCGCTGCCGGTAACACGGTTATCCGTATTCACGCCCAGCTTCCCCCTGACCTGGCGCAACAACAGGTCAACCCCCTGGCGTTGGGCGGCTTCACCTTGCCCACCGGCCAGAACGGACTGTTCCGCCTGAGTGGCCAGGGGGGCAGTACCGCGGGTGCCTCGCCGCAGGGTTGGACACTGGGAACTGCCGAGGTTTCGAACCAGGGCCGCCAGGCGCTGGCACCAGGCGGTCAGCCCGGCGCGCTGCAGGCCATGGACGCCAGTGCGGGGAACCAGAGCCATCAGGACATCGACCGCATCGCCCACCAGGGCGGTGCCGTGGGCGGCAACGCAAGTGCCATCGGTGTCTACGCACCGGGCGGTGCGCCGGTTGACGCCACCCCTGTGCCGCGCCATCCCGGTGCCAACGGCAACCCGTGGAGCAACTCACGTCCCGACATTGCGGGTGTCACCCGTATGCCGGACAGCCAATACACCAGCAAGCCACACAAGTACTTGATCGAGACCAACCCGGTCCTGACCGACCTCAAGCAGTTCATGAGCTCCGACTACCTGCTCGGCAACCTGGGCTACGATCCGGACCAGAGCTGGAAGCGCCTGGGCGATGGCCTCTACGAGCAACGTCTGATCCAGCAGGCGGTGGTGGCCCGTACTGGCCAGCAGTTCATCGATGGCCAGACCTCCGGCGAGCAGTTGTTCAAGTACCTGATGGACAATGCCCTGCGCAGCAAGGACCAGCTGCAGCTCAGCCTGGGCGTGGGCCTGACGGCTTCCCAGGTGGCGGCGCTGACCCATGACATCGTGTGGATGGAAAAACACCAGGTCAACGGCGAAGAAGTCCTGGTGCCGGTGCTTTACCTGGCCCAGGCCAACAATCGCCTGGCCCCCAATGGCGCGTTGATCGCCGGCCAGGACGTGGAACTGATCGCCGGCGAGAACCTGACTAACGTCGGGACCTTGCAGGCCAGCCGCAACCTGTCCGCCACCGCTGGCAACAACCTGGTCAACACCGGCCTGGTCCAGGCCGGAGAGCGCCTGGAACTGCTGGCCGGCAACAACCTGAGCAACAGCGCCGGCGGCATCATCACCGGGCGCGACGTGAGCCTGACCGCGGTCAATGGGGACATCCTCAACCAGCGCGACCAGGTGCGCGCCGTCACCAACTTCGGCGGCACCAGCCAGCACAAGGACTACCTGGATAACGCCGCCCGTATCGAAGCCGGGAACAGCCTCAGCCTCAAGGCGGGCCAGGACATCAACAACGTCGCCAGTGTGATCCAGAGTGGCGGCGACCTGTCCCTCAACGCCGGGCGCGATGTCAGCCTGCTGTCGGTCGAGGAGCGCGAAGGCTTCTACAGCAACCGCCAGCGCAACAACACCGTGCAGCAGCATGGCGCGACGGTTACCGCCGGTCGCGACCTGAGCATTGGCGCGGGCCGTGATCTCACCGCGGTGGCCAGCCAGATCGATGCGGGCCGCAACCTGTCCCTGGCCGCGGGCGAAGACCTGAACCTGACCTCCGCCGCCAACGAAGCCCACAGCTTCAGCCGCAGCAAGAAGGTCACCCAGTCCAAGGACCAGGTCACCCAGGTCTCGACCACGGTCAAGGCCGGTGGTGACGTGTCGCTGTCTGCCGGCCAGGACATGGCCATCGTCGCCAGCCAGGTCAAGGGCAAGGGCGATGTCGACATCGACGTCGAGCGCGACCTGACCATCGCTTCCGCCCAGGACGAAAGTGCGTCCTACTACCTCAAGAAGAGCAAGGGTTCGTTCGGTCGCAAGAGTTCGAACCAGAAGGAGAGCTACCACAGCACCAACGTCGCCTCGGTGATCGAGGCCGGTGGTGATCTCACCGTCAACGTCAGCAAGCAGGACTATGGCGGCATCTCCCTGGATGGCGGCCGCGATGTCACGGTGATCGGCAGCCAGCTCAAGGCCGGCGGCGACCTCATGATTGGCGCGACGGGCGATGTGGCGGTGCTGTCCGGCGTCGAAGAGCATGGCGAGTTCAGCAAGAAGACCAAGTCCGGCTTCCTCGGCCTGTCGAAGAGCGGCAAGAGCCAGCTCAAGACCAGCGCCACCCAGGTGGGCAGCGAGCTCGATGCCGGCAACGACATTGTCCTGGCGGCGGGCAGCGACGTGCGCCTGCGCGCGAGCAAGGCCAATGCCGGCAACGATGTGGAACTGCGCGCCGGGTTGGTGGATGACGAGGGCGATGTCAACCTGGTGTCGGCCAACGACACCGCCTATAGCCGCAGCGAGGAGTACAAACAGAAGCTCAAGCTGTCGCTTTCGGCCAAGGACATGCTGTCGCCGACAGCGCTGATGCTGCCGGGCGTGCAAAACGTCTCGATCCCCTCGGTGTCGATTGCGTCGGCAAAGACCTCCGGGCATGAAGCGCGCAGCAGCACCAGTGTCGGCAGCCAGGTGGTCGCCGTGCGCGACGCCACCCTGGAGGCGGAACGCGATATCAACGTGCTCGGTAGCGGGATCAATGCCGGACGCAATGTCAGCCTGAACGCCGGGCGTGACGTGAATATCACTGCGGCGCAGAACCAGCGTGACGATACGCAGTGGTCCAAGTCGAGCAGCGTCGGGCTGCATTCGGACACCGACGACAACGGTACCAATTTCTTCGCAGGCGTTGAAAAAGAGAAAGCCAAGGACCGCCTGCGCGAGCAGCTGGCTGCCGGCAGTCGCATCCAGGCTGGCAAGGACCTGGATATCAATGCCGGGCGTGATATCAACCAGACCGGTTCGGACTTGCTGGCAGGGCACGATATCAGCCTTGGCGCCGGACGAGACATCAACATCGATGCCGGCCGCGACACGCGGATTCAAGAGCAGGAGCGCGAATATGAGAGCCAGGGGGTCAGTGGCTCGATCAAACACAACGCCGGCAGTACCAAGGATGCGATAAGCAATACCGGCAAGGGCGAGGATGGTGTCAGCAAGGGTTCCAGCACCTTGCAGACCGTGGACGCCATCGGCCAGTTCTTCTCCGGCCCCACCGGAGACGGCAAGATCGGTACCAGCAAGCAGACCAGCAGCCAGCAAAGCGTGGAGCAGAGCAATCGGTCTTCGACGCTGGAGGCCGGCAACGATGTGAAGATGCAGGCCGGCAACGACGTCAATATCAAGGGCAGCAAGGTCCAGGCCGGGCGTGACATCGACATCAAAGGCCGGGATATCAATATTGATGTCGCCAAGGGCAGCAGCAGCCAGGAAAGCAACCAGTCGCAGAGCTGGGGTGGCGTGCATGGCGGCACCAGCGGCGGCTTCAAGGTCGGCATCGGTGGCAGCCATGGCACTGCCAGTGCCGATGGCCAGCAGGGCACCTCCACGCCTTCGCAGCTGGAGGCCGGCGGCAACATCAAACTCGACGCCAGCAATGACCTGAACATCGTGGGCAGCCAGGTCAAGGCCGGCCGCGATGTGGAGTTGAATGCCGGCAATGAGCTGAACATCGTCGCTGCCAAGAACGACAGCCAGCAGGAGCAGAACCGTCATAGCGGCGGTGGCGAGGTCGGCCTGACCTTCGGCTCTGAAGGTGTGGGCGTCTACGCCAGCGTCAACATGGGCAAGGGCGACCTGGAGCGTGAAACCCAGCGTCATCAGCAAGCCTATGTGTATGCCGGTGACCAGCTGAAGTTCACCAGTGGCAAGGACACCAACATCAAGGGCGCCCAGGTACGCGGCGACGAAGTGATTGGCCGTGTCGGTGGCGACCTCAACGTGGCCTCGGCCATCGACACTGGCAAGGTCAAGGGCAAGGAGTTCGACATCAATGCCACCGTCACCGTGGGCCCGGGTGCCGGTGTCAGTGGCTCGGTCGGCTATGGCAAGACCACCGGCAAGACCGAGTGGGTCGAGGACCAGACGCGCATCACCGGGCGTGACAAGGTCGATATCCGCACCGAGAACCACACCCAGCTCGACGGTGCGCTGATCGCCGCCGACAACGGCAATCTCAAGCTCGATACCGGCACCCTGGGCTTCAGCGACATTGCCGGCAAGGACAAGGAGCACGGTTACTACCTGAACGTGGGTGGCAGCTGGAAGAAGGGGTCAGCCAGTGCCGAGCAGGACCCTTCCAACGGCAAGGTCACCGCAGACGCGGGCAACGGCGAGAAGGGTTCGAAGAACCAGACCAGCTGGAGCGTCAGTGGCTGGGAGTATGAAAAGGACCGCGAGCAGACCGTCCGCGCCACCGTGGGTGCAGGTGATATCACTGTGCGCAAGGACGCCGAGACCGGCCAGGACTCCACCGTCGGGCTGAACCGTGACCTCGACAAAGCCTACGAAATCACGCGGGACAAGGAGTCGCGCACTGATCTCTATGTGACCGACAGCTCGCTGCACGATGTGCTGAATCCCAAGGAGACGCTGCAGAAATGGAGCGATGGGCTGCTCGACTACGACAAGACGGCGCTGAAGAACTTCGAACAGGCCGGCAATGCCCTCAACGCCCTGGTCAATCGTTACCAGCGCATGACCGGGCGGCCAATGGACAGCGGCGCTGTTGCGGTCGCGGGCCGGGCGCTGGCGGAAAACACCCTCGAGTCGCTGATCCTGGCAGGGATGTCGCCACGCGATGCCATGGCCTTGATGGGCAAGGAAGACTTCCAGACCCAGGTATTGCAGCAGCTCAACAACCTTGAGCATGTGTTCGAGCAGTCGCAGGATTTCACCCGCGAGCTTGAGCGAAATCTGGGGGCTCTGCAGCTAGACACGACACATGTCACGGCGGAGCGCGACAGCGTCCAATGGACGCTGACCTATGTCTCGACCATCAACGAGTACCTGGACGCGCATCCGGATGGGGCCGAAGCGGTCACCGTGGCACTTGCCATGCTGCAAGGCCCCAAGGCTGTCATCCAGTTGGCTGTCAGCCAGGTGATCGACCAGACGGAGCTGGGCAAGGACTTCAATGCCAAGGTCGAAGAGGCCGTGGCGAAGGTTGGCAAGTACATTGCCGAACGCATGGAAGGAGAGGACGACCTCGACAAGAAGGAAGGTGGCGACTTCCTGATTGGCGGTGGCAAGTTGATCACCAGCGTGATCATGGGCGCCATACCAGGACGCAAGGGCGGCACCCACCATGAAGGGAGCAATGGGCCGGGATCTCACCTGGATGTGCCGGACACCCGCAAGCCGCACGAGCCGCCTGCCGGCGATGTGCCGCCCAAGGGGCCGACATCGGCGTTCACCCAGCTTTCCAGCCAGGCACGGCGTTATCTCAATGAGCTGGAGGCGCACACGGGCCTCAAGGTCACCGCCGAGCAACGCGACAACCTGGCAAATGCCTTGCGCGAAAAGAACTACACCAAGCTCACGCCCAAGGAAACCCAGAAACACCGACGCGAGTTCAACAAGGTCAAGGACGAGCTGATCGGCCAGTGGGAAACCAAGACAGGCCAGACATGGCCCCGCTACACCGAGAACGTGATGAGCAAGGATGGAACAAAGGTGGTGCGCAAGGCCGGACAGCCCTACGATGCGCACCACATCATCGAAAGTGGGTTCGGCGGACCTAACGAATGGTGGAACATGCACCCGGCACGCTTCCCCGACCAGCATCAAGGTGGCATCCATGGGAAAGACAGCGTGAGCAGGGAAATCTTCACATCACGATAAGAGGGCAGGGTGAATGGGAATGTATGACGATCTGCAGCCGGACAAGGTGTCCGGCCCCCTTTCCAAACTGACGACAGCCGAAGCGCAGGTGCTCTTGGCGCTGGCTGGCCCCCATTCGCAGGTGCCGGCCGATTACCTGGCGTTCATCAGGGAGCTTGGATGGGGGGAAGTGGGTGAGGCGGCCTATATGTTGTACGAAGGCCTGCTCACGCCTGACCAGGTCTACGATGAGGACGGGGACAACGCCCTGGAAGGCATACTGTTGTTCGGCGATGACCTGCAGGGTTACTGCTCAGGGTTCGACACGAACAATGGCTGGGTGGTTGTCGATATCGACCCGGTGAGCCGTGAGGCCCATCAGGTGGCGGACAGTTTCTCCGAGTTCATACGCGAACTGTTGGGTGACTTGTAGTCCGTGTGAACTGCAAGGGCCGGGAATCACCAGGCGGTGTCTCCCGGTTTCGATTCGCGGGTCCTTGCTGGCCGCTGCGGCCAGTTCTTCTCTTCTCTGTGTGGCTTCTTGCGGTGCGCATGCCCAGATGAGGCATGGCACCGATTTCTCCCCTTCCGACGTCCTCGATAGCCCTGGATGCAGTGCGCGGGTGGCCTCTGGCTGCCTGGAGTTTCAGCCTGGGTGACTGCTGGAACAGGCAGTAGATGGTTTCACGGTTTTTTGGCGATATTAATTTGACGTTTCCGTGATGGCCAAATAACATCTCGCGCTCTTTTTTCGGGGGGCAGGCACTGGATGATGCCTGTGCGTTGTCGGCGGGGGCGAGCTTGCGTGCCTACCTTCGCCCACAGCCTGAAACGCCCCGACATGCTGACCGACAAGGAATGCCCGGTGTACTTGCGCCTGGACTTTGTCATCTGACCGCCTGATTCACGAGACCTGACATGGACGTTCGCCTGTTTGCCTTCCTGGCCCGCCAACGCTCGGCCGCAATTCAGCCCCGCGAGCGCTTCTGCGGGCTGCCCAAGCGTGGCCTGGCCTTCCTGCTGGCCAATGCCATGTTCTGGCAGCCGCTGTGGGCGCAGGCCGCCGAAGGCGTGGTGGTCAGCGGGCCGGGCACCAGCCTCGGCCAGGCGGGCAACGGCGTGCCGATCGTCAACATCGCCGCGCCCAACGGCAGCGGGCTGTCGCACAACCAGTTCAGCGACTACAACGTTGGCCAGCAGGGGCTGATCCTCAACAACGCCACCGAGCGCACCCAGGCCACCCAGCTGGGCGGGATCATCCTTGGCAACCAGAATCTGCAGGGCCAGGCGGCCAGCACCATCCTCAACGAGGTCAACGGCGCCAACGCCAGCCAGCTGCGTGGCTACACCGAGGTCGCGGGGCATGCGGCGCATGTCATCGTCGCCAACCCCCACGGCATCACCTGCGATGGCTGCGGTTTCATCAATACGCCACAGGCCACGCTGAGCACCGGCAAGCCGGTGATCGAGAACGGCCAACTGACCCGTTACCAGGTCGACCAGGGCCACATCGCCATCGAAGGCGCGGGGATCAATGCCAGCAACGTCGACAGCTTCGAGCTGATTGCCCGCAGCACCAAGATCAATGCCGAGATCCAGGCCCGCAACCTGGCCATCGTCGCCGGGCGCAACGATGTCGATGCCCGCACCTTGGCGGCCACCGCGCGTGCTGACGACGGCAGCGCCAAGCCGAGCCTGGCGATCGACTCCAGCGCGCTGGGCGGCATGTATGCCGGCGCGGTCAGGCTGGTCGGCACCGAGGCCGGTGTCGGTGTGCGCCTCGACGGGCGGATGATCGCCAGCGGTGGCGATATCCAGCTCGATGCCAATGGCCAGCTGAGCATGGCCCAGGCCAGCGCCGGGGGCGATGTGCGCATCCGGGCGACCGGTATCGAAACCCAGGGGCCGGTGCATGCCGGCAAGCAACTGCAGGTGGAAAGCCGTGGTGACCTGGTCAACCGTCAGGGGCTGACTGCGGCAGGTTCGGTGCAACTGGACGCGGCAGGTCAACTGAACAACCTTGGGGGCATCCAGGCCGGCATCCAGGCCGATGGCAGCCGCGCGGCCAATGCCGACCTGAAGATCAACGCCGGAGCCGTGGACAACCGCAACCAGCGCCTGATCGCCAGCGGTGACCTGACGCTGACCACGGGCGGTCGCCTGGATAACCAGGGCGGCAGCCTCAGCGCCGGGCGCCATGTCGACATCAACGCGGCAACGCTGGACAACCGCCAGCAGGGCAAGGTTGTCGCGGACGGGCGCATGACCCTGGCCGGTGGACAACTGCTCAACAGCGACCGTGGCCAGATCATCAGCCAAGGGGCACTGAACGCCACCTGGGCGCACCTCGACAACCAGGCCGGCGAGCTGTCCAGCCTCGATGCCCTGGCCCTGAACCTCGGTAGCCTGGACAACCGCAATGGCAAGGTCCTGGCCAATCGGGGTATTACCGTCACCAGCCAGGGCCTGGTCGACAACCGGACCGGCCGGATCGCCAGCCAGACCTCCCTCGACCTGACCGCCCAGGCCCTGAACAACGGCCAGGGCGGCCATATCAGCGGCAACCAGGCGGTCAGCGTCAATGTCGGGCGGTTCGACCAGCAAGGTGGCCATCTGAGCAGCGTCACCGAGCTGACCCTCGACCTGAACCATGGCCGGCTGGACAACCGCGACGGCGAGATCGTCGCCAACCAGCTGCATCTGCGGCAGATGGCCGATATCGACAACCAGCGTGGCGAGATCTCCAGCAAGAGGGCCTTCACCCTGACGGGTCGCAGCCTCGACAACACCGGTGGCAAGTTCTACAGCGAGCAGGCCCTGACCGTGCGCCTCGACCAGTTGCTCGACAACCTGGATGGCCTGGTCTCGGCCGACGGCCTGGATATCCAGGCCCTGGCGTTGCACAACCAGGGCGGCGTGGTCACCAGCAAGTCCGGCCTGGTGTTGACCACCCGCGCAGCCATCGACAACCAGCACGGCGAGATCTCCAGCACCGGCCACGGCCAGGTAAAGGCCGGCAGCCTCGACAACCGCGAGGGTACGGTAACGGGTGGGGCGTTGGAGCTGGTAGTCGCCCAGGCGCTGGACAATCGCCAAGGTGTGCTGGCTGCCGGCAAGGCACTGACGCTGAACGCCGCCAGCCTCGACAACCGCGAGCAGGGCAAGCTGCTCAGCGATGGCACGCTGACCGCCAAGGTCACCGGCCTGCTGGACAACCAGGCCAAGGGCCTGGTGAATGGCCAGGGTGCCACTGATGTCGACGCGGGACAGTTGGACAACCGTGGTGGCCGGTTGCAGGGCAAGGACCTGCTGACCCTGCATGGCCAGCATTGGGACAACCGCGGCGGCAAGATCGAGGGCGATGGCGCGATGACGCTGACCATTGACCACCTCGACAACCGCGACCAGGGCCTGGTCAGCGGCCAGGCCGGGGTGCGCTACAACGGCACCGAACTGCTCAACCAGCTCGGCATTTTCGGCGCGAAGGGCAACCTGGACTTGGTCGCTGCGCACCTGGACAACAGCGGTGGCAGCCTGACCAGTGGTGGCGATCTCGATGGGCAGGTCACGCGCCTGGAACAGCTCGGCGGCAAGCTGTCCGCCGACGGCAAGCTGACCCTCAAGGGCGATTCGCTGGTCAACCGCCAGGGTGCCGTGCTGGGTGCCGGCCAGGACATGCGCTTGACCGTGGACAGCATCGACAACCGTGGCGGTGAACTGTCCGCGGCCAAGGCGCTGAGCCTGACCGGCCAGCACCTGGACAACACCGGCGGCCAGGTCCTGGCCGATACCGACCTGGCGCTGACGGTGGCCGAGGTCATCAACCAGGCCCAAGGCCTGTTGCGCGGCAAGGGCCAACTGACCCTCGACGGCCAGACCCTGGACAACCGCGACGGGCGTGTTTCCGCCGAGCAGGGTGCACGCCTGCGCCTGGGCCAGGCCCTCGACAACGGCAAGGGGCTGCTGACCAGCGAGGGTGATCTCGACATCGGCGCCGCCAGCCTCGACAACAGCGACGCCGAGCTGAGCGCCGCCGGCAAGCTCACCCTGGCCACCACTGGCAAGGTAGACAACCAGCGCGGGTCGATCACCGCCGACGGCACCCTCGACCTGCGCAGCGCCAGCCTGGACAACCATGCCGGCGAGATCGGCGCCCAGGGGGCCATGGACATCGCCACCGGCACGCTGGACAACCGCGACAGCGGGCACGTGGTTGGCAACGACCGCCTGACCATCAAGGCCGGCCAGGTCAACAATGCCGGCGCAGACAGCCGCATCGACAGCGATGGCGCAATGAGCTTGACCGCCACGGGCTTCGACCAGCAGGCCGGGCGCCTGCTGAGCAAGACTTCGATCACCCTCGACCTGGGCCAGGGCGCATTGGTCAACCATGGCCTGATCAAGGCTCCGCTGCTGGTGCTGAACAATCTCGGCAGCGTCGACAACCAGCGCGGCGAGATAGTGAGTCCGCAAGGCTTCACGCTGGCCGCCGGTACGCTGGACAACCGCCAGGGCAAGCTGATCAGCGACCAGGATCTGACGGTCCGTATCGCCCAGGTACTGGAGAATACCAAGGGCCTGGTCTCGGCCAAGGGCCTGGACCTGCGCGCCACCCGCGCGGATAACCGCCAAGGCATTCTTGTGGGCGACACCGCCCTGAACATCGACGCCGGCACTTTGGACAACCGCCAGGGCAAGGTCTCCGGCAAAGGCCGTGGTGAGATCCAGGCTGGCACATTGCTCAACACTGCGGGTTCGCTGATCAGTCTGGAGCAGTTGCGGATCAAGGGCGGCGAGCTGGACAACCGCGAGGCGGGCCTGCTCGGCAGCAACGGCGCGCTGACCCTGGACGTCGATCGTATCGACAACCGTGGCGGCGAGATCACCGGCAAGGCCGCCGTCGGCGTGACCGGCACCTCGCTGGACAACAGCGACGGCGGCCTGCTGGTCGCCGGCACCGGCATGACCCTCGCCTTGCAGGCACTGCTCAACCGCAACAAGGCACGTATCGAGGCCCAGACCGGCCTGACCCTGACCGGTCTGACCCTGGACAACGACGGTGGCCGCCTGACCAGCCAGCGGGACATGACCCTGACGTTGACCGGCGCGGCGCTCAACCGCCTCGGCCTGATCAGCGCCGAGGGCCAGCTGGTGATGGCCGCGCAAAGCCTGGACAACGGCACCGGAAAACTGAACAGTGCCGGCAGCCTGAAGCTGACCACGACGGGCGCGCTGCTCAACCAGCGTGGCGAGTTGCTGAGCGATGGCGACATTACCCTGGCCAGCGCCAGCCTGGACAACACCGACAAGGGCGTTATTGCCAGCAAGGGCGCGCTGACCATTACCACCGGCCACCTGGACAACAGCCGCCAGGGCAGTATCAGCAGCAACCGCACCCTCGACCTGCACGCCGGCCAGCTGGACAACCGCGACGGCGGCCGCGTGGGCAGCCGCGAAGCTCTCAGTGCGACGGTTACCGGCCTCGACCAGCAGGGCGGCAAGCTGTTCAGCGACACTTCGGTGAAGCTCGACCTGGGCCATAGCCACCTGGACAACCGCGGCGGCTTGATCAACGCGCCGTCGCTGCTGCTGAACAATCTCAAGACCGTGGCCAACCAGGGCGGCGAGATTTCCAGCGCGCAAGCGTTCACCCTCGCTGCCGAGCAACTGGACACCAGCAATGGCCGCTTGCTCAGTGACCAGCGCCTGCTGCTGCGGATCAGCCAGCGCCTGGACAACCTCAAGGGCCTGATCGGTGGCCAGTCGCTGGAGGTTCATGCCGGAATGCTGGACAACAGCGGCGGCACCCTGAGCAGCCAGAGTGGCTTGCAGGTGACCGTAGATGGCTTGCTGAGCAACCGCGACGGTGGCCGAATCGAAGCCAAGGACGCGCTCACACTCACCAGCAAGGGCCTGGACAACCACGGCGGCAAACTGCTTGGCAGCAGCCTTGCACTGGACCTGCTCGGCGCCGACCTCGACAACGGCGCCGGCCTGATCACCACCGCCGGTCCACTGACCCTCGCCAACCTGGCCAAGCTCGTCAACCAGGGTGGCGAGATCTCCACCGCCCAGGCCCTGCGCCTGGATGTCAGCGAGCTGGACAACCGTGACGGCAAGCTGATCAGTGAACAGACGCTGAGCATCACCAGCGGCGCCATCGACAACCGCAACGGCCTGGTTTCGGGCTGGCAGGGGCTGACCGTTACCGGCCAGAGCCTGGACAACCGCCAGCAAGGCACCCTGTCGAGCCGTTCCGGCGCCGTGCAGGCGACCGTGGCCGGCGCCCTGCGCAACAGTGACGGCGGCGCGCTGGTCGC
The DNA here is from genome assembly GCF_057284075.1 of Pseudomonas sp. TE31087. Taxonomy (NCBI): domain Bacteria; kingdom Pseudomonadati; phylum Pseudomonadota; class Gammaproteobacteria; order Pseudomonadales; family Pseudomonadaceae; genus Pseudomonas; species Pseudomonas sp. TE31087. The sequence continues at coordinate 5,833,241 of NZ_JBXVNN010000001.1, forward strand.
CCAGCAGCGCCTGGAGGTCAAGGCCGACAGCCTGGACAACAGCGCCAAGGGCATCCTGTCCAGCGGCAGCGGCCAGCAGCTGACCATCACGGCGGCCCTGGACAACCACGAGGGCGGCCTGATCGATGCCGGTGAAAAGCTGGTCATCAGCGCAGGTTCCCTCGACAACCACGGCGGTCGCGTGGCCACCCGCCAGGACCTGGGCCTGAACGCCGCGAGCCTGAACAACAACGACGGCAACCTCGCGGCCCAGGGGGCCCTGACCCTCGACCTGCTCGGCGATTTTCTCAACCGCAAGGGCACGCTGTTCGCCGGCAAGGACCTGCTGATCCAGCGCGCCGGGCTGGTCGACAACCAGGCTGGCCAGATCGCCAGCCAGGGCCTGCTCAAGGTGCTGGCCGGCAGCATCGACAACAGCCAGCGCGGCACCCTGGCCGCCAATGGCGCGCTCGTGCTCAACAGCAGCGGGGCGCTCAGCAACACGGGCGATGGCCTGATCTACAGCCAGCAGGGCGACGTAGGCCTGCAGGCGGCGAGTTTGAACAACGCCAAGGGCACCGTGCAGGCCAAGGGTGCGCTCACCGTGCAGGCCAACGGCGTGCTCGACAACCAGGGCGGCAAGCTGATCGCCCAGGAAGGCGTACTGAGCGTGACCGCCGATACCCTCGACAACCGCGGCGGCATCCTTGCCAGCCTCAAGCAGTCGCTGGGCGTGCGCACCACCGGTGTGTTGCGTAACGGCAGCGACGCCAATGGCCAGCGCGGCGTTCTCCAGGCACTGGGCCTCGATCTGCAGAGCGCCAATCTGGACAACCACGGCGGGCGCATCGCGGCGCTGGGCGGTGATGCGCTGATTCGCACCGGGCAGTTGGACAACCGTGACGGCGGCATCTCCGCCAGTGGCCTGCTCAAGGTCACCGGCACCAACCTGCTCAACGGTGGCGACGCGCGCGGCGAGATGGTCGGCCAGCGTATCGACATCGGACTGAGCAGCGCCCTGGACAACCGCGGCGGCATCATCGAAAGCGCCAGCACCCTGGCCATCGCAGCCGCCAGCCTGGACAACCAGGCGGGGAAACTGCGTGCCCTGGGCAACAGCGGCACAACGCGATTCCAGATTGGCGGGGTGCTGGATAACCGAAACGGAACCGTAGAAACCGCCAACACCGATCTTGCCCTGGTCATCGGCGATCTGGTGAACACCGGGGGCAGCATCGCACACGTCGGCAATGGCGATTTCGGTGTCAGCAGCCAGCAGGTCATGGCGGCGGGAGGTCGCCTGTTGACGCATGGCACCCTGAATCTCAGTGCCGACAGCTGGGTCAACAGCAGCGTGCTGCAAGCCGGCACGCTCAACCTCAATGTCAACAACTTCAGCCAGACCTCGAGCGGGCAGTTGCTGGCGACCAAGGCGTTGCTGGGCACGGGCGGCAACTGGCTCAATGACGGGTTGATTGCCAGCGATGGCACATTGAACCTGACCTTGGGTGGTGCCTATTCGGGCAACGGCCGATTGACCAGCCTGGGGAACATGACCCTGACTGCGGCGCAGATGAGCCTGGGCACCGCCACAAGCATCGCGGGTGGCGACAGCATTGTGGTCAACGTCGGCAACCAGCTGAGCAACCTTGGGCGCTTGTCGGCGGCCAATGACCTGACGATCAACGCGGGCAGCCTGTCGAACTACGGTGCATTGGCCGCTTCACGCAACCTGAACTTGATCGCCCAGTCCGTCCACAACGACCAGGCTGCCGACGGAAGTCGAGGCTTCCTATTCAGTGGGCGGGACATGACGATTAGCACCGCCGATTTCAGCAATCGCTACGCGGATGTGTACAGCCTGGGCAATCTGCTGGTTGCCGGCGTCACCGCGGGCAGCACTGCGGCAACCTTCCTCAACAGCTCCGGGACTGTCGAGGCGGCCGGTGACATCAACCTGCAGGCATCCAGTTTCGTCAACAAACGCGACAAGTTCAGGGCCAGCCACCAGATCACCGATGGCTACATGACCATCTACTGCGTCCAGCATTGCAAGGGATCGCGGTGGGTGAGGGGCCCGGTGCATATCTACAAGACCCTCGAGACCGTGATTCACGAGGACTCGCCCACGGCAACCCTGGTTTCCGGGCGTGACCTGACCATTGGCGCAGGCAGTGTGCTCAATGCTCGAAGCGTCATCTCGGCGGCCAACGATCTCACCATCACTGCCGGCAGCATTGACAACGAGGGCGAGCGTTCCAGGTCGGGAACCGTTGCAAGGGAAGTGGGGCCTGGGGTCAAGGTTCCCACGGGCTATTTCTTCCAGTTGATCAACGAAGTAAACGCCTACAACCAGGCCCACCCACGTTCCGGGCCGTTCGACGAAGCCGCCTTCAACACATTGGTCGCGAAGTTCGACCCCGGGGTATTTTACGGCATCGATGCAGAGCCCGTGGTCCAGCCGGATCAGAAGTTCATCGCTCCAGCGGTCATCCAGGCCGCCGGGACGGCCAAGCTCACTGCCGCAGGCAGCATCAGCAATATCGTTGTGAACAGGGCGGCAGCGGCTACCAGCAATCGCTCGTTCGATACCCAGGTATCCAGCGTGACGCAGCCCACGGTGGTCAACCTGAATGCGCAGTTGCCACCTGATCTGGCCCAGCGACAGGTCGATCCCACCACCCTGCCAGGCTTCAGCCTGCCAGCCGGGCAGAATGGCCTGTTCCGCCTGAGTGGCAAAGGCAGCGATGCAGCCACTGGCACCGCCCAGCGCTGGACATTGGGCAACGCCACTGTCACCTCGCATGAGCGTGAGGTGCTGGCCAGTTCCCGACCGGGCTCGATCCAGGCAATGGATGCGTCCGCGTCCAGAGGAAGTGAGCAGGCAATCGATCGCGTTGCCCACCAGCGTGTCGAGTCGGCTGCCAAGGCCAGTGTCATCGGGGTCAATGCGCCTGCGGGCGAGGCCGTGGATAGCTACGTTCCCCCACCGAGCGTAGGTGCGCAGGCCGCCGAGCTGGTGGCGCAGGAGCCGGGTATCGGCGCTCGCCCCTGGATTGCGGGTGTCACTCGCCTGCCGGATAGCCAGTACACGAGCAAGCCGCACAAGTATCTGATCGAAACCAATCCGGTGCTGACCGACCTCAAGCAGTTCATGAGCTCCGATTACCTGCTTGGCAACCTGGGCTTCGATCCGGACAAGAGCTGGAAGCGTCTGGGTGACGGCTTTTACGAGCAACGCCTGATCCAGCAGGCGGTGGTGGCTCGCACCGGCCAGCAGTTCATCGATGGCCAGACCTCCGGCGAGCAGCTGTACAAGCACCTGATGGACAATGCCATCCGCAGCAAAGACCAGCTCAACCTGAGCCTGGGTGTCGGTTTGACCTCCGCCCAGGTCGCGGCGTTGACCCACGACATCGTCTGGCTCGAAGCACGCGAGATCAATGGTGAGCAGGTACTTGCGCCAGTGCTGTACCTGGCCCATGCCAATGGCCGACTGGCGCCTGACGGTGCGCTGATCGCGGGGCAGGACGTCCAGTTGATCGCCGGGGAGAATCTCGACAACGTAGGCACGCTGCGTGCCTCGCGCAACCTCAGCGCCACCGCCGGCAAGGACCTGACCAACACCGGCCTGGTCCAGGCCGGCGAGCGCCTGGACCTGCTGGCCGGCAACAGCCTGGTCAACAGTGCCGGTGGCATCGTCTCCGGTCGTGACGTCAGCCTGACCGCCATCAACGGTGACCTGATCAACCGACGCGATCTCACGCGCACGGACATCGTTTACGGCAGCGTGCGTGAGCAGAAGGATTATCTTGAAAGCGCCGCGCGTATCGAGGCCGGCAACAGCCTCAGCCTCAAGGCCGGGCAGGACATCAAGAACGTCGCCAGCGTGATCCAGAGCGGCGGCGACCTGTCGCTCAGTGCCGGTCGTGATGTGAGCCTGCTGTCGGTCGAGGAACGTCAAGGCTTCTACACCGATCGCCAGCGCAGCAGCACGGTGCAGCAGCACGGCGCCACGGTCAGCGCCGGCCGCGACCTGAGCCTCGGCGCCGGCCGCGACCTCACCGCCGTGGCCAGCCAGATCGACGCGGGCCGCAACCTTACCCTGGCCGCCGGCGAGGACCTGAACCTGACCTCCGCCGCCAACGAAGCCCACAGCTTCAGCCGCAGCAAGAAGGTCACCCAGTCCAATGACCAGGTCACCCAGGTCTCGACCACGGTCAAGGCCGGTGGTGACGTGTCGCTGTCTGCCGGCCAGGACATGGCCATCGTCGCCAGCCAGGTCAAGGGCAAGGGCGCTGTCGACATCGACGCCGAGCGCGACTTGACCATCGCCTCCGAGCAGAACGAAAGCGCTTCGTACTACCTGAAGAAGAGCAAGGGGTCGTTCGGTCGCGGCAGCTCCAAGCAGCAGGAGAGCTACCACAGCACCAACGTCGCCTCGGTGATCGAGGCCGGTGGCGACCTCACGGTCAACGTCAGCAAGAAGGACGGCGGCGGCATTGCCCTGGACGGTGGCCGCGATGTCTCGGTGATCGGCAGCCAGCTCAAGGCCGGCGGCGATGTCATGCTCGGTGCCACCGGCGATGTGGCGGTGCTGTCCGGCGTCGAGGAGCACGGCGAGTACAGCAAGAAGACCAAGTCCGGCTTCCTGGGCCTTTCGAAGAGCGGCAAGAGCCAGCTGCAGACCCACGCCACGCAGGTCGGCAGCAAGCTGGATGCGGGTAACGACATCGTTATCGCCGCAGGCAGCGATGTGCGCCTGCGCGCCAGTGAGGCCAATGCCGGCAAGGACGTCGAGCTGCGTGCGGGGTTGATCGACAAGGCGGGTGACATCAACCTGGTATCGGCCAATGACACGGCCTATAGCCGGTCGGAGGAATACAAGAAGAAGTTCAAACTGTCGCTTTCCCCCGAGATCATCCTGAACCCGGCAGCGCTGATGATGCCGATCGCACCGGGCACGGTCCTGCCATCGGTGTCGATCGGTTCGGCCAAGGCTTCCGGGCAGGAGGCTCGCAGCAGCACCAGCGTCGGCAGTCAGGTGAGTGGAGAGCGTGACGCCACCCTGCAGGCGGCCCGCGATATCAACGTGCTGGGTAGCGGCGTCAGCGCCGGACGCAACGTCAGCCTCAACGCCGGGCGCGATGTCAATGTCAGCGCCGCGCAGAACCAGAGCGACAACTCGCACTGGTCGAGTTCGAGCAAGACAGGCCTGCGTTTCGACAGTGACGACAACGGCATGAACTTCTTCGCCGGTGTCGAGAAGGAGAAGGCCAAGGACCGTCTGCGCGAGCAGCTGGCTGCGGGTAGTCGCATCCAGGCCGGGCAGGATCTGGATGTCAAGGCCGGTCGCGACATCAACCAGACTGGCTCCGACCTGGTGGCCGGCCATGACATCAGCCTGGGGGCTGGTCGCGATATCAACATCGACGCGGGACGCGAAACCCGTATCCAGGAACTGGAGCGTGAGTACGAGGGGCATGGTATCAGTGGCTCGATCAACCATAACCTGGGCAAGACCAAGGACGCGCTGAGCAACACCGGCAAGGGCGAGAATGGGGTGAGCAAGGGCTCCAGCGCCCTGCAGACCCTGGATGCGATCAGTCAATTCCTCGCCGGCCCGACCGGTGACGGCAAGATCGGCAGCAGCAAGCAGACCAGCAGCCAGCAAAGTGTCGAACAGAACAACCGTCCCTCGACGCTGGACGCTGGCAACGATGTGAAGCTACAGGCGGGCAACGACGTCAATATCAAGGGCAGCCAGGTGCAGGCCGGGCGGGATATCGACGTCAAGGCGCGCGATATCAACATCGATGTGGCCAAGGGCAGCAGCAGCCAGGAAAGCAACCGGTCGCAGAGCTGGGGGGGCATCCACGGCGGTACCAGCGGTGGCTTCAAAGTTGGTATTGGTGGCAGTCACGGTACTGCGGGTGCCGATGGCACCCAGGGCAACTCGACGCCGAGTCAGCTCGAGGCGGGGCGCGATATCAAGCTCGACGCCAGCCACGACCTGAACATCGTCGGTTCGCAGGTCAAGGCCGGGCGTGACATCGACCTGGCCGCAGGCAATGACCTGAACATCCGCGCTGCGCAGAACGACTCGCACTACGAGCAGAACCGCCGCAGCGGCGGAGGTGAAGTCGGCCTGGCGTTCGGCTCGGAAGGGGTAGGTATCTATGCCAGCGTCAACCTTGGCAAGGGCGCGCTGGAGCGCGATGCCCAGCGTCACCAGGAGGCCTATGTCTACGCGGGCGACCAGCTGAAGTTCAGCAGCGGCAAGGACACCAACATCCAGGGTGCCCAGGTGCGCGGGGACGAAGTCATCGGCCGTGTGGGGGGCGACCTGAACGTGGCCTCGGCCATTGACACCGGCAAGGTCAAGGGCAAGGAGTTCGACCTGAGTGCCACCGTCACCATCGGCCCGGGCTCGGGTATCAGTGGCTCGGTCGGCAAAGGCAAGACCACGGGTGAAACCGAGTGGGTGGAGAACCAGACCCGCATCAGCGCTCGGGACAAGGTCGATATCCGTACCGAAAACCACACCCAGCTCGATGGTGCCTTGATCGCCTCCGACAACGGCAACCTCAAGCTCGACACCGGCACGTTGGGGCACCGTGATATCGCGGGCAAGGACCAGGAGCATGGTTATTACCTGAATGTCGGTGGCAGCTGGAAGCCGGTCAAGAATGCCAAGGACGAGAAGAGTGCAACCGTCAGTGGCTGGGAGTACGAGAAAGACCGCGAGCAGATTGTCCGTGCCACCGTTGGTGCCGGCGACATCACAGTGCGCGGGGATGCCGCCACCGGCCAGGACTCCACGGTCGGTCTGAATCGGGACCTGGACAAGGCTTACCAGATCACTCGAGACCACGAGTCGCGCACCGACCTCTACATCAGTGACACGGCGGTCAACGATGCGCTTCATCCAGTAGCCACGGTGAACAGGTGGTCCAACGAGCTTCGCAACTATGACAAGACTGCGCTGAAGAACCTCGAGCAGGCCGGCAATGTCGTCAATGTTCTGGTCAATCGCTTCGAGCGCCTTCAAGGGCGTCAGTTGGATGCAGGTGCCGTGGCCATTGGCGGGGTGAAGCTCGCAGAGGACACCTATGAAGCCCTGCTGATGGCGAACTTCAAGCCTGATGAAGCCAAGGCGCTCATGCGCACGCCGAGTTTCCAGCAGGAGGTGCTGGCACGCCTTAACCAGATCGAACATGTGTTCGATAAGCACGAGGAGTCGACGAACGAGCTTGCCCGTCTGTGGGGGGCGATTGAGCTTGACCCTACGCCGATCACTGAACGTCGTGGTCCGGTGCAGATGGCGCTGACCTATAGCTCGCAAATCAATGAGTATCTGGATGCAGACCCGGAGCGAGGTCAGAAACTGGCTCTGGCTCTGGCGATGATCCAGGGGCCCAAGGCGGTTATACAGCTGGCGGTGTCGACAGCGATTGGGCAGACGGAGCTCGGTCAAGACCTCAATGAACAGTACGACCGTGCCATGACCCGAGTCGGCACGATGCTTGCCGAGCACATGGAAGGCGGCGGTGTTGTCCTGAATGGGGAGTCTGACAGCGACAAGTTTCTGGTGGGGGGCGGCAAGCTCATCAGCAGCATGATTCTGGGTGTTGCCTCGGGGCGCAAAGGGAGTGGTGGGCATGAGGCCAAAAAGCCAACGACTACTCCTGTGGAGTTGCCAGGGGGCGGGAAAGATGTCATAGATGGTAAAAAAGGGGGAGCTGCTAGCTCCGGCGCTGAAAATGCAGCCTTGTATCCAAAGCTGAAGGATCAACTGATACAAGAAAATCTGAGCAATATTGCGGCTCAGGACTCAAGATTAGCTGCAGCTGTGAACGGCAGTGGAACGAAAAATCCGAACTTCTCTATAGGTCAAGGTACATCTTCCGAAGCTAATCAGTTGGGTAAAACCTGGGTTGGAGATGGTGCAACAAAAACAAGTGATGGGCTTGGTTTGATTAGCGCAGACGGCACTCGTGTATATAGGCCGCCAACACCAAAAGATTCATCTTTTGCAACGACAGGCGTGCAGGCCAATTTTGAAATGTACAACATCAACCCGGTAACAGGTCAGCGCGTAAAAGTAAGTAACGGCCATCTGAATGTGACTGACTAGGAGGAATGATGCGTGCTGTTATAAAAGGTATTTCTAATGATTTATTTGATGTCGAGACCTACGTTCCTGAGGATGTAGACAACTTTTCTTTGAGTCTTCGTATTCGAATTGGGCTTGATATTACACAAGGGGCAGATGATTTTGAGCTTTTCATCTGCACTCCAAAGTGGTTGGAAGAGACGATGTGGGAGCCTCGTTGGGGGAGAGGTCTATTAATTGTTCGAGAATATGATTATTCGACTATTAATGGGTTAATTCATGAGTATGTGAGTCGCTGCGAGGGGGATGGCTGGGAAACTATCGTGATAAAGCTGGGGAAGGTATTTGCCTGGGAGTTTGATGATTACCAATCCTAATTAATAAGATTGTTTATCTAACGCCGGTCATGTACCGGTGTTGCTTTATCTGTAGAAGTCTCAGGCTTGATCTGACACCCTGACGCCGACCTTGGGGAAAAAGGGGACAGACCCGGAGCGAGGTCAGAAACTGGCGCTGGCTCTGGCGATGATCCAGGGGCCCAAGGCGGTTATACAGCTGGCGGTGTCGACAGCGATTGGGCAGACGGAGCTCGGTCAAGACCTCAATGAACAGTACGACCTTGCCATGACCCGAGTCGGCACGATGCTTGCTGAGCATATGGAAGGCGGCGGTGTTGTCCTGAATGGGGAGTCTGACAGCGACAAATTCCTGGTGGGGGGCGGCAAGCTCATCAGCAGCATGATTCTGGGTGTTGCCTCGGGGCGCAAAGGGAGTGGTGGGCATGAGGCCAAAAAGCCAACGACTACTCCTGTGGAGTTGCCAGGGGGCGGGAAGGGTGTCAAAGATGGTACAAAAGGAGGAGGAGCTGCGGGCCAAAAGCTGCCATCTGCGCTACCAGAAAACCTGACCGGTTATGCGAATCCGAAAGATATCCGCTTCACGCAAGATAGTGTTTCGAATAACTCCAAGGATGGCAAAACTCTGCAGTCAACAATCGATGGGTTGAAGTCAGGAAAAATATCTCCAGATGACCTGCCTCCTATCCGTGTATTTGAGAAGGATGGAGTTGTCTATAGCTTGGATAATAGACGATTGCTTGCTGCATCTGAGGCGGGCGTTCCAATCAAAATTGTTCCGGCTACGCCAGCGGAGGTAGCCAAGGAAGGATGGAAGATGACCACGCCAAATAATGGGTCGGTTATCTGTGTTCGAGGTATTTGTAAGTGAGGTTCATATGAGCTTTGAGCGAGTTAGAGATATACAGACAAAAGAAGACCTTGCTGATTTTGTTGGAGAGTTAAGAGAGGGGCTGGTGCTTAATCCCGATGACTGGGAGAATCCGGACTTAGAAAGATTTTTGGGTGCAATGGAAGCCTGGATTAGGTCAATGGAGATGTATGCAAAAAATTCTGGCGATAATGATGTTGTTAGCCCTGGCTGGAGTACTTTTGCAAAAATATTGTGCGCGTCGAAAGTTTATGAATAGTCGTTCCGCATAGACTTGAATCAGCATCGGTCTCGTGCAGGGGCGTATACGATCGATGCCCCCTTAAAGCTGGGCAAGCATTTGACGTTGGTGGGGGCGGAATTCGTACAGAGGGGGGAAGGGGACCGGGGAAAGCGGGAAAAAGGGGACAGATTTATTTTTCCTGCTCTAGTTTCGATTCTGTAGTGGAGGAGGGGTCGAACAGTCATGCAGGGCAGGTCGAAACTAGAGTATAGAAAATAAATCTGTCCTCTTTTGCGCTTTTGCGTGGGATTAGAGATGCAGGAGTTCATGTTTGTGGGTGCAGAGCCTACTAGGATGTGGGGTGATACACCTCTATTCAATTTAGAAGATGGACGTAAGTTGCTGGATTTTTGTGAGGTGCACGATGCGGCTGTACTCGGTATTGAGGGGTTTAAAGTTGTAGGGTATAAAAGAATTCCTGACTTAGATTGTATTGCAGACTTTTCTTCCTTGGCGGTATCCGCCGGAAAGAGATTTCCTGCTGCGTCGAGAAAGTCAGCCAGATATTTTCTTGACACGATTTCAGGTTCTGATGTTTTTTTGGAATTCGTTCTAGTAAAAACTTGATGGCGCAAAGGGGGAGGGGCGGGGAAAAGGGGACGGATTTTTTCCTGCTCTAATTTCGGTGTCTTTGGATGAAGGGGGCTGGTAGTCATGCAGGGTCGGTGAAAGTTAGAGTCGAGAGAATAAATCTATTCCCTTTTGTTGCAGATGGAGGTGGGTGACATTCGCTCTCGTTTTGGCAGCAAATAAGATGCGGTGATCGAGCGGATGTTAAAGTGTGCGGGCGCACTAGACTCAAATGGTTTCATCGAAAGGTGATGGCTTGAATTTTACGTATAGTTCAAAAGATGGGCTTGATATATTTGCTGGGGTGCGAGGGCGTGATAAAGTCAGGGCCAAGTTACAGCTCCCCTACAAGGTGTTTGCCAAGACTGCTTTCTCCGAAAGCTCGACGGATGTCTTTGGTGACGTCCTGATGAAGTCATGGTATGACCAGCACGATATCTTGAGCGGAGTGCAACTTTACTATCCTGAAGCATCGTTGAACTTTAAGGGGCAGGCACTTCTCGGGGTTTCGGTCGATTTGCTAGAGCAATTTCTCCAACGGATCCATGTCAATTATGAGTTCGAGGACGATGGCTCCGGTTTGAAATTACTGACAGATGGTCTCGAAATAGGGCTCTATGTTCCAGATTTGGAGAATGGCAAAAGTGCAATGGTGGAGGCTGTTTATATACCTGTCCCGGCACAGGTGTGAGCAAATTTAGATTGCCGCTGCTGCGTGTTGGGGATTTCCCGATACGAATGCTTTTAGGTGTGCTAACGAACGAAAAAGGGGACAGATTTATTTTTCCTGCTCTTGTTTCGATTCTGTAGTAGAGAAGGGGGCGAGCAGTCATGCAGGGAAGGTGGAGTCTAGAGTATAGAAAATAAACCTGTCCCCTTTGCGCTACTTTAGTGATAAAGGTGTTCTCTGATAAAGCCGGTAACTTGATAAGTACCTTCCCGGTTAAGGTGATGAACTAATGAGGTCTCTCCCTGTGCATGTGTGGCGTGAGCTTCAGTTGGCTGTGATGCTGCTTAGTGAAGAGTCATCGTTAAGAGATGTTCTTGGGGTTATTCTTTTGTGGGTCAGAGGTAATTATAAGTATTTTACTGTTGTGCCGTTTTTGAGTTATGGAGTCGATGAGCTTTCAGATGTAAATGAAAGTTTGATGCCTGTTGATTATTCGTCATTTTTACCTAGTGATATAACACGTTTCAAAAAGGTCATTCTGGGACATCAGGCTAAGGACGTTGAGTCTATAGCGCGGTTTCTACGCGATACAATCGAGGCCTTGATAACTGTTGAAGTTGATAAACAATGCCCTAGGTGTGAGTCTACTGGGCTGCGCGTCTTTATAGGTAGGCATAACGGGTTACTGGCTTACCAATGTGACGTCTGTGGTCATTCCCATTACATAGACGGATCCAAGGTGGACGCTGGTGGGTTAGAATTTGTAAGTGAGGGAGTGTTGCGAAATATTGGCATGATTTAATGGTGTAAAAAGGAAAAAGGGGACGGATTTATTTTCCCTGCTCTAATTTCGGTCCTGGTAGTCATGCAGGGGCAGTAAAAATTAGAGTGGGGAAAATAAATCTGTCCCCTTTACTGGTGCTTTTTTACTGATGGATACTAGGCTTATATGGAAATAGTCTTCTTCTGGAGTGGCGAAGGTAGCGACCGCGAGCCAGGCTGTCGGTCTGATGTGCTCGGTCGTGATGGAATAGATTTCTTAGCGTGCTTGCTGACTGATCATGGCGGACAAAAATATGAAAGCACCATGGCTTGGCTGGATGAAGGGCTATCTAGAATCGGCTTGGTAAGGTCTGGAACTATTGGTGGTTGCGATTGGAGTCGTGATACTTGGGGGGTGGAGCTCAAGGGTCAAGTTGCAAAGATATATTCGCTATGTGATGAAGGCTGTTGTTTTGTTTTGAGTATTAATGATTTTGAGAAGGCGCTCTTAGACTGGAAGAAACTTATTATGACTGTCTGAAAGTGAAAGGTCGCAGGTGCCTCGCTGGACAAAGACCGGAAAGTGGCAGGTCTATTTTTTCTACTCTAATTTCGATCCCTTTAGATGAAGGTGTCTAGCGGTCATGCAGGGGGGATAGAAGTTAGAGTAGGGGGGTGAATTTGTCCCCTTTTATCGTACCATTTTATACTTGGCTCAGTTCGTGCGGCAGATACGACCAGCCGTTCTAGCTGGAGAGTCGGTAAACTATTGGGCTATTCTTATCTACTCAGGCAGCAACCTAATGCTGACTGGCGTGACGTTGACCGCTCGAGACTCCATCGGTTTACAATGTGGATATATCCAGCCCTAGCATCAATGGAATCAAGTAATGCTTGCCGACCTAATGAAGCTGTTGCCTCCACCGGCTTCTCCTGCCTACTCGAACCCTGACTGGGCAAGAGTGGAAAATGACCATGGCATCCGATTGCCTGCTGACTACAAGGCTTACATCGAGCGTTTTGGGGCGGGGTGCATAGACGATTTTTTATGGGTAATCGATCCATTCTCCAGCAGTAGTGATCTGAATATCGATAAAGGTGATTACTTTCGTGAATCTTATGCGGTGATGAAAGCTGAGTTCCCTAGTGACTATCCTAGGCCAGCCTACCCAGCTCAGGGGGCGTTTTGGCCTTGGGGATTCACTGAAAATGGCGAGACGCTGGTGTGGATTGTTAACGATGAACCAGACTCTTGGTCCGTTGCGCTTCATAGTGTGGACCAGGGGGAGGAAGATCTAATCGCCTGTGGTTGTGTTGAGTTTTTATGTAAGCTGCTCAGAAGTGAGATCCACTCACGACTCTTGCCGGAGGACTTCCCCAGTGGAGGAGGATCTCCTTATCGTTTCGTGCCTTTCAAGTAGTCGCTATATGTTGTGGGGCTGAGTTTGTCCGCTTTTGTACGGCTTCCTGAATGTTTGATGCCAAAAGGTGGTTGGGGAAAATACATTGAATTAATAAGTAACGACGGAGAAAATAACTCGGGGCAATTGAAAGGGTTAGGTGATGGGTGTGAGTGCAACGCATGAAGGGCGCCAGATTTTAGATATTGTTGAGTATTTGGGAGAGACCGAGTGGCGTAAAGGGTCTACCAGTACGTATGTTGTAAAAACACATGCGGGGTTGTCTCTCAGGAGTCAGATTGAATATCCTCCCTCAGTTTGTTTTCGCTTCGTTAAAGAGGATGTTGCGGTTGTTACTGAGTTGATTAGGTGCGTGGATATCTATCGGGGGAATTTGAAGTGGACAATGATCGGCGAGGGCAGGGAGGATGGGCGACATAGTTGGGTTATTGCTCCTCAACGTTTGTTTGATGTGGAGGAGCAGGCGAATCGGGACGATGAAACTGCGAAGCAGTTTCTGGCTAAAAATGATCCTGGCTTCGGAAAGCAGGCATATGAAGATATGGCGGGGCTTACTGCACATATGAAGAGTTATTTTGGAATGGGCTAAGGTTTAATGTGGCGGATTTATTTTTGCTGCTCTGATTTCTGCTGTTGTGTGGCCAGAGTGACGGCGAAGTCTGGTGTTTAAGTTGCCAGTGAAAGCGTCGAGTGCTGGAAGCGGAGTATCGAATTGATCGCATGAAGAATAGATCTGTCTTCCTTTGTGCCTGTTTGTTGTGTGGGGTGCTCCGTTAGGTGAATAATGTGCTTGCTCGGTTTTGAGAATGCCGAAGTGATGCCAGATTTCTCGGTTGAGTTCCGTCGTTGGGTAGTATTATGGAAAAGATTGAGTTAATTCGTGCTTTGATTAAAGCGGGCAGGAGCGATGATCTTCTTGCTTTTGTCGAAGGAGAGTCTCCCTATCTGACTGATGCCTCACAGGGGGTGCCGGAATCACCTTGGCTGAGAAGAATCTGGGTGCTTGTTGTAACGCATCTCAGATTTGTCACGCGATATGGAGAGGTAACGAAACCTCTGATCGCTGATGGCCAAGTGCTGTCACCCTATCCTGCAGAGTTCCAGCTGTGGTTGGCGGCAGGTGCACCGGGTATAGCACTCGAGGATTTGCAGGCCTATGTCAGAGAACATCCATTGGATTGACAAAGCTTTTCTCTTTTATTTTTCTTTGCAATGATGTTTCCCAGGGGTATGGGGTCGCTTGGTGGTGCTCCCATCACCGATAGGGGTGAGGTCAGAGAGCAGGCTAAGTGAAAAATCAGTTGAAATGGCTAGGCGGGCGACGAAGTGCAAAATGATTGACGGTATTACTAAACATCGGGTCCAGGTTCTCATGGATCCCCGTTATGGGCCTTATATCAGAGTTTTTTCATTTCAGGACAGTGGGGCGCTCCGGGATCTGTTTGATGATGAATTCAATGTGCTCTACTGGTTGGGCCCTTGCCCGGACCTTAGTGTTCATGGGGGGAGCGAGTACTATTTTGGCACCATTGCCGACCCTGTAAAACTTCAGGCACTGCTCGATAGCATCGAGCTATAGGCGTTCGCCAAGGTTTCAAGAGAGAGGGTAAGTCACTTATGATCGATTCTGTAACCGGTGAGCGGGTTCAGGTTCATCTGGACCCTGAGCAGGGACCTTTCGTTTATGTTGTGGGGGCCGAGGACTGCAAACGGCTGGAGTATCTGCTGGATGCTGAGTATTTTGTTCCCTATCTGAAGGGTGAAATCGCCAGATCTCTCTCTACCAGTAGCGTGGATTTATTCCTTCGGCAGCATTGCTGATCCACGAAAGCTTCAGGCGCTTCTGGATGGTATTTGACCGTATACTTCACGGAGTGGGTTTATGGATTCCAAGGCACCCAATGCAGGTGTAGGTATTGACACCGTTATCAGGTTATATTTCATGCCTTTTTAGTGATGGTTTAAGTAGTGCGACCTGGCGGAGGCACGCTTCGATAGACCAGACAGCGGAAAAGCAGAATGCCAAAGTTTTTGTGTAGATGTGGTTATGTCATGAATTTGTCGCAGGGATGGTCAGATCATGAAATGACATTGATGCCTGAGTCAGTGATCGAGCGGGTTGCTGAGCGCCTGGAGGTGGGGCCAATGTCTTCGGAGCAATTCTATGAGGCGATTGAAGTGACTGCCATGACAGTTTACCGTTGCCCCCAATGCAAACGATTGTATTTGGAGGAGGGTAAGAATAGTTTCACGGCCTATGCCGTAGAACAGGCAGGGGCTTGAGGGTTGGTAGCGAGTTGCTCGGAAAGTAGAATTGGGCTGAACGTGGCCGGGTTTAGTCTGTTTTTGGAGGCATGGCGATGGGACTGAATGAGAAATGGGTTCCAGGTTTTGGAGAGGTATTCACTTGGTTCGCCATGGATAAATTTGGTCGAATTGCAGTCATGGTGAATAATTGCTACGGGGCCATTCCCGAGGTACTGCTGAGGCTGGAAGGGGTAGAGCAGGTACTGGACTCGATAAGCGAGTTTGTTTGGCAGGAGTCCCAGGAATATTCTGATTACCCACCAGCAAAGCAGGGTGGCTTTGCAGTGGATCTTTACTCAGCTTGGCGCTGGCAAGATAAGTCGAAAGCCAGTGTAGCAAGCGCACTGCAAAATGATCTGGAAGAACGGCTGAACTATAGCGAGGCGAACCTTGCTTTTAACAAGGGATTATTCGTGTATCACGCCGTGGAGGGTAGCCGTGCGGGTGAGGACTACCCCGAAGGGTATGCTGGGGATACGGCGATGGGTGATTACTTCAGGTTTTTAGTGCCAGGAGAGTACGCCACGCTTGAGGATTTTCCCGTTGGGCTGAGGCGAGGGCTGGTGGTGTCTGATAGCTTGGACTTTTCTTTGCTCCAGGTGCTGGAGAGTAGGCTTGTCAGCCAGCATTTTTGTTCGTTGTACCAGGCGTAGGCAGGGCAGGTTGTACGCTCAGGCTGTTTCCCAGGCGCTCGCAAAGGTCGCCGGACGCGATAATCATTGGATGGGCCGAGATGATCTCACTGTGCTTTGAAACGGGAGAGTGCTGGGTGTTTGACCAAGATAATTTGCCCGGCGCCAACCTCGATGGACTGTCATTGCACCGGGCGCAGTTCGACGGCCTCGATGCCAGAGCTACGACGTTCATTGGTAGCGATCTCAGAAACGCATCGTTCATCGAGACGGATCTGACCGCCGCCGACATGCGAGGAGCGACGTTGGCCAATGCCCTGTTCAATGGTGCCCGGCTGCGCAATGCCGATCTTTCTCGGGCGCTGGCCGCCTCTGCCGACTTCAGCGGGGCCGACCTGCGCGCTGCAAACCTGGCAGAGGCTGATATCGGAGGGGCTGTATTCAAGGGCAGCAATCTATGCGGTGCCGATTTACGCGCGCGCAGGATCGAGAAGGCAGAATTCCAGTTGGCCATGTTCAACGACAGTACCCGATGGCCAGCAGGATTCGATCCTGTCGCTCAAGGCGCAGTCCGGCAAAGCGATGATTCTGCTTTTGAAGTGCCTTCTGAAGAGATCCTATGATCGGCTGACACGGTAATTGGGGGGCGTATGGCGCTCAGTTCAGCCTGAATAGATGGGCTTGATGCGTTGACGCCCAGAGGCAAGCCTGCGTATCTCCCGTTGAGCGATGCGGGCAAGAAAACCTGTACGCCCCTGATTACTCAAGCCTTCGCCATGACACGGACCGGAGACGGGACAATTTAGGCTGGCATCGCCAAGGCCGGTCACCCGATAATCGGGATCCATTCTCACTGCCGAGCCTTGCCATGTCGTTCAACCCGCTGAGGGGCCGCCCATGACCGCGGTCCGCAAGAACCCCGACGCCTTCGCCTTCCAGGTCATGCTGGGGCTGTGCCTGATCTGGGGCTGCCAGCAGGTGCTGATCAAATCCGCTGCCGTGGACATTGCACCGGTCATGCAGGCGGCGTTTCGCAATGGCATCGCCGCGCTGCTGGTGGGGCTGCTGGTCTGCTGGCGGGGTGGCTGGAGCCAGGTGGGCAGCACCTGGCGCGCCGGGTTGCTGGCCGGCGCGCTGTTCGGCCTGGAGTTCCTGTTCATCGCCGAGGGGCTGAAGCTGACCTCGGCGGCGCACATGTCGGTGTTCCTCTACACCGCGCCGATCTTCACCGCCCTGGGGCTGCATTTCATGATGCCCAGCGAACGGCTGCGGCTGTTGCAGTGGCTGGGCATCCTGCTGGCCTTCGGGGGGATTGCCCTTGGCCTTTGCCGGTGGCGTTTCCCTAGAGCACCTCGATGGACGCATGTTGCTCGGCGATGCCATGGCGATCCTGGCGGGACTGGCCTGGGGCGCGACCACGGTGGTGGTGCGCGGCTCGCGCCTGTCCGAGGCGCCGGCGACCCTGACCCTGTTCTATCAGCTGGCGGTGGGGTTTGTCGGGCTGGTGCTGATCGCCCTGGTGAGCGGGCAGATCGGCGATTTCTCGCTGACCCCGCTGGCGGTGGGCAGTGTGCTGTTCCAGGGGATCGTGGTGTCGTTCGTCAGTTACCTGACCTGGTTCTGGTTGCTGCGCAAATACCTGGCCTCGAACCTGGCGGTGTTTTCCTTCATCACGCCGCTGTTCGGGGTGACCTTCGGCGTGCTGCTGCTGGATGAGCCGCTGAGCGTGAACTTCGTTATCGGTGCGGTGATGGTGCTGCTCGGGGTGGTCATGGTCAGCGCCGAGGCGTGGGTGCGGCAGCAGTTGCGCAGGGTGGTGGGGTAGGCGTTCGGCGGGGCCGGCCCTATCGCGGGGCAAGCCCGCTCCCACGAGGACTGTAGGTGCTTGCCCCGCCATAGGGCCTGTATTCCTTCAGCCTGCCTGTTGCAGGCTGGCACAGGCTTGTGAGCGCGAGGAGCCCTTGGCCAAGATCCCGGCCAATCCCATCCCTGCCGCCGCCAGCACCAACGCTGGCTGTAATCCACCACTGAAATGGCTGCTCAACGCCGCCAGCAACGGCCCGCTCAACTGCCCCAGGGCAAAGCACGCAGTCAGCAGCCCGGCATTGCGCTGCGTGGCATGCGGCGCCAGCTCCCGTGAGCGCTGCATCACCAGTTGCATGCAGGCCAGGAACGGCCCGCCGCATAGCAGCACGCCCAATGCCAGGCCGATGCCGCCACCGAGCAGGCAGGCCAGTACGCCGAGCCCTTGCAGCCACAGGGTGGTGGTCAGCCAGGCAGAGGTCCGCCCTGGGCGGCGCAGGCTGACGATGGCCACACCGAGCGCAGATGCCAATCCGAACGCGGGCCAGAACAGGTCGGCTTGCCACTGCCCTTGGAACTGCTGGCTGGCCATCTGCGACAGGAAGGTGGCCGGCAGGATGTAGCCGATCCCGTAGAGCGCATAGACCAGCCCCAGGCGTCCGATGCCGGTGCCACGGCCTTGTTCGTTAACGGCCGCAGGCGTGGCGGCGGGTTCCTGCGCCTGTGGCAGCCACGGCAGCACCGCCAGCAGCATGACCAGCGCGGCGATGCCATAGACCAGCCACAGGGCTGCCGAATCCAGCCCCAGAAGGTGCGCGCCCAGGGCCAGCACGCCCGTCACCGCGATGCCGACGCCGGGCCCGGCGAACACCAGCGCACCGAGGCGCTGCCGGCCATGGGCGCTGGCCAGTTGCTGGCTGAGGCTGGCGATCATCACCAGCACCCAGGCGCTGGCCACGCCGGTGCCGAAACGCAGCAGCAGGTGGCTCCAGAAACCGTCGGCGGCCCAGGAGGCCAGGGTCAGCAGCACGCACAGCCACAGCCCTCCATGCAGACGCAGGCGCACCTGGGCCGGCTGGCGGGCGAACATGGCGTCCACCGCGCCGAGGAAGTAGCCCAGGTAGTTGGCGGCGGCTACCAGGCCGCCGGCGGTGAGGTCGAACTGGCCCTCGGCGATCAGTCGGGGCAGTTGTGGCGTGAGGGCAAAGCGGCCGATGCCCATGGCCATCATCAGCGCCACGGCGCTGGCCAGCAGTTGCACGATGGGTGACATGGAAAGTCTCCTGCACGAAGGGATGCGATGGATGGCAGGGTAGGACTCATTGACTTTCAATAAAATTGAATAATGATGATCAAGTTGTTCTGTTTTGGAGAATCCTATGGAGTTCAGCCAACTGCGCATCTTCCAGGCCGTGGCCGAGGAGGGCTCGGTGACCCGCGCCGCCGAGCGATTGCACCGGGTGCCGTCGAACCTGTCGACGCGCCTGCGCCAGCTCGAGGAGCAACTGGGGGTGGAGCTGTTCCTGCGCGAGCGCCAGCGCTTGCAGCTGTCGCCGGCCGGCAAGGTGCTGCTGGACTACGCCCACCGGCTGTCCAACCTGCGTGACGAGGCCCTGGCTGCGGTGCAGGGCGGCCAGCCAGCGGGGGATTTCGTGCTGGGCACGATGTACAGCACGGCGGCCATCCACTTGCCGGCGTTGCTGGCGCGTTACCACCAGGCCTACCCAGCGGTGAACCTGCAGGTGCAGGCGGCGCCCAGTGCCGAGCTGCTGGAAGGGGTGCTCAGCCATCGGCTGGACGCGGCGCTGGTGGACGGCCCGCTCAACCTGGCCGGGCTGGATGGCGTGCCGTTGTGCGAGGAAACCCTGGTGCTGATCACCAGCCCCGAGCACCCGACGGTGCACAGCGCCAGGGATGTGGCCGGCAAGGCGGTGTTCACCTTCCGCCAGGGCTGTTCGTACCGCATGCGCCTGGAAGCCTGGTACGCCCATGCCCACACGCCCATGGGGCGGGTCATGGAGATCGAGTCGTACCAGAGCATGCTGGCCTGCGTGATCGCCGGGGCCGGGGTGGCGTTGATGGCGCAATCCATGCTCGACAGCCTGCCGGGCCGCGAGCAGGTGCGGGCGCATCGGTTGCAGGCACCGTTCGACCAGGCGATGACCTGGCTGATGTGGCGCCAGGGCAAACGCGGGGCGAATCTGCAGGCCTGGATCGACTTGCAACAAAGCGAAACGATTGACCGACCGTCGGAAGCTGCCGTCTGCGCTTGATCCGGGTCAAAATCGCCCCTATGTGTAGGAACAGAGGCATGCGCAATACAGGACATAGGTCTATGATCTGTATGACGCATCGCAAGTTTGATTGACCGTGAGGCTGACCCGTCAAGGGGGCACTATGAACGAACGCATGTACAACTGGCTCCATGACCTCGCCGTCGCCCTGGGCCTGCTCCCGCCACCGTTGCAGCCGGTGCCGATCCCGACCGACGAAGAACAGCGCAAGCGCCAGCCGCGTCGGCGCTGACAACTGACAAAAAGGCCGCCGCATCCGAGTGATGCGGCGGCCTTTTGCGTTTTACCGGCTTGAACCTCTCATCCCTGTAGGAGCGGCCTTGTGCCGCGAAAGGGCCGCAAAGCGGCCCCGTCGGATTCAGCGCTTAGCCGAGACAGGGGCCGCTACGCAGCCCTTTCGCGGCACAAGGCCGCTCCTACAGGGGATGGTGTGGAAGTGGCCTCAGGCCAGGTTCGCCGTCGCCACCGGCTTGCGCGAAGCCAGGCTGACCACCACGAAGCTCACCAGGCCGATGGCCAGGCTGTAGTAGATCGGCGAGTTGGCCTCCAGGCCGTCCTTGAACATGAACAACAGCGCGGTGCTAAAGCCCAGCGACATGCTGGCGATGGCCCCCGCGGTGGTCGCGCGCTTCCAGAAGATCGCGCCGATCAGCGGGATCAGCATGCCGCCAACCAACAGGTTGTAGGCCAGGGTCAGGGCGCTGATCACATCGTTCACAGCCAGGGCGATACCCAGCACCACCAGGCCGGTGAGCAGGGTGAACAGGCGGTTGATGCCCAGGCTCGACTGCTTGCCGCCGCGCAGCTTGGGCAGCAGGTCTTCGGTCAGGGTGGTCGAGGCGGCCAGCAGGCCCGCGCTGGCGGTGGACATCATCGCGGCCAGGGCGGCGGCCATCAGCAGGCCACGGATACCTTCGGGCAGTTGGCCCTTGATCATCTCGGCGAAGGCGTTGTTCGGGTTGGCCAGGTCCGGCATCAGTACATGGGCGGCCATGCCGATCAGGGCGCAGGCCAGGCCGTACAGCACGCAGTAGACACCGGCGGTGGTGCCGGCGCGCTGGCAGACCTTCTCGTCACGGGCGGTGAACACCCGCTGCCAGATGTCCTGGCCGATCAGGATGCCGAAGAAGTAGATCAGGAAGTAGGTGATGATGGTGTCCCAGCCGATGGTGGTCCAGCTGAAGCTGGCCGCCGGCAGCTTGGCCACCAGGGCGTCCCAGCCGCCGGCCTTGTACAGGCACACCGGCAGCAGGATGAACATCAGGCCCACGGTCTTGATCACGAACTGGACGATGTCGGTCAGGGTCAGCGACCACATGCCGCCGATGGTCGAGTACACCACCACCACGCCGCCGCCGAACAGCAGGGCCATCCAGAACGGCACGTCGAGCAGCACCTGCAGCACGGTGCCCATGGCCAGGGTCGAGGTCACCGCGATCATCAGCGCGTAGGCGAGCATGATCGCCGCGCTGGCCTGGCGGGCCATCGGGTTGTAGCGGCGCTCCAGCACCTGGGTGACGGTGAAGATCTTCAGGCGCAGCAGCGGCTTGGCCAGGAACAGGTTGAGGGCGATGATCCCCAGGCCCAGGGCGGCGCACAGCCAGAAACCGGAAATACCGTGGACGTAACCCAGGCGCACGGTGCCGACGGTGGAGGCGCCGCCGAGCACGGTGGTGGCCATGGTGCCCATGTACAGGGTCGGGCCGAGGTTGCGCCCGGCCACCAGGTAGTCTTCGTGGGTCTTCGCGCGCCGCATGCCGTACCAGCCGAGGGCGAGCATGCCGGCGGCATAGATCAGTACAACGATGATGTCCAAGGCCATTGGGGGTCTCCCGATTATCTTTATTATGGCGAGATCGGCCGTCTGGACGCTGCAAGGCGCCCGGCGGTCCTGTCATGTGTTGGCGGGCCTCTATGGCCCTCCCGAATGGCTCCTGCCGGGGTCAAGCAATCGCTTGCAGCGCAACGCCCTGTGTGTAGGAGCGGCCTTGTGCCGCGAAAGGGCTGCAAGGCAGCCCCGGCGTTCTCTGCGAAAACGCTGAAAACCGGGGGCGCTGTGCGCCCCTTTCGCGGCACAAGGCCGCTCCTACAAACAGGCGGTGCTTGACGGCTAGCGGCGTACCACGCCCGGCAGCACGCAGAGCATTTCGAACAGCAGGTTGGCGCCCAGCAGCGAGGTGTTGCCGGTGGTGTCGTAGGGTGGGGAGACTTCGACCAGGTCGCAGCCGATCAGGTCCAGGCCGTGGCAGCCGCGGATGATCTCCATCGCCTGGATGGTGGTCAAGCCGCCGATTTCCGGGGTGCCGGTGCCGGGCGCCCAGGCCGGATCGATGCCGTCGATGTCGAACGACAGGTACACCGGGCCGCCACCGACTTTTTCGCGCACTTCGGCCATCAGCGGCTCCAGCGACTTGTGCCAGCACTCTTCGGCCTGGACCACACGGAAGCCCTGGCGACGGCTCCAGTTGAAGTCGTCGGCGGTGTAGCCCTGGGCGCGCAGGCCGATCTGCACCACGCGATCGCAATCGAGCAGGCCCTCTTCCACGGCGCGGCGGAAGGTGGTGCCGTGGGCGATTTTCTCGCCGAACATGTGGTCGTTGACGTCGGCGTGGGCGTCGATGTGCACCAGGCCGATCTTGCCGTGCTTCTTGTGCAGGGCGCGCAGGATCGGCAGGGTGATGGTGTGGTCGCCACCGAGGGTCAGCGGGATGACATTGTGCTCGACGATCTCGTCGTAGGCTTCTTCGATGATGCGCACGGCGTCCAGCAGGTTGAAGGTGTTGATCGCCACGTCACCGATGTCGGCCACCGACAACGAGTCGAACGGGGCGGCGCCGGTGGCCATGTTGTACGGGCGGATCATCACCGACTCGGCGCGGATCTGCCGTGGGCCGAAGCGGGTACCGGAGCGCAGCGAGGTGCCGATGTCCAGGGGCACGCCGATGAACGCGGCGTCGAGCCCTTCGGCGCTTTGCAGGTGGGGGAGACGGAGCATGGTGGCGATGCCGCCGAAACGCGGCATTTCGTTGCCGCCCAGTGGTTGGTGGAGAATCTTGTCCACGGTGGGCCTCATCAGTCGGTCGATTGTTCTGTTTGTTCGAACCTGTGCCGCCGCGCGCCTCGTTGCTATGGTCATGTCGGCGGGCAGGGACATTTCGCCGCAGTCTGCGCAAGGTAGTGCCCGGGAAGAATCGCTACCGACAAAAACTTACTTCAGGAATTTCTGAACTATCGGTGTGCGGCCGGGTTAGACTCTGGCCATTTCCAGCCCACGGACCCGTTGCCCCATGGCCTCATCGCTGCCCGACCTGAAACTGCTGCGCATCTTCGCCAGCGTGGTGCGTCACCAGGGCTTCGCCAATGCCCAGCGCGACCTCAACCTGTCGACCTCGGCCATCAGCACCTACATGAGCCAGCTGGAAAGCGTCCTGGGCATCGTGCTCTGCCACCGTGGCCGTGGCGGTTTCAGCCTGACCAGCAAGGGCGAGCTGTTCCACCAGGAGACCTTGCGCCTGCTGGGGGAGCTGGATGGCTTCGAGCAGTATGCGGCGGCACTCAAGGGCGAGTTGCGCGGCACCCTCAACCTGGGGGTGATCGACTCCACCGTGGGCGACCGCGCCTTGCCGCTGGCCGAGGCCATCGGTGCCTATAGCCAGGAACACCCGGCGGTGCACCTGCACCTGTCGGTGTCCAGCCCGTACGAACTGCAACTGGGCGTGCAGGACAACCGCCTGGACCTGGCCATCGGCGCGTTTTCGTCGCGCATGAGCGGCCTGGTCTACCAGCCGCTGTACCGCGAGCAGCACTGGCTGTATTGCAGCAACCGCCATGCGCTGTTCGGCGAGCGACGGATCCCGGAGCCGGTGATTACCCAGCAGCGCATGGTCGGGCGTGGCTACTGGAGCCAGGCGGAGCTGGCCCGGCATGGTTTCAAGCACAGCGCCGCCACCGTGGAAAGCATGGAGGCGCAGCTGATTCTGATTCTCTCCGGCGCCTACATCGGTTACCTGCCCGAGCACTATGCCCAGGCCTGGGTCGACAAGGGTGATCTGCGCGTGTTGTCGCCGGCGACCTTCGGCTACCAGGCGCCGTTTTCCCTGATCATCCGCCGTGGTCGGAGCCGGGAACCCTTGATCCAGACGTTCCGCGACCTGCTCAAGAGCCAGCTCAACGTGGGCTGAGCTGGGCCGTGTTCAGCACATTCCGTCAGGTCGAGTGAATTTCCTACAAAACTTGACCGCTGACGTGATGGCCTTCTGCTAAATATCTACTTGCTTTGATGATTTTCCCACTCATCTGGATAAGCAAGGGATCGCCAACGATGCGCATGAATTTGCCCGTCACCGAGCACGAAAGAACCTTTCCCCAAGACCAGCGGCTGATCTCCACCACCGACCTGAACAGCCGCATCACTTACTGCAACGACGCATTCGTGGCCATCAGCGGTTTCACCTACGACGAACTGGTCGGCCAGCCCCATAACCTGGTGCGGCATCCCGACATGCCGCCAGCGGTCTTCGGGCATATGTGGGACACCATCAAGCAAGGCAAACCCTGGATGGGCGTGGTCAAGAACCGCGCCAAGAACGGCGACTTCTACTGGGTCAGCGCCTACGTCACGGCGGTGTACGAGAACGGCCGCATCAGCGGCTACGAGTCGGTGCGCTCGGTACCGACCCGGGAGCAGATCCGCCGGGCCGAGAACTTGTACGCCCGCTTGCGGGCAGGGCGCTCGCCGGTACCGCTGGCGGCGCGACTCGGTTATGGAGTCGGCCATGGCTGGCCGTTGATCGGTGCGGGATTGCTGTCGGCCGCCGCCTATCTGTTGCTGCCCCCCTATGCGGCACTGGGTGTGCTGATGGCCAGCCTGCTGGCGGCCTGGTACGTGGTCGAGCACCGGCAGAACCAGTCGATCCGGCGCACCCTGCAGGAGCACCCCAAGGCGTTCACCAGCCCGTTGGTGGCGCTGACCTACAGCGACAACCCCGGGTTGCAGGGCCAGCTCGACCTGGCGATCATCAGCGAAGAGGCGCGCCTGCAGACCGCGCTGACCCGCTTGGTGGATGCCGGTGTCGGGGTCAAGTCGCGAGCCGCGCAGTCCGCCGACCTGTCCGATGCCCAGGCGCAGATGCTCGACCGCCAGCGCAGCGAGACCGACCAATCGGCCACCGCCATCGCGCAGATGGCGGCGACCATCCAGCAGGTCACCCACAACGTGCAGAGCACCGCCCACGCCGCCAGCGACGCCGACCAGCTGGCCCAGCAGGGCAGCGACCTGGCGCAGCAGAGCCTGCGCGCGATGGGCAGCATGAGCGAGGCGGTGAGCGACATCGGCCAGGCGGTCAATGCCCTGGCCGAGCAAACCCAGTCGATCGGCAGTGTGGTGGATGTGATCACCTCGATCGCCGAGCAGACCAACCTGCTGGCGCTCAATGCCGCCATCGAGGCGGCGCGGGCCGGCGAGCAGGGCAGAGGCTTCGCCGTGGTGGCGGACGAAGTGCGTTCGCTGGCGCAGCGCACCCGCGCCTCGACCGAGGAGATCCACCACATCATCTCCACCCTGCGCTCCGGTGCCGACCGCGCGGTGGCCAGCGCCAGTCGCGGCCAGCAGATCTCCAGCGACAGCGTGCACAGCGTCGAGGCGGTGCAGGCGGCGTTGTCGGGGATCGCCCAGGCGGTTAGTCGCATCACTGGCATGAGTCAGCAGATGGCCACGGCGTCCGAGCAGCAGAGCCATGTCGCCGAGGACATCAACCAGCAGATCGTGCGCATTGCCCATTTGTGCGACGAAAGCGCGGGGCAGGCCAGGCAGGGTGCCGAGATCAGCCAGGACCTGGAGCGCATGGCGGAGTACCTGCACAGCCTGGCGGAGCGGTTCAACCGCTGAAGTTGGGCCGTGTGAGCGGGGCGTGGGAGCGGGCTTGCCCCGCGATTGCAGTGCTGGCTTTGTCGCGGGGCAAGCCCGCTCCCACGAACGCCTCGCAGCCCCCGGGGATGGCAACCCTGTGGCAAACTACCCGCCCCAAGGAGCCCCCCATGCCCAGACCCCGCTGCGAGCGTTGCCAGCGCCCGCTCGCCCATTGCCTTTGCCCACTGATCCCGCACCTGGACAGCCGCACCCGCGTGGTCGTGCTGCAGCACCCCAGCGAGACCGCCCACGCCCTGAACACCGCACGCCTGGCGGCCCTTGGGCTGGTCAACGCCGAGTTGCGGATCGGCGAGGTGTTCGACGACCTGGACGCGCTGCTGGCA
This sequence comes from Pseudomonas sp. TE31087, assembly GCF_057284075.1. Taxonomy (NCBI): domain Bacteria; kingdom Pseudomonadati; phylum Pseudomonadota; class Gammaproteobacteria; order Pseudomonadales; family Pseudomonadaceae; genus Pseudomonas; species Pseudomonas sp. TE31087. Next base: position 5,859,557 of record NZ_JBXVNN010000001.1, read on the forward strand.
ACGCCAGGTTACCGACCGGCGCTGCTGTTCCCCGGTGACGAGGCCGAGGTCCTGCAAGGCTATGGTCAAAACATCGACCTGCCGCTGCTGCTGATCGTGCCGGATGGCACCTGGCGCAAGGCGCGCAAGTTGCTGTACCTGAACCCGCTGCTGGAGAGTCTGCCACGGGTGACGCTCGGCCACGTCCAGCCCTCGCGCTATCGGTTGCGCAAGGCACCGGAACCGGGTGCCCTGTCGACGCTCGAGGCGGTGGTGCAGGCGTTGAATGTGCTGGAGGCTCCGGCAGCGTTCGATGAGTTACTGCGCCCGTTCGAGGCGCTGATCGAAGGGCAGATCGAGGCCATGGGAGCGCAGACATATCAACGCAATCATGGGCAGGTTTGAATCGGAGCCCGCCCCTTCAAGGTGTGATAGTAGGCGCCCGGCCTGGAGTTGCCGGGGCTGCTTTGCAGCCCTTTCGCGGCACAAGGCCGCTCCTACTGGGCACGCGTTCTCCTGTAGGAGCGGCCTTGTGCCGCGAAAGGGTTGCAAAGCGACCCCGGCAATCTTGAATTGGAGCGGCCCTTTCAAGGGGTGAGCCTGATCGCGTAGCAAGCCCACCATGCGACGGGCTAATGATCAGTGGGAGCGGGCTTGCCCCGCGATTGCACTGCCATGCTGGCGATCACCGCTCGCGCAACGCCTCCGTCCGCGCCTTCAGCACCGGTTTCAACAGATAGTCCAGCACGCTCTTCTGCCCGGTGATGATATCCACCGTGGCCACCATCCCAGGGATGATCAGCAGCGGTTTGTTGTCCCCACCCAGGTGGTTCTTGTCGGTGCGCACCTGGATCAGGTAGAACGCATTGCCCTTGTCGTCGGTGACGGTATCCGCGCCAATCAGCTCCAGCTTGGCCTTGAGCCCGCCGTAGATGGTGTAGTCGTAGGCGCTGAACTTGACCATCGCGGTCTGTCCCGGGTGCAGGAACGCCACGTCCTGGGGCCTTACCTTGGCCTCGATCAGCAGGTTGTCCTCGATCGGCACGATCTCCACCAGGTCGCTGCCGGGCTGGACCACGCCGCCGATGGTGTTGACCTTGAGCAGCTTGACGATGCCGCGCACCGGCGACACCACGGTGGTGCGGTTGACCCGGTCGTCGATGGCGATGCTGGTGGCGGTGATCTTCGACAGCTCCGTGCGCTTGTCGTTGAGCTCCTTGGCGGCGTCGGAGCGGAAGCTGGCGTCGGATTCCTGGATCTTGCTGCGGATCTCCGCGATCGCCGCCTCGGCGCGGGGGATCGCCAGGTTGGTGGCATTGAGCTGGCCGCGCGCCTCGACGCTGCGCTGCTTGAGGCGCAGGATCTCCACGGGGGAGATGGCGCCCTTGCTCACCAGTGGCGAGGACATGTCCAGTTCCTGTTGCAGCAGGCCCACGGCCGAGCGGTATTGATCGACCTTGGAGCGGAACTCGGCCAGCTCCTGGGTCTTCTGCCGCAGTTGTTCGTTGAGGGTCTGTTTCTCGCTGGCCAGACGGCGCTGGCGCGAGTCATACAGCGCGGCTTCGTCCTCGGCCACCTGTGGTGCCTTGGCGCGGACTTCGTTCGACAACACGAAGGGCCTGCCCTCGGACTCGGCCGACAGGCGCTCGACCTGGGCGGTGAGCGCGTAACGGTCGGCTTCACTCTCGCCCTTGTTCGACTTGAAGCGGGTGTCGTCCAGGCGCAGCAGGGTCGCGCCCTTGTCGACCATTTGCCCTTCACGCACGAAGATCTCGGTGACGATGCCGCCCTCGAGGTTCTGCACCACCTGCACCTTGCTCGACGGAATGGCCTTGCCCTCGCCGACGGTGACCTCGTCGAGCACCGCGAAGTTGGCCCAGACCAGGGCCACCAGCAGCAGGATCGCCGCCAGCCACACGGTCAGGCGTGACAGGCTGGGCGACTCCTGCAAGGTGGCGCCGGCCAGCTCCGGCATGTAGTCGCGTTCGGCGCGCTTGTCGGCGCCCTGGAGGTAGCTGCGCACGCTGTGGCTGAGGGGCATGTTCTACCTCCATTGCGGGGTTTGACACGGATCCCTGTGGGAGCGGGTTTACCCGCGAATGCTGCGGTGGCTTTGCCGACGCTTTCGCGGGTAAACCCGCTCCCACAGAGACCGCGTCGTCTTTGAAGTCCTACAGCGCCGCGCCGATACGACCCTTGCGCAGCGCGTCGATGACCGCGTCCTTCGGCCCGTCGGCGACGATCTTGCCGTTGTCCAGCACCAGCAGCCGATCCACCAGGCTGAGCATCGAGGTGCGGTGGGTGACCAGCAGCAGGGTCTTGCCCGGCACCCAGTTCAGCAGGCGCTGGCGCAGTTGCTCCTCGCTGCTGTTGTCCATGTGGCTGGTGGGTTCGTCGAGGATCAGGATCGGCGGTTCCAGCAGCAGCGCCCGGGCCAGCAGCACGGCCTGGCGCTGGCCACCGGACAACAGCTGGCCGCGTTCGCCCACCGGGCGGTCGAAGCCTTGCGGGTGCTGGCGGGCCAGTTCGCTGACCCCGGTCAGCTCGGCCACTTCGAGCATGCGCGCATCGCTGACATGACGGGCGCCGAGGGTGAGGTTGTCGCGCAGGCTGCCGGCCAGCAGGGGCAGGTCGTGGGCCACGTAGCCAACCTGGCTGCGCAGGTCGGCGATGTCCAGCTGGCGCAGGTCGAGGTTGTCCAGCAACACCTGGCCTTCGTCAGGGTGATGAAAGCCCATCAGCAGGCGGGCGAGGGTGCTCTTGCCCGAGCCGCTGCGGCCGATGATGCCGATGCGCTCGCCTGGCTTGAGCGTGGCACTCACATCGTTGAGTGCCGGGGCCGCTTGCCCGGCATAGCGGAAGGTGGCGTGGTTGATGCTGATGCCACCCAGCAGCGCGGTGTGCTCCAGGGCCTGGTGCTCGGCTTCGCGTTCCTGGGGCAGGCTCATCAGCGCATCGGTGCTGCGCATGGTCAGCTGCGCCTGCTGGTAGCGGGTGATCAGCCCGGCAATCTGGCCCAGCGGCGCGAGGACCCGGCTGCCGAGCATGTAGCTGGCCACCAGCGCGCCGACGCTGAGGTTGCCGGCGATGATGCTGTACACCCCGGCGACGATGGTGGCCATGCCGCAGAACTGCTGGATGAACAGCGTGCCGTTGCTGGCCAGCGAGGACAGGTTGCGGGCATGGGCGTCGAGGCGGGCGATGGCGCCGTTGGTGTGTTCCCACTGGTATTGACGCTCGCTTTCGGCGCCGCAGGCCTTGAGGGTCTCCAGGCCGCCGAGGGTCTCGATCAGCAATGCCTGGCGCACCGCGCCGAGGCTCAGGCTCTTCTGCACCGTGTCACGCAGGCGTACCTGGATGAACAGCGCCAGGCCCACCGCCAGCGGAAAGGCGATCAGCGGGATCACCACCAGCCAGCCGCCGAGCAGGCCGATCACCAGCAGCATCAGCGCCACGAACGGCAGGTCGATGATGCTGGTCAGGGTGACCGCGGTGAGGAATTCGCGCAGTCCCTGGAAGTCATGGATGCTCTGGGCGAAGCCGCCGATGGTGGCGGGCCGGGCCTTCATGCTCATGCCGGTGATGCGTTCGAACAGGGTGGCCGAGAGGATCAGGTCGGTCTTCTTGCCGGCCTGGTCCAGCAGGTGGGCGCGGACCATGCGCAGCACCAGCTCGAAGGCGGTGCCGATGAACAGCCCGGCCACCAGCACCCACAAGGTGGACAGCGCCTGGTTGGGCACCACGCGGTCGTAGGTCTGCATGACGAACAGCGGCACCATCAACCCCAGCAGGTTGATCAGCAGGCTGGCCAGCAGGGCATCGCCATACAGCCAGCGGGAATGCCGCAGGGTGTCGCGGAACCAGGCATTGACCCGTGGGATCAGCGGGGCACGCACGTCCTCCAGGGTATGGCGAGGACGGGCGAACAGGACCTGGCCGCTGTAGGCCTCGGCCAGGACTTCGCGTTCCACCCACTGCTCGCCGCCTTCGGCTTCGCACGGCAGCAACAGGGCCCGGCCATTGTCCCCCCAGCGTTGTAGCACGGCGCTGCGGCCGTCATTGAGGATCAGCAGAACCGGCAGGTTGAGTGGCGAGATGGCGTCCAGCTCACGCTGCAGGACCCGCGCCTGCAACCCCGCACGCGCCGCGGCGCGGGGCAGCAGGGCCAGGGGCAGGCGCTGCTCGGCCAGCGGCAGGCCGCTGCCCAGGCTGGCGCGGCTGGCAGGGCAGCCGTGCAGCTTGCACAGGATCAGCAGGCCATCGAGCAACGGATCATCAACATCCAGGCGCGGTTGCGCGCTTTGCATACTGGTCACGATGGCCTACTCCTGCCGCGGTGGACGGGAAATGGGCGCTGGCGAAAAGTCCCTTGTCTCGTCAGAACCTAACGCATGTCGGGCAGTTTCGCCTCGTTGCGCACTTCGGTCTTGGCGATGGCCTCGGGCGGCAGCGAGATGTGCTGCTTGCTCAGCAACTCACCCATGGTCGCCAGGACCCGGTACATGGAGAACTCTTCGGTGTAGCGCACTTCGGTATAGCGCCGGTTGGCGTTGTACAGCTCGTTCTCGCTGTCGAGCACGTCGAGCAGGGTACGCTGGCCCAGGCCGAACTGGTCCTGGTAGGCGGCGCGCACGCGCTGGGTGGTTTCGGCGTACTCGCGGGCGCTCGGGGTTTGCTTGCGGGCGTTGTTCATCGCGTTCCAGGCCAGGCTGAGGTTTTCGTTCAGCTCGCGCAGGGCGTTGTTGCGGATGTCCATCGCCTGGTTGATCTTGTGCGCGTCGGACTGCAGGCGGGCCTTGTCGCTGCCGCCGCGGAACAGGTTGTAGCTGAGCTCGACGCCGGCCTGCCAGTCGTTGTTGTCGTGGCCCTTCTGACCGCCGATGTTGTTGTTGGCACCGGTGGCCAGCACCGCGTCCAGGCGCGGGTAGAAGGGCGACTTGGCCACTTCGTATTGCTGCTCGGCGGAGCGCACGTCAGCCTGCGCCGACTTCAGGTAGGGGTTGTTCTCCAGCATGCCCTGGCGGGCATTGAGCAGGTCACCCGGTACTTCGCCCTTGATCGTGACCGGTGTTTCCAGCTCGTCCGGCATGCGCCCGACTACGCTGTAGAAGTTGGCCTCGGCGTCGGCCAGGTCGACCTCGGCGGTGTCCAGGTTGTTCTCGGCCAGGGCGCGACGGGCGCGGGACTGGTCGAGGTCGGCGGTGCTGCCCACGCCACGTTCGCTGCGCAGGCCGATCTGGTCGTTGACTCGCAGGTGGGCCTGCAGGTTGTTCTTGGCCAGAGTCACCAGTTCGCGGCGCTTGAGTACCTCGAGGTAGACCTCGATGGCACGCAGGGCGATGCTCTCGGCGGTGGCCTGGGTGTAGTAGGCGCGCGAGGTGGCCACCGCTTCGGTGCGGGCGACCTCGTTGGAGGTGTTGAAGCCATCGAACAGCATCTGCCGCAGGCGCAGTTCCGACTGGGTGTAGTTGAGGGTTTCCTTGTTGTGGTTACGCGTGCCGTCGGGGTTGAAGCCGCGGGTATTGGTGTTGTCCGAGCGTTGCCGGCCGTAGCCTGCGACCAGATCGACGGTTGGGTAGTACCCCCCGCGGGCGAACTTCACATCCTCGTCGGCCGACAGCCTGCTGTTGCGGCTGGCGCTGATCTCGGGATGCTGGTCCACGGCGTTCTGGACAGCCTCGGTGATCGACATCGCCTGACTGTTGGCACACGCCATGGCCAACAAAATCGCACTGGTGATGGGGGTTAAAGCGCGCATGGGGTACATCTCCCTGGTCTTGAAAAATGTCCTGCTAATCGCCAAAAAAATGACGAAAAATTAGAATCAAACCGTTTCAGGTTTGTAACAACAGAGCTAAGAACATTTATCGGGCGAGCTAAGAAGATTTTTTCATAAGATATATGCGAAAAAAAACTTATGCGGTCTAAGGAATCCGCGACATTGTTTCATTCAGGCGGTTACGGGAATTGGCTGGGACAGGCGATTTTCGGGCCTTGGTGAAAGTTCCAGATTTTTTGCAGCTAAGGAGACAGGGGAGGAAGGCGAAAGCGGAATTTGGCGACAGAAAAATGGCACTCGATAATGGCCATTCGCCCACTTCGCTATCGTGGCAGTCGTCACAAGGAGCGTGGTTTCTCACGAACGTGACAGCAACGATCCATCAGCCATGGCACTCGGAACGTTGCGCACATTACCCGGCACGCCTTGATCTGCGAAAAGCCCATCGGCAGGGGAGGCGTACGCTCATGGCTAAATTAGTCGGTGTAGTCGGCAAGGTGATCGGCCAGGTATTCGCGGTGGGCGACGATGGTCATCGCCGCCTGTTGGTGGAAGGCGACCGGTTGTTCGTCGGCGAACAGCTCGAGACCGGCAGCGAGGGCGCCGTGGCGGTGCGGCTGCAAAATGGTGCGCAGCTGACCCTGGGCCGCGGCAGCAGCCTGGAGATGACCACCGACCTGCTGGCCAATCGCGCGCCCCACGTGCAGGCGCCGGACGCGCAGCCCAGCGACGCCCAGCTCAGTGATGTCGAGCAACTGCAAAAAGCCATTGCCGCTGGCGCCGACCCCACGCAGGAAGCCGAAGCGACGGCGGCGGGCGGCAACCCGTCAGGCGTGTCGGGGGCGCTCGGCGGGGGTCACAGTTTCGTGATACTGACCGAGGTGGCCGCCCGGGTGGATCCCACCATCGGCTTCCCCACCGCAGGATTCAATGGTTTCCCACTGCTGGCCAATCTCGAACTCGGTGGCCTCGACGGCAACGATGACGGGCCGGTTTTGGCCGATACACCAGCGATCGACAATCCGGTCAGCCTCACTGGCCTGGAGGTCAACCCTGCAGAATTGACCCTGGACGAGGCCAACCTGGCCCAAGGCTCGGCCAGCAATCCGGCGGCCCTGACCCAGTCCGGCAGTTTCACGGTGGTGGCCGCCGATGGCGTGTTCAACCTCAGTGTCGGCGGCATCAATGTGGTCACGGCGGGCGTGGTCACCGGCATCGGGCAGTCCATCGTCACCGGGCTCGGCAATGTGCTGACCATTACCGGCTACAACCCGGCCACGGGTGTGGTGAGCTACAGCTACACCCTGACCGGCGCCGAGCATCACCCGGACGGTGCGGGCAGCAATACCCTGGGCGAGCAGTTCCCGGTGCTGGTCAGCGACACGGATGGCGACGTGGCCAGCGGTACGCTCGACGTGATCATCCGTGACGATGTGCCACGGGCGGTGAACGACACCAATGCCACCGCCGCCACCGAGCAGCATGTGGAACTCAGCGGCAATGTGCTGGGCAACGACATCCAGGGGGCAGACCGCATCCCCAGCGGCCCGGTGGTAGCCGGTACCTTCGTCGGCACCTACGGCACCCTGGTCCTGGCGGCGGACGGCTCCTACACCTACACCCTCAACACCAACGACCCCGACTTCAAGAACCTGCAAGGCGGTGGCAATGGGGTGGAGACCTTCACCTACACCCTGAAGGACGCCGACGGCGACTCCAGCACCGCGACCCTGACCCTGAACGTCAGCAACCTCGACGACCCGGTGACCCTGGGCGGTCTGGACGTGAACGGTGGCGAGCTGACGGTCTACGAGAAAAACCTGGCCGACGGCAGCGCGCCGAACCCGGGCGCCCTGACCCAGAGCGGCACGTTCACGGTCAGTGCACCGGATGGCCTGCAATCCTTGAGCGTCGGCGGTATCAGCGTGGTCAGCGGTGGCGTGGCGGCAAGCTTCCCGCAGTCGATCACCACGGCGCTGGGCAATACCCTGACCATCACTGGCTACAACCCGGCCACGGGCGTGATCAGCTATAGCTACACCTTGCTGGACAATGAGAGCCACGCCAACGGCGACGGCGCCAACAGCCTGTCCGAGCACTTCACCGTCACGGCCACGGACACCGACGGCAGCACGGCCAGCGGCTCGCTGGATGTGAACATCGTTGATGACCTGCCCAAGGCCAATCCCGATTCGGCCAGTGTCGTCGAAGGTGGCACGGTCAGCGGCAACGTGCTCGACAACGACACCTCAGGCGCCGACGTGCGCGCCGATGGCAAGTACGTGGTCGGCGTGCGGGCCGGCTCCGATACCTCGACCTCGGCCAGCGGCCAGCTGGGCACTCAGGTCCAGGGCCAGTACGGCTACCTGACCCTGGACGCCCAGGGCAACGCCACCTATCACGCCAATCCCAACGCCGTGGCACCTGCCGGGGCCACAGACGTGTTCGTCTACACCGTGCGAGACAGTGACGGCGACGAAAGCACCACCACCATCACCATCGACGTACGTGATTGCTCGCTGATCGCCGGCGCCGACAGCGAGGTCACGGTCTACGAGAAAGCGCTCGACCTGACCAAGGATGGCAACGACCTGGCTGCGGGGAACGTGGTCGGCAGCCAGCCAGGTTCGACCGCCGAGACGGCCAGCGGCTCGCTGGTCAGCTCCATCAGTGGCGGAACAGGGGCGCTGACCTTCACCCTGGTCGGCAATGCCACCGGCCAGTACGGCCAGATCCAGCTGAACGCCGATGGCTCCTACACCTATACCCTGACCTCGGCGCCGAATTCGCCGAATCACGTCAACGACGGGCCGAACGTGCTGACGGAAACCTTCACCTACCAGGTGAAGGACTCGCTCGGCAACTCGACCACCAGCACCATCGTGATCAGCATCGTCGACGACGTGCCCAAGGCTCACAGCGATTTCGCCAATGTCTACGAAGGCGGCACTGTCAGCGGCAACGTGCTGGTCAACGACGTGATCGGCGCGGACGTGCCGGCCGATGGCAAGTATGTGGTCGGCGTGCGCGCAGGCAGCGACACCTCGACCTCGGCCATCGGCCAGCTGGGCAGCAATGTGCTGGGGCAATATGGCTACCTGACCCTCGACGCCCAGGGCAACGCCACCTACCACGCCAACCCCGACAGCGTGGCGCCGGCCGGTGCCACGGACGTCTTCGTCTACACCATCCGCGACGCCGATGGCGACGAGAGCACCACCACCATCACCATCGACGTGCACGATATCTCGCTGGTCGCCTGCCCCGACGACACGGCCAAGGTCTACGAGAAAGCCCTGGACCTGACCAAGGACGGCAACGACCTGGCCGCAGGCACCGTCACCGGCAGCGATCCGCACGCCACCACGGAAACCACCAGCGGCTCGCTGGCCGGTTCGGTCAGTGGCGGCATCGGTGCCCTGACCTTCACCCTGGTGGGCAATGCCGCCGGGCAGTATGGCCAGATCCAGCTGAACAGCGATGGCACCTATACCTACACCCTGACCTCGGCGCCGAACTCGCCCAACCACGCCAACGACGGCCCGAATGTGGTCACCGAGAGCTTCACCTACCAGGTGAAGGATTCGCTCGGCAATACCACTACCAGTACCATCGTGGTCAGCATCGTCGACGACGTGCCCAAGGCCCATTGCGACGTGGCCTCGGTCAAAGAGGGCGCCAGTGTCAGCGGCAACGTGCTGGACAACGATGTGGTCGGCGCCGATGTACGTGCCGACGGACAATACGTGGTGGGCGTGCGCGCAGGTTCCGATACCTCGACTTCTGCCATTGGCCATGTGGGCGACACGATCATTGGCCAGTACGGCTACCTGACCCTGGACAGCCAGGGCAACGCCACCTACCACGCCAACCCCGACAGCGTGCCGCCCGCCGGGGCGACCGACAGCTTCGTCTACACCATTCGCGACGCCGATGGCGACGAAAGCACCACGACCATCCGCATCAATGTTCAGGACAGCAAGCTGGTGGCGTGCGAGGACAACGACGTCACCGTCTACGAAAAGGCCCTGGACCTGCACAAGGATGGCAACGACCTGGCCGCCGGCAACGTGACCGGCAGCGATCCGGGCTCCACCGGCGAGACCGCCTCCGGCAGCCTGGTCGGCTCGGTGCATGGCGGCGTCGGTGCACTGACCTACAGCCTGGTCGGCAACGCCGTGGGCCAGTACGGACAGATCCAGCTCAACGCCGACGGCTCCTATACCTACACCCTGACCTCGGCGCCGAAGACCGCGGGTGGCGCCAACGATGGGGCCAACACCGTCAACGAGTACTTCACCTACAAGGCCACAGACGCCCTGGGCAACAGCGTCACCAGCACCATCGCCATCAACATCGTCGACGATGTGCCGACGGTGCAGTGTGCGGTGCGCAGCATCACGCCCGGCCAGGTGGACTCCAACATCCTGCTGGTGGTGGACGTTTCCAGCAGCATGGCCGCAAGCTCCGGCGTGCCGGGGCTGACCCGCCTTGAACTGGCCAAGCAGGCCATCAATGCCTTGCTCGACAAGTACGACGAGATGGGCGACATCAAGGTGCAGATCGTCACCTTCGGCACCGGCGCCGAGATCAAGACACCGGTGTGGGTCTCGATCAGCGAGGCCAAGAGCCTGATCGCCGGGCTCAATCCCGGCGGCTCGACCTATTACGACTCGGCGGCCACCAAGGCCCAGGAAGCCTTCGCCACCACCGGCAAGCTGGTGGGGGCGCAGAACATCAGCTACTTCTTCTCCGACGGCGAACCCACCAACGGCCACGCGATGACGGCGCCGCGCGAGACCGCCTGGGAAACCTTCCTCGACAACAACGGCATCAAGTCCTACGCCATCGGCATGGGCAGCGGCGTCAACGAGGGCAACCTCAACCCGCTGGCCTACGACGGCAGCAGTCATACCGACACCAACTCGGTGGTGGTCACCGACCTCAGCCAGCTGAGTGCGGTGCTCTCCGGCACGGTGCAGGGCGCGCCGATCACCGGCAGCCTGATGAGTGGCGGCGACTTCGGGGCCGACGGCGGCTTCATCAAGGCGCTGCTGGTGGACGGCACCACCTACACCTACGATCCGAAGGCCAATGGCGGGCAGGGCGGCTATACGGTCAGTGGCGGGGCGGACAAGGCTTCGTTCGACACCGTGAGCAACAGCCTGAACATCAAGACCGGCCTGGGCGGCACCCTGGTGGTGAACATGGACAGCGGCGAGTTCACCTACACGCCGCCGAAGGACAACGGCAGCGGCCAGGCGGAGAAGTTCGGCTTCACCGCCAGCGACAACGACGGCGATACCCGCAGCGCCAGCCTGACGGTGAACATCAACAGCAACGGCGCGCCGGTCGCCGGCGCCGACCACATCATCACCAACATCAAGGGCGCCACCCTGAGCGTGCCGGCAGAGGCCTTGCTGGCCAATGACAGCGATCCGGATCACGACACCCTGAGCGCCGCGCCGACCACCTTCAATACCAACTTCGCCGACAAGGGCGCGGGTTTCACGGCGGGCACGCAGGCACAGACCATTACCTTCAACGCCACCGCCAACAAGGCCGAGAACCAGTTGCGCGAGCTGGCCCGCAGCGAGTTCACCAGCCTCAACGGCAGCATGACCGCCGCCCTGGTGGTGGCCGGTTACCTGGGCTCGATCAGCACCGGCAATGCCAACGACGAGGACACCCTGACGGTCACCCTGCGCAAGGGCGAGACCCTGACCCTCGACCATGACCGGCCCGCCGGCAACCTGCTGATGGAGTGGAAGGATGCCAGCGGCAGCTACCAGACCATCGCCGATGGCGGCAGCTTCACGGCCACCCATGACGGCGTGTACAGCATCCATGTGATCAACACCGAGAACGCCTCGGGCAACAGCAAGGCCGCCGAGAATTACAAGCTGAGTCTGGTGGTGGACTACAGCAACGCCAGCAACGACGACTACCACGGCAGCTACACCGTCAGCGACAACCATGGCGGCACGGCGAACGGGGCGGTGGACATCACCTACCAGGCCGGCAATACCCTCACCGGTACTTCAGGGGACGATGTACTGCTGGCCGGAGCGGGCGACACCCTCCTGCACGGTGGTGCCGGCAACGATGTGCTGGTGGCCGGCGCAGGCAACAACAGTCTGTACGGTGGCGACGGCAACGACTTGCTGATTGGCGGTCCGGGCAATGACCTGCTCGACGGTGGCGCCGGCAACGACACCGCCAGCTATGCCAGGGCAACCAGTGGCGTGACCGTCGACCTCGGCCATGTCGGCCAGCAGAATACCGTCGGCGCGGGGCTGGACACCCTCACCGGCATCGAGAACCTGGTCGGCTCGGACTACAACGACACCCTGACCGGCAACGACGGCGACAACCTGCTCAACGGCGGCGCGGGCAACGATGTGCTCAGGGGCGGTGCAGGCAATGACATCCTGATCGGTGGGCGCGGCGATGACACCCTCACCGGTGGCAGCGGCAATGACACCTTCGTCTGGCAGAAGGGCGACACCGGCCACGACACCGTGACCGACTTCACCCCGGGCAGCGATCGGCTGGACCTGTCGCAATTGCTGCAGGGCGAGAGCGCCACCAGCGCGTCGCTTGACGACTACCTGCACTTCAAGGTCAGTGGCAGCGGCGGCAATGTGGTGTCGACCATCGAAGTCAGCAGCGTCGCCGGCGCGGCGCCGACCCAGACCATCGACCTGGCCGGGGTGGACCTGGCGCAGCACTACGGGGTCGCGGCCGGGGCGGGCGGGTTGATTGCGGCGGGGCATGACACCGCGACCATCATCACCGGCATGCTCAATGACCATTCGTTGAAGGTGGATACGGTGTAAGCGGCGGGGAGATGAACCGAGGCGTGCTGTTACGCATTCCCCTGTAGGAGCGGCCTTGCCGAGGCGTCGGACCGGTCGGAAAGGGGCGCGGAGCGGCCCCAGGATTTCAGCATTGATGCAAAGATCGCCGGGGCCGCTTCGCGGCCCTTTCGCGACGCAAGGCCGCTCCTACAGGGGGGTTGCGCTTGGCCATCCGGCTCAATTCGGTCGCTGCAAGGTCTTCTGCTTGAGGATGTAGAGGCTGACCAGCACCGCGCTGGTCAGCATGAACACCCGTGCCCAGAACAACGGCACCAGGTAGCAGGACAGGCCGATGCTGGCCCACATCAGGCCGATCGCATAGACCTTGCCCCGCAGCGGAATCCCCTCGCCGCTGAGGTAGTCGCGGATCCATGGCCCGAGTTTCGGATGATTCACCAGCCAGTGGTGAAAGCGCGGCGAGCTGCGGGCGAAGCAGGCCGCCGCCAGCAGCAGGAACGGAGTGGTGGGCAGCACCGGCAGGAAGATCCCCGCCACCCCGAGCGCGACACTGAGCCAGCCGGCGGCCAGCAGCAGGTAGCGCACCACGTTGATCAGTGGCGGCGTGGTTTGAGTACGGCAGGTTTTTCGTCCGGTGCGTGCTGCAGCAGGAACAGCGCGCTCAGCGCTTCGGGGATCTGTACGATCATGTCGTCCTGCAAGTTGGCATCGCTGGCGATGTCGGCGAACTCCGGCTGCTCGTCGAACAGGCCCGAGCCGACCATGATCGGCAGGAGCATTTCGCTGACTTCATCCTCGGAATTGTCGAACCAGGCCTCTTCACGCAGGAACACGCCCTCCATGAAACCGATGCACCAGCCGCGCAGGTCGGAGTCGTCCGGCTCGTCGGTGAGGTCGAGGTCGCACGGCAGGTCGAATTCCTCTTCGCTGGCCAACTGGCGAGCGATGTGGCCTTTGAGGGCTACCAGCGTCGCTTCGATCTCGGTGCGCTGGGCATCGCTGGTGTAGTGGGGCTCTTCGGCGAACAGCGCGTCGATCCATTCGCGTTCAGGAACTTCCTCCGAGCAGATCGACAGCGCGGTCAGGTAGCCGTGTGCGGCGACGTAGTCCAGCGCTTCTTCGTGCAGCTCATCGGCGTCGAGGAAGGCTTGCAGGCGGGTCAGTTGCTCGGCGAAGGACATTACAGGGCTACCTTGGGGAATAAACGATAGTGAATTCTAGCACCTTGCGGCGGCTGCGGGGCAAAGGGAACGTCTGTCTGCGGGGCATGCCGGGGGTGGGGCAGTCGGGTATACTCCGCAGTTTTTCGTGCTCCGGTGGCGTTTTCCCGTCATCTGGCAAAAACCGCTTACGCATTCGATGTGTGCGCGGCGGATTTATCGTCCAGCCTGAGTCCAGGATGGTACGGCGATTTTGGAGTGGCAAATGCTCGAACAGGCTCAGCGCGTCCTCAAGGATGTCTTCGGTTACGACAGTTTCCGCGGGCGCCAGGCAGCGATCATCGAATGTGTGGCTGGCGGAGGCGACGCCCTGGTGCTGATGCCAACCGGTGGCGGCAAGTCCCTGTGCTTCCAGGTGCCTGGTCTGCTGCGCCCGGGCCTGACCGTGGTGGTGTCGCCGCTGATCGCGTTGATGGACGACCAGGTCGCCACCCTCGACGAGCTGGGCGTGGCCGCCGCGGCGCTGAACTCCACGCTCAGCGCCGAGCAGCAGCGCGACCTGGCCGGGCGCCTGCGCCGCGGCGAGGTGAAGATGCTCTACCTGGCCCCCGAGCGCCTGGTGCAGCCGCGCATGCTGGACTTCCTGCGCGGCCTCGACGTTTCCCTGTTCGCCATCGACGAGGCCCACTGCGTGTCGCAATGGGGCCACGACTTCCGCCCCGAGTACCTGCAACTGGGCCAGCTCGCCGAGCTGTTCCCGCATGTACCGCGTATCGCCCTGACCGCCACCGCCGACATGCGTACCCGCGAGGAGATCGTCCAGCGCCTGCACCTGCAGGGCGCCGAGCGTTTCCTGTCGAGCTTCGACCGGCCGAACATCTTCTACCGCATCGTGCCCAAGGAGTCGCCGCGCAAGCAGCTGATGGCGTTCCTCGGCGAGCGTCGCGGCAACGCCGGCATCGTCTATTGCCTGTCGCGCAAGAAGGTCGACGAGACCGCTGCCTTCCTTTGCGAGCAGGGCTTCCCGGCGTTGCCGTATCACGCAGGCCTGGCCGCCGAGACCCGCGCCGCCAACCAGCACCGCTTCCTCAACGAGGAAGGGCTGATCATGGTCGCCACCATCGCCTTCGGCATGGGCATCGACAAGCCCAACGTGCGCTTCGTCGCCCACCTTGACCTGCCCAAGTCGCTCGAGGCCTATTACCAGGAGACCGGCCGCGCCGGCCGTGACGGCCTGCCGTCTGATGCCTGGATGGCCTACGGCCTGCAGGACATGGTGATGCTCAAGCAGATGCTGCAGAACTCCGAGGGCGACGAGCGCCACAAGCGCATCGAGCAGCACAAGCTCGACGCCATGCTGGCGCTGTGCGAAGAGACCCGCTGCCGCCGCCAGTCGCTGCTGGCCTACTTCGACGAAGTGCTCGAGCAGCCGTGCGGGCATTGCGACAACTGCGTCGACCAGGTGCAGACCTGGGACGCCACCGAACCTGCCCGTCAGGCGCTGTCGGCAGTGTTCCGCACCGGCCAGCGCTACGGCGTCGGCCACCTGGTCGACGTGCTGTTGGGCAAGGACACCGAGAAGGTGCGCAATTTCGGCCACGAGAAGCTCTCGGTGTTCGGCGTCGGCAAGTCGCTGGCCGAAGCCGAGTGGCGCTCGCTGTTCCGCCAGTTGGTGGCGCGCGGCCTGGTGGACATCGACCTGGAAGGCTACGGCGGCCTGCGGCTGTCCGACAGTTGCCGGCCGTTGCTGCGCGGCGAGGTGAACCTGCAGCTGCGCCGCGACCTCAAGCCGCAGACCGTGGCCAAGTCCTCCTCCAGCGGTGGCGGTAGCCCGGCCAGCCAGCTGGTGCGGGCCGAGGAGCGCGAGCTGTGGGAGGCGCTGCGCACCCTGCGGCGCAAGCTGGCCGAGGAGCACAGCGTGCCGCCCTATGTCATCTTCCCCGACTCCACCTTGCTGGAGATGCTGCGCAGCATGCCCACCAGCCTCAGCGACATGGCCCAGGTCAGCGGCGTCGGTGCGCGCAAGCTGGAGCGCTACGGCCAGGCCTTCCTCGAAGTGCTCAACGGCGCCGGTGGCACCGAGGAGGCGCCGAAGGTGGTGCTCGACTTGCGCCACGAACTGGTCAGCCTGGCTCGCGCCGGCATGACCCCGGCGCAGATCGCAGGGCAGCTGAACTGCACCGAGAAGAACGTCTACAGCCTGCTGGCCGAGGCCATTGGCCGCCAGGAACTGAGCCTGGAGCAGGCGCTGGACCTGCCGGAAGAGCTGATGATGGAAGTGCAGGACGCCTTCCTCGACGGCGAGGGCGAGTTGCCGCCGGTGTCCGGCGTGGCGCCGCTGTTCGGCCAGCGGGTGCCGGAAGGCGTCCTGCATTGCGTACGGGCGGCGCTGGCGCTGGAGTTCGGCCTGTGATCGCCGGCATTTGCGCCAATTGCTGACCTTTGTCATACCCTTACATGATTATCAGCCATTTCCGCGGCATCGAACCTTGCCTGATTGGCCGGGCCATGATTAGCTGGCTAATAATTAGTTCTATTCATTGAGTTGCTTATGCCCCTGACCGACAACCAACACCGCTTCGGCATGCAGCTGGCCCAGATGTCCCGGGGCTGGCGTGCCGAACTGGACCGCCGCCTGGCCGGGCTCAACCTGTCGCAAGCCCGTTGGCTGGTGCTGTTGCACCTGGCCAGGTTCGACGAGGCGCCGACCCAGCGTGAGCTGGCCCAGAGCGTGGGCGTCGAGGGCCCGACCCTGGCGCGCCTGCTCGACAGCCTCGAGAGCCAGGGGCTGGTGCGCCGCCAGGCGGTGATGGAAGATCGCCGGGCCAAGAAGATCCTGCTGTGCCCGCCGGCCAAGCCGCTGATCGACCAGATCGAGACCATCGCCAATGCCCTGCGCCTCGAGCTGTTCACCGGCATAGACGAGGCCGACATGGAAGTGTGCATGCGCGTGCATGCGAAGATTCTCGATAATCTCGAGAAGTCCTGAACCCTTCATCAATCGCGGGGCAAGCCCGCTCCCACAAGTCATGCAGCCTATTGTGGGAGCAGACTCGTGGGAGCGGGCTTGCCCCGCGATCGTTCTAGAAGGTATGCCCCAGGTTCAGGTACACCGCCTTCTCATGGGCATCGTTGGCCCCATAGCTCAGGTTCAACGGCCCCAGCGGCGTTTCCAGCCCCAGGAAGATGCTCGCCGCATTGATATAGCCACTGTCGAACTCATTGTCATTGTTCCATGCCCGGCCGCGCTCCAGCGAGCCGCCCAGGTACAGCGGGAAGTCCAGGGGCAGGTAGGCCCGAGGCGTCAGGCGACGGTAGTAGACCATGCGCAGCAGGCTCATGTTCTGCCCGGAGATCGAATCCTGGCGGAAACCTGACAGCTGCCGGGCGCCACCGAACACGAAGCTCGAAGTGACTACCTCGGCGTCATCCAGCGTTCGTCCATACCTGCCACCCAGCACCAGGGTGTTCGGCCCGCTGCTGAAGGCCTTGTCCAGGTTGAACAGCCACTGCCGGTAGTTCTGGTCCGAGTCCAGTGACTTGTCGTACTTGCGCACGGTCAGGCCGATATCCTCGCCACTGTGGGGGAAGTAGACGTTGTCGAAGGTATCGAAGGAATACTTGAGCTCGTAGAACCCCTCGTTGAAGCTGACCTTGGGCAGGTCCTGGTCGCCGATGCGCACCTCGGCGTTGCCCCAGGCCTTGCCCACGCCCAGGCGCACTTCGCCATAGGTGCCGATCTGCCGGCCGACGTTGAGCCCGAAGCCATAGCGCTCCAGGCGGTACTCGGCCACCGGGTCGTTGTCCAGGGTCGCCTCGACGTTCTGCGAGCCCAGCGCCAGGTAGGGCGCGATGAAGTAGCGCGAGCCCACGTCCAGCGGCTGGTAGAACTCGCTGTACAGTTCCTGCTCGTCGCCGATCTGCGCGCGGGTCAGCCATTCGCCGCCAAGCCGGTTGATGCCGTTGACCCGGTAGCTGGCGCCGAGGTTGAAAGCGCTGTCGCCGCGCAGGTCGTCCGACAGGTTCAGGCCCAGGCGCAGGTAGTCGGTGCCGCCACGCCGACCACGGGCGTTGATCACCAGGGTATGCTCGTCGCCCTTGTGCGCCACGCGGTACTGCACCTGGTCGAAGTAGTCCAGGCCGTAGAGGGTGCCCATGTCGGTCTGCAGGCGGCCGAGATCCAGCGGTTCGCCGACAGGCTGGCGAATGTAGTAGCGGATCACGTCGTCGCTGACCTTGGAGTCGTTCTCCACGCGGATGGCAGTGATGATCGGCGTGCGCTGTTTCGGTGAGCGCGCCACCGCCAGGTTGCTGTCGCCCTCGGGCTGGCGCAGCGCCGCCAGGCGCGGGTCGAGGGCGCGGGTGGCGCGGTAGCCGGCGTCGATCATGTCCTGGGCGCGGCCGAAATCGGTGACGCCGAAGGCCGACAGCGGCGGCTGGACGAGGATGTCCTCGCGACGCAGGCTGGCCAGTTGCTCCTCGGAGTTGCGCCGGGTCATCAGGGTGATCGACTGGTTGAGCACATCCACCACAGTGGCCAGCTGCTTGCGGTTGCGCAGTGGAGTGCCGATGTCGACGACGATGGCCAGGTCCACGCCCATCTCGCGCACCACGTCCACCGGGATGTTGTCGGTCATGCCGCCGTCCACCAGCAGCCGGCCGTCCAGCTCCACCGGGGCGAACACCGCCGGGATCGACATGCTGGCGCGGATCACCTGGGGCAGGTGGCCGCGGCGGAAGATCACCTTCTCGCCGCTGGTGATGTCGGTGGCCACGGCGCGGAACGGAATCGGCAGCTTGTCGAAGTCGCGGATGTCGGCGGTGTGGGCCAGCTTGCTTTCCAGCAGCAGGGCCAGGTTCTGGCCCTGGATCACCCCCAGCGGCAGGCCCAGACTGCCGTCGTCGCGAAAGCTCAGCCTCTGCTTGACCAGGAAGTCGCGGTCATCCTGCTTGCGCCGGAACGGCACGTCCTTGCGCGGCGGCGCATCGGACAGCGCCTGCTGCCAGTCCAGCGTGGTGGCCAGCTTTTCCAGCTCGGCGATGCTGTAGCCCGAGGCGTACAACCCGCCGACCACCGCGCCCATGCTGGTGCCGGCGATGGCGTCGATGCGCACGCCCTGTTCCTCCAGGGCCTTGAGCACGCCGATATGGGCCAGGCCGCGGGCGGCGCCGCCCGACAGCACCAGGCCGATCTTTGGCCGTGCCGCTTCGGCGGCCAGCACGGTGAAGGAGGTGAGCATCAGCAGGAGGCAGTACAGCAGGCGGCGCATCGTGAGTCTCAAACCAGAGGATAAAGACCGCTAGTATAAGCGGCCCTTCCTACGGAGTTTCCCTACATGGCAGACAGCAAGCCACAAATCGTCATCACTTATTGCACCCAGTGCCAGTGGCTGCTGCGCGCTGCCTGGCTGGCCCAGGAACTGCTCAGCACCTTCGCCGATGATATCGGCCAGGTAGCGCTGGAGCCTGGCACCGGTGGGGTGTTCCGCATCACCTGCGACGGCGTGCAGATCTGGGAGCGCAAGGCCGACGGCGGCTTCCCCGAGGCCAAGGTGCTCAAGCAGCGGGTGCGCGACCAGATCGATCCGCAGCGCGACCTGGGCCACAACGATCGCTGATCAGGCGCTTTCGGGCTGTGGCTGGCGGGCCGGTTGCTCGGCGGCCAGGCGGCTGGACAGCACGATGGCGAAGATGATCAAGGCGCCACCGGCGAGCATGCGCAGGGTCGGCTGTTCGGCGAACACCACCCAGGCCACGGCGATGCCGTAGACCGGCTCCATGCCGAACACCACGGCGGCGGTGCGCGCCTTGATCACCGCCAGGCTGGCGACGAACAGGCTGTGGGCGACGCCGGTGCAGAAGACGCCGAGCAGGGCGATCCACAACCAGTCCTGCGGCGCCACCGCGCCCAGGCCGGGGGCTGCGAACGGCAGCAGGCACAGGCTCACCACCAGGTTCTGCCACAGCGCCGCCTGCACGGCGGGCAGGCGCCCGGAACCGGCGCGGTTGGTCAGCGACAGCAGCGAGAACAGCAAGCCCGAGAGCAGCGCCCAAAGCAACCCGCCGGTGGCCTCGCTGGCCAGGTCGAATGCCGGGGTGACCAGCACCAGGCCGATGCTCACCAGCAGCACCAGCAGCGCTTCGTTGCGGCGGATGCGTTCGCGGAACAGCAGGCCCTCGAGGATCACGGTGAAGGCCGGGAAGCTGGCGAAACCGAGGGTGGCGATGGCCACGCCGGCGACCTTGACCGCAATGAAGAAGCTCACCCAGTGCCCGGCCAGCAGCGCGCCGCCCAGCAGCAGGCGGCGCAGGTCCTGGCCGCGTAGCGGTTGCCAGGCCTGGCGCGCCAGGCTGGCGAACAGGGCCAGGGCCAGCACCGCGAACAGGGCGCGGCCGAAGACGATGATCGAGGGGCTGGCGCTGGCGGCCAGCTTGCCGAAGACGCCGGTCAGGCCGAAGAACAGCGCGCCGATGTGCAGGGCGCCGAGGGCGGTGCGGTGGTTCATGGTGGTCCTTTGCATTCGCAGGTTCCTGTGCCGGCCTCTTCGCGGGTAAACCCGCTCCCATAGGTCAGTGCGAATCCTGTGGGAGCGGGTTTACCCGCGAAGAGGCCAGCACAGGGAGAGAAGATCTAGGCGCTCAGTGTAAGAGCCCGGTCTGCCCGTGTCTGTCGCGCATCTCGCGTCAGTTGTCGCCAGACTCGCGCCGCAACGCCAGCGGCGTACAGCCGAACGCCCGCATCACCGCCGCGCTGAAGGCGCTCTGCGAGCCATACCCCACCCGCGCCGCGACCTCTCCCACCGGCAACAGCGTCTCACGCAACAATCGTCGCGCCATCGACAGCCGCCGCTGGCGGATGTAGTCCATCGGCGTCATGCCGCACTCGCTGGCAAAACGCGCGTGCAGTCGCGCGCTGGACAGCCCGGCCAGGCGTGCCAGGTCGGCGACCTGCAATGGATAGGCGGCGTGCTGCTCGATATGCCGGTCGAAGGCGGCATAGGGCAGGCGCCTGCTGGCCAGTAGCGGAGCGCCGGCCTGCGGGTTGAGGCTGGCCAGCAGCAGCACCGCGCCCTGGCGGGCAATCAGCGGGTCGTCCACCGGGCTTGCCGCCAGCCAGTCGACCAACTGCTGCTGGCGGCTGTTCAGGCCCAGGGGGCCGGGGCGGTCGAGCAGGCGGCGGCTGTTATCGGCGTGTTCGCCCAGATGGTCACCGAGCCAGTGCCCGCCCGGCACGTCCAGCACCAGGCAGTGGCTGCCCTCAGGGCTGCCGCAGGTGTGGTGGGCACCGGCAGGCACCACCATCAGGTCCTGGCGACCGACCCGGCCGCCGTGGCCATTCACCTCGAAGTCCAGGCGCCCGCCCAGGCCGAACACCAGCTGCGGGTGGTCGTGACTGTGGGCGATCAGGTCGTGGCGATAATGGCGCAGCGAAAGCAGGGGGCCGGCGGTCATGGTGAGTCCTCACGAAGCAGGTGAAGAGTGTACACCTCAAGGCGGGCGCAGGATGGTCATGTGCCTGCCACCAATCTGTCACCTGTGCCTGCCAGTCTCCAGCAAACAGCGCCGGAGCCTGCCCATGACCCACGCCGAACCTCTCCGCCCGTCACGCAAGCAGCGTGTCCGTACCCTGTGGATTTCCGATGTGCACCTGGGCACCCGGGATTGCCAGGCCGAACACCTCGCGCACTTTCTCAAGGGCTACCAGGCCGAGCGCATCTACCTGGTCGGCGATATCATCGACGGCTGGAAACTGCGCGGCGGCATCTACTGGCCCCAGGCCCACACCAACGTCATCCGCCGCCTGCTGACCCTGAGCAAGCGCGGTACCGAAGTGATCTATGTCACCGGCAACCACGACGAGTTCCTGCGCCGCTATTCGAAACTGATCCTGGGCAATATCCAGCTGGTGGACGAGGCCGAGCACCTTACCGTCGATGGTCGGCGGCTGCTGGTGATCCACGGCGACCAGTTCGACGTGATTACCCGCTACCACCGCTGGCTGGCGTTTCTCGGCGACCGGGCCTACGAGTTCACCCTGGTGCTCAACCGTTGGCTCAACCACTGGCGCGCCCGTTATGGCTATGGCTACTGGTCGCTGTCGGCGTACCTCAAGCACAAGGTCAAGGGCGCGGTGAACTTCATCAGCGATTTCGAGGACGCCATCGCCCACGAGTGCACCCGGCGTGGCTTCCAGGGCGTGGTGTGCGGTCATATCCACCATGCCGAGATACGCCGGGGTGGGCGAGGTGGAGTACCTCAACTGCGGCGACTGGGTGGAGTCGTGCACGGCGCTGATCGAGCACTGGGACGGGAGGATCGAACTGTACCGGTTCGCCGATGCTCAGGCGCGCGAGGCGGCGTCGCGGTTGGCGGAGCTGGGTGAGCCGGCCTAGGTCGCCTTCAGCCCTGTAGGAGCGGCCTTGTGCCGCGAAAGGGGCGCGCAGCGGCCCCAGGATCTCGGGTATGTCTCAAGATCGTCGGGGCTGCTGCGCAGCCCCTTTCGCGGCACAAGGCCGCTCCTACAGGTGGCGGGTAGCTGGAATCAGGCCGACGCCTTCAAGGCCGCCTTGTAGATCGACTGCCTGGGCTGGGCGAACAGCCGCTCCATCATCGGTTCGAAGAACGACAGCGGCAGGCTCGGGTACTCGGGGTCGAACGCCGCCGCGTCGTAGCGTGCGCAGAATTCGATGGTCCGCTGGTACTGCGGGTGATCGCTGAACTGCTCGCGCAGGTGGCGATCCATGCCCAGGTGGTGGAAGAAGTAGTAGCCCTGGAAGATCCCGTGCTTTTCGATCATCCACAGGTTCTCGGCGCTGACGAAGGGCTTGAGGATCGCCGCGGCGATATCCGGGTGGTTGTAGCTGCCGAGGGTGTCGCCGATGTCGTGCAGCAGGGCGCAGACCACGTATTCCTCGTCGCGGCCGTCACGGTAGGCGCGGGTGGCGGTCTGCAGCGAGTGGCTCAGGCGATCGATGGGAAAGCCGCCGAAGTCGCCATCGAGCAGGCGCAGGTGGGCGACGATGCGTTGGGGCAACTGCCGGGCATAGGCGCGAAAGTCGTCGGCGATGATCGCCCAGTCCTGGGCGGTGCCGTCGCGCATGTGGCTGAAGTTCGCTTGCTTGTTCATCGCCGCGGGCCACTCGTGTCGGGGACATGTCTGGCAGTGTTGGCCAGGACACGGGCTTTGGCAGTGGCCGGCCGGGACGCGAACCTGGCCTTGCGGGCCGATTCAGAGGCTGAGGCGGCCCAGCAGGATGTCGCGGAACATGGCGAAGTCGCCGACCAGGCTGTACCAGGGGTGGGTGAAGGTGGCCGGCCGGTTCTTCTCGAAGAAGAAATGCCCGGCCCAGGCAAAGCCGTAGCCGGCCAGCGGCACGGCCAGCAGCAACAGCCACTGGCCGCTGCCGATGCTGTAGGCGAGCAGGGCGATCACCAGGCTGGTGCCGACGAAGTGCAGGCGGCGGCAGGTGGCGTTGCTGTGCTCGCCCAGGTAGTAGGGATAGAACTCGGCAAAACTGCGGAACTGCGCTGTGCGGGTCATGGCGGGTTTCCGGATCTGCGGGTCGTGCTTACAGGATACACGGCGTGGAGCCTGAATCGAGTCTAGAGTCACTGGGTGCAGTGGCCAGTGACAATAGGCGCCAATTGAGTATCCTTTCGGTTCACCGCAGGAGCGGTCAGCACAAGAGCCTGTCATGAGTGAGAGAACCACGTCAGCCAGCTGGGCATCAGGGATCGTCAAGGCACTCGAGCTGGAAGGGCTCGATTGCCCGGCCATGTTCAAGCAGCTCGGGCTCGACTTTTCCGCCCTCGACGACCCCGATGCGCGATTCACCCAGGATTCGATGACCCGGCTGTGGCAGCTGGCGGTCGAGTTGTCGGGCAACGAGGCCATCGGCCTGAACATGGCCCGGGTGGTGCGACCGGCGTCGTTCCATGTGGTGGGCTATGCGCTGATGTCCAGTCGCACCCTGGCCGAGGGTTTCGAACGCCTGGTGCGCTACCAGCGGATCATCGCCGAGAGCTCGGACCTGAGCTTTCGCCGCGAGCCCGACGGCTACGCCCTGGTGCTGACCGTGCATGGCGACCACCTGCCGCCGACCCGGCACAGCGCCGAGGCGTCCCTGGCCTGCGCCCTGGCCCTGTGCACCTGGCTCAGCGGGCGGCCGATCCAGCCGCGGCGGGTGCTGATCCAGGGCGGCCAGCCGAAGAATGTCGAGCCGTACAAGGTGGCCTTCCATGCGCCGCTGGTATTTGGCGCGCCCCATGACGCGCTGGTGCTCGAGCGTGCCGACATGGAGGCGCCGCTGCCGACCGCCAACGAGGCGATGGCGGTGCTGCATGATCGCTTTGCCGGGGAATACCTGGCGCGCTTCTCGGAAAGCCGCGTGACCCACCGGGTGCGCCAGGTGCTGTGCCGCATCCTGCCCCAGGGCGAGCCCAAGCGCGAGACCGTGGCCCAGGCCCTGCACCTGTCGCAGCGCACCTTGCAAAGGCGTCTGCAGGACGAGGGTACCAGCTTCCAGACCCTGCTCGACGACACCCGCCGCGAACTGGCCGAGCAGTACCTGGCGCAGCCCGGCACCACCTTGCTGGAGACCGCCTACCTTTTGGGTTTCGCCGATCCGAGCAACTTCTACCGGGCGTTCCGCCGCTGGTTCGACACCACGCCGAGCGAGTACCGCACGCGGCTGTCGGTCAGTGACGCCAGAACGCCGGCATGCACAACACCAGCACCGTGATGATCTCCAGGCGGCCCAGCAGCATGCCGCCAGCGAGGATCCACTTGGCCGCGTCCGGCAGGCTGGCGTAGTTGCCGGCCGGGCCGATCACCTCGCCCAGCCCGGGGCCTACGCCCGACACCGTGCCGGCGGCGCCGGTCAGCGCGGTCATCCAGTCCACGCCCAGCAGCGACAGCAGCAGGGCGATGATGCAGATGGTGATGGCGAAGAAGAACGAGAAGGTCAGGATCGAACGCACGATCTCTTCGTCGAGGCGATGGCCGTTGTACTTCTGCTTGATCACCGCCCGTGGGTGGATCAGCTGGTTGAGGTTGGCCTTGAGCAGGATGTAGGCGACCTGGAAGCGGAAGATCTTGATACCGCCGGCGGTGGAGCCGGAGCAGCCGCCGACGAAGCCCAGGTAGAAGAACAGCATCAGCGAGAAGTTGCCCCACATGCTGTAGTCGCCCAGGGCGAAACCGGTGGTGGTGACCACCGAGGTGACGTTCAGCGCCACGTGACGCAGGGCGTCGAGCCAATGCAGGTCAGTGGTGGCCCAATACCAGGTGCCGAGCACCAGCCAGGTGGCCACCAGCATGGCCAGCAGTCCCTGCACCTGCTGGTCCTTGATCAGCGCCTTGCGGTGGCCGCGCAGGGTGGCCACGTACAAGGTGAATGGCACGCTGCCCATGATCATCACCACCACCGCGACCCAGTGCACCGCGGGGATGTCCCATTTGGCCAGGGACTGGTCGGACGTGGAGAAACCGCCGGTGGAGATCGCCGACATGGCATGGTTGATCGCGTCGAACGGGCTCATCCCCGCCCACCAGAACGCCAGGCTGCCGAGCACGGTAATGCCCACATACACCGCGACGATCGACTTGGCGACCATGTGCGAGCGCGGCATGACCTTTTCCGAGCGGTCGGAGGACTCGGTCTGGAACAGGCGCATGCCACCGATGCGCAGCAGTGGCAGGATCGCCACCGCCATACCGATGAAGCCGATGCCGCCCAGCCAGTGCAGCATCGAGCGCCACATCAGGATGCCCGGCGACATGTTGTCCAGGCCGCTGAGCACGGTGGCGCCGGTGGCGGTGATGCCGGACATGCTTTCGAAGAAGGCGTCGGTGTAGCTGATGTGCTGCGTCAGCAGGAACGGCAGGGCGGCGAACACGCAGACCACCAGCCAGCTGCTGACGGTCAGCAGGTACATGTCGCGTGGGCGCAGGTGCACGTGCTCGGGGCGGCCGGGGATGACCAGGCCGAGCCCGGCGAGGAAGGTGATCAGGCTCGACCAGAGGAACGACGGCATGTCGCCGGTGCGCTCGAAGACCACCAGGGTCGCCATGGGCACCACCATGCTCACCGCCAGGGTGATCAGGAAGATGCCGATGATGAAACCAATGATCCTTAAGGTCGGCAACGCCATGTGATCTGCTCTGACTCGCTACGGAAAGGGCGCCATTCTACCTGTGCACCGGGGCTTGTAAACGAACGATTGGCTGGGGCATGGTAGCGGGCTTGCACCGCGATACCTACCGGGTCGATGCCATCGCGGGACAAGCCCACTCACATGTTGCCTTCTGGTTAGTGCAGAATGGCCGCACTTTCAATCTGCCAGGAGGTAAGCCCATGGAGGCTCTCGACGCATTGCTCAACCGTGTTTCCGTGCCACGCCTGACCGAACCGGCGCCCAATGCCGCCCAGCGCGAGGCGCTGTTCCAGGCCGCGCTGCGTGCGCCGGACCATGGCCAGCTGCGTCCCTGGCGCTTCCTGACCATCGAGGGACAGGGCCGCGAGAAGCTCGGCGAACTGTTCGCCGAGGCGGTGCAGGCCAAGGGCGATGCCACCCCGGCCGCGCTGGACAAGGCCCGGGCGATGCCGCTGCGGGCACCGTTGCTGATTGTGGTGGTGGCCCGGTTGCAGGAGCATTTCAAGGTGCCGAAGATCGAACAGCGCCTGGCCGCCGGCTGCGCCGCCCACGGCATCCTCGTTTCCGCCCACGCCCAGGGTATCGGCGCGGTGTGGCGCACCGGCGACATGGCGTATGACGTCCATGTGCACGAGGGCTTGGGTCTTGAGGCGAATGAAGAGGTGATCGGCTACCTGTATGTCGGCACGCCGATGGGCGAGCCGCGCACGGCGCCGGTCCTGGAGACAGCCCGGTACGTCAGTGCCTGGGGTAACTGAAGCATTGGGTCATCGCGGGGCAAGCCCGCTCCCACGCAAGCCCGCCCCACGGGAATGCGTGGGAGCGGGCTTGCCCCGCGATGGGTTCATCACCACTGTCAGCTATTCATGCGCCAAGGGCAGCTCCAGCGTCGCAATGAACCCACCCTGCGGATGATTGCCCAACACCAGGCTGCCGCCATGGCGCTCTGCCGCCTTGCGCGCAATCGCCAGCCCCAGTCCATGCCCAGGTGCGTCCTGCCCCGGCGCCCGGAAGAACGGCTCGCCCAGTTGCGCCAGGTGCTCTGCCGCCACCCCCGGCCCATGATCGCGCACGCTCAGCACGATGCGATCCTGCTCACGACGGGCATGCACCTCGATCGGCTGCCCGGCCGGATTGAAACGCAGGGCATTGCGCAACAAATTGTCCACCGCCCGTTCGATCAAGGTCGGCCAGCCGTGCAAGGTCAGGCCTGCCTGCGCTTCCAGTCGCACTTCCTGTTCCGGCGCTGACAGTTGGGCGTCCTTGCGCACGCCGCCCAGCAAGGCATTGAGGTCCACGGGTTCGGCATGGGCCTGGTCGGCATCGACCCGGGCCAGCACCAGGATCTCGCTGATCAGGTCTTCCAGGCGATCGCACTCGCGGGTCAGGCGTGGCCACAGGGCCTGGCGCTGTTCGGGCTCGGCGCGTTCGGCCAGGGCCAGGGCGATGCGCAGCCGCGCCAGCGGCGAGCGCAGTTCGTGGGACACATCGCGCAGCAGCTGGCGCTGGCTGCCGATCAGGCTCTGCAGGCGCGCGCCCATCTTGTTGAAGTCGTTGGCCAGCACGCCAAACTCGTCGCGGCGCACCGCCAGCCGCGCCAGGCTGTTCTGCTGGTAGCTGGCCTGCCCCAGGTCGTGCACCGCGCCGCGCAGGCGGCTGAGCGGGCGGGTGATCGACAGGGTCACCAGCAGGCTGAACAGGGTCAGCACCACCAGGGCGATCCCCAGGGCGCTGAGCGGCCAGATCAGGCTTTCGCGGTGCCAGGCAGCCAGTTCGGGGTGGGGAATGCGGTAGATCAGCAGGTAGGTCTCGCCGCTGCTGGGGCTGGTGTATTCCTCGGTCAGGCGGCGCCAGGGCAGGCGCCGCTCGTCGTTGTGCTGGCGCGCCTCGAAGGCGGCGGCGCGGCGCGGAAAGGTGCCGGGCACCACGGCGTCGCCGCTGTCATCGAGCACCTGCACGTCGATCTTGTAGCGCTGCTTGCGTCTTTCCAGGAAGCGCTGCGACGACTCCAGGCCGTCCTGTTCATAGTGCTGGGCCCAGTGGCTGGCCAGGTTGTTCAGGCCCGGATGGCGGCTGAGGATCCAGGTGTCCTGGTTGAGCATGTGCCCGAGTAGGATCGACAGCCCGGCGACCAGGGCGATGGCCAGCCAGAAGCTGGCCAGGATGCGCCAGAACAGTGAACGCAAGACGAGCACCTCCGAGAAATGGCGAAAGCCCGGCCCGCGGGGGTGCGGGCCGGACATCGGGCTGACAGCTTACTGGGCCTTGCCGGCTTTTTCAGCCTTCCAGGCCTGGAACTCCTGCCACTCGGCCTTGCGCGCGGCGCGTTCCTTCTGCAGGTCGTCGAACTTCTTCTGCTGCTCGGGCTTGAGCAGGGCGCGGATCTGGCCGTCGGTCTTGTCGTGGCTGGCCTTGAGTTCGTCCTTCATGGCTTTCTGCTCGGCGGCCGGCAGCTTGGCCATGTAGCGCTCGGTGATGTCGCGGCGCTGCTGCATCTGCTCGCCCATCAGCTTGCCGATCTGCTGGCGCTGGTCGCGGCTCAGGTCCAGCTGGGCGAAAGGCGCGTCACCGCGATGATGCGGGCCGTCGTGGCGCGGGCCGCCGTCAGGCATGGCCATGGCCACGGTCGGCAGGGCGGCGGCGAACATCAGGGCGATCAGGGTCTTGCGCATGGTGTCTCTCCTTTCAGGGGCCGGTGGTTACCGGATGAGCCCAGTCTAGGGAGATCAAGGTCAAGGGCGGTCAGGTGAGGGTAAAGGCTGGGTAAAGATGCAGGTAGCCACCGCGCGGACCCTGTAGGAGCGGCCTTGTGTCGCGATGGGCTGCACAGCAGCCCCGGCAATTTTGCATATTGCCGCGATTCTGGGGGCGCTTCGCGCCCCATCGCGACACAAGGCCGCTCCTACAGAGATCGTGTTGCTTGTCAGAGGCTGTAGTAGTAGCCGCGGCTGCGCAGCGCGACGATGCGCGGGCGGCCGTCCGGGTGCGGGCCGATCTTCTTGCGCAGGTTGCTGACGTGCATGTCCAGGCTGCGGTCATAGAGCGTGAGTTTGCGACCCAGGCCGATCTGCGCCAGCTCCTGCTTGTCCAGCGGTTCGCCGGGCTGGCGCAGCAGCGCCTCGAGGATGCGGCTCTCGGACAGCGTGAGGGTCATCTCGCGCTCGTCGATGCTGACCACGCCGCGCACCGGACTGAAGGTCAGGTCGCCGATCTCGACCTGGCTGCTGGGCGCGCTGGGGTGGCTGCGGCGCAGCACGGCGCGCAGGCGGGCGGTAAGTTCGCGGGGGTCGCAGGGCTTGGCCAGGTAGTCGTCGGCGCCCAGCTCAAGGCCGAGTATGCGGTCCAGCGGCTCGCCACGGGCCGAGAGCATCAGCACCGGCAGGTCGGTGTGCTCGCTGCGCAACTGTTTGAGCAGTTCCAGGCCGCTGCCGTCGGGCAGCATGACATCCAGCACCACCGCCGCCGGGGCGTGGCTGGCCAAGGCCTGGCGCGCACTCTGGCCATCGTGGCAGGCGCGCACCGCAAACCCTTCCTGGGTCAGCCAGCTGCCGAGCAGCTCGCACAGTTCCTGGTCATCATCAATCAGTAACAGCTCGCTCATGTCTCACTCAATTCAACCATTGCCGGCGTCTTCTGTGTCCGCCGCTGGCTAAGATACCGCAGACTGCCGACAACAGTGCAACGACCGAGCCGATCAGGAACCACTGCTGCTGGTCGGTGAGCAGGCGCTGGGGGGCGCTGCTGGCGGCCTGCAGTTCCTTGACCGTCAGTTTCAGGCGCTGGTTGTCCTGGCGCAGGCGCGAGAGCTGGGCGCTTTCGCGTTCGCTGTCCTGGTTCTGCAGTTGCAGGGTCAGCGCGTCGCGCTGTTTCTCGCTCTCTTCCAGGCGCTGCTGCAGCTCGGTGATCCGCGCCCCGGCTTCCAGCGACAGCGGCTGCTCGGCCGCGGCGAAAGGGGACAGCAGTAACAGGCAAAGCAGCAGGGACATCGGACCTTGACGCATTGGAACTCCTGATTCGTATCGATTCAGGAGGTTGTCGGCCAGTTGTCGGAATTTATGAATAGTGCCGCGTGGGGTGTAGCTGGGAGCGGCTTTGTGGGAGCGGCGCACCGCCGCTCCCACAAAGCCGCTCCCTCAACAGCCTGTTACGGCAGGACTTGCTTGAACGGCTTGACCACGACCTTGTCGTAGACGCCTGCGGCGATATACGGGTCGGCGTCGGCCCAGGCTTGGGCGGCGGCCAGCGAATCGAACTCGGCGACGATCAGGCTGCCGCTGAAACCGGCGGCGCCCGGGTCGTTGCTGTCGATGGCCGGGTGCGGGCCGGCGAGGACCACGCGGCCCTCGGCCTTGAGCTGCTGCAGGCGCTCAATATGGGCGGGGCGGGCGGCCAGGCGTTTTTCCAGGGAGTTTTCGACGTCGCTGGCGATGATGGCGTAGAGCATGTCAGTCCTTGGGTTTGGAGGTGGAAGGATCGGCATCGTGCAGGTGGCGCGACAGATAGACACCCTGGGCCACCAGGAACAGCACGGTCATGCCGAGGCTGCCGAACACCTTGAAGTCGACCCAGATGTCCTGGAAGGTGAAAGCGACAAACAGGTTGGCGGCGCCGCACACCAGGAAGAAACCGATCCACGCCAGGTTCAGGCGGGTCCAGACTGTTTCAGGGAGTGTCAGGGCGTGACCCATGATGCGCTTGATCAGCACCCGGTCACCGATGAAGTGGCTGCCGGCGAAGGCCAGTGCGAACAGCCAGTTGACCACCGGTGCTTTCCACTTGAGGAAGGTCTCGCTGTGGAAGGCCAGGGTCAGGCCACCGAACACCAGGCAGGCGACCAGGGTCAGCAACTGACCCTTTTCCAGCTTGCCGTGGCGCAGGAACAGCGCGCCGTAGACCACCACGGAGCTGGCGATCAGCATGGCGGTGGCGCTGTAGATCCCGCCGAACTCGAAGCCGTGGCCGGCGAATTCGACCGGGCGCGGGTCCAGTTTGTAGACGATGAAGAACAGCAGCAGCGGGATGAAATCGATGAATTGTTTCACAGTGGCAGCCAGAAGCGGGATGTGACGGCATAATAACAAACATCGATTCCTGCGAAAGCGCTCCTCCATGAATGTTGATCTGCACTGTCACAGCACGGCCTCCGACGGCGCCCTGTCGCCCACGGCACTGGTCGCCCGGGCCCACGAGCACGGGGTGCGGACGCTGTCGCTCACCGACCACGACACCCTCGAAGGCCTGCCCGAGGCCCGCCAGGCCTGCCTGGACAACGGCATGCAGTGGGTCAGCGGGGTAGAGTTGTCGTGCACCTGGGGCGGCGCCACCATCCATGTGCTGGGTTACGATTTCCCGCTCGATGCCCCGCCCTTGCTCGAAGCCATCGGCAATCTGCATCGCGGCCGCTGGCTGCGCGCCGAGGAAATCGACCGCAAGCTGGCGGCCAAGGGCATGCCCGGCGCGCTGGACGGTGCGCGGGCCGTGCAGCAGGAACTGGGTGACAGCGGCAACGCCCCGGCGCGCCCGCATTTCGCCGAATTCCTGGTGCGCGCAGGCTTCGTCAAGGACCGTGGCGAGGCCTTTCGCAAGTGGCTGGGCGCCGGCAAGCTGGGGGACGTCAAGCTGCACTGGCCGACGCTGGAGGAAACCGTCGCCACGTTGCGCCAGTCCAATGCCTGGGTGAGCCTGGCCCATCCCATGCACTACGAACTGACCCGCAGCAAGCGCAGACGGCTGATTGCCGACTATATTCAGGCAGGGGGGCAGGCGCTGGAAGTGGTCAATGGGATGATGCCGCCCGAGCAGGTGGGGACAATGTCGATCCTCACCCGTGAGTTCGGCTTGCTGGCAAGCGCCGGCAGTGACTTCCACGGCCCCGGCACCTGGGGCGAGATCGGTGCCTACCGGCCATTGCCCGAGGACCTGCCACCTCTGTGGCGTCGATTCCGACATGAACAGTCTATGGCGGTATGAACAGGACGACTACGTGAGCCAATTTTTCCAGATTCATGCGGAAAACCCGCAGGCGCGCCTGATCAAACAGGCCGTGGAGATCATCCGCAAGGGTGGGGTGGTGGTCTACCCGACCGACTCGGCCTATGCGATGGGCTGCCAGATCGGCGACAAGGGCGCCATCGAGCGGGTGCGCCGCCTGCGTCAGCTGGACAAGAACCACAACTTCACCCTGTTGTGCTGCGACCTGTCCGAGATGGGCACCTTCGCCAAGATCGACACGGCGACGTTCCGCCTGCTCAAGGCGCACATTCCGGGGCCCTACACCTTCATCCTCAACGCCACTCGTGAAGTGCCGCGCCTGTTGTTGCACGACAAGCGCCGCACCATCGGCCTGCGCGTGCCGTCCAACCCCATTGTCCTGGCGCTGCTCGAGGAGCTTGGCGAGCCGCTGATGAGCGTCAGCCTCATCCTGCCGGGCGACGACGAGCCGATGACCGACCCTTACGAGATCCGCCAGCGCCTGGAGCATCATGTCGACCTGATCATCGACGGCGGCTTCGGTGACCTGAAGGCTTCGACCGTCATCGACCTGTCCGGTGACGAGCCGGAGCTGATTCGTGAAGGGTGCGGGGATCCGACGCCGTTCCTGGTCAACGCATGAGCCAGATGGAAACGCCCGAGGCGCCGACCGACCAGGCCGATGCCCCCCAGCAGTTGCAGCTGGCCCTGGTCTATGGGGAGGTGCTGACCGAGCTGCCGGTGGACCTGTACATCCCGCCGGACGCGCTGGAAGTGATCCTCGAGGCCTTCGAAGGCCCGCTGGACCTGCTGCTGTACCTGATCCGCAAGCAGAACATCGATATCCTCGACATCCCGGTGGCCGAGATCACTCGCCAGTACATGGGCTATGTCGAGCTGATGAAGAACGTGCGCCTGGAACTGGCCGCCGAGTACCTGGTGATGGCCGCCATGCTCGCCGAGATCAAGTCGCGCATGCTGCTGCCGCGTTCCAGCGAGATCGAGGAAGAGGAAGGCGATCCACGCGCCGAGCTGATCCGCCGCCTGCAGGAGTACGAGCGCTTCAAGGCTGCCGCCGAAGGTATCGATGAGCTGCCGCGGGTTGGCCGCGACGTCGTCGTGCCGCGTCTCGAGGCCCCTCAGGCCAAGGTGCGCAAGCTGCTGCCGGAGGTCGCCCTGGAGGAGATCCTGCTGTCCATGGCCGAGGTCATGCGCCGCAACGACCTGTTCGAGAGCCACCAGATCACTCGCGAGACCTTGTCGACCCGCGAGCGCATGAGCGAGGTGCTCGAACGCCTCAAGGGCGGTGGCTTCGTGCCCTTCGTCGAACTGTTCACCCGCGAGGAGGGCAAGCTCGGCGTGGTGGTGACCTTCATGGCGATTCTCGAACTGGTGAAGGAATCGCTGATCGAACTCGTGCAAAATGAGCCTTTCGCCCCGATCCACGTCCGTGCCCGGGCAGAGTGACCTGACGACTACCGATGAACCTGAACGAACCCCGCGAACTGGCGTCGCTGATCGAGGCCTTCCTGCTCGCCTCGGGCAAGCCGCAATCCCTCGAGCGCCTCTATGAGCTGTTCGAGGAAGCCGAGCGCCCGGCCCCCGCCGTTTTCAAAAAGGCCCTGGAGGTGCTGGGCAAGTCCTGCAGCGGCCGTGCCTTCGAGCTCAAGGAAGTGGCCAGCGGCTATCGGCTGCAAATCCGCGAAGACTATGCACCCTGGGTCGGCCGCCTGTGGGAGGAGCGCCCGCAGCGCTATTCCCGTGCGCTGCTGGAAACCATGGCGCTGATCGCCTACCGCCAGCCCATCACCCGGGGCGAGATCGAGGACGTGCGCGGCGTGGCGGTCAACAGCAACATCATCAAGACCCTGATGGAGCGCGAGTGGATCCGTATCGTCGGCTACCGCGAGGTGCCAGGGCGTCCTGCGATGTTTGCCACCACCAAGGCGTTTCTCGATCACTTCAACCTCAAGAGCCTCGATGAACTGCCGGCGCTGGCCGAGTTGCGCGAGCTGGAGCCGGAACCGCTGCTCGACCCGGACGAGGCGCCGGTGCCCGCTCACCTGCAAGCCCTGGCCGATGCCAGCCTGGGCGAGGAGGGTGAGGAAGCGGAGCCCAAGGATGAGACCAGCTTCCGCTCGCTGCTGGTGGAGCTGGATGCGATGGAAGAAGGGCTCAAGACCGATTTCGATGATTTGCGCGATGAAGAAGAGCCTGAGGTCTCGGAGCAGGACGAGGGCAAGCTGCAGTCTTGATTTAACTACTGCCTGTGCCGGCCTCTTCGCGGGTAAACCCGCTCCCACAGGGGTATCACAAGCTGTGGGAGCGGGTTTACCCGCGAAGAGGCCGGCCCTGATCAGACAAAGGCCATTTGGCAGAAAAACACTTCCAATTCCACAAAACACTCTACTCTCCAGTGCGTTGCGCGTATGATGCGCGCCCGCTTTCACTACTACACCGGGAGGTGCCCAGATGAGTGACAAAGACCTGCAAGACCAACAACCCACCCCGCCGTCCGGCGAAAAACTGCAGAAAGTACTGGCGCGTATCGGCGTCGGCTCGCGTCGTGACGTCGAGGCCTGGATCGGCCAGGGCCGTATCAAGGTCAACGGCGTCGAGGCCACCCTGGGCCTGCGCGTCGACCTGCACGACGCCATCACCGTCGACGGCAAGCTGATCAAGCGTGTCGAGGCCGCCGAGGCGACCCGTCGCGTGATCATGTACAACAAGCCCGATGGCGAGATCTGCACCCGTGACGACCCGGAAGGCCGCCCGACCGTGTTCGACCGCCTGCCGCGCCCGAAAGAGGGCCGCTGGATCAACATCGGCCGCCTGGACATCAATACCACCGGCCTACTGCTGTTCACCACCGACGGTGAGCTGGCCAACCGCCTGATGCACCCGTCCTATGAAATGGACCGCGAGTACGCCGTGCGTGTGCGCGGCGAGGTCGACGACGACATGGTCGACCGCCTCAAGGCCGGCGTGGTGCTCGAGGACGGCCCGGCCAAGTTCACCGACATCCAGAAGGCACCGGGCGGCGAAGGCTTCAACCACTGGTACCACTGCGTGGTGATGGAAGGCCGCAACCGTGAGGTGCGCCGCCTGTGGGAATCCCAGGGGGTGGTGGTCAGCCGCCTGAAGCGTGTGCGTTTCGGCCCGGTGTTCCTCAACTCCGACCTGCCGATGGGCCGCTGGCGCGAAATGAGCCAGGGCGAGATCGACATCCTCGCCGCCGAAGTCGGCCTGCAGCCGGTGGCGCTGCCGGAGATGAAGCTCAAGGCCAAGGACAAGCTCGAGCGCCTGCAGCGCAAGTCGACCCGCCCGCTGGGGCGTGGCGAGCGTGTGCGCACCCTGCGTCCGGCCGCCGAAGGGCAGGGCGAGCGCCCGGCGCGCGCGCCGCGTGAAGAGGCTGCACCGCGCAAGGGCAGCCGCGGCAGCGCGGTGGCCGAGCGCCCGAGCGAGATGCGCAAGCGTCCAGCCCGTCCCGAAGGCGACAAGCCAGCCGGTCGTGGTCGCGGCAAGCCGCGTGGCTGATCTGGCCCGGTAACGAAAGAGCCAGCCTTCGGGCTGGTTTTTTTGTGCCTGTTGAAAAGGAAGTCCCTCGATACGCATCCCAGTGTAGGAGCGGGCTTGCCCCGCGATGGGCCGCAAAGCGGCCCCAAGTACCTGAACAGACAGAATTTTTCCCGACCGGTGGCAAATTTTCAAACCACCTTGTAAAGAAAACTATACGATTCTGGACCTTTTCCCCGGCTTGCCTGTGCTTCCCCACTCTTCGTCACAAAATCTTTCCAAGACTTGCGCGCCAGAGCCTCCCCGGTCCCCTTCACCCTCTTCCCAAACCCCCGCCCAAACGCTGAGATAGCGCCATTGCCGTGTGCAGAGCCAGGCAGGATCGCCAGGCACTTAAAACAACAAAATGGAGGCGCCATGCACGCCGATCACTCCGCCTTTTCAGGCCTTCACCCCAGGACCGCTGCGTTTTTTCCACAGGAAACGATGCAACGCGTTGACGCCTGCGCGTTTGCAGGGGTATACAATGCGCCGCGTTTTACCTGTGACTCCCTTGCGTACCGCGCACGCTTGCTGACACCCGGTTGATCCGCCCCTGGCCACCAAGGCCCCGAGCGACTGCCCGTCACAAGTATCCAAGGTAACCACCTTGCCCATTCCGCTGCGCCACGAGTGCGGTGGGTCCGATTCCGTCACAGATAAAAACAAGCAGGTGACTTCGTTCATGAGTGGACATAATTCACAGTCTGGCGAACTCAAGCGTGGCTTGAAGAACCGCCATATCCAACTGATCGCCCTGGGTGGCGCGATCGGCACCGGATTGTTCCTGGGCTCGGCCGGCGTGATGAAGTCCGCCGGTCCGTCGATGATCCTCGGCTATGCGATCTGCGGCTTCATCGCCTTCATGATCATGCGCCAGCTCGGCGAGATGATCGTCGAAGAGCCGGTGGCCGGCTCCTTCAGCCATTTCGCGCACAAGTACTGGGGCGGTTTCGCCGGCTTCCTGTCGGGCTGGAACTGCTGGGTGCTGTACATCCTGGTGGGCATGTCGGAGCTGTCGGCAGTGGGCAAGTATGTCCATTACTGGTGGCCGGAGATCCCGACCTGGGTCACCGCGGCGGCATTCTTCCTGCTGATCAACGCCATCAACCTGATGAACGTGAAGTTCTTCGGTGAGGCCGAGTTCTGGTTCGCGATCATCAAGGTCGCCGCCATCGTCGGCATGATCGGCCTGGGCGCCTACCTGCTGACCAGCGGCAGTGGTGGCCCGGAAGCGTCGGTGACCAACCTGTGGGCCCATGGCGGCTTCTTCCCGCATGGCGTCAGCGGCCTGGTCATGGCCCTGGCCTTCATCATGTTCTCCTTCGGTGGCCTGGAAATGCTCGGCTTCACCGCGGCCGAGGCCGACAAGCCGAAGACCGTGATCCCCAAGGCGATCAACCAGGTCATCTACCGCATCCTGATCTTCTACGTGGGTGCCCTGGTGGTGCTGCTGTCGCTGACCCCGTGGGACAGCCTGGTGGCCA
Source organism: Pseudomonas sp. TE31087 (assembly GCF_057284075.1). NCBI lineage: Bacteria > Pseudomonadati > Pseudomonadota > Gammaproteobacteria > Pseudomonadales > Pseudomonadaceae > Pseudomonas > Pseudomonas sp. TE31087. Next base: position 5,896,461 of record NZ_JBXVNN010000001.1, read on the forward strand.
GCATCGACGCGTCCGGCGGCAGCTATGGCAGCAGCCCGTTCGTCCAGGTCTTCTCGCTGCTGGGTAGCGACGTGGCCGCGCACCTGCTGAACTTCGTGGTCCTGACCGCGGCGCTGTCGGTGTACAACAGCGGTACCTACTGCAACGCCCGCATGCTCCTGGGCATGGCCGAGCAGGGCGATGCCCCGGCGGCGCTGGCCAAGGTCGACCGTCGCGGCGTGCCGGTACGTTCGATCCTGGTGTCGGCGGCCGTGACCCTGATCGCGGTGCTGCTCAACTACCTGATGCCGCAGAACGCCCTGGAGCTGCTGATGTCGCTGGTGGTAGCGACCCTGGTGATCAACTGGGCGATGATCAGCTACTCGCACCTGAAGTTCCGCCAGCACCTCGACCGCACTGGCCAGAAGCCGCTGTTCAAGGCGCTGTGGTACCCGTACGGCAACTACCTGGTGCTGGCCTTCGTGGTGCTGATCCTCGGCATCATGCTGCAGATCCCGGGCATCCAGGTGTCGGTGTACGCCATGCCGGTATGGCTGGTGGTGATGTATGTGTTCTACGTGCTCAAGAGCAAGCGTGGGGCGCAGGCCAACGGCGCTGCCGGTAGCGTGGCCAAGTAAGCGCCGAGGCGCTTCGGCAAAACCCGATGCCGGGTGACTGGCATCGGGTTTTTTGTTGTCTGTACCGGCCTCTGCGCGGGTAAACCCGCTCCCACAGGGGGCACAGAACCTGTGGGAGCGGGTTTACCCGCGAATGGCCGGCTCTGGCAACCGATGACTCAGATCTGTTCCAGCAACCAGCCACGAAACGCCCGCAACGAAGGCAATGCCTCATTCCTCGGCGGATAGATCAGGTAGTAGCTGCGCTGGCTGGCAAACGGCGCCCCCGGGCTGAACAGCTCGCCACTGGCCAGTTCCTCCTCCACCAGAATCCTGGGCACCAGGCCAATCCCTATCCCCGCCCGCACCGCCTGGATCAGGTGCGACGTCAACTCGAAACTCGGCCCCAGGCGCATCGCCCGGTGGGGCAGGGCGTGGTGGGAGAACCATTCTCCCCAGGCATGGGGGTTGTTGGCGACGTTGAGCAGCACCTCTTCGCTGATCCGCGACGGGTTCCAGTCCTGGCCGTCGCGAGCGCAGTCCGGCGGGAGGATCACCAACAGTTCCTCGGCGTGCAGGCGATGGCAGACCAGCCCGGGCAGGTCGTGGGTGGCCACGCCGATGGCCGCGTCGATCTCGCTGGTGTCGAAGTTGATCGCTTCGATACGAGAATGAATGTGCACCAGCATGCCCGGATGAGCGCCATAGAACGCATGCAGGCGCGGCAGCAGCCATTTCGAGCCGAAGGTCGGTAGGGTCGCCAGGCGCAGGGTACCGACCCCGGACTGATAGGCCAGGGCTTGCAGGGTGGCGCTGCGGATACGCCCCAAGGCTTCGCTCAGCTCGCGCTGGTAAAGACGGCCCACGTCGGTCAGTTGCACCTGGCGCCCCTCGCGGCGGAACAGGGTGAGCCCCAGTTGCTGTTCCAGCGCCTGCACCTGGCGACTTACCGCGCTCTGGGTCAGCGACAGCTCGGCGGCGGCGCGGGTGTAGCTTTCATGTCGCGCGGCGGCCTCGAAGGCCAGTAGCAGCGACATCGAAGGGGTGAGGTGGCGGTAATTCATTCATAAAGCTCATCGATAGCGGCAGGAATATCCGTTTGCCCCTGGCGCGAAACTACAGGAACATGGGCGTATTCGTCATGCGGTATAGATCATTCATACCGTAGTCGCAGGAAATACAACATCTCGTGGGAGCGGGCTTGCCCCGCGATGGCGCCATCGCGGGGCAAGCCCGCTCCCACGAGATGTTGCAATGCCTGGAACCCGTGAACTAGCCAATATCGAATAGAGGCCATCCTTCGATGATCGCCCAGCTGCCGCCCCGCGCGCCCGCCGCCCATTACCCTGAATTCCTCGAAGCCCTGAAGAACAGCGGCTTCCGTGGCCAGATCAGTGCCGACTACGGCACCCGTACTGTGCTGGCCACCGACAACTCCATCTACCAGCGGCTGCCCCAGGCGGCGGTGTTCCCGTTGGATGCCGACGATGTGGCGCGGGTTGCCACGCTCATGGCCGAGCCACGCTTTCGCGACATCAAGCTGACCCCGCGTGGTGGCGGCACCGGCACCAACGGCCAGTCGCTGACCGACGGCATCGTCGTCGACCTGTCGCGGCACATGAACAGCATTCTCGAGATCAACGTCGAGCAGCGCTGGGTGCGGGTCCAGGCGGGCGTGGTCAAGGACCAGCTCAACGCCGCGCTCAAGCCCCATGGGCTGTTCTTCGCGCCGGAGCTTTCGACCTCCAACCGCGCCACCGTCGGCGGCATGATCAACACCGACGCCAGCGGCCAGGGCAGTTGCACCTATGGCAAGACTCGCGACCACGTGCTCGAGCTGCACAGCGTGCTGCTTGGTGGCGAGCGCCTGCACAGCCTGCCGATCGACGACGCGGCCCTGGAGCAGGCCTGCGCCGCGCCCGGCCGGGTCGGCGAGGTGTACCGCATGGCCCGCGAGATCCAGCAAACCCAGGCCGGGCTGATCGAAAGCACCTTCCCCAAGCTCAACCGCTGCCTGACCGGCTACGACCTGGCGCACCTGCGCGACGAGCAGGGCCGCTTCAACCTCAACAGCGTGCTGTGCGGCGCCGAAGGCTCGCTGGGCTATGTGGTCGAGGCCAAGCTCAATGTGCTGCCGATCCCGAAGTACGCGGTACTGGTCAACGTGCGCTACACCAGCTTCATGGACGCCCTGCGCGATGCCAACGCGCTGATGGCGCACAAGCCGCTGTCGATCGAGACCGTTGACTCCAAGGTGCTGATGCTGGCGATGAAGGACATCGTCTGGCACAGCGTCGCCGAGTACTTCCCGGCCGATGCCGAGCGCCCGACGCTGGGCATCAACCTGGTGGAGTTCTGCGGCGACGAGCCGGCCGAGGTCAATGCCCGGGTCGAGGCGTTTGTCGCGCACCTGCAGCGCGACACCAGCGTCGAACGCCTGGGACATACCCTGGCGGAGGGCGCCGAGGCGGTCACCAGGGTCTACACCATGCGCAAGCGTTCGGTGGGGCTGCTGGGCAACGTCGAAGGCGAGGTGCGGCCACAGCCGTTCGTCGAGGACACCGCCGTGCCGCCGGAGCAACTGGCTGACTACATCGCCGACTTCCGCGCGCTGCTCGACGGTTACGGCCTGGCCTACGGCATGTTCGGCCATGTCGATGCCGGCGTGCTGCACGTGCGCCCAGCGCTGGACATGAAGGATCCGGCCCAGGCCGCGCTGGTCAAGCCGATCTCCGATGCCGTGGCGGCGCTGACCCAGCGCTATGGCGGCCTGCTCTGGGGCGAGCATGGCAAAGGCCTGCGCTCCGAGTACGTGCCGGAATACTTCGGCGCGTTGTACCCGGCACTGCAGCGCCTCAAGGGCGCCTTCGATCCGCACAACCAGCTCAACCCGGGCAAGATCTGCACCCCGCCGGACAGCGCCGAAGGCCTGACCCCGGTGGATGGCGTGACCCTGCGCGGTGACCTTGACCGCAGTATCGACGAACGCGTCTGGCAAAGCTTCGCCAGCGCCGTGCACTGCAACGGCAACGGCGCCTGCTACAACTACGATCCCAACGACGCCATGTGCCCGTCGTGGAAGGCCACCCGCGAACGCCAGCATTCACCCAAGGGGCGCGCTTCGCTGATCCGCGAATGGTTGCGCCTGCAGGGCGAGGCGAACATCGATGTGCTCGCCGCCGCCCAACGCAAGGCGTCCTGGTTCAAGGGGCTGCCGGCGCGCCTGCGCAACAGCCGTGCGCGCCAGCAGGGGCAGGCGGATTTCTCCCACGAGGTGTACGACGCCATGGCCGGCTGCCTGGCGTGCAAGTCCTGCGCCGGGCAGTGCCCGATCAAGGTCAATGTGCCAGACTTCCGCTCGCGCTTCCTCGAGCTGTACCACGGCCGCTACCAGCGTCCGCTGCGCGATTACCTGATCGGTTCGCTGGAATTCACCATCCCGTACCTGGCCCATGCACCGGGCCTGTACAACGCGGTGATGGGCTCGAAGTGGGTGAGCAGGCTGCTGGCGGACAAGATCGGCATGGTCGACAGCCCGCTGATCAGCCGTTTCAACTTCCAGGCCACCCTGACCCGTTGCCGGGTTCAGGTGGCGAGCGTGCCGGCCTTGCGCGAGCTAACCCCGGCCCAGCGCGAGCGCAGCATCGTGCTGGTGCAGGATGCCTTCACCCGCTATTTCGAGACGCCACTGCTGGCCTCGTTCATCGAGCTGGCCCATCGCCTGGGGCACAAGGTGTTCCTCGCGCCCTACAGCGCCAACGGCAAGCCGTTGCATGTGCAGGGTTTCCTCGGCGCCTTCGCCAGGGCGGCGATCCGCAACGCCACCCAGCTCAAGAGCCTGGCCGACTGCGGCGTGCCGTTGGTGGGGCTGGACCCGGCGATGACCCTGGTCTATCGCCAGGAGTACCAGAAGGTCGATGGCGTGGAGTGCCCGTCGGTGCTGTTGCCCCAGGAATGGCTGATGAACGTGCTGCCCGAGCAGGCGCCGGTCAAGGCCGACAGCTTCCGCCTGATGGCCCACTGCACCGAGAAGACCAATGTGCCGGCCAGTACCCGGCAGTGGGAGCAGGTGTTCGCCCGCCTGGGGTTGAAGCTGGTCACCGAGGCCACCGGCTGCTGCGGCATGTCCGGTACCTATGGGCATGAAGCGCGGAACCAGGAAACCTCGAGGACCATCTTCGAGCAGTCCTGGGCGACCAAGCTGGACAAGCAGGGCGAGGCGTTGGCGACCGGTTATTCGTGTCGCAGCCAGGTCAAGCGCATGACCGAGAAGCAGTTGCGCCATCCGCTGGAGGTGGTGTTGCAGTACGCGCAGCGCTGAGGCGCGTCATTCGGTGCAGGCCTCTTCGCGGGTAAACCCGCTCCCACAGGATCGTCGCTGCCTTTGATGGCGGTGCTGTACCTGTGGGAGCGGGTTTGATGGAAACGACTTGCAGGGTGACCGCAATGGGGGTGCGGTAAGTCGGGTATGGAAGTCTTCGGTAGGGATTCTGGACGGTGTGAAAACGCGATGACGGGGATATCCCGCAGGTCAGCCGTTTTCACACAGTCGGGTGGGGTGCGCGATTATTCCTGGTCGGCGCTGGATTGATCGTCACCGTCCTGGTCGACGGCGGGCGTCGGTTCGGCGTGGGCGGCAACGGATTGCTCTTCGGGGTTCAGGCTTGGGAAGGGAAGATTCGGGATTTCATGCATCTCGTCGTTCCTCGCAAGTGTGAGTGAAAAGGCGGCGCCAGGGCGCATGTGTGGCTTCGAAAAGCTGGGGCAGGATACAGCAGTCTGGATGACAGTTTGAGATTTTTGCCGGGCGCCGGTCGGTTTTAGCGGGCGATCAGCGCACCGCCGACTGTGTTCGGGCGCCGGAAACACTGTGGGAGCAACAGTCTTGTACTGCCTGCGTTCGATTCATCGCAGGCTGCGCTCCCCCACAGTTACAGCGCTTGATGTCGAAGCGGCGCGTATCCTGTGGGAGCGGGTTTACCCGCGAACACCGGCGAAGCCGGTGCCATCCACCGCGTCGCTTGCTTCGCGGCTAAAGCCGCTCCCACAGGTACTGCGATATCAGCGACAGACGTCGGCGATGGTAGCCGCCAGCTTCTCCAGGCGCTGCGCATCCGCCCCGGCGATGTTCGCCCGGCCGGTACCGACCATGTACACACTGTGCCGTTCACGCAGCAGGCGCACTTGCTCGGGGTTCAGCCCGGTGTAGGAGAACATCCCGCGTTGCGCGGCGATGTGCGCGAAGCGCTCGGCCAGGCCGTGTGGCGCCAGCGCCTGCACCAGGCCCTGGCGAAGCTCGGCGATGCGCTGGCGCATGGCGTTCACTTCCTCGACCCACAGCGCCTTGAGCGCCGGATCACCGAGGATCTCGGCCACCACCGCGGCGCCATGGTCCGGTGGCGTGGACCACAGGTTGCGCGCAATGAATGCCAGCTGGCTGCGCACATCCAGCAGTTTCTCGGCATCGTGGCTGCACACCAGCAGGGCGCCGGTGCGGTCGCGGTAAAGGCCGAAGTTCTTCGAGCAGGAGCTGGTGATCAGCAGTTCCGGCAGTTCGGCGGCAAACAGGCGCACCGCCCAGGCGTCTTCTACCAGGCCGTCACCGAAGCCCTGGTAGGCGAAGTCGATCAGTGGCAGCAGGTTGCGGCGCTTGACGATGTCGAGCACCGCGCGCCAGTCGTCCTGGCCCAGGTCGAAACCGGTCGGGTTGTGGCAGCAGGCGTGCAGCAGCACCACGTCGCCTTCCGGTGCTTGTTCCAGCGCGGCGAGCATGCCGTCGACGTTCAGGCGGTTGTCCTTGCCCACGTAGGGGTAGTGGGACACCTTGAGCCCGGCGCCGGCGAAGATCGTCTCGTGGATCGGCCAGGTCGGGTCGCTCAGCCAGATGCCACGCCCCGGCAGGCAGTGGGTGATGAACTCCGCCGCCAGGCGCAGGGCACCGGTGCCACCCGGGGTCTGGGTGGCACCGGCGCGCTGGCTGGCCAGCAGCGGCGAGTCGCTGCCCAGCACCAGTTCGCTGACCAGGCGGCCGAACGCCGCGTCGCCATGGCCGCCGACATAGCTCTTGGTGGCTTGGCGTTCGACCAGGCGCTGCTCGGCCTGCTTGACCGCCGCGGGAATCGGCGTCAGGCCCTGGGCGTCCTTGAACACGCCGACACCCAGGTCGAACTTGGCCGGGTTGTCGTCGCGGGCGTAGGCCTCCATCAGCCCCAGGATCGGGTCGCCAGGGACCCGACCGATGGCCGCGAAGTGCATCACTTGCGCCCTTCGGCGGTCTTGGCGACCTCGTCGGTGCGCGCGCACATGATGAAGTCGTTGCGGTGCAGGCCCTTGATCGAGTGGCTCCACCAGGTCACGGTGACCTTGCCCCACTCGGTCAGCAGGCCTGGGTGATGGCCTTCGGCTTCGGCGATTTCGCCGATGGCGTTGGTGAAGGCCAGGGCGTGCTTGAAGTTCTTGAACAGGAACACGCGCTCGAGCTCCATGTGGCCGTCGCGGACTTCGATGTTCCAGTCCGGGATCTCGCGGATCAGTACCGCCAGCTCCTCGTCGCTGACTTTCGGCGCATCGGCGCGGCAGGCTTCGCAGTGGGCTTGGTTCAAGGCATTCATGGGTGTTTTCCGGTTTGAGTTGTTATCGACAGGGGCGCTCAGGCAGCGACCTTGGGTGGAAACTTCGGTGCGTGCAGGCCCAGCTGCATGGCCTGGTGGACCATGGCCATGATGTCTTCGTGGGCCAGGTCGAACAGGCGCTTCATGTTCGGCAGGACGAAGTACAGGGGCTGCAGGATATCGATGCGGTACGGCGTGCGCATGGCCTCGATCGGGTCGAAGGCCTGGTGCTCCGGCTCGCCGGACAGACTGTAGACGGTCTCTTTCGGCGAAGAGAGAATGCCGCCGCCGTAGATCTTGCGACCCTGCGCGGTCTCCATCAGGCCGAACTCGATGGTCATCCAGTACAGGCGAGCCAGGTACACACGCTGTTCCTTGGTCGCCGCCAGGCCCAGCTTGCCGTAGGTGTGGGTGAATTCGGCGAAGAAGGGGTTGGTCAGCAGCGGGCAGTGGCCGAAGATCTCGTGGAAGATGTCGGGCTCCTGCAGGTAGTCCAGCTCTTCCGGGGTGCGGATGAAGGTGGCGACCGGGAAGCGCTTGCTGGCCAGCAGTTCGAAGAAGGTCTGGAAGGGGATCAGCGCCGGCACGCGGGCGACCTGCCAGCCGGTGGTGGCGCCCAGCACCTTGTTGATTTCGCCGAGCTGCGGGATGCGGTCATGGGGCAGCTTGAGCTGCTCAATGCCGTCCAGGTATTCCTGGCATGCCCGGCCTTCGATCACTTTCAGTTGGCGAGTGATCAGGGTGTTCCACACCGCATGCTCTTGCTGCGGGTAGTCGATAAAACCATGCGCATCGGGCTCGCGTGCCACGTATTGCGTCTGTTTCATGTGGCTCTCCTGGTGAGGGCGTTCTTGTTATGTACAGGACATACCTTAGGAATATCCCTACAAACGCGGCTTTGCACCGGGGTTGAGGCCAGTTGTGGCTATCCGCTGGTCCTGAATTCGTAACGATAATTTTACAAAAATGCCCTTGTGCCGGAAAATCACGGGCATCGAGCTGGGCGGAAGGGTGATTCTGTCAGCTTATCTTTACGACTTTTCCGCGTGCCGAGTAAAAACCTTGGCCGCTTCGAGAGCTTCCATGCGTATCAAAGTGCACTGCCAGAACCGCATCGGCATCCTGCGGGACATCCTCAACCTGCTGGTGGAGTACGGCATCAACGTGCTGCGCGGCGAGGTGGGTGGCGATCATGGCAACGCCATCTACCTGCACTGCCCGAACCTGATCAACCTGCAGTTCCAGGCCCTGCGGCCGAAGTTCGAGTCGATTGCCGGGGTGTTCGGGGTCAAGCGCGTCGGCCTGATGCCCAGCGAGCGTCGGCACATGGAGCTCAATGCGCTCTTGGGCGCGCTGGATTTCCCGGTGCTGTCGATCGACATGGGCGGCAGCATCGTCGCCGCCAACCGCGGTGCGGCGCAGTTGCTCGGGGTGCGGGTGGACGAGGTGCCGGGCATTCCGTTGTCGCGCTATGTCGAGGACTTCGACCTGCCGGAGCTTATCCGCGCCAACAAGTCGCGGATCAACGGCCTGCGCATCAAGGTCAAGGGCGATGTGTTCCTCGCCGATATCGCGCCGTTGCAGTCGGAGCATGACGACAGCGAGGCCCTGGCGGGCGCGGTGATCACCTTGCATCGTGCCGATCGCATCGGCGAGCGTATCTACAACGTGCGCAAGCAAGAGCTGCGTGGCTTCGACAGTATCTTCCAGAGCTCGCGGGTGATGGCCGCGGTGGTGCGTGAGGCGCGGCGCATGGCGCCGCTGGATGCGCCGCTGTTGATCGAGGGCGAGACCGGTACCGGCAAGGAGTTGCTGGCGCGTGCCTGCCACCTGGCCAGCCCCCGTGGCCAGGCACCACTGATGGCGCTCAACTGCGCCGGCCTGCCGGAGTCGATGGCCGAGACCGAGCTGTTCGGCTACGGGCCGGGGGCGTTCGAGGGCGCGCGTGCCGAAGGCAAGCTTGGGCTGCTGGAGCTTACCGCCGGGGGCACGCTGTTCCTCGATGGCGTCGGGGAGATGAGCCCGCGCTTGCAGGTCAAGCTGCTGCGCTTCCTGCAGGATGGCTGTTTCCGTCGTGTCGGCAGTGACGAAGAGGTGTACCTGGACGTGCGGGTGATCTGCGCGACCCAGGTCGACCTGTCCGAGCTGTGCGCCCGGGGAGAGTTCCGCCAGGACCTCTACCATCGCCTCAATGTGCTGTCGCTGCACATTCCGCCGCTGCGCGAGTGCATGGATGGCCTGGAGGGGCTGGTGCAGCACTTCCTTGACCAGGCCAGCCGGCAGATCGGCTGCCCGATGCCGCGCCTGGCACCGGCGGCGATGGACAAGCTTGCCCAATATCATTGGCCGGGCAACGTGCGCCAGCTGGAGAACGTGCTGTTCCAGGCGGTGTCGTTGTGCGAGGGCGGGGTGGTGAAGAGCGAACATATCCGCTTGCCGGACTATGGCGCACGCCAACCATTGGGTGAGTTTTCCCTGGATGGCGATCTTTCGCAAATTGTCGGGCGGTTTGAAAAGGCGGTATTGGAAAGTCTGATGAGCGAGTTTCCAAGTAGCCGGGCGCTGGGGAAAAGATTGGGAGTTTCCCATACGACCATTGCCAACAAGTTGCGGGATTATTCGTTGAACAAGTCGGGGGATTGAGTGTGGCTAATTGCCTTGAAAGTTACACTTCTTCCTGTAGGAGCGGCCTTGTGTCGCGAAAGGGCTGCATAGCAGCCCCAGATTCTCAGCAGCATGCCAAGATCGCCGGGGCCGCTTTGCGGCCCTTTCGCGACACAAGGCCGCTCCTACAGGGATCGCGCAAGGCTTGAGGTTGGCGCGGTCGGAGTGGGAGCGGGCTTGCCCCGCGATAAACTTATGGCCTCAGCCGTTGGAACAACCATTCCCCATCACGCGGTATTCGAGAATGTGCTTCTGGCCCTGGGAGTCCTCGTAGGTCATGCGGGCTGGCACCACTTCGCAGACGTTCGGCACTTCGCTCATGGAAATGACGCGGGCGATGTCCAGGTGCTGCGAATAACTGTACTGTTCAACCGGAATCTGCTCGACATCTTTTGCTTCGCCGGCCAATGCCGCGCCGCAAAAACCGCCAAGTACCAATACCAGTAAAGCTTTCATTTTCAAGTTACCTGTCTAAGGTCGTGAGGGGGCACGCGGCGCTTATGGCGCCGCGAGTACAGCAAGTTTCAACTATCGGGATGAGGTACGGATTAACGCTGCCTTCGTGGGGGCTGTTACCAAGTTAATCGCGTTGCCGTTGCTGGCGAGATGAATTTTAGGCAGGCGCCCACGGCTGAAACAGAGGGGGTTTTGATAAAGTCTTTTGACAGAATCTGTAACAATCCCCGTCGAAACCCTGTCTTTTCCTCTCGGAGATGGCTGCATGCCATGTACTAGAGCGGTCGCGCCTGATTGGTGAGTCGACGGCCCGTCGTGTTACTACCAACGTCGAATGGCCTTGGCCGCTCTGGTACAGTTACAAACGGTTCCATACAAAAACAACTATTACACCGAGGTAACACAGATGAGTGCGGCTCCACTGTATCCCGTTCGTCCCGAGGTTGCGGCCAGTACCCTGACCGACGAGGCCACCTACAAGGCCATGTACCAGCAATCGGTGATCAACCCGGACGGCTTCTGGCGCGAGCAGGCCCAGCGTCTGGACTGGATCAAGCCTTTCACCAAGGTCAAGCAGACCTCGTTCGACGACCACCATGTCGATATCAAGTGGTTCGCCGACGGCACTCTGAACGTTTCCTACAACTGCCTGGACCGCCACCTCGAAGAGCGCGGCGACCAGCTGGCGATCATCTGGGAGGGCGACGACCCTTCCGAACACCGCAACATCACCTACCGCGAGCTCCACGAGCAGGTCTGCAAGTTCGCCAACGCCCTGCGTGGCCAGGACGTGCACCGCGGCGACGTGGTCACCATCTATATGCCGATGATTCCCGAGGCCGTGGTTGCCATGCTGGCCTGCGCCCGCATCGGTGCGATCCACTCGGTGGTGTTCGGCGGCTTCTCGCCGGAGGCGCTGGCCGGTCGCATCATCGACTGCAAGTCGAAAGTGGTGATCACCGCCGACGAAGGCCTGCGCGGCGGCCGCCGTACCCCGCTCAAGGCCAACGTCGACCTGGCCCTGACCAACCCTGAAACCAGCAGCGTGCAGAAGATCATCGTGTGCAAGCGCACCGGTGGCGACATCGCCTGGCACCAGCATCGCGACATCTGGTACGAAGACCTGATGAAGGTTGCCTCCAGCCACTGCGCGCCGAAAGAGATGGGCGCCGAGGAGGCGCTGTTCATCCTCTATACCTCCGGCTCCACCGGCAAGCCCAAGGGCGTGCTGCACACCACTGGCGGTTACCTGGTGTATGCCGCGCTGACCCACGAGCGCGTGTTTGACTACCGTCCGGGCGAGGTCTACTGGTGCACCGCCGACGTGGGCTGGGTCACCGGTCACAGCTACATTGTCTACGGCCCGCTGGCCAACGGCGCCACCACGCTGCTGTTCGAGGGCGTGCCGAACTACCCGGACATCACCCGGGTGTCGAAGATCGTCGACAAGCACAAGGTCAATATCCTCTACACCGCGCCAACCGCCATTCGCGCCATGATGGCCGAAGGTGAAGCGGCGGTGGCCGGTGCCGATGGCTCCAGCCTGCGCCTGCTGGGCTCGGTGGGCGAGCCGATCAACCCCGAGGCCTGGAACTGGTACTACAAGACCGTCGGCAAGGAGCGTTGCCCGATCGTCGATACCTGGTGGCAGACCGAGACTGGCGGTGTGCTGATCAGCCCACTGCCGGGCGCCACCGCACTGAAGCCTGGCTCGGCGACCCGCCCGTTCTTCGGCGTGGTGCCGGCGCTGGTGGACAACCTGGGCAACCTGATCGAAGGCGCCGCCGAGGGCAACCTGGTGATCCTCGACTCCTGGCCGGGTCAGTCGCGTTCGCTGTACGGCGACCACGACCGTTTCGTCGACACCTACTTCAAGACCTTCCGTGGCATGTACTTCACCGGTGACGGTGCCCGTCGCGACGAAGACGGCTACTACTGGATCACCGGTCGCGTCGACGACGTGCTCAACGTCTCCGGACACCGCATGGGCACCGCCGAGATCGAGAGCGCGATGGTGGCGCATCCGAAGGTCGCCGAAGCGGCGGTGGTGGGCGTGCCGCACGATATCAAGGGGCAGGGCATCTATGTCTATGTCACCCTCAATGCTGGCGAGGAGTCGAGCGAGCAACTGCGCCTTGAGCTGAAGAACTGGGTGCGCAAGGAAATCGGCCCGATCGCCTCGCCGGATGTGATCCAGTGGGCGCCGGGGCTGCCGAAGACCCGTTCGGGCAAGATCATGCGCCGCATCCTGCGCAAGATCGCCACCGGCGAGTACGACGCGCTGGGTGATATCTCCACCCTGGCCGACCCAGGGGTGGTGCAGCACCTGATCGACACCCACAAGGCGATGAGCCTGGCCACCGCCTGAGTCGAAGCGTCGCGGCAAGTCGGCTCCTGAAGGTCGTGGGAGCGGGCTTGCCCCGCGATCAGGCCATCAGTAAAAGCCCCGCCCACACCCGGCGGGGTTTTTGCTTTACTGATGCAGACTGTTACTCCGACATTCATCGGTAACCCTGGTTGTCACCGATTTCGCCCAAATGCGGGGTTTGTGGAAACATTCATGTGCCATTTGAGTGCATTCCTGCGAGCATTTTGTGCAGGGTCGCACGCTGCGCTTGCCGGAATACAAGGCTTTGCCAATAATGGGCCCGCTTATTGCTTTGGGTATAGGTTATTTCTCTTTTGCTCTTGCATATCTCGCAGGAGCTGTCAATATCGCCCGCCGCGGTTCCTGGCGCTTCTGTAATTAGTTGTCGCTTTGAAGAAATATCGACCACCGGGCTGTCGCTAGAATGCCACTCACTCGCTCGTGGTCTGCGACCTTGGTCGAAACCTGCGCGGCTCGCGCTGTACCCATTCGCATATCGGGCAGCCGTTACAACTGCCTTGTATTGCCCCGTACCGATGGAGTTACCTGATGAAGAAGCTCGCACTGCTTGGCGCCCTGGCGCTTTCCGTGTTTTCCCTGGTATCGCAGGCCGATGAGAAGCCGTTGAAGATCGGTATCGAGGCCGCCTACCCACCCTTCGCCTTCAAGCAGCCTGATGGCAGCCTCGCCGGCTTCGACTACGACATCGGCAACGCCCTGTGCGAAGAGATGAAAGCCAAGTGCACCTGGATCGAGCAGGAGTTCGACGGCCTGATCCCGGCGCTGAAAGTGCGCAAGATCGACGCCATCCTGTCGTCCATGTCGATCACCGACGATCGCAAGAAGTCGGTCGACTTCACCAAGCGCTACTACCTGACCCCGGCGCGCCTGGTCATGAAGGAAGGCACCACCGTCAGCGACAGCCTGGCTGAGCTCAAGGGCAAGAAGATCGGCGTGCAGCGCGGCTCGATCCATGATCGCTTCGCCAAGGAAGTCCTGGGCGCGCAAGGCGCCACCGTCGTGCCTTACGGCACCCAGAACGAAATCTACCTGGACGTCGCCGCCGGTCGTCTTGACGGTACCGTGGCCGACGCCACCCTGCTCGAAGACGGTTTCCTGAAAACCGACGCCGGCAAGGGCTTTGCCTTCGTAGGCCCGGCCTTCACCGATTCCAAGTACTTCGGTGACGGTATCGGCATCGCCCTGCGCAAGGGTGACAAGGCCAACGCCGACCGCATCAACGCCGCCATCGACGCGATCCGTGCCAACGGCAAATACAAAGAGATCGAGAAGAAGTACTTCAACTTCGACATCTACGGTCCAGACTCGAAGTAAGCCATCGAGTTTCACCTGTGCAATGGTGCAAACAGCAGAAGCTCTGAGGTTTGCACCATTTTTCATTCCCAAGCCCTGAGGAATTCGAATCATGTTGAAAGGCTATGGGGCAGTCATCCTCGACGGAGCGTGGCTGACGCTGCAGCTCGCCCTGTCGTCGATGGCCCTGGCCATCGTCCTCGGCCTGATCGGCGTGGCGCTGCGCTTGTCGCCGGTGCGCTGGCTGGCCTGGCTGGGGGATCTGTATTCCACGGTGATCCGTGGCATCCCTGACCTGGTCCTGATCCTGCTGATCTTCTACGGCGGCCAGGACATCATCAACCGGGTGGCGCCGCTGCTCGGCTATGACGACTACATCGACCTGAACCCCCTGGTCGCCGGCATCGGCACCCTGGGCTTCATCTTCGGTGCCTACCTCTCGGAAACCTTCCGCGGCGCCTTCCTGGGGATTCCCAAGGGGCAGGCCGAGGCGGGTGCGGCCTACGGCATGAGCGGTGTCCAGGTGTTCTTCCGGATCATGGTGCCGCAGATGATCCGCCTGGCGATCCCGGGCTTCACCAACAACTGGCTGGTGCTGACCAAGGCTACCGCGCTGATTTCGGTGGTCGGTCTGCAGGACATGATGTTCAAGGCCAAGCAGGCGGCGGACGCCACCCGCGAACCCTTCACCTTCTTCCTCGCGGTGGCGGCGTTGTACCTGGTGCTGACCAGTGTCTCGCTGCTGGCGCTGAAGTATCTCGAGAAGCGCTACTCGGTGGGCGTCAAGGCGGCTGAACTATGATCTTCGACTACAACGTCATCTGGGAGGCCCTGCCGCTGTACCTGGGCGGCCTGCTGACCACCCTCAAGCTGCTGGCGCTGTCGCTGCTGTTCGGCCTGCTGGCGGCAATTCCGCTGGGCCTGATGCGCGTCTCCAAGCAGCCGCTGGTGAACATGAGTGCCTGGCTGTACACCTACGTGATCCGCGGCACGCCGATGCTGGTGCAGTTGTTCCTGATCTACTACGGCCTGGCCCAGTTCGAGGCAGTGCGCGAGAGCTTCCTGTGGCCGTGGCTGTCCAGCGCGACCTTCTGCGCCTGCCTGGCCTTCGCCGTCAACACCAGTGCCTACACCGCCGAGATCATCGCTGGCAGCCTCAAGGCCACGCCCCATGGCGAGATCGAGGCGGCCAAGGCCATCGGCATGTCGCGCATGAAGATGTACCGCCGCATCCTCCTGCCGTCGGCCCTGCGCCGGGCGCTGCCGCAGTACAGCAACGAAGTGATCATGATGCTGCAGACCACCAGCCTGGCGTCGATCGTCACCCTGATCGACATCACCGGTGCCGCGCGCACGGTCAACGCCCAGTACTACCTGCCTTTCGAGGCCTACATCACGGCGGGCGTGTTCTACCTGTGCCTGACCTTCATCCTCGTGCGCCTGTTCAAGATGGCCGAACGCCGCTGGCTCGGCTACCTGGCGCCGCGCAAGCACTGACCGCTCTGTGAGATCCGACAGCATGTACAAACTCCAAATCCAAGACCTGCACAAGCGCTACGGCAGCCATGAGGTGCTCAAGGGTGTCTCCCTCGAAGCCAAGGCAGGCGACGTGATCAGCATCATCGGCTCCAGCGGCTCGGGCAAATCGACCTTCCTGCGCTGCATCAACCTGCTGGAGCAGCCGCACGCGGGCAAGATCCTGCTCAACAACGAAGAGCTCAAGCTGGTGGCCGGCAAGGACGGCGCGCTCAAGGCCGCCGACCCGAAACAGCTGCAGCGCATGCGCTCGCGCCTGTCGATGGTGTTCCAGCATTTCAACCTGTGGTCGCACATGACCGCGCTGGAGAACGTCATCGAGGCGCCGGTGCACGTGCTGGGCGTGAACAAGAAGGAAGCGCTGGAGAAGGCCGAACACTACCTGGCCAAGGTTGGCGTGTCCCACCGCAAGGATGCCTTCCCCGGTCACATGTCCGGCGGCGAGCAGCAGCGCGTGGCCATCGCCCGCGCCCTGGCCATGGAGCCGGAGGTGATGCTGTTCGACGAGCCGACCTCGGCGCTCGACCCGGAGCTGGTGGGCGATGTGCTCAAGGTGATGCAGTCGCTGGCCCAGGAAGGTCGCACCATGGTGGTGGTCACCCACGAGATGGGCTTTGCCCGCGAAGTATCCAACCAGCTGGTGTTCCTGCACAAGGGGCTGGTGGAGGAGCGCGGCTGCCCGCGCGAGGTGCTGGTCAATCCGCAGTCCGAGCGCCTCAAGCAGTTCCTTTCCGGCAGCCTGAAGTAATCGCTGCACATTTGCACCATAATGGGGCATGCTGCGCCATCCGCGCGGCATGCCCTGGCGCCACAAGCGCGAACCCTTCCTCCCAGGTTTCGGACCACGCCCTATGACCACCCAGCGAATCGGATTTCTCATCTGGCCAAGCACCAAGCCGCTGACCCTGGCGTTGGCTGAAGAGGTGCTGCAGGTGGCCCAGCGGGTGCATCCGGACGTGGTCTACGAGCTGGCCTACCTGCAGGCCGAAGCCGTTCAGGAGGGCGCCTGGCGCCTGCCGGGCGAGGCATGGAACGGTCGTCTGGAGGGTTGCCACAAGCTGTTCCTGCTGGCCGACGAGCCACCGGCGGCCATCGGTTCGTCGCTGTCCGCCGCGCTCAAGCAGCTGGCGCGCAGCGGCTGCATGATCGGAGGCCTGTCCGCCGGCGTGTATCCGCTGGCGGCGCTGGGCCTGCTCGATGGCTACCGCGCCGCGGTGCACTGGCGTTGGCAGGACGATTTCGCCGAGCGCCACCCCAAGGTGATTGCCACCAGCCACCTGTTCGACTGGGACCGTGATCGCCTGACCGCCTGCGGTGGCATGGCGGTGACCGACCTGCTGCTGGCGGTGCTGGCGCGCGATCATGGCGCGGAGCTGGCGGGCGCGGTGTCGGAAGAGCTGGTGGTCGAGCGTATCCGTGAAGGCGGCGAGCGCCAGCGCATTCCGCTGCAGAATCGCCTGGGCTCCAGCCACCCCAAGCTCACCCAGGCGGTGCTGCTGATGGAGGCCAATATCGAGGAGCCGCTGACCACCGACGAGATCGCCCAGCATGTGTGCGTGTCCCGCCGTCAGCTGGAGCGGATCTTCAAGCAGTACCTCAATCGGGTGCCCAGCCAGTATTACCTGGAGCTGCGCCTGAACAAGGCGCGGCAGATGCTGATGCAGACCAGCAAGTCGATCATCCAGATCGGACTGTCCTGCGGGTTCTCCTCGGGGCCGCATTTTTCCAGTGCGTACCGCAACTTCTTTGGCGCCACGCCGCGTGAAGACCGTAACCAGCGGCGCAGCAGCAGCCCGTTCGAGCTGAGTTCGGCGCCGGCCGAGCGGGGCTGAAGCGCTCCCACGGGTTGCATTGCTCGTGGGAGCGGGCTTGCCCCGCGATGGGGTTTGTATGTGTGAACACCTGTTCACCCAATTCTCGCCGGGGCTCTCCCCGCCACTCCATCCTCCCGTTACACTGCGCGATTGCGACACTGTTTGTCGCATTGCCGAAAACCGCGTGAAAACACGGTTTGGCGCTGTAACAAGTTGTCGCCTGGCAGCAAGGACAGGCGCCGATCAGTCCTTACAATCCCCTCATCGCTCGCCACTTCCAGGCCAGCGTTCCTCTTCAGGAGACTCAGATGTCCGTTGAGCAAGCCCCGGTGCAACGTGCCGATTTCGACCAGGTCATGGTTCCCAACTACTCCCCGGCGGCGTTCATTCCTGTACGAGGCGAGGGTTCCCGAGTCTGGGACCAGACCGGTCGCGAGCTGATCGACTTCGCCGGCGGTATCGCGGTTAACGCCCTGGGCCACTGCCATCCGGCGCTGGTCAAGGCGCTCACCGAGCAGGCCAACACCCTCTGGCACGTCTCCAACGTGTTCACCAACGAGCCGGCCCTGCGCCTGGCGCACAAGCTGGTGGACGCGACCTTCGCCGAGCGTGCGTTCTTCTGCAACTCTGGTGCCGAGTCCAACGAGGCCGCCTTCAAGCTGGCCCGTCGCGTCGCCCACGACCGCTTCGGCCCCGAGAAGCACGAAATCATCGCCACCGTGAACAGCTTCCACGGTCGCACCCTGTTCACCGTCAGCGTCGGTGGCCAGCCCAAATACTCCGACGGCTTCGGTCCGAAGATCACCGGCATCAGCCATGTGCCGTACAACGACCTGGAAGCGCTGAAAGCGCAGATTTCCGACAAGACCTGCGCCGTGGTCATTGAGCCGATCCAGGGCGAGAGCGGCGTGGTCCCGGCCGACCAGGCCTACCTGGAGGGCGCGCGCAAACTGTGCGACGAGTACAACGCCCTGCTGATCTTCGACGAAGTCCAGACCGGTGTCGGCCGTACCGGCTCGCTGTACGCCTACCAGCACTACGGCGTCACCCCGGACATCCTCACCAGCGCCAAGAGCCTGGGCGGCGGCTTCCCGATCGGCGCCATGCTGACCACCAGCGACCTGGCCAAGCACCTGGCCGTCGGCACCCACGGCACCACCTACGGTGGCAACCCGCTGGGCTGCGCCGTTGCCTGCGCGGTGCTGGATGTGATCAACACCCCGGAAACCCTGGCGGGCATCAAGGCCAAGCATGAGCGCTTCAAGACTCGTCTGGAGAACATCGGCCAGCAAACCGGCCTGTTCACCCAGGTGCGTGGCGTCGGCCTGCTGATCGGCTGCGTGCTGAGCGAGGCCTGGAAAGGCAAGGCCAAGGACATCCTCAACGCCGCCGAGAAAGAAGGCGTGATGGTCCTGCAGGCAGGTCCCGACGTGGTGCGCTTCGCCCCGAGCCTGGTGGTCGAGGATGCCGACATCGACGAAGGCCTGGATCGTTTCGAACGCGCCGTGGCAAAACTGATCAAGGGCTGATCGCCCTTCGCCGGCCCCGAGAAGGGGCTGGCGATACCCGAATTCCAGTGCGGGCACCTGCTTGCAGGTGGTGGCGCGTGCCCGCCGTTTTTCCGTGCCGATGTGATCGGCCCGCTTTCCCGAAAGGAGTGACACCATGCTGGTGATGCGCCCCGCGCAAATGGCTGATCTGAACGAAGTGCAGCGCATGGCTGCCGACAGCCCCATTGGTGTCACCTCGCTGCCGGATGACGCCGGCCGCCTGGGCGACAAGATCGCCGCCTCGGAAACCTCCTTTGCCGCCGAGGTCAGCTTCAATGGCGAGGAGAGCTACTTCTTCGTGCTCGAGGACAGCGCCACCGGCAAGCTGGTCGGCTGCTCGGCCATCGTCGCTTCGGCCGGCTACTCCGAGCCGTTCTACAGCTTTCGCAACGAGACCTTCGTGCACGCCTCCCGCGAGCTGAAGATCCACAACAAGATTCACGTCCTGTCGCTGTGCCACGACCTCACCGGCAACAGCCTGCTGACCAGTTTCTACGTGGTGCCGGAACTGGTGAGCAGCGCCTTCGCCGAGCTCAACTCACGGGGCCGCCTGCTGTTCATGGCCGCGCACCCCGAGCGCTTCGCCGAGTCGGTGGTGACCGAGATCGTCGGCTACAGCGACGAGCAGGGCGAGTCGCCGTTCTGGGACGCCATCGGCCGCAACTTCTTCGACCTCAACTACGCCGACGCCGAGCGCCTGTGCGGCCTGAAGAGCCGCACCTTCCTCGCTGAACTGATGCCGCACTACCCGATCTACGTGCCGCTGCTGGCCGACGAGGCGCAGGAGGCCATGGGCCAGGTGCACCCGCGGGCGCAGATTACCTTCGACATCCTCATGCGCGAAGGCTTCGAGACCGAGCATTACATCGACATCTTCGACGGCGGCCCGACCCTGCACGCCCGCGCCTCGGGCATCCGCTCCATCGCCCAGAGCCGGGTGGTGCCGGTCAAGCTCGACGAGACGCCAGTCAAGGGCGGCCGTCCGTACCTGGTGTGCAACGGCCAGTTGCAGGATTACCGCGCCGTGCTGCTGGAGCTGGACTGGGTGCCGGGCAAGCCGGTCAGCCTGAGCGGCGAAGCCGCCGAGGCCCTGGGTGTCGGCGAAGGCGCCAGCGTGCGCCTGGTCGCGGTCTGAACCGCCGGAACAGAGAGTTTCGCGGCAGGCACAGACCGCCGCACAAGGAGATAGCATGATCGTTCGTCCTGTACGCAGCAGCGATTTACCCGCGCTGATCGAATTGGCCCGCAGCACCGGCACCACCGGGCTGACCACGCTGCCCGCCAACGAGGAGCGCCTCGGCCAGCGCGTCGGCTGGGCCGAGAAGAGCTTTCGCGGCGAAGCCGAGCGCGGCGACACCGACTACCTGTTCGTGCTGGAGAACGACGAAGGCCTGGTGGTCGGCATCAGCGCCATCGCCGGTGCCGTCGGCCTGCGCGAGCCCTGGTACAACTACCGGGTCGGCCTGACCGTCAGCGCCTCGCAGGAGCTGAACATCTACCGCGAGATCCCCACGCTGTTCCTGGCCAACGACCTGACCGGCAACTCCGAGCTGTGCTCGCTGTTCCTGCGCAGCGACTACCGCAGCGGCCTCAATGGCCGACTGCTGTCCAAGGCGCGGATGCTGTTCATTGCCGAGTTCCCGCAGCTGTTCGGCAACAAGATCATCGCCGAGATGCGCGGCATGTCCGACGAGGCAGGCCGTTCGCCCTTCTGGGAGAGCCTGGGCCGGCACTTCTTCAAGATGGAGTTCAGCCAGGCCGACTACCTCACCGGCGTGGGCAACAAGTCGTTCATCGCCGAGCTGATGCCCAAGTTCCCGCTGTACACCTGCTTCCTCTCGGAAGCGGCGCGCAATGTCATCGGCCGCGTGCACACCGACACGGAGCCGGCGCTGGCCATGCTCAAGCGCGAAGGCTTCAACTACCAGGGCTACGTCGACATCTTCGACGCCGGTCCCGCCATCGAGTGCGAGACCTCGAAGATCCGCGCCGTGTGTGACAGCGAGACCCTGGTACTGGCCGTCGGCACTCCGGGTGACGACGCCACCCCTTACATCATTCACAACCGCAAGCGCGAAGACTGCCGCATCACCGCCGCACCGGCGCGCCTGGCGGCAGGCACCCTGGTGGTCGATCCGCAGACCGCCAAGCGCCTGCGCCTGGGCGCTGGCGACAATGTCCGCGCCGTGCCGCTGTCCGCCGGTCGGGAGGCCCAGTAAATGAACACGCATTACATCGCCGGCCACTGGCTGGCCGGCCAGGGTGAAACCCTGCAGTCGCTCAACCCCGTCACCCAGGCGGTGATCTGGCAGGGGCAGGGCGCCGACGCCGCCCAGGTCGAAGCCGCCGTGCAGGCCGCCCGCCAGGCGTTCCCGGCCTGGGCATTGCTGAGCCTGGAAGCGCGTATCAGCGTGCTGGAGGCCTTCGCCGACAAGCTCAAGGCCAATGCCGAGGCGCTGTCGCGCTGCATTGGCGAAGAAACCGGCAAGCCCCTGTGGGAGTCGGCCACCGAAGTGACCAGCATGGTCAACAAGGTCGCCATCTCGGTGCAGAGCTACCGCGAGCGTACCGGCGAAAAGAGCGGCCCGCTGGCCGACGCCACCGCCGTGCTGCGCCACAAGCCCCATGGCGTGGTGGCGGTATTCGGCCCGTACAACTTTCCTGGCCACCTGCCTAACGGCCACATCGTTCCGGCGCTGCTGGCCGGCAACTGCGTGGTGTTCAAGCCCAGCGAGCTGACCCCCAAGGTCGCCGAGCTGACGGTGCAATGCTGGATCGAGGCCGGCTTGCCGGCCGGCGTGCTCAACCTGGTCCAGGGCGCTCGCGAAACCGGCGTGGCTCTGGCCGCCAACCCGGGTATCGACGGTTTGTTCTTCACCGGTTCCAGCCGCACCGGCAACCTGCTGCACCAGCAGTTCGCCGGCCGCCCGGACAAGATCCTCGCCCTGGAGATGGGCGGCAACAACCCGCTCGTGGTTGACGAGGTCAAGGACCTGGACGCCGCGGTGTACACCATCATCCAGTCGGCCTTCATTTCCGCCGGCCAGCGCTGCACCTGCGCCCGCCGCTTGCTGGTGCCGCAGGGTGCCTGGGGTGACGCGCTGATCCAGCGCCTGGTCGAGGTGAGCCGCGGTATCAGTGTCGGTGCCTTCGATCAGCAGCCCGCGCCGTTCATGGGCTCGGTGATTTCGCTGCAGGCGGCCCGCGCACTGCTGGCGGCCCAGGCCGAACTGCTCGGAAAGGGCGCCGTGGCGCTGCTGGAGATGACCCAGCCGCAGGCCGACGCGGCCTTGCTCACGCCTGGCATCATCGATGTCAGCGCCGTGGCCGAGCGTCCGGATGAAGAGTTCTTCGGCCCGCTGCTGCAGGTGATCCGCTACGCCGACTTCGACGCGGCGATCGAGGAGGCCAACAACACCCAGTACGGCCTGGCCGCCGGCCTGCTGTCGGACTCCAACGCCCGCTACCAGCATTTCTGGCTGCGCAGCCGCGCCGGCATCGTCAACTGGAACAAGCAGTTGACCGGTGCCGCCAGCAGCGCGCCGTTCGGTGGCGTCGGCGCCAGCGGCAACCACCGTGCCAGCGCCTACTACGCGGCGGACTACTGCGCCTACCCCGTGGCTTCGCTGGAGACCGCGAGCCTTGCACTGCCGGCGACCCTGACGCCGGGCGTCACCCTATAACAACAGGTCTCGGAGCCTTGCCGATGAAATCCTTTGAAGTGAATTTTGATGGCCTGGTGGGGCCGACCCACAACTACGGCGGCTTGTCGTACGGCAACGTGGCCTCGCAGAGCAACAGCCAGCAGGGTTCCAACCCGCGCGAGGCGGCGCGCCAGGGCCTGGCGAAGATGAAGGCGCTGATGGAAATGGGCTTCCAGCAGGGCGTGCTGGCCCCGCAGGAGCGTCCGGACGTGGCCGCGCTGCGTCGCCTGGGCTTCACCGGCAGCGATGCCGAAGTGATCCAGCGTGCGGCCAAAGACGCCATGCCGCTGCTGGTCGCCAGTTGCTCGGCCTCGAGCATGTGGGTGGCCAACGCCGCCACCGTCAGCCCCAGCGCCGATACCGCCGATGGCCGCGTGCATTTCACCGCCGCTAACCTCAACTGCAAGTACCACCGCAGCATCGAGCACCCGACCACCAGCCGCGTGCTGGGCGCCATGTTCAGCGATGACAAGGTCTTCGCCCACCATGAGGCGCTGCCGGCGGTTGCCCAGTTCGGCGACGAAGGCGCGGCCAACCACACCCGCTTCTGCCGCGCTTATGGCGAGGCCGGCGTCGAGTTCTTCGTCTATGGCCGCAGCGCTTTCGACAGCCGCTATCCCGCGCCGCAGAAGTATCCGGCGCGCCAGACCCTGGAAGCCTCCCAGGCCGTCGCTCGCCTGCACGGGCTGAGCGATGAAGGCGTGGTCTACGCTCAACAGAATCCGGCGGTGATCGATCAGGGCGTGTTCCACAACGACGTGATTTCGGTGGGCAACGGCGAGGTGCTGTTCTACCACGAGGACGCGTTCCTCGAGACCGACACCGTGCTCGGCCAGCTGCAGGCTAAACTGGCCAGCAAGGGTGGCAATTTCCAGGGTATCTGCGTGCCGCGCGCGGCGGTGACGGTGGAGGACGCGGTGCGTTCCTACCTGTTCAACAGCCAGCTGCTCAGCCGCGAAGACGGTTCGATGTTGCTGGTGGTGCCGGAGGAGTGCCGCAACAACGAGCGCGTCTGGGCTTATCTGAGCCAGCTGACCAGCCAGGGCGGCCCGGTGAAGGAGGTCAAGGTGTTCGACCTCAAGCAGAGCATGCAGAACGGTGGCGGCCCGGCTTGCCTGCGTCTGCGCGTGGCGCTGAAGGAAAACGAACTGGCGGCGGTCAATCCAGGCGTTATCATGACCGCCTCGCTGTACGACACCCTGGTGCAGTGGGTCGACAAGCACTACCGCGATCGCCTCGGCGAAGCGGACCTGGCCGACCCGCAGCTGCTGGTGGAATGCCGCACGGCCCTGGATGACCTGACCCAGATCCTCAAACTGGGCTCGGTGTATCCGTTCCAACGCCAACCTTGATAGAGAGAAATTGCAATGTCCGACGCCCTGCGCCTGATCCTGGAAGATGAAGACGGCACCCAGCTGGAAACCTCGTGCACCCGTTTTGCCGTGGTCTGGCAAGGCAAGGAAGTGTGGATCCAGCAGGACGGCCGCGGCCAGCTGCTGATCGGCGTCGATGTCGAGGAAGACGACACCGAGTACGCCAACCTGCTGCTGCGTCCGATGGCCACCAACCTGGTCAGCCTGCAACTGGAAATGGAACCGGCCGACGTCGCCGGTGACGACGACCACGTCCACGGCCCGGACTGCGGCCACCACCACTAAGGAAGCGCCTATGCTCGCCCTCGGCAAACTGCTTGAGCTGACCCTGACCGATCACGAACCGGCCGAGAAGACCCAAGTGACCACCCGGGGCGTGCGTTTGCGCTGGCTGGGGGAGGGCGCACTGGAAGTGCGCCCGCCCGAAGGTGAGGATTGCGGGCTCGACCTGCTGTTGTCGGCCGGTATCCATGGCAACGAGACGGCGCCGATCGAGTTGCTCGAAAGGCTGCTGCACGGCGTGGCCAACGGCAAGATCAAGCCGCGTGCGCGGGTGCTGTTCTTGTTCGGCAACCCGGCGGCGATCCGCAAGGGCGAGCGCTTCATC